>CAWIKD010000027.1:0-43026 GCA_963836545.1 uncultured Acidimicrobiia bacterium | reverse complement strand
TGGACCTCTTCGACGAGGTACAACTCGGTCTCGCGGATGCCCTTGATCTCCATGATCTCCTTCGAGTCGAAGAGACCGTCGGTGACGGGATCGCCGGCCTTGATGTCGTTGCCGTCGATGACCGAGGGGCGGCTACCGGTCGGCAGCACGATCAGGTGCTCCTCGCCGCCATCGTCGATGACGGTGATCGGGATGCCCTTGCCCTCGTCCTCGCCGACGTGCACCACGCCGCTGGCCTTGGCCAGACGGGCGGAACCACACGGCGTGCGGGCCTCGAACAGCTCGACCACGCGAGGCAGACCGCCGGCGATGTCCTTGCCGGCGACGCCACCCGTGTGGAAGGTGCGCATCGTCAGCTGCGTGCCGGGCTCACCGATCGACTGTGCAGCGATGACGCCGACGGCCTCGCCGAGCTCGATCGACTTGCCCGTCGCCAGCGAGCGGCCGTAGCACAGCGCGCAGATGCCGAGGTCGGCATCGCAGGTGAGCACCGACCGGACGCGGACCGGTTGATCTGCGGATCGTCGCGCAGGGCGATCATCTCGTCGTCGCCGATGAGGCTGTTCTTGGCGAGCACCGTGCCGTCGGTGAGGGTGTCCTCGTTGAGCAGGGGGCAGCCGAACAGCTTCGACTCAGGTAGGAACGGGTCTTCGCCGTGTCGGGCTGCACGTTGTCGATCCACACGCCGAGGTGGTGCCGCATACTCTTTGCGGATGATCAGCTCCTGGCGGATGACGACGAGACGGCGGGTCAGGTAGCCGGAGTCCGCAGTACGGAGGGCGGTGTCGACGAGGCCCTTGCGGGCGCCCGGCGTGGCGATGAAGTACTCGAGGGTCTCGAGGCCCTCACGGAAGTTCTTCTTGATCGGACGGGGTAGTCACCACGAGGGTTGGCCACGAGGCCGCGGATGCCGGCGATCTGACGCATCTGCGTCATGTTGCCGCGGGCGCCCGAGCCGACCATCATGTCGATCGGGTTGAAGCGCTGCGCCTGGAACTCGGCCTCCATCGCGTTCTGCACCTCGGCGGTGGCATCGGTCCAGATGCGCACCTCCATGTTGCGGCGCTCGCCGTCGGTGATGATGCCGCGGCGGACTGTTCTCGACCTGGTCGGCCTGCGCCTCGTAGCGGTCGAGGATCTACCGCTTGCTCTTCGGCGTCTTGACGTCGTCGATCGACACGGTCAGACCGGCTGCGATGCGTACGGTAGCAGAGGGCCTTGATCGCGTCGAGCGCGAGGCGACTTCGCGCCTTCAGGTAGTTGTCGCTCAGGCGCTCGACGATGTCACCCATCTCCCGCTTCTTGACGAGCTAGTTGATGTGGCCGAAGTGGTCGGTGTAGTCGGCCGGGAGGGCCTCCTCGAAGAACAGCCGGCCGAGCGTGGTGCGGGCGTACTGCGGGCGCTCGACGCCGTCGTCGCCAGCAACCGTGCCGGTGACGAACGCCGGCGTGCGCAGCGTGATCTCGGCGTGGAGGTCGAGGTCACCCTTGTCGTAGGCCTGGGCGGCTTCCCACGTGTGGCGGAAGACGCGCCCCTCACCCTTGCGCCCCGGCGGTGTTCTCGGTGAGGTAGTAGGCGCCGATGACGAGGTCCTGGGTCGGCGTCACGATCGGGCGACCGGACGCCGGCGACAGGATGTTGTTCGCCGACAGCATGAGGACGCGGGCCTCGGCCTGCGCCTCGGCCGACAGCGGCACGTGGATGGCCATCTGGTCGCCGTCGAAGTCGGCGTTGAAGGCGGTGCACACCAGCGGGTGGATCTGCAGGGCCTTGCCCTCCACGAGCACCGGCTCGAAGGCCTGGATGCCCAGGCGGTGCAGCGTCGGCGCCCGGTTCAGCAGCACCGGGTGCTCCTTGATGACGTCCTCGAGGACGTCCCACACCTGGCTGCGACGGCGCTCGACCATGCGCTTGGCCGTCTTGATGTTCTGGGCCAGCTCGAGGTCGACGGGCGCTTCATGACGAACGGCTTGAACAGCTCGAGCGCCATCAGCTTGGGCAGACCGCACTGGTGCAGGCGCAGCGTCGGGCCGGCCACGATGACCGAGCGGCCCGAGTAGTCGACGCGCTTGCCGAGCAGGTTCTGGCGGAACCGGCCCTGCTTGCCCTTGAGCATGTCGGAGAGCGACTTCAGCGGGCGGTTGCCCGGCCGGTGACCGGCCGGCCACGGCGGCCGTTGTCGAACAGTGCGTCGACGGCCTCCTGCAGCATGCGCTTCTCGTTGTTGACGATGATCTCCGGCGCCCCGAGCGAGCAGGCGGCCCAGCGGTTGTTGCGGTTGATCACGCGGCGGTACAGGTCGTTGAGGTCCGACGTGGCGAAGCGGCCACCATCGAGCTGCACCATCGGGCGCAGCTCCGGCGGGATCACCGGCACGACGTCGAGGATCATCGCCTTGGGGTCGTTGATCCGCCGGCCGTGCTCGTCGCGGCGGTTGAACGAGGCGACGATCTTGAGCCGCTTGATGGCCTTCTGCTTGCGCTGGGCCGACAGCGGCTTGCGCCCGGAATCACCCGGATCGATGGCGCCGCGGAGCTTGACCTCCTCCTCGTCGAAGTCGATGCGATCGATCAGCTGCTTGATCGCGTCGGCCCCGGTGCCACCCTCGAAGTAGTCGCCGTACTTGTCGCGCAGCTCGCGCCACAGCATCTCGTCGTCGAGGATCTTGCGCGAGTGGAGGGCCTTGAACTCGTCCCAGGTGCGGGCGACGAGGTCGAGCTCGATCTCGTAGCGCTCGCGCAGGGCCTCGATGTCCTTGTCGGCGTCGCGGCGCAGCTTCTTGGTGTCGCCACCCTCGCCCTCGACGCGCTCGGCCTCCTCCTCCAGCTCCTTGTAGCGGCGATCGATCGCCAGCTCGAGCTCCTTCTGGATCGCGTCGCGCTCCTCGAGGTACTCGTTCTCCAGGTTCTGCAGGTCCTCGTGGCGCTTGTCCACGTCGACCCACGTCACGAGGTTGGCGGCGAAGTAGATGACCTTCTCGAGCTGCTTGGCCTTGAGCTCTTCCTTCGGCTCGATGCCGGCGAGCAGGTAGGCCAGCCACGAGCGGGTGCCGCGCAGGTACCAGATGTGCACGACGGGGGCCTCGAGCTGGATGTGGCCCATGCGGTCACGACGGACCTTGGACCGCGTCACCTCGACGCCGCAGCGCTCGCAGATGATGCCCTTGAAGCGCACCCGCTTGTACTTGCCGCAGTAGCACTCCCAGTCCCGGGTCGGGCCGAAGATCTTCTCGCAGAAGAGCCCGTCCTTCTCGGGACGCAGGGTGCGGTAGTTGATGGTCTCCGGCTTCTTGACCTCGCCGTGGGACCAGACCCGGATCTGGTCGGCGGTGGCCAGCCCGATCTTGAGCTGGTCGAACATGTTCACATCGAGCATGGGTTCCTACTTCGTGTCTCGTGTCGTCGTGTGGATGTGAATGGGTTGCCTCAGTACGCGCGCACCGGGCGGGGGGGACGGTCTGCGTCGTCGTCGTCGGAGCCACGCTCCGGACGGGAGATGTCGATGCCGAGCTCCTCGGCAGCGCGGAAGACGTCCTCGTCGAGCTCGCGCATCTCGATCTCGGAGCCGTCATCGGCGAGGACCTCGACGTTGATGCAGAGGGCCTGCATCTCCTTCATGAGGACCTTGAAGCTCTCGGGCACCCCGGGCTCGGGGATGTTGTCGCCCTTGACGATGGCCTCGTAGACCTTGACCCGGCCGAGCACGTCGTCGGACTTGATGGTCAGCAGCTCCTGGAGGCAGTAGGCGGAGCCGTACGCCTCGAGGGCCCACACCTCCATCTCGCCGAAGCGCTGGCCGCCGAACTGCGCCTTGCCGCCCAGCGGCTGCTGGGTGATCATCGAGTACGGGCCCGTCGAGCGGGCGTGGATCTTGTCGTCCACGAGGTGGGCCAGCTTCAGGATGTACATGAAGCCGACGGTGATCTCGTTGTCGTACGGGTCGCCGGTGCGGCCGTTGTACAGCATGGTCTTGCCGTCGTGGCCGATCAGGCGGGTGCCGTCGATCGTCTCCGGGTTGAGGTTGTCGAGGATCGACTGGATCGTCGGGTGCTTGCCGGCGGCCTCGACCTCGTCCCAGTGGGCGCCGTCGAACACCGGCGTGGCGATGAACGTCGACGGCTTCGTCGTCGGACGGGTCTTCGACTCGGTGCCCCGGATCGGCGGCTCACCGACCACGTTGCCGTTCTTGGCGTCGGTCCAGCCCCAGCGGGCGCAGTAGCCGAGGTGGGCCTCGAGCACCTGGCCGACGTTCATCCGGCTCGGCACGCCGAGCGGGTTCAGGATGATGTCGACGGAGGTCCCGTCGGCCAGGAACGGCATGTCCTCGATCGGCAGGATCTTGGAGATGACGCCCTTGTTGCCGTGGCGCCCGGCCAGCTTGTCGCCGACCGAGATCTTGCGCTTCTGGGCCACGTAGACCCGCACCAGCTGGTTGACGCCGGGCGGCAGCTCGTCGCCGTCGTCGCGGTTGAACACCTTGACGTCGATGACCTTGCCGGACTCGCCGTGGGGCACCTTCATCGAGGTGTCGCGGACCTCGCGGGCCTTCTCACCGAAGATGGCGCGCAGCAGGCGCTCCTCGGGCGTCAGCTCGGTCTCGCCCTTCGGCGTGACCTTGCCGACGAGGACGTCGCCGGCGTCGACCTCGGCGCCGACGCGGATGATCCCGCGGTCGTCGAGGTCGGCGAGGATGTCGTCGGAGAGGTTCGGGATGTCCCGGGTGATCTCCTCGGGGCCGAGCTTGGTGTCACGGGCGTCGACCTCGTGCTCGTGGATGTGGATCGACGTCAGGACGTCGTCCTTCACGAGGCGCTCGGACAGGATGATGGCGTCCTCGAAGTTGTAGCCCTCCCAGGGCATCAGGGCGACGAGGAGGTTCTTGCCGAGCGCCAGCTCACCGTGGTCGGTGGACGGCCCGTCGGCGAGGATCGTGCCCTTGACGACCTTGTCGCCCTCGTGGACCCGGGGCCGCTGGTTGATGCAGGTGTCCTGGTTCGAGCGGCGGAACTTGGCCAGGCGGTAGACCCGGCGGCCGGCCGTGGCGTACTGCACGGTGATCGAGTCGCCGGTGACCTCGGTGACCTCGCCGTCCTCGATGGCCTGGATCAGGTCGCCGGCGTCGCGGGCCGCACGGTCCTCGATGCCGGTGCCGATGTACGGCGCCTCGGCCCGCACCAGCGGCACGGCCTGCTTCTGCATGTTGGCGCCCATCAGGGCCCGGTTGGCGTCGTCGTGCTCGAGGAACGGGATCAGCGCCGTGCCGACCGAGACGATCTGCTTCGGGCTGACGTCCATGTAGTCGACCTCGATCGGCGGCACGTAGCCGATGTCGGTCGTGGCGCCGAAGAAGCTCTCGGCTTCCAGCATCTTGCGGAGGTCGTCGAGGCTGGCCGCCTGCGGCGAGCGGCGCACGAGGACGCGCTCGTCCACGAAGCCGCCGTCGGCGGTGAGCGGCGTGTTCGCCTGGGCGACGACGTAGTTCTCCTCCTCGTCGGCCGCCATGTAGACGATCTCGCCGGTGACCCGGCCGTTCTCGATCTTGCGGTACGGGCTCTCGATGAAGCCGAACTCGTTGACCCGGGCGAACGTCGACAGGCCGCCGATGAGGCCGATGTTCGGGCCCTCCGGCGTCTCGATCGGGCACATCCGGCCGTAGTGGCTGAAGTGGACGTCGCGGACCTCGAAGCCGGCGCGCTCACGGGACAGGCCGCCCGGGCCGAGCGCCGAGAGGCGGCGGCGGTGGGTGAGGCCCGACAGCGGGTTCACCTGGTCCATGAACTGCGACAGCTGGGACGTCCCGAAGAACTCCTTGATCGCCGCGACCACGGGCCGGATGTTGATCAGCGTCTGGGGCGTGATCGCCTCGACGTCCTGGGTCGTCATGCGCTCCCGCACGACGCGCTCCATGCGCGACAGGCCGATGCGGACCTGGTTCTGGATCAGCTCGCCGACCGAGCGGATGCGCCGGTTGGCGAAGTGGTCCTGGTCGTCGAGCCGGTAGCCGGGCTCCTGCTTGACGAGGTGCAGCATGTAGGTGATCGAGGCGAGCACCTCGCAGCGGCTGAGGACGTTCTGGTCCTCGGCCGGCAGGTCGAGCTGCTCGTCGCTGAGACCGAACAGCTCGCCGAGGCGCGACACCTCGGTGCCGAGCTTGCGGTTGAGCTTGTAGCGCCCGACCCGCGACAGGTCGTAGCGGCGGCTCTCGAAGAAGGCGTTGCGGAAGTAGGCCTTGGCCGACTCGACCGTCGGCGGCTCACCCGGGCGGGCCCGCTTGTAGATCTCGACGAGTGCCTCGTCCTGCGTCGGCGCGAGGTCGCGCTCCTTGTCCCACTGGCCCTGGAGGAAGTCGAAGTGGGAGACGAAGCGATCGAGGAAGCCGGGGGCGCCCTCCTCGTCGTAGCCGAGGGCGCGCAGCAGCATGAAGATGCCGAGGCGCCGCTTGCGGGCGACGCGGGTGCCGGCGGTGACGTCCTTGCCGGGCTTCTGCTCGACGTCGAACTCCATCCACTCGCCGCGATACGGGTGGATCGTGCCCTTGACCAGCTGGTGCTTGGTCAGGTTGCGGAGGCGGAAGCGCTCACCCGGCTCGAAGATCACGCCCGGCGAACGGACGAGCTGCGACACGACCACGCGCTCGGTGCCGTTGACGATGAACGTGCCCTTCTCCGTCATGATCGGGAAGTCGCCCATGAACACCGTCTGCTCTTTGATCTCGCCGGTGTTGCGGTTCATGAACCGGGCCCGCACGAAGACGGGCGCCGAGTAGGTCATGTCCTTCTCTTTGCACTCCTCGACGGAGAACTTGGGCGGCGGCCGCAGGTCCTCGTCGTTGGGGTCGAACTCCAGCTCGAGCTGCAGGGCCTCGGAGAAGTCCTTGATCGGGCTGATGTCGCGGAACGTGTTGGCGAGGCCCTCGTTCAGGAACCAGTCGAACGACTCGCGCTGGATCGCGATGAGGTCCGGCAGCTCCAACGGCTCGACGAGGTTGGCGAACGAGTAGCGCTCACGGGACGTGGAAGGAGATGCCACGGATCACTCCTGGGGGTCGCGGGTGAGTGTGTGCCGAGCGAGTCCTCGTGCGACCGAACGACTCGGATCGGGGCGCGTCGATGCACAGCCTTCAATGGGAGAAGGGGCAACAAGACGCACGGCAGTGTTCGATGCTACCGCCAAGGGCGAACTGAATCAACCAGCGTCCTGGCGCCCCCACATCGGGGCGCCCCGGGCCGGGATCCGGTTGCGACACAAGGTAAAGAAGCCGGTCCCGGGTGTCAAGGACTCTCGACTCAGAGCGTCCGGGACCCAACGGGTCCCGGACTCAGCGCGTACCTCACGCAGGCGGCTCGCGTGCGACCAGCCTGGGTCTCGCGACCTGGTGCATCTGGGCGCGAATCGTCGCAATCGCGGACACTGGGCGCGGAACCGTCGCACTTCTGCGACGGTTCCGCGCCCAGTTCGACTTCCGGCCTCGGCCTACGGCCGGGCCGGCTCGATCACTTGACCTCGACGCTGGCGCCGGCCTCTTCGAGCTTGGTCTTGGCGGCCTCGGCGGCCTCCTTGTTGGCCTTCTCGAGGACGGCCTTGGGGGCGCCGTCGACGAGGTCCTTGGCCTCCTTGAGGCCCAGGCTGGTGAGCTCGCGGACGGCCTTGATGACCTGGATCTTCTGGGCGCCGGCGCCGGTGAGGATGACGTCGAACTCGTCCTTCTCCTCCTCGGCGGGGGCGGCAGCAGCGCCACCACCGGCGCCGGGGGCGGCGGCGACGGCCACGGGGGCCGCCGCGGTCACGCCGAAGCGCTCCTCGAACGCGTCGAGCAGCTCCTTCAGCTCGAGCACCGTGAGGGCGCCGATCGAGTCGAGGATCTCTTCCTTGGTTGCCATGTCTGTCAGTTCCTTTGAAACGGTTGCGGAAACGAACGGGGGGTCAGGCGGCGTCGGCCGACTGCTGGTCGATGAGGGCCTGGAGGCCGTAGGCGAAGTTGCGGGGCAGGGCCTGCAGCAGGCCGGCCGTCTTGACGAGCGGCGCCTGCAGGGCTCCGGCGAAGCGGGCGAGCAGCTCCTCGCGCGACGGCAGGTCGGCGAGGGCCGTGATGTCGGCGGCCGTCAGCACGTTGGTGCCGAGGGCACCGCCGCGCAGCACGAGCAGCGGGTTCGTCCGAGCCGTGTCCCGCAGCGCCTTGGCCGCGGCGACCGAGTCCTCGGCCACGAACGTCAGGGCGGTCGGGCCGATGAGCAGCTCCTTGAGCCCCTCGAGCCCGGCCTTGTCGGCGGCGAACCGGGCCAGGGTGTTCTTGTACACCTTGTGCTCGGCGCCGCTCTCGCGCAGCGCACCGCGCAGCGTGGCGAGGGCTCCCACCTTCAGGCCGCGGTACTCCGTCACGAAGACGGCCTTGGCGTCGCTCAGCTTCGTCGCGATCTCGTCGACGATGGCGACCTTCTCAGCACGGGGGTTCTCCATCTCGATGCACACCTCCTCTCACATGGTCTGGTGGTGACTCGCTTGGAGCGAGCACCACGACAGTGACCTGCGTGGGGCGTGCACCTCGGTCGGCGGGGGCGATCCCCATTACCCACCCGGATGGGTGGACCGACGGTCTACGGCGAGCAACCGTCTGGATTGAAGGGACGAGGTTACCGGCTGTCAGAGCCGTTCATAGCCCAGCTCCAGGGCGGCGGCCTGGTGCACGTGCTTGTGCATCTGGGCCCGCGTCATCGTGCCGTGGTGCAGGACGACCTGCAGGCCGAGGCCGTCGAGCAGCGCGCAGAGCCGCCACGCCGACGACACGGGATCGGCGCAGCGGAACGCCCCGCTGGCCACGCCGTCGGCGATCACCTCGGCGACGAGGTCGACCCATGCGTTGTCGAGCTCCTCGGAGATCCGCCGCAGGTTGGCGTCGCGGAGCGCCTCGCCCCACACGTCGATCCACAGCAGCCACGAGGGATCCCGGCGGGAGGAGGGCAGGTACGCCTCGATGACCCGGGCGAGGCGCTCCTCGGGCACGGTCAGCCGCTCCATCGACCGCCGCACGCCGGCGATCTCCCGCTCGGCCATCGCGCCGAGCATCGCTTCGATCAGCTCGTCCTTCGTGGCGAAGTGGTAGTGGATGAGGCCCGAGCTGACGGTCAGCTCCTCGGCGACGTCCGATACCCGCAGGTCGTGCAGGCCACGGGTCAGGGTGACCCGGTACGTCGCCTCCAGGATCTGCCGCCGTCGCAGATCGGGGGCGATGCGGGTGCGAGTCGGGGCTGACACTTGGCGCCGAGCGTACGGGCCCGGCCTGCCAACCTGACGCCATGGAGCTCCACGGCTGGTCGCCCGACCACGCTCGGCTGGCCGACGAGCTGACCCGGCGGATCCGCCACCACTTCTCCGCCGACGCCCCGCTCGGGCGGACGCCGGCGCCGTCCGACGTCGCCGCGCTGCGCGCCATCACGCCGGGCGGCCTCGGGCTCGACGAGGCCCTGTCGCTCGTCGACGACGTGCTCCTGGCGAACAACATCGCCCTCGACCACGCACGGTTCCTCGCCTACATCCCGGCCGCGCCGGCGACGACGGCAGCGCTGTTCGACGCCCTCGTCGGCGCCTGGTCGTTCTCGGGCGAGAGCTGGCAGGAGGCCGGCGGCGCCGTCGCGGCCGAGCTCGTCGCGCTGGACTGGCTGCGCTCGCTCGCCGGACTGCCCGCCGGCGCCGGCGGCTGCTTCGTGTCCGGCGGATCGGCGGCCAACCTGAGCGCGCTCGCCGTCGCCCGCGACACGTGGCGGCGGCGCCATCCCGACACCGGTCGGCTCGCCGTGGTCGCCGCGGCGTCGGCCCACTCCTCGGTGCGCACCGCAGCGGCATTGCTCGACCTCGCCGTCGTCGACGTCCCCGGCGACGACGCCGATCGCCTCACCGGCGACGCGCTGCACGCCGTGCGGGACCCGAGCATCTGCGCCGTCGTGGCGTCCGCGGGGGCGACCAACACCGGCGCCATCGACGACCTGGCCGGCATCGCTGCGGTCTGCGCCGACCGCGACTGGTGGCTGCACGTCGACGCGGCCTACGGCGGTGCCGCCCTCGCGGTGCCCGAGCTGGCCGGACGCTTCGCGGGCATCGGCGCGGCCGACTCGGTGGTCATCGACCCGCACAAGTGGCTGTTCGCCCCACTCGACTGCGCGGCGATCCTGTACCGCGACCCGGCGCTTGCCGCCCTGACCCACCGCCAGACCGCCGGCTACCTCGACGCCTTCGGCCAGGAGCAGTTCAACCCGTCCGACTACGCGTTCCACCTGACGCGACGGGCCCGCGGGCTGCCGCTGTGGTTCGCGCTCGTCGTCCACGGGACCGACGCCTTCGTCCAGGGGGTGCGCGCCGGCGTCGAGCTCGCCCATCGCACCGCGGCGATGGTGCGCCGCGCCGGACCGCCGCTGCGGCTCGTGATGGAGCCCGAGCTGTCGGTCGTCCTGTTCGAGCGCGACGGCTGGGGTGGGGCGGCCTGGGACGCGTGGTCACGGCAGGCCCTCGACGACGGCCTGGCGTTCGTCACCCCGACGACGTGGCACGGCCGCCCGACCGGCCGCCTCGTGTTCCTGCACCCCCACACCGAGCTCGCCGCCGTCGCCGAGGTCCTCGATCGCACGCGGTAGTCCCGGATCGTCACCGGCGGCCGGACCTGACGTCTGCTACCGTGACACTCCTGACTGACTCGTCAGTAAGGAGTGATCACGGATGGCAGTCGTCGACCAGGTCCACGGCGGGGACCTCGACGCCCTCGACCTGCTGATCGCGACCCAGGAGGCGGCGCTGCGAGCGCGCACCCGGCGCTCGCACGAGCTGCACGTGGCGGCCAGCGAGCACCTCCCCGGCGGGGTGGCCTCGTCGTGGCAGGACGCGCCGCCGTGCCCCGTCTTCCTGGAGCGTGGCGCCGGCAGTCGGGTGTGGGACGTCGACGGCACCGAGTACGTCGACCTCCACGGCGGCTTCGGCACGATGCTGGCCGGCCACGGCCATCCGGCGATCGTGCGGGCGGTGAGCGAGCGCGTCACGCAGGGCACCCACTTCGCCCAGCCGACGCCCGACATCATCCCGGTCGCCGCCGAGCTGGCCCGGCGCTTCGGCCTGCCGCTGTGGCGCTTCACCAACTCCGGCACCGAGTCGACGATGGCCGCCATCCACCTGATGCGCGCCGTCACCGGTCGCATGCACCTCATCAAGGTCGAGGGGACCTACCACGGACACCACGACGCGGTGCAGGTGTCGGTGTTCCCCGAGCCCGACGCGTACGGCCACCCGGACCAGCCGGCGACGGTGCGCGAGCACCGCGCCATCCCGCAGGAGGTCGCCGACCTCGTCCACATCGTCCCGTTCGGCCGCCTCGACGCCGTGCGCCGGGTGCTGCTCGCCCACCCCGGCGAGATCGCCGGGATGATCATCGAGCCGGTGATGATGAACATCGGCGTCGTGCCCCCGCCGCCCGGCTACCTCGACGGGTTGGCCACGCTGCTGCACACCCACGGCGCGCTGTTGACGTTCGACGAGGTCAAGACCGGGTTCTCGATCGCTCCGGGCGGCGCCACCGAGCGCTTCGGCGTGGTGCCCGACATCGTGTGCCTGGCCAAGGCGCTCGGCGGCGGCGTGCCCTGCGGCGCCATCGGCGGCACGGCCGACGTGATGGACGCCATCACCACCGGCACGTACGAGCAGGTCGGCACGTTCAACGGCAACCCGCTGACGATGGCGGCCGCCAAGGCCACCCTCCTCGAGGTCCTGACGCCGGCTGCCTACGCCCACTTCGACGACCTCCGCGAGGAGCTGGCGGCGCGCGCCCGCCACTGCCTCGACCGCCACCGGATGCCCGGCTACGTCAGCGCGTTCGGCGCCAAGGGAGCGGTCGTGTTCTCGCCCACCCCCATCTGCAACTACCGCGACTTCTGCCGCTACGACGACCGCTACGGCCACGCCCACTGGCTCTACCAGCACAACGGCGGCGTGTTCCTGCCGCCGTGGGGGAAGATGGAGCAGTGGACGTTGTCGGTCCAGCACGGCCCGGTCGAGGTCGAGCTGGCCGCCGCCAACCTCGAACGGTTCGTCCGCGACCTCCGAACGTGACCGGCCCGGTCAGGCCGGCGGGGTGACCGTGACCAGCAGCGAGTAGGCGCCGGTGGCCGGGCCCGTTGCATTCGCACCGGTCGCGCCGACCCAGAGCGTGTGCTGCCCGGCGCTCGTCACGACGAACGGATCCGGTGCCTGGCACGTCTGGCGGGCGAAGCCGATCTCGGTCGACTCCGTGCCCGGCGCGAAGACGTTGTACGTCAGCCCGTCGACGCACCCGGCCTGCGGCGTGATCGCCACGGTCGCGCCCACCGGTGCGTCGAACGTCCACCGGTCGACCGCGCCGGCCACGTCGATCGTCCCGGTCGCCGACTCCCCCGACGCGACGACACCCCCGCCGTCGGGCCGGATGCTCGTCACGAGGATGCTGTAGGGCCCGGTCCGGCCGTACATGCTCTGCACGACGAGGTCGTAGCGACCGTCAGTGGGGATCTGGATCCGACCCCAGTCCTGGCAGACGTCGGTGTCGAAGCCGAGCAGCGGGACGCCGCCGCCGTCGTAGAGCTGGTACGACGCCGGGGCCGTCGCGCCGCAGACGCCGACGCCGTCGAGGTAGAGCAGGTCGCCGGCACGGAGGTCGTAGGTGTGCACGTCGCGGGCCCCCGGCTCGTCGATCGTGCCCGCAGCCGTCTCGCCGACCACGCCGGGCGTGACGCGGTCGGCGCGGATCGGCCGCACGGTGAGGTTGTAGGGACCGGTCACCCCGTTCGAGCTGACGACGAGGGTGTAGGTGCCGTCGGCCACGGCGGCGAAGCGGTCGGTGGCCTCACAGCCACCGTGCGAGTACCCCGACACCAGCTCGTCCGACGGGCCGAGGACCTCGTAGGTGAGGTCGGGGTTGCACGTCTGGTCGGCCGAGACGAAGAGCTGCTGACCGGCCACCGTCGTGAACTGGTGGCGTTGCTCGGCGTCGACCGTGGCGATCGCGCCCTGGAAGGTCATCGGGGCCGCCAACGCGGCGGCCGGACCGGCCAGGCTCGTCGTCGGCCCCGGGTTCGATGAGGCGGTGTCGGGGGCGCTGGTGCTCGTGCCGGCCGCGACGTCGTCCGTGCCACCGCCGTCGCCGCCGCGGGTGGCCAGCCACACCACCAGCCGCGATCACCACCAGGCCGGCGAGGCCGGCGAGCGCCGGCCACCGCCGCCGGCCGGTTGGGGCGGGGGCCGGTGGCGACTCGACCGGCACCGCTTGCTCCGGCACGAAGTCGAAGAGCTGGACCTCGGTGTCGGCCAGGAACAGCACGGGCGTGGCCCACTCCGTCGTGCCCTGCTCGACGAAGATCGCCTTGCGCGCCTCGGACACGGCCGCGTCGATCGGCGCCCGACCTCCGATCAGGTTCGTGTAGAGCTCCTCGGCGAACAGGATCGCGGCGGCGTCGCTGATCGCGAACTGCATGGCGATCACGGCCGGCACGCCGAGCTGCACCAACGTCGTGGCGATCCCGGCGAACGGGTCGGTGAGGCTGGTGCGGGCGCCGTCGCACACGTTCAGGACGACGAGGCGCAGCGCCGTCTGGTCGCCCAGCAGGCTCGCCAGCTCGCCACTGTCGAGCTCGGTGTGCCCGATCCCGTCGTCGGCTTCGAGGTACAGCACACCGTCGCCGGCCGCCGTGAAGTCGCCGTGCCCGACGTAGTGCAGCACGTGGTACGTCTCGTCCCGCAAGACCTCGCGCAGCCGCCGCGGCGTCGCCGGCGCCAGCCAGTCGACGACGACCGCGCCCTGCGCCACCATGGCGGCGACCGCCCGCTCGACGCGCGCCCGCTCGCTGGCGACGTCGAGCGGCGCCGTGTCGGGCGGGTTGGCGATCACGCCGAGGATGCGGACCGCCCCCTCGATGGCCGGCGGGTCCGGCAGCCGTCCGACGTCGAGGTGGCGGACGACCGGCGTCTGGCGCTGGTTGGCGAGGAACGTCGGCGCGCGGTAGAGCAGCTCCCACGGCACGCTCAAGAGGGCCGGCGACGCACCCAGGGACAGGGCCAGGCGCAGCCCACGACCACGTGACGTCGCGGCGGCGCGCGCCGCGTCGTAGCCGGCACCCAGCGGCCCGGTGAGCAGGGCCGAGGAGAGCGCCCGCCCGAGCGCCTCGGGATCGATCACCGGTGGCGCATCGCCGCCGACGTCCCGACCCGACCGCGCCGACTGCGCCGCCACCGCGACGACCGCCTCCTCCAGCGCCCCGCCGGTCAGCGGCAGGTGGAACGTGCCCCGCTGCACGCTGCCGTCCGGCGCGTGACCGATCGCGTCATACCCACCGTCGGTCCGCGGCGTCAGCGTGAGCCGGTACTCGTCGTAGAGGTACCTCGGCATCTCCCCTCGGATCGTCGGCGCCCGAGGCGCGGCCGGCCCGCGATCGGTACGGACGCGCCCGGCGTCCGCCGCCGTCAGACGGCGTCGGGGCGCAGGCGACCGGTGTCGATGTGGACCCCGGGGCCCATCGTCGACGACACGGTGATCTTGCGCAGGTAGCGCCCCTTGGCGCTCGCCGGCTTGGCCCGCTGCAGCTCGTCGAGCACGGCGCGGAAGTTCTGCTCCAGCGCGTCCGGCTCGAAGCTGACCTTGCCCAGCGGGACGTGCACGTTGCCGTAGCGGTCGGTGCGGTACTCGACCTTGCCGCCCTTGAACTCCGACACGGCACGAGCGACGTCGGTGGTCACGGTGCCGGTCTTCGGGTTCGGCATCAGACCACGGGGGCCGAGGGCGCGACCGAGGCGACCGACCAGCGGCATCATGTCGGGCGTGGCGATGGCCACGTCGAAGTCGAACTTGCCCGCCTCGATCTGCGCTGCGAGGTCGTCGGCACCGACGATGTCGGCCCCGGCCTCGCGAGCCTGGGCGGCCGCCTCGCCCGCCGCGAAGACGGCGACGCGGACGTCCTTGCCCGTGCCCGACGGCAGGGCGACGGTGCCGCGCACCATCTGGTCGGCCTTGCGGGGATCGACCCCGAGGCGGACCGACACGTCGACGCTCTGGTCGAAGCCACCCTTGGACGTGTTCTTGACGATCCCGAGCGCCTCGGTCGGCGTGTAGAACTGGTCGCGATCGAAGCCCTTCAGGGCGTCGGTGTACTGCTTGCCGGACATGTGATGTCTCCCTCGTGGTGTGAGCTCGTCGGGCGAGGTCGTCCCGATCGAAGCGTTGGTTCGAACGTGTGTTGGTCGGTGGCGGTGGGCCTCAGCCCACCACGTCGATGCCCATGCTGCGGGCGGTGCCGCGGACCTGCTGCTTGGCAGCCTCGAGGTCGTAGGCGTTGAGGTCGGGCATCTTGATCTGGGCGATCTCCGCGACGTCGGCCTCGGTCACGCGACCGGCCTTCGTCTTGCCCGGCTCCGGCGACGCCTTCTCCAGGCCGGCCTTCTGGCGCAGCAGGACCGGCGTCGGCGGGGTCTTCAGGATGAACGAGAACGTGCGGTCCTCGAACACGGTGATCTCGACCGGGATGATCGTGCCGACCTGGTTCTCGGTGGCCGCGTTGTACGCCTTCACGAAGTCCATGATCGCCACGCCGTGGGGGCCGAGCGCGGTGCCGACGGGCGGCGCCGGGCTGGCCTTGCCGGCGGGGATCTGGATCTTGACGATCGCCGCCACTCTCTTCTTCGCCATGACTGGTTTCTTTCTCGGGGGTCAGAGCTTGGCGACCTGGCTGAAGTCCATCTCGACGAGCGTCTCGCGCCCGAAGATGTTCACCAGGACCTTGAGCTTCATGTGGTCGGCGTTGATCTCTGCGATCTCACCGGAGAAGTCGGCGAACGGGCCTTCCTTGACCCGCACGCTCTCGCCCACCTCGTACTCGAGGCGGGGCTTGGCCCGAGCGGTCTGCTCGGCGGCGTCGCCCTTGGCGGCGAGGAAGGTGCGCACCTCGCGGCGCGACAGCGGCGTGGGCTTCTGGCCCTGGCGGCTCTGACCGACGAAGCCGGTGACACCCGGCGTGTTGCGGATGCAGTACCAGGACTCGTCGTCCATCTTGCAGCGGACCAGGAGGTAGCCCGGGAAGACCTTGCGCTGGACGATCTGCTTGCGGCCGCCCTTGAACTCGACGACCTCCTCCATCGGGATGACGACCTCGAAGATCCGCTCCTCCATGTTCATGGACTGGATGCGGGCGTGGAGGTTGGCCGTGACCTTCTTCTCGTAGCCGGACTGCGTGTGGACGACGTACCACTCGCCGGGCCGCGTCCAGGGGTCGTCGCCCTCGACGACGTCGGGGTCGCCGGGCACCTCTTCGGCCGACTCGATGTCGGCGACGGTGTCGCCCTCGGCGGCGTCGGCGTCGGCGCGCATCGGCGGTCGCGGTCGGCTCGCCGTCGGCGGTCGTCTCGGACGCCTCCACGGCTTCGAGGTCGGCGGCTTCGTCGCCTTCGGCGTCGGCGGTCGTCTCGTACTCGGCGGTGTCGTCACCGCCTGCGCCGTACTCGTCGATCTCGGCTGCCGGCGGCTCGGTCTCCGTGGAGACCTCCTCGTCGACGGCGGTCTCGGTGTCGACGGTGTCGAAGGCGCCGATGTCGGCGCCGGGGTCGATGTCGTGGGTCGTGTCGCTCATCTCGTCCTCGTCATTGGCGTTCTCACCCGTACAGGAGGCCGAACAGCCACGTGAACAGCGCGTCGAGGCCGCCGATCATCGAGGCGTACACGACGACGGTGATGATCACGACGATCGAGTACCGGATGACCTCGTCGCGCTTGGGCCACGCGACCTTCCGCATCTCGTCGTGGACCTCGCCGATGTACTGGGCCGGCGTGACGCGCTCGCGCTTGGGCGTGGCCTGACGTTGGACGCGCGTCGGCGCGCCCTTCTCGTCGAGCGCGCCCATTCGGCGCAGGTTGCGCTTCTGTTCGCGGTTCAGGTCGTCCAGGGACATCGTGGCTTCGGTTCGTGAGAGGGGCAGGGCAGGAGGGACTCGAACCCCCGACCGTCGGTTTTGGAGACCGATGCTCTACCAGCTGAGCTACTGCCCTCGGTTGGGGGAGGCCAGGCTACCAGCGGCCCTCGACGGGCCGACCGGCAGGGACCGTGGCGTCCCCGCAGCGGGCTGCCGTCAGCGGGTCTCCTTGTGGAGCGTGTGCTTGCGGTCGTTGTTGCAGTACTTCTTCATCTCGAGCCGCTCACGGTCGTTGATCTTCGACTTCATCGTGATGTAGTTGCGGTGCTTGCACTCGGTGCACTCGAGGGTGATCTTGACCCGCTTGTCGTTCTTGGGCATGTCACGTCCTCACTTGATGATCTTGGTGACGCGGCCGGCGCCGACGGTGCGGCCACCCTCACGGATGGCGAAGCGCAGGCCCTCGTCCATGGCGATCGGCTTGCCCAGCTCCACCGTCATCGCGACGTTGTCGCCCGGCATCACCATCTCGGTGCCCTCGGGCAGCTCGATCGTGCCGGTCACGTCGGTCGTGCGGAAGAAGAACTGCGGCCGGTAGTTGTTGAAGAACGGCTTGTGACGCCCGCCCTCCTTCTGCGTGAGGACGTACACCTGGCCCTCGAAGTTGGTGTGCGGCGTGATGCTGCCCGGCTTGCACAGCACCTGGCCCCGCTCCACGTCCTCCTTCTTGGTGCCGCGCAGCAGGGCGCCGATGTTGTCACCGGCCTGGCCCTGGTCGAGCAGCTTGCGGAACATCTCGACGCCGGTGCACACCGTCTTCTGCGTGTCGCGCAGGCCGACGATCTCGATCTCGTCGCCGGTGTGGACCGTGCCCTGCTCGACCTTGCCGGTCACGACCGTGCCACGACCGGTGATCGTGAACACGTCCTCGATCGGCATCAGGAACGGCTTGTCCAGGTCACGTGCCGGCTCCGGGATCGCCGTGTCGGCGGCCTCCATCAGCTCCATCACCTTGGCCTGCCAGTCCTCGTCGCCCTCCAGCGCCTTGAGCGCGCTGACGCGCACGATCGGGGCGTCGTCGCCGGGGAACTCGTACTCGGTGAGCAGCTCGCGGACCTCGAGCTCGACCAGATCGAGGAGCTCCTCGTCGTCGACCATGTCGGCCTTGTTGAGGGCGACGATGATGTAGGGCACGCCGACCTGGCGGGCCAGCAGCACGTGCTCCCGGGTCTGGGGCATCGGGCCGTCGGTGGCGGCGACGACCAGGATCGCCCCGTCGACCTGGGCGGCGCCGGTGATCATGTTCTTGATGTAGTCGGCGTGACCCGGCATGTCGACGTGCGCGTAGTGCCGGTTCGGCGTCTCGTACTCGATGTGGGCGATCGAGATCGTGATGCCGCGGGCCTTCTCCTCCGGCGCCTTGTCGATCGAGTCGAACGGCGTGTACTCGGCGAGGCCGCGCTCGGCCAGGGTCTTCGAGATCGCCGCCGTCAACGTGGTCTTGCCGTGGTCGATGTGACCCATCGTCCCGATGTTCACGTGCGGCTTCGTGCGCTCGAACTTCGCCTTGCTCATGGTGCTTGCTGTGCCTTCTCTTCGAGGACTGACGATGTGGGTGAGTGGTAGCGGCGATCGGGATCGAACCGATGACCTTCCGATTATGAGCCGGATGCTCTGACCAACTGAGCTACGCCGCCCCTGGTGAGGACGTCCTTGGTCGAGCCCTCTGTGGGAATCGAACCCACGACACCAGCCTTACCATGGCTGTGCTCTACCGACTGAGCTAAGAGGGCGTATCGCGGCACGCGGACCAGCCGCGAACCAGCGCACGAGTGTAGCGGGGCCCGCGGGTGCCGACTACGGGCGTTCCCGCAGGCCAGCGGGCCTCTCCTCGGGCGCCGGGGGCGGGCCGTCGCTAGCCTCCGTCGCCGTGGCCGACGTCCGCATCCGCCTCGCCGAGGTCGCCGACGCCGAGGCGATCGGCACGATCTACAACCTCGAGGTGACGACGGCGACGAGCACGTTCGACCTCGTCCCACGGTCGCTCGAGGAGCAAGTCGCCTGGTTGGAGGCCCGCTCGGGGGCGTTCTCGGCGATCGTGGCCGTCGACGCCGACGACACCGTGGTCGGCTTCGCGTCGCTGTCGCCGTACAAGGAGCGCGCCGCCTACCGCACGACCGTCGAGGACTCCGTCTACGTCGATCGGGCAGCGCAACGGGCAGGGCATCGGCCAGCTGCTGGTCGGCCACGTCGTGGACGTCGCCCGGGCCTCCGGGTTCCACGCCGTGATGGCCCGCATCGAGGCGAGCGGGGCGGCCAGCCGGGCCCTCCACGCCAAGTGCGGCTTCGAGCTGGTGGGGATCGAGCGCGAGGTCGGGCGCAAGTTCGGGCACTGGCTCGACGTCGCCGTCATGCAGCTCGTGCTCTGAGCGCTCGTTTCGGTCCGGATCCTGGTCGCACCGGCGACCAGCATCCGGACGAAGACGTGTGGGCCGGGAAGGATTCGAACCTCCGTAGGCGTTGCCGGCAGGTTTACAGCCTGCTCCCTTTGGCCACTCGGGCACCGACCCTGGTTGCGGGCCGCGATGGTACCGCCCCGTTACCCTGCCGTGACATGCCCAGCTTCGATGTCGTCTCAGAGGTCGACCGCCAGGAGGTCCGCAACGCGGTGGACCAGGCACAGCGGGAGATCGGGACCAGGTTCGACTTCAAGGGGACCAACTCGACGATCGACCAGGCCGAGCTGGTGCTCACCCTGCGCTCGGTCAGCGAGGACCGCCTGACGGCGCTGCGCCAGGTCCTCGAGGAGAAGCTCGTCAAGCGCAAGGTGTCGCTGAAGGGCCTCGAGTACGGCGACGTCGAGGAGGCGACCCAGGGCACGGTGCGCCAGACGGCCACGATCACGGTGGGGATCTCGTCGGACAAGGCCCGGGAGATCAACAAGCTGATCAAGGAGAAGGCGCCGAAGGGCGTCAACAGCCAGACCCAGGGCGACTCGGTGCGGGTGTCGGGGAAGAAGCGCGACGACCTGCAGGCGATCATGCAGGTGCTGCGCGAGGCCGACCTGGGGATCCCGATCCAGTTCGACAACCGCCGCGACTGACCGGGCCGTCACCACTCCGGGCGGCCGGTTGCCTACGGTGACGCCATGGGGTGCGGCTGCCTGCTCGTGCTGTTGGGGTCGGCTTTCCCGCGCGTCGCCCTGTTCCTCACGTGGATCCTCAGCAGCCGCGTCGACCTCGCGTTCGACGGCTTCCTGCTCCCGCTGGCCGGCTTCATCTTCCTGCCCTACACGACGCTGTTCTACGTGATCGCCTACGCCCCCAACGGCGGCGTGTCGACGTTCGGGTGGATCTTCGTCGCCTTCGGCGTCCTGCTCGACCTCGCCAACTGGCTCGGCAGCGGCCGCTTCGGCTCCCGCCGCAACTGGCGCGCCCAGCACGTCAGCTGACCGGATCGGGCGCCGCCGGTATGGCCGGATCCCTCAACTCTTTGGTGAGGCGGCCACAGGTTGGCCGCCTCACCAAAGAGTTGAGGAAATCGGCCAGGGTCGCGTCAGTCTTCGGAGGGGGCGTCGGCGGCCTTCTTCTGGAGCTCGTCGACCACCGAGGCGTCGGCCAGCGTGGTGGTGTCGCCGAGGTTGCGGCCCTCGGCGACGTCGCGCAGCAGGCGGCGCATGATCTTGCCGCTGCGGGTCTTCGGCAGCTCGGGCGTGAAGTAGATCGTCTTCGGCTTGGCGATGGCGCCGATCTCGACGCCGACGTGATCGCGCAGCGTCTTGATGTCGATGTCGTGGCCGCCGCGCAGCGTCACGTAGGCGATGATCGCTTGGCCGGTGGTGGCGTCGTTGGCCCCGACCACTGCGGCCTCGGCCACGTCGGGATGCGACACCAGCGCCGACTCCACCTCGGTCGTCGAGATGCGGTGGCCGGACACGTTCATCACGTCGTCGACGCGTCCGAGCAGCCAGAGGTAGCCGTCGTCGTCGAGCTTGGCGCCGTCACCGGCGAAGTACCGGTCGGGGAACCGGCTCCAGTACGTCTCCTGGTAGCGCTCGGGATCGCGCCAGATGCCACGCAGCATCGACGGCCACGGTCGGGTCAGGGTCAGGTAGCCACCACCGACGGTGACCACCTCGGCGTTGTCGTCGACCAGCTCGGCCGAGATCCCGGGCAGCGGGAACGTCGCCGAGCCGGGCTTGGTGGTCGTGGCGCCGGGCAGCGGGCTGATCATGATCCCGCCGGTCTCCGTCTGCCACCACGTGTCGACGATCGGGCAGCGCTCGCCGCCGATGTAGGTGTGGTACCACATCCACGCCTCCGGGTTGATCGGCTCACCGACCGATCCGAGGATGCGCAGGCTCGACAGATCGTGCTTCTGCGGCTCCTCGTGGCCCCACTTCATCATCGTGCGGATCGCCGTCGGGGCCGTGTAGAAGATCGTCACCTTGTACTTCTCGACGATCTCCCAGAAGCGGTCGTTGCCGGGGAAGTTCGGCACGCCCTCGTACATCACGATCGAGGCGCCGTTGGCGAGCGGGCCGTACACGATGTAGCTGTGCCCGGTGACCCAGCCGACGTCGGCGGTGCACCAGTAGACGTCGGTGTCGGGGTGGAGGTCGAAGACGTACTTGTGGGTGAACGCGACCTGGGTCAGGTAGCCACCCGTCGTGTGCATGATGCCCTTCGGCTTGCCCGTGGTGCCCGACGTGTACAGCAGGTACAGCAGGTGCTCGGAGTCGAACGGCTCAGCGGGGCACTCGGCGTCGGCGGCCGCCATCAGCTCGTGGTACCAGTGGTCGCGACCCTCGACCATCGTCACCTCGTTCTCGCCCCGGCGGACGACGACGACGTGCTCGATGGTGGTGGTGTTGGCGACGGCCTCGTCGGCGGCCGGCTTGAGCGGGAACACCGAGCCCCGGCGCCAGCCGCCGTCGGCGGTGATCAGCACCTTGGCCTCGGCGTCGTTGATGCGATCGGCGAGCGCCTGCGACGAGAACCCGCCGAACACGACGCTGTGCGGGGCGCCGATGCGGGCGCACGCGAGCATCGCCACCGCCGCCTCGGGGATCATCGGCAGGTAGATGTTGACCCGGTCGCCGGCCTCGACGCCGAGCCCCTTGAGCACGTTGGCGAAGCGCTGGACCTCGGCGAGGAGATCGGCGTAGGTGATCGTGCGGGTGTCACCGGGCTCGCCCTCGAACTGGATGGCGACCTTGTCACCCTTGCCGGCGGCGACGTGGCGGTCGAGGCAGTTGTGGGCGACGTTGAGCTTGCCGCCGACGAACCACTTGGAGTACGGCAGGTCCCACTCGCAGATCGTGTCCCACTCGGTGTCCCAGTCGAGGAGCTCGCCCGCCTGCTTGGCCCAGAACCCCTGGTAGTCCTCGGCCGCCTCGTCGTACATCCACGTGCCCGTGACGAGCGCGTCACGCTTGGTCGGCGTCGGACGGCGGGAAGGTCCGGTTCTCGGAGGCCAGGGCAGAGATGCCGGCGGTCGCATCGGTCATGCGGAGAACGTAACCCTCTGCCTGGAGCGGCCAGGACTCGACGGGTCTCACGCTCGGCACCTACCGCACGCCGGTGGTTCGCGCACCACGCGCTGAGCGCTGGTCTGCAATGAGTCCCGGCCGCTCCGGGGTCACGGACTGAGCGGCGGCGCACCCAGGCCTTGGCCGGCTGACCGGTCGTGCCCTTGGGGCTCCCGCCGGCGATCTTGGTGAGGTCTCCCGTGCCAGTGCCCGGCACGTGGACGGCCGAGCGGTCGCGCGACGCGCTGGCCGCTATGGGCTGAGCGGCTGCGGAACGCCGGGCATCGGGTCGAACGAGAACGTCGCCAGCACATCGTCCTCGTCGGTCGTGCAGCGCACCGTCTCGACGTCCTGGCCGACGTCGGCGATCGGCACCGTGACCGAGCCGCCCGGTGCGATCGGCGACGCCGTGTAGACGTAGACCTCGAAGTAGCGGCTGACGCTCGGCGCGACGCGGATCGCGCACACCGGCACCCGGGTGTTGTTGGTGAAGATCTGGTCGAGGCGGGTGGCGCCGATCACGATCCCCCCAGCAGCCGACTCGTGGCCCTCCGAGTCCATCGCCACGTACTGGTACGACCCGTCCTCCAGGGGATCGCCGTCGTTGCCGAGGCACTCGCCGAAACCCGGCGCGTCGCGCCGACCCAGGTCGCTCGACGCGATGCGCCGCCCGTCGCGCTCCCAGCGGCTGTTCACCGCCAGCGGGACGTCCATCCGCACCGCCGCGCAGATCATGGCCGCCGGCCCGGGGACGGCGACGTCGTGGCGGCCCGTCGCGAGGAGCTGGTCGATCTCGACCTTGGCCTGCTCCGGGGTCGTCAGGAACTGGGCGTAGGCGGCGAGGTTCGGCACCAGCCGCCCGATGACGTCGGGATCGATCGGCGGCGGGAGCGTGGTGGTGCCGACGCCTGGCGGCAGCGTCGCCGGCGGTACGCCAGCGATCGTCGTCGGCGCGGCAGTCGTCGGCGCGGCGGTCGGGGCCACCGTCGCAGGCTCAGTGGGAGGCGGCGTCGGTGGCACCGTCCCCGGGATCGTCGCCGGCACCGTCACCGGCGGCAACGGCGATGCCGGGACGTCGATCGTCGTCGGCGCGGGCAGCGTGGTCGGCGGAGCCAGCGTCGTCGGCGACGGGAAGCGCTCCTCGTCGCGGGCGATGGCGTCACCCGCATCACGGCGCCCGATCGACCAGGCCACGATCCCGGCGATGACGACGATCGCCAGCACGGTGATGACGATGAAGACGCGACGATCCGGGCCTTCGCCGGGGTCGGTCTGTTCGTCGGGCTGCTGTGCGGGGGGTTCGGGCTGCACGGCCTCGTCCACTCGACCTCCTCGGACCGGCGCAGCCGAACCTACCTTGCGCCGTTCAACTGAACGGGGCAATCCACTGGATGACGTCGAACCCGCCGAGGCCGGATCGATCGAGCAACGCCGCCGCCTCGGTCGGGCGGCTGCGCATCCGCATCGCCGCGAGGTCAGGCGCGGCGGCGGCCGAGCTCCAGGCCCGCCGGCCCTCCTCGACCAGCTCGGTGATGCCCCACCGTTGCAGGAACTGGTCCTGCGAGCGCACGGCGTCGGGCTCCGGCAGCTGGTCGAGGGCGACGTCGACGGTGATGTCCTGCTCGCCCGGATCGGCCAGCGGGTGGCGTCCCCGCTGGTGGCCGCGATAGGTGCGCAGCCACGACCGCCACTCGAGGCCGGCGAGCACGGACGTCGACGGCCGCGCGTAGTCGAGGACCACCACCGAGCCCTGCTGCACGAGGCGGCGCGCCTCGGCCACCCAGGCCGCTGCGCCGTCCAACAGCGGCGCTCGCGCGCCGTGACCGGCCACCGCCGGCAGCACCGCCGGCACCGGGTCGAACGGGGCCGACAGGACCTCGGCGAACGTGCCGTCACGCGCCGCGACCACGTAGGCCTCACGCCACGCGCCGTCGTGCACGGCGAGCCGGAACGGCAGGTTGTCGAGCAGTTCGTTGGCGAGCACCACGCCGACGAACGGGTCAGTGGGCAGCGCGGCGACCGACTCGACCTCGACGGGGTGACGGGCCCGCTGGGCCGCCGAGACCTCGACGGCGACGTAGCGCCAGGCGACGGCGCAGGCCGGGTGGGCCGCCAGCACCGTCCGCGCCAACGTCCCCGGCCCGGCGCCGGCGTCGACCACCGTGAACGGGTCGGGTCGCCCCAGCCGCTCCCACTCGGCGTCGAGGAAGCGGGCGATCACGGCGCCGAACAACGGTCCGACCTCCGGTGCGGTCAGGAAGTCGCCACGCCGACCGGCGCTCCCAGCCGCCGCCGGATCGGTGTAGAAGCCGTGCGGGCCGTACAGCGCGAGGTCGACGAACGTCGAGAACGGGATGGCCCCGCCGGCGTCGTCGATGGCGGCGCGGACGTCATCGGCCGCCCGGCCGGCCATCACCCGCCGAGCGCGCCGCTCAGGTCCTTCAGGTCGGCGAAGTGCATGACGAGGCCGGGCAGCACGCCGACGACGATCATGCCGGCGGTGGTGATGACGAGCGCCGCCGAGACCGGGGCCGGCGTCACGATCGGCGTCACGTCACCGTCGGGCGGATCCTCCATCCACATCACGCGCATCACCCGCAGGTAGTACGCGGCGGCGATGGCGGTGTTGACGGCGCCGATGACCGCCAGGACGTAGGCGCTGGTCGTGCCGGCATCCAGCAACGTCGCGAAGGCGTTGAACTTGCCGATCCAGCCACCGAGCGGCGGGATGCCGGCGAGCGAGGCGAGGAACAGGGTCATCACGACGGCCAGTCCGGGCGCGTACTGGATGAGCCCACCGAACGACGAGATCTCGCCGCTGCGGGTCTTGCGCGACACGGCGATGACGACGGCGAAGGCGCCGAGGTTCGTGAACGCGTAGACGAGCAGGTAGACGACGACGGCCTTGAGCGCCGTGGCGCCGGCGTCGCCGGTGTTGACGAACGCCAGCGGCATGAGGATGAAGCCGCCCTGGCTGACGCTCGAGTAGGCGAGCATCCGCACGATGTTCGTCTGGCGCAGGGCGATCACGTTGCCGACCGTCATCGTCAGCGCGGCGAGCACCCAGATCAGCGGGCCGTAGACCTTGTCGGCCGTCGGGAAGGCGAGGAACACGACGAGGATGAGGGCGACGAAGCCGGCGGCCTTGGAGGCGACCGACAAGAACGCGGTGACCGGCGTCGGCGCGCCCTGGTAGGTGTCCGGCGCCCACGAGTGGAACGGCACCGCCGACACCTTGAAGGCGAAGCCGGCGATCACGAACACCACACCGACGATCGAGATGCCGACGAGCTTGCCGCCCTCGGCGAAGTAGGCGCCGATCTCGACCAGCTTGGTGGAGCCGGTCACGCCGTAGAGCAGGCTCATCCCGTAGAGCAGCACGCCGCTGGCGAACACGCCGAGCAGGTAGTACTTCACGCCGGCCTCGTTGCTCAGGGTGTCGCGCTTGCGCCACGCGGCGAGCATGTAGGCGGGGATCGACAGCAGCTCGAGGGCGATGAACACGCTGACGAGGTCGCGGCTCGACGCCATCATCACCATGCCGAGCACGCTGCAGAGCAGCAGCACGTAGTACTCGCCCTGGTAGTAGCCGCCCTCCTCGAGCTCGGTCTGGCTGATCAGCACCACGACGTAGGCGGTCAGGAGGAACAGCGCCTTGAGCACGAGCGAGAAGTCGTCGACCACGTAGCGGCCGTCGAACAGCGAGCGCAGGCCGTCCTCCTGCACGACGGCGAGGGTCACGATCGGCACGAACGCGGCGAGCAGCACGAAGCCGGTGATCGTCGCCGTCGCCCACTTCTTGGATTCGGCGATCAACAGGTCGGTGCCGAGCACGATGTTGATCCCGACGATCAGGATCAGCTCGGGCGCGATCGCATGCCAATCGACGGTCGGCGCCGACCAGTTGGCGGCCTGGGCGAGGAGGCTCCCCATCACATCACTTGATGAAGTTGCCGAGGTGGTCGACGAGCTTGGTCACCGCCGGGTCGAAGATCTTGAACAGCATCTGGGGATACACGCCGAGGGCGACGATCAAGACCAGCATCGGCGTCCACGCCACCCACTCGACGCGGCTGACGTCCTTGATGTGGACGGCGTCGTGCTCGTCGTTGACGTCGGCGCCGACCGCGTGCGTCGCATGGCCGCCACCCGTCCACTCGGTGGGCACGGTGCCGAACGCGGTGCGCTGGTACAGCCACAGCAGGTAGGCGGCGGCGAACACGGTGCCCACGGCGGCGAGCACCATCAGCGTGCGGAACAGCGGCTCACTGAGCCCGAAGCCGGGGCTGTAGGCGGACAGGATCGCCGGGAACTCGCCCCAGAACCCGGCCAGGCCGGGCAGCCCGAGGCTCGCCATCGCGCAGAGGCCGAGGATCCAGCCCAGCTTGGGCATGTTGATGAGCATCCCGCCGAGGCGCTTGATCTCGAGGGTGTGGAAGCGGTGCTTCACCGACCCGGCCAGGAAGAACAGCATCCCGGTGATGAGGCCGTGGGCGACCATCCCGAACAGCGCGGCGTTGATGCCGAACGTCGTCAGCGTCGAGATGCCGAGCATCACGAACCCCATGTGGGCCACCGACGAGAACGCGATCAGTCGTTTCATGTCGGTCTGGGCGAGGCAGCAGAGCGAGCCGTAGATGATGCCGATCACCGCCAGCACGCCGATCGCGGGTGCCCACGCCTTGGACGCCGCAGGGAGGAACGGGAGGGCGATGCGGACGAAGCCGTAGGTGCCGAGCTTCAGGAGGATGGCGGCCAGGATCACCGAGCCCTGCGTGGGCGCCTGGGTGTGGGCATCAGGGAGCCACGTGTGGAACGGGAACATCGGGACCTTGACGGCGAAGCCGACGAACATCCCGGCGAAGATCCAGATCTGCACGGTGCGGCCGATCGTCGGCCCCTGGTCGGCCAGGAACGCGAACGTGAAGCTCTCGGCCCCCGTCTGGGCGAAGAGCGCCAGGAAGGCGACGAGCATCAACGCCGAGCCGAACATCGTGTAGAGGAAGAACTTCAGCGAGGCGTACTGGCGCTGCTCGCCGCCCCAGACACCGATCATGAAGTACATCGGCAGCAGGACGATCTCGAAGAAGACGAAGAAGAGGATCAGGTCCTGGGCCATGAACGTGCCGGCCATGCCGGTCTGCAGGACCAGCATCAGCATCAGGAACGCCTTCGGGTTCCCCGCCTCGGGCATGTCGTCGAACGTGTAGATGATCACCAGGAGGGTGATGAAGCTCGACAGCACGTACAGCGGCAGGCTGATCCCGTCGAGGCCGATCGCGTAGTGCGAGTGGATCGCGTCGATCCACGTGACGTCGGTGAAGAACTGCAGCTTGTCGGCGTTGCCGTAGTCGAACTGGGTGAGGGTGTAGATCCCGATGGCGAACGTCGCCAGGGCCGTGACGAGGGCCACCTGCTTGTGCAGCAGCTCCTCACCCCGGGGGATGAACAGCATCACCAGCACGCCGACGAGCGGCAGGAAGGTGCCGACGCTCAGCAGCCAGTTCTGGGAGGTGATGACGTCCATTCGTTCCGAATCCTCACACGTTGACGATGACGAGCACGAGGGCACCGATGGCCGCCGCGCCGAAGAGCAGGGCACCGTATTGGCCGACCTTGCCGGACTGCATGGGTCGCAGCGCCGATCCGGCACCGCTGGCGGCGGCGCCGGAGGCGTTGACCGCACCGTCGACGACCCGTTGGTCGATGTCGCGGTAGGCGATCTGGCCGAGGCGGCGGCCCGACCACCCGGCCGCGTTGACGATGCCGTCGATGACGTTCTGGTTGAACCAGTTGGCGGCCCACGCGATCGGGTGGGCGATGCCGTGGACGAGGACCTTCTCGTACAACCAGTCGAGGTAGTACTTGTTGGCGAGGAAGAGGTAGCCGGCGCGCAGCAGCGACGAGCGCTCGGTGAGGCCGACGAGGCGGCGGTCGCGCTTGGTGTAGAGGGCGGCGCACACCGCCCACCCGACCACCAGGCCGGCGGCGGCGATGGCCAGCGACAGCAGCGCCTTGGACCACTTGAACTCGGCGTGGTCGATGGACGGGAAGTAGCACGCCGTCGCCTCGGCCGGCTCCTCGTGGCCGCAGCCCGTGGCGTGGCTCTCCTCGCCGCCCGCGGCCCCCTCCTCTGCCGCCGGCACGGTCACCGCCTCGGCGCTCGCGCCGGCCGTGAGGGACACCGCTTCGGGGCGCGGCTCGACGTACTCCTTGAAGTGCTCCCACTGCTCCCCGAACGGCGTGGCGTTGGCGAAGCCGACCAGGACGGCCAGCGCGGCGAGGATCACGATCGGGATCAGGATCAGCTTCGGCGACTCGCGCGGCGGGTGGTGCTCGTCGTGCGCGTCATGGGCGTCGTGCCCACCGCCATGGGCGTCATGGGCGTCATGGGCGGCGGCGTGGACGTGATCGGCCACCGGGTAGGCCGGGTCGGCCTCCTCCTCCAGGGCGAGGGCGACGATGCCGGCCTGATCGTGGGCGTCCGCCGGCTCCAGCTCGCCCTCTTGCTGCACCTCGAGGCCCGGTGCGTCGTGGGCCTCGAGGCGCGCCCCGAGCGCGGCGTCGTCGGGGATCTCGTGGGTGTCGTGGACGTCTTCCGTGTAGGCCGCCGCACCGCGCGGCTCACCGAAGAACGTGAGGTACGTCGCCCGGGCCGTGTAGGCGGCGGTCAGGAAGGCGCCCACGAGGGCGACGATCATGAAGACCTCGTAGCCGTTGTGGCCGACGTTGTCGATGATCTCGTCTTTGGAGAAGAAGCCGGCGAGCGGGAAGATCCCGGCCAGGGCGAGCGAGGCGACGATCCAGCACGTCGCCGTGACGGGCATCTTCTTGGCCAGCCCGCCCATGTCCTTCTTCATGTCGAAGCTGTGGTGCGAGCCGCTGTGGCTGACCGAGCCGGCGCACAGGAACAGGCAGCACTTGAAGAAGGCGTGGGTGAAGATGTGGAAGACGGCGGGCAGCCAAGCGCCGGCACCGAGGCCGAGCATCATGTAGCCGAGCTGGCCGACCGTCGAGTAGGCGAGCACCTTCTTGATGTCGTTCTGCACGAACGCCAGCAGGCCGGAGATGACGATCGTGATCGCCGCGATCAGCACGATGAAGTTGATGTGGACGTCGGGGATCGAGAACCCCTCCCAGAACACCGGGTAGACCCGGGCGACCAGGAAGACGCCGCCGACGACCATCGTCGAGGAGTGCAGCAGCGACGACACCGGTGTCGGACCGGCCATCGCGTCGGGGAGCCACGTGTGCAGCGGGAACTGACCGCTCTTGCCGATGGCGGCGATGAACAGGGCGACCGCCGCCCAGAGCAGGACGGAGTGGCTGCCCTCACCCGACAGGGCCCAGCCCGAGATGCCCTGGATGCTGAAGCCGCTGGTGCCGAGGTGCTCCTGCGACCACGCGTTGGCCCCGAAGAACAGGATCGACGTGCCGACGAGCAGCCCGACGTCGCCGACGCGCACCGTGAAGAACGCCTTGAGGGCGGCCCGCGCGTTGGGCTCCTCCTCCCACCAGTGCCCGATCAGCATGAACGAGCAGAGGCCCATGATCTCCCAGCCGAGGATCAGCTGGACCATGTTCTCGGCGAGGACCATCACCAGCATCCCTGCCGAGAAGAGCGTGATGGCGGCGAAGAAGTGGGTGTACCGGCGGTCGCCGCGCACGTACTCGAGCGAGAACACCTGCACGAGCAGGGAGATGAAGGCGACGAGGAACAGCAGCATCACCGACAGCCCGTCGATGTGCTGGCCGATGGACAGCTCGAAGCCGGCGTTCTGCCACCACGTCCACGACTTGATCACCGGCGCGACGTAGCCCTCGGAGCCGGGTTCGCTGGCGGCGAGGCTGCGACCGATGCTGCGGACCATGCCGAACGGGCCGGCTGCTGCCTCGCCACCGCCCGACGCGGCGTCGACCCGCTGCACCCACTGCCAGGCGGTGCCGGTCGCGAGCACGAGCGAGGCGGCCATCGACAACAGCCCGATCTCGGAGCCCTTCATGGGCAGCTTCTTGCCGAACAGGATGATGATCCAGAAGGCGAGGCCCGGGATGACCGGGATCAGCCAGGCGTGCTCGAGGAACCAGCCCGCGGGGAGCTCTGCGCCGATCACGTGGTCAGCCCTTCATGTCCGAGAGCTCGTCGAGGCTGATGCTGCGACGGTTGCGGTACACGAGCAGCACGAGCCCCAGGCCGACGCCGACCTCGGCGGCGGCCACGGCGATGACGTAGAGCGCGAAGACCTGGCCGTCGACGTTGTCGTGCATCAAGGCGAAGGCGATGAGGTTGAGGTTCACCGCGTTGAGGATCAGCTCGACCGACATCAGCACCATGACCGCGTTGCGCCGGGCGAGGACCCCGAACACGCCGATGCAGAAGAGCACCGCGCCGAGCAGGAGGAAGTTGGCGGCCAGCATCAGTTCGTCAGTCCTTGCGGGCCAGGACGATGGCGCCGATGGCGGCGGCGAGCAGGATGAACGAGATGGCCAGGAACGGCACGAGGTAGTCGGACAGGATGTTGTCGGACAGGTCCGTCGTCGCCGTCGGGCCCTTGTCGGGCAGCGTGTCCTTGCCGGCGAAGTCGAGGGCGGCCCACGACAGCACGCCGAGCAGCAGCAGGGCGACGGGCACCGCCCAGCCCCAGCCCTTGTTCATCAGCCCACGCTCGTGACCGATCTGGGCCCGGGTGAGCATGATGCCGAACAGGAACAGGACCATCACGGCGCCGATGTAGACGAGCACCTGGCTGACGGCCACGAACTCGGCCGCGGCGAGGATGTACTGGGCGGCCACGCCGGCGAGCACGAGCACCAGCCACAGCGCGGCGTGGACGACGTTCTTCGTGGAGACGACGCACAGCGCGGCGAACACCATGAAGAAGGCGATGATCCCGAAGCCGATGTTCTGGGCGACGTTGATGTTGTCGTCGGCAGCGAGGATGAGCGCGGTCACTTCTTCTTCTCCGCGCCGGCCTCGAGCTCCGGCGCCTCGGGCACCGTCTCCATCCACTCGCCGAGCTTGTCCTTGTCGTGCAGCAGCTCGGCGATGCGCGGCTCGGAGTACTCGTACTCGGGGCTCCAGAACAGCGCGTCGAACGGGCACACCTCGACGCAGATGCCGCAGTACATGCACAGCGCGAAGTCGATGTCGAAGCGGTCGAGCAGGCTGACCGAGCGCGGCTTGCCGCCGGCCCGGCGAGGCGGGGCGAGCGTCTTGTGGCCCTCGATGTAGATGCACCAATCGGGGCAGGAGCGGGCGCACAGCATGCACACCGTGCAGTTGTCCTCGCGCAGGGCGATGACGCCGCGGGCCCGGACCGGCGGCGCCTCCTTCTCGTGCGGGTACTGGACCGTCTCGGCGCCGTGGGTCATGGTGCGCCCGAGCGTCTTCAGCGTGACGCCCATGCCCTTGAGCAGGCCGGGCATCTTGGGCTTGCCGAGAGCCATCAGACAGCCACCTTCAGGATCGCGGTGACGACGATGTTCGCCAGCGCCAGCGGGATCAGGAACTTCCAGGCGAAGCGCTGGAGCTGGTCCTCGCGGAAGCGGGGCACGGAGAAGCGCACCCACATGATGAGGAACGACAGCACCATCATCTTGGTGAACAGGATCAGCGGGCCGGCGACGTTCATCCAGTCGGCGACGTCGTCGAGCGTGTCCCAGCCGAACCACGCGAACGGCACGCCCCAGCCGCCGAGGAACAGCACGGCGGCGATCAGCGAGAACACGCCGACGGTGGCGAACTCGGCGATGAAGAAGATCAGGAAGCGGAAGCCCGAGTACTCGGTCATGTAGCCCGAGACGAGCTCCGACTCGGCGATCGGCATGTCGAACGGCGGCTGCGTCAGCTCGGCCTGGACGGCGACCATGAACACGAAGAAGCCGATGAGCTGGGTGAAGATGTACGGGTTGCCGAGGCCGTTCCAGCCGAAGATCGACCCCGCGTTCTGGGCGACGACGATGTCCTGGAAGTTCATCGAGCCGGCCTGGATCACGACGCCGAGCGTGCCGAGCACGAGCGGGAGCTCGTAGGCGATCAGCTGGCCGGCGGCGCGCAGGCCGCCGAGCAGCGAGTACTTGTTGGCGCTGGCCCAACCGGCGACGAGGATGCCGAGCACGCTGATCGACGACACGGCGAGGGCGTAGAAGACGCCGGCCTGGAAGTTGGTGAGCCAGGCGTCGGGACCGAACGGCAGCGCGGCGGCGAGCAGGAACGTCGACACGAGGACGATGAGCGGCGCCATCTTGAAGATGCGGTGGTCGGCCGCCGCCGGCGCCGTGTCCTCCTTCTGCAGCCACTTGCCGACTTCGGCGAACAGCTGCATCGAGCCGTAGGGCCCGGCCTCCATCGGCCCGAGCCGGCTCTGCATGAACGACATCATCTTGAACAGGAAGACGTAGACGATCGTGCCGGCCGGCAGCAGCACGGCGACGATCCCGCCGAGCACGCGGATCAGCGACTGTCCCCAGTACGGGATCGTGACCGCGATCATCGGTCGATGTCACCCAAGATGAAGTAGAGCGACGCCAGGATCGTGATGATGTCGGGGACGTAGACGCCGCGCAGCACCCACGGGGCGATCGAGATGTTGTTGAAGCTCGCCGAGCGGATCTTGACCCGGAACGGACCGAGGTCGCCGCGGGACACGATGTAGTAGCCCATCTCGCCGAGCGGGTTCTCCGTCGACACCCAGGCCTCGCCCTCGGGCACCTTGATGATGCGCGGGACCTTGGCCATGATCGAGCCGGCCGGCAGCGTGTCGAGCAGCTGGTCGACGATCTTGGTCGACTCGCGCGTCTCCTGCAGGCGCACCCAGCAGCGGGCGAAGCTGTCGCCGTCGGGGTGCGTCCAGACCTTCCAGTCGACCTTGTCCCACGCCATCGGCAGGACCTGGTCGCGGCGCAGGTCCCAGTCGACGCCGCTCGCCCGCAGGTTGGCGCCCGACAGGCCGTACTGGAGGGCGACCTCCTTCGGGATGATCCCGACGCCGCGGGTGCGGGCCTGGAAGATCTCGCCACCGATCAGGAGGTCCTCGTTCTCATCGCAGAACGTGCGGATCTTCTTCATGACGGTGTGGCACTCGTCGATGAAGCCCTTGGGCAGGTCGTCCTTGAGGCCACCGATGCGGTCGAAGTTCGGGTGGAACCGACCGCCGGTGACGGTCTCGATCAGGTTGAGCACGTGCTCGCGGTCGCGGAACGCCATGAACACGGGCGTCACGGCGCCGAGCTGCACGCCGAGGTCGCCGAGGAACAGCACCACGTTGGCGATCCGGGACAGCTCGAACAGCAGCGTGCGGATGTGCTGGGCGCGCGGCGGCGCCTCGACCTCCATCAGCTTCTCGGCGGCGAGGATGAACGGCACCTCGTTGGCGAAGCTCCCCAGCCAGTCGATGCGGTTGACGAGCGTCGTCACCTGCGGGTAGGTGCGGACCTCGGTGAGCTTCTCGTAGCCGCGATGCATGTAGCCGCACGACGGCTCGGCCCACACCACCTGTTCGCCGTCGAGGCGCACGATGATGCGCAACGTGCCGTGCGTCGCCGGGTGCTGCGGGCCGATGTTGAGGGTCATCCCCTCGGTCTCGAGCTCGACGTTGAGGCGGGCGTCGGCCGCCTGGGACGCGATGTAGGAGAGCTGCTGGCGCTCGCTGAGGAGGTCGGTCATGCGTCCTGCTCCTCTTGGCCCGTCGGATCCTGCTCGGGCGGCGTCGACGAGTTGGGCGCCTCCCCTGGGCTGATCTTCTCGGCGGCCTCCTCGGCGAGGTCCTCGGCCGGTGGGACGCCGAGTCCGCCGTCGGCCTGGTTGGGTGTGGGGTCGACCGGGTTCTCGGACCCGACGACGTCGTCCTCGGGCAGCTGCTCCTCGACCGGCATCGGCTCGACGTCGACGATCCCCGGCCACGGCTTCACCATGCGGGCCAGCAGCGGGAAGTCCTTGCGCAGCGGGTGGCCCTCGAACTCGGTCGGCAGGTACATGTTGCGCAGGTCGGGATGGCCGGTGAACACGATGCCGAACATCTCGTGGGTCTCGCGCTCGTGCCAGTTGGCGCCGGCGTAGACGGTGAACCACGACTCGATCGCCGGCGCGTCGTCGGGCACGTCGACCTTGAGCGTCACCCCGACGTGGCGGTGGATGTCGGTGACGCGGGCGAAGACCTGGAACCGCGTGGCGCCACCCGTGACGCCTTGGCGGATCTCCGTCGGGCGCTCGGGCGGCGGCTCGGTGGGATCGTCCTCGCCGTGGCCGAACGGCGACGGCATCCAGTCGATGGCGGACAGGAAGCAGAAGTACTCGAAGCCCATCGAGTACAGGGCGTCGCCGGCGGCCTTCCAGGCATCGGTGGCGACGCGCACCCAGAGGTCGTCGTTGGGCCGCAGCTCGGTGTCGAGGAGCGCCTCGCCGAGGTGCCGGCGCAGGTCGTCGACGATCCCTCGCGCAGCCCGTCGCCCGGCAGCGCCTGCGGCTCAGCGTCGGTGACGTCATCACGGCGCCCAACCGCTCATGATCGCCAAGGAGACCACCGCCGACGACGATGGGCTCGCGGGGCTCGAGGACGTCGCCGGCCCCGGTGTCGCCCCGCCACTTGGCGCCCATGTCCTCGTTGCGGATCTTCTGCTGCAGGAGGACGATCCCCTCCAGCAGCGCCTCCGGCCGGGGCGGGCAACCGGGGACGTAGATGTCGACCGGGATGATCTGGTCGACGCCCTTGGTGACGGAGTAGCTGTCCCAGTAGGGACCGCCGCAGTTGGCGCAGCTGCCCATCGAGATCACGTACTTGGGCTCGGGCATCTGGTCGTAGAGGCGCAGGATCGCCGGCGCCATCTTGTCGGTGACCGTGCCCGAGACGACCACGAAGTCGGCCTGACGGGGGCTCGCCGGCAGCGGGATCACGCCGAGGCGCATCACGTCGTAGCGCGGCGAGGCGAAGGCGGCGCCCATCTCGATGGCGCAGCAGGCGAGGCCCCACTGGTACACCCACATCGAGTACGAGCGGCCCAGGTTGAGCAGCTTCTGGATCGGCGCAGGCATGCGGCCACGGTCGACTAGACCCACCGCAGCAGCCCCCGCTTCCAGGCGTAGAGCAGGCCGTCGAGCAACAACACGATGAAGGCCAGCATCACGATCAGGCCGAAGGCGCCGTAGCGCTCGGTGGCCGCCGCCCACGGGAAGATGAACACCGCCTCGACGTCGAAGATGACGAAGAGCAGGGCGAACACGTAGTAGCGGATCTGGCTCTGCGACCAGCCGATGCCGACCGGGTCGACGCCGGACTCGTAGGCGGTCAGCTTCGACGGGTTCGGCTTGTTCGGCCGGATGGCCGCGGCGACGCCCAGCAACAGGCCCCCGAGCAGGAGCGCGGCGAGGGCGAACCACACGACCGTGAGGTAATCCCGCAGGAAGGGCGACATGCGGCCGCGACGCTACCAAGGTTCGTGAATGCCCTCCCAAACCCTCCTGGAGGGTTCCTCGGACGGCCGCGGGCCGCCGGTTCAGGCACCGGCGACGTGGTCGAGGAACCAGTCGACGAGGGCCTCGGCCGCCGGGCGGCTCGTCGCCACGTTGTCACGCGTCGTGGCGAGCAGGGCGTCGGGGTCGCCACCGTGGCGGCGGTAGGACTCGGCGCCGCCGTGCTCGATCCAGTCGCGCACCATCGTCTCGGTGGCCTCGGGGTGGAACTGCGTCCCGAGCGTGCGGTGGCCGCGGATCAGCTGCGGCCCCACGTCGTTGCGGGCGAGGACGTCGAAGCCGGCGGGCGCCGTGAAGACGTCGTCGTGCCACTCCATCCACGGCCCGGCCGCCACGGGCGGTCCGTCCACGGCGACGGTGACCCAGCCGATCTCCGGCGTCGCGGCCCGGCTGACCACGCCGCCGAGCGCGTGGGCCAGCACCTGGGCGCCGAAGCAGATCCCGAGCAGCGGGATGCCCCTCGCGACGACGTCGCGGACCAGCGCCGCCTCGGCCGCGACGAGCGCCGCGGTCCGGGCCGGTAGACGTTCCACTCCGAGCCCAGCGTCAGCACGAGGTCGACGCCGTCGAGCGCCGGCCAGTCGGCCGGGTGCTCGCGCTGGCCCTCGGTGAACGTGAAGCCCCCCTGCCGCAACCGGTTGCCGACGAACCCGGCGTCGGAGACCTCGGCGTTCCCGATCAGCACGGCGCGCACCGCCCGAGGGTACCCAGCTCCTCCATGGTCGACCTTGATTTCCACCCGACCAAGCTGATCGAGGTGGTGGAAATCGGCAAGCAATTGCTGATGACGCGCGGCGCGTTGACGACGTTCTCGATCGCCAACGACGTCGCGAAATATTTCGCCATCATTCCGGCGATGTTCCTGGCTTCTATCCGCAGCTTGGAGCGTGTGAACATCATGGGCTTGGCGAGCCCGCAAAGTGCGATCCTGTCGGCGATCATCTTCAACGCGCTGATCATCATCGGGCTGATTCCGCTGGCGCTGAAGGGCGTGGCCTATCGGCCGTCGGCGCCGGTGCGCTGCTGCGCCGCAACCTGATGATCTACGGCCTTGGCGGCATCATCATTCCCTTTATCGGCATCAAGGCCATCGACCTCGTCGTCGCGGCGCTGCATCTGGCTTGAGCCGCCGTCATTGCCAGCGAAGCGAGAACAATTCATCTCACCGCGCAAAAAGAAGAAATAATATTGCTTCGTCTGTCTTTGCTGGATCATCCCAAATGACGGAATACACTAAGGAGACACCATGCTCGCGAAATTCGTCCCGCCATCATCCTTCTGGTCCTGCTGACGCCGATCACAGGCCTCGTCTATCCGCTCGCCATGACCGCGATCGCCGGCGCGATCTTCCCGTATCAGGCGCAAGGAAGCCTGATCGAGAAGGACGGCAAGGTGATCGGCTCCGCCCTGATCGGGCAGCAGTTCACCGACGACAAGTATTTCCACGGCCGGCCCTCGGCGACGACCGGCGCCCGGATCCGGCCGATGCCACCAAGACCATCGGCGCCCTATAATGCGGCCAACTCAATGGGCTCAAATCTCGGGCCCACCAGCAAGGCGCTGTCCGACCGCGTCAAGGCCGACTCGAAAGCTGAAAGCGGAGAACCCCGTCGTTGCCGGTGCCGATCGACTCGTGACCACCTCGGGCAGCGGGCTCGATCCCGATATCTCGCCGGAAGCCGCCCTGTTTCAGGTCCCGCGCGTCGCCAAGGCGCGAAACATGCCGGAAGATCGCGTCCAGCCAACTCGTGACCGCAGCATACGGAGGGCCGCTTGCTCGGCCTGCTCGGCGAACCGCGTGTCAATGTTCTGGCGCTCAATTTGGCGCTGGACGGGGCCGATCGAAGTGAGGCCGGCTAGTCCGATGCCGACGAGCGACGACTATATTGCGCTGATGGCAGATCGCGACGACCCCGAACAACGTCCTTCGCCGGAAGCCTTGCTTGAGGCGGCCGCGGCGGGAAGAAGCTCGCGCCGGCCGGCTGAAGATTTTCGTCGGCGCCGCGCCCGGCGTCGGCAAGACCTACGAGATGCTGCAGAGTGCGCATGCGCCGACGAAGGCGACGGCGTCGATGTCGTCGTCGGCGTCGTCGAGACCCACGGCCGGGCGGAACCGAAGCGCTGCTCGAAGGTCTTGAAGTGTCCCGCGCAAGCGGATCGAATACAAGAACCAGTCGCTCGAGGAAATGGACCTCGACGCGCATCATCGCGCGGCATCCGCAAATCGCGCTGGTCGACGAACTCGCCCACACCAATGCGCCCGGCAGCCGTCATCCCAAGCGCTATCTCGATGTCGAGGAACTGCTCGCCACGGCATCGACGTCTATACCGCCGTCAACATCCAGCACATCGAAAGCCTCAACGACGTCGTCGCGCAGATCACCCATGTTCGCGTGCGCGAGACCGTGCCGGACTCGTTCTTCGATCGCGCCGACGCCATCGAGCTGGTCGATCTGACGCCCGACGATCTGATCCAGCGGCTGAAGGAAGGCAAGGTCTACGTCCCCGAGCAGGCCGAACGCGCGCTCGAGCATTTTTCTCGCCGGCCAATCTGACGGCGCTGCGCGAGCTGGCGCTGCGGCGCACCGCCGAGCGCGTCGACGAGCAGCTGCTCACGCACATGCAGGCGCACGCCATCGCCGGGCCCTGGGCGGCGGGCGAACGCATCCTCGTCTGCATCAGCGAAGACCCGCGCGCGGCCGGCCTCGTGCGCTATGCCAAGCGGCTCGCCGATCGCCTGCATGCGCCGTGGACCGCGCTCTACATCGAGACGCCGGCGCAGCCTGCAGCTCACCGAGGAGCAGCGCGACCGGATCGCCGACACGCTGCGGCTGGCCGAAGCGCTGGGCGGCGAAGCGGTGACCATCCCCGGCGGCGGCCGCCGCATCGCCGACGACGTCATCGGCTATTCGCGCAAGCCAACAACATCACCCAGATCATCATCGGCAAATCGACCCGCTCGCGCTGGTTCGAGATCCTGCACGGCTCGGTCGTGCATGATCTGGTGCGGCGTCGCGGCAATATCAGCGTTCACGTCGATCGCCGGCGATGCGACGCAGGCCGCCGGCTGCCAAGAACGGCGGTGCGACCGCCGACGCGGCCGAGCCGTTCGATCCGCGGCCCTATCTGATGGCGCTGCTCGCTCGTCGCCATTGGCTCTCGGCGTCGGCGACTGATCCAGCCGTGTGTTCGGCATCGAGAACGTCGATCTCGTGTTCCTGACCGCGGTCGTCGGCGTCGCGGTTCGCTTCGGCCTCTGGCCGTCGCTGTTTGCCAGCGTCGCCGCTTCGCTCGTGCTACAATTTCTTCTTCCTGCCGCCGATCTACACCTTCACGATCACCGACCCGACCAACGTCGCGGCGTTCGTCTTCTTCATGCTGATCGCGGTCCTCGTCTCCAATGTCGCCGCGCGGGTCCGCACGCAGGCGGTCGCCGCGATCGGCCGCGCGCGCACCACCGAATCGCTCTATGCCTTCAGCCGCAAGCTCGCGGGCACCGGCACGCTCGACGACGTGCTGTGGGCCACCGCCTACCAGACCGCGCTGATGCTGAAGGTGCGCGTCGTGCTGCTGCTGCCGGAGGACGGCGCGATCGACGGTGAAGGCCGGCTATCCGCCGGAAGATGAGCTCGACGAGGCCGATCTCGCCGCCGCCAAATGGGCGTGGGAGCAACGACCGCCCGGCGGGGCGCGGCTCCGACACGCTGCCCGGCGCCAAGCGGCTGTTCCTGCCGATGCGCACCGGGCGCGGCGCGATCGGCGTCATCGGCATCGACGAGCGACAAGACCGGGCCGCTGCTTACGCCCGACCAGCGCCGCCTGCTCGATGCGCTGATCGATCAGGGCGCGCTTGCCATCGAGCGCGTGCAGCTGGTCGAGGACATGGACCGCGTCAAGCGCACCGTGGAAACCGACCGGCTGCGCTCCGCGCTTGCTGACCTCGATCTCGCACGATCTCAAGACGCCGCTGGCGTCCGTGCTCGGCTCGGCCAGCGACTCTGCGCGATCTCGCCGCCGAGCTCACCGACGACGAAGAAGCCGATCTGCTCGCCACCGATCATCGACGAATCCGAGCGGCTCAATCGCTTTATCGCCAATCTGCTCGACATGACCAAGCTCGAATTCCGGCGCGGTCGTGCCGAACACCGCGCTGCACGACCTCGGCGAGATCGTCGGCAGCGCGCTGCGGCGCGCCGGCAAGATCCTGGCGCATCACAAGGTCGAAGCTCGAGCTTGCAGCCGATCTGCCGATGCTCGAGCTCGATGCGGTGCTGTTCGAGCAGGTGCTGTTCAATCTTCTCGACAATGCCGCGAAATATGCGCCCGCCGGCACCACGATTTCGATCAGGGCTGCGCGGCGACAGGGACAGCGTCGTCCTGCAGATTATGGACGAGGGCGACGGCATTCCCGCCGGCGGATCTCGAACATATCTTCGACAAATTCTACCGCGCGCAAAAGGGCGATCACGTGCGCGCCGGCACCGGCCTCGGCCTTGCGATCTCGCGCGGCTTTGTCGAGGCGATGCACGGCACGATCGCCGCCGCCAACCGGACCGATCGCGCCGGCGCGGTGTTCACGATCCGGCTGCCGGTCCCGGCAGCACAGCAAGCGTTGGACACCGCCGCATGAGCGCCGCCCCGATCAAGGTCCTTGTCATCGACGACGAGCCGCCGATCCGCAAGCTGTTGCGGATGGGCCTGACCACGCAGGGCTACGAGATCCTCGAGGCGCCGAACGGCAAGACCGCGCTGGAACTGCTGGCGCGAGAACCCGGCCTGATCATCCTCGATCTCGGCCTGCCCGACATCCAGGGCCACGAACTGCTGCGCATGATCCGCGCGCGCAACGACAGCGTGCCGATCGTCGTGCTGTCGAGCCGCGGCGACGAGGCCGGCAAGGTGCAGGCGCTCGATCTCGGCGCCGACGACTACGTGACCAAGCCGTTCGGCATGGACGAGTTGCTGGCGCGCATGCGCGCGGCGCTGCGCCACCAGCTTCAGGTCCACGGCGAGCGTCCGGTCTTTCGCGTCGGCGATCTCTCGGTCGATCTGGTGCGGCGCATCGTCAAGGTCGGCGAGAAGGAGGTGAAGCTCTCGCCCAAGGAATACGACCTGTTGCGCGTGCTGGTGCAGCATGCCGGCAAGGTGCTGACCCACAAATTCCTGCTCAACGAATTGTGGGACGAGCTGACCGACGCGCAATATCTGCGCGTCTATGTGCGCCAGCTCCGGCAGAAGATCGAAGCCGATCCCGAACGGCCGCAATACGTCCTGACCGAAACCGGCATCGGCTATCGGCTGCGCGCGCCGGATTAGCCTCGAGCCCGGAGCTTTCGCCGCAAGCGAAGATTATTTTCCCGGCAACCGGGAGAACCATCATGGCACGTAGAATATTCGAAGAAGGCATCGTCTGACGTCGAGCGCGCAATGAAGAAGCGCAAGGCCGGCACTTTGAAGAGCGGCCGCTCGGGCAAGAAGGTCAAGAGCCGCAAGCAGGCGATCGCAATCGGGCTTTCCGAGGCGCGTGCCAAGGGCAAGAAGGTACCAAAGAAGGCTTCAAAGAAACGCAAGACGGCGAAGAAGCGCAAGGCGAAGAAGTAGGCCTAAAACGTCATTGCGAGCGAAGCGAAGCAATCCACATCACGGCATAACGGGATGGATGGATTGCTTCGTCGCTTGCGCATCCTCGCAATGACGGGCAGGGCTAGCCCGCCTTACGCGCCCGTGCCGTCGAACGATGCGCCTTCTTCGCGGTGCGGCCCCTGCGGCGTCCGACGCGATAACGGGTCATCCGTTCGCCGTTTTGTGGGTGCCTTGCCTTTCAGGCTCAGCTTTCAACGCATCCATCAGGTTGACCACATTGCTTGGCCGCTCCGCGGGCTCGGCGACCTTTACCGGTTTTCCCGCGGCTTTGCGTCGGACCAGGGCCTTCAAAGCGGTTTCGTATTCGTCTTTGAATTTCGACGGGTCGAAATGCGCGGCCTTGCTGTCGAGGATGTGGCTCGCCAGATCGACCATGTCCTTCGAGATCTTCGGATTCTTGATGTCATCGAAATAATCGCCCTCATCGCGCAACTCATAGGGGTAGCGCAGGGTGGTGCCGAGCAGGCCCTTGCCGAGCGGTTCGATCGCGATGATGTGCTCGCGGTTGGTCAGCACGATGCGCCCCAGCGCGACCCGGTCCTGATCTTTCATGGCGTCCCGGATCACGGCGAAGGCGTCGATGCCGGCTTTTCCGTCTGGTGCAATATAATAGGGGCGGTCGAGATAGCGCTTGTCTATCTCGTCCTTCGGCACAAAACTGTCGATATCGATAGTGTGGTTGCTCTCGATCTGGACCGCCTCCAGCTTTCTTTCTCGACCTCGACATCCCGTCTTCTTTAACTCATAGCCGCGGCCCTTCTGGTCGCTTTCGACGATGTCGCCGGTCTCGGCATCGACCATCTGCTGTTTCAGCCGGTTGCCGGTTTCCTTGTTGATCATGTGGAAGCGGGTTTTTTCCGTCGAGGTCGAGGCCGGGTACAACACGACAAGGGCATGACACGAGGGAAAGCTTAGAGCGAGCCTTTCCAATAGGCGCGAGGGGGCCATTACACTCTCCGGCACGGCTGGGTTTGTGGAACTTCAACGGCTAGTATGGGTTTTCGTTCCGTTTTGCCTGTTGCGAGCGCTTGAGCGAGGTTTGGCCGTGTCGTTGAGAAACCTGGAGCACGTACCGGAAGAAGCGCGATTTTGAAAAGACCAGCGAGCCGTCCCCGGCGACGTCAAGGTGACGCCGTCGGAGCAGCGGCGGTTCGTGATTCAGAAGCATGCTGCCACGCCGCCTTCATTACGATCTCCGACTTGAACTCGACGGCGTCTTCAATTCCTGGGCGGTCACCAAAGGTCCCTCGCTCAATCCCGAGGACAAGCGGCTGGCGGTCGAGGTCGAGGATCATCCGCTCGATTACGGCGACTTCGAAGGCACCATTCCGGAAGGCGAATATGGCGGCGGCACCGTCATGCTGTGGGATCGCGGCTATTGGCAATCCGATGATCCCCCCGACCCGCGGCTTCAAAAAGGGCGATCTGAAATTCACCCTGCACGGCGACAAGCTGCATGGCAGCTGGGTGCTGGTGCGGA
>CAWIKD010000026.1:0-64656 GCA_963836545.1 uncultured Acidimicrobiia bacterium | reverse complement strand
CATCGAATATGTCTGCGATCTCTGCATCGACGACCAGCCGGTCACGATCCAGGCGTCGCCGCGCCCCATCGTCGCAATGCCCTATACGGTCGAGATCAACGATGTTGTGATCACCGCAGTCCAGGGGCATCGTTCCAACGAAATCTTTCTACGTGGCGTCGACCATTTCGATCGCCTCTATAAGGAGGGAGCCAAACACCCTCGCGTGATGGCGATCTCGATTCATCCCTATCTCACGGGCGCACCGCATCGGATCAAATATCTCGAGATGCTGTACGATCACATTCTCGCCCGCGATGGCGTCCTAATGTGGACCGGATCAGAGATCCTCGACTGGTATCGCGGCCAGATCGCGGGAGGCGGGGCCAAAGCATAACCCCGCTCGCAGTCAGAGCCAACCCGCAAAAGTACCGAATTCGAGGCTCGCTAAGGATCGAGGCCTCATACCATCACATCCCCGCCGTTTGGATTGAGAGTTGCGCCCACGTAGTAGGCGCCCTCGTCCGAGGCCAGGAGAACTGCGGTTGGCGCGATCTCTTCGACCGAACCAGCGCGGCCGATCGGAAGTTCCGCGAGTTTCCGCTTTCGCCAGGCCTCCGGGATCCCCCTGAAAAGCTCGGTGTCGATTGGCCCTGGGCAGATCGCATTCACGGTGATGCCGTCGCGCGCCACTTCGTAAGCGAGTGATCGGGTGAAGCCGATCACTCCCGCCTTGGCGGCCGCGTAGTGCGCCATCTCGGCAGCGCCCTTGTGGGCGAGTTGCGACGACGTCGAGATGATGCGGCCAAACTTGCGGGCGATCATGCCGGGAAGCACGGCGCGGGTGCACAGAAAACTCCGCGTAGGTTGATGGCCATCATCTCATCCCACATCGCCGTCGGCATGTCGGCCACCAACGAAGTGGTGTCGATACCGGCATTGTTGACCAGAATGTCGATATGGCCGAGCCCTTTCATGGCGTCTTTGACCGCGCCTCCACTTCCGCTTCGTTGCTCACGTCAGCGGCCACCGCGATCATCTTGCCGCCGGTTGCGGCGAGCGCATCAGCCGTCGCCTTCGCCGGTACAATCTGCCTGTCGAGGATCGCGACCACGGCGCCTTCACGGACGAAGGCGCGCGCAATAGCCTCACCGATTCCACGCGCGCCGCCGGTGACGAGCGCTGTTTTTCCATCGAGCCGTCCTGGCATGACAATCTCTTTCCTTAGGGGTGGGCAGTGAAACGCGTGGGTTGGCAGGCCGGGCGCTTCAGGGTGCGCTCGGCCTCGGCGACGAAGGCTTCAAAGATTTGCGACGCAGGCGTCGTGGCAGCGACTTCGTTGTGACGAAAGCAATGGACGGTGTGGCCGGGGCCGACCATCTCGGCCGGCGGCATCTCGCCTCGGCAGCGATCGATGACGAAGGGGCAGCGCGAAGCGAGGAAACAACCTGCCGGCAAGTCGATGGACTCGGAATCTCGCCCTTCAGGCTGACCGCGCTTTCCATCACGAGATTGGGGTGCGGCAGCAAGACGGAGGATAGAGCCCGCTTGAATAAGGATGTTGCGGCCGGCTGAAGAGGGCGGCCGCGTCGCCCTGTTCGACGATCATTCCGAGATACATGACCGCGACCCGGTGGCTGATGAAGCGGATCGTCGAAGATCATGCGAAATGAACAGATAGGCGGTGTTGCGTTCGGCCTGGATACGCTTCAAGAGATCGATGATCTCCGCCCGCGCGGTTGGATCGAGCGCCGAGGTCGGTTCGTCCAGCACCACGAGGTCGGGCTCGGTGATCATGGCGCGGGCGACTCCGACGCGCTGTTGCTGTCCTGCCGAGAGCTCGGCTGGGTACGCGTCGAGCAGAGCGGGATTGAGCCGCACGAGTCCCCATGGCGTCGCGCGCTCGGCGGCGCCACTCAGAACGTTCGACGGCGAGGGCCTGGAGCGGTTCGGCAATGGTCGAGCCGATCTTCATCCGGGGATCGAGCGGACTCAGCGGGCTCCTGGAACACGAGCTGGACCTTGCCTTTCGGGGGACGCGCTTTGCCGTGGCGTCTCCCGCCAGGCTGAACCGCACTGCGCCGGATGTGGGTTCGATGAGGCCTACGACGATGCGTCCGACGTCGTTTCGCCCGAACCGCTCTCACCAACAAGGCCGAGCGTCTCTCCAGGAGCGATGGAAAAAGACACGTCGTTAATCGCGCTAACAACCTTGCGCGATCCCGCGATGGGAAACTGTTTGTGAAGGTGCTCGACCGTCAGCATCGCTCGGTCAATGCCTCACCGGGAAGTGACACCGGACCAAATGACCCGGCGCAAGTTCAGCCAGCGGCGGTCTTTCGGTCCCGCAGAGCGGCTGCGCCAACGGACAGCGGCCCAGATAGATGCAGGCCTCAGAAGCGGCGGGCGCCGTCGCGGCCGCCGTGACGCTCCAGCCTAGCCGCAGCGCCGGATTGTGCGAGAAGGCGGCGAGCAGGAGCAGCGTATAGGGGTGAGCAGGCGACAGAAATAGGGCGCTCCGGCTCGCCGCCTCCATGATCTCGCCGTCGTAGAGCACCGCGACGCGATCGCAGAAATGCGCCGTGATCCCGACGTCGCGCGTGATGAACAACATGGCGCTGCCGTGCTCGGCCGCGAGCCTGCGCATCAGGTCGAGGATCTGGGCCTGCACTGTGACGTCAAGCCCACTCGTGGCGTCATCCGAGATTACGAAGGCTGGATCACAGATCAGCGCGATGGCGATCACGGCGCGCTGCGCCATGCCGCCGGAGAGCTCGTGCGGATAGGCGTGCATGCGCCGTTCCGGATCTGGAATCTGGACCGCCCTCAGCATCTCGAGCGCTCGCGCGCGGGCGGCCCTTCGGTCGAGGCCGAGGTGGACGCGCGCCATCGTGGCGATCTGATCGCCGATTTTCACCGTGGGGTTGAGTTCGCCGCGCGGGTTTGGCACCACCATGCTGAGCCGGCGGCCGCGCAGGAGTCGCAATTGCTTTTCCGGCAAGGCCAGGATGTCGCGCCCTTCGAAGATCACCCGACCGGCCACAATGCGCCCAGGAGCCGGTGGAACGCCGAGAATCGATCGGGCCAGCGTTGTCTTTCCCGCGCCGCTCTCGCCAACCAGCCCAAGGACCTCACCAGGTTTGACCGAAAGGTCATGCCGCGCAGCACCGTGCGCGACTGCCCTGTTGCGGTCGGGAAGACGACCCGCAGGTCTTCGGTTCGCAACAGGGCCGCCGATGTGGCGGACACGGCGGATGACTTGGCTTCGCGGCGCCGATCACGGTGTCCACGCGAGCCTCTTCAATGGCTGATCCGGGGATCGATCAGCACATAGATGAGATCGACCAAGATATAGACGATCAGCGAGAAGATGGCGGAAAACAGCACGAGAGCAGAGTACAGGGTAGATGTCCGAATTGAGCACGCCTTGAACTGCATATTGTCCGGCTCCGCCCCACGAGAAGACAATCTCCACAAGCACCGCGCCGCCGATCAGATAGCCGTAGAGCACGCTGATGATGGTGACGATGGAGGGCAGCGCGTTACGCAGTGCGTGACGGAGCGACCAAGCTCTGAGGAATGCCACACAGCACTTCGTACCCCGCCAGCGTCGGAGACGAGCATCTTCTCCATGCTTGACTGAGTCACTTCATGATCGGCCGGCATTGATCAATCCGAGCGTCAGCACCGGCAGGATCAAATGCGCAACCGGCGGAACGGAACGCCTCCATGTCGCCCGCAAGCAGCGTGTCGATCGTCATGAAGCCGGTGACCTGAGCCGGGCGCGATGACCTCGATGTCAAGCCGGCCCAGTGGCGCCGGCGCCCAGTGGGCAAGCGTGTAGAACACGAAGATCAGCACGAGCGCGAACCAGAAGTCCGGCAGAGCGCCAGCGCTCAGACCGTAGACGTCAGCGAGTTTGCCGATCCAACCTTTTGGATTCAGCGCTGAAGCAATGCCGAGTTCCATCCCGACCGCGATGGCCAGGATCAACGAAAATGTTACCAGTTCCAGCGCGCTGAGCCGTGTCCGATGGACGGACGCACCAGGCAGAACGAGGCGACCCTGTCAGTTCGGGGCGGACTGGTCGTAGGGTCAACCGCGTCGAAGCAACCGGGAGGACGCGATGGCGACGGCACTGATGGTCTGGATCGATCAGGACCTGTGCACCGGTGACGGGATCTGCGAAGAGATCTGCGGCGACGTGTTCACGGCACGCGACGACGGCCTGTGGGTCGTGAAGGAAGAGGCGAAGCACTTCGGCTCGACGATCGTGTTCGACGGAAAAGATGGCGACGGCCATGGCCCGGACGCCGGGCGTGGCGTGGCCCGGATCCCGGACTCCCTCATCGACTCCGCGGTGGAGGCGGCCGAGGAGTGCCCGGGCGAGTGCATCATGATCGAGCCGTTCGACCAGACCGCCGTTGATGCTCGTGGCGTCTGAGCCCCGCCTGCGGCCGCGCGACCTGGCGTCCGGCACGTGACCGCGCTGCGCCATGGTGGCCGGCGGGGGATCGCCGGCCGCGACTCACGCGTCGTCGCGAGACCCTCGGGTCGCATGCTCGATGCGGGCGTCTCGCCGTCCGGCGCCACATCTCGATCGACGTCCGTCGTCTCACTCGGCGCACGTGTCGACGCGTCGACGGCCTACGTGCACTTCGCGACCTGCGTGGCGCAGCGCGCTCCCCACGTCGTCGTGGACCTCTCGTCGACGTCCTTCATGGACCAGGCCGGCCACGCCGCCCTGATGTCGGCGGGCGCCGTCATCAAGCTTCGCGGTGGCACCTTCCGGTTGCGTGGCGCAGTCGGGCAGCCGGCTCAGTTCCTCACCCGTTGATCCGCCCCGTCGTGGTGGTCAGCGCCTCGCCGGTCCGGCCGGCGCGGGCGGCGATCATCTCGGCGACGATCGACACCGCGGTCTCGGCCGGGTTGCGGGCGCCGATGTCGAGGCCGGCCGGACCGTGCAGACGGGCGATGGCGTCGGCCGACACGCCGACGTCGGCGAGGTGCTGGCGGCGGTGCTGCTGCGTGCGTCGGGAGCCGAGCGCGCCGACGTAGGCGATGTGGCGCGCCAGGGCCGCGGCCAGCGCCGGCGTGGCGACGAACGGGTCGTGGTCGATCACCAGGACGGCGTCACCGTGGTCGAGCGCACCGACCGCCTCGGCCGCCGCGTCGGCGTGGATCACCGTCGCTGCGGTCCAGCCGATCAGCTCGGCCTGGCGCTCGATCGCGGCCGACAGGTCGGAGGCGCCGACGATGACGACGCGTGGCGTCGGATCCCACGCCTCGATCACCAGGTCGAGGTCGCCGACGCGGAGGCGGTTGACGCCGGCGCCCGGCTGGGCGAGCAGCGCCTCGGCCTCGGCCTGCACCATCGTGTCGAGCCCGGAGCTGCCGAGCGTGCCGTCGAGGCCGCCGCCGGCGTGGACGACGACCGGACCGTGGTCGTCGTCGAGCGGGCGTCACGAGGGCGACCGAGCGGCCGGCCGCGAAGCTCGACCACAGCGGCTCGGGCACGGTGTCGAGGCGCTGCAGCAGGACGTGCACGACGCCGCCGCAGGTCAGGCCGGCGGCCGTGGCGTCGCCACCGTCGATGTAGAGCGTCAGCACCTGTTGGGCGTGGGGCGAGTCGAGCAGCGCCTCGGTCGCCCGGGCGAGCTCGGGCGACAGCGCGCCGCCGAGCAGGCTGCCGCCGGTGCGGCCGTCGGCGTCGACGAGCAGCAGCTCGTCGCGGTGCTGCGGGCCGAGGCCCTCGGTGGCGATGACGCGAGCGACGGTGCCGGCGCGTTGCTGGTGGTGCCAGGCTTCGACGAGGGCGGCGACGCGGTGCATGGTGGGCTCTCCTCAGGTCAGGCGGGATAGGACTCGATGTCGGTGGCCTTGGCCGCGGCGAGGATCCGGTCGCCGGGTCGCAGCGCCAGCTGCTCGAGGGCGGCGGTCGTGATCTCGGCGGTCAGCGGCAGGGTCCCGTCGAGCTGGACGCGGGCCCGGTCGCCGAGGCGGTCGATGTCGGTGATCGTGCCCGCCCAGACGTTCTGCAGGCTCGTCGTGGTCCAGCGTTCGCGGTGCAGCGACACGGCCTGCGGGCGGATCAGCGCGAACGACGGACCGGATGTGGCGTCGGCCAGCACGACCCGCGCCCCGCTCGCCGTCGTCAGCACGTTGCCGGCGATGTCGCCGGCGACCAGGTTGGTGCCGACCAGCGAGGCGATGTACGGCGAGCGGGGCCGGGCGGTGACCTCGGCGATCGAGCCGAGCTGGACGATCCGCCCGGCGTCCATCACGGCGACGCGGTCGGCGAGCGCGTAGGCGTCGACGGGGTCGTGGGTGACCATGATCCGCATCCCGTCGAAGGACTGCAGGTGGCGGCGCAGGTCGCGGCGGACCTCGCCACGGGTGCCGGCGTCGAGGGCGGCCAGCGGCTCGTCGAGCAGCAGCAGGCGGGGATCGGTGGCGAGGGCCCGGGCGAGGGCGACGCGCTGGGCCTGTCCGCCCGACAGCGCGCCTGGCTTGTTGCCGGCGTGGTCGGCCAGGCCGACGCGTTCGAGCCACGCGGCGGCCTGTTGGCGGGCCTCGCCCTTGGCGATGCCCGCGGGCGCGCAGCCCGAAGGCGACGTTCTCGAGTCGCCGACAGGTTGGCGAACAGCAGGTACGACTGGAACACCATGCCGATCGGTCGCCGGTCGGGCGGTTGGAACGTCCGGGTCGCCGGCTCGTCGACCACGATCTCGTCGATGGCGATGCGGCCCCGCTCGATCGGCAGCAGCCCGGCGAGCGCCCGCAGCACCGTCGACTTGCCGGCCCCGTTGGGCCCGAGGATGGCGACCATCTCGCCTCTCCCGACCTCCAGCTCGATGTCGAGGTCGAGCGAGCCGAGCTGCAGGGCGATCGCCGCCTCCAGGCTCATCGTCAGATCATGCCGGCGTCGTGGCGCCGAGCCAGCGGTCGCGCAGGCCGACGAGCACGACGAAGGACACGACGATGAGGATGAGGCTGAGGACCAGCGCCTTCTCGGGATCGTCGTTGAGCTCGATGTAGGTCGCCAGCGGCATCGTCTGGGTGACGCCCGGGTAGTTGCCGGCGAACGTGATGGTGGCGCCGAACTCGCCGAGGGCGCGGGCCCATGCGAGCACCGCGCCGGCGGCCAGCCCGGGTCGGATGGCCGGCAGCGTGACCCGCCGGAAGGCGTACCAGCGCGAGGCCCCGAGCGTGCGCGCCGCCTCCTCGAAGCGCCCGTCGAACTGGCGCAGCGACGCTTCCACCGTGATCACCAGGAACGGCATGGCCACGAACGTCTGGGCGACGATCACACCCCAGATCGTGAACGGCAGCCGGAACCCGAACCACGTCTCGAGCCACTGCCCGAACAGCCCGCGCCGGCCGAACGAGAAGAACAGGGCGGTGCCGGCGACGACCGGCGGCAGCACCATCGACAGGGTGCACAGCGCCCGCACGAAGCCGCGCCCGGGGAAGCCCACCCTCGCCAGGACCCACGCCAGCGGGACGCCGAACACGAGCGACAGCGCGGTGGACGCGAGCGTCGTGCGGATCGACAGCCACAGCGCGGTGCGGACGTCCTCCTCGCCGAGCACGGACAGCACCGTGCTCCACGGCAGCCGCCACAACAGCCCGATGAACGGCAGCGCGAAGAACAGCGCCGCCACGACGGCGAGCACGAGCACCAGCGCCGGCGGGCGCTCGGCCGGCGCCCGCCGAGCCCTCATGGCCCGGTGAAGCCGTACGAGGCGAGGATCTGCTGCCCGGCGTCGCTGAGCACGAAGTCGATGAACGCCTGGGCGGTCGCCGGGTTCGTCGTCTGCTTGACGGTGACGATCGGGTACTGGGCGATCACGTTGATGTCCTTCGGGATCTCCACGCCGGCGGCGGTGTCGCCGGCGGCGAGGACGTCGGTGGCGTACACGATCCCAGCATCACCCTCGCCGGCCTTCATCTTGGTGACCACGCCACCCACGTTCTCCTCCAGCGACTTCGGGGTCACGGTGACGCCGGCGGCGGTGAAGATCTGCTGGGCGTAGGTACCGCACGGCACGGCGGGGTCGCACGTGATGACGGTGAGGTCCGGGTTGGCCAGGTCGGCGACGCCGGTGATGCCCTTGGGGTTGCCGGGCTGGACCATGATCTCGAGCAGGTTGGTGGCGAAGATCGTCGGCTCGCCGGCCGTGTTGGCGGCGTCGGTGACCTTCTTCATGTTGTTCTGGTCGGCGGACGCGAAGACGTCGGCCGGACCCCCCTCGTTCACCGTCGTCGCCAGGTCGTTCGACCCGGCGAACACGAAGTTCGCCTTGGCGCCTGGGTTGGCGGCGGCGAACGCCGCGCCGAGGTCGTTGAAGGCCTTGGTGAGCGACGTGGCGGCGAGCACCTGGATCTCACCGCTCGCCTTGGGCACCGTGGTCGCGGCCGCCGTCGTCGTGGTGGCCTTGGCCGTCGTCGTGGTGGCCTTCTCGGTCGTCGTCGTCGCCTTGGCCGTCGTCGTGGCCGCTTCGGTGGTGGTCGTCGCCGCCGCGGTCGTCGCCGCGGCGGCAGTGGTCGTCGCCGCCGAGTCGTCGTCGTCGCCGCACGATGCGGCGACCAGACCGAGGACCGCCACGCCCGCCAGGACGAGCCGAGATGTTGCACGCATGGGGCGTCACCATAGTCATGCACTGATGGTCAGCCACTGAACGACGAGGATCGAGCGCGTGTGCCACCATGTCCCCACTTGGTCAGCGGGCGACTATTGGAGGCGATGGACATGGTGAAGTGGCAGAGGATCGCAGTCGGCGCGATCGCCGCCGGGCTGCTGACGGTGACGGTCGGTGCCGTGCCGACCGAGGCTGGTCGACGCGAGGACCGGGTGGCGATCAGGGGCGATGTGCACGCTCCCCAGCGGCTGACGGCGGCGCAGATCGACGCCCTGCCACCACACGAGCTCACCGTGACGTTCCAGTCCGGATCGTCATCGCAGACGCACACGTTCAAGGGCGCGCTGCTGCTCGACGTGATGACCCTCGCCGAGCCGGGGTTCGACCCGAACGTCAAGAACGACGCCCTCGCCCACGTCGTGACGGCGACCGGCTCCGACGGCTACCGGGCGACCGTCGCGTGGGGCGAGCTCGACCCGGGGTTCGAAGCCAAGCAGATCCTCGTCGCGACGTTCGAGGACGGCCAGCCGCTGGGCGACGCCGGGCCGCGCCTCGTCGTGCCGGGTGACCTCCGCGGCGGCCGCTACGTCAGCGATGTCGTGACGCTGAAGCTCGTCGACGCATGACCGAGCGAGGGCGCAGCGTGGTCTGCCGGCACCTGGCGCTCGTCGCCGTCGACGGCGCGACCGACGAGGTGGCGGCCACCTTGACCCCCGACTTCCGGCTGCACGTCGACGCGACGACGACCGACCGCTGGGGGTACCTCGCGCTCATCGCCGCCCGCTGGGCGGCCGAGGGGACGCGACCACCACTGGACGTGATCGGTGATCACGTGAGCGGCGATCACGTCGCCGTCGACATCGCCCCGCAGTGCATCGCCCGCTTCCACGTCTGTGGCGAACGGATCAGCGAGGCATGGATGACCCATAGCCTCCAGGCCCATGGCTGACCCGACGTCACGGCTCGACGAGCTGCTCCTCGAGCGCTCGCTGACCGATCCCGAGCTGATCGCGGCGGCCGAGGCGGCCGAGGACCATCGCATCCTGCCCGCCGCCACGGTGTTGAAGATCGGCGGGCAGAGCATCATCGACCGCGGCCGCGCCGCCGTGTACCCGCTGGTCGACGAGATCGTGGCGGCGCGGGGAACCCACCCGTTGTTGATCGGCACGGGCGCCGGCACGCGGGCCCGTCACCTGTACTCGATCGCCGCCGGCCTCGACCTGCCGGCGGGCGTGCTGTCGCAGCTCGGCGCCTCGGTCGCCGACCAGAACGCCTCGATGCTCGGTCAGCTGCTCGCCAAGCACGGCATCTCGCACGTCAGCGGGGCCGGCCTCTCGGCGGTGCCGCTCTACCTCGCCGAGGTCAACGCCGTGGTGTTCGGCGGCATGCCGCCGTACGGGCTGTGGATGCGACCGGCGCCCGAGGGCGTGATCCCCCCGTACCGGACCGACGCCGGCTGCTTCCTCGTCGCCGAGCAGTTCGGCTGCAAGGCGATGATCTACGTCAAGGACGAGGACGGGCTCTACAGCGCCAACCCGAAGACATCGAGCGATGCCACGTTCATCCCGGAGATCTCCGTCGACGAGATGAAGGCCAGCGGCCTGGAGGACTCGATCCTCGAGTTCCCGGTGCTCGACCTGCTCGCCACGGCGCGCCACGTCCGGCAGGTGCAAGTCATCAACGGCCTCGTGCCCGGCAACCTCACGCGGGCGCTCGCCGGCGAGCACGTCGGCACCATCATCACGGCGAGCTGACCCGAGGACGACATGACCAACACCTCCGACATCAAGCACGTCGCCTCGCCGCTGGCCCGCCAGACCCTGCTCGACAGCCACCTCACGCGCCCGGTCGCCGGCGGGAAGCCGGTCGCGCTCCTGCCCTGGCTGCAGGTCGTGAAGATCGGCGGTCGCTCGATCATGGACCGCGGCCACGAGGCGATCCTGCCGCTCGTCGCCGAGCTGCGCCGACTGCTCCCCGAGCACCGGATGCTCATCCTCACCGGTGCCGGCATCCGGGCCCGCCACCTCTACGGCGTCGCCCTCGATCTCGGCCTCCCGGTCGGCTCGCTGGCCTCGCTCGCGGCGAGCGAGGCCGGCCAGAACGGGCACATCCTCGGCGCCCTGCTCGCCGCAGACGGCGTGTCCTACATCGACCACCCGACGATCGCCAACCAGCTCGCCGGTCACCTCGCCGCCGCGCCGGCCGTGGTCGGGAGCGCCTTCCCGCCGTACCACCACCACGAGTTCCCGGCGTCGCGCATCCCGATGCACCGCGCCGACACGGGCGCGTTCCTCGTCGCCGATGCGCTCGGCGCCGCCGGCCTGACGATCGTCGAGGACGTCGACGGCATCTACACCGCCGACCCCAACGGCCCCGATGGCGCAACCGCGCGCCTGCTGGACGACGTCTCCCTCGCCGAGCTCGCCGGCCTCGACGCGACGCTGCCCATCGACCCGGCGCTCGTCGACGTCATGGCGAACGCCCGCCACCTCACGCGCGTCCAGCTCATCAACGGTCTCGTGCCCGGGCGCCTGACCGCGGCCCTGCGCGGCGAGCACGTGGGCACGATGATCCACACCGGCGCGGCCACGAGGTGAGCACCCCGCCTCCGGCTCTCACGGGCTGGTGCGGGCAGAGCAGACTGTCCCGATGACCGCCGCGGCCGCCAACACGTTCGTCTCGCGGCCGTTCGTCTTCCCCGTCCCCGGTGACACCCTGCAATCGGTGGCCGATCGCGTGCTGCCCGGCGTCGAGGCCAACCGCGACACGCTGCTCGCCTGGAACCCACACCTCATGCTGCGGGCGCCGACCATGGACGCGCCCGGCGGGATGCTGCCGACCGACGTCGTCTACACGGAGCCGCCCACGTGACCACTGCGGCCGGCCCGGTCGTCGAGTCGGCATCCGTCGGACCCGGCCACGACGGGCGGGCCGAGCTCGTCGTCTCGCTGCGCCACCCGAACGGCGCGACGTCGACGATCAGCGTCGACGAGGAGGCGCTCGCCGAACTGCTCGGCCGCGGCGTCATCACGTCGCTCGACGATCTCACCGGACGCGACTGGTCTGCGCTGACCGGCGACCACTCGCGCATCATCTGATCCACCAACTGGAGGCCATCCGTGCTCGACCTGATCATCCGCAACGGCACCATCGTCGACGGCTCGGGCCTCACTGGCTATCGGGGCGACGTCGGCATCCGTGGCGACCGCCTCGTCAGCATCGGACGGCGCCTCGGTGACGCCGATGGCGCACGCGTGATCGACGCCGCCGGCCTGGTCGTCGCCCCTGGCTTCATCGACCCGCACACCCACTACGACGCCCAGCTGTGCTTCGACCCCTACGCCTATCCGGCGATCGAGCACGGCATCACGAGCGTCGTCACCGGCAACTGCTCGCTCAGCCTGGCCCCCGTGCGGCCCGCCCACCGCGACCGGTTCTCGCGGATGTTCCGCCTCATCGAGGAGATGCCCGACGAGGCGTTCGCCACGGGTGTCGACTGGCGCTGGGGCGAGTCGTTCGGCGGCATGCTCGACGCCGTCGCCAAGGACCTCGCCCTCAACGTCGCCGCCCTCGTCGGCCACTCCGTGCTGCGGATGTACGTGATGGGCGACGAACCGCGCCGGGCGGCGACGGCCGACGAGATCGCGATGATGTGTGACGTCCTGCGGGAGTGCTTGGACGCCGGGGCGGTCGGGCTGTCGACGAGCTACGTCGACATCGAGGACGACATGCGACCGGTGCCGTGCCGCTTCGCCGAGCACGCCGAGCTCGAAGCGCTCTGCGCCGTGCTGGCCGAACGGGGCCGCATGCTGCAGGTCGTCCACGAGTTCTACGACCCCGGCCTCACCGTCAGCCGCATCGAGCTCCTCGCCGACCTGTCGACGCGCTTCGGCATCCCGACCACGCTCTCGCCGCTGTTCCACTCCGCGGCCGCGCCGACGGCCACCGACCAGGTGATGGCCGCCGTCGAGCGGGTGTGGGCCGACGGGGCCCGGGTGTGGCCGCAGGTGCAGACCCGGCCGATCGACATCTCGTGGACGATGGGCCAGCGCAGCATCATGTTCCTCGCCATCCCCGGTTGGTGGAACGTGCTCGGGATGAACGACGCCAGCGCCAAGCTCGAGGCGCTCGCCGACCCGGCGACCCGCCAGACGCTGCTCGACGGGATGGCCCAGGCCGTCACCATGCGCGGCGCCGGCTTCGATCCCGGCACCTACGTCGTTCGTGACGTCGCCCTCGACGCCAACCGCGACCTCGTCGGTCGCACGCTCGCCGACATCGCCGCCGATCGCGGCACCACACCGGCCGAGCTGCTCATCGACCTGTCGGTCGAGGAGGAGCTGGGCACGTGGTTCATGCGGGCCGAGATCGGCCACTCCGACCCCGACGCCGTCGGCGCCCTGCTCGCCCACCCGCTCGTCCACGTCGGGGCCAGCGACGGCGGCGCCCACGTCGGGTCGTTCGCCACGTACGGCGACACCGGGTTCCTGTTCTCCCGCTACGTCCGCGAGACCGGCGCGCTCTCGCTCGAGGCGGCGGTCAAGAAGGTCACCGCCGACCCGGCGACCATCTGGGGCCTGCCCGAGCGGGGCCAGCTGAAGCCCGGCTACGCCGCCGACGTGGTCGTGTTCGACCCGGCCACGATCGGACGTGGCCCCGAGATCGCGTCCAACGACTTCCCCGGCGACGGCACCCGGTGGATCCGCCGCTCGCTCGGTGTCGACAGCGTCGTCGTCAACGGCACCGTCACGTGGACCGCCGACGACGGCTACGTCCCGGACGCCCGCGCCGGCGTCGTGGCCGCGCCCCTCACGTAGCGGCGCCGCCAAGGCCCACGCCGTAGAGCCGCAACACGCTCGCCTCGAGCAGGGTCGCCGCCTTGCTGCGGTCCAACTCGCCGCGGACCACCAGTTCGGCGGCGGTGTGGCCCAGTCCGAAGGTGGCTGCGGCGAGCCAGGCGGCGGGCAGGGTGCGGTCGAAGTCGCCGGACCGTTGGCCGCGCCGGATGATCCGTTCGAGCACGACCGCCACGGGACGGTGGGGGTCGCCGCCATCGGGAGCCGCGGTGCGGGCCAGCGTGGGATCGAGCAGCGGCGGGAAGCGGTCGACGAGCTGCCAGCTGACGTCGAGGAACCCACGTACCGCGTCGACGGGCGCCAGACGATCGAGGCGCGCCGAAACCAGCACGGCCAGCTGCGCGGCTCGCTGCGTGTCGATCACGGCGGCCATCAGCGCGTCGCGAGACGAGAAGTGGGCGTACACGGTCTGGCGGCTCACGCCGGCGGTGTCGGCGATCTCCTCCATGCTGGCGTCGGGCCGTTCGATCAGCAGCGTGCGGGCCGCCTCGACGATCGCGTCGATGCTGCGCTGAGCGTCGGCGCGCCGTCGGCGCGCCCGGGGCGTGACCTCGGCTGGGGCAGCCATCACCCACAAGCTAGGCCCCGTCCGAAACCTTGACAAGCTGTCAGTGTTCAGCAACTCTGACAGGATGTCAGAGAACGTTGCACGAGTGCTGGGACCAGCTGCCGTCCACCCGGCGTCGCCGGCCGGGCCATCAGCCCCGCTGCGTCGACCCAAGTACGGGGTCGACGCCCCCGGGTTCCCGGCCGGGCTCGCTGCGGCTGGTGCGCTCTGCTGCCTGGCGGCAGCCCGATGGCGGACCGGACGGATCGCAACAGCGACCATCGGGGCGGTGCTGCTCGCCCAATCCGCCTGCTTCCTGCACACCACACTGCGCGGCAAGCACCGCATCTGGAAGCACGAGCTCGATCAGCTCGGTCTGGCAGGCGACGAGCAGCTCCTCGATCTCGGCTGCGGCCGCGGCGCGATCCTGATCGAAGCCGCCCGTCGGCTGCCACGAGGTCGCGCCGTCGGCGCGGACCTGTGGACCCACGACCAGAGTGGCAACACTGCCGACGCCACGCTCGCCAACGCCGCAGCGGCCGGGGTCGCCGATCGGGTCGAGGTCCACACGGCCGACATGACGTCGTTGCCGTTCGCGGACGACAGCTTCGACGTCGTGACGAGCGCGCTCGCGATCCACAACATCCCGAAGCAGACGGACCGGCATCGCGCCCTCGACGAGGCGCTTCGAGTGCTGCGCCCGGGCGGCCAGCTGCTCATCGCCGACATCTCGTTCGAGGCGAAGCGCTACGCGTCACACATCGGCCAGGGAAGCCTGCGGCGACTCGGTAGCGGTTACTGGTACGGCGGCCCGTGGTTCGGCGTGACGATGCTGCGAGCCGTCAAGGACCAGTGACCGGACACGCAGGCCGAGCTGCTCACCGGCGGGCCTGTGGGTCACGCCGATCGCGCGAGCGGCGCCGTCAGCGAGGGATGCGTGCTGCGCTCATCCGTTGCTGGCGGTGGCGTGCTGCTGACCGGAGGTCGTCCCAGATCTCGTCGAGCGCCTGGCGGAGCGGGCGCCCGTCGGTCAGCGGGTGGTCGTCGGTTGCGGCTCGTGCGGCGAGTGCGACGGCTTCTGGTTCGAGCGGCAGGTTGGCCTGCACCGTCGGGTGATCCGGTCCACTGCGACGGATGGGACCGATGAGGAACATCGCGGTGGCGAGCACCACCCAGCAGCCGTCGAGTTGCTCGTCGACCAGGGCGGTGGGCGCCGAGGGATCGGTGGCGATCGCGATCACCGTGCCGACACCGATGAAGTCGATGGCGGCTTGGCACATCGGGCACGGCCGCTGGGTCGTCCACAGCGTGAGCTCCGCGGTCTCGGCGGCGGTGTCGAGGCGCGCCATCGCGTTCATCTCGGCGTGGGCGATCGGCGTGTGCTCGAGGCGGTCGGTCCCGGTGGGCTCGTCGTAGGCCCGGTTGCGGCCTTCGGCGAGCACGTTGCCGTAGCGGTCGGTGATCACCGAACCGACGGCAAGGCCACCGGCGGTCAGGGTCTGGTGGGCGAGCTCCAGCGATCGGGCGGCGGCGCGATCGAGAGCTCCCCACGCCGTGCCCAGCGAGTCCGACATGCCGCCGAGCCTGTCACGCTCATCTCTCCAGCCCTCCGCCCGACGCGCAGTGCGGCACCATCGGGGTTGGCGCAGATCGGGTCACTCGGTGACGGGGTGCAGTGGGAGGTCGTAGGGGGCCAGCGCGTCGAGCACGGCGGTGGGGTCCTCGTTCCAGTCGAGCGCCAGGAGCTGGTCGCGGCTGCGGCGTCCGGTGATGCTGCGGAAGAGCTCGAAGCTGTCGCCATGGACGGTGTTCCCAACCGGAGCTCGTCCGAGGACCCATTCCTCGTCGGCGCAGTGCATGCGAACTGCCGGCAAGCGGGCGCTGTCCAGTCGCATCGCCAGCCAGGCGCGGCTGATCGCGAACGCCACGGCGGTGGTCACGGCGTCGCGGTCTCCTGGCTCGCCGACGGCGTGGCGCAGGTCATGGAGGTGGCAGCCGACATCGAGCGGCGCAGTCACGAGTGCCGCGGGCGCCAGCCCGGCAGGGGGGTGTTGCAGGACCGCTTCCCAACGTCGTGCCAGGCCGTCCCACTCCTCGAGCAGCTCGCCGATCGGAACGTCGCGCCGTCGATCGACTTGGGCCTGGGTCCACGCCTCCCGCACGGTGGCCTGCTCAGGCTGCTGCTTGGGGTCGGAGATGTCGGGGACGTTCCCTGACGTCAGGTCCTCGCACACCCCGGCCATGTGCGCAACGACGTCGCGCACCCGCCAGGCCGGGTTGAGCGGCACGATCAGCTCGAGGCGCTCGGGGGTCAGTGAACGCACGAGGCGAACCACCCGCTGCTGTCCGTCGCGATGTCCGCTTGCTAGGTCCACGTCGACCACCTCCTCGATCCACAGCTACGCCCGCGCCAGACGATCGGTTCGCAGCCCGGTCGCCCGCAGGCCCGCGGACCCGCCGAGGGCGAGCGGCGTGGACGTCGCTCCGACCTGAGCACTCGCTGACACGGCCGATCAGGGTGGTGTGGGTGGGCTATCCGAAGAGGCAGTCGGCGAGGTCGCGCTCATGGTCGGTCGTCAGCGGGAGCACGGCGAGGGCTCGACCGAGACGTCACCGATCGTAGGCGGCCGGTCGACGTGATCGAGCGACGGGGAACGTCCAGGTCAACCCTCTTGTCGGATGCACGTGCCGCGACGCTGTAGAACGACCGCATGACGACGTTCTTCGTCGTGGAACGACGGCGCGGCCCGGATTGGGATGCCGCGCTGCTGCTCGAGGACCAGTCGGGTTGGGTTGAACACGCGGCCTTCATGGATGGCCTCGTCGATGCGGGGATCGTCGTCCTTGGCGGCCCGCTCGCCGACGAACTTCGAGTCGTCCTCGTGATCGAGGCTCCCTCCGAAGACGAGGTGCGCACGGTGCTGGCGCGGGATCCATGGAGCGGTTCGCACCTCGTCGTCGAGTCGGTCGACACGTGGACCATTCGCCTCGATGGGCGCAACCGCTGACGCGCCATCGTGGCCGCACGCTGTCTGCTACGTCCCGCCTCCGGGCGGGCGGTTCGAGCCGGGCTGACGACCACGTGAGCGCTCTAGCGTGGTGCCATCGCTGAGCTGGTGGTGCCGAACGTGGAGCTGCGCAGCAGCTGGCTGGAGGCACGCACGGAGTGGGGCCCGGGCCGGCACGAGGACGGGTTCGGACTTGAACCGTCCGATGACACGTCGACGCCAAGCGGGTTCGCGGCATGGATCGGCCGGCTCCGCGCCGACGCCCACTGCAGGTATCGCTGGATCGTCGAGGACGAGCAGGTGCTGGGCGGCATCGCCTTGCGGTACCCAACCCATCCCTTGGTGCCGGTGGGCGGTCACATCGGGTACGGCATCCGGCCCTCGGCGCGGGGACGGGGCTGGGCGACGTGGGCCCTCGGCCGGATGCTCGCCGAGGCTCGTTGCATGGGGATGGAGCGTGTCCTGGTGGTCTGCGAGGCGGGCAACGTCGCGTCAGCGAAGACGATCGAGCGGCTCGGCGGCGGCCGGGAGTTGCCCGACAGCGGGGCGGCGTGGCGGTACTGGATCTCCCTCGGCGAGCGTGTCGGTGAGCACGATCGCGGGACTTGGTCGGCGTCGTGACCGGGCCCCCGATCGGGCAAAGTGGCGCGATGGCCGTCAGCGACGTCGACACGGGCGTGGGAGACGTTCGGTATCGCCCGGCCGGGACTGACGACCTTCCATTCCTCGCCGCGATGCTGGGCGAGGCCGCGGTCTGGCGTCCCGACAAGCCGACACCGACCGGCGACGAGGTGCTGGCCGATCCGCGCTACGCGATGTACCTCGCCGGGTGGCCGAGGCCCGGCGACCACGGAGTCGTCGCCGAACAGGGCGGACCAGTGGGTGCTGCGTGGTATCGCACGTACACGGAGGTGAGCCCCGGCATCGGCTTCGTCGCCGAGGATGTCCCTGAACTGTCGATCGCGGTCATCGCATCTCGTCGCCACGAGGGAATCGGCCGTCGGTTGCTCGTCGAGCTCATCGACGCAAGCGTCGATCAGGGATACCCAGCGCTGAGCCTCAGCGTGCGGGAACAGAATCCCGCACGCAGCCTGTACGAGTCGGTCGGCTTCGTCACGGTCGCCAAGGACGGAACGTCCTGGACGATGCTGCGACCCGCCTCGTCAGCACACTGATCCACGGATCGGCCCTGTCTCGTTCGGGCCCGGCTCGTCGTCACGGGACAGGCCCGGAGCGCAGGGCGCGTTGGTACCGGCGACGGAAGAGGCGCTGGGCGACGAGCGCGATCGGATAGGCCACCCGCCACCGACCGTGCGGCGTCCGGGTCAGCGACCGAAGCGTGAACCAGACGTCGCCGTCGGCCGACCGAGAGACGACGAACGCCTCCTCGCCGCTGACCGGGTGACCCTGGAGCGTCCCGTAGGCGAAGCCCCGTCGGTCCTCGTCGCAGGTCACGGCGACGACCTCGACCGGCTCGCGGACGGCGAAGGGGCCGAGCGGTAGCCGGATCCAGCACCGCTCTGCGACCGTGACGTCGTGGTCCGGCGCCGGCTCGATGCTGAAGCCGCTGCGCGTCTTGACCGCCCACCGGCAGATGACCGCTGCGACTGCCGACCAATCGGAGTCGCCATGGCCGATCAGGGTCGTCGACTCGTGCGATCGGAACCCGGAGGGCGGCGTCCACGTGGTCAACTCGGGCCGCGTCGCGCCGACCGGCTCGTACGTGAGCTGACGATCCTCGAGCTCGGTCATCCTCCAGATGCTGCCCGACCGGCACGCCTGGCCGAGGTTCGGCGTGGCCGGACCCAACCGATCGGGCCGGTGGGGTGTGTCATCGTTGGGATGGCGTCGATGGCCGGTTTGGAGGAGCTCTTCGACCGCGAGTTCCCGCGGTTGGTGCGGTCGCTCGGCGTCGCGTTCGGCGTCGAGGATGCGGCCGACGCAGTACAGGACGCGTTCATCGCTGCCGATCGGAGTTGGTGGCGGGTGGGCCGCTATGACGACCCTGCCGGCTGGGTGCGCCGGGTCGCGCTGAACCGGCTGCTGAACGGCCGCCGGGATGGTCACCGGCGCATCGCGATCCTCGCCGGGATCCGCCCGGTGGACGACGCCGTGTTGGACGAGTCGGTGCTCGATCTGCGCCGCGAGCTCGTCGCGTTGCCGCCACGCATGCGCGCCGCGGTGTGCTTGCACTACTTGGCCGGCCTGACCACGGCTGAGGTCGCCGATGCGCTCGGGATCGCGACCGGGACGGTGAAGTCGACGCTGCACGACGCGCGGCGTCGACTGCGCGTGAGCCTGGAGGTCACCGATGACTGATCCATTCGCGGAACAGCTCGGCGAGCTCGCACCGACCGTCGACACGCACGCGGCCCATGACGAGTTCGTCGCCGTTCGGAGACGGCGCCGGCGCCGGAGGCGCTGGGTGACTGGCGGGCTCGCGGTGCTGGCCCTGGTCGCCGCCGGCGCCGGAGTGGCGCTGCTCGGACGCGATGACGACGCAGGCTCGATCGTGACGGCTCGTCAGCCACCGCCCACCACGAGCTCGGCATCGTCCGTGACCAGCGTCGCGGCCACGCCGCCGTCGCTGTCCACCGCGCTGCCGGCCAGCACGCCGCCCGCTGCGCTGCTCGCCGTCGCTGGCTGCCCGACGATCTCGGCGACCGACCTGCGCACGAACGACCGAACCAGCCTGTTCGGACGGGCCACGCCCGACGGGCTGTCGATCCAGGCGATCGCCACATCTGCAGGTGTCGAAGGGCCGTACGTTGCCGTCCTGCGCTACCGCAGCGAGACCCGCACCCCGACGCTCGGTGACCGCGTCGACGTCCGCGGCCGACCGGCGCGACTGTTCGTCGGGCCGGACGGACAGGGACAGATCAGCTGGATCCTCGACGACGGCAGTGAGGCCTACCTCCGGGCACGAGGCCTGCAGGCCGACCAGCTCCTCGCCATCGCCAACGCCCTCGTTCCTCGCCCCACTGATGCCGCGATCGTCGGCTTCGACGTCGCCGACACGGCACCCACCGGGTATGCGCTCGTCGCCGAGACCACCACCCCACTCAAGATCCGGACCGCATCGACGTCGTGCCACACGGCCGACCTGCGCGTCGGTGTCGTCGACGCCCTGCCCGCCGCCCAGTACGCGATCGGCGTCGACGACCTGCCGCTCCCCGCGCTCCAGCGACGGGGTGACCACGTCGTCTGGGCCGTCTCGCCACGACCCGGCCACCGCCGCGGCCGCGCTCGGACTCCAACCCGAACCCAGATCGACGAACGCCGTCGCATCCACCACCATCGCCCCGATCCCGACGGTGAGCTTCACGACCGAGCGCTCAGCTGTCGGTCAACCCGGATGCACCGCCAGCGCCTGCCGCTTCGTCGACGTCATCGTCCATGGGTTCGAGCCCGGCACCACCATCACCATCACCTGCCACAGCGACACCACCGGACCGTTCGGTGCCACCGACGCGACCGTCGGCCCCGACGGGTCCGCCACCCAGGAAGCCTGCTACTTCGGCTACCCCGGCGCACGCTTCTGGGTCACCGCCGACGACCACGCCTCACCCACCATCGACTGGCCCACCAACTAGCGAAGGTCGATCCGGCGATCACCGTCGACGAGCGTGGAGCCGCTCCTCACCGAGGAGCGGCCAGGACCATGGCGCGGTCGAGAGACTCGGCACGCGGACCGGGCACTCGAGGTGCGCGCCGAGCGCTCCCCGCAGTGGGTCCCGATCGCTCCGAGGAGCACAGCTGAGCGGCGATGACGTCGTCGAGGTCCGTCGTCGGGACCCAGCCGAGCGTCGCGGCGCACCGGGTGGTGTCGGCGAGCGTGTGGTCGGGATCGTCGGCAGCGGTCGCCGTCAGGCGCACGTCGAGCGGGCGACCGACGACGCGCTGCACGGCACCGAGCAGCTCGTCGAGCGTGCGGGCGCAGCCGGTGCCGAGGTTGATGACGTCCGGCAAGGCGATGCCGCGAGCGCCGTCGTCGGCGAGCTGGGCGATGGCGGCGACGACGGCGCGCACGTCGGTGACGTCGCGCGAGCGGTGCAGCCCGCCGAAGACCTCGACCGGGCGGCCCTCGAGGGCGGCGCGGATCCAGTGGTCGATGGCCATGTCGGGGCGCTGGCCCGGGCCCACCACGGTGAAGGGTCGCAGCACGCAGACCGCCGCCCCGGCGTCGCGAGCTGCCGTGCAGGCGTCCTCGGCGGACGCCTTCGACCAGGCGTAGCCGCCGGCCGGGCGCAGCTCGTCGTCCTCCCGACACGGCCGCCCGTGCTGCGAGCCGCCGTACACCGACGACGACGACGCGGCGAGCACCGGCCCGGTGGCGGCATCCAGCACCCGCCGGGTGGCGACGACGTTGTCGCGGTGGCGGGCCAGGTCGACGCCGGGCGTGCGGTCGCGCACGCCGGGCCGACCAGCGAGGTGGACCACGGCCGCGGCGCTGGCGAGCAGGTCGCAGACCGCCGGGGTCAGCGGCTCGGCGAGGTCGGCGACGACGTGGCGGGGTCCGAGGCGGTCGAGGGCGGTCGGCCGGCGGTCGATCCCGGTCACCGCGACGCCGGCAGCGTCGAGGTAGGTCACGAGGGCCGAGCCGATGAAGCCGCTGGCTCCGGTCACCACGATCACGGCGCCGCACCATAGGACGCCACCGTCGAGCTGTAAAGCTGGCCTACCAGCGCTGGTTCAGGAGGCGCGACGACCGACCGCTAAGCTGCGGCGGTGGACGTCAGGCGGGACGTCTGGAGTGGGCAACTGAGGCGGTGAGCGATGGGCGAGGACGAACGCTACGACGCGGTCGTGTTGGGTGGCGGGCCAGCCGGTCTGGCGGCAGCGTGGTACGCGGCGCGCGCCGGTCGACGGGTGGCGGTGATCGAGCGTGCCGACAGCGTCGGCGGCTTGGCGAGCAGCTTCGAGGTGGCCGGCGTGCGCGTCGATCACGGCAGCCACCGACTGCACGAGCGCACCGAACCCGATCTGCTCGCCGACCTCCAGGACCTGCTCGGTGACGAGCTGCAGCACCGCCCCAGGAAGGGCCGCATCCGGCTGTGCGAGCGCTGGGTCGGCTTCCCACTGCAGGCATCCGACCTCGTGACCGCGGTGCCGCCGGCGTTCGCGGCGCGGGCGGCGCGCGACCTCGCGGCCGGGCCGGTTCGAGTGCGGCGGGGCGAGGACTCGTTCGCCTCGCGTGCCCGGGCCGGCCTCGGACCGACGGTCGCCAACGCCTTCTACGAGCCGTATGCCCGCAAGTTGTTCGGCGTCGATCCGGCTGAGCTCAGCCCGGAGCTGTTCCGCCGCCGCGTCGGCGCTCGTTCCGGCGGTGGGATCCTGCGCCGCGTGCTGTCGCGCAACCCACCGGCCGGGTTCTGGTACCCGGCCGGCGGCTTCGGTCGCATCCCCGAGGCGCTCGCCGCCGCGGCGGTCGCTTCCGGTGCCGTGCTGCGCACCGGCGTCGCCGCCGTCGCCATTCGACCAGGCCCGGACGGCGCGACCGTCGAGCTGTCCGACGGGACGACGGTGCAGGCGGCGCGCGTGCTGTCGACCCTGCCGGCGGGCGTGACGATCGGCCTGTACGACCCGACGTACGTGGCGACGACCGTCGCTGCCGCGGCCGATGCCCTCACGTACCGGGCGGCGCTGCTCGTGTACCTGGTCGTCGGCCGCCGGCCCTACACGACGTTCGACGCCCACTACTTCCCAGAGCTCGACGTCCCGCTGACCCGCCTGTCCGAGCCGACCAACTACCGCATGTCGCCTGCCGATCCGATCGACCGCACGGTGCTCTGCGCGGAGATGCCGGGCTCGGACGACGACGCATGGTGGACGCTCGACGCCGATGCCCTCGGACGGATGGTCTCGGGATCGCTCGTCGCCCAGGGCCTGCCCGACCCGGACCCGACCGACGTCGTGGTCCGCCGCGTCGACCACGTCTACCCGGTGTACCGCATCGGGCACGACGAGCACCAAGCGGTGCTCGAGGCGTGGTCCGATGGCCGCGACGAGCTCGTGCTGTTCGGCCGTCAGCCGCTGTTCGCCCACGACAACACCCATCACGCGCTGGCGATGGGCCGCGCCGCGGCCTCCTGCCTCGGGCCGCGCGGCGCGTTCGACGCGGCCGGGTGGCGGGCGCTACGCGACGGCTTCCGCGACCACGTCGTCGAGGACTGACGACCGCCGGCGCCGTTCGTGGCGCACCGCGACCGCCGCCAGGGCGAGCAGCCCGACGAGCCAGCCGATGTAGCGCACACCGATCTCGATGCCGTGGTCGCGCATGTTCGGCAGCAGCGGCTGCATCAGCCGCAGGACCGGGTCGGTCGTCGCCCACGGGTCGAACACCAGCGTCACGTCGGCGAAGGCGGCCTGAGCGGCGAGCCACAGCGAGGACACCACGCCGACCACGACGCCGACCCACGCGACGACGCGGCCGATGGCGACGCGATCGAGCCACCACGCGATCGCCAGCACGGCGCACGGCAGGGCGTGCACGATGTGCCGTCCGGGGAACCACCAGCCGTGCATCGTCACCGCCACCCACGTAGCCATCGCCCAGCCGGCGGCGAGTGGGGCGGCGATCGATCCCCACCGCGGCGGCCGGCGCACGAGCAGCACCGCGATCGCCGGGATGACCAGCAGCCACAGCGGCTGCCACGCCCCGAGACCGAAGTCGCGGTCGACGAGCAGCCCGAGCAGGCGGACCGAGCGGGCGACGCGGTCGGGCTTGTCGCCCATCACCGCCAGCTGCCCGCCGTTCGCAGCGAAGAAGTCGCCACTGGCGTAGGGCGTCAACCCGCCGTACCAGACGACGTGGCCGGCGGCCCACAGCCCACCGAGCACGGCGGAGGCCCCGGCGGCGACGCCGACGGCCCGCCGGTCGCCGCGGCGCCACCATCCCCAGAGCGCGACCAGCGCGGCGAGCCCGGCGACGGGCACGTACTTGATGCTCAGCCACGCTGCCGCCGTGGCGAGCGCGACGACGGCCGCGATCGCCAGCGCCCGACGTCGCTCGGCGCCGGTCAGGGCGATGATCCCGGCGACGCACAGGGCGCCCGGGAGCTCCGGGTACACCTGCGATCCGTAGACGGCCAGCGGCGGGGCGAGCGTGAGGGCCAGCACGACGGGCACGGCCACGCGCGGCGCGACGCGGAAGCGGCGGACGGCAGTCCACAGGAGCACGGCGGCCAGCGCCCCGTTGACGAGCGCGAGGACGACCCTGGCGCCCACCCATCCGGCCGCCGCGACGGGGGCCGCGAGCAGCAGTGGGAGACCGGGGTCGTGCGGCGAGATCTCGCGGCCCTCCGGCGTCGGCTGCGTCTGGCGCGGCAGGTCGTGCCCGGCGAAGTCGCGCCAGCGGGCTGCCGACAGCTCGTCGGCGAGGTCGAGGCTGTGGTCCTCGGCGAGGCTGATCGCGGTGAGCAGGTACTGCGGTTCGTCGGCCGCCGTCCGCGACGTCTCCAGGGCGCGGGCGGGCAGGAACGCGAGCGATGCGAGGAAGGCGGCGAGGGCGACGGCCACGAGCGCGTTGCGCAGGGAGGGCGTCGCGTTCGCAGCGCCGGCGACAGCGCCCGTGGGGGCAGCTGTCGTCTGTGTCATCGGGCGGCACGCTACGTCGTCCCGAGGGGACTTGGCGTTCGCTGTTAGGGGTGCTAAACACATCGGCCGTGCGTCGTGCTCTCGCCATCCTCGCTGCTTCCTCACTGGTCGTGTTCGCTGCGTGCGGCGACGATGACGGCAGCAGCGTCCGGGACACGACCGCCGGATCCGGCGTGTCCGCCTCGGCGTCCGGTTCGGGATCGGCCTCCGGCTCGGGTTCGGGGTCCGGTTCCGGGATCACGGTCGACACCAGCAAGACCAGCGACGACCCGGCCATCGCCGAGGCCGTCGCCCAGTACACGGCGTACGTGCGTGGCCAGGTCGACACGCTGATCGAGAAGAACACGACGTTCACCGATGCCGTGCGCGCCGGCGACGTCGAGGCAGCCAAGGCGGCGTTCGCGCCGGCCCGCTACTCGTGGGAGGCGATCGAGCCGATCGCCGGGCTCATCTCCGACATCGACGGCGCCGTCGACAGCCGCGTCGACGACTTCGAGAACGAGGACGACCCGGCCTGGACCGGGTGGCACAAGCTCGAGTACCTGCTGTGGGAGAAGGGCGACGTCAGCGCGGCCTCTGGCGCGCCGAAGCTCGCCGACCAGCTCGACGCCGACCTGCAGAAGCTGAAGACCGACGTCGCCGGGCTCGACATCCCGGCCGCCGCCATCCCGAGCGGTGCGGCTGAGCTCATCGAGGAGGTCTCCGGCGGCAAGATCACGGGCGAGGAGGACCGCTACTCGCACACCGACCTGTGGGACTTCGCGGCCAACGTCGAGGGCTCGCAGAAGGCGTGGGAGCTGCTGAAGCCGGCGGTGGAGGCCAAGGACGCCGACCTCGCCACGGCGATCGACGCCGGATTCGCCGACATCACCAGCCAGCTGGCGAAGTACAAGGACGGCGACGGCTACAAGTCGTACGAGGAGCTCACCGACGCCGACATGACGGCGATGAAGGCGACGTTGGCGGAGCTGTCGGAGAACCTCTCGCAGGTCGGCGGGGTGCTGGGGCTGGCGTAGGGGAGCGTGACGGTGCGGTGATGAGGTGAAGTTCGGGCGTCGGCGGTTCTTGGCCACCTCCCTGATGGGAGGAGGTGCCGTCGCGCTCGTGGGCTGCTCGTCCGACGACGACGAGGGTGCGGCGGCTGCAGCCACGACGACGCCGGGGACGGCGCCGGTGCAGGAGGTCCAGCAACTCGCCTACGTCCCGTTCCGCGGCCCCCACCAGGCCGGCATCACCCACGCCCAGAACGCGCAGGGCCTGCTGGCGGCGCTGACCGTCACGAGCCGCGACAAGGCCGACCTCGTCGACCTCTTGCAGACCCTGTCGCACGAGATCCAGCGGTTGATGGAGGGCCAGCCGTACGAGGACCGCGATCCGGCCTACCCGCCGCTGTACACCGGGGCGGTCGGCAACCCGCCGCCACCCGCCGACCTGACGGTCACGGTGTCCGTCGGGGCCAGCTTGTTCGACGAGCGCTTCGGACTCGCCGACCGCGTGCCGACGCAGCTCGTCACGATGCCGTTCCTCGCCAACGACAAGCTCGATCCGGCCCGCTCGCACGGCGACCTGCTGCTGACGATCAGCAGCTACCACGAGGATCTCAACCTGTTCGCGCTGCGCCAGCTGATGCGGGCGACCCGCCGCCACCTCGTCCTGAAGTGGATGATCGACGGCTACAACCGGCGCACCGACACGAGCCACGACGCCGGTGCGCCCGGTGGCGGCAAGCGGCCGGGTGGGGCCGGCGTGCGCAACCTGATGGGGTTCGTCGACGGCACCGCCAACCTGCAGACCGAGGACGCCGTGCTGGATCGCTACGTCTGGATCGCCGACGGCGACGGCGAGCCGGCCTGGGCCGTCGGCGGGAGCTACCACGTCGTGCGGGTGATCCGGATGTTCGTCGAGTTCTGGGACCGCACCCGGCTGGACGAGCAGGAGGCGCTGATCGGGCGGCGCAAGTCGAACGGCGCCCCGCTCGACGGCGAGGTCGAGCTCGACGTCCCGGACTACGCCGCCGACCCCGACGGCACGGCCACGCCACTCGACGCCCACATCCGCCTGGCCAACCCGCGCACGCCGGAGACCGAGGACAGCCTGATCCTGCGGCGCGGCGTCAACTTCTCGCGCGGCTTCGACGCCGACGGCCACCTCGATCAGGGCCTGGCGTTCGTCAGCTTCCAACGGCGCATGCAGCAGTTCCTGGCCACCCAGGCCCGCCTCGCCGGCGAACCGCTGGAGGAGTACATCGAGCCCCAGGGCGGCGGGTTCTTCCTCGCCCTCCCTGGTGTGGGCGACGATCCCGGCGACTACCTCGGCCGGGCGCTCGTCAGCTGACCTGCACCGTGCGCCACACGGCCGGCGCGACGGCGCGCAGGTAGCGCCCGAGGCGGACGAACGACCGTCCGCCCTCGCGGAACGAGTAGGTGATCGGCACCTCGGCGTACCGGAAGCCCCGACCGAGCAGGTCGAGCGTGAGCACCTGGGCGTAGTTGTAGTCGTGGGCGATGCGTGCTTCGCCGGCCGCCCGCGCCGACAGCGCCCGGTAGCCGCTCTGGCCGTCGGTGATCGGTTCCCTGGCGACGACGCGCAGGGCCACCGTGAGCACCCGGTTGCCGAGTCGGCGATGGGGGCGCATGTGGCCGATCGAGCCCCGGAACCGGGATCCGACCACGTAGTCGGCCCGTCCGTCGATGATCGGCGCGGCGAGGAGGGCCAGCTCGGCGGGGTCGTACTCGCCGTCGGCGTCGCAGAAGGCGACGACCGCCGCCCCGCTGGAGACCGCCGCGTGGAGCCCGTCGCGCACGGCGGCCCCGAGCCCCTGGCTGCCATCGTGGCGGACGACGGTGGCGCCGCGACCAGCGGCGACGGCGGCCGTGTCGTCACCGCTGCCGTCGTCGACGACGACGCAGCGGGTCGGGCGTCCCAGGACGTCGGATGGCAGGCGGTCGATCACGGCGCCGATGCGGGCGCCCTTCGTCGCGGGCGGGCAGCACGAGCACGATCGGGCCATCGGGGGCCGGGACCGGTGGGCGCTCGGGAGCACGTCGCAGGCGCAGTCGCACGGCGGCAGTCAACCGCCTCGCCAGGGCGTTCGGGTCCGGATCCTGATCCCGATGATGCGTCACCAGATGACGGGACGGGACGACCGTGGGACGACGACGGCGCTGACTGGTGACATGTGGCGGTGCGAGGTGCGAGCGGTGATGCCGACGGGCGTCGTCGAGCGCTGGTCCTCGTCACGTGCGCGGGAGTCCGCCCGCCTCTGCGCACGAGATGAGCCGGCGAGCACCCGGACCGCCATCCCGGCGGTGGTGGTGGGGCGCGGTCGTCCCGACGGCGCGCGGCATTCGCCGCGCTGGTGCCAGGAGGTCCCGCCCGCACCTCCAGGCATCGTCGCCGTTGGCCGGCCGTGACCCGCCACCACCGCCAACATCGCACCACCCGATGCGAACCGCCACCGCGAGGAGCCGGTCCCGTACCATCCCGGCGATGATCGAACGCATCCAGGGGCTGGCCGAGGGCGTCATCGGGATGCGCGCCGTGGGCACGTTCTCCGTCGCCGACTACGTGGACGAGATCGAGCCCGAGCTGGAGAAGCTGGAGGCGGCCCACCAGGAGCTGCGGCTGCTGCTCCAGCTCGGTCGGGAGTTCGAGGGCTTCGGCGACGGGGCGTGGGGCGACCTGACCGGTGAGCTGCGCCAGACGCCGTTCCACCGCGGCGCGGTCGTCACCGACGACGGGGCGATCCGCACCGGCCTGGCCCTGCTGCGCTTCACGCTGCACGGGCACGTCCGCAGCTTCGGCAACGACGACTACGACAAGGCCGTCGCCTGGGTCGCCGCCTGAGGGGTCCGGTCCGGCTCCGGCTCCGGCCCGCTTCTGTGGAAGCGAACAGGTCGATGTAGCGCATGTTCGCTCCCACAGAGTGATCGAGTCGGTCGCCGCCTGACGGGTCAGGTCTGCTGGAGGAAGAGCTGCAGCTCGAGGGTGCCGGTGTCGGACGCCGACAACACGATCGGGGTCGTGAGCACGAACGTCGCCGTCGGGTAGGTGGACGTCTCCAGGGCGCTCTGCACCTTGTCGTTGCGCCGGCTGTCGTTGGTGGTGATCGACGTCATGTCGGCCTCGATCGTGGCGGCCGTGACGGTGGTGCCCTCGATGGTCACCGTGCCGGTGACATCCGGGGTGCGGCCGACAGCGGTCGTCGAGCCGAGCCCGCTGAGCTCCTCGTCGACGCGGAAGCCGACGAACGTGCCCGTGGAGTCCTCGTAGTTGAACTCGCCGACGCTGGTGTCGACGGTCCAGGTCCCGGCGATCGCCGTCGCGTCGGCGCTGGCAGTGGCGGTGGTTGCCGATGTGTCGGCCGTCGCGGTGTCGACGAAGGGGTCGGTGGGCGGTCCAGGGTGGAGGTCATGGCGGCGAGGCTGACCGAGCGGCCTGGGAGCGGCCTGGGAGCGGCCTGCGAGGATCAGCAGCGTTCTCGGTGTGTCCGCACCGACCTCACAGGGAACTCACAGCCAGGCAGGTGAGACTGGGCGCATGTCCGGAGCTCATCTGTTGATCGTCGACGACGAGGAGAACCTGCGCTCGATGCTGGGTGCCGCCTTGCGCCACCACGGGTTCGAGGTGTCGTCGGTGGCCGACGGCCGAACGGCCCTCGATGCCGTCGGCGAGCTGTCGCCCGATCTGGTGCTGCTGGACGTGATGCTGCCCGACCTCGACGGGTTCGAGGTCTGCCGGCGCCTGCGGGCCGACGGTGACCGCACGCCGATCCTGTTCCTCACCGCCCGCGACGCCACCGACGACAAGGTGCGCGGCCTCACCCTCGGCGGCGACGACTACCTGCAGAAGCCGTTCAGCCTGGAGGAGCTCGTGGCCCGGGCGACGGCCGTGCTGCGGCGCACCGGGCAGTCGCGCGACGACCGCACCGTGCTGACGTGCGGCGACCTCGAGATGGACGACGACGCCCACCAGGTCATCAAGGGCGGGGTCGAGGTGTCGTTGTCGCCGACCGAGTACAACCTGCTGCGCTACCTGCTCGTCAACCAGGGCCGGGTGCTGTCCAAGGCGCAGATCCTGGACCACGTCTGGCAGTACGACTTCGGCGGCGACGGCGGGGTCGTCGAGACCTACATCGGCTACCTGCGCCGCAAGGTCGACACCACGGAGCCGAAGCTGATCACCACGCTGCGCGGGGTCGGCTACACGATCCGTTCTCGAGGTTGACCGTGCTCAAGCTGTCCCTCCGGACCCGCCTCCTGGCCGGGATGGGACTCGTCGTGCTCACGCTCGTGGTGGTCGCGCTGATCATCACGACCACGACGCGCAACCACCTCATCGCCCAGGTGGACGACCGGCTGGCCGTGGCCGGCGGCCCGCGGTTCCCGGGCCCGCCGCGCGGTGGCGGCGATCCGGGCGGCAACGGCGCGGTCCGACCGTCCGACTTCTACGTCGGCAGCTTCAACAGCGCCGGGGAGCTGACCACGAACGCCGGATCCGACTTCGCCGGCGAAGCGACGCCGGACGTCAGCCTGGCCCAGGCGACCGCCAGCGCCAACGCCAACGGTCGGCCGTTCACCGTCGACGCCAAGGAGGACGGGGGGCCGCGCTACCGCGTGGTCGCGCGCCGCTCCACGGACGGCCAGATCGGGATCATCGCCCAGCCGCTCACCGACGTCGACGACACCGTCAACCGGCTGATCCTGGTCGAGGTCCTGGCCACGGCGATCATCGTCGTGGTCCTCGGGTCGGTGACCTGGTGGGTCGTGCGCCTCGGGATCCGTCCGATCAAGCAGATGACCGCCACCGCCGTGCGCATCGCCGACGGCGACCGCACCCAACGGGTTCCCGAGCTGTCGGCCGCCACCGAGGCCGGCGAGCTGGGCGGGGCCCTCAACCACATGCTCGGGCGCCTCGACGACGCCTTCGCCCAGCAGACCGCGTCCGAGGACCGGCTGCGGCGCTTCGTCGCCGACGCCTCCCACGAGCTGCGGACGCCGGTGACCACGATCCGCGGCTACGCCGAGCTGTACCGCGTCGGCGGGTTGGCCGATGGCGACTCACTCGACGAGGCGATGCGGCGCACCGAACAGGAGGCCATCCGCATGGCCCGCCTCGTCGAGGACCTCCTCAACCTGGCCAAGCTCGACGAGGGCCGGCCGTTGGAGCGCCGCGACGTCGACCTCGCCGTGCTCGTCAACGACGCCGCGCGCGACGCCGCCGCCGTCGACCCCGGGCGGGTGATCACCGCTGATGCGGCGGCACCCGTCGTCGTGCCCGGCGACGAGGATCGCCTGCGCCAGGTGATCGCCAACGTCGTCGGCAACGCCATCGTGCACACACCGCCGGGCACCCCGATCGAGCTGCGGGTGGTCGCCGACGAGCGGTCGGCCTGCATCGCCGTGACCGACCACGGGCCGGGGATGGCCGCCGGAGGTCGCCGCCAAGGTGACGCAGCGCTTCTACCGGGCTGATCCGTCCCGCGCCCGCAACCGGGGTGGGAGCGGCCTCGGCATGTCGATCGCCGATGCGGCCGTCAGCGCCCATGGCGGGTCGATCGGCGTCGCCAGCGTCGTCGGCCAGGGCACCACCGTCACGGTGACGCTGCCGCTGGCGTAGCGATCTCCAGCAACTGCCGGGCGATCCACGGCGGGCTGGGAGGTGGGCGCGGTTCGCTGGACCGCATCCCCACCTACCAGGAGGTTTCCCAATGAAACGACGACACCTTGCCGTTGCGGCGATCGCGGCGGCCGCCGTCCTCGGCGTCGGCGGTGCCGGCATCGCCGCCGCCCAGACCGACGACGGCTCGTCGACCACCGTGACCACGCCGGACGACTCGGCGACGACGCCGGCCCCGACCGATGCGGCCACGCCGACGGCACCGGCCGCCCCGTCGGACGAGTCGCCGGCCCCGGCGGATGCACCAGCTCCTCGCGGCTCGGGTGACGGCTCGATGGCCGGCGGCTGCGACCACGGCAGCGGTGAGGCCGCCGCCCCGTCGACGGCGCCGTCGAGCGGAAGCTCGGCGACATCCGGAACCGCCGACGCCTCGACGACGTAGCAATGGTCGGTGGCGGGATCTCTGCCCGCGGATCCCGCCACCGCAGGGCACGATGGTGCGGTGCGTGCGCCCCTCAGGATCGCCGTCGCCCAGCCGAGCTGCGTGGCCCTCGATGTCGCTGCCAACGCGGTCGCCCACGCGGCCGCGGTGGCGGCGGCCGCGGCGCGCGTCGTCGTGTTCCCGGAGCTCTCGCTGACCGGCTACGAGCTCGACGCGCCGCCGCTGACCGCAGACGACGATCGGTTGGCGCCGCTCGTCACCGTGTGCGCGGCGCACGGGACCATCGCCCTCGCCGGCGCGCCCGTCGCCGCTGACGAGGAGGGGCGCCACATCGCGGTGCTGGCGATCGACGGCACCGGCGCTCGCATCGCCTACCGCAAGATGTGGCTCGGGACCGAGGAGGCGGCAGCGGGTTTCGTGCCCGGCCGGGTTCCCGCCGTGCTCGACGTCGACGGCTGGCGGATCGGCCTGGCCGTGTGCAAGGACACCGGCGTCGAGGAGCACGCAGCGGTGACGGCTGCTGCCGGCATGGACGTCTACGCCTCGGGGGTCGCCCACCACGACCACGACGCCCACCTCAACGCCGAGCGCGCCCAGCGCGCCGCCCTCGCCCACGGTGTGTGGGTTGCGACGGCCAGCTTCGCCGGCCCGACGGGCGGTGGCCACGACCGCACGGCCGGCAGTTCCGGCGTGTGGGATCCCACCGGTGCTGTCGTCGCGGCGGCCGGCCTGGCTGCCGACGAGGTCGTCTCGGCCACGCTGACCGAGCAACGTTGACGGATCAACGTTGCCGAGGGCAACGGGGTCGAGCAACCTGACGCGGTGGGCGCGCCGACGATCCCCGAGCTGGCGACGCAGTACGCGGTCGCCGCCGGCGGCTCGAACGGGCCGGCGCCCGCGGGCCCCGTCGAGGTCACCGGCACCCGCCACGTCCTGCCGTCGGTGTTCGACGTCACCGGGTTCGCCGCGGCGACGGTCGGCGCGGCGGGCGCCGCGCTCGCCGAGCTGATCGCCGCGCGGTCCGGCCGGCGGGCGCCCGTCGTGCGGGTCGACACGCGTGCCGTGGCCGTCGCCTTCTCGAGCGAGCGGGCGATGACGCCCGTCGGATGGAGCGTGCCGGCCCTGCTCGACACGGTGAGCGGCGACTACGCCGCGGCCGACGGGTGGATCCGCCTGCACACCAACTACGCCCACCACCGCGAGGCCGTGCTCCGGGTGCTCGCCCTCGGTGCGGACGCCGGGCCCGACGACGTGGCGGCGCGGGTGCGCACGATGGAGGCCGCGACGCTCGAAGCCGACGTGGTCGCGTCCGGCGGCGCGGCGGCGGCCATGCACACCACCGATGCGTGGCGGGCCCTCCCGCACGGCATGGCGACGGCCGACGAACCGCTGCTGCGCATCGCCCTCGGTGCGGTCGCGTCGGCGCCGCGGTGGCGGCACGACGGCGGCGGACGACCGCTGTCGGGCATCCGCGTCCTCGACCTGACCCGGGTCATCGCCGGACCGGTCTGCACCCGGGTGCTCGCCGCCTTCGGTGCCGATGTCCTGCGCCTCGATCCGCCGGGCTTCGGCGACATCCCCGCGCTGCTGCCCGACACGACCGTCGGCAAGCACTGCGCCGCCGTCGACCTGACCACCGACGCCGGCCGTCGTGTCGTCGTCACGCTGCTGCGGGAAGCGGATGTCGTGGTGCACGGGCTGCGACCCGGCGCGATGGAGGGGCTCGGCCTTGGGCTCGACGAGCTGGCGGCGATCAACCCGGGCCTCGTCACGGCCCGACTCGACGCCTACGGCTGGCACGGCCCGTGGGCGACGCGGCGAGGGTTCGACAGCCTCGTCCAGATGAGCACCGGGATCGCCGCCGCCGGCGCCGCCGCGGCCGGCGTCGAGCAGCCCCGACCGCTGCCGGTGCAGGCGCTCGACCACGGGAGCGGCTACCTGCTGGCGGCGGCCGTGCTGCGGGCCCTGGCCCGCCGGGCCAGCACAGGCGAGCCGTCGCACATCCGAGCCTCCCTGTTGGGCACCGCCGGCGCCCTGCTGCGCCTGCCGGCGCCGGACGGACCGGGCGCCGAGCCGTTGGCGATCGAGGTCGGCGACACCGTGCCGGTCACGACGGCGTGGGGTCCCGCTCGCGGCGCCCGCTGCCCCGTGGACGTCGACGGATGCCCGCCGCGCTGGGATCTCCCGGCCGGCCCGCTGGGACGGGACCGGGCGTCCTTCGGCTGACGATCAGGCGCAGCGGAGCCGGCCATCGACCGTTGGGGGTTCGGTCGATGACCGGCTCGACGCCTGGCTCAAGCGTAGGGACGGTGTGTTTCCAGCAGATGAAGCTGCGTCAGGCTCGTCCGCCGGCGGTGCCTCCCCCTAACTTGCGCCGGTCGGCCGGTCGGCGGCCGCGAGTGAAGGGGGAACACGGTGAGCATCCTGGTGCTGTTGGAGCTGCAGGCAGTGGACGGCAAGGCCGACGAGATGATCGAGGTGCTGTCGCGCAGCCTCGTCGACACGTGGGCCCGCCAGGGCTGCGAGTTCGTCACCGTCCACCGGGCCAACGACGATCCGAACCGTGTGCTCCTCGTCGAGAAGTGGGCGACGCGGGAGGACGACACGGCGTACCGCGAGTGGCGGGCCGGTGACGGAGCGGTCAAGGAGATGGCCGGACTCGTCGGCGCCGCGCCCAGCATCCGCTACTACGACGACGTCGACGCCTGACCAGCCCCGACCACGGTTGGTCGCGGCGCCCGCCGCTTCGGTACGTTCGCCCAGTGGCCGCGAAGTACTTCACCGTCGGCTCGCTGGCGACGATGGTCCACCACCGCGGCCCGACCACGCTGCCCGGCCGAGCCCCCGGCGGCGACGGGGGGCCGACGGTGCTGTGCGTCCACGACGTCGCCGGCAACGGCCACGTCTTCACCGGCCGTGCTCGACGCCCTTGCCGACGGCCACCGACCGATCGCCTTCGACCTGCCCGGCCCACGGCCGCTCCGGCGGGCTCGACAGCCTCGGTGCGATCGACGCCATGGCCGGCCACATCGAAGGCGCTCGCCGACCGGCTCGGAGTCGACATCGCCGGTGCTGCTCGGCGACGGCATGGGCGCCGCCAGTCGCCCTCGAGGCGGCCGCCACGTGGCCCGACTGGCCGGCGGCGGTGGTGCGTCTGCGGCGGAGCGTCGGCCACGCCGGCGCCCGATCCGGCCGCCATCGAGCAGGTGCGCCTGGTGACCTCGGGCCGGGCCCGCCGCCAGTTCGACACCACCGGCTACGCCCCCGACACGCCACGCGAGGTCTACGAGCGGGCGTTCGGGGAGTGGATGAAGACCGACCCCCGAGCCACGGTCGGCGACCTCGAGGCGCTCGCCGCCTGGGACGGCGCCGCACGGCCTCGGCGCCGTCACCGCGCCGGTCATGGTGGTCGTCGGCGAGCACGAGCCGGACGAGGCGCGGGCCGCGGCCGAGGCGCTGGCGGCGGCGGTGCCCGACGGACGGGTCGCCGACCTCGCCGGTGCCGGGCGCCGCGGCGTCGTCGAGCAGCCGGCCGCCCTCGCCGCCATCGTCACCGAGGTCGCCGGCATGACGCTCTCCGGCGCCGTCGCCGTCGCCGGCGTCTACGAGCACCCCACCCGCTGGGCCCCGGACAAGACCGAGTTCCAGATCATGGCCGAGACGCGCCAAGGGCGCCCTCGACGACGCCGGGCTGACGATCGGCGACGTCGACGCCCTGTTCGCCGCCAGCATGACGATGAGCGGGATGGGCATCGTCGACCTCGCCGAGTACCTCGACCTGAAGCCGACGTACCTCGACGGCACGAACATCGGCGGCTCGTCGTTCGTCGCCCACGTCGCCCACGCCGCGGCCGCGATCCACGCCGGGATGTGCGAGGTCGCCCTCGTGCTCTACGGCAGCACCGCGGCGTCCAACGCGATGGCCATCGGCACCGGGATGGGCGGCGAGCGCCGCGACCCGGCCGCCTCGTTCAGCAGCCCCGTACGGCATGACCACGGTCGGCAGCTACGCCCTCGTCGCCCAGCTGCACCAGCAACGGTTCGGCACGACATCGGAGCAGCTGGCCGAGATCGCCGTCACGATGCGCCACCACGCGTCGCTCAACCCGGCGGCCAAGATGCGCACGCCGATCACCGTCGAGGACGTGCTCGCCAGCCGGATGATCTCCGAGCCGCTGCACCTGCTCGACTGCTGCATCATCAGCGACGGCGGCGGGGCGATCGTCGTGACGTCGGCCGAGCGGGCCCGCGACCTGCCCAAGGCGCCGGTGCTGCTGCTCGGCTGCGGTGAGTCCGTCGCCCACCAGGAGGTCGGCCGCCAGGACCTGCTGACGACGGCCGCCCGCCCAGTCGGGCGCCAAGGCGTTCGGGATGGCCGGCGTCACCCACGACGACATCGACCTGTGCATGATCTACGACTCGTTCACGATCACCGTCCTGGCGACGCTCGAGAACCTCGGCTTCTGCAAGGTCGGCGACGGCGGGTCGTTCGTCAGCGACGGGCGCATCCGCATCGGCGGCGCGCTGCCGGTCAACCCCGACGGCGGCGGCCTGTCGTCGAACCATCCGGGCATGCGCGGCATCTTCCTCGTCATCGAGGCGGTCAAGCAGCTGCGCGGCGAGTGCGACGCCCGCCAGGTCGACGGCGCCCACCTGGCGTGCGTCCACGGCACGGGCGGCACGCTCGGCGTGGCCCACAGCGGCGCCACCCTGATCCTGGGGATGGAGTCATGACCGAGGCCGATTCCAGCACCCGCCCCCGTACGCCTCGTGGGAGACGCGCGGCTGGTGGGAGGGCGCCGGGCGGGGCGAGATCGTGCTGCAGCGCTGCACGTCGTGCGGCCTCGTCCAGCACAAGCCGCGGGCGCTCTGCGTGAAGTGCCTCACCGACACGATCGAGCACTTCGTGGCCTCGGGCCGCGGGCACGGTCCACACGTTCACCGTGACCCACCAGAACATGGTCCCGCCGTTCAGCGCCCAGCTGCCGTACGTGATGGCGTACGTCGAGCTGGAGGAGGGCCCGCGCGTGCTGACCAACGTCGTCGGCGCCGACCCGGCCACGCTCGCCATCGGCCAGGCCGTGGTGGCCGACTTCGCTCACCCCCCGAGACGACGACGAGGCGATCGCCGTGCCGCGGTTCCGCCCCGCATGATCCTCGACCTCCACACCCACTCGGTGGTCTCCGACGACGGGCGGGCGAAGGTCGACAACTACTGCCAGTGGATCAAGCGCAAGGAGCTGCCGCTCGACGGCATCGTGCTGACCGAGCACCGCCAGTTCGACGACACGAGCGACTACCGCGACCTCGAGGACCAGTACGGCCTGCTGATCCTCAAGGCCAGCGAGGTGGAGACCGACTACGGCCACTGCCTCCTGTTCGGCGTCAACGACGACCTCGTGAACGCCTTCGACTTCGCCCGGCTCGACAACCCGCTGGGCGAGGTCATCGACGCCGCCAACCGCTGCGGCGCGTTCGCCGCGCCGTGCCACCCGGGTCGCAAGAACGTCGGCCTGTTCAGCCACTACGAGAACAAGCCGCCGGTCGAGGGCGTCGAGGTCGTCGAGGTCTACAACGGCGGCAGCATCCCCGGCGAGGACGAGCGCTCGGTCGAGGAGGCCGCCAGCGCTTCGGCTACCGCGGCATCGGCGGCAGCGACTCCCACATCGTCAGCCGCATCGGGCTGTGCGCGACCGAGTTCGTCGACGACGATCGGTTCGATCGACGACCTGGTGACGGCCCTGCGGGCCGGGAGGTGCGAGGCTCGGACATGGCGAACCTAGACATCGACGGCCTGCGCCAGCAGTGGGTCGGCAAGGTCTTCCAGGAGATCGACCTCGTCGTCGACGAAGACCGCATGCTCGAGTGGGCGCTGACGTGCGGCGAGACCGACCCCCGGTTCATCGACCCCGACCACCCCGACTTCCAGGCCTCGACGTCGTTCCCGACGCACATCAACGCGGCCCGCATGCTGCCCGACGACTTCAGCGACATCGGGTCCGGTCGCGGCATCGACGGCGGCAAGTCGATCGAGTGGCACCGCCCGATGCGCGCCGGCGACCGGCTCCACGCGACGGTCGAGATCGGCGACATCTACGCCAAGACCGGGCGCTCGGGGACGATGGTGTTCATCGTCAACCGGATGACGTTCCTCGATGCCGAGCAGCAGCCGGTCGCCACCGTCGACTGGCGGATGATCAGGCAGGACGTGTGATGGCGATCGAGCTCGGCGACGAGTTGCCCGAGGAGCGCCCGGACGTGTCCCTGGAGACGGTCAAGCGCTTCGTCAAGGCGGCGCAGATGGACTTCCCGCGCTTCACCGACCACGAGCACGCCCGCGCCGAGGGCCTGCCCGGGGCCGTGATCCCGGGGATCATGAGCCAGGGCCAGCTGGCGGCGATGATCCACCGCTGGGCGCCGGGCTCGACGATCCTCGTGCTCGACACCATCTTCCGCACGCCCATGGTGGTCGGCACCGCCGTGGTCTGCCGCGGCGCGGTGACGAACGTCGAGGACGACGGCACGATCGAGGTCGACCTGACGATCATGAGCGAGGAGTCCGGCGCCACCGGCGTCCTCGGCACCGCCCACGTCCGCCTCGCCGACTGACTGGCAGCCGCCGATCCGCCGCAGCGCCGGAGCGAAGAGCTCTGAATGATCGGGATCGGCCAGGTCGTGCTCCGGGCCTGGCTCGGTGCTGCGGTCGCTGCGCTCACGCCTTGGTCGCGATCGCCCCTGGTGAATCGACGGAAGAACGCGACGAAAGCGGCGCGGCCGGCAGGCCACAGGAGCGGGTCGCCACCCAATGCCGACCCGCCCGGGGGACCGCCTACTTGCCGAAGATCGGCGGCGGCGGCGATCATTCCGCCGCACGTCGCATCCGGACCGGACCCGGAGCACGAACGAGGAGCAACCGCATGGCCATCGAATCCTTCATCGTCCTCACCGGGATCTACCCCGACGTCGAGTCGGCCGAGGCTGACTACCAGGCCGTCAAGGACCTCCACGTCGAGGCCGGGTTGCTCGACGCCTACGACGCCGCCGTCGTCGCCCGCAACGACAAGGGCAAGGTCAAGATCACCAAGAAGCACGAGACCCCGACCCGGGTCGGGGGCGTCCTCGGCGGCGGCATCGGACTCGCCACCGGCCTCGTGATCGCCATCTTCCCGTTCGCCGGCATCGGCGCCGCCGTGCTCGCCGGCACCGCGGGCGGCGCGCTGCTCGGCGCCGTCGCCGGCCATGCCGCCGCCGGCATGAGCCGCCACGACCTCAAGGAGCTCGGCGAGCACCTCGACGCCGGACAGGCCGGGCTCATCGTGGTCGGCGTCACCGACGTCGGCGCCCGCCTCGAAGCGGCGATGAAGCGGGCCGAGAAGGTGCAGCGCAAGGAGATGAAGGCCGACAACGCCGAGATCGAGGCCGACGCCACGACGGCGACCTGATCTCCACCGGCTGCTCGGGGCCTACCCGAACCCGTTGAGCGTGTCGACGACGTCGTAGACGTCGCCGAACGCGACGTAGTTGACGGCGACGAAGTTCGGGATCTGGCCGCGCTCCGCCTGGCACTGCTGGGCGCGAGCGAGCAGCACGTCTCGGGCGTTGACGGTCTCCGCGTCGCTCACCAGGTTCGAGAAGCCGGAGAGCCAGTGGTTGAGCAGGAACAGCGGGGCGTCCGCCGGACCGCGGTTCGTTGCGCAGCTGAACGACTCGACGGTCGGGAACGTGTACGGCGTGTCCTGCGTGAACTGGAACCCGTTGACGAGCCACGGCGCGTCGGCGCCGCCGTCGCCCTCCTCCACCATCGTCACCAGCCGGTGGCCCGAGCCGATCATCTCGCCGAGCGTCGGGAACGGCGTGCCGACGACCGGTGCGTACACGTACGGCAGCAGGCCGGCGGCCTCGATGTCGGCGGCGATGAGGGTCGGGTCGACGTGGTCCTCGATGAACACCGAGAGCACCTCGTCGGGATGGGCCTCCAACCACGTCCGCACGTCGATCATCGTCTCCAGGAACGGCGTCGACCCGGTCTCGCACGCCCCGTGGCAGAGGAAGCGGGCCTCGGGCCCCTCCGGCACGCCGGCCAGGGAGTCGGCGATGCGGGCGGCGGCGGCGGCGACCTCCGGCCCGAGCTCGGCCGTCGTCACCGCGATCGCCTCCTCGTAGCTGCTCGGTGACGTCCGCACGACGCTGCCGGCCTGGCGGCCCGACCACACGTCGATCAGCAGCGATCGGACGCCCTGGTCGAGCTGGTCGGGGATCGGGTCGAGCTGTTCGGGGATGAACCACCCGGGCAGGCGGGCGACGGACATCGCGTTGTGCGAGGACACGTAGGCGACCTCGTCGAACCGGCGGTCGCACAGCTCGGCGTGCCCGTTGCAGAGCCCGGTGGGAACGGGCGCCGCATCGGCCTGGACGTCGCGTCCCGGCCGGGCCAGCACGACGACGCCCACCACGGCGACGATGGCGACGACACCGGCGGCGACGAGCGTGGCCGGACGCACCGTGCGGCGCCGGGCCGCCGCGGCAGCAGACGGGTCGGTGTCCCCGACGGGCGCCAGCGCGTCCCGTCGCTGGCGGGCGGCCTCGGCCAGCGCGGCGATCTCCGACACCGCGAACAGCACGCCGCCGAGTCCCGCGGCGACGACGACCACCAGTGCCATCGCGGCCGGGTCGGCGACGGCCGCGATGCCGAGCAGCCCGATGACGACGGCGCGGGCGATCGTGCCGGCGACGGTCGTCGGGCGGCGGGTGATCGTCCGTCCGATCGGCACGAGCCGCGCCCGCACCGCGCCGGGCACGCTCGATCCGAACGTCACCGCGACGCCGACACCGATGAGCCCGAGGATGACGACGGGACCGCGGATCGGCTGGACGAACTGCCGCCAGGCCGCAACCCCGACGGCGCCGCCGAGCGTGTCGGTGTCGAGCCGCCGGACGACGAAGGCGACGACGGCGAGGACGATGCCGAGACCGATGGCGGCCCACAGCAGCGCCCAGCCGGCCGCGACGGCGGTGCGCAGACGGTCCCGCGAGGCGACGACGGCGCCGGCGAGGCAGACGAGCGCGAGCACGGGCAGCAGCCACGACAGCACGCCGAGGAGGTGGGTGAGGCGCACGGTGGTCGAGGCGAGGTCGCCCTGGCCGATCGTCGCCAGCGTGACCGACACGTCCGCCGCGGCCGGCGCCCGGTCGGGCGCCACCGCGCCCAGCACGCCCGTCACCACCGCGCCGATGTCGGAGATCCGCAGCTGGACCGAGTCGGCGCGGTCCTCGGTGAGCGCGTCGTGCACGACGGCGGCGGCCCGCCGCGTCGGCCCCGACAGCGCGTCCCCGCCGGCCACGCGGATCGACACCGACTCGACGAGTGGCCGCAGGGCGACGAGGTCGGGGTTGGCGACGATGAGCTGGTTGGAGATCTGGATGCCGACCTGCGTGGCGACGTCGTCGTCCTGGCGCAGCTCGTCGACGTGGTCGACGAACGTGGGGCCGTCGAGCACGTTGCGGTTGATGTGCCCGGCGACCACGCCGAGGGCGGCGAGCAGCGCCCCGAGCACGAGCAGGACACGCGCCGCCCACCGTCGGCCGCGGCCCCTCGTCGGTTGCGTTGGTGAGATGTCGTCGTCGGAGATCAGCGATCATCCCCCGTGGCGGACGGCGGAAGCGACACAGACGCCGGCTCGTCGAGCCAGGGGAGCACCACCGGCTGGCCGAGCTCGGCGAGCCAGGTCTTGAGCACCCGGTGCACGGCCACCGATGTGAAGATCGGCGTCGCCGGGTCCGAGAGGTCGGCCGGGTACATGAGGAACGGCCGGGTCTGCGGTCCGCCGAGCCCGCCGTGGGAGCCGACCTGCGACTCGAACGCGGCGACCTCGTCGCGCTCGACGTCGTAGCGGGCGTTCACCATCACATCGGCCACCGTCGCGTAGGCGTCCACCATGGCGACCTGATCCACCGCCCGGCCGCCGAACGGCGCCAGCGGGTCGTCGCCGACGACCTCGCCGGTGGCGAGGTTGCGCGTCCCCGAAGGCCCGAGCACGAGCGATCCGTCCGCCGTGGCGACGAGCACGAAGCCGATGTGGGGGTGGGCGACGAGCCCGGGGAGCAGGGCCGGGTGCCGGGCGTCGATCTCGTCGCGGCGCAGCCGGCGCGGCGGCCCCGGGAACGTGATGAGGCCGAGGCTGCCCGAGCCGAGCACGGTGGGCACGCCCTCGGCCTCGGTCGGCAGCTCCGGGCCGTCGGCCGACCGGGCGTCGCGCAGCCACGCGCTCGACTCGGTGCGGCCGCGCTCGGCGTCCGGGTCGCCGGACACGGCCGCGCCGCACAGCCGGGCGACGAGCTCGGCGAGGGTCTCGCCGGCCAGGTCGTGGAACGGCGTGCCCTGGGTCTGGCCGTGATCGGACAGCACGACGAGCCGGTACGGCCGCGGCGCCCAGTCGAACGAGCGGGCGATGCGGGCCAGCTGGCGGTCGATGTCGCGCAGCACGGCAAGGGCGTCGGCGCGCTCGGGCCCGGAGTGGTGGGAGACCTCGTCGTAGCCGAGGAGGTCGACGTAGATGGCGGCCCGGCCTTCGGCGACGTCGCGCAGCACGCCTTGCACGGACACGTCCCGACTGACCACCGTCGTGAACGCGCGCAGCCCGGCGTACACCCAGCCCCGAGGCACCCGCGGTTCGACACCGCGTCGTCGTTGCAAGAGGGCGGCACGGCGCTCGCGAGCGATGTCGACGGCGAGGTGGATGAGCGTCCGAGTCGCCTGCTGCGGTCGCGAGAAGTAGCCGACGTAGCCGGCGCCGAAGCGGCCCTCCTTGCGGCGGGCGATCCCGCTCATCGTCAACACCGCCCGCTCGGCGTCGCCGGAGAACAGGTTCCCGTAGCTGGACCCGTGGTGGGCGAGCAGGCCGTGGCCGTCGGAGTGGGCCCGCTCGATCGTCGCCGCCGACCGCGCCCGGTTGGACACGACGATCTCACCGGTCGCCTTGTCGACCCACCGGAACGCCGGCATCCCCTCGGTCGACCCGTGCAGGATCCCGCACTGGCTGACACCCGTCTGCGACGACCACCCGGTCTCCCACCCGACGAGGTGGTGCGTCCCGGTGCGCAGCCAACGATCGATCGTCGGCACGTCGCCCGAGCGCAGCGCCCGCCGCAGGACCTCCTCGGCGAGGCCGTCGATCTGGACGAACACGACGCCGGGGATGTCCGTCGGGGGCACGCCCTTGACGCGGCGCCGGGCCATCCCGGCCATCCGCCGATCGAGCCACGCGTCGTCGTCGAGCGCGAGGGCGGCGGAGACGGCGGTGGCGACGACCGCCAAGCCGATGACGATGACGACGGACGTCCAGAAGCCGCTCAGCTCGACGCCGGGCAGCTGGTCGAGCACCAACGCCACGACGAGCGCGTCGATCGCGATCGCGCCGACGCCGAGCGTGAGCACCGAGATCGGCACCACGATGAACGCGAGCAGGGGCCACACGACCGCGTTGAGCAGGCCGACGACCGCGCCGGCCAGGAGGGCGTCCCACGGACTGTCGATCGAGAAGCCGTCGAGCACGGCGGCGAGCAGCCACAGTGCGACGCCGGTGATGACCGAGACGATGGCTGCACGCGTCGCGACCTGCACCAGGCCGGGCCGCGTGGCGGGTGGCACGAGCTCCACCGGTCCGGTCACGACGGCCGCCACATCGCCGCCGGAGTGGTCGCGGTGCCATCGTTCGGGCCGCGAACCATCGATCCGCCCGGCGCGAGCAGACGGAGCGAGCCGGCCTCACCGAGGGCGTCGAGCTCGACCCGGAAGCGCGCGGCGGGCACGTCGAGCCACGTCGGGCGGCGCAGGCCGATCGGGCTGTAGGTGCCCCAGTGCACCGGCACGACGACCGCCGGGTCGATCAGCGTCGTCGCCGCAGCCGCCGTCCGTGGGTCCAGGTGACCGTCGCCGAGGGTGGAGCCCCATCCCCAGATCGGCAGCAGGGCGACGTCGATCGGCGCCCACGTCCCCATCTCGTCGAACAGGTCGGTGTCACCGGCGACGTAGACCGCGACGTCGGGCGCCCGCACCACGTAGCCGACGGGGTCGGCGGCGATGCGGGTGTGCGGGCCACGCCGGCGGTCGTGCACGGCGCGCACCGTCTCGAAGGTGACCGACCCGATCTCGTGCGTGTCCCCGGCACGAGTCGGGAGGACGTCACGGAAGCCCCATCGCCGCAGCAGGCCCTCGGCGCCGGCCGGTGCGATGACGGTGACGTCGCGGTCGAACATCCGCAGCGACGGGAGGTGGAGGTGGTCGAGGTGGACGTGCGAGATGAGGATCACGTCCGGCCTGGCGATCGTGGCCGGCTCGATCAGGTGGTGGCGCCGCAGGTGGCCCAACCGTGGCGTCAACGCCGGGTCGGTCAGCACGACGAGGCCGCCGAGCTCGAGCTCGACGCACGAGTGCCCGAGCCACCGGAGGGACGTCACGGTCACGTCGTACAGCATGATGCACCGCAGCGCAGGGCACACGACGATGAGCGCGGTCAGGCGGACGGCGCCGATGCCTCCTCGTTCACCTCGCGGGTCAGCTCGAGGACGCGCCCGAGGTCGTCGAGCTGGCGGTCGAGGTCGCGGGCGGGATCGCCCTGGAGCTGGGCCCGGAGCGTGGTGACGCCGGCGTCGCGATAGCGGCGGAGGCGCTCGCGGATCAGGTCATCGGTGCCGACGAGGTTGGTGCCGAGGCCGATCGCCGTCGGGACCCGGCGGCGCGCGGCGTCCCGATCGCCGGCGAGCCACAGCTGTTGGACGGCGTGCACGTCGTCGGCGAAGCCCTGGCGGGCGAAGGCGTCGACGTAGAAGTTGGTGGACGGCGAGCCCATCGCCCCGAACGTGAACGCGTAGCCCTCGGCGTGGCGGCGGCCGGCTTCCTCGACGTCGTCGGTGAGCTCCACGCCGACGGCGACGGTGAGGTCGAGGTCGGCGAGGTCGCGCCCGGCGGCCGTGGCGCCGTCGCGGATCGGGCCGAAGAACGCCTCGGCGGTCTCGGGGAGGAACGAGTTGCCGATCCAACCGTCGGCGAGCTCGCCGGTGAGGCGCAGGTTGGCGGGCCCGAGGGAGGCGACGTAGATCGGCACGGGCGCCGGCGGCAGCAGCGAGCGGATGGCGCGTCCCTCGCCGTCGGGCAATGGCAGCTCGTAGATCTCGCCGTGGTGCTCGAGGCGCTCGCCGGCGGTGATCGCCCGCACGATCTCGATCGTCTCGCGTGTCCGCCGGACCGGACGGTCGAAGCGGACGCCGTGCCAGCCCTCCATCACCTGCGGTCCGCTGGCGCCGATCCCCAGCACGAAGCGCCCGCCCGACAGGGCCTGCATGCCCTGCGCCGACATGGCCAGCATCGCCGGGGTGCGGGCGCCCAGCTGCACGATGGCCGTGCCGAGGCGGATCGTGGACGTCTGCCCGGCGACGAAGGCCAGCGGGGTCAGGGCGTCGGCGGCCCAGAACTCGGGGACCCACACCGAGTCGGCGCCGAGCCGCTCGGCCTGGCGGACGAGCTCGACGCCGGCGGCGCCGAGGGGAACGGCCGAGATCCCGATCCGCAGCGTCACGCCTCGGCCTCGGCGAGCTGCTTGATGCCCTCGACCGTCCGCTGCATGTTGGCGCTGACCTCGCTGAGCCGGCGGCGCAGCACCCGCGCCTCCTTGTCGGGGTAGGCCGCCAACGCAGCCGTCGTCCCCGACGGCCCCGGCCCGAGCTGGTACGTGAACCGGAGGCGGGTCTGGCCGGCGAGCGGCTCGAGGTCGAAGCGCCAGCGGGCGCCGGGATCCTCGGGGTCGGACGTGCACCAACCGAACGACCGCGGCTCGTCGCACACCTCGACGAAGCACGGGATCGTCCACTCGCCGATGGCCGGGTGGTGGTTGCGCCCGATGAACACCGCCCCGACGCCGCGCGTGTCGTCGCGCCACTCGGCGCCGAGGAACTCCTCGGAGAAGGCAGCCGGGGTGTTCAGGTCGGTGACGAACGGCCAGACGGCGCGCGGCGACGCGGCGATGTCGACCTCGACGAAGAGGCCGGGCCCGTCGGCGAAGCGCAGCTCGTCGCCGGGTCCCGATCGCGACGTGGCGCCGAACCGGTCGAACGACGTGATCTCCCGGGCCGGCCGGCGCGGCGCCCGCTGGAAGTCGGTGCCCTTCGTCCACGCCACCGGCAGCAGCACGATCTCCGTCAGGTGCGGCGGGATGCCGAGGATCTCCTTGACCCGCGCCTCGTCCTGCAGCGCGGCGGTCACCCACGTCGTGCCGAGCCCACGGGCGCGCAGCGCGAGGCAGAAGCTCCACGCGGCCTGGATCACGGAGTCGAAGAGCCCGGGCCGACCGTTGCCGTCGTGGCGCCCGATGATCGTCGGGATGACGATCGCCGGGACCTCGGCGAGGTGCTCGGCGAGGAACGCCGCCGACGCCATCACCCGTTCCTGGGCGTCGCCGGTGCCGCGCAGCCGTTCCGCCGCCCGCGACATGAAGGGCAGGGTGGTCGTGCGGTACAGCTCGCCGAGCTCGTCCTTCACCGCTTGGTCGCGCACGATGATCCAGCGCCGGCTGCCCAGGTTGCCGCCCGTCGGCGCCTGCTCGGCCAGGTCGATGCACTCGAGGAGCAGCTCGTTGTCGACCGGCCGCTCGAGGTCGAGCCGCCGTCGGACGGCACGCGTCGTCGCCAGCACCTCGTCGACCGATGCCACATCGAAGTCCATCGCAACCCCCAGCTCGTCTCGACACGGACGGTAGGACCAGTCAGTTCCATCATGCAACTTGCTGGTGGGCGAGCGCGGTGTCGAAGCGTCCGGATGGCGCGGGCGTCAGGAGGCGGACCGGGCCGGTCGCCCGGCGGCGGTCACTCGCGCTCGAGCGAGACGGCCATGTCGGGAAGCGTCACCCAGGGCTGGCGGTCGACGCACCACACCTCGACGTTGGGCAGCACGCCCGACTTGTCGTCCAGGGTCCCCGCCTTGACGGCCACGACGCCGTCGGACAAGGCGAGCTCCGACACGATCGGCGACCCGCACGAACCGCAGAACCGGCGGCGGACGTACACGGCGTCGCCGCGCTCACCGGTCTCCTCGTACGTCTTCAGCTCACCCGAGACGCGCAGCTGCGACTCGTGGGCGACGAGGTTGACGGAGAAGGCCCCGCCTCCCTGGCGCTGGCAGTGATCGCAGTGGCACACGGCCGTCGCGATCAGATCGCCGGTGAGCTCGTAGCTCACCTCCCCACACAGGCAACGTCCGGTGAGCGCCATGGCCGGACTCTAGAGCGCTGCTCAGAGGACGTAGTCCTCGCCGGTGGCGCGCACGGTGATGTCGCCGATCGTGACGCCCCACGGCTGATCGATGGCGTACACGATCTGGCGCACGAGGTCCTCCGGCGTGATCGCCCAGTAGCGCACGTCGTGGACGTCGGTCTCCTCGGGCGCCAGGCCGGTGGTGGTCAGTCGCTGCACCCGTTCGCCGAACCGTTCCGTGTTGTGCCCGGTGAGCCCGACGAGCGCCTGCGGGTTCACGATCCCGGTGCCGAGACCCGTGCCCATCACGCCGGTCGGCCGCACCACCGTCACCTTGATCTTCCCCTGCGCCTCGACGCGCAACGAGTCCGAGAGCACCCGCACCGCGGCCTTGGTCGCGCTGTACACGCCCGAGCCGGCGCTGCCGGCGTTGCCGTAGATCGACGAGATGTTCACGACGTGGCCGCGGCCCTGGCGGATCATCTGGTCGTACACCGCGCAGATCCCGTTGAGCACCCCTTTGATGTTGATGTCGATGGCCCGATCCCAGGCTTCGGCGGCCGCGGCGTGGTCGGCGAAGAACGCCAGCGGCATCACCCCGGCGTTGTTCACCAGCACGTCGACACGGCCCCAGCGATCCACCGCGGTGCGCACGACGTCGTCGAGGTCGGCGCGCCGGGTGACGTCGGACCGCACCCCGAGCGCGTCGCCGCCGGCGGCCACGATCGCGTCGGCGGTCGCCAGCGCGGCGGCGCCGTCGACGTCACTGGCGATGATCTGCGCTCCCATCGCGGCCGTCATCTCGGCCAACAGGCGTCCGAAGCCGCCCCCGGCGCCGGTGATCACGATCACCTTGCCCGTCACGTGGTTCGTCCGCAGTCCGCCGTCGTCGCTGTCGCTCACGGTGAGGAACGATGTCACAGGTGCCGACGCCGGCGGGCGACGCCGGCTGGACGGGCCAACGTACGGTGGACCGGTGCACCCGGTGCTCGCCGATGTGGTCGCCGCGTTCGACGGGGTGCCGACGCACGGGCACGACATCGTCATCGACCGCGATGGGATCAGGCTCCCCGCAGGCGGCCACTTCCAAGGGATCCAACGGCTGAGCGGGACGCCCGCCCAGCTCGTCATCACGAGCAGCTCGAAGCGCCAGGCGTACATCGTCGTCTGTGACGTCGCCGCCGACGGCACCCGTGGTCGGGCCCGCCCGCCGACCCAGCTGACCCTCGCCCCGCTCAGGCACGCCGGCGGCTGTCAGACCGTCGATCGGTTCCTCGTCGTCGGTGTGGAGGACAACAGGGCGAGGACCCGGTCCGAGGTCCAGCTGTGGGACCTGCGGTCCGCTCCTCGTCAACTCGCCGACCGGACGATCGTGCGGGCCGGGCCGGCCAACATGTCGACGGCAGGTGCCGTGGGCGTCACCGGCCTCGGCGCCGGGGCGGTCATCGGCGTCGCCTCGTGGAACGCCCGCACGATCGACTTCTACGTCTGCTCGACGAACCCGTTCGGCGTCGACCCGCCGCTGTTCGTCCACGCGCGGCGGTGGCGCCGCGACGATGCCGATCGGGCGGGATGGGCTGACGCGAACTTCGGCGTCTACGAGTCGATCAACCTCGTCACGGACATCCGCGGCGCCGTCTACCTCGTGGGCTTCGGCCGCAACGCCGAGGACGAGGACTGGATGGACCTCTACGCCATCGACCTCGCCGCGCCGCCCGCCCGCACGCTGACGAAGGTGGGCATGCGCCGCATGTACTGCACGAACGGATGCAGCTTCCGCTCAGGTGCCGGCATCCACATCCCGTCGTCATCCCGGCTCGAGGTGTACGCCGTCAACGCGCACAGCGGTCCGCATGACACCGGGACCACGATCTACGTCAACCAGTTCTCGTCCGCTTCCCCCTGATCTGTGTCAGAGCGCCCGTCAGTAGGCGTGCTGCGATGCCCGAGCGCGAAGAGCCCTGGACGGCGGGGTGGGGCGGGTTCGTTGACGGGTTCGCCTCGGTGCGGCGGTCCGGCCCCGTTTCTGTGTCACCGCATACGTCGTCGACGACATGTGCGGTGACACAGAGGGGGCTGCGTCGGTTGGGACGCTGCTTTGGTCGCGTCAGATGGCTCGTTTCGACGGAAGACCGCGACCGAAACGACGTCGGCGAACCGTGAGCCCGTTCTGTGTCACGTCACATGTCCCCGGGGACATTTGTGGTGACACAGAACGAACAGGGCGCGCAGCACCGAGCCAGACCCGGAGCGAATCCGGCCCCCCGGTCGTCCGGAGCTCTTCCAACCCCAACAGGCACCGGTCCAATTGACGGACGCTCTCACTGCATACGTCGTCGACGACGTATGCGGTGAACACAGAACCCGGCTCCGGACCGCCACGAGGCGGTCAGGCGCGGTGATCGACGCCGTAGCGCAGGAGGTCGTCGGGGTCGAGGTCCGCGCGCAGCGCGGCGATGGCGGCGCGCGCCGGCTCGTCGATCGACGTCGCCGCGGCGGCACAGCGGGACGGGCCGTCGAGCCCGTTCAGGTACGTGCGCGTCGTCAGCCGTTCGCCGAGCGCCCGCTTCGTGGCCGCCAGTCGGTCGGTGGCTGCCGCGACCTCGGGCGTCACCGCCACCAGTTGCAAGAGGAACTGGTGATCGCGGTTGCCCATCGAGCTGGGGGCCGTCGCCCGCCCGCGGGCGACGACCCCTCCGGTGTGGCGGATCTCGGCGTAGCGCCGCCACATCGGGCCGGCGAGCGTCGCGGTGGCGAGGATGGCGCCGACCTCGGGGGACAGGCCGGCGCCGGGGGAGGGATCGGCGAGCCAGCCACCCGTGACGACCACCGGCTGGGGATCGCGCGGGTGGCCGCTGATCGTGTCGATCTCGCTGAACGGCAGCTCGCGCCAGTCGTCGCTGAGCGGGGGCATCGCCGCCCGCCACTGATCGAGGAGCGCCCGCCCGGTCGCCACCTCGCCGCACCAGCACCCACGTACGAACACCGCGCCGGGGCGGTCCGGACGCTGCTCGATGACGACGCTCGACGTCAGCTCGTCGGGCACGTCGGCGACCCATGCCGACCACGCGGCCACGACCTCGGCCGCGTCCTCGGCCCGGTAGGCGAGGTTGCCGGCGTACACCGTCGTGACGGGGAACAGGTCGATCTCCATCTCGGTGACGACGCCGAGGCAGCCACCGCCTCCTCCGCGCAGCGCCCGGAACAGCTCGGGATGCTCGTTCGGGGTGGCCTGGATCAGCTCGCCGTCGGGCGTGACGACCTCGAACGAGCGCACCGCATCGCAGGCCGGGCCGTATCGGCGGGCGAGCCATCCGAGCCCGCCGCCGAGCGTCGAGCCGACGGCGCCGACCGCGGTCGACGACGGGACGAGCGGGGCCAGGCCGTGCTCCTGGGCGGCGGCGAGCACCGACGCCCACGTGCACCCGGCACCGACCCAGGCGGTGCGGGTCTCGGCGTCGACCTCCAGCTCGTCCATCCGGCTGGTGACGAGCAGGACGCCATCGACCGGCATGGCGACGCCATGGCCGGTCGCCTGGACGCCGAGCCCGAGGCCGGCCTCGGCCGCGAACGACACGGTGGCGATCACGTCGCCGACGTCCTCGGCGATCACCACCGTCGCCGGGGTGTGGGTCGAGCCGAGGTTCCACGCCGCGCCAGCTGCGACGAAGCCTGCGTCACCCGGGACGAGCACGGCACCATCGACCCGATGGCGCAGGGCGGCGAGGTGCCGCTGGAGGTCGTCGGCCGTCTCGGCGACCGGTGTCGTGCTCACACCACCGAGGATGGAGGTGCCGGCTTGGAACCGGCATGAAGGGATCGGTCGTCCCCCCGACGAGCGGTCAGCGGCGGGTCACCGTGGCTTTCGTGACCTGGGAGAAGGGCACGTCGCGGTCGACCTCGGGCTCGCGGGGCAGGCCGAGCACGCGCTCACCGATGATGTTGCGCTGGATCTGGTCGGTGCCGCCGCCGATCGACGTGAAGAAGGCGTTCAGCGACAGGAAGTTGGCGTCGTCGCCGAGCGGGTTCTGGCGTCCGTAGAGGAGGGCCTCGCTGCCGACGATGAGCCGCTGGACGTGGGCCCCCTCGTGGAGGATGCCCGACATGGCCAGCTTGCCGAGCGAGAGGATCGGCGACGACGACCCCTGCTCGAGCTGGGCCTTGGCCCGCAGGCCGTTCCACTCGTTCACCTTGCGCAGCTCGTAGACCCGGGCGATCGCCTGACGGATCGTCGGGTCCTGGTCGCGACCCATCTCCTTGGCCAGCGCCCACAGGTCGACCTGCGCCGCGCCGGGGCCCGACGAGGCCTGCCGGAACTCGACGTCGGCGTCGCCGTTCGACTGGTCGCCGTCCGGCGCGTCGCCTGAGCAGGCAGCTTCTGGCCCGAGCGCGGCCCGCTGCGCCATGTCGCCCATCACCGATCGCTCGTAGGCGAGCGCGGTCTGCAGGACCCGCCACCCGCCGTCGAGCGGTCCGACGAGGTGGTGGGCGGGCACGCGCACGTCGTCGAGGAACACCTCGTTGAAGTGCGCCTCGCCGGTGATCTGGCGGATCGGGCGCACCTCGACGCCGGGCTGGTCCAACGGGCACCAGAAGAACGAGATGCCCTGGTGCTTGGGCACGTCCCAGTTCGTCCGGGCGATGAGCATCCCGAACTCGGCCTCCTTGCCGCCCGACGTCCACACCTTCTGGCCGTTGACGATCCACTCGTCACCGTCGCGATCGGCCCGGGTCTGCAACCCGGCGAGATCGGATCCTGCGCCGGGCTCGGAGTACAGCAGGCACATCTTCACGTCGTCCAGCAAGAGCCGGCGCACGAACTGCTGCTTGAGCTCCGGCGTGCCGAACGCGAGGACGGTGTTGGCCCAGAGGTTGTGCTTGTCCTGCGCGGCGCCCGGCGCACCGGCGCGCCGGAACTCCTCGGCGATCACCTCGGCCGCCTCGCCGTCGAGCCCGCGCCCGTACCACTCGGTCGGCCACGTCGGCACGGCCCAGCGGGCGTCGACGACCTGCTCCAGCCACTCCTTGCGCGGCAGGTCCTTGCCGGCCGGCCAGCGCTCGTCGAGCCAGGCCTTGACCTCGTCGCGCAGCGTCGTGGAGGTCACCGTCGTCGTCCCCATGGCCGCCAGCGTGCCAGACGCTCGGGGCGGCGGGTCAGCCGGGGACGTTGTCAACGGCGATGTGGCGCTCGACGAAGCGCCACGCCCCGTCGACCTTGCGCAGCCGATCCTCGTAGATGCCGGTCGTGCCGGCCACCTTGCCGGAGCCGGCGGTGAGGTTGAGCATGTAGCACCGCATCGTGGCCGTCTCGCCGTCGCCCTCGATGACCGTGTTGGCGTTCCAGTGGCGGGCCCGGCCGTGCGTGATGCGGTAGCTCGTCTCGGCGTAGGCCATCAGGGCCTCGACGCCGGTGACCTCACCGCCCAGCGGGTGGCCCTCCGGGACGCCGGTGCACCGGAACACGCCGTCGGGCGCGAACGTCGCCGCCCACCCGGCGGCGTCGCCGAGGTCGATGGCCAGGTTGTAGCGACCCAGCAGCTGGCGGATCTCCTCGTAGTCGATGGCATCCATGCGCCCGATCGTCGCGCGGCCGCGGCCACGTCGGGTCACTGGTCAGCGGCGGCGTCGCTCCGATAGCGGTTGGCGAGGCTCTACCCGATCAGCTGCGGGCGATGGCGGCCTTCGCCATGTCCACGAACCAGTCCTCAGCCTGTTGGGTGGACCAGCCCCGTCCATCGAGGAGGTAGGCGTGGACCTCTGGGCTGAGCAGCGCCCAGATGCTGTCGACGAGCTCGGCAGACGGTTCGCGCCCGAGGATCAGCGCCATCCCCGCGGCCGTCAGGTCACGACGGTCCTGGTCGTACTGGGCCAGTCGGGCCCGTGCCCCGTCGTCGCTCGCCGCTGCCTCGCGCAGGGTCCTCAGCATCGGGACCGACCGCGCGGTACACGTCCATCGTGTAGCGCACGCCAGCTCGGAGGCGCTCCGGTCGGCGACCCTGCCCGAGCCCGGCGAAGTCGTCGCGGTCGACCATCGCCGCTTCCTCGGCGTCTCCGACGATCGCGACATCGACCGCCTCCATGAGCAGCGCCGACTTCGTGCCAAAGGTCGCGAAGATGGTGTCGACGGAGACGCCGGCGTCGCTGGCGATCGCCGGCAGCACGGTGCCGGCCCATCCGCTCCGGCGAAGTGCTCGACGGCAGCCTCGACGATGCTCTGGCGGGTCTGGGCCGCCTGCTTCGCCCGCAGCGGCGAGTGGTAGCTCGAGGTTCGCTTGCTCGTCGCGGTCTTTGTCATCGCGAACCTCATCCTAGTCTCAACTGGGTCATCCCATCAACCATCGATTCGTTCAAGTGGCACTTGATCGAACCCGGCCTCCGGGGTACAGTCGTGACCACCGATCACGAGGGAGAACGGGTGATGGCAGCAGGACGTTCAACGATGGCCCGCCGAGGTGGCGGAGCGCCGCCGCAGTGCTCGCCGTCGGCCTCATCGCCGCGAGCGCGTGCTCGGACGACGACACCGATGCGGCGCCGACCACGTCGGTCGCCTGCCAACGACGGCGGCGTCATCCAGCGCGTCGTCGAGCGCATCCACATCGAGCGCATCCACATCGAGCGCATCCACGTCCAGCGCGCCTACGTCCCAGCGTGCCGGACGAGTCGCTCGACGGGACCGGCCGAGCTGACGGCGGCGATCGACAAGATCGAGGCCAAGGCCCAGTACGAGTCGACGGACTGGGGGTACATCGCCATCGACCAGAAGACCGGCGAGGTGCTGGCGTCGCAGAACCCGGACAAGATGTTCGATCCGGGCTCGACGATGAAGGGCTTCTCCGTCAGCGCCGCGCTGCGATGCCTACGGGCCCGACCACCACGTTCGTGACGCCGTTGTACAAGGCCGGCACGGTGAGCGGCGACACGCTGGACGGCAACCTCGTCCTCGTCGGTGCCGGCGATCTCAGCTTCGGGCTGCGCGTGTAACCCGAACGGGTCCCTGTACTACGAGAACTTCCCGGCGCTCGACCACAGCTACGCGAACGTCGGCGCCCCCGGTGCTGTCGAGCCGCCGGGCGATCCGCTCGGCGTGCTCGACCAGTTCGCCCAGCAGGTCAAGGCGGCCGGCATCACCATCGTGAACGGTGATGTCGTCGTCGACGATCGTCTGTTCACGCCGATCACGTGGCCCGACGGGGTCATCGCGCCGATCTGGATCAACGAGAACTTCATCGACATCGAGGTGTCGCCGGGTGCGGCGGCCGGGCAGGCGACGACCCTCGACTGGCGTCCGCAGGTCTCCTCGTACACGGTCGAGACGCAGGCCACGACGGTGGATGCCAGCGGGTCCACCGAGCTGCAGGTCACCGAGCCGACCCCCGGCCACATCGTGGTGACGGGCACGATCGCCGCCCGATCGGGTCCTCGTCTCGTCGTCCAAGAGATCACTGATCCGTCGTCGTTCGCTCGCACCGCGTTCATCGAGGCGCTGCAACGAGCGGGTGTCACGGTCAACGCCGCGCCGGACGGACCGAACCCGACCACGCTGCTGCCGGCCGCCGGCAGCTACCAGGACGCCGACAAGCTCACCGAGCACGTGTCGGCGTCGCTCGCCGCCTACGTGCAGTTGATCATGAAGGTCAGCTACAACCGCGGCGCCGACCTGATGGCGTGCCTCGCGGCGGTCAAGGCGGGCAGCACCGACTGCGATGACGGCATCGTCGCTGAGGTCGACCTGTTCACCAAGCTCGGCATCGACAAGAAGTACGTGTTCCCGTTCGACGGCGCCGGCTCCGACGACCACAACCGGGCGACACCTCGCGCGATGGCCAGCTTCTATCGGACCGTCGTGGGCACGCCGTACGGAACGGCGTTCGGTGATGCGCTGCCGATCCTCGGCAAGGACGGCACGCTGGCCAACGTCCTCACCGACTCACCGCTGGCCGGCAAGGCCCGGATGAAGACCGGCAACCGTGGCGTCGGCACGCCCGCCGGCCAGCTGATCCTGCTCGGCAACACGCTGGCCGGCTACGTGGTGGGCGACAGCGGCCGGGAGTTCGTCGTGATGGTCGCGATGGGCAACATGCCGTTCGATTCGTTCGCGCAGTTCGATACCGTCACGAACGACCAGGCCGAGATGGTCGCCGCGATGCAAGCGGCGTTCTGAGCCGCCAGGCGCGTCGGGCTACCCGTCCCCGAGAGCCAGGAGGGCGGTGCGCAGGAGGGCGGCGAGGTCGTGGCGCTGGCGGGGAGAGAGGTCGGCGAGGATCTCCGCTTCGGTGGCCATGTGGGCGACGGCGACCTCGTCGACGAGGGCGAGACCGGCGGGCGTCAGGCGCACGATCACCTTGCGGCGGTCCGTCGTGCCGAGCCGCTCGACGAGGCCGCGGGCGGCGAGGCGGTCGATGCGGTTCGTGATCGCGCCGGTGGTCACCATCGACTGGCCGACGAGCTCGCCGGCCGACAGCTCGTAGGGCTCGCCGCCGCGTCGCAGCGTGGCGAGCACGTCGTACATCCAGTTCTCGAGGTCGAAGCGGGCGAAGTTCTCGGCCAGCCGGCGGTCGATCAGCCGCGACAGCCGTGACACCCGACCGATGACGGCGATCGGCGACGAGTCGAGGTCGGGGCGCGCCGCCTGCCACTGGCCCACGATGCGATCGACCGAGTCGGATCGCTGGACGGCGGCCATGGGCACCACGCTACACGGTCTGTTGACATCAAGAATCTTAACATTAAGATGATGAACATGAAGTCATCTGACCGTACGACGGCGCTGACGACGGTGCTGGCGCCGATCTCGTGGGGCACGACCTACCTGGTCGTCACCGAGCTCCTGCCGGCCGGGCGTCCGCTGCTCGTGGCGTCGATGCGCGTCGTGCCGGCCGGGGTGCTGCTCGTCGGAGTCGCCCTGCTGCGGTCGCGCTGGCGTCCGCACGGTCGAGAGTGGGGCCGCACCGCGCTGCTCGCCCTGTTCAACTTCGGCCTGTTCTTCCCGCTGTTGGTCGTCGCCGTGCAGCACCTGCCCGGCGGCACCGCGGCGGCCGTCGGCGGCTTGCAGCCGCTGCTCGTCGCCGGGTTGTCGCGGATCGTGTCGGGACGGCGACCCGGGCGCGCCGAGGTGGTCGTCGGCGTCGTCGCCGCGGTCGGAGTCGCCCTCGTCGTCGTCCGGCCCGGCGCCGGGCTCGACGTCGTCGGGGTCGTCGCCGCCGATCGCCGCCAACGTCGCGTTCGCCACCGGGGTCGTGCTGACCAAGCGCTTCTCGCCACCGTCCGACCGCCTGGCCGCAACCGGCTGGCAGCTGCTGGTCGGCGGCGCGCTGCTCGTGCCGTTGATGCTCGTCGTCGAGGGCCCGCCGCCGGCGCTCGACGGACGGGCGATCGCCGGGTTCGCCTACCTCAGCGTGATCGCCACCGGCCTGGCGTTCGTGGTGTGGTTCGCCGGGATCCGGCGGCTGCCGGCGTCGGCACCCCCACTGCTCGGGCTGGCCGCCCCCGTCACCGGCGCCGCCCTCGGGTGGATCGCCAAGGGCGAGTCACTGTCGCCGCTGCAGCTGACCGGCTTCGCCATCACGCTCGGCGCGATCGCCCACGGCGCCCGGCTCGCGCCACATCGCCCACACCGGCGGGCCACCGGGCGCGCGCATCTCGGCCAGCACCTCGAACCCGTGTCGCTCGTACAGCGCCCGGCTGCGCGGGCTGGTCGCCTCGAGGTAGGCGGGCGCACCGTTGGCGTCGGCCGTGGCCAGGGTGTGGGCGAGCAGGGCGCTCCCGAGCCGGCGGCCCTGGGCTGCCGGTGACACCCCGATCGCCATGAGGTACCAGTGGTCGCGGTCGTGCGGGTGATGAGCGTCCATCTGCTCCGACAACGACCCGAGCCGCTCGACATCACCCTCGAGCATGGTCACGAACCGCGAGCCGTTGGCCGACCAGAACTCGCCGTCGAGCCCGTCGCCGGGCGCCGACCACAGCGCCGCACCGTCACCGCCGGGGATGACCGTGCACGCCCCACGGGGGACGTAGCCGTCGGCGGCCATGAACGTCCACAGCCCGTGCAGGCGACGGCGGCGGATGGCGTCGTCGGGGAACGCCCACGACATCAACGGGTCGTCCTGGAACGCCGCCGTCAGCACCTCGACGACGGCGTCGACGTCGCTGGCGCGGCGGTGCGGATGGAGTCGTCCGACATCGCCGGGACCGTAGCCAGGCGCGTTCTCTGTCACCGCACAAGTCCCCGGGGACTTGTGCGGTGACACAGAACGTCTGGTCAGACGCCCGCGTACAGCGCGCGCAGGCTGGCCAACTCGACGGCGATGAGATCGGGGCGCCGGCGCACCGCGTAGGCGAGGTCCTCGACGACGAGGCAACGGGCGTACCACCACGCCCGATCGCGCCAGGCGTGCTCGTGCGCGGGGAGCACGGCGAGCCCGCCGACGACCGCGTCGAGGTGCGTGGCGCCGAGGTCGCGTAGGAGTCGGCCCAACTCGGCCGCCGGGTCGGCGACGGCGGCGTCGGACCAGTCGATGATCCCCGTGATGGTCATCGCCTCGGGGTCGATGAGCACGTGCTCGCCCCCGAGGTCGTTGTGCGCCAGCACCAGTTCGTCCGGCGCCGGCGCGGGCGGCGGGGCACATGCGAGGAACCGCTCGACAGCAGCCCGCTCGGCGGGTGCCAGTCGCGGGCCGATCACGTCCAGCGCGGCCGGCAGCTCGGCGAGCCAGGCGTCGGTGCCGGCGTCGTCGACGGGGATCGGCTCGGCCGAGGTCGCCGGGTCGATCGCCGCGATCGCCGCGATCACCGACCCGATCTCGCCGGCCAGCCGATGCAGCTCGCCAGCCCCGATCGCCCGCCCCGCGACGAGGTCCTGCAGCGGCACGCCCGGCACGCGGCGGTGGGCCATGCAGCCCGTCGCTTCGTCGAGGACGGCGGCGTCGGCCACGAGGTCGCCCGAGGTGGCGGCGCACGAGCTGCATCACGGCGACCTCCCGGCGGACGTCGCCGACATCGCTGTCGTTCGGCTCGTCGAGGCTGGCCGCCCGCACGATCCACGACGCGCCGTCGGCGGTGTCGACGCGCCACGCGACGTGGTCCCAACCGGCGCCCTCGAGCGTCACCGCGATCACCTCGCCGACCAGCGGGGCGAGTGCCCGGGCCGCATCCCCCGCCCCGAACATGGCCAGGAACGTACTGCCGTGCCAGGATGGGCGGGCTATGGCTGATCAAGAACTCAAGGCCGGTTCACGTTGGCAGAGCGTCGTCGACGACACGCAGGTCATCGTCGTCAAGGCGCCGAACGCCGCCGTCGAGCTGCAGTGCGGCGGTCACCCGATGGTGCCCGTCGGCAGCGAGGTCCCGGGCGGTCTCACCACCGACCCGGCGTTCGCGGGGCCGACGGCGATCGGCAAGCGCTTCGCCGACGAGGCCACCGGCACCGAGCTGCTGGCGACCAAGGGTGGCGCGGGGACGCTCGCCCTCAACGGCACGGCGATCCCGCTCAAGGACGCCAAGCCGCTGCCGGCGTCGGACTGAACTGGGAGACGCTGCGGACGCTCAGGCGTCCGCAGGTTCCATGACCGCGCCGTCGTCGCGCATGTAGATGCTGCGGCGGGGGGCGCTGAGCACCGCGCGCACCGCCGGCTCGAAGTGCTCGAGCGGCAGCGTGTCGTACGCCGGGTCGAAGGCCGCCTGGTCGAAGTCGAGGCAGAACTCGGCGCAGTGGTCGTAGAACTCGTGGCCGGCGTACTCGTCGCGGGCGTTGCGGTCGAGGCCGAGGTGGTGGAAGAAGTAGTAGCCCTGGAACACGCCGTGCTTCTCGACCATCCAGTGGTTGGCGTCCGAGACGAACGGCTTGAGCACCGACGCCGCGATGTCGGCGTGGTTGTACGGGCCGAGGATGTCGCCGATGTCGTGGAGCAGGGCGCACACGACGTACTCGTCGTCACGGTCGGCGCGGTAGGCGCGCGTCGCCGTCTGCAGTGAGTGCTCGAGGCGGTCGACCGCGAACCCGCCGGCGTCCCCCTCCAGCATCCGCAGGTGGGCCAGCATCCGATCGGGCAGGCCCGCCGCGAACGTCAGGTTGTGGTGGGCGATGATGCTCCAGTCGAGGGCCGTGCCCTCCTCCATCGAGTGGAACGCGGCGCGTTGCGTGTCGATGTCTTCGATGGTCATCGGGGCCCTCCGGAGCGGTGTGGTGACGGGCCCGAGGCTACCTCTCCCTACGATCTCCCTCTGATGCGCCGCACCCTGTTCGACGACGTCCACGACGAGTTCCGCGGCGCGTTCCGCTCGTTCCTCGATCGAGAGGCGGTCCCCAACTACGCCCGCTGGGAGGCCGAGGGGATCGTCGATCGGGAGCTGTTCCGGATCGCCGGTGCCAACGGGTTCCTCGGCATGGAGGTCCCCGAGGAGCTCGGTGGCGGCGGGGTCAAGGACTTCCGCTTCAACGTCGTCATCGCCGAGGAGCTGCAGCAGGCCGACGTCAACGCGGCCGGTCTCGGCATCACGCTGCACAACGACATCTGCCTCCCGTACTTCTTGCACCTGACGAACGACGAGCAGCGCAAGCGGTGGATGCCGGGGATCTGCGCCGGTGAGCTGATCACGGCGATCGCCATGACCGAGCCCGCCATCGGTTCCGACTTGGCATCGATGACGACCACGGCGATCCGCGACGGTGACCACTACATCGTGAACGGCTCGAAGACGTTCATCACCAACGGCATCAACGCCGACCTCGTGGTGACCGCCGTCAAGACCGATCCGGCGCAGCGCCACCGCGGGATGTCGTTGCTCGTGCTCGAGCGCGGGATGGAGGGCTTCGAGCGGGGCCGCAACCTGGAGAAGATCGGGATGCACGCCCAGGACACGGCCGAGCTGTTCTTCAACGACGTGCGGGTGCCGATCGAGAACCGCATGGGCGAAGAGGGCGAGGGCTTCTTCCAGCTGGTCGGCAACCTGCCACAGGAGCGGCTGTCGATCGCCGTCACCGGTGTCGCCGCGGCGCGCGCCGCCTTCGACCGGACGCTGGCCTACGCCAAGGAGCGCCAGGCGTTCGGCCAGCCGATCGCCTCGTTCCAGCACAACCGGTTCGCGCTCGCCGAGATGGCGACCGAGATCGAGATCGGGCAATCGTTCATCGACCGCTGCGTCATCGCCCTCAACGCCGGCGAGCTGACCGCTGACGAGGCGGCGATGGCGAAGTGGTGGTGCACGGAGCTGCAGGGCAAGGTCGTGGACCGCTGCGTGCAGCTCCACGGCGGCTACGGCTACATGAGCGAGTACCCGATCGCCCGCGCCTACACCGACGCCCGCATCACCCGCATCTACGGCGGCACGACCGAGATCATGAAGGAGATCATCGGCCGGTCACTCGGTGTCTGAGCCGGCGCCGCCGCGTCGTGTCGGGCGCATCGTCGAGGTCGAGTCGCTTCCCGTGTTCGACGAGCTGGTCGCCCGCGGCGCTCGACGCATGCGGGGCTGGCGGATGCGCGGCGTCGACCTGCGCCGGCGGACGTCGGCGCTCGTCGCCCTCGACCCGGCCGGTGCCCTGCTCCTCGGGTGCCGCCTGACGAAGCGCGCCGACGAGCACCTGCGTCGGCACGGCGCGGTCGTGTTCCCCGAGCTCCCGGCGGCGCCGGTGGACGCCTACCGCAGCGGGCTCTACACGGCCGACGAGCTCTACGGCGGGCTCGAGCACGGCTACTCGACGACCCTCGACGGTCGGGCCTACGCCTGGTCGCAGATGCCCGGGGTGCGCCCCGACGACGCGGTGGCGCAGGCGCTGCACGACGCAGCTGTCGAAGAGGCCCTCGACGACGTCGTGGCCCGTCGCCGCGTGGTCGGGGTGATGGGCGGCCACGCCGCCGAGCGCGGGACGACGCCCTACCGGGAGGCGGCCGAGCTGGGCCGGGCGCTGACCCGCGACGGGGCGCTGGTGGCCACCGGCGGGGGCCCGGGGGCGATGGAGGCCGTCAACCTCGGCGCCTCGCTGGCCGGTCACCCGGACGCCGCCCTGGACGACGCCCTGGCCACCCTCGCCGCGGTGCCGTCGTTCCGTCCTTCGATCGAGCGGTGGGCGTCCGTGGCCCTCTCCGTGCGGGCCCGCTGGCCGGGCGACGGCGGGCTCGGCATCCCCACGTGGGCCTACGGCGCCGAGCCGCCGAACGTGTTCGCCGGGGCGATCGCCAAGTACTTCCAGAACGCGGTCCGGGAGGCCACGTTGCTGCGGCGCTGCGTGGGGGGCATCGCCTTCCTCCCCGGTGCGGCCGGGACGATCCAGGAGCTGTTCCAGGACGCGTGCGAGAACTACTACGCCGAGCCGCCGATGGTGGCCCCGATGGTGCTCGTCGGCGAGGAGCACTGGACGGCCGAGGTCCCCGCATGGCCCCTGCTCACGGCCCTCGCGAGCGGTCGGGCGATGGAGTCGCGGCTGCACCTGGCCGGCACCGTCGGCGATGCCGCCCGGTGGTTCCGCGATGACGCCGAAGCGAACACCTGATGCCCGGCGCGGATCGCGCCGAATCGGCCTCCGACCTCCTCTTGTAGGGTGCTGGCTTCAGCTGGTGGGCTGTCCAGAGCCATGAGGTCCAAATGAGGAGTCGGGAAGGGTGAGGTGGCTGATGTGGCGCGTCGCGCCGCTCACTGTCGCCGCGGCCTTCCTCGCGTGCTCGGTGACCTCGACGCCGGCTGCCGCCGCCCCTGACGCGTCGCTGGCGCCGGTCGTCCAGCAGGTGCTCCGGGGCGATCTCGTGATGGCCGGGAACTCGAACCTGCTCTCGGCGGGTGGGTGGCGCGCCGACGGCCAGGAGGTCGCCGACGTCGACGACGACACGAGCGTGGCGTGCGTCGGGCGGACGTACGTCCCGGCGGTCTGCGCCGACAACTCCAGCACCGCCATGCTCGACGTCCCGGCCGGCGCCCGCATCGTGGCCGCCCGGCTGTACGTCGACACCACGCTGTCGTCCGCGGTGCGACCGATCCGGGTGCGCCTCGACGGCCCCGGCGACGGCTTCCAGTACGACGAGCTGACGAGCGCCGCCGACAGCGTGGCGCCGAAGCTCAGCGAGAGCACCGGCGGCGAGTCCGTGCCGCGTGCGACGCCGCTGCGCCAGGCCGTGTGGGACGTCACCGACTACGTGCAACTCGGCGGTCCGGGTGCCTACACGGTCGCCGACATCGTGTTCGAGCGGGCCGGGGCGTTCCTGCCGTACGCGTCGTGGGCCATCGTCGCCGCCTACGAGCTCGACCCGGCGGCGGACGCCGCGGCGATGGCGCCGGAGCAGCGGGCCCGCTTCGCCCCCCGCAGCGTCTCGTGGTTCGACGGGCTCGCCGTGACCGCCGACGGCACCACTGAGGTGCCGGTCAGCGGGTTCGAGGTCCCCGTCGGCCAGCCGGTGTTCGGCAAGACGTTCCACCTGGTGGCCCACGCCCAACATCGGGGCGCCGACAACCTGCTCTTCGCCGGTCAGCCGCTCGGCAACAACGTGTCGCCGGGCGACCCGCCGCCGCCGCTCGGGGTCACGGTCGGCGACGAGCCGGCGTGCAACACGACGACGCGGATCCTCGACGACTCGATCTGCCACCTCGGCACGGCGGTGACGACGAAGGCCCCCGGCGCGACCGCGTACCTCGCGGCGGGCGATGGCCGAACTGCGTCGTCGGGGTCGGGCGTCGACATGGACGTCGTGCGGATCCCGGCGCGGTACTTCGTGCCCGGCACGACGAGCGCCACCCTCGCGTTGCGCACGTTCGGGTACACGCCCGTCGCCACCGGCCTGCTGGCTGCGTCGATCGACCTGCCGACGGGCGCGGGGACCACGCCGTGAAGCGGATCGTGGTCCCCGCGCCCGTCGGCAGGTCGATCGACGCAGCCCGCAGGCCGGTGGCGACGGGCGTGTACCCGAACGTGCGCAACCCGAGGGTTGGCGCTGGTCGCGCCCGGCACGAAGTACCGAGCCGGATCCGCGCCACGTCCATGTCGACGCCTGACCCGGACGACGGCGTCGGACCGTCACCGGCGGCGAGGTAGGCGGTGGCGCCGGGGCCTTCGTCGACACCGCCTTGCCGAGCACGCAGATCGAGTCGTCGAGGATCCGCGTGGTCGTGTTGCACGCCGGATCGTCGCCGACGGTGACCCCGAGCGGCGGCGGGGTCGCCGGGCGACACGTTGTTGCCGAGCGGCTGACCGGCGAACAGCAGGTTGTCGGCGCCGCGGTGTTGGGCGTGGGCCACGAAGTCGACGTCTTGCCGAACACGGGCACGCCGACCGGTACTCGAACCCGCTGACCGGCACCTCGGTCGTGCCGTCGGCGGGGTTGACGAACCCGTCGTACCACGAGACGCTCCGGGGGGCGAAGCGGGCCCGCTGCTCCGGCGACATCGCCGCCACTCCGCGGTCGGATCGAGCTCGTAGGCGGCGACGATGGCCCACGAGCGTACGGCAGGAAGGCGCCCGCCCGCTCGAACACGATGTCGGCGACCGTGTAGGCGCCGGGGCCGCCGCGTTGGACGTGGTCGGTGACGTCCCAGACCGCCTGGCGCAGCGGGGTCGCACCCGGCACGGACGCGCCGACGTCTCTCGCTGAGCTTGGGGGCGGCACTGTCGGCGCCGCTCGTGAGCTCGTCGTTTATCGAAGCCCTCGGCGGGGCCGTCGAGGCGCACCCGGATCGGTCGCACCGCGGACGACACGTCGTGTCGACGTACAGCCGGGCGGCCACGATGCGAGCACCGGCCGGGATGTCGAGCCTGGCCGTGCTGGAGTTGTCGGCGCAGACGGCGGGGACGGAGGTCCGCCCGACGCACACGACGCTGCTGTCGTCGTCGACGTCGGCGACCTCCTGTCAGTCGGCGCGCGAGCCGCCGGCCGAGAGCAGGTTCGAGTTCCCGGCCATCACGAGGTCGCCGCGGAGCAGTGCTGGACGACCGGCGCCAGCGTCAGTCGCGGGCGGCGGCGCCCGTCGAGGTCAACGAGCACGCCAGGACGGCCACGGCGACGGTAGCGGCGCGACGCGGCACATCACCCGCCCACCCTTCCCGACTCCTCATTAGGACCTCATGGCTCTGGACAGCCCACCAGCTGAAGCCAGCACCCTACAAGAGGTGGTCACGGGCCGTTTGGCGCGATCCCCGCGGGCCTCGGTGTTCGCTTGGGCGTCACCCCGGAACAACCCGGGCGGCTTCGGCGACGGGGCCGGCCAGGTGCGGTCCGCGACCTCATCGCCCGACCGCCCGCGAGGGCCTGAGCAGGGGCCATGCGGGGCACTCGGCGGCCAGTGCTCGGCCCCGACCAGACCATCGGGGCCACCATCGGCGGCTCGGCGTAGTAGTTCTCACACGCGGTCCTGGAACAGCTCCTGGATGGTGCCGGCCGCGCCGCGGAGGAAGGCGATTCCCCCGACGCAGCGCCGCAGCAGCGTGGCCTCGCGGAACGTGTTCTGGAAGTACTTGGCGATCGCCCCGGCGAACACGTTCGGCGGCTCGGCGCCGTAGCCCAGGTCGGGATGCCGAGGCCGCCGTCGCCCGGCCAGCGAGCCCGCACGCCAGCGCCACCGCCGCCCGGCGATCGATGGAAGGACGGAACGAGGCGCACCGCGGCGAGGGTGGCCAGGGCCTCGTCGAGGGCGCCGTCCGGGTGACCGGCCATGGAGGCGCCGAGGTTGACGGCCTCCATCGCCCCCGGTCCCCGCCAGTCGCCACCAACGCCCCGTCCCGGGTCAGCACCCGGCCCAGCTCGGC
>CAWIKD010000025.1:0-44127 GCA_963836545.1 uncultured Acidimicrobiia bacterium | reverse complement strand
CACCTCCAGAGCGGCCAGGACGTCACCTCCAGAGCGGCCAGGACCCATTGCGACACGTGCTCAGCACCCGAGGTCATCGTCGGTACGTGTACCGGTCAATTGGCCGGGTCGCTGAGTGCGTGCCTGCAATGGGTCATGGACGCTCAGGGCATGGCGGCCCTCTTCGCCGAGTTCGCCAGGACGGCGAGCCCCGAGCGCCGCTGTACCACCGCCTGGCGGCCGGGATCGCCGCCGACGCGGGGCTGGCCGCGCTGCTCCAGCGCCCCACCGTGCAGCGCCAGCCCGTGCTGCTGTTCGCGTGCGTCCGCGCCCTGTTGCTCGCCGGGCGGCCCGACGAGGGTCTGGCCCGCTTCTATCCCGACCTCGCGGCGACACCCGACGACGGCGATCCGATGCCGGCGTTCCGGGCCTTCACCGCCACCCATGCCGACGAGCTGGCCGAGCTGCTCGTCACCCGCAGCACCCAGACGAACGAGATCGGGCGTTGCGCCCTGTTGCTGCCGGCGTTCGGCCTCGTGGCCGCCGAGGTAGGCCCGCTCACCCACCTCGACATCGGCGCCAGCGCCGGGCTCAACCTGCTGCTCGACCGCTACCACTACACGTACGTGCCGGGCGGCGAGCTGGCGGCCCGTTGACCGCGCCCTGCGGTGCGAGACACGCGGCCGCACCCGGCTCCCCGCCGCGCTGCCGGACGTCGTCGAGCGGATCGGGCTCGACCGGTCGCCGGTCGACATCCACGACGACGGGGCGGTGCGCTGGTTGACGGCGTGCATCTGGCCCGACCAGACCGACCGCATCGAACGGCTGCACGCGGCGATCGGCATCGCCGCTCGACCGGCGTCGAGGTGCGACCCGGGGATGCAGTCACCGACACGGCGGCGCTCGTGCTCGGCGCGGCGGCCCACCCGATCGTCACCACCACCTGGGTGCTCAACTACCTGTCGGCGACCGAGCGACGGGCGTTCGTCGAGATGCTCGATGCGTGTGGTCGCCGGCGCGACGTGTCGTGGGTGTTCGCCGAGAGCCCGGTGCTCGTGCCCGAGCTGCCGACCGTCGACGCCCGGACCTCGACGACCGCGCTGGTGCTCGTCCGCTGGCGCAAGGGTCGCCGCAGCGCCCGCCACCTCGCCCAGTGCCACCCGCACGGCTACTGGATGCAGTGGCGCTAGGTCGTCGGGACGCGGACCTCGAGGACGAGCGTCGAGGCCGTCCACTCGGCGACGGGTGTCGACGACGTCGCATCGACGGCGGCCCCGATGTCCCGGCGGACGGCCCGGGCGGCGAGACGGTCGAGCGTGGACCGCGGCAGCCCCGATCGACCGCGGGTGGCGGTGCGTCGAGTTGTTGCATCGTGAACGACGTCGCCTCGAAGTCGACCGTGCTGACGATCACCTTGAGCCAGTCGCGCACCGCAGCGCCCGGCTCGACCGGCACGCCGTCGGGCAGCGTCGCCGGCAGCGGATCACCGTCGTTGAGCGCCAGCGAGCGACCGGCGCCGAGCTTGACGGTCGGCACCGCGGCGTGGCACCGGAAGCGGTCGGTCAGGTCGAGCACGGCGACGTAGAGGTCCCGGTCGGCGTGGCTCTGCAGCTGCATGAACACGCGCCGGCGCCGGCCAGCTGCCGTCGAGCTGGCGGGTGTAGGTCAGCACGCAGCTGCCATCGGTGGCGAGCGGCGCGCGGTCCGCAGGACGGCGGGTCTCACCGGGCCGGCACTCGAACAGGTCGAGGGTCACGAGATCGGCCAGCGGTGACGGATGGTCGCCGAGCGCCCGGATCAGCTCCCACGCCGGCGACGTGCTCCAGCCGGCTGACGGCGCAGGCGGGCTCCCGCCCCGTCGGCGTCGGCGACGTCACCGACGACCGGGCTCCCGTCGGCGCGGGCGATGCGCGCCGTGCCCGCCGACGGCACCGACACGCGCAGGCGCAGCGCACCCGGCGACGCCGTGACGTCGTCGACCAGGCGGACCGCCGGCGACGGTGCACCACCCGCGCCGGCCGTGGCGACGGCGGCGCGCACGGCGTCGTGGACGGCGGCGACGTCGGCGTGCCGCCGGGCCGCCGTCGGTCGGCGGGTCGAGCTGCACCTCGGCCGGCGGGAGCGGCACCGACACCACGGCGGCGCGATAGGCCCGATCGGCGGGCGTCCAGTCGACGGGTTCGACGGCCGACCGCCCGACGTCGACGTGCGTGACGCGGACCATGCCGACCGCCGTGCCGTCGTCCTCACTGCAGCCGAGGACGAACGCCTCGTCGCCGACCGGGTCGCGCAGCCCGTGGACGGCGCCGGCGTCGACCTCCCACCCGTTGGCCTGGCGGGTGACCGTGAACGACGGTGCCACCGGGCGGACGGCGCCGTCGAGGAACAGGGCGTCGGCGACGCCGCCGACGTCGAGCGGGAACAGCTCCGGGTCGTTGCTCGTCCGCCGTGCGCTCGACGCGTGAGCGCACCGTCGCCAGCAGCGAGCGGTAGGTGGTGCGCGAGCCGAGCACGTCGAGCGCCTCGAGCAAGGCCACCGAGAAGGCGCCACGGTTGACGTCCCCGATGCGCCGCTCCTTGGCGGTCTCGTCGGACCGGCACGCCGCCAGCGCGACGTGCGGCGGGCGCGGCGCCCGCCAGTGGTCGAGCGCGCCGGCGATGAACTCCGTGGACGGGCGGGCCGCAGCGAGGGCCGCGACGACGTCGCGGTCGGCGGGCGCCGCCTCGTCGGGCCGCGGCGTCCACGCTCGCGGCCGGGCGTACGGGTCGCGGGTGCCGCCGCCGCTGTGGCAGCAGTCGAGGATGGTGAGCGACGTGGGCCCCGCTCGCCGCCGACCTCGGCGATGAGCAAGCGACAGCTCCTTGTCGGCGAGCGCCCGTCGCAGCTTGCCGTCGATGCGCCGCCCGCAGTCGTGGAGCATGATCGTCTGGATCCGTCCGCTCGGCTCGAGGTCGGCGATCGCGGCCGGCGCCGGCTCCTCGCTGCCGTGGCCGCAGTAGGCGAACAGGGCGACGTCGCCGCTGCCCGCCCGCGCCGAGGTGCTCGCGGAACGCGGCGACGACGGTGTCGCGCGTGGCGTCGGCGTCGAGCAGCACCCGCAGCTCGAGGTCGCCGTCGGCCCGCGCCCGCAGGTACGTCTCGAGGGCGGCGATGTCGTTGCGGCAGCCGTACAGCGGCGTGCAGCGGCGGCAGATAGGCGTCGATGCCGACGAGCAGCGCGTACGTCGTCACGTCGTCACGGCTCGTCGTCGGGCGGCGCGTCGTCGACGACGCACAGCAGCGTGTGCACGGGATCGGCGAGGGGCGCCGACACGTCGATCCCCTCGACCCGCACGCGGTAGTCGCCGGCCGGCAGCGGCGGCAGCTCGCCGGTGTGCACCTCGTCGGCGTCGCGGGCGAGGACGACCGTCACCGGCCGCACGACCGGTGGCGACGTCGACGACGGATGCCCGCAGCGTGAGCCCGGCGGCGTCAGGAAGCGCCCGCACGGCGAGCGGCTCGCCGACGGCGAGCAGCTCGTCGGCCTCGACGGCGATGCCCCGCCCACCGCGGAACGCCGACCGGTGGTCGGGCGGTGAGGATGCCGAGGAGCTGGGTCTGCACGGCCTCGGCGACCTGCAGGCTGCCGTGCGCTTCCGACGAGTACATCGGCTGGTACGGCGGCTCGTCGTCGTCGGTCTCGATCGGCGTCGCCGACACGCGTGGCACGGTGCCGTCGCCACCCATGTCGTCGCCGTCGAACGACTGGAGCAGCACCAAGCCGTCACCTTCGAGGCGGCCCGACTGCTTGGTGCCCTGCGTGATCCCGACCACCGAGTGCACCTGGTAGGCGTTCGGTGGGCGCTGGCCGACGCGCGGCCTCGATGGCGCGGTGGAAGTCGGTCAGCGCGGCGACTCGGCCCGCGACCCGGTCGACGCGGGGCAGGTCGACCTCGGCGACGCGCTGGTTCCCGGCACCGACGTCGATGCACGGGTAGATCGGCAGCAGCTGGTACACGGATGTCAGCGAGCGCAGCAGGCGACTGAGGTCGGCGACCTTCAGTGGACCGAGCTTCTTGACGAACCCGTTGACGAGGAAGTCGGCGGCGTTCAACGAGCCGCGGTGCGGCGTGCCGAACGTGATCAGCGCCCGCGCGTCCTGCCATCCGCCGAGGCACTCGAGGTACCAGCGGGCGACCAGCCCGCCCATCGAGTGCCCGATCAGGATGACCTTGGCGTCGGGGTTGCGCTGGCGCTGGGCGTGCAGCTTCTCGTCGACGAGGCGCTGCAGCTGGCGGGCGGCGACCCGGTTGTCACGCCGCCAGTCGTACGGGAACTCGATGTACGTCTCGCCCGGGACGACGTCGAACGTGTCGGTGATCATCCGGGTGATGCCGCCGTAGACGTCGATGCCCCAGAACCCGGGGATCAGGTGCACGCCGTCGACCAGCCGCGGGGCGGCCACGCCGTCGCCGAGGTCGTCGCGCTCCCACGGGTCGGCGGGCAGCTCGAGCGACGTGATGCTGCGGCCGAGCGTCCACAGCGCTCGTCCGAGGGCACCGGCCGAGGGCGCCCACACGTCCTTGCCGTCGCGGGTCAGCACGCTGCCGAGGATCCCGGGCAGCAGCACCACGACGTCACCCAACGGTTGCTTGGCCATCGCCTCCCTCATCCCCTCGGGCGGGGTCCTTGTATCACCCGCGCCCATCGTCGATCATCTCATGTAGGGGATGGCCACCTACGTCTACGAGGACTTCCGGGTGACGTTCACACCACGGGCGGACGAGTCCTACGACGTGCGCGCCACCGACGCCACGGGGACCACCGCAGTCGGCGTGTTCACGGTGCCGCTGAGTGCCGAGGACCTGGAGCAGACGGTGCTCCGGCTGGCCCAGAACGGCACGACTCGGCGGGCTGCTCCGAGCCCTGGGGCGACGCGTGACGTCGGCGGCGAGGCGCAGCGGCCGATCATCGACGCCGAGCGGCTCGGCGGCTCGCTGGCCGAGGCGTTGCTGAGCGGCGAGGTCGGCGCGGCGTACCAGGCCGCGCTGGCCCGCGCCGACGCCCACGGTCACGGCACCCGCATGACGCTGTCGCTCGCGGCCGCGCCGCCGCTGCTGAGCGTGCCGTGGGAGTTCCTGTACGAGCGGCCCCGCTTCCTGGCCAGCCAGCGCCGCACCCCGATCGTGCGCCTGCTCGAGAACGGCACGCTGGCGCCGCCACCGGTGATCGAGGGTGCGGTGCGGATCCTCGGCATCATCGCCAGCCCCCGCGACCTCGCGCCGCTCGATGTCGACGGCGAGCGCCATCGCATCGAGCAGGCCCTCGCCCCCGTGGTCGCCAACGGGCAGGTGCGCCTCGACTGGCTCGAGCCGGCATCTCCCCGGAGCCTGCGGCTGGCCCTTCGCGATGGCAACTACCACGCGATCCACTACGTCGGCCACAGCGACTTCACGACCGCCGGCAACGGCGTCATCTACCTCGAGGACCCCGACGACGGCACCGCCGTCGAGGTCGACGAGACGCTGTTCGCCAACTTGCTGTCGGACCAGAACGCTGTTGCGGTTGGTGGTGTTGAACTCCTGCGAGGGCGCCCGCACGACGCTCACCGACCCGTACGCCGGCGTGGCGACCACGCTCGTGCAGCTCGGCGTGCCAGCGGTCGTGGCGATGCAGTTCGAGATCAGCGATCGCGCCGCCATCGTGTTCGCCGAGGAGCTCTACACGAACCTGATCGGGCGGCGCGATCCGATCGACGCGTCGGTGTCGGAGGCCCGCAAGGCCATCTACAGCGACGTCGACAGGGTCGAGTGGGCGACGCCCGTGCTGTTCGTGCGCGATCCGGACGTCGAGCTGTTCCGCTTCGGCCCGGCGACATCGACGGCGTCGACGGAGCCGGCGCCCGAGCCGCAGCTGCTCGCCACGCCGCCGCCCCCACGGGTGCCGCTCTGGCAACGACCGAAGGTGATCGCCGCGGCGGCGATCGTCGCCGCCGCGCTGATCGCTCTCGTGGTGTGGCTGGTGTGGCCGCATTCCAACCTCGACGTCGCGACGGGCACCACGACCACGTCCACGTCACAGCCGGTGCGCACCGAGCTCGGGTTCCCGCAGGTGCGGGTCGGTGACGACGGGGCCGTCGTCGTCGCCCTGCAGCGCCTCCTGACCGTGAAGGACCACCCGGTGCCGGTGACCGGCTTCTTCGACGACGCCACCGAGGAAGCGGCCAAGGCGCTCGAACAGCAGACCAACATCCCGCCCGACGGCATCGTCGGCCGGGTGACCTGGCAGCAGCTCGCCGCCCCGATCCGCCGTGGCGACAGCGGTCAGGCCGTGCTCGCCGCCGAGGAGCTGCTGCAGCTGGCCGGGTTCGACATCACCCCCGACGACCGGTTCACGAACGGCACCCAGGACCTCGTCATGCGGTTCCAGCAGCGCCAGGGCCTGCCCGCCGATGGGATCGTCGACATCGACACGTGGCGGGTGCTGCTGGCCCTGGCGTTCCGAGAGCAGAACCCCCCGCTCGCCGCCGGCCCACCGACCACGACGACGGCGCCGACCACGTCTGTGGCGACGTCGACGTCGACGCCGGCCGCGATCACCACGCCGCCGACCACCTGATCAGGGCGGGGCGACGAACCGCCACGGCAGGTCGACGGCCTTGGTGATGCCGATGCGCGGCGTCGTGACGATCACGCTCGGCGGTGGCGAACCGTCGTCGACGAGCGGATGGCACCGCCGGCGCACAGGTCGGTGCCGGTGTGCGACAGGTCGAGGGCCAGCGCCTGGCACAGCTTGCCCGGGCCGTCGGCGAGGTGGGCGGCGCGGCCGTGCCGGCGCTCGGTCATCAGCTCGACGCCGCGCAGCGGTGTCAGTGCTCGCAGCAGCACCGCCTGGCCGTCGCCGTCGGCGCCGGTCACGACGTTGGCGCAGTGGTGCATCCCGTAGCTGAAGTACACGTACAGGAGCCCCGCCGGCCCGAACATCACCTGGTTGCGCGGCGTCGGGCCGCGGAACGTGTGGGCGGCCGGCTCGTCGGAGCGGTACGCCTCGACCTCGACGATGCGCCCAGCGCACGGTCCGCTGACGAGCACCTTGCCGAGCAGCTCGGGAGCGACGACCAGTGCGTCGCGCCCGAGGAAGTCGCGGTCGACGACGCGCTCGGCGGTCACTCGGCGAGGGTCTCCCGCTGATGGCGCAGCGACTCGCGGTAGCGGACGATCTGGGCGGCCACCGGCGCCGGACCGCCGCCGCCCGGTGACGTGCGGCGCTGGACGCCGACGCCAGGCGCCAGCAGGGCGGCCGCCTCGGGCCCGAGCCGCTCGTCCGCCGCGACGAGCTCGCGCAGCGCGGTGCCCGATGACAGGTGGGCCCGCACCAGCTCGCCGACGACGGCGTGGGCCTCGCGGAACGGCATCCCGCGCACGACGAGCCACTCGGCGAGATCGGTGGCCGACGTGGTCTCGCTGTCGGCCGCCGCGGCCATCCGCTCGGGCACGAACGTCGCCGTCTCGATCATCCCGCCGATCGCCACGAGGGCGAGGGAGATCTGATCGACCGAGTCGAACAGCGGCTCCTTGTCCTCCTGCAGGTCGCGGTTGTACGACGAGCGGCAGGCCCTTCAGGGTGGCCAGCAACCCGGTGAGGTTGCCGATCAGGCGGCCCGACTTGCCGCGGGCGAGCTCGGCGATGTCGGCGTTCTTCTTCTGCGGCATCATCGACGACCCGGTGGCATAGGCGTCGTCGAGGCGGGCAAAGCCGAACTCCTCGCTCGTCCACAGCACCCACTCCTCGCCGAGGCGGGCGAGGTGGATCGCCACCATCGCCACGTCGAACAGGGCCTCGGCGACGAAGTCGCGGTCGCTGACGGCGTCCAGCGAGTTGGCGAAGACGTCGGCGAATCCGAGCGCCTCGGCGGTCGCCGCCGGATCGATCGGCAGCGACGTCCCGGCCAGCGCCCCGGCCCCGAGCGGGGAGACGTCGAGGCGCTCGACGGTGGCGGTGAGCCGGTCGACGTCGCGGGCGAGCGCCCAGCCGTGGGCCAGCAGGTGATGGGCCAGCAGCACCGGCTGGGCCCGCTGCACATGGGTGTAGCCGGGCAGGTAGGTCGCGCCCGCCGACTCGGCGCGCGCCAGCAGGATGTCCTCGAGGGCGACGACGAGGCGGGCGACCTCCATCAGCTCCCGCTTGCACCACAGCCGCAGGTCGGTGGCGATCTGGTCGTTGCGGCTGCGGGCGGTGTGCAGCTTGCCGCCGGGCGCACCAGCGAGCTCGGTGACCCGCCGCTCGACCGCGGTGTGGATGTCCTCGTCGCTCTGGACGAACGTGAACGTGTCGTTCGCCAGCTCGTCCGCGACCTGGTCCAGCGCGCCGAGGATTTCCGTGACCTCGTCGTCCGTCAGCAACCCGGCCCGCTGCAATCCGCCGACGTGGGCTCGCGAGCCGGCGACGTCGTCGGGCCACAGCCGCCGGTCGAACGGCAGGCTGACCGTGTAGGCGAGCAGCGCGTCGGATGGTCCGCTGGCGAAGCGGCCGTGCCAGAGCGTTGAACCCGAGCCCTTCAGCCATCGTCGCGACCGAGCCCGGACAGCGCCCGCAGGCGGTCGGCCAGCTCGGTGCCGGTCGTCGTCTCGGCGGCGACGCACAGCAGCGTGTCGTCGCCGGCGACGGTGCCGACGAGGCCGTCGAGCCCGCTGCGGTCGAGCGCCGAGGCGACGACGTGAGCGCAGCCGGGCGGGGTGCGCAGGACGACGAGGTTGGCCGACACGGCGACCTCGCCCACCCACTCCCCCAGCACCCGGCGCAGCTGCTCCCACGGCACGATGCGATCGGTCTCCAGCTCGGGCAGGGCGTACACCGGGCTGCCCACCCGGCACCCGGACCTTGATCACGCCGAGCTCCTCGAGGTCGCGCGAGACGGTGGCCTGGGTCGCGGCGATGCCCTCGCTCCCGAGCAGGTCGAGGAGCTGCGGTTGGTTGGCCACCGGGTGCTGACCGATCAACCGACCGATCGCCTGCTGCCGCTGCTGCTTGAGGCTCACGAGCTGACGCCGACATCAGGAAGGCCAGGCACGGCGCGTGCCGCGTGCAGGCGGTTGTGGCCCTGGTGGAACACGACGCTGCGCGGGCCGTCGATGACGTCGGCGGTGACCTCGATGCCGCGATACGCCGGCAGGCAGTGCATGAACACGCCTTCCGGCGCGGCCAGCGCCATCAGGTCGCCGTCGACGGTGAAGCCCTCGAACGCCTGCTTGCGCGCGGCCTTCTCGTCCTCCTGGCCCATCGACACCCACGTGTCGGCGTGGACGGCGTGGGCCCCCGCCACCGCCTCGGCCGGAGCGGTGGGTCATCGTGACGCCGCCGCGCCGAGCAGCTCGAGCCGCTCCAGCTCGGCGAGGTCGGCGGCTGTAGCCAACCGGGCAGGCGAAGCGCAGGTGCGCACCGAGCAGAGGCCGAATCTCGCCGAGTGAGCGGGCGACGTTGTTGTAGTCGCCGACCCACGCCACCGTCCTGCCGGCCAGCGGCCCGAGGACCTGCTCATCGTGAGGGCGTCGGCGAAGGCCTGCAGCGGGTGCGACCAGTCCGACAGCATGTTCACGATCGGGATGTCGACGACCGCCGCCATCCGCTCGAGCGTGGTGTGGGAGAAGACCCGGGCCGCGATCAGGGCGTGGTAACCCTCGATGATCCGCACGACGTCCTCGACCGACTCGCGGGTGTCGAAGCCGACCTCCGCGCCCTGCGTGTAGACGGGGTGGCCGCCGAGCTGGAACGACGGCCATCTCCATCGACTGGCGGGTCCGGTTCGACGCCTTCTCGAAGATCAACGCCGCGCCGAGCCCGTCGAGCGGGCGGCCGAGCGTGCGGTCGGCGGGACCGCCGCCATGTCGAGCATCTGGCGGACCTCCCCGGCGTCGAAGTCGACGACGTCGAGCAGGTGACGGGTCACGGGCGAGTGCCTTGCCGACCATCTCGACGGCCTCGTCGATCTCGTCGTCGGTCACCGTGAGCGGCGGCACGAAGCGCAGCGCTCGGCGTCACCGCGTTGGTGACCAGGCCGAGATGGAGCAGCTCCTTGTACAGCGCCGTGGCCTCACGCCGCCGGCGAGTTCGGCGGCGAGCATCAGGCCTTGCCGCGGACCTTGACGACACCGGCAGCGCGCGGAGGCCGGCGGCGAGGCGGGCGCCCTGCCGCTCGGCCAGCCGCGGGGCGTCGAGGCGGCGCATCTCGGCGATCACGCGTTCACGACCGCGGCGGTGGCGATCGCCGTGCCGCAGTAGGTGCTGCCGTGGTCGCCGGGTTCGAACACCGCCGCCACCTCGGTGCGCGCCCAGCACGCCCCGACGGGCATCCCGTTGCCCATCGCCTTGGCCATCGTGACCACGTCGGGCTTCACGCCGTCGTGCTCGAACCCGAACCATCGTCCGGTGCGTCCGAAGCCGGTCTGGATCTCGTCGATCATCATCAGGGCGCCGATCTCGTCGCACAGCGTCGCGGATGCCCTGCAGGTATCCGGGCGGCCGGGTTGACGCCACCCTCGCCCTGCACGGGCTCGATCAGCACCGCCGCCACCGATCCGTCGACGGCGGCGGCGATCGCATCGAGTTCGCCCCACGCGACGTGCCGGAAACCCTCCGGCATCGGCTGGAACGGTTCGTGCTTCGTCGGCTGGCCGGTGGCCGCGAGGGCGGCGAGCGTGCGGCCGTGGAAGCTGCCGAGGGCGCTGACGACGGTGTGGCGGCCGCGCCCGCCGTGCTTGCGGGCGAGCTTGATCGCGGACTCGATCGCCTCGGCGCCCGAGTTGGTGAAGAACATCTGCCCGAGCTGGCCGGTCGACCCCATGAGCAGGCGGTCGTTGACCATCACGGCGGCCTGTGTGGCCACCGGGTTGGTGAAGAAGTTGACGACGTGGAGCAGCCGTTGCGCCTGCTCGCCGATCGCCTCGGCCACCACCGGGTTGGCGTGGCCGAGCGACACCACCGCGATGCCGGCGAGGAAGTCGAGGTAGCGCTTGCCGTGCACGTCCCACAGCTCGGTGCCCTGCCCGTCGTTCGAACATGATCTCGGGGGCGCCGAACACCGGCATGAACGGGCAGTGGTCGAGCGCCTCTAGATCGAAGTCGTGGTTCGTCGTCCCGTTCGTGGTGGGGTGGTGGTCGTCATGTGCTTGCTCCGGTCCCGTCGGGCGCCGACGACCATCGTGCCGATACCGGCGTCGGTGAACACCTCGAGCAGCAGCACGTGCTCGATCCGTCCGTCGAGGATGTGGGCCCGCCGACGCCGTTGCGTACGGCCTGCGTGCAGCTGGCACCTTCGGGATCATGCCGCCGGCGATCGTGCCGTCGGCGACGAGCGCGTCGAGTTCGTCGGCCGTCGTCTGGCGGATGAGGCTGCCGGGTCGTCGACGTCGCGGCGCAGGCCCTCGATGTCGGTGAGATAGACGAGCTTCTCGGCGCCGAGGGCCTCGGCGATGGCGCCGGCGACGGTGTCGGCGTTGATGTTGTACGACCTGCCCGAGGACGTCGCTGCCGATCGTGGCGATCACCGGGATGAACTCGTCGTCGATCAGGCCGAGGATCACCTCCGGGTTGATCTGGGTGACGTCGCCGACGAAGCCGAGTTCGGGATCCCGCGCCACGGCCCGGATCAGGCCGGCGTCGATGCCGCTGAGCCCGACGGCGTAACGCCGTGGACGTTGATCGCCGCCACGAGCTGCGGGTTGACCTGGCCCTTCAGCACCATCGGGGCGATGTCGACCGTCTCGGCGTCGGTGACGCGCAGGCCGTTGATGAACTTGGTCTCCTTGCCGAGCCGCGCCATCAGCGCGGTGATCTGGGGGCCGCCACCGTGGACGACGACCGGGCGCATGCCGACGAGGCGCATCAGCACGATGTCCTCGGCGAACGACGTCGAGCGCGTCGTGGTCGGACGTGCCGGCGAGGGCGTTGCCGCCGTACTTCACCACCACCGTCTTGCCGGCGAAGCGGCGGATGTACGGCAGCGCCTCGACGAGGACGTCGCCGACGTTGAGCTCGGCGTCGGTGGCGGTCACGGTCGCCCCATCCGAGGGTTTCGTTGCATCGGAGGGTTTCCGGCAGGGCCTCCACGCACGAACCCTCCGATGCGTCCAAACCCTCGGATGGGGGGTCATGGGGCCAGGCCGACGTTGGGGAGCCCGGCGGTCTCGTCGAGGCCGAGGGCGACGTTCGCCGACTGCAGCGCCCCGCCGGACGCGCCCTTGGTGAGGTTGTCGATGGCGCACATGGCCATGACGGTGCCGGTGCGCTCGTCGAAGCGGGCGCTGATGTGGGCCGCATTGGAGCCGAGCACCGCCTTGGTCGCCGGCGGCCGGCGGTGACGGCGACGAACGGCTCGACGTCGAAGGCGCGTGCAGGGCGTCGGCAGCGATCGTCGTCGCGCGCCTGCCCGGCCGCCGGCCGGGCGTAGCACGTGGCCAGCATGCCCCGGCTCATCGGCACGAGATGCGGGGTGAAGAGCAGCTGGGCACCGATCAGTCCTGCTCCATCTCGGGCGTGTGGCGGTGGTCGAGCAGCCCGTAGGCGGTGAAGTCCTTGTTGGTGCAGACGTTCGTGTCGGCTTCGGCGCCCGGCCGGCGCCCGAGATGCCGCTGGCGGTGTCGACGATCAGCCCGGTCGTCTCGACCAGCCCGGCGTCGAGCAGGGGCGCCAGCGCCAACGTCGCCGCCGTGACGTAGCAGCCGGGCGTGGCGACCAGCCGGGCCGAGCGCAGCTCCTCGCGGTGGAGTTCGGGCAGGCCGAACACGGCTTCGGCGAGCAGCTCCGGCTGGTCGTGCTCGAAGCCGTACCAGCGTGGGTACAGCGAGGCGTCCTTCAACCGGTAGGCGGCCGAGAGGTCGACGACGCACCCGACCGACCGACGAGCTGGGGCGCCAGCGCCATCGACGCCTGGTGCGGGAGCCCGAGGAAGACGACGTCGAGCCCGTCGACCCGGGCGATGTCGTCGGCCGACGTGGGGTCGAACGAGGTGAGTGGAGGTCCGGGTAGGCGGCGGCGAGCGAGGGGTACAGCGCCGCCGCCGGCATGCCGGCCTGGGTGTCGGCCGTGGCCACGGCCACGTCGAGGGCCGGATGTCCGGCCAGCAGGCGCAGCAGCTCCACGCCGGTGAACCCGGACGCCCCGATGATCCCGGCGTTGAAGGCCATCGCATGATCATACGCACAACTGCATGGCCATGCAATGGGGTGGCGGATCCGCGAACTTTCCGCGCACGCGCCCCGCATGTTGGCGCCAGCGCGGAAAGTTCGCGGATCTGCCCCCACCGGGATGGCGTCTGAGCGGGGGGTCCGACGGGCAGAATGGAGGGCGATGTACGGGAGCACGCCGACCAAGGGACGGATCCTGCTCGCGACCCCTCCGCTGGAAGACCCCAACTTCGACCGCACGGTCATCTACGTCCTGGAGCACCACGACGAGGGTGCCCTCGGGCTGGTGCTGAACCGCCCGAGCCCGGAGGAGCTGGGCGATGCCCTGCAGGCGTGGGCCACGATGCAGAGCGATCCGTCGCTCGTCTTCGTGGGCGGGCCGGTCGAGCCCGATGCGCTGATCGCCATCGCCCGGGTGCGCGAGCCCCTCCCGCCGCTCGGCGAGGACGACGACGAGAACGAGACCCACCTCGCGCCGCTCAGCGGTGATCTGGCCTCGGCCGACCTGGCCGCCGACCCGATCGAGGTGATCGACACGATCAGCGCGCTGCGGGTCTTCCGCGGCTACGCCGGCTGGGGGCCGGGCCAGCTCGACGGCGAGATCGAGGCCGGTGCGTGGCTCGTCCTCGACCCCGACCCCACCGACCTCTTCACCGACACGCCCGACGATCTCTGGCGCACGGTGCTGCGGCGCCAGCCCGGCCGCCTGGCGTGGCTCGCCGAGGCACCCGACGACCTCGCCGTCAACTGACGCCCCGATGCCGGGCCGCTCGCCGACCCCGGCGTAGCGTGAGCCCATGGGGAAGCTGCCACTGCTCGAGGTCGAGATCGGCGATTACGGCGACGCCGAGGAGGCGATGGTCGCCTACCGCCGCGAGGGTGAGGCCCGCGCCGCGGCGCTCGGCAACCGCGGCCCGATCCGCTTCACCGCGGACGGCGCGCTCGACCCGGCGATCATCGAGGCCTACGACCGCACCGGCTTCTACATCTTCGAAGGGGTGCTGAGCGCCGAGGAGCTCGAGGACATCGAGCGCGACGTGATCGCCATGCTCGACAACGCGCCGGTCACCAAGGGCGCCGCGCTCGACCGCCACGGTCGCCCGGCCCTGGGCGCCGACGGGCGCGACCGCAACCTCGGGTGGGTCAAGCCGCTGTCCGACCCGGTCGGCGGGACGTCGGCGGTCAACGGGCGGCACCCGGCCAAGATGATCGAGCCGGAGGCGCCGGCCGGGGCGCCCGACCTCGTCCTGCAGATCGTCCTCGGATCGCTGCAGTTCTCCCCCGCCTGCCTGCGGGTCTACGGCCATCCCGACCTGCTGCGCGTGGCGGCGGCGATCAACGGCGACGACTTCGTGCCGTTCAACGAGGCGGTGTGGATCAAGCAGGCCGGCCTCGGCGGGTCGGTGGCGTGGCACCAGGACGGCTGGACGCACTGGGACAGCCCGACGCTCGACGGCCGCACCCATGGCTTCAACTTCATGGGCCAGCTCTACGGCTGCACGTCGGCCAACGGGCTGTGGGTGGTGCCCGGCTCGCACCTCATGGGCAAGGTCGACATCAAGGCGCTGGTCGCCGCCGCCGGCTCCGATCGGCTCCCCGCCGCCGTGCCGATCGTGTGCGCGCCCGGCGACGTGGCGATCACCAACCGCCAGTGCGTGCACGGGTCGTTCGCCAACACCAGCCCCGACCCGCGGGTGACGATCAACTTCGGCTTCCACCGCCGGGCATCGGTGCTCGGGGTCGAGAGCGGCGGCGTGCACAACGCGGTCGCGGTGTACGACGAGGAGCGCATCCACGAGCGCTCGAAGGCGATCGTGTGGGGCATCGACGCTCGCGCCCAGCGCTTCCCGGCAGAGGACCGCTACGTGTACGAGCCGTTCACCGGCCAGGAGGACGACTACCGCTGGGGCCCCGAGACGACGGAGCTGCTGCGGGACTACAACCGCAACGACCTGGGCATCTGAGCCCGCTCAGTACCGGCCCTGGATGGTGACCGTCAGGCCGAGCCGGCCGCGGTCGTTCCAGATCTGCGATCGTTGGTCGGCGAGCCCGAGCCAGCCGATCAGCATGTCCTGATCGTGCACGCGCAGCCGGGCGCACCCGTGGCTCGCCGGTGACGTGGGCACGGTGTTGGCGCCGTGGATCGCCTGACCGTTGTCGAAGTACAGCGGCTTGTACATGTTCCCGTTGAGCGGGTTGTCCGATGCCGCCGGGTACTGCGAGCTGTCGTGCCACCCGGCGTTGGCGGTGGCCGGGTCGTAGCGGAACACCCGTGACGCGCTCTGGTCGCGCGTGCGGTACTGCGGCAGACCGGTCGACGTCGGGAAGACGAAGACGATGTTGTTCGGCCCGTCACCGACGAACATGACCTGGCACGTCTGGTCGATCAGCACCCAGCGCCCGGCCTGGACCGGCGCCGCCTGCGGCGTCGGCAGCGCGTTGACCTGCATCAGCGCGATCTCCTCGAGCGACCCCGGCGCCATGTCGTCGCGGCTCACCGGGATGTCGAGGGCGACGCGCGCGGCGCACAGCTGCTGGCGGGTCTGGCGGCCCGACTGCCCGTCGACGGTCAGCGGCGACAGGCCCTTGTTGGCGAACAGCTCGTTGAGCTTCGCCTGCTGCGCCTCCACGCCGGACGGCAGCGGCGTGCCGGGGGCGACGGTGTCGGGCGTCGTCGGGTCCGGCGGCACCGTGGACTCCGGCGCCGGCTCGGTGTCGGGTGTCGCGCGCACAGCACCCGAGATGTCGTCGATGCCGTTGCCGGGGCAGACGTCGATCGGGTCACCGGCGTTGATCACGTTGGGGTCGCCGATCCCGTTCTCCAGCGCGACGCCGTCGACCGAGAGGGCCGGGTTGGCCAGGTTGGTGACGATCGCGTTCAGCGAATCGCCCGCCTGGACGGTGTAGATGCACGCTGGGTTCGGCGCGCCGGCGACCGGTGCCACGGCGACGGTGGTCGCCGGGTCCGTCGGCGGCGGAGGCGCCGTCGTCGTGGTCGTCGACGTCGAGGTCGTCGTCTCGGGGACGGTCGTGCTGGTGGTGGATGTCGTCGTCGACGCGGTGGTCGTCGGCGCCTCGGTGGTCGTCGCGGCCTCTGTCGTCGTCGGCGCATCGGTGGTCGTCGGCGCCGCCGTCGTCGGCTGACCCTCGTCGGTGCCTGACGAGCACACGCTGGCCGCCAGGCTCAGTCCGACGAGCACTGCGACCACCACACGTCTCACGGCGGCAACCGTAGGTCGTTGCAAGCTGAAAAATCGGTCATCCGTTCGACGGGCCTCCGGACCCGCCGGCGGTCAGGGCAACTCGGCCTGGTAGGCCGTGTTGAACGTCTTGCCGAGGTCGTCGTCGGCGGGGATCTTCTGGCCCATCAGGAAGGCGATCGAGCTGATCAGCTCGGCGGCACCCGCGTCGCTGAGGGCCGGGTCGACGCTGCGGCGCGACCGACGCCATGTCGCCGGCCGCGAACGTGGCCGCCAGCGAGTCGAACCCGTCGAGGTCCTGGATCGAGAACGGCAGCACGGCCAACGCCTGATCGCGCGCCGACGCATCGGGCAGCGTGGCCTGGACCATCGCCCGTGACATCTCCAACGCGAAGAGGATGTCGGCGTTGCGCAGGTCTGGTTTCCGTCCGCCGCCCGCACCCTCGGGCGTGAGTTGGGCCTGGATGGCGCCGAGCGTTCGTCCGACGAGCTTCGACTCGGCGTCCGGGAGCCGCTCGAAGCGCTCGGCGAACTCCACGCGGTCGGTGATCGAGCCGAGGCCGGCGGTCACGTCGCCGTACGCCGTGCCGAGCGCGGTGGCGCGGTCGGCAGCCGGCGGCGGCGTCCCGAGGAGCTGCGTGGCGGCGTCGGTGACGGCCGGCAGCTCGGCCGCCGGCCCCGACAGGTCGGGCGTCGAGTCGCCCTTGTCGCTGTTGCTGCGCACGGCGATCGAGACCCCGCCGACGAGCGCGGCCGCGAGGACGAGCGGGACCACGAAGAAGAGCCATCCGGGCACGCCCCGCCGGGAGCGCGCCGGCGGCGCTCCATCGTCGGTCACCCGCGCAGCTCCGCCCCGAGCTTGCCGGCCGATGTGGTGACCTTGGCGCGGACGTCGGCGATGTCGGCGTCGGTGAGGTTCCGATCGGACGCCTGCAACCGCAGGCGGTAGGCGAGGCTGCGGCGTCCGTCCCCGACCCCCGCGCCGCGATACGTGTCGAACAGGTCGAGGTCGACGAGCAGCGCGCCGGCACCCTGGCGGATCGCCTTGTCGAGCTTCTCGGCCGGCACGTCGTCGGCGAGGAGGAAGGCCAGATCGAGATCGCTCGACGGCTGACGGCTCGTCGGCCTCCACTGCGCCGGCTTCGGCTCCTGCGCGAGCACCAGCGCGAGGTCGAGCTCGAGCACGGCGACGCGCTCGGTGATCTCGAACGCCTCGAGCACATCCGGCGCGACCTCGCCGACGACACCGATGACATCTCGGCCGGCGACCAGCGTCGCCGACCGGGTGGCGTGCAGCCCGGGCGGCACTCGGGCCTGGTCGATGCGCGCGCCGATGCCCATCGCCGCGGCGACCTCCCGCCACACGGCGACCGCGGCGGGCGCCTCGCGACCGGCGAGCACGACGCCGAGGGCCTCGTGCTCGTCGGGCAGCTCCCCCGGCCCGGGCGGGTAGACGTGGCCGATCTCGAACAGGGCCACTCCTGGGCGGCGGTGCGACTCGTTGAACGCGATCGCCCGCAGCAGGCCGGGCCGCAGCGACGTGCGCAGCACGCTCTCGTCGGTCACCAGCGGGTTGGTGATGCGCAGCGCGTCCTTGTCCAGGCCGGCGCGGGTCAGCGTGTCGGGCGCGAGGAACGGGTTCGGCATGGCCTCGGTGATCCCGAGGCCGAGCAGCACGTCGCGCAACCGGCGCCGGCGCTGCTGGATCACCGAGAGACGACCGTGGGTGGTCGCCGTCGGCAGCCGCGTGCCGACGCGGTCGTAGCCGTACAGGCGGGCGACCTCCTCGACGACGTCGATCTCCTCGGTGCTGTCGGGTCGCCACGTCGGCAGGGCGACGGTGCGCACGTCGCCCGCACCGCTGACCGTGTAGCCGATGGGGTCGAGCAGCGGCGCGAGGTCGTCGGCCGTGAGGCTGATCCCGATGATGCGGTTGACCTGGCTGATCCGGACCGCGCACGAGCGGTCCCGCGGCGGCAACGACGCGGCGCGGGCGTCGACCGCGCCGGCGTGGACCGCGAGGTCGGGGCACGTCTCGGCGAGCAGCTCGACGAAGCGGGCGATCGACGTGTCGATCTGCCATGGGTCGACGCCGCGCTCGTTGCGGGCCGAGGCCTCCGAGCGCAGCCCCAGGCGCGCCGCGCTGACGCCGATGCCGACGTTGGTGAACCAGGCGATCTCGAGGGCCACGGTCGTCGTCGCATCGCTGATCTCCGTGTCGGCGCCACCCATGATCCCGCCGATGCCGATCGGTCGGTCGTTGGCGTCGCAGATCAGCAGGTCGGCGACGGTGAGCCGGCGCGTGACGTCGTCGAGCGTCGTGATCTCCTCGCCGTCTCGAGCGCGCCGGACGCGGAACCCGGCGCCACCCAACGTCGCCAGGTCGTAGGCATGGTTGGGTTGGCCGAGCTCCAGCATCACGTAGTTGCTGACGTCGACGACGTTGTTGATCGGGCGCATGCCGGCGGCCGCCAGGCGTTCCGCCATCCACGGCGCCGACGGTCCGATGACGACGCCACCGATGACCGTCGACGTGAAGCGGCCGCAGCGGTCGCCGTCGACGATCTCGACCGTGGTCACCGGTCCGCCCTCGATGAGCTTCGGTTCGCCGGGCGCCGGCGGGGTGAAGGCGACGCCCAGCTTGGCGGCGAGATCCCGGGCGACCCCGACGTACGACCAGCAGTCCGGGCGGTTGCGGGTGACATCGACATCCACGACGACGTCCTCGCGCAGCCCGGTCACGTCGCCGTACGGCACGCCGAGCGGGCTCTCGGGCGGCAGCACGAGGATCCCGCTGTGGTCGTCGCCGAGGCCGAGCTCGCGCGCCGAGCAGAGCATGCCCTCGGAGTCGATGCCGAGGATGCCGCGCTTGGCGATCGTGCGGCCGTCGGGCATCTCGGTCCCCAACACCGCCAGTGGCACGACGTCGCCGGGCGCGAAGTTGAACGCGCCGCACCAGACGTGGCGCTCCTTGCCGTCGCCGGCGTCGACCCAGACCCGCTGCGTGCTGCGGGCATCGGCCGGCTGCTCGGTGCGCAGGACGCGCGCCGTCACCACGCCGGGCACCCCACCCGTGCGGATGATGTCCTCGACGGGCAGTCCGAGCATGGCGAGCGTGTCGGACAGCGTGTCGAGGTCGATGTCGTCGGGCAGCGCGACGTACTCGCGGAGCCAGGACAGGAGCAGCTTCACGAGAACTGCTCCGAGAAGCGGATGTCACCGGTGTACATCTCGCGCAGGTCGCCGACCGCGTGGCGCTCCTTGGCCATGCGGTCGATGCCGAACCCGAACGCGAAGCCGCTCCACTCCTCGGGATCGATGCCGCCGTGGCGCAGGACGTTCGGGTGGACCATGCCGCAGCCGCCGAGCTCGAGCCACTCGCCGTCGGGTGTGCGGATGTCGAACTCGCCGGAGGGCTCGGTGAACGGGAAGTAGCTCGGCCGCAGTCGCGACGTGAAGTCGGCGCCGAAGAAGGCCTTGGTGAAGGCGTCGATGGTGCCGGCGAGGTGGGCCAGGCTGATGTCCTTGTCGACCACCAGCCCTTCGATCTGGTGGAACACGGGCATGTGGGTGGCGTCGGGCGTGTCGCGGCGGAACACCCGTCCCGGGGCGACGATGTAGATCGGCGGCGGCCCGGCGAGCATCCGGCGGATCTGCACCGGCGACGTGTGGGTGCGCAGCACGGTGGTGCCGGCCGGGGCGCCGGCGTGGTCGACGAAGAGGGTGTCGAAGTCGCTGCGGGCCGGGTGCCCCTCGCCCATGTTGAGCGCTTCGAAGTTGTACCAGTCGGTCTCCACCTCGGGGCCTTCGGCGACCTGGAAGCCGAGCCCGACGAAGACGTCCTCGAGCCGCTCCCACGCCTGCGTCACGAGGTGGGCCCGGCCACGCGTCGGCTTGCTGGCGAACTCGGTGAGGTCGAGCCGCTCGGACTCGACGCGGGCGGCCCGCTCGCCGGCCGACAGCTCGGCACGGCGCAGCTCGAGGGCCGCGTTGGCTTCGGCGGTGGCGTCGTTCAGGGCCTGGCCGGCGGCCTTCTTCTCGTCCACCGTGGCGAGCGACCCGAGGCGGGTCTTCAGCTGCGCCAGCGCGCCACGCTTGCCGAGCAGCTCGCTGGCGGACGTCGCCACGTCCTGCAGGCTGGCCGACGTGGCGATGCGTTCGAGGGCCGCGTCCTTCGCGGCGCGGATGTCGTCGATCAACGGGAGTCCTTTCACGGAGTGCCAAACGGGGTCGACCCCGGGCGGACTCGGGAACGGCGCGTCAAGCAGTGGCAGCCGACCCCGGGTTCACCCGGGGCATCGAAATCGCCGCTCGCGCCGACCATGCACGGCGCCAACGATACCCATCGGAGTGTTGAAGGACGGATTCGTTGACCGCCGACGCTCCGATGACCTTCAACACTCGGATGCCCCGTCAGCGGCGGGCGGCGGCGGCGGTGAAGCACAGGACGGTGGCGGCCATCGCCACGTTGAGGCTCTCGGCGCGGCCGGCGTGGGCGATGCGCACCCACTCGTCGACCGGCGCCTCCGCTGCGAGCCCATGGGCCTCGCTGCCGAGGATGATCGCCACCCGGCCGGTCCAATCGACGTCGTCGTGCGGCGTGCCGTGGTGGGACGACGTCCCGAGCAGCCGCAACCCTGCGGCCCCGACAGCGGCGAGCTCGGCCGCCACGACGGGGACGTGGAACAGCGACCCCGCCGAGGCCCGCACGACCTTCGGGTTGAACGGGTCGACGGTGCCGGGGGTCAGCACGACGGCCTTCACCCCAGCGGCCTCGGCCGAGCGCAGGATCGTGCCGAGGTTGCCGGGGTCGGCGATGCCGTCGGCGACGACGACCAGGCCGGCGTCGGCGAGCAGCGCTGGCCCGCCCAGGCGGCTGCCGACGACGGCGAACAGCCCCGGTGGCGTCTCGGTGGCCGTGATCCGCTCGGCCACGCCGAGCGCGAGGTCACGGACCGGGCCGCCCCCGTCGACGGGCGCCACGCCCGGTGCCACGTACTGCGCCTCGACGTCCCACCCGGCGGCGACCGCCTCGGCGACGAGCACGGCGCCCTCGACGACGAACGCGCCCTCCTCGGAACGCGAACTGCGGCGCCCGTGGAGGCGCCGCAGTCGCTGGATCTGGGGGCTCGTGAACCCGAGCGGTTCGGTCAGAGCGCAGCCTTGGCGGCGTCGACGAGGACGCCGAACGCGGCCGGGTCGTGGACCGCCATGTCGGCGAGGATCCTGCGGTCGACCTCGATGCCCGCCGCGCTCAGCCCGGCGATGAACCGGCTGTAGCTGAGGTCGTGCTGGCGGGTCGCCGCGTTGATCCGCTGGATCCACAGCCGCCGGAACTCGCCCTTGCGGGCGCGGCGGTCACGGAAGGCGTACTGCCCACTGTGCAGCAGCTGCTCGTTGGCGGCCCGGAACGACCGGCTCTTGTTGCCGTAGTAGCCCTTGGCCTGCTCGAGGACCTTCTTGTGGCGTCGCTTCGCTGCGACGCCGCGCTTCACGCGTGCCATCGGTGGTGCTCCTCTCGAGTGTCGTCAGCGCTCGGCGAGGAGGCGCTTGATCTTGGGCAGGTCGGCGGGGTTGACGTCGGCGTCGGCGGCGAGGCGCCGCGTCCGCGTCGACGGCTTCTTCTCGAAGAGGTGCTGGCGCATCGCCTGCTGGCGGCGGACGCGTCCGGTCCCCGTCGTCTTGAACCGCTTCGCGGCAGTCTTGGAGGTCTTCATCTTCGGCATGGTGGTGGTGCTCCTCGGAGCCAGGGATGAGGGGGGTTCAGGGAGCCGTGTGCTCGGTGACGTCGACGGTCGCCGGTTCCTCGGCGACCAGCACGTCGTCGACCGTGAGGTCGTCGGGATCGGCATCCGCGGCGGCGAGCTCGTCATCGTCGACCGCTTCGGGCGGGGCGATCCCCGCCGCCTTGCGGAGGTCCAGCGCCTTCTTGTCCGGCGACAGGACCATCGACATGTTGCGGCCTTCGAGGCGGGCTTGGGTCTCGACCTTGACGTACTCGCCGACGACGCCGAGGACCTGGTCCAGGATCTTCGATCCGAGCTCCGGGTGCGCCATCTCGCGACCCCGGAACTGCAACGTGACCTTGACCTTGTGGCCTTCGTGGATGAACTGGTCGACCTTGCGAACCTTGACGTCGAAGTCACCGCGCCCGATCTTGGGGCGGAACTTGACCTCCTTGACCGACACGTTCGTCGACTTGCGCCGGGACTCCTTGGCCTTTTGGGCCTCCTCGTACCGGAACTTGCCGTAGTCCATGATGCGGCACACCGGCGGGTTGGCCATCGGAGCCACCTCGACGAGGTCGAGCTCCAGGCTGCGGGCCAGTCGAAGGGCTTCGGGGACCGGCTTGATCCCCAGCTGATCGCCCTCCGGACCGATCAGGCGGACCTCACGGGCCCTGATGCGGTCGTTGATGCGGTGCTGCTCACGGGTTTCGCGTTGCGGCGCGGCTATGGCTGCTCACTCCTGTGCAATGGGTGCTGTCTCCCTGTTCGGCGTGCTTGGTGGGTGCTCGACGCGAAGCCCGCGGAGCGCACCGACGCCGGCGACCGGGGTTCCCCCGAGCGCCGTGACCGCTGTGCCGTTGGACCTGGACGCACTGGTCGGACGAGCCGATCGGGGTGGCCAGGTGGGGGTCGCCCCCACTTCACGCTGAATTGCCCCAGCTAGGGTAGCAAACGTGAGCGAGGAATCCGACGCCCCAGGCGCCGGGGAGGCGCCCGACGACGCCTTCACCGATGCCGAGGAGGCCATCGACGCCGCCCGCCGGCGGGTGGCCGAGGTCCCCGCCGAGGTCGTGATCACCAACCACGTGATGGGGTTGTACGAGCTGGCGGCGATCCACCTGTCGTCGGATCCCCCCGATCTCGGGTCGGCGGCGCTGGCGATCGACGCCGTCGCCTGCCTCGTCGAAGGCCTCGGCGACCGCCTCGGCACCGACGCCACGACGATGCGCGACGCCCTCGCCAACATCCGCATGGCCTTCGTCGAGATCAAGGGCCGCGTCAGCGCCTGAACCGGACGTTTGTGTCACCGCACAAGTCCCCTGGGACTCGTGCAGTGACACAGACGGTCTTCATCTCCGGAACCGTCCGGCCGGGGACTCGACCACGCGGTCGCCGCGCAGGCGCACGCCCTCCGACCGAAGCAGGGCAGCCTGGCCGGCCGTCGGCGGCGTGGCCAGGCGGCCGTCGCTGCGCACGACGCGCCACCACGGGAGGTCGATCGGGCTGTTCGACAGCAGCGCGCCGACGGCGCGGGAGCGGCCGGGGAAGCCGGCGTCCTCGGCGATGTCGCCGTAGCTGACGACCTCCCCCTCCCCCAGCGCCACGATGACGGCGACGAAGCGCTCCTGCATGTCGCTCACTGGCGTGGGCGGATGTCGCGCGCCTCGTCGCGACCGAACTTGCGCAGCAGATCGAACGTCACGTCCGCCCCGACCGGGATCGTGCGGGTGCCGTCGGCGATCTCGACGCAGTGGAACAGGTGCTCGCTGCCGTCGTCGGCCGTGACGTGCCCGAGGCCGACGTGCTCGTCGAAGTCGGTGACCCGGCCGGTCGGCATCAGTGCACGATCTTGGCGATCGGGATCTCGAGCAGGTCGGTGGCGCCGGCGTCCTTGAGCGCCGGGATCACCGTGTTGATCCCGCGCTTGGCGAGCAGGCTCTCGACGGCGTAGCCGCCGCCGGCCAGCTTCGACACGGTGGGCGACTTCGCCGACGGCAGCACGGCCAGCACGGCCTCGAACGCGTCCTCGGCGACGTTGAGCTTGATCAGCACCTTGTCGCGAGCCTCCAGCGTGCCGTTGAGCAGCGTCATCAGCTGGCTCATGGCGTGGCGCTTGGCCGGGTCCTCGTATGACTCGGCGTTGGCGATCACCTCGGTGTAGCTGACGAGGATGGTGTCGATGATCTTGAGCCCGGCGGCGCGCAGCGCCCGGCCGGTCTCGGTGATCTCGACGACGCAGTCGGCGATGTCCGGGACCTTCGCTTCGCTGGCGCCGTAGGACAGCCGGACGTCGGCGTCGATCCCGAGCTTGGTGAAGTAGCGGCGGGTCAGCTCGGGGTACTCCGACGACACCCGCACGCCGTCGCCGAGCTGCGCCGGCTCGGTGATCGACGAGTCGCCGGCGACGGCGACGACCATCTTGATCGGGTTGCTCGTGGCCTTGGAGTAGCGCAGCTCGCCGAGGCTGACGACCTCGCTGGACGTCTCCTCGATCCAGTCCCGGCCGGTGATGCCGACGTCGAACAGGCCCTCGGCGACGTACACCGGGATCTCCTGCGGCCGCAGGATCCGCACCTCGTCCACTCGCGGGTCGTCGATGGTGGCCTTGTAGTCGACGCTCGACGAGCGCACGACGGTGAGGTCGGCCGCCTCGAACAGGTCGAGCGTCGCCTTCTCCAGCGAGCCCTTCGGCAGCACGATGCGCAGCACGCGCCGGACGCTATCGGGAGCCCGGCCCGGCGACCCTGGAGGTTCTGGTCGTCCTCGACCACCCCGCCGCCTCGAGCCGCGCCGCCAGCTCGCGGTAGCGGCTGACGCCGATGATGTGGGCGCCGGCGAACCCGCCGTGCTCGCCGATGGCGCCGACGAGGTCGACGACGGCGTCCACGCCGGCCGTCGGATCCCGGTCGACCGCGTCGACGAGCCAGGACGGGACGACCAGCTGCTCGCTCTCGGCGGCCAGCTTGCGGGCCATCGACGCGCTGGCCACGACCATCACGCCGGCGTAGATCGGTCCGTCGAAGTCGACGCTGTCGCGCCACCGTGCCAGGTCGTCGATGGCGTGCGTCACCTGCGTCACGAGGAAGTCGGCGGCCGCCTTGAACGCAGGCAGCGGCGTGAGGCGGGTCGTCGCCCCGACGCGGAACGGGGCGCAGCCGGCGAACACCTCGGTGCCGCCGAACGTGCGGATCTCCTCCATCATCCGCCGCACCGACACGTCGTCGGAGCGCCGGCCGACGTCGGGGCGGTCGCCGTACACGAGGAGGAACTCCTCGACGCCGTAGGCGGCCGCGGTCAGCAGGTCGCGTCGGAACCCGAGCACGTTGCGGTCCCGGGAGTTCAGGCAGGCGATCGCCCGCCCGCCCATCTGGGCCACCTCGTGGGCGACGGCGAGGCTGGACACGGTGGCCCGTCCGAGGTGGTTGTCCGGCACCAGGTAGGCGTCGGCGACCTTGCCCAGGACGCCGATCTGGTGGCGGGCGTGCACGAGCGACGGCCGCGTCGGCGGCTCGATCTCGAGGACCAGCTCGAAGCCCATCGCCGCCACGCTAGGGCCGGCGACCGCTCAGTGTGAGGTGGTCGTCCCGTGCAGGAGGCGCAGGGCGTGGGGCAGCACGTCGAGCACCGCGCCGAGCTGCTCGACGCACCCCTTCGGCGACCCCGGCGTGTTGCACACGATGGCCGCGCCGACGACCCCGGCGACGCCCGCGGGACAGGCGACCGAACGGGCTCACCAAGCGCATCGCTTCGGCCAGGCCCGGGGCGTCGCGCTCGAGGACCTGGCGAGTGCCCTCCGGCGTCTGATCGCGCGGCGCGAACCCGGTGCCGCCGGTGGTGACGACGAGGCCGGCGAACCCGGCGGCCATCTCGCGCAACGCCGCGGCGACGGCGTCGGCGCCGTCTGCGGTGACCCGGTGGTCGACGACCTCGAACCCGGCGCCGGTGAGCTGCTCGACCAGCGCCCGTCCGCTGGCATCGTCGCGGGTGCCGTGGGCGACTCCGTCGCTCACGGTCAGCACCTTCGCCCGCAGCGGGGTCTCGTCGCTCATGGCGGCGAAACTAGATCGGCCCGAGCGCCAGGCCGATGTCGTCGGCGATGGCCGTCGCGGCCGCGGTCGTGCTCGGCCGCCGCGGCGGCGTCGCCGGGGGCGCCGCGGTCGCGGAACGCGGCCGCCAGGTCGCGGTGGGCACGAGCCGTGAACGGTCGCATGCCGTGGCCTGTCGACTCGACGACCGCCTGTTCCAGGTGGACGATGGCGCTTTCGACGTCACCGGCGACGTGGGCGGCGACGCCGACGTAGCGGCGGACCGGACCGATCCCGACACCGCCGAGGCCGGTGATGGCGACCCGCCCGGCGTACGGCTCGAGGGCGGCGCGCAAGATCGCCGCTCGCTCGGCGTCCCCGAGCGCCCTGGCGACCTCGACGAGGAAGCAGACGCCGATGAAGTACAGCGGGTCGTCGCGCAGGTTGACGCCCGCCGGTGTGACGAGCTCCTCGAACGGCTTGCGGGCGTCGTCGAGGCGACCGGCGGCGGCGAGCGCCCCGACGAGTGCGATGGTCCAGATCTTCAGCTGCGGGTTGGCGGCCGCCGTGACCTCGACGAAGTCGACGACGTCGGCGAGCTGGCCGCGGTCCCAGACGAGGCAGAACATCTGCCCGGCATGAGCCAGCTCGATGCTCCTGCCGTGCGCCGAGAGCCCGGCAGCAAGCGCCTCGTTGGCGAGCCGCTCGGCGTCGGCGTAGGCACCGACCGTGAGCATCCGGCACGATCCGAGGAAGTTGACGTACACGTCGTACAGCGGTGAGTGCATCGTCGACGAGCGTTCGCGGAACGCCCGCAGCATGCCGACCTGCTCGTCGACCCGTCCGCTCTCGAGCAGGTCCTGCATCGCCATCAGCATCGCCGTCAGCTCGAGGTGCAAGTCGCCGGCAGCGCGGGCGTGCTCGATGGCGGCGAGGGAGATCGGCAGCCGCTCGTCCAGGTGGTCGCGGCGCCACAGGGCGAGCCGCCTGGCGAGCAGCGCCGAGGCCACCAGCCCGGGATCGTCGGCCAGGCTGGCGATGGCCAGGGCGTCGGCGCTGAGCTGTTCCTTGCGCTCGATCTCGTCGGTCTCGACGAGCACCGAAACGAGCGTGCTGCGCAGCCACACCTGGTGGTCGACGATGTCGTCGGGGAGCAGGGCGATGGCGGTGGTCAGTACGCGCACCAGCTCCGGGTCGGCGCCCTCGCCGAACGAGAAGCCGACGCCGGAGATGGACAGCACCCACGCCTCGGCGGCCTGGGCCAGCAGCAGCGGGTCGATGCCGGCCAGCTCGACGGCCCGCCGCGCGGCCCGCTCCGAGCGCGCCCGCTCACCGAGCTGGCGCTGCGCCGCGCTGTCGAGCAGCTCGACGAGCGCGGCGTCGGTGGCCGGCACCCGGTCGGCGAGCGTCCGGGCCCGCGTGGCCCACGCCGCCGCGTCCTCGTACGACGTCCGCGCCATCGCCTCCTCGCCGGCGGCCACGCCGGCCAGCAGCCGCTCGCTCGGCGACACCAGGTCGCCGGCGGCGAAGAGGTGGTGGGCGACCTCGGCGGGCGAGACCTCGGTACCCGCCGCCGTGCGCAGGGCGGAGCCGACCCGCCGGTGGAGGTCCTGGCGCCGGGAGCCGGTGAGGCGACCCAGCACGGCGTGACGGACCAGGGCGTGCGGGGTCACCAGCCGTCCGGCGCCGTCCTCGCGCAGCAGGCCGGCGGCCACCACAACATCGGCGGCGTCGAGGGCGACGTCGGCATCGAGGTCGCTGGCGGCGACCAGCACCGGCAGGGTGGACAGCGGCCCGGCGACGGCGGCGAGGGCCAGCAGCTGGGCGCCAGCCGCAGGGAGGCGGTCGACGCGTGCCCCGAGCATGCTGCGCACCGAGTCGGGCAGGTCCTCCGAGCTGGGGTCGCTGCCGGTCGTGATCAACTCGGTGAGGAAGAAGGCGTTGCCGCCCGTCGCCGAGACCAGGTCGGCGGCGGCACCCTCGGACTGCCCGGCCAGGCGCAGCAGCTCGCCGACGGCGTCGGTGTCGAGCGCCCCGACCGGCACGCGCAGCAACTCGTCATCGCGCGCCAGCCCCATCAGCAGGCGGTCGAGCTCGGGGTGCGGATCCTCCGACGGATCGCGTTGCGTGGCGAGGACCAGCACCCGACCACCGCGCTCGTGGCGCAGGACGTGCTCGAGCAGCTTGATCGTGCCGCCATCGGCCCATTGGACGTCGTCGATGACGAGGAGGATCGGCCGCACCGCCGACTCTGACGCCAGCATCTCGGCGACCGTCTCGAACAGCAGGTAGCGCTCGACATCGGCAGCCGGCAGCTCGGTGCGCAGCGTGGGCACGAGCTGCAACAGCTCGGGCAGCAGCACGGCCAGCGCGCCGCGATGGGCGACGACCCGTTCGCGCCCCGCGGCGTCATCGCCAGGAGGGCGGCGCGGCAGGGCTTGCACCAGGGCCTCGAACGGGACCAGCGCCTCCTGGGCGGCTCGTCCCCACAGCACCGTCGCGCCGGTGCCGTGGATCGTCGCCGCGACCTGGGCGGCGACGCTCGTCTTGCCGGCCCCCGCTTCACCCACCACCACCGCGAGCGCCGGACGCCGGCTCTCGAGCACCGCCTCCCATGCCGCCTCGACGGCGGCGACCTCGCGCTCGGCGCCCGACGAGCGTCGGTGCGGCGGCGCGTGCCGTCGGCGCCGGCAGCGCCAGCCCGGGGCGGTCGCCATCCGGCGGCGTCGGCGGCCCGGGGTCGGCGGTCACCGCGGCGGCGGCCGACGGGCCGGCCAGCACCGGGTCGTGGGCGAGGATCGCCGTCTGCAGGGCGGTCAGCTCCGGCGTCGGATCGAGCCCCAGCTCGTCAGCCAGCAGCGCCCGGGTGCGGGTGTACACGCGCAGCGCCGCGGCCTGGCGGCCGGAGCGGTACAGGGCCAGCATGTGCCGGCGCACGAACCCCTCCCGGAGCGGGTGCTCGTCGGTCATCCGCTCCAGCCCGGTGGCTGCCTCGGCGGCGCGACCGAGCGCCAGCAGGGCGTCGAAGCGGGCCTCGGTTGCCCGCAACCGCAGCTCGTCCCACCGCACGCTGGCCGCGCGGGCCCACTCCTCGTCGGCGACATCGACGAGGCACGGCCCGCGCCACTCGCCGAGCGCGACGTCGAGCAGCTCGAGGGCGGCGGTCGGATCGTCGTCCAAGCGCGCCGTCGCCGCAGCGACCCCGTCCTCGAAGCGGTGCACGTCGAGCATCCCCCGATCGACGTCCAGCACGTAGCCGGGACCGTCGCGACGGACGAAGTCGGCCCCGCCGAGCGCCCGTCGCAGCAGCGACACGTAGCTCTGCACCGTGTTCGTGGCCGTCGCCGGTGGGTCGCCCGCCCACACGTCGTCGATCAACCGGTCGATCGTCACCACCTGCCCGGCGACGAGCGCCAGGCGCGCCAGCACAGCCCGCTGTCGTGGTCCGCCGAGGGCCCCGGCTTCGCCGTCGCGGAAGGCGGCGACCGGGCCGAGCAATCTGATGTCGACGTGCGCCCGCTCCGTCATGGTGGGGAATCTAGGGCCGTCACTGCCCGAGACGTTCGAGCGGCTCGGGACGGGCTCCGTTGGCGAAGGCGGCCCACGACATCGCCGCCTTGCCCTCCGGTTGCACGGTCACGAGGCGCAGGCCGCCCTCGCCGGTGGCGACGACGCCGTCGGCCGCGATGGCACCGGGCTCGCCAGCGCCCTCGGTCGGCTCGCTCGTCAGCACCTTGAGCCGGCGCCGCCGGAACGTCGTCCAGGCGCCGCCGACGCGCACCCAGCGATCGATGGCGACGGCGGGCGAGGTCCAGTCCACCTCGAGCTCGTACGACTCGATCTTGGTGGCGTACGTGACGTCGCCCGTCTGTGGCTCGGGAGTGCCGAGGGGGCGGCTCAGGACGTCGACCAGCAGCTCGGTGCCGACATCGACGAGCGCGGCGCGCAGCTCGGCGGCCGTGGTGCGGGGACCGATGGGCACGTCTCGGCGGGCGTAGACGCCGCCGGTGTCGAGCCCCTCCTCGACGTCCATGATGCACACGCCGGTCGTCGCGTCGCCGGCGAGCAGTGCCCGCTCGACCGGCGCCGCGCCGCGCCACCGCGGCAGCAGCGAGAAGTGCACGTTGACCATCGGCAGGTGATCGAGGATGGGCGGCTTGATCAGGCGCCCGTAGGCGACGACGACACCGAGCTCGGCGTCGATCGCCAGCAGGTCGTTGATGTCGTCGGTGACGGGGATGCCCAGCTCGGTCGCCGCGTCCTTCACGGGGCTCGGCGACATCGTGGCGCCGCGGCCCCGACGGCGGTCGGGCCGGGTGACGGCGAGCAGGATCTCGTGGCCGGCCGCAGCGAGCGCGCGCAGCTCGGGCACGGCCATCTCGGGGGTACCGAGGAAGGCCAGGCGCACGGGTCGACCGTCAGCGCAGACGGAGGCGACGACGCGGCGCCGGCTCGGCTGCGGCCTGCAGGCGCTCGTACTCGGCGAACGCCTCGCGGCGCTGCTCGGGCGTCATGCGGTCGAACATCAGCACGCCGTTGAGGTGGTCGAGCTCGTGCTGGAACATGCGGGCCTCGACCTCGTCGGCCTCCCACTCCCCCACGTTGCCGTCGGCATCGACGCCCCGCACGAGCACCGTCTTCGGGCGCACGATCTCGACGTACAGGCCGGGGATCGACAGGCACCCCTCCTCGTAGACCCACTCGCCGTCGGACTCCACGATCTCCGGGTTGAAGATCGCCTTGGGGTCCTCACCGAAGTCCCAGACGACGACCTGCTTCTGGACGCCGATCTGCGGGGCGGCGAGGGCGAGACCGTTGTCGGTGCCGTAGAGGGCGCCGAACATCTTGTCGACCAGGCGCCGCGCCTTGCCGTCGACGTCGACGACCGGCTGCGCCTTGGTCTTCAGCACCGGGTCGCCGAAGGTGCGGATCGATTCGGCCATGCATGCCAGGCTACCGACGAGTGACGCACTACTTCGACCCCTCACCAGGGGTGACGTCCGCTGAGGCGACCGTGCCGGTGGCCGTGCCCGGCGCATCGTTCACGCTGCGCACGGATCGCGGGGTGTTCAGCCACGGCAAGCTCGATGCCGGCACGGCGGTGCTGCTGCGGTCGGCGCGGCCACTCCCTGCCACCGGCATCGCCCTCGACCTGGGATGCGGCACCGGGGCGATCGCCATCACCATGGCGCTGCGCTCACCGGGCCTGCGGGTGTGGGCCGTCGACGTCAACGAGCGGGCGCGGGCGCTGACCGCGGCGAACGCGGCAGCCGCTGGCGCCGCCCACGTGGTGGTGGCGGCGCCGGAGGACGTCCCGGCCGACGTGCGGTTCGACGTGATCTGGTCGAACCCGCCGATCCGCATCGGCAAGGACGCCGTCCACGACCTGCTGGTCACGTGGCTCGCTCGCCTGGCACCTGACGGCGAGGCCCTGCTGGTGGTCCAGAAGCACCTCGGCGCCGACTCCCTCCAGCGCTGGCTGACCGAGTCCGGCCACCCCACGTCCCGCGCCGCCAGCGCCAAGGGCTACCGCATCCTGCAGACCCATCCGAGGGTTTGAGCGCATCGGAGGGTTTCGCGCGCGGAGGCCCCGCAGCAAACCCTCCGATGCATCGAAACCCTCGGATGGGGCAGGCCGTTACTGGCGTGGGGGGTCGACCTCGATGCGGAGGCGGGAGCCTTTGGGGCGAGGAGTGGCGATGATCGCTCGCCCGAGGTCCTCCCACGTGCGGGCCCGGGCTGTCCAGCGGCCCTCGCCGCCGCCGACGTCGATGCCGTCGACCAGCCGCAGCGCGGCGGCCATGTCGTCGCTGCCGGCGCCGGAGATCGCGGCGAGGGCGGCGAACGGCGGCAGCCCGAGCAAGCGCCGTCGCTCCCGCTCGGGCTCCACGAGCCGCCCGGGGTCGGCGAGCAGCGCGGCCTGCATGACCTCGTGGCGGGGCAGGAACGTCTGCACCAGCAACCGCCCGCCGTGCTGGCGCCCACCGGTCAGGCGAGCCCCCCGCACGAGCAGCGCCATCGCCTGCTCGGCGGCCCGGTAGCGCGGGGCCAGCAGCTCGGCGTCGATGTCGAGGAAGGCGACGACGTCGGCGCGCGGGACGCGGTGCAGCACGGCCTCGGTGCCCACGTAGATGCCCGCCGCCGGCGGCGCGTCATCGTCTCGACCGGTGACCGCGACGACGGGCCGCCCGGCCGCCGCCTCGAGCTCCTCGCGCAGCCGGGTCACACCTGGGCGCAGGTTGGCGAACGACGACGCCCCGCACTGCAGGCACACGGCTGGGCGAACGGTCCCGCAGCGACGACACGCCAGCGTGCCGTCGTCGTCGAGGCCCACGGCCGCGTCGCAGACCGCGCACCGGGCCAGCGTCCGACACGCCCGACACGCCAGGATCCGGGCCCGTCCCGGCGTGTTGTGGACACAGATGACGGTGCGGTCGGACCGCAGGTGGGCGATCAGCTGCGACGTCACGAGCGACGTCTTCCACGGCTCGTCACGGCTGCGGTCGACCAGCTCGACGATCGGCCAGCCGGCCCGCTCCTCGTCGATCGCCGGGCGCACCAGCCGGTCGCCGACGGCGGCCAGGCCGTTGACGCTCGGACACGGCGACACCAACAGCACCGGGACGCCGGCGCGCCGGGCCCGCTCGACGGCGACGTCGCGGGCGTGCCACGTCGGGCTGCGCTCCTCCTGGAGGGCCTCGTCGTGCTCGTCGACGACGACGATCGCGGCGACGTCGGGGCACGGTGCCCACGCTGCGCCGCGCCCGCCGATCACGACGTCCACGCCAGCGGCCGCCGCCGCCCACTCCTGCGGGTGCAGCGCGACCGTGAGCCCGGCCCGCCGCAGCCGCATCGCCAGCAGCCGGGCCTGGTCGACGGCCGGGACGATCGCCAGCACCGGCCCGCAGGCAACCGCGGCGAGCAGCACCGGCACGACGTCGTCGGCCGGCGGCAGCCGCAGCATCCCGCCGCCGCCAGCGAGCAGCCCGGCCGCCTCGACGTGAACGGGCGCCGGCGCCAGGCCGCTGCGCCGGACCGGTGGCAGCCCGGCGACGTTGGTCGGCGGGCTGGCCGTGACGAGGAACGGTCGCAGCCGGGCCGCCGCCCACCGCACCGCCGCCCACCGGGCCAGCTCGATCAGCTCCGGCGCCGGCCCCCGCGACGAGACGAGCGCGAGCGGCCGCAGCCGGGCCACGTCGACGGCAGCGTCGGGATCGGTGGCGACGACCCAGCCGGCGACGCGCCGACCGTGCAGCGGCACCCGCACCCGCGTCCCCACGGGCGCGTCGAGGCCGTCGGGGACGAGGTAGTCGAACTCCTTGTCGAGCCCGGTGACGTCGGGGATCACCCGCACGACCCGGCCCGGGCGGCTCATCGCCGCACTCGTGACGACCGCGAGCTCAGACGCCCGCGGCGGCCTTGAAGTCGTCGAGCTTGGTGGTGTGCTCCCACGAGAAGCCGGGCAACGAGCGCCCGAAGTGGCCGTACGCCGCGGTGTCCCGGTAGATCGGGCGCTTCAGGTCGAGGTCGCGCAGGATGGCGGCCGGGCGCAGGTCGAACACCTCGCGGACGGCCTTCTCGATGACGTCCTCGGCGACGACGTTGGTGCCGAACGTCTCGATCAGGATGCTCATCGGGTGGGCCACGCCGATGGCGTAGGCGACCTGCACCTCGCAGCGCGTCGCAGCCCCGCTGGCCACCACGTGCTTGGCGACCCAGCGGGCGGCGTAGGCCGCCGAGCGGTCGACCTTGCTCGGGTCCTTGCCGCTGAACGCGCCGCCGCCGTGGCGGCCCATGCCGCCGTACGTGTCGACGATGATCTTGCGGCCGGTGAGGCCGCAGTCGGCGTGCGGGCCGCCGAGCACGAACGTGCCCGTCGGGTTGATCCACACCTCGTAGTCGTCGTCGGCGAACTGCTCGGGGATCGTCGGGCGGATGACCTGCTCGATGAGGTCGGGGCGGATGACCGTGTCCCGGTCGACGCCCTCCTGGTGCTGGGTCGAGATCAGCACCGTCTTGAGGGCGACGGCGCGGCCGTCCTCGTACTCGTACGTGACCTGGGTCTTGCCGTCGGGGCGCAGGTACGGCACCTGCCCCGACTTGCGCACCTCGGCCAGCCGCTCGGCCAGGCGGTGGGCGGTCCAGATCGGCAGCGGCATCAGGTCGGCCGTCTCGTCGCAGGCGTACCCGAACATCATCCCCTGGTCGCCGGCGCCCTGCAGGTTGAGCTGGTCCTCGCCGCTGGTGCCGCCGCGGACCTCCTCGGAGGCATCGACGCCCTGGGCGATGTTGGGGCTCTGCTCGTCGATCGACACGACGACGCCGCAGGTCTTGCCGTCGAACCCGTACAGGGCGTTGTCGTAGCCGATCTCGCAGATCGTCTGGCGGGCCAGCTTGGGGATGTCGACGTACGCAGACGTCGTGATCTCGCCGGCGACGACGCACAGGCCCGTGGTCAGCAGCGTCTCGCAGGCGACCCGGCCGTGCGGATCTTCGGCGAGGATCGCATCGAGCACGGTGTCGCTGATCTGGTCGGCCATCTTGTCGGGATGGCCCTCGGTGACGCTCTCAGAGGTGAAGGTCCAACGGGACACGGGTCGCTCCTGTCAATGGCGGCTAGACGGTCGGGGATGGAGTGCGGATCTCGACGACGACATCGAGGATCGACCGGGCGATCGCTCGCTTGTCGCGCAAGTCGACGGTGACCGGATCGGCCTCCGGCCGCAGCAGCGTAACGGCGTTGGTGTCGTAGCCGAAGCCCACACCGGGCGCGGCGACGTCGTTGGCGACGATGAGATCGAGGTGCTTGGACCGCAGCTTGGCGGTGGCGTTGGCCAGGAGGTCGGCCGTCTCGGCGGCGAACCCGACGAGCACCTGGCCCGGCCGCTTGGCTTCACCGAGTCCGGCGAGGATGTCGGGCGTCGGCTCGAGGACGATCTCGGGCACGCCGTCGCGCTTCTTGAGCTTGCCCGCGGCGGCTGCCTTGGGCCGGAAGTCGGCGACGGCGGCGGCCATCACGATGACGTCGGCGGTGGCGCCCTCGGTCTCGACGGCGGCCTGCATCTCGGCGGCCGTCTCGACCTCGACCACGCGCACGCCGTGGGGCACCGGGAGGTCGACCGTGGAGATCAGCACGACGTCGGCGCCCCGCGAGGCGGCCTCGGCGGCGACGGCGTAGCCCTGCTTGCCCGAGCTGCGGTTGGCGATCACCCGCACGGCGTCGATCGGCTCCCTCGTGCCGCCGGCGGTGATCACGATCGTGGCGTCGACGAGGTCGCGGGCGTGCGGGTCGAGCAAGCGGTCGGCGGCGGCGACGATGTCGGCCGGATCGGCGAGGCGACCGGCGCCCGAGTCGCCGCCGGCGAGGCGCCCGACGCCCGGCTCCACGACGTGGACACCCCGGCGGCGCAGCGTCGCCATGTTCTCGGCGACGGCCGGGTGCTCCCACATCTCGGTGTGCATCGCCGGGGCGACGAGGACCGGGGCGCGCGTCGCCAGCAGCACGTTGGTCAGGAGGTCGACCGACAGCCCAGCGGCGTAGTTGCCGAGCAGCCGCGCCGTCGCCGGGGCGACGATCACGAGATCGGCGGTCTGGCCGAGGCGGCGTGTGCGGGATCGGCGTCGGGCCGTCCCACAGCGACGTCTGGACCGGCTCGCTGGCGAGCGCCGACAGGGTCGTGCGACCGATGAAGTGCTCGGCGCCCTTGGTCATCACCGGGATGACGTGGGCACCTGCGTCGACCAGGCGACGGCAGACCTCGACGGCCTTGTAGGCCGCGATCCCCCCGGTCACCCCGAGGACGATGCGCGCTCCGGCCAGCATCGCCGGTCGGTCAGGACTCGGACTCGGCGTCCTCGGCCACCACGACGACCTCGTCGGTCACCACGACCTCCTCGGGAAGGTCGCCCCACTTGATCTTGTCGGCGGCGATCTCCTGGAAGCCGATGCTGAGCGGCTTGCGGGCGGCCGATGCGACCTGCGGGGGGACCATGTGGCCGAGTCCCTCACCGAGCTGGTTGAAGTAGGCGTTGATGTTGCGGGCGCGGCGGGCGGCCAGCGTCACGAGTCCGAACTTCGAGTCCACACGATCGAGGAGCTCCTCGATCGGCGGGGTCATCATCGTGTCGTGCTCGCGTTCCATCGTGTCTCCGGACTCAGCGGGTGGCCGCGAAAGGCTACCGGCGTGGGGGGTGGTTCAGGTTGGCCGCTTGCGGGCTGACTCGATGATCTCGAGCAGCTCGTTGATGGTGTCGTCGAGGCCGTCGTTGACCAGGATGTGGTCGGCGAGGGCCCGGCCGATCGGCTCTTCGTCCTCGGCCTTGCGCAGGCGGGCGAAGACCTTGTTGTCGGGGTCGCCGCGCTCGCGCAGCCGACGCTCCTGCTCCTCCCGTGAGGGGGGCAGCACGAAGACGAGCACGGTGTCGGGTTGCTGGGACTTGACCTGGCGGGCGCCGTCGACCTCGATCTCCAACACGACGACGTCGGCGCCTTCGTCCGGTTCGGGCAGCGGGGTCCCGTAGTAGTTGCCGAGGAACTCGGTCCACTCGAGGAACCCGCCCGCCGCGATGCGACGCTCGAACGTCGCCGGGTCGGTGAACACGTAGGCCTCGTCGGACTCTCCCGGGCGCTGGGCGCGCGTCGTCCAACTGCGGCTCAACCAGAGGCGTGGGTCGCGCCGGACGAGGGCGTCGACGATGGTGCCCTTGCCGACCCCGCCGGGGCCGGACACGACGATGACGAGCGGTCGTTGACCCGCTGGGTTCACCCGCGAGCTTCGAGGAGGGCGGCGCGCTGCTGGGTGCCGAGGCCTTGCACCCTGCGGTTGTCGGCGATGCCGATCTCCTCCATGACCTTGCGGGCCTTCACCTTGCCCCAGCCGGGAAGCGACTCGAGGAGGGACACGACCTTCAGCTTGCCGATGTTGGAGTCGTCGGACGACAGGGCGTCGGAGAGGGACAGCGAGTTGTTCTTCAGCCGCGCCTTGATCTCGGCCCGGGCAGCACGGGCCTCAGCGGCCTTCTGCAGTGCCGCGGCACGCTGCTCGGGAGTCAACTGCGGAGGAGTAGCCATGGTGTTCACGGTACCCCACCCCAGGTGGATCGGGGTGGATAGCAGGCGGCCAACGGGGGACAATGTGTCCCCCCGTCAGCTGGTCACGACAGCGCCGCGAGCACCTTCGCCGGCGCCCGCGGATCGGCGAACGTCGCCGTGCCGACCTGGACCGCCGAGGCGCCGGCGAGCAGCAGCTCGGTGGCGTCCCATCCGCTGGCGACGCCGCCGACGCCCACGATCGGGAGGTCGGGATGGGCGGCGTGGACGTCGTGGACGGCGCGCACCGCGACCGGATGGATCGCCGGGCCGGACAGGCCACCGCCACCGGCGCCGAGCACCGGGCGCCGAGTGGTCGGGTCGTAGGCGAGGCCGAGGAGGGTGTTGATGCACGTGACGGCGTCCGCCCCGGCCGCCGCGACGGCGCCGGCGACGTCGACGATGCGGTCGGTGTTGGCGCTGAGCTTGGCCCAACGGGGCCGGCCGGCGACGGCCGTGGCCGCGATGACGGTCGCCGACAGCTCGGCGTCGTGGGCGAAGATGGCGTGGCGCCCCTCGAGGTTCGGGCACGACAGGTTGACCTCGACCGCGACGACCTCCGCGGGGGCGGCGGCCAGCAGCTCGGCGGCCCGGGCGTAGTCCTCGACCGAGCGGCCCCAGATCGACGCCACCACGGTGGCCCCGGTGCGCAGGAGGTCGGGCAGCACGTGGGCCAGCCAGTGCGGCAGGCCGGGGCCCTGCAGGCCGACGGCGTTGAGCATCCCCTGCGCCGTCGGGTGCAGCCGCGGCGCCGGGTTGCCCGCCCACTCGAACGCGGCGAGCGACTTGACGACGACCGCGCCGAGCGACGACAAGTCCAAGTAGCCCGCCAGCTCGGTCCCGTAGCCAGCCGTACCCGACGCCGTCATGACCGGGTTCTTCAGCTCGACGACCCGATGCGTACGGTCACGACGGACGCGCCGACGAGAGCCGGGCCCATCCGAGTGTGAGATGCGGCGGAAGCCGGCGATCGACACTCGGATCGTCATGTGCACGAGCAACTTCGCGTCGCGGACGGGATCCGAGTGTCGAGGGCCGAGCGAGCCGCAGCACACACTCGGATGCCGTCTGCCCGACCCTCCCGAGCCGCCAGCGCAGCACGACCGGGGCAGTGAGCCGCATGCTCCGGTGGAGGTCAGGCCGATGCGTGGTGCTCCGATGAGGGTCATCCCCGACCGTGGTGCTCTTGCAACGACCGGACCTCGATCGGTCGATCGCGCTGCTCGGCGAGGCCTTGGACGGCGGCGAGGGCGGCGTCGACCGTCGTCACGCACGCCACGCGGTGCAGCGTGCAGGCCTTGCGGATCTGCTCGCCGTCGCTGCGGCCACCCTTGCCCTCCGGGGTGTTGACCACGAACGTCACGCTGCCGGCGCCGATCAGGTCGACGGCCGTCTTGCCCCCGCCCTCGCTGACCTTGGCGACGACCTCGTCGACCGGCGTGCCGAAGCGGGCGAGGTAGTCGGCCGTGCCCTGCGTGGCGGCCACGCCGAGCTTGAGCTCGCGCAGCCGCTTGGCCACGACCAGCCCGGCCGGCTTGTCGACGTCGGCCAGCGAGAGGAACACCGTCCCGTCGGTCGGCAGGATCGTGCCCGCCGCCAGCTCGGCCTTGTAGAACGCCAGCCCGAAGGTGCGGTCGATGCCCATCACCTCACCGGTCGAGCGCATCTCCGGTCCCAGCGCCGGGTCGACCTCGGGGAAGCGGGAGAACGGGAGGACGGCCTCCTTGACGGCAACCGTCGTGTTGTCGCCACCGAGCACCGACGGCTGCAGCATCCCCTCGTCGCGGAGCTCGGCCAGCGTCGCCCCGAGCATCACCCGCGTCGCCACCTTGGCCAGCGGCACGCCCGTGGCCTTGGCGACGAACGGGACGGTGCGGCTGGCCCGGGGGTTGGCCTCGATCACGTAGACGGTGGTGCCGGTCACCGCGTACTGGACGTTGATCAGGCCGCGCACGTCGAGGCGCTCGGCGATCGCCGCCGTGTACGCCTCGATCACCTCGACGACCCACGACGGCAGCGTCTGCGGCGGGATCGCGCACGCCGAGTCGCCGGAGTGCACGCCAGCCTCCTCGACGTGCTCGAGGACCCCGCCGATGAGCACTTCGCCGGCGTGGTCGCGCACGGCGTCGACGTCGACCTCGACGGCGTTGCCGAGGAAGCGGTCGATGAGCACCGGGCGCTCGGCCGACAGCCCGCCCTCCCGCCCGAGCGAGCCGAACCCCGCCAGCTCGGCCATCGCCGCGGCCAGCTGGTTGACGTCGTGAACGATCTGCATGGCCCGCCCGCCGAGCACGTACGACGGGCGCACGAGCACGGGGAAGCCGACCTGCTCGACGATCGTCAGCGCCTCCTCCAGATCGGTGGCGGTCCCACCCGGCGGCTGCGGGATGCGCAGCTCGTCGCAGAGGGCGTTCCACTTCTCGCGGTCCTCGGCGAGATCGATCGACGCCGGCGCGGTGCCGGCGATCAGCTCGGCGGGGATCACCGACGCCAGCTTCAGCGGCGTCTGCCCACCGAGCGACACGATGACCTTCGGCGGCGTGCCACCGCTGGCCGCGGTCTCCGCGGCGATCACGTTGTGGACGTCCTCGGGCGTCAGCGGCTCGAAGTACAGGCGGTCCGACGTGTCGTAGTCGGTGGAGACGGTCTCCGGGTTGCAGTTCAGCATCACCGTCTCGAAGCCGGCCTCGCGCAGGGCGAAGCTGGCGTGCACGCAGCAGTAGTCGAACTCGATGCCCTGGCCGATGCGGTTCGGGCCGGAGCCGAGGATGACGACGCGCGGCCGGTCCGACGGACGCACCTCGTCCTCGTCCTCCCACGTCGAGTAGTGGTACGGCGTCGCGGCGGCGAACTCGGCGGCGCAGGTGTCGACCGTCTTGTACGTCGGGCGGACGCCCGCCTCCTCGCGGGCGGCGCGGACGGTGGACTCGTCGATGCCCCACAGGTGGGCGAGCTGGGCATCGGCGAAGCCGAGCCGCTTGGCCCGCTTCCACCCTCGCGGCTCGAGGTCGTCGGGACCGGCGAGCGCCTCGAGGGCATGACGCTCCTCGACGATCGCCAGCATCTGGTCGAGGAACCACAGGTCGATGCGGCAGGCGGCGTGGATCGCCTCGGGCGTGATGCCCCGCCGCAGCAGCTCGCCGATCTGGAACGGACGGTCCGGGGTCGGCACGGCGACGGCAGCCAGCAGGTCGGCGTCCGACGGCGCCGCGAGCTGGGCCTCCACCGGATCGGCGTTGAGGCCGAGGCGGCCCTGCTCCAGGGAGCGCAGCGCCTTCTGCAGGCTCTCGGGGAACGTGCGCCCGATCGCCATCGCCTCGCCGACCGACTGCATCTGGGTGCCGAGGATGCCGCTCGTGCCGGGCAGCTTCTCGAACGCCCACCGCGGGATCTTCGTGACGACGTAGTCGATCACCGGCTCGAAGCTGGCCGGCGTGGCCTTGGTGATGTCGTTGGGGATCTCGTCGAGCGTGTAGCCGACGGCGAGGCGGGCGGCGATCTTGGCGATCGGGAAACCGGTGGCCTTGGACGCCAGCGCGCTGCTGCGCGAGACCCGGGGGTTCATCTCGATGACGACCATCCGACCGTCGACGGGATCGAGGGCGAACTGGACGTTGGAGCCGCCGGTCTCGACGCCGACGCGGCGGATGCACGCGAAGGCGGCGTCGCGCATCGCCTGGTACTCGACGTCGGTCAACGTCTGGGCCGGGGCCACGGTGATCGAGTCGCCCGTGTGCACGCCCATCGGGTCGACGTTCTCGATCGAGCAGATGATCACGCAGTTGTCGGCGCGATCGCGCATCACCTCGAGCTCGAACTCCTTCCAGCCGGCGATCGACTCCTCGACCAGGATCTCGCCGATCGGGCTGGCCGCGATGCCGTCGGCGGCGAGGCGCTCGAGGTGGTCCATCGTCGCCGCGATGCCCGTGCCGCGACCGCCGAGGATGTACGCCGGGCGGATGATGATCGGCAGGCCGATCTCCTCGGCGATGGCCCGCGCCTCGGCGACGGTGTGGGCGATGCCAGAGCGGGGCACGTCGAGGCCGATCTCGATCATCGCCACCTTGAACTGCTCGCGGTCCTCGGCCGTGGCGATGGCCGCGGCGTTGGCGCCGATCATCTCGGGCGTGCCGGGGACGCCGATGAGGCCCTGGCCGAAGAGGTCCATGGCGAGGTTCAGGGCGGTCTGGCCGCCGAGGGTCGGCAGCACGGCGTCGGGCTTCTCGCGCTCGATGATCGCCGCCAGCACCTCGGGCGTGAGCGGCTCGATGTACGTGCGATCGGCGAAGTCGGGGTCGGTCATGATCGTCGCCGGGTTCGAGTTGGCCAGCACGACGCGGTAGCCCTCGTCGCGCAGCACCCGGCACGCCTGGGTGCCCGAGTAGTCGAACTCGCACGCCTGGCCGATCACGATCGGCCCCGACCCGATGACGAGGATCGTGTGGATGTCATCCCGCCTCGGCATCAGGCCACCCCCACCGCGGGCTCCGGCAACCCCACCGGCTCGGGCGGCTCCTGGCCGGATTCCCCAACTCTTTGGTGTGGCGGCCAGACGCGTGGCCGTCTCACTCAAGAGTTGAGGAATTCGGCCGCCCCGGTACGCCGTCATGCGGTCGGCGAAGCGGGTGAACAGGTAGCGGCTGTCGTGGGGGCCGGGGCCGGCCTCGGGGTGGTGCTGCACGCTGAAGGCGTTGGCGTCGCGGGCGGCGAGGCCCTCGCACACGCCGTCGTTGAGGTTGACGTGGGTGAGGTCGGCGACATCGGCGAGCGAGTCGATGGCGACGGCGAAGTTGTGGTTCTGCGACGTGATCTCGATGACCCCGGTCGTGAGGTCCTTGACCGGGTGGTTGGCGCCGTGGTGGCCGAACGGCAGCTTCACCGTGGTGCCGCCGAGGGCCCGGCCGAGCAGCTGGTTGCCGAGGCAGATGCCGAAGATCGGGATCCCGGTGCCCAGGAGCTCGCCGAGGATCTCGGTGGCCCCGATCACCTCGGCCGGGTCGCCCGGCCCGTTGGACAAGAAGATGCCGTCCGGGTCGCGAGCGACGATGTCGGCTGCAGGAGTGGTCGCCGGGACGACCTCGACCGTGCCCAGCCCGGCCAGGTTGCGCAGGATCGTCCGCTTGATGCCGTAGTCGTACGCGACGATCCTGAACCCACCGGAACCGACCGTGTACGGCGTCGGTGTCGTGACGGTGGCGACGAGGTCGATCCCGTCGGTGCCCGGCTCCTCGCGAGCTGCGATGGTCAGATCGGCCAGCTGATCGGCCGGCCCGAAGGCACCGGGGATGGCGCCGGTCTCGCGGATCAACCGGGTCAGGCGGCGGGTGTCGATGCCGGTGATCCCGGGGATGCCGTAGCGCACGAGCATCGCGTCGAGGTCGGCCTGGCTGCGGCGGTTGCTCGGTCGGCGCGAGCAGCTCGCGCACCACGACACCGCGGCAGAACAGGCGGGCCGACTCGAAGTCGGTGGCGTTGACGCCGTAGTTGCCGATGTGCGGGTTGGTGAACGTGATGATCTGCCCGGCGTAGGACGGATCGGTGAGGATCTCCTGGTAGCCGGACAGGGCCGTGTTGAACACGACCTCGCCTGATGCGGCGGAGTCGGCGCGCCGAAGAGCTCGCCCTCGAAGACCGACCCGTCGGCGAGGACCAGCACCCCGTCGCGGTGTTCACGTTGCAGTATGTTCATGTTGCTCCGTGTGTGCAGATCCGACTCATTCGGCCGGACCCGATGACCTCATTCATCGTTGGGCTGCCCCGTCGATCACGACCGGGCTGCCGCGGAACACCGTGTGGCGGACCTTGCCCGCGCAGGTCGACGCCCACGTACGGCGTGTTGCGGCTGCGGCTGGCCAGCGCGGCAGGGCGGACCTGCCAGCGCTCCTCGGGGTCGAACACGACCAGGTTGGCGGCGTTCCCGGCGCGCGATCGGGACCCCGTGGCGGTCGCCGACCCCGGCGATCGCCGCCGGCTTCCACGAGAGGGCGGCGAGCACGTCGCCGAGCGGCAGGTCGAGCACGGCCGAGCGCGACCCCGAGCGCCGTCTCCAGCCCGAGCATCCCCGGCGGGGCCTCGTCGATCGGGCGCTCCTTGTCCTCGACGGGGTGCGGGGCGTGGTCGGTGGCGATGGCGTCGATCGTCCCGTCGGCCAGCCCGGCCTTGAGGGCGGCGATGTCGGCCGCCGTGCGCAGCGGCGGGTTGACCTTGAACACCGGGTCGTAGCCGCGCAGCGCCTCGTCGGTCAGCGCCAGGTGGTGGGGCGAGCACTCGGCGGTGACCGGCAGGCCGTCGGCCTTGGCCGCCCGCACGAGCTCGACGCTGCGCGCCGTCGACAGGTGCAGCAGGTGGATGCGCGCGCCGGTCAGGCGGCACAGCTCGATGTCGCGGTGGACCATCAGCTCCTCGGCGACGGCCGGCCAGCCGGGCAGGCCGAGCTCGCTGCAGCAGTGGCCCTCGTGCATCACCGCGCCCGTGGTCAGGCGGCTGACCTCGCAGTGCTGGGCGAGGACGATGTCGAGGCCGAGCGAGTACTCCATCGCCCGGCGCATCAGCAGCGGGTCCTGGACGCCGTTGCCGTCGTCGGTGAACAGCCGCACCCCGGCCGCAGCGAGCTCGGCGAACGGCGCCAGCTGCTCCCCGGCCCGGCCGATCGTGATGCAGCCCGCCGGGAGCACCTCGCACATCCCGGCCGCCGCACCCTGCGCCCGCACGAAGTCGACGACACCGCGCGAGTCCTGGGCCGGATCGGTGTTCGGCATCGCAACGACCGCCGTGTACCCCCCGAGCGCGGCCGCCCGGGACCCGGTCTCGATCGTCTCGGCCTCCTCCCGGCCCGGCTCGCGCAGGTGGGTGTGGAGGTCGACGAAGCCCGGCGCCACGACGCAGCCGCCGGCGTCGAGCACGGTGTCGGCGTCGTCGAGGTCGTTGCCGACCGACACGATGAA
>CAWIKD010000024.1:0-61676 GCA_963836545.1 uncultured Acidimicrobiia bacterium | reverse complement strand
GGTGATCACCTCGGCGCCGGGCACGCTGGCCGCCCACTGCGCCTGGGCCTCCCACTGCGCCTGGCTGCTCGCGTCGACCTCGGCCTGCGTGACCGGGAGTCCGTCGGGGATCGGGCCGCCGCCCAACGACGCCTGGCCCCGGCGGACGACGACCACCGGGATGTCCCGCAGCGCACCGGCCGCATCGATCTCGTCGAACAGGGTGACGCCGTCGTACGACTCGAGCTCGTACCCGGGCACCACGCTCGGGTCGAGGCTGAACATGCGCAGCTTCTCGTACAGCTCGGCGCCGACGAGGTCCCGGAGCCCGGGGAGTGGGGAATCGACGGAGACCAGGGCGGCGACCTCGTCGGGGTAGGTGCGGGCGTAGAGCAGGTCGAACGGGCCGCCCAGCGAGTGCCCGACGAGCACATAGGGCCCCGGCACGTCGGCGGCGGCGAGCAGGTCGTGGAGCTCGCTCACCACCTCGGCCGGATCGCGGGGCATGGGCACCGAGCCGCTACGGCCCGGACGGGCCTTGTCGCCCAGGGTGAGGGTCCCGCTGGCGTTCGTGGTGGTGATCATCGAGCCGGGCCGGTCGTAGGTGCAGACCCGGTTGGTCTCGGCGAGGGCGGGGAACACCGCCGGCGCCGCCGTGTCGGTGAGGCTCCAGATGTCGCCGGCGTTCCCCAAGCCGGACTGCAGGACCACCGTCGGGGCCCCGGTGCCTCGGCACTCGATGAAGAGGGTGCGCCCGTCGACCTCGATCGCCGCGGCCAGGTGATCGGCGATGTCGACCTGCTCGGCGATCGAGCTGTTCGTCGCTGGCGCAGTGGTCGTCGTCGCTGCGACGGCGGTCGTCACCGGGGCCGCGGCGTCGTCATCCGACGAGCATGCCGAGACGAGAACGGCGAGTGTGAGGCCAACCAGGCCGACCACCGAGCGGCGGTGGTGGCGAGGCTGGAGCGATGACGTCGACGGAGCCACACCGATGACCTTCGGCGAACGCACTGAAGCGGCGCTGAATCGCGAGATCGAACACGCGAGCCTGGCGTCGTGCTGTTCGGTGACCACGTCACGCCGGCGGTGGCGACCAGCACACGTCCACGCCGGACCGAGCATGGTTCGCCATCTGGGACGGTCACGGCTTCGCCAGCTCGATCGACCTCCCCACCTTCGACCTGCCGAATCGCCGACGACTTCATCGATCAGCTCGCGAACGGCGTGCCGACCGAGTGCGAGGTGGTCGAGCTCGGTCGCCAGCTCGAGGTCGAAGACTGATCGCCCCCCGAGGTCGGAGTGGTGGCCGTTCCACCTCGGCTCCGTGACCGGAGCGCGGTTCGGAGTGGGAGACTCTGGCGCGTGGCGACCGCTCGGCCATCCGGGACGGTCACGTTCCTCTTCACCGACATCGAGGGTTCCACGGTCTTGTGGGATCGGTTCCCGGTGCTGATGGCCGACGCGCTCGCTCGTCATGACGAGCTCGTGCTGGCGGCCATCGACGCGTGGCGCGGCGTGGTGTTCGCCAGCGGCGGCGACGGGTTCGCGGTGGCGTTCCGGTCGGCGAGCGATGCCGCCTCGGCAGCGGTGCAGGCGCAACGGGCCTTGGCTGTCGAGCCGTTTGCGGATGACGTCCGCCTGCGGGTGCGGATGGGGTTGCACACGGGCGTAGCGGAGGAGCGCGGTGGTGACTACTTCGGCGCAGCGGTGAGTCGCGCCGCCCGCGTGGCCGACGTCGGTCGTGGCGGCCAGATCATCCTGTCGGCGGTCACGGCGGCGTTGCTCGCCGGTGATGCGTGGGTGCGCACCAGCGACCTGGGTGAGCATCGGCTGCGCGGCTTGGAGCGGCCCGAGCGGCTCTACCGCCTCGATGCCGATGGGCTCGCTGTCGTCGATGAACCGTTGCGCCGAGGCGGCGAGGGCCTCGGGAACCTCCCGCATCGCCGAGCGCGCCTCGTCGGTCGCGAACAGGGGTTGCAGGATCTCGAGCGCTTGTTGGTGGGCGGGGCGCTGGTGACGGTGACCGGCGTCGGCGGTGTGGGCAAGACGCGCCTGGCCTTGGCGGCCGCGGCTGCGGCCGCTGATCGGTTCGCCGATGGGGTGTGGGTGGTCGAGCTCGCCCAGGTGGTGGTCCCCGGTGACGTCGCGGCGTTGACCGCGACGGTGCTGCAGGTCCAGCAGGCGCTCGGCACGGATGGCGTACCCGGTGTCGCGACGGCCTTGGCCGGACAGCGCCGGCTGTTGATCCTCGACAACTGCGAGCACGTCATGTCGGCGGCGATCGAGCTGATCGAGGCGATCGGCGTGCGCTGCCCCGATGTGGCGATCTTGGCGACGAGCCGCGAACCGTTCGGTGTGGAGGGTGAGCGGATCCTGGTCGTCAGGCCGATGGATGTGGACGGCATCGACGGCACGTCGGAGGCCGCGCAGTTGTTCTGCGAGCGCGCCGCTGGTGTCCTCGGGCGCTTCGACCCCGACGCCGACGACATGGTCGTGGTCGACGACATCTGTCGCCGCCTCGATGGCCTGCCGCTGGCGCTCGAGCTGGCGGCGGCGCGTCTCCCCACGATGAGCCTGCAGGAGCTCGATGCTCGACTGTCCGACCGCTTCGGGCTCTTGACCCGACGGCGGGGTGCCGTCGAGCGTCAACAGAGCTTGCGGACCACGGTGGCGTGGTCGTACGACCTACTGGCGGAGGACGAGCGGCTGCTGTTCGAACGTCTGTCGGTCTTCGCCGGCGGGTTCGATCGCGAGGCGGCCGACGCCGTCAACGGCACGACAGATGGTCACCGATCGGTCGATGACCTCATCGCGTCGCTCGTCGACAAGTCCCTGCTCGTCGCCGTGCGCGCCTCATCGGGCACCCGGTTCCAGCTGCTGGAGACGTTGCGCCAGTTCGGCGAGGAGCGTTTGCAGGCACGAGGCGCGTCGATCGTCATGAGACGCCGTCACCTCGACCACTTCCTGGCCTGGGCCGAGCAGGCCGACCGCGGTCTCAAGAGCCCGGCGGACCTCCGCTGGCACCGTGCCTTCGTCGCCGAATGGCCGAACCTTCGCAATGCCTTCAGCTGGGCCGCAGAGCTCGGCGATGGCGACGCCGCATGCCGGCTCCTGTGCGACGTGTTGTGGTGGGCCGGCACGCGACTGCAGATGGAGGTGGCCGAGTGGGCCGGCCTGGCCCTGGCGATGCCGACCACCGTCGACCATCCGCTGCGGCCCGTCGTCGCCGCCGGCGCCTCGTTCTTCACGTTCATGAAGGGCGATCTCCCGGGCGCTCAGGAGCTCATCCAACTGGCCCGGGACGAGGAGGATCGACTCGGCCCGGCCGTCGAACCGTTCGTCCCGGCGTTGGCCACGTTCCCCGACGGTGTCGTCGACCCCGGCACGGCACTCGCCGACAGCATGAGCGTGCAACGGCGCGCCGAGGCCGCCGGCAGCGTGTTCTGGATGCTCTGCGGCCGGCTCCAAGAAGCGTCCATCCTCTCCTTCCTCATCACCTACACCGAGCTCACCCCCGAGGTGGCGGCCGCCCACCTCGACCGCATCCGACACATCGCCCACCTCGCCGACCTCGACGGCGATCCGAGCGCGATCGCCCACGTGTGCACCGCGTTGGGCTCGGCGCTCAGACACATCCAGCCGGACGAGGCGATCCGGCTCCTCGAGCGCGCCGTTGACATGTCGGTCGCGTTGGACACGGAGCTGACGGCCAACCAGGCGCGCGACCAGCTGGCATCGCTGTACGTCTCGTTCGGCCGCCACCTCGACGCCCTCGAGCTGATGGGTCCCACGCTCCGCCGACACATCCAAACGGGCGCATGGAACCAGGTGTGGCTCAGCGTGTTGCCGATCCTGATCCCGCTCGCCCGGCTCGGTGATCCGCGCATCGTCGTGCAGATCCTCGGAGCCCTGGCGCACCACGCCGATGATCACGGCATCTCACCGACGTCGCGCGAACAGCTCGAGTCAGAGCTCCGGGCAAAGCTCAGCACTGCCGACTTCGAACAGCTCGACGCCGCCGGCCGGGCGCTCACCATCGCCCCGCTTGCCGCACCACTCCTCCAGGTGATCGAAGACGCACTGGCCTGAGCCCGACGACGGCGCCGGCCTGACGACTACGGGCTCGCCGTGCCGCCGGCGCCATCGGGGAACCCGAGGACGTCGAGGTAGAGCGGGCTCTCACCGGACCGCGCGCCCGCGCCGGTCGTGACGATGTCGGCGGCCTTGCCGTCGACGAGGTCGTCGAACGCGCTCTTCGCCGGAAGCCGACCCTCGTAGGTCATGGCGTCGATGACGAACGGCAGCCCGTTGCTGGCCAACGGATCGGGCCGATCCATGATGTGGAAGTGCAGGTGGGGTGCATCGCTGTTGCCGGTGTTGCCGAGGTGCCCGATCACCTGGCCCTTCGTCAGTGCGTCACCGACCTGCAGCCCGAGCGGATCAAGGCGTCGCCCTCCAAGGTTTGCACGGCCGCGTCGTCGGCCATCGCCGTGACCGATTCGATCGTGACGTCCTGTGAGACGACGTTGGACAGCAGCAGCTCCCACGCGATGTGGACCTTGCCGTCGGTGGACAGGGCCGGCACGGGGGCGGCGAGGATGGACGCGACGATCGGCGTGAACACGTCGTTCGCCGAGCCACCCTCCGCCCCGCTCGACGCAGGTGCGCTCGCTGGCCACCGGTTCGTCGGTCGATGCCGCCGTGCTGGTCGGGGCCGTGCTGCCGGGCGCGTCGGTTGTGGTGGCGCCGGCCGTCGTCGACGTCGTCGCGTCCGACGTGTCGTCGCTGCACGCCGCCGCGCCGAGCGCCAGCGGAGCACGACCGCCGCGCCGATCCGCGGCTAGGCCGCGGTCGCCAGCTGCGCCACGTCCTCGATGCCGGCGTCGGCCTGCGGCCGGGAGAGACGGCCGAACGAGATCGAGCCGCTTCGGACCGCGACGTCGTGTCGCCAGTCCTGGATGGCCTGCACCGCGCCGAGCACGGCCGTGGGGTCGTCCAGATCGACCGTCGTGAGCTGTTGGTACAACCGCTCGTTGGTGCGGGCCAACGTGGCCAGCAGCGCCGTGCCGTAGCCGACGAGGGCCGGCTCGCCGCTGCGCGCCCACAGGGCGGCGAGCGTCGATTCCGGCGCGGTCACGGTCGACGTGGTCGCGGCGATGGCGAGGTGGGGATTGGGGGATGAGAAGTTCGTTGCATCTTGCACCCGTCTCACGATGAGGCACGAGCGCGCTCGACGCACTCGTCCGATCGGAGGATCGTTCGGCTGAACCCGGTGTCATCCGGTTGGCCGACTCGGACCCAACCGATCGTCCACCCGGGGAGCCCGGTGCACCTCCGTGCTGAGATCCGTGTGCTGCACGGATGACACCAGCGCGAGGAGGTGGCTACGTCTCAGGCATCGTGAGGTACGTACACATGGTTGCCGCTCGGTCAGGCCGGCGACGCCGGCTCAGTCACGTGGCGGTGGCGATGGTCGCCGCGACAGCACTGGCCGTGGCCGTCGGGCCGTCGGCGACGTCGGCGGCACCGCCGGAACCCAGCTTCTCCGGACCCGTCAACTACCCGGCCGGCGTCACCCCCCAGGCAGTCGTGGTGGGTGACCTCAACGGGGACGGCTACCTCGACCTGGCCGTCGCCAACGCCGAGTCCGACAGCGTGTCATTGCTGCTCGGCGGCGGCAACGGCACCTTCAAGCCGCCCGCCAGCCTCTCCGTCGGCCTCGGCACCGAGCCCCGGGCGCTCGCAGTGGGCGACCTCAACGGGGATCGCTACCCCGACCTGGTCGCCGTCGGCTCGGTCTTCGAGTTCAACAACGTGGCGGTGCTGCTGGGCGGGGCCGGCGGTGCCTTCACCGGTCCCACCTACTTCGACTCCGGTGAGGCGCCCGTGTCGGTGGCGGTGGGCGACTTCAACCGAGATGGCAACAACGACCTGGCCGTCGTCAACGCCAACTTCGTCACGGTGTCGGTGCTGCTCGGCGTCGGTGATGGCACGTTCAGCGAACCGACGGACTTCGACAGCGGCTCTGGGCCCTTCGCGGTGGTGGTGGAGGACTTCAACGGCGACGGCAACCCTGATCTGGCCATCGCCAACGGCGGCGTCGACACCGTGTCGGTGCTGCTCGGCACCGGTGATGGCTCCTTCAGCGCGCCGACCGGCTTCCCCGCCGGCATCGAGCCCCGGGCGCTGGCCCTGGGTGACTTCAACGGTGACGGCGACCCTGATCTGGCCGTCGCCAACGACACAGGCTCATCGACCAGCAGCAACACGGTGTCGGTGCTGTTGGGCGGCCCCGGTGGTTCCTTCACCGGGCCCACCATGTACCCCGCCGGTCTCACACCCCTCGGGGTGGCCGTGGGTGACTTCAACGGGGACTTCAACGCCGACCTGGCCGTCGCCAACGCCAACTCCAACGACGTGTCGGTGCTCATCGGCTTGCGCGACGGCTCGTTCGCGGCGCCGACCAACTACCCCGCCGGCGCGTTCCCCAAGGCGGTGGCGGCGGGCGACTTCAACGGGGACGGCGCCTCCGACCTCGCCCTCGCCAACGAGGACTCTGCCAACGTGTCGGTGCTGTTGGCCGAGGTCGCTCCGTCCTCGTCCGGTGACTTCTATCGCACCGCCAGGGCCACGGCGTTGCGCGTGGCGGCACCGGGGGTGTTGGGCAACGACGCCGACCCCAACGGCGACCCCTTGACCGCTGCGCTGGACGCCGCTCCGCTCCACGGCACCGTGGTGTTGGACGCTGACGGGTCCTTCTCCTATGACCCCGACCCTGCGTTCGCCGGCACCGACACGTTCACCTACCGGGCCAGCGACGACAACATCGGTGGCGTGTCGGACGTGGCCACGGTGACGATCACCGTTGACGACACGGGCCAGCCTCCTCCCACGACCACTGCGACCACGATCCCGCCGACGCGCGCGACCACATCTGGCGGTGGCGGCCGCGGCACGCTCCCCGCCACCGGCGGCGAGGCGCCCACGCTCGTGCTGCTGGCTCTCCTGCTGCTCGCCGGTGGGTCGGTGGCCGTGGCGATGGCCGCACGCCGTCGACCGTCGACCGACGACCGCTGACCGAGCGCTACGCCGTGTGGCGCGCCGGCAACCCCCGCTGTCGCGACGGCGACGCGGACGGCCGGCGGGCGATCACCACGAGGCGCCACCCCAGGCAGATCGCCAGCGCCACGCCGGAACCGGCGGTGACCCACTTGAGGCCGATGCGATCCGACAGCCATCCCTGCACGAGGGCGCCGAGCGGGTAGAGGGCGCCGAGGATGAACGTGTTCACGGCCAGCGCCCGACCGCGGATGTCGTCGGTGGCTGCTTGCTGGCTGAGCCCGGCGAACGTGGTGAACGACACGCCGTAGCCGAACCCACATCCGGCCACGGCGATCGCCGCCATCCAGAGCGTCGGCGCCGACCCGTACAGCACGAGGGCGGCGGCGAGGGCGCCGATCGATCCGGCCATGACCATCCACAACCCGAAGCGGTGGGTCAGCCACCCGAGGGTGAACGCGCCGATCACGGCGCCGAGCCCCTGGGCGGCGACCAGCAGCGAGGTCGATCGCTCGTCGCCGTGGAACACGACGGTGGCCATCTGCGAGACGAAGGCGACGAAGGGCGCGCCGATCAGGATCGTCACGATCATCAGCGGCACCATCCGGCGCATGTCGGCGTTGGTCCTCGCGAATCGGAAGCCGTCGCCCAGCGCACCCCACACCGGCCGGCGGGTGCCGGTCGACGGTCCGAGGCGCACCGCCAGCACGCACGCGATGACGGCCAGGAAGCTGATCGCGTTGCACCACAGCGCGGTCCCGATGCCGCCGATGGCGATCGCCACGCCGGCGAGCGACGGTCCGATGATCCGACCGAGGTTCCACTGCGCGTTGGACAACCCGACGGCCGCGACGAGGTGCTCACGGGGCACGAGGCGGGGGAGCGCGTTCTGGAAGGCAGGGAAGCCGAACGCCCCCACCGAGCCAGTGCACAGCGACAGGACGGCGATGATCCCCGGCGTGGCCCGGCCCGAGCCGACGATGATCGCCAGCACCGCGGCGATGACGGCGGAGAGGGCGTTCGTCGTCACCAGCACCTTGCCGCGGTGGAGGCGGTCCGACATCGCCGAGCCGATCGGGCCGAGGACCGCCGATGGGAGGAAGCCTGCGGCGCCGACGATCGCGGCCCACGACGCCTTGCCGGTCGTGTCGGCGACGTAGTAGCTGAGCGCCACCGTCTCCATCCACGTCCCGATGTTCGACACGAGGGCGCCGATCCACAGGATCGTGTAGCTGCGGTAGTGGAACGGGGCGATCCCTCGCCGCTCGCGCCCGGCCGTCACGGCGCCCGATGGGTCAGTCGGCATCGAGGCACAGGCAGAACGGATGACCGGCCGGGTCGAACAGCACCCGGACGTGCGCGTGGGGCTGGTCGTCGGCGACCGTCGCCCCCAACCTGGTCGCTTCGGCCACCGCGGCGTCGAGGTCAGGCACCTGGAAGTCGAGGTGCATCATCGGCCGCTGGGCACCGTCGGCCGGCGGCCACGTCGGGCGGCGATACCCGTCGGCCTGCTGGAACACCACGTAGACGGCACCCTGCGGCGGCGCGAGGACCGTCGTCCCCGGCTCCTCGTGGACGACGCTCCAACCGACCAGCGCGGCGTAGAACCCAGCGAGGGCGGCGGGGTCGGGGGCCTCGATCGCGGTGCCCCACCACATCCCTGCCTCGCGCTGCAGCATCGACCCAGTGTGCCCGGCCTGCGACACTGCACCCGTGACGCAGACCGACGCCGCCACCTCCTCGACCGCATCCGATCCCGAGACTCGCCGGGTCGACGACGCCATCGACGCCTTGCTCGCCGAACACGACCCCAAGGCCATGGGCGACGTCGAGTTCCGCGGCGCGCAGTTCGACGCCGGCCTGGCGTGGGTGCACTTCCCTGCCGGGGCCGGCGGGATGGATGTGCGCCCGGAGCTCAACCGGCTCGTCGAGCGTCGCCTGCGGGAGGCCGGGGCCAAGCCGACCGACCCGCGGACGTTCTTCATGGCGCTGGCCGGGCCGACGATCGCGACCCACGGGAGCGACGAGGTCAAGGCGCGCTTCCTGCGGCCGATGTTCACGGGCGAGGAACGGTGGTGCCAGCTGTTCTCGGAGCCGGGCGCCGGCTCGGACTTCGCCGGTCTCGGCACCCGGGCGCTGCGTGATGGTGATGAGTGGATCGTCAACGGCCAGAAGGTCTGGAACACGCTCGCCCACCTCGCCGACTTCGGGATGCTCGTCACGCGGACCGATCCCGATGCGCCCAAGCACAAGGGCATGACGTACTTCGCCCTGGACATGCACGCGCCCGGTGTCGAGGTGCGCCCGCTGCGTCAGATCACGGGCGAGGCCGAGTTCAACGAGGTCTACATGACCGACGTCCGGGTGCCGGACGCCCACCGCGTCGGCGACGTCGGCGAGGGCTGGCGGGCGAGCCTGACGACGCTGATGAACGAGCGCAACGCGATCGGTGGCGGCACCGGCGCTGCTCCGAAGCGGGGTGGGGCGGCGAACGACGTCGTCGAGGTGTGGCAGGGGCTCGACGAATCGGACCGCAACCCGGCCGACAAGGACCGGCTGATGCGGCTGTGGGTGCAGGCCGAGGTGGCCCGGCTGACGAACATGCGCGCCGCGCAGAACGCACGCGCTGGCAACCCGGGCCCGGAGATGTCGATCGCCAAGCTGGCGTACTCCGAGCTCAACAAGGCGCTGTACGAGTTCGCCATGGACTTGATGGGTGCCGACGCGCTGATCGGGTTCGACTACACGTACCGGCGTCCCGAGGACCTCGACGTCCAGGGCACGGCGCACGGACTGCGCTACGCGTTCCTGCGGGTGCGCGCCAACTCGATCGAGGGCGGCACGTCGGAGATCATGCGCAACATCCTCGGCGAGCAGGTCCTCGGCCTGCCCGGCGAGCCGCGGGTCGACAAGGACGTCGCCTGGAGCAGCGTGCCGCGCAGCTGAACGGGCTCGCTCAGGCGTGGCCTGACACGCGACGCAGGTAGTCGGTGCGGTCGAGCGGGTTGCGGTCGGTGCGGGGGCGCGATGGCGGTGCGCCGCGCACGGGTCGATACCCGCCGAACGTCGAGTCGAGCACGCCCTCGCCGCGGGTCAGGTCCGGCAACCTCGTCTGGAGGTCGTGGAAGGCGGCGACGCGGAGCACCCCGTCGAGCACGGCGACCGAGCCGTGGTACGTGGGTGCTCCCGGCTCGGCGGCGAGCTCGCTCAGGACCGTCATGATCGGGCCGAGGTCGGGCGCCGGGAACTCGAGGTGGAACTCCACCACCGGCTCGAGCACGGTCGTGCCCGCCCGTCGCAGCGCAGCCAGCAGCACGAGCGGTGTGAGGAGGCGGTAGTCCGACAGCGTCGTGCCGGGCCACCTGCGGGGCGGCGCCTGGTACGCGCAGTCGGTCATGACGACGTGGCAGTCGACGACCTCCCAGCCGTGGAGGCCCTGGTGCAGGGTGTCGACGACGGTGCGCTCCATGAGTTGGCGGAACGGGTCGACACCGTCGAAGACGTGGATGGGGATCGCCTTGTGGCTGACGGCGAGCTCGAACGTCACCCCGGAACCCGGTGGGCGCGGGGAGATCGCGAGGCCGACCGTGGCGAGGAACGGACGGGCCACCGACCGGCGACGTGGGATGAGCTCGACGGCCGTGCCGATGCCGTTCGGGCGCTCGACGCAGACCGGCGTCGTCGCTCGGAACTCGACGTCCAGGCCGTAGTCGCCCTTCAGGGTCTGGGCGACGATCTCCTTCTGGACCTCGCCGTACAGCGACAGGAACAGCTCCTGGCGGGTGTCGTCCTGGCGCAGGTTGATGAGCGGATCCTGCTCGGCCAGCTCGGTCAGGGCATCGAACACGGCCCGCTTCTGCGCCAGGTCGCACGGCACGATCGCCGTCTCCAGCGTGGGTGGGGCGAAGGCGCTCGAGGAGACGATCGGCGGGGCCGGGCCGAACGAGCCGCCGACGCGTGCCGCGGCGAGCCCGCGGACCTTGGCGATGTCGCCCGCATGGGCGAGCGGACGAGGCTGCGTCGTGCCCTGCGTGAAGACGTCGATGGCGGTCACCGTCTCGGCGTCGTCACCGATCCGGACGCGATCGCGAGTGCGCAACGTCCCGGCGAACAGGCGCACGAACGCGATCTTCTCGCCCGTCGGTCCCCGCTCGACCTTGAACACCGTTCCCGATGCCGGACCGGCGCAGCCGTCCCCGCCGGCGCGGAGCAACGTCGGGATGGCGTGGAGGAGCTCGTCGACGCCGACACCGGTGAGGGCGGCGCCGAAGTACACCGGCACGACGTGGAGCAGCGCCGTCTGCTCGGCGAGCACCTCGCGAAGTCGTTGCCGGAGCGATCGACAGCTCGTCGAGGTAGCGACGCAGGATCACGTCGTCGTTGCTGGCGAGCAGCTCCATCGCGGCCTCGGCGAAGGCCGGATCACCGAAGTCGTGCGGTCGGAAGCTGGCGTCGTTCGTGCCGACGCCGGCCGGCGCGCCCATCGCGAGGACGTCGACGGCGAGGCGCTCGGCGATGGCGGCGAGCACTCGTGCATCGTCGGCGCCGACGCGATCGATCTTGTTGACGAACACGATCGTGGGCACCTCGAAGCGGCGCAGGGCGCGGAACAGCAGCAGGGTCTGCGACTGCACACCCTCGACCGCGGAGACCACCAGCACGGCGCCGTCGAGGACCCCGAGCACGCGCTCGACCTCGGCGATGAAGTCCGGGTGGCCCGGGGTGTCGATCAGGTTGATCGTCACGTCGTCGACCACGAATGACGCGACGGCCGTCTTGATCGTGATCCCGCGCTGGCGCTCGAGCGCCAGCGTGTCGGTCTGGGTCGTGCCGTCGTCGACGCGACCGACCTCGTCGATGACCCCGGCTGCGTGCAGCAGCCCTTCGGTGAGGGTGGTCTTACCGGCGTCGACGTGCGCCAGGATCCCCAAGTTCAACGTTGCCACTTCGCGTCACGTCCTTCAGATCGGCTTCACATCCCGGATCGATGAACTGCAACGCGTCGCGCATCTGAGGCCCCCTTGGTCGGATCGGTCTCGGTCAGCCCAGCACACCGTGGGCGCGGCCGACGAGCGAGATTCAGCCGAACGATCGAAGCGGTGTCGTCAGCGCCCGGCGGAGCCGACCGCCACCGGCGGCGCGGGCGTGACGTCGTGAGTGGGCCGCCCTGCGTCGCCCTCGGTGCGGGTGCGACGGCGCCACCACCACGCTGGCCAGCCGAGCGGGACGATCAGCCACTGCGAGGCGAGGCGGAAGACGAGGGTCGCCGCGATCGCGTCGGTGACGGGAACCCCGGCCGCGCGCAGGCCGACGACGAGCCCGGTCTCGATCTGGCCGAGTCCGCCCGGGAGCAGCGGGATCAGTCCGATCAGCTGGCTCGCCGTGAACACCGCCAGCAGGTCGCGCCATGGCACGGTCCCGTCGATCGCCACGATCGCCGCGGCGAGGCAGGCGACGTCGAACAGCCAGCTCAGCAACTGGAGGGCGACGGCCGCGACCAGCGGTCCGGCGCCGATCCGAACGGATGCGAAGCGGGCCACGATCACCGCGGCGTCCGCCGACGCGTCGGCCGTCGAGCGGTGCCGCAGCCGGCGCACCACGCGGAGGCCGAGGGCGATCGGCCGGACGAGGATCGTCGGTCGCCGCAGCACGGAGGCCGCCAACAGCCCGAACGCCACCGCCGCGGCGACCGGTCCGAGCACGGCCCACGTCCCGCTGGGTGAGGCCAGGACGATCCCGATGAGACCGAGGACGGCGAGCACGCCCGGCGTGACGACGCCGTTGACGAACAGGGCCCACGTCGCCCCGCCGTCGTCGGCACCGGCGCGCCGGTACTCCCGGAAGGTGTAGGCCGTGGCCACGGCGCCGCCCGCTGGCACCGACGCCGCGATGGCGCCGCTGGCGAACGTCAGCCCGATCATCGCCCCGACACCCATCCGTCCGCCGGCCGCGCGCAGCAGCACGAGGCGCACGCCGGCGAACAGCACGACGCTGATGACCGCCGCGCCGGCCGCCGCCGCGGCCCACGCCCATCGGATGTGTCCGAGCTGTCGGAACGCGGCGACGATGTCGCCACGGGCCAGGAACACGAGGCACAACAGCACGCCGGCGCCCAGCGTGAGGGCGAGCAGGTGACGGGCCGTGCGGCCGGGGCGGTGCCCGGGAGGTCGCTCGGTGTCTGCCGCGATCATCGGCCTTGAGCCTGGCCCGCCGACCGTCCACCTACACCGCGACGGCGTTCTGTGGGAGCGAACAGGTCGATGTAGCGCCTGTTCGCTCCCCCAGAAGCTGACTACGTCGGCGCCCAGAGCGGCAGGCGGAAGCCGTCGTCGCCGGCGTCGTCCCAGACCAGCTCGAGCGGCATGCCGACGCGGACGTCGTCGACGTCGCAGTCGACGACGTTGCCGGTGACCCGCGGGCCCTCGGCGAGCTCGACGATGGCGACGACGAGCGGGTCGGCGCCGTCGAACGCCGGGTGGGTGGCCCGCCGGGCAACGGTGAACGTGTGCAGCGTGGCGGCGCCGCTGGCCGGCTCCCAGTCGAGGTTCGTCGACGCCGCAGGTCGTGCACGTGGCGCGGGGATAGAACTGGGCCGCACCGCACGCCGCGCAGCGCTGGATCAGGAAGCGCTGCCCGGCCGTTGCGTCCCAGAACGGTTGGGTGGTCGGCGACGGGACCGGCCGCGGGCGGCTCACGGCTCGACCCCGAGCAACAGCGCGCACTCCTCGGACATGATCCCGCCGTTGCCGTTGACGAACGCCACGTCCAGGTCGCGGACCTGGCGCTCGCCGCCACGACCCTGCACCTGGCGGACGGCCTCGGTGACGTGGCTCATCCCACCGGCCATGCCCGGCTGGCTGAAGCTGAGCTGGCCGCCGTGGGTGTTGAGCGGGAAGTCGCCGTCCCAGCGCATGTCGTGCTCGGCGACGAAGGCCCCGCCGGCGCCCCGGTCGCAGAAGCCGGCTTCCTCCAGCGTCACGAGCACGGTGATCGTGTAGCAGTCGTACAGCGAGGCCAGCCCGACCTGCTGGCGGGTCACACCAGCCTGGGCGAAGGCGCGGTCGGCCGCCGGTCGGATCGCCGTCTCGGTCAGCGACGGTGCGTACGTGATCGTCTTGTGGGTGACGCACTCGCCGGCGCCGAGCAGCCAGGCGGCGTGCGGGGCGTCGGCCACGAGGTCGGGGTGCACGACCACGAGGGCGGCCGCCCCCGCAGACGGCATCACGATCTCGAGCAGGTGCAGCGGGTCGGCCACCATCGGCGAGTTGAGGACGTCGTCAACGGTGATCGGGTGACCGTAGAACCAGGCGTCCGGGTTGCGGCAGGCGTTGTCGCGCTCGATGGACGGCGATCTTGGCCAGCTGCTCGGGCGTGGCGTCGTGCTCGTGCAGGTAGCGGTTGGCGATCATGGCGTAGCCGACGTTGGCCCCGACGTTGCCGAACGGCACCTCGAACTCCGCCCACGCCGACGTGTCGCGACCGAGCGACTGACCGCGCTGCCGCGGCCGGTCGGGAGCCCGCCGCTGGCGCCGCGCCCCCGTCAGGCACAGCACGGCGCGCGCCTGGCCGGCCTGGATGGCCGCCGCCGCCCGCCACACCATGCCGGCGCCCGTGGCACCACCGAGGTCGACGGTGCCGGCGTACGTCAGGTGCAGGCCGAGCGCCTCGCCGATCGTCGACGGCACGAGCATCGGCACGCCGCCCATCGGATGGCACAGCAGTCCGTCGATGTCACCGAGCTCGAGCCCGGCATCGGCGATCGCCGCCACGCCGATCGTGGACAACATGTCGAGCGTCGTCTCGCCGTCCGTCCAGCGCTCCGGCTTGCGCTCGGCGACACCGGTCACCGCGGCCCAGCCGCGCATCGAGTGGGTCATCGCGCCGAGTTGAGCACGGCCGGGCCGTGCCGCTCGGATCAGACGTCGGAGATGCCGACGAAGGTGCTGCGGGGAGCGGTGATGCCCCCGAGCAGCGCAGAGACGAGGATCCCGAGCGGCAGCGAGCCCCAGTAGGACATGCCGGTGTGGAGGTTGCCGAGGAACAGCATCAGGAGCCACGTCGCCGGGAACGTCGCAAGGAGGAACACGACGATGAAGCCGAGCAGCATGCGGATCACGAGCGTGATCCTTGTCCCTCCGGCGACCTGTCGCGCGGATCCCTGTGTGAGCAAGCGAGTCTTCGAGCGAGCGAACGATCTGGCACGTCGGGTCAGCCACACACGTCGCGAGCGACGTGCTCCCATGCCGCCGTCGACAGGGCCAGCGACTCGATGTCGATGCGCTCGTCGTCGCCGTGGAACCGCGACCAGTAGGTCGCCGGGTCGAGGGCCGCGCTGAGCACGCCGAAGCCGAACACGGGCACGCCGAGCGGACGCAGGTGACGGCCGTCGGTGGCGCCGGTGAACAGCGTCGGGGCGATGCGCCCGTCGGGGTGGGCCCGGGCGACGGCGCGCTGCAGTGCCGGCCAGATCGGTGCCGACGTCTCCGAACGGCTCGGTTCGGTGCGGAACACCACATCGACCGTCACGGGCAGGTCGGCCAGCAGCTGGCGGGTGAAGTGCTCGACGTCGGCGGTCGTCTCGCCGGGGAGCACGCGGATGTCGAGCTCGACGGCGATCTCGTCGGGGACGATGTTGTTCTTCAGCCCACCCGACACGAGCGTCGGGGTGTAGGTGCTGTGCGTGCACGCATGGGCGTGCACGGCGATCTCCGGGGGCAGCGCCGGCAGGTCGTCCCACAGCCGCTCGGGGTCGAGGAGCCGGGCGCGCAACGCGGGATCGTCGACACTCGCCGTGACCCACGTGGCCCAGTCGTCACCGATGCGCGTCGGCGGCCGCGCTGCGGCGACGCGCCGGATCACCTCGGCCGCCACCACCAGCGCGTTGACGCCGGCGCGCGGTGTGGACGCGTGGGCGGCGTGGCCGTGGCAGCGCACGATCGTCGGGGCCATCCCCTTCTCGGCGACGGCGACGCCGAGCACCGGTCCGCCGCGCCGTCGGAGTCACGGTGCCGCCGGCCTCGGTGAGCGCGACATCGCAGCGCAGCAGGTCGGTCGTGGCGAGGAGGTGCTGCACGCCGTGGTTGCCGCCGGTCTCCTCGTCGGCGACCGCGGCGAACACGACGGATCCGGCGAGGCGCGGCCCGGCCGCCAGCTGCTCGAAGGCGAGCGCCATCGCCGCGGTCTGGTTGAGCATGTCGACCGCGCCGCGACCCCACACCTCACCGCCGACGACCTCACCCCCGAACGGGTCACGCGTCCAGTTGGCGGCGTTGACCGGCACGACGTCGAGGTGGCCGAGCAGCAGCAGGGTCGGCGCGGCCGGGTCGGTGCCGTCGAGACGGGCGACGACGGACGCACGCGCCGGGCGATCGGGCGGGTGGTGTCGTTCGAACGTGCCCGCCGGCAGCACCGCCTCGAGCACGTCGGCGCTGCGCGCCTCGTTGCCGGTGCCGGCGGTGGCGTCGTTGACGCAGGCGTTGCGGATGAGCGTCGACAGCAGCTCAGCGGTACGGCCGCCGACGTCCGGTGCCGTCACGCGCTGGCCACGTCTCCCGGCCACGACGACGGCAGGTCGTAGCGGCGGATGGGGGGCAGGCCGATGTGATCGCGAAGGGTTCCCGTCGTGTACTCGTCGCGCAGCGAGCCGCGCTCTTGGAGCAACGGCACGACCCGGTCGACGAAGTCGTCGAGCCCGTGCGGTGTGAGGTGGGGCACGAGGATGACGCCGTCGGCCCCGTCCTCCTGCACGAACGTGTCGATCTCGTCGGCCACCATCGCCGGCGTGCCGATGAACGACTGCCGTCCGGTGACCTCGATGATCAGCTCGCGGATCGACAGGTTGCGGGCGGCGGCCCGCTCGCGCCAGTTCTTGGCCGTCGCCAGCTTGTCGTCGTGCATCCGGGCCCGGCCCTGGATGATCGACGGCGCCGAGACGTCGGGGTCGATCTCGGGCAGCGGACCCTCCGCGTCGTAGGACGACAGGTCGCGGTTCCACACCTGTTCCAGCATCAGGATCGCCGTCTGCGGGCTGACCTGCTGGCGACGGATGGCGTGGGCCTTCTCGACCGCCTCGTCGGCGGTGTCGCCGAGGGCGAACGTCGCCGCCGGGAGGATCTTGAGGTCGTCGGGGTGGCGGCCGTACTTGGCGAGGCGCGACTTGATGTCCTTGTAGAACGCCTGGCCGTCGGCGAGGCGGGAGTGGCGGCTGAAGATGCCGTCGGAGGTCTGGGCGGCCAGCTCGCGCCCGCCGTCGCTGTCGCCGGCCTGCAGGATCACCGGGTAGCGCTGCGGGCTGCGCGGCAGGGTGAAGTGGCCGCGCACGTCGAACTGCTGGCCGTGGATGTCGAACGCACCCGGCGGTCCGTGGCGCACGAACTGCCCGCTCGCCTGATCGGCGACGAGCTCGTCGGCCGCCCACGAGTCCCACAGGTCGCGGGCGTGGCGGATGAACTCGCCGGCCCGGATGTAGCGATCGTCGTAGTCGAGGAACCCGCCCCGACGGAAGTTCTCGCCGGTGAAGGCGTCCGACGACGTCACGACGTTCCAGCCCGCCCGCCCGTTCGACAGGTGGTCGAGCGTCGCCAGCTGGCGGGCCATCTCGTACACCTCGTGGTACGTGGCGTTGAGGGTGCCGATGAGGCCGAGGTGGTCGGTCACGGCGGCGATCGCGGTCAGCACGGCGAGGGTGTCGGGGCGGCCGACGACGTCGAGGTCGTGGATCTGGCCGCGCTGTTCGCGCAGGCGCAGGCCCTCGGCGAGGAACAGGAAGTCGAAGCGGCCGCGCTCGGCCGACTGCGCGAGGTGGACGAACGAGTCGAACTCGATCTGGCTGCGGGCCGCGGGATCGCTCCACACCGACGTGTTGTTCACGCCGGGGAAGTGGGCGCCGAGGATGACCTGCTTCCGGGCGTTCATGCGCTCCTCTCCTTGCTCCGTGCGTAGCGGTTGGCGGGACGGCCGAGGCCGAAGCGCTCGCGCAGCGTGCCCGGTTCGTAGGCCCGGCGGAACCTCTCGCGCTGCTGCAGCGCCGGGACGACGCCGTCGACGATCGCCGGCAGGTCGACCGTCGTCACGCCGGGGCGCAGCCGGAAGCCGTCGAGGCCGTGGGCCTGCCACGCGACCAGCTCGGCGGCGAGGTCCTCCGGGGTCCCGACGAAGATCGCCGCATCGCTCAGCAGCTCGCGCCCGGCGAGCTCGTCGAGGTGGGCCTTGCGGTCCGCCGCGGCGGCGGTGGTCGGCGCGAGGAAGACGACGAGGTCGGCGAGCAGCTTCAGCGGCGTCCCGTCGCGGCCCGTGCGCGCCTCGGCGTCGCGCACGTTGGCGACCCACGTCGCGACGTCCGTCTCGTCGGCGGGCGTGATGAACACCAGGTCACCGGACGTCGCCGCGAACTCCCACGGCACCGGCTGGTGGGCGAGGACCGCGATCAGCGGCTGGCCCTGCGGCGGGCGGGGCACGATCGACGGCCCCTTCACGCTGAACGAGCGACCTTCGAAGTCGATGTAGTGGAGCTTCTCGCGGTCGATGAACCGGCCGGTGGCGATGTCCTTGATGATCGCGTCGTCCTCCCAGCTGTCCCACAGCCGGCGCACGACCTCGACCGCCTCGGTGGCCTCCCCGAACATGTCGTGGAGGGCGGTCGCCGGATCAGGGGCCGGCTTGGTGCCGACGAGCGCGGCGTCGGTCGTCCGGCCCGTCACCCGCGGCTGCCAGCCGCCGCGACCCTTGCTGATCCAGTCGAGCGTCGAGATGGCCGAGGCGATGTGGAACGGCTCCGGGTACGTCGTGGTGGCCACGGGGACCAGCCCGATGTGGGTCGTGGTCGGCGCCACCCGCGACGCCAGCAGCACGGCCTCGAGACGGCCGCGGACCTGGTCGGTGCGCTCGTCGAGCTTGCGCGGCGACTGCGACTGGATGCCGAACTGATCGTCGAACGAGACGAGGTCGAGCAGGCCGCGCTCGGCGAGGCGGACGTCGTCGACCCACGGACCGGCGCTGAACAGCTCGGCCGGTCGCGACGTCGGATCGCGCCACGCCGCCTCGTGGTAGCCGGCGCCGTCGAGCGACACCGCCAGGTGCATCGGCTCAGCCATCGGCGTGCGCAACCGAAAAGTCGACCATGTCAGTCATCTTTATGAGTGGAGCCGGCATCGTCAACCGACGGGTGTCACACGGCGGCCGCTCGCTCGCGCAGCTCCTGCACCGCGTGCTCGAGCCCGTCGGGGTCGGCGAACAGGGCGCTGCCGGCGACGAGCACGTTGGCGCCGGCGGCCGCCGCCCCGGCCACGGTGCGCGCGCTGATGCCGCCGTCGACCTCGAGGTCGATGCGATCGCCGAACCCGGCGGCGTCGATCATCCCCCGCACCTCGGCGATCTTCGGTTCCATCGTCGGCAGGTAGGCCTGACCGCCGAAGCCGGGGTTGACGGTCATCACCAGCACCAGCTCGACGAGATCGAGGACGTGGCTGACGGCGTCGGCCGGGGTCGCCGGGCTGATGGCGACGCCGGCGGCCGCCCCGAGCTCGCCGATCTGGCCGAGCACCCGGTGCAGGTGGGTGCACGCCTCGGCGTGGACGATGAGGCGTCGGCAGCCGGCCTCGACGTAGCGCGCGGCCATCCGCTCCGGCGTGTACACCATCAGGTGGGCCTCGAACGGCAGGTCGGTCCACGAGCGGGCCGAGTGGATGACGTCGGGCCCGAACGTCAGGTTGGGCACGAACTGGCCGTCCATGACGTCCCACTGGATGAGGTCGACGCCCGCCTTGTCCAACGCCGTGACCGCGTCACCGAGGCGGGCGAAGTCGACGGGGAGCACCGACGGGGCGATCTGGATCGGCCGTGCGAGCCGAGCGAGTCCTCGAGCGAGCGAACGATCTGGCTCAGCCATCGGTGTCGACGGTACCCGCCGTAGCCTGCGGTCGGTGTCCGTCCTCACGCTGCGCCCCGATCGGTTCGCGGCCGGCGGGGAGGCGATCGCCCGCGAGGACGGTGGTCGCATCGTGTTCGTGCGGGGCGCGCTGCCCGGCGAGACCGTCACCGTCGAGCTGACGACGGAGAAGAAGGACTGGGCCCGGGGCCACGCGCTCGACGTCCTCGACGCCTCGCCGCACCGCGTCGAGCCGCCGTGCCCGTCGCGCCGGGCCGGGTGCGGGGGCTGCGGGTGGCAGCACCTGACGATCGAGGGCCAGCGCGAAGCGCGCGTCGCCATCGTCGCCGACGCCCTGCGGCGCACCGGCGGGATCGGCGAGCCGATCGTCGAGCGGGGCGGCGGCGTCGACCCGTTCGGCTACCGCACGACGGTGCGGGTGGCGGCCGGACCGGACGGCGTCGCCGGCTTCCGCGCCGAGCACGCCCACGACGTCGTCGCCGCGCCGGCGTGCCTCGTCGCCCACCGGAGCCTCGCCGAGCTGCTCCCGACGCTGCGCCTCGACCCGGCCGTCGAACCGACGTTGCGCACATCGGTGGCGACGGGGGAGCTGGCTGCTCGGTGGGACCAGGCCGCAGGGGAGGTGCACGGGCTGCCGGACGGCACCGCCACCGGATCGGGCGCCGTGCTCGAGGAGGTCGTCGCCGGTCAGCGGTTGCGGGTGTCGATGGGCTCGTTCTTCCAGTCCGGGCCCGCAGGCGGCCGAGCTGCTGGTCGACGCGGTGCGGCAGGCGGCGCCCGAGCTCGTCGGCGCCGGCACCGTGGTCGATGCCTACGCCGGCGTCGGGATGCTGGCCGCCTGCGCCACCGACCCGATGAGCAAGCTGATCGCCATCGAGACGTCGCGCTCGGCGTGCGCCGATGCCGAGCGCAACCTCGGCCACCGCGCCGCCCGCGTCGTGCGCGGTGAGGTCGGCGGCTGGCACGCCGAGCCGGGGACCGAGGTCGACGTCGGTGCTCGCCGACCCGGCCCGCAGCGGGCTCGGCAAGCCGGGGGTCGCCGCGTTGTCCCGACTCGAAGCGCCGGTCATCGTGCTCGTCAGCTGCGACGCGGCGTCGCTCGGTCGCGACGCCAAGCTGCTCGCCCTCGCCGGCTACGACCACGAGCGCACCGAGCTGGTGGACACGTTCCCGCACACGACGCACATCGAGGCCGTGACGCGGTTCGTCCGCCGCTGAGGGCAGACTGCGGCGGTGATCGAGCCGGTCGTCTCCGCCGAGGTGGCCGCCGCGCTCGCCGCCGGCCGGGCCGTCGTGGCGCTGGAGTCGACGATCTTCTCCCACCTCGGCCTGCCCTCTCCCGCCAACGCTGAGGCGCTCGATCGCTGCCTGGCGGCTGATCCGGGCGGCGGGCGCGGTCCCGGCCGTCACGGCCGTGCTCGATGGCGTGGCGCGGGTCGGCGTGTCCGACGACGAGCACCCGCGCATCCTCGGCCCGGCGCGCAAGGCGGCCGAGCGCGACGTGCCGGTGGCGCTGGCGCAGCGCTGGGACCTCGGGGCGACGACGGTGTCGGCATCGCTGGCCCTGGCCGCGGCGGCCGGCGTGTCCGTGTTCGCCACCGGGGGGATCGGCGGGGTGCACCGCGGCTCGGAGGTCACCGGCGACGTGTCGGCCGACCTCGACGCCATCGCCCACCACCCGCTGGTGACGGTGTGCGCCGGCGCCAAGGCGTTCCTCGACCTGCCCCGGACGCTGGAGCTGTTGGAGACGATCGGCGTCCCGGTGCTCGGGTGGCGCCACGACTGGTTCCCGGCCTTCTACACCCGGTCGTCCGGGCTGCCGGTGCCGCACCGGGTCGAGTCGGCGGCGGAGGTGGCGGCGGTGCTGGCCAACCGCAGCCGGCCCGACGGCGGCGTGCTGTTGACGGTGCCGATCCCGGAGGCCGACGAGCTCGACCCTGCTGAACTCGACGCCGTGCTCGCCGGCGCCCTGGCCGACGCCGGCGCCGCCGGCATCACCGGCGCCGCAGTCACGCCGTTCGTGCTCGGCCGCATCGCCGACGCGACCGCCGGCCGCAGCGTCCCGGCCAACCTCGCCCTCGCCGAGCACAACGCCGCCGTCGCCGCCGAGGTCGCCGTCGCCGTGGCCAACCGCTAGCTCCATCCGAGGGTTTCAGCGCATCGGAGGGTTTCGTGCACGGACGCCCCGCACGAAACCCTCCGATGCATCGAAACCCTCGGATGGGGTCAGCGGCTGTGGCCGAGGACGTTGCCGTTGCGCAGGACGGTGACGGGGCCGTCCTCGCTGACGACGATCACCGTCGAGCGGGGATCGTCGAAGCTGTAGCGGCGCCCGGACGTGTGGCGCATCCCGCGCAGGCCCTGCACCGACGTCTCGGCCTCCGGGCTCGGCACCAACCGCACCCCGAGCTCGCGCAGGATCCCGCTGGAGTCGAACACGGCGGCGCCGTCGATCTGCGACAGGGCGTGGCGCAACGGCGCCAGATCGGACGGCCGGGTGATGTCGAGCGGCGGCGGCGTCGGCAGCCGGATCTCGATCATCGACGGCCCGGCGTCGTCGGGCCGGAACAGCAGGATCGCCCCGATGCCGCGGGCGCCGAGGTCGTGGACGGCGAACTCGAGCAGCAACCGCAGCACGTCCTCGCCGCCATAGGTCCCGCACGCCGTGACGGCATCGATCCACGACGAGATCGGCGGCTCGTGGAACCACGTCAGGCCGTCCCACCGCAGCACCCCGTGCTCGCCGACGATGCGCACCGACCCGCTCGGGTGGCGCTGCACGATCGTCGCGCCCATCGACTCGGCGAGCACGACGAGGTCCCGCTCGGACCCGGCCGGGCGGTCGAACACGGCCCACTCGTCGTGGCCGCTGAGCCGCCGGATCAGCCAGCTGGCCAGCCCGTCGGCGAACAGCCGGGAGCGGGTCAGCGGCATCGCCTCGATCGGCCGGCGGGTCACGAGCAGCCCGGCGCCGGCCTCCCATTGCACCGGCGTGGTCGTCGGCTCGATGACCGTCCCGACGCTCGGCACCCGGCGCTCGTGGATGTGCGGGCGCAGGGCGTAGTCGAGCTCGGTGATGACGAGGCGGCCCCACTCGCCCTCGATGTCGATCAGGAGCCCGGCCTCGCTCAGCTCCTCGGCCAGACGGCGCAGCCGCGGCTCGGTCACCGCGACCACCCCGGGTTCATCGCAGCCGCCGGCCGACCCGATCGAGGAACGCCGCCTTCTCCCCGTCCGATGCGGTGTCGATCCCGTACAGGGCGATCCAGCTGGTGCGGGCGAGCGGATGGCACACGGCACGCAACGTGCGCGTGACCATGCGCTTGCCGACCTCGCCCTCCAGCGCGTTCACGAGCTTCGACGAGCCGTGGGTCGTGATCGCCACGATCCGCCGGACGTTGCGCAGCTTGGCGTGGATGCGGTTGGAGTCCGGCGGCAGCTCGAACGCGACGTCCTTCACGAGCACACGATCGAACCATCCCTTCAGCATGGCGGGCTGACCGCTCCACCACGTCGGGTAGACGAGCACGATCTGCTGGCACCACTGGATGTCGGCGGCGTGGTCGGCGACCGATGGATCGGGGCCCGGCTCGAGGTGGCGGGCCTGCTCCCGCTCGCTGAGGACGGGATTGAAGCCCATCGCGTAGAGGTCGGTCAGGCGGACCTCGTCGCCCCGTTGGCGCAGCGCGTCGATGGCGCGGTCGCGCACCGCCGCCGTGAAGGACTCGGGATCAGGGTGGCAGTGGACGACGAGCGTCCTCACGACGACGGCGCCCCGTGGAGGTGGGCGAGGCGGTGCTCGACCCGATCGAGGAAGGCGGCCCGCTCCCGGTCACCTGCCGAGTCCATGGCGTAGAGGCCGATCCACGTGGTCGGCGTGCGGACGCCGCAGTTCATCCGCAGGGCCCGGGTCAGCATCCGCCGACCGCCGTCGTTGAGCAGCTTGACGTACGTCCACGGCGCTCCGTAGGTGCTGATCCCGATGATCCGCTTGACGTGTTGCAAGCCCGGGCGCACCTTGCCCTTGTCGTCGAATCGGAAGGCGACGCCGGGGACGAGCACCCGCTCCAGCCAGCCGCGCAGGATCGCCGGGGGCTGGCTCCACCACGTCGGATACACGAACACGAGGGTCTGCGCCTGCTGGAGCAGGGCGGCGTGCTCGGCGACCATCGGGTCCACGATCGGGTGCTCGCCGTGGTACGCCCGGTGCTCCTCGGTGGACATGGCGGCGGCGAAGCCGAGGGCGTAGAGGTCGAGCGTCGTCGAGTGGTGCTTGGCCCGGGCGCAGCCCTTCTCGACCGCCGCGACGATGGCGTGGTTGAAGCTGTCCGGGTGGGGGTGGGCGCAGATGACGAGCACCTCCATCAGGCGTGACCGTACGTCATCAGGGGGCGGCGAGGCGGTTGAGCAAGCCCTGCCTGACCGCGGGCCACTCGCCGTCGGTGATCGAGAACAGCGCGGTGTCCCGCGGCCGCCCTTCCTCGCCTGGGACCAGCGACGGGCGGTGGTGGCGCAGGAGGCCCTCGAGGCGGGCGCCGAGGCGCTCGATCGCCTGGCGGCTGCGCTCGTTGCGGCTGTCGGTGGCGATGGCCACCCGGTCGACGCCCCACACGTCGAAGGCGTGGCCGAGCAGCAGCAGCTTGGCCTCGGTGTTGAGCGCCGTGCGTTGGGCGTCGGCGGCGAGCCACGTGCCGCCGATCTCGACCTCGTCGGGCTCGGGCCGGCCGCGCCAGCGGCGGATCTCGAGGAAGCGGGTGCAGCCGACGAGTCGGCCGTCGGCGAGGCGTCGTTGGGCGAACGGCACGTCGGTCCCCGCCGCCGCCTTGGCCAGCAGGTTGGCGATGTAGTGGTCCATGTGGTCGGCGTCGCCGGGGACCTCGGTGTAGCCGAAGCTGGACCGGTCGCCGGTCGCCGCCGCGAGCAGCTCGGTGGCGTGCTCCGGGGCCAACGGGACGAGCTCGACGTGACGCCCCCGCAGCGTCGGTGCCTCGATGACCATGGACGCCGACGGTATCCCGGGTCGCCGATCTGGCGCAGCGGGCGATAACAGTGTTCGCACATGTTTGCGAGCGATGAGATCCTGCCCCCCGACCCCGAGGGCCTCGAGGTGATCCACGACCGGGAGTACCGCGTCCGCGCCTTCCAGATCGGTGAGGACCGAGTGCTGATCCGCGGCGCCGTCCGAGACCAGAAGCCGCCCGGCGTGTACCTCGACGGCGACCCCGATCCGCTGACGATGCACCACATGTGCGTCGACCTCACCGTCGGGTTCCCGTCGATGGTCATCGAGCAGGTCGAGATCGTGTTCGAGGCCCACCCCCACACGACGTGCACCGACATCGTCGACACCTACCAGGGCCTCGTCGGGCTGTCGATCACGCGCGGCTTCACCCACAAGGTGCGCGAGCTGTTCGGTGGCCCGCGCGGCTGCACCCACACCACAGCGCTGCTGCTGGCGATGGGTCCGGTGGCGACGCAGTGCACGTGGTCGATGTACGCCAACCAGGCCCGCCGCGAAGGCAAGTCGTTCATGGCGTCGCGGGCCGAGATGAGCCCCGAGGACCGGGCGCAGGCGATGCGGGGCAACCTCAACACCTGCCACGTCTGGGCGGAGGACGGCGAGATGATGACGGCCGCCCTCGCCGGGCGCCCGGTCGAGATGATGATCCAGATCCGCAAGCGCTTCGAGGCCCTCGGCGTCCCCGAAGAGGAGTGGGCCAACCGGGTCTGACCGCCGGCGGAGTGGCCGCTCTCCTCAACTCTTTGGTGTGGCGGCCACGCATTGACCGCCACACCGAACAGTTGGGGAATCCGGCCACGGACAGGCGGCCGGGTTCGGGAAGATGGCGGCGTGGATCCAGACGACGTGCGGGCGCAGTGGAACGCCAACGCGGCGTCGTGGACCGAGCTCACGAGGGCCGGGTACGACGTCTACCGCGATCTCGTGAACACGCCCGCGTTCCTCGCCATGCTGCCGGACGTGGGCGGACGGCTCGGCCTCGATCTGGGCTGTGGCGAGGGCCACAACACGCGGCTGGTACGGCGTGCCGGCGGGCGGCTGGTGGGGATCGACGTCGCCGAGCACTTCGTGGTCGCGGCAGCGGCCGCCGACCGCGCCAGTGGGCACGTCGTCGGGGACGCCACGCGGCTGCCGTTCGCCGATGAGACGTTCGACTTCGTCACGGCGTTCATGAGCCTGATGGACGTCAGTGATCCGGACGCCGCGCTGGCCGAGGCGGTCCGGGTCCTCCGACCGGGCGGCTTCGTGCAGTTCTCGGTCGTCCATCCCCTCAACAACACCGCCCGGCGTCGGTGGATCGACATGGACGGTGAACGGTGGGGCCTCGCCATCGGCGACTACTTCGTCACCGGTTGGTCGACCGATCACTGGACCTTCAACGCCGCACCGGCGGACGTCCGGGCGGGGCACCGAGCGTTCACGGTGTCGTCCCAGCGCCGCACCATCGCCGGGTGGGTCAACGCTGTCGCCGACGCCGGCTTGGTGATCGAACAGGTCGTCGAACCCTGCGCCGACGAAGAGGTCGCCCGCCACTCGCCGAAGGTCGCCGACACGCGCATCGTGCCGTACTTCCTCATCATCCGAGCACGGCGGCCGGGCTGATCGGCGCATCGGAGGGTTTCGTGCACGGGGGCCCCGCAGCAAACCCTCGGATGCAACGAAACCCTCGGATGGACGGCGACCTCAGGCTTCGACGACTTGGAGCTCGCCGCCGAGGGTGGCGCCGTCTTCCAGCTCGAGGTGGTCGCCGCTCCAGAACTTGCCGGGGTCGTACCAGTTGGCCGGCTTCTTGGGATCGAGCAGGCCCATGCGGCGGAACGTGATCGCCAGCAGCTGGGCGCAGTAGACGCCCTCGCCGGTGGCCTCCTTGCGGAAGCGGCCCTTCACCCACCAGCCGGCGAGGCGCGTCGTCTTGGGGAACGGCCGGCCGTTGTACATCTCGATGACCCGCAGCAGCTCGTCCTCCATCTCCTTGGTGACGTCGCCCCGCAGCTGGCGCACGAACGCCTGCTGGCGGTACTTCGGCCCGGTCCACGCCCGGTACACGTCGCCCAGTCGGTTGAGCTGGGCGCCGCGGTGGTGCGACGCCGTCCACACGTCCTCGTTCCCCTGCCCCATCTCGGTGTGCCACATCAGGGGCGGCAGATCGTCGATGGCCACGACCATGCCGACGTGGTTCACGGGCGAGTTGGTGAACGTGCGGATCGCCTTGTCGGCAGCCGAGTGGCCACGGAACAACCAGACGTCGCCGGTGTGGGCGTCGTCGACCGCCTCGTCGTAGGGGATCGTGGCCTGCTTCGACACGGCCGTACTGTAGGCAGGTGCGAATCTGGAAGATCGTGGGCCTGGCCACGCTGGCCGGTGTGGTCGCCGCCGGCGTCGCCGTCCAGCGCAAGCAGCGGACCTACCACTCCTACGACACGACCGAGCTGCGCGACAAGCTCCACGCCCGTCTCGCCGCGGCCGGGCCCAGCGGTCAAGATTGATCCCATGCCCGCGAGCACCGAGTTCATCCGCTACGAGGTCACCGATCCGGTGGCGACGATCACGCTGAACCGCCCGGAGGTCCTCAACGCCTTCCACTACCCGATGCTCGCCGAGATCCGCGCCGCCATCGAGGCCGCGTCGGCGGACCCGACCGTCGTCGCGACGGTGATCACCGGTGAGGGTCGCGGGTTCTGCGCCGGGCCTCGATGCCAGCGTCCTCGCGGCCACGACCGAGGGTCGCTCGGAAGGCCGGCCGACGATCTCCGAGGACCAGCTGCCCGGCCTGTTCAGCTACTTCACCCAGCAGCCCAAGCCGATCATCGCCGCCGTCAACGGGGTGACCGCCGGCGGCGGGTTCGTGCTGGCGGCGATGAGCGACCTGCGCTTCGCGTCGACGCAGGCCGCGTTCACGGTCGTGTTCTCCAAGCGCGGCCTCGTCGCCGAGCACGGCTCGACGTGGCTGCTGCCGCGCCAGGTCGGCCTCGGCGCGGCGCTCGACCTGCTGTGGTCGTCGCGCAAGATCGACGCCGCCGAGGCCTACCGGATCGGGCTCGTCGAGCGCGTCGTCGAACCCGACGAGCTGCTCCCGACGGCGCGCGCCTACATCGAGGACCTCGCCGCCAACGTCTCGCCGGCGTCGCTCGCCGACACCAAGCGGATGGTGTACGCGCATGTCGGCGGCGCCCTGCGTCCGTCGCTGCTCGACGCCGACGAGGCCACGTGGGCCGCCGTCGGCCGCCCCGACGCCCGCGAGGGCGCGCAGTCGTTGCTGGAACGTCGGCCGCCGAAGTTCGACCGCCTCGGCGGCTGAGCGCCGCGGCTCAGGCCCGGTGCAGCTGGCGGCGCAGCAGCAGGATGGCCAGGCCGCCGTAGCCGACGACGAGGGCGCCGAGGCCGAGCAGGTCGCGACTGTCGGGCGCGATGCCGCGCAGCATCACATCCTGCAGGATCTGGATGCCGTACGTCACCGGTAGCAGCCACGAGATCGCCTTGACGGGATAGGTCAGCCCGTCGAGCGAGAGCACGAAGCCGCTGAAGAACAGCCCCGCCAGCAGCGTCAGCATCGACCACTGCACGGCCTGGGTCTCGGTGCGCGAGATCAGCGAGATCAACGTGCCGAGCGCCAGCGACGCCAGCAGCACCAGCCCGAAGGCGCCCATGACCCACAACAGGGAGCCCAGCAGCGGCACGCCGAGCAGGTGGACGGCCGCTTCCAGCAGCCCGACCCCGACGACCAATCCGACGATGAGGTAGGCGATCGTCTTGCCCGTCACGATCTCCCATGACGACAGCGGGCCGACGCGCAGCAGCTCGAAGAGGCCGAGCTCGCGATCGCGCACCAGCGACAGGGCGGCGAACGTCGAGCGCGAGGTGCTGCAGCAGCAGGGCGAGCGCGGACGGCGTGAAGAAGTCCACCGGCTCGATGTCCGTCTGCACGACGTTCTGTGGCGACGCCTCGAAGGGTCGCACCAGCACGGCCGGATCGAGGGCGGCGACCTGCGGGGCCGTCTGCGCCACGGTGTCGAGCGTCGCCGCCACGCTGGCGGCGCGCGCCGGCACGTCGGCACCGCCGGCGGCGATGGCGTCGGCGTCGGTCGTGATCTGGTCGAGGCCGTCGAGCATCGTGCGCAGCTCGGGGGCATCCGACGCGCCGAGCTCGCGCAGCACGCCGTCGGTCGACGCGAGGAGGCCGTGGGCCTCGGCTGCCGCCTGCGAGAGCTGGCGCGCCGCGTCGGCGGCGCCGGCATCGTCGCCGGCGGCGACCGTGCTGGCGACGTTCGCGCCGGCCGCGCTGACCGCCGCGATCACCTGGTCGAGCGGGCGCAACGCCGTCTGACCGCCGCCGACCACCGCGGTCACGACGCGGGCGTTGACCTCCTGGACGGCCAGTCGGGACGCGATCTCGACGGCGGTCTGCTGGATCGGGTCGAGCTTGTCGTGGAGCACGACGACGTCGGCCCGCTTGCCTGACAGCACCGTCGCCAGCGGGTCGGCCGGGAACACGACGACGGCGTCGACATCACCGCGATCGAGGTCGGCGCGCGCCGCGGCCTCGTCGGAGGTGAACCCGGCCGGGTCGACGTAGCGCTCGAGGACGTCCTGGTACTCGTTGACCGCGTCCTCGTAGAACGAGCCGGCCGGGCCGACGAACTCGGTGCGCATCCGCAGGTCGTCGTTGCCGTAGCCGGCGCCGAACAGCAGCAGGAGCGCGAACGGGCCGACGACCAGCAACGCCAACAGCCGCGGCTGGCGGACGATCTCCACCAGCTCCTTGCGCACGAACGCCGAGCTCTGGACGATGCGCGACCACGGCCGATGGGCCCGCAACTGCGTCGGGCGGCGGCTCACGCCGACACCCCGGCGGGGGCTGGCGCCTCCGCGTCGTCGTCGTCACGTTCGGCTCGGTCGGCCGTCGCGGCGCGGTGGCGTTCGATGATGCGCACGAACGACTCGTCGTAGTCCACCGGATGATCGCGCACCTCGACGACGCCGGCGCCGGCGCGCTCCAGCGCCTCGCGGACAGTCGTGCAACTCGCCGACGAGTCGTCGACGACGACCTGCCACGACGTCGGCCCGACCGCCTCCGGGCGTGCGACGACGCCGTCGACATCGCGGAGCACGTCCAGATCGGGCGTCATCCGCTCGAGCTCGACGTCGAGGACGTCACCGCCGTACGCGGCCCGCAGCAAGTTGGTCGGCGTGTCCATCATCACGAGCTCGCCGTCGGACAGCACGCCGACGAGATCGCACTCGGCCGCCTCACCGACGTACTGCGTCGTGATGAGGAGCGTTCGTCCGGCATCACGCAGCTCGTGGAACTGATCCCAGAACTTCGCCGCGCAGGATCGGGTCGATGCCGGCCGTCGGTTCGTCGAGAAAGATCAACGCCGGATCGTGGACGAACGCCGCGGCGAGGGCCAGGCGGCGCTGCATGCCGCCGGACGCGGCGCGGACCCGCTTGTCGCGGTCGTCAGTGAGCTCGACCCAGTCGAGCAGCTGGCGCAGGCGGCGCTTGCGGCGCAGCTTGAGCCCGTACATCGAGGCGTGGAAGCTGAGGTTCTCCCACATCGACAGCTCCGGGAACAGCGCCGGGATCTGCGGCAGGTAGCCGATGCGGGCCCGCTGGGTGTGGCTGAGCTGGGTCGACGGGGTGCCATCGACCCAGGCCATGCCGGTCGTCGGCTCGTAGAGGCCGGTCAGCAGGCGGACGGTGGTCGTCTTCCCGCACCCGCTCGGACCGATCAGTCCGACGATCGTGCCGGCCGTGATCTCGAGGTCGAGGTCGTGCACGACGGCGTGATCGTCGAACGATTTGCCGAGATCGCGGCAGGCCACGATCGCGGCCAGCGAGGTGTCGGGAGACCGCCCGGTCCCCGGGACGGTGCCCATGGCTGGACGGTCCCCGGCGGTCGGTCGGGTGAAACCCCCTTCCGGGGTCAGTGGTCGCGGTCGGCGACGATGGCGCCGTCGGCGATGGCGGCCTCGAGCGTGGCGTGGTCGGCGGTGGTGACGTCGACGTAGCGGATGGCGAACGAGCCCATCGCCCGCGCGAAGTCGTCGCCGTCATCGAGGTACGCGGCGATGGCCACGGGGTCGCCCGTTCGCGCGTGAGCGCGGGCGAGCGTCCGACCGCACAGGCGGGCATAGTCGTCGAACGAGGAGCGGTCGAGGCGCGTCAGGTCGGGCGACAGCTTCATGTCGCGCAGCTGGCGGACGTAGGCGTGGCGACCGTCGCCCGACGCCCAACCGAGGAAGACATCGCTCGCCGCCTGGATCGCCCGCTGACCCTCGACGACGCGCTGACCCTGGTGGGCATACGCGCTGGCGCCGACGTACGGCGCCAGCACCGACTCCGTCGCCTCCTTCACCTGGAGGAAGACCGGGTCGGTGTGATCGCGACCGAAGAGCAGGACGATGAGGCATCGGGTGCCGACGCTGCCGACGCCCACGACCTTGTGGGCGACGTCGGCGACCTGCAGGCGATCGACCAATCCCACGACGGCATCGCGCAGGCTCTCCCGATACGTCAGCATCAACTCGGTGATGGCGTCGCCATAGGTGTCCTCCGGCACCGACACGACGAGCGGTGGTTGGTGGCGGATCCGCCCGCCCTCGGCGGTGAGGTCGGCGAGGCGGGGGAGCAGCTTCGCGGAGGTGTGCGAGCGAGCCTTGCGAGCGATCTTGTTCATCGCCGTCGGCGGCAGGTGGCGCATCGTCGTGGCGACCTCGGCGGCGTCGATCTGCGCGTACCAGACGTCGAGCACGGACTGCTCGGCGTACCCGGCCATCGCCCGGCAGTACGACCGCGCAGCGCGGCGAGCGCCGCGCTCGGCGATGTCGGCGTCGGCACCCAGCCCGCACCTGGCGACGGCGATGCTGGCGGTGAGTCGGGCGACGTCCCACTCGAACGGGCCGGGGATCGTCTCGTCGAAGTCGTTGACGTCGAAGACCAGGTTGCGCTCGGGGGTCGCGAAGCCGCCGAAGTTGAGCAGGTGGGCATCGCCACACAGCTGGACCCGGAGGCCAGCCACCGGCGCCGACGCCAGGTCGGCCGCCATCACCGCGGCCGATCCGCGGAGGAACGCGAACGACGACTGGACCATGCGGCCGTACCGGATCGGCACGAGGTCCGGGATGCGGTCGGCGTCGGCGGCGGCGAGGATGTCGAGCGCCGGCCCCCGATCGGGGGCCGGCGTCCACGAGGCGAAGCCGTCGGGCGGGGTCGGCGGCGCGCCGTTCCGTCCCGTCCGCCGCTCGCTCGGCCAGCGTTGCCATGGCGTCATCCTGTCGTTCGTGGTCCGGTTCTGTGTCACCGCACAAGTCCCGGGGGACGTGTGCGGTGACACAGAGCGGAGGATCAGCCGGCGGGGAGCATGGGGGCCAGCACGCTGTCGAGCAGTGGGGCGAGGAACTCGGCCATCGGCGGCGTCAGGTGGGTCTGGTCGCGCAGCACGAGCAGGTCACCAACGACGACCGGACACGTCGTCGGGGTGCAGAACCAGTCGGTCGTGTCGACGAACGTGATGCCGTGGGCGCGAGCGGCGTCGCCCTCGCCGGCGATGCGGTCCGGGCGAACCGCGCGCTCGCGGTGGTGGCGCACGCGGCGGCGTTGCCGATGTTCCCGGACAGGCACGACGGCGGATCGGTCGTGCTGGTCGGGTTGTCGCCGATGACGATGACGTGGGGGGCGGCGGCGGCCAGGCGGGCCATCGTGGTGTCGGCGGCGGCGGCCCACGTGGCCGCGTCGTCGTCGTACTGCGTGTAGGAGTTGGCGGCGACGACGACGCTCGGCTGGTGCTCGGCGATCCACTGGATCGCCGCGTCGCGCCACGGCGGGCAGGTCACCTTGAGGATCGGCGTCTTCACGGTGACGGCGGTGACCGGGCAGCCGCCCTTGGCCAGGACGACGAGCTGGTAGCCGCGCTGCTGGGCGATCATCTGCAGCGGCTCGAACCACTGCACGGCGTGCGAGTCGCCGTACAGCACGATCGACTGCGCCGCCCCCTCGACCCCGAAGAAGCACGGTTTGAGCACCTGGTCCCGACCGACGTTGACGCAGTCCTGGTCGTAGGGGAGCGCGTGGTCACGGGCCGCGCCGAGCGCCGGGCGCAGGTTCGACGGCACCGGCGCCGGCTGGGCGGCGACGGCAAGCGCCTGCTGCAGCGAGGCGACGAGGCCGTCGAGCTGGCCGGCCGACGACGTGAGATCCGGCGCCGCCGGCGCACCGGTGGTGGTCGGTTCGGCGTCGGCCGGTGGCGGTGGCGGTGTCGCGTCGGGCGTCGCGGCGGTCGGCGTGGGCGCGGCGACCGTGGTGGGTGACGGCGTGAGCGGAGCGAGCTGGGGCGCCGACGCCACCTGGCCGCTGTCGAACGCCGGGACCGACGCCGACAGGCCCCACGCCGCGGCGAGCCCGGTCAGGATCATCGCCGCGCCGAGGGCGAGGCTGCGCGCCGGGACCGCGGCCAGCCAGCGGTTGTGGCGGACGGGGTCCTCGACGAAGCGGTACGACAACGCCGACAGGCCGACGGCCATGACGATGGCGACGACCCGGCCCGGCCAGCTCAGCGGACCGCCGCGAGCTTCGGCGAGCACGAGGATCGGCCAGTGCCACAGGTACAGCGCGTAGGAGTGCCGTCCGATCCACTGCAGCACGCCGCTGCCGAGCGCCCGCACCGGCGCCCACGCCACGCCCTCGGCGCTGCCGCCGACGATGACGGCCATCGTGGCGGCGACCGGCAGCAGCACCGCCGTTCCCGGCCACGACATCTGCTCGTCGAAGCGGAAGCAGACCACGACGATGACGGCCAGCCCGACCCAGGCCAGACCGGCGCGGGTCGCCGGCCCGATGCGGCGGACCTGCGACCCGAGCACGGCGAGCAGGGCGCCGGCGAGCAGCTCGCCCATCCGCGTCGGCAACAGGTAGAAGGCCCACGTCGGCGACCGCGGCGTCATCCACGCGGCGAGCACGAAGCCACCGACGCCGAGCACCCCGATGGCGGTCAGCAGGAGCCGCCGGTACTGCCGAGGGCGGCGGGTGAGGAGGGCGAGCAGCGGTGGCCAGCACAGGTAGAACTGCTCCTCCACGGCCAGCGACCAGAAGTGCAGGAACGGCGAGGGCGTGGCCTGCCCGAGCTGGGCGCCGAAGTACCCGCCGAGCCGCGAGGCGAAGACGAAGTTGGACGTGAACGTGGCCGCCGCGACGGCGTCGACGGCCACCGTGCCCTGGTTCAACGGGGGCAGGATGAAGTGCGACGCGATGGCCGTCACGACGATCACCAGCGCCGACGCGGCGAGCAGGCGGCGCGCCCGGCGACCCCAGAACGCCCGCAGGCGCAGCCGCCCGGTGGCGACCAGCTCGCCGAGGATCAGCCGCGTGATGAGGTAGCCGGACAGCACGAAGAACACGTCGACGCCGACGAACCCGCCGTGCACGCCGAGCAGGCGGGCGTGGAAGAGCACGACGGCGATGACGGCGAGGGCCCGCAGCCCCTCGATGTCCGGTCGGAACCCCTGGTCGAGGTGGGGACCGAGGGAGCGCCCGATGGCGTTGCCGGGATCGGGCCGCGCCGAGCCATCCGTCGTCCGCGACAGGACGGCAGCACCTCGACGGGTGTCAGACATCGCGCCAGTGCTCGTCGTGCGGACGGTACTGCGACGGTGATGTCGCAGCGGGGACCGCCATCAGGCGAGCGCGTCGACGGCGGCGCGCTGCGTCGCGTCGAGTGAGTCGTAGGTGGCGACGGCCGCCACGTTGGCGCGGACCTGCTCGGCCGACGTCGCGCCGAACAGCACGGTCGCCAGGTGGGGGTGGCCGAGCGCGTAGGCGAACGCCAGGTGGGCCGTCGGCACGCCCCAGTCGGCGGCCAGCGCGGCGAGGCGGACGCCGATCTCCTTGCCGCGCGCCGCCCCGGCCGACGTGTCGTCGGCCGACCGGCCCCCGCCGCCCGACGCGTACTTGCCGGTCAGCGTGCCGCCGGCGAGGACGTAGGCGGCGACGAGCCCGATGCCGCCGCGCTCGAGCGCGGCGTTGGTGTCGGGGTCGTCCGACTGGCGGTGATCGACGAGGCTGCACGACATCTGGGCGGCGATCGGGTACGGCGCACCGGCGGCGTCGCACGCGTCGAGGGCGGCGGCGAGGTCCGGTCCCGACCACATGCCGGCGCCCCACGCCCGCGCCCGGCCCGACGCGATCAGCCCGGCGACCTGTTCGACGACGACCTCGATCGGCGGCGCCGTCGAGGCGGCGATGGCGTAGATGACGTCGACGTGGTCGAGGCCCATGCGGCCCAACGAACCGTCGAGCTCGGCCGCCGCGTCCTCGTCGGGCCAGTGCTCCCACCAGAGCTTGTTGCACACCGTGACCGCGTCCCGCTCCCACCCGGTGTCTCGGAACAGCTCGCCGAACACGACCTCCGACCAGCCCGTCGGCACCGGGGCCTGGCCCGTCTCGTCGTCGTAGCGCGCGTCGTCGAGCAGCGTGACGCCCGCCTCCCGGGCGGCCCGCATCACGGCGCGGCCCTCGTCGCGCGAGATCCGTTCGAACGTGCGCCACGAGCCGAGCGCCATCACGGAGACGTCCGGGCCGGAGGCGCCGAGCGCGCGCTGGGGCAGCATCGGACCATCGTCGCAGCCGGACGACCCTCGCTCCATGTCACCGCACACGTCCCCGGGGACGTGTGCGGTGACACAGAGGCCCGGCCAGGGGCCTCAGAGGCGGTAGGCGCGCGATGCGGTGCCGGCGAAGAGGTCGTCGTGGTCGGCGGGGCTGGCGTCCTCGGCGATCAGCTCGAAGGCCTGCCACAGGTCGGCGTACGTGCACGAGACCTTGTCGACCGGGAAGTTCGACTCGAACATGCAGCGCTGCGGGCCGAACGTCTCGATGCACCAGCGGATCGGCTCGCCCCACACCTCGACGAGCTGCTCGGGCGACGCGCCGCCGGACTTGTGCCAGCGCTCCCCGTAGATCGCCATGCCGATGCCGCCGACCTTGAGCACCACGTTGTCGCACGCCGCCACCTCGGCCATCGACTGGCGCCACCCGGCGAGGACCTCGTCGCGGTGCCCGGCGTAGGGACCGATGCCGAGCGGACCGCCGAGGTGATCGAGGATCACCGGGGTGTCGGGCACGGCGCGGCACAGGGCGACGAGCTCAGGGAGCTGGGGGTGGAACATCCAGGCGTCGAACGACAGGCCGGCCGCGCCGAGGGCCGCGAACCCGCGCCGGAAGTCGTCCTGGCCGAGCAGGCCGGGTGGTGGCTTGGTGTGCGACTCGCGGATGTCGGGGCTCGGATCGTGGGCGCTGGCGTGGCGGATGCCGCGGAAGCGGCCCTGCCCGGCCTCTCCATGGGCAGCGAGGACGTCGGCCACCTCGGGACGGGTCAGATCGGCGAAGCCGACGATCCCGGCGACGAAGCCGGTGGGATCGGCGGCGACGACGAACTCCGTCTCGCCGACCGGGCGGAAGGCTTCGGGCCCATCGGTGTGGTAGCCGGAGCCGCACTCGACGAACACCGTCTTGGTCAGCCCGGGCACGGTCGCCGTGTCGGCGTGCAGCTCCGGCGCCATGTACGGGTTCGTCGGATGGACCCACAGGTGGTGATGTGGGTCGACGATCACGCCTTGGCCCACCGATCGAGGAACGTGCGGAGCTGCTCGAGGTACTCGGCGCGGTGGGTGCGTGAGTCGTGGATCAGGTGCCCGACGCCGTGCACCTCGACGACGTCGATCTGCGGTGCGGCCGCGGCGAGCCGGGCCGCATGGTCACCGAAGAACGCGGCGCCGAGCTGGCGGTCGGGCTGCAGCAGGACGCCCGGTGCGGAGTACGCCACGGTGGGGTCGTATGAACCGATCGACATGCCGGCGATGACCGGGTCGAACACGGTCGGGTCGAGCAACTCGAGGGCGTATCCGGTCGACGCCATCGCGTCCGGCATGTTCTCGTCGCCCATCGTGCCCTGCCCCGACATCGACGGCACGGCCGCCATCGCCGCCCCGATCTGCTCGGCGGTCGCGCCGTCCGCCTGCCAGCCGACGATCGCCGCCTGCATCAGCGGGAACACGGCGGCGAAGGCGGTCGACTCGTACGTCGCCTTGTCGAAGAACAGCGGTGGGTCCTCCAGGAACAGCGCCGTCACGAGGTCCGGCCGTCGCTGGGCGACGTACGTCGCGGTGAGCCCGCCGAGCGAGTGGCCGACGATCACCGCCGGCCCGCCGACGACCTGGTCGAGCACGGCCTCGGCGTCGCTGGCGAAGCCTTCGAGGAGGTAGTCGTCGGGCGCCCGGTCGGACTGCCCGTGGCCCCGGAAGTCGAGGCGCAGCAGGCGGTGGTCCGGGAGCTCGGGCACGAGGAAGTCGTACGTCGCCGTCGATCCGCTGATGCCGTGCAGGAACAGCACGGGCGGACCGTCCTCGGGTCCGTCGGCGGCGACGTGCAGCCCGATCCCGTCGTTGTCGATGCGCATGGCGGCTTGCTACCACGGTCCCACCCGCGTCTGTGTCACCGCACAAGTCCCCGGGGACTCGTGCGGTGACACAGAGCGCTCACCCCTTGGCGTCGGACCAGCGGTGGAGGACGGCGGTGTCGGCGACGAAGCGCACGTCGGCGTCGGGCGCCCAGCCGCGGGCCGCCTCCTGCAGGCACTCGTCGACGACCCTGGCCGCGTCGACCCCATCGGCCTCGGGCACGTGGACGAGCAGCTCGTCGTGCAGGCACAGCACGATCCGGCCGGACCCGAGGCGGGCCCGCACGGTGACCGCCCAGCGCTTGAACAGCTCGGCCGCCGCGCCCTGCACCATCGCGTTGCGGGCGTAGCGACCGATCGCCGCGGCACGGGAACGGGCGTCGCGGTCGGACACGTCGGCCACGTTCGGGTTGCCGGTGCGGATCAAGCGCCCGCCGTACGTCCGGATGTCGCGCCCGACCTGGCCGGCGACGTCGGCATCGTGGAGGTACGCCATCGCCACCGGATAGGCGGCCTCGAGGCGGCGCAAGGCCTGGGCGCCGTGGCCGGTCGTCTGGCCGTACATCGCCCCGAGGACGGCGACCTTGGCCGTCGGCCGATCGACGGCGAGGGCGGTGGCGACCGGCGCGTAGAGGTCGTCGGTCTGGGTCGCCGCGGCGAGCGCGGCGTCGCCGGAGACCGCGGCCAGCACCCGGGGCTCGATCTGCCCGAGGTCGGCGCGCACCAGGACGTGACCGGGTTCGGCGGCCACGGCGGGACGCAGGTCGGCCGGCATGCTGTGCAGCCCCGCGGTCGCCGTCATCCGCCCGGCCGCGCCGTCGCTCCCGGTCCACTGCCCGCGCAGCCGGCCGTCGTCGTCGACGTGCTCGTCGAGCCAGCCATACCCATACGTGGTCGCCGTGCGCTCGATGCGGCGCCACGCCAGCAGCGCCTCCACGACGGGGTGGGCGTCGCGGATCTGCTCCAACCGCCACGCCCGGGTGTCGGGCACCTCGACGCCGACGCGTCGCAGCAGCGAGCGCACCTGGGCCGGGTTGCGCAGGTCGGCGACGGCGCCCGACGGGGCGTGGCGCAGCACGTCGGCGTCGCGGGCGTCGCGCTGGGCGACGGCCTCGGCGGCGGACCGCGGCCGGGGTCCGACGATGGCCCCGATGATCGCTTCGGCGGCGCCGCGATCGACCGGGAGCCCGTCGCGGCCGAGCTCGACGCACAGGACCTCGGCGGCCGACTCGGCGCGCGCCGTCGCCAGCACCTGGCGGTGGTCGGCGGTGAGGGTCGCCAGCGCGGCCTGCTGGGCGGACGCCACCCGCAGCGCCAGGTCGCCCCACGTGGCGGCGTGCTCGGCCGACGCGGACCACTCGCCCGCCGGCCACTCGGGTCGCAGGTGGCCGTCACGCCCGATCGGCTCGGCGAGCTCGGCGGGCGTCGGTCCCTGGTCGAACAGGTCGGGCCGCTGCGCCGTCGGCACGGCCTCGGGATCGAGGCCGTTGGCCAGCGCCCACACGAGGGCCGGCTCGGCGCGCCACCCGCCGTGCAGCAGGCGGTGCACCGCGGCGAGGTCGAAGGCGCGCGCGATCGCCACGTCGGTGAGCACCGCGGTGACCGCCGGCGCCGACCACCAGACCCACCGCGGCCCCGTCGCCGCTTCGATGTCGGCGCACCTCGGCGTGGTCGACGTCGCGTGCACCGGTGGCGCTCACCATCACGGTGCCGTGGGCCGGCGTCGCCACGAGGGCGACCGGATCGCCGCGACCGGCGGGTGTCACCCGTGCTCGAGCAGCCCAGCGCGTAGGCGGCTTGGCCGACGTGCTGGATGCAGTCGTCGGCGATCGAGACCAGGCGCACGCCGAGCGTGACCGGCGGGTCCCATCGGGTGTCGACGACGCGGTCGAGCCCGTCCGCATCGATGTCGGCGAGGAACTGCGTCGTGCGGGCCCGCACGGCGTCGTAGTAGCCGGTCAGCGCGTCGGCGCTGTCGGCGCGGACCTCGGCGACCTGCGCCGGCGTGTGCCCGTACCCGGTGTTCTTCGGGTCGTTGTCGAGACCGAAGCGCCGGGCCCATGGCCCGGTCGCCCAGACCTCGTCCCCGCCGAGCAGCTCGGTGATGTGCCCGTCCTGGACCCGGGTGAGGTGCCAGACGAGCCACCCGATCGGGTTCGTCCCCGGCACCGGCGCAGCCGCCAACTGCTCGGTCGACAGCCCGTCGACGACGGCGTGGACGTTCTCGTCCACCCGCCCGAAGAAGTCCTCCAGGAGCTCGCGAACGTCCATCGGCGGCGAGCGTAGTGTGGGCTCGTGCCGGCGTCGCCCGCCGGCCGGGGAGGTGCGATGCGTCGGGTGCTGGTGGTTGCGAACCGGACCGTCGGCGGTGAGGAGCTGGCCACGGTCATCCGCGATCGATTGGGGGCCGGCGAGTGCGAGTTCCACCTGCTGGTGCCGGTGCCGCCGACACCGCCGATCGGGATCGCCGCCGGCTTCTCGGCGATGGAGGCCGGCGTGACGCCGGCGTTGCAGGGGCCGGACGAACGTCAGCTGGCCACCGAGCGATTGCGGTTCGGGCTCGAGTGGATGTTGGGCCTCGGCGCCAAGGTCGACGGTGAGGTCGGCGACACCGATGCCATCAGGGCCGTGCGGGCGGTGATCGAGAGCCGTCAGATCGACGAGATCATCATCTCGACGCTGCCGACGACGATCTCGCGCTGGTTGCGCCAGGACCTGCCGTCGCGCGTCGAGCGCAAGTTCTCGCTGCCCGTCACCGTGGTGACGGCGACCATCGCGCCGGCCGAGGCCTGAGCCTCCGGCGGCAGGTCGCCACGGCGCGACCGCGATGATGTTCGCGATGAGCGATGAGCAGCCCATCCGCTACGAGCAGCCGGCGCCGAAGGTCGCCCGCATCTGGCTCGATCGTCCTGCGGCCCGCAACGCCCAGGACACCCGGCTGCTGTACGAGCTCAACGACGCCTTCGACCGAGCCGCCCGCGACGACGACATCTCGGTGATCATCCTCGCCGCCGAGGGGCCGCACTTCTCCGCCGGCCACGACATCCGCGAGCGCGGCGGCCGGGAGGAGATGGCATCCCGCGACACGGTCGGCACGTGGTGCGGGTTCGGCTGCGCCGGGGCCGAGGCCCAGATGGCCCGCGAGAAGGAGATCTACATCGGGTTCTCGGAGCGCTGGCGCAACATCCCGAAGCCGACGATCGCGGCCGTGCAGGGCAAGGTCATCGCCGGCGGGCTGATGTTGATCTGGCCGTGCGACATCATCGTCGCCGCCGAGGACGCCCAGTTCATCGACAACACGGTGGCGATGGGCGTCTGCGGCGCCGAGTTCTTCCAGCACCCGTGGGAGATCGGGGTCCGGGCGGCCAAGGAGATGCTGTTCACGTCGGACGCGATCAGCGCCGAGGAGGCCAAGCGCCTCGGCATGGTCAACCACGTCGTGGCCGTCGACGAGCTGCAGGACCACGTGCTGGCGCTCGCCGAGAAGATCGCCCAGAAGCCGCTGTTCGCCCTCAAGCTGACCAAGGAAGCGGTCAACGCGGCGCAGGACGCCCAGGGTCGGGTGCCGGCGATGCAGACCTCGTTCGCCCTCCACCAGCTGTGCCACAGCCACTGGCAGGGCCTCTACGGGATGCCGCTGAACCCCGAGTTCCAGATGGACACGGCCAAGAACCGGGCTGCAGCACCGACCTGACCCGGGTCCGGCCGGCGGCAGCTGACGCCAACTCTTTGCCCAAACGGCCACCCGCTGGCCGTTCTGGCAAACAGTTGGCCGGATCGGCGGTGAGCGGGTCAGCGGGTCAGGGCGGCGAGCTGTTGGTCGAGGACGACGTCGGCGGTCGGCATGGCGGCCAGCTCGGCCTGCATGCGGCCGGCCGCGGCGGCGAAGCCGGGCTCGGCGAGCAGCCGGTCGGTGGCCGCGGCGACGCGCTCGGCGTCGACCTCGGGCGGCAACAGGGCGAGCCCGGCGCCGGAGTCGACGAGCAGCGGGGCGTTCATGAACTGGTCGGCCCCCTGCGGCAGCACGAGGTGGGGGAGCCCGTGGTCGAGGGCGGCGAGGATCGTCGCCGGCCCGCCCTGGCTGATGATGGCCGTGCAGTGGGGCAGCAGCAGCTCGTGCGGCGCGAAGTCGGTCACGAGGACGTGCGGCGGCCGCGATCCGAGCGATGCGGGGTCGGCGCCGGGGCCGACGGTGACGAGCACGTTGACCGGCAGCTCCTGGAGACCGGCGAGGGCGGTGTCGAAGACGTCGGTGGCGCCGTGGAAGAGCGTGCCGAGCGTGAGGTGGACGGTGTGGGCGTGGGGGAGGGCGGCGAGCTGCTCGGCGCTCCATGGCAGGCGCTCGCCCGGCGCGACGTCGCCCGACCCAGGTCGCATCGGGACCCGGTTGCGGAACGCGGCGACGGCGTCGCGCTGCAGCGAGGGCGGGCACAGCTCCACGAACGGCGAGTCGAGGATCCCGTCGACGAGGTCCGGGACGTCCCACGCGTCGCAGAGCTCGCCGAACCGGGCACCGAACCACGTCCACGCCTCGGCCGGCAGCGGTCCGAAGCCGTGGACCAGGCGGGGCACGCCGCAGCGCTCGGCGGCGACGGCACCGGCCAGCTCGGTGATCGGGTGGACGACGAGGTCGGGCTGCCATGCGATGGCGCGCGGCACGAGCCCTTCGGCCCGCTGCAGGGCGGCCGCACCGAAGACGCCCTTGATGATCGTCGGCGGCCGCAGCTCGGGCGCGAGGTCGGTGAGGTCGGGTCCGGTGGCGGCGAACGCGGCGCCCGCCTCGTCCCGGCTCGGCCCGACGTCCCAGACGTCGAAGCCGCGGCGGGCCGCCTCGGCGGCGCCCTCGGCGCCGGACGCGATGACGACCTCGTGACCGGCGGCGAGCGCCGCCCGGGCGAGCGGCAGGAGCGGGAGGAGGTGACCGTGGGCCGGCCACGTCGAGAACAGGATCCGTCGGGGCACCCGACCATGGGACCACGGACGGCCGCCGCGGGTCATGGAGGCGCCGGGGACAACTGGTGGAGATGTCGAGTCGTCAACGGCCGCCGAACTCGCGCCCGTGCTTGGCGACGAGCTGCCCGTCGGCTCGTACGCTTCCGGGATGGCGCTCGACCCGCAGATGAAGATGTTGCTCGACCAGATCGAGGCCATCGGCGCTCCACCGATGCACACCTTGACGCCCGATCAGGCCCGCGCCGCGATGGACGGCATGGTGATGATGATGGGTGCGGGCGAAGAGGTCGCCAGCGTCGAGGATCGCGCCCTGGACGTCGGCGGGCGCACGCTGCCCGTGCGCATCTACCGCCCGGCCGGCATCGGCGACGGACCGGCGCCGACGCTCGTCTTCTACCACGGCGGTGGGTTCGTGATCGGCAGCCTCTCGTCGCACGACCGCGACTGCCGTGCGCTGGCCAACCGCGGCGCCTGCCAGGTGATCGCGGTCGACTACCGGTTGGCGCCCGAGCACCCGTTCCCGGCCGCACCGGAGGACGCCATGGCGGCCCTCGACGCGGTGGTCACGCAGGCCGGCGATCTCAACGTGGCCATCGACCACCTCGCGGTCGGTGGCGACTCGGCCGGCGGCAACCTCGCCGCGGTCGCCGCGCTCCATGCTCGTGACGTCGGGATCCCGTTGCGGCTGCAGCTGCTCATCTATCCGGCGGTGGCCGGCGCGGGCGACGAGTTCGCATCACGGACCGAGAACGGGACCGGCTACCCGCTCGACACCGAGATGGTCGAGTGGTTCATGAACGCCTACTTCCCCGACGGCATCCCGGCCGACTGGCGGGCCGCGCCGATGCTCGCCGCCGATCACCACGGCGTGGCTCCGGCCCTCGTGATCACCGCCGAGTACGACCCGCTCCGCGACGAGGGCGAGGCCTACGCCACGATGCTCGAGTCGGCGGGCGTGCCGGCCAAGGCGACGCGCTACGACGGCCTGGTGCACGGGTTCTTCGGCATGGGCGCGCTGGTCCCGGCCGCCCTCCCGGCAGTCGAGGAAGCCGGCGCCGCCCTGCGCGACGCACTGCACGACTGAGCGGGTCAGCGCGGCGCGACGCTCTGGGCGTTGCGGAACAGGTTGTCCGGGTCGTACTTCGTCTTGACGTCGATCAGTCGGTCGAGGTTCTCGGCGTAGTACTGCTTCAGCGGATCGGTGATCGCCCGGTTCGGGAAGTTCTGGTAGCTCTCCGGCGGCGTGTGGGGATCGATCGCGTCGATGACCTGCTGCGTCCAGGCGACCATCTCATCGCCGACGCTGGCCGGCGCGTCGGCTGCCCACACCGGACTCGGTCGCAGCAGCGTCGACATGCCGCCGCGGTGCACGTACGCCGTCTCGGTGCGGGACGGCTTGTTCATGACGTCGCCGCCGACCCAGGCCAGCGACCAGATCGAGCCGTTGTTGTCCTCGTCGCGGTGCGGACAGTCGACGAGGAGGTCGATCATCTTGGCGACGGCGTCGTCGGGCACGGCGTCCTTGGCGTAGCGGGAGTAGTCGCCGAACGAGTGCGGCGCCGGGTTCTCGGACTCGAAGACGTTCACGTTGGCGTCCCAGAACGTGCGCTCCTCGAAGGCCGACTTGGTCGGCGTCGCCGCCTTGAGCATCGGGGCCAGCAGGTCCTGCAGCTCGTCGGCCGGACCGATGTACTGGCCGCGGGCGAAGCTCGTGATCGCGCCGCGCGCGCCGCCGGCGCCGATCGGGGTCGCCTGCGCGGCGTAGCTCGAGTTGAACTTCGAGTTGCCGGTGGCGCAGATGCGGTTGAACTCGGCGAGCACGGCGGCGGCGTCGTCGGCACCGTCGAAGTCGTAGCGGAAGTACCTGACGGTCGGCGGGGCCTCGACGAGCTGGAACGTGAACTCGGTGTTCAGGCCGAACGTCCCACCGCTGCCGCCGCGGCAGGCCCAGAACAGGTCGGGCTCGTTCGTCTTGTCGATCTCGACGACCTCGCCGGAGGCCAGGACGATGCGCGAGGACACCAGGTGATCGGCCGTCAGCCCGGCCCAGCGGGCGTTGTAGCCGATGCCCCCGCCGAGGGTCAGGCCGCCGACGGCGACGCTGAGGCACGTCCCCGCCGGCAGGAAGTGCGGGCCGTTGATCGTGGCGCCGAGGACGTCGGAGATGAACGCCGATCCGCCCACCACCGCCTGCCCTGTCGCCTTGTCGACGGTGACCTTGTTGAGCGCGGTGAGCTGGATCATCAACCCGGTCGTGTTCGACAACCCGGCGTAGTTGTGACCCCCGCCGCGCCCAACCGGCTGCACCCCGTTGTCGACCGCCCAGCGCACGCACGTCGCCACGTCGGCCTCGTCGGCGCACTGGGCGATGACGGCCGGACGGATGCTGTCGTAGCGAGAGTTGGCGGTGAGTCCGGCCGTGGCGTAGGCGGGGTCCTGCGGCGTCAGCACGGTGCCCGTGAGGCGCTTCTTCAGGTCCTCGATCGCCCCCGCCGGGATCGGGTCGACGAGCGAGTCGGGCGGCGGGGCGACGGTGGTGGCCGGCGTCAGCGTCGAGGTCGTCGTCGTCGACGACGGGACGCTCGGCAAGGTCGACGGCGTCGACGGCGTCGACGGGGCCGCTGACGTCGTCGACGAGGGCGAGGAACCGCCGGTCGTCGGCGGTCCGGTCGTCGTCGCCGGCGCCGTGTCCGGCGGGTCCGCCGAGCACGAGGCGAGCAGCGCGGCGGCCGCTGCGGCGGCCCCCTGCTGGAGCAGTCGACGACGGGTGATCGGGCTCATCGACGACCCTCGACGATCACCTCGGTCGACACGAACGCGTTCCACATGATGGCTCTCCCTCCGCCAGCAGGGGCTCATCATGCAGCAGGCGGCGCCGACCGCCGCGGACCCCCGGCGGTCGCGCCGGCGTGTCGGCAGAAGTAGGGTCACGGGTGCGACGACGGGTGTGGCGGCACTCGCCGCGCAAGCGCGAGGCCGGACGGACCAAAGGGCGGTGGGCGTGTCGATCGATGAGTACCGATCGCGGAGCGGCGTGGACGACGACGATCTGCTCGCGGCCGTGCGGGCTGGCGATCGCGACGCGTACGGCGAGCTCTACGCCCGGCACGCGCCGTCGGCCCGGCGCTTCGCCCGATCGCTCCTCACCAACGAACCAGATGCCGACGATGCGGTGGCCGAGGTCTTCGCCCGCCTGCTCCAAGCGATCGAACGCGGTCGGGGCCCTGATCACACGTTCGCGGCCTACCTGTTCGCCAGCCTGCGCCACGAGTGCGTCCGCATCGAGCGGCGGCGCGCTCGCGAAGGAGCCGATCCCGCGGTGGGCGGCCCGAGCCGGCCCCGTGGGGCGACCGGGGATCACGCCGCCGGGGTGGCCGAAGCGGCCGTCGTGCGGGCGGCGTTCGCCTCGTTGCCAGGTGAGATGCGCGACATCCTGCGCTTGACCGAAGTCGATCAGCTCCCGCCGCTGGAGATCGCCACCCGTCTCGCCGAAGACCCCGGGACGGTGGCCACGCGCGCCATGCGGGCCCGCCGTGCGCTCGGCAGTGCCTACCTCCGCCAGCACATCGGCATCGGTGGCCACCGGCACCAGCTCGGCGACGGCTGCGGCGACACGCAGGCGCACATCGCGTCGTTCCTGCGGGGGACCGCCGGCTCGCGTCGTCGGGCCCGCATCGAGGAGCACCTGGCGACGTGCGCCGCCTGCCGCGCCGAATGTGCCGATCTGCGCCAGATCAACGGACACCTGCGCTCGGTCGCCTTCGCCATCCTCGCCGCGATGCGCACGGCAGGTGAGGCAGCGTGGAGCCACGTGGCGGCTGCCGCCGTGGCGTCGGCCGCGCCGCTGGCGGCAACGGGTGTGATCACGGCGACGGCGCTCGCACCGGTCGTGATCGTGCCGCCGGCGGGGCGGGAGCCCGCCGCGCCAGCCGTCGTCGAGGAGGTCTCGCTGCCTCCGGCGCTGGGCGCCGACGTGCACCTTCCGATGGGGCTGGCGGCCGAGTCCGTGCACCCGCCTGTCGCCGCCGACCCCGGTGCCGACGCGCCGGTCCTGCCGATGGACATCGTCCGCAGCGTCGACGAACGACCGTCGACGGTGCCGCGCCCGGCACCCGCAGCTCAGGTGATCGTCGAGGACGTGACCATGCCGCCGCCCGCGCCAGTCGTGGCGGCGCCAGAGGCGGACCCAGCCGCCCCACCAGCAGCGGCGGCCGACTCCGCCGGCAGTCCGTCATCGGATGGCGGTTCATCGACCGGCGCGACCGCCGACGTCGCAACGGTCGCCGCCGCCACGCCTGCGGCCGAGCCGGCGGGCGTCGCCGTCGTCGCCGTCCCGACGTCACCGCCACCAACGTCACCACCGACAACTCCGCCACCGCCGCCAGCGACGACCATCGCGCCGGCGCCTCAGGTGCCGGTGACCGACCCGCCGGTGCTCGCCGCGCCGACGCGCGATGACGGCGGCGCCCCCACGACCGTCCCGCGCACCAAGGGCGGCCCCGGCAAGGCCGTGCCCACCGACGACGAGGGCGGCGACCCCGGCAAGACGGGCGTGATCCCGGCCGGGCGGGTGCCGATCAACATCGTTCGTCCCGTCGACGCCCCCTGAGCCGGGAACATTTCTCAAGATTCGCGCGAAGCGGTGTCATCGCGGGCCGGGTCGGGACTTGTCCTGTCACCTCCACCTCGCGGGCGAGCGGGAGGAGCGCCCGGCGACGAGCTCGGGCACGCGGGCCAGGATGTCGGTAGGGCCGCCCGGGCGGGGGCCCTACCGACGCCGGCCGGACCGTTGCGTCGCGATGCTCAGCTGACTCGATCGCCGTGGGCGACGTTCGTCTCGTCCTGCTCGCGCAGGCGCCCGCTGAGCGCCCGCACGACGGCCTGGGAGACCGCCGGCACGGCGTTGACGAGGGCCTCGAAGCGCAGTCCCTCGATGACCAGCACCACGGTCGGCGTGGTGGTCGTCACCGTCGCCGAGCGGCGCCCACCGTCGAGCAGCGCCATCTCACCGACGGTCTCGCCGGCGCCGACCGTGGCCAGGTGCGTCCCGTCGAGGGTCACCTCGGCCTGCCCGGAGACGATGACGAAGCACTCGCGTCCGCGCCCGCCTTCGCGGCACAGGACGTGACCGGCCGGCAGCTCGACCTGGTCGGTGATCGTGGCGATCTGCTCGATCTGCTTCCGCGTGCAGTGGCGGAACATCGGCAGTGCTGCCAACGTCGTGTGGATCTCGTACTGACGGCGCATGGCCACCCCCTCTGGTCTGGTGGACCGACGATGCGCCGACGAGGGTTGACCGGACCATGACGGTCATCACGTTTCCGTGATGACCGATGCCACACCGCCCTGGGCCAGCTCGGCCAGCGCGATGGGATCGATGACCACGACCCGGCGATGCCGGGTGGCCAGGCACCCGGTCGCGCGGCAGCGAGGCCAGGGCGCGATTGGTCGCTTCGCGCGTGGCCCCGACCCAGCCGGCCAGGTCGTCCTGCGTCAGCTGCAGCTCGACCGGCGTGCCCGGTTCGTTGTGCTCGGCGAAGCTGCGCGCCAGCGAGGTGAGGCGGCGGGCGACGCGCTGCACGGTCGATCCCTCGTCGCGCTCGGAACGCTGCAGGTTCGCGGCGCGCAGCTGGGCGGCGAGCACGTGGAGCAGTTGGCGGGCGCGGCCGGCTCGGCGTCCAGCAGCGCCTCGAACGCCGCCATCGACAGCACCGTGACCGCGACGTCGTCGAGTGCCGTCGCGGTGGCCGAGCGCCGGCGGCCGTCCACCGCGGCGAGCTCGCCCACCAGCTCGCCGGGCTCCTTGGTGCCGAGCACGATCTCGCGTCCCGACGGGGTGAGGACGGAGATCTTGACCCGTCCCTCGAGCACCGCCATCACGCAGTCGCTCCGGTCGCCCTCGAGGAACAACGTGTCGCCGCGGCGGTAGCGGCGGCGCGTCCCGAGCGTCGCCAGCTCGTCCCAGCCGCCCGTCTGCTGCTGCGTCACGGTCGCTCCCCGCCGATCCCGGATCCGGCCCCGACGCAGCGTAGTGAGGAGGAGCCGATCGCTAGCGTGAGATCCGTGCCCGAGCGGTTCCCGGTCCGGTTGGCCACCGTGGCCGATGCCGCCGAGGTCGCCCGCCTGTTGCACGACTTCAACACCGAGTTCGCCACGCCGACACCCGGTGTCGAGGTCCTCGCGGCCCGGCTCGCGACGTTGCTCGCCGCCGACGCGACCGTCGCCATCCTCGCCGGATCGCCGGCCGTCGCCGTGGCGCTGGTGACGCTGCGGCCCAACGTCTGGTACGCGGGTCCGGTCGCCCTGCTCGACGAGCTGTACGTCGTGCCGTCGCGGCGTGGCCAGGGCATCGGTGCGACCGTCATCGCCGAGTTGTTGGCGCTCGCCCGGCGGCGTGACGTCACGCTCCTCGAGATCAACGTCGACGAGGGTGACGTCGACGCCCGCCGTTTCTACGAGCGCCACGCCTTCCGCGAACGGAACCCGGTTCGACCGAGCACGCGCTCTACTACGCCCAAGAGCTGGCGCCCTGAGCCGCGACCTGGACCGCCCCGAGACGAAGGGCCAGGGCTAGCGTCCGCATCGAGACGACCGACGTTCGGGGGTAGACGGTGGCCAGTGCGCAGTTCGAGAAGTTCCTGACCCTGGTCCGGCAGGTGCCGGCGACGGGAAGCGGTGTCGATCACCTGCAGATGCGCAAGGCGCTCGATCGCACCGGCGGCCGGTTCCCCGACGGCGTGGTCGGCAGCCCGGTGCTCGCCGGCGACGTCCCGGCGGAGTGGATCGACCCGCCCGGCGGCGTCGCCGACCGCGTCGTGCTGTACCTGCACGGCGGGGGCTACGTGGCCGGCTCGATCGATTCCCATCGCAACCTCACCGGTCACCTGGCCGCCGCGATGGGCTGCCGGGTGCTCGCCCTCGACTACCGCCTGGCGCCCGAGCATCCCCATCCGGCGCCGGTCACCGATGCCGTGGCCGGGTATCGCTGGCTGCTCGAGCAGGGCGTCGCCCCCGAGCACGTCGTGATCGCCGGCGACTCGGCGGGTGGCGGCCTGACGATGGCCACGCTGCTGCGGGCGCGGGACGAGGGCCTCCCGATGCCGGCCGCCGCGGTCCCGATCTCGCCGATGGTCGACCTCGAAGCGACGGGCGACTCGATGGAGACGCGCGCCGCCGCCGATCCGATGATCGACCGGGCGATGGCGTTGGAGATCGTGCAGCTGTTCATCGGTGACGGCGACCGGCGCGATCCGTACGCCGCGCCGCTCCACGGTGACCTCAGGGGACTCCCGCCGCTGCTGATCCAAGTCGGCGACGCCGAGGTCCTGCTGGACGACTCGGTGCGCCTCGCCGACGCGGCACACGGCGGCCGGCGTCGACGTCACGCTCGAGGTGTGGCCCGAGATGGTGCACGTGTTCCAGGCCTCCGCCGGCTTCGTGCCCGAGGCCGACGCGGCGATCGCCCGCATCGCCGAGTTCTGTCGGCCCAGGCTGGGTCTCGACTAGTTCGCGGCGCCGTCGACGACGTAGTCGCGCAGCCCATCCGCCAAGGCCGCTTCGGCGTGTGACTGGTAGGCCGGGAACCCGGCCGCGTACGCCACGACCTGGCGCGGCTTGCCGGGGATGTTGGCGCCCATCCACCAGCTGTTGGCCATCGGCAGGAGGGTGGCCTCGACGACCTCGTTGACGTGGTCGACCCACGCGGCCTCCGCGTCTCGGGTCGGTTCGACCGTCGTCGCTCCTGCTGCGTCGACCGCGTCGATCATCCGCGTGATGCAGCCGATCTGGTAGTCGGCGAGCAGCGGCGGCGAGAAGAACGCGGCTCGGGCTCTGCACCGCGTTGATGAAGAACATGTTGGGGAAGCCATGGCTCATCAGGCCGAGGTGGGTCCGGGCCCCGTCCTCCCAGTACTCCTTCAGCGAGCGGCCGTCACGCCCGCGGATGTCCACGCGCGTCAGGCCACCGGTGCCGGCGTCGAAGCCGGTGGCGCTGATGAGGACGTCGAGGTAGTGTTCGGCGCCACTGGCCAAGCGGACACCGGTGGGCGTGATCTCCGAGATCGGGTCGCTGGCCGCGTCGACCAGGCTGACGTTGTCGCGGTTGAACGCCTCGTAGTAGCCGGACTCCCCGCACGGCCGCCGCGTGATCGGCGGGTGGTCGGGGATCAGCAGCTCGGCCGTGGCGGGGTCGTCGACGATGCTGCGGATCTTGCGCTCGAGGAAGTCGCGCAGCGTGTCGTTCGCCGCCTTGTCGGTCAGCAGGTCGCTGAAGCTGCCGGCGATGTGCAGCGCGCAGTCGGACCAGCGCGCCTCGTACTCCTGCTCGCGTGCTTCGGGCGTGACGTCGAAGACCTTGGTGTCCGACGGCAGTCGCACCTGGAAGCCGACGAGCACCGCGCCCGGTCCGCGGTGGGCCTGCTCGATGGCCCGCAACTCGGGGTAGATCGACTTGACGTACGCCTCGTAGTCCTCCGGCATCGGCATGTTGTGCATCGGGAAGCACCAGTTCGGGGTGCGTTGGAACAGCGTCACGTGACCCGACTGCGGCGCGATGCGTGGCAGCAGCTGCACGGTCGTGGCGCCGGCACCGATGACCCCGACCCGGCGACCGCTGAGGTCGATGCCGTCCTGCGGCCAGGCGCCGGTGTGCACGAGGTCGCCACCGAAGCGGTCGAAGCCGGGGATGTCCGGCCAGTGCGTCGCCGACAGGAACCCGACCGCCATCACGCACCAACGGCAGCGCAGCTGCTCGCCGCCCTCGGTCGTCAACGTCCAGCGCCCGGACGCCGCGTCGAGCTCGGCGCTGGTGATGTGGGTCTCGAACTGGATGTCCTTGCGCAGATCGAGACGGTCGGCGACCCACTCCAGGTACCGCAGCACGTCGGGCTGCTCCGAGTAGCGCTCCGGCCACCGCCACTCCTGTTGCAGCTCCTCGGAGATCGCGTACGAGTACTCCAGGCTCTCGATGTCGACGCGGGCCCCTGGGTAGCGGTTCCAGTACCACGTCCCGCCGACGCCGCTGGCCGCCTCCAGCACCCGCACCGACAGTCCGTGCGCACGGAGCCGGTGGAGCGCGTTGAGCCCGGCGAAGCCGGCCCCGACGACCACCACGTCGTAGTCGGCGATCGCTGCGTCCGGTGCGTCCGTGGCCATCTACGGCTCCTCCGTTCGACGCCGTCACCCCCGTGACGACGGAGGTCGACCGTAGTGGTCGACGTTCACCGTGCTTCGAACGGAGTGGGTGGCTCTGGCACGGGCGGCGGCGCCGGGGTGCTCGCTACCATCTCGCCGATGGCTCGAGCCGTCACCTCCTGGCGAGCCGGTGCGGTTGCAGCAGCCGCAGGCCGTGCTCAGCCCGCTGACGGCGTCGGCGATCTTCCTCGTCGCGACGATCGACCCGGGCGGCGAAGACGTCGCGCGCGACCTGCTCGCCGACGTCGCCGGGCTGCAGCGGACGGTCGGGTTCCGGGCCCCCGACGCCGGGCTGGCGCTCGTGGTCGGCATCGGGCCGGCGGCGTGGGATCGGCTGTTCGCCGGACCGCGTCCGGCCGAGCTGCACCCGTTCGTCGAGCTGCGCGGCGCGCGCACCACGCGCCGTCGACGCCGGGCGACCTGCTGTTCCACATCCGCGCCGCCAAGCTCGACCTGTGCTTCGAGCTGGCATCGCTGATCATGGACCGGCTGGTCGACGTGGTGACGGTCGTCGACGAGGTGCACGGCTTCAAGTACTTCGATGATCGCGACCTCCTCGGCTTCGTCGACGGGACGGAGAACCCGACCGGCGCGGCGGCCGGCGCGGCGGTCACCATCGGTGCCGAGGACGCCGACTTCGCGGGCGCCAGCTACGTGATCGTGCAGAAGTACGTGCACGACCTCGACGCATGGAACGCGATGAGCGTCGAGGACCAGGAGCGGGCCATCGGCCGGCGCAAGCTGTCGAACGTCGAGCTGTCCGACGCCGACAAGCCGAGCGACTCCCACGTGGCCGTCAACACGATCGTCGACGCGGACGGCACGGAGCGTCAGATCCTGCGCGACAACATGGTGTTCGGGGCCGTCGGTCGACGCGAGTTCGGGACCTACTTCATCGGCTACGCGTCGTCACCGAGCGTGATCGAGCTGATGCTGCAGCGCATGTTCATCGGCGATCCACCGGGCAACCACGACCGCATCCTGGACGTCTCGACGGCGACGACGGGGAGCCTGTTCTTCGTGCCGACGGCGGACCTCCTCGACGACCTGCCGCCGGCGCCGGACCCGACCGACGCGGTCGAGGCGCCAGCAGCCCCGACGGTCGACGCCGCCACCGCCGACGGTTCACTGGGCATCGGGGCGTTGCGCGACACACGTGGGGCCGTGCCGACGAGAGAGGGTGCCCGATGAGCGAGATCCTCGCCGACGGCACGGCGGTCGTCGTCACCGCCGCCTGAGCGGACCGCCCGCCCGACGCCGTGGCCCACCGGGCGCGTCGTGGAGGATGGAGGGATGAGTCGCCTGCCCCTCCCGACCCGTGACGCGCTGGAACCCGAAGGCCAGCAGGTGTGGGATTCGATCACCGCCTCCCGCGGATCCATCGTCGCCGACGACGGCATCCCTCATGGGCCCGTTCAACGCCTGGGTGACCGCGCCCGGGCATCGGCGCCCGCCTGGCCGAGCTCGGCGCCGCGTTGCGGTTCGAGTCGTCGGTCGACCGGCGCCTGCTCGAGATGGCCATCATCACCGTCGGCGCGCGGTGGCGCTCCGAGTTCGAGTGGTGGGCGCACTCGCGCATGGCCCTGCACCACGGTGTCGCCCAGGAGGCCGTCGACGCCATCGCTCGGGGGGAGCAGCCGACGCTGCCGGACGACGAGCGCATCGTGCACGCCGTGGCCAGTCAGCTCGTCGACGACGGCCACGTCGACCAGGCCACCTACGAGGCGGCACGCGAGCTCCTCGGCGACCGCGGCATCGTCGAGCTGATCACCCTGTGCGGCTACTACACGCTGGTGTCGTTCACCCTGAACGCGTTCGACGTGGCGCTGCCGCCGGGGGAGGCGCCCACCTGGCCCGGGGACGGCTGACCGACCCCACCGCGGCTCGCCCAGGAACCTCGGATCACGGGACCGGTGTCGATCGGGGCGCACTCGATCGTTGCTGACGTGAGCGCTGCACGTCGCACCGCCCGCAACCCAGGAAGGACGAGGCGCCATGAACCTCCCCCAGCCCGTGACCACCACCAACCTCGACCAGTACGGCGACCAGGCCCTCCCGTGGCAGGGGGTCGCCGACCGCCTCGCCACCGTGGCCGACGCCGGCCGCGACGTCTTCACCGTGCTCGGCACGGTGCGTCCCGACGGCCGCCCGCACGCCGCGCCCGTCGGCGCGCTGTGGATCGACGACGCCTGGTACGTCGTGACCGGTCCCGGCACCCAGAAGGGCCGCAACCTGGCCCACGACCCGGCGTGCACCCTCACGGCGCGCCTCGACGGCATCGATGTCGTCTTCAACGGAGCGGCCCACCGCGTCACCGACCGGGCCGAGCTCGAGCGGATCGCCGAGGTCTACCGGGCCCAGGGCTGGCCGGCCGAGGTCGCCGACGATGCCTTCACGGCGCCTTACACGGCGCCGAGCGGCGGTCCGCCGCCGTGGCACCTGTTCCGGATCGCCACCACGAGCGTCGTCGGCGTCGGCTCGTCCGCCGACGTCAACGGGGCGACCACGTGGACGTTCGCCTGAGCAGACGGGTCCGGCTCTCGTGACCGCGTGATCTGGGCGCGAATCGTCTCAGCACGTGATCTGGGCGCGGAACCGTCTCATTCCTGCGACGGTTTCGCGCCCAGATCCCCCGTGGTGGGTCTCGGTAGGGTCGGCGACCGATGCTCGTGCCGGAGCTGGATGTCACCGCGCTCGCCGCGTCGCTGCGCTTCTACGCCGACGTGCTCGAGTTCCGGGTGCTGTTCGAGCGGACGACGGAGCGCTTCGCGTACCTGGAGCGCGACGGCGTCGAGTTGATGATCCAGGAAGCGGCCGGACCGGGGCGGCGGTTCCGGACCGCTCCGCTCGAGCTCCCGTGCGGCCGCGGCGTGAACTTCCAGCTCGGCGTCGCGGACGTCGATGCCGTCCACGCTCGAGCCGTCGCGGCCGGCGCCGAGATCGTGGTGCCGATCGAGGAGCGCTGGTACCGCGTCGACGTCGCCGAGCGCGGCGGCCGCTGGCAGACGACGGGACCGATCGAGGCCGGCAACCGCCAGTTCGTCGTCGCCGATCCTGACGGGTACCTGTGGCGTCCGTTCCGCGACCTCGGCAGCCGACCGCCGAGCCCGTGAGGCGTCACGTCGCGCCGACACTCCCGACGCTCTCGACGGCCTCGCGCCGCGGTGCATCGGGCGGCACGAGGCGGGCCACGAGCGGCCCGGCCTGGTGCTCGGGCTCGGTGTAGACGCGCCCCAGCGAGCCACCGTTGGCGCTGCTCCAGCCCATCAACGCCAGCAGGTCCGGGTCGAACGTCGCCGCCTTGTCCTGGGCCACGGCCACGGCGAAGTTCTCCTGCGGCCGCAGCCAGCCGGCGCAGAACGCCATCGTCATGCCGGTGCGCGGCTGGTCGCTGCGGTTGGCGCCGCCGCCGTGGTAGGTCGTGCCGAGGAAGAAGCAGACGCTCCCTCGTGGCATCACGGCCGGGATCGAGGCCCAGCGGTCGTCGACGGCGCCGTCGCGCATGATCTTGATCTCGGGATCCTCTGGCCAGCGATGGCTGCCGGGCACGAGGCGGGTGGCGCCGTTCTCCGCGGTGAAGTCGCTGAGGGCGATCATCACGTTGCAGAACACCGTGCGGTGCGGGCGCGGCAGGCGGTACAGGACGTCGTCGGCGTGGATCGCCTGGGCCGGTTCCCCTGGTCCGATGGCGACCGTGCCGTACGTGCTCAGCAAGCAGTCGGCGCCGAGCACGTCGCGGGCGACGGGCAGGATCTCGGGATGCACGGGCAGCGTGCGGAAGACCGGATCGGCGTTCAGCAGGTCGAAGTAGCGGACCGTGCGGTGGCCGTGGAAGGACTGGATCAGCGAGCGCCCCCAGTGCCCGGCCATCGCATCGATCGTCGCCGTCAACGCATCGCACTCCGGCGACGACAGCACGTCCGTGACGACGCAGTAGCCATCGCGGTCGAGCGCGGTGACGGTGTCGGCAACGGTGCTCATGCTCCCGATCATGACCGCCCGTCGGCGTGTGAGGCGACGTCGATCGGTGCCGGTCACGGCAGACTTGGCCCGCCATGGCTTCCCTCGTCGACCGGCTGCCTCCGCCGGGCTCGGATCCGGTCGCCGTCCTCGACGCCTTCGAGGCATGGGCTGCCGATGGCGGTCGTCCGCTCTACGCCCACCAGGCGGAGGCGGCGCTGGCGCTGGCGGCAGGTGATCACGTCGTGCTGGCGACCCCGACCGGATCGGGCAAGAGCCTGGTCGCCGTCGCCGGCATCCTGCTCGCCCGCAACGAGGGCCGCCGGGCCGTGTGGACGGCGCCCATCAAGGCGCTCGTGGCCGAGAAGTTCTTCGACCTCGTCGACCTCCTCGGCGCCGAGCACGTCGGCTTGGCGACGGGCGACGCCGCCATCAACGCCGGCGCGCCCGTGCTGGTGTGCACCGCCGAGGTGCTGGCCAACCAAGCACTCGTCACCGGGCCGTCGAGCGATGTCGGCTTCGCCTGCCTCGACGAGTTCCACTACTACGGCGACGCCGACCGGGGCTGGGCCTGGCAGGTCCCGCTGCTCGAGCTGACGCGCTGCCAGTTCCTGCTGGCGTCGGCGACGCTCGGGGACATGAGCGCCATCGCGGCCGATCTGCAGGAGCGGTCGGGACGCGCGGTGACGTCGGTGACGTCGGTGGACCGCCCGACCCCGCTGTACCACCAGTGGCGCACGACGACCGTCGCCGACAGCGTCAAGGAGGCGGTCGCCGACGGTCTGTTCCCCGTCTACGTCGTGCACGCCAACCAGGCGGCGGCGATCGAACGGGCCCAGGCGCTCGTCAGCCTCAACGTCACCACCCGCCCCCAGCGCGAAGCCATCGCCGACGCCCTGCGCGGCGTGCGGATGGCACGCGGCTTCGGCGCCACGCTCGATCGCCTCCTGCGCAACGGCGTCGGCGTCCACCATGCCGGGATGCTCCCGCGCTACCGCCGGCTGGTGGAGCGCCTGGCCGGCCAGGGCCTGCTGCCGGTCATCTGCGGGACGGACACGCTCGGCGTCGGCGTCAACATCCCGATCCGCACGGTGCTCATGACGGCGCTCACGAAGTTCGACGGCAACCGGGTCCGGCGCTTCACGGTGCGCGAGTTCCACCAGCTGGCCGGGCGGGCCGGCCGACCCGGGTTCGATCCCGACGGCCACGTGTGGGTGCAAGCGCCCGAGCACGTCATCGAGAACGCCAAGGCCCTGTCGCGAGCCGGCGACGACCCCAAGGCCCGCCGCAAGGCGACCAAGGCCAAGGCCCCCGAGGGCTTCGTCCACTACGACGAGGCGACCATGGAGCGGCTCGTCGACGGCACGCCCGAGCCGCTGACATCGCGGTTCCGCGTCACCGCCGACCTCGTCGCCAGCGTGCTGTCGCGACCCGACGGCCCGGTGGCGCTGAAGGAGCTGCTGCGGACCAACCACGACCCCGAGCCGCGGCGACGGCAGCATCGGCGGCGGGCGATCGCCGTCTATCGCAGCCTCGAAGCAGCGGGTGTCGCCGAGCGGCTCCGCGATGCCGACGGCCGCTGTGCCGGGGTGCGCGTCGGCTCGCTCGTCGAGGGGGAGGACGAGCGCGTCGCGCTGCGGTTCTCGGCACCGCTGATGACGTTCGCCATCGAGGTCGTCGCGACGTTCGATCGCGAGGACCCGTCCTACGTCGCCGACGTGATGAGCGTCGTCGAGGCGGTGCTGGAGGATCCGCGCCAGGTCCTGTTCGCCCAGCAGAACGCCGCCAAGGGCGCCGAGGTCGCCCGCCTGAAGGCCGAGTTCGTCCCGTACGAGGAGCGCATGGAACGCCTCGAGTCGATCTCCTGGCCGAAGCCGTTGGAGGAGCTGCTGACGTCGACGTTCACCACGTACCGGACCCATCACCCGTGGCTGACGTCGGACCCATCCCCGAAGTCCATCGTGCGCGAGATGCTCGAGAGCGGCGACAGCTTCGCCACGTTCGTGCGCCGCTACCGCCTCGAGCGCAGCGAGGGCCTCGTCCTGCGCTACCTGACCGATGCCTGGCGGGTGCTCGACCGGTCGCTGCCCGACGACGTCTACACCGATGCGCTGGAGGACGTCGTGGAGTGGCTCGGCGAGCTCATCCGCGCCACCGACGCGACGCTGCTCGATGAATGGACGCTGCTGGCCGGCCGGCCGCTCCACGATCACCTGGCCCCCGATGCCCCTGACGCCGTCGACGCGATGCGGCAGTTCCCGCCGCCGGCGTGGCGGACGGCGGTCCGGACCGCCGCGTTCGGCTGGGTGGAGCTGTTGGCGGGGCGCGCCGACGCGGCGCTGGCCGAGCGCTGCGGCTGGACCGAGGACGAGCTGCGGGTGGCGATGGCGCCGTACTGGCTCGAGTACGACCGCATCGGGATCGACACCGACGCCCGGTCGGCGGCCCAGTTCGACCTCGCCGAGGAGCCTGATCGCTGGGTCGTCACGCAGCGCCTGCTCGATCCGGCCGGCGACGGCGAGTGGCGCTTCGTGGCTGCTGTCGACCTGGACCTCGCTCGCGACGAGGGTGCGCCCACGCTCCAGCTCGAATCGCTCGGACCGTTCTGAACGCCGGCGCTGACGGTTGCGGTCGGCCCGGCCCGACGCCGTAACCTGGCGGCGCCCGGTTCGGGCAGTTCGGGTCACTCGAAGGGGAGTTTCTGGCATGCGCGAAGCAGTGGTGGTTTCTTACGCCCGCACCGGGCTGGCGAAGGCCGCTCGTGGCGGGTTCAACATGACGCCGGCCATGTCGATGGCGGCGCATGCCATCGAGCACGCCGTCGCCAAGTCCGGCGTCGAGACGGAGGCCGTCGAGGACGTGTACCTCGGCAACGGGGCGCACGGCGCGGGCAACCTCGCCCGCCTGTCGGGCCTGCTCGCCGGGCTGCCGACGACGACCGCAGGCGCCACCGTCCAACGACACTGCTCGTCGGGCCTGAACGCGATCGCCCTGGCCGCCAACTACATCAAGGAAGACGGTGCCGACGTCGTGGTCGCCGGCGGCGTGGAGTCGATCTCCATGCCGAACCCCGGCTTCGGCGGGCCGGCGAACATGGATCCGGCGCTGGAGGAGCAGTACCCGGCGATCTACATGGCGATGATCGAGACCGCCGACATCGTCGCCGAGCGCTACGGCGTCAGCCGCGAGTACCAGGACGAGTACTCGCTGCAGTCCCAGGACCGCATGGCTGCGGCCCAGCAGAACGGGCTGTTCGCCGAGGAGATCGTGCCGATGCCGACGAAGATGCGCTTCGTCAACAGCGAGACGAAGGAAGAGAGCATCGTCGACTACGTCGTCGACCGCGATGAGTGCAACCGGCCCGGCACGACCCTGGAAGGCCTGGCCAAGCTGAAGCCGGTCCGGGGCGACGGGAACTACATCACCGCCGGCAACGCCAGCCAGCTCTCCGACGGTGCCGCTGCGGTGGTGCTGATGGAGGCCGCCGAGGCCGAGCGCCGTGGGCTGCAGCCGATGGGCGCCTTCCGGGGCTGGGCCGTCGCCGGCTGCGAGCCGGACGAGATGGGGATCGGGCCGGTCTTCGCCGTGCCCCGCCTGCTCAAGCGTCACGGCCTCACCGTCGACGACATCGACCTGTGGGAGCTGAACGAGGCGTTCGCCAGCCAGTGCCTGTACTCCCGTGATCGCCTCGGGATCGACCCCGAGAAGTACAACGTCAACGGCGGCTCGATCGCCGTCGGGCACCCGTTCGGCATGACCGGCGCCCGTTGCGCCGGCCACCTCCTGCAGGAAGGCCACCGCCGCGGCGCCAAGTGGGGCGTCGTCACGATGTGCATCGGCGGCGGCCAGGGCGCCGCCGGGCTGTTCGAGATCTACTGACGACGGACGGACCGGGTCGGCCGGTCAGGAGTCCGCGGCGCGCGTCGTGCGGTTGATCCAGGCCGGATCAGCGGCGCGGCGCCCCGGTCGTGAGGGCCGAGAGGCCGTCCAGGCGCTCGAGGTCGCTCGGACGGAGCGTGATCGCGCTCGCCGCGGCGTTCTCCTCGAGGTAGGACACGCGCTTGGTGCCGGGGATCGGGATCATGTCGTCGCCCTGGGCGAGGACCCACGCCAGCGCGATCTGACCGGGCGTTGCACCGTGTGCGGACGCGATCGCGGCGATCTCGTCGACCAGCGCGCGATTGGCCGCGAAGGCGTCGTCGGCGAAGCGGGGTTGGCGGCGGCGGAAGTCGGTGGCCGAGAGCTGCGCGGGGTCGGCGATCGTGCCGGTCAACATGCCGCGCCCGAGCGGGCTGTAGGGGACGATGCCGACGCCGAGCTCGCGGCAGGTGTCGAGGATGTCGCCCTCGATGTCCCGGCTGAACAACGAGTACTCGGTCTGGAGGGCGGCGATGGGGTGCACGGCGACGGCCCGTCGCACGGTGTCGGCGGCCGCTTCGGAGAGGCCGAGGTGGCGCACCTTGCCGGCGGTGACGAGCTCGGCCATCGCCCCGACCGTCTCCTCGATGGGCACGTCGGGGTCGGGCCGGTGCAGGTAGTACAGGTCGACGTGGTCGAGGCCCAGCCTGGTGAGCGACCCCTCGATCGACGACCGCACGTACTCCGGTCGCCCGTCGACCTGGCGCTCGCCGGGACCGACCGGCCCGGCCCGCAGGATGCCGAACTTCGTGGCGACGACGGCGTCGTCGCGTCGCGGCCGCGATCGCCGCGCCGACGACCTGCTCGCTGATGCGCGGGCCGTAGACGTCGGCGGTGTCGAGCATCGTCACGCCGAGATCGAGCGCCCGGTTGATCGTCTCGGTCGGGTCATGGCCGTCGAACCCGCCGTACGTCGGGCTGAAGCTCATGCACCCGAGGCCGATGGCGCCGGCGGCGAGGTCGCTGCGGCCGAGGGTGCGCGTGGGGATGGTGGTCGTCATGGCTCGGTTCCTAGTCGGTGGCGGAGGGGTGACGGACGCCTCGAGGACGTGTGCGACACTGCGCGCCATGAGCGAACCCGCGGCCCAGACCCACACCGAATCGATCCGGATCGCTGCGCCGCGCGCGGAGGTCTGGGAGCTCGTCATCGCGATGGACCGCTACGGCGAGTGGAGCTCGGAGAACACCGGCGGCTACTGGCGCAAGGGCGCGGACGGTGAACCGGGCACCGGGCAGGTGGGAGATCAGTTCGTCGGGATCAACCGGCGCGACGGCAACGAGTGGAAGGCGCCGGTCGAGATCGTCGAGCGCGACGAGGAGCGGGCGTACGCGTTCGTGACCGGCGGCAAGGAGGCGAACCTGGCCCTCTGGCGCTACCAGCTGGACGACGACGGTGACGGCACGCTGCTGACCGAGGAGTGGGAGCTGCGCAACCGCGACTTCTTCGTCGACCTCGGCGGCGAGGACGAGATCGGGCGCCGCGCCGCCAACGCCAAGGAGAGCATCGCCGCCACCCTGCGCGGCATGAAGGCGGCCGCAGAAGGCGCCTGACGGGCGCGCCTCGATCGTTGCGACATGGTGGTCACGCACAAGAGTGGCGGGATGCAGACGCGCACCGAAGAGATCACCTCGCCGAGCGGCCCGATGGGTGTCCACGTCGTTCGGCCCGACGGCGACGGTCCGTTCCCGGTCATCGTGTTCTTCCACCACGGCCCCGGGCTCGACGACGGTTCGAAGGAGACGATGGCCCGCATCGCCGAGTGGGGCTACTACGTGGTCACGCACGACCGCTACCACCGCGCCGAGCCGTGGTACGCGATGAAGAGCCGCGACGACGACGAGATCAAGAAGATGTTCGGCTTGGTGCTGGGCACGAGCGAGGACGAGGTCGCCGAGGATCTCACCGCCCTGCTCGCCTGGCTGCCGTCCGACCCGGCTGCCGCCGACGGTCCGATGGGCTGCATCGGGTACTGCATCGGGGCCCGGTCGGTGCTGCGCACCCTCGGCGACCGCGGTGAGCAGTTCCGGGTCGGGGTGGGCCTGCACCCGTCGTTCTGCACCACCGAGGACAGCGACTCGCCGCACCTCGTGGTGCCGTCGTACACGGGGTCGCTGTACATCGGGTTCGGCTCGGCCGACGCGATGCAGCCCGCATCGGCCAACACGGCGCTGATCGAGGCGACCAACGCGCTGGAGAAGGGCGAGGCCGAGATCCACGACGGCGCCGACCACGGGTTCGGCGTGTACGGCCCCGGCCACC
>CAWIKD010000023.1:0-74830 GCA_963836545.1 uncultured Acidimicrobiia bacterium | reverse complement strand
TGATCAGGCGCAGCTCACGGTCGCGGCCGACCAGCGGCGCCTCGAGCCCGTCAACCCGCTGCCCACCGCGGAGCTCGGCCACGACCGCACGGGCCTGCCATAACCGCGCAGGTTCGGACTTGCCCTTGAGCTGGTGCTCCCCGGTGTCAGCGAAGGCGACGGCCGCCGACGCGAGCGCGTGCGTCGCGTCGTCCACCCACACCTGACCGGGCTGACGCCGTGGCCTGCACCCGCGAAGCGGTGTTGACCGCATCGCCGGCCACCATGCCCTCGGCAGTCGCTCCCACAGTGACGGCCACCTCGCCCGTGACGATGCCCACGCGCATCGCCAGCCCAGGGGCGCCGAGCTCCTCTCCCATGGCCTCGACCGCGCCGATGAGCTCGAGCCCTGCGCGTACGGCGCGCTCCGCGTCGTCCTCACGGGCGACGGGCACCCCCCAAACGGCCATCACGGCGTCGCCGATGAACTTCTCCACCGTGCCCCCGTAGCGGCCGATGATCGTGCGGCATTCCTCGAAATAGGCCGAGAGCAGCTCGCGCACCTCCTCGGCATCCCGGGCCTCGGAGAGGGGAGTGAAGCCCACCAGGTCGCCGAAGAGCACGGATGTCACCCGCCGCTCGGACACCGGACCGCTGGAGGCCGCCGGCGGTGTGTGCAGTGGTGCCGCGTCGAGGGCAGACCCGCACTCGTCGCAGAACCGTCCCTGGTCCGCGGGAGCTCCGCAGCTCGGACAGACCCTTACCGTCAGCTGTCCGCCGCATTCCGCGCAGAACTTCGCGCCGACGCGTACCGGCTCAGCGCAGTGAGGGCACCGATCCACCCAGCGGCCCCCTTCGGCCGGCGGCGCGATCGAGACGCCGCGATCGGGCCAAGAAGTTGTCCTGAGGCAACCTATCGACTCCGCCGACCCATTCGGAGGTCCTTGCGCGGATCGACTCTGGCGAATGCGGAGGCTGGCCACGAGGTCGGGCGACGGCTGTCACCCCCTGGCGGCACGCCATTCCTTGACCAGCCGCTTCGGGGCCTGAGCCAGCCACGCATCCTCGATGAGGTCAGCGAGGTCGTCGACCTCGATGCCGTCGAGGTCGACGAGCACCGCCGGGTAGCCGTCGAAGTGCGGGGGCGCGAAGACAGCGGGGGAGAGCTCGGTCAGCCGGATGTCCTTGCTGTCGAGGTCGGGCACGCGTACGCCGAGGATCGGGCCATTCGGCGCGGCGTCACCGAGGTGCTCGCGATCCGCGCGACGTAACGGGCGCTCCCAGGCGACCGGCTTACCGCGAACTCGCCAGTCACGTTCGTCCGGGCTCTGCTCCAGCTCGGGCAGTTCGGCCGCGAGCTCGGCAACGTCGTCCCAGGTGGCCACGTCGGTCGCCTCAGAGCGTCTGGACGAGGCCGCCGTCGATGACGACGTCGGAGCCCGTCATGTTGGCCGCGCGCGAGCTGGCCAGCAGCACGATGAGGTCGGCCACCTCGTCCGGTGTGGTGAAGCGCCCGGTCGCCCCTTGAGCGGCTGCCCCCTTGGCGACCGCGTCGGGGTCGAGGCCGTTGGCGCGACCGACTGTCTGCGCGACCCCGTCCTTGCCCAGCCACAGGTCGGTCGCGACAGGTCCCGGACTGACGGTGTTCACGCGGATGCCCCTTGGGCCGTACTCCTTGGACAGCGATTTGGAGAAGCTCGCCAGCGCAGCCTTGGCCGCGCTGTAGTCCATCACCAGCGGGTCGGGCAGGAACGCGTTCACCGACACGGTCGACACGATGGCACCGCCGCCGCGCTCGAGGAGGTGCGGGATCGCGGCACGTGTCGTACGGACCGCGGCCATCAGGTTGATCGTGAGCGTCTGCAGCCAGTCGTCGTCGGTGATCGAGAGGAACCCGTCCGGGCGGGGACGGGTGGCGCCCACGTTGTTGATCAGCGCGTCCAGGCCGCCGAAGGCGGTGATCGCTGCATCGATGAGCGTCGCCGGCCCGCTGGCATAGGACAGGTCGACCTCGACGGGGAGGACGGAGGGGGCCAGGGCGCGCACGTCGTCGGAGATCTCACGCGCGCCGGCCACGACGGTGGCGCCCTCGGCTGCGAGCCGGGTCGTGACCGCCAGCCCGATTCCTTTGCTGGCGCCGGTGACCACAACGATCTTGCCTTCGAGTCCTAGATCCATGACTCGACGCTAGCGGCTGACCACGGAGGACCTAAGAAGACCCCAAATGTTTCAGGTTCCCGAGTTCGATGTGGCGGTTGTCACAAGGTCTACCCGAGAGGCGGATCGCTATATGTAACAAGGAGAATCGCACCTGTATGGATCACGGGGCATGTCTTCGATCGCCTACGGAATAGGTCCTCTCCTTCACCGCGGGTACGGTGGTTTGCGCGTGCTGATCGCGACCTGCCGGTCGGCACTGCCTAAGCGTCCACGAGCGTGGACGCGCCGGGGACCCACGTACACGGGGCGAATCGGACCGCTGCACTGCGGCGGCCCGTAGGGCACTCACGAGCCCGAGCCCGTCAGCTAACCCGGTCGGCTTCTCGAGAGGCTCGTTTGTGTTTCGTCGTCTGTCCATGTTCTCCGCCGCCGCTGTTGTGGTGACCCTCGCCATCGGCGGTCCACTCGCCGCTTCCGCCTCAGCTACTGACTCGGTGAGCGGTGCCGCGACCGCAACCGCGGTGCAGCACCCAGTCGCCAAGCACAAGCCCACGTTGCAGGAGCGCCGCCGCGAGCTGAAGCTTCGCAAGACCCGCGCCCGCAACAAGGCACGTGCCCGCGTGGTGAGGATCGTGAGAGCGCAGATCGGCGACCGCTACAGGCACGGTGCGGCCGGGCCGAGCGCGTTCGACTGCTCCGGGCTGGCCGTCTACGTCTACAAGCACGCGGCCCACAAGGCGCTGCCGCGCAGCTCGTACGCCCAGTACGCGAAGCTCCGCCACGTCAGCAAGCACGCCATGAAGCCGGGCGACCTCGTGTTCTTCTTCCGCCATGGCGTCCACCACGTCGGCGTGTACGTCGGGCACGGCAAGATCGTCGACGCGGAGAACCCCCGTCGTGGAGTGCGCGCGTCGAGGCTCAGCAACAGCTGGAACCGCAGGCACTTCTCCGGCGCCGCTTCGCTGTTCTAGTCGCCCTCAGCTCGGTGGGCGTTCGTCGCGGGCCTTGAGGGCGGCTTGGGTGCGGTCGCTCACCTGCAGCTTGTCGAGGATGCGCGAGACGTAGTTCTGCACCGTCTTGACGCTGAGGCCGAGGTCACGTGCGATCCGGGCGTTGCTTGCTCCGTCTGCGATCCGTTCGAGGACCTCACGTTCACGGTCGGTCAGGCCGTGGTCGGGATGAGCGGGGCTTGGTCGATCAACGGGGTTGACGCCTGAGGTGAGCACCCAGTTCGCGACACCAGGCCCGAACACCGCTCCGCCCTCGGCTACCGTCCGCACCGCGGCCGTGATCTGGTCGCCCGTTGCGTCCTTGAGTACGTATCCGCGCGCACCCGCTCGCAAGGCGGCGAGCACGGTGTCATCGTCGTCGACCATCGTCACCACGAGGACGGCCGGGGCGGACGGGAGCGCCGAGATCCTCGAGGTGGCCTCGATCCCGGAGACCGTGGGCAGGTTGAGGTCCATGACGACGACATCAACGGAATGCGTGGGGACGAGGCCGACCGCCTCGGCGCCGTCGGTCGTCGAAGCGACCACGTTCAGGTCCTCGGTGGCGTCGAGGAGGGCTACCAAACCCGCGGCGTACACCGGGTGGTCCTCGACGACCAGGACGCGTACGGTCATGGCCTCCCGCCTGCCTGCACCGACGGCGAGTTTGCAGCCACGGCGGGCAGCTCCGCGACGAGCGTCGTGCCTTCGCCCGCCAACCAGCCGATAGTGCCGCGCAGCTCTTCGGCGCGCTCCCGCATCGTCTGCAGCCCGTTCCCGCTCGGTGCGGCCGGCGACGACAGTCCGCAGCCGTTGTCGTGCACGGTCAGCCGCAACACACCGGGATGGTGCTCGACCGAGACCAGGCACTCAGTCGCTTCGGAGTGCCGCACCACGTTCGTCACGGCCTCAGTCGTGATCCGGTAGGCGGCGACCTCCACCGCCGCGGGGAGGGCGGGCAACGGCCCTGCATCCACGGTCAGCCGCACGCCGGTCCCGTCGGTGAGCCGTGAGAGCGCCTGGGTGAGGGCGTCGACGAGACCGAGCTCGTCAAGGGCGGGCGGTCGCAGTCCCTCGACGAGCCGGCGGACGTCCAGCATCGTCGCGCGCAGATCGGCTTGCAGGGCCGCGATGTCGTCGTCGACGGGTTGCACACGACCTGCCTTCCCGGCCAACACGTCGAGCCGCAGCAGATGACCGGCGAGGGCGGGGCCGAGCCCGTCGTGCAGGTCTCGCCGCAGCCGACGACGTTCCTCCTCCCGGGCCAGCACCGCGAGCTCCAGTGCGCGCTGCAGGTCGCGCGTCAGCGCCCGACCGTGCAGGACGGCCCCGAGGTGTCCGGCCAGGTCGTCGACGAGGCGCCGGTCGGCCGCGCGCAGGGTCGTCTCAGGCGTGGCGACGAGCAGGCTGCCGACGGGCTGACCGTACGCAGCCAGCGGCACGGTCATCGAGTCGGCGACCGCGGGTCCGCCCGCGACGACCTCGCCGTCGTTCGTGACGATCGTGACGTCGCGCAGACCGAGACCCTCGAGCTCGGCCACGACGTCACGCAGCAGCAGGTCGACGTCTGTCGCAGCCTCGAGCCGTTGGCCGAGTGCGGCAAGCACTTCGTACGGCTGGTTCCAACGCCCGTACGTCAGGCGGTTCACCGCCCTCTGCAGGCCGTCGCGCAGCGGAGCGAACGCGACAGCGACGACCGCAGCGGCCAGCCACGGGAGCCATTCGGCGCCCTGCGCGTTGAAGCGGCTGCCGAGCCCGGCGATGACCAGCGCGTAGAGCAGCACCACGACCGTCGACAGGGTGAGCCAGACGAGCGTGCGGTTCGCGGCACTGCGTAGCTCATACATGTCGCGGGCCAGGACGACGAAGCCGATGACGAACGGCAGAGGGAGTGCCGCGACAGAGAACACCCAGCCGGCCCCGGTGACCAGGGCGACCGGGGCTGCCGCGATGGGGAGTGCCGCGGCTACAGCGAACGCCAGAATCTGCTGACGCTCCAACGTTTGCCCACGTCCCCAGCGTTGCCACAACCCGGCGATGCAGCACGCCGCGACACCGGCCCCGAGCGCGACGGACGCCAGCGAGAACACTCCCGCGATCGGTTGCAAGGCCGACACCGCGAGCGGGCTGCGCCAGTCCCCGAGCCCGAGCAGGTTCGCGTCGTCCGCGAGGATGACGCCGAGCGACGACGCGATGATGACGAGCGCGAGGGCCTGGGGGAGTCTGCGCCAGCGCTCACCGGCTACGTGTCCGTCGGGGAAGACCATCACGACCCCGACCGTCGTCAGCCACCACCCGATCCCTCGTACGACCGAGCCGGTGACCGCCAGCAGCGAAACCGCGTGAACCGAGCCGGGGCGTCCACGAGGCCCCGGTGCGCCAGATCGACGGCGCCTGAACCGACCGCCCAGCACGTTCCACCGCTGAACATGACCCAGCCGACGTGGTTGTGCGGCCGGGCAGCGGCGACGATCGCGCCGACGAGTACGAAGGCCAGCGCGACCGCGGCGCTCAGCGCCGCGTCCAACATCCCGTGGTCACCGACCGCGGCGACCCATACGGACGCTGCGACACCGGCCACCGCGGCGGCGACACCCGTCGCCACCGCCGTGACCGTCAACGCCGCCTCCCGGTCGGGTCGCACGCCGTCATGATGCCTGACGTACGACCCGCCGTCCGTCCGTTCCTCGGCCACTGTTTGGTGGTGGCCCTAGATCCGGGTCGATGCGCCGTCGCCCCGGGCTCCGCGCCGTAGCGCCGCGATCGCCAGCGCGATGAACCAGAGAGTCCAGACGAGCGTGACCGTGTCGACAAGACCGGCTCCGGCGCCGGCGACGGCGACCATGCAGCGCGGCCAACGCCAGCGGGCTCGACGCCGTCGGTCAGTTCTCGTCGGCGAACGACCTCATCGCCCTCGGGACCCACCTGCTGCGTGACGCGGACTTCCGCCAGACGGTCAGCGAACCGAGCGCCACCTTGAACGGAGAGACGTTTCCCAACACCAACGATCTCCTCGGTGCCTATCGCGGCGCCGACGGCATCAAGACCGGTCACACCTCCGACGCTGGGTGGTGCATCCTGGCGTCGGCGACCCGCGATGGTCGCCGCATCGTGGTCGTGGTGCTCGGCGCCCCCACCGAACGTGGCCGTGACGACGCTGCCGAGACCCTCCTCGACTGGGGGTTCTCCCAACCGTGAGGAGCCGGCCGGGCGGGACCGTTCAGCCGCCGGCCGAGACGGGCCGGCCGCCCGTCGTCGTGCACCGGCGCATGGTGCGGCGTTGCGGCGCGTGATCGGTCAGCGCCCGATGACAGGTGCTGGTCTCGTCCCAGATGGCGACGTCGCCGGGGGCCCAGCGCCATCGGACCTGCACCTCCGGATCGTGGATCTGGCGGTGCGAGCGACGCCGAGGACCCGTCGGCTGTCGGCGTCGTCGAGCCCGACGACCTTCGCCGCGTACAGCGGCGACAGCCACATCGCCGGCCGACCGGTCTCGGCGTGCAGGCGCACCAGCGGCTGTTCGACCGGCGGGTGCTCGGCGAGCAGCCGCCGCACGACGTCCTCACCGTGGTGCCGGCGCACGGTGGCGAGCAACGTGGCGTCGGGCACGTGCACGACGCGCAGCGACCGGCAGAGGCGTTGCTGGTCGCGATCGAGGCGCTCGTAGATCGCCCGCCCACTCGCCCACAGCGTGTCGCCGCCGCACGGCGGGATGACGACGGCCGACAAGGAAGCCGAGCTCCGGGGGTTCGACCGTCCAGCTCAGGTCGGTGTGCCAGTCGAAGCCCGCCGGCGGCCGGTCGGCGGTGTCGTCGATCACCGAGATCGCCCGACCGGATCCCGTCAGACGACCGACCGGATGGATCGACAACTCGCCGAACTGGGTCGCCAACGTCCGATGCTGCTCCTCGTCGAGGTGCTGCTCGCGTGCGAACACGACCTGGTGCTCGGCGACCAGCTCGACGGAGCTGCTGCGACGTCTCGGTCGGCGAGGGGGACCGAGAGGTCGAGTCCGTGGACGACGGCGCCGATCGAGCCGGTGAGGCGCTCGACGTCGAGACCACCGATCGACCGCGGACGACGCCTGCATTGCCATGCCGGTCATCGTCACCGAGGCCACACGGACGCACATCGGGCGATCGACCAGAAGCTCGACGTCGATCGGACGATCGCCGGCTCGTACTTTCGGCCGATCCCAGTCGAGCACGGGCCGCCATACGCTGGTGGGGTGAACGAGACGGCGGCCACCGATCGGCTCGACGGCCGCACCGTGGGGCTGGTGCTCGTCACGGTGGTGGCCCTGACGATCGTCGACGTCGTGCTCGGCCGAACGCTGCTCGAGACGATGGTGCCCGCTGTCGTCGCCGACGCCGCCGTGGCGCTCGCCGTGCTGATCGCCGGCCGCAACGCTGTTCGCCGCAACGCTCCTCGCGGCCGCGGCGAGCATCGCGGTGTCCGCTGCCGTCGCCAACGACTCGCTGAACGCAGTGGGCGCTCCGTGAGCGGACATCATCTACGGCAACTTCCTCGTCGGGCTGGGGGCGTGGCCGGGCCTCGGCGAGCTCGCCGGCATGGCGGTGCTGTGCGCGATGGCGATCCGCTACCGGCCGACCGTCGGAGGCCGCGCTGGCCACGATCGCCTACGGCGGTGCGCTGTTGATGATCGTCGGCTGGCGCCAGCACGGGCTCTACGGCGACCTGTTCCTGCTGATCCTGGGCGTCGTGTTCGCCGCCACCGTCGCCACCGGCGTGTACTCGCGCTCGATCGAACGGCGGCGTGTCGACGCACGCGCGCGCGACCCGGCAGTCCGAGCGCGACGCCATCGCCCGCGAGCTGCACGATGTCGTCGCCCATCACGTCACCGGCATCGTGGTGCAGGCCCAGGCGGCGCTGCTCGTGGCCGCCGAGCGCCCCGACGTCACGGCCGACGCGCTGTCGTCGATCGAACGAGCCGGCGCCGATGCCCTGAGCTCGATGCGCGCCATGGTCGGGGCCCTGCGCGCCGATCGGCACGATGTGCCGATCGCGCCGATGGCCACGCTCGACGACCTCCGCCACCTGGCGACGGGCGACAGCGTCGCGCTGCCGGTCGTCGTCTCGCTCGACCCTGCGGCCGGACCGGCTGCCGAGCTCGGTGACGGCGTCGCTGCACCGCATCGCGATCGAGGCGCTCACCAACGCCCGGCGCCACGGCACCGGGGCCACGAAGGTCGACGTGGCGGTCGACTGCGGCCCGCAGCACGTGACGCTGTCGGTCACGAACGACGGGGCCCTCGTGACCGACCGTCAGCAGGGCTTCGGGCTGGTCGGCATCGCGGAGCGCGTGGCCGCGCTGGGCGGGCGCTTCGAGGCCGGCCCGCGCCCGACCGGTGGCTGGGCGGTCACCGCCGTGCTCCCTGCCAGCCACCTCGACCACAGCTCACGATGACGACCCGCGTGCTCATCGCCGACGACCAACCGATGGTCCGGTCGGGCCTGGGGCTGATGCTCGAGACGCACGGCATCGAGGTGGTGGCGGAAGCTGCCGATGGCGCCGACGCCGTCCGACTGGCACGCGAGCTGCGGCCCGACGTCTGCCTCCTCGACATCCGGATGCCGCGCGCTCGACGGGTTGGAGGCGACGCGCCTCCTCGCCGGCCCCGACGTCGCCGATCCGATCCCGGTGGTCGTCGTCACCACGTTCGACCTCGACGAGTACGTGCGCGGCGCCATCCAGAACGGCGCCAGCGGCTTCCTGCTCAAGGACGCCGGTCCGCGGCTCCTCGTGGAAGCGGTGCACGCGGCGGTGAACGGCGATGCGCTGATCTCGCCGTCGGTCACCGTGCGCTTCCTCCAGCACTTCGCCGATCCCGGCGCGACCCGCCGCGAGGGCACCGATGTGCTCTCGGATCGTGAGGAGGAGATCGTCGAGGCGGTCGCCCGCGGCCGCACCAACCACGAGATCAGCGACGAGCTGTTCATCTCGCTCAGCACGGTGAAGTCCCACCTGACGAACATCCAGACCAAGCTCGGTCTGCGCAACCGCGTGGAAGTCGCCGGGTGGGCGTGGGAGACCGGCCGCATGCACCACCGCTGACGTCGCCCGAGGGTCTCTCGGGCAACCGTCGTTCAGCTCGACGCCGCGGCCGCCTTCTTGCTCGTCCGCTTCGCCGGTCGCGTCGACCGGGCCCGACGTCTTGGCGTGACGGTGGCACCGGTGGCCGCGGCGAGCTCGGCGAACGACGCTTCCAGGAGATCGGCGTAGTGCCCCGGGTCCGGGAGCATCTCGCGATCGGACACGACGGAGATGATCAGCTGGCCGGTGTAGCTGCTGATCCCGTGCAGCAGGCCCATGCCGTCAGCGACGCCGGCGCCACCGAAGAACGTGACCAATCGAGCGCCGGCGAAGTACAGCGGCACCTGCGGCCCGGGCACGTTGCTGACGACCGTGTTGACCAGTGGCGTGGTCCGCGTCGCCATCTCGAACTGGCTGGCGGTCCGGGCGGCCAGCGCGGCCAGCCCGCCCGGCATCAGCTCGGAGAACTCCGACATCTCGCGCGCGCCGGTCGCCTGGGCCGCGGCCTTCGATGTCGTCGTCGATTCGTGCACCGCGGCGAGACGCTCGAGGGGGTCAGCGATGTCCGTGCCGGCCTCGACGATCATCGCCGACACCTGGTTGCCCGCCGTCCCGGCCTGCTCGGCGGTGCGCGTCGAGATCGGCGCCATCACGCGCAGCGTCGCGTCGGGCAGCTCGCCGTGGCCTTGGAGGTAGGCGCGCAGTGCGCCCGCGACGACCGTGATGGCGACGTCGTTGATCGTCGCGCCCGGGACGGCGGCCTTGATCCGCCGGGCTGTCTCGAACTCGAAGCGGCGAGCCTCGACCACCCGGTGGGTCGTGACCGTCCCGCTGAAGCGGGTGCGCGGCGCCGGCGTGATGCGCGGCAGCTCGAAGTTGCGCTGCGCCATCTGCTCGCGCAACCGCGCCGTCTCGCCGGGGATCCCGGCGGCCATCATCCGGCCCAGCCGCATCGGTCGCGACGCGGTGTTCACCCACGCCCGGGTGAGCAGGTCGATCGTCGACGGCACCGGTTCCGGGCTCCACGGCGCCACATCATCAGGCACCGGCGCCGGCGCGTCCGGTGTCAGGTCGTGCAACGAGCTGGCGATCTCGAGCAGCGTCACGCCGTCGACCGCGGCGTGGTGCACCTTGGTCATGATCGCGAAGCATCCGGCCGGCAGGCCGTCGACGTTGTCGAGCCCCTCGATCACGTACATCTCCCACAGCGGCCGGCTGCGATCGAGCGGGCGCGAGTGCAACCTCGCGATCTGGATGCACAACTGCCGCCAATCGCCGGGCTGGGGCAGGGCGATGTGGCGGACGTGGTACTCGAGGTCGAAGTCGGCATCCTCGATCCAGTACGGGTGATCGAGGCCGAAGGGCACCTCGACGAGGCGTTGGCGGAACGCACGAGACACGTGCAGTCGTTGCCGGACGTGCTCGAGGATCCCCTTGAACGTGACCCTGCCTCCTGGTGCCGTCGACTGGTCGCAGATGTACACCGAGAACACGTGCCCCGGGGCGTTCGGCGTCTCCAGGTACAGGAACGAGGCGTCCATCCCGGACAGCTGCTGCATGGTGACCTCCTCCGGACGCGCCCCCGACGCGTGCGGTCAACAGCGGACAGTAACGGACTGCCGCGACGGCGGAACCCGGATCGGTACGCCGGCCCGGGCGTCGGCGCCCTCGTCCGGTTCACGTGATGTTCACAGACCCCGCCGCTGGTTGGCCGTACCGTGAACGGATGGCAGGCACGGCTGGCACGCTCGAGGCAACAGGCCCGGTGCGCGTCGCGCCGCTCCCCGGATCCGCGGGCCGCGCCCGGTCCGACGAGCTGGTCACCAACCGGGTGTCGGTGGACGGTCGCACCGTCAGCTACGCCAGCGGTGGACACGGGCTGCCGGTGCTGTTCCTGCACGGCTGGGGCCTCGACCACGAGTCGTATCGGCGGGCCCTGCGGCGGCTGACCGCACGGGGCTGCCGGGTGATCGCCCCGTCGCTGCCCGGGTTCGGCTGGAGCGACGAGCTGCCGGTCCTGCAGCGGACGATGGTCGGCTACGCCGCCTGGGTCGAGCGGTTCCTCGACGCCGTAGGGGTCGAGGAGCCGGTCGTCGTCCTCGGCCACAGCTTCGGCGGCGGCATCGCCACCCGCTTCGCCCACGATCGATCCGAGCGGGTGCGCTACCTCGTCATCCTCAACGCGGTCGGTGACGCCCGCTCGTTCTCCGCACCAGGCATGACAGTGCGGCCGGATCGCCTCGGCATCGACCTCGCTCGATCGCTGTTCGACGCACTGCGGCCGACGGACGATCTGGCGACGATCGGCCAGATGCAGTGGACCCTGCTGGCCAACATGCAGCGCCATCCGTTCTCCGTGCTGCAAGCGGCCCAGGCGGCGTTCACCGCCGACCTGCGCACCGAGATGGCCGTGCTCGCCGCCCGTGACCTCCCCGTGCTGGTCTTGTGGAGCGACGGCGACCGGCTGCTCCCGCTCGCCGCCTTCGACACCTTCTGCGCGGCGTTCGGCACCGCCGGGCACGTCGTGCGCGGTGGGCACTCCTGGCTGCTGGCCGATCCCGACGTCTTCGGCGAGGTGCTCGACAACGTGATCCACGTCGAAGGCCGCGACCATGGCGCCCGCGAGGCCACGACGAGCGTCGACCAGATCCGGCGCCTGCTGGAGACCACCTCGCTGCCGCCCGCGACGGCGCGCCGGCTCCTGGACGGCGTGTCGCCGCTCTGGGCGCTGAGCGAGTCGCCGGACGTGTTGGCTGCCGACCTCGCCCTGTGCCATCCCCGCGTCCAGCGCGGCGAGGTGCGGGCGGTCGCCCGACCGCTGCCGGACGGTGACCGGTTCCGATTGACCGTGGTCGGCGAGGACCGTCGAGGCTTCCTCGCCGACACGACCGCCGTGCTGGCCACGGCCGGCGTGTCCGTGGAGAGCGCGTCGGTGATGACCTGGCCGGAGAGCCACCTCGCCATGCACGCCTTGACCGTGCGCAGCGAGTCGGGCATCGACGCCGCCCTGTGGGAACAGGTCGGTGCCCGCTTGCAGGCCAGCACCGAGACGCCGGTCCGGATGCTGTTGCGACCATCCGGACGCGCTCGCGTCACGATCACCGGCGCCGGCACGGGGACGACGATCGTGCGCGTCAACGCACCGGATGACATCGGCCTGCTCTCGGCGACGTGCCGCTGGTTCGCCGACCATGGCATCTCCATCGAGGCCGCAGGGATCGACACCACCAATGGCGTCGCCAACGACGTGTTCCTCGTCGACGGCGACTGCGACACCGGCGAGCTGGCCGCCCACCTCAGTCGGACGTCCACGCCATCCCGGTCCTGCATGCGCCTGCTGCGCTTCGTGCGCGGGCGGCCCTGAACCACGTCGCGCCGGGCGCCGCCGCGTCGTAGGCGAGGGAGGCCGTCGAGGCCGTGCGCGACGATCCCGCCGGTCGGCTGGCCCTGATGGAGCGCTGCTACCACGGCCCGTTCGGCGCCGCCCCTCGCCACCCCCGTTCCGCCGAGCTGCGGTGTCGTTCATGCGCTGGCAGCTCCGGCGGGGCGTGCTGCAACCACCGTTCGCCAGCCGTCCCGGGAGTCCGTGGTGGCGGGCCGTCAACGAGCGCATCGTGCGCGACGGCTGCGAGGCGGTCGGCTTGAGCGGGAGCCTCAGCGGACCGACGACGTCGCGGTCGGTGGATCACTGGATGGCGTTCGTGCGTGCGCCCAGCGCAACGGCCTGGTATCGGGCCCACAACTCGAGCGCGGTCGCCGCGTACCTCGAGCACCGCGAGCTCGCGGCGGCCGAGAACGAGGCCGAGCGCTTCTTCATGAACGTCGTGCTGTGCCGAGTGCTCTACACGCACGCCCTCGTCGCCGCCCCCCGGCTGTCGCTCGGATGGCTGCGTCCGTTGGCCCCGTTGCTCGGTGATCCGAGACTCGGGATGGCCGGCATCTTCGTGCAGCTGTCGCGGGTCCTCCCCGACGAGTACCCGCTCGCCGGGAGCGTCGCCTCGTACCTCGATCAGGAGCTCGGCTTCGGCCGGGCCCTCGACGACGGCGTCATCGTGCCGCGCTTGCAGCAGCTCTTCGAGTGGTCCGCCGACGAGCTCGATGCGCCGGAGCTCACCGGATGCGTCTCCGATGGCGCCATGACCTACGCGTGGGCGATCGAGGACCGTCACGTCTGGCAGCCACCGACCTCCGTCCTGGTCCGGCTGGCCAACAAGGTGCTCCCCATCCGCGATGTCCGTTGCTGACGAGTCGCCCGCCGCTACGTTCCGGTCTCGTGCAGCCCCGACGGATGAGCGCATGGCGGACGGCAGTCGGCGGGCTCGGCGCCCTCGCCCTCCTGGTGGCGTGCGCCGGCGGCGACGATGCGGCCTCCCCGTCGACGCCCGGGACGCTGGCCGTCCCCGGCAGCGTGGCGGGGCCGGCGACCACCGCCGTGGCCATCCCGGCGACCCCGCCGCCGGCGCCGAGCGTCGCGCCGACCGCCCCGCCGACCACGACGCCCGTCGCCCCGCCCGCGACGACGGCCGTCGCCCCGCCGACGACGCCCGTCCCGCCGACCACGGCGACCACGCCGCCGCCGGCAGCCCCGGCAGCGGCGCCGTGCTCGGTCGTTGCGGTCGGGGACTCGGTCGGTCAGGACCTCTTCAGCAACGGGCTCAGCGCGTCGCTGGCGAACGTCGGCTGCCAGCTCGTCGGGACGACCGGGGCGCGCGGCATCACGATGCCGCAGGGCGCCACGTACCTCGCCCGGGCCCGCGACGTGCAGGCCAACGTGGCCGTCGTGCTGCTCGGCTACCACAACGCGGTGTCGCAGACGCGCAGTGGCGACTTCCCGGCGATGATCGACGCGGTGATGGAGGCCGCCGGCGATCGCATCGTGATCTGGTCGTTGCCCGGACGGACACCGGACTGCGGCCCGAGCTTCACGAACGCCATGGCCCGCGAGGGCCAGTTCGTCCTCGATGCGATGGGCCGGTGGCCGAACCTCGTGCCGGTCGACTACGCGTCGGTCATCAACGCCCATCCGGAGTACTCGCAGAACCGCTGTCCGCACCTCGTCAACTCGGGGTCGCGTGCCGTCGGCGAGTGGCTCGCCGGCGAGGTGCGCCGGATCGTCGACGCCAGCGGCTGATGGGCACGAGACGGTCAGCCCTGCTGCATGACTGTGACGGGCCGATCGTGGTCGAGTCGTCGCATGGCACCGGCCCGGTGCTGCGACGCGTCCTCGTTCTGTGTCACCGCAGATGTCGTCGACGACGTATGCGGTGACACAGAGTGGGCTGCGTCGGTTGGGACGCTGCTTTGGTCGCGTCAGGTGGCTCGTTTCGACGGAAGACCGCGACCGAAACGACGTCGGCGAACCGTGAGCCCGTTCTGTGTCACCTCATATGTCCCCGGGGACATATGAGGTGACACAGAGCGAACAGCACCGCGCCCCTTCCGGAATCAAACGGGCTCCGCAGCGGTCGATAGGTTGCCGGCGTGTCGACATCGGGGTTGGGGTTGGGTGGGCGGGAGCTGACGGAGGCCAGCGCCAGGAGCCGTGTCCTGGCCGTGGCCCTGGAGCCCGTGGTCGGATCGGTGTACTTCGCGCCGGAGGCCCACGAGGCGTACGCCGCGCTGGGCTTCGGGCCGAGCCCCGGCCCGGTCGCCGGCAACGAGTGGGCCGAGTCGCACTGGGGGAAGGTGCGCCTGCCCGACGGCGTCGCCTACTTCGCCAGTCGCGGCGGGGTGCTCGGACGGGTGCGCGGCGAGGTGGTGGCGGCGGCGTTCGGCGTGTTCAACCCGGCCGTGGTCGTCGCCGCGATCGAGCAGGCGTGGTCGATCGCCGACCCGGACGACGTGGTCGCGGCCCGCACGCGCGGTGCCGTGGCCCAGCTGGCGCGCATCCTCGGGCCCGAGCCGGACGGGATCGCGCGCGTCAGCGAGCTGCTCGGGCGAGCCGTGACGCCGTTGCCCGTCCTCGGGCGGCCGATGTTCGCCGGGCTGTCCGCGCTGGCGATGCCGTCCGATCCACTGGGCCGGATGTGGCGCCTCGGCGACCTGCTGCGCGAGTTCCGCGGCGACGCCCACATCGCGGCGGCCGCGGCGGCCGGCTTCGACGGGTGCGACTTGCAGGTGCTGACCGAGCGTTGCGCCGGCATGCCGCCGCGCTCCTACGCCGCTGGCCGAGGGTGGGATCCGGACCAGCTCGCCGGCGCCGAGGAGCGCCTGTCGGCGCGGGGGCTGCTCGTCGACGGGCAGCCGACGTCCGCCGGTCTCGTCGCCCGTGAGGCGCTGGAGGCCGACACCGACCGCCTGTGCGGGGCGATGGTCGATGCCCTCGGTGACGATGTCGTCGAGCTCGTCGGACGGCTGCAGTCGTGGGGCGTGGCCATCCGCGCCGCCGACGGCTACTACCCATCGTCGCCGCAGGAGGCCGTCCTCGCCGCCGGCATCCAGGCTTGGATGCGCGACCACGACCTGGCGCCGTTCGCCGGGGCGCCGTCGTGAGCGCCGAACCAGCGGGCGTCAGCGCCGCCGCCCGTCGGCTGCGCAACGTGCTCGAACCGATCGCCTCCAACGTGTACTTCTCGCCCGACGTCAACGACGCCTTCGAGGCCCTCGGCTTCGGGCCCGGGGTCGGCGCGCCCGGCTGCCTGACGATCGCCGAGCCGTCCGGGTACTACTGCAGCCGGGCGGCGTGCATGGGCCAGGTGCCCGGCGAGGTGGTGGTGGCGGCGTTCGGCGTGTTCAACCCGGCGCTGATCATCCCGGCCGTCGAGCGCGGGTGGTCGATCGCCACGGCCGCCGAGGTGCTCGACGCCCGCCAGCGCGGCGCGACCGCGTCGTTGGCTCGGATCGTCGGCGACGCGCCCGAGGGTCTCGGCGCGGTCACCGCGATCCTGCAGCGGGCGGCCGCCGCCGGCGCGGCGAGCGGGCGATTCCTGTACGCCGGCCTGCGATCGCTCGGCATCCCGACGACGCCGTGGGGCGCGCTGTGGCGCGCCGTCGACACGATCCGCGAGCACCGGGGCGACTCGCACATCGCGGCGTGGATCGCGACCGGCCTCGATCCCGTCGAGATCGGCCTGCTGACCGAGCTCTACTACGGCATGCCGCTGAAGCGCTACCACCGCGGGCGGGGCTGGACCGACGCCGACCTCGACGCCGGCCTGACCCGCCTCGCCGACCGCGGCCTGGTCGCCGGGGCGCCGCCGACGCTGACCCCGGCCGGCACCGCGCTGCGCGAGTCGATCGAGATCGCCACCGACGTCCAGCAGCGGCCGATCCTCGACGCCATCGGCGGCGACCTCGATCTCGTCGTCGAGACGCTCGGCCCCTGGTCGATGGCGATCGTCGCCGCCGGCGGGTTCCCGAGCAGCGTCGAACAGATCCCGGCGTCGTGGGGCAACCTCGACGGCTGACCAGCGATCGAGGAGGACATCGAGATGAGGAGCGCACGGTGGGACGCCGATGGGTTGTCGGTGGTCGATGTCGATCCCGGTCCGCTGCCGCCAGGTCTCGTCCGGCTGGGGGTCGAGGCGTGTGGGATCTGCGGTAGCGACCTGAAGCTGTGGACGCGCCAGCTGCCGGCGGTCGAGGGCACGGCACCGGGTCACGAGTTCGTCGGCACCATCCTCGACGGACCAGCCGGGCTGGCCGACGTCCGCTACGCCGCGTCACCGATCGTGACGTGTGGCAGCTGCGAGTTCTGCGCGGCGCAGCAGTGGAACCTGTGCCGGCGCGGCGGCGACCTCATCGGCCTCGGGCGCAATGGCGCGCTGGCTGAGTGGGTCGACGTACCGGTCCAGAACCTCACGGCGCTGCGCGCCGATCTCGACGTCGGCATCGCCGTGCTCGCCGAGCCGATGGCCGTCGCCGTGCGCGGCGTCGGGATGGCGCCGATCGGGCCCGGCACGCGGGTGCTCGTGCTCGGCGGTGGGACGATCGGGCTGCTGGCGGCCGCCGTCGCCGCGACGCGGACCGACGACGTCACGATCTCCGTGCGCCACCCGCAGCAACGCGCGGCGGCCGAGCGCCTCGGCGTGACCGTGCTCGACGAGTCCGAGGTGATGGCCTGGGGCAAGCAGTCGCGGCCCGCGGTCGTGATCGAGACGGTCGGCGGCGAGGCCACGACGTTGGACGACGCCATCGCCGTCGTCCGCCGGGGCGGCGCGATCGTCGTGCTCGGCACGTTCCTGCGCGTCCCGGTGAACCTCTTCGCGGCCGGCCAGAAGGAGGCGGCGATCCTCAGCTCGTTCGCCTACGGGCAGACCGACGGCCGCGCCGACTTCGACGTCGCCGGCGGCCTGCTCGGTGACCTCGCCTCGTCGCTCGACGGCATCGTCACCCACCGCTTCGCGCTCGAGGACGTCGCCACCGCGTTCGACCACGCCCACGACAAGTCGTCGGGCGCGGTGAAGGTGGCGATCCTCCCGACCGGCTGACGGCCCTCAGCTGGCGTTGTCGAAGATGATCACGCTGCGCGTGACGGTGCCCTGGTTGAGCGCCTCGTAGCCCTCGTTGATCGCGTCGAGCTCGATGCGGCCCGAGATCAGCTCGTCGAGCAGCAGGCGCCCGTCTCGATACATGTCGAGCAGGCGCGGGATGTCGATGCGGAACCGGTTGGACCCCATGATCGAGCCCTGCAGACGGCGCCCGCTGAGCAGCTCCATGCCGCGGATCTCGAGCGGTTGGTTGCTCGGGACCATCCCGATGATCGTCGCCGTGCCGCGCGCCGAGGTCATGCGGAAGGCCTGCTCGGCGGTGGCCTTGGAGCCGATCGCCTCGAAGCTGTAGTCGACCCCGCCGCCGGTGAGGTCGCGCACCGCGCCGACCACGTCGTCGACCTCGCGGGCGTTGATCGTCTGGGTGGCGCCGAACGTCTGGGCGACCTCCAGCTTGTCCTCGGTGACGTCGACGGCGATCACCGCGCCGGCGCCGGCGATGCGGGCACCCTGGATGGCGGCCAGGCCGATGCCGCCGGCGCCGATGACGGCGACGGTGCTGCCGGGCTCGATCTGGGCGGTGCGGAACACGGCCCCGGTGCCGGTCAGCACCGCGCAGCCGACGAGCGCGGCCCGGTCGAGCGGGATGTCGTCGGGGATCTTGACCACCGCCCGCTCGCTCACGAGCATCTGCTCGGCGAACCCGCCGAGCCGGGCGAACTGGCTGATGACCGTGCCGTCGTCGCGCGCCAGCCGCGGGCCGTCCTCGCGCTTGCGGCCCATCCGGTCGGCTTCCGTGCACGCGTACGGGTGGCCGGACAGGCACGACGCGCACTCGCCGCAGAACACCGACGTGCAGCACACGACGTGGTCGCCGGGCTGCACGTGGCGGACCCCGGGGCCGACCTCGATGACGGTGCCGGCCGACTCGTGACCGAGCACCGCCGGCACCTTCTGCTTGAACTTGGCCTGCATGAAGTGGAGGTCGCTGTGGCACAAGCCGGCGGCGGCCACATCGATCAGCACCTCGCCCTCGCCTGGATGATCGACGCGCAGGTCCTCGATGAACAGCTCGCCCGGCTGCTCGCGCAGCACCGCGGCCCTCATCGCCGACCCCGCCGCGCCACGTTCCCCCGAACACGTGTCTTCGTCATCCCTCGATCATGACCCTCTCCGAGGCCGGGCCCCGAGCGGAGCGCGAGGTCAGGGCCCGGCGACCGGGGTCAGCGACGATGTCGAGAGCGGCTCGAACACGACCTCGGCGTCGCGCAGCCGCTCCAACGCCCGCCGCTCCCGCCCGTAGGCGAGCGGATAGAAGAGGAACTGGTCGAGCGGGTACCACAGGCCGACCCAGCCGAGCACCCAGCCGAGGTGGTCGAAGACGACCTCCGGCTCGTCGTAGCTGACGCCCCGGTTGGCGAACCAGCTGACCGCCAATCCCGTCGCGGCCAGCGGCACGCCGATCCGCAGCGCGCTGACGCCGCCGATGCGCAGCGCCCGGATCTCCCGGCTGCTGTAGCGGATGCGGTGGTCGCAGTAGCGCTGCAGGGTCGCCGTGAACTTCCCGGGCAGCTCCGGTGTCAACTCGGTCGGCGGCAGGCTGATGGCCAGCAGCACCGGCCGGCGGGAGAAGCGCGACCCGCAGCTCGCTGATGCAGATGTCGACGCCGGTGAGGAAGTTGCGGTGCTCGGCGAACAGGTCGGTCTGGGGCAGCTCGAACATGTCCCGGGGGGTGTCCAGCCGCAGGTCGATGCGCTGGCGCTGGTTCGAGGCCACCCGCCGATGCTTGTCGACCACCTGCGGTGGGCCGTGGATGCTGACCGGCCCGGTACGGTCGGTCGGCGTGCAGGCCGACCTGCTGTTCGATCCGTTCGGGGGGCGCTGGGAGGACCTGCGCGACGCCGCACTGGCCGCCGAGGAGGCCGGCTTCGACGGGCTGTGGCTCTACGACCACCTCGCCGGGTCGGTCCACGGCGCGCCGCACGTGCTCGAGTGCTGGACGGTGCTCAGCGCGCTGGCGGCGGTCGTGCCGCGCCTGACGATCGGTTCGCTGGTGCTCAACGTCGCCAACCGTGACGCCGGCACGTTGGCGGTCATGGCGGCCACGTTGCAGGAGGTCAGCGGCGGGCGACTGCTGCTCGGGGTCGGCGCCGGCGGTGGCGTGGGGACGCCGTACGCGGCCGAGCAGGTCGCACTCGACCGCCCGGTGCCCGGCGACGTGCTCCGTCGCCAGGCCGTCGAGGCGACGGTGACGACGCTGCGCGAGGTCTGGTCGGGGGCGACGGGCGGGGCAGCCGGGTTCCTCCGGCCCGATCCGCCGGTGCCCGTGATCATCGGTGGGTTCGGTCCGCGGATGGCGGCCCTGGCCGGCCGCATCGGCGACGGCGTCAACCTTCCGGGTGGCCCCTCACTGCCGCGCCTGCTCGACGTTGCCCGCGCTGCGCATGCCGAGGCCGGCGGCGATCCCGAACGGTTCATCGTGACGACGTCCGGGTCGCCGACCGACGACCGACTGGCCCGCCTCGGCGTGGATCGGGCGATCACCATGGTCCGCCCGCCGTACACCGCGGCGGTGGCCCGACTGGGCGCCGTTGGTTGAGCGCCTCGGGGGGTGGGTACAGCGCCCCCCGTGCATCCTGTTGTGATCGCCCTCTGTGGTTGGGTCGCGGCCCAGCCGATCCTGTGCATGGCGTGGGCGCACGTGATGCGGTCACGCCGCGCCGTCGGCGGCAACTGACCTGCTGACGGCCGGCAATTCACCTCGTCGCCGCCCGATCGCAGGCCCCCGTCCACCGTCCTGGAAGCGGACGTCCGCGAGCTGGGTTATGTTCCGAACGGGCCGTGGACGCCGGTGGGATCGGTGGTGCGGGTGATCATCGAGGAGGTTCGGGGATGAGGTCGACTGTGCGTCGTCGTGGGATTGCCATGCTCTCGGCACTGGGCCTGCTCGGGGGCCTGGTGGCCGTCTCGGTCGCCGGGCCGGCGCCGAGCGCGTCGGCGAACGGGCGGGGCCACGGCGAGCCGAAGGCGGTGTTCTTCGCCTCCGACGGCATGCGCCAGGACCTGGTCGAGAAGTACTCGGGCGTGATGCCGACGATGCGGGACTTCCTGCGCAAGGGCATCTCGGCGGACGGCGGCGGACTGCTGACCCAGGCCCCGCCCAACACCGGCGCCGGCTGGTACTCGCTGGCCACCGGCGCCTGGCCGGCCGTGACCGGCTCGACGAACAACACGTTCCACATCAACGGCCGGCCCTTCACCGGCTCGACCTCGGCGTTCGCGCCGGGCGTCCTGCAGGCCGAGTCGATCGCCCAGTCGGCCGAGCGCGGCGGCAAGAAGGTGGCCCAGGTCGAGTGGGCCGGCGGGGCCAACGCTTCGATCCAGGGCCCGACGATCGACTTCCAGTCGTTCTTCTCCGGTCGCGGCGTGGCCACGAACTTCATCGGCGGCAAGGACGACGCCCTCTTCGACGACGCCCCCTTCATCAAGTCGTTCGGCCTGCAGTTCGACCACCCGAGCGGCTATCCCGCCGCCGGCAAGGACCCGTTCCCCGCCGCCGCGCCGACCCCGGTGGGGCCGACGTCGGGTTGGACCGGCAACCTGCCGCGCAGCTACAGCCCGCCGCAGGAGATGCGCCTGCGCGTGCTCGACGGCACGCCCGCCGTCGACAAGTACGGCCTGAACGCCTACATCATCGACAGCACCAACAACCGCACGCACGGACTACGACAAGGTGCTCTTCTCCCGCACCAAGGACGCCGCCGACTCGGTCGGACTGCTGTCCAAGGGCCAGTGGGCCGACGTCAAGGTGACGATCCAGGGCGGCGCGCTGAACGGCAAGACGGCCGGGATGCTCGTCAAGGTCGAGGAGCTGACGCAAGGACCTCTCGCGGGTGCGCCTGTTCCACACGTCGGTGTCGCGTGCCATCGCCACGTGGCCCAACTGGTCAGGCGAGCCGGGCTTCGCGGCGGCCGACTTCGACGAGTTCCTGGCCCAGAAGTTCCCGACGTCGACGGCGGCCGACTTCGCCATCCTCGAGGCCGGCGTCACCAGCGAGGACACCTACGTCGAGCAGGGCCTGTACTGGGCGACGGGCCACCAGCCGATGCTCGAGTACGTCGTCAAGAAGTACCAGCCCGACCTCTTGCTGGCCGGGGTGCCGACGACGGACGAGTTCCAGCACCAGTTCCTCGGGCTGATCACGCCGCGGCTGCCCGGTGGGGCCCGCAACCCTGCGTACGACGACGTCAACCTCGACGGCGAAGCGCGACAACCGCGTCACCCAACGCGAGCGCTACATCCGCACGGCGTACCAGGAGGCCGACGAGACGCTGACCCTGGCCCGCAAGCTGATGGGCAAGGACCCGAACACGTTCGTGTCCTCCGACCACGGGTTCGCGCCGCAGTTCCTGGCCGTCGACGCCAGCCTGCCGCTCGTCAAGCTCGGGCTGCTGTCGACACCGCAGACCGGCAACTGCCGCCCGGCCGCGACCGAGACGATCGGCAAGGCCAAGGCCTGCTGGGCCGGCGGCGCCGTGCAGATCTACCTCAACGTCGTCGGTCGCGATCCGGTCAGCGCCCTGCAACAGGTCGCACTCGCCGACGTCCCTGCGACGGTGGCGCAGATCAAGGCCGCGTACGACGGCCTGACCGATCCCAACGACTGGACCCATGACGGCCAGCCCGAGGGGTGGACCGTCATCGACCGCACGTTCACCAAGGCCGAGGCGGCGGCGATCCCCAACGCGGTGGACCGCCAGGGGAACGTGGTCTCGACGGTCGACATGGCGCACCCGACGCGCACCGGCGACCTGGTGGCGTTCGCCTACCCGCCCTACCAGTTCGACGCCGAGACGCCCGGCACGCTGGTCGCGCCGTCGCACTTCTTCGGCCAGCACGGCTACGTGCCCGCCGTCCAGGACCTCGGGGCGAACGTGAACATGCGGGCGACGTTCCTCGCCGGTGGCCCCGACATCGCCCGCGGCAGGGTCACGGCCAGGACGATCGACCTCGCGCCGACGCTGGCCTACCTGCTCGGCGTGCCCGAGCCCCAGCACAGCCAAGGGCACGGTGCTGCTCGAGGTGATCAAGGGCGGCGATCGCGTCACGCCGGTGAACGTCATCGGCCTCAACGACTTCCACGGCCAGCTCGATCCGACCACGCTGGCGATCGACGGGAGCAACCAGAGCGTCGGCGGGCGCCTCGTTCCTGGCCACGATGTTCAAGACGGAGCGCAGCCACCTCGACGGCCAGACCTTGCTCCTCGCCGCCGGCGACAACGTCGGCGCCTCGCCGCCGAACTCGGCACTGCTGGAGGACGTCCCGACGATCGACGTCGAGAACGCGTGGAACCTCAACGCCACCTCGTACGGCAACCACGAGTTCGACTACGGCATCGATCGCCTGATCAGCCTCCAGCAGCGAGCCCACTTCCCGTTCCTGGCGACCAACATCGTCGACGAGGCCACCGGCAAGGCACCCGACTGGGTCACGCCGTCGCACGTGTTCAAGGTCAACGGCGTCAGGGTCGGCGTGATCGGCGCCGAGCTCCAGAACACGCCCGAGCTCGTCGCCGCCGGGAACACGGCCGGGCTCACGTTCCTGGACGAGGCCCCGCGCATCAAGGCCGAGTCCGAGCGGCTGCGCCGCAAGGGCGTCAACGTCCAGATCGTGGTGATCCACCAGGGCACCAGCGTCGGGCGTCAACCCGACCGGCAACGCGCCAGGCGTCGCATGGGACGGGCCGATCCTCGGCGATCGCTGACGCCCTGCAAGGCACGACGATCGACGCCATGATCGTCGGCCACACCCACCGGATCTCGAACCTGATGCGCGGCAACATCCTGATCACCGAAGGGATCAACGCCGGCACGAGCTACTCGGTGCTCCAGCTGATGGTCGAGCACGGCGACGTCACGTGGGCCGGAGGTGCGACCCGGGTCGCCAAGAACCTCGGCGTCCAGCCGGACCCGGCGGTGCAGGCGATCGTCGACGACGCCAACGCCGCGACGGCCGAGCTGCGCAACCAGGTCGTCGGCACGCAGCCGAACGACATCTTGCGCGACCTGCCCCGCCGCCACGAGTCCGAGATGGGCAACATGGTCACCGACGCGATGCGCGAGAAGTACCCGGGCGTGGACGCGGCGTACACGAACTCGGGCGGCCTGCGCCAGGACATCGTGTTCACCCCGCCGGCCGCCGGCGAGCAGCCGGGCCAGATCACGTGGGGCGAGGTCTTCGCGGTGCTGCCGTTCGGCAACCGCACGACGCTCCTCACGCTCACCGGCGCCCAACTGCAGGAGGCGCTGCTGAACGGCTTCTCGACCGTTCTGCAATCCGACCTTCGCCGGCGGCACCGGCCGCTTCCCGCAGATCTGTCGGGGCTCCAGGTGACGTTCCACTGCAACGGGTTGACGCCGGTCGTGGACAGCATCACCAAGGCGAGGCGGCGCGCACGCCGACGCCGGTCGGCCCGGCCGACAGCGTGCGGATCGTCACGAACGACTTCATGTACACCGGCGGCGACGGGTACACCGTCTTCGCCCAGGGCACCGACGTGCAGCAGCCGGGCGACGACCTCCTACAGGTCACCGATCGAGTACATCACCGCCCACTCACCGGTCGACCCGGTGGTCGAGGGGCGCATCGTGGGGCCACCGGGACCGTAGGAGGCGGCATCGCGATGTCCGATTCGTATCCTGCGCTGCGCACGGTGGTGCTCGACGCCACCGACGCGCGTGCCGTCGGCGAGTTCTGGCGCCAGCTCCTCGGGTTCGTGTACCGGGCCGGCGACGAGCCGCCGCCGGCCGGCGAGCCCGATCCGCAGGGCGGCGACTGGCTCGTCCTTCGCGATCAAAACGGTGTCGCGCGGCTGGCCGTGCAGCAGGTCGAGGAGCTGGCTGTGACGACGTGGCCGGAGCCGGGCGTCCCGCAGCAGCTGCACCTCGACCTCACGGTCGGCGACACCGAGCAGCTGGCGGCGCAGCGCGACCGCGCCGTCGAGCTCGGCGCGCCGGTGCTGCTCGACCGTTCGAACGATGTCGACGAGCCGCTGTACGTGTTCGCCGACCCGGCCGGCCACCCGTTCTGCATCTTCGTGTCACCCGATCACCCCGGCTGACCTCGTTTCGGTCCGGATCCTGGTCGCCCGTGCGACCAGGATCCGGACAAAAACGCCTCCGGGACCGCTGACCGGCGGCGGAACCGAATCCCCGCATGGGGGCGTACGGCTGGCGATGAGCGTGTCCGCCGAGCTCGAGTCCGCCGGTGGACGGCTGCCCGTCGTACGCGTGGCCACGCGGCCGGCGTCGGCGCTCGGCCCGAGCCGCACCTCCGCCTACCGCCGGCTGCTGCTCGGCGTGCTGGCCGTCAACGCCCTCGTGTTCGTCGTCCACGTACGCGCCCACGACTGGCGGCTCGCCGATGGCAGCGCGATGGCCGCGTTCGCCGACCTGACCCTCGTCAACGTCGCCGTCGCCGTGGTCGTGCGCCAGCAGCTCGTGCTCAACGTCCTCTACGGCCTGGCCGGGCGCGGCTCGCCGACGTGGCCGCTGTGGATCCGCTGGAGCATCGCCAAGGTGCACCACGTCGGCGGCATCCATGCGGGCAGCGCGATCGCCGGCACCGCGTGGCTGTGGGCGTTCGCCGGCGCCGCGGCCGCTGACCCGTCACCGGCACCCGGGACTCGTGTCGCCGACGACGCTGGCGCTGGCCGTCGCCATCGCCGTGGTGCTGGCCGTCGTCACGGCCTGCGCGGCGCCGCCGGTCCGGGCCCGCGCCCACGACGTCTTCGAGCAGTCCCACCGCTGGGGCGGCTGGTCGCGCTGGCCCTCTTCTGGGCGTTGACGCTCGAGCTCGCCGTGGACGGCCGGGGCGACGCCACGCCGCTCGGCGCGATCGCGTCCGACTGGCACGTCTGGGTCCTCGCCGTGCTCACCGCATCGATCGGGTGGCCGTGGGTGCGGCTGCGCCGGGTCCCGATCACCGTGCACCGCCCGTCGTCGCACGTCGCCGTCGTCGAGCTCGACTACGGCGTGCGGCCGGCGTACTCGTCGGCGGTCGGGATCAGCCGCAGCGCCGCTCGGTGGGTGGCACGCCTTCGCGACGATCGCCACGCCGGGGCGCTCGGGCTACCGGCTGGTCATCTCCCGAGCCGGCGACTGGACCGGGCGCTTCATCGACGACCCGCCGACCCACGTCTGGGTGCGCGGCATGCCGGTGTCGGCACCGATGGCCAGGACGGCCAACCTCTACTCGCGGGTGGTCTACGTCGTCACCGGGAGCGGCATCGGTCCGATCCTCGGACAGGTGCTCGCCAACCGGGTCCCGTCCCTCCTGGTGTGGTCGACGCGCGATCCCCGGCGCACGTACGGCGACGCCCTCGTCGACGAGGTGGCGGCGATCCAGCCCGACGCCGTGATCTGGGACACGACCAGCCAGGGCAAGCCGGACCTGCTGCGCCTGGCGCTCGATGCCTGCCAGGACTTCGGCGCCGAGGCCGTGATCGTGGTCAGCAACAAGGCGACGACGCTCCGGCTCGTCGACGACCTCGAGCGGCGTGGCGATCCCGGCCTTCGGCCCGATCTGGGACTCCTGAGCGTTTTGTGTCAGAGCGCCCGTCAGTAGGCGTGCTGCGATGCCCGAGAGCGAAGAGCCTTGGACGGCGGGGTGGGGCGGGTTTCGCCTCGGTGCTGCGGTCCGGCCCCGTTTCTCGTGTCACCGCACACGTCGTCAACGACATGTGCGGTGACACAGAGTGGGTTGCGTCGGTTGGGACGCTGCTTTGGTCGCGTCAGATGGCTCGTTTCGACGGAAGACCGCGACCGAAACGACGTCGGCGAACCGTGAGCCCGTTCTGTGTCACGTCATATGTCCCCGGGGACATTTGTGGTGACACAGAGCGAACAGGGCGCGCGCAGCACCGAGCCAGACCCGGAGCGAATCCGGCCCCCCGGTCGTCCGGAGCTCTTCCAACCCCAACAGGCACCGGTCCAATTGACGGACGCTCTCACCGGATATGTCGTCGACATCGTATGCGGTTCACACAAACCGTGGTGGGGCCTTGCGGTCAGGACGGGCAGTCGTCGGGCGGGGTGGTGCCGGCGAAGCGGGCGATCGTCCACGAGTAGGCGTCGGCGCCGCCGGGACCGACCACGCCGTTGTGGGTGATGTCCGGGTAGGTGTGGAAGACGGTCGGCGCGCCGGCGGTGCAGCGGTCCTTGACGAAGTTCGTCGTGACCTGCTCGTTGACGACCTCGTCCGCCAGGCCCTGGGCGACGAACAGCGGCGGCTGCACACCCGTCGGGTCGGGGGCGTTGGCGTCGAGGTGCTGCTTCCAGATCGGGTTGGTGACGGGATCGATGGCGACCACCGTCTTCGGCAGGGTGACGGCGTTGAGCAGCATCCGGTAGCGGGACGGCTGGTTCAGGCAGTCCTCGGCGATCCGCTCGGCGGGCTTCTGGGCGTCGGCGGCGAGGGTGCCGGCAGGGATGTCGCCGTAGTACACCTTCCACGACTCGACGGCCAGGATCGTCAAGAGGTTGCCGGCCTCGGTGCCCTCGATGGCGGCGAAGTTCTCGGCCAGCCGGGTGGCGGGGGCCAGCGCGGCGACGCCGGCGAGGTCGTACTCGGGCAGGTAGTCGGGTGCCAGCTGGCCGGCGAACAGCGCGGCGTGGCCACCCTGCGAATGGCCCCAGATGGCGTACGTGTCGTCGAGCTGCAGGCCGATGTCGAGGTTGTGGGCGGCGCGGACCGAGTCGAGCACGGCCCGCCCCTCGCTCTCACCGACCAGGTACGGATGCGGGCTCGGCGTGCCGAGACCCGGGTAGTCGGTCAGCGCCAGGACCCAGCCGCGATCGAGCGGTGCGGTCATGTCGGGGATGCCCTTGAGCGGGTCCTCGGCGATCGACGGCGCGCACGGCCGGTTGATGCCCGTCGTGCCGTGCGACCAGGCGAGGATCGGATGCGGTCCGGTCCCGGGGTCGATCGGGGCGATGATCAGGCCGCTGACGGCGATCGGTTGCCCTTCGGCATCGGTCGTGGCGTACAGCACCTTCCACGCCTGAGCGCCGGGCGGGATGTTGCGGTCGAACCGCTCGGATCGCAGGATCGTGCCGGGTGCCGCCGTGATGTCGTCCGGCGGGTCGTAGAAGGCGCTCACCGTCGGGTTCCGCGTGGCCACGATGAAGACGACCACGAGGATGGCGATGACGACGACGAGGCCGACGCCGATCCCGATCAGCCAGTGCAGCCAACGCCGTCGGTGTCTCGGAGGATGTTCGTCGTTCGCGGTCACCACCATCGGACCAGGTTCGCGCGGCCGTTCGCCGGCGCCCGTGATCAGGTCAGCCGGTGGTGACGGCGTCCACGCCGCGCGCCGGGTGCTCGGCGGCGCACTCGGTCAGCAGCTCGAGGGCGTGCGGATCGCGGGTCGTCAGACCCAGGCTGGTGATCCCGGAATCGGCCCACGCGACGTAGCGCTCGCGGATGCGCTCGACCGGCCCGACGAGGCAGCGCTCGTCGACGTACTCGTCGGGCACCGCCGGCGATCGCCTCGTCCTTGCGGCCGGCGAGGAACAGCTCCTGGATCGCTCGGCGGCGTCGGCGTAGCCCATCCGGCGCATGTGCTCGTTGTGGAAGTTGACCTCGCGGGCGCCCATGCCGCCGACGTACAGGGCGATGCCCGGCTTCTGCGCGGCCAGCGCGCCGGCGACGTCGTCGGTGATCTTCACGCGCGACCTGCGCCTGGATCTCGAAGTTGTGCCAGCCCTTGTCGCGGCCGGCGGCGCGGGCCCGGGCGAAGCCCTCCTCCAGCCAGGGCCGGAACTCCTCCATCCGGCCGGGGACGAAGTGCATCGGCAGCCAGCCGTCGCACAGCTCGGCCGTGAGGCGCACCGTCGCCTCCTTGCCCGAGCCCATCCAGATCGGCAGCGCCGGGTCACCGTGGATGATCGAGCGCAACGGCTTGCCGAGCCCGGTGGCGCCCGGGCCCGGTGTAGGGCAGCGAGATCTCGCGGCCCTCGTGGGCCACCGGCGCCTCGCGCTCGAAGATCTTGCGCATGATCTGGATGTAGTCGCGCAGGCGCCAGTACGGCGCGCCCCACGGCTGGCCGTACCAGCCCTCGACGATCTGCGGGCCGGACACGCCGAGCCCGGCGATCATGCGCCCGCCGCCGGCGAGGGCGTCGACGGTCATGCACTGCATCGCGCACATCGCCGGCGGTCGGCCGGCGAGCTGCATGATGCCGGTGCCGAGCCGGATGCGCTCGGTCTTGGCGGCGATCCACGCCAGCGGCGTGATGGCGTCGGAGCCGTACGCCTCGGCGGTCCACACCGAGTCGAACCCGAGCCGCTCGGCGTGCTGGATCAGCTCGATCGGCACCTCCAGCGTCGGCCCCTGAGTACCCGATGGCCAGTGCGAGCTTCACGGCAGCCTCCTGCGTCCGGCGCGACTGCGCCTCCTCGCGGCGACGGTAGTGGCAGGGCTGCGCTCGTCGGCGACGCCGCGCCGACCACAGTCGTCTGCGACACTGCCGGCCGATCGATCTACGGAGGATCCAATGGTGGAGTTGACGCGACGACGGTTCCTTGCCGCGGCCGGTGGGGCGACGGTCGCGACCGTGCTCGTCGGCTGCGGTGACGACGATGACGCCGCATCGACGTCGACAGCTGCGGCGACGACGTCGAGCGCTGCTGCGGCGACGACGACTGCAGCTGCAACGACCACCGCCAAGGCGACGACCACCAGCGCGGCCGCGACCACCACCACGACGGCTGCGACCACGACGACGGCGGCCGCCGCGCTCCCGGTGATGGACGCCACGACCCGGGCGATGCTCGACCAGCTCTTCGATGCCCAGCTCACCGCCACGGGCGTCCCCGGCATGGCCGGCGTGGTGCGCATCGGTGACGGCGTGTGGACCCGCTCGGCCGGCGTGGCCGACCTGACATCCGGTGAGGCGTACCGGCCCGGCGACTTCGTCCGCATCGCGAGCATCACCAAGACGTTCACGGCGACGGCGGTGCTGCAGCTGATCGACGCCGGTCGCATCTCGCTCGACGACCTCCTCGAGCAGTACGTGCCGGGCGTGATCAACGGCACCACGTGCACCGTCCGCGACCTGCTGGCGATGCAGTCCGGGATCCCCGACTTCACCGCCAACCAGGCCTTCGGCGAGCGCTTCGCGGCCGACCCGCTGATGCCGTGGACCGATGCCGACATGCTGGCGGTGATCGCCGAGGCGCCGGGGCCCGACTTCGCCCCGGGCGAGAAGTGCGCGTACTGCGACTCCAACTACGGCCTGCTCGGGATGATCACGCAGATCGTCACCGGGCGAGCCGACCGGCACGACGATCACGTCGTCGGTGATCGAGCCGCTCGGGCTGACGTCGACCTTCTACCCGACCGAGGCAACGATCCCGACGCCGCATCCGACGGCGTACGTGCCCGATCCCGCCCACGAGACCGCGCCGTTCGACAACGTGGCCTACCCGCCCCGCGTGGTCAACGAGGTCAACCCCGCGGTCGCCGGCCCGGCCGGGGCGATGATCGGCACGCTGGACGACCTCCAGGTGTGGGGCAACGAGCTCGTCAGCGGCACCCTGCTGCGACCGGAGACCCAGGCCCAGCGCCTGCAGTTCCGCCGCTTCGACGGTGTGCCGGTCAACATCGGCTACGGCCTCGGCGTGCTCAACGTCAACGACTTCATCGGCCACAACGGGGCGATCTTCGGCTTCAGCTCGATCGTCCTCACCCGGCCAGAGACGAAGACCCAGCTGGCGTTCGTGGCCAACGAGGCGACGAACTCGACGAGCTCGATGACTGATGTCGCGCTGGCCGTCATCGGTGCGCTGTACCCCGACCAGCTGACGTAGCCAGCGCGCCGCTACGTTCCGGCGCGTGGAGCAACTGCAGGGCAAGGTCGCCGTCGTCACCGGCGGGGCGTCAGGGATCGGTCGAGGCGTTGGCGGCGCGGTGCGTCGACGAGGGCATGCACGTCGTCATCGCCGACATCGAGGAGGCGCCGCTCGCCGCGGCGGCCGACGAGCTCGGCGCCGTCGGCGTGCGCACCGACGTCGCCGACGCCGACAGCGTGGCCGCCCTCGCCGCAGCCACCATCGAGCGCTTCGGCGCCGTGCACCTGGTGTGCAACAACGCCGGCGTCGGCGGCGGCGGGCTCATCAAGGACCTCACGCTCAAGGACTGGAAGTGGGTGGTCGACGTCAACCTGTGGGGCGTCATCCACGGGGTCCACGCGTTCCTGCCCCACCTGCTGCGCAACGCCGACGGCGGCCACATCGTGAACACCGCGTCGGTGGCCGGCCTCGTCGCCGGCCCGGGGATCGGGCCGTACAACGCGGCGAAGTACGGCGTGGTGGCGATCAGCGAGACGCTGGCCGCCGAGCTCGCCGCCGAGGGCTCGCCGGTCGGGGTCAGCGTGCTGTGCCCCGGCTACGTGCGCACCAACATCTTCACCAGCCAGCGCAACCGACCGGCCGAGCTGCGCAACGAGCGCAAGAAGTCGGCGGCCCGCACCGCCAACCAGCAGATCGCCACCGAGCTGCAGGAGGTCGGCATCGAGCCGTCGGCCGTCGCCGCCCAGGTGCTCGATGCCGTGCGCCACGACCGCTTCTGGATCTTCACCCACCCCGAGTACCTCGCCAACATCGCCGAACGGGCAGCTGGCATCCAGGCCGCCGGCGCGCCCACGACGTAGATCAGCCGCTCTGTGTCACCGCACATGTCCCCGGGGACTTATGCGGTGACACAGAACTGGGATCAGAACGACGGGGCCGGCTCCATCGGGGCGTGCTCCGTCGCCGCCTCGCCGTTGACGCGCGTGTGGACCATGTAGCGGGCCTCGGTGGGGTCGTAGGGGCGGGCCCGGTGGAGCACGCACCGGTTGTCCCAGATGGCGAAGTCGCCGGGTTGCCAGCGATGGCCGTAGACCCGGGGCGGGCGGCAGGCCTCGTCGATCAGCGTGTCGAGCAGGGCGGTCGACTCGGCCGGGTCGAGCCCCGGGATGCCGTACGCGTGGCGCCCGACGAAGAGGGCCGGTCGACCGGTCACGGGATGCACCTTGACGAGGGGGCGTCGCGGCGCCTCGACGACGACGGCCTCCCGCACCGTGGCCTGGCCGACCAGGCGGGCGTTCGCCGACGCCGTGACCGAGGGGTCGATGCCGATCCGGGACTGCGAGTAGTAGAGCGAGTGGAAGGCCGACATCTCGTGGACCCGCTGGCGGGTCGCCGGATCGAGGGCGTCGTAGGCGGCGCGCATGTCGGCCCACTCCGTCGCTCCGCCCGCCGACGGGACGCGATGGGCCGACAGCATCGACGCCTTCGCCGACCGCTCCTGGAACGAGGAGTCGGTGTGCCAGCCCTCGTTGCCGGCGAGGTGGCGCACCAGCGGGTCATCGGGTGGCAGCACCCGACCGTCGTCGGCGACGTTGGTGAACACGAGCGAGTCGATGGACAGCTCGCCGAAGCGCCGGCCGAACGCCGCCTGCTCGTCGGGCGTCAGGTGCTGGCCGGGGAACACCAGCACGGCGTGCTCGTGGAACGCCGCTTCGACGTCCGCCCACTGCTCGTCCGTCAGCGATCGCAGCTCGATGCCGGTGACGACGGCGCCGAGCGTGGCGGCCGTGGGTTCGATGCAGATGGTGCTCATGGCTGACCCCCCGGCGCGCACGTTACGTCCCGCTGCTTCTGGGTGAGCGATCAGGGCGATGTCGCGCCTGCCCCGCTTTGGTCGCGTTCTTCCGTCGATTCACCAGGGGCAATCGCGACCAAGACGTGAGCCCGGCGACCGCTCCCGTGTCTGTGTCACCGCATACGTCGTCGACGACATATGCGGTGACACAGAACGAGGCCGGGCCGCAGCACCGAGCCAGGCCCGCAGCACGACCTGGCCGATCCCGATCATTCAGAGCTCTTCGAACCACGGCGGCCGGCGGCCCCATTGGCGGATGCGCTCAAGCGGAGGCCACGACGCCCGCCGGACCTCGACCCGTCACGGTGGCGAGACCGATGCCAACCTGGCCGCATGCTGCCAGTCGATGTGACCGAACGGGTCGAGTTCCTGTCGGACGGTTGGATCGACGTGGCGCGCCGGTTCCTCGAGGATGCCGTCGCGACGGAGCCGGCGCTGGCCAGCGGGCGCTACGCCGTGTGCGAGTCGTTCACCGATGCGCCGCCGGGTCTCGGGCTGCCCGACGATCGGGCCGTCTGGCACTTCGTGGTCGACGATGGCCGGGTCACCGCCGGTCGCGGTGATCTCGCCGACGCCGATGTGCGCGTCGACGGCGACTACCAGGCGGTCCTGTCGATCGCCCAGACGGTCTACGCCGCCGGCCCCGATGCGGTCGCCCGGGCCCAGCGGGAGCTGGCCCATCGCACGGCGGACCACCCGATCCGGATGCGCGGATCGCTCGACGGTGATCCCGACGCGATCAAGGTGATCGGCCGCCTCCACGACCACCTCGCGGCGCGCACCATCGAGAACCCCGACTTCGAGCACCGCGTCCGCCGGCTCGGGCTCGAGCGTCACGTCCGCGAGCTCGACGAGCTCGGCTACACGGTGATCGAGCGGGCCGTCACCGAGGCGATGGCCGACGAGCTGCGCGAGGTCGTGCAGCGCGAGGTGCTCGCCCACCACCCGTTCACGACGAACGGCTTGCTGCTGCGCGACCGTCTGTTCGAGGAGGTCGCCCAGCACCCGCTGGCGTGCACGGCGGCCGAGAGCGTCGTCGGCCGAGGGTTCCTGCTCGGCGCGATGTCGGGGACGTACAAGGAGGCCGGGCCGGGGCTCATCGGCATGCACGCCGACTACCCGCTGATCCGCGCCCCGTTCCCGGAGTTCGGGCTCATCGCGCGTGGCGTGCTGGGTGCTCGAGGACTGGACCGAGGACGCCGGACCGACGTGGGTGATCCCCGGCAGCCACCGCTGGAAGCGGGCGCCGACGCGCGAGGACACCCGCGAGGGCGGCGTGCCGATCATCTGCCCGAAGGGGTCGATCGCGCTGTGGGGCAACGGCGTCTGGCACTGGCAGGGCGACCGCACCGCTGCGGACGCCCGGGTGACGATCCACGTCACCTACAACCGCTTGTTCGTCCGCCAGCTCGACGACCTCAGCGCGGTCGACGACGAGATGTACGCCCGCAACCCGCCGGCGTTCGCCACGTTGATGGGCTGCGACGATCCGTTCGGCAAGAGCAGCTACACGGGTCACGACGGGGCCCGCTTCGCCTACGCCGGGCGCGGCCTGCAGCTCACCTGAGCGGTCGGGGGTCGACGGCGCCATCCCGGGGTAGACCACCGCCATGTCGGTGACGACGGTGCACGTCTGCAGGAAGTGCAAGGGCGCCAAGCGCTTGCTCCGCGACCTCGCCGAGCACACCGACGCGACGCTGGAGTCGGTCGGGTGCCAGAAGATCTGCTCCGACCACGTCGTCGGCGTGCAGCGCGGTGACCGACTGACGTGGTTCGAGGAGGTCGACGCCAAGAAGCAGCGCCGGGCCCTGCGCGAGTTCGTCGCCGGACCTGCCGACGTCGCGGTCCCGAAGCCGCTGCGGTCGCACGTCGTCGCCAAGCGGGCCGATCAGCTGCGTCGCTGACGACGGCCGTGTCAGTCGACGGCGATCGCCTGCAGGACGTCGAGCCGGCTGGCGCGGCGAGCCGGCAGGACGGCGCCGACGATCCCGAACAGGGCGCCGCCGACGGCCAGCGCGGCGAGCGTGACGACGGGGACGGCCAGGCGGTCGAGGCCCTCGTCGGCCAGCGCCCGCACCGTGACGATCCCGAGCACGGTGCCCGTCGCCAGCCCGAGCACGGTCCCGAGGAGGGCGATCAGCACCGCCTCCCACCGCACCGCGGTGCGCACCTGGGCGCGGCTCATCCCGACCGCCCGCAGCAGCCCGATCTCCCGGGTCCGCTCCAGCACCGACAGGGCGAGCGTGTTGACGATGCCGAGCAGGGCGATCAGCACGGCGAGGAAGAGCAGGGCGTACACCAGGCCGACGAGCTGGTCGACCTGGTCGGAGCGGTCACCGATCAGCTCCTCGCGGTCCTGCACCTCGACCGTCGGATCGTCGCGCAGCGCGTCCTCGAGGGCGAGGCGGGTGCGCAGCGGATCGCCGTCCGACTTCACGAGCACGGCGATGTCGAACGGGTCGGTGACGTTGGCCCGCAGCGTGTCGACCGACAGCAGGTGGGTGCCGACGAGGTTCGACTTCGTCGTAGATGGCCACGACCCGCAGCGGCACCGCGCCGGTGCGCGGGAACGTGATCGGCAGGGTGTCGCCGAGCGCCAGGCCGTGGTCCTCGGCCCAGGTCCTCCCCACCGCGATCCCGTCGGGGCCGAGGTCGGCGAGCGATCCCTCGCTCACACCCACGTCGGCCAGCTGCGCGAAGGCGACGGGGTCGATGCCGACGATCCCGTCGGGTTGGCCGTCGATCGAGCACGCGCGTGACGGTGAGGCCCGACGACACGGCGACACCCGGTGTGGCCGCGACCCGCTCGGCGACGTCGGCCGTGACGACGCCGCGGAAGCCGGTGCCGTTCACCGCGAAGTCCGCGGTGAGCTGGGTGTCGACGCTCGCCGCGACCGCCGAGCGGACCGACGCCGCGAACACGGTCACGAACGCCACCAGGCCGACGCCGATCATCAGCGCCGACGCCGTGGCCGCCGTGCGCCGCGGGTTGCGCATCGCGTTCTGCCTGCGCCAGCGACCCGGCACGCCGCGCAGGCGGGTGAGCGGGCGACCGAAGGCCTGGCAGATCGGACCGGCGACCGCCGGGCCGAGGACGGCGAGGGCCACGAACCCGACGAGCGCCCCGATGCCCAGCACGCGCAGCCCGTCGCCGCCCTGCAGGGCACCGAGCGTGACGAGGGCGGCGGCGATCGCCAGGCCGGCCGCGCCGGCGATCGCTCGGCCCACCGTGCTGGTCGTGCGTTCCACCTCGCGGTCGCGCAGCGCGGCCAGCGGCGAGATGATCGCCGCCCGTCGCCCGGGGATCGCCGCCGACACCGTCGTCACGACGACCCCCACGAGCAACGCCACGACGACGGTGCGGGCGGCGACGACGTTGCCGATGGTCGGCAGCCGGAACCCGAGCCCGGCGAGCAGCGACTTCAACGTCTGGGCCACGCCGAGGCCGGCGAACACACCGACCGCCGAGGCGACCACGCCGATGATCCCCGCCTCCAGCAGCACCGAACCGACGACCTGGCGACGGCTGGCGCCCACCGCTCGGAGCAGGCCCAGCTCGCGAGTCCGTTGGGCGACGACGACGGAGAACGTGTTGTAGATGATGAACGTGGCGACGAACAGCGAGACGCCGGCGAACAGCAGCAGCGACGCGGTGAAGAACTGCAGCCGCTCGGCGACGTCGGCGCGGTTCTCGGCGGTGAGCTCGGCGCCGGTGAGCGCCTCGAGCGCCGGATCGTCGAGCACGCCGCGGACCCGCTCGCGCAGCTCCGTCGGCGCCCAGCCCTGGGCGTGGCCTCGACGGCGATGGCGTCGTAGCTGACCCGGTTCGGCGAGCAGCGCTGGGCGACGTCGGGGCGGAACAGCGCGGCGGTCGCGCCGAGGGCGCGGTCCTGGCCGACCCGAAGGTGACGAACCCGCTGATGCGGTACGTGCCCTGACCGGAGCGCACCACGATGCGCACCGCGTCGCCGATGGCCAGGTCGCCCTCGGCGCTGGCTGCCCCGGTCGAGCACCACGTCGTCGGGTCCGGTCGGCGGCGTGCCCTCGACGAGCTCGTACGGGTTGAGGCCGGCGGCGTCGATCCAGGCCTCGCCCGCGGTCGGTGCGTCACCCGACCCGAGCGGGTGCCGTCGGTCCCGAGGATCTGGGCGTAGCCGCGCACCCGGCCGGCCGACGCCGCCACACCCGGCACGGCGGCGACGCGCGCCAGCACCTCCTCGTCGACCCGCGGCCGCTCGCCGATGAGGCCGCCGGTGAACGAGCTCTTCGCCCGCACGACCACGTCGGTGCCGCGGTTGGCGTCGGCGAAGAGCGAGTTGAAGGCGGCGCGGATGGTGTCGGTGAGCACGAACGTGCCGACCACGAAGGCGACGCCGAGCAGCACGGCGAGGGCGGTGGCGACGAAGCGCAACGTGTGGGCCCGCAGCCCCCGCAACGTCACCCGCAGCATCCGTGCACGCTACGGGCCGCGCCGTCGGGCTGTCCGGCGCTCGGCGATGAGTTCTCGGCGTCTCGTCCGTCTCACCGCCATGCCCAGCGCGTCGATCGCCACCGCCCTCGCCCGCCACGTCGACGACGGAGACGTGCCCGGTCTGGTCGCCGTGGTCGGTCGCGGCAACGATCTCGATGTGACGGTGCTCGGCGACCAGACGATCGGTGGCCCGGCGATGCGCGAGGACTCGCTGTTCCGCATCGCGTCCATCGGCAAGCCGATCACGGCCGCGGCGACGCTCGCCCTCGTCGCCGACGGTCGGCTGGGGCTCGACGATCCCGTCGACGACCTGCTGCCGGAGCTCGCCTCGCCCCGGGTCGTCCGCACGCTGATGTCGCCGGTGGACGACACCGTGCCGGCCGAGCGGGCGATCACCGTCGCCGACCTGCTGCGCTCGACCAACGGCCACGGCTTCCCGTCCGACTTCTCGGCGCCCGTCGCCGGCCTGCTGTTCGAGCGCTTGCTCCAGGGACCGCCCGAGCCGCAACAGGTTCCGGCGCCCGACGAGTGGATGGCCCGGCTCGGTGAGATCCCGTTGCTCCACCAGCCTGGCGAGGGCTTCACCTACAACACGGCGTTCGACATCCTCGCCGTGCTGATCGCCCGGGCCAGCGGGCGGTCGTTCCCCGAGCACCTGGCGGCCCGGATCCTGCGCCCGCTCGGGATGGACGAGACCGGCTTCGCCTTCCCGGCCGGCACGACCGACCGCGCCACGTCGCTGTACCGACGGGGTGACGACGGCGAGCTGGAGCTGAAGGACGGCCCGACGGCCAGTGGGCGAGCGAGCCGGCGTTCCCGTCGGGCGCCGGTGGCCTGGTGTCGACGGCCGCCGACCTCGTGGCCTTCCAGCGGATGCTGCTCGACGGCGGCGGGGACGTGCTGCCGTCAGCGCTCGTCGCGGCGATGATGACCGATCAGCTGACCCCGGCGATCCGGGCCACCGACTCGGTGTTCCTCGACGGCCAGTCCTGGGGCTACGGCGGCGGTGTCGACGTCGAGCGGCGCCAGCCGTGGAACGTCCCCGGCCGCTACGGCTGGATCGGCGGCACCGGCACGTCGGCGTACGTCGTGCCGTCCGACGACACCATCGCCATCCTGCTGACCCAGGTCGAGCTCGGCGGACCGGACGGCGCGCCGGTGCTCGACACGTTCGCCCGGGCCGCCGCCGCCCAGCTCGGTCACGACGGCTGACGCGACCGCGGCGGTACCATCCCGCCTCCATGGAGGCCCCCGACGCGCCCGCGTGGTTCACGACGGCCGTGGCGACGTTGCCCGAGGACCGCACCGTGCGGGTCAAGGCGTGCGACATCCACTACCTGCGCTGGGGTGACGTCGAGCGCCCGGGGCTCGTGCTCGTCCATGGCGGGGCCGCCCACGCCCACTGGTGGAGCTTCATCGCCCCGCTGCTGCTGCCGCAGCACCACGTCATCGCCGTCGACCTGTCCGGTCACGGCGACAGCGGGCGACGCCCCGTGTACGCCGTCGAGACGTGGGCCGACGAGGTGATGGCCTGCGCCGATGACAGCGGCATGCAGGGCCCGCCGGTGCTCGTCGGCCACTCGATGGGTGGCCTCGTGACGATCGCCGCCGGCAGCCTGCACGGCGAGCGCCTCGCCGGTGCCGTCGTCGTCGACTCGCCGGTGCGCCGCCAGGACCCGGAGTCGGAGGAGGGCGAGCGGGGCCGGATGTTCCGCAACCCGAAGGTCTACGACGACCTCGAGACGGCGGTGCAGCACTTCCACCTCGCGCCGCCCCAGCCCGTCGTCAACGACTTCGTGGTCGACTTCATCGCCCGCCGGTCGCTGCGCCAGGTCGACGAGGGGTGGACGTGGAAGTTCGATCAGAAGGTCTTCCTGCGCGACCGCCAGGGCATCGACGACTACCTCGCCGACATCCGCTGCCGCATCGCCGTGTTCAAGGGCCAGCACAGCGATCTCGTCACCGCCGACGTGCAGGACTACATGGACGAGCTGCTGGGGCGGAACTCGCCGATCGTCGAGATCCCGGCCGCCTACCACCACGTGCCGCTCGACCAGCCGCTGGCCCTCGTCGCCGCGCTGCGGGCGATCCTCGCCGACTGGGAGCACTCGGTCCCCAAGAAGCGCCCACCCGGCGCCAGCTCCTAGCGCCCGGCTGGGCCGAGCGCCCGGCTGGCCGGCTGGCCGGATGGCCGGATCCGCCAACTGTTCGCGGTGACGGCCACGTGGTGGCCGCCAGTGTGAAAAGTTGGCGGGACTGTCGGGTCAGGTCTCTTCGAAGAGGGCTTCGCCGCGGCCGAGGCGGGTGGCGATGCGGACCACCTGGGAGAGCTCGCGGCGGGTCGGTGTGTGGGCGGCGAGGAAGCGGGCGGCGCCGGCGAGGATGAGGGCGCCCTCCTCGGAGCCGGGCGGCCAGGCGTGGAACTGGCGGACGGCGGCCTCGAACGTCTGGAACCAGTGGAACTCGGCGTCCTCGGCGAGCAGCGCCCGACCGAGGCCGGCGATGACCAGCGCCGGGTCGCCACCGCCCATGAGGTGGCGGTACACGATGGCGCCGGCGTCGTCGACGCGGCCTTCCTGGTCCCAGCACTGCTGCAGCCCGGCGAGGTCGGTGGTCGCGCCCGCCGGCGTCGGGCTGGGCAGCCGGGCGGCGGGCACGTTCAGGAACCGGTCGAGGTAGACGCGCAGCGCGTTGTGGTACAGCCCGCGCAGCAGCGCCGGAGACGGGCTGCGCACGAGCGCCTGGTGCAGGGCGTTGGCCGACGTGAACGCGTGGTGCACCTCGTCCCAGTCGCCGTGGTCGTTCTGGATGTGGAAGCGGGTGATGCGCAGCGCCGCCGCGTAGGCCACGGCGCGCCCGAGCTCCTCGGGCGTCGCGCCGGCGGCGATCGCATCGTCGAGCGCGGCGACGACCTCGCTCGGGTCCTCGGACAGGACCGACCACGCCAGCTTGGCGACCCCGCCGTCGGTGATCGAAGCCGTCCGTCCGGGCGCCCGACAGGCGGTCGGGCAGCGCGTCCGTCGCGGTGCGGATCATCGCCGCGAGGTCGTGCGGGTAGCGCCACGCGCCGCGCTCCTCGCTGCGGCTGGCCGCCGCGGTCTGGGCGGCGAGCGTCGGCAGGACCGTCGGGGCGGCCTCCCAGCCGAGGTGCTCGAGCACCTCGAACGCCTTGGTGGTGAAGTCGATGGTGTGGCCGCCGTCGATGAAGACGTGGTCGGTGACGGCGGCGTACATGACGTCGGCGACCTCGGTGGCATCGCTCGTGGCGACGGCCGAGGCCAGCGTCCGCTCGGCGGCGTCGGCCGATCGGGTCTCCACGAACCGTCGGTACCAGCCGCCCAACCGCTCGGCAGGGACGTCGTCGCCGAGCGGGAGCAGCGGGAACCACGGCGGCCGGCCCCGGGTGTCGCGGGAGACGAACGCCAGCCCGTGGACGAGCGCCAGCGGTCGGTCCTCCGGCGCCAGGTGATCGAGCACGTTGGCCATCGCGGTGAGCACGGTGAGACCGGCGCCCCAGCCACCATCCCGGTAGCGCGTGCCGAAGTCGACCCCCGCCCGCACGATCTCGCGGGGCGCCACGCCGGCATCGAGCAGCTTCAGGACGGCCTTGGCGATGACGAGGGTGATGCCCTGCTCCATGCCGTCCTGCAGGCGGGCGAAGTGGTGGCCGGTGCGATCGGGCTCGGGCTCGACGATCACCGTGACGCGGCCGTCGTCGATCTCGACCGGATAGGCGCGCACGTCGTCGGCCCACGGATCGAGCGTGCCGCCGGAGCTGACGTCGAAGCGGGCGTTGTGCCAGTGGCACGTCAGCAGCCCGCTCTCGATCGTGCCGCGGTGCAGCGGGAAGCCCATGTGCGGGCAGCGGTCGTCGACGGCGAACGCGGCGTCGTCGCTCCACAGCACGCAGATCGGCTGGGTGCCGGCCTTGCCGGTGAGGCAACCCGTCCGGCGCAGCTCCTCGAGCGTCCCGATCGTGATGCGCTCAGCCACCGCCGCCTCCGCTCAGCCGGCGGCCAGCTCGCGCAGGAGGGCGCGAGTGCGCTGGCGGGAGCCGGCCGTGTCGTCGCCGACCGGGAACGCGGCGGCCCACACATCGGTGGCGCCGGCGGCGATCAGACCCTGCAGCTGCTCGGCCACCGCCGCCTCGTCACCGACGATCGCCGCGTCGGCCGGCCCGGCGACGTCGCCGTGCTCGAGGATCCGCTGGTAGTTGGGCAGCTGCCCGTAGACGACGAACTGCTTGGCGGCGACGGCTCGCGCCTCGTCGACGTCGTCGTGCACGGCCACCGGCAGCCCGGCGATGATCCGCGGGCTCGGGCGACCGGCATCGGCGGCCGCCTTGCCGATGAGCGGGGCGACGTGCGACTCGATGGCCCGGGCGTTGGCCATCCACAGGATCGTGCCGTCGGCGACGGCGCCGGCGATGCGCAGCAGGCGCGGCGCGAGCGCCGCGATCAGCACCTGCACCGGGAACGGCGCCGGCGCGGCCTGCACACCGCGCACCGTGTACTCGGGGCCGTCGACGTCGACGCGCTCGCCGCGCAGGAGGGCGGTGACGATCTCGACGTAGGCCTCGGTGTGGCGGCCGGGCGTGTCGTACGACATCCCGTACATCCCGTCGATCACCGGCGCGTGCGACGGACCGATGCCGAGCGTCAACCCGGCGCGACCCATCGCGAACGCTGCGCCGGCCAGCCGGTTGGCCTGCAGCACGGGGTGCGAGGTGTACGACTGCAGGACCGCGGTGCCGAGCTCGATCGTCGACGTCGCCCGGCCGGCGGCGGCCATCGCCGCGACCGGATCGCCGGCGATCGCGCTGGGGTACCAGAGCGAGCTGAAGCCGTCGGCCTCTGCCGTCTGGGCCTGCTCGATGAACCGCTCGATGGAACTGGCCCCGCCGTTCAAGCCGATGCGCATGGCGGCAACGTACCAACCCCTCGCCGCGGCGAGGACTGCTCAGCTGCCGCCGGCGACCTCGCCGATGATGACCTCGGGCTGCTGGTTCGTGTAGTTGGCGACGTCGGCCATGATCTCGGCGCCGTGGGCGCCCATGCCGGCGTTGAACGCGTCCATGTCCGCGAACATCACCCAGCCCAGGGCGACGTGCTTGTCGGAGCTGATGGCCATCGCGCCCCAGGCCCCGTCACCGAGCGCCTTGGCGACCATCGGCATGTGCGTCGACGTGTAGTAGTCCATGTCGAACGTGGCGTCGTCGGTCTTCGGATAGAGGATGGTCATGCACATCACGGGCGCAGTTTGACAGAACGGCGTGGGCCGTCGTGCTCGGCCGCTTCGCGCCGCGCAGCGACCTCGCCCGTCGGACGTTGGAATGCGTCACGACGGAGGATCGTGATCCGCTGCTGCGCACGTCAGCGGCGTCGTGCTCGGGAGTGGCCACACGCTGAGCCGGACGTCGCTGGCGCGCCTGCTCGCGCACCGCACGGCGATCACGATGCCGCGAGCAGCGCGACGTCGCCGGGACCGGTGTACTCCATGCGCTCGGCGACGCGGCGGGCGATCTCGGGTGAGACCTCGCGCGCCACGAGGTGCAGGGCGAGGTCGAGGCCGCTCGTCACCCCGCCCGCGGTGACGAGGTCGCCGTCGTCGACGACGCGGTCGTGGAGCACGGTGGCGCCGGTGGCCGCGAGGTCGGTGCGGGCCCGGTGGTGGGTCGCGGCGCGGCGCTGGCCGACGACGCCGGCGTGGGCGAGCAGCAGCGTCCCGGTGCAGACGCCGGCGAGGATGCGGCCGTGGCGGTGGGTCTCGGCCAGCAGCGCCAACCAGTCGCCGCGCTGCACCTCACCCCACGCCCCGACGTCGTTGCGCGTGGCCCACCCGCCGCCGGTCACGATCGTGATGTCGGCGGTTCCCGGCTCGTACATCCCGTCGGGCTCGAAGCGCAGACCGAAGGCACCGGTGATGACGGCGCGGGCGTCGTGGGTCACGAGCCGGGTGGCGATGTCGGCCCCGAAGGCGGCGGCGCTGCGCAGCACTTCGAGCGGGCCGATGGCGTCGATCTCGTCGACGCCGTCGTAGACGACGATGTCGACGCGCAGGGGGTTGCTCATGGCGGTCATCGTCCGCCCGCCGCCGCCGATGAGCAACGACGAGGTCCGCACGGATCGGGACAGATCCCATCCGAGTGTTGGAGGTCATCCGAGTGTGGGAGGTCCGGAAACCCGCCCGCCCACACTCCGATGACCGCAAACACTCGGATGGGGACGAGGCGGGTGGGGGATGATGAGGGGGTGGCCGACCACACCCAGCTGCTCGAACGCGAAGGACGTGCTCGCCCGGCTGCTCGAGGCGGTGGCCGACGCGGCGAACGGCGACGGGGCGCTGCTCCTCGTCACCGGCGAGGCGGGGATCGGCAAGACGGCCCTGCTGCATCGCCTCGTCGACGATTCCGGCGACGACGTCCGGGTGTGGTCGGGGGCCTGCGAGCGGTTGTTCACGCCGCGCCCGCTCGGTCCGCTGGCCGACATGGTGGCCGTCCTGCCGGCCGACGTCGGCGCGGCCGTCCGGCGGGGCGCCGCCGTCCACGACATCCTGCCCCTGCTGCTCGACGAGCTCGGCCGGGCGCCGACGCTGGTCGTCATCGAGGACGTGCACTGGGCCGACGAGGCGACGCTGGACCTCATCGCCCTGCTCGGGCGCCGTGTCCGGTCGACACCGCGGGCTCGTCGTGGTGTCGTGCCGCGACGACGAGCTCGGATCCGACCACCCGCTGCTCGGCGTCCTCGGCAGCCTGGCGGCGGCGGGGGTCGAGCGCGTCCAGTTGGCGCCGCTGAGCCTGGCTGCGGTGGGCGAGCTGGCCGGTCCCCGCTCGGTCGACGTCGAGCAGCTGCGGCGGGCATCGGGTGGCAACCCGTTCTTCGTGACCGAGGTGCTGGCGGCCGGTGGCGAGGTGCTGCCCCGTTCGGTCCGCGATGCCGTCATCGCTCGCGCCGCCGCCCTCGACCCCGATGCCCGCACGCCTCCTCGAGGACCTGTCGGTGATCACCGGGCCGGCACCACCCGAGCTCGTCGTCGAGCTGGGCCGGACCCGCGCCCACCACCTCGGCGCCTGCCTGTCCTCGGGGATGCTGATCGAGACGGCCGGCGGTGTCGCCTTCCGCCACGATCTGGCCCGCGTTGCCGTCGCCGACGCCGTCGATCCGCTGCGGCGCACCGCCCTGCACCGCATCGCCCTCGGGGTGCTGCGCGAGCGGGAGACCGACGCCGCCCGCCTCGCCCACCACGCCGACGAGGCCCACGATGCCGATGCCTTGGAGGAGTTCGCGCCGCGCGCCGCGTTCGAGGCGGTGGCCCGCGGCGCCCATCGAGAGGCCGTCGCCCAGTTCCGGCGGGCGCTGCGACCGGAGCGGCACATCGTCGGGGCCGCCCGGGCCGACCTCCTCGAGCACGGTGCGCACGAGCTCTACCTCGTCGACCGGTTCGACGAGGCGATCGCCTGGTTGCAGGACGCCATCGCCCTCCGTCACGACGCCGGCGACGTCCGTCCGGAGGCGAACGCGTGGCGCCTGCTGTCGAGCGTGCAGCGCTGCGGCGGTCACCAGCCGGCGGCGGGCGAGAGCGCGTACTACGCCGTGGCCCTGCTCGCCGATCGGCACGCCGGCAACGAGCTCGCCGCGGCCTACGCCAACCTGGCGATGGTCGCGCTCAACGAGAGCGCGATCGACACCGGACGAGGGGCGGTCGACGAAGCGTTCGCCCTCTTCGACGACGATGCCGACCGCGGCGCGTACGTCCACGCTCTCAACACCCGCGGCTTCCTGCGCGTGCTCGATGGCGACGATGGCGGCCTCGCCGATCTCGAGGCGAGCCTGACCATGTCGCTCGACGAGGGTCTCGACGAGCACGCCGGCCGGGCCTACCTGCACCTCGCCGACATCGCCCAGCGCCACCGCCGCTGGGACGTGATCGAGCCGTATGCCCGCGTGGCCGAGGAGTACTGCGGGGAGCACGGGCTCGACCTGTGGATCCGCTACCTGCGCGTCTACCTGGCGCGGATCGCCCTCGACCAGGGTCGCTGGGACGACGCCGTGGTCGCCGTCCCGCCCGGCGTCGGCAGCACCGGCACGCCGCTGGCGCGCATCGGCGCGCTCGTGGTCACCGGGCTCGTCAAGGCACGGCGCGGCGGCGCCGATCCCTGGCCCGATCTCGACGAGGCGCACGAGCGAGCCGCCAACTCGGGCGAGCTGCAGTGGGTGGCACCGGTGACGGCGGCGCGGTTGGAGGCGGCGTGGCTCACCGGCCGGGGTGACGAGCTGGCCCGTGGCGCCGATGACGTCCTCGCGCCGTGCGTCGCCCGCCGGGCGAGCTGGTGGATCGGCGAGATCGCGACGTGGCGGCGGATGGCCGGCATCCGCGAGCCGGTGCCGCCCGGCGCGGCCGAGCCGTGGGCGCTGTTGCTCGCCGACCAGCCGGTGGCGTCGGCGGCGGCGTGGCGCGCCATCGGCTGCCCGTACGAGGAGGCGGTCGCGCTGGCCACGCAGCGCCGACGCCGATGACCTCCTGGCCGCGTTCCAACGCTTCGACGCCCTCGGGGCCCGAGCCGCGGCGACGCGCATCGCCCACCGGATGCGGGAGCTCGGCGCGACCGTGCCCCGTGGCGCGCGACCGGCCACCCGTCAGAACCCGGCCGGGCTGACGGCGCGCGAGGTCGAGGTGCTGCAGCTCGTGGCCCGCGGCCTGCAGAACCACGAGATCGCCACATCGCTGGTCGTGTCGACCCGCACGGTCGACCACCACGTCTCGGCCGTGCTGCGCAAGCTCGGCGTCGACAGCCGACGCGCTGCGGCCAGGGCGGCGACCGAGCTCGGCCTCATCGACTGACGATCAGGACGCGGCGAGCGCTCGACCGACGGCCAGCATCGTCGTCACGTCGAGCTCCGACTCCAGTCGCCACTGCCGCCCTTCGTCCAGCCACCACAGCACCCGCCCGGCCGCCACTCGTCGGGCCGGGGTGTCGAGGACGTGGTCGCCGTCGATCAGCACCGCGTAGTCGCCCAGGTCGTCGACCAGCTCCCCGCTGGCGGACCCGATGAGCTTCTTGACGATCACGATGTCGTCGTCGCCCGACCGCACCCACAGCGTCGTCGCGCCGTCCCGCCACGCCAGCAGGACCCCGCCCTCCGGCGGGACGCCGGCGGCATCGGGACGGCCGAGCGGCGAGGCGTCGAACGCGCTCGCCTCGAGGGGCGTCCGTGCGATCGCGTCGTCGACGTCGATCGGCGTGACGTCGTCGGCGAAGGAGCCGCGCGCCGTCGCGCCGTCGTCGCGCTCGACCTGGACACCGAACCAGCGGGCCACCGTGTCGCGCGCCGGCGCGATGGCCACGCACACCGATGACGACGACGAGCACGGCCGCGGCGGCGAGCAGCAGCCAGCGTCGGCGGTTGGTCGCGCGTCGGCGACGGAACACCAGCCGGTCGTCGCCCGGGACGTCGAGGTCGTCGGCGAGGGCGAAGAGGGCGGCGTCGAGGCGCTCGTCGGTCCACGGCTCAGCCATCGGCGGCCTCCTCGAGGTGGCTGCGCAGCCGCTGCCGGGCCCGCGACAGGCGCGACTTCACGGTCCCGGGCGCGCAGTCCAGCACCTCGGCCATCTCGGACTCGCCGAGCTGCTCGAAGTAGCGGAGCGCGAGCACCGTGCGGTCGTCGACGTCGAGGTGGTTGAGCGCGGCGAGCACGTGCGTGCGGTCGAGCAGGGTCAGCACGTCGTCTTCGGCCGACGCCTGGACGTCGCCGCGCTGGTGCTCGGCGCGCACGCGCAGGGCCGCCCGCCGGCCGCGCTGGCGGCGGTCGTTGCGCGCCGTGTTGGCGACGATGCGCAAGAACCACGGACGGAACGGGCGGTCCTGGTCGTAGCGCTCGAACGCCGACCACGCCCGCTCCATGGCGATCTGCACCACGTCATCGGCGCCGTCGGCGGTGCCGAGCACGACGGTGGCGAGGCGCAGCGCGCTGGACAGCGTCCTGGCGGACGCGCGCGTCGAACGAGGTCGGGTCGGCCGGACGGATCGACGCTTCATACCGCATCAGGACGCAGCCGTCGTTCACCGCTCCAACAGGTAGTCGACCAGGCGATCGACCTCCTCGGCGGTGACGGTCAGCGTCGGCATCACGGTGTCGCCGTTGCGCACCGGTGAGAGGAACGCGGCCGGATCGCGGATCGACTGCGCCACGTACGTCGCGGCGTCCGTGCCCGGTCGACGGCTGCCGGCCCAGCCGGCGACGTCGACGAGCGGTGGGCCGGCGTTCACCTCCGAGTGGGTGTCGGGCCCGGCGTGGCACGAGGAGCAGCCCTTGGCCACGAAGAGGGCGCGGCCGTCGAGCGCCGCCGGCGCGGCATCGGAGGTACGTCCCGCGCCGACCGTGCCGAGGACCAGGCCGGTCAGGGCGAGCACGAGCCCGATCGCCGCGATGACGGTGCGACGGGTCACGCCGTCGGCGTGGTGGCGACGAGGTCGTCGCGCCGCCGCCGGGTCGCCCGTAGATCGACGACGAGCAGCGCCGCGCACGCGATCGCCACCAACCCGAACAGCGGCATCGTCCACGTCGGCAGCCAGCCGCCGCTGCTGGTGCTGCCGCCGCCTGCCGATGCCGGGGTGACGGCTACCTGCGCCCACGCCTCGTCGACGAACAGCCCGTTGCGCATCTGCACCATGACCTCGAGCGACGTCGCGCCGTCCGGCACCTGGACGGTGGCCACGTAGTGCCCGGGCTCGGGACCGGCCTCAGCCGGCACGAACCAGGTGTCGTCGGCCTCGCGCACGGCGAGGCCGACCGTCGCCCCGGGCCAGTCGGACGCCACGAGCGGCGTTTGTCCGTGCTGCAGCAGGCGGAACCCGACGTCGACGGACTGCCCGGCCCGGACGTCGGGGAGCGGGTCGAGCGAGGGGACCGCCCAGCCGCCGGCACCGGCGACCGACGGCGCCAGCGCCGCGAGCACGAGGACGAGGAACGCCACGATCCGTTTCATGCCCGTCCTACACCGCGGCGGGCCCCGAGGTTCCCCGTCGTACGATCGGGCGATGTTCATCGCACCGTTCGACGTGGGCGTCGAGGACGAGGCCGAGGCGTGGGCCGAGGAGCAGACCTCGCGATGGGGCTACCTGCCGAACTACGCCGCCGTGTTCAACTCCCGTCCCGACGTGGCCCGGGCGTGGACGGCGCTCAACCTCGCCGTCCGCGACGGCATGGATCGCCGGCGGTTCGAGCTGGCCACCATCGCCGCCGCTCGCGCGCTGCGCTCGACCTACTGCACGGTCGCCCATTCGATGTTCCTGCGCGATGTGTGCGGTGACGAAGCGACGATGGTCGCCCTCGCCGACGATCCCGACGGCACGTCGCTCGACGACACCGATCGGGCCGTCGTGGCCTTCGCCGGCAAGGTGGCGCGGCAGGCGTCCGAGATCACCGTGGACGATGTGGACGCGCTGCGCGCCGTCGGGCTGTCGGACAACGACGTCGCCGACGTGATCTTCGCGGTCGGGGCGCGCTGCTTCTTCGCCACCGTCCTCGATGCGGCCGGTGCCGCGCCCGATCACCAGCTGGCTGCCGCCTTGGACACCGTGGCCGAGCGCTTGGTGGTCGGCCGGTCGATCGCCGCCGCCCCGCAGGGCTGACGGCGGCCGTCCGTCACGACCAGGGCGTCAGCGGTCGCGGCTGCGGCGTGTCGTCGACGGTGATGTCGACGCGCTCGTTGAAGAAGCAGACGAGGTCGCCGACCGCAGTGGCGTAGTTGTGGGGCTCCGGGAAGCTCCACGCGACGTCGAGCGCGACCACCGCGCCGAACGTGGCCGACCAGTAGACGGCCCGTCCCTTGTACGCGCACACCGTCGTCGTGTCGCTCGGCGTCAGCAGGTCCATCCGCACGTCGTCGCGAGGCAGGTAGTACCGGGTCGGGAGGTGGGTCTCGAACAGCATGATCGGTCGCGAGGAGTCGGCGACGACGACGTCACCGATGGCGACGACCACGCGGCGCGAGCTGCGGCGGGTGTCGACCGTCTTGAACGGGTCGCGGGCGTGGCCGACGAGCAGCTCGTCCTCCTCTCGCCACTCGTCGAACGCGTCGAAGTCGAGGATGGCGACGCCGCCGAGGTCGGGATCGGTTGGCACGAACGCCGCCCCGTGCCGGGTCGTCGAACCGACGGTGACGTCGTACGACTGGCCGGCCGTCGTGTGGAACGCGAACCCGGTGCGGGGATCGAGCACCGGTGGGCCGTCGCCGATCGTGACCGGGCGAGCCCGGCCGTCCGCCGGATCCGCCGGCGCCAACGAGCCGGCGATGTCGGCGACGGGCACCGCGTACGACGGGACGATGCGGCGCGGCTCCCACACGATGACGGCGCGGGTCGAGTCGACGACGACGTCGTCGCCGACCGTGGCGCGGATGCGCTTGGCGGTCGGGTGGAACCGCAGTTGGGGCACGCCGGCGAAGAGGTGGTGGGCGAGATCGAGCGCCATCTCGCGATCTTTCCGGAACTGACGACCGCGCTGCGACGACCAACCACCCTGGAACTCGACACGGAGGAGGAGCCCGGGGTGGTCAAGAAGGTGGTGGCGGCAGTGGCCGCGGTGGCAGCGGTGGTCGGTCTGTGGTCGTCGGCGGCGAGCGCCCACGTGACGATCAACACGCTGGGTCCGGTGACCAAGGGATCGTTCGCCAAGCTGGGCTTCAGCGTGCCGAACGAGCGCGACGACGCTGGGACGGTGAAGGTCAGCGTGCAGATGCCGACGGATCACCCCCTGGCGTTCGTGTCGGTGCAGCCGGTCGCCGGCTGGGAGATCTCGACGACGACCCGCCAGCTCGATCAGCCCCTCGAGGGTGAAGGCAGCTCGGTGACCGATGTCGTCGACACGATCACGTGGACGGCCACCGGTGAGACCCGGATCGCGCCCGGCGAGTTCCAGCTGTTCTGGATCTCGGCCGGCCAGATGCCGACCGACGTCGACCAGCTCACGTTCCCGGCGATCCAGACCTACTCCGGCGGTGAGGAGGTCGCCTGGATCGAGACCGCTGGCGGCGGCGCCGAGCCCGAGCACCCTGCGCCGTCGGTGCAGCTCGTCGCGGCGGCCGACTCGACGGCGACGCCCGCCGCGACCCCGGCGTCCGACGACTCGGACAGCTCGAGCGACACGTTGGCGATCGTGGCGCTGATCGTCGGTGGCGTCGGCCTGCTGGCCGCCATCGCCGCCCTCGTCCTGGCCCGCCGATCGCCCCGTCCGGCCTGACCTCCACGTCTTGGTCCGGATCCTGGCCGCACGTGCGACCACGATCCGGACCAAGACGCATCCGGACGTCACACCGCCACCGGCACCGGCCCCGAGCGCGGCGGCGACGAGCCGGTCGTAGCGCGGGCGCACGAGGCGGTGCAGCAACCGCAGCACGGCGGGCACCGAGGCCAGGAACGCGTCGCGCTCGACGCCCTCCGGGTAGCAGTCGACGCTGAACGGGGCGACGAACCACAGACCGGCCTTCTTGCCCTTCTTGATGGCCCGGTCGAGGACGACGTCGTACTCGGCCGCCGTGTAGTGGCGCCAGAACAGCGGGAGCACGTCCTCGTCCTCGACCTCCAGGTGGCCGAGGAGGAAGTCGCGGAGCTCCTGGGCCAGCTCGACAGCGTCCGACCGGGCCGATCCGAACGGCACCCGCGTGTCGGCCAGCGCGGCGGCGACCGCTGGCCAGCGGGCCAGCAGCTCGTCGAGGTGGCGGTGGTCGGCCTCGAGGCCGTCGATGGTGGCGCCGGCCGACGGCACCCGCTCGCGCAGGCTCGGGAAGAAGAAGGCGTCCTCGACGTAGTGGTGCTCGTCGAGCTCGCAGACGAAGCCCTTGGCCCAACGCGCGAGGGCTCGGCCCCGCGTCGCCCGCTCGTCGTCGCGCAACGTCGCGACGGCGTGCAGGTAGCGGCCGAGGGCGTCGCGCTGCGCCTCGTGGATCGCGAAGTAGAAGCTCAGGTCGGGTGTGGTGTCCATGCCCGCCATCGTCGGATGACGCGGTTGGAAGAGGATTGGAACGGGCGCTCGATCAGAGTGCGTCGAGCAGTCGGCGGACCCGGGCAGCCACAGCACGGCGCCCATCCGCTCGCTGATCGCCAACGCCTGCTCGGCGTTGGCCCGGGCCGCCGCTCGATCGCCGAGCGTGAGCTGCCCGGCGGCGAGCGCCAGCCCGACCGGCCCCAGGCACAGGCCGCCCTCGCCGAGGAACACGAACCGGTCGGCGACCGGCTCGAGCGTCGACAGGTGGCGGCGGAGGAACCGCTGGTCGCCGACGGCGGCGGCGGCGTGGACGGCCGCCGTCGTGAGCGGGATCCGCAGCCAGTCGTCCGGGAGGGGACCGTCGAACCGCGCCAGTGCGGCGGCGGCCTCGTCGAGGCGACCGCCTTCGGCGAGCACCCATGCCTCCAGCCACCGGATCGGCTCGGCGTACGGGGACGCCAGCAGGACGGCCAGCCGCTCGAGCGCAGCGTCCGTCTCGCCGGCCTCGGTCGCGACGACGGCCAGGATGCTGGCCGGGCTGCTGTCGGCGGTGTAGCGCCGCACCCGCAGCAGCGCGGCGCGCAGGGCGTCGGCGTGGGCGCGGGCGCGGGCGAGATCGCCGTCGAGGATCGCCAGGCCGGCCTCGGCGAACTGCAGGTGGGCCCACCCGGTCGGGGTGCGCACCGGATGGGCGAGGGCCCGTGCGTTCGCCACGCAGCGCCGGGCCAGCTCGGCGTCGCCGACCTCGAGGGCCGACGAGACGCGTGCCAGGTGGGCCAGCGGACGCAGGCGCGGCGGAAGCGCGCCGTCGCCGTCGAGGGTGATGAGCCGGTCGCCGATCGCGGCCCGCGCCGCCTGGCCCGACGGGCCCGACACCGACCAGAACCAGCGCAACAGGATGCGCGCCGAGAGGACACCGTCGTCGAGGACGTCGGCCATCGCGTCGGCGTCGGCGAAGAGGCGGTTCGAGCGGTCGTTGTCGACGTACGTCAGCTCGCCGGCGAGCGCCATCGTCAGCATGCGTCCGGTCGCGGTCGCGACAGGTCCGGCCGGGCCAGCGCCCGCTCGACCGCCGCGACGACGTGCGGGTCGTGGAGGTCCCAGTCGTATCCGGCCCAGAGGCTGTCGGCATCGAGGTCGCCGAGGATCGCGGCCAGTGCGTGGGGGTCGTCGTCGGCTTCGGCGAGGCGCGCCGCCTCGACGAGCGTCGGACGGGCGTCGGGGGCGCCGGTCTCGCGCCACGCCATGCCGAGCCGTACGAGGAGGTCGCGGCGCTCGGCAACGGGGAGCTCGGGCACGAGGGCGGCCGCGGCGACGGCCCGTTGCAGCTGCACGGCGACGTCGGCGGACGACTGGACGGCCTCGGCTGACGCCGCGGCCCGCCGTGCGTAGGCGAGGGCCTGCGGCGCCGTGCCGGCGACCAGGCCCTCCGACGCGTGGTAGGCGAGGTCCTCGACCCACGGCTCGAGGTCGCCGGCGCGGAGGCGTTCGATCACGTCGGTCGTGCGGGCGTGCACGGCGGCCAGGCGTGCTGCGTTGAGCTCGGCGGCCAGCGTGCCCGACACGAGGGCGTGGGAGAAGGCGAAGCGCCCGGCACGGCGATCGTCGACCTCGACCAGCCCGTCGTCGAGCGCCGGCTCCAGTCGCCGCAGCGCCTCGGCGACGTCGAGCTCGACGACGCCGGCGAGCACGTCGAGGTCGAACCGCCGCCCGATGACCGCGGCCGTCGTCAGCACGCCCTGGGTGTCCGGCGGCAGCCGCGACGTGCGGCGCCGCACGACGTCCTGCACGGCGTGGGGGATGCCGCTCGGCAACCCGGGCACGGCGTCGCTGTCGCCGTCGAGGCGACCGTCGGCCGCGAGCAGCGCCAGCAGCTCGCGCACGTAGAACGGGTTGCCGCCCGTGACGTCGGCGAGCTGGGCGACCACCGCCGGCGCGGCGTCCCGTCCGGTGAGCGCCGTCACCCACGCGGCGATGGCGTCGGGAGCGAGACCGGTCAGCGTGAGGTGGACGGGATCGGTGGTGCGGGCCAGCTCGGCGAGGCAGTCCCGGACGGCGGGGACCAGCGGGCCCGTGCGGCGCACCCCGACGGCGAGGAGGATGCGCAGCCGTTCCAGCTCCGGCGCGAGGAACGCCAGCAGCGACAGCGTGGCGTCGTCGGCCCACTGCAGGTCGTCGATCACCATCACGGCCGGCTCCGTTCGCGCGCCCAGCCGATCGAGCGCGCCGAGGTGGGTGGCCAGCAGCGTGCCGGCGGCCTCGTCCTGCGGGGCCGGGTGGCCGGCGTGCAGGTCGTCGTCGGGTACGAGCGTGGCGACCGCCGTCCGCCACGACCGGTACGGCGCCGCAGCGGCCGATTCCGGGCAGCGGTCCCAGCCGACGACGATGCCGCGCCGCAGCGCGTCGACGCGCAGCCCCCGCAGCAGCGAGGACTTGCCCGCGCCGGGCTCGCCGCTGATCACGAGCACGCCACCTCGCGTCGGCAGCCGGTCGAGCAGGGCGCGCCCGTGCTGCCTCCTCGACCGCACGGCCGAAGCGGGCCTCGTCGACCACGTCGACCAGCGCGGTGCGACCCGGTGGGCCCGGCGCGTCGGCGAGCGGCGGGATCCACGCCAGCGCGGCGGTGTCGTGGGCGAGGATCGCCGCCTCGAGCTGGCGCAGCTCCGGTCCCGGCTCGACGCCGATGTCGTCGCGCAGCAACCGCCGGGCGTCGGCGATCGCCCGCAACGCCTCGACCGAGCGGCCGGCGCGGTACAGGGCCAGGGCCAGCTGGGCGCGCAGTCGCTCGCGGTAGGGCTGGCGGGCGATCTCGGACGCGAGGACCGCGGGGAGCTGGGCGTGCTCGCCGAGGGCGAGGCAGACGTCGACGAGCGCTTCCACCGCCGCGCCGCGCCGCTCCTCGTAGTGGGCGCGGACGTCGTCGAGGCCGAGCTCCTCGCCGGTCGTGCCGAGCGCCGGGCCGGCGTGCAGCTCGAGGGCCCGATCCAGCGCCCGGCGGGCGCCGCGGCGGTCGCCGTCGCGGTCGAGGTCGATGCCCTCGTCGACGAGGGCATCGAAGCGGTGGAGGTCGACGTCGTGCGGGGCCACGAGCAGGACGTAGCCGCGATCGCGGAAGTCGATCACCGGGTCGCCTTCGATCCCGGCCGCGGCCAACGCCTTGCGCAGGTTCGAGACGTAGCCACGCACCGAGACCTCGGCGCGCGCCGGTGGGGCGTCACCCCAGATGCGATCGACGATGCGGTCGACCGTGACCACGCGGCCCGGATCGAGCAGCAGCAGCGCCAGCACCGCCCGCTGCTTGGGGCCGCCGAGGTCGACGGGACCGTCCGCCCCGATCGCCGCCACGCCGCCGAAGCCGCGCAGCACCGGAGGCCGGGCGTCGTCCACGGCGGTCAGGATCGCACGGCGTCCGCCGACCCGGCTGCCATCATGCGGTGATGCGAGCTCGAGGGATCGCCATGCTGATCGCCGCCGTCGTCGGGATCGTGGTGACGATCCTCGACGCCGCCGACGACGGCTTCAGCATCTGGAACGGCATCGGCATCGCCTGCTTCGTCGTGGTCGGGCTGTACGGCGCCTCCTACTACAGCCAACGACCACTGCGCTGAGCGCCGCTCAGCCGGACGGGGTGGCGACACCCAGCGCGCCGAGGGTGTCGGACGCCGCCGCCGCTTCGATGGCGCGGTCCTCGTCGGTGGGGAAGTGGCTGAAGCGGCCGTACGGCACCACGGCCGGGATCTCGTCCGGCATCGACAGGTACGTCTTGCGGGCCAGCGCGGCCTCGATCGCCGGCGCCAGGCGGGCGGCCTTGGCTGCTTCCCGCTCGTCCTCGCCTTCGACGAACTCCGGCATCACCTCGGTGGCGAAGAGCTCCAGCGAGCGACAGTTGGCGTCGTGGTCGAGCTGGCCGGCCTGGTGCATCAGCATGACCTGGTCGACCCCCGCCGCCTGCAGCGCCCGCAGGTGCTCGCGGATGTCGTCGGGCGTGCCGATGGCGCTCGTCGGGCTGTCGCCCATCTCCGGGAACGAGTCCTTGACGGCGAGGAACTCCTCCCACGCCCCACCCGCACCCGGGCGCACCTCGCCGTTCAGGTAGTACTTGCCGATCGTGTAGCCGAAGAACTTCAGGTGCTCCCCGTTGCGGCGGGCGACGTCCCGATCGCGGTCGCAGTGCAGCGTGGCCAGGACGGCGATGTTCGGGTTCACGGTGTGGCCGATCGGCACGCACTCCTCGGCGAGCGTGCGGTAGTACTGGTCGACCATCACCTTCGCCTGGTGGCCGCCGACCACGTTGAAGCCGAGGCACCCCATCCCGTAGCGGGCGGCGACATCGGGCTTGCCGGCAACCCACAGCGGCGGGTGCGGCCGCTGCGCCGGCTTGGGCACGATGTTGCGGCACGGCATCGAGAAGAACTCGCCGTCGTAGCCCGGGTACGGCGTCATCGCCATCATGTTGCAGATCTGCTCGACGGCCTCGAGGTAGGCGGCCCGCTTGGTGTCGACGTCGACGCGGAAGCCCTCGAGCTCCATGCGCGACGAGCTCTCGCCGGTGCCGAAGTCGACCCGTCCGCCCGACACCTGATCGAGCGTGCCGATGCGCTCGGCGATGCGGGCGGGGTGCGAGAAGCCGGGCGGGGTGCACACGATGCCGTGGCCGATGCGGATGCGCTCGGTCCGCGCCGCGGCTGCGGCGAGCCAGACCTCGGGCGCCGACGACAGGGCGTGGTCTTCGAGGAAGTGGTGCTCGACGGCCCACATGTGGTGGATGCCCAGGCGGTCGGCCAGGGCGACGTGTTCGAGCGCCTCGCGGAACATCCGCGTCTCGTCGCCCTCACGATGCGGGGTGGGCAGCTGGACCTCGTAGAACACGCCGAACTTCACGCGTTCGACCGTAGGCACGGTGGTGAGACGATCTACGACGTGGAGCTGGTCTCGGATCGTCGCTGGTGCTTCGACGCCGCCCACGACGAGGTGTGGGCCGCCCTCGCCGCGACCGACCTCTACGCCACGTGGTGGCCCTGGCTGACGACGTTCGACGCGGCCGGCCTGGTCGCCGGGGCGCGTTGGCAGTGCGCGGTGCGGCCGCCGCTGCGGTACACGGTGCGCTTCGGCATCGAGATCCTGGAGGTGCAGGAGCCGGACTTCGTGACGGCTCGCGTGTCGGGTGACATCGCCGGCCAGGCCCGCATCGAGGTCGCCGGACGGGGTGAGCGGTCGGAGGTTCGGCTGACCTCGGCGTTGATGCCGACTGGGCGGACGGTGGCGTGGCTGACCGCGGTCGCCGGCCCGATCGCCCGGCGCAGCCACGACTGGATCCTGGACACCGGCGCCCGGCAGTTCGCGGCCCGCCTCCCGCGGTGAGGGTCACCGGCGCCGGGCTCCCGTTGGCGAAACCGACGCTCGGTACGCTCCGGCGATGTCGTCGGATGTCGAGGTCGGGCCGAGCAACGAGTCGCAGGCCGTGCGCGGACTGGTCATCGAGGCGGTGGACGCGTCGGCCGCGCTGATGGGTCGCGACGAGGTGATGTCGCGTTGGGACGAGCCGAGCGCGCTGGAGGGCATGACGATCGGCGCCCTGTCGGCGCACCTCGTGCGGGCGGCCGGCGCCGTGCTCGCCTACCTCGACCGCACCGAACCGGCCCGGCGCCCCGACGGCGAGCTGTTGACGCCGGTGACCTATTTCCACGCCGCCATCGACTCGCCGATCCACGACCGCATCAAGGAGGTGTCGGCGGAGGAAGCGGCGGCCGGGCCGGCCGAGGTCGCCGCGCTGTGCGCCGACGTCGCGGCGCGGATGCGCGTGCGCTTCGCGGCCGAGCCCAGCGACCGCCTGCTGGCCGCGCTCGGCGGGCGCATGCTGACGCTCGACGACTTCTGTCGCACCCGCCTGATCGAGGTGCTGTTCCACCTCGACGACCTCGCCGCCAGCGTCGGGCTGCCCTGCCCGGACACGAGCGTCGAGGGCCGCACGATCGTCGTCGACATCCTCCTCGGCATCGCCCGCGATCAGCACGGCGACTGGGAGGTCCTCCACGCCCTCGCCCGCGAGGAGCGTCGCCGCGCCCCCGTGTTCCCGGTGTTCTGAGGGTCGGTAGGTTCGGCCGATGGCCGAGCTCGTCGACAACCCCGCCGGGTACGTGTGCTTGACGTTCGACTTCGACGGGCCGTCGCTGTGGATCCAGCGCGGCATGACGACGCCGACCTCGATCTCGCGCGGTGAGTTCGGCGCCGTCGCCGTGCCGCGCATCCTGCGGCTGCTCGAGCGGCGCGGCCTGCCGGCGACGTTCTTCGTGCCCGGCCACACGTTGGAGACGTACCCGGACGAGTGCGCGGCGATCGCCGCGGCCGGCCACGAGATCGCCCTCCACGGCTACGCCCACGAGTTCAACCCGACGGTCGAGCCGGACACCGAGCGGTGGGCGATGGGTCGCTCGATCGAGCTCATCGAGGCGCTGTGCGGACACCCGCCGGCCGGCTACCGCGCGCCGTCCGGTGAGCTGACCGAGTTGACGATCGACCTGCTGCTCGAGCACGGCGTCACCTACGACTCGTCGCTGATGGGCCACGACTACCGGCCCTACGTCGTGCGCCGCGGCGACCGCTTCCCGGACGACGGTCCGGCGCAGTGGGGCGACCCGACGCCGCTCGTCGAGCTGCCGTGGAGCTGGAGCAGCGACGACTACGTGTACCTGGAGTTCGTCGCCTTCCGCCGCAGCATGATGCCCGGGCTGCGCCGGCCGGCCGACATGTTCGACAACTTCACCGGCGACCTGCGGTGGATGACCGCCAACGTGGGCCACGGCGTCTACGACGTCGTGTTCCACCCCCAGGTCATCGGGCGCGGCCACCGCCTGCTGGCCCTCGAGGCGTGGCTCGACGACATCGCCGAGCTCGACCTCGCGTTCGCCCGCTGCGTGGACGTCGCCACCGCCCACCTCGCCGGCCGCCCGTTCGGCATCGAGCCCCGCCCGGGAACGTGACCGGATATCGCCAACTCTTTGCTGAAACGGCCAGAAGTTGGCCGTTTCAGCAAACAGTTGGCGGATCCGGCCATTTCGGCGGGCGCCGGCCGGTCGGGCGTCGCCATCACGTGACGTAGGTTCGGGCTCGGGACGAAAGGGGTCGACCAATGCAGGACGTCAAGGATCGGGTGGCCGTCGTGACCGGCGCGGCGAGCGGGATCGGGCTGGCCACCGCCCACCGCCTGGCGGCCGAGGGCATGCACCTCGTGCTCGCCGACATCGAGGCCGACGCGCTGGCCGCCGCGGAGGCGGCGATCAAGGCCACCGGCGTCGAGGTGCTGGCCGTCGCCACCGACGTCGCCTCGCCGGACGCCGTCGACGCCCTCGCCGACGCCGCCTTCAGCACGTTCGGCAACGTCCACGTGCTGTTCAACAACGCAGGGGTCGCCGCCACCGCGGCCACGCTGCGGCTGCGGGCGTGGGAGGGCACGCTGGCCGACTGGGACTGGACGATGAGCATCAACCTGATGGGCGTCGTCCACGGCGTGCGGGCGTTCGTCCCCCGCATGCTCGATGCCGGCGACGAGGGCCACATCGTCAACACGGCTTCGATCGCCGGCCTGGCCACCGCGGCCAACCCCTACAACGTGTCAAAGCACGGCGTCGTCTGCCTGACCGAGGGCATCTACCGGGACCTGCGCGAGATGGGCGCCCGCCTGTCCGCCTCGGTCGTCTGCCCGGGCCTGATCAACACCAACATCCTCGACGCCGAGCGCAACCGGCCGGCCGACCAGGGCGAGCGCACCGATGTGGCCGTCCTGCGCACCGAGGTCCAGCAGTTCACCACCGTGTTCGCCGAGGCCCTGCGCGGCGGCTACGCCCCGGATGTCGTCGCTGACCACGTGCTCGACGGCATCCGCGAGGACCGCTTCTACATCCTCCCCGCCCAGCCCGAGATCCTCGACATGGTCGATGTCCGGTTCACCGGTCTCCTGGAGCGGCGCAACCCCGAGCCGCGGTGACGCGCCACCGCCTGGCGCCTGCACGCGTCCCGGCGGGCCAGGATGTGCGGTGCGGCCACTCGGGCCGCCACGAAGTCCAGGGGGCTGGGATGACCGCAGGGAACGGGACCAACGGGGCAAACGGTTCGGGCGGCCAGCTCGACGTCGACGTGGTCGTCGTCGGCGCAGGTGTCGCCGGCCTCTACATGCTGCAGCGCCTGCGCGGCGTGGGCCTGTCGGCGACGGTGCTCGAAACCGGTGACGACGTCGGCGGGACGTGGTACTGGAACCGCTATCCCGGCGCCCGCTGCGACATCCCGACCACCGACTACACGTACTCCTGGGACCCCGAGCTGGAGAACGACTGGACGTGGTCGGAGAAGTACGCCGCCCAGCCCGAGATCCTGAAGTACCTGCAACACGTCGCCGACCGCTACGACCTGCGGCGCGACATCCGCTTCGAGACCGGCGTCAAGGCGGCGGTGTGGGACGACGCGGCGTCGACGTGGACGATCACCACGAGCGGCGGTGACAGCATCCGCTGCCGCTGGTACGTGATGGCCACCGGATGCCTGTCGGTGCCCAAGGAGGTCGACATCGAGGGCACCGACCGCTTCCAGGGCGAGGTGTACTTCACCAGCCGCTGGCCCCACGAGGGCGTCGACCTGACCGGCAAGCGCGTCGGCGTCATCGGCACCGGGTCCTCGGGCATCCAGTCGATCCCGATCATGGCCCAGCAGGCCTCAGAGTTCGTCGTGTTCCAGCGCACGCCGAACTTCTCGATCCCGGCCCGCAACGGCGCGCCGGAGGCCGAGCGCCTGGCTCGGATCGCCGCCGATCGCGAGGGTTACCGCGAGGCCGGCAAGTGGTCGCGTGGCGGTGTGCCGCTCGAGTACCCGGTCGACATGGCGGCCTCAGTGCCGCGCGACGAGCAGCTGCGCCGGCTCGAGGCCGGCTACCAGAGCGGTGAGCTCTTCGGCATCCTCGGCGTGTTCGCCGATCAGGCCACCAACAAGGCGGCCAACGACGTCGTCACCGACTTCCTGCGCGACAAGATCCGTTCGATCGTGAAGGATCCCGAGGTCGCCGAGACGCTGTGCCCGAAGGACCATGCCCTCGGCACCAAGCGGCCGTGCCTCGACACCGGCTACTACGAGACGTTCAACCTCCCGCACGTCAAGCTCGTCGATCTGCGCAAGACGCCGCTCGTCACGATCACCGAGACCGGCATCGAGACCAGCGAGGAGACGTTCGAGTTCGACGTCCTCGTGCTGGCCACCGGCTTCGACGCGATGACCGGCGCCCTCGTCGGCGTCGACATCACCGGCAAGGACGGCGCCACGCTCAAGGACGTGTGGGCCCACGGGCCGGTCACCTACCTCGGGCTGATGACGGTCGGCTTCCCGAACCTGTTCATGATCACCGGCCCGGGCAGCCCGTCGGTGCTGTCGAACATGTCGGTGTCGATCGAGCAGCACGTCGACTGGATCGCCGATCAGCTCGACCGGCTGCACAAGGACGGGTTCGAGCGCATCGAGCCGACCGAGACGGCCCAGGCGGGATGGGTCACGCACGTCAACGATTGCGGTGACATCACGCTGTTCCCGACCGCCAACTCGTGGTACATGGGCGCCAACGTCCCCGGCAAGCCGCGCGTGTTCCTCCCCTACGTCGGCGGTGTCGACGTCTACCGCAAGACGTGCGACACCGTCGTCGAGCAGGACTTCCTCGGCTTCGAGCTCGCCGGTCCGGCCGGCACGCAGCGCAACGACGGCGTGATCAACCGCCTGCAGCCCGACGTCGCCGCGGTGCTCGAGATGATGGCCGGGCTCGACCTGCCGCCGCTGGAGTCGATGACGGCCCAGGAGGCCCGGGACTTCATGACCGAGGCCAACGCGGCCCGTCCGACGGGACCGGAGGTCGGCGAGATCGTCGACGGCACCCTGCCTGGCGCCGGCGGCGACCTCGACTACCGCCTGTACCGGCCGGCGTCACCGGGACCGCACCCGGTGGTCGTCTACTACCACGGCGGCGGCTGGGTGCTCGGCAGCCACGAGACCGACGATCCGTTCTGCCGCGACCTCTGCGTGCGCTCGGACATGGTCATCGTGTCGGTCGACTACCGCCACGCGCCCGAGTCCCGCTTCCCGGCGTCCACCGACGATGCGTTCGCCGCCCTGAAGTGGATCGCCGCCCACGCCGTCGAGCTCGGCGGCATCCCCGAGCAGCTGATCGTCGCCGGGTGGAGCGCAGGGGGCAACCTCGCCGCCGTCGTCAGCCAGCAGGCCCGTGACGCTGGGGGGCCCGCGATCATCGGCCAGCTGATGATGACGCCGGTGACCGACTGCGACATGGACACCGGCTCCTATCGCGAGAACGCCGACGGGTTCGTGCTCACGAAGCCGCTGATGGAGTGGTTCTTCGACTACTACGCCGACGCCGAGCAGCGCACCGACCCGGCCTGCTCGCCGCTGCGGGCCGACGACCTGTCGGGTCTGCCGCCGGCGTTCATCGTCACGGCCGAGTTCGACCCGCTGCGCGACGAGGGCAACGCCTACGCCGCTGCGCTCGAGGCGGCCGGCGTCCCCGTCACCCTGCTGCAGGCCCGTGGCCACACCCACACGTCGATCTCGATGGTCGACGTCGTCCTCTCCGGCGCGCCCGTCCGCGCCGCCATGGCCGACGCGCTCAAGCAGTTCGTCGGCGCCAGCGTCCCGGCCTGATCCGGGCGGCCCGAGGGCCGCAGTCAGCTGGTGGTCTCCGAGGATCCGGCGTAGATCGGTCATGCCTCGATCGTGATCGGCGCGCCTGTGACGACGCGGTGGGCCCGCCGTGAGGTGGCGGCGGACGTCATGGCACCAGCGCGACCTGTCGCGATCGCACGACGTCGCCGACGAGCGCCGCCAGGTTGGCCGCCGGCATCGGCGCCAGCTGCGCGCCGTCCCTGACCCGCACGGCGACCGTCCCGTCCGCCGCCTCGCGGCGTCCGATGACGGCGACGAACGGGACCCGGGCCTGCTCGGCGGCGCGGACGCGCGCGCCCAGCGAGGCATCACGATCGTCGAGCGAGACCCGCAGCCCGGCGCGCACCAGGACGTCACGGACGTCGGCCGCGCTGGCGATCACGTCGTCGACGACGGGCAGGATGCGGACGTGGGTCGGGGCCAGCCACGCCGGCAGCGCGCCGCCGTGCACGTCCAGCAGGTGGGCCACCATGCGCTCCATGGTCGACACGATCGAGCGGTGGATCATGACCGGCCGGATCGACCCCTCGCCGTCGCGTGCCGCGAGGTCGAACTGGCGGGGCAGGTGGAAGTCGACCTGGATGGTCGACAGGGTCTCCTCCTTGCCGCGGCTGTCGCGGACCTGGAGGTCGATCTTCGGGCCGTAGAACGCGGCTTCCCCCTCGGCCTCGTCGAACTCGAGCCCGAGGTCGACGAGCACGTCGCGCAGCACGGCCTCGCCGCGTGCCCACAGCGCGTCGTCGTCGACGTACTTGGCGCCTTCGCCGCGCCGCGACAGCCGCAGGCGCGGCGCCGGCAGCCCGAGCACCGCGTAGGCCTCACCGACCATCTCCAGCATGTCGGCGATCTCGGTCCCGACGGCATCCGGGTGGCAGAACACGTGGCCGTCGTTGAGGGTCATCTGGCGGACCCGGCTGAGGCCGCCGACGACGCCCGAGCGCTCGAACCGGAACATCTCGCCGACCTCGGCCAGCCGGTACGGCAGCGCGGCGGCCGATGGGCGCTCGGTCTCGAACACGAGGATGTGGTGCGGGCACAGCATCGGCCGCAGCACCACCTCCTCGCTGCCGACGGCCATCGGCGGGTACATGTCGTCGTGGTAGTGGGCCCAGTGGCCGGACCGCTCGTACAGCTCGCGCTTGCCGAGCTGCGGGGTGTGGACGTGGCGGTAGCCGTGGGCCCGTTCGAGCTCGACGACGTAGCGCTCGAGCTCGTCGCGCACGATGGTGCCGTCGGGCAGCCACAGCGGCAGCCCGGCGCCGCACAGGTCGTTGGGCGCGTAGATGCCGAGCCGGCGCCCGGCATCGCGGTGGTCGTGGGGTGACATCGGTTCCTCCTCTCGTTCGTGGGCGTGACCCGGAGAGGCGGACGTGGTGCCGGCCCCGGGTCAGTGCCCGGGGCGATGTCGCGCTGCTAGTGAGCGACCACGCCGGGCAGGCCCGGCGTCGTGGTCGACACGCATCGCGACATGCCCGGAGGATAGGACGACGCCGTCAGCGGCAGCGGGTGATTTCCGCGAGTGCACTCCCGTCGCCGGGCTTGCCATGATGGATCGGGGTTCGAGTCGCAGTGCGAAGGGGGCAGTGGCGATGGTGAGCACGCAAGGGGGACCGCTGAGCGGTCTGCGGGTGATCGAGGTGAGCGGCGAGCTGGGGCGCTTCGCCGGCAAGCTCCTCGCCGAGAGCGGCGCCTCGGTGGCCCGCGTCGGACGCCCGACGTCCGGTCCGGCGATGGGCGACGCACGGCTCGCTGCACGGGGCGGTCTCCTCGACTGGTGGACGGAAGGCGGCAAGCATCCCGTCGACATCGACCTCACGACGCCCGACGGCGCCGCCGCCTACCGCCGCCTGGCCCAGTCGGCCGATCTCGTCATCGACACCACGGCGCCGGGCTTCCTCGCCGAGCTCGGCATCGACCACGACGACCTGGCGGCGGCCAACCCCCGTCTGGTGCAGGTGTCGCTGACGCCGTTCGGGCGCACCGGTCCGCGTGCCAGCTGGCAGACCAGCGACCTCGTCGCCGGCGCGATGTCGGGTGTGCTCAGCATCTCCGGGACCCCTGACGAGGCGATCGGCGCGTGGGGTCGCCAGAACCTCACGTTCGGCTCGCTGATGGCGTGCATCAACGGGCTCGCCGGCGTGTACCAGTCGCGCGAGACCGGTACCGGCGCGCTCGTCGACCTCTCGCTGCACGAGGTGATGACGTCGTCGATCGAGAACCTCTTCTTCCAGTGGTGGTTCCCGGACCTGCTGCCGATCCCGCAACGGGCGCGGCGCCAGGGCTCGCTGCACTGGTTCGGCGCCTACGTCGTGGCCAACGCCAAGCACGGCGCGTGCAACATCGCGCCGGTCCCGCAGCCGTCGTTGCTCTTCGAGTGGATGGCCGAGGAGGGCGATCCCGAAGGCGCCGAGCTGTCGAAGATGTCGATCGAGGAGGCGCTGGCCGAGATCCCGCGGGTGATGAACGCGATCCGTCGCTTCTGCCTGACGAAGGACTCCGGCGAGCTGTTCCTCGAGGCCCAGCGCCGCCACATCGCGTTCGGCGAGGTGCAGACCGTGGCCCAGGTCGTCGACAACCCGCAGTACGAGTTCCGCGGGTCGTTCCGCCCGGTCGAGGGCGTCGAGGATGTGCGCATGCCGGGGCCGTTCGCCCGCTTCCTCGGCACGCCGTCGCCGCCCCAGCAGCCGCCGCCCGACTCGGTCGAGGATCTCGACGCGCTGCTCACCGAGTGGGATCGCATCCCCGCCGCCGCCCCGACGCCGGTCGAGCAGCGCCACGCCGGGCCGGTGGCGGCCGGCAAGCCGCTCGAAGGCCTGCGCGTCGTCGACTTCACGTGGGTGCTGGCCGGACCGTTCGCCAACCGCATCCTCGGCGACCTCGGCGCCGACATCTTGAAGTTCCAGACGGCGGAGCGGGCGACCCTCGTGAACTCGCCCGACTTCCCGTACTTCTACGTGTGGAACCGCTCGAAGCGGCTGGTGTCGTTGGACATGAAGCGGCCCGAGGCGCTGGCCGTGATCCGCGCCGTCATCGAGCGCTCCGACATCCTCATGGAGAACTTCTCGGCCGGCGTGCTCGACCGCTGGGGCATCGGCTACGAGCAAGTGCGGGAGTGGAACCCGGGGATCATCTACCTCACGATGAGCGGGCCCGGCCACGAGGGGCCGTGGTCGAAGATGATCACCTACGCCCCGACGATCCACGCCCTGTGCGGCCTGACGTACCTGTCCAACCCGGCCGGTCGGCGCGACGTGGGTCCCGGCTTCTCGCTCAACGACCATGCGGCTGGGCTCTGTGCCGCCACCGCCGTGCTGGCCGCGGTCGAGGCGCGGCGCCGCACGGGCGAGGGGCAGCACGTCGACATCGCCCAGATGGAGACCGGCACCTACCTCATCGGGCCGGCCGTGCTCGACCTCCTCGCCAACGGTCGCGAGGCGCACCCGATCGGCAACCGCGATCCGTTCGAGACGTGGTGCCCGAACGCCGTGTACCGCTGCGGCGATCAGCACGAGGTGGCGATCACGTGCCGCGACGACGACGACTGGGTGCGGCTGTGCGCCACGGTGTCGTGGGACATCGCCGATCTCGCTGACGATCCCGATCTGGCGACGGTGGCCGGTCGCTTCGCCCGCTCCGACGAGATCGACGAGCGCTTGCGGATCTGGTGCGCCAGCCGCGGTGCCGACGCCGCCGCCGAGGCGTTGCAGGCGAACGGCGTGCCGGCCGGCAAGGTGCAGGACGGCGGCGATCTGACCGCCGACCCGCAGCTCGTCGCCCGCGACTTCTGGCGGCGCTTCGACCACGCCGTGTTCGGTGACCGCCCGCACGAGCGCTTCCCGGCCCTGTGGAGCACGTCCGACCTCGAGCCGTACCTGCCCTCCGGCGCCTTCATCGGCGAGCACAACTTCGAGGTGTACCGCGACATCGCCGGCATGAGCGAGGACGACATCGCCATCGGCATGAGCGACGGCCTCTTCGGCTGAGGACCCAGCTCTGTGTCACCGGACAAGTCCCCGGGGACCTGCCGGTGACACAGAACGTGGTTGCGGACTACCGGCCGACGGCCTTGGCGGCGCTGATGATGCCGCTGCCGTAGAAGCCGTTGCCCCAGCGGGTGCCCTCGCAGGTCGCGCTGCTGACGACCGTGCCGACCCCCGGGACCTGCCGGGTGTAGGTGTACTTCGGCGGGTTCGGGCACGGCGTCTTCGTCGCCGTCGCCTTGATGACCCACTCCACGACGTCGGGGAACAGCGCCTTGCCGCCGCCCCGCCAGTCGCGGAAGCCGTACTTGCCGACGATCAGGGCGGCGACGCCGGTGGCGTGCGGTGACGCCATCGAGGTGCCCTGGATGTACTGGTAGTAGGCGCAGGTGCCCTTGGCGTCGCAGCTGCGCACGATGTTCGGCACGATCGGCTCACCGTTGGCGTCGACCATCGCGGGGGTCACCAACGACGCCGGGTAGGCGGCGAGGATGGCCTTGGTGACGTCGCGGGTGCCGCCGGGCGTGTCGTAGGCGTCGCCGCCGGGGGCGGCGACGTCGACGTAGCCGTTGCCGTAGTCGGAGTAGTACGCCTTGCGCTGCGAGATGCCCGTGCTGCTGACCGACAGGACGTGGTTGCCCTCGGACGGCATCGAGATGCAGGACGGGTTGATCGTGCGGGTGTACGCCTCCTCGCCGGACACGTCGGCGAAGTCGGGGCTCGAGTCGTCGACGATGACCTTCGTGTAGTCGGTGGCGCCGTTGCCGGCGGCCGACACCAGCGTCACGCCGTGGCGGTAGGCGAAGTCGAGCGCCCGCTGCATGGCCGTGACGATCGTGCGCTGCTCCGCCTGGTCAACCGGGCTGTCGGCCGGGTTGTCGGCGCAGTTGAACAGCCACGGATCGACGTAGTAGCTCATGTTCACGACGTCGATGCCGTTCTTGCCGGCGTACGTCAGCGCATCGATCGATGGCTGCAGGAAGAAGTAGCCGGAGTCCTGACCGGCGCGCAGGTTGACGATGGTCGCCTGCGGGGCGACGCCGGCGATGCCGATGCCGTTGATGGGCGAGGCGATGGTCGACGCCACGTGGGTGCCGTGGCCGTCCTCGTCGACGTCGTTGGCGTCGGTGCACGACTGATCCGGCTCGTCCTCGCACGGCCCGTCGATCTCGTTGCCGTTGGCGTCGAACGGGATGTCCTTGGTGAAGTTCCGGCTGAGCTTGCGGTCGAAGTTCGGCGCGATGTCGGGGTGCGACCCGTCGACGCCCGTGTCGATGATGCCGACGCGCACGCCCTTGCCCTGCTCGGCCCGGTACGAGCCGTCGGTGGTCGCACCGATCTGTTGCATGTCCCACTGCAGGTCGGCCAACGGCTCGGCCGTGCGGCTGCCGCCGCCGTGGCGGCTGATGCCGGGGCCGGTCGCCGACCCGGTGGTCAGCTCGTCCTCGACCGGATCGGCCTTCTTGACCTGGCCGGCCGCGTCGACGGTGTGGGGCACCGAGCCGATGGTCACGTTGGCCGCCGTGCCTTCGATCGCCGGGGCGGCCTGGGCGGCCGCGGCGAAGTCGGCGTTGGTCGTCTGCACCGTGGCCACGCCGACGTCGGCGTTCTCGCTCACGATGGTGCCGCCGGCCGCGGCGATGGCGGCCTGGGCGTCGGTCGTGGACGCCCCTTCGGCGTAGAGCACGACGAACTCCTGGGTCCCGTCGGCTTGGGTGCCCTCAGCACCTGCCCCGGCCCCGATGCCCACAACTGGGATGGCCATGCACGTCACGGCGGCTGCCGCGACGACGAGCTTCCTCATTCGATTGATTCCTCCCGGTTCGTTTCCGCCCACCTGATTGCCAGCGGCGCGACCCTAGACGCGTTCGCGGGGGCGTGGAGGAAACGCTCCGAAACCGCGTCAGCGCGGGAATCGCCCGACCCCTGACGCGTTTCGGTCCGGATCCTGGTCGCACGGGCGACCGGGATCCGGACCAAGACGAGTGGATGGGGTTCAGCTCAGAGCTGGAGGCTCTTGGTCTCGAGGAACTCCTCGAAGCCGTGGGTGCCGTACTCGCGGCCGATGCCCGACTGCTTGTAGCCGCCGAACGGGGCGTTCGGGTTGAAGGCGCCGCCGTTGACCTCGACCTGGCCGGTGCGCAGACGGCGGGCGACGGCGACGGCGTGGTCCTTGTCGCCTGACCACACGCCACCGGCGAGGCCGTAGACGACGCCGTTGGCGATCTCGACGGCCTGCTCCTCGTCGGTGTACGGGAGGATCGACAGCACCGGCCCGAAGATCTCCTCCTGGGCGATCGTCATGTCCGGCGTGACGTTCGAGAACACCGTCGGGCGGACGTAGAAGCCGGTGCCCAGCCCGTCCGGCGCGCCGAGCCCGCCGGCGACGACCGCGGCACCCTCGTCGATGCCCTTCTGGATGTAGCCCTGCACGCGGTCGCGCTGGGCAGCCGATGCCAGCGGGCCGAGGTGGATGCCCTCGGTGAACGGATCGCCGACCGTCACCTTGGCGACGGCTGCGGCGGCCACCTCCTCGGCCTCTGCGAGCCGATCGGCCGGGACGAGCATGCGGGTGAGCGCCGAGCACGTCTGGCCGGAGTTGAGGAACGCCTTCTGCACGCCGTCCTTGACGGCCTTCTTGAAGCCGTCGGCGTCGAGGTCGGCCAGCAGCACGTTGGCCGACTTGCCGCCGAGCTCGAGGGCGATCTTCTTGACGGTCTCGGCGCCGAGCTGGGCGACGCGCTTGCCGGCGCGGGTCGAGCCGGTGAAGGACACCATGTCGACGTCGGGGTGGGAGGCGATGGCCTCGCCGACCACCGGGCCGTAGCCCGACACGAGGTTGAACACGCCGGCCGGCAGGCCGACCTCGTCGATCACCTCGGCCAGCACGAACGCGTCGACCGGCGCGATCTCGCTCGGCTTGAGCACCACGGTGCAGCCGGCGGCCATCGCGTAGGCGACCTTGGCCGCGATCTGGTGCAGCGGGTAGTTCCACGGCGTGATGCAGCCGACCACGCCGATCGGCTCGCGCACGACGAGCGAGGTCCCGACCGGCTCCTCGAAGCGGTAGGCCTCGGCCGTCGCGGCGGCGGTCTTGAAGCTGTTGATCGGCAGCCCGACCTGGACGATCTGCGACAGCCACTTCGCCATGCCGGTCTCCTTGGAGATCGTCGTGGCCAGCTCGTCCATCCGGGCGCCGAGCGCATCGCCGATGCGGGAGAGGTACTTGGCCCGCTCCTCGACCGGCGTCTGCGACCAGGAGTCGAACGCGGCCCGGGCCGCCTTCACCGCGCGGTCGACGTCGGCAGCCGATCCAGCCGGGATCGTGGCCATCACGTCCTCGGTGACCGAATCGATGACGTCGATGGTCTCGGACGAGTCGGACGGGGTGAACGCGCCGTCGATGTACAGCTTGTCGAACGTGGTCATGGTGGCAAGCTAGCCACCCCTCGACCATCCGCGGTCACGGCCTCTGAGCTGCGGTGATGCCCTGCTGTTGGAGCTTGTCGATGAATCGCAGCGCCATGTCCGACGACTCGTCGCGCCACAGCGTCACGACGTCCGGTGCTGCCGCCGCGACCTTGGCATCGAGGGCCTCGGCGATCGCTGCGATGCGCTGGCGTTGGCGCACCAGCATCTCGGACACGTCGATGCCGCACTGCTCGGCGATCACCAGCTTGAGGAGGAGCTCGCTGCGCAGGTCGCGGAGGTGGGCGACCGGCGTCGCCACCCACTTGCGCAGGGCGGCCCGGCCTTGGCGAGTGGCGGCGAGCTTCGTGCGGTTGCCCCCGGCGATGCCGCGCTCCTCGCCGATCGCGTGGACGTGCCCGCGCACGGTCAGCTGCTCGATGGAGCGGTACGTCAGCGGCCGCGACAGCGACCACACCCGCCCGATGTCGCCGTCCGGCTTGAGGCGCGAGGCGATGGCGAACCCGTGGTTCGGACCCTGGTAGAGGATGCCGAGGCACGCCCACTCCCCGAGCAGCAGCTGTTCGGCGGTCGTGCGCGCCATCGGCTCATCGTCCCATCCCTGGGACGGTCGCGGACGCATCGTCGTGCCGCGATCGGAACCGGCGTCGCCGTGTGGTCAGGCGGCGAGTGCCTCGTCGCACCGCCAGCACGCCACGACGTCGGCGGCGGCGAGCGGGTCGACGTGGCGCACGAAGCGGCCCGGGCGGACGATCCGGCCGACATCGGCCGGACGCGACCCGAGATCAGCGGACCGGGCGTCGTGGAAGACGATGCGGTCGCCACGACGCAGCGAGTCCCACTGGAAGCGCAGCATCATGACGGGCGGTGCTTCGAGGGCAGCAGGTTGGCACCGCACGGGTCGCACAGCCAGAAGTCCTCGCGGACCGGAACGGGTCCGTCGACGGCGAACATCTGCAGGCAGCGCCAACACCGTCGCTCGGCGAGCGCGGTCGATGGGTCGATGATGGTCGTGTCAGGCATGGTCGGTGTCCTCCTGGGTCATCGATCGTGGGACGTCGGCACCATCGAGCAGGACGGCGAGGACGGCGGAGATGGAGAGCGTGGCGAACCCGACGCGGCTGTCGGCGATGCCCAGCGGGACGACGAGGTGATCGCCGTGGCGGATCGCGCCGCAGGAGTACACGACGTTCGGCACGTATCCGTCCCGCTCGTCCGGGCGGGGCGCGATCAGCGGCCGGGTCGTCTGGCCGAGGACGACGGAGGGGTCGTCGATGTCGAGCAGGAGGGCGCCGATCGAGTAGGTGCGCATGGCGCCCACCCCGTGCGTGAGCACGAGCCACCCCTCGTCGAGCTCGATCGGTGACCCGCAGTTGCCGAGTTGCACCGAGCTCCACGTCTGGTCGCGGACGTCGAGCGGCCGTGCCGTCGGCCAGTACCGGAGGTCGTCGGAGACGGCCAGCGCGTTGCGCTCGCCGTCGCACCGCGACAGTGCGTGGTAGCGCCCGCCGATGCGACGCGGGAACAGCGCGAGGCCCTTGTTGGCCGCACCGTCGCCGAGCAGCGGGACCGAGGTGAAGGTCTCGAAGTCCTGCGTGGCAAGGAGCTGCTGGGCGATGGCCGACCCGTCGTAGGCGGTGTACGGCGCGTAGTAGGTGGTGGCGCCGTCGTCGTCGGCGAACTGCACGAACCGGGCGTCCTCCATGCCGTTCGACTCCACATCGCACGTCGGGGTCAGCACCCGCTCGGCGAGATCGGAGTCGGGCGCGAACCGGACCGTGTAGCAACGGGCGGCGCGGGCCGTGAGTCGGCGCGACGTGCGGGCGACGTCCCGGCGTGTGTCCTGCTGGGCCTCGAGCTGGTGCAGGCGGGCGGTCAGCTGCTGGGCCGAGAAGTGCGCCCCGAGCCCGTCCACGACCCACTGGATCGAGTCGGCGTCGAGGTCGGTGGCGAGCCCCCTGAACACCTCGACGTCGAGATCGACGTCCTCGACCGTGCCCGCAGTCGCGTGGGGACCCCGTCGATCGACCGTCACCGCCCCGGCGGCGTCGACGACGAACGAACGGAAGCCGATCGACGAGCGATGGCCTTCCCCGATCTGGCGCACGCTGAGCACGGCGCGCAGCGCACCGGGCGCGAGGCCGGCCTGATCGGCTGCCGGCACCGCACTCGGGTTGCACACGGCGGCCGCCTCGAGCGCGAACTCCTGGGTGAACGTCGCGCCGAGCAGGTGACGGCGCGGCGCGGACAGCACGACGTCGGCCGGCAGGCGGCTCAGCAGGCGAGCGGCGTGGCGATCGAACATCGCACCGAGATCCCGGTGCCGGCCGTCGAACCGCTCGACGAGGTCGTCGAGGGCGGCGGCGACGTCGTCATCGGTCAGGCCGAGGACGTGGGCGATCGTGCTGGACGCGCGCCCCTCGCGGTCACCGGCGAGCGCGTGCCCGGGGACGAACAGCTGGCCGATCACGCGCGACGGATCCGGCACGAGGCCGGCAGGGCTCCGCATGACCGCCGCCGTCGTCATGCGACCGTGGCCAGGGCGCGAGCGTGCTGCAACGAGGTGATCAACGCGAGGGTCGACTCGGTGCCCTCGTTGTGGTTGACGCCGTCGACCTCGAGTCCGTCGTAGCCGGCGCCGCGGGCGAGGTCACCGACCGGCACGCCGACGTCGTTGGCACCGAGGAACCACTCGACGCTGCGCGTGAGCCCGTCGAGCCAGACCTGATCGCCGGTGACGGCGTACGCCCGCGCGCATGCGTCGGCCATCGCCGCGGCCTCGATGGGCTGCTGGTCGAACATCGGGGCATGGCCAGCGGGGTCACCGGGGCCGGCGCCGCCGGTGGCGGTCGGCGACATGTGGCCGTCTCGCGTCTCCCGGGCGAGCAGCCACCGCAGGGCGTCGAGGCCGTCGGCGAGCACGGCGGGCTCGTCGAGCAGCGCGCCGGCCGCGATCAGGGACTCGGCCAGCGCCGCGTTGGCGTAGGTCAGTCGGCGCTTCGGGCCATGTCCACGTGGGGTCGGTGCCGGGCCGGCCCACCACGTCCACCGCGTCGGCCAGGAGCTGTCGCGCCCCGACGTGTCGTGGTTGCACGGCCAGCACCTCGGCCGCACCGAGCGCGGCGAAGGCCATCGCCCGTGGTGCGCGGGCCCGTTGCCCGAGCCCGCGGTCGAACGACGCCGCCGCGCTCTGGCGCATCCAGTCCTCCGGCGCCCGCACCGCCGCCGTTCCGAACGCCCACATGGCACGGCCCCAGCAGTCCTCGACGACCCGCTTGCCCCGCCAACGACCGCCGACCGACCGTCGGTTGCGGATCTTGCCGTCGACCCCTTGAGCGTCGGCCACGAAGCGGTAGGCCATCCGGCAGAGACCGACGACGACGCCGTCGGCGACCGGCGCGCGGCACGCCGCGATCAGGACGCGAGCCATGTCGTCCGTGCAGTAGCCCATCGCGAGGCGCGGGACCGAGAGCTCGGCGTGCTCGAACGTGCCGATGCCGTCGCTCATCGCGGCGATGTGGGCGAAGCTCGGATCCGGTGCGATCACGCCGTCACCCGAGCGGCCAACAAGGAGGTCGCCAGCTCGTCGTAGCGGCCGGCCACCACGGGCCACGACAGCTCGGGCGCCAGGCGGCGGCAGGCGGCGGCCATCTGCTCGAGGTGCTCCGGGTGGTCGACGAGCCCCGCGACGACGTCGGCGAGCGCGGCGGCGTCGCGCTGCGGGACGACGACCCCGGCGCCGTCGCTGAGCAGCTCGATGGCGTGCGGGAAGGCGGTGGCGACGACGGGCCGGCCACACGCCACGGCGTCGACGAGCACACCGGAGGTGACCTGGTCCTGCGAGTCGTACGGCAGGACGACGAGGTCGGCGGCGCCGATCATGCGGGTCAGCGCTGGGAGGTCGCGGTACGACTCGTCGAAGGTGACCGACCGGGCGGCGCCGGTCGACCAGCTGCGCCGCTGCAGCATCTCGCGGTACGCCTCGCCGTCGGTGGCCAGCACCTTCGGATGGGTGGCCCCGGCCACCAGGTACGACGGGAGCGGTCGCACGTCGGCGAGCATCGACATGGCGTCGATCGCCCACTCGATGCCCTTGCCCGGGCCGAGCAGGCCCCACGTCAACAGCCGCAGGCGATCACCCGGCGGGCGATCCCACGCGTCGCTCGTCCCATCGGGCGGTGTCGTCGCGCCGTGGGAGATCACCGACACCCGGCCGGCATCGACGTCGAAGTCCCCGACGAGGCGACGCTTGGCGTGCTCGGTCATGACGACCACCGCGTCGGCGGCATCGCACACCCGCTCGAGCACCCACCGTTGGTGGGCCGTCGGGTTGCGGACGACCGTGTGGGCGACGACGACGCACGGCACCGTCAGCGCGTCGAGGACCTCCAGCACCTCGTCGCCGTCACGGCCGCCGTAGATGCCGTACTCGTGCTGCACGATGGCCACGTCGGTGTGGTTGAGGGCTTCGATCGCTGCGAGCGAGGCGCCGGCACCGCCGACGCCCATCGACGCGACGACGAGCGGATCCTCGACGTCGTCGACCTCGTTGCAGCGCACGACGTCGACGGTCGCGCCGCCGGCGATGAGCCCGGCGGCGAGGGCCGCCGAGAAGGTGGCGATGCCACACGGCGTCGGTGGGAACGTGGACAGGATCCCGAACGAGCGAGCGGTGCGCGGGGCACCACGATCCACGAGGGGACGACCGACCACGATGAGCTCCTGACCTCAGCTCAGCCGAGGCGTCGAGCCTGCGGTGGGCGACGGAACCGTTGTGGCCGTCCAGCCCAAGCGAGGCGACTCGTCCAAGAGTTGTGATGTCGAGCCTACCGTTCGGGCGACGGACGAGCCCCGGTAACGTTCGCTGTTCCTCCGAGCAGCCATCGCGGCGTCGCGACCCCACCCCTGCGGATCGGCGTCCTCGCGCCCATCGCCTGGCGCACGCCGCCCCGTCACTACGGCCCGTGGGAGCTGTTCGCCTCCCTGCTCGCCGACGGCCTGGTCGCCGCCGGCCACGACGTGACGCTGTTCGCCACCGCCGACTCGATCACCACTGCCGACCTCCGCAGCACGTCCCCCCGTGGGTGGAACGAGGACGACACGATCGAACCGAAGGTCGCCGAGGCGCTGCACATCGCCAACGCCTTCGAGCACGCCGCCGACCTCGACATCATCCACAACGGCTTCGACTTCCTCCCGCTGACGTACAGCGCGCTGGTCGACACGGCCGTGGTCACGACCATCCACGGCTTCTCCTCGCCGCGGATCGTGCCCGCCTACGAGCGCTACGACGCCACGACGTCCTACGTCGCGATCAGCGACGCCGATCGTCATCCGGCACTGCACTACGACGCCACGATCCACCACGGCATCGACACCGACGCCTTCGCCGTCGATCCCCACCCGGGCGACGACCTGCTCTTCTTCGGGCGGATCCATCCCGACAAGGGCACGGCCACGGCGATCGAGGTCGCCCGCCGGGCCGGCCGCCGCCTCGTCATCGCCGGGATCGTGCACGACCAGCGCTACTTCGACGAGCTCGTCGCGCCGCACGTCGACGGTGACCGGGTCAGCTACATCGGACCGGTCGGTGCCGCCGATCGCGTCCGGCGTGCTCGGCGCGGCCCACGCCCTCCTGCACCTGATCGACTTCGACGAGCCGTTCGGCTACAGCGTCGTCGAGGCGATGGCGTGCGGCACGCCCGTCATCGCCCATGCCCGCGGCTCGATGCCCGAGCTCGTCACCGACGGCCGTGACCGGTCTTCCTCGTCGGCAGCGTCGACGAGGCGGTGGGCGCGGTCGACCTGCCGGCGGCCTCGACCGGGCGGCGATCCGCGCCGCGACTGTCGCCCGCTTCGACCGGGCCGCGATGGTCGAGCGCTACGTCGAGGTCTACCGCGTCCGTGCTGGCCACGACCGCGCCGCTGACT
>CAWIKD010000022.1:0-463954 GCA_963836545.1 uncultured Acidimicrobiia bacterium | reverse complement strand
GCCCTCGGCAGGATTCGAACCTGCGCACACGGCTCCGGAGGCCGATGCTCTATCCCCTGAGCTACGAGGGCGGGGGTCGACGACGCACGGAGGCTAGCGGCGGGGCGGCCCGAAGTCGGGTGCCTGTTGGCCGATCGGTCGGAAGCGACTCTCGCTCACGACGGCGTGCCGCGGCACAATGGCCGGCACTCGTGGCCGATCCTCTGCTCCTCCTCGCCGCCCGGCTGCAGCCGGCGTTCGACGCCGTCGCCGGCGCGCCCGGTGCTGATCCGGTGGTGCGGCCGTCCGACCGCGCCGACGCCCAGGCGAACGGGGCGCTGCCGCTGGCCAAGGCGCTCGGGCGCAACCCGCGGGAGGTCGCCCAGGAGATCGTCGCGGCCATCGATCTCACCGGGGTGGCGACGGTCGAGATCGCCGGGCCGGGCTTCCTCAACCTCACGCTGGAGCCTGCCTTCATCGCCGGCCTCGTCGCCGACATCGCCGCCGACGACGACCTCGGGATCGAGCGGACCGAGCAGCCCGAGCGTGTGGTCGTCGACTACTCGGCGCCCAACGTCGCCAAGGAGATGCACATCGGGCACCTCCGCACGACGGCGATCGGCGATGCCCTGGCGCGCCTGCTCGACGCCGTCGGCCACGACGTCGTGCGCGAGAACCACATCGGCGACTGGGGTCGGCCGTTCGGCATGCTCATCGAGCACCTCGTCGACGTCGGCGGCGCCGAGCGGGCCAAGACCCTCGAGCTCGGCGACCTCGACGCCTTCTACAAGGAGGCCAACGTCAAGTTCGACGCCGGCGGCGACTTCCAGGATCGTGCCCGTCATCGGGTCGTGCTGCTGCAGCAACGCGATCCGGAGACGATCGCCCTGTGGCAGGCGCTCGTCGCGCAGAGCGCGAAGCACTGGAACGAGGTCTACGCCAAGCTCGGCGTGCTGCTGACCGACGACGACATCGCGGGGGAGAGCCGCTACGACGAGCTGATGCCCGAGGTCGTCGATCGGCTGGCGGCGGCCGGTCTCCTGCAGGAGTCCGACGGGGCCCAGGTCGTGTTCCCGCCCGGGTTCGCCAACCGCGACGGCGAGCCGCTGCCGCTGATCGTGCGCAGCCGCGCCGGCGCCTTCACGTACGCCACGTCCGACCTGGCGTGCGTCGTCGATCGCGTCGAGCGGGTCGACGCGACGTGGATGCTGTACGTCGTCGGCGCGCCGCAGGCCCAGCACTTCGCGATGGTGTTCAAGGTGGCCGAGATGGCCGGCTGGCTGGTCCCGCCGGTCCACGCCGAGCACGTCGCGTTCGGCAACGTGCTCGGGCCCGACCGCAAGATGCTCAAGAGCCGCAGCGGCGAGCCGGTGCGCTTCATCGACGTCATCGACGAGGCGATCGACCGCGGGCGGGCGGCGGTCGCCGAGAAGAACCCGGACCTCTCGCCCGAGCAGCGCGCCATCGTCGGTCAACAGGTCGGCATCGGCGCGCTGAAGTACGCCGACCTGGCCACGGATCGGATCCGCGACTACGTGTTCGACTGGGATCGCATGCTGTCGTTCGACGGCAACACGGCGCCGTACCTGCAGTACGCCCACGCCCGGATCTGCTCGATCTTCCGGCGGGCCGAGGTCGAGCGGGTCGACGTGCGGTCGACGACGCCGGTGCTCGGCGAGCCCCAGGAGCGGGTGCTCGCCATGCGCCTCCTCGGCTTCGGCACCGCCGTCGCCGAGACGGTCGAGCGGGCCAGCCCGCATCGCCTGTGCACGTACCTGTACGAGCTGGCGTCGGACTTCACCGCGTTCTACGAGCACTGCCCGGTGCTCAAGGCGGCCGATGCCAGCACCCGGGCGAGTCGCTTGGCGTTGTGCGACGTGACCGCCCGGGTGCTGGCTCGTGGGCTGCACCTGCTCGGGATCTCAGCACCCGATCAGATGTAGGCAGCGAGTGGTGGCGCCTCCGCTACGGCCTTCGCCGGAGTCGGCTGCGCCGATGGATCACCTCGCGGTGCAGGCGTGTGTTGCCGGCAACGCGGTGCAAGTCGTGGACCTTGTCCTGGACGAGCTGGTGGGTGATGGTCGGGTGGATGGCGTACATGGTGCTGGTCCTTCGAGTGGTGGGTGGTCGGGTGGTCGTGATGCGCTCAGCGGGCCTTGCGGCGGGCCCGACGAGCGACCTTGGCGTCATGGGCGTCTTGGAAGTCGCGCTGGACGCGGCGCTGCCGGTCCTGAGCGAGCTTGAAGACGACGTCAGGGTGCTGGTGCATGGGTGTCCTTCTCGGTACGCCGCAGCCCTTCGGCCTTGGCATGGTTGGCATGGTTGGCACGGGATCGGCCGCGACGGCGCGGCCGGGAAGCAGATCGGTGACGTCGAGAGTGGCGACGGCGAGCCGGAGGCTCAGGCGACGTCGGCGGGACGCATGCCGGCGGGCGCCAGGTCGGCGCCACCGGCGATGGTCTCGGTCACGCAACTCGTGTTGATCATCGGGGGCACCTCCTTCAAGCTCGACGGGTCGTCGCAGTCATGATGACGATCGAGCCCCGCGAATACAAGCGAGTTTCGCGTGACGTGTGCCCGACCTCCCGGCCTACCGTTGGCGACCCGTGAGCGCGCTGCCCCGAACCCTCCTGCCGGACACGGCGACCGTCGCTGCCGACGGCGCGCTCGTCATCGGCGGCTGCCGGGTCGACGAGATCGCGGCCGTCCACGGCACGCCGGTCTTCGTGTACGACGAGGCGCACCTCCGCGCCCGCTGCCGCGAGGCGATCGATGCCTTCGGGCACCAGCGCGCGGCGTACGCGACCAAGGCGTTCCTCTGCCGGGCGATGGCCCGTCTGGCCTACGAGGAGGGGATGCTGCTCGACGTCGCCAGCGGGGGCGAGCTGCACGTGGCCCTCGCCGCCGGCGTGCCGGCCGGTGCGTGCACGATGCACGGCAACAACAAGAGCGACGCCGAGCTGCGGCTGGCGCTCGAGGCCGGCGTGCGCCACATCGTCATCGACAGCTTCGACGAGCTCGACCGCCTCGAGGCCCTCCACGCCGGCGGCGCCGCGAGCCGGTGCCCGACGTGCTGCTGCGCATCACGCCGGGCGTCCACGCCCACACCCACGAGTACATCGCCACGGGGCAGGACGACTCGAAGTTCGGGTTCAACCTCGCCAACGGCGACGCCGGCCGGGCGGCCGGCACGCGCCGCCGGATCGTCGGCCGTCAACCTCGTCGGGCTGCACTGCCACATCGGCTCCAACGTCTTCGCCGCCGAGAGCTTCGGCCGGGCCGCCGAGGTGATGGCGGCCTTCGCCGCGCCGTTCGACCTGCCCGAGCTGGTCCTCGGCGGCGGGCTGGGCGTCGCCTACCTCGAGGGCGAGGAGGCGCCGACGATCACCGAGTGGGCCAAGGTCGTGCTCGATGCCTGCGCGGCAGCCGGTGTCCGCTCGACGATCAGCGTCGAACCCGGACGGGCCATCGTCGCCGCCGCCGCCGTCACCGTCTACACGGTCGGCACGATCAAGCCGATCCCCGGGGTGCGCACGTACATCGCGGTCGACGGCGGCATGAGCGACAACCCGCGACCGGTGCTCTACGGGAGCGGCTACGAGTCGTTCCTGCCGCGAGCCGTCGACGCCGACCGCATCGATGAGCGCCCGCATCGTCGGCAAGCACTGCGAGTCCGGTGACGTCCTCCTGTTCGACGCTCGCGTCCCGCCGGACGTGGCCGTCGGCGACCTGCTGGCCGTCCCGGTCACCGGCGCCTACGGCCATTCGATGGGTTCCAACTACAACAAGGTGCCCCGGCCGCCCGTCGTCTTCGTGCGCGATGGGCAGGCCCGGCTCGTCGTGCGTCGGGAGACGTACGACGACCTGTTGGCCACCGACGTCGGCTGAAGCCCTAGGTTGGTCCAGATGGGTCGGTGGACTCGACTTCCCGCGGCGGGTGCTGGCGACGCTCCGCCAAGCCGAGCGCAACACGGGCCGCACCAAGCGGCGCCGCGAACCTCCGACGCGCCCGGTCGACGCCGGGGTGCGCATCGAGTACACCCCGCACGTCGACGGCGATCCCGATCCGGGCGAGGTCGTGTGGACGTGGGTGCCGTTCGAGGAGGACCCCACGCTCGGCAAGGACCGGCCGGTCGTCATCATCGGTCGCCACGGCGAGCGCCTCTCGGGTGTCGCCTTGACGTCGAAGCACAAGCCGAACACGGTCGAGGTCGGCAGCGGTCCGTGGGACAGCCAGGGGCGTCCGAGCTTCGCCAAGGTCGACCGACTGCTCGACATCGATGCGGCGCAGGTCCGGCGGGAGGGGGCCGCACTCAACCGCCGCCGCTTCGACCTCGTGATCGAAGCAGTGGACCGGCTGCACGACGTCGTGCGAACGTGACGCCGTGAAAGCCGCCGCCTACACCCACACCGGAGGACCCGAGGTCCTCGAGTACGTCGACGTGCCGGATCCCGAGCTCCGGCCCGGTGGGCTGCTGATCGAGGTCAAGGCGGTCAGCATCCAGGGCGGCGACCTGCTCCACCGTGCCGGCGGGGTGATGACGACGAGCCCCCACATCGTCGGGTACCAGGCCGCCGGGATCGTGCAGGAGGTCGGGTCCGGGGTCGTCGGCTTCGAGGTCGGCCAGCCGGTCGTCGCGACGATGGGCTCGGGCAGCCACGCCGAGCTGGTGTCCGTGCCGGCCGGCTCGGCGTACGCGATCCCCGACCGGGCTCTCGATCGACGAGGCGGCCGGCGTGCCGATCGAGTTCGGGACCGCCGACGATTGCCTGTTCGAGTTCGGCCACCTCCACGGCGACGAGACGGTGCTCGTGCAGGCCGGGGCCGGTGGTGTCGGCCTCGCCGCCATCCAGCTCGCCAAGGCGGCCGGCGCCAGCATGGTGCTGGCGACGGCGTCGAGTGACGACCGCCTCGGCCGGCTCACCGAGTACGGCATGGACCACGGCATCAACTACGCGTCCGAGGACGTGGCCAAGCGGGTGCGCGAGCTGACCGACGGCCGCGGCGTCGACCTCGTGGTCGATTCCGTCGGTGGCACCACGCTCGAGGGCAGCATCGCCGCGCTCGCCTATCGCGGCCGGATCAGCTGGGTCGGTCGCGCCGGGCGCGAGGTCCAGCCGCCGGAGGTCTGGCCGCTGATGGAGAAGAACGCGTCGCTGACCGGCGTGTTCCTCGGGGCCGACATGGGACGCGACCCGCGGCGCGTCCGCACGGTGATCGAGCGGCTGTTGCATCGCGTCGCATCGGGCGAGCTGCGCGTCGTCATCGACCGCGTGTTCCCGCTCGCCGAGGCGGCCGACGCCCACCGCTACATCGAGAGTCGCCAGGCCTTCGGGCGGGTGCTGCTCGCACCCTGACGCTCCGGCGGCCGCCGCAGACGGACGGTACAGTCCGCGCGTGGCCGCCGAGATCAAGCGCATCGCCATCAGCACCGGCGGAGGCGACGCCCCCGGCCTGAACGCCGTCATCCGCGCCGCCACGCTGGCCGCCCGCAACCGCGGCTGGGACGTCGTCGGCATCCGCGACGGGTTCAACGGGCTGCTCAACCCTGATCAGTACCCGGGCGGTGGCATCGTCCGGCTGTCGCGCGAGTCGGTGCGCGGCATCGTGCACCAGGGCGGCACGATCATCGGGACCACGAACCGGGGCAACCCGACGGCGTACCCGGTGCAGCAGCCCGACGGCACGTGGACCGAGGTCGACCGCACGGCCGAGCTCGTCGGCCTCTTCGCCCAGCACCACATCGACGCGCTGGTCACCGTCGGCGGCGACGGCTCGATGGCGATCGCCCACAAGCTGCATGCCGCCGGGCTGCGGCTCGTCGGGGTGCCCAAGACCATCGACAACGACCTCGACAAGACCACCGACACGTTCGGCTTCGACACCGCCGTGAGCTTCGCCTCCGAGTGCATCGACCGCCTCTTCTCCACGGCCACGTCGCACGGGCGGGTGCTCGTCGTCGAGCTGATGGGCCGCTACGCCGGGTGGATCGCCCTGCACGCCGGCGTGGCGTCGGGCGCCCACGCCATCCTGATCCCGGAGATCCCGTTCGAGCTCGAACCGGTGGCCGCCACGATCGACCAGCGCGAGCGGCGCGGCGCCAAGTTCTCGATCGTCGTCGTCGCCGAGGGCGCAGCGCCGAAGGGCGGGACGGTGTCGGTGCTCGGCAAGGCGGTCGGCCAGGCCGAGAAGCTCGGCGGCATCGGCGAGGTGGTCGCCCGTGGCCTCGAGCAGCTGACCGGCAAGGAGGCCCGCACCGTCGTCCTCGGCCACCTGCTGCGCGGCGGCACGCCGACGGCCTTCGACCGCCTGCTCGGGCTGCGCTTCGGCGCCGCCGCCGTGCGCGCCCTGGAGGAGGGCGAGTCCGGCGTGATGGTGGCGCTCGACCCGCCGACCGTGTACTACGTGCCGATCGAGGAGGCGACCAACCGCCTGAAGAGCGTGCCCGTCGACTGCGACACGATGCTCACGGCGCGCGACATGGGCATCAACTTCGGCGACGCCATGCCCCACGACGACGACCCGGCGAGCTGGGGCGTGCCCTCAACGCACTGGGAAGAGTTCTCGGCCGAGCCGTAGCCTCTCGGTCGTGACTCAGCACCTGGTTCGCGTCGGCGTCCTCGGCTGCGGCAACGTCGGCGCCGCGCTCGTCGGGCTCGTCGCGTCGCAGGCCAAGGAGATCGAGGCCCGCACCGGGGTGCAGCTCGAGATCACCCGCGTCGCCGTGCGCAACCTCTCGCGCAGCCGCGACGTCGAGCTGGCACCGGGCATCCTGACCCGCGACACCGAAGACGTCGTCAACGACCCCGACGTCGACCTCGTCGTCGAGGTCATCGGCGGCATCGAGCCGGCCCGCGGCCTGATCGCGACGGCGCTCGCCAACGGCAAACCGGTCGTCACCGCCAACAAGGAGCTGCTCGCCAACGTCGGCGTCGAGCTGTTCCAGGCTGCTGACGCGGCCGGCGTCGACCTGCTCTTCGAGGCGGCGGTCGCCGGCGGCATCCCGATCGTCCGGGCCCTGCGCGAGAGCCTGCGCGGCGAGCCGATCACGCGGGTGATGGGCATCGTCAACGGGACGACGAACTTCATCCTCACCAAGATGACCGAGCAGGGCGCGCCGTACGGCGACGCGCTGGCCGAGGCCCAGCGACTGGGGTTCGCCGAGCGCGACCCGACCGCCGACGTCGAAGGCTTCGACGCCGGGGCCAAGGCGGCGATCATGGCGTCGATCGCCTTCGGGGCCCGGGTCGTCGCCGGCGACGTCTACCACGAGGGCATCAGCAACATCACCGCGGCCGACATCGAGGTCGCCCGCCGCCTCGGCTACGTCGTCAAGCTGCTGGCGATCGCCGAGCTCGACGTCACCGGCGAGATCGCCGTCCGGGTGCACCCGGCGATGGTGCCGCTGCACCACCCGCTGGCCAGCGTGCGCGAGAGCTTCAACGCCGTGTTCGTCGAAGGGACGGCCGTCGGCCAGCTGATGTTCTACGGCCGCGGCGCCGGCGGGCTGCCGACGGCGAGCGCCGTGCTCGGCGACCTGATCGACGCCGCCGTCAACCTCACCAAGGGCACCCACGGCACGCTCGGCGCGTTCGCCAAGGCCCGCATCCGGCCGATCGACGAGACGTCGGCCGAGTACCTCCTCGGCCTCGAGGTCGCCGACCAGCCCGGTGTGCTGCACGCCGTGACCGGCGTGTTCGCCCGCCACGACGTCAGCATCCGCGCCGCCGAGCAGGAGGGCGCCGGTGTCGACGCCCGCCTCGTGTTCATCACCCACGAGGCTCGCGAGGCCGACATCCAGGCCACCGTCCACGAGCTCCGTGAGCTCGACGTCGTGCGCCAGGTCGGCGGCCTGCTGCGCGTCATCGGGGCCTGAGGCCGTGCGCTACGTCTCGACGCGGGGTCGGGCGGCCGAGCTCGGCTTCGCCGACGTGCTGCTCGAGGGGCTGGCCACCGACGGCGGGCTGTACGTCCCGGCCGAGTGGCCGCTGCTGCCGAAGCCGGACGCGCTCGACGCGGCCACCGACTACGCCGACGTCGCCCGGCTGATCATGGCCCCGTTCGTCGGCGACGACATCGCGCCCGACGACCTGGCCCGCATGTGCGCCGACGCCTACGCGACGTTCCGCCATCCGGCGGTGGTGCCGCTCGTGCAGATCGACCACCGCCAGTGGCTCGCCGAGCTGTTCCACGGCCCGACGCTGTCGTTCAAGGACGTCGCCCTGCAGCTCGTCGGGCGGCTGTTCGACCACGTGCTCGGCCAGCGCGGCGACCACGTCACGATCGTCGGAGCGACGAGTGGCGACACCGGGTCGGCGGCGATCGAAGGGGTGCACGGGTGCGCCCACGTCGACATCGTGATCCTCTACCCGCTGGGCGGCACGAGCGAGGTGCAGCGGCGCCAGATGACGACCGTCGATGCGCCGAACGTGCGCGCCGTCGCCGTCGAGGGCACGTTCGACGACTGCCAGGACCTCGTCAAGGCGATGTTCAACGACGCCCCGTTCCGCGAGCGGATGCGGCTGTCGGCGGTCAACTCGATCAACTGGGCCCGGGTGATGGCCCAGACCGTCTACTACGTCACCTCGGCGCGGGCGCTCGGCGGCCCGATCACGGCGTGCGTGCCGACGGGCAACTTCGGCAACGTGTTCGCGGGGTGGGTGGCGCGGCGGATGGGCGCGCCGGTCGAGGACTTCGTGATCGCGTCGAACGAGAACGACATCCTCACCCGCTTCGTCAACGACGGCGACATGTCGATGGCCACCGTCGTGCCGACGCTGAGCCCGTCGATGGACATCCAGGTGTCGTCGAACTTCGAGCGCATGCTGTGGGTGATGAACGACGGCGACGGGCTGCGGACCGGCGAGCAGCTCGTGCGGTTCCGCGAGTCGGGCGTGCTGACCGTGCCTGCGGAGACCCGCGAGCGCTGGATCACGGGGGCGTTCCGAGCGGTCCGTTCGTCGGACGCCGAGGTGCTCGACGAGATCCGGCGGGTCCACGCCGAGACCGGGATGCTGATCGACCCGCACACGGCGACGGGCACGATCGCTGCCCGTCATGCGGCCGGCGAGCATCCGGTCGTGACGATGGCGACGGCGCACCCGGCGAAGTTCCCCGACGCCGTCGAGCGGGCCACGGGGATCCGCCCGGCCCTGCCCGATCACCTCGCCGACCTCTTCGAGCGCCCCGAGCGCACCGAGACGATCCCCGCCGACCTGGCGGTCGTCGAGGACTACGTCGCCCGCGTCAGCCGCGTCGCCTGACGCGACCGGTCGCTGTGGCAGCGTTGGGCGATGGCGATCATCGATGCCCAGGTGCACGCCTACGAGCGTGATCACCCCGGACGGCCATGGGCCGCCCACCTGAACGGTCCGCCCGAGGTCACCGGCGACGACATGGTGGCGGCGATGGACGCCGTCGGCGTGGACGGTGCGCTGCTCGTGTCGCCGTGGACGATGTACCGCGACGACGCCAGCTACGCCATCGCCGTCCACCACGATCATCCCGACCGCTTCGCGCTCGTCGCCCCGTTCGACTTCGCCCGGCCCGACGTCGGCGATCGCGTCGCCGCCTGGGCCGCCACCCCCGGGGCGGTCGGTGTTCGCCTGGTCTGCTGGAAGCCGCCCGCCGCCGGCGCGCACGATCCCGGCGTCGCCGCCGCGCTGGCCGCAGCCGAGCGCGCCGGACTCCCGGTGTGCGTGCTGAGCTGGGGCCGGATGGACTTCGTGAACGACGTCGCCGCGCACCATCCGGAGGCGACGATCGTCGTCGATCACCTCGGGCTGGTGCAGACGATGGCGCCGCCGCCGCCGCCCGACCCGTTCGGCGACCTGGACAGCGTGCTGGCGCTGGCCACCTACCCGAACGTCGTGGTCAAGGTCACCGGGGCGTGCACGCTGTCGCACCAGCCGTACCCGTTCGAGGACATGTGGGGGCCGATCGGCCGCATGATCGACGCGTTCGGCGTGGATCGGCTGATGTGGGGCACCGACTGGACCCGGGCCGTCGGGCATTGCTCGTACCCCGAGGCCGTCGACGCGTTCCGTGAGACCGACCACCTCGACGACGCCGAGCGGGTCGCGCTGATGGGCGGCACGCTCCAGCGGGTCTTCGGCTGGACGCCGGCCGCCGCGTCATGACCGGTCCTGCGGCCGACGAGCTCGCGACTGCGGCGCGCCAGTGGCAGGAGGAGGGCTACGCGCTCGTTCCCGGGCTCATCCCGACGGATCTCATCGACGCCGCGGCGGGCGAGCTCGCCGCCGTGTACGACGCCGACACGTTCGACGACTACAACCGGGCGCGCGGCTTCGGTGACGGGGCGCCGGAGGGCAAGCAGTTCCGATCGTCGCAGTTCGACGGCATGCGCGGCTTCCCGGTGCGCGGCTGTCGAGCGCTGAACGACCTGTTCGTGGACCCGCGTCTGGTCGCCTTCGCGACGCGCGCGCTGCTCGAGGAGGACCTGCGCCTCTACCAAGCGGCGGCGTGGGCGAAGTGGGCGGGCGCGGTCAACTACGAGCAGCCGCTGCACCAGGACGGGAACCACTCGCTCGTCCCACCGCGCATGGAACCTGGCTTCTGGCACCTGGAGACCTTCGTGTACCTGTCGGACGTCGACGAGGACTGCGCGCCGCCGCGGCTCGTGCCGCGCAGCCGTTCGAACGTCGACCACGAGCAGATGTACGAGCACGAGATCGTGGCGACCGGCGCGCGGGGCACCGTGCTGGCCTACCGCTCGGACGTGTGGCATCGCGGCACCGACTTCACCCGCCCCGATGCGTCGCGCGCCGTGCTCGTGGCCGGGTTCCGTCCGGCGGCGGCCGAGTGGTTCAGCTACGACGCCTTCGGACGGCTGGGCAACAGCCGGGTGTTCGCCGGGTTCGTCGAGGGCAAGTCGCCTGACGACCTGGCGCTGTTCGGCATCCCGCGACCGGGACATCCGTACTGGAACCTGGCGACCGTCGACGCGATGGCGCAGCAGTACCCCGGCCTCGACGTGACGCCATGGCGCGACGCCCTGTCCGCGCGCTGACCGAGCTGCGACGCCCGCCGGACGCGGAACGGCCCGGGGCAGGTGATGCGCCCCGGGCCGTTCCGGTGTTCCCAACCAGGGATCGTCGTGGTCAGCAGCCGGCGCCGTGGTCGCTCTCGGCCAGGCCGATGCGCACGAGGGCGGCGTGCTTGGCGCCTTCCAGGTCGTAGTGCTTGCGGGTCACGATGCGCTGGGCGTACAGGCCGCCACCGGCCTGGATGTTCGTGACCTGGCTCCACCCGCCGTAGGAGTCGGCGGTGAGGTCACGGATGCCGTGGAACAGCTTGGTCCGGTACTCGCCGTCGACGCCGTTCATCGTCGACATGTACTTGCGGGCGAGGTGCCCGACCTCCGGGTTCTCCAGGTCGGACATCGACGGCGCGGTGACGATGGCACCGCCGGCGATGTCGTGGAGGTGGCGCACCATCAGGTTGTACGCCGCGGCGCCGGTGTACTTGCCGGCGTTCGTGTACAGCTCGTTCGGGAAGGCCGCGCCGAAGACGCCGGTCGACGAGTGGGCGATGGCCGCCTCGTAACAGGCCCGCACCACCGTGGCGTGGATGATCATCTCGGAGATCTTCTCCTTGACGTGGGCCTGGCCGGCGAGGCCGTTGGCCTCGGCGATCAGCTGGGCCAGGCCGACCATCACGTCGGCGCCGTCGGCCATGCTGGTGAGCCCGCCGAGGCGCTCCCACAGGCCGAGCGAGTGGGCGAACAGCGCCGCGCTCGACACCTCACCGTCGAGGAGGATGCGCTCGTTCGGCACGAACACGTCGTCGAAGATGACGAAGCCCTCTGGCGTGTTGGTGAGCCCTGACACCGGGAAGTCCCGAGTGTCCTCGTGGCGTGGGGCGTACGTCGTGTTGATGATCTTCACGCCCGGTGCGTTGACCGGCACCATGGCGGCGATGGCGTAGTCCTCTTCGCCGGCCTTCATCGACTTGGTCGGGATCGTCATCAGGTCGTGGCCGAGCGAGGCCGCCGTGATGTGCAGCTTGGCGCCGCGGATGACGACGCCCTCGGGGCTGCGGTCGACGACGTGCACGTAGGCGTCGGGGTCGTCCTGGCGCGACGGCGGCCGGCTGCGGTCACCCTTGGCATCGGTGATGCACTGGGTGATGCGGATGTCCTTCTTCTGCGCATCCTTGATGTAGCCGTCGATGCGCTCCACGTACTGCGGCGCCGTGTCGGTCAGCTTCCCTTGCACCGTCGCCAGCGTCATGATCGACGTGTAGGTGACGTGGGCCATCATCCCGGCGGCGTGCACGAGGTCGACCTTGGCGCGCAGTTCTTCCGGCGACGTCGGGACGCCGTTGATCGGCGAGTGACCGTCGATCTCCTGCGTCTTCAGCCAGTCGTAGTCGTCGGCGACCCGCTGTGCGGGTGGGCCGAGGAACGGGTGGGCGGGGATGTCGTCGACCCGCTTGCCCTCGAAGAACGTGGCACGCCCGTCGAACAGGGATGCCTTGTACTCCTCACCTGTCATCATGGTCTGTCGAACCCCCTTGGTGGCGAACGGTTCAAAGCTAGTCGCGACTGACGGTGATGTCAGACACGGACGGACGGATCGGTATGGTCTCGCGATGCCGTTCGACAACCGTGTGACCAGGCTGCTCGGCGTCGACGTGCCGATCTTCCAGGCGCCGATGGGCTACGTCGCCCAACCACCGCTGGTCGCGGCGGTCTCGGAGGCGGGGGCGATGGGGCTGATCCCGGGCTCGCTCGGCGTCGACGCGACGCGCCGCGACATCCGCCGCATCCGGGAGCTGACGTCGAAGCCGTTCGGTGTGAACCTGCCGCTGGCGTTCGTGCGCGAGCCGGAGATCGTCGACATGATCGTCGAGGAGGGCATCGAGTTCGTCACCACGTCGGCCGGATCGCCCGACAAGTACGGACCGGTCCTCAAGGCGGCCGGGCTCATCGTGTTCCACGTCGTGCCGACGCTGAAGGGCGCCCAGCGCGCCATCGATGCCGGCGTCGACGGGCTCGTCGTCGAGGGCAGCGAGGGCGCCGGGTTCAAGAACCCGCGCGACGTCACCTCGATGGTGCTGCTCCCGCTCATCGCCTCGAAGCTCGACGTGCCGATCGTCGCCGCCGGCGGCATGGCCGACGGGCGCTCGATGGCGGCGGCGTTCGCCCTCGGTGCCGAAGGTGTGCAGATGGGGACCCGGATGCTGTCGTCGGAGGAGTCCGGCGTGCACTGGAACATGAAGCAGGCCGTGCTCGACGCCGCCGAGACCGACACGATGCTGATCAACCGGCACAACAACCGGCCGGTGCGCGTGCTGCGCACGCCGACCACCGAGCCGTTCGAGCTCGACGACCCGACCGACGTCATGGGCTTGCTCGGCAACACGCTGCGGCTCTACGAGGACGGCGAGTTCGAGGGCACGATCCCGCAGCTCGGCGCCGTCGCCGGGCGCATCGAGGAGATCCTCCCGGCGGCCGAGATCATCCGGCGCACCGTCGCCGAGTTCGACGACACGCTGCGCGCCCTCGCCGACCGCTACATCACCGCGTCGACGACGACGAGTTGACCCGGGGTTGATGCCCCTGTCGGGAGAACTGACAGTGGTGTCAGTTCTTTCGTTCGACGGTGGTGTCAGAGGTTGGAAGAGGCATTCCGGCCGGACGTGACGGCCACGGCCTAGGCTGGCGCCGTGCCGACGGACCTCCTGCTCACGGACCGGACACGTGAGACCCGCAACAAGCTGCTGCGAGTGGCCCGTGACGTGTTCGAGGACGACGGCTTCGACGGCGCAAGCGTCAGCAGGATCGTGGAAGAGGCCAATGTTTCCCGCGGCACCTTCTACCTCTACTTCGAGTCCAAGGAGGACATCTTCCGGACGCTTGCCGAGGATCTGCTGAGCCAGGTCGTCGATCTGCAGCGTCCGGACGAGACCGATCCGCGAGCGACGATCCGCCGCTCGATCGCCGCCTTCGTCGTCTACTACCGCGATCACGCCCGCCTGATGGCGGTGCTCGAGCAGGTCGCCACGCACGACGAGAGCTTCCGCACGCTGCGTCGGGACATGCGCCGTGGCGTCGCCGAGCGGGCCGTGCGCTTCATCGCCGCGCTGCAACGCAAGGGCGTCGTGCCGGCCACCGTCGATCCCCGCTACGCGGCGACGGCGCTGACCGGGATGGTCGACCGCTTCGCCTACGTGTGGCTGGTGCTCGAGGAGGACTTCGAAGAGGCCGAGGTCGTCGAGAACCTGACCACCATCTGGTTCCAGGCCATCGGCGGCGTCGTCCCACCCGGCTGATCGCCTCGCGCGCCCGCCTGACATCTGGGCGCGAATCGTCGCAAACGCCGATCTGGGCGCGAAACCGTCGCAGAACTGAGTCGCTTTCGCGCCCAGATGCCCGATCGAGACGATTCGCGCCCAGATGGACGGGGGGCGCGACGGGTGGGCGCGTCAGCCGACGGTGCCGCGCTCGACGAGGGCGTCGATCTCGCCATCGGACATCCCGAGCACCTCGCGCAGCACCTCCGTCGTGTGCTGGCCGAGCAGCGGCGCCGGGCGCGTCGGGCGCATCGGTGTGCGCGAGGGGTGCCACGGCGGACCGGCCACCGGCCGGGTGCCCGCCTCCGGATGGTCGAGCTCGACGAAGAAGCCGCGATCGCGCAGGTGCGGCGACGCGGCGACCTCGTCCATCGAGCGCACCGCGGCAGCCGTCACGCCCGCCGCGACGAGCGCGTCGACGGCCTCGTCGCGCGGGCGGGTGATCGTCCAGCGGGCGATCACCTCCTCGAGCGCGTCCTCGTTCGCCTGGCGGGCGGCCAGCGACGCGAACCGGAGATCGGTGGCCAGCTCGGGTCGGTCGATGGCCGCCGCCAGGCGGGCGAACTCGGTGTCGTCGGCGACGGCGATGGCCACCCACGCGTAGTCACCGTCGGCCGGGAACGTCCCGTGCGGTGCCATCCGCTCGTCGCGCGTCCCGATCAAGCTCGGCGGCCGACCCTCGGCGCTCGTCGTCAGCACGCCCCACGGCAGGGCGCTGATCCACGACTCCACCATCGAGCACTCCATGTCGGCGCCCACCCCGACGGTGCGCAGCCGGTAGAGCGCCGCCGTCGTGCCGAGGGCCGCGTGCAGCCCGGCGCTGGGATCGGGCAGCGACATCGGGACCTCGGTGGGCGGGCCGTCCACGGGACCGGTCGCCGCGGTCACGCCGGCGAGGGCGTCGATCAGCGAACCGTACGCGAGCTTGTCCTTCTCCGGACCGGTCTCGCCATAGCCGGTCATGGCGATCGCGACGATGTCCGGGTTGAGCTCGCGAAGGCGGGCGTCGTCGAAGCCCATGCGGGCGAGCGCGCCGGCCCGCATGTTGTCGATGACGACGTCCGCGCTGGCCAACAGGCGCGCCAGCACGGCCCGGCCCTCGCTCGTCGTCGGGTCGAGGCAGACGCTGCGCTTGCCCTGGTTGAACTGGTTGAAGTAGCCGGAGCGATCGACGCCGGGCACCTCGTCGACGAACGGTCCCAACCGCCGCGTCACGTCGACGCGGGTGCGCGACTCGATCTTCACGACATCGGCGCCGAGGTGGGCGAGCTGCATCGCCCCGAACGGCCCGGCCCACACCCACGTCATGTCGACGACGCGCAGGCCGGCCAGCGGGGCGTCGTCGCGCGGCTCGCCCGGCCGATCGGGGCGGGCCGGCCACTCGATGCGCCCGGTGTGCTGACCGATCGTCGGGACCGTCAGGCTGGCCGGCGCCTCGACGCCGGCGATGCGGATCGGGGACGCCGGCGCGACGACCGAACGGCGCTCGTCGATCGTGAGCTCGCGGAACGAGTGGCGGACGCGCAGCTGCTCCCACGCCATCGTCTCGGCCGGCGAGTGGACCCGACACGCCGGCACCCCTTCCACGTGGGCGGTGGCGAGGAAGTCGGTGACCGACATGTCGGCGACGGCCTCGCGGACGAGGGTCTCGACGACATCGTGCTGCTCGACGCGCTGGGCGGTGGTCGCGAACACCTCGAGGTGGCCCCACTCGGGATCGCCGAGCATCTTGACGAGCGCCCGCCACTGGCCGTCCTCGGTGCACTGCACGAGGAAGGAGCCGTCGCGGCAGTCGTAGATGCCCCATGGGCACACGCCGCGAGCGCCGCCGGCGACGGGGACCAGCCCGGAGTACGTGACCGTCGGCAGCGCGGTGGCCATCGTCGTCACCATCGCCTCGATGGCGGCGACGTCGATGCGCTGGCCGCGACCGTCACGCAGCCGGGCGTGGAGCGCGCCGACGGCCGCGATCGCCGCGTGCAGACCGGCGAAGACCTCGGTCAGCTCGCCCCGCAGGCGGATCGGGCTCAGCGGGCCGTCGGCCGGGTTCGTCGAGAGCACCGACAGCATCCCGCTCTCGGCCAGCGCCATGAGGTCGCCGCCGGGCGCGGCGGCGAGCGGGCCGCGGCGCCCGAACGTCGAGATGTCGACGATCACGAGCCCGGGATTGGCCGCCTCGGCGACCGCCAGCTCGTCGTCGGTCGGCAGATCGACAGCCGTCCGCACGACGATGTCGGCGCGCAGCGAGCAGGCCCGTGAGCTCCTCGCGATCGGTGTGATCGACGACGATCGAGCGGGTGCCGGCGAGGTAGTAGGCCCCGGCCGCGCTGCTCGCCGGCTCGGCGGTGCGGCCGACGTACGGCCCACGGTGGCGGACGTCGCTCCCGACCCGAGGTTCGACGACCACCACATCGGCGCCCAGGTCGGTCAGCAGCCGGGCGACGTAGCCGCCGCCGATGGTGCCGGCGCACGCCACCACGCGGACGCCGACCAGCGGTCGAGTGGCTGACGCGTCGAGGCTGGCTGCAGTGTCGGTCACGGTCCGGTCGGCCCCCCTGCCGGGCCCGCGCCACGGGCGGCGCGAGCGAACTGACGATACTGTCAGTTGTCGACCGCGGCGCCAACGGTGCCCGGTCGAGGACCAGGTGGCGCCGCTGCCGTGACACCTGCCTCGCACAGGTGTTTGCAGTGACCTGTCGCGATCGGTATCGTGGTGTCGACCTGGGCCGCCAGGCGCACCCCGTTCCACGTTCCCCCGAACGTGCTGCACGGGTGCGATTCCAAGCTTCGTGGGGCGACAGCACCGGTCTTCCGCCGGCCTCCGTTCGACGGCGACCGCGCCGCTGCTCCCACGCCGTCTCATCGAGAAGAGGCAAATCCGTGGCCGCAGAGGCACTCGAACAGTCCGTCCTGGAATCGAAGGACAAGGACCAGCTGCTGGCGATCGCCAAGGCGCTCGGCTTGAAGGCCAGCACCCGGACGAAGAAGTCCGACATCATCGATCAGATCCTCGAGACGACGGGCGCCGGGTCGCGGGCAGCAACGGCGATGCCGCGCCGGCCGTCGCCGCGGTGAACGGCAACGGGACCAACGGCGACAGCACGGTGGCCGTGCTGGAGATCGAAGACGTCGCAGTGCCCGTGCCTGCCGATGACGTCGCCCCGACGCCGGCGCCCGCCGCCGAGGTGATCATCACCGAGCTGGCCCCGGTCCTCGGCGAGGACGGCGAGCCGCTCGCCGAGTGGGAGCTGGCGCTCGGTGGCGGCACCGACGCCGACACCGATGGCGCACAGGACGACGCCTCCGTCGCAGCCAGCGACGGGCTCGTCAGCACGCCGACCGCGCCAGGTCGCACCAATGGGCAGGAGCGCCGTCCCGACCGGCCGGCCGGCGGTCAGCAGCCTGGCGGTCAGTCCGATGGCGGCGGCCAGCCCGGTGGCGGCGGCCAGGAGGACGGCGAGAGCCGCAACCGTCGTCGTCGGCGCCGCCGCAAGGGTGGCACCGGTCGCGGCGTCGACGGGCCGCAGGGCGACGACTCGGGGGAGGACGAGGTCGAGGCGGCCCCGAGCGTGGCGGCGCCCCCCAACGAGCTCGTCGACGTGTCCGGCTACCTCGACATGCGCGACGAGGGCTACGGCTTCCTGCGCGTGAAGGGCTACCTGCCGAGCCGCGACGACGCCTACATCCCGGTCAAGCTGGCCCGCCAGTACGGCCTGCGCAAGGGCGATCACGTCACCGGCGTGAGCCGACCGGCCGGCCGCAACGAGAAGAACCCGGCGCTGCTCGAGATCACGACCGTCAACGACGGTGATCCCGAGGCGGCGAAGCGACGTCCCCGCTTCGAGGACCTCACCGCGCTGTTCCCCGACGAGCGCCTGCGCCTCGAGGATCCCAGCGACCCGACGAACATGACGGCGCGGATCATCGATCTCGTGTCGCCGATCGGCAAGGGCCAGCGCGGCATCATCGTGTCGCCGCCGAAGGCCGGCAAGACGACGGTCATGAAGACCATCGCCCGCTCGATCGAGGCCAACAACCCCGAGGTCAAGCTCATCGTGCTGCTCATCGACGAGCGGCCCGAGGAGGTCACCGACATCCGCCGCACGGTCCAGGGCGAGGTCATCTCCTCGACGTTCGACCGTCCGAGCGACGAGCACACGCACGTCGCCGAGCTGGCCATCGAGAAGGCCAAGCGGCTCGTCGAGCAGGGCCAGGACGTCGTCGTCATCCTCGACGGCATCACCCGCCTCTCCCGGGCCTACAACCTGGCCGCCCCGGCCAGCGGTCGGATCCTCTCCGGCGGCATCGACGCCGGCGCGCTGTACCCGCCGAAGAAGTTCTTCGGCGCCGCCCGCAACATCGAAGAGGGTGGCTCGTTGACGATCCTCGCCACCGCCCTCGTCGACACCAACAGCCGCATGGACGAAGCGATCTTCGAGGAGTTCAAGGGCACGGGCAACATGGAGCTGCGCCTCGACCGGCGCCTCTCCGAGCGCCGCATCTACCCGGCCATCGACGTCGACGCCTCCAGCACCCGCCACGAGGAGCTGCTGTTCGACCGCAAGCAGCTGCAGATGGTCTGGAAGCTGCGCCGCGTCCTGTCCGGCCTCGCCGCCGACGGCAACGCGGCACCCGGCTTGGAGCTGCTGATCGACCGGCTGAAGACCTTCCGCACCAACGACGAGTTCCTGAACGAGATCGCCAAACAACCGTCGATGTGACCCCGGTCTTCGTGGTGCGACGCGAATCGCTCGTCGCGCCCGACCGCTACCCGAGTGTCTGGCGGGCCTCGCCGGGGCCCAGATCCTCGGATCGCTCTGCGCACGCGGTCGCTTACTCACGACGGGTGATCCGAGGATCTGGACGTCCGGCTCGTGGTCCCGCCAGACACTCGGGTGCTCGGCTTGGGTCCCGGTACAATTGGTTGTCCCCGTTCTCCCTTGGAGCTCCGATGAAGACTGACGTCCATCCCACGTACACGGACACTGTGGTCAAGTGCTCGTGCGGCAACACGTTCACGACCCGCTCGACCAAGGGCGGCGAGCTGCACATCGAGCTCTGCAACGAGTGCCACCCGTTCTTCACCGGCAAGCAGAAGCTGGTCGACTCGGGTGGTCGCGTCGAGCGCTTCAACAAGCGCTACGGCGCCCGCAAGCCCGCCAAGTGATCGTCGGCCGCCGCCTGGCGTGACCGATCTCGACCAGTCCGGCCGGCGCAGCCGCCTGCGTGCCGTCAAGCTGCAGGCGCTCGTCCGCGATCACCTCGGCCGTGACATCACACCCGTCGTCGGCGCCTTCCCACCGGGGGCGGCGATCGTCGTCGATGGGGCGGCGTGGGTCCTGCTCGAGGACGAGCCGGCCCGTGGGCTGGGCCCGGCGTTGGCCTGGGCGCTGCGCAACGGAGCCACGTCGCTGCACGTCCTCGCGTCGCGCGACACCGGCGTGCTCGCCCGCCGGGCCGCCGCGTTCTCGTTCCCGATCGAGGTCTGGCACGTCGACGAACGCGCCCTGCTGCCGGCCGTCGCCGAGCCGCTGGCCGACCCGCCGGCGGCGGCGCCCGAGCACCTCGCGCTGATCGACACCATCGTCGCCGGCGGCGCCGAGCCGACGGTCGAGCACGGCGTCGTCACCGGCGAGGTGCGCGGCCTGGAGGTGTGCCGGGTCGTCGACGATCCACACACCGGCGCCGTGCGCCTCGAGGTCGGCGTCGGTGCCCACGACCGCGAGGCGTTCACGATCATGCACGGCGACGTGCCCACGGTCGAGGCGTTGGCCGGCGTGGTGCGGGCCGTCGACGAGCACCGCCGCACCGGGACCGCCCAGCACCCGCTGAGCCGCCTCGTCCCCGAGCGCCTGGTGCGCTGGCAGCTGATCCGCGATCCCGGCCTGCTCGGGTTGGCAGCCGTCGAGCGGGCCGAGCCCCCGCTGCCCCGCCCCAACGTCAAGGATCGCGTGCCGTGCGTGGCGATCGGCCGTCGCGACGACGGCCGCGAGGTGGTGCTGGTCTGCTCGGTCGGCGTCGACCTCGACCTCGTCCCGTACGCGATCGACGCCCGGCGCAGCGCGCCGGGCGTCGATGGTGGGGAGGTCTGGCTGGTCGCGCCGGAGCGCGACCTCGTGCCGGTGACGGCCGAGGTGGCCGCGCTGGCCGATCAGGCGGTCTCGCTGGTCCCGTTCTCGGGCTGAGCCTCGGGCGCCTCGTCGGCGGGCGTGGTCGTGGCCTCGATGGCCTCCGGCGCGCTCGTCGCGATCTCGATGGTGCGGGCCTCGGGCTGGATGGCCGGGGCGACGGTGACGGTCAGCCGACCGTCGACGTAGCTCGCCGCCACCTGCTCGGCGTCGAGCGCCGCGCCGAGGCGCAGGCTGCGCTCCCAGGAGCTGGGCTCGTCGGTGACCTTGATGGTCAGCGTGCGACCGGCCACGTCGACGGCGACGTGCTCGGCCGGGGTGCCGGGGAGATCGACGGCGAGGACGAGGCTGCCGTCCTGCCAGCTGGCGTCGACGACCGGCGTGCGCTTGACGTTCGTGAAGAACGAGCTGGTCAGCTGGTCGAAGGCGCGGTCGAACGAGCGGTCGTAGGCGAACGCTGCCGGACGGTAGGGGCGAGTACGGACGAGCATCGGGTCCTCCAGGAGGTTGTGGTGCCAATGGTGATGCACACGTGAGCCTATAGAGAACTTGAGTGCAAACAACTCAAGAACTCTGACAACTGCGCTGCGGTCCTGCTGCTTGTAGCCTCGGCGCGCCATGTCCGACACCGTCGGGGCCGTCCCCGCCCGCCTCGCCTCGATGGAGCAGGAGCACGCCGACCTCGAGGCCCGTCTGGCCGACGGGGACGTGCTCGCCGATCCGGCCGAGCTGCGGCGCGTCACGACCCGCTACCGACAGCTCGATCCGGTCGTCGCCGCGGCACGTCGACAGCGCCAGCTCGTGGGCGATGCCGAGACGGCGCGGGAGATGGTGGCCGAGTCGGTCGGCGACGAGCGCGAGCTGGCCGAGGAGGAGCTGGCGCGGGTCTCGGCCGAGCTGATCGCGGTCGACGAGGAGCTGCGGCGGCTGATGGTGCCGCCCGACCCGCACGCCGGGCGCGACGTCATCGTCGAGATCCGCGGCGCAGAGGGCGGCGAGGAGGCCAACCTCTTCGCCCGTGACCTGTACGACATGTACCGGGCGTACGCCGCCCGCCACGGCCTGAAGGTCGACACCTTGTCGCTCGATGCCAGCGACCTCGGCGGGGTCAACGAGGTGACGTTCTCCGTGCAGGGCACCGACGCCTGGCCGCTGCTCAAGTACGAGGGCGGGCCGCACCGCGTGCAGCGGGTGCCGGTGACGGAGAGCCAGGGCCGCATCCACACCTCCTCGGCCACGGTCCTCGTGCTGCCGGAGGCCGACGAGGTCGAGGTCGCCATCGACGACAGGGACCTCCAGGTCGACGTGTTCCGGTCCAGCGGTCCGGGCGGCCAGAGCGTCAACACCACCGATTCGGCCGTGCGCATCACGCACGTCCCGACCGGGATCGTGGTGTCGATGCAGGACGAGCGCAGCCAGCTGCAGAACCGTCAGCGGGCGATGCAGGTGCTGCGGGCCCGCCTGCTCGAGCGGGCCGAGCACGAGCGCAACGTCGAGCGCTCCGTCGAGCGCCGCTCGCAGGTCGGCGGCGGTGGTCGAGGCGAGAAGATCCGCACCTACAACTTCAAGGAGAACCGGGTCACCGACCATCGCATCGGGTTCACGATCTACCGGCTGGCCGACGTGCTGGCCGGCGATCTCGACGACGTCGTGGCCGCGCTGGCGAATGACGAGCGGGCCCGCCAGCTCGCCGAGGACACGGACTGACGGTCGCGTCGTGGGCGGGACGACGAGCTGGCGCCAGCTGCTCGCCGAGACGACGGCGGCCGTCGGCGAGCGCCCGGCGGCGCGCTGGCTGTGCGAGGTGGCGAGCGGCGCCGACCGCATCGAGGACGTCCTCGACGAGCCGGCGACGCAGCGGATGGTCGCCCACCTCGACGCCATGGTGGCCCGCCACGGCGCCGGCGAGCCGCTGGCCTACGTGCTCGGGCGCTGGGGCTTCCGCCACCTCGACCTCGCCGTCGACCGGCGGGTGCTGATCCCGCGGCCGGAGACCGAGGTCGTCGCCGGCGTGGCCATCGAGCTCGCCCGCACGCTGCCGCCGCCGATCGTGATCGCCGACCTCGGGACCGGCTCGGGCGCCATCGGCCTCGCCCTCGTCGACGAGCTGCCGCTCGAGGGCACGACGGTGTGGCTCACCGACGCGTCGCCGGACGCGCTCGACCTGGCCCGGGCCAACCTGGCCGGCGTCGGCCGCCGGGCCGCCAACGGGCGGGTCGCCGCGGGCGACTGGTTCGCCGCCCTGCCGGCGGGCACCACGCTCGACCTCGCCGTGGCCAACCCGCCGTACGTCGCCGACGGCGCCGCCGACCTCGACGACGCGGTGCGCGAGTGGGAGCCCCACGCCGCCCTGTTCGCCGGCCCCGATGGGCTCGACGCCATCCGCGCGATCGTCGCGGCGGCCCCCGGCCACGTCCGGTCGGGGGGCTGGCTGGTGCTCGAGATCGGCGCCGACCAGGGTGCGGCCGTCGATCAGCTGCTCCGCGAGCGCGGCTTCGTCGACGTGGCGATCCGCCCCGACCTCACCGGACGCGACCGCGTCGCCGTCGGCCGCCTCCCCTGATCGCGAGGCCGGGGATGGCCGGATCCGCCAACTCTTTGCCAGAACGGCCAAGAAGTGGCCGCCTGGGCAAACAGTTGGCGGATCCGGCCACCGAACGGGGGTGCAGCCGGGGCGGTCAGCCGAAGCGGACGGCGATCTCGGAGAGCAGGGTGCCCTCCTCGGGGGTGACGTCGTCGTCGACCCCGACCAGCTCGCGGGCGGCCGAGAACAGGGCCCGGCGCAGGACCCGGCTGGTGATGCGGCTGTCCACCGAATCCAGCAGGTCGGTGACCGTGTCGTTGGCCCACGGCGCTGCGGGCGGTGGCGATGGCCTGGCCGATGTACTGCTCGGCCGAGAAGGCGGTGCTCGCGCCAGTCCTCGGTCAGCTCCTTGAGGACGTCGAGCTCGTCGTCACCGATGTGCTGGTCGGCGAGCATGACGAGCGCCAGCAGCTCGAGCGCGGCCATGTGCTCGCGGTCGGCCGTCGCGTGGACTGCAACGCCCTGCGTAGAGCTCGGTGAGCCGCTCCTCCATCACGCCGCAACCTAGTCAGGGCGGGAGAGACCCAGCGAACGTCGCAGGAAGTCGAGCTGGTGCAGCAGCAGGTTCTCGGCGACCACCTCCTGCGGCGTCATGTGCGAGACGCCGACCAGCGGCAGCACCTCGTGGGGCTCGACCGGCGGCCAGCAGGGCCGACGACAGCTGCAGCGTGTGGGCGGCCACCACGTTGTCGTCGGCCAGGCCGTGGATCAGCAGCAGCGGGCGGGTCAGGTCGGCCGCGAGCGGCAGCAGCGAGTTGCGCGTCGTAGACCTCGGGCTGGGCGTTGGGATCGCCGAGGTAGCGCTCGGTGTAGTGGGTGTCGTAGAGCCGCCACTCGGTGACCGGCGCGCCGGCGACCGCGGCGTGGAACACGTCGGGCCGGCGCAGGACGGCCAGCGCGGCGAGGTAGCCGCCGAAGCTCCAGCCGCGGATGGCGACGCGGGTCAGGTCGAGCGGGTGCTGCTCGGCGGCGTGCGTGCAGCGCGGTCGACCTGGTCCTCGAGCACCGGCGTCGGCGAGGTCGAGGTGCACGGCGCGCTCCCACTCGGAGCCCCGCCCGGGGGTGCCGCGACCGTCGGCGACGACGACGGCGAAGCCCTGGTCGGCGAACCACTGCGACGCCAGGTGGGCGTTGTGGGCCTGCACGACGCGGTGGGCCGTGCGGTCCGCCGTACGGGTCGAGCAGCACCGGGCAGGCGGCGAGCCGTCGTGGTCGTGGGGGAGCAGCACGGCCGTGGCGATGCGGCTCTCGCCGGCGAACGAGATGTGGACGTCGGTGCGCAACGACGGCACGGCGGCGTGGCTGGCCAGCTCGATGCCGTCGAGCGTCTCCCACTGCGCGCCGGGTTCGGCGAGCGTCGTCGTGCGCACGACCGACGCGTGCCGCCACCGACCGCGACGCCGTGCACGCCGGGCTCGTCGGTGAGGGCGCGCAGCGCGCCGTCGGCGTCGCGCTGCCAGACCTGGATCGACGTCGGATCGTCGATCGGCGTTGGCGGTGAACGTGATGGTGTCGGCGCTGATGGAGGCGACGGCGCGCACCTGGAGGTCGGGCGGCGTGACCGGCTCGCCGCCCACCAGCAGCCGGCGGGCGCCGTCCCGGTCGGCGCACGTGACGACGGTGCCGTCGGGCAGCAGCCCGGGCACGCCCGGCGACGAGTTCGACCCAGACGTCGTCGTGGTCCTCGAAGGCGACCTCGGTGGCGCCCGGTGTCGGGGTCGACGCGCAGCACGTGCACGGCGCGCTGGTCGCGCGACTGGACCGTGGCGATGAGGCCGGCGTCCGACCACCGCACGTCGGCGAGGTAGGGGAAGCTCGTCCCGATCCCACTCGACGTCGACGATCGAGCCGTCGAGACGCGATGACGTGCAGGGTGACCTCGGCGTTGGCGTCCCGGCCGCCGGATACGGCAGCTCGCGTGGCTCGCCGGCGGGGTCAGCCGGGTTGCCGAGGTGCCAGCGCTGCACCGGCGACGTGTCGACGCGGGCGACGGCCAGGGCGGTGCCGTCCGGGCTCCACCAGTAGCCGCGGAAGCGGCCCATCTCCTCGGCGGCGATGAAGTCGGCGCTGCCCCACGTGATCGACTCCCGCTCGTCGTCCTCGCCGCCGGCCAGCACGCGCCACGATCCGTCGAGCTCCCCGATGCACAGCAGACGCCCGCTGACGTAGGCGACGCGCTGGGCCAGCGGGTCCGGGCGAGGGTCGAACACCGGGCCGGCGACCGGCAGCTCGCGCGCCTGGCCCGACACCAGCCCGCCGACGAACAGCCGCCCGGCGATGGCGAAGGCGGTGACCCGCCCGTCGCGATCCGTGGCGAACGTGGTGATGCCGCCGGCGCCCTCGCGAGCCCGCTCGCGGCGGGCCTTCTCCTCGGGCGGCAGCTCCTCGTCGTCGTCGCCCGCCGAGCAGCGCTTCGGGGTCGCCGACGAGGCGCTCCTCGCCCGTCGCGGCGTCGACGACCCACAGGCAGTTGACCGGATCGGTCGCCGCCCCGGCTGCGCAGGAACACGATGCGCTCGCCGTCCGGCGACACGACGACGTCGCGCGGCTCGCCGAGGGTGTAGCGCTGGGTGCGGGCCGACTCACGGGGATAGGAGTCGGCGCCGGGGGAGGTCGGGTCGGCGCTCATGGCGATCCGCACCGTATTCCACGCCGTCGACCGTGGTTCCCGGCTCGGTCACTGCGACACCAGCTCGGCTTCAGGGTGGTCATCGACAGCGACCGGTGCCGGGACGGGCGTCGGCTCGGCCTCGCTGATGCCGAACCGGTCGTGGATGCGCCGCATCGGGCCCGGCGCCCACCAGTTGGCCTCGCCGGCCAGCTTCATGAACGCCGGCACGAGCGTGCCGCGGATGACGAAGGCGTCCATCAGCACGGCGAGCGCCGAGCCCGAGGCCGAACAGCTTGATGAACGTGACGCCCGACGTGGCGAAGGCGAGGAACGTGACCGACAGCAGCAGCGGCGGCGGCGGTGACGATGCGGCCGGTGCGCTCGAGGCCGATGGCCACCGCCTCGTCGTTGTCGCCGGTGCGGTCGTGCTCCTCCTTGATGCGGGAGAGCAGGAACACCTCGTAGTCCATCGACAGCCCGAAGGCGATGCAGAACATCAGGATCGGCATCGTCGTGTCGATCGTGCCCGGTGGCGGTGAAGCCGAAGCACGCCGGCGAGGTGGCCGTCCTGGAAGATCCACACCATCGCCCCGAACGTCGCGGTCAGGCTCAGCAGGTTGAGCACGAGCGCCTTGATCGGCACGAGCACGCTGCCGAACATCAGGAACAGCAGGACGAAGGTGACGCCGGCGATGATGCCGAGCGGCCAGCGGCAGGCGGTCGAGCAGATCGACGCCTTGGTGTCGACCAGCTGGGCCGACTGGCCGCCGACGAGCACGGCGACACGGCGCGCGGCGTGGCCCGCAGGTCGTGGACGAGCTGCTCGCCGGCTCGAGACCGGCTCGACCGTCGGGCACCACCGACAGCCACGTCGCGCCGTCGGCGCCGCGGTGAACCGCGCCGGTGTCGCGTCGGGCGGGCGACCGGCGGCCGTCGACGTAGCGTGCCGGTGCGCGGCGTCGACCCGGGCCACGCCGGCGACGGCGACAGCTGCTCGGCGTAGGCGTCGATCGGCGGTCGCTCGGCCGGTGCGGCGCCGTCGAGGGCGACCACCGGCGAGCGCGCTCGGCCTCGTTGCCGGCGAAGTCGTCGCGCAGCTGCGTCGCTGGCACCTGCCGGGCCGGGCGCCGGTGGGCAGCACCCGGTCGTCGGGCGTGGCCGAAGCTGACGCCGAGGAACGGGGCAGCCGAGCAGCAGCAGGACGGCGATGACGGCCGCGGCGACGAGCGACCGGGCGGCGCATGACCGCGTGGCGCATGCGGTGCCAGAACCCGCTCGCCGCTCGGGCTTGGCGTGCGCGCGGCGGACAGATCGCGCAGCGAGTCGACCCGGTGGCCGAGCACGGCCAGGAGCGCCGGGCAGGGCGACGACCGACGCCGACCATCGGCGAGCAGCACCACGGCGATCGCCGGCGTAGGCGAACGAGCGCAGGAAGTACAGCGGGAACACCAGCAGCGCGGCGAGCGACACGGCGACGGTCAGCGCGCTGAAGGCGACGGTGCGGCCGGCGGTCTCGACGGTGCGGACGACGGCGTCGTCGGTCGACGCGCCCGGCCGCAGCTCCTCGCGGTAGCGCGAGACGATGAACAGGCTGTAGTCGATGGCCAGACCGAGGCCGAGGGCGGTGGTGAGGTTGATGCGAGAACACCGAGACGTCGGTGAACGAGCGCGATGCACGCAACAGCGACGAGGAACGTGCCCGAGCGACCGCGACGACGCCGACGAACAGCGGCAGGACGCGCGGCGACCAGGCCGCCGAAGACGAACAGCAGCAGGATCAGCGTGATCGGGATGGCGATCATCTCGGCGCCGCTGAGGTCGCTCTCGATGGTCGTGGAGATGTCGAGTCCAGCGGCATCGGCGCCGCCGACCGATGCGGTGATGCCCGGTGGTGCGTTGGCGGCGAGGTCGCGGATCGATTGGAGCGCGGCATCCTCGTCGTCTGCCATCGGCCGCCAGGGTGGTGAGGACCAGGGCCCGGTCACCGTCGACGCTGCGCAGGTCGGTGCGGGCGGTCCAGCGACCAGTAGGAGGAGACGTCGACGACGTCGGGCACGGCCCGGATCGACATCGCCAGCCGCTCGGCGGCGGCCGCCTGGCCGGGTCGTCGACGTCGCCGGTGGCGCTGGTGACGACCACGATGGCGTTCGGCTCGGCGCTGTCGAACCGGGCGTCGAGGACGTCGGCGGCGTGGAGCTCTCGGACGAGGGATCGGCGAAGCCCTCGTTCTGCAGCACGCCGAAGGCGCGAGTGCCGACGACAGCAGCGACGACCATGAACAGCACCGTGAGCGACAGCACCAGGCGGTGCCGGCGGACGGTGAAGCGACCGAGACGGGTGAGCATGGGTTCTCCTCCTTGCGACCGCGAGGGCGGCTCGGCCATCGTCCGGCCGCGGCGATCCGGCCATCGCCCGGCGGACGTGTCGTGGGAGCGGTCCACGGGACCGCTGTCGCGGCGGCGCCGCGGACCGTGGTCCGGGGCCGATCGGACCACGGTCCGGTGCCCGCTGCGGACGGCCGTGCATAGGGTTGGGCCATGCCGGAGGAGCCGACGTCGGACGGCCTGCCGGCGTCTCGACGACGCTGCTGATGGCACTGGCCGGCGTCGGTGCCGCCCTGCTGCCGATCCTCGGCGAGCACGACGGGACGCAGGCGACGACGATCGTGCTCGCGCTGATCGGCTCGCGCCCGTGGGCCCTCGTCGCCGGTGGCGTGCGCCTGTCACCGTGGGTGTTCTGGTGCTCGCCCTCGTGCCCGGCGTCCTCATCGTCACCGTGGGCCACAACTCCGGCGGCATGTTCCCGCTGATGCTGGCGCTGGTGTACCTCGTCTGGTCGTCGCCCTCCCTGGCGCCCGCCCGTGGTCATCGTCGTGGTCGGGCTGGCCGCCCTGTTCGAGCTGACGATCGACAAGGGCTCGGCCGACGACTCGGGGATCATCTACTTCGCCGGCGGTGCTCGGCATCTCGTGGATGTCCGGCGCGCTGCTGCGCCGCCAAGAGGCGCTGACCGCACAGGTGCGGGCGATGCGCGACGTCGAGGTCGAGCGGCGGGCCGCCACCGAGCGGGCCGTACCTCGCCCGCGAGGTCCACGACGTCGTCGCCCACTCGCTGACGGTCGTGATGCTGAACCTGACCGGCGCCCGCCGCGCCCTGTCGAGCGATCCGGCCGGCGCCGACGCCGCGCTGGCGCGCGCCGAGGTCGTCGGGCGCGACAGCCTCGACTCGATCCGCCAGGTGATGGACCTGCTCCGCGAGCCGGACGGCGGCGCGGCGCCGGCGCGGCCCCGACTGGCGGCCGTGCCGCGCCTCGTCGACGGCTTCCGCGCCGCCGGCGTCGACGTCGCGCTGACGATGCCGGACGTGCCGCCGGCCCTGGAGCCCAGCAGCGAGCTGGTCGTCTACCGCGTCGTGCAGGAGTCGTTGTCGAACGTGCTGCAGCACGCGCCCGGCGCGGCGGCCCACGTGGTGTTGGCCGCCGATCCGAGCGGTCTGACGATCACGGTGCCGCAACGGTGCGGCGGCGAGCGCCGCCGCCGACGAACGGCGACCCGCCGGGGCCTCGGCACGCTGGGCATGGCCGAGCGGGTGCGGGCCGTGGGCGGGACGTTCGAAGCCGGTGCCGACGCGGCCGGGGGTTGGCTGGTCGCGGCGTGGCTCCCGGTGCTGACGCCGGTGGCCGCGGGACAGCGTGGCTGAGGACGGCGGCGGCGCGGCCGCTGCGGCGTGGTGCTCGTCGACGATCAGCAGCTGGTGCGGGCCGGGATCGTCTTCATCCTGTCCACCGAGCCGGGCATCGACGTCGCAAGTGAGGCCGCCAACGGGGAGCTCGGGCTCGTCGCCGTCGCCGATCACCGACCCGACGTGGTGCTGATGGACGTGCGCATGCCGGTGCTCGACGGGCTCGACCGCGACGCGGCGGATCCGCGACGCGGACGGACCGCCGGTGCTGGTGCTGACGACGTTCGACGACGACGACGTGCTGTGGGGCGCGGTCGAGGCGGGGGCAGCCGGGTTCCTGCTCAAGGACACGTCGGCGGACGACATCATCCGGGCCATCCGCACCGTGGCCGACGGCGGGTCGTGGATCGACCCGCGGGTCACGCCGCGCCTGCTGCGGGCGCTGCGGGCCGGGCGGCCGGCGGCGCCGTCGACCGCGGTGCTCGACGCGCTGTCGGAGCGCGAGCTGGAGGTGCTGACGCTCTGGCGCGGGGCGCGTCGAACGGCGAGATCGCCGCCGAGCTGTTCGTCAGCGAGCGCACCGTCAAGGGCCACGTCGGATCGATCTTCACCAAGCTCGGCGCCCGCGACCGGGCCGCCGCGATCGTGCTGGCGTTCGACGCCGGGCTCGTCGTGCCCGGGGCCCGTCAGCCGTAGCTGCCGATCGCCTCGACGATGACGGCCCACGCGGCGTCGGCGTCGATGCGCGTCAGCACGTCGCAGTTCGGGGCGGGCGCTCCCTCAGGTCGCGGCGGTCGATCACCGTCATGCCCGCGGGTCAGCGTGGCCGGCCGTCTCGATGGCGACGTGGCGGTGCTCGCGCTCGAACAGGTCGGGATGGGTGAGGGCGAGCACGGCGCACGGGTCGTGGACGGCGGCGCCGGCGATGTCGTCGTGGCGCCCGATGTACGTCGTCGAGAAGAAGTCGAACAGGTCGGCGAGCACGGCGGCGAGCCGGCCGGGCTGGGCCTTGCACGGCGGCGATGCGCGGCGGCGTCGCCAGCAGCTGGTGGGTCAGGTCGAGGCCGGCCATCACCAGCGGGCCGCCGTAGCCGAACACGACGGCGGCCGCCTCGGGATCGGCCCAGATGTTGAACTCGGCGACGGCGCGTGCGGTTGCCGAACGTCCCGCCGCCCATCATCGAGATGCCGGCGATGCGCCCGGCGAGGTCCGGCGCGGCGCGCAGGGCGAGGGCGATGTTGGTCAGCGGGCCGACGCCGACGAGCCACGACGCCCTCGGTGGCGCGGCACGTGTCGATGATGAACCCGACGGCGTCGGTGCCGTCGAGCGGCCGCGTCGGCGCCGGCAGGTCGGCGCCGTCGAGGCCGCTGGCGCCGTGCACGCATCGCCGCCGGGTGCGGCGGCTCGAGCAGCGGGCGGCTCGGCGCCGGAGTGGACCGGCACGTCGATGCCGAGCAGGTCGCGCATGATCGAGCGCGTTGCGCGTCGTGCGCTCGAGCGGGGCGTTGCCGGCGACCGTCGTGATGCCGAGCAGGTCGGCGTGGCGGGCGGCGACGACGATCGCCACCGCGTCGTCGTGGCCGGGATCGCAGTCGAGGATGATCGGGACGCGGCATGGCGCGCGTCACCTCGCCGCTCGTCGATCAGCAGGATGTCGCCGGCGGCGGACGAGCGTCGACCGGGCGGCCGACCCACTCGCCCTCGGCACATCGCCGCCGATCACGCCGGCGTCGCTCGACAGGCCCCACGCCGCGGCGGCCGTCGGCGAGCAGGCACGTGGCGATGCGCCTGCTCCGGTGCGCCCTCGCGGCCGTGCATCACGGTGTAGGCCTCGATCGTCGCCGGTCCCGCGGCGTCCTCGCCGCTCGGCCAGCTCGCGGCGGGGCAGGGCGTCGATCTCGTCCTGCGGGTACCCGTGGCGGAACGGCCGCGGCCGGCGGCTCGGTGCCGTAGACGCCGAACGCGTGCTTGGTGGCGTAGCCGCCGTTGGCCCACACGAGGCCCGTTCGCGCCGGGCTGCTGCGCGGAGGTCGTCGCACACCGTGGCGATGGCGTGCATCACGTAGTTGTTCCACGGACCGCCGGCGAAGGGCAGGCCGCCGGTGCGGGTCAGCTGGCGGTCGAGCGACGAGGCCGAGCGACTGGGCGCCGAGCTGCACGGCCGACGGGAAGCAGCGAGTAGAGGTCGACGATGCCGATGTCGTCGATGCCGACACCGGCCAGGTCGAGCGCCTGCTTGCCGCCGAGCTCGATGGCCGGCGTGCGGGCGAACGTGTCGCGGTTGGAGACGTACGGGTGCTCGTGGCAGTCGGTGCCGGAGTGCGGGAACACCCAGCGGTCCCGGCGCACGCCGAGGCGCTCGGCGCGCCTCGACCGACGCTGCATGATGATCGCCGCGCCCATGTCGACGTCGTTGTTGGAGTTCATGTACTTGCGGTACGGGAAGCCGATCAGGCGGTTGCTCGCGCGAGGTCGTGCGGATCTCCTCGGCGCTCTTGGCGTCGCGGATCCACGCCGCCGGGTTGTCGGCGGCGACGGCGCTGAAGCGCGACCACAGCTCGCTGACCCGCACGAGGTGCTCCTCGACGGTCGCGCCCGGCGGCGGCGCGGATCGCCGTCTCGAACATCGGGTAGATCTGCACCGGCAGGTACGACGCCGCGCTCGGCCTCGGCCGGGTGGGTCATGTCGAGGTCGCCGCCGAGCATCACCGGCGGCTGGTCCTCGGGCGCCGTCGGCCAGTCGAGCTCGGCGTTCTGCTTGCGGGCCCGCATCCGCGTCCGCCACGCCTCGCCGCCGGTCGAGCGCCACGACGTCGAGCGTCGCCGGCGAGGATCTCCTGCGACGTCCTGTTGACGAGCGTCTGGGGCGTGTTGCCGCCGGCCGTCGTGTAGGCGAGCTCGCGCGGCGACTGGCCGAGGCGCTGGGCGATGACCCAGCGCCGGGTCGCCGTACTTCCACGACAGCGAGCTGACGACGCGGATCGAGTCGAACGTCGGCGGCCCGTCGAGCCCGGCGTCGGCGGCGGCGGCGACGATCGCCTCCTCCATCAGCTGCGCCGGTTCCTTGGCGTCGTCGAGGCCGGTGGCGTGGTGGAGGGTCTGGCCGACACCGATGATGACGGGCGTGCGCGGATCGATCGTCACGGCGGCACCCTAGGGTCGGCCTCGGCGCAGGCCCGTAGGATCGGCGCCGTGACGACGATCGCGATCGGTGGCGACCACGCCGGCTTCGAGCTCAAGACCGCACTTCATCGTCGTGCTGAAGGGCCAGGGCCACGAGATCATCGACCACGGCACCGACTCCACCGTCGCCACCGACTACCCGCCGATCTGCGCGGCCGTCGGACGCATCGGTGCGCGACGGGCTGGCGCCCGGTCGGGCATCGTCATCGGCGGCAGCGGGCAGGGCGAGCAGCTGGCGGCCAACAAAGTCCGAGGCGTGCGCGCCGCGCTCTGCAACGATCTGTACACGGCCCGCCTGGCGCGGGCCCACAACAACGCCAACGTCTTGTCGATCGGGGCGCGTGTGGTCGGCGTCGACCTCGCCGAGGAGATCCTCGCCACGTTCCTCGCCACCGAGTTCGAGGGCGGACGCCACGCCCGACGCATCGCCGAGATCGACGATCTCGAAGCCCAGTTCTGACCGCCTCCTCGACACAGGAGATCGCCATGCCGTTCCCGACCGACACCGAGCCGGACACCGAGGTCGAGGGCCTGATCGCCCGCGAGTTCGAGCGCCAGACCACCGGGCTGCAGCTGATCGCCAGCGAGAACTTCACCTCGCCGGCCGTGCTGCGCGCCGTCGGGTCGGTGCTCACCAACAAGTACTCCGAGGGCTACCCGGGCAAGCGCTACTACGGCGGCAACGAGATCATCGACTCCGTCGAGGCGCTGGCCATCGAGCGGGTCAAGGCGCTGTTCGGCGCCGAGCACGCCAACGTCCAGCCGCACTCCGGCGCCAACGCCAACATGTGCGTGTACCAGGCGCTGCTGGAGCCCGGTGACACCGTGCTCGGGCTGTCGCTCGACCACGGCGGCCACCTCACCCACGGCTCACCGGTGAACGCCAGCGGTCTGATGTACCGGTTCGTCCCGTACAAGGTGACGCCCGGCGACGAGCGCATCGACTTCGACCAGATCCGCGACCTCGCCATCGAGCACCGCCCGAAGCTGATCGTCGCCGGCACGACGTCGTATCCCCGGCGCCTCGATCCGGAGCCGTTCCGGGCGATCGCCGACGAGGTCGGCGCGCTGTTCATGTTCGACGCCGCCCACATCGCCGGGCTGATCGCCGGCGGCGCCGCCCCGGACCCGGTGCCGTTCGCCGACGTCGTCACGTTCACGACCCACAAGACGCTGCGCGGGCCGCGTGGCGGCTGCATCGTGTGCAAGTCGGAGCTGGCCCAGAAGATCGACAAGGCGGTGTTCCCCGGGTGGCAGGGCGGGCCGCTGGAGCACGTCATCGCCGGCAAGGCGGTGGCGTTCCGCGAGGCGGCCCACCCGTCGTTCAAGGAGTACGCCCACCAGATCGTCACCAACGCGTCGGCGCTCGCCGCGGCGCTGGCCGAGGAGGGCTTCCGGCTGGTGTCGGGCGGCACCGACAACCACCTGATGGTCGTCGACCTGCGGCCGTTCGACGAGGAGCTCACCGGCAAGGTCGCCCAGACGACGCTCGACGAGGCCGGGATCACGCTGAACAAGAACACGATCCCCGACGACCCGCGCAGCCCGTTCGTCACGAGCGGCCTGCGCATCGGCACGCCGTCGGTGACGACGCAGGGGATGGAAGAGGCGCAGATGGCCGCCGTCGCGTCGTACATCGCCCGCGCCCTGCGCGACCGCGAGAACACGTCGTCGCTCGCCGCCATCAAGTCCGACGTCGCCGCCCTCTGCGCCGAGTTCCCCGCCTACCCGAACGGCGTCTGAAGACCAGCCGCGTCTGTGTCACCGGCACAAGTCCCCGGGGACTTGATGCGGTGACACAGAACGGGTTCTGCGGTTCGAGGCGCGCACCCTGTGGTTGAGTGCGCGGCATGACCGATGAGTTCCGTCGCTTGGCGGAGAACACGACAGGTCAGCACGGCGCGGTCACGACGTCCCAGATCCGGGACGCCGGGATCACCGCCGGTCAGCTTCGATGCCGAGTCCAGAGCGGCATCCTCACCAAGTCCGGCGTCCACACGTACCGGGATCCGCTGGTCGACCGAACATCGCTCGGCGACCTGCGCGACCTCGTTCTCGACTGTGGATCGGAGGCGTTCGTGTCCGGCCCGACTGCCGCGGCCCTGCACGGCTTCGATGGCATCTCGCTGCGACCCCGTTCCACGTCACCGTCATCCGCGGCCGCAACATCCAGCGAGCGCACCATTGCATCCACACCACGACCGAGCTCCCGCCGATCGATCGGGAGGAGGTGGCCGGACTGGCAGTGATGGCGCCGACGCGGACGCTCCTCGACGTCGCTCGCTTCGTCTCGGCGGCGACGCTGACGGCGGCGCTTGACGGAGCCCTCCGCGACGGGAAGACGACGGAGCAACTGCTGCACCAGCGGATCGTCGATCTGCGGTCGAAAGGCCGGTACGGCATCCCGAAGCTGATCGCGGTCATCGAGGGATCCGAGGCGAGTCGCGGTGGCCACAGCTGGCTCGAACGGCGATACCTCGACCTGTGCGACGGCGCCGGCTTGCCGCGCCCGGCCGTGCAGCAGGTGCTGAGCCGGGCCGGCGGCCATCTCGTCCGCGTCGATTGCCGCTTCCCCGGCACCAAGGTCGTCGTCGAGTTGCTCGGCTACCGCTGGCACCGCACGAAGGATCAGATCGGCGCGCGACGCCGAGCGCCTCAACGCCCTGCTGATCGACGGCTTCCTCCCGATGCAGTTCACCTACGACCAGGTCACGACGAGACCGGGCGACGTCCTGGCCCAGACTCGCGCTGCCCTCGGCCGCTGAGATCCCGCCTCTGTGTCACCGCACAAGTCCCCGGGGACTTGTGCGGTGACACAGAGCGCTGAGATCGGCGAGTGGCTGGGTGGGGGAGCTCCGCGCTCCTAGGCTGAGCGGCCGTGCCGACGACGGGTTCGTACCTCATCATCGGCCTCGTGGCCGGGGTGACGACGTTCCTGTTGGCTCCGGTCGTCGGCCGGCTGGCCCGGTGGCGGGGTTGGCTCTACGAGCCGAACGATCGCACGGTCCACACCAAGCCGATCCCGGCGTTCGGCGGCCTGGCGATGTACGGCGGGTTCCTCGTCGCCCTCACCGTCGCCCGGTTGATGAACACGTTCGACCCGCTGTTCGCCCGCAACTCCGAGCCGCAGGGCGTCGTGCTGGCGATGACGATCATCGTGGCGGTCGGGCTGTGGGACGACATCAAGGGGATGTCGGCGCCGGCGAAGGTCACCGGGACGGTCGCCGCCGGACTCGCCCTCGTGTGGTTCGGCGTCACGATGTACTACTTCCGCCTGCCGTTCGCCGGGGTGATCGTCCTGTCCGACGACTGGATGCCGCTGATCACCGTCCTGTGGCTGCTCGGGATGACCCAGGCGATCAACCTGATCGACGGGCTCGACGGGCTGGCCGCCGGCATCGTGGCCATCGGCGCCAGCGCCTTCTTCCTCTACAGCCAGAAGCTCAGTGACCTCGACCTGCTGCGGGAGCCGAACATCGGCCCGCTGATGGCGATCATCGCCGTCGGGCTGTGCGTCGGCTTCCTGCCCCACAACTTCAACCCGGCGCGCATCTTCATGGGCGACAGCGGCGCGCTCTGCCTCGGGCTGCTGATGGCGGTGTCGACGAGCGTCGTCGGCGGCCGGGCCGACACCAACCAGCCGTTCGTCGGGCAGACGTACTTCTTCCTGGCCCCGCTGCTGCTGCCGCTGGTCATCCTCGGCGTGCCCGTGCTCGACCTGGCGTTCGCCATCGTCCGCCGGGCCACCAAGCGCCGGGCCCTCGACGTGGCCGACAAGGGCCACCTCCACCACCGCCTGATGAACCTCGGCCACGGCCAGCGCCGCAGCGTGATGATCCTGTGGGCGTGGACCGCGCTGCTGTCGGCGTTCGTGCTCTATCCGGTGCTCGTCGGGGAAGAACCCGACGTACCTGCCGTTCGGGATGGTCGCCATCCTCGTCGTGCTGTTCACGGTGCTGCACCCGTCCGTGCGCCGAGCCCGCCGCGCCCACGCCAACGGCAACGGGACCGGCACCGGCACCGCGAACGGCAGCGCCACCGGTGAGGTGGTCGACGTGCCGTCGGCCGTCGCGACCTCGGCCCCGCAGGAACCGCTCAGCTGAGCGCGGCGCGCGCCGCCTTGCCGCCGACCTTGGCCAGCTCGCCGTAGCCCTGCGTGCCGTCGGCCAGCAGCTCGCCGGCGGCCTGGGCGACGGCGCCCCACGCGACCCACGCCAGCGTCCCGCCGACCGACAGCCGGGCGACGCCGGCGGCGGCGAGGTCGGCGACGTTCGGGCCGCCCGGCAGCAACAGGACGTTCACCGGCCGGTCGACGGACGAGATGACCGTCTTGACGTCGTCGATCGAGAACAGCCCGGGGGCGTACAGCACGTCGGCCCCGGCCTCCTGGTACGCCTGCAACCGGGCGATCGTGTCGCCGAGGTCGGTGACGCCGCGGATCAGGTTCTCGGCCCGCGCCGTCAGCACGAGCCCGCCGGCGCGTGCCGCCTCGACCGCCGCCGCCACCCGCTCGGTGGCCGTGTCGATCGGGTAGATCGCGCCGCCGTGGCTGTAGTCCTCGACCGACGCACCGGCGGCGCCGGCGTCGACGGCGGCGGTGATCGTCGCCGCCACGCCGGCCGGATCGTCGGCGAAGCAGTCCTCGAGGTCGGCGTTCACCGGCAGCGCGGTGGCGGCGGCGAGGTCGGCGGTGTGGGCGAGCGCCTCGTCACGGGTCACCGCGCCGTCGGCGCGACCGAGCGTGGCCGCGAAGCCGGAGCTGGTCGTGGCGATCGCCGCGAACCCGAGGGACGCGAAGAGCTTGGCGGAACCGGCATCCCACGCGTTCGGCATGACGAGCGGCGTGCCCGGGACGTGGAGCGCACGGAAGCTGGCACGGGTGGCGGCGCGGTCGGGTGGCGAGGTCATGGCGACATCGTGGCCGCCCGACGTCCTGCGATCCGGCGGGGTTCGGACACCGACGACCGGGGGGTCCGTGTGCCAAGGTGTCGGCGGGGTGATGACGTCGTTGGGGAGGCACGCGGGCGCAGCCCCGGGGGTGATGACCTCGGAGGGAATTGCGCCACGAGCGGCTGGCCCGTTAGCTTGTACTTAGATTCACAAGCGACTCCCGCCCACTGTCGCGAAGATCACCGACGATGAAGCTCCTCCCATCAGCGCCCAAAGCCCCGAAGACGGACAGCATGATCGGGAAGGGCATGGACATCGCCCTCGTGGTGGCCGTGTTCGTCGGCGTCGGGATCCTGCTCGACCGGTGGCTCGGCACGCTGCCGTGGTTCACGATCGGCATGACGGTGGTGGCGGCGGTCGGGTTCTTCGCCAAGTACAAGTACCAGTACGACGCCGCCATGGAGCAGCACGAAGCCGAGCGCCGCGAGCGGATCGCGGCGGGGAGGACCAGCGATGACTGAGCCTTCGATGTTCACGACCCGCCTGGAGGGCCCGGCGCCCGAGGTCGAGGTCTCGACCGACCTCGTCAAGCGGGGCGTCATCGTCGCCCCGGTGATCGTGGCGATCTGCGGCGTGATCTGGGGGCTCGACGGCGTGTGGTCGTCGATGTACGGCATCGCCCTCGTGCTCGCCAACTTCGCCCTCGCCGCCGCCGTGATCGCGGTGACGATCCGCATCTCGTTCACGATGATGCTGGGCGGCGTCCTCTTCGGCTACCTGTTCCGCCTCGGGCTGATCTTCGTGGCCGTGTTCGCCGTCCGTGACGCCGACTGGATTTCGCTGCCCGCACTCGGAGCGACCATCATCGTCACTCACCTCGGGCTCCTCGTGTGGGAGCTCAAGTACGTTGCCCTCTCCCTGGCCTATCCGGGCCTCAAGCCGCTGAGGTAGATCCGCGATGCTCGCCCTCGAATTCCCCCCGATCAACGAGGTCATCCGTTGGCAGGACCTCTTCACGTCCTTCAACAAGATCGCGTTGATCGCGTGCGCGGCATCGCTGATCGGGATCGTGATCTACCTCATCGCCGCCCGCCGCGACCCGATGGTGGCGCCGACCGGCGTGCGCAACCTCGCCGAGACCGGCGTCGAGTTCATCGAGGACCAGATCGTGATGCAGACGATGGGCCGAGAGGGCCTCGGGTGGACGCCGTTCCTGCTGTCGATCTTCATCTTCGTCTACCTGTGCAACGTGCCCGGCATCATCCCGATCATCTACATGCCGGCGACGGGCCGCATGGCGATCCCCCTGTTCCTGGCCGTGATCGTGTGGCTGACGTACAACGCCGTCGGGTTCAAGCACAACGGGCTCAGCTACCTCACCGGGATGCTCTGGCCGCGCAACGTGCCCGTCGCCATGCGCCCGCTCGTCGGCCTCATCGAGTTCCTCTCGAACATCATCCTGCGCCCGTTCAGCCTGGCCGTCCGACTCTTCGCCAACATGCTCGCCGGGCACATGCTCCTGGTCACGTTCTGCCTGTTGACGAACGCCTTGTTCTTCGCCGAGACCAAGCAGCTGTTCCTGAAGCCGATGTCGATCCTGCCGTTCGCCATGCTGCTGTTCCTCACCGCCTTCGAGGTCCTGGTCGGGTTCCTGCAGGCGTACATCTTCACGATCCTCACCGGCGTCTACATCGGTCTCGCTGCTCACCCCGAGCACTGACCCTCGCCCACCTCTCCAACCACCAGCACACAGGAGCACCACGACACATGGAATCGCTCGCCGTACTGATCGCCCAGACCCCGCTGACGGCTGACGATCAAAAGAAGGCCAACGCCGCAATCGGCGCCGGGTTCGCCTACGGCCTCGCAGCCATCGGCCCCGGCATCGGCATCGGCTACGTCGTCGGCAAGGCCATCGAGGCGATGGCCCGCCAACCCGAGGCCGCCGGCATGGTCCGCACGACCATGTTCCTCGGCATCGCCTTCACCGAGGCCCTCGCCCTGATCGGCTTCGTGGTCTTCATCCTCCTCGGCTTGTAAGGAGCACCGGTGCACACCCTTTCCGTCTCCGTCGACGGTGTGGGCGTGGTGCTGCTGCAGTCCAGCGGTCACGCCCTCGCCGGGCCGTTCGCGACCGCCGCCCAGGAGACCGCTGAACCACCCGACACCGGACCGAGCCCGATCTCGCCCGAGCCCAAGGAGCTCCTGTGGGGCCTCGGCGCGTTCCTCGTCCTGCTGATCGCGATGCGGCTGTACCTGGTCCCCAAGGTCAAGAAGGGGATGGACGCTCGGTACGGCAAGACCCGCACCGAGCTCGAGACGGCGGAGGCGTTGCGCGAAGCGGCGCGCGCCGAGGTCGACGCCTACGAGGCGCAGCTCGCCGCGGTCCGCAGCGAGGCCAGCGCCCGCATCGACGCCGCTCGCGAGGTGCTCGACGGTGAGCGGGCCGACCGGTTGGGTGAGGCCAACGAGGCCATCGCCGAGCGGCGATCGGCCGCCGCGACCGACGCCGAGGCGGCACGGGCCGCGGCCAGCGGCAGCATCCAGGACGCCGCCGTGGCGGTCGCCGCACGGGTCGTCGAGCTGAGCACTGGACGGCGGCCCGACGACGCCGCCGTGCGCCAGGCCGTCGCCGACCTCTCGAGCACGGGAGCCCGCTCATGATCGCCATGGCGTTCATCGCCGCCGAAGACGTCGTCGACGAGACGCAGTCGCACTCGTGGATCTGGCCCGAGGGCTACGAGCTGCTGTTCGGCACGATCGCCTCGCTCATCATCTTCGCCCTCCTGTGGTGGAAGGCCGGGCCGCTGATCGTGAAGGCGATGCACGGCCGGACCGCGCGCATCCAGGCCGAGCTCGACGGCGCCGCCGCCGAGCTGGCGACGGCCGAGCGTGAATCGGCGACGATCCGCCAAGCGGTCGGCGACATCGGCGCCGAGCGGTCTCGGATGCTCGCCGAGGCCGACGTCCACGCCGAGGCGCTGCTCACCGACGGGCGGGCCCGGTTGGAGAACGAGATCGTCGAGCTGCACGCCAAGGCCGATGCCGACATCGCCGCCCTCGCCAACCGTGGCGGCGACGAGCTGCGCAGCGAGATCGGGCACGTGGCGTCCGCCGCCGCCGACCGCATCGTCGCCCAGACGATCGACGCCGAGACGCAACAGCGCCTGGTCGAGGACTTCATCGCACGCGTCGGCGCCGGGGCGACCACGTGAATCGGACGACAGGGACGGTGATCGCATGAGCAACGACGAACGCATCGACGGCTACGCACGGGGCCTGTTCGAGGTCGCCAAGGCCGAGGGCACGCTCGACGAGGTCGAAGACGAGCTGTTCCGGTTCGCCCGCTCGTACGAGTCGAGCGAGGAGCTGCGGACCGCGCTGTCGGACGACCTGATCCCGCCGGCGAAGCGCCAGGCGATCGTCGAGGACCTCCTCGGCGGCAAGGCGACGCCGACGACGGTGCAGCTCATCTCGATGGTCGTCGGCTCCGGCCACGGCAAGGACCTGCCGGCGATCGTCGACCGCATGGTCGAGCGCGCCGCGGCCTCCAAGGACATGGAGGTGGCCGAGGTCCGCTCGGCGGTCGAGCTGACCGCGGACCAGCAGGAACGACTGCGCGCCGCGCTCGCCAACGCAACCGGCAGGAGCGTCAACCTCAAGGTCATCGTCGACCCCTCCGTGCTCGGCGGGCTCGTCGCCACCGTCGGCGACACGATCATCGACGGCACCGTCCGCACGCACCTCGACCAACTCAAGTCTCGACTCTGAGAAGGAACCCTCTCGCATGGCTGAACTGACGCTCTCCGCCGCCGACATCGCATCGGCGCTCACCAAGAACCTCGAAGGATTCGAGCCGTCGCTCGAGGCCGCGCACCGTCGGTCGCGTGACCGAGATCGGTGACGGGATCGCCCGGGTTTCCGGCCTCCCCGACGCCGGCGTCAACGAGCTGTTGGAGTTCGAGGACGGCACGGTCGGCCTCGCCCTCAACCTCGACGAGGACTCGATCGGCGCCGTCGTCCTCGGCGACGTCGACGAGATCGAGGAAGGCCAGACCGTCAAGTCGACCGGCCGCATCCTCTCGGTGCCGGTGGGCGACGGCGTCCTCGGTCGGGTCGTGAACGCCCTCGGCGAGCCCGTCGACGGTCGAGGCGAGCTGGTCGGCACCGAGCTGCGCCGCATGGAGATCCAGGCGCCGGGGATCATGGGCCGCCAGCCGGTCGGTGAGCCGCTGCAGACCGGCATCAAGGCCATCGACGCGATGACCCCGATCGGCCGCGGTCAGCGCGAGCTGATCATCGGCGACCGCAAGACCGGCAAGACGACGATCGCCATCGACACGATCCTGAACCAGGCCGGCCAGGGCGTGAAGTGCATCTACGTGGCGATCGGGCAGAAGGGCTCGACCGTCGCCCAGACCGTCGAGACGCTGCGCCAGAACGGCGCCATGGAGTACACGGTCGTGGTCACCGCTCCGGCCGCCGACCCCGCACCGTTCAAGTACCTCGCCCCGTACGCCGGCTGCGCCATGGGGCAGCACTGGATGGAGAACGGCGAGCACGCCCTCATCATCTACGACGACCTGTCCAAGCAGGCCGAGGCGTACCGCCAGGTGTCGCTGCTGCTGCGCCGGCCGCCGGGCCGCGAGGCGTATCCCGGCGACGTCTTCTACACCCACAGCCGCCTGCTCGAGCGGGCCGCCAAGCTGTCCGACGAGAACGGCGCCGGCTCGCTGACCGCGCTGCCGATCATCGAGACCAAGGCCGGCGACATCTCGGCGTACATCCCGACCAACGTGATCTCGATCACCGACGGCCAGGTGTACGTGCAGGACAACCTGTTCAAGTCGGGTGTGCGCCCGGCGGTCGACGTCGGCAACTCGGTGTCCCGGGTGGGCAGCGCGGCGCAGATCAAGGCGATGAAGGCCGTGGCGGGGACGCTCAAGCTCGACCTCGCCCAGTTCCGTGAGCTCGAGGCGTTCGCCACGTTCGGCTCCGAGCTCGACGCCGTGTCGGCGGCCCAGCTGGCCCGCGGCTATCGGCTCGTCGAGCTGCTCAAGCAGCCGCTGAACAGCCCGATGCCCGTCGAGGAGCAGGTGGTCGCCATCTTCGCCGGCACCCGCGGCTACCTCGACGACGTGCCGGTGGCCGACGTCAAGCGGTTCGAGACCGAGCTGCTCGAGTTCTTCCGGTCGCGTCACGGATCGCTGCTCGACGACATCAAGACGACCGGTGTGCCCGAGGACCTCGACGACGCGATCAAGGCGTTCAAGGCCCAGTTCACGTCATCGGGGGACGGCGGCAACGTCGTCGATCCGCTCGCCACCGATGCCGAGGAGCTCGGCGACGCCGAGAGCAACAAGACCCTCGCCACGGAATGATGAGCGTCGTGACGGCCGAGAGGGATCTAGACCGATGGCCGGTGGGCAAGAGCGAATCCTCAGGGGTCGCATCCGCACGATCCAGTCGACGAAGAAGATCACGCGCGCCATGGAGCTCATCGCCGCGTCGCGGATCGTCAAGGCCCAGCAGCGCGTGCACGCCGCGGTCCCGTACTCGGACAAGATCACCGAGGTCGTCCGCGATCTCGCCGCGGCGGGTGCGGCGAACGACTCGCCGCTGCTCGCCGGACGCGAAGAGGTGCGCTCGACCGCCTACGTCGTGCTCGCCGCCGACCGTGGCCTGTGCGGCGGCTACAACACCGGCGTCCAGCGCGCTGCCGAGGGCGAGATCAAGGCCGACGTCGCGGCCGGCAAGCAGTACCAGGTGATCACCGTCGGCCGCAAGGCCGAGGGCTACTTCCGCTTCCGCGGCTATCGGCTCGGCGAGGGCTTCACGGGCTTCAGCGACAACCCGTCGCACGCCGATGCCAAGCGCATCGCGGCGCTCGTCGTCGAGCTCTTCACGAGCGGCCAGGTCGACCGCGTCGAGCTCGTGTACACCCGCTTCATCAGCGCTGGCAACCAGGAGGTCGTGCTCCGGCCGCTGGTGCCGTTGACCGAGGAGACGGTGGCCGGCGGCGACGGCCGACCGACCGGGGCTGCCGAGCAGCCGGCCGGCGGGTACGAGTTCGAGCCCGACCCGAGCTCGATCCTCGAGGCGCTGCTGCCGAGCTACGTGGAGGCCCGCGTGTACGCCGCCCTGCTCAACGCTGCGGCGTCCGAGCACGCCTTCCGGCAGCGGGCGATGAAGGCGGCCACCGACAACGCCGAAGAGCTCATCAAGACGCTCAGTCGGGTCATGAACCGGGCCCGTCAGGACTCGATCACGACCGAGATCATGGAGATCGTCAGCGGCGCCGAAGCGCTCGGCGCTGGCAAAGCGAACCCCGTCAACCGTTCGCTCGACAGCCTCGAGGCCGAACACCACCACCTTCTTGGAGGAGCGGTATGACCATCACCGAGAACGCCCCGGCCCGCAGCGGCACCGACGGGCGCGTCGTCGGCATCGCCGGCCCGGTCATCGACGTCGAGTTCCCCCGCGGCGAGCTGCCCGAGATCAACAACGCCCTCGAGTTCGACATCACCGTCGCCGGCGAGGTGATCAAGGTGCTCGCCGAGGTGGCCCAGCAGCTCGGCGAAGGCCGCGTGCGCGCCATCTGCATGAAGCCCACCGACGGCCTCACGCGCGGCACCGCCGTGCGCAACCTCGACCACGGCATCGAGGTGCCGGTGGGCGAGCGGGTGCTCGGGCACATCTGGAACGCATGGGGCGATGCGCTCGACGCGGACAACAGCGACTTCGCCGACATGGAGCGCTGGGAGATCCACCGCCCCGCCCCGTCGTTCGACGCCCTCGAGCCGTCGGCGCGCATGTTCGAGACCGGGATCAAGGTCATCGACCTGCTCACGCCGTACGTCGCCGGCGGCAAGATCGGCCTCTTCGGTGGGGCCGGCGTCGGCAAGACGGTGCTGATCACCGAGATGATCAACCGCGTCGCCTCCCAGCACGGTGGCGTGTCGGTGTTCGCCGGCGTCGGCGAGCGCACGCGTGAAGGCACCGACCTCCGTCTGGAGATGATGGAGTCGGGCGTGTTCGAGAAGGCCGCCCTCGTGTTCGGCCAGATGGACGAGCCGCCGGGCGTGCGCCTGCGCGTCGCCCTGTCGGCGCTGACGATGGCCGAGTACTTCCGCGACGTCCAGAACCAGGACGTGCTGCTGTTCGTCGACAACATCTTCCGGTTCGTGCAGGCCGGCTCCGAGGTGTCGACGCTGCTCGGCCGCATGCCCTCGGCCGTCGGCTACCAGCCCACGCTGGCCGACGAGATGGGCCAGCTGCAGGAGCGCATCACGTCGACCCGTGGCCGCTCGATCACGTCGCTGCAGGCCGTGTACGTGCCCGCCGACGACTACACCGATCCGGCTCCGTTCACGACGTTCACCCACCTCGACGCCACGACCGAGCTGTCCCGCCAGGTGGCGGCGCTCGGCATCTACCCGGCCGTGGACCCGCTGGCCTCGACGTCGACGATCCTGTCGCCGGAGGTCGTGGGCGATCGGCACTACGCCGTGGCCCGCCGCGTCCAGGAGATCCTGCAGCGCTACAAGGAGCTCCAGGACATCATCGCCATCCTCGGCCTCGACGAGCTGTCCGAAGAGGACCGCTCGACCGTCTACCGGGCCCGCAAGATCCAGCGCTTCCTCTCCCAGCCGTTCTTCGTCGCCGAGGTCTTCACCGGCCTGAAGGGCGAGTACGTGCCGGTGGCCGACACCGTCGAGAGCTTCGAGGCGATCGCCAACGGCGAGCTCGACGAGGTGCCGGAGCAGGCGTTCCTCAACGTCGGCGGCGTCGAGCAGGTGCTGGCCAAGGCGAAGGCGCTGCAGGAAGGGACGTGACGGCATGAACGTGGCCGTTGTCTCGCCCGAGCAGGTGCTGTTCGACGGCGAGGCCACCCAGGTGATCACCCGCACCACGGAGGGCGACGTCGCCTTCCTCGCCAACCACGCCCCGTTCCTCGGGACGCTGGCGCCGGGCGAGACGCGCATCTACCTGCCCGACGGCTCCGTGCAGCACTTCGAGATCGAGGGCGGCTTCGTCGAGGTCAGCCACGACACCGTCTCGATCCTCGTCTCCTGACCGGCGACCGGCCGACTGGCCGGATCCGCCAACTGTTCACGCTGGCGGCCACCCAGTGGCCGCCACGGTGAACAGTTGGCGGTTCTTGACGGTCTTGGCGCGGGTGATGGCGTGACCGTGGCCGCCCACGACGACGGCGGGGTCAGCATGCGCCGTGATCGCGGGAGCGGGCAGAACCCGCGACCGCCAGCGCTCCGCCGACCGAGTTGCGGTGTCCGGGCGGGACCACCGCGCTCCCGATCGACGTCCTGCCTCCCCGCCGTCGTCTCACGACGGCATCCGGTCCGGATCCGATGGTGAGCAGGCGGGCGACCGCTCACCATCACTGGCCCGACGCCGGCATCGCCGCCGCCTGACCGCTCCGTTCCTTCCACCACCGCTGCTCACAGCCTACGCGCCGCGCCCTGCACCTGCCGACGATGCAGCTGTCGCTCGGCGACGGAACAAGGTCGTTGCTGATGCAACACGTGATCGACGCCGAACTACAGTCGTCGGCGGCGGGCGGTCAGCGGGCGAAAGCGCAAGGCCGTGCGTGCGGTCCCGGGCAGGATCGCAGTGCGACCGACTCTCGCCGTCGTCGGGTTCCCGACGACGCTGACCGAGGGATCGGGGCGGCCGGGCGGCTCCCCGATCTCAGCCCGCCCGGCGCCATCGCAACGTGAAAGTCGCACGCGGTGTTGTTGCCGAACGCACATGAGCCGCTATCGTGCGCCGAGTTGGCGTCGCGCCCGACGGGGCGGGCGTCGCGGGCAAATCACAATTGCGGGTGGTCGACCCCAGCGCGTGCGGTGGTGTACGTAGCGCGGGTGGTCGCCGGCGGAAAAAGAGGGCAACAATGAAGTACGGGCGAATGCTCGTGGGCGCGGGCGCGCTCACGGCGATGGGTGTGTTGGTCGCGCCAGGACTGGCGTCAGCGCACACGGCGGAGGCGATCCCGTCCTGCACAGGACTGACCGTCCACGTCTTCCTGTATCCCGACACCACGCCGATCAAGGTCACGATCGACGGCACGACACAGGACTTCACCGGCGGTCTCGACAAGAAGTTCGATTGGACTGAGACGGTCGACCACTCGTGGCGCGTCCAGGTCATCGACAGTGGCGCCCCGTTCGACAAGAGCGGCACCTGGGATGCGTGCAAGCCGCCGCCCCCGGACTCGACGACGACGACGACCGTGCCGGTGACGACACCGACCACGCCGCCGACGACGCCTCCCACGGAGCCGACGACGCCTCCCACGGAGCCGACGGGTCCGACGACGCCGCCGACTGAGCCGTCGACGCCGATCACGCAGAACCTGGTGACCACGACGACCCGCGCCTCGAGCGGTGGCGGGTCGAGCAGTGGCGGTGGGTCGAGCAGCTCCGGGAGCGGCAACCTGCCGAGCACCGGCCCGAGTGATGCCGTGCCGTTCGCGGCAGCCGGCATCGCCGCGCTGCTCGGTGGCTCGGCGCTCCTGTTCGTGGCTCGTCGCCGCGGCAGCACGCCGAGCTGACGCCCGGCCTACCTCGTCTTGGTCCGGATCGTGGTCGCACGTGCGACCACGATCCGGACCGAAACGCGTCTGGAGCGTCCCGCGCTACACGTCCTCGATCTCGGAGAACTCCTGCACCTTGGCCAGCTGGTGGTGGGCGTCGATGCGCCGGACCGTGCCGCTGCGGCTGCGCATGACGAGGCTCTGCGTGGTGACGCCCCGACCGTCGAACCGGACGCCGTCGAGGAGCGGCCCGTCGGTGATGCCGGTGGCGGCGAAGAAGCAGTTGTCTCCGTGAACGAGATCCTCGGTGGTCAACACCGCCGCGGGATCGAGGCCGGCGTCGATGATCGCCTGGCGCTCGTCCTCGTTCTGCGGCCACAGGCGACCTTGCAGCTCGCCGCCCATGCACTTCAGCGCGGCGGCCGAGATGACGCCCTCCGGCGTCCCGCCCACGCCCATCAGCACGTCGACGCCGGACCCTGGTGAGCCGGCGGCGATCGAGCCGTAGACGTCACCGTCGCTGATCAGGCGGATCCGGGCACCGGCGGACCGCACCTCGTCGATCAGCTCGGCGTGGCGCGGACGGTCGAGGATGACCACCGTGAGGTCACGCACCGATTCGCCGCATCGCCTTGGCGATCCAGCGCAGGTTCTGGGTCGGGGTGGCCGTGATGTCGATCGATCCGACGGCCTCGGGACCGACGGCGATCTTCTCCATGTAGTACGACGGCCCGGGGTCGAACATCGACTCGCGGTCGCTGACGGCGATCACCGACAGGGCGTTGGTGCGTCCCTGCGCCGTCAGCGTGGTGCCGTCGATCGGGTCGACGGCGACGTCGACGAGCGGCGGCGTGCCGTCGCCGACGCTCTCGCCGTTGAAGAGCATCGGCGCGTTGTCCTTCTCGCCCTCGCCGATCACGACGATGCCGTCCATCGTCACCGTCGACAGGACCGAGCGCATGGCCGCCACGGCGGCGCCGTCGGCGCCGTTCTTGTCGCCCCGCCCGACCCAGCGCGACGCCGCCAGGGCCGCCGACTCGGTGACCCGCACCAGCTCCATCGCCAGGTTGCGGTCGGGTCGGCGCGAGGCGGTCGGCATGTCGAGAATCTAGTTGAGGGCTGCCGCGACGAGGGCTGGCGGCCCCAGTCCTCGCAGTAGCGTTCGGGCTCGTGCTCGAGTGGAACCCGAACGACCCGGACACCGTCAAGGTGCACTACGACGTGTCCGGTTGGTCGCTCGACCAGCGCGCCGAGCTGGCCGAGGCGCTCGCCGAGGCGGATCTGGCCCACGTCTGGGAGGACACGGAGGTCGTGATCCCCGAGGAGCTGGAGGCCGAGGTCGACACCTTGTTCGCCCGGCTGGAGGAGGTGCTGGGCCCGTTCCCGGTGCCGCTCGACGTCGATGACCCGGGCGTCGAGTACGTCCTCGACGAGTGGCCGGCGCCCGACCGCCAGACCCTCGCCCAGGCGCTCGTCGAGGCCGAGATCCCGCATCGATGGGACGGCCCGACCGTCGTCGTCGCCACCGACGCCGAGGCCAGCGTCGACGACCTGCTCGACGGCATCGAGCAGGGGACGCTCGTCCTCGCCGGCGTCGACGGAGGGGCGCCCGACGGCGCCCTCGACGCGCTCTTCGCGGCGGCGGATCGCCTGGCCCGCGACGCCGACGATCGCACCGGGCGCGCCGACCTCAACGACCTGCTGCCCCGCCTGGAGCCGACGGCGACCCCGTACGGGATGGCGGTCGCCACGTGGACCAGGATCATCGACGCTGGTCAGGCCCTCCTTGACCTCACCGACGACGAGACCTCGTCGTCGAGCGACATCATCGGCGCGGCGCAGGAGCTCCGGTCGCTCGTTCGCCAATACGTCTCGTAGGGAGGGCAGCTCGTGGTGGGGGAACGGGTCGAGCTCGGCGCGGCGGATGTCACCGACGCCGTGCTGCGGGCGATGGTGGGTGGCCGGCTCAGGGCGTCACGGACCGACATCGAGCTGCTGAGCGTGGAGATCGAGACGGTCGAGTACGACCTGTCGGCGATCACCACCGGGGGCCGCTGGTGGGTGCGCGGCGAGGCTCGCGTCGACGGGGAGATCCGGCCATGGTCGTTCTTCGTCAAGGTCGTGCAGTCGTGGTCGCGATCGCCGCTGTTCGAGATGGTGCCCGAGGACGTCCGCGAGATGGCCGCGGCGAGCGTGCCGTGGCGGACGGAACCCTTGGTCTACCGCTCCGACCTCGCTACTCGGCTGCCTGACGGCCTCCTGATGCCGGTCGCCCACGGCGTGTTCGACCTCGACGAGGCATCGGCGAGCATCTGGTTGGAGGAGGTGGAGGTGCCGGCGGCGGCGGTGCCGTGGGACCTCGAGCGCTTCGGTCTCGCGGCCGGACTCCTCGGCCGCCTGGCGGCCAGCCCGACCGTCGCCGTGCTCGCCGACGTCGGTCGTGACGGGTGGACCGTCGCCGACTACCTCCACGGTCGCCTGACCCACCAGGTCGTGCCGATGCTCCGAGACCCCGGGCTGTGGCACCACCCGCTGATGGCCGGCACGTTCGACGCCGAGCTGCGCGACCGGCTGCTGGCCGCTGCCGACCGGGTCGCCGACCACGTCGCCGAGCTCGACGCCATGCCGAAGCTCACCGGCCATGGTGACGCCTGCCCGAACAACCTGCTGCCGCGGCCCGACGGCCGCCCCGGGTTCGTGCTCATCGACTACGGCTTCTGGGGATCGCGTCCGGTCGGGTTCGACCTCGGCCAGCTGCTGGTCGGCGAGGTGCAGCTCGGTCGACGCCCGACGACGGCGCTCGCCGCGACCGAGGACGTCATCGTCGACGCCTACGTCGACGGGCTGCGCGCCGAGGGCTGTGACCTGGACCCGGCCGTCGTGCGCCGGGCCCACGCCCTGCAGCTGCTGATCTTCACCGGACTGTCGACGATGCCGTTCGAGCACTTCGGGGCGCCACCGACCGACGAGCTGATCGCGCTCAGCGCCGAGCGGGCTGCGCTCGCCCGCTTCAGCCTCGACCTCCTCGCGAGCACCCCGCCGGTCTGAGCCGAACGACCGCTCGCCCTTCGAAAGGAGGCGGTACGGTGCTCGGATGATCCTGGCCGAGGTGGAGGTGTGGCACACACGCCCCTCGCGCCGACCCGCCGGGTCTCGCTCGGCAACCTCGTCCTGCCGGTCGATCCGGCGCCCGGCTTCGGCGGCCTGCTGCTCGGCGCCGTGCTCGCCGGGCACATCGGCGACGTGCCCGAGGAGCTGGTGCCCGACGTCCATCGCCTGATCGATCAGATCGACCGCGATCAGCGCGTCGTGCAGCCCCGCCTGCGCCACCGCTTCCAGGTCGACCGCCACGGACTGGCGCTGTCGACGCACCGCCTCATCGGCGACGGCGAGGAGATCACGTTCGACTTCCACACGACGGGATCGGGGCTCGCCCAGGTCCTCGGCGCGGTGTACGCGGTCGAGCGCCTCGCTCCGGAGAGCCGCCACATCATCGTGCCCGTGCTGCACAAGGCGATGCGCTGGCGGGGGGTCGTCGGTCCGGCGCTCATCGCCCACCTCGCCGGCATCAACTCGACGGCGCTGTCCACGCTGGCCGACCCGCGGGCGTGGGCGATGGACGTCCTCGGGTTCCCACCGGGAGCCGCGACCCCGTCCAAGAAGGAGGTCACCGCGCAGTTCCGCACCAAGATGCGCGGCGTCCATCCCGACCACGGCGGCGACCAGGCGACGGCCAGCACGGCCGTGTTCGAGCTCGCCGAAGCCCGCAAGATCCTCACCGACGCGGCTGCCGCGAAGACGTGAGCCACCTGTTGCTGTTCCCGGGCGCCGGCGCCGGGCGCGACCAGTCGACGCTCGTCGCCCTCGACACCGGGCTGCGGCCGGGCTGGAAGACGACGCGGGCCGACTTCCCCTACCGCAAGGCCGGGCGTCGGGCGCCGGACCGCCCACCCGTGCTGCTCGCCGCGGTGCGTGACGAGCTGCGCCGGATCCGGGACCGCCGGGTCGTCGTCGGCGGCCGCTCGATGGGTGGCCGCATGTGCTCGATGGTGGCCGGTGCCGCCGATGGGGAGGCGCCACCCGCCAAGATCGTCGGGCTGGTGGCGATCAGCTACCCGCTGCACCCGCCGGGGCGTCCGGACAACCTGCGCGTCGAGCACCTGCCGGCGATCACCGTGCCGTGCCTGTTCGTCGGCGGCGACAAGGATCCGTTCGGCACGCCGGCCGAGCTCGAGCACTGGACGGCGACGATCGCCGGTCCGGTGACCCACCACTGGATCGCCGGCGGGCGCCACGACCTGCGGGGCAAGGACGGCGAGGTCGTCGCCGTCGTCAAGGCGTGGTTGGACGAGCTCGGGTGATGGCCGTCAGGACGCAGACCGGCGTCGGCGCCCGGCGCGGAGCACGCCACCGAACAGGATGAACCCGGCGCCGGCGGCGAGCAAGGTCGAGAGTCCGCTGCTCCCCGTGCTCGGCAGGATCCCTGACCCGGTCAGGCGGTTGGTGAAGGTGCACGTCACCGTCTCGCCCGGCGCGATCACCACCGACGCCGAGTGCTCGGCCAGCGTGACCACCGAGTCCCCGGTCGGATCGGTGCAGGCGAGCGTGGCCAGCAGCCAGCCGCTCGTCGCATCCTCGGTCACCGTGTAGGTGCCCGGCGTGACGCCGGTGATCGTCTTGGTGGCATCCCGGCCGAGCACGAACGTCTCGGCCCCGAACGTGAAGGCGAACGTCCGGGTCGTTGCCGCCGTGGTGCGCTTGGTGATCGTCAACGTCCCCGGCGCGATGGCCGTCACCGTCGCGCTCGCCGAGGACGACACGTCGCACGGGACGGTGACGGCGGCGCGCGCGGTCGGCGCCGGCGGCCCGCACAGCGGCGCCGCCGGGGTCGGTCGGCGTGCCGGTGACGACGACGGTGTTGGTGGTGGTCTCCGTCAGCGTCGTGGTGCACGTGAACGTCCAGGTCTCGTCGAGGGCGTCCTCGAAGATGCTGTTCGGCGTGTCGAGCAGACCGTCGCCGTCCTCGTCACCGGACACGTAGGTGACCGGCGAGCAGCGTGTCGTCGGTGATCCGTGCCGGCCACGTCCGGCGAGCGGGACGTCGCCGGTGTTGCGCACCGGGTAGGTGTAGGTGACCGCGCCGCCGCCGAGCAGCGCCGTCGGCGCCGCCGTCTTCGTCACCTCGATCGCCGGGTGGAACGCCTGGACGAACGCGGCGTCGACGTCGAACACGTCGATCGGCAGCGGCGGCGTGAACAGGGTGCCCGCGGTGCCGCCGACCACGGCGACATCGACCGTGGGCTCGGCGATGGTGGCCGTGCACCGGTACGTCCAGGTCTCGGCGCGGGACCCGGTCGAGCAGGCCGTCGCCGTCCGTGTCGCCGCCCGACGAACGCCGGCGAGCTGCAGCTCGGGGCGGCGGGGTCGGCGGCGTCGGCGAGCTGGATGTCGGCGAGCACGTCGTCGGACGGCATCGGGCTGGTGCCGGTGTTCGTCACCGCGAAGTCGTAGGTGACGGCGGTGTCCGGCGGGACCAGCTCGTTGCTGACCGTCTTGGCGAGGTGGATGGCGGGATCGAAGACCCGGACCGACGCCGTCCGCCGTGGCGAGGTAGAGGTTCCCGAGCGGGTCGACGGCGACCACGGCGACGGCGTTGTCGTCGGACGTCGCCGGCGACTCGGGAGGCCGATCGAGCGCGTGCACGTCGTACGTCCAGCTCTCGGCGGCGCCGGAGTTGGCGCCGTCGAGGAGCCCGTTGCCGTTGGCGTCACCGCTCGACGTAGGTCAGCGGCGAGCACTTGTCGTCGGCGGGGCCGATCAGGTCGAGCCCGACGTCGCCGGTGTTGGCCACGACGAACGTGTACGTCACGTCGCCGCCGACGCAGCACGACCGGCGCCGACGCGACCTTGGTGATCGTCAGCGCCGGCTCGATGACGAGCACCTGGGCGGTGTCGGTGGCCGACACCGCCTTCGACGGGACCGGCGCGCCCTCGAAGAACGGGATCCCGGTGACGGTGGCGGTGTTCGTGACGAGGCCGGAGATCGGGGTCGTGGGAGGCGGCGTGGCCTGCGCTCGCTCCGAGCGTCGTCGAGCACGTGTACTGCCACGTCTCGTCGATGCCGAGCAGCCCGTCGCCGTCGGTGTCGCCGACGTTGAACCGGTGGCCGGCACCGGCGTCACGTCGGCACATCGGTCGTCGACCGGCGCGGCGACCTGGAGCAGGACGTTGCCGGTGTTGGTGACGTCGTACAGGTACTGCGCCGGGCGTGGGGTCGGCACGTCCGGACCGATCACCGGCTCGGCGGCGGGATCGAGCACGACCGGCACGAGCGCGGTCTTGACGATGTCGATCGCCGGGGCGACGACCTCGACGAACTCGACGGCGAGGTCCTGCACCGTCCCGACCCGGGAGTGGGGCGCCGGTCGTCGTCCGACGGTTGGCCGACGATCTGAGCCAGGTTGGGCGTCGGCTGCGAGATCGGCCGGGTGCACGAGAACGTCCACGTCTCGCCGGCGTCCAGCAGGTTGTTGCCGTCGACATCTCCGCTGACGTAGGCGACGGCGGAGCACCCGGTGTCGGTGACCCACCCCGGGGCCTTCGTGCCGGGGCCGCCGGCGAACGCGCCCGGCCGGTTCAGCGGTGCCTGCCCGGAGTTCGTCGCCACGAACGTGTACTGGACGGGCTCCGACGGCGTGCCCGGCCCGAGGAGCACGATCTGGGGGTCGGCCGACTTGGTGAGGTTGATGCCGGCGACGACGACCTCGACCTCGGCTCGGTCGATGGCGGTCACGACGGGGTTCGGTGTGGGGAACGGGGCGTTGGCGTTGCTCGGGTCGAGCGGCGTCGCCGACGACCGTCGCCGTGTTGGTCACCGATCCGGCCGGGGTCGCGGTGCACGAGTACGTCCAGGTCTCGCCGGGGTCGAGCACGGTGTCGGTGGTCGGCGGGTCGCGGGTCGGGTTCTGGCACGGCGGGGTGTCGTCGGTGAGCGTCACCGTGCCGAGTGGCGTGTTGCCGTCGTTGGTCGCCGCGTAGGTGTACGTCACCGGTGTGCCCGCCTGGACGGTGATCTGAGGGGCCGCGGCCACGGGTGGTGTGGCCGTGGGCGCGGCGACGAGCTTGGTCAGCGTGATGTGGGGCACCCAGACGTCGACGTCGTCCGTCGCGCTGGCCGTCACCCGGCGGCCGGTCGGATCGGTGCCCGTCGTCGTCGCCGTGTTCACGATGTTCTCCGGAACCGCGGTCGCGAGGGCGCGGCGGGAGCGGCTCACCGATCTGGTGCAGCGGAACTGCCAGCTCTCCCCGACGTCGAGCAGGCCGTTGCGGTTGGTGTCGCCGACGTTGAAGCCGTTGACGAGGACTGCGGTCGCCGCCGCCGCACTTGTCGTCGACCACCCCGACGTTGGCGAGTGGCGTGTTGCCGGGGTTGGTGACGACGTAGCTCGAGGTGACGGACGCCGGAGGCGTCAGGTCGCCGCGCACCGACGTCGGCGCGTTGACCTTGGTCATGGCGATCGCCGGGGCGTAGTTGTACGAGTTCCAGACCGTGCACGTCACGATCTCCTGGCCGATGCGCGGCAGGTTGAACGACGCCGTCGTGCCGGCGATCGTGAGCTCACCCTGCTCGATGCGCACGTTGCCCCGTTCGTCAAGCAGCTCGCAGCGGTAGTCGGTGTCCGGGGGAGGGTCGGGCCCGTTGTTGGGCCGACCCGGGACGTACCCCGGCAGCACCGCCTCGCTGACCGTGGCACTCGAATCCTGTTGGGAGGGGATCGGCTCCCACTGGAACTGCACGAACCCGGTGGTGTCGGTCACGAGCGTCTTCGATGTGGCCGGGGTGGCGTCGGGTAGCACCCAGCGGAACTGGCCGTTGGTGGTCGTGGGCGTCGCCGTCAGCGACCACCCGGCGCTCGGTTGGTAGGTCGCGTCCGACGGTCGATTGGGCCAGCTTCTGGATCGTGAGCGACGGCGAGCACAGCTGGAGCACGACGCTGCGCAAGAACTGGGCGAGGTTGTCGAACTCCTTGACCAGTGCCACGTCGACCTGGTTGAGCGAGGTGATCGTGCCGAGGTCGGCACTGTTGACGACCTGCGGTCCGGACACCGCCACGAGCCGCTGGACGCTGGCGGCGTTGTTGAGTGCGGCGCCGACGCCGACGACGAGCACCCGGGTGCCCGCCGACTTGATGGCGTTGGCCCGGATGATGGCGCGGTTGAGGGTCAACGCGGCGGCGGCGGTGCTGCCGTCAGTGGCATAGGCGACGGCGGGAGGCGCGAACGGGTCGGGTGGCTGCTGGAAGTCGTAGGCGGTGGGGTCGCCGTCGGTGACGAAGACCACGAGCTTGGGCGGCGAGCCGGTGCCGGCCTGGCGTAGCGACTGGTCCCAGTTCGTGTACTGGTCACTCGAGCCGGGCCGGAAGCTGCTGGCGTTGAGCGGGTCCCCGCTGCGGTACTCGAAGAAGTCGACGCCCGGCGGTTGCGGCGGCTTGGGGTGTAGTAGCCGGCGATGGCGTCGGTCAGGGCGCCGCCCGGACCCATCGACGTGTTGTCGATCGGGGTGCTCGGTGCCAGCTCCTCCGACACGGTGGCGAACTGCGTGACGCGAGCGGTCGACTTGGTGTTCTGCAGTGCGTCGAGGAACGCCTGGGCCGCCTTGCGGACGCTGCTCACCGCGTTGGACGACTGGATCGAGCCCGATGCGTCGAGCACGAGCGTCGTGCTGACGCCGCACGCGTCGGCGATCGGGGGGTTGGCCACCGGCGCCGTCTGGGCCTCGACCACGCCGGCGGGGGGCACGGCCGCGACGACCGTCGAGAGCGTCAGGACCCCGGCGAGCGCCAGCGTCGTCGCGCCCGGGCGGCGAGGCACGCCACATCGTTGCACACCGCCAGCGTCGGCCCATCGACCGACGCCGGCAGGCCGGGCCTCAGGCCTCTGGCTCGCCGTCCTGGGACCCGTCGAGGGCGGACATGGAGGCAGCGAGCGCGGCCGCCGCCCGCTTGTGCTTGCGGGACCGGTAGACCTCGATGACCACCGGGATCAACGACAGGACGATCACCGCGATGATCGCCACCTCGATGTTCTTGCGGAAGAACTCGATCTCGCCGAGGAAGTGCCCGAGCGTCGTCACGCCGACGGCCCACAGCAGGGCTCCGATGACGTTGTACGTGAGGAACGTCCGGTAACGCATCGAGCCGATGCCGGCGACGATCGGTGTGAACGTGCGGATGATCGGCACGAAGCGGGCCAGCACGATCGACTTGGGGCCGTGGCGCTCGAAGAACACGTGCGCCTTGGCGACGTTCTCGGCCTTGAACAGCCGCGAGTTGGGTCGGTTGAACAAGGCCGGGCCGACCTTCTTGCCGAACCAGTAGCCGACCTGGTCGCCGATGATGGCGGCGGCCGCGAGCCAGATGAGGACGACCCAGATCGACGGGATGTGCTCGGCGAACTGGGAGAACGTGGGGTCCTCGCGAGCCGCCGACGAGGTCAGGAAGCCGGTGAAGAAGAGCAGCGAGTCACCGGGCAGGAAGAACCCGAAGAGCAGGCCGGACTCGGCGAAGATGATCGCCGTGACGACCGGCAGCGCCGCCGCGCCGGCCTTCTCGAACCACCACTCCGGCTTGAGGAACTCGAGGGCGGCGAGCACTCAGCTCCCGGAGACGGTCGCACTCGCAGTCGCGGCGGCCGGGAGCGGCGCCATCATGCTCTCCGTCTTGCGCGACGACCAGATCACCGAACCGATGATCACGATCCCGGCCGCGGCGGCGACGACGAAGCGGAAGGCGCTGCTGTCGTCCTCCAGCGTGATGATCGCCGGCAGCATCAGCAGGGACACCAGGTTCATGACCTTGATCAGCGGGTTGAGCGCCGGACCGGCGGTGTCCTTGAAGGGGTCGCCGACGGTGTCGCCGATGACGGCGGCCTTGTGGGCGTCGGAGCCCTTGCCGCCGTGCTTGCCGTCCTCGATGTACTTCTTGGCGTTGTCCCACGCCCCACCGGAGTTGCTCAGGTAGTTGGCCATCAGCTGGCCGACGAGGATCACCGCGGCGAGGAAGCCGCCGAGGGCCTGCCAACCGATGCCGAAGCCGATGACGACGGGCGTCAGCACGGCGAGCAGCGCCGGCGTGGCCAGCTCCCGCAACGAGGCGGCGGTGCAGATGTCGATGACGGGGCCGTAGTCGGGCTTCTTGGTGCCGGCCATGATGCCGCCGTCGGCGAACTGGCTGCGGACCTCCTGGACCACGACGCCGGCGGTGCGCCCGACGGCGCGGATGGCGAGGGCCGAGAACAGGAACGGCACGGCGCCGCCGATCAAGAGGCCGATGAAGATCTTCGGCTCGGCGACGTTGATGGCCAGCTCGGGGGCCCGCAGCACGCCGTCCTTGAGGTCGGTCACGGTGACGCCGAGCTCGGATCCGGCGGTCTCGATGAAGCTGGCGAACAGGGCGACGGCGGCGATCACGGCCGACCCGATGGCGAATCCCTTGGTGACGGCCTTGGTCGTGTTGCCGACGGCGTCGAGGCTGACCATGATCCGCTCGGGCTCGCCGTGGAACTCGCCGGACATCTCGGCGATCCCGGCGGCGTTGTCGGAGACCGGACCGAACGTGTCCTCGGAGACGATGACGCCGGTGGTGGCGAGCATGCCCATGCCGGTGAGAGCGACGAGGTACAGCGAGAACGTGAGGTTGCCGCCGCCGAGGGCCAGGGCGACGCCGATGGCGATGGCGATGGCGAGGACCGCGTACACCGAGCTCTCCATGCCGCTCGACGTGCCGGCCAGCACGACCGTGGCCGGTCCGGTCTCGGCCGACTCGGCGATCTCCTGCACCGGGCCGTGCTCGGTGCCGGTGTAGTACTCGGTGAGGCGGGAGATCCCCTGGGCCAGCACGAGGCCGATGGCGACGGCGCCGAAGCACTTCCACCCGGCGGCGTCGCTGTCGTTGCCGACGTAGAGCAACGCGACGAGCAGCGTGCCGACGAGCGTCAGGGTGCCGGCGACGAGGAAGCCCTTGTTGATCGGCTTGAGGGCGTTCGTCTCGCCCGGCTTGGCCCGCACGGCGAACACGCCGGCGATCGAGGCGACGACGCCGATGGCCCGAGCGGCGACGGGGAAGATGATCCCGAGCGCCGGGTTCATGCCGACCGAGTTGAAGGCGGCGACGCCGAGGATGATCGAGGCGACGAGGGTGACCTCGTAGCTCTCGAACAGGTCGGCGGCCATGCCGGCGCAGTCGCCGACGTTGTCACCCACGTTGTCGGCGATGGTGGCCGGGTTGCGCGGGTCGTCCTCGGGGATGCCGGCCTCGACCTTGCCGACGAGGTCGGCGCCGACGTCGGCGGCCTTGGTGAAGATGCCGCCGCCGACGCGCAGGAACAGGGCCAGCAGCGAGCCGCCGAACCCGAACCCGATGAGGATCGCCGAGCTCGTGTTCTGGAAGGCGATGATGATCAGGGTGGCGCCGAGCAGGCCGAGGCCGACGGTGAACATGCCGGCCACGCCACCGGTGCGGAAGGCCACGGTGAGGGCGTCGGGCATGCTGCCGGTCTTGGCCGCAGCCGCCGTGCGGACGTTGCCACGCGTCGCCAGCGTCATGCCGATGAAGCCGGTGAGGCCGGAGGCGAAGCAGCCGAGGAGGAACGCCAGCGTCCGCCACAGCCCGGACTGGGCGAAGCTCAGCGCGGTCGAACCGTCCGGCTTGGCGATCTCCGTCGACGTGAAGAAGACGATCGCGGCGACCGGGACGAGGATCACCCCGATCGTGCGGAACTGGCGCTTCAGGTAGGCCAGTGCGCCTTCCTGGATCGCCAGCGCGATCTCCTTCATCTTGGGCGTGCCCTCGTCGGCGGCGAGGACCAACCGGGCCAGGAAGAAGCCGACGGCGATCGCCAGCAGCGCGGCGAGCACCGACAGGATCAGGACGGCCCACTCGCCGCCCTTCAGTTCGAATGCCTGCCAGCCGCCTTCGGCTGCGAGCAATGATGCGTGCACGTTGTCTCCAGGCTTCGGGCGCGGCGTCGCTGCCGCGCTCTGACGTCGGGGACCCGGGACGTCGTGCCCGGGGCGCACGACACCGAGTGGCGCCGTGGGCGGCGCCGAATCTACCCGCAGGCGCCCCGATCTCGACAATCCGTGCGCGAGCGGTTCGGACGCGATGCGACCCCGCCCTGCTCGACAGGACGGGGTCGCAGTTGCGTCAGCGAGAGACGGTCAGACCCGCTTGGCGAAGTAGATGATCGCCAGGATGACGAGGATCAGGATGAGGACGCCACCGATGCCATAGCCCATTGTTCACGGGTCTCCTTCGTGAGTCGACACCGCCGTTGGTGCCGGACTGTCCCTGTACCCGACTTCCCGTGACAGCAACCGCGGGTCTCTCTCAACGGTCGGTGGCGGGGGACACGGCATCCTCTGGGTTCAGCGCCTCCAGCTCCTGGTGGGCGGTCTCCGGGTACCAGCGCAGCACGATGATGACGACGAGGATCTGGGCCGTGGCGAGCAGACCGATCACCCGGCCGTGGGTCCAGTCGTCGTCGAGCAGCTGGCCCATCACGATGAGGCCGACGATGCCGCCGAGCAGCGCAGCGGCCGTGATGTAGCCGGCCGCCCGACCGCGGTTGCCGGTCGGGAAGAGCTCGGTGCGATACACGGCGAGGGCGGGGAAGGTGATGCCGCCGAGGAAGCCGGCCAGGAACGTCGCCCCCCACATCGGTGGGCCGCCGACGGCGAACGACACGACCCCGAAGATCGTCGCCGCCGGCAGCATGGTGGCGACGAGGATCTTGCGGCCGCGGACATCGGCGACGCGCCCGCCGATGATCAACCCGACGCCGGCGGGGGTGGCGGTGACGAGGGTGAAGATCGAGATCTCGAGGGCCGAGAAGCCGCGGACGTCCTTGAGGTAGCCGTTCTGGAAGAAGCTGGCCGGGGCGATGAACAGGTTGGCGAGCAGGGCGACACCGGCGAGCACGGCGAACCGGCGGCGATCGATCGGCGGGGCGACGACGTGCGGCCGCTCGAAGCGCTTGGTCTCGGGCAGCCGGCGGGCGATGTCGACGGCCACGAGCAGCCAGACCAGGGCGACGACGTAGACGAGGCGCCACGAACCGGCCGAGATGTCGGCGAGCGGTAGGGCGATGACGGCGACGCCGGCGCCGAGCCCGCTGGCCATCGCCAGCACGCTGACGGCGTAGGCCCGGCTGCTGCGCGGCATCTCCTCGGCGGCCACGACGGCGATCAGGAAGTCGAGGGCCAGCCCGAGCGGGCGTCCGATGGCTTGCGTCGCCACGAGGATCGGGAACGTCGGGGCCAGCGCGCCGAGGGCGGTGACGATCGGGGCGGCGACGGCCATCGCCGTCACCATCCGGCGGCGCCCGAGTCGGTCGGCGAAGGCGGCGACCGGGAGGACGAGGATGATCCCGGCCCGCACGACACCGCCGGCGATGCCGACGCCGCTGTCACCGACGCCGAAGTCGTCGGCGGCGAACTTCACGGTCTGGGTGAACAGCGTGTTGATGAACGCCGAGGACATCGACGCCGCCGCCAGCAAGCCGAGGATGCTGAGGCCCCGCGGGTCGAGGCGGTCCGGCGGCGCCCACCATGGCGTGGCGGTGGCGTGCATCGTGGGCGGCTGCGTCGGTGGCGAGCCGCGGCGGGCGAGCGTCCAGCGCAGGGGGAGCGCGAAGACCCACGCGAACCACGGCAGCGACCACCGGAACGTCGTGGTCTCGCGCAGCGCCCGGCCATCGTCGGCCGGCTCGACGGTGCGGCGGTAGGCGAGGAACGGGCCGGCCGCCTGCTCGAAGGAGCCGTCGGGCCCACGGCGCTCGAGGACGAGGTCGTCGCGCGGCCGTTCCAGGTTGGCGGCGACATCCGGACCGTCCGGCCACGTCCGCACGACGGCGCGCTGGCGGCCCGGGAGGCGAGCCGGGCGGTCGGCGATGTGACCGCCTGCCAGCACCACGGGAGCATACTGGTCGGTCGTGAGCCGCCTCTGGGAGCAGACCCCCACCCGTTCCCGAGGTCGGCGATGAACACCGATCCGGGGCCCGGTGGGCTGATCACCATCCGCCGCGTCGGCGAGCTGCACGGCACGATCGATGTCCCCGGCGCCAAGAACGCGGTGCTCAAGCTGATGGTCGCGGCGATCCTGGCCGACGGCGAGTACGAGTTGACGAACGTGCCGTCGATCGTCGACGTGCTGATCCTCGGTGAGCTGCTGGAGGCGATCGGCATCGGCGTGTCGCCGCCGGTCGACGGCGTGCTGCGCCTGCGCAACGACGGCAACCTGACGCCGGTCGCGCCCTACGAGCTGGTGGAGCGGATCCGGGCGTCCATCAACGTCCTCGGTCCGCTGCTCACACGCTGCGGACGGGTGCGCCTGTCGATGCCCGGCGGCGACGACTTCGGCGCCCGGCCGATCGACATGCACGTGGCCGGGCTGGAGGCGATGGGGGCGACGTTCAAGTTCAGCCACGGCGAGCTGGAGGCCACTGCCGACCGCCTGCACGGCGCGGACGTGACGTTCGCCTTCCCGAGCGTCGGCGCCACCGAGAACATCGTGACCGCGGCCGTCTACGCCGACGGTGTGACCACGATCGACAACGCGGCCCGCGAGCCGGAGGTCGTCGACCTGTGCCAGATGCTCGTCGCCATGGGTGCCGACATCACCGGGATCGGGACGCCGACGATCGTCGTGCGCGGCGTCGAGCAGGGGGCGCTGCGCCCGGCCAACCATCGCACGGTGCCCGATCGCATCCAGGCGGCCACGTACCTCGCGGCGGTCGCCGTGGCGGGTGGCGAGCTGACGATCCGCGATGCCCGTCCCGAGCACATGCAGAACCTGCTGGCCCGCTTCGCCGACATGGGCGTGGAGCTGACTGCGGGCGATCGCGAGCTGCGGGTGGCGGCCGACGGCCGGCTGCGCTCGATCGACGTGCAGACGCTCCCGTATCCGGGCATCGCCACCGACTACAAGCCGCTGATGATCACGATGCTGAGCGTCGCCGACGACGTCGGCATCGTCACCGAGAACCTGTACCCCGGACGGTTCCGCTACGTCGAGGAGCTGATCCGCCTCGGCGCCGACATCCGCACCAACGGCCACCACACGGTGGTCCGTGGCGTGCCCCGGTTGTCAGGCGCGCCGGTGCGGGCCCACGACATCCGGGCCGGCGCGGCGATGGTCGTGGCCGGGCTGGCCGCCGAGGGCGAGACGACGATCTCGGGCGTGGCCCACATCGACCGCGGCTACGACGACCTCGTCGGTCGCCTGGCCGCCGTCGGCGCCGACATCCGCCGCTCCTGACATCCGAGGGTTTGGTTGCATCGGAGGGTGTGCTGCGGGGGCCACCCGCACGAAACCCTCGGATGGGGTCAGACCTTGGAGTCGGCGTCCTCGGGTGTGGACGCCGGTTGGCCGCGGGTGACGCGGCGGCGGGCCAGCCAGAGGAGGCCGGCGACGAGGGCGATCGGGCCGGCGACCAGGAGCATCTCGTCCCAGCCGCCCTGATGGGCCAGGATCGTCGCCGGAATGCCGGCGGAGGCGACGGCGTTGACCACACGTGCATCGTATGGACGTCGCCTGGTTGAATGGCGGCGCGCGAGCACTGATCGAACGAGCGATGGACGGAGCCACAACACCGCATGCGTGAGCAGGTCGAGAAGACGATCGAGGTGATCCGCCCGGCCCTGCAGGCCGACGGCGGGGACATCACCCTGCACGACGTCGACGAGGCGACCGGTGTGGTGAAGGTGGAGCTGACCGGCGCGTGCGTCGGCTGCCCGGCATCGACCCAGACCCTGAAGGCCGGCATCGAGCGGATCATGCGTGACCGCGTCGACGGCGTGACCGAGGTCATCGACATCAACGAGCTCGCCGCCGAACTGGCGTGAGCAACGCCCGGCGGCCGGCCGAGCTGTTCGCCGCCGCCACCGACGGCGATCGCACCGCCAAGGCCCGCCTCCTGTCGCTCATCGAGCGCGGGGGCGACGACGCCCGCGAGGTCGGCCGGCTGTCCGCCCCGCTGGCCGGTGGCGCCTACACGATCGGGCTGACCGGCGCACCCGGTGCCGGCAAGTCGACGCTGACCTCGGCGCTGATCACCCACCTCCGCCAGCAGGGCGAGGAGGTCGCCGTCCTGGCCGTCGATCCGTCGTCGCCGTTCACCGGCGGGGCGATCCTCGGCGACCGGGTCCGGATGCAGGACCATGCCACCGACCCCGGCGTCTTCATCCGCTCGATGGCCACGCGCGGCCACCTCGGCGGGCTGGCGCTGGCGACGCCGGAGGCGATCCGCCTGCTCGACGCGCTGGGCCACCGGTGGGTCATCGTCGAGACGGTCGGCGTCGGCCAGGTCGAGGTCGAGGTGGCCGGCAAGGCCGACACGACGGTCGTCGTCGTCAACCCGGGCTGGGGCGACAGCGTGCAGGCGGCCAAGGCCGGGCTGATGGAGGTGGCCGACGTCTTCGCCATCAACAAGGCCGACCGCAAGGGGGTCGACGAGACGCGCCGCGACCTCGAGCAGATGCTGGATCTGGCCGCCGACACGGCGGCGCCGACGATCACCGGTTGGCGGGTGCCGATCGTGGCGACCGTGGCGTCGTCGGGCGACGGCGTCGTGGCGCTGTGGGACGCCGTGCTCGCCCATCGCGCCCACATGATCGAGTCCGGCGTGCTCGAGCAGCGGCGCCGCTTCCGCCTCGGCGAGGAGCTGCGCGAGATCATCGCCCGACGCCTGGAGGCACGAGCCCGCGAGCTGTGCACCGGCACGCGGTGGGACGAGCTGACGACGGCGGTGCTCGCTCGCGACCTCGATCCATGGGCCGCCGCCGACGAGATGCTGGATCCGGTCCTGCCGGTCAGCGACGGGGCGGCCAGCGCGACGCGAGCAGGGTCGCCAGCTCGTCGATGACGCGGTCGGGCTGGTGGCGGTCGTGCCACCACACGTCGACCACGTCCCAGCCGCCCTGCGCCAGGCGCGCCCGCCGGGCGGCATCACCGGCGCGACCGTCGGCGACTCCGATGCGCCGGGTCGGATCGGCGAGGTCGAGCTCGACGTCGCCGACGGGGAACCTGTCGATCAGGCGGACCCCGAACCGGGTGAGGACGCGCGCCGCCACCTGACGGAACCAGCCGGTGGGGAGGCGGTCGTCGTCCGACTCGCCGAGCATGCCCAGCAGGGCGGCCGGGCCGGCTCGGCCGCGCCGCCGCCAGGTGCCGGCGACGGCGCGCAGCTCGGTCGTCGTCACCCCTCGCGACAGCGCGCCCTGCAGCGCGCGAGTGGTCCGCGCCGGGCCGGCGAGCGGCGCGAGGAGGGTGAGCGTGGCGGCGATCGTCAGCACCGGGATCCCGTCGACCGTCGTCACGTGGTGGGCGAGGTCGGCCCGGCTGCGGTGCACGACCGCCCCGTTGCCGACCTGCGGGTTGGCGCCCCGGCTGACGATGACGTCGATCGTGCCCTCCGTCTCGAACCCGTCGAGGGCGTGGAGGCGAGCAGCGGTGCGATGCGACACGGCCGTGACGCCCGGCGACAGCGCGGTGGCCATCGCGCGTCGGCGGAACGTCACCGGTGACCCGCCGGCGATCAGCACCCCCGGGCTCGGCGACTCGATGGCGCCGTCGTGGAGCAGCCGGCGCAGCGCCCGCCGGTCGACGCCGAGCTGGCGAGCCTGGACCCAGGACGCCACGCCGTGCTGCCGGGACATGAGCGCGAAGAGGGCATGCACATCGCCATGGGTGTTCCGACGAGCGGGAAGCGGAATGGCCGGATCCGCCAACTTTCCGCGCTGGCGGCCGGCCAGTGGCCGCCACGGTGAAAAGTTGGCGGATCCGGCCACCACCGGCGGCCGGGGTTCCTGGGCGCACCGGTCGCGCGGCGAGACTGGCGCGATGGCAGACCTGCTCTCCCTCGACCGGCGCGACGACGGCGTCGCGGTCATCACGTTGGCCAACGGCAAGGTCAACGCGCTGTCGGGCGCGTTGCTGCGCGAGCTGCACGAGGCGGCCGACGAGCTGACGGCCGACCTCCCCGGCGCCGTCGTGATCACCGGCGGCGAGCGCATCTTCGCCGCCGGCGCCGACATCTCCGAGTTCGGTGGACAGGACGAGGCCGGTCCGATCACGGCCTCGTTCCACGGCACGCTCGACGCCATCGCCGGGCTGCCCCGGTTCGTGATCGCGTGCGTGACCGGGTACGCGCTCGGTGGCGGCTGCGAGCTGGCCCTCGCCTGCGATTACCGCGTCGCCGGCCCGCGGGCGGTGTTCGGCCAGCCGGAGATCCTGCTCGGCATCATCCCCGGCGGCGGCGGAACCCAGCGCCTGGCCCGCCTCGTCGGCCCGAGCCGGGCCAAGGAGCTGTGCTTGACCGGCCGCCAGGTGAAGGCCGACGAGGCGCTGGCGATCGGGCTCGCCGACGAGGTCACCGAGGAGGACCCGATGGCCCGCGCCCTGGCCCTCGCCGCCGAGGTCGCCGCCGGTCCGCTCGTCGCCCAGGCGATCACCAAGCGCGTCGTCGACGCCGGCTTGTCGGGCTCGCTGGCCGACGGCCTCGCCCTCGAGCGCGAGGGCTTCGTCGAGGTCTTCGGCACCGAGGACAGCCGCACCGGGGTGGCCAGCTTCCTCGAGCACGGTCCCGGCAAGGCGACCTTCGTCGGGCGCTGAGGGATCAGCGGTCGCGAAGGCGGCGCCCGAGCCAGGCCAGGGCGACCTCGCCCTGGGCCCGTTGGAAGGCGCGCACGGTCGGGATGCCGGGCGGCGGCGGCCGGGTGCTCTGGCGGAGGAAGTAGCCGGTGAACGCGGCGAGGACGGCATCGGCGCGCGCCGGCTCGGCGGCGGCGCCGAGCGGATGGGTGAGCCAGATGGCCTCCGGATCGGGCGCCCCGTCGAGCACGGCTGACGGCAGGAAGCCCATCAGGTCGACCCACGGCGCGCCGACGACGGCGTGCGGCCAGTCGACGAGCCACACGTGGTCGTCGCCGAGCAGCATGTTGTCCGCCCGCGTGTCGAACTGCAGCAACGTGTCGCCGACGATCGCGTCGCGCCAGCCGGCCTCGAGCTCGATGAGCTCGGCCAGGTGATCGCGGCTCCACGGATCGAGCAGCTCCTCGATGGCCGCCGCGTCCAGGCGGTCCAGCCCGCCCAGGTGGTGGTGGGCGGCCGAAGGCAGTCCAGGCACCGGACAGGGCGTGCCGGCACGCGCCGCGATCTCGATCGCCTCGAGGACGCGACGCAGCTCGGCGGGCCGCCACGGTCGCTCCGGCATCGCCCCGTCGACGTGGTCGATGACGAGGGCGACCCAGTCGTCACCGTCGACGTCGATGTCGATGCGCGCCTGCAGGCGGGGCACCGGCATCTCCGGTGGCAGGCGGGCGAGCACGTCGGCCTCGGACCGGTGGAGCTCGACCGCCACGTCGTTCAGCGCGTTGGACACCGCCTTGACGAAGACGACGCGGCCGTCCGCCAGCTCGACGCGCGCCGCTGTCCCGGGCGAGAAGCCGCCGGCATGGTTGCGTGCCGAAACGACCTCGGAGCCGAGCTCGCGCTCGACCGCGGCGCGCACCGGCGCCGCCACCTGCGACCACTCGATGCGCACGCCCTGCGGACGGGCGGACGTCGGGGCGGCCATCGGCCGACGGTACCGAACGCGCTCGGCACCGTCGGGAGCGATTCCTGGGTGGTGTTCAGGGCGTCGCGCGCGGATGGCGCGCTCAGCCTGCGTCGCAGTCGGCGGCGGCGGCATCCATCGCGTCGGACAGCTGCTGCTGGTCGCTCGCCGGGAGGTCGTCGGCGATCAGCATGTCGTACGGCAGGGCCTCGACGACCTTGACGCTCATGCACGTCGCGACGGCCGCTGACGCGCCGGAGTCGAGCAGCACCGGCACGAGCGACGCCCGCAGGCTCGGGACACTTGCGGCATCGGCGGTCAGCGGCTCGCCGGCGCCGTCGTCCTCGCAGGCGTCGAGCCGGATCGGCCCGTCCGTGCGGGTCGCCGACGCGGCGTCGCCGGACCGCGCCGCGGCCCACGTGTCCACCGCCTCGCCGATGCGCGCCGTGGCGGCGTCGTCGATGCCGACCATGTCGACGCGCACGCACGTCGCGCCGTCGGCGTTGCGGTAGGCCTGCATCCGGTCGCCGCCCCAGCCATCGGCGGCGGCCAGGGCGTCGGCTGGCTCGAGCGCGGTGGCCAGCACGAGGTACAGCGTGTAGGCGCCGAGGGTGTCGGCCTCGCCGATCGCCTCCTCGCCGGCGGCGAGCACCGGATCGTCGACGGCGATCACGTCGACCGGGTCGAGCCAGCGGGTTGGCACGAGGACGTCGGCGGAGGACTTCGGCGGATCGTCGTACGCGTCCTCCACTCGACCGGCGGCGTCGATCGCATCGACCATCGGGGCGCCGAGCGTGTACGGCGCGGCGAACAGCGAGATCATCGCCGTGTTCACGTCCTCGAGGTCCGCCGTCACCTCTTCGCCGGTCGCCGCGCCCTCCGCGTCGAGCCGAGCGCGGTCCCCTTCGTCGAGTTGGTCGATCCACGCCTCCCTGACGTGCTCGGCCTCGCCCTCGATCAGCGCCTGTCGGCCGGCCGCCGCTTCGGAGTCAGCGCTGTCGTCGTCGAGCTGGCCGAGCTGGTCCTGCAGCGTGTGGGTGAGCTCGTGCACCAGCGTCGCCTGCGTCGACAGGCTGTCGGCCTCGCCCTCTGGGATGACGATCTCCTTGGCGTCAGGGTCGTAGAACGCGGCGACGCCTTCCGTGCTCAGCGTGTTCGACTGGTCGAACAGGCTCCCCTTGCCGCCTTGCAGCCCCAGCGTGCGCAACATCGCCTCGGCATCCTCGATGTCCTGGCGGTCCTCGTCCGGCGTGTCCTCGTCCATGCGCAGGCGGTCCTTGAACCCGGACTCGTCGAGGTACGTCACCGTGACCGCGTGCTCGAAGTCGGTTCCCTTGTCACGCTCGACGAAGCGCGCCAGTTCGGCGACGCGTGGGTCCCACGACGACGGGTGGGTCGCGCCGTCACGCACGTTGTCGACGACGATCGCGCCGACGACCAGCGCGGCGAGCGCCACGGCGACCGCGGCGGCCGCCCACCCCCGGCGCGTCGGTCCTCGCGACGGCGCCGTAGCCGGCGGGGCTGCGGGGGGCGGCGTCGGGTGCATCGTCGGCGCCGCCCACGGGGCGGGCAGTGGCGGGGTCGGCCCGGGCTCGTCACCGGTCACCACGACCACCCCGGACGACTTGCCGCACGACTGCCCCCATCCACCCGAACTCCCAGGCGTCGAAGGATGGCACAGCCGCCAGTGGGCGAGGCCTCGCCCGCCTGAACCGGCGACGCGGTCCGGCTGCCGCGCCGTTCGAGCACCTTCGTCCGGGACCGCTCGTCCCCCGTTGCAGCCGCACTACTCTCGCCGCCGATGACGGCGGTTCACGACGACCGCCCGACCGAGGGGGCGCCCTCGCCGGTGGAGGTGCTCGACCGGCGCCTGCAGGTCACGACGACCAAGACGTGGATGGTCTTCCTCGGGGTCATCGTGGTCCTGGCCGCGGCGCTGGCGTGGGCCATCTTCGGGACGGCACCGACCGAGGTGAAGGGGCAGAGCATGCTCCTCCCACCGCACGGCCTCTACGAGGTCGGGGTCGAGACCGAAGGCTTCGTCACCGACATGTTGGTGACCAACGGTGAGCACGTCGTCAAGGGCCAGGCCCTCGCCACGCTCCGCCAGCGCGACGGCGAGGTCGTCGACATCGAGGCGCCCGTGAACGGGCACGTGGCGACGATCCTGGTCAAACCGGGCACGTACACCGCCGTCGGGACGCCGGCCTTCACGCTCGTCGAAGAGGGCGACGAGCTGATCGCGGTCGTCTACGTGCCGGCCCAGGAGGGCAAGGTCGTGCGCAACGGCATGCGCGTCTTCGTCTCGCCGTCGACGGCCCCTTCGGCGCAGTACGGGTCGATCCTGGGCACCGTGGGCAGCGTCTCCACGCTGCCGGCATCGCCCGCGCGCATCCGGCTCAACCTCGGCGACAACGACGACCTCGTCGACTTCCTGACCGGCGGCGAACCGGTGTTGGAGATCGCGGTCGAGCTCGAGCTCGACCCGTCGACACCCAGCGGCTACCGGTGGAGCTCGGGGTCGGGACCGCCGTTCACCATCTCGACCGCCACCCTGGGGACTGCCGCGATCGTGGTCTCCGAAGGCAGCCCGGCGTCGCAGATCTTCGGGTTCATACCTGCACCATGACGCCCGACGAGCTCGCGACGGCACCGGGGCCCGAGCTGGGCAGCAGCGGCGATGACGAGCTCACCGGCGCGCTGGTCGACGCCCTCGCCCGGCTCGACCGCACGGTCTCGTCCGACGAGGTGCGGCGTGCGCTCGCCGCGTACGACGGCGACTCGTCGATCGATCGGCTGCGGTCGGTGGCGACGGGCTTCGGCCTCGTCGTGGCGGACGGCGGCAACGCGACGAAGCACAGCACCACCGTCGACATCGGGGGCCACCGCCTGCTCCTCTCGCCGAGCGCGTCGTTCCTGCCCGACGAAGAGGAGCTCGGGACCAGCGGCACGCTCGGCCGCCGGTTGCGCGTTGCCCGCTCGGGCTACGTGCTGTCGGTCCTCGCCGGCGCCGCGCTCACCGTTCCAGGACTCGTCGTCGCCGGGCTGGCGCGCACCTTCGTCGACCGCTACCTCATCGGCGCGAGCGACGACTGGCTCCCGGTGGTGTTCCTCGGGCTCGCCGGCGCGCTCGTCCTGCAGGCGGTGCTGGGGGGCGTGCAGAACCTGACGCTCAACCGCCTGTCCCGCAAGATCGCCATCCACATGATGGCGGAGTCGATGTGGCACACCATGCGGCTGCCCATCCGCTACTTCGTGTCGCGGCCCGCAGGCGACACCGCCTACGCCATCGCGCTGAACGACCGCATCTCCTGGCAGCTCGGTGGGCAGCTCTCGTACGCGGCGATGGGCGGGGTCATCGCCATCGTCTACGGCGCGTTCCTCCTGCGCTACGACGTGCTGCTCACGGCGGTCACGCTCACGTTGACGATCGCCAGCATCATCACCGTCCGGTGGTCGTCCAAGCGCCTGCGTCCGTTGAACCGCGAGATGGTCGAGGCCCAGGCCGCGACCTCCGGCACGGCGGCGTCGGGCATCAGCGCCATCGAGTCGCTCAAGGCCAACGGCGCCGAGAGCGACCTCTTCCGCCGGTTCATCGCGGGTACGAGTCCGTGCTGACGATCGACCAGCGGCGAACGAAGAAGGGCATGATCGCCGCCGCGCTGCCCGACCTGTTCAACGCGCTCATCGTCGCCGCGGTGATCTCCCTCGGCGCGATGCAGGTGCTGGCCGGCCGGCTCACCCTGGGGTCGCTCGTCGCCTTCCAAGCGCTGCTGTTCGGGTTCCTGGCCGCGGTGCTGCGCCTGGTTCGCACCGCCGGCACGTTCCAGAGCCTCGTCGGCCGGTGCCACCAGCTCGACCAGCTGCTGCGCGAACCGATCGCGTCCGACGTCGCTGCCCGGGATGCCGGACTCGAGGAACCGGCGATGGCGAAGCGGCTGTCCGGGCGGCTCGAGGTCCGCAACCTGCGCTTCGGCTACGGCGACGACGACCCGTTGATCGACGACCTCTCGTTCACCGTCGAACCGGGCCATCGGGTCGCGCTCGTCGGCGGCAGCGGCAGCGGCAAGTCGACGGTGGCCCGCCTCGTGACCGGTCAGCTCGATCCGTGGGGCGGGCAGATCCTGTTCGACGGCGTCCCTCGGCACCGCGTCCCGGCCAACGTCCTCGCCCACTCGGTCGCCTACGTGCAGCAGGAGATCCTGCTGTTCGAGGGCACGGTCCGCGACAACATCACCATGTGGGACCCCACGGTCCCGGCGGCGGCGATCGAGCGAGCCGCACGGGACGCGTCGATCCTGGCCGACGTGATGGCGGCGCCCGGTGGCCTCGAGGCCGTCGTGAGCGAGGGTGGTCGCAACCTGTCCGGCGGCCAACGACAGCGCCTCGAGCTGGCGCGCGCCCTGGCCACGAACCCGCGGCTGATCGTGCTCGACGAGGCGACGAGTGCGCTCGATGCGGTGACCGAGGCGGAGGTCGACGCCAACCTCCGCCGGCGCGGCTGCGCGTGCCTGATCATCGCCCACCGGCTGTCGACGATCCGAGACTGCGAGGAGATCATCGTCCTCGAGCAGGGCCGCGTCGTGGAGCGCGGCACCCACGACGGGCTGCTGGCCGCAGGCGGCGCTTACGCCCGTCTCGTGGGACAGCTGGCGTGAGCAGTCCGCGGGGTGTGATCGATCGTGAGGCCGTCTCGGCCTTCGCGCGACAGCACGCGACCGCGGTCGTGGACCTGAACGGCAACCAGGAGATCGGGCTCGACGATGCCGACGTCGTGTGGGTCGTGCTCGAGGGTGAGGGCCTGGTCTTCGCGACGGACGCGCCCGGGACCTCTCGGTCACGGCCGCGGAACCTGGTCACCCGGCTGGCCACCGGCTTCCTCGCCGCCGCCGCGGACGGCTCCTCGGTCGGCCGCCGCTGGATCCTCGTCAGCCCCTCCCGGTGCATCGTCGCCGAGGTCCCGCTCCGTGCGTGGCTCGACGGACGCTCCGCCGACGGCACCGAGCGGGACGTCGTCGGCGAGTGGCTCGACGCCGCCGGCGCCGACATGACGATCGACGGTGCCCAGGCGAGCCCGGCGGCCGACCTCGGGCGCCGGCTCGACGGCACACGGATCGCGCTCGCCGAGGCCGAGGTGCGCGCACTCGACGAGCAGCTCACGGCGGAGGCCGAGCTGGTCGATGCCTCGGCCCGCCATGTGGACCTCGAGAGCGAGCTGGCCCTCGACCACCTCGGCAGCGTCCTCGAGCGGCGGGCGACACGGCGGGTCCGAGCGGTGGGCGACGACGAGCTGCTCGCCGTGTGCCGGGAGGTCGGCCGATCGATCGGGGTCACGGTCCACCCCGCGCATCCCGAGGATCTCCTCCGAGCGTCGCCGGTCGACGCCATCGCCCTCGCGTCCAAGGTCCGCTCCCGGCCGGTCACGCTCCCCGAGGAGTGGTGGACGCGGTCGGGTGATTCGTTCGTCGGATACCGCCGCGATGGTCAGCCGGTCGCGGTGCTGACTCGGCGCCGGGGTTACGACGTCGTCGACACCACGAGCGGCGAGCTGGTCCACGTCGACGCCGCGGTCGCCCGAGACCTCCGCGCCGATGGCATCGAGCTCGTGCGGCCGCTTCCCCAAGGCCCGCTGACGATTCGCACCCTGCTCCGGTTCGCCGGCCGCGGCACCGGTCGCGATGTCGTGCGGCTCGTGCTCGCCGCGCTGGCGATCGGGTTGATCGCGCTCGTGCCACCGTTGGCGACGAGCCTCGTCTTCGGCTCCATCGTCCCCCAGCACCAGACCGAGCGCCTCGCCGCGCTCGCCGCGGCGCTGGTCGGGTTGGCGTTCGGCTCGTTCTTCCTCCAGCTCGCTCGGGGGGTGGCCCTGCTGCGGGCTCGCACGACGATGGACCACGCGCTGCAGCTCGGGCTGTGGGATCGCCTGCTGCGCCTCCCCGCGCCGTTCTTCCGGCGCTACCAGGTGGGCGATCTCACCGAACGGTCGATGGCGGTCGACAACATCCGCGAGTCCCTGACCGACAGCGTGATCACCACGTTGCTCGCCGGGATCTTCGGCCTCTTCAACCTGGTGGTCATGATCGCGATCGACGTGCGGCTTGCCGTCGTCGGCCTGCTGGTCACCGCCGCCGGCGCGGCCGTGCTCTTCGGGATCTCGCGGGCCTACCGGGGGCCCCTGCGCGCCGTGCTGCGCGACCGCCGAGCGATGACGGCGACGGTGCACGAGCTGCTCAACGGCATCGTGAAGGTGCGCACCGCGAGCGCCGAGCGTCGCATCTTCGCCCGGTGGGCCGTCCGCTACGCCGGCGACACCCGACGCTCGTACGAGGCGTTCCGCATCGACGACGTGCGCGTCGTCTTCGAGGGTGTGTTCCCGACCGCGATGTTGCTGATCCTGTTCGGGACCGTCGTGCTGATCGGGCGGGAGGCGGTGCCGACCGCCGCCTTCATGGGCTTCTACGTCGCCCTCGGTCAGCTGCAGACTGCGGTGGTCAACGTGGCCCGCTCGACCGTGGCCCTCCTCGAGGTCCGGCCGGTGCTGGACCAGGCGAGCCCCATCCTCGAGGCGGCGACGGAGTCCGACGCGGCCAAGGAGCACCCCGGGCGAGTCGACGGTGGCTTCGAGCTGCGCGAGGTGACGTTCACGTATCCCGGGGCGACGCGTCCGATCTTCGACGGCCTGTCACTCTCGATCGAGCCGGGGGAGTTCGTCGCCGTCGTGGGCCCGTCGGGTTCCGGCAAGTCGACCCTGCTGCGCTTGATGCTCGGTTTCGAGGACATCGATGGCGGCACGGTCGCGATCGACGGCGCCGACATCACCAGCCTCGACATGGACGCCGTGCGGCGCCAGATCGGCGTGGTGATGCAGCAGACCGCGCTGTTGCCGGGCTCGGTCTTCGAGAACATCGCCGGCAGCGTCCCCATCTCCGAGGACGACGCCTGGGATGCCGCGCGCCGTGCCGGGTTCGACCTCGACATCGAGCGGCTGCCCGACGGCATGGCGACCAACATCGGCGACGGCGTCGGCATCCTCTCGGGGGGCCAGCGCCAGCGCCTCCAGATCGCCCGGGCCCTCGCCGGCCGGCCGCGCGCCCTGCTGCTCGACGAGGCGACCTCGGCCCTCGACAACCTGACCCAGTCGGTCGTGACCCGCACCATCGAGGAGCTGGACATCACGCGCGTCGTCATCGCCCACCGGCTCTCGACGATCGCGTCGGCCGATCGCGTCGTGGTGATCGCCGGGGGCCGCGTCGTGCAGGACGGGCCGTACTCGGTGCTGGCCGAGACCCCCGGCCCCTTCGCCGACCTGATCTCCCGCCAGCAGCTCTGATCCCCTGGGCGACCGGTGGATCGCCATCGGGCACGACGCGACGGTCGCCGCGATGAGTTGCGCGGGGCGCGGTCGTCGAAGTGATCGTGAGCGTCCGCTCGGGGCGACGAGACTGCAGGAAGGACGGGTCGACCATGAACTCGATGGCACGGCGGATGTTCGAGTTGGTCGAGCCGATCGGGCTCATCCCGTACTCGGCCGACGAGCCCAACGAGGCGCTGTTCGCGCTGGGTTTCACCGACTACTGGGACATCTACTTCGCCGGCCGCGCCGCGCCGCTGGGCCTCGTTCCGGCGGAGGTGGTGGACGCCCTCTTCTACAACTTCGCTCCCGGTGAGGTGGCCCGCCACATCCCGAAGGTGTGGCGCACGACGACGCCGGAAGCGGCGATCGCCGCCCGCCAGGCGGGCTGCGTGAAGGCGTTGCGGCGGATCCTGGATGATCTCGTCGACGGTCCCGCGTTCGCCCGCGCCGCGGACCTGTTGCTCACCGCTGCGACCAGCGCACCGCTCGAGGGACGACCGATGTACGCCGCGCTGCGCACCGTCGCGATCCCCGATGACGTGGTGGGCCGCCTCTTCCACGCCGCTTCGTTGCTGCGCGAGCACCGTGGCGACGGGCACATCGCGGCGTTGATGATCGAGGGTGTCGGCGGCCTCGAGGCGCACGTCCTCCTCGCCCTCGACATGGACATGCCCGCCAAGGACTTCGGACGCATCCACCACCTCCCTGCCGCGCAGCTCGACGCCGTGATCGGCGGTCTCCGCGATCCGCGGCCTGATCGGCGATGACGGCTGGCTGAGCGAACCGGGACGCGCCGTGAAGCAACGGGTCGAGGCGTTCACCGACGACCTCGCTGCGAGGCCCTACGAGTGCCTCGAGCCCGGTGAGCTCGACGAGCTCATGGCGACGCTCGAACCGCTCGCCGCGCGGCTGGTCGCCGCCCAGGCCTGATCGGCGTCAGCGACTCAGAGCAAGGCGGGAGCGAGCTGGCGCCACTCCGGGAGCGGGATCTCGCGATCGCCACGAAGGACCTGGATGCAGACGTGATCGGCGCCGGCGTCGACGTGCTCCTGGATCCGGGCGACCACCGTGTCGATGGTGCCCCACGCGACGATCTCGTCGACGAGGCGGTCCGACGGGTTCTTCGGATCCGCCCAGTCGTCGTCGGAGAAGCCCAGCCGCCGCAGGTTCGCGAGGTACCCGGGCGCCCGCAGGTAGAAGCTGACGAAGGACCGACTGATCGCCCGCGCCGTCGCCGGGTCGGTCTCGAGCACGACCATCTGCTCCGGGGCCAGCAGCGCGTCCGGACCGAGGATCTGGCGCGAGGTGCGCGTGTGCTCCGGGGTGGTCAGGTACGGGTGGGCGCCGTTGGCGTGGCTGGCCGACAGGGCCAGCATCTTCGGACCGAGCGCGGCGAGCACCCGCTCCGGCGGCGTCGCGGCGCCGACGGCGTTGAACGGCGCCCGGTCCATCGCCTCCAGGTACTCCTGCATGTAGCTGAACGGCTTGGTGTAGTCGTGTCCACGGACCTTCTCGACGAGCACCGGGCTGCTCACGCCGAGCCCGAGCAAGAACCGGTCCGGGTACGCCTCGGCGAGCGTCTTCTGCGCGGCAGCGGTGGTCATGGCGTCGCGCGCGTAGATGTTGGCGATGCCGAGGGCCACCGTGAGCGACGAGGTCGCCGCCAGCAGCAACCCGGCCATCACGAACGGATCGTGTCCCGTTGCCTCGTTCAGCCACAACGTTCGATACCCGAGGTCCTCGAGCTCGACGGCAGCAGCTTGGGCCGCGGTCGACGGGTGAGCGTCGAACGCGGCGGTCCAGATTCCGATACGTCCCAGATCCACGAACGGGGACCGTACAACGGCAGGCGTCCACACCCCCCGGCCGAGCCTCGCGGCGGTTACTCGGCCCAGACCATCCGACCGAGCTCGTACGGGCTGGCCAGGCCATCGTGCACCGGGAAGACCCGAGCCGAGATCCCGTGCGTGCCAGCGATGGCGATGGCGATCTCGCCGGTGTAGGTGCCGGGCCCGGTCGCCGCCAGCTCGACCTCTTGGGTGCTCGTGAACTCGCCGTCGTGGCCGACCGGGCCGTGCACGATCTGCACGCACACGTCGTCCGGGGTCAGGCCCCCGAGGTCGACGCCGACGGTCACGTCACGGTGGTCGCCGGCCTGCGGTGCATCGCCGCCGACATCGACCGAGGTGATCGACACCCCGTCCCACGCCGCCTCGACGCGCTCGCGCCACGCGGCCAGCTCGACGGCCGCCTTGCCGCCGGCGGCGGACAGCTTGATCGACGACGCGGCGGCCGGTTCGTAGAGCAAGCGCGTGTAGTCGCGGACCATGCGCGCCGCAGTGACCTCGGGTCCGAGCGTGGCCCAGGCCTGCAGCACCATCTCCACCCACTGCCGCGGCACGCCGTCGCGGCCGCGGTCGTAGAAGCGGGGGACCACCTGGTTCTCGAGGATCCCGAACAGGCTGGCCGCCTCGCGGAGGTCGCGCCGCTCCTCGTCCGGATCGTCTTCCGCCGACTCGATGGCCCAGCCGTTGCCGCCGTGCGCGGGATCGAAGCACTCGTCCCACCAGCCGTCGAGGATGCTGCAGTTGAGCGCGCCGTTCAGCGCCGCCTTCATGCCCGACGTCCCGCAGGCCTCGTGGGGCCGGCGCGGCGTGTTCAGCCACACGTCGCAGCCGTGGTACATGGCGCGGGCGATCGAGATGTCGTAGTCGGACAGGAACACGAGCCGGTGACGGACGTCCGCCTGCCGGGCGAACTGCTCGATGCGCTGGATCAACTCCTTGCCGGGTGTGTCGGCGGGGTGCGCCTTGCCGGCGAACACGAACTGGATCGGTCGCTCGGCGTCGTGCAGCAGGGCCCGCAGACGATCGGGCTCCGACAGCAGCAGCGTGGCCCGCTTGTACGTGGCGAAGCGCCGGGCGAACCCGACGGTCAGCACGGAGGAGTCGAGCACGTCCTGGCCGAGCTTCTGGCGGGCCAGCCGCACGAGCTCGTCGCGGCCGTCGTTGAGCGTGGCCCACGCCTCCATCGGATCGATCTCGCGCACCCGCGACCAACGCTCGGCGTCGGCGCCCGGCCAGTCCTCACCGACGACGCGCGACAGCAGGGCATCGACGCGTGGCGACACCCACGTGCGCCCGTGCACTCCGTTCGTGACCGCACCGATCGGGACCTCGTCGACGGAGAGCTCCGGCCACAACCCCTGGAACATCTCCCGGCTGACCGCCCCGTGCAGCTTGGCGACGCCGTTGGACCGGGCGGCGAGGCGCAGGCCCATGACCGCCATGTTGAACTTCCCGTCGGGCTCGTCGTCGCGCTGGCCGAGGGCGAAGACGTCGTCGAACGGCGCGCCGAGCTCCTTGGCGAAGCTGGTGAAGTACTCCTCCATCAGCTCGCGGGGAAGCGGTCGATGCCGGCCGGCACCGGGGTGTGGGTCGTGAAGACGCCCCCGGCGCGCACGGCTTGGATGGCGGCGCGGAACGACAGCCCGGCCGCGACCTGCTCGCGCAGCCGCTCCAGCCCGAGGAACCCGGCGTGGCCCTCGTTGGTGTGGAACACGGTCGGCTCGAGGCCGAGGGCCCGCAGGGCGCGCACGCCGCCGATGCCGAGCACGATCTCCTGGCGCAGGCGGTGGTGCTCGTCGCCGCCGTACAGGCGGTCGGTGACGGCGATGCCGTCGGGGGAGTTGCCCTCGACGTCGGTGTCGAGCATGTACAGCTGGATGCGGCCGACGTCGGCCCGCCACACGTGGGCCTTGACCGTGTCGCCGGCGAGGTCGACGGTCACCTCGACGCCGGTGTCGTAGAACCCGAGCGACTGCGGCGTGAAGTCGGCGATGCTCTGCTGCTGCCAGCCGTCGGCGTCGAGGCGCTGGCGGAAGTAGCCCTCGGTGTAGAGGAGGCCGACGCCGACGAGCGGGACGCCGAGGTCCGACGACGCCTTGAGGTGATCGCCGGCGAGCACGCCGAGGCCGCCCGAGTACTGCGGCACCGCTTCGCTGATCCCGAACTCGGGGGAGAAGTAGGCGACGAGCTGGACCGGCGAGCCCTCCCGGCCGCCGAACCACGTCGAGCCCTTGATCGCGGTCTGCAGCCGGCGGGCGACGGTGCCGACGTCGTTGATGATGCCGGCGTCGTTGGCCAGCTCGGTGAGGCGGTCGGCGGCGGTCGTGCGGACCATCTCGGCCGGGTGGGCGATCCCCGGCTGCCAGCCCGGCCAGATGCGGGCGAAGAGGCGTGTCGCCTCGGGGTCCCACGACCAGTGCAGGTTGCTGGCGAGGTCGGGGAGGGCGGCGAGGAGCGGCGGGATGGCCGGGGTCACCTCGAAGCGTCGGACGGGGCGCATGGGCGCGAAGGTAACGGACCGCGATGCCGCCCGCTCGGGGACGCCCGTCGCCCGAGATCCGGTTCGGCCAGGTCAGGGGGCCGACGGGTGCCCTGCGTACACGCTCGCCGTGGCACCGGCGATGGCTTGCCACGAGTAGCGATCGGCGAGCAGCTCGGCGCCCTGCTTGCGCATCTCGGCGGCGAGGGCCTCGTCGCTGAGGACGAGCTCGATGCAGGCCGCCAGCTCGGCGGCGTTGCCCGGCTCGAACAACAGGCCGGCGCCGGTGTCCTCCACGAGCTCGGCCAGCCCCCCGGTGCGGGCGACGACGAGCGGCGCACCACCGGCCAAGGCCTCCAGTGCGACGATGCCGAACGGCTCGTACAGCGACGGGATGACCACGCACCCGGCGCGGTGGACGGTGTCGCGGAGCTGGTCATCGGGCAGGAAGCCGGGCAGGTCGATGACGTCGCTCACGCCCTCCAGGTCGATCTGCGACTGCAGCTCCGGGAGGTAGCTGCCGCGGCCGCCGATGATGCAGCGGATCCCGGGAACCCGAGGACGCAGCAGGTGCATCGACCGCGCCAGCACCTGGAAGCCCTTCTCGTACTGCACCCTCCCCCACGTGAACACGAGTGGTTCGCGGGTGCCGGGGGCCTCGCCCGTCGACCACCACGTCGGGTCGATGCCGTTGGGGATGAGGTGGGTGCGCTCCGGCGGCAGCTCGAACCCGCCGACGATCTCGCGGACCATGAACCGTGAGTTGGCGAGCACACCGTCGGCGCGGTGGGCGAGCCAGGACTCGACGGCGTGGATCGTGCTCGGCTCGCCGGGCGGCACCCGTCCACCGTGGTGGCCGCGGCTGGTGCCGTGGAACGTCGCCACGAGCGGGGCGTCGAACAGGGCGGCCAGCGTGTCGGCGGCCCACGCGACCTGCCAATCGTGGGCGTGGACGATGTCCGGACGCCACGGCACGAGCCGCGTCGCCAGCTGCACGAGGTGGTGGTTGGCCGATGCGACGCGGGCCACGAGGTCGTCGTCGGGCAGCCACGGCAGGTCGGTGCGGGCCCGCAGCACCCGCACCCCGCCGGTCACGGTGTCGACCGGCGACCCCGGGTGGGCCAGTGTGAACAGCGCGACATCGTTGCCGGCGGCCGCCATCGCGTGGCTGAGCCCGTCGACGTGGGCGGCGACGCCGCCCGCCGAGCGGGGCGGGTACTCCCAGGTCAACATCAGGACCCGCATCGCTCCGGACCCTAACCGCCGCCCCCGGCCCGCCCGGCTCGGCTCACCGCTCTGTGTCACCGCACACGTCCCCGGGGACTTGTGCGGTGACACAGAGCGCTCAGCCGCGGCCGGCTTCGACCAGCGTGCGCAACCGCTCGAGGTTGCCGACCCAGATCCGGTGCATCACGGTGCGGCCGCCGATGGCGGCGCCGGCGCGGCCGCCGAGCCACCACGGGAACGTCAGGTCCTCTTCCCACGCGAACCGCGACCGCTGCCCGCCGTCGAGCGGGGTGATCGTGAACCGTCCGGTGCCGGTGACGAGGCCGGTGTGGCGCACGCCCATCGTCCGGCCGGGATCCCACTCGGTGATCTCCATGCGGTCGGTCAGGCGGATCGGACCGACCTTGGTCACGCACTCGAAGCGGGTGCCGATCCCCTCGGTGCGATCGGTCATGAACCGGATCACCTCGGCGTCGGCCATCCAGTCGACGTGGGTGTCGACCTGCTCCACGGCGTCCCACACCGCGGCCGGCGGGGCGTCGTAGTCCGCGGCGACGCGGATCCGCGTCACGCCGGGGTGCGGACGGCGCGCAGCGTCTCGGCTGCGGTCTCCGGCGGCATGACGTTGATCATCACGCCGGTGCCGCGCTCGAAGCCGGCTGCGGTGACGAGGTTCGGCCACAGGTGCACGTGCCAGTGGTAGAGCCCACCGTGCTCGTGCGGGGCGGTGTGGAAGCCCAGGTTGTACGCCACGTCGCCGAGCGCGCTGTTGAGGTGGCGGACGGCGTCGCGGATCCCGCGACCCATCGCCTCGAGCGACTCCCCGTCGACGTCCTGCAGGTGCGCCTCGTGGTGGCGCGGCATGAGCAGCAGCTCGAACGGCGCACCGCTCCAGAACGGGGCCACGCAGACGACGTCGTCGTCGGCGAACACGACCCGATCGTCGGCGGCCAGCTCGGCTTCGATCGTCGTGCAGATCACGCAACCACCGGCGAAGCGGGCGAAGGCGCGCTCCTCGTCGAGGATCTCGCCGGGCACGAACGGGAGCCCCAGGATCTGGGCGTGCGGGTGCACGAGCGACGCGCCGGCCTCCCGGCCGTGGTTGATGATGACCTGCGTGTAGCGCACCTCGGGCGCCGCGGCGTGGGCGGCGAGACGTCGTTGCAAGACGCGCATCAGCTCGGCGGCGCCCTTGTCGTCGAGCGCGTCGAGGCCGCCGTCGTGGTCGGGCGTGTAGACGAACACCTCATGGATGCCGCTCGCCTCGGCGGTGACGTGCACCGGACCGAGGTGGTGGACGACGAACCCGGCGGTGCCGTCGAACGCGGGGTAGAGGTTGGGGATCACCCGCATCTGCCACCCGCCATGACCGTCCTCGACGGTGTCGAGCGCGGGCAGGTTGGGGTCTTCATGTCCCGGGCAGAAGGGGCACGGACGCGCCGGATCGCCGTCGATCTCCGGCGCCCGGGGCGCGAAGTCGCTCGGTCTTTTCGCCCGCTTGGCCACGATCGTGACCCACCGCCCGGTGAGAGGGTTGAGACGCAACTGGCTCACAGTGCTGTTCAGGATACGCACGCAAGGTGGGATCAGTCGCGAATCGGACCGGCCAGTTCCGCAAGTCACCTGCTCAGCGCGTACACCGTCACGTGCCTCGGACTCGTGTCCTCGTACGGGTGACGGTCGAAGTCCTCCCACCGATCGGCGATGGCGAAGCCGGCGGCGGCGGCGTGGCCATCGAGCTCGCTCGGCGTGGCGTAGCGCACGGCCCACGGCCGCAGCCGCACCCGGTCGCCGTCGACGAACGAGACGAAGTGGCCGAACGCCCGCTGCTGCTCGGGATCGTGCTCGGAGATCGACAGCACGACCTCGTGCGAGGACATCGAGCGCACGCTGACGACGGAGCCCGAGCGCGGCGGATCCTCGGGCACGAAAGCCTCGACGATGAACGCGCCGCCGGCCACGAGGCGGGCGGCGACGGCGGCGAAGCACGCCCGCTGGCGCTCCGCGGTCTCCAGGTTGAACAGCGTGTTGTAGGCGACGAGCACGACGTCGAACGGCCCGGCGGGCAGCTCGTCGACCATGTCGCCGACCACGGCGGTGACCGTGCCGCGCGGATCGCGCGCGGCGAGCCGGGCCAGCATCTCGGGGCTGGTGTCGGCGCCGACGACGTCGACGTCGCGCGCCGCGATCGGGATGGCCAGCCGCCCGGTGCCGACGCCCAGCTCGAGGACGCGCGGTCGCCGCCCGCCGCACGTCGCGCGCGCCACCTGGACGACGACGTCGGCGCTGACCTCGGCGTCGCTGATGCCCGCGTACCACTCGTCGTAGACGTCGGCGAAGGCGGCGCCGTAGGACCGCGAGGTGTAGCCCTCCACGCTGCGGGTTCTACACCCCAGCTCAGCGTTCGCTCGCTCGCGGACTCGCTCGGCTCACACGACCCTCGCGACCCGCACGGTTAGCGTGGTGCGCCGTGGACCGGCTGATCTACCTCGACCACGCGGCGACGACGCCGATGCGCGAGGACGCCGTCGCCGCGATGCTGCCGTTCCTCACCGAGCGCTACGCCAACCCGAGCGGCTCGCACCGCTTCGCCCGCGACGCTCGGCGGGCCGTCGACGAGGCGCGCGACGACGTCGCCGCGGTGATCGGCTGCCGGCCCGGCGAGGTCGTGTTCACGGGGTGCGGCACCGAGGCCGACAACGCGGCGATCGCCGGCGCTGTCGCGCGGCGCGGCGGCCGGGCCGTGTGCCCGGCGACCGAGCACCACGCCGTGCTGCATGCCGTCGAGCGGGCCGGCGGCACCGTCGTCGCCGTCGATGCCGCCGGTCGGGTCGACCTCGCCGCCCTCGACGCGGCGCTCGGCGAGGACGTCTCGATCGTGAGCGTGATGGCCGTGAACAACGAGGTCGGCTCGATCACCGACCTCGCCGCCGTGCACGAGCTCGTCCGTCGCCGGGCTCCGAACGCGCTGCTCCACACCGATGCCGTGCAGGCCGCCTCGTGGCTCGACCTGCGGACGGTGTGGCCCCACGTCGACCTGCTGTCGCTGAGCGCCCACAAGTTCGGCGGGCCCAAGGGCGTCGGTGTGCTCGCCGTGCGCGAGGGCGTCGTGCTCGATCCGCTGATCGTCGGCGGCGGCCAGGAGCGCGAGCGCCGCAGCGGCACCCACAACGTCGCCGGCATCGTCGCCCTCGCCGTCGCGCTGGCGGCGACCGATATCGAGCGCGACGCCGAGGTCGCGCGGATCGCCGACCTGCGCGATCGCCTCGTGGCCGGTCTTGGAGCCGGGGTGCCCGGGTTGCGCGAGACGGTCGCGCCGGCCGACAAGGTGGCTGGATCGGCCCACGTCCTCATCGAGGGCATCGAGAGCGAGTCGCTGCTGTACCTGCTCGACGAGGCCGGCGTGTGCGCGTCGGCGGCGTCGGCGTGCGCGAGCGGCGCGATGGACCCGTCGCACGTGCTCGCCGCGATGGGCATCGACCGGCGCTGGGCCGCTGGCTCGCTGCGCCTCACGCTCGGCCGCACGACCACCGCCGCCGACGTCGACGACGCGGTGACGGCGATCACGTCGGCGGTGGCCACGCTGCGCGAGCGCACCGCGTCGGCGCTGCGGTGACGCCGTGAAGGTGATGGTCGCGATGAGCGGCGGCGTCGACTCGTCCGTCGCCGCCGCCTTGTTGCAGCGCGACGGACACGACGTCGTCGGCGTGACGATGCGCCTGTGGGGTGGCGACAGCGACACCGGGTGCTGCAGCGTCGCCGACGTCGACGACGCCCGCCGCGTGGCCCAGCAGCTCGACATCGACCACCTCGTCTTCAACTTCACCGCCGACTTCGACGCCGGGGTCGTCGACCCGTACGTCGCGGCCCACGGCGCCGGCGTCACGCCGAACCCGTGCATCGAGTGCAACCGCACGGTGAAGTTCGCCCGCCTCGCCGAGCGCGCCGACGTGCTCGGCTTCGATGCCGTCGCCACCGGCCACCACGCCCGGATCGCGCTGGTCGACGGCCGCCGCTACGTCGCCCGCGGCGCCGACCGGGCCAAGGACCAGAGCTACGTCGTGCACATGCTCGACCAGCGGGCGCTGGCTCGCACGCTGTTCCCCGTCGGCGAGCTCGACAAGACGGCCGTGCGGGCGATGGCCGCCGAGCTCGGCCTGCGGACGGCGACCAAGCCCGACAGCCAGGACGTCTGCTTCATCACGTCGACGGGCGGGCGGCGCGAGTTCCTCGGGCGGCGGCTGCCCTTCCACCCCGCCGACGTCGTCGACACCGCCGGACGTCGGCTCGGTCAGGTCGACGCCGTCGAGCTCGTGACGATCGGCCAGCGCAAGGGCCTCGGGCTGCCCGGCGGCGGGCCCAAGCGCTTCGTGCTCGACGTCGACCGCACGAGCGGCACCGTCGTCGTCGGTGCCGCAGCCGACCTGCTGTGCGACAGCACCGTCGTCGACGCCGTGACGTGGGTCGACGGCGCGGTCGATGGCGACGTGCTCGTGCAGTGCAGCGCCCACGGCGAACCGGCGGCGGCCACGGTCACCGCGACCGGCGACGGGGTCGTCATCGCGTGGCGCCAGCCGCAGCGACGCGTCGCGCCCGGCCAGAGCGTCGTCGTCTACGACATCGCCGACACCTACGTGCTGGGCGGTGGGTACGCCGTCTGACCCGGTGCTCGCCGGACGCGCCGTCACGCTGCGGACGGCGAGTGCCGCAGACGTCCAGCGGTTGGCTGCGATCCGCGCCACGCCGGAGGTGCGCGCCCGCTGGGCCGGCGACGATCTGGCCGACGAGGTGGCCGAGTCGATCGACGACGCCGACCTGCACTACCTCGCCGTCGAGGTCGACGGCGTCGTCATCGGCGCCATCCAGTGGTCGGAGGAGGACGACCCGATGTACCGCCATGCCGGCCTCGACCTGTTCATCGACCCGTCGTTCCACGGCCGGGGCCTCGGCGAGGACGCCGTGCGGACGCTGTGCACCCACCTCATCGACGACGTCGGCCACCGCCGCCTCGTCATCGACCCGGCCGCCGACAACGTCGGCCGGCGATCCGGTGCTACGAGAAGGTCGGGTTCCGGCCCGTCGGCGTGCTGCGCTCGTACGAGCGGGGTCTCGACGGGACGTGGCACGACGGCCTGCTGATGGACCTGCTCTCCGACGAGCTCGTGCGCTGACGTTCAGCGGACCGCCACGCCGCGCTTGGCGGCTTCCCGCAGCACGGCGCCCGGCCGGCTCGGCGCGAACGAGCAGCGCCGACAGGTGGATGGCGGTGCCTCGCGGCGTCGCCCTGCGGGGGGCCAGCACCACCGTCGTCATCTCGGTGAGCGCGACGCCGACCGTGACACCCGGCGTCGGGCCGGTGAGGTCGTAGGCGCCGGCGGTGCGGGCGTGGCCGACGAGCGCCACCTCGACGATCTGACGGGTCGGCATCATCAGGGTGTCGGCGAGCAGCACGGGGTCGTGGACGACGAGGCCCGCGGGCACCGTGACCAGCCAGCGCCGTGTCAGCTGGTGCCAGCGACGCGGGAGGACGAGGGATCCGGCGATCAGCACGACGGTGCTGACGGCGGCCAGCACCCACGCCCGAGCCGCCCAGCCGAGCGGGGCGGCGAACAGGGCGGCCGTCCAGATGGCCCACGACGCCACGGTCGGCACGAGGTACCCGAGCGGCGGGCGGAGGCCGAAGCGGCGTTCGTCGCCGTAAGCCGATGCCTGCAGGTAGACGTGGCCGGTGTCGGCCGCGGCGACGAGCACGGCGGTGACCGCCGCCGGCACTGCCAGGGCCAGCACGCTGCCGGCCGGTGCGCCCGCCACGGCGGCGACGCCTGCCGCCACGATGGCGACGGGCACCACGGCGCGCACGGTCGTCAGCGTCACCAACCCGGTGACGGCGAGGGCGATGGCGCCGACCCCCCAGCCGGCCCATGCGCCGATCGTCGCCACCGCCCGCACCGGCCCGCTGCGTCCGTCGATGGCGTCGCTGACGGCGCGACCGCCGATCACGGCCACGACGAGCCAGGACAGGCGGGCCGCCCACAGCGTCACCTGCCCCCAATCGAGGCGGCGGCCGCTGGTCGGGGCGGCGAGACTGGCGGGCACGCCGGAAGATTTGTCGACAGACGGGTCGGCGGACGAACGTGTGGGCTCGGCGCGCGACCCGTCCAGGGCGGATGGCGTGGAGTAGAACGGTCGACGGACCTCGGTGAGCGACGGGGTCAGCGCGGGAAAGGAGTCGCGATGACGGTCCAACCACCTGCCCCTTCGGCAGGCGGCCACGACCCGATGCGCGCCGCAGCTGCGCCCGTGCCTCCGGCGCTCGGCGACGGCCTGCGCGCCGGTGCCGCCACCGGCATCGGCAGCCTGCCCCACCGCTCGGTCCACGACGCCGCGACGTTCGCCCTGCGCGAGTACGAGCTGCCGGCCATCCCGACCCTGCCCCGGCGCTCGCCGGCCGAGGGGATGATCGCCCAGGCGCTGGTCGGGATCAGCGGGGTCACGCTCGGCCAGTACGGCAGCATCGCCGTCGACGTCGACCGCCTCGACCCCGAAGCGCCCGTCGCCACCGACCTCGGCCACGACGCCTACGGCGGGCTGCGGGCCTTCTTGTCCACCGCCGCGGCGCGCCAGCTGCGCGGGCCCGTCAAGTGGCAGTTCACCGGGCCGGTCACCCTCGGCGCCGCGTTGACCCGTGTCGGCGTGCCGGCCGAGCGGGCCTTCGCCGTCGCGGCGCGTGCCGTGCGCGCCCACCTCGGCGCGATCGGCGCCGCCGTGGCCACCGCCCTGCCGGACTCGCCGCAGATCGTGTGGCTGGACGAGCCGTGGATGGGTGAGCTGATGAACCCCGGCTTCCCGATCGCGCCCGATCCCGCCGTGGACCTGCTGTCGACGGCGATGGCGATGCTGGAGCCGACCGCCACCGTGGGTGTGCACTGCTGTGCCGACGCCGACGTCGCCTCGCTGCTGGCCGCCGGCCCGGCGATGCTGTCGATCCCGCTCGATCCTCGGCTCGTCGATGTGGCCGGGTACCTCAGCCGCTTCCTCGAGGACGGCGGCGTCATCGCGTGGGGTGCCGTGGCCACGGACGGACCGATCGCCACGAGCAGCGAGCGGGCCTGGCGCCTCCTGTCGGAGGTCTGGTGCGAGCTCGTCAACCGGGGATGCGACCCCGTCGAGCTGCGCCAGCGCAGCCTCGTCACACCGGCGTGCGGCCTCGGCCTCCACTCCCCGCAGGTCGCCGACCGCGTGATGCGCCTGACGCGGGAGATCTCGCGGCGGGTCAACGAGCAAGCCGTCGCCAGCCGTTTCGCCCTCGGCGCGTAGCCTCGCCGGGGTGACCGACACGGGACAGGGTGAGCCGAGCGAGTCCCCGAGCGAGCGAACGACACGGCTCGGCGCCGGCGAGCTCGACGACGTGGCCGCGCGGATGGCCACGCTGAGCGACCTCGTCGCCTACCACAACCGTCGCTACCACGAGCTCGACGACCCCGAGATCTCCGACGGCGACTTCGACCTCCTGGTCCGGGAGCTGCGCCAGCTGGAGGCGGATCACCCCGACCTGGTCGTCGACGGCTCGGCCGGCCAAGCCGTCGGCGGGGCCCCGAGCGGGCTCTTCGCGCCGGTCGTGCACGCCGTGCCGATGATGAGCCTCGACAACGCGATGAGCGCCGAGGAGCTCGGCGCATGGGGCCAGCGCGTCGCCCGCGGCCTGCCCGACGAGACGGTCACCTACGTGTGCGAGCTGAAGATCGACGGGCTCGCCATGAGCATCCGCTACGAGGGCGGCCGCTACGTGCAGGCCGCGACCCGCGGTGACGGGCGCGTCGGTGAAGAGGTCACGGCCAACGTGGCGACGATCGGCGTCGTGCCGAAGGAGCTCAAGGCGGCGAAGGGCGCCCCGGTGCCCGACGTGCTCGAGGTGCGCGGCGAGGTCTACCTCCCGGTCGCCAGCTTCGAGCGGATGAACGCCGAGGCCGAGGCGGCGGGGGAGCGGCTCTTCGTCAACCCCCGCAACGCCGGGGCCGGCAGCCTGCGCCAGAAGGACCCTGCGGTGACGGCCAAGCGGGACCTCTCGTTCTGGGTGTACCAGCTCGGCGAGGTCGTCGGCGGTCCGCCGCTCGACACGCACACGGCGAGCCTCGAGTTCCTGCGGGCGCTGAAGTTCCCGGTCAACCCGGAGACCAAGGTGTTCCACTCGCTGGACGACGTCGCCGCCCACTGCCAGCACTGGGAGCACCACCGCCACTCGCTCGGCTACGAGATCGACGGCGTCGTCGTCAAGGTCGACGACGTCGGCCAGCGCGAGCGGCTCGGGTCGACGTCGCGAGCGCCGCGCTGGGCGATCGCCTACAAGTTCCCGCCCGAGGAGCGCACGACCGTGCTGCGCGACATCCAGGTCTCGATCGGGCGCACCGGGCGGGCGACACCCTTCGCCATGCTGGAGCCGGTGTTCGTCGGCGGCTCGACCGTCGGCGTGGCCACGCTGCACAACGAGGACCAGGTCAAGGCCAAGGACGTGCGCCCCGGCGACACCGTGATCGTGCGCAAGGCCGGCGACGTCATCCCCGAGGTCGTCGGACCGGTGCTGTCGATGCGCCCGAAGGGGACCAAGCCGTGGGTCTTCCCGACCACCTGCCCGGGCTGCGGCACCGAGCTCGTGCGCCTCGAAGGCGAGGCCGACACCCGCTGCGTCAACCCGGCGTGCCCGTTCCAGCGCGACCAGCGGATCTTCTACTTCGCCTCGCGTGGCGGGATGGACATCGAGGGCCTCGGCGAGCGCACCGTCGCCCAGCTGACGGCCGGCGACGAGCCGCTCGTCGGCGACGCGGCCGACCTCTACGCCCTGACCCAGGACCAGCTGCTCGGGCTGGAGGGCTTCGCCGCCATCAGCGCCGACAAGCTGCTGGCGGCGCTCGAGGGCTCGAAGACCCGGCCGCTGCCACGCTTGCTGACCGCGCTCGGCATCAAGCACCTCGGTCCGGCGGCGTCGCAGGCCCTGGCGCTCGAGTTCGGCACGCTCGACGCGGTGATGGCCGCCCGACCCGACGAGCTGGCCGACGTCGAGGGCCTCGGCACGATCATCGCCGAGGCCATCGCCACGTGGTTCTCGCTGCAGCCGAACAAGGACTTCATCGAGAAGCTGCCGGGCCGCCGGCGTCGACTTCGGCGTGCCGGTGCCGCGCCAGCCGAAGGCGCCGCAGGTGCTCGCCGGCAAGTCGGTCGTCGTGTCGGGGACGCTCGACGGCTACACGCGTGAGGAGGCCGAGGCGGCGATCATCGCCCGCGGCGGCAAGAGCCCGGGCAGCGTCAGCAAGAAGACGTTCGCCCTCGTGCTCGGCGCCGATCCCGGGGCCAGCAAGGTCGCCAAGGCCGAGAAGGACGGCGTGCCGGTCATCGAGGAGGACGCCTTCGTCCAGCTGCTCGAGACCGGCGAGCTGCCTACACCGTCGTGAAGGACCAGGTGTAGGAGCGGGCCGCGCCCGGGCCTTCGAGGATCTTCCAGTAGATGACCGTCACGGTGTGGCGGCCGACGTCGAAGTTGTCGACGGCCTGGTCGTCGCCCGGCGTGAACGTCAGCGTCGCGTTGCCCGGCTCGTAGATCGCGCCCGGCGGCACCGTGACCTGCTCGCCCGGCTTGATGTCGATGTTGCCGATCTGGTCCTGGCGGATCGTCGGCAGCTCGACGCCGTCGACGATCAGCCGACCCTCGTAGCCGTCGGCGAGGTCGGCGATCACGGTGGCCTGCTGCGGCACCTGCATGGCGTCGAAGACCGGGGTCAGCTCCTCGACCGCCGCGGGGAGGTGGGCGGCCTCGTTGCCCGTGACGGCGGTGGTCACGGCGAAGCCGATCAGCACCACGCCGAAGGCGATCGCCGCGCTGGCGAGCAGCAGCTTCAGGTCGAGCCGCCGGTACCAGGGCGGGCGGGGGCCGTCGAGCGTCGGTTCACCGGTGTCGACGACGTCCACCTCGGTCGACTGCATGGCTGGCAGCCGGGCCTCGTCGTCGGTGCTGGTCGGCGTCACGGCCACGACACCATCATGCCGGGAGCGAGCCGCCGACCCGCCGCGCCGTCGGGCTGTCGACGTGTCGCCCTCGCGGAAGGTGCCAGCGGTAGCCTCTTTCGGCGCCCATGAAGAACACGTCCCAACCGCGCGCATGACGGTCGACCGACCCACCGAGGGGGCGCGGCGCGGCCTGGCCGGGCGGGTGCTGGGCGATCGCTACCGGGTGACGCGGATGGTGTCGGCCGGCGCCCACACCCTGATCGCCGATGCCGATGACCTCGAGCTCGACCGCGCCGTCACCGTCAAGCTGGTGCGCCCGGAGATCGCCGAGTCCGAGGAGTTCCGGCGCCGCTTCGTCCGGACGATGCGGGCGATGGCCAAGTTGTCGCACCCCAACCTCGCCGGTGTCTACGACTGGGGCGAGGAGGAGGTCGGCAAGCGCACGACGGTCTACGCCGTCGTCGAGCACCTCTCCGGCGGGAGCTTCCGCGACCTGTTCGACAGGGGCCGGCAGCTCGACCCGTCACAGGCGCTGGTCGTCGGCCTGGAGGTGTGTCGGGGGCTCGACTTCGCCCACCGCAAGAACCTCGTGCACGGTGAGCTGCTGCCGTCGAAGCTGGTCTTCGGTGACGATCGACGGCTGCGGATCGTCGACTTCGGGCTGGCCCGCCTGCTGACCGCCGACGAATGGAAGGAACCGTCGACGGTTCCGACCCACGTCGCCCGCTACAGCTCGCCCGAGCAGGCGCTCGGCCAGCCGATCGACGGGCACGCCGACGTCTACGCGCTGGCGCTCATCCTCGTCGAAGCGGTCACCGGGGCGGTGCCGTTCGCGGCGCGATCGACCGTGGCCACGCTGTCGGCGCGCGTCGGACGCCTGATGCCGGTGTCGGCCGACCTCGGCCCGCTGGCCTCGGTGCTCGAGCGTGCTGGTCGCCCCGACCCGGCGGACCGCTCGTCGGCCTCCGAGCTCGGGCGCAGCCTCGTGCGGGCGGCCGAGAAGCTGCCCCGACCGACACCGATCCCCATCGTCGTCACGAGCCGCTTCGACGACGACCCGAGCCAGCTGCGCCGGCCGAACGACCCGACCGGTGGGCTGCAGCGGCCGGAGGACGAGCCGGCACCGGCGCTCGTGGCGCCGGTCGTCGCCCCGGAGCCGGAGCCGGAGCCGGAGCCGGAACCGGAGCCGGCCGCGATCGCCGAGGCGCCAGCGAGCGACGTCGCGCCGGCCGACGAGGTCGTGGCCGACGTGCCGGTCGTGACGGAGGGCGACGTCGCCCGGGCTGAGGCCGAGGCGCCGGCCACCGATCCGGTCGAGCCGACGCAGGAGGACGCCCCCGAGGAGCACGCCGCCAGCGCCGCGCTCGGCGGAGCCGCCGCGGTGGCCGCCGCTGCCGCGGCCTTGCCGCCACCGCCGGCTCCGGGCGGCCCGACCAAGCTCTACGACGGCGACGAGGATCTGATCCGCGACGAGCTCGCCGCCCTCGCCGCGCTGCCGCTCGCCGACGTCGCCCGCCCCGACGGGCCTCCGACCGGGCCGCCGGGTGCATCGGCGCCACCCGCGCCGAGCGCGCCGACCGGCCCGCCGACCGCGGTGGTCCCCGAAGCGACGACGGTCGCTGACGAGACCCCACCGCCGAGGCGGCGTCGGCGGACCCTGCCGTGGGTGATCGCGCTGGTGGTGGTCGTCGCGCTCGCCGGGCTCGCCCTCCTCGCCTACAACCTGTTCCAGGTGCCCAAGCACGCCGTCCCCGAGCTGGTCGGGGCCACCGAGCAGCAAGCGCGCGCCGACACGGCGTCGTTCAACTGGGACATCGAGATCCGCCACGAGCGCAGCGATGCCCACCCGACGCCGGGGGAGATCATCCGCACCGCGCCCGCAGCCGGCCAGAAGCTCGCCGAGGACGAGCCGTTCCTCGTCGTGGTCAGCGACGGTCCCGAGTTCCGTGACCTCCCGGACCTCACGGGCCTGACCCAGGCCGACGCCGAGACCGAGCTGGCCCGACTGAAGCTGGTCGCCGCGCCGCCGGTGCAGCAGAACGACGAGAACGTGGCCGTCGGCTCCGTGATCTCGTGGACGGTGCCCGCGGACGCCACGCTGACGACCGGCGGTCAGGTGCTCCCCGGCGCCCAGATCCAGCTCGTGATCTCCAGCGGTCCGGCGCCGCGGACCGTCCCGACGCTGGTCGGGCTCACCGTCGACCAGGCCACCGCGGCGCTGCAGCAGATCCAGCTGACGGCCGCCCTCGCCGAGCCGGTGTTCAGCGACACCGTGCCGACGGGATCCGTCGTGTCGGCGGCCCCTGCCGACGGGACGACGGGCATCCCCCGCGGCACGGCGGTGACGCTGACGCCGTCGAAGGGCGTCGACCTCGTGGCGATGCCCGATCTGACCGGTCAGCCGTTGGCCCAGGCGCAGGCCACGTTGGCCGCCGCCGGCCTGCAGACCGGCGCCCTGCTCGGGAGCACCGAGGGCATCTTCGTGTCGGCGACGGTGAACGGCGCCGATGCGCCGGCCGGGACGCAGTTCAAGCGCGGCTCCGCCGTCGACATGACGTTCCTGCCGCCCGCCTGAACGACTCGGTGAACGGCCGGTTGCGCCGGGGTTGTCGCCCGGTGCACACGGCTGGCTAGGTTGCGCCCGGACGACGAAAGGACCGTGTCATGGGAGCTCTCGAGGGACGTGTTGCGATCATCACGGGGGCGGGCCGCGGGCTCGGGCGAGAGCACGCCCTGCTGTTCGCCGCCGAAGGCGCCAAGCTCGTCATCAACGACGTGGGTGGTGCCAACGACGGATCCGGCTCGGACGCCACGCCGGCCGAGGAGGTCGTCGCCGAGATCAAGGCCCAGGGCGGCGAGGCCGTCGCCAACGCCGACGACATCTCGAACTGGGATGGTGCCCAGGGCCTGGTGAACTCGGCGATCGAGGCGTTCGGTGACCTCGACATCCTGATCAACAACGCCGGCATCCTGCGCGACCGCGTGCTCGTGAACATGACCGAGCAGGAGTGGGACGACGTGGTGCGGGTGCACCTCAAGGGCCACTTCGCGCCGAGCCGTTGGGCCGCTGCCTACTGGCGCGAGGAGGCCAAGGCGGGCCGCGAGAAGCCGCGCAACATCGTCCACACGTCGAGCACGTCCGGGCTGCTGTCGAACCCCGGCCAGAGCAACTACGGCGCCGCCAAGTCCGGCATCGCCACGTTCAGCCAGATCCTCGCCAAGGAGCTCGTGCGCTACGGCGTGAAGAGCAACTGCATCGCCCCGGCCGCCCGCACCCGCCTGACCCTGGCGACGCCCGGCCTCGACGAGATCATGGCGGCCAAGGAGGGCGCGTTCGACCAGTGGGACCCGAAGAACGTGTCCCCCCTCGTGTGCTACCTCGCCTCCGCCGACTGCGCGTTCAACGGCGAGACGTTCTTCGTGCAGGGCGGCACCGTCCGCCGCGTGAAGTCGTGGGAGATGGCCGAGACCGTCGAGCAGACCGACACCTGGACCGTCGCCGCGCTCGGTGAGGCCCTGGCCAAGGCGCTGCCGGGCTAACCCGGAGCGGCCGGGACCCACTGCGCCCGGCACTCGCGCGTACGCCGAGCGCCCGGCACGCGGACCGAGCGCCCGATGTACGCGCTGAGTTGTGTCGCAGTGGGTCCCGTGCGCTCTGAGTTACTCGTAGACGATGACGCCGCGGATGTTGGTGCCGTCGCGCATCGCTTGGTAGCCGTCGTTGATCTCGTCGAGCGAGTAGCGCGTCGTGATCAGCTCGTCGAGCTTGAGCGTGCCGACGCGGTACATGTCGAGGAGCCGGGGGATGTCGGAGCGCGGGCTGAGCGCCCCGAAGATGTTGCCCTTGATCTCCTTGTTCCACAGCACGAGGTTGAACAGGTTCACCGACGCCTCGTTCTGATCGATCGGCGCCACCGCCGTCACGACGATCGTGCCGCCCTTGGCCGTCAGCGTCTGGGCCTCGGCGAGCAGATCGCCGTAGAGCACGCCGGGGGTCATGATGACCTTCTCGGCCATCCGCCCGTTGGTCATCTGGGTGACCTCGGGGATGGCGTCGGTCATCGAGGCGTAGGTGTGGGTGGCGCCGAACTCCATCGCCTTCTCCCGCTTGAACTCCAGCGGGTCGACGGCGATGACACGACTGGCGCCGGCCATCTTGGCGCCCTGCACGGCGTTCATGCCGATGCCACCGATGCCGACGATGACGACGGTGTCGCCGACCTGCACGTCGGCCCGCCGCGTCGCCGAGCCCCACCCGGTGGCGACGCCGCACGACACGAGCGACACGACGTCCATCGGGAGGTCGTCGTCGACCTTGATGACGGACATCTCCGAGACGCACGTCAGCTCGGCGAACGTGCCCAGCTTGGCGAGCAGCGTGACCGGCTTGCCGTCGACGTGGTGGCGGTGGGTGCCGTCGGTGATCATCCCGCCGCCGAGGGTCCCGGCGCCGGCATCGCAGAGGTTGCCGCGCCCGGTCGTGCAGTAGTGGCACACGCCGCACGACGGCACGAAGCTCGCCGACACGTGGTCGCCGACCTTGACCGAGTGCACCTCGGGCCCGACGGCCTCGATCACGCCGGCGCCCTCGTGGCCGCCGATGATCGGGAAGAAGGACTCGAGGCCCATCGCGTCGAGCATCTCCCGGGTCGGGACCATGTCGCCGGTGACGAGGTGCTCGTCGCTGTGGCACAGGCCGGCGGCCTTCCAGCGCACGAGCACCTCACCGCGCTTGGGCTCGTCGACGTCGATCTCCTGGACCTTCCAGTCCTCGTTCAGCCCCCACAGGACTGCGGCGCGGCTCTTCATGTCTGGCGACCCCCTCGGCCATCAACGCGTGCGACCGCGACGGCTGCCCGGTCGCCGGCCACCGTAGCGAAGGGCTGTCAGGCGAGCGCCAACCAGGACGTCGCGTTGGCCGCGTAGAAGCCGTCGACCGTCGTCGCGTCGGCGGCGGCGAGGGCTCGATCGAAGCGTCCGATCGGATCCCGGCCGCCCTCGGCGTGGGGGTAGTCCGACGAGAACAGGTACAGCGACGGATCCGACTGCGCGTTCAGCCAGCCGACGTCCTCGAACGCGTACGGCGTGAAGCGCAGCTGGGCCGACGCCTGCTCCGACGGGGTCCGGGCGAAGGTGCCGAGGCGCGGCTCGGAGCGCTGCCAGATCTGCACGGCGTGATCGAGGCGGCGCAGCATCGCCGGCACCCAGCCGGCGCCCATCTCGATCGCCCCGCCGTGCAGCGTCGGGTGGCGGTCGAGCACGCCGTCGAGGACGAGCACGGACAGGAAGCGCTCGGCCGGCTGGTACACGACCATGAAGTCCTTGGACCCGATGACCTCGGCGCCGGTCATCTCCTCGGCCACCGGCCGGCCGTTGTTCAGCCATGCGTCGCCGATGCCGAGCGGACCGCTGCCGACGTGGAGCACGAACGGCACGCCGCGCTCGGCGAGGCGGGCCCAGAACGGGTCGTGGTCGACGTGTCCGGGCGAGCGCCCGCCCGGCGGGCGAGCCGGCAGCCAGATCTCGCGCAGCCCGAGGTCGAGGGCGACGTCGAGCTCGACGAGGGCCCGATCGACGTCGTCGAGGTCGCACAGGCCGACGCCGAGCAGGCGGGGATCGGCGGCGCAGAAGGCGGCGACGGCGCGGTTGTGGGCGCGGTAGGCGCCGTAGCGCAGGTCGGGCGCGGCGATGTCGAACAGCGGCGAGCACAGCGAGGAGTACACGACCTGGTGCTCGAAGCCGAGCAGGTCGAGGGCGGTGCCCCGCTCGGCTGCGTCGACGGCCCCGAGGGCGGCGTGCCACTTCGGGCCCTTGCGCACGAGGTCGTCGCCGAGCTCGACGAGGGCCTCGCGCTCGCCGGCGGCCCGGCCGCCGTCGGTCAGCGTCGAGCCCGGATCGCCCGCCGCCGATCGGCGGCAGGTCGTCACGGAACCGCGGATCGGCGTGCTCGACGAGGAACCCCGGCCACTCCATCAGGTGGCTGTCCGCATCGACGATGCGCCGCCCACCGGCATAGGTCATGCCGCAAGTGTCGCGCCGCGCTTCACGTCGGAGTCACCGCGCAAGTCCGCTGAGACCTGTGCCGCAGTGAGTCGGCAGAACGCTCTGGGTCGGCGTGATGGCCTTGATCTCCTCGGAGATCTGGCGGCTGGCCTCGTCGGTCGGCATCGCCGTCTGCATCGCCATCAGCTTCATCATGTCGCCCTGCACGGTGATCTTGCCGGCCATGAACGCCTGCATCCCGGCCGCCGCGTCCTGCTCGACGAACAGCGCCTTGGCCGTGTCGTAGTCGGTCGTCACGGTGACGTCGGCGTCCTCGAGGCTCCCGAGGTCCATGACGACGTCGCCGGATGACGTGTCGAGGTAGCTCTCGACCGTGCCATCCCCGAACGGCACACCCGTCACGACCTGGTTGATCTTCAGGACCTGGGTGACCTTGTTGGTCTCGCCGGCGTGGCGGGCGCGGATGGCCTTGGCCTCGGCCATCCACTCGGCGGACAGGAAGGGGTGTGGCATGGGGTCGGAATGTACGTCAGGCCGGACGGAGATCGACCGTCGACGCGGTGACCTGATCGAGGAACTGGCGGTCGATGGTCACGCCGAGCCCGGCGCCGGTGGGCACCGCGACGTGGCCGGCGACGACCTCGATGGGCTCGGTCACGATGTCGGTCGCCCAGAACCGACGGGACGCCGACACGTCGCCGGGCAGCGTGAAGCCGTCGAGCGCGGCGAGGGCGGCGTTGGCGGCGCGACCGATGCCGGTCTCGAGCATCCCGCCACACCACACCGGGATGCCCCGCTCCCGGCACAGGTCGTGGATGCGGCGGGCCGTCAGGTAGCCGCCGACGCGCCCGGCCTTGATGTTGACGATCTCGGCCGCCCCGAGCTCGATGGCGTCGGCGCACACGATCTCGGAGGTGATCGACTCGTCGAGGCACACTGGCGTGCCGATGGCCCGGGCCAGCTCGGCGTGGCCGAGGAGGTCGTCCTCGGGCAGCGGCTGCTCGATGAGCAGCAGGTCGAAGGCGTCGAGCTTGGCGAGGTGCTCGGCGTCGTGGCGCGTGTAGGCGGCGTTGGCGTCGACCTGGAAGGGCATGTCGGGCCCGATCAGGTCGCGGACGGCGGCGACCGGCTCGAGGTCGCAGCCGGGCTCGATCTTCAGCTTGATGCGCACGTAGCCGTCGTCGAGGTAGCCGGCGACGGTGGCGAGCAGGGCGTCGACGGTCGGGTGGATGCCGACGCTGACCCCGCTCGGGATGCGGTCGCGCGTGGCGCCGAGGAAGTCGGCGAACGAGCGCTGCTCGGCGCGCAGCTCGGCGTCGAGCACGGCCATCTCCAGCGCCGCCTTGGCCATGGGGTGGCCGCGGACTCCGACCGAGGATGCTCGAGACGTCGGCCGCCCGCACGTCGGTCGCCGCCGCCAGGCGCGGCGCCAGCACCTCTCGGATCACGAGCGACGCGCCGTCGACGTACTCCGACGAGTAGTCCGGCTCGTCGCCGGCGACGCACTCGCCCCAGCCCTCCGCCGTCACGCCGTCGCGCTCGACCTCGGCCCGGACGAGGAGGATGCGCCGGCTCGTCTGGGTCCCGAAGCTCGTCTGGAACGGGGCGACGAGCGGCAGGCGGATCTCCCGCAGCTCGAGGAGTCGGGCCGTCACGGGGCACCTCCAGCGGCGACGAGGTAGTCGCCCTCGCGGGTGAAGCCGCGGACGGTCGCGCCCGCGGCGAGGGGTTCACCGAGCTCGCGTCGCACGCGATGGCGCCAGTGGACGGCGGCGGCCGGATCGGTTCGGCGCAGCACGACGATGTCGGGTGGCGTGGGGACGGCGACGGTCCCCGTCGGGTCGGGTGCGACGACGTCGGTGGGGCCGCCGTCGCCGACCGGCCAGGCGACGAGCAGGCGGTCGCTCTCGCCACCCGAGTTGATGGTGTCGTCGATGGGTCCGTAGAAGTCGACGAGGTACTCGTGGACGACGGCGCCGAGCACCCCGAGGTTGAACCAGGCGTTGCGGCGCACGAGCGGATCGAACGTCCACGTGATCCACGTCAGGCCGTTGGCCGCGGCCCACGCCCGCTGGTGCAGCTTCATCGCCCGTCCGAGCCCGGTGCGGCGGACGCCGGGGAGGACGCCGGTGATGTGGCTGTGCAGCGCCGGAGCGCCGAGGTGGCGGGCGAGGAAGCCGAGCGAGCCGCCGACGACGGCGCCGTCGTCGTACGCCGCGGCGACGTACCCGCCGGCGTGGCCGATCGCCCGGACGATCTCGATGTCGACCACGGACGTCGATCCCCAGACCTGGTCGAACAGGTCGCGGACGCGCCGCTGCTCGGCGGGGTCGTCGAGCAGCCGGATCTCGAGCCCGGGCTCGTCGGGCTCGCCCGGCGCGACCGCCCCGGTCACGTCGACGCCGCCCGACGGGCGGCCCGGTACACGCAACGCACGGCGAGAGCTTGGCGCAACTGCGGACCGACATCGTCGGCGAACTCGTCGCGGTACAGCGCGTCGGTCGACAGCAGCACGGTGAAGTACATCGCACCGAACGCGCCGAGGAAGCCGGCCACGCGCAACAGCGGCCCGGTGATCACCAGGTCGCGGTCGGCGACGTGCCAGCGCAGGAGCACGTCGAGCTGGTCGAGCTGCGTCCACGAGAGCGTCGTCGCCTCGGGGATCGCCAGGAACCCGAAGAGCACGAAGAAGCCGGTGAGCCCGAGGCCGACGAGCGTGATCTGGATCGCCTGGGAGAAGATCGTCAGCAGGCCGATGTTGACGCGCTGGCGGATCGCCGGGCGTTCGGCGTGGGGATCGTCGTCGCTCGGCTCGTCGAGGGTGCTGAGGACGTCGGCGGCCGGGGTCGACGCGGACAGCTCGGCGACCTCGCGCCAGGAGTCGAACTGGTTGAGCGAGCGCATCAGCGCCGGGATGCGGATCAGCACGAACGTCGCGCCGAGCAGGAAGAAGATCCCGAGGACGGCGACGTAGACGATGCCCGTCAGCGTGCCCGCCACCTGCCAGGCCTCGGCGTTGATGAACAGGAAGGCCGAGAACAGCAGGAGCATCGGCAGGGCCCGGGCCAGCACGTTCAGCAGCGTCGAGAACTGCGACCACGTGCGCTGCCACGCCCAGCCGAGCAGGGCCAGCACGCCGTAGCTGGTGACCGCCCACAGGACGGCGAGGATGAGGGCGGCGAGGATGACCGTCTTGAGGGCGTCGAGCGGCTGGCCGACGACCAGCGAGGCGATCGCCGGCACGATGATGAACGCGCCGAGCTCGACCGGGCCGATCTCGTGCGGGCGATCGAACCACGGCCGCCCGCGCATGGCGTTGGCGATCGCCCACGTCAGCACGGCGGCGCCGACGACGGCCGCGCCGGCGACGAGGTTCTCGGTGAGGCTCCACTCCGACAGGTCGAGGGCGTAGAGGCCGAGCAGCAGGTAGGCGACGGCGAGCAGCGGCGCCGCCCGCCCCCAGATCGTCCACACCGAGTCCCGCCGCTCGACGAAGTGGGGCAGCCCCCGGGCGACGAACCACCGCTCGATCGGCTCGAGATGGGCGGGGTCCACGCCCGGACGGTACCGACCGCGCGCCATCCGAGGGTTTGATCGCATCGGAGGGTTTCGTGCGGGGGCCACCCGCACGAAACCCTCGGATGCACCGAAACCCTCGGATGGGACCGACTGCAATTCCGTACAACTGGGTGGCGTCGCGGGTCGGGCAGCGGTAGGCATGGCCATCTATGGCGCGGATCCTGGTCACGGAAGAGATCGCCGACGGCGGGTTGGACCGCTTGCGGGCGGCCGGCCACGAGGTCGACGTCCGCCTCGGGCTGTCCCCGTCCGAGCTGCTCGACGCCGTCGTCGGTGCCCACGCCCTCATCATCCGCTCCGCCACGACGGTGACCGACGAGGTCCTCGCCGCCGGCAGCGACCTGCTCGTCGTCGGGCGGGCCGGCATCGGGCTCGACAACGTCGACACCGAGGCGGCGACACGGCGCGGCGTGATGGTCGTCAACGCGCCCCAGAGCAACATCGTCTCGGCGGCCGAGCACACCATGGCGCTGCTCCTCGCCCAGGCCCGCAACGTGCCCCAGGCGCACGCCGCCCTCGTCGCCGGGCGCTGGGAGCGCAGCCGGTGGGAGGGCGTCGAGCTGGCCGACAAGACGCTCGGCATCGCCGGCCTCGGGCGCATCGGCAAGCTGGTCGCCGACCGGGCCCGCGCCTTCGGGATGCGCCTGATCGCCTTCGACCCGTTCGTGTCGGCCGAGCGCGGTCGCCAGCTCGGGGTCGAGCTGCTGCCGCTCGATCAGGTCGTCGCCGAGTCCGACTTCCTCACGATCCACCTGCCGAAGACGGCGGAGACGAAGGGCATCATCGGGCGCGACGCGCTGCTCAAGGCCAAGCCGACGCTGCGCGTGATCAACGTGGCCCGCGGCGGCATCGTCGACGAGGCGGCGCTCGCCGACGCCATCCGCGAGGGCGTCATCGCCGGTGCCGCGCTCGACGTGTTCGACGCCGAGCCGACGACGGAGTCGCCGCTGTTCGAGCTCGACTCGGTGATCGTCACGCCGCACCTCGGAGCGAGCACCCGGGAGGCCCAGGACAAGGCCGGTGACACGATCGCCGACATGGTGCAGCTGGCGCTGGCCGGCGAGTTCGTGCCGTTCGCCGTCAACCTCGCCGCCGCCGAGGCCCACGACGACCTGCGCCCGTTCCTGCCGTTGGCCGAGCGCCTCGGTCGGGCCTTCGGTTCGCTCGTGCCCGAGCTGCCGTCGACGGTCGAGATCGCGGTCGAGGGCGACATCGGCGGGTACGACACCCGCATCGTCGGGCTGTCGGTGCTGAAGGGCCTGTTCGGCGGCATCAGCGACGAACCGGTCACGTTCGTCAACGCGCCGCAGCGCGCCCAGGAGGCCGGGATCGACGTGCGCGAGATCAGCTCGACGGCGTCGGCCGACTGGGTCAACCTGATCACGATCTCGGGTGGCGGCCACTCGATCTCGGGCACGCTGTCGGGCCGCCACGCCGAGCACCGGATCGTCCTCATCGACGGCCACCGCCTCGACGTCCCGCCGGCCGAGCACATGCTCGTCGTCACCAACGACGACCGCCCCGGCGTGATCGGCACCGTCGGCACGCTGTTCGGCGACGCCGGCGTCAACATCGCCGACATGGACGTCGGCCGGGCCCGCGCCGGCTACGATGACGCCGCGACCGGCACGGCGGTCATGCTCATCGCCCCGACGAGCCCGCTCGACCCGGCCACGCTCGACGCCCTGCGCGCCGCCCCCGGCATCATCGACGTCGTCGCCCTGACCGCCTGAGGGGGCCGGACGCGGCCGGATCCGGCCGGATCCGCCAACTCTTTGCGGAAACGGCCAACTTCTGGCCGTTCTGGCAAACAGTTGGCGATTCCGGCCAGATCCGTTCGAGCTCGATCGTTCGGGTTCGTATGATCGGAGGTCGATGGAACCGCTCGGTCGGCAGGTGTACCTGACCTATCGCTCGCTGCGCGATCGGCTCGACGAGGACATGCGCGCTGCGGGGGCGTCGGTGCCGCAGTGGATCGTGCTCAAGTCGGTGGGCGACGAGCCCGACCTGTCGCAGCGCGAGCTCGCCGACCGGGTGCTCGTCACCGGATCGACCCTCACCCACCACCTCGACCGGCTGGAGGCCGACGGCTACATCACCCGCAGCCGGGATGCGTCCGATCGCCGCGTGCTGCGGGTGGCGTTGACGCCGGAGGGCAAGCAGCGCCGCAGCAACCTCGACGCCGTGGTCGCGGCTCGCGACCGCTACCTCGAATCCCTGCTCAGCGGGCGCGACGTGGCGACGCTCAACCGGCTGCTGGCCACGCTGCAGCAGCGCCTCGACGACGACGAAGGAGGCGAACGCCGATGTCGACTGACACCGCCCCCGCAGCACCGGCGATCGTGCGCACGTCGGGGCTGTCCAAGACGTACCCCGGCGGCGTCAAGGCCGTGATCGACCTCGACATGGAGATCCGCGCCGGCGAGATCTACGGCTTCCTCGGACCGAACGGCGCCGGCAAGAGCACGACGATCGGGATGCTCACGACCCGGGTCACCCCGACCGGCGGCGCCGCCGAGGTCGGCGGGGTCGACATCATCCGCCACCCCGCGCTGGCCAAGCAGGTGATCGGTGTCGTCCCGCAGACGAACACCCTCGACCGGGCGATGACCGTCGCCGAGAACCTCCACTTCCACGGCCGCTACTTCGGCATGACCACGAAGCAGGCCAAGGCGGCCACCGAGGAGCTGCTCGTCAAGGTGCGCCTCGCCGACCGCGCCGACGCATCGGTGATGGCCCTGTCCGGCGGCATGGCCCAGCGCCTCATGGTGGCGCGGGCGATCATGCACCGCCCGCAGATCCTGTTCCTCGACGAGCCGACGGCCGGCCTCGACCCGCAGAGCCGCATCGCCCTGTGGGAGATCGTCGACGAGCTGCACAAGGAGGGCGAGACGATCCTCCTCACGACGCACTACATGGAGGAGGCCGACCAGCTCTGCGACCGGGTGGCGATCATGGACCACGGCGTGATCCTCGCCCTCGACACGCCGGAGCGCCTCAAGGCGTCGACCGGGGCGGCGACGATCGTCAAGGTCACCACGGACTCCGCCGACGCCGATCGCCTCGGCCGCCACCTCGTCGAGGCCATCGACCCGGTCACCGACTACAAGCTCGTCGACGGCCAGCTCGTCCTGTCGGCCACGGGCGGCGGGCTGCTGCCGCCGATCCTCGCCGCCGCCGACGAGATCGGCGTCACCGTCACCGACCTGTCGGCGAGCAGCCCGACGCTGGAGACCGTCTTCATCAACCTCACCGGGAAGGACCTGCGCGAATGAGCACCGTCACCGCCACCGGGACGCCGGCCTCCGACGCCGCCGGCCGAGGACTCGTCCAGCTGCGGCCGGCCAGCGTCGCCTACCGCCAGGCCTTCGCCGCCCTGCTGCAGCGCGACCTGCACGTGCTGTTCAAGAGCCTCCCGCTGTTCATCATCCGCACGATCATGCAGCCGCTGCTGTTGATGTTCGTGTTCACGTACGTGTTCCCCAAGATCGGCCAGAGCGTCGGCGGGGGAGCAGGCGAGGCGGCGTTCACGAGCACCCTCGTGGCCGGCGTCCTCGGCCTGGCGATCGTGTTCCAGGGCATCCAGGCGGTCGCCCTCCCGCTGGTCCAGGAGTTCGGCTACTCCAAGGAGATCGAGGACCGCGTGCTGGCGCCGCTGCCGACGAAGGCCGTCGGCATCCAGAAGATCGTGACCGGGCTGATGAACTCGATGTTCGCCGCGCTGCTCGTGTTCCCGATCGCCTACATCGTCCCGGCGACGACCGTGCACCTGCACATCCACTGGCTCACGCTCATCACGCTGGCCCTGCTCGCCGGCTGGGTGGCGGCCGCCCTCGGCCTCGTGCTCGGGACCAAGGTGGCCCCGCAGCAGGTGTCGTACCTCTTCGCCCTCGTCGTGCTCCCGCTGACGTTCCTCGGCTGCATCTACTACCCGTGGCGGGCCCTGGAAGCGGTGCGCTGGCTGCAGATCGCCGTGCTGATCAACCCGCTCGTGTACATGTGCGAGGGCTTCCGGGCGGCCTTGACGGAGGGCACGCCGCACATGAGCCTGTGGGCCGTGTACGGCGCCCTGGCATTGTTCGCGGTCGTGCTCACCTGGATCGGCATCGACGGCTTCGAACGTCGGACGGTGGCGTGAGCGAGCGAGTCTTCGAGCGAGCGAACCAGGGTCACGGTCCTTTCGCTCACTGGTGCGCTGCAACGCGCGACGATGCGGCAATGTCGCCTCACGTGATGGTGCACCAGTGAGCGTCACCATCCGCACGGTGGGAGGGCCGACCGCGGTCCTCGAGATGGGTGGTCGTCGGCTGCTCGTCGACCCGACGTTCGACCAGCCGCGCGACTACGACCTCGGCGGCGGCCGGGTGCTCACGAAGACGAAGGGCCCGGCCCTGACCGCGGCGGCGATCGGGCCCGTCGACGCCGTCCTGCTGTCGCACGACCAGCACGCCGACAACCTCGACGAGTCCGGGCGGGCGCTGCTCGCCGACGTGCCGATCACGTACACGACGCCGCTCGGCGCCGAACGCCTCGGCGGCACCGCGGTCGGGCTGGCGGCATGGGAGGAAGCTGCGCTCGGCGGGCTCACGATCACCGCCGTGCCGGCGCCAGCACGGACCCGACGGCACCGAGCACCTCGTCGGGCCCGTCATCGGCTTCGTGCTCGCCGGCGCCGGCGAGCCGACGGTCTACGTCAGCGGCGACAACGCCTCGCTCGACGTCGTGCGCGAGGTCGCGGCGCGGTTCGAGGTGATCGACGTCGCCCTGCTGTTCGCCGGCGCTGCCCGCACCCCGCTCATCGATGGCGACCTGACGCTCGACAGCGCGGCGGCCGCCGAGGCGGCGCGCATCCTCGGCGAGCCCGAGGTCGTGGTCGTGCACTGCGACAGCTGGGCCCACTTCAGCGACCCGTGCCCGAACGTGGCGCCGGCGTTCGCGGCCGCCGGGCTCAGCGCCATCCTGCACCGGCCCGCCCACGGCGAGCCGGTCACGCCCTATCCGTAGCGCTGCGCGCTCAGCGGAAGACTGGCGTCCGCCGCTCGAGGAAGGCGGCGACGGCCTCCTTGTGCTCGGGCGACTTGGTCGCGATGCCGAGGGCGTCGATCTCGCGCTGCTGGACTGCGGCGAGGTCGGTCTCGCCGGCGTTCTGGGTCAGCAGCTGCTTGATCAGGCGCAGCTGGGTCGGGGGGTTGCCGGCCAGCTCGTCGGCCATCGCCATCGCCTCGTCGACGAGGCTCTCCGGCTCGCACACCCGGTCGACGAGGCCGAGCTCCTTGGCCTCCTCGGCGAGCACGGTGGCACCGCTCAGCGCCAGCCACGACGCGGCGCCGAAGCCGCAGCGGATCGTCAGGAAGTGCGACGACGCCAGCTCCGGCACGAGGCCCATCTTCACGAAGCGGCACGAGAGCTTGGCGCCCTTGGCGGCGAGGATCTGGTCGAACGGCAGCACCATGGTCAGGCCGACCCCGATCGACGCGCCGTTGATGGCGGCGATCAGCGGCTTCGACTCCCGGCACAACGCCGACCCAGTCGACGCCGCGGCGACCGGGCTCCGGCTCGGGGCGGTCGCCGCCCTTGAGGTTCTTGTCGAACACGGCGCCGATGTCGGCCCCGGCGCAGAAGCCGCGCCCGGCGCCGGTGACGACGATGGCCCCGATCGCCGCTGTCGTCGTTGGCCGCCTGGATGGTCGACGTCAGCTCGCCCATCATGTGCGGGGTCCACGCGTTCATCTTCTCGGGGCGGTTGAGCGTGATCTTGAGGACGGCGTCACGCTGCTCGACGATGATCTGCTCCGGGGTGCTCACCCCCGGATCCTCGCAGTGCGCCGGCGGGTGGGGCGAGCCGGGCAAGCTGAGTCGATGGACGACTGGGTCGCCGCCGCGCTCGACGTCGGCCCGCATCGCCCGCCTCGGCACCGTGGATGCCGATGGGGCCGTGCGCCTCGTGCCGGTGTGCTTCGCCGTCGTCGAGGACTGGGTCGTCAGCGCCGTCGACCACAAGCCGAAGCGGACCGGCCAGCTGCGTCGGCTCGACGACATGCGCGCGACGGGCTCGGCGACCGTGCTCATCGACCACTACGACGAGGACTGGTCGCAGCTGTGGTGGGTGCGGGTGCGCGGGCGGGCCGAGGTGCTCACCGCAGGTGCCGCGCGCGACGGCGCGCTCGATGCGCTGGTCGACAAGTACGCGCAGTACCGCGAGCATCGTCCGGCCGGCGACGTGTGGCGGGTGGCGACGGACGAGCTGCGGTGGTGGCGGTCCGCCGACTGAGCCGGCGTCAGAGCTCGAGGCGGCCCTCGACCTCGTCCTCGCGCACGTTGCGGACCTTGACGAAGCCGCGCCGGAGGTAGAACGGCTCGGGGGTGCCGGGGCCGAGGTTCCAATCGACGCCGAGGCCGCGATGCCCCTCGGCCCGCAACCGTTCGACCAGCAACGTGAGGGCGCGATCGCCGATGCCGCGGCGCTGGTGACGACGGTCGACGAGCAGCCGCCACAGGTACGGCTCCGGGTGGTGCGCGGTGGCCTCGGCCACCATCATGAACCCGACCCGTTCGCCGTCGGCCTCGATGGCCCGCAGCCAGGGCACGACCGGCGCACCGTCGACGACGTCGGGGAACAGGGCGTCGGCGTACGAGTTCGCGATGGGCGAGATGAAGCGACGCTGTGTCGGATTGGCCTTGACGTCGAGCATCGCCCGGGCCGTCGCCGGCGTGATCTCGACGAGCGCGACCTCGGTCGGCGGCCCGGTCGGTCGCTCACGCCAGGCCGCGTGGGCGCCGGCGGTCAGTGCGTAGCGCGCCGCGTCGGCCCAGCCGGCGCCGTCGCGCTCCGCCTCCTTGGCCACGCCTTCGAGCTCGAACCCGAGCGACTCGACGAGGCGCGCCGACGCGAGGTTGCGGGGGTCGACCGACGCCTCGACGCGGTGCACGCTGGTGGTGTCGAACAGGCGGTCGACGATCGCGCCGACGGCTTCGCGCGCCAAGCCGCGACCCTGGTGGGCAGGCGCCAGCGTGTAGCCGATGGTGGCGACGTCGCCCGTCGCGTCGAGGCCCACCGCGACGTCGCCGGCGAGCTCGTCGTCGAGCTCGATGGCGATCTGGATCCACCTACCACGCAGCGGCCCGTCCATCGTGCTCGACGTCGTCGACGAGGCGGCGCGCGTCGGCGAGGGCGTACGGCGCCGTCCAGCTCTGGTAGCGGGCGACGTCGGGGTCGGAGCGGTAGGTCGCGAACGGCTCGACATCGTCCGGGCGGAAGGCCCGCAGCACGAGTCGCTCGGTCGTCACCGGGAGGAAGAGCGGCATCGGTACGATCGTCGCATGAAGGTACGGGTCGATGCGGAGAAGTGCCAGGGGCACAACCGGTGCTACGCGCTGGCGCCCGAGCTGTTCGACGTCGACGACTACGGCCAAGCCGTCGTCGTCGGCGACGGGACGGTGGCACCGGAGCTCGAGGACAAGGCGCGGCTCGCCGTCGCCAACTGCCCCGAGTACGCGATCAGCATCGACGACGAGGCCCGCACGACGTGACCGATCAGGCGGAGGTCGCACCGGCGAGCATCTACGGCCCGGTCACGGACTGGGCCACCGACATCGATCACGCCGATCCGTCGTACAACCCGCGCGCTCCCGAGATCTGGGCCGAGCTGCGGGCCGCTGGTTGTCCCGTCGCCCACACCGACCGCTACCACGGCATGTGGGCGCCGATCACGGCCGAACTGGTGCGCGAGGTCGCCTACGACACCGACCACTTCACGAGTCGCGCCGTCGTCGTCTCGACCGCGATCATCGGGTCCCAGGCGCCGATCGGTGCGGCGCCGCCGATCACCAGCGACCCGCCGTTCCACCAGCTGGCGCGGCGCCTGCTGCTGCCGCCGTTCGCGCCGCGCCAGATCGAGCCGTTGGAGCCCGAGGTCCGGCTGCTGTGCAAGCAGCGCCTCGACGACCTCGGCGACATCACGCCGGGTGAGACCGTCGTCGACGCCGCCGCGCAGTACGCCGCCCACATCCCGGTGAACGTCATCGCCCGCATGCTCGGCTTCCCGGTCGAGGACGACGACCTGTTCCGCGAGTTCGTCCACAACACGCTCGAGGGCGTCAACCGCGAGCCCGAGGTGCGGGCCGAGAGCTTCCGTGAGCTCGACGCCTACATCGACGTCCAGGTCGAGGACCATCGGGCCAACCCGCGCGACGACCTGACCTCGTACCTGCTGGATGTCGAGCTCGGCGACCAGAAGCTGTCGCCGGAGCACGTGCGCGGCTCGATCGTGCTGCTGCTGCTCGCCGGCATCGACACGACCTGGAGCGCCATCGGCTCGTCGCTGTGGCACCTCGCCCAACACCCCGAGGACCGCCGGCGGTTGGTGGCCGAGCCCGACCTCCTGCCGACGGCCATCGAGGAGCTCCTGCGGGCCTACGCCCCGGTGACGATGGCCCGGATGGTCGCCCAGGACCACGACTTCCACGGCTGCCCGATGAAGACCGCCGAGTGGGTGCTGCTGCCGTTCCCGGCGGCCAACCGCGACCCCGAGATGTTCGATCGCGCCGACGAGGTCGTCATCGATCGCCTCGAGAACCGCCACGCCGCGTTCGGACTCGGCATCCACCGCTGCCTCGGCTCGAACCTGGCCCGACTCGAGCTGACCGTTGCGGTCGACGAGTTCCTGCGGCGCTTCCCGGACTTCGAGCTCGCCGATCCGGACGCCGTGCGCTGGAGCGTCGGACAGATCCGCGGGCCCCGCCAGCTGCCGATCCGGATCCTCTGACCACGGCGCGCCTGCCGATCCGCACCGTGCTCTTACCACTCGCGGGCAGACTGTCGAGATGCTGGGTCGCGCCGCGCCGGGCAACCGCCTGCTGATCGCCGAGGACGATCGCGCCGTCCGTGAGTCGCTGACGCGCGCCCTCGAGCTCGAGGGCTACACCGTCATCGCGGTCGGCAACGGCGCCGAGGCCCTCGACGCTGCCGGCAGCGCGCAGCCCGACGTCGCCGTCCTCGATGTGTCGATGCCGATCGTGGACGGCCTCACGGTGTGCAAGGTGCTGCGTGCCGACGGCAACCGGGTGCCGATCCTCATGCTGACGGCGCGCACCGAGACCCGTGATCGCGTCGCCGGGCTGGACGCCGGCGCCGACGACTACCTGCCGAAGCCGTTCGAGCTCGACGAGCTGCTGGCGCGGCTGCGGGCCTTGCTGCGCCGCGCCCACACCGACGGGATGGCCGATGCCGAGCTGGCGCAGCTCGCCGACCTGCGCCTCGACGCCGCCGCCCGCCGGGCCTGGCGCGGCGATCGCGAGCTCGACCTGTCGAAGACCGAGTTCGACCTGCTCGAGCTGCTCGTGCGCAACCAGGGCGTCGTCCTCGACCACTCCACGATCTACGACCGCATCTGGCACTACGACTTCGGGCCCGATTCGAAGAACCTCGCCGTGTACATCGGCTACCTCCGGCGCAAGACCGAGGCCGACGGTGAGCCGCGGCTGATCCAGACCGTCCGGGGCGTCGGGTACTCGGCCCGGGAGGTCCCGGCCGGCGCGTTGGGCTGATGAGCCTCCGACTGCGCATCGCGCTGGCACTGGCGGCGATCGCCGCGGCGACCACGATGTCGGTCGGCCTGGCCTCGTACCGGGCGACCAGCGAGCGCCTCCTCGAGGAGGTCGACACCGCCCTCGACCGGTCGTGGCGCACGATCGCCGCCAACTCGACGTACCGGGGTGGCGCCGAGGTCCTCAACGTGTACGTCGTGCAAGCGGTCAGGAGGGGCAGCGACATCCCGATCTCGCTGACGCTGGGCGGCGCGGTCGTGCCCCCGGGCTCCGGACCGGCCAAGGCGTGGCGCGATCCGAACACGCTGTTCCACGAGGTCGTGCACGATGGCAACACCGACGTCCGCGTGGTGACCGGGATGCCGCCGCGCGGGTGGCCGCCCGACGTCGTGCTCCAGGTGAGCCGCTCGCTCGAGGAGAACAGCCGCGTCCTGCACGACCTCAAGACGCGCACGATGGTGCTCGTGGTGCTGGTGACGGCAGCCGCGGCGGCGCTCGGCTGGTTGATCGCCCGGACCGTGTCGGGCCCGCTCGCCCGACTGACGCGAGCCGCAACCGACGTGCAGGAATCGGGTCGCCTCGACGTCGACGTCCCGGTCGGCGGCAACGACGAGGTCGGTCGCCTCGGCGCCGCGTTCAACGGGATGCTCGGCGCGCTGGCCGCGTCCCGCGACGATCAGCGCCGGCTGGTCGAGGATGCTGGGCACGAGCTGCGGACGCCGCTGACGAGCGTGCGCACGAACCTCGCCGTGCTGCGTCGGCACCCCGACCTCGATGCCGACACCCGGGCCAAGATCATCGACGACCTCCACGCCGAGACCGAGGAGTTGGTCGGACTCGTCGAGGAGGTGGTCGCCCTGGCGCGGGGGTCGACCGACGGCGCGCCCCCGGAGCCCGTCGACCTCGGCGAGATGGCTCGGCTGGTCGCGCGGCGCGCCGAGCGTCGCCACAGCCGCCCGGTGACCGTCGTCGCCGACCACTCGATCGTCGAGGCGCCGGCACCCGCGCTCGAGCGGGCGATCTCCAACCTCGTCGACAACGCGGCCAAGTTCGACAGTGGCTCGGGCCCGATCGAGATCGAGGTCGCCGGCGGCCGGCTCGTCGTCAACGACCGTGGCCCGGGCATCGCCGAAGCCGACGCCGGGCGCATCTTCGATCGGTTCTACCGCGCCGAGGGCGCCCGCTCCCTGCCCGGCTCGGGCCTCGGCCTGTCCATCGTGCGTGATGTCGTCGTCCGTTGCGGCGGCCGCGTGGAGGCGGCGCCGCGTCCATACGGCGGGGCGACCGTCGGCTTCACCCTGCCCCTGGCCACGTCCTCGCTCGACGACGTGGTCGAGGTGCCCCTCGATCCGCCGCCGGCCATCCAGCCCGGCCCACCGATGGCTCCGTCACCGGCAGCGACGCCGGGCGCGAGCGACGCCGACGAGGCCTGGGCGCCGCCGGTCGAGGTGCGGCCGCCCACCCGATGAACCACGGGGCGACATCCCCCGAGCGGGGGACAGCCAGTGGGCGTCGCCATCGTTATGGTCCAATCCCGTGACGGGCGCCCCGCAGTTCGAGGTGTTCATCGACGGCGATGGCGTGTGCATCGTCCGCGGCGAACTGGACGAGTTCACCGGCTCCGAGTTGGAGACGACGATGCGCAGTCGGCCCGACGTGTCGACGATCGACCTCGGCGAGGTGTCGTTCGTCGACTCGGCCGGGCTGCGCTCCTTGCTCATCCTGCGCCAGGAGCGCGTCGATGCCGGGGGCGCGATCGGCGTGCGCCGCAGCAGCGGCGCGGCGCGACGGGTGATGCGGCTGGCCGGCGTGGCCCACCTGTTCGCGCACGACCAGGCAGCCAACAGCGACGCCGGTTCGGCAGCCGCCGGCTGACGGCCCACGGCGGGGCCTGGCGCGGCGACGCGCTGGACAACACTCCGACCTGGCTGCCATGGTCGCGCCGATGACCACGTACCTCGTCGGGCTGGACGGCTCGGAGCACGCTCGTGACGCCCTCGAGTGGGCACGCGCGGTGGCGACCGCCGAGGAGAAGGTGGTCGTGCTGCACGCCAACGACCTTCCGGTGGTGACCGGGCTGGAGGTCGCCGCCACGGTCGATCCCGCCGAGTCCGAGGAGGTGTCGCGCGATTTCGTCGCCGGCACCCTCGGTGACCTCGACGACCCGCGGCTCGATGGTCGCGTGATGACCGGGTCCCCCGGCGAGTCGCTGGTCGAGGCGGCCCAGCAGTTCGGGCCCGACGTCGTGATCGTGGTCGGCCACGGCGGTTCGGGGAAGGTCTCGCTGCTCCTCGGCTCGACGGCCCACCACGTCATCCACCACACCGATCACCCGGTCGTCGTCGTGCGGGGCGAGCTGCGCGTGCCCGTGCGCCGGGTGTCGGTCGGGATCGACGAGCCGGGCGGGCACGACGAGCTGGATGCCCACTCGTTGGCCGCCCTGCGCTGGGCCCTGCGGGTGCCGGGCGTCGAGCAGGTCGAGGTGGCGCATGCCGACTTCGTGCCCGGCGTCGCCGCCGGGCCGGTCCGCGAGCCCGGCCTGGAGTCCGACGAGGCGGCGGCCACCGACGACGCCCAGATCCGCCGGGCGATCGCCGCCGCGACCGACGGCACGGGCACCGCCCCGAGCGGCGCCGCCATCGTGCCGGTCGTCGCCGGTGGCACCGGCGCCTTCGCCCTGATCGAGGCGTCCCGGGAGGTCGACCTGGTGGTCGTCGGGACGCGGTCGATCCGGCCTGCTCGAGCTCATCGTCGGCTCGACCACGCTGGAGGTCCTCGCCCACGCCCACTGCCCGGTCGCCGTCATCCGCTGAAGCCCTGTTGGTGTCACCGCATACGTCGTCAACGACATGTGCGGTGACACAGAGTGGGCTGCGTCGGTTGGGACGCTGCTTTGGTCGCGTCAGATGGCTCGTTTCGACGGAAGACCGCGACCGAAACGACGTCGGCGAACCGTGAGCCCGTTCTGTGTCACGTCATGTGTCCCCGGGGACATTTGTGGTGACACAGAGCGAACAGGGCGCGCAGCACCGAGCCAGACCCGGAGCGAATCCGGCCCCCCGGTCGTCCGGAGCTCTTCCAACCCCAACAGGCACCGGTCCAATTGACGGACGCTCTCACCGCATACGTCGTCGACGACGTATGCGGTGACACAAACAGGGCTCCCGGTCGGGCGCACCCCCTCCGTAGGATGGGCCGTGCCATGCCGGATGCACCGCTCGCGAGCCCCGCGCCCGCCGACACCTTCACCGAAGGCCTGAACCCCGACCAGCTCGACGCCGTCGTCCACGGCGACGGGCCGCTCCTCGTCGTCGCCGGCGCCGGGTCCGGCAAGACGAGGGTGCTGACCCATCGCATCGCCCACCTCGTCCACGAAGGAGTCCATCCGTCCCGGATCCTCGCCATCACCTTCACCAACAAGGCAGCCGACGAGATGCGCCATCGCGTCGCCGCGCTGATCGGACCGGTCGCCCGCACGATGTGGGTCAGCACGTTCCACTCGGCGTGCGTCCGCATGCTGCGCGCCAACGGCGACCGGCTGGGCTACCCACGCTCGTTCTCGATCTACGACCAGGCCGACTCGGTCCGGCTCACGGGCTACGTGATCCGCGATCTCCACCTGGATGCCAAGCGCTTCACGCCGCGCGCCGTGCACGGCGCCATCAGCCTGTGGAAGAACGAGCTCGTCGACCCCGGCACGGCCGCGGCCGGCGCGCAGCACATCTTCGAGCGCAAGCACGCCGAGGTGTATCGGGAGTACCAGGACCGTCTCCTCAAGGCCGGGGCGATGGACTTCGACGACCTGTTGCTGAACACGGTGCGGTTGCTGCGCGAGCACCCCGACGTGCTCGAGCACTACCGGGAGCGCTTCCAGCACATCCTCGTCGACGAGTACCAGGACACGAACCAGGCCCAGAACGAGATCGTCCTGCTGCTCGCCGGCGGCCACCACAACGTCACGGTCGTGGGCGACACGGACCAGTCGGTCTATCGATTTCGAGGCGCCGACTTCCGGAACATCACGCAGTTCGAGGACGCCTTCCCCGACGTGACCACCGTCGTGCTCGACCAGAACTACCGCAGCACGCAGACGATCCTCGACGCCGCCAACGCGGTGATCGCCAACAACCCGGCCCGCAAGCCGAAGAACCTGTGGACCGACGCCGGCGCCGGCCACCGCATCGTCCGCTACCACGCCGAGGACGAGGGCGACGAGGCCACGTTCGTCGGCTCGACGGCTCGCCAGCTGCACGACGACCACGCCATGAACTGGCGCGAGGTCGCCGTGCTGTATCGCACGAACGCCCAGAGCCGCGTCGTCGAAGAGGCGATGATGCGCCTCGGTGTGCCCTACAAGGTCGTCGGCGGCACCCGCTTCTACGACCGGCGCGAGGTCAAGGACGCGATGGCGTACCTGCGCGCGGTCGTCAACCCGGCCGACGAGGTCAACGTCAAGCGGGTGCTCAACGTCCCCAAGCGGGGCATCGGCGATGCCAGTGTCGCCAAGGTCGACGCCTACGCCGCCGGCGAGGGCATCGGGTTCGTGGAGGCCCTGCGCCACGCCGGCGACGCCGGGGTGACGGGGCCGGCGGTGCGGGGCATCGACTCGTTCGTCACCCTGATCGACGAGCTCGGGCTGCTGGCCGCGGCGGCGCTCGCCACGGCGGCGACGCCGAGCGCCGATGGCGCCGACGACGATGTGATCGGGCCCGGGGACCTGCTCCAAGCGGCGCTCGAGCGCTCGGGTTACCTCGCCGAGCTGGAGGCCGAGGACACCGTCGAGTCGGCCGGCCGCATCGAGAACCTGGGCGAGCTCGTCGGGTCGGCGCGCGAGTTCACGCGGATCGACGAGTTCCTGGAGCAGGTCTCGCTCGTCGCCGACACCGACGACATCAGCGACGACGACCAGGTCGTGTTGATGACCCTGCACTCGGCCAAGGGCCTCGAGTTCCCGGTGGTGTTCCTGATCGGCGCCGAGGAGGGCGTGTTCCCGCACACCCGGGCGCTCACCGAGCCCGACGAGCTCGAGGAGGAGCGGCGTCTCGCCTACGTCGGCATCACCCGCGCCCGCGAGCGGCTCTACATCACCCACGCCTGGAGCCGCAGCCTGTTCGGCTCGACGCAGTACAACCCGCCGTCGCGGTTCCTCGAGGAGATCCCGGGTGAGCTGGTCGAGTCGAAGGGCAACATCACCGGGCGCTCGGCGTACGGCCGCCAGAGCTTGCGGCCGCGCTCCGATTGGGGCGCGCCGCCGCCGTACCGCCGCCGGCGCGACGGTGGCGACGAGGTCGAGGACGAGCGCCGTCGTGACGCTCATCGAGAGCGCGTCGTCGACGCCGCGCTGTCCGCCGGTCGGCGCAGCCCGGAGCGCAGCGATGCCCATGACATCGGGCTGCGCATCGGCGACGACGTCGAGCATCCGTCGTTCGGCGAGGGCGTCATCATCGAGCTGCGCGGCCAGGGTGACTCGGCGGAGGCGACGGTGAACTTCCCCGGCGTCGGCACCAAGCACCTGGCGCTGGCGTGGGCGCCGCTCCGGAAGCGCTGACGCCTGCGTCAGGCGTGCTTGAATCGGTGGCCATGAAGGCCGCCGTGCTCGTGGAGAGCCTGACCGGGAACACGTGGAAGGCGGCCGAGCTGATCGCCGATGACCTCGGTCAGGAGGGCTGGACGATCACCGGGCTCGACAAGCTGCGCAACCCGGACTACGCCGCCATCCAGGAAGCCGACATCGTGCTCGTCGGCACCTGGGTCCACGGGTTCTTCATCGTCGGCCAGGCGCCGTTCGGCGTGTCGACGATCTCCAACCTGCCGACGATGCGCGGCAAGCGGGCCGCCGTCTTCTGCACGTTCGCCCTCAACCCGGGCAACAGCCTCGACAAGCTGACTGCTGCGGCCCAGGCCACCGGCGCCGACGTCGTCGGCGGGTTGGCCCTCAGCCGCTCGAAGCTCGAGCAGCACAGCGAGATCTTCGCCAGCCGCCTCGTCGGCGCCGTCGTCGCCTGAGCCCGGTCTGATCAGCCGGATGTGACGGCGCGGAGGTCGATCTCGAGGCGCGCTGAGTCGACGACCGTGGGGTGGACACCTTCGGGCCGGGCCAGCTGGGTGACGTCGAGCTCGCGGCCCGCGCAGTCGGTGAACCGCTGCGTGCCGCGGACCTGGGTGACCGGGCAATCGGCGTTGCGATCGGCGGGGTAGCCCCAGTACAGCTTCCAGCCCGTCGTCGGGTTGTCGCCTTCGTGGTCGACGATCAGCGAGCGGTCGCCACGCGTCGTGTGCAGGTCGGCCAGCACGATGGGGCCGTCCTCGGCGATCGATTCGGCCCGCGCCTGTGACCGACCCCATCGGGAAGACCGGCGGCGCCAACCGCGACGTCGTCTCGGCCCCGCCGCCGGAGATCAGCACGGCGGAGATCCACGTGGCGAGGAAGATCAGCCCGATGACGAGGATCCCGCCGAGAACGGGCACGACGGCCCGGGCGAACGGCGAGCGCAGGCGGGGCGGGCGCACGGGCGAGCCCGGCACGCTGTGCGGGGTCGCCGTTTCCATGCTCCCCATTGTGGCGGCGGGTTGGGACCACTCCACGGGCAGCACCTAGGGTTCGCGGCGCCTCCAGGGGCCTGGTCACGACTGTCACGAAGGAGACCACGAGCGTGGATCTGTTCGAGTACCAGGGCAAGCAGTACTTCGCCCGCTACGGCATCCCGGTGAGCGCCGGCGGCGTCGCCGAGACCGTCGACGAGGCCGTGGCGGAGGCCGACAAGGCCGGCTACCCGGTGGTGGTCAAGGCCCAGGTGCAGGTCGGCGGCCGCGGCAAGGCCGGCGGCATCAAGCTGGCCAACGACGCCGCCGAGGTCCGCACCCACGCCGGGAACATCCTCGGGATGGACATCAAGGGCCACCGCGTCGACCGCGTCTGGGTCGAGAACGCCTCCGACATCGACGAGGAGTACTACGCCAGCTTCACCCTCGACCGGGCGGCCAAGCTCCACCTCCTGATGCTCTCCGCGCAGGGCGGTGTCGAGATCGAGGAGGTCGCCGAGAAGGACCCCGACGCCATCGTCAAGCTGCACATCAACCCCGTCGACGGCCTCGACGAGGCCACGGCCCGACAGGCCGCGGTGGACGCCAAGATCCCCGAGAAGGCGCTCGACGGCGTCGCGGCCATCCTCGTCCAGCTCTACGACTGCTTCGTCAAGGGCGACTGCGACCTCGCCGAGATCAACCCGCTGATCCTCAAGCCGACCGGTGAGGTCCACGCCCTCGACGCCAAGGTCAGCCTCGACAACAACGCCGCCTTCCGCCACCCGGAGTGGGAGGAGTACAGCAAGACCGAGGTGCTCGACGAGCGCGAGCAGCTGGCCAAGGAGAAGGACCTCCAGTACATCGGCCTCGACGGCTCCGTCGGGATCATCGCCAACGGCGCCGGCCTGGCGATGAGCACGCTCGACGTCGTCAACCAGGTCGGCGGCAGCGCCGCCAACTTCCTCGACATCGGCGGTGGCGCCAGCGCCGACGTGATGGCCGCCGCCCTCGACGTCATCAACTACGACGAGAACGTGACCTCGATCTTCGTCAACATCTTCGGCGGCATCACCCGCGGCGAGGACGTCGCCAACGGCATCGTCGAGGGCCTCGGCCGCGTCGAGCTGCGGGCCCCGATCGTCATCCGCCTCGACGGCACCAACGCCGAGGAGGGGCGCCAGATCATCCTCGACGCCGGGATCCCGGCGTCCAAGCTCATCAGCAAACCGACGATGCTCGAGGCGGCCCGTGAGGCCGTCCGGATCGCCGGCGGATCAGAAGGGGGCGCCTGAGATGGCGATCTTCGTCGACGCTGACACCACGGTCATCGTCCAGGGCCTCACCGGCGGCCAGGGCAAGTTCCACGGGCTGCGCAACCGCGACTACGGCACCAAGGTCGTCGGCGGCGTGACCCCCGGCAAGGGCGGCCAGGACGTCGAGGGCATCCCGGTGTTCGATTCCGTGGCCGACGCAGTCGCGGCCACCGGTGCGACGGCGTCCTTCGTCGCCGTGCCCCCCAAGGCCGCACCCGCAGCCATCCTCGAGGCGGCGCGCGCCGGCATCGGGTTCGTCGTGTGCATCACCGAGGGCATCCCGGCGCAGGACGAGGCGCTCGTCTACAACACGCTGGTCCGGGACTACCCGGGCACCCGGCTGCTCGGCCCGAACTGCCCCGGCATCATCTCCCCCGGCAAGTGCAACATCGGCATCACGCCGTCGCACATCGCCAAGCTGCCGTCGCCGGACGGGCCCAACGTCGGCATCGTCAGCCGCTCCGGCACGCTGACCTACCAGGCGCTGTACGAGTTGCAGCAGAACGGCATCGGGGTGTCGACGTGCGTCGGCATCGGTGGCGACCCGGTGCCCGGCACCAGCTTCATCGACTGCATCGCGGCGTTCCAGGACGACCCCGAGACCCACGCCATGATCATGTTCGGCGAGATCGGTGGGTCCGCCGAAGAGGAGGCCGCCGACTTCATCACGGCCAACGTGACGAAGCCGATGAGCGCCTACATCGCTGGCGTCACCGCGCCGGCCGGCAAGAAGATGGGCCACGCCGGCGCCATCGTGTCGGGCGGCAAGGGGACGGCGCAGGGCAAGATGGACGCCCTCGCCGCCGCCGGGGTCTCGGTCGGTCGCAACCCGACCGAAGCCGGCGAGCTGATGGCCGGCCTGGTCGAGAAGCTGTAACCCGCTCCTCGGAGCGCTACCGACTCACTGCGTCTCGGGCTCAGCGGCCCGGTTGCGGCGGTGGTTCGCGTGGGACCTCGCCCGTCGGGGGCGGGAGTGGATGACCGGCCCCATCCGTCTCGTCGCGCGTCTTCGGCTTCGAGAAGGTGCTGAAGATGGCGCTGACGGAGTCGCCTTCGTCGCGCAGGTTGAGCAGGGCGCCGACGAGTGCACCGATCGCCGCGAGGAGGGCGATGAACATGCCGGCGCCGCGGCCGAGGGTGACGTCCTGGTTGCCGATGCGCTGGTCGGCGCCGCCACCGATGACCACGCGGATCAGCATCAGGAGCGTCGCCAACGCGGCGCCTCCGAGGATGAGCCGGGTCCATGGCGTGGTGCCGCGCTGGATGACCCGGGCGGCCAACAGGAACGTGATCACGCCGGCGGCGACGACGAGCAGCCACGCCACGCCACCGGTGAAGAAGTAGTCGAACGCGTTGCGGGCCCCGCCGAAGCTGCGCCCGTTGGCATCGATGGTGGCCCAGTGCACGGCCAAGCCGAGCACCAGCATCACGACGCCGGCCGCGACCAGCACCCAGTCGCCGACTCGGAACCTGCTCACGTCCATCCGGCGCCGACGGTAGCCGGGTCGGTCGTGTCGCTCAGGGGATCGGTGGGCCGGTCGGGCGCCGACGGCGGGTCGGGGCCTGGTCGGTGCGCCCTTCGCGCTCGGCGCTGCCGACGCTGCTGCACGGTGGGCTCGGTCTCGACAGGAGGTCGCGGGCGACGACCGTTGGGCTGGCGGTCCATCGATGCGTTGATGCGCCGGATCAGCTCGTCCTGCTCCTCGGCGTCGTAGCCGTAGTCGTAGACCTCGTCGTCGCCTTCGTCGTCGTCGTCCTCTCGACCCACCAGTTCCGCCCACTCGGCGCGCCGCTGGAACGCCAGCACGCATCCGATGAGCACGAGGACCGCGCCGGCGCCGGAGAGGTACAGCCCCACGCCGCGGGTGTCGCGGATCCCGGCGTCACCGCTGCCGAAGGGATCGATGAAGAAGCGCACGCCGACGCAGGCGCCGCCGACGATGGCCAGCGCGAGCATCCAGGACGGGTTGATCACCCAGTGCGGGATCGGCAAGGACTCGGTCTCGACGATGACCGTCAGCAAGCCGACGGCCAGGATGGCGACGGCGGCGATGATCCCGAGCCAGTCGCCGAAGCCGGTCTTGCGCAGCTCGAAGCCCGTGTACTCCCGCGTCCACCATGGCAGGAGCGCGCCGACGAAGAACACCATGCTGCCGATGGCCTTCAGCCAGTCGTACGACTCGAATCGCTTCTCCAACGGGGCGCCCTCTCCCTCCGCGCGGGTTTCACCGTAGCCCACCCGGCGCGAAGCGAACGTTCCGATCGAGGCCGTGCGGATGACCCAGCCGCCGGCCCGCTCGTTCGTTACGGTCCGAGCGTGCCCACCGCCCTGCTGTCCGTGTACGACAAGTCCGGCATCGTCGAGCTCGCTCGCGGCCTCGCCGATCTCGGGTGGTCGCTCGTGTCGAGCGGCGGCACCGCGGGCGCCATCTCCGACGCCGGGATCGCCGTCACCGATGTCGCCGACGCTCACCGGCGTCCCGGCCATCCTCGGCCACCGCGTGGTCACGCTGCACCCGGCGGTGCACGCCGGCATCCTGGCCGATCTCGACGACCCGGCCCACCGTGCCGATCTCGAGGCGCAGGGGATCGAGCCGATCGCGCTGGTGGTCGTCAACCTGTACCCGTTCGCCTCGGACCCGGGCATCGAGCTGATCGATGTCGGCGGTCCGGCCATGGTCCGCGGGGCGGCCAAGAACCACGCCCACGTCGGCGTCGTCGTCGACCCGGCCGACTACGCCACCGTGCTCGGCGAGCTGCGCTCCGCCGGCGCGCTGTCGGCGGCGACCCGCCGCGACCTCGCCCGGCGGGCGTTCGCCGCCACGTCCGCCTATGACGCCGCGATCGTCGACTGGCTGGACGCGAGCGACGAACGCGACGATCACGACGAGCAGCTGCCGGCCACGTTGACCGTGCGGCTGGAGCGGGCCCAGGACCTGCGCTACGGCGAGAACCCCCACCAGCGTGCCGCGCGCTATCGCCGTGTGGGGTCGAGCGGTTGGTGGGACCGCGCCGTCCAGCACGGCGGCAAGGAGCTGAGCTACCTCAACCTGTTCGACGCCGAGGCGGCGTGGCGCCTGGTCCATCGCTTCGACGAGCCGGCGTGCGTCATCGTCAAGCACGCCAACCCGTGCGGGGTCGCCATCGCCGCCGACATCGAGACCGCGTACGAGCGGGCCAACGCGTGTGATCCGGTCAGCGCCTTCGGCGGCATCGTCGCCGTCAACCGGCCGCTGTCGGCCGCCGCGGCGACCGTGCTGGCGCCCGTGTTCACCGAGGTGGTCGTCGCGCCCGGGTACGAGGGCGACGCCCTGGCCACGCTCGGCAAGAAGACGAACCTGCGGGTGCTGACCGCCGTCGCGCCGCATCCCCTGGAGCTCGACGTCCGCCCCGTCGACGGCGGCCTGCTCGTGCAGACGCCGGACCCGGTGGCCACCGATCCGTCGGCGTGGTGGGTCGTGACCGAGCGCGTCCCGACGCCCGAGCAGTGGGACGACATGCGCTTCGCCTGGACGGTGTGCGCGGCGGTGTCGTCGAACGCCATCGTGCTCGCCAAGGACCGCCAGAGCTTCGGCATCGGTGCCGGCCAGCAGAACCGCGTCGACTCGGCCCGCATCGCCGCCACCCGCGCCGACGGCCGGGCCGTCGACGGCGTGTGCGCCAGCGACGCCTACTTCCCGTTCCGCGACGGCCTCGACGTCGTCGCCGATGCCGGCGCCACGGCCGTCATCCAGCCCGGCGGCAGCATCCGCGACGCCGAGGTCATCGCCGCCGCCGACGAGCGCGGCATCGCCATGGTCTTCACCGGCGAGCGCCACTTCCGCCACTGAGTCTCCCAGAGCGCACAGGACCCACTGCGGCATGCGCTCAGCGCGTACCTCGAGCGCTCGCTTCGCGTACCGCTGTCTCGTGGTACGCGCTGAGCACTGGACGCAGTGGGTCATGGCCGCTCTGACAGATACGTCTCCCACTAGCCTCGCTTCGTCTATGGCTCGGGTGTCCGATCTCCTCGCGGCTGGACGGACCTACTCCTTCGAGTTCTTCCCGCCGAAGACCGATGGCGCCCAGCTGTCCCTCGGCCACACCATCGCCGAGCTCGAGCCGCTGGCGCCGAGCTTCGTCTCCGTCACCTACGGCGCCGGCGGGAGCACCAGGTCACGGACCCACGCGATCGTCAGCTGGGTGCGCCGCGAGACCACGATCACGCCGATGGCCCACCTGACGTGCCAGGGCCACACGCGCGCCGAGGTCGCCGAGATCCTCGAGAGCTACCGGGCCGAGGGCATCGAGAACGTGCTCGCGCTGGGCGGTGATCAGCCCGTGGACGCCGGCGACGACGGCCCGAGCGACTACCGCTACGCGTCGGACCTCCTCGACGACATCGGCGGGGCCGACTTCTCGGTCGGCGTCGCCGCCCATCCCGAGGTCCACCCCCACTCACCCGACCGGGAGACCGACCGGCGGCTGCTGGCGGCCAAGTTGTCGCGGGCCGACTTCGCGATCACCCAGTTCTTCTTCGAGGCCGAGCACTACGTCCGCCTCGTCGAGGAGCTCGCCGCGCTGGGTGTCGACAAGCCGGTGCTGCCGGGGATCATGCCGATCACCAACGGCGGCCAGGTGCTCCGGATGGCCGCGCTCAGCGGGGCCGCCGTCCCCGGGTGGCTGGTCGACCGCCTCGACGGGATCGAGGACCCCGTCGAGGTGCGCCGGATCGGCGTGGACGTCGCCAGCACGCTGTGCGCCGAGCTGCTCGAGCTCGGGGCGCCGGGGCTGCACCTCTACACGCTCAACCGCAGCACGGCGAGCCGGGAGATCTACGCCAACCTCGGTCTCGGCAGCGTGCCGGGCGGAGCCGGAGGGGCGTGACCGACTCGGCGACCCGTCCCCTCGAGTGGGATCCGCCGCGTCAGGCGATCAGCCGCGTCCCCTACCTCCCGGGCCTCGACGGCATGCGGGCCCTCGCCGTGCTCGTGGTGATGGTGTACCACGCCAACCCGTCGTGGCTGCCGGGCGGCTTCCTCGGCGTCGAGGTGTTCTTCGTGATCTCGGGCTACCTGATCACGCTGCTGCTGATCGGCGAGCACGAGCGCACGGGCACGGTCAGCCTGCGCGGGTTCTACACGCGCCGCGCCCGGCGTCTGCTGCCGGCCCTCTTCACGCTGCTGGTCGGGGTCACGATCTACACCGCGCTGTTCAACCGCGACGCGCTCGGCCAGCTGCGCGGCGACGTGCTGGCCGCGCTCGCCTACGTGTCGAACTGGTACCAGATCTGGGTCGGTCAGGGCTACACGTCGTCCGGCGACTTCTCGCCGTTGCGGCACCTCTGGTCGCTCGCCGTCGAGGAGCAGTTCTACCTGGTGTGGCCGCTCGTGATGATCGGCTTGATCCGCCTCGGACGGCGCCGCCTGCCCGAGATGGCGCGCTGGCTGTTCCTCGCCGCCGTCCTGATCACCGTCGCCGTCGGCCTGCTCTACTACTCGGGTCCGATCGAGACGTGCGAGTCGACGCCGGACGCCTACTGGCAGGTCGCCGGCCGTTGCATCAGCAAGACCGACACCCTCTACCTGTCGACGCCGACACGGGCCACCGGCCTCCTCCTCGGTGCTGCCTTCGCGATGATCTGGCGCCCGGTGGCCGTCATGCGCGGCCCGATCCGCCGCAAGGGCCGCCTGCTCGACCTCGTCGCCGTGCTCGGCCTGGTGGTCCTCGGCGCGCTGTGCCTGGTGCTGCACATCGTCACCAGTGACGGCGCCGACCCGTGGCTGTTCCGGGGCGGCTTCTTCGTCGTCGGACTCGCCAGCGTGGCCGTCATCGCCGCCGTGACCCACGCCCGCTCGCGGGCCGGCGCCGCGCTCGGCAACCCGTTCCTGCTGTGGGTCGGGGTGCGCAGCTACGGGCTGTACCTGTACCACTGGCCGATCTACCAGATGATGCGCGGCACGGCCGGCCACAACCTGTCGGTCATGCAGCTGATCGCCGCGCTGGCCATCTCGGCCGTCGTCACCGAGCTCTCGTACCGCTTCATCGAGGTGCCCGTGCGCCGCGGCCAGGTCGGGCGGTGGTGGCGGCGCCTGCAGTCGGCCCGCGACCCGGTGCCGCGCCGGGTCATCGCCGGTGCCGGCGCGGCGGTCGTGGCGATCTCGGTGTTCGCGGTCGCCAACCTGGCCACCGCCCAGCTGAAGCAGAACGAGATCGCCCAGTCGCTCGACGACGGCTCCGGGTCGGTCACCAACATCGAGGACCTCCTCGTCACCACGACGACCACGGGCGGGCCGACGACGACGGGCACGACGGTCCCGGCGCCCGGGTCGGCCGCCCCGACCACCGTCGCTGACGCCGCTACGACGGTGCCGGTCGTCCCGACGTCGGCCCCGCCGTCGACGGTCCCGGCCACCGTCCCACCGACCGCGCCGCCGTCGACCATCCCGGCCAACCCGATCTTCGCCATCGGCGACTCGGTGATGCTGGGCGCCGCAGAGGCGTTGAAGTCGAAGGGGATCTTCGTCGACGCCGTCGTCAGCCGGCAGATGAAGACGATGGTGCCGGTGGTCCAGGAGCTCGCCGCGGCCGGCAAGTTCGGCCCGGCCGTCGTCGTCCACCTCGGCACCAACGGCAACCTCGGCGATCAGACCCTGCACGACTTCTTCACGGCCCTGTCGGCGGTGCCCAAGGTGCTCGTGCTGACCATCCACGCGCCCGGCGGCTACGTGGTGGACAACAACGCCAAGCTCAACGCGCTGCCGGCGCAGTTCCCCAACGTGACGGTGCTGTATTGGGACGGGCTGGCCAACGACTGCCCCGGCAACTGCTTCTACAAGGACGGCACCCACCTGCGGCCGGACGGCCAGCGCTACTACGCCGACCTGGTCTTCCAGCAGTTGGGGATCTAGCCGGACCCACGCATACGCTCGCGGCCATGACATCCTCCACCCCCGTCCGGGTCGCCGTCACGGGCGCTGCCGGGCAGATCGGCTACAGCCTGCTGTTCCGCATCGCCTCTGGATCGATGCTCGGGCCGGACACGCCCGTGGCGCTGCAGCTGCTCGAGATCACGCCGGCGCTCGGGGCGCTGGAGGGCGTCAAGATGGAGCTCGACGACTGCGCCTTCCCGCTGCTGTCGGAGGTCGTGACCACCGATGACGCCGATGTCGCGTTCGGTGATGCCGACGTCGCCCTGCTGGTCGGGGCGATGCCGCGCAAGGCGGGCATGGAGCGCGCCGACCTGCTGTCGGCGAACGGGGGCATCTTCAAGCCGCAGGGCGAGGCCCTGTCGCGCAGCGCCAAGCGCGACGTGAAGGTGCTCGTCGTCGGCAACCCGGCCAACACCAACTGCCTGATCGCGATGGCCAACGCCAAGGACCTCGACCCGCGGTGCTTCACGGCGATGACCCGCCTCGACCACAACCGCGCCGTGACGCAGCTCGCCCAGCGCCTCGGCGTCCCCGTGCAGGACATCAAGAAGCTGGCGATCTGGGGCAACCACTCGACGACGCAGTACCCGAGCCTGTTCCACGCCGAGGTCGGCGGGCGCAACGCCTACGAGGCGGTCGGCGACCACGAGTGGTACGAGGGCACGTTCATCCCGACCGTCGCCAAGCGCGGTGCGGCGATCATCGACGCTCGCGGTGCGTCGTCGGCCGCATCCGCAGCCAACGCCGCCGTCGACCACGTGCGGTCGTGGGTGCTCGGGACGCCGGAGGGCGACTGGGTGTCGATGGGCGTCGTCAGCGACGGGAGCTACGACGTGCCCGAGGGGCTCATCTTCAGCTTCCCGGTGACGTGCGCCAAGGGCGAGTGGTCGATCGTGCAGGGCCTCGAGATCGACGAGTTCAGCCGGGCGCGGATCGACGCAACGGCGGCCGAGCTGATCGAGGAGCGCGATGCGGTGCGCGAGTTGGGGCTGATCTGATGAACGCCGAGATGCATCGCAAGGTCGAGTCCGGCGACGGCTTCCTCGCCGCCCTCGATCAGAGCGGGGGCAGCACCCCCAAGGCGCTCGCGCTGTACGGCGTCAACGAGGACGAGTACTCGGGCGAGACCGAGATGTTCGACGCCATGCACGCCATGCGCACCCGCATCATGACGAGCCCCAGCTTCGACGGCGACCGCATCCTCGGGGCCATCCTCTTCGAGCAGACGATGGACCGCCAGGTCGAGGGACAGGACTCGGCCGACTACCTGTGGGACGTCAAGCACGTCGTGCCGTTCCTGAAGATCGACAAGGGGCTCGCCGACGACGCCGACGGCGTGCAGCTGATGAAGCCGATCGGTGGGCTCGACGAGCTGCTCGAGCGGGGCGTCGCCAAGCACATCTTCGGCACCAAGGAGCGCTCGGTCATCAAGCTCGCCGACGCCAAGGGCATCGCGGCGATCGCCGACCAGCAGTTCGCGGTCGGCGAGCAGGTGCTGTCGCACGGCCTGGTGCCGATCCTGGAGCCGGAGGTCGACATCAAGAGCCCGCAGAAGGCGGCCGCCGAGGAGCTGCTCAAGGCGGCGATCCTCGAGCGCCTCGACGGGGCGTCGGACCGCGTGATGCTCAAGCTGTCGCTGCCGTCGGTCGACGGCTTCTACGCCGACCTCATCGGGCACCCGAAGGTGCTGCGCGTGGTCGCCCTGTCCGGTGGCTATCCGCGCGACGAGGCCAACGCCATCCTGGCCCGCAACCCGGGGATGATCGCCAGCTTCTCGCGGGCCCTCACCGAGGGGCTCACGGCGCAGCAGACCGACGCCGAGTTCGACGCCGCCCTCGACGCCTCGATCGGCAGCATCTTCGCCGCCTCCAAGGCCTGACGCTCGAGCCCGTCCCGGCGGGCACGACTGCGAACTTTCCGCGCTGGCGCCCACATGCGTGGCGCGTGCGCGAACAGTTCGCGGATCCGCCCTATTCGGCAGGGACGCCGAGGACGTCGGGGAGCCAGGTCTCGAGGCGCTCCCACATGACGTCGCCGCTCTTGGCCAGGAGGTGGCCGTCGCCGGGGAGGCGGACCAGCTCGCCGCCGCCGGCCATCATCTTGACGACCTCGCTCGCTTCCACAGGAAGGATCTCGTCGCGCTCGCCGTGGAACATCAGCAGCGGCTTGCCGTGCAGCCCGGCCGCCGCCTCGCACCCGGCTGACTGCGTGGCGAACGTGACGACGCCGGTGACGAGCGGATCGAGCCCGACGGCGACCCGGATCGCCGGGGCGCCCCCGAAGCTGTGGCCCATCGTGACGACCCGCTCGGCGCCGGCGCCCGACAGCAACTGCACGGCGGCGGCGACGTCGATCGTGCACGCCTCGAGGTCGTTGGGCCGGCGGTAGCTGACCCGCACCACGGCGACGCCACGCTCGGCCCACTCGACGCCGAGCTGGTGGTACATCCCCTCGGCCGGGCCCAGCAGCCCGCCCATCGCCCCGCCGCACAGCACCATCCCGGCGGCGTGGCTGTGGTCGGCCGGCGGGTCGTGCCACAGCAGGGTGAGCAGCCCGCCCATCGTGTACAGCTCGATGTGGCGCAGCGCCGGCGTCAGCGCGACCTGCTGGCTGCCGATGACCTGCAGTGCGTCGAACGGCGTGGTCGGTGGTGTGCCCGGCTCGTCCGACATCGCGGCACGGTACCCGCGATGCCGCGTTTCGGTCCGGATCGTGGTCGCTGCTGCGACCACGATCCGGACCAAGACGAGTCAGGGGTCGCAGGACACCTTGCCGTTCGTCGTCGTCGGGGAGGTGCACAGCGGCCCGAGCGTCGTGCGGGCGTCGGGCCGGGTGATGAACGCCAGCGGCCCGGCCTGGTGCTCGCCGTTGAACGGCGTCGTGCCGGTGAACCCGCACGCCGCCGCATCGGCCGGATCGTTGAACCAGAACCCGAGGTGGAACGTGTTCGTCGGGTCCAGCTTCACGGCGGGATCGAAGCCGAAGATCTGATCGAGCAGGATCGTCTTCACCTTCACCGACGCGCTGCCGTTGTGGCCGACGTGGATGTCGGACTGGTACCAGGCGAGCCCGAAGTTGGTGAACCCGGCGACGGGGGAGCCGTCGGCGTTCTGGTTGCTGTTCTGGACCGTGAACAGGTCGAACTGCAGGTCGGGCTTGAAGTTGCGCAGCCGCAGCGTCGCCGTGTCGTTGTCCTTGCCGCGGTCGACGGTGACCTCCACCGTCGGCTGTCGGTGCGGGTTGTCGCTCGCCTTGAGGCAGTTCGCCTGTGAGGGGTTGACGTACATCTGGAAGCGGGCGTGGTCGGGCTTGTCGGCGGCCGAGGCCGCCATCGTGCCGAGGGCCGCCGCGCCGGCGATCGCAACCGTCGCCGCGACGCGCCACTTCCGTGACCGGAGGATGGTCATGGGATATCTCCTGTCGTGTCTGCCGTCACACCGATGTGACGGTGACCACGACTACGCCAGCGTCTGCCGGCGGCGGTTCTTCAGTCCGGGACGGTCGTCGGCGTGAAGCGACAGTCCATCCGCTTGATGCCGTTGATGAACGGCGACAGCAGGCGGGCCGGCTCGCTGGTGATCTCGAGGTCAGGCAGCCACTGGAAGATCTCGCTGAACATCATCGAGATCTCCCGCCGGGCGAGGTTGGCGCCGAGGCAGAAGTGCGGACCGCCGGCGCCGTAGCCGACCTGGGCCTTGGCGTTGGGGCGGGTGATGTCGAAGCGGTGGGCGTCGGTGAACACGGTCTCGTCGCGGTTCGCCGACCAGTACCACATGACGACCTTGTCGCCGGCTGCGATCTCCTGGTCGCCGATGCGGGTGTCCTCGTTGGCGGTGCGCCGCATGTGGATGACCGGGCTGCCCCAGCGCACGATCTCCTCGATGGCGTCGGGCGTGCGGGCGTCGAAGTCGGCCATCCACAGCCGCTTCTGATCCGGGTTGTCGGTGAGCTGCTTCATGCCCCAGCTGATGGCGTTGCGGGTCGTCTCGTTGCCGGCCACGGCGAGCAGGATGAAGAACGAGCCGAACTCGGCCGGGGTCAGGCGCTGCCCATCGACGTCGGCCTGCATGAGCGCCGACACGAGGTCTTCCTTCGGGTTGTCGAGGCGGTCCTGGCCGAGCGCCTGGGCGTAGCCGTACATCGACATCGCGGCGTTGACGAGGACGTCGTACGAGCCGCCGAAGTCGGGGTCGCCGGCGCCGAGGATCACGTTGGTCCAGTCGAACACGTCCTGCTCGTCGGCCTCCGGCACGCCGAGCATGTCGCAGATGATCTGCAGTGGCAGCGGGGCCGCGAACGCCTGCACGAAGTCGCACTCGCCCTGCTCGGCCGCCTTGGCGACGAGCTGGCGGGCCCGGATGCGCACGCTCTCGTCGATGGCGGCGACGGTCTTCGGCGTGAACGCCCGCTGCACGAGCAGGCGCAGCTTGGAGTGCCGCGGGTCGTCGAGCACGATCATCGAGCCGAAGAACTCCCGCGTCTCAGGCGTGTCGTTCGACACCGTGATGCCGCCCTCCGAGCTGAACAGCTGCGGCGCCCGGTTGACCGTGCGGACGTCCTCGTAGCGGGTCAGCGACCAGAAGCCGGGGCCTTCGGGCGCTCCTTCGAGCACCTCGAGCTCGGGGTGGAACGCCACGGGGCAGCGCTCGCGCAGCGCTGTGAACGCGGCGTGGCGCTCGTCCAGCGGCCGGGCCCAGAAGCTGGACGTCCCCAGCTGGATGTCGTCGACGGTGAGCGCCTCGCTCGTTGGCATGTCGTCCCCTTCCGCGTGCGGACCATCCTCGGACCGCGGGCGCAACCGTAGTGGGGGACGGCGCGAGCCCCAGTTCAGTCCGAGTACGGCGACGGGATGTCGACGTCGAGGCACAGGTCGGTGACGCCGTCGGGGCGGAGCAGCGTGGCGACGACCGTGCCGTCGGGGTGCAGCGCGTGCTCGACGACGCCGGTGGCCTTGGTGCCGATCACCGGCTGGATGTGGTCGGGCAGCACGGCCCACGTCGACGGCGCCCAGACGTGCATCGCCCCGTCGAGCTCGCCGGCCCACCACTGGTGGACGTGGCCGGTGCCGACGAGGCGCACCGGTGCGCCGGCGAGCAGGGCGCCGAGCCGGCGGCGTCCCTCGCCGGACGCGTAGCGGCGCGGCTCGTCGGGCGTGTCGGCGCGGCACGGTCGCAGCGGGCGGTGGAGGAACAGACCGATCGGGCCCTCGACGGCCAGGGCACCGGCCAGCCACTCCCACTCGTCGTGGGCCGCCGGCAGGTCGCTCAGCAGCGTCTGGGCGTCGACGCCGACGAGGCGCCAACCGCCGAGCTCGGTCGTCCACCGCGACTCGCCGAACGACGTCGGCGTAGCGGGCCCGGCGCACGTCGTCGATCGGATGCGTCGTCGGGGCGGCGTCACCGATGTCGTGGTTGCCGGCGACGGCCAGCCACGGCACGGTGAGCTCGTCGAGCCGTCGTCGGGCGTGGCGCAGGTCGGCACCGTCGTCGGCGCCGTGGGCGCTGATGTCGCCGGTGTGGATGACGAGGTCGGGTTGCGTCGCCTCGACGTGGGCGAGCACGGCATCCCATTGCTCGTCGGAACGTGCGGCGCCAGGGGAGAGGTGGCTGTCGCTGACCTGCAGCACCCGCCGCGGGGCATCACCCATCGGGACGATCTAGCACGCCGAGCGACGCCGCGGCGGGTGATTGGCCGGGCGCGTCGCCGCAACGTCAGCTCGTGGCCACCTGGCAGGCGACGCGGATCATGTCGTCGACGCCCTGGCGCAGCTGCTCGTCGCTGATCCGTTCGGCGCTCGCCCTCGGTGGCCCCGAGCATGTCGCTCACGGTCATCATCGCCAGCGCCTCGATGCCCTTGACCGCGGCGACGGTGTAGAGCATGCCGGCTTCCATCTCGAGGCCGAGGTGGCCGAGGCGCTCCCAGCGCGCCACGTTGCTCAGGTCGGGGTCGTAGAAGATGCCGCTCGTGACGACCGGCCCGACGTGCACCGTCGACCCGGCCTCGCGCCCGAGCCGCACGGCCGACTCGACCAGCGCGTACGTCGCCGTGGCCGCCCACCCCGTGACGTCGGCGTAGCGCAGCGGCGTCTCGTCCTCGCACGTCGCCGACAGCGCGATCACCGTGTCGGCGAGGCGCAGGTCGCGGCCGGCAGGCCGCCGCACGTCCCGACCCGGATCAGGCGCGTCGCCCCGAGCTGGATCAGCTCCTCGAAGACGATGCCCGCCGACGGGCAGCCCATCCCCGTCGACTGGACGCTGATCGGCCGGCCGTCGAACGTGCCCGTGAAGCCGAGCATGCCGCGCTCCTCGTTGACCTGCCGCCAGCCGGGATCGAAGAACGTCGACGCGATGTACGCGGCTCGCCGGGGATCGCCAGGACACAGCACGGCAGGGGCGTAGTCGCCGGGATCGGCCCGCAGGTGGATCGGCATCGTCGGAGGCTAGGCGGCGGGCCCCGGACCATCATCGGCGGCGATTCACGAGCGCACTAGCGTTTCCGGCATGGGAGAGCTCACAGCTGACGTCGGCTATGCCGACAAGCGCAACCGACTGACGTGCGTGTTCCGGATGATCCTCGCGATCCCGCACGTCATCGTCGCGTACTTCTGGGGGATCGTGGCCGAGGTGGTCGCCATCCCGCAGTGGTTCATCATCGTCTTCACCGGGAAGCGCAACCAGGCGCTGTGGGACCTGCAGTGGGGCTGGCTGTCCTACGCCGGTCGGGTCAGCGCCTACCAGTACCTGCTGTTCGACGAGTACCCGGCGTTCGGCACCGACCAGCGCAACGTGCCGATGGTGCAGGACCTCGCCTACGACGAGCCGGCCAGCCGACTCACGAACGGCCTGCGGTTCATCTGGATCATCCCGGCCCTGATCCTCGGGGTGATCTTCGGCATCGCCATGTCGGTCGTGCTCTTGATCGCCTGGTTCGCCATCCTCTTCACCGGTCGGTTCCCCCGTGGGATGTTCGACTTCATGATGAAGGGGCTGCGCTTCTCGCTGCAGATCAGCGCCTACGCGCTGATGATGACGGACGTCTACCCGAAGTGGGGCAGCGGCGCCCCGGCCATCGGCGTCAGCCCCAGCCCGGCGCCCGTGGCGCCACCGTCGGCGCCCGGCGTGGTGCCCCCGGCGCCCGCTACTTGAGGAACTTGCTCGTCGTGTTGTCGGCGAGCACCTTGCCGCCCGTCTGACACGTCGGGCAGTAGTTCACGGTGTAGCCCGAGTACTCGACGGCGCGGATCGTGTCGCCGCACACCGGGCACGGCTCGCCGCGGCGCCCGTGGACGCGACCGGGGCGGTCCTTCGACGAGCTCATGTCGTCGCGCGTGCGCTCGTACTCCAGTCCCTCGGCGATCGCGTCGCGGATGGCCGTGACGAGGGCGGCGGCGTCGTCGGCGGTCAGCTTGCCGGTCATCGCGAACGGCGAGAGCTTGGCCCGATGGCACACCTCGTTGGCGAGGCGCCGCCCGATCCCGGCGACGCGGCCCTGATCGCGCAGGAACCCGTGCACGCGCATCGACTTCTCCCGGAAGCGGGCCAGCAGCTCGGCGGGTTCGATCGTCGCCGCTTCGGGGCCGAGGCGGTCGAGCGGCGGCGACGTCAGGTCGGTGTCCCGATCGACGCACCACACGCCGGCGCGGCGTTCGGTGCCCTGCTCGGTGAGCAGGAGGGCCGGGCCCGTCCAGTCGAAGACGAACCGGGCCTGTCCGCCGCGCGGCTTGGCCGACTGCTTGGCGTCGACCAAGAGGCGCCCGCCTTGCATCAGGTGGACGACGAACGTGATCGGCTCGAACCGCACGAGCAGGTACTTGCCCCGCCGGCCGACCTCCTCGAGCGGCGAGCCGTACGCCTTGTCCGGTGCCGGCACCGCCGTCTTGAGGGCGGTGAACGTGATCGGCACGAACCGCTTGAGGCGCTGCCCGGCGAAGTCGGCGGTGAGCCGCTCGGCGTGGGCCTGGACCTCGGGCATCTCCGGCACGTCGGCTCCTCAGGCGTACTCGGTGCGCTCGCGCACGTCGGTGAACACGGCATCGAGTGCACCGAACACCGGCTGCGCGTCGAGCAGCCGCTGCTGGTCGCCGAAGAGCCGGATGTGGCCGTTGACGAACGCTTCCTCGGCGTTGAGCTCGCCGGTGGCGACGGCGACCGCGATGTCCCAGGACTGCTCCATCCGCACGTGCTCCGGCTCGGCGGCCCCGGCACCGAAGCGAGCCTGACCGGCATCGACCTGGAGGTGGTAGGTGACGTCGCCCTCCGGGCCGTCCGACACGACCTGGGTGAGCCCGATCTCGTGGTCGGACGCGGCGCTGGCCATCGCCGCCGACGCCGCCACGGCGCGCGACAGCTCGTCGATCCACTCGAGGCTCAGGTACCGGACCTTCTCGGACATCGCCCCCGTAGTCTGCCGGATCGTGCCGGCCGGCCCGCTTGACGAGCGCGACGAGCGACCCCACGCGGCCGCCGCCGCCGAGGAGTGGCTGTTCTCGTGTTGGGAGGACGATGGCGCCACCGGGCTCCTGTCGGGATACCGGCGCCACGGCGAGTCCGGGCCGCACTGGTACTGGGCCGCCCTCGTCGGCGCCGGCGGGCCGCTGCTCCACGTCGCCGAGTGGCACGTGCCGCCACGCGCCGACCCGTTCTTGGTCAAGGCGCCCGGGCTGTGGGCCGAGCACACCATCGACGCCCCGATGCAGCAGTGGACGGTGGCCAACGAGACCTACGCCACCGCACTCGACGACCCCGACGACGCCCTCGGGCGCGCCTACGGCGTGCCGACGGCGGTGGCGTTCGACCTCGAGTGGTACGCCACCGCACCCGCGTCGGCCGTTCCCGACGGCTACGTCCAGGACGGCGTCGTCCATGGGCTGATCGAGCGGGCCGGCGGTCCGCTGCGGCTGGTCGAGGTGCCGGCTCGGCGCTGGCACCGCTGGGGCCACACCCTCGAACCCGTGGCCCTCCCCGACGCCTTCGCCCACACCGGGCTGCGGGCGCCGTTCGCCTTCCCCGACGGCACCGTCGCCGATTGGGTGCTCACTCCGGACGGCTGGCGACAGCTTCCTCGCGCTCCGCTTCCGTCACCGCGGGGCTGACCGTCGGGCGCTCCCGACGCACGCGGCGCAGGACGAGCCACACGACCAGCCCGATGCCGATGGTCAGCAGGAGGAACGGCATCGCCGCGGTGAGGACGAGGGCGATGGCGAACAGCGCGCCGGCGAACGCGCTCCACCCGGCGCCCAGGGCGTCACCGATGGTCGTCGCGTCGTCGCCCTCGTCGGTCGCCGCTGCGGCCGGCGTCGCCGTGATGTCGATCGTCAGCGTCGACATGGCCACGCGCCCCTGCACGTTGGCCTGCTGGGCGAGGAGCTGCTCGAGCGCCGTCTCGCGGTTCGTCAGCTCGCCCTCGATGCGGACGATCGCCTCGACGTCCGTCGCCGTCGCGTACAGCTCGCGGATCCGGGCCACGCTCGCCCGCTGGTTGGTGATCCGGGTGTCGAGGTCGGCCAGCTGATCGGTGACGTCCTCGCCCTGCTGCACGAACGACTGCACCTCGCCGACGTCGGCGAGCACCTGCTGCACGGCGCCGAGCTCGCCCGGTGGGATGGCGACGACGAGCGTGGCCCGGGCGCCCGGCCCCGGATCCGCCCCGGGCACGGTCGTCGTCGGCGCGACGCCGTAGTCGACGTCGGCCGACGCGACGTGGCCGCCGTGCAGCGAGACGGTCGCGGTGATGTCCCTGACGGCAGCCTCGACGTCGGGGGCCTGCAGCGTCGCCCGCGCCGTGATGGCCAGGTCCTGGCCGATGACCTGCATCGGGATGGTGCCGATCGAGCCGCCGGCTGCTGGCGGCGCCGCTTCGGCGGCGGACCGGCTGGACGCGTCGGCGAGGGCGCCAGGCGGAATGGTCGTCGACGGGGCGAACGCGCCGGCGGCGGTCGTTGCGCTGGCCGCCTGGTCCAGCGCTGCGCTGTCGTCGCCCCCGCCACCCGTGCAGGCGGCGAGGCCCAGCGCAGCGAGCGCGGCGAGGGCCGTGCTGGTGGTCGCGACGCGCCGACGGTGGGCGGACGCGGTGATGTCGTGTGTGCTCCCCATGGGCATGCGACGCTCCACGCGCGGCGGCGGTTCCCGTGCTCGAATGGAGCCGATGGCCTACGAGCGCGACATCCTCGACGAGTTCGCCGATCGGCAGCGGCCGGTGACCTACCCCGAGGTCGAGGTCGCGACTGGGATGGTCGTCGAGGACCGGTCCAGCGGGTTCTGCGGCGACGTCGTGACCTGGTCGATCGAGGCGGTCACGCTGCGCGACCGTCAGCAGCACCGTCGCCACTTCGCGTGGAAGCCGGGTGGGTTCCTGCTCGAGGGGCGGCCGGTCACGCTGCGGCGCCCGGCCGTCGTCCGCTCGACGGCGCCGGCGATCACCTCATCCGGGTCGGTGGCCGGACCGGCGGCGCCGGCGAAGGTGGCGCTGGCCGGACGGATCTGGGTCGAGGGCCGCCACGACGCCGAGCTCGTCGAGCACGTGTGGGGCGACGACCTGCGCGAGATCGGGATGGTCGTCGAGCCGATGCACGGGATCGACGACCTGCTGGCGTCGGTCGAGGCGTTCCGCCCGTCGCCGCAGCGCCGGCTCGGGATCCTCGTCGACCACCTCGTCACCGGGTCCAAGGAGTCCCGGCTGACGTGCCAGGTCCGCCACGCCGACGTGATGATCACCGGCCACCCGTTCGTCGACGTGTGGGCCGGGGTGCGGCCGAACGTGCTCGGCCTCGAGGCGTGGCCCGATGTCCCTCGCGGCGAGCCGTGGAAGGAAGGGATGTGCCAGCGCCTGGGCACGGACCCGGCGACGTTCTGGCCGCAGCTGCGCAACCGGGTCCGCAGCTACGCCGACCTGCGCCCCGAGCTCGTCGGCGCCGTCGAGCGCCTCATCGACTTCGTCGCCCCCGCCTGACGCCCGTCGCCCCGTCGACCGACGCGGTCCGGCCCGGTGGCCGGAATCCCCAACTGTTTGCAGATACGGCCGAAAAGTGGCCGCCTGTGCAAACAGTTGGCGGATCCGGCCACCGGACCCGGGCGCGGACGACGGGTGTGGCCGCGGTCACGGGTGGGTGGCCGTGTGGTAGCGCGGGAGATTCGGGAAGCCGACAGGCAGGCGGTTAGCGTTCATCGCATGGCGCAAGCGGTGTCCCGAGGGCCCGTCTCCGGTTCGGCCACACGGACGAGGAAGCGCAAGCCGTTCCTCCTCGACCTCTACTCGACGGCGCTCGGCAAGAAGTACGTGATGGCCATCACGGGCATCATCGGCATCGGCTTCATCGTCGCCCACATGGTCGGCAACCTGAAGATGTACCTCGGCAAGGTCGACGGCGACTACGACATCAACACCTACGGGGAGTTCCTCCGCGACCTCCTCGTGCCGCTGCTGCCGCGCACCTACGCCCTGTGGGCGCTGCGCCTGGTGCTGATCGGCGCCCTCGCCCTGCACCTCCACGCCGCCTGGTCGCTGACGGTGATGAACCGCCGGGCCCGCCCGGTGAAGTACCAGTCGAAGCGGGACTACGTCGCCGCCGACTTCGCCGCCCGCACGATGCGCTGGACCGGCATCATCGTGCTGCTGTTCCTGTTCTGGCACCTCGCCGACTTCACGTGGGGCTGGTTCAACCCGGGCTTCGTACGCGGTGACGTGTACCGCAACGTCGACGCCAGCCTCTCGCGCATCCCGGTGGCGATCCTCTACATCGTCGCCAACATCGCCCTCGGGATCCACCTGTTCCACGGCACGTGGAGCCTCTTCCAATCCCTCGGGTGGAACAACCCCCGCTTCAACAAGTGGCGCCGCGGCCTGGCCACCGCCATCGCCACGATCATCGTGGTCGGCAACTGCTCGTTCCCGATCGCCGTCCAGGCCGGCATCGTCTCGATCTGAGGTCTTGAAATGACGGACACGCTCGAACGCTCCGCCGCCGGGTACGGCGACGGTGGCCCCGCCGACATGCCACCCGACAAGGTCCCTGGCGGCCCGCTGCCGGACAAGTGGGACACGTTCATCGCCGACTCGAAGCTCGTCAACCCGAACAACAAGCGCAAGTTCAAGATCATCGTCGTCGGCACCGGCCTCGCCGGGGCGTCGGCGGCGGCGACGCTGGCCGAGCTCGGCTACATGGTCGAGTCGTTCACGTTCCACGACTCGCCGCGCCGGGCCCACTCGATCGCCGCCCAGGGCGGCATCAACGCGGCCAAGAACTACCGCGGCGACGGCGACAGCGTCTACCGACTCTTCTACGACACCGTGAAGGGCGGCGACTTCCGCTCGCGCGAGGGCAACGTCTACCGGCTGGCCCAGGTGTCGGGGAACATCATCGACCAGATGGTCGCCCAGGGCGTCCCGTTCGCCCGCGAGTACGGCGGCCTGCTCGACAACCGCAGCTTCGGCGGCGCCCAGGTCAGCCGCACGTTCTACGCCCGCGGCCAGACCGGCCAGCAGCTCCTGATCGGCGCCTACCAGCAGATGGAGCGCCAGGTCGGGATGGGCAACATCAAGCTCTGGAACCGCATGGAGCTCGTCGATGTCGTCGTGATCGACGGCCGCTGCGCCGGGATCGTGACGCGCGACCTGCTGACCGGCGAGATCATGTCGCACGCCGCCCACGCCGTGCTGCTGTGCACGGGCGGCTACGGCAACGCCTTCTTCCTGTCCACCAACGCGATGGCGTGCAACGTGACCGCGGCGTGGCGGGCCCACCGCAAGGGCGCCTACTTCGCCAACCCGTGCTACACGCAGATCCACCCGACGTGCATCCCGCAGTCCGACGACGCCCAGTCGAAGCTCACGCTGATGTCGGAGTCACTGCGCAACGACGGTCGGGTGTGGGTCCCGAAGGTGCCCGGCGACGACCGGCTGCCGGACCAGATCCCCGAGGACGAGCGGGACTACTACCTCGAGCGGCTGTACCCCAGCTTCGGCAACCTCGCGCCGCGTGACATCTCGTCGCGCGCCGCCAAGCGCGCCGTCGACTCCGGGCGCGGCGTCGGCCCGCTGAAGAACGGCGTCAACCTCGACTTCGCCGACGCCATCGACCGCCTCGGCGAGGACGTCGTGCGGGAGCGCTACGGGAACCTGTTCGAGATGTACGAGCGGATCACCGGCGAGAACCCGTACGCGACCCCGATGCGCATCTACCCGGCGTCGCACTACACGATGGGCGGGCTCTGGGTCGACTACGAGCTGATGACCACGATCCCCGGCCTGTACTGCGGCGGCGAGGCCAACTTCTCCGACCACGGCGCCAACCGGCTCGGTGCGTCGGCGCTCATGCAGGGCCTCGCCGATGGCTACTTCGTGCTGCCGTACACGATGGGCAACTACCTCGCCCCGATGCTCAACAAGCCGATCCCGGGCACCGATCACGACGCCTTCAAGACGGCCGAGTCGCAGGCCCGGGAACGCTTCGCCCACTACCTCGAGATCGGCGGCACGAGGTCGCCCGACTACTTCCACCGCGAGCTCGGCAAGATCATCTGGGACTACTGCGGCATGGACCGCAACGAGTCGGGCCTGGAGAAGGCGTTGTCGGAGATCCCGGCGCTGTACGAGGAGTTCCAGAAGGACCTGCGCGTCACCGGGCTCGGCACCCAGGTCAACCAGACGCTCGAGAAGGCCGGGCGGGTCGACGACTTCTTCCAGCTCGGCATGCTGATGTGCCGCGACGCGCTGGAGCGCCGCGAGAGCTGCGGCGGCCACTTCCGCTCCGAGTACCAGACCGAGGAGGGCGAGGCGCTGCGCGACGACGAGCACTTCGCCCACGTGGCGGCGTGGGAGTGGACCGGCGACCCGATGGCCGCCAAGCGCCACCGCGAAGAGCTGGAGTACGAGACCGTCCACTTCCAGACCCGCTCGTACAAGTGAGGCCGCTGCACCGATGACCACGATCAAGAACCTGACGCTCCGGATCTGGCGCCAGGACGGGCCGGACGCTGCCGGGTCGTTCGAGACCTACCCCGTCGAGGAGATCACCGAGGACGCCTCGTTCCTCGAGCTGCTCGACATCCTCAACGAACGCCTCATCTCCGAGGGCAAGGAAGCGGTCGTCTTCGACCACGACTGCCGCGAGGGGATCTGCGGCACGTGCTCGCTGATGATCAACGGCCAGGCCCACGGACCCCAGCTCGGCACCGCGACGTGCCAGTTGCACATGCGCACGTTCCACGACGGCGACGAGATCGTCGTCGAGCCGTGGCGGGCCCGCGCCTTCCCGATCATCAAGGACCTGATGTGCGACCGCGGCGCCTTCGATCGCATCATCGAGGCCGGCGGGTTCATCACCGCCCCCACCGGTGGCGCACCGGATGCCAACCTGATGCTGATCGCCAAGCCGGTGGCCGACGCGGCGATGGACGCCGCCGAGTGCATCGGCTGCGGGGCCTGCGTCGCCGCCTGCCCGAACGGCGCCGCCAACCTGTTCACGTCGGCAAAGATCAGCCACCTCAACCTGCTGCCGCAGGGGCAGTCGGAGCGCTTCGCCCGCACCGAGGCGATGGTCGAGGTGATGGACGAGCACTTCGGCTCGTGCACCAACTACGGCGAGTGCGAGGCGGCCTGCCCGAAGTCGATCTCGATCGACTTCATCGCGCTGATGAACGCCGACTACGCCAAGGCGAAGTTCAAGAACCGCAAGAAGCTCGCCCGCACCTGATCGCCGGTGCCGGCCCGCCTATCTGGCGGCGTACGTGTTCTTGGGGCCGACCACGTAGATGATGATGAGGCCGATCCAGCTGAGGATCAGGCCGAGGAAGAAGCCGAGCCACGGTCGGCCCTTGTCGCGAGCCGACGATCGTCGCCCACATGATGAAGATGACGTGCAGAACGCTGAAGCCGATGACGAGGCCGTTGGCCATGGGAACCCCTCCGTGGTCGTGTGCGCAAACGGTACGCGATCGCAATCGATGACTAGGGATTGTCGCGATGAGTTCGCAGCCGGCGGATCGTCGTCTCTGTGGCATGGCCGAGCCCACTGTCGTCACGCATCGCCGAGCAGCCCTACGTCGGCGTCCGCGCCGCCGTCACGATGGACACCATCGGACGGGTCGCCGACCGCATCGGTGAGCTGATCGGCTGGCTCGCGGCGCGGGGCGCGGCGCCGGCCGGGGCGCCGTTCCTGCGCTACTGGGTGATCGACATGGAGCGGCGCCTCGACGTCGAAGCCGGCGTCCCGACCGAAGGCCCGATGGAGGGCGATGGCGACGTCACCGCCGGCACGCTCCCGGCCGGTCGCTACGCCGTGGTCCGCCACCACGGTCACCCCGACGAGCTCATCGAGGCGACGGACGCGCTGCTGGCGTGGGCCGAGCAGCAGGACCTCACGTGGGACACCCACGACGACCCGGAGGGCGAGGCGTGGGGGTGCCGGCTGGAGGTCTTCCTGACCAACCCCATGGAGCAGCCGGACATGACGCAGTGGGACACCGACCTCGTGTTCAAGCTCGCCGACTGATCGAGCGGCCGCCACCGGGTCACGCCAGGGCGTCGATCCAGACGTGGCCGGGATGCGCGGCGGTCAACCACCCCGCAGGCGCCGGCGGCGCACCTCGTCGAGGGCGCCGACGACGACGTCGAAGTCGGCTTGGTCCTTGTCGCGGTGGGCCTTGGCCTTGAACAGCAGCGTGACCTCCGGCGCGACGAACGGCACGCCCGCGGCGGTGCGCTCGTGGACGTCGGCGTACGGCAGGCGGATCGCCGGGTGCCGGCGGTAGATCCAGGTGCTGCCGTCGTGCGGCTCGCGGAACACGTCGAGGTGGTAGCGATCCGTCGAAGGGTCGCGCAGCCACGTCTGGTGGAGGACGTCCATCCCTTCGGGGTACGGCCAGCGGCGCCCGCTGCCGACGACGTCCCACTCGAAGCGGTCGAAGGCGGCGACGAGCGCCGGGAACGAGCGCGCCGGCGTCGTGATCTCGATGTCCCCGTGCGGGCGCGTCGTACGACCCATGAACAGATCGAGCGACCACCCGCCGGCCACCGCCCATGGCGCCCGGACGCCGGCCAACCGATCGGCCACCTGGTCCGGCGTCCACGCATCCCACCGGGCGTCCATCTCGGCGTCGCTCATCTCGATCCCACCGGGCGGCAGGGGCACGCCTCAGGCTCGCACGTCGTGATGTCTGGGAACGTCGTCGTTGCGCCAGCCGGCGTCGACGTCGACGATGGCGCCATGGGCCTGGAGCTGCGACCGACCTGCGAGCACTGTGCGACGCCGTTGCCGCCCGAGTCGAGCGAGGCGATGATCTGCTCCTACGAGTGCACGTTCTGCCGCCCGTGCGTCGACGCGGTGCTGCTCGGCGTGTGCCCGAACTGCGGCGGCAACTTCGTGTCGCGACCGATCCGGCCCGCCGTTGCATGGCGGCCGGGGGCCTCGCTCGCGGACGACCCGCCGGGCACGCGCGTCGTGCACAAGCCGGTCGATCCCGATGCCCATCGGGCGTTCGCGGCGCGCGTCACCCAGGGGTGATCCGGGCGCCGGCCCGGCGGGTCGCCGTGACCTCGCGGTCGTCCGCGTCGCGGCCGGTGAGCGCCAGCCCGAGCAGGAGATCGCCCGGGGCGTCCGGGACGGTGAGCTCGAGGCGCCCGACGAGCACGCACGAGTCGGCGTCGACGTCGCCACGGAAGCGCCACTGACGGCGGCCGCCCCGCCACGTGCACGTCACCGCGACGGTGGCGTCGGCGACGGCGACCCGCAGGTCGTTGACGACGTGCACCTCCAGGTCGATCTCGTCGCCCGGCGCCAGCACCGCTGGAAGCGGATCGGTGATCACGGCCACCGGCCGGCAGGCCTCCATGACGGCCGCCCACGCGAGCTTGGGCCGGCGCTCGTCGTCGAGCACCGATGCCGAGATCATCGGTGACGGATCGGCCAGCCACGAGAAGCAGAAGCCGCCCGTCGGCCGGTACTTCAGGCGCCGCAGCGTCTCGATGTGGTGGCGCAGGATCAGGGCCTGGTTGCGCTGGGTGGCCGTGCGCCACGCGCCGAACGTGGGGTGATCGGCCGGCGGCACCCGCTCCAGCATCACCTCGACCTCGAGGCCGTGGTGCTCGCGCAGGGCGTCCCAGTCGAGCTCGGGCCAGCGCGAGGTGTCGACGAACTCCTCGCCATCGGCCGGCACCGACTGGGCGCCGAACTCGCTGACGAAGCGCACGAGGCGGGGGATCAGGCGGGCCAGCTCGGCAAGCTCGCCGACCTCGCCGCGGTGCCAGCCGAGCCACATGTGGGAGTCGGTGCCGTCCAGCTGGGGGAGGTGCGGGGCGACGCCGCCGTGGGCGATGGTCGGGCGGGTCGGATCGGCCTGCTCGAACGCCCGCTTCACCCAGCGGTCGAGCACCGACTTGTTCCAGGACGGCAGCTGCTGGGCCATGAAGCGTCGCAGCCGACGGGAGCGCCGGTCGGTCTCGACCTGCGGAGCTTCGGCGACCGGCTCGTCGTGAGCGCACCACTGGACGATCGAGGGGTGGTGGCCGAGCGAGTCGACGGCCTCGCGCGCCTGGCGCACCGCCTCCCTGCGGATCTGGCGGGCGTAGCCCCACTGCAGCGGGAAGTCCTGCAGCAGCAGCACGCCCAGCTCGTCGGCGGCGCGGTAGAGCTCGTGGTCGGCGATGTGGGCCTGCACGCGCAGCGCGTCGAGGCCGGCTTCCACGGCCAGCTCGACGTCGCGGCGCACCTCGGCCCGAGTCGCATCAGCAAGCCCGGGCCGCGTCGGCAGGAGGTTGGCGCCCTTCAGGAACAGCCGCTCGCCGTTGATCGAGCAGACCCAGTCGTTCCACGCCACCTCGCGCAGTCCCGTCCGCCGCGAGCGGCGGTCGGAGTGCGCGCCGTCGACGAGCAGCTCGACCTCGATGTCGGTCAGCGGCTGGTCGCCGAGCGCGTGCGGCCACCACAGCTGCGGTCGGTCGACGTCCAGCGACCACTCGATCTCGTTGACGCCGGCGGCGAGCGGGTGCTCGGTCTCGCCGACGACGACGCCGTCGGCCGACGTCCGCAGGCGCACCGTGCGGGCGGCGTCGCTGTCGAGGCGGGCGTGCAGCCGCAGGTGGGCGCGGGTCTCGTCCGCGTCGCGGCACAGCACGCGCAGGCGGTCGAGCTTGACCGGCCCGGTGTCGTACACGAGCACGGCGCGCCAGATGCCACCCGGGTTCCAGTCCCGATCGACGGCCTCGGAGTGCTGGAACAGGCCGGTGATGTTGCGCCGGCCGGCCGTTCCCCGCTCGGGGTTGCACGTCACCTCGACGGCCAGCACGTGATCGTCACCGAGTCGGGAGAGGGCGCTGACGTCGAAGCTGTGCGGGAAGAAGTAGCCCTCCGGGTCGCCGAGGTAGGCGCCGTCGAGCCAGATGTCGGCCTGGTAGAAGATGCCGTCGAACGTGATCCAGCGGCGGGCGCCGGTGGCGGGGGCGGGGAGCTCGAAGCGCTTGCGGTAGAGGATCGGCCCGTCGCCGGCGAACTCCGGTCCGTACGAGCGCCAGTGACCGGGAACGGTGACCTCGGACCAGTCGTCGTCGTCGACGTCCAGGCCGATGCCGCTCCGGCGCAGCTCATCGTCCGCGGCCGTCGCCCGCCACGTCCCGGACAGGTCCACGGCGCCGCAGGCTACCGATGGCGGCCCACCGCCTTCAGGGTGGGTGAGCCGGGCGAACCGAGGACCAGGTTCGGGCGGGAGGGTCTAACGTGGATCGAGGTGCTTCCGGGTGGTGAGGAGATGGGCGCGAAATCGGCCGGTTCGTCGCGACCCGATGCCGAACCGACGATCAACGAGGCGGGCCAACAGGGCTTCGCCGTCGACGGCACCGACTCGTTCAGCGTGCCCGGTCCCGGCGATGGGTTGCCGCCGGACCCCGGCGACGAGGACGCCGTCGCCCGCGTCGCCGCGATGCGCCGGCTGCTCGTCACCCTCGGCGCGGCCGTCGCCGTCCTCCTCGTGGTCATCATCGTGGGACGCACCGGCGGCTCGGGCAGCGGCGACCGTCTCGCCGGGACCGAGCAACGCACGCCGTTCAGCCTCCCGTCACCGTTCGGAGAGCCGAGCGGCCGCAGCAGTGCCGACCGCGAGGCGAGCGACGAGCGCGCCGACGCCACGTTCACGACCTACGACGCCGAGTTCACGTCGCCCTCATCGGGGACCGTGTCGTCGGAGTACGACAGCGGGTACGACGGCACGTTCCCCCCGTACACGGTGACGTCCGACCCGTACGACGACGACCAGTTCTCGGACTTCCCCGACTACCAGTCGTCGCCCTACGTCCCGAGCCGCACGACGCCCCGGGTGTTCCCGCGCTACACCCCGCCCGTCATCCGGTCCCAGGTTCCCGACATCGAGGGCGACGACACCGAGGAGCCTGACGAGACCGACCCCGAGGAGACGACGCCCGAGACCGACGCAACGACGACGACGTCCACGTCCACGACGACCTCGACCACGACGACCACGACCACGACGGTGCCGCCGGCGCCGGCATCCGCCTGGAAGGCGCCGACCACCCCACTCGGCGTGGTGTGTGGAGACCAGCTGCGGCTGTGGGCCGGTCACCAGAGCGTGCTCGCCGCCGTCGGCACGGCCCGGGTCTGGCGCAGCACCGATGGCGGCGCGACGTGGTCGGGGCTGACGCTCGGGGTGCCGACGGCGTACGCCGACGACCCCACCGATCCAGCGACGGCCTGGGTCGCCACGTCGACCGGCGTGTCCAAGGTCGTCGCCGGCACGCCCTCGGCGCTCGGTGGCCCGGCCGGCGTCACGTCGCTGAGCGCGGCAGGGGCGCAGGGTGCACCGACGTTGGTGGCCCTCAGCGATGGTCAGGTGCAACGGTGGGTCGACGCCACCACGGGGTGGAAGGCGACGGAGGCGCTCCCGACCGGGGCTGTCCCCGGCGAGGTCCTGGCGCTGGATGGCGACTCGTTCCTCGTCGGGACCGATGACGGCATCGCCCACAGTGACGATGGTGGGAGCACCTACGTGATGCAGGCGGCCGGCGTCATCGGCACGCCGGTCCGCACGGGCGAGATCATCTCGTGGCTGCTCGCCGATCGCTCAGGCGTCGCCCGCAGCATCGATGGCGGCACGACGTGGAACGTGGTGCGGGCCACGGGCATCGCGACCGACGCCACCACGCTCGCGGAGGTCCCCGGGCTCGGACTCGTGACCACCGGTGTCGGCGACAAGGCGCTCGTCAGCTGGACCAGCGGCGCAGCGTGGGCGCCGCTGACCGATCAGCCGTCGTTCCGTCCCGACGGCATCGCCCGCGCCGGATCAGGCGGTGCCACGGCGGTCTGGACGTCGCACTGCGTCGCCGGCGGGCAACCGTCGGCGGCCGACGCCGTCCTGCGGCTCGCCGATCCCTGACGACGAGTCAGCGCACGATCGGCAGGACGTCGGCGGCGAAGCGCTGCAGGTCCTCGATCGTGGTCGCCAACCGCTCGTGGGCGTCCGCCGGCTCGCGCGCCGTGAGCGACGGCACGCCGACCAGGTGGTGCAGTCCGGCCTCGGCGTAGGCGCCGATCGTGTCGACGAGCTGCTGCACGCCGCCCGTGGCGAGGAACGCCCACAGCATCGACACCACCAGCTCGTCGGGATCGCGCCCGGCCCGCTCCATCTCGGTCCGCACCGCCGCCACCTCCTCGGCGATCTGCCGCGGGCGTCGACGCCACGGTGTGGTAGCCGGAGCCGTAGCGCGCCACCCTGCGGTGGGCCGCCGCGGTCTTGCCGCCGACCCAGATCGGGATGTGCGGCCGCTGCACGGGCAGCGGGTTGGCACCGATGTCGTGGTAGTGCACCCAGCGCCCGTCGAAGCTGCTCGGGCCGTCCTGCGTCCACAGGTCGATGCACGTGGCCATGAACTCGTCGGTCACCGCGCCGCGGTCGGCCCACAGGTCGTCGATGCCCAGCGCGGCGAACTCCTCGCGCATCCAGCCGACGCCGATGCCGAGGAGGACGCGCCCGTGTGAGATCCGGTCGATCGTGGCCAGCTCCTTGGCCAGCACGAGCGGGTTGCGGTACGGCACGATCAGCACGCTGGTGCCGATGCTGACCCGCTCGGTGCGCCCGGCGATCGCCGCCATCACCGTGATCGGGTCGTAGATGTACTGCTCGGGGCGGAACGGGGAGTCGCCGCTCGCGTTGTAGAGGTAGCGCGACGTGACGCCCGTCGGCATGACGACGTGGTCGTGCACCCACACCGAGTCGTAGCCGAGGCGCTCGGCCTCGTCGGCGACGGCGAGGCAGCCGTCGACGCCGGGGTCGTCCTCGTAGGTGCCGAAGTTGCCAACGAGTGCGCCGACCTGCATGGCGCGGACCGTACCGGCGCCACCGCGCCGCGGTCGGATCGAGGTCGGGAGTGGATTCCCGAACCCGCACGGCGGCGGATCGAGCGATAGGTTCGGTCCATGGCAGCACGCCCCGCAACGATCGGCCAGCTCCGCGCGGACGGCTGGGAGTCCCGGCCCGTCAAGGAAGAGATCCGGGCCAACGCCGTCGCCAAGATCGCGCGCCGGCGAACCCCTCTTCGAGCGCGTGCTCGGCTACGAGCAGACCGTCCTGCCGCAGCTCGAGAACGCCCTCCTCGCCGGGCACGACATCATCTTCCTCGGCGAGCGAGGTCAGGCGAAGACGCGCATGATCCGCTCGCTGACCGGGTTGCTCGACGAGTGGATGCCAGCCATCGCCGGCAGCGAGATCAACGACGACCCGTACAACCCGGTCTCCCGCCACGCCCGCGACGTCGTCGCCGAGCACGGCGACGACACCCCGATCACGTGGGTCCATCGCGACGACCGCTTCGGCGAGAAGCTGGCGACGCCGGACACGTCGATCGCCGACCTGATCGGCGAGGTCGACCCGATCAAGGTCGCCGAGGGCCGCTACCTCTCCGACGAGCTGACCCTGCACTACGGCCTGGTGCCGCGGACCAACCGCGGCATCTTCGCCATCAACGAGCTCCCCGACCTCGCCGAGCGCATCCAGGTCGGTCTGCTCAACGTGCTGGAGGAGCGCGACATCCAGGTGCGCGGCTACAAGATCCGCCTGCCCCTCGACATCATGCTCGTCGCCTCGGCCAACCCCGAGGACTACACCAACCGCGGTCGCATCATCACCCCGCTGAAGGACCGCTTCGGCAGCCAGATCCGCACCCACTACCCGCTCGAGATCTCGACCGAGCTCGCCATCGTCCACCAGGAGGCGCGGTCGCCATCGGTGGGCGGTGTGGACGTTCGGATGCCGGAGTACCTGGCCGAGGTCATCACGACCATCAGCCACCTGGCGCGGGCCAGCACCCACGTCAACCAGCGCAGCGGTGTCAGCGTGCGCCTGTCGGTGACCAACTTCGAGGTGGTCGCCGCCAACGCCCTGCGGCGCGCCCTGCGCACCGGCGAGCGCATCGTCGTGCCGCGCGTCGACGACCTCGAGGCGCTGGCGGCCAGCTCGGGCGGCAAGATCGAGATCGAGTCACTCGACGAAGGCCGCGAGGGCGCCATCTTCGAGAACCTCGTGAAGGGCGCCGTGCTCACCGTCTTCAAGGAGAAGGTGGCGCCCGAGCAGACGCGCGACGTGGTCTCGGCGTTCGAGGAGGGGGTCGTCGCCCACACCGGCGAAGACGTCGCGTCGGGCGACCTCGCCGCCCTCGTCGAGCAGGTGCCGGCGTTGCGGCCGCCCGTCGCCGCGCTGACCGCCGGCGACGAGTCGCCTGCCGCGGTCGCGGCGGCCGTGTCGTTCGTGCTCGAGGGCCTGCACCTCTCGAAGCGGCTCAACAAGGACACGTCGGGCACCGAGCGCGACGTACCGCAGCCGCAGCTGATCTGGTCCGGTCCGGTGCGACCAGGATCCGGACCAAAACGCGTTCAGGCGGCGCCGGTCTGGCGGAGGAAGCCGAGCGAATCCCAGTAGTCCGTCCGGCCGTTGATCAGGCCGTCGGTGATGTCGAACAGCATCAGGCCGCGGACCTCGACCGGGTGGCCGTCGCTGGTGGCGGTCATCACGTAGGCGGCGGCCACGGCCGGTCCGTCGACGACCAGCTGCTGGACCTCGTAGCGGATCCCCGGGAAGCGGGCGAGGAACCCGGGCAGCCGACTGCGGTACTCGTCACGACCCTCCGAGCGGGACCCGAGCGCCGAGGCGTGATCGTTCACGAAGCCCGGCGCGACGTGGCCGGCGATCAGCTCGGGATCAGCGGTGGCGAAGGCGGCGAGGTAGGACCGGGCGACGTCGGCCGGCGCGGCGGTCATCCGCCGTCGCCACCCCAGACCGCGCCGCCCCAGACCTCGCGTGCCTTGGCGTAGACGCCCTGGTCGTAGGAGAACTCGACGGTGTTGCCGTCCGGATCGCGCAGCGAGCAGATGTACCCGATCGGATCGGGCATCTGGGTCGGCGGCATCGACAGGCACCCGGCGGCCTCGCCGCGCACCGCCATCGCGTCGATGTCGTCGCGGCTCGGCAGCTCGACGCCGAGGTGGGCGAACGGGGCGAGGATCTCCTTCGGGTACGCCTTGAAGGGATCGGTGGCCGGCAGGAACTGGGCGAGCACGAGGATGAACGGCTTCTCGGCCGAATCGGGCTGGCCGAGCCAGGCGCCGAAGCCCATGTCGTCCTGGCGCTTGTCGAGCAGCTCGAGCGGCGTGAACGTCTGGTACCACGCGATCGACGCGTCGATGTCGCTGACCCTCAGGGCGATGTGGGTCCAGCGGGCCTCGGTCGGCCGCAGTTCGTAGGTCGGTGTGTCGGTCGTGTCGCCCACGGCCTGGACCCTAGCGCCGCGCCGCACGGTCTGGTGGCCAGATGGTCAGACCAACAGGCCAACGGGCCGACCGGTCCGAAGATCGCGAGGTCGCCACCAGTACAGTCGCCGTCGGTGGCCCCCCACGACATCGCCTTCCAGCCGATCCACGCGAGACGCTGAGCGCGGCCATCCGCGACCGCCTCGTCGAGCGCATCGAGAGCGGCGAGCTCGAACCCGGCGCCCGCATGCCGTCGGAGCGCTCGTTGTCGGAGCAGTTCGCCGTCGCCCGCACGTCGGTGCGCGAGGCGATGCAGGGTCTCCTCTCGCTCGGGGTGATCGAGCGGCGCGGCAACCGTTCGTACGTCGCCGAGCAGCTGCCGGACATCCGCCTCGGCGCCGGGCAGCACGACGACCGCAAGACGTTCGTGCGCCAGCTCTTCGAGACCCGCCGGGTCCTCGAGCTGCCGATCATCCGGATGGCCGCCCAACGGGCGACGGAGGAGGACCGCAGCGAGATCACCGAGTTGGCCAAGGGGTTCACGCAGGGCATGGCCCTCGATGCCTTCCGCGCCCAGGATCGGCTGTTCCACGCCGCCATCTCGCGTGCGGCCGGCAACCCGCTGCTCGTCGAGGTCTACGGCAAGGTGATGGGCCAGCTGTTCCGCTCCGACGACTTCGCCTCGCTGCTGTCGGCCGACGCCAACCGCGACGAGGTGACCAAGATCGTCAACCGCTCGGCCCGCCACCACGCGGTGATCGCCAAGTCCATCGGGAAGGGCGATCCCGACGCCGCCGTCGAGGCCGGCACCCGCCACCTCGACGCCGTCGAGCGGGGGATGGTCGACCGCCTCGTCTGAGCCGAGCGAGCCTTCGAGCGAGCGAACGTCAGGAGGCGTGCTGCGATGCCCGAGAGCGAGGAGCTCTGGACGGCGGGGACGGGCGGGTTCGTGGGCGGGTTCGCCTCGGTGCTGCGGTCCGCCCCCGTTCTGTGTCACCGCATACGTCGTCGACGACGTGTGCGGTGACACAGAACGGGCTGCGTCGGTTGGGACGCTGCTTCGGTCGCGTCAGGTGGCTCGTTTCGACGGAAGACCGCGACCGAAACGACGTCGGCGAACCGTGAGCCCGTTCTGTGTCACCTCATATGTCCCCGGGGACACATGAGGTGACACAGAGCGAACGGGCGCGCAGCACCGAGCCAGACCCGGAGCGAAACCCGGCCCCCTGGTCGTCCAGAGCTCTTCCAACCCCAGCGGGGCACCAGCCCAATTGACGCGCGCTGCGAGCGAACGTTCGGCTCGTCTGAGGTCGCGCGGCGGCCACAGACTGGAAACACTGTCGACACACGGTGGTCTTACGGTCAGACCGTGGACCGCTTGACCGCCGCGCCCGAGCACTGCTTCTGGGGCTTCCTCGATCCCGACCTCGAGCCCGTGCTCACCGTGGACGACGGGACCGAGCTGACCATCGAAGCGGTCACCCACCACGCCGGCGACGCCCCCGACCTGATGATGGACGACGGCATGCGGGCGATCTGGGAGGCCATCCCGGAGGTCGACCGGGCGCCCGGCGTGCACATCATGACCGGACCGATCGCCGTCACCGGCGCCTCACCCGGCGACACGCTCGTCGTCGAGCTGCTGGACATGACGCCGCGGCTGCCGTACGGGTCGAACTGCGCCGCCAACTGGGGCCTGCTCTACGACACGTTCGGCAAGGAGCGGATCACGATCTACGGCCTCACCGACGCCACCGACGAGTTCCCGCCGACGGCTCGCCCGTTGTTCGGGTTCGACTTCGACGGGCTGCCGACGTACACGGTGCCCGGGTTCGTCACCCCGCCGAACGAATCGCGCCGCAGGCCGTTCGGTCGCGACGTCGAGGTCGCCGTGCGCCCGCACCTCGGCGTGATGGGCGTGGCGCCGGGTGAGGCGGGACGGCGCAGCAGCATCCCGCCCGGCGTGTTCGGCGGCAACGTCGACAACTGGCGCTTCGGGCCGGGCGTCACCGTGCGCTACCCGGTCTTCGTGGAGGGGGCCCGCTTCTTCGTCGGCGACCCGCACTTCGCGCAGGGCGACGGCGAGATCTGCGGCACCGCCATCGAGGCCTCGCTCGACGTGCGGCTGCGGCTCTCGGTCGAGCGGGGCGTGACGATCCCGTCGCCGGTGCTGGAGACGGCCACCCACTGGTTCACCCACGGCTTCGGCGAGGACCTCGACGCGGCGATGCGGATGGCCGCCGAGCTGGCCGTGCAGTTCCTCGTCGATCGCGGCGGCTACACCCCCGACGAGGCGTACTCGCTCGCATCAGTGGCCGTCGACGTCGGCGTCACCCAGGTCGTCGACGCCACCCTGGGCTGCCACGCCGCGATCCCCAAGACGCTCCTCTAGGTCACCGGCCACCTCGGCTGGGGGTCCAGGCCCACCTCGCGCAGGATCGTCACCTGGCGGGCCTGGGCTTCGGCGGCCAGTGCCGGCAGGTCGACCGTGGTGCACTGGCGATCGCGGACGACGACGCGGCCCGACGCCACCACGTGGCGGACGTCGCGACCGTCGCTGGCCCACAGCAGCTGCAGCGCCGGGTCGGGCGAACGGGTCACCCAGTTCGGGCCCGACGTGTCGATGACGACGACGTCGGCCCGCTTGCCGGGTTCCAGCGACCCGAGCTCGTGGTCCATCCCGATCGCCCGGGCGCCGGCGATGGTGGCCAGCTCCAGCGCGGTGTGGGCACCGAACGGGGCCCGTCCGGCGTCGAGGGCGATGCCGGCCGCGGCCTGGGCGGCGCGCAGGACGTCGACGTGGTCGCCGGCGTTCTCGGCGTCGCAGCCGAGGGCGACGCGGCCGCCGGCAGCGATGATCTCGGCGTGGCGCCCGGCCCGCGCCACGCCCTGCCCGAGTCGCAGGTAGGCCCACGGGCAGTAGGCGATCCCGACCTCACGACGCAGCACGACAGCGACCTCGGCATCGTCGAGGTGGACGGCATGCGCCAGCAGCACGTGGTCGCCGAGCGCGCCGAGCTCGTCGAGGTGGACGGCCGGTCGTCGCCCGGTCCGCTCGAGGTAGGCGACGGCGTCGTTGTCGCCGGGCGAGAGGTGGAACGTCATGTGCGTCCCGGCCTCGCGGGCGAGCGCGCTGGCGCTGACCACCAGCTCGTCGGACATCAGGTCGTGGCCGACGAGCGTGACCCAACCGTGGACCCTCGGGTGGCCGCGTGCGACGTCGAGCACGAAGCGCTGGCGGTCGAGCACCTCGTCGACCGTCCCGGCGAACGGCGCCTCGGCGACGTCCCAACCCCACGAACCGAGCGTGCCACCGACCCCGACGGCGTCGTACGCCGCGAGCACCCGGTCGGGGTGGGCCACCGTGCCGGCCTCGACCGTGAACGTGATCCCGTTGGTCACCGCTTCGACGAGCCCGAGCGTGGCCGAGAGCTCGTCGTCGTCGCCGGTGTGGGCGGCGTGGATCGGCACCGCCCACTGGAAGATGGCGTCCCACGCGTCGATGTCGTCGGGGATCGTCGAGCGCACCAGCCGATCGCCGGTGAGGTGCTGGTGGGCGTTGATCAACCCGGGCACGACGAGGTGGCCGGGCCCGCCGAGGCGCTCGGCGTCGGGCGCCTGCGCCGCGAGATCGCCGGCCGCGCCGACCGCGACGATGCGATCCCCGTCGACGAGGACGCCGCCGTCGGTGATCATCCGGCGGTCGGGGTCCATCGTGAGGACGACGTCCCCGGTCACGAGCAGCACGGGCGAATGGTATGACAGACTGACCAAAGGAACCTCGGCCGCATCGTTCGCTCGCTCGAGGACTCGCTCGGCTCACATCATGACGACGCTCATCGACAACTCCCACCTCGCCGACCAGTGGCACGTCGTGTGCGAGGGCGCCGACCTCGCCGGTGGCCCGGTCGGCGTCACCCTGCTCGGGCGCGGCTACGTCGTGTGGCGGGGGCCCGGCGGCGACGTCGTGGCCGCGCCGGACCGCTGCCCGCACCGCGAGTCGCCCCTGTCGCTCGGCCACGTGGAAGCCGGCTGCCTGGTCTGCCCGTACCACGGCTGGACGTTCGGTGACGGCGGCCGCTGCGTCGCCGTGCCGTCGGCGCAACCCGGCGTGCCCGTGCCGCCGAAGGCCCACCTGGCGGCGATCGAGGTCGAGGAGCGCTACGGGCTCGTGTGGCTGTGCCCCGGCACGCCGGCGGCGAAGATCCCGGCGATGCGCTGGGAGGACGATCCTGCGTACCGCCGCATCAACTCCGGGGTCGAGGAGTGGTCGGCGAACGCGCTGCGGATGACCGACAACTTCCTCGACATCTCGCACTTCCCGTACGTCCACACGGGCACGTTCGGCATCGCCACCAACACCCAGGTGCCGAAGTTCGAGATCGTCGCGCTCGACGAGGACTTCGCCGGCTACGAGTACGAGGTGGAGGTGGCCAACGACCTCGGCAAGTCGGTGTCCGGGCTGGCGGCCGACGTGATCAAGCGGCGCATGACGACCGGGTTCGCCCTGCCGTTCACGGTCCGCAGCACGATCCACTACGAGACCGGGCTCGACCACATCATCCTGTTGTGCACGACGCCGATCGACGACGTCCGCAGCTACTTCACGTTCGTGATCTGGCGCAACGACGACTTCTCGGTGCCGGGCGAGGAGGTCATCGCCTTCGACCGGGCGATCGGCGCCGAGGACAAGCGGATGCTGGAGCGGGTGCCGGGCGTGCTGCCGCTCGACAACACGGCCACGGTCAGCGTGCAGGCCGACCGGGCGTCCGTCGAGTGGCGCCGCCGCCTGGCCCGATCACTGTCCGACTGACCTCATCCGAGGGTTTCGTGCGGGTGGCCCCCGCAGCAAACCCTCCGATGCAGGCAAACCCTCGGATGGGTCAGATGAAGGGGCTTCTCGTCCAGAGCTCGCCGGTGTCGTTGCGGTCGGGGGCCGTCGGGACGCCCGTCAGCTCGAAGACCTCGATCGACCCGGGGAAGCCGGCCAGCTCGACCGGCTCGTGGGGCAGCGCCTCGACGCCCTCGGGCAGCCGCTCGAGCCCCATCGTCGGGATCAGCACCTGGTAGGCGCCGGCGATGTCGCACAGCCGCGAGGCCATGTTGACGGCCGAGCCGATGTAGTCGTCACCCTCGAACAGCAGGGCGTAGCCGGTGGCGATGCCGGCCCGCAGGGTCAGCGGGGAGCACACCTCGGCCGAGCGGTTCTCGAGGTCGAGGACGAAGGCGATGGCGTCGGCTTGATCGACGGCCACGACCATGCAGCCGTCGCCGAGCCACTTGGCGATCCGCACGCCCCGGTCCGACGCCACCTCCCGCACGATCGTGCGGAACGCGCCCAGCAGGCGCCCGGCGGCGTCGTCCCCGAACGCGGCGGTGTAGTTGGTGAACCCCGAGAGGTCCAGGAACACGAACGTGCGGGGGACACGCATGACTTCACAGTACCCCACGGGTCCACACCTTGTGCATGGGTTCACATGCGCACGTGGACGGCACGGGGCTCCACGGATCCAGGGATGGAGGTACCGTGAACCCATGTCGTCTCGCTTCACCTACTCGCGCTGGGACGGGACGCAGCAGGGGTTCGAGCTGGACGGCGACGCCCTGCTCGAGGAGCTGACCGACGAGCTGCTCTACCACGGCGACGTCAACGCCGCGCTGCGCCGGATGATGCACCAGGGCCTGCGGGACCGCAACGGCGATCGGCTGCAGGGCGTGCGGGAGCTGCTCGAGAAGCTGCGCCAGGAGCGCCAGGACCGCCTCGACCGCTTCGACCTGGGCGGGGTGTACGACGAGATCGCCCGCGAGCTGGCCGACATCGTCGACGAGGAGCGCCACGCGATCGACAACGCCGTCCGCGACGCCGAGCAGCACGCCGAGCGCACCGGTGACCAGCGCCGCGCCGAGACGGCCAAGGACTCCGCCGTCGACCGCAACATGCGCCTCGACTTCCTGCCCGAGGACCTGGCCGGCAAGGTGCGTGAGCTGCAGGACTACGACTTCGAGTCGCAGGAGGCGTCACGCCGCTTCGAGGAGCTGATGGAGCGGCTCCGCCAGCAGCTCGCCAACCAGCTCTTCGACCAGATGAGCGGGGCGATGCAGCAGATGACGCCCGAGGACATGGCGCGGATGAAGGACATGATGTCCTCCCTCAACGAGATGCTCGAGCGCCGGGAGAACGGCGAGGATCCGCGCTTCGAGGAGTTCATGGAGCAGTTCGGGGACTTCTTCCCGGAGAACCCCGAGACGCTCGACGAGCTCCTCGAGCAGCTGGCCCAGAAGATGGCCGCCATGCAGGCGATGATGAACTCGATGACGCCCGAGCAGCGGGCCCAGCTGCAGGAGCTGTCGGACCAGCTGCTCGGCGACATGGACCTGCGCTGGCAGATGGACCAGCTCGGCCAGCACCTGCGCAGCCTGTTCCCGCAGCAGGGGTGGAACCAGTCCTACGACTTCCAGGGCCAGGACCCGCTGGGCATGGGCCAGGCGATGCAGACGATGCAGGAGCTGGGCGACCTCGATCAGCTCGAGAACCTGCTGCGCAACGCGTCGAACCCGGGCGCCCTCGCCGAAGCCGACATGGACCGGGTGCGCGACCTGCTCGGCGACGACGCCGCCCGGTCGCTGGAGCGCCTCGCCGAGCTGACCCGCATGCTGACCGAGGCCGGCCTCATCGAGCAGAAGGAGGGGCGCCTCGAGCTGACCCCGAAGGGCCTGCGGGCGATCGGCTCGAACGCCCTGCGCGACCTCTTCTCGAAGCTCACCAAGGAGCAGGTCGGCCAGCACCAGGTGCACCGCCTCGGTCACGGTCACGAGCGGACGTACGACACCAAGCCCTACGAGTACGGCGATCCGTTCCAGCTCGATCTGCAGCGCACCATCCGCAACGCCCTCGGTCGGCGCGGCCGCGGCGTCACCGGCACGCCGGTGCACTTGCAACCGGATGACTTCGAGGTCGAGCGCACCGAGCACCTGACGCGATCGAGCACGGTGCTGATGCTCGACCTGTCGCTGTCGATGCCGATGCGCGACAACTTCCTGCCGGCCAAGAAGGTCGCCATGGCGCTGCACTCGCTGATCTCGTCGCAGTTCCCGCGGGACTACCTCGGCCTCGTCGGCTTCAGCGAGACGGCCCGCATCCTCAAGGCCGAGCAGCTGCCCGAGGTGTCGTGGGACTTCGTGTACGGCACCAACATGCAGCACGGCTTCACGCTGGCCCGCCAGCTGCTGTCGAAGCAGTCCGGCACCAAGCAGATCATCATGATCACCGACGGCGAGCCGACGGCCCACGTCACGCCGAACGGCGACGTCTTCTTCAACTACCCGCCGGTGACCGAGACCGTCGAGGCCACGCTGCGCGAGGTGCTGCGCTGCACCCGCGACGGGATCCGCATCAACACGTTCATGCTCGACGCCACGAGCTACCTGACGGCGTTCGTCGAGCGGCTGACCGAGATCAACCGCGGCCGGGCGTTCTTCACGACGCCCGAGACGCTCGGTGACTACGTGCTCGTCGACTTCATCGAGCACAAGCGCCAGCAGGCCCGCGGCCGCCAGCCCCGCGCCAGCTGAGCCGCGTCAGCTGACGGCGGCGGCCCCCCCGGGTGTGGCCCGCCGGTACAGCGCGCACCACAGCGCGAGCACGAACGTGGCCGCCACGCCGAACCACAGCCATGTGAGCACGGCACCGAGCGCGCCGGTGACGAAGAAGCCGAAGCTCAGGGCGACGATCCACGTGACGACGGCGAGGACCACCGCCGCGAGCACGGCCAGCACCCACCGCACCGGCGTGCGCACGACCGGCCGGTAGGCCCGGGCGAAGAGGTTCCCAGGATCGTCGACGGCGGCTGCGGGCAGCACGAACGACCCGAGGAGCAACACGAACGGCGTGGCCCAGAGCTGGAGCAACGAGGCGGCGACGGCGACGATGCCGACGGCCAGCGCCCACGCCACGATGATCGGCCGCCGCCAGGCTCGGTCCAGGAGGCCGGTTCCGTCCACGGCCGCGGACGCCGCGCCGACGGTGAGCCAGACGGCGCCCAGCAGAGCCACCAGCGAGGTGAGCACGAGGGCGAGGAACCCGGCGCTCCACTCCGGCACGGGGTCGGACAGCACCAGCAATGCCTGCACGCCGGCCTCGACCACGATCACCGGCACGAAGACCGGCCACCCACGGGCGAGGGCCCGCCAGGTCCCGGCGCGTTCGACCGTCATGGCGTCGGCCTCGCGGCGGAGGTCAGCACGTCCTGCAGCGATCGGTCGTAGATCACCTTGCCGTCGACGGTGACCACGAGCAGGTCGAGGTGCTCGTGGTGCGAGGACGCGGCGATCGATCGCCCGTCGATCGTCGATCCGGCGCAGTCGATGTCCTCGTCGTCGGGCCCGGACGCCGTGCACACCGGCGCGACCAGGATCTCGACGTGCTGGCGGAGGAGCTCGTCGATCGCCGCGAAGCGCACCTCGGCCAGGCGATCCCCGCCGACCGGCGCCAACGCCGCGGTCTGCGAGCACCCGGCCAGCGCCAGGGCCACCAGCGCGATCGCCCGCCTCATCCCGGCACCTTCGCCTGGTACGCCGCGAGGCGGGCCTGCTCGGCGAGGTGCTGGGCCTCGAGCGCGACGTCGGTGATCGTCGACAGGTCGAACGGCGCCGGCAGCAGGAGCTCGGTGTTGCGGTCGAGCGGCGAGCCGCGACGCATCAGCGGTGACTCGGCCCAGTCGTTGGCCGCCAGCTCACGGCTCTGCGATGCCAGATCGAGGTAGCCGCCGCTGGTGCCGGGCGTGACCGGCGACGCGTGGTCGAGCACCGTCGTGAACAGCGACAGCGTTCCGTCGCGGTTGTCGACGAGCTCGACGACCTGTTGCTGCTGTGGGAAGTCGATGCACGACGCCGTCGTGATCTCCCAGAAGCCGCCCTGCGGCCCGGGGTGGGCGAGGATCTGGTTGAGGTGGGTGTGGCCGTTGAGCCACCCGACCACCACCGGGAAGCGCAGCAGGAGGTCGATGAGCTCCTCGGCGCCGTGCAGCGGTTGGTCGAGACCGGGTCGGGTCGCCCGGTTCTCCAGCGTGAGGCTGTTGTGGTGGCTGAAGACCAGGACGAGGCGCTGCTCGGCCTGGGCCTGCTGGAGCTGGGTCGTCAGCCAGCGGAACTGGTCGTCGGGCACGGCGCCGTCGGCGCCGGCCACCTGGTTGCACGTGTCGAGGCCGAACGCCCGCACGTGCGGCGAGAGGTCGGCCTGCCACCACGTCTCGCCGCTCGAGAGGTTGTGCGGCGTGAAGCCGTGGCCGATGGGGCCGGGTGTGCCGGCCGTGTGGAAGTGCTCGGCCATGAACGCCCGCTGGTCGAACAGGAACCGGCCGGCATCGCTCGCCACGTCGCGCAACCCCGAGCGATGGCCGTGCTGTTGGCCGAGCGCATCGAGCCCGCGCTGCAGCACGCTGCCGGTCGCCGCGTAGCCGGTGAGCGCCGTCGTCTCCGTCGCGTCGAGCGTGAGCGACTTCCGTCCGCCGACCGCCAGCGTCCGCAGCTGCGAGCTCAGCGCGAACGTCCCGAGCAGCAGCGTGTCGTGGTTGCCGTAGACGGCGTACCAGGGCACCGGGAGGCCCACTGACTCGACCGGTCGGGCGATCGCCTGGTTCAGCAGGTCGGGCAGCCGTGGGAACCCGTACTCGCCGAACGAGCCGCCGGTCGGATCGCCGGGGCGGTACGCCCACTCGGCCTCCGCCCATGCCTGCACGCCCTCGAAGACGTCGCGGCGGCCGCTGCTCGGGCGGACCGGCACTCCGTCGAGGATGTCGATGTACCAGCGCAGCTCCATGTGCGAGTGCATGTCGGCGCTGTCACCGGTGACGATCGCCGCCGACATCGGGGCACCGGTGACCGGGCTCACCTGCAGATCGGCGAACGACTTGACCATCGCCGCCGTGACGTGCACGGTCAGCGCGTCCTGGGGATGGAACGCCGAGCCCCAGACCTCGTGGTCGCGAACGATCATCGGCTCGATGCGTCCCGGGGACTCGGAGTCGATGACGTGGAGGTCGGACAGGTGGCCGAGGTAGAGGAGCGATCGCCGCGCCGTGTTCCGTGCGCTGCTGGGTGACCGCCGCAGCACGTCGAGTCGCGGCAGGTACGGCTCACCGGGTCCGGCGACGAGCGTGCGGTACTGGCGGGTGCCGCGCGTCCGCTGCAGGATCGTCTGGTGCAACGTGCTCGGCGCATCGGCCGCTGCGCCGCTGCCGGCGCGGGCGATCGATGACCCGAGGGCCGACGCCTCGACACCGGTCAGGGCGGCGACGACTGCGGCGCGCGCGAGGAACGCCCGGCGCGACAGTCCATCGCTCACGCTGCCTCCCTCTGCACTCGTGACGAGCCGTCGAACGTACCTGCCGGGCTGCGCCGGCCGGGGGATGGCGATCGCCCGTGCCCGGTCGTATCAGACGTGTCCGCCGGCACCTCCTCCCCGTCGCCCACGAACGACGCACGAGGAGACACAGGTGGCCTTCAACCGCAACATCATCACGAAGGAGGACGCGGCCAACTACGACCGCGCCCTCACCAAGCACGACGCCGGGATGCCGAGGACGCTCGGTGACGAGCGGCCGGCGGCGACGCCGTCGAACGAGCCGACAGCGAGCGACGAGTTCCTCACCCAGCTGATCAAGTTCATCCCGGTGGAGATCCTGGCCTTCTACACGCTCATCGCCTCGATCATCTCCGCCAACACCGACGACGGGGCCAGTCGGAGCTGGTGGCTGCTCGGCGCCTTCGCCGGCTCGGTGTTGGTCGCTCCGCTCTACATGTGGCGCATCGGCAAGGTCGTGCGGCCGGGCCAGAACCTGGCCTCGGCCTTCGCCCTCGCCGTGTACGTCTTCTCCGTCGGCGGGTGGTTCGCCACCCAGGGCTGGTACGAGCCGTGGTTCGGCGCGATCGCGGTGGCGGTCGCCGCCCTCGTGCTGTCGATCTTCAACCTCAAGCCGCTGCCCCTCCAGCCGTCGCACGTCCCGAGCGACGGCGGACCCGACGGACGCCCCGCCGCCGCCCGTCGCGCGCTGCACCGGTCACCCGTCCGCCGGCCACCCGCAGGGCTGCTGGCGTGAAGCTCAACGCGGTCCCCAAGAACAGCAACGGCCAGCGCCGACCCGCGACACGGCGCTAGCCGAGTCGCTGCCCGCCCACCCCCCGCCCGCTGGCGCAGGGGGTGGGCGGGTGCGGCATCCTGGGTGGTGATGACCTCAGATCCCAGGCGGACCGCGCTGCGGGCCCAGCTGCGCGACGGCTTCGTCCTTGCCCCCGGCGTCTACAACGGGCTGTTCGCCCGGCTCGTCGAGGAGGCCGGCTTCACGGCGATGTACATGACCGGGTTCGGGACGGCCGCGCGCTACGGCTATCCGGACACCGGCCTCGTGACCCAGACCGAGATGGCCGACAACGTGCGGATGGTGTGCGCGGCGACCACGCTGCCCGTGATCTGTGACGCCGACACCGGCTACGGCAACGTGATCAACGTCCACCGCACGGTCCGGGCATGGGAGGCCGCCGGTGCTGCCGCCCTCCACCTCGAGGACCAGGTCTTCCCGAAGAAGTGCGGGTTCATGGCCGGCAAGCAGGTGATCCCGATCGACGAGGCGGTGATGAAGCTGCGTGCCGCGCTCGACGCCCGCACCGACCCCGACCTCGTGATCATCGGCCGCACCGACGCCCTCGCCGTCAACGGCTGGGACGACGTCGTCGCCCGAGTCAGCGCGTTCCACGAGGCCGGTGCCGATCTCGTGTTCGTCGACGGGATCCGCCGGCGCCAGGACCTCGACGACTACGTCGAGCGCGTCGTCAGCCGCGGCCTGCCGTGCCTGTACAACGGCGCCCTCGTCGACGGCGCCGAGGCCGCGTCGATGGGGTTCAAGGTGCAGATCCTGCCCGGGCTCGCCATCGGCGCCGTGTACCAGAGCACCACCGACGCCTTCGCCGGCGTCGCCGCGACGTGACCGCGTTCGACGAGCTGGCGGCCAAGGGCCCGGTGGTCGCCCCGCCGGTGTACGACGGGTTCACGGCGCTGATCGCCCAGCGCGCCGGTGCCGTGGCGGTCTCCGTGCCCGCCGCCGGCACCGCGGCGCAGCTCGGGCTCGACCCCGGCGCGGCATCAGTCGACGAGTTGGTCGACAACGTGCGCTACATCGCCACGGCGGTCGCCGTCCCCGTGATCGCCGATGCCCGCGGTGTGGCCGACGTGGCGCGCGCCATGCGGGGGTTCGCCCAAGCTGGCGCCGCTGCGGTGATCGTCGACGAGGGCGCGGTCGTGCCGGTCGAGCCCGGTCTGACGGTGATCGTCGCCGGCGACCTCGGATCGACGGTGACCATCCCGGCCGGCGGCTGGGAGCTGTCGGCGCAGGCGGTTCGCGAGGCCCTCGTCGCGCTGCGCGACGGCAGCGGTGAGGCGTCGTTCGTCGGGCTGCCGTTCGACGAGGTCACCGCGCTGCTCGGGCTCGACGAGATCTACGCCCTCGAGCAGCGCTACGCCACGCCGGGGGAGGTCGGCTGATGGGCATGACGATGGCCGAGAAGATCCTCGCCTCGCGGAGCGGGGCCGACGTCGTGACGCCCGGTCAATACGTCTGGGCCGACGTCGACGGCACCGGCATCTTCGGGCCGCTGCCGCTGCTCGACCACCTCGGCGTCACCAAGGTCTACGACAAGAGTCGCGTCTACGCCGTCGACGACCACTTCGCTCCGTCGCCGACCGTCGAGCGGGCCGACGCCCACAAGGCGCTGCGCGACTTCGCCCGTCGGTTCGAGCTGGAGAACTACTTCGAGTACGGCCGCCACGGGATCCTCCACCAGGTCTTCCCCGAGCACGGCTACGTGTCGCCGGGCGACCTGATCGTCAGCATCGACTCGCACTCGACGAGCTATGGCTGCTTCAACGCCCTCGGCACGCCGATCATGGAGGAGCTGCCGTTCGTCGTGATCACCGGTCAGATCTGGTTGCGCGTGCCGCCGACGATCCGCTTCGACCTCGTCGGGGAGCTGCCGTCGTGGTGCGTCGGCAAGGACGTGATGCTCAAGATCACGGGCCAGTTCGGCACCGACTGCGCCGTGTACAAGTCGGTTGAGTTCATGGGTCCCGTCGTCTCGCAGCTGTCGCTCGGCTCGCGCTTCACCATGTCGAACATGGGCGTCGAGATCGGGGCCAAGTGCGCCATCTTCGAGGCGGACGACGTCACGATGGAGTGGCTCGACGGGCGCATGAAGCGACCGGCGGCCCCGGTGTCGCCGGACGCCGATGCCGTCTACGAGGCCGTGTACACCGTCGACGTCTCCGACCTGGAACCGATGGTCGCGCTGCCGCACGATCCGTCCAACACCCACCCCGTGTCGGCGGTCGTCGAGCTCGGCCTGACGATCGACCAGGCCTTCCTCGGCTCGTGCACCAACGCCCGGGTCGAGGACATCGCGATGGCCGCACGCGTGCTCGCCGGGCGAAGCGTGCACCCGGACGTGCGGATGATCGTGACGCCGGCGTCGTCGGAGGTGTGGAAGGAATGTGCGCGCCTCGGCTACTGGGACGTGCTCGCCGAGGCCGGGGCGATGATCACGAACCCTGGCTGCGGCGCGTGCGCGGGAGCCCACCTCGGGCTGCTCGGGCGCGGCGAGCGGTGCATCTCATCGTCGAACCGCAACTTCCAGGGCCGCATGGGCAGCCCCGACTCGGAGGTCTGCCTGGCCTCTCCGGCAACCGTCGCGGCATCGGCGATCGAGGGGCGCATCGCCGACCCCCGGCCGTACTTGGAAGCTGCCGATGGCTGACGAGGCCACGCTCGTGCGGCGCGGCCGGGTGTGGTCGTTCGGCAACGACATCAGCACCGACCTGATCATGCCGGGCGCCATCCTCTGGGGTCACGTCAAGGGCGCCGACGCACGCAAGGCCGCGATCATGCCCAACCGGCCCGGGTGGGCCGAGCGCGACGCCCGGCCCGGCGACCTCATCGTGGCCGGGACCAACTTCGGCTGCGGCTCCTCGCGGCCGGCGCCGCGGGTGCTGCGCGACGAGCTCGGGCTGTCGTGCGTCGTCGCCGAGTCGTTCTCCCGGCTGTTCCAGCGCAACGCCGTCAACATCGGCTTCCCGGTGCTCATCTGCCCCGGCATCAGCGCGTTCGCCGCCGAGGGCGACGATCTCGAGGTCCACTTCGACAGCGGCCTCGTGCGCAACGAGACCCAGGGCACCGAGCTGTACGGCGAGCCCTACCCGCCCGACAGCCCACCCGGCCAGCTCCTGCGGATGGGCGGTCTGCGCCCGTTCCTCGAGCAGTGGCTGGAGGAGCACCCCGAGGCCCGCAGCTAGCTCGCGGCGTGACCGAGAACCGTCCGGTCAGCGCAGGGGGGCGTACTCGGTCAGGGGATCGGTGAACGTCGCGGCCCAGCGGTCGCGGTGGCCGTCGGCGGCGAGGCGGTAGTAGAGGATGCGGCGGACGTGATCGCTGATGTTGCCGCCGATGTTGTGACCGAGCAGGAAGTGGGCGAGCAGCAGGTCGCCGCGACGGGCGAGCAGCGGCTGCCCGGGCCCGAAGTCCACCGGCGGGTCGAGCCAGACCGCGTGGCCGCTGACCTCGGTGAGGACGTCGACGCCACGCTCCAGGAACAGCTGCTGGTGCCGGCGATGCGAGCCCGGCCAGACCCACAGGTTCCCTGAGTCGGGCTGCGACTCGTCACAGAGGAACACGGCCGCCAACATCGTGAACGAGGCGATCGGTTCGCCCGGCCGGTGGCCGTCGATGTGCGGCGCGCCCGGGCGGTGCGGGTACGGCGGGATGTTGACGGCGATCTGGATGTGGTCGAGCCCGTGATCGAGGTGCCGCGGCGCGACGAGCTCGTCGGCGATCGCCAGCGCGCCCGACTCGCGCAGCGCGGCGTCGGCGGCGGCAGCCGCCCCGGTGGCAGGAACCAGAAGTGCTGACCGACGGTGTCGGGGGGTGGCGGATCTGAGGTCATGAGCTCGTCGACCTCGCGGTCGGCGGCCGCGAGCACGCGCTCGGGGACCACGTCCGGCACGATCACGTACCCGTCGGCGACGAAGGCGCGGCGCTGCTCGGCGGTGAGCACGGTGACCGACGGTACGGCGCGCCGGTCGTCCGGCGCCCGGCGGTTACGACGTGACGATGTCGATGGTCGCCTCGTCCGGCAACCACCCGCGGACACCGCCCACGGCGGCGATCACGTCGTCGGGCAGTCCGTCGACCACCATGTCGAGGCCGACGAGCCCGCTCGCCTTGGGCGTGGGCGCCTCCGACGACGTCAGGTCCACGCCGTCCGCGTCGGCGAGGGCGGTGGCGACGCGCAGGGCCAACCCGACCGGACCCTCGAACTGCACGCGATACGTCGTCACCTGCACAGCGTCGCGCGCGACGGCCCCTCAGGCCGCGAGTTGGCGCCGCGCCCAGTCCGGCCAGCCGGCACCGAGGGCCGGGGCGGTGAGCAGCTTGGCGGCGAGCGAGGGATCGTCGTGGAAGGCGTGAGCCACGAGCGCCACGGTGACGTCGTGGTCCGGCACGTCGGCGACGGTGACGGTGTCACCGGCGCCGAGCTCGCCGTGTTCGATGATGCGCAGGTAGGCGCCCGGTCGACCGGCGGCCGCGAAGCGGATGGGGAAGCGGCCGTCGCCCATCTTGATGCCGAGCTTGAAGCACGGCACCCGCGGCGCGGTGACCTCGAGCAGCGCGGTGCCGATGCGCCAGCGCTCGCCGATCACCGCGTTCGTGACGTCGACGTCGGCCGTGGTCAGGTTCTCGCCCATCGTGCCGGCAGCGACCGGGCGGCCGAGCTGATCGGCCCACCACTCGAGGTCCTCGGCGGCGTACGCGTAGAGGGCGCGGTCCGGACCGCCGTGGACGCTGCGATCGGCCTGGTCGTCGCCGACGAGGTTCACCCCGCGCGTGGCGACGCGCCCGGCCACCGGCCGCTTGTAGATCCCCGTCGTGACCGTGCGGTCGTGGTGGGACAGGGCCTCGATCCGTCCGACGTTCGCCGACACGAGCAGTCCGGTCATCGCACCATCCTGCCGCCCGACGCCTCGGGCGCGTCGCGCGGCACGCGAAGATCGCCGCGTGATCCGCCTCGTGTTCCTGCTGCGCCGCAAGGAGGGCCTGTCGCTCGCTGAGTTCAGCGACCGCTGGCGCCTCGACCACGGCCCGATCGTCGCCGCCAACCAGACCACCCTCGGCGTGCTGCGCTACACCCAGACCCACCGCCTCGACGAGCCGATCAACGCCGCGCTGGCGTCGGCGCGCGGCGTCATGGAGGAGCCGTACGACGGCGTGGCCGAGCTGTGGTGGGAGTCCGAGGAGGCGCTGCAGTCGGCCGGTGGGACCGCCGACGGACGGCGCGCCGGCGCCGCCCTGCTCGCCGACGAGGCCGAGTTCATCGACCTCCCGGCGTCGCCCCTGTGGCTGGCCCACGAGTACCCGCAGGTGAACCCCACGCCCGAGACCATCGTCGCCCGGCCGATGAGCCGGGTCGTCAAGCTGCACTTCCCGTTGCGCCACCGCGCCGACCTGTCGTTCGACGAGGCCCAGCGCTACTGGCGGGTGCAGCACGGTCCGCTGATCCGCTCGATGGCCCCAGCGTCGGGCCTGCTGCGCTACCAACAGGTCCATCGCTTCGAGTCGCCGCTCGAGGATGCGCTGCGGGCGGCCCGGGGGACGACGGTGGAGCCCTACACCGGACACGCCGAGGCGTGGTTCGAGCGCGGCCGCGGGAGCGCCCCGGAAGCAGCAGAAGCCGGACGCCGCGCGATCGAGGACGAGGGTCGCTTCATCGACCTGCCGCGTTCGGCCATCTGGGTCGGCAAGGAGCACGTCTTCGTCGACCGCATCTGACCGGACGACCCCTAACGTCGCGGCCATGGCGCCGCACCGGATCAGCGCGCCGCGGCCGTTGCCCGGCGGCGTGCCGGACCGTGACGGGTGGACCGTGTCGTGGACCGGTGCCGCGGTCATGGGGATCGTCAACGTCACGCCCGATTCGTTCAGCGACGGCGGCCGCTACGTCGAGGTCGGCCCGGCGGTCGAGCACGGACGGCAGCTGGCTGCCGACGGCGCCCTCGTGGTCGACGTCGGTGGCGAGTCGACGCGGCCGGGCGCCGAGCCGGCAGGTGTCACGACCGAGATCGACCGGGTGCGGCCGGTGATCGCCACGCTCGTCGCCGACGGCCTGCTGGTGAGCGTCGACACCCGGTGGGCCGAGGTGGCGGCGGCGGCGATCGCCGGCGGGGCCCACATCGTGAACGACATCAGCGGGCTCGCCGATCCCGACATGGTGGGCGTGGCGGCGGCCACGGGGACGCCGCTCGTCATCGGGCACATGCTCGGCACGCCGGCGACGATGCAGGACCATCCGACGTACGACGACGTCGTCGCCGAGGTCACCGCGTCGCTTCGCGACGGGGCCGCCCGCGCCCTCGCCGGTGGGGTGCCGTCCGTGCTCGTCGACCCGGGCATCGGGTTCGGGAAGTCCGTCGAGCACAACCTGGCGTTGCTGCGCGCGCTGCCCCTCGACGTCGCCCACCCGGTCGTCGTCGGCGCGTCGCGCAAGGGCTTCATCGGCCGGTTGACCGGCGCGACGAGGCCGGCCGATCGCGACGCCGGCACGCTCGCCATCCACCTCTTCGCGGCACAGCGTGGAACGGCGCTGGTCCGGGCCCACGACGTCGCCGCCCACGTGCAGGCGCTCACCGTGCTCGCCGCGCTCGGCGGGTGAGCTCCCCCACCCAGCGCGGCGGCTCGGGCTGTGATAGTCACCTCCCGTGGGCACACAACAGATCGTCCTGATCCATGGGCTGTGGATGACGCCACGGAGCTGGGAGAAGTTCGCCGAGCGCTACACCGCTGCCGGCCACGTCGTGCACGCGCCGTCGTGGCCAGGGCTGGAGGGCGACGTCGAAGCCATCCGCGCCGATCCGTCGCCACTCGAGGCGGTCACGATCGCCAAGATCGTCGACCACTACGACCAGTTCATCCGCGGCCTCGACGAGCCACCGATCATCATCGGGCACTCGTTCGGTGGGCTGTTCATGCAGCTCCTCGTCGATCGCGGCCTCGGCTGCGCCGGCGTCGGGATCTCGGCCGCCCAGCCCCGCGGCATCTCCAAGCTGCCGCTCTCCACGCTCAAGTCCGGCTCGCGCATCCTGCGCAACCCGCTGAACCGCAAACGGGCCGTCGAGTACACGCTCGACGACTTCCACTACACGATGACGAACACGCTGTCGCGCGAGGAGTCCACGCCGTACTACGAGCGCTACGCGATCCCCGGCGCCGGGCACATCCTGTTCGAAGGGGCCGCCGCCCAGCTCAACCCGCGCACGGCCGCCAAGGTCGACTTCAAGCGGACGGACCGGGCGCCGATGCTGTTCATCGCCAACGGCCGCGACCACGTGGTGCCGACGTCGCTGACCAAGGCGATCTACCACAAGTACCACAAGAAGTCGTCAGCGCCCGTGGCCTACGACGAGCATCCCGATCGGCCCCACTTCCCCGGCGTTCCCGGCTGGGAAGCGGTCGCCGACCAGGCCCTCGAGTGGGCGCTCGCCAACGCCCGCAGCTGACGCCCACGCGCCGCGCTAGGAGCGGGTGAAGAAGCCGGAGCGCAGGTCCTCGATCACCGCGTCGATCGGCTCGCCCGACACCGTCAGGCCGCCGCGGAACGGGCCGGTCAGCGCGCACAGCAGGGCCAGGCTGAGGGCGACGACGATCGCCACGCTGGCCACCAGCAGCGCGGCGCGCCGGCTGACCGCCGACACGATCGCCCCGGCGTTGGCCACCAGGGCCAGGCCGCTGACGATCAGCGTGACGAGGTAGAGCGTCGGCAGGTCGCGTGACGCGTCGGCGAGCCGACCGCGTCGACCGGTCGAGATCTGGTCGACCGACGAGAGCAGCTCGCCGCTCGCCGGCGTCCCGATGGACGCACTGGCCGCGGCGGCCGTCCGCACGGTGTGCTCGAGGTCGGCGAGGGCGTCGGCCGTCGCCGGATCGTCACCGTCCGCGGCCGCCTCGCCCGACCACTCGTTGGTCCGCGTCGCCACGAGGTAGCGCTCGAGCGAGGCGTGGATCGGCGCCGGGTCGACGTTCGGGTTGGTTGCCGCCCACGCCAGCATCGACGCCGCCGCGGCCTCCTGGCTGATGCCATCCTGCGCCGACTTCAGGTAGCCGGCCTCGCTGGACAGCGTGATGGCGGTGAGCACGGCGAACAACGCCCCGAGCGCCGGCATCATCGGGTTCGCCAACATGCGCACCTCGTTGCGCTCGTGCCCGAGGACCACGCGGCTGACGAAGGCCCGGCCGATGACCGCGGCCGCGATCGTCACGGCGAGCCAGCCGATGAGCAGCGCCCACAACGGTGTCGAGACGAGCCATTCCACGTCAGCCTCCGGTGACGCCCACGCCGTCCTCGTCGCACGGGGCGACGACGACCTTGTCCTTGAGCACGTGGTCGAGGTTCTTGAGCACCCGTTGCATGGCGACCGGCTGCAGCCCGCCCGGGCCGTCGTGGAAGGGATGGTCGAGGAAGGCGAGCACGCACAGCAGCGCGGCGATCGTCGCCACCACCGACCCCATCAGGAAGCCCTGCACCACCGGGCCCTCGCCGCGGTCGACGAAGAACAGCATGAACAGCACGATGATCCCGGCGCTGAAGAACATGACCATCCACAGTGGGACCGGGATCACGCCCTGGGCGCCGTGGATGCGGTCGTTGCGGGCCTCGATGCGCGCCCCGTTCTGGGTCAGCCAGGTCTCGTACGCCGCTTGCTCGGCGTTGCTCTGCGGCTCGATCGTGCGCAGTGTGTAGAACATCTCGTCGGCCCAGGGGTTCGTGTCGTCACCGAGCGTCTCGTCCTCCATCCGCTGCCACTGGATGCCGGCCACCGAGCGGGCATAGCAGACGAGCTCGCCCGTCAGCTCCTGCTCGATGTGGCTGGGGAGCAGCTGCACCGTCTCCAGCTGCTCCTGGACGAGGAGCGCCTCGTGCTCGGCGCCGGCGCGGGCGGCGTCGTAGCTCGTGAAGGCGAGGAACATGACGAAGCCGAGGAGCACGGCGAAGGCGGTGGCGAGGATCCCGAACACGCTGGCCGCCCGGTCGACGCTGTTGAAGTGGCCGTCCACCGGGGCGCGCCGCCTGACGAGCAGCATGGCGGCGACGCTCACCGTCGCCGCGCCGCCGACGATGATCACAGCCAACCAGATGCTCATGGACGATCGCTGGCGACACTAGGCGGTGGTCGGGTCAGGGCGGCGGTTGCCCGGTGATCGAGATCACCACGTCGCCGGCCTGCACGGCGCCGAACGCCGGGACGTCGAACGGGATCCGGCGGCCGCCACGGACGATGGCGATCGGCAGCCCTTCGCAGCGGGCCGGGTCGGGCGGCCCGCCGATCTCGTCGGCGTGCACCGGTCGTTCGGCGAGCTCGAGCCCACGCCCGGCCACGAGGAGGTCCTCGAGGACGCCGATCGTGTCCGGCGACTGGGTGGCCAGGCCGACGAGGCGGCCGGCGGCCTCCGACGACAGCACCACGGTGGTCGCCCCGGACTGGCTGAGGAGGTGGGCGTTCTCGCCCTCCCGCACGGCGACGGCGATCGTTGCAGTCGCGTTCATCTCGCGCGCCGTGAGCGTGGCCAGCGCCGCCGTGTCGTCGCGGTTGCACGTGATGACGACCGCCCGGGCCCGGTCGAGGCGCGCCTGGCGCCACGCCGCGGTCTGGGTCGCGTCGGCGACGATGCCGACGACGCCGGCCGAGTTGGCCCGCTCGACCGCCGCCGGGTCGCGGTCGACCACGATGATGTGGTCGGGGGGCGTGCCGTCGGCGAGCAGCGTGGCGACGGCGCCGCGGCCCATCGTTCCGTAGCCGACGACGATCGTGTGGTCAGACATGCGACTCCTCCAACGAGATTCGGCGCGCCCCTGCCGGAACCGCTCGGTGAGCAGCTCGAGCGTGGTACCGACGAGCACGATCAGGAACATGATGCGCAGCGGCGTCACCACGAAGGCGGTGATCGCCCGCTCCATCGGATCGACCGGCGCGATGTCGCCGTAGCCGGTCGTGGTCGCCGTCACGGTGGCGTAGTAGACGGCGTCCAGGAACGTGATCGGCGTCCCGTCGACATCGCGGAAGCCGTCGCGACCGATCCAGGTGAGCACGGCGATGACGAGGACGATCCCGATCGCGACACCGATGCGCCGCACGAGCGAGCGCATCGCGTCGGGCGGTCGGTGCGGGAACTGGATCCGGGGGACCTCGGCCATCTCCGGCCCGACGTTACGGCGATGACCTGGCGCCCAGCGGGGACCTCGTACGCCTGGTGGCGTACGAGGTGCACTCCTGCGGCCGTACGCCGAGCGCCGGCGCACCCCGTAGCGTGACGCCCCGTGGCGCTGCAGGAACGGCTGCGGCCGCGGCTCCGCGAGGACCTCGTCGTCGTGGTCATCGGCGGCGTGATGCTGGCGGTGTTCCTCGCCCAGCGGCGGCGACCCTGCCCCTCACCCTGCGCTCGTCGGCGACGTTCCCGACGGGCGTGCTGCACCTGGTGTACGGGCCGGTGGACGTGGCGCCCGAGGGCGGCTACGAGGAGGCCAAGCAGCACCTCCCGCCGGAGCGGTGATCAGTCGAGCACCGACACGTCGAGGGCGGCCAGCCGGGCGAGGTCGTTGAGGGCGTCGATGGCGACGATGCGGCCGCCGGTGACGACGAACGCCAGCAGGCCGATGACCTGACCGTCCTCCTCGATGACCACGCCGGCGGCCCCGTTGATCAGGGCCGGGCGCAGCGTGGCGAGCGGGCGCGAGAACATGATCGCGTTGCCGGCGACCGCCTCCGCTCCCCGGACGATCCGCGACGTCGCGGCGAGCCCGGTGTCGCCGTGCAGCACGACGTCCGGATCGAGGACCGCGACCAGGCCGTCGAGGTCGCCGGCCCGGGCGGCGCCGAAGAACGCGTCGACCACCGCCCGCTGCCGGGCGAGGTCGGGCTCGGGGGTGGTGGGCGCCTCCTGCACCTTGCGCCGGGCCCGGCTGGCCAGTTGCCGCGTGGCGGCCGGCGTGCGATCGAGGATCGTGGCGATCTCCTCGAACGGGACGGCGAAGCTGTCGTGCAGCACGAGGGCCACCCGTTCCGGCGGCGGCAACGTCTGCAGCACGGTCATCAGCGCCATGCCGACGGCGTCGGCCAGCAACGCCTCGTGCTCGGGCTGCACGGCGTCGGGCCGGTCGATGACGGGGTCGGCCATGTGGACCTCCAGCGGCTCGTCGGGATGGGTGCGGCGACTGCGCAGGACGTTGAGGCAGATGCGGGTGACGACCGTCGTCAGCCACGCGGCGAGGTTCTCGATCTCGTCGGGCGCGGCGCGCTGCAGCCGCAGCCACGCCTCCTGCACGGCGTCGTCGGCCTCGGCCAGCGAGCCGAGCATCCGATAGCCGACCGCGCGCAGGCGCACGCGGTGCTCCTCGAACTGCTGGGCCAGATCTTCTTCGTCCATCCCGTCACATTCCTCCGCGCTGTGGTGTCGAACAGTTGAACCCACAGCGCAGCCCGATGTGACACGGCGGGCTGGAACGACAGGAGCAATCCCATGGAAGCACGAATCGCCAACCCCGCCCTCTCCGTCCCCGGCGCGATGGACGCCCTGCTGGCGCTCAGCAAGTCGGCCACCAAGGCCGGCGTCCCCCACCGCACGCTCGAGCTCCTGCACCTGCGGGCCAGCCAGATCAACGGCTGCTCGGTGTGCGTCGACATGCACAGCAAGGGCCTCCAGCAGGCAGGCGAGAGCATCGAGCGGATCTTCGCCGTCGGTGCCTGGCGCGAGACGCCGTACTTCACCGACGCCGAGCGGGCCGCGCTGGCCCTCACCGAGTGCGTGACCCGGCTCGCCGACCGCCCGGACCCGGTGCCCGACGACGTGTGGGACGAGGCGGCGGCCCACTTCACCGAGCCGCAGCTCGCCGCGCTGGTCGTCGACATGGCCGCCATCAACGCCTGGAACCGGCTCAACGCGGCGACCCGCCAGGTCGCCGGCGCCTGGGCCGGCTGACCCGACGGACCGCCGAGGTCACGTCGTGAGGTCGTAGACCGTCGTGCCGCCGATCGTGGTGGCGGCGAAGTTGGCCTCGACCCACGCCGTGATCTCGCTGGACGTCCCGGTGCCGCCACCCGGGCCACCGCCCTGGCCGCCGCCGATGAAGTAGTGGATCTCGCCGCTGGCGACGTACTGCTGGAAGGCGGCGAGCGTCGGCCACGGATCGCTGCCGTTGAAGCCGCCGATGGCCATCACCGGCTCCTCGCTGGCCAGCTGGTAGCCGGCGGCCTGGTTGGCGCCGATGGTCGCGGCGACCCACGTGTAGCCGTCGGCGCCGGCCTGGAGGGCGGCGGTGAGCTCGGCGCTCGCCTCGCTCGACCGCAGGATCCCGCCGGCCCCGCCGCCGCCCCCGCCCGTGCCTCCTGGGGGTGTCGCGCGACCGGTGCGGGCCTGACCGGGGGGCCCGCCCGCAGGAGCGCCGGCGCCGCCGCCCGGGCCCCGCGCCCCACCACCGAAGCCGCCGGACACGACCGGGCTGGCCGAGGGGATGGCGCCGTCGTGCGGGGTGGCGGCGGTGGCGATGGAGGCCGCGGTCGGCGCGGCCAGGCCGCCGACGAGGGCCGTGGCGAGCACCGCCGTGCGCAGCCCGCGCCCCACGTAGGGCGCCGCCAGCACGCCGACGGTCCCGATCACCCCGGTCGCCACGACCAGCGGTTGGAGCCACGCGTTCCAGGCGGGGGAGCGACCCAGCAGCTGCAGCGTCCACCACGTCGTCACCGCGATGGTGACCGCCAGCGTGACGCGGGCGGCCAGCTGGTGGCGGCGGCGCCACAGCACGGCGCCTCCGATCCCGACGACGGCACCGAGGGCCGGGGCGAGGGCGACGGTGTAGTAGGGGTGGATGATCCCCTGGCCGAGGCTGAACGTGGCGCCGGTGACGACGAGCCAGCCGCCCCACAGGATCAGCGCAGCCCGGGTGCGGTCGGTCCGCACGGCGCGCCCGGTGAGCGCCAGCGCGCCGACGAGCAGGATGAGCGCGGCCGGCAGCAGCCACGACGCTTGCCCGCCGAACTCGCTGTTGAACATTCGCAGCCAGCCGGTCGCGCCCCACATGCCGCCGGCCGTGCCGCCGCCGCCCACGCTTCCGGTCTCGTTGCCGGTGAGGCGGCCGAAGCCGTTGTAGCCGAAGATCAGGCTGAGGACGCTGTTGTCCTGTGAGCCGCCGACGTAGGGCCGGGCCGACGCCGGCAGCAGCTCGACGATGGCGATCCACCACCCGAAGGACGCGACGAACACGGCGCTGGCGACGATCAGCTGCACGATCCGTTTGCGCAGCGGGTTCGGCGCGGCGACGAGGTAGACGAGCCCGAACGCCGGCAGCACGAGGACGGCCTGCAGCATCTTGGCGAGGAAGCCGAGGCCGACCAGCGCGAAGGCGAGGTACAGCCAGCGGCCGTGTGCCGCCTCGAGGGCCCGGGTCACGCAGTAGGCGCCGATGGTCAGGACGAGCACCAGCAGGGCGTCGGGGTTGTTGAAGCGGAACATGAGGACGGCGACCGGCGTGAGCGCCATCACGGCACCGGCCAGCAGCCCGGCACCGGCACCGAACCAGCGCTTGACCGTCAGGTACAGCACGCCGACGGACGCCACGCCCATCAACGCTTCGGGCACGAGCAGGCTCCACGCGTTGAGCCCGAACAGGCGCACCGACAACCCCATCACCCACAGCGCGGCCGGTGGCTTGTCGACGGTGATGAAGTTGGACGAGTCACTCGATCCGAAGAACAGCGCCTTCCAGCTCTGCGACCCCGCTTGCGCGGCGGCCGAGTAGAAGGAGTTGGCCCAGCCGGACGCACCCAGGCCCCACAGGTAGAGGACGGCCGTGGCGGCCAGCAGCCCGAGCACCGCGGGCCGCACCCAGCGGGCATCGGCCGGGTCGCGACGCCACCACGACAGGTGCTGGCGGGTGCTGGCGGGCGGAGCCGGCGGGTCGGCCGGCGGTCCGGACGGCGTCGCCCATCGCGGCCCGGCGGGTTCGACGTCGTGCAGCGGCGGCGCGGTCAGGGTCATGGGCGCGAGCCTCGACCCCGGGCCTCCGCCGGGGCTGGGAGCGACCTGGGAGATCGCCGGGAGCGCGGCGGCGATCGCCGCTTTGTGTCAATCGGATCTGGGCGCGAATCGTCTCAAAACGTGATCTGGGCGCGAAACCGGCTCAAAACTGCGACGGTTTCGCGCCCAGATCACCCGCCGCCGCGGGCTGAGGGCGCTGGCTCGTCGAACTCGTCGTGGCGGCGGAACCAGAACGACCACGGTGCTTGCGGCCACCCGTCGGGCACGTCCTCGTCCTCGCCCTGCCCGCCGTAGGGCGTGAGCGAGAACACGCTCCAGACGCTGCCGATCTTCTGGACCATCGGGCCGTGCTGCAGGAAGTACGTGCGGTACACGTCGTCGCCGTCGCGCAGGAAGACGTTGAGGCCGAACCACTCGGTGACGCCGAAGTCGGCCGAGAAGCGCTCCGTGCGGATGGTGTACCAGGGCACATCGGTCCAGCCCATGCGCTCGGCGTAGCGGCGAATGTTCGCCTGGGGCGCGGGTGATGCCATGGCGAACGTGATGTCGCGGGCGTGCACGAGGCCGAGGTCTGGGATGCCGTCGGCGAACGACGAGCACCCGACGCACCCGGCGTCCGGCCAGCCCGCCACGCCGTCCTCGAAGAAGAAGCGGTAGATGATGAGCTGACTACGCCCGTCGAACAGCTCCGGGAGCGAGCGGTCTCCGTCGGGACCCTCGAACCGGTAGTCGTGCTCGACCCGCACCATCGGCATGCGCTTGCGGGCGGCGGCGAGGTCGTCCATCGCTGCCGCCACCGACTCCTCGCGCTCGGTGATCGACGCCAGGGCCGTGTCCCACTCCGCCTGGCTGACGATCGGTGGACGTGCTGGGGTCATGCGCGGGTGCTACCCGATCGGGGCGCCGGGCGACACGCTCGCGTGCGATGTCACGGCGTGAGCGCGGCGCCGATGAACGCGAGCGCGTCCCGTTGCACGGCCAGCATCTCGGCGCCGGCGTGGGTGCCGCCGTGGCGCACGAGGTACTCGTGCGCCACGCCGAGGTCCCAGAGCGTGCGGTGGAGGTGCTCGGTGCCGTCGTGGAGCCGGAACTCGTCGTGATCGCCGACGGCGATGAACAGCGCCGGGCCGTCGTCGGCGCGCAGGGCGGCGACGTTGGCGGCGAGGCGCGTGGCGAGCGCGTCACCGGGTGAGGCCTCGATGGCGGCCAGCAGCTCGCCGAGCACGCTCACCCGGTTCTCCTCCGGGACGGTGGCGACGGTGTCGCCTGCGAACACGGCCGGCGACAGCGCCGCGGCGGCGACGTAGCGCTCGGGGTGGGCGAACGCGAGCTTCAGCGCGCCGTACCCGCCCATCGACGCGCCGATCACCGCGAGGCGCGTCGGGTCGGCACCGTGGGCGGCGGCCAGGTGGGCCGGGAGCTCGTCGGCGACGACCGCCTCCCACGCCGGCCCACCCGGCCAGTCGATGTAGAAGCCGCCCGGCGTCGGCGTGCTGGCGCAGCCGACCACGCACGGCGGCAGCTCGCCGCTCGCCCACAGCGCCTCGATCGTCGGCGCGTAGAGGTCGAGCGAGGCGGCCGACGACATCGCGCCGTGCAGCAGGAGGACCACCGGCAGCCCGTCGGCGCCGTCGGGGGGCGTCAGCACGCGCACCTCGACCGGTGCGCCGACGGCCGTCGACTCGAACGTCGTCATCCGCGGTCCTGCCAGGTGCACACGCATGCCTCGTTGCCTTCGGCGTCGGCGAGCACCCAGAACGCCCGGGCGTGGGCGTCGCTGACGAGGGTGCCGCCGGCGGCGAGGGCGGCCGAGACGCGTGCCTCGGCGGCGTCATGGGCGACCGTGATGTCGACGTGGATCCGGTTGCGCTGCGGGCGTGCCGCGTCCATCTGCTGGAACCAGATCGCCGGTCCGATCCGCAGCGGGTCGACCAAGTTGATCGGGCCGTCCGGGCGGTGCTGCAGCGGCCGGTAGCCGGTGACGGCCTCCCAGAACGGGCGGACGGCGTCGATGTCGAGGGCGTCGATCGCGATCTCCCAGCCCTGCGCCGTGGTCGGCTCGCTCGTCGCGCCGGCGGTTGCGGCCAGCGCCGAGATCGTCGTCGCCAGCGCGACGTCGAGCTCGGTCGGCTCGGCGCCGGACGCATGGGTGGTCAGCGCGACGTGGACGATCGCGGGGTAGCGGACGTCGACGTCCGGGTGGTGGTCAGCCTCGTCCGCCGCTGTGGCGATGCGGGACACCAGCTCGCCGGCGGCACCGAACGACGGGCAGCGGAACGTCGCTTCGAGGCGCCCGAGGAGATAGCGCCAGTCGGGGAGCGGGCGGGTCGCGAGCTCGGCTGCGGAGAGCGGTGCGGGCATGCGTCGCACCCTAGGAGGGCTCAGTCGTCGGACGATCGGGCGGCCGCGGTGACCTCGTCGCGCAGCACTCGGCGCAGCAGCTTGCCGGTCTCGCTGCGCGGCAGGGCATCGCGCAGCTCGATCGTGCGCGGCCGCTTGAAGCGGGCCAGCTCGCCGGCGAGGTGCGCATGGAGAGCCTCGACGAGCCCGTCGCCCGAACCGATCGGGCGGACCACCGCGTGGACCACCTCGCCGAGATCGGGATCCGGGATGCCGACGACCCCCGCGTCGGCGACGCCGGGGTGGGCCAGCAGCGCCGCTTCGATCTCGGCCGGGTACACGTTCACGCCGCCCGACAGGATGAGGTCGGTGCGGCGGTCGGCGAGGTAGAGGAAGCCGTCGTCGTCGAGCGAGCCGAGGTCGCCGACCGTGACGTAGTCGTCGCGCCGGTTGGCCGCCGTCTTGTCGGGGTCGTTGTGGTACACGAACGGCCGCACGTTGCGCATCCAGATCGCGCCGACGGTGCCGGGCGCCACGGCGTTGCCGTCGTCGTCGAGGATGCGCACGTCGGCGCCCTCCCACGGGCGACCGACCGAACCGGGATGGGCCAGCCACTCGGCGCTGGTGATCGACGTGCCGCCGACCTCGGTGGACGAGTAGTACTCGTAGACGATCGGTCCGAACCACTCGATGATCGCCCGCTTGACGGCCGGCGGACACGGGGCGGCGGCGTGGATGAGCCAACGCATCGTCGACACGTCGGTGGCCGCCCTGGTCTCGGCGGACACCTCGAGCCAGCGCTTCATCATCGTCGGCACGACGTGCGTCCACGTCACGCCGTGGCGCTCGATCAGCGCCAGCGACGACGTCGCGTCGAAGCGCGGCGTGACGATGACGGTGTGCCCGAGGTGGAGGGCGAGGGTCGCGTTGGCGATCGGCGCCGAGTGGTAGAGCGGTGACGTCACGAGGTGCACCCCGTTGCCGACGTGGTCGGCCGGGTCGATGCCGAAGCGCCGCAGCACGTAGCCCGCCCGATCGGCGGCCGCCTCCGGGGTCGTCGGCGCCACCGTGCTCTGGACGCCCTTCGGCCGGCCGGACGTCCCGGACGTGTAGAGCATGATCGACCCGGCGGTGCGCTCGTCCGGCGGCCCGGCCGGCTGATCGCCGATGACGTCGGCGAGGACGTCGAGCCCGGCACCGGCATCGAGGGAGACGGCGCGGACCCCGAGGTCGCCGGCCACGGGAGCCAGCGCGGCGTCGGTCACGACGAGCCGGGCCCCGCAGTCGCCCACGATGTACTCGATCTCGGGGGGCGCGAGGTGGCGGTTGACGAGCGTGAAGCGAACACCGACCTGGGCTGCCGCGAGCGTGACCGCGAGGAACGAGACGCTGTTGCCGGCGACGATCGCCATCGGCTCGCCCGGCCCGATCCCGCTCGAACGCAACCACCGGCTGGTGCGATCGACGTGCTCGCCGAGCTCGCCGTACGACCACGTCCGCCCGTCGACGTCGATCGCCGCCAGCGTGTCCGGATGGTCCGCCGCCCACCGCCAGAACCCCGGCACACTGCTCACGCCCTGCATCCTGGCGGACAGACGCTCTGTGTCACCACCCAAGTCCCCGGGGACTTGTCCGGTGACACAGAGCGCTCCGGTTCAGCGGTAGGTGGCGGGATCCGGGTCGTCGCCGGCCTCGACGGCGGCGTCGAACGACCATACGTCGGGTTGCGAGTCGTCGACGTCGGTGAACCCGTACTCCCGGGCCAGCGCGGCCGAGGACGTCGAGCGCTGGTTCCAGCGGCTGCGATCGGGATCGGCGGCGAGGGCGGCGACGGCACGGCCGACGAAGCGCGGCGTCTCGGACACGGCGAACCCGGGTGGCCCGGCCGCCGTGCGCCACGTCTCCTCGGTCACGCCGAAGTTGTCGAGCATCATCTCCGACCGCAGGAACCCAGGGGTGATGGCGACCGCCGTGGCGCCGAACGGCGCCAGGTCGTGGCCGGTCGAGTAGGCGAGCCTCGTGACGGTCGTCTTGACGAGGTCGTAGAAGACCGAGATGCGATAGCGGTCGGCGTTGTAGGCGGCGGTGCCGTCGGTGACCTCGACCAGCAGCCCGCCCGGTCGTTGCACCATCAACGGCAGCAGGTGATGCGACGTGATGAGGTGGGTCTCGACGCCGAGGCGGACGATGCGCAGCCCGGTGGCGAGGTCGAGCTCCCAGATCGGGGTGTTCCAGACCGGGGGGCCGCCCTTCAGGACCTCGGCGCCCCAGATGTCGTTCACGAGCACATCGATCGCCCCGTACTCGCCTCTGACCCGCTCGGCGAGGGCGTGGACCTGGTCTGGGTCGAGGTGATCGACGGCGACCGGCACGCCGACGCCACCGAGCGAGGTGACCAACTCCGCGGTCTCGTCGATCGTCTCGGGACGGTCGTAGTCCGATCGCGTCGAGCCCTCGGCGCGCGTCGAGCGACCGGTGCAGACGACCGTCGCGCCGCACTCCCCGAGGGCGGCGGCGATGCCACGGCCGGCGCCCCGCGTCGATCCGGCGACCACGGCGACCCGATCGCGGAGTGCGTCGGGATCAGGTGTCCATGCCATCGCGCCGGTCTACCGCATGACGCCGGATGCCTCACCGAAGCGGGCCCGCAGGGCAGCGGGCGCGTCCTGGTCGGCCGGCATGATGATCCCGCCGCCGCGAACGCCGTAGGCCTCGGGCCGGCGCGCCGCGGGCGGCTCGCAACCGGCTGCGAGGGCGTTGGCGGCGTCGAGGATGCAGCGGCGGAAGCGCACGATGCCGAGGTCGGTCGGGCCGAGGTGCTCGCGGGTGCGGTCGGCGATGAACCCCTGGCTGTCCTGGATCGCCGCGTCCTGCTCCGAGACTCCCTCGATGCCCGTGAAGCTGCGCGTGCGCTGCGCCTCGCGGTCGATGAGGTAGTCGTTGGACCGGTTGCGGATCGGTACCCAGTGCTCGTCGACCTCGGCGTGCACGGTCACCACATCGCGGACGAAGCGGTCCTCGCGGTCGGTCAGCGGGCGGTCCGGGTTCCAGGTGTAGACGTAGATCCAGCAGCTGCGGTCGTCGATCGGCACCCACGTCTGGCCGAAGTAGATGTCGCCGGGCGCCGAGCCAGGGGCCAGGCTGTGGTTCGGCAGGAGGTACTGGGTGATCCGCCAGTAGCTGTCACCGTCGTCGGCACGGCGCGACGCCGCCAGCGCCAACCCGGCATCGTGCTCGAGGACGTGGAACACCGGCGTCGGATCATCCCTCATCCACTTCGTTGCGTTGTGGAACGGGTGGCGACGTCGCTCCGGCGGGATGTCGGGGACCTCCAGCGGCGTGTGCAGGAACGAGAAGTGGGCGGTGTCGAGGGCGCCCTCGCACGACTGCGCCCAGTTGCACTCCTGCAGCTTCTTGCTGACGAAGCGGTGGGTCGGCGGCACGGCGGCGAACTCCAGCGCCGGCAGCGGCGGCTCGAGCTCGGGCGGCCCGAGGTAGGCCCACACGATCTCGCCGTGCTCGCGAGTCGGGTACGCCGTGAGCCCGACGCGAGCCCGCAGTCCCTCGTCGCGTGCCATCGTCGGGATGTCGACGCACCGGCCGTCGGCGTCGAACTTCCACCCGTGGTACACGCATCGCAGGCCGCACTCCTCGTTGCGGCCGAAGAACAGATCGGCGCCGCGGTGCGAGCACCGGCGGTCGACGAGCCCGACTCGCCCGCTCGAATCGCGGAACGCCACGAGCTCCTCGCCGAGCACGGTGACGCGCACCGGTGGCCCGTCGGCGTCCGGGACCTCGCGGCTCAGCAGCACCGGCATCCAGAAGCGCCGGAACAGCGTCCCCATCGCGGTCCCCGGTCCTGTCCGAGTCAGCAGCTGATCGTCCTCGGCGCTGAGCATGCACGACCTCCTCTCCGAACCCCCGCCACCATCATGATCCCCGCGACGCCGCCACGAGGAACCGCAGCGCTCAGCCCCGAGCGGTGAACACGATCGTCGCCCGCTCCACCTGCTCGAGCTCCTGCATCTGCTCGATGGCGTCGAAGGCGATCAGCGCCTGGAGGTAGGGCGCCAGGTCGGCGGACGAGTCCATCGCCGTGAAGTCGTGCAGCGCGATGTCGTGGGCTGCGTCCCGCGCCATGCGGCGAGCGTACGACCGCCGCCTGACCGGGCGATGAGCGGTACCGTCGTGGCCGTGGGGGCCTCAGTCGCGACCGTGACGGCGGACCAACGCGCGGCGTCCCACCCGTCCTCGGGCCTCGCCGGCGTCGTCATGCTCAGCGTGGTCGTGATCTGGGGCCTCGGGCCGCCGATCACCAAGCTGATCACGGCCCCGCCCCTGGTGGGCGTCTCGGTGCGCTTCTGGGTCTCGGTGCCGATCGTGTGGGCCGTGACGTACGCGATGGGCGGGCGGGTGACGAAGGAGGTCCTGAAGCGCACGTGGCTCGCCGGCGCCCTGTTCGGCATCAACCTGGCGTTCGTCTTCTCGGCCCTGCAGCACTCGTCGGTCGCCGTCCTCGCCGTCATCCAGACGCTGCAGCCGGGCATCGTGCTGCTCGTCGCCGGGCGGTGGCTCGGCGAGCGGGCGACGGGGTGGCACATCGGGTGGACCGCAGTCGGGGTGCTCGGCGTGGTGGTGGCGATCCTCGGTGGCGACCCCGAGGTGCGCGGATCGGCGCTCGGCGTCCTGTTCGGCGTGGCGTCGATGCTGACGTTCACCGGCTACTACCTCATCAACCGGCGGGCCCGCTCGACGACCCCGATCAGCCCGATGGAGTGGATGTGCGGCGTCACGCTGTTCGCCGGCCTCTTCATCACGCCGTTGGCGCTCGCAACCAGCTCCCTCGACGACTACCGCCAGCTCGCCGGCGCCGACTGGGTGTACCTCCTCTTCGTCGCCCTCGTCGTCGGCATCGTCGGGCACACGATGATGAGCTGGGCCCACGGCTACATCCCGGCCGCCCGGTCGTCGCTGTTCCTCCTGGCGATGAACGTGGTCGCCATCGGGGCCGCCTGGCCGATCCACCACGAGCCGATCACCTGGCCGCAGGCCGCGGGTGGCGTCGTCGTGCTGGTCGCCGTCGCCGCCGTGCTCAGCCGGCCGACCAGCGTCCGGGTGGAGCCGTTGACCACCTCCGAGCCGGCGGCCGCGCCGACGATCATGCCGGCGGCCGTCGCCGACTGATCGTCTGTGTCACCGAGCGTCGGTCAGTAGGACGGTCGGACTGGTTCCGGTCTCCTCCCGAGCGATCTGGGCGGGCATCGTGCCAGTCGAGTCATCTGCCGGCGCATCTTGGTCGCGAAACGACCTGCGGATCGACGGATGAGCGCGACCAAAGCGTTGCCGCCCGGCAGAACCAGGGCTCTGAGTGAGACGAATCCGGCGACGCAGAGCGCTGGTGCTAACGGCCGCCGCGCACGAGGCGGCCGGGCAGGGCGCCCGTGTGCTCGCCGGCCTCGTAGGTGACCTCGCCGGCGCAGGCGGTCAGCACGTAGCCGCTGGCCCGCTGGATGATGCGCTTGCCGCCGGCAGGGAGGTCGTACACCATCTCCGGGTCGTGCAGGCGCAGCTGCTCGTGGTCGATGACGTTGACGTCGGCCCGGTAGCCCGGTGCCAGCACGCCACGGTCGTGCATGCCGTAGAGGCGGGCGGTGTCCTGGGTCATCTTGTGCACGACGTGCTCGACGCCCATCGTGCCGCGCGCCCGGTCACGGCACATGTAGGCGAGCATGTAGGTCGGGATGCTGGCGTCGCACAGCACGCCGCAGTGGGCGCCGCCATCCGACAGGCCGAACACCGACTGGGGATGCTCGATGGCCTCGACCTGACCGTCGAGGTGCTCGGGGTAGGTGCCGAACAGGAACAGGATCGGGCGGCCGTCGGCCATCACGTCCATCAGCACCTCGCGCACGTCCACGCCGCGTGCCTCGGCGATGCCGGCCAGCGAGTCGGCGTAGGTCGGCTCGTAGCTGAGGTCGGCGGGCAGCACGTACATGCGGTGCCACGTCGACAGGATGGCGTTGGTGTCGGCGTAGCGGTGGACCTTGCGCTCGTCCTCCAGGAGCCGGGCGCGGAACGCCGGATCGCGCAGGGCGACCTTCTGGTCGGCGATCGACAGGTCCTTGATCGCCGAGTACGACTGGAACTGGCGCAGCGGGTTGAGCGTGCCCTCGAGCGTCATCAGCACCGAGGCCGGGCGGGCGCCGACCTGCGGGCGGATCTCGCAGCCCTCGGCGGCGAGGCGGGCGGCGAGCTGCCAGATGCTGCCGTCGACCGGGGCGCCCGACAGCAGCGTGATCGGGTCGACCGACGATGCGGGCGATGGCCTCGATCCACGCCAGCTCGGCCGGCTCGTCCATGTGGTCGGAGATGATCTCCATCGTGCCGTGGCCGCCGTCGCGCAGGGCCTCGGCGATGGCGACCATCTCGTCGGCGCTGGCGTGGGTGCCGGGCACGACCTGGCCCTGCTTGTTGCGGTGGCCGTAGAAGCGCGACGTCGAGAACCCGAGCGCCCCATCGGCCAGCGCGCCCCGGCTGAGCTCGGCCATGCGGGCGATGTCGTCGGCGGTGGCGTCGTCGTAGCAGCGGTCGCCCATCACGTAGTAGCGCAGGGCGACGTGGGGGATCTGGGCGCCGATGTCGACGCTGTAGGGCGTGTCGATGGCGTCGAGGTAGTCGCCGAACGACTCCCAACCCCACGGGATGCCTTCGTGCAGCGCGGTCCCGGGGATGTCCTCGACGGCCTCCATGAGGGCGACGAGCTCGCCCTCCGTGCCCGGCCGCACCGGCGCGAACCCGACGCCGCAGTTGCCCATCACGACCGTCGTGACGCCGTGCCACGACGACGGCGTGACCTGCTTGTCCCAGCAGACCTGGCCGTCGAAGTGGGTGTGGATGTCGACGAAGCCCGGCGTCACCAGCGCGCCGTCGGCGTCGACGGTGCGGCGGGCGGTGCCCTCGACGTCACCGACGGCCGTGATCACGCCGTCACTGATCGAGATGTCGGCCGTCCGGCCGGGCGCACCGGTCCCGTCGACCACGTACCCGTTGCGGATGTGCAGATCGTCCACGACGCCTCCTCGGTGTCGATCGCGACCCTACGACCGCACCGGCCGCCGCTACGAGCCTTGCGGCCGTCGCGCCCGGGCGATCCCCTCGGCGATGAAGGCGTCGGCCGCCGCCTCGTCGCCGATCTCGTCGCGCGTGCGCAGGGCGCCGAACGGTGCGTTCCAGAACGGCGGGTCCAACCCGTCGCGGTTCCACGGTCCGACGTAGACGTACGGCTCGGCGGACGTCGCGTCGCCGGGGGAGAAGCCGACGTTGATCCCCAGGCCGCCGCGGTCCCTCGATCGTGACCGCCAGGTCGAAGTGCTCGGGCCACAACGTCGCCGTGCTGATCGTGCCGTCGCCGGCGTCGATGCGGGCGAGGGCGCCGGCGCCGAGTGCGTACCAGTCGGCCAGCACGCCCGCCGCGGCGAGGTCGATCACCAGCGGCGCATCCGGCTCGTACGGCGGCAGGTCGCTGCCGACGTCAGGTGTCGCCGTCAGCTCGATGCCGACCATCGTCGCGAGGTCGCGCAGGGTCGTGAGCGGTGCGCTGCGCTCGCCATCGACGAGCTCGCCGCCACGCACGGCGATCGTCGTGCCGTCGGGGAGGGGAGGCGTGCCGAACCCGCCCGGCACCGGCGTCAACCCGATCTCGGCGGCGCGGGCCAACCGCGCCGGGGCGACGACGAAGCAGGCGACGCGATGCCACGCATCGCGCGTCGCGGCCAGTGGTGTGGTGCTGCTCAGCGGGCGGCCGGGCGCACGAGCTGGCCGGGACGGGCGTCGACCGCGGCCTTGGACAACTCGCCGTCGACGATCACCTGGGTGCCGTTCACGAGGAGGTGGCGCATGCCCTCCGGCTGATCGGCCGTCAGGCGCTCGGCGCCGGCCGGGAAGTCCTTGACCCGGCGCAGCGGGCCGGGGGCCACGGTGTCGGGATCGAACACGACGACGTCGGCGGCGAAGCCCTCCTTGAGCACGCCGCGCCCGGCGAAGCCGAACAGCTCGGCCTGCACCTGGGTCAGCTTGTGGACGGCCTGCTCGACGCTCAGCACGCCCTTGCCGCGCACCCAGTTGCCGAGCAGATCGGTGGCCAACGGGGCGTCGCACAGCTGGCTGACGTGGGCCCCGGCGTCGGACAGGCCGAGCGTGCAGCCGTCCTCCTGGAGCAGCGTGCGCACGCCGTCCTCGTCGTCGTTGGCGACGACGGCCTTGACCCGGATGTCCTTCAGCGTCGGCTCGGCGACCGCGAGGTCGAGCAGGACGTCGAACGGATCGGCGTCGCGCTCGCCGGCGATCTCGAGGATGCGGCGGCCGGCCAGCTGCGGGTTGGCCGTCGACTCCATCAGCACGTAGGTCTCCCAGCGCGGTGGCAATCCGCCCTTCGGGCCCGACGCCCACGCGTCGCGCACCCGCTGGCGCCACGCCGGATCGGAGTACGCCTTGGCCCGCTCCTCGAGCGAGCCGGACATCAGCTCGGCGAACACCGGGCTGGTGTTGAGCGTGAACGGCTCGACCATGTTCATCGAGAACGTCAGCGGTCGCGGCGACACCTGCGGGAACACGGCCGAGCCCTTCTCCATGCCCTCGCGGTGCATGGCCAGCGCCTTGAGGTGGCTGCCGGTCGAGCTGGTCAACAGCGCGGTCCACGTCACCGGGATGCCGAGCTCGCGCTGCAGGTCGTAGATCTGGTCGAAGTGCAGCTCCTCGGTCACGCCGTTGATCCCGAGGGCGCCGCGGCCGCTGTCGGCCTGGGCCCGGAACAGCGCCTCGAGCTCGGCCCGATCCGACCAGCGGCTGGGGATCGGCTTCCCGTCGGCGCCGAGGTGGGTGATCGCGAAGCTGGTGGCGAACCCGGCCGCCCCGGCCTCCATCGCCTCGCGCACCAGCGCGGCCATCGTCTCGATCTCCTCGGGCGTCGCTGTGCGGCTCGACGCCTCGTCGCCCATCACGTAGATGCGCAGCGGGGTGTGGCCGACGTAGGCGGCGAAGTTGAGCGCTGTCCCGTGCTGGCCGACCGATGCCAGGTACTCGGGAAAGGTGGTGAAGTCCCACGGGATGCCGGCGGCCAGCGACTCGACGTCCATGTCCTCGACCTTCTCGAGGGTGCGGGCGATCTGCATGCGGCGATCGGGCATCGTCGGAGCGAGCGAGAAGCCGCAGTTGCCGGCGATGACGGTGGTGACGCCGTGGAAGCACGACGGGGTCAGGGCCGGGTCCCAGAAGACCTGGGCGTCGTAGTGGGTGTGGATGTCGATGAAGCCCGGGGCGACGACGCAACCCGAGGCGTCGACCGAACGGTCGCCGGACAGCCCGGTGCCGATCCCGACGATCTTGCCGTCAGCGATGGCCACGTCGCCGGGGACCCCGGGCGCACCCGTGCCATCGACGATCGTCCCACCTCGCACCACGGTCACGTCAGCCATCTCGAACCCCTCTCACCGGTCGGTCCCCCCATCATCGCCGCATCGGGGGCCGGTGTCCCGATCGGAACCTGCCTTGAAGCCGTCGCTGCCCGGACGTACCGTTGATCCATGGACGCCTCAGGCGGAGCGCCATGCCGGTGATCGCCCAGTGGGTGCTGCTCTGCATCGCGCCGACGGCGGTGCTCTACGCCGCCCTCCACGCCGGTCGCATCGGGCGCTGGGTGCAGGGCCGGTACCGCCGGATCCGGCCTCGGCCGGCGACCCCGACCGGACCGCCGATCGAGCGCATCGTCGCCGACCTCCATCGCATCGCCGGCCTCATCGAGCAGCTGCCGCCGCGCGCCCCGCTCGCCCGTCGACACGGCGCGATCCTCGCCTACGACGACGCCCTCGGTGCGGCATGTCGGGCGCTCGGCGTGGAAGACGCCCTGCGTGGCCTGCCCGTCGGCGCTCGCCGCGACGCCGCCCGCGTCGCGCGTCGAGGCCGAGCTGGCCTGCGCCGGGCTGGTGCTGGCGCCGCCGCGAGCGGCGTGACCGGCGCCCGGGAACATCGCGCGCCGCGTCGCGGTTCCTCGATGCGTGAGTGAGCAACGCGGCCTCGTCCGCACCGCGCCGGCGCACCGTCGGGTGCGCGCCTTCCTCGGTGGCGAGGCGGTCGTCGACACCGTCAACGCGCTCTACGTGTGGGAGGGCCCGCACTACCCGCAGTGGTACGTGCCCCTGGTCGACGTCGCCAACGGCGCGTTCGTCCCGACCGGCACCGAGAAGCGCTCGCCGAGTCGCGGCACCGCCTCCCACTACACGATCAAGGCGGGCGGCAAGGAGGCCGTTGATGCGGCGTGGCGCTACGCCGACAGCCCGCTCGAGGAGCTGCGCGACCGCGTCCGCATCGACTGGTCGGCGATGGACGCCTGGTTCGAGGAGGACGAGGAGGTCATCATCCACCCCCGCGATCCGGCGGCGCGCATCGCCATCCTGCCCAGCTCGCGACACGTCGTCGTCAGCGTCGATGGGGTGGTGGTCGCCGACTCGACGCACCCGACGTTCCTGCACGAGACCGGCCTGCCGATGCGCACCTACCTGCCCAAGGTCGACGTGCGGATGGACCTGTTGACCCCGACGCAGACCCGGACCGGGTGCCCCTACAAGGGCTGGGCCGACTACTGGACGTTGCGCCTCCCCGATGGCAGTGAGCAGCGCCGACGTCGCGTGGGGCTACCCGACGCCGCTGCGCGAGTCGCACCCCGTCGCGGGGCTGGTGGCGTTCTACGACGACCACGTCGACGTCACGATCGACGGCGTGGCGCAGCCCCGACCGGCGCGCTGACGCCACGCGCCGCGGGGCGGCGCGAAACCCCTGCTCCCGAACGGTCCGTGATCCGCCCTTGCGCGAACGTGATGTGGTATGCGACAATCACATCGATGTAATTACGGCGGTGTGTCGCCGTATCCCACGGCCACACACGGGACCACACGGCAGGGGGGTCCTCCCACATGTACGAAGCTTTCCAATCTGAGTCGGACCCCGGCGATCACGGCTGGCAGGACGATGCCAACTGCCTCGGCGTCGACCCCGACTTGTTCTTCCCCGAGCGCGGCGCATCGACGCGCGAGGCCAAGGAGGTGTGCCGCGGCTGCGTGGTCCGCGAGGAGTGCCTGGAGTTCGCGCTGCAGAACGGCGAGAAGTTCGGGATCTGGGGTGGGCTCTCCGAGCGCGAGCGCCGCCGCATCCGGCGCCAGCGGGCGCAGGCCGCCCGCAGCGTCCTCGGCGCCTGACGTTCACTGGGCGTCCACCCGGCAGCAACGGCGCGGCCAGGTCGTGGTGATCTGGCCTCGCGAACCTCGCGGTCATGGCCCGTGATCTCGGTGCGCACCCGACGGGCTGAACTTGGCACCATGGACAGGCGACGTTCACCTGCGCCTCATCTCCCGATCACCCGGCCGCTCCTACGGTGGTCCGCGCGTCGTCGGTCGGCTCGCGCCGATCCTCCCCCTGCGGTGTGGGTCGGCCGATGACGAGGCCGTCGTGCGCCTGACGATCATGCGCCACGCCCGGGCCGTGCCGAAGAAGGTGTGGGAGGGCGACGACGCGCTGCGGCCGCTCGACGAGATCGGGCTGGCGCAGGCCGCCGGCCTCGCGCCGCGACTCGGCCGCCGCCGTCCCGGTGCGGCGCCTCGTCAGCAGCCCGTCGTTGCGGTGCGTGCAGACGCTGCAACCGCTGGCCGACGTGGTCGGTCTCCCGATCGAGTCGTGGGACGCGCTCGGTCGCCACGCCGGTGCGGCTGGCCTGCGCTCGACCCTCGGGCACCCGGCGTTCGACGACGTCGTCCTGTGCACGCACGGCGAGGTGATGCGCCCGCTGCTGCGCACGCTGAGGCGGCGCGGGGCCGAGCGCGACGGCACCCGCCTCGACGGGCGACAACTGCTGACGAAGGGCTCGGCGTGGCTCGTGACGATCGCTCCCGACGGCACCGTCAGCTCGTTCGACCACCTCGCGCCGCGCTGATCTCGACCGTAGGGTTGGCGGGCATGACGTCGACTCGCGCCGAGCGCGCCTACGCCGCCGTCCAGCAGGAGCTCGACAACGAACGGGCGGCCGTCCTCGGACGCACCGGCCGCCGTCTCGAGGAGTTGCTGACGAGGTGTGCCGCGCTGGGCCGCCAGCTCGACGCGACGACCGACGAGGCCACGCGCACCACACTGCTCGCCGAGTACCGGTCGGCGCGCGCCAGCAGCGAGGAGTGGCGGTGGCGGCTGCACGTGCAACGAGAGGCGCTCGGGCTCACCGACCACCGCCCGGTCGATCGGGTCCTCCCTCCGGCCGATCGGCGTTGACAGGCAAGTGAACGCTTGCCTATTGTGACGGTGTGAGCGACGTCTTCAAGGCGCTCGCCGACCCGACCCGCCGGACGATCCTCGACGAGCTGACCGAACGCGACGGTCAGACGCTGTTCGAGATCTGCGCCCGGCTGACGACGAAGCACGGGCTGGGCTCGACCCGGCAGGCCGTGTCGCAGCACCTCGCGGTGCTGGAGGAGGCCGGGCTGGTGCGCACGCGGCGGGACGGTCGCTACAAGTTCCACGATCTCGACACGGCCGCGCTCGAGGAGATCCCGAAGCGGTGGCCCTCACGCAAGGAGCGACGATGAGGATCAACCTGACGAGCGTCCCGGTCGACGACCAGGCCACGGCGCTGGCGTTCTACACCGACGTGCTCGGCTTCGTGCCGAAGCACGACATCCCGCTCGGCGAGCACCGCTGGCTCACCGTGGTGGGTCCCGACGAGCCCGATGGGACGGAGCTGCTCCTGGAGCCGTCGGACCACCCGGCCGTCGGACCCTTCAAGGCGGCGCTGGTCGCGGACGGGATCCCGTACACGTCGTTCGAGGTCGCCGATGTCCAAGCCGAGCACGATCGCCTCGTCGCTCGCGGCGTGCGGTTCACCCAGCCGCCGACCGCCATGGGCCCGGTGACCACGGCCGTCTTCGACGACACCTGCGGCAACCTCATCCAGATCGCCAGCCCACCCTCGGTCTGACGGCGATGTCCGTGTCGCGTGTCGAGGATCGGTGGGCGGCTCCGACCATGGAGCGCAGCGGCCGTGCCAGGCTGCCTGACCCACAGGAGTGACCACCGTGAAGTACCTGCTCATGATCTACGCCAACCAGGACACGTTCGCCGCCTTCGCCCCGGAGGAGATCGAGCGCCTGGTCGCCGACACCGAGGCCCAGCAGGCCGCGCTGAAGGAGACCGGCGAGTGGCTCGCCGCCTATGGCGTCGCCGATCAGGTCAACTGCAAGACCGTCACCACCCGGTCCGGCGAGGCGCTCGTCACCGACGGGCCCTACATCGAGACCAAGGAGTACCTCGGCAGCTTCGACATCATCGACGTCGAGAGCTACGAGCGGGCGGTCGAGATCGCGACGGCCGTCCCGTTCGCCAAGTACGGGTCGGTCGAGATCCGTCCGCTGATGGACGAGTCGGCCAGCAACGAGTGACGGGGCGACGGTGAGCGAGCGGGTCGAGGACGTCCTGCGGCCACTGGTGCCCCAGGTCCTCGGCTCGCTCGTGCGCCGCTACCGCACGTTCGACGAGTGCGAGGACGCCGTCCAGGAGGCCCTCATGGCGGCCGTGGTGCAGTGGCCCCGCGACGGGATCCCGGCCAACCCGCGGGCGTGGCTGCTCACCGTCGCCGGGCGCCGCCTGACCGACGAGCTGCGCAGCCGCGGCTCGCGGCGCCGGCGGGAGGAGGTCGTGGCGACGCGTGAGGAGCCGCTGACGTCGAACGGCCGGCCCGACGACGAGCCGGCGGCCGCCGACGACTCGCTGCGGCTGCTGTTCCTGTGCTGCCACCCGGCGCTGACGCCACCGTCCCAGGTCGCGCTGACGTTGCGGGCGGTCGGCGGCCTGACCACGGCCGAGATCGCCGCCGCCTTCCTCGTCCCCGAGGCGACGATGGCCCAGCGCATCAGCCGGTCCAAGCAGAAGGTGCGTGACGCCCGCTTCGAGCTGCCGCCGCCGGGCGAGCGCGACGAGCGGCTGCGGTCCGTCCTCCACGTGCTGTACCTCGTCTTCAACGAGGGCTACACCGCCTCGTCGGGGGCCGACCTGGCGCGCGACGACCTCACCGCCGAGGCCATGCGCCTCACCCGCGACCTGCGCCGGCTGCTCCCGGCCGAGGGCGAGGTCGCCGGGCTGCTGGCCCTGATGTTGCTCACCGAGGCCCGGCGCCCGGCGCGGGTCGGTGCCGGCGGGGCGTTCGTGCCGCTCGACGAGCAGGACCGCGGACGTTGGGATCGGGCGCTGATCGACGAGGGCACGGCCCTCGTGGCGGCGACGCTGCCGGTCGGCCCGATCGGCCCGTACCAGGTGCAGGCGGCGATCGCCGCCGTCCACTCCGAAGCTCGCTCGATCGGTGAGACCGATTGGGAGCAGATCCGCGGGCTCTACGACGTGCTCGACCGGATCGCGCCCAACCCGATGGTGACGCTCAACCGGGCCGTCGCGGTGGCGATGGTCGAGGGACCGGCGGCCGGGTTGGCGGTGATCGACGAGCTCGCGACGGCAGGGACGCTCGGCGACCACCATCGCCTGGCCGCGGCGCGCGCCCACCTCCTCGAGCTGGCCGGCGACGAGGCAGCCGCCCGCGACGAGTACCGCCGCGCCGCCCGGCTGACGACGAGCCGCCCCGAGCAGCGCTACCTCGACGCCCGCGCCCGCCGCCTCGCCACCCCCTGACACTGCGCCGATGCCGGCGGCCACACCGGGACTGGCGAACACAATTCACGTCGGGCCGCCCGTTTCTCGGCGGCCGGCGTGCGTCATGCTCGTGCGGTGGACCTCCGCCCGTCGTCGCACTGCGCCCCAGGCGTTGCCACGGCGGTCGCGGTCGAAGGTCGGGTGCCCCCTGGCGATCGCTGAACGCCTCCCCGTCGCCGACCCGACGACTCGCCGCTGGGCCGGGTGGCGCACCGGGCATTGGGCGACGGCCGCCGCCGCGCTGGGCGTCGGCCTGGTGCGCTGGCTGACGTCGTGGCCCCGGACCGTCATCCACATGGTCCCCGACGAACCCGGTCAGCTGGCGATCGCCCGCTTCGTCGGCCGCGGCCTGCGGTGGAACATGCTCAACCACAGCACGTGGCGCCCGGGCTACGGCGTGCTGCTGGCACCGGCGACGTGGATCACCGACGACGCCGTCGGGTTGTACCGCAGCGGCCTCCTCCTCAACGCCGGCCTCGGCGCGTTGTCGTGCGTGCTGCTGACCCTGCTCGCGGCCAGGCTGACCGGCCGTCCGCTCCCGACGTGCGCGGCGTTGGCGGCCGCCGTGTCGTTGGCCCCCGCCCTGCTGTTCACGACCGATTGGGTGTGGTCGGAGGCGCTCGTGCAGGTCACGCTGCTGCTGTTCCTGCTCGCCGCCCTGCGGTTCCTCGACCTCGGCCGCGTGCGGTGGGGCGCCACGATGGTCGTCGCCGCGGCGGCCGGGTTCGCGACCCACAGCCGGCTGCTGCCCCTGGCGGTGACGGCCACCGTGCTCGTCGTCGTGGCCTGCTGGCGGCGGCACCTGGCGACCCGCTACGGCGTCGGTCTGCTCGCCGCGCTCGCCCTCCTCTTGCTCGCCGTGGCCCGCTTCTCGAGCTGGCTCGTCGAGCGGATCTGGGAGACCCCGGCGGCGACCAACACGGCGGGTGGCGTCCTCGACCGGCTCACCGCGGCCGGACCGATCGCGGTGTCGGGGATCGGGCAGCTGTGGTACCAACTCGTCGCCTCGGCCGGGCTCGCCGGCATCGGCGCCATCGCCCTGGTGCGCGCCGCCTCCCGGCGGGCCGCCGACGATCGCCCGGGCGAGCCGAACGCGGTCGACGCCCGGGTCCTGCTCGTTGCCATCGCGCCGCTCGTCGCACTGTCGATCGTGTTCATGAGCGACCGGTGGCGGCCCGACCAGATCATCTACGGCCGGTACAACGACCCGGCCACCGCCGTCATCGTGCTCGTCGGGCTGGCCACCCTCCTCGGTGCTGGTCGACGGCGCCTGCTCATCGACGGGGCGGCCGTGATCGGCGCCCTCGTCGTGACGGCCGTCGTGCTGTGGATCACGGAAGGCGACGAGCTCGCCCGCACCGCGCCGCTGCGGGCGATGGTGCTCGGCGTGCTGGCGTACGCCGGGCGCGAGCCGGTCCACGTGGTCGCGGTGACGCTCGCCGCCGGCGGCATCATCGCCGTGCTGGTCGCCGCCGGGTTCGCCCCCCGGCGCGTGCGGGGCGTCGTGCTCGCCGTCGTGGTCGTCGCCCTGCTGGTGACGGGCTACGTGCGCACGCGACCGACCGTCGACGCCGCCCTGAACTCCTGGAACGCGGCCGCCGGGCTGCACGACGTCGAGCAGCTGCCCGCCGGCGCCATCGTGCGGGTGCGCGTCGAGCCGTCCGGCCGGATCTCGCAGTCGGCGCAACGGGTGCGGCTGATGATCTACGAGTTCTACCGACCTGACAACGCGTTCTACCTGGACGGCAAGACGCCGGACGGGACGTCGAGCCCGTACGTCATCGCGCCGCTCGACGACGACGCGCTGCGCGACGGCGACGCCGCCCTGCTGTGGGTGGACCGCCAGGCCGGCATCGGCCTGTGGCGTGAGGTGTCGGCCGACTGATCGGCACGATCGGTCGCTCAGCCGAGGGCGTCGGCGAAGCGCTGGCGACTGGCTGCGAACCACGCCCGACGACGATCGAACTTCGCCATGCCGCCGCTCGCGGCGACCATCTCGATGAACGCCTCGTTGCCCTCGTCGAGGCGGCGCTGCAGGAACTGCCCGCCGCGCGCCACGCCATCGGCGACGGCGTCGAGCAGCTCGTGGCGATCGGGTGGGAGACCGTATGCATCGGCAACGATCCGCAGACGGCGGAACGGGTCGAACGGCGGCGTTCGGCCGAGCAGCGCGGCATCGGCGTCGGTGTCCAGCGGCACGCACATGCGGGCGAACGCGGCGAGGTCGTGGACGCGGCGTCCGGGGGCGGCGAAGTCGAAGTCGAGCAGGCCGACGGCCACCTGATCGCGGTAGACGATGTTCTCGAGGCACACGTCGTTGTGGCAGATCACCGTGCCGCCGACCGGATCGGCCATCTCGGCGCTCCACGTCGCGTCGGGTGGGGGCACGAAGCGGGCGCTGACGTCGTGCAGGCGGCGCAGCAGCGCGGCGGCCGTGGCGAGCGCCATGTCGGTCTGCGCCCACGCCGGGTACGGCGGCACGCCGACGTCGCCGGCGATGTACTCCAGCCGTTCCCGACCGTCGGGGTCGACCCCGATCGGGTTGCTGGCGCCCGTGAAGCCCTCGTCGCGGAGGAACCGCAGGAAGCCGTGGATCGTCGGCGTGTGCGGGTTCGACGGCCGCAGGACGTGGTCGCCGTCGCGGGTCACCGCGCCGGCATTGGCGATCCCGCCGGCCATCTCCACCTCGGCCATCGCCGTCACCCTGCCCACAGCTGGGCGGCGATCTCGGACCACAGGTCGCGGTAGGCCATCGTGCCCCGGCCGGTGGGGGCGAAGGCGGCCAGCGGTGCCCGTTCGATGCCCATGCGCTCGACCGAGGCCACGTTGGGCACCTGCGTCGACAGCAGCCGCGGCCACGCTGCGGCGAGGGCGGCGGCGACCTCCCGGTGGACGGTGCGCCGGCGGTCGATCATCGACAGGAACGGCAGCACCATCGGCGGATCGTCGAGACGACCGAGGAAGCGGTCGAGCTGCTCCAGCGTGCGCGCCGAGAGGGTGGCCGGGATGGTCGGCACGAGCAGTGCGTCGGTCGCGTCGAAGATCCCTTCGCTGGTCAACGTGATGCCGGGCGCGCAGTCGAGCAGGGCGATGTCGTAGTCGGCGGAGATCGGATCGAGGAGGGCCGGCAGCCGACCTGCCGGAGCCGCGTCGAGGTGGAGGTCGAGGTGGCGCAGCGAGAAGTCGGCCGGGAGCACGTCGACACCGCTGACGTCGGTGGCCCGGATGTGCTCGGCGAGGCCGCCGTGCTTCGACACCAACCGCTCGGCGCCGCCCTTGAGCCGCGGCTTGACCCGGACGAAGAACGTCGCCGCGCCCTGCGGGTCGAGGTCCCACAGGAGCACCCGGCCGCCGGCGCGAGCGGCCTCGGCGGCGAGGTTGACGGCGGCCGTCGTCTTCCCGACGCCGCCCTTGATGCTGTAGGTCGCCAGCACCTTCACGGTTCGAGGCCGACCAGCATCTCGCGCAACGTGGCGCGCGTCGGCGCGCTGTCGTACTCGGCGAACCGGTCGGCGAAGCCGTCGCGTGAGGTGCGGCGGGTCGTCTCGAGCTGCTCGACGAGGCGCCCGACGGCCAGGTACGTGGCCGGCGCCGTCGTCGGCGGGAGCTCGTCGGCAGCGGTGCGCAGGCTGAGCGCCTGCACCTCGGCGTCCTGGTGCTCGCCGAGCAGGTCCTGGAGCCGCTTCAGCCGCTTGACGAACGCCTTGCGGTCGCCTGCCGGCAGCACGCCGGCGAAGCACTCCAAGAGGTAGCGCAGCTTCTTGGCGTCCTTGCGCACGTCGTGGACGTCCTCGGCGGGCGTCTCCGGCGTGATCGCCCGACCGTTGTCGAGGAGTCGGCGCTGGGCCTTGCGGATGCGGTCTCGGGTGACCACGCCGAGCGGCTCGCCGGCGCTCGGACCGCCGGCGGACGGGTCCATCGGGTTCGCCAGCAGCGCGGCCCACTGGTCGAGCAGCTGACGCACGTCGCCGCCGCCGAGGCGCAGGGTGAGCTCGTCGTGGGCGGCCGCACGGTCGGCGACGATCTGGCGGCGCAGTGGTTCGAGGTCGCGGCGGGCGTCGTCGCCGCCGAGCGCGGCGACCTGCCCGTCCCACTCGATCACCTGGACGTCCAGGTCCCGTGGTCGGCTGGTGAGGTCACCGAGGGAGCGCATGGCCGGTTCGGCCCAGGCCAGCACGGCGGGTGGCAGCACGTCGCGGCCGTGGCGCAGGATCGAGCGGGTGCGCCGCACGGCGACGCGCAGGTCGTGCAGGAACTCCGGGTCGAGGTCGTCCACCGTGCCCGGCAGGTTGACCTCGATCGCCGTCGCCAGGTTGGCGAGCACGAGGCGGAAGCCCTCGACGGCCGGCAGGTCGTCGTCCAGAGGGATCCCGGGGTCGACGTGCCGCCCAGCGCGATCGACGCCGGCGATCGCCAACGCGACGTCGACGGCGTCACCGTCCTCGGGCGCGCCGACGTGGCGGGCGACGATCTCGCGCGCCTCGTCGGTCTGGCGCTCGTACCCGGTCAGCGCGTCGACTCCGACCAGCCAGCCCTCGATCAGCCGGCGCCGTCCACGGCGATGCGCTGGTGGATGGTCACGGCGGCCACCACCTTGTCGTCGCCGTTGCGCCGCTCGGCCCGTCGAGTCGTCGCGTTCAGCTGGCGACCGGCAGCACGGTGCGGATCTCGGTGACGTCGGCGAGGCGGGCCCGGAACGGACCGGGCGGCAGCTCGGACGCGAACCGTGGCGTCGCCGTCGACAGGCAGCGACGCCGCCGAGGTGCCGGGGCCGACGAGGACGAGGGTGTCGCCGCGGCGCTCGAGTCGCAGCCCGGCGTCGTGCAGGCGGCCGTCGAACGTGTCGAGGACGGTCGCCGCCAGCGGTGTCGGCGGCCCGACGCCGAAGCCGGCCGCGGCGAGCTCGCGCAACAGGGCGTCGGGCATCGCGTCGATGCCGCGGCACGTGACCGTCGCAGACATGGGTCCGACACCGTATCGGCCGTCCCCCATACTGGACAGCGTGGCCACCGAGATCGAGCGCAAGTTCCTGGTCGCCGACGTGCCCGCCGACGACGTGCTCGGCGCCGGCGTGCCGTTCCGCCAGGGCTACCTGGCCGGCGAGGGCGACGTCGAGACGCGGATCCGCATCACGCCGGACGTCGCCTGGTTCACGGTCAAGGCCGGCCGAGGCGTGGCGCGGATCGAGGTGGAGCTGGCCGTCGATCGCGACGAGGCCGAGTCGTTGTGGCCGCACACGGTCGGGCGGCGGCTGGAGAAGGTCCGCTACAAGGTGCCCGTCGACGGGCGGTGTCGCCGAGGTCGACCGCTACGGCGGCGAGCTGGCCGGCCTGTGGACCGTGGAGGTCGAGTTCGGCGACGAGACGGCGGCCACCAGGTTCGACCCGCCGGACTGGTTCGGCCCCGAGTTGAGCCACACGCCGGGGTGGTCGAACGGCGCGCTGGCCCGTCACGGGCGCCCCGCCGAGCCCCCCGAGCCCGCGCCGTCGCCCCGCTGAGAGGTTGCCGAGAATCGGGTGGCACGACTTCCGCACGGCCCCGGGGGTCGTTACGCTGTTCGCATGCCCTCAGGCCCCGAATGGATCATCGTCCTCGTCTTGGTCCTGCTGGTGTTCGGCGGTTCGCAGCTGCCGAAGCTGGCCAAGAACCTCGGCAAGGCGCAGAAGGAGTTCAAGGACGGGCTCGCCGAGGGGTCGGAGAAGCCCGATTCCGAGAAGACCCCGGAGGAGTTGGCCGCTGAGCTGGCAGTCGCCCGCAAGGAGGCCGCCGACGCCAAGGCCCAGGCGGCCGCAGCTCGCGCCGAGACGCCGGCGACCACCCCGCCGTCGGATCCCGCCACCAACTGACCCGTCGCGACGACCGTCGTCGTCGCCATCAGACCTGCCGCCGCGCCTGGCTCCCGGGCGCGGCGTTGCGCGTCCGGGGGCAGCGCTGCGCGCGACGCCGGTCAGTCGACGTCGACGGTGAGCCGGCGGCGCTTCAGGATGCGGCGGCGCTCACGCTCGCTGCACCCGCCCCACACGCCGTGGTCGATGCGGTGCTCCAGGGCGTACTCCAGGCACGGCGCGGTGACCGGGCACGTGGCGCAGATCTTGCGCGCCTTGTCGACGCCGACCCCGTCGCTCGGGAAGAACGTCGCCGGGGGATAGAGGCGGCAGTTGCCGTCGGCCATCCACGCCGTGGCCGCGTCCTCGGTGTGCAGGGGGGTGGCCGTCGGTTCCATGTTCATCGCTGCTGCTCCCTGTCGTGACCAGTCTGCCGGCCCGACATCGAAGGTGTGACGCCTGGAAGACGTCCGCCGTTGCCCAACGGTTCCCGGCTCGGGTAAGAGGGGATCAAGATCCGCCCCGTCGACACGTAATTGTAACATTGTCGACGAGCGCGCCGGGTCGCCTCGAGCAGGACACCGGCGAATTTCAGCCTCCCGCTAGGCTCGCCGAACGATGAGTGACCCGGCCGTCGACCAGCCACCCCGTGCCCACGCCCGCATCGTCTACCTCGGGCCGGTGTCGCCGCACTGGGAGGTCTACGGCGATTGGGGCGACCGCCAGGTGCTCGACGAGTTCCGCGCCCGTGTGCTCGCCCGCCTCGTGCTGCTGCCGCGCGACGACCCGCAGTTCCGCCGCAACCGCGAGCGCGTCGCCCGCGATGCCGAGCGCGAGGCCATCTCGATCGAGTGGGATCTCGGCCGGCCCGACGACGAGTAGCGCGGCGCCGTTCGGCAGCGTCGCCAGCCCGCGCTTGCCGCGTGCGCCATCATGGTCCCCATGGATGACCGGTTCATCAACCGCGAGCTGAGCTGGCTGGCGTTCAACGATCGCGTCCTCCAGCTCGCCAGCGAGCGCGGGATCCCGCTGCTCGAGCGGGCCAAGTTCTGCGCCATCACGACGTCGAACCTCGACGAGTTCTTCCAGGTCCGCGTGGCCGCCCTCAAGGACCAGGTCGCCGCCGGCGTCGAGGAGCCGACCGCCGACGGCCGCACGGCCACGCCAGCAGCTGGCCGAGATCAAGGAGCAGGGCCCACGAGCACGTCGCCCGCCAAGAAGCGGTGTACCTCGACGAGCTGGTGCCGGCCCTCGCCGCCGCGGGCCTGGCGGTGGTCGGCTGGGACGACCTCGACGCGGTCGATCGCAAGCGGATGACCGAGGTCTACGAGCAGCGCATCTTCCCGGTGCTCACCCCGCTGGCCGTCGACCCGAGCCACCCGTTCCCGTACATCTCCGAGCTCGCGCTCAGCGTCGGGGCGATGGTGGCCAACCCCGACCCAGAGAACGACGACCGTCGCTTCGCACGGGTCAAGGTGCCCACCGTCTTCCCTCGCCTGTTCGAGGTCGACGAGCACCGCTACATCCCCGCCGAGGAGCTCATCCTCGCCCACCTCCACACGCTGTTCTCGGGGATGGTGGTGGAGGAGGTGGCGACGTTCCGCGTCACGCGCAACGCCGACCTCACCCTCGAGGACGAGGAGGCCGAGGACCTCCTCGAGGCGTTCGAGATGGAGCTCCGCCGGCGCCGGTTCAACAAGGCGGTGCGCCTCGAGGTCTCCGAGCAGATGAGCGACGGGATGCTCGACCTCCTCGTCGGCGAGCTGGAGATCCGACCCGACGACGTCTACCGCTGCCGGGCCCCGATCGACCTCGGCTTCCTGTGGCAGCTGCACGGCCTCGACCGCCCGGACCTCAAGGACCGCCCGTGGCCGCCGGTCACCGCCGGGCGCATCGCCGTCGCCGAGGAGGCCGACCGCCCGCTGTTCTCGGTGATGCGCGACCGGGCGATCTTCGTGCACCACCCGTACGAGAGCTTCACGAGCAGCACCGAGGCGTTCATCGAGCAGGCCGCCGAGGATCCGCGGGTGCAGTCGATCAAGATGACGCTGTACCGCGCCGGCGGCGACAGCCCGATCATCCGCTCCCTGATCCGCGCCGCCGAGCGGGGGGTCCAGGTGGCGGCCCTCGTCGAGTTGAAGGCCCGCTTCGACGAGGCCACCAACGTCAGCTGGGCCAAGCAGCTCGAGCGGGCCGGCGTCCACGTCGTGTACGGGATGGTCGGTCTGAAGACCCATTCCAAGTGCGTGCTCGTCGTCCGCGACGACGGCGATCAGCTGCGCCGCTACTGCCACATCGGCACCGGCAACTACAACACCAAGACGGCCCGGCTGTACGAGGACCTCGGGATCCTCACGTGCGATCCCGACGTCGGGGCCGACGTCGCCAAGCTGTTCAACCACCTCACCGGGTACAGCCGCGGCGACCAGTACCACACCCTGTTCGTCGCCCCACGCGAGCTGCGGCCGCGGCTGCTGGCGCTGATCGAGCGGGAGGCCCGCCTCGGCTCCGAGGGTCGGATCACCATGAAGATGAACTCGATCGGCGACGCCGCCATGATCGAGGCGCTGTACGACGCCAGCCAGGCCGGCGTGCAGATCGACTTGATCGTGCGCGGCCTCTCGTGCCTGCGCGCCGGTGTCCCCGGGCCTGTCGGAGAACCTCCGCGTCCGCAGCATCCTCGGGCGCTACCTCGAGCACAGCCGGATCTACCGCTTCGCCCACGGCGACGTGGACGACCAGCCGCTCCACCTCATCGGGTCGGCCGACCTGATGCCCCGCAACCTCGACCGGCGCGTCGAGGTGCTGGCGCCAGATCGAGCACCCCAAGCACCGGGAGTGGCTCGACCAGGTCTTCGCCTTCCAGCTCGCCGACGACATCGTGCGGCTGGGAGCTGCAGCCCGACGACACGTGGCTGCGCTGCGGCCCGCCCGACGCCTTCGAGCCCCACGCCCAGGAGCGGCTCTACCGCTGGGTCGTGGAGCGCCAGGCCCGCCCGCCGACCCGCTGACCCCCGCGTCGCCCCGGCCGCTCGACGGCTCCACGGCCCCCGCGACCCGATGTAGGCAAAACCGCGAACTTTCCGCGCACGCGCCCCGCATGTTGGCGCCAGCGCGGAAAGTTCGCGCATCCGCCCAGCACGCCCCGTGACGCCCGTCGCACGGGGCATCCTCTTCACCTCGCAGACGGTGCGCGTTCACCCTCCGTTCACCGTGTCCGGGCCGCGCCGTCACCTTCGATTTCTACTGTCCGCGCTGGAGCACATGGCTCCCACGCCATCGCGGCGTGTTCCCCGGGCACAACGAAACGGAGTCCTCCGCGTGAACATCTCCTCCATCCGACGTCGAGCGCTCGCAGCCGCCGTCGTCGGCACCCTCGTCCTCGCCGCGTGTGGCGACGACGACGACAGCTCCAGCGAGACCACGACCGCCGCCGCCGCCACGACGACGGCTGCCGCCAGCGACTCGACCGCAGGTGGCGCGACGACCACCGAGGGCGGCACCGAGACGACCAAGGGCGGGGCGACGACCACCGAGGGCGGCTCCGACGTGACCACCGGGCCGATGAAGCCGGTGAGCGGCACGCTCGTCGGCTCCGGCGCCACGTCGCAGGCCGCCGCCATGCAGGCGTGGACGGTCGGCTTCCAAGAGGACAACCCCGATGCCACGGTCCAGTACGACCCGGTCGGCTCGGGCGGTGGCCGCACCGCCTTCCTGTCCGGCGGCGCCGACTTCGCCGGCTCCGACGCGCGCGATCAACGACGAGGACTTCGAGAAGTCGAAGGAGCGTTGTGGCGCCGACGGGGCGATCGACCTGCCGCACTACATCTCGCCGATCGCCATCGCCTACAACCTGCCCGGCGTCGACGGCCTGAAGCTGACGCCGGCGACGGCGGCCGGGATCTTCGCCGGCAAGATCACCAAGTGGAACGACGCCGCGATCGCCGCTGACAACAGCGGGATGGAGCTGCCGGACACGGCGATCAACCCGGTCCACCGCTCCGACGAGTCGGGCACGACCCAGAACTTCACCGACTACCTCCACGCCACGGCCCCCGACGTGTGGACGGAGGAAGCGGCGCAGGCGTGGCCGGACGGGGCCGGCGGCGAGGGCGCCCAGGGCACGAGCGGCGTGGTCGCCGCCATCGGCGCCGGCGAAGGCTCGGTCGGCTACGCCGATGCGTCGCAGGTCGGTGAGCTGGGCGTCGCCCAGATCAAGGTCGGCAGCGCGTTCGTCGAGCTCAGCCCAGAGGGGGCGGCCAAGGCCGTCGAGGTGTCCGAGAAGACGCCGGGCCGCAGCAAGTACGACGTGTCGTTCAAGCTCGACCGCACGACGACCGAGGCCGGCGTGTATCCGATCACCCTGGTCTCGTACCACATCGTCTGCCTGAAGTACGACGACCAGGCCAAGGCCGATCTCGTCAAGGCGTTCATGGGCTACGTCGGTTCCTCGGCCGGCCAGGAAGCGGCGGCCAAGGCGGCGGGCTCGGCGCCGATGACGGCCGAGCTGATGAAGCAGGTGGCCACCTCCGTCGAGCAGATCTCGGCCGGGTGACCACCCCGTCCATGATCCCCCCTGCACACGGGACGGTCGGGGCCTCCGGGCCCCGCCGTCCCGGCGGCAGGACACCCGGGAGGTGACTCGTGACGGCCACGTTGGACGCCCCGCAGCAGCCGCCCAACTCGCTGGAGTCGGCGCCCGGGGTCAGCAAGCTGGGGGACAAGGTCTTCGGCGGCGTGTCGAAGGGTGCCGGGATCCTCATCCTGATCGTCCTGGCGGCCGTCGCCGCGTTCCTGATCGTCCAGGCGATCCCGACGTTCACCAACGAGACCGACAAGCCGTTCCCGCAGTACGTCGGCCCGCTCATCTTCGGCACGATCTGGGCCGCCTTCCTCGCCCTCGTGATCGCCACCCCGCTGGCCGTCGGCGTCGCCCTCTTCACGAGCCACTACGCGCCGCGCCGCCTCGCCACCACGCTCGGGTGGTTCATCGACCTCCTCGCCGCGGTGCCGAGCGTCGTCTACGGCCTGTGGGGTTCGAGCGTCTTCGCGCCCGTGCTCGCCCGCAGCGTGTACCCGTGGCTGGAGGACAACCTCGGGTTCATCCCGCTGTTCAAGGGCCCGGCGTCGACGTCCGGTCGAACGATGATGACCGTCGCCCTCGTGCTGGCCGTCATGATCCTGCCGATCATCACGGCGATCTCGCGCGAGGTGTTCCTGCAGACGCCGCGGCTCCACGAGGAGGCCTCGCTGGCCCTCGGGGCGACGCGCTGGGAGATGATCCGCCAGTCGGTCCTGCCCTACGGGCGCTCCGGCGTGATCAGCGGCGCCATGCTCGGCCTCGGCCGCGCCCTCGGCGAGACCATGGCGGTTGCCATCATCCTGTCGCCGGCGAACATCATCACGTTCAACATCATCAGCAACCAGAACCCCAACACGATCGCCGCCAACATCGCCCTCAAGTTCCCCGAGTCGGCCGGTGTCAACGTGAACCGGCTGATCGCCACTGGCCTCGTGCTGTTCCTCTTGACGTTCATCGTCAACGCGCTCGCCCGGCGCATCGCCCGGGCCGGTTTCTCAGGAGCCGACGGATGACCGCCACCGCCACCCGCCCACCCGCGGCTGCGCCGACGCCGTCACCGCTGACCAGCGGCCAGCTCACGCGCTTCCAACGCCTCGCCGTGGTCGCCGGGGCGATCGTCGTCGGCGCCCTGACGTGGATCCCGACCGGCGCCGTCAACTGGGCCCGCTGGGCGGTCGTGTCGGTCTTCCTCTACTGCGCCGGCACGTACGTCGCATCGCGGCATCGTCGAGGGTCGCCGCCACGCCGTCGACCGCCTGGCCACCGCCCTCGTGACGTCCGCCTTCGGCGTCGTGCTGCTGCCGCTGATCTCGGTCGTGTGGACCGTCGTGCAACGCGGCTGGGCCCGCTTGGACAGCACGTTCTTCACGTCGTCGATGCGCGGCGTCGTCAGCGAGGGCGGCGGCGCCTGGCACGCCATCGTCGGCACGCTGATCATCACCGGGCTCACCACGCTGTTCTCGGTGCCGTTCGGGCTGTTCACCGCCATCTACCTCGTCGAGTACGGGCAAGGTCGACTGGCCAAGTCGATCACGGCCATGGTGGACGTGATGACCGGCATCCCGTCGATCGTGTGCGGCCTGTTCGCCTATGCCCTGTTCGTGCTGTGGCAGGGCCCTGGTGCTCGGTCCGGCCTGTCCGGCGCCGTCGCTCTCACCGTGTTGATGACACCGGTCGTGATCCGGGCGTCAGAGGAGATGCTGCGGCTCGTGCCGAACGAGCTGCGCGAGGCGGCCTACGCCCTCGGCGTGCCGAAGTGGAAGACGATCGTCAAGGTCGTCCTGCCAACGGCGATCGCCGGCATCCTCACCGGCATCACGCTGGCCATCGCCCGCGTGATCGGCGAGACCGCGCCGCTGCTCGTCACGGCCGGCATCGCCGCCGAGACCAACCTCAACCCGTTCTCCGGGCGCATGGCGACGCTGCCGGTGTACGCCTACTACCAGTACGCCCAGCCGGGGGTGCCGCCCCAGAACGGCCTCGATCGGGCGTGGGCGGCGGCGCTCACGCTGATGATCATCGTGGCGGTGCTCTTCACCCTGGCCCGTGTGTTGGCCCGGTTCCTCCGACCGAAAGGACTCCGATGAGCGCGAACGACGGTGGGTCCGGCGGCCTCGGCAGGCACGCCCGCCCTACGCTGAAGACCCTTGACGAACGGGCGGACATGACCGAGGAAGTCCACGACACGGCCACCGAGATCGCCAACCTCGAGGCGGTCCCGTTGCCTGCCGACATCGATGTGGCCAACCGCATCGTCGTCGAGCACCTGCACATCTACTACGGCGACTTCCTTGCTGTGGAAGACGTCAACATGATCATCGAGCCCAAGTCGGTGACCGCCCTCATCGGCCCGTCGGGCTGTGGCAAGTCGACGGTGCTGCGCACCCTGAACCGCATGCACGAGGTGATCGCCGGCGCCTACGCCGAAGGCACGGTGCTGCTCGACGGTGAGGACCTCTACGGGAGCAGGGTCGATCCGGTGGCCGTACGCCGCAAGGTCGGGATGGTCTTCCAGCGCCCCAACCCGTTCCCGACGATGTCGATCTACGACAACGTGCTGGCCGGCAAGCGGCTGAACAGCAAGCGGCTGAAGAAGGCCGACGCCGATGACCTCGTCGAGAAGTCACTGCGCGGGTCCAACCTCTGGACGGAGGTGAAGGATCGGCTCTCGCGGCCCGGCTCGGGGCTCTCGGGCGGGCAGCAGCAGCGGCTGTGCATCGCCAGGGCGATCGCCGTCGAGCCCGAGGTGCTGCTGATGGACGAGCCGTGCTCGGCCCTCGACCCGATCTCCACGCTCGCCATCGAGGAGCTGATGAAGGAGCTCCGGGAGAACTACACGATCGTGATCGTGACCCACAACATGCAGCAGGCGGCCCGGGTCTCGGAACGCACCGCGTTCTTCAGCATCGAGGGCGCCGGCAAGCCAGGCAAGCTGGTGGAGATGGACGACACGGAGACGATCTTCTCCAACCCCAAGCGCCAAGCGACCATCGACTACGTCACCGGTCGCTTCGGGTGATCGGAGCGGCACGATGAGCGCCACCTCCGACAACGACGTCGTCGAGCCCCAGGGCGCCGACCTGCGCCCCGGCTTCCACAGCGAGCTCGACTCCATCCGCGGCGAGATCGCCAAGCTGTCCGCCCAGGTCACCGAGGACATCCCGCGGGCCACCGAGATCCTCCTCGGCCAGGACCTCGAGGGGGCCGAGTACATGATCCTCGCCGACGACGAGGTCGACGCCAAGTGCGTCAGCCTGGAGGAGCGCTGCTACCGCGTGCTCGCCCTCCAGTCGCCCGTGGCCACCGACCTGCGCGAGGTCGTCGCCGCGCTGCGGATCATCGCCGAGGTCGAGCGCTCGGCCGACCTGGCGGTGAACATCTGCAAGGCGGCCCGCCGGATCTACGGCCACAAGCTCGATCCCCGTCTGCGCGGGATCATCCAGAAGATGGGCGACCAGGCGCAGAAGCTGTTCCGCGAGGCCACCGAGTCCTACCTCACCAGCGACGCCAACCGGGCCGCCGCCCTGTGGGACATGGACAGCTACCTCGACGACCTGCAGCGCCAGTTCGTGGCCGCCATCTTCGAGAGCCACTCCGGTGAGGGCATCGAGCTGCAGGTGGCCGTCCAACTGGCCGTCGTCGCCCGCTTCTACGAGCGCATCGGTGACCATGCGGTGAACATCGGCGAGCGCGTCCGCTACCTCGTGACCGGCTGGATGCCGGAACACGACGGCGCCGCTCGCTTCGCGACGCGCGCTGCGGCGAGCGACCTGGATTGACCATGAGGACGGGCGCTCGGCGGCAGGTCGGCGGCGGCATCACGTGATCGTCGTCCGTCGTCGTGGCCGCCATTGGCGGTGGCGCGGCCGGGGTGGCGGCGACGCTCGCGGTGGTGCGGCGTCGGGCGCGCCACCAGCTGGCGCAGGCGGTGACGGCACCGGTGGCGCCGACGGCGCCGCGCTGGAGCGACGTGGTCGATCGGCTCTCGCTCGGTGTCGTGGTCAGCGGATCGAGCGGGCTCGTCCACTACCGCAACCACGCCGCCAGGGCGCTCGAGGGCACCCACATGGGCGTGCTCGTCGACGATGCCGTGGAGCGCATGCTGCGGGCGGCGCGTGACGGGGAGGAGTCGCGCCAGACGCTCGAGCTCTACGGCCCGCCCCGTGTCGCCGTCGTCGTGCGGGCGTCGCCGCTGGAGGGCGGGGGCGCGGTCGCGACCATCGAGGACGTCAGCGAGCGCCGGCGGGTCGACGCCGTGCGCACCGACTTCGTCGCCAACATCAGCCACGAGCTGAAGACGCCGGTCGGGGCCTTGGCGCTGCTTGCCGAGACGATGGCCGACGAGGACGACCTCGGCGTGGTCCACCGCATCGCGGCCCGCATGATCGACGAGAGCCACCGCGTCTCACGCACCATCGACGACCTCCTCGAGCTGTCGCGGATCGAGCTCGGTGAGGAGCCGGTCCGCGACGTCGTCGACGTGTTCGACGTCGTCGAGGGTGCCGTCGAGCGATCACGGCCGTTGGCCGAGGCCCGCCAGACGACGATCGAGGTGCTCGAGCGGGCGGCGGGCGTCCACGTGCTCGGTGATCGCCGGCAGCTGGTGTCGGCGCTGGGCAACCTGGTCGAGAACGCCGTGAAGTACAGCGAGATCGGATCGTCGGTGCAGCTGCGGGTGCGCGTCCAAGGCTCGTGGGTCGAGCTGATGGTGGCCGATCACGGGATCGGGATCCCGGCCCAGGACCACGACCGCATCTTCGAGCGCTTCTATCGCGTCGACAAGGGCCGCAGCCGTGACACCGGCGGGACCGGGCTCGGGCTGGCCATCGTGCGCCACGTCGCCACCAACCACCGCGGCGAGGTGCTGGTGTCGTCGCAGGAGGGCGAGGGCTCGACCTTCGTCCTGCGCATCCCCCTCGCCACCATCGCTTCCGACGCCCCTCAGGAGGCTGTGAACCAATGAGTCCGATGAGCCCCCAACCGTCCTGGTCGTCGAGGACGAGCCGAGCTTCGTCGAGGCGCTGTCGATCGGGCTGCGCCGCGAGGGCTTCACCGTCGCCGTGGCCACCGACGGCTTCGAGGCGCTCGAGCGCTTCGACATCGTGCGCCCCGACCTCGTGCTGCTCGACGTCATGCTGCCCCGGCTGTCGGGCATCGACGTCTGCCGGCAGCTGCGCAAGAAGAGCCAGGTGCCGATCATCATGGTCACGGCCAAGGGCTCCGAGATCGACACCGTCGTCGGCCTCGAGGTCGGCGCCGATGACTACGTCACCAAGCCGTACCGGCTGCGCGAGCTGGTGGCCCGCATGCGCGCCGTGCTGCGCCGCTCGCCCGGTGACGAAGCCGGCGAGCTCGGCCCCGCTGCGGTCAGCGTCGGCGACGTCTCGCTCGACCCCGAGGAGCACACGGTCGTGCTGCGCGGCGAGCCGCTGGCGCTGCCCGCTCAAGGAGTTCGAGCTGCTGCACGTGCTGCTCGCCAACGCCGGCCGGGTGCTGCCGCGCGACACGCTGATCGACCGGGTCTGGGGCAGCGACTACGTCGGCGACACCAAGACGCTCGACGTCCACGTCAAGCGCCTGCGGTCCGAAGATCGAACCCGACCCGGCCAACCCGACCCGCATCGTCACCATCCGCGGGCCTGGGCTACAAGTTCGAGCGCGTGACGTAACGCCCAGAGCGGCCAGGACCCACTGCGCCACGCGCTCAGCGCGTACCTCGATCGCTCGATTCGCGCACCCGGATCGGCCTGGTGCCGCCTCGTAGGCTCGCCTCCGATGGAACCCGGCCGCCGAGCACCAGGCGCAGTGGGTCCTGGCCGCTCCGGGCAGATGTCTCGCTTTCGGCGGCTGACGATCACGCACGCGGCGATGATGGGCGGCGACGCGGCGATGCTCGTCGCCCTCGCCGACTCGCTGTTCCTGAGCATCGATCCCGAGCGCGGCGCGGGGCGGGTGCTGCTGTTCCTCGTCATCAGCTTCGCCCCGTTCCTGCTCGTCGCCCCGCTCATCGGACCGGCCATCGACCGGGCGGCCGGCGGTCGCCGCACGGTGATCCAGCTGATCGCCGGGACCCGCGTCGTGCTGGCCCTGGCGATCGCCGCGTCGCTGCACTCGCTGCGCCTGTTCCCGCTCGTGTTCATCGCCCTCGTGCTGCAGAAGGCGTACATCGTGTCGAAGCAGGCGCTCGTGCCGTCGGTGGTGCGCTCCGACAGCGAGCTGGTCGAGGCCAACTCCAAGCTCGGCGTGATCTCCGGCCTCACCGGCTTCGTGGCCGTCATCCCGGCGGCGCTGCTGCAGCTGACACCGGCGCGGGGATGGGGGACGCTGATCTACTCCGGCGCCCTGTTCGCGCTACGCCCTCGCCAGCGCCACCCGGCTGCCCGCCGATGTCGTCGCCGCGAACCCGGAGCAGCCGGCCGAGAAGGTCCAGCTGCACTCGGTCGGGCTGCAGCTGGCGGCCTTCGCGATGACGATCCTGCGGGCCGCCGTCGGCTTCGTGTTCTTCCTGCTGGCGTTCTGGCTGCGCACGCCAGACCGCCGGCACGGCCTGGTTCGGCCTCGCCGTCGGGCTCTCGGCTGTCGCCACGATCGTCGGCAACGCCGTGTCGCCGCGCATCCGCGCCCGGGTCCGCGAGGAGCTGATGCTCGTCGGTGCCCTCGGCCTGTCGGCGGTGGCGGGCATCGTCGCCGCGGTGATGAGCGGTGTGGCCGCCGGCGTGCTGCTCGCCGTGGTCGTCAACTTCAGCGCCGCCGTCGGGCGCCTGGCGTTCGAGAGCATCGTCCAGCGCGACGCCCCGCAGGCCAACCGGGGTCGGGCGTTCGCCAAGTTCGAGACCCGCTTCCAGTTGGCCTGGGCGATGGCCGGGCTGATCCCCGTGATCATCGAGATCCCGGGCTGGGTCGGCTTCCTGATCGTCGGGCTGGTCTGTGCCGCCGCGACCGCTCAACTACGTCGCCGGCACCCGATCGTCGAACCTCAGGCTCCGGCGCCGCCGGCTGCCCCGCCCCCAGATCCCGTGGCGGCGTCGCCCCGTGCAAGGTCGGCCGCTGCCGCCACCGCGACCGGAGGGCCGCCGCAACGCGCCGTGACCGTCAGGGCTCGATGCGGGCCAGCCACAGGCCGGGCGCGTCGACCTCGTTCGGGGTCGGGAGGGCGTCGGGCCGCTCGAGCAGCGGGCGCAGGCCGTCGTCGCCGGCGCGGTCGACGACGCCCTGCACGAACGCCTTGCCGCGGGCGACCTGGGCGTCGCCGAGGCGGATGCCGAGCAGCTGCTCGACGAACGAGTCGCTGCTCGTGGTCTCGACCCGCCGCCGGCGCACGGCCTCGGCGATGCGCAGGGCGTTGCCGCCGACGACTCGCACGGCGACGGCGTCGACGACCCAGTCGGTGTAGCCGACGACGACCGACACCAGGGCGTCGAGGCGGGGCTGCAACGCCAGCTGCTCGGGCGAGGTCACCGCGCCGAGCAGCACCTCCGGATCGCCGAGCGCCTGCTGCAGCGCGGCCATCGGATCGCCGTCCTCGGCGTCGAGCGAGCCGAGCCGCTCGGCGACGGCGTTGGGGTCGGGCCGGAAGCCGCCGACGTGCTGGCGGACGAGGTCGGTGAGGGCGTCGCGGACGTGGTCGACCTCGAACAGCGCGTGGCCGGCCAGCTCGTGGGCGAGCACCCACAGCCGCATCTCGTCGCCCGGGATCTCCCAGTCGGTGGCGAAGGCGTCGATGTTCGACGGCAGCAGCGTCACCGAGTTGGGCTGGCGTGGGATCGGCAGGTCGTGGGTCCCGAACGCCCGCGTGGCGAGGTGCCCGACCATCGACCCGACGGCCATGCCGAGCATCGCCGGCGCCATCATCTTCGAGAGCCCGGCCATCATCGCCATCATCGGGTCGCCGGCGGCGTCGGCGTCGTCGGCCGCCGGCGGCGCCGAGGGCGGTGGCCATCTCGGTGAACAGGTGGCGGTAGGCATCGAGCGTCCCGCTCGCCCACTGGCTGCGCGTCACGACCTGCGGTTCGGGCGCTTCCTCGCCGGTGCCCATCACGTCGGCGACGTGGAACCAGGCGATGCGCGTGAGCTCGGCGATAGGCCAGCCGCACGGCCGGGTCGACGTTGGCCTCGGGTGTCCCACCAGTGGCCCCGAGCTGGGCGAACTGGCGGGCGGCATCCCAGTTCAACGGGCCCTGGCCCTGCAGCGCCTTGGCCAGGTCGCCGAACATCGGCAGCTGCGAGAAGAAGTCGTCCGGCCGCTCCGGAGTTGGATCGTCGGCCATGACGTGATGCTAGGAGCGGACAGGACGCCTCATGCACGGAGCGGCCCGGACCCACTGCGGTACGTGCTCAGCGACCTTCCTCGCACCGGCGAGATACGTTCGACGCATGACCGCAGCCGCGATCGATCGCTGTCCCGCAGCGGGTGCACATCACGGGCGCCGAGGGCAGCCTGGCCCGGCGGGTGCTGCGGCTGCTCGCGTCGGACCCCGGCGTCGTCGCCGGCTCGGCCACCGCGTCCGACGTCGTCATCCACCTCGGCTCGCAGGACCACGACCGTCGGGCGCGCCGACGGGAGAACGTCACCGACGGCGCCCAGGCGATGCTCGACGACGCCATCGCCGGGGCGGCCACCCACCTCGTGCTGGTGTCGTCGGCGATGGTGTACGGCGCCTACGCCAACAACCCGATCCCGCTCACCGAGGACGCCATCCTGCGCCCCGACGTCGACTTCGTGTACGCCCGCCAGCTGGCCACCGTCGAGGCGATGGCCGATCGCTGGCGACGCACGCGCCCCGGCCGCACGGTCACGGTGCTGCGCCCGGTCGTGGCGATGGCCGCCGACGGCACTCCCTCGCTGGCCGCCGCGCTGGCCGCCGGGTACGGCCAGCGCATCGGCGAGGACGACCCGCCGGCGCAGTTCCTCCACCTCGACGACCTGGCGTCGGCGGTGGTGCTGGCCGTCGACCGCCGTCTCGACGGCGTGTACAACGTGGCGCCCGACGGTTGGGTGGCGGGGGAGCGGGTGCGGGCGCTGAGCGGCGGCCGGCCGCGCATCCGGCTCCCCGATCGGCTGGCCACGATCGTGGCCGCCGTCCGCTGGCGCTTCCAGCGGGGGCCGATCCCGCCCGGCCTGCGCAGCTACACCCGCGAGCCGTGGCTGGTCGCCAACGACCGGCTCAAGGCCCAGGGCTGGCGCCCGACGGTGACCAACGAGCAGGCGTACGTCGAGGGCACCGAAGCCCGCTGGTGGACGATGATCACGCCGAAGCGACGCCAGGAGCTGACGCTCGGGGCGATGGGCGTGGTCGGCGGTCGTGGCGACCGTCGCCGCCGTCAGCTCGATCCGAGTGTGGCTGTCGGCGCCGACGGTCGTGACCGTCGCCGACGAGCTCGGCACCGCCGTCGTCACCGTCGGCGCGGGTGTCGTCGGCGGGCGCGTCGGCGGCACCGTCGTGGGCGTCGCGCTGGTCGGTGGACTGGTGGCCGGCCCCGTCGTCGGTGCCGTGGTCGTCGCCGGCACCGTCGTCGTCTGACGCGGGGCCGTCGTCGTCGTGGTCGTCGACGGCGGGTGCCGGGCATCGTCGAGACCGTGAGCACCTGCACGCCGTCGGCATCGGTCGTGCAGAGCCCGACGAGGTCGCCGTCGTCGTCGACGACCGCGGCCCCCTCCTCGACCACGATCGTCGACAGCGTGACCATCCCGACGACCTGGGTCCGCTTGGCGCCGTGGACGGTCGACCTTGTCGTCGGGAGCCGGCGTCGACGTCGCCAACCGGTAGCCGCTCGTCTGGGATCGGCAGCGAGACCAGCGTCAGGCCGGCCTCCTCGTCACGTCGACGATCTCGACGTCGACGACGTCGCCGCTGGGCAGGCGAGCCGACATCACGCCGGAGCGGGCCTTGACGGCGCCGGTGGTCGCGATCGCCCAGCCCTCGTCGCCGATCGGGCGTCACCAGCGGCAGTTCCGGCGTCTGCTCGAGGCGCGGCGATCGAGGCCCGCCCGGTGGTCGACGCCACGGCCTGCGGCGCACGGCCCTTGTCCAGGCGTCATCGAGATCACCAGCAGCCCGATCAGCAGCAGGCTCAGCGTCGCCGCGGTGGCGATGATGACCCGGCCGCTGGTCGAGGTCGGCTCAGGGGTCGGCGGTCCGAGCTCCGATGGATGGCGCCACGGACGCTCGTGGGGCGGGAGCGGGGCGCGATCCACGGGGGCGCAGCGTAGTGACGGGGCCGGGTCGGCCGGACGTCGCGGACCCGCGGACGGGTCGCGGCGGCGGATGGCCGTCGGGGTGCCCGGAGCTACGATGCGCCCGTGCTCCCGCCCGAGACCAGTGACGACTGGCTGGCGCTGACAGCCGACGAGCTGCCGGTCGCCGAGACGTACGCCTGGGCCGTTCGCCCCGGCTGCGGCGCCGTCGTCCTGTTCAGCGGCACCGTACGCGACCACGCCGATGGTCGCGAGGGCGTCGAGCACCTGACCTACGAGGCCTACGACGAAGCCGTCGTCCCCCGTCTCCAGACGATCGCGACCGAGGCCCGCACCCGCTGGCCGACGATCGGGCGCATCGCCATCCTCCATCGGACCGGCCGCCTCGAGGTCGGTGAATCGTCGGTGCTCGTGGTGGTCTCCACCCCGCACCGCGCCGAATCGTTCGAGGCCGGGCGCTACGCGATCGACGCGTTGAAGGCGACGGTCCCGATCTGGAAGCACGAGACCTGGCGCGACGGCAGTGCGTGGGGCACCGGGGCCACACCGATCGCCGAAGCCAGGACCGTGGTGTGACCGTCGTCGTCATCATCGCCGTCGTTGCCGCGCTCATCGTGATCGCCGTGATCGTCGTCGTCGTCCGTCGGCGCCGGCCGGCGACGGGGTGGCCACGTTCCGGCGCCAGATCGACGCCCTCTCGCCGGAGGCCCGCCGTCCCGTCGTCGACCGTGTCCAAGCGCTCGAGGACGACGACGACGAGCGCGGGGAGCGTCGCGCGTGACCTGGTGGCCTCGTGGCTCGTGACCGCACTGACCGAGGTCACGGGGTCGATGACCCGTGGCCGCGTGGAGGTCACCGTGGCTCGTGACCTTGCCATCGACCTCGGGACGGCCAACACGCTCGTCTACATGAAGGGTCGCGGCATCGTGCTCAACGAGCCGTCGGTCATCGCCCTCAACCGCCAGACCGGCGAGGTGCTCGCCACGGGGCGCGAGGCGTGGCAGATGATCGGGCGCACGCCGGGCTACATCGTCGCCGTCCGTCCGCTCCGCGGCGGGGCGATCACCGACTTCGAGATCACCGAGCGGATGATCCGGTTGCTGCTTGCAACGGGTCGGCGTCAGCCGCTTCACGCGGCCGAAGGTCGTGATCTGCGTGCCGTCGGCCATCACCGAGGTCGAGCGGCGGGCTGTCACCGACGCCGCCCGGCGCGCCGGGGCGGCCGACGCCAACCTGATCGAGCAGCCGATGGCGGCGGCGATCGGCGCCGATCTGCCGATCGACGAGCCGGTCGGCAACATGGTCATCGACATCGGCGGCGGCACGAGCGAGACGGCGGTCATCAGCCTCGGTGGCATCGTCGCCCTCGAAGCGGTCCGCGTCGGGTCGTTCGACATCGACGCCTCCATCCAGAACTACGTCCGCCGCGAGCACGGCATCGCCATCGGCGAGCGGACCGCCGAGGAGATCAAGGTCGCCATCGGATCGGCCGATCCCACCGAGGACGAGAACCAGGCCGAGGTCCGCGGTCGGGACCTGATGACGGGGTTGCCGAAGACGGTGTTGCTGACGCCGGAAGAGATCCGCTTCGCCACCGAGGACGTCATCTCGTCGATCATCTCGTCGGTCATCCGCTGCCTCGCCAAGGCGCCGCCCGAGCTGTCGCAGGACTTCCTCGTCCGCGGCATGTACCTCGTCGGCGGCGGCGGGTTGCTGCGCGGGCTCGCGTCGCGCATCGAGCGCGAGACCAAGGTGCCGGTGAAGCTCTCGAACGTCCCGTTGGAGGCGGTCGTGCTCGGCGCCGGGCACGTGATCGAGCACTACGAGGCGCTCAAGGGCATGTTCATGGGCGCCCGCCGGTAGCGGCCGTGCGAACGGGCCAGCGAGGCGATCGGGCCCTCGACGCCGGGCTGCAGCGGATCCGCGAGCAGTTCCACGTCCCGTCGGGGTTCCCACCCGAGGCCGCCCTGGCTGCGGTCTTGGCGTCTGCTCGCCGCCCCGGACCGGCGCACGTCGATCGCACCGACCGGCCGTTCGTGACGCTCGACCCGGCCGGCTCGACCGACCTCGACCAGGCGTTCGCGCTGGAACGAGCCGGCGCCGACATCGTGCTGCACTACGCGATCGCGGACGTCGGCTTCTTCGTCGACCACGGCGACGCCCTCGACCAGGAGGCGTGGACGAGGGGCGTCACGGTCTACATGCCCGACGAGCGGGCGCGCCTCTACCCGGCGACGCTCTCGGAGGGTGCGGCGAGCCTGCTGCCCGACGGTCCGCGCCCGGCCGTCGTGTTCACGGTGCGCGTCGACGAGTCGGGGGCGGCGCGCCTCGACGGCGTCGAACGGGCGCTGGTGCGCAGCCGGGCCAAGCTGGCCTACGAGACGGTCCAGCTGGGTCGAGCTCCCCGCCGAGCTCCACGAGCTGGCCCGGCGCATCGACGCCGCCGAGGACGCACGCGGCGCGCCCCGTGTGGAGTTCCCCGAGCAGGAGCTGGTCGACGTCGACGGGCAGTGGGAGTTGCGCTTCGACCCCCGCCTGCCCAGCGAGGACGTCAACGCCGGCCTGTCGTTGGCCACCAACATGGCCGTCGCCGACGCGCTCCTCGCCGCCCACACCGGGCTCTTCCGCGTGATGGCCGCGCCGACCGAGGGCGCCGTGCGTCGGCTGCGCCAGACGGCGCGGGCGTTCGGGCTGTCGTGGCCGGCGGAGCAGTCGCTCGCCGACTTCCAACGCTCGCTGCCGACCGACGAGCCGCGAGCGGCCGCGTTCCTGATCGCCGTCCGTCGCGCCGGGGGCGGGGCGTCGTACGAGCCGTACCGGCCCGGCGAGACGCCGTGGCACGCCGCGATGGCGGCCACCTACGCCCACGCCACCGCGCCGTTGCGTCGCCTCGCCGATCGCTACGTGATCGAGGCGATGCTTGCGATCGCCAATGGTCGCGCGGTGCCCGACGAGATCGCCGCCGCCTTCGTCGACCTGCCGGCAGCGATGGCCAAGGGCGAGCAGCGGGCCAACAGCGTCGACCGGGCCGTCATCGACATGGCCGAGGCAGTGCTGCTGTCCGGACGCGTCGGCGACGTCTTCGATGCCGTCGTCGTGGACGAGGACCAGCGTGGCGTCGTCGTCCAAGTGGTCGAGCCGGCGGTGATGGCGCGGGTGAGTGCCAACCGAGTGGAGCCCGGCGACCCCGTTCGAGTGAAGCTGGTCGCCGTCGATGCCGTTGCGAGAACGATTGAGTTCTCACGAATCGGTTGATACTGGGACGACGAAGGACGAAGAATCTTTGTTGGGAAGCATCGGACGCGGCCACGATGGGCGCGATGACCGAGAGGAGCGGGAACATGGGCCCGCCTGAACTGTCCGAAGCGATCGGTGATGCCCTCTTCCGCCTGGGGCGGGCGCTGGACCGCGACATGGCTGCGGCGGCCGAGCCAGAGGGCCTCACCCCGCTGCTCGCCGCGCATCCTGCGCAACATCGGAGACGCCGAGTCGCAACGGCAACTAGGCCACGCCCTCGGCGTCGGTCCGGCTCAGATCTCGGTGGCCACGAGTGAGCTCGTTCGCCGCAAGCTGGTCGAACGCAAGGCCGACCCCGAGGACCACCGGCTGCGGCGGCCTCAGTTGACGGCGAAGGGCCGGGCGGCGGCAGCCCGCATCGAGGCCCGCACGGCGGCGTCGTCGCCGGTGGGCCAAGCACTCGACGAGAAGCAGATGCGGTCGTTGCTCAAGACCCTCGAGCGCATCGACGCCGGCAACCTGTAGCCTCGCCGGCGAAGGGGAGTAGCCCTCCCGTTGGTCGATCGACACGCTGGCTGATGAAGCCCGGTCGGCCAGGCTCGGCGTTCGCCGGGCGGGCGAGACCTTCGACGTGGTGCGTCAACCGCACCGGGTCGAAGGCCGTGCGGTCCCTCCTCCCGGTGCCAGACCGAGGAGTTGAGGGTGCTGACAGCGACGCTGGTGAGCTTCGGCGTGATCTTCGTCGCCGAGCTCGGCGACAAGAGCCAACTGATGGCGTTGACGTTCGCGACGCGCTTCCGCGCCGTCCCGGTGCTGATCGGGATCACGATCGCGACCGCCCTGGTCCACCTGGTGTCGGTCCTCGTCGGCGGACTGCTCGGCGCGACGCTGCCGACGCGCGGCCATCACGCTCGTCGCCGGGCTGGCGTTCATCGCCTTCGGGTTGTGGACGCTGCGCGGCGATCGCCTCACCGACGAGGACGAGCGCCGGGCGGCCATGCCGGCGCGCAACGTGGTGCTGACCGTCGGGTTCGTGTTCTTCCTCGCCGAGCTCGGCGACAAGACGATGCTGGCCACGATCACGCTGGCGACGCGCGAGGGCCTGTTCGGCACGTGGCTCGGATCGACGCTCGGGATGGTCGCCGCCGACGCTCTGGCCATCCTCATCGGCCGGCTCCTCGGGTCCCGACTGCCGGAGAAGGCGATCCGCATCGGGGCCGCCGTCTCGTTCTTCGTCTTCGCCGCCCTGTTGCTCGTCGAGGCCGCTCGGGGCTGAGTGGCCGGATCCGCCAACTGTTCACGGTGGCGGCCATCCAATGGCCGCTACCGCGAACAGTTCGCGGGATCCTCAGGCCGGGTCGAGGCGAACGATCGAGCCCTGCTGCGACAGCACGTACACCGCGCCGTCGGGCCCGTCGACGACCGCGGTGAGCTGCGGCAGCTCGCCGAGCGTCACCTGGCGACCGGCCGTCATCGTCGTCCCCTCGCCCAGCACCTCGAGCGCCCACACCTCGCCGGCGCAGTAGTCGCCGTAGATGTACCACCCTCCCAGTTCGGGCACCTGGGTCCCGCGGGCTCGGACGCCGCCGCTGACCGAGCAGCCCGGGCCGTGGTGGTACGTCGAGAACGGCGCGGTGGCCCCGTCCGGGGAGACGTCGTCGTTGTAGCGCTCTTCACCCTCGAACGCGCTCCACCCGAAGAACAGGCCCTTGCCGGCGTCGCGACCATCGGTGGCCGGCGCGACATCGACCTCCTCGATCTCGTTCTGGCCGACGTCGGCGATCCACAGGTCGCCCGTGTCCCGGTCGAACGAGAACCGCCACGGGTTCCGGAGCCCGGTCGACCAGATCTCGGGACGGGTGCCGGCGACCCCGACGAACGGGTTGTCCGGTGGGATCGTGTAGGGCTCGTTGCCGTTGGGCCGGGGATCGATGCGCAGGAGCTTGCCGAGCAGATCGCCGGGGTTCGTGGCCCGCCGCTCCGGATCGCCGCCGGCGCCGCCGTCGCCCATCCCGATGTACAGCAGGCCATCGGGCCCGAAGACGACGTCGCCGCCGTTGTGGTTGGCGTACGGCTGGTCGACCTCCAACAACCGTCGGGCCTCCGTGGCGAAGGTGCCGGCCGCGTCGACGGCGTGCTCCTCGACGATCGTGTTGCCGTCGCCGTCGGTGTAGTTGATGTACGCGAGGCCACCGGTGGCGTCGAACGCCAGGCCGAGCAGGCCCTGCTCGCTGCCGCCGGACACCTGGCTCGACACGTCGAGCACGGTCGTCGGCCCATCGTCGCCGACGCGAACGATCGTGCCGGTCTTGGCGACGACGAACGGCGCGTCGTCGCCGGCGCGCCACACCATGTCGACGGGGCTGTCGAACGTGCCGATCTCGGTGAACGAGGCGGCGGGGGCGTCGCCCGTCGACGCCGGCACGGTGGTCGTGCCGGGAGCGGTGGTTGACGTCGTGGCGGCGGTCGGCGAGCTGGTCGTCGAACCGGCTGAGCCCGCGCTCGTCGTCGCCGCGTCGGTCGTCGTCGTGGCGGCGGCGGCCGTCGCCACGGTGGTCGGGGCGGTGTCGTCGTCGTCAGCGCACGCCGCTGCCGCCACGACGAGGAATGCGACGGCGAGGACGACCCTGCGGCGCGCCCTCACCGGCCCACTCTCGCCAGGCCCTCTTGGACCACGCTCACGACGAGGCGTCCGTCGGTCGAGAAGATCGCCCCGCCGGCCAGGCCGCGAGCCGATCCCGTCGACAGGGCGTGCTGGTCGTACAGCAGCCACTCGTCGGCGCGGAACGGGCGGTGGAACCACATCGCGTGGTCGAGGCTCGCCATCTGCATGCCGGGGCTGTCCCAAGCAAGGCCGAAGGGCAGGACGGTGGTGTCGAGCAGCGACATGTCGCTGGCATAGGTCACGATGCAGGCGTGCACGACCGGGTCGTCGGGCAGGTGGCCGTCGGCGCGCAGCCAGACCCGCTGACCGTCGGTCGGCACGCCCTTGCGGCTGAACGGGTCGCCGTCGACGTAGCGCACGTCGATCGGGCGCGGGCGGTCGTACCACTCGCCCATCTGGTCCTTGTAGGGCGCCATCGTGGTGTGCCAATCGGGCAGCGACTCGGGGTCGGGGAGCCCGAGCGGCATCGTCATCTGGTGGTCGGGGCCCGGCTCGGGGGCGTGGAAGCTCGCCTGGAGGTTGAAGATCGCCCGCCCGTGCTGGATCGCGACGACCCGCCGCGTCGAGAAGCTGCGGCCGTCGCGCAGGCGGTCGACCTCGTACAGGATCGGCACCGTCGGGTCGCCCGGGCGCAGGAAGTAGGCGTGCAGCGAGTGCACGAGGCGGGCCGCGTCGTCGACGGTGCGGGCGGCGGCGACGAGCGCCTGGCCGGCGACCTGGCCGCCGAAGACGCGCTGGCGGTTCTCGTCCGGCGAGCGGCCGCGGAAGATGTTGACCTCGATCGGCTCGAGCGCGAGGAGGGTGACGAGATCGTCGAGGGCGGCTTGCACGGCGTCATTCTGGCCCGACGCTCCCGACCGCCGGCTTCCCCCTCAGGTGTCGCGCCGTCGAACATCTGGGCGCGATTCGTCGCAACGGCGGTTCTGGGCGCGAAACCGTCGCAGAACTGCGACGGTTTCGCGCCCAGATGACGGACGGTCATCGGCGTCCGTACGCTGCGCCACGTGAGCGAGGACTGGCGGGCGCAGGCGCTGGTGGCCAAGGGGTTCATGCCACCCGACGAGGGCGACGCCCTCCATGCCGCCGCGCTCGCCGCAGCGGCGGCGGTGCCCGGCGCGCCGTTCGTCGAGGTCGGCTCGTACTGCGGGCGCTCGACGGTGTGGCTGGGTGCCGCGGCACGGGCCGCCGGCACGGTGGTGTTCGCCGTCGACCACCACCGCGGGTCGGAGGAGAACCAGGCCGGCTGGGAGTGGCACGACCCGACGGTCGTCGACGCCGCGGATCGGCAAGATGGACACGCTGCCGACGTTCCGGGCGACGATCCACGACGCCGGGATGGAGGACGTCGTCGTCGCGGTCGTCGGTCTGTCGCCGAAGGTCGCCCGGTACTGGTCGACGCCGGCGGCGCTGGTGTTCATCGACGGTGGCCACGGTGTCGAGCCGGCGCGCGCCGACTACGCGGGCTGGGCGCCGCACGTCGCCGTCGGCGGGACGCTCGCCATCCACGACGTCTTCCCGGACCCCGCCGACGGTGGCCGCCCGCCCTACGACGAGATCTTCGTGCCGGCGCTCGAGAGCGGACGCTTCCGGTTGGCGTCGGCGGCCGGCTCGTTGCGGGTGCTGACGCGGGTCGACTGAGTCGTCGCGGCATCGGGCGGTCAGACTGCGGGCATGAGGGCCCTCGTCACCGGCGGCAACCGCTACATCGGTCTCAACCTCCTGCGCGAGCTGGTCGCCCGCGGCCACGACGTCACGGTCGTCAACAGCCACGAGGCCGACATCCCGCCGGAGGTGCGCCGCATCCACTGCGACCGCCGCGTCCCCGGCGCCCTGGTCGAGGCCCTGGCGCCGCTGCGCGACGAGTTCGACATCGTCTACGACAACACCGCCTACGACGTCGCCGACCTCCAACCGATGGTCGACCTGTTCGTCGCAGCGCGTGCAGCACTTCGTGTTCACGAGCACGTCGGCGGTGTACCGGCGCAGCTTCGTGCAGCCGATGCTCGAGTCGTTCCGGACCCACGGCGCCGACGACCCCGACCCGCGCAAGTCCTACGGCGTCGGCAAGGTGCGCTGCGAGCAGTACCTCCTCGGCCAGCACGCCGACCGCGGGCTGCCGGCGACGATCCTGCGCGTCGCCCACACGCTCGGACCGATGAGCCCGCTGGCGTCGCGCGATCCGATCTTCTTCGCCCGTCTCGAGGCCGGTCGGCCGATCCTGATCCCGGGCGAGGGGTTCTCGTCGATCCACCTGATCCACGTCGCCGACGTGGCGTCGCTGATGGCCTCGATCGCCGGCAACGACCGGGCCGCCGGAGAGATCTACAACGTCGCCGGCCGTGAGGTCACCAGCATCATCGGCGCCGTCGAGATGATGGCGCGCGCCGTCGGCGTGCGCCCGGACATCGTCAAGGTGCCGGTCGACATCGCCCGCGCCCAGCGGACGCCGCTCGTGCACTGGGGCGAGGGGCTCGTGGGCGGGATGTTCTTCTCGATCGACAAGGCCCTCGCCGACCTCGACTGGACGCCGCGGTACGGCGTCGAGGACGGCTACCGGGACTCGTACCAGTGGTTCGCGGACGGTGGTCGGGAGCGCTACGAGTTCGACTTCAGCGCCGACGACGCCGTCCTCGCCGACCTCGCCCGCTGACCCTCAGGCGACTCGCTGGGTGGCCGGATCTGTCAACTTTCCGCGGTGGCGGCCACCAGGTGGCCGCGCACCGCGAACAGTTGGCGAATCCGGCCGCATCCTCGCCCGGGTGAACTGGAGCACGCCGTCTTCGATGGGGGCGTCGAGCAGCAGGGCCCGATCGTCGTCGTAGCGCTGCGGCTGGCGCCACGGATCTCGATCTCCCTGCTTCGGGAGCAGGTCGACCACCCGTTGCACGTAGCCCGACGAGAACATCTCGACGAACGGGCGTCGCGCCATCCCGTGGTCGGCCGGTCGCAACCGCGGCGTGCACTGCGTGGTGGCCGTCTCGTCCATGTGGTTGAGGATCCGGGTGACGAAGCGGCACGTGAGGTCGGCGCGCAGCGTCCACGACGCGTTGATGTAGCCGAACGACGACGCCAGGTTCGGCACGTCCGAGTAGGCCAGGCCCTTGTACATGAAGCGCTCGGCGAAGTCGACCGGCGCGCCGTCGACGGTGATGTCCATCTCGCCGAGCGTGACCATCTGCAGGCCGGTCGCCGTGACGATGATGTCCGCCTCGAGGGTGGTGCCTGATTCCAGCTCGATGCCGCGCTCGGTGACGGTGCGGATGCGGTCGGTCACGACGGACGCCGAGCCGTCGCGGATGGCGGCGAACAGATCACCGTCGGGGACGAGGCACAGGCGCTGGTCCCACGGCCCGTACGTCGGGGTGAAGTGCGTCGCGACGTCGTAGTGCGGGCCGAGCTCCTTGCCGACCAGCTTGATCAGCTGGGCCTTCATCTTCTCCGGAGCGACCCGTGAGCGCCGGTAGATGAGCTGCTGCAGGGCGATGTTCTTGCGCCGCGTGATGGCGTAGGCCATCCGCGCGGGCAGGACGCGCCGGAGCCCGTTGGCGATCACGTCGCGCTCCGGCCGCGACACGACGTACGTCGGCGAGCGCTGCAGCATCGTGACGTGGGCGGCGTCCGCCGCGATGGCCGGCACGAGCGTGACGGCGGTGGCGCCGGACCCGATGACGACGACGCGCTGCCCGGTGAGGCCGAGATCCTCGGGCCACGCCTGCGGGTGGACGACGCGGCCCGCGAAGCGCTCGATGCCGGGGATCTCGGCGGCGTACCCGCCGCGGTAGCTGTAGTAGCCGGCGCACACGAACAGGAACCGGCAGCGGAACGTGCGAGCGGCGCCGTCGTGGTCGACCTCGACCGTCCACTCGGAATCAGCGCTCGACCACGACGCCCGGCGGGCGACGTGGCGGTACCGGATGTGCGAGCCGATGGCGTGCTCGTCCACCGTCTCCTGGAGGTAGGCGAGGATCGACGGGCCGTCGGCGATCGCCTTGTCGGCCTTCCACGGCTTGAAGCCGAAGCCGAGCGTGTGCATGTCGCTGTCGGAGCGCACGCCGGGGTAGCGGAACAGGTCCCACGTGCCGCCGAGCCGCTCGCGGCCCTCGAGGATCGCGTAGGTGAGCCGCGGGCAGTACGTCTGCAGGTGGTAGGCGGCGTCGATGCCGGAGATGCCAGCTCCGATCACCAGCACGTCGACCCGCTCGTCGCCGCCCTCGCCCATCGCGCCCTCCTCGGTCAGTCGTCGTCGTCCGTCGGGTGCGGGATGAACAGCGCCGCCGCCGGCGATGCCCCCGCGATCGCGTCGGCGGCCAGGACCACGGCCGCCGCGGTGTACGACGTGTGCTCCTCGAACGGGAACCGCGCCGGGGCCTTGCGCCGGTCGTAGACCAACCCGGTCCAGTAGGCGCCGTCCTCACGACGGTGCGCACGCGTCCACGTCAGCAGGTCGCTCGCCGTGTTGCGGTCGCCGATGGCGGCGAAGGCGAGCGCGCACTCGGCCGTCTCCGATGCCGTCACCCACGGCTCGTCGGTGACGCAGCGGATGCCCTTGCCCTCCATGGCGAAGGTGTCCCAGCTCTCGGCGAGGCGCCGCTTGGCCGCCTCCCCGGTGAGGGCACCGGTCAGCACCGGGTAGTACCAGTCCATCGCCCAGCGGTCCTTCGGCTCGAAGGCGTCGGAGCGCTCGACCACGGCGGCCGCCATGACGTCTGCCGCGGCAGCCCACTCCGGGCGCGGCTCGGCGACGATGTCGGCCACGGCCGCCGCGCAGCGCAGGGCGTGCATGATGCTCGACGTCCCGGTCAGCAGGGCGTAGTCCCAGGGTCGCGAGCCATCGGCCTCGATCGCCCACAGCGCCAGTCCGTCGGCGCGGCGCAGGGACAGGACGAACTCCATCGCCCGTTCGACGCTGGGCCACAGGTGGTCGAGGAAGGCGCGGTCCCACGTGCAGCGATAGTGGTGGAACACGCCGGTGGCGATGTAGGCGCACACGTTCGAGTCGAGCTTGGTCTCCTCGACGCTGCCGTCGGGCCAGTAGTAGTTGTGCCACGCGCCGTCGGGTCGTTGCACGTCGGCCAGCCACTCGTAGGCATCTTCGGCCTCGGCGTGGAGCCCGGCGACGTCGAGGGCCATCGCCGACTCGACGTGGTTCCACGGGTCGCAATGGCCGCCCTGGTACCACGGGATCATCCCGCTCGGGACCTGCAGCGAGGCGAGGTGGTCGGCCGACACGGCGACCTCCTCGGCGCTGAGCACGCCCGGCAGGTCCGGCAAGGTGGTCATGCCGCGCTCGCCGACATCGTCGCCCGGGGCTGCTCGACGGAGTCCGCCACGGGCTGCTTGACGGCGTAGAGCACGAGGCTCTTGCCGAGCACGGGCGACAGGGCGCGATCGATGATCCGCGTCGACCGGGGCTGCTCGATGATGTCCCACTCGAGGAAGTGGCGATAGCGCCGCACGAGCGGGTGGTCGTCGTTGCTCACGCCGACCGCGCACTTCAGCCACCAGTACGGCGAGTGCAAGGCGTGGGCGTGGTGGCTGCCGGCCAGGCGCAGCCCGGCGGCGCGCAGCTTGGCCTTGAGCTCGGTCGCCGAGTAGATCCGCACGTGCCCACCGACCGCAGCCGGTGCGTGGTAGTCGTCGGACAGCATCCAGTTGACCTTCTCCGGTAGCCACGATGGCACGGTGGCGGCGAACACGCCGCCCGGTCGCAGCACGCGGACGAGCTCGGCGAGTGCGCCGACGTCGTCGGGGATGTGCTCGAGCACCTCCGAGGTGACGACGGCGTCGAACGCGCCCTCTGCGAAGGGCAGGCTGGTGGCGTCGCCGCGCAGCACGCCGGCGTAGCGGTCGGCCGGGATCTCGCCCGCTTCGACCATCGCCGCGAACGTGTCCCGGGTGGCGACGACCTCGTCGCGGGCGTAGTCGAGGGCGACGACGCGGGCGCCGTGGCGCGCCAGCTCGAACGCGTGGCGACCGAAGCCGGTGCCGGCATCGAGGACGCGCGCGCCGGGCCCGACGCCGAGCGCGGCGAGGCGCTCCGAACGGACGGTCAGCACGTCACGAACCGATGCCTCGACCGTTGCGCCGCGACTTCTCGACGTTGGCCGGCAGCGTCAGCACCTCGCGGTACTGCTCGACCGTCTGCGCGGCGCAGCGCCGCCACGTCCAGCGCTCCAGCACCCGCTGGCGGCCGGCGGCCCCGACGCGAGCGCGCAGGTCGGCGTCGTCGAGCCCACGGGCGATGGTCGTCGCCAGCGCGTCGGCGTCGCCCGCCTGGCACGCCAGCACGGTGTCGCCGTCGCGGCCGGTGACCTCGGGCAGGGCCCCGCCGTCGGTGGCGACGAGGGCGGTGCCCGTGACCATCGCCTCGATCGCGGGGAGGCTGAACCCCTCGTACAGGCTGGGCACGACCGCGAGCTCGGCCTCGGCGTAGAGCTCGACGATGCGCTCGTCGGTCACGCCCGACACGAACGTGACGTGGGGGAGCAGGCCGAGCGACCGCAGCAGGTCCATGCTCTTGCCGTCCTTCGGCTTGCCGATGATCGTCAGCGTCACGTCGCGCTCGGTGCGCAGCTTGGCCATCGCCTCCAGGAGGTACGCGAGGCCCTTCAGGGCGACGTCCGCGGAGGCCGTCGTGATCAGCCGGCCGGGGATCCGCGTCACCTCGGGACGCGGGCGGAACAGCTCGGGGTCGACGCCGACGGGCACCAGCCGCATCCGGTCGTAGCTCACGCCCATGTCGGTGTGGATGTCACGGATCGAGTTCTCGCTGACCACGACGATGCGCGGCAGTCGGGACGCGACCCGGCCCTGCATCTTCACGAACGAGTACCAGCGCCCCACCGAGATCCGCTTGCGGCGGTTCGGGGCGTGGTCCATCTCGAGCTGGCGGTCCTTGGTGATCGGGTGGTGCAGCGTGACGATCGTCGGGATCAGCCGCTCGAGCTTGAGGATCCCGTAGCCCAGGCACTGGTTGTCGTGCACGAGGTCGAACTCGCCGACGCGTGGCCGCAGCTCGCGCAGGGCGCGGAAGCTGAACGCCAGCGGTTCGGGGAACGTCCCGGTCGAGAACTGGGCCAGCTCCAGGATGTCCTCGCGGGTCTTGATCTCCCAGTAGGCGGGGAACCGCCCGGGGTAGTGATCGTTGAAGACGTCGAGGCTCGGCAGCTTCGTCATCGGCACCCGCGGCGTCCACCTCGGGATACGGCTGACCGCTCAGGACCTCGACGTGATGCCCGAGGTCGACGAGGGCCTTGGTGAGGTGCCGGGTGTACACGCCCTGGCCCCCGACGTGGGGCTTGCCCCGATACGTCAGGTAGGCGATGCGCAACGGCGCATCCGGTCGCGGGGCCGGCGTTGGCATGACGGGCCACGCTACCGCCGGGCGGTTACCAGCCGGTAGGCGCCCCCCTCCTGGCACGCGACCGTCATCCCGCCGGCGGGGTCCAGCTGATCGTCATCGTGCGAGCATGCGGGGGTGCGAGCCGTGGTGCAGCGGGTGTCGTCGGCGTTCGTCACCGTCGACGGCGACGAGGTCGGACGCATCGGCGCCGGCCTGTGCGTCCTGCTCGGCGTGACCCACACCGACGACGAGTCGGTGGCCGTCAAGGTGGCCGACAAGCTCTGGAACCTGCGGGTGTTCGACGACGACGCCGGGGTGATGAACCGTTCGGCCGCCGACGCCGGCGCCGAGCTGCTCGTCGTCAGCCAGTTCACGTTGTACGGCGACACGTCAGGCGGCCGTCGGCCGAGCTACGTCGCGGCGGCGCGGCCGGAGGTGGCCGAGCCGCTCGTCGACGCCGTCGTCGCCGAGCTGCGCCGGCTCGGCGCCACCGTCGCCACCGGCCGCTTCCGCACCGAGATGCAGGTCACGCTCACCAACGACGGCCCGGTGACCCTCGTCATCGACCGGTGACGACGGCCCCCGGAGCGTTTTGGTCCGGATCGCGGTCGCCCGTGCGACCAGGATCCGGACCGAAACGATGGTGCCGGCGGTCGAGGCCGGTGAGGACGATGGCCGCGGCCAGGGTCAGGGCGACGAGGACGATCCACGGACCGTCCCCGAGCGAGACGTACCAGGTGCGGCCGGTGCGCAGCGGGACGACGTGGCGGATGACGGCGCGCTCGCTGACCGACGTGCGGTCGAGGACCTCGCCGTCGGGGGTCACGAACTCGCTGAAGCCCGTCGGCGCCGCTTGCACCAGCCAGCGGCCGGTCTCGACGGCGCGCAGTCGACTCGACGCGACCTGTTGCGTCTGCACGATCGTGCCGGTGTAGCTCGCCCCGTTCGTCGGGTTGATGAGCACCTGGCCGCCGTGCTTCACGCCGTCGCGAGCGCGACCACCGAAGAACACCTCCCACGAGATCACCGTCGCCAGCCGCTCGCCTGTCGGCAGCTCGATGTACGCAGGACCGGTGCCGGCGATGGCGTTCGTCGCCACCTGATCGACCGGCGCGCCGAGCGCCTCGAGGAACCCGCGCAGCGGCACGTACTCGCCGAACGGCACCCGGCGCACCTTGTCGTAGCGGCTCGTGATGGCGCCGTCGGGCGTGATCACGACCTGGTAGTTGGTGATGCGTCCCGGCTGCCCGGGGACGTCCTCGGTGACGCCGACGGCGAACGGCACGCCGAGGCGGCGGGCCTGGGCGGCGATCTCGCGGTACTGCTCGCTGTCGGCGAAGTCGTTCGTGTCGACGACGTTCTCGGGCCAGACGACGAGGTCGAGCGACGGGTCGGGGGCGATCGTGTCGGTCGCCGCGAGGTGGGCGTTGGTGACCTCGAGGCTCGGCACGTCGAGCGCGCTCGTGCCCTGTTCCCCGCCGCCCTGGACGGCCGCGATGTCGAGGGTCGCGCCCGTGGCCGTGCCGCGAGGGGCGACGAGCGCCAGCACGATCACGACGACCACCGCAGCAGCGGCACCGAACGCCGGCCAGTCGCGGCGCTGCGCCGGCGTGCGGTCGAGCACTGCGCCGAGGGCGAAGCCGAGCTGGAACACGACCCACGTCAACAGGATCACGCCGCCGACCCGGGCGATGATGATCAACGGCCCGCCGGCCTGGCCGATGCCCATGCTGGCCAGCGGCACCCCGCCGAACGGCCACGAGAACCGCAGTGCCTCGACGAGGGTGTGGGCGGCCGGGCGCCCGATGACCCGCCAGCGCCCGGTCGGTGCGACGAGCGAGGCGATCCCGTGGAACACGGCGAAGATCAGCGACGCCGCGATGTAGCCGGGCACCGTGAGCTGCCACATCCAGCCCATGCCCATCGCCAACCACCCGAGGCCGAACAGGAACCCGCGCCACCAGCGAGCGGCGCGCGACGGCTCGACCCCGAGCGACAGCTCGAACAGGGCCACCCCGACGAAGGCCAGCGGCCAGAAGCCCCACGGCGGCATCGACAGGGCGACGACGAACCCCGCCCCGAGTGCCAGCGCCGGGTGGGCCAGCCGCCGGCGCAGCCGGGTCACCGGGGCGGCCCGCCGGGTTGTGTCAGAGCGTCGGTCACGAGCACGGCTGTTCGACGGTGCGATCTGGGTAGGCAGCCGATGTCGCTTCGGTTCGCGTTCTACCGTCGAAATGGGCCATCTGACGCGACCAAAGCAGCGCCCCAGCGGCGGAGCCAACCTCTGTGTCACCGCACAAGTCCCCGGGGACTTGTGCGGTGACACAGAGCGACGACGGTCCGCAGCACTGAGCCAGACCCGGAGCAAAGCCGGGCCCATCCCGTCGTCCGCGGCAACTTGGGCGGCGACAGAGACGGTCCGGACAGCGACGGCCACCGGATGGATCCCGACCAGCGAGGCTCGGCGGTCATGCCGACAGGGCGAGGTGCACGACGATCCGCTCGCGCACCGATCCCGGCGGGTGGCAGGCGAACAGCGTGGCCGTGGCGTCGGGGGTCTGGTCGACGACCCACAGCGCGTCGGGCTTGACGATCTCGCTCGAGAGCACCTTGTAGACGAAGCGCCCCGCCGGCGTCGTCATGATCACGTCGTCGCCGGCGACGAGGTCGTCGAGGTGGCGGAAGTCGGCGTGGTGGCTGACCCGGTGCCCGGCGATGACGGCGTTGCCGATCTCACCGGGCATCGCCGTGCCGGGCCAGTGGCCGGGCCCGTTGTTGAGCGTGGACAGCCGGATGCCCTCGAACATCTGGGCCGAGAGCCCGATGGCCGGGATCTCGATCGACCCGACCTCGACGCGCGGCTCGGTGGTGCCGTCCTCGGCCGGCGGCGCCTCGGGGACCGGCAGCGAGACGCTCGGCGGTGGCGGCGGCGCGGCGACCGTCGTGGTCGACGACGACGACGATGACGACGCCGTGGTCGTCGAGGAGGTGCTCGTCGACGCGGTCGGCCTGGTCGTCGTCGAGCGGGCCACCGTCGTCGTCGTGGCCGGCGTCGAGGTCGCGGGCGCGACCGACGCGTCGTCGTCCCCGCTGCACGCGCCGAGCACGAGCACGCCGGCGAAGAGGATCCCGACCCCGCGACGCATCGGGACAGTCTGCCAGCGGGTCACCGCTGCGACATCGCGCCCAACCGGGTCGCGACGGCGCGCGCCGTGCGCTGCGCCTGGTCGATGCACGCCGGGATGCCGATGCCGTCGTAGCTGGCGCCGGTGACGTGCAGACCGGCGGGCAGGGCGGCATCGACGGCGGCGAGCCACTGCCGGTGGTGCGGTCGGTACTGCGGGAACGCTCCTGGCCATCGCGAGACGCGCGTCGCCGTCGGTTGCAGGTCGACGCCGACGTGGCGCCCGACCTCGCGCACGGCATGGTCGAGCGCGGCGTCGTCGTCGAGGTCGTCGGCCGAGCGCCCGTCGCGCCCCAGCGACACCCGCAGCACCTCGCCGTCGCCGTCGCGCCAGTGGGCCCACTTCTGCGAGCCGAACGAGGCGGCCGTGACGCGGCCCTGGACCGGCTTCGGCACCAGGTAGCCGCTGCGGCCGCGCAGCCGCTCCGGCCACGTCGGCACGGCCAGCGTCACCAGGACGACGCCGGCGTGGTCCATCGTGGCGAGCAGCCGGGCGGCCTCGGGCGCCGTGCCGGCGATCAGCGGGGCCGTCGGCGCGGCCGGCGTGGCGAGCACCACGGCGTCGAAGTGGTCGTCGTCGACCCGCCACGCGCCGCCGTCGCCGGCGACGACCGCCACCGATGTGCCGAGCGTCAGCGTCGCTCCCCGCTCGACGGCCGCGTCGGCGACGGCGGCGACGAGGGACGCCATCCCACGGCGGGGGGCGTGGAACAGCGGGCCGTGCGATGCCGGCGCCGCTGCCCGCACGGCGCGGGCGCTGAGCAGCAGGCTGCGCCCGCGTCCCGCGAGCGCCGCCAGCTGGGGCACCATCGCCAGGCTGAAGCGGTCGGTGTCGGCGGCGTAGATGCTGCCGACGAGGGCGTCGACGAGGCGCTCCTGGACCTCGTCGCCGAAGCGGGCCCGCACGAGCGCACCGATCGAGTCGTCGGCGTCCGTTCGGGGTCGCAACGGTTCCAGCGCGGCGCGCGCCTTGCCCCGCCACGTGAGCAGGTCGCTGCGAGCCAGCCGCACGATGTCGGCGGGGACGCCGAGCAGCAGGCCTTCCGGGATCGGGTGCAGCCCGTCGTACCAGACGGCCGCCGTGGCGCCGGTCGGCGACGTCAGCTCGTCGCCCAGGCCGACGGCGGCGGCGAGCGCGGTGGCGTGGGGCACCCGGGCGAGGAAGGCGTCGGCGCCCTCGTCGACGGCGGGGAGGCCGGCGAACGGCGACGTGCGCAGCTTGCCGCCGAGGCGGTCGTCGGCCTCGCGCAGCTCGATCGACGCATCGGGTAGCAGCCCGGCCAGCTCGTAGGCGACGGTGAGCCCGGTGATCCCCCCGCCGACGACGAGGACCCGGATCACAGCGCGACGACGCGGTCGGCGAGCGCGCCGAGGACGGTCGGGTCGGCGTTCAGCGAGGCCGTGCGGGCGAACGCGAGGCCCCGTTCGGCCGCCCGTTGCGCCGCTTCGATGTCGAGGTCGTAGAGCACCTCGAGGTGATCGGCCACGAACCCGCACGGGCACACGAGCAGGCCGTCGACGTCGGGGTCGGCGGCCATCGCGTCGACGATCGCCAGCACGTCCGGGCCGAGCCACGGCTCAGGTGTGCGCCCCGCCGATTGCCAGCCGATCGACCAGCTGTCGTCGTCCAGCCGGAGGCGGGCGGCCACCGCTACGGCCGTGGAGCGCAGCTGGTCCGGGTACGGGTCGCCGGCGTCGAGGATGCGCTGGGGGAGCGAGTGGGCCGTGAACACCACGCGCGTCGCCGCCGGCAGCGTCGCCAGGCGATCGCCGACAGCCGTGGCCAGGAAGTCGACGTAGGCCGGTTCGACCGCCCAGCTCTCGACGCCGACGAAGGGCACACCGGCCGCTGCGGCGGCGCTGCCGGCGCGTCCGACGTACTCGCCGATCGACAGCGCCGAGAAGTGCGGCGCCAGCACCAGCCCGATGACCCGCTCGGCGCCGCCGCTGACGAGCGCGGCGACGGCCTCTTCGATCTTCGGTGCCGCGTGCTTCAGGCCGATGCCCACCACGTACTCGGCGGGCCGGCGGGCGTCGAGCGCGGCCTGCAGCACCGCGGCTTGCTCGGCGGTCAGCGCGGCGAGAGGGGAGATGCCGCCGATGGCGTCGTAACGGCGGGTGAGGTCGGCCAGCTGCTCCGGCGTCGGTGGCCGACCGCGCCGGATGTCGGTGTAGTACGGCGCGATCTCGTCGGGCGTGCGTGGCGTGCCGTACGCCATCAGCACGACCCCCGTGCTCATCGCGCCGTCTCCGCGTGCACGAGGTCGACGATGGCGGCCAGCACGCCGGGATCGCTGCTCGGGTTCACACCGTGGCCGAGGTTGAACACGTGACCGGGGTGACCGGCGTTGTCGGCGAGCACCCGCCGGGCGCCGGCGAGGGCGGTCGGCGCGCCGGCGAGCACGAGCGCCGGATCGAGGTTGCCCTGCACGACCACGTCGGCGCCGAGGCGCTGGCGGGCGGCGCCGATCGATGTCCGCCAGTCGAGGCCCATCACCTGCGGGCCGGCCGACCACATCGCCTCCAGGAGGTGATCGCACCCGATCCCGAAGTGGATGCCGGGCACGGCCGGATGGCGTTCGGCGAGCTCGGTGAAGACCCGTCGCGAGTGCGGGAGCACGTACCGCTCGTAGTCGGGCCGGGCGAGCGTGCCGGCCCACGAGTCGAACAGCTGGAAAGCCTGGGCCCCGGCGGTGAGCTGGACGTCGACGAACGCCACCGCCATCGCCGCCAGCCGGTCCATCACCTCGTGCCACAGCCGTTCGTCCGTGTGCAGCAGCGCCTTGGTGTGCTCGTAGGTGCGGCTCGGCGCCCCCTCGATCAGGTAGCTGGCGACGGTGAAGGGGGCCCCGGCGAACGCCAGCACCGGGACGTCCGGACCGAGCTCGGCGACGACCCGCTCGACGGTGGCCGCGACGTAGTCGATGTCGGCCGGATCGAGGGCTCGGAGGCGGCCGAGGTCGGCGGCCGACCGGAGTGGATCCGGGGCGACCGGTCCGGTGCCCGGGGAGACGTCGATCCCGAAGCCGACGGCGTGGGCCGGCACGACGATGTCGCTGAACAACACGGCGGCGTCGACGCCGTAGCGGCGCACCGGCTGCAGCGTGATCTCGGCGGCGACATCGGGCTGCTTGATCGCGTCGAGGATCGAACCGGGACCGCGCAGCGCTCGGTACTCCGGCAGGCTGCGGCCGGCCTGGCGCATGAACCACACCGGCGTATGCGTCCCGACCTGGGCGTTCGCGGCGGCCAGGAAGGTCCCCGAGGTGCTCGTCGACATGGCGCGGCCGACGCTACCGGTGGCGCCGCTAGAGTTACACGACCCCTTTTCGGAGGGATCACGACCACGAGATCCCCATGGGATCCCGACCTGCTGACGAATGACTCAAGAGCATCCTGAACTGGCGGCCGAGCAGGCCTACGTCGATCATGCCTACGAGTGCCTGGAGCGCACCCGTACGTCAGCGTGGCGGCTTCGCGACCTCACCGAGGCCGACCTCGGTGGCACGTTCCAGGCCCGGTTCGAGCGCAACGCGTTCGACGAAGCCCTGCTGAAGCGCCTCACCGACCTCGATCTCGGGGACGCCGCCCTGGTCTTCGGGCGCATCGACCGCTACGCCGAGACCCCGGAGGCCACCGAGGCGTTCCACATCGGGCGCCTGGCGGTGGCCGACGAGCAGTCGGAGCAGATCGTCATCGACTGGCGGGCGCCGGTCGCCGAGCCGTTCTACCGCGCCACCGGCGCCGAGCCGATGGGCCTCGTCCGCCGACGTCACTTCGCCGTCGAGGGGCGCACCGTGCTCGGCATCGAGGACGAGCTGTTCGGCGGTGGCCACCTCGGCGTCGGCCACGACGACGGGCTGGTGCCCGACACCGAGCCCGACGGGCGCCCGCAGATCCGCGGCTACTCGACCCTGCTCGCGGCCCTGGAGCGTGGCCGCACCGGGACCCTCGGCGACATCGTCGCCACGATCCAGGCCGAGCAGGACGAGATCATCCGCTCGCCGCAGGCCGGCGTGCTCGTCGTGCAGGGCGGCCCGGGCACCGGCAAGACGGTGGTCGCCCTCCACCGCGCCGCCTACCTGCTGTACACCTACCGCTTCCCGCTGGAGGACCAGGGCGTCCTGGTCATCGGGCCGAACCGCGTCTTCCTGCGCTACATCGAGCGGGTCCTGCCGTCGCTCGGTGAGGCCGGTGTCGAGCAGGTCGTGCTTGCCGACCTCGTGCCCGACGTCCGCTTCGCCGCCGCCGGCGACCCCGGCGACAGCCAGCTGGCGGCGCGGGTGAAGGGCGACGCCCGCATGTCGGACGTCATCGACCATGCCGCCGCCGATCGCCAGCGCCCGATGCGCGACGACCTCCGGGTGCCGTTCCGCACCGGCTTCCTCCGACTGGCAGCCTCCGACACGCAGCGCATCGTGCGGGCGGCTCGCCGACGGTTCCGGCGCCACAACGCGGCTCGGCGCTTCGTGGAGGGCGAGGTCTACGCCTCGATGGCCGCTTCCTGGCGGGGTGAGCCGGTGACGTCCGGCGACGTCCGCCAGGCGATGCGCCACGACCCGGAGGTGCGCGCCGCGCTGGAGCGGATCTGGCCCGTGCTCGACGCCGGCGCAGTTGCTCCACGACCTCTTCGGCTCGCCGGCTCTGTTGCGCCTCGCCGGCAGGGGCATCCTCACCGACGGCGAGATCGACGCCCTCCACCGGCCACGCGCCGAGGACGTGGCCGACGTGCGGTGGACGCCGGCCGACGTGGCACTGCTCGACGACGCCCGCGACGTCCTCGGTCCGCGCCAGGGCAAGGGCGGCAAGATCGACGAGACGGCCGAGATCCGCACGTACGGCCACATCGTCATCGACGAGGTCCAGGACCTCACGCCGATGCAGCTGAAGATGGCCAGCCGCCGCTCGCTGAGCGGCTCGCTCACCGTGGTCGGTGACCTGGCCCAGGCGACCGGACCACTTGCCCCCTACTCGTGGGACGACGTCCTCGCCCACCTCCCCGATCGGCAGCCGTCGCGCGTGGTCGGGCTGTCGGTCGGCTATCGCATCCCGGCCCAGATCATGGCCATCGCCGATCGTGTCCTGATGGCCGCCCGGCCCGACCTGCGGGCACCGACCGCCGTGCGCATCGGCGATGCCGCGCCGCTCGTGATGCGGGCACCCGGCCTCGACGAGCTCGGCGCCACGACCGCCGAGGCCGTCGCCAAGATGACGGCCGACCTGATCTCGCGCAACGTCGCGGTGATCGTGCCCGATGCCCTTGCCAACGGCATCTCGGCCGCCCTCGACGCCGCCGGCATCGAGCACGGCCGGGCCACGCGCACGGGACTCGACGACCCCGTGACGGTGGTGCCGGTCAGCGTCATCAAGGGCCTCGAGCTCGATGGCGTGGTCGTCGTCGAGCCGGCGCGCATCGTGCGCGACGAGGACCAGGGCCTGCGGGCGCTGTACGTCGCGCTCACCCGCCCCACGCAGCGCCTGACGATCGTCCATGCCGAGGAGCTCCCTGCGGCGATGCGATCGTGAATCGTTGCGGCCGCGGGTCAGGCGCGTGACATCGATGAGGAAACACCGTGTTTCGCGTCGCGGCCGTCTAGTCTCCTGGCGACACCCCGCAGACCTTCACCCAACGGGCGGGACCCTGAGAGAGAGCTAGTGGAGGCCACCCTGTCTTCGCAACACGTACCAGCCGCGTCGATCTGGTTCCCGGATGACGATCGGGCCGAGATCCTGCGGATGATCGACGAGGCGCTCCGGAGTGGCCGCCTTACCCTCGGTCCGATCGGGGCAAACCTCGAAGCCGAGTTCGCCGCCCGCCACCAGGTGCAGCACGCCATCGCGGTGGCGTCCGGCACGAGCGCCCTCGAGATCGTGCTCCGTGCGGTCGGCGTCACCGGGCGCGAGGTGGTCGTCCCGGCCAACACGTTCCACGCCACCGCCGCGGCCGTCATCGCCGCCGGCGCCACCCCCCGCTTCGCCGACTGCGATCCGGCGACGCTGGCCCTCGACCCGGCCTCGGTCGCCGGCTTGCTCGGCCCGCAGACCGCCGCCGTGGTGGTCGTCCACATCGGCGGCTTCGTCGCCCCCAGCGTCCGCGAGCTGCAGTCGTTGTGCGACGCAGCCGGCGTGGCGCTCGTCGAGGATGCCGCCCACGCCCACGGGTCGTCGCTCGACGGCGAGTCCGCCGGCACGTTCGGCGTCGCCGGGACGTTCTCGTTCTACCCGACCAAGGTCATCGCCGGCGGTGAGGGCGGCATGATCGTCACCAACGACCAGCACCTCGCCGACGAGGCACGGATCTACCGTGACCAGGGCAAGGCGTCGTTCCTGACGAACCTCCACACGCGCCTCGGCAACAACTGGCGGATGAGCGAGCCGCACGCCGCCATCACGCTGACCCAGCTGCGCCGCCTCGACGAGTTCATCGCCCACCGCACGTCGATCGCCGCCGGCTACGACGCCGCCCTCCCGGAGCTCGGGCTGACGCCCGTTGCGATCCCGACCGGTGCGATCACGAACTACTACAAGTACATCGCCTACTTGCCGGACGGCATCGACCGGGCGGTGCTGAAGAAGCGCTTGCGCGAGGAGTTCGACGTCTCCCTGTCCGGAGAGGTCTACGAGGTGCCGTTGCACCTGCAACCTGTCTACGAACCCTGGGCAGAGGGACCATTGCCGGGTGCTGAGGAGCTCTGTGCCCGCCACGTCTGCCTGCCGGTGTCGGCGGTGATGACCACAGAACAGCGCGACCACGTGCTGACTGCGTTGCGGGAGGTGTTGCCATGACCCGGCCGGTCTCGGTCACAGGGGGTTCGGGCTTCATCGGCTCGAGCGTCGTCGACGCCCTCGTCGGCGCCGGCCACGACGTGCGGGTGCTCGATCCGCATCCGCCGCATCGCGACGACGTCGACTGGCGCGAGGTCGACGTGCTCGACCTCGACAACCTCACCAAGGAGCTCGACGGCAGCGGTCCGGTGTTCCACCTCGCCGCGATGGCTGACGTCAACGACGTCATCGCCGCCCCGGCGCGTGCCACCGAGGTCAACGTCGTCGGCACCGTCAACGTCCTCGAGGCGGCCCGCCAGGCCGACGCCGGGCGGGTCATCCTGGCCAGCACGGTGTGGGTCTACGACGCCACCCGCGGCGAGCGGGTCGACGAGACGGCGTGCTTCGACCCCGACACGAACCGCCACCTCTACGTCAGCACGAAGATCGCCGCCGAGCTCGCCTGTCGTGACTACCTGAACCTGTACCAGCGACCGTTCACCGTGCTGCGCCTCGGCATCCCGTACGGGCCACGGATGCGCCCGACGACGGTGCTGGCGTCGTTCTTCCGCCGGGCCCTGGCCGGCGAGACGCTGCGCATCGACGGCGACGGCCGCCAGGTCCGCAACTTCGTGTACGTCGAGGACCTCGCCCAGGCGTTCGTCAAGGCGCTGCGGCCGGAGGCCGAGAACGCGATCATCAACCTCAACGGGCCGGAACCGGTGTCGATCCGGCGGCTCGCCGAGCTGACGCAGGAGCTGGTGCCCGGGGCGCTCGTCGAGTTCGGACCGTCCCGGCCCGGTGACCTCGCCCCGCGCGTCGTGATCAGCGAGCGCGCTGGTCAGCTGCTCGAGTGGACCCCCGCCGTCGACATCGACGAAGGCGTCCGACGCACCTTCGACTGGTACGTGGAGGCCCATGCCGATGAGCTCCGAGATGTTTGATTCGCGACGCATCGCCGTCGTCCCGGCGTTCAACGAGGAGCCCACGGTCGCGGCCGTGCTCGACGAGCTGTACCCGCTCGTCGACCAGCTCGTCATCGTCGACGACGGCTCCACCGACGCCACCCGTGCCGTCGTCGAGCGCTGGATGCCCGCCGACGGCCACGCCCGGTTGCTGACGTTCGATCGCAACCGTGGCATGTCGGCGGCGTACTACCTGGCGTTCACCGATCTCCGCCGGCGCATGCACGACGGCGAGCTGCACCCCGACGACCTCGTGTTCACGGTCGACGCCGACGGCCAGCACGAGCTGGAGGCCTTCGAGAAGCTGCAGCGCCAGACGCTCGACGAGCGGCTCGACGCCCTCCTCGTGCAGCGTGACCTGTCGACGTACCCCCGCTACAAGCAGTGGGGCAACGAGCTGATGAGCTGGTGGGCGCGGCGCTGGTCGAAGGGCGTCGACCTGCGTGACGTCGAGTCCGGCTACCGCGTCTTCCGCCTCGGTGCCCTGGCCGACGCCCTCGACTACTACAAGGGCTACAAGTACAGCGAGACCGTCGAGGTGGCGATCGTCCTCAGCCGGCTCGGCTACTCGGTGCGCAACGACGTGCTCGTCCCGGTGCCGGTGTTCCGATCCCGGACCCGCATGAAGGACGTCGTCATCGACCTCGTGGCGATGCCGATGGCCGCAGCGCGCGTCGCCCTGCGGCGACGCGAGGCGACCGCACCGGCACCCCTCGTCGGGGCGCCGGTCGTGGCGCCCGCTCAGCACGAGTCGACGTAGCCGGTCTCGCCGACCAGCTCGTCGACCGTCACCGGCCGCAGCCCGCGCTCGCGCAACCCGTCGAGGATCAGCGGGAGCGCCCGGACGATCACGCTGCGGTCGACGGTGATGTCGCCGTCGAGGCCGTCGTGGAGCAGGATCACCGAGCCCGGCCGGACCTTGCTCAGGACCCGCTCGGCGATCAGCGCGGCGTCGTCCGTCGCCCAGTCGCCGGCTGAGACGTCCCACGTCACCGACGTCATGCCCCGGTTGTGCAGCAGCAGGTTCATGAACGGCGTCCGCTGGCCGTGTGGCGGGCGGTAGTAGCGCGGGCACACGCCGAGCTGGCGCTGGAAGGCATCGATCGAGCGCTGCAGCTCGGGGTAGCGCGGGTCGAGCCAGCGCCACTGGTCGTGGTGGTACGAGTGGCCCCCGAGCAGCATGCCGTCGTCGAGCAGGGCGCGGGCGATGTCCGGGCGGGCGTCGAGGGCCTTGCCGACGAGGAAGAACGTGGCCTTGACGCCATAGCGGTCGAGGATGTCGCGCACCGCCAGGGTGGCCGACGGGTTCGGGCCGTCGTCGAACGTGATCGCCACCGCATCGCCGTCGCGGGGGCCGTGCGAGATGGTCGGGCCGAACCACGTCACCTGGGGGTCGTTGGCGCCGGTCCAGGCGACGAGGCCGAGCGACGCCACGATGGCGACGACCGGCACGATCCATCCCCGTCGCGCCCGTGCTCGGGCCGGGGCGGTCGCCAGCGTCGTCAGGGCGCCGATGAGGACGCCGACGACCGCGACGCCGAGGGCCCACGGGATGCCGACGGCCAGTCGCGCCACGACGACCGCGGCGATCCCGACCGCCGCGCCGGCGAGGACCGCACCCGGGGGACGCCAGGGCCGCGGCGCAGCAAGGCCGGCGGCGAGCCCGGCGAGCACCGCGAGCACGACGACGATGAAGCCCGGCGCCGAGACGTCGAGCAGGATGGCTGCGGCCAACCCCACCGGCGGCGCGACGAGCGCCCACCCGCGTGCCCGACGACCAGCGGCGCCGAGTGCGACGACCGCGGCGACGAGCCCGGCGACGATCGCCCTGCCGACCGTCCACCACGAGGCGTCGTCCACGGCGGCCAGCGGCATCGCCAGCGCCGCCGCGCTGCAACCTGTTGCGACGCCGATCAGGCGCACACGCCCGCTGGCCACGGTGCTCCCTTCGACGTCAGCGCGGAGCGGAGCGTACCCAGCACCGCCCGGCGGGCGCAGGCAGGGCGGCGTTCGGTCGACGCCCTGCGAGGACGAGCGAGGTGGCGCCGTGGCGCCGAGGCCGCTGCAGAGGGCGGCGGGGCACTCGGTACGATCGTGGTCCGTGGGCTTTCCCGATGTCGCCCCGGTGAGGGCTGCGACACGGCCGGCGCCGGCACCGCTCGACGGCCCGCCCCGATCGAACCGCCGGCTGGCGATCTCGGCCCTCGTCGTCATCGCCTGCGGGGTCGGTGTCGTGCTGCGCTTCTGGCCCCGACCGGCGATCTGGCTCGACGAGGCGCAGTCGCTGGCCTTCGCGTCGCTGCCCCTCGACCAGATCCCGGGCGCCCTCCGCGAGGACGGCGCACCGCCCCTCTACTACCTCTTGCTGCACGTGTGGGTGCGGCTCGTCGGCGACGGCGACGACGCGGTCCGGGCGCTGTCGGCGATCCTGTCGACGGGCACGCTCGTGCTCCTCGCCGTCACGGTCCGACGACGGTGGGGCGTGGCGCTCGCCGCGGTCGCCACCGTCCTGCTGGCGACGAACCCCTTCGCCATCCGGTACGCGACGCACGCCCGGATGTACTCGCTCGTCATGCTCGAGGTCGTCGCCGCCCTCGCGCTGGTGCTCCGGGCGCTGGAACGGCCGCGTCCCGGTCGCCTCCTCGCCGTGACGGTCGTGTCGGCGGCCTTGCTCTACACCCACTACTGGTCCCTCTACCTGTTGATCACGGCCGTGGCGATGCTCTGGATCGGGAGCCGGCACGCCGATGCGATGACGCGTCGGGCCCGCCGACTCGTCGCCCTGGCCATCGCAGGCGGGTTCGTGCTGTGGCTCCCGTGGGTGCCGACGTTCGTGTTCCAGGCCCGCCACACGGCCACGCCATGGGCCCCGCCGGCCACCGCCGCGTCGGCGCTCGAGGTGCTCATCCCGACCGTGGAGGGACCCTCGGTCGTCGGTGTCCTGCTCGGCATCGTGCTCGGTGTGTGCTTCCTCTTCGGGCTGCGGGCCCGGGAGCCGCATGATCCCGTGGCCATCGCGTGGATCGGCGCCCACGGCGCGGTCACGGTGTGCGTCGCCGTCGCCGGCGCGATCGTGTCGGTGAGCGCGGTCAGCGGCCGCTACTTCGCGGTCGCCGTCCCGCTGATCGTGCTGGCCGCGGCGGCCGGTGCGTTGCGCCTCCCGGGCGGTCGCGTCCTCGTGGTCACCCTGCTCGCCACCGGCGGGCTCTGGCTGGCCCATGGTGAGGTCACGGCGGCGCGCACGACCGCCGATGTGGTCAGCTCCCGGATCCTGGCCAGCGCCGCGCCGGGCGACGTCGTCGTCACCTGTCCCGACCAGCTCTCGCCGGCGCTCCACCGGATCCTCGACGCGGCGCCCATCCGGCTCGAGGAGACGTCGTTCCCACCCGGCTCGGCGCCGGCGCGGGTGAACTGGATCGACTACTCGGCTCGCGCCAAGGCGGCCCGTCCGGAAGCCGAAGCGCAGCGGCTCGTCAGCACGTATGGCGACGGCACGATCTGGCTCGTCGTCAGCACGACGTATCCGCCGACCGAGGCAGCCTGCTCCGGGCTGCTCGTCTCGTTGCTCGAGTCGACGAACGGTGGTCGGCTGCTCATCCCCGACCGACCGAACATCGTCGAGCACGGCGCGCTCTGGCAGTTCGAGCCCGCTGACGCGTAGCGGCCCTCGCGGGGCCGGAGCGCAGCCCGGGCTACGGCGCCGGAGCGAGCGCCGGCCGACCGGTGAGGCAGGCCCGAACGGCGTCGCGCATGGACACGAGGCGAGGAGCCGTCGTGGGCGTGGGCGTCCACGCATCGGCCGCCTCGACCGTGCCGGCGCCGAGCAGCTCGACGGGGTCGAGGTCCAAGCTCCGGAGGAAGCCGACGGTGTGCCGGTCGCGCTTCACGAGATCGAGCTCGGGGGCCAGTCCGGCCTTGGCGAGGGCCCGGTGGATCGGGTCCTTCGTCACCCAGATCGCGAAGCCGATCTGGGTCGCGATGACCTCACCCGTGGACAGGCAGTTCGCACACATGGCCGTTCACCCTACACAGCGAAGGTCTGCGATGCCGGTGGTTGCGCACGCGATCGGCCACCGGCCGCGGTGGTCTCGCCGGGGCACCGAACCGCCAGCGCGCGTGGCTGATCGGCTACGGTCCCGACGTGGCCGTGCGGGAGACAGATCTCGACAGTCGCGGGAGTCGCCGCCTCAGTGCTACCGAGCAATGGGTGTGGACGCTGATCGCCGCAGTGACGTACATCACGGCCGGCATCTACCAGAAGTTCTTCCTCAATTGGTTCATGGGTCCGTTGTGGTTGATCACGGTCGTCGTGCTCGGCCCGGCTGTGTGGGATCGCGTTCGAGGTCGCCGGCGGTCCAAGACGTGAGTTGGGCTGCGCACCAGTTCGAGGTGTACGCCGTCCAGGCCCACCTTCCGAAGAAGATGCGAGGGAAGGTCAGCTTCTTCGGGATCTATTTCGGCGACTTCGTGCCCGACTTCTTGTCGAAGTTCTGGGTGTACGGGATCACGATCAATGGAACTCACTACGGGTCTTCGATCCCAGAGCAATGGCACCGTGGATGGCCGGGGATGGGGTTCACACATACCCTCTTCGCCGGCATCATCTTCACCCTCTTGATCTGGTTGTGGCGACGCAACCGCGGGTTCTGCGTCGGGTTTCTGCTCGGGTACGCAGCGCACGCGTTGACCGACGTCAACGACAGCGTCGGCACGATGCTGCTGTTCCCGGTGACAACGATGAACTGGACGCTGCGGACGTGGGCGTACGCGGCCACGGTCGACGGGGGCAAGTACTTCGACGCCGCCGCGTACTACTCCAGCTTCGGGCTGGTGATGGATCTCTTCTGGCTCGTCGTGGTGCTGTTCTCGTGGCGGGTGCTCACCCGCGAGTACTGGCGGACGCAGGTCGTCCCCGCCGATCCCCGCGTCTGGGGTTGGCTCTCGCGCTGGCTCCCCGAGCGCGGGCTGGTCGCGCTGTACCAGGCGACGTTCTTCTACGGCGTGTGCCGGCTGATCGCCTGGTCGACGTGGGCCCACCTGATCGCCGAGCCGGTCATCGACGGCGTCAAGCACCACGGCTACCCGATGGACCTGTCGTGGACCGGGCCGTGGTGGATCAACGCCCGCTCGCTGCCGCACGTGAACCCGTGGATCGTCCTGCCCGTCGCGCTCGCCCTCCTCGCCGGCGTGTACATCGTGCTCATCAAGCTGTGGGAGCCGATGGGCCGGGCGCAGGAGCGGTTCCGCGCCCGGCGCGCCGACAAGGCGTAGCGCCGATCGGCCGACGGCCCACGACGCCGGGTGAATCGCACAACGCGCCGCCTGTCACGCCGTAACCTGTCGCCACGCCGATCAGGCGCACAGGTCCCCCGGACCACTGTGCTCCCTGCGACGGAGGATCGGGATCGAGAGCGTACTCAGCACCACGCCGGTGAGGCCGGCAGGCAGGTCGCCGCGGCAGAGGCTTCGTGGGTCGCGCCTCGCCCTCGCCGTGGTGGCTGCGGTGTGGGTCGCCCTGCTCGTCGGGATCGTCCGCCAGCCCGTGTTCTTGACGACCGACATGGTCAGCAACCACGTGCACATCTGGTACGTGGCCGAGCAGCTGTGGCACGACCATCGGCTGCCGATGCACATGCCGGTGCTGGCGTCGGGAGAGGCCTACGCCTTCCCCTACGCCATGTTGCCGTGGATCGTCGGTGCCCTGCTGTGGCCGCTCGGTGGCGATCGCGTGGTGACGGCGATGCTCGTCGCCGGCGCGCTGGCCATGGTCGCGGCCACGTTCTGGGCCCTGCCGCGCCTGCGTCGCGGGTGGTGGGCGGTGGCCGTGCTCGTGAACCCGTCGCTGTTGGTGTCGGTGATGCTCGGCCAGCTGCCGTTCCTGTGGGCGGCGGCGGCGTTCATGGTCGCCATCGGGATGTGGCGGCGCGGCCGCTGGGTCGGCGCGACGGTGCTGACCGCCATATCGCTGGCCACCCACCCGGCCGTGATGCTGCCGGTGTCGATCATCGCGATCCTCTTCGCCCTGCCGCGTGAGCAGCGCCGGGGTCGGCTGCTCCTGTGCTGGCTGGCTGCGGTGCTCGTCGCCGTGCCGGCCACGTGGATGACCGTCACCTCGCCCGTCGTCGACGAGACGTCGCGCTCGACGCAGCTCTACAGCCTGGTGACGACGGTGCTGATCCGCGTGCTCGTGCTCGCCATCCCGGTGTTCCTCGACGTGCTGGCGTCGCGCTGGGCCCGCGTGACCGCCCTGCCCATGTCGCTGGTCGGCCTGTCCGTCGTCCTCGTCGGGCTGGCGTGGCTGCCGTTCCAACTCGACGTCGGCTGGTCGGGGGTCGTGCGCACCCGGCCGCCCGACGAGCTGAAGACGTTCCTCGACGCCGAGACCCTGGAACCCGGTCGCGTCTACCGGGTGCTGCCCGGTGCCGACCGCAAGTACGAGCTGTACCAAGTCGTTCGCCACGGCGCCGTGCTCGACAGCGAGTTCTTCCCCGAGAGCCTGCGGCGCCAAGGCTTCCGCAGCGATGAGGAGTACGCCCGCTTCCTCGCCAGGCGCAAGGTCGACACCGTGGTCGTGACACCCGAGTACGCGACGCACTACAAGTCGAACGAGCCGGCGCGGCTGGCGTCCCTGGCGGCATCGGGGGCGTGCACGGCTGGCATCAGCATCGCCGCCGGTCGTCGCGGTGAGACGTGGCAGGAGTACGACGTCAGCCCGTGCTGACGATGCCGGCGATCAGAGGGTGCTGAAGAAGTCGCCCAGGACGGCGGCGCCTGCGGCCGGATCCTGGAGCATCCACCAGTGGCCGAGGCCCGGCAGCACGGCGACCTGGGCGCCGAAGCGCTCGGCGGAACGGCGGGCCAGCGGCTCACCGCCGGTGTAGTGGTCCTCGGTGGCGATGATCACGAGCCCCGGCCGGCGCTCCGCGGCCGCCAGCTCGGCGCCCCATTCCGCCATCTTGGGCTGCGCCGCTGAGCGGTAGAGGGCGAGGATGCAGCGCCCCATCTCGTCGTCGGCCGCCATGGCGCACGATCGGGCGGCGTCCTCGGTCATCCCGACGCCCACGAACGCGCCGGTGCGGTCCTCGACGGACAGCGTGGCCATCGCCGCCACGGCCTCCTCGCCGGCGCCTGGCGTCTGCCAGACCTGGGCCATGTCGTGCCAGACGTACTCGGGGTCGGCGCAGCCGGCGATGTCCGTGACCCAGGACCGGATCAAGTCGGGCCTGGTCGCGGCGAGGCGCTGGACGTGGCCGCCACCCCAGTCGTGGCCGACGAGGTCGATGGGTCCATCCAGCTGCTCGACCTCGCCGACCAGCCACGCCAGGTAGTCGTCGCTCGTCGCCTCCCAGCCGTCGGGTGTGGGCGCGCCGAAGCCCGGCGGCGACAGGGCGACGACGTCGTCGCGGCCGAGCATGGCGATCAGCGGATCCCAGATGGCGGCGGTCTCGGGGTTGCCGTGGACGAACACGATCATCGGTTGACGAGCTCCAGGAGTTGGGTGCGGTCGGGACCGTACTGAGCGGGTGAGGGGACCTGCGGCGCCAGCTCGAGGACGCGCTCGAACACGCCCGGCCGGGCGAACAGCTCCGTCGGGAGGGTGAGGCACGTGAGCAGCTCCAGGAACCAGCGCAGGGCCTCGCCATCGAAGGCGGTCGCACCGGCGAGGGCCGCGGCGATCTGCGCTTCCGGTGTCGGCTCCAACGTCACGCCGTCGATGGCCGCCCGCATCTCGGCCACCCGGCCCCGGTCGAACTCCCGCGTCGCCGCGTGCCAGGGATCGAGCTGCTCGACGGTGGCGGCGTGGAACGCGATGGCCAGCGCGGCCGGATCGGCGAGGTGCTCGCGCACGACGTCGCGCATCGCCACCGTGTGCAGCAGGCCGAGCGACATGCCCCGTCCGACCGACGGGTTGGAGCAGGCGGCGGCGTCGCCGATCGTCAGGATGCCGGTCACGACGGGCGTTCCGTCGACCACGAAGTGGCGGGTGCGGTCGACGACGCCACTCATCGCCTCCATGTCACCGAGTGGCTCGCCGTCGAGCCACTGGACGTGGTCGGGGAACGAGCGCCACACCCGATCGAAGACCTCCGGGTCGCGCACCCCGCGCATCGCCGCGTCGCCCGAGACCGTGTAGATCGTCGTCGACCACGTGCCGTTGTCGGATGGGATCGTGAGCAGCGAGATCGACCCGCACGGCGTCAGGCCGGGCGCCCGCGCCTCGGGCACCGACCCGTCCGGCGAGCGCCAGAAGCGCCCGGTGTAGGTGAAGCCGAAGTCCTCGGACTCCTCGACGAGGGCCGGTCCACCCAGCGCAGCGAGCCAGTCCGGCGTGGGGGAGCGGCGGCCGGTGGCGTCGATCACCAGGTCGGCGGTGACCTCTTCGCCGTCGGCGAGGACGAGCCCGCTGACATGGGGGACACCGGGCAGCTGCGATGCGACGGTCAGGAGGCCGCGGATCGCCGCGCCGCGCCGCACCGTCACGCCGGGTTGCTCGGCCGCTGCCGAGGCGAACGCCCACTCGATCATCGGGCGCCGGGCGGTCGTGGTCTCGAACCGGACGTCGTCCTCGCGGAGCCCGTCGCCCGGGATCGCCGCGAGGGCGTCGGCGATCAGGTTGTAGGTCAGGCCACCGGCCTCACGCAGCCGGGCGACCACCTCGGGCAGCTCGGCACACAGGATCTGGTAGCCCCGCGGCAGCATGAGGTGGGCGAGGTGGAACTGCCCGACGCTGCGCCGGGTCCATGATGCCCATGCGTCGTCGGGGGCCGCGGGCACCGGCGCCGCGTCGCGTTCGAGCACCACGACCTCGTGACCATCGCGCCCGAGCAGCATCGCCGCCGCCATCCCGCAGATGCCGCCCCCGGCGACCACGATCTTCGCCATTCCGCCCCCTCTGGCGTCCCTCCGACTCGCGAGCACCCTAGACGGGCCGCTCGTCGCAGGCGGCCGGCGTCAGCTCTCGAACGAGCGGATCAGGACGGTGAGGTTCTTCGCCGCCTTGTCGGCGTCGGCCGGCCGGCGGCGATCGACCGACCGCTGCACCTGGGCGAGGACGGCGTCGAAGCCGGCGAGCAGTGCCGGCTTCTGGGCCTCGATCGTCGGGCGCACCGCCGCCCACTCGGCCTGGATGCGGGCGAGCGACTCGCGTTGGCCCTCTCCGTCGACGAGCTGCTCGCTGAGCCCGTCGATGCGGGTGGCGATGGACGCCAGGAGCTCGGCCGGGGAGCCCGTCGCGACGAACACCGTCGTCGTCGTGCCCCGGTCGGTGGTCGTCTCGGCGGCGTCGTAGGTGACGCTGTCGCAGGCGACGAGCGAGCACAGCGCGCCGAGTCCCAGCGCGAACAGCACCGTGACCGGGCCGGAAGCCCGGCGGGTCACGGGCGCGGCTGGGCGCCGCTCACGCGGCGACCAGGATGCGGGCGCTGGCGAACGCCCCCACGCCGACGTGGTGGCCGTCGATCTCCACCGTCAGCGTGCCATCGGGCGACGCCGCGGTGATGATGCCCTCGTTGCCAGGTAGCAGGGCGCTGGCCTCGAGGAACTCCAGCAAGCCGGGCGTGAACTCGAGCTCCTCGGTGATCCGGGCGATCGTGAAGCCCTCCCCGACCGTCACCGCAGCGAGCGGGCGCGAGTTCGGCTCGATGTAGTCCGACCCTGGGATCGGGTTGCCGTGCGGACACGTCGTCGGGCTGCCGAGCAGGCTGTCCATCGCCGTCTCGACCGCTTCGCTCATCACGTGCTCCCACTTGCCGGCCTCGTGGTGGGCCTCGGCCCACGACAGGTGCAGGACGTCGGTGAGGAAGCGCTCGGCGAGGCGGTGGCGCCGCACGACCTTGGTGGCGAGCAGCTGGCCGGCCGGCGTCAGGCGGATCCCCGACGTCGAGTCGATGAGGCCCTCCGTCTCCAGGCGGCGCATCATCTCGCTGACCGCGGGCCGGCTGACGGTGAGGCGCTCGGCGATCCGCGCCTGGATGACGTCGACATCGTCCTCGGCGAGCTCGAAGATGCACTCGCAGTACTCCTCGAACGCAGGGTGGTGCTCTCCAAGGACGGCCATGCGAGGGATCCTAACGTGGGCCTGTGACAGCGAGTCCGGCATCCTCTGCGTCCTCCGGGCGCCCTCAGGTCGTGGTCATCGGGGCCGGGTTCGGGGGCCTGGCGGCGGCGCGCGCCCTGCTCGGCGACGCCGTCGAGGTGACGCTCTTCGACGTCAACAACTTCCACACCTTCCAGCCCCTCCTCTACCAGGTGGCCACGGCGGGGCTGGACGGTGAGAACGTCGCGTACGCGATCCGGGGCAGCGTTCGCGGCCGCCGCTGGCGTCCTTCCAACGTCAACGTTCGGATGGCGCGGGTGGCGTCGGTCGACCTCGCCGCGCAGGCGGTCGTGCTCCGCGACGGCGAACGGGTGCCATACGACACGTTGGTGCTGGCGAGTGGCGCCGTCTCCAACGACTTCGGCATCGCCGGCGTCGCCGAGCACACGTTGCCGCTCAAGCAGGTGGACGATGCCATCGCCCTGCGGATCCACGTCCTCAGCCGCTTCGAGGAGGCGGCCGAGGACCCCTCGCTGATCGCCGGCGGCGTGCTCGACATCGTGATCTGCGGCGGCGGCCCGACGGGCGTGGAGATGGCCGGCGGCCTGCACGAGCTCTACCGGATGGTGCTGGCGCGGGACTTCCCCCAGCTCCCGGTGCGCGACGCCCGCATCACCCTCGTCGAGATGGGTGACCGCCTGCTGGCGCCGTTCACACCGGCCTCGTCGGAGCAGGCGCGGCGGGCGCTGGCCGACCGCGGTGTCGACGTCCGCTTCGGGGTCAGCGTCGACCGGGTCGAGCGCGAGCGCGTCCACCTGGCGGACGGGACCCAGCTGCGCGCCGGCACGATCGTGTGGGCCACCGGGATCAAGGCCGAGGGGCTGGCCGCCACGCTCGGCACGCCGCTGACGCGCGGCGGGCGGTTGGTGGTCGAGCCGGACCTGTCGATCCCCGGCCACCCGGAGGTCTTCGCCATCGGCGACATCGCCGCGTCACCGGCTGGCGACGGGGCGCCGCTGCCGCAGGTCGCCCAGCCGGCGATCCAGGGGGGCAAGCACGTCGCCCACCAGATCCTGCGGCGCCTGCAGGGGCAGCCCACCGAGGCGTTCCGCTACCACGACAAGGGCCAGATGGCGACGATCGGCCGGCACGACGCGGTCACCGAGCTCGCCAACGGGTGGCGGTTCAGCGGACCGATCGGCTGGCTGGCGTGGCTCGGGCTGCACCTCGTCTACCTGATGGGGTTCCGCAACCGCATCAAGGTGTTCGTGGACTGGGCGTGGAACTACGTGACCTACGACCGAGGCAACCGGATCCTGCGCGAGGTCGACCGCGCGGTCGTCGAGCGCGAGATCTGATCTTTCGGTCCGGATCCTGGTCGCGCGCGCGACCATGATCCGGACCGAAACGAGGAGCTTCCGTGCCAGCTGCCGCCCCCCTCCGGGCCAGAGACCTGACCGTGACACGTGGCCCGCTCGTCGTGCTCGACGGCATCGACGTCGTCGTCGCCAGCGGTGAGCGGATCGGCGTCGTCGGTCCCAACGGCGTCGGCAAGTCGACACTGCTGCAGGCCCTCGCCGGGATCGTCCCGCTCGAGCGCGGCCGCGTCGATCGCACGCCGCCGTCGGCCACCGTCGGCTACCTGCCCCAGGAGCCGTCGCGCTCGGACGAGTCGGTGGAGACGTTCCTCGCCCGCCGCACCGGCGTCACCGCGGCCCAGGTCGAGCTCGACGAGGCAACTGCCGCCCTCGCCGCCGGGACGCCCGGCGCCGACGACCGCTACGCCCTCGCCCTCGAACGCTGGCTGGCCCTCGGCGGCGCCGACCTCGAGGCCCGCATCGGGCAGGTCTGGGCCGACCTCGGGCTCTCGAGCCGCTTGCTCGCCCAGCCGACCACCACCCTGTCGGGCGGCGAGGCGGCGCGGGCCGGGCTGGCGGCGCTGCTGCTGGCCCGCTTCGACGTGTTCCTCCTCGACGAGCCGACCAACGACCTCGACCTCGCCGGGCTGGAGCGCCTCGAACGGTGGATCGGCGCGCTGCCGGCGGCCGTCGTGCTCGTCAGCCACGACCGCACGTTCCTCGCCCGCACCGTCACCGACGTCCTCGAGCTCGACGAGTTCACCCACCGCGCCACGGCGTACGGCGGCGGTTGGCAGGCCTACCTCGACGAGCGTGAGGCGGCGCAGCGGGCGGCGTGGGAGCGCTACGAGGACTACGACACCAAGCGGCGCTCGATGGCCGGCCGGGCCCAGCGCGAGCGGGAGTGGGCGCAGCAGGGCGTGGCCAAGGTGAAGCGGTCGATCAACGACGAGCCGGACAAGAACATCCGCGCCTTCCGCATCAACCAGACCGAGCAGCTCGCCGGCCGCGCCGCCCGCACGGAACGGGCGATGGAGCGCCTCGACGTCGTCGACAAGCCGCGCCAGCCGTGGGAGCTGCGCCTGTCGGTCGCCTCGCCCGGTCGCACCGGCGACGTCGTCGCCCGCCTCGACGATGTCGTCGTCGAGCGCGGCGACTTCACGCTGGGGCCGATCGACCTGCTCGTCGGCACAGGTGAGCGCATCGCCCTCGTCGGCGCCAACGGCTCGGGCAAGACGACGCTGCTCGACGCGCTGCTCGGGCGGATCGAGCCGTCCGCGGGTCGGGCCACGCTCGGACCGAGCGTCGTCGTCGGCGAGGTCGAGCAGGCCCGCGACCGCCTCGCCGGCTCGACCACCGTGCTGCGCGCCGTGCAGGACGCGACGGGCATGGACGCGTCCGACGTCCGCACGCTGCTCGCCAAGTTCGGCCTCGTCGCCGACCACGTGACCCGCCCGGCGGCCACGCTGTCGCCGGGTGAGCGGACGCGCGCCTCGCTGGCCCTGCTGATGGCGAACGGCGCCAACGTGCTCGTGTTGGACGAGCCGACCAACCACCTCGACCTGCCGGCCATCGAGCAGCTCGAGGCGGCGCTGGAAGGGTTCGACGGCACGGTGCTGCTCGTCACCCACGACCGCTCGCTGCTGGAGCGGGTGCACCTGACCCGGCGCATCGAGCTCGCCGCCGGCCAGGTGGTCAGCGACGCCCCCACCTGACCGGCCGCGCCACGCAGGAGCCATGGCACGCTGGTCGACGTGGCCATCGCCCTGAAGATCATCACGTCGACGTCGCGACCGGGCCGCCAGGCCGACAAGGTCCTGCCGTGGCTGTCACGCCGCTTCAACGAGGACGAGCGCTTCGACGTCGAGGTCCTCGACCTGCGGGACTGGCGGCTGCCACTGTTCCAGGAGGGTCGCGAGACGATCGGCGACCCCACCGATCCGACCTACTCCGACCCCCTCGTCCGGGCCTGGAACCGCAAGGTCGCCGAGGGCAGCGCGTTCGTGTTCCTCACCACCGAGTACAACCACTCGATCCCCGGGGAGCTGAAGAACGCCATCGACAACGTCTTCGTCAGCTACGCGTTCCGCAACAAGCCGACCGCGTACGTCGGCTACAGCGGCAGCAACGTCGGCGGCGCCCGCGCCGTCGAGCACCTCGCCCACATCATGATCGAGGCCGAGGCGGTGGCCCTGCGCAACACGGTGCTCATCGGTGCCGTCGGGCAGGCGTTCGACGAGCAGGACGAACCGGTGAACCCGGCCACCGAGGCGGCGCTGCGCGTGCTGCGCGACGACGTGGCCTGGTGGGCCGCGGTCCTCGATCGGGCGAGGGCCGAGGGCGAGCTGGCTCCGGGCAACGCGCGGTTCATGAAGGAGCTGGCCGCCCTGCGCTCCTGATCGCGGCGCGAGCCCGCGACGACCAAGATGGCGGCGATGAGGATCGTCGACACCCTGCGCTCGGTCATGCAGTTCCGCAAGATCGAGCTCGACCCCGCGGCCCGCCGATTGGCCACCGCCGCCTCGGTCGGTGATCTCCGGCGCATCGCTCGGCGGCGCTTGCCGCGCGGCGTGTTCGACTACATCGACGGCGGGGCCGAGGACGAGCGCACGCTGCGCAACAACAGCGATGCCTTCGGCCGCATCGAGTTCCGCCCACGGGTGCTGCGGTCGGTGGCGTCCATCGACACGTCGACGACCCTGCTCGGGCGCCCGTTGCCGTTCCCGCTGGCGCTGGCCCCGACCGGGTTCACCCGCATCGCCGATCCCGAGGGCGAGCTGGCCGTCGCCCGCGCCGCGGCGCGCGCCGACCTGCCCTACACGCTCTCGACGCTGTCGACGCGCTCGATCGAGGAGGTCGCCGCGGTGAGCGCGGGCCGCAAGTGGTTCCAGGTGTACGCCTGGCGCGACCGCGGGTTGGTGAAGGACATGGTCGAACGGTGCAAGGAGGCCGACTACGAAGCGCTGATGCTCACCGTCGACACGGCGATGCTCGGCCGCCGCGAGCGCGACGTGCGCCGCGGCTTCGCGATGCCGCCGAAGCTCGGCATCGGCACGCTCCTCGATGGCGCGGTGCACCCCGGCTGGACGTGGGCGTTCGTGCGCTCGGACCCGATCGTGTTCGCCAACGTGGCGACGTCGCGCGGGGGGACCGGCACCGATCCGTCCGGCGACGGCCGAGACCCGGTCACCCTCTCGGACTACGTCAACTCGCAGTTCGACCCCAACCTGTCGTGGGACGACGTCGAGTGGTTCCGCTCGATGTGGGACGGTCCGCTGATCCTCAAGGGGATCCAGTCGGTGGCCGATGCGGTGCTGGCGGCCGAGCACGGCATCGAGGCCATCGCCCTGTCGAACCACGGCGGCCGCCAGCTCGACTCGGCACCGGCGCCGATCGAGCTCGTGGCGCCCGTCGTCGACGCCGTCGGCGATCGGATCGAGGTGATCTGCGACGGCGGTGTGCGCCGCGGTAGCGACATCGTCAAGGCCGTCGCCCTCGGTGCCAAGGCGTGCATGGCCGGCCGGGCCTACCTGTACGGGCTGGGCGCGGCGGGCGAGCGCGGCGTCGACCACGTGCTGGCGACGTTGCTCACCGACGTACGGCGGACGATGGCGTTGTGCGGTGCGTCATCGGTCGGCGACCTGACGCCCGACCTCGTGGTGGCCCCGCCGGCGGTCAGCCGGTGACGGCGACGATCTGCTGGGCGTAGTAGTTGCGGCCGTCCGGCGGCAGGTGGATCCCGTCCTCGTAGAAGCACTGGCCGGGACAGCTGGCGGCCAGCGCCTCCCAGTCGACGACCTTCACGTTCGGCCAGGTGGCCGGCATCTCCCGGATGCGGGCGTTGTTGCGGGCCACGTAGTCGCGATCGGCCTTCGTGGTCACCATCACGACCGTCGGGACTTGGGCGAGCTCGTTCATCATCGCCGTCAGCTGGCCGTTGCCGATCGGGCCGTTCGTGCCGAGGGCGACGACGACGACCTGGCCGAGCTTGCCGGCGGCGTGGAGCTTCTGGATGTCGTCGACGCCGCCGATGAAGGCGCGGCTCTCGATGGCGTCGACGCAGAACCCGGCCGCCTTCAACGGCGCGGCGGCGCCGAGCATCACCGAATCGCCGATGGCCAGCTTCGGGATCGGCGTCAACGTGCACTGGTCGACCGCCGGGTCGACGACGACCGCGGGCGGCGGCGTGGCGGTCGTCACCGGTGGCGCGTCGGTGGGCGCCGAGGTGGCGGGTGTCGACACCGGAGCCACGCCGGCGACGGTGGTCGGCGCCGCGCTCACCGTCGGCGCCACGGTCGTCGGCCCCTCGGTCGTCGGGACCGCGGTCGTCGTGGTCGCGCCGGCGACGGTGGTGGTGGTCGCGAACGGATCGCCGGCGGACTTCTCGCCCTCGGTGATGCCGGCCTGGATGGCGTTCGGCTCGTTCTCGGCCGCGGCCAGGCTGACCCCGGCGACGCCGACGACGACGACCAGCGCGGCAGCGCCGACGGCGATCGTGCGCCGGGTGGTGTCCGTGCTCCCGCCGTGGCGCAGGCGGGTCCACGCCCGCCCGAGGGCGCCGCGCCGGACCGGCGTCTCGATGTAGCGGTACGACAGCTCGGCCACGATGCCGGTGGCGATCATCGCGACGATGAACTCGGGCAGCGTCAGCACGTTGCCGGCGACGCGTCGGATGCCCTGGAAGATCGGCCAGTGGTACAGGTACAGGCCGTAGCTGCGGGTGCCGATCCAGACGAACACCGGGTTGCCGAGCAGCGAGCCCATCGCGGCCCGGCGGTGGGTGACGGCAGCGATGACGGCCAACGTGGCCAGGCCGGTCAGCACGAACCCACCACGGAAGAGCCACGGGTCGGCGCCTTCTGGCGTCACGATGTGGAGAAACCAGCACAGGGCGCCGAGCCCGATCAGCCCGACGACGGCGACCCCGTCGAGCAGCGGACCGCGCTCGCGCATCGGACCGCGCATGACGGCCGTCGGTCGCCACACCATGGCGAAGGCCGAGCCGAGCAGCAGGCCGACGGCGCGGCGTCGGCGTCGACAGGTACAGCGTGTCGGTCTTGCTGATGCAGCGCCCGGCCACCTGCCAGTAGGCGTCCGGCGTGGTCTCGCACGTCCCGATCGGCCCCGAGTAGTAGAGGGCGGCCGTCACGCCGGTGATCGCGAGGGCGGCGATGAGCAGACCCCAGCTGACGTCGGGGAGCCGTCGCCGGCCGACCCGCAGCAGCAGGATCATCACCACCGGCCAGATCAGGTAGAACTGCTCCTCGACCGCCAGCGACCACAGGTGCCGCAGCGGTGCGAAGTCGCCGGTCGCGGTGTAGCCCTGCCCGACCCAGATCTGGTACCAGTTGGAGACGTACGCCAGCGCGGCGATCACGTCGCCGCGGAGCTGGCCCAGGGCCTCGCGCCGCCAGATCGCGGTGTAGACGGTGATCCCGATCAGCAGGGTGAACAGGGCCGGCAGCAGGCGGCGGGCGCGGCGCACGTAGAAGTCGCGCAGGCTGACCGTCCCGGTGCGCTCGTGCTCACCGATCAGCAGCAGCGTGATCAGGTAGCCCGAGATGACGAAGAACACCTCGACGCCGAGGAACCCACCCGGCAGCCACGCCGAGTTGGCGTGGTACACCATCACCGCGACGACCGCGAGGGCCCGCATCCCGTCGAGCCCGGGGAGATAGGGGACGGCGCTCACCGGGCGGGCGACGCGAGGCGCGGGGGAGGTGATGGTGCTCATGAAGGCGTCGTGACCGACCCGGTGCGGGGCGTGGCGAGCCTATCGAGACACCCCCTCGGCGCCCGTGCACCCTCCGTTGCCGACGCGACCAGGTCTGCCATGATGACGCCCGATGCGCCGCCGCTGGAGGGGGTCGGGCCTCGTCATCGTGGCGGCGTTGATGGCCGCGGCGTGCGCCGACAGCACCAGCATCGCCAGCCAGGACTTCACGCCGCGGACGCCGGGCCAGCTGACCGTGGCGACGGCGCTGCCGGCGCCGGGGTTCTGGGACGGCGCCGGCGTCGAGGCGTTGACGGGCGGCTTCGAGGACGGCATCGCCCGTGCCCTCGCCGACCGCTTCGACCTGCGCCTGCAGGTCATCGATGTGCCGTTCGAGCGGATCGTCGCCGGCGACCTCGGCGGCGCCGACATGGCGCTCGCCCAGATCACGATCACGCCGGCGCGCCAGGACGTCGTCGACTTCTCCGACCCGTACTACCTCGATGACGCCGGCGTCGTGCTGCGCGCCGGCGAGGAGCTCAGCGACCTCAAGACCGCCAAGGAGCAGGCCTGGGCGGTCCAGCGGGGCACCACCCAAGCCGACCTGCTCACGGACGTCGTGCGCCCTGACATCGACCCGGTGCTCGTCGACGACCCGGTCGCCGCGGTCGACGCCGTCGCCGCCGGGCGCGTCGACGCCGCGCTGGTCGACCTCTCCACGGCCCTCGTGCTGACGAAGGGGCGCACCGACGTGACGACCGGCGGGCGCTTCGTGACCGACGGTGAGATGGCCATCGCCCTGCCGCGCGGCTCGGCCAACGTCGAGGTGGTCGACGCCGCGTTGCACGCCCTCGATGCCGATCGCACGTTGCGCGACCTGCGCGAGCGCTACCTCACCCCCGCGTTCGCCAAGGATCCGGCCGCCGTGCCGGTGATCAGGACCCCCGACCAGTGAGCTGGTGACGACCATGGAGGCGACCTCTTGCACGTCCTGAACCTGCACGGCCCCGAGGGCACGGCATGGGAGCTGTTCGTCGTCGTGGTGGTGATCATCGCCGCCCCGGTGATCGTCGAGCGGTTGCGCATCCCCGGGCTGATCGGCCTGCTCGTCGGGGGCTGCATCATCGGCCCCAAGGTGCTCGACGTCGTCAGCGACACGACGGGGATCCTCCACGAGCTCGGCCAGGTCGGGCTGCTCTACCTGATGTTCCTCGCCGGACTCGAGCTCGACCTCGGCGTGTTCGCCCGCTACCGCAACCAGGCGATCGGGTTCACCGCGCTGACGTTCCTCGGCCCGCAGATCCTCGGCACCATCGCCGGGTTCATCCTCGGGTACGGGGCGGCCGGGTCGATCCTGCTCGGTTCGGTGTTCGCGTCCTACACGCTGGTCGCCTACCCGATCGTGCGCAACATGGGCCTCGCGGCCGACCGGGCCGTCGCCGCGGCGGTCGGGGCGACGGTGCTGACCGACACGTTGGCTCTGGTGATCCTGGCGTTCATCTCCGGGTCGACGTCGGGCGACGCCAACGGCATCGAGCTGATCCTGCAGGTGGTCCTGGGCCTGGCGATCCTGGTCGTGTTCACGTTCGTCGTGCTGCCGATCATCGCCCGCTGGTTCTTCCGCACGATCGGGACCCAGCGCACGCTGCGGTACGTCTTCATGCTCGCCGCCCTGCTGTCGTCGGGCGTCGTCGCCGAGGTCGTCGGCATCGAGAGCATCGTCGGCGCCTTCTTCTGCGGTCTGGCGCTCAACCGCCTCGTGCCCAACGAGGGCGAGTTCATGGAGCGCATCGAGTTCTTCGGCTCGGCGCTGCTGATCCCGTGCTTCCTGGTGTCGATCGGGACCGTCATCGACCCGGCCGTGCTGATCGACCCGGGCACGCTCGGTCTCGCCGGGATCTTCGTGCTCGCCTGCGTGGGCGGCAAGGCGCTCGCCGCCCTGCTCTGCAAGCCCCTGTTCCACTACACCAGCGCCGAGGTCGGCGTGGTCTTCGGCCTGTCGGTGGCCCAGGCAGCGGCGACGCTGGCGGCGACGTTCGTCGGCCTCGAGATCGGCCTCTTCACCACGTCGACGGTGAACGCGGTGATGATCGTGGTCGTCGTCAGCCTGATCCTGGCGTCCGTCTTCGCCACCCGCTCCGGCGCCCGGATGCCGAAGCCGGAAGCCGACACGTCCCGCTTCGGGCGCGTCGTGCTGGCCCACGTGGGCGGGACCGAGGACGCCCGCGCCGTGTTGACGGTGGCGGCCGGGCTCGCGGGAGCCGACGGCGGCATCGTGCGCCCGACGTTCGTCATCGCCGATGGTGGCGATCCACCGCCGAGCGAGCTGGCCGACCTCGTCCACCGCGAGGTCGTCGCCCTCGCCCTCGACGCCGAGCTGGAGGTGCGTCACGACCGCTCGGTCACCGATGGGCTGCTGCACGACGCCGGCACCCACGCCGCCACGCTGATCGTCGCGCCGGCCATGTCGCAGTCGTGGCTCCCGGCGCTGCTCGGCGCCGGCCAGCACACACTGGTCGCCGCCTCGCCCGTGCCCGTCGCCCTCGTGCGCGCCGGTACCGAGCGCCCGACGCGTGCCGTCCTGGCGCTGTCGTCGGCGCAGGCCAAGCGGCCGAGCAGTGCCGGCCTGCTGGCCGCGGCGCTGGCGGCGCGACTGGCGGCGAGCGGGATGGAGCTCGTCGTCGTGGCGACCGACGCACCGCGCGAGGACCTGGCCGCGCTGCTCGGACGGGCCGCGGCGAGCGTCGTCGTCGAGAACCCGGTGGGCTGGTTGGAGCGCGAGGGCCGGGCGACGGACGCCGTGGTCGTCCCGGGCGGCCGCAACGGGGCGATGGCGACGGCACGCGCGACGCGCCAGGCGGTCGGCGTCGGAGCCACGGTCGTGGCGGCCGCCGATCGCGAGTCGGTCACCACCAGCGAGCTGGCTGCCGAGGGCCTCGCCGTCGTCACCCGGCGGGCCGTCGGCGCGCTGCCGTGAGGGCGGCGGTTGCACGAGCAACCCTCTCGCGAATACTGTCCTCGGACACCTCAACACGGGGGGCGTAGCTCAGCTGGGAGAGCACGACTTGTCGAGACGAAGGTTCAAATCCTTCCCCCTCCACCATCGGGACCGTCCACGGCGGACCGTCTGATCCTGACCGTCGGAGGGAGCCCCTGGATGGCATGGACCATCGAGCAGATCGAGCGGACGTTCCTCGAGTACATGGAGCGCCACGGTCACGTCGTGATCGAAGGCCACTCGGTCCGCTCGCCCACCGACGACGTGCTGTTCACGACGGCGGGGATGCACCCGCTGACGCCGTACCTCAAGGGTGAGCCGCACCCGGCCGGCAAGCGGCTCGCCGACGTGCAGCGCTGCGTGCGCACGACCGACGTCGACGAGGTGGGTGACAACACCCACCTGACCGTCTTCGAGATGCTCGGCAACTGGAGCCTCGGCGACTACTTCAAGGAGACGTCGATCCCGCAGTCGTTCAAGCTGCTGACCGAGGACTTCGGCATCGACCCGCGCAGCATCTACGTCACCGTGTTCGCCGGCGCCGAGGGCCTGCCGTTCGACGACGAGGCGCAGGCGATCTGGGAGCAGACGTACGCCGACGTCGGCGTCGACCCGAAGGGGCGCATCAACCCGCTCGTCGACAACTGGTGGTCCAACGGGCCGGTCGGGCTGTGCGGACCGGACACCGAGATCTTCGTGTACGTCGGCGAGCACGACGCGCAGGGCGAACCGGTGCTGGCGTTCGACGACATCCCGCAGTACGTCGAGATCTGGAACAACGTGTTCATGTCGTTCGACCGCGATGCGTCGGGCGCGCTCAGCCCGCTGCCGCAGCGCAACGTCGACACCGGCATGGGCCTCGAGCGGCTGGCGCTGTTCATCAACGGGCACGACACGGTGTGGAAGACCAACGAGCTGCACGAGCTGACGGTCGTCGTCGGCGACACGCTCGGCGTCGACCCCGATCAGCTGACCGGCGAGGCCCAGCGCTCGATGCGCATCGTCACCGACCACCTGCGGGCCAGCCTGGCGATCGCCGCGGCCGGCATCGCCCCGTCGGCGTCGCGTCAGGGCTACGTGCTGCGCAAGCTGATCCGCCGCGCCGTGCGCCACGCCGAGCTCCTGAAGGGCACCGACCAGGGTCTCGCCCAGTCCCTGATCGAGGCCACCGATCACGTCTCGGACGTGATGGGTCGGCGCTGGAAGGACGTCGGGCCGGGCGAGGGTGGTGACCTCGCCAAGGCGACGATCGAGAAGGAGTCGTCGAAGTTCTCGAAGACCCTCAAGAAGGGCGTCGATCACCTCCAGGAGCTGGCCGACGAATCCGCGCACCTTCGACGGCGACCTGGCGTTCCGGCTCGCCGACACCCTCGGGTATCCGGTCGAGCTGTCGGCCGAGGAGGCCGGGCGCATCGGCATGACCATCGACGAGGCCTGGCCGCACCGCTACGAGGAGCTCCGCGAGGAGCAGCGCAACCGCTCGCGCGGCTGACGATCAGCCGGCTGCCGCAGCGCGATAGCTGTCGACGATCTCGACGATCGCGGTGCCGATGGCGGTCAGCTCGGGCGCGGTGAGCGACGCCATCGACACCCTCACGTCCCAGCTCGCGCTGTCGAAGATCTGGCCGGGGAGGACGACGACGCCCTTCTCCTTGGCCAACCGCATCGGGATCTCAGCCGGCTCGACGCGCTCGGCGAGGTGTTCGGCGAGCGCCGAGCCACCGCGAGCCTGGGCCACGGCGAGCAGGTCGATGAGGGCGTAGTACAGGCTGTCCTGGCCGCCCGGCGCAGGGATGCCGAGCGGTGCCATCAGGGCGTCGAGGCGGACGGACAGCTCGGTGCGGGTGCCCTGCACGTAGGCCGATCCCGACGGCATCAGGTAGGCGAGGGCGAACATCGCCATCTGCACCTGGTCGGGCGTGCCGAGCCCGGCGATGTTGTGCAGCGCGACCTCGCGGCTGTCGGCGACGAGTCGCGAGACGAACGGCAGCGACGGTGACGTCCGACGTCAGCGAGCGGTAGCGCTCCGATTGCACCTGGCGCGACGTGTGCGGCTGGCCGGCGATCAGCTCGTCGAGGATCGAGTCGGTGTGCACGGCGACGAAACCGAGCCGGTTGCCGGTGGCGCCGTAGTTCTTGGAGAACGAGTGCAGGCAGATGACGTGGCGGGGGAGGTCGGCCAGCGTGCTGCGGAACCCCTCGACGAACGTGGCGTAGACGGTGTCGGCGACGATCACGAGGTCGGGCCGCTTGGACAGCACGAGGTCGCGGAGCTGGATCAGCTTCTCCGGCCGGATCGCCCGGCTGTCGGGGTTGCCGGGGTTGACGACGACGAAGACCTTGATCGTCGGATCGAGCAGCTGCTCGAGGAAGGCGTCGTCGAAGCGGTACGCCGCGTTGTGGGCGGCGCGCAGCTCGACGACCCGGAACCCGAAGCTCTCGAGCACCGGGATCTGCAGGTACGGCGTGAAGATCGGTGTCGTGATGGCGATGGCATCACCGGGCTTGACGATGTGGTTGGCCTGCAGCGTCTTGAACACGTAGGCCATCGCCGCCGCGCCGCCCTCGGTCCCGAACACGTGGAAGCGACCGGCCGGACCGGGATCGGAGCCGGTCACGTCGACGAGGTAGCGCTCCATCACCTGTTCGAGGTGGTGGAGCATGCGCGTCGGTGTGGGGTAGCCGGCGCCGAGGACCGCCCGCACCAGCTCGTGGACCCAGGCGTCGGGCTCGAACCCGAGCTCCGTCGACGCCGAAGTCGATCGCCGCGGCGAGGAACTGCGGGCCGGCGGCCGTCCTCGCGGCCGTTGGCGTCGGCGATGCGCCGGGCGATCCCGGCCGCGGGCGGCACCTCGCCCCACAGCGGGTGGGTGCTGGCCGCGGCGGCCTCGGCGACGGCGAGCTCGCCGAGGCGGAAGAAGCCGGCGCGGGGCTCGGTGGCGAGCCAGTTCGGCTGGCCCCGGCCGGCGTCGAGCAGCGGCTGCCCGGACGCCCGGGCGGCGGCCACGATCGCCGCCTGCATCTCGAACGTCGACGGCAGCGCCGCGGGGTCGTCAGTCTTCATGGGGCACCACGTCCTTGTGCGGCAGCACCATGTCCCACGACATCTTCGCCCAGTCCCACAGCGTCGGCGTCGGGCATGTACGCCCGGGCGACGGCGATGCCGATCTCGGCCAACGCCGAGGAGTCCGGGAAGATGAGGTACATCGGGTGGTGCTGGGGGTGGAACTTCTGCTTGAAGGAGAACAGCGACTGGAAGCCGTAGTACGGCTCGAGCGTCTTGCCGAGGAAGTCGAGCAGCTTCTGCAGGACCTCCTGGTCGCTGTTGTCGCCGAGGTCGGCGGACGCCTTGGCCAGCGGGGCGGCCGAGAGGCTGACGAACTTGTAGCCCTCCTCCTTGAACTTCATGGCCGACGCGCCGATGAGGAACTCCATGACCGGTCGGAAGCCGTTGTCGCGGCGGCGCATCAGGTCGAGCGTCCAGCCGACGACCTCGCCGTCCTCGCCGACCGGCATCCACGACGTGAAGCCCTCGATGGTGCGGTCGGCGTCGACGGCGAGGTGCACGCGGACCTCGGGGTCGTCGGCCTCGCGCAGCGTGCCGAGCGTGAACCCCATCTCGGGCAGCGCCTTGTCCGACACCCAGCCGCCGCTGATCGCCCGCAGCTGGTCGCGTGATCACCGGCTTGGCGTCCTCCCACTTCGTCACCTCGAGCGTGACGTCCTGCTTGCCCGCCTTGTTGATGGCGGTGCGCACGTCCTGGAACGTCTTGCCCTTGAACTCGAGGCCCTCCAGCTGCATCACGCTGTCCTCGGCGACCTCGATGGCCTTCCACCCGAGGCGGGGCGCGATGTCGGCGGTCTCCTGGCTCGCCGCGAACAGGCACGGGATCCAGCCGCGACGGAAGCAGTAGTCGTCGAACGCGCGCAGCGCGGCCTCCCGCTCGTCGGCCGGTCCCACCGGATCGGCGAGGCACAGGGCCACCGATCCGACGATCTCGTAGCCGATGGCGGTGCGGCCGTCGTCGGTGAACCACACGCTGATGCCCTTCCACGTCAGCATCCACTCGATGTTCGACGACTGGTGCTGGCGCAGCAGCGCCCGCAGGCGGGTGTCGGCCTCGGGCACCGCGCGCGGCCGGCGACTGGAGTACAGCAGCCCGATGACGGTGACCACGACGGCGATCAGCCACACCGCGCCGATCGAGTTGACGAACACCTGCGCTGCTGTCGAGTCGGGGTCGATGTTGCCGCTCGAGGTGAACACCAGCCGGCACAGGAACTCGGTGATCATGTCGGCGGCGGTGGCCTTGGGGACGAACTCCTCGGCGAGTACGGCGAACCCGACGGCGGTGTAGACGAACAGCGCCGACGGCGACCCAGAGGAGGCGCCACCCGGCCTTGCGGAACGATTTGCGATGCGAACGGGCGCTGAACGCCCTGTACGTCGCCAGCAGGAGCACGAGCTGGCCGCCGATGAGCACGAAGTCGGCGTTGCGCTCGGCGCTCGGCTTGGCAGCGACGACGACGATCATCGACAGCACCATGATCCCGGTGACGAACCCCCACGCCACGCGCCGCCCCCGCCGGAGGCCGTCGGCCGCCGCCAGCAGCAGCAGCGCGATGATGATCAGCCCGAGCGTGACCCCGTCGGATTGGTAGACCTCGTCGGGGCTGTTGAACGGGCCGCCGTTGCCCGGGAAGATGCCCTCGACGATGCCCGAGACGGCAGTCACGGCGATGATCAGGGCGACGCCGGCGCGCTGGCCGCGGCATGCCGAACCGGACCCGCGGCTTCCTCGGGAGGCGGCCGAGCAGGAACGGACCGGCGAACACGCCGAGGGCGAAGGCGACGAAGTGCTCGGCGTCCCAGAGGAGGCCGGCGTTGAGGACCATCGCGAACAGGTAGGCGCCGATGCCGATGCGGATCCGTTGGCGCCACACCGGTTGCATCGCGGCGGTCAGGGCGCCGAGCAGGGCGAACCCACCGGCCGAGATGCCGAGGTCGCGGACCGTGCTCAGCTCCCGGGCCCACGTCCAGCCGCTGTCTTCGAAGATCCACAGGAACAGCGATGTCAGCAGGGCGCCGAGGGCCTGGCCGCCGACGGCGACGACGAGGACCCGCACGTGGCCGACGCGCCGCTCGTACACCGACGCCACGAGCACCAGCACGAACACGATCGGCAGGTACAGGATCGAGTCGCGGCGCGAAGAACATCCCGGTGACGTACGTCCACCACTTGCCGTCTTGGAGGGCAGGCAGGCCGTAGGCGACGTCGTCGAAGAGCGTGGTGTCCTCGGTGACCTGGTTCCAGAAGGCGCCCGTCGACAAGCCGACGATCAGGATGGTCAGGACGAGTGCCGTGGTGGCCCAGTAGCGCTTGAAGATGTCGAGGACGTAGCGCACGACTCGCGGTCCCGGGCGGTGGCCCGCTGCCGGTGTGCCGCCGGCCGTTGCTGCGGCCGGTTCGATCGTCACTGTGTCCTCGGTGGTCATTGGCTCCCTCGACGCGCCTGGTGGGCCGACCGTACCCGGCGCCAGGCGTCGCGTGCTCCACCCTCGATGGCAGCCCGGCGATAGCGTCCCGCACCTGTGACGCTGCCCCGGGCGTTCGCCGTCCCCGCCGTGCTGGTCGTCGTGCTCGCCGTGGTCGGCGCCTGGGTCGACGGGTCACGTTCGTCGTCCGCCGACTCGGTCCCCGTCACGACGACCACGGTGACCGGCGCGAGCGTCCCGCCCTCGTCGAGCCCGACGGTGGCCTCGGTGGCGCCGACGTCGGTGGCGGCCGACGCCCAGCACACGTCATGCACGTCGGTCGTGCACATCGGCGACTCGACGTCGGTCGGGCTCACCTCGCCAGATCACCTGCCCGACCCGGCGACGCGGATCGACGCCCGCTACGCCGCCGTCGGCGTCACCGACTTCCGCCCCGAGATCTCGGGCGCCCGCTCGACCGTCGAGCGGCTGCAGGGCCAGGAGAACGCGGTGGAGGTCGCCGAGCGTCTGCGGGCCGCCGGCTACCAGGGGTGCTGGGTGCTGGCGCTCGGCACCACGGACGCGGCCAACATCGCTGCCGGCGCCAACACGGCCGCGGCGACGCGCATCGACCGGCTGATGTCGGTGATCGGCAGCGATCCCGTGCTGTGGGTCGACGTCAAGACGCTGCGCACCGACGGCCCGTGGCAGAACTCGTCGATGCTGGCGTGGAACGAGGCGCTGACGGCCGCCGCCGCCCGCTACCCGAACATCAAGATCTACGACTGGGCCGCCGTCGTGCAGGACGCCTGGTTCGGCGACGACCGCATCCACTACACGACCGACGGCTACACCCAGCGGGCCGCCCTGATCGCCGACGCGCTCGGTGGCCGCCTACCCGTCGGCGTAGCCGCCCGGCCGGTCAGTGCCGGTGGTCGTCCGCGAGCCCGAGGCGGGCGATCGTGTCGCCGAGGAAGTCGATCTCGATCAGCACGGCGGGTTGGTCCCCGGGCACCCAGGCGTCATGGCCGGGAGCGACGTCGACCACGGCCGGCGCCTGGAGCTCGACGACGCAACCGTCCGGGTACTCGAAGTTGAGCGCACCGTGGGCGAGGAAGCCGGCGTGGGCGTGCTGGCACGTCTCGGTGCCGACCAGCGGTCGCAGGTCGACGGACCACCGCAGCCCGGGCGGGTAGATCGCCCGCTTGACGCGGGCGTCGCCGACGGTCACCACGTCGATCTCCACCGGTCCGAACGTCTGGTGCTCGGCCCCGCTCATCGCCGCGAACAACGGCGCGCGCTCGTCCACGCCCGGACGCTACTCCCGGCGCTCGAGCGGCACGCGCCGATGATCTGGGTGGGCTCCGTGACGACTGTTGTCACGGAGCCCACCCAGAAGCGGCCTGCACGACCGGCCGTTGTCCGATCCGTCCGACGACTCGGGCCCGGTCCGTGCGGGTCGCTGCCGGCGCCCGGAGGCCGCCGACGCCGGGCGGGCGTTGGTCGCTGCGATCTGGGCGCGTTCGGTGATCCGGGTGCGTTCCCTGACGACTGTCGTCAGGGAACGCACCCAGAACCGAGCTGGACGACTCGTGACCGTGACACAGAGCGGAGCGGGATGCTGCGCGCTCGTCTTTGGTCGCGATCCGACCGGCGGATCGACGGGAGAACGCGACCAAAGCGGTGCGGCCGGGGGCTCGGGCCGGCGCCGCGATGTCGAGATCGTTGCGCCGGCTCCGTCGTGTGGGTGATGGTGGCCGCCAGGGCCGCCTTGCACCGAGGAGACGAACGATGGCCAAGTACTTGCTGCTGAAGCACTACCGGGGAGCACCGGCCGCCGTGAACGATGTGCCGATGGATCAGTGGACACCGCAGGAGGTGGATGCCCACGTCCAGTACATGCGGGACTTCGCGTCGCGGCTCGAGGACACCGGTGAGTTCGTCGACGGCCAGGCGCTGTCGCCGACCGGGCTGTGGGTGCGCTCCGGTGCCGATGGGCCGGTGACCGACGGGCCGTTCGCCGAGACGAAGGACCTCGTGGCCGGCTGGATGATCATCGACGTCGACAGCGAGCAGCGGGCGATCGACCTGGCGGCCGAGCTCTCCGCGGCCCCCGGCGCGGGTGGCGCGCCGATCCACGAGTGGTTGGAGGTCCGGCCGTTCCTGTCCGAGCCGCCGACCGTCACCGAATGAGCCAGGAGTCCACGCCGAGCGGCTGCGGGAGCTGGCTCCCGACGTGCTGGCGGTGCTGCTGCGCCGCGGCGCCGACTTCGAGGCGGCCGAGGACGCTGTGCAGGAGGCGCTCATCCGCGCCCTGCAGGCGTGGCAGCACACCGTGCCCGACAGCCCGACCGGCTGGCTGGTGACGACGGCCTGGCGCGCGTACCTCGACCAGGTCCGCTCGGAGTCGGCCCGCCGAGCTCGCGAGGAGCGCGTCGCCGCGGAGCCGCCCCCCGACGACGCGCCGGGGGTCGACGACTCCCTGCAGCTGTGCTTCCTGTGCGCGCACCCGGTGCTGTCACCGTCGTCGGCGGTCGCGTTGACGCTGCGCGCCGTCGGTGGCCTCACCACCCGCCAGATCGCGCAGGCGTACCTCGTTCCCGAGGCGACGATGGCGCAACGGATCAGCCGGGCCAAGCGCGCCGTCGCCGGCGTCCCGCTCGACCAGCCCGGCGATCTCGGCGCCGTCATGCACGTGCTGTACCTCATGTTCAACGAGGGGTACTCGGGTGAGGTCGATCTGGCCGCCGAGGCGATCCGGCTGGCCCGTCGGCTCGCCGCGCTGACCGACGAGCCGGAGGCCACTGGCCTGCTCGCGCTGATGCTGCTCCACCACGCCCGGCGGGTCGCCCGGACGACGTCGGACGGCTCGCTCGTGCCGCTGCCGACCAGGACCGCAGCCGGTGGGACGTCGACGCGATCACCGAGGCGGTGACGATCCTGCAGGCCGCGCTGGCGCGCGACCGGCTGGGCCCCTACCAGGCGCAGGCCGCCATCGCGGCGTTGCACGCCGACGCGCCGAGCGTCGACGAGACGGACTGGGTGCAGATCGTCGAGTGGTACGACGAGCTGCTCCGCTTCGGCGAGAACCCGGTCGTGCGGCTCAACCGCGCCGTCGCCGTCGGCGCGGCCGACGGGCCGCCCGCGGGTCTCGCCGCGCTGGCCGCGATCGACGACGGCGTGCCCCGCCACTCGGCCGTCGCCGCCTACCTCCACGAGCGCAACGGCGACCTCCGCGCCGCCGCGCCGCTCTACGCCAAGGCCGCCCACGAGGCCCCGAACCTCGCCGAGCGCAACCACCAGATCCGCCAGGCCGCCCGGCTCAACCAGCTGCTCCGAGACGACGAGGCGGGACGTGGCGATGGCTCGGCCGCGGCCGGATCGCCGCGTCGCCCCTGGTCAGCGGGCCCCGACTCGCTGTGACACCCGCTCGTTAGCCTGCTCTCATCGCTCATCACGAGGTGCTCGAGACCTTCTCGCCCGCAGTGCGGGCCTGGTTCGCCGCGTCGTTCCCCGAGCCGACCGGGGCGCAGATCCACGGGTGGCCGCCGATCTCGGCGGGCCAGCACACCCTCATCTGCGCGCCGACGGGGAGCGGCAAGACGCTCGCCGCCTTCCTGTCGGCCATCGACTCGCTCGTCATGAGCCCCCCACCCGAGGATCGGGCTCGGCGCACCCGCGTCCTGTACATCTCGCCCCTCCGGGCCCTCGCGTTCGACGTCGAGAAGAACCTGCGCGCACCCCTGGCCGGCATCGCCCTCGCCGCCGAGCGCATCGGCGAGCGCGTGGTCCAGCCCGAGGTGGCGATGCGCACCGGCGACACGGCCTCGCGTGACCGCCAGCGCCTCGTCCGGCACCCGCCGGACCTGTTGATCACCACGCCCGAGAGCCTCTACCTGATGCTGACGAGCTCGGCCGCCGAGACGCTGGCCGGCGTCGAGACCGTCATCGTCGACGAGATCCACGCCCTCGCCCCGACCAAGCGCGGGGCCCACCTCGCCCTGTCCCTCGAGCGGCTCGAGGAGATCACGGCCCAGCCGCCGCAGCGCATCGGGCTGTCGGCCACCCAGCGCCCGTTGGAGGAGGTGGCGCGCTTCCTCGGGGGGTGGTCGGCGCCCGGCGTGCCGCGACCCGTCGCGATCGTCGATGCCGGCATCAGCAAGCCGATGGAGATCGAGGTGGTCATCCCGGTCGAGGACATGGGCGACCTCGCCCGGGAGTCGGTCGATCCGGCTGCCGGACCGCAGGCGGCGATGGGCCCGCGGCGGGGGAGCATCTGGCCGAGCATCTATCCGCGGATCCTCGACCAGATCCTCGAGCACCGCTCGACGATCATCTTCTGCAACGCCCGGCGCCAGGCCGAGCGCCTGGCCGCCAAGCTCAACGAGCTCGCCGAGGAGCGGGGCATCGGCGTGGACCCCGACACCGGCCGGCTGCGCGAGGAGCTGGTCCGCGCCCACCACGGCTCGCTGGCCCGCGAGCAACGGGTGCTCGTCGAGGACGACCTGAAGCGGGGCGACCTCCGCGCCATCGTCGCCACCAGCAGCCTCGAGCTCGGCATCGACATGGGCGCCGTCGACCTGGTGATCCAGGTCGAATCGCCCGGCGCGGTGAGCCGCGGGTTGCAGCGGATCGGCCGCGCCGGCCACTCGGTCGGTGAGCCGAGCAAGGGCTCGATCTACCCGAAGCACCGCGGCGACCTGCTGGAGGCCGCCGTCGTCGTGAAGCGCATGTTGGGCGGCCAGATCGAGTCGACGCGGTACTTGCGCAACCCGATCGACGTGCTCGCCCAGCAGGTGGTCGCCCACGTCGCGGCGCGTGGCGAGCTGCCGGTCTCCGAGGTCGCCGCGCTGGTGCGGCGCTGCGCCAACTTCGCCGAGATCTCCGACGAGCAGCTGGCGAACACGCTCGACCTGCTGGCCGGGCGCTACCCGAGCGAGGAGTTCTCGGAGCTGCGGCCACGGGTGGTGTGGAACCGGGTGAACGACACGCTGCGCGCTCGCGACGGCTCGAAGCGGTTGGCCGTGACGTCCGGCGGCACGATCCCGGATCGCGGTCTGTTCGGCGTGTTCCTGCCCGACGGACACGCGCGTCGGGGAGCTCGACGAGGAGATGGTGTACGAGAGCCGTCCCGGCGAGACGTTCGTGCTCGGGGCCTCGACGTGGCGGATCGAGGACATCACGTTCCAGAAGGTCACCGTCACGCCAGCGCCCGGGGAGCCGGGGAAGATGCCGTTCTGGCACGGCGATCGTCCGGGTCGCCCGCTCGAGCTCGGCCGGGCGCTCGGGGCGTTCGTGCGCGAGGTGCGCGAGCTGCCACCGGGCAAGGCCCTGTCGCTGTTGCGCGAGGACTACGCCCTCGACGAGCTGGCGGCCGCCAACCTCGTGCAGTACATCGAGGAGCAGGCCGAGGCCACCGGCGTCGTGCCCGATGATCGCACCATCGTCGTCGAGCGGTTCCGCGACGAGATCGGCGACTGGCGGGTGTGCGTGCTGAGCCCGTTCGGCACCCCGGTCCACGCGCCGTGGGCGATGGCGATCGAGCGCCGGCTGACCGAGCGCTACGACCTGCCGGTGGAGTCGATGTGGGGCGACGACGGGATCGTGCTGCGGCTGCCGGAGGCCGTCGACGAGCTCCCGATGGACGCGTTGCTCATCGAGCCCGAGGACATCGAGGAGATCGTCGTGTCCACGCTGCCGCAGACGGCGCTGTTCTCGGCGCGCTTCCGGGAGTGCGCCGGGCGGGCCCTGCTGCTGCCGCGGCGCCGACCCGATCAACGCACCCCGCTGTGGCAGCAGCGCCAGAAGGCGGCCGATCTGCTGGCGGTGGCGGCGAAGTACCCGACGTTCCCGATCCTGCTCGAGGCGTCGCGCGAGTGCCTGCAGGACGTCTTCGACGTGCCGGCGCTGAAGGAGGTGCTGGCCCAGCTGCGCAGCCGCAGCGTGCGCGTCGTCACCGTCGACACGAACAAGCCGAGCCCGATGGCCCAGAGCCTGCTGTTCAACTGGATCGCCGCCTACATGTACGAGGGCGACGCCCCGCTCGCCGAGCGCCGCGCCGCCGCGCTGGCGCTCGACCGCGACCTGCTGCGCGACCTGCTCGGCGCCGAGGAGCTGCGCGAGCTGCTCGACCCCGGGGTGCTCGCCGACGTCGAGCTCGACCTGCAGCGGCTGTCCGACGGTCGGCGGGCCCGCAGCGCCGACGAGCTCCACGACGTGCTGCGCCGCGTCGGCGACCTGACCCGCGCCGAGGTCGACCTGCGGTGCGAGGACGCGGGTGGGGAAGCGTGGCTCACCGAGCTGCTCATCGAGAAGCGGGCCATCGAGATCGTCGTCGCCGACGAGGCGCGCCTCGCGGCGGCCGATGACGCCGCCCGGTACCGGGACGCGCTCGGGTGTGCGATGCCCCTCGGGCTGCCCGCCGCGTTCACCGACCCCGTGCCGCGGCCGCTCGAGGACCTCATCGGCCGCTACGCCCGCAGCCATGGCCCGTTCACCGAGCGCGAGGTCGCCGACCGCTTGGGCATCCCGGAGGCGCGCGTGCTGGGCGCGCTCGCCGCCCTGGAGGACGACGGCCGGGTGGTGCGCGGTGAGTTCCGCCCCGAGGGCGTGCGCCGTGAGTGGTGCGACAGCGAGGTGCTGCGCCAACTGCGCCGACGTTCGCTGGCGACGTTGCGGCGGGAGGTCGAGCCGGTCGAGCCCGAGGCGCTGGCCCGGTTCCTGCCGGCCTGGCACGGCATCCCGCCCGAGCGGCGCGGCATCGAGGCCGTGGTCGAGGCGATCGGTCTGCTCGCCGGGGCGCCGATCGTGGCGTCCACCCTGGAGCCCGACGTGCTTGGCGTCGCGCGTCGACGGGTACCGGCCGGCCCTGCTCGACGAGCTCTGCGTCTCCGGCGAGGTGGTCTGGGTGGGCGCCGGGGCGATCGGGTCGAGCGACGGCCGCGTGCGCATCGCCTTCGCCGACCAGCTCCCGCTGTTGGCGCCGGGCTTCGAGGTGCAGGATCGCCCCGACGGACCGGTGCACGACGCGTTGCGGCTGGTGCTCACCGAGCGCGGCGCCAGCTTCTGGAACCAGTTGAAGGCGGCAGCACCGGGCACGGCCGACGACGAGCTGCTCGCCGCGCTGTGGGACCTCGTGTGGGCCGGCGAGATCACCAGCGATTCCCTGGCCCCGCTGCGGGCCGTCACCGGCGCTGGCGGCACGCGGACCCGGCGCAGCTCCGGCGATCGCGCTCGGGCCAGGCCGCGTGGCGGACGGGCGCCGCGGGTGGGTCCGCCGGCGGGAGCGGGCCGCTGGAGCCTGGTCGCGCCGCTGCTGGAGCCGACCCCGTCGCCGACCGAGGCGGCCCACGCGATGGCCCTGCAGCTCGTCGAGCGCCACGGCGTCGTGACCCGCGAGGCCGTGCTGGCCGAGGGTGTCGTCGGTGGCTACGCCTCGGTGTACGGGGTCCTCAAGGTGCTCGAGGAGCGGGGCCAGGTGCGCCGCGGCTACTTCGTGAGCGGCCTGGGCGCCGCCCAGTTCGCCTTGCCTGGGGCGGTCGACCGCCTGCGCCTGTCCCGCGAGCGGGCCGACGACGCGATCGGGAGCACCGGCGCGATCACCGCGCCGGTCGTGCTGGCGGCCACCGACCCGGCGCAGCCGTACGGCGCCACGCTGGCCTGGCCCGAGTCGGCCGGCCGCCCGGCCCGCACGGCGGCGGCGCTCGTCGTGCTGCGCGACGGCGTGCCGATCGCCTGGTACGACCGTCGCTCGCACCACCTCGTGACGTTCCCGCACACCCTCGACGATCGGTCCTGGGCCGAAGCGCTGGCCGACCTCGTGCGGGCCGGTCGGGCCCGCCGGGTGGAGGTCCGCAAGGTCGACGGTGAGCCGTTGCCGACGTCGCCGCTGAACGCCGAGATCACGGCCGCGGCCAAGGCGGCCGGCTACACCGACGGCTACCGCGGGCTGCAGTACACGGCGCGACCGTTGGTGCCCGACCGCGGTCAGGGCGGCGCTCCCCGTCGCTAGCGTCTGACGGCCGTGGAACGACCTGCGGACTGCCGGGAGCACGCTCGGTGACGTTCGATCCGCTGCTGACCGAGCAGTCGAGCGGCGGTGGTGGATCGGCGCCGCCCCCAGATCCCTCGCCGTACGGCCGCCGGCGCGCCGTCGTGGCCGTCGTCATCGGGGTCGTGGCGGTCCTCGTCGCCCTGCTGTTCGCCACCCTCAGCGGGGGCGATGACGCAGCCGCTCCCACCGTCAGCCCGGCCACCACGACTGCGGCCCCGGCGCCCACCGCCGTCGCGGTCGTGCCCGCCACCCCGGCGCCGATCACGACAGGAGCGCCGACCGCGCCGACGGGGCCGCCGACCGCGCCGACCGCGCCGACTGCGACGGAGGGGCCACCCGCCACCACGGCCGCACCGGCGGGGATGCCGTCGATCGATGCGCCGGGGAGCCTGTGGTGGCTCGTCAACCGCGACCGCCCGCTACCGGAGGGCTACGTCCCGCCCGATCTCGTCGTCCCGAACGTCCCGATCGCGCCCGGTGCCACGGCCACCCAGGTCACCAAGGCCACGGCGACGGCCTTCGAGGCGATGGCCGCCGACGCGGCGACCGCCGGCTACCAGCTCGCGGTGAGGAGCGCCTATCGCTCCGAGGACGACCAGCGGGCGCTGTACGCCCGGTTCGTCAAGGCCTACGGCCGCGACGTCGCCGCCACGCTGGCGGCCCCGCCGGGCACCAGCGAGCACCAGACCGGGCTGGCCCTCGACGTCGGCCTCGTCGGCCTCCCCGACGATCAGGTCTTCGGCGGCACGCCGGCGAGCCGATGGGTGGCCGACAACGCCCACCGGTTCGGCTTCATCCTGCGCTACCCGCCGGCCAAGGCGGCGATCACCGGCTACGCCAACGAGCCCTGGCACCTGCGCTACGTCGGCGTCGACCTGGCCACCGTGCTGCACGACAACGGGCTCACGATGGAGGAGCAGTTCGGGCTCGTCCCGGCGGGCGGTTGATCGGCCTCAGCCGCGATCGGCGAGGTCGTACTCGGCCTCGTAGTACGGGTGCTGCGGGTCGTAGGTCGTCAACGGGCGGGCGTCGGCGACCCGCCCGAGCGGGCGGACGGCCTCGCCGATGAGGTCGAGCCGGGCGTCGCCCAACGCGTCGCGGGCGGCGTCGGCGACGACGGTGAGCCGGGCCACCTCGGCGGGTTGCTCGGCGGCGCGGTCGATCGTCTCGCCGGGATCATCGACGACGTCGTACAGCTCGTGCAGCGGTGTCCCGACCTTGGCGACGTGGAGCTTCCAGCGCCCGGCCCGCACCGCCTCGAGGTCGTTCATCCGGTAGTACCAGAACGCGTCTCGCGGCGAGGTGGCGGTGTCGTCGAGCAACAGGTCCGACAGGTCGACGCCGTCGACGGTCCGATCATCCGGCACCTCGGCGCCGCCCAACGCGGCGAGGGTCGGGAACAGGTCGATGGACGCAGCGAGCTCGTCGCTGGTGCGCCCAGCGGCCACGTGGCCGGGCCAGCGGACGATGCACGGGACGCGCATGCCGCCCTCCCAGGTCGACCCCTTGGCTCCCCGCAGCGGGGCGTTGCTGCCGCCGTCGCGGGCGCGCGAACCGTTGTCACTGGTGAAGATCACGATCGTCGACTCGTCCAGCCCGCGCGACTGCAGCTCGCGCAGGAGCACCGCGGTCACCCAGTCGATGGTCTCGACCGCCGCGCCGTAGGCGCCGTTGCGGGACGCCCGGGCGAAGCGCTCCTGCACGTAGATCGGCAGGTGCACGTACATGTGGGCGAGGTAGAGGAAGAACGGGCGGTCGTCGGCGCGCCGGATGAAGCGCACCGCCTCGGCGAGGTAGCGCGCGGTCAGGCCGCGCTGGTCGGGCTGCTCCTCCAGGACGTCGTCGTCGAGCATCAGCGGCAGCGGCGGGTAGCCCCGCTGGTCACCGCGGTCGTTGGTCGGCGTGCCGGTCTGGCGACCCATGTCGTTGCTGTAGGGCAGCCCGAAGTAGAGGTCGAAGCCGTGGTTCGGCGGCAGGAAGGCCGGCTGATCGCCGCAGTGCCACTTGCCCACGATCGCCGTGCGGTAGCCGGCGTCGCCGAGCAGTCGGCCGAGGCTGATCTCCGACGGCGCCAACCCGCACGCCTGGCCCGGGAACAGCACGGGCAGCCCGTCGAAGTCCCCGAAGCCGATGCGCGGCGGATAGCAACCGGTGAGCAGCGCGCCGCGCGACGGCGAGCAGACCGGCGACGCCATGTAGAACGAGTCGAGCCGCAGCCCCTCGGCCGCCATCTGGTCGAGCGCCGGCGTGGCGTTGACCGTCGACCCGTAGCACCCGAGGTCGCCGTACCCGAGGTCGTCGCAGTTGATGAGCACCACGTTCGGGCGTGGCGCCTCCGGGGCCGGCACGGTCACAACGTAGGTCGGGTCGCTGGCTAGCTTGCGGCCCGTGGGTCGACTGGAGGGCAAGGTCACGCTGATCACCGGCGGCGCCAAGGGGCAGGGCGCGGCCGAGGCGGCGCTGTTCCGGGCCGAGGGGGCCACGGTGTGGATCGTCGATGTCGACGATCCCCGCGGCGAGGCGACGGCGGCCGAGGTCGGCGCGACGTACCGCCACCTCGACGTGCGCGACGAGGTGGCGTGGTCGGCGCTGGTGGAGGAGATCCTCGCCGCCGACGGCCAGCTCGACGTGCTGGTCAACAACGCCGGCATCTTCACGTACGCGCGGATGGTCGATACGTCCGTCGACGATTTCACCCGCCAGTTCGACGTCAACCAGCTCGGCGTGTTCCTCGGGATGCGCGCCGTGGCGCCGGCGATGATCGCCGCCCAGCGGGGGAGCATCGTCAACATCTCCTCGGCGGCCGGCATCATCGCCACGCCGAACACGATCGGGTACTCGGCGTCGAAGTGGGCGGTGCGGGGCATGACGAAGGTCGCCGCCGTCGAGCTCGGCCGCAACGGGGTGCGCGTCAACTCGGTGCACCCGGGCGTGATCGACACCGAGCTGCTCTACGAGAACCCGATCATGCAACGGGAAGATCTGACGCCGGTGCTGCGGTCCGTGCCGCTGCGTCGCATGGCCGAGCCGAGCGAGGTCGCGACCCTCGTCCTGTTCCTGGCCAGCGACGAGTCGTCCTACTGCACCGGCAGCGAGTTCATCGTCGACGGCGGCGTGACCGCCGGCTGAGGGAGGGATCGATGGAGTTCGGCGTCCTGTACGACATGCGCAACCCGCGGAGCTCGGGCATCTCGAACGCCGCGCTGTACCAGCAGACGCTCGAGCACATCGAGCAGATGGAGGCGCTGGGGTTCGACACCGTGTGGCTCACCGAGCACCACTTCATCGACGACGACTACCTGCCCTCGGTGCTGACGATGGCCGCCGCCGTCGCCGCCCGCACGTCGCGGGTGACGATCGGGACGGCGGTGCTGCTGCTGCCGCTGCACGACCCGATCCGGGTGGCAGAGGACGCCGCCGTGGTGGACGTGATCTCCGACGGTCGCCTGCGCCTCGGGCTGGGCATCGGCTACAAGCTCGAGGAGTTCGAGGCGTTCGGCGTCGATCGGCGGGCTCGGCCGTCGCTGCTCGAGGAGGGGATCGAGATCATCCGCGGCGCGTGGGCCGACGGTTCGTTCAGCCATCACGGCCGCCACCGCAGCTTCGACGACCTCGAGGTCACGCCGAAGCCGGTGCAGCGCCCGGGACCCCAGATCTGGCTGGCCGGTCGGGCGCCGGTCCCCGTCGCCCGCGCCGCCACGATCGGCGACGGGTTGATCGTCGTCGGTGGCCCCGACCTCTACCGCGAGTACCACGCCGCCCACCAGGCGAGCGGACGGGTCGACCCGGCCCGGCTGTGCATCTTCGCCTTCACGTACCCGAGCGACGACCCGGCGCGCGACGAGGCCCGGCTCAGCCAGTACGCGATGTACCGGATGGAGAACTACGCCCAGTGGTACGGCTCGGCCGGCGATCTGGCATCCGACAAGGCCCTGTTGCAGGCGGCCGGTGCGGCCGATGCCGGCGGCGCGATGCAGTTCTTCGGCACCCCGCAGCAGGTGATCGACGAGCTCAAGGCGGCCGAGGCCGCTGGCGCGACGGCGGCGCTGTGGTTCGCGACCCTCCCGGGCACGACCGCCGACGCCACGACGCCGCTGTTCGAGGTGCTGGCGCGTGAGGTGATGCCGGCGTTCCGATGAATCGTCGGCGGCCGCGATGAGTTCGGCCGCTGTCGTTCGTCGAGATGGTGACCGGACCGTGGGTCCGCGCGCCCGAGAGGAGGACGTGATGTCCGTTGGTACCGAGGACGCCACCGGCGGCGCTCCCGCCGATCGTCGACCAGGCCGCGTGGGAGGCCGAGCTGGCGGCGCTGCGCGCCCGCGAGAAGGCGGCGACGCGCGAGCTCGACGCCATCGCCGCGGCCCGCCGGCGCCTGCCGATGGTGGAGCTGCCCGACTACGAGCTGGAGGGTCCATCCGGCCCGATCCGCCTCGTCGACGTGTTCGAGGGGGCCCGCCAGCTGATCGTCTACCACCACATGTGGGAGCCCGGCGCCACCTGGCAGTGCGGCGGCTGCACCGGCTTCACGAGCCAGTTCACGCGCCTCGAGTTCCTCGCCGGGTACGACGCCCGGTTCGTCGTCGTCACCGCCGGCGCGATCGAGGAGGCCTTGGCGTACAAGGCACAGGTCGGCAACAAGATGACGTGGTACTCGAGCGCCGGCAGCTCGTTCGCGTCCGACATGGGTGCGCCGCTCGGCGGTGGCTTCCAGGTCAACGTGTTCATCCGCGACGGTGACACGGTGTACCGGACGTACAACACACAGGGCCGCGGCACCGAGCAGCTCAGCCACTCGTTCCCGTTGATCGACCTGCTGCCGTACGGGCGCCAGGAGGTGTGGCAGGACTCGCCGCCCGGCTGGCCACAGTCGCCGACGTACAGCCGGTGGGCCCCTCCGGAGGCGTTCGCCGCGTACGCCGACGAGGGCTGAACGTCGCCATACCCGAGCGTGCGGCGGTGTCGGCGGGTTGTGTGATGCTGCCGCGATGGCGAGCGACGTGTCGGTGTGCCTGACGTTCGACTTCGATGCCATCTCGGTGTGGATCGGTCCACGCGGCACCCGGTCGCCGAACCTCATCGCCCGCGGTGAGTTCGGCGAGGTCGGCGCCAACCGGCTGGTGGACCTGCTGGCCGAGTACGCCGTGCCCAGCACGTGGTTCATCCCCGGCCACACGATCGACACCTATCCCGAGGTCTGCGGGCGCGTCGTCGCCGGCGGCCACGAGGTGGGCTACCACGGCTACTGCCACGAGGCCCCGTCGTCGCAGCGGCCGGCGGACGAGGAACGAGCGATCCTCGAGCGGTCGATCGAGTGCATCGAGCGCCTCACCGGGCAGGCACCGGTCGGCCATCGGGTCCCGGGCGGCAACGTCGGCGAGCGGTGGGTCGGCATGCTGCTCGAGCACGGGTTCTCCTACGACTCCTCGATGGCGCCCAACGACTACGCCCCGACCTACTGCCGGCTGGGCGACGTCGTGCGGACCGACGCCGCCTTCGGGTTCGGGACGCCGGTCGACCTCGTCGAGCTGCCGTTCGACTGGATCCTCGACGACTGGCCGTACTTCACCTACGACGCCGGCGCCCACCACGAGGGCCTGCGTTCCCCGACGGACGTGTACGACGTCTGGCGCGCCGAGTTCGACTACCTCTACGAGGAGGTCGGATCGGGCGTGTTCGTGCTCACGATGCACCCGCAGTGCATCGGGCGCGGCAGCCGGATGCTGATGCTCCGGAAGCTGATCGACCACATGCGCGCCCACGACGGCGTGCGCTTCCGAACCATGGCCGACGTAGCGGCGCAGTTCCGCGTCGAGCAGCCCTTGCCGGCCTGACGACGGCACCATCGTGCGCCCGCCACGGGCGTGGTATGCCGTGGCGTGCTCGTGTTGCTGCCGGCGTCGGAGTCGAAGCGGGTCGTCGCGGCGGGTCGGGCGTTCGTCCCTGCGGCGCTCAGCTTCCCCGCCCTGGCGCCGACGCGGCAGGCCGTGCTCGATGCGCTGGCCGTGGTGAGCGCCGCCGACGACGGGCCGGCTCGCCTCGCCGTGCCGGTGGGCCGGGCCGACGACGTCCGGGCCAACCTGCGCATCGCCGACGGGCCGGTCGGGCCGGCCGGCACGGTCTACTCGGGCGGCGTCTACGACGCCCTCGCCTTCGACGACCTGGACGCGCCGGCGCGGCGCCGGGCCGGCCGGTGGGTCGTGGTCGTCTCGGCGCTGTGGGGCGCGGTGCGCCTCGCGGACCACATCCCGCGGTACCGGCTCAACATGTGCGGGCGGTTGCCCGGCCTCGATCACCTTCCCGACGTGTGGCGCCCGCCGCTTGCCGCCGTGCTGCCGCAGGCCGCCGGGCGCCGGCTCGTCGTCGACTTCCGGGCTGCGGAGTACGCCACGGCGTGGCGCCCGACGGGCGAGCTCGCCGAGCGCACGGTCATCGTCAAGGCCCGGCGCGCCGACGGCAGCGGCCGGGGCGCCGCCGGCCAGGACGCCAAGCGCACCCATGGTCTGGTCGTGCGACGGATCGTGACCGACGCCGTCGACCCCGGTCGACCGGAGGAGCTGGCGGCTGCGCTGGCCTCCCACTTCGACGTCGAGCTGCAGCCGGCCGCCGGCGCCGGGCGACCGCGACAGCTCGATGTCACCGTGCCGCCGCGGCGAGCCTGATCGGGTGTAGGGAACCCCCTACTTGCCGCCATGGGCCCCCAGGGCGGATCATTGGCCGAGCTCGCCGACGGTGCGCGCCATACGAGGGGGCCTCTACATGCTTGCCTACGATTATCCACTGCTCGGCATGTTCTGGACGCTGCTGTGGTTCTTCCTCTGGATCGCGTGGATCTGGCTGATGATCCAGGTCGTGTTCGACATCTTCCGCAGCCACGACCTGGGTGGGTGGGGCAAGGCGCTCTGGGCCATCTTCGTCATCGTCATCCCGTGGCTCGGCGTGCTCGTGTACCTCATCGCCCGCGGCGACACGATGCGCCAGCATGCGATGGCGGATGCCGAGGCCAGGAACAACCAGGTCCGCAGCTACGTCCGTGACGCCGCCGGGACGCCCAGCACGGCCGAGGAGATCACCAAGCTGGCGAGCTTGCGCGACCAGGGTGTCCTCACCGACGACGAGTTCCAGGCCCAGAAGTCCAAGCTGCTGACCGCCTGAGCGGCGGCGTCAGCCGGGGCGGCGGCGCCGCGTGACCTCGCGGTGCTGCACCCGCCAGCCGGCCGGCGTCTTGACGACGTCGTCGTAGTACGACGCCGTGCCGACCTTGCCTGCGCCGAGCAGGGCGACGATCCGGAAGCGCAGCTGCACACCGGTCGTCGTCTCGTCGACGTAGATGTTCGTCATCATGTGGGTGCGCGGGTGCTCGGCCTCTTGGTCCATGAACCGCTTGATGTCGTCGAGGCCCTCGCAGCGGCGCGATCCGAGATCGGTGAGGTCGAAGACGGCGTCGGGGGTGAAGATCTCGTCGAGCCGGTCCCACGCCCGGTCGTCGATGGCATCCCCGTAGCGTCCGGGCAGCTCGTGGAGTTCCAGTCGGTCAGCGGCATCCATGACCGTCCACCCTTGCACGGGCCGAGCGGCCGGCGAACCGTGGTCGGCTAGGCAGCCGCCCGGGCTTGGCGGTCGCGCTCGGCCAGCACCGGTGGCGGGGCCATCTCCTCCGGCGTGCGGAACAGCCCGAGGCGGCGGGCGAGCTGGCCGATGTCCGTGCGCGCCGTGAGCGCCGAGATGGGGATCGACAACAGCAGGCCGAGGATGATCGGGCTCATCCACAACAGCAGCCACGGCGATGCCAGCCCGGCGGCGATGCCGAGCAGCACCCCGACGGCCGTGTGCCAGGCGTGGCGGCGGGCGATCTCCCCGAACGAGATCCTCCCGTCACGGCGCTGGGCCTTCCACCCGGCGTCGCGGCCGGCGAGCGCGGAGGCGACCGACCGGGATTGCATGAGCATCGCGATCGGGGCCATCAGCGCGGAGAGGATCGTCTCGGTGCCGACGCTGGCGATGACGCCTGCCGCACCACCGCACGCCCGTCGTGTCGTTGAGCGGGCCAGCACCAGCCCGAGCGCGATCAGCTTGGGCGCCACGAGCACGAGCATCGTGATCAGGAAGAGGGCGCGAGCTCGATCGGCGTCTTGTTCGGGGAGGGCGAGGAGATCGAAGCCGACCGTGCCGTGGTGGAGCGGCAGGTAGCGGGCCTGCAACGACGCGAGCAGCCCGATGAGCAGGAACAGCAGCCACAGCGGCGACGTCAGGTAGCCGAAGATGCCGATGAGGAGGTGCAGGCGGCTGATCGGGCGCAGGCCCCGGGCGCGCAGCACGGCGAGGTGTTGGAGGTTGCCCTGGCACCAGCGGCGATCGCGTGTGGCCAGGTCGACGAGGGACGGCGGGCTCTCCTCGTAGCTGCCCGACGCCGTCGGCACCAGTCGCACCGCCCAGCCGGCCCGCCGCACGAGCGCGGCCTCCACGAAGTCGTGGCTCATCACCTGGCCGCCGAACGGCTTGCGCCCGCCGAGGTGGGGGAGGCCGGCCGCGGCGGCGAAGGCACTCGTGCGGACCATCGCGTTGTGACCCCAGTAGTTGCCGTCAGCGCCGGCCCACCACGCCACCCCGCTCGTGATCACCGGGCCGTAGACCCGCGCCCCGAACTGCTGCATCCGGGCGAACATCGTCGATCCTCCGACCACGGTGGGGGCGGTCTGCAGGACGCCGGCGCCGGGATCGGCCTCCATGGCGGCGACCAGGAGCACCAACGTCGGTCCGTCCATGACGCTGTCGGCGTCGAGCACGAGGAAGTGGTCGTACGGCGCGCCGTAGCGACGGACCCAGTCGCCGATGTTGCCGGCCTTGAGGTCGCGGTTCTCCTCCCGGTGGCGGTAGTACACGCGCGTCGTCCGCCCGAGCTGGGCCCGCAGGTCGACCACCGCCGCCATCTCGGCAGAGACCGCGCTGGGATGGTTCGAGTCGCTGAGGATCGTCACGTGGAACCGGGAGAGCTCGCCGGTCGCGAGGAGCGAGGTGGTGATGGCCTCGAGGTTGGCGAGGATCGCCTTCGCCGATTCGTTGTGGGTGGGAACGAGCAGCGCGGTCAGCGTCGACAGCGGGCCGGGCGGTTGCTCGGCGGGGCGGCGCCAGCGGGTCAGCTGCACCCATGCCCCGGCGATCGCGTTGGTGAAGGCCAGGGCCACCCACGGCGCGAGCAGCGCGTAGAGCGTGAGGACGACGAGCTCGAGCATCGTCAGCCCGTGGAACGACTGGACCCGATACATCTCGTAGATCGCCAGCGCGGTCAGGACGACAGCACCGCCGAGCACGACGCCGCGACGCGCGCTGACGCGCGACAGCCGTCGCGGTCGACGCGCCGGCCGGATCCACCCGCGGAACGACTGGATCGGCATGACCATCGGTCCATCGGGCGGCAACAACCCACCAGCCTCCACGGCATCTCTCCCCACCTCAGCGCCCGCCGCCTCGCAGTCAACGCAGCCGCCGTCGCCGCCGCGTCACACCCCGTCCCGCCGGTCGTTTCCATCCACATCCGAGTGTTGGAGGTCATCGGAGTGTGGGAGGGCGGGAAACCCGACCCTCCACACTCGGATGGAGGCCGCCGGTCCGCGTCAGCGGTGGACGCTGCGGAGGCCGGCCCACGCGAGATCGCTCACCTGACGGGCGATCTCATCGGGGTCGAACTCCTGGCCCCGCTCGACGAGGCGCCGGCTGGCGCCCTCGGCGAGGCCGACGAGGGCGTGCGCCAGGGTGAGGCGGTGCTCGTCGTCGATGTCGGCGGCGATCAGGGGGGCGATCGCCTGCACCATGCCGTTCGTGACGCGCCGCACGGCCCGGCTGAACTCCTGGTCACGACGGGATGCGCCGCCGTAGAGCAGCATGAACGCGTCGTGGTCGGAGGCGACCCAGCGGAAGTAGCTGCGGAACCCGAGCTCGGTCCGGCTGCGGCCGTCGGTGGCCTCGGCCGTGCCCTCCCGGATGGCGCTGAGCATGCGCCAGCCGACGGCGTCGAGGAGCGCCTGGAACAGCTCCCGCTTGGACTCGAAGTGCTGGTAGAGCACCGGTTTGGTGACGCCGGCGGCCTCGGCGACGTCGTTCATCGACGTGTCGTGGTACCCCGTGCGGGCGAACACCTCGAGGGCCACATCGAGCAGCTGCTCACGGCGGGCGGTGGCGGACAGGCGCGACGTCATCTGGGAACCGAGATCATGGTGTTACCCGATGGTAACCGGCTCAGATCCCGCGCTCACGGTCGTCTCGCTCGGCGGCCTTGACGGCGTAGCCGAGCACGATCGACGGCGCCAGCAGCACGCAGGCCACGACGAGGGCCGCGATCACCAGGGCGGCCATGGCACCGGAGAAGCCGACGACCAGGGCGATGAAGAACAGGGCGACGGCCAGCGCCAGGAAGAGGTACCCGACGCGGTTGGCGAGCAGCGTCCAGCGGGCGACCTGGGCCCGACGGCGTCGGATGGGATCGTCGTCGAGCGTGCTCATAGAGTCGGGCCGCATGGTACGGGTGGCGTGGGACGGTGACGACGACACCAGCGGCGTGCTCGTGGTCACGCTCGATCGCCCGGAGCGCCGCAACGCCGTCGACCACGCCACGCTGCTCGGCCTGCTCGAGGCCCAGGCGACGGCGGTCACGGCGCGCGTCGTGGTGCTGACCGGCGCCCCGCCCGCGTTCAGCGCTGGCGCCGACCTCACCGGCGTCGAGGAGGGCGAGTTCGCCACGCTGCTCCACCACACGCTGCGTGGCTTCACCGAGCTGCCCGTCCCGGTCATCGCGGCCGTCGACGGTCCGGCCCTCGGCGCCGGGACGCAGCTGGCGATCAGCTGCGATCTGCGGGTGGCCACACCGGCCAGTCGCTTCGGCATCCCGGCCGCCCGGCTCGGCCTCGTCATCGATCACTGGACCGTCGAGCGCCTGGCGCGCGAGCTCGGTTGGCCGATCGCTCGCGGCATGCTGCTGGCCGCCGAGCAGTACGACGGCGCCGCCCTCCACGCCGCCGGCGCCGTGCATCGCCTCGGTGACCTGGATGACGCCCTCGGCTGGGCCCGCCAGCTCGCCACCCTCGCCCCGCTGACGATGGCCGCCCACAAGCTGGCCCTGGAGCGATCGGGCCCGCCCCCGACGACGGACGACGCGTTCGAGGCCGCCCGGACCGCGGCGTGGGCGAGTGCCGACGCCCGCGAGGGTCGTCAGGCCTTCCTCGAGAAGCGCCCGGCCCGCTTCACGGGATCCTGACCGCCTCTGCACCCGCCCCCGCGTCCGCCTCCGCCTGCCCTGTCTCCAGCGCCGCCGGCACCGTGAACGACAACGTCGAGCCGCCGTCCGTGCTCTCGGCCCAGATCTGCCCGCCGTGCTGGCGCACGATCGAGGCGCAGATCGCCAGCCCGAGCCCGGTGCCGCCCTGCTGGCGGGTGTCCGACGCGTCGACCTGGTGGAAGCGGTCGAAGATCCGCTCCAGCTGGTCGGCGGGGATGCCCCGACCGTGATCGCGCACGGTGAACAGGACGTCGCCTCCCGCCGGGGCCGCGGCGACGGTGACCGTCGTGCCCGGCGGCGAGAACTTCACGGCGTTGGCGAGCAGGTTGACGAGCACCTGCACGAGACGGTCGCCGTCGGCGAGCACGGTGCCGGCGATCGGTCCGGTCGCCACGTCCACACCCGTCTCGGCCGCCACCGGGACGACGACCTCGAGGCTGGTGGCGATCAGCTCAGCAGCCGGACACGGCGCGAGGTCCAGCACGACCGCTCCCGACTCGATGCGCTCGAGGTCGAGGATGTCGTTGATCAAGCGGATCAAGCGCTCGGTGTTCTCGGTGGCGATCACCGCCATGCGCTGTGCCGGCGCCGAGAGCTCGCCGACGGCGCCGCCGGCGAGCAGCCCGAGCGAGCCGCGGATCGAGGTGAGCGGTGTCCGCAGCTCGTGGCTGACGACCGACACGAACTCGTTCTTCAGCCGCTCGACCTCGGTGCGGTGGGACACGTCGCGGAAGACCGCGACCGACGTCAGGTCGGGATGGACGACGGGGGTGATCGACAGGTCGATGGCGAACGTCGTGCCGTCCGTGCGGATCGCTGGCTCGCCCTCCAGCTCGATGTGCTGACGGGCCGTGATGGCGGCGTAGATCTCGGCGAGCTGTGAGTGGTCGGCGGGCCCGATCGTGATCACCTCGTACACGAAGCGTCCGAGCAGCTCCTCGCGCGGCACCCTCAAGATCTCGCCGGCCGCCTCGTTGGCGAACACCAGCTGGCCCTCGCGCAGCCCGACGATGCCCTCGTGCACGGCGTTCAGCGTGAGCCGCTGGAGGTGGACCGCCGCGCCGAGCTCGTCGCTGCGGGCGGCGACGTCTTCGGCCAGCTCGTCGGACAGGGCGATGTTGTCGCGCAGCGTCACGAACCGGGCGACCACGCACAGCACGACGGCACTTGCCAACAACAACCATTCGATGGTGTGCGGCGCGCCCTCGAGTGGCGTCCGGACGACGCTGATGAAGAACACGACGACGAGCGGGATCAGCGCGACGAGGGAGGCGCCCATGATGATGCGGTCGCTGACCCGCTCCGTCACCTCGCTCGGCTCGGCCGACGCGTTGAGCGCGGCGGCCGCGACCATCACCAGCAGGGCGGCCCAGCCGAGGTCGCTGGGTGAGCCGAGGCTGAAGTTCCCGCCGAGGCCGCGGTCGAGGTAGACGACATCGGTCACCGCCGCGGCCACGAAGGCGATCGAGACCAGGGCGGCCGGGAGGCGGCCGCGCCGGGGCGCGCGCACGAGCAGGCCGACGGCGAACCCGAAGACGACCGCGTCGACACCGAGGTGGATCAGCAGCACGGCGCGCGCGCCGGGAGCGAGGTCGGCGGTGCCGTACCGGGAGCCGGTGTGCAGCGTCCAGCCCACGTAGAGCAGCGACGCCGCGAGGACGAGCCCGTCGAGGCCGAGCAGGGCCCGGCGCCAGCGATCGTGGCGATCGGGCACGGTGGAGAGGGCGATGACGCCCAGGAGGAGGGCGGCGATCCGGCACACGTCGAGGACGGTCGGGAAGGTGTCGTCGTCGATGATCCCGACGGTGACGATGGCGGAGAGCGCACCGACGAGCCACAGCGCCGACGACCAGGTCAGCAGCGTCCACGCCCGCTGCCACCGCGGGGGCGCACGACGGATCGCCCGCGCCGATGCCCACGTGGCCACGCCGGCGCAGACCGCCTGGAGGGCCGCCGACACCCGCGGCGTCGACCCGCCGATCGCCAGGTCGAGGCCGAACACCAGGGCGACCAGGGCGAGGACGGCGAGCACGCCGACCACCGCCACCCGCCGCCGACCCGGCCGCGGGACCGCGCCCCGTGCTCGCGCCCATGGAGACCACGCTCGTCATTCCCTCGCGACGGACGGTACTCGCCGCCTGGCTGGTCACCGCTGGGCGCCGTGTGAGACGATTCGCGCCCAGATCATCTTGTTGACAAGGGAACACTTGTGCGATATGATGGGCTCATGTTGGCCAGCGGATGTCGTCGAGGTGGTGCGGCAGGTTGCCGCGACCGACCCGGCGACGTGCGACGGGGTCGACCTGAGGTCGTTGGCTTCGGGCGTGCACCGGTTGCGGTGCTGGCTGGACTCGGTCGACGCGGCGGTGGTCGCCCGCTCGGCCGAGCTGGCGTTGGTTGGTGGTCGGCGTTCGTCACGCGAGGCGGACGTGATCGCGGAGCGGGCTGCGGTGTGTGCGGCGATGCCCGAGGTCCATGCCGCGTTGGCTGCTGGAGACCTGTCGGCGGGTCATGCCGACGCGATCGCCCGGGCGGCCAACCGTCTCGACGATCAGGAGCGAGTGGAGTTAGCCGCGCAGGCGCCGAGCCTGGTCGTGCAGGCGGCAGGGACGTCGGTCGACGCGTTCGCCCGCAAGGTGCGCGAGCTGGCCCGCCGCATCTCCCGCGACGAAGGCCTCCGCCACCACGAGAAGCTCCGGTCGCAGCGCACGGTTCGTCGTTGGATGGACCGCGAGGGCATGTGCCACACCCAGATCAGCCTCGATCCCGAAGCCGACGCAAGGTTGTCCGCCGTGTTCGACGCCGCCGTCGCCGCCGAGAAGGCCAAGCCCGACGTTCACCGCACGTTCGACCAGCTCAAGGCCGACGCGTTCATGGCGATGGTCACCGTCGACACCGGCGCCTGGCTCACGGCGTCCGGCAGAGCTGCTCGTGCTCATCGACCTCGCGACCCTCCGCGACCGGCCTCCACGAGGCGAGCATCTGCGAGACCTACGACGGCCACCCGCTCCCGCCGGCAACGGTGCGACGGTTGGCGTGCGAAGCGGAGATCATCCCGATCGTGTTGGAGGCGACGGGAGAGTCGTCGACGTCGGACGAGCCAAACGCTTCGCGTCAGCCGACCAACGCCGAGCACTCCGTGCCATGCACCAGACCTGCGCCGCGCCCGACTGCCCCGTCCGCTTCGGCGACTGCGACATCCACCACCTCCAAGAATGGAAGCAAGGAGGCAACACGAACCTCGAGAACCTGATCCCGCTCTGCTCCAAGCACCACCACCTGATCCACGAAGGCCAATGGCGGCCGCAAGCGAGAGCCCCGCCGCCTGACGGCGCCGGCGGCCGCCGGCCGGCAGGGCCGGCACGACGGCCCGACCCGTCAACTGACCCAGCCCACCCCCACTTCAAGAGCTCTTCGACAACAGCTACAACGCCGCAGGAAGGAGCCGGTTGACGTTCTGGAAGAAGAAGTACAGGGCGAAGACGAACGGGATGATCCCGACGAGGGCGCCCACCCAGTTGCGGCGGAGCTGGCGGCTGAGGAGGTAGGCGCCGATCGAGATCGCGGTCAGGGCGAGGCCCCAGAGCGCGATCTGCCCGAAGGCGTCGGAGTCGCTGAACCACCCGAAGGCGAAGGCGTCGGCCGAGGCGTTGCTCGCCGGTCGGGCGACCGTGGCGGGGGCCGTGGATGTGGTCGTGGTCCCGGCCGTGGTGGTGGAGGTGGTCGTGGCGGCGTCGGGCACGGTGGTGGCGGTGACGACCTCGCCCGGGAGCGTCGTCGGCGCCGGCGGCGGGGTGGCCACGACGGGGCTGTCGCCGGCGTCACCACCGGCGTCGGTCGGCGTGGACGTCGACGGCGACTCGATCACCGGTGCCTGTGGTGCCGACGAGGCGGCCAGGTCGAGGTCGGCGAACACGATCAGGCGCTGCTTCGCCGTGTACCGCGGCGTGCAGGTCGTGAGCGTCAGCGTGGCGATGTTGGGATCGACGGTGTCGATGACGTCGGACTGGCTCGGGTTGACCACCTCGCTGCCCGTCACCGAGTAGACGAAGTGGCCCTGCACGGTCGTCAGCTCGACCTGATCACCCGGCTTGAGCTCGTCGAGCCGGTAGAACGGCTGCCCGTAGGTCGTGCGGTGGCCGGCGATGGCGCTGTTGCCGAGCTGGCCCGGCATCGGCGTATCGGGATAGTGGCCGGGACCCTGCTTCAGATCGCCGGGCTGGACGCCGGACACGACGTAGGTCTCGACGCCGATCGACGGGATCTGCAGCCGCGCCATCACGTCGCCCGACGCGAACTCCGGCACCGGCGCGGCCGTCGTCGTGGGGGCCACCGTCGTCTCGACGACGGTGGTCGTGGTGGCGGCGGCCTCCGTCGTCGGGGGGACCGTCACCGTCACCGTCGTCGAGGTCGACGAGGACGTCGTCGTGTTGGCGAGCAGCTCGGCGAAGTCGTCGGCCAGGGCGTCCTGCGACTGGTTGTACTCGATCCCGGTGCCCCACAGCTGGTAGGCGACGAAGCCGAACAGCAGGATCCCGACGGCGATCAGGACCTTGCCGACCGTGCCGACCACCCAACGCCAGTCGTGCGGGGGCGGGGGGCGGTCCCACCGGGAGGTCGACACGGCCGGGAACGGTACCGGCCGCAACCGTCTGCGACCGATCGCTGGGCTACCCGATGGCGGCGAGCACCGCGGCGTTCCACTCGGACGCGTACGACGTGTAGAGCCCGTGGCCGGCGCCGGCGATCACCTCGAGCCGGCCGTTGGACAGCAGCGCGGCAGTCGGTTGCCCCGTGATCTCGACGGGCGCCGACAGGTCGGCGTCGCCTTGGATGACGAGCACGGGCACGTCGATGGCGGCGATCTCCTTGCGCAGGTCGGCCGACGTGATCGCCTCGTTGGTCGCCAACAGCACCGGCAACGGGGTCTCGTAGATCGAGCGCAAGGTCCACGCGGTGTCGTGCGGCCAGCGGTCGTCACCGACGCCCCAGTAGCCGTCGCTGTTGGCGGCCAGCCACGCACCGACGTCGGCCGCGATCGCCGCCCGGTTGGCGGCGAAGGCCTCGGCCGGCAGCCCGAGCTGGTTGTCATCGCCAACGGTCAGGCACGGCGTGATCGGCGCCGACAGGACCACGTCGCTGACGCGTGACGTCCCGAGCCCGCCGACCGCGTGGGCGACGACGGTGCCGCCCATCGACTGCCCGATGAGGGCCACGTCGCGCAGGTCCAGCGCGTCGAGGACCGTGATCACATCGGCGGCCATCGTGTCGAGGTCGTAGCCACCGGCCGGCCGGTCGGAGCGACCGTGACCGCGCTGATCGAACGTGATGACCTGGAATCCGGCGTCGAGCAGCGCCGGCAGCTGGGCGTTCCACATGTGGGCGCTGAGCCCCCAGGCGTGCACGAGCACGACCGGACGCCCGTTGCCCCACACGTCGACGGCGAGGCGGGTGGAATCGGGGGTCTCGATGAACATGGGTCCGTTGTACGGCGATGCGGGCGCCATGGCGATGACCTCTCAGGTCAGAACCCGAAGGTCATCGGTGCCGCCGGTAGCGTCGCCGGGCGATGGATCGGCCGGTCGTCGAGCTCACCGACGCGGTCGCCGTCCTCGGCAGCTTCCCGGCGTTGGCCGGCGCGTCGCTCAGCGTGCAGCGCGGCGAGATCGTGCTGCTGCGCGGTCCGAACGGTGCCGGCAAGACGACCCTGCTGCGGGTGTGCGCCGGGCTCGTGCCGCTGGCGCGGGGGACCGGCGTCGTGCTCGGCTGCGACCTCGCCACCGAGCGCGATGCGGTGCGCCGGCGGGTCGGGCTGCTCGGCCACCGCAACGGGCTGTACCTCGACCTCAGCGTCGCCGAGAACGTCCGCTTCTGGGGGGCGACGGTCGGCGCCTCCGACGACGAGGTCGCCGCCGCGATGGATCGCATGGCGCTCTCCGGGCGCCTCGCGCCGCTGCCCGTGCGGCGCCTGTCGGCCGGCCAGCAGCGACGCACCGCCCTGGCCTGCCTCGTGGCCCGCCGCGCCGAGCTGTGGCTCCTCGACGAGCCCCACGCCGGCCTCGACGCCGCCGGACGCGACGAGCTCGACGCGACGCTGCGGCAGGCCGCGGGGTCCGGCGCGACGGTCGTCGTCGCCAGCCACGAGCTGGAGCGAGCGGGGTCGCTGGCCACCCGCAGCCTCGACGTCGTCGCCGGCCAGGTGATCGCGGCGCCGTGAGGGCGATCGTGCGCACGGCGTGGCTGATGGCCCGCAAGGACCTGTGGTCGAGTGGCGCAGCCGCGTCGTCGCTGAACCAGATCCTGCCGTTCGCCGCCATCACGATGGTGTTGTTCGCCTTCGCCGTCGACCGGCTCCCAGCGGCGCCCGGCGAGACCGACAGCACGCTCGTCAACCTGGCCCCCGGCCTGGCCAGCCTCGGCACCGTGTTCAGCCTCCTGCTCCTCGTCCAGCGCACGTTCGCCACCGAGAGCGAGGACGGCGCCCTCGATGCCCTGCGGGCCGCCGGGGTCGACGCCACGGCCGTGTTCTGGGGCAAGACGGTGGCCATGTGGATCCAGCTGGCGATCCTGTCGGCCCTGCTCCTGGGCACCGCCATCGTCATCTACGGCGTCGAGGTGCGGTGGTCGGGCGCGGCCCTCCTCGTGGTGACCTGGCTCACCGCTACCTTCGGCCTGGCCGCGGTCGGTACGCTCTACGGCGGCCTCGCTGCCGGCGCACGGGGGCGGGAGACCCTTCTCCCGCTGCTGTTGCTCCCGGTGGTGGCGCCCGTTCTGATCGGAGCCACACGAGCGGTCGAAGCAGCGCTCGGCACCGGCGGGACGGCGATCGCAGACGGCTGGCCCTGGGTCGGCGTCGTGTCGGTGTTCGCCGTCGCCTTCGGCGCCGGGGGAACGCTGGCCTTCGGTCCGCTCATCGACGAGTAGGAGACACGTTGGCCAGCCTCCCGGCGACCAGCACGACCACCACCACGACCGGTCCGGCGACGTCGACGGGCACGTCGACCAAGGCCACCCGCGTGCTCGGTGCGGCCGCCATCGTCGGCATCATCTGGCTGGCCGCCTTCGGCCTCGGGTTCTCGCCCGCCGATGTCAACCAGCGCGAGTCGGTCCGCATCCTGTACGTCCACGTCCCCGCGGCGTGGCTGGCGTACCTCGCCTTCTTCGTGACGGCGGTGGCGTCGGGGATCTACCTGTTCTCCAAGAAGCACTCGCTGGGCTGGGATCGCCTGGCCGGCGCCAGCGCCGAGGTCGGCGTGCTGTTCATGGGCATCACGCTGGTCGTCGGCTCGCTGTGGGGCCGGCTCACGTGGGGGGTCTTCTGGGAGTGGGACGCCCGCCTCACCAGCACGGCGTTCATGTTCGTCACCTACATCGGGTACCTGACGGTGCGCCGCCTGGGCGGCACCCACGAGCAGCGGGCCCGGCGCAGTGCCGTGCTCGCCCTGCTGGCGGTGCTCGAGATCCCGCTCGTGCACTGGAGCGTCAAGCTGTGGCGCAGCCTCCACCAGGACGCCACCGTCCTGCGGCCGGACGGCGACGTCAAGATGAACGGGCTGATGCTGTTCACGTTGTTCGTCGGCGTCATCGCCTTCACCCTCATGTACGTGTGGCTGGTGATCCACCGCCAGCGCACGATGGCCGCCGAGGACGCCCTCGACGACGCCGGCCTCGACCTCGCCATCGCCGACCGGAAGGCAGAGCGCTGATGATCGCCATGGAGGACGCCGGGTTCATCTTCGGCAGCTACATCGTCACGTTCGGCGCCGTCGCCGTGTACGCCGTCTACGTCCTGCGGCGGGCCCGCCGAGTGACCTCGCGGCTGCCTGACGACGCCAAGCCCTGGACCTGAGGCACGCTTCACCTGACGTGAGCACCATCGACCTCACCCCTCGCAACGACACCGGCGGGCCACCGCCCGGCAAGCGCCGGCGCCGCTGGGCGCCCCTCGTCGTGCTGGCGCTGGTCCTCGTGGCCGGTGGGGTCATCGTCACCCAGTTCCTGCGCTCGGCCGTCGACTACTACTGCAACGTCGACGAGATCGGCCACCGCAATGGGTGCGAGGCCGGCCAGCGCCTGCGGGTCCAGGGCACCGTCGACAAGGGGACGGTCACCACCACCGACGGCATCACCACGTTCGCCATCAGCTTCGGCGGCCAGACGCTGCCGGTCCGCTACGAAGGACAGCCCGGGGGCATCTTCGAGGAGTGTGAGCCCGTCGTCGTGCACGGCGAGCTCGTGGACGGCACGTTCCAGGGGGACCGCGTCGAGGTCAAGCACTCCAACGAGTACGAGGCGGCCAACGCCGATCGTCTCAACGATGCGACCACGGAGTCCGCGACGTGCTCGCCGCCAGCCTGAACGGGGCGCTCGGCCGGGCCGGGCTGGTGCTGTCGCTGGCCGCGGCGACGTTCGGGGCGATGTCGACGATCTACGGCATCCGCCGTCACGACGTCCGCACGCTGCGGATGGCGCCGCGCTACGCGATCCTGTGCGTCGTCGGCGCCGTCCTGGCCTTCGCCATGATGGAGCGGGCGCTGATCACGCGGGACTACTCGCTGGCGTACGTGCAGCAGGTCGGTTCCAACGCCACGCCGCCGCTGTACAACTTCACGGCCATCTGGTCGGCGCTCGAGGGCTCGATCCTGCTGTGGGTGCTGATCCTCGCCGGGTTCACGGCCGCCGTCGGCTACCGCTTCCGCAAGCGGGCCACCGACCCGCTGGTCGGCTGGGCGCTGGTCGTGATGTTCGCCGTGATGGCGTTCTTCGCCCTGCTCAGCTTCGGCCCGGCCGACCCGTTCGCCTCGGCGGTCCCGACGACGGATGGCCCCGGACCGAACGCCCTGCTCCAGAACCACGTCCTGGTGCTGTTCCACCCGCCGATCCTGTACCTCGGCTACGTCGGCTTCACGGTGCCGTTCGCCTTCGCCATCGCCGCCCTGATCACCGGCCGCGTCGGCGAGGGCTGGCTGATGGAGACCCGGCGCTGGGCGCTGTTCGCCTGGGCCTTCCTGACGATCGGCATCCTGCTCGGCGGCTGGTGGAGCTACGAGGTGCTCGGCTGGAGCGGCGTGTGGGGCTGGGATCCGGTCGAGAACGCCAGCTTCCTGCCGTGGCTGACCGGCACCGCGTACATCCACTCGGTGCTGGTCCAGGAGCGGCGCGGGATGCTGCGGGTCTGGAACCTGACGCTGCTCGTCGCCACGTTCGCGCTGACGATCCTCGGCACCTACCTCAACCGCTCCGGGCTCCTCAACAGCGTGCACGCCTTCGGTGACGGTCCGGTCGGCAACTACCTGCTCGTGTTCTTCGGGATCGTCGTCGCCGTCTCGCTGCTGCTGATCGGGTGGCGCGGCGACCGCCTGCGCTCGCCGGGGGCGATCGACTCCCCGCTGTCGCGGGAGGGCGCCTTCCTCGCCAACAACGTGCTCTTCACGGTCTTCGCGTTCGTCGTCCTGCTCGGCACCGTGTTCCCGCTGCTCGTCGAGGCGCTGCAGGACCGCCAGACCGTCGTCGGCCCGCCGTACTTCGATCGCCTGTCGATGCCGATCGGCATCTCGCTGCTGTTCCTGATGGCCGTCGCTCCCGCCCTGCCGTGGCGCAAGGCCAGCGGGACGCTGCTCCGGGACCGCCTGTTCTGGCCGGCATGGGGAGGTGCGCTGGCGATCGGGATCGCCGTGCTCGTCGGGGCCACCGGCCTGTGGTCGCTGCTCGCCTTCGGCCTCGCCGGCTGCGCCGCCACCGCCGCCCTGCGCCAGGTCGTGCTGGCGACGCGCCGCCAGGGCTGGCGGGGCCTCGTCGGGCGGGCCAACGGCGGGATGATCGTCCACCTCGGCGTGATCATCATCGCCGTCGCCCTCGTCGCCTCGAACAGCTACACCCGCTCGGCGACGATCACCCTGCCCGTCGGCGAGAGCCGGGAGTGGGGCGGGCACACGTTCGAGCTGCAGCAGGTGCGCCTCGTGCAGAACGACCGCATCAAGGCGGTCAAGGCCGACGTCCTGCTCGACGGAAAGCAGGTGTACGCGCCGGCGAACACGACGTACCTGCGCCAAGGCGTGCCGGTGTCGACGCCCAGCGTGCGCACCGGCGTCACCGGCGACGTCTACCTGACGCTGGAACCGGGCGCCGAGCCCGGCGCCACGCAGGCGACGATCCGGGTCTTCATCAAGCCGCTCATCCTGTGGCTGTGGATCGGCGGCGGCCTGATGGCCGTCGGCACGCTGCTCGCCGCGTTCCCGGGTCGACGCCGCCGGCCGACCGATCCGGTGTCGGCGCCGATCGGCATCGAGGACCGCCCGCCCGAGCTGATCGAGGCCGGTCGCTGATGCGCGGCCGCCGTCTCGCCCCGTTCATCGCCATCGCCGTCGCCCTCGTGATCGCCGGGCTGTTCGTCGTGCTGGCCGGCTCGAAGCCGTCGACGGACTCGGCCGAGACGAACCTGATGGGCAAGCCGGCGCCCACCGCCACCGGCACGCTGATGGACGGCGGAACGTTCGACCTGTCCCGGCGCAAGGGGGACTGGGTCGTCCTCAACTTCTTCCAGTCGAGCTGCATCCCGTGCCAGCAGGAGCATCCCGAGCTGGAGAAGTTCGTCGCCGCCCAGCAGGCGCAGCCCGACGGGGCCCGCTTCTACACGATCGCCTGGGCCGACGACCGCAGCGCCGTCGAGTCGTTCTTCGCCAAGGAGGGCGGCGACTGGCCGGTGGTGCTCGACACCAAGGGCTCGATCGCCGTGGCGTTCGGCGTCTCCAAGGTGCCCGAGACGTGGATCGTCGATCCCGAGGGCAACATCCGCTTCCGCACCATCGCCGAGGTCAGCGCCGACTTCCTCGGCAGCAAGCTGCAGCAGCTCCGCGAGGGCCTGTGACCCTCAACCGCACGATCAAGCGGTGGCCGGCGTGGGTCACGCTGATCCTCGTCGTCGCGGCCTTCCTCGCCGTCGGGGCCACCCGGGCCAGCGGGCCGAGCACGCCGCAGGAGCGGGCCGAGGAGCTGGAGAAGCAGGTCGCCTGCCCGACGTGCTCGGGTGAGAGCGTCTACGAGTCGCAGGCCACGGCCTCGCAGAACATCAAGGGCCGCATCCGCGTGCTCGTGGACCAGGGTCAGCTCGGCGACGACGCGATCATCGGCCAGATCGAGACCGCCTACGGCGCCCGCGTGCTGCTGGTGCCCAAGGCGTCCGGCTTCGACGCCCTCGTGTGGGTGCTGCCCGTCGCCGCGCTGGTCTGCGCGGCCGCCGGGCTGGCGGTGACGTTCCGGCGGTGGAAGCGGGAGGCCGCCGAGGACGTCGATCCGACCGACGACGATCGCGAGCTCGTCGCCGCCGCCCTGCCGCAGCGAGTCGGAGGCGCCACCGGACGAGCGCGACCCGTGAGCGTCGATGCCGTGGATGCGGATCGCCTCGCCGAGCTGGAGGACGAGCGCCGCTTCCTCCTCAAGTCGTTGCGCGACCTCGACGCCGAGCTGGCCGCCGGCGACGTCGACACCACCGACTACGCCACGCTGCGCGACGGCTACACGAAGCGGGCCGCCGACGTGCTGCGCTCGATCGAGGAGGGCCGCGCCGCGCTGCCGCCGAAGCGGTCCGGGCGCTGGAAGCGCAACGTGCTCGCGGCGGCCCTCGTGGTCGTCGTCGCCATCGGGGCGGGGATCCTCGTGGCCCGCGCCGCCGGGCAGCGCTCGCCGGGCCAGACGATCACCGGCGGCGTCGGGGCCCCCGACACCGCCACGCTGCTCGCGCAGGCGCGCACGTCGTTCGGCGTGGACGCCCGCCAGGCCAGCGACCTCTATCGCCAGGTCCTCGACGCCGACCCGACGAACGTCGAGGCCCTGACGTACCAGGCCTGGCTCATCTACGTGAACTCGGTGGGCGCCAACGACGAGCTGCGCCAGCAGGCCGTCGAGGCGGCGCGCCAGCAGCTGGCGAAGGCGGTCGAGGTCGACCCGGACTACGCCGATCCGCACTGCTTCCTGGCCGTGGTCGCCCTGCGCGTCGACGGCGACGCGACGACGTCGCAGGCGGAGACCGATCGCTGCTTGCAACTCGACCCGCCGGCTCTGATCCGCAGCCTCATGCAGCAGCTCACGGCACCGTCTGCGAGCTCCGTGCCGGCGACGTCACAGCCCGGTTAGCGCACCGCGAGGGCGCGGCCGGCGGTCGACCCGGTTGACTGGAGCGGTGCCCGCCGTCGCCACCCCGCCCACCTTCGACGTGCTCGTCGACGACGACTGGGCCCGCCGCGCCCTCGTCGACGACGTCCGCCGGGGCCTCGGGCGTCACCCGCTCAAGCTGCCGCCGCGCTGGCTCTACGACGCCGCCGGCAGCGAGCTCTTCGACGAGATCACCCGGCTGCCGGAGTACTACCCGACGGAAGCCGAGCGCTCGATCCTGGGCCGCGAGGCGGCGATGATCGCGGAGCTCACCGGCGCCGACACCGTCATCGAGCTCGGCTCGGGCACGTCGGACAAGACCCGCACGCTGCTCGACGCCTTCCACGCCACCGGGCAGCTGCGGCGATTCGTCCCGTTCGACGTCAGTGAGTCGACGTTGCGCACGGCAGCGGTCGAGCTCAGCGCCCGCTACCCGGGTCTGCACGTACACGGCGTCGTCGGCGACTTCACGTTGCACCTCGGCCACCTGCCGACCGACGGCGTGCCGCTGGTGGCCTTCCTCGGCTCGACGATCGGCAACCTGTACGTCGAGGAGCGCCGGGCGTTCCTCGCCATGCTCGCCGAGCACCTGCCCACGCCCGGTTGGCTGCTGCTCGGCGTCGACCTCGTCAAGCCGCTCGAGCGCCTGGTCGCCGCCTACGACGACCCGCTCGGCGTGACGGCCGACTTCACCCGCAACGTCCTCACCGTGCTCAACCGCGAGCTCGATGCCACGTTCGACGTCGACGCGTTCGACCACGTGGCGTTCTGGGATCCGCTGCGCGAGCGCATGGATCTGCGGCTGCGGGTCAACGGCGACCAGCGCGTCGCCGTGCCAGCGGCCGAGGTCGACGTCGACCTCCGCGACGGCGAGGAGATCCGCATCGAGATCTCCACCAAGTTCCGGATCCCGGCCGTGACCGGTGAGATCGCCGATGCCGGGTTCCGCGTGCGCCAGGTCTGGACCGATCGGGACGGGGACTTCGCGCTGGTGCTGGCCTCGACCGGCTGACACGCGCTCGATCAGCTGACGGGTGGCGGCTCGGCGCGGGCGGTGGCGACGGTGCCGTCGGCGGCTGGTGGATCCAGCGTCCACACCGACGCCTTGCGCCACTGCGGCGCGCCGACGACGTGGGTGCCGCGCCGCACGAGGCCGTCGAGCAGCTCGGGGATGACGTCGCCGTGGCTGCACAGCACGGCGCCGTCGGGCACTTCGGTGAGCAGGGCGAGGACCTCGTCCAACGGCGCGCCCTCGGCCAGCCGCGGCTCGCGGACGACGTCGAGCCGGTGGGCCCGGGCGAGCGGCTCGACCGTCTGCACGCACCGCGCCGCCGGGCTCGACCACACGCCGCTGATCGGCGCGTCGGCGAGGTGACGGGCGATCTCGTCCGACTGCCGGCGCCCGGACTTGGTCAGCGGCCGCTCCGTGTCGTCGCCGTCCCAGTCGTGACGGCTGCCGGCCTTGGCGTGGCGGACGACGAAGATGCTCATCAGCCGACCGCGGCGGTCAGGCGCTGGTGGCGGTCGGTCCACAGGTAGACGAGGACGCCCCACGCCACGACGGACAGGAGGCTGACGATGCCCTGCACGTAGAGCGCGCCGGAGTTGTCGACGAACGACTTGGCGATGTCCTCGTCGTCGGCCCCGATGTTGCCGATCTGCTGGCGCAGCCCGATGACGGCGAACACGATCGGGGCGATGCCGTAGAGCAGCCACCAGATCCACAGGACCGGGTGGACGGGGCCCTTGCGCCAGCGGTCGTCGCCCAGCGGGACCGAGGGATCGGTGGCTCGCCACGTCTCACGCAGCACGAGCATCGGGATCACGTACAGGAACCCCGGCGGCAGGAACCACCCGCCGATCGCCCAGCCCGGTCCCCACGTCCCCTTGCGCCCGAGCTCCACGTGGGCCCGGATCATCTGGTGCAGCCACAGGATCGACACCACGATGCAGGCGAGGAGGGGCAGCAGCAGGATGGCGCCGACGCCGCTGCCGAGCTCGTCCTTGAACTGATCGGACGTGATGCGGTTGGCCAGGAAGTCCTTCGACGTGTCGACGAGCTTCGGGATCGTCGTCAGCTGATAGATGCCCGAGGCCGCGATCAACACGAGCACGCCGAGGATGACGTTGCGGAACGTCATGATCGTCTTGCCCCGGCCTCCGGCTCCGCTGTAGCCGACGTAGCCCGGTGGTGGCGTCAGGTTCGGCGGGGGCGGCGGAGGCGGATCGAAGCGGTCGTCGGACACGCGATCGAACCTACACGCGCCCTTCGGCGGGTGGCCGGAGGGTGGTGGGAGGGTTGCGGACGGGTGTCAGGCGGCGCGGGTGACGAGCAGCACGGGCTGATGACCGAGCGCGATCGCCCACCCGCAGTCGTCGTAGGCGACGGGCCAGGCCCAACCGGCGCGGCGGTCGACGTGGGCCACGCGGTGGGGCGTGCCGAGGTAGTCGACGACATCACCCATCTGCAGCTCGTCGGCGTGGATCGTGGTCATGGCACCCCTCCTCTCCATCTTCCCGCGCCGGTCCTGGTGCGGTGTGGATGCTCACCCTGGAAGAGACGCCCCGCCCGGTGGTGATACGTCCGTCCCCGTCGTCGCAGCAGCGATCGGGCTGGCAACATCCGCCTCATGTCCACCGAGACCACCCGCGCCCTCATCGACGACTTCTACGGTGCCCTGCAGAAGGGCGACAAGGACCGGCTGCTCGAGATCCTCGCCCCCGACGCCGTGTGGATCCCGCCGGCGGCGGCCCCGATCGCCCGGACCGAGGGCGCCGAGGCGATCGTCGCCGCGCTCGGCGGCAACATCGTCCGCGAGATGTTCGACATCTCCAAGCCCTTCGCACTCGAGATCCGTCGCATCGTCGTCGACGGTGACGTCGCCGTCGTGCAGCAGCGCCTCACGGCGACGGCCAAGGCCACCGGCGCGGCGTACGACAACCAGTACTGCTGGGTCTACGAGTTCCAGGACGGCCGCATGACGGTGCTCGAGGAGTACGCCGACACGATCGTCGCCGGCCGGGCGATGGGGTTCCTGCCGAAGGAGTAGGTGCTAGGCCCAGCCGAGCTGGTGGAGGCGCTCGTCGTCGATGCCTGCGGCATGGGCCAGCTCGTGGACGACGGTGACGTACACCTCCTCGGCGAGGTCGTCGTCGTCCTCACACATCTCACACAGCGCCAGGCGGTAGATCGTCACCACGTCCGGCGACTCCGTGCCGTCGCGCTCGGGGTGCGGCACACCGTCGTACAGCCCGAGCAGGTCGGGCTCCTCATCATTGCGGTCGGCAACGATCACGGCGACGTTGTCGAGGACCGCGGCGAGCTCGTCGGGGAGATCGTCGATGGCGTCGGCGACGAGCCGCTCGAAGCGGTACCGGGGGACGACGTCCACAGAGCTCGCCGGGTCAGTTGACGCGCAACGCCGAGCTGAACACCTTCTTCGGGCGCATCTCCACGGCGATGCGCTCGGCGAGCTGGTGGAAGGCGCGGCCGGTCTCGCTGTCGGGCTCGACGGCGGCGATCGGCTTGCCCTCGTCGCCGCCGGCCCGCAGGGCAGGCACGAGCGGGAGCTGGGCGAGCAGTGGCACGTCGAGCTCGGCGGCCAGCTCGGCGCCGCCGCCCGACCCGAAGATCTCGTAGCGCACGCCGTCGTCACCGGTGAACCACGACATGTTCTCGATGATGCCGCGCACCGGCAGGTTGACCTTGCCGGCCATCGCCGCCGACAGCCGAGCGACCTTCTGGGCCGCCGGCTGCGGGGTCGTCACGACGAACACCTCGCCGCGTGGGAGGTACTGCGCCAGCGAGATGGCGATGTCGCCCGTGCCGGGCGGCATGTCGACGAGCAGGAAGTCGGGGTCGTCCCAGTAGACGTCGGTCAGGAACTGCTCGAGCGCCTTGTGCAGCATCGGGCCCCGCCACACGACGGCCTGGCCCTCGGGCACGAAGTAGCCGATCGATATGCAGCGCACGCCCCACGCCTCGGGCGGCAGCAGCATCTCGTCGATGACGGTCGGCTCGCGGTCGGCGCCCAGCATGCGGGGGATCGAGAAGCCGTAGATGTCGGCGTCGACGATGCCGACCGAGTGGCCGCGGGCGGCGAGGGCCACGGCGAGGTTGACGGTGACGCTGGACTTGCCGACGCCGCCCTTGCCCGACGCGATGAACAGGGGCCGGGTGCGCGAGCCGGGCTGGGCGAACGGGATCGGCCGGCCCTCGGCATGCCCGTGGGGCTGGCTGTGGACGTGGCCGTGCCCGTCGCCCTGCAGCTGGATGCGCAGCGCCTCGCGCTCCTGATCGGACATCACGGTGAAGTCGACGCGTGGCCGACGTGACCCCGTCGAGGGCGACGACAGCGGTCTCGACCCGTCGCGTGATCTCGTTCTTGAGCGGGCAGCCGGGCACGGTGAGGGCGACCTGGATGCGCACCGAGCCGTCGGCGGCCGGGTCGATCGAGCGGACCATGCCGAGGTCGACGATCGAGCGGTGCAGCTCGGGGTCCTCGACCGGCCGGAGGACGTCGATGATCTGGTCTCGCGTGACGGGCATCGGGTTCCTTCGAAGGGGTCGGCGCCGGTGCGGGGAATTTGCACTACGGCCATAGGTAGAATACCGGGATGGCTCGGCCGACCACGGCTCCCGAGCCGGCGTCGCCGGGGGAGGCGCCGCCCGGCTCCGACGCTCCGACCGCCTTCACCGCGGCCGTCTCGGCGATCACCGACGCCTTCGGCGACCCGACACGGCGGCGCATCTACCTGTTCACCCGCGACCACGGCGGTCCCGACGGCGTCACCGCCTCGGCCGTCGCCCTCGAGGTCGGCGTGCACCCGAACGTCGCCCGCCATCACCTCGACAAGCTCGCCGCCGGCGGCTACGTCGAGGTCGTCGGCCGCAGCGCCGCCGGGACGCGCCGCGCCGGGCGTCCGTCGAAGCGCTACGTGGCCAGCGCCGCGAGCGCCCTCGACGCCGGCGTGCCGGTGCGCAGCGACGACCTCGTGCTGGCCCTGCTCGGACGAGCGCTCGATCGCCTGCCGCGGAACGAGGCCGAGGCGATGGCCGAAGAGGTCGGCGCCACGTACGGCCGGGCCATGGCGGCCGGGCTCACGGGCGACGCCCTGGCGGTCGGCCAACGCTCCCTGCGCTCGGCGATGCAGGCCGTCGCCGACGCCCTCACCGCCCACGGCTTCGCCGCGCACATGTCGGCGGGCACCGGCGAGCGCCCGGACAAGGGCCTGCGGATCATCAACGACCACTGCCCGTTCGGCACCGTGGCCACCGATCACCCGGTGATCTGCGCCGTCGACAAGGGCATGGTCCGCGGGATGCTCAGCGCCCTGTACGGCGACGGTGACGACGTGGCCGTCGCCACGGCGTCCAGCAAGGCCCGCGGCGACACGATCTGCGCCACGGCGGTCTGATCCCGAACGATCTGTGTCGCCGCTGGACGTCGTCGACGACTATGCGGTGACACAGAACGCTGGTGCTACTGGCGCAGCTCGGCGTACTCGGCGATCCGCTGCATCACGTGATCGCCGGCCTTGTGCACGGCGCCGGCCGAGAACGGCGGCTGCGGGTCGTACTCGATCATCAGCTGCATGGCCTCGGCCGCGGTCTGATCGACGAGCAGCTCGACGAGGCGCAGTGCCATGTCGATGCCGCTGGAGACGCCGGCGGCCGTGATGATGCGGTCGTCGAGGTGCTCGACGACCCGCTGGCTCGTCGGGATGGCGCCGAGGTTGCCGAGGTGCTCCATGGCTGACCAGTGCGTCGTCGCCGTCTTGCCGTCGAGCAGGCCGGCGGCGGCGAGCACCAGCGACCCGGTGCACACCGACGTCGTGAACGTCGTGGTGCGATGGGCGTTGCGCACCCAGTCGAGCACCCGCTCGTCCGTGACGAGGGCGCGGGTGCCGACGCCGCCGGGGAACACGATGATGTCCGGCGTCGGCAGCTCCTCGTACGTGGCGTCGACCTGGATGCCGAGGAAGCCGTTGTCGGAGCGAATGACCTCCCGGCGGTCGCCGATGAACGTCACCTCGTAGCCGGGGACCCGCTGGAGGACCTCGTAGGGCCCGATGCCGTCGAGGGCGGTGAAGCGGTCGAAGACCGGGATGGCGATCTTGCGGGGTTCGGTCAGGGTCATGAGGCGTGGTCCTTCCGGTGGTGGCTGAAGCGCCGGCGGTAGTCGTCGGGCGCCGCGCCGAGGTCGCGCACGAACGTCCTGCGCATCGACTCGGCGGTCCCGAAGCCGACGCGGGCGGCGATGGCGGCGACCGTGTCGTCGCTCGACTCGAGCTCTCGTCGCGCCGCCTCGACCCGTGCGGTGGCGACGTACCGGGCCGGCGTGACGCCGACCTCGGCCGAGAAGCGCCGCAGCAGGTGGCGCTCGCTGAGGGCGACCTTGCGGGCGAGCACGCCGAGGCGGTGATCGGCGGCGGGATCGGACTCGATGAGCTCCTGGGCCCGCCGCACGGGCGCGTCGTGGGCCCGCCGGCGCCAGACGGGCGCTGCGAACTGGCTCTGGTTGCCGGGCCGGCGCAGGAACATCACGAGCCAGCGGGCGATCTGCTCGGCGACCTCGACCCCGAGATCGTCCTCGACGAGCGCCAGGGCGACGTCGATCCCGGCTGTCACCCCCGCCGACGTCCACACGTTGCCGTCGCGGGTCCAGATCGGGTCGGCATCGACGTCGATCTCCGGGTGGCGGGCGGCGAGGCCGCGGGCCCGTCCCCAGTGCGTGGTCACGCGGCGACCGTCGAGGAGCCCGGCGGCGGCGAGCACGAACGCCCCGCTGCAGATGCTGACGACGCGGCGGGCCCGACCGGCGAGGTCGGCGACGGTGGTCACCAGCGCCCCGTCGTCGCACGCGGTGAGCACGCCCGACCCGCCGGCGACGACCAGCGTGTCGACGTCGACCACATCGCTGAGCGGCGCGGTGACCATGGCGAGGCCACTCTCGCTGGTGATCGGCCCGCCGTCGATGGACGCCACGACGACGTCGTACGGCGGGGCACCGTCGCGCAGGGCTCGGCAGCGCGCCGGCGGCGCCGGCGAACACCTCGTGGGGCCCGGTGACGTCGAGGGCCTGCACGCCGGGATAGGCGACGATCACGACGCGGCGCGGCGACGACGGCATGCCCCGAGTCTGCGTGACCGCCGGGGTGGCGTCAACGCCAGGCACCCCACACATCACGCCATCTGCCCAGAGCGGCCAGGACCCACTGCGCCGAACGCCCGGCGCCGGTGGTCCGCGTGCTCGTCTCGTTCCGTCCAGACATCTGTACCGTCTCCCTGGTGGACGTGCGCATCGGTGTGACCCAGGCCCCTCGCGAACTGATGGTCGAGGTGCCCGACGACGAGCGCGACGACGCCCAGAAGCAGATCGAGGCCGCGCTCAGCGGTGCCGTCGACGTCCTGTGGCTGACCGACAAGCGAGGTCGCAGGATCGGGATCCCGTCGGCGAAGATCGCCTACATCGAGGTGGGCACGAACGACGGCGACCGGCGCATCGGCTTCGGCGGCTGACCGGACCCGAGGCCGCGCATGCCCGGCGAGCTCCTGGACCGCCGGCTGCTGTTCGTCACCGGCAAGGGCGGCGTCGGCAAGACGTCGATCGCCGCGGCCCTGGCCGACCTGGCCGCCCGCAACGGCCAACGCACGCTGGTGTGCGAGATGGACGCCAAGGGGGCGTTGGCGGCGACGTTCGACACCACGCCGCTGACGTTCGAGCCCCGCGAGATCGACCCCCGGCTGTTCGCGATGGAGATGAACACCGAGGACTCGCTGCGCGAGTACCTGCGGCTGTTCGTCAAGGTCCCGCTGATGGGCCGCATCGGGCCGCTGGCCCGCACGTTCGACTTCGTCGCTGACGCCGCACCGGGCGTGAAGGAGATCCTGTCGGTCGGCAAGCTGGCCTACGAGGCACGCGAGCGGCACTACGACCTGGTCGTCGTCGACGCCGAGGCCAGCGGCCACATCGTCGCCCAGATCGGGGCCCCGCGGGTGATCCGCGAGCTCGTCAAGGTGGGCATGGTCCGGGATCAGACGGCGTGGATGACCGACATCCTCGAGGATCCGGCCGTGACGGGGGTCGTCGTGGTGACGACGCCCGAGGAGATGCCGGTGACGGAGACCATCGACCTCGTCGGGCGTCTGGAGCGCGACGCCGGCGTGGAGGCGACGGCGATCGTCGCCAACCGCGTGCTGCCGGCGCTGTTCGACCGGCGCCAGACCGAGGTCGTCGATCGACTCGGTGACGCCGAGCAGGCGCTCGTCGCGGCGGCCGGGCCCGGCGTCCGCCAGGTCCTCGCCGCGGCGCAGGTCACCGAAGCCCGTCGGCGCACCGGCAACCGCCACCTCGAGCGGCTGCGCGCCGGCATCCCGGCCGGGCTGCCCGTGCTCTACGTGCCCGAGCTGTTCACCAAGGCCACCGGCCGGCGCGTCGTCTCGCTCGTCGCCGGCGCGCTCGCCGAAGAGCTGGACGTCGAGTAGCCGTGGCCAAGCGCAGAGGGCCGGTCCCGCTCGACGCGTTGCTGGCGAGCAAGGAGATGGTGCTCGTCCTCGGCTCCGGCGGCGTCGGCAAGACGACGATGGCCGCCGCCATCGGACTCGCCGCGGCGGTCGAGCAGGGCGGCCGGGTGCTCGTGCTGACGGTCGACCCGGCCCGTCGCCTGGCTGATGCCCTCGGCGTCGGGGCCCTCGGCAACGTCGCGACGCGGGTGCCCGACGCCGCCTTCGAGGAGGCCGGCGTGCGGCCCCGCGGCGAGCTGTGGGCCGCGATGCTCGACACCAAGGCCGGGTGGGACGACCTCATCCGCCGCCACGCGCCGGACGCCAAGGTCCGCGACGCCGTGCTCGGCAACCCGCTGTACCAGAACATCACCAGCCGCTTCGTCCACAGCCACGACTACTTGGCGATGGAGCAGCTGCACGACCTCCACGCGACCGGCCAGTACGACCTCGTCGTCGTCGACACGCCGCCGTCGCGCAACGCGCTGTCGGTGCTCGACGTGCCGGCCCGGATGCGCGAGTTCTTCGGCAGCCGGCTGTTGCGGTGGCTCACCGTGCCCTATCGGTCACGCCTGTTCACGGTGGCCTCCAAGCCCTTCTACCAGATCGCCGATCGGGTGCTCGGGAGTGGGTTCCTGCGCGACATCGCCGACTTCTTCGTGCTCTTCCAGGCCATGGAGAAGGGGTTCGTCGCCCGCGCCCGCGAGGTCGAGGCGCTGCTCGGCGACGCCCGCACCACGTTCCTCGTCGTGTCGACGCTGGAGACGGCGCCGGCCCACGAGGCCGCGTACCTGGCGCGGGAGCTGCTGGCGCGTGACTACGACCTCGGTGCGGTGATCGCCAACCGGGTCCTGCCGCCGGCGCTCACGCGCCGCGCCGCGGCGACCAGCGCCAAGCGGCTGGGGGAGGCGGCGGCCAACGGAAGCCTCGTCGCCGACGTCGTCAGCGCCGTCAACGCGGCCGGTCCGGCGGTCGACGAGCGCGTCGTCCGGGAGGTGCTGACGGAGGTGGCCGAGCGCTTCCACGACGTCGCCCTGGTCGCCGCGCGCGAGGCCGAACGGCGCGCCGAGCTGGCCGCGCTGGCCCCCCAGGTCATCGACGTGCCATCGCTCGAATCCGACGTCAACGACCTCGGCGCCCTCATGGCGCTCGTCGATCACCTGCGACGCTGACGATCTTCGGGCAGACTCCATCACCGATATGGCATCGCTCGCCGCCCTCGTCCGCGACAACACGACGCTCGACCGCGAGCAGGTGTCGCACCTCAACCGGCTGATGTCGGAGTGGGGGATGCTCGCCGACTTCTGCTTCGCCGACCTGATGCTGTACGTGCCGACGAAGGACGAGCGCTGGCTGATCGTCGGGCAGGTCCGGCCGGCCACCGGCCAGACCGTGTACCACACGGACTGGGTCGGCACGTTCGCCAACGTGAGCGAGCGGTCCGTGCTGTCGTCGTCGTTCACGTCCGGCGAGATCACCGAGGGCGACGTCGAGGTCGAAGACCTCCCGAACTCGGCCCGCATGCTGGCGGTCCCCGTGCGCTGCAACGGGACGCCGATCGCCGTCCTCACCCGCGAGTGGGTGCAGCGGGCCGGCCGGCCACCAGGCGAGCTGGAGCGGACGTACGTCACGATCTTCGACCGCTTCGCCGGGATGATCGCCGAGGGCTCGTTCCCGTACCCGGCCCGCGGCGCCGACTCGACGGCGGCTCCCCGAGTCGGCGACGGCGTGATGAGCCTGGACGCCGAGGGTCGGGTGACGTACCTGTCCCCGAACGCCAACTCGGCGCTGCACCGCGTCGGCATCCATGCCAGTGCCATCGGGATGACGCTGGCCGAGCTCGGCTTCCACGACGACATGGTGCGCAAGGCGTACGAGCAGCAGATCCCGATCGTCGAGGAGTTCGAGCCGGCACCCGACGTGGCCCTGCTGTGCCGCTGCCTCCCGATCCTCACGAGCGGCGAGGTCGCCGGCGGCGTGCTGCTGGTCCGCGACGTCACCGACCTGCGCAAGCGCGATCGCCTGTTGATCAGCAAGGACGCCACGATCCGCGAGATCCACCACCGGGTGAAGAACAACCTGCAGACGATCTCGTCGCTGCTGCGCCTGCAAGCCCGCCGGTTGGAGAACCCGGAGGCCAAGGCGGCGGTCTCGGAGTCGGTGCGCCGCATCCGCACGATCGCGCTGGTCGACGAATCGCTGTCCCGGGAACCCGGTGACGACGTCACCTTCATCGAGATCGTGCGACCGCTGCTGCGCCTCGCCGAGGAGAGCCTGCAGTCGCCCGATCGGCCGGTGCACTTCGAGCTCCAGGGTGACGGCGGCCGCATCCCGGCCAGCGTCGCCACGCCGTTGTCGGTCGTGCTCACCGAGCTGATGCAGAACGCTGTCGACCACGGCTTCCCCGAGGGCAGCGGCGGCGGCAAGGTCGTCGTCAAGCTCGACAACGACGAGGAGCGGCTGCGCGTCCAGGTCATCGACGACGGCCAGGGCCTCGAGGCCGGTTTCGACATCGACACCGCCACCGGGCTCGGCTTGTCGATCGTCCGCACGCTGGTGACGACCGAGCTGAACGGCCAGATCTCGATGCGCCCGGCGACGGGGGCCGACCGGGCGGCCGCCGGCCTCGACGATCACGGCGCCGATCACGGCACCGTCGTCGAGCTCGACGTCCCGCTCGAGACGCCGAGCTGACGCAACGCTCGGTCGCCGCCGGCGCTGGAGTGCTGGATCCCTCAACTCTTTGGTCAGGCGGCCAGAAGTTGGCCGTCTCACCAAACAGTTGAGGAATCCGGCCAGAAGGCGCCGCGGCGGCGATGACTCTCGTCACGCGACTGTCATGTTCGGGGCCGGCCCGCCATCCTGGTGGGTCGTGTCACCCCTTCTCGTCGTCCTCGCGCTGATCGTCGGCGCCGTCGTGGTGACCCGGGTGTCGGGGGTGGCCATGCGTCGCGTCGTGCGGCGGATCGCCGAACGCTCGGGCGGGTCCCGCAGCGGCCTCGAGAGCGCCGATGTCACCGAGCAGCGGCGGCGCCAACGGATCCACGCCGCCGCCCGCATGCTCAACCACGTCGTCGCCGTCGTCGTCTGGATCGGCGTCGTCATCGCCCTGTTCCACCTCTTCGACGTCGACGCCGCACTGTTCCTGTCGAGCGCCGGCTTCATCGGCGCCGGGCTGGCGATCGGCGGGCAGCACAAGGTGAACGACTACCTCACGGGCCTCTCGGTGCTGTTCGAGGACCGCTACGGCATCGGTGACGAGCTGCTCGTCGAGATCCCGAGCGGTGAGCCGCGCCGCGTCGTCGTCGACCACATCGGCCTCGTGACCACCCGCCTGCGCGACACGACGAGCACGTTGCACATCCCGAACGGGAAGCTGGAGCTGGTGCGCAACCTGAGTCAGGAAGCCGCCGCGTCGACCGTGCGGTTGCGGCTGCCCGACGAGGATGTCGACGCCACTCGAGCGGCGTCCGCCCTGCGCAACCTGGCCGGATCCGAGCAGCTCACCGACCTCGTGTTCGTGGGTGACCTCGCCGCCCACGCGACGTCCGACGGCGCGGTGGACGTCGCCGTGCGGACGGTCAGGCCGCTCGACGAGCGGTCACGAGCGGTGCTCGTCGAGCGCGCCGAACATGTCTTGGGCGTCCCTCAGCGGGGCCAAAGCTGACGAGCGTGTCAGACGGCGTCGCGGCTGCGCGCCTGGGCGGCGCGCTGGCGACGGATGGCCCGCCGCTCCTCTTCCGACAACCCGCCCCAGACACCGGAGTCCTGGTTCGTGCTGAGCGCGAAGTCCAAGCACTCCAGCCGCGCGCGTCGCACTCGAAGCAGACCTGCTTGGCCTTCTCGATCTGCACGAGCGCCGTCCCCGTCGTGCCGACCGGGAAGAACAGCTCGGGATCCGTGTCCCGGCACAGCGCGTGGTCGCGCCAGCTGTAGTCCGCAGCACCCAGGGTGAGGCTAGAGGCAAGGATCGACACCGGTGTCCTCCTCGAAGCGGCCGATCGTGGCGGCCGTCGGTGGTGGTTCAGGCGCGGACAGGATGATCTGCCCGCCGCACGGGAAAGCTACGGCACGGAACGTTCTGTGACAAGGGGTACGGTCCGACTGATGACTGAGGTCATCGCACACCGGGGCGCGTCGCGCATGGCGCCGGAGAACACCGTCGCGGCGTTCGAGATGGCGGCCATCGCTGGCGCCGATGGCGTTGAGCTGGATGTTCGGCGCACGGCCGACGGCGTGCTCGTCGTCCACCATGACGCGCGTGTCAGTGACGGGCGTGTCATCGTCGACATGCCCTGGCAGGAGTTGCCGGCCTCCGTGCCCACGTTCGGCGAGGCGCTCGACGCCTGTGGAGGGCTCTGGGTCAACATCGAGATCAAGAACGACGAAGCCGATCCCGACTTCGATCCGCTCGATCGCGTGGCCGTCGAGGTGCTGGCGACGCTCGCCGAGCGGGGCCGCGGTCGCTGGCTGATCTCGAGCTTCCGGTTGGCCACCGTCGACCGTTGCCGGCTGCTCGATCCGACGGTGCCGACGGCGTGGCTGACGATGGAGCTCGGCGCCGACACCATCGACGTCGTGGCGACCCGCGGCCACACCGCGGTGCATCCGTGGGAGATCACCGTCACCGCCGAGGGGATCGAGCACAGCCACGACGCGGGCATCCTCGTCAACGTCTGGACGTGCAACGACCCGGTGCGCGCCGCCGCCCTCGCGATGGCCGGTGTTGACGGCATCGTCACCGATGTGCCCGACGTCGTCCGCGCCGCCCTCGCCGGCGCGACGTGACCGCTGTACCCCCATCCGAGGGTTTCGATGCATCCGAGGGTTTGCTGCGGGGCGTGTCCGCACGAAACCCTCCGATGCACTGAAACCCTCGGATGGGATCAGGCTCGGGGCCAGACCAACTTGACGGCGTCGGGGACGTGTTGGAACTCGAGGCGCTCGGTCTCGCCGAGGTAGTCGCCGTCGAGCTGGTAGGGGAACGGCGTCTCGTGCTCGATCACGAGGTGATCGACGTCGATCTGCTCGTCGACCCTGGCACCCGGCTTGATCCCGCCGCCGCGGAGCGTGCCGCCGAGCGTGGCGAGGATCGTGCGGGCGCGGATCGTGCGGAACGTGATGACCACCAGGCCGCGGTCGAACGTGGCGGCGTGCGACAGGTCGAGGGGTCGGTTGCCGAGGTACGTGTACGGGTTGGTGTTCATCACGACCGTGAAGTAGCCGTCCTCGATCGTGCGCTCGGACGTCTTGACCTGGAAGTGGGGGTGCTTGCGGTCGTAGCCGTAGGCCCAGGTCGTCAGCGCCGCGGTGATGAACAGCGGATGGCCGAACCAGCGCTTCCACGTGGCGCGCTTCTCGACCGTCTTGACGACCGCCGCGTCGTACCCGACCCCGGTGTTGAAGCAGAAGAACCGCCCGTTGACCCGGCCCAGCCCGATCGGGCGGAAGTCGGCGGCGTCGATGCCGTTGGCGACAGCTCGGCCGCGGCGACCGGGTCGTTGGGCAGCCCGATGGTGCGGGCGAAGACGTTCGTCGAGCCGCCGGGGAGCACGCCGAGCGCGGTGTCGCTGCCGGCGATGCCCGTCGCCACCTCGTTGACCGTGCCGTCGCCGCCGAAGCTGATCACGACGTCGGCGCCGCGCCGGGCGGCGTCGTGGGCGAAGCGCGTGGCGTGGCCGCGCCGGTTGGTCTCGACGAGCTCGACGTCGTGGTCCCGGCTCAGCCGCCGGTGCACGACGACCGTGTTGCGGGCCGTGACCGACGACGCGAGGAGTTCACGACCAGCACGATGCGCAAGGCGCCCGACCGTACCAGCGGCCTGCTCGGACCGGGGTGGGCGACACGGGGCAGGGGTTGGGGAAAACCGCAGGTCGTCGGTAACAATGAGCGGCCATGAACGTGATCGTCTGCGTCAAGCAGATCCCAGATCCGGCGCAGGTGGGCGAGCTGGATCCCTCGGACAACACGCTCAAGCGTGCCGGCAAGCTGATCCTCGACGAGTCCGACAGCTACGGCGTCGAGATGGCCCTCCAGCTCGTCACGGCGGCCGGCGGTGGCGAGGTGAGCCTGGTGTCGATGGCGCCGAACGGCGAGACGTCGGGGCTGCGCACGGCGCTGGCGATGGGCGCCGCCAAAGCGGTGCTCGTGTCGGATCCCGAGCTGGCCGGATCGGACGCGCTGACGACGGCGAAGGTGCTGGCTGCGGCCAGCAAGCGCCTCGGCGACGCCGACCTGATCATCGCCGGCACCGAATCCTCCGACGGCTACACGGGCACGGTCCCGGAGCAGATCGCCGAGGTCCTCGGTCTGCCGTCGGTCACGTTCGCCAAGCACATCGCCGTCGACGGCGAGACGCTCAAGGTCGACCGCCAGACGGAGGAGGGCTACGACGAGATCACGTGCACGCTGCCCGCCGTCGTCAGCGTCACCGCCGGCGTCGTCGAGCCGCGGTACCCGAGCTTCAAGGGGATCATGGCGGCCAAGTCGAAGCCGGTCGAAGAGGTCACGGCCGCCGACCTCGGCGTGACGCCGGTCGGCTGGGCCGGTGCCGGCCAGCAGATCCTCGACGTCGCATCGGCCCCCGAGCGCGAGGCCGGCGAGGTCGTCGAAGACGACGGCGAGGGCTACACGAAGATCGTCGAGTTCCTCGACAAGCTCAAGGTCATCTGAGCCGGACGCAGGACAAAGGAAGAGACACACCATGGCCATTTCCAACGTCTGGGTCTTCGCCCAGGGCGCCGACGGCAAGCCCACCACGGCGACGCAGGAGCTGCTCACCAAGGCCCGAGAGATCGGTTCGTCCGTCACGGCGTTCGTCGTCGGCGAGGCCGACAGCTTCGCCGCCGGCCTCGGCGAGTTCGGCGCCACCAAGGTCTACGCGACCGGCGATGTCGGCGGGAAGCTGCCCGGCGTGGCCGGCGCGGCGGCGATGAAGGCCGTCATCGACGGCGGCGACTCGCCCGACATCATCCTGTTCCCGCAGAACTACGAGGGCCGCGACATCGTCGCCCGCCTCTCGGTGAAGCTCGACAAGCCGGTGCTGACGAACAACGTCGAGCTCGCCGTGCAGGACGACGTGGTGCTCGTCACGACGCCGGTCTTCGGCGGCACGAAGATGGTCAGCACGACGTTCACCGGCGCCGGGCCGTTCCTCGTGGCGTTCCGCCCGAAGAGCTTCGTCGCCGAGGCGTCGGGTGGCGGGGCCCCTGAGGTCGTCGCCGCCCCGGTGCCCGATCTCGGCGCGGCAGGTGGCGCCGCCGTCCAAGCGGTGCACGTCGAGGAGCACTCGGGCCCGAAGCTGGACGAGGCGAACATCGTCGTCTCCGGCGGCCGCGGCCTCGGCGAGGCGTCCAAGTACGAGATGATCGAGACCCTGGCCAAGGCCCTGAAGGGGGCGCCCGGCGCGTCCCGCGCCATCGTCGATGCCGGCTGGGTGCCCTACAGCTACCAGGTCGGCCAGACCGGCAAGGTCGTCAAGCCGACGGTGTACATCGCGGCCGGCATCTCCGGCGCGACCCAGCACATGGTCGGCATGAAGGGCTCGAAGAACATCATCGCGATCAACAAGGACAAGGAGGCGCCGATCTTCGGCGTCGCCGACCTCGGGATCGTGGGCGACGTCCACAAGGTGCTCCCCAAGCTCATCGAGGCCCTCCAGGCCCGCTGACCCCGGGCCGATCTGCGAACTTTCCGTGCTCGGCGCCCACATGCGTGGCGCCAGCGCGAACAGTTCACGGATCCGCCACGCGAGGCGGATCTGACACACGAGACGGTCGCGAGGGACCGCCCGGCGTCTCAGCCGGTGGTCTCGAGGTCCTCGGCGCGGGCGCGAGGTCGGGGTGCTTCGGGGGCAGGCTGCGCAGCCGGCCGTAGACGTACCCGATGGCGGCCAGGGCGATGACGACCAACGCCGTCGTCACGATGATCCGCTCGACGGTCCACGTCTCGTGCTTCGGCTTGACGACGCTGCCGGCGTCGGCGCCCCCGCGGCTGCCGGCCGGCGGGGCAACCGTCACCGGAGCCGTCGTGGCCACGACCTCGCCGGCCACGGTGCTCGGTGGCGTGGCGGTCAGGGCGGCCGACACCGGTGGGGTCGTCGGCGGCGTCGTGGCCGCCACGGAGCCGGCCCCGAGGAGCGATCCGACGGCGATCGCCACGGCGCCGACGACCAGGAGCAGTGCGGCCCGCACGCGTGACATCGGCGCGAAGTTAGATGGTCGGCTCGCTCCACCACTGGCATGTCGACGCAGCATCAGGTCAGGACGCGTCGCGGGCGCTGATCGCCCATGCCACGCCCTCGGCGGGGTCGTCGACCGCCAGCTGCAGCTGCCAGCCCGTCGCCGGTTCGTGGGCGTCCCACCACCACCAGCGCATCTCGCTCGCCACGTCGCCCAACTCGGCCAGCGGCACGGGCCAGTCGTCGAGCTGGTCGGCGAGCGCGGCCAGGACCCAGAGGGCGCCGAAGCGGCCGGCGGCGGCTCCCCGGCGGCGGCCGTGGGCCCCGCCGCTGGCGCCCGCCCAGGCCAACCAGCCGAGGGCTTCGGCACTCGTCAGCGACGCCCAGCGGGCCCGGCCGCACACCGAGCGCCCGAACCGCCCCGGCGGCGTCACCCTGCACGGCAGCCACGTCGGCGCGTCCGTTGGACGTCGCGGTCCAGGCCTCGACGAGCTGGCGCACCGCGAGCTCGACGGCGTCGTCGTCGAGCGCAGGCGGCGCGGTGGCGGGGAGCCTCACGTCGGCCAGCGGGCCGGGACCGCCGGGTGCCGGGAACTGGCCGCCGTCGTCGGTGTAGGTGGCCAGCGGGTACGCCGGCTCCCACGCAGCGAGCTCGTAGGGGAGCTCGAGGACATCGGGCAGCTCGGCCGTCGTCGTCGGCTCGATCTGTTCGCCGCGCAGCACCCGCTCGTGGGCGACGATGGCGGCCCGTGGCCCCGTCTCGAGCAGGGGAGCCAGCTCGGCCCAGGTGTGGTGCTCGGCAGCGACCTCGGTCAGCGGGCCGATCGTGAAGCGCCCCGAGCCCTCATCGAGCACGCCGGCCGCCCACGGCGCCGGAGCGAGCAGCGCCAACCGGTACTCGGCCAGCGTCGCCGCCGGCCACAGCTGGCGGCCGGTCCCGACGGCGTGCCGGGCGTCGTCGCGCAGGCGGCGCAGGCGCGGCCAGTCGCGGCTCGCACAGCAGTCGTCCACGAGGCGGACGAGCCCGTCGAGGTCGGCGCGATGGATCAGCCCGCCGAGCACATCGTCGGGCTCCGGCTCGCTCGTCAGACCATCGGCCACGGGTAGCGTCCGCCGCTCTCGTCGCCCGGCAGCACGCCCTGCTCGACGAGCTGCCCGGCCCGCCGCTGCATCGCCTGGACCTCGATCGGGTCGAGGAGCGATGCGACCTCGGCCGGCACGGCGCGGCACACCCTCGCCGTCGCATCCAGCTGCGCGGCGTCAGCGTCTCGCCGGCGAACTCCCAGATCACGGTGCGCAGCTTGAACTCAGGGGCGAAGCACAACCCGTTGTCGATGGCCCACACCCGATCGCCGGCCAGCAGGCAGTGACCGCTCTTGCGATCGGTGTTGTTGGCAACGACGTCCAGCACGGCGATGTCGCGCAGCTGCGGGTGCAGCTCGGGGCGCTGCTCGGCGATCGTGAAGTAGTGCTCGCGGTGATCGGCGGCGACGAACCACTGCAGCGAGCCCTCGCCGAGCGGGCCGTCCTCGCGCAGCACGGTGGGCGGGACGACCCCGAAGCCCATCGCTTCGCTCAGCAGGTAGGCGGCGACCTCGCGACGGTGCAGGCCGGGCTCGAAGTCCCACAGTGGGCGCTCGCCGCGGACCGGCTTGTAGATCGCCTGCCCGCCGGTGTCGCCCAGGCTGACGAGGAACGTCGCGTTCGAGGACCACGGCATCCGGCCCTCCAGCTCGATGTCGGCCTCGGCGAGGATGGTCAGGGCGTCGGCCGGGACACCGCCGGCGCTCAGTTCATCCGCGGGCACGGGTGACCGTCGGGGTCGATGGGGTTGCCGCACCACTGGCAGTTCGGGCGGCCGGCGGCGACCAGCTCGTCGGCGTCGTCGCAGAAGGCGGCGGCCTGGCTGCGCGTCATGTACAGCCGGATGTGCCCGCGGTCGTCATCGACGTCGTCGACGATGTCGTCCTCGTCCGTGTCGTCGTCCTCGTCGGCGTCGAGAGCGGACGGGATGAGCTCCTCGAGCTGGACGAGCAGGCGGTCGTTGCCACGGTCGTAGCCGAGCCCGATCGGTCCGAGCACGAACACCTGCTCACCGGGATCACGCAGGTCGAAGGGCAGCGGACGGTCCTCTGGCGGTGGGAGGTCCGACGAGCACGCGCCGCAGGTACTGGGCGATGGCGGTCACCTGTTGCTTCTCGCACTTCACGGTGACCCGCTGCTGGCCGGCCCGGGCGTGCAGGTAGAACACGCGCGAGCCCGGCTCACCGATGGCGGCGGCGACGAAGGTGTCGACCTCCTCGAACTCGAAGAACACGCTCATCGGCGGTGCGCTCCGGTCATGAGGGCCGCAGCTCCTTGAGCGAGCCTCCGGTCGAGTTGACGGCGAGCACGGCGGGGGCGCCGGTGCCGTAGACGATGACGCTGACCGCGCACGTCGAGATCACGATGCGCTGGAAGAGATCGAGGTGGGTGCCGAGGGCATGGGCGACGACGGCCTTGATCGGGTCGGCGTGCGACACGCACACGATGGTGCCGCCGTGGTGGGCGGTCCGCAGGCGATCGACCGTCGACACGATGCGGTGCTGCATCTCGGAGAAGCTCTCGCCGTTCGGGAAGCGGAACGTGGACGGCGCTCGCTGCACGGTGCTCCACTCCGGCAGCTTCACGAGCTTGGCGAGCTCGCCTCCGGTCCAGTCGCCGAAGTCGCACTCCAGCAGGCCGCGATCGACGTGGGCGCGCAGGCCACGGGCCTTGGCGATCGGCGCCGCCGTCTCCCGCGCCCGCTCGAGGGGAGAGGTGTAGATGGCGTCGACGGTGTCGAGCTCGGCGATGCGGGCGGCCGCCCGCTCGGCCTGCTGCCGTCCGGTGTCGGCGAGGTGCAGGCCCGGGGCCCGTCCGGGCAGCAGCTTGCCGGTGGTCGCCGTCTGGCCATGGCGCACGAGGATGATCGTCGTCATCGACGGTTTGGGCGTGGCGCGCCGGGTGGGGGAGGTGGTTCGAGTCGCCATGGCGAGGTCCTCAACCTAACGTCGGCCTCCCTGGATCGTCCGGGCGTGGAGTCCCTCCCGGCTGCTCCGGGCGCTCCGACGAGGAGCCGGTCGACGGCCTGAGCCCGCTCGACGCTCGAACCGACAGTGCGTTCCGCGACCGTGGTCCGCGTGCTACCCGAGTTCCGATCAGACACGGGATCATGTAGATCCAGGGTTGGAATATTACCTAGGTCCAACGGTCGAACTGGTCACACAACGACGAGGCCTTCCACCTAACGTCGGCCTCCATGGATCATCCGGGCGTGGCCTTCCCGTCCGGCTTCTTCGAGCGCTACGACGAGGAGCCGGACAGCACGTTCTACGCGCCGCCGCGCCTCGTGACCCACATCGACGACGCCGCCATCGAGACCGTCGGGCGGCTGTACGCCGACCTCGGGCTCACCGGGGACGTGCTCGATGTGATGTCGTCGTGGATCTCGCACTTCTCGACGCCACCGGCGCGGTTGACGGTCCTCGGCATGAACGGCGCCGAGCTCGACCGCAACGCGCTGGCCGTCGACCGGGTCATCCATGACCTCAACGTCGATCCCCACCTCCCGTTCGACGACGACGCGTTCGACGCCGTGACCTGCTGCGTGTCCGTCGACTACCTGACCCGTCCGGTCGAGGTGTTCGCCGACGTGGCACGCGTCCTGCGCGATGGCGGCCTGTTCGTGTGCACGTTCTCCAACCGCTGCTTCCCCTCCAAGGCGATCAAGGGCTGGCTGGCCAGCGACGACATGGGCCGGCTGGCGATCGTGCGGGCGTACTTCGAGGCGTCGGGTGCCTTCGTCGAGCCGACGCTCGCCCACTGCAACCCGGGCGCCCCCGGCGATCCGCTGTACGCGGCATGGGCTGCGCCGAGCTGACCGCCATCGAAGCGGACGTCGTCGTCTGCCGGACGTGCCCACGGCTGGTGGCGTGGCGCGAGCAGGTGGCGGTGGACAAGCGGGCGGCGTTCCGTGACGAGACGTACTGGGGTCGTCCGGTGCCGGGCTTCGGAGACCCGGCTGCGTCAATCGTGGTCCTCGGCCTCGCGCCGGCGGCCCACGGCGCCAACCGCACCGGCCGGGTCTTCACCGGCGACCGCAGCGGTGACTTCCTGTTCGCCTCGATGCACCGCGTCGGCCTCGCCAACCAGCCGGTGTCCGTGCGCGCCGGCGACGGGCTGGCGCTGCGTGGGGCGTGGATCACGGCGGCGGTGAAGTGCGCGCCGCCGGCGAACGCACCCACGCCGGTCGAGCGCGACGCGTGTGCGCCGTTCCTCCGCCGGGAGCTCGACGCGCTGGCGCCCGCCGTCGTCGTCTGCCTCGGCGCGTTCGGCTACGAGGCGGCCTGCCGCTTCTACGGCATCCGCCCACGACCGCGCTTCGGCCACGGGGTCGAGGTCGTGGTGGACGGCGGGCCGACGCTGGTGTGCTCCTTCCACCCGAGCCAGCAGAACACCTTCACCGGCCGGCTGACGCCCGACATGCTCGACGTCGTCTTCGCCCGGGCCGTCGAGTTGGCCGCTCAGCCGTCGGCGTAGACCGTCTCCCAGTCGTCCTTGACGCTGACGACCGTCCAGCCCTCGTCGGCGGCTCGCTCCAGCGCCGTCTCGGCGCCGGAGACGTAGTCGAACTCGCGCTCGGCGTCGTCGTGGAGGATCAGCAGGCGGAACGCAGGATGCGGGCCGCCGGCGAAGCGCAACATCGGGACGTCGCCGTTGGAGTTGCCGCCGGCCAGGATCGGCCGTCTCCCGATGCGGCTCCAGATGCGCACCGGCTTCACCGGCCCGTCGTCGAACACGTCGGGTTCGGCGAGGTAAGCGAGGGTCCCGGCGTCGTCGTCGTAGCGCAGCGCGTTGGAGCTGCCGATGATCCGCTCGGCCGGGATCCCGTACAGGTCATCGGCGAACGGGCGCATGAAGTCACGGTCACCGCCCGAGGCGATGAAGGCGGTGAACCCGTTGGCCTCGAGGTAGCGCAGCAGCTCGACCATCGGCTGGTAGGCGCAGTCCCGGAACAGCCGACCGTTCGTCGGGTGCGTCGTGCCGGCGACGAAGGCGTCGGCGGAATCGGCGTACTCGTCGACGGTGAGCCCGGCGGTCGAGGCGACGACGCCACCGAGCAGCACCTTCACGTCGGTGTCATCGCCGGCGTAGTGCTTCGTCATCACGCCGGCGAGCCACGGGATGTCCCGCTCGAAGGCCGCCTTCCACGGCTGCCGGCCGCGCAACGACTCGTCGGCTGTGGCCATCTCGGCGAGGCGCTCGAGGATGAACGCCAGCTGGATGGGCAGCGGCTTCTCGCACCACAGCGTGCCGTCGTTGTCGAACGTGGCGATGCGGGCCTCCGGCGGCACGTGGTCGGGACCGTCGCCGGTGACGCGCGCCACGAAGTCGACGATCGCCGCCTTGGTCGGCGTGTCGCGCCACGAGGCGAGCAGGTGCTCGGACGTCATGTGGGGTCCTCCGTTCGTCGGGAGCACCGGAAGCCGAGGTGGCTGGTGCCCGTGTCGACCATCTGTGGGCGGCGCGGCGGCCGGCCGGTAGCGCAGGCAGTACGAGTCGGCGCACAGGTGGGAGCCGCCCTTGATGACCTTGCGCGGGATGGCGAACTGCGGCTGGGCCGGATCGTGGCTCGCCGCCTCGGTCGCGCCGCGTGGCTCAACTGGCGCGCAGCAGGCGTCGTCGGTCGGCGCGGCATGGCGATCGGCGTACCAGTCGGCCGTCCACTCCCACACGTTCCCGGCCATGTCGACGAGCCCGTAGTCGTTGGGCGGGAACGAGCCGACCGGCGACGTGCGGGCGAACCCGTCGGCGAGCGTGTTGCGCCACGGGAAGTCACCGTTCCAGTGGTTGGCCATCAGCCGCCCGCCGGGGCGCGGTTCGTCGCCCCATGTGAACTCGGCACCATCGAGCCCGCCGCGCGCGGCGCGCTCCCAGTGCGCCTCGGATGGCAGCTCGGCACCCCTCCACGCCGCGTAGGCGACGGCGTCCTCGTGGGCGATGTGCACGACGGGGTGATCACCGAGGTCGGCGATGCCGCTGCCGGTGCCGTGCGGACGCCGCCAGCACGCCCCCGGCGTCCACGCCCACCACTGCGACAGGTGCCGCAGGTCGACCGGCCCGGCGGTGCCGGTGAACACGAGCGACCCGGGCACGAGGTTCTCGGCCGGCGCGCCGGGGAACAGCGCCGGATCGAGCGGTCGCTCGGCGACGGTGACGTAGCCGGTCGCCCGCACGAACGCATCGAACGCCGCGTTGGTCACCGGCGTCGGCTCGATCCAGAACGGGTCGATCGTGACCGGGTGGGCGGGCGCCTCCTCCGCGTAGTGGCGGTCGGACCCCATCGTGAACGTCCCACCCGGGATGCCGATCATCGCGGCGACGGCGGCCGTCATCCAGCCGTCGCTCAATGCCCGCTGGTGATCGCAGCCTCGAGCTTCTCGAGGGCCTGGTCGATGGTGAACGAGGCGGCCTTCTGGCGCGGCGGGAACTCGACGAACGTGGCGAGGAACTCGGCCATCAGCGGCTGGCCGGCCATCACGAGGTAGGCGTTCTCGATCATCCACTCCCAGTACCGGTTCGACGTGATGTCGGCCCGTTCGTACGGATCGGTGCGCAGGTTGAAGATCTTCGGGACCCGCAGCGGGATGAACGGATCGGCCCAGACCTGCAGCGTGCCGGGGACGCGCTGCTCCATGAACACGAGCTTCCAGTTGTCGAAGCGCATGCCGAGCACGTCGCCGTCGTCGGAGAAGTAGACCATGCCCGGGCGGGGCGACTTCTCGACCTCGCCGGTCAGGTACGGCAGCAGGTCGTACCCGTCGATGTGCACCTTGTAGGTGACGTCGCCGATCGCCCGGCCGGCCTTGAGGTCGTCGACGACGGTGGTGTCACCGGCAGCGGCGAGGAACGTCGGCAGCCAGTCGTGGTGCTGGACGATGCCGTTGGAGACGACGCCGGCCGCGATGTGGCCGGGCCAGCGGATGACCTCGGGGATCCGGAAGGCGCCCTCCCAGTTGCTGTTCTTCTCGTTGCGGAACGGTGTCATGCCGCCATCGGGCCACGTGTTCATGTGCGGGCCGTTGTCGGTGGAGTACACGACGATCGTGTCGTCGGCGATGCCCAGCTCGTCGAGCTTGTCGAGCAGCAGCCCCACGTGCTTGTCGTGGTCGATCATCGTGTCGTGGTACTCCGACTGCCACCGCCCGGCCTGCCCGATGCTCTCGGGCTTCGGGTGGGTGAAGCAGTGCATGTGGGTCGTGTTGACCCAGGCGAAGAAGGGCGTGCCGGCGGCGTGCTGGCGGTCGAGGAAGCCGAGGGCGTGGTCGATGATGTCGTCGTCGATGGTCTCCATCCGCTTCTTCGTCAGCGGTCCGGTGTCCTCGATGCGCTGCTTGCCGACCCGACCCCAGCGGGGGTGCTCGCTGGCGTCGTCCTCGTCGGTGGCCCAGCAGTGCAGCACCCCGCGCGGCCCGAAGCGCTCGTGGAACCCCGGGAACTCGTCGACGGGCGGGTAGTCCCGGCGCTCCGGCTCCTCCTCGGCGTTGAGGTGGTACAGGTTGCCGAAGAACTCGTCGAACCCGTGGACCGTCGGGAGGTACTCGTTGAGGTCGCCGAGGTGGTTCTTGCCGAACTGCCCGGTGGCGTAGCCGAGCGGCTTGAGCAGCACGGCGATCGTCGGGTCCTCGGCGTGCAGCCCGACCTTGGCGCCGGGGATCCCGACCTTGCTCAACCCGGTGCGGTAGACGGACTGCCCGGTGATGAACGACGATCGACCGGCGGTGCAGCTCTGCTCGCCGTAGGAGTCGGTGAACATCATCCCCTCGGCGGCGATGCGGTCGATGTTCGGGGTGCGGTACCCCATCACCCCGTGGCTGTAGCAGCTCAGGTTGGTGATCCCGATGTCGTCGCCCCAGATGACCAGGATGTTCGGCTTCCCGTCCGGCACGGCCCCTCCTTCGCGATGTCGACTGGTCGAGCTTCCGGCTTCGGCGGCGGCGCGGGCTAGTAGGGGATCCCCCACTCGCCGCCGGCACGCGCCGCAGCGACGGCGCGTGGCTGATCAGGCGTGCTGCTTGGCGAACGCCGTGTGCACGGCTTCGGCCACCAGCGCCTGGGCGCTGCGGGCGTCGTCGAGGAGCCCGAACATCGAGAAGAAGCCGTGCACCTGGCCGTCGAAGCGGATGTGGCTGGTGGCCACGCCGGCTTGGGCGAGGCGGGCCGCGTAGGCGCCGCCCTCGTCGCGCAGCGGGTCGTACTCGGCGGTGATCACGAGCGCCGACGGCGCCGACGCCAGCCGCGCGTCGTCCTCCAGCAAGGGCGACACCTCGGGGTCGTCCGGCGACGCGCTGGCCGCGAGGTAGTGGCGGTAGAACCACGCCATCCCCGACGCCGTGAGGTTGTAGCCGGTGGCCAGCTCGTCCCACGACGCGCTGCCCATGCGGGCGTCCGTCACCGGGTAGACGAGGGCCTGGAAGCAGATCGGCGCGACCGGCCGGTTGGACACGACTGCCGCCAGGTTGGCGCCGGCCGAATCACCGCCCACGGCGATGAGCGGATCGCAGTCGAGCTCGGCGGCGTGGTCACGAGCCCACGCCACGACGGTGCGGGCGTCATCGACGGCGGCTGGATAGGGGTGCTCGGGGGCCAGCCGGTAGTCGGCCGACAGGACGCGGAAGCCGCCGCGGTTGGCCAGCGACCGGCACAGGTCGTCGTGCGACTCGAGATCACCGAGCACCCAGCCGCCGCCGTGGAACCACACGAGCAGGCCGCTGCTGCGCGTCCTGTTCGGGCGGTAGAAGCGGGCGCCGACGCCGCCGGCATCGAGGTTGCGGATCTCGGCGATCGGCTCGGGGCTCGGGCGCAGCAGGGCGGCGCGCTGCTCGCGGGCCGCGGCGGGGGTGAGCTCGTCGATCGGGGGCAGGCCGAGGGCGGCCAACCCGGCCAGCAGCTCGGCCGTCTGACGGTGCAGCGTCATGCCGTCACTCTGGCATCCATCCGCTCGTCACTGGTCGTTCGGACGAGCAACAGGGCACCACCGGCGAGCAGCACGACGGCCGCCACGACGGAGGGGACCCGGAACGTCCCGGTGTGATCGGCGAGCCAACCGCCGACGGCCGGCCCGACGACCTGACCGACCGCGAACGCGGTGGTCATCGACGCGATGGCGCGGGTCGGGTCGGCCGGGTGCGAGCGCCGGGCGAGGTCGACGCCGACGCCGGTGATCCCGGCGAACGTCCCGCCGAGCAGCACGGCGCCGACGATGATCCCGGTGGTGCCGGGCACGAACGCCGCCGACAGCACCCCGGCGGCGAGCGCGGCATGGGCCACGACGAGGGCCCGGCGCTCGCCGCGGCGATCGCCGATGCGGGCCCAGAACCACGTCGACACTGCGGCGCACGCACCGACGAGGCACCAGGCGACGACCTCCAGCCACCGGCCGCCGTCGGCGTCGCGCACGATCAGCACCAGGTAGGTCGCGGTGAGGACGTAGCCGAACCCGGCGCAGGCGTAGGACGCCACGAGCAGGCGCACGTCCGGCGGCAGCGGGATCCGCTCGCCGGCCGGCGGGCGCAGCGGGGGCGGGCCGTCGATGCGGCCGAGGCAGACGTCGGCGGCGAGCGAGCAGACGACGCTGGCGACGCCGAGCGCCAACCACAGCCGGGCCGGATCGTCGGTCCTCGACGCCGTCGCCGCGATGAGCAGGGTCGACAGGATGATGCCGACGCCGACGCCCGAGAACATGCGGTTGGCCACCTGCCGCCGGTCCTCACCCGCAGCCGAGAGCACCAGCGCGGCGACCGAGATCATCGCCCAGCCGCTGGCCGCTCCGCCGATCGCTCGCAGCACGGCCCATCCGCCCGCCGACGTCGTGAGGGCCATCCCCGCCGTCGTCAGCGTGCTGGCGACGAGGCCGAGGCGCACCGTCGCCCGCAGCCCGAGCGAGCGGCACAGCCAGCTGGCGCTGAGCGCGCCGGCGACGTAGCCCAGGTAGTTGCTGCTGGCGATCCAGCCCGCCGTCGACGTCGAGAGGCCGGTGGCATCGCGCATGTAGGGCAGCAACGGCGTGTACGCGAAGCGCCCGACGCTCATCACCACGACGAGGACGAGGGCCCCTCCGAGCGCAGGGCCGGCGCGGCGCATGTCGGGAGTCTGCCAGGGCGCCGTTAGCCTCCCGGAGCTGTGAAGCGCACCCGCCTGGCCGTGGCCGCCCTGGCCGTCGCGGCCCTCGGTCTGCTCGGTTGCACGAGCAACCCGAGCGTCAAGGCCGTCGCCAAGGACATGGCCCAATCGATCCGGACTCCCGACGGGAACCTGCTGCCGAAAGCCCAGCAGGACTGCCTCATCGGCAAGATCGACGAGATGTCGGACGCCGAGCTGACCAAGCTCGGGGCCGACAACGAGGGCGCCACGTTCACCAGCGACGGCGGGGGCAACGCGGCGATGCAGGCGTTCATCGACGGCATGCAGAAGGACTGCCCGCCCGACGTGACGACGACCACCGAGGGCTCGACGCCGGACGACGGCTCGACCGCGGCGACCGACCCGCCGACGACCGAGAAGCCCGCCGGCGCGACGACCACGACCCTCGGCTGACGGCACGCCGGGCCCGGGCCCGCGCGACCGTCATCGAACTGGGCGCGAATCGTCTCAAAACCCGATCTGGGCGCGAACGCGTCGCAAGTCTGCGACGGTTTCGCGCCCAGATCTCGCGGCGTGGGTGGTGCTCCGGGTCCGGCTCGGCCGGCGGACGCCCTCAGTCGGCGGGGGCGGCAGGTGCCGGTGGCGCGGGCTCCTCGGCGGCCGGCGCCGCCTCGGACTTGGGCGCCGCGTCAGCTGCCGGTGCGGCGGCCTTCTTCTTCGGCGGCGGCACGCCGATCGACGGCGCCGGGTCGGCGTCCTTCGGCCAGCGGCGGCGGCTGACGATCGACAGCGTGCGCAGCAGGCGCATCGCCGTCTCGTCCTCCTGGGCCGGGCGGCTGATGATCACACCGTCGGCGATCATCCGGTTGATGACCTCCTCGCCGAGCTCGGTGCGCACGATCGTCAGCGTCCAGTCGTTGTCCTCACCGATGCCGCCGGTGGCGATGTCGGCGTGCTCGGCGGCGAAGTCCGGGCAGTGCTTGCAGCCCTCGCGGGTCCACTGGTGGCACTCCTTGAGGTTGATCTCGTGGTACGAGCCGTCCTTCATCCAGATCTGGAAGACGCCCTTGATGTTCATCTTCACCATGTCCTGCTTCTTCAGGCCGTACTTGGCCTCGAAGAGCTCCGGGAAGATGGCGTCGTCGAACGTCTTCGAGCACAGCAGCCCGATGTTGAACAGGAACGGCTTGGCGACCTTGCCCGCCTTGCGATCCCACATGATCGGCGGCTGGCTGGTCTGGCAGCCCATGCCGACGAGGGCGAGGCGGTCGAGGCCCTCCTCCTTGGCCTGCACGAGGGCGAGCGGGTTGGCGCAGTACGTGTAGCGGCTGCCGGCCGTGGCGAGGATCTCCTCGGTGTTGTGGACCAGCGCCGGCTTGGCCTTCCAGGCGTCGTCGTCCTCGACGCCCGACACCATGGCGGCGTCGATGTAGTCGTGCTCCATCAGCCACACGAGCATGGCGGTGACGAACCCACCGTCCTGGCCCTTGGTGTGCTGGGTGTCGTCGGCAGCCCGGGTCAGCAGGAGCTGGCGCCAGATGCCGGCCATCTCGTCGGGCTCGCGCACCCGGCCGAACAGGTGGAGGTCGGCGGCGGGCTCCCACGCGCGGAAGCGGGGACAGGCCCGGGTGCAGGTCGTGCAGCCGCCGCCCGAACCGAACCCGTGGACGCAGTCGTCCAGGCCGAGCTCCTCCTCGAGGTGGAAGGGGATGTACTTGCCCTCCTCGTGCTCGTAGCCGATCACGTCGTGCGGGCAGGTCACCACACAGCCGGCGCAACCGGTGCAGAGCCCGGTCGTGATGACCTCGTGGTACAGCTCCTTCCACTGCGCCGTCCAGCGAGTCGGCTGAGCCGTCCCTGCATCCGTCGGCGGCTCCTCCGTCAAGGTCATGCGGCCGACGCTACTGCGCCGCATCGCGCGGGGGTCAGCCGACGACGACCCGGTCGCTGGCGGTGCCGGCGCGCACGAGCGGTGGGACGTTCCCGGACCGCGATCACTCGCGGTCCGGGAACTGCCCCTACCCCGCCACGACGAGGCGCGCGCGTCGCCGCACGCACCCCGCCGGGCGGTCGCGTCAGGGTCTCGAGGGGGTACGAGCCCTGCGGCTACGACTCAGCGGGGGCGGTCCATCCACCGTGACCGTCGCAGCGCACCGTTTCCGCCCCGTTGGCACGGTGTGAACGCCGCGTGAACCGCCCCACCACCCATCCGAGGGTTTCGATGCGTCCGAGGGTTTCGTGCGGGGAGGCCCCGCAGGAAACCCTCGGATGGGATCAGCTGCGGGCCAGGGCGGCGGCGACGACGGCGCGGGCCTCGGCCTGGACCTGGGCGAGGTGATCGGGGCCGCGGAACGACTCGGCGTAGATCTTGTAGACGTCCTCGGTGCCGGACGGGCGGGCGGCGAACCACGCCGACTCGGTCGTGACCTTGAGCCCGCCGATCGGGGCGTCGTTGCCGGGCGCCCGGGTCAGCCTGGCGGTGATCGGCTCGCCGGCCAGCTCGGTCGCCGTGACCGCCTCGGGGGTCAGCCGCCCGAGCGCCGCCTTCTCGTCGCGCGTCGCCGGGGCGTCGACGCGGGCGTAGGTCGGATCGCCGTGCTGCTCGACCAGCGTGGCGTAGTGCTGCGACGGCGACCGCCCGGTCGTGGCCTGGATCTCCGATGCCAGCAGGGCGAGCAGGATGCCGTCCTTGTCGGTGGTCCACACCGACCCGTCGCGCCGCAGGAACGACGCCCCCGCCGACTCCTCGCCGCCGAACCCGACCGACCCGTCGAGCAGGCCGGGCACGAACCACTTGAAGCCGACCGGGACCTCCCACAGGCGCCGGCCGAGGGCCGCGGCGACGCGGTCGATCATGGACGACGACACGAGCGTCTTGCCGATCGCCGCGTCGGCAGCCCAGCCATCGCGCCGCCCGAAGAGGTACTCGATCGCGACAGCCAGGAAGTGGTTGGGGTTCATCAACCCGCCGTCGGGCGTCACGATGCCGTGGCGATCGGCGTCGGCGTCGTTGCCCGTTGCGATCGTGAACTGGTCGCGCTTGCCGATCAACGACGCCATCGCGTTGGGCGAGGAGCAGTCCATGCGGATCTTGCCGTCCCAGTCGAGCGTCATGAAGCGCCATGTCGGGTCGACGAGCGGGTTGACGACGGTGAGCTCGAGGTGATGACGCTCGGCGATCGCACCCCAGTAGTCGACGCTCGCCCCGCCGAGGGGATCGGCGCCGATGCGGACGCCGGCATCCCGGATGGCGGCGACGTCCACGACGTTCGGCAGGTCGTCGACGTAGGAGCCCAGGAAGTCGAACGGCTCGACCGCCGAACGGGCGGCCGCGAACGGCACCCGCCGGGCGCCGGCCAGACCGGCCGCCAGCAGCTCGTTGGCCCGCCCGGCGATCCAGCCCGTGGCGTCGGTGTCGGCCGGCCCGCCGTGTGGCGGGTTGTACTTGAAGCCGCCGTCGTTCGGCGGGTTGTGCGACGGCGTGACGACGATCCCGTCGGCCAGGCCGGAGCCGGACGTCCGCCCGCCGTTGGCGCGCAGGATGGCGTGGGACACGGCGGGCGTCGGCGTGTAGCGATCGGCGGCGTCGACCAGCACGGCGACGTCGTTGGCGACGAGCACCTCCAGCGCGCTGGTCCAGGCCGGCTCGGACAGGCCGTGGGTGTCGCGCCCGAGGAACAGCGGGCCGTCGATGCCCTGCGCCGTGCGGTACTCGCAGATGGCCTGCGTGGTGGCGACGATGTGGGCCTCGTTGAACGAGCCGTCGAGGCTCGAGCCGCGGTGCCCCGACGTGCCGAAGACGACCTGCTGGGCCGGATCGGCGGGGTCCGGATCGACCGCGAAGTAGGCGGTCACGAGGTGGGGCACGTCGACGAGGTCGGACGGCTGGGCGGGCTGGCCGGCGCGGGGGTCGCTCACAGCGCCCGATCATGGTCGAAACCCTGCACGCGCTGTGTGAGCCGAGTGAGTCTTCGAGCGAGCGAACGTTGGAGTGAGGGTTGTCGATGACTTGACCCGCGGGTCAAGATATGGCCATGGATCTGAGCTATCCCGTCGAGGCCGAGCAGTTCCGCAAGGAGGTGCGGGCCTGGTTGGAGGAGAACCTGCCGGCCGGCTGGTTCGACGACGGCTTCGAGATGTCGGCGCAGGAGCGGGCGGTGTTCAACGAGGAGTGGCCGAGCAAGCTCTACGGCGGCGGCTGGATCTGCGCCACGTGGCCCAAGGAGTACGGCGGCAAGGGGCTGTCCACGATGGAGGGCGTCGTGGTGGCCGAGGAGTTCGCCCGGGCCAAGGCGCCGATGCGGGCCGACTTCTTCGGCGACACGCTGGTCGGCCCGACGCTGCTGCAGTGGGGCACCGAGGAGCAGAAGCAGGAGTTCCTGCCCAAGATCCTGAAGGGCGAGATGCGCTGGTGCCAGGGGTTCAGCGAGCCCAACTCGGGTTCCGACCTGGCCAGCCTGAAGACGTCGGCCGTGCTCGACGGCGACGAGTGGGTCATCAACGGTCAGAAGGTGTGGACCACCGGCGGCCACCACGCCGACTACTGCTTCCTGCTCACCCGCACCGATCCCGAGGCGCCCAAGCACAAGGGCATCTCGTACCTGCTCGTGCCGATGCGCCAGCCCGGCGTCGAGGTGCGCGGCATCACCCAGCCCGACGGCACGGCCGAGTTCTGTGAGGTCTTCTTCGACGAGGCCCGCTGCCCGAAGGACAACGTCGTCGGCGGGGTCAACAACGGCTGGAAGGTCGCCAACTCGACGCTCGGCTTCGAGCGCGGCCAGTCGGCGACCACGGGTTATCGACGCTTCGAGGAGGAGTTCCGCCAGATGGTGGCGACGGCACGGGAGAACGGGGCGATCGACGACCCGCAGATCCGCCAGCGCCTCGCCCAGTACTGGTCGAAGTGGCAGATCCTGCGGTTCAACGGGCTGCGCTCGCTGTCGGCGACGTTGTCGGGCCGCAAGGACCTCGGCGTCGCCGCCCTCGGGGCCAGCAACAAGATGTTCTGGTCGGAGATGCACCAGCGGGCGATGGAGCTGGCCCTCGACATCCACGGCGCCGAGGCGATGCTGATCGACACCGGCCCCGCCAACGGCTCGTGGCCGGGCGCGGCGCGCGACAAGCGCCGGGAGGGCTACCCGGTCAGCCCGATGATGTCGTCGTTCTTCTTCTCCCGCTCGGAGACGATCTGGGGCGGCACCAGCCAGATCCAGCGCAACATCGTCGGTGAACGGGTCCTCGGCCTCCCCAAGGAGCCCCAGGCCCCGCAGTGACGCCCGGGACATCCGGGTGCGTGGCTTTCACAAGCTGGAAACACACGTCACCTAGATTCCTCGGCGGATGACGGAGACCACGACGACGGCCGGTCCCTGGGACGAGTTGCGCGACGAGCACGGTGCACCGCGGCCGGTGGCGGCGGAGATCCTCGAGCTGGTCGAGCGCCTCGGCGTCGAGGAGCTGCAGGCCCGGCAGGATGCCGCGGCAGCCGACATCCTCACGATGGGCATCACGTTCACCGTCTACTCCGAGGGCTCCAACATCGACCGGGCGTGGCCGTTCGACGTGATCCCCCGGGTCATCGAGGCCGGCGAGTGGGCGGCCGTCGAGCGCGGCCTCGTGCAACGCCTCAAGGCGCTCAACTGCTTCATCGACGACGTGTACAACGATCGGCGCTGCGTGGCCGACGGGGTGTTCCCGGCCGCGCTGCTCGACGACTCGGTGAACTACCGCCCGGAGTGCCAGGGCGTGCACCCGAAGTTCGGCGTGTGGGCCCACATCTCCGGTTCCGACCTCGTGCGCGACGCCGACGGCACGATCTACGTCCTCGAGGACAACCTGCGCGTGCCGTCGGGCGTCAGCTACGTGATCGAGAACCGCGCCGTGGCCAAGCGGGCGTTCCCCGAGCTGTTCGCCCGCCTGGGCATCGCACCCGTCGACGCCTACACCGACGAGCTCAACAAGCTGCTGGTCTCGCTGGCGCCGGAGGGGGTCAGCGATCCGTCGATCGCCGTGCTGACGCCGGGCATCTTCAACTCGGCCTACTTCGAGCACTCGTTCCTCGCCCAGCGGATGGGCGCCACGCTCGTCGAGGGCGGTGACCTGACCGTGCGCGACGACGATCGCGTGTACATGCGAACGATCGACGGCCTCGAGCCGGTCGACGTCGTCTACCGCCGCATCGACGACCTGTTCCTCGATCCGGAGGTGTTCCGCGCCGACTCGACGCTCGGCGTGCCGGGCCTGATGCGGGCGTGGAAGGCCGGCAACGTCGGCATCGCCAACGCACCGGGCGCCGGTGTCGCCGACGACAAGATGATCTACGCGTGGGTGCCCGACTTCATCCGCTACTACCTCGGCGAAGAGCCGCTGATGCCGAACGTGCCGACGTTCCGCTGCCACTACGCCGAGGAGTGCCGCTTCGTCCTCGACAACCTCCGCGAGCTCGTGCTCAAGCCGGCCAACGAGAGCGGCGGCTACGGCATCCTCATCGGCAACCGGGCGACCGACGCCCAGCTGCTGGCCCAGGCCGAGGCGATCGAGGCCGATCCCCGCAACTGGGTCGCCCAGCCGATCCTGAGCATCTCGACGGCGCCGACGCTGTGCGGTGACACCGTCGAGCCGCGCCACGTCGACCTGCGACCGTTCATCCTCACCGGTGAGACGAGCTACGTGACGGCCGGTGGGCTGACCAGGGTCGCCCTCCCGAAGGGCTCGCTGGTCGTCAACTCGTCGCAGGGCGGCGGCAGCAAGGACACCTGGATCGTCGACCTCGGCGCCGCCTGGCCGGGGTACTGACGTGTTGCTCTCTCGCGTCGCCGGGCGCATCTACTGGGCGGCGCGCTACATCGAGCGGGCCGAGGACACGGCGCGACTGGTGCGCGCCCACGGCGAGCTGATGGCCGACCTCCCGTCGCAGGTGCAGGCCCGGTGGGAACCGCTCGTGACCGTCGTCGGCAGCGACGTGCGCTTCCGCGACCTCACGGAGACGGCACCGTCGCAGTCGCAATCGCAGTCACAGTCACAGTCACAGTCACAGTCGCAGTCGAACGGGGCGACGCCGCCGGAGGACAGCGAGCTGACGGTGGCCCGGTTCCTCATCAGCGATCGGGACAACCCGAGCAGCGTGGTGAGCGCCGTCGTCAACGCTCGCGAGAACCTGCGCACGACGCGCGACACCGTCCCGCGCGACGGCTGGCACGTGCTCAACGACCTCTACCTGTACGTGACGAGCGAGGCCGACCGGGCCCCGGACCGGCGGGTCAGGGAGCGCTTCTTGAGCCGGGTGATCTTCGACGGTCGGCGCATCGACGGGGTGCTGGCGACGGCGATGACCCACGACGAGGCGTACGTGATGTGGCGGCTGGGGCGGGCCATCGAACGGGCCGACATGACGACGCGCGTGCTCGGTGTGCGCGCCGCCGCCGTGCTGTCGGCGCCCGGGAACGGCGACCGGGAGAACGACCACGACGAGGTGCAGTGGATGGGCGTGCTGCGGTCGGTGTGGGGCCTGCAGATGTACCAGCGCGCCGTCCGCGGGCCGATCGAGGGGACGTCGGTCGTGCGCTTCCTGCTCGAGCACGACCGGTTCCCGCGTGCGGTCCGGGCATTGATGCGAGAGACCCGCCGGGCGCTCGTCGAGCTGCCCGATCCCGACGGCCCGCTGGACGCCGTCGACCACGTCGAGGCCGTGGTGCGCGAGTCGTCGTCGGCGAGCACCGACGGACGAGCGCTCGACAAGGCGATGGACGATCTGCAGGTGGCCATCGCCCTGCTCGACAAGCGGATCACCGATCGCTACCTGTTGGTGGGCGCGTGACCGCGAGCTGCGCCGACCCGGCGACCGACCCGGCGTGGTGAGCGACAGCAGTGAGCTGCTCGAGCAGTTCCTGCACGATCACCTCGCCCTGACTCGGCGGCAGGTCGAGGCCGATCGGATGATCGCGGCGTCGCTCGCCGGCCACCTCGTCCACGAGCTGCCCGACGGCCGTGGTCGGCCCGCCGAACGGCCGTGGCGCCTCGATCCGGTGCCCCTCATCCTCGACGGGCAGGTGTTCGCCGAGCTGGCCCGGGCCGTCACCGAGCGCGTCGTCGGCATGGAGGCGCTGCTGGCCGACCTCTACGGGCCGCGACAGGCGGTCAAGGAGGGCTGGGTGCCGGCCGAGGCGCTGGCGTCGTCCCCGCGATATCGCCTGGCGGCCGTCGGCGCCCCACCACCGGTGCGGTGGCTCACCACCTACGCCGTCGAGGTGCTGCGCCTCGCCGACGGCTCGTGGCGGGTCGTGCGCGACCTCGCCGACACGCCGACCGGCGTCGGCTACGCGATGCTCGACCGGGCGGTGATGGCCCGCGTCGCCGCCGAGCTGCTCGGTCCGCAGGCCGCCGGCGACCTGGCGTCGATCAGCGGGTTCCCGTCCGAGCTGCGCCACGCCCTCGCCGGCGCCACCCGGGAGGGCAGTCCACGCATCGTGCTGTTCTCGGGCGGGATCCGCGATCCGGCGTACGTCGAGCACTCGTCGCTCGCCCGGTTGCTCGGCTTCCACCTCGTCGAGGCACCCGATCTCGTCGTCCGCCGCGGTCGGCTGTGGCTGCGGACGCTGGGTGGGCTCGACCCGATCGACGTCGTCTACCGTCGCCTGGCTGATGCGGCGGTCGACCCGATCGAGGTGAGTGCGAACAACACGACGGGCGTCCCCGGCCTCCTCCTCGCGGCGACGGAGGGCGGGGTCGCGCTGGCCAACGCCCACGGGTCGGGCGTCCTCGACGACCCCGCCCTGGCGTCGTACTGGACGGCGGCGATCGCCGGCCTCACCGGCACCACGTTGCGGCTGCGCCCGCTGGCGGCCGACGACGTCGCCGCCGCCGTGCCGACGTTCCGCGACGGCCGGGCCGGCACCGCGACGGCCGTCGTCCGCCTGCACGCCGTGGCCGGACCCGACGGCGTCAGGGTGATGACCGGTGGCAACGGCCGGGTCCTCGACGAGGGTGATGACCCGCGCCGACCGACCGCCCGCCTCGCCAAGGACGTGTGGGTGATCGGCGCGGCGCGACCGGTGCCCGTGCTCGTCGCCCCGCTGCCCCAGGTCGACCTGCACTCGTCCGTGCCGACCCGCGCCGCTGACGCCATGTTCTGGCTCGGACGGGCCGCCGAGCGGGCCGAGGCCGTCGCCAAGGCGGCGCGGGTGATCGCATCGCGCCGCCAGACCGACCCGAGCCTGGCCACGTTCGAGGGCGGTCGCTGGGCCCGGCGGATGGCCCACGTGCTGCGCGTCGTGCGCGACGCCGGGCCCGATGCCGAGGTCCCCGAGGGCCGGCCGGTCACCGTGCTCGACGCCGAGCTGGCCGCGGCGTCGATCGCCGTCGGCGAGCGACTGTCGGCGGTGCTCGCCGAGGCGGCCACGGTGGGGGAGTACCTGTCCATCACCGCGGGACGCGTGCTCGGGAACCTGGCCCGGTCACGCACCGAGCTGGCCGATGGGCGCCCGGCGATCGATGTCCTCGACGCGACCATCGCCGACCTGGCGACGTTCATCGGCCTCTGGGACGAGTCGACGGTGCACGGGCCGGCGTGGCGGTTCGGGGACCTCGGCCGGCGCATCGAGCGTTCCGTCGTCGTGCTCGGACTCGTCGACGCGTGCCTCGGTCCGCTGCCGGCGGCGCTGGCGCCCGACGAGCCGGTCGCCGACGACGGCTCCGCCGACGACGTCGACATCGACACCGCCGCCGCCGAGCTGGCCGAGGCCGACCTCGTCGATCGCGCCGCGCTCGAGGTGTTGCTCGCCGCCAACGAGAGCCTCATCGCCTACCGCCGCCACCACCGCAGCGACGTCGAGGGCGGTGCCGCCACCCACCTGCTGCTCCACGACATCGACAACCCGCGCTCGTTCCTCGCCTGCCTCAACCGGATGGCCGACCACGTGGCGGCCATCGACTGGACCGAAGGCCGCGAGGCGATCGCGCGCGTCGCCGGCATCGTCGACGGCGACGACGTGCTCGATGGCGTGACCGAGGCCGTCGCCGCCGTCCACGAGTTCAGCGCCCTCGTCGTGGACACCTGGTTCGCCACACCCGTCAACCCGATGGTCGTCCGCGGGCGCCTGCGATGACGCCCGGCTCGGCGCCCGTGCGCTACCACGTGTCGCACCGGACGTCGTACTCCTACGGGCTGCCGATGGCCGACGGCTACACCGTCGCCTACCTGCTGCCCCGGCCGACGCCGCTGCAGGAGGTCGTGGCGGCGGAGGTCTCGGTGACGCCCGAGCCCGACGAGCGCACGGAGCGCATCGACGTGTTCGGCAACCGGGTCCTGCAGATCGGCGTGCACCACAGCCACGAGGCGCTCGAGCTGCTGGCCGAGAGCGAGGTCGTCGTGGCGCCGGCGAGCCAGCCGACGCCTGGGGAGCCGTGGGAGGTCGCGGCGTGGCGGGTCCAGGAGCTGCGGGGAGCAGATGCGTTGGCCGTGCGGCCGTTCGCGGGCAGCTCGCAGTACGTCCCGCTCGGCGAGCTCGGCGCCGCGCTCAGGGTGATCGCCGAGGAGGCGTTCACGCCCCACCGCCCGGTCGTCGACGGCACCCGTGACCTGTGCCGGTTCATCCACGAGACGTTCGAGTACGACCCGATGTTCACCGAGGTGTCGACGCCGCTGTCGGCCGTCCTCGACGGGCGGCGCGGGGTGTGCCAGGACTTCGCCCACCTCGCCACCGGGTGCCTGCGCGCGCTCGGCCTGGCCGCCCGCTACGTGAGCGGCTACATCGAGACCGATCCGCCCGCTGACGCCGACCGCCTCGTGGGCGCCGACGCGTCCCACGCCTGGTGCTCGGTCTGGGTGCCCCAAGCGGGCTGGATCGACTTCGACCCGACGAACGACCGCCTGCCGACGAACCGCCACATCACGGTGGCGTGGGGACGCGACTACGGCGACGTGGCCCCGGTGCGCGGCGTCGTGATCGGTCCCGCGGTCGACCAGGAGCTGTCGGTGGAGGTCGACGTGACGAGAGATCCGGAGCGGACCGGCCTCACTGCCTAGGGGGCTCAGCCTCCGGGCCTGGCTCGGTGCTGCGACCCGTCCTCGTTCTGTGTCACCGCATCTGTCGTCGACGACGTATGTGGTGACACAGACACGTCGCTGCCGGCGCCGCAGCTCACTGCCTAGTCAGCTGATCGGCCAACGTCGCGGCGAGCCACTCGCGCGTACCGATCGGGTGACCAGCCGCGGTCGACGACGAGCAGCCGGTAGAGCTCGGGCGACATCAGGGCGTGGATCAGGTCGGCGGCATCGCGCTCGCGCACGCCGGGCCGCAGGGCGCCGGCGCGCGCCAGGGCGCGGGCCATCTGGCCCTGGCCGCGGTCGCGCTGGTGCTGGTAGTCGGCGAGCAGCTCGGCCGCCGCCGGATCAGAACCGGCGGCGCTCGACAGGATGCGGTAGACGTCGTTGCTGCGCGTGTTGATCGCCGCGGTGATGCCGCTGAACCCGGTGAGCAGCGCTGCCGCGTCGCCCTCGGCGGCGAGCGCGCTCACCTCGGGCCGCGCCGGCAGCGGCAGCGGCTGGTCGTCGCCGGCGATCGAGACGTCGAGCATGGCCTTGAGGATCCCGAGCTTCGACGAGAACAACCGGTACACGGTCGCCGGCGGGACGTCAGCGTGCTCGCTGATGGCGTCGATCGTCGTCGCTTGGTAGCCGCGCTCGGCGAACAGGGCCCGGGCGGCGTCGACGACCGCCCGCCGGGCGAGGCGGGTGCGGGCCTGCCCGGTCCGCTGCGGTGGGGGGTTGACAGCTGCCACGGCGCTGATATTATCACTCTCGAATTGAGAGTGACACTCTCAATCTGAGACCACCACACGGAATCCAACGGAGGATCACCATGACCACCACCTCGACCACCGTTCGGCATCAAGACCGTCCTGCACCCGGTCGCCGACCTGACCGCCGCCAAGCCGGTGTACACGGCGCTGCTCGGGCAGGACCCGCAGTTCGACGCCGAGTACTACGTCGGCTACGAGGTCGACGGCCAGCACATCGGGCTCGTGCCCGGCGGCGGCCCGCAGGGCCTGACCTCGCCGGTCGCCTACTGGCAGGTTGCCGACATCGAGGCCAAGCTCGCCGAGCTCACCGCAGCCGGCGCCGTCGTCAAGGACGCACCGAGCGAGGTCGGCGGCGGCCGGATCGTCGCGACCGTCACCGACGTCGACGGCAACGTGCTCGGTCTGGCCCAGGACCGATGAGCACCGCGATGGCCGAGCCGACGACGAAGAAGCGGGCGCCCGCCCGCCGCACCGATGACGACGCTGCGGGGTTCACCGCCGAGGAGCGGGCGGCGATGAAGGAGCGGGCGCGGGAGGTCAAGGCCGGCCGCGCCAAGCGCGGCGGCGGCAAGGCCGACGGCCTGGCCGATCTGCTGGCCAAGGTCGCCGAGATGCCGCCCCACGATCGGGCGATGGCCGAGCGCCTCCACGCCGTCATCACGACGGCGGCGCCCACGCTGCAACCGAAGACGTGGTACGGGATGCCCGCCTACGCCAAGGACGGCAAGGTCCTGTGCTTCTTCCAGGCCGCCGACAAGTTCAAGGCGCGGTACGCGACGTTCGGCTTCAACGACGTGGCCAACCTCGACGACGGCGCGATGTGGCCGACGTCGTTCGCGCTCACGGAGCTGACGGCCGCTGACGAGACGACGATCGCCGCGCTGGTGCGGCGGGCGGTGAGCTGAGCCCTCACCCATCCCCCCGACCGTCGCATCCGGGTCCCGCTCGACACCCGTCGGGCGGGACCCGGCGCGCGTGCGTAGGGTCGGGTGATGGCGCGAGCTGGTGCTCCGGGGCGGGTCGGTGTTCGACGGGACCGGAGCGGCGCCGGCCGTGGCCGATGTGGTGGTGGAGGACGGGCGCATCGTCGATGTCGGGCCCGGCCTCGACGGCGACGAGGCCGTCGAGTGCGCCGGCCACGCCGTGCTGCCGGGGTTCATCGACAGCCACGTCCACTTCCTGATCAACGGCCAGCTCGACCCGATGTACTCGGTCCGCCGCCCGTTCTCGTTGGCGTTCTTCGAGGCCGCCCAGAACATGCGGGCGACGCTCGACGTCGGCATCACGTCGGTCCGCGAGGCGGGTGGCGCCGACCTCGGCGTCAAGACCGCCCAGCAGCGCGGCATGATCGCCGGCCCGCGCATGCAGATCTCGATCTCGATGCTCAGCCAGACCGGTGGCCACGGCGACGACTGGCAGGTGTGCGGCGCCCACATGCCGGCGTTCTTCGTCGCCCACCCCGGCCACCCGGACTCGATCGTCGACGGCCCCGACGAGATGCGCCGCAAGGTGCGCGAGCTGGTGCGGGCCGGTGCCGACGTGATCAAGGTGGCGACGAGCGGTGGCGTGCTGTCGCCGCGCGACGATCCCCGCCACGGCCACTTCCGCGACGCCGAGCTGGCGGTGCTCGTCGAGGAGGCGACGGCGGCCGGGCGCTTCGTGATGGCCCACGCCCAGGCGACCGACGGGATCAAGGCGGCGATCCGCAACGGGATCCGCTCGATCGAGCACGGCATCTACCTCGACGACGAGGCCATCGGCCAGATGCTCGAGCGCGGCACCTACCTCGTGCCGACGCTGCTCGCGCCACGCGGCGTGCTCGAAGCGGCCGAGGCCGGCGTGCCGGTGCCGCCGGAGGCGGTCGAGAAGACGAAGATGGTCATGGAGGCCCACTTCGCGTCGGTGAGCAAGGCGATCGGTGCCGGCGTGCGGGTGGCGATGGGCACCGACAGCGGGGTGACCCCGCACGGTCGGAACCTCCGCGAGCTGCCGCTGATGGTCGAGTGCGGGATGTCACCGGCCGATGCGCTGGTCGCGACGACCCGCACCGCGGCCGAGCTGCTCGGCGTCGCCGATCGCGTCGGCACGCTGGAGCCGGGCAAGGTCGCCGACGTGGTCGTCGTCGCCGGCGACGCCCTCGACGTCGACGACATCGCCGGGAGGGTCCGGCGGGTCTACCAGGACGGCGTGCTCGTGAGCGAGGGCCAGGCGGGCGTCGCTCCGTAGCCTGCGGCCGATGGACCTCGAGTTCAGCGGCGAGATCGTGTACTGGCGAGGTCCCGCGCCGTACCACTTCGTCACGGTGCCGGAGGAGCAGAGCGCGGCCATCGAGCACGTGTCGTCGATGGTCACCTACGGCTGGGGTGTGATCCCCGCCGCCGTGCGCATCGGGGCCACCGACTACACGACGTCGCTGTTCCCGCGCCGGGAGGCGTACATGGTGCCGGTGAAGGTCGCCGTGCGCCGAGCCGAGGGGCTGTCGCTCGGTGACGAGGTCACGGTGCGGCTGCACCTCGACACCTGACCGGGTCCTACGATGCCCCGGCACGTCACAGCGACCGACAAGGGGGCACGATGGCCGCACTGCACGAGCTCTCGGCGATCGAGCTCGCCGGGGCGATCGCCGATCGCACGGTGTCGAGCCGTGAGGCGCTGGCCCACGTCGTCGATCGCGTCGATCGGCTCGACGGCCCGCTGAACGCCGTCGTCACCCGCGACCTCGACGCAGCCTTCGCGGCGGCCGACCGCGCCGATGAGGCGACGGCTCGCGGCGACTCGCTGGGTCCGTTGCACGGCGTCCCGATGACGGTCAAGGACAGCTTCTCGACCGCCGGCATGCGCACGACGTCGGGCGCGCCGGAGCTCGCCGATCACGTCCCGACCGAGGACGCCGCGCCGGTGGCCGCGGTGCGTGGGGCCGGCGCCGTCGTGTGGGGCAAGACGAACCTGCCGATCTACGCCGGCGACATGCAGAGCTACAACGACGTCTTCGGCACGACGTGCAACCCCTGGGACGTCGAGCGCACGCCGGGCGGCTCATCGGGTGGGTCGGCCGCCGCGCTGGCGGCACGGTTCACGCCGCTCGAGATCGGCTCCGACATCGGCGGCTCGATCCGGCTGCCCGCCACCATGTCCGGCGTCTACGGGCACAAGCCGAGCTACGGCATCGTGCCGGCCCACGGTCAGATCCCGGGCCCGCCAGGCACGCTCACCCAGGCCGACATCGCGGTCGCCGGTCCGATGGCGCGCACGACGGCCGATCTCGCGCTGGCCCTCGATCTGATGAGCGGGCCCGACCGGTGGAACCGCCCGGCGTGGCGCCTCGAGCTCCCGCCCACGCGCGCCAGCGACCTCGGCCAGTTCCGCGTGGGGACGTGGTTCGAGGACGACGCCTGTCCGCTCGACCCCGAGGTGGCTGATGCGCTCGGGGGCTTCGTCGCACGACTCGAAGCAGCCGGCTGCCGCATCGAGCACGAGGTGAGCCCGGGCTTCGATCTGACCAAGGCCGCCGTGCGGTTCCACGCCCTCGTCACGGCGGCCGTCTCGGGTGGCTTCTCCCGGCCCGAGATCGAGGAGTTCGCCGCTGTCGCGGGCGACGATCCGGTCGCCGTGGCCAAGCAGCACACGAGCATGCGTCACCGTGAGTGGCTGTCGCACAACGAGAGCCGCCTGCAGCTGCGGCGCCGCTTCGAGACGTTCTTCGAGGACCACGACGTCCTGCTGCTGCCGGTCATGCCGTGCGTGGCGATCGGCCACGACCACAGCGAGCCGATGGCCGCCCGCGTCGTGACCACGCAGCGCGGCCCGCGCCCGTACTGGGAGCTCAACCGCTGGATGGCGCCGGCCGGCGCGTGCTTCCTCCCGGCGACCGTGATCCCGGTCGCCGTCGCGCCGTCGGGTCTGCCCGTCGGCGTGCAGATCGTCGGGCCGTACCTCCACGACCGCACCACGCTCGCGTTCGCGGCCGCCGCCGAAGCGATCCTCGGGCCCTGCCCGACACCACCGACGTTCGCCGACTGATCGAGCGGAGGAGCGAGCGATGTCCGGAGCCGACCTCTCGGTGCAGCGCGACGAGTACGAGCACGACGGGGTGACCGTGGCGCGCGGCTTGCTCGACGCCGATCAGCTGGCGCTCGCCGAGGCGGCCTTCGACTGGAGCGTCGCCCACCCGGGACCGGCCGCGTCGCGCCCCTTCGAGGGCATCGACGGTGCGTTCTACCAGGACCTGTGCAACCCGGCGGCGCCCCGTGACGCGACGTACGAGCGCCTGTTGCGCGAGACGCCCATCGCCGAGCTGGTCACCGAGCTGTGGGACGACCCCCAGATCTGGTTCATGTACGAGCAGGTCTTCCTGAAGGAGGGCGGCGAGAACCGCCGCACGCCGTGGCACCAGGACGCGCCGTACCTCAGCGTCGAGGGCGACCACCTCGCCGTCGTGTGGATCACGTTCGAGCCCGTGCCCCGGGAGGACTCCTTGGAGTTCGTGCGTGGCTCGCATCGGGCGACGTTGTTCAACACGTCGGCGTTCGACCCCGACGACGAGACGGCGCCCATCCACGAGGGCCTGCCTCGCCTGCCCGACATCGAAGCCGACCGTCCCTCCTTCGACATCGTCTCGTGGCCGGTCGAGCCTGGCGACGTGCTCGTGTTCCACCCGGCGATGCTGCACGGCGGGGCGCCCACCCATCCCGGGCGGTCGCCGGCGCACCCTCACGCTGCGGTTCTTCGGTCGCGATGCGGTGTACGTGCAACGGCCCGGCAACGGGGTTGCGCCGATGGTCGACGGTCTGCACGAGCGGCTCCGTCCCGGTGACCCGTTCCGGGATCCAGCCTTCCCCGCCCTCCTCGTCTCCTGACGGCCAGCCGGCCGCTGATCGACCACCTCGTCGCGCCGGGTACAAAGGTCTCATGGCAGGTCGTTTGGACGGACGGGTCGCGGTGGTGGTCGGTGGCGGGCAGACGCCGGGGGACACGATCGGCAACGGTCGGGCGACGGCCATCACGTTCGCCCGCGAGGGCGCCAAGGTGCGTCGTGGTCGACCGCGAGCTCGGCTCGGCCGAGGACACGGTGGCGATGATCCGCGACGCGGGCGGCGAGGCGATGGCGCACACGCGCCGACATCACCGATCGGGCGTCGTGCGCGTCGATCCCGACGGTGGCGACCGCGACCTACGGCGCGCTCGACATCCTGCACAACAACGTCGGGCATCGGCAGCGGCGATGCACCCGGCGTCCACGTCGACGAGGAGGCGTGGCAGCGGATCTTCGACGTCAACCTGTCGGCGATGTGGCGCACGTGCAAGGCGGTGATCCCGGTCATGCGCGCCGCCGGGCACGGCTCGATCATCAACATCTCGTCGATCGCGTCGATCTGCTCGACGAACACCGCGGCGTACCAGATCTCCAAGGCCGGGCGTGAACGCGCTCACCCAGCACCTGGCGATGGGCGGGGCCCGCCACGGCATCCGCGTCAACGCCGTGCTGCCCGGGCTGATGCACACGCCGATGGCGATCGAGGGGATCTCGGCGGCCCGCCACATCGCCAAGGAGCAGCTGATCGCCGAGCGCGACGCCGAGCGTGCCGCTCGGCAAGCGGATGGGCACGGGCTGGGACGTCGCCAACGCCGCGCTGTTCCTGGCGTCCGACGAGGCCAGCTTCATCACCGGCGTGCTGCTGCCCGTCGACGGCGGCCAGTCGGTGCGCCGCGGCTGAGCGGCGGGGTCAGCCGGCTTCGAGCGCCGTGCCGAGCTCGAGCCAGCGCTCCTCGGCCGCGGCGATCTCGGCGTCCGTGGCCGCGAGGTCCTGCCCGAGGCGCACCATCGCCTGGTGATCGCTGCCGGACGCGGCGAGCTCGGTGACGAGCCGATCGCGTCGGCGGGTGAGCGTGGCGAGCTCCTTGTCGACGTCGCGGAGCAATCGGCGCAGCGTCGACAGGGACTGGCGCGGCGGGACCCCACTGCGTGACGGGGCCGCGGCCGCTGCCGGCTTGGGCCGCACCGCCGGCTGCTGGGCACGCCGGGCCTGCCAGCCGCCGAAGCCGCCGGGCACCCGCCGCCCTGGGTGCTCGTCGTCGATGACGAGCACGTCGGCGACGGTGCGTTCGAGGAAGGCCCGGTCGTGGCTGACGACGACGACCGCACCGGGCCAGTCCTCGAGCACGTCCTCGAGGACGCGGAGCGTGTCCAGGTCGAGGTCGTTCGTCGGCTCGTCGAGCAGCACGACGTTGGGCCGGGCGCGCAGCGTGAGGACGAGCTGCAGGCGGCGCCGCTCGCCGCCCGACAGCAGACCGATCGGCGCCCGCTGGGCGTCGGCGTCGAACCAGAACCGCTCCAGGAAGCGGGCGTCCTCCCAGTCCGGCAGGCGCGTCGGGCCGGCGACGGCCTGGTCGACGCGCATCGCCGGGTCGAGCTCGATGCCGCGCTGCGAGAACGCGCCGAGTGCCACCGTCGTGCCCACCTCCCGGGTTCCCTCGGCCGGCGCCAACGTCCCGGCGATGACGTCGAGGAGCGTCGACTTGCCGGCGCCGTTGGGCCCGACGATGCCGAGCCGCTCGCGCGGGTCGAGCGAGAGCTCGACGCCGCGGAACAGCCACGGACCGTCGCCGTAGCGGTGGCCGACGCCGTGCAGGTCGATCGATGTTGTCGCCGAGGCGCGGGGCGCCGAATCCGAGGTCGAGCTCGCCGACCCGGGCGGCCCGCTCCGGACGGCCTTCGACGATCGCCGTCGCGGTGGCGATGCGGGCCTTCGGCTTGCTGGTGCGGGCCGGCGCACCCCGGCGCAGCCAGGCCAGCTCCTGGCGGGCCAGGTTGCGGCGGACGTCCGCTCCTGGCCGACGGCCTGCGCCTCGCGCTCGGCGCGCGCCTCGAGGTAGCCGGCGTAGCCGCCCTCGTGGACGTAGCCCCGCCCGCGGTCGAGCTCCAGGATCCGCGTCGTCGACGCGGTCGAGCACGTGGCGATCGTGGGACACCAGCACGAGCCCGCCGCGGTGCACGGCGAGGCGCTCCTCGAGCCAGGCGATGGCGTCGATGTCGAGGTGGTTCGTGGGCTCGTCGAGGATCAGCAGCACGTCGTCGCCGGCCTCACCCGGCGGGCCGACCTCGACGAGGGCGCGGGCGAGGGCGACCCGCTTGGTCTCCCCGCCCGACAGCGTCGCGGTCGGATCGTCGAGGCGGCCGCCGAGGTCGAGGCGATCGAGGGTCGCCGCGGCGTCCCACGTCCGCCCGGTGACGTCGCCGATCGTCGCGCCCGGCGAGCGGCGCGTCCTGATCGAGCACGACGATGCGCGTGCCGCGGCCCCGACGGACGACGCCGGCCTCGGGCTCGACGCGCCCGGCGAGCTGGCGCAGCAGCGTCGACTTGCCGCTGCCGTTGAGCCCGACGACGGCGAGGCGGTCGCCGGACTCGAGCGTGACGGACACGTCCGCGAACAGCGGCCGCCCGGGCCGGCTCGCCGCCAGCGCCGACGGCGTCGAGGAGGATCACGCCGCCCCGCCGCTCGCTCGTCCGTGCACACGGGCAGGCTACGGACGTCCGGCGGGCGACGACGTCTGGATCGGGGACCGGCCGAGCTTGTGAATTCCGTCGCAAAGTGCCCTTGATCTCGGGTTTCCGTCGTCGCGACCTCCAACATGGCGGGCGTGCCGCCCTCCCGCCTCGTGTCGAAGCCGTTCATCGCGGTGACGGCGGCGGCGCTGGCGTTCTTCACGTACGTCGGGATGCTCGTGCCGATCGTGCCGACGTTCATCAGCGACGAGCTCGGCGCCGGCGAGATCGGCGTCGGCCTCAGCCTGGCGACGTTCGCGGCGGCCGCGATCTGCGTGCGCCCGGTGATCGGGCGGCTCGTCGAGCGCTACGGCCGGCGGTCCGTGATGGTCGGCGGCGTCACTGCTCGCCGGCGTCGCCGGGTTCCTGTGCTCGACCGTCCACACGCTGCCGATGCTGCTCCTGCTGCGTGGCGTGGCCGGGATCGGCGAGGCCGCCCTCTTCGTCGGCGCGGCGACGCTGGTGGCCGACCTCGCCCCGCCACACCGCCGAGCCGAGGCGGCGAGCTACTTCTCGGTGGCCGTGTTCGGCGGCCTCGGCATCGGGCCGATCATCGGTGACGCCGTGCTCGCCGGCGACCACTACGGCCGGGCGTTCCTCGTCGCCGGCGCGTTCGCCTGGCTCGCCGCCCTGCGTGTCGCTGTTCGTCCCCGGGCGGGTCGCCGACCAGCTTCGTCGACGTGCCGACGGGCGACCTCCCCGAGCGCCGCGGCTGGGAGCGGATCATGCACCCGGCCGCCGTCGGTCCCGGGCTCGTGCTGGCGTGCGGCATCGCCGGGTTCGCGGTGTTCACGGCGTTCCTGCCCCAGTACTCCGAGGACATCGGCTTCGCCGGCTCGGGCGGCCTGTTCGCCGCCTACAGCGTCGTCTGCCTGCTGCTGCGCCTCTGCGGCGCCCGCTGGCTCGAGCGGCTCGGCGTCCGCAACTCGGCGCTCATCGCGTTCACGTCGCTGGCCCTCGCCCTGACCGGCCTCGCCCTCTTCCCGGATGCATGGGCGCTGTGGGCGGCCGCCGGGCTCGTCGGGTTCGCGTCGGCGTTCCTCTACCCGTCGCTGATGGCGTTGACGGTGAACCAGGCCGACGAGCGCGAGCGGGCGCTGGCGATCAGCTCGTTCACGATGTTCTTCGAGGTCGGCAACATCAGCGGCGGCGTCGCCTTCGGGCTGATCGCCCAGCTGGCGAGCTTGCGAGCGGCGTTCGGCTCGGCCGTCGTGCTGTGCGTCCTCGGCACGTGGCTGCTCGTGACCCGCGTCGTCCCGCGCCATGTGACCAGGCGGACGCCGACGCCCGTCACCGGCCCCGTGGCCATCGTCGTCGACTGATCAGGCGCCGGCGGACGCTCCGCCGTGCCTGTCCGATTCCCGCACATCGTCCGTCGTTCCGGCGGCCAGACTGGACTCGTGCTCGACCCCGACCACTGCTACCGGCTGCTGCAGACGCGCGACCGCCGGTTCGACGGGTGGTTCGTCACGGCCGTGCGCACCACCGGGATCTACTGCCGGCCGAGCTGCCCGGCCGTGATGCCCAAGCGCCCCAACGTCGAGTTCTTCCCGACCTCGGCTGCCGCCCAGCAGCACGGCTACCGGGCGTGCAAGCGCTGCCGACCCGACGCCTCGCCGGGCTCACCCGACTGGGACGTCCGCGGCGACGTCGTCGCCCGCGCCGTGCGCCTCGTCGCCGACGGCGTCGTCGATCGCGAGGGTGTGCCGGGCCTCGCCCGTCGCATCGGCTACAGCGAGCGCCACCTCAACCGCGTGATGACCGACGAGCTCGGCGCCGGGCCGCTCGCCATCGCCCGCGCCCAGCGCGCCCACACCGCTCGCACGTTGCTCGAGACGACGGACATGGCGCTGCCGGCGGTCGCCGCGGCGTCGGGTTTCGGCAGCCTGCGCCAGTTCAACGACACCATCCGCGAGGTGTTCGCGGCCACACCGTCGGCGTTGCGCCGCAACCGCCGAGCGACCACACCGTCACCAGCAGGCACCGTCGCGCTGGAGCTGCCGGTGCGCGAGCCGTTCGCCGCCACCGAGCTGCTGGCGTTCTTCGCGGCGCGGGCCATCCCGGGCGTCGAGCACTGGGACGGCACGTCGCTGCACCGCGCCCTGCGCTTGCCGCGCGGCCACGGCGTCGTCGTGCTCAGCGCGCCGGCCCCCGACCGCCGGAACCGGCGCCACATCGCCGCTCGCTTGCAGCTCGCCGACTGGCGTGACCTCGGGGCGGCGGTCCGCCGCGTGCGCCGCCTCCTCGACCTCGACGCCGATCCGGTGTCCGTCGACGAGGCCCTCGCCAGCGACGAGGCGCTCGCCGTGTCGGTGACTGCCACGCCGGGCCTGCGGGTGCCCGGGAGCGTGGAGCCGTTCGAGACCGCGGTCCGGGCGGTCGTCGGTCAGCAGATCTCCGTCGCCGGCGCGCGCACCGTGGCCGGGCGCATCGTCGCGGCGGTTGGCGATCGCCTCACGATCGACGGCGGTCCCGTCACCCACGTCTTCCCAGCAGCCGAGGCGCTCGCCGACATCGATCCGGCCCTCCTCCCGATGCCCCGCCAACGCCAGCGGACGGTGCGCGAGCTGGCCCGGCGCGTCGCCGCCGACGAGCTCGTCCTCGACGTCGGTGTCGATCGCGATGCCGTCGCCGCCGCGCTCGTCGACGTGCCCGGCATCGGGCCGTGGACCGCGGGCTACGTGCTGATGCGCGGGCTCGGCGATCCCGACGTGTTCCTGCCCACCGACCTCGGCGTCCGCGTCGGGCTCGACGTGCTCGGCCTGCCGCCGGCACGCGCCGAGCGGTGGCGACCGTTCCGCTCCTACGGCCTCCACCACCTGTGGTCGGTGGCCGGCTCCCACTCGCCTCGTCCTGTTCACGGAGGTTGATCACCATGGATCGCGAGCTCTGCCACACCGTCATCGACACGCCGATCGGACCGCTCACCCTCGTCGCCGGGCCCGCCGGCCTGCGCGAGGTGCGCTTCCCGAACGGCCGCCCGGTCAGCGACGCCGACGGGCCGGACCGCCCCGATCACCCCGTGCTGGCGCAGGCGGCCACGGAGCTGGACGAGTACTTCGCCGGGTCGCGCCAGGAGTTCGACGTCGTGCTGGACCCCCACGGGTCGCCGTTCCAGCTCAGCGCGTGGCGTGGCCTGACCACCATCCCGTTCGCCGAGACCGTGAGCTACGGCGAGCAGGCCCGCCGGCTGGGCCACGACGGCAAGGCCCGGGCGATCGGTGCAGCCAACGGCAGCAACCCGCTGCCCGTGATCGTCCCGTGCCATCGCGTCATCGGCAGCGACGGCAGCCTGACCGGCTTCGGCGGCGGCCTCGAGACGAAGGCGTGGCTGCTCCACCACGAGCGCGTCGTCGCCGGCCTGGAACTGCCCCTCTGATCCAGCGCAGCGGTCGGTGTCACCGGACAGGTCGTCAATCGGGAGCTGCGGCGTCCGAACGAAGAGCGCTGAAGACGGAGTTGGATCGGGTCGCGAGTCGGGCCCGGTGGCGGCGCCGGCCGAGGCTGCGTCGACGTGGTGCTGCGCGATCGATCAGTCGTCCGTGGCACGTTGCGCTCGCCCAGAGCCGGGCTCCGCCAAGCGGCAGCGCCTTGGTCGCGGCCTTGCGTCGATCCGCAGGTCGTTTCGCGACCAAGCCGCTCGCGTGCGGCTACCCGCTCCCGCTCTGTGTCACCGCACACGTGGCCAGCCCGGATCCGGTGCGTTCCCTGACGACTGTCGTCAGGGAACGCACCCAGGTCACCGAACGCGCCCAGATCGCAGCGACCAACCGGACGGAACCGGCGATGGCCCGTCGTCCATCCCAATCTGGGTGGGCTCGGTGACGACAGTCGTCACGGAGCCCGCCCACATGCCCGAATGGCACGCTGCCCGCCCACATCATGCCGGCGGACAACCGCTCCGACCGTCAGGCCGTCGTCGGCTCCGACAGGCGGGCGGCGGCGGCGACGACGTCCGCCTCGGCGGGCTTCAGCGCGTGGCCGGTCATGCCCGACACCATCGGGTAGAACGGGTCGTCGAGGACCTTGACGCCGGCCATCGTCTCGAGCACGGCGAGGCCGCAGAACGGCACGTAGATCGGGTTGTAGCCGCCCTCGTGGGACATCGCGACGCGGCCGTCGCAGCACTCGGCGGCGACGTCGAGGATGCGCCCGGCGATCGCTGCGAAGCCAGCGGACGTCACCATCTGGCGAGCCAGCGGATCCATGATCCCGGCATCGAAGCCGCTCGCCACCAGCACGAGGTCGGGCCGGAACGCCCGCACGGCCGGCACGACGACCTCGTCCACGGCGTGCAGGTAGCCGCCGTCTCCGGTGCCCGGCGGCAGCGGGACGTTGATCGCCGCCCCGGCGCCGGCACCCTCGCCGCGCTCGTCGAGGGCGCCCGAGTTGGGCGGGAAGCAGCCGTCTTGGTGGATCGAGATCGTCAGCACGTCGGGATCGTCGTAGAACATCGACTGGGTGCCGTTGCCGTGGTGGACGTCCCAGTCGACGACGGCGATGCGGCCGACGCCCCGGACCGCCTTGGCGTGAGCAACGGCGATGGCGAGGTTGCCGAACGTGCAGAAGCCCATCCCGCTGCCGGCGATGGCGTGGTGCCCCGGTGGGCGCACGAGCGCGTAGGCGTTGTCGACCGTGCCGTCGAGCACGGCGTCGAGGCATGCGATCACGGTGCCGGCGGCGCGCCGGGCGATGACGATGCCGTTGTGCCCGAACGGCGAGATGCCGTCGCCGGCGTCACCGCCCTTGGGCAGCTCGCTCTCGGCCGTGATGCGGGCGAGGTGCTCGGGCGTGTGGACGCGCAGGATCTCCTCGTCGGTGGCCAGGCGGGTGGGGATCGCCACGAGGTGGTCGATCAGGCCGCTGACGACGACGAGCTCGTGCAGCCGCCGCTTCGTCTCGGCGTTCTCCATGTGCTCGAACGGCTGCAACCCGAGCAGCGGGTCGGACGGCAACAGGCCGGCGTACGACGACGTGTCGTGCCAGCCGAAGATCTCGTGGTACGCGTATCCAGTCGTCATCGCAGGCCTCCCGAGAGCGGTGTCGGGGGCGGACGCTAGAGCAGCGGGGCGCTGGTCACGCGCGGTTGCGGGCGCGTGCCGACTGCTCACGCCGGATGCGGGCGTCGGCTTGCTTGCGCTGCTTCAGCTCGCGTCGCCGCGCCTTGACGTCGGCATCGGCGGTCTCCGGCGGACGGGCGACCGGCCCGCTGCCCTCGTCCTCGACGGGCGGCAGCTTGATCGTCTCGTCGTGCTTCAGCAGGTCGCGGATCACGGCTGACGCCGCAGCCTCGCCAGCGAGCGTGGAGCCCAGCATCACCCGCGTCAGGCCGAGGCCGTGGCGCTCGATGATGCCCGGGAGCACGGCCCGCAGCTGCTCGCTCGTCGGGTTGTCGGCATGGTCACCGAGCTGCTCGATGCAATCGGCGAGCGAGGCGTCCGTCAGCACCAGGCCGATGCTCTCCAGCGTCCCGTCGATGCGGCCCTTGGCGGCCGCCGCCCGCAGCGCCTCGGCGGTCGGCTCGCCCCCTGCGAGCCGCTCGAGGGCCTCCCGGTGGTCGTCGCCGAGGGCGGCGACGGCGGCATCGAGCTCGTCGTCGGTGGTCGCCCGCAGCGCCCGGTCGAGCAGTCCGAGGGACTGCAGGCGGGTCTTCATCTGGTTCACGGCCCGCCAAGCTACCGGGGGGACGGCGCGGCGGCGGGCAGTAGATTGCCGCCGCAGGTGGGAAGGCGGGACGAGACAGGACGGATTCGCGTCGATGGATGAGCCGGCAGCGGGGGAGGGCGAGGCCGGTCCGTTGGACGAGCGCGGGTGGGACGAGTTCGCGCCGCTCTACGACGAGCACCACGAGCGGCTCTACCGCGTCGCCCTGCTGCTGTGCCACGGCGACACCGCGCTGGCCGAGGACGCGGTCACCGAGACGTTCTTGCGCGTCTTCGAGCAGTGGAAGCACGGCAAGGTCGAGAACTTCTTCCCGTTCGCCCGCCAGGTGCTCGTGCAACAGGTGCTCGGCGATCGCCGCGACGGTCGCGCCCCGCCTCGCCGCGCCGCCGGCGATCAGCGCGGCAGCACGCGCCACGACCCCTCGATCACCGATGCGTCGTCGGCGTTCCAGTTGCTCGAGCAGTTGGCGCCGGAAGACCGCACGGCCGTCGTGCTGCGCTACTTCGAGGACCTGTCGTACGACCAGATCGCCTCCACCATGGGCGTCTCGTCGGGCTCCGCCAAGGCGCAGGTCGCGGTGGGTCTGCAGCGCATGCGTTCGATGATGGACGACGAAGGATGAGCGGGTTGCCGTTCGACCGCTCGCCGTTCGAGCACGAGGTGGCCGGGATGCTCGGCGGCGCCGTCGCCGGGGCGACCCCGTCGGCCGGGCTGGCGGCGGCCATCAAGGCGCGCATCGAGGGGGCGCCAGGCGTGGTCGCCGCGCTGGCCACCGTGAACGCCATCGCCGTGCCGACCGCGATGCGCGCCCGAGTTGCCGCCGGCGTCGGCGCCGGGGCCGCGGCGACAGCGGCGTTGGTGCCCAGGCCCCGCTTCCGATTCCCGCAGGCACCGCCGATGCCGGTGATCATCGGCCTGATCGCCGCCGCGGCGGCCGTGACGGCGACGGTCGTCTACGTCGCGAACAGCGCCGACGACGGCCCGTCGAGCGGGCCACCGGCCGCGACCGCGACGGCGCCGGGATCCGGCGCCCAACCTGGCGGGTCGGCGCCGGTCGTGATCGGGCCGCCGGTGAGCGCTCCCTCGACCGACGACACGACCACCTCGTCGAGCACCACCTCCTCCACCTCCACCACGTCGACGACCTCGACGACGAGCACCACGACGCCCGAGCCCTCGAACGAGCCGAACGTCCCGCTGATCCCGCGGCGCGTCACGGTGCCGACGATCCCGCGGCCGCCGACGACCCCTCCGACGAGCCCGGTGGCACCCCCGTCGACCCCTCCGACGACCTCGACGGTCGCGCCGACCACGACGTCGACGTCAGTGCCGACCGGCACGACGTCCACGTCGGTGCCGGCCACCACGACGGCGCCGCCGACCAGCACGTCGTCACCCACACTCGTCGACCACGTCGACGACCGTCGCGCCGACGACGTCCGGACCCACGAGCACCACCACGTCGACGTCCACCACCAGCACCTCGACCACCTCGACCACGTCGACCACCAGCACGACGACCAGCACGTCGACGAGCAGCACGTCGACCACCAGCACGACGGCACCCCCGACGAGCACGTCGTCGACCACGAGCACGTCGACCACGAGCACGACGACCCCGCCGACGACCACGACGACCACGACAACCCCGCCGACGACGACCACGACGACCCCGCCGCCGCTGCTCGAGGCGCCGCGCATCCTGGCGATCGGGTTCTGCCTCCCGCTGCCATCGGGAAGGTGCTCGGTGGCCGTCTTGCACTCCGACGTCGACGGCGCCGTCGGCTACGTGCTGGTCAAGGCCGGCGGGTCCGCGGCGCCGTGCAACGAGGAGATCCCCAACCTGTGCCTCGTGGAGTACCCGAGCGCTCCGGGGTGCGACATGACGTTGCATGCCGTCGACGCCAAGAAGCAGCAGGGCCGGCCGAGCACGTCGTTCTGCGTGCGGCCGGCCGGCGCGACCTGAGGCCGATCAGCTGACGCGGATGGGGAGCAGGCCCCAGCAGAACTCGACCTTGACCCGCACTCCCTGCGTCAGGGCGAACGGGTAGAGGTCGCGCATCCCCATCGCCCGGGCCAGCTCGTTGGCGGCGACGCTGGCGGTGATCGACGTCGTCAGCCAGGCAGCGGCGTCGGTGTGGTCGTCGGGCGCCTGGACGACACCCCACTCGGAGCCCGTCTCCACGACGTCGTGGACGTGCATCAGCTGGGCCCACGACTCGGCGAAGTCCTCCCACGGGTGGGCCGAGGCGTAGAAGGAGGCGTGATCGTCCCGCCAGCTGCCGTCGTCCGACCGGCCGTAGTGCGAATCGAGTGCCTGGACGTAGTCGACCCGCTCGTCGCCGAACAGCTCGCGGAACTCGGCCAGGCGGTCGGCATCCGACCCCACCAACGTCAGCCACACGTAGTGCCCGAGCTCGTGGCGGATGTGGCCGAGCGGGGTGCGGTAGTGCTCGCCGAGCGTGGCTCGGATGCGCTCGCGTCGCGCCGGGTCGGCCTCGTCGAGGTCGAGCGTGATCTCACCGCTGCGATGGCCGATGACGGCATGGTCGCCCGCCGACTTCGAGCGGTACGAGAAGCGCAGGTCGGAGCCCGCTCCCCAGGGCACGCCGAGCTCGCTGAGCTGGTACAACGCCCGCCGCTGGGCCGACTGGAAGGGCACCATCGACAGGTCTCGCTGGCGCGCCCCGGCGTCGACGAGCACGCAGCTGCGACACAGCGGGGCGGTCGGGCCGACGGCGAGCCAGTTGCAGGCCCAGGTGCCGCGCTTGCTGCAGGGCTGGGCGGTGGCGACGTCGACGACCTGGATCCCAGGGCCGGTGGCGACCTCCATGGCGAGACTGGTGAGGCAGCGCACGCAGTCGAGGGAATCGAAGAACACCTCGTTGGCGCACGTGGGGCAGTGCAACCGCTTCACGGTCGCAGTCTGGCCGCCCGAGGCGGGGTCGACACCCCACTGGCGTCGGGCAGAATCGAGCCCATGACGCAACCCGACCCCGTCCGGGTGACAGATCACGGCCCGGTGCGGGTCGTTTCCATCGACCGACCCGAGCGCCGCAACGCCGTCGATTCGGTGACCGCCGGCCTGCTCCTCGAGGCGTTCGAGGCGTTCGACGACGACGACACGGTGGCGGTCGCCATCCTCACCGGCACGGGCGAGGCGTTCTGCGCCGGCGCCGATCTGAAGGCGCTGTCGGACGGCGACCGCCGTCCGATCAGCGACACCGGTCCGGGGCCGATGGGGCCGACGCGGCTGCGCCTCGGCAAGCCCGTCATCGCAGCGATCGAGGGCCCGGCGGTCGCTGGCGGGCTCGAGCTGGCGCTGTGGTGCGACCTGCGGGTGGCCGCTTCCGACGCCACGCTCGGCGTCTACTGCCGCCGGTTCGGCGTCCCGCTCTGCGACGTCGGCACCGTGCGCCTGCCCCGTCTGATCGGCCACAGCCGGGCCATGGACCTGATCCTCACCGGGCGCGGCATCGACGGCACCGAGGCCGAGCGCATCGGGCTCGTCAACCGCGTCGTGCCCCCCGGGACGGCGCTCGACGCGGCGATCGAGCTGGCGACCGAGCTCGCCGCGCTGCCACAGCGTTGCATGCGCAACGACCGGCTCTCCGCGCTCGAGCAGTGGGACCTGTCCGAGGATGCGGCGACGGTGAACGAGGCGGCCCGCGGCCGCGACACGATCAGCAGCGGCGAGACCCTCGCCGGGGCGGCCCGCTTCGCCGCCGGTGCCGGACGTCACGGCGCCCGTGCCCCTTCCTGACCGGCTGGCAGACTCGCGGCCATGAGCACCGGTGCGCCGACGACGGCCGCTGATCCGGTGATCGCCAGCGCGGCGCCCGTCGTGCGACCCACCCTGCGGGGATCGTCCCATCGCGCCGCCGTCCCCGTCGCCGTCGTGCTGACCGTGGTGCTGGTGGTGCGCGCCGACGGTGCAGGCGAACGGGCCGCCGTGATCGTCTACGGCGCCTCGGTGACCGCGATGCTCGCGGTCAGCGGCACGTACCACCTCAAGCGGCTCTGGCACCGGGAGCGACGACTGCTGCGGCGGGTCGACCACACGATGATCCTCGTGGCCACCGCCGGCACGTACACGGCCGTCATCGTGCTGGCGCTCGACGGCACCACGCGTGTCGTGCTGCTCGTCGTGGCCTGGGGGTTGGTGCTCGTCGGGGCGGCGATCCGCATGCTGTGGCTCGACGCACCGTCGGCGCTCGTCGCCCTCGTCTACGTCGTCGCCGGGTGGCAGATGCTGATCGACCTGCCCGCCTACCTCGCCGCGCTGACGCCGGTCGAGCTGGCGATGCTGGCCGCCGGCGGTGTCAGCTACAGCCTCGGTGCCGGCGTCTACGCGGCGCGCCGCCCGGATCCGTGGCCGACGGTCTTCGGGTACCACGAGGTGTTCCACGCCCTGGTCGTGATCGGCGCGCTGTGCCACTGGGTGGCCGTCGCGCTCCTCGTGGGGTGACCGATGCAGTTCATGATGGACACGCTGGACGCCATCGGCCGGGGCGACGTGACGGTCGCCTTCCGCCGGTGGAAGCGACCGACGGTGCGCCTCGGTGGCACGCTCACCACGCGCGTCGGCGTGCTGTCGATCGACGCCCTCGACGCGATCGAGCCCGACGACATCACGCCGGCCGACGCACGGCTGGCCGGGCACGCCGCGCCCGCCGATGTGATCGCCGCGATCGGTGATCGGACGGGCCAGCTCTACCGGGTTCGGTTCCACGTCGCCGGCCCCGATCCGCGCCTGGCACTGCGCGAGCAGGCGGCCCTCGCCGACGACGACGTCGCCGTGCTGACGCAGCGGCTCGGGCGGCTCGACGCTCGGTCGAGCGGCCCGTGGACGCGTCGCGTGCTGGAGCTGATCGCGGCGCGGCCCGGGGTGCGCGCCGGCGACCTCGCCGACAGCCTCGGGATGGAGCGCCTGGCGTTCAAGACCGACGTGCGCAAGCTCAAGGCGCTGGGCCTCACCGAGAGCCTCGAGGTGGGCTATCGCCTCTCGCCTCGGGGCGACGCGTGGCTGGCCCGGTGAAGCTGCCGGTCGGCGACCACGGCGGCGATGGAGCCACGGTCGCCCGTCACCTCGGTGTGGCGCCCACCGACGTCATCGACCTGTCGATGTCCCTGAACCCGGTCGCACCGGACGTCGTTCCGATCGTGGCCGCCCACGCCGGTGCGGTGGACCGGTACCCGGACCCGGCGGCGGCGACGGCCGCGCTGGCCGCGGCGATCGGCGTCCCGGTCGATCGCCTCGTGCTCACGAACGGTGGGGCCGAGGCCATCGCCCTCGTGGCCGCCGAGCTCGGCGCCGGCGAGGTCGTCGACCCCGAGTTCTCGCTGTACCGGCGCCACCTCGCCGAGATCCGCCATGGCGCCGGTCGCTGGCGGTCGAACCCGTCCAACCCGTTGGGCCAGCTCGCCGCCGCAGCCGACGTCGCCGCGGTGTGGGACGAGGCGTTCTGGCCCTTGGCCACCGGCACGTGGACCCGCGGCGACGACGCGGCGTGGCGGCTGGGATCGCTGACGAAGCTGTGGGCGTGCCCGGGTCTGCGTCTCGGCTACGTCATCGCGCCGGATGCCGCGGCCGCGGCGAGCGTCGCGGCGCGCCAGACCGCGCTGGGCCGTGAACGCCCTCGCCCTCGCCGTCGTCGAGCCGCTCCTCGCCGTCACCGACCTGGGCGCGTGGGCGACGGCGGTGGCCACGATCCGCACGGATCTCGCTGACGCGCTGGCGGCGCAGGGCCACGACGTCGCCGCCACCACGGCGAACTGGTTGCTCGTGCGCTCGGCGGCACCGCTGCGGGATCGCCTGGCGGCGCGCTGCGTGGTCGTGCGCGACTGCACGAGCTTCGGCCTCGTCGACACGTTCCGCGTCGCCGTGCCCCGGCTCGATCAGGTGGCGGCGGTGGTCGACGCGTTCGCCGCCGTGGCCCCGTGATCCCCGCTGCCGCCGCCGTCGGCCTGCTGGCCGACCGCTGGCTCGGCGAGCCGCCGACGGTCGTGCACCCGGTCGCCTGGTTCGGGCGCGCCATGGCCGCGGTCGAACGACTCACATGGCGTGACGACCGCGTGGCCGGGGTGCTGCACACGGCGATCGGGGTCGGCGGCGCCTGGATGATCGGCGTGGCCCTCCGTCGCACCATCGGGTCCGCCGGGGCGACGGCGCTGGCGACGGCCGTCGCCGTCGCCGGTCGGATGCTCGACACCGAGGCGTTGGCGGTCGCCGACCTGCTCGCCGCAGGCGACCTCGAATCGGCGCGTCGACGCGTGTCAGCGCTCGTCGGACGCGACCCGTCGGGGCTCGATGCCGCCGGCGTGGCGCGGGCCGTCGTCGAGTCGGTCGCCGAGAACACGACCGACGCGGTGGTCGCCCCGGCCGTGTGGGCCGCGGTCGGCGGAGCCCCGGCGGTGCTCGCCTACCGCGCCGTCAACACGCTCGACGCCATGGTCGGCCACCGCTCGCCGCGGTACGAACGCTTCGGCTGGTCGGCCGCCCGACTCGACGATCTCGCCAACGCCGTGCCCGCGGTCGTCGGCGCGCTGCTCGTCGCCGGGCGCCACCCGAGGCGGTGGCGGGCCGTGGGGCGCGCCGTGATCCGTGACGCCGGCCGCCACCCGTCGCCGAACGCCGGGCTGATCGAAGCGGCGTTCGCCGGCGCCCTCGGCACGACGCTGGGTGGCGCCAACCGCTACGTCGACGTGGTCGAGGATCGCGGTCGGCTGGGCACCGGACCGCCGCCAGGGCCGGCGGACATCGCCCGGGCCGTGCAGCTGCGCCGGTGGGTCGGCGTCGCGCTCGCCGGCGGGCTGGTGGCGATCGACGTCACCGCTCGGCGCGCAGGCGGCCGAGGCGGCGGTCCCACGATCGGCTGGCGTCGAGCAGCCAGTTGACGGCGTCGGCGAGGCGCTCGGTGGTGGCGACGTAGCGCACCTCGCGCCCGTCGCGCTCGGGCACGACGAGGCCGGCGTCGGCGAGCACGCGCAGGTGCTTGACGATCGCCTGGCGCGTCGTCGGGAAGTGATCGGCGAGCACCGTGGCGGTCTGCGGGCCGTCGTGGACGAGGCGCTCGAGGACGGCGCGACGGGTCGGGTCGGCGAGGACGGCGAACAGCTCGTCGAGCGGTCGTCGGTCGGCGTCGCTCACACGAACACAGCGAGCGCCTGGGCCACGAGCAGCATCATCCGCACGTCCCAGGCGATGGCCGACGCCGCGCTGGCGGACAGCGCGATCTCGGTGACCCGCAGCTGGCTCCCGTCGACCGCCGGCAGGACCACGAGCTCGACGGCCGACACCAGCTCGGGCCGGGCCTCGGGCCACCACGTGAACGCCACGCGATGGTCGTCGAGCTCGTCGATGCGCACCCGCCGGGCGACGCCGTCGTCGACGACCGTGCCGGCCGACCCCGGGGTCACGTCGACGTCGGCCTCGTCGACCATCCAGCTGGCCCACGCCGCGCCGTCGGCCACCATGGTCCACAGCTCGTCGACGTCGAGATCGGTGTCCACGGTGCGGGTGATGCGGGTGCCCTCGCTCATCGCGCCAGCCTAGACGCAACCGACGGGTTGCACTGCGTGCGTTTCGCACCTAGAGTGCAACTCAACAGTTGCACATGGAGGTTGCCGTGCTCGTCCCCACCGTCATCGAGTCGACGAACCGCGGCGAGCGGGCGTACGACATCTTCTCCCGCCTGCTCGCCAACCGCATCGTCTTCCTCGGCACCCAGATCGACGACACCAGCGCCAACCTGGTCATCGCCCAGCTCCTGCACCTCGAGTCGGAGTCGACGAGCAAGGACATCTCGCTGTACATCAACTCGCCGGGCGGCGACATGAACGCGCTGTTCGGGATCCACGACACGATGCAGTACGTCGCGCCGGACGTGGCGACGATCTGCGTCGGCCAGGCCGCATCGGCGGCCGCCGTGCTGCTCGCTGCTGGCGCGCCCGGCAAGCGCTACGCCCTGCCCGAACGCCCGGGTGCTGATCCACCAACCGCACGGCGGCGCCCAGGGCCAATCGACCGACCTCGAGCTGCAGATCGCCGAGGTCGTCGAGATGCGCCGCCGGATGGTCGAGATCCTCGTCGCGTCCACCCACCAGACCGTCGAGCGCGTCACCGCCGACATCGACCGCGACTACATCGTGCGGGGCGACGAAGCCGTGCGCTACGGCCTCGTCGACCACATCATCGAGCGGCGCGAGCTCCCCGACCTCAAGCGGGCGGTGGCCTGAGTGCGCCGGCCGGGAGCTCGAACGGGGCCTGGCCGGCGACGATCAGCTCGGCCGAGCGCGTCGCCGAGCACCGGCGCCATCGTGAGCCCGGCCGCGCCGTAGCCGGAGGCGACGAACGCGCCGTCGTGACCGGGCAGCGGCCCGACCGTCGGCACCATCCCGGCGGCCAACGGCCGCAGCCCGACGCGCACCTCGATGCAGCGTGGCGTCGGCGAGTCCCGGCGCGAGGGCGAGGGCGTCGTCGAGCACGCGGCGCAGTCCGGCGGCGGTGACCCGGGCATCGAACCCGCTGCCGGTCTCACGCGTTGCGCCGGCCACGATCCGGCCGTCGTCGAACGCGACCAGGTAGTGGTCACCGACGGGCACGACCGTCGGCCAGCCGCCCGTGTCCGTGGCCGCCAGGTGGAGGTGGACGATCTGACCCCGCTGCGGCTCGACGTCGACCGCCGTCCCGAGTGGTGCCGAGCAACGGACGGGTCCACGCCCCGCCGGCGACGACCACGACGTCGCCGGCGACGTCGTCACCGTCGACGGTGACCTCCACCCGACCGGCCGCCGCCGGCCGCACGGCGACCGACCCGCGACGCACCGACCCGCCGAGTCGCTCGATCGCGGCGAGGACGCCAGCGACGAGCAGGCGGCCGTCCACTCGGGCGCCGCCGGGGACGAACACGCCGTGGAGGTCGTCACGCAGCGGCGGGAAGTGGTCGCGGATGGCGCGACCGTCGAGGCGCTCGACGGCACCCATCGCCGGGGCCGCCGATCGGCGCTCGTCGAGCCGGCGCTCGACGCGGTCGATCGCCGCCGGATCGTCGGCGACCACGAGCGACCCGCAGCGCCGGTACCCGAGCTCGTCGATGCCGAGCTCGGCGAGCTGGCCGACGAACGCTTCGTAGAAGGCGGCGCCCCGTGCGTACAGGTCGAAGTAGGGACCGGACACCGCCGACGACCACGGCTGGATGATCCCCGCCCCGGCCGCCGTGGCTCGGCCGTCCAGCTCGCCGTCGACGACGGTGACCGAGATGCCGCGGTGGGCGAGCCCCATGGCGACGGTGGCCCCGGCGATCCCTGCGCCGACGACGACGGCCGACGTCGTCACGACCCGCGCTCGAAGTCGCTGAGCAGTCGGCGTGGGGCGCGGGCCCGCCACGAGTCGGTGATGACCTCGGTCAGCTCGTCGAGCTCGATGGCGTCGAGGTGGACGAGCACCATCGGGTAGCCGTCGTAGTGCGGGGTCTCGAAGAAGCGGTCGGGCGACGACCCCAGCAGGGCGTCCTTCTCGGCCATGTCGGCCACCCACACGACGAGCGTGGCCGGGAGGTCGTGGACTCGGGCGAACAGCCGGTCCTTGACGCGGAACCCAGGGGTCCCGTAGCTCGGCTTCTCCGTCGTCTCCGGCAACGACAGGGCGATGCGCCGCGCGTCGTCCTCGGTGGCCATCCGCCGATCTTGCCCGACCGCCGCCCACCCGGAGCGACGCCAGCACCCGTTCGTACACTCGGCGCATGTCGAAGGCCGCCACGCTCCCGATGCTCCCGCCGCTCACCGACGACATCGAGCAGGCGAAGGACGATCTCGCCGAGCTCGGCATCGCCCGCATCGCCGACGCCCTCTCAACCGATGAGGTCACCGCGCTGCGCGAGCGGCTCGTCGAGCAGGCGGCGGCGGAGGCCGCTGCCGACGTGGCCTTCTTCGACGGCGGCGACGGGGTGGACGGAGCGAATCAGCGCGTGTGGAACCTGCCGAGCAAGGGCGAGGTGTTCCGCGACCTGCTGCAGCATCCGGTCGTGCGCACGTTCGCCCGTCACATCCTCGAGGGCGACTACTGCCTGTCCAGCCACACGGCCAACATCGCCGGTCCCGGCGGCGCCGCGATGGGGCTGCACTCCGATCAGGGCTACGCGCCACGCGACATCGACAAGCCGCTGGCGATGAACGTGATGTGGATGCTCAACGACTTCACCGACGCCAACGGCGCCACCCGGCTCGTGCCTGGCTCGCACCGCTGGACCCACGAACCGCCACGCGACGAGGTCGTCGAGACGGTCGCCGGCGTCGGTCCGGCCGGCACGGCGCTGGTGTTCGACGGGCGGGTCTGGCACGGCACCGGGGCCAACACGACCGCCGACGAGCACCGCTACGGCGTGCTGACGTACTTCTGCCGGCCGTGGCTGCGACCGCAGGAGAACTACACGCTCTCGACGCACCCCGACGTGCTCGGCGAGCTCGACGACGAGCTGCGCGCCCTGCTCGGGTTGCGGGTGTGGCGCACCCTCGGTGGCGTCGAGGGACCGTGGGGTCCGGGTACGCCCGAGGCGAGCGGGTTCCGCACCGACGGCTTCGTCGGCCGGCCCGAGCACCCGATCGGCGAGCTGCGCTGACCGTCGCGCCGGACGCGCCGCTCCCGTCAGGCGACGAGGGCGGCGTCGAGGAACGCGGTCACGTGGTTGATCACGCCCTGCTGCGTGAGCGCCCCGGCCACGCCGGTCGGCAGCTCGACGACGAACGCCGAGGACCCGGGCACGTTGAAGTTCCCGAACTGCGTGGCGTTGCCGACGCAGATGCCGGTCGGTGAGCAGTTCACCGTCGCCACCGAGTACCCGACGCGCGCCGCGTAGGCGCTCAGCACCTTCGGGTTGGCGACGCCGTTCTGCAGAGCGGCGTCGACGACGTGCAGCGGGCCGTGGTACCAGGTCGTCATCACCGGCTTGATCTTGAGGATGAAGTCGGCGATCGCCTGCGCCTCGGGCTCACTGCGCGGTCCGGTGCCGGCGCAGTAGCGGACCACAACGGTGCAGTCGTTGGCCTGCCACACCGGGTCGAAGTTGCGGTTGAGATCGACGCCGCGGGCGTTCTGGTGCGTGCCCAGCACGTTGCCGTCGGGGTTGATGGTCTCGATGACCCACACGTCGAGGCCATCGGGGAGCCCGACCTCGTCGCGGAGGTAGTCGACGATCTCGATGCCGGTCTGCTCGTCGCCGTGGATCGAGCCGATCGCCAGGACGACCTTGCCGCCGGGTGTGCCACCCACGTGGTAGGCGACGATCGGGCGTCCCTGGACGCTCGTGCCGATGACCTCCTGGGGGAGCACTCGGGGACCGGTCGGCGTGCATGCCGGCTGGCACGACTGCATCACGAGCGGGACGGCGAGCAGCCCGAGGGCGGTCCGCCGCATGCCGCCGCGCTTCATCTTCCCGAACACTCGACTGACGATCGTCACGTGGCACTCCCCGTCTGAGACCTGAGGCCGGCAGCGTACGAGGTCGTCGTCGGGCGGGGCCAGCCCTCGGAGGGGGACGTTCGCTCACCCGCTCACCGGCTCACTCCGGTCGGCAGCCGTCTGCGGTGACACAGAGTGGGCTTCGTCGGTTGGGACGCTGCTTTGGTCGCGTCAGGTGGCCTGTTTCGGCGGAAGACCGCGACCGAAACGACGTCGGCGGACCGTGAGCCCGTTCTGTGTCACCGCTTGAGTCCCCGGGGACGTAAGCGGTGACACAGAAAGGAGGGGGCCGCAGCACCGAGCCAGACCCGGAGCGAATCCTGGCCCCCCGATCGCTCAGAGCCCTTCCAACCCCAGCGCGGCACCAGCCCTACTGACGCGCGCTCTCACCGCACACGTCGTCGACGACGTGTGCGGTGACATAGACAGACGGACTCGGGGCTCACACGGGCGGGGTCGTGTCGTCCTCGTTGGCCGCCAGCACGGGCGGCAGCGCGCCGATCCACATCACGCCGGCGCCGCCGGCCATGAACAGGGCGCCGCGGCCGATCACGGCCAGCACGCGCGTCAGACGGCCGCCGGGGCGGCGCGCCGAGGGGTCTCGTTCCATGCCGCCGGTACGACGGCGGCGGCCGCGCGGTTCAGCGTTCCGGCGCCACCAGCGCGGCGTGCACCAGCTGCTTCAGCTGGCTGCGCAACGGGTGGGTGCTGCTCGGCAGCAGCTGCGTCATCCACACGACGCTGAGGTCGTCGACCGGGTCGACCCAGTACGACGTGCTGGCCGCGCCACCCCAGCCGAAGTCGCCGACGTTGCCCGGCACCCTCGCCTTGACGGGATCGATCGTCACGCTGACGCCGAGGCCGAAGCCGACGCCGTCGAACGTGGTCTCGGCGAAGAGCGGACGACCGACGGCGGTGAGGTCGGCGCCGCCGGGCAGGTGGTTGCTGGCCATCAGCTCGACCGTCTTCGGCGCCAGGATCCGCACGCCGTCGAGCTCGCCGCGGCCGCGCAGCATCTCGGCGAAGCGGACGTAGTCGCCGGCGGTCCCGCACAGCCCGCCGCCGCCGAGCGGGGCGACCGGCGGCGTCGTCGCCCGCGACCCCATCACGTCGTAGCGGAACGCCTGCTTGCTCCCAGGCGTCGGCGCGTACAGCGCGGCGAGGCGGTCGGCGCGCCCCTCGTCGACGTGCCACACGGTGTCGGTCATGCCGAGCGGGTCGAGCACGTTGGTCTGCAGGAACTCGTCGAACGGCACGCCGGCGACGACCTCGATGACCCGCCCGAGCACGTCGAGGCCCATGCTGTACTGCCACTCGGTGCCGGGCTGGAACACCAGCGGCAGCGCGGCGAGGTGATCGCAGATGTCGGCGAGGTCCTTGGCGTCGGCGGGGGTGCCCCACTCGAAGCCCGCCTGGCGGTAGAGGGCGTCGACCGGGTGGTTCTGCATGAAGCCGTACGTCAGCCCGGACGTGTGGGCGAACAGCTGCCAGACGCGCAGCTCCTCGGTGATCGGCTCCAGGACGGGCGCCGTGAACGAGCCGCTGCGCCACACCTTGGTGTCGGCGAACGACGGGATGTACCAGCGCACCGGGTCGTTGAGCTCGAACAGCCCCTGCTCGTAGGCGACGAGCGCGGCGACGGCGGTGATCGGCTTGGTCATCGAGTAGATCCGCCAGATCGTGTCGGTCTCGACCGGCAGCCCGGCCTCGACGTCGCGCTGGCCGTACGTCGACACGTGGGCCAGCTGCCCGTGGCGGGACACGGCCAGCAGCCAGCCGGGCAGCAGCCCGTCGTCGACGTAGCGCTGGAAGTGGCGGTCGAGCCGCTCCAGCCGGGCGGCGTCGAAGCCCACGTCGGCGGGATCGATCTCGGTCTTCAGGGTCCCCATGGGGGCCATCATGGTCCTCTCGTTACGGCAGCGACGAGCGGCGCGACCATGATGGGCGATTGGAAACACCCGTCGCCAAGACCCATGGGGGAGTGCACCGATGACGACCGTCGACGAACCGGCACCGCTCGCGTTCGACCCGGACGCCCTGCGCGAGAAGTACCGAGCCGAGCGCGACAAGCGGCTGCGCGAGGACGGCAACGAGCAGTACGTCGAGGTCACGGGCGACTTCGCCCACTTCGTCGAAGATCCCTACGTCGACCCGCTCACCCGCGCACCGCTGTTCGACGAGGTCGACGTGGTCGTCATCGGCGGCGGCTTCGGCGGCCTGCTCGCCGGGGCCCGGCTGCGCGAGGCCGGGGTCACCGACGTCCGCATCATCGAGAAGGGCGGCGACTTCGGCGGCACGTGGTACTGGAACCGCTACCCCGGGGCGCAGTGCGACATCGAGGCGTACATCTACCTGCCGCTGCTCGAGGAGATCGGCTACGTCCCGAAGGAGAAGTACACGCGAGCGGCCGAGATCCTGGATCACAGCCGCAACATCGCCGAGCACTTCGACCTGTACGACGGGGCGCTGTTCCAGACCGAGGTCACGACCCTCACGTGGGACGACGACAGCGCCCGCTGGATCGTCGCGACCAACCGCGGCGACGAGCTGCGGGCCCGGTTCGTGTGCATGGCGAGCGGCCCCCTGCACCGCCCGAAGCTGCCCGGCATCCCCGGCGTCGAGTCCTTCGAGGGCACACGTTCCACACCAGCCGCTGGGACTACGACTACACCGGCGGCGACACCGAGGGCGGGCTGACGAAGCTCGCCGACAAGGTCGTCGGCATCATCGGCACCGGCGCGACGGCCGTGCAGTGCGTGCCCCACCTCGGCGCCGGCGCCAAGGCAGCTGTTCGTGTTCCAGCGCACGCCGTCGTCGATCGACGTGCGCGACAACCGTCCCACCGATCCCGAGTGGGCGGCGTCGCTCGAGCCGGGCTGGCAGCAGCGGCGGATGGAGAACTTCAACAACCTCGTCACCGGCATCCCCGAGCCCGAGGACCTCGTCGGTGACGGCTGGACCGACATCATCGGCAAGCTGCTGCTGCAGATGCGCCAGGCCGACACGACGGACGTGTCACCGGAGGGCCTGGCCAAGACGGTCGAGCTGGCCGACTTCGAGAAGATGGAGCCGATCCGGTCACGCGTCGACACGATCGTCAACGACCCGGCGACGGCCGAGGCGCTGAAGCCGTACTACCGCCAGTTCTGCAAGCGGCCCTGCTTCCACGACGACTACCTCGACACGTTCAACCGGCCGAACGTCACGCTCGTCGACACCGACGGCAAGGGCGTCGACCGCATCACCGAGCGCGGCGTCGTCGTCGGCGACACCGAGTACGAGCTCGACTGCCTGATCTTCGCGACCGGCTTCGAGGTCGGCACCGACTTCACCCGCCGCGCCGGGTACGAGGTCGTCGGGCGCGACGGGCTGACGCTGACCGAGAAGTGGCACGACGGCGCATCGACGCTGCACGGCATGCACACCCGCGGCTTCCCGAACCTGCTGATCTTCAGCCTGCAGCAGTCGGGCTTCACGGCGAACTTCCCGCACGCCCTCGACGAGCAGAGCAAGCACGCCGCCTACATCCTGCGCCACGTCCTCGACAACGACGTCGAGACGTTCGAGGTGTCGCAGGAGGCCGAGGACGCGTGGGTGCAGACCATCATCGAGCTGGCCCAGTTCAACCTCGACTTCCTCGAGTCCTGCACGCCCGGCTACTACAACAACGAGGGCCGGCCGAACGAACGTGGCATCCGCAACGGGTTCTACGGCGCCGGGTCGGTGGCGTTCTTCAACGTCATCGCCGACTGGCGGGCCAAGGGCGACCTGCCGGGCATGGACCTGACCTCCGCCTGAACGTCGTTTCGGTCCGGATCCTGGTCGCCGGTGCGACCAGGATCCGGACCAAGACGTTCAGCAGTCGGTCGGTCGCAGCGTGGCGAGCCAGGCGTACTCGACGAGCTCGTCGCCGGCGGTCGTGCGCACGGTCACGATCCAGCCGATCCGGGACGACCAGCGGATCGACTTCAGCGCGGCCACGATCTGGCGGCGCGGCCAGAACAGCTTGAGCCGCAGCACCGAGTCGTCGTCGAGGAAGAGGGTGATGCGATCGCCGTGGCGGCGCACGACCGTGTCGCGGACGGCGAGCGGCCCGTGCTCCCTGAGGCGTTGGGCGAGGCGATCGAGGCGCAGCTCGTTGCGCGTGCTCTCGAGCACGGCGAGATCCCTGAGACGCAGTCCCGGCACCCCTCAACACTGCCCGCGATGCGGCCTCGTGGGAAGTCGCCCGGCGGATCTTGACGCGATCTTGTCGCCCGCGTCCCTCAGGTGAAGGGGCCGTCGAGCTGGAACAGCCGGCGGGCGTTGCCGCCGATGAAGGCCGCCCGCTGGTCCTCGGGGAACGCGGCCACCAGCTCGTTGAGGTCGTGGATGTACTCCGGCGTGTGGTCGGCGTGCGGGAAGTCGGACGCCCACAGGAAGCGCTCCACGCCGTAGCGCTGGGCGAGGGCGGGGATCATCCGCTCGTCGGGGTCGGCGCTGATCCACACCCGCTCGCGGAAGTAGTCGCTCGGCTTCTGGCTGAGCGGCACGCGCTCGCCGATCACGGTGTGGCTGAAGACGGCATCGATGCGGTCGAGCCAGTAGCCGACCCAGCCGGCGCCGCACTCCAGCACGAGGACCTTGAGCCGCGGGAACTTGTCGAACACGCCGTAGTCGAACAGCGTCGTGAACTGGTGGCGCACGCCGTCGGAGCCGGCGACCGACGACAGCAGGCGCAGGTTGCGGAAGTTGTCGGCGCCCATCCGGTCGCCCTTGTTGGAAGCCGGCTCGAACGTCGGGTGGATCGCCAGCGGGACGTCGAGGTCCTGGGCGGCGGCGAAGATGGCGTCGTTGTCGGGATGGCCGAAGGGCCGGCCGATGTGGCTGAACGGGGCGACGTAGCGCGCCCTTGGCGCCCTGCCCGACGGCCCGCTCGAACTCCTTGGCCGCAGCATCGACGTCGGTGAGCGACAGGTGGGCGGTCGGGATCAGGCGCGGCTCGTCGGCGCAGAACTCGCAGATCCACCGGTTGTAGGCCGTGGAGTAGGCCTGTGACAGCTCGGGATCCTTGATCTCGGCCTCCCACAGCAGGCCGACGGTGGTGTACAGGATCGCCGTGTCGATGTGCTCGGCGTCGAGGACGTCGATGCGCTCCTGCGGGTCCATCGAGCCATACGGCGCCTCACCGAGGTAGGTGCGGTCCGGGTTCTTCGCCATGTCGATGAGATCGGGCGCGCCCATCGCGCCGAGCGTCGCCGGGAAGCCGCGACGGCTCAGCTCCGAGACCTTGCCGTCGTACCAGAGCTCCTCGAGGCCCTTCTCGTCGAGCTTGAACATCAGCGCCCGGTCGCGGAACTTGGGGTCGATGTACTCCTCCCACAGCGTGGGCGGCTCGAGGATGTGGCCGTCGGCGTCGACCGCGCCGTCCTCGGCGACCCGGTGCGTCTCGTGGATCGTCTTCTGGGAAGCGACCGTCAGCGCCATCTGTGAGCTCCCGTTCCGGATGGTGGTGGGTGGTGACGACACGACGGTACGGCCGCCGTCGCCCGGCGTTCCCATCGTGCGCGCGGGTCGGCGATGATGCTCGTCATGGCCCGCATCCCGTACCCCGACCCCGCATCGCTGCAGCCCGAGACCCAGGAGACGCTGGCGAAGATCGGCGACCCGCCGATGAACATCTTCCGCATGCTGGCCGGCGGTGAGGGCCTGCTGCGGGCGTTCAGCCGGTTCGGCAACCACCTCCTGTTCAAGTCGAAGCTCGATCCGGTGCTGCGCGAGATCGCCATCGTGCGCGTCGGCGTCCTGTCCGACGCGACGTACGAGGTGTTCCAGCACGAGCGCATCAGCCGCGGGATCGGCATGAGCGAGGAGCTGCTCGCCGGCATCCGCAACGGGGCCGACGACCCGGTCTTCACCGAGGTCCAGGCCCAGGTGATGCGCTACACCGACGACATCGTCCAGAACGTGCGGGCGTCGGACGCCACGTTCGACCCGCTGCACGCGGCGCTGTCGCTGCAGGAGCTGGAGGAGCTCACCGTGACGATCGGCTTCTACATGCTCGTGTCGCGCTACCTCGAGACGTTCGGCGTCGACATCGAGCAGGCCGGCGGCGCCGAGCTCGACATGTCGCAGGGGCGCTGACCGATGGACGACCCGCGACCGGTCGTCGCCGACGACCGCGTCGTGCGGACGCCGCCGGAGTCGGCGGGCACGGCGCCGGGGCGGGGCCGCCTCGCCGGGCGGCGGATCCTCGTCGTCGGCGCCGGCCAGATGTCCTACGACCTCGCCGACCCGCCGATCGGCAACGGCCGGGCGATCGCCCAGCTGTGCGCGCGCGAGGGGGCGCGGGTCGTGTGCGCCGATCGCGATCCGGCGAGCGCCGAGGAGACCGTGCGGCGGATCCTCGCCGATGGGGGACGAGCCAGCGAGGTCGTCGCCGACATCACCGACCCGGCCGCCGTCGAGGCGATGGTGGCCGGGGCCCAGCACGAGCTCGGTGCGCTCGACGGCGTCGTCTACAACGTCGGCATCGGCGCCGGGCACGGCCTCGATCGGGCGCCCGAGCACTGGGACATGGTGATGAACGTCAACGTGCGCGGCGCCATGCTGACGGCGCGCGCCGCCCTGCCGATCCTCACCGACGGCGCCGCGCTGGTGTTCATCTCGTCGGTCGCCGGCATCAAGCCGGGCAGCCGCATCCCGGTGTACGACGCCTCCAAGGCGGCCCTCGGCGGGCTCGTGCGCCACGTCGCGGTGGAGGGCGAGCGGCGATCGATCCGGGCCAACATCGTCGCCCCCGGCCTGATGGACACAGCGCTCGGGCGGATGGCGTCGCAGGGCCGGCCGAGCCGGGCTCGCACGCCGGTGCCGCTGGGGCGCCAGGGGACCGGGTGGGAGACCGCCTACGCCGTGCTGTTCCTCCTGTCCGACGAGTCGGCGTACATCACGGGCCAGACGCTCGTCGTCGACGGCGGCCTGAGCGCGCTGCGATGACGCTCGCCGAGTTCCCCGACGGCTGGCACAAGGCGACGGTGATCGTCGCCCACCCCGACGACATCGAATACGGCATCGCCGGGGCCGTCGCGGCGTGGACGGCGGCCGGCAAGGAGGTCTCCTACGTGCTCGTCACGGCGGGGGAGGCGGGCATCGACTCGCTGCCGCCGGCGGAGGCCCGCCCGGCACGCGAGGCCGAGGAGCGGGCCAGCGGGGCGATCGTCGGCGTGTCCGAGATCGAGTTCCTCGGCCACCCCGACGGACGCATCGTCGAGGGACTCGACCTGCGCCGGGACATCGCCGCGGCGATCCGCCGTCACCGGCCCGACGTCGTCGTCGCCCAGCACTTCGGTGAGCACTGGGGCAGCGAGCCCGGCGCCGGGTGGAACAGCTCGGACCACCGCGCCGTCGGGCGCTCGACGATGGACGCCGTCGCCGACGCCGCCAACCGCTGGATCTTCCCCGAGCTCGCCGAGGAGCCGTGGGCGGGCGTGCAATGGATCGCCGTCGCCGACGATCCGTCGCGGGCCACGCACGCCGTCGACACGTCGGGCATCGGTGACACGGCCGTGCGGTCGCTGCTCGCCCACGAGCAGTACCTGCGGGGGCTGGGCGTGGCCGACCCCGTCGCCTATGCCACGGAGATGCTCGACGGCCAGGCGGCCGTCATCGCGGCCCAGTTCGGCGGCCGTCGCGGCATCGGCTTCGAGCTCAGCCGCGGCCCAGCCGCACCCTGAAGCCCCGCGCCGAGCCCGAGGTCGCCGCCGTCCGGAATGGCCGGATCCGCCAACTCTTTGCCAGAACGGCCACAAGATGGCCGCCACGGCAAACAGTTGGCGGATCCGGTCACCCCTCCACCGGCTGGGCGAGGTCGTCGACGACCTCGGCGGCGGGGATGGTCAGCAGCATCGACGGGGGACCGATCACCTTGGCGGCGCGGCTGCCGCCACCGACCACCACCCGCTCGCGGGCCATGACCCGGCTGTCGATCCACAGCGGGAGGTCGGCCGGCAGCCCGAACGGGGTCACGCCGCCCATCGTCATCCCGGTCAGCTCGGCCGTCACCTCGGGCGGGGCGAACGACGCCTTCTTCGTCCCGAGCCGCTTGCGCACGACGCGGTTCACGTCGAGGCGCGTCGTCGCCAGCACGAGGCAGACCGCGTACACCGGCGGCACCGCGGCGCTCGACGCCTTGCCGATCACCACGATCGCGTTGGCCGAGTCGTCCATGGCGATCCCGTAGGCGGCACAGAAGTCGGCGGTGTCGGCGAGCGCCGGATCGCAGTCCATCACCTCGGCGCCGGCGATCCCGGCGACGATCTCGCGGCACGCGCAGTTCGATCTCATCCACGGGTGGGGGAGACTACAAACATGCCCGCTGACCTGACCGGCGCCACCGTCGAGCTGCTCCAGACGCTCATCCGCAACCAGTGCGTCAACGACGGAACGCCACTGTCGGGCCACGAGACCCGCAACGCCGACGTCCTGCAGACCTACGTCGAAGGCCCGGGCGTCACGATCGAGCGCTGGGAGCCGACACCGGGCCGGGCGTCGTTCGTCGCCCGGGTCGACGGCACCGACCCGAGCGCCCCGAGCCTGTGCCTGATGGGTCACACCGACGTCGTGCCGGTGCACGCCCACGGCTGGACGCAGGACCCGTTCGGCGGCGAGGTCATCGCCAATGCCGACGGCGTCGACGAGGTCTGGGGACGGGGGGCCGTCGACATGCTGAACCTCACGTCGTCGATGGCCGTCGCGTTCAAGGACATGGTGACGAGTGGTGTTCGCCCGCGCGGCGACGTCATCTACTTCGCCGTGGCCGACGAGGAGCACGGCAGCGCCCACGGCGCCCGCTGGGTGGCCGACCACCATCCCGACGCGATCCGCTGCGACTACCTCTTGACCGAGAGTGGCGGTCTCCACGACGGTCCGGCCGAGGCCCCGGCGATCGGGGTCACCGTCGGCGAGAAGGGCGTCGCCTGGCGCCGCCTGCGGATCCACGGCACGCCCGGCCACGGCTCGATGCCGTTCCGCATCGACAACGCGCTGATCACGGCGGCGGCCGTCGTGCAGCGCCTCGCCGAGTACCGCCCGGCGCCCCGCTTCCACGAGCTGTGGCCGGCGCGGGTCAACTCGCTGGACATCCCCGACGAGCTGAAGCGCCACCTCCTCGACCCGGAGGCGATCGACGCCGCCCTCGACGCCCTGCCCAGCGCGGCGGCCGCGGCCCACCTGCACGCGTGCACCCACACGACGTTCTCGCCGAACCACATCGACGGCGGGGTGATGAAGGCCAACGTGATCCCGGACTCGATCACGCTCGAGGTCGACATCCGGACGCTTCCCGGGGAAGGCAGCGCCGAGGTCGACGCCCACCTGCGGGCGGCGCTCGGTGACCTCGCCGATCGCGTCGAGGTCGAGATCATCCTCAACGATCCGGCGTCGATCAGCCGCACCGACACGCCGCTGTGGGACACGCTGCAGCGGGCGGTCTCGGTGCCGTTCCCCGGCGCCACGCTGTCGCCCCAGTTCACGGTGGGCTTCACCGACGCCCGGGTGTTCCGCGAGCTCGGCGCGGTGTCCTACGGCGCCGGCCTGTTCAGCCCGAACGTCGACGCCGCCGAGTTCGGTCGCCGCTTCCACGGCCACGACGAGCGCGTCGACGTCGAGAGCCTCGGTCTCACCGTCCAGCTCTGGCAGCGGGTGCTCGCCGACCTGGCCCGCTGACGCCGTCGCCTCGGCGCCGTCAGTGCGACCGCGGCAGGCCGAGGACGTGCTGGGCGACGTAGGCGAGGATCAGCTCCTGGCTGATCGGCGCGATGCGCTGCAGGCGGGCCTCGCGGAAGTAGCGCTCGACGTGGTACTCGACGGCGTAGCCGAAGCCGCCGTGGGTCTGCACGGCGCGGTCGGCGGCGAAGAAGCCGGCCTCGGCGGCGAGGTACTTGGCGATGTTCGCCTCCTCGCCGCACGGCTTGCCGGCATCGATGAGGGTCGCCGCCTCGCGGATCATCAGGTCGGCGGCATACAACTTGGCGTGGGCCTCGGCGAGCGGGAAGGCGATGCCCTGGTTCTTGCCGATCGGCCGGCCGAACACGACGCGCTCCTTGGCGTAGGCGACGGCACGCCGCAGCGACGCGTGGCCGATCCCGACCGCCTCGGCGGCGATCAGGATGCGCTCGGCGTTGAGCCCGTCGAGCAGGTAGTGGAAGCCGCGGCCCTCCTCGCCGACGCGGTCGTCGAGGGGGACGAACACGTCGTCGTAGTACGTCTCGCACGACGCCACGGCGTTGCGGCCCATCTTCGGGATCGCCCGGGCGTCGACGCCGTCGGCATGGCGGTCGACGAGGAACAGCGTCATCCCGTCGGTCGGCTTGGCGCACTCCTCGAGCGGCGTGGTGCGGGTCAGCAGCAGGATGCGATCGGCCTCCAACGCCTTGGAGGTCCACACCTTGCGCCCGTTGATCACGTAGTGGTCGCCGTCGAGCACGGCCCGCGTCGTGATGTGGGTGGTGTCGGTGCCGGCGTCGGGTTCGGTGACGCCGAAGGCGACGTGCAACTTCCCGGCCGCCACGTCCGGGAGGTACTTCTGCTTCATGTCCTCGGTGCCGTGCTTGACGACGGGGTGCATGCCGAACACCGACAGGTGCAGCGCCGACGCGCCGTTCATGCAGGCGCCGGATGCGGCGACCTCGCCGAGCACCGTGGCGGCCTCGCGGATGCCCTGGCCGCCGCCGCCGTAGGCCTCCGGGATGGCGATGCCGACCCAGCCACCGGCGGCCATCGCGTCGTAGAAGTCCCACGGGAAGCGGTGCTCCTGGTCGCAGGCCGACCAGTAGTCGTCGTCGAAGCGGGCGCACACGGCCCGCACCGCGTCACGGATCTCCTGCAGGGTCTCCTCGTCGGACATGACCCGATCTTGGTCGACCGGGCCGGACCGTCAGGGCGTCGGCAGGAAGTCGAGGAGGAATCGACTGACCGCGTCCGGCTGCTCGAGCTGCATCCAGTGCCCCGCGCCGGCGAGCTTCTCGTAGCGGAACGAGCCGCTCACGTGCTGGGCCGAGTTCGTCATCTGGGTCTCGGTGAGGAAGCGGTCGCCGTCGCTCCACACGCCCATGACCGGGGCCGCCACGTCCGGCACCGGCAGCGGCGCCTCGACGAGCGCCTGCGGGGCGACGTTGGCGCGGTACCAGTTGAGGCTCGTCGTGATGCCCCGGTCGCGCTCGAGGTCGGGGATCACGGCGTCGGCTTCGGGGTGGGCGAAGAAATCCCGGAAGTTCGCCCAGTCGTCCTGGGACAGCCACTGCTCGGCGATCCCCTCGAACTGGAACAGCAGCATGTACCACGACAGCTGGCGCTGCTCCCACCCGGCGGCGCCGAAGCCGGCGGGATGGCCGACCGACAGCACGGCGAGGTGATCGACGCGGTCGGGGAGGAACGCGGCGATGCCCCACGCCAGGGCGGCGCCCCAGTCGTGACCGACGACGTGGACGCGCTCGATGCCGAGGTGATCGAGGATGCCGGTGACGTCGCCGACGCTGGCCAGCAGGCCGTAGGCGTCGACGTCGGCCGGGCGATCCGACGCCCCGAACCCGCGGAGGTCGGGCGCGATCGTGCGGTAGCCGGCGGCGCCGAGGGCGGCCACCTGGTGGCGCCACAGACGGTGCGAGTCCGGCCACCCGTGGAGCAGGAGGACCGGTGGCCCCTCGCCCTGGACGTCCACCTCGAGCCCGACCCCGTTCACGTCGATCCGCATCGGGCGGACGTTAGCCAGGGGGCCCGCGTCGCCCGACCGGGATCACGCCCCGATCACGAGCGGTGTGGTCGGCGGACCGTCCGAGACGATGGCGGCCACCAGCGCCGGGAGCTCGCGGGCGCGAACCGCACGCCCTGCTGGCCGGCCTCGAGCAGCTCCTCGACGCTCCACCACCGCAGCTCGTGGACGTGCTCGGCCATCAGCTGCTCCCACGACATCGTCGGTCGGGGCACGAACGAGGCCGTTCGCACGAGGTAGACCCGCTCGCACTGGCCGTCCCACGAGCCGTCGAGGAACGGGACGATCACCGTGCGGGTCCACAGGTGGGCGCCGACCTCGGGGTCGCGCAGCCCGACCTCCTCGTCGAGCTCGCGGCGCACGGTCGTCGCGTCGTCCTCGCCCGGCTCCTGACCACCCCCGGGTGTCGCCCACAGCGTGCCGCGCGGGAACTCGAAGCGCACGAGCAGGACCCGCCCCTCCGGTTCGACGATGACGGCTCGCGCCGAGGGCCGGATCCGCAACCCGTCGAGATCGTCCGGTCGGGTCACTCGGCGGGCTTGTCGGGCAGGTCGCCGTTGAACGACTTGTACAGGTCGTAGATCGACTTGCACTCCTGGCAGAGGGGCAGCTGCTTCGGGTCCCGCGACGGCACCCACACGTGACCGCACAGCGCCTCGATGGGGGTGCCGTAGATGCGGGCCTCGAGCACCTTGGCCGCGGCGGACTCGCCGGGCTCGACCTTCACGATGTGCGCCTGGGCCGGTTCGGCCGGCTCGACCTGCTCGTCGCGCTCCGGCACGACCTCGACGGGGCGGGTCTGCAGCGGTGCCACCTCGGGCATGGGCTCCAGTCAACCATGCGTCGGAGGGACCGATCGGCCACGTGACACAGGACGCTCGGAAAGACCTTGGCAGTCGGACCGAACACCCGTACACTGCACGCAGTGCTGGTCGCGATCGTGAGCGCCTTGGCTGCCATCGCAGCCGCCGCCGTCGCTACCCGGCGCGGGCCGACGCCGCAGCCGATCCCGGTGCGCGTGCGGCGTCCCCGGCGCCGCCCCGATCCTCGCTGACGCTCCATCCGAGTGTCGGAGGGCGGGTTTCCCGCCCCACCACACTCCGATGACCGCCAACACTCGGATGGGTCAGAGGGCGGCCAGCTCGGCCGTCATGTTGGCGGCGGCGCGGCGGGCCCAGCGGCGCTGACCTGGTGCGGTGGCGTAGAGCGGGTCGCGAGCGAGCAGGTCGCGCAGCACCTGGCCCCGGCCGACCTGCCAGGCCGCCGCGTCGACGTGGGCGTACTCGGTGCGCACACCGGTGACGTAGGCCTGGTAGGCGGCGGGATCGCTCCCCAGCACGGCGAGGTCGGCGTCGAGCAGGACCGCCGTGTCGTCGTCCGGCGGCGTGCCGTGGGCGGCCGTCGCCCGCACGAGGTCGCCGACCCGCCGAGCCCGCTCGGCATCCCACCCGAGGCCGGCGAGCACCCGCTCGGCGAGGCGGGCGCTCTGCTCCTCGTTGTCGGCGGCACGCGGGTCGTAGACCGCGTCGTGGAAGAACGCGGCCGCGATGACGGCGGTCTCGTCGTCCAGCGGCACCTCGACGGCCAGCTCGTGCACATGCCGCACGACCCATGCGACGTGCCGCACCCCGTGGTAACGGCGGTGCGCCTCCCGATGGCGGCCGAGCACGTCGGCCAGCGCCCCGGCCGCGCCCGGCCCGGCGCCGATCGTGGCGGTCCACGCCGTCTGGAGCTCGGCCTCGTCGTTGATCGCGCCAGTCTTCCGCAGGACGCGGGCAGACTCCAGCGGTGGCCGTGCTCATCGACGACGCGCGCTGGTGGTTCCGCGGTCGCCGGTGGTGCCACATGGTCAGCGACGAGTCGCTCGACGAGCTGCACGGCTTCGCCCAGGGCATGGGCATCCCGCGCCGAGCCTTCCAGGGCGATCACTACGACATCCCCGAGGAGCACCGCCCGGCGATGGTCGCCGCCGGTGCCGTCGAGGTCGACAGCCGGGACCTGGTGCGCCGATTGCGCGCCGCCGGGCTGCGGCTGAGCCCGGCCCGCCGGCGCGCCGTCGGCCGCCACAACGGCCCGGGCTGAGCCCTACCGGCCGACGATCCGGACGTCGTCGTGGGGCAGGCTCGCCCACCACCGCCCGTAGCGGCGGTAGGCGCCGGGATCACGGGTGGCCAGCAGGGCGAGCAGGCCGCGGGCCTCCCGTTCCACACCGGCCCACGCCTCCGCCGACAGCGGCGCGAACGCCGTGACCTCGATCCCGCCGCCGTCCGCCGGACGCCACACCCCGGCCACGACGCCGTCGACGAGGACGGTCGGCAGCACGTCGCCGTTGCGGCGCATGACGAGCGGGCGGTGCTCGGTGGCGATCACCCGGCTGCGGTCGGCGTGGGCGAGCAGCACGCTGTCCCACATCGGCAACAGGCGGGGCGGCGCCGGCGTGTCGGCCGGCGGCCGCAGGGCGCCCCGCAGGTCGTACAGCGTGACGCCGTCGGGACCCTCGAGCTCGTCGAGCTCGGACGCCATCGCCGCCAACGCCGCACGGACCCGGGGCCGCTGGACCAGCGCGAACTGGGCGACGTCGACCACCGACGCCGGTCCGAAGCCGGACAGGTAGCGCCGCACCAGCCACTGCATGGGATCGCCGGCGGGCGCGCCGGTCGTGCCGGTCGGCGCGGCGACGTACGCCGGCCGCGTCCCGAACGACCAGGGCCCGCCGGTCGGGGCGTGGACGAAGGGCCCGTACTGGCGCAGCGCCCACCACACGCCCGGCTTCGGCGAGACGCCGATGCGCTCGTCGAGCCACGCCTCGACCTCGGCGTTGGAGCGGGCCTGCGACGCGAAGGCGAGGACGTCGGGCAGCAGGGCGTCGGCGTCGGCGGGCGACAGCCCGCTGCGTCGGAAGCGGCGGTCGTTGAGGCGGGCGGCGCGCAGCGTCGGCTGCATGGCGTCGAGGAACGGGTCATGGTCGTCGAGGGCGACGGCGTGGAGCGTGATGCGCATGAGGGTCGCCTTGACGACGGAATGCGACGCGAAGGCGGCATCGAGCTCGTTCGGCTGGAAGCCGCTCATGCGGTTCCACAGCGCGATGTAGGGGGAGGCGGCCTCCTGCGCCTGCAGGGCGACGATCCGGCGGACGGCCTCGACGACGGTCGACCGCCGCCGGCGCAGCAGCTGCTGGCGAGCGAGCGTGGCCCGGTTCAGTTGGCGCAAGGTCAGACCCGTCACAGCCATCGATCGACCATCGTGGCCCAGCGCATCCGTCGATGCGCCCCGAGCACGGGCCGTGCGCGACCGGGCGAGTAGAACTGCCGCCGTCGGGTCCGCCCTGACCTGGCGATGGGGGCAGAACACGTCGTGAACCAGTACCTGCTGTTCTTCGTGCTCGGCATCAGCGTCGGCGCGATCTATGCAGGCCTGGCGTCGGGGATCGTCCTCACCTACCAGGGCACCGGGGTCGTCAACTTCGCCGCCGCCGCGATGGCGACGCTGCCGCTCTACGTCTACAGCGACCTGGAGGCCGGCCGGTTCCGGGTGCCGCTCCTGCCGTCGTTCGACGTGACGCTGCCGATGTGGGCCCGGCTCGTCGTCTCGCTGGTCGTCGCCGGGCTGCTCGGGGCGCTCGTCGACGTCGCCGTGTCGCGACCGTTGCGGAACGCTCCGGTGTTGGCCAAGGTGATCGCCGCGATCGGCGTCACGGTGACGCTCTCGGCGGCGATCGGGTTGACGTACGGGACCGAGCTGCGGCTGCGGCCGACGGTGCTCCCGAGCGGCAGCATCACGATCGCCGGGTTCCCCGTTCCCATCGACCGGCTGTGGCTGACCGGCTTCGTCGTGGTGCTCACCGCAGTGCTGGCCGTCTGGTTCGCCCGGTCCCGGACGGGCGTCGCCATCCAGGCCGCCGCCGAGAACGAGCGGGCGGCCTCGTTCGCCCGCCTCTCGCCACCGGCGCTCGGAACGGTCACGTGGGTGCTGGCGACGATGTACGTCAGCGCCATCCTCATCGTCGCCGGCCCGGCGATCGGCGTGGTGACGCCGGGCAACCTGACGCTCCTCGTCGTGCCCGCCCTGGCCGTCGCGCTCATCGCCCGACTGGCATCGATCTGGTGGGGGCTCGTCGGGGGACTGGCCCTCGGCGTGCTGCAGTCGGAGCTCCTGTTCCTCTCGAGCACCAAGGACTGGTGGCCGGAGTGGGCGAAGGAGGGACTCACCGATGCGGTCCCGTTCGTCGTCATCGTGATCACGCTGTTCGTCTCGGGTCGTTCGATCCCGCTGCGCGGTGACGACACCCGCTCGCGGATGCCGCCGGTGATCCTGCCGCGCAACCGCCCGCTCGTCATCGCAGCGGTCGTGGTGCTGGGCTTCGTCGCGCTCGCGGTGACCAGCGGCAGCTACCGCTTCGGCGTCATCACCACCCTGGCGGTGTCGCTGATCGCGTTGTCGCTGGTGCTGCTGACGGGCACGGTCGGGCAGATCTCGCTCGTGCAGACCTCGTTCGCCGGGGTCGCCGGGTTGGTGCTGTCGAAGTTCGGCACCGGCGTGCCATTCCCGCTGTCGCTGCTGCTCGCCGCCGGGATCGCCGGTCTCGGCGGGATCGTGGTCGGCCTCCCCGCGTTGCGCATCCGCGGCGCCCAGCTGGCGATCGTCACGCTGGCCGCTGCGGTCGCCATCGAGCGCTTCATCTTCGGGAACCCTCGCGTGGTGTCGGGAACCACGAACCTGATCCCCGATCCCGAGCTGTTCGGCTTCAACCTCTCGGTGCGCGAGGGCCGCGACATCGCGCGGCTCTCCTTCGGCGTCTTCGTCCTCGTCGTCGTGACGATCGCCTTCGTCCTCGTCGGCAACATCATGCGGGCGGGCAGCGGTCGCAAGATGCTGGCGGTCCGCTCCAACGAACGGGCCGCCGCCTCGATCGGCATCGGCGTCTCCACGATCAAGCTCAGCGCGTTCGCCCTGTCGTCGTTCCTCGCCGGCCTCGGCGGGGCGCTCATCGGCTACAGCCGCGGCCAGCTGTCACCGGTGTCGTTCGGCGTGTTCGTCGGGTTGAGCTTCCTCGCCATCGCCTACCTCAGCGGCATCACGAGCGTCAGCGGTGCCCTCGTCGCCGGCGCGCTGGCCACGCTCGGGATCGTCTACGTCATCGTCGACCGGGCGTTCGGCGTCGCCGCCTACTACGCCCTGGTGAGCGGTCCGCTGCTGATCCTGACCGTGATCTTCAACCCGGTCGGCATCTCCGGGCGGGCCCATGCCATCTGGGATCGGCTGCGCCGCCGCTCCCACCCCGCGTCGGCCGGTGCCGATGGCGGTGGAGAGATCCTCCGCCCGCCGATCACCGGCCCACCACCGGCGCGCGTGATCGGTGACGTGCTGTTCGAGGCCGACGAGATCTCGGTGACCTACGGCGGGCTGCGGGCCGTCGATCGGCTCAGCCTGGAGGTCCGCGCCGGTGAGATCGTCGGGCTGATCGGCCCCAACGGTGCCGGCAAGACGAGCTTCATCGACGCCGTCACCGGGTTCACCGCGTGCACTGGTCAGGTGCGCCTGCTCGGTGTGCCGCTCGCCGACTCGTCGGCCGGCGTCCGCGCCCGCAACGGCCTGGTGCGGACGTGGCAGTCGGTCGAGCTGTTCGACGACCTCTCGGTCGAGGACAACGTGCGGGTCAGCGACGATGTCGGCCACGACGCCTGGAAGATGCTGCGCGACTCGGTGCGCCCGAACGCGCCGGCGTCGCCGGCCGTCGCCGACGCCATCGCCCTCGCCGGCCTCGAGCACGCCGCGACCCGCAAGCCCTACGAGCTGCCGCTCGGCCATCAGAAGCTGGTCGGCGTCGCTCGTTCGCTCGCCCTGCGGCCGAAGGTGCTGCTGCTCGACGAGCCGGCCGCCGGGCTCGACGTCGCCGAGATCGGCGCGTTCGGTCGCCAACTCGCGGAGATCGCCGCCACCGGCGTCGGCTGCTTGCTCATCGATCACGACATGCGCCTCGTCCTCGAGGTGTGCGACCGCGTGTACGTGATCGACTTCGGTCGGCTGATCGCCGGGGGGCCGACGGACGTCGTGCGTCGTGACCCTGAGGTGATCGCCGCGTACCTCGGCTCCGGGCACCGCGCCGACGTCGTGCCCACGCCACCGTGACGACAGCGACCGGACTCCAGGTCGCGGCAACGCGCTGAGGTACGTTTCGGCGGGGACTGAACCGGGGGGTCCAGTGAGTCAGTACATCCTGTTCTTCGTTCTTGGTCTGAGCGTCGGCGCGGTCTACGCCGCGCTCGCCATGGGCATCGTCGTGACGTACCAGGGAACCGGCGTGATCAACTTCGCCGCTGCTGCCATGGCGACGGTCCCGCTGTACGTGTACAGCGACCTCAAGCAAGGCCAGCTGCACCTACCGGTCCCGTTCCTGCCGGCGTTCGACATCTCGGTGCCACCCACCTGGGTCTCCATCCTGATCGCACTCGTGGTGGCGGCGATACTCGGCGCAGTCGTGCAGCTCGTGGTGTCGCGCCCCCTGCGCACCGCGCCGGTGCTGGCCAAGGTCGTCGCCGCGGTCGGCATCATGCTCACCCTGCAGGCCGCGCTGTCGCTCAAGTACGGCACCGACGCCCGCCCGACCGCGACGGTGCTGCCGAGCGGCACCGTGAAGCTCGGCGGCGCCATCCTGGGCATCGACCGCCTGTGGTTCATCGGGTTGGTCGTGGTCCTCGGCGCCGGCCTGGCGATCTGGTTCCAGCGGTCGCGCACCGGCATCGCCATCCAGGCGGCGGCCGAGAACGAGCGGGCGGCGGCGTTCGCCCGCCTCTCTCCGCAGCGCCTCGGGATGGTGACGTGGGTCCTGGCGACCGTGTTCGTCACCTTCATCATGATCATGGCCGGTCAGGCGATCGGCGTGCTGACGCCGGCCAACCTGACCCTCCTCGTCGTGCCGGCCCTCGCCGCCGCCCTGATCGCCAGGCTCAGCTCCGTGTGGATGGCGCTGATCGGCGCGCTGGCCCTGGGCGTCGTGCAGTCGGAGCTGCAGTTCCTGTCGAGCACCAAGGACTGGTGGCCGGAGTGGGGCAAGCAGGGCTTGCTCGACGCCGTCCCGTTCATCGTGATCGTCATCACGCTGTTCGTGCTCGGCCGTTCGATCCCGATGCGCGGTGAGGACATCCGCTCCAGCCTCCCGCCCGTGCTCATCCCGCGCAACCGACCGCTCGCCATCGCCATCTTCTTCCTCATCGGTCTGCTGCATTGGTCACCTTCACGGGCGGCAGCTACCGGTTCGGGATCATCACCAGCCTCGCCAGCGCCCTGATCGCGCTGTCGTTGGTCGTCCTGACGGGCATGGTCGGGCAGATCTCGCTGGCCCAGGCCGCGTTCGCCGGCGTCGCCGGGCTGGCCGTGTCGAAGATGGACACCAGCGTGCCGTTCCCGTTCTCGATGCTGCTCGCGGCTGCCATCGCCGCCGTCGCCGGCATCATCGTCGGCCTACCTGCGCTGCGCATCCGCGGCGCCCAGCTGGCCGTCGTCACGTTGGCGGCCGCGGTGACGCTCGAGAAGTTCGTCTTCGGCAACCCGCAGATCCTCTCGCCCACCGCCAACCTGATCCCGAACCCGAGGATCTTCGGCATCAACCTGTCGGTGCGCCAGGGCCGCGACATCGCCCGCTTCGGCTTCGGCGTCTTCGTCCTCGTCGTGGTGACGATCGCCTTCATCCTGGTGTGCAACATCATGCGCGCCGGGACGGGCCGCAAGATGCTCGCCGTGCGGTCCAACGAGCGGGCGGCGTCGTCGATCGGCATCCGCGTGCCGGGCATCAAGCTCGGTGCGTTCGCGCTGGCGTCGTTCCTCGCCGGGCTCGGCGGCGCGCTGATCGGCTACAGCCGCGGCCAGCTGTCGCCGGAGTCGTTCGGCACGTTCGTCGGGCTCAGCTTCCTGGCCATCGCCTACCTCGGCGGGATCACGAGCGCCAGCGGCTCGCTCGTCGCCGGCGCCCTCGCCGCCCTCGGCATCGTCTTCGTGATCTTCGACCGCAACCTGAACCTCGGGAAGTACTACGCCCTGTTCAGCGGCCTGTCGCTGATCCTCACCGTCATCCTCAACCCGGTCGGCATCGCCGGCAAGACGCGGTCCGACTTCGACAAGATGCTGGCCAAGCGCCGCGCCAAGAAGGGCATCGTCGAAGAGGCCGCCCCGACGCTCGGCGCCGAGCTGGGCATGGACGACGACGCACTCGCCGAGCTCGAGACGGTCGTCGCCACCCGCACGATCGGCGAGGTCGTGCTGCGCACCGAAGAGGTGTCGGTGACCTACGGCGGCCTGCGGGCCGTCGACCGCGTCACCATCGAGGTGCGCGAGGGCGAGATCGTCGGCCTCATCGGGCCCAACGGCGCCGGCAAGACGAGCTTCATCGATGCCATCACCGGGTTCACGAGCTCGTCGGGCGAGGTGTTCCTCGCCGGTGAGCCGATGTCGGGCATGCCGGCCCACGCCCGGGTCCGCAAGGGCCTCGTGCGCACGTGGCAGTCGATCGAGCTGTTCGAGGACCTCTCGGCCGAGAACAACGTCCGCGTCAGCGACGACATCGGCAACGACGCGTGGAAGATCATCACCGACAGCGTGCGCCCGAACCCTCCCCCTTCGGCTGCCGTGCGCAACGCCATCGCGCTGATGGGCCTCGAGGACGTCGCCGACCGCAAGCCGTCCGAGCTGCCGCTCGGGCGCCAGAAGACGCTGGGCGTCGCCCGTTCGCTGGCGCTCGGCCCGAAGGTCCTGCTGCTCGACGAACCGGCCGCCGGGCTCGACATGACCGAGAGCGCGGCGTTCGGCCAGCACCTCAGGGACATCGCCGCCACCGGCGTCGGCTGCCTGCTCGTGGACCACGACATGCACCTCGTGCTCGGGGTCTGCGACCGCATCTACGTGATCGAGTTCGGGCGCCAGATCGCCAGCGGGCGGCCGACCGAGGTCCGTCGGGATCCGGCGGTCGTGGCCGCCTACCTCGGTTCCGAGCACCTCGGGCCGGAGACCGTGGGAGCACCGTCATGAGCATGCTGATCGAAGCCAAGTCACTGACGTGCGGGTACGGCAAGGTGCCGGTCGTCCGCAACCTCAACCTCACCGTCGGCGAGGGCGAGGTGGTGTGCCTGCTCGGCGCCAACGGCGCCGGCAAGACGACCACGCTGCTGACGATCGCCGGCGCCCTGCCGGTGCTCGGCGGAGAGGTCGAGGTGCTCGGTGCGACCGTCGCCAAGGCCCGCCCGCACGAGGTGGCCCGGCGCGGCCTGGCCATCGTGCCGGAGGGCCGCGGCCTGTTCTACAAGCTCACCGTCGCCGACAACCTGCGGCTGCGCCGGCACCGCCAGTCGACGGTCGACCTCGAGAGCGTCCTCGGGTACTTCCCGGCGCTCAAGACCATGCTGCCGCGTCGCGCCGGCCTGCTGTCGGGCGGCGAGCAGCAGATGCTGGCCCTCGCCGGGGCGCTCATCGCCGACCCCAAGGTCGTGATGCTCGACGAGATGAGCCTCGGCCTGGCACCGATCATCGTCGAGCAGCTGCTGCCGACCGTGCGCCAGATCGCCGACGAACGAGGCATGGCCGTGCTGCTCGTCGAGCAGCACGTCCTCGCCGCCCTCAACGTCGCCGACCGGGGCTACGTGCTGGCCCACGGCGAGGTCGTCGCCGAGGGCAACTCGGCCGAGCTGCGCAAGGACGCCGAGCTGCTCGAGGCGAGCTACCTCGGCGAGGAGAGCGCCGTGCAGGCCGCGGAGTCCTCCGGACTGCTCTGAGCTCGCGGCATCGATCGCGAGGGTCGGCCGGCGACGGGCGCCGACCGACCCTCGACCGAGGGGTCAGCCCTTCGGGCGGACGGCGTCGGTGTTGATCGGGTTGATGTCCAGGATCTCCTTGACCTTGTCCTTGTTCAGCCGGGTGTAGACCACCTCGGCGGAGCAGGCCGCGGAGTCCGGGGGCCAGTAGTTCTTCGAGCAGTCGTAGTCGGTGTCACGGAAGAACATCGGGCCCTTCGTCGTGGGCATCGCCGCCCGCACGGTCTGCGGCGTGATGTCGCCCTTCACCTGCCGCAGCATGTCGGCGGCCTGGACGGCGATGTGGAAGCCGAGCTGGCCGTACACGATGCTCTTCAGGTCCGGGACGTCGCGCTTCATGTACTTGTCGAAGATCGCCAGGTCGCTCGCGGCCTTGGGCGGGATCTTGTCCTTCTCCATCGTCGGGTAGAAGAACTCGTTGTGGTTGATGATGCCCTCGGCCTGCTCGATCGGCAGCTTGTCGACGTACTCGGAGCACGACGAGGCGTGCAGCGTGCCCTTGAAGCCGGCGTTGCGGAACGCCGGGATCGCGGCCAGGCACTCGGCGTCCTGGGCGGCCGGCATGTCGACGCCGTCGGGGTTGGTCGACAGCACCGTCGCCGCGAACGTCGTCCAGTCGGTGGTGTCGTCGTAGTAGAACGGCGACACCTTGAGGCCGATCTGGTCGCCGACCGGCTTGATGATCTGGTCGTAGTACGCCTTCGATGAGGCCAGGTTGCGCGCGACCCACGCCACGTTCTTGGCGCCCAGCTTCTGCTGCATGATCAGGTTCTGGGCGAGGATGTCGCGACTGTCGAACAGCGTGATGAAGGCGTCGCCGCGCCCGGCGTTCACGCCCGGCGAGAACCCGGCGAACCCGATGTCGACGAGACCGGCCTGCTTCCAGATCGGCAGCGCGGCATCAGCCGCCACGTCGACACCCTGGATGGCGACGACGACGTTCTTCTCGACGAACTGGTTGGCGCAGTTCACCGACGACTCCGGCGTGACGTCGAGGTTGCAGGTCTCCGCCTTCATCGGCCGCCCGTTGATCCCGCCGAGCTCCTCGTTGACGTACTTGACGCCCGAGAGGAAGGCTTCGCGGATCTCCGGCAGCGAGATCTGGCCGCCCTCGAGGTTGTGGAAGCCGACGAGGACAGGCGGCAAGCTGTCGTCGGCCTTCTTCGGCGCCGCGGTCGTCGCCGACCCGCCGCCGCTGGTCGTCTCCGAGCTGCCGCCCGTGGTCTCGGTGCTGCCGCCCGCCGTGGTCGCGCTGGCGGCCGTGGTCGCGGCCCCCGCCGCAGTGGTTGCCGCTCCGCCGCTGTCGTCGTCGCCGCATGCGGCAACGAACACCAGCCCGGTTGCGCACGCGGCGGCAACGAGCATACGTGGTCTCATCGGTTCCCCCATTTCCGGCGCGTCGCGCCGACGGGCGACAGTCTGCCACCCCGTGCACGCCGCGGATGTAGCCCAGACGCGGCGCGACGATCAGCCGGCGGCGCCCGCCGGGATCGCGAACGTGAACGGTCGGACGCCCTTCAACCGCACGACGCGCTCGCGACGCGTCAGGTAGCGCAGGTGGGCGGCGGTCTCGTTGACGGCCGAGCGGCGCAGGGCGAGCGGGAACGTGTCCCACGGACGGTTCCACGTCAACCGGGCCGCGACGTCCCACAGTGACGCCGGGCCGTCGGCGAGGATCGCCTCGACGTCGGCGAGGTGGTCCAGGTGGTGACGCGTGATCTGGTCGACCCGCTCCGACAGGCCCTCGAAGCGGTGACGATGGGCCGGCAGCACCTCGTCGGCGCCCAGCGCGGCGACCTTCTGCAGCGAGTCCAAGAAGTCGCCGAGCGGGTCGCCGCCCCGATCGCGGCGGGAGATCGAGATGTGCGGCGTGATGGTCGGCAGCACGTGGTCGCCGGACAGCAGCATGCGGTGCTCGGGCACGTGGAAGCACAGGTGGCCCGGGGTGTGGCCCGGCGTCCAGATGGCCCGGATGTCCCAGCCGGGCACGTCGACCCGCGCCCCGTCCTCGATCGCGCGATCGGGGACGGCGAGCGCTCGGAACCGACGCGTCGGTCGGCGCGAGGTCGCCGGCGGGGCCGCCGTCAGCTCGTCCTCGCTGGCGCCGGCGTCGAGCAGCGCGGCCACGAGCTCATCGTTGAAATCGGGCGAGGACTGCTGCGGCGCCTGATCGCGGCGTGCTCGGCGGCCATCCCCCGCGACAGGTGCTCGACCGTCTCGCTGTCGCGTGCGTGCATGGCGACCCACGCATCCGAGGCCTGACGCACTCGACCGGACAGGCCGTGGTGATCGGGGTGGACGTGCGTGACGAGCACGCCGTAGCACGCGGCGATGTCCGAGCCGGCGGCTTGGAAGCCGGCGACCAGGGCATCCCATGACTCGTCGTCGTTCCAGCCGGCGTCGACGAGCACCGGACCGCGATCGGTCTCCAGGAGGTAGACGAGCGTGTAGCCGAGCGGGTTGTCGGGGAACGGCACGGCGATCGACCACAGCCCGGGCCGGACCACCTCGGTCGGGGGGAGCGATGGCGGCACGGCGCCAACGTATCGATCCGCCTCCTCCCTCGGCCTGACGCAGCCACCGGCTCCCGACGGCCGCCGGCGTCACCGGGCACCGACACCCCGCGGCCGCTCACCACCGCGGCACCTCCCCGAGCAGGTCGCGAGGGCACCACGCGTTGGCCGCGACGGACGGCGCGTCGCCGGCGACGACGAACCACTCGAGGAGGTCGACGCCCAGGTCATCGGCGAGGTCGCTGGCCTCCAGCCAGCGGTCGTCGTCGCCGTCGATCGGGCCGCCCCCGGGGCGGACGGTCGCCAGCACGATGCACCCGGTGCGCCCGGTGGCGGCGATCGACCCGGCCACGCGCTCGACCACGTCGAGCACGGCGTCGGGCTCGGCCGTGCCGTCGACGACGACGACGGTGCGCCCGCGCCGGTCGGGATCGAGGACGAGGGCGATCGTCTCGTCGATGGGCGGATGGCGCATCGCCAGACCGATGATGGCGAGCGCAGCCGCCGCGCTGTCGATCGGGTCGACGCTGGCGCGTGGCGGGCGGTGGGCGGCACAGAACATGGACATGGATCCCTCCCCGTTGGGGGTCGGCGGGGTCGGGGGATGTCGGTCCGTTCGACGTTACGGAAGGGGTGTCACAGTCGGGGGAGGCGGGTGACGGCGACGACCGTCGCGGCGAGCCCTGCCACGACCACGAGGGCGACGGCGATCGAGGAGCTGTCGGCGACGAGCCCCATCAGCGGTGACGCGGCCAGGAAGCCGAGCCGGGCGCCGGCCGAGAAGGACGCCATGCCGCTGTGCGAGCCGTGGGTGAGGTCGCTGGCCGCCTTGAACAGGAGCGGGAACAACGACGACAGACCGAGCCCGGTGACGAACAAGCCGAGCCCGGCGCCGAGCGGGTGGGGCAGCGTGGCGGCGAGGAGCACGCCGACCGCGGCCAGCGCGGCTCCCGTGCGGCGGGTGCGTTCGAGACCCCACGCGTCGGTGACGCGGTCACCGAGGACCCGGCCGACGAACATCCCGCTGGCCACGGCGACGAACCCGAGCCCGGCTTGTCCGGTCGAGACGTCGAAGCGGGCACTCAGGAGCAACGCCGACCAATCGTTCGGCGGGAGCTCGGCGAGGGCGATGGCCACGCCGACGAGGAACAGCACGACGAGCACCCGTCGCGGTGCCACCGGCTCCGGGTCCGATGTCGGCGGTCGATCGGCGATGCGCCGGTCGGGAAGCAGGGCGCGCGAGGCGACCACCGTCAGCGCAGCCAGCAGCACACCGGTGACCAGGAGTTGCACGTGCAACGAGATGCCGCCCGCCGAGGCGCGACTGGCGACGAGGCCGCCGACCACCGCACCGGCCGACCACACGGCGTGGAACCGGGTGATGATCGAGCGGTGGCTGCGCCGTTGCAGCTCGACGGCCTGGGAGTTCATCGCGACGTCGGTGAGCCCGTCGAGGGCGCCGAGCACGAGCAGGGCGGCGAACACCAGCACCGCCGTCGGCGCGAGGCCGAGGATCGGCAGCCACAGCGACATCGCCGCCGACGTCGCGAGGGTCGTCGTGCGGCTGCCGCGACGGTCGACGAGCCATCCGCTGAAGGAGGTGGCGACGAGACCGCCGAGGCCCATGCCCGACGAGCGTGAGCCCGAGGGCGCCGTCCGAGATGCCGAGCTCACGCTGCAGCTCGGGCAGCCGAGGTGCCCACGACGCGTACGGTCGCGCCGTTCACGAAGAACACGGCGCCGACGGCGACCGCCGGGCGGCGCAGCGGCGCGTCAGGCGCGACTGCGCCGGGGAGGGGTTGCCTAGGGTGGTCGGCCATGGCCCAGGCGACGATCTACCACAACCCGCGCTGCACGAAGTCCCGGCAGGCCCTGCAAGCGGTGGAGGAGCTCGGCGTCGACGTCGACATCGTGCGCTACCTGGACACGCCGCCCGACGAGGCCACGCTGCGCTCGATCCTCGCCCAGCTCGAGGATCCGCCGGCCGATCTCGTGCGTCGTGAGAAGTGGTCCGAGCTCGGGGTCACGGACGACGACGTCGCCACCGTGGACGGCGTCGTCGGCCGTCCTGCTGGCCCACCCGGAGCTGATGCAGCGCCCGGTCGTCGTCAAGGACGGACGGGCGGTGATCGGGCGGCCGACCGAGCGGGTGATCGACCTGGTTCGGAGCTGATCACCGCCGGCTGCGAGGATGGCGCCGAGGCATCCGGGCAGGGCGCGGACGAGTTCGGAGAGGGAGCATCGTGAGGCATCGCAAGGTCATCGTCGGCACGGTCGCGATCGGGTTGGTGCTCGCCGCCTGCTCGGACGACGACGACGCCACCCCGGCGACCACCACCGCTGCGGCGTCGACGACCGCCGCCGCGTCCACCACGGCGGCCCCGACGACCACGGCGCGGTCGACGACGTCGTCGTCGTCGAGCAGCGCACCGACGACCAGCGCACCGGCGGGGACGGCCGTGCCGGCCGACATCGCGGCGGTCATGGACCAGCCGAAGTACGCGGACGCGACGTGGAGCCTCCTCGTCACCGACGTCGAGAGCGGTGAGACGTTCTACGCCCAGAACGCCGACCAGATGTCGTTCACCGGATCGACCCGCAAGCTGTTCTCGGTCGGGTTGGCGCTCAACTCGCTCGGCGCCGACCACCGCATCGACACCCCCGTGTACCGCCTCGGCGAGGTCGGGGCCGACGGCACGTTGACCGGCGGCCTCGCGCTCGTCGGCTCCGCCGACCTCGTCTTCGGCGGCCGGCGCATCGACGCCGACAACGTCGAGGTGACCACGTTCGACCACAACGACGCCAACGGCCTCGGCACGGCGATCCTGTCCCCGCAGGATCCGCTGTTCGCCCTCGACGAGCTGGCGGCCCAGGTGCGGGCGGCCGGCATCACCGCCATCGACGGCGACGTCGTCATCGACGACCGCCTCTTCGTGCCGTACCGCGTGCCCAACGGCAACCTCAACATCACGCCCGTGCTGCTGAACGAGAACCAGGTCGACGTCACGGTGACGCCGACGACGCCGGGGAGCCCGGCCACGATCACGTATCGGCCCCAGACGGGCGCCTTCACCGTCCAAGGCACCGTGATGACCGGCGCGGCCGGCAGCGAGTCGACCGTCGCGCTGTCCGACGAGGGGCTGATCGAGTGCCTCGGCACGGCCGACTGCGCCGGCACCGTCTCCGGTGAGATCCCGGCCGACTACAAGGCCCCGCTGTCGGGCGAGCCCACGTTCGTCGGGACGTTCCGGGTGGAGGAGCCCAACTCGTTCATGCGCACGGCCTTCATCGAGGCGCTGGCGCGCAACGGCGTGACGGTCACCGCCCCCGCCGTCGGCGCCAACCCGACGGCGCTGCTACCGAGCGCGCCCTACGACGAAGCTGCTCGCGTCGGCGTCCACGACTCGGCGCCGTACGCCCAGACCGCCAACCTGATCCTGAAGGTCAGCCTCAACCTGGGCGCCAACCTGGCGCTGTCGCTCGTCGGCCTGGAACAGGGAGCCCGCACCGTCGACGACGCGCTGGGCGTCGAGCGCACGATGCTCGTCGACGACTACGGCATCGACGGGGCGCAGTTCGACTTCCCGACCAACGGCAGCGGGACGCCCGACAGCCGGGCCACGCCGCAGGCGATCGTCGACCTGCTCGTCGCCATGCACAAGACGCCGGTCGCCGAGGTCTACAAGCAGGCGCTGCCGATCCTCGGCGTCGACGGCTCGCTCGCCACGGTGGGCACCGATCTCCCGGGTACGGGCAAGGTGCACGCCAAGACCGGGACGTCGGTCCTGCCCGGCACGAAGGAGGGGACGCTCGCCCTCAAGGCGCAGAACTTCGCCGGCTACATCGACACCAAGTCGGGCCGCACCGTCGCCTACGCCCTGATGGTCAACGACGCCGCCGTGTTCGAGCCGCCGCAGCTCGAGGAGACCCTGACCGGCGTCATCACCGACGAGGCGACGATCTCCAACATCATCTACGAGTCGCTCTGACCGCCGGCCGGCGCCGTCGTCGGGACGTACGTCAGCTGCACGACGTCGTTCGGGAAGCGGCGGGTGTCGGCGAGCGCCATGTGGAACTTCTGCGGTGACTCGGGGTACCAGCGGAACCCGCTTCCCAGGATCACCGGGAACACCACCAGCCGCAGCTCGTCGACGAGCTCGTTCGTCAACAACGCGTGCACGAGGGTGCGGCTGCCGATCACGAGCAGCGGACCGCCGTCGCCGGCCTTCAGCGCCTGCACGCCGGCGACGACGTCGCCCTCGACGGCCACCGCGTTCCACGTGAGCTCGCCGGGCGTCGACGTGACGACGTCCTTGCGCATCGCGTTCATCTTGTCGGCGAACACCCCCTCGCCCGCCGACCAGCCCTCGCGCAGGCTCTCGTAGGTCACCCGGCCGACGAGCAGCGACTCGACGTCCAGCGCCTCCTGCTGCTTGTCGTCGTACAGCTCCGAGCTGAAGTGCGGCTCGACCCAGCCGGTGAACGGGTGCGACGGCTCGCCCCCCGGCGCCTCCATCACCCCGTCCATCGTCACGAACAGCGAGACGATCAGCTTCCTCATGGTCCTCCTCGGAGATCGCGGCGCGCCGGCTGGCCATCCGAGTGTGGCAGGGCCGATCTCCCGACCTCCCACACTCCGATGACCTCCAACACTCGGATGGGACCCCGGGCGGATGGCGTCGGACGGCGCCGGTTAGCTTCGCCTCGATGCGCATCGACACCGGGACCGACCTGCTGCTCGCCGAGGTCGACGGACCGCTCGGCCGCCTGACGTTCAACCAGCCCGACCGCCACAACGTGCTGTCGATGGCCATGCAGGAGGCGATCCCCGGCGTCGTCGAGGCGTGGCAGGCCGATCCGCAGATCAGGGTCATCGTGATCGAGGGAGCCGGCGGCCGGGCGTTCGTCGCCGGCGCCGACATCGCCGAGTTCGGGGCCCGCCGCACGGCGCCCGACGATCGGGCCGACTACGACAAGCGCTCCGGTGCGGCGTGGCGGGTGTGGCGCCACGTCACCAAGCCGATCATCGCCAAGATCGACGGCTACTGCATCGGCGGCGGCCTGCTGATGGCGCTGCAGGCGGACATCCGCATCTGCTCCGAGCCGAGCACGTTCGCCGTCCCGGCGGCCCGCCTCGGCCTCGGCTACGGCTTCGGCGGCGTGCGCCAGATGCTGCACCAGGTGAACCCGGCCGTGGCCGCCGAGATCCTGTACTCGGCCCGCCGGTTCTCGTCGGCCGAAGCGCTCAACTTCGGCATCGTCAACCGGGTCGTCCCGGTCGCCGAGCTGGAGGATGCGGTGGTCACGCTGGCCGGGCAGATCGCCCGCAACGCGCCGCTCACGATCGCCGCGTGCAAGGCGGCGATCCGCCTCGCCACCGAGGGCGGCCCCGACGCCGACACGTCGGAGGTCGACGCGCTGGCCGAGGCCTGCTTCCGCTCCGCTGACTACCTCGAGGGCCAGGCCGCCTTCCTCGCCAAGCGCGAGCCCGAGTTCAAGGGCGTCTGAACGTGAGCGCACCGCTCGACGACCTCGTCGTGCTCGACCTCACGATCGCCCGCGCCGGCCCGACGGCGGTCCGCTACCTCGCCGACTGGGGCGCCCGGGTGCTGCGCATCGAGCAGCGCGGCGACGGCGGGGCGATCCTCGGCGACCACAACAGCTCGGACTACATCAACCTGCACCGCTCGAAGCAGCTGATCGGACTCGACCTCACCGACGCGAACGACAAGCGGCGTTTCTTCCGCCTCGTCGAGCACGCCGACATCGTCGTCGAGAACAACCGGGCGCCGGTGAAGGCCAAGCTGGGCATCGACTACGAGGCGTGCGCAGCGGTGAACCCGCGGATCATCTACGGCAGCATCGCCGGCTACGGCCAGGACGGACCGGCCAGCAGCAAGGGCGCCGTCGACCAGATCATCCAGGGCGTCGGCGGGCTGATGAGCATCACCGGGCTGCCCGGCCAGGGTCCGGTGCGCGCCGGCATCGCGGTGTCGGACTCGGCCGCCGGCCACCAGCTCGCGATCGGCATCCTGCTCGCGCTGCGCGAACGGGAGAGGACGGGCCGCGGGCAATGGGTGAAGGTGTCGTTGCTGGAGGCAATGATCTCGTTCCTCGACTTCCAGGCCGTGCGCTGGACGATCGACGGCCACGTGCCGCCCCAGGAGGGCAACCACCACCCGACGGGCCGGCCGATGGGGACGTACCGGGCGGCCGACGGCTACCTCAACGTCGCCGCGCCCGGTGGACGTCTGTGGACCGGGTTGTGCGACGTGCTCGGCGAGCCCGACCTGCGCGCCGACGAGCGGTTCGGGAGCGCCGGTGCCCGCTTCCACAACCGGCTGGTGCTCGACGAGCTGCTCGAGGCTCGCTTCGCGACCCGCCCACGCGACGAGTGGATCGCATTGCTCGACGCGGCCGGCGTCCCGTGCGGGCCGGTGAACGCGGTGGACGAGGTGTTCGCCGATGCGCAAGTGCAGCACCTGGCGATGCTGGCGCGGATCCCGCACGCGACGCGCGGTGACGTCGACGTGCTGCGCAACCCGATCACGATGAGCGAGAGCCGTCCAGTGGTCCCCGGCGCCTCGCCGGTGCCCGGTCGGGCGGAGGCCGAGATCTTCGCCGAGCTCGACATCCCCTCGCCGGACGACTGATCAGCGCCGCAGCGTCACGGTCGAGGACGTCGCGTCGCCGGGGGTCGGGCCCACCTCGACCAGCGCCCCGGCGCCCACCACGACGAGTGCTGTCGGGTCGATCGGGTGGGTCCACATCGTGCGACCGTTCGGGTCGACGCCGATCACGGCCGAGGAGGCGACAGGGGGTCCAGCTGCGCTGAAGTTGGCGACGAAGCCGGTGGCGGTCAGGATCCGGGCCCCGCCACGCGGCCGGTCGAGTCGGCCGGTCCACACGGTGGCCCCGGACTCCAGGTCGACGACCTCGGTCGGGATGTCGGTGCCCGACGTCGACCGCGGATCGGCGAAGCTGAGCGCCACCAACGGTCGGGCTCCTTCCGCCACCACCTCGTCCATCGCGTACGCGTCTCGGCGCCACACCTCCCGAATCGTGCCGTCGACGACCTGGAGCACCGCGAGGCCGCTCGACGTCAACATGGCGACGTGGTCGCCGAACACCAGTCCGTACGGGTCGAAGCCCGGGTCGGCGGTGCGCACCTGGACCCGTTGCCGTACGGCGCCCGAGTCGTCCACCCGCAGCACCTGTGTCGTCGTCAGCGCCACGATGGCGTCACCCACCCGGACGACGGATGCTGGGCCGTTGCCGAGCTCGGCGATCGAGACGTGCGTGGTCCGCGCCAGCGTCTCGATGTCGTAGAGATCGAACGTGGCGCCGTCGCGCACCTCGATGTCGTGCCCACGGATCGTGACGCGGGGACCGTCGACGGAGGCTCGGATGGTGCCGTCGTCGGCGTCGAGGAGGTCGACGCCGACGGTCCGCCACGGACGGTCGAGCGCCACTCGGGTGACGAGCACGTGCTGCCCGGCGACCTGGACCAGGCTGCTCTTCGTGGGCATCGGCCGGCGCCAGCGCTCGGCGCCGGTGTGCAGATCGACGCCGACGAGGTCGTCGTCGCCGCGGGTCGGGCTGGTGAGGTAGAAGGCCGTGTCGCCCATGATCCCGACCGCGGCCAGCGTCGCCCGGTCGCCAGCGCGAGCCCACAGCTCGGCGCCGTCGTCGGCCCGCAGGGCCGTGATGCCGGGCCGCGACCCGTGGGCCGCGGCGAGCACGACGTCATCCGACGTCGTGACGCTCCACACCTGGCCGGGCACGGTGACCGACCACCGCTCCGTCACGGTCGTCGGCAGTCGTGGCGTGGCGGCCAGCGGCGCGTCGGCGCCACCGCGGGTGAGCGCGAACGCGGTCAGCGCCGGCGACGACGACCGTCAGCACGACCGCGACCGCGATGACGAGGCGGTGGTCCCGTCGTCGACGGGACCCCGATGGTGCCGGCAGCGGATCGTGCCGCGGGTAGACGACCTCACCCGCGAAGCCCGGCTTCCACAACGCGTCGGGATCGAACGGCACCGCCCGTGACGCTACGCCCCGCCGCTCAGGTGTCGGTCAGACGCCGAGCAGGTCGCCGACGTCGCTGAAGAAGGCGGTCCGCAGGGCGTCGTCGGCGTGGACCTCGTCGAGCTGGCGGGCACAGAGGTCGACGGCGCTGGCGCTGCCCTCGACGTGCGGGTAGTCGCTGGAGAAGCACAGCACCTCGGGCGGCACGTTCGTGATCACCCGGCCGATCGGGTTCGACGCCGGCAGCGGGGTGACGCGCACCTGGCGGCGTACGTACTCCGTCGGCGTCAGCGGCAAGGTGTACGTCTCGCCGAACGACAGGTGGCTGGGCCGGAACTCGTCGTCGCGGGGCAGCGTCGTGTGCCCGATGCTGGCCTCCATCGCGCTGAGCACGTAGGGCAGCCAGTCGATGCCGACCTCCTCGATGACGATGTTGAGCTGCGGGTGGCGCTCCAGCAGGCCGTCGTAGACGAGCGCCGCGATCAGCAGCTGCGGCGCCGTCTGGCCGCCGGCGATCATGCTCAGCAGGCTGAACGTCTTCATGTCCTCGGCGCCGTTGTTGGCCCAGCCGGGGTTGATCCGCTCGCGGCCGAAGCCGACGTGGAAGAAGGCGGCCATGCCGAGGTCCTCGGCGGCGTCCCAGATGGGCTCGAAGTCCGGGTGGGTGATCGAGCGGGCGAGCGTGCCGCGAGCGCCGCGTACCGGGGTCTCGGGGACGGCGAACGCGCGGCAGCCGAGCTGGCGGGTGCGGGTCAGCTCGGCGACGGTCGCCTCGACGTCGGAGAAGTCGATCTGGGCGACGGGCAGCAGCCGGTCGGTGTGGCCGGCGACGAGCGTCGTCGACCAGTCGTTCCAGCAGCGCCGGACGCGCGGCAGCAGGTCGATGCGGCGGGCTCGGCCGGCTTGCACGAACGCCCCGACGAGGAACGTCGGGTTGAGGAACTGGACGTCGATGCCCCGCTCGTCGCACCACGCCAGGCGGGCATCGGGGCCGTAGAACGGGTCGTCGCTCGTGGGCTGCTGCTGCTCGGGCTGCAGCTCGTCGGTCAGCTGCAGGTGGTGGACGAACCCCGGCGGCACGAGGTCGAAGCGCTCCTTCGGGCGCTGCGCTTCAGGCAGCATCTCGAACGCCGAGTCGTGGAAGCCGAAGACGCTGCTGGCGACGTCGAAGAAGCGGGCCGGCGGCCCGAGCGCCTCGGCCAGCCCGGGGTCGGTGCGCTCCACCCAGTCGAGCGGTTCGTGCAGGTGGGCGTCGACGTCGATGATCCGCATCGTCCGTGGACGCTACGCGGCGCCGTCGACCGATCGACAGGCGGACGCCCGGCGGGTGCCGGGCGTCCGCCGCGGTGGTGCCGTCAGCCCCAGCGGGGGCTGGCGTCCGGGTTGAGCCCCAGGCAGAGCTTGCCGATGAGCTCGTGGGCCAGCATCTTGTTGCCCGGGTGGAAGCGGCCCATCCGCACGTCACGGAAGAGCTGCTCGATGCGGCTGCGCTTGAAGGCGCCGGCGCCGCCGCTGAGGTCGAGCGCCCGATCGACGATGTCGATGGCGGCGTTGATGACGACCTGACGGGTGGCGACGAGGCGCACCGGCCAGTCGGCGTGGTCGGCGCCGGCCGCCCAGTCGGCGGCCGTGCGCTCGAGCAGCGCCTCGGCGGCGTCGTGGGCCATGCGCATCTCGGCGACCTCGTGCTGCACCTCGGGATGGTTCGCCATCGAACCGGTCAGCGCGACCGACGTGCGCTGCGGCATCCGCTCGATCGTCATGTCGAACGCCCGCTCGGCGGCCCCGAGGTAGATCGCCGAGAACCCGAGGAGGGCCCAGGCGAAGATCGACGACCTGGAACAGCCCGGCGCCGGCGAACCCGGCCGGGCACACCATGGTGATCAGCTCGTCGGGCACGAACACCTTGTCGAGCACGGTGTCCTGGCTCTGCGTCGCGCGCATCCCGAGGGTGTCCCACGTGTCGACGATCTGCAGGCCCTCGGTGTTCCGAGGCACGAAGCCGTGGACGATGCGGGGCCCGGCCGGATCGGAGGTGTCCATGGCGTGGAACCCGCCGAGCGTCCAGACCGGCGACAGGCTGCCGAAGATCTTGTGCCCGCTGATCATCCAGCCGCCGTCGACGCGCTCGGCCGTCGAGCTCGACAACAGCAGCGGGAGGTCGTTGCCGGCCTCGCCGTGGAGGGCGCACAGCACGTCTCCAGCAGCCGCCCGCTCGAGCACGAAGCGACACGAGTCGTCGCCGGCGCGCAGGAGGTCGGCGGCGACCCCGGTCCAGTACACGTGCATGTTGAGGGCGAGCGCGGTCGCCGGCGCGTGGTAGCCGAGCCGGCGGGCGAGGCGGACGTACTCGTCGAGGCGGGCGCCGCCGCCGCCGAGCTCGGTGGGGATGGCGACGTCGAGGTAGCCGGACGCCTTGAGCTCGGCGAAGTCCTCGTCGAAGAAGCGGTTCTCGCGGTCGTAGGTCGGGGCGCGCTCGTCGAAGTGGGCGAGCACGTCGTCGGTGAGCACCTGGGTGGCCCCGGTGCGCGGTTCGGTGGTGGTCATGTCCGTCCTGCTCTCCTGATCTTCCGTTGACGGCGGCGATCGGGTGTGACTGGCGGTGCTCGTGGTGGGTCAGCCGAGCGGTGTCGGTCCGACCTGGTCGACGGCGACGACGACGTCGGCGGGCATCCCGGCGCGGGCGGCGGCCTCCCGGATCGCCTCCGCGCTCGGCGCCTCGTACAAGCAGTACGACTTCTTGCGATCGGCGGAGAGGAACGAGTAGATCCAGCGGACGCCGACCTCGTCGTTGACGAGCGTGATCCCCTCGCGGTCGAGGAGCTCGGGGTCGAGCTGCTCGGCGAAGTTCCGTTCGATGACGTAGAGGCCCACGGTCCGTCCCTCCTCGTGGTCGACGACGGCTGCCCGCCGGGCCCGGCGGACAGCAGTTCGTCGCCGTCAGCGCACACGGTAGGGATCGCCGCACCCCGTGTCATGACCAGGTCTGGCCGTTCCGGCCAATGTCGGGGTCGGAACGGGTCCCGCCGGTCTATGGTCAGATCTGACCATCGCTCGTGGGAGGAGGGATCGTGGCGAGCTCGGGGCGCTCGACGACGACGGCCACGATCCTCAGCACCGGCGCGGCGGGCGGCCTCAGCCCCGAGCACCACCGCCATGTCGCCGATCTCGTCCGCCGCCACGGCGGCCGGCTCGTCGCCACCGACGACGACCGGTCGGTGGCGACCTTCGACGCCGCCTCGCAGGCGGTCGCCGCCGCCGCCGGCGTGCAGCAGCGCGTCGCGGCGACGACTGCCCGGCCGCCGCGCATCGGCATCGCCGCCGGCGACGTCACCTGGGAGGACCAACGGTGCACCGGACTGCCGGTCGTCGTCGCCGCTCGCCTGCAGGAGGAGGCGGCCGACGGCGAGATCCTCGTCAGCCACGTCGTGCGCCTGCTGGCCGGCGATCGCCTCGGCGAGCGCTGCGAGCCAGTGGGGCCGCGGCGGCTCGAAGGCGTTCCCGGACCGACCGAGGTGTTCGCGGTCGGATGGCGGCCGGCGACCGAGCCCGACGGCGGCGTCGGCCCACCGCCGCCGTTGCCGCTCGCCTGGCGCAGTCCGGCCGTCGCATGCCCTGGTCGGACGCACCACCGCGATGGCCACGCTGGAGCGAGCGTGGGCGCTGGCCGCGGCCGGCGCCGGTCAGATCGTGCTCCTCGGCGGCGAGGTCGGGGCGGGCAAGACGCGGCTGGCGAGCGAGTTCGGTCGCGACGTGCACCGCGCCGGCGGCGCCGTGCTGCTCGGGATGTGCGACGACGACCTCGCCTTGCCGTACCAACCCTGGGTGCAAGCCGTCGACCAGCTGCTGGCCGCGCTGGACGTGACGTCGTTGCCGGCCGATCTGGCCGGACGGCTGGCCCCGCTCGGCGATCTCGCGGTGCACCTCGCGCGCGTCGTCGCGCCGCAGTCGCCGTCGCCGGTGGATCCGGAGGCCGGCGCGGTACCGCCTGTACGAATCGTTCGTGGCCGCCCTCGACGAGGCCGCCGCTCGCTGGCCCACCGTCGTCGTCCTCGACGACCTGCACTGGGCGGGGACGCAGACGCTCGCCCTGCTGCGCCACGTGGCCCGGTCCGGGCTCCCCGGGCGGCTGCTCGTCGTCGGGACGTTCCGCGACACCAGCGACGAGCTCACCGAGCCGTTCGCGGCCTGCCTCGCCGACCTCCGCCGATCGGAGTCCGTGAGCCGGATGCGCGTCGATCCGCTCGACGGCGCGGCGGTGCAGCACTTCGTCGCCCATGCCGTCGGTCATCCGCTCGACGCCGACCTCGCCGCGGTCGCCACCCAGCTCGGCGCCCGCAGCGGTGGCAACGCCTTCTTCGTCGGCGAGCTGTGGCGCCACCTCGTCGCGGCGCGCGCCGTGGTCCCCACCGGCGATCGCTGGTCCGTGCACGACGCCGCGGCGACGACGACCGTCCCGGACAGCGTCCGCGACGTCGTCGTCGCTCGCCTCGCGCGACTGAGCCCGCCGGCGCGGCGGATGATCGAGGTGGCCGCGGTGGCCGGGCAACGCGTCGACGTCGACGTGCTGACCCATGCCCTCGACCTCGCTGCCGACGAGCTCGACGCGCCGCTCGACGAGCTGGTGTCGGCGGGGTTGCTGGCGGCCACGGACACGACGGCGCTCGTCTACCGCTTCGAGCACTCGCTCGTGAGGGAGACGGTCGAGGCCGCCGTGACGCCGTCCGCTCGGCGCCGCGCTCACCTGGCCGTCGCCGAGGCCTTGGAGGAGGCCCACGCGGCCGACCGCCGGCCGGTCCTCGCCGAGCTGGCCCGACACCTGGTCGCGGCGGCGCCGCTCGCGCCGGTCGACAAGGCCGTGTACTACGCCCGCCGCGCCGCGGCCCAGGCGGCCCGCTCGGCGGCCCACGACGAGGCGACCTCACACCTCGTCGCGGCGCTCGCCCTCGGGCCGCCGCCGCTCGAGCGGGCCCGGGTCCTCGTCGACCTGGCCACGGCGGCGTTGCGGATGGGCGTGCACGCGCAGAGCCTCGACCACAGCCGGGAGGCGTTCGACCTGGCGTGCTCCGCCGGTGACGCCACCGTCGCCGCCGAGGCGGCGTTGCTGTTCGAGCTGGCGACCCACTTCCCGGGGCTCCCCGGCGGTCCGGCCGTCGAGCTCCTGCGCCAGGCCATCGCCCTCACGGGCGACGGCACGGCGCCGTTGCAGGTGCGCCTCCAGGCGTCGCTCGGACGGGCGCTGGCGATCGAGGGCCGCGACGACGAAGCGGCGGCGTTGATCGCCCTCGCCGTCGGCCGGGCCCGCGAGATCGGTGACGCCGAGGCGCTGCTGGTCGGGCTCCAAGCGGTGGTCACGTCGAGCGACGACCCGGCCATCGTCCACGCGGCGGCGCCGCGAACTGGAGGATCTGGCCACCGAGCGCGAGGACCTGTGGTCGGTCGCCTACGGCAGCGTGAACCAGTGTCGGGCGGAGATCACCATCGGCGACCTCACTGCTGCCGCCCGCTCGCTCGACCGGTTGCGCGCCGCCACCGCGTCAGGTCGCTTCTCGATGTTCGGGATGATGGCGGTGCACATCGAGGCCATCCTGGCGATGGCCGACGGTGACCTGAACCGGGCCGAAGCGCTGACCGAGCAGGCGTTCGCGATGGACGCGTCGCACGAGAGCGCGTTCGGCGCCGGTGTCTACGGCGTGCAGATGTTCACCCTCCGTCGGCTCCAGGGACGGTTGGCCGAGGTCGCTCCGGTGCTGCGGCTCCTCGCCGGGTCGAGCGATCCGCCGCCGGTGTGGCGTCCCGGTCTCACCGCGCTGTACGCCGAGCTCGGGATGCTCGACGAGGCGAGGGCGCTGTTCGCCGACCTCGCGCCGGCGTCGTTCGCGGTCATCCCGCGGGACGCGATGTGGCCGGCGTGCGTGACGTTCCTGGCCGAGACGTGCCTGATCCTCGGCGATCGGGTCATGGCCCCCGTCCTGATGGCCGAGCTGGCCCCGATGCGCGGGCGCACCCTGACCGCGGCGTTCACGATGTCGTTCGGTCCGGCCGACCGGCTGCTCGCGGATCTTGCCGAGCTCTCCGGGCAACCGGTCCTTGCCACGGAGCACTTCCACACGGCGCTCGCGGTGGCCGAGCGCAGCGGGTCGCCGCTGTGGACGGCCGAGGTGCTCCTCGACTGGGCCGCCGTCGCGTCGGCACACGGCGACACCGTGCGGGCGGCCGAGCTCGAACGCCGCGGCTCGACGCTGGCGGTGCGGATCGGTCTGGCTCGGCGCCTGCGCTCCGTGGCCGCATCGACCGGTGGCCGGGGCGTTGTCGTGGCCCCGCCCGACGGCTTGTCGGCACGCGAGGTGGAGGTGCTGCGGTGCGTCGCCGAGGGCCTGTCCAACCGGGACATCGGCGGCCGGCTGTTCATCAGCCAGAACACCGTCGCCAACCACATCCGGGCGATCCTGCGCAAGACCGGCTGCGCCAACCGCACCGAGGCCACGACGTACGCCCACCGCACGGGCATCATCACCACCCGCTGACGCCAGCGGGCCGGGAGCTCAGAACGTGGCGATCGGGTTGACGGGCGAGCCGGTGCCGCCGACGATCGGCAACGGCGCAACCGTGAGCAGGAACTCGTGGCGAGCGAACTGCGCGCACGCCGCGAGGAGCCGATCGAGGCGCGGCCAGTCGAGGAGCACCAGCCCCATGGCGGCGATGCCGAGCTGGTGGAGGGGGAGTGGCAGCGCCGGATCGGGCCCCGGCAGGAGGTCCACGCAGTCGCCGCCGAACACGGCGGCGTCTCGTTCCCGCAGCCACAGCACCGCGTCCACCCCGACGCCGGCGCGGTGGTCCGTGTCGTCTCCGGCTGCGTTGGCGGCGAGGCGGGGCAGCAGCCCGGCGTGCACGAGCACCGCGTCGCCGGCGTCGACGCGCACGCCGGCGGCGTCCTCGGCGCGCTCCAGGTCGTCCGGGGTGATGACGTGGTCGGCGGGCAGCCACGCCGTGCCGCGCGCCGACGCGACATCGAGGAGGACCCCTCTCGTGAAGATGCCGTCGCGCATCGCGGTGATCGCGTTCGCGCGCAGGCCGCCAGGTCCGAACACGTCGTCGCGCCGGCGGTCGTTGTAGCCGACGCCGTCGATGTAGATGTGGCCGAGCGAGTCGAGGTGGGTGCTCCATCCATGGACGTGCATGGTGATGTCGTCGGCGACGGCCACCGACGCGCTCGGGTCGGTGAAGGCGACGTGTCCGGTGAGGCTGTCGGTCAGCGGGTCGTGTGACAGCGACAGGTCCGATGCGAGCGAGATCGAGACCCCTTCGCGGACGAGCCCGGCAGCCCGCCGACGGACATCCGCCGTGACGAGGTTGAGCGTTCCGAGCTCGTCGTCGGCACCCCACCGGCCGGCGTTCGTGCATGACGCCACCAGCGCGGCGACGCGCTCATCGACCATGCCGCCATTCTCGTGCACCTCGACGCACGGCACGGCGACGAGTCGCGGTGTACCGCGGCCGCGAGGTGGGTACCCCGGCCTCATGGCACGTCCTGTCTGGCGGGGCACGATCAGCTTCGGGCTGGTCAACGTCCCGGTGAAGGCCCACACCGCCGTGCGCGACCACGACGTCCACTTCCACCAGCTGGAGAAGAAGTCGGGCTCGCGGATCCGCAACAAGAAGGTCTCGGAGAAGTCCGGTCGCGAGGTCGACACCGACGACATCGAGATGGGCTTCGAGGTGAAGAAGGGCCGCTACGTGACGTTCGACAAGGACGAGCTGCGCGAGCTCAAGCCGGCGTCGACCAAGGCCATCGAGGTGTCGGACTTCGTCGAGATCGACGACATCGACCCGATCTTCTACGAGCGCACCTACTGGCTGGTGCCCGACGGTGATGGGGCGAAGTCGTCGTACCAGCTGCTGCTGGCCGCCATGGAGGCCGGCGGCCGGGTCGGCATCGGCAGCGTGGTGATGCGGAACAAGCAGTACCTCACGGCGATCCGCCCGCTCGACAGCGCGCTGGCGATGTCGACGATGCGCTTCGCCGACGAGGTCGTGCCGCGCGCCGAGGTCGACGACATGCCGCGGCGCGCCAAGCCCGAGGCCAAGGCGCTGAAGATGGCGTCGCAGCTGCTCGACGCGATGGCGACCGACTGGAAGCCGTCGCGCTACCACGACACCTACACCGAGGAGCTGAAGTCGCGCATCGACGCGCGGGACAAGGGCAAGAAGATCGTCGAGGAGGAGCCGCCGGAGCCGACGGGCGGCAAGGTCGTCGATCTGATGGCCGCCCTCGAGGAGAGCGTCGCCAAGGCGAAGAGCGGCCGCCGGCGGGCGAAGCCTCGGGCCAAGCGTTCGGCCTGATCGCCCACGCAGCGCGCCCATCTGCAACTGGGCGCGAATCGTCTCAAAACGGGATCTGGGCGCGAAAGCGTCGCATTTCTGCGACGGTTTCGCGCCCAGATCGCTGACGGACGCTCTGTGTGAGCGCCGATCAGTCGGTCGGGCGCTGGCGGAGGCGCTTGGTGTCGCTCTGGCGGCGCTTGGCGTCGAGGCGTCGCTCGCGCGACGCCTTCGTCGGCTTCGTCGCCCGGCGCGGTGGAGGGGGCGGCTCGACGGCTTCGGCGACGAGCTCACCGAGGCGGGCCATCGCCGCCTCGCGGTTGCGGAGCTGTGATCGCCGCTCGGATGCGACGACGGTGAGCACGCCGTCGTGCAACGAGTCGGCCAGCCGGCGGCGAGCCAGCGACCGCTGCCGCCCGGTGAGCGCTGCCGAGTGCTCGAGGTCCCATGACAGCTCGACCGCGCGAGTCCGTCGTGTTGACGTGCTGGCCGCCGGCGCCCGAGGACCGGGAGAACCGCCACGTCAGCTCGGCCTCCGGGATCACGACGGTCGGCCCGGCGCGGACGTCGTCCATCAGCCCTTGGTGAAGTGGAGGTCGAACTCCAGCAGGCCGTGGTCCTGCGTCGTGACGCCCGGCGCGTTCGGCTTCGGGATGCCGTAGTCGGAGAACAGGATGTCGGTGCTGCCGACGACCTGGATCGTGGTGCCGGTCCGCTGGGCCTGCACGTCGATCGTCACCGACTTGGTGGCGCCGCGCAACGTGAGGTCGCCGGTCGCCTTGGCCGAGATCTCGCGCGCCCTCGGCCGGCTCCCCGCCGAGGTCGATCGGGGCGGTCAGCTTGAACGTTGCCGTCGGGAACTGGTCGACGCTCATCAGGTTGTTGTTGAACTGGCTGTCGCGCCGGGTCTCGTCGCTCTTGACGGTCGTCATGTCGACGCTGAAGGACGCCGTGCTGATCTGCGAGCCGGCGATCTCGAGCTGGCCGGTGACGGCGTTCGTGCGGCCGACGCCTTCGGTGTCCTGACCGAACAGGACCTCGACGACGCGGTAGCCGACGATGCTGTTGGCGCCGGTGATCGTCCACGGACCGTCGAGGCTGCCGCCTTCGTCGCTGGAGCCGTCCGTGCCGTCGCTGGAGGAGGCGGTCGTCGTCGGCGCCGATCCGGCGGCCGTCGTGGTGGGTGTCTCGTCGAGGGTGAACCGAGCTGGCGCGTCCTCCTTGATGAAGTGGATGTAGACGAACGTGCCGACGGGGATCGCCAGCGCCGCCCAGACCACGACGAACACGACGACGGCGGTGATCCACTCTCGGCGACGACTCATCGCATCATTGTGGCCACAATGGCTCGGACGGTGGTGGCAGCAGCTGCGCCGAAGCGACACTCCGACAGACCGACACCCGGCAGAAACAACCGCGAAACACGCTGCCGGCACGATGAGCCGCGGTGCGCTCCCAGGTCCGCCGTCCGCTCGCCGGCTACACGATCGGCATCACGGGCCATCGGCGCTGGGAGGAGCAGGCGGAGATGTTCTCGCGTCGGGGCGCGCGGGTCGTGCACGGGCCGACGATGACCACCGCGCTGCTCGACGACGTCGACGCCACCATCGCCGCCACCAGGGACGTGCTCGCCGCGCCCGTCGACGTCGTGGTGCTGACGACCGGGATCGGCGTGCGCTCGTGGTTCGCCGCGGCCGCCAGCTCGGGCATCGAGGACGAGCTCGCGACGCGCTCGGCGCGGGCCGTCGTCGTCGCCCGCGGGCCGAAGGCGCAGTCGGCCGCCCGTGCCGCCGGGCTCGACGTCGCGTGGACCGCGCCGACGGAGACCAACGGCGAGGTGCTCGCCCGGCTGACGGCCGATGGCGATCGCCGGGCGGCGCGTCGTGGTGCAGCGCGACGGTGGGGCGCCGCTGTTCGCCGACGCTCTCGTCGCGCTCGCGCCGCGCGAGATGGTCGACGTGCCGGTCTACCGCTGGAACCTGCCCGACGACCCGGCGCCGGCGATCCGGCTGCTCGAGGCGGCCGCCGACCGCCAGCTCGATGCCGTCACGTTCACCTGCTCGTACGCGGTCCACAACGCGTTCGAGCTGGCCACGATCCCGCGGCGCTGGCGGCCGCGTTCGACGAGGACGTCCTGGCGGTCGCCGTCGGCCCGGTCACCGCCGAGGCCCTGCGCGACCTGGGCGTCCCGCGGGTGGTCGAACCGGCGCGGGCCCGGCTCGGTTCGATGGTCCATGCGCTCGCCGGCTGCCTCGAGGATCGCGGCCTCGCTGCTGCGCCACGGTGCGTCCGACGGTGCGCTGGCAGGGCCTCGCCCTGCTCGACGCCGACGGCACCGAGATCGAGCTGACCCGCGGCGAGGCCCGGCTGCTGTCGGCGCTCGTGCGCCGGGCGCCGACCGTGGTGCCAAGGCGGGGATCGTCGAGCACGGCTCCGACGACCACGCCGCCGAGGCCGCCGTCGCCCGCCTGCGCAGCAAGCTCGGCCCGCTCGGCCGGGGATCCGCACCGTCCGCCGACGCGGCTACGCCTGTGCCGACCCCGAGGTCGCGTCCGTGACGTCGTTCGCCTGCACGACAGGTCGGCTGTCAGTCGAGGGCCGCACGGCGGCCGCCGGCAGCTCGGCCCGTCGCTGCGACGCGGACCTTGCCGCCGCCGAGCCAGGCGTAGCCGATGCCGACCACGACGCCGCCGCCGACGATGTTGCCGGGCACGGTCCACGCCAGGTTGCGGACCAGCGCGCCCCAGCCGATCGTGCCGTCGAACGCCGCCGAGGGCGAAGGTCGTCGCGTTCGCGATGGAGTGCTCGAAGCCGGAGGCGATGAACGCCAGCAGCGCCCACCACAGCACGACGAGCTTGGCCGCGTCGGAGCGGGTGCGGGCCGCCATCCACAGCGCCAGGCACACGAGGGCGTTGCACAGCACGGCCCGCCAGAACAGCTGCGGGCCGCTCGGCGCGTCCTTGGCCGCGACGATCGAGGCGACGAGCTCGCTGCACCGCGCCCGTGGTCGTGCCGCCGGCGTGGACCATGCCGGCGAAGGCGATCGAGCCGGCGATGTTGCCGACCAGCGAGGCGACGAGCACGGCCAGCACCCGTGATCGGCGTCGTCGTCGCGCGCCACCAGCCCTGGAGCATCACCATCACGTTGCCGGTGAACAGCTCGGCGCCGGCGAACACGACGAGGGTCAGGGCGATGCCGAACACCGCGCCCTGCACGAGCTTGGCCGCGCCGGGACCCGGCGGCGACGAGCGGCGCGCTGACCGACAGCAGCAGCGACGACGGCGATGCCGACGTAGGCGCCGGCGAGGGCCGACGACAACAGGTAGCGGGGCAGGCGTGCGACCGCGGCGGCCTTGTCGGCGGCCGGGGCGGCGTTCTCCTCGATGGCGGTGGGGATGGGGATGGGCATGGCGGTCCTCCTCGGTGGGTGGGGTGCGGATGGTGGGATCGGTCGGCGGCGGTCAGGCGCCGCCGGTGGTCAGCTCGACGGCGGTGTCGGCTGCCGGCTCGGCGCCGAGCGCCCAGTCGGTCGTGCAGCGGCGCGGTCACCTGGTTGGCGAACGCGTCGAGGCCGATCCGCCGGGCCGTGCGGCCGAGGATCTCGCCGTGGTGGCGCAGCGCCTCCCAGGTGCCGACGATCGCGTCGACCGCCTGGCCGAGGTGCTCCTCGGCGACGCGGCCGACCACCTCGCCGAGCTGGTGGCGGTCGAGGTCGGCGCCGAGGTACACCTGGTAGCCGTCGACGGTCCGGCCGGCGATGCGCACCTTCGAGCCGGCCAGGCCGATGTCGGCGATCTGGTGCTGGGCGCAGGCGTTCGGGCAGCCCGAGACGTAGACCCGCAGCGACGGGTTGCGCTGCAGCGAGTCGCGGATCGACAGGTCGCGCCCGGCGCCGGGCGAGTCGGTGATCCCGAGCGAGCAGACCGACGAGCCGGTGCACGCCCGCACCTGGGCGTGGCGGCGCCTCGCCGAGCAGGTACAGGCCCCGCTCGGCCGATCGCCCGGCGGATCGCGTCGACGCCGCGCAGCGCGACGTTGCGCAGCGTGACGTCCTGGTCGCGGGTGAGGGTGAGGAAGCCGTCGGCGTAGCGGTCGGCGAGGTCGCAGAACAGCTCCATCTCCGACGAGCTGATGTCGCCGAGCGGGATGTCGATCGTCACCGACGCCAGCGCCGGGACGGCGCTGCGGCCGCACGCCGACGCGACCAGCCGCCCGGCGGGCTCTCGGCGAGGATCCCGGCCCGGTCGGCCTCGCCGACGCAGCTCGACCGCGGCACGGCGGGTGCGGCCGCGCCGTGGCCGTCGGCGAACGCGGCCTGCCATGCGGCGCGGAAGCGCGTCGGCGCCGAGGCGCGTCGACGCACGAACTTGAGGCGGCCCTTCGCCGGCTCGTCGAAGGCGCCGTGGGTCGACGAACACGTCGACGACCGCCTCGACCGCGGCGAGCACGTCGGCGCGGGCGACGAACGGCGCCGAGCAGGACGGCCAGCTGACGGCGCCTTGCCGAGGCTGCCGCCGGCCCACATCTCGTAGCCGGCCACGCCGTCCTCGACGACGCGAGACGAGGCCGATGTCGTTGACGAGCGCGTCGTGCCGGCAGCGCGGCGAGCCGCCGAGGGCGATGTTGAGCCGGCTCGGGCAGCGCTGACGTTCAGCTCGGCCGAGCGGCCGATCAAGGCATCGGAGATCATGCGGGCGTCGGGCAGGCAGTCGAACGGCTCGTCGAGGCCGACGCCGGCGTCCTCCGACGCCATCACGTTGCGCACCGTGTGCCCGCACGCCGAGCGCGTCGACAGGCCGAGCCGGCGAGCTGGTCGAGCACGGCGGGCACGTCGCCGGTCGTGCACCCAGTGCAGCTCGATGTTCTGGCGGGTCGTCAGGTGCAGCCAGTCCTCGCCGTGCTGGGCGGCCAGCCGGGCCAGCGCCACGCGCCTGCGCCGTCGGGACGACGCCGCCGGGGATGCGGATGCGGACCATGAACACGTGGTCCTGCAGCTGCGTGCACACGCCCGTGCGTCTTCAGCGCGTAGCGCTCCTCCGGGCGTCAGCCAGTCGTCGCCCTCGGTCGCCAGACGGGCGATGTCGACGGGCAGGCCGGCGCGCTTGGCCGCCGGGATGTTCGGGAGGGGCCATGGCGGCGACCGTACGGATCGATGTTGTCGAGAACGTTTCCCCCGCCGCACGTGTTGTTCACCGCCGGCTCGGCGCGCCGATGAGGGAACCGTGATCCGGTGCTGACGCCGCCGTCATCGCCCGTCCACGACCGATCCGTACGGTCGACGACGTGCAGCCCTACCGCGTCGACCCGTCACACGGACCGTGGGTGGCGCTCGTCGGTGCCGGTCCCGGCGATCCCGACCTGCTCACCCGCCGTGCGGCCACCCTCCTCGGCGCCGCCGACGTCGTGCTCCACGACTGGCTCGCCGGCACGGCCATCCTCGGCCTCGCTCGTCCCGACGCCACGCTCATCGACGTGGGCAAGGGCAAGGGCTGTGGGGCCAGCCAGCGCTACATCGAGCGGCTCCTGGTCGCCCACCACGGCGCCGGCGCCCGCGTCGTGCGGCTGAAGGGCGGTGACCCGTTCCTGTTCGGCCGGGGGATGGAGGAGGTCGCCGCCGGACGGGCGGCCGGGTTCGATGTCGAGGTCGTCCCCGGCATCTCCTCCGCGCTCGCCGCGCCGGCGCTCGCCGGCGTGTCCGTCACCGAGCGCCACGTGAGCGCACAGGTCACGATCGTCTCGGGCCACCGGGTCGAGGGCGACAACGATTGGCCGGTGCTCGCCCGGGCCGGTGGCACGCTGGTCGTGCTGATGGCCGCGACGACCGGCCCGTCGATCGCCGGCGCGCTGCTGGCCGGCGGCCTCTCTGACGCCACCCCGGTCGCCGTGGTGGTCGACGCCAGTGGGCCGGATCAGACGACGCTCGCGATGGACCTCGCCACGCTGGCCGCCCGAGCGACGCCGCTGCCGGGACCGTGCGTGCTCGTCATCGGGGCGGTGGCGGCGCGGGCCGCATCGGGATCGGGACGTGCCGTCGCCGTACAGTCGGCGTGATGGGAACGGGTCCGCTGGACGAGGTGCGCGTCGTCGAGATCTCGAGCTGGATGGCGGCGCCCAGCGCCGGCGCCGTGCTCGCCGACATGGGTGCCGACGTCATCAAGGTCGAACCGCTGACCGGCGACGTCGTTCGCGGCATGTCGCGCAAGGCCAAGGGCGCGCCCGACATCGACCACTCGTTCCACATGGACAACCGCGGCAAGCGGTCGATCGCCGTGGCGCTCGATCGCCCTGACGGCGCGGCCGTGGTGCGCCAGCTCACGGATCGCGCCGATGTGTTCCTCTGCAACCTGCTGCCGCACCGCCAGGAGCGCTACGGGCTCGACGCGGCGACGCTGCACTCGACGAACCGGCGCCTCGTGCACGCCACGCTGTCGGGCTACGGGCTGGTCGGCCCCGATGCGACCCGCCCGGGCTTCGACGTCACGACCTTCTTCGGCCGGGGGTCGATCACCGACGCGATGACCGAGCCGGGCGGTGTCGCGCCGATGCCGCGGCCGGCGCAGGGCGATCACACGACCGGCATCGCGATGGTCGCCGCGATCCTCGCCGGCCTCCGGGTGGCCGAGCGCACGGGCGAGGGACCGACCGTGGACGTCAGCCTCTTCGCCACCGCGGCGTGGACGATGGCCAGCGACCTGGCGCCGACGCTCGTCGACGGCCGCCCGGTCACCAAGCGCGATCGGCACCACCTGATCAGTCCGTTCGCCAACCGGTTCCGCTGCGCAGACGACCGCTGGATCATCCTCAACATGCCCGAGACCCGGTGGTGGGCGCCGTTCTGCAAGACGGTGGAACGGACGGAGTGGCTCGACGACGACCGCTTCGGCACGGTCAAGGACCGCTTCGACAACATGCCGGCGCTGACCGACCTGCTCGACGAGGTGTTCGCCACCCGGCCGATGGCGGAGTGGGGCCGGATCTTCGACGAGGCCGGGCTGATCTGGGGCCCGGCGTCGTCCATCGCCGAGCTGGCCGCCGACCCGCAGGCTGCGGCGGTCGGGATCTTCCCCACGATCGAGCACCCCGAGGGCGACTTCCGCACCGTCGGCGCGCCGATGCGCATCTCGGGGGCCGACATCCACCCGCGCGGCCCGGCCCCGGCGCTCGGCGCCGACACCGCGGCGATCCTCGGCGACCTCGGCTACAGCGACGACGAGGTGGCGGCGCTGGCCGCCGGGGGCGTCGTCGGCCCGGGCTCGCTCGGCACGCCGGCGAGCTGAGCGCTCAGAACAGGCTCGCCTGCTCGGGGGTCGGCGACGTCGGGACCGGCAGCGGCGACCAGCTCGGGGACGACCGCCCGCACCTGGTCGTGGAACAGCCGGGCGAGCAGGACGGCGTCGACGTTGTCCGGCGTGTGCACGAACATCGTCGGCGTCCGGCCCTCGCGCAGCCAGCCGGCGACGACGGGGATCCACGGCTGCCACCCGGCGACGGTCGCCGCCGGGTCGTCGCGACCGATGAAGCGCACGAGCGGTCGGTCCGACAGCGCCTCACGGTGCACCGGCAGGCGCGGCTTGCGGGCCCACGTCTCGCGCTCGGCATCGGTCGTCGGCGGGGACGCGAACAGCGTCGTCGAGTCGAGCACGATCCACTCGCCGCCGGCGTCGGCGAGGACGCGGGACAGCGTCGCCCGGGCCACCGAGCCGTCGAAGAACGCCGGATGGCGCACCTCGACCGCGATGCGATGGCCCTCGGCGCCGAGCGCAGGGAGGCGGCGCACGAACGTCGCCAACGCCCCCAGATCCGGCGGACCGAACGACGCCGGGAGCTGGATCGACAGCTGCTCGGCCCGGATCCCGAGCGGCGCGAGCAGCTCGAGGAACTCCCGCACCTCGGCGTCGGCGTTGCGCAGCCGGCGCTCGTGGGTGATCGTGCGCGGCAGCTTGAACAGGAACCGGAAGTCGTCGGGCGCCTGATCGGCCCACGCCGCCACGGTCGTCGCCGACGGCAGTCCGTAGAACGTCGTGTTGCCCTCGACCGCGTTGCACCATGCGGCGTACGCAGCCAGCTGGTCGTCCTTGGCGACGCGCTCGGGCAGCGGATGGCCGTGCCACGCCTTGTACGCCCACATCGCGCACCCGACCCGCAGCTCCACGGCGCCGACGGTAGGCGACGTCGTTGCTGCTGGCCGCGTGCGGCGACGACGACGATGCCGGCCCCGACACGACGCCCCCGACTGCAGCGCCGACCACCGTGCCGGGTGACGCGGCCGGCGGTGAGGAGATCCGCCTCACCGGACCGAACGGCGAGCTCATCGGCGTCCTGGCGTCCAGCCGCAACGCCGCGCGGCGGGTGCTCGTCATCCACGAGAACCGCGGGCTGACACCCCACATCCGCTCGATCCCGCCGCGCCTGGCGGCGGACGGGTACACGGCGCCGCGGCGACGGCCGCCTACCAGGCGATGCTCGACTTGTTCGGCCAGCACCTCACCTGATCGCGTCGAGCAGCGTCGCCACGTCGTCGGGGAGCGGATCGCTCACGGTGGCCCGCCAGAGCTCCCCGTCGGCACCGCCGATCGACACGTCGTAGCGGAACCCGTCCGGATGCCGCCGTGGCGTCGTCGCCGCGTCGGTCTCCAGCAGCCGCACCGCCGCAGCGTGGCCGGCCGAGCCTGGCTCGACGTGACCCTCGCGCACCCTGGAGATGCCGGCGACGCCGCCTGACTGCGACACCCTGATGGTAAGAGGGTCGTCATGCACCTGTCGCTGCCGCTCCACCAGCACCGAGTCTGCTCGATCGTGCCGCCGTACGTGCTGCGGGCGATCGCCGCCAGCGGTGGCACATCGGCCGCCCGCACCCTCGCCCATGACGATGCGGTGCGTGTGCTGCGCGCCTATCGGGCGCCCGGCGCCGGGGCACCCGCTGTCGTCACGGCAACGAGCCCGCACAAGGACCGCACGGTCGCGGACGCGCGCGGCACGATGCGGCTGCCGGGCACCGTCGTGCGGGAGGAGGGCGACGACCCGACTGGCGACGACGCCGTCGATGAGGCCTACGACGGCACCGGGGCCACGTTCGACATGTACTGGGAGCAGTTCGACCGGGACTCCATCGACGGCGCCGGGCTGCCGCTGCGCAGCACCGTCCACTACGGGCGCGACTACGACAACGCGTTCTGGGACGGCTCGCAGATGATCTTCGGCGACGGCGACGGCGACGTGTTCAACCGCTTCACGATCGCCGTCGACGTGATCGGTCACGAGCTCACCCACGGCGTCACCGACCACCTCGCCGCGCTCGAGTACCGCGGCCAGTCGGGTGCGCTCAACGAATCGGTGTCAGACGTGTTCGGGTCGATCGTCAAGCAGTACGGGCTCGATCAGACCGCGTCCGAAGCCGACTGGCTGATCGGCGAGGGCCTGCTGGCCGACGGCATCGACGGCGTCGCCCTGCGGTCGATGAAGGCACCGGGCACGGCCTACGACGACCCGCTGCTCGGCGGCAAGGACCCGCAGCCGGCCACGATGGACGACTTCGTCGACACCGACGACGACGACGGTGGTGTCCACATCAACAGCGGCATCCCGAACCACGCCTTCTACCTGACGGCCACCGCCTTCGGGGGCCCGGCGTGGGAGCGGGCGGGGCAGATCTGGTACGCCACGCTGTCGGATCCCCGGCTGTCGTCGACGGCGACGTTCGCCGCCTTTGCCGCCCGCACCGTGGCCAACGCCGCCGACGTGTTCGACGCCGCCGCCGCCGACGTCGTCCGCGACGCCTGGGCCGAGGTCGGCATCACCGTGAGGTGACCGTGGCATGGCCGGATTCCTCAACTGTTTGGTGAGACGGCCAACTTCTGGCCGTCTGGCGGAAGAGTTGAGGAATCCGGCCACTGACGCCGGTGGGTGTGGAGACGTGGGGTCAGCGGATGACGAAGTAGGCCTGGCCGGGCCAGAGGCGCATGAGGACCGTCTCGAGGTCGGCGGCCGACAGGGACACGCAGCCCGACGTCGGCTTGGTCGCCCCGCTCACACCGTTCACGAACGAGAAGCGGTGCAGGAAGATGCCGGCGGCGAGGGCCGGCTCGCCGGGCTGGTCGCCGGAGCGGTTGGGGCCCATGTTGGCGTCGATCAGGGCGGCTCGCGAGTAGGCGCCGGGGCTGTTGGCCAGGTACTCGTCGTCGGCCCCGACGCACTGGCCGGGCGGGCGGGACACGAGCGTGTTGTAGGCCGGATCGCCGGGGGTCTCCTCCCAGCAGTCGCCGTACTCGACCTGGTGCCACCCGCCGAGGCCGGGGTTGGTGCCGTTGCCGAAGAAGTAGAAGGGCTGGCCGTGCGAGTCGTTCATCACGCCGAGGCCGAAGATGCCGCCGGGCGTGGTGCCGTCACCCGAGCGGCGGTCGGCGATCGACCGCACGCCGTTGACCCCGACGCGCCCCGGCATGCCGCCCTTCACGCACTGCCACCCGCCGCCTTCGTTGACCAGGAGGTCGACGCTGGCGTTCGAGCCCGACGAGTTGACGACGACGACCTGGGCGGCGTTGGCGGGGAGCCCATCGGGCAGCGGCCCACACGTCGCGGCTGGCGCACACGCCGGCGGGCCGCACTGGGCGAGGAGGGTCATGAGGGCGATCCCGAACGTCGCGGAGCGCAGGCGCATCGGCGCGACCGTAGCGGTGCCCGTCGGGGGCGCTCCAGACCCCGTCCGGGCCACCGGCGACGGATCGGGCGACTGGCCGCCGCTCAGCGGGCGATGAAGTACTTGGCCTGCGGGTGGTGGCAGATGATCGCCGAGGTCGTCTGCTCGGGCTGGTACTGCCACCCGGTCTCCTCCGACACCTCGATGCCGAGGCGGTCGGCATCGAGCAGCTGGGCCACGGTGGCGTTGTCCTCGAGGTCCGGGCACGCCGGGTACCCCCACGAGTAGCGCCCGCCGCGGTACTGCTGGCGGAAGAGCCCGCCGATCGTCGGCCCGTCCTCGTCGACGAAGCCCCACTCCTCGCGGATGCGGCGGTGCCAGTACTCGGCCAGCGCCTCGGCCATCTCGACGCCGAGGCCGTGCAGCAACAGGTACTGCTGGTACTCGTTGGCGGCGAACAGGCGGGCTGCGGCCTCGCTGACGGTGGCCCCCATCGTGACGATGTGGAAGGCGGCGTAGTCGACGTCGCCCGACTCGATCGGCCGGTAGAAGTCGGCGATGCACAGGAACGGGGCGACCTTCTGGCGCGGGTAGTGGAAGCGGGCCGCCTCGGTGGTCCGCGACTCGTCCGTCCACACGACGAGGTCGTCGCCGTCGCCGTTGGCCGGGAAGTAGCCGTACACGACTTGCGGCACCAGGACTCCCGCGGCCTTCGCCGCGCTGAGCTGCTCGCGGAACACCGGCCGGATGCGGGCCTTGAACTCGTCGTCGGTCTCCGGCTTGCCGGCGGCGTCCTTCTCGGGGCGGAACTGCCACTGGTTGCGGAACAGCGCCGTCTCGTTCACGAACTCGGCGATGTCGTCGAGGGCGATCCCCTTGACGACACGAGCGCCGACGAACGGCGGCGTGAAGACGGGGTTGTCGATGGCGACGTCCGGCGAGCGCCGCGGCAGCTCGACGGCCGGGACGTCGGCGTCGGAGCGCGCCGGCAGCTCGCGTCCGGTCGGGACGGTGCCGAAGTCGGGATCCCACTCGCCGGAGCGCTTCATCGTCATCAACGAGTCGAGCGTCGACAGGCCCTCGAACGCGTCGCGGCCGTAGAACAGCCGTCCGTCGTAGATCTCGCGCAGGTCGCGCTCGACGTAGCGGCGGGTCAGCGCGGCGCCGCCGAGGAGCACGGGCAGCTCGGAGAGGCCGAGCGAGTTCAGCTCCTCGAGGTTCTCGCGCATGATCAGCGTCGACTTGACGAGCAGGCCGCTCATGCCGATGGCGTCGGCGTCGACCTCCTTGACCTTGGCGATCATCTCGCCGATGGCGACCTTGATGCCGAGGTTGTGCACCTCATAGCCGTTGTTGGTGCAAATGATGTCGACGAGGTTCTTGCCGATGTCGTGGACGTCGCCCTTCACGGTGGCCAGCACGAGCTTGCCCTTGGCCGAGGAGCCGCCGACCTTCTCCATGTGCGGTTCGAGGTAGGCGACCGCCGTCTTCATCGTCTCCGCCGACTGCAGCACGAACGGCAGCTGCATCTGGCCGGAGCCGAACAGCTCGCCGACGACCTTCATGCCGCCCAGCAGGACGTCGTTGACGATGGCCAGCGCCGGCATCGCGGTCAGCGCCTCGTCGAGGTCGGCGGTCAAGCCGTCGCGGTCGCCGTCGATGATGCGGTGGTGCAGGCGCTCCTCGACGGGCTGCCCGCTGCGGTCGACCTTCTCGGTCTTCGTCGACTTGACGTCGGCGAACACCTCGAGGAGCTCCTGCAGCGGGTCGTAGGTGTCGGTGCGGCGGTCGTAGACGAGGTCGAGGCAGACCTCGCGCTGGTCGTCAGGCAGCCGGTTCAGCGGCACGATCTTGCCGGCGTGGACGATCGCCGAGTCGAGCCCGGCCTCGACGCACTCGTGGAGGAACACGCTGTTGAGGGCGTGGCGGGCGGGTGGGTTGAGCCCGAAGCTCACGTTGGACACGCCGAGCGTCGTGTGGGCGCCGGGGATCTCGGCCTTGATCCGCCGGATCGCCTCCATCGTGTAGATGGCGTCCTTGCGCAGGTCGTCGTCGCCCGTCGACAGCGGGAACGTCAGGGCGTCGAAGATGAGGTCGCTGGCGGCCAGGCCGTAGCGCTCGGTGGCGATCTCGTGGATGCGGTGGGCGATCTCCATCTTCCACTCGACGTCGCGGGCCTGGCCGCGCTCGTCGATGAGCAGGCAGATCACCGCCGCCCCGTACTCGCGAGCGAGCGTCATGACCTTGTCGAAGCGGCTGCCCGGCAGCTCGCCGTCCTCGAGGTTGGCCGAGTTGAGGATCGGCCGGCCCCCGATGTGCTGGAGGCCGGCCTCGAGCACGTTGGCCTCGGTCGAGTCCATCACCAGCGGCACGCTCGCCTGGGTGGCGAAGCGCTTGGCGATCTCGTCCATGTCGAGCGCGCCGTCGCGCCCGACGTAGTCGACGCAGACGTCGAGGACGTGGGCGCCTTCGCGGACCTGCTCGTTGGCCATCTTGACGCAGCCGTCCCAGTCGCCGGCGAGCATCGCGTCGCGGAACGCCTTGGAACCGTTGGCGTTGGTGCGTTCGCCGATGATCAGGAAGCTGAGCTCCTGCTCGATCGGGACCGGGCTGTAGATCGACGACACGCTCGGCTCGAGCTCGACCGTGCGGCGAGCCGGCTCGAGGTCCTTGACGGCCTCGACGACCTGGCGCAGGTGCTCCGGCGTCGTGCCGCAGCAGCCGCCGATCACGTTGATCCCGAGCTCGGTGACGTGGCGCACGTGGAACTCGGCGAGCTGCTCGGGCGTCAGGTCGTAGTGCGTGCGCCCCTCGACGATGCTCGGCAGACCCGCGTTCGGCAGCACGCTGATCGGCAGTTGCGAGTGCTGGCTCAAGTAGCGCAGGTGCTCCTGCATCTCGGCCGGGCCGGTGGCGCAGTTGATGCCGAGCACGTCCGGCTTCATCGCCGCGATCGACACCGAGCGCGGCGCCGATCTCGCTGCCGACGAGCATGCGACCGGTGGTCTCCATCGTCACCTGGACCTGCAACGGCACGTCGCGCCCGGCGGCGGCCATCGCCCGGCGGCAGCCGATCATCGCCGCCTTGACCTGCAACAGGTCCATGCACGTCTCGATGAGGAAGAGGTCGACGCCCCCGAGGAGCAGCCCGCTGGCCTGCTCCTGGTACGCGTCGCGGAGCTCGACGAAGCCGATGTGGCCGAGGCTCGGCAGCTTGGTGCCGGGCCCGATCGAGCCGGCGACGTAGCGGGGCCGGCCGTCGGTGGCGTAGTCGTCGGCGACCTCACGGGCGATGCGCGCGGCGGCGACGTTGAGCTCGTGGGCCTGGTCGGCGACGCCGTACTCGTTGAGCACGGTCGAGAAGCTCCCGAAGCTCGCCGTCTCGACGGCGTCGACCCCGACGTCGAAGAACGCGGCGTGCATCCCGGCGATCACGTCAGGACGGGTGGCGCACAGCATCTCGTTGCAGCCTTCGAGCGCCGGCCCGCCGAAGTCGTCGGCGCTGAGGTCGATCCCCTGCACGTAGGTCCCGAAGGCGCCGTCGAACACGACGATCCGCCGCTGCACCGCCTCGAGGTAGGTCTCGGTCGCCATGGAGCCCCGAGGTTACCGGCAGCCCCAGGAGCGGAGCCGGAAGGTTGGGAGCGAGCGGTGGTGCGCGAGTCACCGACGTACGGCGGCCCCGGACGTGCAAGCGCCACCGACCTGTACGGTCCGAGCCGATGGTGAAGGTGTACACGAAGGCCGGCGACGACGGGACGACCGGGCTGTTCTACGGCGGCCGGGTGCGCAAGGACTCCGAGCTGCCGACGGCGTACGGCAGCGTCGACGAGGCGCAAGCGGTCATCGGCCTGGCGCGGGCCCACGCCGGGGCCGAGCTCGATGAGATGCTCGTGCCGCTGCTGCGCGACCTGTGGGTGCTGATGGCCGAGCTGGCGACGGCGGTGGAGAACCGCCACAAGCTCGAGCCGGGCACGACGGCCGTCACGCAGCCGATGGTGGATCGACTCGAATCGGAGATCGACGCCCTCGACGAGCGCTTCGATCCGCCGAAGGGGTTCACCGTGCCCGGCGGCAACGTGGCGTCGGCGTGGCTCGACCTCGCCCGCACCGTCGTGCGCCGCGCCGAGCGCCATGCCCTCACGGCGGCGCCCGCGCCGTCGCTCGTCGGGCCGTACCTCAACCGCCTGTCGGACCTGCTGTGGACGATGGCCCGCTGGCAGGACGCGGTCGACGGCTCGACGCTGCGGGCGCGCGACGTCGACGCCGGCGGCCAGACTTGACCGCATGACGACCTCGTCCGCCTTGACCGGCGGTGTCGCGACGTTCAACCCGACCCCCTCCATCGAGCGCTCGCACGACGTCGTCGTGTCCGTCGGGCGCTCGGTGCCGTCGACGGCCGACGTCGTCGGCGTGCCCGTCGGGACCAAGGGCGCGGTGCCGCGTCAGCTCGGCCTCGACCGCACGACGCTCGCCGAGTCCGGGTTCGACGCCAAGGTCGGCCAGACGCTGGTCGTGCCCCGCCGCGAGGGGCCGACGCTGGTGGCGGTCGGCGTCGGCGATCCCGCCGACCTGACGCCGGCCGCGATCCGCGACGCCGCCGCCGCGTTCGCCCGGGCGGCCGCCAAGCACGGCGCGCTGGCGACGACGCTGGTCGAGGTCGCACCGGGCGTGCCGGCCGACGTCGCCGCCCAGGCCATCGTCGAGGGTGTCCTCCTGGCTCGGTACCGGTACGGCGCCCTGAAGCGGGACACGCCGGCCGCCGGGTTGCGCGAGCTGACGCTCGTCGTCACGGCGACGCGGACCGCGGCGGTCGAGCGCGGCGCCGAACGAGGGCGCGTCGTCGCCAACGCCGCGCAGCTCGCCCGCGACCTCGCCAACACCCCGCCCGGGCACCTCACCGCGACGCGCATGGCCGACGTCGCCACGGCGGTCGGCGCGGCAGCGAAGCTGAAGGTCGAGGTGTTCGACGCCGACGCGCTGCGCGAGCTCGGCTGCGGCGGCATCCTCGGCGTCAACGCCGGCAGCACCGAGCCGCCGCGCATGATCAAGCTGTCGTACCGCCCGGCGCGTGCGACCGGGCACCTCGCCCTCGTCGGCAAGGGCGTGATGTACGACTCCGGCGGCATCAGCCTGAAGCCGAGCGATGCGATGCACGCGGCGATGAAGATGGACATGTCGGGCGCGGCCGCCGTGCTGGCGTCGATGTCGGCGCTCGCCGCGCTGAAGTGCCGCACCGAAGTCACCGGCTACCTGATGTGCACGGACAACATGCCGTCCGGGTCGGCGATGAAGCTCGGCGACGTGCTCACGATGCACGGCGGCACGACGGTCGAGATCCACAACACCGACGCCGAGGGCCGCCTCGTGCTCGCCGACGGGCTCGTGCTGGCGACGGAGCTGGCGCCCGATGCGATCGTCGACATCGCCACCCTCACGGGAGCGTGCATGGTCGCCCTCGGCACGGGGATGGCCGGCGTGTTCGGCTCGGCGCAGGGGATCGTCGAGCAGATCGAAGCGGCCGCCGTCGCCACCAACGAGGACGTGTGGCAGCTGCCGCTGGCCAAGGACAAGTACCGCAAGCTGCTCGACAGCGACGTGGCCGACCTGAAGAACGTCGGCGGGCCGTACGGCGGGGCGATCGTCGCCGCCATCTTCCTGTCGGAGTTCGCCGGCGACGTCCCCTGGGCGCACCTCGACATCGCCGGGCCGATGAAGGTCGACGGCGACGAGTCGTGGCGCTCCAAGGGCGCCACCGGCTTCGGCACCCGCCTCCTGATCGAGCTCGCGATGAACTTCACCCGTCAGCCGTGAGCGGGCCGCTGAGCTCGTTCCGCAGTGGGTCCTGGCCGCTCCTGGCGTAACAGCTCGCAGGCTTCGGCGGCGGCGGGTGCGGGGACGCCGACGGCGATCAGCTGGGGCTCGAGCAGGGCCCGGTCGTCGCCGACGGCGAGCATCGCCGTGGCCAGGGCGTGGGCGCGCGACAGGGTGTCGAGGTGCACGGTCGTCGTGGTCCACAGGACGTGCGCCGACTGGACATCGTCGGGCAATCGACCGAGGTGGCGCTGCGAGACGAGCGGGATCCGCCGCCGCACCAGCCACGAGCCGGAGAGGCGCTGCACCAACCCGAACATCACGCAGCGCGTGAGCGCCTTGGAAAATGGTGACGCCGTCCCCTTCGCGACGGAGAGCCCGAGGCTGCGGGCGGTGGCGGTGACGTCGAGCTCGTAGCCGTCGGGCCGGTTGTCGAACCCGGCGACGAGGCGGCGCAGCAGCCAGGTGGCGGTGGGGCCGAGGACGCCGAGCCAGAACTGCTCGACGTACGCCGATCGAGGGTCGTGGCCGCGACGGTCGACGACGGGATCGATCCACGGCGCGACGTGCACGCTGCGGGGCAGGGGCTCCGGTTCGAGGAACGGGTCGGTGGACTGGTCGGTGGACATGGCGGACCTCCCGGGACGGGACGGGTCGGGTTCGGAGGGACGTCGGCACGCCCATGGGTGTCGCAGGTCTGCTGAATGGGAAACGGCCGCCAACTTTCCGCGCTCGCGCCCACATGGAGGGCGCGAGCGCGGAAAGTTCGCAGATCTGGGGGAAACTGGCGCGATGGACGCAACGTCGCCGCCGGCCGAGCTCGTCGCTCGCGTGGCCGGGTGGATCGCGACCGCCGAGCGCGTCGTCGTGCTGACCGGTGCCGGCATCTCGACCGACTCCGGCATCCCCGACTTCCGCGGCCCGAACGGCGTGTGGACGAAGAACCCGGCGGCCGAGAAGATGGCCACGATCCAGCACTACCTCGCCGATCCCGACGTGCGCCGGGCCGCATGGCGCAGTCGCAACGAGAACCCGGCGTTCGGCGCCCTGCCCAACAGCGGTCACGAGGCCGTGGTCGAGCTCGAGCGGCAGGGGAAGCTGCTCGCCGTCGTCACCCAGAACGTCGACGGGCTGCACCAGAAGGCCGGGCTGGCCGAGGAGCTGGTCGTCGAGGTCCACGGCACGATCTGGTGGACCCGCTGCTGGGAGTGCCAGGACCGCCGGCCGATGGGCGAGACGCTGGCTCGCGTCGACGCCGGCGAGGAGGACCCGCCGTGCGAGGTCTGCGGCGGGATCCTGAAGAGCGACACGATCTCGTTCGGGCAGGCGCTCGTCCCCGAGGTGATCGACCGGGCGATGCAGGTGAGCGAGGAGTGCGACCTGCTGCTCGCCGTCGGCTCGACGCTCGCCGTCTACCCGGCCGCCTACTGCGTGCCGCGGGCCAAGAAGGCCGGCGCCACGGTCGTCATCGTCAACGGCGATCCGACCGAGATGGACGGCCTCGCCGACGCCGTGCTCAACGGCCCGATCGGCGACATCCTGCCGCGTCTCCTGGAGCGGCCATGACCCACTGCGACCAGCGCTCAGCGACCCGAGACGTCAGTGGTTCGCGTACCGACAACGTGCCGTATCGCTGAGCCCGAGACCCACTGGGTCCTCGCCGCTCTGGGGGAAGCGTCCTTGCCGCTCCGGGCGAGACGGCAATCCCGACCAGGGCGCTAGGGTTTTCAGCATGGCCAACTTCCGGGACCTGTTGAAGGCCGCCAAGTCGGAGATCACCGAGGTCGACACGGCCGGGGCCTCCGACCTGATCGACGACGGCTGGACCGTGCTCGACGTGCGCGAGCCCGACGAGTACGACGCCGGCGCCATCCCGGGCGCCGTGCACATCCCGCGGGGCCACCTCGAGTCGCAGGTCGAGGGTCGCCTGACCGACAAGACCAAGCCGGTCGTCGTGTACTGCGCCGGCGGCGTGCGCTCGGCGTTCGCGGCGCGCACCCTGCAGGAGCTCGGCTACGAGCAGGTCGTGTCGATGGACGGCGGCTTCGGCCGCTGGAAGGACGAGGGCCGGGCGTGGAAGACGCCGGTCACGTTGACCCCGGACCAGAAGCACCGCTACCAGCGCCACATCCTCCTGCCCGAGGTCGGGATCGAGGGCCAGGCGAAGCTCCTCGACTCCAAGGTCCTCCTGCTCGGCGCCGGCGGCCTCGGCTCGCCCGCCGCCCTCTACCTCGCCGCTGCCGGCGTCGGCACGATCGGCATCGTCGACATGGACGAGGTCGACTCGTCGAACCTGCAGCGCCAGATCCTCCACAACCTCGACCGGGTCGGCGACCGCAAGGTCGATTCGGCCAAGAAGACGCTCGTCGCGCTGAACCCCGACGTCGACGTCGTCACCTACGACACCCGCCTGTCGGCCGACAACATCATGGACATCATCTCGGGCTACGACGTCATCGTCGACGGCGCCGACAACTTCCCGTCCCGGTACCTGCTGAACGACGCCAGCGTGAAGCTCGGCATCCCGGTCATCCACGGCTCGATCTTCCGCTTCGAGGGGATGGTGTCGGTCTTCCACCCGCTGCAGGGCCCGACCTACCGCGACATGGTGGCCGAGCCGCCGCCCGCCGAGCTGGCGCCGAGCTGCGCCGAGGCCGGTGTGCTCGGCGTGCTCCCCGGCATCGTCGGCTCGATCCAAGCGCTCGAGGCGATCAAGGTGCTGCTCGGCCTCGGCGAGCCGCTCATCGGGCGGATCCTGTCGATCGACACCACCGACATGTCGTTCCGCACGTTCAAGCTGCGCCCCGATCCCGCCAACGTGGTGACCTACGAGAACCGCGATCGCATCCAGATCCGCGACCTCGACGGTCTGTGCGCCCCCTGGCTCGCGGACCACTAGCCGCCCATTCGGGCCAGCGCTCGTCGCGCCTGGCTCGTTAGGGTCGCGACATGGAGGTTCGTCCCGGCGGGGGGACGGAGGGAGGACCCGCGCAGCCTGGCGAGCGCGTCACCGTGGGCCTCTTGGGGCCATTGGCGGTGACGGTCGGCGGCCGTGAGGTCGTGATCAGCGGCGCGCGGCGCCGCGACGTGCTCATCCGGCTGGTGCTCAACGCCGGTCACCCGATGGAGTCGGGCCACCTGCTGGAGTCGGTGTGGGAGGGCGACGCGCCGGCGGGGGCCGCCAACAGCCTCCAGGCCCACGTCAGCTACCTCCGCCGGCAGCTCGGGCCCGGCCGCCTCGTGACGGCCGGGCGGACGTACCGCCTCGACATGGACGGCGTCACGGTCGACGCGGCGGAGTTCGAGCGGGAGGTGCTGGCGGCGCAGGTCGCGCTCGACGAGCTGCGCCCGAGCGACGCCGTCAGCCTGGCCCGGGCGGCGCTCGTCCGATGGCGGGGACCGGTGCTCATCGACGTGGTCGACCACTCGTGGGGGCAGGCCGAGATCGCCCGCCTCACCGAGCTGCACGGCCGGGCCCACGCCCTGCTCCTGCAGGCGTTGCTGGCGACCGGGCCGTACGGCGACGTGGTGTCGGCCGGCGAACTGGCGATCGCCGAGCACCCGCTGCGGGAGGAGCTGTGGCGGTCGTTGATGGTCGGTCTGGCCCGCGCCGGCCGGACCGCCGAGGCCGGACGGGTCTTCCGCCGCTATCGCTCGTGGCTCGGCGAGGAGGTCGGCCTGGAGCCGAGCGTCGACCTGTTCGCGCTCGACGCGGCGATCCTCTCGGGCGTCGAGCCCCCGCGTCCGACACCGGCCGGCGGACGGGCGACGGCTCGACTGGCGCGACCGACGTCGGCGTTGGTCGGTCGCGACGACGAGCTGCGCCGGCTGGGCGAGGCGGCCGTCGGGCCCGGCCTCGTCACGCTGGTCGGGCCCGGCGGGGTCGGCAAGACCCGGCTGGCGCTCGAGGTCGCCCACGCGGTGTCCGTCGGCGGGCAGGAGGGTGTGTGGTTCGTCGACCTGGTGCCCGTCAGCTCGCCGGCCGGCGTGGCGATGGCGGTGTGCCAGGCCCTGGACCTCCCGGGCCGACCCGATGACGCCATCGAGGAGCTCGAGCGGGCCGTCGCCGGCGGACTCCGCGGGCTGATCGTGGTCGACAACTGTGAGCACGTCCTCGACGCCGCGGCCGAGGTGGTGGCGACGATCCTGCGCCACTCGTCGTCGGTGACCGTGGTGGCGACGAGCCGCCAACCGCTCGAGGTCGACGGCGAGCGGGTGTGGCCGGTCCACCCGCTGCCCGTCGGCATCGCCGGGTCGGGCGGCGCCGTCGATCTCTTCCTGCGCCGGGCGGCCGACGCCGGCGGGACCGTCGCGCCGGATGAGCACGTGTCGGTCGGTGCCATCTGCGAGCGTCTCGACGGGTTGCCGCTCGCCGTCGAGCTGGCGGCGGCACGGGTGCGGGCGCTGGGCGCGGACGGGCTGCTGACGTCGCTCAGCGAGCGGCTCGACGGGCTGACCGCCGGCCGCCGGGTCCCCCCTCGGCACCAGACGCTGCGCGCCGCCGTCGAGTGGTCGCTGGCGCTGCTCGATCCGCGCCAGCGCCTCGGCTTCGCACTGCTGTCGGTGTTCGCCGGCGAGTTCGACCTGCACGCCGCCGAGACGGTGCTGCTGGTCGAGGGGTTCGACCCGGGCGAGGTGACCGACCTGATGGTGGAGCTGGTCGACCGATCGATGGTGGAACCGGTCAACCTCGGGCACAACCGGCGCTACCGGCTGCTGGAGACGATGCGCCACTACGGGTCGGAACTGCTCGACAAGCACGGCGGCGACACCGCCCGGCGGGCCCACGCCGAGCACTACGCCGAGCTCGCCGCGGCGCTCTCGACGCTGGCCGCCGGACCCGAGCAGGGCATCGCCCTCGAGCAGTACGAGCGGGAGGCGGCCAACGTCCGGGTGGCGTTCGAGCGCAGCGTCGCGGCCGACGACATCGAGCTGGCCGGTCGGATCGCCCAGCACGCCTTGGACCTCAGCTCGAACTGGCTCGACTACGAGGGGGTGACGTGGGCGCGGACGCTGTGCGATGCGGCCCGCGCCCGCCGGCTGCCGATCGCCATCACGCTGATCGGGATCGTCGCCACGGAGAGCTACCTGCAGGGCGATCTCGCCAGCGGGCTGGCCCACATCGCCGACGCCGAGCGGTTGGGGGCGGAGTGGGGGCTGCCCGTCCCGCTCGCCGTGCACGTGATCGAGGCCGACATCCTGGCCTCGCGGGACCCCGCCGCGGCGGCGGTCGCCTACGACGCGGTGGCCGCCGAGGCGCGGGCGCAGGGGGCGCCGGGCCTCGTGGCGTTCGCGACCTGGGCGGGCGTGCTGACGAGGCACTACAGCGGTGTCACGGATCTCGAGGGGCGGGCCCGGGACGCCGTCGAGATGGCGCGGGCGCACGGCCAGCCGACCGCGCTGGCCTCGTCGCTGTGCGTGCTGGCGCTGGTGTTGCTCGAGCACGATCCGATCCAGGCTCGCCAGCAGCTCGACGAGGCCACCGCCGTGATCACGCCGGTGCGCGATCGGTTCACGCCATTGCGCATCGCCCTCGTCCGCGCCCGGGTCGAGATCGAGCTCGCCGGATCGTCGGCCGGCCCGATCGCCGCCGCCGCGATCGCCCAGGTCTTCGACGGGCTGGTCAGCAACAGCGACATCGCCAGCCGTTGGCAGCTGTTCGCCATGGCGGGCTACCTGCTCGCCCACCGGCCCGCCGCCGACGTGGCCACCGTCGTCGGCATCTTCGAGACCCGTGCCGTCGAGAACAACCGACGGCAGTGGCAGGTCGGCGTCGCCCGGGCGCGTGCCGAGCTCGGCGACGACCGGTTCGCCGAGCTCGTCAGGGCGGGGGCCGCGCTGGACGACGACCAAGCGGTCGCCTTCCTCACCGATCCGCCCTGAGCCCGGTTTCAGCGTCGCTTCAGCGCCGTGCTCGACCCTGGCCCGTGAGGGAGCGGGAGCACCGTGCGCGCCATGCGTGTCCGGTGCTCCTGACCTCCCGGATCGAGAGAGGGACGGCGACCATGACGACGAACACGAGCAGGCCGACGGCCACCCGGCATCGGCGGGCGGCCATCCTCGTCACCGTCACGGTCGTCGCGCTCATCGGCGCAGCGTGCGGCGATGACGGCGGCGATGCGTCGACGCCTGCGTCGACGTCGCTCGCCACGTCCACCACCGAGTCGCCCGCCGCCTCGACGACCAGCACCGCACCCGAGACCGGGATCGATTGGACCCCCTGCGATCCCGGTTTCGAGTGCGCCAAGGTCCCCGTGCCACTGGATTGGGCCGACCCGACGGGCGAGCAGATCGAGCTGTCCGTCATCCGCTACCCGGCCACCAAGCCCGATCAGCGCATCGGCTCGATGTGGTTCAACCCGGGCGGTCCCGGCCAGAGCGGCGTCGAGCTCGTGAGCTCGGCCGGGCCCGAGCTCTCGGGGTGGGGCGACGGCCGGTTCGACATCGTGTCGTGGGATCCCCGGGGCACGTTTGCCAGCTCGCCGATGCACTGCTTCGAGAGCGACGCCGAGGAGGCGGCGTTCTGGAAGGACGTCGCCATCCCGTACACCGCCGAGCAGTCGGCTGCCTATCAGCTGAAGATGGTGGACCTCGCCCAGCGGTGCGGCGACGTGATGGGCCCGCTGCTGTCGCACATCTCGACGGCCGACACCGCCCGCGACCTCGACGCCATGCGAGCGCTCTCGGGCGAGGAGCAGATCACCTACGTCGGCTTCTCCTACGGCACCATGCTCGGGCAGACCTACGTCAACATGTTCCCCGAGCGGGTGCGGGCGATGATGCTCGACGGCGTCGTCGACGCCGTCCCCTACACGAACAGCGCCGAGGACCGGGCCGCCAACAACGCCGGATCGCCCGATGCCGTCTTCGCCCAGTTCGCCGAGCTGTGCGATGCCGCCGGCCCGACCCACTGCGCGCTGGCGGGCCACCCCGGACAGACCGCGGCCCAGCGTGTGGACCAGCTGTTCGACACGCTCCGGACCGGCACCATCCCGGCGCCGAACGCCGACCCGCCGGGCGAGCTCGTGTACTCCGACCTCCAGCTCAGCTCGTTCTCCGCGCTGCGCAACCCGGAGCTGTGGCCGGAGTGGGCCGAGCAGTTGAACGCCGCCGCCGACGGCGACGCCTCAGGGCTGAAGACCCAGGCCCGCTTCTGGCAGCTGCCCAAGTCGTGGGCCGAGGCCACGAAGTCGTCGGCGATCTCCTGCCTCGACGGCCCGGCCGAGCTCCCGTCCACCGACTGGCCGACCGTGATCCCCGAACTGGTCGAGGTCAGCAAGTGGCAAGGGGCGATCCAGGGCTGGTGGCTGTGGGCGCCGTGCGCGTCGAACTGGCCGGTCACGAGCACGGATCGCTACGCCGGTCCCTGGGATGCCAAGACGGACGTGCCGATCCTGGTGATCGGCACCCGCTACGACCCGAGCACCAGCTACCAGAACGCCGAGCGGGTCGCGAAGCGCCTCGGCAACGCGGTGCTGCTGACCCACGACGGCTACGGCCACGTGAGCGACAAGGACCCCAGCACGTGCATCGAAGCGGCGAAGGTGAAGTACCTCGTCGACCTCGTCACCCCGGCACCCGGGACGGTGTGCGCCGCCGACAAGAAGCCGTTCTCGGACTGATTCCGGACGATCGAGGGATCCCCATGACCACGACGCCGACATCTCACGCCACTCGCCGCAGCGGCGGCCGCCTCGGGCGCGCCTCGATCGTGGCGGCCGCGGCGGCGCTGGCGCTGGTCAGCGCGGCGTGCGGCGATGACGACGACGCCAGCTCGGCGACGACGACGATCGCGCCGACCACCGCTGCGCCGACCACCTGCGCCGACCACAGCCAAGCCGACGACGACCGGTGCCGCGACGACGGCCGGGCCGACGACCGCCGCGCCGACGACCACCGCCGCGTCGACCGGAGCCGGGACGGCGGCGTTCCAGGATGCGCCATGTCCGACGCCGAACATCCCCGGCGTGCCGTCGCTCGACTTCCCGCCGACCGCGAAGTGCGGCTACCTCACCGTCCCGGAGGACCGCAGCAAGCCGGACGGCCGGATGATCCGCATCTTCGTGGTGCGCTTCCCTGCCCTCTCGGCGACCCCGAAGCCCGATCCGATCGTGGTGCTGTCGGGCGGACCCGGTGGAGGAGGATCCTTCGAGTTCGCATCGTGGGTCAAGCAGCGGCGTCAACGCCGAGCGCGACCTCATCCTGTTCGACCAGCGCGGCAGCCACCTCGCCGACCCCCGGCTGTCGTGCCCGGAGTACGACGACGCCCTCAACAGCGCGATCAGCGTCCCGTTCACCTCGGACGAGCAGACGGCCAAGCAGGTCGCCGCGGCCAAGGCGTGCCGCGATCGCCTGACCGCAACGGGCGTCGACCTGGCGGCGTACAACTCGGCCGAGAACGCGGCCGACGTCGCCGACCTGCGAGTCGCCCTCGGCATCGACGAGTGGAACGTCTACGGCGTCTCGTACGGCTCGAAGCTGGCGATGGTGACGCTGCGTGATCACCCCGAGGGCATCCGCAGCATGGTCATCGACTCGCTGTCGCCGCCGAACAACCAGATGGCCGAGACCTGGTGGGCGGCCCCGGCGAGCTCGTTCAAGGGGATCTTCGCGGCATGCGCCGCCCAGCCGACGTGCGCCGCCGCCTACCCGGACCTCGAAGCCGACTTCTTCGCCACCGTCAAGCGGCTCGACGAGACACCGGTCGTGGTCGAGACCACCGACGACAAGGGCCAGCCGCTGACGGTGAACATCGACGCCTTCCCGTTCCTCTACGCGATCATCATGGCGAGCGAGCGTGGTGACGCATCCGGCATCCCGAAGATGATCGAGGACATGGCGCACGGCGATCCCGACTCGACCGTCAAGGCGATGCTCGCCCTGCAGACGCCCGAGGCGTTCCTCGGTCTCACCGGTCTCGGCCTGGCCTTCACCGTGTTCTGCTCGGAGAGCGCCAACCTGACGACCGAGGCGGCGGCGTTGGCGTACGCCCACTCGGTGCTGCCGGAGTTCCCGGAGCGCGTGCTGCGGGTGATGCCCAAGCAGGGCCGCCTCTTCCAGGAGTGCCCGGCGTGGGACGTGCCCGATGCCGATCCGTCGATGAGCGCGCCGGTCGAGAGCGACGTGCCCGTGCTGATCCTCGAGGGCGATCTGGACGCCGCCACCGCGCCCGAGTGGGTCGGCCTCGTCACCCCCGGGCTCCCCAACTCGCAGGTCGTGGCGTTCCCGTTGACCGGCCACAGCGTCCTGAAGAAGTCACCGTGCTCGTTGGAGATCTTCAACGCCTTCTTGGACGACCCCACCAAGCCCGTCGACCACACGTGCACCGGCGAGATCGACATCCCGTTCATCGTGGATTGACGTCAACCTGCTCCAGTCCCGCCGTCCCGTGGCCATGGATCTGGGCGCGCATCGTCTCAGAACGTGATCTGGGCGCGAAACCGTCGCACTTCTGCGACGGTCTCGCGCCCAGATCTCGGCGTCGTGTGGTCGAGCTGCCGCGATGGCGATCCGGCAAAGGAGGGAGCCGTACACTCCATCGGGTGACGGGGGAGGCACCGAGGTGAACCGACGCGAGTTCCTGGGTGCGTGCGCCATCGTCGCCGTGGCTGCAGCGTGCAAGAGCAACGAGTCGAGCAGCGGCGACGTCCACGTCAGCGCCACCGACCTCGTCGCGACCGATGCCGACGGCGTGCGCTACCGAGCTCGGCCCAGCGAGGACCTCGTCGCCCGGCTGGACGGCCGCGGCGCCGAGGTGTGGACCCACGCCGAGTCCGGGAAGGGCCCCGGCCAGTTCGACTACCCGACCTCGCTGGTGGCCGACGAGCACGGTCGCCTGCTCGTGGTCGATCGCGGCAACTGCCGGATCCAGGTCCTCGACGTCTCGACGGGCGAGCACCTCGGGTCGTTCGGCGGCCCGGGCTCGGGGACCGGCGAGTTCCACATCGCCCGCGACATCGCCGCCACGCGCGATCGCGTCTACGTCGTCGATCAGTGCAACCACCGCATCAACGTGTACGACGTCGCCGGGCGTCCGTTCGGCACCGTCGGCGCGTTCGGCACCGACGCCTCAGGGCTCAACGCGCCGCTGTCGGTCGCCGTGGACGGCGAGGGCACGATCTACGCCGTCGACAGCTCCGCCGACGAGGTGAAGCGGTACCACCCCGATGGCCGCTTCGCCGGTGTGGTCGCGCACCCCGATGTCGACAACCCGCAATCGGTCGCCGTCGACGACGACGGGCGCCTGTGGATCGCCGACGGCGTCGCCGGCCGCATCGCTGTCCTCTCGCCCGAAGGAGCACTCGTGCGCTCGATCCCGATCACGTTGCCGGACGGTCGCCCCGGCGCGCCGCGTGACATCGCCATCGGCGGACTTGACGTGTTCGTGCGCGCCTTCCCGACCGGGCCGGCCGCCTGATGGACCTCACCGTCGGCCAACTGGTCTTGGTTGCGTTCAGCTTCGTCCCGCCCGGGACCTTGGCCTGCAAGGGCGCGACGGCGCCGGTCGCGGAGTGGCCCGAGCTCGCCGAGCTGCTCGGCACGACGTTCGGTGGCGACGGCACGACGACGTTCGGCCTGCCGAACCTGCCGGCCGCCACCGGACTGCAGTGGCTGATCTCCGGATCCGGTCCGTCGTTCGACAGCGGCCAGGAGGCGTTCCTGGGCGAGGTGCGAGCGATGGTCGTGGCGCCACCGGCCGGCTCCTCGCTCGCTGACACCTGGCTGCCGTGCGACGGACGGCTCCTGAAGATCGACGAGCACGTGGCGATGTATGCGCTGCTCGGCGCGACGTTCGGTGGCAACGGCAGCACCACGTTCGCCCTGCCGAACCTGGCGCCACTGGCCGGTCCGACGACGTGGTGGCTGAACAACGGCGGCCAGTTCCCCGACTTCGATTGCGACGCGAAGACGCCGCAGTACCCCGGCGGACACCTGCTCGCCGCCTACCTCGCATCCGTCTCGTACTTGGCGTACGGCACGGGGATGATCGACAAGATCTGCGGCGTGGCCCTGAGCCAGGGGCAGTCCATTCCCGTCAACAACGGTTGGGTGGGGCTCTTCTCGCTCATCGGCGTCGGCTTCGGCGGCGACGGTCAGCGCCAGTTCAACCTCCCCAAGCTCGACGTCCTCGGCGGCGTCACGCCGGCCATCGTCGTGAACGGGGTCTACCCGAGCCGACAGTGAACCGGGTTGTCCCCGCCGGCCGCTCGACGATGTGGCGCGTCGCCATGTGCGTGTTCGCGCTCGTCGTGCTGATCGGCGGTCTGGCGATGGTCGTGTGGTCTCGCGACGACGGTGCGCGGCGCCCGGCCGCGGCCGACAGCGGCGTCGTCGCGGTCGCCGCGTCGGTCCCGCCGGGGACCGCGCCCGTTGCGGCCGTCGGCGCCGCGCCGGCGGTGGCCGCGTCGTCCGCTGCCGGTCGCTGCGACGACCGCCGTCATCGAAGGCCCGGGCGAGGCCTGCCCGACCACGTCACACGGGGCGATCGTCGACCGCGCCACCCAGCGCGCCTGGCTGTGCGGCGACGGCGTGATCGTCGCCGCCATGCCGATCACCTCGGCCTGGTCGATGCCCGATCCCGGTCGCTACCCCGTGTACGCCAAGGACCTCGACGCGACGTCCACCCTCGGTGGTCACTTCAGCCGGATGACCCACTTCGTCGCCTTCAGCTACGGCGAACGCACCGGCGCGCGCGTCGCGTTCCACTCGGTGCCGACGTTGGACGACGGCACGTTCGTCCAGCCGCTCGACACCGTCGGCCACATCGGCGTGCGAGGTGAGACGAGCGGCTGCATCCGTGTCCTGCCCGAGGACGCGGTGCGGATCTGGGACTGGATCGCGGTCGGCGACGAGGTCCGCGTCGTCAGCTGACGACGCCGGTCACGCCGTCGCCCTGGCGAGCCGGGCGGCGCGGCGCCGGCGGACGATCTCGCGCACCCGCGGGATCAGCTCCCGGCCGTACGCGGCGGCGTCGGCAAGCGGCTCGTACCCGCGGATGAGCAGCGTGCTGGCGCCGACGTCGACGTAGTCGGCGAGCGCCTCGGCAACGGTGTCGGGGGTGCCGACGAGCGCCGTCGAGTTGCCGCGGGCCCCGGTGGCCGCGGCGAGCGGGGTCCACAGGCAGCGGTCGAAGACCTCGTCGCGTGCCGCGATGTCGAGCAGGCGTTGCGATCCGACGTTCGGCGCCGACGTCGGGGCCGGGCGGCGGCTGCCGGCGAGGATCTGCTCGAGGTAGCCGCGTGCCTTGGCCCACGCCTCGTCCTCGGTGTCGGCGATGATCGGACGAGTCGAGACGCTGAAGCGGATCTCGTTGCCGGCGGGCGCCGCGACGGCGCGGACCCGCTCCATGAACGCGGCCGTGTCGGCGAGCGGCTCACCCCAGAGCATGAACGTGTCGATGACCGGCGCGAGCGTCTCGATGGCGTCGTCGGATCCACCGCCGCCGTAGACCGGGATCTCGCCGCCTGACCACGTCGTGATCTCCGAGTGGGCGCCGTCGACCCGATAGAACTCGCCGGCGTGGTCGAACGGCTCGCCGGCCGTCCACGTCCGGCGCAGCACCCGGACGTACTCGGCCGAGCGGCGGTAGCGCACGGCGTGGTCGGCGAAGTCGCCGTCCTTCGCCTGGTCCGCATCACTGCCCCCGCTGATGATGTGGACGGCGGCGCGACCCTTGCTGAGCTGATCGAGCGTGGCGAGCTTGCGGGCCGTCAGCGTCGGCGCCACGAAGCCGGGCCGGTGCGCCAGCAGCAGACCCAGGCGCTCGGTGGACGCGGCGACGTGGGCGGCGACGAGGAAGCCGTCGGGGGCGTTGGTGAAGTAGCCGATCAGCACCCGATCGAAGCCGGCGTCCTCGTGCACCTGGGCCGTCCGGGCGAGCACGTCGGCATCGAAGATCGGGCCGCGCGGGGCCATCACCTCGGACGCCTCCTGGGGGGCCGCCCACCCGATGAACTCCGGGAACGCATCTGCCATTGCTGACCAATCTAGTCGTCTATTGCGGCCGGGCCGCCGACGGGGGCGACGTCCATCTTTGCGCGCGACGCATAAGGTGCGCCGCAGCGGGCGGGCCGCAACGCTTTGGTCGGGCTCTTCCGTCGATCCTCAGGTCGTTTCGCGACCACGCCGAGCGAGCGGCCATCCGCGCCGGTCTGTGTCATGGGCACGAGTCGCCCAGCTCTGATCTGGGTGGGCTCGGTGACAACAGTCGTCACGGAGCCCGCCCAGATGCCCGAGTGGCAGGCTGCCCGCCCAGATCACTCCGTCGGACAGCCGGAACCCGTCGGCCCGCCTCCTGACGGAGGCTCGGACACAGAGCCCTCAGGGGTAGCGGTTCCACCACAGCGAGAGGCCGATGGCACTCGCCGCCAGCACGGCGGCGGCGAGCACGAACCAGACGCTGAGCTCCTCGTCGACCTCCTGGTCCACGACCTCGCTCGGCAGGCGCTGGAACACGTCGTTCAGCTGGTCCGCGTCCTCGGCCCGGAAGTACTGCCCGCCGGTCAGGTCGGCGACGCCCTGCAGCGTCTCCTCGTCGATCTCCAGGAAGCGCCGCCCGCCCGGCCCGCCGCCGCCGGGCGGCCCGGGGTCGAACTGCCCGGCGTCGGGCAGGTCGCCGCCGAGCTGGTCGATGTTGCACACCGGTTGCGACGGCTCCGTCGTGCCGAAGCCGATGGCGTAGACCCGCACCTTGCGCGCCGCCGCCTGCTCGGCGGCGACGAGCGGCTCGACCCCCTCGGTGTTGGCGCCGTCGGTGAGCACGACGATCGTGTCGGGCTGGAAGTCGCCTGCAGTCACCCCGGGCGCCGGCGACGGCGTGCCCGGCGTGCTCGGCGGCGGCGCAGCAGCGAGGTCCACGCCGGTCGGGGGGACCGCGCTGTTGTACTCGGCGATGGCGTCGATCGAGGCCAGGATCGCCATCCCGATCGCCGTGCCGCGCGACGTCGACAGCTTGTCGATCGCATCGATCAGCTGGTCGGTGTCCGTCGTCGGCGGCACGACGAGCCCGGCGAACCCGGCGAAGGCGACGATCCCGATGCGCGTGCCGTCGTCCTCGTTGCGGATGAACGTGCGCGCCGCCTCCTGGGCGACGACGAGCCGGTTCGGGGCCACGTCCGTCGAGCACATCGAGCGCGACACGTCGATCGCCAGCAGCACCGAGGTGGCGCTGCGCGACACCGTCCGGTGGGCGGTCGGGCGGCCGGCAGCGAACCCGAGTCCGACGATGGCGGCGACGAGGAGGGCCAGCGGGACGCGCCGCTTCCAGTGGGCACGCGGCGGGACGGCGGCCCGGATCACGGCGACGTTCGAGACGCGCACCGCCATCCGCCGCCGCCGCCGCCCGCGGATCCAGAGCACGGCGAGGATGGCCGGCGCGGCGACGAGGGCCAGCAGCGCCCACGGCCAGGCGAACGACATCAGACGACCCGCCCGAACCAGCGCAGCATGAGCCCGCCACCGGCGACGAGCAGGGCGATGGCGGCGAGGGCGAACAGGGCCGTGATCTCCGTCGTCTCGTCGACCGACGTCACGCGGCGTTCGAGTGAGTCCGTCATCGACTCGACGCCCGTCGCCTCGCTCGCCGGCGCATAGGTGCCGCCGGTGATGGCCACCAGGTCGCGCAAGCCCTGCTCCTGCAGCGCCGTCGCCACCTGGTAGCCGTCGACGGCGATCGTCGTGCCCTCGGCCGTGCCGACCCCGATCGCCGACACGTGGACGCCGGCGTCGGCGGCGAGCTGGACGACGGCGGCCGGATCGGGCCCGCCCGTCTCCTCGCCGTCGGACACGAGCAGGATCGACGCCGAGGGGAAGTAGCCGGGGCTCGGCGGGGCCGGTTGGTCGGGATCGGGGAGGGCGACCGGGGTGCCGGCGATCGTGCTCATGGCGACCAGCAGCCCCTGCCCCAGCGACGTGCGCCCGCCCGTCTTCAACCGGTCGATCGCCGCGGTCACCTCGGCATGCTCGGCCGTCGGCTGCTGCGTCACCAGCGCCCCGGCACCGAAGGCGACGAGCCCGACGTCGATCGACGACGGCTGGGCGGCGACGAAGCGCCGGGCGACGTCCTGGGCCACCGCGAGCCGCGTCGGTTCGACGTCGTCGGCGCCCATGCTGTTGGACACGTCCACGACGACGAGCACGGTGCCACTGGCACGCGAGCGGGCGAGCGTGGCCTCCGGACGCGAGAGGGCGAAGATCATCACCGCCAGTGCAGCGAGCAGCAGCGCGAACGGGACGTGGCGACGCCGCCCGAGGCGGCGGACCCCGCCGACCCGGAGCAACCCCGACGAGCCGAGCGCCGCGGCGTGACGGGCTCGTCGACGTTGCAGCACGACGTAGGCCGCGACGAGCACCGGCACGAGCACGAGGGCAGCCAGCAGCGACGGCCAGACGAACGTCATCGCCGCGGCTGCTTCGAGCGGCGGACCATCTCGACGAGGGAGGCGGCGAGGTCGTCGTCGGTGGCGATGTCGTGCACGCGCACGCCGGCTCGGCGCACCGCCTCCTGCAGGGCCTGCTCCCGGGCGTCGACCTCGGCGTGGTAGCGGCGCCGGAACTCGGGGTCGCTGGTGTCGGCGACGACCTGTTCGCCGGTCTCGGCATCCTCGACGACGATCAGGCCGACCTCGGGCAGCTCCCGCTCGAGCGGATCGACGAGGCGCACGGCGACGACCTCGTGGCGGTGCGCGAGGCGCGACAGCGGGCGCTCCCACCCGTCGACGGTGATGAAGTCGGAGATGAGGAACACCAACGAGCGCCGCCGGATCGTCGCCAACGCGGCGTGCAGGAGGCCGGCGAGGTCGGTGGTCGCGCCGGGCGTCGCCGCCTCCGGTCGGGACCGCGTCAGCTCATGGCCGAGCCGCAGGACGTGCGAGCGACCCGTGCGCGGCGGCACCATGCGCTCGACCTTCTCGTCGTAGAGCAGGGCGCCCACGCGGTTGCCCCCGCGCACCAGGAGGCGGGCCAGTGTGAGCGCCAGCTCGGTCGACACGACGTCCTTGCCGCGCCCCTCGGGACCGAACGCCATCGAACGGGAACGGTCGATGAGCAGCCACGCCGTCAGCTCCCGGTCCTCGGTGTACTGGCGGACGTAGGGCTCGTCGAGGCGGGCGGTCACGTTCCAGTCGATGTGGCGCACGTCGTCCTCGGGCGTGTACGTGCGCAGGTCGGCGAAGTCGATCCCCGACCCGTAGAAGTGGGTGCGGTACGAGCCGAGCAGACGCCCGTCGAGGCGGCGGATCACCTGCCACTCCAAGCGGCGCAGCAGCTGGTCGGGGGCGCGAGCGCGCGGGCGATCCATCAGCGCGCCCGCAGGGCGACGTCCGGCACCGGCAGCGCCGCCATCACCCGGCGCACGAGCTGGTCGGCGGTGATCTCGTCGGACATCGCCTCGTACGACAGCACCAGCCGGTGGCGCAGCACGTCGAGGGCGAGGTCGGTGACGTCGGGAGGCAGCGCGTAGTCACGGCCGCGCACGAACGCCAGGGCCCGAGCGGCGAGGATCAGGCTGATCGACGCTCGCGGGCTGGCCCCGAAGCTGATGTAGCGGCTGAGGTCGCCGAGCCCGACGAGCTCGGGTTGGCGCGTCGCCCCGGCGAGGCGCACCGCGTACTCGACGAGCGCCGGATCGACGTAGACGGCGTCGACCCGCCGCTGCATCTCGACGAGGCGCTCGGGGTCGATCACCTGCTGCGTCGCCATCGGCGGCGTGATCGCCCGGTCGACGATGACGTACTCCTCGGTCGGGCTGGGGTACCCGACGAGGACCTTCATCATGAAGCGGTCGACCTGCGCCTCGGGCAGGGGATAGGTGCCCTCCGACTCGATGGGGTTCTGCGTCGCCATCACGAGGAACGGCCGGGGCACGTGGTGCGTCTCCCGCCCGATCGTGACCTGTTGCTCCTGCATCACCTCGAGCAGTGCGCTCTGCACCTTCGCCGGCGCCCGGTTGATCTCGTCGGCCAGCAGCAGGTTGGTGAAGACGGGACCGAGCGAGACCTGGAACTCGCCGCGCTGCTGGTGGTAGGTGCGGGTGCCGACGAGGTCGGCCGGCACCAGGTCGGGCGTGAACTGGACCCGGTGGAACTGCCCACCGATGGCGGCCGCCACCGACTTCACGGCGAGCGTCTTGGCCAGCCCCGGCACGCCCTCGACGAGGATGTGGCCGCGGGCGAGCAGCGCCACGACGAGCCGCTCGAGCAGCACGTCCTGGCCGACGATCGTCCGCTTCACCTCGTACAGCACCTGCTCCATCGGGTTCCCGGCGGGGCCCGGGCTGCCGGGCTCGCCGGCACGCGTGGCGGGCTGCGGCGGGTGGAAGCCGGGCTGCCACATGTCGTCGGTGCGTCCGTCGTCTCGTCCGTCCATCGGGACGTGCCCTCCCCGGGTCGTGTGGTCGGTCATGTGCTGGTCACTTCGGTGGTTGGTCGCCCCCACCGGCGCCGACGGCGACGCCGATGGGCACCGCGAAGCCGATCCCGATGAAGAAGCCGTCGTCGGATGGGTCGGCCAGCGCGACGACGATGCCGATCACCTCGCCGGCCGCGTTGAGCAGGGGGCCGCCCGAGCTGCCGGGGTTGACCGCGGCGTCGAACTGGATGAGCCCGCTCTGGGTCCCGCCGTCGTCGTTGCGGATCGTCCGGTCGAGCGCCGAGATCACGCCCGACGTCGTGGTGTCGTCGAGGCCCAAGGGGTTGCCGACGGCGACCACGGGCAGGCCGACGCCGACCCCCTCCGAGCCGAGCACGGCCGGGACGACCACCGAGGGCAGCGTGGCGGGGCGCAGCACGGCGATGTCGCGGTCCTCGTCCGCCGCCGCGACCTCGGCGGCCGAGCGGGTGCCGTCGGCGTAGACGACCTCGATCGTCGCCGCGTGGTCGACGACGTGGTGGGCCGTCAGGATGGTGCCGTCGGCGTTGACGATCACACCGGTGCCCAGTCCGGCGAGCTCGCCCCCAGCCGTCGTCGGGACCGACTCGTCGGGGACGACGTCGATCTCCACGACCGACGGTTGGATCTTCTGGAAGGCGGCGGCGACCGCCTGGCTCTGCGCCGCGACGGCCTTGCCCACGGCGTCGTCGATGGCCGTCTGGACCGGCGCGCCGAGCGTCGAGCTGGTGTCTGTCGCCGCGTCCCCGCCACCCGACGTCCAGCGGCTCACGACGACGGCGACGATCACGGCCACCACCACGAGGCCGACGACCAGCACCCACGGCGGTCGGCGTCCGGGGCGCGTCGGCGGGGCGGTGGTCCCCGCGTCGACGTCGCTCACCGTCACCGCCACTCCGATCCCGTTGTTTGCGCCCGCAACCGCAAACCGAGACGTTACGCCCGCCGGATCACCCCCGGGCGCGGCGGTGGTCGCGTCGAGCGATCAGGATCGCGGCGCTACGAGGCGCGTGGGAGCTCGGCCGGGTCGGTCGGCGGGCGGGCGTCGGCGTCGATCACCGAACCGCACTGGCAGCGGATGAAGAGCGTGCCGCCGCGCTCCCAGTTGCCGCCGACGAGACGTGAGATCGGGAGCATGCGGCGGGTCTGGCAGGTGGCGCAGTAGGGGGCGAACATGGACTCCATCGTGACGACGACGGGCTTGCGAGTCATGGTCCATTTCGGCATGATTGGCATGTGGATCAGCATGCCAATCGCAGGCCAATCGCCGCCGCCATGTCGGGCTGGTCCGACAGTGGCCTGGGCAACCTCAGCCAGCGGCTCGCCTACGGCTTGCGGCGGGTGATCGACGCCGGCCTGCTGGCGCCGGGATCCCCGCTCCCGCCGGAGCGGCGGCTCGCCGAGGAGCTGGCCGTGAGCCGTTCGACGGTCACCGCCGCGCTCGACGTGCTGCGGGCCGAGGGCGTGCTGACGTCGCACCAGGGCCGCGGCACGTTCGTCGCCGATGGTTCCGAGGTGCTGGACGAGGAGACCTCCAACCGCATGGCCGTCCACCTGATCGCCGGGGCCGGCGGGATCGACCTCGCCGTCGGGAACCCGGCCGACGTGTCGCACCTGCCGCCCGTCTCGATCGACCTCGCCGACGTGCTGGCGTGCGGCGCGGGGCCCGGGTTCCAACCGCTCGGGCTGCCGTCCCTGCGCACCGCGATCGCCGACATGCACAACTCGCTCGGCGTGGTGACCGACGCCGAGGAGGTGCACGTGACGTCGGGCGCACACCAGGCCATCGCCCTCGTCGTGACCGCGCTCGCGGCCCGGCGGGAGCCGATCGCCGCCGAGACGCCCGGGTATCCCGGGTTCTTCGACATCCTCGAGGGCTCCGGCCATCGCTTCGTGCCGCTGCGCGCCGATCGGGCCGGGATCCTGCCCGAGTCGCTGGAGGCCGCGCTCGGCACCGGCGGCACTCGCGTCGTGTACGTCCAAGCCGGCGCCCAGAACCCGACCGGCGTCGTCACGTCCCTGTCGCGGCTGCGGATGCTGGCCGCGATCCTCGACGAGCACGACGCCGTCGTCATCGAGGACAGCACGTTGGCCGAGCTGGTCTTCGCCGGCCGGCCCGCCGACCGACCTCGCCCGCCTCTGCCGGCGCGCCACCGTCGTGTCCGTCGGCTCGTTCAGCAAGGTGCTGTGGGGCGGCCTGCGCGTCGGTTGGCTGCGGGCGCCGCTGCCGGTGATCGACCGCACGCTGCATCGCCGCCTGACCCAGGACCTCGGGGCGTCCACGCCGTCGCAGCTGCTGACGCTGGCCCTGCTCCCGCACCTCCCGGACATCGCCGTCAAACGCCGGGCCTTCCTCGCCGACAACATCGGGCGCGGCGCCGAGCTGTTGCGCGCCGAGGTCCCGGAGTGGTCGGTGCCGGACCCGGCGGGCGGTTCGGCGCTGTGGGTCGACACCGGGCTGCGCGACACCGATGCGCTGGTCCAGGTCGCCCACCGCTTGGGTGTCCACCTGGCGCCGGGGTCGATCGCCGTCGAGGGGCGGCGGGCCGATCCCCACCTGCGGATCTGCGTCGATCGGCCATGGCCGCTCGTCGACGCCGGCCTGCGCCGAGTCGGCGCGGCGTGGCGCGAGCTCGGTCGCCGCCGCCGCATCGCCGGGTAGGGGTGGTGGGTAGGCGCGCGGCATGTCCGACCCGACCCTGCCGCCGCCCGCGCCGCCGCCGATCGTCCCCGACCCCGGGACGCCGGTCCCACCGCAACCCGGCCCGATCGTCCCGCCCAACCCCGACCTCCCCGAGCCCCCGATCCCCGAACCGCTCCCGGCGCAGTGAGAGCCGGATCCTGCGAACTTTCCGCGCCCGCGCCCGCATGCGGGGCGCCAGCGCGGAAAGTTCGCGGATCCGCCCGCTGGAGCGCCTACCAGTCGAAGGTGGTGCGGCCGGCTTGGATGTCGAACAGGCGGGCGCGCAGCTCGTCGGTGCGCGGGTTGGTGCCGGTGGCACCGACCGGGTGGGCGATCCCGTCGACGACCAGCGTGCCGACCGCGGCGACGACGGCCGCCGTCCCGGTGAGGGCCAGCTCGGCGCCCGGGCGGGCCACCCACTCGACGCAGTCGGCGACCGTGACCTCGCGCTCGCTGACCCGCCAGCCGAGCGACCGGGCGAGGCGCAGCAGCGAATCGCGGCGTCACGCCGTGGAGGTAGGCGTCGGTCAGCGCCGGCGTGACGACATCGTCGCCGTCGAGCAGCAGCACGTTGGACGCGCCGGTCTCCTGCACCACGCCGCCCGGCGCGAACAGCACCTGGTCGGCGGCGTGCTGCTGGCGCGCCGCCATGATCGGGGCGAGGGCCATGGCGTAGTTGGCGCCCGTCTTGACGACCCCGAACTGGGGGGTGGTGCGCGGCGTCACCGTCTCGACGGCGAGGCTGAGGCGCCCCGGCGGGAGGTAGTCGCCGACGGGACAGGCGAGGACGTAGAGGATCGCGGTGGCGCTCGGGTGGGCGGCGGCGCCGATCGTGACGTCGGTGCCGAGGAGCGTCGGGCGCAGGTACAGGGCACCGGGTGAGGCCGGCGTCAAGCTGGCGTTCTCGGCGACGGCGAGGTCGATCAGGGCGGTCACCAGCGCGGTCGGCGGCACCGGCAGGCACAGCCGGGCCGCGCTCTGGCGCAGGCGGGCGCCATGGGCCGCCGTGCGGAACGGGTGCACCGAGCCGTCGGGGTGCCGATGGGCCTTGAGGCCCTCGAAGCACGAGCTGCCGTAGTGCAGGGCGTGGGTGCCGGGATGCAGCTGGAACGACTCCACGGCCTGAGCCTCCGGCGCCGACCACGCCGTCCCGTCGAACGAGGCCACCGCCATCACCGGCCCGAACACCGAACCGAACGGCGCGCTGGGAGCGGGTGGGACCTGGACCGTCGTCGTGCTCATCGCCACGAGTGTGCGCCGACTCGGCGTCATCTCGGTAGTGCGCCCAGTACCAGGCTCGGTCAACGCTTGCTGGTGCGGGCGGCGCCCTCCATGTCGGGCGCCGTGAACGGGCCGACCACCTGGTTCTCGGCGACGTAGTGGTAGAGGGCGACGCCGAACACCCCACGCGTCGCCCCGCCGAACACGGCGCCGCCGATCGCCGCCACGACCCCGATCATGAGGAGCACGGCGCCGAGGGCGATCATCGCCGCATCGCCGGCGGCCATCACGACGACGCCGACGACGCCGATCGCGACCCCGAGGAACACGGCGAGCCCGGCGATGCCGCCGATGACGACGTTGCCCGTGACCTGCTGGCCCCAGCGCTGGCGGAAGAGGTGGGCCGAGCGCTTGATGGCGTCGAACGGGCCGATGCCCTCGAACGCCAGGACCGGGACGACGAGGAACGTGATCAGCGACCAGATCGCCCCGCCGATGCCGGCGATGATGTCTCCGGCGAAGCCGCCCCTGTCGCGCACCACGGACAGCAGGAGCGAGATCGCCGCCGACACGGCTGCCCACTTGGCGATCACGCCGATGCGGCCGCGGGCGACGCCCTTGGCCTTGGCGATGTCGGGTTCCTGGCCGCGCAGCGCCTGGTCGGCACCGGCGGCGAGGGCGACGTTGTAGTAGATGACGAAGAACGACGCGAAGTAGGCCGCGGCCACGAGGAGGATCCCGCCGAGCACCTTGGTGCCGGTGTTGTCGATGCTGATCAGCAGGGCGCCCGGGACCGCCGAAGCACGATCACCGCGACCAGCGCGAACGCCCCGCCGGTCAGCGGCAGCTTGGCCAGCCCGGGATGCGAGCGCACGACGCCCCATGCCTTCTTCGTCAGCTCCCAGCCGCGACGCATCCGTTCGAACATGCAACGAGCGTAGGTCGTTGCGCGCCGCAGCTGACGAGATGTCGCGGCGGTCAGCCGGGCTCGGGTGCGGCGATCTCCGCCGCCAGCTCCTCGCGCTCCTGGAGCGCGACGCCGCCGAGCACGAGCGCGATGCCGACGATGTCGAGCGCCGTCGGGACCTGGTCGAGGGCGAGCCAGCCGATGGCGACGGCGGTCACGGGGAGCAGGGCGAGGAGGACGGAGAAGCGGCGCACCGGGATCCGCCGCAGGACGTGCTGGTCGATGCTGTACGGGATGGCGTTGGAGAACACGCCGACGAGCAGGCAGGCGACGAGCAGTCGCGGTGCGGTCCAGACGTCGGCGCTGCCCGGGGCGCCGAAGGGGATCAGCACGATGGCGCCGACGGCGAGGCCGACGCCGAGGCCGGCGACGCCGCGGCCCTGCTTGGCCACCCGCGATCCGACCACGATGTACGCCGCCCAGCACGCCGACGCGGCGAGCAGCCACGCCATCCCGACGGCGTTGCCGTCGAGCTCCACGCCGCCGAGCACGGCGACGCCGGCGACGGCCAGCACGAGGGCGCCGGCGTTGCGGCGGGTGTGGGTCATCACCGCGGCGACGACGATCGGCCCGATGAACTCGATGGCCACCGACTTGCCGAGGTCGGTGCGGTCGATCGCCATGTAGAAGAACGTGTTCATCGCCGCCGTGGCGATCCCGAAGACGGCGGCGGCGATCAGTTGGGGTCGCGTCCAGCCGCGCCAGAAGCGCCCGGAGAAGGCGAGCACGACGACGGCGGCACCCAGGACGCGGACCCAGGCGACGGTCTGCGGGGCGACGCGGTCGAACAGCAGCACGGCGATCGTGGCGCCGACGTACTGCGCCACGGCCGACAGGACGAACAGCCCCTCGGGCGAGGAGGTGTCGACGAAGCGGGAGACGGCGCCGGTCGGCGGCGCCGTCGGGAGCGGGGAGGAGGGACGTGCCCGGGCGGGCACGTCCGTCATTCGAACAGCTCGGGATCAGTGGCGCAGATCTCGTCCCACAGCGGCTGGAAGCTGAACCAGCCGGCGAAGGGCGAGCCGGTCGCCTGGGAGGTGTACGACGCCCACTCGTGACGGATCGACTTCGGCGTGCCCGCGGCCATCGCCGCCAGCTGCGCCTGGCACGAGCGCTCCATCGTCACGAACCAGAACACGGCCTCGTCGACGGTCTCGCCGACGGTGAACAGCCCGTGGTTCTGGTGGATCGCCGCCTTGTTGGCGCCGAACGCCCGCGCCACCTCGTGGCCGGCCTCGACCTCGAGGACGACGGCGCCGCCCTGCTCGGTGATGACCGTGTGGTCCTCGTAGAAGGCGCAGGCATCCTGCGTGATCGGGTCGAGCGGGATGCCGAGCGAGCTGAACGCCTTGCCGTACGGCGAGTGCGAGTGGGCCGCGGCGATGACGTCCGGGCGGGCCTGGTGGATGGCCGAGTGCAGCACGAACGCCGCCGTGTTGACCGGCTGCGAGCCGTACACGACGTCGCCGTGGTGGTTCACGAGGATGAGGTCGCGGACGCGCATGTGGCGGAAGCTGCGCCCGAACGGGTTGACCCAGAAGTGGTCGGGGAACTCGGGGTCGCGCACCGTGATGTGGCCGGCGACGCCCTCGCCGAAGCCGAAGCGGCCGAAGATGCGCAGCGCGCCGGCGAGCTTCTGCTTGCGGTGCAGCCGCTCCTCCTCGACCGTGTCGAACGTGGGCGGCCCGGCGAACGACACGGCCTTCGGCGTCAGCGGCACGCCGTCGATCGTGGGCACGGCGGTGTCGCGCTCGGTCGGGGACTGCTCGATGAGGGCCATCCCGGCAGGCTAACTGAGTCGCTTCGTTCGCTCGCTCGCGGACTCGCTCGGCTCACAACCCGCACGGACGGGACGCTGCGAGAGGATGGCGGCCGTGAACCGCACCGTGACACCAGGCTCGATCGCTCCGCCCGCCGCTCGCTACGCCCACGGCGTGCTCAGCGAGGCGCCGGCGCGGCTGCTCCACATCAGCGGCCAGGTCGCCATCGCTCCCGATGGCACCATCCCGGATGACATCGGCGCCCAGGCCGCCGTCGTGTGGTCCAACATCGCGGCGATCCTCGCCGAGGCCGGGATGGCCATGACCGACGTGGTGGCGATCACGACCTACGTCGTCGTCGGCAACGAGCTGGGCCCGGTGATGGCGGCGCGCGACACGGCCTGCGCCGGGCACCTCGTCGCGTCGACGCTGGTGACCGTGCCGGCCCTGGTCCGCCCGGAGTGGCTCGTCGAGATCGCGGTGGTGGCGGCCGCCTAGCGGTTGTCGCGCCAGGCCCGCTCGAACGGCAGCCGCCAGGCATGGGGGGCGACCAACTGGTGGATCGCGTTCGGCCCCCACGACCCGACCGGGTACGAGCGCACCGGCGGCGGCGACTCGAGCAGCGGTGTCGACAGCTCCCACAGCCGCTCGATGCCGTCGGCCGTCGTGAACAGCGTGTGGTCGCCCATCATGGCGTCGATGATCAGGCGCTCGTAGGCCTCGAGGACGTCGCCGGCCTTGCCCGTCTCGTGGAGGGCGAACTGCAGGCTCAGCTTGTCGAGCTTCATGCCCGGGCCGGGCCGCTTGCCGTAGAACGACAGTGACAGCTTGGAGGCGTCGGCGAGGTCGAACGTCAGGTGGTCGGGTCCCTGCGCGCCGACGCCCGAGTTGGCCGGGAACATGCTCTTCGGCGGCTCGCGGAAGGCGATCGAGATGATGCGCGCGCCCTCGGCCATCCGCTTGCCGGTGCGCAGGAAGAACGGCACCCCGGCCCAGCGCCAGTTGTCGATCCGGCAGCGCAGGGCGATGAACGTCTCGGTCTCGGAGTCGTGGGAGACGCCGTCCTCCTCGCGGTAGCCGGAGTACTGCCCGCGCACGACGTCGGCCGGCTCGATGGGCAGCATCGAGCGGAAGACCTTGTTCTTCTCCTCGGTGATCGCCCCGGGGGCCAGCTCCGTGGGTGGCTCCATGGCCATGAACGCGAGGACCTGGAACAGGTGCGTCACCACCATGTCGCGGTAGGCGCCGGTGGATTCGTAGAACCCGATGCGCTGATCGAGGGCCAGCGTCTCGGGGACGTCGATCTGCACGTGGTCGATGTGGTCGCGGTTCCAGATCGGCTCGAACAGCCCGTTGGCGAAACGGAACGCCAAGATGTTCTGCGCCGCTTCCTTCCCGAGGAAGTGGTCGATCCGGAAGATCTGGCTCTCGTCGAACGTCTCGTGGAGCCGATCGTTGAGCGCCCGAGCACTCTTGAGGTCGGTGCCGAACGGCTTCTCCATGATGATGCGCGACCGGGCGACGAGGTCGGCGTCGGAGAGCATCTGCACCGCGCTGAGCGCGGCGCTGGGCGGGACGCTGAGGTAGTGGAGGCGCCGGGCGCCGTCACCGAGCTCTTCCTCGGCCTCCTTCACCGCGCCGTGCAGCGCGGCGGCGCCGCCGGCCGCCGGCACGAAGTGGAGGGTGGCGATGAAGGCCGCCATCTCCTCGGGCGTCACCGTTCGACTGGCGAACTCGGCGCACGCCTCAGCGGCCAGGTTGCGGAACGACTCGTCGTCGAGGTCGTCGAGCGACGTCCCGATCACGCGCGACGCCGGGAGCAGCCCGGCCCGGTGGAGGTGCAGCAGCCCGGGCAGCAGCTTGCGCTTGGCGAGATCCCCGGACGCACCGAACAGCACGATGACGTGCGGATCGAGCGGCCGGATGAGGTTGGTGGTGACGTCGCTCGGCTCGGCCATCGCTGCCGACGTTACGCCTCCGCCGGCGGAGCCGTCATCGAACGCAACGTGAACAGCGGTGCGGTGGCGGGAACCGTCCCGTCACCGCACCGATCGTCCATCGCGGCGTCAGACGGCCTTGTAGTCGGCGCCGCCGATGCCGAAGAACGCCTTCGGCGTCACCTTGCCGCCCTTGTACTCGAACACGCCCATCTCGCGCTTGATGACCGAGTGCGTCTTCGCATCGAGCGTGAACGTGCCGAGCGTGGAGTCGTCGCCGCCGTACACGCTGACGACGGTGAGGTTCTCCTGCAGCGCCTTGTCGAGGGCGTCGCCCGTGATCTCGGCCTCCGGATCCTTGGCCCAGACCCGCCGCATGACCTCCCACATCACGAACGCGTTCTCGTAGAAGTTGGCCGCGTAGAAGTCGGGGTCTTCGCCGTTCTCCTCCTTGAAGCCCTCGACCATCTTCTTGGCGAGCGGGCTCTTCGGGTTGGAGGCGTCGAAGTAGTCGTAGGCGAACGTGTAGCCGTCCGAGTCGTAGGTGCCCTTCGACGCGTTGACGCCATCGGGGGTGAACTCGAAGCCGATGCGGATCGCCTTGAGACCGGCGGTGGCGGCCTGGTTGGCGAACGAGCCGGGGTCCTGGCCGTAGATGCTGACCAGCAGGATCTCGGGCTCGTTGGCCTTCACCTTCGGCAGCACCTGCGAGAAGTCCTGACCGCCCACGGGGACGAGCTCGTACAGACCGTTGTGCTCGAGGCCGGCCGCCTTGACCTTGGCCAGGATGTCGTCCTTGATCGTCTTGTTGTTGGCCTCGCCGAGGTCCCAGATCACGACACCCACGGTCTTGGCGTCCTTGTAGGTCTCCTTGAGCCACGTGAACAGGCCGGGCATGGGGTCGTTCGGCGTGATCGCCCGGGTGCCCCAGAAGTACGGCTGGCCCTGTCCGAACGTGCTGGTGCCGCCGCCGCCGTCGAGGGTGAACATCTTGTTCTCCGCCGTCGACGTCAGCATCGCCCCGAGGTCGTCGACGTACGACGCGAACTTCGCCTGGATCTTCTTGGACACGAGCTCGGCCATCGCCTGCACGCCGGCGGGAGCGTCACCCGACTTGTGGTCGAGGTACGTGTACTGGAACTTCGGGCCGCCGAGCTCCTCGATGTGCTTGGCCGCGAGGTCGAGGCCGCGGCTCATCGTCTTGCCGTAGAAGGACCCGGTGCCCGTCAGCGCCAGGACGGCGCCGAACTCGATCGACTTGCCCTTGCCGGCACTGGCCGCCTCGACGCCGAGCAGCTTGGCGAGATCGGTCTCGCCGCCCCCGCCGCCGCCCGTGGTGGTCGCCGAGCCTCCACCGGCCGCGGTCGTCGCCGATCCGCCGCCGGACGTGGTGGCTGTTCCGCCGCTCGTCGTGGTCGGCGCGGCGCCACCACTGCTGTCGTCGTCGTCACCGCAGGCCGCCAGCAACGCGGCGGCACCGATCGCGCCGGCCGTTCCAAGCAGCATCTTGCGGCGGGTGACGCGGCCGTCGTGGACGATCTCCGTCCGCTCCTGGTCATCCATCGGTGTAGGCCCCCTCGTTCTGCGGCGTTGCCGCGTGTGTCGGGGTCCCCGACGACGCAAGGGCACCGACCGTCAGACCGGTGGCCATGTGATCCCGCCCCGTGCGAACGGGCCGGCATGCCGCCGCCGCCCCGGCGCCAGACTGCCTCTGCTCGACGAATTCCCCCTGTTGGGGGCAGAACGTACCGCGTGACCTGCTCCACTGCAACGCGCGTCGCTCGACGTGCTATGGCGCGGTGGTGCCGGGCCGGCCGGTCGAGCGCGCGGCGCTACGGCCGCCAGGTCGCGAAGTAGTCCTTCAGCCAGATCTGGTCGTTCAAGTTCGCCTGCACGGCGTGGATGTACTCGACCGACGGCTGCGTGTACCAGCGGCCGGAGAACCACTTGCCGATGCAGCCCCACACGTCGCCGGCGCCGTACTGGGCACCGCGCTCGACGTTGTTCAGCCACGTGTCCTTGCCGTCGTAGCAATCGCGCCAGGTGGCGAGGTAGAGGTCGACGTTGAACGCCGTCGAGTTCTGGGCGTTCGGGAACACGCCGTTGCGGAACGTGGTCGCCCGCACCTGCATGAGGCCGAACGACTCCCCGTTGTCGCCCACCGACAGCATGCTCCAGTACGACTCCTTGGCGGCCTGGGCCCGCAGCGTGTTCTCGTCGAAGCCCCACTTGCAGGCGCCCCACTGGATGATCTCGTCGGTGGTCCCGGTGAAGTTGCCCGTCACGCGCGGCCACTCCGGCGCGGAGGCCGATCCGCGCGTGTTGTTGTAGGGCGTGTTGTTCGGGCGTATCTCGGGCTGGCCGCGACGGACGGCGGCGGCGCACTGCTCGTCGGTGGGGAGCGACGCGGTGTTGCCGTTCCAGCCGAAGTAGCCGCTCGCACCCGGGGCCGGTGCGGGGGCCGGCGCCGGCGCGGGCTCAGGGGCGCACTGCTGCGGGGCGCACTGGGTGACGAAGATCGCCACCGACGCGAGGGCCAGGTGGCGGCGGCTGATCGAGCGGGTCGCGCCACGGGCGCGACGGGTCAGGGAGCGCAATCGCGCCGTCATCTGCATTACAGGATGGTGACAGACGGTCGGGGGCCATCGCAAGGATCGTGGCGTCCCCCGGGTGGGGCAACGAGGCTCGGCGGGGCTCAGTCGGGACGGGCCCGGCTCGGGTTCACGCGGCGGGCCTCGTCGGGCATCTTCGGGTAGACCGGCGGCCACGGCGCGTCCGGCACGCCGCGCGAGAGGTCGTCGCGGTAGCGGGCGACGAGCGGTTCGATCGTCTGCGGGGCGGCATCCATGTCGGCCCACGGATCGCCGGCTGCTGCCAACCGATCCGGCACCGTCGCCATGGTGAGCTGGTCGGGGTGGATCGTCGGGAGCTCCTCCCAGCGGAACGGCGCCGACACCTGGGCGCCGACGCGGGCGCGGACGCACCACGCTCCGAACACCGTCTTGTGCGGGGCGTTCTGGTTGAAGTCGATGAAGATGCGCTCCCCGCGCTGCTCCTTCCACCACTGCCCGGTGATCAGATCGGGCCGCCGCCGCTCCATCTCGCGGGCGATGCTGATGGCGGCCTGGCGCGTCCCGTAGGAGTCCCAGCCGGCCTCGACCCGCACGTAGAGGTGGAGGCCGCGGTTGCCCGTCGTCTTCGGGTACGACGCGATGCCCACCTCGGTGAGGAACGCACGCACCTCGGCCGCCGACTCCCGCACCATCTCGAAGTTGGTGCCGGGCGACGGGTCGAGGTCGATCCGCAGCTCGTCGACGTCGTCGGGGTCCGCCGCGCGGTACGGCCACGGGTGGAAGCCGAGGACGCCCTGGTTCGCGGCCCACAGCACATGAGCCAGGTCGGCCATGACGATGGCTCGTGACTCGGTGCCGTTCACGGTCGCAACGGTCGTCGTCTCCAGCCATTCGGGCGCGCTGTCGGGGATCCGCTTCTGGAAGAAGTTCTGCCCGGTCACCCCGTTGGGCCAGCGCTGCAGCAACGTCGGTCGGTCGCGCACCGTGCCCATCAGGGCGTCGCCGACGGCCACGTAGTAGTTGGCGAGGTCGAGCTTGGTCTCGCCGCGCTCCGGGAACATCACCTTCCCCGGGCTCGAGATGGCGACGGTCTTGCCGGCGACCTCGAACTCGACGGCGTCCCCGTGCTTGCTGGGCATCGACTCAGCCGTGCAGCGCGGCGTTGAGGCCGGTCCAGTTGCCGGTGCGCTGGCGGGCTTCGACGGCGCCGGTCTGGCTGTGGCGGATGAACATCATCCCGCTGATGCCGGACACGTCCTTGCCCTTGACGACCGTGCCGTCGGGGAGCTTCACGAGCGTGCCGGCCGTGACGTACAGGCCGGCCTCGACGATGCAGTCGTCGCCGAGGCTGATCCCGATCCCGGCGTTGGCGCCGAGCAGGCAGCGCTCGCCGATCGTGACCTGCTCGGTCCCGCCGCCGGACAGCGTGCCCATGATCGATGCCCCGCCGCCGATGTCGGAGTCGTTGCCCACGATCACGCCCTGGCTGATGCGGCCCTCCACCATCGACCGTCCCGAGCGTGCCGGCGTTGTAGTTGCAGAACCCCTCGTGCATGACGACCGTGCCCTCGGCGAGGTGGGCGCCGAGCCGCACCCGGGTGGCGTCGGCGATGCGCACGCCCGACGGCACGACGTAGTCGGTCATCGCCGGGAACTTGTCGAGGCCGAACAGGCGCGACCGTGCGGCCCTCGCTCGCGCCAGCCAGCCGCACGTCGTCGAGGTCGGTCGGCAGCACCGGCCCGAGGTCGGTCCAGGCGACGGTGTTGAGCTGCCCGAAGACGCCGTCCATGTTCAGTCGTGCGCGGCGCAGCGAGGCGGTGCGACAGGAGGTGCAGGCGCAGGTAGACGTCGGCAGCGGACGACGGCGCGGCGTCGACGTCGATCGTCAGGCGGATCGGGCGCACGACGACACGCCGCGCAGCGCGTCGCGGCGGTCGCCGCCGGCGAGGGCGACGTCGACCTCCTCGGGTGCCTCCTCGCCGAGCTCACCCCAGCCGAGCCAGCGGAACCAGGCGTCGAGGACGGTGCCGTCGGCCGCTTCGGTGCCGAAGCCAGCTCCCCAGGCCATGCGGGTCATGTCAGAACACCTCCGGGCGAAGGGCGGGAAAGAGGATCACATCGCGAATGGTCTCGACGCCGGCGAGCATCATCACGAGGCGGTCGATGCCGATGCCGAGGCCACCGGTCGGCGGCATGCCGTACTCGAGCGCGCGCAGGTAGTCCTCGTCGACGGTGCCGGCCTCGAGGTCGCCGGCGTCCTTGCGCCGCCTGCTCGTCCTCGAAGCGGACGCGCTGCTCGACCGGGTCGTTGAGCTCGCTGTAGCCGTTGGCGAGCTCGCGCGAGTCGCAGAACAGCTCGAAGCGCTCGGTGAGCCACGGGTCGGTGCGATCGACGCGGGCCAGCGGGGAGATCTCGACCGGGTGGCCGGTGACGAACGTCGGCGCGACGATCGTGCGGCTCGACCGTCGCTTCGAACAGCTCCTCGACGAGCTTGCCGCCGCCCCACTGCGGCTCCCATCGGACGCCGTGGTCCTCGGCGAGCTTGCGCAGGTCGTCGACGGACTGCGACGGGTGCACCTCGCGGCCGATGGCCTCGGACACGAGGTCGACCATCCGCCGCTTCGGCCACGGCACGGCGAGGTCGACCTCCTGACCGCGGATCGTGACGACGGTCGTGCCGAGCGCGTCGCGCGGCCGCGTTGACGATCGAGCGCCTCGGTGAGGTCCATCACGTCGTTGACGTCGGCGAAGGCCTGGTACGAGCTCCATCATCGTGAACTCGGGGTTGTGGCGCGGCGAGAGGCCCTCGTTGCGGAACACGCGGCCGATCTCGAACACCCGGTCCATGCCGCCGACGATCAGCCGCTTGAGGTGCAGCTCCAGCGCGATGCGCAGGTACAGCGGCATGTCGAGGGCGTTGTAGTGGGCGACGAACGGACGGGCGTGGGCGCCGCCGGCCTCGACGTGCAGCACGGGCGTCTCGACCTCGATGAAGCCGCGCTCGTGCAACGTGCGGCGGAAGCTGGCGATCACCTCGTGGCGGATGTCGAACGCCCGGCGGGCCTCGGCGTTGACGATGAGGTCGACGTAGCGCTGGCGGAAGCGGGTGTCGGGGTCGGACAGGCCGTGCCACTTCTCGGGCAGCGGGCGCAGCGACTTGGCGAGCAGCACGAGGCGGTCGACCTTCACCGACAGCTCGCCCTCGCGCGTCGTCATCACCGTGCCGTGCACGCCGACCCAGTCGCCGAGGTCGAGCTCCTTCACGGCGGCGAACCCGTCGTCGCCGATGACGGCCTTCGAGACGAACAGCTGGATCTCGCGCGCCGCGGTCGGCGATCGTGGCGAACACGAGCTTGCCGGTGTCGCGCTTGAGGATGATCCGCCCGGCGACGCTGACCTCGTCGGTCGGTCTCCGTGCCCGGCTCGAGCGTCGGGCCACTGCGGCCCGCAGCTCGCGCGAGCGTGTGCGAGCGATCGAAGCGGTAGCGGGTAGGGCTCGCCGCCGGCGTCCCGGATCGCGTCGACCTGCGCCTGGCGTCGGGCCCGCTCGGCGGCCAGCCCGCTGCCGGTCAGCGGGCCGGCTGCGTCGGGCGCCTCGTCGACCATCGACAGGGACGGTACCGCCTCGGCGTCCGCCCGACCCAGGTGCCCTTGCCGGCCATCTAGCCTGGACGTCGTGTCCACTCGCTTCGTGATCATCGGCGGCGGCCCGGCCGGCAACACGGCGGCCACGTACGCCCAGCGCTTCGGCGCCGACGTCACGATGGTCGAGCGCGACGTCATCGGCGGCGCCGCCCACCTGTGGGACTGCATCCCGTCGAAGACGATGATCGCCACCGGCGGCGCGATGGCGTTCGTGCGCCGCTCGACGGGCATGGGGCTCGAGCAGGCGACGGCCGCACGTCGACACGCGCGCGCTGGCGGCGCGCATCGAGGACATCAAGCAGCACCTGCAGCCGGCGTCACGCACCCTGCTGTCGAGCCAGGGCGTGCGGATGATCCGCGGCACGGCCCGCTTCGCCGGACCCCTACGAGGTCGAGGTCACCGGCGTCGAGGGCACGCAGCTGATCCCGTTCGACGCCGCGCTCGTCTCGACCGGCTCCCGCCCCCGCATCCCCGACTGGTGCACGCCCGACGGCGACCGCATCCTGACGACCCGCGACTGCTACCCGCCCAAGACGTTCCCGCGAGTCGGTGACCGTCATCGGGTCCGGCGTCACCGGCGTCGAGTTCGTGCACATGTTCTCGTCGTTCGGCGCCAAGGTCACGCTCGTCGTGTCCCGCCAGCAGGTGCTGCCGGGCAAGGACCCCGAGGTCGCCGCGGTGCTCGAGGACGACTTCCTGCAGCGCGGCGTGAGCCTGCTGAAGGGCGCCCGGGCGACGGCCATCGACCGCGACCCCGACACCGGCGGCGTCATCGTGCGCTGCGACGACGGTCGCGTCGTGCGCTCGTCGCACGCCGTGCTGGCGATCGGCTCGGTGCCCAACAGCGACGGCCTCGGGCTCGACGCGGCCGGCATCACGACCGACGCCGGCGGCTACCTCCCGATCGACCACAACTGCGTCACCAACGTGCCGCACATCTACGCGGCCGGCGACGTCAGCGGCAAGCTGCCGCTGTCGTCGGTGGCGTCGATGCAGGGGCGCAAGGTCGCCGAGCGGCTGATGGGCCTGCACTCGCGCGAGCACCGCCACCTCGACTACGACAAGGCGGCCTCGGCGATCTTCACCGAGCCGGAGATCGCCGACGTCGGCCTGGCCGAGGCCGAGGCGTTCGCGCTGGGCCGCAAGATCCGGGTCACCAAGGTGCCGTTCTCGGCCAGTCCCGAAGGCGCTGATCAACGACGACCCCCGCGGGCTTCGTGAAGATCCTCTCCGACCCGGCCACCGGCGTCGTGCTCGGCGGCTCGATCGTCGGCCGCCACGCCGCCGAGCTGATCTCGGTGATCGCCCTCGCCGTCACCGCCAACCTCAAGGTCACCGACATCGTCGAGTCGCTGCTCGTCCACCCGGCCCTCAGCGAGAGCCTCGCCGAAGCCGCCGAGTAGGTGGCCGGATTCCTCAACTCGTTCAGTGAGGCGGCCAGGTTCTGGCCGCCTCACGAAGAGTTGAGGACAACGGCCAGGTCGCGTCGGCCTACTCGATGACGGCGACGACGTCGCCGCCGCCGACGGTCTGGCCGGGCTGGACCTTGATCTCCTTGACCGTGCCGGCCTTCTCGGCGGCGATCTGGTTCTCCATCTTCATCGCCTCGAGGACGACGACGCCGTCGCCGACGGCGACCTCCTGGCCGACCTCGACGAGGATCTTGACGATCGTGCCCTGCATCGGGACGGTGACGTCGCCGCTGCCGGCGGCGGCGCCGCTGCCACTGGCGGCGACGCGTCGCGGCTTGCGGGCCTTGGCCGCGCCGGCTCCCGCCGCGACGACCGCGGCACCGGCGGACTCCGGCACCCACAGCGTGACGTCGAAGCGCTTGCCGTTGACCTCGACCGTCGTCTTGCGGCGCACCAGCGCCTCGGGCTCCTCGCCGTCGGCTGCCGGCTCGGCGGTCGGGGCGGCCGCCGCGACGCCACTCACCCCGGTCAGGTCGAGCGTCTCCTCGACCCACTTCGTCGAGTGGTTGACGGCGGCGAAGTCGGGGTGGCGCAGGATCGCCAGATCGGCGGGGATGGTCGTGGCGATGCCGCCGACGCGCATCTCCTCGAGGGCGCAGATCGTGCGGGCGATCGCGGTGTCGCGGTCCTTGCCCCAGACGATGAGCTTGCCGACGAGGTTGTCGTAGAACTGGCTGACCTCGTCGCCCGCCGCGTACCCGCCGTCGAAGCGGACCCCGAACCCGTCGGGGACCTCGAGCTGGGTGATCTTGCCGGGGGAGGGCAGGAACTTGCCGCCGGCGGGGTCCTCGGCGTTGATGCGGATCTCGATCCCGTGGCCCCGCTGCAGGGCGCGGACCTCTTCCTGGGTCAGCGGCAGGGGCTCGCCGGAGGCGACGCGGATCTGCCACTCGACGAGGTCGATGCCGGTGATCACCTCGGTCACCGGGTGCTCGACCTGCAGGCGGGTGTTCATCTCGAGGAAGAAGAAGTCGCCGTCCTGGTAGATGAACTCGACGGTGCCGGCGTTGTAGTACCCGACGGCCTTGGCCGCCTTCACGGCCGCCTCGCCCATGGCGTCCTCGACGCCCGGCGGCAGGCCGGGGGCGGGCGCCTCCTCGATCAGCTTCTGGTGGCGGCGCTGCGCCGAGCAGTCACGGGTCGACACCCACACGACGTCGCCCTGCGTGTCGCCGACGATCTGCACCTCGACGTGGCGCGGCCATGTCAGGTAGCGCTCGACGTAGACCTCGTCGCGGCCGAAGAAGTTCTTCGCCTCGCGCTGGCGCGCTGGCCATCGCCTCGTCGACCTTGTCGGCGGACTGCACGACCTTCATGCCGCGGCCGCCACCGCCGAACGCGGCCTTGATGGCGATCGGCCAGCCGTTGTCCTCGCCGAACGCGCGGATCTCGTCGGCGCTCTGGGCGAACTCGGTGGTGCCGGGAACGATCGGCGCGCCGCCGCGCTGCGCCGCCTTGCGGCTCGACACCTTGTCGCCCATCTCCTCGATGGCAGCCGGCGGCGGCCCGATGAACGCCACGCCCATGTCGGTGATCGCCCGGGCGAAGTCGGCGTTCTCGCTGAAGAACCCGTAGCCGGGGTGGACACCGTCGGCGCCGCTCTGGCGGATGGCATCCAGGATCGCCTCGGTGTTGAGGTAGCTCTCGGCCGCGGTCTGACCGCCGAGGGCGTACGCCTCGTCGGCGAGCCGCACGTGCAGCGCGTCGCGGTCGAGCTCGGAGTACACCGCCACGGTTGCGATGCCCAGCTCGCGAGCGGCGCGGATCACGCGGACGGCGATCTCACCCCGGTTGGCGATCAGGATCTTCTTCAGCACGGCTGCCAATGTAGGTGCCGTGGAGGATGACGGCCCCAACGCACCCCGGCCCGCGTGGCCGCCAGGCTGGGCCGTCGAGCACGTGGCGGAGACCGGGAGCACGAACGCCGACCTGCTCGCCGACGCCGCGGCGCGGCCCGATCGCAGCGTGCTGTTCGCCGACCACCAGACGGCGGGCAAGGGACGCCTCGACCGCCGTTGGGACGCCCCACCCGGCGCCAACCTGCTCGTGTCGTTCCTCTTCCACGACGTCCCGGCCCAGCCCGAGCGAGCTGACCCGGCGCATCGCCCTGGCCGCCGTCGCCGCCTGCCAGCAGGTGGCCGGGATCGACGTGCAGCTGAAGTGGCCCAACGACCTCCTCGTCGACGACCGCAAGCTGGCCGGCATCCTCGCCGAGCGGGCGGGCTCCGGCGATGTCGTCGTCGGGCTCGGCCTCAACGTCGGGTGGGCGCCCGACGGGGCGGCCCGGCTGGGCGCCGACCTGACGCCGGACGCCGTGCTGCGGGCGCTGCTCGCCGCCTACGACCGCCTGCCGGCCGACGTCGCCGACGACTACCGCGCCGCGCTCGGGACGCTCGGACGACAGGTCCGCATCGAGCTCCCCAACGGGGTCGTCGAGGGCACGGCCACCGATGTCGAGACCGACGGCCGGCTCGTCGTCATCGACGCCTGCGCCGTCACCCACCGCTTCTCGGTCGGCGACGTGGTCCACCTCCGTCCCGCCTGAGCGGGCACGGTGCCCGGACTCGGCGGGTGACCACCGGTAGCCTCTCGGGCCATGCCTGGAAGCCGGTTGCGACGTCCACCGGGTGCCCTCGCGCTCGGGCTCGCCGTCCTCGTCGGCGCGGCGGGCACCATCGGGATGAAGGTGTCGGCCGATCAGCGCACCGGTTCGGTGGCCCGCGACACCGAGGTGGTGACCGAGCTGGAGAAGCCGGTCAACGATGCGCCCGCCGAGAACTACCTGCTCGTCGGCTCCGATTCCCGCCAGGGCATCGCCGCCGACGACCCCAACGCCGGCGCCATCGGCAACACCGACGAGGTCGTCAACAGCCGCAGTGACACGATCATGGTGCTGCGCCGCGAGACCAACGGCGGCGCCGCCCTGCTCTCGCTGCCCCGCGACCTGTGGGTGCCGATCGCCGGCACCGACCGCAGCTCCAAGATCAACTCCGCCTACAACGAGGGCTCGCAGCGCCTCGTCGCCACCGTCACCCAAGCGTTGGGCATCCCCATCAACCACTACGTGGAGATCGACTTCGCCGGGTTCCAGAAGCTCGTCGACGAGATCGGCGGGGTCAAGGTCTGCACGTACGTGCCGGCCCAGGACACCCACTCCGGTCTGCGCCTCGACCCCGGCTGCACCGTCGTCAACGGGTCGCAGGCCCTCGCCTACGCCCGGAGCCGCTACTACGAGGAGTGGAAGGACGGCGACTGGCACGTCGACGGCACCGCCGACCTCGGGCGCATCAAGCGCCAGCAGCTGTTCATCCGCAGCGCCGTCGAGAAGCTGCTGCAGGAGATGGAGAACGACCCGTTCAAGGTCGGCCAGCTCGTCGGTGTGGCGACGTCGGTCGTCACGGTCGACCAGGGCCTCGACCCGATCAAGGCCGCCGCCGCGCTGCGCCAGGCCGCCGAGGTCGGGCTCAACACCTACTCACTGCCCGTCGTCGGCGCCGAGCACAAGGGCCAGTCGGCGCTCGACCTCGACAAGGCCGCGGCGCAGCCGATCCTCGACTACTTCCGGGGCACGGGACCGGCGCCGGCGGCCGACCCGCCGCCGACGACCGCGGGCGGCTGACGCCCGGCGACGCCGGACGCTCACCCCTACACTGCGCGATCGTGAAGGCGTTGATCCTCGCCGGCGGGGCCGGGACGCGCCTGCGCCCGATCACCCACACCAGCGCCAAGCAGCTGGTGCCGGTGGCCAACACCCCGATCCTCTTCTACGGGCTGCGCTCGCTCGTGTCGGCCGGGATCACCGACATCGGGGTCATCACCGGCGACACCGGTCCGGAGATCCGGGCGGCGGTCGGTGACGGCGGCCGCTTCGGCGCCAGCGTCACCTACATCCCGCAGGACGCGCCGCTCGGCCTGGCCCACTGCGTGCTCATCGCTCGCGACTTCCTCGGCGACGACGAGTTCGTGATGTACCTCGGCGACAACCTGCTCGAGCAGGACCTGGCGGCGTTCGTCAAGGCGTTCGACGAGGCCCGCAACTCCACCGAGCCGCCGGCGGCCCAGATCCTGCTGAAGCAGGTCCCCGATCCGCAGCGCTTCGGGATCGCCGCCCTCGACGCCAACGGCCACGTCGTGCACCTCGTCGAGAAGCCGGCCGATCCGCCATCCGACCTGGCGCTGGTCGGCGTGTACCTGTTCGACCGGACGATCCACGAGGCCGTCCGGGCGATCGCTCCGTCGGCGCGCGGTGAGCTGGAGATCACCGACGCCATCCAGTGGCTGATCGACGCCGGCCACCGCGTGCGCACCGAGCTGCTCACCGGGTGGTGGATCGACACCGGCAAGCTGACGCCGCTGCTCGAGGCCAACCGGCTGCTGCTCGAGCAGATCGACCATCGCGTCGACGGCACCGTCGACGCGCTGTCGACGATCGACGGGCGGGTCGTGATCGAGGAGGGAGCCGAGATCGTCAACTCGACGCTGCGGGGACCGATCGCCATCGGTGCCGGCACACGAGTCGTCGACAGCTTCGTCGGTCCGTTCAGCGCGATCGGCGCCGGCTGCGAGATCGTCAACAGCGAGATCGAGCACTCGGTGGTGATGGAGAACTCCAAGGTGCTCGACATCGCCCGGCTCGAGGACAGCCTCATCGGGCGGGAGGCCGTCGTGCAGCGCACGCGCATCCGCCCGCGGGCCCTGCGCCTGATGATCGGCGACCACTGCCAGATCGACGTCGAATGATGCGCCAGCTCGTCACCGGCGGGGCCGGGTTCATCGGCTCGAACTACGTCCGCCACGTCATCGCCCACACCGACGACACGGTCACCGTGCTCGACAAGCTCACGTACGCCGGCAACAAGGCGTCGCTCGACGGGCTGCCCGGCGACCGCGTCGAGTTCGTCCATGGTGACGTCGTCGACGCCGAGCTCGTCGACAGCCTCGTCGCCCGCCACGACGCCGTCGTGCACTTCGCCGCCGAGTCGCACAACGACAACTCGCTCACCGACCCGTCGCCGTTCCTGCAGACGAACCTGATCGGCACGTACACGCTTGCTCGAGGCGGCGCGCGCCCACGACGTGCGCTACCACCACATCTCGACCGACGAGGTGTACGGCGACCTCGAGCTCGACGAGCAGGAGCGCTTCACCGAGGCCACGCCGTACAACCCGTCGAGCCCGTACTCGGCGACCAAGGCCGGCTCCGACCTGCTGGTGCGGGCGTGGGTGCGGAGCTTCGGTGTGCGGGCCACGATCAGCAACTGCTCGAACAACTACGGGCCGTACCAGCACGTCGAGAAGTTCATCCCGCGACAGATCACGAACGTGCTCGACGGTGGCCGGCCGAAGCTGTACGGCGCCGGCCAGAACGTGCGCGACTGGATCCACGCCGACGACCACAGCGCCGCCGTGCTCGTCATCCTCCAACGCGGCGAGCTGGGCGAGACGTACCTCGTCGGTGCCGACGGCGAGCGCGACAACCAGCAGGTCGTCGAGATGATCCTCACCCAGCTGGGCCGCCCGCTCGACGACTACGACCACGTCAACGACCGCCCGGGACACGACCTGCGCTACGCCATCGACTCGACGAAGCTGCGCACCGAGCTGGGCTGGCTGCCGCGGTACGCCGACTTCGGCGAAGGCCTGGCGGCGACGATCGGCTGGTACCGCGCCAACGAGGCATGGTGGCGGCCGCAGAAGGCGGCCACCGAGGCCAAGTACGCCCGTACCGGGCAATGAGCGCCACCTGATGCGGTTGCTCGTCACCGGCGCCGGTGGCCAGCTCGGTCACGACGTCGCGGCGGCGGCCGCGACGGCGGGCGACGACGTCGTCGGCCTCGCCCATGCCCAGCTCGACGTCACCGATCGCGACGCCGTGCTCGGCGCGATCACGACGTGGCGACCTGACGTCGTCGTCCACTGCGCGGCGTGGACCCAGGTCGATGCCTGCGAGAGCGATCCGAGCAGGGCGTTCACCGCCAACGCCCTCGCCGTGCGGCACGTCGTCGAGGCGTGCGATCGCGTCGGCGCCCACCTCGTGCACCTGTCGACCGACTACGTCTTCGACGGCGAGCAGCGCCGGCCGTATCGCGAGTGGGACGCCACCGCGCCGCGGTCGGTGTACGGGCGAGTCCAAGCTGGCGGGGGAGCGGGAGGCACTGGTCCTCGGTCCGCGAGCCGCGGTGGTGCGGACGTCGTGGGTGTGCGGGGAGCACGGCAGCAACATGGTGCGCACCGTGCTCGGGCTGGCCCGCGAGAAGGCCGGCCAACACGGCGCGCTGGCGTTCGTGGACGACCAGCGCGGCCACCCGACGTTCACCGCCGACCTCGGCCCGCTCGTGCGCCGGCTGGCGCTCGACCGGCGCTCGGGGATCATCCACGCCACCAACCAGGGCGAGGTCACGTGGTACGGGTTCGTCCAGCAGGTCGTGGCGGCGGCCGGCTACCCGACGTCGCTGGTGCGGCCGATCTCGACGGCCGAGCTCGACCCGCCGCGTCCTGCTCCCCGCCCGGCCAACAGCGTGCTCGACAACGCGGTGCTCAAGGCCACCGGCATCCCGTTGCTGCGCGAGTTCCGTGAGCCGCTGGCCGAGCTCGTCGCCGCGCTCGGAGGCTGACCGCCGACGGTCAGAGCGGGATCTCTGGCAACCCGTAGGTGACGCAGAGGCCGACGCCGTTGACGAGGATCAGGGCGCCGATGAACACGGCGAACACGACCCGTCGTGAGCGCCCGGCGCGCTGGCGCGGCCGCGGCATGTACCACGCCGGCAGGAGACCGTCGGGCGCATCGTCGGCGTCACCGGCGAAGGGCACGGCGTCGTCGTCGACGGCGGCGTCCGGGTCGGCGGCGAGGGCCAGTGCCGTCAGCTCCTCGTCGCTGATCTCGATCGCCTCGGTGGTCACCGCGACGACCGTACCCCCGCCGCCGCCGGCCCCGGCGGCAGGGGTCCGATCACGATCGCTACGAGGCGGCGTGCTCGACCGACTGGTCGATGCCGACCAGGTTCGGGATCGCCGGCGCGGCGACCTTCGCCTGGGCCTGCGCCTGGGCCCGCTGGGCGTCGCCGACACCGAGGCTCTTCGTGCTCTTCGAGTACGTCAACGTCGCCAGGGCGACGGCGTCGGCGTTGACGTCGAGCACCTCGTTGTTGATGTTGGCGAACGTGTCGCATGCCGCGTGGTAGCAGCCGTCGTAGGGCTCCCCGGCGGTGCCGCCGTAGATCGCCGCCTCCTCCGGGGTCTTCACGTCCTCGGCTCCGGTGAACAGCCCGCCCGACGGGATGCCGACCGCGATGAACGGGCCGTAGTCCGAGCGTCCGTCGAAGGCGGTCGGCTGGCTCGCCAGGCCGCGGTCGGCGTAGAACTGCTCGAACTGCGACTCGATGGCGTCGGATCCCGGAGGACCGGGGATCGCCTCGTCGTCGGCGTCGCCGTTGCCGTCGTAGATCGCCCGCACGTAGTTCGGCGAGCCGATCATGTCGAAGTTCAGGTACAGGGCGATGTCACGCGACTGCTCCTCGTCGAGTGAGGCGACGTAGTGGTCGGACCCCAGCAGGCCCTCCTCCTCCGCCCCCCACAGCGCGAAGCGCACGGTGTTCGTCGGGTGCACGTTGCGCATGTTCTCGGCGACCTCGAGGATCGTCGCCGCGCCCGAGCCGTTGTCGTTGATGCCCGGCCCGGCCTGCACCGAGTCGAGGTGGGCGCCGACCATCACGACCTCGTTGTCATTGCCGGTCGTGGTCTCGGCGATCACGTTGTCGATGGTGCGCGTCTCCTCGAAGCGGGCGGCGTCCACGGTCACGGTCACGGGGCCGGCTTGGGTGGCCGCGTAGAGCGCCTCGCCGGAGGCGAAGTCGGAGAACACGACCGGGATCGTGATCCCGGTCCCATCGCCGATCCCGCTGAACTCGCCGTCGCGACCGGGCTGGCCCTCGTTGAAGATGACGACGCCGATGGCGCCGGCAGCCTGGGCGTTGCGGGCCTTGACGACGAAGTCGCACGTGCCCCGCTGCACGAGGGCGACGGAACCGGCCTGGAAGCCGGTGAAGTCCTCGGGCTCGCACCCGCTGTCCGAGCTCGGCTCGGGGGTCGGCGGGATCGTCACGTCGACGGCGACGAGCGGGCCGGTGGCCTTGCCGAGTCCACCGGCTGGGACGAACGCGTTCACGGTCGCGTCGTACTCGTTGCCGGCGTCGTCGGTCAGGGTCGACTCGTCGACGGTGTAGAGGAAGTCGAACGGCTGGACGGTGACGTCGTAGCCGGCGTTCTTGAAGATCCGCACGGCGTACTGGACGGAGCTGGTGTAGCCGGGCGTGCCGGCGGCGCGGGTGCCGCCGTTGGCGTCGGCGATGCGCTGCAGCGTCGCCAGGTGCTGGCGGACGCCCTGCACGTTGACGCAGTCGAGCAGTCGTTTGGCGGTGTTGTTGACGCGGTTGTTGCACTGCGCAGGGGTCGGTGCCTGTTGGGCATCGACCGGTGACGCGGCGGCAACGGTGCCGGCGCCGGCCACCAAGGCGGCGGCGACGAGTGCGGCGCGCCGACGCCTGTTCGGTCGTGTGGTCATCTTCTCCCCAGTCAGGTTGCGGTCCTCGTCGTCGAGGACAGGTCGTCTCGCCCGCTGGAACTCTGATACCCCCGTCGTCACACGATCGTAACGTTCGTTCCCCGCCGGTCGACCTCGGCCGCCCGCATTGGGGCGGCTCAGTCCCCGTCGACGAGCAGCGCCAGGACGTCGGCGGGCAGAACTGCGAACTTTCCGCGCTGGCGCCCACATGCGGGGCGCCAGCGCGGAAAGTTCCGCGGATCCGCCATGGGCGCGCCGGACTGGCTATGACAGGTGCCGTGAGTGCAACCGTGGGACCCCTTCGGCGGGTGCTGATCGCCAACCGTGGCGAGATCGCCATCCGCATCGCCAAGGCCGCCGACGGGCTCGGCATCGAGAGCGTGGCGATCTACCCGCCGGCCGACGAGCGCTCGCTGCACACCCGCGTCACCACGACCCGCCACGCGCTGGACGCGACGGCCGATCCGATCGCCGCCTACCTCGATGTCGAGGCCGTCGTCGCGGCGGCCGTCGAGACCGGCTGCGACTGCGTGCACCCCGGTTACGGGTTCCTGGCCGAGCACGCCGGGTTCGCCGAGCGCTGCGCGGCGGCCGGGATCACGTTCATCGGCCCGCAGCCCGAGACGCTGGCCCTGTTCGGCGACAAGGTCGCGGCGCGAGCGCTGGCCAGCCGCATCGGCGTGCCGGTGCTGGCCGGCAGCGCAGGTGCCGTGGCGACGGCAGCCGATGCGGCCCGCGTGGCCGACGAGATCGGCTACCCCGTGATGCTCAAGGCAGCCGCCGGTGGTGGCGGGCGCGGCATGCGCGCCGTGCAGGCCCCCGAGGAGCTGGCCGAAGCGTTCGAGCGCTGCCGCAGCGAGGCGACGACCGCCTTCGGCAACGGCGACGTCTTCGTCGAGCGCCTGCTGGCCCGCCCCCGCCACATCGAGGTCCAGATCCTGGCCGACGCCCACGGCCACGTCGTGCACCTCTTCGACCGCGACTGCTCGGTGCAGCTGCGCAACCAGAAGGTCGTCGAGATCGCGCCGGCGCCGGGGCTCGCCACCGAGCTGCGGGCGCGGATCCTCGGCGACGCCGTCGCCATCGCCGAGGCGGCCGACTACGTCAACGCCGGCACCGTCGAGTTCCTCGTGTCCCCGGAGGCCGGCGAGCACGCGTTCATCGAGTGCAACCCGCGCATCCAGGTCGAGCACACCGTCACCGAGCAGGTCACCGGCATCGACCTCGTCGAGGCCCAGTTCCGCATCGCCGGCGGCGCCTCGCTCGCCGACCTCGGGCTGACCAGCCAGGACGACGTCCACGTGCGCGGCTACGCCGTCCAGGCCCGGCTGACGGCCACCGGCGCGGGCGTCCTGCGGGCCTACCAGGAGCCGTCGGGCGCCGGCATCCGCGTCGACGCCGCCGGCTACACCGGCTACGCCCCGCCACCGCAGTTCGACCCGCTGCTGGCCAAGATCATCGCCACCTCCGTGGCGCCCGACGTCGGCACCGCCGTCGACCGGGCCCGCCGGGCCGTGGCGTCGTTCCACCTCGCCGGGCTCCCCACCAACCGCGCCCAGCTGCTCGGCATCCTCGACCACCCAGCGGTGCGCGCGGGCGACGCTCGCACGACCCTGCTGGCCGAGGTGCCGGAGCTCGTGGGCGGCAACGGTTCGCTGGCCGCCCCGCTCGCCGAGCTCGGTGACGATGGCGAGGCGGCCGCCAGCGTGGCGCCGACCCGTCCGGCGCTCGCCGTGGGACCCGACCAACAGCCGGTGCGCGCCCCGATGGGGGGCACCGTCGTCGACGTCCGCGTGGAGGTCGGCGACCTCGTGCGCGCCGGCGACGGACTGCTCGTGATCAGCGCCATGAAGATGGAGGCCGTCGTGACCGCGCCCTGCGCAGGAGCGGTCGTCGGCCTGCTCGACCTGCAGCCCGGTGATCAGCTGGACGGCGACGCCATCGTGGCCGTCGTCGCCCCGGCCGACGTGGGCCAGGACGAGGGCGTCGCGCTCGACCGCGATCAGACGTGGATCCCGGTGCTCGACGACGTCGCCGCGCTGCAGGAGCTCGCCCATGCCCGACTGGCTCCCGGTTCCGAGGATCCGGGTGTCGTCCGCCAGCGCTCACGGGGCAAGCTGACCTGCCGCGAGCGCATCACCCTGTTGCTCGACGACGGGTCGTTCCGCGAGGTCGGCAGCCTCGCCGGGTTCACCAGCTACGACGCCGAGGGTCGCATCGCCGCCTTCACGCCCGCCAACCACGTCGGCGGGTGGGGGACGATCGAGGGCCGCATGAGCATCGTGTGCGCCGACGACTTCACCTCACGCGGCGGCCACGCCGACGGGGCGATCGGCGCCAAGAGCTTCTACCTCGACCAGCTGTCGTTGCAGATGCAAGTCCCGTCGGTCCGTCTGCTCGACGGCTCGTCCGGCGGCGGCAGCGTCACGGCGATGGTGCCGCAGCAGAAGGCCGAGGGCGAGAGCGCGGCCAAGGAGAGCACCGGCGCGATCGAGCACGGCAAGCCGCGCGTGAGCGGCGGCGGTGGCTCGTTCCTCCCCGGCCACCTCGGCAGCACCGAGTACGCCGCCCAGCTGGCCACCGTGCCGGTCGTCAACGTGCTGCTCGGCAGCGTCGTCGGCATCGGTGCGGCCAAGGCGGTGCTCGGCCACTTCTCCGTGATGGTGCGCGACATCTCCCAGCTGTTCGTCGCCGGGCCGCCGGTCGTCAGCCACGCGATGGGCTACGACATCACGAAGGAGGACCTCGGCGGCTGGCAGGTGCACTGCCGCAACGGGTCGGTCGACAACCTCGCCGAGTCGGAGGAGGAGGCGGTGGCGATGACCAAGCGCTTCCTCTCGTACCTCCCGTCGAGCGTGTACGAGGCGCCTCCCGTGGTGGCGACGACGGATGCGCCCGATCGCCGCGCCGAGGAGCTGCTGACGATCATCCCGCGCAAGCGCACGACCACGTTCGACGTGCGTCGCGTCATCGAGCTGATGGCCGACAGCGGCTCGTGGTTCGAGATCGGCGCCCTGTGGGGCACCGATCAGGTCGTCGGGCTGGCCCGCTTCGACGGCCACCCGGTCGGTGTCATCGCCTCCGACAGCCGCCACATCAACGGTGGCGCCCTGACCGCCGCCGGCTGCGACAAGCTGATCCGCCACGTCGACGTGTGCGACCTGTTCCACCTGCCGATCGTCAACCTCATCGACAACCCCGGCTTCACCGTCGGGCTCGAACACGAGCAGGCGGGGACCATCCGCAAGGGTGGCGAGTGGATGATCGCGATGGCCCAGGCGCAGGTGCCGATGTTCTCGGTGCTGATGCGGCGCAGCTTCGGCGTCGCCGGCAACAACCAGGCGACGCCGACCCGCCACCCGAACGTGCGGGTGACGTGGCCGGCCGCCGACGTGGGCGGCATCCCGCCGGAGGGTGGCATCGAGGCGGCGTACAAGCGCCAGCTCGCCGAGGCGGCCGACCCGGTGGCCCTGCGCGCCGAGCTGGACGCCCGCATCGAGAGCGTCCGCGGCCCGATCGGCCCGCTCAACCGGTTCCAGATCGAGGAGCTGATCGACCCGCGCGAGACCCGGCGCTACATCTGCGAGTGGATCGGCCCGGCGGCCCGGGTGGCGACGGCGCCCGCGAAGCTGACGTCGCGCGCCCTCCAGTTCCGCCCCTGACCCCTCGTTTCGGTCCGGATCCTGGTCGCACGTGCGACCACGATCCGGACCAAACGAGGGTTCAGCGACGAACGCCCGCCGTCAGCGCGCCGGTTCCCGGCCCCGCGCACTCCGGTGGAGCTCGGCGACGAAGTGATCGATGGACTCGTGGCCGTTGCGGAACCAGCGCTGGCCGACCCGCACCTGGCGGCGGGGGATCAGCTCGAGCATGGTCCAGCGCTGCGCGTAGGGCGTGAGGATCAGCTCAACGGGCACCCAGCGCGACACCGTCGTGCGGCGCAGCGTGCCCGTGAGGGCCCAGACGGTGCCGACCAGTCGAGGGACCTCGAGCACGAGGTGCTCATCGTCGTGATCGCGCTCGCGCCACCAGGTCGCCAGGGCATCCGGGAGCGCCACGCCGGCCACCTCGACGAGGCGGCGGAACGACGGGCTCAACCCCTTGAGCGGATGGGTCGCCGGGTTGGGCATCCGCGCCGCGGTGGGCCCGACGGTCATCCCGCCGATCGGCGCCGCTCGCGGCGCCGTCGGCGCGGGGCGTTCGCCGGTCATCCGGGCGGTCACGTTGTCGAGCGGCTCGACCCAGATCTCGATGACGTCTGGTCGCCGGCTTCGAGCCATCGGTTCCGCCTCCTCGCCGCGAGGCTAGACCGGCGCCCGACCGGTGCCCGACCGGCGGGTGTCCGGATCCGGACGTTGGCTACCGTCGGGCGCCGTGATCGTCGACGCCCACGTGCACCTGCACCCGGATCGGCTGGCCGCCAAGGTGCGGGCGTTCATGCAGCGGCCGCGTCCCGATGGCACGCCGCGCCTCCCGATGGCGTACGGCATCGATCCCGACGAGGTGCTGACCGCGATGGCCGCGGATGGCGTCGAGCGGGTGTGGTCGTTCTCTTACGCGCACAAGCCGGGGATCGCCGTCGGGCTCAACGAGGCGTCGGCCGAGCTGGCGGCGGCGACTCGAACCGGCCCGCTGCCGGTCATGGGCGGCGGCACCGTCCACCCCGCGGACGACGACCCGGGCGCCATCGTGGAGGATGCTGTCGACCGGCTCGGGCTCGGCGTGCTCAAGCTGCACTGCTCGGTTGGTGCCTTCGACGTCGACGACCGTCGGCTCGGCCCGGTCTTCGCCGTGGCCGCCGAGCGCCGGCTGCCGGTGGTCATCCACCTCGGCCATGCCGTCGACGGGCGCACCGAGGTCGGCGAGCTGGCGGCCTTCGACCGGGTGGCGGCGGCCCATCCGGACGCGGTGTTGATCTTGGCCCACAGCGGGCACGAGGCGGCCCACGAGGCGCTGGCCGTGATCGACGCCCATCCATGCGTGCACGCCGACCTGACGCCGGTGGCGTCCAGTCCGGTCGACCTCGCCGCCGCCGACATCGCCGCTCGGCCCGACCGCTTCCTGTTCGGCAGCGATGCGCCGAACACGCCGTTCGGCGTCGGCGAGAGCCTGGCCCGGGTGCGCGCCCTCGGTCTGCCGCCGGCCACCGAGGCCGCCGTGCTGGGCGGCAACGCCGAGCGCCTGGCCGCCGGCGTCGTGCGACGCCGAGCGGACGACCACCGAGGAACGAGGCAGGCGCGATGAGCACCGGCGACCAGAGCGTCATGCAGGGTGGCGGCGCGTACGGCGCCAACTCGCGGCCGCAGCACGTCGCCGCGGCGGTCGCCTACCCCTTCCTCGAACAGGCGGCGGCCGAGGTGCCGATCGAGCCGCCTCGCCCCATCGTGATCGGCGACCTCGGGTGCGCGGGCGGAGCCAACGAGATGGAGCCGATGCAGCGGGCGATCGATGTGCTCCGACGGCGTGACCCGGCGACACCGATCGAGGTCGTCCACACCGATCTGCCGCAGAACGACTTCGCTCCGCTGTTCGCCCGACTCGCCTCCGCCGAGAGCTATGCGAACGGCCGGGCCGAGGTGTACCCCCGCGTGGTCGGCGGGACGCTCTACGGGCCGCTGTTCCCGGCCCGGTCGCTGTCGCTGGTGTGGTCGGGGATCACCCTGCACTGGCTCAGTGCGGTGCCGACGATCAGTGCGACGACGGTCTACGCCAACCTGACGACAGGCCCCGATCGGGCCGCCCTCCAGGCGCAGTCGGCGGCCGACCTCGGCGTGTTTCCGCTCGCGGATCGCCGCTCGTTGGGTGTCCGTGGTGGTCGCCGCGATGATCGGGCCGACACCGAAGATGTCGGTGAGGCTCGTGCCCGACGCGTTCACGGCGTTACGGATGCGGCGTCGTGACTGCTTGATCTGTGCTTCGATCCCGGCGATGTCGGCGGCCAGCTCGGCCAACAGCTCGGTGCGAAGCTGAGCGACCGGATCTTCCGGCGTCAGGGTGGCGAGGAACTTGGCGGCGTCGGTCGAGTTGAGCTCCTTGGCGATTCCTCCTGGTGAGAGCTCCACAGCGAGTGCGTGCAGCCGCGACACGAGCCGGGTGCGTTGGTTCGACAGGTCGATGTGTCGCTTCGACAACAGGCGGAACAGCTCGCACGACCCAGCCGGCACGACCGTTCGCAGACCCTGATGCCGCAACGCGGTCAGCGCGACCGACAGTGCGTCGTTGGGGTCGTTCTTGTTCGATCGACCGTTGCCCAACAGACGTGTCCGTGCCGCCAGCGTTGCCGGCACGTCGACGACGTACTGGTCGGCGGCAACGGGCTGCTGAGCGAGCAGGAACCCGAGAGCCTCGGCTCCCTCGACCGCCCATCGTCGCGATGCGAACGGCTCCGCCCAGGCCAGCAACCGACCGAGCTGGTTGCGGCCGCTGCGCACCTGCAGCCGAGCGATCTCGACCTCGCCGCTGCCGACAGCCACCGCAGTGTGCGATGCCTTGTGCGGATCGATACCGATGATCACGTCCATGAAGTACCTCCCGTGCTGTTGGTGGGGATCGCGATGGGCACTCCTACTTGCGGATCTTGCGCTCGTTCCTCTCTCGAGCCACACCACGACCAGGATCCCGACCGAGCCGCACTTCGTTCGAAAGCCAGACCCCGTCGAGGCCGGCAGGCGCTTCGCGAGCAACTCGACCGAGACCCTCCGACGCTACGAAACCAGCCGCAACGCCAACGCCAGTCTCAAGTAGGCGCTTCGAGGACGCGCTGGACAGCGCTTCACCGCGCGATATCGGGCGCCGGAACTCGGATACGGAGCCGAGCGTCGACGCCGCCCGATTCCACCGTTCGGAGGAGACCGTCGACCCCGTGGTACGGTCCGCGGGCCGTGTCACGTCGAAGCGGTCTACGGATGTCACCCGCATGGCCGTGACTGCCCTATCGGACCGCAGAGAGGTGTCCACGTGCGTTGGCTTACCAGGATGTCGGTCGGGCTTGGCGTGCTGGGTGGGCTGGTGTTCGTGTTACCTGCCAGCCCGGCAGGGGCCGTTCCCATCTTTCCGGGCAGTCAAGGCAATCTCAGCGTCATCTTCAACAACACGGGGAGGCCTGGGTTCAACACGGGGCCTGCTGCGGTAGGCGTCGGTGCATTCAGGATGGACACCGGCGCTGGGACTGGTTCCCAGGCCGGCGGCAAGGTGTTCCTCCATTCCAGCGAACTCGACGGCCAACCGGTGACCGCCCTGACGACCTTCAGTTACCAGTACTTCATCGACTCAACCAGCGCGGTGTCGCTGACGCCTTTCCCCAACCTTCGTGTGAACGGTCCGTTCGACGACCCCGGGGCACGGACATTGACGGTCGAACCAACACCCGGCGTGATCGCGCAATTCGCCACGGTGACGGTGCCGACGGGGGCGACGCCCGGGTGGTCAGTGACGGGGGCGCAGCTGTCCTGCAACAATGTGCCCGTCCCCTTCAACTTCTCGTTGCAGGAGCTCACCACGATCTGCCCGGGAACGAGCATCGTGGCGGCGACCGGGTTGGGTGCGCCAGGCGGGATCAGCATCGTGACCGGCCTGAACGATGGCGACGGCTGGGCCGGTTCGACAGGCGTGATCGATGACCTCAGGATCAACGCCAGCCAGTACGACTTGGAACCGGCGTGGATCACGATCACCCCCGCATCTCCGGCCACACTGCCGAGCCGGGATCCCCAAACGGTGACATTCACCCTCCAGGCGTCGGGCTGGAACACCTTCTTCGGCCTGAACACAACACCGGTCGTCGATCAGCCCATCGTCGGCGGCTACGACATGCAGGTCGGGTTCCGGGCGACGGGAGCCACCACGGTGACGGGGTTGGCTGGCAAGGTGCCCATCGTGTCGGGCTTCTCAGTTGACCTCGCCCCCGCCTCCGGTCACGTTCACGTTCGACGCTAGGGCCGCGGGCATCGGCTCTGGCAACTCGATCACGGTCGACTGGCTCGTCCCACCAGCGACAGGACAACTGCCAACACCGGGAGTCGCGCTCAACGCCATTACCGATCCGGCCGCGACGATCCTCCAGCTCCCGCCGCCGCCCACCACGACGACCGCCGCGGCAACAACGACGACTGCGGCGGCGACGATCACCACTCCGGCGGCGACGACCACTACTGCGGGGGTGACAGTCGGGCCGACGACGACCGCGCCGAGGAGACCGTCCGCCACCGGGCCGCAGACCCTCCCGGCGACCGGACCGCGGACTCGAGTGAGCGCCTACAGGAGTCGCACTCGCAAGCGTCGTCATCGGCGTGATCCTTTTGCTGGTCGCGCGCCGCCGCGTCCACCAGCCACGTTGACCCCACCGCTGCTCGGCGAGCACTTCGGACCGTCGCCGGGGCCCGGCCCCGTGTAACGACCACGGCGACCGCCGCTCAGCCATCATCCACGTCCGGTCAGGAATGTCCGACTCGTTCCCTGGGCCGGCTAAGTCAGGTGGCGCGACCCGCGTGACGGGCGGTGATCCGCGATCGGCGGCACATCCGGACGCCGCGAACACGCACCTTGGCCCTCGCACCACTGACGGCGGCGACGAGGGCGTGATGCCCGGCACCGTGAGCTGACTCACGACCCGGTCGGGGTCGCATAGAACTGCCACACGGGCGGCGTCCGAGTAACACGCCGAACAATGCCGAACGCTTGTGTCCGCTACCGCCAATGAGAATGGGTGGTGGCGCTCCGCTCGCCGGGTCTGACCCTGCTATCGCCTGACTCTCGTTGCTGGGATGTCTTCGTGTCCGATCCGTCGACTCGGTGAGCGGAGCGCCACCGGCACAACAGTTGGTCGAACGTGACCTGAAGGAAGCTCGTGCAAGGAGCCTCGTCATTGGCGGTCCGTGACCGGCTGTGTGTGCCATCCACCAACCAGACGAAGGGGATGGCGATGACCACGATGACACAACCACCGAACCAGGCGTGTCTCGTGATCGGCAGGATCGACACACACAAGGACGTCCACGTCGCCGCCGTGCTCTGATGCCTTGGCCGGCTGCTCGCCACGTCGTCGTTTCCGACAACCGCCGCCGGCGGGACTGTCAGATCCGCGGTGTAACTGGTCTGGCCTGACACGGTGAGCGGTTCGCTCGCCGGGAAGGACAGACGATGACAGACCAGGATGTGGTGGTGGCGAAGCCACCGCCCGATGGCGACGAGCAGCGGCCGAGCAGTCCCTGGCCGAGCAGCTCGTGGAGCAGGCGCGTGCCGACGGCGTCGGTCTGGTCGGCCCGGGCGGCTTGTTGGCCGGGTTGACGAAGCAGGTCCTCGAGGCCGGGCTGGAGGTCGAGATGGATGAGCATCTCGGCTACGCCAAGCACGCCGTGGAGGGCCGCAACCATGGCAACAGCCGCAACGGGACCCGCTCCAAGACGGTGATCACCGAGATCGGCCCGGTCGACATCGACGTGCCGCGGGATCGTGACAGCAGCTTCGAGCCGCAGACCGTGCGCAAAGGCCAGCGTCGCCTGGATGGGGTCGACTCGATGGTCATCTCGCTGACCGCGAAAGGTCTCACGACCGGCGAGGTCGAGGCCCATCTGGCCGAGGTGTACTCGACGACGATCTCGCGGGAGACGATCTCGAAGATCACCGACCGGGTGCTGGGTGAGCTCGCCGAGTGGCAGACCCGCCCGTTGGACCGGGCTTGGTGTCTAGGGGTGGTTGCGAACGTTCGATGAGAGGACGTTCTGATGCCACGTTGGGCACACAACAAGCTGCCGTCATCTGTGCAGCAGCGTTACTTCGAGTTGATCCGTTCCGGGCTGAAGGGCGCCGAGGCGGCGCGCCGTGTCGGGGTATCCACGAGCTGCGGGTCGCTGTGGTTTATCTAATGCCGGCCGCATGGCCGTTCCCCCAGCCGCCTCGATCCAGTCGTGTTTCCTGACGCAGGACGATCGCATCGCCATCGTGGACGGCCTTGGCCGCGAAGGTCCCGGCTAAGGAGATCGCGGCGGCGATCGGCAAGAGCTTCCAGACCGTGTATCGAGAGATCGCCCGTGGCTCGAAGCCGGACGGCCGCTATCAGCCGTGGTGGGCGCACAACCAGGCGCTGCTGCGCCGCCGGCGGCCGAAGCCAAAGCGGATCACAGTCGGCACGCCGCTGTGGCAGACGATCAGCGACAAGCTCCCTCTGCCGCTGGTCACCACCGCAGATCGCCCGGTTCCTGAAGCGCCAGCATCCGAACGATCCCACGATGCGGGCCCGTCCGGAGACCATCTATCGAGCCCTCTTCTCCGGGGTCCTCGGACCGATCGCCGGCAAGCTGCGCACCGGCCGCCGATGCCGCAAGCGCCAGCGGCGTGGCGTGCCGACGAAGAACAAGATCGCCACCATGCGCCTCGTCGAGCACCGCCCCGCCACAGTCTTGGAACGTCGCATCGTCGGCGACTGGGAAGGTGACCTCATCATCGGCGCCAACCTGCACTCGGCGATCGGAACCCTCGTCGAACGAGTCAGCCGCTACGCCGTGCTCG
>CAWIKD010000021.1:0-87965 GCA_963836545.1 uncultured Acidimicrobiia bacterium | reverse complement strand
CCCACGTTGCCGTCCTGGACTGCGGTGTCAAGGAGAACATTCTGCGCAGCCTCGTCAACCGTGGCTTCCGTGTCACTGTCTTCCCCTTCGACTACCCCATCCACAAGGTCGCCCACCACTTCGATGGTGTTTTCATCTCCAACGGCCCCGGAGACCCAACCCACTGCCAGGACACCGTCTACCACCTCCCAACGTCTGATGGAGACCTCGCAGATCCCCATCTTCGGTATCTGCCTGGGTCACCAGCTCCTGGCTCTGGCCGCCGGCGCCAGCACCATCAAGCTGAAGTACGGAAACCGGGCTCACAACATTCCCGCTCTGGACCTCAGCACTGGCCGCTTCCCTCACTTCCCAGAACCACGGTTACGCCGTTGATGCTTCCACCCTGCCTTCCGACTGGAAGCCCTACTTCGTCAACCTCAACGACCAGAGCAACGAGGGCATGATCCACAAGTCCCGTCCCATCTTCAGCACCCAGTTCCACCCCGAGGCCAAGGGCGGTCCACTCGATTCCTCTTACCTCTTCGACATCTACCTCGACAGCGTTCTGAAGTACAAGAACAGCCAGGCTGGTCTCTATCCCCAGCGTGACAGCCGTCCCAGCCCCCTGCTGGTTGACCTTCTCCCCAACGAGCGTGTCGGTGTCAGCCTACCGTCGGCCAGCAGAACATTGCTGCCGCCGCCGCTGCCGCCGCCGCTGGTGCTGTTTAAATTTCATAACGTGTGAGGGAGTTGGCTCGGGTATTCAATTTGGTTTTGGGTGAATATTTTCAGGTTCTTATATTTTGTTCATAGCTTCATGGTTCTATCAAATCAACAACGTTAACGTTAAACCATACTTCATATTTGAGATGTCATTTGTTCACATCTTAAGCTTTTTATTGTAATCGTATCAACATTTTTATCGTCGCTTTCAAGCTCAACATAGATTTACTTCGCCACGATGGATACCACATCCTCGTCTGCTACCATGTGTCCCAATCCCACTCGCTGCGGCACATGTCTCGCACTGGCTCCCCATACCATCGCATACTTGAACGTTTCCTTGATCGTGCGATGGATCTGGTCACATACATCTTCGATAGTGGAGTCTCTGCGCACGATGAGTGCCTCGTCGAAGTTTGGTTCTTCGCCCTTCCTGTAGGTGGACCATAGTTAGTTCCGTTAAACAGATGATAAAATCGTAAGACTCGTGAGGGGGCTGGTGACGCATACTTTTTTGTGTAAAGACGCATCAATCTCAGTTCTTTCCAGATCCGCTCGACAACATCTTGCACGCCGAGATCCAGTTCACAACTCATCACGGCTGTGTAGGGTTCGCGGGCCAGGGCGTCGAGGAATTCGAGACCGATACTGTCGACCTTGTTGTAGACGTAGAGACTGATAGAAATGGTTAGTGGGTGCACGTGTGGTGTTTGTGATTGGTGTAATTCTTACCAGCGGATGTACTTGCGGTGATCCTTCATGATCACGTCGATAAAGTCGTCGATAGTAGCTGCAATTCTGAAGTTAGTACAGAATGATAAAATATACTTCAGGAGGTAGGAGTTTCATACCATTCTCATCTCGCACCAACACTTCACAGTTGAGGATCTTGTAATCGCGGAGCACATTGTAAATCATCTTTTCGTCTAGGTTCTTTGGGGGTGTTGAGAAAGTGATCTTCATGCCACCGGCCTTCTTGGCTTTCAGGTAGATATTACTAGAACTGTGTTAGTACTTATGTCTTTGTCAAAGATCCAGATGAGAAATGAATGTCATACGGTGGCTCCTTGTTCAGCCGAATGCCCACGGCATCCAACTCAGCCTCGAGCAGGGCTCGCTGTTCGGCACGCTTTGTAGCATCCAGAACCATCAGAACCAAGTCACTGGTCTGTGAGACACACCAATATTGTCAGCATTTCGCCATGATTAGAGGAGATACAAACTCACCTTTGCAGCAGAGATAACCTGTCGACCACGTCCCTTGCCCTCCGAGGCACCTTCGATGATACCGGGCAAATCCAGAATCTGGATCTCGGCACCGCCGTACTCCAGCACACCGGGAATAGCTGTCAGCGTGGTGAAAGAGTAGGCGGCAGCCTCACTCTTTGTCTTGGTGATCTTGGACAAGAAGGTGGACTTTCCGACGGAGGGAAAGCCGACAAGAGCTACACGTGCATCACCGCTCTTGCTGACATCGAATCCCATGCCACCGCCAGAGCCGGCACCGGCTGCTGGCTCCAGGAGCTGGGCTCTTAGACGGGCAAGTTTTCTGGTGATATTGTTAGCTCGAATACGGATTGGAGTTTCGGGGTGAAATGTACCCTTTCAATAGACCCAAATGGTATTCTGGATCGAAGCATTAGATCAAATACTCTCTGAATAGCCAGAGTTTATCTTACCTGTGGCCTTGTTCTCTGCGGGGCATTGGTTAGCGGGGTGATATATGTTGATATCTGGGAATAGGCCACTTACTCTGCGTCCGACGCATCTCATCCTCAATCCTGTAGTACAACAGACAGATCAGCAAATTAGATCATTGGAATAAGCCGTAGTCCGAGGAACATACTCCTTGATCTTCTCTGTGATGTTCACCATGTTGGCGGTTTCCGAGGCTCGACGCCCGTAAAACCACTAGAAATTTCTCTGGCACTCCCTCGGTCAAGAGCAAATAATGGTCTGCCAGATTGCAGCACGAAGAAAGCAAGAACCGAGACAGAGAACAGAATATCAAAAAGTGGCACTTCGCATCTTTTCGACCAGGAACGAAACCCCGCACCCGCCAAGCCTTATGTAATCGCATCAACTGCCCGTCGATTTTCTAAAGCTCTCGAAGCTCAACACCGCCAACTCCCCCAATTCAAACACCAACAGCGATGGCAGACACATCCATTGCCGAGGCGCCCTCAGCGCCCGTATCAAACACCAACCCGGAACCCGTGGAATCCACCACCGAAGAAATGGTCGTGGCAACAACCGACGCCGGAGGCGCGACACCAGCCGACGGACAACTCGAGCCCGTGAAAAAGACAAAGAAGATCATTCGTCGCAAGAAGCGCCCTGCTCGAGTCCAGGCTGATCCGTCTACCGCCCCGAAATCTGAACCTGCGGCTGCTTCAGGCGGTGACTACAATATCTGGTACAACAAGAGCGGCAGCGATAATGATGACAAGTACGGGCTTTCTAAGCCTGCGCCTGGTCGTTGTAATGTTGCGAGGGATAGTGGGTACACGCGCGCTGACCGAGTGCCCGGTTCTTTCTTCTGGTGGGTTTTTATCTCCACTGTCGTGCCTTGCGTGCGCCGCAATGGACTCTTGCTGATTCTCATCTTTAGCACGCATTTTGCTTGGGGGACTTGTGTTAAGGGCCCAGAGTGCGAGTATTTGCATCGTCTGCCCACAATTCATGACTTAGTAAGGCTTCCTTGGATCTCTTTTCGAATGGCCCGTTTCTAACTGATCTTGCTTCTAGTTCAACCCCAATACAGACTGTTTCGGTCAGTATCGAATTCGATTTCGTGTGGTTCTTTGAGGATAGGTTACTGACTCGACAACAGGCCGAGACCGTCACAGCGATTACAAAGAAGACATGTCTGGTGTTGGATCATTTTCTCGGTCAGTTGCAGGATCCTCGTTACAAATTCCGGCTAGCGTTGCTAACTTCTTGAAGCCAAAATCGGACGCTTTACGTTGGTCGTATTCACGTCACAGATCATACGAAGAAGTTGTTTCCCGCCATTTCGCGGAATGGGGGCAGATCGATGTACGTTCGCTCGTCTAAATGATACCCGAGTATCATGCTAACTAAGTCTACAGCGCATCCGTGTGTTGACTGGAAGAGGTGTGGCATTCGTTACCTGTAAGTGCCATGTCTTATTCTCCCATTATCCTATGGTGTAGCAGTAATTGGACTATCCGTACTAACAACATACTAGATACAAACGAAGCCAATGCGCAGTTTGCAAAGGAAGCAATGTCTCGGCAAAGCTTAGACCAGTATGTTTCACCCGATATCTTCTATACTATCATTGTTTACCAATGTACTAACCCCCTTCCAGTGAGGAAATTATCAACGTCCGCTGGGCAACAGTTGACCCGAACCCCATGGCTCAGAACGCGAAGCTCGTCGGTTAGAGGAACAGGCCGCCGAGGCCGTCCGCCGAGCTCTCCCCGCAGCATTTGTGGCTGAGATCGAAGGCCGCGATCCCGAGGCAAAGACGCAAGAAGATCGAAGGAAGCTTTGGACTACAGGGCTACGACGTTCCCGATGATGTGTGGCACGCCAGAACCCGTCAATTGGAGGAGTCAACCCAGGAAGTCGCACAGCTGGAAGCACCAGAACAGTCACTGATGATCGAACCCGCTGCAATGCCCGCGCAGCCGCAGTACGAGCAGCAAAGCAGCGGCATCTTCTCTAGCTCAGCTGTGGCAGCACTCCGTGGTCTGAATGGTGGAACTGTGACGACTGCTGCAGCACCCAAAGCGGCCGGTCGACCATTGGTAGCCTACGGCAGCGACGATGACAGCGACTAATCGGGCTATAACCAGCATGCTCGACAAATAATTCATGATGTTTGTGATTTCTTCGATGTACAATAACAGCGATACCTCCTGGCGAAAAATCATTCCCTTTTCTCCGCGCACAACCTTCATGCTGGATATTCATAAATCTTTCTCGCATCATTTCATCTCATCACTTCGCAACACATCACACATCGCACATCAACTGGTGGGGTATCATCCCTAGCACTCGCTAAACAGGGCGTTGAGAGGAGATAGAGTGTGTAGTCAAATAAAACGAACAAGAAATCCACCCATAAAGCAAAATGCAAATTTAGAACACCCAATACAGCCCCATTCCATACGAGGCCAATGCAAATCCCCCTCCCTTCTTTCCTTCCCTTTCCTATCCTATCCTTCCATATCCTATCTTGTCTTCTCATCGGTGAAAACACACTGTCGTAAATTCATTTCTCGCTCGGGCCGAGATCGTCGTGCGCGCAGGAGCCGGTGCGGTAATTGAAAATGAAAGCGTTCGTGAACCTTTCCGTGCTGTCGTTTGTGCGGTTCTCAAGTGCCAGGTCGGTTAGTAGTTCGTACACTTGACTGAGGTATTTGCGTTCGGTCAGTGGCGCGTTTTGGATTACGCTGCGCCAGCTCTCCGCGTCGGAGAGGCGCGTGTTTCGGATGGCGTCTAGGACATCGTCGCGGGTGTCGATTGCGGCTATTGGGCCGTTGCGGGCGTTTTCGGCAATGTCGCGCGAGCGTTGTAGGGCTGTATTAGAAAATGTTAGTATAATGTACTTTGTCGGACGTGGATTCGTTCATAGACGTACCTAGCTCGACGATGTTCCTTCTGTTCGTCTTCTTGCTTCGATGTTGTGGCGTAAGGATGCGTACATGACTTGCCCGTTCTTGAGAGGCGAGGGCTTCTGCATGGCTGGACCCGGCGCGCTCGGCCTGCATCCGCCAGGTCATCGGCGCGTCCGGGTCGGCCAGCCAGTCCTGCAGGTAGGCGGCCCGGAAGTGGCGCAGGGTGCCGATCCGGCCCTGATCGACGAGCTGCCTGGCCAGGGCGAGGGCGGGGAGGCGGCGGTAGTTGAACCCGACCATGGCGCGCGCCCGCCGTGGTAGGCGGCGTCGGCCGCGGCCTTCATCGCCTCGGCCTCGGCCAGGGTGTTGGCGAGCGGCTTCTCGCACAGCACGTGCTTGCCCGCCGCCAGGGCGGCGATCGCGATCGGCGCGTGCAGGTCGCCGGGCGCGGGATGTCGACCAGCTGGACGTCATCGCGGGCGATCAGCGCGCGCCAGTCGGTCTCGGCGGCGGCCCAGCCGAACCGGCCGGCGGCCGCCTCCGGCCGCCGCCTTGTCGCGGCCGCAGATCGCGGCGAGCCTGGGCCGCAGCGGGACGTCGAATACCCAGGCCACCGTGTGCCAGGCCAGCGAGTGGGCCCGGCCCATGAACGCGTACCCGACCATGCCGACGCCGATGCCGGCCTGGTGTCAGTTGCTGCGGCATAGGGATCCCATTGTGCGTCGAGCGGCACGGGCGCCGTCGAAGCCGGTCTCGACCGGCTCGAACGCGGCGCTGGCGGCGGACCGCTCGATCGCGGTCATCATCTCGAGCACGTGCAGCGCCATCTCGCCCGAGGCCCGGTGCGGCGGTGCCGGCGCGGATCGCGCGGACCATGTCGACGACGCCGCTGCCGCGGCCCGCCGCCGCCCCTGGAGGGGATCACGGTCCACTCAGCGTCGCCCGCCCGGCGGATCCGCAGGTCGCCGTCGAAGCGGTTCGGGTCGGGCACCGCCAGCGTCGCCTCGGTGCCGGTGATCTCGACGAAACCCGACGGGACAGCGGCGAGTCCCAGCTGAACAGCAGCGACGCGGCCTGGCCGCCGGCGTACTCGGCGAGCGCGGCGACGTAGGTGGGCACCGCGACCGCGAACTCGGTGCCCGCGCGCGGCCCGGAGCCGATGACCCGGGACTCGCGCGGCCTGCGCCCGATGGCGGCCACCCGCCGCGCCGGGCCGAACAGCGTCGCCAGCACCGACAGGTAGTACGGCCCGAGGTCGAACAGCGGCCCCGCGCCCGGCGCGAACAGGAACTCCGGGTCCGGGTGCCACGACTCCGGCCCCGGCCCCTGCAGCAGGGTGAGCGCGGTAAGCGGCGTCCCGATGCCGCCGGAGTCGATCAGCCGCCTGGCGGACTGCATGCCGGCGCCGAGCACCGTGTCCGGCGCGCAGCCGACCCGGACCCCGGCGGCGTCCGCCTGGCTGAGCAGCGCGCGCCCGGCGGCGACGTCCAGCGTCAGCGGCTTCTCGCTCCACACGTGCCTGCCCGCCGCGATCGCGGCCGAGGTCACCTCGGCGTGCGCGGCGGGCATGGTCAGGTTCACGACCAGCTGGACGTCCGGGATGGCCGAGCGCGTCTTCCGCGCTGCCCCATTCCGGCACGCCGTAGGCGGCGGCCTGCGCCTTGGCCCGGCCCGCGTCGATGTCGGCGCAGATCAGCGACCTGCACGTCGGGGAACGCGGTCAGGTTCCCCAGGTACTGCTTGCTGATGTTGCCGCAGCCGATGACGGCGACGCCGAACGGCTCGGCCTCGTCGCCGAGGCGACCGGCTCATCGGGCCGGCACCGCGGTCGCGAGCCCGCGGCTGGTGAGCCACGCCGAGGCTGTCGCGGACGGCGGTGAGCATGTCGGTGGCGCACCGGTCGAGCTCGACCACGTGCCACTCGGCGGACGGGCAGGCGGCGAGGATCTCCGCGACCGGCATCCGGCCGGTGCCGACCGCGGTCATCGGGTCGTCCCTGGTGGCCGGGCCGTCCTTCACGTGCAGGTAGCGGACCCGGTCGCCGAGCCTGCCGAGCAGCGCGGGCACGTCCTGGCCGCCGACCGCCGCCCAGTAGGTGTCGACCTCGAGGATCACGGCCGGGTCGAGCGCGTCCGCGAGCACCTCGAGGCCCGTCCGCCCGCCGACCACGGGCGACACTCGAAGGCGTGGTTGTGGTAGCCGAACCGCAGTCCGTGGCCGGCGGCCCTGGCGGCGGCCTCGTTGAGGTCGCGGGCCAGCGCGCGCGATCGCGTCGGCGTCAGCGAAGCGCTCGGCCGGCGACCGACGGCACGATCACCGTGTCCGCGCCGACCGCCGGGCGCCGTCGAGCAGCGCCTCGGCGTCCTCGCCGAGGGCCCGCGCGTGCACGGAGCACACCGCGAGCCCGGCCTCGTCGAGGTCGGCGCGCAGCGCCTCGGGGTCGGTCAGCACGTCGTACGGCTCAACGGCGCCGTACCCGAAGCCCCTGATGGCCTGCGAGCACGGCCCTGCGGCCCGACGCGAGCTGGTCCCTGACGGTGTAGAGCTGCAGGGCCAGCGGATTGCTCGTCAAATCGTCGCAACCTTTCCGTTCTGGGACCGCCCCAACGCACGCTAAAGATGACATTGAGCGTGTCAATGGGCGCGCGGCGCCGGGCCGGGCCGCGGGGCTCATTGTCCGAACGGGTTTTTGCTCCGCGCTCTGGAGTCCCGTGACCGTTACGGGGCGGAGAGCGTCGGGGCCTGGTCGCCGGGCTGCCCGGCTGGCGGCGGTCCGGGAAGTTACCCGGCGCGGGACGCCGGGACGGCGTCGGGGCGCGGCGGGAACGGGATGATGACGACCGTGATGTTGTCGAGGCCGCCCGAGTCGAGCGCGAACTTCGCGAGGTCGGCGGCGGCGTCGAGCGGGCGGGTCAGCGCGGCGGGCATGGCCATCGCGGCGAGCTCCGCGGCCTCGGGGCGGTAGTTCCACAGTCCGTCGGAGCACAGCAGCAGCACGCCGGGCCCGGTCGGGGTGAACTGCTCGACATGCGACTCGCGGATCGGGCAGGTCCGCGCCGAGCCAGCGGGTGATCACGTGCGCCTGCGGGGAGGCCATCGCCTCGTCCATGGTGGCGAGGCCGGCTGCGACGATCTCCTCGGCGAGCGAGTCGTCCCTGGTCACCCGCCTGGAGCCGCCGGTGATGTCGATGGTGTCGTTCGGTCCCGCCGGGACTGGCGTGTTCGCCGGGAGCCAGTAGGCGCGGCTGTCGCCCAGCCAGCACACCGTGATCTGCCGCTGGCTGACGATCGCCGACACGTACGTCGCCGCCGGCGCGCCGTCCGGGCCCGCCAGCTCGGTCAGCGCCCGGCCGGCGGCCTTGACCGCCATCTTGGAGATGTCCTCCGGGTCATCGCCCCGCTCCGCGCCCTCGGCGAGCAGGGTGATCCCGGTGTTCACCGCCGTCCATGACGCCTCGTCGGGGCGCGGGGCCGAGGAAACGCCGTCACAGACGATCGCGACCGCGACCGGGCCCGCGTCGGTGTCCGCGACGGCGAAATGCATCGCGTCCTCGTTACGCGAATGCCGAAGGCCACGGTCGCTGACCCCGGCCACCTGGCCGAGGTCCTCCTCCATGTGGTCCCTGTCTGCCACGACCCGTCGCCCGCACGACGGACAGTACCCGTCCTCACCTGCGACAACAGGATCAGCGGAGTCAGTTGAACACGCCGTGCACATTCTCGCGCCTGGCGAATCATCCCGCGATGTGCTCATAGCCGAATCCCCGCTCCTGTCCGCCTGGCGACATTCCGCTCGCCAGGACATTAGCCTATGTCCGCCAGGGTCAGGACGCCATTTTTTCCTTTTTCGAAGGGCTTTCTTCCTGGGCGAACGGCTGCTACGACGGCGGGTCCGGCGACGGGGCGGCCCGCGACGGGACGCGAGGGCGCGAACGGGGGGGGGGAGGGGGGCCGGCCCCGGAGGGGGGGCCGAGGCGAGCAGGGGGAGGGGGAGGGGGTCGGGGGGGGGCGAAGGGCGGGGCCTCCCCGGCACACGGCCACCGGTCAGGGATAGGGAGGTTGATCGCGTCGCCGATCGGTGGACGCGCAGCGCGTTGGTCTTGCCCGGGCTGCCGGGCGGGCTGCCCGCCACGATGACGATCTTGTCGCCGATGGCGCAGCGGCTCGAGGCTGACGAGGGCCGAGTCGACCTCGTGCACCATGTCGTCGGTGTGGTGGACGGTCGGGACGATGAACGTCTCGACGCCCCAGGTGAGGGCGAGCTGGCTCCTGATCGCCGGGTCGGTGGTGAACGCGAGCAGCGGGATCGGGGAGCGGTACCTGGCGAGGCGGCGCGCGGTCTCGCCGGTCATCGTGAACGCGACCAGGGCCTTGGCGCCGACGATCGCGCCGACCTCGGCGGCGGCGCGGGCGATGGCGCCGCCGGTGGTGGTGGGCATCCGCGACGGTGGTGCTCGGCGCGCAGCGAGGACTCCTCGGCCGCGGCGACGATCCTGCTCATGGTGGCGACCGTCTCGATCGGGTAGGCGCCGACGCTGGTCTCGGCGGAGAGCATCACCGCGTCGGCGCCGCGGTGACGGCGCCGGCCACGTCGGAGACCTCGGCGCGGGTCGGGCGCGGCGAGTTGATCATGGACTCGAGCATCTGGGTCGCCACGATCACCGGGCGGGCCCGCTCCCTGGCCAGCTTGATCGCCCGCGTCTGGACGGTGGGCACCTGCTCAAGCGGCAGCTCGACGCCCAGGTCGCCGCGGGCGACCATGATGCCGTCGAAGGCTTCCACGATCTCGGGCAGGCCGTTGACGGCCTCCGGCTTCTCGATCTTGGCGATCAGCGGGACGCCGGGCGGCCCATGTCGGTCATGATCTTGCGGGCCGGCTCGCGTCGTCCGGGCGTGCGGACGAAGGACAGCGCGACGATGTCCACGCCGGTGGCCAGGGCGAAGCGAAGGTCCGCCTCGTCCTTGTCGGTCAGCGCGGGAGCGCTCACGCTGACGCCGGGAAGGTTGATGCCCTTGTGGTCGGAGATCTTCCCGCCGACGACCACCCGCGGTACACCCGGCTGCCGCTGACGCCGGTGACGTCGAGCTGGACGTTGCCGTCGTCGATCAGGATCCGGTCACCCGCCCGACGTCGTCGGCGAGCCCCGCGTAGGTGGTGGAGGCCTCGTGCTGGTTGCCGGGGACGTCCTCGGTGGTGATGGTGAACTCGTCGCCGGCGCTGAGCGGACAGGGCCGCCGGGAAACTCCCCGAGGCGGATCTTCGGCCCCTGGAGGTCGGCGAGGATGCCGACGGCCCGGCCGGTCGCGTCGCCCCCGGCCCGGACGTGGCGGTAGGTCTCAAGGTGGTCAGCCTGGGTCCCGTGGCTCATGTTGAGCCGCGCGACGTCCATGCCGGCCTCGATCAGCGCGGTGATCTGCTCCTGGCTCGACGTCGCTGGCCCTAAGGTGCAGACGATCTTCGCACGCCGGCTCATCCTCCTCCCCTTCCGGTGGTCTATACCACCCTAGCCCATTCTGGGGCCCCGGTGACCCGGGTCACAAAGTGTTCACTCAATTGCTGCATATTGTATGCAGATCTCTCGACCAGGCCCGGGGACGTGCGCTTGGCCAGGCAGGACGCCCTGTCACCGCCGCGGGGCGGCCGGTCAGCCCGCGTACCGCGCGGCGGGCGGCGCCACGTTCTGCGGGCCCACCCAGCGGTGGTAGCTGGCCTCCCAGGCGCCGTCCGAGCGCTCCTTGGCCAGGACCGCGTTGACGAAGCGGACGAAGTCCGGGTGCTGCTCCGAGATCGCGAGGCCGTAGGGCTCGTCGGTCAGCTCGGGTCCCACGACCTTGGTGAAGGGGTCCTGCGCCTCGAGCCCGTACAGGATCGAGTCGTCGGTTGAGACCACCGCCACCTGGTCCTGCTGCAGCAGGACCAGGCAGTCCATCCAGTCCGGGCCCTGGACGACTCCGGGGGGAGGGGTAGTCCTTGACGGTGGTCACCGAGTCGGAGCCCGCGGTGGCGCACACCTTCTGGCCGCCGAGGTCGGCCAGGCCGCGGCCCGCGCGCGAGTTGTCGGGGATCAGCACCCGCTGGTGGGCGTCGAAGTAGACGCTGGAGAAGTCGACCTGCCCCAGCCGGGCGCACGTGATCGTCATCGTGTGCGCGACGATGTCCACGCTGCCGTTGAGGATGTCGGGATCCGCTCGGCGTCGGTGATCGCCTTGTACTGGACCTTGTCGGGACTGCCGAAGATCGCCTGGGCCACGGCGCGGATCATGTCGATGTCGAACCCCTCGATCTGGCCGTCGAGCGGGTTGAGGTAGCCGAAGTGGTAGGTGCTCTGGTCCACCCCGGCGACGAGGTACCCGTGCGCGCGGATCTTGGCCATGTACGAGCCGGGCGACACCTGCGGCGGGCCCAGCGGGGCCAGGCCGGAGGCGTCCGGGTCGCAGGTGGCGCTGGCGGCCTCGCCGCTCGCCCGCGACTGGCTCACGGCGCCGGCCCGGCCGCCGGGCGGGCGGCGGCGCGCGGGCCGGTGGCTGCCGGGCGGGACGCGGCCTGGCGCGGGGCGGGCGCCGCGGCGCCGCCGGCCGTGGCGGCCGCCACGGCCACGGCGGCAAGCGCGAGCGCGGCCGCGCGGGCGCGCGGCAGAACCCGGGCAGTGCCCGGGCGGGGCCGTTTCACGAGTGTGGCCTCCCTGTTGCGCGCTGCTCTGTTCACCGGTACTCCGTGAGGCGGCGGCTCAGGCCCCAGGCGCAGGCGCCCGCCATGAGCAGCGCCACCACGATGACGCCGAGCGCCAGCGCGGTGTAGGCGCTTGCGGCGGAGCGCGCGGTCGAGTTGAAGACGGCCTGGTCGCTGTTGACCGCCGGGCGAGGTCGTTCGACAGCCGGGCGGACGACGCGCCGGCGTTGCCCGGTGCCGTGCCGAGCACCGACGCGACGGCCTTGGAGTGGTTCCCGTTGTCGTCGAGGATGCGGACCTGGGCGTGCGCGGCGAACCAGGCCCGCGCGTCGCTGACCGCCGCCGCCACCGCCGGCGCGGCCGGGGAGCCCTGGGCGGCCGCCGACGCCGCGGTGAGCAGCGTGCCCGCTCCTGGCCCGAGGGCGTGCTGCTGTTTCATGTAGTCCGCCCTGGTAGGCGTCCCCGCCGGTGTTGTCGACCAGGGTGAGGCTCTCGTCGGCGTGCGCCTCCTGCACCGCGATGACCACCTGGGCGACCGCCTCGACCGTCGCCGAGCCGCGGGCCTGCGCGTGCAGCAGGTCGCTCCTGGCGCCCAGGTAGGCGGTGGGAGCCACGCCAGCGAGATGACGGCGAGGGCCCCGGGAGGCGCTGGTGGCGCCGATAGAACCGCCGCGCTCGCCTTCGGGCTCGGGGCCGCCACGGCCGGCGCGGCCGGCGCGATGTTCGGTCTTGTCAGCAGCTTTGATCCGGCAAGTCACTACGACTTGATCGGGCGGCTCCTGGCGATCTGCGTGATCGGCGGTCTCGGGAGCAATGCCGGCGCCATCGCCGGGCGCGGTGATCCTGGCGCTCTCGGAGTCACTTGTCCAGGCTGAGCTCTCGCCCGCCTGGTCGTCGGTGCCGTTCTATGTGCTGCTGATCATCGTGCTCATCGCTCGTCCACAGGGACTTTTCGGTGTGCGCACCCGGGGCGCCATTTGAAGCATCAGGCCCGCGCTCACCGTGGATTGCTCGTCGGGCTGGGCGTGATCGCAGTGCTCGCGCTGTTCCCGTTCAGCGGCGCCGAGAGCTGGATCGTCAACATCGGGATCTTCACGCTGATGTACGCGCGTTCTCGGCTCGGCCTGGAACCTCATCGGCGGATACACGGGGTATGTGTCGCTCGGCAGTGTTGCGTTCTTCGGACTCGGCGCATACGGGCTGGCTCTGACGTTTCAGCACATCGGTATCGGCAATGGTTTTCTGCCCTTTGCGCTGATCCCGGTCATCGGAATCGCCGTTGGCGATCGTCAGCCTGCCGATCGGCTGGATCGCCTTCAGAACCCGCGGCCTGCCCTTCATCATCGTCACGATCTCGCTTGTCATCATCCTGCAGTACATGGCGCTGAACCTCACCGATATCACCGGTGGCGCGCCTGGGCTTCAGGTGCCGCAAGCCCCCTTCCCTCCAGGGACGTACGAGGAGTACTTCTACTGGGCGATGCTGGTTGTCTTCGCCTTGACGCTGCTGGCATGCGCCTACGTGCGACGGAGCAGGCTCGGGCTTGATGATGTTCGCCGTCCGTGAGGACGAGGACAAGGCGCGTGGTCTCGGCGTGGCGACATCCGTGCCGAAGTACGCTGCTTTCGCGGGTTGCGCGGCATTCTCGGCGATGGCTGGGGCGGTGTGGGCGTACTACCTGTCGACCGTGTACCCACAGTTCGCGTTCGACGGCGAATTCCTCGCGATGGGCATCATCCTGGTCGCGTACCTCGGCGGCATCGGAACCCTCTGGGGACCGTTCGTCGGCGCCCTCATCCTCACTCCGGCTCAGCAGTACTTTGCGTACTCGCTCGGCGGCAGTCAGCTGTATCTCATCGCCTATGCGGCTGTCTTCATCGTCGTGATGCTGTTCCTGCCGCGTGGAGTCGTGACGACCATCGCCGACCGCGCGCTCCGCCGCAGTCGCCGCCGAAAGCAAGTGGTCGAAGAGCTGGCGATTGCGGAGGCGGAATCGCCGCGCGATGCCCCAGCGCCGGTCGTGGCGCGATGACGTCCGAGACGGCCGCTCCTCGAGATCGACGCGCTGAGCAAGCGCTTCGGCGGCATTGTCGCGGTCGACGGCTGCTCGTTCAGCGTGCGAGCGAGGAAGCATCACGGGCCTCATCGGCCCCAACGGTTCAGGAAAGACCACCGTGCTCAACATGCTGAGCGGCTACCTCGCGAGCGACAGTGGCTCGATCCGATTCGACGGGAAGCGGGTCGCCCGTCCCGATCCAACCACGATGTATCGCGGCGGCATGAGCAGAACGTTCCAACGCGCCCGCGTCCTGCCGGAGATTGACGTTCTCGACAACCTGCTGGTGGCCGCACCGAAGCGGGGTCTCGCGGTGTGGGGGATGTCGAAGGCCAACCGGGCCACCGTGGATTACGCGATGACGCTGCTCGATGAGTTCAAGCTGACCCGGCTTGCGGAGGCGAAGGCCGGTGAGCTGTCGTACGGCCAGCAGAAATTGCTGGAGTTCGCGACCGTCCTCATGGGCAAGCCTCGTCTCGTGCTCCTCGACGAACCGACCGCCGGTGTCAACCATGTGATGGTCGACCTCATGACCGAGCGGATTCGCGAGTTCCACGCGAAGGGTCTGACCTTCCTCATCGTCGAGCACAACATGGAATTCGTCATGAGCCTCTGCGATCCGATCGTGGTGCTGGACCACGGCAAGCAACTCTTCGCCGGTGCACCGGACGACGTGCAGCAGAACCAGCTCGTTCTCGACGCGTACCTGGGAGACTAGTGGACACCTGCCTCGAAATCCGCCAGGTCGTCTCCGGCTATGGGTACGGCACGGTGCTGCGTGGCGCAACGCTGAACGTTCCCTCGTCACGAGATGACCTGTCTCATCGGCCCGAATGGCGCCGGCAAGTCGACGCTGCTGCGAGCGATCAGTGGGCTCATCGCAGTGCAGTCCGGCGAGATCCTCCTCGACGGGGTGGCGCTTCAGGGATTGACGCCTCGGCAGATTCTCGAGGCGGGTGTGGTGCACGTGCCGCAGGATCGGAGCCTCTTTCCGACCCTCAGCGTTTGGGAGAACCTCCTGATGGGCGGCTACATCCTTCGAGACAACGGCGAGGTTCGTCGCCGCGCCCTGGCGCTCGAGGAGCGGTTTCCCGACCATCAAGCAATTTCACCATTCGCACGCCGGGTCGCTGTCCGGCGGTCAGCAGCGGATCATCGAATTCGCCCGTGCATTGATGCTCGAGCCCAAGGTGGTGCTTGCCGATGAGCCGTCCTTGGGGCTCGACCCGAAGAGTCGAACGCTGGTCTTCGAGACCCTCACCGCCATGAGCAGGGACGGCATCACGGTCTTGCTGGTCGAGCAGAACGCGCGCTCCGCGCTCCGAGTGTCCGACCATGCGGCGGTGCTCGAGCTCGGCACCGTGCGCATCGAGGATCGCGCTGCCAGCCTTCTCGATAATCCCGAGGTCGGCCGGCTGTATCTTGGCGCGTCGGCTGCAGCGCACCGCCGGCTGCCGCATGCCGAGCATGTTCGGACCTAGCACATGACAAGGTTGTTGCCGAGCGCGACCCATCATGCTCTACGCGATCGCTCCAACGCAATTCACGCCCGACGGACGCTCGGTCGACGCCGCGGCGATGGCGGCGAACGTCGAGCGGCTGGCCGAATCGGGGATCCGGACACGTGCTGCTCACAGGCGCCTATGGCGAGTTCCACTCGCTGAGCTGATAGCCGAGCGGATCGCGATCCTGCGACAGGTGAAAGCCACCGGCGCGTGCGAATCGATCATGGCATGCGCCGCATCGCTGTCGGCTGAGGCGACGGCCCGCCTGGCATTGAACATGCTCGATGAGGGTGCCGACTCTGCGATGGTGGCAGCGCCGCTGGCGTGTGAGACGACGGAGAGCGACGTGCTGCGGCATTTCGAGTATCTCGCGAAGACGGTGGGGCGACAGCTCGTCGTCTACAACAACCCCGTCTTCGGCCATGACCTCGAGCCGCGTGTCATGGCTGAGGTGATGGCGATGGAGGCGTACGTCGGGGTCAAGCAGGGAACGCGCGATACCGTTCGGCTGCTCGGGAGCGTCGAGGCCATTCGATCCACGGCGCGCCCGGTGCAGATCTTCATCGCGTCGGACCTCAGCGCCGCCCTCACACTCGCGTGCGCCCGTCGATGGCCTGACCTCCACCAATGCGTGGGTGTTCCCGGAGGCGATGCTGGGCCTGGTTGCTGCCGCCGGCCGCAGCGACCTGGGCGACATGCAGCGCATCCACAGCGCCCTGGCGCCATATCGACGGGTGCTGGCGCGAGCGGGCCAACCCGCCGGGGTCAAGGCGGCGATGCAGATTCGAGGATTCGAAGGATCGCTCGCCGTCCGCGCTCCGTATGCGGAGTGCTCCGTCGAGATCATCAACGCTCTGCGCGACGCATTGGTCGAATGCGACGCAGCCATCGGCGTGTCCACATCCCCTACGGAGGTCTATTCATGAGGCATTACCGCGTCGCCGTGCTCGGCGGCGATGGGCGCGAGGTCCATGTCGCCCAGCGACTCGCGAGAGACGGTCACGATGCGGTGTGCTACGGCCAGGCCGCCGGTGCGTCCAACGGCGTGCGCGTGGCAGCCTCACTCGGCCGATGCCGTCCGCGGCACCGAATGGCTCGTCCTCCCTTCGCCAGGGCTCAACGGTGACCTGATCTACGCACCCGATGCTCCGGAACCCATCGTGCTCGACGGTGCGCTCCTCGAGCAGTCCGCGGCCACGCGAAGGCGGTGTCGTCATGGGGCGATCCACGCCGACGTTCGACGAGATCGCCCGCCGGATGAACATCCAGATCTTTCAGCTCAAGGACGACCCTGGATTGGCCACTCGCCTGTCCACCGGTGTTGCCGAGGGAGTGATGCGGCTGCTCATTGAACTGACGCGACGCATCCTGCGGGAGCATCGCTTCCTCGTCATCGGGTACGGCGTCACCGGAGCAGTGATCGTCGACTATCTGGTCGCCGCGCACTGCACTCCGCAGGTCGCGGTCCGTAGTCCGCGCTGGCTCGAGCGCGCCCGTCAGTGCGGCGCCATCCCTGTTGCTTATGACGACCGGGTCGAGGCGATGGAAGCAGCGGACATCATCATCAACACCGTCCCGTCGACCGACGCGATCCCGCCGGAGGCGTTTGCACTGCTTCGCGATCGTATCGTCGTCGATATCGCCTCACCGCCCGGCGGCCTCGATCACGAGGCGGCGCGGAAGGCCGGCGTGCAGGTGCACTGGCCGCGAGGTTTGGCAGGCGGACGCGCGCCGCTCACCGCCGGCGATGCGCAATATGCCTTTATCGCCAAGGCTATTGCCACACGAAATGCAGCGACCTATGGATCAACCTCATCAGGAGAACTCCACATGACCACTGTCACGACCGACGGTGTCCGCTCCACCGAGTACCAGCCACAAAGGCGGCGTCGCGTTCGGCTACTGCGTGTCGCACGCGCCGCAGATCTTCACCCAGCCAAAGGAGGAAGATCCGGCGGAGCTTGCTCGGATGCATGACGGATACCGCGCTGTCGCCCGGAGCGTCAAGGAGCACAACGTCGATGCGCTGATCATCGTGGCGCTCGACCATCTGCATAACCACTTCCTGAACCTCGTCCCGCAGTTCACGATCTTCACGGGCAACCCCGTTGTGGCGCAGTTCAACCGGCGCAGGATCGAGTTGAATGGCAGCCCAGAGCTGGCGAACAGCCTCATGGACGGTCTGCTCGACAGAGGCTTCGACCCCGCGTTCAGCCAGAACGAGGTGCTCGATCACTCGTTCCTCGTTCCGCTCAACTTACATGGTGGAAGAGGGCCTGGAAGCGCCGGTGATCCCGCTCATCATCAACGCGTACGTGCCGCCGCAGCCCTCCATCCGTCGCTGCAATGACCTCGGCAAGGCGATCGCCTCGTGGGCCGAAGCGTCCGGCAAGCGCGTCGGCATCGTCTCTACCGGCGGCATGTCGCATTTCCCCGGGACCGACCGATTCGCCGAGCCGGATGTCGAGGCGGACCACCGCGTCCTTGGCTGGCTCGAGGCCGGCGATACGGAGAAGCTCGTGTCGATGTCCGCCGCGGATCTTGACGCCATCGGCATGGTGGAGCTGCGCACATGGGCAGTCTCCCTCGGCGCCAGGGGTGACCGGGTGCAGGCGGAGCGCCACTCCTATTGGGACTCCGGTCACTGCGGTTACGCCGTCATCGAATTCTAACGAGAGGACAGAAGATGCCAGACGAACACCTGATGTATCCACGGCCGAAGGCCGGCGACTTCTACGTCCACCGGCTGCTTCACGACATGCAGGAGGACGAGGATCTATTCGTGGAGTTCCTCGGCGACCCCGATGCAGTGCTCGGCCGCTACCCGGAGGTCGACGACGAGGCGAAGAAACTGATCGCGACGCATGACTACGCGGGACTGCAACGGCGCGGGCTGCACCCGATCATGATCGTCCAGTTTCAGCGGCACATCGAATGGGGCATGCGGATGACCGCCTCTCGCGAGGCAGCAACCTCGGTCACCGACGCGACCGGCTGACCAGGCCGGGAGTGGCTTCGGATCGCGGCGGCTCGCTCCTCCTTCGCGGTGGCCGGGTCATCGATGGGAGTGGCGCGCCGTCGCGAATCGCTGATGTCGCAGTGCGTGACGGCGTGGTCACCGAAGTGGGACCGGCAGTCGATCGACCCTCCGGCGCGGTCACACTCGACGTAAGGTCGCGCAGCGGATCCTCTACACGTCCACCGATCCGGCCGGCACGCCGATCGCCGTCTCCGGCGTCGTCGTCACGCCCACGACCGATCCGCCGGCCGGCGGCTGGCCGATCATCGCCTGGGCGCACGGCACGACGGGTGTCGACCGCCGCTGCGCGCCGTCGATCGACTACCCCGACGCCGGGCTGGTGCGGGTCCCCGAGGTCCCCGATCTCCTCGCCGCCGGCACGGCCATCGTGTTCACCGACTACCCCGGCCTCGGCACGCCCGGCCCGCACCCGTACCTGGTCGGCGAGAGCGAGGGGCGGGCCGTGCTCGACAGCATCCGCGCCGCCCGCTCGTTGCTCGGCGGCGCGGTGTCGAACACCGCCGCCATCTACGGCCACTCCCAGGGCGGCCACGCCGCGGTGTGGGCCGACGTGCTGGCGCCGACGTACGCCGCCGACCTGAACGTGGTCGGCGTCGCGGCGATGGCCCCGCCCACCGACCTCGGGAAGTTGCTGACCGACGACGACAAGGAGGTCGACGGCATCGTGCTGACCGGCCTGGCCATCGCCTCGTGGGACCAGTACTACCCCGACACCAAGATGGACGCCGTGGTCGAGCCGGTGGCCCGCCCGGTCGTGCGCAACCTCGGCACGAAGTGCATCGGCACGACGGATCAGGGTCTCACCGACGTGCCCGACGTCGCCGCGCTGGCGGTCACGTTCCTGTCGCAGGACCCGACGACGGCGCCGGGCTGGTCGACGCGGCTGAAGGAGAACGCGCCGGGCGACGTTCCGGCGTCGATCCCACTGCTCGTCGCCCAGGGACTGACCGACACGCTCGTGCGACCGGAGGTCACGGCGGCGTGGGTGCAGGCGCGGTGCACGGCCGGCGCCAACATCGAGTACCAGACGTACCCCGACACCGGTCACTTCCAGCTGCGCACGACGGCCGCCCCGCCGGTCCGGGACTGGCTGCTGGCCCGGGTCAAGGGCGAGCCGGCTGCCCCCGGGTGCACCGACACGACCGGCCCGAGCAGCGGCGGCTGATCAGCCGTCCTCCTCCAGTGAGCCGGGCGAAGCGGGCGGTGTGGATCGCCCGCACGTCGTCCTCGGTCAGCGTCCCGTCGTCGTATGCGGGGGAGACGAGCGGGGCCGCCTGGCGGACCTCGATGACGACGATGCCGCTGACTCGATGGACGTTCGTCGAGCCGGCGGCGCGCATCCGGGCCGTGCCGTCGTCGAAGGCGGCGGTGCCCGGCCCGTGCACGTCGGCCGGGCCCTTGAACCGGTAGCCCTTGCGGATGAACTGATCGACGACGTTCACCTCGACCCATGAGCCGGCGCGGATGTTCGCCGTCGTCTGCGGCGAGCAGATGTCGGCGAACCAGAGGTGATCGTCGTCCCACACGTCGGTCGTCGCCTTCGGCGACAGGTTGGGCATCCCGTCCGCGCCGACCGTCGCGACGAACCCCAGCTTCTGCTGGCGCACGACTCGCTGCATGTCGGCGGACAGGATGCCCATCGCCACTCAGTCTCGCGTGCGGATGCGATACGCCCGGAGCGCCAGCGGCACGATGGCCGCCAGCAGGGCCGACGCACATCAGGAAGGCCAGCGGCACGGGGTGCTGCAGCGGCCACGACAGGTCGTCGACCACCGGCACCGGGTTGCCGAACAGCTCGCGCACCGCGGCCACCAGCACGCTCACCGGGTTCCACTCGGCGATCGTCTGCAGGGCCGACGGCAGCGAGTCGACCGGCACGAAGGCGTTGCTCAAGAACGTGAGCGGGAACACGACGACGAAGCCGACGCCCATCACGGCGTCCGGGGTGCGCACCTTCAGGCCGAGGAAGATGCCGATCCACACCATCACCGACGCGAACATCAGGATGAGCAGGAAGGCGAGCAGGCTCGGGCCGACCTCGTGGGGCCGCCAGCCGACGACCAGCCCGGTGCCGAGCACCACGATGATCGACAGGACCATGCCGGCGAGCTCGGCGAGGAACTGACCGCTCAGGTACGCGCCCCGGGGGGTCGGGAGCGTGCGGAAGCGGTCGACGACGCCCTCGCCGATGTCGGTGGCCATCGCCGTCGCCGGGCCGATCAGGCCGAACGCCAACGACTGGATGAGGATGCCGCCGATGAGGTACTCGCGGTAGTCGCCGCCGATCGTCATCGCCCCGCTGAAGACGTACGAGAACAGCAGCACGAACATCAGCGGTTGCAGCGTGACGTCGAGCAGCTTCTCGGGGATCTGGCGGATGTGGGCGATCTGGCGTCCGGTGAACACCACGGTGTCGCGCCACCAGGCGCCGAACCCGCTGCGCGGTCGGACGTCGACGGGAGCGATCGTGGGGGTGTGGGCGGTGAGCGCGGCGGTCATGCGACGGCCTCCTCCTGGTCATGATCGCCGTCGTCTGCGCTGGCGGCGGGGGTCGGTCGGTTGCCGGTGACGGCGAGGAAGACGTCGTCGAGGCTGGCGCCGCGCCGCTCGATCTCGAGGACCTCGACGCCGTCGGCATCGAGGGCCCGCACGACGTCCATCAGGCGCACGTCGCTGGTGACCGGGATGGCGGCCTGCAGGATCTCGGGGGTCAGGGTCACCGGGGCCGAGGCGAGCCGGCGCACGGCGCCATCGATGCGCTGCAGGTCGGCCTCCGACGCCACCGTGACGGCGACGAGCTCGCTGCCGATGCGGGCCTTGAGCTGGGCCGGCGTGCCCTGGGCGACGACCGAGCCATGGTCGAGCACGACGATCTCGTCGGCCAGCTGGTCGGCCTCCTCGAGGTACTGGGTGGTGAGCACGATCGTGGTGCCCTCGTCGGCCAGGCTGCGCACGACCTGCCACAGCTGCATCCGGCTCAGCGGGTCGAGCCCTGTGGTCGGCTCGTCGAGGAACAGGACGCTGGGCGCCCCGACGATGCTGGCGGCGAGGTCGAGGCGGCGGCGCATGCCGCCGGAGAACGTCTTCGTGAGGCCGGGTGCGTCGGCGAGGTCGACGAGCTCGAGCAGGTGCTCGGCGCGCGCCGCGGCGTCGCCCTTGCGCAACCCGTAGAGGCGCCCGACCATCACGAGGTTGGCCCGGGCGGTCAGCAGGTCGTCGACCGTCGCGGATTGGGCGGCGACGCCGATGCTGGCCCGCACCTCGGCGGACTGGGCGGCGACGTCGAACCCGGCGACCGTGGCGCGACCTTCGGTGGGGACGGACAGGGTCGTGAGCATGCGGATCGCCGTCGTCTTGCCGGCGCCGTTGTGCCCGAGGAGGCCGAGGACCGAGCCGGCGGCGACCTCGAGATCGAGGTTCCGCACGGCCCAGTGCTCGCCGAAGCGCTTGCCGAGGCCGGCGGCGGTGACGCCGGGGCGCCGGTCCCCATGCACGGTGGGGAGTGTTTTCGTGGTGTGTACCATTGTCTCGTACATTGTACGAAGAACGTTACTCGTACGGTGTACGAGACGGCAAGGAGTTTCTGCGAGGATGAGTGCCATGTGGGGTGGGGAACGTGCCCGGCGACGCGTGACGACGACCGTCGCGGACGCGGTCGCCCGCGGCCGCCGCGCGGGGGCGGGGCCCAGCGGGCGCGGGTGGATCCCGACGCCGCCTCCGACGTGCTGGCCCGCGCCGCCGACAAGCTGAGCGAGAAGCTCGAGGCCAAGGCCGCCCACCTCGACCGCCACGCGGCCAGGATCGCCGAGCAGGCCGAGAAGCTCGATCGGACCACCGACCGGTTGGCGTCGGTCGATCTGTGGATGCGCGGGCCTCGGCGGCGGCCGCAAGCCCCGCTTCACGCACGACGACGTCCGCGTCGCGGCGATGCGCATCGCCGATCGCGAGGGCATCGACGCGCTGTCGATGCGCCGGTTGGCCGCCGAGCTCGAGGCGCCGACGATGACGCTCTACTACTACGTGCGCACCAAGGACGAGCTGCTGTCGCTCATCGTCGACGCCGTGATGGCCGAGGTCGTGCTGCCGCCCGAGGAGGTGCTCCCCGCGGACTGGAAGGAGGCGATGGTCGTCATCGCCACCCGCACCCGCGACGTCATGCTGCGCCACCCGTGGACGACCAGCATCAGCGAGGGTCCGTCGATCGGCCCGGCCAGCGTGCGCCACTTCGACCAGTCGCTGCAGGCCCTGGCCCGCCTCGATCAGCCGTTCCGGGTCAAGCTCGACATCCTCAACGCGGTCGACGAGTACGTCTTCGGCTACTGCTCCCAGATGGGCGAAGCGGCGACGTTCGGTCCGGCCGACGAGATGACCGAGTACGTCGAGCACCTCGTGGCCGACGGCTCGTACCCGCAGGTCGAGGCACTGATCGCCGAGACCTCGACCGGCGAGCTGTGGCGCCAGGTGGAGGACGTCTTCACCGATCCCGACCGCTTCCTGCGCAACATCCACCGCCTGCTCGACGGGATCGAGCGCAGCCTGCCGGCGTGACGCCTGCAACGATGGGGCGATGAGCGAGAGCGCCCCGTTCGGGCACGTCATCAGCAGCCTCGAGGCGCTGCGCGAGCTGTACCGCGAGCCGAGCGAGCTGGTGCGGCGCAAGAAGATCGCCCGGCTCGACGACGGTTGCCGCGCCGTGATCGAAGCGGCCCCGTTGGTGCTGATCGCCACGGCTCGCCCCGATGGGGGCTGCGAGGTGTCGCCGCGTGGTGGGCCGCCGGGGTTCGTCCAGGTGCTCGACGCCGAGCGCATCGCGATCCCGGACCTCAGCGGCAACAACCTGGTCGATTCGATCAGCAACATCGTGCTCAACCCGCACGTCGGGCTGCTGTTCGTGCTGCCCGGGCGTGACGAGACGCTGCGCGTGAACGGCCGGGCGTGGCTGACCACCGACGGCGACGTGCTCGACGGGTTCTCCGCCGAGCTGCGCCGACCGAAGGCGGCCATCGGCATCGAGGTCGTCGACGCGTTCGTGCACTGCGCCAAGTCGTTCCGCCGCGGCCAGGTGTGGGATCCGGCCACGTGGGCGCCCGATGTCGCACCGAGCGCCGCCGAGCTCCTCACGTGCCACATCGAGCTCGACGCCACGCCCGAGCAGCTGGCGGCCAACCTCGAGAAGGGCTACGCCCACGACCTCGCCGCCGAGCGAGCCGACGTGAGCAGCTGACCGAGGTCGTCGGCGCCGGGGCGCGTCGTCAGTCGGTGCCCGCAGACGAGGACGCCCCCTGGGACACCACACCCTGCATGCGCTGCAACGTCTGCTCCATGCCGGCCCGCAGGTCGGCGCGCCGGTCCTTGCGGGCGAAGAGGGTGCCGATGATGAACCAGCCGACCGGGGTCAGCGGCTTGGTCATCTCGTAGGACTCCGTGACCAGCGTCCCGTCGCCATCGGCCTCGAAGTCGTACGTCCACTCGACGGTGCCGGCGAACGGCTCGGTGCGGGCGAACCGGAACCGTCGTCCAGGGTCGGCCACCGTGATCACCGGCTTGTTGTGCCACGCCGGCCGGTTCGGCACCTTGTTGCGGGCCTTGAACCGCACGCCGACGGCGGGTCCCGTGGCCCCGTCCAGCCACGTGCACTCGATGATCTCGGGGCTGAACTCGGGCGTCCGGGTCACGTCGGCGACGATCGCGTAGATCTCGTCCGGCGGGGCGTCCATGCGGAGGCTGACGCTGTCGTGGTCGAAGGGCTGCTTCATCGGGTGCTCCGAGCTGTGGTCGCGTGGTCGGGCGATGCGACGGGGCTCATCCTGGCCCGGCCGTCGATGGCGGCGGGCATCAGCCGGCCAGCGCCGCGGCGAGCGCCTGCTGGACGGCCGGCGCCGGTTCCGGGCCCTTCTCGCCCGGCAGCGGGATGTCGCTGTTGACGACCACGATGATGGTCGTGTCGAGGTCGTAGTTGTGCATGACGGCCGTCGTGTAGCCGGGGATCTGGCCGTCGTGGCCCCACCACCCGTTCATGTCACCGAGGCCGAAGCCGTAGCCGGCCGTCGCCGAGTTCGGCGGGATCGTCCTGTTGATCGAGTCCCTCCGCATCTGCTGCGTCGCCGGCTCGAGGATGCCCTCGCCGGTGAAGAGGGCGTCGGCCCACTTCTTCAGGTCGTCGACCGTCGAGATGACCTCTCCGGCGGTGGAGGCCTCCGACGGGTTCCAGTCGGTCGCGTCGGTGGTCTGGCCGGTGGGCTGGCCCTGCTCGGTGAGGCCCCGGAGGTGGGGGTCGGCGATGGCGTTGGATCCGTCGGGATACGTGGTGTGGGTCATCTGCAGCGGTCCGAACAGGCGCTCCTGGAACACCTCGGAGATCGGCTGGCCGGTGATCTGCTCGATCACCATGCCGAGCAGGACGTAGTTGGTGTTGGAGTACTGCCACCCCTCGCCGGGTGCGAACTTCGGCGCCTTGCCGCGCTCGAACGCCACGAGCTCGTCGGGCGTCCACACCCTCAGCGGGTCGGCGAAGAGCTGCTCCTGGAACCCGGTGCCGGGGAGCGTGTACGGCTCGATCCCCGACGTCATCTCGGCCAGCTGGCGCAGCGTCGCGGTGTCGCCGTTGGGCATGCCGGGCACGTACTTGCCGATCGGGTCGTCGAGGGACAGCTTGCCCTCCTCGAACAGCTGCAGGATCACCGTCGCCGTCATGGTCTTGGTGAGGCTGCCGACGCGGGTGCGGTCGCTGGGCGTCGGCAGGGTGTCGATGCCCTGGCCCGCAGTGCCCGATGTGCCGATCCACGTCCCGTCCGGCGACCACACGCCGGCGACGACGCCGGGGAAGCCGCCCGTGGCGCGCACGTCGTCGAGCACCTGCTGGAAGCGGGCGCTCGTCGCCGCGTCCACGCCGGTGCCCGTCCTCGACCCAGTGGACGCCGTCGTCGTCGATGCGGCCGTGGCCGCGGCGGCATCGTCACCGTCATCGGATCCGCATGCCGTGGCGAGGAGCAGGAGCGGCACGACGAGCACGGCGGCCGTCGCCGTGCGGCGGCGGCGACCGCTCGGGGTCGCCCGGTGGGGGTGGCGGTGGTGCATGTGCGTCTCGTTCCTCTGGTCTGCTGAGCTGTAGGTGAAGCTAAGGGATATAGCTCTAGCTGTCAAGCAGATGTTGTGCTAAGGTGCCGTCGCGATGAGCCCGCCTGATCCGATCGCCACGTCATCGCTGTCCGAGCGCCCCGACCGGCGGGCGCGGCGCAGGCAGGAGACGATCGAGGAGATCCTCGACATCGCCGTCGATGTCATGACCGAGGAGGGGGTCAACGGGCTGAGCCTCAGCGAGGTCGCCCGCCGGCTCGGCATCCAGCCCCCCTCGCTGTACAAGTACTTCCCGTCGCTGATGGCCGTGTACGACGCGCTGTACGGACGGGCGACGCAGGCCCTGCTCGATGCGGTGCGGGAGGCGATGGCCGACGCCAACCCCGGGCTCGATGCGGTCAGGCGGGGCCTCGATGCGTGCGGACGGTGGACGATCGACAACCGGGCCCTGGCCCAGCTGTCCATGTGGCGGCCGGTCCCGAGCTTCACGCCGTCCGCCGAGTCGTTCCGCCCGAGCGAGCAGATGGTCGAGCTCATCCACGGCGGCCTCGTCGACGCCGTCGCCGCCGGCGAGCTCGGGCCGGAGGGCGGCTCCGACGAAGCGCTCTACCTCGTGTCGACGATGATCACCGGGGTCCTCACGCAGGCGATGGCCAACGAGCCGGAGGAGCCGTGGGGAGGCGGACGGTTCAGCCCGGCGCTGGCGACGTTGCTCGATCTCCTCCCGGCGGCGTACCCACCGCCGGACGCGACGCTCCCGCGGCGCGCGCCGCGCCGTCGCGGCGCGACCTGATGCCGCCGACGATGCTCAGGTCGGCTTCGTGGCGAGCGCGTCGAGCTTCTCGAGCGTGCTGATGAGCGCCATCTTGGGCACGATCGGCCAGCGCGGGATGCGCTCGCGGAGGGCGTCGGAGATGCCGCTCCAGTCGCAGTACGACGTCACGTCGGTGCCGTCGTCGTCCGGCCGGCTCGAGCTCGTAGCCGTAGACGTGGCCGAGCGGGCCGCGCTCGGCCGAGCCGACGTTCCACTCCAGCAGGCGGTCGGGCTCGATCTTCGTCACCGTGTTGAGCACCTGGTACTTGCCGAGCGGCAGATCGCCGAGCGCGTCGCGGTCCATGTCGATCGCGAACGAGTCGCCGACCGCCGCGAGGCGCTTGGCTGCGGCGCGGCCACGAGCATGTGCGAGCCGTCGATCGCCACCTGCCCGGCCGGGTCGGTGACGATCGCGAAGATGGCTCGCGGCCGGGGCAGCGATGCGACGGGTGGCGGAGATGCGTTCTTCATCGGGCACGGCGCCGGCACGCTACGCGCTCCACGGCTGGCCCGTCTACGCTCGGCCGGCGACGAGAGGGGCGTCATGGGCCGGTACGTCGAGGTCCGCGGTCTGCGGACCTGGTACGACGAGGCCGGCGATGGTGAGCCGCTGCTGCTGTTGCACGGCGGCATGTGCCACCAACGAGACGTGGGGGCCGCAGTTCCCGGCGTTGGCGGAGCGCTTCCACGTGTTCGCGACCGGAGCGGCGGGGCCACGGCCACACGCCGGACGTGGACGGGCCGTTGCACTACCAGGACATGGCCGACGACACGATCGCCTTCCTCGAGAGCGTCGTCGGCGGGCCCGCCCACCTCGTCGGCTGGAGCGACGGCGGCATCATCGGCCTGCTCGTCGCGATCCAGCGTCCCGACCTCGTGCGCAGGCTGGTCGTCGTCGGCACGAACTACGACGTCGCCGGCCTGGCCGTCGGCGTCGAGGAGATGCTGGCCGGCATGGATCCGGCGGGCGAGGCGTGGCGATGTTCCGCGACGCCTACGTCGCGCGCTCGCCCGACGGTGCCGACCACTGGCCCGTGTTCTTCGCCAAGTTCGTCGAGATGGGCACGACCGAGCCGCGCATCCCGATCGAGGACCTCGGCCGGATCGTCGTCGCGCACGCTGATCGCCATCGGCGACGACGACATGGTGTCGCTCGAGCACACGATCGCCCTCTACCGCGCGATCCCCGACGCCGAGCTCGCCGTCGTCCCCGGCACCACGCATGCCGTCCTCCTCGAGAAGCCGGCCGTTTTCAACGCGCTGGTGCTCGACTTCCTCGAGCACGATCCCGGTCCCGACGCTTCGTGCCGTTGCGCCGAGCCGGCCAACGCCCACCCGGCCTCGCACCGCCGGTCGTCGAGCACGACGGGCCTCGGCTGCGGCGGTCGGCCCACGACCCGAGCGCCAGCAGCAGGTACACCACCGTCAGCGCGACCGGCACCCAGCGGTAGTCGCCCTCGGTCACCGGGATCAGGAGCGGCGCAGACGACGGCCGCGCCGAGGAAGAAGACGGCCCGCCGGTCCATCAGTTGAACAGCGACACGAGCGCCGTACGTGGCGGTGGCGATCAGCCACGCGCCGGGGATGGTGACGATCCACGCCCACACGACACGTCCGGCCACCCCCCACCGCACGGCCGACAGCCGCCGGCTGGCCCCGACGCCCACGATGGCGCCGGTGATGGTGTGGGTGGTGGACACCGGGATGCCGGCGTGCGACGTGAAGAACAGCGTCGCCGCGGCGGCCGACTCGGCGGCCACACCACCGACCGGCTGCAGCCTGGTGATCTTGGAACCCATCGTCTTGACGATGCGCCAACCGCCGGTGAGCGTGCCGAGCCCGATGGCCGTGTGGGCGCACAGGACGACCCACAACGGGACGCCCGATCCTGTCGGGAGGTAGCCGGCGCCGATCAGGACGGCGAGGATGACGCCCATCGTCTTCTGGGCGTCGTTGCCGCCGTGGCCGAGGCTGAACGCGGCCGCCGACACGAGCTGGGCCGCGACGGAACCCGTGGTTGAGCCGTTCGACGTTGTGGTAGCGGTGGACGCCCCACATGATCGCCAACGTCACCAGCATCGCCAGCGCCAGGCCGAGGAGCGGGGACAGGATGATGAAGACGCCGATCTTCTGCAGGCCGCTCCCGATGAGCACGTGGAAGCCGCCCTTGGCGACCGCCGCGCCGGCGATGCCGCCGACGAGGGCGTGCGACGAGCTGGTCGGCAGGCCGAGGTAGAAGGTGATCAGGTTCCAGCCGATGGCGCCGATCAGCCCGGCGAAGACGACGCCGATCGACAGCACCTCGGGGTCGACGACGCCGGTCGCGATCGTCGCCGCGACGACCGTGCCGAAGACGAGGAAGGCGATGAAGTTGAAGAAGGCGGCCCAGATGCACGGCCACCCGCGGCGACAGGACGCGGGTCGACACGACGGTGGCGATCGAGTTGGCGGCGTCGTGGAAGCCGTTGACGAAGTCGAAGGCCAGGGCGATCGCGATGACGATGATCACGCCGGCGAGCTCCATGGCGAAGGACGATCAGGCGTGCTTGAGGACGATCGCCTCGACGACGTCGGAGAAGTCCTCCATCGTGTCGAGGGCATGCTCCATCGCTTCGATGACGTCCTTCCAGTACAAGGCGGCACGCGCCTTGAAGTCCGCCGAGTAGATGCGGCGGAGCGCCTGGCGGTAGATCACGTCACCCTCGGACTCGAGGCGGTCGATGGCGTCGAGGTGGGGCTGGAGGCCCTTCATCGAGTGCAGCCCGGCCGTCATGCGCGACGACCTCGACGGCCATCTGCACGAGCACGTCGGCCTGCTGCTTGAGCTCCGGCATCGCCGCCACGTCGCGGTCGCCGAGCTCGAGCCGATAGCCGACCTCGAGCATGTCGTCGACGACGTCGTCGAGCTCCTCGGCGAGGGCGTGGATGTCCTCACGGTCGAACGGGGTGACGAACGACGTGTTGAGCCGGCGCATGATGGTCCGGGTGAGCTCGTCGCCGCGTTGCTCGCACGCGACCACCGCACTCGAGCGGCGCCGTCGTCGCCGAAGCTCCCCTCGTCGAGCAGCTCGCGCAGTGCGGTAGCCGCACTCCAGGACGTTGGCGGCGGCGGCGTCGAAGAGCCCGAAGAACCCGTCGTCGGTGGGGAGGAGGCGGAACCGCACGGTGTCCGCAGACCATACCTCGGTGGCCAGGAGGTGAACAGCAACCGACGATCGAGATGGCGCGACGATCGCTCCGATCGTTTGGCGGAGCGCTCCGCGGGCGAACACTGTCGCATGGGGGATCGGTCCGCCGATCGAGCGGTGCAGCGCCGACCGGCAGGGCGGTGGCGTTCCCGACACGCGGCCGACGCACGTGCCCGAACCGCCGCCCGCAGCCGCTGCGCAACGAGTTCCACACCGAGCTCGACCGGATCCGCACCGAGATCGCCCGGCTCGCCGCCGGGGTCACCGAGGACATCCTCCGCGGCGACCGACATCCTGCTCACCGCAGGACCTCTCCGGGGCCGAGGAGATGATCGTCGCCGACGACGCCATGGATGCCGCCTGCCTGGCGCTCGAGCAGCGCTGCTACCGGGTGCTCGCCCTCCAGGCGCCGGTGGCCTCCGATCTCCGCCAGGTCGTGGCGGCGATGCGCATCATCGCCGAGATCGAGCGCTCGGCCGACCTCGCCGTCAACGTCTGCAAGGCCGGGCGACGGATGTACGGGCACAGCCTCCCCCCGCGCATCCGGGGCGTGATCCGCCGGATGGCCGAGCAGGCATCGCGGCTGTTCCGCGAGGCGAACGAGGCGTACCTCCTCGGCGACGCGGCGCGGGCCATGGCGATCGCCGACATGGACGACCTGCTGGACGGCCTCCAGGGCCAGTTCGTGACCGCCATCTTCGAGTCCCCTGACACGATCGACCTCCCGACGGCGGTGCAGCTCGCCGTCCTCGCCCGCTTCTACGAGCGCATCGGCGACCACGCCGTCACGATCGGCGAGCGGGTCGAGTACCTCGTCACCGGCCAGATCACCGCCCGCCGCTGACCGACGGAGCGCCGTCTGTGTCACCGGGCAATTGGACTGCCCGCCGCCGAGTTCGAAGAGCTCTGGATGATCGGGAGCGGTCGTCGCGCTCACGCCTTGGTCGCGATTGCCCCTGGTGAATCGACGGGAGAACGCGACCAAAGCGGCGCGGCCGGCAGGCCACGGCTCCGTGTGCGCTCACCGCACAGGTCGTCGAGGACGTATGCGGTGACACAACGCCGACGGCGGGAGCTCGGCGGTCAGTCGAACTCGTCGAGGACGTCGGGCGGGATCGGTGGGAGGTTGGCGACGGCGTCGAGGAGCTGCTCGATCCACACCTCGTTGAGCTGGCGGAGGTAGGCTGTTGTCCTCCTCGATCCGCAGCTCGCGCACCACGAACGTGCCGTTGCGGTAGAGCCCGGCGTCGTAGGGCGGACCGACCGAGAGGTTGGCGTGGGCCGTGCTGAGCATCGAGCCGAGGGCGATCTTGGCCGCCGTCTGCAGGTCGACGTGGGCGCGGACCGCCAGCTCGAGCAGGAACTTGCCGTACTTGGTCTCGCCGATCTGCAGGAACGGCACGGTGTCGGAGACCCGGATGTAGTTGCCCTCCGGGTACACCAGCACGATGTTCGGCCGCTCGCCGCGGATCTGGCCGCCGAGGATGAACGTCGCCGCCGCGCCGAGGCCGACGGTCGGCCCGTGCTCGGGCGTACACCTCCTTGTTCAGCCGGCCCACGTACAGGGCGGCCTCGAAGAGGTGTTGCACCGTCGCCAGGCTCTCGGTGGCGCCGGGATCGGCCAGGTCGCGGTCGATCCGCGACAGCACCTCGTGGGTCGTGGCCAGACTGCCCGCCGATTGCAGCACGAACGCTCGGTCGTCGCCGGCGTGCAGCACGTGCAGCTTGCGGTAGGTCCCGACGTTGTCGACGCCGGCGTTGGTGCGGGTGTCGGACAGGAAGATCAGTCCGGCGTCGAGTCGCATCGCGAGGCAGTAGGTCACGGTGCCAGGTTGCCCGCTCCCGGCTGCTCGGCCCGACCCGAGGCGGCGCGGCGCAGGATCAGCGCCCCGAGGATCCCGGCGACGGCCGACGCCGCGAGGATGCCGATCTTGGCGTCGTCCTGCAGCGCCGGGTCCGTGAACGCGAGTCCGGTGACGAAGAGCGAGACCGTGAACCCGATGCCGGCCACCGCGCCGATGCCCACGAACTGGCGCCACGAGACGCCGGCCGGCAGCGTCCCGATCCGCAGCCGGACGGCCAGCCACGTGAAGGCGGTGACGCCCACCAGCTTGCCGACGACGAGACCGACGACGACGCCGTGGGTGATCGACGACGACCACGCGTCGGCCAGCGCGTCGGCGGTGATCGGCACGCCCGCGTTGGCGAGGGCGAACAGCGGGACGATGACGAAGCGTCGACCACGGGTGCAGGCGGTGCTCGAGCCGTTCACGACGAGACCGAGCCGCGGCAGTCCGGCGCGCCGTCGACGTCGACGTCGCGCTCGCGGCGTCGAGCAGCCCGAGGAGACCCCGGCGATCGTGGCGTGGATGCCCGATCTCGTAGACGGCGACCCACAGGGCGACGCGCCAGCACGACGTACACGGCGATGGCCTGGACGCCGATGGCGCGACAGGCGACGACGGCGCCCACGAGGGCGACGGCGACGACGGCGGCCCGCCCGTCGATGCCGCCGGCGTAGAACACGGCGATGATCACGATCGCCCCGATGTCGTCGACGATGGCCAGGGCCAGCAGGAACAGCTTGAGCGCCGGGTCGACCGCCGATCCGAGCAGGGCGACGACGCCGACGGCGACGGCGATGTCCGTCGCCACCGGGATGCCCCAGCCCGACGAGCCGGCCCCGCCGGCGTTGAACGCCGCGTAGATCAGCGCCGGCACGAGCATCCCGCCGGCGGCGGCGATCGCCGGGAGCGCCGCCCGTCGCGGATCGCGCAGCTCGCCGACGACGAGCTCGCGCTTGATCTCGAGGCCGACGACGAAGAAGAAGATCGTCATCAGCCCGTCGTTGATCCACTCCTGCAGGTGAGGTCGAGGCCGTGCCACCGAGTCGAGGTGCCGGTCGACCACAGGTCGCCGTAGGCGTCCTGCCACGGCGAGTTGGCCCACACCAGGGCGACCACCGCGGCGAGCCAGCAACGCCACGCCGCCGGCGGCCTCGGTGTGCAGGAAGTCGCAGCGGCCGCGTGAGCGGGCGCGCCTCGGCGTCGTCGATCGGCCATCGCCCCTAGCCCACCGCCACGAGGCGGACGTCGACGTCGGCGGCGTCCGGCTCGAGGAAGCGCAGCGCCCGGGCCCCCTCGGCCGCCAGCTCGTCGCGGTCGCCCGGGCGCAGCCGACGGAGGTGGCGCACGGTCATGGTGACGCCGTCCTCCTCGGTCACCGTCGACCAGATCGCGGCGATCGATCCGTCGACGAGCGCGGTGCCGTGCACCGGCCCGTCGGTGGCGAGGGTGGCGATGTCGTCGGGCGTGTAGCGGCTGCGGTCGGCGTGCGAGAGCACGGCGTTGTCGTACTCGGGCAGGAACCGCACCGGCGCCGGCACGTCCTCGATCGGGGAGCGGGGCGTCGGGGACGTCGAAGAGCTCTCGGCCCCGGTCGTCGTGGAACGTCCGCAGGCGGGCGCCCATGCCGTCGAGGATCTCGCGGAACCCGGTGAGCCGGGACCACGTCGCCACGTCGGCCGGCAGCGCGGGCCCGAACGCGGCGAGGTAGCGCTCGACGGCGTCCTCGATCGACGGCACGGAGGCGAGCGGTCGACCGAGCCACGACTCGGCCGTCGTCACCGAGACCTGACCGCGCCGCCGCCACACACCGCGTGGCGGCACCTGGACCAGGGCGAGGAAGTTGCGGGCGGCGTACGCCATCGCCGCCCCGTCGATCGTGGGGAACTCGGCCGCCAGGGCACGGCCCAGCGCCGCCGGCGGCCGTGGCTCCTCGGCCAGCAGCGTCGCGGCGCGTGCCAGCACCGGTGCGAGGTCGACGTCACGCAGGTGCGGGGCGTGGTCGCGATGGCGACGCAGCTCGGCGTCGAGCACCGGCTGGAACAGGGGACGCAGCAGCAGGCAGTCGTCGGCGGTGAGCAGGTGGATCGTGGCCCGCATCACCACCGTGCGCACCAGGGCTCGCGACTCGACGAGGTGACCGGTGGCCTCGGGGTCGAACGCCGCGAGGCGCGACCACAACGCGAGGTACGGGTCGCGCGGGACCTGCGCCTGCAGGCCGACCAGGTGGTGGACGGCCTCGAGTGGTCCGAGCTCGCTCCGCTCCAGCAGCAGCTGGCGGGCGAGCGTGGCCCGCCCGAGGGCGCGACGGGTCAGGGGGCGGCGGCGCACGCCTCCGATCTTGGCTGGTCCGGTGGGCTCAGAAGCTCAAGGTGATGGGCGCGTCGTCGTACCACGACATCATCCAGCCCCGCCGGGGCACCGTCGAGATCGTCTCGCCGCCGAGCACGTCGTTGATGCCACCGACGAGCACCTCGGCCCGTCGCGGCGTCAGCGCGGGGAGCTTCAGCTTGGCGGCCAGCTCCTCGGTCGTGAACACGTGGCCCGGCTTCTGGGCCATCAGCGTCAGCATCGCCCGCTGCTGGGCCCCGAGGGTGATCTCGATGTCCTTGGTGTCGGGGAACGGCGCGGCGTACGGCGGGTAGACCATGGCCGGGGACGGTAGGAACCGACCGTTTCCATCGTGTTGGGTGGGTGTGAACGCCGTGTTACGGCGCGCCGGCTCAGCCGACGATCTCGCTGGCCACGCCGTACCAGAACTCGGTCGACATCCCGAGCGACGTCACGTCGATGCGCTCGTCGTTGCCGTGGAAGCGCTGGCCGAACGACTCGATCGTCACCTCGGGCGAGAACAGCGCGGCCCCGTAGGCGATGGCGCCCTTGGAGCGGTAGAAGCGGGCATCGGTGCCGCCGGTGATGATCCCGGGCACGAGGTTGGCGCCCGGGTAGGCGATCTGGGTGCGGGTGCGCAGGGCGTCCCACAGCGGGTTGTCGATGGGGGAGCGGGTCGACTCGTACTCCTGGATCGGCGAGATCTCGACCCGGGGTGCCAGCTCGCCGAGCACCTCGGCGAGGTAGCCGTCGACGACCTCCCTGGTGTCGCCGGGGACCGTGCGCATGTCGACGTCGATGTCGATGACGTCGGGGATGGTGTTGGTCTTCTGCCCGCCGTGGATCACGTTGGGCGACACCGTCGTGTGGGTGCAGGCGTGGGCGACGCGGGCGTACTCCGGCGGCAGCAGGGCCAGCGTGTCGTGCAGCGTGGTGTGGTCCGACAGCGCGGCGCGCAGCTCGTCGGGCAGGTCGATCGTCGCCAGCCGGGCCTCCCACAGGTCGTCGACGCGCGACGGCGTGCGGAACTCGGCGAGCCGGCGGACGATCTCGGCCGCCGTGATCAGCGCGTTGTCCGAGCCGTACGGCATCGAGCCGTGGCCAGGCGTGCCGCGGACGCGCAGCCGGCGCCAGGCGATGCCCTTCTCGGCGACGTTGACGGTGATGTGGCGGGTGCCGTCCTGGCCGATCGTCGAGTAGCCGCCGGACTCGGTGAGGACGTAGTCGGCGCCCACCGCATCCCAGTGGTTGTCGAGCATGTACTCGGCGCCCCAGTGGCCGCCGGCCTCCTCGTCGGCGACGCCGAAGTAGATGAGCGTGCCCTTCGGCGTGAAGCCCTCGGTGGCCAGCTGCCGGAAGGCGACGGCCTGCGAGGCGGTGATGCAGAGCATGTCGATGGCGCCGCGGCCCCACACCTCGCCGTCGACCAGCTCGCCGCCGAACGGGTCGCGCGACCAGCCGTCTGGGTTCACCGGCACGACGTCGGTGTGGCCCATCAGGCACAGCGTCGGTGCGTCGGGATCGCTGCCTTCGATGCGGGCGACGATCGACGTGCGCCCCGGTCGGCTGTCGAAGCGCTGCACGTCGAGGCCGCCGCCCTCGAGGTAGGTCTGCAGCAGATCGGCGTTGCGGACCTCCTCGCCCGAGTCCGGGGTGCCGTCGTTGACGCATTGGTTGCGGATGAGCGACTGCATCAGCTCGGTGGTCGGTCCGGCGGCGGCGTCGGCGGTGATCATGGGATCGAAGCTACGCCGATCGCGGTCGACGCGCCCATCGCGACGATCTCGTGTCACCATGGCCCGGTGAACGAGCCGGTCGTGGTGGTCGTCGAGGACGACGTCGCGATCGCCGGGCTCCTCGACATGTATCTGCGCAAGGAAGGTTTCCGACCGCTCATCGCAGCGACCGGGCAGCGGGCACTGGAGCTCGCCGAGCAGCACGATCCGGTGCTCGCCGTGCTCGACGTCGGCCTGCCCGACCTTGACGGCTTCGAGGTCTGTCGCCGGCTCCGCCAGCGCTCCGATGTCCCCGTGCTGTTCCTGACCGCCCGGGACGACGAGGTCGATCGCATCGCCGGCTTCGCGGTCGGTGCCGATGACTACGTCGTCAAGCCGTTCTCGCCCAAGGAGGTCGTGGCCCGCGTCCAGGCGATCGTGCGGCGGGCCCGCCCCGAGCGCCCGAGCACGGCGATCAAGCTCGACCACGGCATCGTCGTCGACGCCGAGCGACGCGAGGTCACGGTCGACGGCGTGCCGGTGGCGCTGGCGACACAGGAGTTCGGGCTGCTCGCGTTCCTGGCCCGCAACCGCGGGCTGGCGCTCACCCGCCAGCAGCTCCTCGACGGGGCGTGGGGCATCGACTTCGAGGGTGACGACCGGACCGTCGACGTCCACGTCCGCCAGCTCCGGCGCAAGCTCGGCGCCGATCTCGGGCTGGCCACGGTGTGGGGCGTGGGCTACCGGCTCGATTGAGGTGCTGACGTGACCCGCCGCATCGTCCTCGCCCTCGGCGCCACCATGGTCGTGACGTTGCTCATCGCCGGCGCGGTGACCGTCGGGCTCGCCCACTGGCAAGCGCAGTCGAGCACCGAGGACCGGCTGCGCGAGCAGGCCGAGTCGGTGGCCAGCACTGCCGTCGTCGCCGACGACGGCGGGGTGCGTCAGCAGGCTGTCGCCCGGCGGGTGCTGCGCCAGCTGCGCCGAGCGCTGCGCGTCGACGGCATCGAGTTCGTGCTCATCGGACCGGGTGGCCGGCTGTCGGGGCAGCTGCCCGACGGCGTCGCCGAGGCCGACCTCGACGTCGCCGCCTTGCAGGCCGGGCAGACGACGAGTGGTGCCCACGGCGACCTCGTCTGGGCCGCCGCGCCCCAGCCGGTGGCCAACTCGACGGCCGTCGCCGTCGTCACGGCCACCGCCAGCGCCGACCTCTCGACGGCGACGAAGTGGTTCCTCGTGGCCGCCGCGGTCACGCTCGTGCTCGGCGCGGCGATCGCCGTGGCGCTCGGACGACGACTCGCCCGCCCGGTCCGCCAAGCGAGCGCGGCCGCCCACCGCATCGCCGCCGGCGACCTGGCGACTCGCTTGCCGGCGCGCGCCGAGGGCACCGGCGACGAGCTGGACGAGCTGTCCCGCTCGGTCAACGCGATGGCGGCCGGATTGGAACGGGCGCGCGTCCTCGACCAGCAGTTCCTGCTGTCGATCAGCCATGACCTGCGCACGCCGTTGACCTCGATCCGCGGGTATGCCGAAGCGATCAGCGACGGCGCGGCGCCCGATCCGGCCGGCGCCGCCGACGTCATCGCGGCCGAGGCCGAGCGGCTCGACCGGCTCGTCGCCGACCTCCTCACGCTGGCCCGCCTCGACGGGCGGGCGTTCGCCCTCCATCCCGTCGCTCACGACCTGACCGTCCCGGTCAACGACGCCGTGCGGGCGTTCCTGCCGGCGGCCGATGCCGCCGGCCTCGCCGTCTCGGTGCGCCCGGCCGGGACGCCCGCGACCGCGCTGGCCGATCCCGAACGGGTCCAGCAGGTCCTCGGCAACCTGCTCGCCAACGCCTCCAAGTTCGCCCGCAGCCGCATCGACGTGTCGATCGTCGCCGACCACGGTGGCTGGCTCGTTCGCGTCGACGACGACGGCCCGGGGATCCCGCCCGACGAGCGCAGCCACGTGTTCGAACGCCTCTACGCGGCGCGGACGCCGCCGGTGCGCGCCGAGGTCGGCTCAGGGCTCGGGCTGGCGATCGTCCACCAGCTCGTCGAGGCGATGGGCGGCTCGGTGCACGCCGACGAGTCGCCGCTGGGCGGCGCCCGCCTCGAGGTCCGGTTCCCAGCGCTCCTGACGGCGGCCCCGGTCGTCTGACGCAGGCATTTGGATCTGGGCGCGAATCGTCTCAAAACGTGATCTGGGCGCGAAACCGGCTCAAAACTGCGACGGTTTCGCGCCCAGATCACTGAGATCGCTGCTGCACGACGACGCTCACAGTTCCCTCACAACTCGATGGTCCGCTGGTGCCGTGACGCCGGGAGAGACGCGCAGTGCCGTCGCCCACCTCGTTCGCCGGGCGGGGTTCGGGGCGACCGCCAGGCAGATCGACGACCTCGCCCGCAACGGCTACGAGCACGCCGTTGACACGCTCGTCGACGGGCTCACGGCCACCGACGAGGCGGCTGACGCGCTGTCGAAGCCGACGTTCGACACGGGCGCGCTGCTCGCGGCCCGGGGCGGCACGCAGGCAGAGAAGCGGGCAGCGCGGCGCCAGGCCCGCGAGGAGCAGACCCAGCTCGTGCTGTGGTGGCTGCGCCGGATGGCGGTCGCCGACCACCCGTTGCGGGAGAAGCTGACGTTGTTGTGGCACGACCACTTCGCCACGAGCGTCCACAAGGTCAAGCTGGCCGAGTTGATGCACGCGCAACGGCAGACGCTCTACGAGCTCGGTGCCGGTCGGTTCGACACCCTGCTGTCGGCCGTCGTCCGTGACCCGGCGATGCTCGTCTGGCTCGACGGCACCGACAGCGTCGCCGGGTCGCCCAACGAGAACTTCGCTCGTGAGTTCTTCGAGCTGTTCACGCTCGGGCACGGCGCCGGCGGCCACCACGGCGGACAGCCGTACAGCGAGGCGGACGTGCAGGGGGCGGCGCGGGCGTTCACCGGGTGGAAGGTGCAGCGCAGCGCGATGACCGCCCAGCTGCGGGCCCGCCTCCACGACGCCGGCACCAAGACCGTGCTCGGCGTGACCGGGCCGCTCGACGGGGACGGTGTCGTGGCGGCGACCGTCGCCAGCCCGGCCTGCGCCCCGCACGTGGTCGGCCGGTTGTGGAGCCGGCTGGCTCGTCCGGCCGGACCCGATGACCCAGTGGTGCGGGAGCTCGCCGAGTCCTTCGCCGACGACCTCGACACGGCCGCCGTGCTGCGGCGGATCTTCCTCCACCCCGAGTTCCTCGCGCCGGCGACGCGGCAGGGACTGGTCAAGATGCCGATCGAGCTCGTCGTCGGTGCGGCGCGCACGTTCGGATCGACCGTGACCAGGCGCCACGTCGACGCGCTGGTCGACCTCGGCCAGGTGCCGTTCGACCCGCCCGACGTCGCCGGCTGGCCGGCCAACGAAGGCTGGTTGTCGACGTCGTCGGCGCAGGCCCGGTTGGCGTGGGCCACGACGATGGTTCGCACGTCCGGCCTCGGCGCCGGGGAGGACGCCGCAGCCGTCGCCCACGTGCTCGGCATCGACGCGTGGGGCCCGACGACGACCGCCGCGCTCGCCGGTGCGACCGATCCCCGCCAACTGCTCACCCTGGCCCTCGTCGCCCCCGAGCACGTCCTGGCCTGAGGAGACACGATGCCGATCTCACGTCGCCACTTCCTCCACGCGCTCTCCGCCACCGGCGTGGCGGTCGCGCTCGGTGGGCTCGACCGGCCGGTGCGGGCGCTGGCCGGGAGCCCGCCGACCGCGCCGATCGACGCACCGGGCGTTCTGGTGCTCGTCACCCTGTACGGCGGCAACGACGCCCTCAACACGGCGGCACCGCTGCAGGACGTGACCTATCGCGCCAGCCGCCACGACCTGGCGCTCGACCCGGCGACGGCGCACCCGCTCGCCGACGGCTTCGCGTTCCACCCTTCTCTCACCGGCATGAAGGGCCTGTGGGACGCCCAGCGGCTCGCCGTGGTCCACGGCGTCGGCTTCCCCGACCTCGATCGCAGCCACTTCCACTGCATGGACGTGTGGCAGGCCGGCTCCGAGGCCCACTCCACCACCGGCTGGCTCGGCCGCTGGTTGGACGCGGTCGGCACGACGCCGCTCGACGCCATCGCCGTCGGGCGGGAGCTCCCGCTCGCCCTGCGCGGTGCCCGGCGGTCGGCGGCCGTCGTGCCGGTCGGGCCGTTCACGCTGCCGGCCGATGCCTCGACGCGAGCGGCGCTGACCACGCTGGCCGGCGACGGCGACGGTCGACCACCGTTGGCCGCGCTGGTTGCCTCCTCGACCGCCGATCTGCTCGCCGTCGTCGACCGCATCGGTCCGATCGTCGCCGCTGGGGCTCCCGAAAGCGCGCAGGGCACCGATCCGACCGAGGCGACGACGCTGGCGGCCGGCAAGCGGGCGAGCGGGCTCGCCGATCAGCTCGCCGTCGTGGCGGCGGCGATCGAGGCCGACCTACCGACGCGCGCCTACAGCGTGGCCCTCGGCAGCTTCGACACCCACGCCAACCAGGCGGCCACCCATGCCGCGCTGCTCGCCCAGCTCGACGGCGCGGTGACGGGGTTCCTCGCGCGGATGGGGACGCGACCCGTGACCGTCCTCATCTACAGCGAGTTCGGGCGCCGCGTCGCCGTCAACGGGAGCGGCGGCACCGACCACGGCACGGCCGGCACCATGCTGCTCGCCGGGGCCGTCAAACCCGGGTTCCACGGCGATCCGCCGCCGCTCGACCGTCTCACAGATGGCGACCTCACGACGACCGTCGACTTCCGCAGCGTGTACGGCGGCGTTGTCGAGGGCGTGCTCGGGATGGCGGCGGGCGACCTCTTCCCGGACGGCCCGGCGCCGCTCGCCGTCGTCTGACCACCGACGTCCGCAGAGCTGCGATGCTGCACCGATGAGCAGCATCGACGACCTCATGGGGCAGATCCCGATCGGCCAGCTGGCCAGCCAGCTCGGCGTCAGCGAGGCCGAGGCGGAGCAAGCCGTGCGGGCCGCCCTCCCTGCCCTCGTCGGTGGCATGCAGGCCAACGCCCAAGACCCCGCGGGTGCGGCGTCGCTGCAGCGGGCGATCGGCCAGCACGACGGCACGCTGCTCGAAGGCGGCGTCGACCTCGGCCAGGTCGACACGGACGACGGGGCCAAGATCGTGCAGAACATCTTCGGCAGCAACGAGGACGCGGTCGTCAACCAGCTGGGCGGCCTCGGTGGCCTCGGCGGCGGGATGATCTCGAAGCTGCTGCCGATGCTGGCCCCGCTGCTGATGAGCTTCCTCGGCAAGTCGTTCGGCGGCGGGGGATCCGATGCGCCGGCCAGTGCGCCGGCGAGCGGCGGCTCCACCTCAGGGATGGGCCCCGGCGCCGCGCCGTCCAAGCCGGCCGAAGACAGCGGTGGCGGCGGGGGTCTCGGCGACCTGCTCGGTGGCCTGCTCGGCGGCGGGGGAGGCGGCGGCGGCCTCGGCGACATCATCGGCGGGCTCGGCGGCCTCCTCGGCGGCGGCAAGAAGTAGCGACGTCGCTCAGAGCGGCACGGACACGCTGCGTGGACGGCTCGGCGCGTACCTGGACGTACGCGCCGAGCCCTGGCCGGCACTGAGTCCCGGCCGCTCTGGGGTGACAGCTACAAACCCAGCTTGGGGCGGACCCACGCCGCCATCGCGGCGATCGCCTCGTCGGCCTCGGGGGCCCGGCCGGCGAGGAAGTGGAAGACGTGCTGCATCTCCGGGTACACCTCGACGGTGCAGTCCACGCCGGCCGCCGTGGCCTTGTCGGCGAAGCGCGTGCTGTCGTCGAGCAGGGTCTCGCTGCCGCCCACCTGGATGAGCATCGGCGGCAGCCCGGCCGGATCGGCGTGCAGCGGGTTGGCCAGCGGGTCCTGCGGCGAGGCCCCGCCGAGGAACATCCCGGCCATCGCCAGCAGGATGTCGCGCTGCACCAGCTCGTCGACGTCGGCGTTCGTCGTCACCGACTCCCCGGTCGCCTCCATGTCGTAGAACGGCGACAGCGGCATGACGGCCGCCGGGAGCGGGTCACCGGCATCGCGCAGGGCCAGCACCATCGAGGTGCACAGGCCGCCGCCGGCCGAATCGCCGGTCGTGGCGATGTGGCCGGGCTCGATGCCCTGATCGGCGACCAGCCAGCGGTAGGCGGCGACAGCGTCCTCGACCTGCGCCGGGTGCGGGTGCTCGGGCGCCCGGCGGTAGTCGAGCACGAGCACCGGGACCCCGGCCGCCTTGGCCAGGTGGCCGGCGACCTTGCGGTGGCTGTGCATCGAGCCGACGACGTAGCCGCCGCCGTGGGTCCAGATGATCGCCCGGTCCATCGGCGGCGTCGCGTGGCAGGCACCACATCGCCGGCACGCCCCCGGCGTCGACCTCGCGGTAGCCGACGTCGTCCGGCTCGGCGGTCGGCAGGTGCCACTCCTCGAACAGGCTGCGCATCGCGGCCAGGTCCATGTCGGGATCGGCGGCCATCCGCTCCACCCAGGTGGCGTAGAGCTCGGCCAGCGCAGCCGACTCCTTCGATGCGTTCGTGGTGCTGCTCTTCATGATGCTCCTCCTTCGACCGGCCGGATCACGCACGTTGACCGGCATCTCGGGGACCAGGGACACCGTGCTCTCGGGGAAGCTCGCCCGGCCGCCGCACTCCCGCTCGAGCACCGGCATGACCTCCTCGGCGAAGCAACGCATCTGATCCTCGATCTCGCTGCCGGCGAACCCGCCGATCTCGAACCAGGTGTTGAGCATGAAGTCGTCGTAGCCGCAGATGTTCTTGATCTTCATGATCTCCTCGATCACGAAGTCGACCGAGCCGTGGATGGCGACCTTGCGCTCGCGCAACTCCTCGGCCGTCACCTTGCGGCCCATGTCGACGGTCTCGCCCGGATCGGCGAGCACGCCCGCGAACCCGAACGGGCCGTAGTAGTCCCACTGCACCTCCAGCGCCTGGGCGGCGCGGTCGAGGTCGCCGATGCCGTGGTCGGTGATGTGGATGTAGCGGCCGGTGATGATGCCGCGGTGGCTGGACGCGTCCCAGCCGTGCTTGAACTCGCCGCGGTCGAGGCGGTCCGGCCAGCCGGCCTTCTCGGCGGCCTCGTAGTACGTGTCGATGTTCTGCTTGAGCCGGGCGTTGGGTTCGACGATGAAGTAGCCGTTGATGCCGTGCTGGGCGGCGAACTCGATCGACCGCGGGCTGGTCAGCGGCTGCCACATCTGCGGGTACGGCTTCTGCACAGGCTGCGGGTACACCTGCAGCTCCTTGAGCTTGGTGGTCGTCGCCAGCACCGGGCTGCCCGCCGAGTACATGTCGGGCCCGCCGATGGCGAGGACGTCCTCGAGATCGCGCCCGTTCCCGGGCTCACTGAAGTAGGCGATCGTCTGCTTGTGGTTCCAGCGCGTGTAGCTCGGGGGGATCGTGAAGAACTCGCCGTGGTGGCTGAACGACTCCTCGGTCCAGCACTTCATGATGATCTCGTAGGCCTCTTCGAAGTAGGCCCGGTTGCGCTCCTGGTCCTGGATCGTGGCGCCCAGCGGACCGCCGAGGACCTCGGTCTCGCGGGGCTGGTAGCCGCGTCCGAGGCCGAACTCGAGGCGACCGCCGGAGACGACGTCGAGGATGGCTGCCTGCTCGGCGAGCCGGACCGGATGGTGCCACGTCAGGATGTTGGCGGTCTGGCCGAGGCGGATCCGCGACGTGAGGGCGGCGATCGCGGTCTCGGTCTGGAGCGGGTTCGGGCTGTCCTCGGCGCCCTCGGGCTGGAAGTGGTGCTCGGTGAGGAAGAAGTAGTCGAACCCGAGCTGCTCGGCGAGCACGCCCTGGCGGATCTGGTCGATCTGCGTGCGCACTGCTGCTTCCTGCGTCGTACGCAGGTCGCCGCGGTTGATGGCGACACCGTCTTTGGTGATCGTCACCGGCAGGTCGGACGCTCCGTTGTGGAACACACCGAGCTCGATCATGGGACCTCCTGTGGTGGGGCGTGGGCGGATGCACGCCGACGGAGGTGCCGCGCCGGCCCCCTGTCGTCGCGCGTAACCCCCAGTGTCCGCCCGCTGCGGTGTGGCGCACTGTCCGATCTTGCGACAGTGCGGTCAGGCGAGGTGGTAGGTCGCCAGCTTGCGGTACAGCGTCGAGCGCGAGATCCCGAGCCGCGCGGCCGCAGCCCGGCGGTTGCCGTCCTCGGCATCGAGGGCCTGCACGATCGCGTCGCGCTCGACGGCCTGCATGGTCGTGAGGTCCTCAGCCGCGACGGGTGACCGGTAGCCCACCGGGAGGTCGTCGATGGCCAGGTCGCCCCTGCTGCGTCGGGCGAGGGCGTGACGGAGCACCCCCTCGAGCTCGCGGACGTTGCCCGGCCACGGTCGCTGGGACAGGACGGCCACGACGTCGCGCCGCACCCCGACCACGCCGTCGCCGTGACGACGGACCAGCTCGCGGGCGACGGCCGGGACGTCGTCGATCCGCTCGCGCAGCGCCGGTACGACCAGGTGAGCGGGGAAGCGATCGACCAGACGGCGCGACGACGTCGCCAACCAGGAGACGTCGGCGGTGGCGACGAGGTGGGCCTGCGCCGTCTCGCACGTAGCGACGACGGCTGACGTCTGCGTCGCCGGCAGTTGGTCGATGTGGCGCAGCACGACGGTGCCCGGCCGAGCGACCGCGGCGCGGAGCCCGTCCAGCCACCCGGTCCCCGCCACGCCGGCCATGTCGATCACCTCGCAGCGCGCAGCGGCGCGCTCGCCGACAGCGTGGATCGCTCGGGCCACGGCGAGCTTGCCGGCGCCGTCCTCTCCGGCGACGACGACGTCGAGGCGCGAGCGAGCGATCGCGACGGCCTCGTCGACGAGCGTCCGCCAGGCCGCTGACGTGCCCACGAGCCCCGGCAGCACGGCGGCGGTCCGTCGGCGCCGGCGTCGCGGCCCGTCGTCGAGGCGGACCAGCGCCCCCACCGCCCGGCCGCCGACGCTGATCGGGACGATGTCGGCGTGCAGCGTGGCACCGCTGGCGAGGGCGACGTCCTCGCTCGCACCGTCGACGCCGAGGACGTCGCCGACCTGCCCCCAGACGCCGGCGTGGTCCTCCGGCTCGAGCAGTCGGGCGGCTGCGGCGTTGGCGATCACCAGCTCGCCGTTCACGGACAGCAGCGCACGGTGGGTGCGCCGAGAGGCGGCGACGAAGGCGTCGAACAGCGCCCGCTCCGTCGTCGACGCCAGCTCTTCCAACCCGGCGCGGATCTGGGCCGCGGCCTCGCGCACGAACGCCAGCATCAGTCCCGTGGTGTCGTCGGCGGCGGCCGTCACGTCGAGGACCCCCTCGAGACGTCCCGTGAAGGGGTGCACGATCGGCGCGCCGGCGCAGGTCAGCCGGCACAGCGGCTCGGCGAAGTGCTCGGCGCCGGTGATCAGCACCGGTCGCCGCGTCTCGATGCAGGTACCGATGCCGTTCGTGCCGACGACCTCCTCGGAGTAGGCGGCGCCGGGAACCGCGCTGACGCGGTCGAGGGCGGCGCGCAGTCGACGTACGCCGACGCGGCGATCGAGGATGCGGGCTTCACCGTCCGTGAGCACGAGGCTCATCGAGACGTCGGCGATGTCGTCGGCCATGCGGTCGAGCACCGGGGCGGCGGCCCGCAGGAGGCGATGCTCGTCGTCCAGCTCGTCGACGGGGAGATCGGGCAGGTGATCGGCTGGGACCCCGTTGAGCATCGACCGCCGCCACGACGCGCCGATCTCGGGGCGCACCGACGGATCGAGCCCGGCGCCGCCGAGGAAGCGATCGCGGGCCCGCAGGCGCGGGCCATCAGCGGACTGCGCCACCGCCCTCACCGATCGCATGAGCTACCAAGCCGAAACCCCCCGGGACGGCCTGTGTCGACAGTAGACCTCCTCCGCCGGACCCATTCGGTCGGGGGAGGCCGCTCTGGGTGTCGTGATCGACGCGCTGCGCCCTCGTCGGCACTGAGTCCTGGCCGCTCTGGGCGTCACAGATCGGCGAGCAGCTCCAGGATCTCGTCGCCGTAGCGCTCGAGCTTGGCCGGTCCGATGCCGTCGCAGGCGACCAGTTCGGCAGGGCTGGTCGGGCGGGCCAGGGCGATGCCGCGCAGGTGTTTGTCGTTCACAACGATGTACGCAGGGACGCCGTCGGCCTGCGAGCGCTTGGTGCGCCACGCCCGCAGCTGCGCCTCTGCACCGGCCGCCGCACCCCACAGCTCGCTCGGCGCGGCGAGCGGCGCCTTGCGGCCGTCGAGCTCGACCCGCTCGCCGAAGCGCACGCGCATCGTCGCCCCGGTGCCGAGGCGCACGGTGGCGCCGCGGCCGTCGGCGTCCTCGATGGTGCCGTCATAGCCGCCGGGAACCCTGACGACGAGGCCCTCGGCAGCCTCGATGCCGTTGGCGGCGGCCTTGACCGGCGCGGTCCGCTCCGGCGTCACCTCGCGGAGCGGCGTGGGCGCCGTCTTCGGGGCGGTGCCGATGAGCTCGTCGAGGAACGGGCTGCGGCGGGTGCGGTCGGCGAGCACGGCGACCGCGATGGCGGCCGCGCGTGATGGCGACGTGGAGCACACGGCGCTCCTCCTCGATGTCCTCGGCGAGGCGGTGGGGCACGATGCCGTCGGTGACGCCGAACACGGCGACGCGGTCCCACTCCCGGCCCTTCACCCGGTGGACCGTCGACAGCGTGACGCCGTCCGGCGCCGTCTCCCGCTTGAACACGGCGCGCAGCCAGGGCTCGAACGCCGCCGGGGTCGGGGTGCAGGTCGGCGACGCCGAGCAGGCCGTCGATGTCGTCGAGGTGGCTGGAGCCCTGCCCGCCACCCGTGCGATCGAGGAGGCCCATCGCGGCGCCGAGGCCGACGTCGTCGCGGACCGCTTCCAGGACGTGCCGAGTCGTTCCCGATCGGCCGGCGTCGACAACGACGCTGCAGGTCGTCGACCAGGCGCAGCACCTTCGGGGCGTCCTTGTCCGGCACCTGGTCGGCCAGCCCGACGAGCTGGACCAGCGACCATCGGGCCCGGCGCTGCAGGCGGTCTGGGAACCACTGCGGCAGGCCGCGGGTCGGGCGGCGCAGGATCTCGACGATGTCGTCGGGGCCCATCGCGTCGCCGGCGGCGGCGATGCGCAGGTAGGCGAGGGCGGCCCGCATGCCGGTGCGCTCGAGCACATCGGGCCGCAGCACCGACGACACCGGGACGTCGGCCACGTGGAGGGCGACGTGGGGCGCCAGCAGGAGCGAGTTGACGCGGGCCAGCACGGCGACGGACGACGGCGCGACGCCCGGCTCGGCCAGCCATCCCTGCGACCACCGAGACGAGCGCGGTGGCGCCGTCGTCGCGCCCGTGCTCGACGATCCGCAGCGTGCCCGCCGTCGCGTCGCTGTGCGGGCCGGGATCGATCTGCTTGGGGACCCGCCGGTGGTTGTAGCCGAGCAGCGTGCGGGCGCCGTCGACGACCTCGATCGGGCAGCGGTAGTTCACGGTCAGCGGGTGGGGGACGGCGCCGGGGAACAGGCGCTCGTAGTCGATGAGGAACGCCGGGTCGGCGCCGGCGTGGCCGTAGATGCACTGGTCGTCGTCGCCGACGCCGAACACGTCGAGGGCCGGCAGCGACAGGAGGCGCACCAGCAGCACGTGGGCCGGCGTGAGGTCCTGGAACTCGTCGACGAGCAGGTGGCGGCACGAGCGCTGGATCGAGCGGCGGAACGGCCCGTCGGCCAGCAGCACCTCGACGGCGCCGTAGATCTGCTCGTCGAAGTCGACCGCGCCGCGGCGGGTCAGCTGCTGGCGGAAGGCCGGGAACAGCTCGCCCGAGGCCCGGGACGTCGTCGCGTGACGCCTCGACAGCGTCCGGGTCGGTGAGCCCGAGGCGGATCGACGTCAGCCCCTCGACGTACGGACCGATCGGGTCGGTGTTGGCGCGGCGCTGGCGGCGTGCCGGGGAGCAGCGAGTCGATCAGCCGCCGCACCTCGGGCTCGTCGACCACCGGGGGTGACCCGCCACGGTGCTCGGCCAGCATCCACAGGCCGAGCGAGTTGAGCGTGCGGACCCGGGGCCGGAAGTCGGTGGTGCGGGCCTCCATCTCCAGCTGGGCCTGCTTGTTGTAGGCGACGGCGAGGACGCCCGCCGGTTCGTAGGCCGCGGTCGAGGTGGAGGTGGCGGAGGCGCTCGGTGAGGACCCGCGTCTTGCCCGACCCGGCCGGGGCGATGACCCGGGCCGGGCCGCCGGTGTGGGCGACGGCGGCCAGCTGATCGGGCGCCAGGTCGGCCTGCGGAGCGATCTCGTGGGGGACGACCGTGAGGGCGCCGAGGTCGACCGAGTCGCTGTGGACGAGGGTCATGCCGGGGGGCGCCGGCATGCGGGGGCCGCCGTCGATCCAGGCCGGCGAGCCGTCGGCCAGGGTGATGTCGGCCGCGCCGTCCGGCGTCGCCGTGGCGCCGTCGTCGAGCCGGGCCGCCTTGACGCCCCACCACCATGTGGCCTCGCCGGCCCGGGCGTCGTACGTGTTGGCCCAGGTCAGGAAGTGGAGGCGGTCGAACCACGGCTCGGCTTCGGGGGCCACCCGCCACGGCTCGACCGGGAACGCCTGCGGCTCGCGGAACGCGGCCGGGTCGATCCCGAGGGCGATCACCACCGGCTCGCGACGCGCCCACGCCTCGTGCAGCCGGCGCACCGTGGGCCCTGGATCGGCGAGCACGGCGTCGTCGATGGTGACGACCGGCGCGTCCCGCCACGGCGCCGGCGGCACGGCCCCCGCCGACACCACGACCCCCCGACCGAGCGACGCAGGACCAGGAACCGGCACGCCCGCCAACCTACGCGGGGGGTGTCAGGCTGAGTCCTCCATCCGAGGGTTTGCCTGCATCGGAGGGTTTCGTGCGGGTGGGCCCCTCACGAAACCCTCGGATGCAACGAAACCCTCGGATGGGCGGTCCCTGCTGCCCGTGCAATGGTCGACCATTACAGTCGGCCGCACACCGTCCGGGAGAGCCGGACGCAGGGACGGGGGCCCCATGGCAGTGCAGCACCGGGTGATCGATCTCACGGACGGCCGCGGGCAGCTCGCCGGGCGGATGCTGGCCATGCTCGGCGCCGACGTGGTGCTGGTCGAGCCGCCGGGCGGCAGCCCGGTGCGCACGCGGGTGCCGTTCGCCGGCGACGTGCCGGGTCCCGAGCGCTCGCTGGCGTTCTGGGGCTGGAACCGCGGCAAGCGCAGCGTCGTGGCCGACCTCGCCACCGCCGACGGCCAGGCCCGCCTGCGACGAGCTCGCCGCCGACCGCCGACGTGGTGCTCGAGTCGGGCGCCGTCCCGGTCGACCTGGCCGCGCTGCGCGCCGCCAACCCTGCGCTGGTCACGGTCTCGATCAGCGCCTTCGGCTCGACCGGACCGAAGGCCGGCTGGCCGGCCACCGACCTCACGGTGCTGGCCGCCGGCGGGCAGCTCGTGCTCACCGGCGACGCCGATCGGCCGCCCGTGCGGACGTCCGAGCCGCAGGCGTTCCTCCACGCCGCCGGCGACGCGGCGTGCGGGGCGCTCGTCGCCCTCGCCGAGCGGGAGCGCAGCGGGCGCGGTCAGCACGTCGACGTGTCGGCCCAGCGCTCGGTGCTGATGGCCACCCAGAGCCACGTCCTCGCCGCGCCGTACGAGGCGCCGCTGTTCCACCGCATGAGCGGCGGCCACTCGATCGCCGGCATCGACGTGCAGCTGCGTCTGGCCGTGCAAGGACGGCCACGCCGTCGTGATGATGCTGTTCGGCCCGTCGTTCGGGCCGTACACGGCGCGGCTCGTCGAGTGGCTGCACGACGAGGGCCACGTCAGCGCCGACGTCGCCGCCGACGACTGGATCTCCTACGGCGGCCGGCTGTTCGGCCGCCAGGTGCCGGTCGAGCAGTACGACGACCTCAAGCGGGCGGTCGGCGCGCTGTGCGCGACCGCCACCAAGCAGCAGCTGCTGGAGGCCGCCCTCGAGCGCCGGCTCCTCGTCGCGCCGATCGTGACGACGACGGAGCTGGCGGCGAGCCCGCAGCTCGCCGCGCGCGGCGCCTGGGACGAGGTCGACGACCCCGAGCTGGCGCCGGTGCCGGTCCGCACCCCGGGCCGCTTCGTGCGCCTGGCCGGGCATCGGGCCCGACACGTCGCGAGCGCCACGGCTCGACGAGCACGCGTCCACGATCGCCGGCGCCTGGCCGGCCCGCGAGCGTCGGTCGCCGGTGGGGGACGACCGGCGGCCGGCGCTCGACGGCCTCAGGGTGGTCGACCTCACGTGGGCGCTGTCGGGCCCGGCGACCGCCCGCTGGTTCGGCGACTTCGGGGCCACCGTCGTGCACATCGAGTCGTCGCACCGCATCGACTCGGCGCGCACCGTCCAGCCGTACCTGCGCGACGACTCCGGCGGCGAGAACGCCGCGGTGTACCACAACATGAACGTCGGCAAGCTGAGCCTGTCGCTCAACCTCGGCTGCCCCGAGGGCCGCGCCGTGCTCGACGACCTCGTGGCGTGGACCGACGTGCTGATCGAGTCGTTCTCACCGCGCGGGCCGCCGCGCGCTCGGCCTCGACTACGACCGGCTGGCGGCGATCAACCCCGGCTTGGTCATGCTGTCGAGCTGCCTGTTCGGCCAGGACGGCCCGCTGGCGGCGTACGCCGGGTTCGGCAACATGGCGGCCGCGCTCACCGGCTTCTACGAGCTCACCGGCTGGCCCGATCGGGCGCCCGCCGGGCCGTTCAGCGCCTACACCGACTACGTGTCGCCGCGGTTCTCGATCGCTGCCGTGCTGCGGCGCGCTGGAGGAGCGGCGCGAGCACGGGCGCGGGCAGTACCTCGACTTCGCCCAGGCCGAGGCGGCGATCCACTTCCTCACGCCGGCCCTGCTCGACGCCACGGTCAACGGACGCGACGGCGCAGCGTCACGGCAACGACGACGCGGTGATGGCGCCACACGGCATCTACCCGTGCGCCGGCGACGACCGCTGGGTCGCCGTCGCCTGCCGCGACGACGCCGACTGGCGGGCGCTCGCCGACGTGCTCGGCTCGACCGGACCTCGCCGACCTCGACGGCGCCGCCCGCCGAGCTCGTCGGCGCGAGCTCGACGAGCGTCGTCGGCGCGTGGACCGCGGCGCAGCACGCCGGCTGCGGCCGAGGCCGTCCTCATCGGCCGGGGCATCCCGGCCCACGGCGTCCAGCACTCGCCGGAGTGCGCCGCCGATCCGCAGCTGCGCCACCTCGGCCACCTCGTCCCGTCGAGCACCCGCACCACGGCACGGTCACGGTCGAGGGCTCGCGCGTCGACCTCGACGCGACGCCGAGCCGTCTGCAGCGCGGCGCGCCGATCCTCGGCCTCGACAACGCCGAGGTGCTGGCGTCGTTGCTCGGCTACGACGACGAGCGGGTCGGCGCGCTCTACGCCGTCGGCGCGCTCGACTGACGGCGGGCCTGTCGCGCCGCCCGCATCGCCTCGTAGTCCGGTGAGTAGCGGTCGGTGATGAGCGGGTCGGCGGCCGCCGCGAACGGTGCCAGGGCGGCGACGGCGCGATCCCACGCCGCGAGCAGTGCGTCCTCGGCGGCGTAGTCGAACGGGTCCATCAGGCGCCGCTCGGTGGCGCCGCCCGGCGAGGGCGGGTTGGCGGCCAGCCACCGGGCCGTGTCGGCGATCCCCTCGGCGGGCGCCACGACATCGTGGTAGCCGAGCTCGTCGACCAGCGCATCGCTCGGCGTGTAGCGGTGGAAGCTGCCCGTGATCATCATCATCGGGCGGGCCGGGGTGGCCAGCTCGGCGGGCATCGACACGACCTCCACCGGCCGGCCCAGCGCGGCGGCGACGATCTCGACGACCTGGCGGATCGTGGGCGTCTCCTCGTCGCTGACGTGGTACGTCCGTCCGGCGGACAGCGTCGGCTGGTCGATGGCGAGCAGGAGGGCGTGCGCGGCGTTGGCGACGTGCACCGCCGAGCGCAGCAGCAGGCCGCCGTCGGGGACGATGATGCGGCGGCGACCGTCGAGCAGCCGGCGCACGATCATCCACTCGCGCGGGACGAGCTGATGTGGCCCGTACACCAGCGGGTACCGGAGGTGGGTCGCCGTCGGCGCCGCCGCGAACACGGCCTGTTCGGACTCGACGATGCGTCCGACCTTGTCGCTGCGGGCGTCGGGTCCGGCGAGCACCGCGCTCGCCTCGTGGGTGGGCACGGGCAACCCGGCCGGGCGTCAACGCCTCGGGGTCGCCGTAGCCGAGGACGGCCGGCATGCCGCCGACGGTGACCAGCTTCCCGGCCCGCCGGGCGAGGACCGGGGCGAGCTGGCGCAGCCGTCCGTACATCAGCGGCGGCCACGTCGAAGGACCGCGTGCCAAGGGCCTCGTCGACCGCGGCGGCGTCGAACGGATCGGTGTGGATGTGCTCGACGACCGCGGGGATCTCGTCGCGCTCGTGCCGGCCGGTGTGCAGCATCGAGACGGTGAAGCCCCGGTCGAGGAGCCCACCGACGACGTGCGGCCCGGTCGGCCCGGTGCCGCCGACGACGAGTGCCGTGGGTGCCATCGGACGGATCGTAATGGTCGACCATTGGCCGGGCTGGCCTCGACGGCAACGGTACGCTCGCCCGATGGCCCGGTTCAGCACCGCCGACGGGCAGTTCGTCGGGGTGATCGAGGACCCGGCATCCGCCGACGCGCTGGCCGCCCGCCTGCGCCAGCTGGTCCTCGCCGGCGACCTGACCGAGGGCGACGTGCTGCCGCCGGAGCGGGCGCTGATGGCCGACACCGGGCTCGGACGCACCACCGTGCGCGATGCCCTGCGGATCCTCGAGGTCGAGGCGTTGATCACGCCGCGCCTCGGTCGCTACGGCGGCTGGACCGTGCGGCGCCCGGACCGCAGCGTCGTCACCCGCTCGATCGAGGGCTTCATCCACGGCACCCAGATCCGGTTCGGCGACCTGCTGGCGACGCCGCGAGGCCATCGAGCCGTCATGCGCCGCGCTGGCCGCCGAGCACCGCACCGACGAGGACCTGGCAGCGCTCGAGGAGCACGGTGTCCGGCTGCGGGCCCTCGCGCGCGACCTGCCCGAGTTCCTCCGCGAGAACGTCCGCTGGCACCTCGCGGTGGTCGATGCGACCCACAACGAACTGCTGATCGCGATCATGTCCGCGCTCGGCGACGCCATCCACGACGGCACCGACATCGAGCACTTCAACTCGTTGCAGGTGCGACGAGCCGCGATGGCCGCTCACGACGACGTCGTGGCCGCGATCCGCGACCGCAACCCGGACGCGGCCCGCCGGCGGATGCACCGCCACGTCCACGCGTTCCGCGAGCAGGCGACGCAGCACACCGAGCGGACGGGTCGCCGTCCGACCGTTCGCCGGTGACGGCGAGCTCAACGTCGCGCCGTGATGATGCCGATCGACCCGCCGAGGACGACGTGGCCGGCGTCGTCGACGTGCTGACGGAGCGCCTCGACCACGCGGCCCTCGACCCGGGCGACGACGTCGGGGTCGGCGCCGAGCAGGGCCATGCGCGTCGGGCCGAGCTGCATCACGATCGGCGCCGCCTCCTGCGGCGACATGCCGCCGCCGATCGGGATGCGGATGTGATGGGGCGTCCACGCCACGTCGTGCCAGCCGACCGACTCCAGCATCGCCGTGGCGGCCGGGGCGTCACCGAGCGAGAACGGGCCCCAGTCGACGGCCGGCACCGTGCCTGGTTCGACACCCTGTTCGGCGAGGCTGGCGAGCGTCGTCGACAGCACCACCTCGAACATCTCGGTCTCGGTGCGGTGGGCCCAGACCGACACGCACAGGCGCCCGTCGGCCCCGGCCATGCTGTGCAGGTTGGCGAACGCCGTGGCCGCGTCGTCGAAGAACATGACGCCGAAGCGCGACAGCACGACGTCGAAGGGGGCACCGCCCGTCTGCCAGGTCTGGGCGTCGGCGACCACCCACTCGACGGGCGCCGCGTCCGCCGGCAGGGGCCGGGCCGACGCGGCGGCGATCATCTCGGTCGACACGTCGGCGGCGACGACGCTGCCGTGGGTGCCGACGAGCGCGGCAGCGGCGAGGGTCGAGGGGCCGGTGCCGCACCCGACGTCGAGCACCCGCTCGCCGGGCCGCAGGGCGGCGGCCGCCAACAACAGGTCGAGCACCACGCCGAACTGACGCTCGATCGCGTCGGACATGGCGATCCACCTCGTGGCTCGCTCGGCGGTCCAGGCCTCGGTCTCAGACATCGGTCACAAGCGTAAACGGGCCGCCAGCTCGTCGACCAGGGGCACCACCTCCTGGGCGCAGGCGATGAACGCCTCGACCTCGCCGCCGCCCGGATCGACGACCTCCTCCCACGGCCGCAGCTCGGTGTCGGCGAGCGCCAGCTCGGCGACGCGCGACGCGAGCGGCCGGTCGTCGTCGGCCAGGTCGCGCACGAGGCGCTTCAACGTCGCGGTGCGGGGCGCCGCGCTCGGATGTTCCCGGCGCACCCAGTTGACGTGCTCGGGGGCGAGTCCGATGATCAGCGTCGCCGCGTCGAGGTCGGGCGGCAGCACCTGACGGCTGCGGTGCGACGGCGGCTTGACGCCGACCGCCTCGAAGCCGGCCTTGGTGCGCCAGCTCATCGGCAGGCCGTCGATCGACATCGTGCCGGCCGTGGCGATCTCGACGTCGGGCAGGTGGGCCTTGAGCACGGCGCCGGCGATCACCGAGCGGGTCGCGTTGCCGGTGCAGAGGATGAGGATCGAGGGGTCCATGGGCGCCCGCGAGCATGGCAGCAGTGTGAGCCGAGCGAGTCTTCGAGCGAGCGAACGACCTGGTCGGGGCGAGCCGAGCGAGTCTTCGAGCGAGCGAACGACCTGGTCGGGGTGAGCCGAGCGAGGCTTCGAGCGAGTGTTTCACCGGCCCCTGGGCGAACGGTCAGGATGAGCACGATGCCTGCCGACGACGACCGCTACGCCGCCTTCCCGGACCTGCACTTCGATCGACCGTCGGAGGGGGTGCTGCGGATCACGCTCGACGGTCCCGGGCTCAACGCCACCCATCCGGCGATGCACCGCCAGCTCGCCGACGTGTGGCTGACGATCGACCGCGATCCCGAGGCGCGCGTCGCCCTGTTGCAGGGGGCCGGCAAGGCGTTCTCCGCCGGAGGCAGCTTCGACCTCATCGAGGGCATCGTCAACGACTACGCCCGCCGGCTCGAGGTGATGCGCGAGGCCCGCGACCTCGTCTACAACGTCATCAACTGCTCGAAGCCGATCGTGTCGGCGATGCACGGCGCGGCGGTCGGGGCCGGTCTCGTGGCCGGGCTGCTCGCCGACATCTCCGTCGTGTCGCGCACGGCCAAGATCATCGACGGCCACACCCGCCTCGGTGTCGCCGCCGGCGATCACGCGGCGATCTGCTGGCCGTTGCTGTGCGGGATGGCGAAGTCGAAGTACTACCTGCTGACGTGCGATCCGCTGTCCGGCGAGGAGGCCGAGCGCATCGGGCTGGTGTCGATCTGCGTCGACGACGATCAGGTCCACCAGCGGGCGCTCGACGTGGCGGTCCAGCTGGCCGGCGGCGCCCAGGCGGCGATCCGCTACACCAAGCAGACGCTCAACAACTGGTACCGCGCCCAGTCGGGCATCTTCGACGCCAGCCTGGCCTACGAGATGATCGGCTTCGGCGGCCCCGATGTCCAGGAGGGCCGGGCGAGCCACCTGGAGAAGCGGCCGCCCAACTTCACCGGCCCGACGAGCGAGTAGCGGTCTCGGTCACCGCCGACGGGTGCGGCGGCACAGGACGGGGAGCTCCGGGGTCGTGGTCGTGGTCGGGCGGACCGGTCGGTGGCGGCGGGCGCGCGGCTCGTCGGCCGGGTCGTCGTCGTCGAAGCAGTCGTCGCCGAACGAGCCGAAGTAGGCCCAGGCGTTGCGTCGCGCCTGGCGGCGGCGATGGCGGGTCGCGGTGAGGGTGGCAGCGAGGTGGCGCACGGGCCGGGCCTTCCGTCAGGGGCGGCGGGGCTTGATCCATCTCCGTTCGGACCGGCGGGGAAACCAGATGTCGGTGTGGCCGCTGCCACATCTCGGCCCGTGTCGAGGCCGGCCGCCGGCGCTCGGTACGTTCCGGACATGGCAAATCGTCTCTGTGAAGGCCGCGTCTGCATCGTCACGGGTGGAGCCCGGGGGATCGGCCGGCAGCACTCGCTGATGCTGGCCGAGCACGGTGCCAAGGTCGTCGTCAACGACTTCGGCGGGGCGCGCGACGGCACCGGGGGCGATCCGGGGCCGGCCAACGAGGTCGTCGACGAGATCAAGGCGGCCGGCGGCGAGGCCGTGGCCAACAGCGCCGACATCTCCGACTTCGCGGCGGCCGGCGCAGCTCGTGCAGCAGGCGATCGACACCTACGGCGGGCTCGACGTCGTCGTCAGCAACGCCGGCATCCTGCGCGACCGGATGCTGTTCTCGATGACCGAGGACGAGTGGGACGCCGTGATCCGGGTCCACCTCAAGGGCACGTTCGCTCCCGCCCGCCACGCCGCCGGCTACTGGCGTGACCGGGCCAAGGCCGGCGAGACCAACGACGCCCGGCTGATCACCACGACGTCGGTGTCAGGCCTCTACGGCAACATGGGCCAGACGAACTACGGCGCCGCCAAGGCCGGCATCGCCGCGCTGACCCTGATCGCCGCCGACGAGCTCAGCCGCTACGGCGTCACCGGCAACGTGATCGCCCCCGGGGCGCTGACCCGCATGACCGAGGACCTCGGGATCCCCGATGAGGCCCAGAAGTCGATGGACCCGCGCTGGATCTCGCCGGTCGTCACGTGGCTGGCCTCGACCGAGTCGAAGCACGTCACCGGCCGCGTGATCGAGTCGACCGGCTCGGTGATCGCGATCGCCGAGGGGTGGCGCCGTGGCCCGTCCAACGACAAGCCGCCGGCCGAGCCGGCCGACGTGCCCGGCATCCTCGAGCCGCTCCTCGCCGAGGCCTACGGCCGCAGCGCCATGAACGGCTCGGAACGCCGCGAGAAGTGACGTTTTGGTCCGGATCCTGGTCGCACCTGCGACCAGGATCCGGACCAAAACGGTCTAGATCCGCTCGATGATGGTGGCGGTGCCCATGCCGCCGCCGGTGCACATGGCGATCAGGGCGACTTCCTTGTCGGTGCGCTCGAGCTCGTCGAGGGCGGTCTGGATGAGCATCGGGCCGGTGCCGCCGATCGGGTGACCGAGGGCCATGGCGCCGCCGTTGACGTTGAGCTTGTCGGTGTCGAGGCCGAGCTCGCGGATCGCCTTGAGCACGACCGCGGCGAACGCCTCGTTGATCTCCCAGATGTCGATGTCGCCGACCGACATCCCGGCCTTCTGCAGGACGCGCTGGGCGGCCGGCGCCGGGCCGGTGAGCATGATCACGGGCTCCGAGCCGACGGCCGCCGTCATGCGGATGCGGGCCCGCGGCTTGAGGCCGTTGGCCCGGGCGTACTCGGACGACGCCACGAGGATCGCCGACGCGCCGTCGACGACGCCGGAGCTGTTGCCGGCGTGGTGCACGTGGTCGACCTTGTCGATGCCCGGGTACGTCCGCAGGCACATCTCGTCGAACGTCTCACCGTCGAACTTGTCCCACGGTGTGGCGCCCATCTCCTCGAAGCTCGGCGCCAGCTTGGCGAGCTGGTCGACGGTGGTGCCGGGGCGGGGGAACTCCTCGTGGTCGAGGGCCACCGAGCCGTCGTCGTTGACGACCGTGATCACGCTCTTGTCGAAGCGGCCCTCGGCGATCGCCTTGGCCGCCCGCTCCTGGGAGACGACGGCGAGCTCGTCGCAGTCGGTGCGCGAGAAGCCCTCGACGGTGGCGATGAGGTCGGCCGAGATGCCCTGCGGGATCAGCGGGTACTTCTGGCGCACCAGCGGGTTGTCGCCGTCCATGGTGCCCGGCACGCCGTCGTAGCCGTGGCGGAACGGGCGGCTCATCGACTCGACGCCGCTGCCGATGACGAGGTCCTGGTGGCCCGACAGCACGCCGGTGGCGGCCATGCCGACGGCCTGCTGGCCGGAGCCGCAGAAGCGGTTGATCGTCAGCCCGGGCGTGGCGAACGGCCACCCGGCCGACAGCACGGCGAGGCGGGCGATGTCGGCGCCGTGGTCGCCGATGCCGCTGGCGTTGCCGGTGATGACGTCCTCGATCTCGGTCGTCGGCACGCCGGTCCGCTGCACCACCGCGTTCAGGCACTGCGCGAGCAGTTCCTGCGGGTGGATGTGGTGCAGGGCACCGTTCTGCTTGCCCTTGCCGCGCGGGGTGCGCACGCCGTCGATGATCCAGGCCTCGCGCTCACTCATTCAGGTCACCTCTACATCCGGGGTCGTTGCCCCATAGCGAACCACCTGGGACCCCTCCATGCCGCATCAGACCCGGTCCGTGGGCCTAGCGTCACACGCCGATGGCCGACCGCGTGGTGCTCGTCCGACACGGCGAGACGGAGTGGTCGAGCGCCCGTCGGCACACCGGGCGCACCGACATCCCGCTCAACGCCGAGGGCGCTCGCCTCGCCGAGACGCTGCGTCCGGTGTTGGCCGGGATCACGGGCATGGACGACGCCCTGGTGCTCACGAGCCCCCTGGAGCGGGCTCGCGAGACCTGCGCGCGGGCCGGTCTCGGTGACCGGGCCCTTGTCGACCCGGACCTCGTGGAGTGGGACTACGGCGAGGCCGAGGGCAAGCGCACCGAGGAGATGCGCCAGCAGATCCCCGGCTGGTCGGTGTGGACCCACCCGATCGTCGGCGGCGAGTCGCTCGAGGACGTCGGCCGTCGCGCCGACCGGGTGCTGGCCCGGGTCGGCATCGAGGACCGCCTGGTGGTCCTCTTCGCCCACGCCCACATCCTGCGCATCCTGACCGCCCGCTGGTGCGGCCTGGACGCCGGGCTGGGCAGCGCGTTCGCCCTCGACCCGGCCAGCGTGTCGATCCTCGGGCACGAGCGTGAGGACCACGTCGTCGAGCGCTGGAACATGGTCACCACCGGCGACCTGCAGCGCTTCATCGGCACCGGGTGAAGCCAGCCCCGAGCCGCACCTCGAAGCCGCTACCATCATCATGATGAGCGCCGACAGCTCACCCACTTCATGACAGCGACCGAGACCACGACCACCGTCGTCGTTCCGGGTACGCACCTCATGCAGGCGCTCGTCGGGCCTCGAGATCAGCACCTGATGCAGATCGAGCGCGCCTTCCCGGAGACCGAGATCAACGTCCGCGGCAACGAGGTCAACGCCAAGGGTGCGCAGGCCGAGCAGGTCGGTCGCCTGTTCGAGGAGCTGGTCGGTCTCCTGGAGCGAGGCCACGAGCTCGACGAGCCGAGCCTGTCGCGCGTCATCGGGATGGTCTCGCAGTACGAGCGGCCGAGCGAGATCCTCACCCAGGACATCCTGCGCGGCGCCAAGGGTCGCCAGATCCGGCCCAAGTCGGCCGGCCAGAAGCGCTACATCGACGCCATCGCCAACAACGTCATCACGTTCGGCATCGGCCCGGCCGGCACCGGCAAGTCGTGGCTGGCCGTGGCGATGGCCGTCCGGGCGTTGCAGGCCAAGGAGGTCCAGCGGATCATCCTCACCCGCCCGGCCGTGGAGGCGGGGGAGCGGCTGGGCTTCCTGCCCGGCGACCTGATGGCCAAGATCGACCCGTACCTGCGCCCGCTGTACGACGCCCTCTACGACATGGTCGAGCCGGAGGGCGCGCAGCGGCTGCTGGAGCGCCAGACGGTCGAGGTGGCCCCGCTGGCGTTCATGCGCGGCCGCACGCTCAACGGCAGCTTCATCATCCTCGACGAGGCGCAGAACACGACGCCCGAGCAGATGAAGATGTTCCTGACGCGCATCGGGTTCGGCTCGCGCGTCGTGGTCACCGGCGACGTCACGCAGGTCGACGTGCCGAACGGCAAGAGCGGCCTGCTCGGTCTGGAGCGCGTGCTGACGGGCATCGACGGACTGGCGTTCGTCAAGCTCGGCGCGTCCGACGTCGTGCGCCATCGCATCGTCGCCGACATCGTTGCGGCGTACGAACGCAACGGCGAAGCGCGCTCGAGATGGGCGAGCCTCCGAGTCCCACCGCCGCGCTCGTCACGGTGGTCGCCGCCGACGAGCAGGCCGCGACCGACGGCATCGCCGTCGACCTCGACCGCTGGGCTGACCTCGCTCGCGCCGCGCTCGAAGCGTCTGGTGTCGAGGGCGAGCTGACGCTGACGTTCGTCGACCGGGCCGAGATCGCGGCCCTCAACGCCGAGCACCTCGGCCAGGACGGTCCCACGGACGTGCTGTCGTTCCCGCTCGACACCGACGAGGAGGTCGCGCAACCTGGCGTGCCGGTGCTGCTCGGCGATGTCGTGGTGTGCCCGGCGGTCGCCGTCGACCAAGCGGCGGCGCACGCCGGGACCGTCGACGACGAGCTGGCGCTGCTCGTCGTGCACGGCGTGCTCCACGTCCTCGGTCACGACCACGCCGAGGCGACCGAGACGGCGGCGATGCGCGAGCGCGAGCTCACGTTGTTGCAGCTGCACCATTGGCACGGGGACGCACCGGTCGGGTTCCGTCAGGAGCACCTCGCGTGACCGGCAAGAACGTCCTCATCCTCATCGCCATCGTCATCCTCGTCCTGCTGTTGATCGTGCTCGCCGTCGCCGAGACCGGGCTCAACCGCATCTCACGCGTCAAGGCCCACGCCATCGACGAGACCCAGGAGTCGAAGTCGAGCCGGGCGTTGTTGCGGCTCGTCGAGCACCCGGAGCGGTTCATCAACCCGCTGCTCGTCACCGTCACCGCGCTGCAGACGGTGCAGGTGACGCTGACCACCGTGCTGTTCGTCGAGCTGCTCGGCGGCGCCTGGGGTGCGGCGATCGGTGCGGTCGTCAACACCGTCGTGATCTTCGTGTTCGCCGAGTCGATGCCCAAGACGTGGGCGATCCTGCACGCCGAGCGGGCCGGGCTGGCGACGTCGCGCTTCACCGAGGTGCTGATCCGGTTCTGGCCGCTGCGCATCATCAGCCGCGGCCTGATCGGGCTCACCAACGTGCTGCTGCCGGGCAAGGGCCTCAAGGAGGGCCCGTTCGTCAGCGAGCAGGAGCTGCTCGGCATCGTCGAGGCGGCCGCCGAGGACGACGTCATCGAGCACGAGGAGCGCGAGCTCATCGAGAGCATCATCGAGTTCGGCGACACCGTCGCGCGCGAGGTGATGGTGCCGCGGCCGGACATGATCACCGTCCCGGAGGACGCCACGATCACCGCGGCCCTCGACGTCGCCATCGCCCACGGCAACAGCCGGCTCCCACTGCAGGGCGGCGAGGACGGCGACGACATCGTCGGGCTCGTGTTCGCCAAGGACCTCATGCGGGCCGAGCGCGAGGGGCGCGGCGACACCTCGGCGACGGACCTCGCCCGCCCGGTGCGCTTCATCCCGGAGAACAAGCCGGTGGCCCGCCTGATGCGCGAGATGCAGGCCGAGAAGTTCCACCTGGCGATCGTGGCCGACGAGTACGGCGAGGTCGTCGGGCTGATCACGCTCGAGGACTGCCTCGAGGAGCTGGTCGGCGAGATCGTCGACGAGTACGACATCGAGGACGTCGCCATCAAGGCGCTGCCTGACGGCGACTACCTCGTCGAGGGTGGCGTGCAGGTCGAGGACCTCAACGACGTGCTCGAGTCGCGGCTGCCCGACGAGGAGTGGGACACCGTGGGCGGGCTGCTGTTCGGCACGCTCGAGCACGTGCCGGAGGTCGGCGAATCGGTCGAGCTCGGGGGGTGGCGGTTCATCGCCGAGGAGCTCGACGGACGGCGCATCAAGCGGGTGCGCGTGTCGCACGTGGCGTCTGCAGACGCGGAGTCGGTGGCCGAGCCGGCCACCGACGACGTCCGTCGCTGACCCTGCCGCCCGAGCTGCGAACTACGTTCGCCGGCCATGGAGATCTCACTGCAGGGCAAGGTCGCGCTGGTCACCGGCGCGTCGAAGGGCATTGGCAAGGCGATCGCCAAGGAGTTCGCCGACTCCGGGGCCAAGGTGATGCTCAGCAGCCGCAAGATCGAAGGGCTCGAGGCGGCGGCGGCCGAGATCGGCGGCGACGTCGAGGTGTTCGCGGCCCACGCCGGCAAGCCGGAGGACGCGGTGGCGTGCATCGACGCCACGATCGAGCGCTTCGGCGGCCTCGACATCCTCGTCAACAACGCCGGGGCCAACCCGTACTACGGCTTCTCGCTCGGCGCCGACGAGGCCCGCTACGACAAGACGTTCGAGGTCAACCTGCGGGGCCCGTTCTTCTGGTCGCAGGTGGCGTGGAACAAGGCGTTCAAGGACAAGCCGGGCGTGATCATGAACATCGCCTCGGTGGGCGGCCTGCGCTCGGAGTTCGGGCTCGGCATCTACAACATCACCAAGGCGGCGATGATCCACATGACCCGCCAGCTGGCCGGCGAGCTCGGCCCGACGCGCGTCGTCGGCATCGCCCCCGGCTTGGTGAAGACCGACTTCGCCGGGTTCCTCGTCGAGAACTTCGGCGACGACCTGGCGGCGCGCGTGCCGACGAAGCGCCTCGGCGACCCCGAGGACATCGCCGGCCTGGCGACGTTCCTGGCCAGCGACCGGGCCAGCTGGATCACCGGCGACACCTACGTCATCGACGGCGGCGCCGGGGTGGCCCAGAACCGCGGCATGACCGTCGAGTCGTCGTTCCCGATCGTCACGACGCCGGACCTGGAGCGGGCGCTCGGCTTCTACCGGGACCTGCTCGGCGGGCACGTCGTCTACGCCTTCCCGCCCGAAGGCCCGCCGGCGTTCGTGTCGCTGGACCTCGGGACGTCGCACCTCGGGCTCGGCCACGATCCGGCGGTGGATCTGGCGGCGGCGCAGCGCATCGCCCTGTGGATCTACACCGACGACTGCGATGCCCTCGTCGCCGCCGTGCGCGCCGCCGGTGGCACGGTGATCGAGGAGCCCACCGACGAGCCGTGGGGCGAGCGCGTCGCCCACGTCACCGACCCCGACGGCAACCGCGTCATCATCGGCCAACGCCTCTCCTGAGGGGCAGATCCGCGAACTTTCCGCGCTACGCGCCCACATGCGGGCGCGAGCGCGGAAAGTTCGCGGATCCGCCCGCCGCTACCCGCCGGCGAGGCGGCGCAGCTCGGGGCGGCGGATCTTGCCGAGGGCGGTGCGCGGGATCGACTCGGCGAGCACCAGGCGTCGCGGGGCGCAGAACGGCGGCAGCTCGGCCCTGACCGCGTCACGCAGGGCGTCCAGGGTCGGTGGACCGCCGGACGACGGGACGACCACCGCCGTGACGAGCTGGCCCCACTCGTCGTCGGGCGTGCCGCAGACACCGACGTCGACCACACCGGGACGGTCGCGCAGCACCGCCTCGACCGGTTCCGGCCAGACGTTCTCCCCCCCGGTGATGATGAGATCGCCGGCGCGGCCGGCGACGTGCAGCCGCCCGTCGTCGAGGAAGCGCCCGATGTCGCCGGTCGTCAGCCACCCGTCGTCGTCGAGCGGGTTGCTGCCGTCCCGGTACGCCCGCAGCAGCATCGGACCGCGGAGGTCGGATCATCGCGTCGGCGCCGACGTCGATCTCGACGCCGTCGAGCGGCCGGCCGTCGTAGACGACACCGCTGCCGGTCTCGGTCATGCCGTACGTCGTGACGACGTTGGCGGGCAGCACGGCGGGCGGGGCGGCCCCGCCGAGGACGATCGTGCGGAACACCGCCGGGTCGATGCGCCGCAGCGCCGTCGGCACCAGCGACACGTGCGTGGCCCCGACGCCCTCGACGAGCACCGGCTCGAACGACGGCAGCACGCTCAGGGACGTGCCCATCACCATCGCTCGCGTGACGACGCTGAGCCCGCCGACGTGGGACAGCGGCAGGCACGCCAGCCAGTGGTCGTCCTGGGTGACGCCGAGGCGGGCGCACGTGGCCATGGCAGACGCCCGCACCGCGTCGTGGGTCAGCACGACGCCCTTCGGGACGCCGGTCGAGCCGCTGGTCGCGACGACCAGTGCGTCGCCGGGCTCGACGGGCGCGCCGTTGTCGAGGCGCGTCGTGCCGTGGTGGTCGACGACGACGCCGGCCGCCATCGAGGCCAGCAGGGCCGCCTTGGCCCCGTGGGGGAGGCGCTGGTCGACCGGGAAGGCGGCATCGCCGGCGTCCCAGACGTCGCGCAGCACGTCGACGAACGGCGGGCCGCCGGGCAGGTCGATGGCGACCAGATGCCCGCTCACCGCGGCGTCGCGCCGTCGGTTGTTGCCCCAGCACCACCATCGCCTCCATGATGGCCGACCGATGGATCGGGCCGCACCGCCAGACCGCGCCGGGCCGCCGGCGCCGGCTCACCCCTGGTACCTCGGCGCGCGGCCCCGAACCCTGCCCGCCTCGATCGTGCCGGTGGCCATCGGCGCCGGCTGCGCCGTCGGGTTCGGGATCGGTCACCTGGTGGCGCGTCGCCGTCGCCGCCGTCGTCAGCCTCGCCCTGCAGGTCGGTGTCAACTACGCCAACGACTACAGCGACGGCGTCCGTGGCACCGACGACGCCCGGGTCGGGCCGCTGCGCCTGGTGGCCTCGGGCGTCAAGCCGGCGGCGGCCGTCAAGCGAGCCGCGTTCATGGCCTTCGGCGTGGCCGCCGTGGCCGGGCTGGCGCTGGCGGCGACGACATCGTGGTGGCTCCTGCTCGTCGGGGCGGCGGCGATCGCTGCGGCGTGGTTCTACACGGGAGGTCCCCGGCCCTACGGCTACGCCGGCCTCGGCGAGCTGTTCGTGTTCGTGTTCTTCGGGCTGGTGGCCACGCTCGGCACGACGTACGTCGCCGTCGAGCGGATCACCGGGCTCAGCATCGTCATGGGCTGCGCCGCCGGGTGCCTGTCGTGCGCCCTGCTCGTGGTCAACAACCTGCGCGACATCCCGTCCGACACGGTTGCCGGGAAGCGGACGCTCGCCGTGCGCCTCGGCGACGCCCGCACTCGAGCGCTGTACGTCGTGCTCCTCGGTGCCGCCTTCGTGCTCGTCGCCGTCGCTGCTGTGGCGTGGCGACCCTGGGTCCTGCTCGCCCTGCTCGCCGTGCCGCTGGCGATCGTGCCGGCGCGCATCGTGCTCGGCGGTGCTCGCGGCCCGGCGCTGATCCCGGTGCTCGGGGGCACCGGCCGCGTGCAGCTCGCCGTCGGCGCACTGGCGACGATCGGGTTGATCATCGGCTCCTGACCGGGACGCGATGCGTCACGCGAGACCCGGCGGGTCGAAGAGGTCGACGAGCGCCGGGTCGAGGAAGGCGTGGATCGACGCGATCCGGCCGCCCGCGACCTCGAGGACCACGACGCCGAACGGCTGGAACGACCCATCGGGTGCCCGACGGTGTTGGGCGATGGCCGGCGACCCATTGGCGCGGACCGGCACGAACCGGGCGCCCCGACAGGCGCTGCTCTCGCGACGCCACCACGCAGCGATGTCGGCGGCACCCTGCAGCCAGAGGTCGTGCGGTGGCATGGACAGCGTGGCGTCCTCGTGGAGCAGGTCGACGAGCGCCTCGACGTCGTAGCGCTGGAACGCGTCGATGTAGCGCTCGAGCAGCTCGCCGGCGGTCGGGTCGAGCACCACGCCCGTGCCGGCCGCCCCCATCGTGGCGCGAGCCCGCTGCAGCGAGCTCTTGATGGCGGTGTCGGTGGTCTCGAAGAGCGCCGCGATCTCCTGGTTGCTCCACCGCAGCACGTCGTGCAGGATCAGCGCCGCCCGTTGCCGGGGTGGCAACCGTTGCAGCGCGGTCACGAAGGCGAGGCGGAGGCTCTCGTGCTCGATGGCCGCCTCGGCCGGGTCGAGCTGGCCCGCCGGGGCGCGGACGAGGGCGTCGGGGACCGGCCCGACCCACGTCGCGCCGGGGCGGGCCAACCCCACGCCGGCCTCCGGCGACGCCGCCGGACCGAGGTCCATCGGCAGGGCCCGGCGGCTCCTGCCGCGCAGCATGTTGAGGCACACGTTGGTGGCGATGCGGTAGAGCCACGCCTCGAACGGCCCGCGGCCCTCGTAGCGGTCGAGGCCGCGCCAGGCCCGCACCATCGTCTCCTGCACCGCGTCATCGGCGTCGAACGCCGACCCGAGCATGCGGTAGCAATGGGCCATCAGGCCGCGACGATGCGGTTCCAGGCGGTCGAGCGGTGTCGGGGTGGTCGTCGTCTCGGACATCCGTGATCTCCTCAGGCCGCGTGTTCCTGGATGGTCGCTGCGGTGATGTCGATCGGCGTCGCCGGCCGACGCAGGACGACGCCGGCGACGAGGGCGCCGACCGCACTGATCCCGGCCGCCACGAGCGTCGCTCGCTCGAACCCGGCGGTCAGCGCGACGTCGCGCCGGCCGATGGCGAGGACGTGCTCGGTGCGGGCGATGGCGACCGTCGACACGGCCGCCACGCCGAGCGCCCCGCCCACCTCGCGGGCCGTCTCGAGCATCCCGCTGGCGAGGCCGCTCACCGCAGCGTCGACGCCGGTGAAGGCGGCGACCTGGACGCCGACGCTGGACATCCCGATGCCCACGCCGATCGCCAGGAAGCCCGGCAGCACGGCGGTCCAGTACGACGCGTCGACCGGCGCGCGGCGAGAGGTGCAGCAGTCCGCCGGCCATCGCCAGCTGGCCGACGACGAGCACGGTCCGGGCGCCGAAGCGACCGACCAGGCGGGCGGCGAGCGCACCGGCGACGACGAGGGAGCTCAGCGACGTCGCCAGCCACGCCGTGCCGGTGGCGAGCGCCGAGTAGCCGAGCACCTGCTGCAGGAAGAGGGTGCCCTGGTAGATGGTGGCGAGGAACGATCCGAACACGAGGGCGGCCACGAGCGTGGCCGAGGTCAGCGCCCGGTTGCGGAACGTCGCCAACGGGACGAGCGGCGCCGCGGCGCGATGCTCGACAGCGACGAACAGGCCGAGCAGGAGCACCCCGCCGGCGAGCAGGCCGAGCGTCGAGGGGGCGAGCCAGCCGTGCTCGACGCTGCGGTTGACGGCGTACACGACGAGCACCAGGCCGGCCGTCACGGTCGCCGCGCCGGCGACGTCGAACGACGAGCGGGCCGATGTCCGACCGCCGGGCACGATCGCCAGGAAGCCCACGACGAGGGCGGCACCGATCGGGACGTTGATGAGGAAGACCCACTGCCACCCTGGCCCGGTCGTGAGCGCACCGCCGGCGATCAGCCCGACGGTGGCGGCCGTGCCGCTGACGGCGCCGAAGACGCCGAGGGCCCGGTTGCGCGGCGGTCCCTCGGCGAACGTCGTCGTGAGGATCGACAGCGCCGCGGGCGAGACCAGTGCGCCGCCGAGGCCCTGGACCACACGACACGCGACGAGCGGGCCGAGCGACCCGGCCAGGCCGGCCCCGAGGGACGCGACGGCGAAGATCGCCAACCCGGTGAGCAGCACCCGACGGCGGCCGAGCACATCGGCCAGGCGACCTCCGAGCAGCAGGAACCCGCCCAGCGCGAGGCCGTAGCCGATCACGACCCATTGCAGGTCGGACTGGCTGACCGCGAAGTCGGTCTGGATGGCCGACAGGGCGACGTTCACGATCGCCAGGTCGAGGATGATCATGAACTGCGCCCCGCTGACCAGGGCGAGCACGAGGGCGGGACGGGAGCGGGGTCGGACGATCGTCATGGGGGTTCCTCCGGGGCCGAGATGGTTCATGGTCTCGACCCCGGCTCGGGCCCGAACGGATCGCGCGACTGCCAGCACGGGACGACGTCATCCAGCCCGACGATGGCGAGCAGCCGGATGAACCGCGGTGGGGCACCGACGACGCGGAACGTGCACCCGGCCTCGCGTGCGGCGAGTCGCAGGGTGGCGAGCACGCCGGCCGTGGCCAGCCCGGGCGCGCCGAGCAGGCGGATGTCGCAGCGCACGTCCGTGGCCGCGGTGTGGGCGATGACGTCGGACATGCAGGCGCGCAGCGACCACGCATCACCGAGCGGTTCACCGAGGAGGATCACCGCGGGGAGCGCGGTTCGTGGCTCCACATCGGTGCTGACCCCGGGAGCGGGCCGAACGCATCGGTCGGCGACCGATCCGTTGGTGCCGGCTGTGGGGTCGGACCAGCATGACGAACGATCGAACCACCCTCGCCGCGCTCGCCCGGCGCTCCTTGCCCTGCACCGACCGGGTGACCCGCTGGTGCTCGTCAACGCGTGGGACGCGGCGAGCGCCCGCGCCGTCGCCGGTGCCGGCGCCGCCGCCGTCGCCACGTCGAGCGCGGCGGTCGCCGCCAGCCTCGGTGAGCCCGACGACGACTGCATGGACGTCGATGCTGGCCTTCGACGCCATCCGCCGCATCGGCTCGGCGACGCCGTTGCCGGTGACGGCTGACGTCGAGTCCGGCTATCGGCTCGACCCCGACGAGCTGATCGGTCGCCTGCTCGCCTCCGGCGCCGTCGGCTGCAACGTGGAGGACTCGGATCACCGCCGTCCGGGTGAGCAGGTCGCCGCCGACGTGTTCGCCGACTCGCCTCGCCGAGCCATCCGCGCCGCCGCTGGTGCCGTCGGCGTGCCCGTCGTGCTCAACGCGCGGATCGACACGTTGCTGCTCGGCGGCGTGGGACCGGCCGCCGTCCACGATGTGCTCGACCGAGGTCGCCGGTACCTCGCGGCCGGCGCCGACTGCGTCTACCCCATCCGGCTCACCGACCCGGCCGTCGTGGCCGAGTTGGTGGCGGCCCTCGGTGGACCGCTCAACGCCAACGTCGCGCCGGGCGCGCCGATCGGCGACCTCGCCCGGGCCGGCGCGGCGCGGATCTCGTTCGGCCCGCGTGGTCAGCACGTCGCGATGGAGCGCTTCGAGGTGTTCGCCACTGAGGCCCTGCGCGACCGGTGAGCCCGTCTTGGTCCGGATCCTGGCTGCCGGTGCGACCACGATCCGGACCGAAACGGTCACCTAGGGTGCGCCCATGCGTGGCTTCGAGCTCACGCCGGAGCTCGACGAGCTGCGTGCCGCGGCCGAGCGACTCGGGCGCACGGAGCTGGCGCCGAACGTCCGCCAGCACGAGGCCGACGGGCGCTGGCCGACCGCCGTGCTCGCCGTGCTCGACGGCTTCCCGCTCGGTGGTCTCGACCTGCCGGCGGCGCTCGGTGGTGTCGACGCCGGCCTGCTCGCCAAGGTGGTCGTCCTGGAGGCGCTCGCCGCCGTCCGACGCCGCTGGGCTCGCCGCGGCCGACCGGCCCGGCCTCGCCGCCGGCGCCGTCATCGCCTGCCCCGATCGCCGGCTGGCCGCCGACGTCGCGGCGGCCTGCCTCGACGGCTCGGCGCACTGTGCGTTCACGGTCGTCGATCCCGAACGCCGCACGGCGCGGCTGGAGTGGGCTCCCGGCTGGCCGGCGCTGCGCTGGGTGTGGGCGATGGAGGGCGACACGCTGCGCCTGCTCGGCGTCGACGGCCCGCCGGATCCGGTGACGTCGCTGGCCTTCCAGGCGTCTGGTGGGGTCAGCGTCGCGTTGGCCGACCTCGCCGAGCTCGGGCGCTGGGACCTGTCGCCGTGGACGGCGCTCACCGTCCGGGCCCGGGCCCGGCTCTGGGCCGCGGCCGTCGTCGTCGGCGTGGCCGGTGCGGCGCTCGCCGACACGATCGACTACACGACGGAGCGGGTCGTGTTCGGCAAGCCGGTCGCCCACCACCAGGGCAACGCGTTCGACCTCGCCCACGCCGCGGCGCGGGTGCACGGCGCCCGGCTGGCGGTGCGCGACGCCGCAGCGGCCATCGACGGCGAGGAGCCGGACGCCGCGTTCTGGGCGACGCAGGCGTGGCTGGAGGCGACCGAGGCCGGCCACCTGGCGACCAACCTCGGCATCCAGCTGCTCGGCGGCCACGGCTTCATCGTCGACCACCTGGCCGAGAAGCGCTTCCGCGAGGCCCGCATGCTGTCGATGCTCGCCGGAGCCCGTGATGCCGCCGAGCTCGACGTCGCCACCTTCGTGCTCGACGTCGACGACCCGATGGCCGGGAGGACCGCATGATCGAGCTCGATCCGCGGACCGCAAGCGCTGCTCGAGGAGGTCCGCTCGCTGGGGCGCACCCACATCCGGCCGATGGGCCTGGAGGCCGACCGCACCGCCACGCCGCCGCCGGTGGATCACGAGTTCTACCTGATCTGCACGCGCAAGGGCGGCATCGTCTCGCGGCTGATCGGCGACGAGGAGGGCCCGACGGCGCTCGACTGGAAGCCGGTGCGCAACTTCCTCGTCGGCGAGGAGACCGCCTACTGGGATCGCGGCGTCGCCCTGTCGTTGCCCGGCCCCGGACTCGGCGGTTCGGCGCTGCGCACGACGGCGACGCCCGAGCAGCGCGAGCGCTTCCTCCAGGTGTTCACCGACCACTCCAAGGCCCGCTGGGGCGCGATGGCGATGACCGAGCCCAGCGCCGGCAGCGACGTCGCCCGCATCCAGACCCGCGCCCGCAAGGAGGGCGACGAGTGGGTGCTCACCGGGCAGAAGATGTTCTGCTCGAACTCGGCGCGCGCCGAGTGGGTCGTCGTGTGGGCCACGGTCGATCCGGCGCTCGGCCGCAGCGGCCACCGCGCCTTCCTCGTCGAGCGGGACCGGCCCGGGTTCGAGATCCTCAAGGTCGAGCACAAGATGGGCTCGCGCGGCTACGAGACGGCGAGCTTCGCCCTCGACGCGTCCGCGTCCCCGAGGACCACCTGCTCGGCGGGGAGGCGTTCTACGAGTCGCGGGCCGGGTTCAAGGCGTCGATGGCGACGTTCAACCTGACCCGCCCGATGCACACCGCCCACGGCGTCGGGATGGGCCGTGCCGCCCACGACTTCGCCCTCGACTTCGTCCGCGACGAGTTCCCGATCCACGGCCCCCGTCGCCAGCGGGCGCTCGAACGGCTGGCCCGCATCCGTCGCGGCCTGCACGTCGCCCGGCTGATGTACCTCGACGCCGTGTTCCGCGCCAAGCGCGGCGACTCGAACGTGCTCGAGGCGAGCTACGCCAAGATGTACTCGCCGCCGGTCGTGCTCGACGCCGTCGCCACCGCCCTCGACATCCTCGGCGAGGCCGGCGTGCGCAACGACCGCATGCTCGAGAAGCTGTACCGCGACGTGAAGATCCTCGACATCGGCGAGGGCACCCAACAGGTCCAGCGGGTCATCGTCGCCCGCCAGCTGTTCGGCTTCCCCCGGGACGAATGAACACGCTCTGTGTCACCGCACAAGTCCCCGGGGACATGTGCGGTGACACAAAGCGGTCTTAGGCGCCGGTGAAGTCCGGTTCCCGGCGGTCCATGCGGGCCCGGACGCCTTCCTTGGCGTCGGCGCTGCGCATCGCGGTGCGCACGAGGTCGTCGGTGTCGGCGTGCTCGATGCCCTCGCGGTAGGCCATCTGACGGTTGATCGTCGCCTTCATCGCCCGCAGGCTGAGCGGCGCGTTGCGCACCAGGCGGTCGACGATCGCCGCCGCCTCGGCATCCAGCTCGTCGGCCGGGACGCAGCGGGCGATGAGCCCGAGGTCGGCCATGCGCGGCGCCGGCAGCGGGTCGCCGAGCAGCAGGATCTCGCGGGTCGCCACCGGCCCGCCGACCTCGAGCAGCTTCTTGGTCAGGAACCACGACGGGGCCAGCCCCACCTGGGCCAGCGACATGCCGAACCGGGCGGCCTCCGAGGCGACGACGATGTCGCAGTGCAGCGCCAGCTCGTTGCCGCCGGCGATCGCTGCGCCCTGCACGACGGCGACGACGGGCAGCGGCCACGCCTCGACCCGGGAGAAGAGCAGCTCGACGTCCTGGCCCTTGCCGAGGTCGCCGCGCAGGTCGAGCCCGGCGCAGAAGACGCGACCCTCCGAGCGGATCACCGCCACCCGCTCGTCGGCGCCGGGACCGGGTGACGGGTCGAACGCGGCCTCCAGCTCGCGCAGCATCTCGGCATCCATCGCGTTGCCCTTCTCGGGCCGCGTCAGCGTGACCGTGCGCACCGCGCCGTCGATCTCGAGCCGTGATCCTGTCGCTCATGAGCGGGGATCTTCGCAGACGCCGCCGAGCCGTCGACGAGGGAGAGCCGCGGTTAGCGTCCGCGGCGGGGAACTGGAGGTGCCGATGACCCTGTCCGTGCACGCCGACGATCTCGATCAGCTCGACATCACGACGACCGCCCGCTACGTGGAGCACGGCTTCCCGTGGCACGAGTGGGACGTGCTGCGCGACGTCGCTCCCGTCTACTGGTACGACCGGCCGGGCGTCCCGCCGTGCTGGGTCGTGACGCGCTACGACGACGTCAAGGACGTCGAGCGCCGCCCCGATGTGTTCATCAACGGCGGACCGATCCTGCGCCTCGACTCCGCCGAGCGACTGGACCGGCTCGCCGACTTCAAGGTGCGCCAGGCCGAGCGCTGGGGCTGGGATCCCGACGAGCCGTTGGACATGGTGTACCGCGACCGTCCCGATCACACCGACTTCCGCTCGCTGTCGATGCCCGGGTTCACCCGTGGCGCGATGGTCCGCCTGGAGTCCGATCTCGCCGAGCTGGCCGCCACGTTCGTCGCTCGCTTCGTCGACACGGCACGGCGGGCGGCGGCCGACGGGGGAGATCGCGGCGACGGCTCCGTCGACGTCGTGTCGGCGCTGTCCGTCGGCGTGCCGCTGGCGACGATCTGCCGCATCATCGGCGTGCCGACCAGCGACTGGACCGACATCCTGCGCTGGACGGACGGGCTGATGTTCCCGGCCACCTCCGTCGCCGCCGCCCACCACGGCGAGGCACCGCGTGACACCCGCCGCCGCCTCGGCCGGGAGTACAAGGCGTACCTCGACGAGCTGATCGCCGATCGTCGCCAGTCGCCGAGTGACGACCTGGCGTCGGCCCTCGTCCACGCCACCGTCGACGACGTCCCGCTCACCCAGCAGCAGCTCCACGGCTACCTGGTGCTGCTCGTCGGCGCCGGCAACGAGACCACGCGCAACGCCATCACCGGCGGCGTGCACGCGATGCTCGAGCACCCGGCCGAGCGCGACCGGCTGGCCGCCGACCCGACCGGTCTCGTCGAGACGGCGACCGAGGAGATCCTGCGCTGGACGTCACCCGTCGTGCAGTTCGCCCGGACGGCCACCACCGACGTCGAGCTCAACGGCGTCACGATCCGGGCCGGCGACACGGTCACCCTCTGGTACCCGTCCGCCAACCGTGACGAGCGCCAGTTCGCCGATCCCTACCGCTTCGACATCGCCCGCGATCCGAACCACCACATCGCGTTCGGCTTCGGCGAGCACTTCTGCCTCGGCGCCAACCTCGCCCGCTGGGAGCTGCGGGCGGTGTTCCGAGAGCTGGCCCCGCACCTCGCGTCGTTCGAGGCCGCCGGGCCCGTCCACCGCCACGCCGACCTCCACGTGCCGGCGATCCAGGAGTTCCGCGTGCGCTGGGTGGGCGCGTGACGAAGCGGGTGCTGCTGACCGGCGCGTCGACGGGCATCGGCTACGCCACGTTGCAACGACTCGTCGCCGCCGGACACGAGGTGACGACGCTCGACGTCAAGGACGCGCCGGACGGCGCGGCCCGCCACCTGACGTGCGACGTGTCCGATCCGGCGTCGATCGACGCCGTCGTCGATCAGCTCGACGGCTCGTACGACGCGCTCGGCAACATCGCCGGCGTGGCCGGGTCGATGGGCGCCGAGCTCGTGCTGCGGGTCAACGTCTACGGGCTGCGCCACCTGACCGAGCGGCTGCTGGCGACGGGCAAGCTCGCCGACGGCGGCTCGATCGTGAACATCGCCTCGCTCGCCGGGATGGCGTGGGAGCGCCACCTGGACCGCATCGCCGAGCTCGACGCGGCGCTCGACTTCGAGGCCGGCATCGCCGTCGCCAAGGCCTACGAGCGCGGTGGCCCGGCGGCGTACGTGCTGTCCAAGGAGTGGGTCGTCGCCTACACCCAGCGCCTCGCCGGCGGCCTGCTGCCGCAGCACATCCGCGTCAACAGCGTCAGTCCGGGCCCGGTGCAGACGCCGCTGTTCCCGTACTTCGAAGCCGACGCCGGTGCCGAGCAGATGGCGTGGATGAACGAGCAGGTCGGCCGCGTCGCCGAACCCGACGACGAGGCCGAGGCCATCGTGTGGCTGCTCGTCGGCGACAGCGGCTGGGTGAACGGCGTCGACCTGCCCGTCGACGGTGGGCTGTCGGCCGGGATGCGCGTCGGCTGGGCCGACACCAAGGCGTCGCCGGCGTCGGTCGCCCGCCGCCGTGGGGCCTGACGACGCCGCCTACGTCGACGCGGGCTGCAGCTGCCCCAGCAGCGTGACCATGTCGACCTCGTCCCAGGCTTCGGCGATCAGCCCGTCGGTGATGCGGAGCACGGCCGTCGACGTGAACGACACCGCGTGGCCGCTGGCCGCGACGCCGGCGAACGAGCCGTGTGGGTGAAGTCCGTCGCCAGTCAGCCGATCGACGGCGTCGAGATCGCGGTCGTTGATCGCCTCGGCGTAGAAGCGACGAACGACATCCTTGTTGGCGTCCAGATCAGCGATCACGCTGGGCCAGCCGGACGGTCAGAAGACGTTGCCGACGCCCGGGCTGTAGGTCGTGGCGACGATGTTGTCGGCGAGCAGCGTGCCGACACGCGCGAACCCGCCGAGCTCGTTGACGCCGCCCGGCGCCTCGCCGGTCGGGGGCGCGGTGGTCGGCGGGGCCTCGCCGCCACCGTCGGTGGGGCCCTGCTGCTCTGGGCCCGTCGTGCCGCCGCCGAACGGGCTCGGTCCGAAGAGGTCGTCGAGACCGGCGCGCTGCACGGTCGGCCCGCTCATCAGCCCGGCCACGGCGGCGTTCCCGGCGGTGCGCTGCAGCCCGAGGAGGGCTCCCGCCCGTCCGGCCGCCGGCGCCGCCGTCGGTCCCACCTTGGGGCGCCGCACCGCAGGCCCGTGCTCGGCGAGGTCGTGCTCCACGCCGGCCGATGGTAGACGCGCGGCGACGGGGCTCACGCCGTCGCCGCCAGCCAGCGGTCGAGGACGGCGAGGAAGGCGGCGGGCTGCTCGAGATGGGCGGTGTGGCCGGCGCCGGCGATGACCTCCAGCGTCGGACGGGGGAGCAGCCCGGACATCCGTTCGGCAGCGGCGACGAACTTGAGGTCGTCGGCGCCGGCGACGAGCAGCACGGGCACATCGAGATCGGGCAGCCGGGCCCACAGCGGCTGCTGGGTGCCGGTGCCCGCGAGGCGCAGGCTGGCGGCCAGCCCGGCGACGGTGTTGCGGCGGCGGTCGTCGAGGTCGGGATCGTCGAGGCCGGCGAACAGCGGCTGGGCGACCCAGCGCTGCAGGAACGACTCGAGGCCGTCGCGCTCGATCGTGTCGGCGAGGGCCTCGTCGGCGGCGCGCCGGCGCTGGCGTTCGGCGGGGTCGTCGATCCCGGCGGTGGCGCTGACGAGCACCAACCGCTCGATCAGGTCGGGCCGGCTGACGGCGAGGTGCAGGCACAGCCGGCCGCCCATGGAGTAGCCGATGTACGTCGCCCGGCCGCCGGTCGCGCCGAGCTGCCGCGCACCGTCGGGGAGGTCGGCGGCGATCGCGCCGGAGTCCCCGTGACCTGGGGCGTCGACGGCGACGACCTCGTGATCGGCGAGGAGGTGGTCGGCGACGGCGGCCCAGGACCGGGCGGTCTGGGTGAAGCCGTGGACCAAGACGAGGCGCCGGCCCTGACCCCGGGTGGTGGCCGCGAGGCCGCCGGCGGGTCGCTCAGTCGGCACGTTCGGTGGCCGCCAGGCGGCGCAGGACCTGGACGAACACGTCGGGGTCCTGGGCGCCCGGGATCGACCACCGGCGATCGATGACGTAGGTCGGCACGGCACTGATGCCGTGCTCGGCGGCGAACGCGAGGTCGGCCTCGACCTCGGCGCGCCCCTCGTCGGAGTCGAGGAAGTGGCGCACGGCATCGCCGTCGAGACCGGCCGCCACGGCCTCGTCGACGAGCACGTCGGTGTCGCCGACGTTGCGGCCGCCGGTGAAGTACGCGGCCAGCAGGCGCTCCTTGACGGCGTCCTGCGTGCCCGGCTGCCCGTGGTGCTCGGCGTACCAGAGCAGCCGATGGGCGTCGCGGGTGTTCGCTCGTTGGGCGTCCTCGAGGTGGAACTCGAGGCCGTCGGCGGCGGCGGTCGTCGTGAGGTGCTCGATGATCGCTTCGGCTCGTTCGGGGCCGCCGAACTTGCGGGCGTAGGCGTCGACGACCGACATCGTCGTCCCCGGGGGAGCCTTCGGGTCGAGCTGGTAGGCCCGATAGACGATCTCCACGTCGGCGTCGAACGTTGGGTCGTCGGCCAGCTCGGCGAGGGCGCTGGCGAAGCGTCGCTTGCCGATGTAGCACCAGGGGCAGACGACGTCGGACCAGACCTCGACCAGCACCCTCCCACCCTATGACGCGTGGCTGCCAGCGGAGGATCCGGGCCGCCCGAGAAAAAGTTGGTCGTCGTGGTTTCGCCCCCGCCGGCGCGGGTATCACACGACCGCTGACGTTCCACTGTCCCTGCCCGACGGTTCCCGTCCTGTCCGGTCGGTCGGTCCTCTCCCTCGACCGACCGACCGGACCGACGGAGACGTCACCGCCACCAGCACCCCGTATCGTCGCCGTGTGAGCCCGGCCGACGTGCAAGCGACGTGCTGCGCGGCCCTCGTCGACGAGCTGATCGCGCGGGGCGTGCGCGTGGCCATCGTGGCCCCCGGCTCGCGCAGCACGCCGGTTGCCCTGGCCCTGACCGACCGGGCCGAGCTGGCCGTGCACGTCGTCCACGACGAGCGCGTCGCGGCCTTCGTCGCCCTCGGTGCCGGGCTCGACGGGGTGCCGGCCGTGCTCGTGTGCACGAGCGGGACGGCGGCGGCCAACTTCCATCCGGCCGTCGTCGAGGCCGGCCTGTCCGATGTCCCGATGATCGTGATCACGGCCGACCGACCGCCGGAGCTGCGTGACGTCGGTGCCCCCCAGGCGATCGACCAGACCCACCTGTTCGGGCGGTCGGTCCGCTGGTTCCATGACCCCGGCGTCCCCGATGCGGCCGCCGCCCCGATGTGGCGCTCGCTCGGCGCTCGGGCGTTCGCGGCGGCGGCCACCGGCCCGGTCCACCTCAACGTGCCCTTCCGGGAGCCGCTCGTCGGCACCGCCGGCGCCCTGCCGCCGCGTCGCCGCATCACGCCGTCGGTGTCCACGACGACCTTCGCCGAGATCCCCGGCGACCTCGTCGACCTGCTGCGCCGACGGCGCGGCCTCGTGCTCGCCGGTGCGGCGGGCGCACCGCCCGCCGACGTCGCCCGCTTCGTCGCCGCCACGGGCTGGCCGCTGCTCGCCGATCCGGTGTCAGGGTGTCGCGAGATCCCCGGCGCGATCGCCGTCGCCGACGCCCTCCTGCGCCATCCCGGGTTCGCGTCCGAGCGGCCCGACGTGATCGTCCGCATCGGCCGGCCGGCCACGTCGAAGGTGCTCGCCCAGTGGGTCGCCGCCAGCGGGGCGCCGGTCGTGCAGGTCGGCGGTCCCGGCGTGATCGATCCGGACCACCTGGTGGCCGACCAGGTCGATGGCGCCGTCCTGGCCAGCCTCGCCGAGGCGCTCGCCGGCGTCGGAGATCCGACCTGGGCGGCGCGGTGGGCCGCCGCCGCCGCCGTTGCCGAGGGCGTCATCGACCGGGCGCTGGGCGCCGCTGCGCCGTTGAGCGAGCCGCTGGTGGCCCGACTCGTCGCCCGCCACCGTCCCGCCGGCGGTCGGCTGGTCGTGGCCGCCTCGATGCCGATCCGCGACCTCGAGTGGTTCGGTGGCACCGCCGCCGTCGGCCACGCCAACCGGGGTGCGAACGGGATCGACGGTGTGGTGTCCACCGCCCTCGGCATCGCGCTGGCGACCGGCGCGCCGACGCTCGTCGTGGTCGGCGACATCGCGTTCGTCCACGACAGTGGCGCGCTCACCGGCCTCGCTTCACGCGGTGCCGATCTGCGGATCATTGTCGTCGACAACGATGGCGGCGGGATCTTCTCGTTCCTGCCCGCAGGCCTCCCAGCTGGCGGGGGACCGCTTCGAGCGCCTGTTCGGGACACCCCACGGCACCGACGTCGTGGCCCTCGCCGCCGCCCACGGCATCGCTGCGGGCACCGTGACGACGGCCGCCGAGCTCACCGCCCGGCTCGCGACGCCGGGTCCGTCGGTGACCCGGGTGCCCACCGATCGAGCGGAGAACGTCCGCGTCCACGCGGCCCTCGAACGCCGCTGTGGTCGCCGCGCTCGACTGAGCCCGCTACGGCCGGATCAGCGCCGAGAGCATCGCCTGGAACTTGGCCTGCGTCTCGGCCAGCTCGGCCAGCGGGTCGCTGTCGGCGACGATGCCGCCGCCGGCCAGCAGGCGGGCGCGACGGCCGTCGGGGTCGAGCTCGGCGCAGCGCAGCGTCACCGCCCACGTGCCGCATCCGGCGGCGTCGACCCAGCCGACCGCACCGGCATAGCGACCACGATCGACGCCCTCGACGCGCGCGATCAGCTCCATCGCCTCGGCACGTGGGTGGCCGCCGACCGCGGGCGTGGGTGACAGCGCCCGCACCAGCTCGAGCACGTTGGGCGGCGGCGACGAGAGCACGCCCTCGATCCGCGTGCCGAGGTGCTGCACGTTGGCGACGGTGACGATCGACGGGTCCGGCTCCCAGTCGAGGAAGCTGCACCACGGCAACAGCGTGTCGTGGACGACGTCGATCACGACGCGGTGCTCGACCTGGTTCTTCGTGCTGTCGACGAGGGCGGCGGCGATCTCGGCGTCGAGGTCGACATCGCCGGTGCGCGGCGCGGTGCCAGCGAGCGGATGGGCCCGCACGTCGTGGCCGTCGACCTCGACGAGCAGCTCTGGCGAGGCCCCGATGAGGCCGTCGATCGCGTAGCGGTAGCTCGATCCGAACGACGCCCTGAGCCGCTGCAGCACGCCGTGGCGGTCGATGGGTCGGTCACACGTCACGGCGATCTCGCGGGCGATCACCGCCTTGGTGATGGCACCGGCGCGCACGGCATCGCGAGCCGCCGCCACCGCGGCGAGGTAGTGGTCGACGGGCGTGACCGGCTCGATCGTGTAGGCCGCCGCCGACGGGCTCGGCGGACGGGGCGCCGCCAGCTCCTCGACGGCGTCGTCGATCACCGTCACGAGCCGCCGCCCGTCGGCCAGCTTGCGCACGGTGACGGCCGGGATGATCAGCTCGCCGGCGCCGTCGGGGTCGTACGGGACCCATCCCACTGCGACCGGACCGCCGGTGCCGCCGGCGCGGTCGTCGTGATCGATGGCGGCCAACGCCGCCGGTGCCTCGGATGCGGGCACGCGGGCTGCGACACCGCGTCCCGCGAGACCGACGCCGTCGCGGACGAACAGGTACCCGTCGCCGCGAGCGATGTCGCTGAGGTCGAGGGCGGCGGTGGCGTCGTCGGCGATCGTCGTGACGGCGCGCATCAGCGGGTCCCGGTCAGCAGCTGCGTGATGCCACCGCTCAGGTCGTGGTGGGCGGCGTCGGCGAACCCCGCCTGGCGCAGCATGGCCACCATCGTCGCCGGCGGCGGCAGGTAGGCGACGCTGCGCGGCAGGTAGCGGTAGGCCGCGGCGTCCGACAGCAGGGCGCCGATGCGCGGCACGACCTTGCCGAAGTAGATGCCGTTGCCGAACCGGACGAGCCGGTTGTGGGGGATGCCGACGTCGAGCAGGGCGATGCGCCCGCCGGGGCGGACGACGCGGCCGAGCTCGGCGAAGAAGGCGTCGAGGTCGACGAGGTTGCGCAGGGCGAACCCGCACGTGACGCCGTCCGCCGCGCCGTCGGGTGTGGGGAGGCGCAGGATGTCGGCCTGGGCACGCGGCGCGCCGCTGCGATCGGCCCGCAGCATGCCGAGGCTGAGATCGATCGAGATCGGTCGCAGCCCGCCGCGCCGCAGGTCGAGGCAGAGGTCGCCCGTGCCGCTGGCCAGGTCGAGCACGCGGCTCGCCGGCGCCAGCGCCAGGGCGCGCACCGCCCGGCGCCGCCAGCGCACGTCCAGCCGGAACGTCATGATCCGGTTGACGAGGTCGTAGCGGGGCGCGATGGCGTCGAACATGTCGCGCACCGCGGTGCGCTTGTCGTCGCCCTCCGGGAGGCTGTCGCGGTTCCAGCTGGCGGGGGCGGTCATCGAGGCTCAGGCTAGGGATCCGGGCGCGGGCCCGTCAGGCGCCGTCGACGGCGATCACCTTCGCCGACCACGGGCAGTACTGGTCGCTCGTGACGGTGCGATCCTCGACGTAGCTCGGCAGCCCGTCACAGACCTCGATCGTCATGTCGGCGAACTCGAGCGTCGCTGGGTCGATGTGCCAGGACCACGGCGCGTTGGGTCCGGGGCTGTCTCGGACGACGGTGCCGAGCGGGATGGCGGCGATCGGTTCACCGGCGAGCAGCCGCTGGGCGTGGTCGACGAGCTCCGGCGTCATCAGGGCGATCTTGTACGTCTCGTCGACGACCCGGAACGTGGCCACCGGGTACTCGCTGGTCGTGCTCGGCGGGGCGACCGACGGACCATCGTCGGCGCAGGCCGGGAGCGCCGTGGCGACGAGGGCGACGACGGCGACGATCGTTGCAGCGCGCACGTGCGGAGCGTACGGCCGCCCTGCGGTCCCAGACGGGGATGGCGGCCCATCGCTACGCTCCGCGAGTGCTCGCCGCCGTGCTGTCGGTCGTCGCCGCGGCGCTGTACACGTTCGGCCTGGCGATGCAGCAGCTCGGCGGCCGGCAGGCCGACGACGAGCCGCGCGGGCGCCTGCTCACGGCGGTCCGCATCGCCACCCGCCCGATGTGGATGGCCGGCTTCGCGCTCACGATCGTCGGCTTCGTGCTCCACGGCACCGCGCTGTCGCTCGGCTCGCTGACGCTCGTCCAGCTGCTGCAGACGACCCAGATCCTGTTCGTCGTCCCGATCGGGGCGCGGATCAACCACACGGGCATCCAGCGACGGGACTGGTACGGGGCGGCGCTGGTCGTGGTCGGGATCACGGCGCTGCTCGTCGCCTTCCGCCCGAGCGAGGACGCCGATGCCGGGACGCCGGACGGCTGGGTGATCACGATCGTCGCCGGCGTGCTGATCGTCGCCATCACGTTCGCCATGGCGCACGCCCACCCGGCGTTGCGGGCGCCGCTCCTCGGCCTGGCCGCAGGGTTCGTCTTCGGCATCGAGGGGGCGACGCTGAAGATCGCGTCCGACCAGCTCGCCGACGGGCTGACGCTCGGCCGGGTGTTCGGCGGCGCGGTGTGGGCGACGCTGGCCCTGGCCCTGGTCGGTGTGGTCATCCAGAACATGGCCCTGCGGGCCGGCCAGCTGTCGGTGGCGTTGTCGACGATGACCATCGCAACGCCCGTGACGTCCGCGGTGATCGGTGTGGCCCTGTTCGGCGAGAACCTCGATGTGACGACGCTGACCGTGGTCATCGCGGTGGTGGCCGCGCTGGTCGCCGCGGTCGGCGTGGTCGTATTGTCCCAATCCGTTGCCGCCTCCGGTCCACCGGAGGAACCCATGCCGGTGGCTACAGTCGCCGCGGGCGGGACCGATCCGAGGGAGTTCACATGAGACGAGCGTTGCTGGTTGCTGCCCCGATGCTGTTGGCCGTGGCCGGCCTGACGGCGTGCGGCGACGACGACGATTCAGCCGCCACCACCACCGCGGCGGCCGCGACGACGACGGCTGCGGCCACGACCACCACTGAGGCCGCCACCACGACGACCAAGGCCGCCACGACCACCACGAAGGCGGCGACGACCACGACCAAGGCGGCGACCACCACCACGCGTGGCGGCGGCGGGGCGACGACGACCACCGATCCCGGCATGCAGGCCGGCGCGCCGTCGTTCACGTCGTTCGCCCTCAAGGCGTCGTCCGTGCCCTGCGAAGGCGGCAACGCAACGGTGCACTTCGGGTTCGAGACGCTCAACGTCGTCGACATCTCGATCAAGATCGGCGACGGGAAGTTCGAGGAGACGGCCGGGTACAACCCGAACGAGACCGACGTCGTCGCCGAGATCCCGTGCACCGGGGCCGGGTCGTCGTCGATCCAGTTGAAGGGCTGCACGGAGGACGACGAGTGCGCCGAGAGCGAGTCCAAGGACGTCACGATCACCGCGTGAGCCGAGGTGACCCAGTGATGGACGAGCGGCCCCGATGACGACGCCACCGGAGCCCTTCGGCGGTCGGCGCGGCCGCCAGCTGCTGCGCGACCCGCGCTGGAACAAGTCCACCGCCTACACCGAGGAGGAGCGCGAGGCCCTCGGCCTCGTCGGCCTCGTCCCGGAAGGAAGCGAGGACGAGGACCGGCAGGTCGCGCGCGTCGTTCGCCAGCTGGCGATCGCGCCGACCGCGCTCGGCAAGTACATCCTGCTGAGCGCCCTCCAGGACCGCAACGAGACGCTCTTCTACCGCGTCCTGATGTCCGATCCGGCGCAGTACATGCCGATCGTCTACACCCCGACGGTCGGCGAGGCGTGCGAGCAGTACGACCAGATCATGCGCCGGCCCCGCGGCCTGTACCTCGGCGTCAACCGGGCCGGTCGGCTGCGCGAGATCCTGCGCAACTGGCACGAGGACGACGTCCGCTTCATCGTCGTCACCGACGGCGAGCGGATCCTCGGCCTCGGCGATCTCGGCGCCAACGGCATGGGCATCCCGATCGGCAAGCTGGCGCTGTACACCGCGTGCGCCGGGGTGCCGCCGCAGCTCTCGCTGCCGGTCCTGCTCGACGTGGGCACGAACAACGAGGGCCTGCTCGCCGATCCGCTCTACCTCGGACTGCGACAACCGCGCATCACCGGCGCGGCGTACGACGAGTTCCTCGAGGAGTTCGTCACCGCAGTCCAAGACGTCTTCCCGCACGCGTGCATCCAGTTCGAGGACTTCGCCCTGCCCCACGCGGCGCCGCTGCTCGAGCGCTACCGCGACCGCGTCTGCTGCTTCAACGACGACATCCAGGGCACGGCCGCCGTCGCCCTCGGCGGCATCCTCGCCGCCCTGCGCATCACCGGTGGCGCGCTGGCCGATCAGAAGGTGCTCTTCCTCGGCGGCGGCAGTGCGGCGATCGGCATCGCCGGGCTGTTGACGAGAGCGCTGGTGCAAGGGGGGTTGGCGGAGCACGAGGCCCGGCAGCGGGCGTGGCTGTTCGACGTCAACGGGCTCGTGCAGTCGGAGCGCGGCGACCTGACGACGTTCCAGGCCCCGTTCGCCCACGACCACCCGCCGTCCACCGACTTCGCCTCCCTGATCGAGGAGCTGCGGCCGACCGCGATCATCGGCGTCAGCACGGTCGGCAAGGCGTTCGACCGGCCCGTGATCGAGGCGATGGGGCGGGTCAACGAGCGTCCGATCATCTTCCCGCTCTCGAACCCGACGTCGCACGCCGAGTGCACGGCCCAGGAGGCCTACACGTGGACCGACGGCCGCGCCGTCGTCGCGACGGGCAGCCCCTTCGGGCCGGTGACGATCGGCGACCGGGTCCTCGTGCCGGGCCAGGGGAACAACGTGTACATCTTCCCGGCGATGGGCCTGGCGATCTATGCGACGGCGGCGACCCGGGTCACCGACGACATGTTCGTGGAGGCCGCCCACGCGCTCGCCGATCAGGTCACCGACGCCCACCTCCAAGCGGGCCTGGTGTACCCGCCGCAGTCGTCGATCGTGGCCACCTCCAAGGCCGTCGCCACCCGCATCGCCACGTACATCGTCGAGCACGGCCTCGCCGGCCTCCCGCCCGATGGCGACATCGCCGCCCACATCGAAGACGCCGCCTACATGCCCGAGTACTCCCGGCTGAACCGCTGATCGGGTTCAGCCGCCAGCGGCGACCTCGCGAGCCCAGCGGTAGTCGGCCTTGCCCGACGGCGAGCGCACGATCTCGTCGACGAACACGACGCCCTTCGGGAGCTTGTAGCGGGCGATGTGGCGGCCGGCCTCGAAGAGCAGGCCTTCGGTCGTGACGTCGGCGCCGTCGCGACGCCGGACGATGGCCACGACCTCGTGGCCCCACCGATCGCTCGGCCGCCCGGCGACGACGCAGTCGTAGACGCCGGGGTGCGCCTTGACGGCCATCTCGACCTCCTCGGCGAAGATCTTCTCGCCGCCGGAGTTGATCGTCACCGCGTCGCGGCCCTGCAGCTCGATGCTGCCGTCGTCCAGGACCTGCGCCCGGTCACCCGGGACCACGTAGCGCACGCCGTCGACGACGGGGTACGTCCGGGCCGTCTTCTCGGCGTCGTGCAGGTAGCCGAGGGCGAGCCGGCCCCGCTTGGCGAGCCAGCCGATGTCGCTGTCGCCGGGGTGGAGGACGCGCGAGAGGTCGCTCGACAGCACGTCGCTGCCGTCGCGCCGCGGGAACGAGCCGGTGGCCGCGTCGGCGCCGGTCGACACCCGCGAGAGCTGGCCACCGGCCTCTGACGAGCCGAGCCCGTCGACGATCATCACGGTCGGGAGGTGGCGCAGCAGCTCGCGCTTGAGCCCCTCCGACAGCGGCGCGCCGCCGGACAGGATGGCGTTGAGGCTGGACAGGTCGTAGCGGTCGGGCTCCCGATCGAGCTCGTCGACCAGCGGGCGGGCGAAGGCGTCGCCGACGATCAGCATGAACTCGACGCGCTCGCGCTCGACCGTGCTCCACACGTCGACCGGATCGAGGCGCTCGGGGTTCGACAGCAGGTGCACGGTGCCGCCGCCGAGCCACACCCCGAGGGCGGCCCAGTGCCCGGCCCCGTGCATGAACGGCGGCGTGATCAGCACCCGCATCCCGGAGGCGGCCTCGGCGATGAGCTCGTCCACGGTCGCAGCGGTGGACGAGGCGCCGAAGCACTCGATCATGGCGTCGCCGTTGCGCCACAGCACGCCCTTGGGCATGCCGGTCGTGCCGCCGGTGTAGAGGATGTAGAGGTCGTCGGGCGAGGTCGCGTCGAGCGGTTCCTCGGCCGGCGCGGCGGCGAGGGCGTCGTCGTACCAGACCGCACCGGGCAACAGGTCGTGGCCGGACTCGTCGGCCACCTGGATGATCACGCGCAGCAGCGGCAGTTCCGGGAGGATCGCGGCGAGCGTCGGGGCGAACGTGGACTGCACGACGATCGCGGTGGCGCCGGCGTCGGCCAACAGGTAGCGCAGCTCCTGCGCGACGTAGCGGTAGTTGACGTTGAACGGCGCCACGCGCGCCTTCCACGCCGCCAGCATCGCTTCGAGGTACTCGACGCGGTTGTGCATGTAGATGCCGAGGTGGTCCTGGCCGCTCTCGTGCCCGGCCAGCCCCGACCGTTCGTCATGGCAACCGAGCCCGGCGGCGTGCAGATGGCGGGCCAGGGCGTCGGTGCGCACGGCGAGCTCGTGCCGCGTCTGACGGTGGTCGCGGAAGACCTGGGCCACGGCGACCGGGTCGGCCGCCAGGATGCCGCTGAGCACCGCCGCCAGGTCGGGCTGCACCGGTCCTCCCTCCGCGGGCGCCGCCGTCATGGAGGCGCACGCTACGGTCCGACCGCCGCGCGCGGGGAATCCGGACCGTGAGTCCGCCAGCCGTGCGGGGCCGTAGCGTCACCGCGATGAACAGCGATCGGATCGTGTTCGGCGCCTTCATGCCGCAGGGCTGGAAGATGGAGCTGAGCGGCATCGACGGGGCGGCGGCGAAGTGGGACAAGGCCGTGGAGATCGCGCTGCGGGCCGAGCAGTTGGGCTACGACTCGATCTGGGTCTACGACCACTTCCACAACGTGCCGCGGCCGGCCCACGAGGCGGTGTTCGAGTGCTGGACGACGATGGCGGCGATCAGCCAGCGGACGTCGACGATCCGCCTCGGCCAGATGGTCGGCTGCAACTCCTACCGGAGCCCCGGCCTGCTGGCGAAGATCACGTCGATGATCGACGTGATCTCGGGCGGGCGGCTCGACTGGGGGATCGGTGCCGGGTGGTACGAGCTGGAGTACCGCGGCTACGGCTACGAGTTCCCGAAGCCGAAGGACCGCATCGGGATGCTGCGCGAGACGGTCGAGATCGTGACCTCGATGTGGAGCCAGCCCGAGACGACGTACAAGGGCGAGCACTACGAGCTGTCGCGTGCGAACTGCGACCCGAAGCCGCTGCAGTCGCCGCGCCCGCCGGTGTGGATCGGCGGCGGCGGCGAGCAGCTGACGTTGCGCGTCGTCGCCCGCCTCGCCGACTGCTCGAACTTCGGCGGGAGCCCCGAGCAATGGGCGCACAAGCGCGACGTGTTGCGGGCGCACTGCGCCGACGTCGGTCGCGATCCGGCCGAGATCCGCATGACGTGGTCGCCGGAGGTGTTCATCCGCTCGACCGAGGCCGAGGTGGTGGCCGCCGGCTCGCGCAGCCTGTGGGGCGAGCCGGTGGACCGCTGGCGCGACGGGAACCTGGTCGGCACGCCCGAACAGGTCGCCGAGAAGGTGCGCACGTACGCCGACCTCGGTTGCGCCGGCTTCATCCCGTGGTGCGCCGACTACCCCGACACCGAGACGCTGGAGCTGTTCGCGACCGAGGTGATGCCGGCCTTCCGCTGACGAGCGGCGCTCTGCGTCAGAGCGTCCGCCAATGGGGCCGCCGGACGCCGTGGTTCGAAGAGCTCCGGATGATCGGGATCGGCGACGTCGTGCTCCGGGCTCGGCTCGGTGCTGCGACCCGTCCTCGTTCTGTGTCAGAGCGCCCGTCAGTAGGCGTGCTGCGATGCCCGAGAGCGAAGAGCCTTGGACGGCGGGGTGGGGCGGGTTCGCCTCGGTGCTGCGGTCCGGCCCCGTTTCTGTGTCACCGCAACACGTCGTCAACGACATGTGCGGTGACACAGAGTGGGTTGCGTCGGTTGGGACGCTGCTTTGGTCGCGTCAGATGGCTCGTTTCGACGGAAGACCGCGACCGAAACGACGTCGGCGAACCGTGAGCCCGTTCTGTGTCACGTCATGTGTCCCCGGGGACATTTGTGGTGACACAGAGCGAACAGGCGCAGCACCGAGCCAGACCCGGAGCGAATCCGGCCCCCCGGTCGTCCGGAGCTCTTCCAACCCCAACAGGCACCGGTCCAATTGACGGACGCTCCACCGCATATGTCGTCGAGGACGTATGCGGTGACGCAGAACGCCGTGTCTCACGTGCCGGCGACGACGAGGGTGATCAGCCCGGCGAGCACGACGAGCGCGGCGGTGATCCGACGCCGGTGGTCGCCCTCGCCGAGGATGCGCCAGCCGGCGAGGGCGCCGAGCACGACGCTCGACTCGCGCAGCGCAGCCACGTAGCCGACCGGCGCGTGCTGCACGGCGATGAGGACCATGCCGTACGTGACGAGGGCAGCCAGGCCGGTGAGCAGGGCGCGCCGCCACGACCGGCGCACGACGAGGGCGAAGGCGCCGGCGCGTCCGGTGGCGACGCCGGCCACGGTCATCGTGATCGCGGTGGCGGTGAACGTCGCCAGCACGTACGCCGATCCGCTCGAGCGAGCGCCCTGGGCGTCGATCGTCGTGTAGGCCCCGATCGTCGCCGCCACCCCGAGGGCGAGGCCGGCGTTGCGACCGGTCGCGCCCCACGACAGCAGGCCGAGGCCGGCGACGATCACCACCACGCCGAGGACCTCACCCGTCGTCAGGTGGTCACCGAGGAGGGCGACGCCGAGCACGGCGGCCAGCGCCGCGCCGCCGCCCCGAGCAAGTGGGTAGCTGACCCCGAAGTCGCCGTGGGTGTACGCCAGCGCCAGCAACCAGAGGTACGGCAGGTGGACCAGCCCGCTCAACGCACCCCACGCGTACCCGCTCGCCGGCAGGCCCTCGACGACGGCGAACACGACCAGCGCCACGGCCGCCAGCACCCCGGCGACCGCGAACTGGGCCCACAGCACGACGAAGCGGTCGCCGTCGGCGCGCTTGGCCGCCAGGTTCCACGCCGCGTGCAGCACGGCGGCGCCCAGGGCGAGGAGCGTGGCCAGCAGCACAGGCCGCTACGCGTGCCGAGCGCGTGCTGTACGCGCTGAGCCCATGCCGCCCTGCGTCCTGGTCGCTCCTAGGTGTACAGCCGGAAGAGCACCTCGGCGACGCACGACGGCTTCGCCGCCCCGTCGACCTCGAAGGAGAACTCGAGCTTGGTCTGGATGCCACCGGCGACCTCGGTGACCTCGAGCAGCTTGACGCCGAGGCGCAGCTTCGAGCCGACCGGCACCGGCGACGGGAACCGGATCTTGTCGGCGCCGTAGTTGACGCCCATCGAGAAGCCGTCGATGCGGTACACCTGCGGCGACAGCGCCGGTCCGAGGCTCAGGGTGAGGTAGCCGTGGGCGATCGGCGCGCCGAACGGTCCCGCCTTGGCCTTCTCGACGTCGACGTGGATCCACTGGTGGTCGCCGGTGGCGTCGGCGAACGCGTTCACCTGGTCCTGGGTGATCTCGACCCAGTCGCTGTAGCCGAGGTGCTCGCCGACCAGCGAGGTCAGCTCGTCCAAGCCGTTGATCGTGCGTGGGGCCATGTCCGCCAGCATGTCACCGACCCCGAGCCTGCTACGAATGCCTGGATAT
>CAWIKD010000020.1:0-204778 GCA_963836545.1 uncultured Acidimicrobiia bacterium | reverse complement strand
AGGCCGATGCGCTCGGTCGACTCTTCATCGGCGTCGAGTTGCGTGCGGTGTACGCCAGTCCACTGCGGCGGGCCGTCCAAACGGCAACCCCCCTCGCCAGGACCGTGGGTCTCGACGTCATCGAGGTCCACGAGGTCCGGAAACCGCCATGATGGCCCATGGACCGGTCACCTCAAACGGGCCGTGATCGCCGAGTTCGGCAGCGTCGACGCCGCACCCGGCGTCGAGCCGTGGACCTCGTTCACCGGGCGCATCACCGCCGGCTTCGATGCCCTCGTCGACCGCCACCGTGGTGAGCGAGTGGCTGTCATCGCCCACGACGCCGTCAACCAGGCCCTGTTGCTCGCCCTCTTCCCTAACCGTTGGGCCGAGCACACCGCCATCACCCAGCGCAACGGGTGCTGGAACCGCATCGAGCCAGCCACCCCGTCCGGGTGGAACCTCGGTGTGTTCGATGCCATCCCCGGCGACGACCACCTCCCTGAGCTCGACGATCATCGTCGTCGCTCACTCCCGAGTGCCGCACCTGATGTGCGACCCGACTCGGCGGCCGGTGCGGGTCGCCGCCACGATGGGGCGATGACAGATCTCGAGCAGCTCGTCGATGGGGTCGACTTCGGGGAAGGACCGCGTTGGCACGACGGCGCGCTGTGGTACTGCGACTTCTTCCAGCACGCCATCTACACGGTGAGCACGGACGGCGAACGGCGCATGGTGCACACCGGTCTGGACGACCAGACCTCCGGTCTGGGCTGGCTGCCCGACGGGCGGCTCCTCGTCGTGTCGATGAAGCACCAGAAGGTCCTCCGTGACGACGACGGAACGCTCGTCGAGCACGCCGACCTGTCCGGCATCGCCGGCGGCCTGTGCAACGACATGGTCGTCGACGCCACCGGCAACGCCTATGTCGGCAACTTCGGCTTCGACTTCTACGCCGGCGCCGATTTCCGGGAGGCCGATCTCGCGCTGGTCCGACCTGACGGCTCCATCGAGGTCGCCGCCCGAGGCCTGAAGTTCCCCAACGGCTCCGTGATCACCCCCGACGGCAAGACCCTCATCGTCGGCGAGAGCCTCGGCGGCACCTACCAGGCGTCGACATCCGCGCCCGACGTGACGCTCGGACCTGCTCGACAGTGGGCCCACGTCGAAGGCGCGGCCCCGGATGGCTGCACGCTCGACGCGGACGGCGGGATCTGGTTCGCCGATGCCTTCGGCTCGGTGCTGGTACGAGTCGTCGAGGGTGGCGACGTCACACATCGGGTGCCGACACCGATGCCCACCTTCGCGTGCACGCTCGGCGGCGACGACGGCCGCACGCTGTTCGTGTTGTGCGCGGCCGGCACACACGAGGCCGACGTCGCGGGCAAGGCAGAGGGCGCCATCTACACCATGCGCGTCGATGCCCCGCACGCCGGCCTGCCCTGACCTGTCAGCGAGGCGTCCTCCAGCGTCGCGTGCGCCCGGTGGTTGTCGACCAACGCCGGCGGGGTACGTTCCGTGTGCTGCCTTGCCGTGGGGAACCGGCGGGGCTCTGCACATGGTCGTGACAGCTCCAAGGGGGATCACATGGCATCGACCGATGGCGCTTCGAACGGCGGCGCAGCAGTACGCGCCGTGAACCATGACGTCGACTACGACGTCGTGATCATCGGCGCCGGCATCGCCGGGATCCACCAGCTCCACGCCCTCGAGGGCCACGGGCTGTCGGTGCGCGTCTTCGAGGCGGGCACCGGCGTCGGGGGAACCTGGTACTGGAACCGGTACCCGATGGCCCGCTTCTACTCCGAGAGCTACTCCTACGGCTACTTCTTCTCGAAGGAGTTGCTGGAAGAGTGGGAGTGGTCCGAGCACTTCGCGGCGCAGCCCGAGACCGAGCGCTACCTGAACCACGTCGTCGACCGCTTCGGCTACCGCGACAAGATCCAGCTGCGAACGCGGTGGAGTCCGTGATCTTCGACGAGGATTCCGGCCGTTGGTCGCTGCACACGAGCGATGGCGCCACGACCACGGCGCGGTTCGTCATCGCGGCGACGGGGCTGCTGTCGGCTCCGTTCTTCCCGGAGATCCCGGGTCGGGACCTCTTCAAGGGGGAGAGCTACCACACGGGTCTGTGGCCCAAGGAGGGAGTCGACCTCAAGGGCAAGCGTGTGGCGATGATCGGGACCGGGGCCAGTGCTATCCAGCTGCTGCCGGCCATCGTCGCCGAGGTCGGCTCGATCACCGTCTACCAGCGGACCCCGAACTGGGCGGCGCCCCTCAACAACGGCCCCATCACCCCCGAGGAACAGGCGGAGCTCAAGGTCAACCAGGAGGCACTCGAAGAGCTCGTGCGCGTGACCTTCGCCGGCTTCGCCCACCCCGACGGCACGAGAGCCACCTTCGACGACACGCGAGAGCAGCGCTGGGCGTTCTACGAGCACCTCTGGAACCAGCGTGGCTTCGCCAAGCTGTTGAGCAACTACAGCGACCTGTTGGTCGACCCGCAGGCCAACGCTGAGTTCTGCGAGTTCGCTGCCGAGAAGATCCGCCAGCGTGTGGACGACCCCGCCGTTGCCGAGAAGCTCATCCCCAAGGACCACGGCTACGGCTCGAAGCGCCCTCCGATGGAGAGCGGCTACTACGAGGCCTACAACCGGCCCAACGTGTCGCTCGTCGACCTCCACGAGACGCCCATCGAGCGCATCACCGAGACGGGGCTCGTCACCTCCGCCGGCGAGCAACCGTTCGACGTGATCATCTGGGCCACCGGGTTCGACGCCGTTACCGGCGCGCTGACCCGAATGGGCGTGGTCGGCACCGACGGTTTGCCGCCTCGCCGACTTCTGGGCCGACGGACCCCGCACCTACCTGGGCGTCGCCGTCCCGAACTTCCCGAACTTCCTCATCCTCGGAGGTCCGCACTTCCCCTTCTCGAACGTGCCCCGAGGTACCGAGGTCCAGGTCGAGTTCGTCACCGGCCTGCTCGACCACGTTGCCGAGCACGGCTACGAACGAATCGAACCCGATGACGCCGCCGAGGAGGCATGGACGGACCACGTGCTCGAGGCCGCCCGCCCCTTCCTCGTCGCCGACACGGCATGGTTCCGCGGCGCCAACGTCCCCGGCAAGGCCGACCGCATCCTCCTCTACTTCGGCGGACTCGCCGTCTACCGGGCCAGGCTCGACGAGGTGACGCGCAACGGCTACGAAGGGTTCACCTGGCACGAGGAGCTCGCCCGCACTGCGTCCCACGCCGGTTAGCGAGTGGCCGGTCGCCGAGCGACTCGTGGACTCGGCGCGACCCGATCTCCGGACTCGAACTCCTTGCGGTGCCACCGCAGCACGCGGGCGTCGACGTCGACGATGAGCCACCAGCTCGCCGCGTCGCGTGGGTTGCCGCAGACCGCCCCCGGGTTGGCCAAGCACGCGTCGGTCGCGAGCCAGTCGTAGGACTCGCCCGGAACGGGCCGCACCGCGACGTGTCGCGGCACCGTCGTAGGCGAAGAGCGCCGGTTCATGCGTGTGGCCGACGAGCCCGAGCGAGCCCGCCGGTCGGTCGGGCAGGATCGTGCCGGCAGCCGCCTCGGTGAGGAACCCGAGGAGGGGATGGCGCGGTGAGCCGTGCCAGCAGTCGATGCCGTGACGGCTGGCCTTGGCGCGGCTCGACAACCTGAAGACGTCGCGTCCGTGGACGACGACCCGGTCAGGTCCGAGCGCCCAGGCGTCGTGGTTCCCGGCGATCAACAGGTCGAGTTGACGAGCCGCGCCGAGGAGCTCAGCCGTGACCGGCTCGCCTCCGACCAGATCACCGAGGCACCAGCGCTCGTCGACGCCGGCCGACTCCATGGCGCCCAGCACAGCCACGAGCCGGTCATGGCGACCGTGCACGTCGGAGCAGACGCCGATCCTCACCGCGCATCATTCTGGCTTCAGGTGCTACGGCGTGCGCACCGGGTGGGGGGCGAGGAGGGCGGCGAGGATCGGCTGCACTCGTTCGGGCGTCGCCGTGTTGCCGGTGATGGCCGGGGTGTGCACGAAGGCTTCCGTGAGGCGGACGGTGGCGAACGCGAGGTCCGCGGTGGAGATGCCGGCGACGAGCTGACCGTGGCGGCGGTCCTCGTCGAGGAGGGCGACGACGCGGGCGATGAGGCGACGTTGGTAGGTGCTGGCGTCGCTGGTCGTCAGGGTGGTGAGGAGCCCGAGCTCATCGGACTGCATGCGTCGAACCCCTCGGTTGTGCACGACTCGGGTCGCCAGTCGACCCATGATCACGGGGACCCGGCCGCCCGCGTGGGGACGGCGGCCGAGGCGGTCGACCTCTCGGTCGATGGCGTGGTCGGTGAGGTGCCACAGGATCTCGGTGAGCAACGCGTCGCGGGTGCCGACCCAGCGGTGCAGCGTGATCCGGCTCACACCGAGCTCGGCCGCCACTCGTTGGATCTCGATGCGGTGGCCGGCGTTGAACCAGCCGACGGCGAGCGTGAAGGCATCGAGTGGCGTGGGCCGGTGCTGAGCCGGTCCGTTCGTCAGCGCGTTGTCGAGTGGTGTGGCGGTCATGGCGGTCGACTTCGGTTCAGCATGTTACATGTGGACCAAGGTGTTGCATTGCACTACGTTGTGCTCTGCTGCGTTGCGCGAGCGAGAGTGGTTCGGAGGATTGGGTCATGTCTGGTGGAGCCGACGATCACGAGTTCTACGACGAGTTCGGGTTCTACAGCCCGATGCCGGTGAGCCGCGCCGCCCGGCGCGAACCGGAGGCCGGGTTCCCGACCGGACCCGATCCCGGCACGAGGTTGCCGGACGTGGTCCTGCCTGATCAGTCCGGCCGGATCGTCGATGTCCACGCGGATCGTGGCGACGACGGCGCAGTGGTCGTGTTCCATCGGTCCGCGTACTGGTGACCGCCGTGCATGACGCAGCTGGTCGAGCTGCAACACGTCCTTCCCGAGCTCCACGCCGCCGGCTACCGCCCGTACGCGATCAGCAACGACACCGTTGAACGGCTCGCCGACTTCGCCGGGCGCAACGGCATCACCTACTCGTTGTTGTCGGACGAAGACTCCGCGGTGATCAAGCGGTTCGGCATCATGAACACGCTCATCCAGCCGGGCGAGGGCAAGCACATGCGCTGGTACGGCATCCCGTACCCGGGCACCTACATCACGGACCGCTCCGGGCTGATCGTGCGCAAGGAGTTCCACCAGCATCACGCCCGTCGCGCCTCGGGACGCACGCTGTTGCACCTCGCCACCGGCAACGTCCCCGACATCGACGTCGAAGCGGCCGACGTCCGCACGGCGGTCGAGGGATCGGTGGTCAACCTCGATGCAGCACTGCTCGATCCCACGTTGCGCCTCGAGGTCCTCAGCACCATCGTGTGTCGCATCCGCGTTGCCGACGGCTTCCACCTGTACGCCGCCGGGGCGCCCGATGCGTTCCTGCCGGCGACCCTCACCGTCGAGGGTTCCGGGATCCGCAGCGGCGCACCGAGCTGGCCCGAACCGCACCGGCTCGACATGCCCATGATGGGCGGCGATGCCGTACCCGTGTGGGAAGGCGACGTCACCGTGACGATCCCTGTCACCGCCACCTCGGAACTGATCAGACTCGGCCACGGCCTCGAGGTCGCCGAGGCCGTGATCGATCTGAGCCTGCACTTCCAGGCGTGCAACGACGACACGTGCATGATGCCCGACCGCCTCCAGACGCGCCTCACGGTTCCCCTTGCCAACCTCGTCGAGCCCGAAGGGATCAAGACCTACGTCGACCGCGCGCCGACGGAGCCGACGTAGCACCCCGACCGGTCCGGCGCGATGCCCGGGCGGATCCTGCGGACGGGATGCCGGGCCGCCACTGCTGGGTAGTCCGGCACCATGACCGACAACTCGAAGGACGACGCTCGTGAACCCGCGACGCAGCGGGAGGAGGGCCTTGACGCCGAAACGATCGCCGAAGACGCTGCGGAGCTGTTCGGGAAGAAGTCGGAAGGACCCCCGGAGATCGTCCCCGACGCGCCTCCGGCGCCGGACGATCCTGCACCCGGAACGTGATCCAGACGTCGAGTCAGTGACCGAGCCGCCGATCGGTGGGTAGGCCGCAACGGTGCAACCCGTCGCGGACGACAGCAAGGCCGAACCCGATCCGAACGAACCGCCGGCCGACGGCGACCGGATCCGCTTCCGGGAGCACGTCGGCGCGCGCCGAGAACGGGCGTTGCTCGCCATGGCCGGGTTCGTGGCCGCGATCGCCCTGTCCCGTCTCGCCACCGGCGTGCTCCACGCCAAGGGGGCAGGGGGCGCCGGCGGCCTGACGGTGGCGGGCGTGCACATCCACCACTTCGTGTTCGGGATCGCCATCCTGCTGGCGACCTCGTTGTCCTGGCTGCTGCTCGGCGGCATCGACGACGAGCAGCCCCGTTGGTTCCGCATCACGGCTATCGCCTTCGGTGTCGGCACCGGTCTCCTGCTGGACGAGTTCGCCCTCTGGCTCAACCTCGAGGACGTCTACTGGCAGCAGCAGGGCCGTCAGAGCATCGAAGCCGCGTGCGCGTTCGTCGCCCTCCTCGCCCTCGGGCTCATGGTGCGGCCGTATGGCAGCGCGGTGTGGCGCAAGCGCCGGCGCTGACTGACAGCGATCGTCGTGTGATCAGGTCGTGTGGACGACGAGGACGTCGATGCATGCTCGGTGCGTCACCCGGTTGGGCACCGAACCCAGCAATCCGCGAACGCCCTTGAGCCCGCGATCGCCGACGACGAGGAGGTCGGCATTGACGCCGTCGGCCACGCGGACGAGCGTGGCGGCAGCGCTGCCGGTCTCGACTCGGGTCTCCACGTGGACGCCGTCGGCGCGCAGACGCTCGGCCAGCTCCTCCACGTGCACCGTCTGGGCGTGGATCGCCTCGGCCGTCAGGTTCCCGGCGAGGAAGGTCGGCGCTTCCGCGGCCGCCATCGCCGGGATCGGTTCGTGGTAGGCGCAGACGACGTGCAGCGCGGCGCCGGTCATCTTGGCCACTTCGGCCGCCTTCAAGACGGCCCGGTCGGCAGTTGCGGAACAATCGGTCCCGACGACGATGTGCTGATACATGGGTCACCCTCTTCCGTTGCGCCGGTGACCGGGAGGATCTCAGGTCGAGGATCGGCGAGCACGCGAATTAGCCGCAGCAGACGTCGCTTGCTATGCGCCGCCGAGCTCGCCGATGCGGGTCTCGATGAGCGTACGGATCAAGTCGTGTGGGAGCGGAGCGTCGACGCCGAACTGGAGTGCGCCCTTCGAGGTCTTGTACTCGGAGACGTCATCGGCAATCGCGCTGAGCACAGATCCGCTGTGGGGCAGGTAGGTGAGGTGGGTCTTGAAGGCTGCGAACCCTGCGATCGTCTTGCCGCGCAGCTTGTACGCAGGTGATCCGTAGGCGAGGCCCTCCTCAGCGTCAGGCACGATCGAGATGATGGTCTCCCGCAGTCGTGTCAACGTGCCTCGCTCCGGTTCGTCGAGCGCAGCCAGGTAGCGGTCGACGTCTTCGGAGGGCATGGTCCAGCTTCGCAGGGTCTGACCAGCAGGCGGTCCGCGGACCACATGCCGACGGCGGCACGTTCATCAACGTCAACGGCGGCGCCACGCCGCGCAGGGCTACGGCTCGGCGAGGGCCGGCAGCGGCGACGGCACCGCGTTGCGTGTGGCGGCACGGTGGACGACGATCGCCTTGCGGGTCACCATCGCGGTCGACGCAACCACCGCGATCAGCGCGAACGATGACGTTGCCGGGTCGGCGTGCATGGTCCCGTAGACGCCCCACAGCACGCCCTCGACGCCGACCATCACCCACGTCGCGGTGGCCACACCCGTCGGCGCCGGTGTCACCCACGCTGTCCACACCGCCGGCGCGACCTGCACGGCATACGCCCCGGCGAGCGTGGCGGCGAACAGCTGCGATCCGCCGACGACCCCCGCGAGACCCAAGACCGTTGCCCACATCAGCCCGGCCCGCCACGCCACACCTGATCTCGCTCCCCGGCGCACGAGTGCTGCGACGAGCGTGATGTTCACCGTCGCCATGAGCACGGCCTCCGGCACGGCTGACCACAGGCCACCCCGAACCGTGTAGGCGAACCACGCGACCTCGGTCCCGACGCCGAGCACGGCACTCGTGACCGACACCCCGCAGACATCTCGACGCACGATCACCCGACGCAACTGCGGGTACGCCGCGACGACCGAGACCACGGTCGCCGCCAACGCGCCCGTTTCGGCCACGGCGGCCCCGATCCCTGCCATCCCACCTCGCTCCGTCGCAGACGTCCGCAACGAAGACCCGCAGCCTGCACAACTGATACGTCTCGCCATGTATCCGTTGCGCCGGCGTCGACCTCTTTGGAGTGCCGGTCGCCACCCCCTGTGCGACCGCAGGAGGTCGATCAACGATGCCCCGTCCCCTCTACGACCTGGAGCACATCAAGGACCGGATCGATCAGCGCTGGCAGCTGGTCGATTGGAACAAGACGTTCCCGTGGTGGTTCCCGCCGGCCAAGGTTCGCATCCTCGTCTACATGGACACGGCCGTGACCCGGCGCGGCGGCGGTGGGTTCAGCTTGCAACACGTCGAGCAGGTGCTGACCAGCCAGGCGTACCCGTACGTCGACTTCGACCTGACGTTCGTGCACCGCCAGGGTGGCGACCCCGACGCGACGATCGCCGGGGCGCGCACGCTCGACTCGCTCGATCTCGTCAAGAACTACGACCAGGTGTGGTTCTTCGGCTTCGACTCCTCGACCGCCCCGCCGGCCGGTCTGAGCTCGGCCGAGGTGCAGGAGATGACGACGTTCATGGCCGAGCCGAAGCGCGGCGGGGTCCTCGTCACCGGAGATCACGAGGACCTCGGTCGCTCGATCGCCGGCGCGCTGCCCCGTGCCGGTCTGATGCGTCAGTACCCGGCTCCCCCGAACGTGCCTCCGGCGTGGAACACGACGCTCCTCGACGGCCCGGATCCGGGCAGCGACCGCAACTTCGACGACCAGTCCGACGACGTCCCCCAGCGCATCCGGTGGCGCGAGTACCCGATCTCCGGCCTGCCCTTCTTCAAGCGCTCCCGACCGCATCCGGTCATGTGCTCGCGGTTCGGTCCGATCGACGTGTTCCCGGACCACCAGCACGAAGGCGAGGCCCTCGCCCCGGTGCCGGCCGCCGGTGACCCGGACTGGCCGACGTTCGCCGGCCACCAGGAGCACCCCGAGGTCATCGCATGGGGCCGGATCACCGATCCCACTGCCACCCACGCAGGAGCCGAGATCGGCATCGTGTCGGCCTACGACGGCCACAACGTCGACGTCGGCCGGATCATCGCCGACTCGACGTGGCACCACTGGTTCGACATCAACCTCCTGGGCACTGCCCCGTCCGGGCCGTACGCGGGCTTCGATGCGACGGCTGCCGGCCAGCAGGTGCTGCTCAAGGTCGACTCGTACTTCCTCAACGTCGGCGTATGGCTCTCGCCCCCCGAACGCCTCGATGCCATGCGCCTGGCGTCGTGGTGGGCTGCGCTCTGGCACCCCCAGGTGCTCGAGCTCGATGCTGCATCACCGATCAGGTTCCTCGGTCAGCAGGCCGTCGACGTGCTCAACCGATGGACGCCGCCCTGCACCGTCACGCGGTTCGTGCTCGACCTGGAGATCTTCAAGGAGAAGATCCCGTGGTGGGAGTGGCGGATGATCCTGGACGAGTTCGTCCTCGTCGACCTCCCCGTGGAGGAGTACGTCGCGGGTGGCATCCTCCGTCGCCTCCTCGTCGAAGCCGGCGCCGCCCGCCCCGACGTCACGTTCCCACAGGAGCCGATCGACCCCCGGCTGCTCGCCGAGCTGATCGACAAGGGCGCGGCGGAAGGGCTCGAGGAGTTCGGTCGTGACCTGCGCGACCAGGGTCGCCTGGCGACGCGCTTCGCCGACAGCAGGCTCCTCCAGCGTCGCCAGCTGGAGGCCACGGCGTGACGTGTCGGTCCGGGTCCTGGTCGCGGCAGCGATCAGGACCCGGACCGAGCGGGCCTCAGAAGGCGCTCACACCGTTCGCGAGCTGAGCACGCAGAACTCGTTGCCGTCGGGATCGGCGAGCACCACCCACGTCTCGTCGCCCTGTCCGACGTCAGCGCGGGTCGCGCCGAGCTCGAGCAGCCGGGCGACCTCGGCGTCCTGGTCCACGGGCCGGAAGTCGAGGTGCAGCCGGTTCTTCATCGTCTTGGGTTCCGGCACCCTGGCGAACAGCAAGCCGGGCAGGCGGTCGGGGGCCGGACGGATCTCGAACTCCTCGGGGTCGTCGTTGACGATCACCCAGTCCAGCGCCACGGCCCACCACACCCCGAGGGCGACCGGCTCGGCGGTGTCGATGATGACCTGCTCCCATTCCAATGCCATCCGCCAACCGTATGGGCCGGCGTCAGGGCGTGATGCGGCTCCACAGGTCGTTGAACGAGATGCTGTCGTAGAAGGCGGTGCCGTCGACGACCGCACCGTCGGCGAGGCGCATGATCCAGGCGTAGCTGTTCTGGTATTGCCGGCCGTCGTTGGCGACGCCCTGCCCGTCCCACACCACGACGACCGTGTCGCCGTCGGCGGTGATCGAGCGGATCGTGACCGGGCGGAACCGCTCGCCGGCGGCGAAGCGGGCGCCGAACGGGGCGAGCACCTCGTCGATGAACTCCTGGCGGTCGCCGTACTCCCGGGAAGCCACGGAGTGGCCCTCGATGCGCCACACCATGTCGGGGGCGAACACGTCGGTGATCGCGCCCGTGCCCTCCTGCCAGGCGTCGAACGCCCTTCGGATGATCTCCCGGTTCTCGTCAGCGCTCGGCGCGGGGTGATCGGTCATCGGTCGGAACCCTACGTGCGCCGATGTGCGACCTCGCCGCGAGACTGTCGGGATGGCCGACTCGGACCCGAAGGCGATGCTGCAGCGCTACCTGCAGATCGCTCGCGACGCACTGGTGTGGAAGCTCGACGGGCTCGGCGAGTACGACGTGCGGCGACCGCTCGTGCCGACCGGCACCAACCTCCTCGGGCTCGTGAAGCACGTGGCCAGCGTGGAGGCGGGCTACCTCGGCGACGTGTTCGGACGGCCGTTCCCCGAACCGGTGCCGGGGCTGGACCCCGACGCCGAGGTCAACGCCGACATGTTCGCCAGCGCGGACGAGACCCGCGACGAGATCGTCGCCTTCTCCCACCGCGTGCGGGCCCACTCGGACGCCACGATCGATGCGCTCGCGCTCGACGCCGAGGGCACCGTGCCGTGGTGGCCGCCGGAGCGCAACCCCGTCAGGCTCGACGAGATCGTCGTCCACATGATCGCCGAGATCAACCGCCACGCCGGGCACGCCGACATCGTCCGGGAGCTGATCGACGGCGAGGCGGGACTGCGGGCCGACAACAGCAACCTCCCCGACGGTGACGCCACGTGGTGGACGGAGTACCGCCAGCGCCTCGAGGACATCGCCCTCGCCGCCGCGTCCGACTGAGCACCTGCTGTGACCGACCTCCCCGATGCCATCGCCCCGGACGGCTCCGAGGTGCGGCTCCTCGCGCGGACCGCCACCGGCAGCGCCGCCAGCTTCCGCCTGGCGGCCGGTGCGACCGCCGTCGCCGTGCGCCACCGCACGGTCGACGAGATCTGGTTCGTCGTCGCCGGGCGTGGTGACCTCTGGCTGGCCGATGACGACGGCGAACGCGTCGTCGCGCTGCGCCCGGGTACGTGCGTGGCGATCACGTGCGGCACCCGGTTCCAGTTCCGAGCCGACGACGAGCTCGACGTGTTCGGGGTCACGATCCCGCCATGGCCGGGCGACGACGAGGCGGTGCGCGTCGACGGGCCGTGGACACCGACCGTGCCGCCGGGCCCGGGCCTCGGCGGTGCGCTCAGCGCTCCGTGAGGTAGGCGACGACGGCGAGCACGCGCCGGTGGACGCCGGGCGCGGGCGGCAGCCCGAGCTTGATGAAGATGTTGGCGACGTGCTTCTCGACCGCGCCCTCCGAGACCAACAGGTCGCCGGCGATGCCGGCATTGGAGCGGCCGATCGCCATCAGCGAGAGCACCTCCCGCTCGCGGTGGGAGAGCTCGGCCAGGCGCCCGCGAGGGGTCGCCGGCCGCGGGGCCAGTGCGGTGATCGACATGCAGGTTGGACGACGCGTGGGCCGAGGAATCGTCGGTCGGAGCGACGATCTCAGGCCCAGGGGCCGGCACCGGTCACCCGGTCGACGGTGACGTGGATGATGTGGCCCGGCGGCGGGTCGTCCATCGGGGGGAACTTCACGCCCGGTCCCAGGAAGCGTGGCGCCAGCTCCTGGAGGAGCTCGGGACCGCCGCCTTCGGTGAGCCGCGCCGTGCCGTAGAAGACGACCCACGGCTGCAGCCCGTTGTCGGTCGTCCCCGGGACCTCGATGCTGATCGCCACCCGGTCGTCGCGCTGGATGTTGCGGAGCTTCTGACCGGCGCGGAGGTGGGCCACGAGCAACTCGTCGCCGTCACGGCCCAGCCAGATGACGCTGACCTGCGGGCGCCCGTCGCTGCCGATCGTGATCAGGTGACCATGCACGCCGGCGTCGATCGCCGCCGCCAGGTCGGGATGGAGCTCCATCTCGTGCTCAGGCCGGGTCGAGGCGCAGGATCAGGTTCGGGTCGACCGGGTTCGACGTGTTGAAGTCGCAGTACCACTTGTAGACGAAGAACGTGCCGGTCGTGGAGTACGCCACACCGAACGGCTCGTAGGGCGTCGCCGGGCTGGCGGACTGCCACGTCCGGCCGTCGTCGTTCGACACGATGACGCGCTGCGCGCTCCACGACGCGATGGCGCCGTCGGGCAGCGCCGTCAACTCGACCGCCTGGCGCGACAGCGCGCCGTTGCCGGTGTTCTGCGTCCACGTCAGGCCGCCGTCGGTGCTCGTGATGACACCCTCGCCGTTCTGGCGCAGCATGCGCAGCTTGCCGGCGGTGTCGATGACCGGTCCGACGACCGGCCCCTCGAACACCTTCTGCCACGTCTGGCCGGCGTCGGTCGAGCGGTAGACCCCGGAGCCGGCCCCGTTGTAGGAGCCGACGAGGAACGTGTTGGCGTCGATCACGTACGGCGACGAGGTGTACCCGACGTCGGCCGGCAGCCCGGGCAGCTGGTCCCACGTCGCCCCGCCGTCCGTCGTGTGGTTCACGATCGGCGCCTCGTGGCCGCCGGCGAGGATCGTCGACCGCTCGGGGTCGGTGAAGTCGATGCTGATGTAGTCGACGTGGCGCACGTTGCCGAGGGCGTGGAAGGTGGCGCCGTTGTCGTCGGTGCGGAACACCCCGTGCGTGCCGTAGCTGCCGGACTCCCAGAACGTCTGCGCCTTGGCGGGGTCGGGATCGGCGACGATCTGCGCCATCCGGTTGTCGATCGTGTCGCCGCCGCTGGCTCCGAGGGGCGTCCACTGGTCGCCAGCAGCCGGCGACGAGTAGAGACCGTGGGTGTTGACGAACGCGATCATCATGTCCTGGCCGGGGCGGCTCTCGATGGAGACGTTGCCGCAGTCCGACTTCAGCCCGGCGAGGTTGAACGTCGCTTCCACCCATTGCATCGGCACCGGGGTGGTCGTGGGTGTGGTGTCGGTCGACGTGCCCGGCCCGGGCGCCGTCGTCACGGCCCCTGCCGACGTCGGGATGGTGGTCGACGTCGTCGGCGGCGACGTGTCGAGCGGGCTCAGCTCGAGGCCCTTCTCAGGGCTCGATCCACCGCAGGCGACGACCACGACGATGGGCACCGTCAGCAGCGCCGCTCGTCGCAACCGCTTCGTCACTGTCCGCACGGTACCTGGACACCCCACGGCCGCAGAAGATACGGGGCTTGGCGCATCACCACGGCGCGGCCGGGGCAACCGTCACGAGGTCGCAGCATCGTCGAGGGTGATCGTCCCCGACAGCACGAGCTGCTTCGACGAGTCCTGGTTGCCGTCGGCGAGCTCCTTGGTCACCGTCAGGGTCGGGAACTTCGCCGGGGACACGCCCGCCCACAGCACGACGTCGGCGCCCTCGTTGAACGTGCCGATCGGAACCAGCACGCCGTTGGCGTCCTTCAGCCAGGCCTCGTAGAACTGCCCGTCGTCGAGGCGCGGCAGCCCCGTGGCGTCGAGCATGATCCGCCATCCGGACGGGAAGCGCTTGACGTGGGCGGTGCCGGCGGCGCCCGGGCCCAACGGGCCGGCTTCGAGGGCGACCGCGGTGCCGTCGTTGCTGCTGCCGCGATCGTGTGTCGCCACGAACACGCCGCCGACGGCGAGGATGACGACAGCAGCCGCCGCCGTCACGAACGTGCGCATGCGGCGGGCGCGGTGGCTGGCCAGCGACGTCACGCCGCCGCGGGCCGGTGGCGGCGGGGCCACCACCGGCGCAGTTGCGGTCGATGGGGGATGTTCCTGCGCCTCGCGGGCGATGGCGGCGACGATCGAATCCTCGAGGCCAGAAGATGGGACGGCCCACAACGTGTCGTCGGCGAGGAGGCTGCGCAGCTCGTCGAGATCGGCGCGCGTGGCCTCATCCACGTCGACCCCGTCCTCGCCGGAGAGGTAGGCGATGCGATCGTCGTCGTTGTTCATCGGATGCTCCTTGCCCCGAGATACGCAGGGACCGACCTCACGGTTCTCATCCTGCCTCCTCACGCAGGTGTCCGAGCATCGAGGCCAGCCGCTTGTGGGCCCGGAACGACCGCGACTTCACCGTTCCGATGGGCACGCCCAGGCGCTCGGCCACCTCGGTGTGGGTCAGCTCCTCGAGGTGCTGGAGGCGGACGATCTCGCGCTCCTCGACCGGGAGCGTGTCGATCGCCGCCCGCACCTCGGCGATCTCGAAGCTGCGTTCGACGCCGACCGGCAGCTCCACGATGTTCGGATCGGCGGGGGCCACGTCGTCCAGCGGCGCGGTCGGACGCCGCGCCTCACGACGGTGGATGTCGATCGCCGTGCGCCGGGCGATCGTGGCCAGCCACGGACCGAGCTCGCGCCCGGCGTCGAACCCCTCGGCGGCCCGCCACGCCTTGACGAAGGTCTGCTGGGTTGCCTCCTCGGCGAGGTCGCGCGAACCGAGCGACTTGAGAGCGACGGCGAAGACCAACCCGCTGTACTCGCGATACACCGCCCGCACGCCATCGGGGTCCCCGCGACGGAACCGCTCGAGCTCGTCGGCCACGACCACGGCTGGCACGGTACCGCGACCTCACCGGGCGACCGCCGGACTATCGGCCCGCCACTACCGTCGACGTCCGTGACCACGCTCGTCCCGTTGTGCCTCGGATGGATGTCGAACGAAGCCGACCTGATGGTCCCGGGCGAGCCGGGCACCATGCGCTACCCGATCCCCGGCTACGCGGTCGTGCACGAGCGCGGCACGGTGCTGTTCGACACCGGGCTCCACGAGTCGCTGATCACGTCGTCCGATCTGCTCGGTGCGCTGGCCGAGATGTTCACGGTCGAGCTCACGCCGGCCGACCTCGCCGAGGCCCGGCTGGCCGCCGCCGGCATCGATCCGGCCTCGGTCACCCACGTCGTCAACAGCCACCTCCACTTCGACCACTGCGGGCACAACGGGCCGTTCGCCGACGCCGTGACGCTCGTGCAGGCGCCGGAGTGGGAGGCCGCCCAGCGGCCCACGAAGTACGCCTACGCCGGCGTGCCACTCGACGAGATCGGGGGCGGTGATCTGCGCCTCGTCGAGGGCGAGGTCGACCTGTTCGACGACGGCACCGTGGTGCTCGTACCGACGCCCGGTCACACCGTCGGCCACCAGTCGTTGCTCGTGCGCGCCGGCCCCGAGCGCGACGCCGACAGCGCCTTCCTCGTCGGCGACGCGTGCTACGTGCGCCGCATGCTGGCGGCCCGGTCGACGCCCAAGTTCGCCATCGACGTGCCCGGTCAGCTGGCCTCCTACGAGGTCCTCGAGCGCTACGAGGCCGCCGGCGCCCGCCTGATCTTCTCCCACGACGTGGACGAGTGGGACACGGTGCCGGCGGGCCTGCAGCCGCACTCGGTGGACTGACGGCCGCAGTCGGGGACGCTGCGCCCCGTGCACGAGGGGCATCGACGGACCTCCGCGCCGCCTCCTGGTTTGACGGCCCGCCGGCGTGGGTGGGCTGAGGTCACGACCGGAGTGTCAGGAGGTTCTCCCATGCTGAAGATGAAGCATCGTGAGGAAGCGACCAGTACCGAGCGCAACGAACAGGAGATCCGTGACGACGAGCGTCGTCGCGTGATGGACGAGCTGCGCGGCGAGGAGCACGCCGACGAGGACTGGCGCACGACGCCGCCGACGTTCGACGAGCCCCGCTACGACGCACCGGCTCGCGACGATCGGCGCGCCACCGTCGCCGAGGATCCCCGGACGTGGGACGTCCCCGACGACCGCACCACGGTGACGTCGCGTCCGGTGGTCGAGCCGACGGACCGCCACGAGATCCTCGAGCAGCGGCCATGGGTCGTCGAGGAAGAGACGGTGGTCGAGCGCGGCTTCTCGCCGGGCCAGATCCTCATCGTCCTCGCCGGCGCCGCATCGCTGGCCCTCGGCATCGCCGCCGTCGCCGCCACCGGGCTCGACGGGCCGTTGTCGCAGCCGGTCGAGCAGGTGCTCGGCTGGAACCACACCGCCCTGCTCGGCATCATCGAGATCGCGGCCGGTGCGGTCATGATCCTGTCCGGCCTGCGCGCCGGTGCTCGCTGGATCGGCGGGCTCGTCGGACTGGCCGCCATCGTCGGCGGTGCGCTCATCCTCGGGCGCCTCGACTGGACGATGAACGAGCTCGGCGCCGAGCGTGACTTCGGTTGGGTCGCCATCGGCATCGGTGCCGTCGCCGTCGTCGGCGCGGCCATCCCGCGAGTCCGTCGGCGCTCGCGACGGACGACGCAGGCGCAGTCGTCACAGCTGCTGACGCACTGATGCACTGAGCTCGCTGCACGACGAGGCCCCGACCACCGGGAGTTGGTCGGGGCCTCGTCGCGCCCGGCCGGCTCGCGGATCGATCGGTCGTCGCGCGATCGTGGCGCATGGCAAACCACGACGTGCATGGCGAGGTCGCGAGCGGCTGGGAGGGCGTGTCCGAGGTGCTGCGCGCCAGCCTCGAGCGGGGCGACGACACGGGGGCGTCGGTCTGCGTCTACCACCACGGCGTCCCGGTCGTGGACGTCGCCGGCGGCACCTTCACGCGTGATGGCGGCGCCTACGACCGCGACACCCTCCAGCTCGTGTTCAGCACGACCAAGGGGATCACCGCCATCGCCGTCGGGATCTGTGCCGGGCGCGGCCTGCTCGACTACGACGCGCCGGTCACCACGTACTGGCCCGAGTTCGCCGCCGCCGGCAAGGGCGATGCCACCGTCGCCCAGCTGCTCAGCCACCAGCTCGGCCTGATCACCGTCGACGGCCTGACGATCGAGCAGGCCCTCGACTGGGACACGATCACCGCGGCGCTCGCCGCAGCTGCGCCGGAGTGGCCGATCGGCAGTGGCCACGGCTACCACGCCCTGACGTACGGCTGGCTGGCCGGCGAGCTCGTGCGGCGGGTCGACGGACGATCGATCGGGACGTTCGTCGCCGACGAGATCGCCAAGCCGCTCGGCGTCGATCTGTGGATCGGGCTGCCCGAGTCCGAGGAGGCTCGGGTGTCACCGCTGATCCGCGACCCACCGGCGGACGTGCCGCCCGAGATGCAGGCGATGATCGACGCCATCATGGGCCCCGGCACTCGCGGCGGCCGGGCGCTGTCGCTGAGCGGCGCCTTCTCGGTGGACGGCGGCACGTTCAACCGCCGCGACGTCCACGCCGCCGAGATCCCGGCGGCCAACGCCATCACCAACGCCGCCGCGCTGGCCAAGGTCTACGCCGCCACGATCGGCCCGGTCGACGGCGTGCAGCTGCTGGAGCCGGCCGTGCGCGAGCGGGCCCGCGTCAAGATCACGCCGGACGGCGAGGCCGACCTGTGCCTGCAGGCCGAGACGACGTTCGGGCTCGGCTTCATGGTCCACGGGCCCTTCACGCTCTACAGCGGTCCGGGCAGCTACGGCCATCCCGGCGCCGGCGGCTCGGTGGCCTTCGCCGATCCCGATCGCGACCTCGCCTTCGCCTACGTGATGAACACCATGGCCACCAACCTCGCCGGCGACACCCGGGCCCAGCAGCTGATCGACGCCGCGGTGGCGGCCACCGGGTAGGCGGTCCGCTCCGCTTCCTACACTCGGGCCGACCCATGCCGGCCTTCCCCACGATCAGCGTCGGGCCCGTCGTCCGTGACCCGGACGAGGAGCACCGCGCCTCCACCCCCCTCGAGCTGTTCGTCGACCTCTGCTTCGTCGTCGCCGTCGCCCAGTCGGCGGGGGCGCTGCACCACGAGCTGGTGATCGGCGAGGTCACCTACGGCGTCGTCGGCTTCCTCATGGCGTTCTTCGGCGCGTGGTGGGCGTGGATGAACTTCACGTGGTTCGCGTCGGCCCACGACGCCGACGACGTCCCCTACCGGCTGCTGACGCTGCTCCAGATCACCGGCGTCCTCATCTACGCGGCGGCCGTCCCGCGGATGGTCGAGGACCACGACCTCACGCTGAGCGTCATCGGCTACGTGATCATGCGGCTGGCCCTCGTGACGCAATGGCTGCGCGTCGCCCGCCACTTCCCCGACCTGCGCGCTCGCTGCATGCGCTACGCCGTCGGCATCACCCTCCTCCAGCTGCTCTGGCTGGTGATCATCGTGGTCCCGGAGGCGTATGCGCCGTGGCTCTTCGCCGTGCTGGCGATCGGCGAGCTGTCGATCCCGCAGTGGGCCGAGGGGGCCGCCCGCGGCAGTCGGTACTGGCGGCTGTTCCACGCCGGCCACATCGAGGAGCGCTACGGGTTGTTCACGATCATCGTGCTCGGCGAGTCGATCCTGTCGGCAACGGTCGGCATCCAGGAGGTCGCCTCTCGCGGCGTGTCGGCCGACCTCATCATCGTCGCGGCCGGTGGCCTCCTGATCGCCTTCGGTGCATGGTGGATCTACTTCGACCACCCCGGCCACCTCACGCCGAGCCCACAGTTGGCGATCCGGTGGGGCTACGTCCACGTCGTCGTGTTCGTCTCGCTCGCCGCCCTCGGCGCCGGGCTGCACGTCGCCGCCGAAGCGGTGGCCGGTGAGGCGACCGCGCGCACCGGTGCCCTCGCCGTCGCCATCCCCGTCGCCGCCTACCTCGTCGGCATCGTCTTGCTGATGGTGACCACCCGCCACGTCCCGCACCCGATCTACGTCGTGCCCAAGCTGGTCGGTGCGGGCGTGATCCTCGTCGTCGGGCTCGTCGGCTCGGTGGTGCTGACGATGCTGGTCACGGCGGCCGTGATGGTCGCGATGGTCGTGATCATGATCCTCGTCGCGCCGGCGGCCCGCCCGGCGCGCTGACCGGCTGTCTCAGGGCTGGTTCGGTGCCGGCTTGCGTGGGCGGGCCCAGTCGAACGCCAGCTGGCTGGCCCCCTCGCCCCGACCCACGCTGACCCGTCGCGTCGTCCAGCGCACGTAGGTGCCGTCGGCGCGGCGGGTGAGCGACGGCTGTCGGCGCACGGTGACGCCTTCGCGCGGGATCTCGGCGTCGTGGATCTCGCGGCTGTCGGGACGGTTGAGGAGGCGTCCGGTGGGCGCCGGCAGGCTGCCGTCGGCGGCCGGGATGCGGCCCTGCACGAGCTTGATGGCGCGGTAGCCCGGACGACTGGGGCAGGTAGGGGATCCAGCGCGCCGGCAGTGACGTCTGCAGGAAGTAGTCGAGCTCGGCGACGCCGACCGGGCCGATCGGCGGACGTTCGAGGCCGTCACGCTCGCGGCTGCGATCGCGCGCCACGCCGCTCGGGCCGACGACGTTGCGCTCGACGGCCCAGGCCAGGTTGGCGGCCTCGTCGCGCAGGAAGAGCACCTCCTCCATCGCCGGACCGTCCTGCACGGCCACGGCGCCCGGTGGCACGAGCAGCCCGTCGACCGCCGTGCCATCGCCGGCCGTCACGCAGTACATCTGCCAGTGACCGTCCGGGCTGACCTCGGCCGTCGGCAGGACGTGGAAGCGCTCGCCGAACGTCGTCACGTACATCACCGACTCGACGGTGACGAGGCTCCCGAACGGCACGTCGACGGGGACGGTCAGCCAGTCGTTGCCGTAGGTGAGGGCGAACTCGGCCACGAGCAGACGAGCGAGGTCCCAGGGCTCCGACTCCAGCAGCCCCAGGTTGACCTGGGCGTCCTCCATCTCCCACAGCCGGTCGGCGGGCATGCCGGCGTAGCGCAGCGGCGTGGCGAGGAGCGCGTGCGTCTGCTTCGTCGCCGCGTCGACGGGCGCCGCGCCGAGCACCTCGGCCGGCACGGCGTCGAAGCTGTGCCAGCCGATCTCGCCGCCGCCGTGCGCCGGCGCGATGAGGACGGTGTCGCCGGCGGCGATGCGGAAGCGGTGCTCGAGGCGCGCGCCGACCCAGGCGTCGTCGTGGGCGGCGACGGGCGAGACCTCGGCGCGGTACCACGCGGCCCACGTCGTCCAGGCTCCGAGCACGATCGGTCCGTCCGCCGCGTCGGCGAGCACGATCCACGGCGGCAGGGCCCCGCCGGCCGCTTCGAGCGCGAGGCAGGCCAGCTCCCCGTCGACCACCGGGCGACCGCCGAGGAGGCGCACGAGGCGGGCCCACGCCGGGTCGGCGGCGGCCGCCTCGCCGCCGGGGTGGTGGAGGGGATCGACGTCGAGCGGGCACTCGGCGAGCAGCGCGGTGCGGTACGCGTCCAGGCCCGCCGGCGCGGCGTCCTCCAGCGCGCCGAGCAGCGCGGAGCCGGCTTCGGCCCGGGCGCGCAGGCCGGGGCCCGTCGGACCACCGGCTGCGCCGACCGCCGGCGGCTCGCCCTCGACGAGCGGTTCGAGCAGGTCGTGCGGGCCGAGGACCTGGGCGTCACCGGTGTCGCCGGCCGCCCAGCGGTCGACCGGGACCGTCGACGTGACGACGCGCACCGTGAGCGGCGTGCCGGCGTCCTCGCCCTCGAGCTCGCCGAGCTGCCACTGCCGGGAGATCAGCCAGAGCGGGTCGTGGACCCTCGCTTCGATGCCGGGACGGGGATCACCGGACCAGCTCTGCGGCTCGAGCCGGGTCCACGTCGGCGGGAACAGCAGGGCGAAGGCGTCGACGTCGGCATACGTCTGCACGGCGATGAAGTCGATGGCCATCTACTGCTCCACCTGCAGGTACTTCACGGCGTGCTTGGCGTCCATCACCGTGGCCAACTTGGCCCACTCGATCGTCGGCTCGCCCTGCAGCGACCAGTCGCGGAAGTACAGCGCCGGCAGGAAGCGGCCGGCGAACGGGATCTGGTCCAACGTCACGGATCGCAGCCGGGCGAGGGCGAACGTCTCGTCCAGCACGGCCACCAGCCGCTCGGCGGTCCAGTCGCCGCCGTCGGGCGTCATCGCCAGCAGGATCGCCTGCGGCGGCCGGGCCCCCGGCGCGTTGGCGTGCACGGCCAACCCGGTGGTGGTGACGTCGACGAACGAGGGTGCGTCGTCAGGCGCCGCCGGATCGCCCAGGCGCAACCGTCGCGGCACGACCTCGGTCCACTCGTCGACGACGAGGCCGCCCAACCGGCCAGACAGGTCGGCACCGGCCCCACCGACCACCTCGGCGACCACGCTGCTGATCGGTTCGGTCGGTGGAGTGCCGGCGGCGAACGGCAACCCGACCCACGTCGGGAAGGCGGTGGCGGGCGTCTGGACGACGCGCAGCGCCGGGCGGGCGGCGTGCGCTTCGCGGATCAGCAGCGCCTCGCCGTAGGCGGACGTGGCCGGGCGCATCGTGCCGGCGCGCAGCAGCCACGGGCGGATGTCGGCGCCTGGCCGCGCGCTGACGGCGCCGAGCGCGGTGGCATCGGCCCACCGGTCGACCTCGCCGGCGGGCGCCGGCAGCATCACCGGCACGACGACGAACCCACCGCCGAACACGGTCTCCACGACCTGCCCGGCCAGCTCGACGAGCTGCTTGGCGCCCGGCGCGTCCGGCGGTTGGGTGCGCGCGAGGAGCACGTCGGCGGCGTCCAGTCGGCGGCGGGCCTCGCCGAGGACGGCTTCGGCGGCCAACGCGGCTTCATCGGCGGTCGGTGCCGGACCCGACGGTGGCGGGCGCCGCACGCCGTAGGCCGCCAACACGCTCGGGTCCGGCCCGGCCAGGGCGCCGGCGAGCCCGTCGCGCGCCGCCTGGGCCCGGGTCAGCAGCTCGCCGGCGTCGGGCTGGCGGCCGAGCGGCGCCGGCACGTCGTCGGTCGGCACGGCACCGCCCAGGTCGGCGCCGTCGAGGCGGCGCCCGGCGACGAGCAGCCCGCGCGCCGCCGTCGCCAGCTCCCACGTGATCGCCATGGCCGACAGGTCCGCCCCGATGTCGGGCAGGGCGGCGCGCACGCGGCCGGCCAACGTGCTCGATGCAACGTCCTGGCCGTCGGCGTCGTACACGACGTCGAGCGCACTCAACCCGACGTCGGACAGCCGCCGAGGGTCGCCGTCGACCAACGCGATCGCCGACGCCTCACCGAGCACCCCCTGCGCCCATGCCTCGAGGCGGGGCTCGGCGGCGGCGCGCGGCGTGACGTTCCAGCCGCCGCCCGTCGGCGGCACGGGGTCGGGGACGACGATCGCCAGGCGGTGCTGCAGCGCGATGCCGGTGCGCGGCATCCGCACGACGGCCGGTTCCGGCGGCACGGCCTCGCCTGCCGCGAGCACGTCCATCGCCGCCGCGGCCCGCGTCGGGTTCCCGGCCACCAGCTGGTGCACGGACTCGGCGAGCAGCAGATCGGCGACCGCGTCGTGGGTGCGCCGCAGGTCGGCGATCGCCGCCAGCACGGCCTCCGCCTCGCCGGGGCGCGGACCTTGCCAGCGTGCCGGCCGGGATGTAGCGCTTGTCCGTCCGGCCCGCTGGCGAGCTTCGCGGTGATGACCGCGTCGGCCACGCTCGAGCAGCCGCAGGCCGTCGACGACGTTGGTGGCGGCGATGCTCTCCTGCGCCGGCTGATCCGACTCGGTGAGCTTGCCGACGTCGCAGCGGGGCGAGCGTGCGCAGCACGTAGATGAAGCGGTCGAGCTCCATCGGCTGGCCGCCCGCGCCGAGCCGGCCCGACTCGTCGTGCAGCCGCCGCTCGAGGCGGTACCCGAGCAGCGCGCCGAGCGTCTGGCCGCGCCGGATCCCGTCGAGCAGGGACAGCGCGTCACGGGTGCGCGTGCTCGACAGGTCGATGTCCAGCGGCTCGTTGTCCGGATCACCACGGCGGTGCGTGAGCCGGCCGCTGCGCAGGACGCGCGGCCGTGGTCGCGTGCGTCAACCCGGGCGCATGGACGTAGCCCCCGTCGCCGGGATCGTGGAGCACCTCGCGCCCGTCGATCGAACCGGCCTGCTCGGGCGTGCTCAGCGCGATGTGCTCGATCATCCCGTAGGCGCCGATGAAGCAGCCGGCCGGCGTCCGCGACGCGCAGATCGGCGAGCCGGCGCGACGCCGCCGAGGTGAGCCAGGCGTCGAGACGGTGCGAGCAGCAGTCCAGCGTCTCGGCGAGCAGCAGCTGGCGCTCGGCCTCCGAGTCGATCGAGGCGATCACCCGCAGCGCCTCCTGGAACGCGGCGCGCCGCCGGGCGGTCCGCAGCAGCTCACCGATCACCCGCATCCCGAGGTCATCGGTGAGCAGGCCGGCGACCGGCTCGAGGCCGGCGATCTGTTGCACGACGGTCGGCGGGGCGAGGGCGGCGATCGGGTGGCGGTCGGCGAGGACCCGGGCGTCGAACCGGCCGACGACCTCGTCGACGTGGGCCCCGGCGTCGATGATGCTCCCGTCGTCGAACGCCCCGGCCTGCACGGCGCCGAGGCCGGCGGCGACGAGGTCGCGGTCGACGCCGGTCTGCGTCTCGGCGAGGGCCGCCCGCAGGGTGCCGTCGAGGGCTTCCGGCGACGCCATCCGGTCCAGCCCGTGCCGGCTGATCGCGTCGGCGTGGGCGAGCAGGACCTGCAGCACGCTGCTCGGCGCGGCAGGGAGCGGGACGGCCTCCAGGAGGTTGGTGATGAACGTCGGTGTCCGACGCGTCGACCAGCGGCAGCGCCAGCGTCCGCGTCTTCTTGCCGGTGAGGGTGTTGTGCTCGAAGGCATCCTCGCCGACGCCGGCCAGGAGGGCCAGCGCGCCGCTGACCTGTTGCTGGACGCCCCATCCGGCGGGGTCGCCGAGGATCGGTCGAGCAGCGCGAACTCCACGACCTCGTCGGGCGAGAACACGGTGCGCACGCGCAGGCCGCGCAGCACGGCGTCGGTGCCGAGGATCGCGCGGCAGCACGTCGTCCAGCGGGCCGTCCATCACCGTCGGCACGGCGGCCACGGCGTCCTCCCACAGGAACCGGCGGCCCCGCAGGAACGGCACCAGCGCGGTCTCGGCCGGATGCCGCCGCACCGGCCGATACGTGGCGTCCGTCGCCATCACCGGGAGCACGCCGTAGGGCTGGCGGCCGAGGCGCAGCGCGGGCAGCGGCCCGCGGCCGCGGACGTGGTCGATCCAGTGGTCGCGGATCCCGTCGAGCGTGGCGCTGTCGAGGCGCTGGTCACCGTTGGCGAGGCCCTGCGGCGTGAGGTGCTCGATCGCGTCGCCCCACGTGGTGGTCCACAGCGCGGTGTTGAACGCCTGCGCCCGCGCCTGCTCGGCGTCGGCCGCGCCGGGGAGGGTGGCGACGCAGCGTCGGCGTCGATCCCGAGCGCGGCGGCCATGACCGCGCCGTTGGTCCCGCTCCCGAGCGACGCCGCGGTCGTCAGCGTCGGCGGGGCGAGCGGCGTCCGCTGGCTCCAGTCGGGCCGCGCCGACTCGGTGTTGTTCGTCGGCGTGCCCTGGGCGACCATCTCGGCGCCGTCGGAGAAGCGGTGCTCGCGGAGCAGGTGCTCGAGACGGGCGGCGCTCGTCGGCCGGCTCGAGGGCAGCGCGGACGCCGTAGACGGTGACCCGTTCGCACGGCCTGGCCGGGCGCGGCGAGCGGCACGGTGAGCGCCATGCCGACGCGCACCGCTTCGCCGTAGTCGACCAGCCAGCGCAGCGACTCGTCGATCGGCGGGAGGTCGTGGTCGTCGACGGCCAGCGGCTCGAGCTGGTCGATGTTCGGCGAGCCCGACCGGCAGCTCGTCGGGGATCGGCGCGGGTGTGGCGGACGACGGGATCCTGCGCCGTCCTGCTCGATGCGCACGAAGAAGCGGTCCGGCAGCGTGCGGGCCACGCTCTGATGGCCCTCCGACGCAAGGACGGCCGGGAACTCGGGCGGGACCGCCGGCCGCGCGATCGAGGTTCGTCGGGCGCAGCGCGTGGGCGACCCACGGCGCCCGCCGCTGGCCGACGGCCGCGCTGCAGCGCCGGCCAGGGCCGGACGGTGTCGCCGTCGACCCACACGGCCGTCCAGTACTTCGTGCCGGCAACGACCTCGGCGTCGGCCAGGCCGTCGTCGAGCGCCTCGGCGTGCACGGCGTCCGGGAAGATCCGCACCCGCAGCGCGTCCTGGTCGGGCGTCGAGCGCACCTCGACGCGCACGGGCAGCAGCACGAGCGGGCACGTCGCCCTCGAGCGCCACCTCGTCGCCCAGCTCGCGCTCGATGACCTCGGCGATCCGATCGTGGAGCTCGGCCCGCGACGTGACCAACCGCCCGCGATCGACCAGCAGCGCGGCGATGCGCGCGTCGGCGTCGGCGAGTGCGTCGGCGTCTCCGCCGACGCGGAGCCGCGTCGCGCTCACGACGCGCGTCGCGCAGGCCGGCGACCGTCGTCGCGAGGTCGCCGTTGAGGGCATCGCGCTCGGCGTTGCGCCGCCACCGTCGAGGTGCGGATCGTCGTCGAGGTCGGCCATCAGCGGCTCCCCGTGCCGCATCGTCTCGCCGAGGAACGCGGCGCGCGCCGGCAGCTGGAACAGCAGGGCCGCCACCTCGGCGCTCGTCGCACCCCACGGCACGTGTCGCCGCGCTGATCCGACGAACTGGATGCCGGCATGGGTCGTGACGTCGAGGAAGGCGCCGAAGGCGACGCCGAAGTCGTCCCACGTGAGGTCGTCGCGCTTCGCGGCCGGCGGCGGCGGCGGGACTCGGGGGCCTCGTCCAGCCCGAAGCGCGGCTCCGTCGGGTTCTCCGAGAGCGTGAACCACCACGTCTCGCCCCGGGTTGCGGATGTCGGCCTCGGTCAGCTGGAACCCGACGAGCAGGATGTTCGGCGGCAGCTGGATGTGGAACAGCGCTTCCGCGGCGTGTTCGCGGCCGCGGTCTCGAACAGCGGGATGCCGTGGTCGGTCAGCACGCCGCCGGCGTCCTGCGCCTGGCGCACCGCGTGGGCGACCACGCCCGGGTACCGGCGGATCAGGTCGCCGCGGACCAGGAAGACGAGCTGGCCGTCGAGCTCCGGGTCGATGTGGCCGCCGACGCCGCCGGTGCGCCACGGCGCCTCGTGGAGGTCGGCGACGAGCTCGTGCTCACCGGTCCAGAACGATGCGGAAGTACGTCCCGCGCTGGTCCGTCGGGTACTCCCGCCACAGCAGCTCGCGCCCCATCTCGTGGTTCAGCCCGACCAGGTAGGCCTCGATGAAGCGGTTGTTCGTCCGCAGCAGCGTGGCCATGTCCGGCCGTTCGATCAGCTTCGAGCCCGGGGATCATCCACTCGCGGTCGTAGCGATGGAGCGGTTCGTACATCGGGTAGTCGAAGCGCGGGCAGGCCATCACCGGCTCGATCCGCAGGTCGTCGAACCAGCCCGGGCGCAGCCAGCCCGGCAGCCGACCGGTCCCGGTGGTCAGGCGAGCCAGGATCCGCGCCGGCACGGTGACGGGTCGGGTCGAGCTTGTGGAGCAGGTCGAGCGCCGGTGCGTCGAGCCGGGCCCGATCGACGTCGCCGAAGGAGTCGTCGACGACCACCTTGGCGGCGATCGCCTTGATGCCGCGGGTGAGGTCGTCGCCATCGACGCGCAGGTGCTCGATGAACCTCCGCCGCAGGCGCTCCGACCCGTTCTCGAGCTCGGCGAACGGCAGGCGGTCGAACGACTGCCGGGCCACGTCCATGACGCGCGCCGTCCAGTCGTTCAGCCCGGCCATGTCCACCACGGCGTGACGCTCGTCGCGCACGTCGACGACGGGCAGGTCGAGGCGCCGGGCGTCGGCCATCGGCACGACGGCGGTCGCCATGTTCGCCTGGGCCGCGAGTTGCACGATCGTGCGCACCATCTCGGCGCGCGCCACCCCGGCCGTGGCGCGCTCCTCGCTCGCCGCGACGTCGTCCATGGTCGGCATGGTGCGGGCGAGGCGCACGAGCAGCGCCGTGACCAAGGCCTCGCCGATGTCCAGCGTGTCGGCCTGCAGCTGCTCCACGGACCGCGGCTCGAGACGTTGCTCCGGACCGACGTCGGCCAGCCCCCGGTCCCACCTCCGCACGAGCGTGTCGGGGTCGACGCCCGGCGCGAGGACCTCGGTGACCGCGTCGGACAGACGGGCCTTGGCGGCCGCGCCGAGGGCGGAGATCCCGTCCGGGTTGGCGTAGCGCAGCACCCAGTCGGTGGTGAGGTGGTCGTCGCGGACGGTGAGCGCGTCGACGGCCGCGGCCGGCGCGCTGGCCGCCTTGGCGACCGGGCCGCGCACGCGGAGCAGCCGGCGGAACGCACCGGTCGTCACCGCCGGGGGAAGCGCACTGGCGTCGACCTCGGCCCACACGGTGCGCGCCGGCGCGGCCAGGAGCTTGGCGTGCACGCGCTCGGTCGCCGCGACGATGCCGGCCTCGGTGAGCCGGCTCAGGTGGCGTTCGTGCAGCGACGGGCGACGTGCTTGGCCAGCTGGGCCATGCGCAACGCCTGGTTGGCCGCCTCGACGCCGATGACCTGGTTCCAGGCGCTGGCCATCAGGTCTTCTTGCTCGGCCTGCACGACCCGCGTGCCGAGCCCGCCGACGATGCGTCGCCGCGGGTCGAGGTTCATCTCGCGGAACCACGCGGGCTGCGCGGCGACCATCTCCACCGCCTCCTCGACGCGCGGCTGACGGGCGTGGTTCGAGCCGTACAGCGGCGGTCCGACCTGCGGCGGTCCCGGCTCCGGCTCGTGGGCCTGGCGGTCGGCCCGGTTGAGGCGCTCGATCAACTCGGTGGTGACGTCTGGCTCCCAGTGCTGCTCGGCCTCCGTCGGCCACGTCCCGGGCGGCTCGTCGGCGGGATCCTGGATCGACACGATCGGACCCTCGACGACCATCTGCGCACCCGGACTGGCCGCCGTGAGCGCCAGCCCGTCGGCGCCGACCGCACCGACGAATGGTTGCGTGGCGTCGACCCGCCGCCGACCCACCCCCGGCGGCGCCGGCTTCGGTTGGAGGCGACGGGCGAGGCTCTCGAAGTTCCCGGCCTCACCGGTGGTGAAGCGCCAGGAGTAGTACACGGGGAGCTCGACCATCGACGCCGGGTCGCCGGCCGTGAAGTCGGGCTCGTCGCCCCACGCCGGCAGCAGCACGTTCGACGACGGTGTCAGCCCGCGACCGACCTCGCTGCCGGCGAGGAACGTGGGCACGACGCACGCCACGTACGACGTCCCCGGCCGCAGCCGTCGCGGGCAGACCAGCCGCGACAGGTTGTGCGGCGCGTTCTCGTGGGCGAGGCGGTCGTCGATCGTCGGTGTCCCGGGCGGCGGCACCTTGTGCCCGAGCACCTGGGCGTGCGCCCACGCCCACGCGTCGTCGAGTGGCTGCAGCTGGTCGCGCCGGATCTGCATGACGGTCGTCGCGCCGCGCTGCTGCCCGGGGACGATCGTGCCGTGCTCGGCGACGACGAGGGTGACCCACGGCACGAGCCGACCGCCGGCGTCGGCGCGAGCGGGGTGAACAGCCACGGCAGCTCGGGTCGGTCGAACTCGATCTGCACGAGGTCGTCGACCTCGGCGTCGTGGGCGTCGGCCTACAGGAGACGTGCGGATGACCTGGCGGCGGTCGATCTCGGTCACGTCCGCCGGCCCGTAGACGTGCATCGTCATCTTGGCGTCGTCGCGCCCGGCGTCGTCGAGGACGGGCACCGTCATCTCGACCGTCGCCCGCAACGGCTTGCGCCACGCGAAGGGGTCGACCAGGGCGGCCGCGATGCCCGAGCGGGCGTACGGCAGGAACACGTAGCGGTCGAGCACCGCCTGCTCGGCGGCGATCGGTGTGCGCTGCCGCGTGATGACGTCGACGTTCGACCAACGGGCGCCGGCCAGCGATTGCAGGGTGTCGACCATCAGCCGACCCCCAGCCGAGCGACCTGGAGATCGCCGCCGGAGATGGCCTCGGCGGCGTGGGTGAACGTCATCGTCTCGACGCCGGCGGCCGCCATCGTGGCCTTCGACCGGACCATCGATTCGCCGGCATCGGCGATGCACGATCGGATCGGGCTCGGTGGCGTAGCGACGACCGGCGCGCAGCACGGTCCGTCCTGCCGAGCCGGCACGCGAGTGCGGCAGCGCGCGTTGCGCGTCACCAGGATGTCGGCGACGGACGCCCGCGACTTGATGCGCACGAGCGTCGGGTCGAGGCAGACGAACGTCTCGTAGCGCAGCTCCACCTCGCGGGCGAGCGCCTCCTCGGCATCGGCGCCGGGCGGGCGGATCCGGGCCCCGGCCATCATCGGCTCGAAGCTCGGACGGGACATCTTCTGATCGTCGGTGAGATCGAGGAAGTTGCCGGCCGAGAACAGGTCGGTCACCGGGCTGACCGCGCCGGCCTCCACGCCGTTGACGAGCGGCACGCCGAAGTGCACGCGCCGTTCCTTCTCGGGGACCGGGTTCGGGCCGACGCGCACGATCACCGTCTCCAGCGGCACCGCGTGTTGGCGCACGTCGAACATGCCGAGCGGGTGCACCGTCGCCTCGGTCTGGCTCGGGGCCGCCGGCACCAGCGTGACGAGCCGATCGGCGTCCGGCGGGGCGAGCGCCTGCCACGCACCGGGGTTGTGGTCGAGCGCGTCGAAGCACCAGTCGCCGCGGGTCGGACCGGCGCCGGGGGTGGGTTGTCCTCGTCGCCCCACGTGAACGGCCCGACATCGATGTCGACGGTCCACCACAGGATCTCGACCTCGGCGCTGCCCTCGGCGCGCCACGGACCGGGGCCTTCGAGGTGCAGCTGGATGTTGACGCCGCACAACGTCACGCCCAGCGCCCGGACGGTCAGCCCGATGCCGAGGTCGATCATGAACATGAAGTGCGGCGAGAACACGACGAGGGCGTCGAACCCGAAGTGCCCCGAGATCGACGCCACGCCGAGGTCGGCGCCCATCTCGACCCGGGCGCCGAGCTGCAGGCTGTTCGTCGTCACCGCGAAGTACGCCTCGGCGCGCAGCTCCAGGATCGCCGGCGGCGAGAGGTCGATCTGCAGCCGCTCCATCCCGCTCAGCTCCTTGGGCGGCTGGAAGCGCGGGTGGAACCCGCCGGCACTGATGGCGAACTCGGCGTCTTCGCGTCCAGCGGATGAGCAGCCCGATGTCGCCGCTCAACGAGAACCCGGCGAGCCGCGAGCCGTGCAGGCTCACGATGATCAGCAGGTGGTCGGGCGTGATCTCGCCGTACACCGCGGCGCGCAGGTCGACGATCGGCAGCTCCGGCGCCGGCACCGCGATGCGGACCCGACCGATGATCGACGATCTTCGGGTCGGGGAGGCTGAGGATCACGCCGACCTGGGCGGTGAGGAAGCTGATCGGGCGACCCCACCCGACCTCGACCATCGGTCCGATGACGATGGATCCCGACTCCATCGGGAACACCGCGGTGAGCGTGTCGAGGATCGCCGGGGCGGCGGCGACGGGGTCGTCCGGGAACATGATGTGGTCGAGCGCGCCGTCGCTGAGCCGGGCGCGCAGCGCGTCGGTGTCGAGGCGGTGCTCGATGCCGATGCACGCCGCCGACCGCGTTGAGCGTGAAGCCGAACGACAGGTCGATCGCCGGGATGAACTCGATCGACATCACCACGACGAGCGCGAACGGATCGAGGTGGAGCAGTCCGACGGCCTTGACCTCGATCGGCCCGAGCCGCAGTTGCAGCGCCCCGCCGAACCCGCCGTCGGGCCGCACGCCGAGGAAGCCGCCGCCGCGCACGAGGCCGGTGTCGAGCGCCAGCCCGACGCCGGTCGGCGCCTTGAGGCCGATCGTCACCGCGTCGCCGCCGCTGGCGACGCGTGTCGGGTCGACGGTGGCGCGGATCCCGGCGCCGTCGACCGTCGCCGTGATCACCCCGCCGAGGTCGACGACGATGGAGCCGGACACGTCGAACGTGTCGGGCGTGCCGGGCGGCAGCTCGATGGCGATCTCGCGGAGGTCGACCGGGCCGACCTTGGTGCGGGCGGGGAGCACGACACGCGGCGCCGTGGTGCCCGACAGGGTGAGCTCGTGGTCGGTGTCGAACCCGACGACGAGATCCGAGCTGACCGAGCTGGCGGCGTTGCCGAGGAGCGAGGCGATCGGGCCGCCACCGACACCGACCTCGGCACCGTCGATCTCGACGGAGACCGCGAACGTGGGGCGCTGTCCGTCGATCCGCAGCCGCGCCGTGAGCGTGATCGCGTCGAAGCCGAGCACCGGCGTCGCGGCCAGGCGCTTGCCCGGCGCGCCGAGGCCGTACTCGAGCGCGCCGTCGCGCACCGCGATGGACGGTGGGATGGCCGGGAGGCCGAGCTGGCGGACGAGACCCTGGGGGTTGGCGTTGGCCCAGCCGATGCTGGTCGCCAGCGCCGCGTCGAGCGGGCGGCCCACCTTCGCCGCAGCGGCCTCCAGCTCGACGAACGCACCGGCGAGGTGATCGGCCGTCGCGACCAGGTTCCCGCCGCCGAGCGCCGCAGCCGCCTGGTCGACTCGGAGCTTCGCTGCAGTGAGCCGCGCCGCCACCGCGCCGTCGCCGTCGCCGAAGCCCGGGACGCCGAGCGCGGTGGCGAACGCCACGGCATCGGTGAGGGCGCTGGCGCGCAGCTCTTCGACCCGCTTCACCCCATAGCCGAGCGCCGCACGTAGCAGCTCCTGACCGACAGCCATCTCCCGCTCTCCCTCGGACGGACTGGGGGCGAAGCTAGTGCACCCCTCTGCGACGGCCGGTCGACTTGATTTGCGCTGCGCCTGACGGGCTCGAGTGGCGAAACATTCTCGACTCAAAGCAACGGAAATTCGTCGCGTTCGAAATGCCCGAAATCTCGTGAATGCAGGACATCCTCCGTTCACAATTCGGAGACAAAGCGGAAATCACGCGTCCGTATGGTCCGCCACGATCACCAGGCCGGAGGAATCCGGCGGGCGGTACGAATTGGAGGACCCCTTGTGACAACCATGGCCGCGGTCTACCCACGTCAGAGCATGCGCGAACGGTTGAAGGACCGAGAACGGCAGAAGTTCTTCCTGGTCTTCGCCGGCGGCAAGATGCTCGGACTGATCGCGTTCTTCGCGGTCATCACCGTGCTCGGTCCGTGGATCGTCGGCATGGTGACGCACGCCCAAGCTGCGGAACCGCCGTCGATCACGGACACGGTCAACGGCATGAACACGGCGTGGGTGCTCGTCGCTGCGTTCCTCGTGTTCTTCATGCAGGCGGGGTTCATGGCCCTGGAGGCCGGCTTTGCCCGCACCCGGGAGGTCCTCAACATCCTCCAGGAGTGCATCGTCGACACGTGCCTCTGTGCCCTGCTCTTCTGGGCGTTCGGCTTCGCGTTCATGTTCGGCGTCGGGAACAAGTGGATCGGCCACGAGTTCTTCTTCCTGAACGGGGCGCCGACGACGTACGGCTCGACGGGCATCGCCTTCATGGCGTTCTTCCTGTTCCAGTTCGCCTTCGCCGACACGTGCTCGACGATCACGTCTGGAGCGATGGTCGGGCGCACCGACTTCAAGGGCGACTTGCTCTACAGCTTCTGCGTCAGCGGCTTCATCTACCCGATCCTCGGCCACTGGGTCTGGGGCCCGGGCGGCTTGCTGACGATCCCGAGCGACGGCGTGTTCATGCGCGACTTCGCCGGCTCGACCGTCGTCCACACGATGGGCGGCGTGATCGCCCTCGCCGGGGCGATCGTCCTCGGACCACGCCTCGGCCGCAAGTTCAAGCGCGACGGCGGCGGCATGCCGCCCGGTCACGACCTGCTGTGGGCGGCCATCGGCGGCGTCATCCTGTGGTTCGGCTGGTACGGGTTCAACCCGGGCAGCACGCTCTCCGCGCTCGACGCGGCCGGCATCGGCCGGGTGGCCACCAACACGACCCTCGCGGCGGCAGCCGGAGGTCTGACCGCCATGCTCTACGTCTACCCACGGCTGAAGAAGTGGGACGTGGGCATCACGATCAACGGCTTCCTCGGCGGCCTCGTCGCCATCACCGCACCCTGTTACTGGGTCAACGCCACCGGCGCCGTGATCATCGGCGCCATCGCAGGTCCCATCGTCGTGCTCGTCGTCGATCTGATGGAGCACCTCCGCATCGACGACCCGATCGGCGCCGTCGCCGTGCACGGGGGTTGCGGGATCTGGGGCACGTGGGCGGTCGGTCTGTTCGCCACCGGCCAGTACAACGACGTCAAGGGCCTCTTCTGGGGCGGCGGCCTCAAGCAACTGTGGACCCAGGTCTGGGGCAACGCCGTGATCGGCATCTGCGCCTTCGTCGTCGCCTTCATCATCTTCAAGTTGATCAACGCCGCCGGGATGCTGCGGATCTCCGAAGAAGGTGAGCTCGCCGGCATCGACATCACCGAGCACGGGGCACCCGTGTACCACCCGGAGCCGGCCTACACGGGCATCGGTGGCGAATGAGCACCGCCGAGGTCACCCAGAGGGAGTTGTCATGCAAGAACTGATCACCGCCATCATCAAGCCGCACCAGGTGACCGACGTGAAGGATGCACTGATCGCCGCCGGCGTCCAGGGCATGACCGTCACCGAGGTCCGCGGCTTCGGCCGGCAGCGCGGCAAGACGGAGGTGTACCGCGGCTCCGAGTACACCGTCGACTTCATCCCCAAGGCACGCGTCGAGGTCCTCGTGGACGCCGACCAGGCCGACCGGATCATCGACGTCATCCAGGCCGCCGCCCAGACCGGCAAGATCGGTGACGGCAAGGTGTGGAGCGTGGCGGTGGACAAGCTGGTGCGGGTGCGCACCGGTGAGCGCGGCGCCGACGCGATCTGACGGCGGCGTCAGTAGTTTCGGGACCGATGGACGACGAGCTCGACTCCGGGGCGGCGGACGGCGCATCTGCGCTGGACCGCCTCGGGGTCGAGCTCGTCCATTGGCCCCGCGACGAGGTGCTGCGCCGGCGGCTGGCCCGCGCCGGTGTGGCCCGGCTGCTGCTCGTCGAGCAGGAGGCCGACGCCCCGACGGGCATCGGCGTCGACGAGGACTGGGTCCGGCTCCCCGCCGACGAGCGCGAGCTGTGGACCCGCGCCGAGCGGCTGAGCCGGCTGTCGGCCGCCCTCGACCGCGAGCTGCCGGTGCTGCGTGAGGGTCGCATCCTCTCCCACGGCCCGGGCACCGTCGTGCTGAGCAAGTCCGAGGCGGTGGCCATCCGTCTGCTGCTCGACTCGATCGGTACCGTCGTCACCCGGCAAGTGCTCGACCAGGCGTTGTGGCCCGACGGCCCACCGAGCAGCGGGCGAGCCCTCGATGCCCTGATCGAGCGGTTGCGCCGACGCCTCGTGGGCCTCCACCTGTGCATCCGCTCGGTGCGCACCAAGGGCTTCCTGATCTACATGGACGCACCGTGAGGGGCCGATCGTTCGCCAGGGCGATGGCGCTCGCCGGCGCTGTCATCGTCGCCCTCGCCCTGTGGTTCGGTGCGGCGACGCCGGGGCTCGCCGTCGCCAACGAGTCCCCGTCGCCCCCCGCCCTGGCCACCCTGATCGGCTGCACCGGCAACCCCCGCCCCGCATCGACGACGATCGGCGGCTGCCCAGCGATCGCCCACGCGTCGTCCTCGGCCGTGCACCGCCCGACCACGCGCCGGTTCCCCCTCGGGCTCGGTGGCCCGGCCGGCGGGTTGACCGTCGTCGCCGTCGCCAGCGTCGTCGTCGTGGTCGTCGCCGAGCTGATCCGCCGCGCCGAGTGCGGGCTGGCCGGCGCCCGCGCCCCTCCTGTGCCTGCGAGCTGAACACCGCGCGGCGTCCCGCCGCGCCGCCCAGCCCGCCGCCTCCGCGAGGCGACATCACATGGAGATCACATGACCACCCCTGTCCCGGCGCCGGTCGACGCTCGCGTCGCCGTCGTCCGCTGGCCCGTCGACGCCGTCGGCCGCGTCCGCGCCCGAGCGACCGGCACGCCGCGCCTGCTGCTGCTCGACGCCGGCACGCCCCCACCCGTCGACTGCGACCTCGACGAGGACTGGACGACGACGGCGGCCCCACCGGCCGACGTCACCGCCCGCCTCGCCGCGTTGGCGACGCGCCCGTCGCGACCGCACCAGCTCCCGGTCGACGTCGCCGCCGACCTCGACGATCCGGCGATCGCCGTCTACGACGTGCTGGCCGAACGGGCGCCGCGCCCGGCGACGCTCGCCTCGCTCTGTTGCGCGATCGGCCCCGCCGGCGACGTCGCGGCGACGCTGCGCCGGCTCCGTCGTGCCCTCCGCCCGCTCGACGCCGACATCCTCACCGTTCCCGGCGGCGTGCTGCTCGTCGGGCCTCAGCGCACGAGGTAGATGACCGAGATCACGACACCGATCGTGATCACCACCCACTTGAACCGGTTGGCTGGGAGGTACGTCGACAGCCGCCCGCCGAGCGCGCCGCCGAGCAGGCTGGCGGGAGCCATCACGGCGACCAACGTCCACTCGATCTTCCCGGAGAACACCAGGAAGGCCGCCGCGCTCAGGTTGATCGCCGCCGCCAGCGGCTGCTTGACCGCGTTCAGCTGGGTGAACGGCACGGCCGAGAACAGCCCCAGCACGGCGATCAGCATGATCCCGAGGCCGGCACCGAAGTAGCCGCCGTAGATGCCGGCGAGGAACGTGCCGCCGAGCTCGAGCCCGGCGAGGCGCCCGCCACCTCGATGCCGGGTCACCCACTTCCGGAGCGGATCCTGGACGGCGAGGAGGAGGCACGAGAGCAGGATCAGGAACGGGACGATCGAGCGGAACACGGCGTTGCTCGTGAACAGCAGGAGGAGCGCCCCGGCGAACCCACCGGCGCCGGCGACGATCAGCCGGGCCCGCAACGGCTCGCCGGTGGCCTCGATCTCGCGGCGCAGGGCCCACGTCCCGCCGACGTAGCCGGGGCACAGGGCCACCGTGTTGGTGGCGTTGGCGTTCACCGACGGGATCCCGATCGCCGTCAGCACCGGGAAGCTGATCAGCGTCCCGCCGCCGGCCAGCGCGTTGACGGCTCCGGCGCCGATCGCCGCCGCCGCCGCGGCGACGTGGGCGAGCGCGGAGATGTCGGACACGGGCCCCGACTCTGCCCGATCGCGCCCGCCCGCCGCGATTCTCTTGTTCTGCGTCACCTCGTACGTCCCCGGGGACGTGTGCGGTGACACAGAGCATCGGGGCAGGATCGGGACCGTGACCACCCAGCCGCTGCACCCCATCCCCGGCCACGAGCGTCCGGAGGGCGTCGACGACGCCACCATCGACGCCCTCGGCAAGCTGTCCGAGGCGCTCGAGGTCGTCGAGCACGCCCGCGGGCTGCTGTACGGCTTCCACCGGATGACGGGCCAGGCCGACTTCGCCCTCGGCGATGCGGTCGACATGCTGCGCGACGCCGGCCACGGCGAGATCGCCGACGAGATCGAGGCCGACCTCGTCGGGCGCAACGTGCTCCAGGGGCGCTGGACGTTCCAGCTCGTCGAGGAGTACGACGACGGCTACTACCAGCGGTTCAAGGACCACGAGCGGCGGGCCCGGGAACAGCTGGCCGGCGGGGTGCGCCACCTCTACGAAGCCGAGATCAAGGCCTCCCGCATCACGCCCGGACGGCCCGGCCACGAGCCGGCACCGGCCCCCGGGGCGTGACGCTCACTCCGAGCGGGCGGCTTCGCGGGCGGGCGTCGAGCCACGACGCCGCAGCGTGAACGGGAGCAGGATCCACAGCACGAGCATCGTGACGGCCACCGGGACGACGAGCTCCCACGCGGTGGCATCCCCGAACACGAAGCGAGCGACGCCCCACAGCGCCGTCAACAACGAGATCCCGAGCAGGATCAGCCCCACGACCATCAGGCGGATGCTCCACATCAGGCGGTCGCGGCGTGCCGTCCGCTCGCCGAAGCGGTGCAGGAACGTCGGCGACAGGAGGAACGTCACCGACAGCATCGAGCTGGTCAGGGCGACCTGGTAGGCCCGCCGGCCCCACGAGTCGAGATCATCGAACTTGGCGGCGAACGGCGCCGTGAGCAGGAACGCGAGGAGGACCTGGACGCCGGGGAGCACGACCCGCAGCTCCTGCAGCAGTCCGTAGTAGCGATCGCGCAGCTCGGCTCGGTCGTCGACGTCGTCGAGGTACTTGGTGTCCTCGTCGGAAGGGTCCTCCGTCTGATCGAGCTCGTCCATGGATCAGGCCGTCACGACGCGGGTACCCGGGGCACGTGCATGAACGGGGTCATCGGGCGCAGACTAGGTGTCGCATCGAGTCGCCGTCCCCGCCCCCCAGACACGGCCGACTCGCGGAGGGACAACATGATCGAACGACGTGAGGTGGCCGCTGGCGACGTCGAGCTGACGTTCCGCCTGCCGGCCGACCACCCGGCCGTGCCGGTCGGTGTGACCGGCGACTTCAACGGCTGGACCATGACGTCGCTGCAGGACCGCGGGGGCAAGCTCGAAGCGACGGTGACCGTGGCCGCCGGTGAGCGCTACGAGTTCCGCTATCGCACGGCGGACGGCCGTTGGTTCAACGACGAGGAAGCCGACGACTACGTGGTCAACGAGTACGGCGGCGTGAACTGCGTCGTCGACCTCAGCTGAGCCCGAGCTGCTCGCCGAGCAGGCCGAGCGCCGCGGTGGCGAACGCCACCATGTTGGCGAGGCGGTCGTCGCTGCCGGTCAGCAGGTTGCGGGTCGCCTCGGTCGGCCCCGACACGGCCAGCCAGGCGTGCCCGGCCGGATCGCCATAGCGGTTGCCGGTCGGTCCGGCGGCGCCGCCCTCTCCGATGCCCCACGTGGCGTCGAGCTTGACGACGGCCGAGCGGGCCAGGAACGAAGCGAAGGGCTCGCTGGCCCCGCGCATCCCTGCCGGCGGTTCGATGCCCCCGGCAAGGAAGGCGCGGCTGGCGGCCAGCGTGTAGATCACGGCCCCGCCGGCGTAGTACGCCGAGGCACCGGGCACGGCGAGCAGGGCGGCCGAGACGAGGCCACCGCACGAACCCTCGGCGACGCCGACGGTCTCGCCGCGGTCCTTGAGCGCCTGCCCGACACGGGCGGCGACGGCGAGCAGGTCAGGATCCACGGCCCGGATCCTGCCACGCCTCGTCGGCCCGGAGCGTTCTGTGTCACCGGACAAGTCCCCGGGGACACATGCGGTGACACAGAGCTCGGCGGAGGTGGACAGCGGGTGACCACTTCGGGTGCGAGGCTGGGGGCATGCGCGCCGATCGCCTCGTCGCCACCCTCCTCGTGCTGCAGGCCAGGGGCCGCGTGACGGCGGCCGAGCTGGCCGACGAGCTGGAGGTCTCGGTGAAGACGGCCCGTCGCGACCTCGAGGCGCTGGCGATCGCCGGCATCCCGGTGTACTCCCAGCCGGGCAAGGGCGGCGGCTGGTCGCTGCTCGGCGGCGCCCGCACCGACCTCAGCGGGCTGACCGCCGACGAGGCCCGCACCCTGTTCCTCGTCGCCGGGCCCTCGTCGACCGCCACGCCCGACGCCAAGGCGGCGCTGCGCAAGCTGGTGCAGGCGCTCCCGGAGACGTTCCGTGCCGACGCCCAGGCGGCCGCCGCGGCCGTCGTGCTCGACCCGGCCGGTTGGGGCGGCACGGCACGACCACGGCCGACCCACCTGGACGCGCTGCAACGGGCCGTCGTCGGCGGCGTCCAGGTGCGCCTGGCGTACGCCGACCGCGACCGCAGCGAGACCGAGCGCGTCGTCCACCCGCTCGGGCTCGTCGAGAAGGACTCCATCTGGTACCTCGTCGCCGACACGGCCAACGGGATGCGCACGTTCCGCGTCAACCGCGTGCGGAGCGCCACCCCGACCGGCGAGGCGGTGGTGCGGCCGCCCGGCTTCGACCTCGCCACGACGTGGGAGTCCGTCGTGGCGACGATGGAGGAGCGCCGGACGTCGCAGCGCGCCGTCGTGGTCGTCACGCCACCGGCGCACCACGGCCTGCGCGCCCAGTTCGGCCCGCGCACGACGGTGCTGCGAACGCTCGACGACGGCCGCGTCGAGATCGAGATCGGCGCGCCGACGACAGCCAGGATCGCCGAGCAGCTCGCCGGATGGGGAGCGCTGATCGAGGTCGTCGAGCCGGCCGAAGTTCGCACCGAACTGGCGAGGATCGGCAGGGAGCTCGTCGAGCGCTACGGTGCGGCGGTCGCCGGGTGATGACCGATGTCACATCGACCGCCTCATCCGCCCCGCGACGTGACTCCGAATGAGCGCAGTGCCGGACCGGTTCGACGAAGTCTCCGACGGCGCCCTCGCTCTCGCCATCGCCCGCTACGACCAGGGGGCGTTGGCCGAGGCGTACCGGCGTCACGCCGGCGCCGTCTTCGGGCTCGCCCGGCGATTGCTGGTGGAGCCCGCCCTGGCCGAGGAGATCGTCCAGGAGGTGTTCCTCCGGCTGTGGCACGACCCGACTCGATTCGACCCTGACCGCGGCACCATGCGCAGCTACCTCCTCACCCAGACCCACGGGAGAGCCATCGACGCGCTGCGCGCCGACATCTCGCGGCGCCAGCGGGAGGAGCGCGACGCCCGGCGCACGGCCGAGGCCGGTCACGACATCGAGCGCGAGGTGTGGGACCTGACCACCGCCGAGCACGTGCGCCAGTCGCTGGCCACGCTGCCGATCGAGGAGCGGGAGGCGATCGAGCTCGCCTACTGGGGCGGCTACACGTACCGCGAGGTCGCCGTGCGCCTCGCCGAGCCCGAGGGCACCATCAAGAGCCGGATCCGCAGCGGCCTGCGCCGCTTGCGCGGCGAGCTCGACGCCGCCGGCATCACGACCGGGCCGGCGGCCGGAGGGGCGTCATGAGCGACGAGTCGATGGACGAGCTGCTGGGCGCCTACGCGCTCGACGCGGTCGACGACGTCGAGCGTCGCCGCATCGAGGACTACCTGGCGGCCAACCCGGCGGCGCGCTCCGAGGTCGCCGACCACCGCGAGGTCGCAGCGCTGCTCGCCGCCGGCAGCGAGGCGCCACCTGACGGCTTGTGGGACCGCATCGCCGGCGCCCTCGAGGAGCCGGCCCCCGCCCCTGGTCCGCGCCTGGCCCAGGTCTTGCCGGCTCCTCGGCGGTCGCGCCGGCGCACCGTCATCGGCGCCGTCGCCGGCGCCGTGGCCGTGGCCGCCGCCGCAGTGGCCGTCACCGTCGTGGTCGTGCGCGACGACGAGCCGAGCCTCAGCGGGTCGGCCGCCATCGAACGGGCCTACGCCGACGCCCAGCAGGCCGACGGCACCCGGCGCACCGAGCTCGTGTCGCCCGACCAGCCATTCAGTGCCGACGCGGTCGTCCAGGCCGACGGCACCGGGTTCCTCGCCGCGGCCGGCCTCCCGGACCTGCCCGACACCGAGACGTGGCAGCTCTGGGGGGTCTACGGCGACGAGGACGTCATCTCGCTGGGCGTGCTCGGGAACCGTCCCGGCCTGCAGGCGTTCACCGCCCACGACGACGTGGTGAAGCTGGTGATCACGCGCGAGCAGGCCGGCGGCGTGGTGTCGTCGACGACCGGCGCCGTGCTCGTCGGTCAGCTGGCGTGACGACGGCGCACGTTGCGCCGCAGCTGCACGAACGGGCTCGGGTTGGCCTCCTGGACGAACACGATCGTCGCCGCCTCCGCCGGCGTCAGCCCGGCGGCCCGGGCGACCGCAGCGACGTCGATGCCCTCGTCGGTGACCGCCACGGCGATCGCCTCGTCGCGTCCCTGCAGCGCGTCACGCACCAGCTTGGCCTTGCTCGCCACGCGGCCGAGGGCGACGAGGTCGTCCGGCGACACCGCGAACGTGGGCGGATCGGACCGCGACGGCGGCTCGCCGGCAGCCGCCACGGGCGATGCCCCGTCGGCCCCGGCCGTCGTCACGGATGGCGCGTCAGGTGGTTGGAGGTCTGGCTCATCGATGCCGGTGCGCGCCGCGCCAGCAAGGTCCCGCCCGTCAGTTGTGCCCACAGGCGCTCAGGCTACCCAGCGGTCGGAGGGCGGTGCATCGCTGACGAGCGCTCCGCGAACCACGATCGCTCGGCATCCGTGCGCGCCGTGCCGGCGGCCGCGTCCCACGCCGCAGCCGCCTCGTCCGCCCGATCGAGGCGCTCCAGCAGCTGCGCCCGAGCGGCGTGGGCGTACGGGTAGCCGCTGAGGTCGACGACGTCGAGCACCTCGTCGAGGTCGGCCAGCCCGGCCGCCGGGCCGACGAGGTACGACAGCGCGACGCAGCGGCCGATGGCCACCGTCGGGCTCGGCTCGGCGAGCAGCAGGGCGTCGTAGTGGTGCACGACCCGTCCCCAGTCGGTGGCCTCGAACGACGGCGCGCGGGCGTGGTCGGCGGCGATCGCGGCTTGCAGGAGCAACGGGCCGGCACTGTCGCCCGCCGCGCCGGCGAGGATCGCCAGGCCCTCGGCGATGAGGTTGGCGTCCCAGTGGGCGCGATCGGCGTCGGCCAGCAGCACCTGCGTCCCGGGCGCCGGGATCCGCCCGGCCGCCCGCGCTTCGGTGAGCAGCACCAGCGCCAGGAGGCCCGCCGTCTCGGTGTCGCCCGGACGCAGCTCGTGGAGGGCGCGGGCCAGGCGCATGGCGTGGGCGGCGAGGTCGTCATCGCGCAGCGCGACGCCCGATCCGGCGGTGTGGCCCATCGTGTAGGTGAGGTGGAGCGTGCGCCGCACGGCGGGCATGCGCTCCTCGACGGCGAGGTCGTCGGGGAGGTCGATGCCGGTGCCGGCGCCGGCGATGCGCTGCTTGGCGCGGGTCAGCCGCGCCGCCATCGTCGGGGTGGCCACGAGGAAGGCGGCAGCGATCGACGCCGTCGGCACGCCGCACCCCAAGCGCAGCGTCAGCGCCACCTGGGCTTCCTGGTCGATCGCCGGATGGCAGCACAGCACGACGAGGCGCAGCTCGTCGTCGGCGACGATCGGCGCGTCGACGACGGCCTGATCAGCGCCGGCCGCCTCGGTCGTCGCGTCGGCGGCGAGCGTCGGCACGCGCTCACGGAAGCGCACGTGGCGCCGGATGCGATCGATCGCCCGGCGCCGGGCCGCGGTCAGCAGCCACGCCTCGACGGAGTCCGGAACGCCGCGCTCGGGCCACGTCTGCAGGGCGAGCAGGAACGCGTCGGCGGTCGCCTCCTCGGCGATGTCGACGTCGCGCGCCATCCGCAGCGTGGCCGAGAGCACGCGGCCCCAGTACAGGCGGTGGGCCGTTTCGGCGGCCGCCGCCGGGTCGGTCATCCCGCCGCGAAGTCCCAGATCGGGCGGACCTCGATGTAGCCGAAGGCGGCCGGGCAGCGCTCGCCGATGCGCCGGGCATGGTCGTCGTCGGTGGCCTCGACGAGGTAGTAGCCGCCGAGGATCTCCTTCAGGTCGGGCGACGGGTTGTCGACCGTCGTCACGCCGTCGGTGCGGGTGCCGCGCAGGAACGTCGCCGTGGCCACCGGCTGCAGCGCCTCGCCCCCGACGATGGTGCCGCCGAGCTCGGAGACCTCCTCCGTGAACGCCATGTGCGCCGCCATCACGTCGTCGAAGCTGGCCTGGCCACCGGACTGGAAGGCCGACTCGTCCTCGACGATGAGCAACAGGTACTTGGGCATGGTGCCATCCTCTCTCAGGGCCGCCGCGATGCGTGCGGCGGGTACGGGGAAGTCGAACGGGCCGCCGCCGTTTCGACAGCGACGGGCGATGTCGTCACGTACCGTTCCCGCGATGTCGACCACCGCCTACGACCCGGCCCGGGTCGTGTCCGACCTCCGGCTGCTCGATGCCCGCACGGGCGGTCCAGAGGGCTCGCGTCGCCTGGCGTGGACGCCCGAGTGGCTGGAGGCCCGCGCCCTGCTGCGCGAGGAGCTGCGCACGTTGCCCGTGGAGGTCGACATCGACGCGGCCGGCAACCTGTGGGCCGTGCTGCCCGGTGCCCGCGACGACATGGTCGTCGTCGGCAGCCACCTCGACAGCGTTCCCAAGGGCGGGTGGCTCGACGGCGCGCTCGGGGTGATGGCCGGGCTCGAGCTGCTGCGGTCGCTCGCCGCCGACGGCGTCCCGCCGGTGACGGTCGCGCTCGTCGACTGGGCCGACGAGGAGGGCGCCCGGTTCAGCCGCAGCCTGTTCGGCAGCGCGGCGGCGATGGGGACGCTCGACCTCGACATCCTGCGCGGCCTGACCGATCGCGACGGCAACGAGCTCCCGGCCGTGCTCGCCGAGCACGGCGTCGACATCGAGGACCTCGACGCCGCCCGCACCCGCATGGCCAACGCCAAGGCGTACGTCGAGGTGCACATCGAGCAGGGACCGGTCCTCGAGGACCGCGGGCTCGGCATCTGCACGGTCACCGGCACCAAGGGCATCGAGCGGGAGCGGCTGATCTTCCGCGGCCAGGCCTCGCACGCCGGGACGATGCCGATGGCGATGCGCCGCGACAGCTTCCGTGCCGCGGCCCGCTTCGCGCTCGCCGTCGCCGACATCGGCGTCGCCCACGACGGCGTGACGACGGTGGGCAGCGCCACGCTCTGGCCGGGGGTGGTCACCGCCACCGCCGGTGAGACGCGCATCACGATGGACATGCGCCACATCGACGCCGTGTCGCTGGCGGCGATGTACCAGGAGGCGATCGACGCCGCCGACGTCGCCGCCGCTGCCGAGGGCTGCACCGTCGAGCTCGAGCACATCTTCCGGATCCCGCCGATGCCGTTCCACCCACAACTCCTCGACGCGGCTCGGGAGGCCGTGCGCGAGGTCGAGGGGCACGACGTCGAGCTGCCGTCCGGCGCCCTGCACGACGCCAGCGAGGTGGCCCGAGAGATACCGACGGTGATGATCTTCTCGTCGTCGATCGGCGGGCTCAGCCACACCAAGGAGGAGGACACCCCCGAGGTGCACCTGCGGATGGCGGCCGACGCGTTCCACCGGACGTGCCGGCGGGCGATCGAGCTCGTCGCCGCCGGCGACCTCTGACGACGTGGGTGGCGTCCGCGTCGGCTTCCTCGGTGCCGGCCTGATCTCCCACATGCACCTGGCGTTCCTCGCGGCGTCGTCGGTCGAGCACGCGATCGTGGGCGTCCACGACATCGAGCCGGCGCGAGCGACGGCGTGGGCGGGCCGCACCGGCGCCGCGGTGATGACACCCGACGAGCTGCTCGACGCCGTGGACGCGGTCTACGTCACGACCTGGACGGCCGCCCACCCCGAGCTCGTCGCCGCGGCCGCCGCCCGGGGCATCGCCGTGTTCTGCGAGAAGCCACTCGGCGTCACGGCGGGCGTCGTCGCCGAGATGGTCGACGTCGTGGAGCAGGCCGGGATCGTCAACCAGGTCGGGCTGGTGCTGCGCGCCGTGCCGGCGTGGATCCTCGTCCGCCGCCTCGTGGCCGACCCCCGGGCTGGGCGGCTGATGGCGGTGTCGTTCCGTGACGACCAGTACATCCCGAACCAGGGCCGTTACGCGTCGACGTGGCGGGTCGACCCGGCGCGCGCCGGGCGCGGCGCCCTCCTCGAGCACTCGATCCACGACGTCGACGTGCTGCGCTGGGTCGGCGGCGAGGTCGCCGCGGTGAGCGGGACGACGCGGGAGTTCCACGGCCACGACCGCATCGACGACGTCGCCGTCGCCCGCCTCGAGTTCGCAGCCGGTGGCGTCGCCGCGCTGACCTCCGTGTGGCACGACGTGCTCGAGCGTCCGAGCATGCGGTTCGTCGAGCTGTTCTGCGAACGCCTGCACATCGCCTTGGACGGCGACTCGAAGGGGACCGTGCGGTGGCAGTTCACCGGTTCGCCGCCGCAGGAGCGGTCGCCGGGCGAGCTGGTCGCCGAGTGCGCCGGGTCCCCGGACGTGCCGACCGCCGACGTCGTCACGTTCCTGGGGGGTCCGATCTTCAACCCGGCGACGCCCTTCCTCACCGCCGTCCGCGACGCCACGCCGTCGCCGCTGCCGTTCGCCGAGGCCCTCCCGGCCCACCGCATCGTCGACGGCATCTACCGCTCGGCCGACGCCGACGGCGGGGTGGTCACGCTGTGACGAACGACAGCGGAACGGGTCCCGGCGGGGCGCGGAGCTCGCGCTGAGACAGTCGGCGGCGCGGAGGGTTCATGGCACAGGAACGGACGAGGGCGAGCGCGAGAGCGACCACCGTTGAGATCGGGCGGCGGGCCCACCGCCGTGGGCACCCCCGTGCGTCCACGACGACGGAGGACCCGGTGCTCGCGCTGCAGCGCCGCGCCGGCAACGCCGCGGTCACCGCGCTCGTGCGGGGCGTGCGGGTGCAGCGCCGCACCGAGCCGGGTGACGGGCAGAGCGTCGGCGGCGTCACCGAGCACGCGCCCGGCCCGTCGAGCACGGGAGCCGGTCCGGCTGCCGCGGCACCGGCGGGCGCCGTGCGGCCGATCAGCGACGCCCAGCCGGCGGGCGTCGCCGCCCACCTGCCGTCCGCCGAAGAGCTCGCCAACATCCCGGCCGCCGCCGACGCACCGGCGCTGCTCGCCGAGGACCAGCGGTTGTACGCGGCCCGGGAGGCGCGGCGCCAGCAGTTCGACGCCGAGCGGCGCCGCGGCGGCCACCCCGACCCGGCGATGAAGGAGTTCACCGCCGACGAGCTGGCCCGCGTCAAGGTGCTCGACCTCCAGTTGAGCGCCCGGATGAAGTCCGACGAGGAGGAGACCCTCCGTCTCGCCGGGTTCACCCAGGGCTCGGCGGCGTGGTTCGCCGAGGTCAAGGACTACTCCTTCCTCGGTCAGACGGTCACCGTCCACCGCCTCCTCGCCGAGCGCCTCGCCCGCGCCGCGTCGCAGCTCGACGGCACGACCCCGCCGACGGGCGGCTGGATCCGCTCGACCAGCTCGCTGCGTGGCCTGACGACGAGCCTGCACGGCTTCGGCATGGCCATCGACCTCGACGCCGGTCACAACCCGTACCTCGTCAACCCCGACGCCCGCGGCGCGTCAGCCGTCGAGCCGACGAGACGCAGTCGGGCGATCGCCGACATCGTCGACAACGCCGGGCTCCTCGTGCGCGCCCTCACCGGTGGCGAGACGGACCTGCAGTCCCGGCCGGTGAACACCGACCGCGAGGCCCGCGCCCTCGACAGCTACGACAAGCTGCGGTCCGCCTCCGACGCGGTGAAGCGCTACTTCGAGCTCGACAAGGACGCCGAACGGCCGGCCCTCGACGGCTTCGTCCGAGCCCTCGCCGGCAAGGACACCCGCACCGCTGACGAGTGGATCACCACGATCCGGGCCGACCGCACGACGCTGCGCGCCCAGGCCCGGCCGAAGGACTGGAACGACCCGGAGTCCGGGTTCCTCAGCCTCGACCGCCGCCTCGTCGCGGCGATGACCAGCGTGGCCGGCGGCGGGCTGACGTGGCTCGGCGACGACACCATCGGCTCGGGCCGGGACATCATGCACTTCGACATGCGCGGCCCCGGCCCGATCCGCACCGTCGTCAAGTCCCTCACCGGCCAGGGCCCGGTCAACCTCGGACGCGGGTGATGTCCGGGAGCGGTGGAGTCGAGCTGCGGCCGATCCCGATCGGGCTGCACCGGGTCACCATCGTGGCGATCAACGGGCCGACGATCACGGTCAGCGATCTCGAGGCGGTGGACGGCACGCGGATCGACGTCGAACCGCCGCTCGGACCGGTGGGCGAACGATGACACCTGCGGTGCTGCTGCGTGACCTGGCGGATGGCGACCTCGACGCGGCGCTGGCGCTCAACAACGAGAGCGTCCCGGCCGTCAACCCGCTCGACGGGCCGGAGCTTGCCCGGCTCGTCGCGTCGACGATGGTGTCGCTCGTCGCCGTCGTCGATGGCGCGTTCGCCGGGTTCTGCATGGTGATGCCGCCGGGCGTCGACTACGCCAGCCTCAACTACACCTGGTTCGGCGCCCACGCCGGCGACCTCGGCTACGAGTCGTTCGCCTACCTGGACCGCATCGCCGTCGCGCCGTCGGCGCGACGACTGGGCATCGGCCGGGCCTTCTACCGACGGCTCGTCGACGAGCTCAGCGGCCGGGTGCCCGTGCTGTTCTGCGAGGTCAACGTCCGCCCCCGCAACGACGCCTCGCTCGCGTTCCACGAGGCCGTCGGCTTCCGGGAGGTCGGCCAGCAGGACACCGACGGCGGCGCCAAGCGCGTCAGCTTGCTGGCGCTCGACCTGGCCTGAGGTCGCTGCGACGTCAGAAGCGAGTGATCGCCCAGATCACGGTGACGACGGCGAAGGCGAGCAGCAGCATCGGGAACAGCGTCCGCACGCGGGGTGCCTGACCTTGCGCCCGAGCTTGGGCCCAGATGTCGCGGTCGCGCAGGAGGATGTCGCAGACCGAGCAGCCGGACACGGCCCGCTGCTCGGGCTGCCGGGCGTTGTCGAGCGGCGTCTTGCACAGGGCGAGGCCGTCCGGCCCGAGGCGGTGGGTCCGCCCGTCGACGCCCCAGAACAGCTGACTCATCGACGTCCAGGCTACGGACGACGTGCTCAGCGGAAGTCGCGGCTGGCGTGGATCGTCGAGCCGGGGAGGACGAGGTGCTCGAGGTGCTCGGCGACGAGGTTGATGACGCCCTCGCTGCGCTCGAGGCGGCCGCGGATCCTCATCGCCGGCGCTTCCCGGGCGACACGGCGGAAGCGGGCCCAGCAGCCCTTCGACACGACGACGTTGATCAGGCCGGTCTCGTCCTCGAGGTTGAGGAACGTCGTGCCCTGGGCGGTCATCGGCCGCTGGCGATGGGTGACGACGCCCGCAACGGTGACCCGCGACCCGGGCGGGACGTCCCACAGGCCCTGCGACGTGACGACGCCCTCGGCGGCGAGCTCCTGACGCAGGAAGGTGGTCGGGTGGCCGTCGGGCGACACGCCGGTGGCCCACAGGTCGGCGACCGCTTCTTCAGCAGGCGACATCCCGGGCAGGTGCGGGGCGGTGGCGCCGGTGACGATGCCGGCCAGGCGATCGGGCCGCGACTGGGCCACCGCACCAACCGCCCACAGCGCCTCGCGTCGCGCCAACCCGAAGCACTCCCCGAACAGCCCGCCCGTGGCCATCGCCTCCAGCTGCCCGAGGCTGACCGCCGGCACCCGCCGCACGAGGTCCTCGATGTCGCGGTACGGCCCGTGCTCGACCCGCTCGGCCTCGATCGCCTTGGCCAGCTCCTCGCCGATCCCGCGCACCGACCCGATCGCCAACCGCACCGCCGGTTGCGGCCGCTCCCCCATCGGAGTGTTTCGTTGCATCGGAGGGTTTCGTGCAGGGCCTCCGTGCCCGAAACCCTCCGATGCACCCAAACCCTCGGATGGTTCCAGCGTCGCTGTCGCCAGGGAGGCGTTGAGGTCGGGGGTGCGCACGACGACGCCGTGGCGGCGGGCGTCGCGGACCAACGTGTGCGGGCTCCAGAAGCCCATCGGCTGGGCGTTGAGGAGCGCCGCGCAGAAGGCCGCCGGCTCGTGGTACTTGATCCACGACGACGCGTACACGAGGTAGGCGAACGACACCGAGTGCGACTCCGGGAAGCCGTAGTTGGCGAACGCCTTCATCTTCACGAACAGCTCGTCGGCGATGTCGCCGGTGATCCCGTTGGCCGCCATCCCGGTGTAGAGCCGTTGGCGCAGCCGCTCCATGCGCGCCGCCGAGCGCTTCGAGCCCATCGCCTGGCGCAGCTCGTCGGACTCGGCCGGTGTGAACCCGGCGACGTCGATCGCCATCTGCATCAGCTGCTCCTGGAACAGCGGCACGCCGAGCGTCTTGGCCAAGCTCTTCTCGAGCAGCGGGTGGAGGTACGTCACCGGCTCCTGGCCGTTGCGCCGCCGGATGTACGGGTGCACCGAGCCACCCTGGATCGGCCCCGGCCGGATCGAGCGCGACCTCGACGACGAGGTCGTAGAACGTTCGTGGTCGCAACCGTGGCAGCGTCGCCATCTGGGCCCGCGACTCGATCTGGAACACGCCGACGGTGTCGGCGCGGCAGAGCATCGCGTAGACCTCCTCCTCCTGCGGGATGGTGGCGATGTCGATCTCGTAGCCGCGGTGCTCACGGACGAGGTCGACCGCGTAGTGCAGCGCCGAGAGCATCCCGAGCCCGAGGAGGTCGAACTTCACCAGGCCCGCAGCGGCGCAGTCGTCCTTGTCCCACTGCAGCACCGAGCGATCGTCCATCCGCCCCCACTCGACCGGGCACACCTCGATCACCGGGCGGTCGCAGATGACCATCCCACCGGAGTGGATCCCGAGGTGCCGCGGCGCGTCCTCGACCTGCAGGGCGAGGTCGACCACCGGCTGGGGGATCCCGTGCTCGGGCGTCTTCGCCGTCGACGTGACCGTGCCCCACCCGTCGACCCGCTTCGACCACGCGTCCTGCTGGCCCGGCGCGTGGCCGAGCGCCTTGGCCATGTCGCGCACCGCCGACTTCGCCCGGTACGTGATGACGTTGGCGACCTGCGCCGTGTGGTGGCGGCCGTGCGTGCGGTACACGTACTGGATGACCTCCTCGCGGCGGTCACTCTCGATGTCGATGTCGATGTCCGGCGGGCCGTCGCGCTCCGGCGACAGGAAGCGCTCGAACAGCAGGCCGAGCGACACGGCATCGGCGGCGGTGACGCCGATGGCGTAGCAGACGGCGGAGTTGGCCGCGCTCCCCCGGCCCTGGCACATGATGTCGGAGCGCCGGCAGAACTCGACGAGGTCCCACACGACGAGGAAGTAGCCGGCGAAGCCGAGCTGCTCGATGATCGCCAGCTCGTGATCGATCGTCCGCCACGCCCGGGCCCGCAACGACGCGGTCTCGCCTGCGTCGACCGGCGGGCGTTCGCCGTAGCGGTGGCGGGCCCCGTCCTCGACGATGCGTCGCAGGTACGCCATCTCGGTCAACCCGTCGGGACATGGGAACGGCGGGAGCGACGGGGCGACGAGCGAGAGGTCGAAGGCGGCGGCCCGGCCGACCTCGGCGGCCAGCTCGACGACGCCGGGGTAGCGGTCGAAGCGGCGCCGCTGCTCGGCCCCCGAGCGGAGGTGGGCGCCCGCCGCCGCCGGGAGCCACGGGTCGAGCTCGGCGAGGCTGCGCCGAGCACGCACAGCGGCGAGGGCGGTGGCCAGGCGGCGCTGGGCCGGCGTGGCGTAGTGGGCGTTGGTCGTGGCGATGCAGCCGACGTCGGAGCGCATGGCCAGCTCGGCCAAGGCGTCGTTGCGGGCCGAGTCGAGCGGATCGCCGTGGTCCCACAGCTCGACGAGGACCCGGTCGCGCCCGAACGCCGTCGATCAGCCGCTGCAGCTCGCGGCGGGCGGCAGTCGGACCGTCGGCGAGCAGCGCCTGTGTCACGGCGCCCTTGCGGCACCCGGTCAGCGCCCACACGTCGCCGACCGTGTTCCGGGCGACGTCGGCCAGCGTGAACTGCGGCGCCCCCTTCTCCCCCGCCAGGTGCCCCAGGCTCAGGGTGCGGGCCAGCCGCCCGTAGCCGGCGGGCCCATCGGCGAGCAGCAGGAGGTGATCGCCGTGGGGATCGGGAGCGTGGCTGTCGGGCACTCGACCGGTGGCGACCTGCGTCGTGGTCGCTTCCTCGCACAGCATCATCTGCTGCTCCGGGGCGAGGCCGGGCGTCAGCGTGATCTCGGCGCCGAACACCGTCGGCATGCCGACCGCCCGTGCCGCCTCGGCGAAGCGCACGACCCCGTAGAACCCGTCGTGGTCGGTGATGGCGAGCGCCTCGAGGCCGAGCCGGGCCGCCTCGGCGGCCAGCTCCTCGGGATGCGAGGCACCGTCGAGGAAGGAGAAGTTGGAGTGGCAGTGCAGCTCGGCGTACGGGACACCGCCGTCGCGCCGCTCGACGCCGCCGGACTCGAACGGCTGGCGCCGGCGGCTCCACGCCGGCCCGTCGCCGCCTGCGTTCCACGACGGGCTCCCCGGGGCGCGGCCATCGCGTCCGGGCTTGCCCGACAGCGCCGCCTCCAGCTCGCTCCACGTCCACGACGGGTTGTTGAAACCCACCGCGCGAGTATCGAACAGAAGTTCTACGAACGCAAGTTCGAGACCCCGGACCGCATCGCGTCCAGGTCACGGGCGGCAAGGCGCTCCCAGAGGGCGCTCCCCCGGCGGCGCTCGGCAGCCACGGCGTCGGCCAGCAACGAGAGGCCACGATCGCGGTCACCGAGCGTGGCGGCCAGCAACCCGAGGTAGCGATCCGCCGAGCCGAAGTAGCCGACCGAGTGCAGGGACAGCCCGGTGCCCCGGAAGCGCTCGAGCGACCGCCACAGCGTCGCGGCCAGCGCCGCGTCACCAGTCGCCGCGGCGACCACGCTGGCGCACATCGCGACATGCGGCCAGCCGGCGCCGGCCGCGACGAGCAGCTGGCGGTCACCCGCAAGGCGGCTGGCGACCTCGGCCGCGGCGGCGATGTCCCCGGCGTCCACACAGGCGAGCCCGTACACCGCCTGCAGGTGCGTGCCGCGGTGAATCGCCGGCGGCCAGCTGCTCGAGCCCCCCGACCGCCGCGCCGAGGCTGCCCTCGGCGAGCTGCAAGAGCAGGTGCTGGGCCATCGCCGACGGCGCGGCGGCGCCGACGCCGAGCTCGCGCCCGCCGCGAGCCGCGGCCTCGACCGCGGCGCGGGCTGGCTCGACGTGCCCGGCGGCCAGCTCGATCGACGCCGCCAGCGCCAGCGGCCACCACCGCAGGTCCGGCCGCGGCATGCGCATCGACATCTCCTCGATGCGCCGACGCACGGTGTCGACGTCGTCCAGCGTCCCTGTCGCCCACGCCTCGCGCCCGGCGAGCAACCGTTCGGCCGTGTCCGCGATCGGGTCGCCGTAGGTCTCGGCGAACCGCCGCAACTCGGCCAGCGAGCGTCGAGCGGCATCGGGTCCCGGGCCGACCAAGGTGTCGGCCTGGGCGCGCATGGCGAGGATCAGACCCTGGCCTCCCGGCGCCGTCCCGTACGGCTCGGCAGCGGCGACGTCCAGCAGGCGCGTCGCCCGGAGCCGGTCACCGGACAGCAGCACGTGGTGGGCGACCCAGCACGCCAGCTGGACGCGCCGAGCGTCGTCGGCGGCGGGCAGGCGGTCGAGGAGCGCCTCGGCGTCGCCGAGCACGGCATCGTCCTCGCGCCGGCCGGTCGACAGCGGGCCCATGGCGAGGATGGCGTCGGCCAGCACACGGTCGTCACCGCCGTCGCGTGCCTGGGCGAGGACGCGGACCAGCGTCGAACGACCCCGGGCCACGTCACCGACGGCGATCAGCGCGGTGGCCGCCTTGAGTCGGGCCGAGAGACCGTCGGGACCGACCGGGCGATCCGCCACGACATCCAGGTACGCAGCCGCCAGCCTCGCCGCCGCGGCGTACTCCACGTCGAAGAGCAGCCGGTCGATCGCCGCCGCGACACTGTGGTCGAGGTGGGCGGCCAGCGCCGGCTCCACGAGGTCACCGCCGCGCACGAGCTGGTCGGCGAGCAGCACGACGTGACGGTCATCGTCGACGAGCTGGTGGACCAGCTCGTGGCGCCGCGCCAACGCGACGGCCGGCGTCAGGTCGCGCTCCAGCGTCCGGCGCACCATCTCGTGGCGGAGGTCGAGGGTGCCGATGGTCGCCGGCGCGACGAGGCCCTCGGCACCCAGGTGCTCGGCCATCGCCAGCACGTCGAGCGGCGTGCGGTCGAGGACGCCGGCGAGCACGGCGATCGGCGCCGGGCCACCAGCGACGGTGAGCAGCTCGACGAGCTGGCGCTCGTCGCCGGACAGGGCAGCGAGCGCGCCGACCACGATCGAGCCCAGCCGCGTCGGTCCGTCCTCGGCCGGTTCACCCGCCCGGTTGCGGTGGACGATGAGCTCGGCGGCATCGAGCGGGTTCCCGTGCGTCGCCGCCATCACGTCGGCCGCCATCGCCGCGCGGGCGTCGGCCGCGAGCCCGGGGACGTGGAGCCGCGACAGCTCCACGAGGTCGTCCGTCGAGAGCGGCCCGAGCGCGACGTGGCGCAGCACGCCAGCCCGTTCGAGGTCACCCCGGAGCAGGGCACCGGCCGTGCGGGCGTCGACCGGTCGGCCGGCGACGACCCAGTGCACGTCCTCGGCCGTGCGGGAGATGGCGTCGAACGTCGCCGCGACGGTCGCCGGATCGAGCCACTGGACGTCGTCGACGAGGACGACGACCTCGCGCTCGGACGCCGCCGCGCGGAGCCGGCGGACGATGCGCTCGGCGACGCGCGCCGGCCAGACCTCCGGCTGGGCGTACGAGGCGAGGTCGGGGGCGGTCACCTCCGCCGGGTCCGGTGCGACGAGGTCGCTGGTCGCGCTGGCGATGGCGGCCAGCACCCCTGCACCGCCGGCCGGGGGTCGGGGGCAGGCGGCGTAGAGCACCGCAGCCCGGCACGGATCGAACCGATCGGCCGCCTCGGCGAGCAGGAGGGTCTTGCCGCTGCCTTGTGCTCCCTCGACCCACACCACCTTGCCGGGGCGCACGACGGCGGCCACGTGAGCGTCCCGCCCGACCATCGGATCCCGGCGTGCCGGCACGCGACGGAAGCCGGGCAGGGGATCGGCGCCCACGAGCTCGCGCTCTGCGGCCACCAGCTCGCCATCTGGCGAAAGACCGAACTCGGCGAGTGCCCGGCGCGCGTCACCGGCCGCACGCAAGGCCTCGGTGCGGTGCCCGGCGGCGGCGAGCGCGTCCACCAGCTGGCGCCAGCGCACCTCCCGGTGCGGCCGGTCCGCCGCGGCGCGTCGTAGCCGCGAGGTGTCCACGCTCGTCGGGTCGGCGGCGATCGCCATCGCTGCCCACAGCTCCTCGGTCGTCTCGATCTGGTGGCGTACGTGCTGCACCGCCGGCATCGCCCACACGTCGTCGGCAACCTCGTCGAACGGCCGGCCTCGGACGAGGGCGAGCGCCTCATCGGCGAGGGCGGCCGCGGCCGACGGATCGCCACGCCGGCACCGGGCCGTGTCCGCGATCGCCTCGAAGTGGTCGAGGTCGAGGCGGTGGCAGCCGTCACCCAGCCGGTAGCCGCGACGATCGCGGCCGACGAGCGCGGCGCCGAACGACCGCCGCAGGCGAACGACCTGGTTGCGGACCGACGCGATGGCGTGGGTGGGGGCACCGTCGGGCCACAACCGCTCGACGAGCTCGTGGTCGTCGACCGCCCGTCCCCGGTCGACCGCCAGGGCGACCAGCAGCCGCCCGCTCAACCCGTGCACCGCCACTGCGCCGCCGGGCCGCGTCGTCACCACGACTGGCCCCAACACGCCCACTTCGATCTCCAACCCGAGCACCGCCCCGTGTCCGCCTTGGGCGCACACTGTACGGCGGGGCGCGGTGGGCCGGCCCAGTCGTGGGCCGGCCCGGTCCCCGCGTGCCGAGGCGGTCAGTTGGCGACGGTGAACCTCGCTTGGTAGACGAGCCGCACCTCGTCGCCGTCCAGCTGGACGGTGGCGACGAGGGTGTGCAGCCCGCTGCGCAGTTGGCGCGTGTCCAGCACGTTCGTGTTGCCGAAGATCGTCGTCCCCGCGAGGTCGTAGTCGACGTCGCTCTCGCTGCGCACCGTCTTGCCGTCGAGTGTGAAGACGACGCGGTCGAGCCCGGCGATGGCGTCGCCCTCGGCGCCGAGGAAGATGTACCTGCCACCCTTCAGCGTGGTGCCGTCGAGCTTGACGGCTCCGTCGCGGTCGGCCCGGGTGCTGACCCGGAGCGAGTGCACGTCGGCGTCGGCGACGGTGATGGTCGCCGTGAGCACGACCTGCATGCCCTGTTTCGTCTCGACCTTCGCCGTGACGGTGTGCGTGCCGAGCGAGAGCAGGCTCGACTCGAGCGGGTAGGCCCAGCCGAGGTCTGCAGTCCGCGCCAGGTCGAACCCGGGGTCGTTCTCGACCGAGAAGGCCGGGCCGGTGCGCTGCGGGTCGTCGATCCAGAACGTGACCTTCTTGATGGACGTCACCGTCGCCTTCGGCCCGACGAAGGCGAAGATCGGGGCGCCACGTCGGAACGTCTGGCCGTCGAGGGCCCGCACACCCACGAGGTGAGCGGGATCCGCGCTGACGAGCAGCTCGTGCGTGCTCGGTGAGGCGACGGCCTTGACGGTGATCGACACCGTCGCCGCCACCGACGTCAACGCCCCATCCGACACCGTGAACGTGAACGCATCCGCACCCACATACCCCGCCGCCGGCGTGTACGTCCGCAACCCACCCGACCCCGACAACGTCCCATGCCCGGGCTGACCCACGACGGCGAACGTCAACACATCACCATCGAGATCACTGCCAGCCAACGTGATCGCCACCGGCTTGTCACGATCCGTCGCCACCGCCTGCGCCGACGCCGTCGGCGGCCGATTCACCGCCCGCACCTCGATCGACACCGTCGCCGCCACCGACGTCAACGCCCCATCCGACACCGTGAACGTGAACGCATCCGCACCCACATACCCCGCCGCCGGCGTGTACGTCCGCAACCCACCCGACCCCGACAACGTCCCATGCCCGGGCTGACCCACGACGGCGAACGTCAACACATCACCATCGAGATCACTGCCAGCCAACGTGATCGCCACCGGCTTGTCACGATCCGTCGCCACCGCCTGCGCCGACGCCGTCGGCGGCCGATTCACCGCCCGCACCTCGATCGACACCGTCGCCGCCACCGACGTCAACGCCCCATCCGACACCGTGAACGTGAACGCATCCGCACCCACATACCCCGCCGCCGGCGTGTACGTCCGCAACCCACCCGACCCCGACAACGTCCCATGCCCGGGCTGACCCACGACGGCGAACGTCAACACATCACCATCGAGATCACTGCCAGCCAACGTGATCGCCACCGGCTTGTCACGATCCGTCGCCACCGCCTGCGCCGACGCCGTCGGCGGCCGATTCACCGGCACGACCGCTGTCCACGTTCGCGTCACGGTGTCGACGATCCCGTTGACGGCAGCGGTGATGGTGTCGGTGCCGACCGCTGTTCCGATGTAGCACAGCTCCGCACGGCCGTCGGCCGTGGTGAGCCGGGACGCTGACGCTGGGTTGGCGCCGGTGATCTCGAAGTCGATCGCCGCCGCCTCGACCGGCTGTCCGCCTTCATCGGTCACGGAGCCGGTCACGCACGTCTGGCTGCCGACGGCGACAGTGCCGTCACGTGGAGCGAGGGCGAGCTGGACCTCGGTCGTCGTCAGCCCGGCGGCCGTGAAGACGACGTCGTCGAAGTCGCCGTCACCACCGCCCAAGAGGTCCTCGAACGAGAACTGCGTCGGCCCGCCCGGCCTGTCGAACGCCAGGGCGTACGGGATGCCATCGGCGTTGGCGGCCGCCAGGCTGAAGAGCATCGAGCCGGCCGGGTCCGGCAACGAGGCGAGCGTCTCGTTCGACGTGGTCGAGATGTAGAAGGCGATGCGCTGGCCACCCGTGAACGGGAACGTCGTGTCCGCTGTGCTCGCATCGGACCCATTCGCGAAGACCGTCCGCGCCCGGGCTAACGGCCTTCGCCGCGTAGCCGGGTTCGCCCGGCGCCGTGCCGTCGATGGCGCTGTCGTCGTCGTCGACGACGAACGCGGACAGCTGATTGGCGTTCCCGGCGTTGCGGTACACCCAGTCGAAGGTCACGTCCACGGCCCCGTTCCCGGCAACGTGCCACAGCTCGACGCCCGGCGTCCGCGTGAAGTCGGCGCAGCGCAGCACCGCCGTCCCGTCGCCCTGATCGCCGCAAACCGGGACATCGAGCGACGACTGCGCGCGGTAGTTCAACGGTTGTGACGCGGTGGCCGTGTTGCCGTCGTCGTCGGTGACCGTCAGCTGCACCACGAACGGGCCATCGCCGGTGAACTCGTGCGGAACCACGGCTCCGGCCCCGGTGCTGCCGTCGCCGAAGTCCCACGCGTATGACTCGATCGACCCGTCGTCGCTCGACCCGCTGGCATCGAACGACGCCGCGACCGGCACGATGCCGACCGGCGGGCGCACGGTGAACGACGCGACCGGCAGGTCGGTCCGCGGCAGGACGACGACGGGCTGAACGGCCTGGGCGACGTGGCCACCGGCGTCGGTGACCGTCAGCGTCACCGTGTACGTACCGGCCGATGTGTACTCGTGGTTGGCCGTCGCACCCGTCCCACCCGTGCCGTCGCCGAAGTCCCAGCTGTACGCCAGCGGCAGCGACTCGGGATCCGTCGACGCCGACACGTCGAACAGCACCGCCAGCGGCACCGGCCCACTCGTCGGCGTCGCCGTGAAGGACGCGGTCGGCGGTGCGTCGCCGCCCGCTGGGAGCTGAGCCAGTCCGGCGGCATCAGCGGCGAACGCCTCCACCGCGGGGACCTCAGCGTCAACGGCGGCGGCGAGATCCTCGACGTGCTCAGCGACCGTGCCACCCGGCGCGATGACCGACATGTCGAGCGCCGAGAACGCAGCGCGCGCTGCGTCCACATCGGTCGGTCCGGCACCGAGCGCTGCGAGCTGGTCGAGCTCTGCCGACGTGAACCCGTCGCTCTCGACGCGCTGCTGGATCGCAGCGACGTTGGCGAGGTACCCCTCGTCGAGGAGGGCGTTCGTGTCGCCGCCCACGCCAGCGGTGCGAGCGGCGATCTGGCGCAATGCGTCGGCGGTGTCGCGCATGCTCCCGGCGAGACCTGTGGAGTACTCCGCGGTCGCCGCGATCTGGCGCTTGGCAGCCGCACCATCGCCCGCGAGCTGTGCCCCTTGGAACCGCTCGTAGGCGTGGAGGACGGCTTCCGCGTACGCGGCCTGGCGGTCGGAGGCCACGAAGTACGCGCGGTCGATCGGATCGTCGGGCGGGGCTGCGGTGGTGAAGATGGGGGGCGCGACCGTTGCGAACGCCGGATCGGGGGGGTCGGTCTCGATCTGGCTGAACCACTCGTACGCGTCGCGCGCGTTGCTGGCGACGCCGTACGACCACGCGGCGATCCCGAGGCCACCGAGTCCGATGCCGAGTCCGATGAAGCTGATGCCTCCCCCGAAGCTCGTCAGCACGAACGCGCCACCGATGAAGGCCGTCCCGACCGCAGCGGCGCCACCGAGCACCATCACCAAGGCCGAGTGCCCAGCCATCCGGCCTGCGGCCTCCTTGAACGCCGCCAGGTTCGCCGCGCACACCGTCTCATCGAGCACGGTCGCATCGGGCGCCGGAGCATTGCAGTTGCCCGCCCCCACGGTGAACGTGTCGAGCTGTCGAGCACTGACCGTGAGGCCGTTCTGGCTGAAGCCGATGAGGCGGTACGTCTTCTGGGCCGGCAGCTCTCCGGGTCGGTACAGCGGCACCGGTCCGCGCACGAACGCCGGGACCGGCAGCTTCGCGGCGACGCACACGTCGGAGGCCGGCGCAGTCGCACAGACATAGCCGCCGCCGCCGATCGTGCCGGTCTCGACATAGCCGTAGATGGCATCGGCAGTCGTGTAGTGGGTGACTTCGCCGGATCCGTCCTCGTCGGTCGAGTAGACCTGGTTCACTGCTGCCAACACCGGCTGACCTGGCGCGATGACCGCGACGGTGACCAGCGCGAGCGCGGCAACGACTCCGAGCCACGCCGCTGTCATCGTGCGCCGCGCGCCTCCCAGGCGCGGGGCGGCGCCTCTCAGCCGACGTCGCCCCGCGATGCTCCTGCCGCCCATGCCACCCTCCGTCCGTCCGCTTCCCGTCCACGACAAGGGATACCGAACGCCGATAACGGGGCCGTAACGAGGTGGCCGACGTCCGATTGGCCCCCTCGCTCAAGCCTCGACCTCGAGTCGAGGTCAACCCTCAGCCGAAGCGGGCGGCGAGTGACGCGAGGATGCCGGCCATGGTCGGCTCGGCCCGCTCGACGGCGGCGTCCCAGCCGTACCAGCCGACCTCCTGGCTCTCCTCGGCCGGCGGGGCCGGATCGGCGTCGTCGGCGGTGAACAGGTAGCGCAGGTCGAGGTGGGTGTGGCCCCGGCCACCGGGGTGGACGTCGACGTGGGCCAGCTCCGGTTGCGTCCCGAGGAAGCGGACCGGCAGGCCCGTCTCCTCGATCGCCTCCCGCCGGGCGGCGTCCCATGGCGTCTCGCCGGCATCGACGTGGCCGCCGGGTTGGACCCAGATCCCGAGGCGCCGGTGGCGCAGCAGCACGATGCCCCGCGGTCCGACGATGAACGCCGACCCGGTGATGTGGGTGGGGTCGGCATCCATGTCGAACGGGCGCGACGAGGTGCGGGACGGCGAGCAGCAGCTCGGCGATGCTCTCGCGCTCGCGATCATCGACCGGCTGGCGCGCCGCCACAGCCGCCACGACGTCGTCGACGAGGGCCACGTCAGTTGCCCTTGCTCGTCGGCGGGAGCGGGAAGCCGAACCCGCTGAGCGCCACCGGCTTGGCGCCATCGGGGCGGGCCGACCGGTCGACCAGGCGGGCCCGGTAGCGGTCGATGACCTCCCCGATCTCGGCATCCAGGGCGGCGAGCTCGTCCGCCGTGAGGTAGGTGACGGTGTCGTAGGAGAAGGCGGCGTCGCGCCACTCCTTGGGGTAGCTGGCCCGCGTGTCAGGTCCCACTCGCGACGGCGCTCGAACTGGCGGCTGACGAAGTGGTCGGAGAGGCTGCGGGCGGCGGCCACCGTCGCCTCGTCACCCTCGACCTCGAAGCTGTTGCCGATCGTGACCCGTTGCCACGGCCGCTGGCGGCCGGTGCCGCCCGGCGCCTCTTCGACGAAGCCGTACTTGGCCAACGTGCGAAGGTGGAACGAGGTGTTCGCCGGCGACTCGCCGAGCACCTCGCCGGCCTCGGTGGCGGTCAGTGGACCGTCCCGGATGAGCAGCTCGAGCAGGGCGACACGGACCGGGTGGGCCAGCGCCCGCATCTCCTTGGCGTCGGTGAGCTGGCGCCGGGGCGGGACCTCCGGACGAGGCGGGTCGGCGGCGGTCATGTCCCCATCGTGGCCGCCCGTCGCCGGGACGTCGCGACGCGTGGTCCCGGTGCGAGCCGCTCGCCCCAGCGCATGAGCAGCCACCCGAGGCGCGCCCGCCACGTCGGGCGGCGGGCTCGCCTCCCCTGGCGGACCAGGCGCGCGTGCTCGGCGGCGTCGTGCAGCTCGGCGATGTGCTGGCGGGCGATGGTGTCGACGAACGCGTTGTACATGTGACGCTCCTTCTCGCAAGTCTTGTTTCGAAGCATACGTTTCGAAGCAGTTGTTGTCAACGGTCAGCCATACGTCGCCGCCACCCACCAGGACCGCTGCTCGGCAAGGAGGAGGTGGGCGGTGCCGTCGGTCGTGACGACCTGGAAGCGGGCCAGCCGACGATGGGCGGTCGGCTCCCACCACCGCTCGTCGAGCGGCCACGGCCCGGCCCAGCTGGCGACCGCAACGGGCCGGCGATCGCCGACGACCAACGTGGCCGGCACCGCGGTCAGCTCGCCACGCCCGCTGACGGCGACCGGGTGCCCGGCGGCATCGAGCAGCTCGGCGCGCTGCGCCTCCCCCGGCACGATCGCCGGCGAGGGTGCCGGCAACGAACCCGGCCACGGCCCGGCCCGCCCAGCCACGCCGCCACCGGCTCCGCTGTCGCCACCATCCCGGGGGCGGGGCCGGAGGCGTTCGGTGGTGTCGTCGGGATCGGTGAGGTCGGTGGTCGACGCCGGCACCCAGCCGTAGCGGTCACCGGGCAGGCGCCCACCACGCCACGTCGGCACCAGCACGCCCTGGTCGCCGACCAACCCGGCCAACCGGGCCACGGCCCGCGTCGCCCGCTCGTCGGCGGCCGACGGCCCTCCCCACAGGCGCACCTGATCGCCGTCGTCGCCGCGCACCTCGTCGGGCGCCACCCGCAGCAGCACGACACCTGCCGAGACATCCCCCGACGTCAACCACGCGTCGAGCTGCCAGCGGAGGCGGTCGACGATCGCCGGCGCCGAGAGCCCAGCGGCGCGGTACCAGGCCCGCTCGCTGCGCTCGCCGTGCTCGGTCTCGGCGGTCACGACGACGCGGGTGCACACCCTCCCCTCGGCGGCCAACGTGGCGACGAGCTGATCGGCGAGGTGCTTGCCGACGAACACCAGCGGCTCGAGCTGGACGACGGGATCGTCGAAGGTCTGCTCGATCCGCCGCTCGGGTGGCGGCTCGGCCCCACCGGCGAGGCGTTCGTCGAGCCCTCCAGCGAGGAGGTGGGCGTGACGACCGGACGGTCCGAAGCGAGCGAGGACGTCACCGGCGGGCAGCGCGGCGAGGTCGCCGAGGCGGGCCAGGCCCATCCGGGCGAACAGCCCCACCAGCTCGGGATCGACCTCGCCGAGGAGGTGCAGCCACGCCACCGGGAGCGGATCGAGGAAGGCCGGGCTGGTGCCGGGGGCGACCACCATCGGCGCCCGGCCGGCCCGGCGAGCGGCGACGCCGGCGGCGAAGCGCCCGTCGGCGATCCCGATGCCCACCCCGGATCGCTCGACTGCGGCAGCCGTGCCGATGGCGGGCTGTCGCCCGACCTCCTCGTGGACCGCCGCCACGAGCTGCTCGGCAAGGCGCTCGTCGCCGCCGAAGTAGCGCGACGGACCGCGTGCGCCGAGGCACAGCCAGCCCGGTTCGACGACCTCGAGGCGGGGGGCGAAGCGGCCGATCGCCCGCACGACGGGCTCGAAGGCGCGGGCGTCGCGGTCGGGGTCGTGGTCGAGCAGGGCGACGTCGGGGCACAGCTGCTGGGCCTGGCGGCGGCGCTGGCCGATGACGACGCCCTCGGCGGCCGCCGCCGGCGAGCGGGCGACGACCCGGTTGGCGTGGAGCACGACCGCCGGCGTGGCCGCTGGCACCCCGGCGGCGATGACCGGCCAGTCCGGGCACCACACGGTGACCATCCGCCGGTGCGCCATGGCGGCGGCCGGGTCCATGTCAGCCCACCGAGCGCAACCGGGGCTCGTCGGCCGTCAGCAGCGGCTCCTCGACGGCGGCGACGCCACCGCCGGGGCCGGGGAGCCACAGCTCGGCGCGGCGGGGACGGGGAACGCGCCGGCCGGTGGCGGCGACCGTGACCCGGCGCCCGCACAGGTGACCCCACCCGTCGGCGACGCCCTCCCACACCGGCGTCGACGCCTCCAGGGCGATGTCGGGCACCAGCGGACCCGGCTCGCCGACGGCGATGAGGACCGACTCCCGGGCCTGCACCCGGGCCAGCACCCGTCGCAGCATCGCCGCGTTGAGCCGGCGCGGGATGCGGGTGACGACGAGCTCGAAGCCGTCGAGCACGGCGGCGACGAGGTCGGCCCACGCCGCGCTGAACGAACCGGTCAGCGCCCCGGGATCGATGCGCACCAGCCGCTCGAGCGGCACCCCGAGCTCGGCCACCGCCTCGACGCCCAGCCACGGGACGTCGACGACGGCCAGCCAGGCGCCGGCGGCCGTGGCCTCGGCGGCCAGGGCGATGGCGAGCGACGTGGCGGCCGGGCCGCCGCAGGCGACGGTGCGGCCGCGTGCCAGCGCCCCATCCGGCAGCAGCGGTTGGAGGGGATCGGCGACGGGCAGGGTGCGCTGGCGGGCGAGGGTCGTCGGGGCGACGGCGGCGGCCAGGTCCATCCCCGCAGTCTACGAACAGATGTTCTAGGACTCAAACAGTTGTTCGATCGGCCGGATCCGCCAACTTTTCACACCAGCGGCCACTGGATGGCCGCCAGCGCGAACAGTTGGCGGATCCGGCCAGCTACGCCTTGGCCTTCCAGCGGTCGCGGGCTGCCCGGCTGCGCTCGAGGAGGTGCATCGGGACGCGCTTGGCGGCTTCGGCCAGGGCGGCGTCGCCGCCCCCGTCACCACCGGCTGCCGGCGCCGCGGCGGCGGAGGTGTCCTCCTCCGGCTGGAGGTCCTCGAACGTCGGCGGCGCCATGCCCGGCATCCAGTACTGGTACAGGTGGCGCACGATGTCGGCCAGGCCGTTCGAGTCGGCGCCCTTGGCGAGGTCGACGGTGACGATGTTGGCGTGCACGTGGACCGCCGCCGCCTGGCCAGTGGCGAACAACCTGCGGGCCAGCTCGGCCGCCGGCCGCGGCCCGAACGCATCGGCGGCCGACCGGTAGCGCTCGTGGCCCATCCCGGTCAACGCCCGGTTGAGCTCGAAGCGCACCACCCCAGGCGACGTGCTCGGCTTCTCCGTCACCGCCACCAGCTGACCCATCGCTTTGGAGCGTAACGGACCCACTGCGCCGGGGCCTCAGCAACCCGGTCACGCCGGAGGGACGCGCGGCGGCACCTGCAACCAAGTCAGCGGTACGCGTACCGAGCACTGCCGTACGCGCTGAGCACGTGCCGCAGTGGGTCCTGGCCGCTCTGCGCGACGCGTCTGAGGCGCTCAGCTTGTGGCGGACTGCCCACGCCGCGATCTCGGCGCGGGAGGAGAGGCCGAGCTTGGCGAGGATGTTCGACACGTGCACGGCGGCGGTCTTCGGCGAGATGAAGAGCCGATCGGCGAGCTGGCCGTTGGTGAGCCCGTCGGCGACCAGCGTGGCCACCTCCCGCTCCCGCGACGTCAGCTGGCCATCGGCGCGCAGCGACGCCCCCTGCAGCCGCCGGCCCAGGCTCTCGGCGCGGTCCTTGCGGACGCCGGGCCAGCGGCCGAAGTCGTCGTCGATCGCCCGCCGGATGGCCACCAGCGCGCCAGCCCGATCACCGGTGCCGAGGAGGGCCTCGGCGAGTGCCATGCGCAGCGTGCCGATCACCGGCTTGGCGAGGCACTGGTCGGGGCTCGTCAGCACGGCGCCGAGCGCCACCGCGGCGCCGGCGTCATCGCCCTCGGCCAAGGCCAGCAGCCCCTCACCGTGCGCCCGGATGGCCGCCGCCGACGGGTGCTCGCCCAGCCAGTCCTCGATCATCCGCTCGCGGATGTCCGACGGCGCGATGCCGAGCGTCAGGAGGTCCTCGACGAGACCGACCGTGACGTTCAGCGTGATCGCGGTGTCGCGCAGCCGCGGCAGCTGCAGCAGGCCCTCGAACAGCCGCTCCGCCGTCGCCCGCTCGCCGCGTGCCGCGGCCAACGAGATCTCGAGCCGGTGGTAGTGCTGGCGCTTGTCGTCCGAGCACGCCGACTGGAACTCGCTGTGGGCCTCGGTGGCATCGTCGAGCCGGCCCTCCTCGAGCGCGAAGCCGACGTGCACGCTCGAGATCCACACGTGGTGCGGGCTCGTGCGGCCCCACCACTGCGTGCCTTCGGCGGCGACCCGACGCACCATCGCCAGGTCACCGGCCGAGTACGCCGCATCGAGCTCCCACGCCAGGATCGCCGCCGTGCCGATCTTGTCGAAGCCGATGCCCGAGCTGACCATCTGCATCTCGGCCCGCAGCGCCGCGGCCTCGTCCGAGTGCGACGGGAGCAGGTCGAGGCCGTTGTTGATCGCACGTGTGAGCAGCACGGCGTCGCCGCTGCTCCGGGCCGCCGCGACCGCGTCGTCGAAGACGCCGATCGACTCCAGCCGCGGCCGCTCGACGACCCACGCCCCGGCCCGCTCGACGAGCGCCCGAGCCTCGGTGAGCTGATCGCCGACGCTGCGGGCATCGACGAGCGCCTGGTCGGCCCACGCCACGGCGTCGACGTCGCGAGCGCAGATCATGTGCAGCTGGGCGAGCGACCACGCGGCGACGCCGCGCAGGCGGGGGTCGTCGACGCTCGTCCACAGCGCCTCCAGCTCGCCGACGCGAGCCAGCGACGCCGATTCGTCGTCGAGCTCGTGGTGCAGGCGGGCGACGAACCGCAGCGCGTTGATCCGGTCGAGCGGCTCGACCGCGACCTTGGCCCAGCGCAGCCCGGTGGTGAGCGCCTCGGCAAGGAAGTCCAAGCGCCACGCGGCCTCGGTGGCCACCGCCAACAGCTCGGGATCGTTCGGCGCCTCGGCCAGGCCCTCGGCGGCGAGGCGCAGCGCCGAGAACGTCAGCCCCTTCTCGAGGTAGCGGGCAGCACCGCGCCGGGCGATCGCCGGCACCTCGTCGTGACGATCGGCGCCCTGGGCGTGGTACGCCAGCGAGGCGTGGTCGAGCATCGGCGCCCGCCGCACCGCCTCGAAGCAGCGCTCGTGCAGCCGGCGCCGCTCGCGTCCGAGCAGCTGGTGGACGATGGCGTCGGCGACGAGGGCGTGGGAGAACCAGAACTGGTCGTCGCTGACCTCGACGACGACGCCCAACGCGGTCAGCGATCGCAGGGCGGCGAGCAGCTCGGATTCCTCGGCCTCGGTCACGACGAGGAGCGCCTCGAACGACGCCGCCCGGCCGTACACGGCGAGTGCCTCGGCGACCCGCCGCAGGCCGTGCTCGAGCCCCTCGAGCTGTTGGCGGACCGCCTCTTCCAGCGACCACGGGAGCTCGGCATCGAGCAGCTCGGAGACCATCGCCCGTGGTCCGACGACGCGCATCAGCTCCTCGACGACGAACGGGATGCCGGCGCTGCGCCGGTGCAGGGCTTCGATGAAGGCCGACGACGGCTGCCCGCCCTGGGCGGCGGCGATGGCGGCCACCATCGCCCCGACCTCGGTGCGGTCCAGCCGATCGAGCCGCACCTGCTCGACCGAGTGGCGGCGCTCGAGGCGCAGCACGAGCTCACCTCCGGGCTGGCCGCGCGACAGGTCGTTCGGGCGGTACGTGGCGACGATGACCAGGTTCGGCCAGGGCTGCTGGGCGATGCGGTCGATCAGGTTGGCGCTCGCCGTGTCGATCCAGTGGAGGTCCTCGACGACGAGGACGGTCGGGCCCTTGGCGACGGCCTCGGCCACGAGGTCGCACACGGCGGTCGCCAGGTCGTCGCCGGTGAGCGACGCGTCGACGAGTCCGATGACGGCGTCCAACGGCCGGCCCATCGAACCCGGCTGAGCGATCGCGCCGATCGTGGCGATGCGGCTGGGCAGCGACTCGACGAGCTCGCGCACGAGGCGGGTCTTGCCGATGCCCGGCTCGCCCGAGACGAGGGCCACGGCTGGCTGCTCCGACGTCATCACGTCGGCGGCGTCGACGATCCCGGCGAGGCGAGCGAACGGCCGGGCTCGGCCGATCATGATCGGGCTCATCCCGGCGCGACCGCTGAGCACGCCGTCGACGCTAGAGGCCATCAGCACCCGGATGCGTGTGGGATCCGCCACGCGAGTCGATCAGTTCGCTCGCTCGGCTCATGCCGCCCCTCGGCTCCCGACCGCTGCGGCGGTCGGGAGCCTGGAGGCCGAGCGGTCAGGCGACACGCTGGTCGCGACCGCTGGGGGCGTACTCCTCCCGGGGAGGTGGGAGGAGGACGACGGTGGTCGATGGGTCCTCGGTGCTCAGGCGCGTGTCGCGACGCCGACGGAAGAAGGCGCGGATGCCGGTGGAACGAACGAGGTCGAGCTCGTGGGCGTGGCGGCGGCGGCCGGAGAGCTCGGCGACGCGCAGCTGGGCCATCTGGAGGTTCATCTCGGGATGCATGCTCTCGATGGTGCGCGACTAAGGCACCCAGATACATCGGGCGTCCTACCTATTCGGTGGTCAGCCGGCACATCGCACCAGGTCACTGGGTGTGACAGCGGTCATCGCCGACCGGGTGACCGCGGATCAAGATCGCGGACGAAACCGTCTCACTAGGCTGTCGCCACCGCCATATATGCGCCTCTCCCGGACTTCGCTGCTCGCCCGACTGACGGCTCCTGATGTCCCGCCGGTGGTCCTCCTCGAGGCGCCGCCGGGATACGGGAAGTCGTGGCTGGCACGGCGCGCCCTCGATGGCGATGTCGTGCGCCTGCGCGGCGAGCTCGGCCCACTCGCCGACGGCCGTCTCCCCGCGTCCCAGGTGCTCCTCGACGACGCCCACCTGCTCACGCGCGAGCAGGTCGACATGCTCGTCGAGCTCATCGAGGACGCCGACGGGCCGGCCCGCCTGCTGATCTCCGGCCGCCTCGTCGCCGATGCCGTCCACGAGGTCACCCAGCTCGTCGACGGCCTGATCATCGACAGCGAGGCGTTGTCGATCCCGCCGGCCGAGATCATCGAGGTGGTGTCGTCCGGCTCGACGACGTTGGCCAACCGCCTCGCCGAGGCCTCCGAGGGCTGCGTCCGCGTCATCGCCACCTCGCTCGATCAAGCGGCGCGCGATCCGTCGTCCGACGCCGTCGCGATCGCGTCCCGGATGGTCCGCGCCGCGAGCGAGGCGGCGATGCACCAACTCGAGCTCCGACCCCGGTCGGTGGTCGCCCTGCTGGCGCGCGCGCCGGGCATCGATCGCGTGATGCTCGATCGCCTCGGCGGCCCGAGCTTCGTCGACGACGCCGTCGCCGCCGGCGTGCCGCTGCGCCGCCAGATCACCGGGGCGCTCGAGCTGGCGAACGCTGCCGCGGTCCGTGGCACGCCGATCGATCCCGCCGTTGCCGGCACGCTGGCCGACGACATGATGCAGCGCGGTCGGCTGGTCGAGGCCGTCAGCCTCGTGCTCGACGCCGGCGGGCACCAGCGGGCGACGCTGATGATGAAGGGGCTCACGGAGTCGGTGGCCGAGACGATCGAGGCCCGGCCGATGCTCAGCCTCCTGGCGCGCCTCGGATCGACGGTGGAGCACGATCCCGAGCTCCTCCTCCTGCGCGCCGGCGCCCATCGCTCGATCGGCCGCGTCGACGAAGCGGTCGCCGACATCGAGCGGGCCACGGAACGGGCGTCGACCGCCCCGCCCCAGGTGCGGCGCCGCGTCGCCATCGAGTCGGCTCGGGCCCAGATCGCCCAGGGCAAGACGGAAGCCGCCGAGCAGATCGTGCGCGACACCTTGGACGCGCTCGGTGAGGGCGAAGGCCAGACGTTCGCGCGAGCCCACCAGGTGCTGGCGGAATGCGCGATGGATTCCTACGCTCGCGAGGACCTCCAACGGGCCGCCGAGAGCCTGCGCGTCGCCGCCAGCGCGTGGGAGGCGTGCTCCGAGTTCGCCCGGGCGCGCAGCTGTCGCACGGCGCTCGCCTTGGGCGTCCTCATCCCGCTCGGTCGCTTCGACGAGGCGCTCGCCCAGACCGGGCAGCTGCTCGGCACACCGGACCTCTCGGACGCCGAGCGCTCCTACACGCTCGTGACCGAGGGCTTCGTGCTCCTCAACGCCAACCGCCTGGACAGCGCCGAGCTGCGCCTCGAACGCATCGCCGATCTCGGCTACCTCCACGACAACCCACGGCTCATCGCCATGGCGGCGTGGGGCATGGCGCTCGTCGCCAGCCGTCGCGGCGATCTGTCCACCACGCTGCGATGGATCGCGACGGCCGAGAACACGGCGCTCGGCAAGACCGATGACCTCCTCGGCGTGCCGTTCCTCTGCGACGTCGCCGAGATGCTCGGGGCCCTCGGCGACCTCGACGGCGCCGATCGGTACCTCACCCGCGTGACGGATCGCGAGGCCGTCTTCTACGGACAGGTGGTCGTCGCCCAGTTCGTCCTCGACGCCCGCCGCGGTCAGCTCGGTGACATCGAGGCCGCGCTGGCCTTGACGCCCCCGCTCAACCGCTGGCGGGTGCAGCTCGTCGCCGCCTACACGATCGCGATGAGGGGTGACCGAGTCGCGGCGAGGCAGATCCTCGACGAGGCCGAACGAGAGCTCGTCTCACTCGGCTTCGTCGACTTCGAAGCGCTCGGCGAAGGGCGCGTCCACGCCGTGCTCACGACGATGCTGAGCGAGGAGACGGCGGCGGCCGCGGTCGCCGCACCGGCGCCGAGCGAGCGCCTGCCCGTTGGAGCGGGGGCCACCGACAGCTTCCGAGTCCGAGCGATCGGCGGGCCGCTGACGGTGTTCAACGGCCTGGCCGAGCTGCCGATCCCGGCCGGCAATCCGCAGCGCCTCGTCGGCGTCATCGTCGCGGCCGGCGGGTCGGTGACCATCGACCAGGCCAGCGAGGCGCTCTGGGGCGATGACGACGTCGAGCGAAGTCGGACTCGACTCCGCAACGTGCTGCTGCGGCTGCGGCGCGCCGTCGGCGATGTCGTCGTGCGCAGCGGCACCGGCATGCGCTTGGCGCCTGGTGTCAGCTGCGACCTGTACGACTTCCGCCGCCAGGCAGACGATGCGCTGGCGACCGCCCGCGCCGATCCAGAGGTGGCCGGCGAGCTGGCGCTGATCGCGCTCGGCGACGCCGACTCACCGGTCTTCGTGGACTTCGAGTACGACGACTGGGCCGTGGCCGCTCGGCGCCGTGTCGACCAGCAGCGCATCGCCCTGCTCGACCTGCTCTCGGTGCAGGCCGAGGACCGGGGCGACCTGGCGGCCGCGCAGATCCTCGCCGAGCGGGCGCTGCACCTCGACCGCTACACGGATTCGCGCTACGTACGGCTCGCCGAGCTGCTGACGATGCAGGACCGCGTTGCCGCGGCGATGGCCGTGCTCGAGGACGCCGCCGCCGTCGCGCGCGAGATCGGAGACGGCACATCACACGCCGCCAAGACCCGTCGCGACGAGCTCATGCGACGCGCCGTCTCAGGCGCCTGAGGAGTTGCCCGGGATCAGAGGACCCGAGGTCCCGCTGCCAACGCGACGTGACCGGTCTCGATGACGGTCAGGAGCGCAGCGATCGGAACGATGCGGACGGCAAGGGAGGTCAAGCGGCGTGAGCGTGTCTTCACGTCCATGATCTTGCAGGTCCGCGCGTCTCCCTCGCGTCCCACGGCGCATGCGGGACGCCGATGCACAGTCCTGACACTGTTGTCGGCGCAAAGTGCAGACCATGACAGTGAGCACAGGTGCCACCAAGGTCCAGCCGACCGTTGACCATGCTCGGGCATACGCCAGCCCGCGTTGGTTGACGGAGCAGCCGGCCCTCCTCGACGGCGAGGGCGCCGTCACGGTGCTGCGCCGACGCTCCGCTGTGCCCATCGGCGGTCTCGGCAGTGGCGAGATGGTCGCCGGCCGACGACTGGTCGGTGCCCGTGACCTGGACGACGCCCCGTGGTGGATCCCGGCCACCGTCGCGTGGTCGGACGCCGAGGACGCGATGCGTCCCGAGCACCCGCGCCCGGTCGGCCTGGCGCACGATCGCACCTGGTCACGAGCGGTTCTGACCGGCCTCAGCGACCGCCTCGGCTGGGAGGCCCGGATGGCCTTCGAGCGCGGCGAGACGCTGGCGACGATCGACGGGATCGGACCCACCGGGTCGGCGACCGTGTACGACGGCGGACTCGGCCACGACCTCCCGTGCCTGCTCATCGTCTCCGACCGGGTGATCCGGTGGGGCGCCGGGATCACGGCCGAGTCGGCGTACCGCCGGGCGCTGTTCGGCGACCAGGCCCTCGGTGAGGACGAGACCGCCCGCGAACTGGCCGACATGCAGCTGGTCCTCGCCGATGCCGGCCTCGACGTCGCCGTCGTCGACCTCGGCACGACGATGCTGCGACGCGCCGGCTTCGCCCGGGTGTCGGTCCAGCTCATGGGACGCTGACGAGTCGGTGGGACGCTGACACGAGTCGGTACGGGCGTGGGACGCGCCACCGATTGACTGATCTCCGTGGCGGCGGCGGTGAAAGCTCCCAGTCGCCGGCCGTTGATGGTGTGAAGTTGTCCGCCCGCCCTTCACACCGGCGATGACCAGCGCGGAGTCGACACTCCGCCGCCACCCGCAGCGTGTCAGCGGCGTCGTGGCCATGACTTCGGTCATGGCCACGACGCTCTTGATCTTTTTCGGCCCGTTGCGCCCCACGTCGAGCACGTCTCCTGCTCCGTAGCGCCTCTCCCCGGATGGCGGTCTACCGTCGACGCCGTGATCAGCATCGAAGACTTCCAAGCCGAGGTCACCGCGTTCCTCCGCGCCAACGCGACGGAGAAGGAAGCGGAGAAGAAGTTCGTGTGGGGCGAGGGCTCCGACGCCGTCGCCATGTTCGAGGAGCGCTCCCGCGAGAACGAGCTGAAGGGCCTGGTCAAGGCCCAGGAGTGGCGGGCCAAGCGCTTCGATGCCGGGTTGGGCTGGATCACCGGGCCCGAGGAGTTCGGCGGGCGGGGCCTGACGGCGGCTCACCAGCGGGCCTATGACGCCCTCGAGTCCAGGTTCGACGCGCCCAACCAGTCGTACTTCACGATCGGCCTCGGCATGGTCGCCCCGACGATCCTCGCCCACGGGACGGACGTCGCCAAGGACGCCTACCTCGAGGCGATGTACCGCGGCGACACCGTCGGCTGCCAGCTGTTCTCCGAGCCCGGCGCCGGCAGCGACCTGGCCAGCCTGCAGACCCGCGCCGATCGCGACGGCGACGAGTGGATCCTCAACGGCCAGAAGGTCTGGACGTCGGGCGCCCAGTACAGCGACATCGGCGAGATCATCGCCCGCACCGACCCCGATCTCCCCAAGCACAAGGGCCTCACCGGCTTCGTCGTCGACATGCGGGCACCGGGCGTCGAGATCCGCCCGCTGCGCCAGATGACGGGCGGGGCCAGCTTCAACGAGGTGTTCTTCACCGACGTCCGAGTCCCCGACTCGCACCGGCTCGGCGACGTCAACAACGGCTGGAACGTCGCCCTGACCACCCTGATGAACGAGCGCGCCGCGATCGGCGGCGGCGGTGGCGGGCTCGGCGGCGGCCTGCTGACCCGCGCCATCGAGATGGCCAGGGCCTTCGGGCTCAACCACGACCCGATCGTGCGCCAGAAGCTCGCCGACCTGGTCGTCCACGCTCGCGTGATGCAGTACACGAACCAGCGGGCGATGGACAAGATCCGCTCCGGCCAGCTGCCGGGACCGGAGATGAGCATCGCCAAGCTGGCCAGCAGCCAGCAGACGACGCGCCTGTCCCGCGTCGCCGCCGAGCTCCTCGGCCCGAAGATCACGGCCGACACCGGCGAGTGGGGCACCTACGCCTGGTCCCAGCTGCTGCTCGGCTCGCCCGGCGGCCGCATCGCCGGCGGCAGCGACGAGGTGATGCGCAACATCGTCGGCGAGCGCGTCCTCGGCCTGCCGAAGGACGCCGGGATCGACTCGAAGAGCCCGTTCCGCGAGCTCAAGGTCGGCACCCAGGTCCAGGGCTGACCGCCAGCGCGGCCGTAAGGTGCCGCGATGGCGTCGACGAAGAAGGTGAGCAGGGACGCGCCCGAGAAGCCGACGCGCGTCCCGAAGCACGCCTACGAACAGGAGCTGCTGCGGCTGCAAGCCGAGCTGGTGAAGCTGCAGGAGTGGGTGCGCGCCGAGAAGCAGCGGCTCGTCGTCGTCTTCGAAGGACGTGACGCCGCCGGCAAGGGCGGCTCGATCAAGCGGGTCACCGAGTACCTGAACGCCCGCGTCGCCCGCGTCGCCGCCCTCCCCGCCCCGACCGAGCGGGAGCGGACGCAGTGGTACTTCCAGCGCTACGTCGGCAACCTGCCCGCCGGCGGCGAGATCGTGCTGTTCGACCGCTCCTGGTACAACCGGGCCGGCGTCGAGCGGGTCATGGGCTTCTGCACCGACGAGGAGTACCACCGCTTCCTGCACCAGTGCCCGACGTTCGAGCGCATGCTCGTCGAGGACGGGGTCCTGCTGCGCAAGTACTGGTTCTCGGTCAGCGACGAGGAGCAGGAAGCCCGCTTCCGCTCCCGGATGGACGACCCGATGCGGTTCTGGAAGCTGTCACCGATGGACCTCAAGTCGATCACCCACTGGGAGGACTACTCGCGGGCCAAGGACGAGATGATGCTCCACACCAGCATCCCCGAGGCCCCGTGGTACACGGTCGAGAGCGACGACAAGCGGGCCGCCCGCCTGAACATGATCGCCCACCTCCTGTCGACCGTCGAGTACTACGACGTCGGCCGGCCGAAGCTGAAGTTGCCCAAGCGTCCCGCGTCGTCCCACTACGAGCGCCCGCCGCGCGATCTGGCCCACTACGTGCCCGACCACGCCGCGACGCTCACCTGAAGAGCGCACAGGACCCACTGCGGCACGGGCTCAGCGGCCGGGTGTCACCGGCGCAGAGCCTCCGCAGCCAGGACGTTCGCGCTCGGCTTCACGTGGCGGTCGGCGTCGATGATGCCGAAGCGGACGTCGAAGCCGTAGGTCCACTCGTAGTTGTCGACGCTCGTCCAGTGGAAGAGGCCGCGGACGTCGACGCCGCGGTCGATGGCGTCGTGGACCACGACCAACGCCCGCTCCAGGTACGCCGCCCGCTCGGTGTCGTCGTCGGTGCCGATGCCCAGCTCGGCGACGAGCAGCGGGGTGCCCGGCAGCTCGGCGTGGAGGCGGTCGAGCACGAGCCCGACACCATCCGGCCAGATGCCGTAGCCGAGCGGCGAGCGCGCGGCGCCGTCGGGGTGCACGACCACCTTGCCGGCGGCCACGCCCAGCGCCGAGTAGTACGAGAAGCCGATCATGTCGAAGGCCCCGGCGAGGTCGGGGCGCTCGACCGGTGGGCGATCCCGGACCCGCAGCGTCCCATCGCGGAACAGCCCGATGCCGGGCGTCCACATCCGGTCGTCGATGCGGGCCGCCCGTTGCGATGTCGTCTCATCGCCGTCCCACGGGACGATCGGCGACAGGGCGAAGATCGACGACACCGGCGCACCGGTCTGGCGCAGCCGTACCGCGGCCTCGGCGTTGGCGAGGTGGATCGACTCCTCGGCGACCGCCGCGTCCTCCCGCGTCCCACGGCCGGGTGGGACGATCCCGCCGCGGAACGCGAGCTGGGCGTAGATGTTGGCCTCGTTGATCGGTTGCCAGCCCCCGACGAGATCGCCGAACGTGTCGGCGACGAAGTCGACATGACGGGTCCACGCGCCCTCGCGGTTCGCAGGCACGACGAAGCCGCCGGCCGATGCGAACCACTGCGGCAGCGTGAAGTGGTGCAGGCACAGCCACGGGACGACGCCCGCGTCGTGGGCCGCCGCGAGCACCTCGCGGTAGTGGGCGATCGCCGCCGGATCGCGCTGGCCGGGCGCCGGCTCGATGCGGGCCCAATCGACCGACAGCCGATGGTGGGTCAGGCCGAGCGCGGCGAGCAACGCGAAGTCCTCGCCGTACCGCGTCGCGAACCCGCTGCCGTCACCTGACGCCGGGGCGTGACCGGCCCGCTCCCACTGCAGCCAGTCCGACGCCGGTGACGCCCCTTCGCACTGCGTCGACGACGCGCCCGTCCCCCACATGAACCCATCTGGCCAGCGCACGCCTGCAGTGTGCGTCGACTCAGAGGGCATCCGCCAGCACGGCGGGGAACTCGTCGGGCGTGCACGACGTGACGGTGGCCCCGAGGGCGGTGAGGGCCTCTGCCTCGTGGTGGTCGTGGGCCGGCACGCCGTCGTCGGAGAGCGCCAGCAGCACGAGCACCCGCACGCCGTCGCGGACCATCTCGGCGACGCGGGTCCGCAAGGCGGTCGGATCGCCGCCCTCGAAGAGGTCGCTGACCAGCACGACGACGGTGTCGCGCGGCCGGTGATCAGCCGCCGGCAGTAGCCGAGGGCACCACCGATGTCGGTGCCGCCACCGAGCTGCACGCCGAACAGGACGTCGACCGGATCGGCGAGCAGCGGCGTCATGTCGGCGACAGCGGTGTCGAACGCCACCATCGAGGTGCGCAGCGCCGGCAGCCGGCTGAGCACGCAGGCGAACAGCGAGGCGTGGACGACGCTGCCGGCCATCGAGCCGCTCTGGTCGACGGCGATGACCACATCCCGCGCCAGGCTGCGCTGGTGGCGGCCGAACCCGACGAGGCGCTCGGGGACGACCGTGCGGTGCTCGGGCAACCAGTTGCGCAGGTTGGCGTGGATCGTGCGCGACCAGTCGATGTCGGCCGGGCGGGGCCGGCCGGTGCGGCTGGCCCGGGCGAGGGCGCCGCGCACGGCCTGGCGGGTGCGGTCGGCGAGGCGCTCCTCGAGCTGGCCGAGCACCTTGGCGATGACCTGGCGCGCCGTCGCCCTGGTCTCGTCGGGGAGGGCCCGGTTGAGCTCGACGAGCAGCGTGACGAGGTGCAGGTCGGGTTCCAGCTGCTCGAGCAGCTCCGGCTCGAGCAGCAGCTGGCGGAGGTCGAGGCGCTCGACGGCGTCGCGCTGCAGGACCTGCACCACGGGCGTCGGGAAGAAGCGCCGGATGTCGCCGAGCCAGCGGGCCACGGACGGCGCCGAGCGGGCCAGGCCGCCGGCGCGCCCGCTGCCCCGGCCGCGCGGCGCCTGGCGGTCGTACAGCGCGCCGAGGGCGACGTCGATCCGCTGGTCGTCGCCGCGCAGGTCGACCCCGGTGCCGTCGGCGGCACCGCCGCCGAGCACCAGTCGCCAGCGCCGCAGCCGCTCCGCTCCGACACGTGGGCGGTCACGTCGCCTCCCGCGGCGCCAGCCCGAGCATCGCCCGCACCGTGGCCAGCCCGGCGGTCGCCCGGGCGTCGTCGACGTCGTCGCCCATCGGCGCCGCCCGCTCGATCTGCCCGGTCGCCAGCAGGCCGCCGAGCTGGCGCCGCTCGGCCGGCTCGAAGGCGCCGAACGTCCGGCGCAGCAGGGCCACCACGTCCTCGAAGGCGTCGGCGCTGAGGGCGGCGACCCAGCCGTCGACGGCGGCCAGCAGGTGGGCGTCGTGCAGGAGCACGGTGCCGCTCCCGGCGAGGAAGCCCTCGACGAAGGCCGCGCCCGCGGGCCGCCGGCGTGCCCGGCGTGAGGGCCCGTCCGAGGCGGGCCTCGACGGCCGCCGGCGCCCAGTGGCCGGCGTCGTGCAGGAGCCGGGTGGCCCGACCCTGCACCAGGCCGTGGGTGCGGCGGCCCTCGGCGAGGACCTCGAGCACGGGCGGCAGCTCGCGTCGCCGGGCCGGGTGATCGACGACCGCCAAGGCCGCCTGGGTCGCGCTCAGCCGATCGACCATCTGGCGGGCCGCGTCGTCGTCGAGCGACTCGGTGGCGCGGGCCAGGCCGGCGATGACGCGCACCACCAGCTCGTCGAACACGACCCGCAGGTCGGCGACGTCGGTGCGGCGCACGTTGCCGTAGCGCTGGGCGTCGGCGAGCGGGCCGAGGGCGTCCATCAGCTCGCCGACGTCGGGGTCGCGTGCGGCGAGCAGGCCGAGGACCCGCACCGCCGGCCGCAACGCGTCCGGGAGATCGGCGAGCAAGGCGAGGTCGACGGCTGCCGCGGCGTCGACGAGGCGGCCCGCCTGGGTGACCTGCTCGACGAGCCGCGACGTCGCCGCCGCCTCGACCGTCGTCCCGTGGCCGGCCAGCTCGACGACGCGCACCGACAGCTCGGGCTCCCACACGAGCCGCCACGTCTCGCGGAACGTCCCGCTCGAGCCGCGCCCTTCCTCGAGCGTGCCCCACGGGACGCCGAGCGCGGTGAGGCGGTGGAGGAGGTGCGAGCGGCGCAGGCCGTTGGGCGTCCGCAGGTCGAGCTCGACGGTGCGCGCCGCCGCCTCCGGCTTCAGCCGAGCGCGCCGCTGGGCCGCGGCGAGGTCGCGGGCCAACGGGACCTGCGGCGCACCCGGCGGCACCTCGCCGATGGCATCGCCGACGACGAGCTCGTCGACGACGAGCGGGAGCCCGCCGAGCACCGACTCGGCGGCGTCGAGGACCTCCGGGAGCCCGGCGCGGGGCCGGCGCCGCAGGACGGCCAGCGAGTCGGCGAGTCGGGACGCCGCGATCAGGTGATCGGGCGAGGCCGGCATGCCCCGCCGCCGCAGCGCGTGAGCGGCATCGACGAAGAACCGCGTGACCCCCTCCGGGCCCGGATGGGCGAACACGTGGGCGTACCAGCCGGGGCTGACGACGCCGGCGCCGTACCCGGTGGCCCGCCCGAGGCGGCGATGGGTCCACGGCACCCACGTCACGGCGACCTTCACCTTCGGCTGGCCGCGCAGCAACGCCGCGTCGGCCTTGTCGGTGGTCAGCGCCGGATCGAGCGCCGGGACGTGCCACGCCCCGCACACGACGGCCACCGTGGCGCCGGTGGCCAGCGCGGCGCGCACCCGCCGACGCATGTGGGCCTCGCGCCGGGCATCGAACGACGGCGTCGTGGTGCCCTCGCGCACCGCGGCCATCGCCTCGCCGACCGCGTCGAACACCGGCTCGCCGTCGCCGCGGTGCTCGACGAGGTCCTCCCACCACCGCTCGGCGTCCGGCTCGCCGGCCGCGGCGGCGAGGTCGCCGAGCGGATCGACGGGTGGGCCGCCACCGCGCCGCATCACCGGCACCCCGTCGTCGCCGGCCGCCAGCGAGAGGGCGAGCGGGAGGTCGATCGCCTCGACGATCACGTCGTGCTCGAGGGCCCAGCGCACCGCCTGCCACTCCGGGCTGAAGCCGGCGAGCGGCGCGAAGACCGCCCGCTCGGGCTCGGCGACGACGTAGCCGAGGAGCGCCACCGGCGGCACCAGCTCGGCGTCGGCGACCCAGCGCAGGGCGTCGTTGGCGTCGGCCGGCGCCTCGACGAGCACGACGTCGGGCGCCAGGGCATCGAGGGCCCGCACGACCGAACGGGCCGAGCCGGGGCCGTGGTGGCGGATGCCGAGCAGGTGCAGTCCGGGTGCCGGACGCGACGGTGCCGGCGTCGGCGGCTCAGCCCAGTTCGCGACAGGCGTCGTAGAAGTCGCCCCAGCCGTCGCGGTCACGGACCACCCCCTCGAGGTACTCGCGCCACGCGACGTCGTCGTGGAGGGGATCGCGGACGACCGCACCGATGATGCCGCCGGCGATGTCGCCGGCGCGCAGCGTGCCGTCGCCGAAGTGGGCGGCGAGGGCGAGGCCGTTGGTGACCACCGAGATGGCCTCGGCCGTCGACAGCGTGCCCGACGGCTGCTTCAGGCTCGTGCGGCCGTCGCTGGTGACGCCCTCGCGCAGCTCGCGGAAGATCGTCACGACGCGGCGGATCTCGTCGGCCGCCGCCGGCACGTCGGGCAGGGAGAGGGCTGCGCCGAGCTCGCCGACGCGCCGGGCGACGATGGCCAGCTCCTCCTCCGGCGTGGCCGGCAATGGCAGGACGACGGTGTTGAAGCGCCGTCGCAGGGCGCTCGACAGCTCGTTGATGCCGCGATCACGATCGTTCGCGGTCGCAATGAGGTTGAAGCCCTGGACCGCGGCGACCTCGGTGTCCAGCTCGGGGACCGGCAGCACCTTCTCGGACAGGATCGTGACCAGCGCGTCCTGCACCTCGGACGGCATCCGGGTGAGCTCCTCGATGCGCACGAGCTGGCCGGCGCGCATCGCCCGGTACACCGGGCTCGGCACGAGCGCGGCTTCGCTCGGCCCTTCGGCGAGCAGGCGGGCGTAGTTCCAGCCGTAGCGCAGCGTCTCCTCGGTGGTGCCGGCGGTGCCCTGCACGAGCAGCGTGGAGTCCCCGCTGATGGCCGCCGCCAGGTGCTCGCTGACCCAGGTCTTGGCCGTGCCCGGGATGCCCAGCAGCAGCAGGGCCCGATCGGTGGCGAGCGTGGCGACGGCGATCTCCATCAGCCGCCGCTGGCCGACGTACTTCGGCGTGATCGGGGTGCCATCGGCGAGCACGCCGCCGAGCAGGTAGGTCACGACGGCCCACGGCGACAGCCGCCACCCCGGCGGGCGCGGCCGATCGTCGGCGACGGCGAGGGCGGCCAGCTCGTCCGCGAAGGCGTCCTCGGCGTGCGGCCGCAGGATGGTGGCGGGCTCGGTCACGCCGCCAGCTCCGCGAGCATGTGGTGGCGGGTGGCGGCGAGCTCGGCCAGCGAGGCGGCGAGGCCGGCGTTCGTGTGTGGCAGCTCGGCGGCGGCGAGGGCGCTGGCGAGCGCCAGCAGCGTGTCGGTGCGGGCGCGGGCGACGAAGTTGACGAGCACGGCGCGGTGGGCGACGCCGAACGCGCCGGTGCGGAACCCGGCGACGACGGCCGGGACCACGACGTCGGGTCCCGGCGTCGAGCAGCGCCAGCAGGTCCGGCGGGACGGCCAGGCCGGGCAGCGGATCGTCCGCCGCCGGCGGACGGCGCAGCGTCGTCGACGAGCGCAGGGACGGCTGGTGCTCGAGCAGCCAGGTCGCGGCGGCGCCGCCCATCCGGCGCACGACGGCGAGGCGGGTGCCGTCGGTGCGGTGCCGCCGCAGCAGGCCGACGAGGACGTCGGCCGGCAACCGCTGACCGCTGCGCTCGGCGACGGCCAGCCACTCGTCCTCGAGCACCGGCCACGACCGGATCAGTGACCACCAGCGGCGCGCCGCGGCCGGGGCGACGAGCGGCCGGGTGTCGTCGTCGGGCGCGAGCGGTGGCGCGGCCGGAGGGAGCGGGCGGACGCCGGCCCGGCGGGCGGCCACGCACCCGGCGACCGCGACCAGCATCCGCGCCGAGGGCGTCGGCGGCGACGGTGTCGTCGACGACGTCGGCGAGCGGACCGGCCGGCGGATCCGGCGGGTCACGGCGGTCGGTGCCGAGCAGGGCCACGGTGACCAGCTCGTGCCAGTGCTCGGTGAGCGACGCCGTCATGCCGCGCTCACGAACGAGAGCGTCGGCACGCGGTCCCATGTCGAGGGCGCGATCGGCGCAGGTGCACGGTCAGCGGGACGCAGCCGTCGATCGTCCACTCCACGGTCACCGTGATCGGGCGGCCGGCCGAGGCGGCCAGCAGCGTCGGCACACCGGGGGCGTCGGGCGCCGAGCGCCAGCGCGCCGCCGTCGTCGGTGAGCACCCAGCGGCCGCCGGCGAACGCCGGCGTGGCGACGACGGTGGCCGGGATGCGGTCGAGCCACGGCTCGGCGGCGAGCGCCGTCCCGACCTCGTCGCATGCGCCGACGACGTCGCGCCGCCGCCGGCGCCACCGGATGGGTGACGCCGTCCTCGAGCCGAGCGCCGATCAGCGCCCGCCACGCGGACCCGGGTAGCGGTGCAGATCGGCCGTGAACGCGTGCCGACGACGAGCGACGTGTCGAGCGACTGGCGGTAGGCGGCGAACGACAGCACCATCGCCCACCGCCCCGACGCCTGCGCCGCGCAGCCACGTGCGGCGGACCTCGATGCGGTCTTCGCGGGTGTCGCTGCGACCGGCGACGAACCACGTGTCGGTCTCGGGGACGCCGGCGAGCACGTCGGCCTGGCGGACCTGCCAGCCGACGACGTCGCCACCGCGTCGGCCAGCCCGCCGGGCAGCTCGCCCAGGCGCTGGCCGGCGTCGGCGAGCAGGTGCAGGATGCCGAGCTCGGCGAGCACGACCTCGTGCCAGTCGGGGCGGGCGCCGACGACGCCGGCCAGCCGCCGGACGCGGTTGGCGAGGCCGCCGGCGCTGGGCGTCGACGAGCCGGGCCGCGAGCTCGTCCCACGTGGCGTACCGAGCCAGCGCGGGGTCGGCGAGCCCGGTGCGCATGCGGTCGTCGAGCCAGCGGTCGAGCTCGACCAGCCCGCCCGAGCAGGCGGGCGATGCGCTCGTCGCGCTCGGCGGCTCCAGGTCGGGCGGACCGTCGGGCCCCGGCTCGGCATCGTCGGCATCGTCCGGCGGCGGCGCCGGGGTCGACGGACCTCCGGCCGATCCGCCGCCGGCGGCGGCCTCGCGGCGGGCGTGGCCGTCGGCCCACGAGCCGCACACCGGTCGGCGCCGGCGCCGTCGGGCACCTGGCCCTTCACCCACATGATGAGCAGGGCGAGGGCGTGCTTGCACGGGTGCGAGCGGCTCGGGCAGGTGCAGCGCCACGCCACGTGGGCGTGGTCGACCATCGTCTCGTAGGGCTCGCGCCCGACGCCGCGGCAGCGTCCCCACACGGCGCTGCTCGTCGGCGCCGACGGCGATCCACCGCGACGGCGCGGCGATGGCGTCGGCCGCCGCGAAGCGCGCCGGGGTGGGTGCGATCGCCACCACCTGCTCGATCGACCACGCCACGTCGACGGACACTACCGACGGGGTGTCACAGTCAGCCCGGAGCCCTCGCTCGGAGCGGCAGGACCCACTGCGGCCGTGCTCGAGCGCGTACCCGAGGACGCGGTTCGCGTACCAGCTCCTCGAGGTGACGGCCATCGATGTCGCAGTCGGGTCCTGCCGCTCCGCAGCGTGGATCGCCGACGCGTGTGTCCGGACGGCAGGCGTACAGTTCCGCATGGGAGACGATCCCCGCCTGGCGGGAACGGCGATCGCCCAGTCGGTCGTCGACCTGATCGGCAACACGCCGCTCGTGCGGCTGAAGCGGATCAGCGAGGTCGAGCAGCATCCCCAGCGTGCTGGCGATGAAGATGGAGACCACCAACCCCGGCGGCTCGTCGAAGGACCGGCCGGCGCTGGAGATGATCCTGGCCGCCGAGCGCGACGGCCTGCTGCAGCCGGGCGGCACGATCGTCGAGCCGACCAGCGGCAACACCGGCGTCGGCCTGGCCATCGTCGCCGCCCAGCGCGGCTACCGGTGCGTGTTCGTGATGACCGACAAGGTCGCCCCGGAGAAGATCTCGCTGCTCAAGGCGTACGGCGCCGAGGTCGTCGTGTGCCCGGTGGCCGTCGCCCCCGAGGATCCGCAGAGCTACTACTCGGTCGCCGAGCGGCTCGACCAACGAGCTCGACGCGTTCCGCCCCAACCAGTACGCCAACCCGAACAACCCGCTGGCCCACGAGAAGACCACCGGGCCCGAGCTGTGGGCGCAGACCGGCGGGCGCATCACCCACTTCGTCGCCGGCGCCGGCACGTGCGGCTCGATCACCGGCGTCGCCCGCTACCTCAAGGCGCAGAACCCGGCGATCAAGATCATCGCCGCCGACCCGGAGGGCTCGGTGTTCTCGCGGCGGCTCGGGCCGCCCGTACCTGGTCGAGGGCGTCGGCGAGGACTTCTTCCCGGCGGCGTGGGACCGCGAGCCTCTACGACGACGTCATCGCGATCAGCGACGAGGAGAGCTTCCTCACCGCCCGCCGGGTCGTCCGAGGTCGAGGGCATCCTGATCGGCGGCTCCGGCGGGATGGCCGTCGCCGCCGCGATCCGGGTCGCCAAGCAGGCCGACCCCGACGACATCGTCGTCGTGCTCAACCCCGACTCCGGCCGCGGCTACCTGTCGCGGATCTTCGACGACGAGTGGATGGCCAACTTCGGCTTCCTCGCGCGAGTGCGACGAGTGCGTCGGCGCGGTGCTCGACGCCCGCCACGGCCCGACCGACCTGCTCTACGTCAACCCGGACCAGACGGTGCGCCAGGCGATCGAGCTGATGCGCGCCAACGGCGTCAGCCAGCTGCCGGTCTGCAAGAACACGCCGCCGTTCGCCGTCGCCGAGGTGTCCGGCTCGGTCGACGAGCTGGAGCTGATGGAGGCCATCGCCCACGACCCGTCGGTGATGGGCACGCCGGTCGAGAAGGTGATGGGCCCCAAGCTGCCGACGATCGGCGTCGGCCAGAAGGTCGAACGGGCGGTCAAGATGCTCGAGGCGGCGCCGGCGCTGCTCGTGCTCTCCGGCGGCCGCCCGCTCGCCGTGATCACGCGGACCGACGTCCTCAGCTGCTTCGAGGCCGTCGCCGCCGACCTGGAGGGGCGCGGATGACCGACCGCGACGCCGGCTACGGCTTCGAGACCCGGGCCGTCCACGCCGGCCAGCCGCCGGACCCGGTCGACGCGGCGCCGTCGTCACCCCGATCACGCTGTCGCACGACGTTCGCCCAGGACGGCGTCGGCGGCCACAAGGGCTTCGAGTACTCGCGCACCGGCAACCCCGACCCGCGCCGCGCTCGAGGCGTGCGTCGCGTCGCTGGAGCGGCGCCGCCACGGCCTCGCCTTCGCCAGCGGCCTGGCCGCCGAGGACAACGTGCTGCGGCTGCTCCCGCCGGGCGATCGGGTCCTGCTCGGCAACGACGCCTACGGCGGCACGTTCCGGCTGATCGCCAAGGTGTGGGGGCCGCTCGGCATGCAGTGGACGGCGGTCGATCTCACCGACGTCGACGCCCTCGCCGCGCGACTGGCCGGCCGACACGGCGATGGTGTGGCTGGAGACGCCGACCAACCCGCTGCTGACCTGCTTCGACATCGAGGCCATCGCCGCCGTCGCCCACGAGCACGGCGCGCTGGTGGTGGTCGACAACACGTTCGCCACGCCGTACCTGCAGCAGCCGCTCACGCTCGGCGCCGACATCGTCGTGCACTCGGCGACCAAGTACCTCGGCGGCCACAGCGACGTCGTCGGCGGGTTCCTCGCCGTCGACGACGACGCCCTCGCCGATCGGCTGCGCTTCACGCAGAACGCGGCCGGCGCGGTGCCCGGCCCGTTCGACTGCTACCTCGTGCTGCGCGGCGTGAAGACGCTCGCCGTGCGGATGGACCGCCACTGCGCCAACGCCCGCGCCGTCGTCGACCTGCTCGTCGGCCACCCGGCGGTCGAGCGGGTGCTGTACCCGCAGCTGCCCGACCACCCCGGCCACGCCGCGGCGGCGCAGCAGATGCGCGACTTCGGCGGGATGGTCAGCTTCACGCTGCGCGGCGGCATGAGGCCGCCGCAGCGGGTCGCCGCCGGCGACCGAGCTGTTCACGCTCGCCGAGTCGCTCGGCGCGGTCGAGAGCCTCATCGAGCATCCCGGCCAGATGACCCACGCCTCGGTCGCCGGGCTCGCCGCTGCGAGGTGCCGCGCCAACCTGGTCCGCCTGTCCGTCGGGCATCGAGATCGGCGAGCGACCTCGTCGCCGACCTCGAACAGGCGCTCGATCGAGCATGAGCGACCGCCAGTGGCCCGACCAGACGAGCGAGACCCCGGTCGTGCCGGCGACCCGGCCCGTCGCGCCGGCGGTCGATCCCGACCCGGCCCATCGTGATCGCCGCCAACCGGCTGCCCGTGACGCGATCCGCGCGACGGGTGGACGCCGAGCCCGGGCGGCCTCGTGCGGGCCCTGCTGCCGCTGCTGCGGGCCAGCGGCGGGACGTGGATCGGCTGGACCGGGCGAGGCCGACGATCAGCCCGAGCCCTTCGTCCTCGACGGCGTCGAGCTGCACCCCGTGCTCGTCACCGCCGAGGAGGTCCAGGACTACTACGAGGGCTTCTCCAACGACACCCTGTGGCCGCTGTACCACGACGCCCTGCGCGACTCGACGTACAGCGGCGCCCACTGGCAGGCCTACCAGACGGTCAACCAGCGCTTCGCCGACGCCCTCGCCGAGGTCGCCCCGGACGAGGCGCTCGTGTGGATCCACGACTACCACCTGCAGCTCGTGCCGCAGATGCTGCGGGAGAAGCGACCCGACCTCGTCATCGGGTTCTTCTTCCACATCCCGTTCCCGCCCACCGAGCTGTTCATGCGGCTGCCGTGGCGCACCGAGATCGCCGCCGGGCTCGCCGGCGCCGACCTCGTCGGCTTCCAGCGGGCCATCAACGCCACCAACTTCGGCGTCGTCTGCGACGAGCTGCTCGGCCGCCGCGCTCGGGTCGGGTCGTACCCGATCTCCATCGACGTGTCGGAGCTCGAGGCGGTGGCCGCCGGGCGGGCCACCCGCCAGCGCTCGAACCGCTACCGCACCCGCCTCGGCGAGCCCGAGGTGGTGCTGCTCGGCGTCGATCGCCTCGACTACACGAAGGGCATCGCCCAGCGGCTGCGCGCCTACCAGTCGCTGCTCGACGACGGCACCCTCGACACCGAGCGCTGCGTGATGGTGCAGGTCGCCACGCCGACCCGCGAGGGCGTCGAGCACTACCAGAACGAACGGCGCGAGATCGAGCAGCTGGTCAGCGAGATCAACGGCGTGCACGGCCGGCTCGGCTATCCGGCGATCCACTACCTCTACCAGTCGCTGCCGCTCGACGAGCTCGTCGCCCTGTACCGGACGGGCGACGTCATGTTGGTGACGCCGCTGCGCGACGGCATGAACCTCGTCGCCAAGGAGTACGTCACGACGCGCCTCGACGGGGACGGTGTGCTCGTGCTGTCAGAGTTCGCCGGCGCCGCCGACGAGCTGCTCGAAGCGGTCCTCGTGAACCCGCACGACACCAGCGCGCTGCGCGACGCCATCGTGACCGCCGTCGAGATGAACCGCCACGAGCGGCGCAGCCGGATGGCGCAACTTCGCGAGGACGTCAGGGCCAGCGACGTGCAGACGTGGGCCGACCGCTTCCTCGCCGAGCTCGTCACGCCGATCGAGGAGCAGTGATCCGAGACCGGTGAGCGAGGAGTCCGAAGACCCCGACGCATTGGCACGCACAGCCGCCGGCCTGGCGCGCCCGATGCTGATCGGACTCGACGTCGACGGCGTGCTCGCCCCGATCGTCGCCCACGCCGACGACGCCGAGCTGCTGCCCGGGATGCGCGAGGTGATCAACGCGCTGGCCCACCGCGTCGCCGTCGCCGTCGTGTCGGGACGCACGGTCGATGACCTGCAGCGCTTCGGGTTCCCCGACCACGTCGAGGTCTTCGGCTTGCACGGGATGGAGCGCGACGGCGAGCGCCGCGTCGAGCTCGCCGACCACGAGCAGGAGCGCCTCGACCCGGCTGGTGGCGATGGCGTCGGCGGCGGCCGAGCAGGCCGGCGACGGGGCGTGGGTGGAGGTCAAGCCGGCCAGCGTCGTGCTCCACGTGCGGGAGGCCCCGCCGGAGGAGGGTGCCCGTTCGGCGGCGTCCCTGCGGGCGGACGCCGAGGACGTCACCGGCGTGCACGTCATGCCCGGACACGGCGTCGTCGAGCTGTTGACCCGCGCCACGAGCAAGGCGCGCGCGGTCGCCGAGCTCCGGGACGAGATCGAGGCCGGCGCCGTCGTGTTCCTCGGCGACGACCGCACGGACGAGGAGGTCTTCGCCGCCCTCGGCGCCGGCGACTGCTCGATCCGGGTGGGGCCTGGCGAGACGGCGGCGCGCCACCGTCTCGCCGGCCCCCCCGACGTGCTGCGCTTCCTGGAGGCCCTCACGGACCTCGTCTGATCGGGGCAGCCCCGCCCGCGAGGCTGCCCCGATCAGGCGATCACGGCATCTGGCCGCGGACGGCGCCGGCCGGGAACCGGGCGTTGTGGATGTTCACGTAGTAGTTCTCGGGGTGCGCGAGGATGGCGGCCACCTGGACCGGATCGGCGTCCTTCGTGCACCCGCTGGCCCGACCGGTCTCGAGTTGATCGACGTCGGTGAACGGGTGGCCGGCGTCGATGAACCCGACCACGACCGGCGCGGCCACCCCCGGCGCCGCCGGCCCGTGGATGTGGGCCGCCGTCGGCGTGCCGATGTCGTCGTACTTCAGCGACCAGCAGACCTCGTTGTCGCGCATGTCGAGGTCGACGCGGGCGGTCGCCCGACCGTCGGGGTCAGCAGCTTGCGTCTCGAACACCCCCCGCAACGTGACGTGGAACCGTTCGTGGCTGCCGTGGGCGGTCGCGATGCCGCCCACCCCGATCCCAGCCGCCACCACGGCTGCACTGGCGAACAAGACCTTGCGCTTCCCCATGCGGATCCTCCTCCACGCGCGCGGCTCCCATCGCCGCGACCACCGGGCGGGTGGCGGGGTTGATACGAGCGGGCCGCCGATCGGGATTGCGCGTCCGGCCGAATTCACCTCGCCGCCACGGCGCGGCCAGGATGGTCCGGGGATCCACAGGAGGAGGGGTGATGACCGACACCGCCATGGGCAACGCCTCACGCCACGACGGCGCGCTGTCCCACATCCGCATCTGCGACCTGTCGGGTCAGCTCGCCGGGGCGGGTGCGACACGGGTCCTGGCGGCGTTCGGCGCCCAGGTCATCCGCATCGAGGACCCGGTCACGAGGGGACTCTGGGACATCGTCCGCCAGATCGGGCCGTACATCGAGGGCGACCACGGCCCCGACGGCGGCACCGGCTTCATCAACCACAACACCGAGAAGCTGGGGATCACGCTCAACCTGCGCACGCCGCGCGGCAAGGAGCTGCTGGCCGAGCTGGTCCGCGTGTCGAACGCGGTCACCGAGAACTTCGCCGCCGGCGTGATGGATCGCCTCGGCTTCGGCTACGACCAGCTGCGCGAGCTGCGCCCGGACGTCGTGTACGTCTCCAACTGCGGCTTCGGGCAGGTCGGGCCGTACCGCCCGTTCAAGTCGTGGGGGCCGATCGCCCAGGCGATGTCCGGGCTCACCCACACGTCGGGCCTGCCGGACCAGGAGCCGGCCGGCTGGGGCTACTCCTACATGGACCACACCGGTGGCTACGTCATGGCCATCGCCCTGCTCGCCGCCCTGTACCACCAGCGGCGCACCGGCGAAGGGCAGTGGGTCGACCTGGCGTGCATCGAGGCCGGCACGGCGATGGCCGGCCCGACGACGCTCGACGAGGTCGTCAACGGCCGCGACCTGCGCGCCGCCGGGGCGGTCAACTCGAACCGCAGTGCATCGCCGGCGATGGCGCCGCACGGCATCTACCCCTGCCGCGACGAGGACTCGTGGGTCGCCATCGCCTGCCGGCACGACGCCGACTGGGCCGGGCTCGTCGACGTGATCGGCGAGCCATGGGCCAAGGACGCCGCCCTGGCGACGCTCGCCGGGCGGCTCGACGCCGAGGACCAGCTCGACGCCGACCTCGCCGGCTGGACGGCCGGCCGCGCCCGCGACGACATCGTCGAGCTGGCGCGCGGCGCCGGCGTGCCCGCGGCGCCGGTGAAGCGACCGCCGGAGCGCTGCGACACCGACGAGGCCAGCCAGGCGTGGGGACTGTGGCCGACGATCACCCACACCAAGCACGGCCCGCGACGCGTCGACGGGCTCCCGGTGCACCTGTCGCGCACCGACTGGCAGATCGAGCGCGGCGGACCCGTGCTCGGCGAGGACAACGAGCGCGTGCTGTCGGAGGTGCTCGGGCTCTCGCCAGCGGAGATCGGGCAGCTCGCCGCGGACGGGGTGATCTAGGTGGCGTCCGGTCCCCTGGAGGGCGTCACGCGTCGTCGAGCTGTCGCACGAGCACGTCGCGTTCGCCGGCAAGCTGCTCGCCGACCTGGGCGCCGATGTCACGGTCGTCGAACCACCGGGCGGCTCCCCGCAGCGCACGTACGGCCCGTTCCTCGATGACGAGCCGGGCCCCGAGCGCAGCCTCTGGTGGTGGCACTACAACACGTCCAAGCGCGGCGTCGTGCTCGATCCGGCGAGCCGACGGCGACGCGCTGGCCCGTCTCGTCGCCGGAGCCGACGTGCTGCTCGTCGGCCGCGACACGCTCGGCCTCGACCTCGCCGAGCTGCGCGGCGGCCGATCCGGCCCTGATCGTCGTGTCGATCACCCCGTTCGGCCTCGACTCGCCGCGCGCCGACGAGCCGGTCACCGACCTCACGCTGCTCGCCGAGGGCGGGCCGGCGTGGAGCTGCGGCTACGACGACCACGCGCTGCCGCCGGTGCGCGGCGGCGGCAACCAGGGCCTCCACACGGCCGGCAACTGGGCGATGATGTCCGTCCTCGTCGCCTTGCTGAACCGGCAGGAGACCGGCGCCGGGCAGTTCATCGACGTCAACATGCTGGCGGCCAGCAACGTCACCACGGAGATGGCGACGTACGGCTGGCTGATGGCCGGCGCCGAGGTGCAGCGCCAGACCGGACGCCACGCCGCGCCGATCCTGACGCCGCCGACCCAGGTCCGCTGCCGCGACGGGCGCTACGCCACCACCGGTGTGCCGCCTCGCGATCCGGCGACGTTCCAGGCCATCCTCGACGTGCTCGAGCGCCGCGGGCTGCGCGACGAGTTCCACTCCTCGCCGGTGCTGGAGATCGGCGCCGCCCTCGATGCGCCGATCAACTTCGGCCATGCCGCCACCGATCCGATGGTCGCCGAGCTGATGACCACCGGCCGCGACGTCGTGTGGTTCCTCGCCGAGCAGCTCGACGCCTACGACTTCTTCATGGAGACGCAGTCGATCGGCCTGGCGACCGGGATCGTCTACACGCCCGGCGAGCTGATGGCGGATCCGCACTTCGTGGACCGTGGCTTCCCCGCCGCCGTCGAGCACCCCGAGCTCGGCCGCACGATCACCTACCCCGGCGCCCCGTACCGCTTCACCGCCACCCCGTGGCGCGCCACCCGCGCTCCCCTGCTCGCCGAACACCAAGCCGACCTCGCCTGACCGTCCTCCCCATCCGAGTGTTTCGGTGCATCGGAGGGTTTCGGGCGGCGGGGTCCAGCAGCAAACCCTCGGATGCCTAGGCTCCGCCCGTGGATGAGGTGCGCACGTTCTGTCGACTCTGCGAACCGAGCTGCGGCCTCGTCGCCCACGTCGACGCCGGCCGGCTCGTCAAGCTGACGCCTGATCGCAGTCACCCGATCACCGAGGGGTTCGCCTGCCACAAGGGCCTGGCGTCCATCGACGTCCACCACGACCCCGACCGGCTCGACGTCCCACAGCTGCGCGCCGCCGACGGCACGTGGACGACCGTGTCGTGGGACGACGCGATGGCCCACACGGCGACCCGCCTCAAGGCGATCAGCGCCGAGCACGGGCCGGGCGCGATCAGCGCCTACATCGGCAACCCGACGGCGTTCAACGCCCTCGCCACGTTGCACGTCTCGACGTTGCTGCGGGCGCTGGGCGTGCGCCGGACGTTCTCGTCGGGCACCCAGGACTGCGCCAACAAGTTCGTCGCCAGCGAAGCCGTCTTCGGGACGTCGACCGTCCACCCGATCCCCGATCTCGACCACACCGACCTGTGCCTCGTGATCGGCGAGAACCCGCGGGCGTCGCAGGCCAGCTTCTTCTCGATCCCGAACGTGCTCGGCACGATGCGCCGGGCGGCTGCTCGCGGCGCCCGGTTCGTGTTCGTCAACCCGCGGCGCATCGAGACGCCCGAGCGCGGCGTCGGCGACACCGTGCAGATCCGTCCCGACACCGACGTGTGGTTCCTCGCCGCGCTGCTGCACGAGATCGATGCGCTCGGCGGCTTCTCCGAATCGACGCTCGCCGCCCACGGCACGCCACGTCGACGAGCTGCGCGCCTTCCTCGCCCCGTACGACGCCGCCACGACGGCGCCGGTCACCGGCATCGACGCCGACGTCGTGCGGGAGCTGGCGGCGGCGTGGATCGCCACGCCGCGCGCCTCTGTGCACGCCTCGACCGGGCTCAACATGGGTCGCCAGGGCTCGCTCGCCTACTGGCTGGTGCACATGCTGTCGTTCGTCACCGGACGCCTCGACGTCGAGGGCGGCAACCTCAAGAGCGACGGGTTCTACGCCAATGCCCGCAGCGGCGCCGGGCCGGTCGAGCAGAACTACGTCGACACCGAGTTCGGACGGCTGCGCCGCGGCGCCCTCCCCGGCACGCTGATGGCCGACGCCATCCTCGACAGCGCCGAGCCGGTGCGGGCGATGATCGTCGTCGCCGGCAACCCGCTGCTGTCGATCGCCGGCGAGGAGCGCCTGCGCAAGGCGTTCGAGCAGCTCGAGCTGCTGGTCGTCATCGACATCTACCCGAGCGCGACCGCCGAGCTCGCCGACGTGCTGCTCCCGTGCACCGACATGTACGAGCGCGACGACCTCAACGTCGTCAACATCGGCACCAGCGCCCGACCGTTCGCGCAGTACACGCCGGCCGTGGTGGCGCCGATGCGCGAACGCCAGCCGGAGTGGTGGATCGCCCACCGCCTGCTGCAGGAGCTCGGGCAGCCGTCGATCCTCGACGAGGCGACGCCGGATCCGTGGGCCAAGTGGCGGCACATGCTGCAGCGGGGCGCCGGCGTCGAGCTCGCCGACCTGCAGGCGACCGGTGACGTGCACGTGCTGCCGGCGCCGACGCCCGGCGAGTTCTTCGACAAGCAGGTGTGGACGGCCGACGGCAAGATCGACTGCTGCCCACCGCTGTTCGCCGGCGCGTTCGCGCGCTGCGAGATGTTCTTCGACGAGCAACTGCGCGAACGCGACTCGCTGCGGCTGATCCACGGTCGCGATCCGTGGATGCACAACACGTGGTTCGCCAACGTGCCGCGGATGAAGCGACGCGGCCGCACGTCGAACCCGCTCGCCATCCACCCCGACGATGCCGCGGCCCTCGGGATCGCCGACGGCGATCGGGTCGTCGTCGCCAGTGCCGACGGCGAGGTCCATGCGAACGCGGCGCTCGACGACGAGCTGATGCCGGGCGTCGTGTCGATGGTCCACGGCTGGGGCCACACCGCCAGCCCGCGCCTCCGCGTCGCCGCCGAGCATCCGGGCACGAACCCGAACGTGCTCCTCCCGTCAGGCCCGGGCAGCTACGAACCGCTGTCGAGCCAGGCCCACATGACCGGCATCAAGGTGACCGTCGCCAAGGCCTGATCCATCCGAGGGTTTCAGTGCATCGGAGGGTCTGGTGCAGGGATGCCCTCCGCGAAACCCTCGGATGCGACGAAACCCTCCGATGGGTCGTCGGGGATCGCGTCGAACAGCGACGGTTGGTCGGGGTCTGGGCGGTACACGCGCGAGATGCCGGTCCAGGGGACGTAGTGGTCCATGAAGACCCACGTGCGGCGGTGGATGCACGACGGGCCGTAGCCCTGCAGCGCGGCCTTGTGCACCGGGCACGGGTAGCCCTTGTTGGAGTCGAACGACCAGTTCGGGTACGACTCGGCGTGCATCCGCATCTCGCGGTCGCGCACGACCTTGGCGAGGATCGACGCGGCGGCGACGCTGAGGCAGCGGGCGTCGGCCTTGATCCGCCGGGCCACGTGGCCGACGTGCGGCGACACGAAGTCCCAGTTGCCGTCGACGACGGCGGCGTCGGGGATCACGCCGAGCTGCTCGATGGCCCGGAACGCGGCCAGCTTCTGCGCCGCTGACATCCCGAGCTCGTCGCACTCGGCCTGCGACGCGCTGCCGACACCCCACGCCACGCACCACGCGGTCAGCCGGTCGAACAGCTTCTCCCGCTCCTTCTCGGTCAGCAGCTTCGAGTCGCGGACCCCGTTGACCCGGGTGTCGCGGGGCAGGATCGCGGCCCCGACCGTCAGCGGCCCGGCCCACGCCCCGCGGCCGACCTCGTCGATGCCGACCACGACCTCGTGCCCGAGGTCCCACATCTCCTTCTCGACGCCACGGGTCGGGGCCCGCTTCTTCGAGACGAGCGGTCGGGAACGCGGCGTGCGGACCACCGTCACCGCAGCACCACGGCGGGTGTTCCGGCCTCGATCGTGCCGACGCGCCAGAAGCCGTCGGCGATGAGCGCATCGGCGACCGCCGGCTCGACCGCCGCGAGCAGACCGCCCGACGTCTGCGGATCGAACACCAGCGCCTCGGCCGTCGCCGACGCCGTCGAGCGCAGGTTCCCGGCGACGTAGTCCCGGTTGCGGACGTCGCCGCCGGTGCGCACGCCGCGATCGGCGGCCTCCGCGGCACCGGGGTAGGCGACGAGGCCGGCGCTGTCGATCACCAGCTGCACGCCGCTGTGCTCGGCGACCTCCCAGCCGTGCCCGGCGAGCCCGTAGCCGGTGACGTCGGTGACCGCGTGGACGGCGTCGCCGATCGCCTGCAGGCGCTCGGACGCGACGCGGTTGAGGGCCCGCATCCCGGCGATGGCCGCCGCCTTGTCCGTCGGCTCGCCACCGGCCAGCGTCAGCCCGGTGCCGAGTGGCTTCGACAGCACGACGACGTCGCCGGGCCGGGCACCCGACTTGCGGAACACGCGGTCGGGGTGCACGAGGCCCTGCACGGCGAGCCCGAACACCGGCTCCGGGTTCCGGATCGTGTGGCCGCCGGCCACCGTCCCGCCCGCTTCGACCACGACGGCCGCGGCGGCGGCGAAGATCGTCGCCATCGCGGTGCGCGGGAAGTGCTCAGGGAAGGCGGCGACGTTGATGGCCAGCACGACGCGGCCGCCCATCGCGAACACGTCACTGCACGCGTTGGCCGCGGCGATGGCGCCGTAGTCCCCCGGGTCGTCGACGAGCGGCGGGAAGAAGTCGGTCGTCGACACCAGCGCCGTCGTGGCGTCGATGCGGTAGATCGCGGCGTCGTCGAACGGCGCCAGGCCGACGAGCAGGGCGGGGTCGACGGCGGCGGGGAGCTCGGCGACCATCTCCGTCAGCACCGCCGCCCCCCACTTGGCGGCGCACCCGCCGCACGTCGTCCACTCGGTGAGGCGCAGGTCGGCGGGCGGGGCCTCGAGGGGTTCGGCGGTCATCGCGGGTCAGGTTACGAGGCCGGCTCGCGCTCCGTTGCGACCAAGGTCACAGCGGTCGCCTCGACGTCTGCGGTCGCCGGCACTTTACGATACTGCTCCGTTCAGTATCGGAAATGACCCGGTGTCCCGGGTCGTGATGCGGAGCCCGGAACGGGCAGTGGAGGAACGACGTGGGACATTCGATCATGGAGCCGGACACCGGGGAGCTCGATCCCCACGTCCACGCCCGGCGCTGGCTGATCCTCGCCACGCTGTGCATCTCGTTGCTCATCATCGCCCTGGACAACACGATCCTCAACGTGGCGATCCCGTCGATGATCGAGGACCTGCACGCCTCGAACAGCGACATCCAGTGGATCCTCGATGCCTACGTCCTCGTCTTCGCCGGGCTGCTGCTGACGACCGGCAGCCTGAGCGACCGCTTCGGCCGCAAGGGCGCTCTGCAGACCGGCCTCGTCGTGTTCATGCTGGGCTCGGTCTCGGCGGCGCTCTCGACGTCGACGATGCAGCTGATCCTGAGCCGAGCGTTCATGGGCATCGGCGGGGCGCTGATCATGCCCTCGACGCTGTCGATCCTCGCCAACGTCTTCCGCGACCCTCGCGAGCGGGGCCGAGCGATCGCCGTGTGGGCCGGGTTCTCCGGGCTCGGCGTCGCCATCGGCCCGGTGACCGGTGGGCTCCTGCTCAACCACTTCTCGTGGGGCGCGGTGTTCTGGGTGAACGTCCCGATCGCCCTCGTCGCCCTCATCGCCGGGGCGATCATGATCCCGAAGTCGAAGGACCCCAACCAGGGCGACCTGGACCCGCTCGGCGCGGTGCTGTCGATCATCGGACTCGGCGGCTTGCTCTTCGGCATCATCGAGGGCCCGTCGGAGGGCTGGACCGACCCCAAGGTCGTCTTCGCCTTCCTCGTCGGCGCGGTGGCGATCGCCGCCTTCATCATGTGGGAGCTGCACACCGACCACCCGATGCTGGACATGCACTTCTTCCAGAACCCCCGGTTCACGGCGGCCAACAGCGCCATCACGCTGACGTTCTTCGCGATGTTCGGCTCGATGCTGCTGATCACCCAGTACTGGCAGTTCGTCCACGGCTACAGCCCGCTCGGCGCCGGCGTCCGAATGGTCCCGTTCGCCCTGACGATGATGGTGGTGGCGCCGTTGTCGGCTCGCTTCGTCGAGCGCCTCGGCACCAAGGCGGTCGTGACCGCCGGTCTCTTGACGGTCACCGCCGCGCTGGTCGGGCTGTCCTTCATCAAGGCGACGACGCCCTACTCGATCACCATCGTGCTCTTCTGCCTGATGTCGGCCGGCATGGGCATGGTGATGGCGCCGGCCACCGAGTCGGTCATGGGCTCGCTGCCGCGCGAGAAGGCCGGCGTCGGCTCGGCGGTGAACGACACCACCCGCCAGATGGGCGGTGCCCTCGGCGTCGCCATCATCGGCAGCGTCGCGTCGAGCATCTACGCCTCGGACGTCGCCGGGATCAGCGGACAGTTCCGACTCAGCGACGAGCAGCTGGCGGCCTCCAAGTCGTCGCTCGGCGGCGCGTTGACCGTCGCCCAGAGCGTCGGCGCCGGCGCCAACGAGTTCCTCGTCGACGTCAAGGACGCGTTCGTGCACTCGCTCAGCTACGGCCTCCGGCTCGGGGCACTGTTCGTCGTCGGTGCTGCGTTCGTGGCGTGGCGGTTCCTGCCCGCCCGGGCCCACGATCCGCTCGCGCTCGACGCCGACGAGGGCGCCACCGACGGCCAGTCCGTGCCCGTCCCGGTCGGAGGCGAGTGATGTCGGCCACCGTCTCGACGTCGGGCTTGGCCACCGCGGTCAAGCGGGGGCGGCCCCGACGCGCCGACGCCGACGGCGCCATCCTCGGCGCCACCCTCGAGCTGCTCAACGAGCTCGGCGTGGCCGGGCTGTCGATGGACCTCTTGGCGCAGCGGGCCGGCGTCGGCAAGGCGACCATCTACCGGCGCTGGGACTCGAAGGAGGCGCTGATCCTCGATGCCCTGCGGATGACGGCCACGCCGATCCCGGTCCCTGACGAGGGCAGCCTCCGCGAGGACCTGTTCACCTACATGGACGCCGTCATCGAGTGCTTCTCGCCCGGCCGCGGTGGCTCCGACGTGCTACCGCACCTGATCGAGGCCAGCTGCTACGACCCGCAGCTGCGTGCGTCGCTCGACGACTACACGCTCGGCCGCCAGGCGACGATCCGGCTGCTGCTGCAGCGCGGCATCCAGCGCGGTGAGCTGCCCGCCGGCACCGACGTCGACCTGCTCGTCGACGTCATCCTGGCGCCGTTCTTCTACCACCACCTCTGCACGGGCGCGGTGGTCGACAGCGACTTCACGCACCGCCTGGTGGAGTTCGCACTGCGCTGAGCTGATCAGCGGTCGAGGCGCCACAGCGCCTCGCCGTGCCGCTCGCGCGTCCGCCACGCCGGGTCGGCGCCCGGCGCGGTCAGCTCGACGGCGGCCCCGTCGACCTCCCACAGCACGGCGGCGTTCGGTCCGTGCCAACGCAGCGCGAACGACAGCGTCGACGCCGGGCCGGCGAGCAGACCGTGGGCCTCGAGGTCGGTCCCCCGCCACGCCGTCGGGATGCCGTCGGGGAACAGCTGCCCACCGCGCACCACGCGGCGTTCGACGGCGGCGACGACGCGGACACCGGTGACGCCGGTCGGATCGGGCGGCGGCGCGGGGTGGCGGGCCGCGACGATGCGGGCGAGGTCGCTCCCGGCCCGCCGCTCGCCGGCCCGGGCAAGCACCATCGCCGCCGCGTCGAGCGCCGCGTCGATGTCCCACCCGTCGCGTCGGGCGATGGCGTGGACGGCGACGGCGACATCGTCGAGCGCGTCGACGGGATCGTCGGCGCGCTCGCCCAGCCGGGTCAGCTCACCGACGGCGAGGAGGTGGCCGACCGGATCCTCGTCGACGTCGGGCGCGCCGCCGAGCGCCACCTCGGCGCGGGCGGTCACGAGCACCTCGGCGCCGGACCCGGTGAACCGACTGGCCCGCTCGGCGAAGCCGACCCAGCCGCGCGCCGTCGCCTCGGCCGGGGCCGAGCCCGCAGGGAGGGGACCGGCGCCGGCGCCGTGGTGGTCGAGGGCGACGGTCACGGCGGCGCGATGGCCGATCGGGAGCACGATCGTCCCGGGCGGCAGGTCGATCCCCTCGATGGGCACGTCGGCCGGCGGACGGGTGGTCAGCAGGTCGCGACGAGTCAGTGCACAGGCGATCGGCAACGGCGAGTCGTTGGTGATCTCGACGATCGTGCGCCCGCCGCCGTCGGCGACCGACCACACCCGGTGCACGGCATCACCACCGGGGATCCGCAGGCGGGTCTCGAACACCGGCGCGCCGGCGACCCGCACCTGGCGGACAGCCAGCTCGTCGGCCGGCGAGTGCCAGCGGTCGTCGGCCGCGACGTGCCACACGAGCGGCGGCGATCCGTCCCACGGCACGACATCGCCCCAGGCCGTGACGTCGGCCCGCCAGTCGCCCCCGAGCACACCCGTCGTCCCGCTCGTCGTCACGGTCGGCACGCTACGGCCGACCGGTGTGCAGTGGATGGCGACCCGTAGTGTGGACCCGTGGAGACGGCCCTCCTGATGCCGGTGAAGGCGTTCACCGCGGCCAAGGGCCGGCTGTCGGTGGTGCTCGACCGCTTGGCCCGGGCCGACCTGGCCCGCTGGCTCGCTGGTCGGGTCGTGGCCGCCGCCGGCGAGCTGCCGACGTTCATCGCGTGCGACGACGACGAGGTCGCGGCGTGGGCCGACGAGCACGGCGCCGAGGTGCTGTGGAGCCCGGGGCTCGGTCTCAACGGCGCCGTCGACGCCGGTCGGGCGACGATCGCCGGCAAGGGCTTCGACCACGTCGTCATCGCCCACAGCGACCTCCCGCTCGCCGAGGACCTGACGCAGCTCGTCGTGCCGGGCGCCATCACGCTGGTCCCCGATCGCCGCCGCGACGGCACCAACGTGATGGCCCTGCCGCTCGACCTCGAGCTGCCGGCCGCCTACGGCGGCGGGTCGTTCGTCCGCCACTTCGAAGCCGCCGTCGCCACCGGCCGGCGCGTCGACGTGCGCCCCGATCCCCGGCTGTCACTCGACATCGACACCCCCGACGACCTCGCCCACCCGACCCTCCGGCCGCACCTGCCGACGTGGCTGCGAACGAACCTGGACAGCCGTCGCTGACGACGTCGTGGTCGCGCGACCACGACGTCCCCGGCTCGGCGCTGGCGGTCGGCGCCCATCCCGACGACGTGGAGTTCGGTGCCGGCGGCACCCTCGCCAAGTGGGCCGCCGCCGGCTGCGTCGTCCACCACCTCATCTGCACGGACGGCTCGAAGGGGACGTGGGACGTCGGCGCCGACCTCAGCGCGCTCGTCGCCCGCCGGCGCGAGGAGCAGCGCGAGGCGGCGCGCCGGCTGGCCGGTGCCAACGCCGGCGAGGTCCGCTTCCTCGGCGCCGTCGACGGCGACCTGCAGGCCGACCGGGCGGCCGTGAGCGCGGTCGCCGCGATCATCCGCGAGCTGCGCCCAGATGTCGTCCTCGGGCACGACCCGTGGAAGCACTACCGGCTGCACCCCGATCACCGTCACGCCGGCTTCCTCGTGTGCGACGCCATCGTCGCCGCCCGCGACCCCCACTTCTTCCCCGAGCACGGCCTGCCCCACCACCGCCCGGACGCGCTGTTCCTGTGGGAGGCCGATGTGCCGAACCACGCCGAGGACGTCAGCGCGTTCGTCGACGCCAAGCTGGCGGCGCTGGAGGCCCACGAGAGCCAGTTCGAGACGACGATGCACGCCGCCGACGCCAGCGAGCTGGGCGCCTTCCGGGCGCGCATCCGCGAGCGCCTCGCCGAGCACGGCGCACCCCAGGGCGTCGCGGCCGCCGAGGTCTTCGCCCGCCTCACCGACCTCTAGCGATCACTTCCCGGGTTGCCGTTCGTCGTAGGGGCATGCACGTGTTCCCCGGCGAGACCGCCGAGTACCGCGCCGCCCGTGACGACCTGCTGCGCCAGGAGATCGAGCTGCGCCGCCAGACCGAGGCGGTGGCCGCCGCCCGCCGAGCCCTCCCACCCGGTGGCGTCGTGCCGGAGGACTACGAGTTCGACGAGCTCGCCGCCGACGGCACGGTGCAGTCGGTTCGCCTGTCCGAGCTGTTCCGCCCCGGCACCGACGCCCTCGCCGTCTACAACTTCATGTTCCCGCGCCATGTGCACGACGACCGTCCGGGACCCCGCGACGGCGCCACCGCCGAGCTGCCGCTCGCCGAGGGGCCCTGCCCATCATGTTCGGCGTTCATCGACGAGCTCGACGGCGCGGCCCGCCACATCGACGCCCACACGAACTTCGTCGTCGCCGCCAAGGCACCGATCGAGCGGGTGATGACGTTCGCACGCGAGCGCGGCTGGCGGCACGTGCGCTTCGTGTCGTCGGGACGCACCACGTTCGCCCACGACTACGGCGGCGAGATCGACGGCCAGCAGATGCCGATCCTCAACGTGTTCCAGCGCGACGGCGACACGATCCGCCACTTCTGGGCGTCGGAGCTGCTCTACGCGCCGACCGACGAGGACGAGGACCCTCGCCACGTCGGGACGCTGGAGGTCGCCTGGAACCTCTACGACCTGTTGCCGCGCGGCCGCGCCGACTTCGACGAGCAGCACGCGTACTGACGGAGCGGCCAGGACCCACTGCGACGCGAGCTCAGCGCGTACCTCACCGACTCGGTTCGCGTGCCGAGCACACGACGTACGCGCTGAGCTCGTTCCGCAGTGGGTCCGGGTCGCTCTGAGCTACGCGGCGAACTGGCCCGGGCGGCGGCCTTCCCCTGGGGGGCCGGCGAAGGACTGGGCGATGCCGAGCCACTCGTCGGCCGCCGCGCCCTCGGCCGCCACGGCCACGTCATCGCGGTGACGGCGCTGGGTGACGAGCAGGCAGAAGTCGAGCGCCGGTCCGGTCACGCGGTCAGCGGCATCATCCGGTCCCCACGTCCACTCGTCGCCGGACGGCCCGACGAGCTCGACGCGCACCGGCGCCTCGTTCGGCTCGCGGCCGTTGGCGACGTAGCTGAACGGGCGGGCGCCCACACCGATGTGGGCGACGTGACGCAGCCGATCGGTCGGCGGGCGGTCGGCGTGCAGGGCGTCGACGACGTCCTGGCCGTGCGCCCACGTCTCCATCAAGCGGGCGGTGATGAACGACCGCGCACCCATCGCCGGGCCGTACCACGGGACGCGCAGCTTCGGGTCGACGGTGCGGGCGTGCTCGACGAGGGCTCGACGATCGGCGCGCCAGCGATCGAGCAGCTCGTCGGCCGGGAGGTCACGGCCCTGCTCGTTGGCGACGTCGGTGCCGCTGCGCAGCAGCGCCTCGGCATCGATCCGGAACGCCTCGGGATCGGTGAGCGCCATCAACGCTCGCTGGTCGAAGAACCAGAGGTGGGTGATCTGGTCTCGGACGGCCCACCCGGGCGCCGGGGTGAGGACCTCGAGATCGGCACCCGCGACGATCCGATCGAGGTCTTCGTGCTCGGCCGTCAGCTCGTCACACAGCGTGTCCACGCCGACAATCTGCCACCGTCACCGGTCGCGATCGGCGTCGCAGCGCGCAGTGCGCCGGCGACGCCGATCGACCGGTCCTGATCAGGCCTTCTTGGCGACGCGCTTGGCCGGCGCCCGCTTGGCGGGAGCCTGCTTGGCCGGCGCCTTCTTGGCCGCCGCCCGCTTGGCCGGAGCCTTCTTGGCAACGGCCTTCTTGGCCGGCGCCCGCTTGGCCGGAGCCTTCTTGGCGACCGCCCGCTTGGCCGGAGCCTTCTTCGCCGGAGCCTTCTTGGCGACCGCCCGCTTGGCCGGAGCCTTCTTCGCCGGTGCCTTCTTGGCTGCCGCCCGCTTGGCCGGAGCCTTCTTCGCAACGGCCTTCTTGGCCGGCGCCTTCTTCGCCGCGGCCTTCTTGGCCGGAGCCTTCTTCAGGACCATGGTCACTTCTTCTTTCTCGGGTTGAGCGTCGTCTTGAGCGTGGAGCTCGGGGTGAACTTCATCGCCGTCGAGGCGGCGATCTTCACCGGCGCACCGGTCTGCGGGTTGCGGCCGGTGCGGGCGGCGCGCTTGGTCTGGCTGAACGAACCGAAGCCCGGCCACGCGACCTTTTCCTTCTTCGTCGCCGTGGTCACGTGGTCGAAGAACGCACCGATCGTGCGCTCCGCGTCCGCCTTGGACACGCCGGCTGACGCCGCGACCGCATCGATGAGCTCTGCCTTGGTTGCCATTGATCCTCTTTCGAGATGTCGTCACCGAGCAACGTCGCTCGGTCCTTTCAGCGGGACGGCAAGGTCCCTCGCCCGAAGGCTGGGGCAAATCGAACAAGCCACTGCCCACAGGCGCAAGCATCGATGCAGTTGCATCTGCAACTGCAACGTCTGAAGCCCTTGCAACGAGCGGGCTCGTGCCGTCAATCAGTCGCCGCGAGCGCCTCGCGCAACGTCGTCGCCACCGCCGCGGCTTCCCCCGGGCCGTACTTCGAGCGGGGCCAGAAGAAGCCGCGCAGTCCGTCGCCCTTCGTCCGCGGGACGACGTGGACGTGGAGGTGGGCGACGCTCTGGCTCACGACGTTGTTGTTGGCGACGAACGTGCCTTGCGCTCCGAGCGCGCTCGGCACCACGCCGGCGACGCGTCGCACTCGCTCGAAGAACGGTCCGACGTCCTTCAACTCGGGCAGCGTGACGATGTGGTCGGCCGGCACGACGAGGACGTGGCCGGGGAACAACGGCCTGATGTCGAGGAAGCCGACCGCGACGTCGTCACGGAACACCACCTCGGCGTCGGCGGTGCCGGCGACGATCGCGCAGAACGGGCACGTCGGGTCGAACGCCACGGCGCGCACGGTACCGCGCGACGGTTCCGTGAATTCTGGTCTTCATCCACCGCGAGCGGGGCCGTGGCGCGATACAACTGCGTGCCGTTGGGCATCTCACCAGCCGTGCAGTTCCGCATCCATCCCACCAGCCGGATCCCGTCTCGGGACACGAAGGAGTGGCGTTGACCGATCTCCTCCCGGCGGCCGCGACGAGGGACGGAGGTGAGCCCCAGACCGACGGCGCCGTGCGCGCCCGGGTGGTGCTCGACACCTCGGTGCTCATCGCCGACCCGTCGTGCATCCTCTCGTTCGACGGCATCGACGTCGTCGTGCCGCTGATCGTCGTCGAGGAGCTCGACGGCCTGAAGACCCGACCCGACGACGTCGGGCGGGCGGCGCGCACCGCGCTGCGCACGATCGAGGAGATCCGGGTCCACCACGGTGGCTCCCTCGCCGACCCGGTGCCGGTCGGCAACGGGGCGACGCTGCAGATCGAGCTCAACGGCATCCAGAAGCACCTCCTCGTCGAGCACGGGCTGGACCCGACGAGCTCGGACAACCGCATCATCGGCGCCGCCCTCGGCCAGGTCGATCGCGGCCCGACGACGATGGTGTCGAACGACGCCGCGCTGCGCATCAAGGCCGCTCACCTGGGTGTCGCGGCGGCCCCGCACGAGCCGGCCAAGGCGCACGTCGCCACGCAGTCCGGCGGGTGGTCGACCATCGAGACCGCCCACGAGATCGTCGACTGCCTGTACGCCGCCGGTGCCCTGGCCGTCGACGCCATCGAGACGGCGGCCGACGTCGGCGAGAACGAGTTCGCCGTGCTGCGGTCCGGCTCCCAGTCGGCGCTGACCCGGCGGGTCGGCGACGACCTCCGGCTGCTGTCGCACAGCGCGCCGGAGGCGTGGGGCCTGCGGGCTCGTTCCAAGGAGCAGCGCTTCGCGCTCGAGCTGCTGCTCGACCCGGCGATCGAGGTCGTCGCCCTCGACGGCCGGGCCGGCACCGGCAAGACGCTGCTCGCCGTGGCGGCCGGGCTCGAGCAGGTGGTCGAGCACGGCCGCTACGAGCGCCTCGCCATCTACCGGCCGCTCGTGCCGGTCGGGCGGGCCGACGTCGGGTTCCTGCCCGGCGGGCTCGACGAGAAGCTCGACCCGTGGATGTCGGCCATCCACGATGCCGTGGTCGCCCTCACCGACCAGCAGTCCAACGTCGACGCCCGCAACCTCACGGACGAGCTGACCGCCCGCGGCAAGCTGTCGCTGGAGTCGGTGACGTTCCTGCGCGGTCGCTCGCTGCAGCGCCAGATGGTGATCATCGACGAGGCCCAGAACCTCGAGCCGACGACGCTGCGCACGATCCTCACCCGCGTCGGCGAAGGCACCAAGGTCGTGTTCACCGGCGACACCAGCCAGATCGACGCGCCCTACCTCGGCGAGACCAACAACGCCCTCGCCGTGCTGACCCACGCCTTCGGCGGCCAGTCCTGCTTCGGCCACATCACGCTCACCGCCTGCGAGCGCAGCGACGTCGCCAGCCTCGCCGCCGAGCTGCTGTAGCGCACCCGAATCGCCACCGGGACGCCCGGGCCGACAAGATCGTCCCGTGGACTTCGAGCTGCCAGCTGACCTCAAGGACTTCCTCGTCAAGATCGACGACTTCATCGAGCAGGAGATCAAGCCGCTCGAGCAGGAGAACGACAACATCCGCTTCCTCGACCACCGTCGGGAGGACGCCCGCACCGACTGGGAGCGCGGCGGCCTGCCGAACAAGGAGTGGGAGGACCTGATGCGTGAGGCCCGCAAGCGGGCCGACAAGGCCGGCATCTACCGCTACTCCTACCCATCGCGGCTTGGGGGGATGGACGGCACCAACCTCGGCATGGCCGTCATCCGCGAGCACCTGGCGGCGAAGGGCCTGGGGCTGCACTGCGACCTGCAGACCGAGCACACCATCGTCGGCAACATCCTCGGCGTGATGCTGATGGAGAGCTACGGCAGCGACGAGCAGAAGGCGTACTGGCTGCCCCGCATGACCGAGCACGGCGGCGGCTTCTCGTTCGGCATCACCGAGCTCGGCCACGGCTCCGACGCCACGTGGATGGAGACCAACGCCTACCGCGACGGCGACGAGTGGGTCATCAACGGCAACAAGACGTGGAACACGGGCCTGCACAACGCGACCCACGACGTCATCTTCGCCCGCACCAGCGGCAAGCCCGGTGAGGGCACCGGCATCACCGCGTTCATCGTGCCGACCGACACGCCCGGCTTCGAGATCGTCGAGTTCCTCTGGACGTTCAACATGCCGACCGACCACGCCACGATCAAGCTGACCAACGTCCGCGTCAACGACTCCACGATCTTCGGCGACGAGGGCCGCGGCCTGCAGGTCGTGCAGAGCTTCGTCAACGAGAACCGCATCCGCCAGGCCGCCTCGTCGCTCGGCGCCGCCCAGTTCTGCATCAACGAGTCGATCGCCTACGCCCGTGAGCGCAAGCCGTTCGGCAAGCCGCTGGCCGCCAACCAGGCCATCCAGTTCCCGCTCGTCGAGCTCCAGACGCAGTGCAACATGCTGCGCCTGCTGATCCAGAAGACGGCGTGGCAGCTCGACACCGAGGGCGAGTTCTCGGCGTCGGCCGAGGTGTCGATGTGCAACTACTGGGCCAACCGGCTGTGCTGCGAGGCCGCCGACCGGGCGATGCAGGTGCACGGCGGGCTCGGGTACAGCCGCCACAAGCCGTTCGAGCACATCTACCGCCACCACCGCCGCTACCGCATCACCGAAGGCGCCGAGGAGATCCAGATGCGCCGCGTCGCCGGCTACCTGTTCGGCTTCATGGGCCAGAAGGCCCCCAAGGGCACCTGACCCCAGACCTCAGATGGCGGATCCGCGAACTTTCCGCGCTCGCGCCACCATGCGTGGCGCGAGCGTGGAAAGTTCGCGGATCTGCCCGGATGTGAGGCCAGCGCCGAGCAAGGAGCGCAGTGGGTCCTGGCCGCTCTGAGCGTTGACCGTGACACCCCCGGCGTAGGGTCGGCGGTGTGGGACTGCCGAGGTTCGCCGTGGTCGACGTGGAGACGTCCGGGCTGTCGACGAAGCGCAACCGGATCCTGCAGATCGGCGTGGTGACCGTCGAGTCCGACGGCACGGTGGTCGACGCATGGTCCACCCTCGTGCGGCTGCGTCGGCCGTGGAGTCGGGTCGGCCCGCGCAAGGTCCACGGCATCACCCGCCGGACGCTGCGCGGCGCCCCGAAGGCCGACGCCGCGCTCCACGAGCTGCGCGATCGGCTGGCCGGGTCGGTGTTCACCGCCCACAACGCCGAGTTCGACGCCGCCTTCATCGAGCGGGCGGCCGACCGCGATCACGTCCCGCTGGCGCTCGGCCGACGCCTGTGCACGCTGCAGCTGTCCCGGCGTCTCGATCCCGACCGCCAGCTGACCCACGGCCTGGCCGACCTCTGTGCCCGCTACGACGTCACCCTCGATCGCCATCACGACGCGCTGGCCGACGCCACCGCCACCGCGGCCATCCTCCCGCACCTGCTCGCCGCCCACGGCGTGCGGTCCGAGTCCGACCTCGACGCGCTCTACTCGCCGCTGCGGGCGTCGGCGTAGCGCTCGAGCACGCGCCCTGCCACGTCGGCCCCGAGGCCCTTCCAGGCCGCCGGCGACCGCACCTCGGCATCCGGCCCGAGGCGCACGAGCAGCCGCTCCAGCCACCGCGCGCTGGCCACCGGGAACGTGGCGTCGACGACGCCGCCGCGGCGCTCCTTGACGGTGTCGACCGGGTAGCGCTCGACGACCCAACGAGCCGCCGGCTGCAGGCGCAGCGTGACCCGTCCGAGCCCGCCGTCGGCGAACCAGTCGGGTGCCACCGCGGCATCGATCGGCTCGAGCGGATCGTGCTCGCCCGTGGTCTCGATCGACTCCATGCGGTCGATGCGGAACGTGCGGCGCTCGCCGGAGCGGCCATCGTCGGCCACGACGTACCACTCGCCGCGGTCGTTGAACACCCGGCGCGGCGTGATCGTGCGGCTCGAGACCTCGTCGCGCGACGCCGTCCAGTACTCGATCCGCAGCCGCTCGCCGGTGCCGACGGCGGCCGTGACCGTCTCGATCGACGACGTCAGGCCCGGCGTGACCGGCAGGTCGACGACCACGGCGTCGGCGCCGAGCGCGACCTCCAGCTTCTCCAGCCCGCGGCCCAACGGGCCGCCGGGCTCGGCGCCGGGGAGCTGCATCGCGGCCCGCCCGGCGGCGACCAGCGCGAAGCCTTCGGGCGCGGTGAGCCGCAGCGGTCGGGTGAAGAGTCGCGGCACCCCGACGAACACGGTGTCGTCGTCGATGAACACGTCGATCATCTCGTCGACGAACGGCGGCAGCCCGCACATCGCGGCCAGCTCCAGGTCGCGCGCCACCTCTGCCGGCGTCAGCCCGAAGCGGCGGGCGACGTCGGCAACCGGCACCTCGCCGCGCTCCATCAGCCACGGCAGCATCACCAACAGGCGGCTGAGGCGCTCTTCGGCCGTGCGCCGGCCACTGCCTGGCGGCATCAGGCGTCCACCATCGAGCGCAGCCAGTCGACGACGGAGCGCCGCACGTCCGGCGGCGCCAGCACGACGGCGTGGTCGAGCAGTCCCAGCACCCACGACCGGAACGCCGGGACGTTGGCGCACGGCACCTCGACGTCGACGGCGCCGTCGGCGTGCCTGGCGACGACGCGCTCGGGCCCGAGCTCCCGTACGACGCTGCCGGCCCGCGCCGCGTCGACGCGCACGACGGCGACGGCATCGACCCCGCCGGCGCCGAGCTCCTTCGGATCGACCGGGAAGGCGGTGCGCAGGTCGTATCCGGCGGGCCGCTCGAACGTCTCGTCGTCCACGACGGTGACGTCGCCCTCGATGCGGTCGACGCGGTAGGTCCGCAGCTCGTCGTGGGTGTGATCGCGCCCGACGACGTACCAGAACCCGGTGCGCAGCAGCAGGCCGTAGGGATCGAGCCGTCGGTCCTTGCCGCGGTAGCCGAAGGCGACGGCGACACGCCGCGCCGACGCCTCGCGCAGCGCCGGCAGGCCGGGCAGCTCCGGCACGGTGGCGGTCACGGCGACGTCGCCGGCGGCCTCGCCCTCGATGCTGTCGAGACCCAACTTCCACAGCGCCTCGCGGCCCTGGGTCGGGCGCACGGCGGCGACGGCGACCTGCAACGCCCGCATCTCGTCGGGCTCGAGGTGCAGCTCGGTCAGCTCGTAGCGGGCCCGGTCGATGCGATACGCGCTGGTGCCGGCGTGGGCGCCGCTCATCACGATCGTGTCGATCGGCACGCCGATCTCACGCAACGCCGCCTTGTCCCGCTCGAACGCCGCTCGCCGAGTGCTCTCCTTGCCGGCGTACTGGCCCTCGAGCTCGCCGGCGATCTCGACGAGCGTCAGCGGCCGCGACGTCTCGAGCAGCAAGGCCAACAGGTTGGTGAGGCGCTCGACGCGGTCGACGGCCGCCCCCTCAGGCGCGCGAGGCGATCGCCGTGCGCACGACGTCGACGACCTGCGCGCCGGTGGCGCCGGGTGTCAGCACGCCAGCCACGCCCATTTCCTTGAGCTTGGCGACATCGGCGTCGGGCACGATGCCGCCGACGACGACGGGGATGTCGGCCCCCAGGGCGCGGACCTTGTCGACGACGAGCGGGGCCAGCGTCATGTGGGCACCCGACAGCATCGACAGCCCGATGGCGTCGACGTCTTCGTCGACCGCCGCGGCGGCGACGGTGTCGGGCGTCTGGAAGAGGCCGGTGTAGATGACCTCGTAGCCGGCGTCGCGCAGGATCCGCGCCACGACCTTCACGCCACGGTCGTGCCCGTCGAGGCCGACCTTGGCGACCAGCACCCGTCCGTGTTCCTGGTGCTCGTTCATCTCGGACCTCCGGTCAGCGCTTCGTGTAGTCGTAGAACCCGCGGCCCGTCTTGCGCCCGAGCAGCCCGGCCTCGACCATCCGCGAGAGCATCGGCGGCGGCGCGTACAGCGGCTCCTTGAACTCCTCGTACAGGCTGGCGGCGACGGCTTGCGTCGTGTCGAGCCCGATGAGGTCGGCGAGGTGCAGCGGCCCCATCGGGTGGTTGCAGCCCTCGACCATGCCGATGTCGATGTCCTCGGCGGTGGCGAAGCCGGACTCCATCATCCGGATCGCCGAGAGGATGTAGGGGATCAACAGCGCGTTGACGACGAACCCGGCCCGATCCTGGCTGCGGATCACCTTCTTGTCGAGCACCGCCGTCGCGAAGTCGTCGGCCCGCGAGATCGTGTCGGGCGACGTCAGGAGGCTCGTGACGAGCTCGACCAGCCGCAGCACCGGCACCGGGTTGAAGAAGTGGATGCCGATCACCTGCTCGGGCCGCTCGGTGGCGATCCCCAGCTTCATGATCGGGATCGAGCTGGTGTTGCTGGCCAGGATCGCCGCCGGGTCGGCGACGACCTTGTCGAGGGCGCGGAAGACCTCGACCTTCGACGCCTCGTCCTCGATCACCGCCTCGACCACGAGCTCGCGGTCGGCGAGCTCGTCGAGGTCGGTGGTCACCCGGATCCGGCCGAGCGCCTCGTCGCGAGCCTCCTCGGTCAGCTTCCCGGAGCGCACGCCACGGTCGAGCGACGTGGTCAGCCGGGCCAGCCCGGCCTCGGCGGTGCCGGCGTCGACCTCCCGGACGACGACGTCGAGGCCGGCTCGAGCGCACACCTCCGCGATGCCGGACCCCATCAGGCCACTGCCCACGACACCCACGCGCTCGATCGCACTCATCACCGCGGATGGTACCGGTCGGGACCGACGCCAGGCCCGCTGGCCGCACGAGGGATGATGGGGGCATGGGTGACGGCTACCACGACGGCTCACGAGCGCTCCAGGACCGGTTCGACACCCGGCGCCTCGCCGACCGCTTGCATGACATGTTCCGGTCGAAGTGGACCTTGGAGGACGTCCGCCCGTTCGTCGAAGCGGCGCCGATGTTCTTCCTGGCCACGGCCGACAAGGAGGGGCACCCGCAGTGCTCGTACAAGGGCGGCGCACCGGGGTTCGTGCAGATCCTCGCGCCGATGGAGCTGTGCTTCCCGAGCTACGACGGCAACGGGATGTTCCTGTCGTTCGGCAACGTGCTCGAGAACCCGCACATCCAGATGCTGTTCATCGACTTCGAGCAGCCCAACCGGATCCGGGTGTCGGGCCGGGCCACCATCACGGAGGATCCGGGCCTCGTCGGCCGCTATCCCGGCGCCCTGTTCGCCATCCACGTGGCGGTCGACGACGTGTTCCCGAACTGCCCGCGCTACATCCACCGCAGCAACGGCCACGACCTGTCGGTGAACGTGCCTGACGCCGACGGGGCGGCCCCGATCGCCGAGTGGAAGTGCATGCCGATGTTCAACGAGGTGCTCGCCGCCGACGACCCGGCCCGTGCCTGACCTCAGCCGGCGCGCCTTCCTCGCCCTCGCCGCCACCGTCGTCGTCGGCGCCGCGTGCTCGGACGACGACGACAGCGCACCGACCACGACGGCCGGCCCGCCGGATGGCTCGACGACGACGACCGGCGCATCGACGACCACATCGGCGGCATCGACGACATCCACCACATCGACCACCTCGACCACATCGACCACGGTGCCGCCGCCGACCACGACCGCGCTGCCCGCCGATCCGTTCGCCCTCGGCGTCACGGCCGGCGACCCGGACGCCACGTCGGTGGTGCTGTGGACGAAGCTGGTCGGCGACGGGCTGCCCGACGCGGTGGACGTGACGTGGGAGACGTCGACCGACGACTTCGCGACCGTGGCGTCATCCGCCACGGTCACGGCGACGGCTGCCGACGGTCACAGCATCCATGCCGTCGTCGACGTCGCTGGGCCAGTCGCCTATCGCTTCCAGGCCGGCGGCTTCACCAGCCCGATCGGGCGGGCCGGCCCTGCCGCCGTCGGCGCGAGCGGCCTGAAGGTCGCTGCCGTCACGTGCCAGCACTTCGAGACCGGCTACTACGCCGCCCACCGCGACCTCGCCGAGTGGGCGCCGGACGCCGTCGTGTTCCTCGGTGACTTCATCTACGAGGGTGCGGCCCGCCCGATCGGCGGCGAGGTGGTGCGGTCGCACGACGGGCCGGAGCCGACCGACGTCGCCGGCTACCGCGGCCGCTACGCGCAGTACCTCGCCGACCCGAACCTCCAGGCGGCCCGGTCGACGTGCCCGTGGTGGGTGATCTGGGACGACCACGAGGTCGAGAACAACTACGCCGGACTGACGCCGCAGGACCCGGCGGACGCGGCCGGGTTCGCCGACCGTCGGCTCGCCGCCTACCAGGTGTGGTGGGAGCACATGCCGGTGCGCATCCCGAAGCCACAGGCCGGCGTCGACACGATCATCTACCGCACCGGCCGCTACGGCGACCTGGTCGACCTCGTCCTGCTCGACGGTCGCCAGTTCCGCAGCGACCAGGCGTGCGGCGACGCCACCCTGTCGACCGAGCCGGCGTGCCCCGAGGCGTCGGACCCGTCACGCACGATGCTCGGCGCGACCCAGGAGGCGTGGACCGCCGGGACCTTCGCCGCGGCGAGCGCGACGTGGGCCGTGCTCGGCCAACAGACGGTGCTGACCGACCTGCGCCTGCCGAACGGCGCGATCCTCAACGAGGACCAGTGGGACGGCTACTCGCCGGCGCGCGACCGGCTGATCGCCGCGGCGGCACCGGTGGCCGACAAGCTCGTCGTGCTGACCGGCGACATCCACCTCGCCGGCATCGGGCGACTCCCGCTCGGGACCGAGTTCGTCACCACATCCGTGTCGTCGAGCGGGTTGGTGCCGGCGAGCCTCGAGCCGGTCCTGGCCAGCTTCGACACGATCGTCGACGCCGAGCTGCAGCACCGCGGCTACGTCCGCCACACCGTCACGCCGGCCACCTGGACCGCCGAGTACCGCATCGTCGACGACGTCGCGGTCGCCGAGTCGCCCGTGTCGACGTGGCACACGTTCACCGTCCCGGCAGGGGCGAGCACCCAGGTCACCGAGACCTGACGGGCGTCGCTCGCCGCCCGCGGCTGCGCGAGCATGGGCCCCGACACGAGGGGGAACGCGATGACACTCGCCACCGAAGCCGGGCCGACCGACATCCCACTGCTCGACGAGACGATCGGGGCCAACCTGGCGCGCACGGTCGCCGCCCACGGCAGCCGCGAGGCGCTCGTCGCCCGGCACCAGGGCGTGCGCTGGACCTACGACGAGCTGGCGGCGCGCGTCGCGGCCTGCGCCAAGGGCCTGATGGGCCTCGGCCTCGAGGTCGGCGACCGGGTCGGGCTGTGGAGCCCGAACTACGCCGAGTGGGCGCTGCTGCAGTACGCCACGGCCGAGATCGGCGTGATCCTCGTCAACATCAACCCGGCGTACCGCACCCACGAGCTGCAGTACGCGGTCGCCCAATCGGGCTGCCGGATGCTGTTCGCGGCGCCGTCGTTCAAGACGTCCGACTACGTCGACATGGTCGAGCAGGTGACCCCCGACCTGCCCGGGCTGGAGCGCTCGATCTTCTTCTGGGACGACGACTGGGACGAGCTCGTGGCCGGCGCCGGTCACGTCACCGACGGCGACCTCGCCGCCCGCGCGGCCGGACTCGCCCCTGGGGACGCCATCAACATCCAGTACACGTCGGGGACGACCGGCTTCCCCAAGGGCGCCACGCTGAGCCACCGCAACATCCTCAACAACGGCTACTTCGTGGCCCGCCTGCAGGGCTTCCAACCGGGCGACCGGCTGTGCGTGCCGGTCCCGCTCTACCACTGCTTCGGCATGGTGATGGGCAACCTCGGCTGCACGTCGCACGGCGCGACGATCGTGTACCCGTCCGACGCCTTCGACCCGACGCACGTCCTCGAGACGATCCAGGACGAGCAGTGCACCGCGCTGTACGGCGTGCCGACGATGTTCATCGCCGAGCTCGCCCACCCCGAGTTCGACCGCTTCGACCTGACGTCGTTGCGCACGGGCGTGATGGCCGGCTCGCCGTGCCCGGTCGAGGTGATGAAGGCCGCCGTGGACCGCATGCACATGACCGAGGTGACGATCTGCTACGGCATGACCGAGACGTCGCCGGTGTCGACCCAGACGCTGCCCGACGACTCGCTGCACCACCGCACGGCCACCGTCGGTCGGGCCCATCCGCACGTCGAGATCCGCATCGCCGACCCCGAGACGGGCGCGACCATCGAGCGCGGCGAGACGGGCGAGTTCTGCACGCGCGGCTACTCGGTGATGTCCGGCTACTGGAACGACGAAGCGCGCACGGCCGAGGCCATCGACGCCGACGGGTGGATGCACACCGGCGACCTCGCCGTGATGGCCGAGGACGGCTACGTGAACATCGTCGGGCGCAGCAAGGACATGGTCATCCGCGGCGGCGAGAACGTGTACCCGCGCGAGGTCGAGGAGTTCCTCTACACGCACCCCGACGTCGAGGACGTGCAGGTGATCGGCCTGCCCGACGACCGCTACGGCGAAGAGCTCATGGCGTGGGTCAAGCGGCGGCCCGGTGGCGAGGTCGACGAAGAGGCGCTGCGCGAGTTCTGCCGTGGCAAGATCGCCCACTTCAAGGTCCCCCGCTACGTGAAGTTCGTCGACGAGTTCCCGATGACCGTCACCGGCAAGGTGCAGAAGTTCAAGATGCGCGAGCAATCGATCGACGAGCTCGGCCTCGGCGAGGTCGCCGCCCGCTCGATGGCCTAGATCGGATTCTGATTCCAGCCAGGCTCGTCCAGCGTGCCTCATTGGCATCAGAATCCTCGGCATGCCCGAACCCGTCGTCGTCGTGGAGCGCCACGACCAGGTCGCCCTGCTCCGTCTGAACCGGCCGGCCGCCCGCAACGCCCTCAACGCCGAGCTGGCCCAGGCGGCGATCGACGCCGTCGACGCCAACCAGGACGCCGGGTGCATCGTGATCACCGGCGCCGACCCTGCCTTCTGCGCCGGCCTCGACCTGCGCGACCTCGGCGTGCCCACGCTGAAGGACCTCCCGCACTTCACGGCCGCCGTCGCCGCCTCGAAGGTCCCGGTGATCGCCGCCGTCAACGGCCCGGCCGCCACCGGCGGGTTCGAGCTGGCGCTGGCGTGCGACTTCATGATCGCCTCCGAGCGGGCCCGCTTCGCCGACACCCACCTGCGCGTCGGCGTCTACCCGGGCCCGGTGCTCGTCGACCTGCCCCGCCGTGTCGGCCCGGCATGGGCCCGCCAGATGTCGCTCACGAGCGACTGGGTCGACGCCGAGACGGCGCTGCGCATCGGGCTCGTCAACCAGGTCGTCGGCCACGCCGACCTCGTGCCCTACTGCCTCGACATGGCGACGTCGATCGCCGAGCAGCCGCGGCACATGGTCGCGGCGATGCGCGAGGACTGGGACCTCACCGACCGCCTGCCGGTGCAGGAGGCGCACGCCGCCCACGGTCGCTTCGCCGCCGAGCGCGGCCTGCGCGACTCGACGGCCGCCGAGCTGGCGAGCCACCGCCAGGACGTCATCGCCCGCGCCCACCGCCAGCTCGACGCGCCAGGCTGACGATCATGGACGACGACACGATCGGCGGCGCGGCGACCGAGCTGCTCGACATGCGGGCCTCCCGTCGGGTGGTGGCCGACCTCCCGGTGCCGCTGCAGCCACAGACGTTGGACGACGCCTACGCCATCCAGCAGCGGGTGGTCGATGCCTTGCTCGCGCGACCGGCGGCCAGCGCATCGGCTTCAAGGTGGCGTGCACCAACGACATCGCCCAGGCGGCCCTGCAGATCGATCGACCGTTGTTCGGCCGGCTGATGTCGCAGACCACCTCGCCGAGCGGCGCGACACTCGTGGCCGACCAGTTCACGCATCGCGTCGTCGAGGCCGAGTTCGGCTTCCGTGTCGGCGTCGACGTCGAGCCGATCGACGGCGGTCACACGCCCGAGACCATCGCCGAGCACATCGACGCGCTGATCCCGGCCATCGAGATCGTCGACCACCGCTTCGAGTCCTGGGCGGTCGGCGCGCTGCGCGTCGCCGCCGACAACGCGATCCACGGCTGGTGGATCCACGGCGATGCGGTGACCGACTGGCGCGGCCACGACCTCGCGGCCGCCGCAGTGTCCGTCACGCGCAACGGCGAGCTCGTCACGACCGGCTCTGGCGCTGCCGTGCTCGGCCATCCGCTCAACGTGATGGCGTGGCTGGCCGACGAGCTGCCCCGGTTCGGCGGGCAGCTGCGGCGTGGTGACGTCGTCACGACGGGCGTGGCGACCGATGTGTTCGAGGCCGCGCCGGGCGACTCGTGCGTGGCCGACTTCGGACCGTTCGGGACGGTCACGGTGGCGTTCGCCTAGCGAGCCTCCACCAGCTCGGCCTCCGGTGCGATCACGACGCCCCGGTGCTCCACGGTCGTGGCACCCGGCGCCGTGCGGATCCACACCGTCTCGCCCTCGGCGAGCTCCAGGTGCCGGGCTTCGGCTCGGGTGATGACCACCGTGACCGCGTCGGCGGCGACGGCCAGCTCGACGCGCACCTCGAAGCCGACCCGCACCAGCCGGGTGATGCGGCCCGGACGCGCGTCACCGGGGTGGGCGTGGCGTCGGACGTCGATGTCGTGCGGGCGCACCAGGCGGCCGCCGAGCGTGGTCACCGGGCCGAGGAAGCCATCACGAAGTCGTTGGCCGGCTCGTCGTACAGCTCGTCGGGCGACCCGACCTGCTCGATCCGCCCGTCGTTGATCACGACGATCTCGTCGGCGACCTCGAGCGCCTCCTCCTGGTCGTGGGTGACGAACACCGTCGTCACGTGGACCTCGTCGTGCAGCCGGCGCAGCCAGTCGCGCAGCTCCTTGCGGACCTTGGCGTCGAGCGCGCCGAACGGCTCGTCGAGCAGCAGCACGGTCGGCTCGACGGCCAGCGCCCGGGCCAGCGCCATGCGCTGGCGCTGGCCGCCGGACAGCTGCGACGGCAGCCGGTCGGCGAACTGGTCGAGGTGCACCAGCTCGAGCAGTTCGTCGACCCGGCGCCTTGACCTCGGCCTTCGGCCGCTTGCGGATCTCGAGGCCGAACGCGACGTTCTTGGCCACGGTCATGTGCTTGAACGCCGCGTAGTGCTGGAACACGAAGCCGACGTTGCGCTTCTGCGGCGGCAGGTCGGTGGCGTCGACGCCCTCGATCTCGACCGAGCCGGAGTCGGCCGTCTCGAGGCCGGCGATGATCCGCAGCAGCGTCGACTTGCCGCCGCCGCTCGGGCCGAGCAGCGCGGTGAGCTGGCCGGTCGGGATGGTCAGGCCGACACGTCGTCGAGGGCGACGAAGTCGCCGAAGCGCTTGTTGACGTTGCGGACCTCGATGCTCATCGTGATCTGCTCCTGGACTGGGTCGGAGGATCGGACACGATGACGATGCAGACGACGCGCGACCGACGGCGAGGAGGAAGGCGATGGCGTAGGCCGTCGCCTGCTGGAAGTCCTGGTACTTCTGCTCGACGACGAGCGTCGCGGTCTGGGTCTGGCCGTCGATGTTGCCCGAGACGACCTTGCACCGCGCCGAACTCGCCGAGCGAGCGGGCCAGGCTGAGCACGACGCCGTAGACGACGCGCCCACTTGATCGACGGCAGGGTGATCCGCCGGAACGTCTGCACGAGCTGGCGCCGAGGCTGCGGCGCCGCCTGCTCCTGCTCGGTGCCGATCTCCTCGAGCACCGGGCACGACCTCGCGCACCACGAGCGGCAGCGACACGAAGACGGTCGCCATGACCATGCCGGGGTGGCGAAGATGACCTGGAGGCCGGCGTCCTCGAGCGCGGGCCGAACCAGCCGTCGCGCCGTTGTAGACGAGGACCAGCGAGAGGCCGACGACGACCGGCGAGACCGCCAGCGGCAGGTCGATGAGCGCGCTGAGCAGCCGGCGCCCGGGGAAGCGGTAGCGGACGAGCAGGAGCGACATGGCCACGCCGAAGACGGGTTGATCGACGACGGCGAGGAGCGCGACGCACGACGGTGAGCCGCAGCGCGTGGTGACCAGCGGGTCGTCGAGGGCGGTCGCGCAGGGCGTCGAGGCCGTCGGCGAACGTGTTCTTGACGACGAGTGCCGACCGGCCAGGCGACGAGCAAGAACAGGTAGGCGATCGACGAGGAACCGCAGCACGTAGGTGGCCACGTGCGCGATCGACTGCGGCGCGCCGCCGGCCGGGCGCGGGCGTCGCGGCCCGCGGCGACGTTCAGCCACGGCGTCAGCCACGGCGGGCCACCCTCGCTGGACGATGTCGAGGGCGACGATGACGACGAGCGCGACGAACAGCAGGATCGTCGCCGACCGCGGCGGCGGCCGACGGGTCGCCGTTCTCGATGTAGGTGAGGATGCGCACCGACGTGACCTCGGTCCGCATCGGCAGGTTGCCCGACAGCAGCACGAGCGAGCCGTACTCGCTGATCGCCCGGGCGAACGACAGCGCGGCGCCGGCGGCGATGGCCGGCGCGAGGCTCGGCAGGATGATCCGGCGGAACGTCGTGATCCGGCTGGCGCCGAGCGACGCCGCGGCCTCCTCGACCTCCCGGTCGAGCTCTTCGAGCACCGGCTGCACGGTGCGCACGACGAACGGCAGCGTGACGAACAGCAGGGCCAGGAACACCGCGCGTCCGGGTGTTCGCCACGTTGATGCCGAGCGGGCTCTTCGGCCCGTAGAGCGACAGCAGCACGAGGCCGGCGACGATCGTCGGCAGGGCGAACGGCATGTCGATGACGCACCTCGAGGACCCGCTTGCCGAAGAATGGTCCCGCACCAGCACCCACGCGATGAGCGTGCCCATCACGATGTTCAGCGCCGTGACGAGCACCGCCTGGGTGATGGTGAGCCGGATCGCCGCCGCGGTCTGGGGTTGGTGATGGTGTCCAGAACGCCGCCCAGCCGCCCTCGACGCCGCGACCACCACGGCGCCGAGCGGCATCAGCACCAGCAGGCTGAACCACAGCATCGTGACGCCGAGCCGAGGCCCGAGCCGGGCTGAGCGCGACCGGCGCCGGCGCGACGCGCCGGCGCGTCGTCGGCGCCGGCCGTCGGCGCGCGACCGCGTCGAGCGTCGACGCGGTCATGACTTGCCGGTCTCCTGCTGGATCTTGGTGACGATGCCCGTTGTCCTCGTCGAAGAACTTCGTGTTCACCTCGTCCCAGCCGCCGAAGTCGTCGTCGATGGTCAGCAGCTTCGTCGGCTCGGGGAACGGGTTCGCCGGGTCGTTGGCGCCCTTGACCGTCGACGTCGGCGATCGCCGTCGATCGGGCGGAAGCCGGTCGTGGCGAATTCCTTCTGGCCGGCGTCGCTGATGACGAAGTCGAGGTACGTCCTTGGCGCTGCGGGTCGGCGTCTTGGTGACGGCGCCGGGGTTCTGGATCAGCAGGGTCGTGTTCGGGATGACGTAGTCGAAGTCCTCGCCGTTCTGGCGGGCGAGGATCGCCTCGTTCTCGTAGGAGAGGAGCACGTCGCCGGTGCCGCCGAGGAACGCCGTCGTGGCGTCGCGGCCGCTGCCGGGCAGCGCCACGATGTTGCTGAAGAACTCGTTCAGGTACGCCTCCGCCTCGGCCTCGGTGCCGCCGTCGGCCATCACGCTGCCCGTAGGCCGGCGAGGATGTTCCACCGCGCCGAGCCCGACGAGCCGGGGTTCGGCGTGACGATGCTCGACGCCGGGCTTGATCGAGGTCGTCCCAGCCCTTGATGCCCTTCGGGTTGCCCTTGCGGACGACGATGACGACGACCGAGCTGGTGACGATGCCCTTGTTCGGTGCCCTGGTCCCAGTCCTTGGCGACGAGGCCGGCGTCGACGAGGCGGGTCACGTCGGGGCTCAGCGAGAAGTGCACGTACGTCGGCCTTCGAGGCCGGCGACGACGGCCCGGCTCTGGTCGCCCGACGCGCCGTAGGACTGCGTCCACGTGACGCCCTTGCCGTGCGGGCGTCTCGGCGAACGCCTCCTCGGCCGCGTCGTTGGCGGCCTTGGCGACCGAGTACGCCGACGAGCGACAGCTCGACCGGCTCGCCCGACAGCGTCGCGCCGGTGGTCGTCGCCGTCTCGCCCTTGGTGGTCGTGGTGGCCTTGTCCCCCCCGGCCGTCGTCGCTTCGTCGCCTCGCCGGCGGTCGTCGCGCTGGCGCCGGCCGTCGTCGCACTGGCGGCAGCCGTCGTGGCGGCGCTGCCGCCGTCATCGTCGTCGCCGCACGCCGCGGCGACCAGCGCCAATCCCACGACGGTGGCGATCAACGCCCGCCGTCGCCGCCCATTCCCGACAATCCCGATCGACATGGTCATGATTTCTACATGCCGGGCGCCGATTCCGCAACGTGGGACCCAATGCCAACTCTTTGCCAGAACGGCCAGAAACTGGCCGCCTCAGCAAACAGTTGGCGAATCCGGCCACGCGCCGGCGGATCTCGGGGCGGGTCAGAAGCGCGCGGCGATGTCGGCCGGGGAGTAGCCGAGCTCGGCGAGGACGTCGGCGGTGTGCTCGCCGAGGGCCGGGCTGGGACCCGGGCGCTGGGCGGCGCCGTCGATGTCGATCGGGCTGGCCACCGAGCGCACCGACTCACCGTCGGGACCGTCGGGCATCTCCACGAAGGCGCCCGACGCGATGACCTGCGGGTCCTCCAGGGCCGAGCGCGCCGTGTTGATCGGCGCCCACCACACGTCGTGGTGATCGAAGCGCTCGAGCCAGTGGTCCATGTCGCGGGCAGCGAAGGCGACATCGAGCTCGGCGATCAGGTCGCTGGCGTTGACGGCGCGGTCACGCGCGGCGCGGAAGCGCTCGTCCTCGGCCATGTCGGGGCGATCGAGGGCGGCGACGAGCCCCGGCCAGTGGCGGTCGCCCTCCAGGCCGAGCAGCCAGAAGCCCTTGCCGTCGGCCGACGCGTAGCAGTTGACGAGCGGCGTCGGGTGGGCGTCACGGGCGCGGGTGCTCTGCAGCTTCCCGAACCGCATCAGGATCGCCAGGTCCCACCCGGCGCAGTACAGCCCGGTGCGCAGCAGGCTCGTCGAGACGAGGTGGCCGTTGCCGGTGCGCTGGCGGTCGAACAGGGCTCCGCAGATGCCGCCGGCGAGCGTCATCCCGGTGACGTGATCGCCGAGCCCGCTGCGAATTGCCGGCGGCATGACGCCCGGCGGGACGACCGACGCGGCGAGCGTCGAACGGGCCCAGAAGGCGCCGACGTCGTAGCCGGGGCGGTTGGCGTCGGGGCCGTCGAGCCCGTAGCCGGTGATGATCCCGTAGACGATCGACGGGTGGCGCTGGCGGACGGCGGCCGGACCGAGCCCGAGGCGCTCGAGGGCGGCGACGCGCACGTTGGTGACGAACACGTCGGCCTGCTCGAGCAGCCGCTCCATCGCCTCCTGCCCGGACTCGCTGCGCAGGTCGAGCACGACGCTGCGCTTGCCCCGGTTGTCGAGCTCGAACGGCGGCACCGACGTCTGCTCGCGGGCACCGATGGCGCCGAAGATCGAGCGTTGCGGATCGCCCGTCGCCGGCTCGACCTTGACGACGTCGGCCCCCCAGTCGGCGAGCACCCCCGCCGCCGCCGGACCGGCCACCCAGGCCGTCAACTCGACCACGCGGACACCGTCGAGGATCATGGGCCGACACTACGAGCCTCCCGCGACGCGTTCGAGAGTCGTGGCGTACCGTCACGACATGCCCGATCGTGTGATCGACCCGCAGCTGCTCGACGGGACCGCGGCCTTCCCGGAGCTGACCGCCGAGCAGATGGCGATCGTCACCGCGCTCGGCGAGCGCCGCACGGTCACCGCCGGCGACGTGCTGTTCTCGCCCGCCGACGACCACTACGACTTCGTCGTCATGCTCACGGCGACCATCGAGGTGATCGGTCCCGACGGCGCCGTCATCGCCACCCACGGGCCGCGCCGGTTCCTCGGCGAGGTCAGCCTGGTGACCCGGCAACGGCCCTACCTCACGTCGCGGGTGGCCGCCAGCGGCGACGTGATCGTCATCCCGGCCGACACGTTCCGCGCCCAGGTGCTCACCGATCCCCGCCTCAGCGACACCGTGCTGGAGGCGTTCCTCGCCCGTCGCGCCGCCCTGCTGACGTCCGCCGCCACCACCCTGCAGATCGTCGGCTCGCCGTACACGCCGGCGTCGATGCACCTGCGCGAGTACGCCGAGCGCAACCGCCTCCCCCACCAGTGGATCGACGCCGACCACGACGACGGCGTGGCCACGTTGCTCGAGCACCTCGGCGTGACGGCCGCCGACCTCCCGATCGCGATCACGACGCGCGGCGTGTTGAAGCGGGCCACGCCGGGGGAGGTGGCCAGCCAGCTCGGGCTCACCGCCGATGCGCTGCCCGAGCGCTGCTACGACGTCGTCGTCGTCGGTGCCGGACCCTCCGGCCTCGCGGCGTCGGTCTACGCGGCGTCCGAGGGACTCAGCACGCTCACGGTCGACATGATCGCCGTCGGCGGCCAGGCGGCGACGAGCTCGCGGATCGAGAACTACCTCGGGTTCCCCACCGGCATCTCCGGCCAGGACCTGGCGACCCGGGCTGCGATCCAGGCCCAGAAGTTCGGGGCCGTCATCACCAGCCCGTGCGCGGTGGCATCGCTGTGCGAGATGTCCGGGCACATCGTTGCCGTGCTCAGCGACGGCACGCAGGTCGCCGGGCGGGCGCTCGTCGCGGCCACCGGTGCGCACTACCGCAAGCTCCCCGTGGCCGACCTCGATCGCTACGAGATGGCCGGCGTCTTCTACGCGGCGACCGAGCTCGAAGCCCGCATGTGCATCGACGCCCCGATCGTCGTCGTCGGCGGAGGCAACTCGGCCGGCCAGGCCGCGATGTTCCTCGCCGAGAAGGGCTCGTCGGTGTGCGTCGTCGTGCGCCGTCCGCTGCAGGCCACGATGTCGCAGTACCTCGTCGACCGCATCGCCGCCCACCCGAAGATCGAGGTCCACCCGGGCATGGAGATCACCGCGCTCGCTGGTGAGCCGACGCTCGAGCGGGTCACCGTCAGCGGCAACGGCCAGCAGCTCGAGGTGCCCTGCACCGGCCTGTTCTCGTTCATCGGCGCCGAGCCGAACAGCGGGTGGCTCGACGGCGTCACCGTCGACGACCACGGCTTCGTGCTGACCGACCGCGCCCTCGACGGCAGCGACCTCGGGGCGGCGTGGACGGCCATGAACCGCCGCCCGCTGCCCTACGAGACGAGCCGGCCGGGGTTGTTCGCCGTCGGCGACCTGCGCGCCGGCTCGACCAAGCGCGTCGCCGCCGCGGTCGGCGAGGGCTCGGCGGCGATCCGCTCGGTGCACGAGCACCTGGCCGGCGCCCTCACGCCGTGAGCGCGACGCCCGATCGAGATGGCGTGCCGGACGAGGGGACGTTCGCCGGCACGCCATCTCCCGCGTGGTTCCCACAGCCAGAGCGGTAGGCGCCAAACGGTCAAACGGCACCGCCGACGCGCCGGTCGCTGCCGTGGAATCCCCCCCGACGCACTGTGACGCGACGCCCCTTCGATGCCCCGCCGTCAGCATCGACGAAAGTGACACCGGTGTCAAGTCAGGTTGGTCGGGTCCCCCTTGTCCCAGGTGAGGGACTTCGTCAGCGAACGGCCTCGGCGCCGACCACAATGCCCTGATGGCCTCTCGCACGCCCGCTGCCGAGCACCCGCCGCCCCGGAAGTGGGTCGGGCGGGCGTACCCGCTCGGCGCGACCTACGACGGGTCCGGCACCAACTTCTCGCTGTTCTCCAGCGTCGCCGAGGCCGTCGAGCTGTGCCTGCTCGGGCCGAACGGCGATCACGTCGAGATCAGGGTCCCGCTCACCGAGGTCGACGGCCACTGCTGGCACGCCTACCTCCCTGACGTCCGCCCCGGCCAGCGCTACGGCTACCGCGTGCACGGGCCGTGGGACCCGGACAAGGGCCTGTGGTGCAACCCGTCCAAGCTGCTGCTCGACCCCTACGCCAAGGCGATCGACGGCGAGGTCGACTGGGATCCGGCCTGCTTCGCGTACGACTTCGACGATCCGGACCAGATGAACACGGCCGACAGCGCGCCGCACGTGCCGCGCGCCGTCGTGGCCGACCCGTTCTTCGACTGGGGCAACGACCGCCCGCCGGAGCACGGCATGCACGACTCGATCATCTACGAGGCCCACGTGAAGGGCCTCACCCAGCTCCACCCCGCCGTCCCCGAGGAGATGCGCGGCACGTACTCCGGCATCTCCCACCCGGCCGTCATCGAGCACCTGGCCAGCTTGGGGATCACCGCCATCGAGCTGATGCCGGTCCACCAGTTCGTCCACGACCACCACCTCGTCGAGCGCGGCCTGCGCAACTACTGGGGCTACAACTCGATCGCCTTCCTGGCCCCGCACAACGGGTACACGGTGGCCGGCCACGGCAACTCGCCGGGCGAGCTGCCGGCCGGCGTCGGGGCCCAGCCCCAGAGCCAGGTCCAGGAGTTCAAGACGATGGTCAAGGCGCTCCACAGCGCCGGCATCGAGGTGATCCTCGACGTGGTCTACAACCACACCGCCGAGGGCAACCACATGGGGCCGATGTTGTCGATGCGCGGCATCGACAACCTGGCGTACTACCGCGTCATGGAGGACGAGCCCCGCTACTACATGGACTTCACGGGCACCGGCAACAGCCTCAACGTCCGCCATCCCCACGTGCTGCAGCTGATCATGGACAGCCTGCGCTACTGGGTGACCGAGATGCACGTCGACGGGTTCCGCTTCGACCTGGCGTCGACGCTGGCTCGCGAGCTGCTGGCGGTCGACAAGCTCTCGGCGTTCTTCGACCTCGTCCAGCAGGATCCGATCGTGTCCCAGGTCAAGCTGATCGCCGAGCCGTGGGACATCGGCGAGGGCGGCTACCAGGTCGGCAACTTCCCGCCGCTGTGGTCGGAGTGGAACGGCCGCTACCGCGACACGATCCGCGACTTCTGGCGCGGCGAGCCGGCGACGCTCGCCGAGTTCGGCTACCGCTTCACCGGCAGCTCCGACCTCTACCAGGCGGACACCCGCCGGCCCACCGCCTCGATCAACTTCGTCACCGCCCACGACGGCTTCACCCTCCACGACCTCGTCTCCTACAACGAGAAGCACAACGAGGCCAACGGTGAGGACAACAACGACGGCGAGTCGCACAACCGCTCGTGGAACTGCGGCGTCGAGGGCGAGACGGACGACAAGGAGGTGCTCGCCCTGCGGGCCCGGCAGCGCCGCAACTTCGTCGGCACCCTGCTCTTGTCGCAGGGCGTGCCGATGCTGCTCGGCGGCGACGAGCTCGGTCGCACCCAGCAGGGCAACAACAACGCCTACTGCCAGGACGACGACATCTCGTGGTTCGACTGGGACGTCATCGACGAGGACTTCCACGCCTGGTGCAAGCAGGTCACCCACCTGCGCCGCGAGCACCCCGTGTTCCGGCGGCGGCGCTGGTTCCAGGGCCGCAAGATCCGCGGCGTCGAGGACCTCGCCTGGTTCCGGTTCGACGGCGAGGAGATGAGCGAGGAGGACTGGGAGACGGGGTATGCGAGGAGCGTGGGCGTCTTCCTCAACGGGGCATCGATCACCACCACCGACACCTACGGTGGACGGATCGTCGACGACAGCTTCTTCGTGATGTTCAACGCCAGTGACATCGGGCTGCCGTGGACGCTGCCCGGTGGCGCGGTGGGACGGGAGTGGATCGTCGAGCTCGACAGCGACCTCACCCACGAGCCCGGCACCGAGATCCCCGGCGGCGGCTCGATCGAGCTGGCGCCCCGTTCGATGGTCGTCCTCCGCACTCCGGCCCCGGCCACCTGATCCGCACCCGACGTCACCCCGCCCGATGACCTCCGACCACGACCTTCGAGATCGAGCCAGTGCGCTCGGCGTGGAGACGTCGTACTGGGACGTGTCGGGGCAGTACCACGAGGCGTCGGACGAGACCCTGCGGGCGATCGTCGACGTGCTCCAGGACGACCACGGAGCCGGCGCCGTCGACCCGGTCGTCGTCGGGCCGACCGGGGACGTGGCCGTCGGTGCGGCAACCGTTGCCGAGCTGGTGCTCGACGACGGCACCGTGCTCGCGCTCGCCCCGGTCGACGGGCATGCCGCGCTCCCGCCCGACCTGCCGATCGGCTGCCATCGCGTCCGTGCCGGTGACGCCGTGGTCACGGTGATCGTGCCGCCGCCGGCGATGCCTCGTGACCCCGCGCTGGCCGGCAGCGCCGGCTTGTTCGTGCCGGCCTATGCCCTGTGGGAGCAGGGGTCGCCGCTGCCGTCGTTCGCCCACCTCACCGCGTTCACCGCCGCCGCGGCGGGCATCGGCGCCCGCTTCGTCGCCACCCTGCCGCTGTACGCCGCGTTCCTCGACGACCCGTTCGATCCCAGCCCGTACGCCCCGGTGAGCCGACTGCACTGGAACGAGGTGTACATCGACGACGCCGCGCTGCCGCCGGCGCCGCTCACCGCCCAGGGCGACCTCGTCGACTGGGCCTCGCTGGCCGCCCGCCGGCGCGGCCAGCTGCTCGAGGCGTCTCGCGACCTGGACCCCTACGTGCAGGCCGGGATCGAGGCCCTCGTCGCAGCCCGTCCCGACGTCGCCGACCACGCCCGGTTCCGCGCGTCGCGCCCGACGGCGGCCGATGCCGGCGCGCCCGAGGCGCTCGTCGTGCGCAGCCACCTCCTCGCCCAGTTCCTGGCCGAGCGCCAACTGGCCGGCGTCGAGTCGGCGGGCGGCGCCAAGCTCGCCCTCGACCTGCCGATCGGCAGCCATCCGGCCGGCTACGAGCGATGGGCCCACCCCGAGCTGTTCGCGCCCGGCATGACGGTCGGCGCGCCGCCCGACGAGTTCTTCGGCGACGGCCAGGACTGGGGCTTCCCGCCGCAGCTGCCGGGAGCCGGGCGACGCAGCGGTCACGAGCTGTGGCGGCGCCTCGTCGAGTTCGCCGGCCGCCACGCGTCGATCCTGCGCATCGACCACGTGATGGGCGTGCAACGGCTGTGGTGGATCCCCGACGGGATGGGCGCCCAGCAGGGCGCGTACGTGCGCTATCCCCGCGAGGAGCTGCTTGCGGTCATCGCCGCCGAAGCCAGCCGAACGGCGACGACGATCATCGGCGAGAACCTCGGCACGGTGCCCGACGAGGTGTCCGAGGCCCTCGCCCGCTGGGACGTCGTCGGCATGTACGAGGAGCAGTTCGCGCTGTACCACACCCATGTCCTGCCTCCGATCCCGGCCCGCAGCGTCGCCGGCGTCCGCACCCACGACATGCCGGCGTTCGCCGCCGCCTTCGACGGTGACCCGACCGGCGAGCAGTTCGAGTACCGCCACCTCGTCGCCGACGCCGTCGGCCACCCGGTCGGCGACGATCCCGCCGACGTCCTCGACGCCATGCTCGAGCGGCTCGCCGCCAGCGACGCCTACGCGACCGTGATCGACGTCGACGACCTGATCGGCGAGGTCGCGCCCCACAACGTGCCCGGCCGGGTGCTGCCGTCGTCGTGGCGGCGGCGCCTGCCCCGGCCGGCCTCGGCGGTGCTCGGCGACCTCGACGTCCGCCGCCGCGTCAAGCTCCTCAGCACTCGGGAGGGTTCTCCGTGACGTCACCCAGCCCGGTCGGCGAGGTCGACCTCCACCTCTTCAACGAAGGCACCCACCGCCACCTGCACCGGTGCCTCGGGGCCCACACCGATGACACCGGCACGTGGTTCGCGGTCTGGGCGCCCAACGCGGCGGCGGTCGACGTGCTCGGCGACTTCGACGGCTGGCGCGGGCAGCGCCTCGACCCGATCGGCGGATCGGGCATCTGGTCGGGTCACGTCGCCGGCGCGCTCGCCGGGCAGTCCTACCGCTACGCCGTGACGACCCACGACGGGCACCGCATGGAGAAGTCCGATCCGCTCGGCGCGGCGACGAACGTCCCGCCGTCGACGGCATCGGTCATCGCCACCCTCGACCACGACTGGCGCGACGACGACTGGATGGCCGGGCGCAAGTCGCGGCTGCAGCCGGACGCCCCGATCTCGATCTACGAGGTCCACCTCGGCTCGTGGGGACGGCTGGCCACGCCCGGGCGGCGCTTCCCGACGTACGACGAGATGGCCGACCCGATCGCCGATCACGTGCTCGCCCACGGCTTCACCCACGTCGAGCTGCTGCCGATCATGGAGCACCCGTTCTACGGCTCGTGGGGCTACCAGACGACGGGGTACTTCGCCCCGACCGCCCGCTACGGCACGCCCCAGCAGCTGATGACGATGATCGACCGGCTGCACCAGCGCGGCGTCGGCGTGATCCTCGACTGGGTGCCGTCGCACTTCCCGATGGACGGCCACGGCCTGTCGCGCTTCGACGGGACGTACCTGTACGAGCACGCCGACCCGCGGCAGGGCTACCACCCCGACTGGACGTCGGCGATCTTCAACTACGGCCGCCGCGAGGTGCGCTCGTTCCTGATCTCCAGCGCGCTGTGCTGGCTCGAGCGCTACCACATCGACGGGCTGCGCGTCGATGCCGTGGCGTCGATGCTGTACCTCGACTACTCGCGCTCGGAGGGCGAGTGGATCCCCAACCGCCTCGGCGGACGCGAGAACCTCGATGCCATCGACTTCCTGCGCCAGCTGAACGACGCCATCGGCGAGGAGCAGCCCGACGTGGCGACGTTCGCCGAGGAGTCGACGGCGTGGCCGATGGTCACCGGGGCCACGGCCCACGGCGGGCTCGGCTTCGGGTACAAGTGGGACATGGGGTGGATGCACGACACCCTGCAGTACGTCCGGCGCGATCCGGTGCACCGCCGCTTCCACCACGACGAGGTCACGTTCCGCAGCGTGTACGCGTTCACCGAGCGGTACGTGATGCCGCTCTCGCACGACGAGGTCGTCCACGGCAAGGGCTCGCTGATCGGCAAGATGCCCGGTGACGACTGGCAGCGCTTCGCCAACCTGCGCCTGCTGTTCGGGATGATGTGGGCCCAGCCCGGCAAGAAGCTGCTGTTCATGGGCGGCGAGCTCGGGGCGTGGTCGGAGTGGAACCACGACGCCAACGTCGACTGGGGCCTCCACGACGCGCCGCTGCACAGCGGCGTGCGGCTGTGGGTGGCCGCCCTCAACCAGCTCTACCGCGACGAGCCGGCGCTGGCCGCCGGCGACGCCGACCCGGCCGGGTTCCGCTGGATCATCGGCGACGACGACACCCACAGCGTGTTCGCCTGGCTGCGCCTCGATCCGACCGCCGCCGCGCCGCCGGTGCTCGCCGTCATCAACGCCACCCCGACGGTCCACTACGGCTACCGCATCGGGGTGCCCGCCGGCGGCCGCTGGTCCGAGCTGCTCAACTCCGACGCCGAGGTCTACGGCGGCAGCGGCATGGGCAACCTCGGCGGCGTCGACACCGAGGACCACCCGTGGCACGGCTTCGAGCGCTCCCTGCCGCTGACCATCCCACCCCTCGCCGTCATCCTCCTGCGCCCCGCCGAGTGACCGGATTCCTCAACTGTTCGGTGGGGCGGTCACGGAATGACCGCCTCACCGAACAGTTCGGGGATCCGGACAGCAGGCCGGGCTCGGGTCGGGGCTGAGCGGAAGGGTTCGTCGGCGGCGGTGGGTGGCCGCGATGGTGTCCGCATGAGCTACGAGGACATCACGTTCGAGGTCGCCGACGACGGGGTGGCCACCCTCACGATCAACCGCCCCGAGGTGATGAACGCGGTGCGCCCGCAGACGTCACGGGACATCTTCCTGGCCGTCGACGAGGTCCGCAACAACGACGCCATCCGGGTCCTCGTGATCACCGGCGCCGGGCGGGCGTTCTGCGCCGGCGACGACTTCCAGGCCATCTTCCTCGCCGAGGACCGCGCCGATCGCCGCGTCGACCGCAAGATCAACCGCATCCGCCACGGCGAGTCGTCGCTCGACGTCATCTTCTCGCTCGAGAAGCCGACGATCGCCTCGATCAACGGCGCCGGCGTGGGCTACGGCATGGACCTCGCGCTGTACTGCGACATCCGCATCGCCTCGGAGCGGGCCAAGCTCGGGTGGTTCTTCGTGCGCCGCGGCGTGATGGGCACGATCGGTGGCACGTTCATCCTCCCGAAGCTCGTCGGGCTGTCCAAGGCGATGGAGCTGTGCCTCACCGGCGACCTGATCGACGCCGCCGAGATGGAGCGCATCGGCCTCGTGTCGAAGGTCGTCCCCGACGCCGAGCTGGCGGACGCGACCAAGGCGCTGGCGAGCAAGATCGCCGCCGGCCCGCCGCTCGCCCAGCAGGCCATCAAGCGCTCGTTCCACAAGAGCTTCGAGATCCCGTGGCAGTCGCTCGGCGAGTACCAGCAGGCGCTCGGCGACGTGCTGTGGGAGACCGACGACCACATGGAGGGCGTGAAGTCGTTCATGGAGAAGCGCGAGCCGGTCTTCAAGGGCCGGTAGGGCCGCTCGGGCCGTACCCTCGGCGCCGTGCCGACCGCCGCGGAGCTCGACGCCATCACCCCGGCCGCGCTGCGCGCCGCGGGCCACATCAAGTGGACGTCGTACGGCCCCGACACGCTCGGCGCGTTCGTCGCCGAGATGGACCTCGGCACGGCACCGGAGGTGCTCGCCGCGCTCGATGACGCCGTCGCCGGCGAGCTGATCGGCTACCTCCCGCACCCGATCATGCGGGCGATGCAGGAGGCCTGCGCGACGTACCAGGCCGACGCCTTCGGTTGGTCGGTGGCGCCGGAGTGCGTCGTCCCGCTGCCCGACGTCATCCACGGCTTCGAGGTCGCGATCGACCACCTGTCGCGGCCCGGCAGCCCGGTGATCCTGCCGGTGCCGGCGTACATGCCGTTCCTCGACGTGCCCCGGTTCCGCGGCCGCCAGATCCTGCCCGTCGAGATGGTGCGCGACGGCGGGCGCTACGTCTACGACCTCGACGCCCTCGACGCCGCGTTCGCGGCCGGCGGGCACCTCATGGTGCTGTGCAACCCGTACAACCCGCTGGGCCGGGTGATGGAGCCGGCCGAGCTCGACGCCGTCGCCGCCGTCGTCGACCGCCACGGCGGCCTGGTCTTCGCCGACGAGATCCACGCCCCGATCGTGTACCCCGGTCACCGCCACGTCCCGTACGCCAGCCGCTCGGATGTCGCCGCCGCCCACACCGTCACGGCGATCTCGACGTCCAAGGCGTGGAACCTGCCCGGCCTCAAGTGCGCCCAGCTGATCGTCAACGACGACGACCGCGCCCACCTCGAGTCGCTCGGGCCGTACGCCGTCAACAGCGCGTCGACGTTCGGCGTGCTCGCCAGCACGGCGGCGTTCACGCACGGCCGCCCGTGGCTCGCCGACATCGTCACCTACCTCGACGGCAACCGCCAGCTGCTCGCCGAGCTGCTCACCGAGCACCTCCCGGACGTCGGCTACACGCCGCCGGAGGGCACGTACCTGACGTGGCTCGACTGCCGTCGACTCGGCCTGCCCGACGAGCTCGCCGACTTCTTCCTCGAGCACGCCGACGTCGCGGTCGTCGACGGGGCGCGCTGCGGGCCGCCGGGCCGGGGGTTCGTCCGCCTCAACATCGCCACCAGCCGCCCGATCCTCGCCCAGGTCGTCGAGCGGATGGCCGCGCGGCGTGCGGGCACCGCGCGCTGACGCTCACGCCGCGGCGACGGCCTCACCGGTCAGCCCGCGCAGCACGTCGGCGGGGCCCGGCATCGCGGCCAGCTCGGCGGCGATCGCCGCGGCCCGGCGGGCGACATCGCCGTCCGCGAGCAGCCGGGCCGGCCGCGTCGGCGACCGCCGACTCGGTGACGGCCTCGGCGGGCAGCGCCACGGCGACGCCGGCGGCGACGCACGCCGCGGCGTTGGCCGGCTGATCGGCGCCCTGCGGCAGCAGCAGCTGGGGCAGGCCGTGGGCGAGGGCGCCGAACATGATCCCGGCACCGGCGTGCGAGACGACGAGGGCGCACGACGGGAGCAGCAGCGCGTGCGGGACGTACGGGACGACGAGCACGTTCGCCGGCTGCGGACCGAGCGACGACCGGGTCGACGCCCGGTCCGGTCGTGACGACGACCCGGACCGCCAGGCGGCGCAGGCCGGCGAGCGCCGTCGCCAGCACTCCGGGCGACTCGTGGAACACGGTGCCGAGGGTCAGGTGGACGACGGGATCGCTGCCGGTGGCGAGGAAGTCGCTGAGCTCATCGGACAGCCGCTCCCCGGCAGCCGGGCGGCCGAACGCCGGGCGCAGCAGACGGACGTCCGCCCACTGATCGGCGGCCGCGGCCGGCAGCGACGGCGGGCTGATCCGCAGGTAGGTGGCGGCGAAGACATCAGCGTGGGCCGGCCGGGCCAGCTCGGCGACCACCGGCGCCATCCCCTCCCACACCCACGTCGGCAGCGTCACGCCGAGGCCGTGGATGACCTGACGGGCACCCGTCACCGCGGCGGCGACGGCGCCGGCCAGCTCCATCTCCTCGTGGATCACGAGGTCCGGCGACCACGCCATGGCGCGCGGCACGAGATCGGCGGCCCGGCGACGCCCGGTCGTCACGAAGTACTCGGGCGACAGCGCAGCGCGGCCACCCGATGCCTCGTGGGTCCACCCGACCGACCACGTGTCGAGGCCGTGGGACTCGACGTGGGCGACGAGCTCGGGCCCGGTCGCGACGACGACTGCGTGACCGGCGTCGCGCGCCGCCATGGCCAGCGGCAGGATCGTGTTGACGTGGCCGTACATCGGGCCGCTGCTGAAGAGGATCCGCACCGAGCGATGATGCGCCCCGTCGGGCCCGCCGTCATGGAGAGGGCGTGGAGATCCTCGGGCGGTCAGGCGGCGGGTGGGTCGTAGCGCGCCAGCTCGTCGCGCGTCGGGGCCTCGAACTCCGCCGCCCACGCCAGCAGGGAGGGCCGATCGATCACGGTCCACGCCGCCGCCGGGCGCCGGTTGCGATCGTCGAGCCGGCGCCAGAGCTCGTCGACCGCCACGTCGAGGTAGCGCAGTTCGATGGCGCCGCCGAGCGCGTGGACCTGGTCGCGCAGCACATCGCGCTCCCCTCTCGTCCACAGCCCCCACTCGATGAGCACCGTCACGCCGAGCGTCAGGAGGCGCGTCGACTGCGCCCACTGCAGCTGTTCGACGCGCCGCGCGCCGGCTGGTCCCAGAGGTCGATGTCGAGGGCGTGCATCCACTCGTCGGGGCACATGCGCACCGCACCGAGCTCGGTGGCGAGGCGCTTCGAGAGCGTCGTCTTGCCCGACCCCGGCAGGCCGCAGATCAGGATCACACGCCCCGGCACGTCAGGTCTCCCGGGCGCTCCGATACCACTCGATGAGGCCGAGCGTCGATGGATCGTGCTTGTCGCTGACGGCGCCGGTGAGCTCCGGCGTGATCGTGTTGGCCAGCTCCTTGCCGAGCTCGACGCCCCACTGGTCGAAGCTGTCGATGCCCCACACGGCGCCCTGCACGAAGACGGTGTGCTCGTACAGCGCGACGAGCTGGCCCAGCACGGACGGCGTCAGCTCCGGCGCCACGATCGTCGTCGTCGGACGGTCGCCGGCGAACGATCGCCACGGCTCCTCGGGACGATCACGGCCGAACGCCAGCGCCTCGGTCTGGGCGATCAGGTTGGCGACGAGCAGGTCGTGGTGGTGGCGGTACGGGTGGTGCGGGTTGGCGAAGCCGATGAAGTCGGCCGGCACGATCCGCGTCCCCTGGTGGAGCAGTTGGTAGAAGGCGTGCTGGCCGTTGGTGCCCGGCTCGCCCCACACGATCGGCCCGGTGTCGAGCGTGACCGGCGAGCCGTCGAGGTGCACCGACTTGCCGTCGGATTCCATGTCGAGCTGCTGCAGGTAGGCCGGGAAGCGGCCCATCTCCTCGGCGTACGGCAGCACGGCCTTGGTGGCGAACCCGAGCACGTTGCCGTTCCAGATCCCGATCAGGCCGAGCAGGAACGGCGCGTTGGCCTCCGGCGGGGCGGTGCGGAAGTGGACGTCGATGAGGTGGAACCCGGCGAGGAACTCGGCGAAGCGGTCGCGGCCGATGAGCGCCATCAGCGACAGGCCGATCGCCGAGTCGACGGAGTAGCGGCCGCCGACCCACTCCCAGAACCCGAACATGTTGGTCGTGTCGATCCCGAACTTCTCGACCTCGACGGCGTTCGTGCTCACGGCGACGAAGTGCTTGGACACGGCATCCTCGCCGAGCGCGGCGACGAGCCACGCCCGCGCCGTGTGGGCGTTCGTCAGCGTCTCGACGGTCGTGAACGTCTTGGACGACACGATGAAGAGGGTCTCGGCGGGGTCGATCCCGTCGATCGCGGCAGCGATGTCGGCGCCGTCGATGTTGGACACGAACCGGCCGTGGATGTCGGGGTGGCGGTAGTGGTCGAGGGCGCGCGCCGCCATCTCCGGCCCGAGGTCGGAGCCGCCGATGCCGATGTTGATCACGGTGCGGATGCGCTTGCCGGTCGCGCCGGTCCACGTCCCGTCGCGCACCTGGTCCGTGAAGTCGCCCATCCGCCCCAGCACCTCGTGCACATCGGGCACGACGTCGTGGCCGTCGACCTCGATGACCTCGTCGGCCGGGGCGCGCAGGGCGACGTGCAGCACCGGGCGGTTCTCGCTGACGTTGATCCGCTCGCCGGCGAACATCGCATCGCGGCGGGCCACCACGCCGGCCGTCGACGCAACGGCTTGGAGGGCGGTGAGCACGGCGTCGTCGATGCGCTGCTTGCTGTAGTCGATGCGCAGGTCGCCGACCTCGATCAGATCAGCGCGTCGCCCGCCCCGGGTCGGCGGCGAAGAGCTCGCGAAGGTGCGCCGGGCGGGGGACGTCGAGGAGGTCGGCCCAAGCCGTTGTGGTCGCGATGTCTTCCATCGTCGCGGCACGTTAGGCGTCCGCGTAGGGCCCGGTGTCGACCGGCGGGAGGTGCACCGCCGGTCGCACGTAGACGTACATCTGCTCGAGCTCGACGGGGCCGAACTGGGTCACGAAGGCGACGTCGGCGGCGTCGCGCCCGTAGGCGATGGTGACCCGGTTGCCGCGCGGCTCGCGCTGGGTGGCGTCGAACGTGAACCAGCGACCGCCGACGTAGGCCTCGAACCAGGCGTGCTGGTCCATCGGGTCGAGTCCGTGGAGGTAGCCGACGACCATCCGCGCCGGGATGTCGAGGCTGCGGCACAGCGCGATGCCGAGGTGGGCGAAGTCACGGCACACGCCGGCCCGGCTGTAGATCGTGTCGACGGCCGACGTCTGAGGCGAGCTCGTGCCGTACTCGTAGCGCACCTCGCGCTCGATCCACGCCCGGATCGCCTCGACCTGCGGGTAGCCGGGAAGCGCGCCGGCGGTGATCTCGACGGCGTTGGTGAACACGAGATCGGACTGGCAGTAGCGACTCGGGAGGAGGAACTGCAGGGCCCAGTCGGGCACCTCGTCGATCGGGACACGCGGCGCGGTCACGTCGACGTCGATCTCGTCGGCGGTGTCGACCGTGGCCTCGACGCTGATCGTCATCGAGCCCTCCGGCACGACGATGCGCTGGCACAGGTTGCCGTGGGCGTCGGTGAACTCGTGGATCGCGTCGGCCGACGGATTGAGCTGGTAGCGCTCGGCGATGACCCACTGACCCTCGCCGCTGCGCGGCCGCAACATGAGGACGGCGGGCGTGGCCCACAGCGCTCGTAATGTCATCGAGCAACCGACGTCGAGCTTCACACGCCCCCGGATCAGCCGCTCGGGCGGCGGAGATCGGCGGCCGCGGCAGCATCGAGCACGACGACGGTGTCGTCCGGCGACACCCGGGCGATCGGCAGCCCGGCGCCGTCGCCTTCCAGCCAGCGCGCCACGGCCGGGGCCTTGTCGGCGCCGGTGACGAGGGCGACGCGCGCCGTCGCCCCGTTGACCACTGACGGGGTCAGGGTCATCCGCACGTGGTCCTGGTACGGCTGGCTGAGGTCGACGGCCTTGGTGCTGTCGATGACCGGATCGCCCGGCGGCCACGAGGCCGTGTGGCCGTCGGGGCCCATGCCGAGGTGGACGACGTCGAAGCGGTCGGGCAGGCCGGCGGCGTAGTCCGCCGCGGCGGTGACGAGGTCGGCCGCCGTGACCGGCATGAGGTGGTGCTCACCCGGGACGTCGGCGAGCTGGTTGGCGTTGCGCGCCGGGTCGCCGTCCGGCGCCACCCGCTCGTCGACCTGCCAGATGCCGATGACGTCCCACTGGAGCTCGGCCGCCGCGAGGGCGCCGAGCAGTCGCGGTCCGGTCGAGCCGCCGGAGACGGCGAGCGCGGCGCGACCGCGTGCGGCGACGGCGGCGGTCAAGCGGGACGCGATCTCGCTCGCGGCGCGGGCGGCGGCATCGTCATCTACCACGACGGTTCGTCCAGCCACGCGCCGATCATGCCCCATCACGCGGGGGCGTGCACGTGGACCGGGTTCGGTCACGCCGCCGGCGGGTACGTGAGACGGTCATGACGACGACCCTGTCGACCAACGGACGGCAGCTCGCGCACACGTGGCGCGACCCGCTCGGGCGGGCCGGGATCGCGGCACGCGGGGTGTTGTACATCGTGCTCGGGATCCTCGCCATCCAGTTCGCGCGGGGTGAGGTGGCGGGCGACCAGGTCAACCAGACGGGCGCCTTCGAGACCGTCGCCCAGCAGCCGTTCGGCAAGGTGCTGCTCGTGCTGATGGTGCTGGGTCTGCTGGCGATGACCGCGTGGCGAGTGATCCAGGCGTTCGTCGGCGATCCGATCGAGGGCGACGAGGCCAAGGACCGGGCCAAGTTCGTCGGCAAGGCGGTCATCTACGGCGTGCTGACCGGCACCGCGATCAAGGTGACGATCGACGCGTGGACGGCCGGGCCGGATCAGACGGCCGCGCAGAACGCCGGCGATCAGCAGCAGCAGCAGACGACGTCGACGCTGTTCGACCTGCCGGCCGGGCGGCTGATCGTCGTGGCCATCGGGCTCGTGCTGATCGGGCTGGCCCTGTTCCACGTGTGGCACCACGTCGTCGAGGCGTCGTTCATGAAGCGCGTGGCGCCGCCGTCGCAGGCCGCCGAGGCGACGATCAAGGGCCTCGGGCGCTTCGGGTACGCGGCGCGCTCGGTCGTGTTCTTGATCTCGGGGATCTTCTTCCTCGTCGCCGCCGCGCAGTACGACCCGAACGAGAGCCGGGGCTTGTCCGGCTCGCTGCAGACGCTCGCCCAACACAGCTGGGGCCGCGTCGTCCTGTGGGCCACCGCCCTCGGCCTGTTCTCCTTCGGCCTCTTCTGCCTCGCCGAATCCCGCTACCGCCGCCACACGTAACCCCATCCAGGGCATCCGAGTGTTTCGGTGCATCGGAGTGTGTGATGCGGGGGCCACCCGCACCAAACACTCCGATGCGCGTCGCGCACCCCCGGCGTACGGTCGACCAGCACCGACATCCCCCTCGTCACGTCGAACGAGGAGGACCCATGTCCGACCTTCCCGCCGCATCCCACGCGTGGCTCGCCGCGCACCACGGTGTCATCACCACCGCGACGCTCCGCGACCCACAAGGTCGGACGCGCCACTCTCGAGCGCCTGTTGACCGCCGGCGTCCTGCACCGTCGAGCGAAGGGCGTGTTCGTGATCGCCATCGGCGCCGACGCACACTCGAGCAGCGCTGCGCCGTGCTGTCGCGCCGCGCACCCGGGCGGCTTCGTCACCGGACCGACGGCCGGCGTCGCTGGCCAGCGCTCCGTCGGATGCCGGCCAGCAGCGGCGTCCACGTCGCGGTCCTCCATGGCAACCATCGCCTGCAGGCTCACGCCGGCGTCGTGTGGCGCCAGACCACGGTGATCTGGAGCGCCGACCGCACGACTCGCGACGGACGGCATCGTCGTCGCCTCGCCGGCCACGGCTGGCGTTCGACCTCGCCGCCGACCTGCGGGCGCTCGACCACCTGTCGGTCGTCCACCAGTTGCTCGACACCGGCCAGCGTCACGATCGACGACCTCGTCGCGATCGACGCCCGGCTCGGCCACCCGGCCCGGCCCGGATCAGGACGGTTCCGCACGACGCTCGAGGCGCTGGCGCGGGCACGACCGCTCAGCAGTCGCATCCGGAGGTCGCGCTCGCCGAGGCGCTGCGCCGGCATGGCGTCCCGGTCGAGCACCAGGTCCGCATCGTCCGGCCGTCAGACGGTCGGCCGATCCACGTCGACCTCGGCGGTGCCGGCGGCACGTTGGGGCATCGAGCTCGACATCCACCCCGAACACCGCAGCGTCGAGGGCCATGCCGCCGACGCCGAGCGCCGACGGGATCGCCCACCGTGCCGGATGGCAGATCGAGACCGTCAGCGAGCACGACATCCGCGACGTCGAGCGGCTGGCGGCCGAGCTCGCCGCGCTCTACCGGCTCCGCTGTCGGTAGCTCGGCCGTCCATCCGAGTGTTTCGTGAGGGTGGCCCCCGCACGAAACACTCCGATGCAACGAAACACTCGGATGGAGGGGGCGTTAGATGGTGGGGACTTCGGTGTGGCGGCCGAAGACGTCGGCGAGGTCCTTCATGATCTCGCCGAGGGTGGCGTAGGCGTTCACGGCGTCGATCAGCACCGGCATCAGGTTGCGCTCGGGATCGGCGGCGGCCTCCCGCAGGTCGGCCGAGCGCGGTGTCGACGCGGGACTGGTCGCGGTCGTGGCGCACCGTCTCCAACCGCTTCAGCTGGCGGGCCTCGTCCTCGTTGGTGATCTGCAGGATGTCGATCCCGGAGTCGCCGTTGCCCTCGCGGAACCCGCTGACCCCGACGATCGTGCGGCGGCCCTCGTTGAACGCCCGCTCCAGCTCGTACGCCGAGTCGGCGATCTTGCCCTGGAACCAGTTGTCCTCGATCGCCTGGATGCAGCCCTCGAGCATCGAGCCCGACCCCAACGCATCGAGGTGGGCGAACAGCTCCTCGGCCTGGCGCTCCATCTCATCGGTCAGCGCCTCGACGAAGTACGACCCGCCGAGCGGATCGGCGACGTTGGCGACGTTGGTCTCGTAGGCGATCACCTGCTGCGTGCGCAAGGCGATGCGCGCCGCCTTCTCGGTCGGCAGGGCCATCGCCTCGTCCATCGAGTTGGTGTGCAGCGACTGCGTGCCGCCGAGCACGCCGGCCAGCGCCTCGATGGCGGTGCGCACGATGTTGACCTCGGGCTGCTGGGCGGTCAGCGACACCCCGGCCGTCTGGGTGTGGAACCGCAGCTGCAGCGACCGCTCGGACTGCGCGCCGTAGCGCTCCTTCATCCAGCGGGCCCAGATCCGCCGGGCGGCGCGGTACTTGGCGATCTCCTCGAAGAAGTCGATGTGGGCGTTGAAGAAGAACGACAGCCGCGGCGCGAACGCGTCGACGGGCAGCCCGGCCTGCAGCGCCAGCTCGACGTAGGCGAACCCGTTGGCGAGCGTGAACGCCAGCTCCTCGGCGGCCGTCGAGCCGGCCTCGCGGATGTGGTACCCGGAGATCGACACCGAGTGCCAGCGCGGCATCTCGGCGGCGGTGAACGTGATCGTGTCGCGCACCAGCCGCATCGACGGCCGCGGCGGGAACACGAACTCCTTCTGCGCCTGGTACTCCTTCAGGATGTCGTTCTGCAGCGTCCCGCCGAGCCGGGCGCGCGGGACGCCGGCCTTCTCGGCCTGGGCGACGAACATCGCCAGCAGCACGGCGGCCGGCGAGTTGATCGTCATCGACGTCGTGATCGCGCCGAGGTCGATGCCGGCGTAGAGGTCCTCCATGTCGGCGAGGCTGTCGATCGCCACGCCGCAGCGCCCGACCTCGCCGAGCGCCATCGGGTCGTCGGAGTCGATGCCGAGCAGCGTCGGCATGTCGAACGCCGTCGACAGCCCGTCACCGCCGGCCTTGATGATCTCCTTGAACCGCCAGTTGGTGTCGTCGGCCGTGCCGAAGCCGGCGAACATCCGCATCGTCCACAGCTTCGAGCGGTACATCGACGCGTACGGCCCGCGGGTGTACGGGTACACGCCGGGGAACTCACCGTCGTCCGGGCCGTAGACGGGCTCCTCCGGGATCCCCGACATCGTCGTGAACGGCGCTTCGCGCAGCCGTGAGGCCTCGAACGCCTGTTGCCACTCCTCGCGGGGGTTCATGGACGGATTTTAGTTGGACGTCCAACCTTTGGCCACCCGAACGCCGGATTCCCGAGCAGACCGCCCTCACGCCCAGGGGTCGGCGACCCCCTCGACCATGTCGCCGGCCCGCAGCGGGCGCAGCACCCGGTTGACGGTGGCGGCCTCCGTCTCGTCGAGCATCGCCAGCCCGAACTGGATCTTGTTCAGCGGCTCGGTCGCCTCCGCCGCCACCTGCCGACCGGCTGGCGTGATGGCGGCCAGGATCCGTCGCCGGTCGTGCTCGTCGCGACGCCGCTCGACGAACCCCTTCTCCTCGAGCCGATCGACGGTGTTGGTGATCGACGCCGGGTGGACCATCAGCCGGTCGCTCATCTTCCCCAGTGGCATCTCGCCGCGCCGGCTGAACGAGAGCAGCATCAGCGCCTCGTAGCTCGAGAACGTCAGGCCGAACGGCCGCAGCTCGTCCTCGACGGCGGCCAGCACGAGCTGCTGGGCCCGCATCAACGAGGTCGCCGCGGCCATGTGCTCGCCTGCCGACCAGCGGTCGATCCAGTGGCGACGGGCCTCCGCCACCGGATCGAACGGCAGCGGCTGCGACGGCATCTGCCAACGATAATCGGACCGCCGTCAGGCGCCCGGTGAGGCGGCATCCAGCACGCGCCGTAGCGTGCCGCCCCGTGGTCGATCCGGCGGCAGCGTCGCAACGGGGTGCGCGCGGCGATCCTCGCCTACACCCTCTGGGGACTCCTCACCATCTTCTGGAAGGAGCTCGAGCAGTTCGACCCGTTCGAGCTGATCGGGTGGCGCATCCTGTGCGCGACGGTCGTGATGGCGATCGTCGTCACGGTCCGTGGCCGCTGGCGCGTGCTGACCGCAGCGCTCGCCGACCCGCGGATGGCGGGACGGCTGCTGGTGGCGGCCGTGCTGCTGACGGTCAACTGGACGGGCTACGTGTGGGCCGTCGCCAACGACCGGGTGCTGGAGACCGCCCTCGGGTACTTCATGGCCCCGCTGGCGACGATGCTGCTCGGCATCCTCGTGCTCGGCGAGCCGGCGTCGCGCCTGCACCGCGCCGCCCTGGGGCTCGGCGCCGCGGCCGTCGTCGTGCTGACCCTGTCCTACGGACGCCCCCCGTGGATCGCCCTGATGATCGCGGCCTCGTGGAGCACGTACGGCCTGCTGAAGCGCCGCGTCGACCTCGGCCCGGTCGAGAGCCTGGCCGGCGAGACGTTCCTCCTCGTCGTCCCGGCCCTGGTGCTGGTGCTCGTGACGGCCGGCCACAGCGACAGCATCCCGGCGACGGCGAGCGGCATCGACTGGGTGTTCGTCGCCCTCACGGGAGTCGTCACGGCCACCCCGCTGCTCCTGTTCGCCTACGCGGTCCAGCGCGTCCCGTTCACGCTGCTCGGCGCCCTGCAGTACCTCGTGCCCACCATCAACCTGGTGCTCGGGTGGGCGGTGTACGGCGAGGACATGACCGGCGTGCGGCTGTTCGGCTTCGTCCTCGTGTGGATCGGACTCGTGCTGATCACCATCGATCAGATCGGCACGCCGACCCAGCGGGCGGCGCGCGCCGCCGAGAGCCGCCGCCTCAGCCCGGCGGCCGGCAACTAGCGTCGCGACGACATGCCGAAGCTGACCTGGAGCGCCACCTCGGGAGTGCTCGCCGTCGCCATCGCCGTGTTGGCCGGCTGCGGTGGCCCGCCCTCGACCAAGGACTTCGCCAAGCAGGCGGTGTCGTTCATCGAGGGTGACATGGCCCGCAACACGCAGCTCAACGGGCTCACGCTGTCGGCCGCGCAGTGCGACGAACCGGAGTCGACCAAGGCGGGGACCGAGTACAGCTGCACGGCGATGGGCTCCGACGGCCAGCAGCGGGCCCTGACGGTCAAGATCGTCGACCGCAACACCCTGCAGGTGACCGACCTCCAGCCGCCGGCGCCGGCAAGTGGCGGTGGCGGCGACGACCACCCCGCCGACATCCGGCGCCTGACTCGGCCCCGTCAGCCCGGGCGGCCGATCGGCGTGACCAGGAGGGTGCCGGAGAAGAAGCGCTGCAAGGCGTCCACGGCGGCGGCGTGGCGCCGGGCGTCACCGGTGATCGCCGACAGCCGGGACAGCCCGGAGACCACGGCGTTCAACAGGTCCTCGACGGCGCGCACGTCGACATCGGGGCTCAGCTCGCCGCGCTCGGCGGCGGCGGCCACGAGACGGCGGAAGAACACGTTGTTGCGCCGCTGCAGCGGTCGGATGAGGTTCGTCAGCTCGGGGTGGCGCTGGGCATCACCAGCGACGCCGACGACGAAGGCCGGTCCGGTCGGGTCGTCGCGGTTCAGCCGGTCGGTGGCGTTGAGCAGCGCGGCGTACTGGGCGACGAGCGTCGATTGGCAGGCGACGGCGCGCTCCAGCTCGTCGAAGACCCTGGCGAACACCGCCTCGTAGACCGCCGCGTACAGCTCCGCCTTGGAGTCGAAGTAGTGGTAGATGGCGGCGCCGGTGAGGCCGCACCCGTCGGCGATGGCCCGGTTCGTGGTGCCCTCGTAGCCGCGCTGGGCGAACAGGTGCATCGCCGTGCGCAGGATGCGCTCGCGCGTCTCCGCCGAGTCGTGATCCCGCGGCCGACCACGCGGCCGCGGGGCTCGCGGTGGGCCGGCCGCAGCCGTCGCAGCCATGCCGCGACGCTACCGACCGGCGACCTCCGGGCTCGGGACCGGAGGAGCACGCGTCGCGGGGGCCGGTGCGCTGGCACACTGCACATGTGGCTCGTGACCTCGATCCCAGCGCCACGGAGCGCGCCGAGGCGGCCGCCTTCGACGACGACGCGGTGCCGTTCGACGCCATCGCCGCGCCGGCGCCGGTCGCTGACGGGGGAAGTGGTTCTGGCGACGCCGCCCCGGCCGTCGAGACGGACGACGACGACGATGACGTCATCGTGCTGTCGTGGTACCAGCGACCGATCAACGTGCTGGCGATCGTCATCGCGGTGGCGCTCATCGGCGGCATGGTCGGCTGGCTGATCGCCGACGCCCAATCGGACACGCGCGGGAACGACGTCGACGTCGGGTTCCTCCAGGACATGCGCACCCACCACGAGCAAGCGGTGCAGATGGCCTTCATCTACCTGGGCCTGCCCGACACCAACTCCGGGCTCCAGACCGTGGCCCGCAGCATCGTCGTCGGCCAGGAGATCGACATCGGCCGGATGATCCAGATGCTGCGTGACATCGGCGCCCCGGAGGCCGCCGAGACCGACCAGGCGATGGCGTGGATGGGTCACGCCATGCCGGCGGCGCAGATGCCGGGCATGGCCACCGACGCCCAGCTGCAGCAGTTGGCGGCGTCGTCCGGGCGGGCGGCCGACGAGCTGTTCGTGCAGCTGATGACGGCCCACCACCTCGGCGGCATCGAGATGGCCCAGTACGCCGTCGACCACGCCGGGCTGGCGAAGGTCCGTTCGATGGCGCAGTCGATGATCACCGGCCAGCGCGGGGACATCGCCGAGATGGACCAGCTCCTGGCCTGAGCGCATCCGGGATCGTAAGGATGCGGTGGGAAGCGGAGGCGCCCGGCTCGCCCACCGGGCCCCGCTCGTACACTTCTTCGCGGTGAAGGCGGGACGGTGGATCGCGGGTGCTGGGGTGGCCGTCGGGCTGCTGGCCGCGTGCTCCGTGGATCCGGGGGTGGCGACCGAGTCGGCCCAGCACCTCGACACGCCGGTCACGTCGGACCCCACCACCCCCGATTCCTCGCCGGACACGACGACCGTCGATCCGACCGATCCGTCGGACCCCGAGCCGCCCGCGACGTCGACCGATCCCACGCCGCCGACGAGCCCGTCGACGACGGCGCCGGTCGGCGACCTCGGCGCCCAGCTCGACTTCGGTGACGAGAAGACGCCACGGGACTACGACGACTTCCTGGCCGCCGCGCTGACCGACATCGAGGCGTGGTGGACCGAGCAGTTCCCGACGGTGTACGGCAAGCCGTTCGAGCCGATCACCGGACGGGTCTACGCCGGCTACCCGGAGCGCCGCTCGGACATCCCGGGCTGCGAGTCGCGGCAGCCGACGACGTACGAGGAGATCGCCCAGTTCTCCGCGTTCTACTGCCAGCAGGGCGACTTCATGGTCTACGACGACGGGCCCGACGGCCTGCTCGCCCAGCTCACGTCGAACTTCGGCTCGTCGATCCTCGGCGTCGTGTTCGCCCACGAGTTCGGCCACGCCGTGCAGTCGCGCGCCGGTGTCCTCGATCGCCAGCTGCCGACGATCATCACCGAGCAACAGGCCGACTGCTTCGCCGGCGCCTGGGTGGCCCACGCCGCCAGCGGTGAGGGCGCGGTCACGTTCACCGATGCCGACGTGCGCAGCGGTCTCGTGGCGATGATCCAGGTCCGCGACCCGGTCGGGATCGACCAGTTCACCCAGGGCGGCCACGGGTCGGCGTTCGATCGGGTCGGCGCCTTCCAGACCGGCTTCACCCAGGGCGCCGCCCGCTGCGCCGAGCTGATCGACGACCCGCTGCCGCTCGTCCCGAACATCTTCCAGACGCGGGGCAGCGACGGCAACGCTCCCTACGGGTACGGCCCCGACGAGATCGTCGGGTTCATCACGTCCGACCTCAACTCGTACTGGTCGACGGCGCTGTCGGCACAGGGCGTCGCCGTGCCGGCGCTCACCGTCGTGCCCGTGCAGTCCGCCGACGCCGTGGCGTGCGACGAGCCTGCCGGCTCGTTCGACTCCGGGGCCGTGTTCTGCCCGGCGACGAACCAGGTGTTCCTGGACGAGCCGCTCGCCCGCGACCTCTACGACCGCTTCGGGGACTTCGTCGTCGGCTACATCCTCGGCGGGGCGTGGAGCGAGGCGGCGCAGATCGCCCTCGGCAGCCCGCTGCAGGGCGAGCCGCGACACCTGATCGACGACTGCATGACCGGCGGCTGGGCGCAGTCGATCGTCCCGGACGAGAACGGCGCCACGCCGCGCAAGGCGGCGGTGATCGAACCCGGCGACCTCGACGAGGCGATCCAGACGGCGTTGGTGATCGGCGACGAGTCGTCGAGCGACGACGTGCTGGGCACCGGTTTCGAGCAGATCGCCAGCTTCCGGCAAGGTGTGCTGAACGGGCTGGAGGCCTGCACCTCGCAGATCGGAGGCTGACATCGTGACGACACCGGACGAGCACGTCGACGATCGCGTGCTCGCGGCGCTGGACATCGGCACGAACAGCTTCCACCTCGTCGTGGCCCGGCCCGTCGGCGGTGATCGCTTCGAGACGTTGACCCGCGAGAAGGAGGTCGTCCGGCTCGGCCACGGCGGCGGCGACATGAAGGAGATGTCGACCGACGCCATCGAGCGCGGCATCGCCTGCCTGCGCCGGATGCGCCGCATCGTGGACAGCTACGGCGCGACGTTGCGGGCGGTCGCGACGAGCGCGGTGCGCGAGGCGACCAACGCCAACGTGTTCCTCGACCGCGCCCGCACCGAGGCCGGCATCGACATCGAGGTGATCTCCGGGGCCGAGGAGGCCCGCCTGATCCACCTCGGCGTGCTGCAAGCCGTGCCGGTGTTCGAACGTCGGCTGCTCCTCGTCGACATCGGTGGCGGCTCGACGGAGCTGCTGATCGGCGAGAAGGCGGAGACCCTGGCCGCCCGCAGCTTCAAGCTCGGCGCCGTCCGCCTCACCGACCGCTACTTCCCCGGCGGGGCGACCACGCCCAAGGCGATCACGGCCTGCCGCGAGTACATCCGGGGGATCCTCAGCCACTTCCAGCGAGAGGTCGACCAGTACGGCTTCGACGTCGCCGTGGCCTCGTCGGGCACCGCAGAAGCCGTCGCCCACGTCGCCCACGCGCTGACCAAGGCCGAGCCGCTGCGCACGTACAACTGCTTCGAGATGTCGCTCGACGACGTCAAGGCGGTGACGAAGGAGCTCGTCCGCCACCGCACGGTGGCCGCCAGGGCCAAGGTCCCGGGGCTCGAGCCGGGGCGCGCCGACATCGCCGTCGCCGGTGCCCTGATCCTCGAGACCGTCGCCACGACGTTCGGGATCGAGACGTTCACGTTCAGCGAGGCGGCGCTGCGCGACGGCGTGCTCGTCGACACGCTGGAGCGGCTGCGCGACCACAGCGGCGATCACCGCAGCCTGCACCACCTGCGCGACGTGTCGCGGCGCAGCATCATGCAGCTCGCCGAGCGCTGCGACGACGACCCGGCCCACTCGGCCCACGTCGCCCGCCTCGCCGTCGAGCTGTTCGACGGCCTGGTGCCCCTGCACGACCTCGACGGCACGGCCCGCGAGTACCTCGAGGCCGGCGCCCTGCTGGCCAACGTCGGCCTGGTGGTCGCCCACAGCAAGCACCACCTGCACGCCTACTACGTGATCCGCAACAGCGAGCTGGCCGGGCTGACCGACCTGGAGATCGAGATCATCGCCCAGATCGCCCGCTACCACCGCAAGAGCGAGCCGAAGCCGGCGCACGCCGAGTTCGCCGCCCTCGACGCCGCCGATCAGAACCTCGTGCGGACCCTGGCGGCCATCCTGCGCGTCGCCATCGGGCTCGACCGCAGCCACCAGGGCCGCGTGCAGCGCGGTGCGCGCCGAGGTGCAGCCGAAGCGGATCGTCGTGTTCGCGACGCCGGCTGCGGGCGCCGAGATCGGCCTCGAGCTCTACGCCGCCAACGAGCGCAAGGATCTCCTCGAGCGGGTGATGGGCCGGCGCGTCGAGCTGCTACCCGGCTGAGCCGGTCGGCGGGGCAGCGGGCGATGCGGTGGTCGTCGTCGAGTAGCTCGGGTCGTTCCAGTTGAACCGCGGCTTCTGGGCGCCGTACGCCTCCGGCTCGCGCTTGCCGTCGAACACGTACACGCGGTCGCGGTCGCCGACGAGCTGCTGGAACGTCTCCGAGATCGTCAACGGGATGCGGATGCAGCCATGTGATGCAGGGTGCAGCGGCACGTTCAGGGCGCCATGGATGGCGATGCCGTAGTTGAAGTACACCGGGTTCCACATCCCGCCGAGGGCGCTCTCGCGGACGCCGGCCACGCGGCGGTAGTAGCGGAACACGCCACCGGGCGTGGTGGACAGCCCGCACTCGCCCTTCTTCAGCGGCGCCGTGCCGTGCTCGTTGCCGATCTCGCCCGCGCTGATCGTGACCTCCTCGCACCACTGCTCACCGGTGCCGCTCGACATGTGGCTGATCAGCACCGGCCGGTCGTCGACGAAGAAGGCGACGACCTGCTCGGGCAGGTACACCTCGGTGTGGCTGCCGGTGCCGGGTCGGCGGGGGGCGATGGCGATCGGATCCTGCATCCGTTGCCACATGTCGTTCGTGACCTGTCCGGTCGGCTGATCGGAGGGGGTGCCGAGGACGAGCTTCTCGAACGCCCAGACCGCGGCCCGGGTGAGGTCGCCGAACTGACCGTCGACCGGGCCGGGCTCGAAGCCGAGGTCCTTCAGCCGCTGCTGGACCTGCTTCACGTCCGTCGCCGTACATGCCCTTGCCGATCGTGTGGCTGAGCGTGCGACTTCGCGGGCGTCGTCGGTGCGGGAACGGTGGCGGGCGCGGTCACCGCCACGGTGGTCGTCGCAGCGGCCGTCGTCGTCGTGACGACGATCGGCGCCGGGACGGTGGTCGACGCCGACGCGTCACCGCCGCCGCCGGTCAGCTGGCCGGCGAGCCCGGCGACCACGACGACGCCGAGCAGCGCCGCTGCGACGACGGCGGGAAGGACCCGCGGCGCAGGTCGGTCGGGGCGGGGGATCGATCTCGTCACGGGCGGGGTCGGTCGACCCTACCGACGACGGGTCGCGGCCTCGCGGACCCTCAGGCGTCGGTGGCGACCGGCCGCAGCGCCTTCAGCTCACCGCGGAGCTTGAGCATCTCGCGGAGGATCTTCTTGATGATCGACGGCGAGGCCAGCGTCGACTCGCCGCGGGTGCGCGGGAAGTAGTCGACGCCGATCTGCAGGATCTCGTAGCCGAGGTTCGTCGTGCGGATGAACAGCTCGGCGTCGATGAACGAGCCTTCGCTGACCAGGTGCACCGAGTCGAAGATGCGCTTCCGGCACAGCTTGAAGGCGAAGTTGATGTCCCGTGCCTTGACCCTGAACATCCACCGGATCATCAGGTTGTAGAAGAACGTGTAGACGGCCCGCAGGTAGCCCTCGCCGGTGCGGTCGAACCGGTAGGCGCTGACCATGTCGACCTCGTACTCGCGCAGCAGGCGCACGGCGCGCCGGATCTCCTGCATGTCGAACGGGAGGTCGGCGTCGGTGTAGAGCACGAGGTTGCCGCGGGCGTTCGACGAAGCCCGTCTTGAGCGAGCCGCCGAGCTTGCGGTTGCGCTCGTGGTGGATGACCCGCACGTGGCGGTCGGCGGCGGCCAGCTTGTCGGCGATCTCGCGGCGTGCGATCGGTCGATGCGTCGTCGACGATCAGCAGCTCGTAGTCGGCGATCTCGCCGTCGGCGAGCATGCCGTCGCACACGCGTGCGGGCGGCGTCGACGGCGCGCTCGATGTACAGCTCCTCGTTCCACATCGGGAAGAAGATCGACAGCACGTCCTGCAGCGCGATGTCGCCGCGCGCTGCCTCGGTCACGCCGCCGAGGGTAGCGGTTGACCTGGGCCGATGGTTGGCGGGCGGCGCCCGCGCCGGGCGTTCGGCGCGGCCGCCCGGTACCGTCGCCGGCAGTGGAGACGACCACGCCGGCCACCCCGCCGCCACCTCCTCCGCCGGTGCCGCCGGACGCCACGCCAGCGGTGCGCCGTGCGCCCCGTCCCGGTCAGCTCACCCCGTGGTGGCGGGTGGCGACGGCGGCGACCTGGGTGCTCGTGATCGTGGCGTTCATCGGGGTGTGGAACACGAGCCGGCAGCTCGGCGTCGCCCTGTGGTGGCTCGGACCCGACGGTGAGCCGCAGCCGGTCTTCATCACGCTGCCGCCGTTCCTGGCCCCGCTCGTGGTCATCGTGCTGGTGCTGCAACAACGTGCGCTACTTGCCCTGGTTCGGCCTCGCGCGGCCGCCGCGATCACGAGCGTGCTTCGGCTTCGTCGACCTCGGCTACGTGCGGCGCCTCGGCCTCGTCGAGCTGCTGATCGCCGCCGCCGGCGCGGCGGTGGCCGTGGCCGGCTTCGGCTCCACCTACGCCGCCGCGGCCGGCACCAGCGCGTCGACCTCGTCGCCATCGTCGACCTCGCCGGAGGTGGACGCGAGCTCCGCCGACGAGGTGCCGCAGCCGATCACCGACGGCCCTGGCTAGCTTGCCCGCCTGTGAGCAACGTCCTGACGTCGCTGCCCGTCGGTGAACGGGTCGGCATCGCCTTCTCCGGCGGTCTCGACACGTCGGCCGCCGTGGCGTGGATGCGCGACCGCGGCGCCGTGCCCTACGCGTACACCGCCGACCTCGGGCAGTACGACGAGCCCGATCTGAGCGGCGTGCCCGACCGCGCCATGCAGTACGGCGCCGAGGCGGCCCGGATCATCGACTGCCGCGCCGAGCTCGTCCGCGAGGGCCTGATGGCCCTGCAGTGCGGCGCCTTCCACATCACCACCGCCGGCACGCACGTACTTCAACACGACGCCCCTCGGCCGGGCCGTCACCGGCACGCTGCTGGTGCGGGCGATGCACGAGGACGGCGTCGACATCTGGGGCGACGGCAGCACCTACAAGGGCAACGACATCGAGCGCTTCTACCGCTACGGGCTGCTCGTCAACCCGGCGCTGCGGATCTACAAGCCGTGGCTCGACGAGCGCTTCGTCGACGAGCTCGGCGGTCGCGCCGAGATGAGCGAGTTCCTGCGTCGCCCGCAACCTGCCCTACCGCGACCCGAAGGAGAAGGCGTACTCCACCGACGCCAACATCTGGGGCGCGACCCACGAGGCGAAGTCGCTCGAGGAGCTGTCCACGGGGATGGAGATCGTCGACCCGATCATGGGCGTCGCCCACTGGCGCCCCGACGTGGTGATCGAGCCCGAGGACGTCACGGTGCGCTTCGAGGAGCGGCTGGCCCGTCGCCATCGACGGCCACGAGTTCCCGGACCAGGTGGCGCTGGTGATCGAGGCGAACGCGATCGGCGGCCGCCACGGCCTCGGCATGAGCGACCAGATCGAGAACCGCATCATCGAGGCCAAGAGCCGCGGCATCTACGAGGCGCCGGCGCTCGGCCTGCTGCACATCGCCTACGAGCGCCTGGTGACGGCGATCCACAACGAGGGCACGATCGAGAACTACCGCACGATGGGCCGCCGCCTCGGCCGGATGCTCTACGAGGGCCGCTGGTTCGATCCGCAGAGCCTGATGCTGCGCGAGCCGCTGCTGCGCTGGGTCGGCTCGGCGATCACCGGCGAGGTGACGCTGCGCCTGCGCCGCGGCGAGGACTACTCGATCCTCGACACGACCGGGCCGAACCTGACGTACGCGCCGGATCGGCTCTCCATGGAGCGCGTCGAGGACGCCGCCTTCGGCCCGCTCGACCGCATCGGCCAGCTGACGATGCGCAACCTCGACATCGAGGACTCCCGCCGCAAGCTCGACGTGTACCGGGCCAGCGGGCACCCTCGGCAAGGGCGGGATGCTCGAGCTCGATCCCAACCGCGACACCGACACCGACTCCTGACGCGAAGAGCGTTTTGGTCCGGATCCTGGTCGCAGGTGCGACCAGGATCCGGACAAAGACGGTCAGCCGGGCAGCGGCTCGGACCAGACGAGGGCGGTGCCGTCGACGACCACCACGCCGTCCTGGTTCTCGATGACCGTGCGGAGCTTCGTGATCGGCTTGTCGGTGCGCCGCTCGAGGACCTCGACCGTGGCGGTGATCGTGTCACCGGGCCGCACCGGGGCGCGGTAGCTCCAGTCGGTGTGCAGGAACACGCTGCCGGGGCCGGGGAGGTCCTCGGCGACCACCGCGTTGAGCAGCCCGGTGGTCACGCCGCCCTGCACGACGATCCCGCCGAAGCGGGTCGCCGCGGCCAGCTCGGCGTCGTAGTGCAGCGGGTTGCGATCGCCGGTCATCGCCGTGAACCGCTCGATGTCCTCGGCAACGACGGTGCGCGTCCGCGAAGCAGTCGCGCCCGGCGTTCATGCCCGCCCCCCGACCAGCACGTCGCTCGCATCGGCGAACGCCTCGATGCGGAACCAGTCGCGGTAGGCGGCGTCGCCAACCATCGCCCGCAGGGCGCGGGTCTGGCTGGCGTGGGCGTCGAGGGCAGCCATCTTGGTGTCGAGCAGCCGGCCCTCGCACACGACCACCGCGGCGGCGTGCTCGTCGTCGGTGCACGGCGGCGGCTCGTCGGGCGCGAACAGTCCGACCTCGGCGTTCAGCGCACCCCATCGCTCGTGGAACGACGGCAGCAGCGAGGCGTACCAGAGGCGCGCCGTGGGCCGCGTGGCGATCCACGCCGCAGTGGCCCAGCGCGACACGACCCGGTGGTCGGGGTGCCCGGTCATCCCGTCGGGGCCGAACGTGACGATCGTGTCCGGGGCGACGGCGGCGATGACCGCGGCGAGCTCGGCGATGGCGACGTCGTCGGGGATCGCCGCGCAGCCGCCGTCGGGGAACCCGAGGAACGTGTGCTCGGTGACGCCGAGCGCGGCGAGGCTGGCCGTCATCTCGCGCCGGCGCAGCGGGGCCAACCGGCTCGGTGGCCAGCGCTCCGGGTCGGCCGTGCCGAGCTCGCCGACCGTGGCCGTGACCACCACGACGCGGTGGCCGGCCTGCACGGCGGCGGCCATCAACCCGGCGCTGAGGTACGCCTCGTCGTCGGGATGGGCCCAGATGCCGAGGAGGGTGCCGACGCCGTCGGCGGGCAGCGAGGAGGTGGTGGGTTCGCTCATCGTCGAGCTCCGTTCATGAAGGGGATGGTGGGGGCGAGAGCCTTCGAGCGCCTCGACCTCGTCGCTCAGCGCCGAGCGCAGGCGCACGAGGAGGCGGACGATCTCGTCGTCGGACCAGCTGAGACCGGCGATGGTGTCGACGACGTCGAGGACCGGGCGGGCGAGGCGATCACGCGTGGCGACGAAGTGGGCGCCGGCGTCGGCCTCGGTGCGGCGGCCCGACGCCACGTCGACCAGCGCCGCCGCCAGCAGCTCGGCGTCGCGCAGCGCTTCGGTCAGGCCGTGGCCACCGACCGGGTCGGTCCACGCGCCGGCGCCACCGACGAGCGCCCACCCCGGACCCCACGGGCGGCGCAGGAAGCCGGGCCGACCGCCGCCGCCGCGGACGTCGGTGGGCCCCGATCCGGCGGCCAGTCGTCGCGACAGGTCGGGCGAGGCGAGTGCGACGAGCTCACGCAGCGCGGCGACGCCGCCTCCGACGACCCGTGCGGGCGGCGCGGCGACGAACACGCACGCCTGCCCGTCGGCGGTCGGCAGCACGCCGGCGCACGCGGCGCGGCCGTAGATCCACTCGAAGTCAGCTGCCGCCACGTCGGACCAGTCGCCGTACACGACGGCGGTGGCGGCCCGACCACGCACCTCGACCGGCGCGTCCACGGCGCGGGCGATCGTCGATCCCACCCCGTCGGCACCGACCACCCAGCGGGCGAGGTGCACGACGTCGCGACCGTGCTCGTCGCGGCCGACGACGCCAGCGACCCGGCCGGCGTCGTCGCGGGTCACGGCGTGGACGGTGGTGCCGCGGTGCAGCTCGGCGCCGGCCCGGACCGCCGCGTCGACCAGGATCGCATCGAGCACCGCGCGCCGTGGCGCGTACAGGCGCGTCCACGCCGTACGACGGCCGGATCGAGATCGTCGTGACGTCGCCGCCCGCCGTGGACGTGGTCCGCCGCACCGGTGGCGTCCCGGCCGCGATGACGTCGTCGAGCAGACCCCAACGCTGGAGCTGGACGACCGCGCTGCGCATCAAGGCGTGGGTCGACGGCACGTCGCGCGGCGACCGCCCGCGGTCGACGACGAGCACATCGAGGCCCGCCCGAGCCAGCAGCATCGCGGTGGCCGCGCCGGCGAGGCGGCCACCGACGACCACGACGTCGTGGTGAGAACGGGCGGGGATGGGCACGTCGCCGAACGTACGGAGACGCCCTTCCCCCACCCTTCCCCCCACCGCGCCACGGACGGTCGGCCGGGGACGACGGAGAAGGCGCGAAGAAGGACGACCCTCCACGCTCGCCCCATGCACCCGATCACCTGTCACGAGCATCCGACCCGCCGCTGGGGACGGCGTCGCCCCTCGTCACGACCGTGAACCGGCTCGGCGCCGCCCACGTCACGTGCGACGATGGCGGACGTGGACGTGGGTGACGGGCCGACCGAACGCGGGGGACGGTCCGTCCGGATCCAGCTCCTCGGTCGGTTCCAGGTGGTCGTCGACGACGTCGTCGTGCCCCCGTGGACGCGCAAGCACCCCGCCCACCTGGTCGAGCTGCTGGCGCTCCAGCCGCACCACCGCCTGCACCGGGAACAGGTCCTGGACCTGCTGTGGCCCGACGACCCCCTCGACCTCGCCGTCCCCAAGCTGCACAAGGCCGCCCACTTCGCGCGCAAGCAGACCGGGGAGCCGAGCGCGGTCGTGCTGCGCGGCGACGTCGTCGCGCCTGTTCCCGGACGCCGACCCCGACGGTCGACGTCGAGGACTTCGAGCGTGGCGCCGACCACCGCGCTCGCCGATCGCGACATCGCGGCTGGCGGCCGAGGTCCTGTCCCGCCACGACGGCGACCTGCTCCCTGCCGACCCGTACGAGGAGTGGCTGACGACGCCCCGCGAGCACCTCCGACGCTTGCGCCTCGAGCTGCTGCGCCTGCTCGGCCGGTGGGACGACGTGCTGCTGCTCGAGCCCGGCGACGAGGAGGCGCACGTCGCCCTGATGGCCCGCTTCGCCGATGCCGGCGACCGCTACCAGGCCCTGCGCCAGTACGACCGCCTCGACCGCACGCTGCGCGCCGAGCTCGGCGTGCGTCCGGGCCGCGAGGCCGATGCCATCCGCGACCGCGTCCTCGCCACCGAGACGGTCGCGCCGCGCCGCTCGCCGGCGCTCGTCGGGCGCGGCTCGGAGCTGGCCGCCATCGACCTGGCGATGGACAGCGTCGCCACCGGCCACGCCCAGGTCGTGGTGCTCACCGGCCCGGCGGGCAGCGGCAAGTCGGCCCTGCTGCGGGCGGCGGTCGACCGGGCGGCGGCGCGTGGATGGCGGCTCGGGGTCCGGCACCGTCGGGGCGTCGGACGGCGCGTGGGCCTACGCCCCGGTGCTCGACGCCGTCACCGACCTCTGCCGTCGCCACCCGACGCTGCTCGACGGGCTTGCCGACGTCTACCGCGCCGAGATCGATCGCGTGCTCGACGGGGTCGACGCGCCGTGGGACGGCGACAGCACGCACCAGCGACTGTTCGTCGCCGTCGCCGAGCTGCTCCGCCTGGCCGGCGCGACGCACTGGCGCGGTGCTGGCGATCGACGACGTCCACGACGCCGACGACGCCACCATCCGGCTGCTGCACCACCTGGCCCGCGCCCTCACCGACTCGCGGGTGCTCCTGCTGCTGACCCGCCGCCCGGCGTCGGCGTGACGAGATCGGTCGCTCGCCGCTCGGGCGCGGGCCGGTGCTCGATCTCCCCATCGGGCCGCTCGCCGACGACGCCGGCGCGCGCGCTGGCCGCCGCCAACCTCGCCCCGAGTGCCGACGACCGCCTCGACGACATCGTCGGGCTGGCCGCCGGCAACCCGTACCTGCTGCTGCAGCTGGCCCGCCACGCGGCGAGCGGGCCGACGTGGATGGCATCGATCGACGCCGTCGCCGTCGCCGGGATCCCGGCCGGCACCCGCGAGCTCCTGCAGCGCGTGGCGTCGATCGGCTCGGCGTTCGACAGCGACGAGTTCGTCGCCCTGACCGGGCTGCCCGACGCCGAGGCGTTCGAGCACCTCGATCAGGCCATCGCCCTCGGCGTGCTCGAACCGGCGACGATCGGCTACCGCTTCCGCCATCGCCTGGTGCGCGAGGCGTTGCTCCGCGATGTGCCGCCGCACCGGCTCCGTCGGATCCACCGTGACGCCGCCGAGCGCCTGTCATCGGTCGGCGCCTCGCCGGCGCGCATCGCCCACCACCTCGTCCTCGCCGACGACGTGCGCCGGGCCGTCCCCCACCTCCTCGCGGCGGCCGAGACGGAAGCGTCGCTCGGCGCGTACCGCGACGCGCTCGGCGTTGATCGACACCGCCCGGCCGAGCGCCTCGGGCGCGGACCGCTCCCGGCTGGCCGCCCTGCGCGCCGACGTGTTCATGGCGCTCGGCGACCCGGCCGCGGTCAGCGCGTTCCGCGAGGCGCTGGAGCTCGCCGCGCCGGACGACCGCCGCCGGCTGCGCGCCCGGCTGGCGCGTGGCGCGGTCATGTCCGGCGACATCGAGACCGCCCACGCCGCCCTCGACGGGATGGCGCTCGACGGCGGCGCCGACGACAGCGAGATCCTCCTCGCCCAGGGCTACACCGCCTTCTTCAGCGCCGACTTCGACAGTGCGGTCGCCGTCGCCGACGAGGCTCGGCGCCGCGTGCTCGGGCGGCGACCAGACGTGGCAGGTGCTCGACCTCGTGTCGCTGGAGGGCCTCATCGCCCACCAGCGCGGCGAGTGGTTCGACCGGATGCGCGGCGAGCTGCGTCGGACACGCGCGACGTCCCGGCCGTCGCCAACGCGCTGTTCGACGGCTACCTCTGCCCGGCCGAGTACCTGCTGTACGGGCCGACGCCGTACGCCGACGTGATCGCCACGGCCCGCGGCCTGCGCGACACCGCGCTGCGCAGCGGCGCGCTGCGGGCCGTGGCCTTCGCCACCGCGCTGATCGGCGAAGCGGCCGTGCTGTCGGGCGACCTCGACCTCGCGGCCGGCGAGCTGCAGGAAGCCGTCGAGCTGCACCACGACCTCGGCGCCGGCGGTGGCGAGGCCCACTGCCTGCAGCGGCTGGCCGAGGTCCACCTCGCCCGGGGTGATGCCGACGCGGCCAGGCGGATGCTCGACCGCGCCCTGCCGCTCGCCCGCTGGTCGATGCTCGCCCGCCACCTGCTGCAGCGGATCTACGGGACGATGATCCTCGCCGCCACCGACGCCGTCGACCGCGCGGGCGATCGTCGATCGCGCCGAGTCGACGTTCGGCACCGAGGACAACTGCATCTTCTGCTCGATCATGCTGTCGGTGCCGGCGGCGATGGCGTGCGCGGCGGTCGGCGACTTCGAGCACGCCCACCACCACCTGCGCCAAGCCGAGGGCTCGGCGATGATGTGGGAGGGCACGGCGTGGGAGGCGGCCACCGCCGAAGCGCGTGCGGTGGTGCTCGCCGCCGAAGGCGACGTCGTCGCCGCCGACCGCGAGCTCACCTCAGCCATCGCCCGGTTCGAGCAGGCCGGCCATCCGCTCGACGCCGCCCGTTGTCGGCGTCGTCAGCTCGCTGCCGTCGGCACCGCAGGAGGTTGAACATGGCCGCCGCACCGAGCGTGCTGGACACCATCGGGAACACCCCCGTCGTCCGCCTCCGCGCCCTCGCCGAGGACGGAGCGGGCGAGGTCTGGGTCAAGCTGGAGGCCGGCAACCCGACCGGCTCGTACAAGGACCGCATGGCCAAGGCGATGATCGCCGGCGCCGAGCGCACCGGTCGGCTGGCGCCCGGCCAGCCCGTCGTCGAGTACACCGGCGGCAGCACCGGGAGCTCGCTGGCGTTCGTCTGCGCCGTCACCGGGCATCCGCTGTACATCGTCACGTCGGACGCCTTCGCCGAGGAGAAGCGGCGGACGATGGAGGCGTTCGGCGCGATCGTCGAGATCGTGCCCAGCCCGGAGGGCATCACGCCGGAGCTGATCCCGCGGATGCGCACCAGGGCGAGCGAGCTGGCCGCCGAGCTCGGGGCCCACCAGACGGATCAGTTCCGCAACACCGACATGGTCGAGGGCTACCTCGGCCTCGGGCAGGAGCTCGTGGCCCAGGTCCCCGGACCGATCGACGCCTTCTGCTCCTACGTCGGCACCGCCGGCTGCTTCCTCGGCGTGAGCCGGGCCCTGCGCGACGCGTACCCCGACATCGCCCGGGTGGCCGTGGAGCCGGCGGAGTCGCCGGTGCTGTCTGGCGGGGCGGCCGGGATCCACCGCATCGAGGGCGGCGGCTCCGGCTTCGTTCCCGACCTGCTCGACCCGGCGGCTGACGTCGACGACGTGATCGCCGTGGCGACCGCCGACGCGTTCGCGATGGCCCGCCGCGCCGCCCGCACCGAGGGCATCTTCTCCGGGCCGTCCACGGGCGCCAACCTGATCGCCGCGCTGGCCGTCGCCCGCCGGCTCGGACCGACCGGGCGGGTCGTCACGATCCAGGTCGACTCGGGCATGAAGTACCTGGCCGGCGCGGTGCTACGCGCAGTAGCGGGTCGCGGCGGTCCGCAGATCGAGTTCGGCGGCTGGGATCGGTCTGCATCCCATCTGAGGAGGATGGATGTCGATGAAGCAGCCGCCGATCGTCTCGTCGGAGGAATGGGAAGCCGCCCGCCAGGAGCTCCTGGTCGAGGAGAAGCAGCTCACCAGGGCCCGTGACGCGATGGCCGCCAAGCGCCGGCGGATGCCGTGGACGGCGGTCGAGAAGGACTACCGGTTCGAGGGGCCGGACGGCGTGGTCAGCCTCGCCGAGCTGTTCGGCGGCCGCCGCCAGCTGATCGTCTACCGCGCCTTCTACGCGCCGGACGTGACGACCTATCCAGCAAGCGGCGGGTCCTACCCCGAGCGTGCGTGCGCCGGCTGCTCGCTCGTCGCCGACCAGATCGCCCATCCGGCCCACCTGAACGCACGGGACACCACGCTCGTGTTCGTCTCGCGCGCCCCGCTCGCCGAGATCCAGGGTCTGCAGGAGCGCATGGGGTGGCAGCACATCCCGTGGTTCAGCCTCACCGACGAGTTCGACGCCGACTTCGGGGTCGACCAGTGGCACGGCACGAACGTGTTCATCAGAGAGGGCGATCAGATCTTCCGGACCTACCTCGTCCAGGACCGCGGCGACGAGCAGCTCGGCAGCACCTGGAGCTACCTCGACATCACCGCCCTCGGGCGTCAGGAAGCGTGGGAGGACTCACCCGAGGGCTACCCGCAGACGCCGTCGTACGAGTGGTGGAACTACCACGACGCCTACGACGCCACGGCGTGACCAGCGCGTCAGCCGATCAGGCCGCGCCGACGTCGCCCACCGGACGCAGCAGTTCGGCGGCCACCCAGCCGCGCTCCCAGTCCTCGAAGTGCTCCGGCTGGGCGTCGCCGTCCAACAGATAGCCGACCCAGAGCTCACCGCGATCGTTGCGGACCGGGCTGAGCGCGTCGGCACCGCGGTTGGCGAACGTCACGATGCAGCGCCGACCGGCGGGCGTCTCGTAGATCGTCAACATCGAAGCCAGCGGGCCGTGCCGCACGGTCGACGGCCAGCGGCTCGTCAGGACTCACGCTCAGGTCGCCGACGCCGCGTCGGGCAACCACCGCAACACGGCGTCGACGCTGTTCTCCCCGTTCGTGTTGAACGCGATCGCGGCAGCCGGCGCGTGGACCCGGATCAGGTTCACCACTCGCTCGAACAGCTCCAGGAACGGCTCGGGCTTGCGGATCCCGCCGCCCACCACCACGCAGTCGTAGTCCTTCTCCCGCAGCGCCTTGACGAACTCGTCGTCGTCGGCGTCCGGTGCCACCAGGCAGTAGTCGGCGTCGAAGCCATGCTGCTTCAGTCGTACGTCGCCCATGGCCATCGCGGTCTCCACCAGCGCAGCATCCACTCCGGGCACGCTGTGGGGGTCGAAGCCGATCAGCAGCACGTCGTTGCCTGCCATCGCGCCTCCTCTCATCGTGTCGTGCCCACCACCCTGGCGCCGCCGCACCGCCCGGATCCAACGCGATCCCGCACGCACGAAACCGTCAGGTCGAGACGAACTCGACGATGCGACGATTGACGGTGGCGGGATCCTCGCGATGCAGGAAGTGACCGACGCCGTCGATGTGCTCGAGGCGCACGTTCTCCGGGGCCGCGGCGGCGGCGAGGGCGACGACCTCGGGCCCGATGCAACCGTCGCTCGTGCCGTGCAGGTACAGGGTGGGCACGACCGGCATCTGCTGCGAGGCAGCCTGCAGGTCGTCGAGCGCCGGATCGACGCCGACGCCGCTCAGGGCCGCCCGGTAGTACCCGAGCGCGGCGGCCAGGTTGGCGGGATCGCGCAGCGACGGCTTGAGCAGCGCGAGGTCCTCGGCGGCGTCGAACCCCGGCGACCAATCGGCCCACAGGCGATCGATGAACGCCAGGTCGTTGCCGGCGACAACGGCATCGGCGAGCGGATGCTGGAAGAAGAACATGTACCAGCTGCGCTTGACCTGATCGAGGTTGGTGAGGATCGACTGCACGAGCGCATCGCCGGGCGGCAAGGCCAGCGTCACGAGCCGACGCCACCGCTCGGGGGCCGCGTTGACGGCTCCGTAGGCGGCTCCCGCGCCGTAGTCGTGGCCGATGAGCACGGCGTCGTCGCCGCCGGCCAGGACCTCGTGCACGGCCAGAGCGTCCTGCGCGAGCACGCCGATCTGGTAGCGCCCGTCGACCGGGATGGCCGTCGGGGCGTAGCCGCGCAGGAACGGGGCGACGGCATGGAAGCCAGCTGCGGCCAACTCCGGGAGCAGGTCGCGCCACGTGTGGGCCGAATCGGGGAACCCGTGGAGGCACAGGGCCAGCGGGCCGTCGCCGCAGGAGAGGTAGGCGACCTCGACGCCGTTGGCGGTGAGGTTCCCGGTCTCGATGCTGGCCATCGGCGAACCCTAGGCAGGGCGCGGGCCCCGAGCAGCCGCGGAGGTTGGGTTACCGTGACGGCTCGTCCGCCTGAGCGTCGAGGAGGTCGCGCATGACCACTGAGGTGACCGACGACATCGCCGTCGGCGAGGCATCACCGCCATCGCCGCATCCCCTGGACCGCCTGACCGCGGACGAGTTGCGCCGCTCGCGCCGGGTGATCGAGGCCGCCGGCCTGCTCGGTCCGTCGACGCGGTTCGCGATCGTCCAGTTGCTGGAGCCGCCGAAGGGTGAGGTCCTGGCATGGGCGCCGGGCACGCCGATCGACCGCCAGGTCTTCTCGGTGCTGCTCGACACCGAGAGCGGTGCGGTCACCGAGGTCGTGGTGTCGCTCACCGCCGAGCAGGTGCTGCGCACCACGCTCGTGCCGACGACGAGCCATCCGTACGGACAGCCCGGTCTGGTCGTCGGTGAGCTGGTGACGCTGGACGAGGTCGTGAAGGCCGACGTCCGGTGGCAGGCGGCGATGCGCGCTCGCGGGGTGACCGATCTGACGATGTGCAAGGTGCTCCCGTTGTCGGCCGGGCAGTTCGAGTTCCCGGACGAGGTCGGGCATCGCGTGATGCGCGCCATCACCCTCTACCAGGAGGAGCCGACCGACATCCCGTGGCTGCGCCCGATCGAGGGGGTCATCGCGTACGTCGATCTCGTCGAGCGGCGCGTGCTGCACTTCGCCGACCACGGCGGCGACCCGATCCCGCCCCGCCACCCCAACTTCGAGGAGGGCGCCTGGGGCCCGGTGCGCACAAGCCTGCGGCCACTGGCGATCACCCAGCCGGACGGGCCCAGCTTCCGGGTCGACGGCGCCGCCGTCGAATGGGAGGGGTGGTCGTTCCGTGTCGGCTTCGACGCACGCGAAGGCCTCGTGCTGCACCAGCTCGGCTACGCCGACGGCGATCGGGTCCGCCCTGTCCTGCATCGAGCGTCGGTCTCGGAGATGGTCGTGCCCTACGCCGACCCGCACCCGATGCGCTTCTGGGTCAGCTACTTCGACGAGGGCGAGTACGGCCTCGGCCGCCTGGCGAGCACGTTGACGCTCGGCTGCGACTGCCTCGGCGAGATCCACTACTTCGACGCCGTGTACGCCGACGACCAGGGCCAGCCGGTCGAGCTGCCCAAGGTCGTGTGCCTGCACGAGGAGGACGCCGGCGTGCTGTGGAAGCACCAGGACTTCTTCAGCGGGACCAGTGAGGTGCGCCGCTCGCGCCGCCTCGTGCTGTCGTCGTGGGCAGCGATCGGCAACTACGACTACGGCTTCTTCTGGTACCTGTACCAGGACGGCACGATCGAGTTCGACATCAAGCTGACCGGCATGGTGTTCGCGGTGGCCAGCCACGTGGCCGGCGACCACGCCGCCCGGGTGACGCCGGAGCTGACCGCCCCGTACCACCAGCACCTGTTCAACGTCCGCCTCGACATGACCGTCGATGGCACGCGCAACACCGTGGAGGAGGTCGACGTCGTCGCCGTCGAGGACGACACCGCCAACCCCTACGGCAACGCCTTCACGACCCGCACGACGGTGCTCGAACGAGAGGGCGACGCCGCTCGGCTTGCCGACGCCGCCAGCTCGCGGACGTGGCGCATCGTCAACCGGGAGCGTCGCAACCACGTCGACGAACCGGTCAGCTACGCGCTCGTGCCGGCGAGCAACCCGGTGCTGCTCGCCCGCCCGGGCACGAGCGTCGCCAAGCGGGCCGTGTTCGCCACCCGCCACCTGTGGGTCACGCGCTACGACCCGACCGAGCGCTACGCCGGTGGCGAGTACCCGAACCAGCACGCCGGCGGGGCCGGGCTGCCTGCCTTCCAGGCCGCCGATCGCGACCTCGTCGAACAGGACATCGTCGTGTGGCACACGTTCGGCTCGACGCACATCCCGCGTCCGGAGGACTGGCCGGTCATGCCGGTCGAGCACGTCGGGTTCAGCCTCCGGCCGGTGAACTTCTTCGACCGCAACCCGGCGCTCGACCTGCCGCGCGCGTCACCAGGCGCCGAGTGCTCGGTCGAGACCAACGGGTCCTGTCACTGACCCCTACGCGCCGTCGTCGAAGCCGAACCGGGTCGCATCGGTGGGGAACGCCGACCACGCGCGTGCCCGCCGGGGACGGAACTCGAACGGCTCGCTGTAGGAGTCGACGTCGAACGTGATGCCGTAGTGGGCGTACTTCACGTTGGCGAGATCAGCGAGCCGCTGACCGAGCTCCGGCCCCGGCTTCACGACGCGCACCGTGCCCTCCACGACGACCACCTTCCAGGGATCGGGGAGGTGGATGGTCACGTGCGGGTCGGCGAGCGCCGTTCGGACGTGGATGGTGGTCGGCAGGCCGCCGTAGTACAGCACGTCGTCGACCCACAGCCCGTCGACGGGCACGACGTGCGGGCAGCCGTCGGGGCGGTTGGTCGCCACCCAGTACTGGTGGGCGGCGACCAGCTGCGCTCGGATGTCGGACCACGACATCGTGGCCACGTGCTCGCCGTATCCATCGGGCATCACCAGTGGCTCGGTCGTCGGCATCACTCGAGGCTCGCACACCCGCCGGGGCGGCCGATGCGGTAGACGGGTGGCCATGGACGACGACCTGCAGACGATGTCGCGCGACGAGCTGATCGACGAGGTGGTCAAGCTGCGCCAGGCGATCCGCGTCCACCGCGACAGCAGCGGCCACGATCTGTGCTGGCACCACCCGGACATGTGGGCGCTGCTCCCGGACGCCGCCGGCCCGGTCCCCGAGGTGCCCGAGTGGCCGGTGTTCCTGCGCGGCTGCGTCCACTACCGCGAGTCGCTCGACACCCAGCTCCCCGACGCCCCACGGATCCGCCGAGAGTACGACGAGCGCTGAGCGCCGACCCCGGTACGGTCGTCGCGGTGGCCAAGGCGATCGAGCTCGACGTCGGCGGGCGCGCCGTGCGCATCTCGAACCCCGATCGCGAGTACTTCCCGGCGACCGGGGCCACCAAGCTCGACCTCGTCGAGTACTACCTCGCGGTCGGCCCGGGCATCGTCAACGCGCTGCGCGAGCGGCCGTGCATGATGCATCGCTTCCCCACCGGCCTGAGCGGCGAGAAGGTGCATCAGAAGCGGGTGCCCGCCGGTGCCCCGCCGTGGCTCGAGACGGTGCGCGTGCACTTCCCGCGCTACGGCCAGCACGCCGACGAGCTGTGCGTCGTCGAGCTGGCCGACGTCATCTGGGCCGTCCAGATGTCGACGGTCGAGTTCCACCCGTGGAACTCCCGCCGGGCCGACACCGAATCGCCCGACGAGTGGCGGATCGACCTCGACCCGATGCCGGACTGCCCGCCGGCGAGGGTGCGCGTGGTGGCCCACGTCGTGCACGAGGTGCTCGACGAGCTCGGTGCCGTCGGCTGGCCGAAGACGTCGGGCGGCAAGGGCCTGCACGTGTACGTGCGGATCCCCCCGACCCACGGGTTCCGCGAGGTGCGGTCGGCGGCGCTGGCGTTCGCCCGCGAGGTCGAGCGGCGTGCCGGCGGCGCGGCGACCACGACGTGGTGGCGCAAGGACCGTGACCCGACGACGGTGTTCGTCGACTACAACCAGAACGCCCGCGACCACACGATGGCGGCGGCGTACTCGGTCCGTGGCCGACCCGACGCCGCCGTGTCGACGCCGATCACGTGGGACGAGATCGACACCGTCGAACCCGGCGACTGCACGATGGCGACGGTGCCGGCCCGCTTCGCCGCGCTCGGCGACCTCCACGCCGGCATCGACGATGCCGTCTTCGCCATCGACGAGCTGCTCGAGTGGGCGGCACGCGACGAGCGGGCGGGTGTCGCCGACGCCCCGTTGCCCGAGGAGTGATCGTCAGCGGCGAGGGACGGCGCCGCCGTGGCGCTTGCTCGCCGCGATGACGTCGTCGAGCGACCCGAACGCCGGAGCCGGCGCCGGCAGCCGTGGGCGATCGGTGGCCCGCATCCCGTCGAGCAGCACGGCGAGGTAGCGGCGCCACACGTCGGGCCCGAGATCCCACACCGGCCCGAGCATGGCGAAGATCACGACCGAATCCTCGGCCTCGGCGTCGGCGCGGATGACCCCCGCGTCGCGAGCCCGCGCGAACAGTTCGCTGACCGCGGCAACGATCTGCGGCCAGATCCGCAGCTTGTCGTCCGCGCTGCCCTGGCCGGCGAGCGCTTGGTAGAGGCCGCGGTCAGCAGCTTGCCGGGCGGCCGTCGTCTCGAAGAACGCCACGAGCGCCTGCCACGGGTCGTCGATCGCCAGCGCGTCGTCGGCGTCAGTGACGATCTGTTGGGTCGCGTCGCGCAGCACCTCGGCGGCGAGCTCGTGCTTGTTGCGGAAGTGGCGGTACGCGGTGCCGGTGCCGACACCGGCTGCCGCGGCGACGTCGTCGAGCGTGGCACCGAGGCCCCGCGTCGCGAACACGTCGCGCGCGGCCTGCAGGAGCAGCTCGCGATTGCGGGCCGCATCCCGCCGGGGTGCCATCAGTCGGCGGCGCGGATGGCACCGATGAGGGCGCTCAGGAGGCGGGTCCGCTCGACCATCGTGGTGGTGTCGGCCCACTCGTGTTCGGCGTGGGCCCCGCCGCCGTTGACCCCGAGGCCGTCGAGCGTCGGGATGCCGAGGGCGGCCGTGAAGTTCCCGTCGCTGCCGCCGCCGACCGCCACGCCGGCGAGGGCGGGCACGCCGATCCCCGTGGCCACGTTGCCGGCGAGGGCGAACAGCTCGGCCGTCGCCGACTCCGGCATCGGCGGACGGTTGAGGCCGCCGATGACCTCGAGCGTCGCCGCCGGATCGACGGCCTCCAGCGCCGCCATCGCCGCCGTGACCCGGTCCGCCTCGGCCAGCTCGGTGACGCGGACGTCGACGCGGACGCGAGCCTCGGCGGGCACGACGTTGTCGGCGGTGCCGGCATGGGCGACCGTCGGCGTCACCGTCGTGCCGCACTCGGGGCGCCCGAGCTGGCTGATCGCCAACACCTGGTGAGCCGCCTCGACGAGCGCGTTGATCCCCTTCTCGGGCTCCAGACCGGCGTGGGCGGCGCGGCCGCGGACGATCACCTCGAACCCACCGGTGCCCTTGCGCCCGACCTTGATCGCGCCACCGTCGGCGGCCGGCTCCAGCACGAGCACCGCCCCGCACGCCGTCGCCCGCTCCTCGATCAGCGCCCGCGAGGCGCCGGAGCCGACCTCCTCGTCGCAGTCACCAGCAGCTCGATGCCGGACCGGTCGTCGAGGGCGGCGATGGCGTGGACGGCGAGGACGATGCCGCCCTTCATGTCGAAGACACCCGGTCCGGTCGCGCGTCCGTCGACGACGGTGAACGGCCGGGCGGCCAGCGCGCCGAGGGGGAACACGGTGTCGTGGTGGCCGACCAGCAGCACACGCGGCGGGCCCGGCCCGCGCCAGTGGACGTGGGGCCCGGCGGCGCTGGCGACGAGCTCGGCAGGCGTCCCGATGCGCCGTTCGACCAGCTCGGCGACGGCGGCCGCCGATGCGTCGATCGAGGCCGCCTCGTGCGACGGCGACTCGACGTCGACGAGGGCCTGGAGGTCGTCCAGCAGCGTCGGCAGATCGACCGGCATCGGGCCACGGTAGTGCCGGCTGAGTGCGGCGAAGCGGTCCGATGTTTGTGTCAGAGCGTCCGTCAGTAGGACGTCGGACTGGGTCCGGTTGTCTGACGGAGCGATCTGGGCGGGCAGCGTGTCATTCGGGCATCTGGGTGGGCTCCGTGTCGACTGTTGTCACGGAGACCGCCCGATTGGGCCGCACGATCGGCCATTGATCGCCCCAGCTGGGCGCGTGTGGTGATCTGGACCCAGATCCACGCTGGGCGACGTGGGCCCGTGACACAGAGCGGGAGCGGGCGGCCGCACGCTCGGCATGGTCGCGATCAGACCTGGGAATCGACGAGGAGCGTGACAGCTGCGCCGCAGCCCGTGGCTAGGCGCCGGCTCGACGGCACAGCTGACGCGGACGTCGAGGCGGCGGACCGCGCCACGCCACCTGCAGCGAGCCCAGAGCTGGCGGCCCGAGCACTGGCGCTCGCCGCCTGGGACCGGTCATGCGCCGATGCTCGCACGACGGCCTCGATCGCGCCGACTTGCTGCGTCATCGCACACGCACCTGATCGCCACGCATCGCCGATCGTCGCCCGTGGTCGTCGCCGATGCCGCCGGCACGATCTGCTTCTGGAACGCCGCCGCCGAGCGCACGTTCGGGTGGAGCGCCGCCGAGGCCGTCGGCGCCTCGCTGGACCTCATCATCCCGGAGCGCCGAGCGCGAGCGGCACTGGGAGGGCTATCGCCACGTGATGGCGACTGGCGACACCAAGTACGGCAGCGACCTGCTGCGGGTGCCCTCGCTCAACGCCGACGGCGAGCGCCACTCCATCGCCTTCACCGTGACGCTCCTCACGGATGCCGACGGCGCGGTCACGGGCATCGCCGCCGTCGTGCGCGACGAGACGCAGCGGTGGAACGAGGAACAGGACCTCCGCCGTCGACTCCGCGCGGCGGAGGATGCCCGGCCTGAGTCCGGCGACGGCTACACGGCGCGGTAGTCGGCGCCGCCGATGTTGAAGAACGCCATCGGGGTGATCTTGCCGGCCTTGTACTCGAACACGCCCATCTCCCGCTTGATCACCGAATGCGTCTTCGGGTCGAGCGAATAGGAGCCGGGCGTCTCCTCGTCGCCGCCGTACACGCTGATCACCGTGAGGTCGGTCTGCAACGCCTTGTCCAGCGCCTCCCCGGTGATCTCGGCCTCGGGGTCGTCCTTCCAGATGCGCCGCATGACCTCCCACATCACGAAGGCGTTCTCGTAGAAGTTGGCGGCGTAGAAGTCGGGGTCCTCCCCGTTCACCTCGTTGAAGTCCTCGACGAACTTCTTGGCGAGCAAGCTCTTCTGGCTCTTCGGATCGAAGTAGTCGTAGGAGAAGATGTAGCCCTCCGAGTCGTACGTGCCCTTCGACGCGTTGAGGCCGTCCGGGGTGAACTCGAACCCCATCCGCAGCGCCTTCAGCCCGGCCGTCGCGGCCTGGTTGGAGAACGATCCGGGGTCCTGGCCGTAGTGGCCGGTCAGCAGGAGGTCGGGCTCGTTGGCCTTGATCTTCGGGAGCACCTGCGAGAAGTCCTGGCCGCCGATCGGCACCAGCTCGTACAGGCCGTTGAACTCGAGCCCGGCGTCGGAGATCTTCTGCAGGATGTCCTTCTTGGTGATCTCGTTGATCTCGGCGCCGGCGTCCCACCCCATCACGCCGACCGTCTTCTTGTCCGGGTACTTCTCCTTGAACCAGTGGAAGACGCCGGGGAGGGTGTCGTTCGGGGTGATCGCTCGGGTGCCCCAGAAGTACGGCTTGCCCTGGGCGAAGATGCCCGTCCCGCCGCCGCCGTCGAGCGTGAACACCTTGTTCTCGGTGGTCTGGTTGAGCATCGCCCCGATGTCGTCGCCGTAGGACGCGAACTTCGCCTGCACGCCCTTGGCGATCAGCTCGGCCATCGCTTGGACTCCGGCCGCCGGATCGCCCGACTTGTGGTCGAGGTAGACGTAGCTGAACGTCGGGCCGCCGAGCTCGGCGATGTGCTTGGCGCCGAGGTCGAGGCCAGCGCGTCATCGTCTTGCCGTAGTACGACCCGGTGCCGGTGAGCGCCAGCACCGCGCCGAGGTCGATCGTCTTGCCCTTGCCGGCGCTGGCCGCATCGATGCCGAGCTGCGTGGCGAGGTCGCCGCCACCGCCACCGCCGCCGCTCGATGCCGCCGTCGTCGTGTCGGCGCCGGCGGCCGTCGTCATCGCCGCTGAGGTCGCCGCGCCGGCGGCGGTCGTCGCAGCAGCACCACTGCCACCGTCGTCGTCGTCACCGCACACGTTCAAGAACGCCACGGCGCCGACGGCGCCTGCGGTCCCCAGCAGCATGCGCCGGCGCGAGATCCGGCTCGGGTCGCGTTGCTCCGCGTCCACGTGGTCCATGAGAGATCCCCCTTGTGCGTGTCAGCCGACTGAGCGGCGAGCCCCCAGCGACGCCGCTGACATCGGCGATCTTCCCCTTCCAACGGAAGGTACTTGCGGTGGTCGGGGCCAGGCAAGGACTTCCTGACAACGACGTCAGATGGGGCGGTTCCGGTCGGGACTAGCCGAAGCGGACGCTGGCGATGCCGGCGGCGATCAGCAGCAGCCCGATCGCCTGCGGCGCGCTCAGCCGCTCGTTGAAGACGTAGCGACCGATGCCGACCGACATGACCGCCTCGATGCCGAGCCCGGCGATGTAGGCGACGGACAGGCCCTGCACGCGCACCGCCTCGCCGAGCAGCAGACCGCCCGCCACGAAGAGCACGACCACCCCGAGGGTCGGCACCACCGTGGCGGCGCCGGCGGCGAGCTTCATCAGCGCCCCGCCGACGGCGAAGGCGATGGACGCGGCGACGACGTACCCCACGCTCAACAGAGCCCGGGTCCGGCGATGTGATACCCCCGTCGGTCGGGGCCGGGCCGGTGTGCTCGACTGTCGAAGGTGCCCGACCAGCAACAGCGCTCCGAGCTGGCCGCGTTCCTGCGGGCCCGTCGTGAAGCGCTGACCCCCGAGCAGGTCCGGCTGCCACGCGGCCGCGGCCGGCGGACCCCCGGCTTGCGACGGGAGGAGGTCGCCCTGCTCGCCGGCGTGTCGGTCACGTGGTACACGTGGCTCGAGCAGGGCCGGCGGATCAACGCATCCACCGACGTGCTGCGATCGATCGGGCGGGCGCTGCGCCTCGACGAGGCCGGCCAGCAGCACCTCCTCTCGCTCGCGCGGCCGATCGGCGAGGCGCCACCGTCGATCACCGGCCCCGACGAGGTGCCCTCGGCGCTGCGTCGGCTGATCGAGTCGTTCGAGCCGGCGCCGGCCTACGTCCTCGGCCCGCACTGGGAGTTCGCCGCCTGGAACGCCGCCCAAGCCCGCCTGTACCCACCGATCGAGCAGCTCGAGGGCCTCGAGCGCAACCTGATCTGGGTGCTGTTCGCCCACGACGAGGTGCGCCGCTTGATCGTCGACTGGGACCTCCACGCCCGCCAGGCGCTCGCCGAGTTCCGGGCGGCGACGACGGCCGTCCGCCACGACGAGACGATGGGCGCCCTCGTGGGCGCGCTGTCGGAGATCAGCGCCGACTTCAGGGCATGGTGGCCGGAGCACGACGTCGCCGGCTTCGAGACCCGCATCCGTCGCTTCGACCACCCACGCGCCGGCCGCTTGACGTTCGAGTACCAGCAGCTGACCCCGGCCGAGTGGCCGGGCCTGCGCGTGGTGGTGCAGCTCGGGGTGCCCGGCGACGACTCGGCCCGTCGTCTGGCCGTGCGCCACGAGGCGTTCTGAGGAGCGGCGGCCGCCCGGGCCGCTCAGACGGTGGCGACCTCGGCCGGCAGCAGGTGCTGGACCTTGGGGAGCACCTGCTCCTGGAGCAGACCCAACGACTCGAGCCACGGCTCGGGGGTGTCGGAGTAGTCGAAGCCGAAGACGAGGATCTGGCCGAAGCCGCCGCACTCGTCGTACACCTGCTCGAGCCTCCCGACGACCGTCTCAGGCGACCCGATGATCCAGTTGTGCCGGGCGCAGTAGGCCGCATCGACATCGGAGTCGGCGACGTCGGGATCGTGCTTGAGGTACTCGAGGAAGCCGAAGTTCGACAGCAGGGGCAAGAAGTACTCGCCCATCATGCGGCCCATCATCGAGTCGACGGAGAGCTTCCACGCCGCCTCGTCGGTCTCGGCGACGAACACCTCGCGCACCAGTCGCCAGTCGCCGCGCCACGGGGTGCGACCGCTGACCTGGGCGCCGGCCTCGACGCTGTCCCAGTGCGACGCCACGTACGCCGGGTTGAGGTTGAGCGACAACGGCAGGAAGCCGCGCTCACCGGCGAGCTTGAGGGTGTCGGAGTTCTTCGAGAGCCCGGCCACGCCGATCGGCGGGTGCGGGTCCTGCAGCGGCTTGATGTGCGGACGGAGCACGTCGAACATGACGTCGGGCCGGTCGACCTGCCAGTACTTCCCCTCGTAGTGGAACGGCTCCTCGGCCGCCCACAGGCGCAGGATGATGTCGAGCGCCTCGCGGGTCATGTCGCGGTTCTGACCGGACAGGCCGTCGACGTTGAACATCGCCCAGTCCGACGGCAGGCCGGAGGCGGCGATGCCGAAGTTCAGCCGACCGTCGGAGATGTGGTCGAGCATCGCCACTCGGTTGGCCAGCTCCGCGGGGTGGTGGTACGGCAGGAGGAAGCCGCCGGGCCCGATCCGCAGTTGTTCCGTCTGCAACAACGCCTGCGCCACGAGCAGGTCGGGTGACGGGTGCGGCTCCCACGGTGCCGTGTGGTGTTCGCCGATCCACGCCTCGGTGTACCCGAGCCGATCCAGCTCGCGCAGGATCGCCAGGTCGTACTCGTGGCCCTCCCTCAGTCCCCGCTCCGGCGGGTGCGACGGCATCGCGAAGTAGCCGAACTGCATCTGGTTCCCCTTTGATCGTCCCCGCCGCGATGCTGGCATCGTTCGTCGATCACGGCAAGGCGGCCTGCCGAGCTCTCGACGTCGGCGCAGGGCGAGTGTCGCAGTGGGCCCGTGCCGCTCAGGGGTTGGCGTCCATCTCCTCCCAGACCTCGTCGAGGACGCGCATGGCGCTGACGGCCACCGGCCAGCCGGCGTAGTAGGCGACGTGGTTGATCGCCGCCTCCAGGGTCTTGCGCTCGATGCCGAGGTTGCGGGCGCCACGGAAGTGCAGGCGCTGCTCGTTCTCGCGACCGAGGGCGGTGAGCACGCTGCACGTGATCAGCGAGCGCTGCTGCAGCTCGAGGTCCTCGTTCTGCCACACGTCGCCGAAGACGTTGTCCATCGTCTGGCGCATGAACTCCTTGGGCAACCGCCGCGCCGGCGGCGCACCGGCGAGGATCTTGGCCGCCAGCTCGCGTCCCTTGGCGACGCGGTCATCACTGGTCTCACTCATGGCTTGCTCCTGTCAGGTGGCGGAGACGAGGCGGACGGGCAGGTGCTTGAGCCCGAACAGCCGGTTGTTGGGCATCCACGCGATCGGGCCGACCTGCTCGACGCGAACGTCGCGCTCGATCAGCAGCTCGAGGGTGACGCGGATCTCGAGGCGGGCCAGGCTGGCGCCGAGGCAGAAGTGGGCGCCCCACCCGAAGCCGAGGTGCGGGTTGGGGCTGCGCCCGACGTCGAAGCGATCGGGGTCCGCGAACACCGCCGCGTCGCGGTTGGCGGACATCTCCCAGAACGTCACCTTGTCGCCGGCCGCGATCGGCATGCCGGCCAGCTCGACGTCGCGGCTGGCCGTGCGCCGCTTGTACACCGACGGCGTCGTGTAGCGCACGATCTCCTCGATGGCCGACGGGAGCAACGTCGGATCGGCGCGCAGTCGATCGAGCTCGCCGGGATGGTGGGCGAAGGCGTGCACGGCGCCGCCGATGGCGCTGCGCGTCGTCTCGGCGCCGGCGGGGAACAGCAGGGCGAAGAAGGCGATCAGCTCGGCGTCGTTGAGGGTCGAGCCGGCATCGTCACGCGCGTGGACGATGGTCGACATGATCGCCTCGTCCGGATCGGCCCGCTTGGCGGCGATCAGCCCGACGGCGTAGTTGCGGATCTTGCGCATCGCGTCCGGCGACAGGATCGATGGCGAGTCAGCCTCGACGCCGGCATCGAGCCAGTCGAGCAGCGCCGGCTGATCAGCGGCCGGCACGCCGAGCACGAGGCAGATGGCCTGCGACGGCAGCTCGCGGGCGAAGCCGTGCACGAAGTCGAACGGCTCGTCGCCGGCCGCGTCGAGCAATGCCGCCCCGCGTCGGTGCAGCTCGGCGGTGAGCGCGGCGACGGCGCGCGGCGTGAACCCCCGGTTGACCAGCGTCCGCAGTCGTTGGTGCTGCGGGTCGTCGGTCTGGTTGAGCATCGTGCCGGCGGTGCGCTCGTCCTTGATCGCCGTCCCGCCCTTCTCGCGGATGCCGCCGCGGTCGGACGAGAACGTCACCGGATCACGCAGCACCGTGCTGACATCCGCGTGTCGCGTGACGACCCAGAAGCCCTCGCCGTCCGGCGTGCGCGGCGTCGGCGGGTGCCAGGACACCGGGTCGTTGGCCCGCAGCCAGGCGAAGCGCTCGTGCGGGAACCCGTCGCGGAACGTCTCGTCGTCCGAGAGGTCGATGGCGACGGCGCCGTCGGTCACGATGGGCGTGGCGTCCTCGTCAACGGCGGGAGCTCGGCGCCACCCGCTGACCGTTCCAGTTGCAACAACGTGGCGTGGAAGGCCTTGAGTCCGAAGCCGGACCGGATCGCGTCGCGGTAGACCTCGAGGGCAGCTGTGCTGACGGGCGTCGCCACGCCCTGCGCGGCAGCGGCCTCGACGGCCAGCGTGAGGTCCTTGGTGGCGATGTCGAGTCGGAAGATGACGTCGTCGAAGTCGCGCCCGAGCAGCAACGGCGCCAGCGCCGCGTACGGCCCCCCGGAGCTGGCTCGGATGATCTTGTGCAGCTCGGTCGGCGCCAACCCGGCGGCGGCCCCCAGCACGTAGGCCTCCTGCACGAGCACCGACGCAGCGAGGAACAGCTGGTTGTTGACGAGCTTGGCCACCGTGCCGGCACCGGGCGGCCCGACGTGGAAGACCTGGCCGGCAAACGGCTCCAGCAGTGGTTCGACGGCTGCGACGTCGTTGGCCGTGCCGCCCACCATCACGGCGAGCTCGCCCGACACCGCCTTGACCCGCCCTCCCGACACCGGCGCGTCGACGAAGCCGACGCCGGCCGCGGCGCAGCGGGCGTGCAGCGCCCGCACGACGTCGGGCGAGTTGGTCGAGAGGTCGACGATGCTCGCTGGGCGGGGCTCGGCGGCGAGCACGCCGTCGGGGCCGGTGACGGCCTGTTCGACCTCGGGCGGCCCAGGCAGCGACAGGAACACGCACCGCGCCCCGCTGGCGGCGGCCGCCGCCGACGCCACCGGCGTGGCCCCCTCGACCCTGTCCATCGCGAACGACGACCGGTCGTGCACCCGCACGTCGTAGCCGGCGGCGACGAGGTGGCCGGCGATCGGCGCGCCCATCGTCCCGGTCCCCACGAACCCGATCACGGTGCCCCCGGACGCCATGACGTTCGACCGTAGGCCGAAATCGGCCGGCGTCACGAACGAGCCACATCGGCCGAGCTCCCCAACTGTTCGCTGTGGCGGACGATCTCCGTCCGTCACACCGAACAGTTCGGAGGCCTCACCTCGATCGCAGCCACGGCAGGGCGGCCTCCTACTGTGGCCCGATCGGAGGTGTCCGCCTCCGCCCGTCATCGTCCGGGAGGCGAGAGTGAAGTTCGGCGTCTTCTACGAGCTGTCGGTACCGAGGCCCTGGACCCAGGAGTCCGAGCGCCAGGTGTACCTGAACGCGCTGGAGCAGGTCCGGCTCGCCGACGAGCTCGGGTTCCACTCGGTGTGGTGCGTCGAGCACCACTTCCTGGAGGAGTACTCGCACTCCCCGGCGCCGGAGCTGTTCCTGACCGCCTGCGCGATGCAGACCAAGCAGATCCGGGTCGGCCACGGCATCGTCGTGTGCGTCCCGCAGTTCAACCACCCGATCCGCGTCGCCGAGCGGGCGGCCGTCCTCGACATCCTGTCGGGCGGGCGCCTGGAGTTCGGGACCGGTCGCTCGGCCACGTGGACCGAGCTCGGCGGCTTCCAGGCCGACCCCGACGTCACCAAGAAGACGTGGGACGAGTTCGTGCACACGATCCCGCAGATGTGGATGAACGAGCGCTTCGGCTACGAGGGCGAGTTCTTCTCGATGCCGACGCCGCGCCGTGCTCCCCAAGCCGTACCAGAAGCCGCACCCGCCGATGTGGGTGGCGGTGTCGTCGCCGGGCACCGAGTTCGACGCCGCCGATCGCGGCATGGGCGCCCTCGGCGTGAACTTCACGACGTTCAAGGCCCAGGAGGAGCGGGTCCAGGAGTACCGCAAGCGGATCGCCAACTGCGAGCCCGCCGGCGCGTTCGTCAACGACAAGCTGGCCTCGGCCAACTTCTTGTTCTGCCACGAGGACTCGGCCACCGGCGTCGAGACCGGCGGCAAGATGATCGCCACCTTCCAGTACCTCGCCGGCCAGCTCGACATGGCCAAGGAGGCGTGGCCGACGAAGGGCTACCCGTCGCCCGGCCTGCTCGCCGCCACCCGGCGCTCGGCATCCAGCCCGACGGCCCCGGGCGAGCCGCCCGAAGGCATCGCCATCGGCAACCCCGACCAGATCATCCGCGAGCTGAAGAAGTGGGAGTCGACCGGCGTCGACCTCGTCAACTTCCTCATGAACGCCAACGAGCAGATCCCCCAGGAGCAGGTCCTCGAGAGCCTGCGCACGTTCGGCCGGGAGGTCATGCCGGCCTTCGCCGACTGACCCGCCGACACATCGGAGACCGATCCCGCATGCCCCGCTTCGGAACGCTCGAGGTCGCCCCGGCGACCGACCTGCCCCACCTCTCGGCGCTCGCCGGCCCCTCGTGGGAGCTGCCCGACGGCGAGTTCCTGCAGATCAACTGGGAGGTCGACGACGCCGGCGCGCTCGACCTGACACCGCCCTCGCTGCACCCGTCGATCCCGCCGTTCGCCTCGTTCTTCGGGTGCCGCTTCACGGAGTCCCCGGTCGGGCCGTTCTCGATCGTGCAGGTGCGCCTCGTCGTGCGGGCCGGGATCCGGCCCCGTGGCCTGTGCCTGGGCGCGGTCTGCGACTCTCCCGCCGCGGTCGAGGCCCTCCGCGACCACTGGGGCTATCCGGTGCAGCTCGGTGACGTCGACGTCTCCCGTCGCCACGACCAGGTCAGCTTCCGCGCCGCGTTGGACGGGCGGCAGGTGATCGAGCTCGCCGTGCACACGGCCGACGTCATCAACGGCGGCGACCTGATGACGTTCGACAACCTGCACCTCGTGCGGCTGGGCGATGACGACACGCCCAAGCTCGTGCAGGTCGACCCGGAGTACACGATCCACCAGGCCGACCGCGGCCGGCCACGCGTCGAGCTCCCGGATCAGCAGGTGCTCGGGATGAACGGCTCGCTCCGACTGGCGGCCCCGATCATCGGGTTCACGTTCCGCGCCGACTCCGATCTCGTGCCGGTGCGCTTCACGATCGACGCCAACAAGCCGGCGATCTCGAGCACGAAGCGAGTCGGCTGAGCCAGCCGAGTCAGCCGCGCCCGATCAGGCGACGGCAGCGCTGCCCAACAGTTGCTTGAGGCGTTCTCGACACATGGACAGCAGCTCGGGCTCGGTCATCGCCTTGGCGTGCACCTGGAGCGTCGACCAGGAAGTCGGAGCTCGTCGACCCAAGTCCTGTAGCACGGAGTCGTCGTCGTCGATCCCGACCTGTGAACGCCTGGGCATCGCTGGCAGGCCCTGACGCGCCAGCATCGCGAGCGCCGCGGCCTCCGTGTCGCCGACCTCCCGCAGGATGAGACCCGCCTCGCGCAACGCTTGCGACAGCTGACCCCGATTGCCCGAGACGGCGAGGAGATCGAGCAGGTCCAGCGTGCCCCGCGCGGCCATGTCCTGCTCGCCCATCTCGCGTCTTCAGACCGACCCATTCGACGAGGTCGACACCGACGTTGAACCGACTGCCGACCGAGGCCGACGCCTGCATCCCGGTCTCGAACGCTTCGCACGCCGCCTGTCGGTCGGAGAGCGACAGGACGCGACCCAACGCGTAGAACGCCCACTGCGTGCAATCGGGGTTGCGCAGGTCGGCCGCTTGCCGCAGCGCGCCTTCGACGCGTCGCTGCGCCTGATCGATCAGACCGACCATGGCCAGGCCGACGGCCTCGAACCCCCGACCGTGGATCTGCCAGAAGGGTTCGTCGTCCTTGGATGCGCGAACGACCTCGAGGTAGTGCGGCACGGCACCGTCGAGATCGCCGACGTATCCGTAGGCGTCGGCAAGGGCCATGCGCGCCCAACGATCCGAACCACCGTTGGACGACGCGATCTCCACCGACTCGAGACCGAGCTCCATCGCTCGGCTGCTCTCACCGGCGTACCAGGAAGCCAACGCGGCACCACCGAAGATCTCGGCCGCCCACGGATCCGAGCCCTTGGTCCGCGACGCAACCAGCCGAACCCAGGCGTGGCCCTCTGGTCGCGGTTGGAACAAGCAGAACTGGAACGCGCCGATCGCGAGTCGCGCGGCCTCCTCCAGCTGACGTCGCTCGACGAAGTGCTGGAAGGCAGCTCTGAGGTCGGCGAAGTCGCCGGAGAACTGCGCAACGCTCGCCGCCTCCTCGCTCGTCCGCAGCAACGCGCCAGCAGCTTCGGCGCGCTCGAGCATCATCTGGGCGTGATCGTCACGCAGACGGGCGTCGAGGTCCGGCGTCAGGCGCTCGAGGCCGACCCCTCGGAACGGCTCCAGCACGCGGAACCGGTCGCCCTCGGCCTTCTGCACCATCGCCGTGCGCACGAGGTGATCGAGCACGGTGGTCGCATCACCCACGTCGGGCGAGAGCGAGGTCGCTTGGCGCCGATCGAACGATCCCTGGAAGATGGAGAGCGCGCCGAACAGGCTGCGAGGCGCCTCACCGAGAGATGACAGGGTGCGCGTGAGCGCTTGTGACATCGGCGCTGTGACCAGCCGATGGATGACGTCGGCCGGCGCCCCGTCGAGCCCTTCGACGCCGACGCGGGCACCGAGCAGCTCGAGCGCGAGCGGGAGTCCGGCCGCCGCCCGACACAGCTCGATGACGCGGGTCATGTCGGGCTGCGCGGCTGCGAACCCGGGTCGCGACGCTTCGGCCCGGTCGATGAACAGGCGCACGGCTGCGTCGTTCGGCGCCGCCCGCTGGCCGGCATCGGCGGGCGGGACAGGAAGCGGCTCGACCTCGACCGCCCGCTCGTCCCACAGCGAGAGCGGCTCGCGAGACGTCGTGAGGAGATGGGCGCTCGGACAGTGGTCGAGGATCGACGAGATGACACCTCGGACCGCGTCGAGGACGTGCTCGCAGTTGTCCAGGACGACCAGCACGCGGGTCGCGCCGAGCGCCCGGACGAGCGTGGTCGCCATCAGCTCCGTGGCAACGGTCTGGGCGCGGAAGGACGCGAGCACCGCCGCGAGGACATCACCCTCAGATGCGGCCGTTCGCAGGTCCACGAATCGGACCCCGTCCTGGAACGGTCGACGGACGGTCGAGGCGATCCGGATCGCCACCCGGGTCTTGCCCACCCCACCAGGGCCCCAGAGGGTCACCAGGCGATGGTCACGGACCAGCGTGTCGACGGTTCCGATCAACGCGTCACGCCCGTAGATCTCGCGGTCGTCGGCCGGCAGGTCCTCGTGACCGTTGTACGCCACGCGGCAGGGGAGGAAACGTCGCCCGAAGGTCGGCGGCGATCGCCATGTGGACGATCACCGGCTCGTCGAAGCTGCGGATGACGTGCGGCCCGAGCTCGCGAACGAGCGACCCGCGGGCGGCAGGGTCGGCATCCTGGACCGTCGCGTCCGACACCAGGATCTGGCCCCCGTGACCGGCCGCCTGCAGCCGCGCCGCCAGGTTCGGCGCCGGCCCGAGCACATCGTCGCCCGTGAACCGGCACGACCCGGTGTGGATGCCGATGCGGGCGGCGACGACACCGATCGCACCCCAGGTCCGAGCCGACCACTGTCGCTGAACCTCGATCGAAGCTTCGATCGCCTCAGTGGCGTCGGCGAAGAGGCACAGGACCCCGTCGCCAGTGGATTTGACGACGAGCCCGTGCGGTTCGACCGCGTCGCGCACGACGGCGGCATGGGTCAGGACGACGTCCTCCATCAGGTCCGGATGGTGCTCCCACAGCCACGTGCTGTCCTCGAGGTCGGTCACCATGACGGTGGTCGACCGTGGCCCTGGCCAGGGGCGCCTGACCTCCGTCACGCCCGGATCACCCCGATTGCAGCTGATCGATGCCCGGGATGATGAAGTCGCCCTTGTCGAGGAACCGCATCGCCGCGCGGATGGCGATGTCCCGACCCATGGATCGCAGCACTCGACTGCCGGCCCGGTTGTACACGTACATGCTCGTGAACTGCTCGGTCAGCGCCCTGGATCTCGGTAGCGAGACGATCGCGCCGACGACGAGGCCGTTGCCGCCGAGGCTCAGACGGTTGCGAACGACGTCCGGTGACAACGCTCGCATCAGCGTGATCGGCATCAGCTTCAGGGGACGCGGCATCGACTCCGCGAGCTCGTCCAACAGGGCCTTCGTGAGCACGCGGCCGGAGCGCGCCGAGGTCCATTGCTCCTGATCGAGAGGTCCAGTCGCCGCGGGGCTGATCCACTGCCTCGCCCGGAGCTGGGTCAGCAGGCGTCGTGTCTGCTCGATCGACGGCGGCCGCAGGCCGACCCAGCCGTCGAGGTCCGGAGGATCGACGTCCTTCGTGTTCGGATCAGCCTTGCGCTTCTGGTCCCCTTGCCGTTTCAGCTCCCGCTCGAGCTCGCCGATCGCCCGGTCCGATCCGATCCCGAGGTGGGCGCCGACTGCGTCCCACAGGTGCAGGTAGGCCTCCTGCTCGTCAGCCGTCCACGAGATGCCGAACCGCTCGAGCACCTCGAAGACCGTGATGCTCAGTGAGAGCTGAAGGGCGAGAAGATCCTCCTGGTTGATCGGCACGTCCGTGCCGATCAACGCTCGAACCACGGAATCGGTCTTGGCCCGGGACCCCAGATCGCTCCGCAGGAAGTCGTGGCGCGCGCGGAGCATCTCGCACGTCTCCCACGGCCGGAACGAACCGTCCGCGGCCGGACCCGCGGTCGGGTCCCAGTTCCGACCCAGCTCGTCACGAGAGAACATCGGACCCGGTGTGGTCACGTCGATGACGAACTGGGCGGTACGCCGGATCCGCCGGGCCGGCTCCCGTTCGAGCTCGGCGTTGGCGCCGAGGACCCCGACGCCGAGTCCTGATGCGTACGACTGTGGGAGCACGGCGAGCAGGAGCGCAGCCGCGATCTCGGTGCCGTAGCGGCGGACCAGCCGTTGGGCGATCTCGAGCTTCTCGACGTCGACGTCGAACTCGGCGGCGTGGTACCGGAGCCATGTCCGGAGCGCGGTGGTGGCCCGGACGGCGTGGAGGCCCAGCTTGCCGGCGTCTTGGATCCGCTGCGGTGGCGCAGGTTGCCGCGGACGGGGATCCCCGACCTGCCGGAGCGCGTTGAGCACGTCCGCCTGCAGCACGCTCGGAGCGATCATCGGTAGTTCTCCGACTCGAGGTCGGCGCGTGTGAAGATGGTCGGATCGAGCGGCGGCTGCACCTCCAGCCAGCTCGGGTCGCCGGATCGATGGGGCAGCTTGCCCTGCGCGATGCGCCGCTCGTCGTCGACCGAGTAGGGCGTCCAGTACAGCGACTCGTCGTGCTGCCTGGTGCGCATCAAGGTGATCGCCCAGTTCAGGCGTTCGTCCCATCGGCGCCAGTCCCGCGTTGCTGATCCGCGTCCATCACCGATCGTCCGATCGAGGCTCTGCACGTGGCCGTACACCGCGTCGAGGTCGGCTTGATGTGGAGCGTTGGGCGCCGTCGGAGGTTTGAGGTCGGCGAGATCGTTGGGGTAGTAGCTCTGGGTGCGCCGCCACTGTGGGACATCCCGCCCGACCCTGAGCGTCTCCGTCGGCAACGCCATCACCAGCACCTGATCGGTCATGAACCGCGACCACGCCAAGTCAGCGGTGCGTCGCTCCGGGCGCGGCACGAGCTGCATGCCGGAGAACGTGAACGACGGCGGCACACCACGCATGCGCTCGACGATCTTGGCGATGCGCCAGTCCACGCCCTCTCCCAGCCGTCGCGGGATGAGCCCGACGACGAAGCTCAGCGCCGGTCGAGAAGATCCTGTTCGACTGCGGTGAGGGCGACGTTCGCACCGAAGACGAGGCGTGCTCGAGCGTTGCCGCCGGTCCCCGCTCGTTGGGCTGCGCGGTAGAGGTCGAACGCACGCACGAGCGGAGGGAGGTGGCGGTCGTCCGTGAAGTAGTTCAGGTCAGCCTTCGCACCTGCCACGGGAGTGTCGGACGACATCGCGAGCAACTTCAGGAGACGGTGGGCGGCACTCCCCTTGAACCCCCGCTTCGTGCCCGACGCCACCTGCGACGAGAAGTGGAGCAAACCGCAGGCCGTCGAGACGAAGACGAGGCGCTGCGCCCACGCCAGGCCCGTCCGACCTCCTGCCCATCCTCCGCCTTCGCCCGAAGGATCGCCGGTGTCAGTCGCCGTCGAAGCGGCGCCACGAGGCCGCTGTTGAGGCGCTGCGGCGCCCGGTCGTTGGTGATGTTCTGGGTGGCGGTCAGCGTCCCCCACGTTGCGAAGGTGAACCAGTTCGCATTGGGTGGCGGCGGCGCTGACGACGTCGGCGGTTGGACGACCGACACCTCCATCGACCGCTGATCATGGATCAACGCATCGAGCTCGAGGCTGTAGTGGTGGTAGCTCATGGCGATGCGGTGGGCGCGCAGATCGTTGTCAGACGTCTCCGCGACCCGCGTGATCCACTTCGGGTCGAGGTACCCACACCGCTCCTTCACGAGGTCGCGGGCCCGCGTGCTTGACGTCGCAGTACAGCGTCTCCGGCTCCAGCTGCGGCATCTCGTCCCTCTCGATCACGCCAATCGGAAGCGTCGGAACCTTAGCGGTCGCACTGGATCGAGCTCTCCGATTCCGGTCGGCTCATCCGGCGCCGGCCGTCCCGGCGACGCTGCCGGTGCGAAGGGGCGCCGGATCAGGCGACGGCAGCGAGCAGCTCGTCGCGACGAGCCGAGCGCACGATGAGCGACTGGGTGCCGAGGGCGATGGCCCAGCCGGTGGCGTCGCACGCCACGGGCCAGGCGGCGCCGCGACCCTGACGCACCTCGCTCACGAGGTGGCGCACACCGTGGTACTCCACGATGTCGCCTGGACGGACTTGATCGGCCTGGATGATGACCACGACGCCCCCCTTTCGCTGCGATGCGTCTGCTGGTTCTGACGTCTGATCGGTTCGGAGATCATCGGTCGTCGTGGTCATGTTCCGCCGCCCCGCATGAGGCCGACATGGAAGCGGCTGCAAGCCGCTCAGGCGGCTGGCGGTTCGAGCGCGCCGAGAGCGGCACGGGCGCGCGCCGCAGCGCGGTCGGCGGAGATGGACGCCACCAGACCGTCGCGCTCGAGGCGCCGACGCAGGCGGGCCTCGCGCTCGAGGGCCTGCTGGAGGTGGAAGGCCGCCGTCTCCATCTGCACCCGGATCCCCGCCAACGCAGCGTCGGCGACGGTCGGCTCGAGCGTCATGACCTGGTCGTCCCTCATCGATGCGACGGTACGCACGGCGACCGGTGTCGGCATCGGTGCTGGCCGCCCCGCTGCGTGGGGGCCAGCACGCACGGCGGCCACACTGGCCGGATCATGGAGGTGCACACCGCGGTCCTCGTCGAGGGCGACAGCGACCGCCTGGCCGTCGAGGCGCTGGCCCGGCGCAACGGCCGCGACCTCGCGGCCGAAGGTGTCGCCGTGGTGGCGATCGGCGGGGCGACGAACGCCCGCCACGCGGTTCGGCGCTTCGGCCCGGCCGGGCAGGACGTGCGCCTCGCGGCCCTGTGTGACGTCGCCGAGGTCAGCCACTTCACGCGGGCCCACGACGCGTGGATCGGGCTGTTCGTGTGCGACGCCGACCTCGAGGACGAGCTGATCCGGGCCATCGGGGAGGACACGATGGTCTCCTTCGTCGCCGCCCAGGGCGAGGCAACGGCGTTCGAGACGTTCCAGCGCCAGCCGTTCCAGCGGGAGAGACCGCTCGCCGCCCAGCTGCGCCGCTTCATCGGCACCAAGAGCGGACGCAAGATCCGCTACGGCGCCGCGCTCGTCGAGGCCATCCCGTTGGCGGCCATCCCCGCGCCACTGCAGGAACTGCTCGCCAGGGTGTGATCAGCCGTTCTGTGTCACCGCATGTGTCCCCGAGGACGTGTGCGGTGACACAGACACGGGGACGTCGCTTCAGTCGCGGTCCTCCGTCGAAATGGGCCATCTGACGCGACCAAAGCAGTGTCACCGCATACGTGGCCAGCTCGGATCGAACGCGCCCAGATCGCGGTGATCAACGGGCCCGAGTTGTCGGACAGATCCGATGATGGCCTGTCGTTCAGGCCCGATCTGGGTGGGCTCGGTGACAACAGTCGTCACGGAGGCCGCCCAGATGACCGAATGGCACGCTGCCCGCCCAGATCTCTCCGGACGAGACCGGACAATCCGACCGTCCTGCTGGTCAGCCGTTCTGTGTCACCGCATACGTCGTCGACGACGCATGCGGTGACACAAACGGACTTGGGTCAGCCGCGACCGCCGCGGAGCAGGGCGCCTGGTGTGGCACCGCTGCACTCGCCGTCCTCGAACGTGACCTCGCCGTTGACGATGATCTGCTGGTAGCCCTTGGCCCGCTGGACACGGCGCCATTCGCCGCCCGGCAGGTCGTACAGCGCCTCACCGATCCACGGCGGATCGATGGCCAGCCCCTCGAGGTCGTACACCAGCACGTCGGCGGCGGCGCCCTCGCGCAGCACGCCACGGTCGTGGAACCCGGCGGCCTGGGCGGCCAGGTTCGAGAGCCGGTAGTGGGCCTCCTCCAGCGTGATCTTCCCCTCGTCGCGCACGAGCCACATGAGGAAGTCGGTGCTGTAGGCGCCGCCGGTGAAGAACTTCGTGTGGGCGCCGCCGTCGGACACGCCGGGGATCGAGTACGGCGAGCTCATCATCTCGGCCATGAACTCGGCGTTCGAGCCCTTGTCCGGGCCGAGGAACTCGACGTCGAGGTCACCGGCGAGCGACAGGTCGATCATCACGTCGATCTTGTGCTTGCCCTGCTCGGCGGCGATGTCGCCGATGCTGCGGCCGACGAACTCCTCGAGCTCCTCGTGGGTGCCGACGCTCTGGATGACCAGCCCGGCGGGGTCGCCACCGACGCCGGCCTGGATGGCCCGCAGCCGCTTGTCGGCCTCCTCGGCCTCTTCGACGAGCGCCTTGCGCAGCTCGGGATCGCGCATCTTCTCGATCTTCTCGGCCTTCGTGCCGGTGGTGACCGCACGCCATGCCGGGGAGGCGTCGTAGAGGTTCCAGTGCTCGAGCGTGAAGGCGAACCCGGCCCGCACGGTGGCGCACTGGGCGTAGATGGGCAGGCCCTTCTTGCGGCACCCCTCGATCCAGGCCAGCGGCTTGCGGTGCACGTCGGCCTTGTTGCGGGACGGCGCCACGGCGTTGAACAGCACCGGGCGCTGGGCCACCTCGGCGAGCTTCTCGACGAACGCGTAGTCGACCTTCAGGCTGCCGACTGCCTGGGTGATCTGGATCGAGCCCTCGTCGCGCTCGGCGAGCACCTCGGCGAGGCAGAGGATGTCCTCGTCGACCATCGTGTCGGTGACCATCGGCGAGCCGTCGAAGTCGGCCTGCACCGAGTTCGGCCCGAGGCGCTGGATGGAGAACCCGGCGAGGCCGGCGTCCATGCCCTCGTGCAGCAGGCGCTGCATCTCCTTGCGCTCCTCCGGGGTGGCCGGGCGCGACCTGGCCGCCTCGAGGCCCATCACGTACGTCATCAGCGACGCCGTCGGCATGTACTGGATGACGTTGACGCCCTTGGGCGCGCGGTCGAGCGAGTCGAGGTACTCCGGGATGGTCTCCCAGTCCCAGGGCATCCCCTCCTTCATCGCCTCGTACGGGATCGCCTCGGTGCGCGTCATCATCAGCATCGAGCGGTCGCGGAAGTCCGGCGCCACTGGCGCGAAGCCGAAGCCGCAGTTGCCGAGCACGACGGACGTGACGCCGTGCCAGCCGGAGATCGTGCACCACGGGTCCCAGCGGATCTGGGCGTCGTAGTGCGTGTGGCAGTCGACGAAGCCGGGCGCGACGATCTTGCCGGTGGCATCGATCACCCTGTCGGCGACTCCCTCCACGCGACCGCCGATCTGTGCGATGCGGCCGTCCTTGATCCAGACATCGGCCCGTCGCCTCGGCACCCCCGTGCCATCGACAACAGTGCCTCCGGAGATGTGGATGTCATAGTCCCCCATGACGACCCCCTTCGTGTGGCTCGTGTTTTTGTGATCGTACTGGAGCACACCCCGGCGGCATGAGCTGGACGGACGGCGTTGTGCCATGTTGACGGCGTGATCGCCGTGCGCATCGTCGTGGCGATCGCCGGCGCGGCCGTCGTGCTGGCGACGTTGACGTCCGCGCTGCAGACCGTCGTCGTGCCGCGGGCCAAGGTCACCCGCCTCACGTGGATCCACTTCATCTGGATCCGCCAGGTGTTCAACGCCATCGCCAACCCCCGCCGGACGTTCGTGGCCCGTGACCGCTTGTTCGCGATGTACGCGCCGGTGGCGCTGGTGACGATGCCGTTCATGTGGCTGACGTTCGTGATCATCGGGTTCGCGTTCATCTTCTGGGGCACGGGCATCGACCCGTTCGCGGAGGCCCTGGCGATCAGCGGGTCGTCGCTGACGACGCTCGGCTTCGAGCGGCCCGACGGCCTCGGCCGCGAGATCCTCGCCGTGGTCGAGGCGTCGCTCGGCCTCGGGCTCGTCGCCCTCCTGATCTCGTACCTGCCGACGATCTACACCGCGTTCCAGCGACGCGAGCGGGTCGTGGGCGGCCTCCAGGCGCGGATGGGGCTGCCGCCGGCGCCGGTGAAGATGTACCGGCGCTACGTGTCGATCGGTTGGCTCGACCGCGTCGGCGACGACATCTTCCCGCTGTGGGAGGGCTGGTTCGTGGACATCGAGGAGAGCCACACCAGTCAGCCGTGGCTCGTGTTCTTCCGCTCGCCGTTGCCCGAGCGCTCGTGGATCACGACCGCCGGCGCGGTGCTCGACCTCGCCGCGCTGCACAACGCGGTGATCGACCTGCCCCACGACCCGCGCGCCGATCTGTTCCTGCGTGCCGGGTACCTCTCGCTGCGGCGCATCGCCGACTCGTTCGGCATCCGCTACGACGCCGACCCGCGGCCCGGTGATCCGATCACCGTGACCCGCGAGGAGTTCGACGAGGTGTGCGCGCAGCTCGTCGAGTACGGCGTCCCCGTCATCGAGGACCTCGACCAGGGCTGGCGCGACTTCGCCGGCTGGCGCGTCAACTACGACACCGTGCTCGTGGCCCTGGCGACGCTCATCGTCGCCCCGCCGGCGCCGTGGTCGAGCGATCGCACCGACCGCGCGCTGATGCCGGCCGTCATCCGCCGCCGGCGGTGACCGCCTCCGGCGCGACGATCTCGACGAGCAGCTCCATCGAGCGGATCCACGCGTCGGCGTCGGTCCGCCACGGCGCCGACACGACGTGCTGCACGCCCGCCGCGGCGTATGCCGCGCACTCGTCGCGGATCAGGCCCGGGTCCATGCCCTGCGGGTCCCAGCCGGTGCGGTAGGAGATCGTGAAGTCGTCGCCGGGACGCCGCTCGCGCAGCCGGGCGATGATCGGCGCCAGCTCCTCGGGCGGCGTGCTGATGGCCTGGAAGCCGTCGCCGGCGCGCACCGCCCGGTCGTAGGCAGCGGCGCTCGATCCGCCGATCCAGATGGGGATGCGATGGGCCGGCTGCGGCAGGACGCGCGCGTCGGCGAACTCGTAGTGGGCGCCGGTGTACGACGCCGGGTCGTGCTCCCACACCGCCCGCATGATGTCGAGCGCCTCGTCCATGCGGGCGCCGCGGTTGGTGAACGGTTGGTCGAGGGCGGCGAACTCGGCGGCCGACCACCCGACACCGCCGACGATCGTCACCCGCCCACCGCTCAGGCGGTCGAGGCTGGCCAAGCTGTTGGCCAGCTGCAGCGGGTGGTACTGCGGGATCACGAGGACACTGGTCCCGAGGCCGACCCGCTCTGTCGCCGCCGCCGCCCACCCGAGCGTCAGCAGCGGGTCGAACAGGTAGGGCGACGGATAGCCCTGGCCGGCCGGCTGCAGGATGTGGTCGCTGACCCACACGTCCTCGAAGCCGAGCTCCTCGGCCCGCACGGCGACGGCCCGGATCGCCTCCGGCGACGCGGCGCGGCCGTACTGCGGCAGGTGGATCCCGAGGCGCACGGTCGCCGACCGTGGCGTCAGAACTCGACGGGCACCGAGCGGGGGCCGCGCACCTGGCCGCCGGCCCACGTCACCTCGGCGCCGTCGACGACGTGGAACTCGGGGATCCGGCGCAGCCACTCCTCGACCGCGACGCGCAGCTCCATGCGCGCCAGGTTGGACCCGGCGCAGCGGTGGATGCCGACGCCGAAGGCGACGTGGCGGTTGAGCTCGCGATCGATCACGACCTCGTCGGCCCGATCGAACGCTTCGGGATCCCGGTTGGCTGCCGGGAAGCTGAGCAGCACGCGGTCGCCGGCGTGCACCGGGCAGCCGGCGATCTCGGTGTCGTCGACGGCGATGCGGGCCATCGTGACCGGCGAGTACGCCCGCAGCAGCTCCTCGATGGCGGTCGGGATCAGCTCGGGCTCGGCGACGAGCCGACGGCGGTCGTCCTCGTGGGTGGCGAGGTGCCACATCGCCGAGCCGATCCCCGACCACGTCGTGTCGACGCCGGCCACCAGGATCAGCGCCAGGGTCCCCAGGACGTGCTCCACGGGAACCGGCTCCCCATCGACCTCGGCCTGCAACAGCTCGCTCACGAGGTCGGTGCCGGGGTCTTGGCGACGCTCCTCGACGGCCTGGAGGAAGTACGCCGCGATGGCGTTCCACCCGGGGACCATGCGCTCGGGGTCGTGGCCGAACTCGAGGACGTCGCGAACCCATCCGGTGAACGTGTCGTTGAGGTCGTCGGGCACGCCGAGCATCCACGAGATGACGCGCACGGGGATCCGCTGGGCGTAGTCCTGCGCGGCGTCGGCGTGACCGGTGTCGATCACGCGATCGATCAGCTCGTTGCACCACCCGCGGGTCATCGCCTCGTACCCGTCGACGCGCTGGTGCGAGAACCACGGCAGGATCAACCGACGGGCCCACGTGTGGTCCGGCGGATCGAAGTCGATCGGTGGCAGCCGGATGTCGGGCATCCCCTCGGGCTCCTCGTCACCGCCGACCACGCCGACGTCGCGGGAGCTGAAGCGCTCGACGTCGTGGGCGACCGCGGCGACGTCGGCGTAGCGCGTCGGCATGAACGAGCCGCCCCAGCGATCGGTGTGGGCGACGGGGCACTCGGTGCGCAGGCGGGCCCACACCTCGTACGGCGCGACGACGTAGCCCGGGTCGAGCACGTCGTAGTCCGCGCCCCAGTCGGCGACCGGGGCCGTCACCGGCGCCGCGCTCTTGTCCTGCTGCACATCGGTCATGTCCATGCCCCCGATCGATCGATCGTCGTCCCACCAGGTTGTACCACGGACCGCGCCAGGGGGACGCTCGATACCCTGGCGGCCGTGCGACCGCTGATCGCCATCACCTCGCGGAAGTCGGAGCAGGCGCAGACGTGGCGGGTGCCGACGGTCGCGGTCGGGCGGACGTACCTCGACGCCATCGAGCGCGCCGGCGGCCAGCCTGTGGTGCTGCCGCCGCTCCCCGCCACGCTCGACGACCTCGTCGACGTGCTCGGTCGCGTCGACGGCCTGTGCCTGCCGGGCGGTCCGGATGTCGATCCGCACCGCTACGGCGCGACCGAGGTCGACGAGCACGTCACCGGCGTCGACGCCGAGCACGACGCCTTCGACCTGGCCTGCGCCCGCGCCGCCATCGAGCTGGGTCGACCGCTGCTCGCCATCTGTCGCGGCCACCAGGTGCTCAACGTGGCCCTCGGCGGGACGCTCGTGCAGCACATCGAGGATCACCGCTTCGTGCACCACGGGGTGAACCTGGTGCCGGGCTGCCGCGCCGCGGTGGCGATCGGCCACGAGCAGCCGGTCGGCCACTCCGTCCACCACCAGGCGATCGACCGCCTCGGCGACGGACTCGTCGTCACCGGTCGCGGCGACGACGGCACGATCGAGGCCGTCGAGATGTCCGACGGGTGGGTCGTGGGCGTGCAGTGGCATCCGGAGGACACGGCCGAGCACGACGGCGACCAGCAGCGCTTGTTCGACGCCTTCGTCGCCGTCTGCCGCGCCCCCGTCGCCCGCTGACGGGGATCCGCCGGCCGCACGCGGCGGCCTGCGAGAGTGCGTCCATCGGCGACGAGCCCCGCGTCCACATGTACGGCCGCCTGATGGGATGGAACGCCCCACGGATCAGGCGGGTGGCGCTGCTCGGCGTGGTCGCCGCCATCGCCTTCGCCGTCGCAGTGCCGATGCTCGGCTGGGAGCTCGGCGCACTGGCCGGATGGGACGTCGCGGCCGACGGTGTTCCTGATCGTGAGCTGGGACATCATCCTGCACGCGAGCGGCGAGCGGACCCGCGAGCTGGCGACGCTCGAAGACCCCACCCGATCGACCGCCGCGCTCGATCATCCTGATCTCGACGCTGGCCAGCCTCCTGGCCGTGGCGTTCACGCTCGCCGCCGCCGACGAACAGCGCGGGTGGGAGCAGACCGGCTACGTGGTCGCCGCCCTGGCGACCGTCATCCTGTCCTGGACCGTGCTGAACACGCTGTACACGCTGCGCTACGCCGATCACCACTACCGCCTCGACGACGGGGCCGGCGTCGAGTTCGGCGACGATGCGTCGCCCGCTGCGACACCCGACTACCGCGACTTCGCATACCTCGCGTTCACGATCGGCATGTGCTACCAGGTGTCCGACCAGACGATCCGCACCCAGCGCCTGCGCCGCACGGTCCTCATCCACTCGGTCGTCTCGTACGCCTTCGGCGTCGTCATCATCGCCTCGACGATCAACGTGCTGGCCGGCTTCATCCACACCTGAGGGCCGGCCGTCCGGGCGTTCTGGTGCCGCAGCTACTCGTTCGACCTGCTCCACTGGCCCGATGTTCGAGGGGTTCGAGGAATCGTCCATCGAGGTCGCGCCCGGGGTGTCGCTCCACGTGCGCACGGCCGGCACCGGGTCACCGGTCGTGCTGGTGCACGGCTACCCGCAGTCCGGCCTGTGCTGGCATCGGGTCGCCCCGGCGCTCGCCGAGACCCACACCGTCGTCGTCCCCGACCTGCGCGGCTACGGGCGGTCGAGCACCCCGCCGGACGACGACGACCACACCGTGTACTCCAAACGACAGATGGCGGCCGACGTGGTCGCCGTGATGGGCGCGCTCGGTCATGAGCGCTTCGCCGTCGTCGGTCACGATCGCGGCGGGCGCGTCGCCTATCGGACCGCGCTCGACCATCCCGATCGTGTCACCCGCCTGTGCACGCTCGACATCATCCCGACCATCGAGCAGTTCGAGCTCCTGTCGTCCAGCCGACGGGCCGCCGTCGCCGGGTTCCACTGGTACTTCCTGGCCGTCCGACCGCCGCTGCCGGAGGCGCTGATCGGCGCCGAGCCGCAGCTCTACCTCGAGCAGGTGATGGGGAGCTGGTCCCCACCTCGGGAGGGCGCCGAGGCCATCACGCCCGAAGCGATGGCGGCCTACGTCAGGGACTTCACGCCGGCGGTGATCGCCGCCTCGTGCGCGGACTACCGCGCCGGCGCGACGTTCGACAGCGACCTCGACGCCGCCGACCGCGACGCCGGGCGCACGATCGGCTGCCCGGTCCACGCGCTGTGGGGTGACCGCCGCAACGACGCCGCCAACGAGGCCTTCCTCGCCACGTGGCGGCGCTGGACGGCCGCCGACCAGCCGGTCACCGGGCGTCCGTTGCCGTGCGGTCACTTCATCCCAGAGGAGCGGCCCGATCTGTGCCTCGAGGAGCTGCGGAAGTTCCTCGCCTGACCGATGCGACGCGCCGGGTGACGGCCGGCCCATGATGGACGGCGATGACCGACATCCAAGAGATCCCGTTCACCACCATCGACGGCCAGGCGTCGTCGCTGGGCGACCTCGCCGGCAACGTCGTGCTGGTCGTCAACGTGGCGTCGAAGTGCGGGTTGACCCCGCAGTACGAGGCGCTCGAGTCGCTCTACGAGGCCAAGCGTGACGCCGGCTTCACGATCGTCGGCTTCCCGGCCAACAACTTCATGGGCCAGGAGCCGGGCACCGACGACGAGATCGTCGACTTCTGCAAGACGACCTACGACGTGCAGTTCCCGCTGGCCTCGAAGATCAGCGTGGCCGGCGACGACCAGCACCCGTTGTACGCACAGCTGACGTCGACGATCCCGCACGCCGAGGGCGATCCCGAGGCGTTCCGCTCGCGGCTGCAGGGCTTCAAGATCGACACGACGAGCGACCCCGACATCCTGTGGAACTTCGAGAAGTTCCTCGTCGCCAAGGACGGCACGGTGGTGCGTCGCTTCGCCCCGTCGATGACGCCCGACGACCCGGTGATCACGGCCGCCATCGACGAGCAGCTGGCGCGCTGACCTTCGCCGGTCGGGCCGGCGGCGCCGTGGCAGCATGACGTCGTGGCCCACGACCACGACCACAACGACGAGTTCTCCGAGCTCTCGGACGTGCAGCTGCGGGTGCGCGCCCTGGAGACGGTGCTGACCGAGAAGGGCTACGTCGACCAGGCCGCGCTCGACGAGATCGTGGAGACCTACGAGCGGCGCGTCGGGCCGCGCAACGGGGCCCGGGTCGTCGCCAAGGCGTGGGTCGATCCCGCCTACCGGACGTGGTTGTTGGCCGACGCGACCGAGGCGGTGGCGTCGCTCGGTTATGCGGGACGCCAGGGCGAGCACCTCCACGCCGTCGAGAACACACCCGACGTGCACAACATCGTCGTGTGCACGCTGTGCTCGTGCTACCCGTGGCCCGTGCTCGGGCTGCCGCCCGTCTGGTACAAGTCGCCGGCGTACCGATCGCGTGCCGTCGCCGACCCGCGTGGGTGTTGGCCGACTTCGGGCTGGCGCTGCCGGCCGCGACGCAGATCAGGGTGTGGGACTCGACCGCCGAGCTGCGCTACCTCGTCGTGCCGATGCGCCCGGCGGGTACCGACGGGCTCTCCGAGGACGCCCTCGCCGACCTCGTGACGCGCGACTCGATGATCGGCACCGGGCTGGCGAGCGCGCCGTGAACGGGCCGCACGACCTCGGCGGCGCCGACGGGTTCGGCCCCGTCGTGCCCGAGCCCGACGAGCCGGTGTTCCACGCCGCGTGGGAGGCTCGCACCCTCGCGGTCGTGCTGGCCACCGGTGGCGGCGGCCGATGGAACCTCGACATGTCGCGCTTCGCCCGCGAGTCGATCCCGCCAGCGCGCTACCTGGCGAGCAGCTACTACGACATCTGGGCCACCGCGTTCCAGGAGATGATCATCGAGCACGGATTGGTGACGGCCGAGGAGCTCACCGCCGGCCACGCCACCGAGCCGGCCCCGGCGACCGGCCGGGTGCTCGCGGCCGACGATGTGACCCGGATGCTGACGAGCCGCAGCGGGTCGACCGAGCGGCCGGCGACGACGACGGCGCGGTTCACCGTCGGCGACGCGGTGCGGGCCCGGGTGATGCATCCCGCCGGCCACACCCGCCTGCCCCGCTACGTCCGCGGTCGCCCGGGCACCGTCGAGGCCGTGCACGGCTGCCACGTGTACCCCGACCACCACGCCCACGGCGGCGGCGAGGATCCGCAGTGGCTGTACACGGTCGTCTTCGCCGGGCGCGACCTGTGGGGTGACGACGCCGATCCGACCGTGACGGTGTCGGTCGACGCCTTCGAGCCGTACCTGGAACCGGAATGACCGAGCGAGTCTTCGAGCGAGGTCGAGCAGCACGGTCGGAGACCGAGCCGGTCTTCGCCGAGCCGTGGGAGGCGCAGGCGTTCGCGCTCGCCGTCGCCCTGCAGGAGCGCGGGGTGTTCACGGCAAGCGAGTGGGCGCAGGCGCTCGGCGCGCAGATCGCCGATGGACCGCCGGACGCCTCGTACTACGAGCACTGGCTGGCGGCCCTCGAATCGCTGCTCGCGGCCACGGGTCTCGCCGACGCCGACACGCTGACCCGCTGTCGCGACGCCTGGGCCCGCGCCGCGGCGCGCACCCCGCACGGCGCACCCATCGAGCTCGCGCCCGACGACCGCTGACCGATGCTGATCGCGGCCGTGCTCGGCGCCGTCGACTGGGTGGCGGTGGCCACGATCGCCACCGCCGTCGCCACGCTCGTGCTGGCCGTCGCCACGTTCGCCAGCGTGCGCACGGCCGGGCGCTCGGCGCGCGCCGCCGAGGAGTCGCTCGCCGCCCAGCTGTGGCCGTTGCTGGCACCGAGCCGCTTCGAGGATCCGGAGCAGAAGGTGCTGTTCCAGGACGACCACAAGGTGGTCGTGCCGGGTGGGCATGGTGCCCTCGACGCGACGCCCGACACCGTGTACTTCGCGATCCCGCTGCGCAACGTCGGTCCCGGCCTGGCCGTCCTGGATGCGTGGCACTTCCGGTCCGGACGCCAGATCGGAACCGTGGACCACGCCGACCTCGCCGAGTTCCGGCGCCTCACCCGGGACCTCTACATCCCGGCCGGCGACGTCGGCTTCTGGCAGGGCGCCATCCGCGACGTCGCCGATCCGCAGTTCGCCGAGGCCACCGCGCTCGCCCGAGACCATGGCGATGTGACGATCGAGCTCCTGTACTCCGACCACCTCGGCAACCAGCGCACGATCACGCGCATCGCCCTGCTGGCGCTGGGCGGCGACCGGTGGGTGGCCAGCGGCTCGCGCCACTTCACGCTCGACCGGCCGGCGCCGCGCTGAGCTCAGCTGGCGACGACCCACCGGGCGCGGCTGAACTGGCCGCCGTGACGAGGAGGTCCCGATGAGCGTGCGATGGATCGAGCTGGAGGGGGCCCACAACGTCCGCGACCTCGGTGGGTTGCCGGCCGCCGGCGGGCGCACCCGCCACGGCGTGCTGCTGCGCTCCGATGCCCTCGATCAGCTGACCGCCGCCGACGTGGAGCGCCTCGTCGGTGACGTCGGCCTGGCGCACGTCGTCGACCTGCGCTCGGCGACGGAGCGCATCGAGCGTGGGCGTGGCCCACTGGGCGCCACCCCGGTGCGCTACACCGAGGTCGAGGTCATCGGCCCCGACGACCTGGCCCGACGCGCCGCCGCGCGCGCCGCCGCCTTCGCCGCTGGGGAGGCGCCGGCGCGGGTCATCGCCGACGGCTACGTCGAGCTGCTCGAGCTGGGCGCGCCGGCGTTCGCAGCTGCGTTCGCCGCCATCGCTGGGCCGGGCGGCGCACCGGCGCTCGTCCACTGCGCCATCGGCAAGGACCGCACCGGCGTGCTGACGGCGTTGCTCCTCGACGCGGCCGGCGTCGAGCGCGCCGAGATCGTCGCCGACTACGCCCGCACGAGCGAGCGGATGGCGCCCATCATCGAGCGCTGGATGGTCAACAACCCCTCCAGCGGGATGAGCGAGCAGATCGCCGCGTTCACCGCCACCGCGGCGCCCGAGACGATGGACCACGTGCTCGACGTGCTGCACGAACGCTGGGACGGCGCCGCCGCCTACCTCGTCGCCAACGGCCAGCCAGCCGCCGCCGTCGACGCCTGGCGCCAGCAGCTCGTCGAGCCCTGACGCCTCTGTGTCACCGCACACGTCCCCGGGGACGTCTGCGGTGACACAGAGCGCCGCCCGACCCGCTGTCGCCTGACCGGCGATCGATACGGTCGCCGCATGCCCGTCGTCGCGTCCGGCAGTGTCGAGCTCTACGTCGAGGAGACCGGCGCCGGCTACCCGATCGTCTTCGTCCACGAGTTCGGATCCGACCACCGCGAGTGGGAGCCGCAGGTGCGGTGGTTCTCCCGGCACTACCGCTGCATCACCTACAACGCCCGGGGCTACCCGCCGTCGTCGGTCCCGGCCGACCCGGAGGAGTACGGCTGGCAGTTCGCCGTCGACGACCTGCTGGCCGTGCTCGACGGGCTCGACGTCCCTGTCGCCCACGTCGTCGGGCTCAGCATGGGCGGCTACGCCGTGTTGCAGTTCGCCCTGCAGCACCCGGATCGGGTGAGCGCCGTCGTGGCGGCCGGCGCCGGGTCGGGGTCGGGGCCGGCCGAGCGCGAGACGTGGCCGACGGTCGCCGGCACCATCGCCGAGGCGTTCCGCACGCGCGGCATGGACGCCATGGCCGACGAGATCGGCAACGGCGCCACGCGCATCCAGCTCAAGCGCAAGAGCCCGCGGGCGTGGGCCGAGTTCATGTCCCACCTGCGCGAGCACTCGCAGCTCGGGATGGCCAACACGATGGCCCGCTACCAGGCGTTGCGCCCGTCGCTGTACGACTTCGAGGACCGCTTCCGTGCCCTCGCCGTCCCGGTCCTCCTCGCCCTCGGCGACGAGGACGGCCCGTGCCTCGAGACCAACCTGATGCTGAAGCGGGCGATCCCCGGCGCCGGCCTGTGGATCCATCCGCACACCGGTCATGCCATCAACCTCGAGGAGCCGGCCGCGTTCAACGCGATGGTCGAGGCGTTCCTCGCCGACGTCGAACGCCCGACCGCCTGAGGCGACCTCGATCCGGGTCAGCGCGGATCGATCGGGACGCGGCGATCGCGGCCGGTGCCGAGCGTCGGGTGGTCGGCCGGGATGTGGACCTCCCACGCCTCGACGTGCAGCACCCACAGCCGCAGGTCGGCGTCACCGGTCAGCTCGACGGCGGCGAAGGCCCGCCCGCCGCGCGACGGATCGAAGGCGATCGGGCAGGTGGCGTCCAGCTCGCCGGCCGGGATCTCGCGGGCCCGGCCGCTGATGTACACGGCGCGCCCCACGCCAGGCGGGAGGGTCGAGTCGTAGACGACGCCGGCCGCCCGGTCGTCGCGTGCGAGGTTCGCCGAGTGGTGGGTGTCGGGATGCGACACCCAGTACAGGTCCTCGTACCGGTGGGGCGTGAAGTACACGGGCGAGACGCGTGGGCGCCCATCGGGGTCGATGGTGCCGAGGTCGATGTAGCGGTTCTCGTCGAGGACCTCGCGGCCCATCGCGCCCAGGTCGACATGCGGCGGCATCGGTCATGGCAGTGTCGGCGACCGGCGGCACCGAGGCTCATCGGCCGTCACACCGAACCCTACGGTTACGGCGGTGGACGTGCCACCGGATGTCGCGGCGGCCGTCGCCGCGCTGGAGCCCGGAGGTCGCCTCGTCGGCCTCCGCGCGCTGACCGGCGGGGTCTCGGCCGACGTGTTCGGGCTCGAGATCGCCACCGCCGCCGGCGACCATCGGCGCGCCGTGTTCCGCCAGCACCGCGACGTCGGGTTCAAGGGCCACGGTCGCGAGGTGATGGCCAAGGAGCACCGCGTGCTCACCGTGCTGCACGCCGCCGGCCTCGCCGTCCCGGAGCCGTACCTGCTCACCGACGGCGTCGTCGCGCCCGCCCTCCTGATGGCGTGGATCGATGGCTCGACCGAGGTCACGGTCGACGAGCTGCCCGCCGCGCTCGACCAGATGGCTCGGTTCCTGGCCGCGCTCCACGGCGTCGACGGCGCCGCCCTCCGATCGGTCGCGCTCGAAACGATCGAGGACCCCCGGGTCGCCGCCGCCCGCTCCCTGCCGGCGACGGAGCTCGGTCACCGGGTGCAGGCGCTGCTCGCGGCGCGCGTCGGGGAGCCGGAGCGCAACCGTCGCGTCCTGCTGCACGGTGACTACTGGCCGGGCAACGTCCTGTGGCACGACCGACGGCTGGCTGCCGTGCTCGATTGGGAGGACGCGTGCATCGGCGACCCGCTGGCCGACCTCGCCACCGCCCGCGTCGAGCTGCTGTGCCAGTACGGCGAGGAGGCGATGAACCACTTCACGGATGCCTACGTCGGGGCGTACCACGAAATCGTGGGTCCGCTCTCGCTCGACGCGCTGCCCGTCTGGGAGGTGTACGTGTCGGCAGCCGCGCTGACGAGCATGGGCGAGTGGGGCCTCGAGCCGGCCGACGAAGCGCACCGCAGGCGGCACACCACGCACTTCTTCGACGACGCCGCTCGACGCCTCGGCTGAACGGTGCGCCGACCGGTCCACGGTCCCTCCATGGGCGGTCCATGCCGCTCACAGCCGGACGCTGGTGGGATCTCCACCATGCGAAGCACGTGGATGATGGCGCTGGCGCTGATCGCCCCGATGGCGGCGATGGTCGCGTGCAGCGACGACGACGATTCGGCCTCGGCGTTCAGCGTCCAGGCCGACGCCGTGTTCTGCACCGACCTCGTGTCGGCGCGCGACACGGTGATCAGCGGCGTCGTCGACGGTGCCGGGCGGGTGACGCCAGACGGCGTCGCCGCGTTCGCCGTCGCCTACGAGCCGATCCTGCGCGACCACATCGCCGGGCTGCGCTCGCTCGACGCGCCAGACGCCGACGCGGTCGGCGGGGTCCTCGCGGCCGCCGGCGAGGTCGCCGACCGCCTCCACGCGGTGGCCGCCGACCCGACCACGGACAGCGCGACGACGGCCGCCGACCTGCGCGCCATGGCCACGTCACCGACGCTCGTCGCGCGGCTGGGTGCGGCCGGTCTGCGCACCTGCTGACGCAACGAGTGGCGCATGCCACCCCACGGCCGAACGCCATTCATGTACCATCTGGTTCATGATCGTGCAGGACGACATCACCATCGACGCCCCGATCGACGCGGTCTGGGCGGTCTACAGCGACGTCGAGCGTTGGCCGACCTGGACCGCCTCCGTGACCTCGGTCGAGCTCGTGGACGGCAACGCCCTCGGGCCGACCGCACGCGCCCGGATCAAGCAGCCGCGGTTCCCCTCCCTCGTCTGGTCGGTCACCGGGTTCGAGCCCCGCGTGTCGTGGACGTGGGTGAGCCGCTCACCGGGCGCTACGACGACGGCGACCCACCTGCTCGAGCAGCTCGCCGACGGCCGCACCCGCGTGACCCAGACGATCGAGCAGCGCGGCGTCCTCGGCGTGCTCGTCGGACTGCTCGCCAAGCGCCTCACCCGGCGCTACCTCGCGATGGAGGGCGCCGGGCTCCGCCAGCGCGTGGAGGCCGGTGTCCCGGCCGCGTGACCTCGGCCGGCGCGGCGAGCTGCTCGCCGCCGTCGTCGCCGATTGCGCCGAGCACGGCGTCGGCAACCGCTCGCTGCGCGACATCGCCGAGCACGTCGGCACCAGCCACCGGATGCTGATCCACCACTTCGGTTCCCGTGAGGAGCTGATGGTCGCCGTCGTGCAGGCCGTCGAAGCCCGGCAAGCCGCGCTGGCTGGTGAGTTGCAGGGCTCGCCCGCCGACCAACTCGTGGCGATGTGGTCGCACCTCAGCGCCCCGCAGCTGCGGCCGCTGGAGCGGCTGTTCTTCGAGAGCTACGCGCGTGGCGCCAACGGAGAGGCGCCCTTCGATCAGCTGCTCCCCGGCGCCGTCGACTCGTGGCTGGCCGACGACGGCGGCGATCCGACGCTGCGGCGCCTCGGCCTGGCGGTCGTGCGCGGGCTGCTGCTGGACCTCGTGGCGACCGGCGACGAGGCCGCCACCGCCGCCGCGCTCGCCCGGTTCGCTGCCCTGCTCGCCCACTCGTAGCTTGCGGGCATGCAGGTCGTGCGCATCTACACCGGTCCCGACGGCAAGTCCCACCTCGAGGACGTCGACATCGAGCTCGAGGACCGCGGGCCGGCGGGCCGCATCTCCCCGCTGTGGAGCGGCACCGGCGTGCAGTTCCGCGAGGTCGACGGCGACTACCACATCGATTTCCACAACGCCCCTCGTCGTCAGCTCGTCGTGAACCTCACCGGGTCGGTCGAGATCGAGACCGGCTCGGGCGACCGGCGGGTGCTCGGCCCCGGCACGATCCTCCTCGCCGAGGACCTCACCGGGCAGGGCCACATCAGCCGCGGCGTCGGCGGCGAGGCGCGCACCTGCCTGTTCGTGCCACTCGACGATGTCGAGGACAGCTGACCGTCACGCCCAGCCGGCGGGGAGCTCGGCGCGGCGGGGTGGATCGGCGCCGCGGCGGCCGACCACGAACGCGGCCACGGTGTGGGCGGCGCTCACCGCAGCGACGAGCGCGTCGACGTCGCCCAACTCGTCGCGACCGCGGCCACCGAGCGACCACCACGACACGAAGCCCGCCGTGAAGGCGTCGCCCGCGCCGATCGTGTCGACGACGGGCACCGGGTCGACCGCCACCGCGGTGCCGCCGGCCGTCGTGACGATCGTCGTCGCCGTGCCGCCGGTCGTCACGAGCACCACCCGCGGACCTCCCTCGAGGAGGCCGGCCGCCGCTGCGGCGAGCGGGACGCCGGGGTGCAGCCACGCCAGGTCCTCGTCACTGGCCTTGACGACATCGGCGCGCGCGAGCGTCCTCGTCACCCGCGCCTCGTAGGCGGCGCGGTCGGTGATGGCGAGCGGCCGACAGTTCAGATCGACGAGCACCAGCACGTCGTCGGCCACGGCGAGCACGGTCGACTCGATCGTCGTCGCCATCGGTTCGAGGACCAGGCCCAGGCCGCCCGTCACGAGCACCTCGGTGTCACCCGGCAGCGCTCGGGGCGCGAGCGACGGGGTGCTCGTGCCGTCGGTGTAGAAGCGGTACGACGCCCCGCCGGCGGCATCGAGCTGGGCGACGGCGAGCGTCGTCGGCAGCTCGGTCCGCTGGATCAGCGAGTCGACGACACCTGCCTCGTCGAGCCCGGCGGCCAGGCGGACGCCGAAGCCGTCGTTCGACACTGCGGCGAACAGGGCCGTGCGGACGCCCAGGCGAGCGCAGCCGCGGGCCACGTTGTACGGCGCACCGCCGGGCGCCGCGACGACATCGTCGCCGGCGACGACCAGATCGACCAGCGCCTCCCCCGTCACGACGATCACAGCCGGCATGTTCGCGCGCCCGGCGTCATCGCCCGGCGCTACCGTCGACGTAGATGGATGGAGACTCGATGGACACCTTGTCCGACGCGATCCGCCGCTTGCAGGCCGAGGGGTACACCGGGAACTGGTTCGCCAACGGCGATCGGGTCCTGGAGTGCGACGAATCAGGCGACGTGCTCGACCCGGGGGAGGCCCAGATCGACCACATCCTGCGCTTCGAGGGATCGTCCGACCCGGGTGACATGGCGATCCTGTTCGCGCTGCGCACGCCGGCCGGCTCGAAGGGCCTGTACTCGACGGCGTTCGGTGCCGAGATGCCGGCCGATGACGCCGCCGTGATCGCCCTCATGCAGCACCGCACCGCCGACGGCACGACCGACGGCTGACGGACGAAGAGAGGCACTCACGTGACGGATCTCGCCGACCGACCGGACCTCACCACCTACGAGCTCGACGATCGCTTCAAGCGTGAGGACGGCCGGGTGTTCCTGTCCGGCGTGCAGGCGCTGGCCCGGCTGCCGGTCGACCAGCTGCGCATCGACCGTCGCAACGGGCTGCGGACGGCGGCGTTCGTGTCCGGGTACCAGGGGTCACCCGTCGGCACGTTCCAGGAGGAGGCGTCGGCAGCCGCGGCGACGGTCCCTGATCTCCCGGTCGTCATCCGCCCCGGCCTCAACGAGGAGCTGGCGGCGACGGCAGTCATGGGCAGCCAGCTCGTCGACTCGCTCGGCGACAAGCGCTACGACGGCGTGGTCGGCGTCTGGTACGGCAAGGCACCCGGGCTCGACCGCGCCGGTGACGCGATCCGCCACGGTGTGTTCGCGGGGACGTCGCCACACGGCGGTGTGATGGCGATCGTCGGCGACGACCCGGGAGCCAAGTCGTCGACGCTGCCGAGCTCGAGTGACGCCACCCTCGTCGACCTGCACATGCCGATCCTGTTCCCCGGCGACGTGCAAGAGGCGCTCGACCTCAGCCGCCACGCCGTCGCCCTGTCGCGCGCCAGCGGCATCTGGGTCGGCCTGAAGCTCGTCACGCCGGTCGCCGACGGCACCGGCACCGTCGACGTCCATCCCGACCGGGTGCAGCCCGTCGTGCCGACGATGGAGTTCGACGGCAAGCTCTTCGTGCCCCAGCCGAGCGGGCGGCTGCTCACGCCGTACACGTTGGAGATGGAGCGCGAGTTCCAGCAGGTGCGCTCGGTGCTCGCCCGCCAGTACGGCGTCGTCAACAAGCTCAACCGCGTCACGGTCTCCACCGAGCGCGACTGGATCGGCATCGCGGCCAGCGGCCACACGTACCACGAGCTGCGCGAGGCGCTCGGGTTGCTCGGGCTCGCCGACGACGACGCGCTGCGCGGTGCAGGCATCCGCCTGTTCCAGCTGCTGATGCCGGTGCCCGTCGACGACCAGCAGATCCGCGACTTCGCCCACGGCCTGGCCGAGGTGCTCGTCGTCGAGGAGAAGAACCCGACGCTCGAGCTGCTCGTGAAGTCGGCCATGTACGACTCGGCCGAGCGCCCGCGCGTCGTCGGCCGCCACGACGACACCGGCGCCCCACTGGTGCCGGGGACCGGGATGCTCGACGCCGACCGCCTCCTGGAGCCGCTGCGCCGGCGCCTCGCCGCCCGGCTCGGCGACGACGTCCTGCGCCCCCTGCCCACCACGCGCCAGGCGTCGCGCATCCCGCTGACGGTCAACCGCACGCCCTTCTACTGCAGCGGGTGTCCGCACAACCTGTCGACCCGGGTGCCGGAGGGGACGCTCGTCGGTGGCGGCATCGGGTGCCACACGATGATCGCCCTGATGGAGCCGGCGCGCGTCGGCGACATCGCCGGGCTCACCGCGATGGGCAACGAGGGCGCCCAGTGGATCGGCATGGAGCCGTTCGTCGAGCGCGATCACCTCGTGCAGAACCTCGGCGACGGGACGTACTTCCACTCGGGCTCGCTGGCCATCCGAGCCGCGGTCGCCGCCGGCGTCGACATCACCTACAAGCTCCTCTACAACGGCACGGTCGCGATGACCGGCGGCCAGGACCCGCAGGGGCAGATGACGGTGCCGGACGTCGTGCAGTCGTTGTTGCTGGAGGGCGTGGCGCGCGTCATCGTGACGTCGGACGATCCGGGCAAGTGGGATCACGCCGACTTCGGCCCATCGGCCGCCGGCCGGGTCGAGGTGCGCGACCGCACGATGCTGATGGAGAGCCAGGTCGAGCTGGCCGCCATCCCCGGCGTGACCGTGCTCGTGCACGACCAGCGCTGCGCCGCCGAGCTGCGGCGCGATCGCAGCCGCGGCATCGTCGAGAAGCCGGACTGGCGGGTGGTCATCAACGAGCGGGTGTGCGAGGGGTGCGGCGACTGCGGCGACAAGAGCAACTGCCTGTCGGTGCAGCCGTTCGACACGCCGTACGGGCGCAAGACGCGCATCCACCAGACGAGCTGCAACTTCGACACCTCGTGCCTGCAGGGCGATTGCCCGGCCTTTGCCATCGTGACGCTCGATGCCGAGGGCCTCAAGGCGGCCAAGCCGGACGTCGGCACGACCGGTGACCCGGGCGCCGGGCTCCCCGATCCGGTGCCCGAGGTGCCGACGGACGCCTTCACGGTGCGCTTCTCGGGCATCGGCGGCACCGGCGTGATCACCGTCAGCCAGGTGCTCGGCACGGCCGCCATGCTCGACGGCTACGTCGTGCGCGGGCTCGACCAGACCGGCCTGTCGCAGAAGGCCGGACCGGTGGTCAGCGACCTGCGCCTCAGTCGCGGCGAGGTGCCGGCGTCCAACCACGCCAACAGCTCCGGCGTCGACTGCCTGCTGGCCTTCGACCTCCTCGTCGCCGCCAGCGACACCCACCGCGTCGGTGCCGACACGTCGCGGACGATCGTCGTCGGGTCAGTTGCATCGTCACCGACCGGCTCGATGGTCATCCACCCGACCACCGCCTACCCGCAGCTGGCCGCCCTCGCCGGACGCCTCGACGAGGTGTCGCGGGCGGACCGCAACCGCTACGTCGACGCCGCGGCCATCGTCACCGGGCTGTTCGGAGAGTCGACGACGGCCAACATCTTCCTGCTCGGCGTCGCCGTGCAGGCCGGCGCGGTGGCCGTCCACCCCGACGCCATCGAGCGCGCCATCGAGCTCAACGGCGTCGCCGTCCAGCGCAACGTCGCCGCCTTCCGGTGGGGCCGCCGCTGGGTCGTTTCACCGGACGAGGTCGAGGTCGCCGCCGGGATGCCCGGCGTCATGCTGCCGGAGACCACCGACGAGCTGATCGAGCGCCTCGCCGACGACCTCGTCGGCTACCAGTCGGAGTCCTACGCCGACCGGTTCCGCCAGCTCGTCGCCGTCGCCCGCACGGCCGAGCAGCGCGTCGACCCGGAGAGCACCACGTTCACCGAGGCCGTCGCCCGGTTCGGGCACAAGCTGATGGCGTACAAGGACGAGTACGAGGTGGCCCGGCTGCTGGTGGCGCCCGAGGCGCGCGCCGGCTACGAGGCCGTCGGCGGGCCGGGCACCAAGGTGACGTGGCGCTTGCACCCGCCGATGCTGCGGGCCGCCGGCATGAAGCAGAAGATGAAGCTCGGGTCGAAGACGAAGCCGGTGCTCGCCGCCCTCGCCCGCTCGAAGCGGGTGCGCGGCACGGTCGCCGATCCGTTCCGCTGGGCCGGTGTCCGCAAGCTCGAGCGGGCGATGATCCCCGAGTACGAGGACGCCGTGCGCGTGCTGTCCACCCGCCTCACCGCCGGCAACCTGCCCGAGGCCGTCGAGATCGCGTCACTGCCCGACCAGGTCCGCGGCTACGAGCACATCAAGCTCGACCGCGCCACCCGCTACCGCCAGGAGCTCGCCACCCGCCTGGCGTCCTTCCGCTGACCCGGGCGTTCGGGCGGATCCGCGAACTTTCCGCGCTCGCGCCCATATGCGTGGCCGCGAGCCGAAGAGTTCGCGGATCTGCCACGCGACCCCGGATCCGGTTGGGCTACTCGACGGGGTTCTCGGCGGCGACGAGGACGGCGGCGCCGACGATGCCGGCCTCGTTCTCGAGGGCGGCCGGGACGATCTTGGTGCCGACGTCGATGTGGGGCAGCCACTTGTCGGCCTTCCGGCTGGCGCCCCCGCCGACGATGATCAGGTCGGGCGACAGCAGGTGCACGACGACGGCGAGGTACTTCTCGACCCGCTTGGCCCAGTCCTTCCACGACAGGGACTCGCGGTCGCGCGCCGAGGCGGCTGCCTTGCGCTCGGCGTCGTGGCCGTCGATCTCGATGTGCCCGAGCTCGGTGTTCGGCACGAGCTTGCCGTCGAGGAACAACCCGGACCCGATGCCGGTGCCGAACGTCAGCAGGAGCACCACGCCCGCCACGCCCTTGCCGGCGCCGTAGGCCACCTCGGCGAGCCCGGCGGCGTCGGCGTCGTTGACGACGTGCACCTCGACGTCGCCGCCAACCGCCTTGGTGAACAGCGCGTCGGCGTCGACGTCGACCCACGACTTGTCGACGTTGGCGGCCGTGTGCACGACACCGCGCCGCACGACGCCGGGGAACGTCACGCCGACCGGGCCGTGCCAGTCGAAGTGCTGGACGAGCTTGACGACGACGTCGGCCATGTTCTCCGGCGACGACGGCGACGGCGTCAGGATCTTGAACCGCTCGGCGGTGAGCTTGCCGGTGGCCAGGTCGACAGGTCCGGCCTTCATGCCGGAGCCGCCGATGTCGATGCCGAAGGACGTGGTTCCGGTCACGTCACGGGATGGTAGGCGTTGGGCCGAACAGCTCGGTCAGCGCGGCGTCGAAGATCTCGGCGTGCCGATCGGCGTCTGCCGGCGTGTGGAACGGCGTGAACAGCGCCATGTTGTGGAACGGCGTCAGCAGCACGCCGCGGTTGAGCGCGTAGAGGTGGAGGAACGCTTCGAGGTCGGCATCGCCGGCGGCGGCGGCGGCCGCCCCGTCGTGCGGCGGCGGGCAGAACCAGTACTCGGCGCGGCAGCCGAGCCGTTGCACGTGCCACGGCAGGTCGTGGGCGGCGATCACCTCGGCCGCGCCGGCCGTGAACCGCTCGGCCAGCGGGATCGCGATGGCGAAGTCCTCGGCGCGCAGCGTCGTCGACAGCGCGGCGCGCATCGCCGCGACGGACAACGCGTTGCCGGCGAGCGTCCCGCCGATCCCGCTCACGTCGATCGACCGATCGGCGAAGCGCGCGCCGACGAGATCGGCGACCGGCGCAGACAGTCCGTATGCGGCGGCCGGCACGCCGCCGCCGATCGGCTTGCCGACGACGAGCAGGTCGGGCGTCAGGCCGTGGGCGCCGGTGTACCCACCGGGCCCGGCGCAGATCGTGTGCGTCTCGTCGAGGAGCAGCAACGTGCCGGTGGCGCGGGTCAGCTCGCGCAAGGCGTCGTGGAACCCGGGATCCGGCAGCACGATGCCGATGTTGGTGAGCGCCGGCTCGGCGAGCACGCACGCGATGTCGCCGCCGGCGAGGGCTCGTTCGAGCGCGGCGACGTCGTTGAACGGGACGACCGCCGTCGTCTCGGCCGGATCGACGGGCACGCCGATCGAACCGGCTCGCGCCACGACGCGGCCGTCGCCATCGAGCGTCACCAGCGTCTCGTCGACGGTGCCGTGGTAGCACCAGTCGAACACGAGGATCCGCCGGCGTCCTGTGGCCAGCCGGGCGATGCGCAGGGCGAAGCGGTTGGCGTCGGTGGCGCTCAGGGCGAACTGCCACACGGGCAGCCCGAAGCGGCGAGCCAGCTCGGCGCCGACCCAGGCGGCGTCGGCGGTCGGCAGCATCGACGTCGCCCCGCGGCCGGCGCGGTCGGCCACCGTCGCCGTCACCGCCGGCACGGCGTGCCCGCCCATCGCGCCGGTGTCACCGAGGCACAGGTCGACGTAGTCGTGGCCGTCGACATCGCGGACCAGGCCCCGTGCGGCGTCGGCGACGAACAGCGGGAAGTCACCGGGCCAGCGCCGCATCCACGCCATCGGCACGCCGGCGATGAGGTGGCGACCGGCCTCAGCGGCGAGGGCGGCGGAGCGGGGGTTGCGGTCGCGGAAGGCGCCCCGCTCGCGCTGGTGCAACTCGGCGAGGCGCGCCGGGTCGTACCCGGAGCTCACCGGGGGCCGGACGACTTGATGCCGGGCGCCGGCACCAGGACCGCCAGCGATTCCACCGGCGTCGGCGTCGGCGTCGCGGGCGTCGCCGGCGGTGCGGCGTCGAGGGCGCGGCCGGGGTCGCAGCGGTCGGTGGCGCTCGGGACGGCGCGGCCGTCGGCGCTGATGAGGAACGACTGGGCCTGGGCCAGGGCGTACACGGGTGCGGTCGGATCACCGACGTTGATGACGACGGTGCGGCACGTCCGGGAGATGTCGGCCGCCGCCGCCGGCGCGCCGCCGTTGCTCGACACCCACGCCGTCGGGTCGCCGATCACCTGGGCGTACTTCTTCATCCAGCGGTCCTGGTATTGGCGCGGCGAGAGCTTGTTGCCCGCCGTCGGCACCGGCACCGTGTCCCACTCGGCACCGACCGGGACGTGCCCGATGTACCACGAGACGGGGATCGTCGAGACGTCCCCGCCATTGCGCGACAGGACGTACGCCGCCAGCTCGGCCGCCTTGGCGTCCTGCACCGCCGGAGGGGCGTCCTTGGCCCGGGCGTAGCCGCCGTAGCCACCCCAGCTGCTGTCGAGGAAGGCGTAGGCACCGGACGCCGTGGAGGTCGTGATCGTGGTCCCGTAGTCACCGCCGGTCTCCATCGCCCGGATCGTGGCCAGGATCGCCCCGAGCTCGGCCGGGATGTTCGTCGTCGGGCCCTCGACCGTCGGCTGGCCGCAATCGACGCCGGCGTCGTAGCGGGGATCGCCGACGCGGGCTGCGGCGCCGTCGACCGGTGTGAACCCCTGCGTGCTGATCCAGAAGCGGGCCGCGACCTGACCGCTGTTGGGGTGGCCGCCGGTGACCGTGAACGGCTCCCAACCGGGCGGCAGGGCGGCGCTCGTCCAGCCGCTCGCCAGCCAGTCGATGCCGCTCGGCGCGGCGTCGGCGTTGGTGGTGGCGGCCAGCGCCGTGGTGCTGGTGCTCGTCGTGGTGCCGGCATCGCCCACTGCGAGCACCCGGCTGGCCACCGTCGTCGAGGTCGTCGGCGCAGCAGTGGTCGTCGGCGCAGCAGCGGCCGCGGCGGCGTCGGGCGCAGCCGTCGTCACCGGTGCCGGCAGCGGCTCGCCCACTGGGACGACCATGCAGTTCACGGCCCGCTGGGCCGCTCGCAAGCTCCAGTACGGGTTCACCGCGACGCCGTCGGGGGTGTGGATCTCGACGTGCACGTGCGGCACCGAGCCCTCCGAGTTGCCGCTGTCGCCCATCCAGCCGATCTGCTGGCCGGCGGTCACGCGGGCGCCGTCGACGATGCCGGGCAGGAACCGCCACGTGCCGTCGTCGGCGCCGTCGTCGGTGCCCGGGGTGTCGTTGTTCATGTGGTACGTGTCGTAGCGCCAGCCGTCGTCACCGCGGATCGCCACCCCGAACCCGGCCGTCGGGTGGTTGATGATGAGGTGGTCGATCACACCGTCGTGCATGGCGAGCAGGGGCTGGCGCCGATCGCCGATCACGTCGTTGCCCTTGTGGGCGCGAGCGCATCCGTCGCGGCACGCCCCGAAGTCGTTGACGTAGGACACCGGGCCGGCGACCGGGAACGTGATCGCTCGCACCTGGCCGGTGTCGGCCGAGCCAGTCGGGATGACCACCCGCCCGCTCTCCGTCTCGACGGGCGGGGCGACCGGGCCCGACTCGATGTCCTGGTCGGACGACGGCGCCGGCGCGGCCGGGACGGTGGTGGGCGTCTCGTCGATGCTCGTCGGTGGGCCGGTCACCTCCAGCGTCGTCGTCGTCGCCTCGGGATCGACGACCGTCGTCGTCGTGGCGTTCGGATCGAGGGTCGTCGTGGTCGCCTCGACCGGCGGCACCGTCGTCGTGGTCGTCTCGCCGCCGGGGACCGTCGTCGTCGGCTCGCTGCTCGGCGTCGAGCCTGGCGTCGTGGTCGGCGCAGACGGGTCGGTCGGGACCGTCGTCGTCGTGGACGTGGTCGACGTCGTCGAGGTCGTCGATGTCGACGTCGACTCGGCGACCGGCTGGACCGCGGCGACCGGCGCGGGGGCCATGCACTCGCTGCCCGGCGTGGTGGTCGGGGAGGTGCAGTCGGCGGGAGGGTCCGGGACCGCCGACGCCGATGCCCACGCCACGATCGGCATGAAGCCGATGGCCGCGACGATCGTCACGATCCGCTTCACGGCGTGGTCCCCGCGCCCGTCGGCAGGTCGATCGACGCAGCCAGCAGGCCGGTGGCGACGGGCGTGTACCCGAACGTGCGCAACGCGAGGGTGGCGCTCGTCGTGCCGGGCACGAAGTACCGCGCCGGGATCCGCACGACGTCCATGTCGACGCCCGACCCCGACGACGCGGTCCGGCCATCGCCCGCCGCGAGGTACGCGGTCGCGCCGGGGGCCTTCGTCGTCACCGCCGTGCCGAGGTGGCAGATCGAGTCGTCGAGGATCCGCGTCGTCGTGTTGCACGCCGGCTCGTCGCCGACGGTGACCCCGAGCGGCGGCGGCGGCTGGCGGCTGATCAGCGAGCGTCATCCGGCGAGCCGGCTGCTGATCGCCGGCGACGGCCCGCTCGCGGGTGACCTGACGGGCAGCGGCGACGAATCGGTCCGCTTCCTCGGCAGGTTGGACGGCGATGGCGTATCCAAGTTGCTGGGATCGGTGCGCGGGGTGGTCGTCCCGTCGCTGCCGCATCTTCGGCCGGAAGGGTCCCCGCTTGCCGTGGTGGAGGCAGCCGCCCACGGACGCCCGGTCATCGGCAGCGACGATCCCGGAATCGTTGCGCTGGCCGCGGGTTTGCCGGGTTGCCTCACCGTTCCGGCAGGCGATGTCCGTGCGCTGGCGACCGAACTCGGCCGGCTGCTGAACGACCCCCTGGGCGCCGCGCGGCTGGGTCAGGCGAACGCCGAAGCCGCCCATGCCAAGCATGCGCCGCAACGCCTTGCCGAGAGCATGGAGCAGGTCTACGAGCGGGCCATCGCGGCTCGCCGCCCCCACCTCAGGACACCCGAAGTTGCCTACTCACGCTAGGGCTTCGAGCAGCTGCCGGCCGGCGTCGGACCACTGCCATGCCGGCGGGCTCGGTACCCCTGAGCTCGCCCCGCAGCGCCCGCCGCAGGGCCGCGGCCCACGCCTCGGCGTCGCCGACCGGCAACAGTTCCCCGCGGCCGTCGGTACTTTCCCGCAGCACCGGAATGTCGCTGACGAGCGCCGGGGTGCCGCAAGCCCAGGCCTCGAGCGGCGGCAAGCCGAATCCCTCGTAC
>CAWIKD010000019.1:0-531945 GCA_963836545.1 uncultured Acidimicrobiia bacterium | reverse complement strand
CGTTGACAAGGCACCGGTCGGGCCGCCCAAATGGAGGGCGGTGAGCGCGCCCGCAGTGCCGCAGGTTCTGGTCGTGGGGGTTGCGCCGCCTTTGCCGACTGCTGAGCAGCCGACCGTGCCCTCCCCGGATGTATGACTGGCGCCGAGACTTCTAAAAAGCGCACTCGACGCCGTGGATTGGCTGCGCGGGCTGGCGGTCGTGCTCATGATCCAGACGCACCTTTACGACGCCTGGTGCAGCCCGGCCGCCAAGACCACCGTCGAGCTACGGCTGGACGCGTTTTTGGGGCGGCATCCCGTCGCGCCTGTTCCTGCTGCTGGTGGGCGTGTCGATGGCGATCCGCTACGAGCACCAGATGTCGGCAGGCGCCGACCGCCGGACGATGGTGCGCACGGCGGTGAAGCGCGGCTTCGAGATCCTGGGGCTGGCCTATCTGTTCCGCCTGCAGGAGTACCTGCTGGGTGGGGCGTACGACTGGCGCGACCTCTTTCGCGTCGACATCCTCAATTGCATCGGCGCCTCGATGATCGTGGTGAACTCCATCACGGCGCCGCGCAAGGGCCGGGCGGCCCTTGGCGCTCACCGTCGTGATTGCCCTGGTCTGCATCGCGCTGGGACCGATCGCCGGGCCCCACCACTTCCCCGACTTCTTCCCGCGCCCGCTGACGGCCTACCTGGGCGGTGAGCGCCCGATGTCCTGGTTTCCGCTGTTCCCCTGGCTGGCCTGGCCCCTCATCGGGGTGCTGGCCGGCCACGCCTGGGTGCGGGGGAGCGCTGACGCCCGGCGGCAGGCCTGGACGTTCCTCATGACGGGCGCGGTCGGGCTGGCCTTCATGATGACGGTGATTTGGTTGCGGCCATGGACCCACCGCCTCATCCATTATCCCAACTGGATCGTCCAGCAGATGGGGCCCGAGGTCTTCTTCTACCGCCTGGGGAATCATCGGAATGATGGCGCTGGGTGGCTACGTCGCCACCCGCGTCTTCGGGACGCAGCGCTTCTCGCTGATGCGCCTCTCCGGCGAACGTCGCTGCAGTCTATGGGTCCACGTCGAGCTCTGCTATGGCCTGTTGTTCAGACGCCGACCACGCGTTGTCGATGCGCGCCGCCACGGTCGCGCTGGTGTTGATGATTGCGGCGATGGCCGGGGTGGCCAGCTGCGGCTGCGCTATTGGCACGGATGGCGTCGCCGGCGGCGCCCACCGTGCGCGCGGAGTTGCCCGCCGCGCCCAGTCCTCTATAACTGTCGAGGTGATGCGTCTGTCTTTTCGACGCGGGTGGCTGATGGTTGCTTTCGCCTCCGCGTCGGTGCTGAGCTCCCCGGCCCGGGCGGCGCACCACCAGTCGCCCGAAGCGGCGGCACGTCGTCGCGCGCGAGCGGCCGGTCGCCGCCGTCCGCAGCGGCATGCCGAACGTACAGGCGGCCGCCGCGCTGGTGCTGGACGACAACGGCCGGCAGATCTACGCGCGCAACCCGGACAAGGAACGGCCGATCGCCTCCATCTCCAAGCTCGCCGCGACGTGGCCGTCGTCGAGCACGGGCTGGAGCTGGACGGCTTGTCGACGATCAACAAGAACGACATCGAGGTGGCCAAGGGCGGCGCGCATTCGCGCCTGTTCGAGGGGATGACGCTGTCGAACCGCGATCTGCTGCACGCGGCGCTGATGGGGTCCGACAACCGGGCCATCCCGGCGCTGGGGCGCGCGGTCAAGCTCACGCCGGCGCAGCTGACGAACGCCATGAACACCAAGGTGCGGGCGCTGGGCCTGCGCAACACGCGCTTCCACGAGCCGACGGGGCTCTCGACGGGGAACGTGTTGACGCCGCGCGAGACGATCGCGATGCTGAAGGCGGTGATGGCGAACCAGATTCTGGCGCCCATCACCCGCCGCGCCGAGTACGACGCCCACCCGGTCGGCAAGCCGCCCATCCACTACAACAACACCAACCACCCGGCGCAGCGCGGGAACGTGCAGGTGCTGGGGGGCAAGACCGGCTACAACGACGACGCGCGCTACTGTCTGGTCGTCGCGACGCGCATCGAGGGGCGCACGTACCACATGGCGTTCCTGGGCGACGACGGGAAGATGACCCGCTTCGGCGACGTCGCGCGGGTCGCCGACTGGATCCTCAGCCACCCGCAAAAGCTCCCCTCCGCGCCCCGGTCGCTGGCGCGGGCCTGGGCTCGCCGGAGCCGACCGCCGACCGGCCGAGCGCGCCTGTCGAGGCGCTGCCGGTCGGGCGCCGCGCCCGACCCCGAGTCTCCGCGCCGGCCGCGAGCCGCGGCCACGCCCGAGCCCACCGCGCCTCAGGCGACGGCGCCCGCGGTGCCCGCCACCGTGGCGACGCCCTGACCAAGCGCTAGGATTTGGGGATGCGCACGGTCGGCGACGCACGGCTCACGCTGGTGGACGGGGGCAGCTTCCGCCTGGACGGCGGGGCCATGCACGGTGTCGTGCCGAAGACCCTCTGGTCCAAGCTGGTGTCATGCGACGCCCTCAACCGCTGCGGCTACAGCACCCGCTGCCTGCTGGTCGAAACCGCCGGTCGCCGCGTGCTGATCGAGACGGGCAACGGTGACAAGTTTCCGCCGAAGCTGAAGGACATCTACGGCATCGACCACGATCGCGCGATCGGCGTGGCCCTGGCCGAGGTGGGCGTGTCGCCCGACGACGTCGACACCGTCGTCATGACCCACATGCACTTCGATCACAGTGGCGGGACCACGCGGCGCACCGCCTCGGGGGGCGTCGAGCCCGTCTTTCGGCGCGCACAGCACGTCGTGCAGCGCCGCGAGTGGGAGGACGCCACCCACCCGCACGAGCGAAACCGGGCCAGCTACCTGCAAGAGAACGTCGCCCCGCTGGCCGACGCGGGCCTGCTGCGGCTGGTCGACGGCGAGGCCGAAATCGCGCCCGGTGTGCGCGTGCTGCCGACCCCCGGGCACACGGCGGGGCATCAGTCGGTGTTGATTGGCCAGCCGGGCGGTCCGCGGGCGTTGTTCCTGGGCGACGTCGTGCCGACGGCGGTTCACGTCCGGCTCCCCTGGGTGATGGCTTACGACCTCGAGCCGGCGCGCACGCTGGAGACGAAGCGGTCCTGTTCGCGCGCGCCGTTGCCGAGGACTGGCTGGTGATCTGGGGCCATGATCCGCGATCACCAGGCCGGCCGCCTCGCCGTCGATAAGGACGGCGCCTTCGTCGTCCGCGAGCTGGTCACGATCTGAACGCCGCACCACAGCGGGTGTGGCCGCCTCTTCACGCTGGCGGGTCTTCGCGCCGCAATCGCCGCTGAATTTCGTGGCATCCCGTTTGCGTTGCCTGGCGGGCCATGAGGGCAGGGAGCTCCGGGTGGTTGTTGCTGTTGGTCACGTTGGGCGGTTGCGCGGGGGCGGCACCGCCGTTCGACGAGCTGCCGTTGCGCGACACGCTGCGCGCCGATCCCGAGATTGTCGCGACGCTGCCCGACGACGCGCGCGCTCGGTTGGGCGCCAGATTCCAGGCGGCCGGTGCGGGCGACACGGCGGCCGATCCGATCCGCATGGCGGCGCCGTCGGTGTCCGGGTTGGCGGCGGAGGTGGACCGCGTGCGCCAGGCCCGGTCGGCGGACGCGCTGGTGGTCGGCGTGCTCGGCGGTGGGGCGGCGCAGGCCCTGCCCGCCGGATCGCAGAGCGCCGCCACCTCGCCGGTGCCGCCGCTGCAAGGTGCGGCGGCGACCAGCACGGCCGAACTCGAGGCGCGGGCGTTGAACGGCGCGGCGGGGGCGTCGCTGCGCGAGCTGGTCGCCGCGGCGCATGCCCAGCGGCTGGAGCGCGTCGTGGGCTGGCCCATGGCGCGATCGCCGTCGGAGACACCGTCTACGTGAACGGTGCCTGGCTGGTCGCGCTGGCGCCGGCTGCCTCCTCGGCGTCCGCCGCGCGAGACGCCGGCGGATGTGGCGACGGCGGCTGTGACGGCGGCGCGGCGGACGCTGGCGCGCGGGCCGACGCCGGCTTCAGGCCGGGCGCCGGCTCGACGCCGGCCGGGGCCAGCCCAGATTCGGGTGCCGGCGGCAGATTGTCCCAGCCGCCGGCCTACACCCCCCCCGTTTACCCCCCCCCGCCGTACGTGCCGCCTGTTTACACGCCGCCGCCGGCCAACGATCCGAACATCGGCGATCCGAGCGACACGGCCGACGCCGCCGACGGTTGCGCGGCGCTGGCCGACGCGTGCGCCAGCAGCGGCGACGGCAGTGAAGGTGATTCGTGCAGCGGTGCGGATGATGGCGAACAGAGCGACTGCAGCACGCCGCCCGACGATGGCACGGGGAGCGACTGCAGCACGCCGGCCGACGACGGCACGGGCAGCGACTGCAGCACGCCGCCCGACGACGGCACGGCCGGCGATTGCAGGACCGCGCCGGGGCGCGGCCACACCAGCGTGCCGACGATGGCCTGGATGTTCGCGCCCCTGCTCTATTGTGGAACCGGAAGCGATGAGACCGCTCGTCGTTGCCTGGATGGGGCGCAGCGGTCTGCCTGCCTGGTTGTTTCCCGACTACTGGCAGCTGGCGGTGATCGCGACGCCGATCGGCCGGCGATGGCGCTGCGGATGGCCCCCGCGCGACGGGGCGCCGGTCGTCCATACTGCCCGCGCGATCGCCTGCGCCTATGTCGGCGCGCTGGTCGGCGGATATCTGTTCGAGGCGGTGCGGTCGGTGCCGGTGGCCCTGGCGGCGCACCGCTGGAGGCCCGTGCTGCACCCCGGGCGCGCGGCTTACGGCGGTCTGCTGGGCGCGATCGCCGCTGCCACGATTCTATCCGCGCGCGGTACGCCAGCCGCTGGCCCCCTTCTTCGATCGGGTCGCGATCGGCGTCGGGCTGACGTTCGCGCTGGTGCGCACCGGCTGCTTCCTGGCCGGGCTGCGACTATGGCTTGCCGACGGGGCTGCCCTGGGGCGTGCGGTTTCCGCGGGGCAGCTTGGCCGCGCTGGATCACGTGCGGCGCGGGTTCGTTCCGCGTGGCGCGCGCCAGCCTGCCGGTGCACCCGACGCAGCTCACCAGGCGGCGCTGGGCCTTCTGGGTGCTCGTGGCCGCGGCCGTTCGCTTGCGGCGGGCTCGTCTGCGCGATGGGAGGGCCTTCGCGGCGTTCCTGGCGATTTACGCCCCGGGTCGCTTCGCGATCGAGCTCCGTCCGCGGCGACCAGGACCGCGGGACGTTTCTTTGGCCTGTCTACGCGCGCAGTGGGTGTCGGTCGCGATCGGCCCGCTCTGGTCGTCTGGTGGCGGTGGCGCCGTCAGTCCGTCGGCGACTTGTCGGCGGTCGGCACGGCGTCGGCGAACCGCTCCGCGAAGAACTCGGCGCTGCGGGCCTGCGCGGGGTCGAGCGAGAAGTCGGGGACGGGGCCGGGGGCGCGCAGCTTGCCGAGAGCTCCTCGATCTCGCGCTTGGACAGGCCGCGCGCGGCCAGGGCCGCCTTGTCGAGCGAGCCGCGCGCGCGTGACCGTGTGCCCTCGACGGCGACCAGCGAGCGCAGCGTCGTCGAGCTCCATGCGCGACAGCTGTCCGCCGCACACGTCGTAGTCGATCCAGGCCTCGTAGGACAGCGGCGCCACGCGCTTGAGCATGCCGGCCATCACGCGCCCGTACTCCTGGATCTCCCACTGCGCGTGCGCGTCCACCCGCAGGGTCAGGAAGTGCAGCAAGTTGTGCAGATCGATCTTCCAGTACCACTGCGTGTACGTCGACAGCGGCAGGTCGATGCGCGCCAGCTCGCGCGCGACCTCGTTGCCGGTCAGCCATTCGTAGGCCTCGGCGCCTCGCTGGCGCGTCTCGTGCCAGCGGCGCACGGCCTCGGCGTGCAGATCGGCGGTCACCGCCTGCCCGCTGCGGCCCTGGTTGTTGTGCCTGCTCTGCGTCTGCAGCTGCGCCTCCTCGGGCGTGTAGAACAGCATGGGGATCAGCCAGTAGCGCCCGCTGTACTCGTTCACGTTGGCGGTGCGGTGGCGGATCCACTGCCGCGCGATGAAGATCGGCATGCAGCAGTGGAACTTCAGCTCGACCATCTCGCTGGGGGTCGTGTGCTTGTGGCGGCGCAGGTAGCGCAGCAGCCCGCGTGTGGCCTGGCTGCGCGCGTGCCGTAGCCGTAGCTGACGCGGGCCGCGCGCTCGATGCACTCGTCGGTGCCCATGTAGTCGACCAGGGACACGAAGCCGTGATCGAGGACGGGAAAGTAAAGGCCGAGAATCTCTTCGGCGGCGGCGCTGGTCGGGTCGCTTCGTCTCCGACACGGTCGCGACGTTAACACCGGCCGCCGGCAGGCGAGACGCGAACTTGCAGCCGGCGCGCGACCAGCTAAGGTGAGCCGCATGGGCGAGCGCGTTCCGCTCGGGTTCTTGGTTCCACTGCGGCTGCTGTGGGGGGTGATCCTCGTCATCGAAGGGTGGGGGAAGCTGCAGCACGGCTGGCTGCACGGCACGCCGCTCACCGCCACTGGACGGCGACGGTGCTCGCCGACGCCGTCGATCCTGCGGGCGTCGCCGTCCGCGGCGACGCGGTCGTCGTCACGGGTTCGACGACGTGGCGCTCGACCGACGGCGGCGCGACGTTCGCGCCCGTCCCGACGTCGCCGCTCGGACCGGTCGTCGCATCGGGTGGCGGCTTCGCGGCGGCCGATTGCACGACGGGCGGCGTCGCGGTGTCCGGAGACGGCTCGACGTGGACGTCGCTGGTGGAGGTCCACCCACGCGGCGAGGTCCCGGTGCCGGGGGAGTGCACCACCATCGCCGTCGACGACGAGGGCGGGGTGTGGCTGGCCGCGACCGTCGCCGGCGAGCCCGTGGTGTACCGGGCCCTCGATGGTGTGGTCGACCGCCTCGGCGTGCCGGCGCGCCCTGCGGGAACGATCTTCGCCGGACCGCGCCTCGTCGCCGCGGCGGGCGGCACCGTGGTCGCCGCCCTCGGGCAGCCCGGCGGCGTCGCCGTGTCCAGCGCATCGGCGGTCGGCCTGACCACGGGCCTGGAGCTCGACGCGGCGATGACCGCCACGACGGGCGCGCCGCCAGGCCACCCGGTTCCCGTCGCCGTCGTGCCGTTCGACGACCGCGGCGCGGTGGCCGGCGTGCTCACGTCGCCCTACGTGGTCGACGATCCCGACGGGTCGTACCGCTGGTCGACGCGCGCCGCGGCGGCGGGTCGACGGAGCGGGCCGGCTCGTGCCCGACGAGCGCGCTGCGCCGATCGGCGCCGACGGCAACCTCGGGGGGATCGTCACCACGCCGAACGGTGCGGTCGCCCTGGCCACCGTGCCCGACCCGTCGCCGGCGCCCGACGCCGGATCGATCGGCGACGTCGTCGTGTCACGCCGCACCGGGAACGGCTGGTCGGCGCGCGCAACGGTCCTCGAAGGCGCCGGTCGCCAGGCCGTCAACGCGGTCGTCGCCGTCGGCGCGACGGTCGTGGGCGTCGGCGAGCAGTCGACCGTGGACGCCACGACGGGCGCCGAGGAGCTCGTGCCGCTCGTGCTCGTCGGCAACGGCACGACGTTCGAGCCGGTGCCGGTCGAGGGCGCCGGCGCGGCGGCGCTCACCGTGGCCTGCCGCGCACCGGATGGCACGGTGCTCGCCTTCGGGCGCGACAGCGCGGCCGGCACCAACATCGCGGTCGATGTCGACCCGGTGGCCCGGCGGGCGTCGGTGCGGCCCGGCCCGCCCGGTTCGGCGCCGGTCGGCTGCGCCAGCACGCACGACGTCATCTTCCTCGCCTCGGCTGGCACGGTGATGTCGACGGTCGACGCCGAGCGCTACGAACCGCTCGACGTGCTGCGACCGGGCGAGGCGGTCACCGCGGTCGCCGCCGGTCCGGGCGCGATCGTCGTCACCGGCACGACGTCGCTCGGGGACGGCTTCGTGCTGCTGCTCGGTCCCACCGGGCGGGCGATCCGGCTCGATGCCCCGGTCATCGGCGGGCCCGGTGACCACGTGCCGACCGGCGTCGTCGTCAGCGCGGCCGATGTCGTGGTGCTCGGACTCGGTGACGGGGCCCCGACGGCGTGGCGGGTCGCGCGGTGACCGAGGAACCGCGCCGGCCGTCGTAGCGTCGGACCACCATGAGGTCCTCGGCCGCTGTCATCGCCGCACTGGTCACGCTGGGCTCGCTCGCCGCGTGCGGATCCGACGACGACGACGTCGCGGGTACCGTCGCCCCGGTGACCACCGACGGCGCCGATGCCACGACGCCACCGACGACCACGTCCCCGTCGAGCGCCGTCCCCAGCACGCCCGGCTCGGACGCAACCGTCCCCGGCACCCTGCCGCCGGGCGGGAGCGAGGTCGAGCGGGCCATCGCCGACGCCGCCCGTCGCAGCGGCGCCGACCCCGGTGACGTCGAGGTGATCTCCGACGAGGAGGTCACGTGGCGCGACAGCGGCGCCGGGTGCCCGCAGAAGGGGATGCAGTACCTGCAGGTCATCACGGACGGCCGGCGGATCGTGCTGGCCGTCGGCGCCCGTCGCTTCGAGTACCACTCGGGCGGCAACCGCGACCTGTTCTTCTGCGCCAACCCCGAGCCGCCCCTCGGCAGCTGATCCCGGACGCGCGACGGCCGCCGCCTCGGCGCCGGAGCGCCGGGACGACGGCCGTCGACGGATCAGGTGGTGATGTCGACCAGCGTCAGCCCCAGCAGGGCTCCGCCGGTCGTGGTGTGCGAGATCGCACCGAGGTACTGGTCGTCCGGCTCGAGGCCGGTCCAGCTGGCGACGACCTCACCGGTGGCCCCGAGCTCCGCCGCCGCCGGCGCCGACTCGATCGTCAGCGCCCCGGTGCCGGGCTCGAGCGGGACCGACCACGTGCGCAGCGAGAAGTCGGCGGTCCCGTCGACGACCTGCCAGCCGTGCACGTACAGGGTGTACGTGCCGTCGTCGGGCAGGGGGAGGTCGATGAGCTCGTTGGTGCCGCTGGCCGTCGACGCGGCGACCGGGTTCCCGTCCTGGTCGTAGAGGTAGATGTCGATGTCGGTGTCGGCGTCCGGCGGGGTCAGGTCCGCCGTGTCCAGCGCGATGCGCAGGAACGCCGAGCCGTTGACCTCGATGGGCACCGCCGTGGTGCCCTCCGGGTCGTCCGGGTCGAACGTCTGGTCCTCGTCCTGGACGACGGTCCCGTCGTGGTGGGTCGTCGGCACCGGGCCGTGGGCGTTCGCCGCGTACTCACCCTCGTAGCCGAACTGCACCGGCACGGTGACCGAACCCTCGGTCCCCTCACCGCTCACCGACTCCGGGGCGGCGAACTCGCTCCCCTTGACGGCGATCGGGCTGCGCACCTCGTACTTCCCGGCCGTCCACGTCAGGGCGCCGAAGCGCCACTCGTCGACCGGCGCACTGGTGTTGGTGAACGTGACCGTGAACGACTTCGACTGGCCGGGGGCCAGCCGCAGGCTGCTCGGCTCGACGGTGACGTCGAAGCCGTCCGGGGCCTCGACCGTGGCGTCGAACCAGCGGGTGTGGTCGGCCACCGATGTGACGGTGCGGGTGATCGTCTTCGTGCCGACGACGGTGGCGGCACCGATCGACGGCAGGTTGAGGTCGGGCGCGGTGGTCGGCACGCCGGCGTTCGCCAGCGCGCTGCACGTGCTCGACGGGCTGGCGAAGATCGACGGATCGGCGTCACACAGGAACCCGAAGTAGTCCTCCAGCGACGCGTCGTAGACGAGGCCCGGTGAGAAGAACGACCCGGCATTCGACGGCTGGCCGCTGGGATCGACGTGACCGGCGCCCATGTCGAACGGGTCGGCCGGGGCCTGCGTCTCCTTGACGACGTCCTGGCGGGCCGTCGTCATGAGGGCCGACTTGGCCATCGCCGCGGTCCAGTCCGGGTGCGCCTCGCGCAGCAGGGCGAACAGCCCGGCGACGTGGGGGCTCGACATCGACGTGCCGGAGATGACCTGGAACAGCTGCCCTGGCGGGCCGCTGGCGATGTCGGGTGTCATGGTGTTCCCGGCGAGGATGTTCACGCCAGGGGCGGTGACGTCCGGCTTGATGATGTCGGGGAACGCCGGGTTCTCGCCACGCGACGAGAAGTCGGCCATCACCGAGCCCTGGGCCGCAACCGCCTTGCCCTGCTGGAGCGTGGCCCGGGCGGTCGTGCCGGCCGCGGCGATGTAGGCCTTGATGCCCTGCGCCGTCGAGGGCGTCACCAGGACGGCCGGCAGCCAGTGCGGATCGACGAGCAGGGTCTGGTTGTCGTCGCGCTGGTTGTAGAGGATCATCCCGGCGGCGCCCCGGTCGAGCACCGACTTGCCGGCCGCGGCGCGCCCGGCCGGGAGGCCGCGCTTGCACAGCACGATCATGTTGGTGATCGCGATCGAGAACGGCTTGGCCGGGTCGCAGATCTCGTTGCCGAGCGTGGCCGCGTCGACCAGGCGCTTGGCGCCGTTGGTCCCGCGCGTGATGCTCGAGCCGGTGGCGAGCTGGCCGTTGCCGAGCCGGATCGTGCCCATGAACGTGCGGTCCTGGGTGCTCGCACCGACGGCCGTGACCCACGGCACCGCAGCGGGGCTGCCGGTCGTGGCGGCACCGGGGCCGTCGTTCCCGTTCGACGTCGCGACCCACACGTTGGCGTCGGCGGCGAACAAGAAGGCGAGGTCGGTCAGGTCGGGCAGCGACGCGCCACCACCGATGGAGTAGTTGATGACGTCGACGCCGTCGGCGACGGCCTGATCGACGGCAGCGGTGCTGTCGGACGCGAAGCAACCGGTCTCGCCGCAGACCGAGTAGGCGATGATCCGGGCTCGCGGCGCGATGCCGCTGACGACGCCTCGGTCGATGCCGAACATCGAGGCGTGGACCCCGGCGTTGCCGGCCGCGGTGGACGCGGTGTGCGTCCCGTGGCCCTGGTAGTCGCGGGCCGATCGGTACATCTCGGCGCCCACGCGGGCCTTGTACGTGGCGCGCATGTCGCGGGCGCCGAGCAGCTTGTTGTTGCAGGCGAACGGGAGATCGGCCGCGTTGTACGCGGTGTCACCGAACTCGCACGGGACGTGGCGATCCGCGAACCCGGGCAGCGGGTCGTACCCGGTGCCGGCGAACGACGGGTGCTCCGGCCAGATGCCGGTGTCGATGACGCCGACGACGACGTCGTCACCCTTGAGCCCGCTGGCCCACGGACCCTTGGGCGCCGACAGCCCGAGGAACTTCCCCGAGTTGTCAGTGGTCGGGTGGCGCACCGTGTTGGGCACGACCTTGGCCACCTTCGGCTGGTGCTCGAGTGCCGCGACCTGGTCGGTCGAGAGCGTCGCCTCGAAGCCGTTGAGCACGTACGCGTAGCTCGTGCCCTTGGCGCTGGCGTCGACACCGGTCGCGGCCAGCACCTCCTGCTGCTCGGACTCGAGGTGATCGACGTACTGCTCGACGGCAGGATCGGTGGTGTCGAGCTTCTCGTCGGGGGCGATCGACGTCGCCGCGAGGCCCGGCTCGCCGCCGTCGTAGGCGACGACGGGATCGGCCTTCATCAACACGATGTAGGAGTCGGGGACCACCTCGGCACCGTCGGCCACCGGAGCCGGCGGCGGGGCCGTCTCGACGTTGGGCGACGGTGTCGGCGACGGATCCGGGAGCTCGACCGGTTGGCCGGGATCCTCGGTCGGCGGGGCGGCGTTGGCGGTCGTCGTCACCAGCAGTGCGCAGGGCAGCGCGGCGATGACCAGGGCGCGCCAGCGGTGGCGGCACGCGCGGGCAGAAGCCCCCATGGTTGATGTCCTCCCAGTTCGGAGCGCCGCCCACCGCCGCTCGGTCAGGAAGTTAGAACGCGGCTGGCGGGTGCGCTAGCGAAATCGGAACAAATCGCCCGGAATTGTTCCGGACCGGTGGGACCGTATCGTCAGCGGTCGCCGAGCTTGACGTAGTCGCGCTCGTCGGGGCCGGCGTACCACTGGCGGGGCCGGGAGATCTTCTGGTCCTTGTCCTCGAGCAGCTCGACCCAGTGGGCCAGCCAGCCCGACATGCGCGGGATGGCGAACAGCACCGTGAACATCTCGACCGGGAAGCCCATCGCCTGGTAGATCAGGCCCGAGTAGAAGTCGACGTTCGGGTACAGCTTGCGGTCGATGAAGTAGGAGTCCGACAGCGCCGTCTCCTCGAGCTTGAGGGCGATGTCGAGCAACGGGTTCTTGCCCGTGACCTCGAACACCTCGTCGGCCGTGCGCTTGATGATCGTCGCCCGCGGGTCGTAGTTCTTGTAGACGCGGTGGCCGAAGCCCATCAGCCGGCCCTTGCCGCCCTTGACGTCCTCGACGAACGCGGCGACGTTGTCGATCGAACCGATCTCGGTGAGCATCCGCACGACCTGCTCGTTGGCGCCGCCGTGGAGCGGGCCGTACAGCGCCGACGCGGCGCCGGCGGCTGCGGAGTAGGGGTCGGCGTGGCTGGACCCGACGACGCGCATCGCCGTCGTGCCGCAGTTCTGCTCGTGGTCGGCGTGCAGGATGAACAGGATGTCCATCGCCCGCTCGAGCACCGGGTGGAGCTCGTACTCGCCGATCTTCCACATCATCGTGAGGAAGTTGGCCGGGTACGACAGCGAGTTGTCGGGCAGGAAGAACGGCAGACCGACCGAGAAGCGGTAGCACATCGCAGCCAGCGTCGGGCTCTTGGCCAGCAGGCGCAGGATCTGCTTGTTGCGGATCGCGGGGTCGTTGATCTCCTTCGACTCCGGGTAGAAGGTGCCGAGGGCGGCGAGCGACGAGACGAACATCCCCATCGGGTGGGCGTCGTAGTGGAACCCGTCCACGAACCGCTTGCGCATGTTCTCGTGGATGAACGTGTGGTGCGTGACGTCGTACGTCCACTGCTCGAGCTGCGACTTGTCCGGCAGCTCGCCGTGGAGGATCAGGTAGGCGACCTCGAGGTACGTCGACTGCTCGGCGAGCTGCTCGATGGGATAGCCGCGGTAGCGGAGGATGCCCGCGTCGCCGTCGAGGTAGGTGATCTCGGAGCGGCAGGCGGCGGTGGACATGTACGCCGGGTCGTACATGAACAGGCTCGGATCGAGCTCACGCAGCGCGGTGCTGGGGAACACCCCGTCGGTGATGGGGACGGTCACCGTCTTTCCGGTGCGGTCGTCGGTGATCGTGATGGTGTCAGGCACTGGGTCCCTTCCGATCTTGTTGGTCGGTGCAGGTGGGATTGCGATCGACGTTGATCTGGGGGCTTCCTCCCCGTCCGGCGCACGTTACAGCCGCGGGTGGACGACCACCGCAGCCGCGCCAGCCTCCCCATCCGGGTGGCCGCCGAACCGCCTCTAGGGTGCGGGTGATGACCGTCGACGAGCCGGCGCTGCACGCCGTCGCCGAGCTCCACCACCGCTACCTGACCGGCGTGATCCTGGCGATGGTGCATCGCCAGGGGACGGCGCGCACGGCGGAGGTCGTGCGGCGCACGTTCCGCCGCCAGCACCTCGAGAAGTTCCTGCCCGGGCTCGAGAAGCTCGGGCTGCGTGATCTGCCCGACGCGGTGGCGTGCGCCCAGTACCACTACCTCTCGAACGCGTTGGGCGGTGTGAAGGTGGAGTGGATCGCCGAGTCGGACACGAAGTCGTGGGTCCGGTACTTGCCACCGCGATGGATCTGGGACGGCGTCGCGGTGTGCGCCGTCCCGACCGAGGTCAACCGGGCGATGTTGTGGGGGTGGCACGCCCACAACGGCGTGACGCTCGGCAACGATCGTCTCGGCTTCGTGGCGACGTCGTTGACGACGGACGGCGGCGTCGGCCTCGTCGGCTACTACATCGAGGAGGACCGGCCGCTGGCGCCGGAGGAGCGGCTGCGGTTCTCGCCGGGGGAGCAGCCGCCGGGACCGGCCAGCGAGCTGCCGACGGTGTCGTGGGACGCCGAGCGGCTCGCCAAGGTCGAGCGCAACTACGCCATGGACTACGTCCGCTCGATCCTGCCGGAGCTGTGCGCCGTGCTCGGCGTGGCCGACGCCGCCCACGTCGGCCACCTCGCCGGGCGCCAGATCGGGATGCAGTACCACGACGACGTCGTCGCCGGCCTCGACATGGCGGACGCCCCACTCGTCGACGTGCTGACCCGGCTCGCCGCGGCGATGGGGGAGGACGTCACCGTCGACGGCGCCGTCGTGCGCAGCGCCGGCTGGCGCCTGCGCGGCGACGACCCGTGGCCGCCCGCTGCGTTCACCGCGTGGCACGGTCTCTGGGAGGGCTTCGCCGCCCTGCACGGGACCGGCGCCGTGCTGGAGGGCCGTCTCGCCGGCGCCGGCTTCGAGTGGACAGTGCGTCGATAGTGGGTCGGGAGGGCTTCTGTGTCACCGCACAAGTCCCCGGGGACTTGTGCGGTGACACAGAGCGTCTTCAGGGGCGGGTGATGGCTCGCCAGGCGGCGGTCGCCATCGCGTCGAGCTGGCGGCGGGAGAGCCGGGCGCCGCTGGCGACGAGGCGCACCACCGGGCCGATCCCGAGGTCGTAGAGCACCTCGAGCGGCAGCGGAGCGAGCAGCGCAGCCATGTCGGGACGGCTGGCCGCGACGACGAAGGGGTCATCGCCGTCGGCCAGCGCGCCCTCGTGGGCCCGGGAGGCGAGCGGGGAGCTGTCGAGCTGGACGAGGAAGCGGGCCCGCTCGGGCGCCGCGGCGAGGAACGTGTGGGCGCCGCGCCACATGGCGCGGAACCGATCGGGCGGAGCGGCCCGATCGTCGACGTGGGCCACCGCGGCCGCGCCGAGCTCGCCCTTGAGCTCGAGGTAGGCGGCGACGACGAGGTCGTCCTTCGAGGGGTAGTGGACGTACGCCGTGCCGGTGGCCACGCCCGCTTCGGCGGCGACCGCCGCCATCGACGTGCCGTGCAGGCCGTGGCGGGCGACGAGCGTGCGCATCGCCTGGCGCACGGCGGCGGCGCGATCGACTCGGGTCACCGCGGCGTGGTCGCCAGGCGGGCGGTGACGTCGAACGGCTCACCGGTCAGCCGCTCCGAGACCTCCCACAGCACCTCGATCGAGCGGTCCATGCCGAGTCGCCGCAGCACCGGTCGTCTGACCGGCGGTCCGCTGTTGACCCAGCGCGGCGCATAGAACTGCCCGCTGCGCGCCGCCGGATCGGTGGCCGCCCGCAGCTGGGGGAGCGCGCCGCGCGATGGCGGCATCCCGGTGCGGTACGCGAGGTCGGCGAAGAAGCGTTGGCTGCGGCCGCCATCGGTGGCCGCGACGCTGTGCGCCTGCAGGTCGGTGTTGGACAGGCCAGGATGGGCGAGCAGGCTGGCGACGGCGGAGCCGGCGGCCCGCAGCCGCTCGTGCAACCCGATGGCGAAGTGGTAGTTGGCCAGCTTCGACTGCCCGTACGCCTTCCACGGCCCGTAGTGGCCGTCCAGGTTCGGGTTGGCCGGATCGACGCGACGGCCGATGTGGTGGGCCGTGCTGGTGACCGTGACGACCCGGCCGCCGGCTGCGGCGATCGCCGGCAGCAGCTCGTTGGTGAGCAGGAAGTGGCCGAGGTGGTTGACGCCGAACTGCATCTCGTTGCCGTCGACGGTCGCCGACTCGGGGAGGCCCATCAACCCGGCGTTGTTCACGAGCACATCGATCGCCGGATGGCGCTCGGTGATCGTGATCGCCGCGGCGCGCACGGCGTCCAGCGAGGCGAGGTCGAGGGCCACGACGTCGAGGCGGGCCGACGGGGTCTCGGCACGGATGGTGGCGACGGCGGCGGCGGTCTTGTCCGGACTGCGGGCCGCCAGCACGACCGTCGCACCAGCGGCCGCAAGCGCCCGCGCGGTCTCCAGTCCGAGCCCGCCGTTGGCACCGGTGACCACCGCCGTGCGGCCGTCGAGGTCCGGGATGTCAGCTGTCGTCCACGCCATATCTGAATGGATGTTCATTCATTTCAACCATTCGCGCAACGTGACGCTCGACACGCCGAGGGGCCGCGGCCATGGCTACCGTCGCAGCCGTGCCAACCATCGAGACCGCGACCGGGCCTGTCGACAGCGCCGAGCTGGGACGGGTGCTCATGCACGAGCACGTCTTCATCATCTCGCCGGAGATGAAGGACAACGTGCCCGAGGACTGGGGTTCCGATGAGGAACAGCTCGACAACGCCGTCAACCGGCTCAACGAGCTCAAGGCCGCCGGCATCGACGCCATCCTCGACCCGACGGCTCTCGGGCTCGGCCGCTACATCCCGCGCATCGCCGAGCTGGCGGACCGCATCGACCTGCGGATCATCGTCGCCACCGGCCTGTACACGTTCAACGAGCTGCCCCACTACTGGCAGGGGCGGATCCCCGGCAGCGGCCCCGACGGCAGCGACCCGATGGTCGACCTGTTCGTCAAGGACATCACCGAGGGCATCGCCGGCACCGGGATCAAGGCCGGCGTCATCAAGTGCGCGACCGACCATCCCGGCGTGACGCCCGGCGTCGAGCGGGTGCTGCGGGCGTGCGCCCAGACCCATCGCCTCACCGGATGCCCGATCACCACGCACACGTTCGCGGCCGATCGTCGCGGCCTCGAGCAGCAGGCGATCTTCAAGGAGGAGGGCGTCGACCTGACCCGGGTCGTCATCGGCCACAGCGGCGACACCAACGACCTCGGCTACCTCGAGGAGCTGATCGCCAACGGCTCGATCCTCGGGATGGACCGCTTCGGCATCGGAGGGCTCCTGCCCACCGACGAGCGGGTCAAGGTGATCGCCGAGCTGTGCGAGCGCGGCTACGCCGACCGCATGGTGCTGAGCCACGACGCGTCGTGCTACCTCGACTGGATCCCCGGCGAGGTCCCACCGTCGGATTGGCCGGACTGGCACTACCTCCACATCAGCAAGGACGTCCTGCCGATGCTGCGCGAGGCCGGCGTCACCGAGGCCCAGATCGACACCATGCTCATCGACACGCCGCGCCGCTTCCTGGAGAACCGCGGGGCTTACTGACGCGATCAGTCGTCGGGGTCGGGGCGCGGGACGACGAAGAGGCCCTCGGCCTCGACGAACACGCCGGCGTCCGTGCGGCCCTCGGCGCGCATCGTGACCTTGCGACCGTCGAGGTCGTGCAGCCAGGCGCGGAACGTGAGCTCGGCCTCGATGGGCGCCGGGGCCCGGTAGTCGATCGCCAGGCGGGCGGTGAACGCCCGCCGGCCGACCATGCGGTTCACGCTGCCCATCAGCTCGTCGATGATCACGGCCACGATGCCGCCGTGCACGCGGCCCGGCGGACCCTGGAACATCGGGTCGACGACGACCGCGGCGGCGACCGACGTGTCGCCGTCGCGGCGCATGTGCATGCCGATCGACGCCGGGTGGAGGCGGCCACCGCCGGCCGAGAACGGGTCGAACTCGAGCGCCTCGCCCACCGCCACCGGCAACGGCTGCCCGGCGATGGCGTTGGCCAGGACGCCGAGCGTCGCCATGTCGTCGCCCTTGTCGCGGCGGGCCTGGGTGTCCAGCTCGTCGGCCAGGTCACCGGCCACCTGGGTGATCCGTCGGAGCGCGTCATCGGTGAGCCGGCGACCGGCCACGGCGCGGTTCAGACGCCGCAGCGCGCCGGCCGCTTCCTCGAGCGCTGACCAGTCCTGCGGCACCGTCAGAGCGGCTCGTTGCCGTGCTTGCGCGTGACGATGCGCTCGCGCTTGTCCGCCAACGCGTCGAGGGCGCGCGGTGAGCTCGCGGCGGGTGTCGGCGGGATCGACGACGGCGTCGATGTAGCCCCGCTCGGCCGCGACGTAGGGGTTCAGCAGGCGCTCGGCGTAGTCGGCCTCGAAGGCGGCCCGCTCCTCGGGCGTGGCCCGCCGTTGCAGGATGGCGGCGGCCTGGCCGGCGCCCATCACGGCGAGCTCGGCCCACGGCCACGCCAGGCACAGGTCGTTGCCCATCTTCTTGGAGTCCATGACGATGTAGGCCCCGCCGTAGCTCTTGCGCAGGATCACGCACAGCCGGGGCACCGTCGCCCGGGCGTAGGCGTAGACGAGCTGGGCGCCATGGCGGATCATGCCTCGCCACTCGAGGTCCTTGCCGGGGTAGAAGCCGGGCGTGTCGACGAGCGTGAGCAGCGGCAGGTTGAACGCGTCGCACAGGGCGACGAACCGGGCCGCCTTCTGCGACGCCGGGATGTCGAGCGTGCCGGCCAGCGCCAGCGGCTGGTTGGCGACGATGCCGACCGGCCGCCCGTCGATCGTGGCGAACGCGGTCACGACGTTGGTCGCCCAGCGGTCGCGCACCTCGAGCATGCTGGCGTCGTCGACGATCGCCGCCGCCACGTGGCGCACGTCGTAGCTGCCGGTCGAGATCGGCGGGATCAGCTCGCCAGCCTCCGGGCAGCGGCGATCGGGCGGATCGTCGCAGGGCCAGCGGGCGGGCTCGTCGTCGACGCTGTCGGGCAGGTAGGCGAGCAGATCGCCGACCGCATCGATGGCCGCCTCGCGTGTCGGGACGACGAGCGACGGCACGCCGGTGTGGCGGGCCAGCTCGCTGGCGCCGCCGAGCTCGGCGGTCGACACCCGCACGCCGGTGAACTCCTCGACCATCACCGGCCCGTTGACGAAGGCGTAGCTGCCCTCCGTCATCACGACGAGGTCGGCGACGCCGAGCAGCAGGGCGGGGCCCGACACGGCCGGACCGTCGACGACGAGCACGGTCGGCACGACGCCCGACAGCTCGACCATCGTGCGGGCGAGGCGCCCCCAGCCCTCGAGGGCGGGGATGCCCTCGATGATGTCGGAGCCGCTCGACGCCATGAGGACCACGAGCGGCAGGCGCTCGGCGAGGGCGACGGTGGCTGCCTGCTCGACGACCGCGGCGATGCCCGACGACAGCGGCACGCCGCGGAAGCCCGATGCCGTGACGCCGCCGGTCTCGACCCACATCACGCGACGGTCGGCCGGTCCTGCGGCGATCTCGCGCACCTCGGCGGTCACCGGCGCGGTCGTCCCGCGACGCAGTCCGAGGGGGGCGAGCGCCATGCCCCGGACCCTATGTGAGCCGAGCGAGTCCTCGAGGGAGCCAACGACCTGGCGCGAGGTCAGACGGCGCGGCTGAGCGGGAAGGCGGCCGAGCCGACCCGGACGCCCGGCTGGCTGTCGCCGGCCGAGATCATGTCGCGGCAGCACGTCGAACAGGGCGCGCGTCGGCGCGCCGGGGGCCGGGCGGCGCTGGTAGGCGAGGGCCACCACGCGCGGCGGCAGCTCGGGCACCCGGACGACGGCGAAGCGGCCGGTGGCGTACGGCGACACGGCCGTCGCCGGCACGATGGCGGCGCCGTGGCCGTCGGCCGCCAGGCTGGCCAGCAGCCGCACGCCGTCGATCTCGGCCTGGGCGCGCAGCTGCACGCCCACCGTGCCGGCGGCCCGGTCGAGCACGCGCCGCAGCGCCGAGCCCGGCGGCGGCAGCAGCAACCGGTGGGCGGCGACCTCGGCGAGCGGCTGCTCGGGTGCGCTCGCCAGCGGGTGATCGCTGTGGGCGACGACCACCAGGTCCTCGGCGAACAGCGGCTCGATCACCAGCTCGGGGTCGTCGACGGGCAGGTGGATGATGGCGGCGCTGACGCGGCCGGCGAGCAGGCTCGGGATCAGCGCCGACGTGCTGCCCTCGGACACGATCGCCCGCACGTTCGGATGGCGCTCGTCCATGGCCGTGAGCAGGCGCGGGAGCAGCCAGCGCGCCGTCGTGCCGAGGATCCCGATGCGGACGTCCCCGCTGACCTGGCCGTCGACGGTCGTCACGTCGGACGTGATCTCGTCCATCTCGCGCAGGATCCGGCGGGCCCGCTCGACGACCCGCTGGCCGTCGTCGGTCAGCCCGCCGTGGGCCCGGTCGACCAGCGTGGTGCCGAGCTCTCGTTCGAGGCGGGCGATGTGGCTGGACACGTTGGACTGCACCGTGAACAGGGCGCGCGCCGCGGCGGAGAACGTGCCGTGGTCGGCGATCGCCACGAGGGCCGACAGCTGGCGGACGTCCATCTGTGCGAACGATAGCGGGTATCTTGATGTTCTACTTGTCAGATCAAGTGCATGTGCGTACACTCACAAGCACAAGAGATCGACGCGATACACCCCCCATGTACCGCTCGATGGAACCCACGCAAGTCGATCCCCCATCGGCTTGGGTTCAGGTTGAGAGGCCCCGCTCCCCCGGCGGGGCTTCTCCCGTTTTCCCGGCGACGTACGATGCCGCCGTGCCGGGTGATCGAACGACGAACCACGGCGCTGCGTTCCTCGACCTCGACCGCACGCTGCTGGCCGGCGCGTCGGGCGAGGTGTTCTCGGACGCCCTGCGCACGGCGGGCTTCACGTCGCGGGTCATCCCTGGCGAGAAGGCCCTGTACGGGCTGTTCAACCGGATCGGGGAGACGCTGCCGTCGATGGCCCTCGCCCGCCAGGCAGCACGCCTCGCCAAGGGCCGCTCGCGGGCGGCGATGGCCGCCGCCGGGGAGGCCGCCGCCGACCAGCTGGCGGCGATGGTCCAGCCGTTCGCCGGACGCGTCTTCGCCGAGCACCGCGCCGCCGGTCGCCCGATCGTGCTGGCGACGACGACCCCCTACGACCTGGTGCGAGCCGCTGGCCGAGCGGCTCGGGCTGGACGACGTGGTGGCCACCCGCTACGGGGTCGCCGACGACGGCCGCTTCGACGGCACGTTGCAAGGGCCCTTCGTGTGGGCGGCCGGGAAGCTGGCCGCCGTGCGGGCGTGGGCCGAGGAGCACGACATCTCGATGGAGGACAGCCATGCCTATTCGGACAGCTACTACGACGCACCCCTCCTGTCGGCGGTCGGCCACCCCCACGCCGTCAACCCCGATCCGCGGATGGCCGTGCTGGCGACGCTGCGGCGCTGGCCGATCGTCAACCTCGACGTCTCGCCGGGCGTCGTGAAGATCCCCGTCCTGGGCATCGAGCTGCAGCAGGTGGCGATGCAGTTCTCCCGGCCCGAGCTGATCCCGTACGCCCGCTTCGACATCGCCGGCACGGAGCACATCCCGAAGACCGGGGCGGCGATCCTCGTCGCCAACCACCGCAGCTACTTCGACAGCGTGGCGATGTCGATGGCGATCGCCCGCAGCGGCCGTGCCATCCGGTTCCTCGGCAAGAAGGAGGTGTTCGACGCGCCGGTCGTCGGCCAGATCGCCTCCGCGATGGGCGGCATCCGCGTCGACCGCGGCACCGGGTCGGACGAGCCGCTGCAGGCTGCGGCGGATGCCCTGGCCGGTGGCGAGGTGGTGGCGGTCATGCCGCAGGGGACGATCCCGCGCGGCCCGGCGTTCTTCGACCCCGACCTCAAGGGTCGCTGGGGAGCAGCCCGCCTGGCGGCGATGTCGGGCGCGCCGGTCATCCCGATCGGGCTGTGGGGCACGGAACGGGTGTGGCCGCGCTCGAGCCGGCTGCCCAACGTCCTGAACGTCGTCGATCCGCCCGAGATCCGTGTCCGCGTCGGTGCGCCGGTCGACCTCAAGCACCGCTCGCCGGATGCCGACACGAAGCGGATCATGAAGGCGATCATCGAGCTGTTGCCCGCCGAGGCCCACGAGCACCACACGCCGTCCGCCGAGGAGCTGGCTCGCACGTACCCACCCGGCTATCGCGGCGACCCGAAGGGCGAGCGCACGCGACGTCCGGGCACGGACTGACCTTCGCGCTCGCGCGAGGCTCACCGCCCGTGAGTGCGCTTTCTCCGTCCCCGATCGCTGTCCCGCAGGCCGCCCTCGACGACCTCCACCAACGCCTGACCGCGACCCGCTGGCCGGAGCGGGAGACCGTCGACGACTGGTCGCAGGGCATCCCGCTGTCGTACGTCGAGGAGTTGTGCGGCTACTGGGCGGACACCTACGACTGGCGGCGCGTCGAGGCCGAGCTGAACCGCTTCGAGCAGCTCCGCTTCGTGCCCGAGGTCGGGGCCCCGGACACGGTCGGGATCCAGGTGCTGCACGCCCCGTCCCCGCATCCCGGCGCCCTGCCGCTCGTGCTGACGCACGGCTGGCCGGGATCGGTCGTCGAGTTCCTCGACGTCGTCGAGCCGCTGCGCGATCCCACCGTCGACGGCGGCGATCCTGCCGACGCCTTCCACGTCGTCTGCCCGACGATGCCCGGGTACGGGTTCAGCGACAAGCCGACGCGGTCCGGGTGGAACGTGCAGCGCATCGCCGTCGCCTGGACCGAGCTGATGACCGCCCTCGGCTACGAGCGCTTCGGCGCCCAGGGCGGCGACTGGGGCTCGGCGATCACCACGGAGCTCGGCGCCAGCCACGGCGACCGGGTCGTCGGCATCCACCTCAACATGGTGTCGGCCGGTCCGGGCAAGGATCGTGACGACCTGACCGAGGCCGAGCAGGCGTCGCTGGCCCGCATGGAGGAGCACCGCCGCTGGGGCACGGGCTACTCGACGCAGCAGTCGACGCGCCCGCAGACGCTCGGCTACGGCCTGGTCGACTCGCCGTCCGCGCAGGCGGCGTGGGTGGTCGAGAAGTTCTGGGCCTGGGCCGACCACGAGGGCCACCCGGAGGACGCCGTGTCGCGCGACCGCCTGCTCGACAACGTGATGCACTACTGGCTGCCCGCCGCCGGGGCCTCGTCGGCTCGCCTCTACTGGGAGAGCTTCAACGTGTTCGGTGCCGGCAGCACGATCGACGTGCCGTCGGGGATGTCGATCTTCCCGAAGGAGATCTTCGCCCCGTCGCGCCGTTGGGCCGAGCGCCGCTTCACCGACATCCGGCACTGGAACGAGCTCGACGCGGGTGGCCACTTCGCCGCCTTCGAGCGGCCCGACGACCTTCGTCGACGAGGTGCGCACGTCCTTCCGAACCATGCGCTGACCGGCCCCTACGTCCGGCGTCGGCTCGGCGTCGGCGCGGCGACGGTCGCCCGCTCGATGAGCCAGGTCCGCTGCAGCGCCGTGAAGGGAGGGTCGGCAGGGCGGATGATGCGGTGCTCGAGCATCGTGAAGGCGAGCCGGCCCATTGCCGCCCGGTCGACGCGCACCGTGGTCAACGGCGGGTCGGCGAGCGGGGCGGCATCGATGTCCTCGAACCCGACGACGGAGAGATCGCGCGGGACGACGAGGCCGGCCGATCGCGCCGCTGCGAGCACCGCCAGCGCGACGACGTCGCTGCCGCACAGCACGGCGGTGACCTCCTTCTGGCGCGCCAGGCCGATCACCGTCGCCGCCGTCCGCTCGACGTCGTTCGGCCTGCCGTCGACGAACCGCGGCGTCAACCCGACGGTGTCGAGCTCGTCCTCGTACCCCCTGCGGCGCTCGCGGACGGAGGCCGGACCGTCCTCGGCCGTGCCCGCCAGCACGGTCCGGCGGTGCCCGGCGCCGTGGAGGTGCCGGGTGGCGGCGGCGGCCCCGGAGGCGTCGTCGGCGACCACGGTCGTCACCTCGTCACGGGCGTCGGTGTCGCCGTCGACGAGCACGATCGGGCGTCCGCCGAACGCGGCGACCGCCTCGGGAGGTAGCCATCGTGCGATCACCAAGAACCCGTCGAGGTCGGGGTTGCCGGCGAGCGGCGGGACGCCGATCGGCTCGTCGTCGTCGTCGATCGGCAGCAGCCCCAACCGGATGTCCCACTGGCGGGTCGCGCCGAGGTGGTTCACGGCCGCCACGATCCCGCCGTAGGACGGGTCGGGGTGGCTGTCGGCGCGATCGGCGACGAGCACGCCGATGGTCCGCTCGGCGGTCGGGACCGAAGTCGGGCGGACGTGGTAGCCGAGGTCGGCGGCGGCCTCCGCGATGCGCCGCCGGGTCGTCTCGGACACGCCCGGTCGCCCGCGCAGCGCCAGCGACGCGGCGGCAGGAGATGCTCCCGCCCGCCGCGCGACGTCGCCCAAGGTGACCCGTGTCCGATCCGCCTCTGACACGAGCGTGAAACATACTACGTAGCGATGTGATGGCCGTCACGCGTGTCAGTGATGAACACATGAAGATCACTAAAGCCTCTGCTCAGCGGTCCTTGAGCGACAAGAGGGCGCCATCGAACCTCCCGAGATGTTGTGCATGACGCGTCGAGGGTGCACCTCGGGGCGACGCGCGCAAGCCCCAAGAAACGCTGGTCCTTCAGTGGGCTTCAGTCGCTGATCAGGGATCATCACCCTCGTCATGGCGGTCGACGCAGAAGGCCATCTCGCCCGGTGGATCGCCCTTGGCAAACAAATCCGAGTTTTGTTCCGATCTCTTATTGACCAATTCATCCGAGGTACTAGATGATGAGCCGCAGTGCCCTGGCGGGCGGGAGACCCTGACAAGGCGCTTCCCGGTCTGGTCGGCACGCCCATCCACTGACCAAGGAGACGACGGACATGCAGAAGCGCAAGGCGCTCGCCGTGCTGGCAGCAGCTGGCTTCACCGCGGCAGTCGCGACGGGGGTCCACGCCGACTCGCCGTCCGACGCCACCGACCCGGTTCCGGCGACCGCCGACGCTCATGTCGACGGTGACGTCCTCCAGTGGACGGCGGTCAACGCGTGGGTGGACCAGACGTCGGAGGCGAACACCGGCGACAACTTCGCGGGGAACATCTCCGACCAGTGGAACGGCAGCCACCAGGACGCCGACGCCGACGCCGACGGCGGCGACTCCGAGGCCGTCGCCGATGGCACCGACTTCGACGAAGTGGCCGCCGCCGACGCGGCGGCGAGCGGCGCGGCGTCGGCCGAGGCCATCGCCGACGCCCTCTCGACCGGCGGCGACGGTGGCACCGCGGATGCCACCAACGGCAACGAGGGCACCAACCTCGCCATGCAGGACAACACGATCGCGGCCGGCGCAGCTGCCGCTTCGAACACGCTGACCGGTGGCGGCATCGCGCAGACCCAGAGCAACACGAGCACCAACACGGCGACGGCCAGCGCGGCGTCCGCGCCGGCGACGTCGTCCTCGACGGCCGGTGGCGCGACGGCGGCCACGAGCACGCCGATCGGTGGCCAGGCCAGCGCCAGTGTCGCCGCAGTGGTCGTCCAGGCCGCCGAGGCCGACGTCAGCGTCAGCCAGGGCGCCTACTCCAACAGCGGCGGTAACGTCGCCATGAACGCTTCCGGGCAGGCCAACCACAACGGCCAGGACTCCAGCGCCGACTCGAACGGTGGCGGCTCGTACGCCGCTGCATCGGCGCCGAGCGCCAGCGCCTCCGGGACCAGCACGTCGGCCGCCTCGGCCTCCGGCACCGCCGACTCGCAGGGCGGCAGCGGCGGCTCGGCGACGTCCGGCAACACGAACAGCGGCTCCAACACGGCGGCTCAGTCGAACAGCATCACGACGGGCAACGCCTCGTCGACCAACTCGGCCTCGCTGACGGTCACGCAGTCGCAGACGAACACGTCGTCCAACACGGCCGACGCGACGGTCGGCGGCTGACGACCCTCCTTCGGACGGAGGTGGGGCCACGGCCCCACCTCCGCCCGGTGGCGTTCGGCGGGAACGATGAGGCGACGAGGGCGGGTGATGAGACTGCGACACGTGACGGCCTTCGTGGTCATCACCGTGCTGGGGACCGGCGGCACCGTCGCCTATGCGGAGGATGCTCCGGCCCCTGAGACGGCGGCCACGACGACCACGACGCCGGCCCCGACCGTCACGGTGGTGGTCGACGACGTCCCCGCCCCGCCGCCGCCCAAGGACGCCGACTCGGCCCCGCCATCGACGACGGGCACGGCACCCGCCACCACCGGGCCGAGCTCGGGATCGACGGCGGACGAGGACCCGGACTCGACCACGGCACCCACCACGGTGCCCGCGTCGACCGAGCCGGGGCCGTCCACCACCGCCCCGGCACCCACGACCACGACTGCTGCAGCGGAGGACACCGAGAGCGCGCCGCCCACGACGCACAACCCGGTGCAGATCGATTCGTCGGAGACGGCGATCGTCACCGGCACCCAGGTGGCCAACGCCAACACCGGCAGCAACCAGGTGCACGACGAGACATCGAACCCGCCGGTCGCCGGGCAGCAGCCCAACGCCATCGACACCGGGGACGCCGACGCCGTCGGCAGTCGACGACACCAACGTCGTCGACCAGCAGGCCGCAGGTCACCCTGACCGATCAGGCCGTCGCCAACCTGTTGCAGGTGGCGCTGATCCTCAACATCGGTGCCGCACTGGCCAACTCCGGGCTCAACGACGCCGTGTCCACGCCCGGCGGGAACGGGATCGCCGGTGCCATCGACTCCGGCAACGCCACCGCGGTCGGCAACGACATGGCGCAGTACATCACCCAGGCGGCGCGGGCCACCGGGCGACGCCGAACACCGACGACGCGGCCAAGCAGTTGGCCGTGTCGCTGTGGATGGGGCTGGCGAACGCCAACTCCGGGATCAACTCGGTCACCGGAACTGGCACCGCCGGCTCCGGCGGCGACGATCGGCTCCGGTGACGCCACGGCGATCGGCAACCAGTCGCTGACCGACGTCCTCCAGCAGGCCGCGCTCAACGGCTCGGGAGCACGGCAGCTCAACGTCGAGCAGTACGCGACGATCATGAACATCGGCTTCGCCCTGGCGAACTCGGGCGTCAACGACATCACCGGCGTCGCCTCGGCGGTCTGCTCACCGCTGGCGACAGCGACGACGCAGAACGAGCTCGCCGTCGACCTGTTCTCGATGCTGCTCCCGGCGCTCATGCAGTCGTTCGCCGGCACCTCGGGGTCGGGCACCGATCGGCACCGGTGACGCCACGGCGATCGGCAACCGCTCCGAGACGTACGTCCACCAGTTGGCCGAGGCCGCCGCATCGGGCGACGGCATCGCCTCGATCATCCAGGACGTGCTCGTCGCCAACGTCGGCGCCGCCGGGGCCAACACCGGGGGCAACGCCCTCGGCGGTCGCTACGCCGACCTGGACCCCGATGCGGCCAAGGCCGTCGTCACGCTGGCGGCGTTCCTCTGCCAGATGCTGGCCCTCGTGCACACCCAGTCGGCGTCAGCGGCGCTGGCGATGCAGCAGCAGGGCATCGAGATCCCGTTCGGCGACATCGTGCTGCAGGTGCAGGGTCAGATGCAGGGCGTCGACACCACGCTCACCGGCGAGACGGGCGCCGCAGGCCAACATCCGCCAGGTGACCATCATCCTGTCCCTCGGGCATCGCCCACTCCAACAGCGGGCTGAACCGGGCCCTCGGCGTCAACCAGGCCAACGCCATCGGCGCGAGCGGTGACCTCCGATCCGGTCACCGGGGACGCGCTCGCCGCCAACAAGGGGCATGGTGATCATCTGTCAGCGCCGCAACGCCGACGACATCGCCTGCCTGGCTCCGCCGGATCCGGTACAACCGGCGGCCCCTGTCCCACCGCCACCCGCGTTCGTGGAGGCGCTCTCGGCGGCGTCAAGTAATCCTGTCCATCCCGCCGCCCCCGCGGCGCTGGCGGCACGCCCGGCCGTAGTGCGCGGCGTCACGATGCCGCTGTCCGTGCGGAGCTCGGCGGGGGCCCGTGCGGCCTTGCCGGCGACCGGATCGAACGTGGCCGACATGCTCCTGGGCGCCGCCCTGCTCACTGGGATCGGCGGCCTGCTGCTGATCGGCAGCCGTCGGCGCCGTCACGCACCCGAGTGCCCCCTCCCGCAGCCCAGCACCGCGAGGTTCCGCCGGCGCCGTGCCGCCGGGCCGGCCACTCGTCCGGCGGCGTCGAGGCGTGTGGGCTACGGCACCAGCACGTCGCCGTCGAACCGGTCGATCGAGGCGAAGGACTCCACCGGCTTGCGCCGCAGCTTCGTGATCTCCTGGGCCGGGAAGCCGAGCACGATCGTCGCGACCAACGCGTGGTCCGGCGGCAGGTGCAGCACCGTCGCCGCATCCGACTCGGCCCGCGACAGGAACGTCGTCAGCACGCCGCCCAGGCCGCGCCCGTGCGCCGAGAGCAGGACGCTCCAGCAGAACGGGTAGATCGATGCCCCGCCGGTCATCGGGACCCGCCCGACATCGCTGTCCATCAGCGCGATGCCCCGCAGGTTGGCCGCCACGGCGAGCACGGCCGGCGCCGTGTCGAGCTCGTCGAGCAACGCGTTGGTGGCGTGCTCCACGCGGCGCGGCTCGACGTCGTCGACGACGTTGAACGGGGTGACGCCGAGTGCCGAGCGGGCGACGTAGTCGTCCCACACCGGCTGCATCAGCGCCGCCATCTTGCGCCGCACGACGTGGTCCTCGACGACCGCCACCCGCCACGGTTGGCGGTTGCCGCCGCTCGGGGCGAAGCGGGCGTCGTCGAGGATGGCGTGGACGGTGGCCCGAGGCACGGGCTGGTCGGTGAAGGCGCGCGTCGCGGCGGTCGTGCGCAGCGTCGTGAGGACGTCCATCGGTCGTGCCGCTCAGGCGCCGCCGGCCGCGACCTTCTGGCGCACGATGTTCAGCGCGTTGCCGGCCTTGAACCACTCGACCTGCTCGGGGCTGAACGTGTGCTTTCCCTCGAAGTCGATCGTCGTGCCGTCGGGCTTGACGATCTGGCAGTGCACCGGCTGGCCGGGCACCGGCGGGAGATCGAGCACGTTGATGCGGTCGTCCTCGTCGATGAGGTCGTACGTCGTCGGGTCGGCGAACGTCAGCGGCACCATGCCCTGCTTCTTGAGGTTCGTCTCGTGGATGCGGGCGAAGCTGCGGGCGATGGCGACGAGGCCGTTGCGGAAGCGGGGCTCCATCGCGGCGTGCTCGCGGCTCGAGCCCTCGCCCATGTTCTGGTCACCGATCACGACCCAGGGCTGGCCGGCCTCGTGGTACGACTTGGCGATGTCCGGGAACGACTGCGTCTCGCCGGTCAGCTGGTTCTTGCCCGTGCCCGTCTCGTAGTCCTCGTACGCGCTCACGGCGCCGAGGTAGAGGTTGCCGGAGATGTTCTCGAGGTGGCCGCGGAACTTCAGCCACTGCCCGGCCATCGAGATGTGGTCGGTCGTGAACTTGCCCTTCGCCTTCACGAGCACCGGCAGGCCGAGGTAGTCCTCCCCGTCCCACGCCGGGAACGGGTCGAGCAGCTGCAGGCGGTCGCTGGTCGGGCTGACCTCGACGTCCACCGCCGTCGGGTTGTCGGGCGGGGCCGTGAACGTGTCCTCGCCGGGGTCGTAGCCGCTGGCGGGGAGCACCTCACCGACGGGCGCCTCGAGCGTGACCTCGGTGCCGTCGGGCGCGGTCAGGGTGTCCGTCGTCGGGTCGAAGTCGAGGCGACCGGAGAGGGCGAGGGCCATCACCGTGTCCGGTGAGGTGACGAAGCTGAGCGTGTTGGCCGAGCCGTCGTTGCGCTTCGGGAAGTTGCGGTTGTAGGAGTTGACGATCGTGTTCGGGTGCCCGGTGATGCTCTCGGGGCGCGACCACTGCCCGATGCACGGGCCGCAGGCGTTGGCGAGCACGGTGGCGCCGACGGCCTCGAGGTCGGCGAGCAGGCCGTCGCGCTCGATCGTCGCCCGGATCTGCTCGGAGCCCGGCGTGATCAGCAGCTCGACCTGCGACCGCAGGCCCTTCGCCGACGCCTGGCGGGCGATCGACGCCGCCCTGGTGATGTCCTCGTAGGACGAGTTCGTGCACGACCCGATGAGGGCCGAGGAGATCTCGAGCGGCCAGCCGTTCTCCTGCGCCGCCTTGCCGACCTCGGTGCCGACGCGGTGGGCGCGGTCCGGGGAGTGCGGGCCGTTGATGAGCGGCTTCAGCTCGTCGAGGTCGATCTCGATCAGCTGGTCGTAGAACGCGCCGTCGTCCGGTCGCAGCTCGGCCTCGACGGCGGCCGCCGCGTCGGCGATCGCCTCGCGACCGGTCGCCTTGAGGTAGGCGGCCATGTTGGCGTCGTAGGGGAACAGCGACGTCGTGGCGCCGATCTCGGCGCCCATGTTGCAGATCGTCCCCTTGCCGGTGGCCGAGATCGAATCGGCGCCGGGGCCGTGGTACTCGATGATGGCGCCGGTGCCGCCCTCGACGGTCAGCACCCGGGCGACCTCGAGGATGACGTCCTTGGGTGCCGACCATCCGGAGAGCGTCCCGGTCAAGCGGACGCCGATGACCTTCGGCCAACGAACGTTGAACGGGAAGCCGGTCATGACGTCCACCGCGTCGGCGCCACCGACGCCGATGGCCACCATGCCGAGGCCGCCGGCGTTCGGGGTGTGCGAGTCGGTGCCGATCATCATCCCGCCCGGGAAGGCGTAGTTCTCCAGCACGACCTGGTGGATGATGCCGCTGCCCGGGCCCCAGAACCCGATGCCGTACTTCGCCGAGACCGAGCGCAGGAAGTCGTAGACCTCCTGGTTGGTGTCGATGGCCACGCCCAGGTCGATCGACGCGCCGACCTTGGCCTGGATCAGGTGGTCGCAGTGGACCGTCGACGGCACGGCGACCTCGGGCAGCCCCGCCGTCATGAACTGCAGCAACGCCATCTGGGCGGTGGCGTCCTGCATGGCGACGCGGTCGGGGTTGAAGTCGGCGTAGCTCTCGCCGCGCACCAGCTCCTGGGCCCTCGGGTCGACGAGGTGGTTGATGAGGATCTTCTCGGTGAGCGTCAGGGGCCGGCCGAGGCGCTCCCGGCCGATGCCGGCGCGCTCGGGCAGTGTGGCGTAGACGCTCTCGACGAGCTCGATGGGGGTGTTGGCGCTGACCTTGCTCATGGGGTCCCTCTCATCTCGGCGGTGTGCCCAACGTGGTGGTGACGGGGCTTGCGTTCGACTCTGATGTATACAACTCTAATACAAGTGAGTGCAACCGACCACCCCGAGCCTGCCCTCCGTGGCATCGATCACGTGCAACTGGCGATGCCGCCGGGCGGGGAGGACCGGGCGCGAGCGTTCTACACCGGCGTGCTCGGGATCCCGGAGGTCCCCAAGCCGGCGGCGCTGGCCGGCCGCGGCGGGTGCTGGTTCGAGGACGGGCCGGTGCGCGTCCACCTCGGCGTCGAGGAGGCGTTCCGCGCCGCCCGCAAGGCCCACCCGGCCCTGGTCGTCGACGGTCTGGCCGCGTTCGTGGACGGCGTCGGGCTGGCCTTCACCTGGGCCGATGACGTGCCGGGCGTGATCCACGGCTACGTCGACGACCCGTTCGGGAACCGCATCGAGCTCGTCGATGGGTCGGGCGATACCCGCAACCGGACGAGGGCAAGCGAGCGAGACCGTTGACGTGCCGGATCCGCTACCAGGAGATCGCCGCCGCCCTGCGCGAGCTCGCCACGGCGAGTCCGGCCGGGTCGCTGCTGCCCAGTGAGTCGGAGCTGTCCGCTCGCTTCGGTGCATCGCGCGTCACCGTGCGCCGCGCCCTCGAGGTGGTCCGCTCCGATGGCCTGATCGACGCCCGCCAGGGGTTCGGGTGGTTCGTCGCCACCGAGCCGGTGCGCCAGCAGCTCGCGCAGCTCGGCACGATCGAGGATCAGCTCGAGGGCGGCGGGCGTCACGCCGAACGTCGGGTGATCGAGTTCACGTTCGAGCGCCCGCCCGACCGGGTCCGCAAGGTCCTCGGCGTCGATCAGGTGCTGCGGGTCAAGCGCCTCAACCTCGCCGACGGCGAGCCGTTCGCCGTCGTCACCGTCTGGTGCCCGGCCGAGCTCGGCCGTCCGCTGTCGCGCGAGGACGTCGAGCAGCACCCGTTCTACGAGCTGCTCGGGATCGCCCTGCGCGGGGCGACCCAGACGATCGGGGCCGACGTCGCCGACGCCGGCGAGGCGGCGCTGCTCCACGTGCCGGTCGGCGCGCCGCTGCTGCGCTGCCAGCGCGTCACCACCGACACGTCCGGCCGCCCGGTGCTCATGAGCGACCACCTGTACCCCGCCCACCGCACCGAGTTCGTCGTCGAGCTCCCGCTGGCCGAGCCGAGCACCAGTCCCGCCGGCCTCCGCCTCGTCGACTGACTGGCCGGATCCGCCAACTGTTCGCACAGGCGGCCGGATTCCGGCCGCATCTGCAAAGAGTTGGCGGAACTGGCCGCCATCAGCCGTCGCCCAGGAGGCGCTCGGCGGCGGCCGTCGGGGTGATCTCGCCGGCGCGGACCTGGGCCTCGACGTCGGCGACGCGGTCCTTGACGTGGGCGCGGAAGCGGGCGAGCAGGCGGTCGTCGATCGCCGCCCACATCCACCGCACGTCCTGACGTCGGCGGTGCTCGGCGAGCTGGCCGGTGCGCTCGAGGTGGCGGCGGTGGGCGCGCAGCTGGTCCCACACCGTGTCGAGGTCGATGCCCTCGAGGGCGCTGCACGTCAGCACGGAGGTCACCCAACCGTCGTCGCGCGGTGCCATCAGGTGCAGCGCGCCGGCCAGCTCCAGCGCCGCCGCCTTCGCCGTGCGCACGTACTCGCCGTCGGCCTTGTTGACGGCGATCACGTCGGCCAGCTCGAGCACGCCCTTCTTGATCCCCTGGAGGCTGTCGCCGGAGCGAGCGAGCGTGAGGAGGAGGAACGTGTCGACCATGTTGGCGACGGTGACCTCGGACTGGCCGACGCCGACCGTCTCGACGAACACGACGTCGAAGCCGGCCGCCTCGACGACGACGATCGTCTCGCGCGTGGCTCGGGCGACGCCGCCGAGGACGCCCGACGAGGGCGACGGTCGGATGAACGCGAGCTCGTCGACGGCGAGCCTGGACATGCGCGTCTTGTCGCCGAGGATGCTGCCGCCGGTGCGCGACGACGACGGGTCGACGGCGAGGACGGCGACGCGGTTGCCGCTGGCGGTGAGGTTCGAGCCGAGGGCGTCGACGAACGTCGACTTCCCGGCGCCGGGCACGCCGGTGATGCCGATGCGGTGGGCGCCCCCGGCCTTCGGCAGCAGCCGGATGAGCAGCTCCTGGGCCGCCTCCTGGTGATCGCGCCGCGTCGACTCGACGAGCGTGATGGCCCGGCCGAGCGTCGTGCGGTCGGCGGCGAGGACGCCGGCTTCGTAGGCGTCGAGGTCGATGGGCACGCGCCCTACAACGTGCGCAGCTCGTCGAGCAGCTCGAGCGCGGCATCGGCGATCACCGTGCCCGACGGGAAGATGGCCGTGGCGCCGGCCTCGCGGAGGGCGTCGAAGTCCTGCGGCGGGATCACGCCGCCGACGACGACGAGGACGTCGTCGCGGCCGAGCTCGCGGAGCGCCTGCTTCAGCTGGGGCACGAGCGTCAGGTGGCCGGCGGCCAGCGTCGACACGCCGACGACGTGGACGTCGGCCTCGACCGCCTGGCGGGCGACCTCCTCGGGCGTCTGGAACAGCGGACCGACGTCGACGTCGAAGCCGAGGTCGGCGAACGCGGTGGCGATGACCTTCTGGCCGCGGTCGTGACCGTCCTGGCCCATCTTGGCGACGAGGATGCGCGGCCGGCGGCCCTGCGCCTCGGCGAACTCGTCGACCATCGTGCGCACCTTGGCCACGTTCGGCGCCTCGCCGACCTCGTTGCGGTACACCCCGCTGATCGTACGGATCGCGGCCGTGTGGCGGCCGAAGACCTCCTCGAGGGCGGCGCTGATCTCGCCGACGGTGGCGTGGGCGCGGGCCGCGTCGATCGACAGCTGCAGCAGGTTCTGCTCGAGGCCCGGTGCCCGCTGGCCGTCGACGGACGCCCGGGCGGCGGCGGTCAGGGCGTGGAGGGCGTCGTCGCAGCGCGCCTGGTCGCGCTCGGCCTTGAGGCGCTCCAGCTTGGCGAACTGCTGGGCCCGGACGGCCGAGTTGTCGACCTTCAGCACGTCGATGTCGTCGACGGACTCGGGGCGGTACTTGTTGACGCCGATCACCGGCTGGCGCCCGGAGTCGATGCGGGCCTGCGTCTTGGCGGCTGCCTCCTCGATGCGCAGCTTGGGGATCCCGGCCTCGATGGCGGCCGTCATGCCGCCGGCCTCCTCGACCTCCTCGATCCGGGACCAGGCGCGGGCAGCGAGGTCGGCCGTCAGCTTCTCGATGTAGTAGCTCCCGCCCCACGGGTCGACGACCTTGGTGGTGCCCGACTCCTGTTGCAAGAGCAACTGGGTGTTGCGCGCGATGCGTGCCGAGAAGTCGGTCGGCAAGGCCAGCGCCTCGTCGAGGGCGTTGGTGTGCAGCGACTGGGTGTGGCCCTGCGTCGCGGCCATCGCCTCGACGCACGTGCGCACGACGTTGTTGAACACGTCGGTGGCGGTCAGCGACCAGCCCGAGGTCTGGCAGTGCGTGCGCAGCGACAGCGACTTGTCGCTCGTCGGCTCGAACTGCTTGACGAGCTTCGCCCACAGGAGGCGGGCGGCGCGCATCTTCGCCACCTCCATGAAGAAGTTCATCCCGATCGCCCAGAAGAACGACAGGCGCGGCGCGAAGGCATCGATCGTGAGCCCGGCATCGAGGCCGGCGCGGATGTACTCGACGCCGTCGGCGAGCGTGTAGCCGAGCTCGAGGTCGGCCGTCGCGCCGGCCTCCTGCATGTGGTAGCCGGAGATCGAGATCGAGTTGAACTTCGGCATCTCCTGCGACGTGAAGGCGAAGATGTCCGAGATGATCCGCATCGACGGCGCCGGCGGGTAGATGTACGTGTTCCGGACCATGAACTCCTTGAGCACGTCGTTCTGGATCGTGCCCTGGAGCTGCGCCGGCTTCACCCCCTGCTCCTCGGCGGCGACGACGTAGAGGGCGAGCACCGGGAGCACGGCGCCGTTCATCGTCATCGAGACGCTCATCTCGTCGAGCGGGATGTGGTCGAAGAGCTGGCGCATGTCGAGGATCGAGTCGATGGCCACGCCGGCCATGCCGACGTCGCCCTGCACGCGTGGGTGGTCGGAGTCGTAGCCGCGGTGGGTGGCCAGGTCGAAGGCGACCGACAGGCCCTTCTGGCCGGCGGCCAGGTTGCGGCGGTAGAAGGCGTTGGACTCCTCGGCCGTCGAGAACCCGGCGTACTGGCGGATCGTCCACGGCTGGTTCGTGTACATCGTCGGGTACGGGCCGCGCAGGAACGGGGCCAGGCCGGGGTACGTGGCGAGGAAGTCGAGGCCGGCGACGTCGGCTGCGGAGTAGAGCGCGCCGACGTCGATGCCCTCGGGCGTCTCCCACTCGGCGCTGGCGACGTCGCCGGCTGCCGCGGCCCACGCGTCGCGAGTGCCCGACTGGGCATCTCCACGGCGGGGGATCTCGGCGAAGTTCGGGACGCTCATGGCACCTCCAGGAGGCCGAGCAGCTCGGCGAGCGTGGCGCGGACGTCGGCGCCGACGTGGATCGTGCGCTCGACGCCGATGGCGGCGAGGTCGGCCAGTGCCGCCTTGGGGCGACCGGCGACGTAGACCGCGACGGCGCCGGCGTCGAGGAGCGCCTGGGCGACGGGGACGGCCTGCTCGGCGTAGACGGGATCGCTCGAGCACAGGCAGGCGACGGTGGCCCCGCTGGCGCGGAAGGCGTCGGCGATGGCGGCCGGATCGTCGGTGACCGGCCCGGTGGTCGTGGCCAGGCCGGCGACCTCGAAGAAGTTGCGGGCGAACGTGATGCGCGGCGTGAACACGGCGGCCGGCCCGATGGTCGCGAGGAACAGGCTCGGGCGGCGGCCGGACGCAGCGACCGCGTCGACACGGCGGCGGAGGGCCTCGAAGTCCTCGCTCCAGCGGTGCGGGGCCAGTGGTCCGTCCGGTCCGACGGTTGAGGCGGAGGGAACCGGCTCGTTGACGTTGGGGAACTCGGTGACCCCGGTCAGCGGGGCGGCGCGGGTGTCGACGTCGCGTTGGCGGGCGGCGCGCGTCGCGGCGATGCGCTCGGCCAGGAGGCCGCTCGCCGCGGCCGCTCGGAACCCGCCGGCCGCCTCGATCTCCTGGACCACGGCCCACGCCGCGTCGGCCAGCTGATCGGTGTACGACTCGACGAACCACGAGCCGCCGGCGGGGTCGAGGACCTCCTGCGAGGTGCGACTCCTCGAGCAGGATCGACTGCGTGTTGCGGCCGACGCGGCGGCCGAGCTCCGTCGCCGCATCGCCGCGCGACGTGGTCGTGGGGGAGCACGGTGACGGCGTCGGCGCCGGCGATCCCGGCGGCGAAGCAGGCGATGGTCGATCGCAACGCGTTCACCCACGGGTCGTAGGCCGTCATCATCGCCGTCGCCGTGACGGCGTGGATCGGCGAGGTCGCGCCGGGCGCGCCGACCGCCTCGGCGACGCGAGCCCACAGGCTGCGCGCGGCGCCGGAAGGTGGCGATCGTGGCGAACTGGTCGGCGGTCGCGGCGAGGCGCAGCTCGATGCGGGCGATCGCCGCGGCCGGCTCGACGCCCCGCTCGTCGAGGGCCCGGAGGTAGTCGATGCCGGCGGCGATCGTGGCGCCGAGCTGCTGGGCGTCGGATGCCCCGGCGGCGTGGAAGCGGGTGCCGTCGATCGTGACGACCGCGCAGCTCGGGGCGGTCGGCGCCGAGGCGGGTGATCCACGCCGGCGACGGCATCGAGGTCGGCGTCCAGCGCGTCGGCCGCGATGGTGCCGGCCGCCGCCTCGCCGAGCGGGTCGGCGCCGAGCGAGCCGGCGTGCAGGTGCTCGCCGACGGCGTCGGCGGCGTCCTGCCAACGGGTGCCGCCGTGCAGCACGACGGGAGCCAGGTCGAGCATGACGTCCTCCAGCGCGGCGCCGACGACCTCGGCGGTGACCGCCTCGACGCCGCGTCAGGTCGAGCAGGATCGACGTGGCCCCGCGCTCGAGCTCCTCCACCGCCCGTCCCGGCCCGGCCGCCGCGTCGACGCGTTGGCGCACATCCCACCCGGCGGCCTGCGTGCCGGCGGCGGTGCGGCCCCGCTCGTAGGGGGCGCTGCCGGGGAAGCCGGCCGCGTCCGGTGCCGGTGCGTCGGCCGCCGTGTACAGGGGCTCGAGGGTGATGCCGTCGTAGGTCGTCGTGCGCAGTCGGGCGATGGCGGCCTCCGGCGCGAGCTCGCCCGTGCGGTCGAGTGCCTTGGCGACCGCCGCGGCCCACTGCTCGCGGTCGGCCGGCGGGAACTCCCCGGCCAGGACGAGGTCGGTCGGCATGGGGCCCAAGGATACGAAGTGCCCCGGTCATCGGCCCAGTTGCGTGAGCGCGCCCGTCAAGAGGAAGGTCGGTCTGGGCGCTGTTCGGTGATCTGGGCGGGCAGCGTGCCATCCCGTCATCTGGGCGGCCTCCGTGACGACTGTTGTCACGGAGCCCACCCAGATCGGGCCTGTGCGGTGACACAGAGGATGGGCGCGGCCGGACAGGTCAGTCGTGGTGGCGGGGGCGGTGCTTGACGAGCCAGCCGATGACGATGCCGGCGATGCCCGCCGCGACGAGGATGACCCAGACCGGTGCGCTGGCGTCGCCGAACACGTACCCGACCGAGATCTCCTCTCGGTTGTCGAGCGCCACGGCGACGATCGCGAGCACGATCACCGCGGCGATGATCCAACGCACGGCGCCGCTGCGGTCACCGGTCTGGTGCGCTGGCAGTTGGTGATCGCTCATCGGGACCTCCCTGGTCAGCTGCGCGCTACCCAGCTGGACGGCGAGCGAGACGGTCAGCCGGTCTACGCCGGGAACGCGAACGCGTCGTCGCCGTTGCCGCTGTAGTCGATCGTCAGCTCCTCGCCCGCCGCCACGGGGCGAGACGTGACGAACACCAGCGCCGGTGCGAGCTCGTCGGCGTCCACCGCTGCCGGGGCAGCCACGCCGGCGAGCCGGGCGATGACCGCGTCGTCGTCGGCGCGCAGGTACCGGCACGAGGGGTTGCCGCTGTGGTTGAACATCGCGCCGAGCCCGAGCGCCATGGCGTAGGCGGTGTCGTCGCGGTCGTCATCCCACTCGAACACGTAGCGGGCCAGCGAGCCGGCGTGATCACCGTCGGCTCGGTGGAGCAGCAGCACCGGGGCGACCTCGACGACGGTGTCGGCGGCGAGGTCGGTCTTGGCGAACACGCCGCGCCCGCCGAGCGTTGATCGACCGAGTCGAACGAGCGCGTGGAACATGGCCCTGCTCCATCATGCCCATGGCGGCCGACCGCTGCGACGCGTCGGGGGAAGTCGGTGCGATCATGGCGGGGAGCGATGCGATCAGGAGGAGACGATCATGAGCCAGGTGACGGAGCGCGCCGTCCTCGCCGGAGGGTGCTTCTGGGGTGTGCAGGACTTGATCCGTCGGCGGCCCGGCGTGATCTCGACCCGCGTCGGCTACACGGGCGGTGACGTGGCCAACGCGACGTATCGCAACCACGGCACCCACGCCGAGGCGATCGAGATCATCTTCGATCCCGAGCAGGAGTCGTTCCGCGACCTGCTCGAGTTCTTCTTCCAGATCCACGATCCGACGACGAAGAACCGTCAGGGCAACGACATCGGGCTGAGCTACCGGTCGGCGATCTACTACACCGACGAGGAACAGCGCCGGATCGCCGAGGACACGATCGCCGACGTGGACGTGTCCGGACTGTGGCCGGGCCAGGTCGTCACCGAGGTGGCCCCCGTCGGGCCGTTCTGGGAGGCCGAGCCCGAGCACCAGGACTACCTGGAGCGCTACCCGGCCGGCTACACGTGCCACTTCGTGCGCCCGAACTGGAAGCTCCCGCGCCGGGCCGCCAACGCCTGACCGCGGCATGAGCGCCACGGTCCACCCCACGCCGGTCGGCGGGTGGGGCGACGACGAGCAGGTGAGCTGGTACCTCGGGCGCATCGGCCGGCTCGAGGCCCGCCAAGCGGGGGAGCGGGCGCTGGTCGACGTCCTGGCGCCGAGCCCTCGATCGGTGCTCGACCTCGGGTGTGGCGACGGCCGGCTGGCCGCGCTGGCCCTGGCCGAGCGGCCGGGCATCGAGCGGGTGGTCGCCGTCGATCGGTCAGCGCCGATGCTGGCCCACGCCCGCGAGCGCTTCGCCGACGACGGCCGTGTCGAGGTGCGCCGCTGGGACCTCGGCGACCCGATCACGTCACTCGGGCCGTTCGACCTCATCGTGTCGGGGTTCGCCATCCACCACCTCGAGCACGCCCGCAAGCGAGCGCTCTTCGGGGAGATCGCCGCGGAGCTGACGCCGGGTGGCTCGTTCCTCAACCTCGAGGTGGTCGCCTCAGCAACGCCGGGACGCCACGCCGAGTTCCTCGCCGCCATCGGTCGCACCACCGACGATCCCGAGGATCGCCTCGCGGCGGTGGAGGACCAGCTGACGTGGATGCAGGCGGCCGGTCTCATCGAGGTCGACTGCCTCTGGCGCTGGCGCGGCTTCGCCCTGTTGGCGGGCGAGGCGGCCCCCGCCGCCTGATGATCAGACCCGGCGGGCGATGAACACGAGCTCGCGACCGGGCCGGTCCGGGGCGTCGCGGACGTCGTCGACGCGGAAGCCGGCCGTCGCGAGGGACCGCGCGATCTCGTCGCGGTCGCGGAACCGCAGCGTCGAGTCGGACGTCAGCACGGCGCTGTCGGACTCGAACTCGTACGACTGGCGGAACGTCACGAACGGCAAGCTCACCTCGAGGACCTCGACCCAGTGGGCGACGCCGCCGATGCCGGGAACGTCGATCCGCTCGAACGTGTCGGTCGGCGTCCACTCCAGCCAGGCCCGCCGATCCGGCACGCGCGTCTCGAACACGAACCGGCCACGAGGCCGCAGCCGGGCGTGGATGGCAGCGACGGTCAGCGCCCAGTCGTCGTCGGCCGTGAACACCATGGCGACGTTGCCGGTCATCGTCGCCACGTCGACCTGCAGCGGCGGCAGGGCGGCGGCGTCGCCGAGCACCCAGTGGACGGCGTCGGCGCCCGCCTTGGCACGGGCGACGGCGATCGAGGCGGCGGCGGGGTCGACGCCGACGACGTCGTGGCCGGCACGCGGCGAGCCGCACGGCGAACGTGCCGGTGCCGCAGCCGACGTCGAGCACGGAACGGGCGGCGAGCTCGTCGACGATCGCCACGTAGGCATCGAGGTCGCCGCGGTCGGCCTCCAGCGCGTCGTAGATCTGGGCCAGTCGGGGCTCGGCGAACAGCGGATCCGGCGTCGGTCGGCTCACCATGCGGGCCCCGATCGTGGCACATTGGTCGTGTGGCACGGTTGGCCGAGCGCCTCAGCGGGCAACGGTGGCACGGCCGTGTCGCGGTGCTGCGGGGCGCCGACCAGCGGGCCGGTCGGTCGCCCCAGAAGTGCGTGAAGACCGGTGTCCCCACCGATGGCGCGACGCAGGTCAAGGCCGTCACCTTCGACCGGGTCGACGTCCTGCAGGTCCTCCTCGGCACGGGCCTCGTCCGGCTTGCCGCGATCGTGCTGCGCCGCCCGACGCTCGACGTGGTCATCGCCGTCTCGCCGTTGGCGTGGCGGCACTGGCAACGGTCGCTGATCGTGGCCGTCACGGTGGGTGCGGCCGGTGCCGGGCTCATCGCCTTCGGGATCGCCGTGGGCGCGGTGCCGGCGATCGTGTTCGGCGCGCTCTTCCTCGTCGTCTCGTGGCTGCTGCGGGCCCGAGCCGTGGTGCGCTGGTGGGTCGGCGTCCGCTACCGACCGGCGCGCGATGAGGTCGTCGTGAGCCGTGTCTCCGCTGGGTTCGACGACGACGCCCGCCGCCTCTTCACGCGGGCGGTGCTCCGCTAACCAGCGGGCAACGAGGCGAGGACGTCGACCGTGGCGGCGACCATCGCCGTCAACCGCGGCCCGAGCCGCGGATCGCCGAACTGGGGCACCCACTCACCGTCGGCGAGGGAATCGCTGATCGCGAACGCCGAGGCGACCTCGACGCCACGCACGGCGCCGACGGCGAACAGGGCGGCGGCCTCCATCTCGACGACCGCCACGCCCTCGTCGGCATAGTGGCGGGCCTCGAGCACGGTCTCGCGGAACGGCGCGTCGATCGTCCAGGCACTGCCGATCGTCGGCGCCATCCCGGCGGCGGCGAAGGCGTCGTGGAGGCGGGCGGTGAGCGCCGGCGCGGCATCGGCGAAGCGCGCCGGCGGCAGGTAGTGGTGCGACACACCCTCGTCGCGCACGGCCCGGTCGCACACGACGACATCGCCGGTGTCGAGGCCGCGACGCAAGGCGCCTGCGGTGCCGAGACCGACGAAGCGGCGCACGCCGATCGCGGCCAGTGACTCCATCGTGGCGACTGCGGCAGGCGCGCCGATGCCGAAGCCGCCGACGACGCCGACGTCGCCGTCGGTGGCGTCGAACAGGTGGAGGTCGAGGAACGCCGTGTTGCGCCGCCCGCGCGGCGCGAACGGCGACACGCCGGACGCCCGGACGGCGTCGTACACCGTGCGCTGGTACAGCATCACGACGCTGTGCGGCGCCCGGTGATCGGCCGGCAGGACGCCGTGGGAGACCCAATAGCGCACGAACGCCGACGGTTCGGTCAGCGCCGGGTGGGCGTGCTTGCCCTCGAAGTTCGGGTACGGCACGTCGGCGGACGCTACTGATCGGCGCCGGGCGGCTCGGCCAGCAACCGGCTCGGCCACCCGACACGGACGAGCACCCCGTCGGGATCGGACAGGGCGAACTCGTACATGCCCCAGTCCTGGTGGGCCGGCGCCTTGGTGTTGCCGATGATCTCGTCTCGGACCCGCGCCGCGACTTCGTCGACCTGCGGTGTGTAGAGGTACACGCCGAACGGGTTGCGACCCGGCACGACCCAGCCTTCGACGGCCGGGTTGAGGTGGACGAACGCGCCGTGGCCGTCGCCGAGGATGCGGTACTCGCCGTGCGGGTCGTCGGTGTCGGCGTCCTGGAAGAAGCCGAGGCGGTTGTAGAACGCCTCGGACGCGTCGAGGTCGTTGCACGGCACGATCGGGGTCATGGAGGTGGTGAGATCGTCAGCCATCGGGCCCACGATGGCCCAGCCGGGCCGGTCGCGGACGGCGCCCCAGAGCAGGTCGACGGCCCGCTCGAGCGCACGTGTCGACTACGCGTACTTCGGCGGCCGCTTCTCGCGGAACGCCTTGGCGCCCTCGGCGGCGTCCGGGTGGTGATCGGTGATCGCGGTGCGGGTGGCGATGTCGTCGAGGGCGCCCTCGAAGTCCGACTCGGCGGCGCGGTAGATCGCCCGCTTCAGCATGCGCAGGGCCAGCTGCGGCCCGGCGGCGAACGTCGCCGCCTGCTCGATGGCCGCCGGCAGCAGCTCGGCGGGCTCGAACACCTCGCCGACGAGGCCGAGCTGGCGGGCCTCGGGGGCGTCGACGAGGCGAGCCCGCAGCATGAAGTCGAGCGCGCCGGCCAGGCCGAGCACCTGCACGAGCAGGTAGTGCCCGCCCTCGTCGGGCATCAGGCCGAAGCGCAACGTGCCGCTGCCGAGGCGGGCGCTCGCCGACGCGAAGCGCAGGTCGCACGCCAGCGCCAGCGACAGCCCGCTCTGCACGGCCGGCCCGTTGATGGCGGCGATCGTCGGCTTGTCGAGCGGCCCGCACGGCCCGGTTGACGGCCTGCGAGTACATCTTCAGGGCGCTGTACGTCGACGCCGCATCGCTGTGGCCGCCCTCGATCATCGGGACGCTGCCCGGCTGCTCCTTCGTGTAGTCCGGGTGCACGTAGTCGCCGGAGCAGAACGCCCGACCGGCGCCGGTGAACACGACGGCGCGGGTCTCGTCGTCGGCCTGGACCTGGGTCAGCAGCTCGATGAGGTCGCGCTTCATCGCCACGGTGAGGGCGTTCAGGCGGTCGGGCCGGTCGAGGGTGATCAGCAGCACCCCGGCCTGCGGTCGCGTCACGTCGAGCCCGGTCCATCCGTCGAGTCGCATGCCCGACAGGTTGCCAGGGTACGGTCGGTAGCCGTCACACCGGGTGACGAGAGGAGCACGTCATGATCCCTCCGGGCATCATCTCGGCCGATGGCCACGTCTGCGAGCCGGCCAACTGCTACGTCGACCACATCGACCCGAAGTACCGGGATCAGGCGCCGTACATCACGACGCTCGACGACGGCACCGACGCGTTCATCGTGCCGGGCATGAAGAAGCCGGTCGCGCTCGGGTTCATCGATGGCGCCGGGTTCACACCGACCGAGCGCAACGCGCGGGCCAAGACGATGAAGTTCTCCGACGTCCGCCCGGCCGCCTACCTCGGCAAGGAGCGCATCCCGTTCATGGATCGCGACGGCATCGCCGCCGAGCTGATCTACGCCTCGGTGGGGATGGGGATCTTCATGCACCGCGACGCCGAGTACAAGGCGGCGTGCATGAAGGCCTACAACCGCTGGCTCGCCGCGATGTGCGCCGATGCGCCCGAGCGGGTCTACGGCATGGCCCAGACGGCGGTGCTCGACGTGGACTCGGCGATCGCCGACTTCCAAGAGGCCAAGGACATGGGGATGGTCGGGATGATGATGCCCGGCGACCCGATCCACGAGGACTACGACCACCCCGACTACGACGCCCTGTGGGAGTGCGCCACCGATCTGCAGCTGCCGATCGCCTTCCACATCCTCACCTCGCGCTCCGGTGCCATCACGATGGCCACCCGCGGCCACAAGATGAACGGCTTCCTCGGCATCATCCGGGCGATCCAGGACGTCGTCGGGCTGATGGCGTTGGGCGGCGTCTTCGAGCGCCACCCCGACCTCAAGCTGGTGGTCGCCGAGAGCGACGCCGGCTGGCTGCCGCACTACATGTACCGGATGGACCACGCGGCGCGGATGAACGCCGAGGGCGGGATCATCCCCGGCCTGACGAAGCTGCCGAGCGAGTACATCAAGTCGAACGTGTACGCCACGTTCCAGGACGACGAGACCGCCTACCACGCCATCGAGAAGTTCCCGTACGAGCACCTGCTGTGGGCCAGCGACTTCCCGCACACCGACTCGACGTGGCCGCGGTCGCGGGCGCTGATCGAGGAGCAGGCCGGGCACCTCACCGAGGAGCAGAAGCAGGCGATCTTCCGGGACAACACGGCCGGCCTGTTCAACCTCCCCGCGGGCGAGCGCTCGTGGCGGATGGAAGACGCGGTCGCCGTCGCCTGACGGCCGCTCAGCCGATCCGGAAGACCGGGAAGCCGGCGGCGACGGCGGCGATCTCGGCGTCGGTCGAGTCCTTGCTCAGCCCGTCGAAGAACCGCCCGACCTCCCACGCCCACGCCTTCAGGTAGGCCCGGATGATCACCGGCTTGGCGTCGTCGGTCAGCTCGTCGGCGGCGAACGTCTCGGTGCGCCGTCCGACGCGCAGCGTGCCCGTCCCGGCGGCGCGCAGGTTGCGCACCCACTGCGTCTCGCCGCGGGGGGCGACGAGGTAGCGGACGCCGTCGACGGTCAGGAGGTTGACGACGGTCGTGCGCAGCTCGCCCGACGTCCGCCCGCGGACCTCGAGGACGCGCGAGCCCTTGACGCTGAGGCCCCACTTCGTGAGCCGGGCGACGAGCGGGTTGAACACCTTGCGGGTGAAGGCGTCGGGCACGAGGTAGCGGGTCGGGGTGTCGGCGGTGGCAGCGTTCATGAGGGCTCCTTCGGTCTGTGAGCAGTGCTCTCGATGTGGATCAGTGAACACCCAGTCGCATCGAAAAGCAAGAGCAGTGCTCACATTTGTGACTGCCGATCTGGCACACTGGTCGCATGCCGACCGCCAGAGGTGTCCGAGAACGGGCGCGCGCCGAGATCACGTCGGAGATCGTGCGCGCCGGCGCGCGACCAGCTGGCGACGGACGGCGCCGCCGCGCTGTCGCTGCGCGCCGTGGCGCGCGAGCTCGGCATGGTGTCGTCGGCGGTGTACCGCTACGTCGCCAACCGCGACGAGCTGCTGACGCTGCTGATCATCGAGGCCTACGACGCCCTCGGTGCCGCCGTCGAGGAGGCCGCCGCGCCGGCGCCGGGCCGCTCGCCGGCCGCCCGGTTCGTCGCCGCCGGGCGCGCCGTGCGGCCTGGGCGGTCGCCAACCCGCACCAGTACGCCCTGCTGTACGGCTCGCCCGTGCCCGGCTACGAGGCGCCGCAGGACACGATCGGCCCGGCGTCCCGGGTCACGCTGGCGCTCGTCGGGATCGTCGCCGACGCCCACCGCGACGGCGAGCTGCAGACGGCCGACGCGGGCCGGACGAGCTGCCCGCGGCGTTGCGGCAGGACCTCACGAGGGTCCGCGAGGCCGCCGGCAGCGACCTGCCCGACGACGTGATCGTGGCGATGATCGCGGCGTGGACCCAGCTGTTCGGGATGGTCTGGTTCGAGCTGTTCGGCCAGACGCGCAACGTCATCTACGAGCACGCCGCGCTCTTCGACGCCACGCTGGCGACGGTCGTGGCGATGATCGGTCTGCCCTGAGAGCGTCCGCGATCTGGGCGGGCTCCGTGACGACTGTTGTCACGGAGCCCGCCCGGATTCGGCCTGAACGGTCGGGCATCGTCCATGCGCCCGACAACAACTCGGGCCCGGTTCCGTTCTGGGCGCGGTCGGCGATCTGGGCGCGTTCGCTGACGACTGTCGTCAGGGAACGCACCCGAGACCGGAGTTGCTCCGCTCTGTGTCCGTGAGGGCGAGTGCTACCGGGAGGCCGGGGGGAGGGAGTGGGGCCTCCCGGGAGCACTCACTGGCGCCACGACCGTCGCCCCGAGCTGGAGGAGGCGGCCCAGGTCGTCGGCGTTGCGCCAGGTCTCGGCGATCCGCCCGCCGACCACGCGGTGGGTGAACGTCGCCGTGAACACCTGGGCGACCCCGGCGGCCGGGATCCCCAGGAACTCGTCTTGCTCGCATGTGTTCGTCGCCCGCACGACGACGCGATCGCCCTCGGCGATCACGTCGTCGATCACCCACGACTGGCGCACGGTCCCGAAGGTCGCGAACAACGTCCGCAGACCCTCGGGGCCGTGGGGGAGCGCCGGTGGCCCTCCCCACATCGCCCAGTCGTCGGTGATCAGCCCGCAGAGCCCGTCGACGTCATGGTCGCCGACCAGCTCCAAGAAGCGCTGCCCGAGCGCCTTGTTGCCCGCGTTGCCCGCATCGCCCGTGTTGCCCGTGCTGCCCGTGTGTGCCCGCACCGCCCGTGCCCGCTGTCGTGCCGACCATCAGGCTGCCCGGCCTGGATGATCGGCGTTGAGGTCGCCCGCCAGCACCAGCCGCGGCCGCCCGCCGAGGCCGGGGAGGGCGGCCTCGACGGTGAGCCAGGCCAGCGCCCGATCGGCTCGCTTGTAGACGCCGTGGTAGGTGACGTCGACGGCGATCGGCACGGTGATCGTGCCGGCCACCGAGCCGTTGAAGCGCCAGCACCCGTCGGCGCGAGCCGAGGTGAGCGTGGCGTGGATGGCCAGGTCGTGCTCGGGGCTGTCGTCGCCGCCCGGGGAGATGAACAGGTCGAGCGTGGAGTCCGTCGGGTCCTCGGCGATGGTGACGCCGCCCGAGACGGTCCCGGCGGGCGTCCGCCGGCGCAGGCCGACGGTGCGCAGGCTCACCGGCTGCTGGGCGGTGATGCCCCACCAGCCCGGGGAGGGGAGCTCGACGTCGTCCACCCTGCGGATCAGGTCGTTCGTGGTCATGGTGTGCTCCTCTCAGTCGGTGAGGTCGAACGGGCGCAGGAACGGCCCGGGACGTTGGTCGTCGAATGCGGGATACGTGGGGACCAGCGATCCGGTTCCCTCGTCGAAGTGGACGTTCAGGTCGGGTCCGAGTGCGGTCGCGGCGGCGTTCATCGCGCCTGCGTCCGTCCGCGGCCAGCGACCGTCTCGATGCGCTGCTCGAGCTGCTGCAGGGCGGCGATCATCTCGGCCGGCGTGAACGTGCAGTGGCCGGCCCGCTCGGTGAACACCTGGCGCACGAGCGTCGTCGTCCCGGCCGCCCGCACGGTGGCCCGGTAGGCCTGCTCCTGCTCGACGACGACGAGCTCGTCGCCGTTGGTGTGCAGCGTGATGAGCGGATCGCGCAGCTCGCCGTCGAAGGCGACGTTGGCCGTGGCGTACTTCACGGCCTGCTTGTCGGCCGCGATCCGCGGTGCCGCGGCGAGCGTCGAGAGGTCGGCGGGCAGGTCGAGGCCCGCCTGCTCGTAGAGCTCACGCACCTCGCGGCGGCCGTTGGAGCGACGCAGCAGGTCGGCGTAGTCGACGCCGACGTTCGACGACGGGTTGCCACCGGCGCGGGCTTCCATGTCGGCGCGCAGGGCGAGGCCGAACAGCAGCAGGGTCTGGAAGTGCTGGTACTGGGCGTCCTCCTGGGTGGCGACGTCGGCCGCGTCGGGCGCGGGTTGTCGGCGCCGATCCAGCCGGGGACGTCGGCGACGGCCGCGGCGAGGGCGATGCGGGCCCGGCCCTGCGGCGTCTGCTGCGCCGCGCTCGAGCGCGGCGCGCATCGTGTCGATCGCCGTGAACGGATCGTCGATGTGGACCAGGTCGACGTCGACGTCGAGGAACGTGCGCAGCACGAAGAGCCCGTCGAGGTAGCTGTTCCAGAGGCCGACGCTGCCGGCCACGACGCCACACATCGCCAGGCCGCCGTCGAAGCGCTGCGGCGAGCGTTCGAGCAGGGCGGCGGTGAGCATGCCGCCCAGCGATGCGCCCCACGCGATCGTGCGCGTCGGCTTTCCGACCTTCTGGCGGAACACGTCGAGCACGTCGCGCTCGATCGCGCAGCGCGTCCTCGACGGCGAAGCCAGTCGTGGCGTACGACGACCCGGCGAGCGCGTAGCCCGCTGACAGCAGGGCGCCGCCGGTGACCGGATCGGGCGCATCCTTCGCCGGGTTCGTCCTCGCCGGGTGGGACGAGCCCGTGGCTGAAGAGCAGCAGCGTGCCGTTCCAGTTCGTCGGGACCCGGATCGTCCACGTCGCGCCGTCGGCGAACGACACCGTCGAACGTTCCGGTCGGGAACGGTTTCGGCTGGTGGTGCGTAGGTGTCGGGGTGGCGCCGACGGAATCCGCTGATGGCGAGCCCGGCCGGCGCGATGCGTCGCCGCCACGAGGGCGAGGCCGACGAGGCGGCGGGCGGTGGTCCGCCGGGTCGGCCGGACGGTGGTGTTGGGGGTGTCGGTTGCATGGCGACGACGTTCGACGAACGCCCGTCGCCAGCGGAAGCCGGCGGCCCGTACAGCCGGCGGTGGCCAACGCCCGCTCGCCGGGGTGTGGCCAGCCTCACCCGCGGGGGGCGTGCCTGGACACGTCGAACGCCCTCGCTCAGGATGGGCCGGGTGGACGCCGGCCGCCGCACGCTGCCCCTGCTGTGGGTCCTCGCCGTCACCTGTGCGTGCGTCGGCGTCGTGCTCGGCGCGCTGGCGACAGATGACCCGCCGACGTTCGACGTCACCGCCTTCCCGCTGACGCTCGTGTTCCGGTGTGCGGGCTCGCCTACGTCGCCATCGGTTCGTTGGTCGTGCGGCGGGCCGGTGGCCATCCCGTCGGCTGGCTCATCGTCATCGCCGGATCGCTGTACCTCGTCGGCTTGGCGGCCGGGAACTTCGGCGAGTGGTGGGCCGGTGCCGGGCACCTCGACACCTGGTCGGCGATCGGCTCGTGGGCCCACGACTGGACGTGGGAGCTGGCGGCCGCCGGCCGCCGTCGCCGCGCTGGTGCTGTTCCCGGACCGCCGACCGTCGACGCGGTTGGGGCGGTCGCTGCTCGTCGTGATCGCGGCCTATTCGGCGGTCCAGCTCGTCGCCATCACCGTCGCGCCAGGTGCCCTCGTCGACGGCGCCCATCTCGACAACCCGTTCGGCATCGCCGCGCTCGGCGGCCGGCCGCAGCGGGCGTTCGAGGTCGCCGAAGCCGTCTCGTGGGCGGCCACCGTCGCCGCCATGCTGTCGCTCGTCGGTCGCTACCGGTCGGCCACCGGCCGAGCCCGCCAGCAGCTGCGCTGGCTGTGCGGCACGGTCATCGCCTTCCTCGATCGGCGCCGTCGTCGTCGGCGTCGCCGGGCTCTTCGGCGTCGGGCCTCGTGTTCCCGTTGTTCCTGTTCGTGCTCGTCGCCCTGCCCGGCGCGATGGCGGCCGCCATCCTGCGCGATCACCTCTACGGCATCGACGTGATCGTCGACCGGGTCGTCGTCTACACCCTGCTGGCTGCACGCTGATCGCGGCGGTGCTGCGGCGTCGTCACGCTGCTCGCCCACGCCCTGTTCGCCGGCGGTGAGCCGCCGACGTCGGCGGTGAGCATCGTCGCCATCGTCGCCGCCACGCTCGTCGCGCTCCCTGCTCGCGAGCGCTTGGGGCGGCTCGCCGACCGCCTCGTGTTCGGCGCCCGGGCGACGCCCTTGCATGCCCTCGGCACCTTCGCCGAGACCAGGCGGCGGCCGGTTCGATCCACGACCTCGCGCCGCGGCTGGCCGGGCTCGTCGAGGCGACGACGGGTGCGGCTGCCGTCGTCGTGTACGTCCGCGTCGACGACGAGTTCGTCGCCGTCGCCCGTGAGCCGGACCGACCCGCCGGCCGGCGACGCTCGCCGTTGACGGCGCTCGACGACGAGCTGGCGCGCTACGACCACGCCTCGCACGTCGAGCGCCGCGGCGAGGTGCTCGGGCCATCGCGTTGACGATGCCGCCGGGCACGCCGTTGCGCCCAACGGAACGGCGGGTCGTCGCCCAGCTCGCCGCGCCAGGCCGCGCTCGGCTTCGAGACGCTGCGCTTGAACGCCGAGCTGGTGCGCCACGCCGCAGGCGCTCGATGCCCAGGCGGCCGAGCTGAGCTCAGTCGCGCCAGCGCTTGGTCACGGTGCAGGACGCCGAGCGCCAGCGGATCGGGCGCGATCTGCACGACGGCGCCCAGCAACAGCTGATCGCCATCATCGCCAAGGCGATGCTGGCCCGCACCCAGCTGACGCGGGACCCGTCGAGCGCCGACGCCACGCTGCAGGAGCTGCAGCAGGACACCCGCGGCGCGCTCGGGGAGATCCGCGACTTCGTCAACGGGATCTTCCCGCAGGTGCTGGCCGATCACGGCCTCGTCGTCGCCCTCCAGCAGCGGGCCGCCCGCTTCCCGTTCACGTCGCCGTGGACGTCGCGCCGTCGGTCGCCGCCGAGCGCCTCGACCCGTCGGTGGAGAGCACCGCGTGGTTCGTCGTCAGCGAGGCGCTCACGAACGTCGCCAAGCACGCCGCCGCCGATCGGGTGTGCGTGCGGCTGCGATGGGATGCCGGGCTGGCCATCGAGGTCGTCGACGACGGCGTCGGGATCGACGGTCACCGTCGCGGCAACGGTCTGACCAACATGGGCGACCGAGTCGCGCCATCGGTGGGACCATCGATGTGACGGCTGGACCGGACGTGGCACCGTCGTGCGCTGCCACTTGCCGAGCGTGATGAGGGGAGCGAGCGACGTGATCACCGTCGTCCTTGCCGAAGACAACTACCTCGTCCGCGAGGGCATGCGCCGGCTGCTCGTCGAGGCGGGCGAGGTCGACGTCGTCGATGCCGTCGGCGATGCCGATGCGCTGCGCACGCCGTCGACGTCCACCGGCCCGACGTCGTCGTCACCGACATCCGGATGCCGCCCGGCCACCACCTCGACGGCATCACGGCCGCCACGACATCCGCGCCGCCCACCCGGGCATCGGCGTCGTCGTGCTGTCGCCAGCACCTCGAGGAGGACTACGCGCTCGAGCTGTTCCGCCACGGCACGAGCGGCTTGGCGTACCTGCTGAAGGAGCGCGTCGGCGACCTCGATCAGCTGCTGCACGCGATCCGTGAGGTCGGCGCAGGGCGCTCGGTGATCGATCCCGACGTCGTCGACGCGCTGATCGCCAGCCGCATGCGCCGCCCGACTCGACGCCCACGGCCTCACGCCCCGGGAGCTCGACGTGTTGGCCCAGATGGCGCAGGGGCGAACGAACGGCGGCATCGCCGCCACCCTCCACCTCTCGGAGTCGGCCGTCGAGAAGCACATCAACGCCATCTTCACGAAGCTCGGCGTGCGCGAGGAGCCGCAACAGCACAGCCGGGTGCAGGCCGTGCTGACGTACCTCGAGCGGCGCTGAGCGCGGCGACTACACGGCGACGAACGCGCCGTCGACCAGTTGCGCCGCGAGGTCGGTGACGTCGTAGGCGGCCGACGTGTGGACGTCGTCGCTCCATCCCCACCCGACGAGCTGGCGCCCCGACGTCGAGTCGAGCAGGTGCTCGACCACGAGCGGTCGGGCGGCCACGAACGCGGCGCGCGGCCGCGGCCGCGTCGGGCGAGCAGCGCGGTGGGCTGACGGCGCCGGCCGGGTCGAGCCCGTGCAGCACGGCGCCGGCGCCGAGGAGGTCCTCGACCGCCGGGCGGACGGCGCCGTCGGCGGTGCGCTCGCCGCTGGCGATGACGACGATCGGGCCGCCGTCGGCCAGCTGCCGCGCCCGGCGCGCCGTGGCCGTGGCGTTGCGCAGGCAACCGGCGAGGACGGCGGCTGTGCCGTGCTCGCGCACCGCGGCGGTGAGCGTGGCGCCGTTCGGGGACGGCAGCACGAGCCGCGTGCCGGGGCGCAGGGTGAGGAGGTCGGTCGGCGACAGCGACGGGGCGCCGTCCTCGCGCCGGCCGGCCAGGATCGCGTTGGACGTGGAGGCGAACGCCGCCGCCTGCTCGTCGGCCCAGCGGGCGGGGATCACGCAGGCGCCGGCCTCGACGGCCGCGCTCACCGCACTGGTGAAGCGCAGCACGTCGACGATGACGACGACGGCGGCGCCGGGTGCCAGCGCGGCGAGCCCGTCAGGTCCCCACCCGAAGCGGTAGGCGAAGCCGTCCTGTTCGGGCGGCTGGCTCACGGCGCGATCACGCCGTGCCCGGCGTGGTCACCAACGATCCCAGTGGAGGACCTTCGCCAGTGGCTCGCGCTTGGCCAGCTTGAAGTCGGTGCCGATGGTGTAGGCGATCGGGAACAGGCCGCCCTGCGACACCTTGTCGTACGGGATGCCGAGGAGCTCGGCAACCTCGCGCTCGCCGCCGTTCATGAGGTGGATCGTCGTCCACGCCGAGCCCATGCCGCGCTCGCGCAGGGCGAGCATGAAGCTCCACACGGCGGGCAGCAGCGAGCCCCAGAAGCCGGCCGTCTGGGCGACGTCGGTGGGCCGGCCCCAGAGGCAGGGGATCAGCAGCATCGGCGCCTTCTCGAAGTTGTCCGACAGGTAGGTCGGCCGAGTCGCGGACCAGCTCCTGGCGCTCGCCACGGCTGTCCCCGGGCTGGTACTCCGCGCCGGGCGTCGACGCGGTACTGCTGGAAGTTGCGCTGGTAGACGGCGCAGACCGCCTTGCGCAGCTCGGGGTCCTCGATGACGACCCAGTGCCAGCCCTGGCTGTTGGAGCCGGTGGGCGCCTGCGTGGCGATGTCGAGGCACTCCTCGACCGTCGCCCGATCGACCGGCTTGTCGAAGTCGAGGCGCTTGCGGACGGACCGCGTCGTGGTCAAGACCTCGTCGGCGGTCAGGTTGAGCTTCATGGTGGGGACTATGCCAGGCAAGACTCTGTCGATGAGCGATCGGGTGACCATCAGCGTGGACGACCAGGGCATCGCCGACGTGCGCATGAACCGCCCGGAGAAGCGCAACGCGCTCGACGGTGCGATGTTCGCCGGGCTGCGCGACGCCGGCGAGCAGTTGAAGTCGATGCCCGAGGTGCGCGTCGTCGTGCTGTCCGGGGAGGGCGAGTCGTTCTGCGCCGGGCTCGACTTCTCGTCGTTCAACGCGATGGCCAGCGGCGAGCGCACGGCGGCCCCGAAGGACGCGCCGGCCGAGGAAGCGCCGAGCAACCTGATGCCGAACGGCGTCACCCACCTCGGCCAGCAGGTGGCGTGGGTGTGGCAGGAGCTGGCGGTGCCGGTGATCGCCGCCGTCCACGGCCACGCCCTCGGTGGCGGCATCCAGATCGCCCTCGGCGCCGACATCCGCTACGTGCACCCGAACACCCAGCTGTCGGTGCGCGAGGTGCACTGGGGCCTGGTGCCCGACATGACGGGCACGCTGTTCCTGTCCCAGCTGTGCGGCATCGACGTCGCCAAGGAGCTGGTGTTCACGGCGCGCATCTTCTCCGGCGCCGAGGCCGGTCAGCTCGGCATCGCCACCCACGTCACCGAGACGCCGCGCGAGGACGCGATGGTGCTCGCCGCCGAGATCGCCGGGCGCAGCCCCGACGCCGTGCGCGGCGCCAAGGCGTTGCTGAACGGGCTGGCCAACGCAGGTGCCGCCGAGCAGTTCGCGGCCGAGCGGCGGATCATCGGCAGCCTGATCGGGACGAAGAACCAGATCGAGACGGTGATGGCCAACTTCGAGAAGCGGGCGCCCGTCTACCAAGACCCGAGCTGAGCGCCTGAGCCGGCGCTCAGCCGGTCAGCAGGAGGCCGAGCTGGCGGGAGTGGGCGAGCAGGGTGCCGTCCGGTGACCAGAGCTGGCCGTCCTCCTCGAGGAAGCCTTCCGTCGCCACCGTCGTGCGGAACCGGGCGGCGACCCAGTCGTCCGGCGCCAGCCGCTGCATGGCGTGGATCGAGCGCAGGTGGACGGTGAGGTCGACCGTCGGCACGCCGAAGCGATCGGTGAGCCGCGTGAAGACCGCCGGGTACCAGGCGTCGGTGAGGGCGGCGATGAGCGCGGCGTCGTATGGGCGCGGCTCGGACAGGCGGATCCAGCCGCCGGTCTCGGCGGTCGTCGCCGGCCCGTCCCACGGCGCGCCGGTGATGTGGCGGTACTCGTAGCGCTCGCGCATCGGGACCAGCCCGGGCGGGTCGTCGGCGTGATCGATGGCGTCGGGGTGCGGGTAGTCCGGGAAGCTCGGGTCGGCGAAGTTCGGGCCGACGTCGTTCATCACGGCGAAGGCGGCCTGCGCGGTGGCGATGAGCCGATCGCCCTGGCGGAGGCGGGCCGACAGGTAGCGCACCAGTCGGCCGGCGCGCTCGGTGTGGACCACCATCTGGGCCGGCCCCTCGACGGCCGGGGCGAGGTAGTGGACGGTCAGCGAGCGGGCGTGGCGGTCGGCGTCATCGACCGCCGCGACCGAGTCGATTCGTTCGCTCGCTCGAGGACTCGCTCGGCTCACCTCGGCCATGAAGGCCTGCATCAGGAGCGCCGCGATGTACCCGCCGTTCGGCCCCCGCTCGATCCACCACCCGGTGTCGATGCGGGCGTCGTAGACCCCATCGCCGAGCGGGGTGACGGCGGTGTCGGTGTCGAAGCGCGACGGCATGCGGGCGGACAGTAGACAGCCGTCGCCCGCGATCCTGACTCGACCGCCATCGCGACCGACGGCGATGATGGGCCGATGGAGTTCCTCGACCCGCGGGGCACGCCGCTCGCACCCATCGAGCCCTACCGCGGCAGGGCTGCGCTGGCGCCCGGGGAGACGGTGGCCCTCTTCGCCAACGGCTTCCCCGACTCGGTCGCCTTCCTCGAGCACATCGGTCGTGCGCTGTCGAAGGAACTGCCCGGCGTCGACGTCAAGCTGTGGAACAAGGGCAACGCCAGCGCCCTGGCCAGCGACCAGCACCTCGGCGAGATCCAGGCCGAGTGCACGGCCGTCGTCGCCGCCTACGGCCATTGAGGCAGCTGCACGTCCGGCACCGTGCGTGACGGGATCGAGCTGGCCCGCAGGGACCGCGCCGTGGTGGCCCTGGTGACCGACCACTTCTGGCCGCAGGGCGATTCGATCGCGCGGTCGAACGGCATGCCCGACGTGCCCCGGCTGCGGCTGCCGCACCCGGTGGCGGGCAGCGGCGCCGAGGCGATGGCTCGGCTGGCCGACGCGCTGGCGCCGCGGATCATCGCCGTGCTGCGCGGCGAGGTCGGTGCCGACAACGACCTGGTGGGCGCGTCGTGAGCCCGGCTGTTGCACGCCCCCGACGAGGCCGCCGCCCTGGAGGAGCTGCACCGGCTCGGCTGCACCGACGGCCTGCCGGTCGTGATCCCGACGCCGGCGCGGGTCGAGCGGATGGTGCTGGCGGCGGTCGAGGACCCGACGACGAGCCTCGGCGTGATGGGCCCCCTCGAACTCGGCCACGACGATCGAGATGGTGGCGATCGAACACGGTCATGGCGGGCTGCGAGCCCGACCACATGCCGATCGTCGTGGCGGCGCTGCGGGCGCTGCTGCGTCCCGAGTACGACCTCTTCGAGGCCCAGAGCACGACGCACTCGACGACGCCGCTCGTCGTCGTCAGCGGCCCGCTCGCCCAGGCGACCGGGATCGCCGGCGGCTTCGGCGCCCTCGGACCGGGCCACCGCGCCAACGTGTCGATCGGGCGGGCCGTGCGGCTGTGCCTGCAGAACATCGGCGGCGCCCGGCCGGGCGTCTCCGACATGGCGCTGCTCGGGCACGGCGGGCAAGTTCACGATGTGCCTCACCGAGGCCGTCGAGCAGTCGCCGTGGCCGGCGTGCTCGGTCGACGCCGGCTTCGATCCCTTCGACTCGGTCGTCACGGTGATCGGGGTCGAAGCGCCGCACTCGGTGGTCTTCGTCGACGACGCCGACGATCCCGACTCCCCGCAGCGCCTCCTGCGGCTGGTGGCCAAGGCGATCGCCAACCCGGGCTCGAACAACGCGTTCTTCCGCACCGGCGCGGTGGCCGTCGCCCTCAACCCCGACCACGCCGGCGTGCTCGGGCGGGCCGGGATGAAGCGGGCCGACGTGCAGGCCGAGCTGCACCGCCTGGCCACCAACCGGCGCGGCGACCTGCGCAGCCTCAACCCGGCGTTCGCCGGTCCCGGCGGCGACGACGACGAGCTGTCGACGTTGCCGTCGCCGGACCACGTCCTGCTCCTCGTCGCCGGTGGCGGCGGGCTGTACTCGTCGGTGTTCCCGTCGTGGTCGGCCGGCGCCCACGCCAACCCGATCCTCCACCAGCGCATCGAGGTCGACCAGGCCTGCGAGATCCCGGCCGACCGCTGAGGGCGGCAGGCCGGGTCGGCGACGGCGGGTTCCCGGGGAGTCCGAGGACCGTTCGGCGATGATCGAGCGCTGGATCTCGTTCGGTGCCGCCGGCGATGGACAGCGACAGCGTGAACAGCGCGTCGGCCGGCCCACTGCGCTCCCGGTTCGATCGTCCGCCGGTCTGGCCGAGTGCCGGTCCGTTCCACGCCAGGGCGTCGGCGCCGACGATCCGCCATGCCAGGTCGGCGAACTGGCGGGCGACGAGTGCGTTGGTCAGCTTGCCGAGCGAGCCGATCGGACCGGGATCGGCCCCGTTCGTCGTGGCGGTCGCCAGCGATCTGGTGACGAGCAGGCTCTGGCAGACCTCGGCGATGTACAGGCGCACGAGGGCGTCACGTACCACGGGATCGGTGAGCGTCGCGGCGGCGGAGCTCGTCGACGAGACGGTCCGTGCGGTCGTGGCGCACCCCGCCCCGTTGACCCGTGGCGCGGCGATGCGCTGGTGGTGGAGCATCGCCGAGGCGATGCGCCAGCCGGCCCCGGCCGGTGGGAGCACCGAGTCGGCCGGCACGAACACGTCGGTCGAGGAAGACCTCGTCGAAGTGCATCGCCCCGTCGAGCTGGCGGATCGGGCGGACCTCGCACGCCCGGCGCGGCGAGGTCGACGATGAGCATCGACAGACCGTCGTGCTTGGCCGCGCTCGGATCGGTGCGGGCGAGCACGATGCCGAAGTTCGCCCGGTGGGCCAAGCGTCGTCCAGACCTTCTGGCCGTTGACCAGCCAGCCGCCCGACGACGGGACCGCCCGGGTCTGGACACCGGCGATGTCGGACCCGGCACCGGGTTCGGAGAACAGCTGGCACCACACCTCGCGTCCGGCGAGGATGCGCGGCACGTGCCGGCGTCGCTGCGCATCGGTGCCGAACTCCAACAACGTCGGCAGGCAGTTGCCGAGCGTGATCGACAGCTCCTCGGTCATCAGCGGGAAGCGACCGGCCTCCTCCCGCCACGCCGTCTCGTAGGCGGCGGGCAGGCCGCGGCCGCCGAAGGCCGGCGACACGCTCAGCCCGGCCAGGCCGGCGGCGTGCAGCGCGCGCTGGAAGCCGAGTGCCCGATCCAGCGCGAGGTCCCCTCGGGGTCGTCCGATCGACGCGTCGGCGGCCGCCGTGGCGTGGACGCCGAGGAAGCAGCGGGCGTGCTCACGGAAGCGGTCGAGGTCGTCCTCCATGGGCTGTTGCCTGCTCGTGTCCATCGTCCACCAACGTGACGACGCGGCGGCGGCGCGGCCAGGGACCTTCGTCCCGCTCGCGTCCTCCATCGGAGTGGGACGTCATCGACCCTCGGATGGAGGGACACCGGCGAGGTCGACCGGCCAGGCGATCTCGACGGACCCCGTCGCCCGTCGCGACCGAGGAAGTGCTCACGGATCGGGCCGTCGATCGCGATGCCCTGCTCGGTGACGACGCGACCGATGGCGCCGTAGGAACGGTCGAGGTCGGCGAGCCGGCCGCGGTGCAGCCCGACCGCCAGCTCGGCGGCCGGCAGCACGGCGGCGCCGATCGGTGCGGCGGATCGGTCCGCGCTCGTCGGCACGAACGCCGTCACCCGGCCCGCAGCCGTCCTCGAAGAACGGCGGGTCGTACAGCACGCCCGGCGGTGCGGTGCGGTGGCCGCGGCCGACGGCCGTCACGAGCCGGCGCAGCGACCGACTCGCCCACTCGTGGATCACCTCGCTGGCCGACGTCGGCGGTGATCGCCCACACCGGCGTTGCGGCGACCGTGCGGTACTGGAGGTCGAGCACGTCGACCGGCGCGGTCAGCAGCTCGCGGAGCGAGGCGACGGCATCGGTGGTCGCCCGCAGGCGCTGCTCCATGGTGGCCAAGTGGGTGGCGATGACAGCGTTGCGGGCCGCCGGGTCGGCGCGCTGCAGGACCGCCCGCACCTCCTCGATCGGCATGTCGAGGTCGCGCAGTCGGCGTACGACGTGGGCGTCGGCGACCTGGTCGACGGTGTAGTGGCGATAGCCGGTCACCGGATCGACGGCGGCCGGCGCGAGCAGCCCGACGGCGTGGTAGTGGCGCAGCGTCGTCGCGCTGAGCTGGGTCATGCGGGCGAACTGCCCGATCGTCAGCCGGGCGCGGGTTCGGCCGTCCATCGCCGCAACCGTGGACCTTCGCCTCACCCGAAGGTCAACCCAGCCCGGTGATCGCGGCCAGCGCCTCGACCTGCTCGTCGTAGCGGGTGACCGGGTTCAGCAGGAGGTGGTTGGCGCCGGCGGCGGCCAGCGCGTCGAGCTGCTCGCCGACCTCGTCCGGCGTCCCGAACACGCCGCCCTGGTCGGTCAGGGCCGGGTTGCCGTAGGCGGTGGCGAACCACCGCTCGACCTCGGCCCGGGCGACGGCGCCGTCGTCGTGGACCGACAGGAAGACGCGCTTCGAGATCGGGAACGCGTCCACGTCACGGCCCTCGGCCTCGAGCGCCTCGCGCAGCACCGGGACGGCTGCCGCGAACGCCGCCGTCCCCGAGCCGCCGGCACCCATCCAGCCGTCGGCGAGACGGGCGGCCCGGCGCATCGCGTCGGGATGGAAGCTGCCCAGCCAGATCGGTGGGGGACTGGCCGGGCGGACGCCGAGCTTGACGCCGTGCTCGGCGTAGATCTCGCCATCGAACGTGACGTCGTCGCCGGCCCACAGGGCCCGGATGAGGGCGATCGACTCGGTGAACCGCCGCACCTTGCGCTCGTCTGGCACGTCGAAGGCGGCGTACTTCTGGGGTGGCCCGACCCCCACACCGAGGATGGCTCGTCCCCCACTGAGCCGGTCGAGCGTGGCGACGACGTGGGCGACGTGGACCGGGTGGTACACGGGCAGCACGAGCACCGAGACGCCGACGCGGATCCGTGTCGTGACCGCCGCAGCCCAGGTCAGGACGGTGAACGAGTCGAAGCACTCGACGACGTCCAGCGTGTTGTTGGTGACCCACAGGTCGGCGAACCCCAGCTCCTCGGCCCGTTGGGCGACGTGGCGCACCATCGTCTCCGGGATCGGATCGGGCGAGCGGTGGGGCAGCGACATCCCCAGGGCAACGGAGTCGGCGAGGACCATCCGCACATTGTGACGATCCTGCGCGCACTCGGATCACGTTCGTCAGGCCGGGAGCCGGGACGTAGCATGGTGCAGTCGGTCGGAGACAGCGTCGTCCCGAGCGTCCACCCAAGCCCACCGCGACTTCTGTGGATGAGAAGGACGATGCACTCACCTCCTGGCCCGTACGGTCTCTACGACCCCCGATTCGAGCACGACTCGTGCGGGGTCTCCTTCGTCGCCAACATCAAGGGCGCGCGCAGCCACGAGCTGGTGCACACCGGCCTCGTCGCCCTGACCAACCTCGAGCACCGCGGCGCGACCGGTGCCGAGCCCGACACCGGTGACGGCGCCGGGATCCTCGTCCAGGTCCCCGACCGCTTCCTCCGCGCCGTGCTCGCCGAGCAGGGCGTCGCCGACCTCCCGCCGGCCGGCGCCTACGCCGTCGGCACGGCCTTCCTGCCCGCCGACCCCGTCGCGGCCGAGAAGGCGCAGGCGGCGATCGAGAGCATCATGGGCGACGAGGGCCTGGCGGTCGTCGCCTGGCGCGACCTGCCCGTCGACCCGACGTGCCTCGGCGCGACGTCACGCGCCGCCATGCCGGCGTTCAAGCAGCTCCTGGTCACCGATCCGGCCGGCAGCACGGGCATCGACCTCGACCGCAAGGCGTTCCTCGCCCGCAAGCGGGTCGAGCACGAGCTCCACGCCGAGATCGCCACGTACTTCTCCTCGCTGTCGTCGCGCACGCTCGTCTACAAGGGCATGCTCACGACGCCGCAGCTGGCCCAGTTCTTCCCCGACCTCCTCGACGAGCGCTTCGAGTCGGCGCTGCTGCTGGTGCACAGCCGCTTCTCGACGAACACGTTCCCGTCGTGGCCGCTGGCCCACCCGTACCGCTACATCGCCCACAACGGCGAGATCAACACGGTCCAGGGCAACCAGAACTGGATGCGCGCCCGCGAGGCGATGGTCGACGGCTCGGTGCTGCCGGGCGTGACCCGCGCCTTCCCGATCTGCACGCCGGGTGCCTCCGACACGGCCCGCTTCGACGAGGTGCTGGAGCTGCTCCACCTCGGCGGCCGCCCGATCCACCACGCCGTGCTGATGATGATCCCCGAGGCGTGGGAGAACAACACGGAGATGGACCCCGCGCTGCGGGCGTTCTACCGCTTCCACTCGACGGTGATGGAGCCGTGGGATGGCCCGGCCAGCGTGGCCTTCACCGACGGCACGGTGATCGGCGCCGTGCTCGACCGCAACGGCCTGCGCCCCAGCCGCTACTGGGTGACCGACGACGACCTCGTCGTCATGGCGTCCGAGGTCGGCGTCATCGACATCGACCCGGCCAAGGTCGTGACGAAGGGCCGCTTGCAGCCGGGCCGGATGTTCCTCATCGACACCGCGCAGGGCCGCATCGTCGACGACGGCGAGATCAAGTCGACGCTCGCCGCCGAGCACCCCTACGGCCAGTGGCTCGACGAGAGCCTCGTCGAGCTCGAGGACCTGCCGCCGCGCGAGCACGTCGTGTTCAGCCACGACAGCGTGCTGCGCCGCCAGCAGCTGTTCGGCTACACCCACGAGGAGCTCAAGGTCATCCTCGCCCCGACCGGCTCCAAGGGCACCGAGCCGATCGGATCGATGGGCACCGACACGCCGATCGCCGTGCTGTCGGAACGGCCGCGCCTGTTGTTCGACTACTTCGCCCAGCTCTTCGCCCAGGTGACCAACCCGCCGCTCGACGCCATCCGCGAGGAGGTCGTCACGTCGGTGTCGTCGACGATCGGGCCCGAGGACAACCTGCTGCGACCGAGCGCGGCGAGCTGCCGCCAGCTGGTCCTGCCGTTCCCGATCATCGACAACGACGAGCTGGCCAAGATCGTCCACGCCAACGACGGCGGCCGCTTCCCGGGCCTGCGCTCGTACGTGGTCAAGGGCCTCTACCGCGTCGCCGGCGGCGGCCTCGCCCTCGAGCGGGCGCTGTCGGCGATCTGCAACGAGGTCTCGACGGCCATCGAGGAGGGCGCCCGGATCATCGTCCTGTCGGACCGCAACGCCGACGCCGCCGAGGCGCCGATCCCGTCGCTGCTGCTGACCGGCGCCGTCCACCACCACCTCGTGCGCACCAAGCAGCGCACGATGGTCGGGCTGCTCGTCGAGTGCGGCGACGCCCGCGAGGTGCACCACATGGCGCTGCTCATCGGCTACGGCGCCGGCGCCATCAACCCGTACCTGGCGTTCGAGTCGATCGAGGACCTCATCGCCGAGGGCCTCCACGGCATGGGCGGCATGGACTCCCACAAGGCGGTGCGCAACTACATCAAGGCGTGCGGCAAGGGCGTCCTCAAGGTGATGTCGAAGATGGGCGTGTCGACGGTGGCGAGCTACACCGGCGCCCAGATCTTCGAGGCCGTCGGGCTCAGCGAGTCACTCGTCGAGCAGTACTTCACCGGCACCGTCAGCCGCCTCGGCGGCATCGGGCTCGACGAGATCGCGATGGAGGTCGCCGCCCGCCACCTCCAGGCCCACCCGACGCGACCCGAGGAGCGGGCCCACCGCAAGCTCGAGCTCGGCGGCGAGTACCAGTGGCGGCGCGAGGGCGAGTTCCACCTGTTCAACCCGGACACGGTGTTCAAGCTGCAGCACGCCACGCGGGCCAAGCGCTACGACATCTTCCGCCAGTACTCGATGCTCGTCGACGACCAGTCGGCGCGGCTGGCCACGCTGCGCGGCCTGTTCGCGTTCAAGGACGGGGCCCGCCAGCCGATCTCCGATCGACGAGGTCGAGTCGGTCCACTCGATCGTGCGGCGCTTCTCGACCGGCGCCATGAGCTACGGCTCGATCTCGGCCGAGGCCCACGAGACGCTGGCCATCGCCATGAACCGCCTCGGCGCCAAGTCGAACACCGGCGAGGGCGGCGAGGACTCCGATCGCCTGCACGACCCGCAGCGGCGGTCGTCGATCAAGCAGGTCGCGTCGGGCCGCTTCGGCGTGACGGCGGAGTACCTCACCAACGCCGACGACCTGCAGATCAAGATGGCCCAGGGCGCCAAGCCCGGCGAGGGCGGCCAGCTGCCCGGCCACAAGGTGTACCCGTGGATCGCCAAGACCCGGCACTCCACGCCCGGCGTCGGCCTGATCAGCCCGCCGCCGCACCACGACATCTATTCGATCGAGGACCTCAAGCAGCTCATCCACGACCTCAAGAACGCCAACCCGGCGGCGCGCGTCCACGTGAAGCTCGTCGCCGAGGTCGGGGTCGGCACCGTTGCGGCCGGGGTCAGCAAGGCGAAAGCAGACGTCGTGCTGATCTCCGGCCACGACGGCGGCACCGGGGCCAGCCCGCTGACGTCGCTCAAGCACGCCGGGGGGCCGTGGGAGCTGGGCCTCGCCGAGACCCAGCAGACGCTGCTGCTCAACGGGCTGCGCGACCGCATCGTCGTGCAGACCGACGGCCAGCTGAAGACCGGTCGCGACGTCGTCATCGCCGCCCTGCTCGGCGCCGAGGAGTTCGGCTTCGCCACCGCCCCGCTCGTCGTGTCGGGCTGCGTGATGATGCGCGTCTGCCACCTCGACACGTGCCCGGTCGGCATCGCCACCCAGAACCCGGAGCTGCGCAAGCGCTTCAACGGCAAGCCGGAGTTCGTCGAGACGTTCTTCGAGTTCATCGCCGAGGAGGTGCGCGAGCTGATGGCCCAGCTCGGGTTCCGCACGATGGCCGAGATGATCGGCCACGTCGAGGTGCTCGACACGCGTGCCGCCATCGACCACTGGAAGGCCGACGGGCTCGACATCAGCCCGATCCTCGCCGTGCCGAAGAACCCGTACGGGCAGTCGATGCTGCAGTCGGTCAGTCAGGACCACGGCCTCAAGGACGCCCTCGACCAGGAGCTGATCCGCCTGTCGCAGCCGGCGATCACCGACGCCCAGCACGTCGAGATCGACCTGCCGATCCGCAACGTCAACCGCACCGTCGGGACGATGCTCGGCCACGAGATCACCAAGGCGTGGAAGGGCGAAGGGCTGCCCGACGGGACGATCGACATCCGCCTCACCGGGTCGGCCGGTCAGAGCTTCGGGGCGTTCGTGCCCGCCGGCGTGACGCTGCGCCTGATCGGCGACGCCAACGACTACCTCGGCAAGGGACTGTCGGGCGGGCGCATCGTCGTGAGCCCGCCGCCGACGTCGCCGTTCGTCGCCGAGGAGCAGATCATCGCCGGCAACGTGATCGCCTACGGGGCGACGGGCGGCGAGATCTTCCTGCGCGGTCTCGTCGGCGAGCGCTTCTGCGTGCGCAACTCCGGCGCGCTCGGCGGTGGCGGAGGGGATCGGGGATCACGGCTGCGAGTACATGACCGGCGGCCGCGTCGTCGTGCTCGGGCGCACCGGGCGCAACTTCGGGGCCGGGATGTCCGGCGGCATCGCCTACGTGCTCGACGTCGACGGCCGCTTCCGCAGCCGCCTCAACGCCGAGATGGTGGCGCTCGAGGAGCTCGACGGCGACGACCGGTCGTTCCTGCACGACGTCGTGTCGCCGCCACCGCGAGCTGACCGGCTCGGCCGTCGCCGATCGCCTGCTGGCGTCGTGGACGGCGTCGGTCAGCCGGTTCCGCAAGGTGATGCCGATCGACTACAAGCGGGTGCTGACCGTGATGCGCAAGGCCGCGGCCGACGGCCTCGACGAGGACGCCACCATGCGGATGGTCATGGAGAGCTCGAATGGGTGAGGCGACGGGGTTCCTGAAGTGGTCGCGCGAGCTGCCGTCCCGGCGGCCGGTGCCGGTGCGGCTGCGCGACTGGAAGGAGGTGTACGAGGACTTCCCACTCGACCACGTCCAGACCCAGGCCGGGCGGTGCATGGACTGCGGCATCCCGTTCTGCAACAACGGCTGCCCGCTCGGCAACCTGATCCCCGACTGGAACGACCTCGTCTACCGCGAGCACTGGCGCGACGCCATCGATCGGCTGCACGCCACCAACAACTTCCCGGAGTTCACCGGTCGGCTGTGCCCGGCGCCGTGCGAGGCCGCCTGCGTCCTCGGCATCAACGCCGATCCGGTCACGATCAAGCAGGTCGAGGTCGAGATCGTCGATCGGGCGTGGGAGGAGGGCTGGGTCACCCCGCAGGTGCCGTCGGTGAAGACGGGCAAGCGGGTCGTGGTGATCGGCTCGGGCCCGGCCGGCCTGGCCGCCGCCCAGCAGCTGACCCGGGCCGGCCACGACGTGCTCGTGCTCGAGCGGGCCGACCGCATCGGCGGCCTGCTGCGCTACGGCATCCCCGAGTTCAAGATGGAGAAGCGCCACGTCGAGCGGCGGCTGCGCCAGATGGAGGCCGAGGGCACCGAGTTCCGGGCCAACGCCGCCGTGGGCGACACGATCGACATCGACATCCTGCTGGCGTCGAACGACGCGCTCGTGCTGGCGTGCGGGGCCACGGCGTGGCGCGACCTGCCGGTGCCCGGGCGCGAGCTGGGCGGGATCTACCAGGCGATGGAGTTCCTGCCGTGGGCCAACCGGGTCCAGGAGGGTGACATCGAGGCGCCGCCGATCACGGCCGAGGGCAAGCACGTCGTGATCATCGGCGGCGGCGACACCGGGGCCGACTGCCTCGGCACGTCGCATCGCCAGCAGGCGAAGTCGGTGACCCAGCTGGAGATCCTGGCGCGACCACCCGACGACCGGGCGGTCGAGAACCCGTGGCCGCAGTGGAGCCTCATCTACCGCACCTCGTCGGCGCACGAGGAGGGTGGCGAGCGCGTCTACAGCGTGAACACCGAGCGCTTCGTCGACGACGGGAACGGCAACGTCAAGGCGCTGCTGATCCACGAGGTCGAGCTCGTCGAGGGCCGGTTCCAGAAGGTCGCGGGCAGCGAACGCGAGCTGCCGGCCGACCTCGTGCTGCTGGCGATGGGGTTCGTCGGGCCGGAGCAGGGCTCCTGGCTGGAGCGCCTCGGTGTCGACTACGACGAGCGCGGCAACGTGAAGCGCGACGATCAGTTCATGACGAACGTGCCCGGCGTGTTCGTCGCCGGGGACATGGGTCGCGGGCAATCGCTGATCGTGTGGGCGATCGCCGAGGGGCGCGCCTGCGCGGCCCGCGTCGACGAGTACCTGGTCGGGGAGACGACGTTGCCGGCACCGATCCTGCCGACCACGCGCCCGCTCACCTGATGTCGACGCGTAACCTGCTGCCGATGTTCTCGTCCGTGGCTCGCATCGCCCTCCCGCTGCTCGCGGGTGGTGCCCTGTTGGCGGTCTCCTCGTGCGGTGACGACGACACCGGGGCCGCCGTGAGCACCGTGCAGATCAAGCCGTCCAGCTACGTGGTGAAGGACGCCGCGACGACGACGACCGTCCCGACGTCCGCAGCCCCCGGCGCTGACGGGAAGTCGCTGGCCGAGCAGTCCTACATCGTGCAGTCGGACAACGACGTGCCGTTCAACATCGCCCGCAAGTTCGACATCTCGCTCGACGAGCTGCGCAACTACAACGGGTGGGACGCGACGTACAGCGAGTTCCCGGGCAAGGGCGGCACGGTGCGGATCCCGCCGGGTGCCAAGTTCATCGACCCGAACGCCACGACGACGACCGCGGCGGCGGCGACGGGCGACACCACCGACGCGTCGGCCACGACGGCGGCGGACGGATCCGGCACCGGCGATCGCTGCCACCCGACCTACGAGGTCCAGACCGGCGACGCCCCGCTGGTGATCACGAAGAAGTTCGACATCACCATCGAGCAGCTGAACGCGGCGAACGCCACCACACCGAACTGGCCGAACCTCTACACCGGCCGCTCGATCAACCTGCCGCCGCCCGCCGACTGCGCCAACGCCGCCGCCACGACCACCACCTCCGGCGGCGGCTGACCGACCCGGCTCCCCGGATCCCGCCGGAACCGCCAACTCTTTGCCAGAACGGCCAAGAAGTGGCCGTTCTGGCAAACAGTTGGCGAATCCGGCCACATGCTGGCCGCGCCGTGCCGTGGCTAGCGCTCGGTTAGCGGGCGCCTGTCACGTTCCTGGTGTCATCCCCCGAACACCAGGAGAACGAACGATGGCCATCACCCTTTCCGACATCTCGGCCGCCACGGCCGCCTACATCGACACCGAGGTCGAGGTCAAGATCAGCAAGGTCACCTCCAACCTCCAGCCCGACCACGACGGGTCCTACACCGTCAAGGTGACCAACGCCGCCGCGCCCACCGGGGTGCGTCTGACCGACGTCATGCTGCACCTGTGGGTCGAGCCCGGTCAGGAGCCGAACGAGAACCCGATCGTGCTGCTGTACCCGCCGGGATCGGCGCTGTTCAACCCGAAGGCGACGAACGACCCCGGCGCTGCTGACCTGAGCTCGCAGACGCCGGTGGCCGAGTTCTACCTGTTCTTCGTCGCCGGGCCGGACGACGACGTCGACGACTTCGACTCGGTCCTCGACATCGGCGAGGTGCTCGAGATCGAGTTCGAGTACCGCTCCGAGCGTCGCGGCGACGCCACCATCAACTGCCACGTGCACGCCAACGTCGACGTCGACCGGCTGTTCCCGCGCAGTTCGGGGTCGACCCTGTCCAAGACGGTCACCATCGTCGCATGACGACGTGTCGGACGGAGGGCCATCGCGGCGCTCCGTCCGGCATGCTCGGACGGTTGCCGGATCCGGCCAGATCGTGTCGGGTCAGCCGAGGTCGGGCCAGCGGCGGGTGGGGGGCTTGCGCCAGGCCGCGATGCTCTGGCGGCGGCGCGTGGTGAGGTCCCACTGCCGGCGCCACCCGGTGTAGTCGGGACCGCCGAGCACCGGGCTCGTGCCGTCCGCGGCGCGGCGGCGGGCCGTCCACCAATCGGTCGTCGCCTCGTCGGCGAGCGTCGTGACGGCGGCCTGGATGCGGGCGTTGAAGCGGCGCGTGCTCTCGCCCTCGATCGGGTGCAGCGGGGCGCCGAACACGACCCGCGTCCGCCCCGGCTTGGGCCGCTTCATCCCCTTGCCGAAGATCGACCCGGTGCCGTCGAGGAAGACCGGCACGACCGGCGCGCCGGTGCGCGACGACAGGTAGGCGGCGCCGGCCTTGAAGTCCTGGCCCCAGCCGTCGGGTGAGCGCCCGCCCTCCGGGTAGATCACGAGGCTCCAGCCGTCGTCGATCAGGTCGCGGATCATGTCGGCCGACCGGCGGCCCGTCGCCTCGCGATCGATCGGGATGGCGTTCAGCGACAGTGCCGACAGCGTCGCCTTCCACCGCTTGTCGAAGAAGTAGTCGGCGGCCGCCGCGACGACGAGGCGCTTGCGCCACGTGAACGGCACGGCGCGGAACATCAGCGCGGTGTCGACGTGGCTGTGGTGGTTGGGGGCGAAGATCAGCGGGGGCGGCGGACCGTCCGACTCGTCGGCCTGGCGACGCAGGTCGTCGAGGCGATCGACGCCGAACACCTCGGGGTCGGCCAGCCCGCGCACGACGGCGCGCATCGGCCCCTCGGCGATCACGCCGCGGGCGACCCGGGCGGCGGGGGAGCGGGCCCAGTCGGTGTCGTAGTCGGCGCCGAGCGTGTTCGGATCCTCGGGGACCTCGACGCCACGCGGCACGCTCGGGGCGCGGTACGGGAAGGCGATGTTGCGGCCGGGCGCGGTCACCCGTCCGACGGCCCGCTCGACCTGGCCGGCGGCACGCGCCGCGTGCCGCAGCGCGAACCGCGCCGTCGCCGTGGAGTCGGCGACCTTCATCGGACGTCGGCCATGAGGATCGGCGGGTTGTGGATGTGGGTGATCGTCGGCGACCGCCCGACGACGTCGGACGCGATCTCGAGGGCGTCGTCGAGCGTCGAGGCGGGCACGAACCCCAGGCGGCGCACGGCCTTCGGATCGCCGCCGACGATGATGATCCGCCCGCAGTGGCGCATCGCGTGGGCGCCCCAGTACCACATGTAGAAGGGGTGCACGCCGTGGTAGGCGTTGCCCGTGCGGTAGAGGTGGCGGTACCAGTCGTCGGTGGCGTAGCGCTCCTCGAACTGCTTCGACATCACGTGCGGGTCGGTCGTCTCGGCCAGCACCTGCTCGTAGAAGTCGATGTAGCTCGGGTGGTGCACCGGGTGGAAGTCGGGCTGCGTCGGGTGGAACATGATCACCACGCCGCCCTCGCGCACCAGCGGCTTGCCGCGGTACAGGTTGAACAGGTACCCGAGGCCCATGCACATCACGAGGATCGGGTTCATGATCGAGTTGACGTTGTACGGGCAGATGTACGGGATGCCCATCGTCAGGATGTCCGTCTGCCCTTGGACCTCGACGAGCTGCTGGCGGTAGACGTTCTCGGTCGTCTGGCGGTGCACGGCCTCGACCTCGCCGGCCTGCACGCTCGTCATCTGGTGCGGCGACTCGATCGAGTTGAGGATCTTGCGGGCCAGCCGGGTCGGTGCGAGTGACAACGACTTCGCCGTCCCGAGGTACGTCGCCCGGTCCTTCGGCGACCACTCCCACTCCCGCTTGCTGAGGAAGTCGAACGGCGCCGGGAACGTGTCGGTGTTGAGCGTCGTCTCGATCTGGAACACCTTGACGCCCGAGTCGAGCAGCACCTTGCCCATCCGCCAGTTGCTCTTGTGCAGCTCCGAGCGGTGCTGGTCCATGAAGCTGTGGCTGGCCTCCATGGTCGTCGGGTTGTGGTGGTGGCGCAGGCTGCGGTAGCTGGCCAGCCCGGTGGCCGTCGACTTCCACCCGCCGTCCATGGCGACGAGGTTGATGTTGACGTACACCAGGAGGTCCGACGTCGCCGCCCGCTTGTTGATCTCGACCTCCTCGCCCTGCGGCGTGGTGCCGAGGAAGATCAGGTTGTCGGGGTCCTCGGCGTCGTGCTGGGTGAGCATCCCGCGTGGCTCGAAGGCGTCGTAGACGCGGTCGCCGATGGCGTGGCGCAGCTCGGCCTCGGTCATCCGCCGGTGCAGCGCGAGGGCACAGATCAGGTGGACGTCGTCGACGCCGGCGTCGGCGGCCATGTCGAGCACCGCCTCGATCACCCGCTGGCGGACGTCGGGCCGACGCATCGGGGGCAGCGGCAGGCTGATGTCGTCGAAGGCGATCGTCAGCTTCATGCCGGGGAAGAGGAGCGTCGGCAGCGGGTCGTGGTCGAGGGGGTTGAGGAGCGCCTCGCGGATGGCGCCGTCGATGTCGTCGAGCGGCGCCAGCGGCTCCGGCGGGTAGATCACCCGGCTGCGGTCGGCCGGCAGCTTCTCGAGGCTGAGACCCTCGCCGTTCCAGACGAGGGTCGGTGGGGTCGAGCGGTCGACGTCGAGGACGAACCCGGGACGCGGCATCAGCTGCTCCTAGTTGAGCCGAGCGAGTCTTCGAGCGAGCGAACGACTCAGACGGGGTCGAAGGCGATCTTCGTCGCGCCCCTGCGGCCGGCCTCGGCGGCGTGGGCGATGGCGTCGACGTGGTCGGCGAGGCGGTAGGTGGCGCTGAGCCACTGCTCGGCCTCGATGGCGTTGGCGGTCTCGGTGGCCAGCTCGAACGTCCGCACGCGGCGACCGTCGAGCGTCTCGGTGCCGTAGGTGTAGGCGCCGACGAGCTCGGTCTCGCGGTGCCACAGCCCGGTGAGGTCGACCGTCACCTCGCCAGGCATGCCCATCATCACGACGCGTCCGCGCGGCCGGGTGATGCGCAGCACGGACGCCAGCGACGATTCGTTGCCGACCGCATCGATCGTGGCGTGGGCACCCGACGAGAGGTGGTCGCCGACGACGTGGCAGCCGACGATCCGGCGGACGGCTCGGGGCAGCTCGGCGGCGGCCACGACGTCGTGGGCGCCGAGCTGGCGGGCCAGCCGCTGCTGGTGCGGGTACCGGGCGCCGACGACGATCCGCGCCTGCGGCACGTAGCGCACGAGCCCGGCGATGGCGGCCAGGCCCATCGTGCCGGCGCCGAGGACGGCGACGACCGGCTCCGACGCCTGGGCGACCGAGGGCGACGCGGCGGCGAGGAGGGCCGTGTGGATGCCGCCGGCCAGCGGCTCGATGAGCACGGCCCGCTCGTCGGGCACGTCGTCGTGGATGCGGTGGAGCTGCGACTCGTGGGCCCAGAACCACGGGGCCCAGCCGCCGCCGGTCGAGCAGCAGAACCCGATCTGGATGCCCGGTTCGAGGCGGCCGGTGGCGAGGTGGGCGTAGTCGTCGCCGTCGCCGGGTGCCGCGTCGGCGAACGGCGGCTCGAAGCCGCGGGCAGCGTGGCCGAGCACCGGCTCGAGGACGACCCGGCGTGCCGTCGTCGAGCCGGCCGACGACCTCGTGGCCGGGCACGAACGGGAAGCTGACCCAGTCGTCGAAGTACGTCGACGCGTGGCCCTCGATCATCGACAGGTCGCTGCCGCAGATCCCGGCCAGCGACGTGTGCACGCGATGCCAGCCCGGCCCCGGCAGCTCGGGATCGTCGACCTCGGTGAAGTCGAGCGGTCCGACCCGCACCGCTGCCGCCGGCGCCAACGCCGACGCCACCCGGGCCAACCCCAGCCGCCCGACCGACCGCTTCACCTGCAGCGCCCTCACGTCTCCCCCCATCCGAGGGTTTCGTTGCATCCGAGGGTTTCGTGCGGGGCGTCCGTGCACCAGACCCTCCGATGCACCCAAACCCTCCGATGGAACCGCATCAGCCGAACCTCCGGCGGCGCTCGCGCTCGACCATGACGGGGCCGAAGGGCAGCAGCGGGCGGGGGCCGCCGCTGGCCTTCGCCCAGTGCTCGACCAGCCAGCCGCGCTTGCGGGCGATCGCCGCCAGCCTCGTCTCCGGGTTGACCGCCACGGGGAAGCCGACGGCCTCCAGCAGCGGCAGGTCGCTCGTCGAATCGGCGTAGGCCACCGCTTCCTCGATGCGCAGGCCCTCGGCCGCGCAGTAGTCGTGGAGGATCTGGGCCCGGGTCTCGCCGGTCGGCGGCACCTGCAGCATCTCGCCCGACAGCGTGCCGTCGGGGCGGACCGACATCTCGGCGGCCACGATCTCGTCGAACAGCGGGCGCAGGCCCTCGACGGCGAAGTCGAGGGCCCCGGTGATGAGGATCGTGCGGTGCCCGAGGGCGCGGTGCTCGCGCACGCGGCGCAGGCCGGCCGGGAAGCCCTTGGTGAGGATCAGCTCGGTCAGCAGCTGCTGGGCATCGATCTCGATCTGGGCCAGCGGGGCGTCCTCGTAGCGCCGGTAGAAGTGGCGCAGGAAGTCGCCGCGGTCGACGCGGTCGAGCTTCAGCAGTCCCGGCGCTTCCTTCAAGGTCCGCAGCGTGTAGCGGATCCGCTCGTTGCGGTCGAGGCGGCGTGTGGCCAGCCACGAGTAGCTCTCGACGACGTTGCTGGCGATCAGCGTGTTCTCGAGGTCGAACGCAGCGACCTGGCGGGCCGGGTCGAGCACCTGGCGACGCAGGCGGCCGCTGCGGTCGGTGGTCGTCTTGCCGGGCGCCGTCTTGACGCGGGCGTGCTGGACGATCGACGGCAGGTGGATCTCCCGGATGTACGTCGGCCAGTCGATGGCGCGGGGATCGAAGGCGAACGTGGCCTGGTCGACCGAGTCGAGCCCGTCCCACATCGTCAGCAGGTTGCCGACCGAGTAGATCGCCTCGCACTCGGTGTAGAGGCCGTACAGCTGGACGTACTCCAGCGCTCGCTCGACCTCCATCCGCTTGGTCTCGAGCTTGGCCGAGAACTCGGCCTGCTTGCCGCGCAGCGGGAGCGCCTGCAGCAGCTTCTCGCTGCGGCTGATGACGGCCTTGGCCCGGGTCAGCTGCCCCTGCACGCGGCCGCGGCCGGGGAAGCGGAACTCGGGGACGACGATCGGCTGGCCCTCGCTGTCGTAGAGCGGGTGCTGGGTGAACCAGTCGCTGACGTTGTCGACGAGCGCCTTGTACTTCAGCGGGTTGACGCCACCCGACGCGACCTGGGTGATCGGGGGCGCCTGCTCCGGGCCGAGCGCGGCGACGGCGATGATCGCGGCGACGACGATGTCGACCGGGATCACGTCGACCGTCCCCTCGGGCACGCCCGGGAACTCGCGCAGCAGGCCGCGGGCGTAGGAGATCAGCACCGGCTCGGCCATGCGGAAGCCGCGGATCCAGCCCGGTCGCGGCTCGGCCCACGCCGACTCGATGATCGACGGTCGCACGATGCTCACCGGGACGTCGCCCTTGGAGTCGGTCAGCGCCTGCTCGCCGAGGGCCTTGGTGAACGCGTACGCGTCGGGCCAGCCGACGCTGGCAGCGCGCGCCCGCCCGGCCTCGACGAGACGGTCGCGCACCCAACGCTCGCGCAGCTGCTCGGTCTTGGCGGCGAGCGCCGGCGCGCCAGCGGCGCCGAGCTCGGTGCGGGCGGCCGATCGGAACTCGACGAGCTGGTCGGGCTGGCGGCTGGCCGCCTCGCTGTCGCCGCGCAGGCGGCGGGCGGCGGCGACCTCGGCCCGCCAGCTCAGCCCGAGGTCGAACGGCCCGGCGCTGACGAGCTCCTCGGGCGCGGTGCCCCGCCGGTTGCCGGCGACGTAGCACGTCGACACCGAGACGAGGTGTGGGGTCACGCCCAGTTCCTGCAGCAGCTCGGCGATGCGCGTCGGGCCGAGCAGGTTGATCTCGACGGCGGAGTCGAGCGGCGAGTCGAACGACACCGCGGCCGCCGAGTGCACGACGATGTCGCACGAGGCGAGCACGGCTCGATCGGCCTCCGACAGGCCGAGGCCGTCGGTCCCGACGTCGCCGGCGATCGTCGTGATCCGCCGCGCCGTCATCTCGTCGAACGTCTCGCCGCCGGCCTCGACCAGCTGGGCCCGCAGGCGGTCGAAGGCGTCGTTCTTCAGCAGCTCGCGCTGCGACACGCCGGGCCGCCGGCGTGCGCTTGCCGTCGCGGACGAGCAGGACGAGCTCGCACCCGGGCACCGAGCGCAGCAGCCGCTCGACCAGGGCCGTCCCGACGAACCCCGTCGACCCGGTGATGGCGATCCGTGTGCGCGCCAGCGCCTCGGCGATCACGGACCCAGGTTATAGCACGTCTCTACCAATTGGTAGAGAGCGCCCAGCCAGTGTCTGTGTCACCGCATGTGTCCCCGAGGACTTGTGCGGTGACACAGAACGTGGTTCAGCCGTCTTCGCAGCCGATCCCGTCGCCGTCGCGGTCGAGGCCGTAGATGTCGCTGCCGATGACGTCGACAGGACCGGCGACGTACGACGGGCCGTTGCCTTCGCCAGCAGCGCAATCGACGTCGCTGTCGATCGGCACGCAGCCGCTGTAGTTCGGGTCGCACGGCGCAACGATCGGCTCCGGTTCGGGCGCCGGGCGTGCATCCCTCGGGGGCGCACTGCGGTCAGGAACATCGGCACCACTGCCAGGCCGAATGGGCGTGTCGTCACGAGGGCCGTCCGAACACGGGGTCTCCCGGATCCAGCGGCCCGACGTAGGGTCCGGGGCATGGACCCGCAGGGCAGGATCGCAGTCGTCACCGGCGCCGCCGGAGGGATCGGGAGCGCGCTCGTGCGGGCGCTCGTCGCCGCCGGCGCCGACACCGTCGTGGCCACCGACGTCCGCGCCGACGCCATCGACGCGATGGCGACCACGTCGTCGCCAAGGCGCTCGACGTCGGCGACGAGGCGGCGACCATCGCCCTCGTCCACGAGGTCGAGGAGGCCCACGGGCCGATCGACCTGTGGTTCGCCAACGCCGGTGTCGCCCATGGCGGCGGCGCCGACGCACCCGACGACGTGTGGGCGCTGCAGTGGAACGTCAACGTGATGGCCCACGTCTACGCGGCCCGGGCGCTGCTGCCGGGCTGGATCGCCCGCGGCGAGGGCCACCTCGTGACGACGGCGTCGATGGCCGGCATCCTCACGTCGCTCGGCGACGGGGTGTATGCCGCGACCAAGCACGCCGCCCTCGGCTTCGCCGAGTGGCTGGCGATCACCCATGCCGAGCAGGGCGTCAAGGTCTCGTGCATCTGCCCCGGCGGCGTCGACACGCCGATGCTCACCGGCTCCACGGCAGGCGACGCGGCGAAGGCGTCGGCGATCATCGGTGGCGGCGACGTGCTCTCGCCGGACGAGGCCGCGGCGCGCGTCATCGCCGCGGTCCGCGACGACGTCTTCTTCATCTACACCCACCCCGAGCTCAAGCTCTTCGTCGAGCGCAAGGCGGCCGACCCCGACCGCTGGATCCGCGGCATGGCCCGCCTCTGGGGCCGGTCGCAGCAGTTGCTGGCGGACTGATCGCGTCGTGTCGACCCGCGACCGCATCCTCGAGGCGGCCGCCGGCCGCTTCGGGATCCGCGGCGTCGACGCCGTCTCGCTCGACGAGATCGCGGCCGAGGTCGGCGTGCGCAAGCAGACCGTCCTGTACTGGTTCGCGAGCAAGGAGGAGCTGGTCGACGGCGTGCTCGAGGTGACGGCCGCCGACCTCGCCGTGGTGATCGATGCCGCCGTGCGGGCGGCGCCCGACGAGCCGCTGGCGCGGATCGACGCCGTGGTCACCGCCGTGTTCCGCCTGGCCGTGCGCCGACCGGCGCTCCTGGGGCTGGTGCGCGAGCTGAGCCGGCTGCCGCCCGCCCAGGCGACGCGCCTGCGCGCCCACGTCGACCCGCTCGTGCGGCGTGCCGTCGACTACCTCGGCACCGAGATGGATGCCGGCCGCCTGCGTCGCGGCGACCCCCGCCTCGTCGCCGCCCTGGCGTACGGCACGGTCACCGGCATCGCCACCGAGCCGGAGGCCCTGCGCGCCGTGGGCTGGACGGCGGACCCGGCCGGCCTGCGCCGACTGCGCGCCGAGCTGCGCAACTTCCTGCAGGCTGCGCTGGCGCCGTGATCAGTGCTTCGTGTTGCGGCGGCGCCGGCCGTGGCGCTCGATCGCCAGCGCGACGAGGCGGTCGATCAGCTCGGGGTAGCTGACCCCGGCCGCCTGCCACAGCTTCGGGTACATCGAGATCGGCGTGAAGCCGGGCATCGTGTTGACCTCGTTGCACAGGAACCCGCGGCCGCCCTCCTCGAAGAAGAAGTCGACGCGGGCGAGGCCGTCGCCGCGCAGCAGCTGGAACACCCGCACCGCCAGCGCCCGCACCTCGGCGGTCTGCTCGGTGGTCAGCGGCGCCGGGATGAGCAGCTGGGCGCCGTCGGTGACGTACTTGTCCTCGTAGTCGTAGAACTCGTCGCCGGGGATGATCTCGCCGACGCCCGACGCCTGCGGGTCGAGTTCGCCGAGCACGCCGACCTCGATCTCCCGTCCGTCGACGGCCTCCTCGACGACGACCCACTCGTCGTACGTCAGGGCGTGGGTCGATCGCGTCGCGCAGCTCCTCGACCGAGTGCGCCTTGCTCACGCCGACGGACGACCCCATGTTCGACGGCTTGACGAAGCACGGCAGCCCGAGCTCGGCGACGAGGTCGTTGGGCAGCCCGGGCGTCATCTCGTGCTCGGCGAAGGCGCGGTAGCGGGACTGGGCGATGCCGTTGGCGGCCAGCACCTGCTTGGCCATCGCCTTGTCCATCGCCAGCGCCGAGCCGAGGACGCCGGCGCCGACGTAGGGCACGTCGGCCAGCTCGAGCAGGCCCTGCACCGTGCCGTCCTCACCCATCGGACCGTGCAGCAGCGGCAGGACGACCGTGCGCTCGCCCGGCTCGTCGAGCGAACCCAGCACCGCCTCGGGCGACACCGAGCTGCCGGCCGCTTCGAGGCGTGACGGCAGCGCGGCCGGGCCGGTCCGCAATGCATCCGGCGCGCCATCGGCGAGCTGCCAGTCACCGTCGCGGTGATGCCGACCGGGGTGATCCGGTAGCGCCGCCGGATCGACGGCGGCCAGCACGTGGGCGGCCGTCACGCAACTCACGTCGTGCTCGGCCGACTGGCCGCCGAACAGCACGACGAGGTGGATCCGGTCCGCGGTCACCCGATGAACGGTACCGTTCGGCGCGGTGAGGATCCGGGCATCCGACGTGGCCGCATGCCACCGGTGGCACGCTGCGCGGGCCCGACGTCGACGTCGACGGGGCGTCGTTCGACTCCCGCTCGCTGCTGCCCGGGCCAGCTGTTCGTGCCGCTCGTCGCCGAGCGCGACGGTCACGAGTTCGTCGTCGCCGCGGTCGCCGCCGGCGCTGCAGCGACGCTGGCCTGCTCGTCCGCTCGACACGTCGATCACGGTCATCGAGGTCGCCGACACCGGCGCCGCGCTGATGGCGCTGGCGGCGTGGGCGCGCGATCGGCTCGCAGCCACGGTCGTCGGCATCACCGGCAGCGTCGGCAAGACGAGCACCAAGGACCTCGTGCGGGCGGCCGTCGGCGCCGGCCGGCGGGTGGCCGCCAACGAGCGCAGCTTCAACAACGAGCAGGGCTTGCCGGTGACGATCCTCGCCGCCCCGGCCGACACCGAGGTCCTCGTGCTCGAGATGGGCATGCGCGGCTTCGGCGAGATCGCCCGCCTCTGCGCCGTCGGTCGGCCCGACATCGGGGTCGTGACGTCGGTGGCGCCGGCGCACACCGAGCGCGTCGGCGGCATCGAGGGCGTCGCCACCGCGAAGGGCGAGCTCGTCGAAGCCCTGCCGTCCGCCGGCACGGCGATCCTCAACGCCGACGACGAGCGGGTCGCGGCGATGGCCGCCCGCACCGACGCCGCGGTCGTCACGTTCGGTCACGACGGCGCGGCCGACGTCCGCATCAGCGGGCTCGTCCTCGACGCGCTGGGCCCGCCCGCGATTCGACGTGCACACGCCGTGGGGGAGCGCGCCCGTCGCCCTCGAGGTGAGTGGTGCCCACATGGCCGTCAACGCCGCCGCCGCGCTCGCCGTCGCCGGTGTCGTCGGTGTCGACATCGACGCCGCCGCCACCGCCCTGTCCGGTGCCGCACTCAGCTCGATGCGGATGCAACTGCTCACCGTGGACGCCGGCGGCCTCGTGATCAACGACGCCTACAACGCCAACCCGACCTCGATGCTCGCCGCGCTCGACGCCCTCAGCGCCGTCGCCGCCGTCCGTCGGGTGGCGGTGCTCGGCGGGATGGCCGAGCTCGACGATCCGGTCGGCGGGCACCGCACCGTGGCGGCCCGTGCCGCTGAGCTCGGCGTCGAGCTGATCGCCGTGGGCACCGATCGCTACGGCATCGCGCCGGTGAGCGAGGACGACGCCGCTGCGCGCGATCGGATCGATCGACGCCACCACGGCCGTGCTCGTCAAGGCCAGCCGGGCGTTCGGGCTGGAGCGGCTGGCCGCCCGCCTCGCAGCGGGATGAGCGAGGGCGATCAGCTGCCGGCGACGGCCGCGCCCGGCACGTGGAGGAACGCGTCGGGGGCATCCGCCGCAGGTCGCACCACCACGCCAGCCAGAGCGCCGTGACGGCGCCGATGCCGAGCACCCAGCGGGCGCCGATGGCGTCGATGATCGGCCCGAACACGAGGTTGCCGAGCGGGATCGACCCGCCGAAGGCCATGAACCACAACGGCATCACGCTGGCCCGCTCGGTGTCGGCGAGGTTCTCCTGGAAGATGGTGATCAGCGCAGTGGCGGCGAGGAAGTAGGCGAAGCCGAGGACGAAGGCCACGGGGAAGGCGCCGGCGAGCGATCGGACGGCGCCGAACGCGGCCAGGCTGGCGGCGAACAGCCACAGTCCGTAGACCCAGATCCGGCGGCGGTCGATGTGCGCCATGACGGTCCCGACGGCCAGCGCACCGAGGCAGGCGCCGACCCCGAACACGGTGTACAGCAGCTTGTAGCCGGCGCCGTCGACGTCGATGTCGAAGTTGCGCGCCGCCACCGACGGGAACAGCCCGACGAACACCAGGCAGACCATCGAGAAGATCGTCATCGTCAACAGCGTGCGGGAGAGCACCGGCCGCGACCGGGCGATGTTGTACCCGGTCAGCAGGCGTCGCCACCCGACCTCGGCGAAGCGACCGCGCACGTCGGGGATGTTCACCACCAGGATCGCCGCGATGAGGAACAGGTAGGTCACGGCGTTGATCATGAACAGCCACGCCGTCGAGACGCCGATGATCGACAGCACGGCGGCGAGCAGCGGGCCGATGACCCGGCTGCCGTTGATCATCACCGAGTTGAGGGCGACGGCCCCGGCGAGGTCGCGCCGGTCGACGAGCAGCGGCACGCTGGCCTGGAACGCCGGCGCGTTGAGGGCGTTGCCGATGCCGATCACCAGTGAGCACGCCATCAGCGTCCACAGCGGCGAGTCGAGGCCGACGAGGACCGCGAGCACGGCGCTGAAGGCGCCCTGGATGGCCTGCATGACGATCAGGTACGGACGGCGCGGGTAGCGATCGGCGAGCACACCGGCCGGGATCGACAGCACCAGCAGCGGGCCGAGCTGCGTGAACACGAGGAGCCCGACGAGGGCCGCCGAACCGGTGCGCTCCTCGACGTAGGCCGGCAACGTGAAGTTCTGCATCCACGTGCCGATGTTCGATGCGAACAGGCCGATCCAGATCCACCGGAAGTCGCGGTACGAGAACGCGGCGCGAGCCGTGCCGGGGCGGTGGGGGTGGGGCAGGGCGTCGGTGGTCGCTGACATCGGGACCGGCCGAGGGTACCGGAGGCTCAGGCGTAGGGACGTGCCCGCCACCGCCCTGCCGCTACCGTCACACCATGAGCAGCGGTGCGGTGACCCCCAAGCTGTCGATGGCCGAGCTGACGCGTGTGGCGGCCGAGCGCTACGGCGATGCCATCGCCGCCCAGTTCCAACGCGACGGCGAGTGGGCGTCGCTGACGTACCGCGACCTGTGGTCGCGGGTGCAGGCGATCGCCCACGGGCTGATCGACCTCGGCCTGCAACCCGGCGATCGCGTCGGGGTGCTGAGCAACACGCGGATCGAGTTCACGCTCGTCGACCTCGCCGCCTCCTCAGCAGGCGCCGTCGTCGTGCCGGTGTACCCGACGAACTCGGCCGCCGAGTGCGAATGGGTCCTCGGCGACGCCGGCGTATCGATCGTCGTGTGCGAGACGCCGGCCCACGTCGACCGCATCGACGAGGTCCGCGTCGACCTCCCGTCGCTGCGCCACACGATCATCATCGACGGCAGCGCGCAGGGGGCCGTGCCGCTGGCCGACGTCGAGGCCGGCGGCGCCGCCGGCGATCCCGAGGAGTTGGTCCGGCGGGCCGCTGCGGTCGAGGCCGACGACGAATGCCTGATCATCTACACGTCGGGCACCACGGGGCGTCCGAAGGGCGTCGTGCTGACCCACCGGGGCTTCGCCGCTGGCCGTCGTTCGGCCACCGAGATGGAGCTCTTCGGCGAGGGCGACGTCATCTACCTCTACCTCCCGCTGGCCCACGTGTTCGCCCAGCTCGTGCAAGCCGACTGCATCGAGGTCGGCGCGACGATCGCCTACTTCGGCGGCGACACGACGCAGATCGTCGCCGAGCTCGCCGCCGTCAAGCCGACCGTCCTGCCGTCGGTGCCGCGCGTCTTCGAGAAGGTGTACGCGGTGGCGATGTCGATGGTGCCGGCCGGCGGCGAGCAGGCCGCGGCGGACGCCATCGCCCTCGGGCTGCGCGTCCGCCAGGGTGATGCGGTGACGGCCGACGAGCAGGCCGAGTTCGACCGCGTCGACGGCGAGATGTTCGCGCTGGTGCGCGGCATCTTCGGCGGCCGCATCAAGTTCGCCGTGTCCGGGGCGGCGCCGATCGCCTCCGAGATCCTCGAGTTCTTCTTCGCCGCCGGCGTCCCCGTGTACGAGGGATGGGGGATGACGGAGACGACCTCGATCGGCACCCTCAACCTCCCCGGCGCCTTCAAGTTCGGCACCATCGGCCAGCCCGTCGCCGGCGCCGAGGTGCGCATCGCCGAGGACGGCGAGATCGAGATGGCCGGCGAGATGATCATGAAGGGCTACTGGAACAACGCCGCCGCCACCGCCGACGTGATGACGCCCGATGGCTACTTGCGCACCGGCGACCTCGGGTCGATCGACGCCGACGGCTACGTCACGATCACCGGGCGCAAGAAGGACATCATCATCACGGCGGGCGGCAAGAACCTGACGCCGGCCAACCTGGAGGGTGATCTCAGGCGGTCACGCTGGATCTCGCAGGCCGTGATGTTCGGCGACCGCAAGCCGTTCCCGGTCGCGCTGGTCACGCTCGACGCCGAGCAGATCGTCCCGTGGGCGCAGCAGCAGGGTCTGTCCAGCGACGTCGCCGAGCTCGCCGAGCTGCCCGAGGTGCGGGCGATGGTCCAGGCCGACCTCGACGATGCCAACCGCCACTACGCGCAGGTCGAGCAGATCAAGAAGTTCGCCATCCTGCCCCGCGACTTCACGCTCGAGGACGGCGAGCTGACGCCGTCGCTGAAGCTGAAGCGCAACGTCGTCTACGCCAACTACGCCGACGACTTCGAGCGCCTCTACCAGAAGTAGCCAGACTGCGGTCATGGCCCTGTCCCGAGACCTCGCCCTGACCGACGACGAGCGCGACGAGATCCTGTCGAGCGAGTGGAACATGCGCATCTCGACGGTGTCGCCGTCGGGCCGCATCAACTCGACGCCCCTCTGGTACGCCTGGCACGACGGCCACGTGTGGACCTACTGCCGGGGGCAGAAGATCGTCAACATGCGCCGCGACCCGCGCTGCACGGTCCTTGTCGACCGCAACGAGAAGTTCCCGGAGCTCCAGGGGATCATGATCCAGGGCGACGTCACGATCCTCGAGGACACCGACGCCGAGGCCGCCGAGCCCGGGCTTGGCGGCGGTGCGCGAGATCATGGGCCGCAAGTACCACGGCGGTCACGGCCGGCCGGCGACGGACGAGCCGACCCCGATGGCGGCGTCGGCGCGGCGGCTCGACCGGGCGGTGGGTGAAGATCACGCCCGACCCACGTCGTCACGTGGGACAACACGAAGATCGTCTGGTGAGGTTCAGCCGAGCAGCGCCTCGGCGTAGCCGTTGATCGTCTTCGCCGAGCCGCCGACGAGGAACGTGGTGATGCACGTGTCCTTCCACCGCGGCAGCTCCTCGCGGATCTTCTCCGGCGGGCCGACGAGGGCGACGTCCTCCACCATCGCCAGCGGGATCGCCGCCGCCGCCTCGTCCTTGCGGCCCGCGAGGTACAGCTCCTGGACCTTGGTGGCGACGTCCTCGTAGCCCATCCGGGCGAACACCTCGAAGTGGAAGTTGGCGCCGCGGGCGCCCATCCCGCCGGCGTAGAGGGCGAGCATCGGACGGATCGCGTCGGCGCAGCGGTCGGGATCGTCGCCGGGCACGATCGTGACGCTCGAGGTGACCTCGAAGCGCGCCGCCTTGGTCGGGTCGCCGCTGGCGTCGAAGCCGCGCTGCAGGCACTCCCGGTACCAGGCGTCCTCCTTCGGCGCGAAGAACAGCGGCAGCCAGCCGTCGCCGATCTCGGCCGCCAGGGCGACGTTGCGCGGACCTTCGGCGGCGATGTGGATCGGGATGTCCGAACGCAGCGGGTGCACCGTCGACTTCAGCGCCTTGCCGAGTCCCATCCCGCCGTCGAGTGGGAGGTCGTAGAACTCGCCGTGGTGCTCGACCGGCTCGCCGCGGGCGACGACCTTGCGGATGATGTCGACGTACTCGCGCGTGCGGGCGAGCGGCTTCGGGTAGGGCTGCCCGTACCAGCCCTCGACGACCTGCGGGCCGGACGCGCCGAGGCCGAGGATGACCCGCCCGCCGGAGAGGTGGTCGAGCGTGATCGCCGCCATCGCGGTGGCCGTCGGGGTGCGGGCCGACAGCTGGATGATGCCGGTGCCGAGGCGGATGCGCTCGGTGTGGGCGCCCCACCACGCGAGCGGCGTGAGGGCGTCGGAGCCGTAGGCCTCGGCGGTCCACAGCGAGTCGAAGCCGAGCCGATCGGCCTCCTTGATGGCATCCAGCGCGCCGGGCGGCGGTCCCGCTGACCAGTAGCCGACGCTGTAGCCGAGCTTGATGCCGTCGTTGCCTGACGCGGTCCCGGTCGTCATGTCCGCGAACGGTAGGTGGTGACAGGGCTACCGTTCGACCATGAGCGACGACATCCCGCCCCCGCCCTCCGACGCGCCGGTGCCGCCCCCGCCGCCGGTCTCGGCTCCGCCGCCGCCGTCGACCGCCCCCGGCTACGCCGTCGTCCCGGCCGGTCAGGTGCCGGAGCGCCTCGGTGGGCCGTACTACAGCATCGGGATCGTCATCCTGCTGTCGATCGTCACGCTGGGGATCTGGACCCTCTTCTGGACCTGGCGCAACACCGGCGACCTCAAGCGCTACAACGGCGACGGGCTCGGATCCGGGTTGTCGCTGCTGATCGCCATCATCTTCTCGGTCATCCTGATGTTCACGATCCCCAACGAGATCAAGAACATGTACGAGCGCGATGGCCGCCAGAGCCCGGTGTCGGCGATCTGGGGCCTGTGGTTCCTGCTCCCGATCATCGGCCACATCATCTGGTACGTGAAGGTGCAGAACGCCCTCAACGACTTCTGGTTGAGCAAGGGCGCCCAGCCGGGCTGATCCTTGCCTTGGGCCTCCGAGCGGGCGGATGATGGATCCGTCGAGCTCGGAGGTGACGATGAACGTCGCAGCGATCCTGTCGGCCAAGGGCAACACCGTGGAGGTGGTCGGCCCGGACATCCCGGTCACGGTGGCCGTGCACCGGATGTCGACCCGGGGGATCGGCTCGCTTGTCGTTGTCGGCGCCGACACCCAGCTGATCGGCGTCGTCGGGGAACGAGATGTCGTGCGGGCCATGGATCACCATGGCCCGCACTTCGTCGAGCTGGCGGTCCGCGACATCGTGAACACGGCGGTGGCGACGTGCACCGTCGCCGACGACCTCGCCGAGGTGATGCGCCGGATGACCGCCACCCGGTCGCGGCACATGCCCGTCGTCGACGGCGCGGCCAGGTGGTCGGTCTGATCAGCATCGGCGACGTCGTCAAGCACCGCCTCGGCGAGCTCGAGCTCGAGACCCACGTCCTCCGCGACGTCTACCTGTCGAGGAGCTGAGCGTCGCGTTTCGGCCAACTCTTTGCCAGAACGGCCACGGGGTGGCCGTCTCAGCAAAGAGTTGCCGGGATCCGGCCTCGGGGGCTCGCTGTGACACCCCGCGCGTACCGTGCCGCGGCATGAGCACGGTTGATCCCGACATCGTGCGCATCGCCGAGCGGCGCCTCCATCTCGTCACCGCCGACGAGATCCAACGGCTTGGCCTCGTCTGACCGAACGATCCGACGTCACCTCGAGGATCAACACCTGCACAGAGGTGCTGCCCGGCGTGCTGTCGACCGTGGGTGGTCCGTTCGACCGTGCAGCAGTGGGAGCTCGCCCTCTGCTTGTCGATCCCGGAGGCCGTGCTGTCGCACGCAGAGTGCAGCGGCGTTCTGGGGCGATCTGCGGCGGGCGCCGAAGGATCGTGTCGAGATCACGGTGCCGCACGGCGTGAAGGTCCGGAAGCGGACGGCGGTCGTCCATCCAGCAACCGCATGCCTGACCACCACGTCGTCGAGCTCGTCGACGGCGCTCGCGTCACCTCGGTGCCCGCGGACGGTCTTCGATCTCGGCGGCGTACTCGACGAGCCGAGCCACCTGTCGGTCATCGAGGACGTCCGCAACCGGCGGCTGTGCACCGATGACGAGCTCGGCGAGGTCTACGAGGACCTGTGCGGCCGTGGCCGGCGCGGCTCCGCGGCGTGGCAGCGGTTCGATCGAGATCACCGAGCGGGCCGTGCGACCGACGATGTCCGAGCTCGAACTCGAGCTCAGCGATGCGCTGGTCGCCGCACGGGCTGCCCACGGCCGTCCAACAGCACCCCGTCATCATTGCCGAGCGGCCGCATGGCGCACCTCGATCTCGCCTACCTCGACATCCGGCTCGACCTCGAGGTCGATCACTCCGAATGGCATGCCACCGCGTCGGCGGTCGAGACGCGACAAGGCATCGAGATCTCGGCCTCGCCGTGCTCGGATGGGAACGCCTGCGGTTCACCGAGCGCGACATCCAACGCCGGCTCCGCGTCTGCGTCGGCACAGGTCGCCGCGGTCTACGACCTGCGCCGTCGTCTGCTGGCCCGCCGGCCGCGTGACGTCGTCGATCCGGCAACTCTTTGCCAGATCGGCCGAACCCTTGTCCGTTCTGGCAAAGAGTTGCCGAATCCGGCGGGAATCCGGAGGCTCAGTGGCTCGGTGAGAAGGTGATCGGGAGGTGGTCGGGGCCGAAGATGCCGGCGGCGTTGGGCTTCCAGGTCACGGGGCCGTCGAGCGCCAACCCGGGCATGCGGCGAGCCAGCAGGGGCAGCGCCTCCTGGAGCTCGGCGCGGGCCAGCGCGGCGCCGAGGCAGTAGTGGATGCCCGAGCCGAACGTCAGCTGCGGCTGCCCGGCCGGCTCGCGGGTGATGTCGAACACCTCGGGGTCCTTGAACACCGACGCGTCGTAGTTCGCCGTGGCCATCGACGGGGCGATGAACGTCCCGGCGGGGAACAGGACGTCCCGGTACTCGATGTCCTCGCTGGCGAACCGTCCCGTCCCGCGCACGGCGCCGAAGTACCGCATCGTCTCCTCGACCGCCCGCGGTGCCAGCTCCGGCGTGGACGCCAACAGCTCCCACTGCGACGGGTGCTCGGCGAACAGCGCGACCGCGCAGCCGAGCTGGTTGCGCGTCGTGTCGGTGCCGGCCACGATCACCGCCTCGACCATCATCACCAGCTCCTCGGTCGACAGCCGGTCACCGGCCTCCTCGGCGGCGATCAGGGCGGTCAGCAGGTCGTCGCGGGGCTCCGAGCGCCGGGCCTCGATCAGCCCTCGCGTGTACTCGTCCAGCTCGTCCTGGGCGGCCATGATCGTCGGCAGGTCCTCCTGCAGGTTGCCGTTGAAGATCCGCAGCACGTCCGTCGCCCACTGCGAGAACAGCTTCCAGTCCTGCTTCGGCGCGCCGAGCAGCTCGCAGATGATCGGGATCGGGTACGGCTCGCAGATGTCCACGGCGAAGTCCGAACGCCCGGCCGGGGCCACCCCGTCGACCAGCTCCGAGATCACCGAGCGCATGAACGGCCGCAGCCGGTCGGCCGCCACCGGCGAGAACGCCTTGCCGACGAGGCGCCGCAGCCGCGTGTGCTCGTCACCCTCCGCCGACAGGATCGACGTCCGCTGACGGGACAGGTACACCGGGTCGGTGATGCCGCCGAGCTCCATGATCTTCGACGCCGCGCTGTGCCAGCGCTTGTCGCGCAGCATGGCGACCACGTCGTCGTAGTGCAGGATCGTGAACCCGAACGGGTTCTTGGCGATCCAGCTCTCCGCCGAAGCGTTCCGGAGCGTCGCCGACGACATCTCCCGGTCCGGTTCGAGCTCGATGTCGATCGTCGGGATGTCCAGGTCGTGTGCGGTGGTCGCCCCCATGGCTCGAGGCTACGCGGATGCGACGGCGAACGCCGCAAGAGGGTCGACGTAGGCGACGCCGAGGAACTCGGCCACCGGCTCGTTCGTGACGGCCCCGCCGACGGTGTTGACGCCGAGGGCCATCGCCGGGTCGCGCTGCGCCGCGGTGGCCGGGCCGTGCACGGCGACCTCCTGGATGTAGGGGAGCGTGGCGTTGGTCAGCGCGTAGGTCGACGTGTGCGGCACGGCGCCCGGCATGTTGCCGACGGCGTAGTGGATGACGCCGTGGGCCTCGTAGATCGGGTCGTCGTGGGTGGTCTCGTGGATCGTCTCGATGCACCCGCCCTGATCGACGGCGACGTCGACGATCACCGCGTGCGCCTTCATCCCCTTGACCATCTCCTCGCTGACGACGACGGGTGCCCGGCCGCCGGCGACGAGCACCGCCCCGATGACGAGGTCGGCATCGAACACGCTGCGCTCGATGGCGCCGCGGTTGGACGCCAGCGTCATGATCCGCCCGCGGTGGATCTGGTCGACCCATCGCAGCCGGTCGAGGTTCTTGTCGATCAGAACGACCTCGGCTTCCATCCCCGCCGCGATCCACGCCGCGTTCCACCCGACGTTGCCGGCCCCGAGCACGACGACCTTCGCCGGCCGCACGCCCGGCGCCCCGCCCATCAGCACGCCGCGGCCGCCGTTGTGGCGCTCGAGGAAGTGGGCGCCCTGCTGCGGGGCCAGCCGGCCGGCGACCTCGCTCATCGGCGCCAGCAGCGGCAGCGCCCCCGACTCGACCTGCACCGTCTCGTAGGCGAGGGCGGTCGTGCCGGCGGCGACGAGCGCCTTGGCGACATCGGGGTAGGCGGCGAGGTGGAGGTACGTGAACAGCGTGAGGTCGGGCCGCAGGAAGGCCAGCTCGTCCTCCTGCGGCTCCTTGACCTTGACGACCATCTCCTGTGACCACGCGTCGGCGGCGGTCGGGACGATGTCGGCACCGGCGGCCACGTAGTCGGCGTTGCTGATGGACGCGCCCTCGCCGGCGCCGGCCTCGACGTAGACCTGGATGCCGTGGCGCTCGAGCTCGCGGACGCCGTCGGGGGTCATCGCCACGCGGTGCTCGGCCGTCTTCACCTCACGGGGCACGCCCACCGACTTGATCGCTGCCGTCATGGTGTTGAGCGTAAGCGCTCCGCCGGACGATCCGAGCGGAACACCGGCTCCGGGGACGGATGCCAAGATGCGCCCATGAAGGCGTTCTCGAACTTCGTCAACGGCAAGCGGGTGGAGGCGGCCGACGGGCGCACGACGGAGGTCATCGATCCCACCACGGGCCAGGCCTACGCGACGGCGCCGCTGTCAGGCGCGGCCGACGTCGACGCGGCGATGCAGGCGGCCGCCGAGGCCTTCCCGGCGTGGCGCGACGCCACCCCGTCGGAGCGGTCGCTCGCCCTGTTCCGCATCGCCGACGCCGTCGAGGCGCGCGCCGAGGAGCTGATCGCGCTGGAGGTCGAGAACACCGGCAAGCCGATCGCCCTCACCCGCTCGGAGGAGATCCCGCCGGCCGTCGACCAGATCCGCTTCTACGCCACCGCCGCTCGCCACCTCGAGGGCAAGGGCGCCGGCGAGTACATGGCCGGCCACACGAGCTTCGTCCGCCGCGAGCCGATCGGCGTCTGCGCCCAGGTCGCGCCGTGGAACTACCCGCTGATGATGGCGGTGTGGAAGTTCGCTCCGGCGATCGCGGCCGGCAACACCGTCGTGCTCAAGCCGAGCGACACGACCCCGGCGACGACGCCGCTGCTCGCCGAGATCGCCGCCGAGTTCCTGCCGCCGGGTGTCCTCAACGTGATCTGCGGCGACCGCGACACCGGGCGGGCGATGGTCGACCACCCGACACCGGCGATGGTGTCGATCACCGGCTCGATCCGCGCCGGCATGCAGGTCGCCGGAGCCGCCGCCGCCGACCTCAAGCGGGTCCACCTCGAGCTCGGCGGCAAGGCGCCGGTCATCGTGTTCGACGACGCCGACATCGAGGCCGCCGTGGAGGGGATCTCGACGGCCGGCTACTTCAACGCCGGCCAGGACTGCACGGCGGCGACCCGCGTCCTGGCCGGACCTGGCGTGTACAGCGACTTCACGGCCGCGCTGGCCGAAGCGGCCAAGGGGATCAAGACCGGCCTGCCCGACGACGAGGACGTGCTCTACGGGCCGGTCAACAACGCCGGCCAACTGGAGCGGGTGGCCGGGTTCGTGGAGCGGGTCCCGTCCCACGCCGCGGTCCGGACGGGCGGCGCCCGCCAGGGCACGAGCGGCTACTTCTACGAGCCGACGGTCGTCAGCGACCTGCTGCAGGACGACGAGCTGATCCAGGACGAGGTGTTCGGGCCGGTCATCACCGTGCAGCGCTTCAGCGACGAGGACGAGGCCGTGCGCTGGGCCAACGGCGTGCAGTACGGCCTGGCGTCGAGCGTGTGGACCAAGGACCTCGGTCGGGCGATGCGGATGTCCAAGCGCCTCGACTTCGGGTGCGTGTGGATCAACACCCACATCCCGCTGGTCGCCGAGATGCCCCACGGCGGGTTCAAGCACTCCGGCTACGGCAAGGACCTCAGCCAGTACGGCTTCGAGGACTACACGCGCATCAAGCACGTGATGATCAACATCGACAGCTGAGATCAGCCCCCAGACGCGTTTCGGTCCGGATCCTGGTCGCCCGTGCGACCAGGATCCGGACCAAAACGGCCGGGGTGGGGGAGAACTAGGCGGCGAGGACCGGGTCGGCGCCGTTGCGCAGCGTCGACAGCGCCCGGTTGACGAGGCGACGAGCCGCCTCGGCCGTGATGTTGAGCGACGCCCCGACCTCGCGGAAGGAGTGGCGCTCGCCGTCGAGGAGCCCGAAACGGGCTTCGACCGCGTAGCGGGCCCGGTCGTCGAGCGAGTCGAGCAGCTCGTCGATCATGGCGGTCTCGACACCGGCCATCACGACGTCCTCGGGGGTGACGCTGTCGTCGGCCAGCAGGTCGCCGAGGGTGGCGTCGCCGTCGTCACCGATGGACTTGTCCAGCGACGCCGTCGAGGTCAGCAGGTGCAGCTCGGCGTTGTAGGCGTCGAGCGTCTCCACGTCGCCGCCGGCCTGGCGCAGCGCCGAACGCAACGTGGCCGCCCGGTCGCCCGGGATCCGGATCAGGCTGCCCTTCTGGTCGAGCGCCCGGCCGATGGCCTGGCGGATCCAGAACGTCGCGTAGGTCGAGAACTTGAAGCCGCGGCGCCAGTCGAACTTGTCGACGGCGTGCTCGAGGCCGAGGTTGCCTTCCTGGATGAGGTCACCCAGGTCCATGCCCTGGGGGAGGGGATAGCGGCGGGCGATCGAGACCACCAGCCGGAGGTTGGAGCGGATGAAGCGGTCCTTGGCCTTGGCGCCCTTGGCCACCGCCCGACGGAGCTCGGCGCCGCGCTCGCCGTTGGCGAGCCGCTCGGCGGCCGCGTGGCCGTCCTCGATGTCCCTGGACAGCTGCTTCTCCTCATCCGCGTCGAGGAGGGAGACCTTGCCGATCTCGTTGAGGTACATGCCGATGGAATCACTCATTGCGAGGTGAAGTAACCGGCGGTGAAGCCGGAACATTCCCTCCGGACCTGCCGCGTTCCGGAGAACGGCTGGTCGGCGGCGGTCTACGATCCGGGCGGATGACGGGCTGGCGAGCACGACAGGCGGTGCATGGGTGACGAACCTGCCAACGGGCGCTGACGCCCCCGGAGACGGGGACGTCATCGTCCTCGAGGCGGTGCGCAAGGAGTTCGGCGACTTCGTCGCGGTCGAGCGCGCCGACTTCTCGATCGGTCGCGGCGAGTTCTTCTCCCTGCTCGGACCGTCCGGCTGCGGCAAGACGACCCTGCTCAAGATGATCGCCGGCTTCGAGCTGCCGACGTCGGGCAAGGTCATGCTCGAGGGCGTCGACGTGTCGAACGTCCCGCCGCACAAGCGCAACGTCAACACCGTCTTCCAGCAGTACGCCCTGTTCCCGCACATGTCGGTGCTGGAGAACATCGGCTACGGCCTGCGGGCCAAGAAGGTGGCGTCGGGCGAGGCCCGCCGGCGCTCGATGGAGATGCTCGAGGTCGTCCGGCTGGTCGAGTTCGCCGGGCGTCGCCCGAACCAGCTGTCCGGCGGTCAGCAGCAGCGCGTCGCGCTGGCCCGGGCGCTCGTCAACATGCCGAGCGCCCTGCTCCTCGACGAGCCGCTCGCCGCCCTCGACCTCAAGCTCCGCGAAGCGATGCAGATCGAGCTCAAGCGGATCCAGCGCGAGGTGAACATCACGTTCATCTTCGTCACCCACGACCAGGGCGAGGCCCTGACGATGAGCGACCGCATGGCGGTCATGAGCCGGGGCCGGGTCGAGCAGATCGGCACGCCGGAGGAGATCTACGGCGCCCCGGCGAGCGTGTTCGTGGCCGGCTTCATCGGCTCGGCGAACCTGTTGCCGGGGGTCCTCGAGTCGGTGTCCCCCGACGCCATGCAGGTGCGGCTGGACGGCGGGGCGGCCGTGCGGGTCCTCGGCGTCACGCTGGCCCGCCCCGGCGACCCGGTGACGGTGATGCTGCGCCCGGAACGCCTCAACCTCGGCCACAACGGCGACGGCATCGTGAGCGGCACCGTCAAGGACGTCATCTACCAGGGCTCCGAACGACGCCTGATCATCGACCTCACCGATCGCACCGAGGTGATCGCCTCCGTCGACGCCGACGACGCCGCCGGCTCGATCGCCCCCGGCGACGACGTCTCGCTGACCTGGGCCGCCGACGCGCCCTACCTGCTCCGCGGTCGGTCGGCGGTGATCGGGGCGACGACGACCGACGTCGACGAGGTCCAGGCCTCGCTGGACGGCGCCGAGGTCACCACGACCGCAGCGCCGCTCGAGCTGCCGAAGGAGCGTCGGTTCGGACGCCGGGCCCTCGTGATCGGCGGTGCCGTGGTCGGCACGGCCGCCGTCGTCGGTGCGGTCCTCAAGGTCACCGGCGACGGCGACAGCAGCGCGTCCGCCGAGGGCGGCACCGGCGCCGGTGGGGTCGGCACCGGTGACACGACGGTGCGGGTCCTCAACTGGCAGGCCTACATCGACCCCACCGAGGACGGCGCCACCGGGACGCTCGACCGGTTCAAGGCCGCCACCGGGATCGACATCACCTACAGCGAGAACTTCAACGACAACAACGAGGTCTACAACCGGGAGCTGGCCCCGGTCCTCAGCCAGGGCCAGGCCGTCGCCTACGACATCATCTGCCCGACGAACTGGATGGCGGCGCGGCTCAAGGGGCTCGGCTGGCTCGATCCGCTGCCGGTCGACCGGATCCCCAACCGCGTCAACCTCGAGGAGCGCTTCCTCGTCGCAGCGTGGGACTACGGGGCGTCGTACAACCTGCCCTGGCAGGCCGGCATCACCGGCATCGCCTACAACCCCGAGCTCACCGGGCGCCAGCTGACGAGCATCAACGACCTCTTCGACCCGGCCTTCAAGGGCCGGGTGGCGATGCTCACCGAGATGCGCGACTCGGTCGGGCTGACGATGATGGGGATGGGTCTCGACCCATCGGTCGTCGACGAGGAAGGCGCCCTCTCGGCCGTCGCCAAGATCGCCGAGGCGTCCAGCAGCGGCCAGATCCGGGCCTTCACCGGCAACGAGTACCTGCGCAGCCTGGAGAGCGGCGACTTCGTCGCCTGCGTGGCATGGTCCGGCGACGTCGTGCAGCTGCAGCTGACGCGGCCCGACATCCACTTCCTCATCCCCCAGGAGGGCGGGATGAGCTGGTACGACACGATGGTCATCCCCAAGGGGTCGCCGAACGCCTACGCCGCGGCCGACTTCATGAACTTCGTCTACGACCCGGTGCAGGCGGCCCAGCTCACGGCGTACGTGCAGTACGTGTCGCCGGTGAAGGGCGTCAAGGAGCAGCTCATCAAGATGGGCGGTGACGCCGCCGCCCTCGCCGAGAGCCCGATCCTGTTCCCGACGGCTGAGGACGCCGCCCGCCTCAAGGTCTTCGCCGACCTGCCGGCCGACGTCGACGACGCCATCACCGCCGCCTTCCTCAAGGTCACGGGCGGCTGACGGTGGCCGCCGACGCCGGTGACGACCGCTCGCTGCGCAGCGGGCGCAAGATCCCGTACCTGCTGCTCGTGCCGGGGATGGCGTTCACGTTCGTGTTCTTCGTCGTCCCCCTGATCACCCTGCTCAAGATCTCGCTGTCGACGAAGCCTGACCGGCTGATCCCGAACTACGACTTCACGTGGGAGTGGAGCAACTTCAGCACTGCGTTCACCGAGTTCGGGTCGCAGCTCGGTCGCTCGTTCATCTACGCCGGGATCGCCACCGTGCTGTGCCTGCTCATCGCCTACCCGATCGCCTACTTCATCGCCTTCAAGGCCGGGAACTGGCGCAACATCCTGCTCGGGCTCGTGATGGTGCCGTTCTTCACCAGCTTCCTCCTGCGCACGATCGCCTGGCAGACGCTGCTCAACGACAGCGGCCCCGTGCTCAGGGTGATCGACGCGCTGCGCATCGAGAACATCCTCGACACCATCGGCATCCTCGACAACGGGCGACTGCTGAACACGCAGGTGGCGGTCATCGGTGGCCTCACGTACAACTTCCTGCCGTTCATGCTGCTGCCGTTGTACGTCAGCCTGGAGAAGATCGACGTCCGCCTCGTCGACGCGTCGAGCGACCTCTACTCGTCGTTTGCGCGCACGTTCCGCACCGTGATCCTGCCGCTCTCGCTGCCGGGCATCTTCGCCGGGACGCTGCTGACGTTCATCCCGGCGACCGGCGACTTCATCAACGCCTCGCTGCTCGGCAACCCCAACACGTCGGTCATCGGCAACGTCGTGCAGACCCAGTTCCTGAACCGCAACGACTACCCGACGGCGGCTGCCATCAGCTTCGTGCTGATGGCGATCATCACCGTGCTGGTGCTGATCTACGCCAAGTTCCTCGGCACGGAGGACCTGGCGTGAGCAGCGAGTCTTCGAGCGAGCGAACGATCAAGCACGGTCTTTCGCTCATCGGTGCCCGTGGAGTTCGACGGCGCGAGGGCGTCGCACGATGACCGGATGCACCGATGAGCGAGGGGCAGTCGCCGCGATCCCGGAGACCGAGGTCTTCGAGGGCGACCCGGTGCCGCGGGCGTCGTCGTCGAGGTCCGGCCGGGTCGGGCGTCGGCCGTGGGGGACGTACGTGCTCTGGTTCGTGACGATCCTCGGCTTCGCCTACCTCTTCATCCCGCTGATCACGATCGTCGTCTTCACGTTCAACAACCCCGGGAGCAAGTTCAACACCGAGTGGAAATCGTTCACGTGGGACAACTGGGCCAACGCCTTCCAGTCGACCGAGTACACCGACGCCCTCATCGTCTCGCTCAAGGTGGCGTTCGTGTCGTGCGTCATCGCCACCATCTTCGGCACGCTCATCGCCCTCGCCCTCGGCCGCTACCGGATCCACGGCGGGGCGCTGTGGAACATGCTCCTCGTGCTCCCGCTGACGACCCCCGAGATCGTCTTCGGCGCCTCGTTGTTCACCCTCTTCTTCAACCAGGGCGCGACGCGGGGCTTCTGGACGATCGTCATCGCCCACTGCGCGTTCACGATCTCGTTCGTCGCCCTGACCGTCAAGGCCCGCATCCGGGGCCTCGACTGGTCGCTGGAGGATGCCGCCTCCGACCTCGGCTCGCCGCCCCTGCGGACGTTCATGACGATCACGTTCCCGCTGATCATCCCCGGGATCATCGCCGCCTTCCTGCTGTCGCTGTCGCTGTCGATCGACGACTACATCATCACGTCGTTCGTCGCCGGCGACGTCTCGACCCTGCCGCGCAAGATCTTCGACTCGTCGAAGGTGCAGATCCTGCCCCAGGTGCACGTGCTGGCCACGATGATCATGGTCGTGGCCATCCTGATCCTGGTGACCGGCACCGTCGCCGGGAACCGGCGCCGGGCGAAGGCCACCTGACGGGCGGGCAGTAGCCTCCTCGTGACCATGTCGAGACCTGAGGCTCCGCGCATCGCCCTCGCACCGACCGTTGCTCCGCCGTGGATGGCCGAGGCGGTCACGGACGGCGGCGGTCACCTCGTCCCGCTCGGCGAGGCCGAGGCGATCGTGTGGGGCGACCCGCGAGATCCCGACGCGCTGGCCGAGGTGCTCGATCAGGCGCCGGATGCGCGATGGGTGCAGCTGCCGTTCGCCGGCATCGAGAACTTCGTCCACCTCGTCGACCACGACCGCGAGTGGACGTGCGCCAAGGGGGTCTACGCCGACCCCGTCGCCGAGATGGCGCTGGCGCTCGCCCTCGCCGGGCTGCGCGGGTTCGGGACCTACGCCCGGGCCCACGACTGGACGGCACCGCAGGGCCGCAACCTGCTCGGGGCGTCGGTCACGATCCTCGGCGGCGGTGGGATCACCGAGTCGCTCGTGCGGCTGCTGTTGCCGTGGGACTGCCACATCACCGTCGTGCGCCGCACGGCCCACCCCCTCGAGGGCGTCGACGACGTGCTGGAGGCCGACCGCTACGCCGACGCCCTGCCCGGCGCCGATCTCGTCGTGCTGGCGCTGTCGCTGACCCCGGAGACCGAGGGGATCATCGCCGCCGACGAGCTGTCGTTGATGGAGGATCACGCCTGGCTGGTCAACGTCGCCCGCGGCCGCCACGTGGTCACCAGCGACCTCGTCGACGCGCTGCGCGACGGCACGATCGGCGGCGCCGGTCTCGACGTGACCGACCCCGAGCCGTTGCCCCACGACCACCCGTTGTGGTCACTGCCCAACTGCCTCATCACGCCGCACGTCGGCAACACGCCGGCGATGGCGCAGCCGTTGCTCGCCGAGCGCATCCGGGCGAACGTCCGGCGGTTCGCCGAGGGCAACGACCTCCTCGGGCAGATCGACGCCGACGCCGGGTACTGACGTGGGCGCCGGCGAGTCGGCAGCGGCGCCCGACGCCGGGGTGATCGTCGGCCTCCTCGCCGACGACGAGCGTCGTCGGGTCGCGGCGGCCGTCGTCCTCGGGGCGTCGTCGCTGCAGGAGGTGGTGGAGGCGACCGGGCTGGCCAGCGCTCGGGTCAGTCGCGCCCTCGGCCGTCTCGCCGAGGCCGGCCTGGTCGTCGACGTCAAAGGACGCGGCCTGATCATCGAGGGCGCCGTCTTCCAGCAGGCCGCCCGCACGGCGCGCGCTCGTCCGCCGAGCGACGAGCACGCCGACGAGACCGGCGAGCGGCGCCAGGTGCTGCAGGCGTTCGTGCGCGACGGCCGGATCACGTCGCTTCCCGCCGCCCGCACCAAGCGGGTGGTGCTGCTCGATTGGGTGGTGCAGGTGTTCGAGCCCGGGGTTCGCTACTCCGAGCGCGACGTCAACGAGCTGCTCGCGACGCGCCATCCCGACACCGCGATGCTGCGGCGGTACCTCGTCGACGAGGGGCTGCTCGACCGCAGCGCTGGCGAGTACTGGCGCAGCGGTGGCACCGTGGCGTGATGACCGCGCGTGGGCACTACGCGACGCTCGGCGTCCGGCCCGACGCCACGGGGGTGGAGATCCGCGACGCCTACCGGTCCCTCGCCCGCCGCTACCACCCCGACCACGAACCCGGTGCGGCGGCGACGATGGCGGCGATCAACGAGGCCTACCGCGTGCTCGGCGAGCCGGCCCGCCGGGCCGTGTACGACGCCAGCCTGCGCGGCACCGGCTCGGCGGCCGGCCCGTCGGCGACGCCGGCAAGATCGGCACCGGACACCAGCACCGTGCCGCGCCCGCCGCTCCCACCGGCGCGGTACCCGTGGAAGCTGGTGCTCGTGATGTTCCTCCTCGGCACGGCCGTGGTGCTCATCGGCGCCGCCCTGTACCACCCGAAGGACCCTGGGCCGCCCGACAACCTGCTGGAGCCCGGTTCGTGCGTCACGATCGAGCCCAACGGCGACGCCCGCGAGGCCAACTGCACGAGCGTGGCCGGTGAGCTCGTCGTCAGCGCGTTGATCGGGATGGACGAGGTCTGTCCCGCCGGCACCGAGGGCCATCGCGACCGGCAGGGCCGCGGCCAGGCCTGCGTGTCGACGTCGGTACCGTGACCGCCCATGAGCACCGGGCCGTCGCTGCCACCGCCCCGACCGCCCGGCCCGCCGCCCCCGCCGCCGCCGTCGCCCTGGGCGATCCCGCCCGGCACCCATCGTCAGGCGCCGTCGCCGGGCCTGGCGACGGCCGCCCTGGTGTGCGGCCTCGTCGGCCTGGTGATGTTCTTCATCGTCGCGCCGTCGATCGTGGCCCTCGTCCTCGGGCTCATCGCGTGGAAGCGGGCGCGCGCGGCGCCCGGGCCCGGCGATGGACGCGGTCGGGCCCTCGCCGGCTGGATCCTCGGGCTCGTCGGCGTGCTCGGGTTCGTGGCCTTCATGGTCACCGCCATCGCCACGGGTGACCTCGACGACGACGCCACCGTCGGGGTCCAGCAGCTGCGGGCCGGGCAGTGCATCGACGTGCCGGACGAGGACGTCGTGTTCGAGGTGCCGGAGCTCGACTGCGACGAGCCGCACGACGCCGAGGTGTTCCTGGTGCGCACGCTCGACGGCACGAGCTACCCGGGCGACGAGGCGGTCCAGGCGCGCGCCGGCGAGGTCTGCTCCGGCGACGCGTTCGAGGAGTACTTCTCGGTGCCGTACGGCGACAGCTCGCTGGAGGCGACCTACCTGTGGCCGTCCGCTGACAACTGGCGCGACGGAGACCACGAGGTGGTGTGCGTCGCCGTCAATGGCAATGGCGTGAAGCTGACGGAGCCCAAGGCCGGCGCGGGGGACTGAGCGACGACCCGTCAGTGCGACGGGCGCAGGACCTTGTGCAGCTCGTTGAGCGCCCGCCGCGCGCCTCCCCACGCCGGCCCGAGCTCGGCGAGGATGCGCTCGATCCGCACCCGCTCGGCCATCAGCTGCCCGCACGCGTCGAGGACCCGCTCGATCTCGACGCGCGGCAGCGACTCCGACATCGCCAGCGACCGTCGCATCGCCTCGAGCTCGTGCTGCTGGAGGTTCGTCCGCTCGTCCATCCGTCCAGTACACGCGCGCCGAACGCATGTTCGTCAAGCGATCGCGGCCGCCCGCGCTTCTGGGTGAGCGATCAGGTCGATGTAGCGCCTGTTCGCTCCCACAGAGAGCGAGACCGTCGCCGCTACCGCCGTTCGCGAGGACGCCGGCTGGTCACGGTGACCACCGCCGCGCCGGCGATGACGAGCAAGGCGGCGATCGGCACGAGCGGCCGGGTGACCCCGCCGGTCGCCGGGAGGGCGCCGGTGCTCGGCTTCCGCGTCGTGGTGGCCGCACCGCCGCCGCCACCAGCGGTGCCGGACGTACCGCCTGCCGCCGGTGCCGCGGTCGTCGCGGCCGACGTGGTGGTGGCGGTCGGTGCGTCGGTCGTGACCTCCGGCGTGGTCGCGTCCGGCGATGTGGTCGTCGGCTCCGTGGTGGTGGTCGTGTCGTCGGGCTGGGGGGTCACGGGCGCATCTCCCCACCGGAACGTCCCGGTGTTGAAGACCTGCACGTTGGTGCCCGGGGCGATCGTCGGGACGGCGGTCCAGACCGTGCCGCCGGGCGGGAACGCGGACACGTTCACCGTGGCGGTGATCGAGGCCGTCGCACCGGCCTGCGGGGCGGCCCACGTGCATGAGATCGAGCGGCCGTCGCCGCCGACGCAGCACGACCCGCCGAGCCCGCTGTCGGCCACGCCACTCAGCGACCCGACGAAGCCAGTGCCGGCGATGGACAGGCCGACGGTGTAGCTGCCGCCGGACGGCACGACCGCCTCGAACGTGGCGCCCACCACGCCCGCCTGCCCTCCCGTGGTCCACGACGACCTGCCGATGATCTCCGGGGCCGGCTGGGCGCCCGCTGGTGTGGCCGCGACCATGGCCAGCCCGACGGCGACCGCGCCGATGAGCAACGGGCGGCGCGCCCGTGCTGCGCGGCGGATGCCCGAGATGCCCGCCGTACCTGGTGATCCGATCCGGATCGAGTCCTGCCCACGTTGCCCGTTCATGGCGTCAGCGTGGGCCCACCCACTGAAACCGTGCTGAAGCCGATTGGTCGTTGTGGGCGGCGGTGCGGTGGCCGCGTCGTCGACACGGCCGCGATGGTTGAACGGCAACGCACGGGGGTCTCCTGATGCGCGGGCCTGACCCTCGGATCACAATCGCACGCATGGCGGATCCGACCCCTCTTCCACCTCCCCGACCGTTGGCGACTCCCTCGGTTGCGGCCGCGGCGACCTCGCGAGCGGTCGTGCCCGCTGCGCCGGGCGCACACAGCACCTCGAGGGCCTGGCTGGTCGTGGGCGCGATCTGCGGAGGCTTGATCCTCGTTGGCTCGCTCGGCCCGTGGGCTCAGGTGACCTCGATCTTCGGTACCGCGACGGTGAGCGGGACCACCGGTGACGGGAAGCTGACCTTGGCAGTCGGCGCGCTCGCGCTGGGCGGATTCCTGTCGAGTGTCTGGGTGCTGCGGTGGGTCGCCGGCGGCATCGGCCTCGCGATTGGCGTCTACGACTGGTGGAACGCCTCGTCGAAGTTCCGGGACATCAACTCGACGGCCGCCGTCCATGCCGGCATCGGGTGGGGCCTCTGGCTCGTCATCGCCGCGAGTGCGTTTGCTCTCGTCGCAGCGGCGGTCGCTGATCGCTCGGAACGTCTCTTCTGAGATCGGCGGACCGTTGAGGCCCGCGGGTTGGCGGCCCGCTGTCACACCTTCACGCCGATCCCGACGGAGCCCCTGGCGTGGATGGCGTCTGACCAGGTCTTCCGCGGTGGGCGTTAAGGGACTCGAACCCCCGACCTCCACGGTGTGAACGTGGCGCTCTAACCAGCTGAGCTAAACGCCCCTCTCGGGAGCCGACACGTTACCCGCTCCGGCCGGCAGGGGGCACACGCAGGTGCGGCGTCACGGCGACGCCGGATGACGTCAGATCGCACCAAGATGGTGTTGACATGACGTCACGATGATGTCATCATGGCGTCATGGACCTCAACGGGTACGTCGAGCACCTCCGCAGTGGGCTCACCGACGCCGCCGCCGCCGGCGGCGAGGTGATGGTCGATGCCGCCGAGCGGCTCGCCACCTCGCTCGACGCGGCCGTGCGGATGGCGCTGTTGGAGGCGCTCTCCGACGCCGCCGCCGAGATCACCGCCGCCCTCGACGGGACCACCGTCGAGGTCCGACTACGTGGTCGCGACCCGGACTTCGTGGTCACCACGCCGGCCGCCGACGAGCCCGCCGATGCCGCACCCCCCGCGGCGTCGACGGGTCCCGAGGCCGACGGCGACGACACCACCGCCCGCATCACGCTGCGCCTCCCCGAGGGGCTCAAGCAGCGGGCCGAGGTCGCCGCCACGACGGCGCGCCAGTCACTCAACACGTGGCTCGTCGATGCCGTCCGGGCTGCCGCCGACGGGCCGCCGACGTCGGGGCCGCGTACCGGTCGCCGCGTCGGCAAGCAGCTGTCGGGCTGGGTCCGCTGACGGATCCGCCACCACCCGACCAACACCACCACCGACTCCACCCCAACTCTCCAGGAGCACACCATGGACACGTTCACGACCATCAAGCCACCGCGCCTCTCCATCGACACCAAGGCCGGCACCGTCTCGATCGAGACCGTCGACGGCCTCGAGACCACCGTCGAGATCACGCCGCTCGACGACCACGCCGCCACCCGCGACGCCTTGCTCGCGACGACCGTCGAACAGCACGGCGACGACGTCGTGGTCCACGTGCCGGGACGCTTCGGCGTGCTCGGCCGCTCGCCCAAGCTGGCGATCGTCGTCACCGCACCGCACGACACCCGGCTGATGGTCAAGACCGGCTCGGCGGACGTCGTCGCCACCGGTCTCTTCGGCACCAGCAAGGTCGACTCCGGCAGTGGCGACCTGACGCTCGGCGCGTTCTCCGACTCGCTGCGCGTCAACTCCGGGAGCGGGGACGTGCGCGTCGAGTCGGTGGCCAAGGACATCGTCGCCAAGACCGGCTCGGGCGACGTGGACGTCGTCGACGTCGACGGCGACGCCTCGATCACCAGCGGTTCCGGTGACATCGTGGTCGGCGGCGGCAGCCGCGGCGTGCTGGCCAAGACCGGCAGCGGCAACATCACCGTCGGCTCGGCGCCGCCCGACCTGCGCATCACCACCGCCTCCGGCGACATCCGGATCGACGTCGTCACCGAGGGCGAGGTCAAGGCCAAGGCGGCCTCCGGCGACATCCACGCCGGCGTGCGGCGAGGGGACCGCGGCATGGCTCGACGTCCACACCGTCAGCGGCCGCGTGGCCAGCAGCCTCGATGCCGCGGCGGAGCCGGCGAGCGACGATCGCACGGTGCGCCTGCACCTGTCGACGGTCAGCGGCGACATCGACCTGGCCCGGGTCTGACCCCGACCCGGGGCCTCGCCCGCCCATGGTGTCCTTCGCCCCAGCTAGACAGCTATCTTGGGGGGCGATGGGCAAGCTGTGCGAGCGCCCCGGGTGCTCGGATGTCGCGGCGATGGCCTACGGGTTCGACGTCGACCGCCTCCTCGTGTGGTTGGCGGTGCGCGACCCGGATGCCGATCCCGCCCGCGCCGGCTCCCTGTGCAAGCGCCACGCCGACGCGATGGTCGTGCCTCGCGGCTGGACGCTCGACGACCGCCGAGAGGCCGAGCCCCGCCTGTTCCGTCCCAAGGCCGACGAGGCGGCGGCGCCGGCCCCACCCCGTCGGCGGCCCCGCCGCAAGAAGGTGGCCGAGCCGGCGCCCGAGGCGACGCCGCAGCCGACGCTCACCGAGCCGTCGCCAGCGGTCGCGGCGCCGCTCGACGTGCCCGACGAGGCGCGCACCGTCGCCGAGGTCACCGGTGAGCCATCGGCGACCGACGACCCCGACGCCACCCAGGCGATCCCGTGGCTCCCGACGACGTTCGACGAGCAGGACGACCTCGACGTGCTGTCGGCCCGCAGCCCGTTGCTCGCCCGGGCGTTCAAGGGCACCGACCGCAAGCGCTGATGCAGACGACAGCGTCCCTGTTCATCGACGGCGCGTCGGCTGACGACGTCTTCGAGCAGCTGGCGACGCTCGACCGTTACCCGGCGTGGATGCGCCTCGTGCATCGCGCCGAGGCGCTGCCGCCCGACGACGGGCGCCCGACATGGCGGGTCGAGCTGCGCGCGCGGGTCGGCCCGTTCGCCCGCTCGAAGCAGCTGCGGATGGTGCGCACCGTGCACGAACCGCCGCACCGCGTGCGCTTCGAGCGGGTGCAGGACGACGAGCGCGACCACGCGGCATGGATCCTCGCGGCGGTGGTCGAGGACGTCGACGGGGGCGCCCAGGTCGTCACCGAGCTCACCTACAGCGGCAAGCTCTGGGGCTCGAGCGTGCTGGAGCGGGTGCTCGAGGACGAGATCGGACGGGGCAAGGCGGCGCTGACGGGACTCGTCACCGTCGAGCCCACGCGCTGAACCGCCCGGACGGCCGACGCTCCAGCGTCAGCGCCAGCCCGAACGTCTCGCTCAACCCAGCGGCGTCGAGCACGTCGTCGATCGGGCCGGCGCGCAGGATCTTGCCGTCGCGCAGCAGCATGGCGTGCGTCGTCGTCGGCGGGATGTCGTCGACGTGGTGGGTGACGACGACCGACGGTGGCGACGCCGGGTCGGCGGCGAGGTCGTCGAGGGCGGCAACCAACTGCTCGCGGCCGCCCAGGTCGAGACGCGCCGAGGGCTCGTCGAGCAGCACCACGGCGGGATCGTTCATCAGCGTGCGGGCCAGCAGCACGCGTTGGCGCTCGCCTGACGAGAGCGAGCCGATCTCCCGCCCTGCGAAGTGGCCGACGCCCATCCGCTCCAGGCAGGCGAGGGCCTTGGCGTCGTCGTCGGCGCTGTAGCGGTGCCACCACGGCTCGAGGGCCGCGAAGCGCGCGGTGCGCACGGCGTCGAGCGCGCTCAGCGATGGGCGCAGCTGATCGGAGAGGGCGGCCGACGCGTACCCGACCCGCCGCCGCAGCTGGCGCACGTCGGTGCGCCCGAGGCGCTCGCCGAGGACGTCGACGGTGCCCGAGGTCGGGTGCTCGTAGAGGGCGGCGATGCGCAGCAGCGTCGTCTTGCCGCTGCCGTTGGCGCCGAGGATCAGCCAGCGCTCGCCGTCGGTGACGCGCAGCGACACGTCGTCGAGGATGTCCCTGCCGTCGCGACGGAAGACGATGTGATCGAGGAGCAGGGTGGCCGCCGGCACGGCGCACCAGCCTGGTCAGTGCGCCGGGCGGGCGCCAATCGCGACCGGTGTCGTCGCCGCGCAGCTGGCCGCAGGCGGCGTCGATGTCGGTGCCGCGGTTGCGGCGCACGGTGGCGTTCACGCCGAGGGTGTGGAGGCGATCGCGGAAGCTGGAGACCCCGGCCGGGGGAGTGCCCCGGGTCGGCCACCCCGGCGTCGGGTTGAGCGGGATCAGGTTGACGTGGGCGGCCGGGCGGATGCGCCGGCACAGGTTGGCCAGCTCGATGGCGTCCGATGCCCGGTCGTTGACGCCATCGATCAGCGCCCACTCGAAGCTCAGCCGACGGCCCTTGACGGCGACGAAGTCGCTGCACGCGTCGAGCAGCGTGTCGATGGGGTAGCGCCGGTTGATCGGCACCAGCTCGTCGCGGAGCGCGTCGTTGGCGGCGTGCAGGCTGACCGCGAGCGTGACCGGCAGGCCGCGCTCGGCCAGCCGCCGGATCCCGGGCACGATGCCGACGGTCGACACGGTGAGGTGGCGGGCCGACAGCCCGAGGTCGTCGTGCAGCCGCTCGACCGCGCCCCAGACGGCCGCCTCGTTGGCCAGCGGCTCGCCCATGCCCATGAACACGACGTTGCTGACCCGGCGGCCGCCGTCGCGAGCCCGGCGGGCCGCCCGCACGACCTGTTCGACGATCTCGCCCGTCGTGAGGTGGCGGGTGAACCCGGCCTGCCCCGTCGCGCAGAACCCGCAGCCCATCGCGCAGCCCGCCTGGCTGGACACGCACACCGTGGCCCGGTCCGGGTACAGCATCAGGACGGTCTCGATGCGGGCGCCGCCGTCGAGGGCCCACAGGAACTTCATCGTGTCGCCGGCGTCGCTGATCGACTCGGTGACCAGCGCCAGCGACGTCGGCAGCGCCTCGGCGACCCGGGCCCGCAGCGCCTTGGGCAGGTTGGTCATCTCGTCGGGCGCGGCGAGGTTCTCGTACAGCCCCGACCACACCTGGTCGGCGCGGTAGCGGGGCACGTCGGCGAGCAGCGCGCCGAGGGCGGCCCGATCGACGCCGTAGCGCTCGAGCTTCGCGCTCACCGACTCCCGTTCGCTCGCTCAAGCTCGCGCTCACGCTGGCGCCACGTCTCGGGTGAACGCCTGGTCGGTGCGATGGACGGTGAAGCCGAGGTGCTCGTACATCGTCACCGCCGCGGTGTTGCCGCCGTCGACGTAGAGGATGCCGATCGTGATGCCACGGTCGGCGATCGACGCCAGCCCGGCGAGCGTCAGCTGGTTGCCGAGCTTGAGGCCCTGGAAGTCGGGGTCGACGGCGATGACGTAGATCTCGCCGAGCACCGGGTCCTCGTCGTGGTGCAGCTTCGTCCAGCAGAACGCGGCGAGGCGCCCGTCGCGCTCGTGGAGCAGGAAGCCGGCCGGGTCGAACCACGCCTCGGCCTCCCGTTGCTCGAGGGTGGCCCGGGTCCAGCCGCCCTGCTCGGGGTGCGTGGCGAACGCCCGGTTGTTGACGGCGAGGAACGCGTCCTCGTCCTGCCCGGGCACGAACGCTCGTGTCTCGACGTCGACGGGCATGTCCGTCGGCAGCGGTCGACGCATCTGCAGCAGCGAGCGGGTCGCGGCCAGCCCGGCCGACGCGGCGAGCGTCGCGTCGTCATCCGACGCGTCGAAGGCCCACCACTGCACCGGCCCACCGCCGTCCGCGGCCACCGCGTCGACCGCCGCCGCCAGCAGCCGGCGGCCGATGGTGTCGTCACCTCGGTCGCCCGGCGCCACGACCAGCTCGATGTTGCGGATCCCGTTGATGACGGCCAGCTGCGCGTACCCGGCGAGGTGATCGCCGAGGTGCACCGTCACGGCGGCGAATCCGGGGCCGCCGCCGTGGGCGAGCTCCATGCGCAGGTGGTCGCTGAGCGGGTAGCGGTGGTCGGCCGCGGCGGCCGCGTCCAGGAGTCGGTGCAGCTCGGCCGGGTCGCCGATCGCGTCGACAGTGGAGACCGCGGTGACGCCCTCGTGCATGGTCATCGACGATAGGCGGGGCGGTCACCGACGCGTCCGTAGGCTCGACGCGACATGGCCGACGCGTCCTACTCCGAGCCGCCACCGCGCCGCCCCGTCCGCCCGCGCACGCCGAAGGGGCGCACCCGTGAGGTCGCGCGGCGACTCGCCGAGACGTACCCCGACGCCATCTGCGAGCTCGACCACGGCAGCCCGTTCGAGCTGCTGGCGGCCACGATCCTGTCGGCCCAGACCACCGACGCCAACGTCAACAAGGTGACCCCGACGCTGTTCGCCCGCTACCCGACGGCGGCCGAGCTGGCCGTTGCCGACCCGGATGACGTCGAGCGGATCGTGCAGGTCGACCGGCTTCTACCAGAACAAGACGCGGAGCCTGATCGGCATGGCCAACGCCCTCGTCGACCGCTTCGACGGCGAGGTGCCGACGGCGCTGGAGGACCTCGTGACCATCCCGGGCGTCGGGCGCAAGACCGGGAACGTCGTGCGCAGCGTCGCCTTCCGGCTGCCCGGCCTGCCCGTCGACACCCACGTCGGGCGGCTGTCGCGGCGCCTCGGGCTGACGACCCAGGAGGATCCGGTGAAGGTCGAGCTGGAGCTGAACAGCTTCCTGCCGGCGGCGGAGCGGGGCGACTTCAGCCTGCGCATGATCCTCCACGGCCGCCGCGTGTGCTTCGCCCAGCGCCCTGATTGCGCCCACTGCACGCTCGAGGACATCTGCCCGTCGAGCCAGCTCCCGAGGCGGCGACGGACGAAAATTGCCTCGTGAGACGGATCACGCTTGCTTGCCTCTTACGAGGGCAGTGATATGCTCGTTCGTACCAACCAGGTTCCCGCCACCTGGTTTGCTGCGACAGCCGGGATCCGCCGCCTGGCGTCGCCCGTGCGACGGCCCCTCCCACCAGGGGCCGTCGCCGCTTTTCGGCCCTGACGCGCCACTCCTGACTGGCGAGTCAGTTGTCAGCGACCTTGACGGCCCGCTGCAGCACCCGCTCGGCGCTGCGCAGCGCCCGTTCGGCCTCGTAGATGGCGGCCACGATGTCCTCACGCTCGGTCCCGAGGTGGGGCCCGACGAGGGCGGCGACGCGTCGGCGATACCCGCCGACGGCCTCGGCGGCGGCGCTGAGCTCGGCGGAGGTCGCGGTGGCGGCACTGCTACTCATGAGCCAACGTTCGCACCCCGCCAGTAACGTCGCCAAGGTGTCCGACGGCCCCGACATCGTGCCCGTCCGCGACGACTTGCGGGCCCTGGCTGGCTACCACTCGGCGCAGGTCGACGTCGAGGTCCGCCTGAACACCAACGAGTCGCCGTTCCCGCCGCCGACCGGCTGGCAAGAGGAGGTGGCCGCCGGGCTGAGCTCGATCGAGTGGCATCGCTACCCCGACCGTGGCGCCCGGGGCCTGCGCGCGGCGATCGCCGATTGGCACGGCGTGGCGCCCGAGCAGGTCTTCGCGGCCAACGGGTCGAACGAGGTGCTGCAGACGCTGCTGCTGACGTACGCCGGCCCCGGCCGCACCGTGCTGACGTTCGAGCCGACGTACCAGTTGCACGCCCACATCGCCCGCATCACCGGCGCCACGGTCGTCGAGGTGCCGCGTGCAGCGGACTTCTCGTTGGATCTCGACGTGGCGCGCGCCGCCGTCGCCGAGGCCCAGCCGGCGGTGACGTTCCTGTGCTCGCCCAACAACCCGACCGGTCGTGTCGAGGCGCCGGCGATGGTCCGGGCGCTGCTCGACGTGGCCCCCGGGTTGGTCGTCGTCGACGAGGCGTACGCCCAGTTCGCCGATTGGACCGCGCTCGACGTGGTGCGCGAGGACGTGCCGCTCGTCGTCGTGCGCACGTTCTCCAAGACGTGGAGCATGGCGGCGGCCCGCCTCGGCTACCTCGTGGGTCCGTCGTGGCTGGTGCGCCACCTGGAGGACGTCGTCCTGCCGTACCACCTGGACGCGGCCAAGCAGGAGGCCGGGCGGCTCGCCCTGGCCCACGTCGACGAGATGGACGAGCGGGTCAAGATGATCGTCGCCGAGCGCGAGCGGCTCGTCGAAGGGCTCGCCGCACTGCCCGTCGAGACGTTCCCGAGCGGCGCCAACTTCGTGCTGTTCCGCGTCACGCCGTCGGGGCGCGACGGCCAGGCCGTGTGGCAGGGCCTCGTCGACCGCAGCGTGCTCGTCCGCGACTGCTCCGGGTGGCCGCGCCTGGAGGGCTGCCTGCGCGTCACGATCGGCACACCGACGGAGAACGACCGCTTCCTCGCGGCGCTGGGAGAGGTCCTCGCATGAGCCGCGTCGGGACCCGCAGCCGGACGACGAAGGAGACGTCGATCGACATCTCGATCGACCTCGACGGGACCGGGGTCACGGAGTGCTCGACCGGCATCCCGTTCTACGACCACATGCTCGATCAGCTCGGCCGCCACGGCGGCTTCGACCTGACGGTCAAGGCCACGGGCGACCTCGACATCGACACCCACCACACCGTCGAAGACGTCGCCATCGCCCTCGGCGAGGCGTTCCGCGACGCCCTCGGTGACAAGGCCGGCATCCGGCGCTTCGCCAGCGGGCAGTTCCCGCTCGACGAGGCGCTGATCGAGGTCGCCCTCGACCTGTCGGGCCGCCCGTTCGTGGCGTGGGACGTCGAGATGCCCGAGTCACTGCCGCTCGGCAACCCGGCGTTCGATCCCCAGCTCGCCGAGCACGCGGTGTCGTCGTTCGCCACGAACGCCGGCATCACGCTGCACGTCACCAAGAAGGCCGGGCGCAACGTCCACCACATCATCGAGGCGACGTTCAAGGGCCTCGCCCGCTGCCTGCCGCGACGCCGTGCGCGTCGACCAGCCCGGCGGTGTCCCGTCGACCAAGGGCGTGCTGTGACCCGGCCCCTCGTCGCGGTGGTGGACTACGGCATCGGCAACCTGCACTCGGCCCACAAGTCGCTGCAGCACCAGGGCGCCGACGCCCGCCTGACCGACGACGTCGGGCTGATCCGCGACGCCGTCGCCGTCGTGCTGCCCGGCGTCGGTGCGTTCGGGGCCTGCCTCGACGCGCTGCGGGCTCGCCACCTCGAGGAGCCGGTGCTCGACGCGGTGGCGTCGGGACGGCCGTTCCTCGGCGTGTGCATCGGGACCCAGATGCTGTTCGACGCCAGCGAGGAGGATCCCGGCGCCCGCGGCCTCGGCGTGCTGCCCGGCACCGTGCAGTGGATCCCGCCCGGCGTCAAGCGCCCGCAGATGCAGTGGAACCGGGTGGACGCGCCGGCCGACGACCCGATGTTCTCCGGGCTGGGGGAGCGGCCGTGGTTCTACTTCGTGCACTCGCTGCACGGCGTCCCCGACGATGCTGCGGCCGTCGTCGCCACGTGCGACTACGGCGGTCCCGTCAACGCCGCGTTCCGCTCCGGGAACGTGTTCGCCGTGCAGTTCCACCCCGAGAAGTCGGCGTCGGCCGGCCTCGGCCTGCTCGGCAACTTCGTGGACTCGCTGTCCGTGCTCGCGTGACCCTGCTGTATCCCTCGATCGACCTGCGCGGCGGCCACGTCGTGCGCCTGCGCCAGGGCGACTACGCGGCCGAGACGATCTACGGCGACGACCCCGTCGGCGTGGCCACCGACTTCTGCGCCCAGGGCGCGACGTGGATCCACGTCGTCGACCTCGACGCGGCGCGCACCGGGGAGGCCACGAACCGGCCCGCGGTCGCGGCGATCGCGGCCGCCGTCGCCGGGATGGCGTCGGTGCAGACCGGGGGCGGCGTGCGGTCGGTCGACGACGCCCGGGCCCTCGCCGACGCCGGCGTGGCCCGCGTCGTGATGGGGTCGGCCGCGGTGCAGCAGCCGGATCTCGTCGACGACGTCGCGGCGATCGTGCCGGTGGCCGTCGGGCTCGATCACCGCAGTGGCGACATCGCCGTGCACGGGTGGACGGAGTCGAGCGGCGTGCAGCTCGCCGATGCGCTCGGCCGGTTCCCGGCGGCGGCCGCGTTCGTGATCACCGACATCGACCGCGACGGCCTGCTCGGCGGCCCCGACGTCGCCGGGTTGGCGGCCGCCGTCGCCGCCACCGCCGTGCCGGTGATCGCCAGCGGCGGCGTCGGGACGCTCGACGACGTTCGCGCCCTTGCCGCCATCGCCGGGCTGCACGGGATCATCACCGGACGGGCGCTGTACGAGGGCCGCTTCCGTGTCGCCGATGCCGTGGAGGTGCTGGCGTGATCGTCGCCCGCGTCATCCCGTGCCTCGACGTCACCGGTGGGCGCGTCGTCAAGGGCACCAACTTCGTCGACCTGCGCGACGCCGGCGACCCCGTCGAGCTGGCGGCGCGCTACGACGCCGAGGGCGCCGACGAGCTCGTGTTCCTCGACATCACGGCGTCGAGCGACGATCGCGACACGACCGTCGACATGGTGTATCGGACGGCCGAGCAGGTGTTCATCCCGTTCACGGTCGGCGGCGGGATCCGCAGCGTGGAGGACGCCCGACGCATGCTGCGCGCCGGCGCCGACAAGGTCAGCGTCAACACCGCGGCGGTCCAGCGGCCCGAGCTGATCGCCGAGATCGCCACCGAGTTCGGGGCCCAGTGCGTCGTGTGCGCGATCGACGCCAAGCGCCGCGCCGACGGCAGCGGGTTCGAGGTCTACCTGCACGGCGGCCGCACGCCGACGGGGATCGACGCAGTCGCGTGGGCTGCGGACGCCGCAGCGCGCGGTGCCGGCGAGATCCTGTTGACGTCGATGGATCGCGACGGCACGCGTGACGGTTACGACCTCGACCTCACCCGGGCCATCAGCGACGCCGTCGGGGTGCCGCTGATCGCCAGCGGTGGCGTCGGCACGCTGGAGCACCTCGCCGACGGGATCACCGAGGGCGGCGCCGATGCGGTGCTGGCGGCGTCGATCTTCCACTTCGGCGAGCACACCGTCGCCGAGGCCAAGGACGTGATGGCGGCCCGCGGGATCACGGTCCGTCGCCCGTAGCGCGACGGGCGTCAGCGGCGGCTGTCGGTCAGCGCCTGGTCGAGGATGGCCACCCCGAGGTCCAGCTCGTCGTCGGTGATCGTGAGTGGCGGGGCGATGCGGAACACGCCGCCCATCCCGGCCAGCGCGGTGATGTTCATCGACAGGCCGAGCTCGAAGCACCGTCGCGTGATCGCCGCGCCGAGCTCGGGGGCCGGCTTCTTCGACTGCCGGTCGGCGACGATCTCCACGCCGATCAGCAAGCCCCGGCCGCGCACGTCGCCGATGCACTCGTGGCGTTCGGCGAGCTCGGCGAGGCCGGCGCGCAGGCGGGCGCCGGCCGTCTCGGCGCGCGCCGCGAGGCGGTCCCGCACGACGATCTCCAGGACGGCCAACCCGACCGCCGCCGGGAGCGGATCCGACACGTGCGTCGTGTAGAAGAGGAACCCGCCGTCGTGGGCCTGCTCCTCGAGCTCGTCGGTCGTCAGCACCGCGGCGAGCGGCAGCCCCGCACCGAGCGTCTTCGACAGCGTGAGGACGTCCGGCACGATGCCGTCACGCTCGCAGGCCAGCATCGTGCCGGTGCGCCCGATGCCGGTCTGCGCCTCGTCGAGCACGAGCAGCATCCCCCGTTCGCGGCAGCGGGCCTGGAGCGCCGCCAGGTAGCCCGCCGGCAGATCGAGGATGCCGCCCGACGACAGCACCGGCTCGGCGATGAAGGCGGCGAGGGCCCCGCTGCTCTGGCGATCGATCAGATCGAAGGCGTCGTCGAGCTCGGCGAGCCAGTCGAGCTGGCCGTCGGCGGTGACGAAGCGTGGGCGATAGGCGTTCGGTGCGAACACCGCCATCGAGCCGACCGGCGCCGGACCGTGACCGCGGCGGCCGGCCGAGTACGTCGCCCCTGCCGCACCGCCGGTCATGCCGTGCCAGCTCTGGGCGAACCCGACGACCTCCCACCCGCCGGTCACGATCTTGGCCAGCCGCAGCGCGGCCTCGTTGGACTCGGCCCCCGTCGTGAGCAGCAGCACCTTCGACAGGCCCGGCGCCAGGGTGCCGAGTCGTTCGGCGAGGTCGATCACGGGACGCGACAACATCCCGGAGAAGAGGTGGTCGAGGCGGCCGACCATCTCCGTCACGACGGCGACGATCTCGGGGTGCGAGTGGCCGAGGATGGAGCTCATCTGGCCGCTGGTGAAGTCGAGCACCTTGCGGCCGGCGGCGTCCTCGACGAACGCGCCGTGCGCTCGCTCGGCCACGAACGGCGACCACGTCGCGCCGTACCGCACGAGGTGACGGTCGGCGCGCCGGAGATCTTCCTCGTCGGACATCGCCGCATTCTTGTCGGTCGGCGACGGGCGCGCCCTCGGCGCATCGGGGCTCGTCGCCCATAGCGTGCGGCCCATGACGGAGATGGAGTACCGGCGGCTCGGCCGCACCGGGATCAAGGTGTCGGCGTTGTCCTTCGGCTCGTGGGTCACGTTCGACGCCCAGCTGAAGGACGACCTGGCGATGGAGTGCATGCAGGCCGCGTACGACGTCGGGTGCAACTTCTTCGACAACGCCGAGGCCTACGCCGGCGGCGAGAGCGAAGCGATCATGGGCCGCGTCATCAACGAGCTCGGCTGGCCGCGATGGTCGTACGTGCTGACGACGAAGGTGTTCTGGGGTCTCAACCGGGTCCCGAACATGCAGAACACGCTCAACCGCAAGTACCTGATGCACGCCATCGACGGCTCGCTGGAGCGCCTCGGGCTCGACTTCGTCGACGTCCTGTACTGCCATCGACCGGATCCCGACACCGAGCTCACCGAGACGGTGTGGGCGATGAGCGACATCATCTCGGCCGGCAAGGCGCACTACTGGGGCACGTCGGAGTGGGCGGCCGACGAGATCCGCGGCGCCATCGAGATCGCCGAGCGCCACCACCTGCACAAGCCGGTCACCGAGCAGTCGCAGTACAACATCCTCACGCGCGATCGCGTCGAGCAGGAGTACCAGCGGCTGTTCGCCGAGACCGGCTACGGCGACACGATCTGGAGCCCGCTGGCGTCGGGGCTGCTGACGGGCAAGTACCGCGACGGGATCCCCGAGGACTCGCGCGGCGCCGTGCCCGGCTACGGCTGGCTGGCCGATCGCCTGCGTGACGAGCGCACGCTGGCCAAGGTCGAGCGGCTGCGCCCGATCGCCGACGACCTCGGCTGCTCGATGGCCCAGCTGGCCCTGGCGTGGTGCTTGACGAACCCGAACGTGTCGACCGTGATCACCGGGGCCAGCAAGCCGAGCCAGGTCGTCGACAACTTCGGCGCCCTCGAGGTCCTCGCCGCGCTCACCCCCGACGTCCTCGCCCGCATCGACGCCGCGGTGGCGTAGCGCACTGTCCGGATTCCTCAACTGTTCGGTCAGACGGCCAGAAGTTGGCCGTCTCACCGAATAGTTGAGGGATCCGGACGCTCACCGCAGGCGGTCGAGCTCGGTGAGGAGCAGGGTGACGTCGTCGGCGTCGATGTAGGTGACGACGCCGGCGCGCACGACCCCGCCCGTGTCGGCGAGGCCGAGCTGGCCGACGGCCTCCAGCGCGTACGAGTGCCCGGCCCACGTGGCGATCCGGGCCAGCGACAGCTCCTCGGCGACGGCCTCGGGGCGGTGGCCGTCGACCGTGAAGGCGACCGTCGGCGTGCGACCCTCCATCGTCGGCGGTCCCCAGACCCGCACGCCGGGCATCGCCAGCAGCCCCTCGAGCAGCGGCGCGAAGACCGCGGCCTCGTCCGCGGCGATGCGATCGAGCCCCACGTCGAGCAGGAACGCGGCGGCCGCCTCGACCGCGGCGATCGCCTCGAAGTTCGGCGTGCCCGTCTCCCACCGCCGCGGCCCGCGATCTGGGGCCGGGCGGACCTTCGCGACCGGAAGCGAGTCGAGCAACGCCGGGTCGACGCACAGCACGCCGGCGTGCGGCCCGTACCACTTGTAGGGCGACGTGGCGAGGGCGTCGCAGCCGAGCATCGACACGTCGATCGGCCGGTGCGGCGCGAGGTGCACGGCATCGACGAACACGCGCGCCCCGGCGTCGTGGGCGGCGGCGATGATCGGACCGAGGTCGGGCACCGTGCCGAGGAGGTTGGACGCGCCGGGCAGCGTCACCCAGGCCGTGCGCTCGTCGATGAGGTCGATCACGGCCTGCGGGTCGAGCGTGCCGGTGACCGGGTCGAACGGCGCGAGCACGTGCTCGGCACCGGCGATGTCGCACGCCAGGCGCCACGGGGTCACGTTGGCGTCGTGGTCGAGCCGGGTGCCGACGACGCGGGCGCCGGGTCGCAACGTCGGCGCGACGGCGCGTGTGAAGGCGAGCGTGAGCGTCGTCATGTTGGCCCCGAACACGATCGAGGCCGCCGACGCGCCGAGGAGCGTCGCCACGCGGTGGCGCGCCCGATCGAGCAGCGCGTCGCAGGCGTCGGCGGCCTCGAACGCGCCGCCGGCGTTGGCGTTGTTGCCGCTGGCTGCCCAACTGGCCATGGCCTCGATCGCGGTGTCGACCATCTGCGTGCCGGCCGGCCCGTCGAAGCGGGCCCACCCCTCACGCACCCCCGGGAACCGTTCGCGATGCATGGCGGCGAGTGTGGCAGCCGGCGGCCGCGACGGCCAGTGGCTCTGTCACAGATACGTTCGTCGTCATGGCCGACGCGCCGGAGACGCACGACTCGCTGGGTCGTCAGCTCGGCGAGACGATGGCGACGCTGCGCCGATCGACGCGACGGGCCGTGCGGGCGCGGGTCGAGCCGGCGTCGATCCAGCCGGCCGCCGTCGAGCTGCTCGTGCTCGTCGTCGAGTCGCCGGGCATCGCCGTGTCGGCCGCCGCCGATGCGCTGGCCCTGGCCGCCAACACGGTGAGCACGCTGGTGTCGGTGCTGCTGCGGGCCGGCCTCATCGAGCGGGGCACCGATGGTCGCGACCGGCGCGTGGCATCGCTGCGCCCGTCGGCGCAGGGCGCGGCGCGCGTCGAGCAGTGGCGCGCCGAGCGCCAGCGCGTCGTCGACGAAGCGCTGGCCACGTTGGACGCTCGCGACCGCCGGGCGATCGAGGCTGCGGTCGGGCCGCTGCAGCGGTTGACGGCGGCGTTGACCGCGCCCAGCTGACGATCAGTGCGCGACGAGCCAGGCGGCGGCGTGGTCGGCGGCCGCGGCGGCGCGGCCCACCATGAAGTGGTCGGCCGACTCGATGACCTCCATCGTCGTGTCGGGCCATTCCGCCACGATCGGCGCGATGACCGCCGGCGGGCCGAAGTTGTCGAACGCCGGCACGAGCACGAGCGTCGGCAACGGCGGCGGCGTGCCGATGTCCATCACGGTCAGCGGCGGCGCGATCACGACGCGTGAGGTGACGGCCGGGTGGGTCACGCCGAGGGCGACGCCCGCACCGAACGAGTAGCCGACGAGGTGCAGCCGGGCGTTCGGGAGGTGGGCGGCGAGCGCGTCGAGGGCGGCCATCGCGTCGACGCGCTCGTCGGCGAGCGTGGTGCCGTCGGCCCCGGCGCCGGGACGGAAGTCGAACCGGAGCGTGGTGATCCCGACGGCCGGGAGGGAGCGGAACAGCGCCGCGACGACCGCGTTGAGGCGATTGCCGCCGAACCGAGGATGGGGATGGAGCACCACGGCGCCGGCGATCGCGTCCGGCGCGTCGACGAGATCGGCCTCGAGGGCCACGCCGTCGGGGGTCGTCAAGGCGAAGGAAGCGGCAGTCGGATCCACGAGGGCGGACGGTACTCTCGCGTCGTGGTCAGCGCGCCCGACGACAAGCTTCCGATCAAGATGCTGAACGATCGGCTGCTGGTGCGGATCCCCGACAAGGACGGCGAGCGCCGCAGTCAGGGCGGCATCCTCATCCCGGCCACGGCGCAGATGGCCAAGCGACTCGTGTGGGCCGAGGTCGTGGCGCTCGGACAGAACGTGCGCTCCGCCGAGGTCGGCGATCTGGTGCTCTTCAGCCCCGAGGATCGCTACGAGGTCGAGGTCCAGGGCTCGGACTACATCATGCTGCGCGAGCGCGACCTGCACGCCGTGGCGGCCGAGCGCATCGAGGCGGCGACGGGGTTGTACCTGTGAGCGCGCCGGCGATCGCCGCCACCGAGGAGCAGCTCGCCGAGGTCCAGTTCAACGCCGACGGCCTCGTGCCGGTCATCACCCAGGACGCCGAGACCGGCGACGTGCTGATGTTCGCGTGGATGAGCCCGGAGACGTTGCGCATGACGCTGGCCGAGGGCCGGATGGTCTACTGGAGCCGCAGCCGCCAGGAGGTCTGGCGCAAGGGCGACACGAGCGGCGACCACCAGGACGTGCGCGAGGGCTACTACGACTGCGACGCCGACGTGCTGCTGTTCAAGGTCCACCAGCACGGCAACGGGGCCTGCCACACCGGCAACCGCACCTGCTTCTTCCGCCGCTTCGGGGACTGAGGCGGTTCGCGTGCGCATCCGGCCGAGCCGCGACGAGTTCCGCTCGCTGGCTGCGACGTACACCGTCGTGCCGGTGTGGGCCGAGCTGCTCGGCGACCTCGAGACGCCCGTCGCGGCGTACGCCAAGCTCGTCGGCGACGGCCCCGGGCTTCCTGCTCGAGTCGGTCGAGCACGGCGAGCGCTGGAGCCGGTTCTCGTTCGTCGGGCGCGATCCGGTGGCGACGCTGCTGCTGCGCGACGGCCAGGTCGAGGTCACCGGCACCCTGCCCGTCGCCGTGCCGACCGACCGCGGCATCCTCGCCGTGCTCGAGCAGCTGCTGGCCACGTACCGGGCGCCGGTCATCCCGGAGCTGCCGCCACTGCACGGCGGGCTGATGGGCTACCTCGGCTACGACGTCATCCGCGAGGTCGAGCGCCTGCCCAACGTGCCCAACGACGATCGGCACGTGCCCGACGCGGTGATGAGCATGATCGGTTCGCTGGCCGCGTTCGACCACTGGCGCCAACGGGTGACGCTGATCGAGAGCGTGCCGGTGCTCGGCTCCGACGGCCAGATGATGGACGCCGCGGCCATCGACGACGCGTACGACGCCGCGGTCGCCTCGATCGGGCGGGCCGTCGACAACCTCGCCCGGCCCCTGCCGTACGTGCCGATGGAGCCGCCGGTGGTGGGGGAGGCGCTGCCCGACGTCAAGAGCTCGATGCCGGACGGGCTGTACCAGCAGGCCGTCGAGGTCGCCAAGGAGCACATCGTCGCCGGCGACATCTTCCAGGTCGTGCTGGCACAGCGCTACGACCTCGAGCTCGACGCCGACCCGTTCGACGTGTACCGGGTGTTGCGCCAGATCAACCCGAGCCCGTACATGTACTTCGTGCGCCATCCGGAGCTGACGATCGTCGGGTCGTCGCCCGAGCCGATGGTGCAGCTGCTCGACGGCACCGTCATCTCGCGCCCGATCGCCGGCACCCGCAAGCGGGGCGAGACGGAGGAGCACGACCGCCGGATGGCCGCCGAGCTCACCGAGCACCCGAAGGAGCGGGCCGAGCACGTGATGCTCGTCGACCTCGCCCGCAACGACGTCGGCCGGGTGGCGCAGTTCGGCAGCATGCACATCGACGAGCTGATGACGCTCGAGCGCTACAGCCACGTGATGCACCTCACGTCGCAGGTGCACGGCGAGCTGCGCGAGGGGCTCGGGCCGATCGACGTGCTGCGGGCGACGCTGCCCGCGGGCACGGTCAGCGGGGCGCCGAAGGTGCGGGCGATGGAGATCATCGACGACCTCGAGCCGGTCAAGCGGGGGCCGTACGCCGGCGTCGTCGGCTACGTCGATTGGAGCGGCAACCTCGACACGGCGATCGCCATCCGCACGATGTTCTGCGCGCCGACCGGCACCAGCCTGCAGGCCGGCGCCGGCATCGTCGCCGACTCGGTCCCCGACGACGAGGACCTCGAATGCCGCAACAAGGCCGCCGCCCTGCTCGCGGCGATCCCGGCCGCCCGCCGGATGACCGCCGCCCGCAAGGCCGCCGGCACCCCGGCCTAGGACTCATCCGAGGGTTTCGACGCATCCGAGGGTTTCGTGCGGGGCCTCCCCGCAGCAAACCCTCCGATGCACCCAAACCCTCGGATGGGTCAGGACGGGGCGTAGGCCTTCAGGAAGTTGTCGACGGCGCGGTCGACGAAGTCCTTGTCGAGCTTGACGCTGTCGGTGAGGTGGGCGAACAGCAGCGGGCCGACGAGCATCGTGACGGCCTCCTGGGCGTCGAGGTCGGACCGCAGCACGCCTTCCGCGGCGGCGCGGATGAGCAGCGTGTTGAGCGCCATCTCCTGCTCGTGCTCGAGGCGGTCGTTCATCGCCGCGATGCCCGACTCGTGGTTCTTCAGCATCAGCAGCGCCGGCAGCACGCGGGCCCACTCGGGGTCGTTGAGGGCGTCGGCCATCGCCTGCACGACCTCGCGGATCGCGTCGACCACGTCGGTCGCCGGGTCAGGGATCGGGATCGCCGGTGCGCACGACTCGATGACCGACAGCAGGATCTCGTCACGCGACTGCCAGTGGCGGTAGATCGTCGACTTGGCGACGCCCGAGCGGTGGACGATCGAGTCGACGGTGACCGCGCGCGGCCCGCCCTCGACGAGCAGGTCGGTGGCGGCGCGGAGCACGGCAGCACGGCTGCGGGAGACCCGGGGGTCCACGTCGACGAACGGTATCGGTGACGGGTGTCTCACTCGTGTCCTCGTGACAGCCAGCTCATGAAACAGTACGATACCGTTTCGTACTGGAAAACGAGACGCACGACGCACTGGAGCACCACGTGGACGCATCAGCACCCCCCATCCAATCGGTGGCACCACCCGATGAGCACATCCACGGTGAGCTCATCACCGACCCGCGGCGCCAACGGCGGATCCTCATCGCCATGTGCACGGCGCTCGTCGCCGTCATCGCCTCGGTGTCCGGCCTCAACGTCGCCCAGCAGGACCTCGCCCTCGACCTCGGCGCGTCGCAGGGCCAGCTGCTGTGGGTCATCAACGGCTACACGATGGCGCTCGCCGCGCTGCTCCTGCCGATCGGCGCCATCGGCGACCGATGGGGCCGCAAGCCGATCCTGATCGGCGGCCTCGCCCTGTTCATGGCGGCCAACACGATGGCCGCCTTCTCCACCACCGTCGACATGCTGCTCGTCTCCCGGGTCCTCGCCGGCGTCGGTGCGGCGATGATCATGCCGGTCACGCTCTCGGTGATCACGTCCAGCTTCCCGCCCGAGCAGCGGGCCCGGGCCGTCGGCATCTGGTCCGGCTTCGCCGGCGCCGGCGGCATCCTCGGCCTGTTCGTCTCGTCCTTCCTGGTCGACTACTTCACGTGGCCGTGGCTGTTCGCGATGCCGGTGCTGTTCGCCGGGATCTCGTTGCTGATGACGATCCCGTCGGTCGGCAACTCCCGCGAGCGCAAGACCGGTCGCTTCGACACCGTCGGCTCGGTGCTGTCGGCGCTCGCCATCGGCGGCCTCGTGCTCGGGATCCACGAAGGTCCCGAGCGCGGCTGGGCTGATCCGTTGACGATGGTCGGCCTGGTCGTCGGCGTCGTCGCCGTCCTCGGCTTCGTCGCATGGGAGCTGCGCCAGACTGCGCCGCTGCTCGAGATCCGGCTGTTCGCCAACCGCGGCCTCGCCGCCGGCTCGCTCACCCTGCTCATCGTGTTCGCCGTGATGTTCGGCATCTTCCTGGTGCTGGTCCAGTTCATGCAGGCCGTGCTCGGCTTCTCGGCGATCGCCGCCGCCGCCTCGCTGCTGCCGATGATGGTGGTGATGATGCCGTTGTCCGGCATCGCCCCGACGATCGCCCAGCGCGTCGGCACCCGCCGCACGCTGCTGCTCGGCGTCGGCCTGTTCGCCGTCGGGTTGGCCCTGCTGGCGACGATGGTCTCGGCCAGCGGCGGCTACCTCTCCGTGCTGCCGGGGCTGCTGGTCGTGGCGCTCGGCATCGGCCTGTGCATGAGCCCGTCGACGATGACGATCACCGAGTCGCTGCCGGCGGACAAGCAGGGCGTCGCCTCGGCGCTCAACGACACGGTGCGGGAGCTGGGCGGCGCCGTCGGCATCGCCCTGCTCGGATCGCTGGTCAGCGCCGGCTACCGCTCGAGCGTCAGCGACGCCACCACCAACCTGTCGCCGGGTCTCGCCGAGCGCGTCCAGGAGGGCATCGGTTCGGCGTTCGGCGCTGCCGGCGACCTCGGCACCGACGCCCCCCGGGTGCTCGACGCCGCTCGTGATGCGCTGGTCGACGGCTGGCGCCTCTCGATGTGGTTCGGCGTCGTGCTCGCCGCCGGGGCCTTCCTGTTCCTCGTGTTCCGCGGCCCGCGCCCGGCCATGGAGGCCGACGAGGATGTCCTCGACCTCCCCAGCCGGGAGCTCGAGCCGGCCTGATCTCGTCCGGGGGTCCGGTGCGTGGGGACGCGTAGCGGGCCCTCGGATGCAGCCAGCGCTGGCAGACTCGAACCATGCCTGACGTCGATGCGCTCGCTCGCCAGACGACGACCCTCGTCGGCGAGCTCGCCCGCAAGGGGATGGCGCTGGCCACCGGGGTCGCTGTCGTGACGCTCGTGATCGGCGGGCTCTCCTACCTCACCGGGCTCGCCGGCCTCGACGGCAGCGCCCACTCGGCGTGGACCGTCATCGGGGCGGCGATGCTGATCGCCGCCGTCGGCGCCCCACTGCTCGCTCGCCGGCGACTGGCCCGGGTGCGCCGCCACGTCACGCAGCTCGTGGGCGAGGTGCGCACGCTGATCACGAACGAACCCGAGGCGCAGCGGGTGGTGATCGAGACCGTCGCCCACGACGAGCGCGACGACGGGACCAGCGACCTGCGCCCCGTCGTGTACGACACCCGCCAGTTCAACCGCCTGCACTCGGTGAGCGTCAACGCCGCCGGCCTGCGCGAGCTCCCCGGCGCGCTGCGGGCGGTGACGACGTTCCCCATGCTGTTGCTGCTGGCGCTCCTCGGCGTCGTCGTGTTCGGCATCCTCGGCTTCTTCTTCCTGCTGGCGTGGCTCTTCTGATGGACCGCTTCTGGGTCGCCACCGACCGCGAGGTCGTCAGGGTCAGCGGGGCCGATGCCCTCACCTACCTCCAGGGCCAGGTCTCCCAGGACCTGTTGCCGATGACGATCGGCGACCGCCGTTGGACGTTCCTGCTGCAACCGACGGGCAAGGTCGACGTTCTGGCGCGCGTCGAGCGCGTCGCCGACGACACCTTCGTGTTCGACATCGATGCCGGCTACGGGGACGAGCTCGTCGCCCGGTTGAACCGGTTCAAGATCCGCGTCAAGGTCGACGTCGAGCCGCTGCCGTGGCGGGTGCTGTGCGTGCTCGGCGGCGACGATGTCATCGGGCCCGACCCGCAGCCGCCGGACGGCGTGCGCGAGGGGACCTCCGCCGAGCTCGAGGCGGCCCGCGTCGGCGACGGCTGGCCGGCGATGGGCGTCGAGATCGCGCCCGGCGACACGATCCCCGGTGAGACCGGCGTCGTGCCCGTCGCCGTCGACTTCCGCAAGGGCTGCTACCCGGGTCAGGAGTTGGTCGAGCGGATGGACTCACGCGGTGCCAGCGCCCCACGCTCGCTGCGCATCGTCGACGTCGACGACGGGGCGCAGGCCGGCGACCCGATCGTCCAGGACGGCGCACCTGTGGGGGTGCTGACCTCCGTCGCCGGTGGTCTCGGGCTCGGCTACGTCAAGCGCGGCGTCGAGGTCGGCCGGACCCCGAGCCACTGATCGCGCCGAGCACGAGCACGGCGAGCCCGAGGGCGATCGTCGTCGCCTCGCCGAACACGGCCAGCGAGGCTTCCGGCGACGGGTTGAGCCCGGGCTGATCGGTGAACCCGAACCAGCCACTGCTCGTGCGGGCGACGAAGAAGGCGATCAGCGAGATCCCTCCCCACACGACGCCGCCGGCGGCGGCCAGCCGGCCGAGCCACGCCGGCAGCACCGGCACCACGAGGGTGAGCACGAGCCCGATGGCGATCGCCGCCGCGCCGATCGCGTTGAGCAGGAACTGGCGGCCGATGTTGCCGACCGGGATGTCCTTGTAGCCGTCGTTGTACAGCTTCAGGTGGGCGTAGCCGCCCACCAGGGTGCTCGCCGCCATCACGACGGCGAGCACCCGGATGACGGGCCTGGCAGCCACCAGACTCCGGTCCATCGTCAGCTCGTGATCAATGCGCCGGGGATGCCGGCCAACGGGTTGTCGCCGGGGAAGAAGGCCCGCTGGTTCGGGAACACCTCGAGCGGCGACTGGCCGAGGGCGGCCATCCGCAGCACCGCGGCGTGGCGGGCCTCGACACCACCGATCGTCATGATCGTGGAGCGCAGGGCCGGGGTCGACAGCGCGCCGCCGGCGAAGACGTAGGTCTGGGCCGCCGCCTCCTCGAGCTTGAGCGCGAGGTTGACGGCGTCGGCCTCGGTCTTGGCGGCGTCAACGGCCGGCTTCACGAGGGCGTCGTACACGGCCTGGTTCATCGTGGTGATGGCCTTGCCGCCGGCGCCGGTGATCACGCCGTTGAGGGCGTCGAGGTGCATCTGGTGGTGCCCGGCGAACATCGTCGCCGCGTCCTTGATGGCCGCCGTGGTGAGCAGCGCGGCCGCCGCGGCGTAGGTGTCGACGGCCAGCTTCTCGAGCGATGCCGCGGTGCGGGCGAGCACGAGGTCCTGCGCGCCTCCGCCTGCGGCGGCGGTGGTCTCGGGCGCCATCGTCGTCGCCGGCGCCATCGTCGGCTCGCGGCGCCATCGTGGTACGCCGGGGCCAGGTGGTCGCCGCCGGCCGTGGTGGCCGCACCGCCAGCGGCGGTCGTGGTGGCCTTGGAGTCGTCGTTGTCGTCACCGCACGCGGCGAGCACGGCGGCACCGATGATGGCGGCCCCGCCGAACTTGAACAGCTGGCGGCGGCTGGGCGACGGGACGCCGAGGATGGCGGCCTTGTCGTCGGCGGTGAGGCGGTCCTCGCCGCCCATGACGCGGGTCAGCACCTCGCGCCACTTCGGCATCGCCTCGGCGTTGGCTCGGTCGATGGCGCGCAGCTCGCGCCGGATCTCGTCGTTGGGCAGGTCGTGGTGGTTCATCGTTCTGCTCCTGGTCAGCCTGCGAACACGGCGGGGTCGAGACCGGCGAGCGGATCAGTGCCGTCGCCGAGCTTGGTGGACTCGAAGGCGCCGGTCGGGAACACGTCGCTCACCGACTTGCCGAGGGCGAGGCCGAGGACGACCTGGTGCTGGGCCTCGATCGGCAGGATCGTCGACGTCGCCGCGGCGTACGCCGGGTCCTGCAGCAGGGTGAGGGCGGCGGCGTAGGTGTAGGCCGCCTGGCCCTCGAGGACGAAGGCGAAGTTCAACGCCCCCGACTCGTCCTTGATGCCGGCCAGCGTCGGGCCGACGGCGGCCAGCAGCTTCTGGTTCGGGCCGCTCGCCTTCTTCGAACCGGCGACGGCGCCGAACGCGTCGGCGTGCTGCTGGTGGTGGGACATGAACAGCTGGGCGACCGGCAACGTGCCGGCGGACAGCACCGGGGCGGCGGCCTTGTAGGCCTCGACGGCGGCCAGCTCGACGCCCTGGGCGTAGCCGGCGATCGTCTGGTCGTCGAGGCCCTGGGCGGCCACGCGTGACGACATGAACGGCAACGCCACGAGGGCAGCACCGCCGATCGCCGCGGGGATGGCGAGGCTCGTGCGACGCGCCGTTCGTGACGCGTCGAGGTGGAGGTCGGCCGCCTCCTCCTGGAACGTCTTCATCTGGTCGTGGTGCAGTTCGTCGACGTCGCCGGCGAGGCGATGCAGGTCGCGATAGCTGATGTGCATGGTGGTGGTGACTCCTTGCTGGGCAGCAGGTGGGAGGACGGGGGCGCGCAGGTCTGGGGCGGGGTCGCCGGGCTCAGCCGACGGTGACGGTGCCGGTCATGAACGGGTGGAACGAGCAGGCGTAGGGGATGGCCCCCGCCTTGTCGAAGGTGACGGTCTTGGACTCGCCCGGCTTGATGGCGCCCGTGTCGAACATGCCGGCCGCGGTGGCCGTGTGCTGCTGCGAATCGCTGTTGGTCCACGTGACGGTGCCGCCCACCGCGACCTTGATGTCAGCGTCGACGAACTTGAAGTCCTTGATGTCGACGGTGACGGCCATCGGTGCCACCTCACCACCACCCGCTGGTGCCACCGTCGTGGCTGTCGCTGCGCCCGCGGTCGTGGGTGCCGGCATCGCCATCGTCGTTGCAGGTGCAACCGTCGTCGCGGCGGCTCCACCGGAGCTGTCGTCGTCTCCACCGCATGCGCTCGCCATCACGACGATGGCCAGTCCGGCAAGGGCGGTGCGGACGATCACACTCGGTATTCGGCGCCCCCGCCGTTCTGGATTGAAGAGCTCCGCGTCGCTCGGCGATCAGGTGGTCGAGGGGCGCCTGCGCCTCGCGTACCATCCCGTGGATGCCCCAGGCCAAAAAGGCGCCGAGCTCGCCACGACTGCTCTCCGGTGGCAACCCGCAGATCCCCAAGGGAGACGGCGACGGACCAGTGCAGGCGTACATCCAGGCGATGCCCGGCTGGAAGCGCGACATCGGGCGCCGCATCGATGCGCTGATCGTTGCCGCCGCTCCGAACGTGCAGAAGGCCGTCAAGTGGAACTCGCCCTTCTACGGCATGGAGGGCGAAGGTTGGTTCCTCAACCTCCACTGCTTCACGAAGTACGTCAAGGTGGCGTTCTTCCGCGGGGCGTTGCTGGATCCGATCCCGCCCGGCGCGGCGAAGAGTGGTGACACGCGCTATCTCGACATCCACGAGTCCGAACCCCTCGACGAGGCGCAGTTCTCCGACTGGGTCGACCAAGCCAGCAAGCTTCCCGGCGAGAAGCTCTGAGCTCCCCGAGCTCTCGCCCTGCGCCGCCCGAAGGACTTCGTTCAGCTGGCCGGCTGCAGCGTCTGACGCATCGCCGCGACCTCCGGGCGGTGCCGCACGGGGGCGAGCTCCGGGGCGCGGTCGATCACGGTCAGCACACCCTGCGGTGAGCCGCCGTCCTGCACGGCCGCCCGCAGCCAGGCGATCGCCGTGGCCTCGTCGCCGACGCCACCGGCGGCGCGGGCGATCGTCGCGGCCAGCAGCGGTTGCGGCGCGCGGGCGTAGGACTCGGCGCCGTACGACGCCGCGTCGCGGTAGGCGCCGCCGTGCACGAGCAGGTTGGTGAGGACGTACTCGTTCCACGGGTCACCCGTCGGCAGCGGACGGGGCAGGGCGGCGAGCAGCCGGTGCAGCTCGTCGTCGGGGAGCGGAGCCGGCACCAGCGCCTGCTGAGTCGGCTTGCGCATGCCACGCGTGACGATGCGCCCGACCTTGGCCGTGTCGTCGCCGGCGCGCAGCGCGTCGGCGGCCTTGTCGAAGACCGACACCGCGTGCTCCTCGCGATCCTCGAACACGCCCTGCAGCTGCATCAGGATGAGCAGGCCCATGAAGACGGTGAGCGAGCGCAGCGTCGGGAAGAACGTGAACACGACCGCTGCGCCGGCGGTGATGGCGACGCTGGCGTACGTCATCCAGCGGCGGGCCTTGCCGGGGGCGAAGTGGTCGAGCGCCGACGTGACGACGTTGCCGCCGTCGAGGGGGAGCACGGGGATCAGGTTGAAGGCGCCGATGGCCACGCCCGCCCACCAGACCGCGGCCGATGCCGGGGTCTCGCCACGCTCCGTCGCGATGAGGGGGTTGACGCCCATGGCGAGCAGGACGACGACGCCGGCCGTGATGTGGGTCAGCGGCCCGGCCAGCGCGATCCCGGCCTCCGTGCGGCGCGACAGCGGTTCGTCGCTCGAGTACGAGGCATAGCCGGCGAGGAAGTCGAGGGAGATCTCGGCCGTCGCCCCGGCCCGCCGCGCCGCCACCGCGTGGCCGAGCTCGTGGAGCACCGTGAACACGGCGATCGAAGCGGCCAGCCAGATCCCGAACTCGTTGCGGTAGAGGGCGACGATCAGCACCATGAAGAAGAGGAAGCCCGGCCGGACGTGGATCGGGAAGCCGAGCACCTTCATGGAGCCTCGATCGTACGGGCCGTAGACTCGTCCGACGTGCCGCCCTCCACCGCCAAGCGCAACACGCAGCTCGTCTACGCCTTCGATCACAAGCACCGTCGGCCCCCGATGGAGCACAAGGACCTCCTCGGTGGCAAGGGAGCCAACCTCGCCGAGATGACGAGCGTGCTCCAGCTGCCCGTGCCGCCCGGCTTCACGATCTCCACCGACGCCAGTCGCGAGTACATGCACACGGGTTGGCCGGCCGGTCTCGACGCCGAGATCGCCGCCCACGTCAAGAAGCTCGAGGCGACGATGGGCCGCCTGCTGGGCGACCCCTCCGACCCGCTGCTCGTCAGCGTGCGCTCGGGGGCCAAGTTCTCGATGCCCGGGATGATGGACACCGTCCTCAACCTCGGCCTGAACGACAAGAGCGTGAAGGGCCTGGCCGCGGTCACCGGCGATGAGCGCTTCGCGTACGACTCCTACCGGCGCTTCATCTCGATGTACGGCCGCATCGTGTTGGACATCGCCGGCGATCTCTTCGAGCACCCGCTGGAGCAGGCCAAGGTCCGCGTCGGCGTGACGAACGACGCCCAGATCCCGGCCGCTGACCTCAAGCAGCTGTGCACCGAGTACAAGGCGGTCGTCAAGGCGGCCACCGGCAAGGCGTTCCCGCAGGACCCGATGAAGCAGCTGCGCGGTGCCGTGGAGGCCGTCTTCCGCAGCTGGAACGGCGCCCGCGCCATCGCCTACCGCGTGCGCGAGCGGATCAGCCACGACCTCGGCACCGCCGTCAACGTCCAGACGATGGTGTTCGGCAACCGCGACGACAACTCGGGCACCGGCGTCGGCTTCACCCGCAACGCGGCGACCGGCGAGGACAAGCCGTACGGCGACTTCCTCGTCAACGCCCAGGGCGAGGACGTCGTGGCCGGCATCCGCAACACCGAGGACCTCGACGCCATGAAGCGTCACTTCCCGGTGATCCACGCCGAGCTGCTCGCCATCTTCGACCGCCTCGAGCGGCACTACGAGGACATGTGCGACACCGAGTTCACCATCGAGCAGGGCAAGCTCTGGATGCTCCAGACCCGTGTCGGCAAGCGCACCGGCGCCGCCGCCCTGCGCATGGCCGTCGACATGACGAAGGGCTCCGGCAAGGGCAAGGCCCGCTGGAAGATCTCCAGGCAGGAGGCGCTGACCCGGGTCACCGCCGACCACCTCGATTCCGTGCTGCACCCGCAGTTCGCCGGCACCGGCGACGTCATCGCCAAGGGCCTGGCGGCCTCGCCGGGCGCGGCCGTCGGCAAGGCCTACTTCACCGCCGACGACGCCGAGGCCGCCGCCAAGGCCGGCGAGAAGGTCATCCTCGTCACCAGCGAGACGAGCCCCGAGGACGTCCACGGGATGATGGTCGCCGAGGGCATCCTGACCGCCCGCGGCGGGCTCGTCAGCCACGCCGCCGTCGTCGCCCGCGGCTGGGGGACGCCGGCCGTCGTCGGCGCCGAGTCGGTGCGCATCCACGGCCGGTCGTTCACGTCGAACGGCGTCACGGTCAACGAGGGCGACTACCTCTCCCTCGACGGCTCGACGGGCACGGTGGTGCTCGGCCAGATGGCGCTCGAGAACGCCGAGCCGCCCAAGGAGTTCGAGATCATCCTCGGCTGGGCCGACGCCGTGCGCACCAAGGGCAAGCGCCCGCTCGGTGTGCGGGCCAACGCCGACACCGGCGAGGACGCCACCAAGGCCCGCGAGCTCGGCGCCGAGGGCATCGGCCTGTGCCGCACCGAGCACATGTTCCTCGCCCCCGACCGCCTGCCCGTCGTGCGGCGGATGATCCTGGCTCGTACCGACCAGGAGGAGATCGACGCCCTGGAGGAGCTCCGCCAGGTCCAGCAGGACGACTTCACGGCGATCCTCGATGCGATGGACGGCCTGCCGGTGACGGTGCGCCTGCTCGACCCGCCGCTGCACGAGTTCCTGCCCTCGGTGGAGGAGCTGCGCATCAAGGAGGTCACCACCGGCCTCGACGACGAGGAGAAGGCGCTGCTGGCGGCCGCCGAGAGCTGGTCCGAGCACAACCCGATGATCGGCACCCGCGGCGTGCGCCTCGGCGTGATCAAGCCGGGCCTGTACGCGATGCAGGTGCGGGCGCTGCTCGAGGCCGCGGCGGCCCTCCGCAAGCAGGGCAAGAACCCGATCGTCGAGATCATGATCCCGCTCACGGTCACCCGGGAGGAGCTGCACCTGGCCCGCTCGTGGGTGCAGGACGAGATCGATCGGGCGCTCAAGAACGTGCGCAACAAGCCCGAGATCTCGATCGGCACGATGATCGAGACGCCGCGCGCCGCGATCCGCGCCGACGAGATCGCCGAGGAGGCCGACTTCTTCAGCTTCGGCACCAACGACCTGACGCAGATGGCGTTCGGGTTCTCCCGCGACGACGTCGAGAGCCGGATGATGCCGGCGTACCTGGAGCAGGGGCTGCTGAAGCGCAACCCGTTCGAGACCATCGACGTCGACGGCGTCGGTGAGCTCGTCCGCATCGGGGCCCGCCTCGGGCGCCAGACCAAGCCCAAGCTCAAGCTCGGCGTGTGCGGCGAGCACGGCGGCGACCCCGAGTCGATCGCCCTGTTCTACGACGCCGGCCTCGACTACGTCAGCTGCTCGCCGTTCCGGGTGCCGATCGCCCGCCTCGCCGCCGCCCAGGCCATCGTCGGCGCCGCCTCCTCGACGGCCTGACCGGCGCTCCTGGTCAACTCTTTGCAGATGCGGCCGGAATCCGGCCGCATCTGCAAAGTTCAGATCCGGCCACGTGACGTCTGGTGCCGAGCGGGCGACGCAGTGGGTCCTTGCCGCTCGGGCGGAGGGTCCTTGCCGCTCTGGGCGGAGCGTCCGTGTCGCTCCGGACGTGATAGCGGGTAGGAACGACGTGTGATCGCGTCGCTCTTCGCTGCTGACAGCGGGAGCTTCGTCGACCTCGACGTCGAGCCCTGGCACTGGGCGGTCCTGCTCGGGATGGTCTTCGCGCTGCTGCTGGTCGACCTCCTCGTCCTGCACCGCAAGCCGCACGAGATCAAGCCCCGCGAAGCAGCGATCGAGACCGCCGTCTGGGTGTCGATCGGGCTCGGCTTCGCGCTCGTCGTGTGGTGGTGGTTCGGCGGGGCGGCCACGACCGAGTACCTGTCGGGGTACCTCGTCGAGCAGAGCCTCAGCGTCGACAACGTCTTCGTCTGGGCGATCATCCTCAGCTACTTCGCCGTCCCCGCGCAAGTACCAGCACCGCGTCCTGTTCTGGGGGATCTTCGGGGCCCTGGTCCTGCGGGCGACGTTCATCTTCGCCGGCGTGGCGCTGATCGAGCGCTTCGACTGGGTGCTCTACGTGTTCGGGGCCTTCCTGCTGTTCACCGCCATCCGGCTCCTGCTGTCCGGCGACGACGAGCAGGTCGATCCCGGCAACAGCCGCTTCCTCCGCCTCGTCAACCGGGTCGTCCCCAGCACCGACACCGTCGACGGGCCGCACCTGTTCACGAAGGTGAACGGCAAGCGGCTGGCCACGCCGCTGTTCGCGGTGCTCGTGCTCGTCGAGCTCACCGACCTGATCTTCGCCGTCGACAGCGTGCCGGCCGTGCTCGCGGTCAGCCACGAGCAGTTCATCGTGTTCTCGTCGAACGCCTTCGCCATCCTCGGCCTGCGCTCGATGTACTTCCTGCTGGCCCACCTGCACGGTCGCTTCCGCTTCCTGCAGCAGGGCCTCGCCGTGATCCTCGCCTTCGTCGGCGTGAAGATGATCATCAGCGAGTGGATCCACATCGAGACGTGGATCTCGCTCGTCGTGATCGCCGTCGTGCTGTTGACCGCGATCGCCTGCTCGCTGTGGTTCCCCGGCGAGCAGGACGAGCCGGCACGGCGCGGTGACGGCGACCAACCGCCGCCGAGCGATCACGTGCCGGACCGCGCCGACGCGATGCACTGATCGGATAGAACCAACCCGATGGCGATCGCCGACGAGGACATCGAGCGGCTGCGCTCGACGGTGTCCATCGTCGACGTGGTCGGCCAGGTGGTCACGCTGCGCAAGGTCGGGCGCAACTGGGTCGGGCTGTGCCCGTTCCACGCCGAGAAGTCGCCGTCGTTCAACGTCTCGGAGAAGACCGGCCGCTACAAGTGCTTCGGCTGTGACAAGGGCGGCGACGTCTTCACGTTCGTCCAGGAGCACGAGCACGTCGACTTCGTCGGCGCCGTCGAGATGCTGGCCGCCCGGGTCGGGTTCCAGCTCACCTACACCTCGACCGGCCAGTCGAAGGAGCGGGCCCAGCGCAAGCGCCTCGTCGAGGCGATGGACCGGGCCGTCGAGTGGTACCACGACCGGCTGCTGAACGACCCGGCGGCGCGCGAGGCCCGTGACTACCTGCGCTCGCCGCGGGCTCGCCGGCGACATCGCCCGCCAGTTCAAGCTCGGCTGGGCGCCCGACGACTGGGACGCGCTGTCGCGCCAGGCCGGCATCGGCGGCGATCTGCTGCAGTCCACGGGGCTGGCGTTCCGCAACCGCCGCGACCGGATGCAGGACGCCCTGCGGGCCCGGGTGCTGTTCCCGATCTTCAGCGACACCGGAGAGGCCGTCGCCATCGGTGGCCGCATCCTGCCCGGCTCCGACGACCCGGCGAAGTACAAGAACTCGCCGGAGACGCCGATCTACTCGAAGTCCAAGACGCTCTACGGGCTCAACTGGGCCAAGGCCGACATCGCCGCGTCGGACCAGGTCGTCGTCTGCGAGGGGTACACCGACGTGATCGGGTTCCACCGCGCCGGCATCAAGCGGGCGGTGGCGACGTGCGGCACGGCGTTCACCGAGGACCACGTCCGGCTGCTGAAGCGCTACGCCAGCCGGGTGGTGCTGGCGTTCGATGCCGACGCCGCCGGGCAGGGTGCCGCCGAGCGCTTCTACGACTGGGAGCAGCAGTACCAGGTGCAGGTCTCGGTGGCCCGCCTGCCCGGCGGGCTCGATCCGGGCGACCTCGCCCAGCGCGACCCCGAGGCGCTGGCCGCGGCCGTGACCGACGCCGCTGCCGTTCCTGGCCTTCCGGCTCGGCCGGGTCATGAACGGGCGCCCGGCGCGCACACCGGAGGACCGCGCCCGGCTGGCCGAACGGGCGATGGAGGTCGTCAACGAGCACCCCGACGTCAACGTCCGCAAGCTGTACGCCGGCGAGGTCGCCAGCGAGGTCGGCCTGCCGGTGAGCGATCTGGTCCGAGTCGCCGAGCAACGGACGCGGCGCCCGACGCTGGTCGTCGCGCCGGCCCGCCGCCGGGCCGTGTTGGAGAACGCCGAGTTCCATGCCCTGGCGACGCTCGTGCACGACTGGGAGTCGATCGCCGGGTGGCTCGTCGAGGAGCTGTTCGCCGACGAGACGCACCGTCGCGCGTTCCTCGCCCTCGCCGACGCGGACGGCAACCTGCAACGTCGCCATCGAGGCCGCCGACCCCGAAGCTCGGGAGGTGCTCGAGCGGGCTGCGGTCGCCGATGTCGAGGTCGACCCCGAGACCGAGGCTCGCAACCTCGTCGCGGCGGCCGTGCGGCGCGAGCTGCGGCTGTCGCCGCGCACCGCCGATCCCGCCGTCGTGCGCGACAGCGCCGAGGCCAAGCAGCACCTCGAGGAGCTGGGCGACCCCATCCCGGCCGCAGCGGCCGCGGAGTGGTTGCTAGGTTGGCTGCATCGTCGGATGGAGCAGCGCGACCGCCGGGGACCGTGACGAGCAGCACAACGGAGCCCCCTCGACAACCCCTCAGGAGGGGTCGCGCAGCGTTGCCGTGGAGCCGTCGACGATGGACGGTGTCGATGCCGCCGAGTGGGAGTCGCTGCTCGAGCGCGGGCGCCAGCAAGGCAGCGTCCACGCCGAGCAGGTGACCCACGTGCTGCGCCACGTCGAGCTCACGGGTGACGTCCTCGAGACCGTCGCCTACTCGCTCACCGAGGCCGGCATCTCGCTCGACGAGACGGTCGATGGCGACGACGTCGACGAGGTCGACGAGATCGACGAGCGGCCGAACCCCGGTCAGCGGATGGCCCAGCGCGACGACGAGGCCGACGAGCACCTGCTCAGCCGGCGGCGCCGTCGGCGCGTCAAGCGGGCGGCGCCCCGAGGCGACGGGACGACGTCGGACGGTGTGCGCATGTACCTGCGCGAGATCGGCCAGGTCGACCTCCTCACCGGCGACGACGAACGGCGGCTGGCCCAGCTGATCGAGGAGGGCCACTGGGCCGCCGAGCGCATCGACGAGGCCGCCCAGCACCCGGGGATGCTCGACGACGCCGAGACGCGGCGACTGATGCGGGCGGTGCAGCGCGGTGAGCGGGCCAAGAGCGAGCTGACGCAGGCCAACCTGCGCCTCGTCGTGAGCATCGCCAAGCGCTACTCGGGCCGCGGCATGCAGCTGCTGGACCTGATCCAGGAGGGCAACCTCGGGTTGATGCGCGCGGTCGACAAGTTCGACCACTCGAAGGGCTTCAAGTTCTCGACGTACGCCACGTGGTGGATCCGCCAGGCGATCACCCGCTCGATCGCCGATCAGGCCCGCACGATCCGCATCCCGGTGCACATGGTCGAGCACATGAACCGGGTGATCCGGGCCAAGCGCCAGCTGCACCAGGAGCTGGAGCGGGAGCCGACGATCGACGAGCTGGCCCTGCGCGTGCAGCTCGAGCCGGATCGCGTCCGCGAGCTGCTGCGCATCTCGCTCGACCCGCTCTCGCTGGACTCGCCGATCGGCGAGGAGGACGAGTCCAACCTCGGCGACTTCATCGAGGACTCCTCGACCGACGGCCCCGCTGATGCGGCCACCCGCGTGATGCTGACCCAGGCGGTCGGTGCCGTGCTGGGCGAGCTCTCGGAGCGCGAGCAGGAGATCGTGCGGTTGCGCTTCGGCCTCGACGGCGGGCAGGCGAAGACGCTCGAGGAGGTCGGCAAGGAGTTCGGCGTCACACGCGAGCGGATACGCCAGATCGAGGCCAAGACGCTCGCCAAGCTGCGCCACCCGCAGCGCAGCCAGCGCCTGCGCGAGTTCCTCGAAGCGGAGTGACGGCCAGCCGCTGGGGTCGATCCTGGCGACGTGCAACTGCGGTGTCGCTCCCAGGTTGGACCGGTATTGTCCCACCTGCCTTCCGGGGTAGCTCAGCTGGCAGTAGCGAGTGACTGTTAATCACTAGGTCGTGGGTTCGAGCCCCACCCCCGGAGCCACACAAAGTCCAAGGAGCGCAGGGCGGTAGCTCAGTGGTCAGAGCATGGGACTCATAATCCCTGGGTCGTGGGTTCGATCCCCACCCGCCCTACCCCTGTGACCAGGTGCGATGACCGCCCCATCGCCCCTGGCGGGGGGGCCATCCCCCAACGTCCGCTCGGTTCGCCGAGGTGACCGCGACCACAGCGATGCGGATCGAACGGGCCCGGCCTGACCGGAGACCGCCAGCGTCGTTGGTGGCGGTCTCCGGCCGGCGTTCACGTGACGACCGCGGCCGGCGGTGGGATGGAGCCGGGTCGTCGTTCCGGTGTCGCCGCTATGGCAGGTCGGTGCCGAAGATGGGGACGCCGGGAGGGCATTGCCGCACGGACGGGTTCCAGTCCTGGAAGACGCCGGTCGGGTTGTCCTTCCAGAGCCAGGTGTGGAGCACCCACAGGGGCAGGGTCGGGTGCAGGTGGAAGTCCATGCCGAAGAGCTGCGGCGGGGCGGCCTGCTTCCAGGCGTCGACCGGCACGATGTACTCGTGGGCGACCAGCCCGGTGATGTCGCCGTCGGCGTCGAGCTCGTAGACGAGCGCCTCGGGCTTGGTGGCGTCCACCCGGTCGTCCATCAGGTCTTGGTTGATGTAGTGCAGGCCCATGCCGCCGCGCTCGGGGTCGGTGAAGCAACCGAGGGTGTGGAGCGAGCTGGCGTAGCCGGCCGCTTCCGCCGTTGCGACGTCCTGGTAGCCGGCCGTGGCGAGCATCGCGGCGGCGCGGTCGGCGACGTCGATCTGATGGTCGTGTCCGTGGTCGGGTGTGGTGGTGGCGGGTGGTGTGGTCACCGGTGTGGTGGTCGCCGATGAGGCGTCGTCGTCGTCGGCGCAGGCGGCGAGCAGTGCGGTGGCGGCGATGAGCGGCACCAGTGTGTGGCGCCATCTCACTTGTCGGCCCGGCCTTGGCTGTAGCGGTAGATGCGGGGTTCGAACGCGGCGATCGCTTCGCGCAACGGTGCGGATGGCTCGCCGAACACCTCCAGCTCGAGGCCGCCGCCGAGCTCGATGAGCTGCCCGAGGAGTGGGCCGGCGTTGGTGAGGTGGGCGAGGAAGGCATCAGAGCTGGTGTAGGTCTCGCGGACGACGCAGCGGGTGCCGTCGTCGCTGACGAACCAGTCGTGTTGGAGGGTGTCGGGTTCGCTGCGGATGGTCACCAATGCGTCGGCGGCGAGCTGCGCGAACTGATCGGTGGCAGCGGGCGAGATGCGCGGGAAGGTCGCGCTGATCTGGAGCTGTTCCATGAGGATTCCTTTCGTCGTCGACGGCTTGTCAGCTGGTCGCCGACGGCGTGACGTTCTGGTTGAAGCGGAACAGGTTGGAAGGGTCGTAGCGGTCCTTGACCTGCTGGAGGCGGCGGTACGTGTCGGGGGGGTAGGCGGCGCGGACCTCGTCGTCGTTCACATCTCCGGTGAAGTTCACATAGGAGCGGCCGGCGCCGTAGCGGGCCATGGCTCCCCGTGCCGCCTGGGCCCACTCGCGATGCGGCGCCAGGTCCTCGGCGTTCGGGGTTCGCGCGATGCAGTTGACGATGTAGGGCGATGTGCGGTCGGTGAACGGTGTGGCGTCCGACGGGACGCGACCCATGGCACCGCCGAGGTGGTGCAGGTGGAGCTCGGCCTGCACGGGCAGGTCGGCGGACCGGCGGTGGAAGTCCGTGAACGTGGCGACGGCGTCGTCGGGGAGGCTGTCGATGAACGTCGATGTGAAGTAGTTCGCGGACCCTGCTGTCCAGAGGCCGTCGAGCAGCTGTTGCAGGTCGACATAGGGCAGTGGCCCGATCACGTCGGCCACCACCGTGCCGAGCGTGCGGATCGGCGCGATCACGTCGACCCCGGCCGCCGGGTCGCCGGCCCAGCAGACGGCGATGGCGGCGACCTTCCGGAAGTGCCACTCGACGGGGAGGAACGGCGCCGGCGGCGCGGTGGTGAGGTTGACCAGTGAGCTGAGCTCGTCCGGGGCGCTGCTCACGAGGTCGCGCCATCCGGCGACGACCGCTGCGGCGTCGTCGCCGGCGTAGAACACGACCCCGCCGAGGACGGTGGGGCCGACCGGGTGGAGCGCCATCTCCAGCGACGTGACGACCCCGAAGTTGCCACCGCCGCCGCGCAGGGCCCAGTAGAGCTCGGTGTTGTCGTCGGCGCTGGCTCGCACGACCGAGCCGTCGGCCGTCACCACGTCGGCAGCCAGGAGGTTGTCGCAGGCGAGGCCGTGGGCCCGCACGAGGTGGCCGATGCCACCGCCCAGCGTGAAGCCGCCGAGTCCGGTGGACGACACCAGGCCTCCGGTGGTGGCCAGGCCGTGGGTCTGGGTGGCGGCGTCGAATCCGGCCCACGTCGTCCCGCCGCCGGCCACGGCCCGGCGCGTCGTGGCGTCGACCGCCACGCTGCTCATCGCCGACAGGTCGATGACGATGCCGTCATCGCAGGTCGAGAACCCGGCGACGCTGTGGGCGCCGCCCCTGACGGCGATCGGCAGGCCCACGCTCGCGGCGAAGCGGACGGTGCGCACGACGTCGTCGGTGTCCGCGGGCCGGACGATCATCGCCGGGTGCTTGTCGATGGCGGCGTTCCAGATGCGGCGGGCGTGCTCGTACTCGTCGTCGCCGGGTCGCACGAGCGAGCCCTGGAGGGCTCGCTCGAGCTCGTTGAGGGTCGCGTCGCCGAGCAGCTGTGTCATGTCGTCCTCTTCCGATGTCGGGGGTCAGGACGGCATGGTGACGGTCCCCGCTTTGCGTGCCCTTTGCACGGCCCGTTGACCGCGCTGATCACCGAGGGCATCGAACCGCGTGGCGGCCTCGGCGACGGCCTGCGCCGACGCGTCGGCGTTGCCGACGGCGTGGTGGAGGTGGGCCACGAGCAGGTGCTCCCAGGCGATGGCGTAGATCGGCGTGACCCCGCGATCGGCGAGCAGCAGGGCTCGCTCCAGGGGTGCGAGGGCGGCGTCGACGGCGCCGAGCTCCAGCTCGATGAGGCCCTGGATGTTGAGGGTGTGGGCGACGCCGGCGATGTCGCCCGTGCGTTCCATCATCGACAGCGCTGCGTGGACCTGCTGGCGGGCGCTGGGTCGCGTCCCCGCGCAGCGCGGCGACGTAGGAACGCCCGGCGATCGCCATGGAGATGGAACGCAGGTCGCGCAGTGATCGATGGGCCTGCTCGGCGGCATCGAAGCTGGCGTGCGCCGCCGCCAGGTCGCCGGCCCACCGCATGGTGTGTCCGCGCTGGCCGAGCGTGTAACCGATGCCGAACGTGTCACCCACCGCGGTGAAGCGGGCGATGGCGTCGTCGAGCATCGTGAGCGCGATGTCCGACCGCCCCGCGAGGCGCTCGGCGAGGGCGCCGGCGACGGCGAGGTGCCCGCGAGCCTGGGCCGCGCCGACGCGGCGTCCCAGCAGCATGGTGTCCTCGGCGACGGGGACCGGGACGGCCCGACGGTCGTCGACGACCCACGACACGCTCAACGTGGTGAAGAACGGCGTCGACGAGTCGGGCACGCGGTCCAATGCGGCGTTCGCCTCGCCCAACAAGGTTCGCGCTTCGTCCACGTCGCCGAGCGCCAGCGCGAGCACAGCGCCGAAGTGACGGGCGCAGACGTCGATCTGTGGTGGTGACCCAGCACGCGCGAGTGCCGCCGTCGACTGTTGTGTGGCGCGCGTCCAGTCGTGGGCCATCAGGACGAAGATCGACTCGAGATCGACGGCGAGGGCCATCGCTTCGTCGCCGAGTCCGTGCGAGGCGGCAGTGATCGCGTGGGCCACCCCGGTGACCGGTTCGAGGTCGGCGCGTCGGAGGTGCAGCACCCCTTTGGCGAACAGCGCGCGCGTCCGCCGTTCGGAGACCTCTGGGCAACGTTCGAGTGCGTCGGTGAGCCACCCCAGGGCCTCGGCGAGCTGTCCCCGCGACAGTTGGGATCGCCAGGTGCTGGCGGCGAGCTGCAACGCCAGGCAGGGATCTTCGTCGCAGGCGGAGGCGAATGCGGCACGGAGGTTGTCCATCTCGGCGTCGAACCAGGGCGGTGGTTCGAGCACGACGGGCACTCCCCGATCGGGGTCGTGACGGGCCGCCTCCCGTGCGTACCAGGCCCGATGGCGTTCGACGCACGCCGGGACCTCCTCAGCATCACGGAGTCGGGCCTCGGCGTACTGGCGGATCACCTCGAGCATCCGGAAGCGGGCCGTCTCGCCCGCCGTCTCGGCGGCGACGAGGGACTTGTCGACGAGGCGGCTCAGCACGTCGACGACATCGTCGATCGTCGTGACGGTCGCGGCGGCGTCCAGGTCGAAGCCGCCGGCGAACACGGCCAGGCGACGGAACGCGATGCGCTCGTCGTCGAGCAGGAGGTCGTGGCTCCAGTCGAGGGTGGCGGCCAGGGTCTGCTGACGGTCCGGATGGCCGCGTCCGTGACGAGACAGGATCGCGAGGGCATCGCCGAGGCGGGCGGAGAGCTGAGCGACGGAGAGGTGGGTGACGCGCACGGCGGCCAGCTCGAGGGCGAGGGGGATGCCGTCGAGGCGACGGCAGATCTCGGCGACCTGCGGGGCGGTGCTGGCATCGAGCACGAAGGTCGGGGATGCGTGTTGGGCCCGCTCGACGAACAGCTGGACCGATTCGAGTCGAGCCAGCTCGTCGAGCTCGTCGTCGTCGCTTGGAAGCTCGAGCGACGGGACGCGGAAGGCGATCTCGCCGGGGTGGCCGAGCGGCTCGCGGCTGGTGGCCACGATGACCAGATCGGGGCATCGCGCGAGCAGCTCCGTGGCCAACGGGACGACGGCGTCGAGGACGTGCTCGCAGTTGTCGAGGACGATCAGGGTCGTGCGGGTCGAGAGCTGATCGACGAGTGCGGGGATCCACGGCCGGTTGCCCTCGAGTGGCAGCTCGAGGGCCCCGCCCACCGCCGAGGGGACGTCATCGCCGTGCGTCACGCCCGCCAGTTCGACGAGCCAGACCCCGTCGGCCCAGCGGGTGCTCGCCAGCTGGCCGTGCCCGAGCTCGACGGCCAAGCGGGTCTTGCCAGCTCCGCCGGGGCCGGTGAGCGTGAGCAGCCGCGTCCGTTGGAGCAACCGGCCGAGCTCACCCAGCTCCCGATGACGTCCGACGAAGCTCGTCGACAGGGTGGGCAGGTTGTGCGGGCGCGTCCCCGGATCGGGGGCGCCGCCGACGAAGAGTCGGCGGAAGACTGCAGTGGTCTCGGGAGCAGGCGCGACACCGAGGGAGTCAGCGAGCTCGTCGCGCAGACGCTCGAAGGCAGCTGCCGCATCGCTGCGTCTCCCGGTCGCGGCCAAGGCGACCAGCAGCGCCCGGTGCGCGTCCTCGTCGAGCGGGCGCTCCGCCACGAGGGGTTCGAGGTGGGCGAGTGCGGAGTCGGGTTGCCCGCCAGCGATCAGGACTCGAGCGAGGTCGACGACGAGCCGGGTTCGCATCGCGCTGAGCCGGTCGCGGTGTGGCGCCGACCCAGTCGTCGTAGAGGTCCTCGGGGAGGAGCTCGCCCGACCACAGGTCGAGTGCGCGGCGGAGGTCTGTGACGTCACCGGTCGACAGCGCCTGGCTGGCTGCGGCGTCGAAGTCGTCGATGTCGATCGCCAGCCGCCCGTCACCACCGAGGACGACGACGTCGTCCCGCAGGACGAGGTTGTCGGCGCCGACGACCCGACGCGCAGCATGGAGCACCTGGTGGAGGTTGTTCGTGCCGACCGCCGGGTCCGTGTCGGGCCAGAGTTGCTCGACGAGGACGTCACGATGCGCTCGATGACCGGGCGCGAGCGCGAGGAGCTTGACGATGGTCTTCGCCTTGCGCAGCCGCCACGGCGGCGTCGACAGGACACCTTCGAAGCTCACGCTGAACCCGCCCATGAGGACGACCCTCACCTGTCGGGACTCGTCGCTCACACACGCATGCTCCCCGTTCACAGCCGGCTGGGCAACCACGACCGTCGAGTCCCGACGGGTGGGGCGGTCAGCGAGTCGCGTGGTTCGGGTCGGGCTGCCGGTCGCCGTCGGTCTCGCGCACCGGCCTACCCGGCGAACACGCTGATCGATCGCCAACGTGTGGCGGTCGGCGCGACGGCGTACTGGGACGGGGCGAGTCCGGGCCGCACACGGCCGGCTCGGGCGCCGGGCATGACGATGGCGTGCCACCCGTGTGCGGCGACGGCGTGCCGCGGCTCCGCTCGGTCGGCGCGGGTCAGCAGGAGCTGTGCCGGTTGGTCGGTGAACAAGACCGTGACCGCGCAGGTGTCGACGTGATCGGGCACGGCGCTGTCGGGTTCGTACACGTTGGCGCGCACCGTGCAGCGGGTGGGCACTGCCAACCTGTCGAGGAGGCGGTCGGCTGCGTCGCCGAACATCGTGAGTCGTCTGACCACGGCGCGCAGCAGCTCCGGCGACGTCGGGTCGGCCTGGACGTAGCGGTCGAAGCTCGCCACCGTCTGGAGGTGGGACACGCCGCCTCGTGAAGGTTCGGTGTGCGCGCGGCCCCACGTCACGGCGTGTCGCTGCGTCGCCGACGGCGCCCATGCCTCGGAGATCTCGGCGAGTGCCGAGACATGGGTCGGTCGCCGCATGAGCTGCGCCACCGCCGCCAGCAGTTCGCCAGCCCGTTCGCCGGCGAGCGCCGGTAGCGGCACAGCGACGTGGCCGTGCTGGTCGAGGTGGTGCCAGATGTTGTTCATCGCTCTGTTGATCGTGTCCGGGTGTTGAGATGGCTCGCGAGGCGCGCTGATCACGGGTGTTCCGACATGGAACGGCGAGCATGGGAGGGGTCGGTCACGTGCCTTGGGGGAGTGGTGGTCGCGCTCGCCAGCCGGGTGTCATCGATCGGCGGGGGCGCGGAACGGTCGTACGGTCGGGTGAGGGACGCATCGTGGCGGCGGCCGCTTTGCGAGCTCTTTGCAGCGCGCCCTCGCACCTCGCGCTCGTCGCCGATCAGGGCCCGGTCGATGGGTCCGCCGACGGCCAGCGGCGACGGCGATGACGACCGTACGATCACCGCGATGCCGCTGCGAGACGTTTGGTCGAAGTCGATGGACTACCTGGGTCTCCGCTCCGGGTCCGACTCCGGAGCGCAGGAACCGTTGGAGCAGTCGTGGGCGCCGAGCGAACCGGTGGCTGAGTACCTGGTCGTCGATGGCAACGCCACTGCCGACGAGCTCCAGGACGTGCTCAACGCAGCGGCGTTGGACGGTTGGCCGCGTTGGCTGTGTCCTGCCGCGCTCGGAGGGCTCGGCATGGATCCTGATGGAGCGACTGGCCATCGCCGACGGATCAGGCCTCGAGGAGGGACCAACGCCGGGATGGCCCGCGCCGACCTGATCGGGGTCCTGAACGCGTCGGCTCCGAACCGGTCACACGACCGCGAGGTCCGTCGAGCGAGGAGCTGCTGCGGAGGTCGATGTCGGTGACGTGGCCGCCGCTGGGGTCCCGTTCGTCGAGCGCATCGATCGCCGGATCGATGACCTTCCTGGACAGTCGGGGCTCGGTTTGATCGCCGGCGCCGTCGATGGGCGTTCCGTCGCCGTCGCCGCCTGACCGAGGACTGCTGGACGGCGTCGGCGAACCGGGGACCCGACCGGCCGGCGATCATCACGATTCGGCGCCGCCGACAGCGCTGCGGAACGGGATGGACACGTTCGGCGAAACGATGGCTCGGAGGTCTTCCGTCGTTCGACGGTGGAGGCGCACGTTGACCTCGCCGCTCGACGACCGTCGGGTGGTGTCCGGAGGAACCCGCCATGACATCCACCCCATCTCGTCGTCGACTTCGCCGCAGCATCGGCCTCGGCGTCGGCGCTCTCGCCGCACTCGGCGCCGTCGGCGACGGCGGACGCCGCCGGCAACGCCGATCGAGGCATCCGCCACACCGACGGCCAGGTGTACGCGATCTCCAACGACCCGACCGGCAACGCACTGCTCGTCTTCGATCGCGACCGCAACGGAGGGCTCACGGCCGCCGGGTCGATCCCGACCGGCGGCGTCGGCACCGGGTCGGGACTCGGTTCGCAGGGCTCGGTCGCCGTCTCCGGCGGCGGCCAGGTCGTGGTCGCGGTCGACCCGGGTTCGGACGAGGTCTCGCTGTTCCTCGCCATCGGCGATCGACTCCGGCTGGTCGACACCGAGTCGAGCGGTGGTGACATGCCGATCTCGGCCACGATCAACGGCCGCGACGTCTACGTCCTCAACGGTGGCGCCGGCAACAACGTGTCGGGGTTCCGCATCGGGCGCTCGGGGTTGGAGCCGGTGCCGGGCTCGACGCAACCGCTGTCGCAGGAGGGCGCCGGTGGTGCCCAGGTGTCGTTCACACCCGACGGCCGCCAGCTCGTCGTCACCGAGAAGAACACCAACAGCATCGACACCTTCCGTGTTCGTCGTGATGTGGCGGAGCCGGTGGTGGTCAACGCGTCGACCGGCGTGACGCCGTTCGGCTTCGCGTTCGGGCGCAACGGCGCGCTCCTCGTGTCGAACGCCAATGGCGGTGGTGACGGCGCCAGCTCGGTCTCCAGCTACGCCGTCCGACGCGATGGCGGCGTCGTTGCCGTCGACGGGCCCGACGCCACGTTCCAGACCTCGGCGTGCTGGCTCGTCGCCGTCGGCCGCTACGCCTACACCGCCAACACCGGGAGTGCTTCGTTGACCGGGTTCGCGGTCGACGGGCGGGGCCGCGTCGACATCCTCACACCCGACGGCCACAGCGCCACCGCCGGTCGCACTCCGATCGACATCGATGCGTCCGACGACGGCCGCTTCGTCTACCAGCTCAACGGCGGTGACGACTCGATCGGCATCTTCGAGGTTGGCCGCGACGGCCAGCTGACCAACCGTGGCTTCCTCACCGGGCTGCCAGCGACCGCGGTCGGGCTCGCCGCATCCTGATCTCGAACGGCATCGATCGACGTGTCGGGCACGTGACCCGGCTCGTCGATCGGCCGGTGCGGTTCTTGCTCCGCGTCGGTGTGGGTAATTCTGACTAGAGTTATCGGAAATTCGGACTTCGAGAGGCGGAACGATGACGGTGACCGACGAACTGCTGGCGAACAACGCGACGTACGTCGCGGCCTTCGACAAGGGTGATCTCCCGCTGCCACCGGGCAAGCGGATCGCGATCGTGGCGTGCATGGACGCCCGGCTCAACGTCTACGGCGCACTCGGCCTCCACGAGGGCGACGCCCACGTGATCCGCAACGCCGGTGGCGTCGTCACGGATGACGAGATCCGCTCCCTCGCCATCTCCCAGCGGCTGTTGGGCACGGAGGCGATCGTCCTGGTGCACCACACCGACTGCGGGATGCTCACGTTCACGGACGACGAGTTCAAGCGCACCATCCACGAGGACGTCGGGATCAAGCCGGAGTGGGCCGCCGAGGCGTTCGCCGATCTCGACGAGGACGTGCGCCAGTCGATCGCCCGGATCAAGGCGTCGCCGTTCATCCCGCGCAAGGACGATGTCCGCGGCTTCGTCTACGACGTGGCGACGGGCGCGCTGCGTGAGGTGACGATCGCCTGACACGCCTGACACGGTGGCGGGCCGGTCGCTGCCGGTCCGCCGAGCGCGGTCAGCCGAACAGCGGCAGGTCGAGCGGTGGCCGCGCCGTGCGCTTGAGCTCCGAGAAGCCCGGATACGCACTGACGGTGCGGAGGGCGTCGTACAGGGCGAGCACGGTCTCGTCGTCCTCGGGCACCGAGCTGATGACCGGGCCGAACAGGGATGCGCCGCCCGCGCCGTAGGTGATGATCGGCGTGCCGACATCGGGGCCGGTGCGACGGAACGCCTCGTCGCTCTCGGCGGCGAGGACGGCGTCCCAGGCCTCGTCGTCGGCCGCCGCGGCGAGGTCGGCCGGGAAGCCCAGCTCGTCGAGGATCGAGGCGGTGTCGACGCGCTGCATGGCGTCGGTGAACCGGCTGGCGCCGTCGCCGGCCGACGGCTCGTACCAGAGGCGCTCCCCCCACACCCGGTACAGCTCGCCGACGGCCTCGTTGCCGAGGCGGTCGCGCGCGGCGCGCGCACGCGCAGGTAGCGGTGGCTGCGGGTCTGCGCGTCGAGCATGGCAGGGGGATGGTCCTTGCCGGCGTTGATGTGGCGCAGCGAGATGAACCGCCAGCCGACGCCGACGTCGCGCAGCGTGGCGACGCGGCGGATCCACACCGACGTCAGCCAGGCGAACGGGCACCCGGGATCGAGGAAGAACTCGAGGTCGTGGGGACCTCCATCGAGGTCGGGCACGGCGGAGGCATCGAGCGTGGGCACGAGGACGGTCTATCGGCTCGACTGCCCGTCGGGACGGTGACGATGGCACTCGGGCTTCGAGCACGGCGATGCCCGGTGCGTCCACAATGGCGTCGTGGCCGCGCCTGAGATCGAGGGGTCGTCGTCATCGGGTGCGTCGAACGGCGAGGCGCCGGGTGGACGACGCGTGGCGGCCCGACACCGTGTTCGCGTCGGGTTGTCAGTGTGGTTCCGCACGCCGCCGCGCCGGCACGGTGAGGTCTGGTACGGGCGGGAGGTCAGCTTCCTCGAGCTGTTCTACGACCTCGTGTACGTCGTGCTCATCGGTCGCACCACGCACCACCTGGCCGTGCACGTCGACGCTCGCAGCGTCGCCGAGTTCGCGGTGGTGTTCGGCCTGATCTGGTTGGCGTGGCTCAACGGCACCCTGTGGCACGAGCTCCATGGCCGCGAGGACGGCCGCAGCCGGAACTACATCTTCATGCAGATGGGCCTCCTCGCCCTCCTTGCGGTGTTCGCCGGCGAGGCGACCGGCAGCGACGGACAGGAGTTCGCGATCACCTACAGCCGCGCTGTTCGCGCTGTTGACGTGGCAGTGGTACCGGGTGCGGCGCGTCGACGTCGACGCCCGTTACCGACCGACGTCCACTCGCTGGATCCTCGGGATGATCGCCTCCATCGTCGTGATGGTGGTCAGCACCGTTGCCGGCGACACCCTTCGTGTCTGGCTGTGGGCCGTGGTGGTGGCGGGATGGGTCATCGGCGGTCTCGCTCTGGTGATCGCTGATCACACCGAGGGCTTCGGCGAGGGCGTGACGCGGTCGCTCGTCGAGCGGATGGGCTTGTTCACGATCATCGTGCTCGGCGAGGTCGTCGTCGGGGTCGTGGGCGGCATCAGCGATGCCGAGGACCGTGACCTGTGGACGATCACGACCGGGATGATCGGCCTGACCATCGGGATGGGCATGTGGTGGAACTACTTCGACATGCTGGGCCGCCGAGTTCCCGGCCAGCGAGGGCGCCGCCTGGCCGGCTGGCTCTACTCCCACCTCCCGCTGACGATGGGCATCGCAGCCGGCGGCGCGGCGATGGTGAGCCTGCTCGACCATGCCGGCGAGAGCCGCACGCCCGCCGCCACCGGCTGGCTGCTCGTCGGTTCGGTCGTGATCGTGCTCGGCAGCATCACCCTGGCGTGCAGTGCGCTGCCGTCCGACGAGTTCCCCGACGGCATGGCCCGCTGCATCGGCCCGTCCTTCGCCGCGGCCGCCGCGGTGATCGTGGTGATCGGGCTCGTCCGACCGGCTCCGCTCGTCATGGTCAGCACGATCTCCGCGGTGCTGCTCCTCGTCTGGCTCGCGTTGTTCGCCGTCTTCCTCGCACTCGGAGGCGATCCCGACGTCACCAACTTCGAGCTCGGTCACGACGGGGGCCACACCGCAACCGACACCTGAGATGCCCGATGACCCATGCGTTGGCGGTGTGGCCAAGGTCAGCGTCGTGGTCGGCTTCCTCGGCGGCCACGGCCGCCTGCGCTCACGAACTCGTGGAACGTCATCTCCTCATCGGCATTGGCGATGTGGACGGGCCGGTGAGCTTCCATGCCGCATCATCGTTCCCGGCGATGCACTTCCGACGGTGCTGTCGGGCTGCGGCGGATCTGGGGCAGCCGGCTCCTCCGAGTCCGAGCGAAGAACGCGTCTCAGTCCGACGGAGGCGTTGGACGACGCATGAGGTCCTGCCACAGCACGACCTGGTGGCCGTCGGGGTCCTCGAGCGCGAGCGTCGAGATGATCCCCGGCTTCGTCGCCACCTCAGCCGACGGAGCCAGCCGCTGGCGCTCGGACTCGATGTCCGCGACTCCGATCCCCACCCGAAGTCGTGCGGCGCGGTCGTCGGCGACGACGAGTCGGATCGCCAGCTCGGGATCGCGATGCATGACCCACTCGACCATCGCCGCCGCTGGACGCAGATCTGGATCGCGTCCGAGCACGTGGGAGTAGAAGGCGACGGAGGTCGCCAGATCCGACACCGGCACGTCCACCGTCAAGCCGACGACATCCACGCCCCGGACGGTACGTCACGGCTCGCCCAGGGTCGGCCCAGATCCGACCTGGGCGACGGATCGGCAGACGGCGTAGAAACGGCGGGCCGTGTCGTCCCACGTCGGGAGCTGGCTCGCCCGTTCGATGGCGGCGGCGCCGAGGCGCTTGCGGGTGAGGTCGTCAAGGGCGAGCTGGAGCAGCGCGTCGGTGAGCGCGGCGACGTCGTCGACGGGCAGGGTGCGGCCCTCGACGCCGTCGTCGACGAGTGCCGGCAGGTTGCCGGCGTCCCACCCGACGACGGGGAGGCCGGCGGCCATCGCCTCGCCGTAGACGATGCCGTAGGGCTCCTCCGTGCTCGCCAACGCGAAGACGTCGGCGGCGTCGTAGAGGGCGCCGATCCGCTCGGGCGGGACGATGCCATGGCGGACGACGCGCTCGCGCAGGTCGCGCCGCTCGAGCCGTTCGAGGACCTGCCGGCGGTAGCGCCCATCGACGGTCTCGTCGCCCACGAGGTGCAGGGTGACGGCATCGGCGGGGAGGGCGGCGACGGCGTCGAGCAGGGCGAGGATGCCCTTGCGCGGATGCCAGTTGGCGACGCACAGCACGGCGGCGCGCCGCCCGGCCCGGGCGTTGCCGATCGACGGCGCCGGGTGGGCGGCCGGGAGGTCGTGACCCGGTGGCACCACGTGGAACGCCGGGTGCGTCATGCCCGCGGCCCGCAGGTCGGTCTCCAATCGCGAGCTGGGGACCACGACGGCGGCGCAGGCTCGCCACGTCAGGCGGTCCGACTGCGCCGTGAGGCGGCGGCGCACCCGGCCGTGATCGCTGCCGCCCAGGCGCTGGTGGATGCTGCCGACCAGTGGCGGCAGGGTGCGGCGCCTCGCGGTGAGGAGTGGGCCGAGGGTGTTGGACGCCAGGCTGTCGACGACGACGACGTCGGCATGACGCGTGGCGTCGCGCAGGACGCGCCGACCGTCCACGACGGCGAGTGGGAAGCGCCGGGTCGGGACGGACACGAAACCGGCCGCCACGTCGTGGTCGGTGGCTGCGTCGACGAGACGGCGGTGGTACAGCGATCCGCCCGACGTCCGGTCGGGGTTGCCCTCGGTGACGAAGGCGACGTGCAGCACCCGGTCGATGCTTCCCGCCGCGGAACCCGGCTTCAGTCGGCCAGCGTGACGACCACGCCGCGGTCTGCGTACGGCTGGTCCTTGCGCTTCACGAACCCACCGACCTTGGCCAGGGCGCGCGTGATCTTGGTCATGAAGCCGTACTTGGCGACCACCCGGCCGTAGATGGCGTCGCGTTCGGGGCCACTGACGACGACAGCAGTGCCCTTCACGGCCACCGTGCCGGGCTTCACCCGTCCCCGGCTGTCGCTCGGCTGGACGACCACGCTCGGGTTGTTCTTCAACCGCTTGGCCTTGCCGGACGTCGACGACGTGTAGAACCCGAGCTTGCCGTCGTCGAGGGCGACGACCCACGTCGGCGTCGACACCTCGGTGCCGTCCTTCTTGAACGTCGTGAACCGGATGTACTTCTCGTCCGACAGCGCCACGAGGCGACTGTACCCAGCGTGGCGTCAGCGGACGGCGGGGGCCAGGACGCGGACGGGAGCGCCAGCGTCGAACGCGACGATGTCCTCGACGGCGTGACCGTAGAAGGTGCGGTAGTTGTCGCTGGTCACGTAGCCGATGTGGGGCAGGAGCAGCGTGTTGGTCGACGACCGCAGCGGGTGGTCGGCGGGCAGCGGCTCGACGTCGTAGACATCCAATCCGGCTCCTGCGATCCGCCCGGCCGCCAGCGCGTCGAGCAACGCCGCCTCGTCCACGATCGGGCCCCGCGACGTGTTGACGAGGAACGCCGACCGCTTCATCAGTGCGAGGTCGGCAGCGCCGATCAGACCGCGACTGGCAGCGGACAAGGGCATGTGGATCGTGATCACATCGGATGTCGAGAACAGCTCGGCCTTGCTGACCGCACGGACGCCGTGTGGTTCGGCCCGCGCCGCGGTCAGGTTCGGGGACCACGCCTGCACGGTCATGTCGAACGCCTGGGCGAGCTTGGCGACCGGCACGCCGAGGCGGCCGAGCCCGACGATGCCGAGCGTGGCGCCGGACAGGCCGGGGCCGATGGTGTGCTGCCAGCCACCGGCGCGGATCGCCGCGTCCTCCTGGGCGAAGTGGCGAGTGAGGGCGATCATCATCCCGATCGTGAGCTCGGGCATGGCGTTGCCGGAGCCGCCCGTGCCGCACACCGTGACACCCGAGCGGGCCGCCGCGTCGAGGTCGATCGAGGCGTTCGCCATCCCAGTGGTGATCAACAGCCGCAGCGCCGGCAGCTGTTCGAGCACTGATGCGGGGAACCTGGTGCGCTCGCGCATCGCCACGACGATCTCGCTCCGCGCCAGTCGGCGCACCAGCGCGGCCTCATCGGCGATGTGGTCGGTGATCACCTCGACGTCGTGCGCGGCCTGCACCTCGGACCAGTCGGCGCTCGTGAGCGCGACCTCCTGGTAGTCGTCCAACACCGTCACCACTGACACCGCGACCTCCCGTCTCGATCATCATCACCCAACGCAGGCGGCTTCGATTGCACCGCTCGGGCTGCGGGCGACCTCGACGTCCCTCAGCAGGGGGTTTTCCGCCTGATTGGCACGGTGGGCGGGTAGCCGCCACGAACGATGACAGCGACGTGCAACCTGGCCCGAACCGAGGCACCCGAGGCGGCGCTCGCTCGGTACCGGCAGACGGGAGATCGGCGGGCGCGCAACAGCGTCGTCGAGGCGCACCGCTGGTTGGCGGTGGCCATCGCCCGCGAGTACCACACCGGCGGAGAGCCGCTCGACGATCTCGTGCAGGTGGCGTGCATGGCGTTGGTCAAGGCGGCCGAGCGCTTCGACCCGACGTTCGGGGTCGAGTTCAAGACGTTCGCGGCAGTCACCGCGCGCGGCGAGCTGCGCCGGTACTACCGCGACTCGACGTGGTCGATGCGCGTCCCACGGCGACTGCAGGAGCTGCGCTACGAGGTGCGGGCGGCCACCGAGGTGCTGCGCGAGCGGCTGCGCCGCTCGCCCGACACCGGCGAGATCGCCGCCTACCTCCACGTCCACCCCGACGAGATCATCGACTGCCTGTGCGCCGACAGCAACTTCCGCCCGCTCAGCCTCGATCAGCCCGACGGGAGCGACAACTTGCTCGGCGACGACGTGCACGGCACCGATGCCGGCTTCGCCGCCGTGGACTCGGGTGAGGCCTTCCGCGAGGTCCTCGCCACCCTGCCGCCGCGCCTGGCGCTGATCGTCGAGATGCGCTACGTCGACGGCATGAAGCAGTCCGACATCGGCGCTCGCCTCGGGGTCAGCCAAGTGCAGGTCAGCCGGCTCCTCCAGCAGGCGATGAACCGCCTGCGTCCGCTGCTCGAAGTGCGCCGCGCCGCCGGCTGAGCGAGCCGGACGCGGGGCGCTAGGCGGAGTTCGGTCCCTCGACACCCTCGACACCGTCGTCGTCGACCGGCTCGCCACCAGCTGCGACGGCACCTTCGGCGGCATCGGAATCGACGACGTCGGCGTCGGCAGGGAGCCGGTCGGTGGCGTCGATCGGTTCTTCCGGACGCCGCAACCACCCGGCGACCTCGCGACCGATCGTGTCGACGGTCGCCGACAGGGCGTCCTCCAAGCGCGTCGCCGCCTGGCGCGCCTGGCCACTGACGTGCGGATCGCGCACCACCTCGACCGCCCGCTGCGCGATCTCGCGCCCGGCGGTCACGAACCGCTCGATGGCCTCTCGCAGCGCGTCGTCGAGGCCGGCGGCCGCGGCATCGGGCGCCGGCGGCGGATCGTCGCCCTGGTAGCGCTCCTTGATCGTCCGTCCGAGCGACGAGAAGCCCTCGGCCACCTCGCTCCACGCGTCCTTCATCGGATCAGCCATTGGCGCACCTCCACGCTCATGCCGTCACTGCCCACCACGCATCATCGTCAACCGCCGGTCGGACGTGTCGGCGGCGTCGACGACGGGAACCAGCGCCGCGCCCACGACGGTGGCTCGAACCGGCGCCAGGTCCGGCTCGGTTGGGCCAGCCGATCGGCGACGACGACGAGCACGGCGGAGTTGTGCCCGAGGCCGAGGTGGCTGCCGCGCACCTCGACGTTCTCTCGCCGCGGTTGGCCCGGCAGCAGCGACGCCCGCCACGGCACGATGGCGTCCGACCGGCTGTAGATCGACGTCGTCGGCACGGTGGGCGGGGCTCCGGGCAGCCGGCCGAGCGGACTGCCGAGGGTGACGATGTTGCGGATGTCGGCCGGATGTCGCCGCGACAGCTCGATGGCATGGACGCCGCCAAGGCTCCACCCGACGAGGCTCACCGGGCCCGCGCCCAGCTCCAGCGCGGCGGCGAGGGCGTCGTCGAGGCCGGCGCGGACGGTCGCGCTGAACCCGCGGTTGGTGCCCAGCCCCCAACCTGCCGTTCGGTAGCCGAGACGATCCAGGAACCAGCGCAGCGGGATCGTCGACGTGTCGCCGCCGCCGAGCCCCGGAAGCACGATGACGGCATGGCCGTCACCGCGCGGCGAGCGCAGCACCAGTGGGCCGGCGGTCGCCATGAAGGTGGCGAGCTCCGGTGCGGTGCGAGCTTCGCGGGCCAACAGCAACGGCCACGGGTCACGGCGGCGGGCAGGCATGCCCAGCCAGTGTGCCCGGTGGGCGCCCGCTCACGAGCCGTGTGCCTGGCGTCGCCGGCGGACCGGGCGCGTACGTGTGGCGATGCGGGCCGCGTGGGAGCAGGTCGGCCACCTGGACGGCATGTGCGGCGCCGGCGGGTTCGGCGACGAAGACAGGCAGCGAGGGGCCGCCCAGCTCGAGGGCGACCTGGGCGCACGCCCCGCACGGGTACGTCAGCTCGCCGGAGGTGCGCTCGGCGACGACGGCCAGCGCCACCGGATCGAGGCCTCGGGCGACGGTGGCGAACAGCGCGGCGCGCTCGGCGCACATGGCCAGGCCGAGCGACACGTTCTCGACGAGCGCGCCAGGCACGATGGTGCCGTCGGCGCAGCGCACGGCGGCGCCCATCGTGAAGTTGCTGTACGGGGCATAGGAGCGGTCCCGCGCCTCGGTGGCGGCGGCGACCAGCTCGACGTCGACATCGGTCACGGTCGATTGGTACCCGCATCCAGCGACCTCAACCGCATGGTCGTTTCCACTTGCTGACGCCGTCAGCGAAACCAGGATTGGACGCCTCGTCGAGCGGGCAGGGGTTGGATGTCCGTGAACAAAAGGAGGCGCCGTGAGCGCAACCATCCTCTGGATCATCGCTGCGATCCTCGTGGTCGTCGGGATCGTCCAACTGCTGCAGGGTCAGATCATCCTCGGCATCGTGCTGCTCATCGCGGCGTGCCTCGTCGGCCCCGGGGGCTACAGCGTCTTCCGCAGTCGTCGGGCCTGACACGGCTCAGCCCGGCACGGCGAGATCGACGGCGTACTGCCGCCACCACTCGCCGGCGGCCGGGCCGCCCCGGCAGGTGCCATCCGACTCTCCGGGGCGCTTGATCCACAAGAAGGCGTCGACGATGCGGTCACCCGTGGCCGCCGTCGGCGCCTGACCGAGCTCCCGCTGCGGAGGATTGCACCAGGCTTCCGTCCCGTTCGTCGGGCCGACGCCGTTGCGGGACGTATCGATCACGAAGCGCTTCCAGCCGATCGTCGGCGCGATGCGCCGGCCGTAGGCGATCTCGTCCGCCGTGACGCCGAAGTTCGACACGTTCAGCGCGAAGCCGCGCGCCGCGACGACGCCGGCCGCGCTCAACCGCGACGCCATCACGTCTGGTGGCACCCAGCCGGCATGACCGGCGTCGAGGTAGACCGCGACGTTGCCGCCTGAGGCCAACCGCTTCACCGCGTTGCGCAGCAGGGCGACCCGCGCCGCCTGAGCGGCCGGCGGGAGGCAGTCGAGCAGGGCGAGGGCGTCCGGTTCGAGGATCACGGCGGCCGGGCCGTCGCCGATGCCGGCGCGGAGCGCGTCGATCCACGACAGGTACGCCGCGCCGCTCGTCGCGCCGCCTCCGGAGTAGCTGCCGCAGTCACGCATCGGGATGTCGTAGGCGACGAGCACGGGATAGGCGCCGGCTCGGCGGATCGTGGCAACGCGCGAGGCGACGTCGGCGTGCACATCGTGGTTCCAGTCGCCGAACCAGTCGGCCTGGGCGCGCCTCGAGATGCGTTCGAGGGCCTGCGCGGTGGTCGGATCGGTGGCGCGCAGCGCGGCCACGTCGCGCGCCGCGGCCGAGTACGGGTCGACGTAGAGCGTGCGGCCCTGGAACGGGCTGGGGGGTGGCGTCTGGGCCACGGCCAGCGTGGGCAGCGCGACGATGGCGAGGGTCGCGACCGTGGCGGCGACGACCACCGCGCGAGCGCGTGTCGACAGGGCGGGCAACGGGTCCTCCGGGGGTGCTGGGTGATGTGCGTGGCCCGCACCGACGTGTCGCCGGCCACGCCCGACCGGCAACACCCGCAACGTTACGGAAGATCGCCACCCGGTGCAGCCGGATCGGCGTGGTGATGGTGGTGGGCGTCGTCGTCGACGAGGAGGAGGTCACCACCGACGTCGAGGAGTCGGCCCCGGTAGGCCGCTCGTAGGTGGACGGGGGCCAGCGCCAGCGCCGGCGGACCCTCGGCGATCACCCGCCCTGCGAGCAGCACGACGTGATCGCTGTGGGCGGCGTCGGTGAGGTCGTGGGTGGCGACGACGACGGTGTGGCCGGCTGCGCGCTCCTGCTCCAGCACGCGGCGGATCTGCTCTGTCGACGCCACGTCGAGCCCGGCCGTCGGCTCGTCGAGCAGGACGACGTCGCCCTGCTGGGCGAGCCCTTGGGCGACGAACGCCCGCTGGCGCTCGCCACCCGACAGCTCGCTGAGGTGGCGATCAGCGAGGCGGGTCAGCTCGACCCGCTCGATGGCGTCGTCCACGGCGCGGCGGTCCTCACGCCGCAGCCGGCCGACCGGACCGCGCAGCGGTGCTCGTCCGAGGGCGACGACCTCGCGGACGGTCACCGGGAGGTGGGCGGGGGCGTGCTGGGCCTGCAGCACGTAGGCGATGCGCCGCCGGACCTCCGCCGGTGGGCGTCCGTCGACGGTGACGGTGCCGCTCGCCGGTTCGAGCAACCCGGCGATCGCGTGCAGCAACGTCGACTTGCCCGATCCGTTGGGTCCGACGAGCGAGGTCACGCCCCGGGGGAGCGCGACGTCGGCGTGGTCGATGACCACCCTGCCGCCGCGCGACAGCACGAGTCCGCGGGCCACCACGGTGGCGGCGGCCACATCGAGATGGTTCTGGTTCCCATTTCCGGATTCGGACACAGCATCCGTATGCTACTCGTTCGTGAGATCGATTCTCAGTTTCGGGGTGGCGGCGGCTGCGTTGGTGGCCGCCACCGCGGGCTGTGGCGGCGGTGGGTCGTCCGCCGGCGCCGACGATCGGCCGCACGTCGTCGTCACCACGAGCATCCTCGGCGACATCGTGCGAGAGGTGCTCGGCGAGCAGGCCGACGTGGAGGTGATCATGCCGATCGGCGCTGATCCTCACGAGTTCTCCCCATCGACCCGCCAGGCGGAAGCGATGCAGGACGCCGACCTGCTCGTGGTCAACGGCGCCGGCCTCGAGCAGTCGATGGCGGGCGTCATCGACGGGGCCGATGACGTCTTCACGTTCGCCGACCACGTCGCGCTGCGCACGCTCGACGGCACCTCTGACCCGCACCTGTGGAACGACCCACGCGCGATCTCCGGTGCGCTCGAGCGCGTTAGCGCCGGTGGCCGAGTCGCTGCCCGGCGTCGATCGCACGGTGGTGGAACGGCAGGTCGCGGCGTACGTCGAGCAGCTCGCGGCGCTGGACACCGAGATCTCCAGCACGCTGGCGCCGATCCCGGCGGCTCGCCGCACGCTGGTCACCAACCACGACTCGTTCGGCTACTTCGCCGACCGCTACGACCTGCGGGTGATCGGTGCCGTCATCCCGTCGCTGACGACGAGTGCCAGTGCCTCGGCCGCCGACCTGGAAGCGCTCGCCGACGTGGTGCGCGAGCAGGCGGTGCCGGCGATCTTCGCCGAGACCACCCAGCCCACGAAGCTCGCCGACGCGTTGGCGGCCGAGGTCGGCAGCGACGTTGCCGTCGTGGAGCTCTACACCGAGAGCCTCGGCGAACCAGGCAGTGGCGCCGACACCTACGTCGGGATGCTGCGCACCGACGCCCAGCGCATCGTCGAAGCGCTGTCGTGATCAACTACGTCCTCGAGGCCTTCTCGTCGGACCTCACCCGGCGGGCCCTGGTCGGCGGCCTGCTCGCCGCCACCACCACCTCGCTGATCGGGACCTGGGTGGTCGTGCGCGGTCTCGCCTTCTTCGGCGAGGCCCTGTCGCACGGCGTCCTGCCCGGCATCGCGCTGGCCGCCATCTGGGGCCTCGACCTGACGCTCGGGGCGATCGCCAGTGCCGTCGTGATGGTCATCGGGATCAACCTCGTCAACCGCACGACTCGGCTCCCCGAGGACACCGGCATCGGCCTGCTGTTCATCGGGATGCTGGCGTTGGGGGTCGTCATCATCAGCCGCGAGGACACGTACGCCGGCGACCTCACGGCGTTCCTCTTCGGCGACGTCCTCGCCGTGCGCAACGGGGAGCTGTGGCTCGAAGCGGTGGTGCTCCTCGTGACGCTCGTCGGCGTCGTGCTCGGCCACCGCGCCTTCCTCGCGTTGGCGTGCGGGCGGGACAAGGCAGCCGCCCTCGGGCTGCGGCCCGGGCTGGCCCACGCCGCGATGCTCGCCCTGCTGGCGCTGGCGGTCGTCTCGTCGTTCCGCGCCGTCGGCACGCTGCTCGTGTTCGGGTTGCTCGTCGCCCCGCCCGCGGCCGCCTCGTTGATCGCCCGGCGGCTGCCGACGATCATGGCGACGGCGGTCGTGCTCGGCTGGCTGTCGGTGATCATCGGGCTCACCGTCAGCTACCACGCCGACACCGCGGCCTCGGCCAGCGTCGCCGGCACGGCGGTCGTCGTGTTCTTCGTCGTGCTCGCCGTCAGCGAGCTCTGGCGGGCGGTGCGCCGGCCGCAGCTCGCCGGCTGATCAGCGCTCGCGCTCGAGGGCGGCCAGCCGGAGCTCGACCTGGGCCAGGCGGTGCTGCAGCAGCGCGACCTGGGCCTCCAGGCTGATCTCCCGCTCGGCGCGCCGCTGCAGGCGAGGTGAGCGGGCGGCCCGCTCGACGACCGCGTCGAGGGGGACCAGGCGCTGGGGGCCGTTGGGCCCGTCGACCAGGCGCGACGGGATCTCTCGGTTCCGGTACCAGGATCGCAGTGCGGAGCGGGACACACCGGTCTCGGCCTCGGCGACGGCGAGGGGGACCCAGTGGGCGTCGTCGAGGACGGCGAGCAGGTCGAGCTCTTCCTTCCAGCGGGCGAGCCGGGCATCCCAGTCGGTGGCCACTGGCAGCGCACCCTATCAGTGACATGGAATTGACAGGCTGCGCGACGATGGCGACATGTTCGAGCGCTTCACCGACCGGGCCCGCCACGCCGTCGTGCTGGCCCAGGACGAGGCCCGCCGCCTCGGCCACGACTTCATCGGCACCGAGCACGTCCTCCTCGGGCTGCTCGGCGAGCCGGACGCCATCGCCGGGCGCGTCCTCGGCCAGCTCGGGATCACGCTGACGGCGACCCGCGCCGACGTCGAGGGCCTGGTCGGTCTCGGCGAGGGCGCGCCGAGCGGGCACATCCCGTTCTCGCCGCGGGCGAAGAAGGTGCTCGAGCTGTCGCTGCGCGAGGCGCTCGGCCTCGGGCACAACTACATCGGCACCGAGCACATCCTGCTCGGCATCGTGCGCGAGGGCGATGGCGTGGCGATGGCGGTGCTCGAGGCGCGCGGCGCGACCGGCCTGAACATCCGCGCCCTGGTCCAGGGCGCCCTCAGCCGGGCCGCCGCCGCCAAGGTGGCCGCGGCGCCGCCGAACGCGGACGCCGAGCGCCGCACCGCAGGGGCCGACGCGGTCATCGCCGCGGCGCGGCAGCTGGCGGGGGACGGTCCGATGGGCAGCCACCACCTGCTGGAGGCGATGACGCTGGTCGACGACAGCCTGGCGGCCGGCGCGCTCGGGCGCCCTCGGCATCGCCCCCGACGCGCTGGCCACCACGATCGACGAGCTCGGCACCGCTGGCACGACCGACCTCAGTCCCGACGAGGCCGGCGCCCAGCAGATGGACCTGCGGATCACCGACGACGAGGTGACGATCGTGCTGCGCGACGACGTGGCCCGCGAGCTCGGGCGCGCCCTGACCGCAGCGGTCGGTACGGCGATCGCCGGGACGGCGGGGACGGGCAGCCCGCTCGTCGGGCTGTGGCGGGGGAACGTCGACGCGCTCCGCGAGCTCGTCGAACGGCTCAGCCCGGCCGTCGACGAGCTCGATCAGGAGTCCGCCGGTCGGGCCGCCGCGGTGCGGGCGGCGATCCGCAACCGGCTGCGCCGGCGGACCGGATGAGCCCGATCAGGTGCAGGACGCGCAGGTGCCGAGCACGTCGAGGCGGTGGGCGGCGGGCTGGAACCCGGTGCCGGCCACGGCTCGCTGCAGGGCCCCCTCGAGGCTGCGCTCCATCTGCGTCGACACCGTGAAGTCGTCGACCTTTCCGCACGCCGTGCAGATCAGGTGGTGGTGGTGGCCCATGAGGTCCTCGGCCAGCTCGTAGCGCGAGCGCTCGTCGCTGGTGACGACGCGGTGGGCGACGCCGGCTTCCTCGAGGACGACGAGGTTGCGGTACGCCGAGCTCTGGGCGAGCGACGGCGCCCGGCCGAGCAGGTCGGGGATCGTCTCGGGTCGCGGCGCCTCGGCGAGCAGCTCGACGAGGCGACGGCGGCCGGACGTGTAGCGCTGGTCGGCCCTGCGCAGCCGCACGGCGACGGCGTCGTGCAGCTCGTCCCGCGACGACGGCCCGTGTCCCATGCCCCAGACGCTAGCGGCCCCCGACCGAGATTGGGAATCACTGAGAACCCATCCGAGGGTTTCGTCGCATCCGAGGGTTTCGTGCGGGGAAGCCCCGCACGAAACCCTCGGATGCACTCAAACCCTCGGATGGGAAAGGCGGGGGAGGGCGAGGAGGGTGGCGGCGTCGTCGGGGGTGGCCACCGGGCGGCCGGCGTCGGCGGCGGCCTTGACGGCGTGCTCGACGAGCTCGACGTTGGTCGGCGTCCGGTCGCCACCGAAGAACTCGAGCCCGATGTGCAGGTGGCCGCCGGCGGCGAGCGCGGCCGCGCCCACGTCGAGCGCCGTGAGGTCGTCGCCGACCGCCGACACCGCCCACACGAGATCGGTGCCCTCGAGCAGCTCGAGGTAGGCGTCGAGCGCGCGGAGGGTCGGCGGCAGCCCGAAGCGGGCACCGGCGAGGCCCCGCTCGCCGCAGAGGTACAGCTTGACGAACGTTCCCGCTGGCAACCTTCCCGCCCGGTGGTGATCGAGGACGACGCGCAGGAAGCCCGGCTCGTAGATGGCCAGGCTCGGCCCGAGCCCGTGCTCGTGGCACAGCCCGAACTGGTGGTTGATGCTGTCGAAGCTGTTGGCGTACACGAACCGGCCGCTCGGCACCTCGCCAGGCGGGCTCCCGAGGTTGACCGAGCCCGGATCGCTCAGCGACATCCGGATGAGCCCCGACTCGGCGAGCGGCGTGATGTGGTCGTACCACGCGTCCGACGGGCCGATGTTGATCGTCGGGTACCACAGCGCGTCCGGCCGCTCGGGCAGCACCCGCCGCCACACGCCGAGGTAGACCTCGGCAGCCTCCGCCCCGCTCATCCCCTTGCCTGCGACGTGGTGGTGGACGATCGCCGCACCGGCCTCGAAGCAGGCCAGCGCGTCGGCGACGATCTCGTCCTCGGTGATCGGGACGTGCGGGTTCTGGTCCTTGGTCGTCGCCCCGTTGATGGCGACCTCGATGATCACGGGATCGGGCATGCGCCGTGCCTAGCACCCGCCCGCGGCGCCCTCGCTACGCTCCGCGCCCGATGGAGTTCACGCCCGAGCAGCTCGCCGCCATCGCCGCCGACACCCGAGACGGGGCGGTGGTGATGCTGAACCTCGTGAAGTACCGCCCCGACGGGCGCGACGAGTACCTCGTGTACAGCCGCGGCTTCATCCCCCTGCTGAAGCGCTGCGGCGGCACGATCCTGTGGGCCGGCGACGTCACCGGTGTCGCGCTCGGCGACGACGCCGCCGACGACTGGGACTACGCCGTGCTCGTGCAGTACCCCGACCGCCAGGCGTTCGTCGACGTGATGACGTCCGACGAGTACGCCGCCATCAACGTGCACCGCCGCGCCGGGCTGTCGCGCCACGTGATCCTGCCGGTGTCGGAGACCTACTCGAAGTTCGCCGGCTGACACGATCGACCGCGACGGCGCGGTGGTGACACGATGAGGGTGTGACCGAGCCCGGCGAACAGCGGCGCGGCACACTGCGCCTCTACTTGGGCGCGGCGCCGGGTGTCGGCAAGACGTTCGCCATGCTCAACGAGGGCCGCCGCCGACGCGAGCGCGGCACCGACGTCGTCATCGGGTTCGTCGAGACGCACGGACGGGTCAACACCGCCGAGCAGATCGGCGCCCTCGAGGTGATCCCGCGCCGGACCGTGACCCACCGCGGCGCCGCGCTGACCGAGATGGACACCGACGCGGTGCTGCGTCGGCGCCCCGACCTGGCGCTCGTCGACGAGCTGGCCCACACCAACGCCCCGGGCTCGACGCACGAGAAGCGTTGGCAGGACGTCGACGACCTGCTGGCCGCCGGGATCGACGTGATCTCGACGGTCAACGTCCAACACCTCGAGTCGCTGAACGACGTCGTCGAGCGGATCACCGGCATCCGCCAACGGGAGACGATCCCCGACCACGTCGCCCGGGCCGCCGACCAGATCGAGCTCGTCGACATGGCCCCGGAGGCGCTGCGGCGCCGGCTGGCCCACGGCAACGTCTACGGCCCCGAGCGGATCGACGCCGCGCTGAGCAACTACTTCCGCGCCGGGCAACCTGTCGGCGCTGCGTGAGCTGGCGCTGCTGTGGGTCGCCGACCAGGTGGACGAGTCGTTGCAGGACTACCGCGAGCGGCACGGCATCACCCGTCCGTGGGAGACCCGCGAGCGCATCGTCGTCGCGCTGGCCGGCGCGCCCGACACCGACCACCTCGTGCGGCGGGCGGCCCGGATGGCGTCGCGCGCCAAGGGCGACCTGATCGGCGTGCACGTCGTCGCCGACAGCGGGTTGTCCGCCGGCTCCGGCGAGCCGGACGCGGCCATGGTGGCGGCCCAGCGCCAGCTGCTCGAGGAGCTGGGCGGTGAGTACCGGCGGGTGACGAGCAACGACGTCGCCGCCGCCCTCGTCGATCTCGCCCGGGCGGAGAACGCCACCCAGATCGTGCTCGGCGCGAGCGGACGATCGCGATGGCGCGAGCTGATCAGCGGGTCGGTGATCAACCGCGTCGTGCGGATGTCGGGCCCGATCGACGTCCACGTCATCTCCCGCCCGCCGGCTGACGGCGACGCCGGTGCGCGGCGGCTGCCGACGATGCGCCAGGTCATCACCCCGCTGTCACCGCGCCGACAGCTCTGGGGCTGGGTGATCGTCGCCCTGGGGCTGCCGTTGATCACGCTCACGTGTGCCAACCTGCGCGACCAGGTCGGGCTCCCGAGCGTGCTGCTGCTGTACCTCGTGCTGGCGATGGTCGCCGCCCTCGTCGGTGGCGTGTTGCCGGCCGGGGTCGCCGTGCTCGGCGGCTTCGTGCTCGCCAACTGGTACTTCACGCCGCCCTTCCACCAACTCAGCATCACCGACGGTGACAACGCCCTGGCGCTCGTCGTCTACGTGGTCGCGGCCGGGATCGTTGCCCTCCTCGTCGACCGCGTCGGCCGCAGTCGGCTCCGTGCCACCCGGCTGCAGGCCGAGGGCGAGGCGCTCGCCGCGTTGGCCGGCTCGTTGGCCCGCCCGGGATCGGTCGGCGACATGCTCGGCCACCTGCGCACGACGTTCGGGTTCCGTGCCGCCGCCTTGCTCCACGAGGCGAGCGGCGGGTGGGACGTGCTCGTCGCGTCGGGACCGGCCGCACCGACGCGGCCCGACCGACGCCGATGTGAGCAGGGAGCTCGGGCGCGGCGTCACCCTCGCCCTCGCCGGCGGTCAGCTCAGCGGCGACGACGAGCGGCTGCTGAACTCCTTCGCGGCCCAGCTGGCCGCGGCCAACGAGCGCGAGCGGCTGCAGGTCGAGGCGGTCCGGGCCGCCGACCTCGCCGCCGCCAACACGTTGCGGGCCGCCCTGCTGCAGGCCGTGTCGCACGACCTGCGGACGCCACTGGCGTCGATCAAGGCGTCGATCTCGAGCCTCCGCCAGCGCGACATCGAGTGGCCGCCGGATGTGCGCGACGAGTTCGAGTCGACGATCGAGCAGGAGACCGATCGGCTCGCCCACATCATCGCCAACCTGCTCGACATGAGCCGCGTGCAGGCGTCGGCGTTGGCGGTGGACCTGCGGCCGGTGGGCGTGGAGGAGGTCGTCGTCGGGGCCGTCGCCAGCCTCGGCGGCGACGGCCGGGACGTGGTCGTCGACGTGCCGGAGGCCGTTCGCGACGTGGTCGCCGACGCACCGCTGCTGGAGCGGGCGCTCGCCAACCTCGTCGGCAACGCCGTCCGCTACGCGCCGGTCGGCGCGCCGGTGCAGGTGCGCGCCGGCGACGTGCTCGTCGACGGGCGCGGCCGCGTGGACATCAGCGTCATCGATCGCGGCCCCGGCATCCGGCCCGCCGATCGCGAGCTCGTCTTCCAGCCGTTCCAACGCGTCGTCGACCACCAGGCCGACGGCAGGGGGGTGGGCCTCGGGCTCGCCATCGCGCGAGGCTTCGTCGAAGCGATGGGTGGTGAGCTGGCGATCGAGGACACCCCGGGCGGTGGGACGACGATGGTCGTCGGCCTGCCGGCGGTGGCGCCGGCCGCCCCGTGACCGGGTCGACACGGGTGCTCGTCGTCGACGACGAGGCGCCGATCCGTCGAGCGATGCGGGCCAACCTCGAGGCGCGTGGCTACGTCGTCGACCTCGCCGAGTCGGGCGAGCAGGCGTTGGCGCTCGCCGCCCGGCACCACCCCGACGTCGTGCTGCTCGACCTCGGCCTCCCCTCGATGGACGGCCTCGACGTGATCGACGGGCTGCGCGGGTGGTCGCAGGTGCCCATCGTCGTGCTCTCGGCGCGAGGGCGGGAACAGGACAAGGTCGCGGCGCTCGACGCTGGCGCCGACGACTACGTGTCGAAGCCGTTCGGGATGGACGAGCTGCTCGCTCGACTGCGCGCCGCGCTCCGCCGGGGGACGGTGGCCGACGAGGCGCCGACGATCGTCACTCCCCACTTCACGGTCGATCTCGCCGCCAAGCGGGTGCTCGACGCGAGCGGATCGCCGATCCGGCTCACGCCGACCGAGTGGCAGCTGCTCGAGGTCCTCGTGCGCCATCGCGGCCAGCTGGTGTCCCAGCGCCAGCTCCTGCAGGACGTGTGGGGGCCGGGCTACGGCGACGAGAGCAACTACCTGCGCGTCCACATGGCCCACGTGCGCCGCAAGCTGGAGCCCGACCGCTCGCATCCGCGCTACTTCGTGACCGAGCCGGGCATGGGCTACCGCTTCATCGGCCCGACTGACGACGAACCGGACGACGTCGCTACGGTGCGGCCGCGATGAGCACGTCCTCTGCGCCCGCGACCCCGGCCGGCATCGACGCGGCGGCGGTCACGGCCTGGTACGTCGAGCACGTCCCCGGGGTCGCGACCCCGCTCGAGTTCGAGCGGGTGGCCGGCGGCCACTCCTGCCTCACGTACGTCGTCACCGACGCGGCCGGCGCCAAGACGGTCCTGCGGCGCCCGCCGATCGGTCACGTCCTGGCGACGGCCCACGACGTGGCTCGCGAGCACCGCATCATGCACGCCCTGCGCGACACCGGCGTCCCAGTGCCCCTGATGATCGGGCTGTGCACCGACGCCACCGTGAACGAGGCCCCGTTCTACGTCATGCAGCACGTCGCCGGCCCCGTGCTGCACACCGTCGAGGACGCCGAGGCGCTCGGCGACGACGCCACCCGTCGGCGCGCCGGTGAGACGCTCGTCGACGCGCTGGTGGCGCTGCATGCCGTCGATCCCGACGACGTCGGCCTCGGCGATCTGTCCAAGCGCACCGGGTACGTCGAGCGCCAGCTGAAGCGGTGGTCCCAGCAGTACGAGGGTTCGAAGTCGCGAGATCAGCCCGGGATGGCCGCCCTGCACACGTGGCTGCAGGCCAACGTGCCGCCGGACTCGCCGCCAGCGCGTCGCCCACGGCGACTTCCGGCTCGGCAACTGCATCCATGGTCCCGACGGCACCGTCACGGCGATGCTCGACTGGGAGCTGTGCACGCTCGGCGAGCCGCTGTCGGACGTGTCGTACCTGCTGCGGACCTGGGGCGTCACCGGACCGAACGGCGTGCGCCCGACGTCGGCGGCCAGCGGGTTCCCGACCCAGGACGAGATGCTCGCTCGCTACGAGGCGGGCAGCGGGCGGCCGCTCGACAACCTCACGTTCTGGAACGTGTTCCACAGCTTCCGCTCGGCCGCCATCGTCGACGGCGTGTACCGCCGCTACATCGACGGCAAGATGGCCAACGCCACCGAGGACCCCACGCGGTACGCGGAGCAGGTCGACGCCCTCGTGGCCAGCGGCATGGCCGCCGCCGGCCTGACCTGAGTCAGGTCGTCCGGATCCGGTTGTTGCGGGGGTTGTGCTCGAGCTCGACGAGGCCGAGCTCCTCGAGCAACGGCGGGATGTACATCGCGAAGCGCCCGCGGTAGCCCTTGCGCAACCCGTACCAGCCGCCGACCGGGTTGGCCGACGACCGCGCCCACGCCTCGAGCGTGCCGTCCTTGGCCGGCTTGTTCTCGTCGGCGCTGCCGAGCTCCATCCAGTCGCCGAGCTCGGCGAGCATGGCGGGAGCGTCGTCGAGGCAGCGGGCCAGGTAGCGGAGCTTGGTGCTGCCGACTTGGCACACGAGCTCGGCCGGCTCGGCCGAGTCGTCGCGATGGATCGTGTACTCGGACGTCCCCGGCGGGGTCTTCAGCAGCCACGGGTCGTCGGCGGTGCCGGTGCCGCTCATCGCGGGCGACCGTAGTCGTCGGTCATCCGCCGGCGATGCAGAACTCGTTGCCGTCAGGATCGGTCAGGGTGACCCAGACGAAGTCGCCGACGTTGCGCGTGCCGAGGCTGGTGGCGCCGGCGTCGATCCAGCGCGCCACCTCGGCGTCGAGATCGTCGTCGGTGTGGACGTCGAGGTGGACCTTGTTCTTGCCGGGCGTCGGGTCGTCGACCTTCTGGAAGGCGAGCTGGGCGGGGAGGGTGCCGCCGGCCACGATGACGAAGAACCCGTCCATGTTGGCGGTGATCTCGGCGCCGAACCGCTCGGCCCACCAGCGCGCCAGCGGCTCGGGATCGGTGCTGTCGAACGTGATGGAGGCGATGCTCACGGTCATCGCCGCAGGATGCCAGGTCACCCGACTACGTCGGGCGCAGGATGCGGAACTCGTTGCCGTCGGGATCGCGCAGGACGAGCGCGGTGCGATCGCTGTCGTCGACCACCGCCGCACCCAACCCGACGAGTCGCTCGACCTCGTCCGTCGGTGGCCGGCGCGAGCTCGAGGCGCAGGCGGTTGCCCGTCGGGTTCGGCGGCACCGGTGCACCCCACGTGATGAACGGACCGCTGCCGTCCGGGGCGCGGATCGCCGTCTCGTCGTCCTGGTCCCACACGAGCGGCCAGCCGAGGGCGTCGCGCCAGAACGCGCCGACCTCACGGGAGCCGTCGCACGAGATCGACCCGAGGCGCCCGCAGCCGGCGAGGAACGAGTTCCACGGTTCGATGACGCACAGCTCGTTGCCCTCGGGATCGGCCAGCACGACGTGGGCGTCCTCGGGTCCTTGGCCGATGTCGATGTGCCGGCCACCGGCGGCGAGCAGCCGGTCCACGACATCGGCCTGGTCGTCGAGCGACGTGCTCGTCAGGTCGAGGTGGAGGCAGTTCTTGGTGACCTTCGGCGCGGTCTGGGGCAGGAAGCGGAACCGGAAGCGGGTGCCGTCGGTCGGTTCGAGCTCGACCGCGCCGCCGGTCTCGGCGCCGACCGCCCAGCCGAGGGCCTCGGCCCAGAAGCCGGCGAGCCGAGCCGGATCGGCCGCGTCGATGCCGAGGGCGACGAGCTGCGACGTCATGTCGTCGACGGGGTCTGGCGGCGCGGCGTGTGGATGGCGGTGTGGGTGACGCGGTGGACCGGGCGGCCGTCGGCGTCGATGGCGACGTCCATGGTGACGAAGCGGTGTCCCTTGCGCTCGAACTCGTCGAGCACGACGGCACGCGCCGTGACCTCCTCGCCGTCGTGGACGACGCCGAGCAGGGCGACGTCGGACGACACGTGGATCCACGGCCCGAGCACGACGTTGCGGCTGAGGATGGCGTTGGCGAAGCGCAGCACCCAGCCCGGGTGGGCGATCCCCTCGGCCGCGTACAGCGGCAGCGTCTCGCGGACGTCGGCGAGGTAGGTGGCGTGGGCGGCGGCGTCGAAGCGGTCGCTGATCGAGCCGAGCACCGTTCCCGGGGGCAGGGCATCCGGCGAGGCCGGCGGGGGGTCGGTCGGGAGCGCGGCGACCGGCGGCGCGGCGGCCGTGACGGCCGGCGCCGGTCGCCCGGCCCGGCCGGTGGCGCAGGTGGTCGCGCCGTCCGTGACGACGAGGTCGAGGTCGTCGCCGTCCCACGTCCCGGAGGCCGTGACCTCGTGGCCGTCGTAGACGGGGGTCACGAAGCGGGCGCTGATGCGGCCGTCCTCGAGCCACGTCCGTCCCCACTCCCGCACCGGCAGGTGGGTGAGGTAGGCGTACACGTCGACGCCGGGCACGAGGCCGCCGCGGAAGCCGTACTGCCTGGCCACGTCGTCGTCGTGGATCTTGTTGGTGGACGCCGTGGCCGTGTTGTAGGCGGTCAGGACGTGGTCGTCGACGCTCGTCGGCGGGCTCATCACCGCCATCCTGCCCGATGGACGGCATCGGTCGAACCCCGTGGGGTCGAACAAGATCTGGGCGCGAAACCGTCGCAGATCTGCGACGGATTCGCGCCCAGATCGTCGTTTGAGACGATTCGCGCCCAGATGGCAGGGGGCGCGACGGGCAGGGGTCACGTGACGGGAAGGGGCGGGCCGACGTCGGTACCCTTCGGCGACATGGCTCGGCGTGACACGGCTCGGACGCGGCTGCGCCCCGGGCTGGCCGCAGTCCTCGCCGTCGTGGCCGTGAGCGCGCTGACGACGAGCGCCGCCGCCGCGCCGCCCGCGACCGACCCGCCCGCCGCCCCGGCCGCCGCACCCGAACCCGAGCCCGCACCCGTGACGACCCCGGCGCCGGCCCCGACCGCCGCACCGCAGACGCCGGCCCCGACGACGGCGGCACCCGCCCCGACGACGACGCGAGCCGCCGGTGGCGGGTCGGCGCAGACGCCGACCCCGACGACGCCCCGGCCCCGCGCCACGACGCCGTCGCGGACGACCGAGCCGACGCGCCCGACCGCGACCACCACACCGAAGGACGGCGGGGTCACCGTGTCGCTGCCGGCGCCGACCACCTCGGAGTCGTCGCCGCAGACGTCGTGCACGTCGGTCGTCCACATCGGCGACTCGCTGTCGGTCGGCCTCGACTCGGCCGGGTACGTCGGCAGCGCTGATGCCCGCGTGAGCGTCCGCTACGCGGCCGTCGGTGTGCGCACGCTCCGCCTCGAGTCCTCAGGGGGCCGCTCGGTGATCGAGCGCCTCGAGGGGCAGGAGGACGGCGAGGTCGTCGCCAAGCGGATCCGGAGGTCCGGGTTCCACGGCTGCTGGGTGATCGCGCTCGGCACGAACGACGCCGCCAACGTCCACCACGGCTCGCAGTACGGCTACAGCGAGCGCATCGACCGGATGATGGCCGTCATCGGCGACGACCCGGTGCTGTGGGTCGACACCAAGACGACGCGCCGCACGGGTGACTACGGCGCGGCCGAGATGCGGATGTTCAACCAGGCGCTGGCCAAGGCCCACGCCCGCTACCCGGGGCTCAAGGTCTACGCCTGGTCCGACGTCGCCCCCGACACCTGGTTCCAGCGCGACGGGATCCACAACTCCCAGGCCGGCGCTGCCTACCGCGCCGCACTGATCCCGGCTGCCCTCGCCGCCGCGTTCCCCGCCGGCTGAACGGCGGTCAGAAGCCGCCGGCCGACCGGATGGTGTCGATCATCAGGCGGATGCCCGACTTCGTCAGGTGCATCGCGTCGTACGTCAGCCCCGACTGGTTGGACACCGCCGCCCAGTCGGCGACCAGCACGTCCGGATGGCGCTGCGGCAGCAGGCGCAGCTGCTCGTTGACATAGGGGAAGTACCAGACGTAGGCGTCGAACTGCTTGCGGCCGGCCGGCGGGATCACCGACTCCGACGGCTCGCGCAGGAGCACCCACACGATCTTCTTGGCCCCGAGGCTCTCGAGCGTCTGGATCAGGGTGTCGGCCTCGCCGTTGAACTTGCGCGCCCACTTGTCGTAGTTGGCCCGGTCGCGCTCCCACAGCGAGTTGTGGCCGAGCCCGACGACGACGGTCTCGCCGACGGGCGTCCCGGCCTCCAGCAGGCCCTTGTTGCCCTGGTGGATCATCTCGGCGGCCGTGGCCCGGTAGTCGACCGCGTACCCGCTGGCCTCCAGTTCGGCGGTCAGCTGGTCCTTGGCGCCGAGCAGCACCGAGTCGCCGAGGACGGTGACGGTGCCGGCACCGGGGCCGGGCGGGACCGTCGGCGGCGCGGCGGTCGTCGGCGTCGCCGGGGCACCCGTCGTCGTCGCCTCGCCAGCGGGCGCGCTCGTCGGCGAGGCCGACGCGGCGGTCGTGGCGGTGGGGTCGACGGCAGCTGCAGTCGGGTCGGTCGTGGTGGTGGTGGTCGCCACGATCGGCGCCGACGCCGACGCCGGTGGGATCGTCCCCTGACCGGTGAGCTGATCGATCGACGACGTGCCGGTGGCGCCGACGGTGTTGACGGCGACCAGGATCAGCCCGGCCGACGCGGCGAGGACGATCGGGCCGGTGCGCTTGCGCGCGCCGTGGCGCCGGCTCAGGCGCAGCCGCCAGCGCCGGAAGGCGCCGTTGCGGATCGGGACCTCGATGTAGCGGTAGCTGAGCTCGGCCGCCACCACGGTCAGGGCGAGGCGCAGCACCAACGTCGGGTACAGCGTGAGCGGCGTGTCGATCTCCGGCTGCGTGTACACGAAGATCGGCCAGTGCCACAGGTACAGCGAGTACGACCGCTTGCCGACCCAGACCATGAACGGCAGGCCGAGCAGCCGGCTGATCGTGGTGCCGGGGTGGACGGCGGCGGCGATCGCCGCGCATGACGCCAACGCGAGGACCGCGAAACCGCCTTGGAAGAGGAACGAGTCGGAGTCCCGGAACTGGGCGAAGCAGCCGATGACGACGCCGAGGGCGACGAGGCCGAGCAGGTCGAGCCCGACCCGCTTGACCTCGGCATCGCGACGGAACGTGTGCCCGGGCTTGAAGACCAGCGCGAGGGCGGCCCCGAGCAGCAGGCCCGAGGCCCGGGTGTCGGTGCCGTAGTACACGCGGCTCGGGTCCATCGCCGGCTCGTAGAGGTAGGCCATCCACAGCAACGAGGCGATGGCGCCGAGCGTGATGACGCCGGCGATCGGCAGGTGGCGACCCTTGAACGCGCGCAGCAGGCCGAGCAGGAGCAGCGGCCACACGAGGTAGAACTGCTCCTCGATCGCCAACGACCACAGGTGCTGGAACACCGGCGGGCGCTCCGTCAGGGCGAAGTAGGACTGCTCGGAGAAGATCAGGAACCAGTTCGTGACGTACGTCAGCGCGGCCCAGACCTGGCCGGCCAGCTTGGACGCGTCCTCGCGGTAGAAGATCAGCACGACCACCGACACCGTCGCCAGCAGCGTGTAGAGCGCGGCGAGCAGGCGACGGGCGCGGCGCAGCCAGAAGTCCTTGAGCGAGATCGTCGATGTCCGCTCGTGCTCCTGCGTCAACAGCAGCGTGATGAGGTAGCCGCTGATGACGAAGAAGACCTCGACGCCGAGGAAGCCGCCGCGCAGCCACGGCATGTCGCCGTGGTACAGCAGGACGGCGACGACGGAGATCGCCCGCAACCCGTCGAGGCCGGGGAGGTAGCCGGAGGTCTTCGCTGGCGCGAGCGGCCGGTCCCCAGACATCGCCACGATGCTAGGGCGGTGACCCGGCCGAGCCACGGAGCCCCGGAGGGGTCAGTCGGGGTGGGGGTGCTCGTGACCTGGTGTGTCTTGTTCGACGGCATCGAGGAACGCATCGACGTCGTCGTCCTCACCGCCGATCAACCAGATCACGAGCCCCTCGTCATCGTCGTCGTTCCACGGCAGCACCCCGTCGACCGGGTAGCGGTCGACGGTGATGTCGTCGGACTCCTCGTCGACGGGAGCGATCACCGCCAGCTCGACCTCGGCGTCGGGCGGTTGCTCGCTGAGGATCTCGATCAACTCGCGGACGTGCATGAAGCGGGTCTCCTTGTCACCTGGGGCGGCGTCGTGGTGATGTGGACACGGTCAATCGGCGCACTCACAGATCGCCGAGCCAGTCCTTGGCCCGTTCGAGCAGGAACAAGCTGACGTGCTTGCAGCGCTCGAGGTTGTCGGCGACGGCGTCGTCGTTGTTGAGGTACACGTCGGACAGGTCGACGCTGGTGCGGGCGACCATCGACAGCGAGCGCTCCGGGGCGTCGGTGACGCTCGGGAACGAGTCGATCGCCGACACCTCGACCGGGAGCTCGACGCCGCCGATGCCGGCCAGCTCCGTGGCCAGCACGAGGAGGTCGGGCGGCTCGGGCAGGGGCGGCAGCGTCCACGTGAACACCAGCGGGAACGTGAAGCCGGCGGGTGGCGATTCGTCGAGGTCGTCGAGCTTCATCACCTCGTCCTCGAAGCCGAGCATGGCCCGGGGATCGACGTCGAGCGACAGGTGCAGGTCGATCGGACCGCTGCACGCCTCCTCCGGGTGGAGGTCGACCTCCCACAGCTGGCGCAGGGAGTACGTCTCGACGAAGTGCCGCTCGTCGTGGACGTGGAAGCCGTGATCGATGGCCTGGCTCTTCAGGTCGGCGACGAACCCGGCGACGTCAATGACCGCCACAGAGGCCCTTCAGGCGCCAGTTCCTGCCGAGTCGATGTGGTCGCTCGCTCGAGGACTCGCTCGGCTGTCCGCGCACGGCGGCGACACTACCGTCCCGGGCGTGAGCCGCCAGGTCTTGAACCTCTTCCACGACGTCGCTGACCAGATCGGGCAGTTGCTGGCCGTGGCTGACGACTGGGGCCCGTCGGGTCGGCGCGAGGGGCAGTACGCGATCGACCTCGTCACCGACGACGCCGCGCTGGCGCTCCTCCACGGCGCCGGGTACGCCGTGCTGTCCGAGGAGAGCGGCCGCACCGAGCCCCGCTGCCGGGGCGTCGAAGGGTGTCGTGGTGATCGATCCGGTCGACGGCTCGACCAACGCCAGCCGCGGCGTGCCCTGGTTCGCGACGGCGCTGTGCCTCGTCGACGACGCCGGCCCGGCGGTGGCCCTGGTGGCGAACCAGGCATCGGGCGACCGCTTCGCGGCCGTCCGGGGAGAGGGTGCATGGCGGGGGCGCGGCCGGGCCGCCGGGCCGGCGGGTGCCGTGCTCCGGTCGTCGGGGTGCGATCGTCTCGACGAGGCGATCATCGGCATCAGCGGCGCGCCGCTGGGCGGGGGATGGGCCCAGTTCCGGTCGCTCGGGGCATCGGCGCTCGACCTGTGCCTCGTCGCGGCCGGGACGCTCGACGGCTTCGTCGACATGAGCCCGGAGGCCCACGGCGTGTGGGACTACCTCGGCGCGGCGCTGATCTGCGGCGAAGCCGGCGTCCCGATCGTCGACGCCGACGGCCGCGACCTCGTGGTGTTGGACCACGCCGCCCGGCGCACGCCGGTCGCCGCGGCGACGCCGGCGTTGCTCGAGGCGCTCCTGGCGATCAGGCGGAGCTGAGCTCGACGGCGCGGGCGATCTCCAGCACGACGTCGTCGCGCCAGCGCCGGCCGACGACCTGCATGCCGATCGGCAGCCCGGCATCAGCGGCCTTCTCGTGGTGGCCGACCGGCACCGAGATCACCGGGCACTGCGGGACCAGGTTGAACAGCGTCGTGAGCGCTGGCGACAGGCCGTCCTCCCGACGAGCTTCGCGATGCAGCCGCGCCGCCGCCTTGGAGGCGGGCCATGGGGCCACGGCCATCGCCGGGCACAGCAGCGCGTCGTGGTCGGCGAGCACCGCGGCGAGCCGCCTCCACAGGTCGGTCCGAACCAGCTCGACCTGCTTGTACTCGACTGCGGACACGGTGCGCCCGTGGTCGATCAGGGCGGCGACGTCGGGATCCATGCGCTCGCCGATCTCGTCGCGGGCGGTGCCGAAGTAGGTCGCCATGAAGACCGACCAGAGGGTCATCCAGGCCTGCTCGTGGGCCTGGCCGGCGTCCACGGCGACCTCCTCGACGACGGCCCCGGCGGCGGCGAGGCGCTCGGCCGCCGCGGTCACGGCGGCGGCGATCTCGGGATCGACGGTGAAGCAGCCGAGGTCGATCGACAGGGCGAACCGCATGCCTCGCACGTCGCCGGTGAGCGGTCGGTCGAGGTCGAGCGGTCCGGGGATCGACTGGATGTCGGCGTCGTCGGGGCCCTGGGTGGCGGCGAGGAAGAGGCGGGCGTCGTCGGCGCAGCGGGCCAGCGGGCCGTGGTGCGAGATCGAGTCGAACAGCCCCGGCAGCACGTCCATCGGGATCCGTCCGAACGACGGCTTCAAGCCGACCACGCCGGACCACGCAGCCGGGATGCGGACCGAGCCGCCCATGTCCGATCCTTCGGCGAGGGGCACGCAGCCCGATGCCACCGCAGCCCCACTGCCGCCGGACGATCCGCCTGGAGTCCGCTCGACGTCGTGAGGGTTGCGGGTCACGCCCCACAGCGGGCTCTCGGTCTGCAGGGTGTGGGCGAACTCCGGCGACGTCGTCTGGCCGATGATGATCGCCCCGGCTCGCCGCAGGGCGGTCACGATGTAGGCGTCGTGGTCGGGCACCCAGTGCTCGAACGCGTACGACCCGAGCGTCGTGCGCCGTCCGGCGACCGGGGTGGTGTCCTTGACCGCGATCGGCACGCCGTGCAGTGGACCCAGCTCGTCGCCGCGGGCGACGGCCGCGTCGGCCCGCTCGGCAGCGTCGGTGGCGTCGTCCCAGATCGCGGTGAAGCAGTTCAGCGCCGGCTGCACCTCGTGGGCCCGCTCGAGCGCGGCGGCCACGACGTCGACGGCCGAACGCGCCCCGGTGGCGATCGCCTGGGCCAGTTCGACCGCGGTGGGAGCCGTCGGGTCCACGAGAGTGGTCATCGCCCCGACGGTACAATCGCCCGTCCGGTCGGGGCGCATAGCTCAGCTGGTCAGAGCGCGTGCCTTACAAGCACGTGGTCGGGGGTTCGAGTCCCTCTGCGCCCACCTCCCCTTCGATTCCGGATCGCGTGTCACGCCGGTCGGGTGGGCGGTGTCTTCATGGCATGACCACGACGACCCCCACCGCCACCTCCACCACCACTCCAACGCCGACTCGCGTGCCGAGGGCCGAGATCACCGGCCTGTTCGGCAGCGTGTTGAAGCGGATGATGCGCAAGCAGCTCGGCGCCGTCCCGGAGCCGGCCTCCGTGTTCTGGCACAACCGTCCGGTGCTCAAGGACATGTCGGCCTTCGGGCGCAAGGTCTCCAAGTGGGACCAGCTGGCCCCCGACCTGGCGACGTTCGCCCACATGGCCGTCGCGGCCCAGGTCGGCTGCTCGTGGTGCCTCGACTTCAACTACTTCCACGCCCACAACGAGGGCCTCGACGAGCGCAAGGCGAGCGAGGTGCCGCGCTGGCGGGAGTCGGCGGTGTTCACCTCGCTGGAGCGTGACGTGATGGAGTACGCCGAAGCGATGACCGAGACGCCGCCGCAGGTGACCGACGAGCTGTCGGCCCGGCTGCTCGACCAGCTCGGGGCCCCGGCGTTGGTGGAGCTGACGGCGATCGTCGGGTTCGCCAACCTCGAGCACGCGGGGCAACGTGGCGGTGGGGATCGAGTCGCAGGAGTACTCGGCAGCGTGCGCGCTGCCGCTGGCGCGGCCGACGTCGCGATGAGCGAGGAGGTGTTCGCGCGCCACCGCAGCCTGCTGTTCACGGTCGCCTACGAGATGCTCGGCTCGGCGTCCGACGCCGAGGACGTCGTGCAGGAGACGTGGCTGCGGTGGGCCGGCGTCGACCACGCGGTGGTGCGCGAGCCGCGGGCGTACCTCGTCCGCATCGTCACCCGACAGGCGCTCAACCGCCTGCGGACGCTGGCCCGGCGGCGCGAGGAGTACGTCGGCGAGTGGCTGCCCGAGCCGCTGTCGACGAGCCCGGACGTCGCCGCCGACGTCGAGCTCGCCGAGAGCGTGTCGATCGCCATGCTGACCGTGCTGGAGACGCTGGCGCCGGCCGAGCGCGCCGTGTTCGTGCTGCGCGAGGTCTTCGACACGTCGTACGAGGAGATCGCCGAGGCGGTCGGCAAGACGCCGACCGCAGTGCGCCAGATCGCCCATCGCGCTCGCGACCACGTCGCCGCCAGACGCCCTCGAGTCGCGGTGAGCGCGACCGAGCAGCACGAGGTCGTCGAGCGCTTCCTGGCCGCGGTCCGCGGTGGCGACCTCCAAGGCCTGCTCGACGTGCTCGCGCCCGACGTGGTGATCGTGGCCGATGGCGGCGGTCTCGTCGCGGCGGCCCGGCGTCCGCTGGTCGGCGCCGAGCGGGCCGCCGCGTTCCTCGTCGGCGCGGCCCGCATCGCGTCGTTCGACATCACGCCGATGTGGATCAACGGCGCGTGGGGTGGGCGCATCGAGATCGCCGGCGCGCTCGACACGGCGGTGAGCATCGCCGTCGAGGACGGACGCATCACCCGCGTCTACGCCATCCGCAACCCGCTCAAGCTGGCCCACCTCGACGGCGTCGCCGCCCTCACGCGGACGTGACCGTCAGGCCGTCATCAACACGATGGCCGTGATGACGGCGATGAGCACGATCGTGGCCGCGGTGGCGATGCCGAGCATCGTCGCGAGGTAGCGGCCCGACGAGAGCGGCGCGCCCACCTCGACGCCCGTCGGTGGTGCCGGGGCGATCGCCGGGACGAGGGCGTCGTGCCAGCGGTCCACATCGGCCCGGCTGAGGGCCGTCTTGGCCAGGCCCTGGCGCACCTGCACGACGCTCTCGGCGGCGCTGGCGACGAGGCTCGATCCGTACTCCGCCGGCAGCACCGGGTGGTACGAGACGAAGCGGTACCGCGTCGAGCCGTGCCACAGGTGGAAGCCGGTGCCCATCGAGGAGCGGGCGAAGCTGTGGAACTCGTCCAGCGGGGCGTCGAACACCACCTCGCGGTGACGCCTGCGGGTGTAGGTCAGGCGGCCGTCGGCGAGGCGCATCGTGCCCGAGCGCAGACCGAACGTGATCGGCAGCAGCACGAGGTCGAGGGGCGCTTCGAGCTCGGTGGTCGCAGTTCGCATGCCCCCGTTGTGCGCTCCGGCGCTGGGGCGGCACGTGCGGTCGGCGTGGGAACGACTGGGACCCGGCCGATGCGACCCGTTTGCGAACTTTCCGCGCTCGCGCCCTGCATGTGGGCGCGAGCGCGGAAAGTTCGCGGATCCGCCCGGATCCGGCGACTCTGGGGCCGATCCGGCCGGTCGTTCAGCCGCCCTTGTGGCCGCCGACCTGCTTCGCCGCAGCGGTGACCGGCTTCCGCAGCGACCCCGGTCGGGCCTTCAGCGCGGTCATCACCCGTTCCGCCCACGCCAGGCGGGCCGGCGACCGCGCGCCGAGCGTGCTCTTGGCCCGCACGAACATCATGAGCGTCTCGGCCATGTCCTCGGCCGGGCCATCCGTCACGGCGTAGCGCGACGGTGGCTGCTCCTTCCACTTCGGCAGGTACCAGTCCTGCTCGCCGATCCGCTGCGCCGCATCGGGCGTGTCGCCGCGGGCCAGTGCATCGCGCACCCCCGGACCCTGCACGTCGTAGAGCTCGGTGTGCTGGTGCCAGCCGACGGTCTTGGCGAAGCGCTCGGACTCACCCATCGGGTCCTCGGACAGGAACGCCTGGACGAGGCCGTGGCCGAGCTCGTGGGTCATCACCTGGACGCGACTGGCGACGCCGACGTTGATGCCCTTCTTGCCCTCCTTGCTGCGGGTCGTGGCCGTCGGCAGGTTCAGCGTGTCCTTGGATCCGTGCTCGTTGACGCCCATCGTCGTGCCGCTGACGTAGGCGCCCTCCTTCGTGTGCGCCTTGAGGCTCGGGCGAGCGCGGTTCGACGTGTCGTACTTGTAGGCGGTCTGGAAGAACAGGATCCGCTCGACCTGCGGCACACCGCCGAACGCCCCGCCGACGTCGGCGAACGCCTTCACCAGGTCGTCCCAGAGGGCGTGATCGTCCGCCGGTGCCCAGCTCGCCCACCCGGCGGCGGTCAGCAGCTTCTCGACGTCGGCGGGCGCGGTCGTGCGCGGCACGGTCCCCACGCGGATCAACTCGGCCGCCTGCTCGGGGAGCGTGGCGGCGCGGATGGTGCGCACGCCCCATCGCTGGCTCAGCTGGGCCTGGGCGGCGGCGGCGCGGGTCGATGGCGTGGCGTCGCCTGCCTTGCGCTGCACCGCGGCAGGTGCCGTCGGGTTCCGGGATGCGAGGTGGCCGACGGCGCGGTTGCCGGCGAGGCGCTGCATCGTGAGCGCCCCGTCACGGGACCACGGCCAGCGGACCGGTTCCGGCGCGGCGGGCTCGGCGCGGACGGGCCGGGGCACGCCCCGTCGACGGTCCTCGCTCTGGCTCGCCCTGCCCATGGCGGACGCGACCGTACCCGGCAGGGGGCCTCCGAGGATCGCCGATCGGGGCCCGGGGTCAGTGGTGGTCGCCCTGGCGGCCGAGGCCATCGGCGGGCGTGACGCCGGGTCGGGTCCACTGCGGCGCCGGACGGCTGGTCGGGCCCCACGCCCCGACACCATCCGCGCCGGCGCGCCAGTACCAGCAGATCGGCGCGCCGTGCCCGCCGACCGGGGCGCCGACGTCCGGGGGCGCCGGCCAGCCCTCGGGGTCGTCCTGCCAGCCCTCGCGACGGCCGTACGGCGTCATGTCGAGCAGGCCCAGCGACCCGTCGGCCGGCTCGTTGCCCCGCCCGGTCGTCGAATACGTGAGGAAGGCGCGGTTGCCGTCGCGCAGGTAGCAGATGATGTGGCCCTCTTCGGCGAGGAGCGCCTCCTCGACGTCACGCACCGAGTACCAGGGCTGCGCGTAGCCCATGAACTCGACGTACGGCGCCACCTCGTCCCACCGGCCCGACGTCAGCACGGCGAACGAGACGCCGCGGCTGTTGAGGTAGACGGCGTCGTCCATGTTCCAGACGTTGAACGTGCAGCCCTCGCACTGGCCTTGCGGCGGGGCGCCGTCGTACCACATCGAGTGGTAGACGACGAGCTCGTCGCGGCCCTCGAACAGGTCGAGGAAGGGGACCGGACCGTCGGCGCCGGTGACCTCGACGGTGGCGTCGACCTCCACCATCGGCAGCCGCCGCCTCGCCGCGGCGATGGCGTCGGCCTCTCGCGTGCGCGCCTGTCTCGGGAGCGTGTCCATTCAGACCGCACGCGAAGCCGAGGCTCATCGGTCGTCGAGCTCGGCCCGATCAGCTGCGGTGAGCACGACGTCGCGCACGGCCAGGTTCTCCTCGAGGTGGGCGAGCGACGACGTGCCGGGGATCAGCAGGATGTTGTCGGCGCGCGCGAGGAGCCAGGCCAGACCCACCTGGGCCGGTGTGGCGCCGACGCGCGCGGCGACGGCCTGGACGCGTGCGTCGTCGGTGACCTTGGGCAGGCCCGGGAACGCCGAGCCGAGCGGGAAGTAGGGGACGAAGGCGATCGACGCGGCAACGCACCGGTCGAGCACGCCGCCGTCGTCCTGGGCCACCAGGCTGAACGGGTTCTGCACGCACGTGATCTGCGCCGACGAAATCGCCTCGTCCACCTCGGCGAGCGGTGCCGTCGAGATGCCGATGCCGGCGATCTTGCCCTCGTCGCGCAGGGCCACCATCTCGGCCAGCTGGTCGGCGAGCGGCACCCGCTGGTCGGCCGGCATGTCGTGGCCCTCCATCCGGCGCAGGTTCACCGCCCCGAGCTGCTCGACCTGCAGGGTGCGCAGGTTGGCCTCGACGCCGGCCCGCAGCTCCGCCGGCGTCTGCGCCGGGAGCCAGCCGCCGGACCCGTCGCGAGCGCCGCCGACCTTGGACACGATGACCAGCTCGCTCGGGTACGGGTGCAGGGCCTCACGGATCAGCTCGTTGGCGACGTCCGGGCCGTAGTACTGCGCGGTGTCGATGTGGTCGACGCCCGCATCGACCGCCCTGCGCAGCACGGCGATCGCCTCGTCGTGGTCGCGCGGTGGTCCCATCACGCCAGGACCGGGCAGTTGCATCGCTCCGAACCCGATGCGCCCGACGGGTCGACCGGCGATCTCGAACGTCGAGGTGGTCATCGCGGCGACGGTACCGGGGGCTGCGGTCGCGCCGGGCCGCGCTCGAACGGTCACACTGGGCGTCGTGGTCGAGCCGACGGAGCTGACGACAGCTCGCCTCGTGCTGTCGCCGCTGCGCGTCGCCGATGCGCCGGCCATGGTCCCGCTGTTGGCGGACGAGCGGATGTACGAGTTCACGGGCGGCCGACCACCGACGCTCGACGAGTTGACGGACCGCTACGAGCGACTCGTCGTCGGCCGGTCGGGCGACGGGTCGGAGCTGTGGTTCAACTGGATCGTCCGGCTCCGCGACGGCGCGGTCCCGGTCGGCGTGGTGCAGGCGACGGTGGCCCCCGACCACACGACCGCCGATGTCGCCTGGGAGATCGGGGTCGAGTGGCAAGGTCGTGGGCTGGCCGGTGAGGCGGCCGTCGAGCTGGTCCGGTGGCTGACCGCCGAGGGTGTCGCGCGGATCAGCGCGAACGTGCATCCCGACCATGTCGCCTCGCAGCGAGTCGCGGCGCGAGCGGGGTTGGTCCGCACCAGCGAGCTCAGCGACGGCGAGGTCGTGTGGCGGTTGCCGGCGAGTGGCCGCGCCACGCCGGCGACCAGCTAGCGACGCGTCGAGCCCCGATCAGGCCGACGTCGACGAACCCCACGGGCCGACGCGGACGAACCCGAGGCCGGCGAAGAGCCGCTCCGATGCGACGTTGCCGTCGGTGATCACCGCGCCGACCTCGACCTCGCCGTGCTGCTGGAGCGATCGCAGTGACCAGCTGACGGCGACGCCAGCAACCCGGCTGGGAGGAGGGCGGCTCGCTCGGGCTGAGCGGCGTGAGTCGGTACTCGCTGCGAGTGCGGGTCATCGGCAGGGCAAGCTCCGTGGGCTCAGGTGGCGAGCAGCTGCGTGTAGAGGTTCGTCGTCTCGGCGTCGGGGGGCACGCCGAGCTGTTCGCCCAGCGCGTCCTTGCAACGGCGGTAGGCCCGCACTGCGTCGGCACGACTTCCGAAGTGGGCGTGCGTGGCCATCAGCGTCCGCCATGCCGGTTCGTGGAGCGGGGCGATCTCGACGGCGTGCTCGGCCATCGCGGCGGCGAGCACGGCATTGCCGCGGATCGTCCAGACCCATGCCAGCGTGTCGTAGCCGCGCCGGGCGATGTGCTCGAGCTCGCGCTGCACGGTGAGCACCCACTGGCCGGTCTCGCCCGGGAGGAACCCGCGACTGGCGATCGAGGCGGCCACCGTCGCGTCGCCCCACGCCCGTCCGGCATCCCCGCGCCGGCGCGCGCCCTCGGCGCGGTCGATCGCCGTCCGGGCGTCCTCCAGGTCGATCGTGCAGTCGAACGGCAGGCGCAGCTGGTAGGTGCCGACGGTGCTCGAGATGACGTCGGGGCCGGTGTCGCACGCCTGCCGCAGGACCTTGCGCAGCTTGCTGACGATCGAGGCGACGGCACCCGCCGCATCGGGAGGTGCGTCGTCGCCCCAGAGCACGGCCACCAGCCGGTCGACACCGACCGGACGGCGCCGCTCGACGCAGAGCAGGGCGAGGGCGAGGCGGCCCTGGCGACCGGGGAGGTCCTGCTCGTCGATCAGCACGGCGCCGCTGAGCACCATCCGGCCGCACAGGTACACGTGGCTCCCCATCGTGTTCCAATCATCCACCAACCAGCGGTCCGTACGCTCCCATCAACGATCCGAGGAGGGTTGATGGAACAGGTGATCGAGTGCCCGTGTGGGACCGTGCTGCGGGCCGCCGACGTCGGCGGGGTGATCGGCCAGGCGCAGGCCCACGCCAAGGAGGTCCACGACATGGACCTGACCGAGGAGCAGGCGACGGCGATGGCGCGGCCGGCCTGACGCGAGGGTCCGTCAGGCCGGAGGTCCGGCGACGAGCGTGACCGTCACCGTGTCGGACTGCCCCGACGAGGTGGTGAGCGTCACCGCGACGCGGTCGCCGGGGGCGTGGCCGTCGAGGGCCCGCTGCAGGTCGTCGAGCGACGCGACGGTCGTGCCATCGACGGCGGTGATCGTGTCGCCGGTGCGCAGTCCGGCAGCGGCCGCCGGGCCGCCGTCTTGGACCCCGGAGACCGTGACCCCGTCGCCACTCGTCCGACCGTCGACCTCGATGCCGAGGATCGCGCGGTCGCCGATGTGGACGGTGGCGGACGACTCGCCGTCGACGATCTGCTGGGCGATGGCCATCGCGTCGTCGATGGCGATGGCGTAGCCGTCGCCCGCGCTCGACGCTGCGAAGCGGCGGGAGCTGACGGTGCCGATGGTGTTCATGCCGATGACCGCGCCGCTGCTGTCCACGAGGGCGCCGCCGGAGTCACCGGGCTGCAGCTCGGCACTGCTCTGGATGAGGCCGTCGAGGGTCTCGGCGTCGCCGGCGATGTCGGTGTCGGCGGTGACGGTCTGGTCGAGCGCGGCGATGGTGCCGGTGGTGACGGCGTGCGGTCCGTCGGCGCCGAGCGTGTTGCCGATGGCGACGACGTCGTCGCCGACCTGCAGGGCGCTCGCATCCCCCACGCTGATCGTGGCCAGCCCGGACGCATCGTCGAGCTGGATCACGGCGACGTCGTCAGTGACGTCGTAGCCGACGACGGTGGCCGAGTACGTCGGGCCGGTGCCGGCGATCTGCACCTCGATCGAGGTCGCGCCGGCGATCACGTGGTTGTTGGTGAGGACGAGTCCCGTCGAGGTCAGCACCATCCCCGTGCCGGCCGCGGCGCCGCCGTCGACGGTGGTGTTGATGTCCACGATCGCCGGATCGACCTGGGCGTAGATCGCCGACGTCGACAGGACCTGCGAGGAGTCGGCCACGGCCTCGACGGTCGGGAGGGACCCCGTCGCGTCCGGGCTGCCACCCCGGGCGGCCGTGCCTGCGACGAGGCCCGCCGTCACGATGGCGATCGCGGCCGCTGCGGCCGCCGCGATCACGAGGGGCCGGGGGCGGTGCCTGGCGCGCGGCGCGTCCGGCGGCCGGAGATCGACGGGGGCGGTGGCGGGCGCCGGCCACGGCGTCGACGCGGGAGGCTGGGCCGCGCCGGGCGCGGACCGGATCGGGGGGTGCTCGGGGTGGGACACGGCAGGCTCCTGGTGCTGGACGTTGCCTGGCAGCGTGTGGCCGTCAGCTGGGAGCACCGCAAGCGGCGAGTGTGAGTTGTCCGTGAGCGCGGCGTGGCCGGATTCGCCAACTGTTGGCCAGAACGGCCACCAGGTGGCCGTTCTGGCAAAGAGTTGCCGGATCCGGCCGGTGCAGCCGCCCCTACGCCCGGATCAGGGCACGGGGAGGTTGTAGATGCGCACGGCGTTGGCGCCGAACACCTTGCGCTTGAGCTCGTCGCTCTCCGGCTCGAACACCGCCAGCGCCCGCTGCACCGGATCGGGGTACAGGCAGGTGGGATGCGGGAAGTCGGTCTCGAACATGCAGTTGTCCACGCCGACCTGCTTGATCGCCTCGCGGATCAGGGCGCCGTCGTCCTCGAACCAGAAGCAGGCGCCCATCTGCCGACGGAAGTACTCCGACGGCTTCAGCGACAGCTTGGCGCGCGTCTCGGGGGCGGTCTCGTCGAGCTGGTAGTCGAGCGCGTTCAGGAACGACGGCAGCCAGCCGACGCCGCTCTCCACCGACACCACCTTGAGCGTCGGGTGGCGCTCGAGGACCCCGCCGTAGATGAGGTTGGCGATGATCCGACCGTTGGCGATGAACAACATCGCCGACCCGATCGCCATCCGCGCCCCGGCGTCCATCGAGGGCCACGGTGCCGACCCGTGGTACGTGATCTGCGACGCGCTGGCCCCGATGTGGAAGTTGACCGGCAACCCGGCGTCGGCCAGCGCCGCCCACATCGGATCCCAGTGCGGCTGGCTGAGATCGGGGAGGTCGTCGTCTTGCGGGTCGGAGTTGGTGTTGACGCCGACGAGGCCGAGGCGCTGGATGCGCTCGATCTCGACGAGGCACTGATCGACGTCCCACCACGGCAGCATCGCTTGGGGGAACAGCCGGTTGCCGGAGTCGGACTGCATCTCGGCCATCGCGTCGTTGTAGATCTCGACCGTGAGGTTGCGCAGCGCCAGGTCGCCCCGGCCGCCGAGCTGCTGCCCGCCGAAGCCGACGGTGTTCGGGTAGATGAGGTGGGCCCAGATGCCCTGGGCGTCCATCAGCTCGAGGCGCGGCGCGACCTGCGACGCGCCGGCGGCGACCTCGTGCACCGGCGTGCTGAACATGTAGCCCACGTCGTAGCGCTTCTCCATGTCGGCGTCGATGACCGACGCCGCACCGGTGCCGCTGATCGTGTGGCCGTCGAAGACCCACTTCTTCTTGCCGTCGACCTCCTTGACCTGCGGGACGCGATCCTCGTAGCCCTTCGGCGCCCGCTTCAGCCAGAGGTCCCACGGCTCGCTGAGGTGGGTGTCGACGTCGATGATGAGCAGGTCGTCGGGCGCTGCGGCGTTCGTGGTCATGGTGCGTACCCCCTGGTGACAGCACGTGCCCGACCAGCGTAGATCGGACCCCTGCGCCGGGCGTGACCGCAGCGTTCGCAGGAGCGTCGACGTTGACGTGATCGGGCCCGAGCCGCGCCGTCAGCGGCAGAGGCCGACGGGATCGGACGTGGCGCACCTGTTGTGGCTGATCCGGTTGCTCCCGGTGGCGCTCGAGGCCAGGTCCAACGTGTTGCCGACGATCCGGTTCAACGTGATCACGTTGCCGGTGCCGACGGTGCCGGTGCCGGTGTTGCCCTCGCCGACATCATCGGTGATCCGAACCGCCGGGAGGGCGTCCGCGGTGTGCCCTTCGATGACGTTGAGGCTCAGCACGGTGCCCTGCGCGCCGGCCATCGTGATGCCGCGGCCGTAGTTGAACTCGGGTGGGAGCTCGCACTCGTTGTTGTCGAACACGTGGTTGAGCGTGATCGTGGCGCCGACGCCGGGGTCGACGTACATCCCGACGCAGTTGTCGTGGACGCTGTTGGCCGTGATGTTGGCCCCGGTCGTCTGGACGCACACGCCGATGACCTGTCCGGCGATGTCGTTGGCGGCGACGAGCGGCGACGAGGTGTCGTCGACGCACACGCCGATGTACCCCAGCACGCCCGTCGGATCGCTGACCTGGTTGCCGGTGACGCGGGTGCCCGCTGATCCGTCGCTCAGGACGCCGTAGCTGGTCGGGTCGGTGAGCTGGTTGCCGTCGACGCGGACGTCCTTGCCGCCGACCACCGCCACGTAGGGCCCGGAGAAGCCGCTGATGTCGAAGCCGGTCACACGGACCGCGCGGACCGGCCGCCCGACGCTCTCGACCTGCACGTGGTCGCCCTCCAAGGGAAGGAACGTCACGTCGTGACCGATCACGCAGATGCCCGCCTCGGAGGGCGGGCCGTTCGCGCCGACCGATCCGGCGATCCCGCTGCACTCGTTCGGATCCGCGGCAGCCGGAGGGACGAGCCGGGTGTCTCGACCGACGAGCGTGAGACCGTCGGTCGAGATCGTCAGCTGCTCGGCGTGGACACCACCGGCCACGACGATGGTGGTGTTCGGGGAGGCGCGGTCGATGGCGGCTTGGATCGAGTCGGTGGGGCGCACGACGACGGTGCGCCCACCGGCCGCGACCGGAGCGGCGTCGGCGACGACGGCCAGTGTCAACACCAGCCCGGCCGTCGCGGCCGTGGCGGCGGCGATCCGGGTCGACCTGCTGAGTGGGGTTCGGTGCATGGATGTCTCCTTGGGCGGTGGGCGCTCCCAGCGTCGGCGGCCCGGGTTGCGTCTCGGTTGCGTCTCGGTTGCGCCGTTCGATCTTCCGCAACCCGCGTGCGACGTACTGTCCGATCGGTGGAGATCGCGGTGCTCGGGCCGCTGGTGGTCGGCGACGGCCGTCGGGCGGTGGGCTCGGCGAAGGAGCGCGCCATCGTCGAGCTGCTCGCGCTGCGGGCTCCGCACACCGCGTCCGTGGACGCCCTCGTCGCCGCCGTGTGGGGCGAGCGGCCGCCGCCATCGGCGCCGAAGACCCTCCAGAGCCTCGTCTCCCGGGTTCGGCGCCAGCTGCCCGACCTGGTGATCGAACGGGTCGGCGACGCCTACCGCGTGGTTGCCGATCGCATCGACGCCCACGAGTTCGAACAGCTCGTCGTCGAGGGGCGGCGCGCGCTGGCGGACGGCGACGCCTCGGACGCCATCGCCGCGCTGGATGCGGCGCGGCGCCTGTGGCGGGGTGAACCGGCTCCCGATCTGGCCGACGGTCCGACGCGATCCGCCTGCGCTCGCCTGGAGGAGATCTTCCGCACGATGGTGGAGGACCGCAACGCGGCTCGCTTGGCGGTCGGTGGCGACGCCGCCCTGATCGCCGATCTCGAGGAGGCGACGGTCGCCGAACCGCTGCGCCAGCAACGATGGGCTCAGCTGATGCTCGCCCTCCATCGCGACGGTCGCCAGGCGGAGGCGCTGCGGATGTTCCAACGGGCTCGCCGGACCCTGGGCGAGCAGCTGGGCCTCGAACCCGGTGCGGACCTGCGTGACCTCGAGCGGGCGATCGCCACGTCCGATCCGTCGTTGGCGGTCGGCCGGGCATCGTGGTCGAACCCTGGGGGCACCGTGCGGTCCGGGCGTCGGAGTCGCCGTCAGCTGCCACCGACGCTGACCAGCTTCGTCGGACGGCTGGACGAGCGACGGCACGTGACCAAGCGGCTCGACGACGCCTCGCTCGTGACCATCGCCGGCCCAGGCGGCGTCGGCAAGACGCGGTTGGCGATCGAGGCGGCCGCTGAGATCGGTGAGCGGATCGCGGACGGCGTGTGGTTCGTCGACCTCACGCCGACCTCCGAGGCTCGCTCGTTGGCGTCAGCTGTCGCCGAGGCGATCGGCGTGCACGAACGACCAGGGAGCGACCTCGACGCCGCCATCCTCGACGGTTGCGCCGACCTCCGCGGCGTGATCGTGCTCGACAACTGCGAGCACGTCATCGGTGACGCGGCGTCCTTCGTCCATCAGCTGCTCGCCGCAGCACGCGGCGTGCGAGTGCTGGCGACCAGCCGGGAACCGCTCGGCGTGCCCGGCGAGGTCGTCGTCCCGCTGGCACCACTGGCGACGCCGCCCGTCGGGGAGCACGAGACGTCGCGGATCGCGGCCGTCGACGCCGTCCGCCTGTTCGCCGATCGCGCCGACGGCCGTCGAGCCGACGTTCGTCGTCAACGACGAGAACGCCGCGGCCGTCGCCTCGCTGTGTCGCCGCCTCGACGGCCTGCCACTGGCCATCGAGCTCGCCGCCGCGCAGGCCTTCGTCCTCGGGCCGGCCCAGATCGACGCCCGTCTCGCCGACCGCTTCGGCGTGCTGCGCAGCCACGATCGCACCGGGCTCGCTCGACACCAGAACATGCGAGCGCTGCTCGACTGGAGCACGGCGCGGCTCGACCCGGCCGAGCGCACCATCTTCCATCGACTCGCGGTGTTCCCCGCCTCGATGTCGTTGGAAGCGATCGAGGCCGTCGTCGCCGACGACGACATCGCCGAGGTCGACGTCGTCCCGGCCCTCATCCGCCTCGTTCGCAGCTCGCTCGTGGTGGCCGAGGGCGCCGGTCCCGACCGCCGCTTCCGCCTGCTGGAGACCGTTCGCCAGTACGGCCGGGATCGACTGGTCGACGACGGCGACCTCGATCGGTGCCGCGACCGGCACTGCGACTGGGCGTTGCCGTGGGCGGTCGAGGCGGCCACGCGGTTGCACGGGGAGGAGCAGGCGCGCGCGCTGGACGCGCTCGACGAGGAGTTCGACAACGTCGAGGCGGCGTTGGAGTGGAGCGCCGCGGACCCTGACCGTGCGGCGCGGGCGTTGCGCCCGGTCCAGGCCTTGTACGACTTCTGGCTGGCACGGGGGACGCGGCGGGCCCAGGGCGTCCGGTGGAGCCTCGCCATCACCGACGCCGCGGTCAGCCTGCGGCCAGCTGTTCGCGCCCGAGCCATGGCGCAGGCGAACGTGATCATCGGGCAGAGCGATCTGGCCGCAGCCTCCCGGATCGCCGAGGCGGCCCGGCGCTTGGCCGCAACGGTGCCGACCGACGAGCGCGCTGGTCTGTACGCCGCGATCGCGACCTGCTGGACCGACGTGGCGAGCGGCGTACGCCCGGATCACGCTCCGCTGGCTGCCGCCGCGGCGCAGGCGCCGGACCATCCGGACCGCCTCTGGATCGACGCCATCCTCAGCAGCTGCCTGGCGACGGCGGGCGACCTCGCCGCCGGTCGCATGTACATGCGGCGGGTCATCGACGACCCTCGACTCGAGGACGACCGTCACACACGGGGCAGCTTCTTGGCGTTCGCCGTCGACATCGAAGCGGCCATCGGCGACGACCTCGACGCCCTGCGTGGGGACGCTCGCGAATCGCTGGCGATCGCCACCGACCTCGCCTGCTCGTCGTGCGCCGCGCAGGCCCTGGTCAGCTTGCAGCTCGTCGATCCCTGTGCCGATCTGGGCGGTCCGGTCGCCGTCGCTCGGCGGTCCCTGCAGCTGGCCGACAGCATCCACGAGACGTTGGGCGTCGTGCGCGCGCTCGACATGTTCGTCGGTGCGCTGGCCGCCGACGGGGACGCCGCCGGCGCGGTGCGCGTCGCCGCCGCGACCGACGCGTTGCGGCGCCGCACCGGCTACGCCGAGCACGAACCCGGTCGTCGCGCCTACCGGCGGACCGGTCTCGACATCGGCCGCGCTGCGCTCACGCCGGATGCGTACGAGGACAGCTGGAATGCGGGCGGCCGGATCGCCTCTCCCCGTCTGATCGACGAGCTCGTCGTCGGCAGCACGTGACCCCGACGGCCGTTGCGCTCCTCAATCGTCGGCGTGGGCCTCGTCCCAGACCCGCCGCCACTTGTCGTAGTAGTTCTCGCCCGAGCGCGAGCCCACCCACTCGGAGGCGTACTTCCCGGTCACGAACGTCCGGGCGAGCGCTTCGAGCGCCGTCCAGTCCTCGGCCGCCAGCGTGCGGGCGTGGTTGCGGTGCACGAGCGCCGCGAACTCGTCATAGCCGACCAGGCTCGAGGTCACCTTGCCCATCTGGAGCTGGGTCACGTACGACGCGGCGTGGGCGTTGATCTCGTCGGTCATCTTCGCCGTCACGAATGCCTCGCGGCCCATGGCATCGACGTCGGCGGCCCGACCGGCGAGGAACGTGCACAGGTGGACCAGCTCGTGGGACATCGACTCGACCCACTCGGCTTCGTTCCCCGTCCGATCGAGCTTGATCGTGCCGCTGGCGTGGGAATCGCCATGGGCCGACCAGACCATGGGGAACGACACGTCACCGCGGAGCTTGACGATGCGGTCGATGACGGCCTTGCTGCGCGGGACCAGGCGCAGCGACTCGATGACCCGGACCCGCGTCTCGATGTCGACGGCGCCGCCGACCGGGCGGCTGCGGGTCAGCTCCCGGTGGTCGGTGATGCGTCCGTCGGCCTGCGGGATGCGCTGCAGCAGCACGGTGACGGCCCGGTTGCCCACGGCGCGCTGGGCCACGAGGAGCGGATGGCCCGGCGCCGTGCTCCGGCTGCGGGCGGCCGCGGTGCGGTGCCGGGCGACGAGGGTGGCGTGCTGGCGGACGTTCACAGCCGCTCGACCTCCCACGTCGGCTCGGGGCCCAGCGTGACCCGCCAGCGCTGTTGGTCGCGGCCGCCGACGCGGCGCACGAGGACGTCGGCGCGCCACCCCTCGCCGTCGGCGACCAGTGGGGGGTCCGAGCCCGGCCCGACGTAGTCGATGTCGTCCCACGACGGCGCCAGCACCGCGACGAGGTCGGCGGGCGTCTGCAGCGCCGGCTCGGAGCGCAGCACCTGCCACACGGCCTCCGGCCGTCCCGACGTCACGTCGAGGCCGTCATCGCTGCCGCGAGCAGCACCCCCGTCGGGTGATCCGCCGCCACGGGCGTGATGGCGAAGAACTCGTGGTGCTCGGCACCGAGGTCGACGGGCACGAGCACGTAGCCGGCGGGATCGTCGACCCAGCTGGCGACCTCGGTGTCACCGGTGGCCGCGACGGCCGCCACGACCTCGTCGTGGCGCGGTGCGGAGCGCCGACCGCCCATGGACCGCACCGTACCGGTCGCACACCGCCCTGTCGGCCCGGTTCTGGATCAGAGCGCCCGTCATGAGGCGGTGCCGCGCCGGAGCGAAGAGCCCTGAAGAGGGAGGTGCTCCGGGTGGTGGTCGTGTTCTTCCGTCGATACGCCCGGTTGGATCGCGACGAAGGCGTGAGTGCTGTGACCCAGTCCGGCGTCTGTGTCACCGCATATGTCCTCGGGGACTTGTGCGGTGACACAGAACCGGCTTCGGTGGCGACGCGCCGCGAACTCTGAGCTGAGCGAGCAGGAATCCGCCCGCTCAGCTCACAGATCGGCCCGGCCCGCCACCTGAGCCGGGCGCCAACAGCAACAACACGAGCACCGACTGGCGGGCGTCCTGACACAAACGCGCGCTAGCGGGTGGGGAGCATCGCGGCGAGGCGTTCGATCTCGGTCCAGAAGCCGTCGATCGTCTCGGCGATGATCTCGGCGACCGACTTGACCGAGCCGATGAGCGACGCCGACTCGCCGCAGCCGACCATCGCCTTGTCGAGCCGGCCGTGCTCGAACGCCTCCAGGAACGGCCCGGCGTAGGGGTTGCCGGCCGGGTCGACCTCGCCGCGGAACACGGCTTGGGCGAGCTCGGTGTCGGCGACGCGGCATGCGGATGCCGGGCATGCCGGGATCGATGTTGAGCGTCACGTCGGAGTCGGTGATCGCCTGCTTCCAGTTCGGGTGCACCGGGCTCTCCGCCGAGCTCATGAAGCGGGTGCCCATCATCACGCCCTCCGCGCCCAGGGCGAAGGCGCCGGCCATCCCGTGGCCGTCGACGATGCCGCCGGCGGCGATCAGCGGGACGTCGACCGCGGCGCGGACCTGTTGCAGCAGGGCGAACAGGTGGGGCGACCGCACGCCGCGGAGCCCGCCGCTCTCGGCGCCCTCGACGATGAGCCCGTCGGCACCGGCGTCGACCGCCCGGCGGGCATCGGTGAGGCTGCCCACCTGGTGGTAGAGGAGGACCCCGGCCTCCTTTGCCGCGCGCCGCGATCGGCGTCGGGTCGCCGACGCACGTGACGAGCAGCCCGGTGCGCCCGTCGAGGACCCAGTCGAGGACCTCCTCGACGCGGTCCTGGCCCTTGAGCATCCGCAGGAACATCTGCAACCCGAGTGGCTGGTCCGACATCGAGCGGGCCAGGTCGTACTCGGCGGTCGTCTCGGCGAGCCCGGCTGCGTTCGTCGGCATCAGCCCCATGCCGCCGGCCGCCGAGACCGCGCCGGCGAGCTGGGCGCGGGCGAAGTACCCGACCGGGGCGTTGAAGATCGGGGCGCGGCACCCCGTGCTCTGCACGATCCGGTTGCCGTCGAACGCATGGCTCACGAGCGGGCGATGGTAGGCGGGGACCTCTGCTGCGGTGGCAGTGGCGCGACCGCGCGGTGCGTGCGTGGGTCGATCACCTGGCCCGCGGGTTGGCCTAAAATCGGCGGCGGCCGAGGGAGAGGGAGCCGTGGGTCACGACACCATCGTCATCGACGAGCAGGCGCGCTGGCGGCAGCAGCGCACCCGCCGCTTCATCGGTCTGGGCTTCGTCGGCGTGCTCGCCCTGGCGCTCGTGGTCGCCATCGTCACCCAGCCCGACTGGCTGACGGACGAGCTCTCGTTCGAGAAGGTCGGCGACCTGCTCTCCAACGTCTGGCACGGCTGGGTCAAGGCCATCCTGAACCCCTGGTACTGGATGTTGATCCCGGTGCTGCTGGTCCTCGAGCGTCTGTTCCCCGCCCAGGAACGCGGCGGGATGGTCAGCGTCGGCGGTGCCCTCGACCTGGTCTGGATCGCGGCCGCGCCGTTCATCAACCTGACGATCGTCGCGGGGTGGGTGGCGGTGCTCAACCTCGCCTACGACACCTGGTTCGACGGCGCCGAGGTCGATCTGGCGTCCCGGATCGGGACGTTCCCGACCGCCCTCGTCGCGTTCGTGCTCAGCGACTTCCTGATGTGGTTCACCCACTGGATGCGCCACAAGGTGCCGACGTTCTGGTACTTCCACGCCGTCCACCACGCCGCCCCGACGCTCAACGCGCTGACCGACAACCGCGTCCACTTCGTCGAGGGCATGATCGCGGCGACGTTGGTCGTGCTGCCGACGCGGTGGCTCGGCCTCGACGGGCCGGCTGCCCTCGCGCTGACCATCGCCACCACGTACTTCACGGCGTTCACCCACGCCGCCATGCGCTGGAACCTCGGCCCGCTGCGCTACATCCTCGTCACCCCGCAGTCGCACCGCGTGCACCACTCGTACGTGCCCGAACACATCGACACCAACTTCGCGACGGTCTTCAGCTTCTGGGACATCATCTTCCGGACCCAGTACTACGGCTGGGACGAGTACCCGACGACGGGCATCCACGACCCGTCGTTCCCGCTCGAGAAGAAGCCGTCGCCGGGCGCGCTCGTCAGGTGCTACTGCCGCCAGGTCGTCTACCCCTTCGTGCAGGTCGCCCGCGACGTCGGGAAGTACCGCCGGCTCCGCGCCCCTGATCCGTGACGACCGACGCTGTCGAGCCCATCGGGCCCGAGGCGCGGTGGGCGCTCGCCGCCACGTGCGTGGCGGTCTTCGCGGTCGCCGTGGACTTCACCGCGCCGACCGTCGCGCTGACGAGCATCGAGCGCGAGCTCGACTCCGACCTGTCGACCGTGCAATGGGTGCTGAACGGCTACTCGCTGACGCTCGCCGTGCTCATCGTGCTGGCTGGCCGCCTCGCCGACATGCACGGCCGCCGCCGGCAGTTCTTCCTCGGCGCCGGCACGTTCGCCGTCGCTTCGCTCGCCGCCGCCCTGGCCCCCTGGATCAGCGTGCTGCTGGTGGCGCGGGTCGTGATGGCCACCGGCGCCGCCCTGATGTGGCCGGCCGTGCTCGGGATGACGTTCCAGGCGCTGCCGGCGGGGCGGCGGGCCCTGGCCGGCGGGCTCGTCATCGGGGTCGCCGGCGTCGGCAACGCGGTCGGACCGTTGATCGGCGGGGCCCTGACCGAGGGCGCGAGCTGGCGGCTGGTGTTCGCCGTGAACATCCCGCTGGCGCTGCTGGCGATCTGGCTGACGAAGCGCTACGTGCACCAGCCGTTCGAGCGCGATCCGGATGCCCGCCTGGACCCGGGCGGCGTGGCGTTGCTGGCGGTGGGGTTGGTCGCGCTGTTGCTGGCGCTGGACTTCGCAGCCGACGGCAACCTCGTGCGACCGATCTCGCTCGCCCTGCTCGTCCTCTTCGTCCTCATGGTGGTGGCGTTCGTCGCCGTCGAGCGCCGCGTCGGCGAGCGCGCCCTGTTGCCGCGCGACGTGATGGGCGACCGGACGTTCCGGGCCACCTGCGTGGCGGGGATCTTCATGTCGATCCCGCTGTTCTCGGTGATGCTGTTCCTGCCGCAGTACTTCTCCAAGGTGCAGGGCTACGGCGCGTTCGAGGCCGGCGTGGCCCTGTTGCCGCTGATGGTCTCGTTCGCCCTCACGTCGTTCGTCGCCGCCGCCAACATCGACCGAGTCGACCGCTGGCTGCTCGCCAGCATCGGCGCCGCCGCCCAGTGCATCGGCATCTTCATGCTCTCGTTCCTCGACCGCAGCGACACCTACGTCGAGCGTGCTCGGCGGCATGGTCGTGCTCGGCATCGGCATCGGCCTGTTCAACTCGGTCGCCACGGCGGCCGCCGTCACCTCGCTCCCCGAGTCGCGGTCGAGCCTCGGTGGGGCCGTGCTGTACATGTTCCAGGTCGCAGGGGGCACGGTGGGGCTCGCCCTCACGACGGCCGTGTTCGCCCTCGTGTCGCATCAGTCACTGCAGTCGGACAGCGACCAGCTGGGGGGCGAGGCCACCGCCCAGGAGCTGCGCGATCTGCAGGGCGTCCTCGCCGGAACGCAGTCGTCTCGTGCCGTCCAACTGGCACTGCCATCGGATGCGGCCACCGAGGTGGCCGTCGTCACCGATGCCTTCGACGACGGGCTGCAATGGGCGTTCCGCCTCGACGCGCTCCTCGTGGTCGCCGGCGTCGGCGTCACGGTGCACATGGCCCGGTCGCAACGCCGCGCCACGCGGCCGGCCGGAGCCCGCGACGGCGACCACGCCGCCGTCGGCGAGCGAGCCTGAACGAGATCTACCCGGCCGGGGTGGTGCGCGAGGGGGGCGGCATGGTGCAACATCCTCGGGTGGCTGCCGCACTCCTGCTGTGCACGGACGGATCCGACCTCGCCCTCACCGCGCTGGCGCGCGGGCTCGAGGTCGTGATGGCCCACGAGCGGGTCGTGGTCGCCACCGTCGTGAGCATCACCCACCCGGGCGATGTCCTGGGCACCGGCATGGCGGGCGGCGTGATCTCGGCCGAGACGGCGCGGGCCCAGGATCAGGCTGCCGAGCAGGCGGGACAGGTCATGTTGGAGGAGACGTGCCGCCGCCTCGGGCTCGACGGCGTCGAGACGGCGATCCTGCACGGGCCGGCCGGGCCGGCGCTGTGCCAGCTCGCCGCCGACCTCCCGGCCGACGTCGTCGTGATGGGCACTCGTGGCCTCGGCGGGCTGCGGCGCGCCGTGCTCGGGTCGGTGTCCGACCACGTCGTGCGCAACGCGTCCTGCCCGGTCGTCGTCTGCCCGGTGGCGTGATGACCGCGCGGTGGCGACCTGTCGCGGCCGGCCTCGTGGCCCTCGCCGTCGTCGCGACGGCGTGCAACGACGACGCCGGTGACGCCACCGATGCCAGCTCGACCGCCCCGGCCACCTCGGCGGCGACCGAGGTGTCGAGCGTGTCCGGCACCGATGCCACCGACGCCCCGGCGCCCACCGCCGATGCGGTCCTCACGTTCGGGCTGCTGGCACCGGACGCCGGCCTCCTCAACACGCTCGTCGTCGGCCAGGAGCGCGGTCTGCAGTTGGCGCTCGACGACATCAACGCCGCGGGCGGGGTCTTGGGCGGGCCGGCGGCCTCGGTCAGGGTCGCCGAATCGGCGGACACGCCGCTGGCCGACAGCGTGGCCCAGCTCGTCGACCAGGGCGCGGGCGTCATCGTCGGTCCTGTCGGGTCGGCGACCGCCGCCGAGCTGCTGCCGGTGCTCACCGATCGCCAGCTGCTGGCCTGCTCGGCCTCGGCGACGGCCACATCGCTCACCGCCGGCGCCGACGTCAGCGCGCCGCCGCTCTTCGTCCGCACGGCGCTGCGTGACGATCACCTCGCCACGATCGTGGCCGACCAGTTGATGGCGCCCGGCGACGCTGCGCCGCCGGCGTCGGTGATGGTGGTCGGTCGCGACGACGTGTACGGGAACGAGCTCACCGCCGGCCTCGCCGCCGAGCTGGCCGCGCGCGGCGCCGCGACCACGACCCTCGCCTACCCGTCACGGCGGGTGCAGTTCCCGGACGAGTCGGCGCAGATCGTCGCCGCGGCGCCGGACCGTGTCGTCCTCGTGTCGTACGAGGAAGGGCCGCGGCTCGTGGCCGATCTCGCCACCGCCGGCTACCCGGTCGACCACATCGTCGGGCTCGACGGGATGCTGCTGCCAACGGTCGCCGAGCAAGCCTTCCCGAGCGACCCGGCCCGGGCCGACGGTCTCACCGTCATCGGCACGACGGGGGACCGGGCCCTCGTCAACCGCCTGCGGCAGACGACCGCCTCGCAGGACCAGATCGCCTACGGGCCGCAGATGTACGACTGCGTCATCACCGTCGCCCTCGCCGCCATCGCCGCCGGGTCGACCGAGACGGCGGCGATCGCCGCCCAGATCGGGCCGGTCACGGCGGGTGGGCGGAGCTGCTCGACGTTCGCCCACTGCGTGGAGCTGCTGGCGGCCGGTGAGGACATCGACTACGACGGCACCACCGGCCACCTCGGGATCGACGCCTCCGGCGACGTGTCGACGGCCCGGGTCGACGACGGCGCGCGTGATCGACGGCCAGCTGCAGCCCGTCGCTCGCCAGGACATCGACCTCGAGGCGCAACGACAGGACGCGGTGTTCGCCTCGGCCGTCTTCGTGGCCCAGCTGCAGCAGGCGCTGAAGGTGCTCGGGTTCTACGACGGCGATGTCACCGGGATCTACGACGACGCCACGACGGCCGCCGTCGGGGCCCTCCAGAACGACCTCGGTCTGCCAGCCACCGGCCAGTACGACGCCGCCACCGACGCCGCGCTGCGCGCCCGGATCGGCGACCGCCTGGGCACGATCGGCACCGGGGTCATGGAGCTGCAGCAGGCGCTCGCCGATCGCGGCTACTACACGGGTCCGATCGACGGGCGCTTCTCCGACGAGACGATCGCCGCCATCAAGGCGTTCCAGACCGACCTCGGGGTGCCGCCCACCGGCGTCATCGACGTCGCCACCCTGCAGGCGATCTACGCCCGCGGCGTGGCGACCGGGGAGCTGCTGGTGCCGCCGCCGCCGGAGACCACCCTGCCACCGAAGCCGCCGGCCACGACGGTCGCCCCCGCGCCACCAACGCCGACGAAGCCGCCGACGACGAAGCCGCCGACGACGAAGCCGCCGACGACCGAAGCCGCCGGCGACCGAGCCGCCACGCGAGCCGGAGTCCGCCGGCAGACGAGCCGCAGCCACCGCAGCCGCCTCCGGCCGGCCCGAGCCTCTACGAGGCGCTGTCGCGTGACGCCCGCTTCTCGACCCTCATGGAGCTCGCGCCGGCTCGCCGGCTACGGCAACGACCTCGGCCAGACCGGTCCGTTCACCGTGTTCGCACCGACGAACGACGCCTTCGCGGCGGACGCCGCGGAGCTCGACCGGCTCCGCACCGAGCCCGGCGCCGCCGGCGCGCTGCTGCGCGACCTGATCGTCGAGGGCGACCTCACCGGGAGCCAGCTGGCGCCCGGCCCGCTGCGCACGATCGGCGGCGGGACCATCGTCATCGCCAACAGCGGCGGTCAGACGACGGCCGGCGGCGCGCCGTTGTCGGCCGACGCCATCGAGGCATCCAACGGGATCGTCCACGCGCTCAGCGCCGTCCCGACGCCGGGCTGACACGCGTCGATTCCACCCGACGCGGGGGTGGCCGGCAGGGGTGACCGTGCCGTACAACGAGCGACGAGGAGGTGACATGGCCTTCGACATCGAGGTCGCCGGCACGCTGCCGCGGGCTGTGCGCAGCGGGCTCGTCGACCTCGTCGGCGACGACGCCGTCAGCGAACGAGGCGGGCACACCGTGCTCTCGGCGCGGGACCAAGCGGCGATGATCGGCATCCTCCACCGGCTCAACGACCTCGGCCTCGACATCGACCGGATCGAACGGACGTGACGACACCGATCGACGAGACGAGCTCCGACGTCGATTGATCCACATCGGTCGAACACCCGGTCCGGGTGTACCGCGAGGCGGCGCCCACTTGTTACGACCGGTGCATGGAACAGGTGACGTGGTTCGAGACCGATCGGTCGTCGCGGTGAGCGATCGTCCGTTCGGCGTCCATTCGGAGGTCGGCCAGCTGCGCAAGGTGATGGTGTGCGCGCCGGGGCTCGCGCACCAACGCTTGACGCCGACGAACTGTGACGACCTGCTGTTCGATGACGTGCTGTGGGTCGAGAACGCGAAGCGGGACCACTTCGACTTCGTGTCCAAGATGCGGGACCGGGGCATCGACGTGGTCGAGATGCACAACTTGCTGGCCGAGACGGTCGCCGTGCCGGAGGCCAAGGCGTGGATCCTCGACCAGCAGATCATCCCCAACCAGGTCGGTCTGGGCCTCGTCGACGAGGTCCGCTCCTACCTCGACGGGTTGCCGAACCGTCAGCTCGCGGAGACGCTGCTCGGCGGGCTCTCCACCTACGAGTTCCCCGAGACGCACGGCGGCGACGTGCTGGCGCTCGTTCGCGACGCGGCCGGTGTCAACGAGTACCTCCTCCCGCCGTTGCCGAACACCCTCTACACGCGCGACACGACCTGTTGGATCTACGGCGGCGTCACGCTGAACCCGCTCTTCTGGCCGGCCCGCCACGAGGAGACGATCCTCACCACGGCGATCTACCGCTTCCACCCGGACTTCGCCGGCCGAGTCGAGGTCTGGTGGGGAGATCCGACCGAGGACTGGGGCATGGCCACGCTCGAGGGCGGCGACGTGATGCCGATCGGCAACAAGACGGTGCTGGTCGGGATGAGCGAGCGATCGTCACGCCAGGGCATCAGCCAGATGGCCGCCGCCTTGTTCGCCAAGGGCGCCGCCGAGCGGGTGATCGTCGCGGCGATGCCGAAGCTGCGTGCCGCCATGCACCTCGACACGGTCTTCACCTTCGCCGATCGCGACTGCGTGCTGCTGTACCCGGACATCGTGCACAAGATCGACGCCTTCTCCTACCGTCCGGCCGACACGCCCGGCGGCGTCGAGCTGCGCAAGGACGACAAGCCGTTCGTCGACGTGGTCGCCGAGGCGTTGGGCCTGCCGCGCCTCCGAGTGGTCGAGACCGGCGGGACCGACTACGTCCGCGAGCGCACGCAGTGGGACAGCGGCGCCAACCTGGTGTGCGCCTCGCCAGGTGTGGTGTTCGCGTACGACCGCAACACGTACGCCAACACGCTGCTCCGCAAGGAAGGCATCGAGGTCGTCACCATCGTCGGAGCCGAGCTCGGACGCGGACGCGGCGGCGGGCACTGCATGACCTGCCCCATCATCCGCGACGCCGCGGACTGAGCGAGGGACTGTCGATGTCGACGAGCGACGGTCCGTCCACCGCTGACGTCGAGCCGACGGCCGAGACGTCCACGGCAGAGAAGAAGAAGAAGCGGGGGTTCCAGTTCCCCTCGGCGGTCACGACGCTGGCCATCGTCACGGTGCTCGTGTGGCTGGTGGCGTTGGTGCTTCCGTCCGGTCGCTACGAGAACGATGCCGAGGGCTCACCGATCCCGGGCACGTTCCAGGAGGTGCCGTCGCCGCTGAGCTTCGGCGAGTCCGTGGAGCAGCTGATCCTGGCACCGATCAACGGAACGGCCGGCCTGCTGAACCCCGACACCGAGACCGTCGACACCGAGACCATCGGTCGGATGTTCGGCCAGATCGGCGTGATCATGTTCATCATGGCGATCGGCGCGTTCATCTCGGTGTCGTTCGCGACGCGAAGCCTCGAGGTCGCGGTTGGTGCCCTGGCCAACCGGCTGCGCAGCAAGGGGTGGCTGCTGATCGTCGCCGTCATGGTCCTGTTCTCGTTGCTCGGTTCCACGATGGGCTTCTCGGTCGAGACGTTCGGGTTCTACGCCCTGTTCATCCCGCTGATGGCGGCGCTCGGCTACGACCGCATGGTCACGTCGGCCATGATCATCCTCGGCGCCCTCTCGGGTGTCATGGGGTCCACCGTGAACCCCTTCTCGATCGGCGTCGCCGCCGGCGAGGCCAACGTCTCGATCGGCGAGGGCATCGGACTGCGGCTCCTCCTGTGGGTCGTGCTCACGTCGATGTCGGTGGCCTGGGTGCTGCGCTACGCGGCGCGGGTCAAGCGCGACCCGACGTCGTCCCTGGTCGGTTGGGACGATCCTGACGTCGACGCGTCGGCGACCGACCACATGGCCGAGGACCTCGAGCACGAGCCCGCCGACGCCGCGCACCGGATGACCGCGACCCAGAAGTGGGTGCTCGCGATCACCGTTGGCGCCTTCGGCCTGATGATCTTCTCGGTCATCCCGTGGTCGAGCATCTTCGGCGCCTCGACGGGTCCCGCTGACTACCTCTACGACCACACCACCGCGGCCGCGCCGTACTGGTTCGAGCTCAACTGGTGGTTCCCGCAGCTGGCGATGCTCTTCATCCTCGCGTCGGTCCTCGTCGGCGTCGTCGCCCGACTGGGAGAGAAGGAGACGGTGCGACTCATCGGGGCCGGCGCCGCCGACATGATCGGCCCGGCGCTCGTCGTGCTGCTGGCCGGCGGGGTGTCGGTGATCATGACCAACACCCAGACGCTCGACACGATCCTGCACTCGATGGAGCAACTGGTCAGCGGCACGTCCGCCGCGATGTTCGGAGTGATCACGATCCTCGTCAACGTGCTGCTGGCCGTCCTGATCCCGTCGAGCTCCGGCCACGCCGCGCTCGCCATGCCGCTGCTCTCGCCGCTCGCCGACTTCGCCGGCGTCAGCCGATCGACGACGATCACCGCCTGGATCATGGGCCACGGCCTGACGCTGCTGTGGTCGCCGACGAGCGTCGTCGTCGTCGGCGGGCTGGCCATCGCCAAGGTTCGCTACGACCGCTACCTGCGGTTCGTCTGGCCGCTCCTGCTGGCCATGTTCGCCGTCTCGGTCGCGGTGGTCGCCATCGCGGCCTCGCTCGAATGAGCGGCGGGCGGCGGTGAGCGACTCGACGATCACGCTCCTCACGCTCGGCGTCGTCGTGGTGCTGTTCATCTGGAACCGGCTCCCGGTCGAGCTCGTCGCCATCGGAGCCGCGCTGGCGCTCTACGGCCTCGGCGTGCTCACGCTGCAGCAGTCGTTGGCGGGCTTCGGTGACCCGGCCGTCATCTTGATCGGCGCCCTGTTCGTCGTCAGCGAGGGCCTCGACGCGACCGGCGTCACGACCTGGGTCGGGCAATCAATCGTGCAACGGGCCGGACGACGGCACGACGCGACTCCTGCTGTACCTGATGCTCCTCAGCGCCGGGCTGACCGCACTGATCGGGCTCAACGGCAGTGTCGCCGCGCTGCTTCCCATGACCGTGGTCATCGCGATGCGGCGGTCCTTCCCGGCGTCCCGCCTGCTGATGCCGTTGGCCTTCGCCGGCAGTGCGGGCGGATTGCTGCTCCTCACCGGAAGCCCGGTCAACGTGGTCATCTCGCAGGCCGCCGATGATGCCGGCGTCGGCCGCTTCGGGTTCGCCGAGTTCGCCGTGGTGGGGATCCCCGTCGTGATCGGGACCATCGCCATCGTGTTGCTGTTCGGGCGCAGCCTGCTGCCCGACCGCACGAGCGACAGCCTGCCGCCGGATCTCAGCCGCTTGGCCCGCTCGCTCGTGCGCAGCTACTCGCTGGACAACGTCGCGCACCTCAGGGTCACCGCCGGGTCCGACCTCGTCGGCGCATCCCGATCGACGTGGGACCTCACGAGCTATCCCGGCGCCCGGATCATCACCGTCCTCGACGCCACGGATCACCGACCCGTGTCCGACGGGGCGCTCGGCGTCGGGGATCGCGTCACGCTCGTGGGTGATGCCGACGTGGCCGTCCGCTACGCCGCCGACCACCACTTGACCGTGGAGGACGTGCGCACCGCCGCTGACATCGAGCAGTCGTTGCTGTCGCGTGAGTCCGGCGCCGCCGAGGTCATCATCCCGCCGCGGTCGGTGCTCGTCGGGACCGACGTGCACCCGAGCCAGGTGATCGAGGGGTCGCTCATCGTGCTCGCCGTCACGCGCGGCGGCGAGGACCTCGGCGCGGGGCCGTCGCGGCTGCGGGCGGGAGATGCCGTGCTGCTCGAGGGTCCGTGGGCGGCGCTGGACGCGGCCGCCCGGAGCCGCGACGTGCTCGTCGTCGACTCACCCGAGCTCGTGCGCCGCCAGACCGTCCCCCTCGGCAAAGGCTCGCGTCCGGCGATCGTGGTGCTCCTCGCGATGGTGGTGCTCCTCGCGACGGGCGTGGTGCCCCCCGTCATCGCCGCGTTGCTCGCCGCGGGCGCGATGGTCGTGATGCGGGTCGTCACGGTCCAGCAGGCCTACCGAGGGATCTCGTGGACGACGGTGCTCCTCGTCGCCGGCATGGTCCCGATGTCGACGGCGGTGTCCTCGTCCGGCGCCGGCGAGGACGTCGCGAACGTCATCGTCGACGCCGTCGGCGACCACGGGCCACGGGTGCTGCTGGCCGCGCTCTTCGTGATCACCGTGATCTTCGGTCAGCTGATCAGCAACACTGCGACGGCCCTCATCATGATCCCGGTGGCCCTGTCCGCCGCCGAGCAGCTCGACGTGTCCGCCCGGCCGGTCCTGATGAGCCTGTGCGTCGGTGCCGCAGTCGCCTTCCTCACGCCCGTGTCGACGCCTGCGAACATGATGGTGATGGGTCCGGCCGGCTACCACTTCGGCGACTACTGGAAGCTCGGCCTGCCGTTGGTGCTGCTGTTCGGTGTGGTCTCGGTGCTCCTCGTCCCGCTCGTGTGGCAGTTCTGAGCGTCCCTGGACGGGGTGCGTCGACGGAGCCCGTGCCGGTCGCTGGCCGCACTCAGATCAGGCCGGCGCGCCGGCTGGCCTCCACCGCCTCGGCACGCGTGGAGGCGTCGAGCTTGCGGTACAGCGCCTTGAGGTTCGACTTCACCGTGTTCACCGACAGGAACAGCTGCTCGCCCATCTCGGCGTAGGACAAGTGGGTCGGCAGCAGCTCGACGAGCGTGAGCTCGCGACTCGTCAGGCGCACACCACGCTCGTCGGCGCTGACCGGACTCGTCGGGGCCAGGAACGCGAGCGCTCGGGCCAGCCCGGGATGCAGCTCGTCGAGCTTGGTGGCCTGCAGCAGCCGCTCGACGCGCGGGCCGAGTCCGAGGAACGGCAGCGCCCATCCGGCCTCCCCGCACTCGGCGACCAGGGCGACCAGCTCGTCCGACGGCGTGGCGCCGTGGTGGCGGGTGTGCAGCACGACCTCGGCCTGCCAGCGCTCGAGCGTGGGCCAGGTCGCCCGCTCGGCGAGCAGGGCATCGAGCTCGACGTCCGAGTGGTGGTGGAACCGGGCCCGCAGGAGCAGGGCGCGCGGGCCGGGCTGCAGCCCCGCGATCAGGCGATCGGCATCGACGGTGCGCCCGCAGGCGGCCAAGGCCTCGATCTCCACGCCGAGCAACCGTTCGGCGTACGGCCGGCAGGCATCGAACACGACGACCGCGTGCAGGTCGTCGACGACGTGCAGGGCCCGGAGCGGATCCCCGGTCACGACCGCCACGCGTGCGGTCAGGAACCCGGCCTGTAGCTGGTTCCACGCGTTGCCCAGCGTCTGGGCATCGGCCGATGCCCGCTCGGCGAAGCGGATGGCATCGGCGAGATCGCCGGTGCTGAGCCGGCACCACCCGGCGGTGATCAGCGTGTCGAACGCCAGGTGGTGGGCCCCCACGCGGTGGTCGGTCATCCACCGCGCCGCGGCATCGATCATCTCGACGGCGAGGTCCAGCCGACCGAACATCCACTCGTGCCATGACCGCAGCGTCGGCACGGTGACCATCGTGACGATGTCCGGCCCGGGGAGCTTCTCGGCGCGGGTGATCCACTCGTCGGCCTCGATCATGCGGCGGGCGGCGAGCATCACCCGGCCGGCGAGGATCGGGAAGCGCGACTCGAAGTCGTCCCTGACATCGGCATCGACCGTGATCGCGCGGTGTTCCTCGATGCCGGCCACGGCAGTGTCCAGATCGGCCTCGAGCAAGGCGATCGCGCAGCGCAGGCCGTGCAGGCGCACGGCCGTCGCGGCGTCAGGCCCGGCATCGAACGGGGCACCGGCGTCCAGCAGCTCCGCCGCCCGGTCGCACCACGAGCCGGCGGCGAGCGTGCCCTCGGCGTAGAAGGCCACGACGCCCAGGTCGACGGCCAGTGATGCGTTCGTCACGTGGAGCGGCGTCGGCAGCTGGCGGGCGAAGCGGTGGAGGGCCTCGAGGTCGCCGTCGTCGACGAGCCGCAGCGCCGGTCCGATCAACAGCTCGTGCGCCCGGGCCTCCTCGCCGATCACCGCGAGGTGGCGGTGGGCGGACATCAGGTCACCGCGGGCCCGCCAGGCCAGGGCGGCGCGCCGATGGAGATCGAGGCGCCGCGCCGGGTCGCGGTAGCCGAGCTCCATCTCCATGAGCTCCCGGAACAGGTCGTGGAAGCGCATCGATCCGACCCGGGGATCGACGACCGCCAGGAACATTCCCCGCCCGAGGAGCTGGCGCACGGCGTCGGTCGCGTCGGGACCGAGCAGCTCGGCGCACAGGTCGGGATCGAACCACTCGAGCACCGACAGCGACAGGGCGACGTCGCGCTCGGCCTCTGTCATCGCCTCCAACAGCTCGACGACGAGGTAGTTGGCGAGGAGGCGGTCCGAGCCGGTCAGGAGGTCCCCGGCCGATCGGGTGTCGTCGGCCGGGCGGGCCAGCAGGGCCATGTGCAGACCGATCGGCCAGCCGTCGACGCGCCGGTTGAGGGCGACGACCGCGTCAGCATCGCGGATCGACGTGTCGGCCATCGCGGCGATGGCCAGTGCCTCCTCGTCCGTGAGGCGCAGCTCGTCCTCGCGGACGTCGTTGAGCCACCCCTGCGATCGCCAACGGGCGAGCGGCAGCGGGGGATCGGAGCGGGTCGTGACGACGAGCCGCAGCGTCTCGCCGGCCCGCTCGACGAGCAGCGCCAGCCCGTCGAGCGTGGTCCGGTCGAGCTGACCGGCGAGCCCGTCGAGCACCAGCACCACCGGACCGTCCTCGGCGGCCGCCAGCTGGGCGACGAGTGCGCTCAGGAAGAGGGGATCGCCGGCGCCTCGCTCGTGCAACAGCATCGCCGGCTCGTCGTCGACGCCGATGCCGGCCGCCGCGATCGCGGTGACGAGGTGGAACCAGAACGATGTCGGCTGTTGATCGAGCAGGTCCAGCGACAACCAGCAGACGGGCACGTCGACGCGCTCGATCCACTGCCGGATGGCTGCCGTCTTGCCGAACCCGGGCATCGCCGACACCAGCGTGAAGCGGTCGTCGACCGAGAGCCGGTCGAGCACACGGTCGCGGACGACGAGCCCGTCGGGGAGCCGGACGGGCACCAGCTTGGACCGCACGACGAGGTGATACGGCGGTCGACCCGTCACAATCGGGGGACACTACTTACCCAGGAAGCGGCCGACCCGCTGGACGGGGACGGCGGGTCCCGGTGGCGCCATCGCGCGGCGGCCACACTGTGGGGATGGGCATCGGGCCGGGATCACGCATGCAGCAGCGCAAGGCGACGCCGCGGTGAACGCCGCGCGTCGGGAGGTCGACGAGGGCCCGCTGGTCGCGATCGGTTCGGCCCTGCCGCTCGTCGCGTACGGCTGCATCTTGCTGCTGCGGACGCCGATGAAGCGCCCGTCCAACGAGGTGGTCTCCCGCAACGCCCTCGCCGACCTGTGCTGGGTGCGCGGCCGCTGGCTGATCGGGTTCCTCCTCGATCGGGCTGAGTCCGCCGGTGCGAGCGACTACGTCGACGGCTGGAAGATCGCCGATCGCCCGCTGCGCCAGCGGTTGGAACGGGTCCTCGACCAGACGTCGGACGTGGTCGCCCACCTCCTCGTCGCGCCGGCGATCGATCGGCGGCTGGCCGAGACGATGCCGGCCGACCTGGTGGCGGGCTTCCGCCAGTTCATGGACGACGCGCCGGCCGGCAGCCCCATCGGGGAGCTGCTCGAGGAGGCCATCGAGGCGGCGGAGCGGCTGCTCGCGCAGCCTGACGCCGCCTACTACCCCTGAGGCGCGGCCCCGACGACGGCGATGACGAGGCGGCGCAGCACCGCGCCGGCCTCGGCCCGGGCCGTCGCCGGATCGTCGGCCTGGGCGATGTAGAGGGCCGCCTCGTCGAGGGCACCGATCAGGACGTGGGCGACCGGCTCGATGGGCTGGGACGGGGATCGCCCCGGCGTCGATCAGCTCGCCGAGCAGCCCGGTGACGAGCCCGAAGCCGTGGCGCATGCCGACCTCCCGCCAGCGCTGCCAGCCGAGCACCGCCGGGCCGTCGAGGAGGGCGATCTGACGCACCTCGGGCTCGACGCTGGCGTCGAGCCAGGCCTCGGCGCCGGCGACCACGACCGCCAGCGGATCGTCCTGCGGGAGCGCGGCGACGACGTCGATCAGACGTTGCGTGAGGTCGACCTCGACCGCTTCGAGCACCGCGGCGAAGAGGTCGGCCTTGTCGGCGAACTGGTGGTACAGGGCACCGCGCGTGACACCGGCGGCCTGGGCGACGCGCTCGGTGCCGACCTCGGCGTAGCCGTGCTCGGCGAACAGCTGGCGGGCCGCGGCGACGAGGGCGGCGCGGGTGGCGGCCGTGCGGTCGGCCTGGGTGCGCCGGGTCACCGCCACGTTGACATCCATGCAGTCGGTATGTAACTTACGAACACGCTGCACGGAAGTTATCAGGAGGTCAGCATGCCGACCGTCACCATCCCCGCCGGGACGTTGCACTACCGCGTCACCGGGCCCGCCGAGTCGAGCGCACCACCGGTCGTCTTCGTCCACGGGTTCCTCGTCGACAGCCGACTGTGGGACGGCGTCGCCGAGCGGCTGGCCGCCGACGGCGTGCGCTGCTACCTCGTCGACTGGCCGCTCGGCAGCCACGCCACGCCGATGGCCGACGACGCCGACCTCAGCCCGCTCGGCGTGGCCCGGATCGTCAACGACGTCATCGACGCCCTCGGGCTCGGCGCCGTCACGCTGGTCGGCAACGACACGGGCGGCGCCATCTGCCAGCTGCTGCTCACCGACGACGCCAGCCGCATCGGGCGCGTCGTGCTGACCAACTGCGATGCCTTCGAGAACTTCCCGCCGCGCATGTTCGTGCCGCTGTTCCTCGCCGCCAAGCGCACGTGGCTGACCGCCATGCTGCTGGCGCCGATGCGGTTCCGGCTGGTGCGCAGCTCGCCGCTCGCCTACGGCTCGCTGATCACGCCGCCCCGCGACAACGCCCTCACCCGCCACTGGATCACCCCGGCGCTGAGCGACCGGCGCATCCGGGCCGACATCGCCCGCTTCGCCCGGGCGGTCGACCGCGGCGCCCTCGTGGAGGCCGCGCCACGGCTGCGCGACGTCACCGTGCCGGCGCGCATCGTGTGGGGCACCGACGATCGCAACTTCACGCTCGAGACCGGTCGTCGCCTCGCCGCCGCGTTCGGCGATGGCGAGCTGATCGAGGTGCCGGACGTGCGGACCTTCGTCTCGATCGACGCACCGGACGTCGTGGCCGCCGCCATCGTCGGACGGCCGGCCACGGGTCAGCCCGGCGTGGACGGCGCGGGTGCCACGGGCCACGTGGCCAGCGTCTCGTAGCGCGCGCCGCGTGAGTCGCGCCGGCTCTGGACCAGCGCCACCTCGTCGACGTCGAAGCACGAGCTGACCATCGCGCCGACCGTGTCGGGGAGGCGGTCGCGGTTGCGCTTGTGGATGCGGGCGAGCGAGAGGTGCCCGGTGAAGCGGCGGCGGGGTGGCTCGCCGATGTCAGCCGTCGCCGCCGAGACCGCCGCGGCCAGCTCGTCGACGCCGGCGACCGGGACGATCAGCACCCGCTCGGCGAGCACGTCGACGGCCGGACCGAGCCGGGCGCGAGCCGGCGGCAGCGCGGCCGCGTCCAGCGCGGCGGTCGCCGCGCCCGGATCGCACTCGCCGAGGAACCGCAGCGTGACGTGCCACCGCTCGGGGTGCACGAAGTGGACGCCCCGACGGTCCTTGCGCCCCAACGCCATCAGCTCGGCGATCACCTCGTCGGGCGGCCACACGGCGACGAACAACCGAGCCATCCCCGCCAGTCAACCGCCCTCAGCGGCGGCGGCGGGCGGCGGCGGTGACGGCGCGGGCCTTGGCGGCGTGCTCGCCGGCGAGCCAGGCGTGGCCGGTGGCGCCGCTGATGCCGGCGGCGTTCCACAGGTCGTCGCCCGCCGTCGACGCGGCGCCCGGCCCGACCCGGCCGCCGTGCCGTGACCGTCGGATCGCGATTGCGATCGCGACGACGGTGAGGGCGAGGGCCACGCCGAGGATCACGACCATCACGCCCGGATCGTACGTCCGGCGCAGTCAGCGGCCGGGCACGGGCAGGTTCCAGTCACCGGCGACGGCGGCCACCCGGAACGTGAACGTCACGGCCGCGCCGACGGTCATCGCCGCCCACAGCGGACCGCCGGCCCGCCGCACGAGGAGCACGATCAATGCACCGGCGAGGGCGGCGACGGCGTAGATGTCGGCGCGCAACACGGCCGGGACCTCGCCGAGGAAGATGTCGCGCAACGTCCCGCCGCCGACGCCGGTGATCGTGCCCATGATCGCCGCCATGATCGGCAGCAGTCCGAACTGCAACGCCTTGGCGGTCCCGGCGACGGCGAACAGGGCGAGGCCGGCGGCGTCGAGCCCCGTCAGCAGCCACGACGGGATCTCGCCGATGACCCCTTGGAAGGCGATCGCCAGCAGGCCACCCCCGAGCGCCGCGGCCAGGTACCGGTGCTGGCGCAGGGCTGCTGGCGGGATGTCGCCGATGAGCACGTCGCGCACGATGCCGCCGCCGGTCGCCGTGACGGCACCGATGACGAGCACGCCGAAGACGTCGAGCTCGGCAACGATCCCGACCAGCGCACCCTCCAGCGCGAACACCGCCGTCGCCACCAGGTCGACCGCGGCGAGCAAGTGACGAGGGGTCGGGCGCGGCACGGTTGCCACTCTGCTCGGTGGTCCGAGTCCTCGTGCGGACCGACGAGCCATGGTACGAATGCCCCTCGTGGTGGGAGGGACACGGCGGCGCAGCGACGAAGCAGGCCGGCTCCGGCCACGTCGGACTCGTCGCCGCCGTGAGCATCGGCATCGGCGGGATGATCGGCGCCGGCATCTTCTCGATCCTCGGGGTCGTCGCCTCGGTGTCGGGCACCGCGCTGCCGCTGGCGTTCGCCATCGGCGGCGTCGTCGCCCTGCTGGCCGCCTACTCCTACGTCAAGCTCGGCGTGCGCTATCCGAGCGCCGGTGGGTCGGTGCAGTTCCTCGTGCAGGGCCTCGGTGGTGGCGTGCTCACCGGCGGCCTCAACATCTTCCAGTACATCGCCTACGTCATCTCGATCGCCCTCTACGCGTCGGGCTTCGCCGGCTACGCGATGACGTTCCTGCCCGACGACACGCCGTCGATCGTCGAGCGGTTGATCGCCGCCGGGATCATCCTGCTGTTCACCGCCGTGAACTTCCTCGGCTCGGCCGTGATGGGCAAGGCGGAGTCGATCATCGTGGCCATCAAGCTGCTGATCCTCGTCGGGTTCATCGTCGCCAGCTTCTTCTCGATCGAGGCCGACCGGCTGTCGCCGAAGGGCTGGGACGGCGCGTCGGGCATCCTCTTCGCCTCCGGGATCCTGTTCATCGGGTACGAGGGGTTCGGGCTGATCACCAACGCGGCGGCCGACATGGTGAACCCGGCCAAGGAGCTGCCCAAGGCGGTGTACATCGCGGTGGCGACGACGATCGCCATCTACGTGCTCGTCGCGATCGGTGTGGTCGGCAACATCTCGATCCCGGCCCTGGAGAAGGCCAAGGACTACGCCCTCGCCGAGGCGGCCGAGCCGTTCCTCGGTCACGTCGGCTTCACGCTGATCGCCATCGCCGCCCTGCTGTCGACCTCGTCGGCCGTCAACGCCACGCTGTACGGCGCGTCGAACGTCTCGTACCAGATCGCTCGCGACGGCCAGCTCCCGAAGACGTTCACCAACGCCATCTGGAACCGCCACGTCGAGGGCCTCTTCATCACCGGCGGGCTGTCGGTCGTCTTCGTCCTCACGTTCGACCTCGGCCCGATCGCGATGATGGCGAGCGCGGCGTTCCTCATCGTCTACGCCGCGGTCAACGCCGCCCACCTGCGGGTGCTGAAGGAGACCGGCGCCAAGCGGGCGATCGTCGTCGCCTCGCTGCTCGCCTGCGTGGCGATGTTCGTGCTGTTGATGATCTACATCGTCGGCAACGCGCCGGCGGCGTCCTGGGTGACGCTGCTGGCGACGCTCGTCGGCTCGTTCCTCATCGAGATCGTGTACCGCAAGCGCACCGGGCGCCACTTCGAGCGCGTGGCGGACCCGCCGGCCGGCTCGCCACCGGTGGCGGCGACGGCGCACCACGGCTAGCGCGTTGCACCGCGCCGCCCACGCCGTCGTCGACGGACTGGGCCATCCGCTGCGCACCATCTCGCGCTACCGGGTGACGGTCGGGTTCGTCGTCGTCTGGGTGCTGTCGGCCGCGTTGCTGCGCGTCGCCTACGGGCGCGGCGGCGGCGACGAGGCCACCGACGTGCTCGGCTTCGGCGTCCCGGCCTTCGAGGAGGGCCGGGTGTGGACGCTGCTCACCGGCATCCCGTTCAGCTCGAGCCTGACGCTGGTGCCGCAGTGGCCGACTGTCGTCGGTCTCGCCCTGCTCGAGCACGTCGCCCGCCACTGGCGCACGGCGTTCGTGTTCATCGTGGGGCACGTCGGCGCGGTCTGCCTCGCGTCGGGCGTGCTGTGGATGGTGCGCGACGCCGACGGCGTGTGGCTGCGCACCATCGCCCGCACCGTCGACGTCGGCAGCTCGATCGGCGGCTTCGCCGTCCTCGGCGCCTGGACGATCAGCCGGACGTCGCGCTGGCGGTGGTGGTGGCGCGTCGGCCTGACGTGCTACTTCCCCGGGTTGACCCTGCTGTCGGGACACGTCTACGACGTGACCCATCCGATCGGCTGGGCGATCGGGATCCTGCTCGGCGAGCAGTTGCTGGCCGGGCTCCGCGACCCGACGCCGCTGACGCCCCGCCAGCGGTGGCTCGGAACATCGATCGCCGTTGCCGTCGGCGTGCTCGCCGGCATCTGGTTCGGCTGGACCGGCGACGGCAACGGCGGCCCCTTCGGCTGGGGCCCCGGCCACCTCTGACCCATCCGAGGGTTTGGACGCGTCGGAGGGTTTCGTGCGGGGCGTCCGTGCACGAAACCCTCCGATGCAACGAAACCCTCGGATGGGGTCGTCAGCAGGTTGTCGGTGGGGGTGTGCCGGCGAGGCGGGCCTGGGTCCAGGACACGAGGTCGACGATCAACGGGGAGTCGGCTTCGACGAGCGGGACGTGATCGAGGCCGGGATAGGTGCGGTACTCGAGCGGCTGGCCGGCCTGGCAGCGGGCGGCGACGTACGCGGCCTGCACGTCGGCCGACACGAGCGCGTCGCCGAGCCCCTGGGCGATGAGCAGCGGCGCCTCGATCGGCGCCGCCGGCGTGTTCTCGGCCAGCCGGGCTCCCGCCGTACCGGACGTCAGGTCACCGGTGAACAACGACGACCCCGTCACGATCGACGACAACGCCGACACCAGGATCGAGCGGCTGCCGAGGCAACGTTCCGCGGTGGCGTCGAACGTCGGCCGCCCGGTCGGCACGACGTAGTCGGCGATCGAGATGTCGGGGTACGCCTGGCTGTAGGCGCTCAGCGCGTACGTGGCGAAGATGCTGCCGCCGGTCACCGTCGGCAGCGTGCGCACCAGCCCGACCAGGTCGGACGCCGGTGCGAGGGCGGCCACGCCGGCCAGCGGGACGTCCGGGGCGTACGCCGGACCGATCATCCCGGTCCACAGCGCGGCGTGGCCGCCCTGGGAGTGCCCCCACACGACGGTCTGGTCCGAGAGCGTCAACTCGGAGAGCTGTCGCGCCGCGCGCACCGCGTCGAGCACCGAGCGAGCCTCGCCCTCACCGATCAGGTAGGGGTGCGGGCCGGGCGTCCCGAGCCCGATGTAGTCGGTGGCGACGAGGACCCAGCCGTTGGCGATGACGTCGTCGAGGGCGTAGAACGACCCGGCCTCGAACGGGTCGGGGAACACCGACGGCGCGCAGTCGCGGGCGATCCCGGTGGTGCCATGGGCCCAGGCGATGACCGGAGCCGGCGTCGCCGACCGATCGCGCGGGGCGACGACGAGCGCGCTCGCCACGGCGGGAACGCCATCGTCGCGGGTCGTGGTGTACAGGATCCGCCACGCCTCGGCGTCGTCGGGGATCGAGGCTCGGAACGGCCCGGCGCGCAGCAGCGCGCCGGGTGTCGCCGGCACCTCGTCCGGTGGCGTGTAGAAGGCGTCGACGACGGCGCGATCGCTGTTCAGCCACACGCTGACGCCGGCCAGCACGAGGGCGACGACGAGGGCGACGATCGATCCGGTGACGCGCCACGCCCGCCCCACCCGCCGCACCGGCGCGGGATCGGGCCGGCCGTCGCGGTCGCGCCACGCGGTCCAGGCGACCGCCAGCCCGGAGAGCACGAGGCGGCCTCCGAACACGACGGCGACCACGAGGACGGTCACGTCCGGCCAGATGTAGGCCAGCACGCCGAACACGACCGTCGCCACGCCGCCGATCACGGCCGTCAGGCGATCGGCGGCCGTGCCTCGGATCCCGGCGATCACGTCGAGCACGCCCACGATGACCATCGCGATCCCGACGAGGTTGGCCAGCACCTCGGTCGTGATGCCGGGCCACACGGCCACCACCACACCGGCACCGATCGAGCCGATGCCGATGACGAGGTCGGGCCAGGGACGGCGCTCGCGATGCCAGCGGGCCAACGACGAGGCGCCGCTGATGATCAGTCCCGCGGCGACCAGGATGACGAGCACGGTCAGCGACGTGAACGGCCGCAGCACGAGCACGACGCCGACCGCGGCCGTGGCCAGGCCGAGCACGACCAGCAGGGCCGCGCTCCATCGTTCGCTCGCTCGAGGACTCGCTCGGCTCACGCCGACACCCGATGTCGCACGGCCGCCCTCCCGCCTCGTCCGGGACCGCAGGTTACGTGTGGGCGCGGATGAAGGCGGCGATCTCGTCGATGGCGGTCACCGACTCGGGCGGCTCGACGCCGGAGTCGACCCACCGGATCCCGTCGTCCGGGTAGTGCTCGCCGTACTCGATGCGCCACGGCCCGTTGAGGATCCAGATGTGCTCGACGTCGGGGTACTCGGTGATCGTCACGTCGACGCCGGCGGCGCGCGCCGACGCGGCCAGTCGGACGCTGTCGTCGTGGCAGACGTCGTGGCCGGCGGCCTGGACGAGGAGGGGCGGCAGCCCGCGCAGGTCGCGGTAGACGGGGGAGTGGCGGGGATCGCAGGCGTCGATCCCGCCGGTCGACAGCAGCGTGGCCGACAGCTGCACGACCATCTCGCGACGGATGTCGTAGCCGTTGCGCACCGGGTCGTCGAGCGACGGCGTGTTGAGCCCGAGGTCGGCCCACAGCGAGTTGGTGACGAGGCACGCCGGCATCGGCATGCCGAGGTCCCGGGCGTCGGCCGCCAGCGTGACCGACAGGGCGCCGCCGGCCGAGTCGCCGGCCGCGGCGATGCCGCGCCGGGTCGTACCCGCCGACGCCGATCAGGTGACGGAACACGGCGAGCACGTCCTCCTGGGCCGCCGGGAACGGGTGGGCGGGCGCCAGCCGGTAGTCCAGCGCGACGACGCGGGCACCGAGCGCGGTCGCCAAGCGGGCGGTGCCGCGGCGGGCCCACTTGGAGATGCCGCTCGAGTAGCCGCCGCCGTGCTGGTACATCACGACCAGGCCGTCGTCGGTGACGCCGCCGGTCGGCGCCGTCCACTCGACGGGCACGCCGGCCAGCTCGTCCTCGGTGAACGTGACCCCATCGGGCTCGTAGATCAACGGGGCGAAGAACTCCTCCTGCGTCGCCAGCTGCTCGGCCAGCGCGGCGCGGCTCATCGGGGTGCGCTCGGCCAGCCGGGCACGCCCTCGTCGAGCTGCACGCCCGCCGAGTTGAGGAACCCACTGACGACGCGGTAGCAGCCGGCGGCGGCGATGAGGTGGACGATGTCGGGCACGCTGAAGTGCTCGGTCGCCTTGGCCCACGTGGCGTCGGTGACGCAGTCGTCGGTGTAGAGGTCGTCGACGATGTGGAGGATGGTCGGCGTCGGCATCGGACCAGTCGCCGTCGGAGACCGGTCGCGTCGTGAAGTAGATCTCGGCGTCGGTCAGCCCGGCGTCGCGGCCGAACAGCGTGTGCTGGCCGAACTCGTAGATGGCCTGGCAGTTCCAGCCCATCCGCAGCACGCAGATCTCGACCTGGCGGCGCGGCAGCTCGCCACCGAACAGGACGGTCTGGGCGAACCCGCCGATGGCCTTGGACATCGTGCGGTTGTGGGCCATCGTGGCGGTGACGTTCACCGCGTTGATGGGCTGGCTCTTCATCGCTTCCCGGGCCTTGACGGCGACGGCTTCGATCGGTTCCAGGCGCGGCGCGGCCGGACGAGCGAGGTGCATGGCTTCCCCTTCCCGGCGCGCGCGGCGGTCGCGATCGCGCCTGTCCGCCGACCGTAGTGGGCACGAACCAGAGGGCTACGGTGCGGAGGGGTTCGTCCGATCAGGGGGGTTGCCGATGCCTGCGCTCGATGGCATGCGGGTGCTCGACTTCACGCAATACGAGGCTGGTCCATCCTGTTGCCAGTACCTCGCTTGGCTGGGAGCCGACGTCGTCAAGGTCGAGCCGCCCGGCGGCGAGCCGGGGCGCCGCACCGGTGCCGGCAGCGGCGTCGCCCAGTACTTCGAGAACTACAACGGCAACAAGCGCAGCGTCGTCGTCGACGTGCGCACCGACGCCGGCCGTGATCTCGTGCGCCAGCTGTCGAAGCGGTTCGACGTGTTCGTCGAGAACCAGGGACCGCGCGTCATGGAGAAGCTCGGCCTCGACCCGGGCAGCCTGCAGGCCGAGCACCCCGAGCTGATCTACGCCCGCATCAAGGGCTACGGGTTGTCGGGTCCCTACGCCGAGTACCGCAGCTTCGACATGCTCGCCCAGGCCGCGGGCGGGCTGTTCGCATTGACCGGCGAGCCCGACGGCCCGCCGACCCGTCCCGGCGGCACGTTCGGCGACACCGGCACCGGCGTCCACACGGCGATGGCGATCCTCGCCGCCTACGTCCAGGCCCAGCGCACCGGCGAGGGCCAGGTCATCGAGATGAGCATGCACGAGGTGATGACGATGTTCATCCGCACCACCGGCCTCGGCGGGTGGACGATGGACGGCGACGCGGCGCCGCGCATCGGCAACGCCCTCGGGGGCGCCCCGTCGAACATGTACTCGTGCACCCCGTTCGGCGAGAACGACTACGTGTTCATCATGGTCGGCACGCCGAAGATGTGGGAGGCGCTGTGCAAGGTGATGGATCGCCTCGACCTGCTCGACGACGACCGCTACCGCACCGCCGCCGGCCGTCATGAGCACCGCAACGAGTTGCACGGGATGATCGCCGACTGGTGCGCGACGCGGACCAAGATCGAGGCGATGACGATCCTGTCCGAGGCCGACATCGCGGCCTCGGCCGTGATGGACACGCAGGATGTCTTCAACGACCCGCACCTCACGGCGCGCGGGTTCGTGCAGCAGGTCGCCCACCCGGTGCACGGCACCGTCCTGCTGCTCGACAAGCCGTTCCGCCTCGAGAAGTCGGACGTCCCGCTGCGCGCCGCCCCCGTCCTCGGTGCCCACACCGACGACGTCCTCGCCGCCGAGCTCGACCTGTCCACCGACGCCCTCGCCGCCCTGCGGTCCGAGGGCATCATCGCCTGACCGCCCACCCAACCTCTTCAAGGAGCACCTCGACATGGCCACCATCACTGGCGCCACCCTCATGGCCCGCAGCCTCAAGCAGCAGGGTGTCGACTTCATGTTCGGCATCGTCGGCTTCCCGGTCGTGCCGATCGCCATCGCCGCCCAGCGCGAGGGCATCACGTTCATCGGGATGCGCAACGAGCAGGCCGCGTCGTACGCCACCCAGGCCGCCGGCTACCTGCTCGGCCGGCCGCAGGCGTGCCTCGTCGTCAGCGGGCCCGGCGTGATCCACGCCCTGTCCGGCCTCGCCAACGCCAAGGAGAACAACTGGCCGATGCTGCTCATCGGCGGGGCCAGCGGCATCGACCAGAACGGGATGGGTGGCTTCCAGGAGGAGCGCCAGGTCCTGGTCACGACGCCGTTCACCAAGTACAGCCACGTCGTCGAGCACACCGAGCGCATCCCGTACTACGTCGAGCAGGCGATCCGCACGGCGTGGTACGGCCGGCCCGGTGCCGCCTACCTCGACATGCCCGACGACATCATCCTCGGCCGGGTCGAGGAGGACGACGTCAAGATGGCGCCGACCATCCCGGACCCGCCGCGCAGCCAGGCCGGCGATGCCGACGTCGCCGCCGCCCTCGCCGCGATCAAGACCGCCGAGCGCCCGCTGGTCATCGTCGGCAAGGGCATGGCGTGGTCGCGGGCCGAGGACGAGGTGCGCGGGTTCATCGAGCGCACCCAGCTCCCGTTCCTCAACTCGCCGATGGGCAAGGGCGTGATGCCCGACGACCACCCGCTGTCGGTCGGCGCCGCCCGCTCGCTGGCGCTCAAGGACGCCGACCTGGTGCTGCTGCTCGGCGCCCGCCTGAACTGGATCATGCACTTCGGGCTGCCGCCGCGCTTCGACCCCAAGGTGCGCGTCATCCAGCTCGACATCTCGCCCGAGCAGCTGTCCACCAACGTGCCGACCGAGGTCGGGCTCGTCGGTGACGGGCGCGCCGTGATGGCCCAGCTCAACGCGGCCCTCGATGCCGAGGCGTGGCAGTACCCAGGGGCCACGCCGTGGCGCGATGCGATCGCCGCCAAGATCGAGGCCAACCGGGGCTCGATCGACGCCATGGCCGCCGACGACACGGCGCCGATGAACTACTACCGGGCGTTCCGGGACATCAAGGAAGCCATCCCGCGCGACGCCATCATCGTCAGCGAGGGCGCCAACACGATGGACATCGGGCGCACCCAGCTGAACAACGCCGAGCCGCGCACCCGCCTCGACGCCGGCAGCTACGGCACGATGGGCGTCGGGTTCGGCTTCGCCGTCGCCGCTGCCGTCGTGCAGTCCGACCGTCCGGTCGTGTCGGTGTCCGGTGACTCGGCGTTCGGGTTCTCGGGCATGGAGCTGGAGACGATCTGCCGCTACCAGCTGCCGATCACGACGATCGTGCTCAACAACGGTGGCATCGGCGGCGGGTTCGAGAACTGGCCGGCCGATCAGCCGCTGCCGCCGTCGAGCCTGTCGCGCACGGCGCGCTACGAGAAGGTCATCGAGGCCTTCGGCGGCCAGGGCTACTACGTCGAGGACCCGGCCGACCTGCGCCCCACGCTCGACAAGGCGATCTCGTCGGGCAAGCCGTCGGTCGTCCACGTGCTGATCGCCGCCCAAGCCGACCGCAAGCCCCAGGAGTTCCACTGGAAGACGTGATGTGCAGAGCGGACAGGACTCATTGCAGGCACGCGCTCAGCGGATGACGTGACAGCTTGCGACGCGAACCTCAGCCGTGCGGTAGGCGCTGAGCGCTCCTCGCAGTGGGTCCTGGCCGCTCCAGTGTGCAAGGTGTGCTCAGGGTCGTGGCGTCCGCCCGGTCGCCCGGTTCCCTGAGCACACCCAGCGCATCGACCTGTCAGTTGCAGCGTTCAGGTGTCAGCGTTGATTGCCCGCTTCGTGTCCCGTCCGCCCGACGGAACCGCCCGCTTTGTTGCCCGCGTCCTGTCGCTTCGAGGATCTCGTCCGCCCGACTCGATCCGCTCCGTTCGAGGACACTGCTATGTATACACGCCTGTAAACATGATGTGAACCTCGGGAACCCCGTGCGTCCCCCTTTTCGGGGAGGTGCATGTCACCCAATCCGCCCGGCCGTCGGCTCCGAAGCGGCGAGATCTACGATGCCGGCAGACGGCGCCGGCACCGGCTGGGCGCCGACAGATGGGGGTTGAGCAGGGATGTTGTCGCCGTATCGGGTGGTCGATGCCACGGACCACCGGGGCCAGCTGGCCGGGATGGTCCTGGCTGGGTTGGGCGCCGAGGTGGTGCTGGTGGAGCCGCCCGGCGGCCTGCCGGGACGCACGGCCGGTGACGGCCTGACGTGGTGGGCCTACAACCGGGGCAAGCACAGCACGGTCTGCACCTCCGACGACGAGGTCCTCGAGCTCGCCCGCACGGCCGACGTCCTGCTCGACAACGGCCAGTTCGACCCGGCCGTGGTGGCGGCGATCAACCCGGCGCTCGTCCACGTCTCGGTGACGGCGTTCGGCACCGGAGGTCCGAAGGCGGACTGGGCGGCCTCCGACCTCACCGTCATGGCGGCCGGGTGCGCCCAGGCCCTCAACGGCGACGCCGATCGGGCTCCGGTGCGCACGGCGGTGCCCCAGGCCTGGCTGCACGCCGGGGCCGAGGCGGCGGTCGGGGCGCTGCTCGCCCTCACCGAGCGCCAGCGCAGCGGTCGCGGCCAGCACGTCGACGTGTCGGCGCAGCAAGCGGTCATGCAGGCCGGCATCCCCGGCGTGCTGCTCACCCCCAACGACAACCCCGAGGCCCAGCGCACGTCCGGCGGGATCCTCGCCGGGCCCGTCCACCTGCAGTTCGTCTATCCGGCCCGCGACGGCTACGTCTCGATCACGCTGCTGTTCGGCAGCATGATCGGTCCGTTCAGCCGCCGTCTGATGGAGTGGGTGCACGAAGAGGGCCACTGCACGGCCGAGATGTTGGCCTGGGATTGGGACGCCTTCGGGCTGCGGATGGCGACCACCGAGGAAGGGCCCGGCGAGCTGGAGGACGTCAAGGCGGCGATCACGGCGATGACCACCAGCCACACCAAGGCCGAGCTGTTCGCCGAGGCCCAGCGGCGGCGGGTGCTGCTGGCGCCGGTCGCCACCGCCGCCGAGCTGGTCGCCGACGAGCACCTGCACGCCCGCGACTACTGGACCACCGTGGACGGCCGCACGTGCCCGGGCCCGTTCGTGAAGGCGTCGGGCTGGCCGCTCCCGGTGCTCCCGGCGCCGCCGGCCGTCGGTGCCAACGACCTGGTGTCACGGGACGGACCAGCCGTCGTCGCGCCGGCCGGTGGGGCGGCTGACGGCCTCCCGCTCGACGGGCTCAAGGTCGTCGACCTGACCTGGGTGTTCGCCGGCCCGTTGTCGACCCGCGTGCTCGCCGACTTCGGGGCGACGGTCGTCAAGGTCGAAGGGCCGGCCCACCCGGACGCCTCACGGGGCGGGGGTGGGGCGCTGTGCGGCGATCTGTCGCTGGAGGGCAGCATCGCCTTCGCCCACTTCAACTGCGGCAAGCTCGGCCTCAGCCTCGATCTCGCCACCGAGGTCGGCCGGGAGGTCCTGCGCGACCTGGTGCGCTGGGCCGACGTCCTCGTCGAGTCGTACACGCCGGGCGTGATGGAGGCGTGGGGGCTCGGGTACGAGGACCTGCGTGCCGTGAACCCGCAGCTGGTGATGGTCAGCACGAGCTTGATGGGCCAGACCGGACCGCTGTCGGAGTTCGCCGGCTTCGGCAACCTGGCCGGGGCCATCACCGGCTTCTACGAGCTGACCGGCTGGCCCGATCGCGCCCCGGCCGGCCCGTTCCTGGCCTACACCGACTACGTCGCCCCGCGCTACACCGTGGCCGCCCTGCTCGCCGCCCTCGACTGGCGGCGGCGCACCGGGTGCGGCCAGCACCTCGACCTGGCGCAGGCCGAGGCGTCGATCCACTTCCTGGCCCCGGCGATCCTCGACCACACGATGAACGGGGTCGACCCGACGCGCGCCGGCAACGCCGACGCCGTCTTCGCGCCGCACGGCGTGTTCCCCTGCACCGGCGACGACGAGTGGGTGGCCATCGCGTGTGAGACCGACGCCCAGCGCGCCGCCCTCGCCGACGTGATGGGCGCGACCACCGACGCGGCCATCGAGGCGTGGACGTCGACGCGGTCGGTCGCCGATGCCGAAGTGGCGCTGCAGGCGGTCGGCGTGCCCGTGCACGGGGTCCAGAACTCGGCCGCCTGCTGGCACGACCCGCAGCTCGTGCACCGCGGCCACTACCTCACCGTCGAGCACCCCATCCACGGGCAGTGCGTCGTGGAGGGGGCGAGGGTCGTGCTGTCGCGGACGCCGGCGGTCGTGACACGGGCCAACCCGCGCATGGGCGAGCACAACGACCGCGTCCTGCGCGACCTGCTCGGCTACGACGAGGACCACGTCACCGCGATCGTGATCGCCGGCGCCCTCGGCTGAGGCCGGGGTACCGTCGGTCCGATGCGGACGACGGCGGCCCGGATCGTGGTCGCCGCCGCCCTCGTGACCGCCTGCACCTCCGAGGGCACGGCGACGGAGCCTTCTGTGTCACCGCACACGTCCCCGGGGACTCCTCCGGTGACACAGAACGTGGGGGATGGGGTGGTCGACACGCCGGACGAGCTGGCCGCCGCCCTCGCCACTGCCGCGCCCGGCGATGTCATCGAGCTGGCCGACGGCGAGTACCAGTTCAAGCAACGCCTCGTTGCATCTGCATCGGGCACGGCCGACGCGCCGATCACGCTGCGGGGATCCCGCCGGGCGGTCATCCGGACGAAGAACGCATCGGGCGACTACGGGCTCTCGATCACCGGCGACCACTGGCGCGTCGAAGGCCTCACCGTTGCCCACGCGACGAAGGGCATCGTCCTCGACGGCTCGGTCGGCACCGTCATCGACGGCGTCGAGGTGTTCGACATCGGCGACGAGGGCGTGCACTTCCGCGCCTGCTCGAGCGACGGCGTGCTGCGCAACTCGTTCGTCCACGACACCGGGCGCAACAGCCCGCAGTACGGCGAGGGCGTCTACGTCGGGTCGGCGACATCGAACTGGGACAAGTACGAGTGCACCGACGCCGTCGAGGGCGACTCGGAGGGCGACAACACCGAGCGCGTGCTGATCGAGGCCAACACGTTCGAGGACATCACCGCCGAGGGCGCCGACCTCAAGGAGGGCACGGACAGCGGCACGTTGCGCGGCAACGTGTTCCGGCGCGTCGGTGGCTCGGGCAAGAACAGCGCCGACTCGGCGGTCGATGCCAAGGGCAACGGCTGGCTCATCGAGGGCAACCGGCTCGAGGAGCCGATGGGCGACTGGGACGACGACGGCACGAAGCGCCCGAGCGAGCTGACCGACGGCTTCCAGGCCCACACCGTCGAGGACGGCTACGGGACCGCCAACACGTTCCGCGCCAACGTCGTCGACGGCGAGATCCCCGGCTTCGGCATCGGCCTGTACCCGGCGAACGCCAACGTCGTCACGTGCGACAACTCGGCTCCCGGCGCGGCCAAGGGCCTCGTCGGCGAAGGCAAGCGGCCGATCGACTGCGCCGGCTGAGGCCTTCGTGTCAAGGGGCGTGTCAGCCGGGCTGATGTTCCGGTGGGGTTGAAGAGCTCTGGACGATGGGGTGGGCTGGGTGTGCTGCAGGTCTGGCTCGGTGCTGCGGCCCGGCTTCGTTCTGTGTCACCTCATACGTCCCCGGGGACTTGTGCGGTGACACAGAGGTGGGCGACGCCAGTGTCCGGTGCCGCTGCTTTGGTCGCCTGTCACGTGGCTCATTTCGTCGGGGGACCCGCGACCGAAGCGACGTCCGGGGTCAGAGCAGGCGTTCGGAGGCCAGGTCGGCGCCGGCACGCAGCGCGGCGAGCTTCAGCCACACGACCGACGGGGCGACGTCGCCGATCCCGGCCGAGGTGTCGAAGCCGCAGTCGGTGCCGGCGATGACCCGGTGGGGATCGCCGACGGAACGGGACACGGTGGCCAGGCGCTCGGCGATGACCTCGGGGTGCTCGACGTAGTTGCTCGTCGTGTCGATCACGCCGGTGATCAGCGCCATGTGGTCGGGGAGCGGGCGGCGGCGGAAGCAGTCGTGCTCGTGGGCGTGGCGGGCGTTGGCCATCGAGATGACCAGCGCCCCGACATGGGCCTCGTAGAGCCGCTCCTGGATGACGTCGAGGTCGACGTCGTGGGTGTGCGGGCCCTCGTAGTTGCCCCAGCACACGTGCAGCCGCACCTGGGCCGGGTCGATCCCCTCCAGGGCGCCGTTGATGGCGTCGACGACGAGCTCGACCCACTCGACGAACTCGGCCAGCGGGCGGTCGGCGAACAGGCAGTGCCGTTCCATCGCCAGGTCGGGGGCGTCGATCTGCAGCAGCAACCCACGGTCGACGATCGTGCGGTACTCGGTGCGCAGGGCGTCGGCCACGGCCCGCACGTACGCCTCGCGTGACCCGTAGTGGCGGTCCTCCATGGCCGACACGACGATCCCGGGTGACGGGGCGGTCATGAACGTCTCCGCGAACGGTGCATCGGCAACGAGCGCGCACTCGGCGTCCAGCTCGGCCGGGTCGGCGTAGGTGACCGCGCCGATCGCCGCCGGGGCGTGCATCAGGTCGACCTGCATCCGCTGGCGGCGGGGGAGGGCCAGCTCGAGGAAGTCGCGGTGCTCGAGCAGGTCGCGCATCAACGGCCGCCGGCTGGTGTCGCCGAACCCGGTCATGCGGTGCTGGACGTACGTGAAGAAGCTCTCGCGGGCCTGCTCCCCGTCGTTGCCGCTGTCGATGCCGGCTGCCATCTGACGAGCGATGACGTCGGCGGTGGCGGCCTCGACCGCGGCCCGCAACTCCGCGGGGTCGACGTCCTCACCGCGGCTGCGCCGTCCGTGGAGGGCGGCCAGCTCGGTCGGCCGGGGCAGGCTGCCGGCGTGGGTGACGACGAAGCGGTCGCCTGTGGTGAGCACCGCCCGGTCAGACGAGGCGGGTCTGCGGGACGGAGGCCAGCTCGCCCGCCTCGCGCAGCTCGGCGAGCGCCGGCACCGGGTTCGAGTCGCCGAACAGGCGGTCGTCGCCGTAGTCGGCATCGCGCCCGGTGGCGTCGACGGTCCACCACGACGCCTCGAGGGCGATCCCGTTCGGGTCGGTGAAGTACACGGACCGGATGAAGCCGTGGTCGACCACGTCGGTGACCTCGCAGCCGGCGTGCTTGAGGCGGCCGCGCAGGGCGAGCAGCGCCTCCTCGTCGGGGAGGTTGAACGACAGGTGGTCGAACTGGATCGCCCGCGGGTCGGGCACGCCGGCCGGCTTGGCGAACGGCTCGACCTTGTTGTCCGCGTACTCGAAGAAGGCGACCGTGCACTGCTCGCCGAAGGAGAAGAAGTAGTGCCGGAACTTGGGCGTCCCGACGGTCGCCACGAGCTCGGCGCCGAGGACGCCGTGGTAGAAGCGCACCGTCGCGTCCATGTCGTTGGTGACGAGGGCGAGGTGGTTGATGCCCCGCCAGTGCAGTGTCGGATCCCCGCGCATGGGCGCGACGCTACCCCTGGCGTCGCGGCCGCACGGTCAGGGCAGCTTGCCGGGGTTGAGCAGGCCGCCGGGATCGGTGGTGGCGGCGAGGAGGCGGGTCCGCGCCGGCTCGTAGTCGACGTACCACTGGTGGCAGTCGTGGTAGCCGACGCCGATCGCGGTCAGCGCGGCGAAGCCGTCGTAGACCGCCGCCCGGCCCTGGTACGGCGCGGCCAGCATGCCGATCGGCCGACCCTTCTGGGCCTCGATGTGCAACATCGCGCCCGGGTAGACGTCGACGAGCTCGGCGTAGCGGTCGACGAGGGCGTCGCCGTTGACCTCGAGGTGGAAGTACGTGTCGGGATGGGCCTTCTGCAGCCACTCGATGGGGTGGTTGTACGACATCATGCTGATCCGCAGCGTCGTGCCGAGCCCGTCGCGCACGTCCTCCACCCGACCGCCGGCGTCGGCGATGACGCGGCGGGCGTCGTCGAGCGACGCCGGATCGAGGATCGCCCGCAGGCTCGATCGACCGGCGGGGATGCCGGCGTCGTTGGGCAGCGACTCGGCCAGCACCGGAGGGTCGGCGGACACCAGCCGCGGCGTCGGCTGGAGGTCGGCGAACGGGCGGATGACCGCCAGCGCCTGCTCGAAGCGGTCGAAGCTGGCGAACAGGCCGTGCCAGTCCTGGCGCGGCTCGAGGGCGATCGTGGCCCGGGCGATGATGCCGGCGGTGCCGTAGTTGTGCAGGTACAGCTGGGCCTCGTCGCCGGCGACGTGGACGAGCGCGGCGTCCGGGACCGCATGGACCACGTCGAGGGCGCGCACGAAGCCGCTGCCGCGGTGCATCACGCCGTGGCGGATCGACCCCGTCCCGCCGGACCCGCCGGACAGGAACCCGCCGATCGTCGAACGGGCCGTCGACGGGTACATCAGGATCTGCTGACCGGTGGCATCGGCCGCCCGCTCGAGCTCGACGAACGTCGCGCCGGCGTCGGCGGTGAGCTCGCCGGCCCCGACCGCGCCGATCGTGCGGGCGCGCGACATGTCGAGGACGAGGCCGCCGCCCATCGGGATCGCCTGGCCGTAGTTGCCCGTGCCCTTGCCCCGCGGCGTGATCGGCACCTCGTGGCGCACGGCGGCGGCCACCGTCGCGGCGATCGCTGCCGCGTCGGCTGGGAACGCCACCAGCTCGGCCCGGCCGAGAGGGAGCTGCTCGCTGATCACCGGCGACAGCCACGAGCCGTCGGCCGAGGCGCGGTCGAGGTCACCATCGTCGACGGAGACCGAGTCGGGCCCGAGGAGGGCGGCGAGCTCGGTCGCGAGGGCGGCGATCGATGCGGTCACGCCGGAGCAGTCTGACGCGCTGGGCGGCGCCGTGCTCAGAGCCAGGCGACGGGCTCGGAGTTGACGATCCGGGTCGTCCGCAGCGCGGCGATGGCGTCGTCGTCGTGGCCCAGCGCGGCCAGCAGCTCATCGGTCTGCTCGCCGGCGAGGACGCCCGGTCCGAGCTCGTCGGGGCCGCCGTTGACGCGCACGATCGGCCCCCAGCGGCGATACGGGCCGAAGCGGGTGTGGGCGACCAGGGGCGTGAAGTCGTTGGCCAGGACCTGCTCGTCGTGGGCGAAGAACACGCCCGGCGAGGCGAGGTCGGCCCGCACGCCGGCGAGGCCGGCGGCCACGAAGCGCTCCTCCCACTCGGCCGCGGTCCGCTTGCCGAACGTCGCCGCGAGCTCGGCGACGAGATCACCGTCGTTGGCATCGCGAACGTCGGCCGTCGCGAAGCGGGCGTCGTCGGCGAGGTCGTCGCGCTCGAGGACGTCGAACGCGCGACGCCACTCGGCGTCTCCGTCGACGGCGAGGAAGAGCCAGCCCGCGGCGGCGCGGTAGAGGCGGTAGCCGGCCGCCGTCCCGTGCAGCTCGTCGTCGGCGACGGGGCGGGGGCGCTTGCCCGCGTAGTCGAGGGCGTCGTCGGCGTTGGCGTACATGTTGGCGGCCAGCATGTTGACGTACACCGACTGGCCGATCCCGAAGCGCTGGCGGGCGAGGAGGGCGAGGGCGATCGCCCCGCCGAGGACAGCACCGCTGTTCGGGTCGGGGTTGGCCTCGTTGGCCCGCATCAGCTGCCGGGAGATCTCGCGCACCTCGTCGACCGTCTCGCAGACGGCGCTCAACGCCGGGCCCGCCTGGTAGCTGGCCCCACCGGCGGCGGCCCCGGCGCACGGGTGGGTCGACGGGCGCCGGGCGGCCGGGCTGTGGCGGTTGTAGCCCGTCAGCGAGACCCAGATGAGGTCGGGGTTGTCGGGGCGCAGCTGCTCGTCGCCGAGCCCGAGCCGCTCGGGGACGCCGGGACGGGCGTTGTGCACGACGATGTCGGCGCCGGCGCACAGCTGGCGGGCGATGGCCCGGCCGGTGTCGGTCTTGAGGTCGAGGCAGATCGACGACTTGCCGGCCGTGGTCTTGGCCACGGGAGTGCCCCCGGCGACGAGGTGGCGGTAGGGGTCGCCGTCGAGCAGCTCGACCTTGATGACGCGAGCGCCGAGGTCGGCGAGGAAGGCGGTGGCGATCGGGGCGGCGATGATCGTCGAGAACTCGACGATCGTGATCCCGTCGAGCGGCCGTCCATCCGGCGGCGGCGTCGGCGCCGGGTGGCCGGATTCGCTCAACTCTTTGGAGGGGCGGCCGGATTCTGGCCGTCTCACCAAAGAGTTGAGCGGTTCTGCCACTCGGACAGCACCTCGTCGGTGTGTTGGCCGGGGGTGGGGGCGGGGCGGCCGATGACCGCCGGGGTCGCCGTCAGCTCGGCGGTCGGGCCGATCGTGCGGACCGGGCCGTGCACCGGGTCGTCGATCGTGACGATGTCGCCGCCCGCCACGAGGTCGGGGTGGTGGAGGGCCTGGGCGGTGGTGAGGTACGGCTCGGCGGCGATGTTGCCGTTGGCGCGGAAGATCGTCATCCACTCGTCGGCCGACCGCTCCTGCAGCCGCACGAGCATCATGTCGCGCGCCGCGCCGACCGTCTCCTCGTCCCACGTGCCGATCGGGGTGACGAACCGCTCGTCGGCGAGGAGCTCGCCGAGCAGGTCGGTGGCGTCGAGGAACGCCATGAGGAGGTGCTCGAGCAGGTTGCCGCACTGGATCCAGCGACCGTCGCCGGCCATCACGGGGTGGTAGTTCAGCGTCGGGTAGTCGCCGCCGGCGGCGAGGATGTTCGGGGCGTCGAGGCCGCTGCGCTCGGCCATCTCGACGATCAGCAGCTCGACGAGGTCGAACGGGAGGAGGCCCTGCAGCAGGCTCGTCTCGACCCGCTGGGCGCCGGCGCCGCGGGATCGGGCGAAGAGGGCGGCGACGATCCCCTGCACGGCGCCGTGGGCGGCGACGTGGCTGGCGACCGGCACGGCCGCGAACACCGGGCCGCCGCGGCGCAGCTGGCGCTCGAACGCCAGCATCCGCCCGCCGCGAGCCGCCACGGCAGCGTCGTAGCCGGGGACCTCGGCCAGCGGGCCGACGGGTCCCCACCCGGTGATCGAGCAGTGCACGAGGTCGGGCTGCAGGGCGATCGCCGCGGCGGCGTCGACGCCCCAGCGGCGGGCCCGCGACGGTGGGCCGGAGACGACGAGCACGTCGGCCGCGGCGACCAGGTCGTGCAGGCGCTGGCGGCCGTCCGCGACGGTCAGGTCGGCGGTCACGCTGCGCTTGCCGCGCAGCCACAGCGGTGACGCGGCGAGTGCCCGGAAGCGATCACCGCCGGGTCGCTCGACCTTGACGACATCGGCGCCGAAGTCGGCCAGGACCATCGTCGCCATGCCGCCCACCGGACCGGTCGTGGCGTCGACGACCCGCACACCTTGCAACACCTCGGGCACGGCGGCGACGGTACTGGCCGGTCCGTCGGCGAACGGCGCCGGAGCGCCGCGGTCAGGTCGAGCCGGTGAGGATGAGCGACAGCTCCGTCTGGTCGGACTCCGCGTCGTCGTCCGCCGGCGACGTCGTGGCCAGCAGGCTCGCGTTCCCCTTCGTCAGCGTGACCGACCAGTCGGTGTCCGACTGCGCCGCCGCGGTCTGCACGACCCAGCCGGCGCCGGTGGCCAGCTGCTGGTAGTCCTTGATCAGCTGCTCGGCCGAGACGCCGTCGACCAGGTAGCTCTGCGTCGTCGAGCCGCCCGAGGACGACGCCGGGCCGCTGCTCTCGGCGTCGTTCGGCACCGGGACGTCGGACATGTCGCCGGGGGCGAAGCCGCCCGACGCGACGGGCTGGCCCGGATCGGCATCGTCGTCGTCGTCACCGCAGGCCGCGAAGGCGAGCGATCCCACGACGAGGATGGCGGCGACGGCGCGCAGCGGACGACGGCGGGCCGGCGACGCTGACCGGCGAGCGGACGGCGACACGAGGGGGGCGGGCGATTCGGTGTGCATGACGACCTCCGTCGCAGAGCATGGCATCCGCGCCGCCGATGTCCAGCGATCAGCGAACCGTTGCGAGGGTGATCGATCTCCGCCACCGGGGGACGTACGGTTGGCCTGGGCAGGACGGGACGACGGAGGGGGAACATGAGCGCAGACACGACGGTCGCGCCGATCACGCCAGACGCGACGCCGGCGCCACGAGGCCGCATCACCGGCTGGCTGGTCATGGTCGGTGTGGTGGTCATGCTGCTGGCTCGTCTCGCAGTTCTTCCTGACCATCACTGACGCCATCGGCCAGGCCGGCACGTTCTGGATGTTCGCCGGCTTCGCCGTCGTGGCGTTCGTGTGGATCACGCTCAAGGTGCCCGAGACCAAGGGCCGCACCCTCGAGGAGATCGAGGAGTCGTTCGCGCTGCCAACGGCGCCCGCGCCGCGCTGACGGGTCAGGGGGCCGACGGGCGGCGGCGGAGCCGGGCCGCGATCATCGGGTAGACGAGCACCGACACCATCGCCGCGCCGACGAGGGCGGCGGCGGTCGACGGGTTCAGGCGCTTGGTCTCGACCCCGATCGAGGTGATGACGACGACCAGCGGCAGCTGGGTGGCGAGGAAGAACGCGAGGGCGGCGCGGTCGCGCATCGGCATGGCGGTCGTCGTGAACGCCGCCGGGAGCCCGCGCAGCACGAGGAACGCGAGGAGGAAGGCCGGGCCGATGAGCAGGATCAGCGGATCGTCGAAGACCGAGTCGAGGTCGAACTTCATGCCGCTGACGACGAAGAACAGCGGGATCACGAAGCCGAACCCGATGCCGTTCATCTTGGACTCGAAGACCTCGACGTCGCGGCGGCTGGCGCCGCCGGCGAAGAGCTTGGTGACCATGCCGGCCGCGAACGCGCCGAGCAGCACATCGAGGCCGAGCTCGCTCGCCAGCCACACCATGACGGCCAGGAACAGCACGGCGAGGCGGATGGCGACCTGGCCGCTCGTCGTGAGCGTCGTCTGGACGATGCGGGAGATGCGCAGGTTCTGGTCGCGGTGGGCGAGGAACGAGGTGAGGATGACGACGGCGACGAAGCCGAGCAGCACGAGCACCGTGCGGCCGGGGGCGTCGCTGCCGAAGAGGACGGCGATGGCGACGATCGGGCCGACCTCGCCGATCGCCGACCCGGCGAGCACCTCGGTGCCGAACTTCGAGGCCAGCTCGCCGCTGTCATGGAGGATCGGCAGCAGGATGCCGAACGCGGTGGTCGTGACGGCGAGCCCGACGAGCAGGCCGGACTGGGCATCGGGGAGGCCGTCGACGCTGGCGACGAAGACGCCGAGGCCCAGCGCGGCGACGAACGTGATGCCCCATCCGGTCAGGGCCCGCCGCAGCGGGCCGCCGCGGATGCGCTGCAGGTCGATCTCGAGGCCGGCGAGGAACATCAGCGTGCACAGCCCCAGCGAGGACAAGAAGTTGATGATGTCGTCGAGCTGGGCCCACCCGAAGGCCGGCCCGATGAGGATCCCGGCCAGGATCTCGAGGATCACGGCGGGCAGGCGGATGACCGGGCTGACGAGATCGGCCAGCATCGGAGCCAGCGCGACCGCGGCGAGGATGACGACCAACGACGACAGCGTGGTCCCGGTCACGGGCCTCCCTCTCCGCGCACGGCGAGATCATCGCACCGGGGGCCCCGCACCGACCCAGCCCGGCGGTCGCGATGACCGCCGGGCGCGGCGGTCACGTCACCTTGACCGTGAACGTCACCGTCTTGTTGCTCGTCGAGTTGGTCAGCTTGACCTCGGCTTCGCCGGCGGCCAAGGCCTTGACGCCGGGGTTGAACGACGCCCCACCCTCGTCCTTGCCGGGGATGAACTCGGCGACCTTCGGGTCGCTGATCTCACCCTTCCAGTCCTTGTACGTGGTGCTGTCGCCGGTCAGGTCGATGGTGTCGCCGACCTTCATGTCGACGGTCTTGCCGTCGACCGAGTTGAGGTCCTCGATGATCGGCGGCAGCACGCTGCTGCTGCCGCTGGCGGGCGCCGTGGTCGTCGCGCTCGAGTCGTCGTCGTCGCCGCACGCGGTGAGGACGCCGAAGGAGCAGGACAAGGCCACGAGGGCGGCCGCCAGGCTCCGGCGCGTGGCGCGGTGGGCATGGCTGGTCGTGGTCATGGCGCGATGGTGACATCCGGGCAGCGTCGTCGGTGGGGATGGTCCGTTCCCGCTCGCTGCGCGGGGAGTGCGGTTGGTGCCAGGGTGGTGTCGTGCCCGAGAACTCGGAACCCAAGGTGGCCCTCGTGACCGGTGGCGCGGGGGCGATCGGCGCGGCCGTCTGCGTCCGCCTTGCTGCCGCCGGCCTCGCCGTCGCAGTGGCTGACCTCGACGAGCAGGCGGCCGCCGCGACGGCGGCCACGCTGCCCGGCGACGGCCACCTCGGCGTGGCCATGGACGTCGCCGACACCGACGAGGTCGATCACGCCGTCGCGCGCGTCGTCGCCGCCCGCGGTCCGGTCGACGTGCTCGTCAACGTCGCCGGGTGGGACCGCTTCGTGCCGTTCGTCGACACGACGCCCGAGTTCTGGGACCGCGTCATCGCGATCAACTACCGGGGGCCGCTGAACACGACGCACGCCGTGCTGCCGTCGATGATCGAGCGCCAGCGGGGCCGCATCGTGTCGGTCGCATCGGACGCGGCGCGGGTGGGGTCGTCGCTGGAGTCGATCTACGCCGGCGCCAAGGGCGCCGTCATCGCCTTCTCCAAGAGCGTCGCCCGCGAGGTCGCCCGGTACGGGATCACCGTCAACGTGGTGTGCCCGGGCCCGACGGACACCCCGCTGATCCGCTCGATGGCCGACGAGCTCGGCTCGGGCGAGCGCTTCGTCGACGCGCTGACGAAGGCCATCCCGATGCGCCGGCTGGCGACGCCCGACGACATCGCCCCGGCCATCGCGTTCCTCGCGTCCGACGACGCCGGGTTCATCACCGGCCAGACGTTGTCCGTCAGCGGTGGGCTGACCATGTCCTGACGACGTTTCGGTCCGGATCCTGGTCGCGCCTGCGACCAGGATCCGGACCAAGACGATCCGACTACTTGATCAGCGGGTCGCGCGGCAGGCCGAGGATGCGCTCGCCGATCTGGTTGCGCTTGATCTCCGACGTGCCGCCGGCGATCGACATGGCGCGGTGCCACAGCACGAGCGAGCCGGCGGCGATGCCGGTCTCGTCCATGAACGCGGTGTCGGGACCGGTGAGCTCGGACATGATCGCCGTCGCCTCGTGGCCGGCCTCCGACAGCACGAGCTTGGTGATGTTGCCCTCCGGACCGGGACCGCCGCCCACGACGGCGCGGTGGGCGACGCGCAGGTTGAGCATCGCCATCGCCTGGTTCGTCGAGAAGTACTGGCCGAGGCGCGGGGCGCCGCCGGGGAGCCGGTCGGCGTGCTCGTCGAGGAGCTTGATCATCGTCTGATCGGTGGCGCCGATGCCGCCGCCCGACCCGCTGCCGATGCTGACGCTCTCGTTGCCGAGCGTGGCGCGCGCGACCGTCCAGCCGCCGTCGACCGGACCGATGACGTCGTCGTCAGGGACGAACACGTCGTTGAAGAACACCTCGTTGAACTCCGAGCCGCCGGTGGCCATCTTCAGCGGCCGCACCTCGACGCCGTTGGCGTGCATGTCGATCACCATCATCGTGATGCCGTTGTGCTTGGGCGCCGCCGGGTCGGTACGGATCGTCGCCAGGCCCATGCCGGCGATGTGGGCGCCGCTCGTCCAGACCTTCTGGCCGTTGACGAGCCAGCCTCCGTCGACCCGCGTGCCCCGGGTCTTGATGCCGGCGGCGTCGGAGCCGGCGTCGGGCTCGCTGAACAGCTGGCACCAGATGACCTCCTGGGTCAGCGCCTGGTCGACCCAACGGGACACCTGCTCCTCGGTGGCGTGCTGGATGAGCGTCAGGATGACCCAGCCGGTGATGCCGTACTGGAGGCGGCGGACCTTGGCCGCCCCGAACTCCTGCTCGACGACGAGCTGCTCGATGGCGCCGGCGTCGCGCCCGTAGGGCTTCGGCCAGTGCGGCATCGCGTAGCCCTCGGCGATGAGGCGGCGCTTGCGGTCGTCGTCGCCGAGCCCCTCCAGCGACGCGACGAACGTCCGGACCTCGTCGCGGATCGCCTCGGCCTCGGGCGGCAGGTCGACGGTGCGCTCGCGGCGCACACCCTGGCGGGTCAGGGCGGTCACGTCGGCCGCCGCGTCGTCGGCGTCCAGCACCGCCAGCAGCGCCGTCGCCCGGCGCAGGTAGATGTGGCAGTCGTGCTCCCACGTGAAGCCGATGCCGCCGTGGACCTGCATGCCGAGGTTGGCGCAGAGATCGGCGGCGGGGATCGCCAGCGCGGCCGCCACCGCTGCGGCGTACGAGAACTGGTCACCGCCGCCCGCCGCGGCGCGAGCGGCGTCCCACACGGCAGCCGTCGCCAGCTCGGTGGCCACGGCCATGTTGGCGCAGTGGTGCTTGACGGCCTGGAACATGGCGATCGGGCGGCCGAACTGGATGCGCTCCTTCGAGTAGGCAGCAGCCAGGTCGGTGGACTCGCGGGCCACGCCGACCGCCTCGGCGGCGATGATCGTGCGGGCCAGGTCGACGAGCTGCCGGCGGGCGCCGGGGATGATCTCGGCCGGGACCTCGTCGAACGTCACCCGCCCGGCGCGGCGCGTCGGGTCGATGTTCGGCGGCAGCTCGACGGTGACGCCGTCGGCGTCGGCATCGACGACGGCCACGTCGTCACCGACGGCGACGAGCAACGTGTCGGCGAGCCCGGCTCCGAGGACGGTGCCGGCGGCGCCGGTGAGCGCGCCGTTGCGGAGCTCGACTGCACCCCCGAGCGCGACTGCCGCGGTGGTCGATCCGTCGGCCAGGCCGGGCAGCAGGCGCACCGCGACGGCGGCGTCGGGCACCGTCGCCAGGACCGCGCTGGCGATCAGCGTGGGCGTGAAGGCGCCGGGCGCCAGTCCACGTCCGAGCTCCTCGACGACGACCACGACCTCCTCGAGGCCGAAGCCGGAGCCACCGAGCGCCTCGGGGACGTGCAACCCGAGCCAGCCGAGATCGGCGGCGTCGGCGTAGAACGACGCGTTGGGCTCGGCCGGCGCTTCGAGCAGGGCGCGGGCCGCGGCGCGCGACTGGTGCTTGACGAGGAAGTCGCGCACGGTGTCCGCGAGGGCACGGTGGTCTTCGGTGATGGCGATCGACATGGCCGCAAGCATGACGGAGCGCGGGCGGCGCGAGCCACCCGGGCGACGATTGCTGGGCGCGTGACCAGCGGCACCGGGAGACCCCGTGACGTCACCCAATGCCGACGCACGTCACGCACGGTGACGTATCGTTGCCCTCGGCGGGCGGGCCTCCGTTCGGTCGAAAACCGGGTATTCCGCCACTCGGGGTTCCTGACCGGAGGCCGCCGCTCTCCCTGCGTGCCGTACTCTCCCGGCCCATGAGCGACCCCAGTGGTTCCGGTCAGGCACAGCGGCTCGCGGCGATCTCCTTCGACGACGACCTGCGGGCCGTGGAGTTCATGACCGCGGTGACGCGCCTCGCCCGCGACGGCAAGCTGGCCCTCCACGACGCCGTCTTCATCGTCAAGGACCGCGACGGCAAGACCCACATCCGCGAGACCAAGGACCTGCAGCCGGGGCCGACGGCGCTCAGCGCCGGGCTCTGGAGCGGCCTGTTCGGTCTGCTCCTCGGCGGCCCCGTCGGGATGCTGATCGCCGGCGGCATCGGCGCCGGAGCGGGCGCGGTCACCGCCAAGCTGGTCGACGTCGGCGTCACCGACGACTTCGTGGCCCAGCTCCGGGAGATGGTGCAGCCGGGCACGACGACGGTGGCCGTGCTCGCCGACGACGTCGACGTCGACGCCGTGCTCGCCGAGCTCCACCGCTTCGCCGGTGCCCGCTACGTCGCCGGCAACCTGCCGCTCGCCGGCATCCAGGCGGTGCGCGACGCGCTCGGGGATCCCGAGCGCGACGAGCGGCGGCTCGTTCCCGCCCCCGTCGGACGCCCCGGCGACCTGATGCCATCCGAGTGTTGAAGGTCATCGGAGTGTCGGAGGTAGCGGAATCCGCCCCCTGACACTCGGATGACCGCCAACACTCCGATGGGGAGTGCTGGGGGAGACCGCACGTCGGCCGGGGTACCCGCCCGTACCCCGACCGACAAGGTGGCGACCCGGTGGCGCCGCCCGCGCCACCGGGCCGCACGATTGAGAGCCGGCCGCACCGCCCGTGCGACCGGCTCGACCGTGTCGGAGGTGCACCTGGCACCTCCCGGCGATGAACGCCGAAGCCCTGTTGATCAGCAACCGGACTCCGCCCGAAGTCCGGTTACTGACCAGTAACAATGACATCCAACCGGCTCGCGGCGCACGCCACATCAGGGAAACCCCGTGCTTCCTGTCACCCCCGCGAAGCTCCTGGTCAGAGCGCTCTCGGGCCTGCTCCGGGCCGCTCAACCGCTGTTGCGGAGGCCGGTCGCGATGGCGTTGAGGGTCAGCTGGATGCCCCGCTCGACCAGCTCGTCGTGATCGCCGGCCCGGTGCCGGCGCAGCAGCTCGACCTGCATGACGTGCAGCGGGTCGAGGTAGGGGTAGCGGTTGCGGATGCTGCGGGCCAGCGTCGGGTTGCCGGCCAGCGGGTCGTCGGAGCCGGTGATCCGGGCGTGCCAGTCGCTCGTGCGCCGCAGCTCGTCGGTGATCCGCTGGAGGATCGGGGTCCGCAGGGCGTCCTCCTGTACGAGGGCATCGGCGTACATCGTGCCGATGCCGAGGTCGGCCTTGGCCAGCACCATCCCCATGTTGTCGAGCACGGAGCGGAAGAACGGCCACCGCTCCCGCATCCGCCGCAGCAGGGCGAGCGCATCGGGATCGCGGTCGGCGAGGCGGTCGAACGCGGCCCCCGATCCGTACCAGCCCGGCAGCATCAGGCGGCACTGCGACCAGCCGAAGACCCACGGGATGGCCCGGAGGTCCTGGATCCGGTCCGAGCCGGTGCGCGACGCCGGACGGCTGCCGACGTTGAGCGTGGTGATCTCGCCGATCGGGGTGATCGCCCGGAAGAACTCGACGAAGCGGGGCTCGTCGTGGACGAGCTCGCGGTACGCCTCGTGGGCCGCGCCGGCGAGCAGCGCCATCGCCGCCTCGAACGCCGGCGCCTCGGCTCCCGGGCCCGGCGCCACACCGGCCGACGCCTCGAGGGTGGCGGCGACGAGGATCTCGAGGTTGCGGCGGGCCGAGGCCGGCTGGCTGTACTTGGCGGCCACCATCTCGCCCTGCTCGGTGACGCGCAGCTGGCCGTCGACCGAGCCCGGCGGCTGGGCCAGGATCGCCTCGTACGCCGGGCCGCCGCCCCGGCCGACGGTGCCGCCGCGGCCGTGGAACAGCCGCAGCCGGATGCCGCGGCACCGGGCGACGTCGACGAGGCGGGACTGGGCCTCGGACAGGGCCCAGTTGGCGGCCAGGTAGCCGCCGTCCTTGTTCGAGTCGGAGTAGCCGATCATCACCTCTTGGCGCCCGCCGCGCCCGGCGACGAGCGCCGCGTAGACCGGGTCGTCGAGCAGCGTCGCCAGCACGTCGTGACCGCGCTGGAGGTCGCCGATCGTCTCGAACAACGGGACGATGTCGATGGGCGAGGGAGGGACCGCGCCGGGTCGCACCAGACCGACCTCGCGCAGCAGGACGGCGACCTCGAGGACGTCGCTCGCCGACGCGGCGCCGGAGATGACGTAGTGCGGGATGGCGGCGGGCGCCCAACCGCTCGACGGCGGTGGCGGCGGCGTCGAGGACGGCGAGCTCGCCAGCCGTCCCGGGCGAGTACGTCGCGAACGGGCTGCGCAAGGGGCGGGGCGAGCCCAGCTCGGCGTCCAACACGGCGAGCCGCGCCGATTCGTCGAGCGCGGCGTAGTCCGCACAGACGCCGGCGACGGCCAGCAGCTCGGCGACGACGACCTCGTGCACGCTCGCGTTCTGGCGCATGTCGAGGCCCGACAGGTGGGCGCCGAACGTCTCGACCGTGCGGCGCACCGGGTCGACCTCGGCCGTCGCCAGCGCCCCGGCGCCGTGGCCGTGCAGCGAGGCGCTCACGACGACCAGGTCGCCGACGAGCTCGTCGATCGCGCCGTAGGGCGGTCGCGGCACGGGCGGCGGCGGGACGGTGAGGTCGGCGGCGAGCCCCGGCCCGAGGAGCTCGACGGCCATCGCGTGCAGGCGGGCGAACATGCCGCGCAGGGCGCGGCGGTAGGGCTCGTCGGCGCGGAACGGCGACTCGTCGCCGGATGCGGCGGCCAGCGCCAGCAGCTCGGCGCTCGGCGTGACGAGGCGGTCCGAGATCGACAGCACCCGCCCCAAGCGGCGCAGTGCGCCGAGGTGGTGGTCGAGGGCGGTGACCGCCGCCCGGTCGGTGGCCGAGCGCAGCACGTCGGCGGTCACGAACGGGTTGCCGTCGCGATCGCCGCCGATCCACGATCCCATGCGCACGGCCCGGGTGGCGTCGACATCGATGCCCCACCGCTGCGCGACGAGCCGTTCCAGGTCGCGCTCGAGCGTCGGGACGACCTCGAACAGGCTGGCGTCGTAGTAGCGCAGCGCTTCGTTGATCTCGTCGGTGACGCGCAGCTTCGACATCCGCAGCACCGCCGTCTGCCACAGCGTCAGCACGAGCACGCTCAGCCGTCCATCCAGCTCGTCGCGCTCCGGCGACGTCGACGCGAGATCGGTGCGGACGGCAAGGATCGCGCTGACGTCGGCGAGCAGGTCGAGCACGGTCTGGCGGCGGACCTCGGTCGGGTGGGCGGTGATCACCGGCACCACGAGCAGGTCGTCGACGAGCTCGCCGATCCGGTCGGCGTCGACCCCGGCGGCGAGCAGGTGGTCGAGCGTCGCCTCGACGCTGCCGAGCTGGGGCTGGCTGCCGTGGGCGCGGTGGTAGCGGCGGCGCCGCTCGTGGTGCACGTCCTCGGCCGTGTTGGCCAGCAGCGACAGCCACCCGAACGCCCGGATCAGGTGCAGCTGCTCGGCGATCGGGCGGTGGGGGAGGGTGACGGCGAGGCCGCCGAGCGGGCTGCGACCGTCGCGCCGGGCGTCGACCGCCCGCTGGCGCACGCCCTCGACCAGCGCGAACACGTCGGCGCCGGCCTGCTCGCGCACGACCTCGCCGAGCAGCCGCCCGAGCAGCCGGATGTCCTCGCTGAGGGCGGCGTCCTTCCCGGCCTCCGACATCTCCCGAACGTACGCCCACGGCCGCTCCCGTGCGCCGAGAACCCCGCTCTGTGTCACCGCACAAGTCCCCGGGGACTTGTGCGGTGACACAGAGCGCTAGGACCTGACAGCCTCCAGGTACTCGGCGACCCGCGCCAGGTGGCCGTCGGCGTCGGTGGGGCCGGCGTTGTGGGTGGCGATGGCGAGGTGGGTGGCGCCGAGGGCGGCCCAGCGCTGGCAGTGGGTGCGCCAGCGGTCGGCGTCGCCGCCGGCGTACTGGGCCTGGGCCTGGATGGCGAAGCCGTCCATCGATCGACCGGCTGCTTCGGCGGCGGCCCGGATCGTCTCCAGCATCGCCGCCGACTTGTCGTTCGGCGAGCCCAGCGGCAGCCAACCGTCGCCGAGGCGTCCGCAGCGCTCGAGGGCGACGCGCGCCGAGGCGCCGAACCAGATCGGCACCGGCTCGCTCGGGCGGGGGTTGATCCCGGCCTTGTCGATCGTGTGGAAGTCGCCCTGGTACTCGAACGTGTCCTCGGTCCACAGCCGGCGCATCAGCTCGACCTGCTCGGCCTGGCGGCGGCCGCGGGTCGAGAAGTCGACGTCGAGCCCGACGTACTCGAGCTCGTTCCACCCCGTGCCGACGCCGAGGCGCAGCCGGTTGCCCGACAGCACGGCGACCTCGGCGGCCTGCTTGGCCACGAGGACGGCTTGGCGCTGGGGGAGGATCATCACGCAGCTGACGAACTCGAGCGTGGGCGCGGCCGCGGCCGCGAAGGCGAAGAACGTCAGCGGCTCGTGGAAGGCGACGTCCTTGTCGTATGCCCCGCGGAAGCCGCCGGGGCGATCGGGATCGGCGCCGAGCACGTGGTCGTAGGCGAGCAGGTTGGCGACGCCGAGCTCCTCCAGGCCCTGGAGGTAGTGGACGATGGCGCCGGGATCGGTGCCGATCTCGTTGTGCGGCAGCACCGCGCCGAACTGCAGGTCGCTCATGCAGAGATTGCGTAGCACCCGAGCCGGGTGGCGGACGATGCGTCAAGATGTCCCGCCATGCGCGTCCTGATCGCCGCCGCCGAGCTGGCGCCGGTGACCGCGGTGGGCGGTCTCGGCGAGGCGGTGGCCGGTCTCGTCGCCCAGCTCCGGGCGACCGGCGTCCACGTCGACGTCGTGCTCCCTGACTACGCGCCGGGCCGGGTCGTGCTCACGGGCGAGGTGCGGCGACGCGTCGCCGTGCCGGCATGGGCGGCGCCCGCCGCGGTGCGCGTCGGCGAGCACGCCGTCGCCGGTCGCCTCCACCTCGTCACGGTGCCGGGGATCGCCCGCTCCCACCCGTACCTGCAGCCCGATGGCACCGGATGGCCCGACAACGACGCCCGGTTCCTCGCCTTCAGTCGCGCCGTGGCGGCGATGGTGCGCGCCGCTCCACCCGACGTGCTGCACCTCCACGACTGGCACACGGCGGCCGTCCTCGCCGCCCTGCCGCAGCCGCCGCCGTCGGTGCTGACGCTGCACAACGTCGCCTACCAGGGCGTCACCGGCGGGGCGTGGTTGCGCCGCCTCGGTCCCCGCGGTCGCCACTACGAGTGGTGGGGCGGGACGAACCCGCTGTCGGGTGGCATCGCCCTCGCCGACGGACTCGTGGCGGTGTCGCCCCACCACGCCGCCGAGATCCGCACGCCGGCCGGTGGATTCGGGCTCGACGAGCCGCTGCGCCATCGTGGCGACGCGCTGATCGGGATCCGCAACGGCATCGACACGACCCGGTGGGACCCGGCCACCGACCCCCTGCTGCCGGCTCGCTACGACGCCGGTGGGCGAGCCATGCCGGCGGCGCGGGCCCAGGATCGGCGGGCGCTGCTCGAACGGTTCGGCTGGCCCGACGACGCCACACCACTGGCCGTGATGGTGACCCGGCTGACCGACCAGAAGGGCGTCGACCTCGTCGTGCCCATCGTGCCCGTGTTGCGCCACGTCCCGATGCGCCTGGCCGTGCTCGGCATGGGCGACGCATCGCTGGCCCAGGCGCTCGCCGGGTTGGCCGCCGATCACGCCGGCTCGTTCGCGTTCGTCGAGGGGTTCGACGAGGTGCTCGCGCACCGGCTCTTCGCCGGCGGCGACGTGTTCGTGATGCCGAGCCGGTTCGAGCCGTGCGGCCTCGCCGCGATGCAGGCGATGCGCTACGGCGCGATCCCGGTCGTGACACCGGTCGGTGGGCTCGTCGACACCGTGCCCGACGTCGACGCCGCGGCGGACGGCCACGGCTTCGTCGCCGACGCGGTCAGCGCCGTCGGCGTCGCGTCGGCGCTCTTCCGGGCCGCCCGCGTGCTCGCCGACCGACGTCGCCACGTCCCCGTGGTGCGCCGGATCATGGCCATCGACTGGTCGTGGCGTGATCCGGCCGCCCAGTACGTCGCCGAGTATCGCCGCGTCCGCGCCCTGCACGACGGGCCCCGGTAGGTTCAGCCGGGATGGCCGCTGAACCTCGCATCCTCGTCATCGTGCTGGCGGGCGGAGAGGGCAAGCGGCTCCTCCCGCTGACCAACGACCGGGCCAAGCCGGCCGTGCCGTTCGGTGGCTGCTACCGGCTGATCGACTTCGCCCTGTCCAACTTCGCCAACGCCCGCTACCTCAAGATCGTGGTGCTGACGCAGTACAAGAGCCACAGCCTCGACCGCCACATCAGCCAGACGTGGCGCTTCTCGACGCTGCTGCACGACTACGTCGCGTCGGTGCCGGCCCAGATGCGGCGGGGCCCGTTCTGGTTCCAGGGCTCTGCTGATGCGATCTACCAGAACCTCAACCTCATCCACGACGAGGACCCGGACCTCGTGTGCGTCTTCGGCGCCGACCACATCTACCGGATGGACCCGCGCCAGATGGTCGACCGCCACCGCGAGGTCGGCGCCGGCGTCACCGTGGCGGCGATCCCCGTCCCCAAGGCCGACGCCCGCGACTTCGGCGTCATCGAGGTCGACGCCGCCGGTCGCATCCTGGCCTTCCACGAGAAGGTCGACGACCCGCCGACGATGCCCGGTGATCCGACGCGCTGCCTGGCGTCGATGGGCAACTACGTGTTCGACACCAAGACGCTGATCGAGATCGTCACGCCCCGCGACACGACGTACAAGGACATCGGCGGCGACGTGATCCCGGCCCTCACCGAAGCCGGCGTGGCCCACGTCTACGACTTCTCGACGAACGTCGTGCCGGGGCAGGACGAGCGCGAGCGTGGCTACTGGCGCGACGTCGGGACGATCGACGCCTACTACGAGGCCAACATGGACCTCATCGCCCCGTACCCGGTCTTCAACCTCTACAACGAGAAGTGGCCGGTGTTCACCTACCGCGGCGCCGAGCCGCCGGCCAAGGTGTCACGGGGCCCGGGCGGCGAGCCGTCCTACGTCGACGGCAGCCTGCTGTGCGAGGGCTCGATCGTGTCGGGCGCCCACGTCGAGCGGTCGATCGTCGCCCCCGGCGTGTACGTCGACCACGACGCCCACGTCACCGACTCGATCCTGTTCCAGGGCGTGCGCGTGGGCTCCGGCGCCCGACTGCACCGCTGCATCGTCGACAAGAACGTCGACGTGCCGCCGTGGTTCCGCGTCGGCCTCGACGGCCCCGACGGCGACCGCTTCACCGTCAGCCCCGCGGGCATCACCGTCATCGAGAAGGACCGCCAGCTCTCCTAGCCGGTCCTCCTCCATCCGAGCGTTGGAGGGCGCCCGAGCGTGGGTGGGCGGAAACCTGCACGTCCCACACTCCGATGAGCTCCAACACTCGGATGGAACGTCAGGTGCCGGCGAGGGCGGCGACGACGGGGGCGAAGGCGTCGATGTCGTCGGCGCCGACGATGACGTAGCTGACGCCGAGCTCGTCACGCCGCTGGCGCAGGGTGTCGGCGATCGAGGCCGCCGAGCCGATCAGGGCGAACGGCGATTCGGCCACCATCGCATCGGGGACCGCGAGGCCGCTGGCGAGCGCCGCGATCTCGGCGGCGGGATCGTCCGTCACCCGGACCATCAACGGCCGGATGTTGAGCTCGATGTCGCGCCCGGCCGCCGCGGCAGCAACCAGCGCGACCTTCTCGGCGACGACCGCGCGGGTCATCGACGAGATGGCGGCGGGCCCGACCAGGCCCGCCTCCACGTTGCCGTTGATGCCGACGATGTCGGCCTCGCGGGCGGCGATGGTGAGGACCCGTGTCCCGCCGCCGCCGATCAGCAGCGGGGGATGGGGGCGCTGCACGGGAGTCGGCCGGCCGTCGTAGTCGGTGATCGTGTAGTGCTCGCCGGCGAACGAGAACGGCCCGTCGGCCAGCGCCCCCTTGATGACGGCGATCGCCTCCTCGAACCGGTCGATGCGCACGCCGGCGCGGTCGTAGGGCATCCCGGCGGCGCGGTAGTCGCTCTCCATCCAGCCGGCGCCGAGCCCGATCTCGACTCGTCCGCCGGACAGCACGTCCTGGGTGGCCAGCTCCTTGGCCAGCACGACCGGGTGCTTGTAGTCGTTGTCGAACACGAGCGCGCCGATGCGCAGCGTCGTGGTCACCGCCGCCGCCGTCGACAGGGCGGGGATCGGGGCCAGCTGATCGGTGAAGTGGTCGGGCAGGGTCAGCGTCGAGTAGCCGAGGGCCTCGACCCGCCGGGCCTGGTCGGCCCAGCCGGCGGCGTCCGCCGGTCCCCACACCTGGACGCCGAAGCGGAAGGGACGGCGCGGCACCGCAGGCATCGCCGCAACCTAGACATCGTGCCGGGTCGGGCGGGTGAGGAGGGTGCCCGGACCGGCGCAGGGTCGCCAGGTAGCCTCGCTGGACTGTGCGACCCGTGACCTGGCTCCTGCGCCTCGGCATGGTGGTGATCGCCGGCGCCTTGCTCGTCTCGGCGATCGTCGTGGCCGTGGCGCCGCGGCTGTGGCAGGTCGCCAACGCCCACGACGAGACGCCGGTGACGCTGCCCGCGTTCAAGCCGCTCGCCCAGCGCTCGTACGCCTACGACGTGTTCGGCAACGAGATCTCGCTGTTCGAGCTGGAGAACAGCCAGCCGATCCCGCTCGTGCAGATCCCCCAGGACGTGCGCCAGGCCTTCCTCGCCGTCGAGGACCGCGAGTTCTACACGCACGACGGCGTCAACGTGCGCAGCCTGGTGCGGGCGACGCTGTCGAACTTCGCGTCCGACTCGCCCCAGCAGGGTGCCTCGACGATCACCATGCAGGTCGTCAAGAACGACTTCCTGTCCGGCCTCGAACGGGACGGGCGCTACAAGCTGCTGCAGGTCCACTACGCGCTGATGCTCGAGCGCCAGTACTCCAAGGACCAGATCCTCGAGCGCTACCTGAACACCGTCTTCTTCGGCAACAACGCCTACGGGATCCAGGCCGCCGCCGAGACGTACTTCGGCACGACGGCCGACCAGCTCAACTTCATCCAGGCCGCCTTCCTCGCCGGCCTCGTGCGGGCCCCGTCGACGTACGACCCGGTCACCAGCCCCGAGCGCAGCCGGGCCCGCTTCGCCCAGGTGCTCGAACGCCTCGTCGACGACAAGTACATCACCGCGGCCCAGTCCGCCGATCTGGCCGCCAACTTCGTCCTGCCCGATCGCGTGCGCACGACGCCCGAGCGGTCCTACACCCGCACCTACTACACCGAGGCGCTGCGCGACTACCTGCTGAACCGCTCGACGATCCTCGGCGCCACGTACGCCGAGCGCTACAACAACCTGTTCCGCGGCGGCCTGCGGATCCACACCAGCTTCAACCCGCTGAACCAGGCGCAGGCCGAGCAGGCCCGCAACGTGCTCCCCGACACCAAGCAGGGCTTCGACGCGGCCATCGTCTCGCTGGACTCGAAGACCGGCGCGATCCGGGCGATGGTCGGCGGCAAGGGCTTCGTGCCCGGCGAGCGCGAGGTCAACATGGCGCTGCAGCCCCGGCAGACGGGCTCCAGCATCAAGTTCTTCGTGCTGGCGGCCGCCCTGCAGGCCGGCGCCCAGCCCGACGACATCATCGACGGCGCCAACGTGTGCTCGTTCCAGGTCCCCGATCAGCCCGACTTCGTGATCAAGAACGCCGTGATGCGCGCTCCCGACACGCTCGCCGCGATGACGTGGTACTCGATCAACTGCGCCTACGTGCGCCTGGCCCAGATCGTCGGGCTGAACCGCATGGTCGACACCGTGTACCGGATGGCCCAGTCGCCGTACCTGTACCCGGGCCAGCCCGAGGGTGACCGCCCCGGCAACGCCAAGTCGCTGGAGCCCTTCGTCAGCTTCTCGACCGGCGCCAACGAGATGGCGCCGATCGACATGGCCTCGGGGGCCCAGACGATCGCCAACAACGGCCTGCACCACGAGCCGTACTACGTCGACTCGATCGACACCGCCGACGGGCGGCGCATCTACACCCATGTCGACGCCGGCACCCAGGTGCTCGACCCGGGCGTCGCCGATGCGGCGGTCGACACGCTGAAGGGCGTCCTGCGCGTCGGCACCGGGCGCCGTTACCCACTCGACGGCGGGCGTCCGGCTGCCGGCAAGACGGGCACCCAGGCCGACAACACCAACGCCTGGTTCGTCGGCTTCACGCCGCAGTTGACGACCGCGGTGTGGATCGGTGATCCGAACGGCTACACGAAGATGATCGGCGTCCCCGAGTTCAACCAGGCCCGCGTCCAGGGTGGCCTCTACCCGACGCAGATCTGGCAGACGTACATGAACCTCGCGCTCGCCGGTCAGCCGATGGAGGACTGGGCGCCACCGCCCGCCGACGCCCGCCCGCCGGCCCGCCTCTACCTGCCCGGCAACGAGTGCCTGGCGCGGTCCGTCGTGATCGGCGGCGACGTCACCGGCACCGTGCCGCCCGCGGCGGCGGCGCCGCCGGCCGCCGGCCCCGCCGGCCTCGTCAACCCGGCGCAGGCGCCGCCCGTGCCGACGAACCCGCCGCCTGCCGCGCCGCCGTCGGCGCCCCCGGCCGGCGAGACGCCACCGACCGGGACCCAGCCGGCGCCGGGCTCGCCGATCACCACGCCGCGCGTCGACGCGGCTCGTGCCGATCGAGAGCGGCACGACGGTGCCGCCGAACGTCCTCGACCCACGCGCGCCGATCCCGTCGACGCCGCTGTCGAGCCTCATCACCCGCTGCTGACGTCGTGGCCCTGGGGCGTTGGCCTCGTGCGCCCATAGCCTCGGCGCCGTGCTGACCGACGACCTGCTGGAGCTCCAGCGCCTCGACACGACCGCCGACCAGCTCGCCCACCGTCGCCAGCACGCGCCCGAGCGCACCGCCGCCGCCGAGGCGGCCGCCGCGCTGGTCGCCCATCGTCGCCGGCACGCCGCCGCCGTCGAGCGGTCCCAGGAGCTGGAGCTGGGCGTCGACGCCCTCGAGCGCGACGGCGAACAGCTGGCGACGCAGCGCACCCGCCTGGAGGCCCAGCTGAAGACCGTGATCGCACCGCGCGAAGCCGAGGCGCTGATGCACGAGCTGTCGACGCTGGCCGAGCGGCGTGACGCACTCGACGACCAGGAGCTGGAGTCACTCGAGGAGCAGTCGACGTTGGCCGACGACATCGCGGCCATGGACGCCGCCACCCCGACGCTCGAGACCGCGGCGCACGACGCGGCCGCCGCGCTGGGCGGGGTCGAGGCGGCGGTCGACGCGGAGCTGGTCGGCCTTGCCGCCGAGCGCGCGGCGCTGGTGCCTCGCATCGACACCGGAACCATGGCCCAGTACGACCGGCTGCGCGCCCGGATGGGCGGCGTCGCCGTCGCCCGGCTCGAGGGCCACCGCTGCGGTGGGTGCCACCTCGACCTGTCGACGGCAGAGGTCGAAGCCGTCAAGGCGGTCGGCCCTGGTGAGATCGCCGACTGCCCGCAGTGCGGGCGGATGCTGCTGCCCTGAGCGGTCGAGACCCATGTTCCTGTGGTTCATCGGCACGGCGATCGTCACCGTGCGCTACGTGTTCCGGGATCCCGCGTTCGACTACCGGCTGCTGATCGTCGGGTCGGTGCTCCCGCTCGGCGACGCCGTGACCGGCGGCGCCGGCGTCCTCCACACGCTCGTCTTCAGCCTGGTGCTGATGCTCGTGGTGATGCTCTCGACGGTGGGCCACCGGCCGGTGCGCAAGGTCCTCCTCGGCCTGCCGATCGGCACCATGCTGCACCTCGTCTTCGACGCCACGTGGACCAACACCGACCTGTTCTGGTGGCCGCTCGGAGGCTGGTCGTTCGACGACGATCGGCTGCCCGAGGTCGCGAGGGGACCGTGGTGGGACATCGGCCTGGAGCTCATCGGGCTCGCCTTGCTGGTGTGGGTCTGGCGGCAGTCGCACCTCGAGGATCCGGCCCGTCGGCGCCGCTTCCTGCGCGACGGTCGTCTGTTCGTCTGAGCGCGAGCGGTCCTGTGGAACACTCACTGGCGTGCTGATCCTCGTCCGTCATGGCCGCACGGCGCTGAACGCGGCGGGCCGGTTGCAGGGGCGCATCGACGAGCCGCTCGACGATGTCGGCCACCTGCAGGCCAAGGCGGTCGCCGAGCGCGTGGGCCCGATCGACGAGCTGATCGCCAGCCCGTTGCTGCGAGCCCGGGAGACGGCCGAGGCCTTCGGGATGCCCGTCGAGATCGACGACCGGTGGATCGAGCTGGCGTACGGCATCTACGACGGGATGCCCACGGGCGAGGTGCCGTCGGAGATCTGGCGCCGCTGGCGAGAGGATCCCGAGTTCGAGCCAGACGGGGGCGGCGAGTCGTTGGCCGCCCTCGACCTGCGGGTGCGGGCGGCCTGCATCGATCTGGCCGAGCGGGCTCGCGACCGCGCCGTCGTGGTCGTGTCGCACGTGTCGCCGATCAAGGCCGCCGTCGGCTGGGCCCTCGGCGTCGGGATCGACGTCTCCTGGCGCTCGCACCTCTCGCAAGCGTCGATCAGTCGCATCGACATCCGGCGGGCGGGGCCGATCCTCTACACGTTCAACGAGGCGCCGCTGCCCGGCTGATCGCGGTCAGAACGGGCTCAGCCCGAGTCGGTTGCGGACCGACACCATCTCGCCGAGGTGGTTGACGCGGTGGCCGATGGCCTCCCACTGCAGGAACCAGCCGGCCGGCTTGCCGTCCCACATCCGGTACAGCCATGGCACCGCGGCGTCGTCGACACCGGCCGCGACGAGCCCCGCCGGCCCGTCGGCCGTCGTCGGCAGCGTGGCCGTGTCGAGCGTCGCGAGGTGGACGACCGTCGACTCGTGGACGGTCCGGAGGTAGGCCCCGAGCGGTTCCAGCTCGAGCATCGCGGTGAGCTCGCCCGGTTCGGCCTCGGCCAGCCCGACGGCCGGGTCGAGGTCGCCGAGCCCGAGCGCATCACGCCACTCGCGCAGCACGGGTGGTCGTCGCCGCAGCACCGCGTTGACGGCCAGGTCCTCGTGGTAGGCGGTGTGGAACGCCAGGAAGGCGATGGACGACCCGCCCTCGCCGGCTGGGTCGGTCCAGCGCTCCAGGGGGACCGTCGCGACGACCGATTGCTCGAAGCGGGCGAGCGCGGCGGTGTGCTCGTCGGCGATCCACTGGCGCAGGTCCACGGGCGCCAGTCTGCCCGTCGGCTCGCGCTATTGGGATGGGCCGCCGCGTGCCGATAGACGGTCTGTGAGCCTCTACGACGCGCTGCGCGCCGCCGGTGTCGACCTCCAGCGGGCCCACCGCCTCGACGCCTACCTCCGGGCGACCGGCGACGAGACGGCGCCCGGCGGCTTCCTGCGCTCGATGCTGGGCGATCCCGACGAGACGGCGCGCCTGCGGCGCCGCCCTGACCGCCGACCTCGAGGCGATCAGCGCCGGCCTCGCCCTCCTCGACGGCTGATCAGACCAGCGCCGACCCGTACAGCTCCTCGAGCGCATCCCAGTGGCGGGTCGCAGCCGCCTCGTCGTAGGTCGGGTTGTCCGGGACGGCGAACCCGTGCAGCGCCGGGTACGTCACCAGCGTGTGGTCGACGTCGGCCTCGGTGAGCGCCTTCGACAGGCGCTCGAACTGCTCGTCGTCGAACGAGCCGTCCTTCTCGGCCCCGGCCACGTACACCGTGGCCTGCATCTCGCCGGCCAGCAGGTGCGGGCTGTCGGGTGCCGTGCTGGCGATCTGGCCGCCGTGGAACGACGCCGCCGCGCCGACCCGGTCGGGGAAGCGGCCGGCGGCGTTGAGCGCCATCCCGCCGCCCATGCAGTAGCCGGTCGTGCCGACCTTCGCCGACGACACCTCGGGCTGCTCGGCCAGCCAGTCGAGCTCGGCCTCGGTGTCGAGCGTCGCGTTGGCCTTGGTGACGCTGCCGACCAGCTTCATCAAGCGGTTCCGCTCGGCCTCGTCGTTGAACACGTTCTTCATGTCGAACGGGGCGATCTCGCCGAGGCGGTAGTACGGGTCCGGGAGCAGCACCGCGTAGCCGAGGTCGGCGAGGCGCTGGGCCATGTCCTGGAACGTCGGGCGCACGCCGCCGGCGTCCGGGTACATGATCACGGCCGGCCACGGCCCAGTGCCGTCGGGCGTGTGCAGGCTGGCATCCAAGCTGCCATCGGGGGTGGTGATCGACACGTCGCGCTGCGGCATCAGGCCCTCCTCATGTGGGTGCCTCGATGTTGGCATCACCGCCCGATCGACGGCGACCGGGGGCGCTGCCCGTGGCCAGCTCGGATCCGGGTGCGTTCCCTGACGACAGTCGTCAGGGAACGCACCCAGATCGCCACGCACCCAGATCGCCACGGCCCAGATCGCAGTGAACGCCCGCCGGCGGCCTCCGGCGCCGGCAGCACGGACCGGGCCCGAGTCGTCGGACGGATCCGACCACTGCCTTTCGTTCAGACCCGATCTGGGTGGGCTCGGTGACAACAGTCGTCACGGAACCCGCCCAGATGCACGACTGGCACGCTGCGCTCTGACGCCGGCTGCGTCGCCGACAAAGCCGAGCGCCCGGCTGACCGCTGTCAGCCGGCGCTGTGGAGCACGAAGCGGGCGGAGGTGAACGGCGCCTGCACCGGGCGGTCGGCGGCGTTGCTCGCCGGCACCGCGACGTCGTAGGTGATCGTGCACTCCGGCGGGACGTCGGCCGACAGCGTGGAGGTGGCGGTGAGCTGCGACGGGGCTTCGGTCGCCGTGACCTGGCCCTCCGCCCGGGCCGTCGGAGCCACCGACAGGCCGTGCACGCCGACGCCGACGCTGGCGCAGTGCCGAGTGGGCGCCACCCAGAGCTCGACGGCGCCGACGCCCCCGGGATCGGTGGCCGTGGCGACGACGATGGCGTCGCGGCCCCGCACCAGCGTCACCATCGCCCGGTCGGCGACAGGGACGAGGCGGTCGCCGGATCGGGTCGTGACCGCGAGGGAGATCTCGGGCGGCGTTCGATCGTCGCGGGTCGCGAGCAACCGACGCGCTCGGGCAGCCGGTGAGCCCGACGAGCGCGATCGGGACCGCGACGACCACCGCGGCGCGGCGCAGGTCCTCGCGATGTCCATGCCCTGGAGGAGGGGGACCAGCCGGCTGGTGATACGCGCCGGCGCGGTACCATCGGCGACCGTGGCCCGCTACGACTACCGCTGCCGGACGTGTGATGAGCGGTTCGAGGTGGAGCGTCCGATGAGCGCCGTCGTCACCTCGACGCCGTGCCCCGATGGCCACCCCGACACGGTGCGCGTGCTGACGCCGTTCATGACCGCCGGCGTCGGATCGCCGTCGCGTGCGGCCGCCGCGCCGTCGGGCGGCGGGGGCTGCTGCGGCGGTGCCTGCGGCTGCGCCCACTGACGTGTCGTGACCGGGCTCGATCCCGGCCTCGTGCCGTACGTCCCGGATGACGAGCCGTATCGGAGCGCCTGCGCCGACGAGCCGCCGGCCTGGCTCGACGAGCTCGAGCTGCGTCCGGCGCCACCGCACCACCGGATGGGGACCCGGGCCCTCGACCTCGACCAGTGGTTCCTCGTCGACCGGCATCGCGACGCCGAGCTGGCGCTGCGCCGTCGCCTGCTCGTCGAGCGGAACGCCGAGGTCTTCGCCGCCCTGCCGTCGGCGTCGCGCGCCAGCGAGGAGGTCGCCGAGCTGATCGCGTCGTGGGCGGCGGCCAGGGGGCTCGTCGGGCTCGACGCCCCGCCACCGGCCCACCCGCTCGCGGTGGCCGGCCTGCTGGTGCAGGAGGACCTCTGCCTGATGGTCCGGCGCGACGGGGCATGGCGTCTCGATGGCGCGGTGCTCTGCTTCCCGTCGATGTGGGTGCTGGCCGAGAAGCTCGGCCACACCGTGGGCGACGTGCACCGGCCCGTCGACCACTACGACACCGACCTGGAGCCCCGCGTCGACGTCTTCTTCGACCGGCTCCGCGTCGACCGCCCGGTGTGGCGCCGCAACTTCTCGCTGAAGACGACGCCGGCGTTGTTCCTGCCGACGTCCAAGCAGGCGGCCGCAGGTCGCTCCGCCCAGCGTCGGGCCGGACGGCTCGCCGTACTGGCTGCGCAGCGAGCGTCAGACCTTGCGCAAGCTGCCCCGCACCGGCGCCATCCTGTTCGGGATCCGGGTCCAGCTGGCCCCCGTCGGGGTGCTGCGCCAGCGCCCGGATCGCGCCGCCGACCTGCTGGCGACGATCGACTCCTGGGACGCCGCGATGCGCGACTTCAAGTCGGCCGAGACGATGGACGGTCTGCGGGCGTGGCTGGCGTCGGTCGTCAGCGGCGGCGGACGTCAGCTCGACGGGCGCGGGCAGCGGCGCCGGCGCACCTGCAGGACCATGACCGCGCCGAGCGGCGCGACCTCGGCTGACCTACTCGGCCGGCGGGCCCTCGGTGAGGATCGTGACGGCGTCGGCGGCATCGCCGGCGCGCACCTTGACCACGATTCCCGGCTCGCCCTCGATCGGCACGCTGCCGCCCTCGATCTGGTCGTCGAGGAACGCCTCGATCCCGTACGCCCGCAGCTTGGCCTGGGCCACCTCGGCCTCGCCGGTGGTGGCGTACGACGCGACCGTCGTCGGCTCGGCGTGTGCAGCGGGGTCGTCGGCGGTCATGGGCGGTGTCTAGCCCATCGGGGTGTCCCGCCCTGTGTCACCGGAGCGTGCTGGCAACGATCGGCGTCGCGGTGAGTGCGGATCAGAACTCGTCGGAGGGCCGGAGATCCAGCAGCGGCACGACCTCGAGCAGCTCGAGCACCACCTCGTTGACCGCCTGGCGGAGCGCAAGGACGTCCACCTCGCCGATCGTCGTGGCGGCCTCGGGCTCCAACCGTCGGGTCGCCTTGATCAGCTGGTCGACCTCCGTGGTGGGCCCCTCGAGCTTGATGATGAGCCGACGGGTCCTGGCGAGCGCGTTCGTCAGCACCCTGCTCGCCTCGATCATCGCGTCGGCCAGCTCCTCCGACGAGGCTGCGTCGGCGAGACGCCGCCGCAGCGCCCTGGCCTGGTGGAACGCTACGTCGGCCTCGACGTACCAGACCTGATCGAGCTGATCGCGCACCTGCTCGCGACGTTCCGATCGAGCCAGGTCCTTGGCCGCGCTGATCTGCGACGCGGCATACCACAGGGCACCGAGGACGCCGAGCGCCTGCGCACTTGCCGCGATCGCGGTCCACACCTCCGCCGACCACGCGAGCATCCGACCCAGTGTTGCACCGCAGCACCATCGGCGTGCCGGCGTCGGTGACGGTGAGTCGGCCTGTAAAGCTGCAACCCCATCCGACTGAGGGGTGGTGATCATCCAAGCGCACGAGCTGCAGTCTGTGAGTTTCTACGCACGGAACATTCCCGCCATCGTCGTCGAGAGCCAGCGAGCTGTGTTCCGCTCGCTGGGACTGGACCATGAGCAGATCCTGACCGACCGACCACACGGTGAGGCGATCGACGAGTTCCTCCGGACGCGTCCGTGGCACAACCTGGTGCTGTTCGACATCGACTGCGTACCGCTCACGCTCCGCTTCGCTCACTACTTCGATCCGGACGGCGTCGCCGGAGGCGCCCAGCGCGCCGAGCACCTCCAGAGTGACATCTACGTCTCGCCGGCCTGGATGATGCTCAGCCGGAGCACGTGGCTCGCACTCGGCTGTCCCTCGTTCGTGGAGACGTCGCGCAGTGATGTGGGCGGGGAGATCACCATCCGGGCGACTGAGCGCGGCATACCGCTCACACTGGTCTGGCCGACGGCGGTGGTGGAGCCGCGGTGGCGGCTGACCGACCGCGTGTGGTTCGGCCGAGGCACGACCTGGGGAGGCGCCGTCTACCACCAGTTCGAGATCCGCAACGACGACGCCGGCCGTCTCGAGTTCGTCGAACGGTGCCGGGCGATCTGTCGTGCCCCCGGCCCGGTCTCGGGGACGACCGCACCGCCTGTCCGCTCCCGCCCACACTGGTCTGGCCGACGGCGGTGGTGGAGCCGCGGTGGCGGCTGACCGGCTGCCGACGGGGTGTCGCCAGCCGAAGTCGGCGACGCCGTCGAAACGATCCCTGCTCGATGGCCGAGGTGACGGTGAGTCGGCCTGTAAGCGGGATCCTGTAGTCGCCTCTCGACGACCGGTGGCCATCCATCTGTGCGGCCTACCCGGAGGTGCCCCGTCGACCGGGGCGGACGGGCCGTCCGTGCCTCCTGCTCGGCCTTGCTCCGGGTGGGGTTTGCCGAGCCGCCCGGGTCACCCCGGACGCTGGTGCGCTCTTACCGCACCGTTTCACCCTCACCTGTGACCGGTTGCCCGGCCCATCGGCGGTCTCTCTCTGTTGCACTTGTCCGTCAGGTCGCCCCGACCTGGCTCTCGCCAGCACCCTGCCCTGTGGAGTCCCGACTTTCCTCGACGTGACGAGCACGCCGCGGCCACCCGGCCGACTCACCGTCATCCCGGAGCGTACGGGGCTCAGTGCCGGAACGAGCTCAGCGGCTGACCTTCAAGCTCGATGTGCGCGGGGAGGTCGGCCGGCCGCCGGGTCTCAGGTCGCGGGACAGGTCTGGTCGGCGTAGACGAAGGAGTTGTCCGCGGGGGTGTCGATCGGCAGCGTGAACCGGGTACCGGCCGAGCTGGCGGCACCGATCACGAGCTGCGTCGGTGCCAGGCTGCCGAACTCGGTCGGGATGGCGTACAGCGGCACCAGGCCGTCCTTCGCCGCCGGCTCCGTGCCGCCGATGAGCTGCGGGTTGAACCAGCCCTGCGGGGCCCCGGCAGCGTGGATCGCGCTGACGGCAGCGTGACGGCCGGCCCGCGCCCCGATCTTCATGATCTCGGAGCGCAGCTCGGCCGACGCCATCTGCGGCACCATGCTCTGGTACATCGCACCGTCCATCGACTCCCACGCGTTGACCGTGGCGATCATGTCGCGCGCCGGGTTGTCGCTCGGCGGGATGTCCTTGGCCTCGTCACCGTTGATGTTCTCGAAGATCGGCGGGACGACGCGGTCCATGTACCAGGCGTTGACGCACTCGTACGGCTCGGCACCCAGGTCGGTCGTCAACTCGGCCAATCTGTCGGCGGCGGCCTGGTGCTCGACGATGAGGCGGTCGACGAGCGTCTGATCGTCTTGCGCCAGCTCGCCGCTCTTGGTGATCGTCGCGTAGACGTCCATGATCGTGTACTCGATCGAGGATGCCGTGCGCAGGCGCACGGCATCGTCGATGTTCTGCTTGGGGAGGTCGGTCGGCGTCGGGGCGAACCCGACCCGGCCCGGCTCGCCCGTGGAGGACGACGACTTGCCGCACGCGGCGAGGACGGCGGCCAGCGACGCGGCGAGGCGCGCCGGACTTCAGCATCTGGCGACGTCCGACGTGCAGTCGCGGCGCGGCACCGTCGGTGGGGGTGGCTTCGGCGGTCATGGTCAGCCTCCGGTCGGCGGCGTGAGCGCGATGGCAGCGTCGTCGAACAGGGCGTCGAAGTCGCCGCCCTTGCCGGCGGCGTCGGCGAGCACTGCGGCCTGGCGGGCCTCGACGATCAGGATCGACGCGATGTCCGCCGCGCCGTCAGTGCCTTCGAGCTTGGCCAGCAGGTCGGTGTGGGTGGCGACGAGCGCCGACTCGAGCTCGTAGGCGGCAGGTGCGAGCGCCTCCAGATCGGCCACCTGGAACGTGCTCAACCGCTCGTCGTACAGCGACGTGTCGGGGATGCCGATCGACCGCGTCCCGAGGATGCCGCGGATGAGGTCGGCGTAGCCACGGTGGTTCGCGACCAGCATCTTGACCAGGTCGTCCTTGGCGCCGGCGTCGATCGACGCCTGGTAGAGGTTCGTCGCGGCGAGCTCGATCGACTCGGCGTAGTTGAGCAGCGCGAGGTCCGCCGTCGATGGGCGCTTCGGCGGCAGCGTGGTCGTCGTGGCCGGGGCGGCGGCCGTGCTCGGCGGTGTGGATCCACCCTCCGTGGGCTCCGTCGTGTCGGGGCTCGCTGACGCGACGCGCCCGCCGAGCAGGCCCAGGGCGGTCCCTGTGAGTCCTGCTGCCAACACCCGGCGGCGGGTTGGGTTCTCCACGCAGTGAGTCCTTTCGATGTCCGGGGCCGTTCCCGTCCCGTGCCGACAGCTTCACCGGCCGGGGCACGGCCGGGCAACTCTAGGAGCCCGTCACACGTCGAGGGCGGACAGCTCGGGGATCCAGCCGGCCGCCCGTTCGACGGCGCGCGCCCACTCGGCGCGGTCGAGGCGCTCGCCGGGCTCGACGACGCGAGCCGGTGACCAGGCGCGATCGGCGTCGGCGATGCGGTCCCACACACCGGTGGCCAGCCCGGCCAGGAAGGCGGCGCCGATGGTCGTGGCCTCGACGACCGGCGACACCTCGACGACGCGGCCGGTGGCGTCGGCCAGCGCTTGGGTGAACGTCGGGTTGGTGCTCATCCCGCCGTCCACCCTGACGGCCTCGATCGACAGCCCGGTGTCGGCCTCGGTCGCCTCCACGAGGTCGGCGCCGCGGTGGGCGACGCCTTCCAGCACGGCCCGCACGACGTGGGCCCGGGTGGTCCCGCGCGTCACGCCGAACAGGGCGCCACGGGCGCCGTAGTCCCAGCGCGGGGTGCCCAGCCCGAGCAACGCCGGCACGAACACGACGCCGTCGCTCGATGGCACCGTCGCCGCCACCTCGTGGCTCTCGGCGGCCGTCGCGATGAGGCCGAGGTCCTCGCGCAGCCAGTCGATGTTCATGCCGGCGGCGAGCATGATCGCCTCGGCGCCCCACGTCACCTCGCCGCCGATGGACCAGGCGACGACCGGGTACGAGCCGTGCTCGGCGCGGCGGGCCGAGGTCGGGCTTCCCGCGCCGGCGCACACGTCGAGGATCCCGCCGGTGCCGAACGTGATCTTGGCCCGCCCCGGCGTCACGCATCCCTGGCCGACGAGCGAGCCCTGCTGGTCGCCGACCAGGGCGGCGATCGGTGGGCCGCCGGGGAGCGCCGAGGCGATGCCGACGACGCCGCTCGAGTCGACGAGGCGCGGCAGGATGGCGGGCGGCACGGCGAGCAGGTCGAGGATGTGGTCGTTCCACGAGGCGCCGTCGAGCCCGAGGAAGCCGGTGATGGCGCCGTTCGACGGGTCGGTGACGTGGAGCTCGCCGCCGGACAGCTGCCAGGCCAGCCACGTGTCGACGGTGCCGAAGGCGAGGTCGCGGTCGCGTGCGCCGGGCGTGTTGGCCAGGATCCAGGCCAGCTTGGTGGCCGACTGGTTCGGGGCCAGCGTGATGTCGTGCTCGGCCCGCATGACCAAGCACTCGCCGACGGTGCGCAGGTCCTGCCAGCCGAGGGCGGGGGCGATCGGCTCCCCGGTGCCCCGGTCCCACACGATGGTGCTGGCCCGCTGGTTCGTGATGCCCACCGCGCTGATCGGCTCGCCGGCGGCGGCGCTGGCTTCGGCCGCGGCGTCGAGCACGAGGCGGGCCAGCTCGGCGGCATCGAACTCGACGAGCCCCGGGAACGGTGTCGTCGGCGGGAACGGCCGTCGGGCGATCGTGCGGATGGCCAGCTCGTCGTCGACGATCGTGGCCCGGATGCTGGTCGTGCCGACGTCGAGGGCGAGGATCGCGGTCATCGCCGGCCGCCGGGCAGGAAGCCCTTGTTGCGCAGGCGCTGGCCGAGCAGACCGCCGACGAGGCCGGCCCCGGCCACGACGCTGAGGTTGAACATCAGCGCGAACCATCGCACGTCCTCGCCGCGGATCAGGCGGATGGTGGCGAACACGGCCTGGGCGACGACGTAGGTGCCCACCGCGGTGACGATGCCGTGGGAGAGCGGCGTGTCCGTGCGCTGGACCCAGGCCGCGCAGCCGGCGCCGAGGACGAAGCCGAGCACGGCGCCGAGGCTCAGCCACACGGGCAGCGAGCCGGGTTCGGTGCGGTCGGCGGCCCAGCGAGCGGCGATCGAGAACGGCACGGCGAACACGAGGGCCACGCCGCCGCCGGCGCGGATCGCATCCCAGTCCCAGCGCCCGGTGACCTCGGCGCTCATCGAGGCGGCCACGGCGGGTCGCCGAACGGGCTGGGCAGCCCGAGCTTGCCGGGGTTGAGGATGCCGGTGGGATCGAGCGCCGACTTGATGGCGGCCAGGACAGGGAGGCCGGTGCCGAGGGCCTCGGCCATGAAGCGCGACCGGTTGATGCCGACGCCGTGGTGGTGGGACAGGTTGCCGCCTCCGGCAAGGACGGCGTGCTGGCCGGCGTCCCACAGCGCGACGTAGGTGGACTCGATCTCCTCGGGCGGTGGCGCGGCGGCGAACGTGAAGTAGAGGCAGGCGCCGTCGGTGTAGCTGTGCGACAGGTGGCAGCTGGCGACGAGGACGTGGTCGACCGCCGACAGCGCGGCGCGGACGGAGTCGAACAGCAGGGGCAGCGCGGTCCATGGGGCGGCGATCTCCATGGTGTCGACGACGAAGCCCTTGTGGGTCAGGCCCTGCAGCGCCGACGTGTCGTTGCGGTGCTGCTTCCACGCGTCGACGAGCGCGCCGTCGCCGAGGGTGCCGCCGGCCGTTGCACATGCATCGGCAACCACCGCCATGGTGGCGTCGACGATCAACGGGTCGCCCTCGTCGAGCACGAGCAGCACGCATCGCGTGCCGTCGCCACCGTGGCCGCGTGCCGACTCGATGCCGTCGTAGAGGCGCAGCACGGCCGGGGTCGCCCCCCGCTGCAGGATCCGGCGGCACGCCTCGACGCCGGCGGCGAAGGAGTCGAACCAGAACACGATCCGGCTGTCGGTGGGGGAGACGGCATGGGCCCGCAGCCAGACCCGGGTGACGATCCCGAGCGTGCCCTCCGACCCGATGAACAGCTGGCCGAGATCGGGGCCGACGGCGGCGGCCGGTGCGCCGCCCGTCCGCACGACAGTGCCGTCGGCGAGCACGACCTCCAGCCCGACGGCGATCTCCTCGATCTTCCCGTAGCGGGTCGAGTACTGGCCGGCGCCACGACAGGCGACCCAGCCGCCGACCGTGGCGATGTCGAAGCTCTGCGGGAAGTGGCCGACGCTCAACCCGTGCTCGGCCTGCAGCTGGCGCTCGAGGTCGGGGCCGAACGTCCCGGCGAGCACCTCGACGACGCCTGCCGTCTCGTCGACGGCGACGATGCCGTCCAGCGCCGTGGTGTCGAGCACGACCCCACCGAACGCTGGCACCGACGCACCGGTGACCCCGCTGCGCCCACCGGCGACGGTCAGCGGCACGTGGTGGGCGGCGCACACCCGCACGACCGCGACGACCTCGTCGGTCGAGGCCGGCCGCACCACCACTGCGGCACGCTGGGGGACCTGGCCGGCGAGCGACCAGTGCAGGGCGAGCGGCCACCAGTCGCGGCTCGCTTCGGCGACGAGGTCCTCGTCGGCGATCACCGCCGTCACGGCGCGCAGCTCGTCCACCACGGCGGCGGGGACGTCGACGGCGCCGGACCACCGGGCGGCGGAGCCGGTCAGCTCGATGGGCGGGGTCGGTTCGGTCATGCGGCCGCGATCATGTCGCAGCGGGAGCCGGCCGAGCGTCCGCCTCCTCGGTGGCGACGAGCTCGCCGTAGGCGGCGATCTGGCGCGCCGTGGTGGCGGCGTCCCAGCCCAGCTCGCCGGCGATCAGCTCGGCCACGGCGGGCGCGAACTCGAGCGCCAGCGGGCGGTCGAACAGGTGGGCGCGGGTGCGCCGCAGCAGCACGTCGTCGAGCGTCGTGGCCATCTCGGCGCGCACCGCGTAGATCGCCTCGGCCCGGAGGTACGGCAGGCCGGGGACCAGCGGCTCGCCGAGCGACGCGTCGGCCGCGACGAGCGCCTCGACCTCGCCGGCCAGGGTGCCGTAGCGGTTGCCGAGGTGGGCGGCGGTGGTGCCGGGGTCGCCTTCCTCGTACCCGTCGGCGCCGAGCAGGCGGAGCCGCTTGGTGCGGCACCGGGCCTTGGTGCCGAGCCGCCCGAGCACCTCGTCGACGGTGTCCTCGGCCATCTCGCGATAGGTGGTCAGCTTGCCGCCGGTCACCGCGACGACGCCGGCCGTCCCGACCGTGACGCGGTGGCGGCGCGAGAGGTCGGCGGTGCGACCGCTGGTGGCCGACTTGACGAGCGGGCGGAGACCGGCCCACACGCCCGTCACGTCGTCGACCGTGATGTCGGTGGTGATGGCGTCGTTCAACGCGCCGAGGACGTACGCGATGTCGTCGGCGGTGCACGCCGGGTCGTCGAGCGGACCCTCGTAGTCGGTGTCGGTCGTACCGATGTACGTGTGCTCGAACGTGCCGTCGGGCTTGGCGCCCCACGGCACGACGAAGAGGCTGCGGCGGTCCTTGCGGACCGGGATGACGACGGCGATGTCGTTGCGCACCTTGCTCCACGGCACGGTGAGGTGGACGCCCTTGGCCGGGCGGATCGAGTCCGGGTGGATCCCGTCCTCCATCGCCCGGACGTCGTCGGCCCACACGCCGGCCGCGTTGACGACGGTGCGGGCGGCGACCTTGATCTCCCCGGACCCGGCATCGATCATGGCGCCGTCGACCTGGCCGTCGGGACCCTTCGTGAGCGCAACGACCCGGGCGCGGTTGACCACGACGGCACCGTGGGCCGCGGCGGTGCGGGCGAGCGTGAGGACGAGCCGGGCGTCGTCGGTGGTGGCGTCGTAGTAGAGGTAGCCGCCGGCGAGGCGCTCCCGGGGCATGGTCGGCAGGTGGGCGAAGGCGGCGTCGGCCTTGAGGCGCTTGTGGAACTTGCCGATGCGGAAGCCGCCGGTGACGTCGTACATCCACATCGCCGAGCCGAGGGCCCGGGCCACCCGGCGGGGGATCAGACCGTCCCTGGTCAGGATCGGGATCATGAACGGCAGCAGCTTGACCAGGTGCGGAGCGTTGCGGCGCAGGCGCTGGCGTTCGTGGAGCGCCTCGTAGACGAGCCGCACGTCGCCCTGCTGCAGGTAGCGCAGGCCGCCGTGGACGAGCTTGGAGCTCTTGGACGACGTGCCGCTGGCGAAGTCGGCCCCCTCGACGAGCGCCGTGCGCAGGCCCGCGGGTAGCGGCGTCGACCGCCACCCCGGCGCCGGTGACCCCGCCGCCGACGACGAGCACGTCGAACGGCTCGGCGGCCAGGCGGGCGAGCATCGCGTCCCTCCGGAAGAGGGCGGCACGCTGGGGCTCGTCGGGCACGGCGGTCAGTGTAGGAGGGCGCCCGGCGGTGTGGACCGTTACGCAAAGCGCGCGTGATTGCCTCTGGCGCGGCTCCGGAACGGGTTCTATCGTTCTGCTCACCAGACGAGTTGGATTGGGGATTCCTACGTGTCGCTGCGTGACATCGAATGGCGCAAGCTGGGGGCTTGTCGAGGGCTGGACGCCGGCATCTTCTACCCGGATGATGATGACGACGCCCTGGCCGCGAAAGAGGTCTGTGCAGGGTGCGGCGTCGCGCGTCGCGTGCCTGGAGCACGCCCTGAGCTCCCGTGAGAAAGCCGGCGTGTGGGGTGGCGCGACCGAACGCGAGCGTCGCCGGATCATCCGCCAACGCCGTCGCAGCGCCTGAGCGGCGGCGTCCGAGGGAGCGCGGAACGGCCGCCGTTGTCGCGCGCCCCGGCGCCTAGGTTCCAGTCGTGAACGCCGCCGCAGAACCGCCGCCCGACGAGCACGGCCTGGATGGTCACGGCGGGTGGCCGGGGTTGCTGACCGAGCTGCTGGCCGGGCGTGATCTGACCGCCGATCAGGCGCGAGCGGCGATGGCGACGATCCTCGGCGGCAGCGCCACGCCGGCCCAGCTGATCGGGTTCGTCGTCGCCCTGCGGGCCAAGGGCGAGACTGCCGACGAGCTGTCCGGGTTGCTCGATGCGGTGCTCGCCGCGGCCGAGCTGGTGCCGCTCTCCGACGACCTGCGGGCTCGCGCCGTCGACGTCGTCGGCACGGGCGGCGACCGCTCGCACTCGATCAACGTCTCGACGATGGCGGCGATCGTCGTGGCCGGCGCCGGTGTCCCGGTGTGCAAGCACGGGGCTCGCGGCGCGTCGTCGCTGTGCGGCACCGCCGATGTGCTCGAGGCGCTCGGCGTCGTGCTCGAGCTGACGCCCGCGGGGGTCAACCGCTGCGTCGAGGAGGCCGGGATCGGCTTCTGCTTCGCTCCCCGGTTCCACCCGGCCTTCCGCTTCGCCGCCCCGTCGCGTCGCGAGATCGGGATCCCGACGGTGTTCAACCTGCTCGGCCCGATGGCCAACCCGGGTCGGGTGCGCCGTCAGATCATCGGCGTCGCCGACGCCCGGTTCGCCGAGCGCATGCTGGCGTCGTTGCGGGCCCACGGGTCGACCGACGCGTGGGTCGTCCACGGCGGCGGGCTCGACGAGCTGACGACGACCGGGCCGTCCACCGTCCTCGCCCTGCAGCACGACGGCGGCGCCCGCACGTTCACCGTCGATCCGGTGGCCCTGGGCCTGGCGCCGGCCACCCACGACCAGCTGGTCGGCGGCGACCCCGAGCACAACGCCGACGTCGTGCGCCGGGTGCTCGACGGCGCCCGCGGCGCCCACCGCGACATCGTCGTGCTCAACGCCGCCGCTGCGCTGGTGGTCGGCGGGGCCGCCGACGACCTGGCGGCCGGTCTGGCGCTCGCCGAGCAGTCGATCGACAGCGGCAAGGCCGCCGGCGCCCTCGCCGCCATGGTCACCGTCTCCCAATCGGCCGCCGAGTCCTGACGCGGCCCCGCCGTCGCGCCGGTGGGCCCGGTGGCCGGATGGCGGATCCGCGAACTGTTCCGCGCTCGCGCCCCGCATGTGGGCGCGACCGCGGAAAGTTCGCAGAATTCGGCCGGTCACGCCACCGACGGGGTGGCGTCGGGGAGGGGGAGGCGGCGGGCGAGGACCAGGGCCTCGTCGGCCAGGAGGCGGGGGAGGGGGCGGCCTGCCTCGGGGGCGGGCGGCGGTGCCGCGGGGAGGGCGCCCGCCGTCGAGCCGGCGACGCGGACGTCGACCAGCCGGGCGTGGTCGACCACCCACGTGACGTCGCCGCGGGTCGTCTCGAAACGGCCGCGTGCCAGCAGGTCGTCCATCTGCCTCGTGCGGGTGACCGCACCGTCGAGCGCGGACATCCGGTCACGGGTCATCGCCGCCTCCTCGAAGCGTTGGGCGGCGGCCAGGGTGCGCATCCGCTCGGCGAGTCGCTCGGCCACCGGTCCACCGCACCCGGTCATCGCCGCCTCCGCCGCGCCGACGGCGTCGTCGTAGGCGCGACGCTCGGCGACGCCGGCACACGGGCAGGCCGCCACGCCCATCTGGGCCGCCGCGCACGCCGTCGCCCCCGGCGACGGGACGTGGGCGCGCCCGAGCCGCACCGAGCAGCGCCGCAGCGGCAACGCGGCCTGCAGGGCCTCGACGACCAACGTCGCCATCGTTCGCGAGGGCAATGGTCCCAGGTGGACGCCGGTGCGTGCGGCGTCGCGCACGATCGCCAGCCGCGGCCACGCCGATTCGATGTCGAGGCGCACGTAGCAGTAGCGGTCGGCGCGGGTGCCGGCGCGGTTGTACCGCGGCTTGAGCCGGGCGATCAGGCGAGCCTCGACGACCTCGGCCGACAGCGGGTCGGGGAGGCAGTGGTGGCGCACGGCCTGCGCCTCGCGCAGCATCGGTCCGATGCGCCGCCGGTCCTCGCGGCCGAAGTAGCTGCGCACCCGCTGGCGCAGGTTGGTGGCCTTGCCGACGTACAGCACCTCGTCGCGATGCCCGCAGAACAGGTACACGCCGGGGGAGCGGGGAAGGCTCGACGTCAGCTTGAGCTTGGCCGCCTGCGGGTGGCCGGCCATCGTGGCCAGCGTCGTGAGGTCGTCGATGCCGAGCACGCCGAGCGCCGTCGCCCGCTCGATGAGCAGGTGCAGCAGGTCGGTGGTGGCGAGGGCGTCGTCGAGGGCCCGGTGGGTCGGCTTGTGATCGAGCCGGAACCGCGTCGCCAGCGTGCCCAAGCGGCAGTCCGGCACCTCGTCGCGCACCAGCCGGCGGGCCAGCGCCACCGTGTCCACCCGCACCGGGTCGAACCGCGGATGGCCGGCCCGCTCGAACGCGTTGCGCAGGAACGCCACGTCGAAGCCGATGTTGTGGCCGACGAGGATCGTCCCCCGCAGGAACTCGAGCAGTGACGGGAGCACGGCCTCGATGCGCGGCGCCGGCGCCACCAGGGCGTCGGTGAGGCCGGTCAGCATCGTGATCTGCGGCGGGATGGCGCGTCCCGGGTTGACGAGGGTCTGGAACGTGCCGAGGAACTCGCCGCCGCGCACCTTGACCGCGCCGACCTCGGTGATCGTGTCGAGCGTGCGATCGCCGCCGGTGGTCTCCAGGTCGAGGATGCAGAACGTGACGTCGGCGAGCGGTGTCCCGAGGTCGTCGAAGCTGCGCTGGACGGGCCGAGCCCCAACTGCCGGTGCCACCCACGCATGAGACCACGAACGTCCGTTCGTGTCAAACACCCGTTCGTCGACCAGGTGTTCGCCCGGTGCGACCTGGACGAACCGGCACCATGCGGCCCCCGTAACGTTGGGGATGATGTCCAGTGACGTGGCCCCGACGGTGGGGGGAGCGGTGCTGGAGCACCGCGCGCTGCGTTCGGCCATCGAGTTCGCCGTGGCCATCGCCGCCGAGGGGCAGAAGCTGCGCCCGCCGCTGGCCTACCCGGCGGCGCTGAAGCCGTTCCTGCGCGAGTCGCGGTTGCCGACGTCGGCCCTCGGGCGGCTGCGCCGGGCGATCGAGGGCGACGACGAGTTCCGCCGCCGCCTCGCCGCGGGGGCCCTCCCCGAGCTCGTCGATCCGATCGGGATCGAGTGGCTGCGCCGAGATGAGGGGTGGGAGGACCGTGCCGCGTCCCTCGTGGCGGCCGCCGAGGACGCCGCGGCCCGCGCCGACTCCGATGGGGCGCTGCGACGGGCCGACAAGCGGCGCGCCGCAGCCGAGCAGGCGGCGACGCGGACCCGGGCCGAGCTCGTCGTCCTGCAACAGCGCGTCGACGACCTGCAGCACCAGCTCGACGGGGCTCGCCAGGCCGGCACCGGCGCACGCGGGGAGCTCGAATCGCTCCGGGCCGAGCTGTCGGCCGCCCGGCGCGACACCCGCCACGCCAATGATCGCGCCGAGGCGGCGCGCAGCAGGGTGAGCGGGCTGGAGGCCGATCGCGACGCCGCCCTGCACCGCGCCGAGGCCGCTGAGTCGCAGCGTGACTCGCTGCTCGCCGACCGTGCCGAGCGCGGCGGCATCGCGGTGTCCGGGGCCCAGGTCGTCGAGCTGCGCGATCTGGCCCGGTCGGCGCGTGGGCTGGCCGATCGGCTGTCGAGCCTGATCGAGGTGGGCACGACCGGACGGGTGGCCGTCTCGTTGCCCGGCGGCGTCGCTCGCGACTCGCAGAAGGCCACCGAGCACCTGCTGCGGGCGCCCGGCGCGCTGGTGCTCGTCGACGGCTACAACGTCGCCAAGCTGGCCTGGCCCGACGAGGATCTCGAGCGCCAGCGGGTCCGCTGCCTCGACCTCGTCGACGACGTCGCCCGGCGCTATGGCAGCGACATCACCGTCGTCTTCGACGGGGCCGATGTCATCGGCGCCCACACGACCCGTCGCCGGATGGCCCGCGTCGTGTACTCCAAGCCGGGGGTGATCGCCGACGACGTCATCCGCGCCGAGGTGCGGGCGGCGCCCGTGGAGCGCACGATCGTCGTCGTCACCAACGATCAAGCGATCCGCCGCGACGTCGCCGCCGCCGGCGCCAACTGGATCGCCAGCGACGCGTTCGTCGCCGTGCGCTGACGGCCCGATCTCCACGGCAATTCCAGGGGTCCTCCAGGACTCGCCGGACCGCGATCGTCACCGTGACCGGTGGCCCTGATCGTCGACCCCCCGGAGGATTGAGATGGCTGTTCATGTAGGACCTTGGAAGGCCGCGCTCGCCGGCGGTGCACTGTTCGTCACGGCGCTCGCGATGTCGGCGCCGCCCGCCGCGGCTGCGTTCCCTGGCCACAACGGGAGGATCGCCTTCGACTCCTCGCGCTTCGGCGGTCGCGACATCTTCGTGCAGGGCGTCGGCGAGGAGGAGGCGACGAGGCTGACGGACGACGCCGGCGCCGACATGGACCCGATGTGGACGGCCGACGGCTTCCGCCTCGCCTTCTGGTCCGATCGCGATGGCAACCGCGAGATCTACGTGATGGGCGTTGACGGCTCCGGCCAGACGAACCTCACCAACAACCCGGCGCTCGACGACGAACCGGCGTGGTCGCCCGACGGCAGCCGCATCGCGTTCACGAGCATGCGCGATGGCGGTGACCGCGAGCTGTACGTCATGAACGCCGACGGCAGCGGGCAGACCCGCCTGACGGTGAGCCCGGGCGACGACGAGCAGGCCGCGTGGTCGCCCGACGGGACGAAGATCGCCTTCGCCAGCGTGCGCAGCGGCAACCTCGACGTGTGGGTGATGGACGCCGACGGCGGCAACCCGGTCAACGTCTCGGCCAACCCGGCGACCGACTGGATGCCGGCATGGTCGCCCGACGGTTCGCACCTCGCGTTCTCCGCCGGCCGGGACGGCAACTTCGAGATCTACTCGATGCTGGCCGACGGCACCGGCCAGACGCGACTGACCAACAGCACGGGCTTCGACTTCCAGCCGGCGTGGTCGCCGGACGGCGCCAGCATCGCCTTCTCCGGCTTCGACGGCTCCAACTTCGAGATCATCACGATGGCCGCCGACGGCACGGGCGCCGTCGACCTCAGCAAGGACGGCGGGCTCGACGGCAGCCCGGACTGGCAGCCGGTGACGGGATCGCTGGCGCCGTCGATCGGCCTCGGGGCCGGCGGGTCGTGTGGACCCGACGGCCGCGCCGCGACGATCAACTTCCTCACCGACGATCCCGACACCACGCTCGACCAGCTCGCGGTCCACGTCACCAGCGACGACGAGCGCGTCGTGCGGACGCAGGATCTCGTCGTCACCGGGTCCGGCGCGCAACGAGCGCTGACGGTGACGGCCCGCAAGCCGGGCACCGCCACCATCACGTTCACCGTCTCCGACGGCCAACAGGTCGCCAGCGCCGAGATGACCGTGCAGCTCGGGACGGCCCACGCCGACTGGGTGATCGGGACCGATGGTGGGGACCTGCTGCTCGGCGCCCAGGGCGACGACGTGCTCGTCGGCCGGGGCGGCGAGGACATCCTCTGCGGCGATCGCGGCACCGACGTCCTCGTCGGCGGCGACGGCGCCGACCTGTTCAGCGGCGGCCGGGGCTTCGACCTCGCCCTCGACTTCCGCCGGGCCGACTTCGACACCACCGACGGGACCCTCCCGTAGCGCCACGTCTACCGTCGGCGGGGTGAGCGTCGCGATCCCCGTCGACACCGTCGGCGCGTTCGTCGGCGCGCCGTCCGAGCTCGTGGCCGGCGCGCCAGGCGGTCCGCTCGACGGCGTCCGCCTGGCGGTCAAGGACATGTTCGACGTCGCCGGGACGGTCACCGGCGCCGGCAACCCGACGTTCGCCGCCGGCCGGGCGCCGGCCACGACCAGCGCAACGGCGGTGCAACGACTGGTCGCGGCCGGCGCCACCGTCGTCGGCAAGACGATCACCGACGAGCTGGCGTACTCGCTGTCGGGCACCAACGTGCACTTCGGCACGCCGCGCAACGTGCGGGCGCCGGGCCACGTCCCGGGCGGATCGTCGGCCGGCTCGGCGGCCGCCGTCGCCGCCGGGCTCGTCGAGCTGGCGCTCGGCACCGACACCGGTGGCTCGATCCGCGTCCCGGCGAGCTACTGCGGCATCTTCGGGTGGCGCCCGACCCACGGCGCCGTCGACATCGCCGGCGTGCTGCCGCTGGCCCCGTCGTTCGACACCGTCGGGTTGCTGGCGGCCGATCCCACCGTGCTTGCTCGCCGGCGCCGATGCGCTGCTCGGACCGGTCGAGCACGACGTCCGGCCGGTCAGGCTGGCGTGGCTCGCCGAGGCGATGGGCGACGTCGACCCGACGATCGCCGCCGCGTGCCGGGCCGGGATCGCCACGCTCGGTGAGGAACCGTCGACGATCGAGCCTGGGCTCGACCTGGCCGCCGCCATCACCGCCTTCCGTGACCGCCAGGGATGGGAGGCGTGGCGCGCCGACGGACCGTGGATCAGCACGGTCCACCCCGACATGGGACCTGGCATCACGGCCCGCTTCGAGGTCGCATCGAAGGTGACCGCGGACGCGGTCGGGCGGGCCGACATCGTGCGGACAGCGGTGCGCGAGGCCGTCGTGCGGGCGACGGCCGACGGCACGGTCCTCGTGCAACCGGCGGCCGCCGGCGCCGCCCCACCGGTGGCCGTCAGCGGCGCCGACGCCCGGGCCGCCCTGGAGCACCGGCGCACCGCCACCCTCAGGCTGACGTGCATCGCCGGGCTGGCCGGGGCACCAGTCGTCGTGCTGCCGATCGCCAACGACGGCGGCCTCCCGCTCGGAGTCGCCCTCGTGGGCGCACCGGGCAGCGACCACCGCCTCCTGCGCTGGGTGGCCGAGGTCGTCCGGTCAGTCTGACGAGCGCGGCGGCCGCAGCCAGATCAGACCGGAGACGAGGAACAGGCCGGCGACGACCCAGCTGGCATGGGTGTCGAGCGCGTTCGTCGACAGGGCGCCGGCGAACACCCCGACGACGAACGCGACCAGCCCGGCGGCGAGGTGGCCGGCCACGGCGCGGTCCTGACGGGAGCCGCTGGCCCACGCCGTCAAGGCCGCGTTGACCGTGTGCAACGAGTTGCTGGTCATCACGGTCGTCGTGAACTTGGCGAGCCCGAGGCGTTGGAAGGCGGCGATCTGCAAGCCCGATGCGAAGGCGATCGCCGTCACGATGACGACCTGCGGCACGCTCGGCGGCAGGAAGCCGACGATGACGAGCACGCCGATCTCGAACGCCAGCGTGGCGAGCTGCGGCGCGCGCGTGGCGGCCTTCGTGCGCGCGCTGATCCACCACAACAGGGCGACGCCGGCGACGAACGCGGCGTAGGCAGCCAGCGGACGCCAGAACTCCACGATCTCGGGCTCGACGGCGCCGATCCCGATGAGGACGAGGTTGCCCGTCATCGCCTCGGCGAAGACGTGGCCATGGGCCAAGAACGTGTAGCTGTCGACGAAGCCGGTGGCCACGAGCAGCACGAGGCCGGCCACGACGGGCACGTCGACCGATGTCGTCGGCGGCCGCCCAACCATCGCGGCGACGCTATGCGGCCGCGCCGACCGTACGACCGATCACCTGGCCGACGGTCTGGCTATGGTGCGATCGAGCGCGTCGGGGGATGCGCTCACGTCGACAGGCACGTCCTGCACTGTCGACTTCGGGTCGGGCGGCCAATCCGAATCGGGGAGAACAAATGCACCGCAGCAAACGTCGATCGACCGTGCTCGCCACGTTGTCGGTCCTCACACTCGTGACCATCGCGGCATGTGGCGATGACGACGACAACGCCACCGCCACCACGACCGGCGCCGTCGCCGGCACCGATGCCGCACCGGGGACCACCGAGGCCGCACCGGACGAGACGACGGCCGAACCGTCGTCCACCGAGGGCGCCACCGCCACGACCGAGTCGGGCGGCACGGCCACGACAGCGGCCGCATCGGGAGCCGACAAGCCGGCTCCCGGCCCTGGCGAGCACCACGTCGCGGACGAGGGCGAGCCGGTCAAGGGCGGCACGCTCGTGTACGGCGTCGAGGCCGACACGGCCAACGGCTGGCCGCCGTACCGCGCCAGCTACGCGACGAGTGGGTACATCCCGCTCGAGGCGGTCACCGACTCCCTCTTCGCCATCAGCGACGAGGGTCAGACGGTCCCGAACCTCGTCGAGTCGGTCGAGCACAACGCCGATTACACCGAGTGGACGCTGCACATCCGCGACGGCATCAAGTTCCACGACGGCACGCCGCTCGACGGCGCCGCGGTCAAGTTCAACATCGATGCCAGCCGGGCGGCGCCGCTCACGGCGGGCGCACTGACCCCGATCGACACGGTCACCGCAACGGGCCAGGACGTCGTCATCGCGCTCAAGGGCGGACCATGGGTCGCGCTCCCGACGTACTTCTCCAACGGATCGACCGGCTACATGTTGTCGGCGAAGTGGCTGGCCAGCCTGCCCGACGTGCCGCAGCGCACCGAGGGTGGTCCGGTCTACGACGCCGCGGTGGCGGCGACGCCGGCCGATGGCGATCCGGCGAAGCCGATCGGGCTCGGGGCGTTCAAGTTCGAGTCGTACACGCCGGGCAACGGCAACTCGTTCCGCGCCGTCCGCAACGACGACTACTGGCGGGGTCCGAAGGGGATCACCGGTGAGGATCTTCCGTACCTCGATGCCATCGAGGCCGTGGTGGCGGTCGACGTCGACAGTCGCCAGGCCGGGCTCCGCTCGGGCCAGTTCGACGCCATCCACACGGCCAACTCCGACACCATCAGCCAGCTGCTCGAGGACAGCGGCCTCGAGGTCACGGCGACGAGCCGCTTCGGCGACACGTCGTACTACCTGCTGAACATCGCGGCCGGGGCGACGGACGATCCGGAGGGCAAGAACGCCGCCAGCCCGCTGCTCAACCTCCACTGCCGCAAGGCGCTGGCCCACGCGATGGATCGCCAGCGGATGACCGAGGAGCGCGGGGCCGGCCTCGTGCAGGCGGCCAACGGTCCGTTCCCACCCGGCTCGATCGGCTACCTGAAGGACAACGGCTACCCCGAGTTCAACATCGACGAGGCCAACAAGGAGATGGACCAGTGCCTCTCGGAGCTGGGGACCGATCACATCGAGTTCTCGTTCAACACGACGAACGACCCGTTCAACGTCGAGACCGGCGGGCTCGTGCAGTCGATGTGGGCCGACGCCTTCGGTGACAAGGTCAAGGTCACGATCACCCCGATCGAGCAGGGCCAGTACATCGGACTGGCGCTCAACGGGTCGTTCAACTCCCAGCAGTGGCGCAGCCACAGCGGCCTCGATCCCGACCAGCAGCGGCTGTGGTGGCAGAAGGCGTCGGTGAGCCCGCTCGGCAAGCTGGCGCTCAACTTCGGCCGCATGCAGGACGACGTCATCGACCAGGCGCTGCAGGTGATCAAGTCGAACCCCGACCCGGCCGCCCGCAAGACGGCGGCGGAGACCATCAACAAGCGCTTCGCCGAGCAGGTCTACAACTGGTGGTGGAGCTGGACGCTGTGGGGCGTCGCGACCCAGCCCTATGTGAACGGCATCGAGCTCAACACGCTGCCCGACGGCAGCAAGGGGATCGGACTGGCGTTCGCCGGCCGTCACCAGGTCAACCAGATCTGGTGCGACAACGGCAAGTGCGAGTAGCCACCGCCTGACCCGCTCTGTGTCACCGCATACGTCGTCGACGACGTATGCGGTGACACGGTCCGTCATGAGGCCGGTCGGACTGGTTCCGATGCTCCGCCCGGAGTGATCTGGGCGCGAGACCGTCGCAGAAGTGAGCCGGTTCCGCGCCCAGATCACGGTCTGAGACGATCCGCGCCCAGTCCACGTGACGGACGCTCCGAGCGATCAGGTGCGACATCCACCTGATCGCTCACGCAGAAGCGGGCGCCGGCGCGCTGAGCCGGGACTACTCGCGTTCGATCCGGCGCAGCCCGTGCGCGGGCGTCCACCACTCGACGACGAGCCTGGTGGCTTCGGGGTTCAACGCGGTGATCACGACCTCGGTGATGTCGGCGACGTACGCGTCGCCGTCGGATCCCTCGCCGTCGGACCCGTCGTCCGTCGGCACCGGACCGGCGACGACGGCGCGTCCGGCGATCTTCGCCTCACCGGGCCAGTCCGCCTCCTGCCCCGTCACGGGGTGGACGGTCGGGCCGTGCAGGGCGAAGCGGGCGTCACGACCGAGATCCGCGCCCTTGCGGGCGTCGGACATCGATCCGAACTGGAGGTCGTCGTCCGTGAACTCGCACTCGATGCCGGAGATCCGCGGCGCGCCGTCGGCGCGCAGCGTCGCGATCGTCTTGTGGCGGCCGGCGTCGAACAGCTGCCGCACCCGCGCCGCGAACTCTGGTTCGGCGGCGACGATCTCGCTCCACCTCGGCACGGCAGCGCACCGTACCCCGGTCGCTACTGACGCCAGCGCGCGCGCAGCCGGGTCAGCAGCTGGGCGTGCGGCTTGGCGCGCGCCACCGCGTCGAACCAGGCCGCGTCGTGGGCGAGGGACGGCACGGGCGGGACGACGAGCTGTTCCAGCTCGTCGTCGGTGAGCGCCCGTCCGCCGGGGCTGGCGTCCGGCCCGGGCATGTCGGGCGTGAACTCGAGCTGGATCGGAGCGCCCCGCGGCCGCAGCTCACGTGCCGACTTGGCCGCCCGCACCGCGGCCGCCGGGTCGTCGACGACGCGCTGCAGCGTGGCCAGCCCGTCGGCCCATGAGGCGTTGGCCTCGGCCTGCAGCACGGGATCGGGCGGGACCTGCTCGGCGGGCAGGCGCATCACGACCCCCTTGCGCACGCCGCCGACGTCGAGCGGCTCGACGTGGCTCGCGCCGGCCGTTGCCAGCAGCTTGGTGGCGCCGAGCACCGGACGTCCGCCGACGAGCACCAGGCGCACCGCCCGCTCGTCCACGCGCAGGAGGTTCTCGTGGGGATCGGCGCGCGGTCCGACCCGCGATCGTCGTGACGAGGATGTCGGCGTGGGCGCCGGCGCGCAGCCGGCCGATGTCGACACCCCAGCAGCGCCGCAGGGCATCGCCGGCGTTGGCCGTCGCCATCTTGCCGAGCTCGCGCGCGTCGAAGGCGCCGCCGAGCGCTTCGTCGTTCCACAGCGCGGCGACCTTCAGCTCACCGAGCAGGTTCTTGGTGCCCGAGGGCGCCCAGTCGGAGCCGAGGCACACCGAGCGCGTCGTGGCGTTGGGCGGCGACGACGTCGGTCGTGTCGCCGTACAGCCAGATGTTCGAGAACGGCGACCAGACGATCGTCCCCGCACCCCGCTTGCGCCAGTCGGCGAACTCCTTGGCACCCAGCGCCGTCGAGTGGATCCCGACCAGGTTGGGGTGGACGCAGCCGGCCCGACGCAGGTCGGTGTACTCGTCGATCAGCGCCGGCGCCGTGCCCTCGGCGAGGTGGTACACGAACGAGCGCCCCGCGGCCAGCCGTGGTGCGTACTGGCGCAGGGCGTCGACCTCGGCCTTGATCACGGCTTGGAAGACGAGCTGCTCCTTGCCGTACGCCGGGACCTGCTCCTGCTCGATGTTGCGGACCATCCACCCGGGGAAGTAGCGCGTCACCGGCGGCGAGCCCTGGATGGCGGTCACCCCACCGGCAGCCGCCCGGACCTCGGCGAACCGGAGCGTGGCCGCGGCGGCGGCGATGCCGAGCGCCTGCGCCGGGTTGGAGACGTCCCGGCCGTAGGTCGCGGCGCCGGGCCACTGGTGGCGGCTCGTGTAGGGCAGGTCGCGCGGCGCCGGCCACAGGGGGAGCGTGTTGTAGGCGAGGTGGTTGTGGAAGTCGATCAGCCCGGGGGTGACGACGCCTCCGGTCGCGACGTGGCGGGCCCGCTCGAACCCGGCCGGAGGCCGCCTGCGTCGCGGCTGGACGGCGTCGATCAGGCCGTCGGCACCGACGTACACGGCGCCGTCGCGGACCACCGGCTGCTCATCGTCGTAGGTGACGACGGTGCCGGTCACGACGAGCGGTTCGACGGTCATCGGCACCCGCTCATGTGAAGATCTGGCGGCGCTTGTTCGCCGTGCGTCCCTCGAGTTGCGGCTCCTGGTCGTAGGCGGCGGCCTCCAGGGCCGGCACGAGCTGGCGGTGCAGCTGGCTCCAGGTCATCCGGTAGTCGGCCGCGGCGATGGTCTCGAGGGCCGTCTGCGTCATCGCCCCGTGGAACCGTCGCCCGAACTTGGCGTCGTAGGAGTACTGGTCGGCGCGGCACCCACTGAGCAGCAGCTCGTTCATGTCGTCCTCCGGCACCTGGCTCTCGCGTCGCGGGCGGGCTTGGCGGCGGACGTCGCGCAACCCGCGACGCCCGATGGCGATCGGGTCGACGTAGCGCTTGCGACGCCGGTCCGGTGTCTCGAGCGGCGGCTCCCGGGTGACCGAGCCCGAGTGGCAGGAGTCCGAGATCACGTACGTCCGCACGCCCTTCGGGATCCCCGAGAAGAGCTCGCGCAGCTCGTCATCGACGATCAGGTCGGTCTCGCAGTCGTACGGGCAGATCGCTTCGTCGTACAGCGACTCGTCGCCATCGCTGTCCGCGACGTAGGTGCCGTGGGAGGAGTTCGTGAACACCAGCACGTCACCCTTCGTCGAGCGGGCCAGGAGGTCGTGGAGGGCCGCGACGATGTTGCGCTTGGTGGCCTTCGCGTTGGTCATCACCTTGACGTCGGGTCGCGTGAAGTCGTAGTGCTCGACGAGCAGGCTGGCCCACGCCTTGGCGTCGTTGACGCACCCGCGCAGCTCGAGGTCGGCTCGCGGGTACGTGTTGATCCCGACGCACAGCGCTCGTTTGACCATTGCCCACGCTCCCTCTGATCGCGGCCAGATCCTGGCAACCACGGCATCATCGCGCCGTCGAATTGGGCCCGGTGTCAGCGACCGCCGAGGTGACCGAGGAGGTCGTCGACGAGGTCGGCGGGATCGGCGTGCCCCTTGCCGCGTCGCGCCAGGTGCCCCGACAGGGCGAGGTCGGTCGCGCCGTGGACGAGCGCGAGCAGGAGGGCGGCGACGCGCTCCGGATCACCGGCTGGCAGCGAGCCGTCGGCCTGGGCGGCCACGACGACGTCGACGAACGCGGCACGCGCCGCGGTGGCCGCGTCGCCGAGCTCCGGCGAGCCCTCGTGCCACGAGCCGTACGTGAGGCGGAACAGCTCTGGGTCGCGAGCGGCATGCCGGGCGTAGCCATGGAGCATCGCCCGGAGGGCCTCGGCGGGCGGGCGGTTGCGGGCCGCCCGCTGGGTCGCGACGGCCCGGCGGGCCAGGTCACGGGCGGCGACGGCGGCGAGCAGCTCCTCCTTGTCGGCGAAGTGCTTGTACGGCGCGTTGTGCGAGACACCAGCCCGGCGGCCCACCTCGCGCAGCGTCACCGCCGCGGGTCCGCCGGCCGCCAGCAGCTCGGCGGCGGCCTCGATGAGGGCGTCACGGGTCGAGGTCACGAGAGCAGCTTCACCGACCAGGTTGACGACGTCAACCGCAAGGCCTAGGTTGACAGCGTCAACCTGACCCCGGTCGTCGCCGGAGGAGGAGTCCTGATGAAGCTCGGCATCCCACTCGGCTGGCCGGACGACCCGGCCACGATCGGACCGGCGGTGACGTCGCTGGCCGTGCGCTGTGACGAGGCGGGGCTCGACAGCCTGTGGACGGCCGACCACCTGTTCCAGATCCCGGTCACCGGCCTGCCGCGCGAGTCGCCGATGCTGGAGGGCTACGCAACCATCGCCTTCCTCGCCGGGCAGACGCGGCGCATCCGCCTCGGCGTGATGGTGACGTCGGCCGTCTACCGACATCCCGGCCTGCTGCTCAAGGCGGTCACCACCCTGGACGTGCTCTCCGGGGGTCGCATCGACTTCGCCGTCGGCGCCGGCTGGGACGTCGAGGAGGCGACCGCGCTCGGCATCCCGTTCCCGGGGACCGGCGAGCGCTTCGAGCGGCTCGAGGAGGTGCTCCGGATCGCCCACCGGATGTGGTCGGGCGACGAGTCGCCGTTCGAGGGGGTGCACCACCGCCTGGCCCGTCCGCTGAACTCGCCGCCGGCCCTGCAACGGCCGCACCCGCCGATCCTCGTGGCCGGCAGCGGCGAGCGCAAGACGCTCCGGATGGTCGCCGAGTACGCCGACGCGTGCAACCTCTTCGACCTGCCGGCCCCGTACGGCGTCGACATCCCACACAAGCTGGAGGTGATGCGGGCCCACTGCGCGACCGTCGGCCGGGATCCGGGCGAGATCGAGGTCACCGTCCTGACGGCGTATCCGAGCGGCGGCCGGTCGGCCCTGCTGGCCCGGATCGGGGAGCTCGGCGCGCTCGGCGTCGACCACGTCATCGTGATGGCGTCGTCGTTCCACTGGCGTGACGACGAGCTCGACACCGTCTGCGACCTGGTCGACGAGGTCCACGGGCTCGCCGCCGCGTGACCGCAGGCCGCGCCCGCTTCGGGCCCGATTGCCCGTACCGTCCGTCCGATCGGTCCACACCGAGGGCCGCCACGAATGACGGGTCGGATGAGCACCACAACTGGCAGTGATGGCGACCCGCTCGGGCTCGCAGCAGCCCCCACCGATTGGACACGGTGCTCGCTGGTGCTCGGCGCCGGCGGACGACCCGGGCTCGCCTACCACGCCGGCACGCTGCTGGCCCTCGAGCTGCACGGCCTCGCGGCCCACGAGGCGGCGTCGATCACCGGGACCTCGGCCGGGTCGATCGCCACGGCCATCCTCGCCACCGGTGGGCTCGTCGAAGACCTCGCCGCCTACACCACGGGCTCGACGCCCCGCGACGAGTTCCGCGACATGGACGATCTGATCCAGGAGGCGGACGGCAAGCGGCCCCGCCTCGACGCGGCGGCGCTCGGTCGGCTCGTCGACGTGCGCGGTGGGTGGCGCGCCGCCTCGCACCTGCGGGCGCGGCGGCTGGGTGCGGCGTTCGTCGCCCTGGTGCCCGGCATGTTCGAGATCCGCCGGCGGTTCTCGTTCCTCGACGTCCGCGCCGACGCCGTCAGCGCGATGCCGTGGCGCATCGTGGCCGCCGAGCAGGGCGGTGGTCGCCACGTGTTCACCGAGGGTGAGGCGCCGCTGTCGCTCGCCGTCGCGGCGTCCTGCGCGGTGCCGGGCTTCTTCGCGCCGGTCCGCCACGGCGACCGCCGCCTCGTCGACGGCGGCTGCCACTCGATGACGAACGCCGACCTCGCCGCCGACGACGACAGCGACCTGGTGATCGTCATCGCGCCGACGTGCGTGCAACCGACCGACGGTGAGCGGCCGGCGCCGGCCCAGGTGATCCTCGATCAGGAGATCGCCACGCTCGTCGCCGCCGGCAAACGGGTGCTGCAGGTGCGCCCGTCACCGGCCCTCAGCCGCCGGCTCGGTCGCAACCCGCTGCGCATGAGCCGCTGTCGGGAGATCACGGCGGCCGCCTTCCTCGAGGCCAGCCACCTGCTCGCCGGCCTCGCCCGCGGCGCGCTCCAACCCGTCGGTTGACCGCCCGCCGTTCCCCGGCGTCAGCCGCCCTGCAGCGTCCCGTCGGCGACGAGTCGGTCGATCTCGGTCTCCGTGGCGCCGAGCCAGTCGGCCAGGACGTCGCGGTGGTGCTGCCCGCGGCGCGGCGCCGGGCCGCGCACGGTCGACGTCGACCCCGAGTAGCGGTACGGCATGCGCACCACGCCGCGAGTGCCGCCGGCGTGGTCGTCGACCTGGACGACGACCGCACCCTCGCGCAGCGTTGGCGAGTCGAACACCGTCGAGGCGTCACGCACGTCGGCCCACGCGATGCCCGCGGCGTCGAGGGCGGCGAGCAGCTCGCGACGATCCGGCGAACGACGTCATCCACCACGTGCGATCTCGTCGGCGCGACCGGCGAACTTGACGTCCGGCGACGCGTCGGGCCCGACGAGGTCGCGCAAGCCGGCTGACGTCGAGAGCCGCCGCCACAGCGTGCGGACGTCGGCCGCCACCATGACAGCACCGCCGGTCGCCTCCCAGACGTAGCCACGCGAGTCGGCCGGATCGGTGATGCCGTCGATCGCCTCGCTGGCCTTGTCGTCGGTGGCCACCATCGCTTCGAGCATGCCGACACCGACGTGCTGGCCGACCCCTGTGGTGGCCCGCTGATCGAGCGCGGCGAGGATGGCGATCGTCGTGTGCAGCGCGGTGATCTGGTCGGCGAGCGACATGGCGATGTCGGCGACCGGGCGGCCGTCGATGGCCGCCTGGCGGGCGAGCAGCCCGGACTCGGCATGGATGACCGGCACGTACGCGGCGCGGCCGGCCTCCGGTCCGGTCTGCCCGAACCCGGAGACCGACGCCATCACGAGGCGCGGGTTGTCCGCCGCCAGATCGGCGTAGCCGAGCCCCGCCCGGGCGAGCACGCCGGGACGGAAGTTCTCGACGACGACGTCGGCGCGGGCGGCCAGGCGCCGGATCAGGTCGCCGGCGGCCGGCGACTTGAGGTCCAGCCCGATGCCGCGCTTGCCGGCGTTCATGTGGTGGAACAACCCGGTCAGCCCGGCGGTCGGCGGCCCGAACCGGTTGGTCACGTCACCGTTCGTCCACTCGACCTTCACCACGTCGGCACCGAGGTCGGCGAGGATCCGCCCGACGAACGGTCCGGCGATCGCCTGCGAGAGATCGAGCACCCGGCGTCCGGTCAGTGGGCCGGTGGCTTCCCCCATGGGCGTCAGCCTATGGAACGATCAGGCTCGGCCGAGACGCAAGGGGGCCCAGATGGCACAGCGGTACGAGGGGAAGGTTGCGCTCGTCAACGGCGCTGCGTCGGGCATCGGTCGGGCGATCACCGCGCGCGTCGTCGCCGAGGGCGGTCGAGTCGCCGCCGGCGATGTCGCCGCCGACGGGCTGCAGTCGTTGCAGGAGGAACTGGGTGACGCGGTCGGCACGTTCGTCGGTGATGTCACCGTCGAAGCCGATGCCGAAGGGCTCGTCGCCCTCGCCGTCGACCGGTTCGGCGGCCTCGACGCCGCGTTCCACGTCGCCGGCGCCTCGCGCGCCGCGCTCCTCGTCGACATGACCGAGGAGGACTGGGACTTCACCGTCGACCTCTGCCTCAAGGGCGTGTTCTTCGGCATCAAGCACGCCGCTCGCCGGATGATCGAGCAGGGTCGCGGCGGGGCCATCGTCAACATCGCGTCCCTGAACTCGCGAGTGCCGATGTTCTTCGGCGCCGCCTACTCGGCGGCCAAGGCCGGCGTGGTCAGCCTGGGTCAGTCGGCGGCGCTCGAACTGGGCGAGCACGGCATCCGGGTGTCGACCGTGTCGCCCGGGCTGACGGCGACGCCGTTGGTACGAGCGATCACCGACGTTCCCGCCGCGCACGCCGCGTACATCGAGCGCATCCCGCTCGGCCGGCCGGCGACGCCGGAGGACATTGCCGCATCGGCGACGTTCCTCGCCAGCGACGACGCGGCGTACGTGTCCGGCGCCAACCTGTTCGTGGACGGAGGGTGGGAGCAGACCGGCTATCCCGACCTGCGGCCGATGTTCGCCGACATCCTCGCCAACCTCGAGCCGGCCGAGCCGGCCGAGCCGCCGGCGTGACGGGCGGCGACTGCTAAGAACGAGCCATGACGGCCACCGCGCCCGAGGTGCTGCGTCGGATGGCGGCGACGATGCGCGAGCAGATCGCGCCGGCCGTCGACGAGCCGTTCGCCCGGACGCAGGCCTTCATGGCCGCCGTCGTGCTCGGCAAGCTCGCCGGGCAGCTCGCCGCCGCCGACGCCGATGCCCGCGTCGACGACCAGGAGCGCGACGCCCTCGTCACCGCGCTCGCCACCCGCCTGTCGGCGCCGCCGGCCGAGCTCGGCACGGCGCTCGACGAGCTCCGCGACGACGGCTCGGATCCGGCGTGGAACCGGCTCGTGCTCGCGGTGTACGCCGGTCGCGACGCGCTCGGCGACGACTTCGACGACGTGCTCGCCACGGTGCGCGCCGCCCTGCGAGCCCGGCTCGATCGCGCCCTGGCGTACGCGTCATGACCGTCGGCGAGTCGACCGAGGAGCTGATCCGCGGCTACCTCAGCGAGCGCTTCGGGGCGGCCGACCTCGAGCTCCACGACGTCCAGCGCATCGCGGTGGGCTGGTCGCACGAGACGTGGCTGTTCGACGCGGCGTGGACGACGAGCGAGGGCCGGGCCACCCAGGGGTTCTGCCTGCGGCGCGACCCGGGCAACGCCCTGCTGCGCGAGATGTCCGACCTCGGCACGCAGTTCGCCGTGCTGCTGGCGCTCGAGGACACCGCCGTGCCGACGCCGCGGGCCTTCTTCTACGAGCCGGCACCGAACGTCCTGGGCGCACCGTTCCTGGTGATGGAGAAGGTCGCCGGCACCTGTCCCAGTCCCTGGGGGCGAGACGGCCGGGCCTTCTACGAGGCCGCGGCGGCGCGTGGTGTCCTGCCGAACAGCTTCACCGACGCGCTGGTATCGATCCACACCGTCGACTGGCAGGCGGCCGGGCTCGATCTGCTCGGCGTCCCCGAGCCGGGCACCGGGTTCGCCCGCCGGGAGATCGCCAAGTGGCGAGCACTGATCGACGCCACCGGCATCGAACCCGACCCGATCCTCACCGACCTCATCTGCTGGCTCGAGGCCAACGTGCCGACCACCGACCAGCGCGTCCTCGTCCACGGCGCCTACCGCACGGGGAACCTGCTGATCGACGACGACCGCGTGTCCGCCGTGCTCGACTGGGAGACCGAGGTCATCGGCGACCCGATGTACGACGTGGCCTACGTGCTGTCGGAGCTCAACCGGGAGGGCACGGAGCTGCTCTCGAACCTCGTCGAGCGTGACGAGTTCCGGCGGCGCTACGAGGCCGGCACCGGGATCGAGATCGACGACGCCCGCTGCGACTACTACCAACTGCTGTACGCGATGCGCTCGGCCGCGTTCTGGATGAGCGCCAGCGGGCTGTACGCCAGCGGGGCCAACGACGATCTGCGGCTCGCCCGCACGGCGTGGTCGATCCCCGTCGTCCTCGACAACGCGGCGCGGGCCCTGGGCTACTGATGGACACGGGCGCGTTCGGACCGGACGACGACGGCCTCCACACGGCGGTGATGAGCGACCGCTGGTGGGAGACGGAGACGTCGTGGTTCTCGTTCCACGTCCCGGAGCGCCGGCTCGGCGGCTGGCTCTACACGATGGTGCGGCCGAACATCGGCACCGTCGCCGGAGGGGTGTGGGTGTGGGACGACACGGCATGGCTGCCGTGGGACGTCGCCTACAGCCTCAACCTGACGGCCGTCGCCCTCCCGCCCGACCTCGACCTGCGCCACGCCGAGCTCCCGACCGGTGTGACGATCGACGTCGTCGAGCCGACGAGCGTCTACGACCTCGGGTACGTCGACGGCGATCGCATCGAGGTGCGGCTGCGCTTCGCCGGCGTGATGGCACCCGAGCCGCTGCGGGCCGTCGGATCGACGTTCGGCTCGGCCCACCACTTCGACCAGCTCGGCCGCGTGACCGGTGACGTGACGTTGCACGGCGAGCGCATCGGCGTCGACTGCATCGCGATGCGCGATCGCACGTGGGGGCCGCGGCCCGAGACGCGACCGCGTCAGGCGGCCTACGTGACCGGCGCCGCCGGGCCCGACGTCGGCTTCCTCGCCGTCACCAACACGGGCACCGACGGGAGCGATCCGATCGCCTACGGCTTCCTGCGTCGCGACGGCGAGACGATCGGTCTGGCCAGCGGCGTGCGGACGGTGGAGCGTGACGGCGAGCAGGGTTGGATCCGCGAGGTCGTCGTCGAGGCCACCGACGTCGCCGGGCGGTCGCTGCGCGCCGTCGGCACGCCGGTCAGCCGGATGATCATCAACCGGCACACGTTCATCGACATCAACAGCCTCGTGCGCTGGGACCTCGACGGTGTCGAGGGCTGGGGCGAGGACCAGGACATGTGGCCCGTGCACACCTTCGCCGCCCGTCAACGGGCACGCCGACCCACTGGAGGACCGTTGTGACGACGCTGCCTGACTACGACCACCTGCCCGAGGTACCCGGTCTCGGGATCCCCCACGCGTGGGATGTCTTCGGTCGTGACGACGTCCTCGGCTCGATCAACCACGTGACGCCGGAGCGCGTGGCGCGCGCCGCGGCGTCGGTGACGACCGGGCAGATGATCCGCCTCGACCTCCCGCTCGACGTGCCGGACCCGCCGCTGTTCGGGCGGCAGCCCTACCGCCACCGGATCTTCGCCCTCAACCGTCACGAGATGGACGACGCCCTCGACGACTTCCACCCCCAGGGCTCCACCCAGTGGGACGCCCTCGGCCACGTGCGTTGCCGCGAGCACGGCTTCTGGGGCGGGCGGGTGCAGGATCCGACGGAGGGCCCGAACGGACTCGGCATCGACCACTGGGCCCGCCACGGGATCGCCGGTCGCGGCGTGCTGATCGACCTCGCCGGCTGGGCGGCGTCCACCGACCACGGCTACGACCCGTTGTCACCGCTGGCCTTCACGGCCGACGACATCCGCTCGGTGCTGGCCACGCAGGGTGTCGAGCCCGAGGTCGGCGACATCTGGTGCGTGCACACCGGCTGGTACCAGGGCTACGCCCGCCTCGACGCCGCGGCGCGTGCCGCGTACTCGAAGGAGCCGCACTTCGCCGGCTTGCGGGCCGACGAGGCGATGGCCCGGCTGGTCTGGAACTCGCACCCGGCCGCGCTGTGCTGCGACAACCCCGCCGTCGAGGTCGTGCCCGGCGATCCCAAGGTCGGGTCGCTGCACCGGCGCCTGCTGCCGACGCTCGGGACCGCGCTCGGGGAGATGTTCGCCCTCGACGAGCTCGCCGCTGCCTGCCGGGCCGACGGCCGCTTCACGTTCTTCTTCGTCGCCGCGCCGCTCAACCTGCCCAACGGCATCGGGTCGCCAGGCAACGCCGTCGCCATCCGATGACGCCTGCCGACGATCTCGACCTGACCCGGTTCATCCGGCCGGGCGACACCGTGCTCGTCGAGCAGTCGACCGGCGAGCCGCGCGCCCTGGTCGAGGCGCTCATCGCCCAGCGCCACGAGCTGGCGCCGCTGACCGTCTTCATCGGCAGCTCGTACACCGGCCTGCTGCGGCCGGAGCACGCCGACGCCCTGCGCTTCGTCGGCTTCGGATCGGTCGGACGCACCGGTGCGCTCGTGCAGGCCGGGTTGGTCGAGCTGCACCCGGTGCACTTCGGGGCCATCCCCGGGCTGATCACGTCGGGCCGCATCCCGATCGACGTCGTGCTCGCCCAGGTGTCGTCGGCTGCCGCCGATGGGACCCACTCGCTCGGCCTCGTCGCCGACTACGTCGCCCCGGCGATCGGCGCCGCCCGCACGACGCTCGTCGAGATCAACCGGCACGTGCCGTACACCTTCGGCGACACGGTCGTGGCCGCCGATCGTCTGCAGGTGGTCGTCTCCGACGACCGTCCGCTGATCGAGGTCGAGCGGCGGGCCCCGCTGCCCGAGGACGAGGTCATCGCGCGGCTGATCGCCGAGGTGATCCCCGACGGCGCCACCATCCAGTTCGGGATCGGCGGCACGCCCGACGCCGTGCTGGCGGGGCTCCACGACCGCCGGCACCTCGGCGTGCACTCCGGCATCCTCAGCGACGCCTTCGTCGACCTCGTGGAGGCCGGCGTGGTCACCAACGAGCGCAAGGAGATCGACACCGGCGTCAGCGTGACCGGTGCGCTGCTCGGCACGACCCGCCTCTACGACTGGGCGCGCGAGAACCGGGCGCTGTCGATGCGGGCCTCGACGTACACCCACGACGGGCGCGTGCTCGCTGCGCTGTCGACGCTGCACGCCATCAACTCGGCCGTCGAGGTCGATCTCACCGGCCAGATCAACGGCGAGTCAGCCGCCGGCCGCTACGTCGGGCTGGTCGGTGGGCAGGGCGCCTTCGCCCGCGCCGCGCTGATGTCGCCGGGCGGCCGCTCGATCGTCGCCCTGCCGTCGACGGCGCGCGACGGCACCATCTCGCGCATCGTCGCCCGGCTGGGCGACGGGATCGTCTCGACGGCGCGCGCCGACGCCGACCTCGTGGTCACCGAGCACGGCGTCGCCGACCTGCGCGGCGCGACGCTCGCCGAGCGCCGGACCCGCCTCCTGGCGATCGCCGATCCCCGCCACGTCGACGCGCTGCGGGCGGCTGCGGCAGCGGCCGGCTGAGCCCACTTCTGCCCACCGCCGCGTCCCGCCGATCTGGGCGGGCAGCGTGCCATTCGGGCATCTGGGCGGGCTCCGTGACGACTGTTGTCACCGAGCCCACCCAGATCGGGCCTGAACGACAGGCCATCTTCGGAGCAGTCCGACAACTCGGGCCCGGTCCGGGCGGCCGGCCGCCGGAGGCCGCCGTCAGGCGGGCGTCGATCGCTGCGATCTGGGCGCGTGGTGATCTGGGTGCGTTCGCTGACGACAGTCGTCATGGAACGCACCGAGATCCGCGCTGGGCAACGGGTGTCCGTGACACAGAGCGGGAGCGGATGGCAGCGCGTCGGCTTGGTCGCGACCTGCCCTGGGGATCGACGGACGAGCGCGACCAAAGCGGTGCGGCCCGGCAGCACCCGGGCTCTGGGTGAGCGCCCAGGCGTGACTGACAACTGATCGATCGCGCAGCACCATGTCGATCGTGCCGACCAGACCTGCCGGCGACCTCGAGGCACCTCCGTCTTCAGAGCTCTTCGTTCGGACGCCGCAGCTCCCTGTTGACGGACGCCCTCACTCGGCAGCTCGGTGGGCGCCGGCCGGGTTCGGCCCGGTCGGCTGGCGCTGGCGCTCGCTGTGACACCCCTTCGTCAGGATCGTCGCATGGTCATCTCATGCGACGACTGCGTGATGCAGCACTCGGCGGCCTGTGCCGACTGCGTCGTCACGCACGTGTTGGGTGCCGACCGCGGCGTCGATCTCGACGTCGCGGCGGAGCGCGTCGTGAAGCTGCTCGTGCAGGCCGGACTGGTGCCGTCCTCGCGTCACCAGGTGGCGTGCTGATGCGTGCGGGTCACGGCGGGGTGGCGGCCCGTACGCTGGCGCGGTGCGCCGCCCCGCCCTCGTGCCGAGCCTCGACGAGCTGGCACAGATCGCCCAGGAGCACGGCATCGAGCATGTCGGCGTGGCTCCGGCGACGGTGCTGCGGCGGGCCCGATCCGCCCTCCACGAGCGTCGCGACCAGGGGTTGGCGGCCGGGATGGGGTTCACGTACCGCGATCCCGATCGGTCGACGGATCCGGCTCGGGCCGTGCCCGGTGCTCGTTCGATCGTGGTGGCGGCGCGGTCGTACCTCACCGACACCGAACCCGCTCGACCGCCCGGCGTCCAGGCGCGCGTCGCCCGCTACGCCTGGGAGGACCACTACACCCCGCTGCGGGCCGGCTTGCGGGCGATGGCCCGTCGGCTGCGGGCCGCCGATCACCGCGCCGTGGCCTTCGCCGACGACAACGCGATGGTCGATCGCGAGGTCGCCCATCGAGCTGGGCTCGGGTGGTTCGGCAAGAACGCCAACCTCCTGGTGTCCGGCGCCGGCAGCTGGTTCGTGCTGGGCTGCGTCGTCACGACGGCGTCACTGCCGAGCGCCACCGGCGTCGCGGCCGACGGTTGCGGAACGTGCTCGCGCTGCCTCGATGCGTGCCCCACCGGGGCGATCGTCGCGCCGGGTGTGATCGACGCCAACCGCTGCCTCGCCTGGGTGCTGCAACGCCCGGGTGCCATCCCGGTCGCCCTCCGGCCGGCGGTCCATGACCGCCTGTACGGCTGCGACGACTGCCAAGAGGCGTGTCCGCCGACCGTCCACCTCGGCCGGCGCCACCGCCGACCATTGGCCGCCGACGCTCGGCCGTGGGTCGACGTGCTCGACCTGTTGGCCGTCGACGATGCGACGCTGCTCGAGCGCCACGGACGGTGGTACATCGCCGGGCGCGATCCGCGCTGGCTGCGCCGCAACGCCCTGGTGATCCTCGGCAACACGGCGCCGCCTGGCGACCGTGACGTCGACGCCACGTTGGCCCGCTACGCCGCCGGCGACGATGCCGTGCTCGCCGAGCACGCCTCCTGGGCGCAGGGCGAGCTGGCGGCCCGGGCGGCGACGGCCGCGGTCGGTGCACGGGTCGGTGCCGCGGCGAGCGAGGTCGGCGCGCCGTGAAGCACGTGCTGGTGACGAACGACTTCCCGCCGAAGATCGGCGGGATCCAGTCGCTGCTGTGGGAGTGGTGGCGTCGGCTGCCGCCGGACCGCTTCGCCGTGCTGACGAGCCCGTACGCCGGCACGGGCCAGTTCGACAGCGCCCAGGCGTACCGGATCGAGCGGACCCCCGAGCCGGTGCTGCTGCCGCATCCGTGGATGGTGCGGCGCATCGACCGCTTCGCCCGGGAGTTCGGGGCCGACCTCGTCGTGCTCGATCCGGCGGTGCCGTTGGGGCTGGTCGGGCCGTACCTGGAGCTGCCCTACGACGTGGTGCTGCACGGCGCCGAGGTCACCGTCCCGGGCCGGCTGCCCGGGTCGCGCCAGGCGCTCGGCAACGTGCTGCGCCGGGCCCGGCACGTGATCTCGGCCGGCGAGTACGCGGCGCGCGAGGCGGAGCGGGCGGCCGGGCGGTCGCTGCCGGTCACCGTGGTGCCGCCGGGGGTCGACGTCGAGCGCTTCCACCCGCTGGACGACGGCGGAGCGGGCGGCGGCGCGGGCGTCGTTCGGCCTGCCCACGGACGCCGAGCTGGTGGTGTCGATCTCCCGGCTGGTGCCGCGCAAGGGCTTCGACGTGGCGATCGAGGCGGCGGCGCGGCTGGCGCCGAGCCGCCCCGACCTGGTGCTGGCGATCTCCGGCGGCGGGCGCGACGAGCGGCGGCTGCGCCGGCTGGCGGCCGAGCGCAAGGCGCCGGTGCGGTTCCTCGGACGGGTCGCCAACGACCGGCTGCCGTCGTTGTACGCGTGCGCCGACGTGTTCGCGATGGCGTGCCGGACGCGGTGGGGCGGCCTCGAGCAGGAGGGCTTCGGCATCGTGTTCGTGGAGGCCGCGGCGTGTGGCGTGCCGCAGGTCGCCGGCGATTCCGGCGGGGCGGCCGAGGCGGTCGACGACGGCGTGACCGGGCTCGTCGTGCGCCACCCGGAGGACCCCGGCGAGCTGGCCGAGGCGATCGAGGCCCTCCTCGACGATCCGGCCCGGCGCGCCGACATGGGTCAGGCATCTCGCAAGCGAGCCGTGGCCGAGTTCTCCTACGACGTGCTGGCCGAGCGCCTCGGACGGTCGTTGGGGGTGGGCTGACGTGGGATCGCCAGGCGAACCCGGTTCGATGGGGGGCGTGCAGGACGACGGAGCCAACGCCGCCGAGGGTGCGGGACGTGGTGCGACGCGGGCCGGCGACGAGGCATCTGGCACGACCACGCTGCGGGGGGCCGCCGCGCCGGCCGCCGCCCACGCCGTGCCCGACCGGCTCGCCGGCGACATCGTCATCCGCGCCGACCTGGCCGGGACGCTGCTGTTCGGGGTGACGGCCGGGCTGGCGGCGATCCTGTTCACCTCGGTCTGGCAGTGGATCGCCGCGATCACCGCGATGGCGTTGTTCGCGATCGGGGTGTTCACCTTCCTGTGGTCGTACTACAACGCCGTGCAGCGCAGCCGCACCGACGCGATCTCGGTGAGCGGGCTCTACTTCCTGCTCGGTCCGCCGACCCCGTCCCGCGTGCGCCGCGTCATGCTGGGGACGTTGCTGCTGCAGCTGGTCATCGCGTTGGTCACGACGCTGGCCCGGAGCCAGAGCGCGGATGGCCGTCCGGGGACGTCGCTGGCGCTCGGGTTCCTCGTCCCCATGCTGGGCTTCGGGCTCAACGGGCTGTGGGCGGCGTACCACGGTGACTTCCCGAGCCGTGAATCCTTCGAAGATCGATCGGGGTCGTGACATGATGAGCGCCATGGCTGAGACAGCCTCCGACACCATCCAGATCGCCGCCCCGCCGGTGCGCGTGTGGGAGATCGCGGCCGACGTCGAGCGCTACCCCGATTGGGTCCGCGACGTGAAGGACGTGGTCGTGCGCTCGCGGGACGAGCAGCAACGACCGTCGGAGGTCGAGTTCCGGGCGTCGGCCCTCGGGCGCAGCACGCACTACACCCTGTCGTACGACTACTCGCAGGCGCCCGACGTGCTGGCCTGGAAGATGGTCCGCGGCGACATCCAGCGCTCGATCGAGGGCGCCTACCACCTGCGGGCGACGGACGACGGCGGCACCGAGGTCCGCTACGACCTGTCGATCGAGCTGGCCGCCCCGCTGCCGGGCTTCGTGAAGCGGCGCGCCGAGGTCCGCATCCTCAACTCGGTGCGCGAGCTCAAGACGCGCGCCGAGGCCTGACCGACGCAGCTCGCCCGATCGCCGTGGACGAGCAGCCCGGCCGCCGCCTCGGCATCGATGTCGGCGGCACCAAGTGCCTCGGTGTCGTGCTCGACCGGTTCGGCGGGATCGTCGCCGAGACCCGGCGCCCGACCCCGTACGACCCGTACGCCCTGCTCGACGTCCTGGCCGAGATCGTCGGCAACCTCGAGCGCGTTGACCGGCTCGCCGGCGACGGTGGGGGTCGGGGCACCCGGGCTGATCACCCGGGCGGGCGTGTTGCAGTCGTCACCGAACGTCCCTGACGTGACCCAGCTCGACATCGCCGGCGGGCTCGGCGAACGCATCGGCGGACCGGTGGCGGTGGGCAACGACGCCACGTGCGCGGCGCTGGCCGAGTGGCAAAGGGGCGCGGCGCAGGGCGTCGACGACCTGGTGATGATCACGCTCGGGACCGGCATCGGCGGCGGCATCGTCGCCGGCGGCCGGTTGTACGTCGGGCGCAACGGCTTCGCCGGCGAGTTCGGCCACATGGTGGTCGACCCCAACGGGCCGCCGTGCGTGTGCGGGCGCCAGGGATGTTGGGAGCGCTACGCGTCGGGGTCCGGCCTCGCCCAGCTGGCCCGGTCGGCAGCGGTCGGCGGGCGCCTGCGCCGGGTCGTGGGCATCGCCGGCGGCGACGTCGAGCTGGTGCGGGGCGAGCACGTCCAGGCGGCTGCCGAAGAAGGCGACCCCGGCGCACTGGCGGTCATCGACGAGTTCGCCCGCTGGGTGGCCCTCGGCCTCGTCAACCTGACCAACGCCTTCGACCCTGCGGCGTTCGTGCTCGGCGGCGGGCTCGCCGTCGGCGCCCACCTCTACCTGGCGCCGATCCGCCACTGGTTCGGCGAGCTCCTGTACGCCCCCGAACTGCGCCCGCACCCGGTGCTGTCGTTCGCCGAGCTCGGCGAGCACGCCGGGGCGGTAGGGGCGGCGATGCTGCCCCACCACCTCGGCTCGTCGGCCTAGTTGTCGGTGCGCCGGCGATCGGTCGGGGCCACGTAGTTGGCGCGGGACTCGTCGATCTCCCGCCAGGCGTCCTCGCGGTTGCCGATGCCCGACGTCGAGGAGTACTTGTTCGGCTCCAGCGCCTTGTACACCTCGAAGAAGTGCTGGATCTCGGCCATCAGCTGCGGGGTCAGGTGGCTGATGTCGTGGACGTCGGTCCATCGCGGCTCGCCGGGCGGCACGCAGATCAGCTTGGCGTCCTCGCCGGCTTCGTCCTTCATGTAGAGCACCCCGACGGGACGGGCCTCGACCCACACACCGGGGTACACCGGATCGTCGAGCAGCACCAGGGCGTCGAGCGGGTCGCCGTCGCCGCTGAGCGTCTCGGGGACGAACCCGTAGTCGGCCGGGTACATCGTCGCCGTGAACAGCCGCCGATCGAGGTACACGCGGTTGTCGCGGTGATCGATCTCGTACTTGTTGCGGCTGCCTCGTGGGATCTCGATCACCACGAAGATGCACCCCGGCTTGGGCTCCTTGTTCATCGAGCCTCCGCTCATCCAGCTGCCTCCACGGTTACGCGGCCCCATGTTGGCAGAGGGGGACAGGTAGCGTCGCGGCATGGAGTTCCGGCGAATCACGAACCTGCCGCCCTACGTCTTCACGATCATCAACAACTTGAAGGTCGAGGCACGCCGGGCCGGTCACGACGTGATCGATCTGGGCTTCGGGAACCCGGACATCCCGTCGCCGGACATCGCCGTGCGCAAGCTCGCCGAGGCCGCCACCAAGCCGGCCAACCACCGCTACTCGATGTCCCGTGGACTGCCGAAGCTGCGCGAGGCGATCGCCGGCTACTACTCCAAGACGTGGGGCGTCGAGCTCGACAGCGAGCTCGAGATCACCAACACGATCGGGTCCAAGGAGGGCTTCAGCCACCTGATGTGGGTGCTGCTCGACCGCGGCGATGCGGCGATCGTGCCCAGCCCGAGCTACCCGATCCACATCTACGGCCCGCTCTTCGCCGGCGCCGACCTGCGCCAGGTGCCGATGCGCGCGCTGGCCAACCCCGACGAGCGGGAGGGCTTCGCCGAGGAGTTCTTCGAGCGCCTCACCGCGGCCTACGACATCGGCTGGCCGAAGCCGCGGGTGCTCGTGCTGTCGTTCCCGCACAACCCCACCGGTGCCGTCGTCGAGCTGCCGTTCATGCAGCGCGTCGTCGACTTCTGCCGCGAGCGGGGGATGATCGCGGTGCACGACTTCGCCTATGCCGACGTCGGGTTCGACGGCTATCGCCCGCCGAGCATCCTGCAGGCCGAGGGGGCCAAGGAGTGCGCCGTCGAGCTGTACTCGATGACCAAGAGCTTCTCGATGGCCGGCTGGCGCTGCGCCTTCCTGCTCGGCAACGCCGAGGTCGTGCAGGCCCTCGTGAAGCTCAAGAGCTACCTCGACTACGGCATGTTCCAGCCCGTGCAGATCGCCGCCACGGTGACCATCAACGAGGCGTCGGACTTCCCGAAGGAGGTCTGCGCCATCTACCAGAGCCGACGCGACGCGCTCATCGACGGGCTCGAGCGCATCGGCTGGCACATCCCCAAGCCGTCCGGCTCGATGTTCGTGTGGGCGCCGATCCCCGAGGCCTACGCCGAGATGGACTCCGTCGAGTTCTGCTCGATGGTCGTGCGCGACGCCGACGTCGCGCTGTCGCCGGGCGTCGGCTTCGGCCCGGGCGGCGAGGGCTTCGCCCGCTTCGCGCTGATCGAGAACGAGAAGCGCATCGCCCAGGGCATCCGCAACCTGCGCAAGGGCCTGCCGAAGCTCGGCTGACCGGTTCACGCGCCCGTCACACCGCCGAGACACGGCGTCGTTACGGTGCCGGCCGATGAGCGCCAGCCCGACGGAGGACCCGCCCGATCCTCCTCGCACGCTCGTCGTGCGGGTCTGGCTGCCGGATCGACCGGGTGCGCTGGGCCAGGTGGCGAGCCGCATCGGCGCCGTCCACGCCGACGTCACGGCGATCGACATCCTCGAGCGCGGTGGCGGGCGGGTCATCGACGAGCTCGTCGTCGCCGTGCCGGCCTCGGTCTCGATCGACCTGTTGGCGAAGGAGATCGGCGCCGTCGACGGGGTCGCGGTGGAGCACATCCGCGACGTCGCCGAGGACCGGCCCGACTCGGCGACCGCCGCGTTGCACCTCGCCGCCGCCGTGGCCGAGTCGCCGCCGGCGGAGCGGCTGGCCACCCTGGTCGGTGGCCTGCTGGTCGCCGCCGACGGCGACTGGGCGGTCGCCGTGCGCGACGACGAGCTGATCTGCCAGCGCGGGACACCGCCCGACCTGGGCTGGCTGCTGGCGTTCCTCGACGGCAGCGAGCACCTCGATCCGGCCTGTCCGGCGAACGCGCCGGGCGACGTGATGTGGGCCCGGCTGCCGGCGACCGGCACGATCGTCGCCACCGGCCGGTCGGCCCGCGCCGTCCACGAGCGCGAGCGGGCCCGCCTCGCGCTCGATGGCCCGGATCGTCGACGGCCTGCTGTAGCGCGGCGCTACGACGCGAAGGCGTCGTCGCCGGCGGCCTCGGCGCTCGTGGGCCGCTGGCCGCCCATCCCCTCGCCGTAGATCTCGGCGAACGTGGCCATGATCTCGTCGAGCGGGAGGTCGTCGAACGAGCCGCGCTGGCGGAGGTACTCCATGTGCTGGCGGCCGGACGTGTCGAACGGATGCATCAGGGCATCGCCGGTGCCGTCGAACTCGAGCGTCTTGACGCCGAAGCGTTCGCAGAGCTCGATGTTGAAGGCGGTGCTCAGCTTGTGCCAGCCGTCGTCGAGCAGCACCTCGCTGTAGCCGTGCCAGGCGAACACGTCCGAGCTCATCTGGGCCTTCAGCTTCTCGCTCGTCAGGTGGTTCCGGACGTCGGCGAAGCCGAGGCGGGCCGGGATGCCCTGGGAGCGGGCGGCGGCGGTCAACAGCACCGACTTCGGCACGCACCAGTTGGAGGACGACTCGACGACCGAGCTCGCTCGGAAGCTCTCGGGGGAGTGGTCGAGGTTGTACGGGTCGTATCGGAACCCGTCGCGGACCGCGTAGAACAGCCGCACGGCCTGTTCGGTGGGATCAGTGGCGTCCCCGACGGCTGATGCGGCGAACGTCACAACACGTGGGTCGTCGGCATCGATGAACCATGTGGGCGCCAGCCAGACGTTCATGCCCGGAGCGTACGGGACCCACTGCGGCCAGAGCTCAGCGAGCCGAGTGTCACATCGCGCCTGGTCCGGGTCGTGGCGAACCCGTCGCGACCCGTCCTGTCAGGTGCTGAGCACGTTTCGCAGTGGGTCCTGGCCGCTCCGTACGTGAAGAGCACGGGGTTCCCCTGATGTTGCCGAACCATTTTTCACCCATCCTCGTATTCAGTTACTGCGAAGTAACTCTGGTTCCGGGCAAGGGCCAGTACACGGGCGAAAGAAGCGGGCAAGAAGATGTTGACCTCACGCGCACCTGGGCAGGTGCAGCGGGCAGACGAGAGCGCAGGTGACGGCGGTCGCCGTGCCGAGTTCGAGCGCCGTCGTCAGGAGCGCATCACCGCCACCGGTGATGCCGCCGCCATCACGCTGGCCTTCGCCATCGTCATGAGCCTCACCGTCGCCTTCGGCTGGGTCCACGGCGCCGAGTTCCTCTACACCGTCGCCGCCGGCGCCATCGGCCTCCTGAGCCTGCGGGCGCAGGGGCTGTGGAAGAGCCACAAGATCGCGGTCCGCTGGGTCGAGCTCGCCGGCGTCGCCAAGGCCAGTGCCTGCATCCTCGGCGGCGTGCTGATCGTCGATCGGATCCTGGGCCCGGCCCTGCGCCTGCGCTGGATCACCGCCGCCGCCGTCCTCGCCTTCGTCTTCCTCGTGCTGTGGCGCTCGCTGCTGCGCTCGTGGCTGACGGTGAACCGTCGCCAGGGCCGCATGGTGCAGTCCACGATCGTCATCGGCACCGACGAGCGGGCGATGGAGATCGTCCGCATCGCCGAGGTCCACCCCGAGACCGGGACCCGGGTCGTCGGCATCATCGGTTCCTACGTCGAGGCCGAGGCTGCTGGCCGGGCCGACCTGTGGCTGGGCGATCTCGCCGACGCCGAGGCGGTGCTGGCCAAGCGCGATCCGGAGCGCATCATCGTCAGCTCGGGCGACATCGCCCCGACGCTGCTCGCCGGGCTGATCCGGGCCGAGCACGCCGGTGGCGCCGAGGTCATCATCCACGCCGGCCTGCCCGGCGTCGATGCCACCCGCCTGACCGTCTCGGCGATCGCCAACGAGGCCGTCCTGCACGTCGACTCGATCAAGCCGACGCTGCTGGCCCGGGCCTTCAAGCGGACGTTCGACATCGTGGTCGCCGGCGCCGTCCTGCTGGTCGCCGCCCCGGTCATGGCCGTCGTCGCCATCCTGGTCCGCAAGGAGGACCGCGGTCCGATCTTCTTCCGCCAACAGCGGGTCGGTCTTGGTGGCAGCGAGTTCGGGATGCTGAAGTTCCGCACGATGTGCGTGGACGCCGAGGCCAAGCTCGCCGCGATGGAGGCCGACAACCAGCGCTCGGGCCCGCTGTTCAAGCTGGCCCGTGACCCCCGGGTCACCAAGATCGGCCACGTCCTGCGCCGCACCAGCCTCGACGAGCTGCCGCAGCTGCTCAACGTCCTGAAGGGCGACATGAGCCTCGTCGGGCCCCGCCCGGCGCTGCGCAAGGAGGTCGAGGCCTTCCCGCAGGCGCTGCACGCCCGCCACCACGTGCGTCCCGGCATCACCGGGCTCTGGCAGGTCGAGGCCCGGGACAACCCCGAGTTCGACGCCTACCAGCGCCTCGACCTCCACTACGTGGAGAACTGGTCGCCGGCGCTCGATCTGGTGATCCTGCTGGGGACGGCGGAGCAGATGCTGCTGCGCCCGTTCGCCAGCAAGCGCGACGGCGAGATGGCCGGCGAGCGCGACGCCTTCGCGGCCGCCGCCTGAGGAGATGTCGGAGCCGCTATGACTCCCAGGCCCGCGATCGTTCGACGGCCCGCAGCCACGTGGCGTGGGCACCGTCGGCGATCGCGCGGTCGGGGTTCGGCTCGAAGCTGGCTGCGAGCTGCCAGCTCGCGGCGACCGCTGCGAGGTCGGGGAGCACGCCTTCGGCCAGGGCAGCCAGGAACGCCGCGCCGATGGCTGTCGTCTCTGGCTCGCGCGGCCGCTGCACGGTGGCCCCGAGCTGATCGGCCTGGAACTGCAGCAGGCCGTCCATCACCGACGCACCACCGTCGACCCGCAGCTCGTGCAACGGTTGCCCGCTGGCCTGCACCATCGCCTCGACGGCATCTCGGGTCTGGAACGCCATCGACTCGACCACGGCCCGGGCGAGGTGGGCTCGGGTCGTGCCGCGCGTGATGCCGATCACCGTCCCGCGTGCGTAGGGATCCCACCATGGTGATCCCAGCCCGGTGAACGCCGGCACGACGAACACGCCGCCGCTGTCGTCGACGCTGGCCGCCAGCGGTCCGATCTCCGCCGCCTCGCCGATCACCTGCAGCCCGTCGCGCAGCCATTGGATCGCCGAGCCGGTCGAGAAGATCGAGCCCTCGAGGGCGTAGGCCACCGTGCCGTCGGCGAGCGTCCAGGCGACCGTCGTCAGCAGGCCGTCGACCGGCGGCGGACAGGTCGCGCCGACGTTGAGCAGCACGAAGCTCCCGGTGCCGTAGGTGTTCTTGGCCATCCCGGGCTCGAAGCACGCCTGGCCGAAGAGGGCGGCCTGCTGATCGCCGGCGACGCCGCTCACCGGGATGCCTGCCGGCACGCCGCAGCGGTCCGACGTGATCCCGATGCGCCCGCTGGAGGCCACGACCTCGGGCAGGGCGTCGATCGGCACGTGGAGCAGCGCGCAGAGCTCCTCGTCCCAGCGCAACGACGTGATGTCGAACAGCATCGTGCGGCTGGCGTTGGTGGTGTCGGTCGCCAGCACGTCACCGCCCGTGAGGTTCCAGATCACCCAGGCATCGACGGTGCCGAGGGCCAGGTCGGGGGAGACGGGAACGCCGCCCGGCCCGAGCAGCCACTCCATCTTGGTGCCGCTGAAGTACGGGTCGAGCACCAACCCGGTGCGGGACCGCACGAGGTCGAGGTGGCCGGCGGCGGCGAGCTCGTCGCAGCGGGCCGCGGTCCGGCGGTCCTGCCACACGATCGCCCGACCGTAGGGCTGTCCCGTCGAGCGGTCCCACGCGACGACCGTCTCGCGCTGGTTCGTGATCCCGATCGCCGCCACCTCGTCGCGCCCGACCTGGTCGACGACGTCGCGCAACGTCGCCCGCACGGCCTCCCAGATCTCGATCGGGTCGTGCTCGACCCAACCCGGCCGGGGGAAGTGCTGGGCGAACTCCCGGTACGAGGACACGTCGGGCCGGTCGTCGACGAAGACCGCCCGGCTGCGGATGCCCGTCGTGCCGGCGTCGATGGCGACGACGCAGGTCATCGCCGCTTGGAGCGCGGGCGGTTGCTCGGGCCGGTCGACGTCCGCCTGGTCGGCGCCGGCCGGGCCCGTACCCCGGGCTCGTCGGCGGCGCTCGACGAACCACCGGACGACGCCCGCGGGGTGCGCATCTCGGACAGCGTCTTGCGCTGGTAGCCGAACTTCGCCAGCACCGCCCCGAAGGCGAAGTAGATCGGGCCGCTGGCGATCAGGCCGCCGAGGATGGGCAACAACCGCCCGCCGTCACGGAACACGACCAGCAGGATCACCGCCATGATCGCGGCGTAGATCGCCCACTCCTTGAACAGCCGCTTCCACGGCACCGGACGAGTCGAATCCCAAGCCACACGGGAAGGATGGCACCGCCGGAGACGAACCCCTACGCTCCGCCCGGTGCGCGTCGGGGTGCTGACCGGGGGCGGCGACTGCCCGGGCCTGAACGCGGTCATCCGGGCGATCGTCCGCCAGGGCGAACGGACCTACGGGGACGAGCTGGTGGGGTTCCTCGACGCGTGGGACGGCGTGCGCACCCGCAAGACGATTCCGCTGACGATCGAGACGATGCGCGGCACCCTGCCGAAGGGCGGCACCGTGCTCGGCACGAAGCGGGGCAGCCCGTTCGACACCGAGGGCGGTGCCGCCGAGGTGGCCGGGACGATCGCCGCCCTCGGGCTCGACGCCATCATCGTCATCGGCGGCAACGGGTCGCTGTCGGTCGCCAGCCGTCTGCACTCCGAGCACGCCCTGCCGATCGTCGGCGTGCCGAAGACGATCGACAACGACATCGAGGGCACCGACGTCACGTTCGGGTTCCACACCGCGGTGCAGATCGCCACCGACGCGATCGACCGGCTGCACACGACGGCCGAGAGCCACGACCGGGTGATGGTCGTCGAGGTGATGGGCCGCCACAGCGGGTGGATCGCCACCTATGCCGGCATCGCCGGTGGGGCCACGATGGTCGTGATCCCCGAGCAGCCCTTCGACATCGACGAGATCTGCCGGCGCCTCGCGCGGCGCCACGAGAGCAACCGGTTCGCCTCGATCGTGGTCGTCGCCGAGGGCGCCTCACCGATCCCCGGCACGTTGGCGGTCGAGCCCCGCACCTACGACCGCTTCGGCCATGTCCTGCTCGGCGGCATCTCCGACGTGATCGCTCGCGAGATCGCCGAGCGCACCGGGTTCGAGACGCGCGTCGTGATGCTCGGACACGTCCAGCGGGGCGGGACGCCGACGGCCTACGACCGCGTGCTGTGCACCCGCTTCGGGGTCGCCGCCATCAACCTCGTGCACGATGGTGGCTTCGGTCAGATGGTCGTGGCGCGGGGGAGCGAGATCGTGCCGGCGCCACTGACGATGGCCGTCGGCCGCTCGAAGCCGGTGGACCCGGCGCTGTTCGACGTCGCCCAGGTCTTCTTCGCCTGACCGGGCCGCTCCCTCGTGCTCAGGCGGCGGGCGGTTCCGGCTGCTCGTCGTCGAAGCGCATCGCCACCTTGAAGAACGCCCGGGCGCGGGCCAGCTCGGAGGATGTCGGGTCGCCGACGACGCGGGCGTGGGTCGGCTCGACGCCGAGCTCGAGCGCCGTCGAGGCGAAGTCGACGAGGTGGGCATCGACGCTGGCCGTGCCGGCGGTCGCCAGGCAGCTCCCGATCCACTCCGTCCACAGCCGGAAGTCCTCGCTGCCGGCGGCCGGCACGCCGATCAGGCGGCGCCGGCGCGGGCGGTGCCGACGGTCGGCGCCGTGCGCCCGCGTGCGGTTCCAGCCGGCCAGCGATGTCACCGTCGGGCCCGTCTCGTTCATCCTCATCCAACGCCTCCCTCGGTCCGTCCCTACCAACGGGACCCCACCGATGGGGTCGTGATACCGCCGGTCAGGCGGCCGGCTGCGGACTGGGGATCGGGGGGAACGACGGCTGGGTCGACTCCACGAGGCCCGGGTAGTCGTAGACGGTCAGCGCCGACGTGCGCAGCTCCCCCTGGCCGTCGGGCCACGGGCGGATCGTGCCCATGACGGTCACCCGCACCTTGCGGACGCCCTCCAGCTCACTGCCGGTGAACACGATCTGGGCGATCGCCAGCTGCAGCTTCGGGGCCGGCTCGTCGAGCAGCTCGGAGCTGACGTCGACGGTCAGCACACCGGCGCCGGAGCGGGCCGAGCGCAGCACGAGGCCACGCGGCACGGCGGTCGTGATGCCCTCGTCCTCCTCCCGGCTGTTCGGGCCCTTGAAGAGCTCCTGCATCACGCCGGTCGGCGTCGGGTCGACGCTGCGCAGCACCGCCCGCAGCTGCGGCGTGCCGTCGTCGGACTCCTTCACGAGGTAGACGCGCGTCGAGCCGGCCGTCTCGCCTCCCTCGGCCGGCACGAGCGGATCCGACAGGGCGCGATCGGCGTTGGGGATGTCGCGCGGCGAGGTGTCGGGCTGGATCGAGCACGCCGCGGCGACGGTGGTGACGGCGGCGAGGGCGAGCGCGGCGAGGACCCGGCAACCGCCGGCTCACGCCAGGTCCTCGGCGCCGCCGACGTCGTCGATGTCCGCTGGCGGTTCGCTGGCCGGCAGCTCGATGACGAAGCGGGCACCCGGGGTGCCGTCGAGGCGGTCCTCGACCCACACCCGACCGCCGTGGATGCGCACGTGCTCGTCGACGAGGGCGAGCCCGAGGCCGGCGCCCTCGCTGCCGCTGCGTCGCCCGGCCGTCGCGCCGCGCGCGAAGCGCTCGAAGATCAGGGCCCGCTCCTCGACCGGGACGCCCGGCCCGTGGTCCTCCACCGCCACCTGCACGTGGCTGAGCGGTTCGTCCGGCAGGTTGGCGTCGGTGATCGTGACCTCTGGTTCGCCGCCGCCGTAGGCGTTGGCGTTGTCGATGAGGTTCGCCAGCACGCGGGCCAGCCGCCGGCGGTCGCCGCGGATCACGGCGCTCTCGGCCCGCTCGCTGACCGTGACCGCCGAGTGGGGTGCCGAGCTGACGGCGACGGCGTTGCGGACGAACTCGGACACCTGGAGGTCCTCGAGGTGGAGGCGGATGGCGCCGGCGTCGAAGCGGCTGATCTCGAGGAGGTCCTCGACGAGCCCTTGGAACCGGCTGACGTCGCTGGACAGCAGGTCGAGCGCAGCCTGGGCCCGCTCGGGCATCTCGTTGCGCCGCGCCTCCATCACCTCGACCGACGCCGACAACGTCATCAGCGGCGAGCGCAGCTCGTGGCTCACGTCCGACGCGAAACGAGCGTCGCGCTCGATGCGCAGCTGCAGCGCCGAGGCCATGTCGTTGAAGGAGCCGGCCAGCACGCCGAGGTCGGGGTCCTTGCTGGGAGGCAGACGGGTGCCCAGGTGGCCGCCGGCGATCGACTTCGCGGCCTGCGCCGCCTCGGCGACCGGCCGCACGGCGCGCCGCGCCGCGAAGACGCCGAGGAGCACGCCGAGCAGCGTCGTGATCACGCCGGCGAGGAACAGCGACAGGGCCACGCTCGACAGCGTCTGGTCGGCGTCGCCGAGATCGAAGAACTCGAAGTACGCCCCGACACCGGCCAGCGGGATCCCGAACACCATCACGGTGTCGCCGCCGACCTTGGTGATCATGCGCGCCGGGGTGTCCTGCTCGAGCACCTTGGCGACCAGCTCGGCGGGCAGCTCCTGGTAGCCGAAGCGGCTGATGCCCGCCGACCACGAGTTGCGGTAGTAGATCACCGGCCGCTGCACGCCCTGGATGCGCAGCTGCTCGCTGGCGCCCTCCAGGGTCGGCGGGCCCGACGACAGCACCCGCAGCACGGTGTTGGCGTCGGCGTAGGCCGCCTGGCGGTTGGCGGCGTAGCGCTGGTCGATGAGGTTGGAACGCACCAGCCCGTAGGTGGTGACGGCGAGGAACGCTGACAGCGTCAGCGATCCGAGCGTGAACGTGAGGAGGATCCGCCGGCGCAGGCCGACCCCGCCGTTGCGCCGGAGGAACCGGCGCACCGTGCCCGAGCGTCGCGGCATGGAGCCGCGCGGGATCGGGGTCGTCGGATCGAGCCCGGCGGTCGCCTCGGCGCCGTCGGGCGTCTCCTCCGGCGGGCGCGTCGCGGCGTCGACGATCTCAGTCATCGGGAGCGCCCACGGCCGGCGTCACTCCAGCCGGTAGCCGAGCCCGCGCACCGTCACGACGTGGCGCGGCGCCGCGGCGTCGGTCTCGACCTTGGTGCGCAGGCGGCGGATGTGGACGTCGACCAGCCGACCGTCGCCGAAGTAGTCGTAGCCCCACACCTTGTCGAGCAGCTCCTCGCGGCTGAACACCTTGCCGCGGTTCTCGGCCAGCTCGCACAGGAGGCGGAACTCGGTCTTCGTGAGGTGGACCTCGGTGCCGCCGCGCAGCACCTTGCCCTCCTCGGGGATCAGCTCGAGGTCGCCGAAGACGAGGCGCTCGTGACCGGGCGCCGCCGGCCGGACCCGGCGCAGCAGGGCGCGGATGCGGGCCGAGAGCTCCTTCGGCGCGAACGGCTTCGTCAGGTAGTCGTCGGCCCCGGCCTCGAGGCCGGCGACGACGTCGTGGGTGTCGTTGCGGGCGGTGACCATCACGATCGGCACATCGCTGGTGCGCCGCAGCGTGCGACACAGCTCGAAGCCGTCGATCCCCGGCAGCATGATGTCGATCAGCACCACGTCGGGCACGTGCTGGCCGAACAGGTCGACGGCCTCCTCGCCCGATCCGGCCCCTTCGACGGTCCAGCCCTCATCCTCGAGGGCCAGCTTGACGGCCTCGCGGATGCGCTCGTCGTCCTCAACGGCCAGGATTCGGGTTCCCACGCCACCCATGATGCCTGATCGCCGAGGCGAACCCGCCGCATCGGTGGGCGCGGCAGTCAGCGGCTGGCCGCCGAGAGCCGAGCCTGCAGCTCGCCGAAGATCGCCGGGGTCGCCACGAGCAGCTCGCCGGGCTGCGGCGGACCCCCGTGGTGGTCGCCAGTGCGGCATCCCGCCTCGCGTGCGATGAGCTCGCCGGCGGCGGCGTCCCAACTGTTGAGGCCGGTCTCGAAGTACGCGTCATAGCGGCCGCTGGCGACGTAGCAGAGGTCGAGGGCCGCCGAACCGAGGCGCCGGATGTCGCGCACGGCGTCGATCAGCTCGGTGACGATCACCGCTTGCTCGCGGCGCCGGGTGGCGGCGTAGGCGAAGCCGGTGGCGACCAACGCCAGCGCCAGCTCGTCGCGATCGCTGCAGCGGATCGGCCCACCGCCGAGGGTCGCCCCGCCGCCACGGGTCGCCGCGAACAGCTCGCCGATGGCCGGGGCGTAGACCACCCCGACGAGCATCCCGTCGGCGTCGGCGGCGGCGATCGAGGTCGACCACAGGGGCAGGCCGTAGACGAAGTTGGTGGTGCCGTCGATCGGGTCGACGTACCACGAGACGCCGCTGGTGCCCGGGCGGTCGGTGCCCTCCTCGCCGACGATGGCGTCGAGGGGCCGGGCCGCGGCGAGGCCCTCGACGATCGTCGTCTCGGCGGCCTTGTCGAAGACGGTGACGAGGTCGGTCAACGTCGACTTGGTGCCCGGGTCGACGACCGCGCCCCGGCGCCCGGCGAGGGCGGCATCGCCGGCCCGCACCGCCAGCTCGGTGGCCATGGCGACGAGCTTCCCAGCGTCAGCGCTCACGAGGTCGTGCGGTCTTGGATCTCGCGCCACTCGCCGACGGCCCGCAGCACGAGGACGGCCACGATGCTCATCCCGGCTGCCGTGGCGACGGAGCCGATGAGGATCCCCAACCCCTCGGGCACGGCGCAGTCGCCGTCGCACTGCAGCTTGACGAGGCTGTAGCCGATCAGCGCACCGGCCAGCCCGGCGACGAGGATGGCGACGAACGCGGCCGCCCGGGCGAGGGGGGACGGGAGCGCCGACATCGGCTGTTCGGCGGGACGATCCACGGGCCCGAGGCTAGGGGCCGTACGCAGGGCGTCCCCCGGTTGGCGCCGGGACGGTCGTATCCTGCCGCGGCGTGCAGGTCGTGGCCGTGGTGCCGACGTACGACGAGGCCGAGAACCTCGCCGAGCTCCTCGCCATGCTCCGCAAGGCGGTGCCCGGCATCCGCGTGCTGATCATCGACGACGACAGCCCGGACGGCACGGCGGATGTCGCCCGCGCCCTCGCCGTCGAGCACGGCGACGTCGAGGTGGTGGTCCGCCACGACCGCCGTGGGCTCGGGTCGGCCTACCGCGACGGGTTCCGCCGGGCGATCGACGGCGGGGCCGACGTCTGCGTCCAGATCGACGCCGACCTGTCCCACGACCCGGCCGACCTGCCCGCCCTGCTGGCCAACGTCGAGCACGGCGCCGACCTGGCGATCGGCAGCCGGTACGTCCCGGGCGGACGCACCGAGAACTGGCCATGGCGGCGCCGCTGGCTCTCGCGCTGGGGCAACCGCTACGCCGCCGGACTGCTCGGCCTGGCGGTCAACGACGCCACGGCCGGCTACCGGGCGTACCGGTCGGAGTCGCTCGAGGCGATGGACTTCGAGGACGTCGTCGCCGAGGGCTACGGCTTCCAGATCGAGATGACCCATCGCCTGGTGCGCGCCGGTGGTCGCATCGTCGAGTTCCCGATCGAGTTCCGCGACCGCCGGGCCGGCCAGTCGAAGCTGTCCCAGGGCATCGTCGGCGAAGCGATGGGCCTCGTCCTGCGCCTCTGGATCGCCGACCGCCGCGGCCGCAAGACCCGCCGCAGACGCTCCGGCTAGGCGCGGCATGAACCGCACGATCCTCCATGTCGACATGGACGCGTTCTTCGTGTCCGTCGAGCTGCGGCGGCGGCCGGAGCTGCGCGGGCTGCCGGTGGTCGTGGGTGGCACCGGGCGGCGCGGCGTGGTGGCGGCGGCGTCGTACGAGGCGCGTCGCTACGGGGTGCACTCGGCGATGCCGAGCGCCACGGCGCGCCGGCTGTGTCCGGCGGCGGTCTTCCTGCCCGGCGACCACGCCACGTACGCCGCGGTCAGCGCGCAGGTCCACGCCCACTTCCACGCCGTCACCCCGCTGGTCGAGCCGCTCGCCCTCGACGAGGCGTTCCTCGACGTCACCGGGGCCCGGGCGCTGCTCGGCGACGGGGTCACGATCGCCGCGCGCCTGCGCGCCGCGATCAGCGACGACCTCGACCTGACCTGCTCGGTCGGCGTCGCCACCAACAAGTTCATCGCCAAGCTGGCGTCGGTCGATGCCAAGCCACGGGCGACGCCCGATGGCATCCGCCCGGGGCGCGGCGTGTTCGAGGTCCTGCCCGGCGAAGAGCTCGCCTACCTCCACGCGCTGCCGGTGCGTCGACTGTGGGGCGTCGGGCCGGCGACGCTGGCGCGGCTGCAGCGGATGGGCGTCGACACGGTCGGTGACCTCGCCGCCCTCGATCCGCAGGCGGTCGTCGGCGCCCTCGGACGGGCCCATGGCCAGCACCTCGTCGACCTCGCCAACGGCCGCGACGAGCGCGCCGTCGAGCCGGAGCGCGAGGTCCGCTCGATCGGCCACGAGGAGACCTTCGCCCACGACCTCCACGACCTCGACGACGTGCGCCGCGAGATCACCCGGCTGGCCGACGCGGTGGCCAGTCGGCTGCGGGCCCACGGGGTCGGGGCACGCACGCTGACGTTGAAGGTCCGCGACGGCGGGTTCGTGACGATCACCCGGGCAACGACGCTGGCCGGCGCCATCGACACCGCGGACGCCATCCGGCGCGCCGTCGAGCCGTTGCTCGACCACGTCGACCTCGCCGCCGGTGTCCGCCTGCTCGGTGTGTCGGCCTCCAGGTTCGCGGCGCCCGCCGAGCAGCTGCGGTTCGACGAGCTGACGTCGGGCGCCGGCGCGGAGCCGGGCCAGGCGATGGGGGTGGACCGCGCCGCGCAGGCGGCGCGTTGGCACGACGCCAGTCGGGCGATCGACGGCGTCCGGGAGCGTTTCGGAGCCGCCGCCATCGGTCCGGCCAGCAGCGTCGCGGCCGGCGCCGACGGTCGGCGGCGGGTGCGCGTGGTGCGTCCCGGGGCCCAGCAATGGGGACCCGACCATGACGGGACGGCGACGGATCCACCCGCGCGTTGAGGAATGGCCCGAAACCTGTGATGATGTGGACCGATGCCGCTTTCTGAGCACGAGCAGCGCATCCTGCGCCAGATCGAGCAGCAGCTCGAGCAGGACCCGACGTTCGCGACGCCGCGGCTACCGGGTGTCTCGGACCCGCCTCGTGCTCCTGGTGCTCGGCCTGCTCGGGTCGATCGTCGTGACGATCCTCGGCTTGTCGGTCAGCTACTGGCTGTCGTTCGCCGTCTTCCTCGTCGTGCTCGCCATCGCGGTGGCCCTCGAGCGCGAGGTGCGGTTGCTGGCCCGCGAGCGGCTCGGCACGTTGCCGATCAGCGCGTGGCTCGGCGGCGGTCGCCGCGGCCAGTCGAACAACAACGAGAACGTCGAGTAAGCGCCCGGGCGCACGACGCCCGGGTTCGTTCGGCGCCGGCCGCCCGACGGATTGCTGAGCCCCAGGTCACACGGGTCGGTCACCCGCACGGGGATCACGGGGTTCGAGCGGGGGACAACACGGGGTTTCCCGGTACTGCGGGCCCGCTTGCTCATCCACACTCATCCTCAGTCACACATCGTGACCCCTACCGCCCGAAGAGGACACGAGATGAGCTCGACCGCCCCCTACCCCCGAGATCTGCTGGAACTTGACGTGATCGATGCCGAATTCACCGAGGACGGCGACGTCCACGACACCCACCACCTGACGCTGACGGCGATCGACCTGACCGCCGACATCGGCCGCGGGATCGAGCTCGTCTCGACCGACCCCTTCACCGCCGGTGATGCCGGTGCCCACACCCGAGCGATCGAGGCGTGCATCGCCCGCTTCGCGGCCGCCGAGGCCGACGTGGCGTCCGACGACATCGTCGGGCTCGGCCGGGTCTCCGGCGTCCGGTTCCCACGCCTCGGTGGCGTGCTGTTCGGACGGGTCGACGTGGGCTCGGTCGAGGCCGAGGTCCTGCAGTCGGCGATCGAGCGGACGATCCGCGCCGGGTACGACACCGCGGTCGCCATGGCGCAGGTCGCCAAGGTGCCGGTGGTCCACGACGATCCCGACGAGCTCTGGGACGCCTTCGTCCCGAACAGCTACCGCATCCCGCGCCGCGTCGCGGCGACGACGTGGGAGGTGTTCCGGTTCGACGACTTCTGGACCGGCATCCTCGAGGAGCTCGGGCTGGAGGGCGACGCCGTGCGCTTCGCCAACGGCCACGTCTCGGCGCTCAGCCGCTCGATCCGCGGCCTCAGCACCGTCGGCATGATGCTCGCCCTCGCCGAGCGCGGCGGTCGTCACGACCGTCTGCAGACCGGCCGCCAGCGCCCGCGCATGCATCGCTCGGCTCGCCGCGAGATGCCGGCCGCGCCGCGCCCCTTCAGCGCCTGATCCCGCCGCCGCGCCAACCCCACCCCTGCGTTCGCGCACCTTGCGCCGCCCCCCGGCGCGAGGTGCGCGAACTCGCGTTTCCTGCGAACTTTCCGCGCTCGCGCCCCGTATGTGGGCGCCAGCGCGGAAAGTTCGCGGATCTGCCCGGCCTCAGGTCGCGTCGGCGCCGGTGATGTCGGCCATGGCGCGGGCCACGGCGACGGCACGGTCGTCGCCGGCGGCGAGCGCGGCGACCACGCCGGCGACGTCCTCGGCACTGCGGTTCTGGCTCAGCTTGCGCTTGGCCTCGACGCGGGTCACCTCGAGCTCGATCCCGACGATCGCCCGCAGCATCCGTTGGATGTAGTCGGCCGGGGCGTCATCGACCGCCCACGGCTCGGCCATCGTCGCCTCGTTGCGCTCGGTCAGCTCCCGCACCAGCGCCTCCAGCCACGCCGGGTCCGGTCGCGCCTGCAGGGTGCCGTGGACGTGCACCAGCTCGTAGTTCCACGTCGGCACGACCTTCGGGTCGGCGCGCTTCGACGGGTAGAAGCCCGGTGAGACGTAGGCGTCGTCCGGGCTGACGATCAGCAAGGCGGGACACGGGGCGGCCCGCCAGATCGGGTTGGCCCGAGCGACGTGGGCGCGCACCCGCAGCCCAGCACCATCGGCGCCGCCGCCACCGTCGGGCACGTCGACGATCACCGGCACCGGTACCGCGTCGAGGCCGTCAGGACCGGCGACGACGAGGTGGCCGAAGCCATGGTCTCGGACGATGCGCACGGCGACGGCGAGGTCGTCCACGCGGTTGGCCGGGGGGCGGTACACGCCCGGAGGCTAGGCCCAGACCGTGAAGTAGCGCCTGAGCTTCCCGCCCGTCGTCATCGAGTCGGCGGCGATGCGCTCGACCTGCCGGCACCACCGCCGCGGGCCGGGCTCGCCCGCAGCCTGGGCGTCGCCCAGGTGGCGGACCTCCTCGTCGGTGGCGTACGTCGCAGCGGTGGCCGCCTCGGCCAGCGACTTCAACGGGCGCGCCGCCACCGGCAGGCGCGGCGAGACGGCGCGTGCCTGCTCGAGCGGGGTCAACGTCGGATCGACCCGGCAGCCCGTCGCCTCCACCGCCCCGAGCGCTCGCCACCACAGGGTGGTCATCTGGCGGGCCGGATCAGCCGGCGGGTGGGCCCGCCGCCACTTGCGCACGACGGCCGGCGCCAGGAGGAGCACGATGAGCACGCCGAACACGATGGCGACGGCGATCCAGTTGACCCCGGAGTCGGGCACCGTCGTCGAGAACCCCGACGGGTCGAGGCCGGTGGGTGCGACGTTCTGGTCCGGCTGCGGGATCTGGTCGAGCGGGATGGTCGGGGCCACCGGTGGCGGCGCGTCGGGGATGGCGGCGGCGTCAGCGCCATCGCCGGTGGCCGGGCCGGGGGCCGACTCGTCCTGGGCCGCGGCGACGTTCGTGTAGGTCTCGGCGCCGGGCTCGCCGCGGCCGGGCGTCGGTTCGAACGGCACCCACCCGAGGCCGTCGAACCAGATCTCGGGCCAGGCGTGCGAGTTCTTGCCGAGCACCTGCCGACTGCCGTCGGGCTGCTCGAGTCCCCACGTGTAGCCGACGGCGACGCGCGCCGGGATCCCCAGCGAGCGGGCCATCGCCGCGAACGTCCCGGCGAACTGCTCGCAGTACCCGATGCGTTGGCGCAGGAACGCCTCGATGGCGCTGTTGCTGTGGCCCTGCGGCACGTTGAGGCTGTACTGGAACTCGGACCGGAACCAGTTCTGCAGGGCGAGCATCTTGTCGTAGATCGTCGGCTGGCCGGCGGTGACGGTGAGGGCGGAGGCGGTGACCGACTGCGGGAAGTCGCCCGGGAGCTCGAGGTAGATGGGATCGGGGGGTGCGCTCGACGGCGTGGCGCGCAGGACGTCGGGGCTGAAGCTCGGCGCGGCTGAGACGAGGGTGATCTTGTCGCCGGTCTCGAGGTCCCGATCGACGCGCAGCAGCGTCGACGTCTCGGGGTTCCAGCGCAGCCCCGACCCGTCCGCCTGCACCGGCTCGGCGGCGCCCGGCACGAGGTTGCCGCGCAGCGCGGCGATGGTGATCTCCTGGCGGACCTCGGTCGAGCCGGGTGCCGGCTTCGAGAGCTCGCCGTCGACGTTCTCCAGATCGCGCGGCGGCAGGCCCCACGTGTTGCCGTCGAACTCCGGGAGCCCACTGACGCGCCAGTACTTCGGCTCGGTGGCGGTCACCGTGAACAGGAGCGTGTCGGCGCGGTTGACGAGCCGGCTGCGGATGTCGACCAGCGGGCTCAGCACCTCGGTCACGCCACCGGCGTCGTTGTGGGTGTCGAACAGCGGGTCGGCCTCGGCGCCCGGCAGCCGCGGGCCGATGATCCACGTGCCGAGGACGACCGCGGTCCCGCCGACGATGGCGGCCGGCAGCATGAGGGCGACCGGGTGGCGGGGTCGCCCGAGCGACGTCCGCGGCGGCTGGGCGAACCGGGTCCGCAGCATCGCGGCGGCCAGAAAGCCGGCGGCGATCAGCGCGATCGTCAGCGCCACCCGGTGCTGATCCGCTCCGAGCGCGGCGACGAACACGAACAGCACGCCGCCGGGGACGAGGGCCTCGCCGCGCGCCCTCGCGTGGAAGGCGAACGTGTCGGCGGTGAACACCGCGAAGGCCGTGCCGACGGCCGCCAGCAGCGTCCAGCCCCCGACGTACTCGACCGGGGCGACCGTGTGCTGGAACTGGTCGCGGACGAGGCCGAGGTCGGCCCACGCGACGTCCCACGTCTCGCGGGTGGGGAAGATGGCCGCGAACGTGTCGGGGTAGGCGACCCACGCCACCGCCCACACCAGGGCCGCCGCCGTGATGGCGATCGACAGCAGGGCGTTGACGCGGAGCCGGCGCAGCAGCAGCGACGTGCCGTGGCCGACGAGCACGATCACGATGATGTCGGGGACGAACTGCCAGTCGGTGAAGACGCGAGCGAACCCGAGGGCGGCGATGAACGAGTAGGCGGCGAGGGTGATGGTGGCGAGGACGTCGAGTCCGTCGCGGTGGTCGTGCGGCTCGGCCCGACCGTCCGGGCCGCTCTCGTTGCGGAGGCGGGCGGTCGCCGTCACGGGGCCACCTCCGACAGGATCGGGTCCGGCGCCCGCGGATCTCGTCGCGCTCCGGCGGCACGCGTGGAGCCGGCCAGCGCGGCCCACGAACGCAGGAACGCGCTCTCCGACCGGGCGTCGACGGCGAGCAGCGGGATGCGATGGCGGACGTCGGCGGTGAACACGCCGATCGGCGTCAGGGCCGGGTCGGCGGTGCGGTCGAGCGCCGCCCACGACGTCACCCACGGATCGCTGCCGATCGACACGACCAGGCCGAGGCCCTCGCTGGGATCGCGGTCCATGGGGACCGTCGGTCCGGCGCTGATCTCGATGCGCGCCAACAGGTGCAGCGTTTGGGCGGCGACGTCCGGCCCGCGCAGATCAGCCCCGTCGGTGGTCACGAACCGCGTCGTCAGCCCGGCCCGGTCGGCGCTGTGGACCACGCTGGCGGCGACGGTGACCGCCCGCTCGAACGCGTCCTCCGCCTGCGGACCGTCGGGCACCCGTTGGTCGAGCAGCACGACGCAGCGCTGCAGGCCCTCCACGCTGTGCTGGCGGACCTTCAGCGTCTCCGAGCGCGCCGACGCCCGCCAGTGGATGGTGCGCGGCTCGTCGCCGTCGACGTACTCGCGCAGGCTGTGGAAGTCGCCGGGTCCGAGGCGCTGGGCCAGCGCCAGCAGGTGACGGCCGAGGATGCCCTGGCCGAGCAGTGGCATGTCGAGCGAGTGGGCGCGTGGCGAGACGAGCACCTCCTCGATGCCGGCGACCTCGGTCATCGATCGGGCGAGCCCGAGGACGTCCTGGCGGACGGCGACCAGGGGGCCGATCGTCAGCACACCGCGCCGCTCGGTCGGGATCCGGTAGCCGGCGCTGACATCGGTGTTGGCGTCGAGCGGCGCCACGGCCATGCGCGCCGTGCGGCTCGGGCCGACCGGCTCGACCAGTTCGAAGGGCGGCGACGTGGAGCGCCCGACCGACTCGACGAGCACCTCGACCCGGCCGACGTCGCCGGCCGTCAGCACCGACGGGCGGATCCAGCGCTCGACCTGGATCTGCGGTCGGCGAACGTTGACGATCGCGACCGCAACGATCGTGGAGAGCAGGAGGGCGGCGCCGATCAGGTAGAGCTCGAGGATGCCGAAGACGCGCCCGATGACGATCGCCAGGACGCCGGCGGCCAGCAGCATGATGCCCTGGCGGGTCGGGCGGGCGCGCACGGCGACGACCTCAGCGGGCGGTCGGCACGGGGACGTCGGCGAGGATCTCGCCGATGGCGTCCTTCGGATCGAGGCGGGCGCCTCGATCGGTGCGCAGCAGGAGCCGGTGGCTGAGCGCCGGGGCGGCCATCGCCTTGACGTCGTCGGGGGTGGCGTAGCGCCGGCCGCGAGCTGCGGCGTGGGCGCGAGCGGCCGACGCCAGCTGCAGCGTCGCCCGCGGCGAGAGGCCGAGCTCGATCGCCGGGTGGCGACGGCTGGTCTCGGCGATGTCCACGAGGTACGACTTGAGGGCGTCGGCGAGGAACACCGATCGCACGCCCTCGATCATCGACATCACCTCGCTGGCCGAGACGACCGGGCTCAGCTTGGGCAGTGAGTCGATGGCGCCGCGTCCGTCGAGGATCGACATCTCGGCCGCCCGACCGGGGTAGCCGAGCTCGATGCGCAGCAGGAAGCGGTCGAGCTGGCTCTCGGGAAGGCGGTACGTGCCCTCCTGATCGACCGGGTTCTGGGTGGCGATCACCATGAACGGCGGGGGCAGGAGGCGAGTCTCGCCGTCGACGGTGATCTGCCGCTCCTCCATCGCCTCGAGGAGCGCGGACTGCGTCTTCGGAGACGCCCGGTTGATCTCGTCGGCGAGCACGATGTTGGCGAACAGCGGGCCCTGCTGGAACCGGAAGCGCTCCGTCGACCGCTCGTAGATGCTGACGCCGACGAGGTCGGCGGGCAGCAGGTCGGGCGTGAACTGCACCCGCTTCCAGCTGCAGTCGATGGACGCGGCGAGGGACTTGGCGAGGCTCGTCTTGCCCACGCCCGGCACGTCCTCGATGAGGAGGTGACCCTCGGCGAGCAGGCAGATCAATGCCATCTCGATCGGTTCCATCTTCCCGTGGACGACCTGGGCCATGTTGGACGTCACCGCGTCGAAGAGCGCGGAGAACCGGGAACTGGCACCGTCGGTGGTCGGGAGTTCGCTGCCCGCTTGGCGACTCGGAAGCACCGTCACCCGGGGCAGCGTAGACGTTGATCGCGCAAGTGCGGATTCGCTATTGCGGTGGCGTTACGGTCGCACGGTGGCGTCCTACCTGGCGATCGACGTCGGCACCGACCGGCTGGCTGCCGGCGTGGTCGACGCGTCCGGCGAGGTGGTCGTGCGCGATCGAGTGGCCACGCCGCCGCGCGACGTCTGGCCGGCGTTGCACCGCCTCGTCCGCCGCGTCGTCGCCGCCCGACCCGACGAGGCCGATGCCCTGGAGCGTTGCGGCGTCAGCTGCGAGGGACCCATCGACGCGGTCAAGGGCACGGTGTCGCCGCTGCACCTGCCGGTGTGGCAGTCGTACGAGCTCCGCGAGCGTGTGGGTGAGCTGACCGGGCTGCCGACCGTCCTCGGACCGACGGCCCAGGGGCGCGTCCTCGCCGAGTGCTGGAAGGGCGCGGGTCGCGAGGTCGACGACGTCATGGCGCTGCTGCTGTCGGACGCCGTCGAGGCCGGCGTGATCTGCAACGGCCGGTTGCTCCACGGCCGGCTGGGCAACGCCGGGCAGCTCGGCCACGTCGTGGTCGAACCAGATGGGCTGCCATGCATCTGCGGCGGCACCGGCTGCCTGACCGCCTACGCCTCGATGTCGGCGATCGAGGAGGAGACCAACCGGCCGCTGCGGCGGGCGCCGGCGTCGGTGATCGAGCGCACCGGGATGATGGTCGGGCGCGCCGTGGCCTCGGCCGTCGCCGTGTTCGACCTCAGCCTCGTCGTGCTCACGGGCGCCGTGCCGGCCGCGTTCGGCCAGGTGTTCCTCGACGCGGCGCGTCGCGAGCTCGACCAGCGCAGCCGCCTGGCCCACGTGCGGGCCGGCCCCGACCGCAGCGAGCACCGCGTACGGATGGAGTTCACGACGCTCGGGCGCGAGGCACCGCTGGTCGGCGCCGCCGCTCTGGCCCGTTGGAACACGACGGTGGCGGCGTAGGGAACCAGGGCGCTCGGGGGCCCTGGCGCCCTTCAGTACGATCGGATGCCGTGAACCCCACGTACGGCCCCGAGGCCGAGGCATACCGCGACAAGGTCCAGGCGTTCCTCGCCGAGAAGCTGCCGACCGACTGGCGGGGCATCGGGCAGCTCCCGTCCGACGAGGTCGGCGACTTCGTCGCGCAGTGGCGCACGACGCTCTACGAAGCGGGGTACCTCGCCCCGGGCTGGCCGGTGAAGTACGGCGGCGGCGGGCTTGTCGGCGCTCGAGCAGGTGATCCTGGCCGAGGAGTTCGCCAAGGCCGGCGTGCCGATGGGTGGCCCGAACGACGGCTTCGGCATGGGGATGCTCGGCAACACGCTGCTCGTGTGGGGCACCGAGGAGCAGAAGCAGCACTACCTGCCGCGGATCCTGTCCGGCGAGGACACGTGGTGCCAGGGCTACTCCGAGCCCAACGCCGGGTCCGACCTCGGCAGCCTGGCCCTCAAGGCGCAGCTCGACGGTGACCAGTGGATCCTCAACGGCCAGAAGATCTGGACGTCGGCCGGGCACCTCGCCGACCACATCTTCACGCTCGCCCGCACCGATCCGGAGGCGCCCAAGCACAAGGGCATCTCGTTCCTGCTCGTCGACATGCGCCAGCCCGGCATCGAGGTCCGCCCGATCAAGATGATCTCCGGCGAGAGCGAGTTCAACGAGGTCTTCTACACCGACGCCACGTGCCCCCGCCACGAGGTCGTGGGTGGCGTCAACAACGGCTGGGCGGTGGCGATGAGCCTGCTCGGGTACGAGCGCGGCGCGGCGGCGGCGACCAACCCGATCCACTACCAGGCCGAGCTCGACCGCCTCTTCCTGCTCGCCAAGGAGCGCGGCCTGACCGAGGACCCGATCATCCGCCAACGCCTGGCGTGGTGCTACAGCAAGGTGGCGATCATGCGCTTCCTCGGGATGCGCGTCCTGACCCAGTTCCTCGCCGGCCACCAGCCCGGCCCGGACGCCGCCATCACCAAGCTGTACTGGAGCGAGTACCACCAGGTGGCGACGGAGCTGGCGCTCGACATCATCGGGGCCGACGCGTTGGCGCCGACTGGACGCAAGCCGCACGGCGCGTTCGGCACCGACGACGCCGGCGCGCCGAACTCCTCCAACTCGTGGGTCGACGTGTTCCTGAACACCCGGGCGGCGACGATCTACGCCGGCTCCAGCCAGGTCCAGCGCAACATCCTCGGCGAGATGGTCCTCGGCCTCCCCAAGGAGCCCAAGCCCGCCTGACGCGTGGTGGTGTGCGGTCGCCTGTCATGTCAGCAGATGGTCGGGGTGAGGTGACCGCCGCGGTCGCCGCGCGCTTCGACGAGATCGCCGACGTCTACGACTCGGTCGTCGACTACTTCGGCCGGTTCGGGGTGCGCCTCGTGGCGGCCGCTGACCTGCGCGAGGGAGCGGACGTGTTGGACCTCGCGTGCGGGCGCGGGGCGGTGCTGCTGCCGGCGCTCGACGCGGTCGGTGGGCGCGGGTCGGTGCTCGGCATCGACGTGGCGCCGGCCATGGTGAGCCGTCTCGGCGCCGAGCTCACCGGGCGCGAGGTGACGAACGCCGCGGTGCGCGTCGGTGACGCCGCCCAGCTGGACCTGCCTGACGCGTCGTTCGATGCCGTCACGGGCGGGTTCATGATCTTCTTCCCGCCCGAGCCGCATCGCGTGCTCGCCGAGGTGCGACGGGTGCTGCGCCCGGGCGGCCGTGTCGCGCTGTCGATCTACGACGGTCCGACCGGCTTCCCGTTCCAGTCCGAGCTCGAGGCGGCGGTGGGGGCGACGCCCCGTGCGGCGTCGCCGGGCCGGGCCTTCAACGAGGTCGCGGTGCTGACCAGCGGCCTCGCCGAGGCGGGGCTGGTGGCCGTGGAGACCATCGCGATGGGGGAGCGGTTCGAGTTCGAGTCGGTCGACCAGGTCGAGCGCTGGCAGCGATCGATGGGAACCCGAACGGTCCTCGCGGCCCTCGACGACCAGCAGCTGGATGCCTACCGGATCGGTCTCGCCAGCCGGCTGGAGGCGTTCCGGGTCGCCAGCGGTCGCTTCGTGCTCGAGCAGCGAGCGGTTGCCGCCGTCGCCGTCGCACCGCCCTGACCGGCGATGCGACGGTCGAAAGAGGCGGCCGCTCAGCTGTCGCCGAGCGCGGCCGACGGAGCGGCCGATCGTTGCACGAGCGCCAGCGCCAGCCGGCTGAGCGTGTCCTCGATGCCGACGAAGCCTTCGTTCGGGTTGAGCTCGTCCTCGCCGAAGTCGACGTCGACGTCGTCGCCCGTGCCACCGACGCGGTCTGGTCCGACGCCGAAGATCAGCGCCGGGTTGCCACCCTGGTCCATCAGGTTGGCGACGTCGTTGAACTGGTCGACGTGCCAGTCGCCGAAGAAGTGCCCGGCCTCGTGGGAGGCGATGTTGCCGACGGCCCGCCCGACGAACCCGACCCGGTCGCTGGCCGGCGTCAGGTAGGCGTTGAGCGAGGGATCGTCGGTCTCGTCGCCGTACACCCCTGGCGGTGCGCTGAGGACGTCGAGCAGGATGAGCGCGGTCTCCTCGGTCGCGAAGTTGCCGGGATCGATCGACTGGGCGATGCCGATCGTCGGGATGCCTGATTGATCGATCGTCCCACCGATGATCAGGCGGCTGACGTGGGGCTTGCCGAACGGGTCTGCGTCGTCACGGCTGTTGAGGATCTTGACCTTGGTGCCGGCGAGGCCGCTCGCCACGAGGTCGCGCGACACGTTCTCGCGCACGGTCGCCACGATGCGGTCGATCAGCGGGTCGAGGTCGCGGTTGCGCAGGCCCCAGCCGGCGAGGAACGACCGCAGCGGGCTGAGCTGGCGGACGCCTGGACCACCGAAGATGTTGGTGTTCAGCCGGGCGCCGTCGAAGTCGAGGAACAGCGTCTGCACCGGCCCCTCGGTGGCCAGCCGGGGTCGGTAGACCTCGACCGTGATGTCGTAGGCACCGCTCCCGGCGCGCACGCCGATGTAGTGCCAGCCGTCCTCGTCGACGACGTGGTCGGCCGTGGCGTTGCCGCCACCCGGCAGCGGCGACTGCGCCGGGTAGGCGCCCGACGCATCCTGCGCCGACCCCATCACGAGCGTGCCGGCGGGATCGAAGATGCCGAGCTGGAAGGCGTTGCCGGCGACGGTGGCACCGAGCACGTCGCCCTTGCGCAGCTGGACGGCCAGCACGTCGTCATCGCCGGCACCGGCCGTGATCGTGACGTCGTAGGGACCCTCGTTCCCGACGCCGAACCCACTGCCAGGGTCCTGCGGGTCGGGCTGGAACGCGAAGGAGTCCGACACGAGGACGTAGTAGCGCGCGGTCGTCTCGGCGCGGAAGACGAGCAGGCTGTCGGACTCGCCGGCGGCGATGTTGTCGTCGTTGAGGGCGATCGGCGTGCCGTCGGCATCCCACAGCACGACGATCGTGTCGAGGTCGGACGGCGCCGGGGTGTCGACGTCGACGGTCAGCACCTGACCGGCGAGGAGGTCGACGGCGTACCAGTCGAAGTCACCCGTCCCCGACCCGGCGCTGCCGTGCGGTCCGTCCCCGATGACACCGGACGTCGTGATGCCCTGGCGGGTGGTGCCGATGCCGGTCTCGGCGGCCAGCGGGATCGCACCGTCGTCCTCCGCGTTCGGTGGGACCGCCTCGACCGCGATCGGGTCGGGTGAGAGCGAGCCGATGAACCGCAGGCGGGGGTTCTGGCGCCGCCCGGTGCCGAACCCCTCGACCGGCTGCGCGGTGTCGAGCGTGTCGTTGGCGCCGCGGGTGCCGATCGGCTCGTCCTCGTCCACGAGGAGCGGCGAGGCGCCGGGGCGCCGCTGGGCCTGGCGTCGGTCACCTCGCGTCTCGAGGAACCGAGCCCAGCCGGCGTAGTCTGCGGCGGCCGGATCGGGGAGCAGGGCGAGGTACGGGTTGGCGCCGGCCGGGGCCTTGCCCTGGGCGGTCTCCGCCGGTGGCGCCTTGGGCGCGATCTGACCGCCGAGCTCCAAGAACTGCTCGATGGCCGATCCCTCCTCCGGCGTCGGCGGTGCCTGGGCCGTTGCTGCGGTCGCCGTTGCTGCAACCAGCAACGCGCCGATGACGAACCCGACCTTGACGTTGCGCATGCGATGCTCCCTCCACCCCGATGGTCGTCGCCCGCGCCGGGGAACGTAACGGGTCGCCGCGATCGGATCGGCAGATTTGTGGGCGCCCTGACCGACGACTGCGCCGAGGTCGCGGCACGCGCCAACTACGGTCCGGAACATGGGCGGGCCACCGTGATCCGGATCGCCGGGGCGGTGCTGCGGCACCCGACGTTGTGGCCGGTCGCGGTGCGCCAGTGGCGGCGGACGACGCCCACGCGATGGTGGCGCCGGCGGCCGTTCCTGCCCGTCCCCTCGCGCGAGTACCTCCGCTTCCGCGTGCTCACCCAGTACGGCGATTCGGACACCCGCGCGTCGGCTGTCGATGTGGTGAACTACCTCGCGTGGTGCCGGACGCAGCCGTGAGACGGAGACCGTAGGGGGACCCATGAGGAGCGCGCTCGTCCTCAACGCCACCTACGAGCCGCTCAGCGTCGTGTCAGCGCGCCGTGCCGCGTGCCTCGTCCTGGCCGACAAGGCCGACATCATCGAGGAGGACGGCACGACCATCCACTCGCCGTCGCTCACGCTCCCGAGCCCGCTCGTCATCCGTCTGCGCTACATGGTGAAGGTGCCGTTCCATCGTCGCACCGCGCTCTGCGCGGCGCGCCGTGTTCGCGCGCGACGACTACCGCTGCCAGTACTGCGGACGGACCGCCGACTCGATCGACCACGTCATGCCGCGGTCGCGCGGTGGCGAGCACATCTGGGAGAACGTCGCCGCCGCCTGCCGTCCGTGCAACCTCGCCAAGCGCGACCGCACGCCGGACGAGGCCGGCATGCGCCTCGCCCGTCCGTGCCGCGCCCCCGCGCCACCGCGTGGGTGGTGGTGAGCGTGACGCGCGTGCCGGAGGCGTGGAAGCCGTACCTGGCGCTGGCGTCCTGACGCCGCGTCGCCGCGGCATCGCCAACTCGGATCTGGGTGCATTCCCTGACGACAGTCGTCAGCGAACGCACCCAGATCACCGAACGCGCCCAGATGCCTCGAGTGGCACGCTGTCCGCCCAGATCGCTGCACGCACGCCACGCCGCCGCGGCATCCTGACGACATGACGCGCTACGCCGTCGAGACGTTCTCCGGCACGGCGGCCGAGTTCCACGGCCGCGACATCGGGCCCGACCCGGTGCCGGCCGTGTGGGTGTTCGACGTCACCGCGCCGGCGCTGGTGCTCGGGTCGAAGCAGCGCGACGCCGGCATCGCCGACGACGCGGCGTGCGCGGCGGCCGGCGTGGAGGTGGTGCGGCGGCGGAGCGGGGGCGCCGCGGTGCTGCTCGAGCCCGGGCGGATCGTGTGGTTCGACGTCGTCGTGCCGACGGCGCAACTGCGCGCGGCCGGTGTCGGCGACGACGTGATGGCGTCCATGACGTGGCTCGGCTGGCACGTGGCGTCGGCGCTCGCCGACCTCGGAGTGCCGGCGGAGGTCCACCGCGGTGCGCTGTCGTGCACGGCGTGGTGCCCCCTGATCTGCTTCGCCGGCGTCGGGCCGGGGGAGCTGCTGAGCGACGGCGCCAAGCTCGTCGGGATCAGCCAGCGCCGCAGCCGTGCCGGTGCCCGCTACCAGTGCGCCGTCCACACCGACTGGTCACCGGCCACGCTCGTCGGGCTGCTGGCCGCCGACGTGCCGCTCGATCAACTCCCGCCGGTGGCCACGCTGCCCACCGATGTGGCCGCCGCGCTCCCGGGCGCCGTCGCCGGCGCGCTCGCGGCGTCCTGACCGCAGCGCGCCGGGCCGGCGGTCAGCGGACCGCGAGGCGGCGGTCTGCGGCGCGCCGGTCGGGGGTCTTGCGGTCGACCGACCGGCGGTCGGCGGTCCGGCGTTCGGCGCGGCCGGCCTGGGTGCGGTCGAGCGTCGAGCGCAGCTCCTGGACGAGGGTCGTGGCGTTGGGTTCGAGGACGAGCGTGTCGTGGTCGCCGGGGACCTCGACGACCTCGACGCCCCCCGTGACGACCTCGTCCCACCCGTACGCCGGCCCGAGGCCCTCGGCCTCGAAGCCCGCCTTCTCGGCCCGCATCAGCACGACGTGGCCGTTCCACGGGCGCAGCACGTACTTGTCGGCCGCCCGCACGAACGAGTGCTGCACGTGCATGTCACGCAGTTCGACGGGCATCACGCCGCCGCGCGCCGCGATCTCCTCCGCCCGAGCCAGCTGGGCGGCATCGTGGCGAGCGTCGACGCGCCGCATCACGATGTGCTTGAGGTAGCTCATGCGATCGTTGCGCAGGTTGCGCAGTCGCATGGCAACGGTGATGTCGCGGTCGGCGATCTTCGGCGGGAACGTGTCGAACATGACGACGAGCGCCACCGTCTCGCCGGCCGCGGTGAGCTGGTGGGCCATCTCGAAGGCGACGAGCCCGCCGCCCGAGTAGCCACCGAGCATGTACGGGCCCTCGGGCTGCAGCTCGCGGATCTCGGCGAGGTAGGCGTTGGCCATCTCCTCGATCGAGTGGTGCGGTCGGGAGACGCCGTCGATGCCGCGCGACTGCAGGCCGTAGAACGGCTGGCTGCGTCCCATCGCCTGAGACAGGTCGCGGAAGTTGAGGACGTTGCCGCCGGACCCGTGGACGCAGAAGAACGGGATCAGGTTCTCGTTGCCGCGCTGGATCGTGACGAGCGAACGGAAGCCGGGCTCGTCGAGCGTCGTCGGTGGCGGCACCATCTCGGCGGCGTCGCGTGTGGGCTCCTCGTCGCCATCGACCCGATCGATGACGCCGAGCTTGGTGGCGATGATCGACGCGCACTCGGCGATCGTCGGCGCCTCGAACAGGGTCGACAGCGGCAGGTCGATGGCGTACCGCTTCTTCATCTTCGTGAACAACCGGACGGCGATCAGCGACTGCCCGCCGAGCTCGAAGAAGTCGTCATCGCGACCGACCCGCTCGACGCCGAGCACCTCCCGCCACATCGTCGCCAGCTCGCGCTCGATCGGCGTCGCCGGGGGCACGTAGTCGGAGCTGATGTTCGGGCGCTCGTACTGCGGGCCGCCGCTCTCGGCGGTGTCCTCGTCGCTCGCCGATCGCCTCGGCATCGACCTTGGCCATCCAGCGCTCGACGTCGACCGACGACGCGACGACCTGATCGGCGAGGCCCGACGCGACGATGCGGTCGAAGGCGTCGACGCCCTCCGACGGCAGGATGCCCTCGCGCATCGCCGAGCCGACGGTCGACTCGACACCGGCCGGCTCGGCGATCGGTGACTCCGTGCGGCGCAGCGACGTCAGCGCCGCGCTCCCGCTGATGCGGCGCATCGTGAACGCCTCGATGGCGACGGCCTCGTCACCGTGCTCGTCGGTGACCGTGATGTCGAACACCGCGAGGTCGTTGGCCGACGCCGACCGCAGGCGGACGTGGCTGAGGGCCCGGGCCGGCAGCGGTCGCCGCGACAGCACGCGGCCGTAGGAGAACGGGACGTAGAACATCTCGTCCTGGGCGAAGCCGGGGATCAGCTCCTGGGCGCTGCCCGTCAGGATGTCCATCAGCGCGGGATGCAGCCACAGATCGGCGAGCTCGGCCACGAACTGCGCCGGCATCTCCGTGGTGACGAGCGCCTCGCCGTCGCCGTACTCGATCGAGCGCAGGCTGCCCCAACGTGGTCCGAAGGCCATGAACGGCTGGTCGGAGTAGCCGTGGAACCGCTCGACGCGGCGCGTGCAGCGGAGCCGCACGGCGGCGAGGTCGTGGACCGGGATCGGCTCGGGATCGACCGACACCGCCGTCGCGGTGACGTGCGGCGACGTCTCGGTGTCGCTGAAGACGGTGACGCTGTCGGTGGCCCGGTCGAGCTTGACCTTCAACGTGCGGACCTCGCCGTCGCCGACGACGAACGGGGACAGGAAGAACACGTCGGACAGCTCGACGGCGCGGTTCGGCTGGCCGTGGGCGGCCGCCGCGCGAGCCAGCTCCAGGTAGCCCGTGCCGGGGATCAGCGCCTCGCCGTCGCGCACGACGTGCTCGTTGAGCAGCCAGTGGCGCTTGCGGCTGAAGCCCGTGGTGAACGTGGCGATCTCGTCGTCGTCGACGACGTTGTCGAACAACTGGGTTGCCGACGCGAGCGTCTCGCCGGCGAGCAGCGGCGCCTGATCGCGCTCGACGCGGGCGGCCTCCACCGCCATGCCGACCTCCTGCCACGCGTTCCAGTTCACGACCAGCGCACGCGTGTGCACCTCGCGATTGGCCTTCGCGGCGTAGGCGTCGAGGAAGGCGTTGGCCGCCGTGTAGTCGATCTGGCCGGGGAGGCCGATGATCGAGCTGACCGAGGAGAACAGCACGAACAGGTCGGGCGGGGCATCGCGCAGGACGCGCCCGAGGACGAGGGCGCCCTTGGCCTTGACGTCGACGACGGCCGAGGCGGGCACCGGTGTGCGCAGTGCGATGAGGGCGTCGTGGAGGATGCCGGCGGAGTGGATCACGGTCGAGATCCGGCCGTGGCGGGCCCGCACGTCGGCGACGACGGCGGCGACGGCGGCCTCGTCGGTGACGTCGGCAGGGGCGACGACGACCTCGGCGCCGAGCGTGCGCAGTTGCAGGACCGCGTCGATGCGCCGGCGCACCCGGGGATCGGTGTCGAGGGCGTGCAGGGTGGTGTCCCACTCCGCTTCCGGAGGCAGGGCGACGCGCCCGACGAGCACGAGCGTCGGCGATTCCGAGCTCTTGGCGATGTGCTGGGCGATCGACATGCCGATGCCGCCGAAACCGCCGGTGATCAGGTGGACGCCGCGTGGCTGCCACGGCGAGTCGAGGGCCGGTGCCAGCACGATCGGTTCCAGCGTCCGCAGCCAGCGCTCGCCGCGGCGCAGCACCACGACGTCGGTGGCCCACTCGGCATCGAGCTCGGTCTCGATCGCACCGACCAGCCGCTCGGCTGCGGTGGTCCCCGGCTTCGGGAGGTCGACGTCGATCGCGACCGTGGCGACGTTGCCGAGCTCGCGGGGGATGACCCGCACGTCGCCGTGGAGCAGCGCTCGTTCGGGCAGCAACGGATCGGTGGAGTCGAGGGCGTGGACGCCGGACGTGACGAGCGCCAGGCGCACCGGCTCGGAGATCGCCGAGAGGGCGCGGGCGAGGAACAGCATGCTCGCGTGGTCGCGAGCGATCGTCTCGCGGTAGGCGACGAGATCGTCGTCGCCGGCCAGCCCGAGGCGACGCCGACCGCGCGACGCACCGAGCGCGGTGGCGTGGACGATGGTGCCGGGGAGCACGCCGTCGGCGGCGAGCGCCTCGACGAGCGTGACCCAGTCGTCGGCCCGCCCCGGGTTGACCTCGAAGCGGCCGCCCGGATGGCGCAAGAAGCGATCGCCGAGGGCGACCGACACGACACGGCGGCTGGCGCCGAGGCGGGCGGCGAGGGCGGCCGCCAGCGGGTGGCCGTCGCCGATGATGACGACCGAGGAGGGCACGGGGCGGACGGCGAGCGACGTGGCGATCGAGCGGCGCCATGAAGGGGTGGAGAACCAGTCGTCGACGAGCGGTCGCTTGCGCAGCACGCCCTTCGCCGACGCGCGGGGCGCGTCGGAGGCGTCCGGCTCGACCCAGAAGCGCTGGCGCTCGAACGGATAGGTCGGCAGCGGCAGGCGGTGGCGCTCCTCGTCGGCGAACAGCGTCGCCGGATCGAGCTCGACGCCGGCCTCCCATGCCCGGCCGACGGCGGCGAGGGCGAACGCGACGTCGGACGCCACCTCCCGCGGGTGGCGCAGGGTGGGGGAGACGGCCGCCGGCGGGGCGGGGGCCATCCGGGCCAGCCCGGCCAGCGTGCGGCCCGGTCCGACCTCGAGCAGGACGCGGTTGGTGTCGGCGAGGATCGTGTCGATGCCGTCGCGGAAGCGCACCGTGCTGCGCAGGTGGCGGACCCAGTAGTCGGGGTCGGTGACATCGGCGGCCGTGACCCACGTGCCGGTCAGGTTCGACACGTAGGGGATGGTCGGCGGGTCGAACGTGATCGTCCGGCAGAAGGCGCCGAACTCGGCGAGGATCGGTTCCAGCATCGACGAGTGGGCGGCGACGTCGATGTGCACTCGCGTCGTGTCGACGTCACGGGCCGCGAGCGTCGCCTCCAGCTCCTCGACGAGCGCCACCGGCCCCGACGCCACGCACAGGTCGGCGGCGTTGATGGCAGCGATGCTGAGGCCCTCGGGCAGCGCGGCGCGCAGCTCGTCCTCGGACAGCGGCACGCTGACCATCGCCCCCTTCGCCAGCGTCTCGAACAGCCGCCCGCGCAGGGCGATGAGCGCCAGCCCATCCTCCATCGACACCACGTCCGAGAGGCAGGCGGCGGCGTACTCACCCGCGCTGTGGCCGATCATCGCCGCCGGGGTGATCCCCCACGATTCGAGCAGCCGGCCCATCGCCACCTCGGTGGCGTACAGCGCCGGGAGCGCCACCGACGGTGCTTCGAGGCGCCGCGTCGCGTCCTCCAGATCGCCGTCCGGGTACAGGGCGGCGAGCAGGTCGACCGTGCCACCTCGTTCGCTCGCTCGAGGACTCGCTCGGCTCACATCACCAGCCGCCCGCAGCAAGTCGGCGCAGTCGTCGATGACGGCCCGGTACACGGGCTCCTCGTCGTACAGCTGGCGGCCCATCGCGGCGTACTGGGCCCCGCCTCCGGGCATCATGAACACGACGCTCGGCGGCTCGCCGTGGTGGTGGGCGTCGACGGGCTTGGCCGGGGCGTCGAGGAGGTCGGCGGCTTCGATCGCCGACGTGGCGACGACGGCGCGGCGCATCGCGAACGCCTTGCGTCCGGCGAGGCGGGTGAACGCGACGTCGGCGAGGTCGCTGTCGGGGTGGGCTCGTAGGTACGCGGCGAGGTCGGCGGCGGCGCGGCGGGCGACGTCCGCCGTGCGGCCCGAGACGGTGATCAGCTGGGCCGGTCGCGACGGGCTCGACGGCTCGGCCGTCGGCGCCTCCTCGACGATCACGTGGGCGTTCGTGCCACCGGCGCCGAGGCCGGTGATGCCGGCGATGCGGGTGCCGCTCGGCCCCGGCTCCCATGGCCGCAGCGCGGCGTTGACGAAGAACGGGCTGTTCGGGAAGTCGGCCTGCGGGTTGGGCTCCTCGAAGTGCAGGCTGGCGGGGATCTCGCCGTGCTGCAGGCCGAGGACCGTCTTGATCAGCGCGCCGATGCCCGCCGCCTCGCCGGTGTGGCCGATGTTCGACTTCAACGAGCCGATCGCGCAGAACTGCCGGTCGTCGGTGCCCAGCCGGTACGCCTGCGTCAACCCGGCGACCTCGATCGGGTCGCCGATCAGCGTGCCGGTGCCGTGGGCCTCGATGTAGGTGACGTCGCGAGGCTCCACGCCGGCGACGGCGAGCGCCTCGGTGACGACCTGGGCCTGGCCCGGCACGCTCGGCGCGAGGTAGCCGACCTTGGCCCGCCCGTCGTTGTTGATGGCCGAGCCGCGCACGACGGCCAGCACGTTGTCGCCGTCCTCGACGGCGTGGGCCAGCGGCTTGAGCACCACCGCGCCGACAGCGCTGGAGATGATCGTGCCGGCCGACTTGGCGTCGAACGCCCGGCAGTGCCCGTCGGGCGAGAGGATCTCGCCCTCCTTGTAGAAGTAGCCGCGCCGCTGCACCGGTGCCACGACGGCGCCGCCGGCGAGGGCGACGTCGCACTCCCCGCTGAGCAGGCTCTGGCAGGCGAGGTGGACCGCCACGAGCGTCGAGCTGCACGCGGTCTGGACGTTGAGGCTCGGCCCGTGGAGGTCGAGCTCGTAGGAGACCCGGGTGGCGAGGAAGTTGGTGTCGTTGCCGGTGTGGCGCACGAGCCACTCGCCGACCGACGTCGCGACGTGCTCGTTGGCGAGCACGTTCTTGAACATGTACTCGCTGAGGCCGCACGAGGCGAACACGCCGACCGCCCCGTCGATGCGCTCGCCGACGTAGCCGGCGTGCTCGAACGCCTCCCACGCGCACTCCAGGAACAGGCGGTGCTGCGGATCGAAGACGGCGGCGTCGCGCGGGCTCATCCCGAAGAAGGCGGCGTCGAACTGGTCGATGTCGTCGAGCGGCGCGGCGGCGCGCACGTAGGACGGGTCGCGGATGTTGTCGAGGCTCTCGCCGGCGGCCAGCAGCTCGTCCTCGGAGAAGAACTGGATCGACTCGACGCCGCGTCGCAGGTTCGACCAGAACGTCGGTGATGTCGGGAGCGCCCGGCAAGCGCCCGGCCATGCCGACGATCGCGATGCGGCCCTCGAGATCGTCGTCCTCAACTGCCATCGCGTGACTGACCTCGCTGCCCGTCTCGTCGGTCCGCAGGCGGCAGCGGACCCTCATGTCCGGATCGGTGGGCGGGTACCGATGTTACCGTTCGGCCATGCCCGCACCGTCGGTAATCGATGCGTACCCGCTCACGCCGGTGCAGCAGGGCATGCTCTTCCACCGGCTGGAGGGCACCAACCTCGGCGTCGACATCGAGCAGTTCGTCGGCGACCTCGCCGAGGACGTCGACGTCGACGCCCTGCGGGCGGCGTGGCAGCGGGTGGCCGACCGTCACCCGATCATGCGCACGCGGTTCCGGTGGACCGGCCGTCGACGAGCCGATCCAGGAGGTGGTCGAGCACGTCGACGTGCCGCTCGCCGTGCACGACCTGCGTCACTCTGACCGACGCCGAGCAGGAGGCGCAGTTCGCCGAGTTCCTGGTCGCCGATCGGCTGGCCGGCTTCGAGCTCGATGCCGCGCCGCTGTGGCACCTCACCCTGTTCCGGCTCGGGCCCGGCCCACGATCGCTTCGTGTTCACGTACCACCACTCGCTGCTCGACACGAGCGTCGTGTGGATGACGGAGGAGGCGTTCCGCACCTACGACGCGACGCGTCGCGGCGAGGTGGCCGAGCTCATCGAGCGGCGGCCGTACAAGGACCACATCGAGTGGTTGCACGACGCACCTGGATGAGGATCGCGCGGCCGCCCAGGCCTACTACGCCGCGCTGCTCGCCGGGTTCGACGCGCCGACGCAGCTGACTCCGCTGGAGGGCGCCGACGGACACCGACGTCGTCGGCCCGACGAGATCGACGTCTACGGCGCGCTCCGGTTCCGGCTCGCCGACGACGTCAGCGCCCGCTTCCACGCCTTCGCCGCAGGCCCGCCGCGCTCAACGGCCCGGCGATCGTCGAGGCCGCGTGGGGGCTCGTGCTCGCCGCCTTCGCCGGCACGACCGACGTCGTGTTCGGCTCGACGCGCGGCGGCCGCCGCTCCGGCCTGCCCGGCAGCGAGGACGTGATGGGGCTGTTCATCAACACCCCGCCGGTCCGGGTGCACGATCGATCCGGCGGCCACGGTCGTCGAGCTGCTCGAGGCGGTGCGCGCCCAGCAGGTCGACAAGCGGGCCCACGAGCACACCGCGCTGTCGGACATCCAGGCCGATCTCCGAGACCCGCCCGGCGGCGCTGTTCGACACCATCGTCGTCATCAACGAGCTGCACCAGGGCACCCGGCTGCAAGATGCTCGGCGGGCCGTTCGAGCGGCGCGACTTCGACCTCCACGACCAGACGAACTTCCCGCTGACGCTGCTCGCCTACCTCGACCCGCAGATCCACTTCAAGCTGTCCTACGACCGCCACCGCTTCGGCGCCGCCGCCATGCGAGCGGGTGCGCGACCTGCTGAGCGAGGTGCTCGACGGCGATCGTCGACCACGCCGACGAGCCGGTCGCCGCGCTGCCGCGGGTGCCGGCGGCCGAGCTGGCGACGATGCAGGCGTGGAACGCGGCGCACGGCGCGCCCGTTCCCGTCCGACGGCGTGCGTGCACCAGCTGTTCGAGGCCCAGGTCGACCGCACGCCCGACGCCATCGCCGCTCGATCCACCGGGCCAGCGGGTGACGTACCAGCAGCTCGACGAGCGGGCCAACGCCGTCGCCGCCCACCTGCGCGAGCTCGGCGTCGGGCCCGACTCGATGGTCGGCATCTTCATCGAGCGCTCCGTCGACATGGTCGTCGGCCTGCTCGGGATCCTCAAGGCCGGCGCGGCGTACGTGCCGATGGACCCGGCGTACCCGTCGGTGCGCATCGGGATGATGCTCGAGGACTCCCACGCCGACGTCGTGCTCACGCACTCGCGGCTGGCCGACTCGGTCGCAGGGCGTGCGCGACGTCGTCGCCCTCGACACGTTCGGTGCCCGCCACGCCGGGCGCGTCGACGTGCCCGGGCTGCGCAGCGACCACCTCGCCTACGTCATCTTCACGTCGGGCTCCACGGGCCGCCCGAAGGGCGTGATGATCGAGCACCGCAACGTCGCCAACTTCTTCACGGCGATGGACGAGCAGCTCGACTTCACGCCCGGCGTCACGTCGCCGGGCACGTGGCTGGCGGTCACCAGCATCTCGTTCGACATCTCGGTGCTCGAGCTGTTCTGGACGCTCGACCCGCGGCTTCACCGTCGTGGTCCAGGACGACGAGGGCCGGCTGTCCACCGAGCCGGCGGCACCGGCCCGCGCCGCGCCGGCCGAAGGAGATGGCGTTCAGCCTCTTCTACTTCGCCGCCGACGCCGGCGGCGCAGCAGCGCGACCGCTACCGGCTGCTGCTCGAGGGCGCCAAGTTCGCCGACACCCACGGCTTCGCCGCGGTGTGGACGCCGGAGCGCCACTTCCACGAGTTCGGCGGCCTGTACCCGAACCCGGCCGCTGACCAGCGCGGCCGTCGCCGTGGTCACCGAGCGCGTCGAGATCCGCGCCGGCAGCGTCGTGCTCCCGCTGCACAACCCGATCGGCGTCGCCGAGGACTGGTCGGTCGTCGACAACCTGTCCAACGGCCGCGTCGGGCTCTCGTTCGCCTCGGGCTGGCACGCCAACGACTTCGCCCTGGCGCCGGACAACTTCGAGCGCCGCCGCGAGCTGATGGCCGAGGGCATCGAGACGATCCGCGCCCTGTGGCGCGGCGAGTCGGTCGCCGGTGCGCAGCGGCGACGGCCGCGACATCGAGGTGGCGATGTTCCCGCCGCCGGTGCAGCGCGCGCCGAAGATCTGGATCACCGCCGGCGGCAGCCCGGCGACGTTCGAGATGGCCGGCGCGGCTCGGCGCCAGCATCCTCACCAACCTGCTCGTGATGAGCCAGGACGACCTCGTCGCCAACGTCGCCGCCTACCGCGCCGCGTACCGCGCCGCCGGCCACCCCGGCGACGGCCACGTCACGGTGATGCTGCACACGTTCGTCGGGCGCGACGTCGACGAGGTGCAAGCGCCTCGTGCGCGAGCCGTTCCTCGACTACCTGCAAGACGTCGACCGACCTCATCAACAAGGTGCAGTGGGAGACGACGAGCTTCGCCAAGCCCGGCGAGGCGCCGCGCCGGCGGCGTCGTCGGTGCCCGATCTCGACGACCTCGACCCCGACGAGATCGCCGTCATCATGGACCACGCCTTCGAGCGCTACGTCGGCTCGGCCGGCCTGTTCGGCACGCCCGAGAGCTGCCTCGCCCAGGTCGACCGCCTGCGCGACGCTCGGCGTCGACGAGATCGCCTGCCTCATCGACTTCGGCGTCGACGAGGACGCCGTGCTCGGCGCGCTCGAGGACCTCGACGAGCTGCGCCGGGCCGCCAACGCCGGCGTCGGCGTCGGTCGAGCTGCCGCGACCGCCGACCTCGACGCGGCGATCGCCGCCGACGAGGAGCTCGACGCCGGCTTCGTCGCCCAGGTCGGGCGCCACGCCGTCACCCACGTGCAGTGCACGCCGTCGATGGCCGCGGTGATCGCCGCCGACCGCAGCGGGCTCGGCGCGCTCGCCTCGCTCGAGCAGCTGCTGCTCGGCGGCGAAGCGCTGCCGCCGCCGCTCGTCGACGAGATCCGCCCGGCGCTGCGCCGGCCGCCTGCTGAACATGTACGGGCCGACCGAGACGACGATCTGGTCGACGGTGTCGCCGATCGAGGCCGCCGGCGAGCCGATCACGATCGGCCGCCCGATCGCCAACACCCAGGTGTACATCGTCGACCGCGACCTGCAGCAGAACCCGATCGGGGCGGCCGGCGAGCTGCTGATCGGCGGCGACGGCGTGGTCCGCGGCTACCTCGACCGCCCCGAGCTGACCGCCGAGCGCTTCGTCGACCTGCCGGCCGCCGGCGGGGCCCGGGTGTACCGCACCGGCGACCTCGTGACGCTGCTGCCCGACGGCGAGCTGCAGTTCAGCGGCCGCCTCGACCACCAGGTGAAGGTGCGCGGCTACCGCATCGAGCTCGGCGAGATCGAGGCCGTGATCGGGCGCTTCCCGAACGTGCGCGAGAACGTCGTCGTCGCCCGCACCGACACGCCGGGTGACCCGCGCATCGTCGCCTACGTCGTGCCCGGCAGCGACGGCGAGCAGGCCGGCGCCGAGGCGTGGGGCCAGGTCTGGGACGAGACCTACGGCGCCGGCGACGACCGACGACCCGACGTTCGACATCTCCGGCTGGAACGACAGCTACACCGGCGAGCCGATCCCGGCCGACGCAGATGCGCGAGTGGGTCGACGGCACCGTCGCCCGCATCCGCGCGCTGGCGCCGCGCCGGGTCCTGGAGATCGGCTGCGGCACCGGCCTGCTGCTGTTCCGGGTGGCGCCGCACTGCGAGCGCTACGTCGGCGTCGACCTCGCCCAGCACGCCCTCGACCGCATCGCCGCCGCGCTGCCCGGCGCCGGGCTCGACCAACGTCGAGCTGCACCGCGGCGCGGCCGCACGACGTGCGCGTCGCTCGTCGACGGGCCGTTCGACACGATCGTCATCAACTCGGTGGCGCAGTACTTCCCCGACGCCGCAGTACCTCGTCGACGTGGTGTCGGCGGCGCTCGACCTGCTCGAGCCGGGCGGCTCGCTGTTCCTCGGCGACGTGCGCAGCCGCGACCACCAGCCGCTGTTCGCGGCGGCGATCGAGCTGGCCCGGGCGCCGGCGTCGATGACCGCTGGCCGAGCTGGCGTCGCGCGTCGAGCACCGCGCGGCCGCCGACGAGGAGCTCGTCGTCGACCCGGCGCTGTTCCACGCCCTCGCCGCCCGGCGCGACCGACATCGCCGACGTCGACATCCGGATCAAGCCGGGTCGGGCCGAGAACGAGATGACCCGCTTCCGCTACGACGTCGTGCGTGCAGAAGGCCGGCGGCGCGCCCGGCGCCGGTCGCCGACGTGCGCACCCTGGCGCTCGAGCGGTGGTCGATCGGGCGCGGTGCGCGAGGCCCTCGCCGACGAGCCGCGCCGTGCTGCGCGTCACCGGGCTGCGCAACGAGCGCCTCGTCCGCGAGGCCGAGCTGGTGCGGCTGCTGGCCGACGCGGCCGACGTCGACGGGCACGGTCGCCGACGTCGCGCACCGCGCTGGCCGCCGTGCCGGCCGGCGACCACCCCGACGACCTCGACGCGCATCGACGACCGCTACGACGTCGACGGCCACGTGGTCGGACGCCGGGCGTCGACCGCTTCGACCTCGCTGCTGCGGTCGAAGACGGCGCGCGTGCGGATCCCGGCCGCCGACCGTCGACGCGGCCGCTGCCGTGGTCGGCCTACACCAACCAGCCGGCCCGGCGCGACGCCAAGACGCTGGCGCCCGAGCTGCGCGCCCACCTGCGCTCGACGCTGCCCGACCACATGGTGCCGACGGCGTTCGTGCTGCTCGACGCCCTGCCCCGGACCCCCAACGGCAAGATCGACCGCAACGCCCTGCCGGCGCCGGACCGCAGCCGCGTCGAGGACGCCGAGCGCGCTCGTCGCCGCCGGAGGGCGACCTCGAGGTCACGATCGCCACGATCTGGCAGGACATCCTCGTCGCTCGACGCCGTCGGCGTGGAGACCAACCTGTTCGACCTCGGCGCCAACTCGCTGATGATGGTGCGGGCCAGCAGCCGCCTCGGCGAGGCGCTCGGCCGCAAGGTGTCGCTCGTCGAGATGTTCGGCTACCCGACGGTCCGCTCGCTCGCCGCCCACCTCGGCGGCGACGGCGACGGCGACGAGGCGGCCCTCAGCCAGAGCCAGGACCGCGCCGAGGCCCGCCGCGAGGCGATGCGCCGCCGCCAGGGCGCCCGCGCCGGCCGCCGCGCGATGACCGGCACGCGGCCGCGTGCCGTCGCTCGCCGTCGTGACGCGTTGCGTCGTCGTCGGCGGCGCGGCGTGCGGCGGCGACGACGACGCGGCGGCGAGCGCCACCACCGGTGCCGGCCGTGACCGTCGCCGGCGGGCGGGCGCTGCGTCGTGCGGCTGCACGGCAAGGGCGGCACGGGCGCGCCGACGACGACCGCCGGGGACGTGACGGTCATCTCGCCGACCGGCAACGCGACGGCTGGGGCGCCAAGCAGTGGCTGTACTTCCCGGCCGCCGAGTACGACGCCGCGCGCGGCCATCGTCGCCGACGCCGTCGCCGGGTGCGGCCCGATCATCGTCGACGGGTTCTCCAACGGCGCCTCGTTCGCCGCCGCGCATGTACTGCCACGGCGAGACGTTCGACGGCCGGCTGGTGCGGGTGATCGTCGACGACCCGGTCACCGACCACGCCGTCGACGGCTGCACGCCCGACCCGTCGCGTCGCCGTCACGCTCTACGCCACGGGCGCCCTCGAGCAGCAGGCGCCGGCCGGGACTGGCAGTGCGCACAGGCCGACTGGACGTGCGCAGGGCGGCGAGACGCTCGGCATCGACGCCTGGGCCGCGGCCCTCGGCGTGCCCCGCCAGCAGAGCCCGCACACCGACCACCAGCCCTACGCCGACCCACCCGAGCTGTCCGACTGGCCCTGAGCTCGTTTTGGTCCGGATCCTGGTCGCACGTGCGACCAGGATCCGGACGAAAACGGTCCCCCGTAGCATCGGCAGGGTGCCGTTCCCGTCCGACGCCGATCTCGACCTGCAACCGCCGGGCCCGTTCGAGGTCGAGGAGCTCGGCCACGCCGTGCTGACCGCCGTCGGCACCGAGCGCGGGCCGACCCCGCTGCAGACGATGCTCGTCACGGCGATGTTCGAGGCGATGACCGGCCACACGGTCGACGTGTCCGACCACCGCCCGGTCGAGCCCGCCGAGCTGGCCACCGCGCTGGCCCGGCGCAACGAGGCGTTCCGGATGCGCATCGTGCAGGTGATGGTGCTGGTGGCGCTGGTGCAGCGTCCGCTGCCGGTGGCCGTCGCCGACCGCGTCGTCGCCTACGCCCGGGCCCTCGGCGTCGACGACGGCATGCTGCACGTCGCCCACGAGCTGGCCGACGGCCACGCCGGCCTGGCGGCGGTCGACTTCGACCGCAACGGCTACACGCACGGGTGGACGCCAGGAGCGCACGCGCAGTGCTCCACGCCCACGGGCTCGACCGACGCGTGGGCGATGTCGAGCAACGACGCCGAGCTGGCCGCGCGGTGGACCGCGCTCGGTGACCTGCCGGCCGGCACGCTCGGCCGCGGCGTGTGGGAGTTCTACACGGCCCGCGGCTTCACGTTCCCGGGCCTCCCCGGCTCGGCGCCGCCGCTGCTCGCCCAGCACGACTGGGTCCACGTGCTGGCCGACTACGGCACCACGCGTGGAGGCCGAGCTCGAGGTGTTCGCCTTCATCGCCCGGGCCAACGACCGGCCCGAGGGGTTCTCGCTGCTGGCGATGGTCGTCAGCCTGTTCGAGACCGGCGCGCTGGCCCACGGGATGGGCATGTTCGACGCCGCCCCCGGGCAGCTGTCGCACACCGGGATGGCGACGCGTGTCGCCGACGCCATGCGGCGCGGTGCGCTCAGCCACGGCCTCGACGGCACCGCTCCCGACGTCGACCTGCTCGGCATCGACTGGTTCACGCTCGCCGACGTGCCGATCGACGAGCTGCGCGAGCGCTTCGCCATCGGCCCGAAGTCGGATGCCGCGGTGGCGGCCGGCTCGGCCGAGCCGTTCCAGCCGGGCGGGATCAGCGACTACCAGTGGACGACGACCAAGGCCACCGCCGAGGCGCGTCGGCGACGTCTACGACTCGTTCGGCGCCACCCCGCCGCCGGGGTGAGCCGGCGGGCGGATCTGCGAACTTTCCGCTCGGCGCCCACATGCGGGGCGCGTGCGCGCGGAAAGTTCGCAGATCTGCCCCTAGATCGGGTCGGGCCAGCGCGATGCGCACGGGGTAGCCGTGCTGCGGCGACGACCTGCTCGCACCACCCGTCCATCAGCTCGAACAGCCGCTCGGCATCGTCGCCGAGGGACGCCGACGACACGGCCCTCCATGCGATCGGTGGCCTGCTCGATGTCCTCGCGCAGCGCCCAGCCGGCCGGCGTGATGGCCGTCGCCGTCGAGGTAGCCCGCGACCGCGCAGCCGCTCGATGGTGGCGTCCAGCTCGTCCTCGGTCCACCCGCGCGACCGCACCCACGACTTCAGCGGCTGGCCGCGCCACGGATCGGTGAGCACGCCGATCTCGCAGGCGTCGAGGTCCTGGTCGATCCACGCCGCGATGTGGCTGTCGCCGCGGTGCTCGCGCACGATGTCGGCGGCCCGCCAGAACGCGCCCATCGGATCGTCGGGGTAGCCGAGGCTGAGCAGGCCCGAGTACAGGGCGCGACCCTCGCCGTTCGCCTGCGTGCCCATGCGCGTCAGGATCTCGGTCGCCCAGCTCAGGCCGTCGGGCGTTGCGCCGAGGATGCGGGTCAGCGCCTCCGTGGCGCCGCGCTGGCGGGCGGCCAGGATCGCCGGCTGGTCGGTGCGGGTCCAGCCCTGGGCGACGGCGTCGACGACCATCGGCCGCTTGAAGACGCCGAACGCCGACGCGACGAGGTGCCCGCTGACGTTCGGGCCGAGGCAGGCGCCGCGGCTCGTGAAGTAGGCGAGCATGTCGGGGAACTCGATGCCGCCCTGGACCCGGCTCGGGCCGTCGAAGCCGAGCTCGTTGTACGCCCGGTGGACCTCGGGCAGGAAGTAGACGCTCGACGCGATCGGCTCGACCGCAGCCCAGATGCCGCGGGCGACGGGCAGCGTGGCGGCGCTCATCGCGCCACCGCCGGCTGGCCGACGCGCTCGGTGCCGAGGTGGGCCGGCACGTCGGGCCGCAGGACGAATCGCACCCGGGGGAGCGTCAGGTCGCCGAGGGCGGTCGTGGCGGCGACGGCGAACCGGGGATCGAGGCCGGCGGCACCGGGCGGAGCGGTGAACGAGTGGAGCACCGGCCGCCCGCGCTCGATGCGCGCCGGCGTGATCTCCAGCTCGACCTGGGCCAGCCGCTCGCCGGCCTCCGTCTCCACGGGGTGCAGGCCGGTGACGTACTGGACGTCGTCGACGCCGATCGGGCGGGGTCCGTCGACGGAGACGTCGAACCACGGTGCAGTGATCCGCACCCGGTCGTAGCGGCGCTCGTAGCCCACCGGGGCCTCGTCGCCGCCGATGCCCCAGCCGGCCGCCAGCCACGCCGCGGCCTCGGGGCCGGCGTCGACCGCCGTCGCCACGACGAGGGCGCGGGCGCGTGCCCCGCTGCGGCACGACACGCGGACCTGGGCGATCGTGAACCCGCCGTGCGGACCGTCGGGGACGCGGATCGCCAGCATCGTGACGAGCGTCGGGTTGGTCGGCACGAGCCCGGCGGGCAGGAACGTCTCGCCCCGTGGCCCGGCGTGCTCGAAGGCGGCCTGGAAGATCTCGGCCGTACCGAGCGCGACGGGCTCGGCGGCGGGGGAGGAGAGCACGGGTGCGCTCATGAGCGGAACTTCGGCATGACCTCGGCGGCGAACAGCCGCATGCTGTCGAGGACGGCCTCCTGCGGGATCTCCTCCATCGCGTTGAGCATGAAGTTGATGCCGTCGATGCCGACGCTGTCCCAGCGCTCGATCTCGGCGATGATCCGGGCCGGATCGCCGATCGCCACCCCCTCGGGCAGCGGCCGACGCTCGCTGGGGGCCCCGGTCTCGCGCTTGGCGGCCGCCGGCTGCAGGTTGCCGAGGCTCTGGTAGGCGCTCGTCGGGTACGCCTCCCGCGTCCACAGGAGGTGGCTGTTGGCCAGCCCGAACGTCATCGCCATGCTGCCGCCGACCTCGGCGGCGACGTCGATGTCCTCGTGGCAGTAGAGGAAGTTCTGCGTCGTCACGGCGTCGTTGACCCCGCCGACCGGATCGCACAGCTGGATCCGCCGGCGGTACTCCGCCGTGCGGCGCTCCTGCTCGGCGAACGTCACGGCGGCGACGCCGAGGCAGCCGATGCCCCGATCGGCGGCGTCGAGCTCGGTGCCGGGCGTGGTCACGGTGACCCACAGCGGCGGGTGCGGATCCTGCACCGGCGTCGGCAGCACCCGCCGTTCCGGCATCCGCCAGCCCAGCCCCTCGTGGGCGAACGGTTCGCCCGACCACATCTTCGGCAGCACGTGGACGAACTCGTCCCAGGTCTGCTTCGTGAGGTCGGGGTCGACGTCGAACCCGCCGAGCTCGGTCCACGTCGACGACCGGGCCGTGCCGACGTCGAGCCGGCCGCCGGAGATGATGTCGAGGGCGGCGGCCCGCTCGGCCACGCGCACCGGATGGTTCATCTCGGGCACGCAGACGACGGCGCCGTGACCGACCCGGATCCGCTCGGTGCGGGCGGCGACGGCCGTCAGGAAGACCTCGGGCGACGAGCAGTGGCTGTAGCCCTCGAGGAAGTGGTGCTCGACGGCCCACACCCAGTCGAAGCCGAGCTCGTCGGCCAGGATCGCCTGCTCGAGGGCGTTGCGGTACACGAGCTGCTCGCCGTGGCCGTCGAACGGCGGGGGCACGGAGAGCTCGAAGAAGATGCCGAATCGCACCGGCCCAGCATCGCCCACCGGACGTGACGAGCACGGGTCGCGGCATCGCTATCGTCCGCCCGTGACCCAGCGCGACCTGATGAGGATGACGGCGAGCGAGGTGGACGAGTTCCTGGCTGCCGAGCGGCGGGCCCACCTGGCGACGATCGACCCCGACGGGACGCCGCACGTCGTACCGCTCTCCTACGTGGTCATCGACGGGCGGGTGACGTTCTGGACCGATCCGCAGTCGCGCAAGGTCGCCAACCTGCGTCGCGACCCGCGGATGACCTGCCTCGTCGAGGCCGGCACCGAGTTCGCCGAGTTCCGGGCCGTCGAGCTGCGCGGCCGGGCCGAGGTCAGCGCCGACGTCGAGACGTCCCGCCGGACCGGGTTGGCCCTCTACGAGCGGGCCGCCGGCGTGCTGACCGACGACATGCGGGCGGCCGTCGACGCCATGGCGGCCGATCGTGTGGCCGTGACGGTGGTGCCCGACCGAGCCGTGTCGTGGGACCACCGCAAGCTGGCCGGCGTGCGTCCGGCCGACGTCGGGCGCTGAAGCCACCCGGGTGCCTGGGCGCATCCAGCTGCGGCGCTCGGCGGGCTGGCGCAAGCCGGCCGGGGTGATCGTCGTCGCCCGGCCGACGCGGTGGGGCAACCCGTTCCGACTCGGCGTCGACGGCGACGCCGCCCGCTGCGTCGCCGCCTTCCGCCGCGCCCTGTTGGCCGGTGAGCTCGCCGTCTCCGTCGACGACGTCCGCCGCGAGCTCGCCGGCCACGACCTGGCGTGTTGGTGCCCGCCCGATCGCCCCTGCCACGCCGATGTCCTCCTCGAGGTGGCGGCCAGCTGAACCGTCTGTGTCACCGCACATGCCGTCGACGACAGTCATGCGGTGACACAGACCCGGAAACGGTCGCCGCGCTTGCGCCTTGGTCGCGATCGCCCCTGGTGAATCGACGGAAGAACGCGACCAAAGCGTGCCGCGAGGCAGAACCGGGGCTCTGTGTGCGCGACCGAACGCGACGGGCAACTGATCGGCGGAGAGACCACACCGACCGCGGCCCGGGCCCGGCGCCGCAGCCAGACCGACCCGCAACCTCGACCCACCTCATCTTCAGAGCTCTTCGCTCCGGCGCCGCAACTCCCGCTCGACGGATGCTCTGACGCAAAGCCGGATCGGCGCGCCGGAACCGCCTTCTGGGGTGGTGGTCGGTGGGGAGCCGGGGGGCGAGTTGTGGGGATCAGTGGGGGAGAATGGTTGACAGAGGGGGGAAGCGGGGGCCAAAGTGGGGCTCGGTGGGGATGGCCCGGGTCCCCAACGAGGCAGCCGACCGGGAACTCCAGGAAGGTGCGGTCGTTGGCGCGATGTTCGTCGGGGTCCACGAACGACAACTCGACGACAAGGGACGCCTCGCCCTCCCGTCGGCGTTCCGGACCCTGCTCGGCGACTCGTGCTACCTCGTCATCGGCGACGAGCGCTGCATCGACGTCATGCCCCGCGACGCCTTCGAGGACATGGCCAGCGAGCTGATGCGCCAGGTCAGGAACAAGGAGATCTCCCTCACCCGCCAGCGGGCGTTCGCCCACTCGGCCGCCCTCGTCACCGCTCGACAAGCAGGGCCGCGTGACGCTCGACGAGAAGATGCGCACCTACGCCCGCCTGAGCCCCAGCTCGCGGGTCGATCGTGTCCGGCAACTTCGACCGCGCCGAGGTGTGGTCCGCCGAGCTCTACGAGCAGCATCGCCGCCGCCGGACGCGGCGAGATCGCCGGAGGCCGGAGTGACCGCCCCACTCGCTCCCCACCACCACGTCCGCCGACCCGACGGAAGGAGGAGCGAGGAACCACGACGAACCTGCGACGGCGGGACGGCGATGACCGACGCCTTCGTGCACCGGCCGGTGATGCTCGACGAGATCGTCGAGCTGTTCCGCACGGTGCCGGCGGGTGTCATCCTCGACGCCACGCTCGGCGGCGGCGGCCACACCGAGGCCCTCCTCGACAGCCGCGACGACCTGCTGGTCCTCGGCATCGACCGCGATCCCGCCGCCCTGGCGGCGGCGACCACCCGCCTCGCAGCGCTTCGGCGGACGCTTCCGCGCCGTCCACGCCCGGTTCGACGACCTCCATCGATCTCATGCCCACCGACCAGATCCCCCGCCCCACCCAGGGCCAGCTCGACGACATCGACGCCGCCCTGCACGACGGGCTCAGCGGCGCGCTGTTCGACCTCGGCGTGTCCTCGCCGCAGCTCGATCGTGCCGCGCGCGGCTTCTCGTTCCGCAACGACGGACCGCTCGACATGCGGATGGACACCACGTCGTCGTGGTCGGCGGCCGACGTGGTCAACGGCTACCGCGAGGACGAGCTGGCCCGCGTCATCCGGCGCTACGGCGACGAGCGCTTCGCCTCCCGCATCGCCCGGGCGATCGTCGCCGACCGCCCGATCGAGTCGACGGCCGAGCTGGCGGCGATCGTGATCGACGGCCATCCCGGCGGCGACCCGGCGAACCGGTGGCCACCCGGCGACGCGGACGTTCCAGGCGATCCGCATCGAGGTCAACGCGAGCTCGACGCGCTTGCCGAACGCGCTCGACGACGGCCATCGACGCGACACGCCCCGGCGGCCGCATCGCCGTGCTGTCGTACCACTCCGGCGAGGACCGCATCGTCAAGGATCGCCTGCGCGCGGCGACCGGCGCCTGCGACTGCCCGCCCGGCCTGCCGTGCGTGTGCGACGCCGTGCAGACGGTGCGCCTCGTGCGGGGCGTGCCGAAGCGGCCGTCGGCGGCCGAGCGGGCGGCCAACCCCCGCGCCGCGTCGGCCCGACTGCGCGTCGCCGAGCGCATCGAGCCGCTGACCGGCGACGACAAGGACGGTCGCTGACGTGGCGGCCACGCTCCCATCGCGGCGCGTCGCCGCGCCTCGCCCGACCGCGACGGGCCGGGTGGGCACGCGTCCGGACGCGGCCCGCCACCGCCGTGACGGCACGGTCGACGCCGGGCCGACGATGCCACGACGCTGCGCGCCGGCCTGAGCGCCGTCCGGCGCAGCCGCCGATCCGAGCCGGCCGCGTCCCGATCTGCGCATCGTCCCGCGCCAGCGCGCCGCCGATCAACGCGGCGCTGGTGCTCGGGTTCCTGCTCGTCGTGCTGATGCTCGGCACCGTCGTCCTGCACACCCGCCTGGCCGAGCGCCAGGTCGAGATCGACGAGCTCGAGCAGGCCGTCACCGACGCCCAGGCCCGCTTCGACGTGCTGCGCCAGCAGCGGGCGGAGCTGCGGTCGCCGACCCGGTTGGCGCTCGAGGCCGAGCGGTTGGGGATGATCCCGGCGCCGCGAACCGAGTTCCTCGAGGTCGATCCGCAGACGGTCGCCGAGATCGCTCGCCAGCGCCGGGATCGTCGACGAGGCGACGGGCACGATCAGCCCGGACGATCCGCTCGAGCAGATCCGCAAGGTCAAGGCGGCCGACGGGCCCGGCGGGCTGATGGATCTCTTCCGCCAGGGCGGACGGGCGGCGCGCCGCGGCGAGCGGTCGGCGTCGCAGCCCAAGGAGCAGCAGGACCAGCGCGGCCGCAGCGTCGGCCGTCGCCAGCACGCACCGACCCGACGAGCTGCCACTACGGGTCGGCGCGCCGGTGGGCCGCCGGGCCGATCCGCCACGGCGCCGGCGGCCCGCCGGGATCCCGCCCGCGCCAAGCGCCGGGCCGACGAGGTGATCGCCGAGGAGCGATCGGCCAAGGCGGCGCGGATCCGCGCCCCGCACGGCGCCGAGCCAGCGAACCGGCCGGACCGCCGGCAGCGGGCGGCGCGCCCCGACGCCGACCGGCCTCACGCGGCCCGCGCGCGGCCTGCGGGCCAAGCGGACGATCGAGCTGCGCGAGCCGAAGCCGCCCAAGCCGCACCGGCCGCGTCAGCCGCGCGACCCCGGACCCACGCCAGCGCGCCCGGCGCACGATCACGACGCGCACGCGCAAGCTGACCGATCGCTTCTCGGCCGGCCAGCCGCGTCGCCGCCTCATCGCCACGCTCGTCGTCGTGCTCCTCGTGCTCGGCGGCGGTGCTCGTCAAGGTCGGCCTGCTGCAGACGTTCGAGGGCGACCGCCTGCGCAGCGCGGCGACCGCCCAGTGGACGCGGGCCCGTCCGATCCTCGCCTCGCGCGGGTCGATCTTCGACCGCAACGGCGAGGAGCTGGCCCTGTCGGTGCCGGCCAGCACGGTCGCCGTGAACCCCAAGCAGGTCACCGACCCGGAAGGGACCGGGCAGGTGTTCGCTCACCGTGCTCGGGATCGACGCCGCCAAGCGCGACGAGCTGGTGACCGCGATGAAGGACAAGGACAAGGGCTTCGTCTACGTCGCCCGCCAGGTCGACGACGACAAGGCCGACCAGCTGCGGGCCCTCGACCTGGCCGGGGTGACGGTCTACCGCGAGGACCGCCGCACGCTCCCCGGCGGCAACACCGGGCGCAGCGTCATCGGGCTCACCGACATCGACGGCAAGGGCATCGCCGGCCTCGAGAAGCAGTACGACAACGTGCTCGGCGGCAAGGCCGGCGAGGAGACGCTGGAGATCGCGCCCGGTGGGCGCACGGTCGCCGGCACCGAGCGGACGACGACGCCGCCCGTCCCTGGCGCCGACATCGTGCTGACGATCGACCGCTCGGTGCAGTACGCCACCGAGCAGGCGCTGCTGCAGCGCGTCGCCGAGCTCGGCGCCAAGGGCGCCCAGGCGATCGTCATGGTGCCCGAAGACCGGCGAGATCGTCGCCATGGCGTCGGTGCGCATCAACGACAGGGGCGTGTACGAGATCACGTCGGGCAACTACTCGGCCGTCGTCCGCCTACGAGCCGGGATCGGTCGGCAAGGTCATCACGATGTCCGGCGCGCTGAACGAGGGCACCGTCACGCCCGAGACCACCTTCACCGTGCCCGGCGTGATGACGGTGACGAACGCCGGCGACAAGCTGCACGACTCGCACGCCCACCCGCCGGAGTCGATGACCGTCGATCAGATCCTCACCGAGTCGTCCAACCTCGGCACGATCATGGTGTCCAAGACGATGGGCTTCGCCAAGCAGTACGACTACATGCGGGCGTTCGGGCTCGGCCAGCGGACGGCGCTCAACTTCCCGGACGAGACCCCGGGCATCCTCAAGCAGTGGCAGAAGTGGGAGGGCACCGAGAAGTTCACCGTCGCCTACGGCCAGGGCGTGGCGAGCAGCCCGATCCAGCTGATCTCGGCCGTCAACACGATCGCCAACGACGGCACCTACGTGGCCCCGAAGCTGGTCCGCTCGACCGTCGACAGCTCGGGCACCGAGCGTGATCTCCCCCCGTCGGCGTCACGCCATGGTGATCAAGCCCGAGGTCGCCGACGCAGATGCAGGGGATGATGAAGGACGTGGTGTGCGAAGGCACGGCGACGGCGGCCAAGGTCCCCGGGCTGTCGATCGCCGGCAAGACGGGCACCGGCTACATCGCCCAGCACGACGGCGGCTACGACAAGCCCGACGGCACCAAGGCGTACTACGCGAGCTTCGTCGGCTTCCTGCCCGGCCGAGGATCCGCAGGTGACGATCCTCGTGTCGATCGAGGAGCCGCCGGCCGGCAACGGCGATCGCTTCGGCGGCACGGCGGCGGCCCCGGTCTTCCGCCAGCTGGCGCCGACGATGATCCACGAGCTCGACATCAGCCAGCCGCCCGGCTCCACGGGCTGTCCGGAGTGATCGGCGTGGCACCCACCGGGCGACCGACGCCCCGCCGAGCCTCGCCGACCTGCTGGCCGCGCTCCCGCCGGCCCGGCGCGGACGCATCGTCGGCGACCCGGCGACCACGGTGACCGACATGACCCACGATTCCCGCCACGTCCGGGCGGGCAGCTTGTTCGCCTGCGTGCGCGGCGCGCACCACGACGGACACGACTACGCCGCGTCGGCCGTCGCCGCCGGGGCCGCCGCGCTGCTCGTCGACCGCGAGCTGGCCGACGTTGGGGTCGGCCAGCTCGCCGTCGACGACGACGCGCCTGGCGATGGGACCGGTCGCCTCGGCCGTGCACGGCGAGCCCGAGCCGGGCCCTCACCGGTGGTCGGCGTCACGGGCACCAACGGCAAGACCACGACGACCCACCTGCTGGCCGCGATCACCCGCGCCGCCGGCGACGCGACCACCGTCATCGGCACGCTGTCGGGCACGAAGACGACGCCCGAGGCGCCCGAGCTGCAGGCCCAGCTGGCCGCCGCGGTGGCCGACGCGGTGACGCCGCCGTCGTGATGGAGGTGTCGTCGCACGCCCTGGCGCTGCACCGCGTCGACGGCACGCGCTTCGCCGCCGCCACGTTCACCAACCTCGGCAACGACCACCTCGACCTGCACGGCACGGTCGAGGAGTACTTCCGCGCCAAGGCCCGCCTGTTCACCCCCGAGCTGACGCGCCGTCGGGGTGTCGAACGCCGACGACCCCCACGGCCGCCTGCTGCTCGACGCGGCGCCGATCGAGATGGTGCCGTTCTCGCTGGACGACGCCGCCGACCTCGTCGTGACCGCCGACCACCACGAGCTGACGTGGCGCGGCGCCCGGCTGCGGGTCGCCGCTCGGCGGGGCCTTCAACGTCGCCAACACGCTCGCCGCCGCCACGACGGCGGCGGTGATCGGCGTCGACGATCGAGGCCATCGCCGCCGGCCTGGCCGCCGCTCGGCACGGTGCCCGGGCGCTTCGAGCGGGTGCGCGTCGTCGGGCGGTCGGCGACGACATCGCGGTGATCGTCGACTACGCCCACACGCCCGACGGGCTGGCCGAGGTCATCGAGGCCGCCCGGGCCGTCGCCGCCGGGAAGGTGATCATCGTGTTCGGGGCCGGAGGGGACCGCGATCACCCGAAGCGGCCGCGGATGGGCGCGGTCGCGGCGGCCGGCGCCGATCGGGTCGTCGTGACATCTGACAACCCGCGATCGGAGGACCCGGCCGCCATCATCGGGGCCGTGTTGAGCGGCGTGCACCCCGACCACCGTCGCGCGCGTCGTCGTCGAGCCCGACCGGGCGGCGGCGATCGCCCTGGCCATCGACGGCGCCCGGGCAGGCGATGTCGTGGTCGTCGCCGGCAAGGGCCACGAGACGACCCAGACGATCGGCGACCAGGTGCTGGCCTTCGACGATCGTGACGTCGTGCGCCGCGCTCTTGGAGCGTCGCACTTGATCGCCGTCATGATCGCCGGCGTCGTGGCCGGCGTGCTGTCGCTCGTCGTCACGCGGTCGCTGATCACGCTCTTCCGCACGCGGGGCCTCGGCCAGCCGATCCTCGGCAAGGAGGACCGCGGCCCGGAGCACCACATGGCCAAGCAGGGCACGCCCGACGATGGGCGGCATCGCCATCCTCGTGGCCGCGCTCGTCGGGTGGCTCGTCGCCCACATCCGCCGCGGCCTGCCGTTCTCCGACCAGGCGCTGATCGTCTGGGTCGGCATCCTCGTGATGGCCTTCATGGGCTTCCTCGACGACTTCATCAAGGTCCGCCGGCGCCACAACCGCGGGCATCTTCTGGAAGCAGAAGAACTACGTCACGATGCTGCTCAGCTTCGGCATCGCCTGGTGGTTGGTGGCCGCCACGGGCATCTCGACGACGATCTCGCTGACGCGCGCCGGCGACCCGGGCTGGGAACCGCCGACGTTCGTCTGGGTCGCTGTTCGCCGGGCTGATCATCTGGGCGACGACGAACGCCGTCAACGTCACCGACGGCCTCGACGGCCTGGCCGGCGGCTCGGCGCTGATGGGCTTCGGCGCCTTCGTGATCATCGGCTACTGGGCCTTCCGCAACCCCGACATCTACGGCGCCGTGGTCAACCCGCTCGACCTCGCCGCGATGGCGGCGGCGTTCGGCGGCGCCTGCATGGGGTTCCTGTGGTTCAACGCCGCGCCGGCGCGCATCATCATGGGCGACGTCGGCGCGCTCGGCCTCGGCTCGTCGCTCGCCCTGCTCGGCCTGACCACCAACACGTCGCTGCTGCTCGTGCTGATCTGCGGGCTCAACGTGATCGAGGCCGGCTCGGTGGCCGTCCAGATGGCCGTGTTCAAGGCCAGCGGGCGCAAGAAGCGGACTCTTCCGGATGTCGCCGATCCACCACCACTTCGAGCTCGTCGGCTGGCCGGAGACGACGGTGATCATCCGCTTCTGGCTGATCGCGGCGACGTGCGTGGCCGCCGCGCTCGGGATGTTCATCGCCGACTTCACCCGGATCTCGACGGGGCTGCTGTGATCCTCGTCCACGGCCTCGCCGTCGCCGGCGCCGCGACGGCACGCGCCCTGCAGGCGCGCGGCGTCGACGGTCGTCGCCGTCGCGACGACACGGTCGACGACCGCAAGCGGGCGCTGGCCGCCGAGCTCGGGTCGAGCTGGTCGCCGCGCCCGACGACGAGCGCCTGGCTCGCCTCGTGGTCGGCGCAGCGAGCTGGTCGTGCCGGCGCCGGGCGTGCCCGAGACCCACCCGATCTTCGCGGCTCGCCGCGGCGGTCGACGTCCCCGTCGTCAGCGAGCTCGAGCTGGCCTATCGCTGGGAGCAGGAGCGGCCGGGCGGGCCCCGTCCGATGCTCGCCGTCACCGGCACCGACGGCAAGACGACGACGACGCTGCTCACCGTCGCCATCCTCGAGGCCGGTCGGCGTGCGCGCCGTCGACGCCGGCAACACCGACACCCCGCTCGTGGCGGCCATCGACCTCGATGTCGACGCCTTCGTCGTCGAGTGCACGAGCTTCCGGCTGGCCTGGACCGAGCAGTTCCGCGGCGACGCCGCGGCCTGGCTCAACCTGGCGCCCGACCACCTCAACTGGCACACCGGCATGGCCAGCTACGAGGCGGCCAAGGCGCGCATCTTCAGCCAGCAGCGGCCGACCGACACCGCCATCGGCTTCGCCGACGACCCGGTCGTGATGCGCCACCTCGCAGCCGCGCCGGCGCGCCAGCGCACGTTCGCGTCGCGTGGCGCCGACTACCACGTCGCCGGGTCGGGTCGCCGATGCCGTGCTGGCCGGTCCGACCGGTCCGCTCGCCCCGGTGAGCGTGATGCGGCGGGCGCTGCCGCACGACCTCACCAACGGCCTCGCCGCCGCCGCGCTTGCGATCGAGGCCGGCCTCGCCGGTCCCGACGCCGTGGCCGACCGCGCTCGCCACGTTCGTCGGACCGCCGCATCGCATCGAGCTCGTCGGCGACGCCGACGGCGTGCGCTGGTTCAACGACTCCAAGGCCACCACGCCGCACGCCGCGTCGGTCGCCATCCGCGCGTTCGACCACGTCGTGCTCATCGCCGGCGGCCTCAACAAGGGCCTCGACCTGCGCCCGATGGCCGCCGCGCCGGAGCGCATCCGCGCCGTGGTGGCGATCGGTCAGGCGGCCGACGTGATCGCCGAGACGTTCGCCGGCACCGGCGCCGATCGTGGCCGCCGGCTCGATGGCCGACGCCGTCGACCCGCGCCGCCGACCTGGCCCGGCCCGGCGACGTCGTGCTGCTCTCGCCCGGTTGCGCCAGCTTCGACTGGTACCCCGAGGGCGGCTACCCGGCACGCGGCGAGGACTTCAGGCAGCTGGTCGCCCAGCGGATCGGAGACGGATCATGACCACGTTGGACAGCCGATGACGATCGGCACGCGATCGACGTTCGACGACGGTCGAGGTCGGCCCGGATCGCTCGACGGTCGTCATGCATCCAGCGCCAGCCGACGTCGGTCGCCGATCGCCGGCGGGACGCGCTCGAGCGCCTGCAGGGCGGCAACAAGCCGGCCCGCAAGGCGGCCGGACTGCGCTCGGTCAAGCCGCCCGACACGAGCCGCGTCCGCTTCTGGGACGTCCAGCGGGGCCCGGCACCGGCGGCCTACTACGTGATCGGCGTCGTGGTCTCGATGTTCGTCCTGCTCGGCCTCGTGATGGTGCTCTCGGCGTCTGCCGGTGTGGAGGCGGCCAAGGGCAACAGCCCGTACCACATCTTCACCAGCCAGGTGTCCTGGGCGGCGATCGGCCTCGTCGGGATGATCGTCGCGATGCGCATCAGCCTGGTGTGGCTGAAGCGGCTGGCGATCCCGCTGCTGGTCGTCGCCGGGCTCGGCATGCTGCTGCCGTTCGTGCCCGGCGTCGGCACCACGGTCAACGACGCCCGAGCGTGGGTCGCGTTCGGGTCGTTCAGCCTGCAACCGTCGGAGTTCCTCAAGCTGGCCCTCGTCGTGTTCTGCGCCGACCTGCTCGTGCGCCGCCAGGACCAGCTGTCCAACGTGCGCCGGAGCCTGCGGCCGGTCGCGATCGTCGCCGCCGTCTGCCGGTCTCGGCTGCCTCGTGCAGGGTGACCTCGGCTCGGCGATCGTGATGGCGGCGATCGTGCTCGCCGTCGCGTTCATCGCCGGCGTGCCGCTGTCGCCGATGCTGGCCACCGGCCTCGTCGCCGCGGCGGCCGCCGCTCGTCTTCGTGTTCTCGACCGAGTACCGCTACCAGCGCTTCACGGCGTTCCTCGACATCACGGGCCACCGCGACCACCTCTCGTACCAGACGTACCAGGGGTTCTTGTCGATCGCCCACGGTGGCCTCTTCGGGCTCGGGCGTCGGTGGCGGCAACGGCAAGCTCGGCTACCTGCCGCTCGCCCACAGCGACTTCATCTTCGCCGTCATCGCCGACGAGCTCGGCCTCGTCGGCTCGGTCGCCGTCGATCGGCGGGTTCATGCTGATCGCCTGGTTCGGGATCCAGACCGCCCTGTCCGCGCCGGACCGCTTCAGCATGCTGCTGGCCGGCGGCATCACCACGTGGATCGGCGTGCAGGCCGTGATCAACCTCGGCGGCGTCACCGGCCTGATGCCGGTGACCGGGCTGACGCTGCCGTTCTTCTCGGCCGGCGGCTCGTCGCTGTTCGTGTCGATGGTGGCGGCCGGCCTGCTGCTCAACGTCGCCCGCCGCGCCCGATGAACGTGAGCGGCGAGGCAGCTGCGTAGACGTTCGCCGTCGTCACCGGCGGCGGCTCGGCGGGGCACGTGCTGCCGGCGCTGGCCATCGCCGAGGCGCTCGTCGACGCCGGCCACGAGCCGACCGAGATCCACTACGTCGGCGCCGACCCGGGGCCTCGAGACGACGCTGTTGCCGGCCACGCCGTTCCCGCACACGTTCTTCGACGTCGTCGGGCTGCAGCGCGAGGTCAACCTGGCCAACGTGCGGCGCAACGCCGCGTTCGTGCCGAAGCTGCACGGTCGCCCGGCGACCGCGCGTGCGCCTGCTGCGCCGCCTGCAGCCCGGCGGTCGTCGTGTCCGTCGGCGGCTACGCCAGCCTGCCGGCGGTGCTCGCGGCGCGGCGGCTGCGGCATCCCGATCGTCGTCGTCAGCTACGACCGCCGACCGGGCCGGGCCAGCGCGCTGACGGCCCGGATCGGCCGCGGCGTCGGCCGTCGCCTTCGCCGACTCGACCGCTGCCGCGGGCCGTCGTCACCGGCGCCCCGCTGCGGCGGCGCATCCTCGACCGTCGACCGGGCCGGGATCGCGACGCCGCTCGGCAGCGCCTCGGGCTGCCGGCCGACCGCTTCGTCGTGGCCGTGACCGGCGGCTCGCTCGGCTCGGCCGCGCTCAACGCGGCGGTCGCCGACGTACGTCGACCGGCCACGCCGACGACGCCGGGCTCGCCGTGCGCCAGGTGGTCGGCGAGCGCTTCGTCGACCGCGCCGGCGACCGTCGGCGACGGCACGCACGGCGTGCTGCACCAGGTCGTCGGCTACGACGAACGCATCGAGGACGTGTACACGCGCCGCCGACCTGCTCGTCGGGCGCGGCGGCGCCAGCACGGTGGCCGAGGTCGCCGTCACCGGCACGCCGGCGATCCTGGTGCCGTGGCCGGGCGCCGCCGAGGACCACCAGACGGCGAACGTCCGCTGGCTGCCGAGCAGGGCGCCGCGGTCCTGCTCCCGGAGGCCGAGCTCGCCCCGCCTCGGCGCCGAGATCGAGCGGCTGCGCGCACGACGACGACGCCCGCGCCGAGCTCGGCGCGGCGGGCCGCCCGGGCCGGTGACCAGCACCGCGGCGGCGCCTCGTCGAGCTCGTCGAGCGGATCGCCGCCCGTGGCATGGGGATGCCCGGTCGCGCGGCGGTCGCGCCTCCTAGCCTGGACGCCACCGTGACGGCCGTCCTGCCCGACCGAGGCGCCACGAGCGCCCCTCGACCTGTCCCGACCCCTGCGCCTGCACGTGGTCGGCGTGGGTGGACCCGGCATGTCGGCGATCGCCATCGCGCTGGCCGAGATGGGCCACGCCGTGTCCGGCAGCGACTTCCGCGACCAGCCGGTGCTCGACCGGGTGCGGGCCGCCGGGGTCACCGTGCACGTCGGCCACGATCGCCGAGATCGTCGACGGCTGCGACGCCGTCACCGTCGTCGACCGCCATCCCCGACACCAACATCGAGCTGCGCGCGGCCCGCGAGCGGGGCGTCCCGACGCTGCGGCGGGCCGGGATGCTGGCCGCGATCTGCGCCCAGGCCCGGTCGATCGGCGTCGCCGGCACCCACGGCAAGACCACGACGACGTCGATGCTGATGCTGATCCTCGCCGAGGCCGGCCTGGCGCCGAGCTTCATCGTCGGCGGCGACGTGATGGACGCCGGCACCGGTGCCCACTGGACGGGCGGCGAGCTGCTCGTGGTCGAGGCCGACGAGAGCGACGGCACCCACGTCGAGCTGCCGCTGGCCGGCACGATCCTGCTCAACGTCGAGCTCGACTTCCTGCAGCACTACGGCACGTTCGACGCCCTGCTGGCCAGCTTCGACCGCTACCTCGCCCACATCGACGGGCCCAAGGTGCTGTGCGCCGACGACCCGGTCTGCGCCGACCTGGCCACGCCGCCACCCGTCGATCACCTACGGGCTCGGCGCCGACCGCCGACGTGCGGGCCGTCGACCTGCAGCTCGGCGACCGGGTCGTTCTCGTTCGCCGTCGAGCGCGTCGACGGGCGTACGAGCGCCTCGGCGACGTCGAGCTGCCGCTGCGCGGCGTGCACAACGTCGTCAACGCCACCGGCGCCATCGCCATGGCGCTCGAGCTCGGCGTCGCCGTTCGAGGCGTGCCGCGAGGCGCTGGCCCGCTTCGGCGGCGTCGCCCGCCGGTTCGACATCCGGGGCGTCGACGGCGGCGCCACGTTCGTCGACGACTACGGCCACCTGCCGACCGAGATCGCCGCCGTCATCGCCGCCGCCCGCGACAGCGGCGACGGCTGGGGGCGGGTCGTCGTCGCCTTCCAGCCCAACCGCTACAACCGCATCGCCGAGATGTGGCAGGAGTACCGCGACGCCTTCGTCGGCGCCGACGTCGTGGTGATCACCGAGATCTACCCGTCCGGCACGACGCCGATCCCCGGCGTCACCGGCCGCCTCATCGTCAACGCCGTGGTCGACGCCCACCCGCGGGCGCGCGTCCTGTGGCTGCCCCGGCGGGAGGACGTCGTCTCGTTCCTCGCCGGCGAGGTCGGCCAGCGGCGACGTGTGCATCTCGATGGGGTGCGGCGACATCGCCATCGTCCCCGAGGAGGTGCTGGCCCGGCGGGCGGCACGGAGGGCGACCGTGACCGCGGTCGACGGCCGGCGCGCGAACGGCCTGCTCGGATCACGGGCGATCGCGCGATCGAGCCGCTCGGGCCGCTCACCACCTACCGGGTCGGCGGCGCGGCCGCCCTGTTCGTGCCGCGCCCGCGAGCTCGCCGACCTGCTCGCCGTCGCCGAGGCTCGTCGCGCTCACCGGCCTGCCCGTGCTGGTGGTCGGCCTCGGGTCCAACCTGCTCGTCGCCGACGCCGGGTTCGACGGGATCGCGGTCAGCGTGGCCGAGGTGGCCGGCGCCATCGACGTCGGCGACGACGCACGTCGTGACCGGCCGGGGGAGGCGTGGCCCTGCCCAAGCTGGCGCGCCGCACGGCCGCCCTCGCCCTCACCGGGTTCGAGTGGGCGGTCGGCGTGCCGGGTTCGATCGGCGGCGCGGTGAAGATGAACGCCGGCGGCCACGGCTCCGACATCGCCTCGTGCCTGCTCGACGTCGACGTCCTCGACCTCGCCGCCGCCGACCCTGCCCGCCAGTCACCCGCAAGACGGAGGAGCTCGGGCTGCGCTTCCGGGGCTCCGACGTCGGCGACGACGAGGTCGTGCTGAGCGCCCGGCTGCAGCTGGCCGCCGGGCGACCGCGCGACGGCCGAGGCGGCGATCGACGAGATCGTGCGGTGGCGCCGGGAGCACCAGCCCGGCGGCCAGAACTGCGGCTCCGTCTTCGTCAACCCGGTGCCGGGCGAGGTCAGCGCCGGCAGCCTGGTCGACGGCCTCGGCCTGCGGGGCTTCCGGATCGGGACGGCGTCGGTCTCCGACAAGCACGCCAACTTCATCCAGGCCGACGACGGCGGCTCGGCCGCCGACGTGCGGGCCGTGATCGAGGCCGTGCGCGCGGCGCGTCGCCGACGAGACCGGGTTCGCGCCTGCGCAGCGAGGTCCGCCTGGTCGGGTTCGGGGACGCCGCGTGAGCCGTCGCAAGCCCGCGGCGGCGGCGCCGTCCGCCCCGGACGAGGCGGGGCCGCCGGCCGAGCTGCCCGGTCACGACCTGCCGTCGCCGGAGGTCCTCGACGAGCTGCTCAAGGCGTTCTCCGCCGACGACGTGGACACCACGACGTTGCGCAAGATCGACTTCGACAGCCCGGAGGTCGAGCAGCTGCTGGCGCCCACCGAGCCGACACCCGCCGCCCACGCCGACGCCGATGTCCGACCCCGACCCTCGACCCGAGGTCGAGGCTCCGCCGGACGCGACCGACGTCGAGGTCGAGGGTGACGTCGAGGCCGAGGTCGACGATCGAGGCCGAGGCCGGCGAGCCGCCCGCCGAGCCCGTGGCGACCGAGGTCGAACCCGAGGTCGAGGTCGAGGTCGAGGCTGAGGTCGCGCGTCGAGCCGGTGACGTCGACGGTCGACGCCGCGGCCGAGGTCGAGGTCGAGCGCCGAGGACGCCGCCGGCGGCGGCGCCGCCCGACGGTGGCGACGAGGCGGTCACCGGTGGCGGGCGCACCATCCGCATCGACGCATCCGACGATCCGCCCGACGCGGTCTACCTGGCGGCGGGCGATCCGCTGCTCGCCGCATCGGCCGGCGGCCGCAGCGTCGCCGAGCCCATGGCGGTCCGTCGCCACCGCCGCCCGCCCCGACCGACGGCACGGTGTTCATCGACGACCAGGACGTCGATGCCGGCGCCACGATCAGCCTCGCCGACGCGTCGAGCGCGACGCGGATCGAACCGCGGCTGCGCGAGCGGCGGATCGCCGTCAAGCGGGCGGCCGGGCGCAAGCGCCTGCGCTGGGCGCTCGTGGTCGTCGGCGTGCTGGCCCTCGTCGTCGCCGGCCTCGCCGTGCTCGGCTCGTCGCTGTTCTCGATCAAGACCGTCGACGTGGAGGGCGCCGTGTACGCCGATCCGGCGGCCGTGCGCCAAGGTCGTCGACGAGCTGCGCGGCGAGCCGGTGCTGCGCGTCGACACCGACAAGGCCGAGCGCGAGCTGGAGGCGATCCCCTGGGTGGAGGCGGCGCGGGTGAGCGCCGACTTCCCGAGCTCGGCCAGCATCCAGCTGCGCGAGCGCACCCCGGTCGCCGCGTACCGCGGTCCGGACGGGCAGTTCCGCGTCCTCGACAGCAAGGGCCGCGTGCTCGACGTGCTCGCCGCCCAGCCCGTCGACTACCTGCTCCTCGTCAGCGCCGACGCGCCCGAACCTGCTGGCCGGCCAGTTCGCCCCGCAGGGCTACGTCGCCGCCGCCAGCCTGGCGCGCGCCCTGACGCCGGAGGTGCGCGCGACGCGCCGAGGTCGGCCACCGTGACGCGCCGACGGCAGTGATCTGCGTCTGCAGCTGCAGGGCGACATCGAGGTGCGCTTCGGTCCGGCCCGCGACCTCGTGACCAAGCTGGTCCGGCTGCAGACCAAGCTCGCCGAGCTCGACGACGGTGGCGTCACGTACATCGACGTCGTCGACGAACGAGGTGACGGTCGGGTGACCCGACTGACCCCGCGACGGGCCGGAATGCACGTGTTCGGCCCCGCAACGTGCGAGGATGACGTCCTATCTCCGCTCGAACACCGCATGCCGCTCGCTCGACGAGCACCCGCGACGCGAACCCATCGATGAACGCTCGACCCCACATGTACGAACCCACCACAGGGAGGTCACGCTGATGGCCGGCGCGCCCCAGAACTATCTCGCGGTGATCAAGGTCATCGGCGTCGGCGGCGGCGGCGTCAACGCGGTCAACCGGATGATCGATGCCGGGCCTGAAGGGTGTCGAGTTCATCGCCGTCAACACCGACGCCCAGGCGCTGCTGATGAGCGACGCCGACCTCAAGCTCGACATCGGGCGCGACCTCACCCGTGGCCTCGGCGCCGGCAGCGACCCGGAGGTCGGCAAGGCGGCCGGCGAGGCCCACCACGAAGAGATCGAAGAGATGATCAAGGGCGCCGACATGGTGTTCATCACCGCCGGCGAGGGCGGTGGCACCGGCACCGGTGGCGCGCCGGTGATCGCCGAGATCGCCCGCGGCCTCGGCGCGCTGACGATCGGCGTGGTCACCCGCCCGTTCACGTTCGAGGGTCGTCGCCGCGCCGTGCAGGCCGACAGCGGCGTGCAGCGGCTGAAGGAGAAGGTCGACACGCTGATCGTCATCCCGAACGACCGCCTGCTGACCGTCGCCAACGACAAGACGAGCGTCCTCAACGCCTTCAAGATGGCCGACGAGGTCCTGCTGCAGGGCGTGTCGGGCATCACCAACCTGATCACGACGCCGGGCCTGATCAACACCGACTTCGCCGACGTGAAGATGGTGCTGTCGCAGGCCGGCTCGGCGCTGATGGGCATCGGCCAGGCCAGCGGCGACGACCGCGCCGTCTCGGCGGCCAAGGCAGCGATCTCCAGCCCGCTGCTGGAGTCGGCGATCGACGGCGCCCGTGGCGTGCTGCTCAACATCACCGGGCCGTCGAGCATGGGGCTGTTCGAGATGAACGCCGCCGCCGAGATCATCCACGGCGTCGCCCACCAGGACGCCAACATCATCTTCGGCACCGTCATCGACGACGAGATGGGCGACGAGGTCAAGGTCACGGTCATCGCCGCCGGCTTCGACCGCCTCGACGGCGCCGGCGGCGGCAGCACGAAGCCGCCGACGACGATCTCGGAGCTGTTCGCCGAGGACGAGCCCGATCCGCTCGACTCCGACGACGACGACGACTTCGACGTCCCGTCGTTCCTGCGCTGACGGACGTCACCGCCAACCTCGCGGCGATCCGGTCCCGGGTCGGCGACGAGGTCGACATCCTCGCCGTGACCAAGGGCTTCGGGCCCGAGGCGGTCGCCGCGGCGGTCGCGGCCGGCTGTCGGGCGATCGGTGAGAACTACGCCCAGGAGCTGGTCGCCAAGGCACCGGCAGCGCGCGGCGGCGGGCCTGGCCGTGCACTTCATCGGCCAGCTGCAGACGAACAAGGTGCGCCAGCTGGCCGGCCTCGTCGACGTGTGGGAGAGCATCGATCGGCCGCGGCTGGTCGCCGAGCTGGCCCACCGGGCGCCCGGCGCGCGGATCCTCGTGCAGGTCGACACGACGGGCGAGGAGGGCAAGGGCGGCTGCCCGCTCGCCGACGTCGCCGGCGCTCGTCCGCGACGGCCGACCGACGCCGGGCTGGTCGTCGCCGGGCTGATGACCGTCGGCCCGACCGAGGGTGGGCCCGAGGCCGCTCGTCCCGGCTTCCGGGCCGTGCGGGCGCTGGTCGACGAGCTCGGCCTGACGACCTGCTCGATGGGCATGACCGCCGACCTCGACGTCGCCCTCGAAGAAGGCACCACCGAGATCCGCGTCGGCACCGCCCTCTTCGGCCCCCGCCCACCCCGCTGACCCCATCCGAGGGTTTCGTTGCATCCGAGGGTTTCGTGCGGGGAGGCCCTGCGCGAAACCCTCCGATGACCTCCAGGGTCGGATCTCGTCGGATCCCCGATGACATCGTTCGTGCTCCTCCCCGGCGCCGGCTCCGACAGCTGGTACTGGCACCGCGTGATCCCGTTGCTCGAGGCGGCCGGCCACGAAGCGCTCGCCGTCGACCTGCCGGTGGACGACGACACGGCCGGCCTCGACCGCTACGTCGACGTCGCCGTGGCGGCGATCGAGGCCGGGCTGCCGGGCCGCCAGGACCTGGTCGTCGTGGCCCAGTCGATGGGCGCCTTCACCGCCCCGCTGCTCGTGGGCCGGGTGCCCGTCGGCCGAGCTCGTGCTGGTGGTGCCGATGATCGCCGCGCCCGACGAACGGCTCGGCGACTGGTGGACGAACACCGACCTGGCGCAGGCCCGCCAGGAAGCGGAGGCCGCCGGCGGCCCGCCGGCCGAGGACTGGGATCCCGAGCGGATGTTCCTCCACGACGTCCCGCCCGATGTCGCCGCCGCCTCGCGCCGACCACGTCACCGAGCAATCCGATCGTCCCTCGGCGGACACTGGCCGCTCGATGCCTGGCCCGACGTCCCGACGCGGGTCGTCGTGTGCCGCGACGACCGCCTGTTCCCGCTGGCCTTCCAGCGTCGCGTCGTGCAGGAACGCCTGGGCATCGTCCCCGACGTGCTGCCCGGTGGCCACCTCCCCGCGCTCGCCCGGCCGGACGAGCTCGTCGAGTACCTGCTGTCCTGATCCATCGGAGGGTCTCGTGCGGGGAGGCCCTGCACGAAACCCTCGGATGCAACGAAACCCTCGGATGGGGCGGGCTGGGGGTCCTCGGTCACGAGCGCACGTTCCACTAGCGTCGCGGGCGCATCCGCCCAGCAAGGGAGCCTGATATGACTGCTGCGTACCCGGTCCGGCGACCGTTCCTCCTGAGCATCGTCACGATCCTGATGATCATCAGCGGCGTCCTGCAGATCGTCGCCGGTGTGGTGCTGATCTTCTGGAACGGCGACAGCGACCTGCAGATCGACAGCGGCGAGTCGAGCGGCACCCTGGTGACCCTCGGGCTCGTCGCCCTGCTCTTCGGCCTCATCCAGATCTGGTTCGCCCTCCTGCTGCGCCGCGGCAGCCGGTTCGCCCGGGCCGTGGTCCTCGTCTTCGAGGTCGTGCAGGTCGTCGCCGCCGTCTGGACGCTGATCGCCCTGCACTCCCAGTACCGGGTCAACGCCATCATCACCATCGCCGTCTCGCTGTTCGTGATCTGGTACCTCTACGGCAACCAGCGCTCCCGCGAGTTCTTCGGCAACCCGGCCTGACGGCGGCGTCCGCAGCGGTCGAGCGGTCCGGCGGGCCTGTCCGCGGACCGTCTGACCTGTTGAGATAGCCTGCGCGGCGCAGGAGGAACCGGATGTCATTCTGGAAAAAGACCATGGACTACCTGGGCCTCGGTCCCGACGACGCGTACGACGACTACGACGATCAGGTCGAGCCCGAGCCCCCGACGAGGTCGTCGCGTTCCTCCGGCGACGGCGGTCGCAGCGGTCGGACGGCGCAGGCGAGGAACTGGCCGACGGAGTCCGACGAGACCGTGATCAAGGCGGTACCGGCCCGACCGAGCTTCCCGTCGCGCGACTTCGAGTCGCCGGCGTCACGCGCGCGGCCCAGGTCAGCAACGGCGAGCAGCGACGACTCGGGCGCGCACACCCGCGCCGGCGCCGCGCCCGCCGGCGCCGTCGCGGGTGTCGAGCCCGCCGCCGAGCACCGAGCCGGCGACGGTCCGGCCGCGGCGGTTCGACCAGGCGCAGGAGCTGGCCGACAAGTTCAAGGACGGGCAGTCGGTGATCCTGAACCTGGAGTCGCGCCGAGCGCGACGTCGCCCGACGGCTCATCGACTTCGCCAGCGGGGTCTGCTACTCGCTCGACGGGTCGATGGAGAAGGTCGCCACCGGCGTCTACCTCCTGAAGCCGCCGCCCGCCCGCATCCACCGATTCGACGACTACGAGAGTTGAGGCCGATGGCTCTGAGCCCCCAACGCATCCGCGACACCAACTTCAAGGCGACTCGCAAGGGCTACGACCCGGCCGAGGTCGACGCCTTCGTGGAGGAGGTCGCGGCCGCTCTGGAGACGGCCCAGAACGAGGCCACGGCGATGGAGGCGAGGGCCCGGGCGGCCGTCGCCCGGCTCCAGGAGCTGTCGCGCGAGGGTGCCGTCGACGCCTCGCCGACCGCCGCGCCGAAGCCGGCCGAGGTGACGGCGCACGTCGACGAGTCCGAGACGATCAGCCGCACCCTGCTGCTGGCCCAGCGCACGGCCGACACGACGGTCGCCGAAGCCCAGGCCGAGGCCGACCGCCTGCTCGGCGCGGCCCGCGACGACGCCAACTCCAACCTCGACACGGCGCGCGCCGACGCCGCCAAGTTGGTCGAGGACGCCAAGGCCGAGGCCCGCAAGGCCGGCGAGTCCGAGCGGGTCCAGGTCGAGGGCGAGGTGCAGGCCCTGCTCGCCCGACGCGACTTCCTGGAGTCCGACGTCGACCACCTGGAGCAGTACCTGCTGGCCCAGCGGGAACGGCTCGTGGAGGTCGCGGCCACGCTCACCGACCTCACCCAGAAGGTGCCGGGTGGGCTCGCCGACATGCGCCGGCCGCTGCTGTCGGCGGCCGCCGAGCCCGACGCCGTGGACGCCGACATCACGGGCGGCATCGACATGATCGATGCCGAGATCGCCGAGGCCGAGCTCGTCGAGCCGTCGGCCGACGGACCGGCCGATGCCGGTCCCGGCGACGACATCGACGAGCACGACGAGATCGCCGAGATCACGCGCGATCGCCAACGAATCCCACCAGCAGGACGCCACGCCGACGGGGAGCCTGTTCGACGAGGACCGCGACGCCGTGACCCAGCAGATCGGTGCCGTGAACCCACGGGACCGCGGGCCCGGCTGACCGATAGCCTGGTACGACAGGCGACGACGAGGCCATCACCTCTGAGCCTTCGGAAGAACGGGTCGCCCCGGCGGCCCCACTAGACCCGAACGGGTCCGGCCCGTCATCGCCGGCGCAGCAGAGCGGCGACCTCGCCGAGGCGGGGCGCAAGCAGGGTGGGACCGCGGTCCCGGCAGCCGGTTGGCTGTGGGGTCGTCCCTGCGCAGGAACGACCAGCGCAGGAGACCCATCGTGAGCGAATCGCAGCGAGCAGCGAACGCCTATCCCGTCGTCCCGTCGCAGCCCGACTTCCCGCGCATCGAGGAGCGCATCGCCGAGCGCTGGGAGCGCGAGGGCACGTTCTTCGAGTCGATCGCCCAGCGCGAGGACCAGCCCGGGGCCACCGAGTTCGTGTTCTACGACGGGCCGCCGTTCGCCAACGGCCTGCCGCACTACGGCCACCTGCTGACCGGCTTCGTCAAGGACGCCGTGCCCCGGTACCGCACGATGCGCGGCGACATCGTGCACCGCCGCTTCGGCTGGGACACCCATGGGTTGCCGGCCGAGGTGGAGGCAGAGAAGGAGCTCGGCATCGCCGGGCACCCGGAGATCACGGCGTACGGCATCGGCGCGTTCAACGACGCCTGTCGCACCAGCGTGCTGCGCTACACCGAGGAGTGGCGCCGCTACGTCACCCGCCAGGCCCGCTGGGTCGACTTCGACAACGACTACAAGACCCTCGACCTCTCGTACATGGAGAGCGTCATGTGGGCGTTCAAGTCGCTGTGGGACAAGGGCCTCGTCTACGAGGGCTTCCGAGTGCTGGCGTACTGCTGGCGCTGCGAGACCCCGCTCAGCAACACCGAGACGCGCATGGACGACGTCTACCGCGATCGCCAGGACCCGGCGCTGACGGTCGGCTTCGAGCTGGTCGACGGACCGTGGGCCGGCACGAAGGTGCTGGCCTGGACGACCACCCCCTGGACGCTGCCCGCCAACCTGGCCCTCGCCGTCGGCCCCGACATCACCTATGCCGTGGTCGAGCACGACGGACAGCGGTTCCTCCTGGCGGCCGAACGCCTCGGTGCCTACGCCGCCGAGCTCGGCGTCGACGGCGAGCCGCCGGTGCCCGTGGCGACGCTGTCGGGCGCGGAGCTCGTCGGCGCTCGCTACGTCCCGCTGTTCGAGTTCTTCACCGACGTCGAGCGCTTCGGCACCGAGCGGGCGTTCCAGGTCATCGGCGCCGAGTTCGTGTCGACCGAGGAGGGCACCGGGGTCGTCCACATGGCGCCCGGCTTCGGTGAGGACGACCAGCTCGCCTGCAACGCCGTCGGCATCCCGACGCTCGTGCCGATGGACGAGCACGGGCGCTACACGGCCGAGATCGCGCCGTGGGTCGGCGAGCACGTCTTCGAGGCCAACCCGCTCGTCACCCGCCACCTCAAGGACGCCGGCGTCGTCCTGCGCCACGAGACCTACGACCACTCGTACCCGCACTGCTGGCGCTGCGCCCAACCGCTCGTCTATCGGGCCATCTCGTCGTGGTTCGTCGAGGTCACCAAGTTCCGCGACCGCTGCGTCGAGCTCAACGAGCAGATCACGTGGGTCCCCGAGCACATCAAGCACGGCAGCTTCGGCAAGTGGCTGCAGAACGCCCGTGATTGGTCGATCAGCCGCAACCGCTTCTGGGGCTCGCCCATCCCGGTGTGGAAGAGCGACGACCCGAACTTCCCGCGCCTCGACGTCTACGGCTCGCTCGCCCAGATGGAGGCTGACTTCGGGGTGCGCGTCACCGACCTGCACCGCCCATCGGTCGACGAGCTGGTGCGGCCCAACCCCGACGACCCGAGCGGGCGCTCGATGATGCGGCGGGTCCCGGAGGTCCTCGACTGCTGGTTCGAGTCGGGGTCGATGCCGTTCGCCCAGGTGCACTACCCGTTCGAGAACACCGACTGGTTCGAGAGCCACTACCCGGGCGACTTCATCGTCGAGTACACGGGCCAGACCCGCGGCTGGTTCTACAACCTGCACGTGCTGGCGACCGCCCTGTTCGATCGGCCGGCGTTCCAGACCTCGGTGACCCACGGCATCGTGCTCGGCGCCGACGGGCTGAAGATGTCCAAGAGCCTGCGCAACTACCCGGACCCGATGGAGGTCTTCGACGTGCACGGCGCCGACGCCATGCGCTGGTACCTGCTGTCGTCGCCGATCCTGCGCGGCAACGACTTCTCGGTGACGGCCGTCGGCCTGCGCGACACGGCCCGGCAGGTGCTGCTGCCGCTGTGGAACGCGTGGTACTTCCTCGCGTTGTACGCCAACGTCGCCGGCCACCAGGGCACGACCCGAGCACCCGCCGACGCGTCCACCAACGTCCTCGACCGCTACATCCTGGCCAAGGCCCGGCAGCTCCTCGACGAGATGACGCGGACGATGGACGCCTTCGACCTGTTCGGCGCGTGCGCCGCGGTGCGCTCGTTCACCGACGTCCTCACCAACTGGTACATCCGGCGCAGCCGGCAGCGCTTCTGGGACGGCGACGTCGACGCCATCGACACCCTGCACACGGTGCTCGACGTGGTCGCCCGCGTGGCGGCCCCGCTGCTGCCGTTCGTCGCCGAGGAGATCCACGACGGACTGCACGCCGGTCGTCGCGTGGGCAGCGTGCACCTCCGGGACTGGCCCTCGCTCGCTGAGCTGCCGGCCGACGACGACCTGGTCACGGCCATGGACGAGGTGCGCGACGTGTGCTCGGCGACGTTGTCGGTGCGCAAGGCCCACGGGCGTCGGGTGCGCCAGCCGCTGGCCACGCTGACCGTCGCCGTGCCCGATGCCGCCCGCCTGGCGCCCTACGTCGACATCATCGCCGAGGAGGTCAACGTCCGCGACGTGCAGCTCACCGACGACATCGGCGCGGTCGCCGGTCAGGTCCTGCAGGTCGTCCCGGCGACGATCGGGCCGCGCCTCGGCAAGCACACCCAGGACGTCATCCGCGCCGTCAAGGCGGGGGAGTGGTCGCTGGAGGGCGAGCGCGTCGTCGCCGCCGGCCACTGGCTCGAGCCCGGCGAGTTCACCCTGACGATGGTCGCCGACGGTGATCGGCCGAGCACCACCGTCGGCGGCGGGACCGGGGTGATCGTGCTCGACGTCGACGTGACGCCGGAGCTCGAGCAGGAAGGCCGGGCTCGCGACGTGATCCGCCTCGTGCAGCAGGCCCGCCGCGACGCGGACCTCGCGGTCACCGATCGCATCGCCCTCACGCTGCGCGCCGACGACGACTGGATCGACGCTGCGCAGGCCCACGAGGACCTCATCGCAGGGGAGACCTTGGCGACGTCGATCACGTTCGACGGCGCCGGGACCGACACGCCCGAGATCACCGTCGCGGCGCTCGCTGACGTCACGCCCGGAGCGGCCAGGACTCACTGCGTGACGAGCGCAGCGCCCGACCGATCACGTCGGTCATGTCAGGTCAGTTGCTGAGTCCATGACGCAGTGGGTCGGCATCGCTCTGTCGTTATAGTGCCCGATTCGATCACACCCGTGGAGGTCTGTACGGCATGGCCGCGACGAAGAAGACGACCACCAAGGAGCCGGCGAAGAAGGTGGCTGCGCCGGCCAAGAAGGCCCCGGCTGCGGCCCCCGCCAAGGCCGCCGCCGCCAAGAAGGCGGCGCCCGCCCCCGCCCCCGCCGCAGCGCCCACCGAGCACGCCGATGGCATCCCCGCCCCGCGTGGCACCACGAAGGACGGCATCGCCTACACCAAGGACTTCGACGTGAAGTTCCTCAAGGTCCAACACGATGCGCTGATCGCCGAGCGGATCGCCCTCACCGGCCAGGCCACCCGCCTGGAGGACGAGGCCAACTCGCTCATCGAGGACGGTGAGATGGGCGACGTGCAGTTCGACGACGAGAGTGGTGAGGGCGACACGATGGTCGTCGAGCGCGAGCGCGATCTCGCCTTGTCGGCGCAGGCCCGCCAGACCGTCGTCGAGATCGACGCCGCCCTCGAGCGCATGGCGCAGGGGACGTACGGCTACTCGATCGTGTCCGGGGCGTTGATCCCGCGCGAGCGCCTGGAGGCGATCCCGTGGGCGACCGTGCTGGTCGAAGAGAAGGTCGGTGGGATCGGTCGTCGCTAGGCCCACGCCTGGCGCGATCCCCGCGTCGCCATGACCGCGATCCCGTCGTTCCGCCGCCTGCGCGGCGCCCTCGTGATCGCCGCGATCGTGGTCGTCATCGACCAGCTCACCAAGCACTGGGCCGTCAACCACCTGGTCGACCACGACGATGACCTGTTCTGGACGCTGCGGTTCCACCTCGCCCACAACACCGGGATGGCCTTCTCCAAGGGCACCGGGCTGGGTCCCGTGATCGGGATCGTCGCGCTCGTCGTCGTGGTCGGCCTGCTGGTGTCGATCGGCCGCGAGTCGAGCCCGCTGTACACGCCGGCCGTCGGCCTCATCGTCGGCGGCGCGGTGGGCAACGTGCTCGACCGGCTGTTCCGTTCGCCGGGGTGGTTCCGCGGGGCAGTGGTCGACTTCATCGACGTCCAGTGGTGGCCGATCTTCAACGTCGCCGACATCGGCGTCACGGTCGGCGGGGCGCTGCTGCTGCTGAGCACGTTGTTGCCCGTCCGGCCGGATCCGACGCCGGTGAGCACGGGTGACGACAGCGCTGCGGCCGGCCCGGAGCGCGCGGCGGTCGAGGAGCCGGCGACCGGGCGCGACGAGCCGTGATCGCCGAACGGGTGCCCGCGGCCCTCGACGGTGAGCGCGTGGACCGCGTCGTGGCGCTGCTGGCCGACGTCAGCCGGTCGGCCGCGGCCGCGGCGATCGCGGCCGGTGGCGTGGTGGTCGACGGCACCGTCGTGTCGTCGGGCAAGGTGCGCCTCGCCGAGGGGGCGGAGATCGAGGTCGACCTCGACGCGCTGCCGCAGCCGGCGCTGCCGGCGGCCGATCCGACCCTCGAGTTCGGGATCGTGCACGAGGACGCCGCGGTGATCGTGGTCGACAAGCCGGCCGGGCTGGTCGTCCACCCCGGGGCCGGCAACCCGGACGGCACGCTCGTCAACGGTCTGCTGGCCCGGTACCCGGAGCTCGCCGATGTCGGCGATCCGATGCGCCCGGGGATCGTCCACCGCCTCGACGCCGGCAGCTCGGGGCTGCTCGTCGTGGCCCGCAGTGCAGCGGCTGCGGCGGCGCTGATCGAGCAGTTCGCCGACCACAGCGCCGGTCGCCGCTACGACGCCGTCGTGTGGGGCCACCCCGAGTCGCCGCACGGGATCATCGACGCCCCGATCGGGCGCGATCCGGCCGACCCGCTGCGGATGGCCGTGGTCGTCGACGGCCGGCCGGCGCGCACCGAGTACCAGGTGCTCGAGCGCTACGCCAGCCCGGGGGCGCTGGCCCGGTTGACGTGCGTGCTGCAGACGGGGCGGACGCACCAGATCCGCGTCCACCTCGCGGCCATCGGCCATCCCCTGGTCGGCGACCCGACCTACGGCGACCGGCGCACGACGCTCGGTCTCGAGCGTCCGTTCCTGCACGCCGCCGAGCTGTCGTTCGTCCACCCGACCACCGGCGACCGCCTGACGTTCACGAGCCCGCTCCCCGCCGACCTCTCGTCCCTCCTCGCGACCCTGGAACCCTCCCATCCGAGGGTTTGAGCGCATCCGAGGGTTTCCCGCAGGGCCTCCCCGCACGAAACCCTCCGATGCAACGAAACCCTCGGATGGAAGCTGGCCCGAGGGTCAGCGGGCGGCGACGGTCTCGGTGACCTCGCTGGGGCCCTCCAGGGCGCTGGCCGGCCAGGTGGCGTCGCCCTTGGCCATGCGCGACACGGCGGCGAGCGTGTAGCTGTCGAGCTGGCGGCGCATCTGCTCGCCGGCCTCGTTCCACACCGCGATGAGGACGCACTGGCCCTCGTGATCGCATGCCCCGTCCTGGTGCGGCTGACCGAAGTCGCCGAGCGTGATCGGGCCGTCGACGGCCGACACGATCTCCGACAGCCGGATGTCCTCGGGGTCGCGAGCGAGCACGTACCCGCCGCCGACGCCGCGCTTGGACCGCACCAGCCCGGCCCCCTTGAGGGCGAGCAGGATCTGCTCCAGGTAGGGCTGGGGCAGGCCGGTGCGCTCGGCGATGTCGCGCACCGACGTGGGTCCGTCGGTGTCGCCGTGGAGGGTGAGCGACAGCAACGCCCGACAGGCGTAGTCGCCCCTGGTCGAGACGCGCACGAGTCCATGGTACGGGTCGCGGCTCGGCGCCGTGGCCGGACTGCGGCGCCGTCCGGCTTTACCTGGGGCGACGGAGGTGCTGGACTCTTCGCCGGTGACCCCCGAACCGCTGCTCCCCGACTACGGCGGCGCGTGCGTGCGCGGGATCATCCCGGCCCTGCTCGGCCCCGAGCCGTGGGCGAAGGCGGTGCCGACGTGGATGCCACGTGCCGGTGGCCGCGGCCGAGCAGGTCGTGCTGCTCGTGATCGACGGCCTCGGCTGGGAGCAGTTGCAGGAGCACCGAGACCTCATGCCGACGCTGACGGCGATGGAGGGCGGCCCGATCACGACGGTCGCCCCGACGACGACGGCCACCGCCCTGAGCTCGATCGCCACCGGGCTCACCCCCGCCGAGCACGGGCTGCTCGGCTACCGGATGCTGCTCGGCGGCGAGGTCATGAACGTGCTGCGGTGGACGAGCACCATGGGTGACCGTCGCCGCGCCCACCCACCGCACGACGTCCAGCCGTTCGCCGCCTTCCTCGGCCACCAGGTCCCGGTGATCTCGCCCGGCCGAGCTGCAGGGCACCGGCGTTCACCGAGGCCCACCTGCGCGGCTCGCGTCCGGTCGGCTACCGGGCGACGTCGGCGATCGCCGTCGAGGTCGGGCGCCAGCTGCGGGGCGGTGAGCGCTTCGTCTACGCGTACTACGGCGGCGTCGACAAGACGGCCCACGAGCGCGGCTTCGGCGACTACTACGACGCCGAGCTGCGGACCGCCGACCGCCTCGTCGGCGACATCCTCGACGTGCTGACGCCCGGCGCCGTGCTCCTCGTCGACCGCCGACCACGGCCAGGTCGACGTCGGCGATCGCATCATCGAGCCGTCCGCGCGACCTGCTCGACCTCGTCGCCATGCAGTCGGGCGAGGGCCGCTTCCGCTGGTGGCACGCCCGCCACGGCGCGGCCGACGAGCTGGCCAAGGCGGCCACCGAGCGCTACGACGACGTCGCCTGGGTCGTCACGCGCGACCAGATCATCGACGAGCACTGGTTCGGCCCGACCATCGCCGCGCCCGATCGCCGCCCGCCTCGGCGACGTGGCGCTCGTCCCGTTCGCCCCGATCAGCTTCTTCGACCCGGCCGACTCGGGTCCGTTCGAGCTGATCTGCCGCCACGGCTCGCTGACGCCCGCCGAGGTGCTCGTGCCGTTGCTGGCGGGTAGGCGCTGACCCCCCGCCCCGTGCCGAGAAGGATCCTGCCGATGACCGATGCCCAGCCCGACCAGCCGACCGAGCGCGGTGAGCTCGTCGTCCCGCCCGACGTCGCCGCCGGCGAGGCCGCCGCCGCAGCCGAGGACGAGGTGGAGCACGGCGACGCCGTGACCTCGCCGGCCAAGGTGATGCGGATCGGCTCGATGGTGAAGATGCTGCTCGAGGAGGTGCGGGCGGCCCCGCTCGACGAGCCGAGCCGGGAGCGGCTGGCCGAGATCTACGAGCGCTCGGTCGCCGAGCTGTCCGATGCCCTGTCGCCCGACCTGCAGCACGAGCTGAAGATGCTGGCCCTGCCGTTCCGCGACGGAGTGGTGCCGACCGAGGGCGAGATCCGCGTCGCCAAGGCCCAGCTCGTCGGCTGGCTGGAGGGCCTGTTCCACGGCATCCAGGCCACCCTGTTCGCCCAGCAGCTGGCCGCCCGCCAGCAGCTCGAGCAGATCCGCGGGCTCCCGCCCGGCTCCACCGGCCCCCCGGACGGGGGCGTCCCCGGCCAGCCCCAGTTCTCCCCCAAGAACGCCCCGGCACGTACCTCTAGGCCAGCGGCCGACGCGACCCGGCCGGAGCTGCGTCACGCCGGTGGAGGCGTCCGGCAGACGGCATCCGAGGGTTCGACGCCGCTCCACTCGCCCCAGGCACTCGGGTCGCGCCGCCGTCGCGATCGGCGGGCGCCGACGGGCTGACCCAATTGCCGGAGCTCGTTCCCACGGCCTCAAACCCTCGGATGTGCCGCGGCTTCCATGTGAGCACGCGACCCAGTCGACCGGGGTGTCATCGTCGCGGTAACTTCTACGAATCACATCGGCGTCATTCACCCACCTGCACGTCCACACCGAGTTCTCGATGTTGGACGGGGCGGCCCGGCTCGACGAGCTGGTGGCCAAGGCGGTGGCCGACGGGCAGCCGGCGATCGGGATCACCGATCACGGCAACATGTACGGCACGCTGGAGTTCTACAAGGAGTGCCGGGCCCAGGGCATCAAGCCGGTCATCGGCACCGAGGCCTACATGGCCCACGATCACCGCAGCGAGCGGCCGACCCGCCGGGGCCGCGTCGACGACTCCGGCGGCGACACCGAGGGCGGCAAGAAGCTCTACTACCACCTCACGCTGCTGGCCGAGATCGAGACGTCGGCTACCGCAACCTGATCCACCTCTCAGTCGAAGGCGTTCCTCGAGGGCTACTACTACAAGCCGCGCCTCGACTGGGAGCTGCTCGCCGAGCACAGCCAGGGCCTGATCGCCACCACCGGCTGCCTGGGCGGTCACGTCCTGCAGTCGCTGCTGCAGGGCGACGAGAAGGGCGCGCTGGAGAAGGCCGGGCGGCTGCAGGAGATCTTCGGGCGCGACAACCTCTTCGTCGAGCTGCAGGACCACGGCCTGCCGGCCCAGCGTGAGACGAACCCCAAGCTGATCGAGCTGGCCACGCAAGCTGCGCGCCCCGCTGCTCGCCACCAACGACTCCCACTACACCCACCGCGAGGACCACGAGTCCCACGACGCCCTGCTGTGCGTGCAGACCGGCGCCGTGCTGTCGGACCCGAAGCGCTTCAAGTTCGAGGGCCACGAGCACTACCTCAAGACGGCCGACGAGATGCGCTACCTCTTCCGCGAGGTGCCCGAGGCGTGCGACAACACGCTGTGGATCGCCGAGCGGGCCGCAGGTCGAGATCGAGTTCGGCGCCCCGCAGCTGCCGAACTTCCCGCTGCCCGAGGGGTTCGTCGACGACGCCGGCTACCTCGCCCACGTCACGTGGGAGGGGGCGCCGGGCCCGCTGGGGCGACGAGATCTCCGAGACCACGAGGAACCGCGTCCAGTACGAGCTCGACACCATCGCCGACGATGGGGTTCAGCTCGTACTTCCTGATCGTGTGGGACCTCATCAAGCACGCCCGCGACGCCGGCATCCGCGTCGGTCCCGGTCGCGGGTCGGCTGCGGGGTGCGCGGTGGCCTACGCCCTGCGGATCACCGACCTCGACCCGATCAAGTACGACCTGCTGTTCGAGCGCTTCCTCAACCCGAGCCGCATCTCGATGCCCGACATCGACATGGACTTCGACTCCCGCTACCGGGACGAGATGATCCGCTACGCCGCCGAGCGCTACGGCCGCGACCACGTCGCCCAGATCATCACGTTCGGCACGATCAAGGCCCGCAACGCCGTGCGCGACGCGGCGCGCGTGCTCGGCTTCCCGTACGCCGTCGGCGACCGCATCGCCAAGGCCATGCCGCCGCTGGTGATGGGGCGCGACACGCCGCTCAAGTACTGCTTCGAGCAGATCCCGAAGTACGCCGACGGCTACAAGGCGGCCGCCGAGCTGCGGGCGATGTACGACACCGACACCGACGTCAAGAAGGTCGTCGACGTCGCCAAGGGCCTCGAGGGCCTGAAGCGCTCGGACGGCATCCATGCCGCAGCCGTCGTGATCACCAAGGAGCCGCTCACCGAGTACCTGCCGGTGCAGCGCAAGCCGGAGTCCGGCCAGCCGCCCGAGCTGGCGCCGGTCGTCACGCAGTACGAGATGCACGGGGTCGAGGACCTCGGCCTGCTGAAGATGGACTTCCTCGGCCTGCGCAACCTCGACGTCATCAGCGACACCGTCGCGATGCTGCACGCCGACGGCCATCCCGACTTCGACATCGACGTCATCCCGCTCGACGACGCCCTCACGCTCGAGCTGCTGCAACGGGGCTCCGGCGATCGGCGTGTTCCAGCTGGAGGGCGGCCGATGCGCGCCCTCATGCGGGCGCTGAAGCCGACCAGCTTCGACGACGTCGCCGCCCTCGTCGCCCTCTATCGGCCGGGGCCGATGGCGGCGAACATGCACAACGACTACGCCGACCGCAAGAACGGCCGCAAGCCGATCGAGTACCTCCACCCCGACCTCGAAGAGGTGCTCGGCGACACCTACGGCCTGATGATCTACCAGGAGGCCGTGATGCGGGTGGCCCAGAAGATCGCCGGCTACTCGCTGGCCGAGGCCGACAACCTGCGCAAGGCGATGGGCAAGAAGGTCCGCGAGATCGATCGCCAAGGAGCGCGACAAGTTCATCGACGGCGGCGTCAGCCAACGGCTACGGCGAGGCCCTCGGCACGCAGCTGTTCGACATCATCGAGCCGTTCGCCGACTACGCGTTCAACAAGAGCCACGCCTTCGGCTACGGCCTCGTCGCCTACCAGACGGCCTACCTCAAGGCCCACCACCCGGTCGAGTACTTCGCCGTCACTGCTGACGAGCGTCAAGGGGACGCTGGAGAAGGCGGCCGTGTACATCGCCGAGTGCCGGGCGATGGGGATCCGGGTGCTGAACCCCGACGTCAACCGCTCGGTCATCGACTTCGCCGCGCTCGCCCCGAGTGAGGTCCCCGACGGCGTCACGCTGCCGATCGGGAGCCCGGGGGCGATCACGTTCGGCCTCTCGGCGGTGCGCAACGTGGGCGCGGGCCTCGTCGTGCAGCTGCTGGAGGAGCGCGACGCCAACGGGCCGTTCACCAGCTTCCACGACTTCGCCGAGCGGGTGCCCGAGCCGGTGCTCAACAAGCGGGCCGTGGAGTCGCTTGATCAAGGCCGGCGCCTTCGACTCGCTCGGACACACCCGCAAGGGCCTGCTCGGCGTGTTCGAGCACATCACCGACACGACGCTCACCCGCCGCCGCGAGAACGGAGCGGGGCGTGATGAGCCTGTTCGGGGACTGGGGCGGCGAGGCCGACGGCGGCGCCACCGAGGGCGGCGGCTTCGACGAGCGGCTGCCGATCCCCGACATGGAGTTCGACAAGAGCGACAAGCTGCGCCACGAGAAGGAGATGCTCGGGCTCTACGTGTCCGACCACCCGCTGTTCGGCGTCGAGGCCGCACTGCGGCGCAAGGTCGAGCAGTCGATCGGCGACCTCGCCGAGCTCGGCGACGGGGCCACGGTCAACATCGGCGGCGTGATCACCGGGCTCGACCCGCAAGTTCACCAAGAAGGGCGACCAGATGGCCGTGTTCGTGCTCGAGGACCTCGAGGCGACGATCGAGGTCACGCTGTTCCCCCGCACGCTCGTGGAGCACGGCCACAAGCTCGCCGACGACCTGGTCGTCGCCGTGCGCGGCCGCCTCGACCGCCGCGACGAGGCCCGGATCAACCTGATCTGCCAGTCGATCGAGGTGCTCGAGGGCCTGGAATCGGGCCCGGCGCCCACGCTGACCCTGCGCCTGCCGGCGACGTCGCTCGACGAGCTGCGCATCCAGCGCCTCAAGCGGATCCTGCGCGATCATCCCGGCGACTCGGCCGTGATGCTCGACCTCGGCAGCCAGGTGCTGCGCCTCGCCGACGACTTCCGCGTCGACGTCGACCGCTCGGTCGGCGAGCTGCGCGTGGCCTTCGGCCACGACGCCGTGCTGCTGTAGCGAGGCGGCGGCCGGCCGAACCTCCTCTTCGGCAGCTTCGTGGAGGGACCTGTAGAATGACGGCTCCAGACCTCGCGCCGCTGCTCGGCGCGCGACGTGAACTCGAATGGGCAACGGAAGAGGGGACGATGGCAGTCCAGGTGCAAACGAACGATTCGGCGGCCCTCACCGACTCCGACCTCGACGAACTGGCGTCGATGGAGGGGGCGTTCGGCATCGGTGAGCTGTCCAAGGCCAAGGAGGACTGGGTCCTCGCGCACGGTCGCCCGCATCGACGGCAAGCTGCACGGGTTCACGTTCTCGACCCTCGAGCGCATCGGCGGCACGCCGTGCGTGCTGATCGGCCTGATGAGCGTGCGCCGGAGCTCGAAGCGGGACCAGGTGCTGCGGGGGCTGATGGCCGAGGCCTACCACCGGGCCCTGATGGCGTTCCCGGACGAGGACGTCGTGGTCGGCTCCCGCTTCGTCGCTCGCCGACGCCCTCGATGCCTTCAAGGAGCTCGACGACGTGACCCCGAGCCCCGGCTCGCGCGCCGTCGGCGAGGAGCGGGCCTGGGGTCGCCGCCTCGCCAAGCGCTTCGGCGTCGAGAGCGAGTACGACGAGAAGTCGTTCATCGTCGGCAAGGACGGCCGCGACGGGTTCATCGACTACGAGTCGTCGAAGCCCGAGGCGGTCGACGACGTCCAAGCGCGACCTGTTCGCCAAGGTCGCCGGCCAGCAAGGGCGGCGCCCTCGTGGTCTACGGCTGGACGATGGCCGAAGACCTCGTCAAGCTCGGCGCTCGCACGTAGCGCCCGATGGCCGAGTTCGCCGAGGTCGTCCGCGCCCGGCGGATGACGCGGTCCTTCGACACCCGGCCCGTCCCCCCAGCGCTGCTCGTCCAGCTCGTCGACCTGGCGTCGCGCGCGCCGAGCGCCGGCAAGACCCAGGGCTGGCACCTCGTCGTCCTCGAAGGTGCCGAGACCGCTCGCTTCTGGGACATCACGCTGCCGCCGATGCGTCGCGGCGCGTTCCGGTGGAAGCGACTGCTCGATGCGCCGGTGATCGCCATCCCGCTGGCCGACCCGCGGGCCTACGTCGAGCGCTACTGCGAGGCCGACAAGCGGGCCAGCGGGCTCGGTGCCGGGCACCGAGGCGTGGCCGGCGCCGTACTGGACGGTCGACACGTCGATGTCGGTGATGACGATGCTGCTCGCGGCCGAGGACGTCGGCCTCGGCGCGCTGTTCTTCGGCATCTTCCGGGGTGAGCGCGAGCTGCGCCGGACGCTCGGGATCCCGCCCGTGATGCAGATCCTCGGCGCCGTCGCCCTCGGCTACCCCGCGCTGGTCGAGCCGACCGGCGACGACACGACCCCCAGCGGTGCCGGCCGCTCGGCGCCCCGGAAGCGACGGACGCCCGACGAGATCATCCACCGGGGGGCCTGGCGTCCGCTGTCGTGAGCTCGGCCCGGCGCTGGCTGGAGTAGATGCCCCGCTCGCTCGAGCAGACGTACGCCAGCACGCACGCCATCGCCACCGGCACGATCGGCCCGCTGCCGAACAGCTCGACGGCCATGACCGTGCAGGCGATCGGCGTGTTGGTGGCGCCGGCGAACACGGCGACGAAGCCGATCGCGGCGAACAGCGGCGTCGGTGCGTGCAGCGCCCATCCGAGCGTGGCTCCGAGCGTGGCCCCGATCACGAACAGCGGCGTGACCTCGCCGCCCTGGAACCCGGACCCGAGCGTGACCGCGGTGAACAGCAGCTTCCACGCGAACGCCAACACGGCCACGCCGACGCCGCCGGCCAGGGACGCCGTGATGAGCGGGATCGACAGGCCGAGGTAGGCCCGGGTGCCCGCGAGGCCGGTGAGCGCGATCACGACGCAGCCACCGACGAACGGCCGCCACGGCGACCAGCGCAACAGCCGCGCGGCGCCCCGCCGGATGGCGTGGGTCAGCTCGACGAACGCCGTGGCCGTCACGCCGAAGGCGATCCCGGCGACGAGCACCTTGGCGACGAGTCCGACCGAGAGATCGACCGGTCCGATCGTCGGCACCGCCAAGTGGTGCACGCCGAGCAGGGCGACGACGCGATCGCCGACGATCGACGCGGCGAGCGCCGGCACGATGGCGTCGTGGCGGATGCGACCGATCGACTGCACCTCGAGGGCGAACACGAGCCCGGCGATCGGCACGCCGAACACGGCGCCGAAGCCGCCGGCGATGGCGGCGATGAGCAGCAATCGGCGTTCGGCGGCGTCGAGCGGGAACAGGCGCCTGCTGAACAGCTCGGTCAGGCTGCCCGACATCTGGATGGCCGTGCCCTCCCGGCCGGCCGAGCCGCCGAACAGCTGGGTCACGACCGTGGCGCCGTAGACGAGCGGCGCCATGCGGCGGGGGATCCACGCTGCCGGCGTGTGGATCTCGTCGATGATGAGGTTGTTGCCGGCCGACGCGGTGCCGGCGAGGTGCAGGTAGACGACACCGATGACGAGCCCGGCGACCGGCAGCAGGAACAGCAGCCAGCCGTGCGCCTCGCGGGTGTCGGTCGCCCAGTCGAGCGTCTCGAGGAACGCGGCCGACGACACGCCGGCGAGCACGCCGACCACGCCGCCGAGCACGGCCATGCGGGCGATGTGCAGCACCGCTGCGACCGATCGCATCGTGAACCCCGCTCGCGCCATCTGCCACCTCCTGTGGTGGCCCCGCCGGGGGCGAGCGCCTACCGACGGGACCGTGTGATCCGTCTGGTAGGAGCCATCAGCCCGAGGGCGGTTACGGCGAGCTCCATCGCCTGGGCTCGAACGCTAGCAGCCCGCTCCGACGCGACGCCGACGCCGCGAGGGCCGGTCAGCCGGCAGGGTCGAGCTGGGCCCGCAGGCCAGCCGGGGTGTCCTGGGGCGCCTCGCAGGCGTAGTCCCGGCACACGTAGGCCAGGCCCTCGCGTCGGCCCTCCCACAGCGGCGAGTCGTACGGCTCGCCCCATGCCAGCACGACCGCGGGCCGCCAGCGCTGCGTCACGGCAGCGACGAGATCGGGGCGATCACCGACGACGGCGACCTCGGTGATCCCGCCGCGGCGCAGGACGACGGCGGCCAGGGCGTGCGAGAAGGCGCCCGGTGCCTCGCCGATCACGGCCCCGACGAGCTGGAGGATGCGGTCGGCGTGGTGGGCGTAGCGCGTCCTCGCCCGTCAGCGCGGCGAGTCGGGTGAGGGCCACGGCAGCGATCGAGTTGGCCGCCGGCGTGGCGTTGTCGAACAGGTCCTTCTGGCGGGCGACGAGCGCCTCGCCGTCCTCGGGCGTCGTGTACACGCCGCCGTGGTCGGGGTCCCAGAAGCGGTCGAGGAGGGCGTCGGCGACCGTCGTCGCCTCGGCGATCCACGTCGCCTCACCGGTCGCCTCGGCCAGGCGGGTGAAGGCGTCGACGAGCGCGGCGTGGTCGGCGGCGAGGGCGTCGTGGCGGGCCGGCGGCTCGCCGTCGGCGTGCCACGACCGGTGCCAGCGCCCGTCGGGGCCGCGCAGCTCGGCGAGCAGGAAGCGGCCGGCGTCGGCGGCGGCCTCGATCCACGACGGCTCCTCCAGCAGCGCGCCGGCCTCGGCCAGCGCCGACACCATCAGCGCGTTCCACTCGGTCAGCACCTTGTCGTCGAGGCCCGGGCGGGCCCGCCGCTCACGGGCGGCGAAGAGGCGCTGGCGCAGCGCTTCGACCTCCGGCGTTCGCGCCCACTCGCCACGCGCGTGCAGCCGGTTGGGGATCGAGCGGCCCTCGAAGTTGCCGTCTTCGGTGATGCCCCACCAGGCGAGCGCGGCCGCGGTGCCATCCTCGGACCCGATGACCGCGGCGACCTCGCCCGGGCGTCCACGTGTGGAACAGGCCCTCGTGGCCGTGGCCGTCGGGTCCCGGCGAGTCGGCGTCCTCGGCCGACGAGAACCCACCGGCGTCCTGCCGCAGGTCGCGCAGCACGTACTCGACGGTCTCGGCGACGACCTGGCGCCACCGTTGGCTGATCGAGGGCGACGGCGGCGTGGGCGTAGACCCGCACCAGCAACGCCTGGTCGTAGAGCATCTTCTCGAAGTGCGGCACGAGCCACTCACGATCGACCGAGTAGCGGGCGAAGCCGCCGCCGATGTGGTCGTACATGCCGCCGGACGCCATGGCGTCGAGCGACGTCGTGACGATCTGGCGCAGTCCCGGATCCTTCGACTGGAGGTGCCCGAGCAGCAGGAGGTCGAGGCTCATCGTCGACGGGAACTTGGGCGCCGCGCCGAACCCGCCCCACTCGACGTCGAACGCCTGGGCCAGGGCCTGCACCGTGCGGTTGATGCGTGGCCAGATCGGGCAGGTCGTCGGCGGGGTGCAGGGTGGCCGTCCTGGAGATCGCCTCGCGCAGGGCGTCCCCGTTCTTGGTCACCTCCTCCCGACGGTGCTCCCACGCGTCGTCGATCGCCGCCATCAGCTGCAGGAAGTTGGGCTTGGGGAAGTACGTGCCGCCGAAGAACGGATCGCCCTCGGCCGTCATGAACACCGTCATCGGCCAGCCGCCCCGGCCCGGTCATGGCCTGCACGGCGTCCATGTAGACGGCGTCGACGTCGGGGCGCTCCTCGCGGTCGACCTTGATGCTGACGAAGCGGTCGTTCATCGTCGCCGCCACCTCGGCGTCCTCGAAGCACTCGTGGGCCATCACGTGGCACCAGTGGCACGCCGAGTAGCCGACCGAGAGCAGCACCGGCACGTCGCGGCGGCGGGCCGCGGCGAAGGCGTCGGGCCCCCACGGGTACCAGTCCACCGGGTTGTCACGGTGCTGGCGCAGGTAGGGCGACGTCTCGCCGGCGAGCCGGTTCACCGGGCGGACGCTATCGATGCGCCCCGATCATCGGCTGTCGCCGCAGCAGGACGCGGGCGATGACGGCCGAGACCACCATCACGACGGCGGCCATCGTGTAGCTCGTCGGCACCGATGCCAGCGACGCGACGAGCGCGCCGGCGGCGGCCCCGAACGGCTGCCCGCCCCAGGAGATCATGCGGCCCGATCACGTTGATGCTCGAGCGCAGGTCGTCGGGCGCGGCCAGCTGGCGGTAGGTGATCCCGATCGTGATCGTCGTCGTCATCGACAACGAGAACGCGGCGAACAGCACGAGGGCCACCGGCCACGACGTCGTGCGGGCGAGCACGAACGCGAAGCACGCCCGACACGAGCAGCGTCAGCGGGGTGAGCACCGGCACCCGTCCGGTGCGGAACACGCGGGCGAACAGCAGCCCGCTCACCAGGCTGCCGACGCCGCTCGCCGCGAACAGGAACCCGACGCGACCGTCGTCGCTGTCGAAGCCCGAGCACCTCGACGGCGTAGGGCACGGTGAGCCCGAGGACGGCACCGAAGGCGAACGAGTTGCCGAACCCCACGCCGAGCAGGGTGGCGACGTCGCGCCGTCGGCGGATGAACTGCAGCGCCGCCTTGACGCCCTCGCGCACGTCCCGAGTCGGCGCGCTCGACGCGGTGCGGAACGTCGACCGGATGCTGGCGAGCACGGCGGCGGCGACGAAGAAGGCTGGCTGCGTCGAGCGCCACGCTGGTCGCCGGCCCGACGAGGGCGACGAGCGCGCCGGCGATCACCGGCCCGATCACCTCGGCGCCCGACGAGATGCTCGACAGCAGGCCGTTGGCGGCGGCCAGGCGCTGCGGACCGACCAGCGCCGGCACGGCGCCGAACACGGCGGCGTCGGAGAACACGAAGGCGGTCGCCGAGAGCAGGGCGACGGCATAGATCTGGGGCACGGTGAGCACGCCGAAGGCGTTGGCGACCGGGATCGAGGCGACGAGCACGCCCTCGGCGAGGTTGCCGCCGATGATCAGGCGGCGACGGTTGCCGCGGTCGGCGATCGGCCCGGCGATGAGCCCGACGACGAGGTAGGGCACGACGCGCAGCGCGTACAGCACCCCGGTCTGGGCGGCCGAGCCCGTCGCGTCGTAGACGACGAGCGGCAGCACGACCGTCGTCACCGCCGAGCCGACGAGTGACACGCCCTCGGCCGAGGCCCACCGGACGAAGCGCGGCTCGTGGCGCAACGAGGTCGCCGGCGCCGAGATCTGGGTCATCGCGGCGTGGAGCGTAGGGGTCGTGACCCTGACGCCGCGAGGGCCATCGCGGTCTGGGACACTCGAGCCGTGGGTCGAAGGAGCGCTGCGTTGGCCGGCATGCTGGCGGTGGCCGTGCTGGCCGCCTGCTCGAGCGACCACGACCCGGGCGACTTCGGGCGGGCCGGTTCGGCGACGACCTCACACCACCACCACCACCGTCCCGACGTCGTCGGTGCCGGCGACGGCGGACGGGTCCGCAGTCACGACGACGTCGGGCGCCGCGACGACGACGGTTGCCGGCACCACGACGACGGTCGCGTCGACCGCCGGCAAGGTCGTCGGCAGCGCTGTCGCCGGTGCCGCCGGCGGCGTCGAACCCGGTGGACCGCCGTACGCGCAGACCGATCCGTTCGCCGAGGCCGTGCGCCTCGCCGACGGCACCTGCACCGGGTGGGCCGACTCGCGGGGTGGCTCGACGGCTGGGCTGGCGGTCGGCTCGCCGGTGGCGGTGCTCGACCCGACGAGCAGCGCCCTGCTCGGCACCGGCACGATCACGGCCAGCCGGTGGGTGGATCCGTCGGGCGGCGGCAACCAGTGGACGTGCTTCTTCGACTTCAGCGCCGACATCCCCAACGCCCCGGCCGAGGTGCTGATCAAGGTCGGCGACCTGCAGCCGTGGACGGCGCGGCCCGATCCCGCCGACCCGACTCGCAAGGTCGCGTCGGTGAGCACCGACGCCGCCATCGGGTTGATCCCCTCGTGCCCGGCGCTGCCGACGCCGACCACGACGGCGGTGCCGGCCCCGACCGCGACGGCCGAGCCGACGACCGTGGCGCCGACGACCACCGCCGTCCTCGGTGCGCCCGTGGGCGGGTGGAACGCGGTCGGGCAGTACTGGTCGGTCGGCGTCGACGCGCTGTGCAAGGCCGGGTTCGCGGTGACCGCGCTGGCCCGGCCCTGCCGCGAGTCCAACCAGGGCAGCGAGTACATCACCGAGATCGCCGACTCCAACCGGGCGGCCGTGCGCTACGTGAACGGCGCGGCCATCCCGGCCGGCACCCAGCTGACGGTCGTCGTGGCGACCGGCCGCCCGTGCTAGGCCTTCTGTGTCACCGCAGAAGTCCCCGGGGACCTGTGCGGTGACACAGAGCCGGGTTGGGACTCGCCAGACTGCACGTGATCCGAGCAGGGGAGGGGTCCATGGCGCACGACGAGCCCGATGCCGGGCTGGTGACACCGGTTCGCAACCACTACGTCTTCGGTCGGCTGCTGGGCGTCGACGACTTCGAGCGCGAGCAGGGCTACGCCAACACCAAGCGCCGGCTCGCCAACCGGCTCCTCGAGGGCTACGGGGTGGTCGCCGGTCTGGACGTCACGCCGACGGACGATGCGGGCCTGACCATCACGCCGGGTCTGGCCATCGACGGGTGGGGTCGCGAGATCGTCGTGACGACGGCGATCCCCGTCGACGTGCCGGCGGCGGCGGGAGGCGGTCCGGGCGTCCTCGAGGTCGTGCTGTGCTACGCCGAGGAGGACGGGGATCCCGTGCCGGCGGTCGGGCCGGATGACGGGCCCACGGAGGCGTCCACCACCCGAGAGGTGCCTCGAGTCGAGGTCCGCCCGGCGACCGACGCATCATCGGCGGTCCCGTCGTCGCCGGTCGACGCCGCGCTCGGCGGGCGCGCCGATGTCGTGCGCTGGATCACCCGCCGCCGCGACGCCGCGACGCTTCCCACCGATCCCAGCGTGGTGCTCGCCCGCGTGACCGTGACCGCCGACGGGGCCATCGACTCGGTGGACATCGACGTCCGCCCGATCGTCGTCAGCAACGCCCTCCTCCTCGAGCTCCTGCTCGGGATCCACTAGACCAGCACCGTGCTGTCCCGCTTCGACGACTACCCCATCCACCAGGCCGCGGTGCCGATCGCCCAGGCCGGCGGCGGGCACCCCGACTTCTACGACCGCTTCTGGTTCAACGGCTACACCGAGGACACGTTCTTCGCCATCGCCTTCGGCTCGTACCCGAACCGGGGCGTGATCGACGCCGCCTTCAGCGTCGTCCACGACGGCGTGCAGCGCTCGGTGTTCACGTCGGGACGGGCACCGCTCGATCGCGCCGACACGCGGATCGGGCCGATCACCGTCGAGATCGTCGAGCCGATGCGCACGACCAAGGTGACGGTCGATGCGCCCGAGCACGGGCTCACCGCCGAGCTTGTGTTCGAGGCCCGCACGGCCGCCTTCGAGGAGCCCCGCCAGACGCGCTACCAGGACGTGCGCCTGATGATGGATGTCACGCGGGCCACCCAGTTCGGCGACTGGTCGGGCACGGTGAACACGGGCGGCACGTCGCTCGACCTCGCCGGGAGCACGTTCCGCGGGTGCAAGGACCGCTCATGGGGCGTGCGGCCGGTCGGCATCGCGGCGCCGATGGCGCCGTCCGCAGCTGCGCCCCAGCTGTGCTTCCTCTGGGCCCCGCTGAACTTCGACGACGCGGTCGTCCACTACATCGTGTTCGAGGACTCCGACGGCGAGCCGTGGTCCGAGGGAGGGGCCGTGCTCCCGGTGATCGGGCCTGGCGATCCGACGGTGGGTCCGGGCGTCATGTTCGACGACATGCACGACGTCGAGCTCGACGTCGAGTGGGAGCCCGGGCTGCGGCGGTCGCGGCGCGCCGAGCTGTCGTTCCAGCGCCTCGGGAACGGGGCCCGAGAGGTCGTGACGTTGGAGCCCCAGCTGACGTTCCGGATGAGCGGCGTCGGGTACAGCCACCCGACATGGAACCACGGCCGGTGGCACGACGACCTCGTCGTCGGTGGCGAGGCGCTCAGTGTCGACGAGATCGACGACACCGCGTTCCACCACCTGCACGTCCAGCAGGTGATGAAGGCCACGTGGGGCGATCGGATCGGGTTCGGCGTGCTCGAGCAGTTCGTGATCGGCCCGCACCGCACGCGCGGCCTGACCGGTCTGAACGACGGTGCCGCCGGCTGACGTGACGTCGTCGTCCCGGCGCCCTCCCCGCCTGGTCATCGGTGGGCTGGCGGCGGTCGTGGTGGCGGTCGTCATCGGGTTGGTGCTCGTGCAACGAGTCGGCACGACGTACCGCGATGGGCTCGACGTGGCCGCCGAATCGGCCCGCCTGCTCGGCGACGCCGCTGGTCCGATCGACCAGATGACCTCGGATCTCGTCGCCTTCGCCGACACGGCCGGCACCGGGATCACCGACGCTCGCGCCCTGCTGCAGTCGGCGGCCACGTCGCTCGACGACCTCGGTGCGGCCGCTCGCGATGACCTGGCGGTGACCACCGAGGGGCTGGCCAGCCTCGCCGATCGCGTCGCGGGGGTGCTGGAGACGATCGAGGACTTCATCCCCGGCAACCGGGACTCGACGGCCGAGGACCTCCGGAAGATCGCCGACGGCCTGGAACCGGTACCGGCCGAGCTGCGCGACCTCGGGACGCAGCTGCAGCAGACCGCCACCGAGCTCCGCGACGCCGACCCGACGCTGGCCGCCGTCGCGGCCAGCGTGGCCGACCTCGGGAACGACCTCGAGCAGCTGGCCCCGTCGATCGCCGAGCTCGGCACCGCGGCCGATCGTCTCGTCGAGCGCGTCGACGCGGCGCGCGACCGCGTCGACCTCGACCTGTGGCTGGCGCGCGCCGTCGTGGTGCTCCTCGGCGCCGTGCTGGCGATCGGCCTGTGGGTCGGCTGGCGGCGTGGCCTGGCGCCCCCGCCACCCCTCGAACCCGCTGCGGTGCCAGGCTCGGAGGTGTGACCCGGCCGTCGATCTACGAGGCCGCCGGCGGGATGCCGGCGTTCGAGGCGCTCGCCGCCGCCCACCACGCCCGCTGCCTGGCCGACCCGGTGCTCGAGCACCCGTTCTCGCACACGACGAACCCGGATCACGTGCATCGGCTGGCGGCCTACTGGGCCGAGGTGCTCGGCGGGCCGCCCGCCTACAGCGCCGTCGCCGGCCAGCGGTCGCTCTTGCGCATCCACGCCAGCAACGGCGCCGAGGACGAGCTCGGCAGCCGCTTCCTCGACTGCTTCCTGGCCGCGCTCGACGACGTCGCCATCTCGGCCGACCCCGAGCTGCGCGGCGCGCTGCACGACTACATGGCGTGGGCGGTCGAGGAGTTCATGGCCTACGCGCCGTACGGATCGCGGGTGCCGCACGACGTCGTCGTCCCGCACTGGTCGTGGGACGGGCTGCAGCCGGCCTGACCCGAAATCGGTGTGCCAAAGCGAACATCGGCCCTGGTCGCCACGACTAGCGTCCACCGACGATGTCCTACGGCCTTGGTATCGACATCGGGACCACGTTCAGCGCCGGCGCGATCTTGCGCGCCGGGCGGGTCGACGTCGTGGCGTTGGAGTCGCAGCGCTTCACCGTTCCGACCGTCGTCGCAGCTGACGGGGACCGGCTGGTGTTCGGGAGCGCTGCGGTCGCCCGCAGCGTCGCCTCGCCCGATGCGGCGGTGCGCGAGTTCAAGCGGCGGCTGGGCGATCCCGAACCGATCGTGGTCGGCGGGCGCCCGTACCTGCCCGAGCAGCTCGTCGCGTCGTTCGCCCGCTGGGTGCGGGACAACGTCGCCGGGCAGTGCGGTGGGCCCCCGGATCACGTGGCGGTCAGCCACCCGGCGAACTGGACCGCGTTCCAGCGCCAGCTCCTCGCCGGGGCGCTGAGCGACGCCGAGCTCGGCCCGGTCGTGCTGATCGCCGAGCCGGAGGCGGCGGCCATCGACTTCGCGTCGGTCGCCCAGCTGGCGCCTGGTCAGCTGGTGCTCGTGTACGACCTGGGCGGGGGGACGTTCGACGTCGCCCTGCTACGCCGCGACGCGGTCGGGTTCGAGACGGTCGGCGATCCACGCGGCGTCGAGCGGCTCGGCGGCATCGACTTCGACGAAGCCGTGTTCCAGTTCGTGTTGCGGGCCGCCGGGGGCGAGCCGGCGAACGCCGCCCCCACCGATCCGGCCGGCCGGCTGGCGCTCGATCAGCTGCGGGACCGCTGCGTGGAGGCGAAGGAGCTGTTGTCGACCCAGACCTCCGTCGACATCCCGGTGTTCCTGCCGGGCGTGACGGCCACGGTGGCGGTGACGCGCGACGCGTTCGAGGGCATGGTGCGCCCGATGCTGCGCCAGACCGTGGAGTTGGTCCGCCAGACGATGGATCGGGCCCGCGTCAGTGCCTCGGACCTCTCCGACGTGCTGCTCGTCGGCGGCTCGTCGCGCATCCCGATGGTCGGGCGGATGATCCAGGAGGACCTCGGCGTCCCGGTCCGCGTCGACACCCACCCGAAGCTCGTCGTCGCCCGCGGCGCGGCCCGGCGGGCCGGCATGGAGGCCGAGCGCCCTGCTGCGATGCCCGCGCCGCCGCTCAGCGCGGCGACGCTGCCGGCGGCACCGGCGATGGCCCCACCTCCGCCACCCGCGGCTGCACCAGCCGCAGCGGCGGCGCCGACGCAGGGACGCTCGGCGCGCCCGGCACGCGGGGCGGTCACCGCGCCCAAGCCGGCCGCCTCCGATGGCGTCGTGTTCGCGCCCGACGACGACGACGGCGGCGGCGCAGCGTGGCAGCGACCCCTGCTGCTCGGGATCGCCGCGGTGCTGATCGCGGCGATCGTCGTGGCCCTCGTCTTCCTGCTCTGAGCCGCGGCGACGATCTCGCCACCACCGCCTGAAGGGCCACCGCTACGCTTGGCGCGGTGGCGATGAACGCCGAAGAGGTCGCCCAGCTGCTGTACGGCGTCGGCTTCCGTGGCGACGACCTCGTGAGCATGGTGGCCATCGCCGGGCGCGAGTCGGGCTACCGCCCCGAGGCCCACCGCACGAACGCCGACCCGGCCAAGATGGTCGGTGACTTCGGGCTGTTCCAGATCAACTACATCAACGACACGCCGGCCCTCCGCCAGGCCATCGGGCTGACCGACCGCTCGCAGCTGCTCGATCCCGAGATGAACGCCAAGGCGGCGCACTACCTGTACGAGCGAGCTGGGCTCAAGCCGTGGACGGCCGGTCCCGGCGGATGGCGTCCGGACGGCGATCCGACGTACGGCACCGACGTCGAGGCGGCACGCCAGGCGGTCGATCGGGCTGAGCAATCGGGCCTCATCGACCAGCCCTTCGACGACCCGTCAGCCCCGATGCCGCCGGACGACCCGCCCAGCTCGCCCGACGCCGACAACGGCAACGACCTCGACACGCCGCTCGAGCGGTTCTTGAAGATGGCGGTCGCCCAGTCCGGCGATCCGTATGACTCCGACTCGAGCGCCAACATCGTCAACAACCCGAACCCGGTCGAGCTCGAGTGCTCCGAGTTGACCGAGTGGGCCGGCATGAACGCCGGCGTCAAGCTGCAGACCGCCTCCTACCTGCAGTACTTCCAGATGCAAGACGCCGACGCGCTGGTGGACGTCAACGACGCGCTGCACACACCGGGTGCGCTGCTCTTCTCGTTCGACCCGCCGCCCACGCGCGGAGGCGGCCGTCCGTCGCACGCCCACGTCGCCATCAGCCTGGGCGACGGCCGCACGATCGAGGCGATGGGCACGAAGTACGGCATCAAGGTCGCCGATGCCAACCCCGCTCGCTGGACCAACGCAGCGGTCATCCCCGAGTTCCGCGGCCAGCGCGTCGACATGGACGACGTGATGACGTGGGTCGGTCGCGACGACGACGCGGCGTCGATGCTCTACGGCACCCCGATGGATCCGACGCCGTACGACGACGGCGCCCCGCCGCTGCCGGATCCGGATCCCGATCCGGATCCGGCGCCGCCGGCGGTCGATCCGCGCGCCGAGGCGGCGGCCGAGGCCAAGGCCAACGAGGGCGGGGTCGACACCGACGGCGACATGCTGCCGGACCACTTCGAGACGAAGTACGGCCTCGATCCCAACGACCCCGACACCGACGGCGACGGGATCACCGACGGCTACGAGCTGATCGTGCTCGGCACCGACCCCGACCTCGCCGACAGCGACTTCGACGGGATCGGTGACGGCCTCGAGCTGTCCTACGGGCTCGATCCCACCAAGGCCGACAACCCCGATGTCGACCACCCGCTGGAAGCGCCCGACGACCTGACGCTCGACTCCGACGGCGACGGCATCTCCGACTGGGGCGAGGAGCTGGCCGGCACCGACGCCCACAACGCCGACACCGACGGCGACGGCATCCTCGACGGCGACGAGCTCGTCGACCACTCCGATCCCCTCGCCGCGACCTGACACAGAAGCCAGCTCTGCCCGTTCGGGCAACCGTCGGCCGTCCTTGTCAAGCGTTTGTGAACATCGATCGGGCAACGTCGGGCGGTCGAGTCGAGTGCCGCCGAGAGGGAGATCGATGAACGTCCGCACGCCCGTGTTCGTCTACGCCGCTGACCCGGTGTCCCAAGCCGGGATCGAGCAGATCCTGCGCACCGATGCCGGGGTGCTGGTGCTCGGTTCGGACCGCATCGACGAGGCGGCGGTCGCCGTCATCGGCGTCGACGAGGTCGACGACGAGGCGGTGCGGGTGATCGCCGGCATCCAGCGCGACGGCTGCCCACGCGTCGTCGTCGTCGCCGGCCAGCTCGACGAGCACGCGGTGCTCGCGGCCGGCGATGCCGGCGCCCTCGGGATGCTGCGCCGCAGCGAGGCGACGGCCGGACCGGCTCGGACGCGTCGTGCGCCCAGGTCGCCGCCGGCGAGGCCAGCGTGCCGGCCGACCTCGTGGCACCGCTGCTCGGCGCCGTGCGGCGCATCCGCGCGGCGTCGTGACGATGGCGGCGGCGCCGACTGTCGTTGTCGCCACGTGAGCACGACGTCATCCGCCTGCTCGCCGAGGGTCGCGACACGGCCGAGATCGCCGGCGGCCCTGAGCTACTCGGAGCGCACCGTCAAGGGCGTCATCCACGAGGTGACCAGCCGCCTGCAGCTGCGCAACCGCTCGCACGTCGTCGCCTTCGCCCTGCGCAACGACATGTTGTGAGCGATGCTGCACGAACTGGACACCGCCCTGCGGGCGCTCGTCGAGCGAGAGATCGGTGACGACGCCGACGTCGAGATCGACTTCGATGCACCGACCAAGGACTGGGCGTCGCACCGCAACCGCCCGACGATCGACATCTACCTCTACGACATCCGCCAGGACGTGACGCGCTACCAGTTCGGGCATGATCGAGCAGCGCGACGGCGACCACCTGGTCACCGCCCGCCGACCGAGGCCGAAGTTCTTCCGCATCGCCTACCTCGTCACGGCGTGGACGCAGCGAGCCGAGGACGAGCACCGCCTGCTGTCGGGGCTGATGTCGACGTTCCTGCAGTACGAAGCGCTGCCGTCGGAGCTGCTCAGCGGCACGCTCAGCGAGCTCGGCTTCAGCATCCCGCTGGCCGTCGCCCTGCCGCCGCCGCAGGACCGGGCGCTGTCGGACGTGTGGTCGGCGCTCGGCGGCGAGCTGAAGCCGTCGCTCGACGTCATCCTCGTCGCCCCGCTGCTGCCGGAGCGCTTCGGCGAGGTCGGACCGCCGGTCTCACGTCGTCCGCTGATCCGGATGACCGACACCGTCACCGGCGTCCGCGACCAGCAGGGCGGGCAGGCGGTGCCGCTGCGCGGCGCCGAGGACCCACCCGATCCGGGCGGCGACGACCGCCGACCGGCAGCCGAGTCGCCGCCGGCCAAGCCGAGCCGGCGCGCAAGCGGGCCTGATGGACGTCCCGACGGGCAGCCGACGGCAGCGACGCGTCGCTGGCCCACGTGCTCGGCCGCCTCGACGTGCTGCGCCAACGCGTCGCCGCGCTGGTCGCGGCCCGGCGGGCGGTCGAGCTCGAACCCGGATGATCCCTTCCTCGGGCTGTACCTGAGCGACGAGACGGATCGACGAGCTGCTGCACAACGCCCGGATCTGGGTGCCCGCCGGACGTCGCGGCCGAGGGCCGGGCGATCATCGAGGCGGCCGCCGATCGTGCCGGCCCGACCCGGCTGCACGACGCTGGCCGCGTCGCTTCGGGCTCGACGAGCTCGACGTCGAGCTGCTGCTGACGGCGATGGCCCCCGACGTCGACGACCGCTTCGAGCGCTACTACGGCTACCTCAACGACGACGTCACCCGCCGGCGCGTCAGCGTCGGGCTGGCGCTCGGGCTGTGCGGGCTCCCGGCGACGGGCGCCGCCGGCCGCCAGCGCCTCGAGCCGGGCGGACGCCTCGTCGGCGCGGCGGCCTGGTCGAGGTCGACGACCCCGATCGGCCGTTCCTCACCCGCGCCCTGCGGGTGCCCGATCGCGTCACCGCCCACGTGCTCGGCAGCGACGGGCCGGACCCGTCGCTGGCGTTCGTCCTGATCGACGTCGAGCCCGACGCACCGAGCCGCCATCGGACCCGCTGGTGCGGATCCTCACCGGCGGCGGCGCCTTCGTCTACCTCCACGACCGCGAGTCGACGGCGATGCACCTCGTCGCCGACGCCGTGCACGCGGCCGGGCATGCCGCTCGTCGCCGTCGACCTCGTGCGGGTCGCGACGTCGCCGGACGCCGACAAGATCCTCGACGCCGCCGTGCGCGAGGCCCGGCTGCGCGGCGGCGCGCTCGTGGCCGGTCCGGTCGACGTGCTCGCCGAGGCCGACGTCTCGGCCGTCCAGCGCCTGACCGCCGCTACCGGTGCCGCTGCTGCTCACCGGCCAGCGCGGCTGGGAGCCGAGCTGGGCCCACCGCCCGCCGTACATCGTCGAGGCGCCGCAGCTGGCCGGCGAGGCCCGGGCCCGGATCTGGGACGACGCGCTGCGCGCGATGACGACGTCGCTCGACTTCGACGCCGCCGACGTCACCGCGCCGTACCGCCTCGGCGCCGGGGCCGATCCGCCAGGCGGCGCGCCGCGGCGGCGACGATCGCCGATCTCGAGGCCCGCTCGATCGAGGCCGCCGACGTCCGCCGCGGCGCCCGCCAGCAGAACGCGGCCCGCCTCGAGCGCCTCGCCCGGCGCATCGAGCCGGCCGTCGGGTGGGACGACCTCGTGCTGCCGCCGCCGACGGTCGCCAGCCTGCGCGGGCTGGCCGATCGGGCCCGCCACCGCGAGCTCGTGCTCGGCACGTGGCGGATGCGCCCGGGCGGCGGACGCGGGCACCGGGATCACCGCGCTGTTCGCCGGCGACTCCGGCACCGGCAAGACGATGAGCGCCGAGGTCATCGCCGCCGACCTCGGGCTCGACCTGTACGTCGTCAACCTGGCGACGGTCGTCGACAAGTACATCGGCGAGACCGAGAAGAACCTCGATCGCATCTTCGCCGAGGCCGACAACGTCAACGGTGTGCTGCTGTTCGACGAGGCCGACGCGCTGTTCGGGCAGCGGTCCGAGGTGCGCGACAGCCACGATCGCTACGCCAACATCGAGGTCGCCTACCTCCTGCAGCGGATGGAGACGTTCGACGGGCTCGCCGTGCTGTCGACCAACCTGCGCTCGAACATCGACGACGCCTTCACCCGCCGCATCGACGTCGATCGTCGACTTCGCGCTGCCCGATGCGACCCGTCGGCGCCGGCTGTGGGAGCACAGCATCGCCTCGTTGCCGCAGCGCGACGACCTCGACCTCGACTTCGTGGCCGGCGCGTTCGAGCTGTCCGGCGGCAACATCCGCTCGATCGCCGTGACGCTCGCCTATCGCGCCGCGTCCGGCGAGCGGGCGATCGACATGGGCGACGTCGTGCGCGCCGTCGCCGAGGAGTACCGCAAGCTCGGCCGGCTGACGCTCGCAGGCCGAGTTCGGCCAGTACTTCCCCCTGCTGCGCCCCTGAGCTGCGGCGCCCGAATGAACCGATCTCGAGCGGAGCCGTCTAGTTCTGCCGGTCGGTCGCTGTTCGCCCGGCCCAGATCGGCGGCCGCGACTGCGACGCTATGGTCGCGGTCGCCATCGATCACCGGGGCGATCGCCACGGCGGTCCGCGTGGCGCACCGCTCGGTCCCGTGTCACCGCAGAGGTCCCGGGGACCGGCCTCCCAACGGCGATACGGCGGTCTGCGTGAGAGCGTCCGTCACATGGCGCCGCTGGCCGCCGTCGTGATGTCAGCGCCCCTCAACGAGCTGTGGCAGACCGACACGATCGAGTGGCCGATCGCCATCAGCCATGGTGAAGATCTTCAGCTTCGTTGCCTATCCCTCGCGGGTGGCGTTACGGGTCGAAGCGGTCACTGCGGCGACCAGTCGAGGCCACGTGGGAGGTGTTCTGCGAGGACAGCGAGCTCTGGGGGGTGCCGTTCGGCCACCTCAGAGTCGACCGCCTCAACTGCTCCGTCAAGCTCCGCGGCCACGAGGCCCACTTCTAACGTCAACTCCGGGCCGTCGGCGTGGTCGCCAAGACGTCATGACCGTTCCACCCCCAGACCGGCGGCCAAGTCGAACGGTTCCAGCAGACCCTCAAGAAATGGCTACTCCGACCGCGCCTGACCACCACCCTCGCCGAGCTGCAAGCCCACCTCGACGCCTTCGTCGCCTACTACAACCACCAGCGACCCCACCGCGGCATCAGACAACTTCACCCCCGCTCGATCGGTGGGCGACCACACCACCAACGGCGAGCCGCAGCGGGCGACGATCAATGGCCGATCGTGCGGCCAATCCGGGCGGTCTCCGTGACAACAGTCGACACGGAGCCCACCCAGATGCCCGAATGGCACGCTGCCCAGATCGCTCCGTCAGACAACCGGACCCAGTCCGATCGTCCTACTGACGTGACGCTGGTCGACGCACGATCGTCGACTACGTTCGGACGACCCGATGGTGCACGACGTGAGCGCGCCGTTCGGGCAACGGCGTACCCGAAGGTCGGTGCGACCGCCCGTTGCCCTGCTGGCCGGCACATCGGACACTTGCATCGCATCTGCCGCCGATCGGGGAGGGCCACACATGCCGACCTATCTGTCACCCGGGGTCTACGTCGAAGAAGTGCCGTCAGGCTCCGCAGCCCATCGAGGGCGTGGGCACGGCCATCGCTGGATTCATCGGGATGGCGCCACAGGGACCGGTCAACACACCGACCATGGTCACCAACTGGCGCCAGTACGTCGGCGTTGTTCGGTGACATCACGTCCGGTGCCTACCTCGGCCACGCCGTCTACGGCTACTTCCTGAACGGCGGTGGCACCTGCTACGTCGTGCGGGTCGGGGCCGACGACAACGGCGACGGCGGCGTCGACCGCTCGCCGGCGCGGGCGCGGATCGGCGATCTCGAGGTGCGGGCGTTGGAGCCCGGGACCGGAGGGCAACGCGCACGACGGTCGAGGTGTCGGACCCGCCGGAGGGCTCGGCCGAGGGCACGGTGCGCATCGTCGTCGTGCGCGACGACGAGCGCGAGGAGTACGAGGCCGTCCCGTTGTCCGGGCGCGGCAACGTCGTCAACGCGCTGAACCGCGGCCGCCTCGTCCGCGTCGAGCTCGACCCCGCGGTCGCCCAGCTCGACGACCTGCCCCGCGGGCTGACCTCGCTGAGCGGCGGCGAGCTCGTGCACGTCGACGTGGCCCAGGCGCAGATCAACCCCGACGACTACATCGGCGACGCCGTCCGACCGCACCGGGTTCGCCGGCCTGGAGACGATCCCGGAGGTCACGATGGTGGCCGTCCCCGACGCCATGGCCGCCTACCAGAAGGGCGTCATCGACCTCGAGGGGCTCAAGGCGATCCAGCTCGGGATGATCGCCCACTGCGAGCTGATGGGCAACCGGATCGCCGTGCTCGATGCCCCGCCGAACCTGAACTCGCAGCAGATCAAGGACTGGCGGGTCGACCAGGCCGGCTACGACTCGAAGTTCGCCGCGCTCTACTACCCGTGGATCAAGGTCTTCGACCCGGCGTCGGGCGAGAACGTCTACGTCCCGCCGAGCGGCCACGTCGCCGGCATCTTCGGCCGCAACGACGACACCCGCGGCGTCCACAAGGCGCCGGCCAACGAGGTCATCCGCGGCGCCATCGACCTCGAGATCAACATCACCAAGGGCGAGCACGACGCGCTCAACCCGGTCGCCGTCAACTGCATCCGTGCGTTCCCCGGTCGCGGCATCCGGATCTGGGGCGCCCGCACCCTGTCGAGCGAGCCGGAGTGGCGCTACCTCAACGTGCGCCGGCTGTTCAACTACCTCGAGGACTCGATCCTCAACGGCACCCAGTGGGCCGTGTTCGAGCCCAACGACCGGGCGCTGTGGGCGAAGGTGCGCCGCAGCATCGCCGCCTTCCTTGACGATGGAGTGGCGCAAGGGCGCGCTGTTCGGCGCCACCCCGGGCGAGGCGTTCTTCGTCAACTGCAACGACGAGACGAACCCGGCCGAGGCGATCGACCTCGGCCAGCTCACCTGCGAGGTCGGCGTGGCGCCGGTCAAGCCGGCCGAGTTCGTGATCTTCCGCCTCTCGCAGTTCTCCGGCGGCACGAGCCTCGTCGCCGAGTGACCCGCGCCGCCGCATCCCGACCGCATCCACCGCAACCCACCCCAAACCGAGGAGCTGAACCATGGCCCTGCCCGAGCTCGACACGAGCGTCGGCCACTCATTCGCCGCCGAGTACGACGGCGTGATGATCGCCGCCATCCAGGAGGTGGCCGGCGTCAAGATGGAACAGGACGTCATCGAGCTGAAGCAGAACACGCCCGACGGCAAGTACATCATCAAGAAGCTGCCCGGGCGCCAGAAGGCCGGTGAGGTCACGCTCACCCGCGGCCTCACCGCCGACAACAGCTTCGAGAAGTGGGTCGAGAACGCCCAGTTCGGGAAGATGGGCGAGGCCCGCAAGAACGGCGCCGTCATCGTCTTCGACTACGAGGGCAACCCGATCAAGCGCTACGTGATGACGAACTGCTGGCCGAAGACCCTCGAGATCGGCTCCATGAAGGCGGGCGACCAGAGCGTGCTCACCGAGAAGCTGACCATCGTCTTCGAGGAGCTGACGGTCGAGGCTGGCTGATGCGACGGAGCTTCAGCACCCTCGAGAGCCCACCCGAGGTCGAGGCGGGTTCGGACGACCTGCTGCGCACGTCGTTCACGTTCGAGCTGCCGCGCGGCTACGTCGACGGCTCGGGCACGGTCCACCGCGTCGGATCGATGCGGTTGGCAACGGCTCGCGACGAGCTCGTGCCGTTGGCCGACGATCGGGTCCGCGAGAACCCGGCCTACCTCACGGTCGTGCTGCTGGCTCGCGTCGTGGAGCGGCTCGGCTCGGTGACCGACGTCCATCCCGGGCATCATCGAGAACCTGTTCGCCGCCGATCTGGCGTTCCTCCAGGACCTCTACCGCCGCGTCAACCAGGAGGGCCACGCCCGGGCCGCGGTCACGTGCCCGTCGTGCCGGCAGGAGTTCACGGTCGATCTGACCGGTGGTCGCCCGGGGGAATCGTGACCTACGGCGAGCAGGCGCTCTGGGATGAGCTGGCCGTCGTAGGGGCGCACTACCACTGGTCGCTCGCCGAGGTCCTCGACCTCGAGCACGCCACCCGCACGCGGTTCGTGCGGGCCGTGCACCAGCTCGGTCTCGGGCGCTAGGCGGCCGCCATGTGGCCGTTCCGGCGGCGCTCCGCCGATGAACCTGCGTCGGGTGCCGACGCGGCCGGCGACGGTGCCGACGTGCTCCGCCCGGCCCGCAGCGAATGGCGCAGCGTCGAGCCGTTGCGGCCTGTGCAGACGACGTCGCTGACCATGATCGACCACGGCTTCGAGCAGTCCCTCACGACCCGCGCCCAACCGCTGTTCATCGACAGCCTCTCGCACCACGTCCGCCCGACCGCGCCGGCCGGCACGGTCGACGGGTTGGCCACGCCGTCACCCGGCGTGAGCGAAGGCGTCGTGCGGTCGTACGCCGCGCCGGCCCCGCCCGTCCAACGGATCACCAGCGCGGCGGTCACGCCACCGGCGCCGGCCGTGACCCCGATGTTGGCGTCGACGGACGCCGTCGCGCCCAGCACCGCCGGCGCCGGTCGCGTCGCCGCCACCGCCCGTCGAGCCGGCACCTGCCGTCGACGCGTCGCCACCGCCTCACGAGGCCCCGGTCGCCGTCGGCCCGCCGCCGACCACCGTGGACGACGCCGATGGGGTCGCCGCCGCGCCCGTCGTCGAGGCGGTCACCGAACGACCGTTGCTCGACGAGCGGGCGCCGCTGATCGCGATCTCGACCGATGACCACTCGCCGCCGGATGCGCCGGCAGCCGTCGATGTGGGCGGCCGTTCGGCCGAGCCGCATGGCCCGGTCGAGGTGCAGCGGCGCATCGACCTGGCGACGCCGAACGCGTCCGCGTCCGGCGATGCGCATCGGCGCGCCGCTGCCGCCGAACACCGAACGGAACCTGGTCGGCCAGCGCGACGGCAGCACCGACGACGGCCCGCTGACGACGGTGACCCGCCACGGCGACGAAGCGCCGGCCGCGCCGGTCACGGCCCCGGCGACACACGGTCCCGACAGCCGGCCCGACGCGACGGTCCAGCGGGCGCAGCCCCACGTGCCGGCCCGTCTCGACGACAGCACGGGGGCCGAGACCCGCCCCACCGATGATGTCGTGGACACCCCGGTGGTCCGCCCCGAGGCCGCCGACCAGCGATCCGACGACGTTCCGGCGGCGCCTTCGACTGCCGACGCGCCGCTCGTCGGCGACGCGCCGATCGGGTCGGTGCCCGCATCGGATGGCGCCCCCGAACCGCCGTCCGGACCTGGACCGCTGGCCGAGCGGACCGTGGTGGCCAGCCGCCCACCGGCCCTTCAGCGCACGGTCTTCGACACGCCGACGCCCGCCGCGGCGTCCCCGTCGGTCATCGGCCGCGTGGGCGATGCGGCGTCGCCGATCGCCCCGCCCGTCGTCGCGCGATCGCTCGTCCCGGAGGTCGCTGCGGCGGCGCCGGCCGACGTCGACGCGCCGGTCACCGCCGTCGACGCCCCACTCGTCGGCGCGGCCGATCCGCTCGTCGACATGACCGGCGTCGGCGCTCCCGCGAACGAAGCGGCACCTGCGCCGACCGTCGCCGGGCCTGCCGCGCCGGTGGCCGATGACGTCGCCGACGGCGCCGACTCGCGTGGGCCGCCGCCCCGACGACCACGGCACCGGTGCCTGACAGCGGCCTGCTCGGTGAACGGCCGCCCACGCTCACCATCGACTGGTCGGATGGGCGGGGCCCGGCCGACGCCCCGGATGCGGTGAGCGGTCGGATCGACAGCCGCCGCCCGACCGTCGGCGCCCGCGGCAGCACCGCCGGTCGTGGCCCGCCAGCGGCTCGGCTCGGCGGCGCCGACGTCCGCAGCCGCCAGCCGCGCCTGGCGCCATCCACCGCAGCGTGGCGGCCGCGCCGGGGCTGCCCCCGGTGCTCCAGTTCGGACCGCCGCCGACGCCTGCCGCTCCCGTGCTCTCGTTCGACACGGCGCCTGCGGAGGCCGGCGAGCGCCACGACGAGCGGACCTCGTTCGAGCAGCCGGTCGCCCTCCAACGGCACGCGCTCGGCGACGCCGCCGCGGCGACCGAGATCCCGATCGTGCAGACCGCATCCGTTGCGCGTCGGCCGCGCCGAGCCCGGCGGCCGACGCCGCGACCGGCGCGCCAGCTGCCACCTCGCGCTCCGAGGCCGAGATCGTCGAGCTGGCGCGCGTCCTGTACCCGCAACTCCAACGGCGCCTCGCTCGCGACCTGCTCGCTCGACCGCGAGCGCGCCGGCTACCGCACCGACATCCGCTTCTGATCGTGTTGCCCACCAAACGAGGTTTCCCATGAGCACCGTCGACCCCGCCGACACCGCCGTCGCCGTCTACTTCGAAGTGCACGTCGACGGCGATCGACCTCGGCGCCTTCACGGCGTGCGACGGCCTCGGGTGCGAGGTCGTCGTCGAGCAGCGCGAGGAGGGCGGGGTCAACTCGCTACGTCCACCAGCTGCCCGGGCGCATCAAGTACGGCAACATCAAGCTCACCCGGCCGGTCACCGCCGACACGGCGAAGATCGCCGCCTGGTTCGCCCGGATGAACGGCACATCATGCGCACCCAGGCCCAGATCATCGTCGAAGAACCACGACGCCACGCCGGTGTTCATCTGGGCCCTGCGCGACGTCATCCCGGTGAAGTGGCAGGGCCCGTCGCTCTCGGTGGAGACGGCCAAGGTCGCCACCGAGACGCTCGAGCTGGCCCACCACGGCTTCCTCCTGCCAGGGGAGATCTGACGTGGCGCCGCCGCTGACGACCAACCCGGCGCGAGGCCCAGCTCGACCTGCGCGAGCCGGTGAAGGGCGAGAAGGGCTTCAAGCCGGGCTCGAGCCTCGGCGTCCTGAAGTTCGACTTCAACCCCAAGGACTACAGCACCGCGCTGAGCGCCGGACTGGAACTTCAAGGCCACCAAGACCACCGGCGAGCAGCCCGAGTTCACCGGCACCCAGCTGCGCACGCTCGACGTCGAGATGTTCCTCGACGCCACCGACGACTTCGCCGGCGACGTGTCGAGGACGATCGACAAGCTGCTCAACACGGTCCGCCCGACCGAGAAGTCGGAGAGCAGCGACACGCCGTACCCGCCGATCGTCGTGTTCTCGTGGGGCACGGCGACGCCGTTCGTCGGCGTCGTCAAGTCGGTGTCGACGAGCCTCACGCTGTTCCGCCCGGACGGCCGCCCGGTGCGGGCCACGTGCAAGGTCTCGATGCAGGAGCTGGAGACCGTGCCGGCGAAGCAGAACCCGACGTCGGGCGCGCTTCGAGGCCACGCGGGCCCACACGCTCGTGCTCGGCGACTCGCTGGCGTCGATCGCCAACGCCGAGTACGGCACGCCGACGATGTGGCGGGCGATCGCCATCGCCAACGGCCTCGAGGACCCGTTCAACCTGCGCGTCGGGCGCGAGCTGCTGCTGCCCAGCCCGGCGGCGGCCGCCGCGATGGCGTGAGGTCGAGATGGCGCACCGCGGCATCGAACGTCTTCAAGATCGAGGTCGACGGCACCCCGCTCGCCGCGGTGGTCGCCGCCGGCGCTGCTCGAGGCGTCCGTCGAGGACGAGGTCAACCTGCCGGACGCCTTCGAGCTCGTGTTCCGCGATCCGCTGCGCACGGTGCTCGAGGCCGGCAAGTTCGAGATCGGCAAGGCGCTCAAGATCTCCGTCGTGTCCGAGGCGGCGGCCGGCGGCACGTTGATCTTCGACGGCGAGATCACCGCCCTCGAGGCCGAGATCGACCGGCGACCGCTCGGTCGCCATCGTGCGCGGCCTCGACCCGGCCCACCGCCTGCAGCGCGGGACGAACACCGAGACCCACCTCGACGTGACGTACGGCGACATCGTCGGCAAGGTCGCCCAGCGGCGCGGCCTGCAGCAGGGCGACGGCGGGACGAACACCGTCGTCCACGAGGCCGTCGTGCAGTGGAACCAGACCGACTGGGAGTTCCTCGTCGAAGCTGGCCGCCGAGATCGGCCACGAGATCGTCGTCGCCGACGCGCAAGCTGCACCTGCGCCAGCCCGGCGAGTCGTCCAGTCGGGGCCGGCCGCCGGCGACCTGCGCAGCCGAGCGGACCCCCGCCAGCTCGTCGCCGGCGCCAACCTGCTGCGCCTGCGGGCCACGGTCAGCGGCGCCGAGCAGGTCGGCGAGGTCGAGGTCCGCGGGCTGGGACTACAAGGCCAAGGAGGCGGTCAGGGCACGGCCAAGGCCGCCGACACGCTCGCGCAGCGCATCGGCCGGGACGGGCTCGTCGACGCTCGCCGAGGCGCTCGGCGGCGGCACGCTGGTCAAGTCCGACCTGCCCGTCGAGAGCAACGAGACGGCCCAGGACGCCGCCGACTCGCTCGATCGAGCAGCTCGGGAGCGCGGCCGCCGAGCTCGAGGGCATCGCCGGCGGCGACCCGGCGCTGCGCGCCGGCGTCTCGATCAGCCTCGCCGGCGACCGGGGCCACGTTCGACGGCAAGTACGTGCTGACGTCGTGCCGCCACACCTACGACGCCGGCAACGGCTACCAGACGGCGTTCCGGGTCAGCGGGCGCCAGACCCGCACGATGCTCGGCCTCGTGCGCGGCGGCGGCGGGCGATCACCGCGTCGGTGTCGGGCGTCGTGAACGCGCTCGTGAGCAACATCGACGATCCCGACGGCCTGGGTCGGATGAAGGTCACGTTCCCGTGGCTCGGCGACAAGTCCGAGACCCACTGGGCGCGCGTCGCCGGCGCCCGGCGCGGGCAACGAGCGGGGCGTGTTGATCATGCCCGAGGTCGGCGACGAGGTCCTCGTGGCGTTCGACCACGGCGATCCCCGGCTGCCGTACGTGATCGGCGGGCTCTACAACGGCAAGGACAAGCCGGCGGTGCCCGGCGCGGTCGACAACGGCGAGGTCGTGCAGCGGGCGATCGTCTCGCGCAACGGCCACCGCTTCGTGCTCGACGACAAGGACGACGTCATCACGATCGCCACCGGCGACGGCAAGCACAAGGTCGTCATCGACCAGAAGGCGAAGAAGGTCATCGTCGACACCACGCGGCGACGTCGAGGTGAAGGCCCAGCAGAACGTGACGATCAAAGCCGGCGCCGAGCATGACGCTCGAGGCCACCGGGCGCCTTCGAGCTCAAGGCCAACGGCGTGACGATCGACGCCGGCGGCGGCGGCGTTCAGCGCCAAGGGCTCGCAGGCCACGGTGCAGGGCAGCGCGACGGCCGAGATCTCGAGCAGCGGCCAGACGACGGTCCGCGGCTCCGTCGTCTCGATCAACTGAAGGAGCGGAGGACAGATGCCATTCGCAGCACGGGTCGGGGACCCGACCGGTCATCCCGGGGTCATCACCGGCCCCGGCGTACCGACCGTCCTCATCGCCGGGATGCCGGCCGCCGTCGTCGGCGACCTGCACACGTGCAGCTTCCCGCCACCCGCGGTGCACCCTCCGACGCCGTTCCCGATGGGCAGCCCGACGGTGATGATCGGCGGGCGCCCGGCGCTGCGCGTCGGCGACATGGCTGGATGCGGCGCCCCGATCATCATGGGCGCCCCGACCGTGAACGTGGGCTGACGGTGGCGGATCTGTTCGTCGGTCGCGGCATCGCCTTCCCGATGCGCGTGAACCCCACCGGTGGGATCGCGCTCGTCTCCAGCGACGAGGAGATCGCCGAGAGCATCCGGCTGATCCTCGGCACGTCGCCGGGCGAGCGGCCGATGCGCCCCGACTTCGGCTGCCCGATCCACGACTACGTGTTCGCCCCGGCCGACGCCTCGACGCATCGGCATGATCGGCTTCGAGGTGCGCAACTCGCTGGCTCGATGGGAGCCGCGCATCGACGTGCTGGACGTCGTGGTCAGCCAGGACGAGGCGCAGCCCGTCACTGCTCTACATCGACATCAGCTACGAGGTTCGCGACACGAACGACCCGCGCAACCTGGTGTTCCCCTTCTACGTGATCCCCGACGAGGAGTGAGCCATGCCGCTGCCCGCACCGAACCTCGACGACCGACGGTTCCAGGACCTCGTCGACGACGCCAAGCGCCTCGTGCAGCGGCGCTGCCCGGAGTGGACCGACCACAACGTGTCCGACCCCGGCGTGACGCTGATCGAGACGTTCGCCTACCTCGTCGACCAGGTCCTGTACCGGCTCAACCGCGTCCCGGAGCGCAGCTACGTGACGTTCCTCGACCTGATGGGCGTCGAGCTGTTCGCCGCCGGGCGCGGCGCTCGTCCCGGTGACGTTCTGGCTGACCTCGCCGCTGGAGGAGGACCGCGTCGTCGAGGCCGGGACCGAGGTCGCCACCCGCCGGCGCCGCACCGCCGAGGCGCTGGTGTTCCGCACGATCGACGCCCTCGACATCCTCCACTGCCGGCGGACCTACGTGATGACCGGCAGCGCCGACTCGCCAACCGTTCGACCAGTCCGGCGAGCTGGCCAACGAGCGGCCGGTGGCCGCCTTCTCGGGCGTGCCGCAGGAGCGGCGACGTGCTGTTCGTCGGCCTCGACCGGGCCGTCCCGCGCTGCGCGGTGGCGATCCACGTCGAGTGCGACTCCGAGGGCCACGGCATCGATCCCGACCGATCCGCCGTGGGAGTGGGAGGCGCTCGGCGCCGACGGCTGGGTGCGCTGCGACGTCGAGGACGGCACCGGCGGGTTCAACACGACCGGCGACATCATCGTCCACGTGCCCGGAGTCGCACATCGAGGCGGTGCTCGAGGAGCGCTCCGGCGGCTGGCTGCGCTGTCGCGTCGTGGCGCCGCGCCACGAGTACCAGCCGCAGTACACGGCCAGCCCGCTGCTGCTGGCCGTCGACGCCGCGACCGTCGGCGGCACGACGACGGCGGTGCACGGCGAGGACGTCGTCGACGAGCTGGTCGGCGTCTCCGAGGGCGTCCCCGGCCAGCGCTTCACGCTGCTGCGCCGGCCCGTCGTCGCCGCCGAGCGCCCGATCCAGCTGGAGGTCGCCGGCGACGCACGGCTGGGAGCCGTGGCACCAGGTGCAGGGCTTCGGCGAGAGCGGCGCCGACGACCAGCACTGGCGGCTCAACGCGACCGACGGCACGATCGTGTTCGGGCCGGCCGTGCGCCTCGCCGACGGCTCGATCAAGCAGTACGGGCGCGTGCCGCCGGCCGGCGCCCACGTCCGCGTCCGGCGCTACCGCACCGGCGGCGGTCGGCCCGGCAACATCGCCGCCCACGAGATCGTCACGCTGAAGTCGGCGCTGCCGTTCATCGGCCGCGTCGACAACCGGCGGCCGGCGTGCCGGTGGCGTCGACGGCGAGACGCTGGAGGCGGCGAAGACCCGCGGCCCGCTGGTCCTCGGGACGCGCAACCGCGCCGTGACCGCCCGCGACTTCGAGCAGCTCGCCCGCGAGGCCACGCCGCAGGTCGCACGGGTGCGCTGCCTGCCCGTGGACGCCGACGGCATCGCCGGCACCGACCCCGACCGCGCCGCCGGCGTCCGCGTGCTCGTCGTCCCGGCGGTGTCCGCCGACGACGACGGCCGCTTCACGTTCGACCAGCTGGTGCCGCCGGAGCTGATGATGACGACGGTCCGCGACTACCTCGACGAGCGACGGATGGTCGGCGCTCGCGTCGTCGTGACGCCGCCGCGCTACCTCGGCGTCACCGCCGTCATCCGGGTGCGGCCCCGGCTGCGCGCCGATCCCGACGAGCTGCGCGCCGACGTGCTGCGGGCGCTGTACCGCTACTTCGATCCGCTGCAGGGCGGTCCGGAGGGCGACGGGTGGGCGTTCGGGCGGCCGGTGCTGCTCGGCGAGGTGTTCGGCGTCGCCCAGCGCATCGAGGGCGTCGACCTGATCGAGGACGCCCGGATGTTCCCCGCCGACCCGATCTCGGGCCAGCGCGGCGAGGCCGTGACCCGCATCGACCTCGAGCCCGACTCGCTGGTGTTCTCGTACGGGCACCAGGTCCAGGTGGTCTCGCCGTGAGGCGGGGCGTGGTCGCCACGCTGCCGTCGACGCGGCCGATCGTCGGCTTCCTGCCGGCGATGCTGCAGGCCGACGACTTCTGCGTGCGCTTCACCGAGGGCCTCGATCCGGTGCTGGCGCCCGTGCTCTCGACGATCGACAACATCGACTCCTACGTCGACCCCTGGCTGACGCCGGTCGACTTCCTCGACTGGCTGGCCGGTTGGTTCGGCATCGAGCTCGACGCCACGTGGCCGGAGGAGCGCCGGCGGGCCCTCGTCGCCAACGCCCTCGAGCTCGGCCGCTGGCGGGGGACCGTGCTCGGGTTGGCGATGCTCGTCGAGCTGTACACCGGCGGCCCGGCCGAGATCGACGACGGCGGCGCCGTCGTGGCGTCGGAGGATCCGACCGAGGGCCTGCCGGGACGAGCCATGGGCACGGTGACCGTGCGCTACACCCCGGGGCCCGACGTCGACGGCCGACGCCTGGAGCGCCTGGTGCGCGACTTCGTGCCCGCCCACCTCGCCGTGCGATGCGAGGCCACGTCATGAGGCACCAGCCGTGCGAACATGGAGGGGAGCAGCGATGCCGGAGGGTGACGCGATGAACGTGCACGACCATGAGCACCCGGAACCACGACGCCGAGGCGTCGAGCAACGGACCGACGTCGATCCGGCCTGGCAGGGCGCCAAGCGGGCCGCCGAGGCCGGGCACGCCCGCGGGCGTCGACCGTGGCGCCCTGCTGCACCTGCAGCGGCTGGCCGGGAACGCCAGCGTGTCGTCGCTGGTCGACGGGGAGTCCGAGGCACCGCGGTCGCCGGTGCTCGACATCGTCGGCAAGGGTGGCGGGTCACCGCTTCCCGGCGACGTCCGCGCCGACATGGAGTCGAACCTCGGCGCCGACTTCGGTGACGTGCGCGTGCACGACGGTGGCGCCGCGTGCCGAGTCGGCCCACGCCGTCCAGGCCCGCGCCTACACCGTCGGATACGACGTCGTGTTCGGGTCCGGTGCGTACCAACCCGAGACGCCCGAGGGTCGCCACACCCTCGCCCACGAGCTCACCCACGTCGTGCAGCAGCGCTCGGGTCCGGTCGACGGCACGGCGACCGGCGACGGCGTCGCGCTGAGCGATCCCGACGACCGGTTCGAGCGCGAGGCCGAGGCGACGGCGACCGCCATCGGGCGCAACGAGGGCCCGGCGACGACGTCGACGGCGGTCCAGGCGATGCCGGCCGACGCCGCCGTGCAGCGCGAGGACGACGAGGAGATGCCGGCCCAGGCGATGGCCGAGGACGCCACGGTGCAACGCGAGGGCGAGGACGAGGACGAGATGCCGGCCCAGGCGATGGCCGAGGACACCCCGCTGCAACGCGAGGGCGAGGACGACGAGGAGATGCCGACCTAGCCCACGTTTGTGTCACCGCATACGTCGTCGACGACGTATGCGGTGACACAGAGTGGGCTGCGTCGGTTGGAACGCTGCTTTGGTCGCGACAGGTGGCCTGTTTCGGCGGAAGACCGCGACCGAAACGACGTCGGCGAACCGCGAGCCCATTCTGTGTCACCTCATGTGTCCCCGGGGAGAAATGCGGTGACACAGAACGAAGAGGGCGCGCAGCACCGAGCCAGACCCGTAGCGAATCACGGCCCCTGGTCGTCCAGAGCTCTTCCAACCCCAGCGCCGCAACAGTCCAATTGACGCGCGCTCTGACACAAACGGTCTTCAGTCGCGGCTGATGCCGAGCTCGGCGAGGACGTCGTCGTACTGGGCGACGGTGCGGGCCTTCTCGGCGAGCTCGCCGTCGGCGTCGAGGCTGGCCACGAGCAGGCGCCACAGCGGGTCGCAGTAGCGGTCGACGAGCAGCGCCGACCGGCACACCTCGGCCGCCGCGCCGTGACGACCGGCGTCGACGAGGTGGCTGGCGAGGGCCCGCGCCGTCTCGGCGACCGTGGCCCGATGGATGTCGCGAGCCCGCACGACCCACTCGGCGGCGCCGTCCTCGGGGAGCAGCTCGCCGGCGTACAGGGCCAGGGCGCGGCGCTGCACCGCTTCGGCCTCCCCGCTCGCACCGGCCGCGGCGAGCGTCCGTGCCTCCGCCGCCGCTCGCTCGAAGTCGTCCACATCGCAGCTCACCCCGGCGTCGGCGTCGAGGGCGTACACGTCGTCGCGGCGCCGCAGCACGTGGGGACCGATCGGCTCGAGGACCCGCCGGATCGAGGAGATCGCCACCTGCAGCTTGCGGCTCGCCGCGGCCTCGTCGTCGTCCGGCCACAGCTCGTCGAACAGCGCCTGGCGGTGCACACCCCCGGCCAGGTTCACGGCGAGCATCCGCAGCACGCTGCGGGCCCGGGGGCGCAGCTCGCCGAGGTCGACGAGCTCGTCACCGTCGTGGACGTCGAACCGTCCGAAGCACCGGAACCGCAGCGCGGCGGGCTGACGATCGCCGATCGACGTGCCGCCATCCGCCGATGCGCCGGGAACGACGATGCCGCCGGTCAGTCGGCGTGCCGTGCGGCAACGCGGTGCGGGACCATCTCGGCCAGCTCCTGCAGCGGCCGCAGGCCCTTGCGCCGGGCGGCGATGACGGCGATGTCGGCCAGCTCGGCCGTCGTCGCGTCACCTCGGCCGGCGACGGCCTGCACCACCAGCGCCCAGAGCTCGAGCGTCGGCAGGCGCACGTCCTGGCACCGCTCGACGACCTCGGGGTCGACCGGGCCCGGCGCGCCGGGACCCCACACGGCCGCCAGCGCGCCGAGCACGCCGGCGGCGGCGGCCCCGACGCGGTCCCCGCTGTGCTCGCAGTCGGCGATCGCGCCGGCGACCAGGTCGTCGCTGCCGGTGACCATGCCGTACGCGGCGCGGCACAGTCGGGTCAGGAAGGGCATCTCGAGCGCGACCGCGGCCCGCTCGAGCTCGTCGGCCGACTCCGCATCGCGGATCGCCGGCGAGGAAGCGGGCGACGAGCAGCCCGAGCTCGGCGGCCATCGCGACGGTCGGGGACGCGTCGCTGCGGTCCCTCGCCACGTGCAGGGTGCCGGCGGCGCCGGTGACGTCGCCGGCGAGCAGCTGGATCAGGCCGCCGGCGAGGACGTCGGCCCCGCCGGCGGCGCCGACGCGACGAAGGGCGGTGACGGGGTCGCCGACGAGCGCCTCGCGCAGCGCGGCGACCCACGGCAGCGACGGGTAGCTCGAACGGTCGACGAGGGCGGTGAGCAGCAGCCGCTCGCGGCGGGCGACGGCCACCGGCATGGCACTCAGGGACAGCGACTCGACTCGTCCGTAGGTGGCGATCGCCTCCTCCAGCCGCCCGTCGGCCCGCTGGCGCCGCGCCTCGGCGAGCAGCAGCCACGGGTCGGCGTGGACCATCTTGGGCGGCAAGCTCGACAACCACGGCCCGGCCTGGTCGGCGACCTCGGCGCCCTCGCGAGCCGAGCAACCGCGACGCGCTGACCCAGTCCTCGCCCCGGCAGCTCGCGCGCAGTGCCTCGGCGACGTGGCCGTGCTGTTCGAGCACGGTGGCCGCCCGCCGGTAGCGCTTGCGCACGGCGTCGAGCCCCTCCATCTCGACGAGCTGGGCATCGAGGTGGGAGCGCAGCACCTCGTGCGAGCGGAACGTGTCGTGGCCTTCGAGCGATGCCGTCACGAGCTGCAGCCGCTCCAGCTCGGCCAGCGTGCGACCGCTCCCGTTGCTGCCGATGAGCTCGTCGCACAGCGGCGCCGTCAGCAGCTCCAGCGGCGCCGTCTCGAGGAGGAACCGGTGCAGCTCGGCGGGCAGACCGCTGAGCACGTTGTCGGCGAGGAAGTCCCAGTCGGGACCGCGTCGTCGTCCCACCTGCGGGATCGCGGCGCGCCGCTCGGCCGCCGGCAGCCGGTTCGTGGCCAGGTTGAACAGCTGGAGGGCGGCGATCCACCCGCCCGTGCGGCGCTCGAGCTCGGCGACCTCGTCGGGCAGCAGCGGCCGCTGGTACTGGTCGCGGAACAGCCGCTCGACCTCCCAGGAGCGGAACCGCAGGTCGTCGGGGCCGATCAGCTCGATCCGCCGACCGAGCCGCAGCCGCGAGGTGTTGAACGAGGGGCGGTGGCGGGACAGCGTCACCAGATGGGTCGACGGCGGGAGGTCGTCGATCACCGCCGCCACGGCTCGTTCGCTGCTGGTGCCGATGACGGCGTCGAACTCGTCGATGACGACGAGCAACCGAGCGTCGCCGGCGTCTTCGCCGACCAGCACGGCGTCGATGTCGGTGCCCGTCACCGGGCGCCGCGTGGCCCGGGCGATGGCTTCGCCGAGGTGGGCGGCGAGCGTCGCCTCGTCGCCGTCGATCGCATGGGCCCGGTACCACACGCCGTCGCCACCGCTGCGCGCCACGAGGTGGCCGGCCGCGGTCGTCTTGCCGGCGCCGGCGGGCCCGACGACCATCGTCAGCGGGACCTCCCAGGCGCGGTCGAAGAGGCGGTCGACGCGGTCCCGAGTGATCGCCGGCACGGCCGGCGGTTCGAACCGAGCCCGCGGAAGCGGACGGACTCCCATAGGAAGGAGGCAGATTAGTCCCCTGGTCGGGGACGCCGGCCGGCCTAATCTCCGGCGTAATCTCCGACGGTGGACCGGTCGCCGCGCGGGCACCAGGTCGAACGTCGACGGAAGCAGTGAGGGAGTGGTGTGGACCCGGTCGTGATCCTGGGCACCGATGTCGTGTCGGTCGGTCCGGGCCAGGAGCAACGGATCCCCGTCCGGGTTCGCAACCCGGGCCGCCGCGTCGAGTCCTACCGCGTCGACGTGGTCGGCGTGCCGGCGCAGTTCTCCGAGGTCGTGCCGCCGCAGGTGTCCGTGCTGCCCGGTCGGGAGGCCGAGCTCGACGTCGTGTTCCGTCCGCCGGGCGGGACGTCGACACCGACCGGCACGCTTCCGTTCGCCGTGCGGGCGACGTCGCAGGTCGACGCCTCTTCGTCGGCGGTGGCCGAGGGGCGCCTCGAGCTCGCCGGCGTCGCCGGCCTGCAAGCGTGGGCGCAGGAGACGAGTCGCGGCGCCCGGTGGTCCGCCAAGTACCACCTCGAGTTCGCCAACCAGGGGAACGCGGCGGTGCGCCTGGCGTTGTCGGCTCGCGATCCCGCCGCGTCGACGCGGATCAAGGTCGTCCCCGATGTCGTCGACCTCACCGCCGGTGGCCGGTCGGCCGCGGTCGTCGAGGTCAAGGCCCGCCATCCGTTCCTGCGTGGCAGCGTGCAGAACCGGACGTTGCAGGCGGACTGCCAGACGTTCGCGTTCGGGACCGAGCGTCCGCTCATGGGTGGCGTCCCGCCCGTCGACGACCCGAACCACCGCACGTTCCAGCTGGCGTTCCAACAGAAGCCGATCCTGCCCCGGTTCCTCCTGCCACTGCTCGCCCTGCTCGTGGTCGCCGGCCTCGCCCTGGCCGTGCTGACGTTGCGCAAGACGACCGGCGTCACGCTCGACGTCACCAACCCGCTGGCGCCGGGCGCCGTGTCGGCGACGGCCGGCGGTCCGAACGCCATGCTCGTCGGCTGGCAGGCGGTGCCCAACGCCGAGGGCTACGAGGTGCGCCAGGCGAGCATCAACGACCAGCCGGCGGAGAAGGTGCTCGCGCCCACCCTGCCGCCCGACCAGCTCACGTTCCCCGTCGCTGAGCTGCTGCCCGGGACGAAGTACTGCTTCGTCGTGCGCGCCCTCGGGCCGGAAGGCCATGACTCCGGCTTCTCCGAGCTCGTCTGCCAGGCGACCAGTGCGCCCACCAGCCTGTCGGTGCCGCGTGACGTGGCCGTCGTCCCGGCGAGCGGTGACAACTACACCGTCTCGTGGACGTACGACGGCCCGGCGTCACAGGACCTGATGTTCAGCGTGCTCGTCGCCGGCACGGAGGCCGCAACCAGCCCGTTCACGACGGTCGACATCACGCTGCCGGCGGGGCCCGACGAGCGGCCGGTCCCGATCCGGGTCCAGGCGACGCAGGGCGAGGAGAAGTCGGCGTTCAGCGACCCGATCATGTTCACGATCCCGGCTCTGCCACCGGTGCCGACGACCGTCGCCGGCGGTGCGCCGACGACGGTGCCGGCCGCGGCGACGACGTTGCCCGGCGGCGCCGGAGGTCCCGGTGGGGCGACGACGACGACGGCCGCGACGGCGCCGACGACGACGGCGGCGGTCACCACCACGACGACGCCCAGCCCGGCCGCCACCGACGAGCTGCACGACCTCCAGCTGACCTGGGTGGCGATGCTCGGGTCGGTGCCACCCGGATCGAGCGGCGGGGTGCCGCTGGAGGCGCGCAAGGCCCGCCTGGCCGCTGACTTCGGGGTCCCGGTCGAGCAGCTGGCGGTGTTCACCAACCGGGACACGATCGCCAAGCAGGCCGATGGCACGTCGGCCAAGGCCAACGAGGGGTCGGCGAGCAGCCGCTACGTCTACGTCGTCACACCCGACCAGGCCACCGCCGACGGGATCTGCGCCAAGGCCGCAGGGTGTGAGGTGTTGCAGCTGATCGGGGCGGCGCGCGGCTCGGCGGGCACCAAGGTCCTGCTGCTCGACCCGCTGCCGGCGACGGCGACGATCGCCGAGCTCGACGCGCAGCTCGACACCCTGCGCCCGAAGTTCGTCGGCCACCCTGTGTACGCCGTCGCCGGCAAGGACTACCCGAAGCTCGGCACGACCCGCGCCGTGTTGTTCGTGACCGGCTTCGCCAACGACGCCGACCGCCAGGCCTTCTGCACGACCAACACCATCACGAACTGCACCGGCTTCGCCTTCGAACCGACCTGACCCGGCGCGGTCGGTCCGGCCCTGTTCCTCAACTCTTTCGTGAGGCGGCCAGAACGTGGCCGCCTCACCAAAGAGTTGAGGGATCCGGCCAGAGTTGCCGGATCCGGTCAGCGCTGGCGTTCGAAGACGACCTCGGAGATCTCGACGGTGGCCGACGACGCGTCCTCGCGGTACACGTCGACGATCCGCAGCTCGACCTGGCTCACGTCGTCGGCGGCGAAGTTGAGGGCCTGCAGGCTGCCCTTGTCGAGCAGCTCGTAGCGCTCGCAGCGGTCGCCGACCGAGAGCTCGATGATGCGCGGCCGCGTGAAGAGGGCGCGGGCCTTGTCGGCGTCGTAGCGGCCGGCGAGGATCTCGACGCGACCGATGTCGGTCGGTTGGCGGAACGTGAAGCGCAGCAGCGAGTCGGTGCGCGCCTCGGTCGTGCACGCGCCAGCCGGGGTCGTCAGCGTCGTGGAGGGAGCTGGTGTCACGGTCGTCGTCGGTGCGGCGGCCGGATCGGCAGGTGCCGCCGGTGCCACCGGCACGGCGGCCAGCCAGCGCGTCCCCCAGGCCGTGTTGGCGTGCCGGTCGAGCACGTTCTCCGGCGCCTCCTGCGGGATCGGCTGGATCGGGATGGCGGGCGACGCGGCGATGGACTCGGCCCGGATGTCGGCGCTGGTGACGGCTTCGTACTGCTTGCCGCCGAGCATCGTGCGCGCCTGGCGGATGACGGTGCCCCGCCAGGGGCCGAGGAACGCGAGCAGGGCGAGGGCGGCGAGGGCGAGGCCGCCGGTACGGAACATCATCACCCGGCTCGACACCCCGCCCGGCGCGGCCAGCCGCCGGGCGTCCATGGCGAGCGACGTGCCGTCCAGCTTGCTGCCGCGGGCGCGCGCCGACCGTCCGAACCGTCGCCACCACGGGACCGATCCACCGCTGCCGCCGCCGAAGTCGGCCGCTCCGGAGGCCGCCGCCGCCAGCGGCTGCCCGCAGTGCTGGCAGAACTGGCGGTCGGGGTTGTTCATCGAGCCGCATCGCGTGCACGGCACGTCGCCGGCGCGTGAGGTCGGCTCGACCCACACCGGCGCCGTCGTCTCGCGCGTCGGTGCATCGGGCAAGCGGGCATCGACGGTGCTCGTCGGACCACGGTCGTTGCCGGTGTCGTCGCCCCACGTCGATTCACCTGGTGGGCCGCCGGGCAGCCCACCCCACGCCGCTGGTTCGCTCGCCGGGCGCCGCGGTGCCTCTCGCGCTGCCGGTTCGACGGCCTGCCACGCGGCCGCCGCCGGTGGCGGCGGGAGGTCAGCGGGACGCGGCGGCGCACCGGGTGGCGCGGCGGCCGCACCCGCGGCATCGGCGACGCGCTCGCCATCGAACGCGAGGTACGCCCCGCAATCGCAGAACTCGGTGTCGTCGGGGTGTCGACGACTGCACTTGCGGCACACGATCATCGCTCGCCCCTCACCTGCCCGCCATCGCCAGACCCTCGCAGGTCCGGATGACACCGGCGGCGACCGTGCGCCCGTCGCGTGACATCAACGGATCGTCGGCGAGCACCCGCCAACGTCCGATGGCCGCCACCGCGGCGTCGCGGAGGGTGGCCGCCGACGCGTTCGCCGCCAGCCCGAGGCGCGTGTGGGGCTCCGGACCGTCACCACCGAGGATGAGGCGGGCCTCGGCCTCGTCGTCGCCGAGCAGCGACGGGTCCGACTTGAGCTGCGACAGCAGCCTGATCTCGACCAGCTGGTGGTCGGCGTTCTCGATGTCTTGGGCGAGGTCGCGCAGCCGCCGGCCGGCGGTGCCGCCGTGCAGCTCGGCCAGCGCGGTGACCGTGGCGAGCGCCGAGCGGGCCTTCAGCACCGTTGCCCGCGATGTGAACTGCCCGGCGAGCAGCTCGCGCAGCTCGTCGATGCCGCTGCGCTGCTCCAGCTCGGCGCCCAGCTCGCTGGTCGATGTCACCCGCCCGGCGATCGTCAGCTCGACGGCGAGGCGCACGCCGAACAGGCCGAGGCGGTCGAGCAGCGCCTGGCGGGCGGCGGCGTCGATGGCGCCCGGCGCCTCGGGGCGCACGAAGCGCGACGCCGACAGCAGCAGCTCGGTGACGGCATCGCGCGGCAATCCGGCGATCGTGCGGATGATCGCCGCCTCGTCCTCGCGCAGCGTCGCCGCCGCCTGGGCGATCAGCCCGACGACCGGCACCACGACCTGGCACAGCGAGTCGATCCGGCGGTCGGTGCGGTAGCGCTCGGCGACCAGCTCGGCGGCCTGCAGGGCGTTGGTCCGCGACGAGCCGATCTCGTCGGCGCGTGAGAGGACGGCGATCGAGTTGACCGCGCCCGACGTCGCGGTGGTGTCGCGGAACGCCTCGAGGAACGACAGGTCCATCGGGTGGAGGTGGCGCAGGAGGTAGATGACGGCGTCGGCGTCCCCGGGGCCCTCCTCGTCGCTGGCGAGGAAGCGCTCGGTGCGCCGCGACACGTCGTCGGAGATCGACGCCAGGCCCGGCGTGTCGATCAGCACGATGTCCTGCAGCCGCTTGGACGGCCACTCGACGTCGAGGTACTGGATCGTGTCCGGCGGTCGACCGTCGAGGTCGATCTCCAGGGCCCGGTCGGTGCGGCGGAAGCGCAGCTCGATCGGCGGCCCCTCGAACATCGCCGCGGTCACCCGGTACACGTGGCCGGTGCGGTACCACGTGACGACGCGGGTGCACTCGCTGGCATCGGTCGGGGCGACGTTCTCCCCGACGAGGGCGTTGAGCAGGGTCGACTTGCCGGCCTTCACCTTGCCGGCGATGGCCACCCGCAGCGGGCCGTCGAGGCGGGCGCGCATCTCGGGGATGCGGGCCACGTACGGCTCGCGCAGCACCGTCTCGGCCTCGTCGAGCAACCGATGGACCGACGACGTCAGCGTCGCCGACGCGCTCGTCATGAGGCCATCGCTCCGACGGCGACGAGGCGGTCGGCCGTCGTGCGCAGCTGACGCACGGTGGCCTCCTCGGCGTCGTGGTCGGCGGTCGACGTGCTGAGGCCGGCGGCGTGCTTGGCGCGCGCCGCCTCGGCGGCCTGGATCGCCTGCTGCAGGGTGCGCTCGAGCAGCTCGAGGCGCTCGACGAAGTGATCCCGGATCTGGCGGTGGGTCTTGCGGATGGTGTCGCGGGAGTGCTTCTGCACGATGAAGCTGATCTCGTCGAGGTAGCGGGAGGCGAGGCGCTTCATCTCGACGCTGCGCTGGGCCTTGCGCCGGGTGCGGTCGTCGAAGAACGCCCGCCGCCCCATGTACACGGCCGTCGGCACGGTGAGCACGGGGACGAGGGCCATCACCGCGATGTGGGCGCCGATGATGCCGAGCATCGACGATCCCAGCACCAGCCCGCTGTTGAAGCCCTGCGTCGTCGACACCAGCCGCCGGATGAGACCGCCCTTGTCGACCTGGGGATCGCGCGCGACCTGGACGGCGCTCATCAGCTCGGCGGGCGCCAGCGCCTGCACCTGCATGCCGGCATCGCGGTCGAAGGCCACGAAGACCTCGGCGATCTCGTCGGCCAGCGCCGAGGTGCGGGCGGTGATCGACTCGTAGTGACCGATGACTGCTTCGGTGGCCGCCTTGTGCAGCCACGCCTCGAACACGAGGTCGTCGGCGGGGTCGTCGCTGTCGGCCATGCCGTCGGCGGTCTTGCTCACCACGCGCGTGCGGTTGCGCAGGTCGTGATCGAGGTCGCCGAGGACGTCCTGGATGCCCTCGTTGAGACGTTGCTGCCACCGTCCGGCGGCGTTGCGGAACTGGCGCAGCCGATCGGCCTGCTCGGCGAGGCGCAGCAGCGCCCGCTCGGCGCCCTCCGGCGAGCTGGCCGCCTCGTGCTCGATCTCCATCGGCAGCGTGAGGTGGGCGGCGACCTCGGCCAGCTCGAGCCCGGCGTCGGCCAGGCCACGGCGCCGCGCCGGGTTCCAGATCTTCTCGTGCAGCAGCGCGAACAGCTCCTCGAAGCCCGATTCCTCCTCGAGCTCCTGGTCGCCCTCGACGAGCGCCAGCAGGTGCAGGACCGACGACACCGCGACCAGGGGGACGTCGGTGAGGCCGGCGGCGTCGAGGTGGCGCCGGTTGACGTCGCGCATCGTCGGGGCGTGCTGGTACAGGTCGAGCTTCGTCATCACGCACACGACCGAGTCGCAACGCTCGCGTGCCGCCTGCAGGTAGGTCATCTCGGGTGCCGTGAGCTCCTGGCTGCAGTCGGTCACGAACATCACGCCGTCGGCGGCGTCGAGGCTGGCGAGGGCCCGCGCGCCAGCTGCCGAGTCGAGCCCGCCGACCCCGGGTGTGTCCATGATCGTCAACCCGGTGGCGAGCAGCCGCCGGGGCAGGCCGACCGTCACTCGCGACAGGCCCCGGGAGTTGCCGGGGTTGCCGCGCTCGCTGGTCAGGTTGGCGGGATCCTCGAACGCCTGCACCGGCCCGGCGTCGAGATCGCCGATCGCCGACTCGGCCGTGATGGTCAGCTCCTCGGCGTAGCCCACCTCGATCGGCACCACCGTCGCGTACACCGGGTCGGACGGGCACACGTCGGCGTTCACGAGGGCGTTGACGAGGTTCGACTTGCCCTTCTTGAACTCGCCGACGACGGCGACGGTCACGCCGGTGCGGCGCAGCTTCTCGCGGCTCGCCTTGAGCCGTGACGACAGGTCGGTGCGTCCGCTGCGCTCGGCGATCGTGATGACCGTGGCGAGCGAGCTGCTGCCGTCGGCACCCTTGCGCACCGGGCCGGCCGTCGGGGCGGCGAGCGTCGGCGCCAGCTGCGTCGGCACGAGACGTCGCGGCGGCAGGGCGACCGACGGCGCTTCGCTGATCGGGGTCGGCGGCGGCGAGGTGGGCGCCGGCCTCGAGACGTCGGACAGGAACACGGCGCCGTTGCTCGGGGCCACGGGCGCCGGCGGGTCGACCGCCGCGGGCTCGGTCCGCGCTTTCGGCGCCGGCGCGCCCGGCGCGACCAGCCTGGCGAGGCGGGCGGCCCGCTCGGCGGCCGCGGCCTCCTCGCGTACCGCGGCGTCGGCGGCGTCCCTCGCAGCTTGTTCGGCGCGCGCCGCCCGCGATGCGGCGCGGGCCGCTTCCTCGGCGGCGGCCTGCTCAGCAGCGGCGCGGGCGGCCTGTTCAGCGGCGGCCCGTTCGGCGGCGGCGCGGGCGATGTCCTCGTCAGCGGCGACCCGCGCCTCGGGGGTGATCGACGATGGGGAGCCACCAGGAGCCGGGAACGACGGTGCCGGCGCGGGAGGTGCGGGGGTGGGCGCGGGCGGCGGCGCGGTCGCAGCCGGCGCGGCAGTGGGGGCGGGGGGCCGCGGTGGCGGCGCAGGCGGCAGATCCGACGCCCGCCGATCGGCGACGACAGGCCCCGACGAGCTGTCCCAGTCGAGGAAGTCGCCGCACGACGCGCAGAATGGCGCGCCCGCCTCGTTCTCGGCTCCGCACCCCGGACAGGTCTTCATCTCGGCAGCCCGATCCTCCCTCGGCCGCAAGGCTAACGCCGCTGGTCACGCGGGAACGGGGCGCTTCTGAGCATCATCCCGTTCGTCCCCGCTCACCTCGTCAGCTCGGTCGATTGACCGCCGGGGGGTGTGACGCCGCCAGTAATGTGCCGCCCGATGCCGTACGCCTTGGGGATCGACGTCGGCACCACGTTCACGGCCGCGGCCGTGTGGCGCGACGAGCGGGTCGAGGTCTTCGCCCTGGAGGCGCATCACGTCACCGTGCCGACCGTGATCGCGGTGGAGGGCGACGAGCTGCGCTACGGCAGCGGCGGCGATCAGCCGGGGGATCACCAGCCCGGACAGCGCGGCTCGCGAGTTCAAGCGGCGGCTCGGGGACTCGGTCCCGATCTTCCTCGCCGGTGCGCCGTACTCCGCTGATCGACTCGTGGCGCTGTTCGCTCGGTGGGTCTACGACACCGTCTCCGCCCAGACGGGCGAGGCCCCGCAGAGCGTCGCCGTCACCCACCCGGCCAACTGGACCGAGTTCCAACGCCACCTGCTGTCGACCGCGCTGGAACAGGCCGGCGTTCCATCGGCCTCGCTGATCCCCGAGCCGCAGGCGGCCACCATCGACTTCGGGAGCGTCGCCCACCTCGAGCCCGGCCAGCTGGTGCTGGTGTACGACCTCGGCGGCGGCACGTTCGACGTGGCCATCCTCCAGCGCGACGCGGAGGGGTTCTCGAGCGTGGGCGTACCGGCCGGCGTGGAGCGCCTCGGCGGGATCGACTTCGACGAGGCGGTGTTCGAGCACGTCATGGGCTACGTGCCGCACGAGGTGGTCGAGCAGGCGCGCAACGATCCCACCGGCCGTCTCGGGCTGGCCCAGCTGCGGGCCCGCTGCGTCGAGGCCAAAGAAGCGCTCTCGAGCGACGTCTCGGTCGACATCCCGGTGCTGCTGCCCGGGCTGTCGTCCACGGTCCGGCTCACCCGCCAGGAGCTCGAGGACATGGTCCGCCCGATGCTGCGCCAGACCGTCGAGCTGGCCCGCCAGGCCCTCGACCGGGCCCAGATCACGTCGGAGCAGCTGTCGGCGTTGCTCCTCGTCGGTGGCTCGTCGCGGATCCCGCTGGTCTCGGAGCTCGTCGGCTCGGCGCTCGGGGCGCCGGTTCGCGTCGACGCCCATCCGAAGCTCGTCGTCGCTCGCGGGCGGCGCGATGGGCCGCGGAGCATCGCCCGGAGGCGCCGCCGCGTCGCCCGGCGCGGACGGTCGCGCCGGTCATCGACGACGATGACGAGGAGCGCCCGAGCCGTCGGCAGCGTCGTGATCGCCGCCGTCGTCGCCGTCGTCCTGATCGCCGGCGGCATCGTCGCCTGGCGGCTGACGTCGTCGAGCGACGACACGTCGGCCACACCGTCCACGACGGCCGCGGGCGCCACGACGACGCCGGGAACCGACGCCCCGACCACGACCGGCTCGCCCTCGACCAGCGCGTCCGGCGCCTCGACGACCCTGCCGATCGAACCAGCAGCCTTCCCCGCGGCCGGCGATCCGGTGCCGGCAGAGGTGATGATCGTGACCCGCCTGCGCTCCGACAGCGTCCGCCAGCTGTGGTCGATCGACGTGTCGAAGCCGATCGAGTCTCGGGCTGCCCAGCTGACGACGGCCGGCGGATCCAACTGGGACAACGTCCCGGCCCTGTCGAAGGACCGGCGGCTGATCGCCTTCACCTCGCAGGCGGCCAGCAACTACACGATCTCGGTCAAGGCGTGGACCGGCGGCGTGAAGGGCCTGCGCGTCGACGGACAGCCGCTCGTCCTCGGGACCAACAACGAGCGGGCCACGTGGGCGCCCGACGGGAAGCGGTTGGCGTACGTCGCCAACCGCCACGGCGCCGACGACCTCTTCGTCTTCAACGCCGACACCCAGACCGAGACGCAGCTGACCCACGACGACCTCAGTGAGTCCGACCCGTCGTGGTCGCCGAAGTCCGACGAGATCCTGTTCACGGTCGGCCGGTCTGGCGGCGCTCGCGACGTCATGCGGATCGCGGCGTCGGGCGGCGAGGCGGTGCCGGTGACGTCGTCGCCCGAGGCCGAGAGCGACCCGTCGTGGTCGCCGGATGCCACCCGCATCGCCTTCACCAGGGAGAACGTGACGAGCGGCGCCAGGCAGGTCTTCGTCGCCAATGCCGACGGCTCGGGCGATCGCCCGTTGATCGATCCGAGCATCGAGGACCCGGCGGCGCCGCTCGGCGACTCCGACCCGTCGTGGTCGCCCGACGGCACGCGGATCGCGTTCGAGAGCGAGCGCGACGACGTCACGGGATCTGGGTCGGCCAGGTCGACGAACCAGCGGCGCCCCACAGCTGGTGATCAGCTTCGCCGGGCTGGATCACCGTGCACCCGGCGTGGACCTGACGCCGCCGTCGGGGGCGTGCATCAGCGCCTCGGTCGTCGTGTGCACGCGCGATCGGGCGACACCGCTGCGCCGCTGCCTCGACGCGCTGGATGAGCAGCTGCCCGTCGCCTGGCGGGATCGAGGTCGTCGTCGTCGACAACGGGTCGCGCGACGGGACGGCGGGACTGCTGGCGACGTGGTCGGCCGCCGACCCGGAGACCCGCCGCGTCGTCGCCGAGCCGACACCTGGGCTCTCGCTGGCCCGCAACACCGGCGTCGCGGCGTGCCGCCACGACGTCGTGCTGTTCATCGACGACGACGCGGTGGCGCCGCACGGCTGGGTGGCGGCCCACGTCGCGGCGTACGAGCGCGACCCGGCGGTCGTCGCCGTCGGCGGCCCGGTCGTGCTGGCGTGGCCGAACGGGCGCCCGGCATGGGCGACGGCGCGCCTCGAGCACTGGTGGAGTGCCATCGATCTCGGTGACCAGGCCGTGGCGTACCCGGGTCCCCACGGGCCGTACGGCACCAACATGTCGGTGCGCCGCAGCACCATCACCGCGCTCGGCGGCTTCCGCACGTCGCTCGGCCGCCGCGGCCGCAACCTGCTCTCGGGCGAGGAGGCCGCGCTGTGGGCGGCGGTCTGGGCGGCCGGCGGGTCGATCCGCTACGAGCCGGCCGCGCTCGTCGTGCACGAGGTGGTCGCCGACAAGCTGGCGCGGGCGTGGATCTTGCGGCGGGGCCTGGCGCAGGGGCGCGACGAACGCGCGGCTTGCTGCACTGGGCGGGCAGTCGCCCGATGCGTGACGTGCTGCGGTCGGTCCGCGAGGACGGCCCAGCTCGGCTGGTCGTCGTGGCCGCCGGCCGTCAGCCCGAGCGAGCTGTGATCGTCGGGCAGACGACGTCGAGCGATGCGCTCGACCGATCTCGCCCGAGCGCTCGGCCACGCCACCGGCGTCGGTCGAGCACGTCCGGCTGCGGGCGCTCGACGCGCTGCGCGTCCGCTGGCGCTGACGTCGCGTCTCAGGTGGCGCGCCGCGACAGCTAGGCCGAGCCGCCGCGTGGCTCGCCAGACGACCGCGCGGCGGCCGCGTCGTCGCCGATCGCGGCGGCGACGATCTCCTCGGCACCCAGGCGCGGCCCGGATCGCGGCCAGTCGTGCCGCCACCAGCGGCGCCCGGGCGAGCGGGCTGTGCAGCTGCTCGATGTCCCGCCGACCGCGCTCAGCCACGACGCGTGTGCGCCGCGCCGGCTCCTCGTGCACCAGTCGCATCAGGCGCGCCGCGTCGTCGAGGTCGGGTTCGGCCCGTCACCGGTCCCCGCCGGATACGGGCCGCCGGTCGGTCGGGTTACCTGACCGCGGCCCGCGGCGACGAGGAAGCTGTTGTCGTCGTCCATGAACTCGAGGTTGCCGGACGTACGGGGTGGCGATCACCGGCACCCCGGCCAGCATCGCCTCGGCCATCGTGTGCCGAACCCCTCGGCAGCGGTGCAGCGAGACGTAGCAGTCACTGGTTGCGATGAGGCAGCGCAGCTCTCGGACGTCAGCGGGCGCGTCGACGATGTGGATGTCCTTGCGGTCGCGCGCCTCGTAGCGCAAGCACTCGAGCACCGCCAGTGGTCGGTCGGCCGTTGTGCGACTTGATGATCACGAGCGTCGGCCCGGTCGTCCGGCTCGAACGCGGCGCGGAACGCGCGTACGACGCCCTCCGGGTTGCTTGCGCTCGATCGAGCAGTTGACGTCGAGCGAGCAGAGGAAGCTGAAGTCGGCCTCGATGCCGAGGGCGATGCGGGTCACCGGCGGCCAGGTCGAGTGCTGCACCGGCGGCGGCACGACGTGGACCGGCAGGTCGACGGCGCGCCGGATCGCCGGCCGCGGCGTGGCGGCTGTACCCAGACCTCGTCCACGTACTGGCACACCCCCGTGCATCGACGGTGGGGGTCGTCGAGCTGTCCCATGTCCACATCCCGATCGTGTACTGGTCGGGGAGCCGCGGCGATGGGTGAGCTGTGTCTGGTCACTGTTGACGGGAGGTGATGTCGTGGTCGACGGCTCCCCGAGCGGCTCGTCGATGTCGTCGTTCGCGGTTCGTGGGCCCCGTCGTGTCGACGACGGCGCATGGCTCGCCGAGCTCGCCGAGGGTGGCCAGCATCGCCCGCCCGGCCTCGTCGACGCCGCCTCGGAAGCCGACGATGTTGACGCCCTGCCGCAGTGGCGGCGGTGGCGGACCGGCAACGCGCGGGGTGGCCGGCGGGACGAGGGCGGCCGGGATCGATTCCTCGACGTGGCCGGTCGTGCGGACCCAGTTGAGAAGGCCTCGATGCCGGCACTCGTCGTGCAGGTCGGGGTAGGCGGCTCGGACGTCGCGCCGCCCGAAGTACACGAGGTGCAGGTAGCGGCCGACCCGTGGCAGCTCGCTCCCGGGCAGCGGGCGCCGAAGGAAGGCGACCAGCTCCGCGTCGTCGACCGGTCGAAGAAGCGGGTCCGTCGGGCGGTCCTCGCGGCCTGCGTCCGTCGTCGGAACGCGCGCGCCGCAGGATCTCGTCGCGGAAGAGGCGCCGCATGACGGTCGTCGATCGCGAGCCCGGCCCGCGTCCGATCCCACCGGTAGGCAGCGCCGGCTCCTCAGTCACTCGGCCTCGGCCCGCAGCCGCCCGGCGTAGCCCTGGACGAGCTGCGGCGAGCACCGGCTGGGCCGACAGGAGGTTGCGGGGCCGCATGGCCCTGGTGCTCGCTCAGCAGGTGGGGGAAGCGATCGTCGAAGCCGCTGTAGTGGAAGAAGCGCAGTGGCCAACCGCCGGCCCGCAGACCCTCCGGTCCTTCTGTGATCGGGCGGGCGTCGAGGTTCCAGTAGGCGACGTTGCACCCGGGATCGTCGACGATGTGGTGGCGGAACGGGACGACGCCGGCGTCGACCCAACGCTGATCGACGAAGAAGCCCTGGTCGTGGGCGCACGATGCAGTTGGTCCGGCAGTGCGCCGCCCAGCGGTCGAGGAACTCGCGGCTCGTCGGTCCGACGGCGACGAACCCGAGGTTGAACGCCCCCGACAGCGCCAGCATGGGGGCGTCGGGCTGGCACCCGTCGTCGGGCACCGGGACCAGCCGGTGCGGTGTGAGCACGATGCCGTGCTTGCGGGCCAGCTGGTCGAGGTCGTCGATCGGGGCGAACAGCTCGATGTCCGGATCGAGGTAGGTGACCGCCGGCTCGCCGCGCTCGAACAGGAGGAACTGCAGGAGCAACGGCTTCACCGCAGTCGCCAGCTCGGTGACGTCGTACATGAACGCCATCCGGTTCACGTCGCGCCGGGACAGCGGGAGGTGGTCGAGGGTGAGCACCTCGAAGAGGCCGTCGCTGCGCTCCTTGCCGTCGGCGTCGGTCACCAGGACGGTCATCCGTCCGTTCGGGTGGTGGGCCAGGAACGAGCGGGCCAGCAGCCGGGCGCGGGGGAGGTAGTTGCGGGCGACGATCGTCGTGATCGCGATCGGCGGTGGGGTGGCAGCGGTCGCGCCGGCAGCTCACCGACCACCATGTCGACGTACGTCGGCGTCTCGAACCAGCGCACCGCCCTCGTGCACGAGGTCGAGGCGCAGACGGAAGCGCCCGGGCCGTCGCGGCGCCGCGACCATCACCGGCAGCAGCAGCGACCCGCCGGGCGCGACGTTGGCCGTCATCGGCGTGTGCCGGCCGTCATCGGCCAACTCCTCGCCATCGGCGGTCGACCAGCGGTAGCCGACGGCGATCAGCGGATCGGCGTCCGGGCCCCACGGCCAGCCGACGTCACCGGTGTTGGTGACGGTGACGTAGAGCGGACGCACCTCGCCGGGCGAGATGTGCCCGTACTCGGCGAACGTCGTCGAGCGACCCCCGACACTCCGCCGGTCCCAGATCGTCGACGTGGCGGTCGATCTCGGCGCGCGTCGCCAGTGGCAGCGGGGCGCCCGGTTCCCGTCGTTCGACCGCGGCGTGGCCGGCGGCCAGGACGATGTCGATCGACGGCTGGTCGTGCGCCGGCACCGGTTGCGGCGCCGTGGTCGCCGTGTCCTCCGGGACGTACATCGTGTGGTTGAGCGGCCCGCCGCCATAGGCGACCCGCTCGGGCGCGTGCTGCTCGTAGCGGTCGCCGCGCTGACGTCGGTCGCCGCTCGGGCGCCGTCAGGAGCGCGAGGTGGTAGAGCGGGAAGTCGACGTCGCGGGCCGGCAGGATCTGGCGCACCCGATCGTGGAGCCGTCCCGAGTGGTGTACGAACGGGCCGTTGCGGAAGAGCCGCACCTGCATGTCAGGGGACCACGGCAGCTCGGCGAGCCAGCGGTCGGGAGCCGGGAACAGCCAGCGCCGCGGGAACCCGAACTGCATCGTCTCGCCGTCGTCGAGCAGCGAGGGCAGCGCGTCGATGAGCGCCGGGCTGGCCACCTCGTCGCCGTCGATGTAGAAGATCCAGTCGCCGGTGCACTGCGCGAAGAGCCACGGGCGGGCCCGGTCGGGGTGCACGCCGAACTCGTATCGGACGAGCCGATCGGCGACGCCGTCGTACGGGCCGAGGGTCGCCGGGTCGATCCGCGAGTCGACGGCCACGAACACCTCGTCGGCGATCGGGCGGAACGGCGCGAGCAGCGCGGCGACCTGCGCCGGCGGCTCGCCGGCGAGGCAGCAGACCGTGAGCGACACGGCCCGCCCCGGCTCAGGCGCCGACGGCGTGGAACCCGCCGTCGACGTGGACGATCTCGCCGGTCGTCGCCGGGAACCAGTCCGACAGCAGCGCGACGCACGCCTTGGCGACCGGTTCGGGATCGGTGATCACCCAGCCGAGCGGCGCTCGCTCGTCCCAGATGTCCTCGAACTTGGAGAAGCCGGGGATGCTCTTGGCGGCCATCGTGCGCACCGGCCCGGCGGCGACGAGGTTGGACCGGATGCCGCGCGGGCCGAGCTCCTTGGCGAGGTACCGGTTGACGCTCTGCAGCGCCGACTTGGCGACGCCCATCCAGTTGTACGCCGGCCAGGCGACGCGGTTGTCGAAGTCGAGCCCGACGAACGCGCCACCGCGGTCCATCAGCGGCAGGAACGCGTCGGCGAGCGCCTTGAGCGAGTAGGCCGACACGTGCACGGCGACGGCGACGTCGTCCCACTGGGCCGCGAGGAAGTCGTCGCCGAGCGTCGCCGGTGGGCCGTACGCGATGGCATGCACGACGCCGTCGACGCGATCCCAGCGCTCGGCCACCGCCGCCCCGCACCCGCGCGACGTGCTCCGGGACGGTGACGTCGAGCTCGAGGACGTCGATGCCGGCGCCCAGCTTGCGCGCCGTGCGGGTCGTCAGGCTGAGGCCGCGCCCTGCCCCGGTGAGGATCAGGGAGGCGCCCTCGTCCTGGGCGACGCGGGCGACGGCGTAGGCGAGCGACGCGTCGGTGAGCACGCCCGTGACCACGATGTTCTTGCCCTCGAGGAGACCCATGATCGGGACGGTAGTGGGCGCGCCCCCAGCGACGGGGGGAGCGTCCGGTCCCGAGGGGAGCGACCATTGCGATGCAAAGCGTCCGTCGCGGGGTCCCCTGCGTAGGCTCTCGCCTCATGCGCATCGGCATCCTCGGCGGGACGGGCCCCGCTGGCAGCAGCCTCGGCGCCCGGCTCGCGAGCATCGGGTACGAGGTCGTGATCGGGTCCCGGTCGAAGTACCGGGCGATGGAATCGGTCGACCACTTGACCGAGCAGTCGCCCGAGCTCAAGGCGAAGCTCACGTACGGCGACAACACCGCGGCCGCCGACTGCGAGCTCGTGGTCATCGCGACGCCGTGGGATTCGGCGGCGACGACGGCGCAGGAGCACGCCGCGGCGCTCCAGGGCAAGGTCGTCATCTCGATGGCGAACGCGCTCGTCCGAGTCGGTCACGAGTTCCAACCGCTCGTGCCGCCGCGGGGCAGCGTGGCCGCCCACGTCCAGGCTGCGGTGCCGGGATGTCACGTCGTCGCCGCGCTGCACCACCTGCCGGCCAAGGAGCTCGGACACCTCGGCGAGCCGATCGACTCGGACGTGCTGATCTGCGGGGACGACCCCGAAGCCGTCAAGACGGTCAGCGAGATCGTCGCCAAGATCCCGGGCTGTCGTCCGCTCGACGCCGGTGAGCTGTCGAACGCCACGGCCATCGAGGCGTTCACCGCGGTCCTGCTGCAGCTCAACGTGCGCTACAAGACGCGCGTCGCGCCGAAGCTGACGGGCATCCGCCGCGATCCTCGCGCCCCCGAAGCCCGAGCCGGTGGCCGAGGCGTCCGCCGCCCCGGCCGGCGACTGACCGGGGACGGCCATGGAGAGGCTCGGCACGGACACCGGCCTGCCGCCGATGCGGCTGTACGACACGGCGCGCCAGGCCGTCGTGCCGTTCGATCCCGGCGAGCTCGTGCTCATGTACACGTGCGGCATCACGCCCTACGACGCCACCCACGTCGGTCATGCCAACACGTTCCTCGCCTACGACGTGCTGCAGCGACGGCTGATCGATCGCGGTCACACCGTGACGTGCGTGCGCAACGTCACCGACGTCGACGACCCGCTGTTCGCCAAGGCCCGTCAGCTCGGCATCCACTACCTCGACCTGGCGGCGGGGGAGGAGGCCCGCTTCGAGGCCGACATGGAGGCGCTCAACGCCCTCCCGGTCGCGTCGACGCCGCGCGCGTCGTCGGCGATCCCCGACATCCGCGGTTTCATCGGCATGGTCCTCGACCGCGGCTTCGCCTACCAGTCCGGTGGCGCCGTGTACTTCGACGTCACGCGCTTCGACTCCTTCGGCAGCCTCAGCCACTACGACCACGCGACGATGCTCGAGCTCGGGCGTCAACGCGGCGGCGATGTCGACAACCCCGACAAGCGCCACCCGCTCGACTTCGTGCTGTGGCAGCCGTCGCGCCGGACGAGCCGTCGTGGGACACGATGTGGGGCCCCGGCCGACCCGGTTGGCACATCGAGTGCAGCGCGCTGGCGCTGCGCGAGCTCGGCACGACGATCGACCTGCACGGCGGCGGGACCGACCTCATCTTCCCGCACCACGAGTGCGAGCGGGCGCAATCGGAGGCCGCGACCGGCGAGCCGTTCGTGCGCCACTGGATGCACACCGCGCTGATCAGCAAGGACGGCGAGAAGATGTCGAAGTCGCTCGGCAACCTCGTGTTCGTCGACGCGCTGCGCAAGGAGTGGGAGCCGGCGGCGATCCGCATGGCGATGACGGCGCACCACTACCGCACCGAATGGTCGTGGAACGACGAGCTGATGCCGAACGCGGTCGCCCGGCTGGAGGCCTGGCGAGGGGGCACCGGTGGCTACCCGAGTGACGCCCTCGACCAGGTGCGCGACGCGCTCGACGACGATCTGGACACGCCGCGCGCGTTCGCCGCGATCGATGACGCGGCCGGTCGCGGCCACGACGTCACGGTGGCTGCCGAGCTGCTCGGCATCGTGCTCTGAACGCGCCGGTGGCCGTTGCGATCACAACGGCGAACGGTGTTCCAAACCCGACATCGACGTCGGGTCGTGTGTGACGTTCATCTGCTGATGACCTGGCGCGCGAACTCCCGTAACACAAGAGGCGTATCGTCTCTTGCGATGTCGCGAGGGAGTGGAGCCGGAACCGCGCAGCGGCGCGTGCGCAAGGTGGCCGGACCGGTCGCGCGGCGGCTGTGGCACATCGACATGACGGGCTACGACCGCCTGCCCACGGACGGCCCGGCGATCCTGTGCCCGAACCACATCTCGTTCCTCGATTCGGCGTTCCTGATGCTCACGATGCCGCGCAACATCAGCTTCGTCGGCAAGGCCGAGTACATGGACTCGTGGAAGACCAAGTACATCTTCCCGGCGATGGGCATGATCCCGATCGATCGCGCCGGCGGCGAGAAGTCGAAGGGGGCGCTGGAGACGGCCGCCGGCGTGCTCGAGCGCGGCGAGCTGTTCGGCATCTTCCCCGAGGGCACGCGCAGCCGCGACGGCCTGCTGTACAAGGGGCGCACGGGTGCCGCCCGCCTGGCCCTCGAGATCGGCTGCCCGATCTTCCCGGTCGGGATCGTCGGCACCGATGCCATCCAGCCGCCGGGCGCCAAGGCCCCGAAGCCGTTCAAGCACTGCTCGATCACGATCGGCCACCCGGTCCGACCGGAGCGCTACCGCGATCGGCGCGAGCCGCACCTGGCCTGGCGCTCGATGATCGACGAGGTCATGTTCGAGATCCGCGAGATGACCGGCCAGACCTATCGCGACCACTACGCCGGCGAGCGCGTCGAGACGTCCACCGACGTCCCCGTGATCGCCCACCCGGCGAGCGTCACCGACGACGTGCGCGCCCGCACCCCCGAGCGCGAGCTGGTGGGAGCGGCGCCGAAGTAGCCCGTCGCGCCCTTGACATCTGGGCGCGAATCGTCGCAAACGCCGATCTGGGCGCGAAGTCGTCGCAGTTCTGCGACTGGATCGCGCCCAGATCGCTGAGGCAGGCCATGATCTCGCCGTGGAACATCGGATCGTGGCGGCCAACGGCATCCGCCTGCACGTCGTGGAGGAGGGCGAGGGGCCGCTGGTGCTGCTCGTCCACGGGTTCCCGGAGTCGTGGTACTCGTGGCGCCACCAGCTGCCGGCGCTCGCCGCCGCCGGCTACCGGGCCGTGGCCATCGACGTCCGGGGCTACGGGCGCTCGTCGGCGCCGCCGGCCGTCGAGGACTACCGGATGCTGCGCCACGTCGCCGACAACGTCGCCCTCGTCGCGCGCCCTCGGCGAGGAGCAGGCCGTCGTCATCGGTCACGACTGGGGCGCGCCGATCGCGTGGAACTCGGCGCTGCTGCGGCCCGACGTGTTCCGCGCCGTCGGCGGCCTGTCGGTGCCGTTCGGGCCGGCCGGGGACACCCGCCCGACCGACGCCTTCCGTCGCATGGCCGGCGACGAGGAGTTCTACATCGAGTACTTCCAGCAGCCCGGGCCGGGCCGAGCGCGAGCTCGACGAGGACGTCCGGCGCTGGCTGCTCGGCTTCTACTTCACCGCATCCGGCGATGCGCCGCCGCCCTCGGGTCGGCACGGTGGCGACGATCCCGCACGGCGCCAAGATGCGCGACCGCTTCGCCTATCCCGACCCGATGCCGGCGTGGATGACCGAGGACGACCTCGACGTGTACGCCGTCGAGTTCGAGCACACCGGGTTCACCGGCGGGCTCAACCGCTACCGCAACGTCGATCGCGACTGGGAGGACCTCTCGGCGTTCCGGGGCCGGCCGATCGAGGTGCCGGCCCTGTTCGTCGGCGGCGACCGCGACGGCCCGACGATCTGGGGGATGCCGTCGATCGAGCGCTTCCCCGACACGCTGCCGAAGCTGCACGCGTCGGTGATCCTGTCCGGCTGCGGTCACTGGACCCAGCAGGAGCGGCCGGCCGAGGTCAACGAGGCGCTGCTCGACTTCCTTGTCCGCCCTGTGAGCGCGTTCGACATGGTCGGGCGCCTGGCGCTCGACGAGGTCGCGCGCCGACGTCTTCACGACCCACGACACCCCGGCGGCCGGGCACGTGTTCGGGGGCCTGCTGATCGGTCAGGCGCTGCGGGCCGCCCAGCTCACCGTCGGCGACGACAAGCCGGCGCACTCGCTGCACCTGTCGTTCGCCGTCGCCGGGACCGGCGGCGAGGACATCCGCTACGAGGTCGAGCGCACCCGCGACGGCGCCAGCTTCGCCACCCGCCGCGTCGTCGCCCGCCAGGCCCGCGGCATCGTCGTCGTGCTGACGGCCGACTTCCACGCCGACGAGCCGGGGGTCGAGTACCAGACGCCGCCGACGCCCGGTGTGCCCGGTCCCGACGGCCTGCCACGCGGTCGCTACGACAACCCGTTCATCGAGTCCCGCGACGTCCCGGTGGCCGACGGCGACCCGGTGCCGCACGCTCGCCGGGCCTGGTTCCACCCGACGGAGCCGGTGCCCGACGACCCGCTGCTGCACCTCCAGGTGCTGGCCTACCTCAGCGACCACGGCCCGACCCGCGCCGCCCGTGAGCCGCACGCCCACCTGTCCGACGACGCCAAGCGGATGTCGGTGTCGCTCGACCACAGCGTGTGGTTCCACCGCCCGATCGACGTCAACCAGTGGCTGCTGTCCGAGCTCGTGCCCGTCGCCACCGGCCGCGGCCGCGGCCTGTCGCTCGGCACGCTGCGCACCGTCGACGGCACGCTCGTCGCCACCGTGGCCCAGGAGGTCCTCCTCCGCGAGCGGTGAGCGGTCAGATCCGACGCGGCCTGATCGCCGGTGCCGACACGCTGCTCAGCGGAAGTCCGGATCCGCCCGGAAGGGCGTCCCTACACTGGTCGCCGCTATGAGCGACCAGATCACGATCTCCCTCCCCGACGGTTCCGAGCGCGAGTACGCCGCCGGGACGACGGCGGGTGACGTGGCGACGTCGATCGGCAAGCGCCTCGCCAAGGCCGCCGTGGCGGCGACGGTCGACGGCGACGAGTTCGACCTCGAGCGCCCGCTGCCCGACCACGCGTCGGTCGCCATCGTGACCGACGGGACGCGACGAGGGCCGCCACGTCCTGCGGCACTCGACCGCCCACGTCATGGCGCAGGCCGTGACCCAGCTGTTCCCGGGCGCCAAGTACTCGATCGGCCCGGCGATCGAGAACGGCTTCTACTACGACTTCGAGCTGCCCGGCGGGCGCACGTTCAGCGAGGACGACCTGGCGGCGATCGAGGCCCGGATGCGCGAGATCATCGCCGCCGACCAGCCGTTCGCGCGCTCCGAGGTCAGCGCCGACGACGCCCTGGCGATGTTCGCCGATCAGCCCTACAAGGTCGAGATCATCGAGCGGGTGCAAGGCGCCGGCGCGCGACGACCTCGACAGCCGGCGAGGTCGGCGGCGGCGACACGATCAGCGTGTACCGCAACACCCCCGAGTTCGTCGACCTGTGCAAGGGCCCGCACGTCCCGACCACCGGTCGCCTCGGCCACTTCAAGCTGCAGCGGGTCGTCCGGTGCCTACTGGCGGGGCAACGAGAAGGGCCCGATGCTGCAGCGCATCTACGGCACGGCGTGGGAGTCCGACGCCGCGCTCAAGGCCCACCTCGACATGCTCGATCGAGGCCGAGAAGCGCGACCACCGCCGCCTGGCCACCGACCTCGACCTGCTCAGCTTCCCGAGCGAGCTCGGCGGCGGCCTCGCCGTGTGGCACCCCAAGGGCGCCATCGATCCGCAAGCTGATGGAGGACTACAGCCGCCAGCGCCACCAGGACGGCGGCTACGAGTTCGTCTACACGCCGCACCTCACGAAGGCCCAGGTCTTTCGAGACCAGCGGCCACCTCTCCTGGTACGCCGACGGCATGTACCCGCCGATGGAGATGGACAACGGCACGTACTACATGAAGCCGATGAACTGCCCGATGCACTGCCTGATCTTCCGGTCGCGGCAGCGCAGCTACCGGGAGCTGCCGCTGCGGCTGTTCGAGCTCGGCACCGTCTACCGCTACGAGCGGGCCGGCACGCTGCACGGGCTGATGCGGATCCGCGGCTTCACCCAGGACGACAGCCCACATCTTCTGCACCCGCGAGCAGGCGCCCGACGAGATCGCCTCGCTGCTCGACTTCGTGCTGTCGGTGCTGCGGGCGTTCGGCTTCGACGACTTCACGTTCAACCTGTCGACGAAGGACCCCGAGAAGTACGTCGGCACCGACGAGGGCTGGGAGAGCCGCGACGGCGGCGCTGCGCGCCGCCCTCGAGCGCCACGGGCTCGAGTACTCGATCAAGGAGGGCGACGCCGCCTTCTACGGGCCGAAGATCGACATCGACGTGCGCGACGCCATCGGCCGCAGCTGGCAGCTGTCGACGATCCAGTACGACTTCAACCACCCCGAGCGCTTCGAGCTCGAGTACGTCGGCGCCGACAACGCCCGGCACCGCCCGATCATGTTGCACCGGGCCCTGTTCGGCTCGGTCGAGCGCTTCTTCGCCGTGCTGCTCGAGCACTACGCCGGCAACCTGCCGACGTGGCTGGCGCCGGTCCAGGTGCGGGTGCTGCCGGTCGCGACGGCCCACGAGGAGTACGCCGACAAGGTCGCCGACCGCATCCGCGTCGCGCGGCGGCCGGGTCGACGTCGTCGGGCGCCGAGCGAGCAGCTCGGCAAGCGCATCCGCACCGCCAAGCTGGAGAAGCTGCCGTACATCCTCGTCGTCGGCGACGACGACGTCGCCGCCGGCACGGTCGGCGTCAACGCCCGCGGCAGCGAGCGAGCCCGAGCGCGGCGTCGACCTCGAGACGTTCGTCGAGCGCTTCGCCGACGAGGTGCAGTCGATGACGACCGCCGCGCTCAGGCCTGAGCCCCGCCTCGCTGGAGCGGCTCTGGAACGGCTGGCGCGCGACGTACGTCACGAGCGGCGGGGCGGCCGGCGGCGTGCGGCCCGACGACGTCGAGTCGGGGCGGGGGAGCGTGTTCACGCGGATCCTGCAGTCCGGGCCTGCCCGACGTCGACACCCACATCGTCCACCGCGGCTGAGCGCTGCTTCGCGATCCTCAACGCCTTCCCGTACTCGGTCGGGCACATGCTCGTGCTGCCGTACCGCGAGGTCGCCGACCTCGAGGCGCTCGAGCCCGACGAGGTCACCGAGCTGTGGGCGACGGTCACCGACGCCGTGCGGGCGATCAAGGCCGCCTACGCGCCGGAGGGCATCAACGTCGGCGTCAACCTCGGCCGCCCGGCCGGCGGCAGCGTCAGCGAGCACCTCCACGTGCACGTCGTGCCCCGCTGGACCGGCGACGGCAACTTCATGACCGGCCACGGCCAACACCCGCACGCTGCCCGAGGCGCTGCCCGACAGCGCGGCGAAGATCAGGGCGGCCTGGGGTTGACCTGAGCCCTTGCGGGGGCAACATCTCTCCATGGGGGTGCGGCAGTCGCGGTTCTGGCGCATCGCGGGTGGCCGCTGGCGGTGCTGGTCGGGTTGTTCCTCGTCATCCAGTTCGTGCCGTACGGCTGGTGGCACGACAACCCGGCGGTCGTGAAGGACGCCCCGTGGCCCGATGCCGAGAGCCGGCGCATCGCACGGGCAGTCCTGCTACTCGTGCCACAGCAACGAGACCGACTGGCCGGTCTACGCCTACGTCGCCCCGATGTCGTGGCTCGTGCGCTACGACGTCGAGAGCGGGCGCGACGAGCTCAACTTCTCCGACTGGGACGAGTTCAGCGACAAGGCCGACGACGCCGTCGAGATGGTGCGCGAGGGCGACATGCCGCTCGACCGCTACACGTGGATCCACCGCGACGCCGCCCTCACCCAGACCGAGCGTGATCACCTCGTCGACGCCCTGATGCAGATGGCCGGCGAGGACGGCGGTGACGACAACAGCGGCCGCGGCAGCGGTGGCGACGACCACGACAACAGCGGTCCGGGTGGCGGCGACTGACGAGGCGTCGAGCACGAGGCGCACGCCGCGTCGGGTCCGGGGCGCGGGTTCCGTAGCCTGGGTGGCGATGACGACGGACCACGAGCGCGACGCCGCGCCCGATGTCGCCGCCGACGCGGCCGCCGATCACCGCGACGAGCTGCCCGACGACCTGAACGCGGCCGGCTACGTCGGGCCGTACCAGTTCCCGGACAACTCCCGGCGCCGGATCCCGGCGATCATCTACCTGGTCATCGCCGCCCTGTGTCTGCTGGCCTGGGTCCTGTGGCGGGACTCCTCGCCGATCGTCAACGACGGCTTCGTCTGGGCGGCCGTCCTGCTGACCATCGTGGCGATCTACTCGTTCACGTCGGGCTGGCGGATGCACGTCGACGAGCGCGAGGCGCTGATCAAGGCCCAGCAGGCGGTCGGGTTCCCGGTCGGGCACGCCTCGGCGCAGCAGGTGTGGCGGGGCCTGCGCAGCCGCCCGACGTGGCGGGTGCTGTGCTACTCGACCGAGGACCCGCCGGAGCGGCGTGGCCTCGTGCTCGTCGACGCCGTCGACGGCGAGGTCGTCGAGCACCTCGTCGAGGACAACCCGGAGCGCTGGTCGGCGGCGCCGCCCGTCTCCGACCCGAGCTGACGCCCGACGCTCAGTCGTCGTCCTCCTCGGTCGCCGGCTGGATGCGCCGCAGCACGGCGCCGGCGTCGAGGCCCTGGGCGCGCAGCGTGTCGAGCGTGGCGTCGTCCCACTCGTCGGCGGGAACCGCTTCGATGGCCTGGGCGACGGCTTCGGCGTCGGGGGCGGTGTGCAGGGCGGTGGCGGCCGCCGCGACGTGGCCCTGCAACGTGGCGAGGAGACCGCCACCGCACCGGGGTCGGCGTCGCCGAGGGCCTCGCGTTGGCGGCGGGCCAGCGAGCGGAACGTGACGGCGAGGTCGGCAGGGGTCGAGGCGCTCATGGCCACAGCCTGGCAGCCGCCCTGGCCCGGCGTCCCAAGCGGTAGCCTCGGTGGCGTGTTCGACGGAAAGTTCCGCGCACCGATCGACAAGGCCGTCAAGCCGATCGGCGACGGGCTGCGGCGTACGAAGCTGACGCCCGATCACCTGACGATCGCCGGCCTCGTGCTCGGCGTCGGCGCGGCGTTCGCCATCGGGCCGGCTACCTGCCGCTCGGGCTGCTGCTCGTGGTGCTGGCGGCGCTGCCCGACCTCCTCGACGGCGCCCTCGCCAAGGCGTCGGGCATCGGCCAGCCAGCGTGGCGCCTTCTTCGACTCGACGGTCGACCGCATCACCGACGCCCTGCTGTTCGGCGGCGTCGCCTGGTACCTCGCCAGCGAGTACTCGGCGCACATGGCGCTGCTGCCGTTCGCGGTGCATGGCGTACGTCGTCGCTGATCTCCTACCAGCGGGCCAAGGCCGAGTCGCTCGGGCTCGACGCCAAGGGCGGCCTGATGGAGCGGGCCGAGCGCGTCGTGCTGCTGTGCATCGGCCTGCTGTTCGAGCCGCTGCTCGATCCCGATGCTGTGGATCATGCTGGCGCTGACGATCGTCACCGCCGGCCAGCGGTTCGTGAAGGTCTGGCGCCAGGCGCAGGTGGCGCCGGTCGACGGCCGCCCGCATCGAGCTGCGCCGCTCGCGTCGCCAGAGCCGCCGCGTCGCTCGGGCCAACCGCCGCCGCACGCGGGTGCCGCGGCGCCGCACCTGACGGTGCCGACCCGAGGCGCGCGCGCACCCCGCTACCAGCGCGTCGCCGACGCCCTGACCGTCGGCGGCTTCCGCACCGGCACCGCGCTGGCCGCGCTACGTGCCCGGCGTCATCGCCGAGGGCCTGGCGCCCCCGATCGCGCTTCGGCGCCAACTTCGCCAACGCCGAGCGCCGGGCGATGGTCGAGCGGCACATGCGGCGGGTCAACCCGTCGTGGCCGAACGCCGCGCATCCGCCAGGCCGTGCAGGGCGCGTTCGACTCCTACACGCGGTACTGCATCGAGAGCCTGCGCCTGCCCAGTCGCTGTCGGCCGCGCACCATCGCCGCCGGCCACCGCCTCACCGGCTTCTCCCACGTCACCGACGCGCTCGAGGACGGCCACGGCGTGATCCTCGCCCTGCCCCACCTCGGCGGGTGGGAGTGGGCCGGGCGCTGGCTGGGCGACCTCGGCTACACAGACCCGGTCGTCGTCGAGCGGATCCAGCCGCCGGAGCTGTTCGACTGGTTCGTCGAGCTGCGCGAGGAGCTCGGCATGAACGTCGTGCCGCTCGGCCCGGACGGTCGCGCCGGCCGTGCTCCAGGCGCTGCGCGACAACGAGATCGTCTGCCTGCTGTGCGACCGTGACCTCGGCGGTGGCGGCGTCGAGGTCGAGTTCTTCGGCGAGCGCACGACGCTGCCCGCCGGCCCGGCGACGCTCGGGCTGCGCGCCGGCGCGCCGATCATCCCCGTCGGCGTGCTACTTCACCCGCCAGGTCAACGGCCACCACTCGGTCGTGCGCCCGCCGCTGTCGATGGAGCGCGACGGGCCGCTGCGCGACGACGTCGCCCGCATCACCCAGGAGCTCGCCCACGAGCTCGAGTACCTGATCCGCCGGGCGCCCGACCAGTGGCACATGTTCCAGCCCAACTGGCCGTCGCGACCCCGGCTACAAGCACTGACTGCGCATCGACCGGTCAGGTTGCAGCAGCGAGCGACTCCGCCCAGCGGTTCCACACGTCGACCTGGGACGAGTAGTCGGCGATCACGTGCGCGTAGGCCTGTTCGTACATCGCCTTCACGGCGGCGCTCGCTTCGAGCCCACGTCCATCGGGTTCCGCTTCGAGCCTCGTCACGTGCAGCATCGCCTGATCGAACACCGCAAGGAGGGCGGCGAGCTGCGGGCCGGGCGGGATGGGTTTCGACGGCGCCGTCGCGCTGGTCTCGGCCCCGGTGGCGGTCGGCATCTCGGCGTGGGCCACGGACGACGCCATGCTGGCGACCCCGACGAGGCTCGCCCCGGCCAGGACCGCGCCGATGATGCGGCGACGAAGGTGCATGTCACCAAGGTGGACCAGTGGCCTGCCGGGCACAGTCGGCCGGACGGCTGACGCACCGGTTGATGTCCGTGTCCACCGATCGGTGGACACGGCGCTGGTCAGGCCTCGATGGTGCCGTCGATGCACGTGACGGTGCCGCCGCCGATCCAGACCGTGCCGTCGTCGTCGACCTCGACGTGGACCCGGCCGGCGCGGCCGAGGGCGGTCCCCTGGCGGGCGACGTAGGGGGAGGGGAGGCGGTGCGAGTCGAGCAGCCACTGGGCGACCGACGCGTTGAGGCTGCCGGTCACCGGGTCCTCCACGGCCATGCCGTTCTGCGGGAAGAAGGCCCGCACCTCGAGGTCGACGTCCGCCCCGGCCGGGTGGAGCGCCGACCAGGCCGACGTAGCCGCCGACCTCCGTCGTCGGGCTCGCCGCCAGCACGGCGTCGACGCTGTCGAGCAGGAGGGCGATCCACCCCGGCCCGTTGTCGACCCATTCGGCGGCGACGACCGTGGCCGGGTCGATGCCGGCAGCGGTCGTCAGGGACGCGACGAGCTCGTCGTCGGCCGGGCCGCCGCGCAGGATGGGCGGGGCGGCGAACGCCAAGCGACCCTCGGCACGGCGCACCCGCACCAGCCCGGCCGCGCACTCCTGCACCACGACATCGTCGGCCGTCGGCTGGCCGCCGGCCTGCAGCCAGGCGTGGCACGTCCCGAGCGTCGGGTGGCCGGCGAAGGGCAGCTCGCGGCTCGGCGTGAAGATCCGGACCCGGTAGTCGGCGCCGAGCTGCGTCGGCGGGAGGACGAACGTGGTCTCGGACAGGTTCGTCCAGTTGGCGATGCGAGCGAGCTCGTCGTCGGCGAGCCCGTCACCGTCGAGCACGACGGCGACCGGGTTGCCGCGGTACGGCGTCTCCGTGAACACGTCGACCTGGCTGAAGCGGCGCTGCATGGCCGCCGAGCTTGCCAGGCCGATCGGAGTGTGGAAGGGCGAGAAATCCGCCCGCCCACACTCCGATGACCGCCAACACTCGATGGGTGTCAGCCGATGGCTTTGGTCAGCGTCTCGCCGGCCATCGCCATGGCCTCGGTGTCGCTCGGCGTCGGCGATCAGGTTGACGACGAAGCCGTCGAGGCCGACCTTGATCAGCTCCTGGACCCGGGCGACGACCTCGTCCTGGTCACCCCACACCATCCGCCCCAGGACCATCGCGTTGAGCGCCGGGTCGGCGAGGACGGTGTCGAGCTCGACGCCGCGGCTGGCGGTGAGCGCGGCCAGCTTGGCGTGGGCCTCGTCGTGGGTCGCGGCGACGATCATCGTCGACAGCGGGGTCACCGTGATGTCGCTGCGGTCGCGACCGACGGCGTCCAGGTGGCCCTGCAGGGCGTCGAGCTTGCGCGGCAGGTCGTCGAACGTCGACGTCGTGTTCAGCTCGTGGGCGTACTGGGCGGCGAGGCGGAAGGTCTTCTTCTCGCCCTGCCCGCCGATCATGATCGGGATCTCGCCGTTGATCGGGGCCGGTGAGTTGAAGGCGTTGGTGACGCTGAAGTGCGTGCCGGCGTACGTCGTCGTCGGCTGGGTGAACATGCCCCGGCAGATCTCGAGCGCATCGGTCAGCACGCTCGTAGCGCACCTTCAGCGGCGGGAACTCGAACCCGAGCGACTGGTGCTCGAGCTCGAACCAGGCGGCGCCGATGCCGAGCATGGCCCGGCCGCCGGAGATCACGTCGAGGGCGGTGACCGCCTTGGCGAGGTGCGACGGGTGGCGGTACGTCACGCCGGTGACGAGCGTGGCGAGGCGGATCGTCTCGGTGCGGGCGGCCAGCGCGCCGAGCAGCGTGTAGGCCTCGAACATCTCCTGCTGCGGCTGACCCATCATGGGCAGTTGGTAGAAGTGGTCCATCACGAAGACGGTGTCGAAGCCGGCCTGCTCGGCGGCGACCGCTTGCGCCGCGACCCGCTCGAACAGCTGGGTCGGCGGGACGTCCGGGTACGTGAAGTACGGGATCTGGAGTCCGATGTGCGTACGGTGCATGCTTGACACTCTAGATCATCGAAACCTTCGATGATCGCCGCAGCCATGTTTTCGCGGTGGCTTCGTGCCATGCTGGCGAGCGCATGACGAACGGCGACGACGACGTGCTCCGATCGGCCGGGTACCTGCTGATCAAGGCCGGCCACTACATCGGGCTCGACTTCGACGCCGCCCTCACGGAGCTCGGGCTGAGCGGACGGGAGCTCCTGCTGCTGAGCTTCGTCCGCTCGTCGTCTGGGCTCTCGCAGCAGGAGCTCAGCGCTCGCCTGGGCCTCGACCCGACGATCGTCGTCGGCCTCGTCGACGCCCTCGAGGATCGCGGCCTGGTCCGGCGGGCCAAGGATCCTGCCGACCGCCGCCGCAACGTGCTGTCGGCGACGCCGCAGGGTGAGGCGACCCACGATTCGGCGATCGCTGCGGTCAGACGGGCCGAGGAGGCGTTCCTCGCCCCGCTGCCGGCGGCCCAGCGGGGCCAGCTGGCCAAGGCGTTGCGGGCCGTCCTGGCGCCGCGCCTGGCCTGGCTCGACGGCTGACCTCAGGTCAGGTAGGGCGGGTGCACGACCTCCCGCCCGGCGACGGCGGCGATGAGCGGCGCTCGGTGGGTGTGGCTGAACAGGGCGTGCTGCCGGCCGGTCTGGACGTCGAGCAGCGCCCGCAGGATCGGGCTGGTGTCGAACACCGCCGACGCTCCGGCGAGGGCGTGGGCGGTCGACGTGGCGGCGACGGCGACGTCGCAGCCGTGCATCGCGGCGAGCAGGATCCGAGCCTGGTGGCCCGCGGGGATCGGTGCACCACGGGTGGCCAGGTCGTGGGCCTCCTCCAACTCCCGGCGCAGATGGACGTCGGCGGCGCGGAGGTCGGTGTCGGCGGAGGCCAGCTCGGCGAGTCCGACCGGGTCGTCGTAGAGCTGGCCGCGCTGGGCGACGCGGCCGTCGCGGACGGTATCCAGCACGCGATCGAGCGCGCCGCGGGCGATGCCGAGCGGCACGGCGGCCAGCACCGGGACGAGCACCGTGAAGAGCGGCAGCCGCCACAGCGTCCCGTCCGGCCACGGCCGGTCGCTGAAGTGGCACGAGCGGTCGAGGTCGACGGCGAGGTCGCCGGGCTGGTGCACGGCCAGCGGCCACGGAGGACCCCACCCTCGACGACGCCGCCGGGGGCGAACATCGTGGCGTTGCCCTGGTCGGGGTCGACGAACACCTCGCGCGCTCCCCGCTCGGGCAGATGGCCCGCGAACACGTTGCTCCCGGCGCCGATGGCCGCGCACCAGCCGGCGCTGCCGTCGACGGCGGCGATGCGCGACACGGCGGCGACGACCTCGGCCACCGGTGACTCGGTGCCGCCGAGCTCGGCCGGGACGACGGCCCGGTTGAGGCCGCTCGACAGGAGCGCGTCGACGACGGCTTCGGGCAGTCGGCGCTGGCGTTCGATCGCGTCGACGTTGGCCGCCACGACGCGCACGGCGTCGTCCACCAGCAACGGGCCGGACATGAGGGTCACGCTAGATGGGTAACCCGTGGCGATGACCCGCCGTTGGCCCGCCATGGTCGCCGCCGCCACCGCCGTCGTGACCCCCCTGCTCCTCGCCTCGTGCAAGGACGACGATCCGTCCAAGCCGACGATCACGCTGGTGGAACCGACGGTCGATCCGGACGTCTCCGTCGGGACGCTCTCGACGGTCAGCGGCTGAGGTCGCCGACCGCGCCCGTCTGCACCAGCAGCGCCAGCCAGTCGGCGACGGCCCAGATCGCCGTCACGCGGTCGGCCTCCTCGTCGACGACGAAGATGTCGAGTCCGGTGACCGACACCGCGACGCCCGAGCCGGTGATCTCGCCGATCGGCGTCGTCAGCGGTCCGCTGTGCCGGCCCGTGATGGTGAACGCGAACGCCCGGCGGCCCGGCGTGACGATGACCTCGTGGACGTCGTGGTGGAGATCGCTGAGCGCGCCCTGCAGCATGCGCGCCCGCTCGACGAGGACCGCCAGGTCCGTCGCCGCGCCGTTGACCACCACCGGATCGGCGTAGAGCGACCGGAACGCCTCGAGCGCAGCCGGTCCGTCCGGCACCGCGTGCCCCCACAGCGCCAGGGCCCGTTCGGTGATGTCCGCAGCGGGATCGTCGGCCATGCGTCGAGTGTCGCGTACGGTTGTGCGTTCGAACGGTTCGACCGCTTCGACGGGAGGCAACCCCATGCACAGGTGGAACGGCGGAGCGCGACGGACGGCCGGTGTGCTCGTGGCAGTGGCGCTCGTCGCGGCGGCGTGCTCGGACGACGACGATGGCGGCGCCGCGACGACAGCGGCGGCCGGCGCAACGGCCACCACCACCGCCGGCTCGACCGCCGGCGGCGCCGCACCGTCCACCACCGCGCCCGGTGGCCTGCCGCAGAGGCCGGTGGCCCCCGTCCCGCCGCTGCTCGACGACGCCAAGGTGCAGCGCGCCGTCGACGCGCTCGACGGCATCGTCGGGCGGGTCATGGACGAGACCGGGGTGCCGGGCATCGCCGTGGCCGTCGTGTACAAGGACGAGGTCGTCGCGGCCAAGGGTTACGGCGTGCGCAAGGTCGGCGAACCCGAGACGATCGATGCCGACACGGTGTTCCAGGTGGCGTCGGTGTCGAAGCCGGTCGCGACGACGATCGTCGCCGGCGTCGTCGGCGCCGAGCAGGCCAACTGGACGGACCCGGTGAAGACGTGGAACTCGGACTTCAAGCTCCAGGATCCCTACGTCACCGACAACGCCACGCTGCAGGACCTCCTGTCGCACCGCAGCGGCCTGCCCAACGGCGGCGGTGATCTGCTCGAGGACCTCGGGTGGGATCGCGAGTACATCCTCGGCAAGCTCGACCAGCTGCCGTTGCACCCGTTCCGGGCCGTCTACGACTACTCGAACTTCGGGATCACCGAGGGCGGCGTGGCCGCCGCCGACGCCGCCGGCGTCTCCTGGGAGGACCTCGCCGACTCGGTGCTGTTCGAGCGCATCGGCATGGACAGCTCGAGCTACCGCCACGCCGACTACGAGGCTCGCGACAACAAGGCCCTCATCCACGTGCCGGTCGGGGCCGAGGGCTCCAAGCAGTGGGAGGCCAAGTACGTCCGCGACGCCGATGCCGAGGCGCCGGCCGGCGGCCTCAGCACGTCGGTGAACGACATGGCCAAGTTCATGCGCCTCGAGCTGGGCGACGGCACGTTCGAGGGCACCGAGATCATCGATGCCGCGGCGCTCCAGCAGACCCACCTCCCACACCAGGAGCTGCACCCGCTGCCGACGAACCCGGCCGTGCGCACCGGGTTCTACGGACTCGGCTGGAACGTCGGCTACGACGACCACGGACGGGTCAAGCTCGACCACTCCGGGGCGTTCAACCTGGGTGCCGCGACCACCGTCTCGCTGCTGCCCGGCGAGGACCTCGGGATCGTCACGCTCACGAACGGCCAGCCGCACGGGTACCCGGAGGCGATCAACAACACGTTCATCGACGTCGCGACGGACGGCGCGCCACAGGTCGACTGGCTCAGCTACTACGCCGGGGCCTTTCAGGGCTTCTACGCGGCGGTGGCCGCCAACACGCAGCAGTGGAGCACCCTGCCCGCCGACCCCGAGCCGGCGGCTGCCGACAGCGCCTACGTCGGGACGTACCAGAACTCGTACTACGGCCCGCTCACCGTCGCGTCCGACGGCGGCGTGCTGTCGATGACGATGGGCCCACCGGACTCGCCGACGACGTTCCGCCTGACCCACTTCGACGGCAACACGTTCACGTACGAGACCATCGGGGAGAACGGCGTCGGGCCCTCCAACGCCGTCTTCGACGTCGGTGGCAACGGCGTCGCCTCGTCGGTCGACCTGCCGTTCTACGCCCACCTGCCCGACTCGACGGACGAGGGCAACTCGCCCGACACGGCGACGCCGCAGGGGCTCGGGATCTTCACCCGGTAGGCGGACCTCCCAGACGGCACCGGGCGCGCCAGCTACCGTGCGCCCGGTGACGCCCCCGCCCGAGCGCTCGCTGCGGATCGGGCTGATCTGCCCGTACAGCCTGTCGCTGCCCGGCGGCGTGCAGTCACAAGTCCTCGGGCTGGCACGCGAGCTGCGCCGCCAGGGCCACGAGGCCCGCGTCCTGGGCCCGTGCGACGGACCGCCACCGGAGTCGTTCGTGACGCCGCTCGGCAACAGCCTGCCCACCGCCGCCAACGGCTCGATCGCCCCGGTCGCCCCCGACGCCTCGGCGGCGATGCGCACGATCCGCGCCCTCAACGACGAGGCGTTCGACGTCGTCCACATCCACGAGCCGCTCGCCCCCGGACCGCCCATGACGTCGGTGCTGATGCACCCGGCGCCGGTCGTCGGCACGTTCCACGCCGCCGGCAAGGCGTCGAGCTACCAGATCTTCGGCTGGTTCGTGCGCTGGGCGTCGCAGCGCATCGACCGCAAGGTCGTCGTGTCAAAGGACGCCCTCGAGCTCGTCCAGGAGGCGATCCCGGGGGAGTACGACATCCTCTTCAACGGCGTCGAGATCGACGAGATCCGCTCGACCGCGCCGACACCGACGGCGCACCCCACGATCTTCTTCTGCGGCCGCCACGAGCAGCGCAAGGGACTCGCCGTGCTGCTCGAGGCGTTCCAGTCGCTGCGCCCCGACGCCCGGCTGTGGATCGCCAGCGACGGTCCCGACACCGCCCACCTGCGCGCCGAGTACGGCCACGACGCCCGGATCAGCTGGCTCGGTCGCATCAGCGACGCCGAGAAGTTCGCCCGCCTCCGCGGGGCGTCGATCTTCTGCGCCCCGTCGCTGCACGGCGAGTCGTTCGGTGTCGTGCTGATCGAGGCGATGGCCGCCGAGACACCGGTGGTGGCCAGCGGCATCGACGGCTACCGCAACGTCGCCACCGACGGGATCGACGCCCTGCTGCCGCCGCCGGGTGACGTCGACGCGCTCGTCAAGGCGCTCGGCGAGGTGCTGCGCGACGGCGCCCTCGCCGGCGCGCTGCGCGCCAACGGGGCCCGTCGTGCCCGCGACTTCGCCATGACGACGCTGGCCGCCGAGTACGTGCGCATCTACCGCGAGCTGATCGCCGACGCGCCGGACCGCCACGGCGCAGCGCCCGCGCGGTGGCGCCGCACGCGTCCGCACGCGCTTGACGCGCCGCTCGGGACTCGCTCCGCCACACCTGACGCCGCAGGTCCATCCCCCCGACTCTGCGGCCCCCGCTCGTACACTCCGAGCCATGGTCATCGCCATCATCATCATCGTTGTCGTGGTGGTGCTCCTGATCGTCTACGCCGTCTCGGTCCGCAATGGACTGATCCGGCGGCGCAACCAGATCGAGAACGCCTGGTCGCAGATCGACGTCCAGCTGAAGCGCCGCATCGACCTCATCCCGAACCTCGTCGAGACCGTCAAGGGCTACGCCGCCCACGAGAAGGAGACGCTCGACGCCGTCATCAGGGCCCGCAACTCGGCCATCGCCGCCCCTGACACGCCCAACGCCCAGGCCAACGCCGACACCGCGCTGACCGGCGCCCTGCGCCAGGTCTTCGCCCTCAGCGAGGCCTATCCCGACCTCAAGGCGAACCAGAACTTCCTCGCCCTGCAGGAGGAGCTGACCGCCACCGAGGGGCGCGTCGCCTACGCCCGGCAGTTCTACAACGACGCCGTGCTGGACTACAACAACAAGATCCAGCAGTTCCCCGGCTCGATCTTCGCCGGGTCGCTGAAGATCGACAAGCGCGAGTACTTCGAGGCCGACGAGGCCGCGCGCACCGTGCCGACCGTCGACTTCTGATCTCGGCCATGCCCCGCCCCACCGGCATCCCCCTCCTGTAGCGCGTCCATGTTCGAACAGATCCGCTCCAACAAGCGCCGCTCGGTGCTCCTCGTCGCCGGCTTCGTGCTGCTCGTCGTCGTCATCGGCTTCTTCATCGGCCTCGTCGCCGGCTTCGGCCCGTGGGGCATCGCCGTCGCCCTCGTCGTCTCGGCCGCCCTCGCCTTCGCCTCGTACTGGAAGTCCGACGCCGTCGCCCTTGCGGTCAGCCGGGCCAAGCCGGCCGATCCCGACGAGTACAAGCGCCTCCACAACCTCGTCGAGGGCCTCTGCATCGCCGGCGGCCTGCCCAAGCCCGGCGTGTACGTCATCGACGATCCGGCGCCCAACGCCTTCGCCACGGGCCGCAACCCGCAGCACGCGGCGATCGCCGTCACGACCGGGCTGCTCGAGAAGATGAACCGGGTCGAGCTCGAGGGCGTGCTGGCCCACGAGCTGTCGCACATCAAGAACTACGACATCCTGATCTCGACGCTCGCCGTGACGATGGTCGGCGCCGTCGCCCTGCTCTCCGACATCACGATCCGCACGATGTGGTGGAACGGCGGCCGGATCAACCGCGAGGGCGACCGCGACGACGGGTTCAACCCGCTGGTGCTGATCGGGCTCGTCCTGCTGATCGTCGGCCCGATCGTCGCCCGGGTCATGCAGGCGACGATCTCCCGACGCCGCGAGACCCTCGCCGACGTCAGCGCGTGCCAGCTCACGAGGTATCCACCAGGGCTCATCTCGGCCCTGGAAAAGTTGCGTGACGACACCACGGTGACGCACTCGGCGTCGACCGCTACGGCACACTTGTGGATCGAACAGCCCATGAGTGGTGTCGGCGACGAGGGACGGTTCCGATCGTTCCACAAGCTGTTCGACACGCACCCGCCGCTCGAGGAGCGGATCAGCCTGCTGAGAGAGCTATGACCCCCACCCCCAACGCCCCCCGTTCGTCGCGCCGCGGCGCCCGCCGGCTGCTGGCCGTGACGCTGGTCGCCGGCCTGGTCGCCGTGGCCGCCTGCGGGGACGACGACGACGCCGCCGACACGACCGTCGCGACCTCCGAGGCGGCGGCGACGACCGTTCCGAAGACCACCGTTCCGAAGACGACGGCCGCGGAGGCGACGACGACGACGGACGCATCGACCACCAGCACGACCGAGACGCCGACCACCGTGCCGGCGCCGATCGAGCGGATGCCGCTGACCGGCGTCCCCGCTCGCACCCGGCGAGGCCGCGCCCGACCGCCCGGCGATGGCGGTGAAGATCGACAACGTCGAGTGCGCCCACCGCACCCAGCAGGGCCTCAACAACGCCGACATCGTCTTCGAGGAGATCGTCGAGGGGCGCCTCACCCGCTTCGCCGCCATCTTCCACTCCCAGGAGTCCAACCCGGTCGGCCCGGTGCGCAGCGGCCGCAGCCAGGACGTCGACCTGCTCGGCGCGTTCCAACGCCCGCTGATGGTCTGGAGCGGCGGCAACCCCGGCGTCGTGGAGTACATCAACCAGTCCGACATCATCAACCTGTCGGCGCAGAACCACGGCCCCGGCTACTTCCGGGCCCGCAACTGCGTCGACGCCGCACAACCTCTGGAACAACACCGAGTCGGTGTGGCCGGCCACCCCACCGGAGGCCGGGCGCCCGATCCAGATCTTCCCGTACGTCGCGCCTGGCGCCGCCGTCCCGGGGACGCCGGCGACGTCCGTCAACGGCGAGGTCGGCGTGAACCACGTGCAGCTGGGACTGGGACGCGGCGAGCGGCACCTACCTGCGCCAGGAGAACGGTCGGCCGCACAACCTGGCCGACGGCCAGCAGGTGTCGGCCAACAACGTCGTGTTCCTCGTGCTCGAGTACCGCCTCACGCCGTGGGAGGCCAAGAGCCCGGAGGGCGTGTCCGTCGGGTCGGGCCAGGTGTTCGTGTTCTCCAACGGCACGGTGCAGACCGGGACGTGGAGCCGCGAGAACCGCACCGATCCGTACACGCTGACCGCCGACGACGGCTCGCCGATCCTGCTCAACCCGGGCCGCACGTTCGTCGAGCTGTCCGACGTCGTCGATCACGCCACCGCCTGGAGCTGACCGCGCCGTCCTGGCGGGTACCGACAACACCTGCGGCCTGGCCGCGCGGGGCCCCTATCCTGGACACCATGAGTTCGCCTGATGCGCGCGCCACCGGGACGTTCCCCGTCAAGCGGGGCCTCGCCGAGATGCTGAAGGGCGGCGTCATCATGGACGTCGTCACCCCGGAGCACGCCCGCGTCGCCGAGGACGCCGGCGCCTGCGCGGTGATGGCGCTCGAGCGGGTGCCCGCCGACATCCGCCGCGACGGCGGCGTGGCCCGCATGAGCGACCCCGAGATGATCGAGGGCATCAAGGCCGCGGTGTCGATCCCGGTGATGGCCAAGGCCCGCATCGGCCACTTCGTGGAGGCCCAGATCCTGCAGGCCCTCGACGTCGACTTCGTCGACGAGAGCGAGGTCCTCACGCCCGCCGACGAGGCCCACCACATCGACAAGTACGCCTTCGACGTGCCGTTCGTGTGCGGCGCCACCAACCTCGGCGAGGCGCTGCGGCGGATCTCGGAGGGGGCGGCGATGATCCGCTCCAAGGGCGAGGCCGGCACCGGCAACATCGTCGAGGCCGTGCGCCACCTGCGCTCGATCATCGGCGACATGCGGCGCCTCACGCAGGCCGACTCGGCCGAGCTGTTCGAGTGGGCCAAGCGCCTGCAGGCCCCGCTGCCGCTCGTCCAGGAGGTCGCCGAGACCGGCTGGCTGCCCGTGCCGCTGTTCTGCGCCGGCGGCATCGCCACGCCGGCCGACGCCGCCCTCGCCATGCAGCTCGGCGCCGAGGCCGTGTTCGTCGGCTCCGGCATCTTCAAGAGCGACGACCCGGCGCCGCGCGCCAAGGCGATCGTCGAGGCCACCACGCACTTCCAGGACGCAGCGATCCTCGCCAAGGTCAGCCGAGGTCTCGGCACGCCGATGACCGGCATCGGCATGGACGACGTGGCCGAGCGCTACGCGGAGCGGGGCTGGTGAGCCAGTCGATCGGTGAACCCGGAGCCCCCAGGTGGAGCCCACCATCGGGGTGCTGGCGCTGCAGGGCGCGTTCCGCGCCCACCTGTCAGCGCTCGCTGACCTCGGCGTCGCGGCGCGCGACGTCCGCACGCCGGCCCACCTCGACGCCGTCGACGCGCTGGTGATGCCGGGCGGCGAGTCGACGACGATGTCGCGGCTCTTGACGTCGAGCGGGCTGTTCGATCAGATCAAGGCCCGTGCCAGCGAGGGGATGCCGATGTTCGGGACGTGTGCCGGGATGATCCTGCTCGCCACCGAGGTGCTCGACGGCCGCCCCGACCAGCGCAGCTTCGGCGTCATCGACCTCACCGTGCGGCGCAACGGCTACGGCCGCCAGCTCGACAGCTTCGAGACCGACCTCGACGTCGCTGGCCTCGCCGCCCCGTTCCACGGCGTGTTCATCCGGGCGCCTCGAGTCGAGTCGGTCGGCGACGCGGTCGAGGTGCTCGCCGCCCACGGCGGCGACCCGGTGCTGGTGCGCCAGGGCCGCGATCATGGCGGCCTCGTTCCATCCCGAGCTGACGGCGGACACCCGCCTGCACGAGCGCTTCGTCGCCCTCGTGCGCAGCGACGACGACCGACAACTTCGACACGGAGCGTTGACATGTCCGGTCACTCCAAGTGGGCCACGATCAAGCACAAGAAGGGCGCCGTCGACAAGGCGCGCGGCAAGCTCTTCAACAAGCTCGCCCGCCAGCTCGAGGTCGCGGCCCGCGCCGGCGGCGGCGACCCCGACGCCAACCCGACGCTGCGCACCGCCGTGCAGAAGGCCAAGGGCGCCCAGATGACGAACGACGCCATCGACCGGGCCATCAAGCGGGGCACGGGCGAGGGCGACACCGGCACCTACGAGACGATCATGTACGAGGGCTACGCGCCGGGCGGCGTGGCAATGCTCATCGACGTGCTCACCGACAACCGCAACCGCACCGGCGCCGAGATCCGCGGCGTGTTCACCAAGCACGGCGGCTCGCTCGCCGAGCCCGGGGCGGTCAGCTGGCAGTTCGCCCGCCGCGGCATCGTGATGGTGGACGGCGGCGCCGACGAGGACGAGCTGATGATGGCCGCGCTCGAGGCCGGGGCCGACGACGTCGCCGACGACGGCGGCACCTGGCGGGTGACGTCGGATCCGTCGCTGACGTTCGACGTGCGCGACGCGCTCGAGGCGGCCGGGTTCACCATCGAGTCGGCCGACTCGCCGATGGTGTCGGAGAACCTCGTGCCGATCACGACCGTCGAGGAGGCCAAGAAGGTGCTGCGCGTGGTCGAGCTGATCGAGGACAACGACGACGTCCAGGACGTCTTCGCCAACTTCGACATCCCTGACGACGTCATGGACCAGGCGATGGAGTCCGCCTGATGTCCGGCGTCGGTGTGGGGGACCGGGCCCCCGACTTCACGCTGCGCGGGACGGGCGGGCAGGAGCACTCGCTGGCCGAGTACCGCGGCAAGCCGGTCGTGCTCGTCTTCTACCCGGGCGACGACACGCCCGTGTGCACCAAGCAGCTCAACGCGTACAACGACGGGCTGGCGCAGTTCACCGATCTCGGTGCCCAGGTGCTGGCGATCTCGGCCCAGGACGTCGACAGCCACGACCGCTTCTCGGCCAAGCACGGCGGCTTCGCCTTCCCGTTGCTGGCCGACACCGACAAGGCGGTCGCCGGGCTGTACGGGACGCTCGGCCCGATCGGGTTCCCGCGGCGCAGCGTGTTCATCGTCGACGGCGACGGCGTGATCCGCTACGCCCATCGGGCGATCGCCGGCCTGACGTACCGCCCGGTGAGCGAGCTGGTGACCGCGCTCGTCCAAGCTCTGACGCCGGGCGGCCGGTCAGCGATCCGGCGCTGCACGCACTGATCGCTCGCGCAGACGCCGGATCGCCGTCGGCGACGCGCTCGAACGGGTCCAACACCTCGTCGGCCGGCGCTCGACTACCCTGCGAACCTGTGTTCGCTGACGGTCGACATCCGGGTGCTCGGCATCGACCCTGGGCTGACCCGGTGCGGATACGCCGTCATCGACGGGCGCGGGCCGAGCGACGTCGTCGCGGTCGCGCTCGGCGTGATCCGCACGCCGCCGGCCGATCCGCTGCCGCAGCGCCTGGCCGCGCTGCGGGGCGAGCTGGCGGCGCTGATCGCCGAGTTCCGACCGGCGGCGGTCGCCGTCGAGCACGTCTTCTTCCAGGTCAACGTGCGCACGGCGATGAGCGTCGGCCAGGCCAGCGGGCTGGCGCTCGCCGAGGCCGCGAGCGCCGGGTGCGACGTCGCCCAGTACACGCCGAACCAGGTCAAGGACGCCGTCGCCGGCTACGGCGGGGCCCCCAAGGAGCAGGTGCAGAAGATGGTCCAGGCCCGCCTCGCGCCTGGCCAGCGCCGCCGAAGCCGCCCGATGCCGCCGACGCCGCCGCCCTGGCCCTGTGCCACCTGGCGATGGCGCCGATGCGGGCCCGCGTCGACGAGGCGCTCGCAGAAGGCCGGCCGGCGATGATCGGGTCGCTGCGCGGCGAGGTCCTCGAGCGCGGCCTCGACGGCGTCGTGCTGCTCGAGGTCGGCGGCGTCGGCTACCACGTCGTCGTGTCGCCGCGGACGCTGTCCGAGCTGGAGCCGACGACGTCGGCGTTCCTCTACGTCCACCACCACATCCGCGAGGACGGCCAGACGCTGTACGGGTTCGCAGCCCGCGAGGAGCGCGACGACGTTCCAGGTCCTCATCGGCACGCACGGCGTGGGGCCGGCGCTGGCGATGGCGATCCTGGCGACCCACCCGCCGGTCGCCCTGGTCGACATCGTCGCCGGCGGCGACGTCGCCGCCCTCACGCTCGTCCCCGGCGTCGGCAAGAAGACCGCCGAGCGCCTCCTCGATCGAGCTCAAGAACCGGCTCTCGATCCCGATGCTCGACCCGGTCGGCGGCGGCGGCTCGTCGACGAACGGCTCGGCGATCGGCGACGTGCGCGAGGCGCTGTCCGGGCTCGGCTACGGGCCCGAGGAGATCCGCGAGGCGCTGCGCGAGCTGCCGACCGACGCCGACGCGGCGACGTTGCTGCGCGACGCCCTCAAGCTGCTGGGGGCCCGTCGTGCGTGACGAGTTCCTCGACCCGGGCGTCGGCGGTGAGGTCGAGGACGCCGTCGAGGTCGGCCTGCGACCCCGACTGCTCGCCGAGTTCGTCGGCCAGCGCGAGCTGAAGGAGCACCTCGTCGATCGTCATCGAGGCGGCGCGCCGGCGCGGCCAGTCCGTCGACCACCTCCTGTTCGCCGGGCCGCCCGGGCTCGGCAAGACGACGCTGGCCGGCATCGCGGCGGCCGAGATGGGCGTCACGCTGCACGTCACGTCGGGCCCGGCGCTGGAGCGGGCCGGCGACCTCGCCGCGATCCTCACCAAGCTGGAGGAGCGCGACGTCCTGTTCGTCGACGAGATCCACCGCCTGTCGCGCGCCGTCGAGGAGATCCTGTACCCGGCGATGGAGGACTTCCAGCTCGACATCGTCGTCGGCAAGGGCCCGGCGGCGTCGAGCATCCGCCTGACGCTGCCGCCGTTCACGCTCGTCGGCGCCACGACGCGCACCGGCATGATCACCGGGCCGCTGCGCGACCGCTTCGGCCTGGTGGCCCGGCTCGACTTCTACGACACGGCCGAGCTGGAGGCGATCGTGCGTGCGGGCGGCCGGCATCCTCGACGTGCAGATCGACGAGGCCGGGGCGTGGGAGATCGCCCGCCGCTCACGGGGCACGCCGCGCATCGCCAACCGCCTGCTGCGCCGGGTGCGCGACTTCTCCGAGGTGCGCGGCGACGGCACGGTCGACGCAGCCACGGCACAGGACGGGCTGCGGGTGTTCGGCGTCGACGACCTCGGCCTCGACAAGGTCGACCGGGCGATCCTCGGCGCGCTGTGCCAGCAGTTCCGCGGCGGGCCGGTCGGGCTCTCGACGGTGGCCATCTCGGTCGGCGAGCAGCCCGAGACCGTCGAGGACGTGTACGAGCCGTTCCTGATCCAGCAGGGCCTGCTCGCCCGCACGCCCCGTGGCCGCGTCGCCATGCCGGCGGCCTACGAGCACCTCGGCCTGACCCCGCCGGCCCCGCACCGCCCGTCAGCCGGCCTCTTCGACTGAGGTCGCGCCCATCGGAGGGTCTCGTGCACGGGCCAGCCCGGCACGAAACCCTCGGATGCAACGAAACCCTCGGATGGGGGCCAGGGTCCGTAGCCTCCGCGGGCGATGCGGTTGGAGGAGTTCGACTACGAGCTGCCGGCGGACCGGATCGCCCAGGTGCCGATCGAGCCACGCGACGCCGCCCGGCTGCTGGTCGACCGGGGCAGCGCGCCGCCCGAGCACCGCACCGTCGCCGACCTCCCGAGCCTCCTGCGCGCCCGGCGACGTCGTCGTCGTCAACGACACCAAGGTGATCCCGGCCCGGCTGCGGCTGCAGCGGGCCACCGGTGGCGGCGCGCGGAGGTGCTCCTGCTCGAGCCGCAGGATCCCGGCCGTCGCCACTGGGAGGCGCTGGTGCGCCCGGCCCGCAAGCTCCACGCAGGCGAGGAGCTGTTCACGTCCGACGGCCGCCCGGTGATCGTCGTCGGCGCCCGCACGCAGGCCGGCGACACGTTCCACGTCGAGCTGACCGGACCGGTGGAGGCGCTGGCGCTGCTCGACGAGATCGGCGAGATGCCCCTGCCGCCGTACATCCACGAACGCCTCGATCGCCCCGATCGCTACCAGACCGTGTACGCCGCGCTGCCCGGCTCGGCCGCCGCGCCGACCGCCGGGCTGCACCTCACGCCCGAGGTGTTGGCCGGGATCACGGCGGCCGGCGCGACCGCTCCACCGGGTCGAGCTCGCCGTCGGCCTCGACACGTTCCAGCCGGTGGGCGAGGACGACCCGCTGCCAGCACCGCATGCACACCGAGCGCTACCGGGTCCCCGAGGCGACGTGGGCCGCGTGCCAGGACGCCGGCCGTGTGGTGGCCGATCGGCACGACGAGCGTGCGGGCGCTCGAGAGCGCGGCGGCCACCGGGCAGCTCGTCGGGCGCACCGACCTGTTCCTCCATCGTGACGGCGCCGACGTCCGCGTCGTCGATCTCCTGCATGACCAACTTCCACCTGCCGCGCACGACGCTGCTGATGATGATCGACGCCTTCGTCGGACCGCGCTGGCGCGACCTGTACGCCACCGCGCTCGCCGACGGAGTACCGGTTCCTGTCGTTCGGTGACGCCATGTTCCTCGACCGCGCACGCCCGGTAGGTTCCGCGCCTTGCACCCGGTGAGCGTCGACCTCGAGGCCGTCGACGGCGCGGCGCGCGCCGGCGTCGCCACGACGGCCCGCGGCACGTACCGCACCCCGTGCTTCATGCCGGTCGGCACCCGCGGCGCGGTCAAGTACCTGAGCGCCGCCGACTACGACGCCCTCGGCGCCGAGATCGTGCTCGGCAACACGTACCACCTCATGCTGCGCCCCGGCGCCGAGGTCGATCGCCCGCTTCGGCGGCCTCGGCGCGTTCAGCGGCTGGGACGGCCTCACGCTGACCGACAGCGGCGGGTTCCAGGTCTTCTCGCTGGAACCCAAGGTCGACGACGACGGCGTCACGTTCCGCAGCGTGTACGACGGCTCGACGCACCGGTTGACCCCCGAGACGCGCCGTCGCCACCCAGGAGCTGCTCGGCGCCGACATCCAGATGGTCCTCGACGTGTGCCCGCCGCTGCCCAGCCCGCCGGCGCGTGATCGATCTCGCCGTCGAGCGCACCGCGGCGTGGGCCGCCCGCGCCCGCGGGGCCCACCGCCGCGACGACCAGGCGCTGTTCGGGATCGTGCAGGGCGGCATCGACGAGTCCCGCCGCGCCGACAGCGCCAAGCGCACCGCCGAGCTCGACTTCGACGGCTACGGCATCGGCGGCTTCAGCGTCGGCGAGACCGCGCGCCGAGATGCTCCCGGCGCTCGCCGCGGCCTTCGCCCACCTGCCGGCCGACCGCCCGCGCTACCTGATGGGCGTCGGCGACCCGGCGTCGCTCGTCGAGGCGGTCGCCCTCGGCGTCGACCAGTTCGACTGCGTGATGCAGACCCGCCTCGGCCGCCACGGCACCGCGCTTCACCAGCGCCGGCCGAGCTCTCGGTCAAGGCGGCCCGCCACGCCGACGAGGACGAGCCGCTCGATCGCGACCTGTCCGTGCGCCGTCTGCGCCCGCCACAGCCGCGGCTACCTGCGCCACCTGTTCGTCACCGGCGAGCCGACCGCGTCCCGGCTCGTCAGCCTCCACAACCTGGCGTGGACGTTCGCCCTGCTCGCTCGGGCCCGCCAGGCGATCGCCGCCGGCCGCCTCGCGGCACTCCGCGCCGACGTCCTCGCCGCCTGGCCGTGAGCTGGGGTGCTGTCCGGCCTCCCCGCGGGCTTGGGTAGCATTCTCCGCCGTCCTCGGGTCCTCGCCCGAGCCGAACGGAAACCACGGAACCCGATGCACCTGTTCTCGATCATTGCAGCAGATAGCGGCGGAGGCGGCGGCAGCTTCGTCTCGATCGGGGTGCTCCTGCTCATCCCGGTCGCCATGTACTTCCTGCTGATCCGGCCGCAGCGCCGTCGCCAGCGCGCGCAGCAGGAGTTGCAGTCCTCGCTGGACGTCGGCGACGAGGTCATGACCGCCTCCGGGATCTACGGCTTCATCACCGGCTTCGAGGACGACAAGGTCTGGATCGAGATCGACGACGACGTGCAGATCCGCGTCAACCGCGGCTTCCTGCAGGGCAAGGTCGACACCAGCGGGATCAGTGCGCCCGCCACCGGCTCCAATGGGACGGCGTCGGGAGCTGGCTCGGCGCTGCCCGCGCCGAAGGTCACGCCGACGGTGAAGGGTCGCAAGGGCGGCAACACCGACGCTGCTACGACGGCCGACACGACGGCTGAGTCGAACTCCGGGGAATGACGCGTCGCCGCCTCTGGGCGTCGCTGCTCGGCTGCGTCGGCATCACCGTCGCCCTCCTGGCGCTCAACCTCGGCCTGCGCAACACCCCGGCCCTCGGGCTCGACCTGCAGGGCGGCGTGTCCGTCGTCCTGGCCCCCGAGGCCGGGGCCAGCAGCGGTGACCTGATCGTGATCCGCGATCTGATCCGCAACGAGCTCGAGAACCGCGGCATCGCCGAACCGGACGTCCGCGTCGAGGGCTCGAACATCGTCGTCGACCTCCCCGGCGTCAAGGACCAGCGCCAGGCGCTCGACGCCGTCGACGTCGCCGGCATCGTCACGCTGCGTCCCGTCCTCGGCTGCACCGCGCCGCCCGATCCGAACGCCACGACGACCACCACCACGCCCGGTGCCAGCACGACGACGGTGGCCGGCGCCACCACCACGTCGGTGGCCGGGGGCTCCACCACCGTGGCCGGGGCGACACCGACCGGCGCCGGCGCGCCGACCACCACGGCCGGCGCCCCCACGACCACCGTCGCGCCGGCGGGCTTCGGCCGCGCCGTCACCGCGCTCGACTCGTACCAGCGCCGGCAGACGCCGTCGACACCGACCACCGCCACCCCGACGACCGCGGCCACCCCGGCGACCGCTGCGTCGCCGACCTCGACCCCCACCGGGTCGACGGTGCCCGGCGAGTCGACCACCACGGTGCCCGGCGCCACGTCCACCACGCTGCCGACCTCCGACCTCAACACGGCGACCTCCGACCAGGGCCAGACCGTGCTGCGCCAGCTCGACGGCAGCCAGTGCCTCGTCGGCCCGGCGGGTGGCGCGGGCGATCAGATCTTCAGTCGCGACAGCGCCGACGTGCAGCTCTCCCAGCAGCAGCGGCTGGGAGGTCAACGTCGGCCTCAGCAGCGGTGGCGAGTCGGCGTGGAACGCGCTCGCCGGCCGAGTGCTTCAACGGCACCGACGCCTGCCCGACGCACCAGCTGGCCATCGTCCTCGACGACGTCATCCAGTCGGCGCCCACGGTGCAGCAGCCGTCGTTCAGCGGCGACGGTCTCGATCACCGGCAGCTTCACCGAGGGTGAAGCCCGCTCGCTGGCCCGGGTGCTCAACCGCGGCGCCTTCCCGGCCAAGGTCGAGGCCAAGCGCGTCGACACCGTGTCGCCGACGCTCGGCAAGGACTCGCTCAAGGCGTCGCTGTTCGCCGGCCTCGTCGGCGTGGCCCTGCTCGTGCTGGTCCTGATCCTCTTCTACCGCCGCCTCACGCTGCTCATCGCGATGGGCATGATCGTGTGGGGGATGCTGATCTACAGCGTCTCGGTGTTCATATCGCAGACCACGAACTACGCCCTGACGCTGGCCGGCGTCACCGGCATCATCGTGTCGATCGGCATGACCGTCGACAGCTACGTCGTCTACTTCGAGCGCATGAAGGACGAGGTGCTGCACGGGCGCACGTTCAAGAACTCGGCGGCCCGCAGCTTCCGCTCGACGTGGAAGACGATCCTCGCCGCCAACCTGGTGTCGTTCATCGCCGCCGCCGTGCTGTTCGTGCTCAGCGTCGGATCGGTCCGCGGCTTCGCCCTGTACCTCGGCGTCACCACGATCTGCGACGTCATCGTGCTGTGGTTCTTCACCCGGCCGGCCGTCATCCTGCTGGCCGAGACCGGCCGTCTCGACGGCCACGACCCGTTCGGCATCGGCCCGATGCCTGAGCAGGTCCACCCGTCGACGACCCCGCCGCCCGCTCCTGCCCCCGGTGGAGGTGGCTCATGACGAACATCGAGACCGTCGGCGGCGTCACGATGCGCCCGGTCGCCAAGAGCCGCTGGCGCCGCCTGATCCTGGCCCAGACGGCGATCGACTTCTGGGGTCGCCGGCGTCTCTGGCTCGGCATCTCGGCGTTGCTGATCATCGTCAGCGGCGTCTCGTTCGCCACCCGCGGCCTGGTCCTCGGCATCGACTTCGAGGGTGGCGTGTCGTGGGACGTACCCGTCGGCCAGCAGTTCTCCATCGACGACGCCCGCCAGGTCCTCACCGACAACGGCATCTCGGCCGAGGGGGCCAAGATCCAGGAGCGCAACTCCGACAGCGGCAACCTCATCAAGGTCCAGGTCGACGATCAGCCCCAGGACGTCCGCGTCAAGCTGCAGGAGGCGTTCGCCAAGGCAGCCGGCGTGGAACCGGCGGACGTCAGCGTGGCCTCGGTCAGCGCGACGTGGGGCTCGGAGATCACGCGCAAGGCCGTCCAAGCCCTGATCGTGTTCCTCGCCCTGATCGCCGTCTACATCTCGATCCGCTTCGAGTGGCGGATGGCCCTGACGGCGATCCTGGCCATGGTCCACGACGTCGTCGTCAGCGTCGGCATCTACTCGATCTTCGGCTTCGAGGTCACGCCGGCGACCGTCGTCGCCTTCCTGACCGTGCTCGGCTACTCGCTGTACGACTCGATCGTCGTGTTCGACCGCATCCGGGACAACGAACGCCGGGTCGCGTCGGCCGGGATGACGGCCGGCGACCTCATCAACATCTCGACCAACCAGGTGCTGATGCGCTCGATCAACACGACGCTGTCGTCGGCGCTCCCCGTGATCTCGCTGCTGCTGATCGGCGCCGGGCTGTTCGGCCAGGTGACGCTGCGCGAGTTCGCCATCGCCCTGCTGGTCGGCATGCTCACCGGGGCGTACTCGTCGATCTTCCTGGCGTCGCCGCTGCTCGGGCTGCTGAAGGCCCGCTCGGCGACGTTCGCCGGCCGGGGCTCGTCGCCGGGCGACCACCTCACGGGCGAGGACCTGCGGGCCGTCGTCATCGCCGGGCCGGGCGGGGTGCGCTCGGTGTCCGGACGGCGGGCCCGTCGCGCTGCCGCGATGGCCGGTACCGCGGCGGCGTCGAAGGGCAGCGGTGACGACGATGCCGACGCGGCGCCGACGAACGGCGCCGGCGACCAGGCGGACACCGCCGTCGCGACGCCCCACGTCGCCTCGGCGCCCGCCGACCGCCTGCTCACCCACCCGCCGCGACCGCGCAAGAAGAAGCGCAGGTAGACCGGACCGGTAACCTTGGTCCATGACCGGGGATGCCGCCGCCACGCAGGTGACGGGCTCCGGCGCGGCCGGTGCCACCGACGGTGATTGGCTGCGGGCGCTGGTGCGCGAGATCCCCGACTACCCGCAGCCCGGCGTCACGTTCCGCGACATCACGCCGCTGCTGGCCGATCCGGTCGCGTTCCGCCGCTGCATCGACGACCTCGCCGACCGCTTCGCCGACGTCGAGGTCGATTGCGTGGTCGGCGTCGAGTCGCGCGGGTTCATCCTCGCCGCCCCGATCGCCTACCGCCTCGGCGCCGCCTTCGTGCCGGTGCGCAAGGCCGGCAAGCTGCCGTGGGCCGTCGTCCGCGAGGAGTACCAGCTCGAGTACGGGCGGGACAAGCTCGAGATCCATCGCGACGCGATCCACCCCGACGAGCGGGTGCTCGTCATCGACGACGTGCTGGCCACCGGCGGCACCGCCGCCGCCACCGCCCGCCTGATCGAGGCGCTGGGCGGCGACATCGTCGGCATCGGCCTGCTCATCGAGATCGTCGGGCTCGGCGGCCGCGCCGCGTTCGCCGATCGTCGCCTCGAGGTCCTGGCGAGCTACTAGGGACCGTGGGCACCGTCGACCGAGTACTTCCATGGCGGCGGCACCACGAAGCGGCGGCCCCGACCGAGCTCACGCCGCTGCTGGCGAGCTACCGAGCGCGCCATCCCAAGGCGCCGGTCGCGACGATCAACCGCGCCTACCAGGTCGCCGCCGAGGCCCACCGCAGCCAGCTGCGCTCGAGCGGCGAGAGCTACATCAACCACCCGCTGGCCGTCGCCCGCATCGTGGCCGACATCGGTCTCGACGAGATCTCGGTCGCCGCCGCCCTGCTGCACGACGCCGTCGAGGACACCGAGATCACGCTGGCCGACGTCGAGGCCGACTTCGGCAGTGAGATCGCCGCAGATCGTCGACGGGGTCACCAAGCTCGAGCGCATCCAGTTCGACTCGCGCGAGGCCCAGCAGGCGGCGACGATGCGCAAGATGCTGGTCGCCATGGCGCGCGACCTGCGCGTGCTCGTGATCAAGCTGGCCGACCGGCTGCACAACATGCGCACGATCGCCGCCATGCCGATGGCCAAGCAGCAGCGCATCGCCCAGGAGACGCTCGACATCTACGCCCCGCTGGCCCATCGCCTCGGGATGCAGGAGCTCAAGCAGCAGCTCGAGGACCTCTCCTTCGCCGCCCTCCACCCGAAGCGCTTCGCCGAGCTCGACCACCTCGTCAGCAGCCGCACCCCGGAGCGCGATGAGTACCTGGCGACGGCGATCGCCGAGGTGCGGGCCCGGCTCGGCGACCTCGGCATCGAGGCCGAGGTGACCGGTCGCGGCAAGCACCTGTGGAGCCTCTACGAGAAGATGGTCGTCAAGGGCCGCGAGTTCGACGACATCTTCGACCTCGTCGCGATGCGCGTCATCGTCGACTCGATGAAGGACTGCTACGCCGCGCTCGGGTGCATCCACGGGCGTTGGCGGCCGGTGGTGGGCCGGTTCAAGGACTACATCGCGATGCCCAAGTTCAACCTGTACCAGAGCTTGCACACGACGGTGATCGGGCCGCAGGGCAAGCCGATCGAGGTGCAGATCCGGACCCGCGAGATGCACCAGCGGGCCGAGTGGGGCGTCGCCGCCCACTGGGCGTACAAGGACGGCTCGCCGTCGAACGACATCGACTGGCTGAACCGGATCATCGACTGGCAGGCCGAGGTCAGCGACCCGGCCCAGTTCATGCAGAGCCTGAAGACCGACCTCGAGCAGGACGAGGTCTTCGTGTTCACGCCCAAGGGCCGCGTCGTGACGCTGCCGCTCGGCTCGACCACCGTCGACTTCGCCTACGCCGTGCACACCGAGGTCGGCCACGCCTGCATCGGCGCCAAGGTGAACGGGCGCCTCGTCTCCCTCGACCACCACCTGTCGAGCGGCGACAGCTGCGAGATCTTCACGTCGAAGGTCGAGACCGCCGGCCCGTCGCAGGACTGGCTCGGCTTCGTCGAAGTCGCCGCGGGCGCGCAACAAGATCCGCCAGTGGTTCAGCCGCGAACGGCGCCTCGACATGATCGAGCAGGGTCGCGATGAGCTCGCCGAGGAGCTGCGGCGCGAAGGCCTGCCGGTGCAGCGGATGTGGACGTCCGAGCAGCTCAAGAAGGTCATCTCCGACTTCACCTACGTCGATCTCGACGCCCTGCTCGCGGCCATCGGCGAGCACCACGTCTCGGCGCGGGGCATCGCCCAGCGCGTCGCCCGCGGGTTCCGGGGCGGCGACGACGACGAGCAGCTGCCCGCCACCGTCCTGCGGCCGCGCCGGCGGCGCACGGAAGCCGACAAGGTCGGCGTCCACGTCGAGGGCCTCGACGACGTCCTCGTGCGCCTGGCCCAGTGCTGCACGCCCGTGCCCGGCGACGAGATCATCGGCTTCGTCACCCGCGGGCGCGGCGTCAGCGTCCACCGCGCCGACTGCGCCAACGCGGTGTCGCTGATGAGCGATCACGCGACGCGCCTGATCGACGTCGACTGGGACGGCCAGCGCAACGGCGCGGTGTTCCGCGCCGGGGTCGAGGTCGTCGCCCTCGATCGCTCGCGGCTGCTGCGCGACGTCGCCAACGCGCTCTCGGACCACCACGTCAACATCGTCGCCTGCGACACCGCGACCGGGAACGATCGCGTCGCCAAGATGCGCTTCGAGTTCGAGCTCGCCGACCCCAACCACCTGGCCGCCGTGCTGCGCACGATCAAGGGCATCGACGCCGTGTACGACGCCTACCGGCTGGTGCCCGGCGCCAACGGTCGCTGACCCGACCGCCCGCGCCACCTGTGAGGTCGGTGTCGTCGGTCGCCACTACGGTGGGTGACACGGGGTCCACTGGGACCGGATGGCGATCACGAGGGAGAAGGTCGTGTTCCGACGAATGGTGGTGGGCGCGTGCGCCCTGGGGCTGATGCTGTCGGCGTGCGGCAACGAGAGCGATTTCGGCGACGACGCCAAGGCGCAGCAGATCGCGGACGTGGTGCGCCAGAAGATGCAGGAGTGGCACGTCAGGGCGGCGCTCGTGAAGGTCACGCAGGGCGGCCGGGTCGTGAGCGAGCAGGCCTTCGGTCCGTCGATGAACGACGTGCCGGCGACGACGGACATGAACTTCCGCAACGGCGCGGTGGCGTTCTCCTACGTCGCCACGCTGCTGCTGCGCTACGTCGACCAGGGCAAGGTGACGCTCAACGACACCATCGAGCGGTGGGAGCCCGACCTCCCGGAGGCCAACCGCGTCACCCTGCTCATGCTCACGAACCAGACGTCCGGCTACCCCGACTACGAGACCGACCCGGCGTGGCTGGCGGCCTTCAACAACGACCCGTTCCACATGTTCACGTACGAGGAGCGGATCACGTACGCGTTCGCACGGCCGCAGCAGTTCGAGCCCGGCACCAACTGGAGCTACGCCCACACCAACTTCATGATCCTCGGCCACATCCTCGAGCAGATCGGCGGCCGGCCGCTCGACCAGTTGATCGAGGATCAGGTCTTCGAGCCGATGGGCCTGCGCCACACGGTCGCCACGACGACGTCGGCGATCCCCGAGCCGGCGTTGCACACGTTCAGCTCCGAGCGCCGGGCCGGGATCAACATCCCCAAGGGTGATCCGTTCTACGAGGAGGCCACCTACTGGAACACGCAGTGGGGCACGCCGATGGGCGCCAACCAGACCACCACGCTCGACGACCTCATCACCAGCGCCGTCAAGATCGGCACCGGCGCGATCTTGTCCGAGGACAGCTTCCACGCGATGACCGACTCCAAGCTGATCGGCTTCGGGACGAAGGAGGCGGTCTGCGAGCCGAGCTGCTTCACCCAGATCCCGCAGTACAACTACGGGCTCGGCGTCGTCCGTTCCGAGGACTGGATCATCCAGAACCCCCTGCTCAGCGGCCTCGGTGTGGTCATGGCGTACCTGCCGAAGGATGACATCGCGATCGCCGTCGCGGCGACCCTCGACCAAGCGGCGTTCGGGACCGACCTGGGCAACTACCCGAACCGCGCCGACTACCTGTTCCGAGAGATCGGCGCGGTCGTCGCGCCGGACGACGCCCCGCCGCAGCTGCCGCCCTACAAGGGCTGACCGCCGGGGCGAGGTGCCGGTGGGCCGCGGAGGGCCTACCGTCGATGCGTGGAGCAGGTGCTGGCGCGGCGCTACGTGCTGATGAACGAGCTGGGCGCCGGCGGGATGGCGCGGGTCGTGCGGGCCCGCGACATCGTCCTCGATCGCTGGGTGGCGGTGAAGCTGCTCCCGGCGGGCGTGCTCGACCCGACCGCCCGCGAGCGCTTCCGGCGCGAGGCCCGCTCGTCGGCCTCGTTCGCCCATCCGAACGCCGTCGCCGTCTACGACGCCGGCGAGGACGGTGGCCAGCTGTTCCTCGTGATGGAGCTGGTCGACGGCCCGTCGCTGGCGCGCGTGCTGGCCGATCACGGCCGCCTCGGCATCGACCAGGCGCTGCACATCGCGGACGGCCTCCTCGCCGCGCTGGCCGCCGCCCACGCCGCCGGGCTCGTGCATCGGGACGTCAAGCCGGGCAACGTGCTGCTGGGACCGAACGGCCAGGTCAAGCTGGCCGACTTCGGCATCGCCCGCCGCCTCGACGACCTCGCCCACGACCTCACGGCCGCGCACACCGTCCTCGGCACCCCGCGCTACACGTCGCCCGAACAGCTCGCCGGCCAGCCTGCGACCCCGGCGAGCGATCTCTACGGCGTCGGCGTCGTGCTGTTCGAGATGCTCGTCGGGGCGCCGCCCTACGACGGCCCCTCGGCGTCCGTCGTCGCCGCGGCCCACCACACGGCGCCGATCCCCGACGTCACGGCGTGGCGGCCCGACGTGCCACCGGCGGTCGCATCGGCGATCACCCGCGCCCTGGCCAAGGACCCGGTCGGCCGCTTCCCGAGCGCCACGGCGATGCGCGCTGCGCTGGCGTCGCAGACGACCGCCTACCCGGTCGGCGCCGTGGGGCCGGTGGCACCGACGCGCCCGGAGTCGCGGCGTCAGAGCTGGTGGTGGGTCGCCGCGGCGGCGCTCGTGATCGTCGGCGTGACGACCCTCGTGTGGGCCACCCGCAACCGCGGTGGCGCCGATGCTGGTGCGTCGACGAGCGTGGCCGGCGCCGCGACCGTGGCCACGACCGCTACGCCCACGACCGCGCCACCCACGACGGGCGCGCCGACCCTGGCACCGACGACCGCACCGACGACGGCCGCGCCGACGACGGCGGCGGCGACCACCACCACCGCGGTCGCCGAGGCGACGGTCGACGACGTGCTGGCGGCCATGGTCCAGGACCCGACGTTGTTCGGCGTGCACACGCTCGAGGTCGTCTCGATGCTGGCCCGCATCGACGGGCGCGGCAACGACGCCAAGCAGGCCGCCGACCTGCTCGATCGCGTCGACGGCTGGGTCGACGACGACGAGATGGACGAGTCGGCCGCAGACCTCCTGCGGGCCGCGCTGGCGCCGATCGCCGAGCGCAAGGGCGACGACGGCTGAACGTGGCCCACTTGCCACATGACGTAAGGCATCCCTAACCTGCCTCGGTGCGAACCACGACCTCGCCGACGTGTTGCAACGCCCGGACCTCGTCGATCCGGGGTTCGCCTTCGAGGCCAACCTCGAGGCCGTCGCCGCCCTCGAGCCGGATCGCATCATCGCCCCGTTCGACCAGATCGACGGCGCCCCGGGCCTCGATGCGATGCGGCAGATCGCCCCTGTGCTCATCGTGCCGACGAGCGAGACGCGCGATCCGGGCGTGCGCTACGGCGGATCGGCATCGTTCCAGGACTGGCGCGCCACGTTGCGCAACTACGGCGCGGTGCTCGATCGCGCCGACGTGGCCGAGACGTACATCGCCGCGACCGAGGCCGAGCTCGCTGCGCTGCGCGCCGATCACGGCCCGTTGATCGACGCCACGACGGTGACCGAGATGAAGAGCACGTCCGATCTGGTGGCCATCAACGCCCTCAGCTCGGCTCAGGGGTCCGGCGTGCTGGGCACGATCCTGCTCTCCGAGCTCGGCTTCCAGGCCCCGCCGGCGCAGGCTGCGGCGACGATCGACGAGTACGGCTCGATCGAGCTGTCACCCGAGAACCTCGCCCTCGTCGACGGCGACCTGCTGTTCGTCGAGGTCCGGGAGGGGACTCGCGACTTCGAGTCGAACCCGCTGTGGCCGACCCTGCAGGTCGTGCAGCACGGCGGTGTGGTCGAGGTCGGCAACCACTGGCAGTACGGCGGCGCCATCGCCGCCCGCGTCGTGCTCGATGACGTTCGCGCCGCCCTCGCCGACCTCGCCACCCGGTCGTGACGTGACGCCGACCCTCGCGGCCACGCTCGCCCGCCTCGACGCCGCAGAGGAGCACTGCGCCGTGCTGGCCGGTCCGCCGCCCGCCGACGACTGGGTGGCGGTCGGCGCGATCAGCACCGACCCGAGCCTGCTCGGCACGTGGTTCGAGCAGCTGGGCAACGGCGGCCACCCGCCCGACGTCGCCGGTTCGTTCCTGGCCGGGTGGATCGCCGAGATCCTCGTGCACGGGGTGGCGACGTCGTTGCAGACCGAACGACGAACCTGGCCGCTGGACCCCGATCGCCTGTGGATCCATCGCCACGACCAAGGCTGGTTCGACGGCATCGCCGTCGACGCCCGGCCCTTGCGCGTGCTCCCCGGCGATCCGGCCGCCGGCGACGTCGGCGTGGAGGTGCTCGCCGATGTCGACGGACTGCGGCGGTTGCTGGCGACCGAGACGGTCGCCGTGCTCGGGCCGATGTTCGCGACGATCCGCACCCTGGCCCCGTTCGGCCAGCGCGGCATGTGGGGCGCGACGGCCGACGCGATCGCCGCTGGTGCCGCGTTCGGTGCGTTCCGGGGCCGGCGCTCGACGGCCGCGGCGTTCGACGAGGCGATGGCGCTCGTCGACGAGGTGGTGGCCGCCGGCGCGCCGCGCTTCACGCGGCCGACGCCGCTCGCCGTGCCGTGCCGCCATGGCACCGTGACGGCGTCCCGCAAGGGCACGTGCTGCCTCTGGTACAAGATGTCGCCCGCCGCCGGGGAGGAGCGCTACTGCCTGTCGTGTCCCTTGCGCGACGACGACGGCCAAGTCGCCGGCTTCGCCACGTGGCTCGACACCCAGACGCCGGGCGTCGCCTCCGCCTGATCCCCCAGGGAGGCCCGGTCGGTGCGCCGATAGCCTGGCCGGCCGTGCCCGAGTTCCAGACCAGCCCCGGGATGCGCGACATCCTGGCGCCCGAGTCGGATCGCTGGCGCCGCTTCGTCGAGATCTTCAGCGACATCGTCGGCGCTGCCGGCTACGAGCAGATCATCCCGCCGCTGCTGGAGGACGTCGAGGTCTTCAAGCGGGTCGGCGAGGCCACCGACATCGTCTCCAAGGAGATGTACGAGTTCACCGATCTCGGCGGTCGCCACGTCGCCCTGCGCCCCGAGCAGACGGCCAGCGTGTGCCGGGCCTTCGTGGAGCACCGCCCGACGACGCCCTGGAAGACGTGGTACGCCGGGCCCAACTTCCGCTACGAGAAGCCGCAGCGCGGCCGCTACCGGCAGTTCGACCAGGTCGGCATCGAGGTCCTCGGCGCCGACGACCCGTTCCTCGACGCCGAGGTCATCGCCCTCGGTTGGCGCTTCTTCGCCGCCCTCGGGTTGCGCCAGGTGACGCTGTTGTTGAACTCGCTCGGCGAGCCGGCCGACCGCGCACCGCTACGTCGCCGCCCTGCGCGACCACTTCGCCGCCCGCATCGACGAGCTCAGCGCCGAGAGCCGGGCCACGCTCGAGCGCAACGCCCTGCGCGTCCTCGACTCCAAGCGCCCCCAGGACGCGCCGCTGATCGCCGCCGCCCCGCAGATCGCCGACTTCTGGAGCAAGGAGGCCAGCGAGCACTTCGCGGCGGTCCGCGACGGCCTCGACGCCCTCGGCGTCCCGTACGTCGTCGAGCCGCGGCTCGTTCGGGGCCTCGACTACTACCTGCGCACGACGTTCGAGTTCGTCGGCGGGACGCTCGGGTCGGCCCAGAACGCCATCGGCGGCGGCGGTCGCTACGACGGCCTCGTCGAAGCGCTCGGGGGCCCCGCCACGCCGGGCGTCGGGTTCGCCTTCGGCGTCGACCGCACGCTGCTGGCGTGCGACGACGAAGGCGCGTTCCCGGCCGCCGCCGCGCCGGTCGCGGTGTTCGTCGTCGACACCACGGGTGGGCGCGAGGCGCTGGTCATCACCGAGCAGCTCCGCCAGGCCGGCATCAGCGCCGATCGCGCCTACGACGGGCGCTCGATGAAGGCCCAGATGAAGGCGGCCAACCGCAGCGGGGCCGCCGTCGCCGTCATCGTCGGCGACGACGAGCTCACGAGCGGCACCGCGGTCGTGCGGCCGCTGCGCGACCACGAGGGCGCCGGCCAGGCGGCCGTCGCCCGCACCGATCTCCTCACCCACCTGGAAGCACTGCTCTCATGACATCGACGTCCTCAACCGCCATGCGCACGCACCTGTGCGGCGAGCTGCGCCCGGCCCAGATCGGCGAGACGGTCACCGTCTGCGGCTGGGTCGCGCGTCGTCGCGAGCACGGCGAGCACCTCGCGTTCGTCGACGTGCGCGATCACCTCGGCGTGATCCAGTGCGTCGTCGACAACGCCATCGACGTGCGCAGCGAGTACGTCGTGCGGATCACCGGCGTCGTGCGCGAGCGGCCGGATGGCACCGTCAACCCGAACCTGCCGACCGGTGAGGTCGAGATCGGTGACTGCACGGTCGAGGTGCTGCGCGCCGCCACCCCGCCGCCGTTCCCGATCGACGCTCGCGCCGACGAGGTCGACGAGAACCTCCGCCTGCAGTACCGCTTCCTCGATCTGCGCCGCGAGCGGATGCAGAAGAACCTGCGCGTGCGGGGCGCCGTCAACTCGGCGATCCGACGGGCGATGGAGGCCCAGGGCTTCGTCGAGGTCGAGACGCCGATGCTCGTGCCGTCGACGCCCGAGGGCGCGCGCGAGTTCCTCGTGCCGTCGCGCAAGGAGCCGGGCTCGTTCTACGCCCTGCCGCAGTCGCCGCAGCTGTTCAAGCAGCTCCTGATGGTGGCCGGCGTCGATCGCTACTACCAGATCGCCCGCTGCCTGCGCGACGAGGACCTGCGCGCCGATCGGCAGTACGAGTTCATGCAGCTCGACGCCGAGATGAGCTTCGTCTCGCAGGACGACGTGCTCGCCGCGATCAGCGAAGCCGTGCTCGCCGCCGCCGAGGCGGTCACCGGGACGCGGCCCGCCGGAGATCGAGCGCATCACGTGGCACGAGGCGATGGACCGCTACGGCGTCGACAAGCCCGATCTGCGCTTCGGACTCGAGCTCGTGGAGCTGACCGACGTGTTCGCGTCGACCGAGTTCAAGGCGTTCGCCGGCGCCGCGGCGATCAAGGGCATCCGGGTGCCCGGCGCCGCGGGGGAGTACGGGCGCAACCAGCTCGACAAGCTCACCGACCGGGCCAAGTCGCTCGGGGCCAAGGGCCTCGTCTGGCTGAAGGTCGCCGACGACGGGTCGTTCGAGTCGCCGGTGGCGAAGTTCATCTCGGCGCCGGAAGCCGCCGCGCTGACCGCTCGGTTGGAGGCGGTGGCGGGCGACCTGCTGCTCGTCGTGGCCGACGAGTGGATGACGACGGTCGAGGTGCTCGGCCAGCTGCGCAACGACCTGGCGCGGCCGCCGGTCCACGAGGGGCCGTACCGCTACGTGTGGGTCGTCGACTTCCCGATGTTCGTCGGCACCGACGAGCAGGGCCGCCCGAAGCCGGCCCACCACCCGTTCACGATGCCGCACGCCGACGACCTCGCGTCCCTCGAGTCGGATCCGATGAACGTGCGCTCGCAGGCCTATGACCTCGTGCTCAACGGCTGGGAGCTGGGATCGGGGTCGATCCGGATCCACGACACGGCGATCCAGCGCCGTGTCTTCGGCGTGCTCGGGATCAGCGAGGAGGAGGCCGACCGCAAGTTCGGCTTCTTCCTCAACCCGTTCGAGTACGGCGCCCCGCCGCACGGCGGCTTCGCCTTCGGGATCGACCGGCTGACCGCCATCCTCGCCGGCGAGGAGAACATCCGCGAGGTCATCGCCTTCCCGAAGACGCAGTCGGGCGCCGACCCGATGACCGGCTCGCCGCTCCCCGTCGACCCGGCGCAGCTCACGGCGCTGGGCATCCGGGTGCTCCCGAAGGGCTGAGCCCCGGCGGGTCTCGTTGTGGTCCGGATCGTGGTTTGGGGTGCGGATGCGATCAGGATCCGGACGAAGACGTGTGCCGCGCACGCGAAGATCTCGGGATGATCACCGCGGTGCACACCCTCGTCTACGCCGACGACGCCGAGCGGGCCCGGGCGTTCTTCCGTGATGTGCTGGGCTGGCCGCACGTCGACGCCGGCCACGGCTGGCTGATCTTCCGCACCGGCCCGAGCGAGATGGGCGTGCACCCGACGGGCGGCGACCTCGGGCCGCACCACGAGATCTCGCTGATGTGCGATGACATCGAGGCGACGGTGGCTTCGCTGCGGGACCAGGGCGTGGACATCACGCGTGACGTGCGCGACGACGGCTTCGGGCTGACGGCGATGCTGGCCGTGCCCGGCGCCGGCGAGATGATGCTCTACGAGCCGCGCCACCCGAGCGCCTACGACATGGCTGACCAGGGCTGACGCCGGCGCGGCTCACCCGCGCACCCTTCCGGTACCGTCATCGACACCGACATCCCCCGCACCGTGCCGGCGCTCGCCGGCTCCGAGGAAGGGGTCTCCCATGTCCGTTCACAACGTCGTCGTGCTGCGCGGCACGCTCGTCGCCGAGCTGCGGTGGCGCGAGCTGCCGTCGGGTCAGCTGCTCGGGCAGTTCGACGTCACCACCCGCGATGACACCGGCACGCAGACCGTCCCGGTCGCCTGGTTCGAGCCGCCGCCGGCCGCCGAGGAGCTCACCGCCGGGTCCGAGCTCGTCGTGGTGGGCAGCGTGCGGCGGCGCTTCTTCCGCGCCGGCGGTGCGACGCAGTCGCGCACCGAGGTCGTCGCGACCAAGGTGCTGCCGGCGCGGCGCGGGCGCGACGTCCGCCGGGCCCTGGATGCCGTCGCTCGCGTGCTGCAGCCCGACGTCGCTGCTGCTGCCGCTGCCGCGCCGCCCCCGCTCCCGCTCCCGCGCCCGAGGAGGCGGCCATGGCTCCGCCCGGCTGACGGCCGCGAGCTCACCCCCGAGGCCGCGGGGTTCGGAGGCGTGGGGCCGGGTACCGTCACAGGCGGTGGGAGATCGTGCGCGCGCAACGGCTCCGGCGGCAGCGTTCGACGACCACGTCTCGATCAAGCGGCTCGTGCTGCGGTACGTGGCGATGGCGACGATCACGCTGGTCGCCGTGGCCCTCGTCACGGCCATCGTGGCGCGGCGCGTCGGCACGTCCGCGGCGATCGACGACGCCGATCGCACCGGGCGCCTGATCGCCGGCAGCGCCGTCGAACCGGCGCTGCAGGACGGCATCGTCGACCTCGATCCGGTGGCGACGGCGCGCCTCGACAGCGTCGTGCGGGGGCAGGTCCTCGGCGGCTCGCTGGTGCGCGTGAAGGTGTGGCGGGTCGACGGCACGATCGTGTACTCCGACGAGTCGCGCCTGATCGGCGATCGCTTCGAGCTCGACGACGAGGAGCTCGACGCGCTCCACACCGGGCAGTCGGCCGCCGGCATCACCGATCTCGCCGAGCCCGAGAACCGCTACGAGGACTCGGCGACGCGCTTGCTCGAGGTCTACGTGCCGGTGCGCACCCCGGGCGGCACCGACCTGCTCTTCGAGGCCTACTTCCGCTACAACGGCGTCGCCGAGGCCGGTCGGCGGGTGTGGGAGCGCTTCGCCCCGGTCATGTTCGGCGCCCTCGTCCTGGTGACCGTGCTGCAGATCCCGTCCGCCGTGTCGCTGGCCCGGCGCCTGCGGCGCACGCAGCGCCAGCGGGAGGCCCTGCTGCGCTCGGCCATCGAGGCCACCGACGCCGAGCGCCGGCGCATCGCCACCGACCTCCACGACGGTGTCGTGCAGGACCTCGCCGGTGTCGGGTTCTCGCTGGCCGCGGCGGCTCGTGAGGCCGAGGCCAAGGGTGCCGATGGGGCCGAGCTGCGCCGCGCCGGCGAGCAGGTGCGCGAGGGCGTGCGGGCGCTGCGCTCGCTGCTCGTCGAGATCTACCCGCCGAGCCTCACCGACTCGGGCCTCGAGTCGGCGCTCAGCGACCTGACCGCGCAGGTCGAGTCGCGGGGCATCGCCACGACGTTGGTGGTCGACGGGCCGGTGGCCGGGCTCGACGGCGACACCACCCGGCTGCTGTACCGGACGGCGCAGGAGGGCCTGCGCAACGCCGTCGCCCATGCCGCGGCGACCCACGTCGACGTGCGCGTCGACGTGCCGGTCAACGGCGACGGTGGCCCGGCCGTGCTGGAGGTCGCCGACGACGGCCGGGGGATCGAGGGCGAGACGGTCCCCGAGCGCGAGGGCCACCTCGGGTTGAAGGGGCTCGCCGGGCTGGCGGCCACGATGGGAGCATCGTTGGTGCTCGACACGACGCCCGGGCGGGGCACGACGCTGCGACTGGAGGTCCCCGTCCGATGATCAGGGTGATGGTGGTCGACGACCACGCGATCGTGCGCCAGGGGTTGGAGCGCCTGCTCGCCACGACCGAGGACCTCGAGCTGGTCGGGATGGCCGCCGACGGGGCCGAGGCGATCGACATGGCCGGTCGGGTGGCACCCGACGTGGTGCTGATGGACCTGTCGATGGCCGGCACCGACGGCGTCGAGGCCACCCGCCAGATCGTGGCCCACGACGACCATGTGCGGGTGGTGGTGCTGACGTCGTTCGGCGAGGAGCAGCGGATCGCCGATGCCCTCGACGCCGGCGCCCAGGGCTACCTGCTCAAGAGCATCGATCCGGACGACCTGCTGGCGGCGATCCGGGCCTCCTCGGCGGGCGACGTGCCCCTCGACCCGCGAGCCGGACGGGTGCTGCTCGACCAGCGCCGCCGCCGGGGCCGCGCCGACGACCTGACCAAGCGCGAGGAGGAGGTGCTGCGGCTGGTGGGGCAGGGCCTCGCCAACAAGCAGATCGCCCGCCGCCTCGGCATCGGCGAGCGCACCGTCAAGGCCCACCTGACCAGCGTGTTCCAGCGCCTGGGCGTCAGCGACCGGGTGCAGGCGGCCCTGTGGGCACGAGAGCACCTGCCCGACCAGGCGCTGTGACGATCGGCGGGGCGAGGCCGCGACGGCGGGCCGCGCCGCCGGCCAGGCGGGCGTAGAGGCCACCGGCGAGCACCAGCTCGTCGTGGGTGCCGGACTCGGTGGCCCGGCCGTGCTCGATGACGACGATCCGATCGGCGTCGCGGATCGTCGACAGGCGGTGGGCGATGACGAGGCGGGTGCGCCCGTGCGGCAGGTTGTCGAGCGCTTCGAGGAGCAGCTCCTCCGACGCCGCGTCGAGGGCGGATGTCGGCTCGTCGAGGATGACGATCGGGGCGTCGCGCAGGATCGCCCGGGCGATCGACACCCGCTGGCGTTGCCCGCCCGAGAGATCGTGACCGCCCTCGCCGAGCCGGGTGTCGTAGCCGTCGGGGAGGCGGCTGGCGAACTCGTCGACGAGCGCCAGTCGCGCGGCGCCGGGTGACCTCACGGTCGCTGACCCCGGGCCGCCCGCACACGAGGTTGTCGCGCAGCGTGCCCTCGAGCAGCACGGTGTCCTGGGCCACCATCGCGATCTGGCTCCGGAGGCGGTGCAGCTCGTGCTGGCGCACGTCGACGCCGTCGACGAGCACGGCACCGGCGTCGACGTCGAGCAGGCGGGGGACGAGGGCGGCGATGGTGGTCTTGCCGGCTCCCGACGGGCCGACGAGGGCGACGGTCTCGCCGGGCTCGACGCGCAGCGAGAGGTCGTCGAGCACCGGCCCACGCCCGTAGGAGAACGAGACGTTGGCCAGCTCGATGGCGCCGCGGACGTCGATCGGCCGGGCGTCGGGGCGGTCCACGATGTCGATCGGGGCGTCGAGGACCTCGCCGATCCGCTCCGCCGCGGCGGCGCCCTTGCTGATCGTCTGGGCCAGCTTGGAGAGCGACTTGATCGGCTTGTAGAGCGAGCCGATGTAGCTGACGAACACCAGCAGCACGCCGAGCGAGAGGTCACCGTCGAGCACACGTTGGGCCCCGAACCACACCACGACGGCTGTCGAGACCACGCCGGACACGTCGACGAGCGGCCCGAACCGCGACTCGATGCGGGACGGCGTCGAGCCCGGCGTCGAGGCTCGCCGCGGCGAAGCCCTGGAACCGGCGGGAGCGATCGTCCTCGAGGGTGAAGGCCTGGATCAGCTGGATCGACGACAGGCTCTCGGTCGCCGACGACGCCATGATGCCGTCGGCGCGGCGGACCGCACGCGACGCCTGGCGCAACCGCAACCGCGAGCGGTGGGTGGCGAGCACGAGCGGCGGCGTGGCCAGCAGGGCGAGCAGGGTGAACCACGGGTCGAGGGCCAGCATGACGACGAACATCCCGACGACGAGCAGCAGGCTCGGCAGCAGCGTCGCCAGCACCTCGACGAACATGTCCTGGGTGTAGGCGACGTCGCTGGTCACCCGGGCCACGAGGTCCCCGACGCGAGCGCGGCCGTGGTAGCGCAGCGACAGCCGCTGCAGGCGGTCGAGGACGGCGATGCGCAGCGCGGTGGCGATGTGCAGGCCGGCCGCCTGGAGCAGTCGCGGACGCGAAGTAGTCGACGACGGCGCCGGCGACCACGAGCCCGACGAGCGCGGCGACGGCGAGGGCCAGGATCGTCGTGGCGTTGGCCGGGTGGGCGCCGTCGCCGCCGGCGTCGAGCACGTCGTCGACGATCCAGCGCAGCGGCCAGGGCTGGGCCAGGCCGACGGCGACGGTGATGATCGACAGCAGGGTCCCGAGCCCGAGGGCCCGGCGGTACGGCCAGATGAACGGCCAGCAGCGGCGCAGGGCAGCGACCATCACGCGGCCGCCGTGCGCCGTTCGGCGAGCGCGACGAGCCGGCGGGCGACGCGGGCGGCGCCGTCGAGGCGGATCCCGGCTGCGACGAGGTCGCTCGGGTCGAGGGCGCGCGGTCGGCGCAGCAGCCAGGCCACTTCGGCAGCCGACGCCGGCTCGTCCACGACGTCGGCGAGCCCGAGGGCGGCGAGGCGGGTGGCGCGGATGGCCTGCTCGCGGCGCGGCGTGCGGCGCGGGACGAGGACCGGGCGGATGCCGGCGGCGAGGCACTCGAACGTGGAGTTGTAGCCGGCCATCTGCACGACCCGATCGGCGCGGGCGAAGAGCGGCCCGCAGCCCGGCGTGTCACGGACGAGGCGGATGCGGTCGGCCAGCCCCCGACGGGCGAGCGCGTCGTCGTCGATCGACGACGACGCGTACGGCCCGGCGACGAGCACGGCGCGCACCTCCGGCATCGCCGCGCAGACGTCGAGGCCGAGGGCGAACACCGCCTCGCCGTCGCCCGAGCCGCCGGCCGTCACGACGAGCAGCCCGTGCTCACGGCGCCCGGCGGCGCCGGCTTCGACGACCCACCCGCAGTACTCGGGGGTCAGCGGCAGCCCGTACTCGGCAACGTGGTCGCACAGCACCCGCTCGCCGTAGACGAGGACCTGGTCGTAGAGGTCGGTGACGTCGCGCCATCCGTCACCGGCCAGCTCGGCGGCGACGACGGACGGCTCGTCGAGGATGTCGCGCAGTCCGAGCACGGTGGCCGCGCCGGCCGCTCGGGCCGCGGCCAGTCCGGGTCGCAGCTCGCCGGCGATGCCGAACGGGTGGCGGTCGACGACGACCACGTCGGGCCGGTGGCCGGCGACGACCGCCGCGAAGCGTTGGGCGCGCACGGCGACCGCCTCGGAGAACGGCAGCTCGTCGTTGCGGTAGGCGCCGTCGGCGTCCTTCACGAGCGCCGGCACCTGCTCGACGCGCAGCCGACGATCGGCCAGCCACGAGGGGCGCACGGTGAGCCCGGTGACGACGACGACCTCGGCGGTCGGATCAGCGGCCAGCACGGCCCGGGCGATCAGGACGTTGCGGCGCACGTGGCCGACGCCGAAGCCGTCGTGGGAGGAGAACACGTAGCGCGCCATCGTCTCGACGGTCGCGCCGGCCGCCGACGACGACCAGTGCACGTTGGTCGTACGACCCCTCAGTCGTCGTGGCCGGAGCCGGACGACCCGGACCCAGACGAGCCCGAGCCGGACGACCCCGAGCCGGACGACCCGGAGCCCGAGGAGCCGGAGCCGGGGCCCGAGTTGTCGTCGCTGACGACGCGCTGGCCGCCGTGGTCGTCGCCGGACGTCACGCTGGGCGCGGTGGCCACCGTGTCGCCCGAGCCGGACGATGCCGAACCCGGGCCGGCGTTGGCTGACGGACCACTGTTGTCATCGGCAACGGCCGGCCCCGAACCGCGTCCCGACGGACTGGCAGCTGCGGTCACCGCAGTCGTCGCGTCGGCGGCTTCGGGCCCGACGACCGCCACGGTCGTCGGCGTCGTCGACGTGGTGGGTGGCGTCGTGGTCGTCGTGGTCGAGGTGGTCGACGTGGTGGTGGTCGTCGCCAGGGCGGCCGGTGGTCGGCCGAGCCACACCTCGCCGCTCACCCGATCGCCGTACAGCAGGTGCCAGACGCCGTAGCCCCCGGCGCCGACGGCGGTGAGGGCCAGCACCCAGATCCCCCAGCGGGCCCCGACGCCGACGAGGCGGTTGACGCGGCCGGTTGCCGGCGAGCCGAGGATCGTGCGGATCGGCACCGCCTCGCCGGAGGACGGACGTCCGTCGGAACCGCCGGCGAGCCAGATGCGCGTGCCGTCGGGCGGCGGCGGCGGCGGGTCGGACGCGGTCACGACTCCAGTGTGCACGGCCCGCGGGCCCGTCGCACGTGCCCGATGGTCGTACGACCATCGGGCTACGACCGACGTGCAATGGCCCGTCACCCCTGCTCAGGCGCACGGTCGATTCAGACGAACAGCAAGCCAACAGGAGGCGACGTGCGAGCAGTGGTGACGGGATGTGCGGGCTTCATCGGGTCGCACGTGTGCGAGCGCCTCGTGGCGGACGGTTGGGACGTCCGCGGCGTCGACGCCTTCACCACCTACTACGACGTCGACGAGAAGGAGGACAACGTCGTCGGCCTGCGGGCCGAGCCCCGGTTCTCGCTCGTCGTCGGCGACCTCGCCACGGTGCCGCTGCGTCCCCTGCTCGCCGACGCCGACGTGGTCGTGCACCTCGCGGCCCAGCCCGGCGTGCGCGAGAGCTTCGGCGCCGGGTTCGCCCGCTACGACCGCGACAACGTGTTCGCCACCCAGCGCCTGCTGGAGGCGGCGCTCGACGCCCGGGTCGGTCGGGTCGTGCTGGCGTCGTCGTCGTCGGTCTACGGCGACGCTCCGAGCTACCCGTGCCCGGAGCACGCCGCGCTGCGCCCCCGCTCGCCCTACGCGGTGACCAAGCGGGCGTGCGAGGACCTCGCCGACGTGTACCGCGACCTCGGTCTCGACACCGTCGCCCTGCGGTACTTCACGGTCTACGGACCCCGCCAGCGGCCGGACATGGCGATCCGCCGGCTCTGCGAGGCGACGGTCGGAGGTCCGCCGTTCGAGCTGTTCGGCGCCGCCCGCCACCGCCGCGACTTCACCCACGTCGCCGACGCCGCCGACGCGACCGTGCGGGCGATGACGGCGGCCGATCCCGGCCCGGTGCTCAACGTCGGGGGTGGCCAAGAGGCGTCGATGGCCGAGGTCATCGACCTGCTCGGTGACCTCGCCGGCGCGCCGGTGCCGGTGCGCGTCGGGCCGTCGCAGCGCGGCGACGTACGTCGCACCGGGGCCGACACCACGGCGGCCCGCCGCCGGCTCGGGTGGACCCCCGGCGTCGCGCTCGTGGACGGGTTGCGCTCGGAGCTCGAGTGGGTGCGCCACCGGGCCGAGGTCCGCCCGGGCCCGTTCGCCGTCGTCGGGCGGGCGTCGTGACCACCCGGTTGCTCGTCGTCGGCCAGGGCTACGTCGGACTGCCCCTGGCGATGCGCGCCGTGGAGGTCGGCTACGACGTCGTCGGGCTCGACGTCGACGAAGGTCGCGTCAAGCGGCTCCGCGACGGTGACTCGTTCGTCGAGGACGTCACCCCCGCCGTCGTCGCCGCCGCGCTGGCGACCGGTCGCTACCGCATCACGACCGATCCCGCCGACGGCGCCGGCTTCGACATCGCCGTCGTCACCGTCCCGACGCCGATGCGCGCCGGGCGCCCCGATCTCTCCTACATCGAGGAGGCCGCCGAGACCCTCGGGCCGCTCGTGACACCCGGTGCGCTCGTCGTCCTGGAGTCGACGACGTACCCGGGCACCACCGACGAGCTGTTCGTGCCGATCCTCGAGCGGCGGTCCGGGTTGACGGTCGGGCGCGACATCGCCGTCGGGTACAGCCCCGAGCGCATCGATCCGGGCAACCGCACCCACACGCTGACGACGACCCCCAAGATCGTGGCCGGCATCACGCCGTCGTGCCTCGATCGCGTCGACGCCTTCTACGCCACCCTCGTGGCGACGACGGTGCGGGTCGGCTCGACCCGTGTCGCCGAGCTGTCGAAGCTCGTCGAGAACACGTTCCGCCACGTCAACGTGGCGCTCGTCAACGAGCTGGCGATGTTCGCGCGCGACCTCGGCATCGACGTGTGGGAGACGCTCGACGCGGCGGCCACCAAGCCGTTCGGGTTCATGCGCTTCACGCCCGGGCCCGGCGTCGGTGGCCATTGCCTCCCGATCGATCCGAGCTACTTGTCATGGGCCGTCGAGCAGCGCCTCGGCCGTCCGTTCCGGTTCGTCGAGCTGGCCAACGACATCAACGACCACATGCCGAGCTACGTGGTCGCCCGCCTGGAGCACGCCCTGCAACGACGCGGCGTGGGCCTCGCCGACGCCCACGTCCTCGTGCTCGGCCTGGCGTACAAGCGCAACGCCAGCGACGCACGCGAGTCGCCCTCGATCGCCGTCGTCGAGCTGTTGGCCGCGCGCGGCGCCGATGTCGCGGTGGCTGATCCTCACGTCGTGGAGGACGTCACGACGACGGTCGCCGCCCGCCGGGTCACCATCGACGCTGACGAGGTGGCGGCGGCCGATGCGGTCGTCCTGCTGACCGATCACGACGCGTTCGACGGCGATCTCGTCCTCGCCAACGCCCGCTACGTCCTGGACACCCGCCACCGCTGGAGCGGCGATGTCGTCGAGCACCTCTGAGCACCGGGCCCGCATCGCTGTCGTGGTGTCGGGCTGGCCGCGGCTGTCGGAGACGTTCGCCCTGCACGACCTGGAGGCGCTGCGCGATGCCGGGGTGCTGGTGGCGGTGTTCGCCACCAAGCCGGGCGACGACCGCCTCTGCCAGCCGGGCATCGACGGGATCGACGTGACGATGCTGCCGGCGGGCAGCGTGACCGAGCAGGCCCAGGCCGCAGCGCGGGCGCTGGCCGGACGGCAGGTGACGGGCGTGCACGGGTACTTCGCCCACCAGCCGGCCGAGGTCGCGGCGGCGACGGCGGGCCACCTCGGCGTGCCCTACGGGTTCAGCGCCCATGCCCTCGACGTCCGCAAGGTCGACCCGGTCGAGCTGGCGGCGCGCTGGCCGCGGTGCGGCCACCGTCGTGGCGTGCAACGCGGACGTCGCTGCCTCGCTCGGCGCCCTCGGTGTGGCCCCGGCGCTCATCGGTCACGGCGTCGACACCGCTCGCTTCCACCCGCCGTGCCGCGAGCCGATCGATCCCGATCGTCTGCTCGCCGTCGGCCGCCTGGTCGAGAAGAAGGGCTTCGACGTGCTGCTCGCCGCCCTCGCCCGCTGCGCCGCGCCATGGCACCTCGACGTGATCGGGGACGGTCCGGAACGGGCCCGTCTCGACGACCTGGTCGACCGGCTCGGCATCGCCGACCGGGTCCGCTTCGTCGGTCCGCTGACCCACGCCGAGCTGCCGCGCGCCTACCACCGCGCCGACGTCGTCGTGGTCCCGTCGCGGGTCGACGGACGCAACGACCGCGACGGCCTGCCCAACGTCGTCCTCGAGGCGATGGCGAGTGGTCGCCCGATCGTCGCCAGTGACGTCGCCGCCATCGGCACCGCGGTGGTCCACGACGCGACGGGTCTGCTCGTCCCGCCGGACGACCCGGCGTCGTTGGCTGCGGCCCTCGACCGCCTCCACGCCGACCGATCGCTACGCCGGCGCCTCGCCCGCCGCGCCCGGCTGGCGGCCGTCGCCGACCACGACCTCGCCGCCTGCGGTCGTCGCTTCGTCGACGCCATCGGCCGCGCCTACGGAGCCGACGATGTCTGAGCGGGCCGTCGCCTACGTCCTCAAGGGGTACCCGCGGCGCAGCGAGCTGTTCATCGCCAGCGAGATCTGGCGGCTCGAGCAGCTCGGTGTGCGTCTCCACCTGATCGTGCTGACGCCGTCCGACGAGGTCGCTCGACACGCGGTGGTGGATGCAGTGCGTGCCGTGCCGTGGCACCTGCCCACGATGACATCGTTGTCCGCGACAACGGCTCGGGCCTGGCTGCGAGCGAACCTCGGTCGGTACCTGCCGGCCCTGCGCCGGGTCGCGGCTCGCCACCCGCTGCGGCTGGCCACGGTGGTGGCCAGTGCCGGCGCCCAGGCGGTCCGCGCCCGGGACGGGTGGCGACCGCGCAAGGTGTACCTCAAGGAGCTGCTGCAGGCAGTCGCCGTCGCCGACCGCATCGACGCGCTCGGCGACGTCGCCCACCTCCACGCCCACTTCGCCCACGGCTCGACGACGGTGACGTGGTGGGCGGCTCGCCTGACCGGCCGTTCGTTCTCGTTCACCGGGCACGCCAAGGACCTCTACCGCCCGTCGCTCAACCCGAGGGGCTTGCTGGCCCGCAAGCTGCGGGCGGCGGCGTTCGCCGTCACGTGCACCGGCGCCAACGTCGACCACCTGCGATCGCTCCGCACGGCCACCCCGGTGCACCTCGTGTACCACGGGCTGAACCCGGACTTCGCCCGGCTGCTCGCCGCTGAGCCGAGCGTGCCCGCACCGTCGCGGTTCCGCATCGTCAGCGTCGGTCGGATGGTCGACAAGAAGGGCTTCGACGTCCTCGTCGATGCCGTCGCCCTGCTCCGCGACGGCGGCGTCGACGCCGAGCTGGTGCTGGCCGGCGAGGACGGCCCGGCCGCCGCCGACGTCGACGCGCTGATCGACGCCCGCGGGCTGGCCGCGGTCGCCCGTCGGCTCGGCCCGCTCGACCAGCCCGGCCTGCTCGAGCTCGTCTCCGGTTCCAGCGTGTTCGCCCTCGCCTGCCGGGTCGCCGCCGACGGCGATCGCGACGGCATCCCGAACGTGCTCGTCGAAGCGATGGCCGCCGGGGTGGCGGTCGTCTCGACCAACGTGTCGGGGATCCCCGAGCTGGTCAGCGACGGTGTGGACGGGTTGCTCGTCGCCCCCGAGGATCCGGCCGCACTGGCCGCCGCCCTGCACCGGCTCGCCGTCGACGACGACCTGCGCCGGCGCCTCGCCGCCGCCGGGAGGCGCACGGTCGCCGACCGCTTCGACGGCGACGCCCTCGCCGTCCAGCTGGCCACCCTGCTGCAGGTGCCGGCATGAGCACGGTGGACGTGCGGCCGGTGCGTCCGGTGGTGTGCGTCGTCGACGAGGCCGGCCGCGACCTCGCCGTGGCCGACGCCGCCGTCGCCGGCCGCTTCACCCACCTCGGCATCACCCTCGACCTCGGTGCCGAGCCCGACTGGATCACCGGGGGACTCGCCCACGACGTCGAGTGGCGCATCGAGTGGGTCAAGGCGGCCGAGGGACTCGATCTGGCCCATGCCTTCGCGGTCACGGGCGACGGGACCTACCTCGCAGCGTGGGAGCGACTCGTGCGGTCGTACGCCGATCAGGTGCCGGTCGGCTTCGAGCGCCCCGAGGTCGCGGCTCGCCGCATGCAGCACTGGCTGTACGCGTGGCAGCGGTTCCGTGACGCCCGGGCGCCGACGGCGGTCGACGAGCTGCTGGCCGCGCGGCTGCAGGCCGACGCCGCGCACCTCGCCCGCAACCTCACGCCGGAGCGCAACCACCGCACCCTCGAGCTCTACGCCCTGCTGCTGGTCGGGGTGGCCTTCGACGACGGCTCCCTGGCCCGTCGGGCCCTCGACGACCTGGCGGCCAACGCGCGCACCGACCTCTTGCCCGACGGCGTGCAGCGAGAGCGCGCCAGCGACTACCACCTGCTCGTCGTGCGCTCGCTCGTCGGCGCGGTGGCCAACGCGCGGGGCGCCGGCCTCGCCGTGCCGCCGGACCTCCTCGCCGCGCTGGACCGGGCGTGCGACTTTGCGTTGCACCTGCAACGACCGGATGGGATGACGCCGGCGCTGTCGGACGGCGACGTCGACGACCACCGGACCGTGCTCGCCCAGGCCGCCGACGTCCTCGACCGCCCGGATCTGCGCTGGGCGGCGAGCTCCGGCACGGCTGGAGTGGCGCCGCTCGAGCGCGTCGGGATCTTCGAGACCGGCGGGTACTGCACGCTGCGCAGCGGGTGGGGCGACGGGGCCCGCGCCTACGCCGACGAGCGGTGGGGCGTGCTCGACTGCGGGCCGCTCGGCGACGGCGGCCATGGGCACTACGACCAGCTGGCCGTCGAGCTGTGGGCCGATGGCCACGCCGTGGTGCTCGACGCCGGCCGCTACACGTACGCCGACGGCGACGACGGCTGGCGTCACTGGTTCAAGGGGACGGCGGCCCACAACACGGTGGTGGTCGACGGCCTCGACCAGGTCGCCTACCGCCCGGGCAAGCCGAAGGGCCCGCTGCCCACGGCGCGCTTCGTCCACCATCTCGCCGAGGGCGGCGTCGACATGGTCGTCGGGCGCGCGGTCAGCCGCCGCCACGACGCCGTCCACACGCGGGCGCTGGCGCTCGTCGGCGGCGACCACTGGGTCGTCCACGACCGCCTGCGCGCCGACCGTTGCCACGACTACGAGGTGCGATGGCACCTGGCGCCCGAGGCGAACGGCACCGTCGAGCTGGGCCAGCACGGCGACGACCACGTCGTGCGGGCGCGCGGGGTGCGGGTCACCATCCCGCGCCGCTGCGGCGAGCTGCAGGTCGAGGACGGATGGATCTCGCCGGCGTACGGCGTCAAGCACGCGGCGCCGGTCGTCGTGCTGCGGGTCAGGGCCCGCGATGCCGACGTCGTCACCCGCATCGAGGCCGCATCGTGAGCGCCACCCTCGACGGGGTGCTGGCGCCCGATCCGGCTCTGCCGACCCGTGACGAGCTGCTGCTGCCGGCGGCGCCAGGGGTCGAGGTCGTGCGCATCAAGTACCGCGTCGGCGAGAGCCTCCGCGTGCTCTACCGCTGCCACGAGCAGCTGCACACGGTGCGGGCCACGGCCGACGGACGCTTGCGGTGGTGGCGGTTCCCCGATGATCGACGCCTCCGGTGCATCGCCGATGTCATCGAGCCGACCGCCGCGATGCGCCAGCTGGTCGGGGGCCGGTCCTGGGCGCGCAGCGAGGTCGCCGAGTACGCGCCCGAGCGCTCGCTCACGGCGCGGCTGATCGCCGGCGACGGCACGACGAGTGGGTACCTGAAGCTCTACGCGCCCGGCAGCGTCGACGTCGGCGCGCTCGCCCGGCGCTACGCGCACGTCGCGGCTCGCGCCACCGCGCCGGCGCCGCTCGGCTGGCGCGACGACGTGCTGGTGCTGACGGCCATGCCCGGCCGGCACAGCCCGGGCGATCCGGCCACGGCGGCGCGGCTCGGAGCGGCCATCGCCCGGCTCCACGAGCTCGCCCCGCCGGCGGGGACGCCGCCGTTCGAGCGCCTCCGTGCACGGCGCCTGAATGGTGCGGTCGCGGCCATCGGGGCGGCCCGTCCCGACGTCGTGGGCACGTTGCGCGAGCTGCATCGTCGCCTCGACGCCCGCCGGCCCGGCGGCCCGCCCGTGCTGCTCCACGGCGACTGCCATCCGAAGAACCTGCTGGTCGACGGGGCCGACGTCGCGCTCATCGACCTCGACCAGGCGGGCACCGGCCCCGCGGCCGCCGACATCGGCAGCTACCTGGCCCGACTGCGGCTGGCGACGGTCGTCGGCCGCCACACCAGAGACGAGGAGGCCGCCATGGCCACTGCGTTCCTGGCCGGCTACGACGCCGTCCGGCCGCAGCCCGACGAGCATGCGCTGCGCTGGCACACCGCGGCTGCGCTGCTGGCCGAGCAATCCCTCCGGGGGGTCAACCGTGTACGTCGCGACGTGTTGGTGCAGCTCCCGGCCGTCCTGCGCGCCGCCGTCGAGGTCGCGCCATGAGGCCCGGGCTGCTGTTCCACTGCCAGCACTCGCTCGGGCTCGGCCACCTCGTCCGTTCGCTGGCGCTGGCGGGCGGCCTGGCAGCCGAGTTCGACGTGACGCTGCTCAACGGCGGTCGCCTGCCGGCCGGCACCGTCGTGCCGCGCGGCGTCGCGCTCGTCGACCTCCCGTCGCTCGGCCACGACGCCCAGCACCGCCTCGTCAGCCACTCACCCGGACGTTCGGTCGAGGTCGTGCAGCGGGCGCGCGCCCGGCTCGTGCTGGAGACGTTCCACCGCCTCGAGCCGGCCGTCGTGGTCGTCGAGCTGTACCCCTTCGGGAGGCGCAAGTTCGAGTTCGAGCTGCGGCCGCTGCTCGATGCCGCGAGCCGGCGCGCCGTGTCGTCCACTCGTGCTGTCGAGCGTCCGCGACATCCTCGTCGGCCGCGACGATGGCGGCCGCCACGACGAGCGGGCCGCGCTCCTCGCCAACGAGCACCTCGACGGCGTGCTCGTGCACAGCGATCCGGCCTTCGCGCGTTTCGAGGAGTCCTTCCGGCCGACGACGCCGCTGGCGATCCCGGTCCACCACACCGGCTTCGTCGTGCCGCCCCGTCGATCGGCGCGACGACGCAGCCGCCGGCGGCTGCTCGTCTCGGCGGGTGGCGGGATGGTCGGCGAGGGGCTGCTGTCCGTGGCGGCCGACGCGGCGCCGGCGCTGCACGCCCGCACCGGCCTCACGACGACGCTCGTCGCCGGGCCGTTCCTCCCCGACGCCGCCCGCCGCCACCTGCAGTCCCGCCGGGGCCCACTGCTGGAGGTCGTCGATCGCGTCGACGACCTGTGCGGCGAGGTCGCCTCGTCAGCAGCGTCGCTCAGCCAGGCCGGCTACAACACCACGCTCGACATCGTGCGCGCCGGACGACCGGCGGTCGTCGTGCCGTACGCCGACAGCGGGGAGGACGAGCAGACGCGACGGGCAGCGCGGATGGCCGAGCTCGGCGTGCTGCGCGTCGTGGCCGCCGCTGAGCTGACCCCGGCTCGCCTCGTCGCCGAGGTCGTCGCGGCGCTCGCCGCGCCCCCTCCGGCCGTCGGCCTCGACCTCGGTGGTCGGGAGCGCTCGACCGAGATCGTGGCCGCGCTCGTCGCGGCGCGGCGGCGGGCGGCCGTCGTCATGAGCGGTGGATGGCTGGACCCGGTGCGGGCGGCGCTGGACGCGACCACCGGTCCGGTGCGGTGGTGGTTCCGCGACGACGACGCCGGCTGGGCCGACGACGCGCTGTGGGCGTTGCTCGACGTGTTCGAGGGCGCCGGGGTGGCGGTCGACGTGGCTGCGATCCCGGCGGCCGTGACGGGCGGGTGCGCCCGTCGGTTGGCGGCGCGCGTCGTGGGTGGGTTGGTGCACGTGCACCAACACGGGTTGGCGCACACGAACCATGAGCTCGTCGGCCGGAAGTGCGAGTTCGGGCTCTCGCGGGGCCGCGCCCGCCAGTCCGCCGACATCCGAGCGGGACGGGAGCTGCTCGAGGACCGGATGGGTGCCCCGATCGAGCCCGTCTTCACGCCGCCCTGGAACCGCTGTTCGGCAGACACCGCGGAGGCCGTGCTCGCCGCCGGCCACGTCGTGCTGTCGCGTGACGTCAGCGCCGGACGCCTCGACCGCCCCGGCCTCGCCGAGATCCCGGTCTCGATCGACTGGTCGAGCGACCGTCACGCGACGCTCGATGACCTCGGTCGCGCGATCGCCGCCGACGTGCTCGCCGGCGGGACCGTCGGCGTGATGCTCCACCACGCCGTGATGGACGCCGCCGACCGCCGCCACCTCGCGTCCCTGCTGGCCCTCGTGGCGTCGAGCCCGACGGCGATCCCGACGACGGTCCTGGCCCTGGCCGCCGCCCAACGTTCTGTGTCACCGCACAAGTCCCCGAGGACGTATGCGGTGACACAGAACGGGGTTACAGCTCGCGGATGACGAAGCCGGTGCGGAGCTTCGGCGTGAAGAACGTCGACTTCGGGGGCATCAGGACGCCCTCGCGGGCGGTGCGCTCGATCTCGGCGATGCTGACCGGCCGGATCAGCACGGCGGCGACGGCCTCCCCGGACTCCACGGCGGCGAGGACCTCCTCGATGCCGTGCTGGTAGGTGACGTCGGCGGTGGTCGCGGCGAGGGCGTGCTCGAGCCACGCGCCGTCGAGGGCGCGGACGCCGTCGAACGCGCCGGGCTTCGGCGTCATCCACTCGGTGCCGTCCGGACCGATCAACACCAGCCGGCCCTCGGCGACCATCGTGGCGAGCGTCGCCGCCGTCGGGCGCTCCGCGGACGACGAGAGGTCGAAGCAGGCGGCGAGGGCGGCCCGCAGGTCGGCGAACGAGATCCCCGTGTAGAGCCGGTGGATGGCCTCGATGCTGAGCTGCTCGGCGACGAGCTCGCCGACGAACGCCAGCGTCTCCTCGGCGGGGGAGTCGGTCCGTCCGGTGGCCGCCCGCACCTCGTCGCGGAAGATCCGGGCGACGCCGTAGCGGTGGTGGCCGTCGGCGATGAGCACGTCGTCACGCCCGAGGTGCTCGCGGATGGCGGCGACCCGCGCCGGATCGACGACCCGCTCGACGACGTGCTCGACCCCGTCGACCGTCACCGCCCCGACCGGCTCGCCCGGCTCCACCAACAGGGCGGTGAGGCCGGCGGCCAGCGACAGGCCCCAGACGGGCGAGAGGTTGGCGTCGGTCGCCCGGGTCAGGTCGAGGCGGTCGGTGGACGCCTTGGGCGTCGTGCGCTCGTGGGGCAGGACGCCGCCGGCACCCTCGTCGACGACCTCCAAGCCGCCGAGCACGCCGACGAGATCGCGCTCGGTGCCGGCGGCGTCGGTGAATCGCATGCGGTAGAGCGTGAACGTCGGCTCGTCGTCGCGGACCATCGTGGCGTCGGCGATCCACGACCGCAGCAGCTCGCCGGCCAGCGCGTAGCGGTCCGCGCCGCCGCGAGGGACGTCGACGTGGACGATGTTGCGGGCGTCGCGGGCCTCGAGCGCGTCGACGTCGGCGTCCGACAGCACGTCATACGGCGGGGCGATGACGGCGTCGAGGTCGACGGATGGGGCGTAGCGGAGGGCGCGGAACGGCTCGAAGCGAGGCACGGCGCCATTCTGGCCGTGGCAGTACGGTGCCGTGCTCGTGGACACCCCGCTCGATCCGGCCGTCATCCTGTGCGACCTCGATGGCGTCGTGTGGCTGGCCCGCACGGCGATCCCCGGCTCGGTGGATGCGATCGCCCGGCTGCGCGCCAGCGGTCGACGGGTCGTGTTCGTCACCAACAACTCCTCGGCGGTCGTGGCCGATCAGGAGGCCGCGTTGGCCGCCGTCGGCATCCCGGCCACCGGCGACGTGCTGACATCGGCGATGGCGGCCGCCGCCTTCGTGACGTCGGGCCAGCGGGTGCTCGTGGCAGGCGGCGCGGGGATCACGGAGGCCGTGACGGCCCGTGGGGCGACCCCCGTGCCGGGCGACGACGAGTCCGGCGTCGACGTCGACGTCGTGATGGTCGGCTTCCACCGCAACTTCGACTACGAGCGGATGCGCATCGCCACGACGGCCGTGCTCGGCGGGGCACGACTCGTCGCCACCAACGACGACTCGACGTATCCGACGCCGGACGGCCCGATCCCGGGCGGCGGGGCGATCCTGGCCGGCATCGCCACTGCGTCCGGGCGCCAACCGGTGGTCGCCGGCAAGCCGTACGTCCCGATGGCCGATGCGGTGCGGACGATGGTCGGCGACCTGGCGGCCGATCGCTTCCTCGTCGTCGGTGATCGCGGCAGCACCGACGGCCAGTTCGCGGTGACGCTCGGCAGCCCGTTCGCCCTCGTCCGCTCAGGCGTGACGCATCCCGGCGACGCGGTCGGCGTCCCGGTGGCCCTCGACGCGCCCGACCTGGCGCGCGTCGTCGATGCACTCCGGCCCCATCACGAGCCCGGTTAGCATCGCCCGATGGCCAAGAACTCCCTGCAGAAGCTGCTCGAGGCGAGCGCCCAGTTCGGCGAGATGACCCGCCAGCAGGCCGAAGGCACGGTGAAGAAGCTCGTCAAGGGTGGCGCCATCCGACGGTCGGAGACCGAGGCGGCGGTGCAGGCGATGCTCGACCGCGGTCGGTCCTTCGCCGAGGCCGTGCAGCACGAGGTCACCAAGCAGCTCGGGCGGCTGGCCAGTCGGGTCGATGAGCTCGAGGGCCAGCTGGAGTCGCTCGTCTCGCGGGCCAACCCGGCTGCCGGGTCGCCGCCGGCCAAGAAGGCGCCGGCCAAGAAGGCGGTCGCGAAGAAGGCCCCGGCGAAGCGGGCGCCGGCCAAGCGGGCGCCGGCCAAGAAGGCGGTCGCGAAGAAGGCCCCGGCGAAGCGGGCGCCGGCCAAGAAGGCGGTCGCGAAGAAGGCCCCGGCGAAGCGGGCGCCGGCGAAGCGGGCGCCGGCCAAGAAGGCGGTCGGCAGCTCCGGCGTGCGCAAGGTCGCCACGACGCGACCCGGCTGATCGGCATGGCTCCCCGTCGGCGCCTCGACGCCGAGCTCGTCCGACGGGGACTCGCAACCAGCCGCACCGATGCCCAGGCCACCGTGGCCGCCGGGCGGGTGCTCGTGAACGGGGCCCACGCCGACAAACCGTCGCGGCTCGTCGCGGCCGGTGATGCCGTGGTGGTCGAAGGACCGCCGCCGCGCTTCGTCGGCCGGGGCGGCGAGAAGCTCGATGCCGCGCTCGGCACGTTCGCGATCGACGTCGGTGGGCTCCTCGCCCTCGACGTCGGCGCGTCGACCGGCGGGTTCACCGACTGCCTGTTGCAGCGGGGCGCCCGACGGGTCGTCGCGCTCGACGTCGGCCACGGCCAGTTGCACCCGCGCATCCGCGACGACCCTCGCGTGGTCGTGCTCGAGCGCACCAACATCCGCGACACCACGCCGGACACCATCGGTGGGCTGGTGGACGTCGTCGTCGTCGACGTCTCGTTCATCTCCCTCGACGGTGGTCATCCCCGCGCTCGTGTCGCTGTGCCAGCCTGGATCCTCGATGGTGCTGCTCGTCAAGCCGCAGTTCGAGGCCGGCCGAACCGAGGTGGCGCGGGGCCGGGGCGTGATCACCGATCCGGCCATCCACGCCCGCGTGCAAGGCGAGGTCGCGGTCGCCCTCGGAGCCGCCGGATGCCAGGTGGTGGCGTGGATGGACTCGCCGCTCAAGGGCGGGGAGGGCAACCGCGAGCTGCTCGTCCACGCCGTGACTGCGACACCCCCGTGCTAGGTACGGATCCATGACAGCGGTCGCAGTCGTCGCTCATCACGAGCGGGAGGTCGCCGGCGCCCTCGCCGCCGGCGCCGTGCGCTGGCTGGTCGAGCGCGGCCACGAGGCGTGGGTGGTGCCCGACGACGCACCCGCGCTGCGTCTGCAGGACCTCGTCAGCGAGCGGCCGATCGACGGCGCCGACCTCGTGGTGTGCCTCGGGGGCGACGGCACGATGCTGCGCGCCGTGCGGCTCCTCGACGGGGCGCCGGTGCCGCTCCTCGGCGTCAACGTCGGCGTGCTCGGCTACCTCACCGAGATCGAGCCGCCCGACCTCGAGTCGGCGCTCGAGCGGTTCATCGCTGGCCCTGCCGCCGGGGCGTGGCAGCTCGACCAGCGGATGATGCTCCAGGTCGCCGCCACCGGCGCGTTCGGCGGCACGTGGCGGGCGCTCAACGAGGCCGTCGTCCAGAAGCACGAGTCGGGCCACACCGTCCGCCTGCTCGCCAGCATCGACCACGAGGTGTTCACGAGCTATGCCGCCGACGGACTGATCGTCGCCACGCCCACCGGGTCGACGGCCTACTCGTTGTCGGCGCGCGGTCCCGTGGTCTCACCCAACCTGCGGGCGATGCTGCTCACCCCGGTGTCGCCGCACATGCTCTTCGACCGCACGCTGGTGCTCGACCCGAGCGAGGCCGTCGAGATCTCGGTCGCCGGGTTCCGCACGGCCGAGCTCGCCGTCGACGGCCAGATCGTCGCCACCCTCGCCGACGGCGACGTGGTGACGTGCCAGCCGGCCACCGAGACGGCCAGCTTCGTCCGCCTGTCGGCGCACCACTTCCACCACATCCTCAAGAGCAAGTTCGGCCTCGCCGACCGCTGAGCCATGCTGACCGAGCTGCACATCGAGAACCTCGGTGTCATCGAGCGCCTCGACCTCGCCGTCGGTCCAGGGATGACCGCCGTGACCGGGGAGACCGGTGCCGGCAAGACGATGCTCGTCGAGGCGCTCGAGCTGCTGGTCGGCGGCCGCGCCGACGCCACCATCGTGCGGCCCGGCGCCCGCGAGGCCCGGGTCGACGGTCGCTTCGTGGTGGGCGACGACGAGCTGGTCCTGTCACGCGTCGTGCCGGCCGACGGGAGGTCACGGGCCTACATCGATGGCCGGCCCTCGACGGTCGGCGCCCTGGCCGATGCGGCGTCCGGCCTCGTCGACCTGCACGGCCAGCACGAGCACCAGAGCCTGCTGGCCGGCCCCACGCAGCGTGCCGCGCTCGACGCCTTCGGTGCGATCGACACCGCGCCGCTGCGTGAGGCACGGGCCCAGCTCACCGTCGTCGACGCCGAGCTCGCCGCCCTCGGTGGGGCGGCGCGCGAGCGGGCCCGGGAGATCGACCTGCTGCGGTTCCAGGTCGCCGAGCTGGATGCCGCCGGGCTCGACGACCCGGACGAAGACGGGGCGCTGGCGGCACGGGAGGACGTGCTGGCCGACGCCGTTGGCCATCGCGAAGCGGCGGCGGTGGCGCACGGCGCGCTGACCGACGACGGCACGGCGCGCGCGACGGGCTGTCGGTGGCGCTGGCCAGGCTCGACGGGCGCACGCCGTTCCGATCCGTCACCGACCGCCTCGCCGCCATGCTCGCCGAGCTCGACGACGTCGCCGCCGACCTGCGTGACACGGCCGAGGGGATCGACGAGGACCCCGAGCAGCTGGCCGCGCTGCGCCAGCGCCGCCAGCTCTTGCGCGACCTGTGCCGCAAGTACGGCGACGACGTCGGTGAGGTGCTGGCGTACCGGGACGAAGCGGCTGCTCGACTGGCCGACCTGGAGGAGCACGACCGCCGGGCCATGGTGATCGACGCCGAGCGGGCCCAGGCGATGGTTGCCGAGCAGGCCGCGGCCCACGCCGTCGGCGCGGCGCGTCGTCAGGCGGCCCCGGACCTGGCCGCCGCGGTGACGGCCCGCCTGCGCGAGCTGGCCCTCCCGCACGCCGACATCGGCGTCGCCTTCGACGCGGCGGATGTCGCCGGCGAGCACGTCCAGTTCCAGCTCGCCGCCAACCCGGGCACGCCCCCGCTCCCGCTCACCAAGGTGGCGTCGGGCGGCGAGCTGGCCCGCTCGATGCTCGCCCTGCGGCTCGTGCTCACGGCCGAGGACGACGGGCCACGCACGCTGGTCTTCGACGAGGTCGACGCCGGCATCGGCGGCACCGCCGCCACGGCCGTCGGTCGCGCCCTCGCCGAGGTCGCCCTGCGCCATCAGGTCCTCGTCGTCACCCACCTCGCCCAGGTCGCGGCCGTCGCCACCACCCAGGTGGCCGTCGTCAAGTCGGTGGCGGGGGACGTGACGACGGCGCGGCGCGGCGGTCGTCGATGGCGACGAGCGCGTCGCCGAGCTGGCCCGCATGCTGTCCGGAACGGAGGGTGGCGACGCGGCGCGGCGCCACGCCGTCGAGCTGCTGGCTGGCGCCACGGCAGCGCCGGCGACCGGCCGCCGGCGCCGTCAGAGGACGTAGAACCAGGGCACGATGAACGCCACCAGGCCGATGAAGATCCCGGCCCACGCGAGGCGGATGCCCGGTCGTCCGGTCGACGCGATGTTGCGGCGGGCCATCAACCCGAGGCCGATGGCGATCGGCCCGAGGATGATCCCGTAGGCCACCACGCCGGCGACGGCGAACAGCACGGAGGCGATGGCATTGCCGTCGCGCTCGAACACCCAGGGCCCGATCTTCGCCACGGTCCCAGACTCTCGCGCATGGGGTGCGGTATCATGATGTCCCGTCATGACGAAGCACATCTTCGTGACGGGTGGGGTGGCCAGCTCCCTCGGGAAGGGACTGACTGCATCGTCGCTCGGTCGCCTCCTGAAGCTGCGCGGCCTGCGCGTGACGCTCCAGAAGCTCGATCCGTACATCAACGTCGATCCGGGCACGATGAACCCGTTCGAACACGGCGAGGTGTTCGTCACCGACGACGGTGGTGAGACCGACCTCGACCTCGGCCACTACGAGCGCTTCATCGACGAACCGCTGGCCCGGGCATCGAACGCCACGACCGGTTCGATCTACCAATCGGTGCTGGCGGCCGAACGCCGCGGCGACTACCTCGGCAAGACGGTGCAGGTCATCCCGCACATCACCGACGAGATCAAGCGGCGCATCCGGCGGGTGGCCACCGACGACGTCGACGTCGTGATCACCGAGGTCGGCGGCACGGTGGGCGACATCGAGATCCTCCCGTTCCTCGAGGCCATCCGCCAGTTCCGCAAGGAGGCCGGCCGGGACAACGTCTGCTACGTCCACGTCACGCTGGTGCCGTTCATCGGTCCGTCGGGCGAGCAGAAGACGAAGCCGACCCAGCACTCGGTCACCGAGCTGCGCAGCCGCGGCATCCAGCCCGACCTCATCGTGTGCCGCAGCGAGGAGCCGCTGAGCGAGGACCTCAAGGGCAAGATCTCCAACCTCTGCGACGTCGACAGCCGGGCCGTCGTCAACGCCGCCGACGCCCGCAACATCTACGAGCTGCCGTTGATCCTCCACGACGAGGGCTTCGACGAGGTCGTCTGCGAGGTGCTGCGGATGGAGGACACCGCGGCGGCGATGGACCTGTCTCCGTGGGAGGAGGTCGTGGCGCTCGTCGAGTCGGCCACGATCCCGGTGCGCATCGGCTTGATCGGCAAGTACGTGCAGCTCCCCGACGCCTACCTGTCGGTCGTCGAGAGCCTCAAGCACGCCGGGTTCCACCACGGCGCCAAGGTCGAGGTCGACTGGATCCAGGCCGAGGAGGTCGAGGGCCTGCTGGCCGCCGGCCGGCTCGCCGAGCTCGACGGGATCGTGATCCCCGGCGGCTTCGGCGCCCGCGGCATCGAGGGCAAGATCGCCGCCGCCCGCTTCGCCCGCGAGGAGGGCGTGCCGTGCCTCGGGCTGTGCCTGGGCCTGCAGACGATGACGATCGAGTTCGCCCGCAACGTGCTCGGGCTCGCCGACGCCAACTCGACCGAGTTCGACCCGACGACGCAGCACCCGGTGATCGACCTGATGCACGACCAGCGCGACGTCACCGACAAGGGCGGCACGATGCGCCTCGGCGCCTACTACGCGGTGCTCGAGCCGGGCACCAAGGTCCACGAGGCCTACGGCGAGCCGGTCGTCAGCGAGCGCCACCGCCACCGCTACGAGTTCAACTCGAACTACCGGGCCCGCCTCGAGGCGGCCGGGTTCGTGTGCAGCGGGGCATCGCCCGACCGCCGCCTCGTCGAGTTCATCGAGCTGCGTGACCACCCGTTCTGGGTCGGCACCCAGGCCCACCCCGAGTTCAAGAGCCGCCCCGACCGCCCGCACCCGCTGTTCCGCGATCTCATCGGCGCCGCCCTCAAGCTGCGCGCCGAGCGCGGCGGTGTCGACGTCCCGGCGACGCCGCTGGCCGCCGACGCCTGACCCGCTGACATGAGCGACGGGTTCCGGCGCCTCGGCGATCGCGACGTCCACCAGGGCCACGTCTGGAAGGTCGTCGTCGCCGAGTTCGAGGGCCCCGAAGGCCAGCACTTCGTGCGTGACATCGTGCGCTCGCCGGGTGCCGTCGGCGGTGGTGCCGCTGGTGTTCGACGCCGAGGGCAACCCATCGGTGGTGCTGCTGCGGCAGTGGCGCCCGCCGTACGAAGCGGTGATCTACGAGATCCCGGCCGGGATGCGCGACGTCCCGGGCGAGCCGACCGAGGAGACGGCCCGGCGCGAGCTGGGGGAGGAGGCCGGGCTGGCGCCGGGGCGCCTCGACCTGCTCACCGAGTTCTACCCGTCGCCAGGCATGACCGACTCGGTGTGCACCGTGTACCTGGCCACCGGGTGCACGGCCGTGCCCAAGGCGCTGCACGGGCCGGAGGAGGAGCACTCGACGCTCGTCCACCTGCCGTTCGAGGACGCCCTGGCGATGGTCGACGACCGCCGCATCGTCGACGCCAAGTCGGTGATCGGGATCCTGCTCACCGACCGACGGCTGCGGGCGGGGGACATCGCAGTGTGAGCCGAGCGAGTCTTCGAGCGAGCGAACGAGGTGGCAGTGTGAGCCGAGCGAGTCTTCGAGCGAGCGAACGAGGAGGCACGGCATCGTGATCGCCGCCCCCGACCTGTCCGACGTGCCCGATCTGCCGCTCGAGGTCGAGGAGTTCCTGTCGTGGCTGGTGACCGAGCGGGGCCGGTCGGCGAACACGATCGCCGCCTACCGCCGTGACCTGCGCGCCTACTGCGCCTGGCTGGCGACGCAGGGTGAGGACATCACGACGGTCACGACGCCGACGCTCGTCGAGCTCGTCGCCGTCCGCCGGACGCAGGCGGCGGCGTCGAGCGTGGCCCGCCAGTTGGCGGCGATCCGCACGCTGCACCGCTACCTCGTCACCGAGGGCGAGCGCCCCGACGACCCGACGGCCGAGCTCGAGGGGGTGAGGGTCCCGGCCGGGCTGCCCAAGCCGCTCTCCGAGCCGGAGGTGGCGGCGCTGCTCGACGCGGTGGTCGGCGACGACCCGGTGGCCCTGCGCGATCGCGCCGTGCTCGAGCTGCTCTACGCGACCGGGGCGCGGATCTCGGAGGCATGCGGGCTGTCGATGGGCGACATCGACTTCGACGTCCGCCTGGTGCGGCTGTTCGGCAAGGGGGCCAAGGAGCGCATCGTGCCGTTCGGACGGGCGGCCGGACGGGCGCTCGACGACTGGTTCTCACCGCGAGGGCGGGTGCTGCTGGCGCCGGCGCAGTGGCGGCGTCGCGACGACGCCGAGGCCGTGTTCCTCAACCAGCGCGGCGGTCGCTTGACCCGGCAGGCGGCGTGGGCGATCGTGCGTCGTCACGGTGACCGCGCCGGCATCGGCGCCGAGCTCTCGCCGCACGTGCTGCGCCACTCGTGCGCGACCCACCTGCTGGACCACGGGGCCGACCTGCGCGTCGTGCAGGAGCTGCTCGGACACGCCTCGATCTCGACGACGCAGGTGTACACGAAGGTCAGCCAGGAGCGCCTGTTCGAGGTGTACCGGGCGGCGCATCCCCCGCGAAGGTGGCGCGATGAACGTGGTGCACCTCGCCAAGCGGTACGTCGGCTCGCTGTCGAAGACGCCGCCGTCCGCCGAGGACGAGGCGTGGGCGATGACGTGGCTGTCGACGGCCGAGGCCCACCTGTGGTCGCGGATGCCGGTGCAGGACCGCCGCCACTCGATCGAGATCGCCCGCCGGTTCCAGGCCGGGCGTCCGGAGGCGACGCGCGAGGAGATGGCCGGCGCGTTGCTGCACGACGTCGGCAAGCTGCAGTCCGGCCTGCGCACGTCGGGTCGCGTGCTGGCGTCGATCGTCGGGCCCCGCACGACGCGCTTCCGGGAGTACCACGACCACGAGGCGATCGGTGCCGACCTCGCTGCGGGGGCCAACGCCGACCCGGCCACCGTCGCCCTGATCCGCGGCGAGGGCCCGGCCGCCGCCGACCTCGCTGCCGCCGACGAGATCTGAGGCCGCCCGTCCGAGCGCCTCGTTGCATCCGGGTGCTTGGCGCGCGAGCGCGGCGCAGGAAACACTCCGATGGTGGGGATCAGCGTCGACGTGCAGCTCAACCCGGCCCAGTTCGGCTGGCCCGAGCTGCGTGACATGGCGTTGGCCGCGGAGTCCGCCGGCTACGGGATGGTGTGGGCGTACGACCACCTCGCCGGCAACTCGATCGGCGGCGACGGCATGCTGGAGACGTTCGCCCTGCTCGGCGCGCTGGCCGTGTCGACGACGACCATCGGCCTCGGCACGCTCGTCGTCAACGTGAACAACCGCACACCGGGGCTGCTCGCCGTCGCCGCGGCGTCGATCGTGGCGATCAGCGGCCGTCCGCTGCACCTCGGCCTCGGCGCCGGGTCCTCGCCGACGAGCCGGTGGGCGGCCGAGATGCAGGCCGTCGGACAACCGATCATGGCGACGCTCGCCGATCGCCACGCCCACCTCGGCGGGGTCCTCGACGTGCTCGACCGGGTCTACGACCCGGACCGCCCGCCCGAGCTGGCGACGTTCCCACTGCCGTCGCCGCGCCCGGTCGTGCTGCTCGGCGTCAACTCGGTGGCCCTCGCGACGCTGGCCGGCGAGCGCGCCGACGGCATCAACGTCGAGTGGAACGGCCAGCGTCGCGACGAGCTGCTCGCGGCGGCGGCTGCGGCGCGGGGAGACCGCCCCGGCTTCCTGCGGACGGCGTGGGCGTACTGGTCGCCGGATCTGGTCGACCCCGACAGCGACGAGCGGCGGGCGATGGCGGCGCGCGCCATCGACCGGCTGGTGCTCGTCGTGCCGGTCGGCGTCGGGCCGACCGAGCTCGGCCGTCCGCTCCACCCCGGGTGACCGTTCGCCAAGGGACAGCGGCGCACCCGGTACCGTTGCCGGATGCCGCCAGGACGACCGGCGATGTCGCGGTCGGCCGGCGGTGAGCGCCCGACGATCCAGGACGTCGCCGTCGCGGCGGGCGTGTCGGTCGCCACCGTGAGCCGGGCGTTGCGCGGCCTCCCGAACGTCGCCGTGCCGACGCGGGTGCGCGTCGAGGCCGCCGCTCGCGAGCTGGAGTACCGACCGGATCCCCACGCGTCGAGGCTGGCCGCCGGGCGCAGCAGGTGCGTGGCCGTCGTCGTGCCGTTCATCAACTCGTGGTACTTCGCCAACGTGATCGCCGGCATCGAAGCGGTCTGTGCCGATGGCGGCTACGACCTGCTGGTGATGACGGCACCGACGCCGGCGGCCCGTGGATCGGCGGTGCCGACGTTCGGTCTCGACCGCCGGGTCGACGGGATGATCTTCGTCGAGGTGGCACTGGATGCCGACGAGATCGACGCCCTCGAGCGGTTGGGGCTCGGGGTGGTCACGATCGGGCAGCGCACGACCCGCTTCGCCTCGGTCAGCGTCGACAACGTCGAGGTGGGACGGATGGCGATGGCCCACCTCGTCGAGCTCGGCCACACCCGCATCGGCATCCTGGCCGGGCAGGCCGAGGATCCGGTCAACTTCGACGTACCCGGCGACCGCATCGCGGGGGCCCGGCGGGCGCTCGGGCACGAGATCGACGGCGACCTCATCGCGTCCGGGCAGTTCACGGTCGACGGCGGCCGCCGGGCGGCGGCGGCGCTGCTGGCCGTGCGACCGTTGCCGACGGCAATCTTCGCGCTGTCCGACGAGATGGCGTTCGGGGCCCTGATCGCGGCACGGGAGCTGGCGCTCACGATCCCCGGCGACGTGTCCCTCGTGGGCGTCGACGATCACGAGATCGCCCAGGTGATGGGCCTGACGACGGTGCGCCAGCACGTCGTCGACCACGGCGCGCGGGCCGCCGACATGCTGCTGCGCCGGCTCGGGCGCGACGCCGGCGCGGCCGGCGTCCCCGCCCACGAGGTGCGGCCCCTCGAGCTCGTCGTGCGAAGTTCGACCCTTCCTCGTGGTGCGGGTCCTTGACCTCGGTGTTCGGACCTGCAAGCGTTTACATCCGTCGGGCGCGTCCCGGCCCGTCGCCCACCCCGGCGACGGCGAAGGGGGGAACGATGAGAAGGAACTGGATCCGACTGGCCGCCGTGCCGGTCGCGCTGGTGCTGCTGGCTGCAGCGTGCAGCACGTCCGACGACGACGACTCGAGCGCCACGCAGGCGCCCGCCACCACCACCGCCGCGGCGGCGACCACGACGGCATCCGAGTCGTCCGAGACGACCGCCAGTGGCGACACCGAGGCGACCGAGAGCACCGAGGCGTCGTCCGACGCGTCCACGACGTCCGGCGCATCGACGACGCTGCCGCCGACGCCGGGACCCGGCAGTGCCGGCTCGGTCACCGTGTTCGGGGTCGAGGACTCGGAGAACGAGGCCGGCGCCGAGCAGGACGCCTTGAGCGAGTTCGGCAAGGCCAACGGCATCGACGTCACCTACGTCGGCCGTCGCGACTTCGAGCAGCAGATCAACACCCAGGTGCTCGGCGGCAACCCGCCCGACATCGGGCTGTTCCCGCAGCCGGGCAAGCTCGCCCAGTTCGCCACCGACGGCGACCTCTTGAAGGTCCCCGACGACGTCGTCGCGTCCGCCAAGGAGGGTTGGGCCGACAGCTACATGGCGTTCTCGCAGGTCGCCGGCACCCAGTACGGCGTGCCGCTGAAGGCCGACCTCAAGTCGCTCGTCTGGTACGTGCCGAGCGTGTGGGCCGAGAAGGGCTACACGGTGCCGAAGACGCTGACCGAGTTCAAGGAGCTCATGACCAAGATGATCGCCAACGGCGACGTCCCGCTGTGCGTCGGCATCGAGTCCGGCACGGCGACCGGCTGGCCCTTCACCGACTGGGTCGAGGAGCTGATCCTGCGCGAGCAGGGCATCGACTACTACAACAAGTGGGTCAAGCACGAGGTGCCGTTCAACGACGCGCCGGTGGTCAAGGCGTTCAACGAGGTCGCCGGGCCCGACGGCATGTGGACCACGGAGGGTGCCGTGTTCGCCGTCGGTGGTTCGATCGCCGCCACGGCCTTCCAGGACAACGCCGAGCCGCTCGTCCAGGGCAAGTGCATGATGCACCGCCAGGCCAACTTCTTCGGGGCCAGCTTCCCCAAGGGCACCGAGTTCGGTGAAGGCCCCAACCAGGTGAGCACGTTCTACTTCCCGTCCGACGGCGGCCACCCGGTGCTGGTCGGCGGCCTCCAGGCCGGTGCGTTCCGCGATGCTCCGGAGGTCTGGAAGGTGATGCAGTACCTGGCCTCGGCCGACTACGCCAACGCCCGCCAGATCGCCCAGGCGAAGCGCGTCGGCGGCGATCAGTCCGGCTTCCTCACCGGCAACAGCAAGGCCGACAAGGCCAACTGGTCGAAGACCGAGCAGGGCTTCCTCGAGACGTTGGCGACGGCCGATCCGGCCGCCTTCGACGGCTCTGACCAGATGCCCGCCGAGGTTGGTTCGGGCGCCTTCTGGACCGAGGGCACCTCGTTCGTCAACGGCGACGAGGACGCGGCGACGGCCACCGAGAACATCGAATCGGCCTGGCCGAGCTGATCCGTTGATGCCGGCGGCCGCCGCGCCGCTGGCTCGTTGGTGCCGGTGACCTCTCGGGGTCACCGGCACCACGCGTTCTGCCACGTACTGTCGGGCCACACCAGTGGGGGGTGGAGCATGTCCGTCGACCAAGACACAGCGGCTGCGGCACCGGCCGCGCCGAGTGCACCCATCCCGAAGCGGGTGCACGAGGAGCCGAAGCCCGCGGTGGTTCACCGTCGGCAACGTGCTGCGGACCCTCGTGTTCGTCGCCCTCGCTGCCTTCCTCCTGTACTACGTCGGGCCGCGCAACATCGCCGAGACGACGCTCAAGGTCGTCTTCGCCGTCGTCCTGACCGCGGCGCTGTGGATCGGCGCCAACCTGCTGTTCGACCAGGCACACGCCCACTGGACGCGGTTCAACACGATCCTCGGCGCGGCCGTCGGGTTCCTCGGCTACTTCGTTGCCGAAGCGAACGGCTTCCTCCGGCAGCTGTACGACAAGAAGGTCCTCTTCGCTGGTCAGGGCGTGTTCGACGACATCACCGGCTGGCGGACCAAGGCGCTCGATCTCAACGGCCTCATGTGGGGCCTGATCGGCGGCGCCGCCCTCGGCCTCGTGATGTTCCTCCTCAGCGTGTCGCGGGAGCGGGTCGGGCGCTTCCCGCTCGCGGTCATCGGGTTCACCGCGTTCGGGCTGCTGACCGCGTTCGCCATCGACGAGTCGTCCCGACCGGTCATCGACTGGTCGAAGCTGTGGGTCACCGTCGCCGTCACCGCCGCCCTGCTGGCGCTGATCCAGCTGGTGCGGCGCGGTCCCTCGGTCGCCGCCCTCGCGCTGATCACCGGTGCCGGCGCCGGCTGGTTCATCGGTGCATGGGCCGGCGCCCAGGACGGCCGCGGCAACTTCCTCGGCGCCGCCTACGCCACCGTCGTCCCAGCGCTGATCCTCGGCGTCCGCTTCGGGCTCACCACGCCACCCGACCCCGCCGGACGCCGGCGCATCGAGCGTCGCTCGCGGGCGTGGATCTTCGTGACCCCGGCCGCCGCGTTCATCACCGCCGGGCTGCTGGTGCCCGTCATCCGCACGATCTACCTGTCGTTCCACAACCGCAACGGCCGCGAGACCGTCGGCTTCGACAACTACCGCGAGATCTTCACCAACAAGAACTCGGTCAACTTCACCAACTGGTCCAACATCTTCACCAGCCGCCTGCTGTGGATCGCCCTGGCGCTCGTCGCCATCGGGATCCTGGTCGGGATCATCGCCGGTCGGCGAACGGCGCAGAGCTTCGAGAAGGGCCCGGGGTCGTACGGGCTGATCTTCGGCGGCCTCTTCATCCTCGCCATCGGCGTCTTGTCGACGATCCGCGGCACGGTGTTCAACAACATCTGGTGGGTGGTCGTCGTCGTCACGTTGGCGACGGGTATCGGTCTGGCCGTCGCCGTGCTCGCCGATCGGGCGAAGGGCGAGAACGGCGCCAAGTCGCTGATCTTCCTGCCGATGGCCATCTCGTTCATCGGTGCCGGCATCATCTGGCGCTTCGTCTACCAGGCCCGCGAGGTCTCCCAGCCGCAGACCGGCGTGCTCAACGCGTTCTGGGTCTGGGTCGGCCAGGTGAGCACGTCGACGACGTCGCGGATCATCGCCGTCGTCGTGCTGGCCCTGATCGGGTTGTTCCTCACCTACCTCATCAAGCGCGGCCTGGACACCAAGTCGACGACGAGCGCAGCGTGGTCGGCCGGGTTCCTGCTGATCGTCGGCTACCTCATCTACCGTCTGCTCGGACCGGGCCTCGGCGGCTTCGTCGACACGGCGAACGGCGGCACGAAAGCCAAGCCCGTGCTGTTCGTGCAGGAGTCCCCGTTCAACAACATGTGGCTGATGGTCGTGCTGATCTGGGTCCAGACCGGCTTCGCCATGGTGATCCTGTCGGCCGCCATCAAGGCCGTGCCGACCGAGCTCACCGAGGCCGCCAAGGTCGACGGCGCCTCCGAGTCGCAGATCTTCTGGCGCATCACCCTGCCGCAGATCGCGCCGACCCTCGGTGTCGTCATCACCGCCTTGTTCGTCACGGTGATGAAGGTGTTCGACATCGTCTACGCGATGACCAACGGCAGCTTCGGCACCCAGGTCCTCGCCAACGAGATGTTCCAGCGGGCGTTCGGGTTCAACGACCTCGGGCTCGGCTCGGCGCTCGCCGTCGTGCTGTTCGTGTCGGTGATCCCGGTCATGTGGATCAACGTCCGCCGCACCCAGAGGAGCGCATGACGATGGGGACGGCGCTCGTCAACCCTGACCGACGTTCGCCCGGCAAGACGGGCGCCGTGTACCGCTTCCTGCGCTCGATCCCGACGTGGGTGCTGTGGCTGCTCGTCGCCATCTGGAGCATCCCGACGCTCGGCCTGCTGATCAACTCGGTGCGCGACCGCGACCAGCAGCGCTCGTCGGGCTGGTGGACCGTGTTCACCGGCAACCTCGACGGCCTGACGCTCAACAACTACCGCGACGTGCTCGGCACGACGGCGGCCGGCGGGATGAAGCAGGGCCTGACGAACTCGTTCGCCATCGCCCTGCCGGCGACGATCATCCCGATCGCCTTCGCCGCGTTCGCGGCCTACGCGTTCGCGTGGATCGACTTCAAGCACCGCCAGGGGTTGTTCATCGGCACCGTCGCGCTGCTCGCCGTGCCACTGCAGGTGGCGCTGCTCCCGCTGCTGCAGATGTACGTCCGCGGGGCCCACTGGACGATCCCGTGGTTCGACAAGACGATCACCGTGTTCCCCGACCTCAACCTGGCCGGCACGACGACGGCGGTCTGGCTGACGCACACCGCGTTCGCCATGCCGTTCGCCATCTTCCTGCTGCACAACTACATCTCGTCGCTCCCGAAGGACATCTTCGAGTCGGCGCGCATCGACGGCGCCGACCACTTCCGGATCTTCTACCGCCTGGTCCTGCCGCTGTCGGTGCCGGTGATCGCCGCGTTCGCCATCTTCCAGTTCCTCTGGACGTGGAACGACTACCTCATCGCCGTCACGATGGTCGGGGCCAACGAGTCGGCGGCGCCATCCACGGTGGTGATCGCCTCGCAGACCGGTCAGTTCGGCCAGTTCGAGCACCTGTTGACCGCCGGCGCGTTCCTGCAGGCGGCGGTGCCGCTCGCCGTGTTCTTCCTGCTGCAGCGGTTCTTCGTGCGCGGGATCCTGGCCGGCTCCGTCAAGGGCTGAGCGGCACGGCCCTACTGCCGGATGGCCTCGTGGGTGTCGGCGTCGAAGAAGTGCAGGTTCTCGGTCGCCACGACGATCTCGATGTCGTCGTCGACGTGCACCCGTGACCGCGGGCTGAACCGGGCCACGCCGTTGGCCCCGCCGTCGCTGAGCATCTCCTCGGGCGCATCGGGATCGCCCGAGTCCACCGTCGTCGCATCGGTGGCGATGTGCACCATCAGCTCCGACCCCAGTGCCTCGACGAGGCGGACCTTGGCCTTGATCCGCCGATCGGCCGGCGCATCCGTGATCACCAGGGCGTCCTCGAAGTCCTCGGGCCGGATGCCCACGACCAGCTTCTTGCCGTCGTAGCGCTCCAGGCCGGGACGCTTCGCCAGGCAATCCGGGCTGAGGCCGAGCTGCTGCGAGCCGAGCTGCAGGGTGGCCTGGCCGCCCGCGAGCTGCAAGGTGGCGTCGTACAGGTTCATCGACGGCGACCCGATGAACGCGGCGACGAACACGTTGTCGGGCTCCTCGTAGAGGTTCTGCGGGGTGTCGAGCTGCTGCAGGAAGCCGTCCTTGAGCACGGCCACCCGGTCGCCCATCGTCATCGCCTCGACCTGGTCGTGGGTGACGTAGATCGTCGTGACGCCGAGGTCGCGCTGCAGCCGGGCGATCTCGGCCCGCATCTGCACGCGCAGCTTGGCGTCGAGGTTGGACAACGGCTCGTCCATCAGGAACACGGACGGCTGGCGCACGATCGCCCGGCCCATCGCGACGCGCTGGCGCTGGCCGCCGGACAGCTGCGCCGGCTTGCGGTCCAGGTACGGCTCGAGCTCGATGATCGCGGCGGCCTTGCGGACCCGGCTGTCGATCTCCGGCTTCGGGACGCGGGCGAGCTTCAGCGCGAAGGCGATGTTGTCGTACACCGTCATGTGCGGGTACAGCGCGTAGTTCTGGAAGACCATGGCGATGTCACGGTCCTTCGGCTCGACGTCGTTCATCACCGTCCCGCCGATGCGCAGCTCACCCTCGGTGATCGTTTCCAGCCCCGCGACCATGCGCAGCACCGTCGACTTGCCGCAGCCCGACGGGCCGACGAGCACGAGGAACTCCTTGTCCGCCGTGTCCAGGGTCAGGTCGTGGACGGCGCGGAAGCCGTTCTCGTAGACCTTGCCGACGCCTTCGAGGCTGACTGTCGCCATCGGAGAAAGCTACTGGGAGCCGGCCCCGCCCCCGGACGATCCCACCGCGACGCCCGGTCCCGGTGCGTCCCTCAGCCGGGTCCGAGCACGGCCGAGGGCGGGCGCAGCGCCGTCGCCAAGAGGGCCTGGGCGCGGGTGGTGTCGAGTCGGCAGTCCAGCGGGCGGCCTGGTGGTGCGGGCGCGGTGCGGACCTCGTGGCCGGCGATCAGCGCGGCCAGCGTGGCGCGGCGAGATCCCCTCAGGACCGGCGACGTGGAGCGGACCGACGTGGTCGAGCTCGAGCAGCTCGAGCACCGCGGCGGCCAGGTCGTCGACCTGGATCGGGCTGCGCAGCTCGTCGACGTAGAACGTGGCGTCGGGGTCGCGCGCGGCCGTCTCCGAGGGCGACGGCGGACGGTGTGGACCGCCGTAGATCAGCGACGTGCGCACGATCACCGCATCGGGCGCGGCGGCGATCGCGTCCTCCGCTGCTGCCTTGGCTCGGCCGTAGTCGGTGTTCGGTGCCGGCGGATCGTCCTCGCGATAGGGGCGGCCGAGACGGCCGTCGAACACGACGTCGGTCGACAGGTGCACGAGCCGCCGGCCGCCGGCGGCGTGGGCGACGTTCGCCGAGCCGGCGACGATGACGTCGTGCGCCGCGGGTTGGTCCTTGACGTAGGCGGTGTGGACGACGGCGTCGGTGTCCGCCATCGCCGCGGCCAGCGCGACCGGGTCGCGCACGTCGACGAGCGTCGACGGCGGGGCGGTGACCGTCCAACCGGCGGCGATCGCCCGCTCGACGACGACCCCGCCGAGGTAGCCGCGGCCGCCGGTGACGAACAGCCGCCGGCTCACGTGAGGACCACCGTGGCAATGTGCGCCGGCTCCAGCAGACGGGTGGCCCGCCAGTGGTTGCACAGGGCTCGCAGCAGCATCCACAGGGTGTACGTCCCCCAGATCCCGGCGATGCCGAGGCCGGCGACGAGCGTCAACACGCCGAGCGGGCTGACGGCCACGAGGTAGCCGAGGGCGGCGAGACCGAGGAAGCGGTAGTCGCCGAGGCCGATCAGCACCCCGTCGTAGGCGAAGGCGATCGAGCCGGGGATGATGGCGAGGGCCAGCCAGAGGAGGACGGCGGTGGCTCGGGTGAGTACGGCCGGGTCGTCGGAGAAGGCATGGGGGAGCACGGGCGCGAGGGCGGCGAGGATCACGGCGAGGGCGAGCCCGGCGATCAGCGACAACCGCACGCAGCGGCGCGACACCTCGGCGGCGGCACCGGGCGCGCCGTGCCCGAGCTCCTCGGCCACGAGCGTCTGGGCCGGGATGGCGAGGGCGTCGAGGCCGAGGGCGAGGAAGAGGAACAGGCTGGCGCCGATCTGGTGGGCGGCGAGCGTGGCGTCGTCGGTGCGCGCCGCGATGGCGGTCATCGCACTGGTCACGACGAGCATCGAGCCGACGCGCAGCAGGAGGTGACGGCCGGCGAGGAGCAACGGGCGCATCTCCGTGTAGCGGGGAGCGCGACGACGGGCCGGGAGGAGGTGGCGGCGGACGGCGACGAGGAACGCCAACCCGGCAGCGATCTGCACGAGGAGCGTCGACAGGGCCGAGCCGCGCACGCCCCAGTCGAAGCCGTAGACGAACAGCAGCTCGAGCACGACGTTGACGGCGTTGGCGACGAGCAGGATGACGAGCGGCGTCTTGTAGTCGGCCGCGCCGCGCTGGACGCCCTGGGCGCCGAGCGTGAGCAGCACGAACGGCAGGCCGAGGGCGGCGATCCGCAGGTACGAGACGGCGAAGTCCAACACGTCGCCGTCGCCGCCGAGCAGACGCCCGATCGTCGGCGCGGTGGCGATGACGATCGGGGCCAGCACGACGCCGACGATCGCCGACAGCCACATCGTCTGGACGCCGACGTCGGCGGCGTCGCCCGGCCGGCCGGCCCCGAGGCGCCGGGCCACCCGCTCGGTCGTGCCGTAGGTGAGGAAGTTGCAGCCGGCGACGACGAGGCTCAGCACGGTGGCGGCGAGGGCCAGGCCGCCGAGCTGGGCCGTGCCGAGGCGCCCGACGATCGCCGTGTCGACGAGCACGTACAGCGGCTCGGCCGCCAGGCTCCCCAACGCCGGCAACGCCAACCCGACGATCCGCCGATCGGTGGCGTTCACCGCCGTCGCGCCCGGCCGGTGGCCGGTCCGGAGATCCGCCAACTCTTTGCGTGAGGCGGCCGAACCCGGCCGCCTCGCCGAAAGTTGGGAAACGGCACGGGCGCGATCCGGGCCATCAGGCCGGGAGGAAGCCGATGGCGTCGTAGGCCCGTTTGAGGGTGGCCGAGGCGACGGTGCGGGCCCGGTCGGCGCCCTTGCGCAGCAGCGACGCCAGCTCGCCGGGGTCGGCCAGCAGCTCCCGGTAGCGGTCCTGGATCGGCACCAGCAGCTCGACGACGGCGTCGGCGGCGTCCGACTTCAGCAACCCGTACTGCGTGTAGCCCTTGGCCAGCTCGCGGGGGTCCTGGTCGGTGGCGGCGCCGAGGATCTCGAGCAGGTTGCTGACGCCGGGCTTGCCGACCGGGTCGAACTGCACCTCGTTGTCGGAGTCGGTGACGGCCCGCTTGAACTTGCGCCGGATCATGTCCGGGTCGTCGAGCATCTGGATCATCCCGGCGCCCGTCTCGGACGACTTCGACATCTTCGCCATCGGGTTCAGCAGGTCCATCACCCGCGCCCCGGCCTTGGGCGTCGCCACCTCGGGCACGACGAACGTCTCGCCGAAGCGGTGGTTGAAGCGCAGCGGCGATGTCACGCGTGATCTCGACGTGCTGGCGCTGGTCGTCGCCGACGGGCACCGCGTTGGCGTCGTACAGGAGGATGTCGGCGGCCTGCAGCGCCGGGTACGTGAACAGCCCGCCGGAGATGAACTCCCGCTTCGCCGACTTGTCCTTGAACTGGATCATGCGCGACAGCTCGCCGTAGCTCACCGTGCACTCCATCACCCACGCCAGCTGGCTGTGCTCGACGACGTGGCTCTGCACGAACACCGTGGCCACGTCGGGGTCGAGCCCGATGGCGAACAGCATCGCCGCCAGCTGCGTCGTGCTCTGGCCGATCACGCCCGGTTCCTCGGTGACCGTCAGCGCGTGGAGGTCGACGATCCCGTGGAAGGCGTCGGCCTCGTGCTGGCCGGCGACCCAGTTCCGCAGCGCGCCCAGGTAGTTGCCCAGATGGACATCGCCGGTCGGCTGGATGCACGAGAGCACACGGGTCACGGTTCGGAGGGTACCGGCCGCCCGGCGCGGCGCCCGAGAACCCTCCTCCCGAGGCGCTCCGCGGGCCATCATGTCCCGATGACGGAGCCGACCGACCGCCGCACCGAGCGGGGGTTCGACCGCTTCGTCAACTTCAGCGACGCCGTCGTCGCCATCGCCATCTCGCTGCTCATCCTGCCCCTCGTCGACGCCGTCACCGATGCCCGGCCGGGCGAGATCTCGGCGTTCGACTTCTTCGACGACAACGGCGATCGGCTCCTCGCGTTCGCCATCAGCTTCGTCGTGATCGCCAGCGTTCTGGGTCAACCACCACAGCATCTTCGAGGAGGTCAAGGCGTACACGCCGGCGCTGATGTGGATGAACCTGGTCTGGCTGTTCACGATCGTGTTCCTGCCGCTGCCGACCGAGGTGCTCGCCGTGCAGAGCGCCAGCGACGCCTTCGTCCGCTTCCAGTACATCGTGTCCGTGTTGGCGGTGAGCGTGTCCATCGTCGGCGTCGAGCTCGTCATCGACCACTGCCCGGACATCCGTCGCTACCCCGACGAGCCCCGACCGCGGCTGGTCGCGCGGTCGTCACGCCAGCGCTCATCGTCGTCGCCCTGATCGTCGGGACGTTCATCTCAGCCGATCGGGCTGTGGGCGATGTTCCTGACCGCCCTGGCCGGCCCGATCGCTCGCCGCGTCGACCGGCACGGGCGATCCGCGCGCGCCGGCTGACCCGCCAGTACCGTTTCCCCGACGACATGACGATCGACGTCGCGGCCGAGCTGTCCGACCGGACCTACGAGGGTCCGTTCGACCTGCTCCTGCAGCTGATCCTGGCCGAAGAGGTCGACATCCACGAGGTCAACCTGGCCCGCATCGTCGACGCCTACCTGGCCGAGATCGAGCGCATGCAGGACCCTCGACCTCGACCTCGCCACCGAGTTCCTGCTGATCGCCGCCACGCTCGTCGAGCTCAAGGCCCGCCGCCTGCTGCCGAGCCCGGCGCCCGTCGACCTCGACGACGAGTTCGCCCTGTGGGAGGAGCGCGACCTGCTGCTCGCCCGGCTGCTCGAGTGCAAGACGTTCAAGGACGTCTCCCGGCTGTTCGGGGCGCTCGCCGACGAGGCCGGGCGCAGCTTCCCGCGGACCGTCGGTGCCCGACGAGCGCTTCGTCGGCCTGGCGCCCGACCCGCTGGCCGGGCTGACGCCGCTGCGGATGCGCGACGCCGCCATCCGGGCCCTGACGCCCAAGCCGTCGCCGCGCATCGACCTGTTCCACGTCGCCCCGATCCGTGCCAGCGTGGCCGACGCGGTCGCCGAGCTCGTCGACGAGCTGCCCCGCGTCGGGCGCATCACGTTCGCCCGCCTGACCGTCGGCGCTCGTCGAGCGGCTCGACGTGATCGTCCGCTTCCTCGCCGTGCTCGAGCTGTTCAAGCAGGGGATGGTCGAGGTCGACCAGACCGACCGCTTCGGCGACATCCGCATCGAGTGGACCGGCCCCGCGCACCCCGACGCCGCCGCGATCGCCGTCGACGTCTACGAAGGATGAGCCGATGACCGACAGCCATGACCACATGCGGGCGATCGAGGCGATGGTCCTCGTCGCCCAGGAGCCGGTCGCCCCCGAGCTGCTCGCCCAGCTGCTCGAGCAGCCCGTGGCCGACGTCGAGCGGTGGTGCAACGAGCTCGCCGCCGTCGTACGACGAGGACGGCCGCGGCTTCCAGCTCGTGCGCATCGCCGGTGGCTACCGGCTGCAGACCCACCCCGACCTGACGCCCGTACGTCGAGCGCTTCCTGCTCCACGACCAGCGGGCCCGGCTGTCGGGCGCGGCGCTCGAGACGCTGGCCATCGTCGCCTACAAGCAGCCGATCTCGCGCGCCCAGATCGCGTCGATCCGCGGCGTCGACCCCGACGGCGTGCTGCGCACGTTGCAGGGCCGTGGCTACATCGATGCGATCGGCCACGACACCGGCCCCGGCCAGGCCGTGCTGTACGGCACGACGCACGGCGTTCCTCGAGAAGCTCGGGCTCGACTCGCGTCGACGACCTCCCGCCGATCGCCGAGTTCATCCCCGGTGCCGACGTGGTCGAGGCCCTCGAGGCCGGGCTGCGGGTCACCGATGCCCCGACCACCTGACGACGTCCCCGAGCCGCCCCTGTGGGAGCAGCTCGCCGATGCCGCCGCGGCTGCGCCGGGCGCGCCGACGCCCCGGGTGCCGAGCGGCTGCAGAAGGTGCTGGCGACGCGCGGCTACGGCAGCCGGCGGGTGTGCGAGGACCTCATCGCCGCCGGGCGGGTGACGGTCAACGGCGAGGTCGCCGTGCTCGGGCGGCGCGTCGATCCCGACGTCGACCTCGTCGAGGTCGACGGGGCGCCGGTCGGGCACCAAGCCCGGGCCTCGTCCACTACCTGCTGAACAAGCCGGCCGGGGTCGTCACGACGGCCAAGGACACGCACGGCCGCCCGACCGTCGTCGAGCTGGTGCCGGATGAGCCGCGGGTGTTCCCGGTCGGGCGCCTCGACGCCGACACCGAGGGCCTGCTGCTGCTGACCAACGACGGCGAGCTGGCCAACCGCATCGCCCACCCGCCGCCACGGGCTCGAGAAGGTCTACCTGGCCGACCGTGGCCGGCGGCCCGGTGGCGGCGGGGGCGATCCGCCGCCTGCGCGACGGCGTCGACCTCGACGACGGCCCGACCGCCCCGGCCAAGGTCTCCCAGCCCGAGCCCCGGCGTGCTGCGGATCACGATCCACGAGGGCCGCAACCGCCAGGTGCGCCGGATGTGCGACGCCGTCGGCCACCCCGTGCACCCGGCTCGTGCGGACCCGGATCGGCCCGATCCACGACCACCGCCTGAAGCCCGGCACCTGGCGTGCCCTCGCCCCCGCCGAGGTGATCGCCCTCGCCGAGGCGACGGCCTGACCATCCGAGGGTTTCGTGCAGGGCCTCCCCGCACGAAACCCTCCGATGCAACGAAACCCTCGGATGGGATCCTCCTGGGGGCACGTCGGGGGCGCCGGTAACCTCGGCGGTCGTGGATGACGCCCCCCGTGCGAACGTGATCGGCCTCGGGCTGATCGGCGGGCTCGATCGCGCTGGCGCTCAAGGAGGCCGGCTGGCACGTCAGCGGCGACGACATCGTGCCGGGCCGGCCCGACGACGCCGTCGCCCGCGGCGCATCGCCGACGCCATCGGCATCGACCCCGGCGCCGGCGATCACGTTCGTCGCCGTGCCGGTGCTGGCCGTCGCCGATCAGGTCAAGCGGGCGCTCGCCGAGACCGCCGGCGTGGTCACCGACGTCGGCAGCGTCAAGGGCACGATCGCCGACGCGGTCGACGATCCCCGCTTCGTCGGCGGCCATCCGATGGCCGGCAGCGAGCTCGACGGCCTCGACGGCGCCGACGCCGCCATGTTCAGCGGCGCCACCTGGGTCCTCACGCCCGTGGTCGGCACCGACGACGCCACGTTCGCCACCGTCGCGTCGGTCGTCGGCTCAGCTCGGCGCCGAGGTCGTGGCGATGACGCCGCAGCACCACGACGAGATGGTCGCCGTCGTCAGCCACGTGCCGCACCTCACGGCGGCGAGCCTGATGGGCGTCGCCGCCGATCGGGCCGAGGAGCACGCCGCCCTGCTGCGCCTCGCCGCCGGCGGCTTCCGCGACATGACCCGCGTCGCCAGCGGCCAGCCCGACATCTGGCTCGACGTCTGCGCCGAGAACCGCCCGGCGATCCTGTCGGCGATGGACGCCCTCATCGAGCGGCTCGGCCGAGATCCGCGAGATCGTCCGCACCGACGACCGCGACGCCCTCCACGCCCGCCTCAGCCGGGCCCGCGACGCCCGCACCAACCTGCCCGTCCACGCCGGACACCCGCAGGAGCTGGCCGAGGTGCGCATCCCGATCCCCGACCGCACCGGGCGCGGCGGCCGAGATCTTCACGCTCGCCGCCGAGCTGGGCGTCAACATCGCCAGCTTCGAGGTCGTCCACCTCGCCGAGAGCAACGTCGGCGTGGCCGTCGTGCTCGTCGACGCCGAGGTCGCCGAGCTCTACCGCGGCGGCCTGATCGCCCGCGGCTACCGCCCCGCCGTCACCGCGCCTGAGCTGACCTGGCGTGACGATGCTCCGCCTCACCGCGGCAGCGCGCCCGCTCGACGCCGTCGTCGCCGTGCCCGGCTCGAAGAGCATCGCCAACCGGGCCCTCGTCTGCGCCGCCCTCGCCGACGGCGACAGCCGGCTGCGTCGGGATGCCGCGACGGCGACGACACCGTGGCCATGGTCTCCTGCCTGCAGGCGCTCGGGATCGGCGTGACGATGCGAGGGCGACGACGCCGTCGTCGACGGCAGCGGCGGCGTGATCGACACGGCCGATGTCGTCCTCGACGCCAAGCTCGGCCGGCACGACGTCGCGCTTCGTCACCGCCCTCGCCGCGCTGGCCGCCGGACCGTTCACCGTCGACGGCGCACCGCCCCTGCGGCGTCGCCCGATGGGCCCGCTGCACGACGCCCTCGCCGCCCTCGGCGTGACGGTCGAGCCCGGCGAGGCCGGGGGCGGTCTGCCCGTCACGGTGCCGCGGCCCGCTCACGATCGGCGGCACCGTCGCCATCCGCGGCGACGTGTCGAGCCAGTACCTCACCGCGCTGATGCTGATCGCCCCGCTGCTCGCCGGCGGCCTCCGACCTGCAGCTGACGACGCCGCCTGGTCTCGGTGCCCTACGTCCGGTTGACGGCCGGCGGTGATGGCGTCGTTCGGCGTCGCCGACGTCGAGATCGGCGATGACGAGATCGTCGTCCCGGCGGGCGCGCTACGCCGGCCGCGACCAATCGATCGAGCCCGACGCCTCATCGGCGAGCTACCCGCTGGCGATGGCCGCGGTGGCCGGCGGCCGGGTCCAGGTCCGCGGGCTGCACCGCGACTCGGCGCAGGGCGACGCCGTGTTCGCCGACCTGCTCGGGCAGATGGGCTGCACGGTCGACGACGACATCGACGGGCTCGCCGTGACACGCGATCCGGCGCGCCCGCTGACCGGCATCGACGTCGACATGGCCGACATCTCGGACCTCGTGCCGACGCTCGCGGCCGTCGCCGCGACGGCGAGCACGCCGACCACGATCTCCGGGGTCGGCTTCATCCGGGCCAAGGAGAGCGACCGCCTCGGCGACCTGGCGGCCGAGCTCCGGACGCTCGGCGCCGATGTGGCGGTCACCGCCGACGGGCTGCGCATCGCGCCGGCCGGGCCGCTCCACGGTGGCGACCTCGGCACCCACCACGACCATCGCCTGGCGATGGCGTTCGGTGTGCTCGCAGCGGGGGTCGGGGGGATCGGCGTGGTCGACCCGGACGTCGTGTCCAAGAGCTGGCCGGGGTACTGGACGGTCCGCGAGGCCGTCGTGCACCCATGACACCATGGGCCGCCGTGCCGGCGCCCGAATCCCGTCCCGTGGTCGCCGCGTTCGACGTCGACGGCACGTTGACCACCCGTGATTGCGTGGTGCCGTTCCTCCGGCGGGTGGCCGGCACCGGTCGCCTCACCGTCGGCCTCGGTCGCCACGCCACGCAGGTCGTGCCGGCGCTGGCCCGCCGCGACCGCGACGCGCTCAAGGCGCAGGCCGCGCTGGTCACCTTCGCCGGTCGCCCCTACGCCGACGTCGAGCTGTGCGGCCGCGAGTTCTCGGCGTACGTCCAGCACGCGTGCTTGCGCCCGGACGTCCTCGACCGGCTGGCCTGGCACCGCCGCATGGGCCATCACACCGTGGTGGTGTCGGCGTCGTTCGGTGTCTACCTGCGCCCGCTCGCCGCGGCGCTCGGCATCGACGGCGTGGTGGCCACCGAGCTGACCGTCGAGGACGATCGCTGCACGGGCGCCCTCGACCGGCGGCAACTGCCGCGGCATCGAGAAGGTCGTCCGCCTGCACGCCTACCTCGACGAGCGCGCGGCGGGCGGGAGGCGGTCGAGCTGTGGGCCTACGGCGACTCGCCGGGCGACCGCGAGCTGCTCGCCGACGCCGACCACGCCGTATGGGCCACGGGCCCGTTGGCCCCGGAGCCGGAGGCGACGACGTGAACGTGGCCAGCCGGACTGCTGCGGTCGGCGCGACCGAAGCAGTGGCTGAAGAACATCCTCGTGTTCGCCGCGCCCGGGGCCGCCGGGGTCCTCGACGAGCTGCCGTCGCTCGGCCGCACGGTGCTCGCGTTCGTCGCCTTCTGCCTCGCCGCCAGCGGCATCTACCTGTGGAACGACGCCCTCGACGTCGACGCCGACCGGGCGCACCCGACGAAGCAGCACCGTCCGATCGCCGCCGGCATCGTGCCGGTGCGGACCGCCAAGGTCGTCGGCACGCTGCTGCCGATCCTCGCCCTCGGCGTCGCCGCGCTGACCGGGCAGTGGCAGACCGTGGTCGTCGTCGCCCTCTACGTCGTCATCGTCATGCTGTACAGCGCGTGGCTCAAGCACGTCGCCGTGCTCGACATCGTCACCGTCGCGTCCGGCTTCGTGCTGCGAGCCGCCGCCGGCGCCGCCGCCGTGGACGTGCCGATGTCGAACTGGTTCGTGCTCGTGACCGTGTTCGGGTCGCTGTTCATCGTCACCGGCAAGCGGTATGCGGAGATGCGCGAGATCGGCGAGGATGCGGCCGCCGTGCGCTCGACCCTCGCCATCTACAACCTCGGCTACCTGCGCATCGTCCTCGCCGTGTCGTGCGGCGCCGCGCTGCTCAGCTACTGCCAGTGGGCGTTCGAGATCAAGGACGAGACCGGCTCGGACTGGCCCTTCTACCAGCTGTCGATCGTGCCGATGCTGACCGCCCTGCTGCGCTACCTGCTGGTCCTCGAGCAGGGCCGGGGCGCGGCGCCCGAAGAGGTGTTCGCCAGCGACCGCGTGCTGCAGGCGCTCGGCGTGGCGTGGGTGGTCGTGTTCGGCCTGGCGGTGTACGTGCGATGACCACGTTCGAGCAGGCGATGGAACAGGCGGCCGACGTCGACGGCTGGATGACCGCCGACCAGGGCCGCCGCCTCTTCGCCGCCGCCGCCCGGTGCCGGCCGGGCGGGCGCATCGTCGAGATCGGCAGCTTCCGCGGCCGCTCGACGATCGTGCTGGCGGCCGGTGCCGCCGACGGCGTCGAGGTGGTGGCCATCGATCCGCACGCCGGCAACGACCGGGGTCCGGAGGAGATCTCCGGGTTCGCCGACGAGGCCGCCGACGACCGTGACGTGTTCCGCGCCAACCTGGCCCGCGCCGGTGTCGCCGACCGGGTGCGCCACGTCGCGGCGTTCTCATCGGACGCCCACGGCGAGGTCGACGATCCGATCGACGTCCTCTACATCGACGGCGCCCACCGCTACGGCGCGGCGAGCAACGACGTCCACGAGTGGGGCAGTCGGGTGATGGACGGCGGCACGCTGCTGATCCACGACTCCTTCTCGTCGATCGGCGTCACGGGGCCGATCGCCCGCGCATCTCGTGGTCGGCGGTCGGTTCCGGTACGTCGGGCGCTCGCGCTCGCTGTCGAGTACCGCGCCGACCTGCACGGCAGTCGGGCGTCGGGCGGGCGCGCAACGCCGCGCGCCAGCTCGCCCAGCTCGGCTGGTTCGCCCGCAACGTCGGCCTGAAGGTGATCCTCACGCTCGGCTACGGCCGGGTCGCCGGCCGCCTCGGCCGCCCGGTGCCCGAGTGGCCCTACTAGCGTATGGTGTCCGGCGCTGTGGCGCCCGAACCCGCGACCCTCTCCGGCTGGGGCCGCACGGCCCCGTCGGCGGCGACGGGTCGATCGACGCGCGCCGGGCGCAACGTCGAGGGTCTCGCCGAGGCGCTGAAGGAGGTCGGCCCGCGTGGCGCCATCGCCCGCGGCCTCGGGCGTTCGTACGGCGACTCGGCGCAGAACGGCGGCGGCACCGTGATCTGCCTCCACGACCACGCCCACGAGTCGATCCTCCACGCCGAGGCCGGCACGGCCACCGTGCCACGCCGGGGTCAGCCTCGACGAGCTGCTGCGGGTGATCGTGCCCCAGGGTGGTTCGTGCCCGGTGACGCCGGGAACGCGGTTCGTGACCGTCGGCGGGGCCATCGCCAGCGACATCCATGGCAAGAACCACCACGTCGACGGCTCGTTCGGAGCCAGCGTCGAGCGGATGTCGATGCTGCTCGCCGAGCGGCGAGCTGGTCGAGCGTCTCGCCGTCCACGCGACCCGACCTGTTCTGGGCGACGGTCGGCGGCATGGGCCTCACCGGGATCGTCGTCGCCGCCACGATCCGGCCTGATCCCGATCGAGACGAGCCGCCTCGCCGTCGACACCGACCGCCTGCCCAACCTCGACGCCCTGCTGGCGGGATGGAGGAGGGCGACGAGCGGTTACCGCTACTCGGTGGCGTGGATCGACCCGATCGCCCGCGGTAGGCACCTCGGTCGCGGCGTGCTGACTCGCGGCCGACCACGCACCGCTCGACTTGGTCGGCGCCGAAGCACGCCGTCGACCCGCTCGCCTACGACCCGCGCCAGCGCCTCGCCGTCCCGCCGATCGTCCCCGGGCCCGGCGTCATCAACCACGCCACGATCAAGGCGTTCAACGAGCTGTGGTACCGCAAGGCGCCGCGCCGTCGGGTCAGCCAGATCATGTCGATCGCCGGCTTCTTCCACCCCCTCGACATGGTCGGGTCGTGGAACCGGCTGTACGGGCGCGCGCGGCTTCGTGCAGTACCAGTTCGCTGCTGCCGTTCGGCGCAGGAGGGCCCGTTGCGACAGGCGATCGAGCGCTTCGCAGCGTCGGGTGCGCCGAGCTTCCTCGCCGTGCTCAAGCGCTTCGGGGCAGCCAGACCCGGCGCCGCTCAGCTTCCCGGCGCCGGGGTGGACGCTGACCGTCGACGTGCCGGCGCCGACGAGCGACCTCGGCGCCCTGCTCCACGGCCTCGACGAGCTCGTGCTCGACGCCGGTGGCCGCCACTACCTGACCAAGGACAGCCACATGACGCCGGCCGATCGTGCGCGCCGGGCTACCCGCGCCTCGCCGAGTGGCAGGCCGACGCGGCGGTCCGTCGATCCCGATGGGCATCTGGGTCAGCGACCAGGCCCGCCGCCTGCGGCTGCTCGACGACTGATCCCGGAGGATCACCATGGACAACGCCCTCGGCGAACCACAGACGATCGTGCTCCTCGGCGCCACGAGCGACATCGGCCGGGCGATCGTCGAGCGCCTCGTCTCGCCGGCGACGCGCACCATCATGCTGGCCGGGCGGCGACGCAGCGGAGGCTCGCACCACCGAGCTCGAGCGGCCGGGGCTGACCGTCGAGGCCGTGCACTTCGACGCGATCGACGGCGCGGCCCACGACGTGTTGATCCGCGACCTCGCCGCCGCCTACGGCGACCTCGACGTCGTGATCGTGGCCTTCGGGCAGCTCGGTCGACCAGGCCGGCTGAACGACGATCCGGCGCGCGCCGCCGACCTCGTCACGGTCAACTCACGGGTGCCGTCGAGCGTGTCGCTCGCCGTCGCCGCCCAGTTCCGACGCCAGGGCCACGGCCACCTCGTCGTGCTGTCGAGCGTGGCCGGCGAGCGCGTGCGCAAGGGCAACTTCGTGTACGGCGCGTCCAAGGCCGGGCTCGACGGCTTCGCGCAGGGCCTCGGCGACGCCCTCGCCGGCTCCGGCGCCAGCGTGCTCGTCGTGCGCCCCGGCTTCGTGCACTCGCAGATGACCGAGGGGATGCCCGCCGCCCCCTTCGCCACCACGCCGGCCGCCGTGGCCGAGGCGACGGCGAAGGCGTTGGCGAAGGGTCGCCGCACGGTGTGGGTGCCGGCCGTGCTGCGCCCGGTCTTCAGCGCCTTCCGCCACCTCCCCGGCGGCGTCTGGCGCCGCCTCCCGCTCAGCTGATCTGTGTCACCGCGCTCTCCGGCGCCGTGACGGATGACCGGTCGTTCGAATGCTGATCCGTTCGTCGAACTAATTAGTTTGGTGAACAGATGCGAACGATCACTCCGATGCCTGCCCCGTCACCTCGCGTTGCGACGGCCGAGCCGCCCGACGGCGCCGAGATCGCCGCCCGCCTGCGCCTGAGCGCGACCCGCCTCGCCCGGATCCTGCGCCAGCAGGCCGACCTCGGTCTGACCCCGTCGCAGATCACCGCGCTGGCCACCGTGGCCCGCGAGGGCCCGTTGACGCTCGGCGCGCTGGCCGACACCGAGCACGTCACGCCGCCCAGCATGACCAAGGTCGTCGAGCGCCTCGAGGGGCTCGGGTTGATCGAGCGCCGCATCGATGCGGTCGATCGCCGGCGCGTGCTCGCCGCCGTGACGCCGGCCGGCCAAGCCATGCTCGCCGAGGCCCGCGCTCGCAAGGACGCCCTCCTCAGCAGGCGGGTGGCCGAGCTGCGCGCCGGACGAGCGGGCCCGCCTGGCTGCCGCGCTCGACGTCCTCGATCGCCTCGCCGGGAGCGTGGCGTCGTGAAGCGGCGGTTCCAGGGCTTCTCCGACGACACGTTCAGCTCGCTGAAGGTCCGCAACTTCAAGCTGTTCTTCGGCGGTCAGCTGATCTCGCAGACCGGCACCTGGCTGACGATGATCGCCCAGACGCTGCTGGTCCTGCAGCTGACGGACTCGGGCATCGCCCTCGGCATCCTCACCGCCTGCCAGTTCCTGCCCGTCCTGCTGCTCGGCGCGTGGGCCGGCACCATCGCCGACCGGGCCGACAAGCGCAAGCTGCTGATGACCGTGCAGGCGCTGGCGATGGTGCAGTCCCTCGCCCTCGCCGTCACCGTGTGGTCCGGCAACGCCACCGTCGGGGCGATCTACGTCCTCGCCGCCTGCCAGGGCGTGCTCACCGCGTTCGACAACCCGACCCGCCGCTCGTTCGTCGTCGAGATGGTGCCGCCCGAGGAGGTCACCAACGCGGTCAGCCTGAACAGCGCCGTGATGACCGGCTCCCGAGTCGTCGGCCCGGCCCTCGCCGGGGTCCTCGTGATCACGGTCGGCTTCGGGTGGGCGTTCATGATCGACGCCATCAGCTACCTCGCCGTGCTGGCTGGCCTGTTCATGATGCGCACGAGCGAGCTGTACACGCCGCCTCGCACGCCGCGGGCCAAGGGCCAGGTGCGGGAGGGGCTGCGCTACATCCGCAGCCAGCGCCAGCTGTTCGTGCCGCTCGTGATGATGGCGATCGTCGGGACCCTGGCCTTCAACTTCTCGGTCACCATCCCGCTGCTGGTGACGCGCTCGCTGGGCGGCAGCGACGGCACGTTCACGATCCTGTTCTCGGTGCTCAGCCTCGGGTCGCTCGTCGGTGCGCTGTGGACGGCCCGGCGCGACGAGGTCACGAGCCGCCAGCTCGTCGGGTCGTCGGCGGCCTTCGGTCTCTCGATGGCTGCGCTGGCGGCCGCACCCAGCCTGGCGTTCGTCTTCCCGGCGGGCATCCTCGTCGGCCTGTCGAGCATCGCCTTCATGACGTCGTCGACGGCGATCGTCCAGGTGCTCGCCGCACCGCAGTACCGGGGTCGGGTGCTCGCCATCCAGTCGATGGTCTTCCTCGGCAGCACGCCGATCGGCGGTCCGATCGTCGGGTGGGTGGCCGACGCCGCCGGGCCGCGCTTCGCCGTGCTGATCGGCGCCGCCGGGTGCCTCATCGCTGCGGCGTACGGGGCCCGGGCGCTCGACATCGCCCGCCGCGGCCCCGTCGATCACCGGGCGGTCGACGAGGCGGTGTTCGAGGACGAGTCGGTGGCCCTGGCCGACTGACCGAGCGTCGCCAACAGCGCCGTCGTCGCCGCAGCGCTGGCGGCCGTCAACGGCGCCCGCACGTGACCGGACGCGATCTCGCCCCGGGCTGCCAGCGCGGCCTTGAACACGGCCGGCGACGGCTCGGCGAACCCGGCGTCGACGGTGGCGAGCAGGTGGGCGGCCAGCCGGCGGACCGTGGCGACGTCACCGGCGAGCCCGCCGGCGACGAGGGCGGCGAACTCGGGTGTTCGCAGGTGGGCCGTGGCGGCGATCGCACCGGCTCCACCCAGCAGGACGAGCGGACCGATGTAGGCGTCGTCGCCGGCGAGCACGTGGAACCCCGGCGGCCGGTCGCGCAGCACGGCCAGCGTGTCCCGATCGAGCGCACCGACGGCCTGCTTGACGCCGACGATGTTCGGCGTGGCGGCGAGCTCCACGCAGCGCGTCGGCGCCGAGCCCGCGACCCGTTCGGTAGGGGATGTTGTAGGCGACGATCGGCAGGGGACTGGCCGCCGCGACGGCGCGGTAGTGGTCGACGATGCCGGCCTCGGACGGGCGGGTGTAGTACGGCACGACGACCAGCAGGGCGGCCGCATCAGGCACGGCCGCGGCCAGATCGGCCACCTCGTCGATCGTCGCCCTGGTGCTGTTGGTCCCGGCGCCGACGATGAACGGACGGCCGCGGTCACGGCACACCCGAGCGCACGTGTCGATGACCGCGCACCGTTCGGTCGCCGTGAGCGTCGCCGGCTCACCCGTGGTGCCGAGGACGACCAGTCCCGTTGCCCCGTCGTCGAGCAGGCGCCCGGCCAGGCGCGCCAGCGCATCCGACGTCGACTGCATCGTCGGCGGTGAACGGGGTGACGACAGGCACCCAGAGGCCCCGCAGATCGACGGACATGCGGTCGATGGTCGAGCCGACGGGACCGAAAGCACCAGTTCTGATCAGCAACGTCCGTCGTAACGTCTGCTTCCGATGCTCGACCTCGTCTGCCTGCGCTCGTTCGTCCACGTCTGCGAGCGGGGCACGATCGCGGCCGCCGCAGCCGACCTCGGGTACACGGCGCCGGCCGTGTCGCAGCACGTCGCCAAGTTGGAGCGCGACGTCGGCGTCGCCGTGTTCGATCGCGTCGGTGGACGCCTGCGCCCGAGCGCGGCAGGCGGCGAGCTGTTCGGCGCTGGCGATGGCGATGCTCGACCTCGCCGAACGCTGTCAGCACGTCGCGGCCACGACGGCGGCGCCGCCACCCGTCGTGATCACCGCCTTCGCCTCGGCGATCTCGGCCCTCGTCGTGCCGGCGCTCCCGGCGCTCGCCGGCCGTTCGGTGACCGTACGCGGCGCCGAGGACGCCGAGGCCTTGCGGCAGCTGCGTCTCGGGCTGGCCGACGTCGCCCTCATCCAGCGCTACGACCGCACCCCGTTCGTCGAGGACCCGCGCCTGCGTCACCGGGAGGTCGGCCCGCGACCGCCTCCGGCTCGTGCTGCCGCCGGATCGGGCGCCGAGCACACGGCTCGCCGACCTCGACGGGAGCCCGTGGCTGCTCAACGGCGACGACACGCACTGCTCGTCATCGGTGCTGGCGCTGCTCGCCGACGTCGGCGTCGAGCCCGACGTCAGGGGCAGCCTCGACGACAACCATGCCCTGCTGGCGCTCGTCGCCGCCGGCCACGGCGTGTGCATCGTGCCGGAGCTGGTCCTCGCCGAGGTCGGCCGCCACATCGACGTCACCGTCGCCACGCAACGCCTCGGCGCGACGCGCGCGATCGTGGCCGTCACGCGACGCTCCGGCGATCCGAGCCCACGCGGCCGTCGTCGCGACGCTCGCCCGATCGACGTCTTCGTCCGGATCGCGGTCGCCGGTGCGACCACGATCCGGACCGAAACGAGATCAGGCGACCGGCTGACCGTCCAGGAGCGTCCCCGGCATCGTGCCCTCGGCGCGCCACTCGTCCAGCAGCTTGAAGAAGGGGAGCGGGCCGGCGCCGTAGTTGCCGGAGAACAGGCCGTTGGGGTTCCCCGGCTTGCCCTCGTTGTTGTAGTAGCCGGGCGTGCACTCGGCGTAGAAGCGGACGCCGAGGCGGGCCTTCGAACGGACCTCGTCCTGCCACCACTCCTCGGCGTCGAGGCCGATCTCGACCGTGGTCGCCTCGCGCTGGCGGGCCTGGTCGAGGATGTAGGTGATGTGCTTGGCCTGCTCGTTGAGGGCGTGGGGCACGCTGACCGTCACCGCCGACTGGGTGAAGCCGAGGAAGAAGCAGTTCGGGAAGCCGTTGGTCTGCATGCCGTAGTACGGTGCGCAGGCCGTCCTGCCACTTGTCCGACAGCAGCACGCCGTCGCGGCCGACGAGGTCGTAGCCCGACCGCCGGGTGTAGCCGGTGCCGACCTCGAAGCCGGTGGCGAAGATGAGGCAGTCGACCTCGTACTCGGTGCCGTTGACGACGACGCCGTGCTCGGTGAGCCGCTCGACGCCCAGGCCTTCGGTGTCGATCAGGTGGACGTTGGGCCGGTTGAACGTCGGCAGGTACTCGTCGTGGAAGCACGGCCGCTTGCAGAACTGGCGGTACCACGGCTTGAGCTTCTCGGCCGTCGCCGGGTCCTCGACGATCTCGTCGACGCGGTCGCGGACGCCCTCCATCTTCTGGAAGTCGGCGAGCTCCATCAGCTGGCCCTTCTCCTCCGACGTCAGGCGCCGACCGAGCTGGCGGCTCGCCGTCTTGGCGGCGATGCCGGTGAGCTTGCGGAAGATGTCGGTCCAGCCGTCGGCGACGAGGTCCTCGTCCTGGTCGCCGCCGCTGACGAGGACGTTGAAGTTGTCCATCCGCCGCTGCTGCCAGCCCGGCTGTCAGGCTGGCCGCCCAGTCGGGATCGGTCTCGCGGTTGTTGCGAACGTCGACGGATGACGGCGTGCGCTGGAAGACGTACAGCTCCTTGGCCGCCGCGCCGAGGTGGGGGATGCACTGGATGGCCGTGGCGCCGGTGCCGATGATCCCGACGCGCTTGTCGGCGAGCTGGTCGAGGTTCCCGTTGGAGTCGCCGCCGGTGTAGTCGTAGTCCCAGCGGCTGGTGTGGAACGTGTGGCCCTGGAAGTCGTCGATGCCGGGGATGCCGGGGAGCTTGGGCCGGTTGAGCGGGCCGTTGGCCATCGCCACGAAGCGGGCCCGGATGCGGTCGCCGCGATCGGTGCGTGATGATCCAGCGCTCGACCTCGTCGTCCCACGCGAGGCCCTGTGACGGACGTCTGGAACAGGGCGCCGTCGTAGAGGCCGAAGTGCCGGGCGATCATCCGGCTGTACTCGAGGATCTCGGGGGCGAAGGAGTACTTGTGCTGCGGGATGTAGCCGAGCTCCTCGAGCAGCGGCAGGTAGATGTAGGACTCGACGTCGCACATCGCGCCCGGGTAGCGGTTCCAGTACCACGTGCCGCCGAAGTCGCCGGCCTTCTCGATGAGGCGGATGTCGGTGAACCCGGCCTCCTTCAGCCGGCCGCCCATCAGCAGCCCGCCGAAGCCGCCGCCGATGATGGCGACCTCGATGTCGTCGAACACCGGCTCGCGGGTGAACCCGGGCTCGACGTAGGGGTCGTCGACGTAGTTCGAGAAGTCGCCCGTGACCTCGACGTACTGCTCGTTGCCGTCGGGGCGGACCCGCTTGTCGCGCTCCTCGCGGTACTTGTCCCGGAGCGCATCCGGGTCGAACGGGACGTTGCCGATGAGCTCGGCGATCTCAGCGTCGATGACGACCTCCCAGGGGGATTTGACGGATCGAAACGACGTTAGCGGCGCCCCCACGGATCGGCTCCCGGGTCGTGGCCGGATCCGCCAACTGTTTGCCAGAACGGCCACCCGTTGGCCGTTCTGGCAAAGAGTTGCCCGATCCGGCGGGTCAGATGTCCCGGCCGGGGCGACGGGCGGACTCGCGGGTGGGGTCGCCCTTGTAGTTGGCGGGGTAGGTGGCGGCGAGCTCGTCGGCGGTCGGGGTGTGGCGGACCTTGGCCTCGGGCGGCAGCAGGTCGACGAGCGCCTCCATGATCCGCTTGGTGTCGGCCTCGAGGCTGCGGTGGTGCAGCGGCACGGCGTCGCCGACGCGCACCCGGATCGTCGGGCGCGCGTCGAGGTCGAACTTGGGCAGCCGGCGGTTGCGCGGCCACACGACCTCCGTGCCCCACAACCCGATCGGGTACACGGTCGCGCCCGTCGCTTGCGCCAGGCGCGCCGCACCCCAGCGGCCGCGCAGCTCCGGCTCGAAGAAGTCGGGACCCCGGGGGATGGTGCCCTGCGGGGCGAGGGCGACGGCCTCGCCTGCCTGCAGGGCGCGGATGGCGTGCTCGAGCGGCTCGTCGGAGCCGGTGCCGCGGTCGACGCGGATGCCACCGGCCATCTTCGACAGGTAGCCGATCACCGGCGCGTCGAACACCTCCTTCTTGCCGAGGAAGCGGAACGAGCGACCGGTGCGCCCCAGCACGGTGCCGACGACGCTGCCGTCGAAGTAGCTGCGGTGGTTGAACACGGCGATGACGGGTCCGTCCTGCGGGATCCGCTCGATGCCCTCGAGGTCGATGTCGACGTTGGCCAGCAGCTCCGGCCGTTGCAAGGGACGCAGCCACTGCTGCAGCTCGCGCCCGGCGATCTTGAGGACCCCGTCCGGGAGGTCGAAGTGGCGCAGGTGCCAGCGCCGCAGGTGGGCCACGGCGGCCAGGCGGAGGTCGGCGTTGACGGCGGTCGGGTGGCCGACGGCATCCAGCAGCGGGACGTCGTAGAAGCTGTCGCTGTAGGCGTACGAGTCGGCGAGGTCGATGTCGTGCTCGATGGCCCACGCCTCGACGGCCTCGAGCTTGCCCCGCCCCCACACGAGCGGCCCGTCGATGGCGCCGGTGAACGCGCCGTCGACGACCTCCCACTCGGTGGCCACCACGGCGTCGAACCCGAGCAGCTCGGCGAACGGCGTGACGAGCGGCGCCGGGCTGGTGGTGGCCATCACCAGCACCCGGCCGGCCTCGCGGTGCTCCTCGATGACGCCCGGCGCGTACGGCTGCACGTGATCGGCCAGCTCCTCGGCGGCGGCGCGGGCCGCCGCGGCGACCGCTTCGACCGGCCAGCCGGCGGCGGCCCGGGCCGCCAACCGCGCCGTCGGCGCGGTGATGGCGGTCTCGCCGAGCACGCGGAACGTGGCGGCGATGGCGCTCGTGCCCGGCACCGATCGGCGTTGCACGCCGGCGGCGGCGAGGTGGTGGGAGAACGCCGGCCCCGATGCCCCGCTGATGAGGGTGCGGTCGAGGTCGAAGATCGCAGCAGCCCGTCCCATTGCGTCAGACCACCGTCAGCGTGACCTCGATGTTGCCCCGTGTGGCGTTGGAGTACGGGCAGACCTGATGGGCCTGCTCGACGAGCGCCAGGGCTGCATCGTGGTCGAGCGTGGGGATGCTCACGTCGAGCTCGACCTGCAGGCCGAAGCCGCCGCTCGGGATGGTGCCGATGCCGACGGATGCCGAGACCTCGGATCCCGTCACGTCGGCCTTGTCCCGGCCGGCGACGAACTTCAGCGCGGAGTGGAAGCACGCTGCGTAGCCGACGGCGAAGAGCTGCTCGGGGTTGGTCGCCCCGCCCGCGCCGCCCATCGCCTTGGGGATCCGCAGGTCCAGGTCGAGGATGCCGTCATCGCTGGTGGCGTGGCCGTTGCGGCCGTCTCCCGTGGCGTGGGCGGTGGCCGTGTAGAGGACGTCCATGGCGGCAACCTAGTGCCGGCGAGTGGACCGTTCTGCGGGGGACGCTTGACACGATGCCCACGAAGGCGCAGCGCTCGGCGCTGAGATTCGAGACTGCCAGGATCGTTGGTCTCGACGGTCTCGAGATCGACGGGGGGTCGTCGATCCGGTTGGGATCAGAACCCGTTCGCGTTCGAACGGGTTCGGCACACGTCATGCGTGACGCGCGACCGACGCGACCGCCGACGCGACCGACACGACCGCCGCGACGACGGAGGAGACGACTGCCGGAACGAGCGCCGACACCGACGCCGGGCCCGGCACCGAGTTCGGGCTGATCGACGGCGTCTACCGGGGCGCCGACGGGTTCGTCCTCGACCCCGCCGACTGCCCCGCGGACTGGGATCCGATGCAGGGCATCACCGACACCGACATCACGTTCTTCACGAGCATGCCGAAGGCCGGTCCGCTCGCCGGGTTCGGTCTCGTCGGCGACGGCATCCAGAGCTACTTCGACTACGTCAACTCCCAGGGTGGTGTCGACGGTCGCATGTTGCACCTCGAGATCAAGGACGACGGCTACGTGCCCGACAAGACCACGTCGAACGTCGACGAGGCGCTGGGCGCGGCGAAGTACGCCGGCATGCTGTCGGTCATCGGGACGCCGAACAACCTCGCCATCTGGGTCTCAACTACGCGTCGGAGGCCGGCCTCTGGGTGGAGTGGCTCGAGGCAGAGCATCCCGACGCCAGACCTCGCCGTGACCTTCAACAACGACTTCGGCAAGACCTACGTGAACGGCTTCGACCGCTTCATCAAGGGCACCGACCTCGAGGTCGTCGCCCAGGAGTACCACGAGCCGACGGCACCCGGCCTGAGCAACCAGTTCACCACGATGGCGGCGACGAACGCCGACGGCGTGCTGCTCGAGACGACGGGCACGTTCTGCACCCAGGCGATGGCCGAGCTCGAGAAGAACACGGCGTGGAAGCCGATCGTCATCATGTCCGGGACCTGCGCGTCGCTCAGCCAGTTCTTCCAGCCGCTCATCGACCAGGGCCTGACGGGCGCCGGGACGCACATCATCCAGTACGTCAAGGACGTGAACGACGTGGCGTTCGCCGACGACGAGTTCGTCAAGCTGTTCCACGAGGTCCTCCAAGGCCAGGGCCTCGACGACAAGCAGACGACCTACGCCACCGGATGGCTGTTCTCGTGGTACATGGTGCACGCGCTGCAGCAGGCGGCCACGTACCAAGGCGGCATCGACCGCGGCAACATCGCGCTGGCGGCGCAGTACATCGACGCCCAGAACCCGTTGGTGATCGATGGCATCGAGCAGTCGTCCGCGGCGCCGACCGACGCCTACCTCAACGAGGGCGGGCGGATGGTCGTCTACACGGTGTCCGATGCGAGCACGCTCGGCACGTTCGTCCCCGACGGTGAGCTGCTCGACCAGAACGGTGGCATCGGCAACTACGACGACTTCGTGGCCGGAGGCTGACGCCGCCGCCGTCGTCCGCACCGTCGGTCAGATGGCGCCGGTCGCGTAGAGCAGGGCGATCTCGTCGGGGGAGTACCCGGCGGCCTCGAGCACGTCGACGGTGTCGGCGCCGAGCTCCGGCGCCGGCCCGCCCACGCTCGCCGGCGTGTCCGACAGGCGGATCGGCGTGCCCACGGCGCGACCCCCGTCGACCTCGGCGAGGTAGCCGTTCTCCCACACCTGTGGGTCGTCGGCGACCTCGGCGTAGTTGCGCACCGGCGCGTAGCGCTGCCCGGCGGCGCGCAGGATGTCGCACCACTCGGCGGTCGAGCGGGTCACGAAGACCTCGGCGAGCACGGCGAACAGCTCGGCCTTCTGCGGCTTCGACAGCAGCGGTGAGTCGAAGCGCGGATCGGTGGTGAGGTCGGGGCGCCCGATCGCCTCGTAGAAGATCGGCCGGTTGGCGCCGGCGACGCCGACGATGGCGATCCACCCGTCGGCCGTCGGCATGATGCCGTAGAGCCCGGCGATCATCGGGTGGCCCCGGTTCGGGCGCCCGGGCAGCTCGCCCGACGAGAGGTAGTACGTGTACTCGCTCGCCTGGGCCCAGATCTGGCTCCCGAGGAGCGACACGTCGACGCGCTGGCCGCGGCCGGTGCGATGCCGCGCCATCAGCGCGGCGAGCACGCCGCTGACGAGGTTGAGCGACGAGATGTGATCGGCGATCGTGACCGCCACCGTCGTCGGCTCGCCGTCGTCGGTGCCGGTGGCGTTGATCAGGCCGCCGGCGGCCTGCGCCGAGAGGTCGGCGCCTTCGCGGTGGGCGTCGGGACCGACCGGTCCGAACGCCGAGCCGGTGGCGTACACCAGCCGGGGGTTGCGCGCCGCCAGCTCCTCGTAGCCGAGGCCCCACGCGTCCATCGTGCCGGGCTTGAAGTTGGTGATGACGACGTCGACCTGCTCGGCGAGGCGGAGGAACACCTCGCGGCCCGCCGCGGTCCGCACGTCGATCGTGATGCTGCGCTTCCCCCGGTTGCAGCCCATGTAGTAGGCGCTGCGGAGGTCGGTCATCGAGATCGGCAGCCACCGCGACTGATCCCCGAACCCGGGCAGCTCGACCTTGACCACGTCGGCGCCGAGCTGGGCGAGCAGCGCCGCCGCCTGCGGACCCTGCACCAGCAACCCGGCCTCGAGGACGGTGATCCCGTCAAGCGCACCCGTCATGGCTTCCCTCCTCCGGTCAGCGACCTGTGGTCGCAGCACGATGGCACGCCGGTGCCGTCGTCACCTCGTCTCGAACATCTCGCCGGTCCACGTCCAGGTCAGCGTGCGGCTGCCCGAGGCGTCGCGGAACGGCGACTGCAGCTTGCCGAGCCGCAGGACGAGGCCGTCCACGAAGTCCTCCTTGCCGTCGACCGTGTTGAACGGCAACAGCCCGAACGAGAACGTGGCCCGGCTGTAGACGCCGCCCGGCTGACGCAGGCCGCCCAGGGTGATCAGGAAGTCCTGGACGCCGTCACCGGTGACGTCGGCCGTCGTCACGTCGCGGATGCTGCCGGGCGGATCGAGGCGGTCGGCCTCCTGCCACTCCCGGGCGTCCCAGCGCAGCAGTCGGCCCTCCCCGTTGACCAGGATCATGGCGTAGAGGTCGGAGCCGATCGGCACGATGTCGGACGTCTTCGTCGCCGCCGCCCGCTGGGCGGTCTGCTCCAACGCGACGGCCGGCCCCCGCAGCAGCGGCAGCGTCGTCGCGTCGCCCGACGGCGCCTCGGTCCCGCTCGATCCGTTGCCGCCCGGCGCCGCCGTCGGCGGCACGACGACGGGCGGTGGCGTCGTCGGCGGGATCGTGGACGTGGTCGTCGTGGTCGCCGGCGCGCTCGTCACCGGGTCGAACGACTGGGGGAGCGAGCCCTCGGCGCGCTGGGCGTCGTCGTCGCGACGGAACACGATGATGAGGGCGAGGAACAGCAGGATGATCAGCGCCGCGATGATGACGAACGGCAGCCACGCGTTGCGCTCGTCGTCGCGTCGAGGTTCTGCGGAGGTCGGTTCCATGGCAGCCGACCAAGGGTACGGCGCGGCGTCGCCGCGTCGACGTCAATCAGGGCGCGTCGGCGCCCGGGACGACGAGGATCTTGCAGTGCTGTTCGGGGTTGGCCAGCAGCTCGAACGCTCGGGGCACGTCGGCGATGCCGACCTCGGCGGTGATCAACGGGGCCACGTCGATGGCGCCCTCGGCGATCGACTGCAGGCTGGCCGCGAACTCCTCGGGCGTGTAGCCGAGGACGAACTGCAAGTTGAGCTCCTTGCCGATCCCGAAGAACGGCGTGATCGAGTCCGCCTGCATGCACACGCCGACGATCACGATGCGGCTCTGGGCCGGCGCGACGCGGAGCAGCTCGTCGATCATGCCCGGCACGCCGACCGCCTCGAACACGGCCATCTGCCGGTCGCCGCCGACCCGGCTCCACGCCTGGAACGGCGTCTCGACCGACGGGTCGACGACCTCGTGGGCGCCCATCGTGGCGGCGAGGGCGCGGCGCGCGGGCGAGAAGTCGCCGGCGACGATCGGGGCCACGCCGAGCAGCCGGAGGGCGGCGATGACGGCGAGGCCCACGGGGCCGCACCCGACGACGACGGCACCGTCCCCGGCCTGCAGCCCGGAGCGGTTGACGGCGTGCAAGCCGACGGCCATCGGCTCGGTCGAGCGCGGCGTGCGTGGGCGCCAGGCCGTTCGGCACGGCCAGCGTGAGCAGCGACGACAACAGCATCCGCTCGCTGTAGCCGCACGGGTGGAGGTTGGTGTAGGCGAGGTCTTGGAGCCCGGTCTCGGTCACCATGATCGGCACGGATGTGACGACGGTGCCGGGCGCCGGCCCGTCGGTGGACGGGCCGAGATCGAGGACGGTGCCACAGAACTCGTGGCCCATGAAGACGTCCTCGGCGAGGTCGGGCGGCGTGCGACCGACGTCGACCGTGCCCTCCATGCGCGCCCCGACCTCCATCATCTCGGCGCCGAACTTGGCGAAGTGGAGGTCGGAGCCGCAGATGCCGCACGCCGCCACCTCGATCAGCACCTCGCCCGGCCCGGGCGTCGGGTCGTCGACGTCGTCGCGGACGAACATCGCCCCCTTGCGCAGCACTGCAGATCTCATCGCTGACCTCCGGTCGTCACGCCTCGTCGAGTGGTTCGCTCGCTCGGGGACTCGCTCGGCCCACATCGTGACGCACCAGGCGCGGAGATCCGGAACTGGCGGTCTGGCAACGCTCGTGTCCAGCCGTGGGTGGACGATTAGCTTCGCCCGGTGCCGTCGATCACCGTCCATCGCCGCCGCGGTCGGTTCACCGGCCTGTCGCCGGACGACCGCCGGGCGACGCGCCGACGCCTGCTGCTGGACGCCGCCTTCGACCTGGTGGCCACCGAGGGGGCAGCGGGGACCACCGTGCGGGCGGTGTGCCATCGGGCCGGGCTCAACCCGCGCTACTTCTACGAGAGCTTCGCCGAGCTCGACGAGCTGCTCGTGGCGCTCTACGAACGGCTGCTCGGCGAGCTCCGGGCCACGCTCTCCGTGGCCCTCGCTGCCGCCCCGGACGACCTGCGGTCGCAGGTCCACGCGTCCGTCGCGTGGACGGTCGGCTTCGTCGACGACGACCGGCGGCGGGCTCGCGTGCTCTTCATCGAGTCCGTCGGCAGCGAGACGATGAACCGCCGCCGGGTCGCCGCCGGCTACGAGCTGACCCGCTTCATCGAGCAGGACGCCCGCCGTCGCCGCCACGGCTCGGATGCCCCCGATCCGGTCGGCACGCTCACGGCCGCGGTGCTCGTCGGCGGCATCAGCGAGGTCCTCATGTCGTGGATCGAAGGCCACATCGACGTGTCGCGCGAGGAGTTGGTCGACGACCTCACCGAGCTGTTCGTCGCGGTCTGCGACGGGGCGGCGGTCGTCGCCCGGCAGCGACGGGCCGGCGCCGACGCGTGACGACGCTCGACCTGATCGGGCTGACGCCGACCGCCGACCCGATGTGGTGGCGGATGCCGATCACGAAGGTCATGACCACGGCGCGCGGCGCGCTGTACGGCGGTTCCGGGCTGGCCGCGGTGATCGCCGCCCTGGAGGCGACGACCGGACGTCCGCTGGTCTGGGCCACGGCGCAGTACCTGTCGTTCGTGCGCATGCCGGCGACGCTGGACATCCGCCTGGCGACGCCGGTGGTCGGTGCCCGCACGACGCAGGCGCGCGGCACCGTCTTCCACGGCGACGACGAGATCCTGTCCGTGCTGGCCACGCTCGGCCACCGCGACGAGCACGCCCACTGGACGTACGCCGCGCCGCCGGACGTGCCGGGACCCGACGAGACGCGCCGCCAGGTCGTGCCCGAGGCCGCGGGCACGATCCACGACATCCTCGACATGCGCATCGTGCGCGGCGTGTCGCGCCGGCAGCTGCTGCGCGGCAAGCCGCCGGTCGAGACCGGTGGACGGGCGGCGTACTGGGTGCGCCTGCCGCACGGGCCGCACGTTCCGGATGCGGCCGAGCTGGCGCTGGTCGGCGACCTCGTGCCGTCGGCCTTCCCGTCGGCCACCGGGCTGCCCGTCTCGGGGTCCAGCCTCGACAACACGATCCGCACCGGTGAGCTCGTGGCGACGGAGTGGATCCTCGCCGATGTCCACGTGCACGCCGTCGTCGACGGCTACGGCCACGGCATCGCCCACCTGTGGTCGCAGGACGGCACGCTGCTCGGGACGGCGAGCCAGTCGGCGTTCGTGCGCCGCCCCGCCCCGTAGAGCGATCGCTCCAGCACCGATAGCGTGGCGCCGGTGGCTGCGCCGACCGTGCCGACCCGAGACCGGATCATGGACGCGACCGCCGAGCTGTTCCGCCGCCACGGGTACACCGGCACCGGCATGAAGCAGGTCGTCGAGGCGGCGGCGGCGCCGTTCGGTTCGGTGTACCACCACTTCCCGGGCGGCAAGGAGCAGCTCGGCGCGGAGGTCGTGGAGCGGGCCGGGCGGATGTACCTCGAGCTGTTCGAGATGATCTTGGACGCCGCCCCCGACGTGGTGACCGGCGTCGAGTGGTTCTTCGCCGGCGCCGCCGAGACGCTGCGCACCACCGACTTCGTCGACGCCTGCCCGATCGAGACCGTGGCGTTGGAGGTGGCCAGCACGAGCGAGCCGCTGCGGATCGCCTGCCATGCCGTGTTCGAGTCGTGGCTCGCCGGTGCCACCGACCGCTTCACCGCCGCGGGCATCGAGCCCGGCGCGGCGCGTGCTGCCGCGGTCGCCATCGTCGCCCTGCTGGAGGGGGCCTTCGTGCTCGACCGGGCGGCCCAGCGCACCGAGGCCCTCGACGTCGGCGGTCGTGTCGCCGCCGACCTCGTGCGCGCCGCGCTGCCGGATGGGTGATCGATGCCACACCTCGCGGAACGCCCAGTTCTGAAAGGGTCCCGGGAGACTGGGCGGGGTGACGGACACGGTGCGGACGGCGTGGAAGGTGCGGACGGCGCGAGCGGTGCCGACCGAGGTGCCAGACATCGGTGAGCTGGGCCCCTTCGCGGGCTGCTCCACGAGCAGCGGGCCCGGGTGCGCCGGCTCCTGACCCCGGTCAAGGTGGCGGCCGGCGAGGTGTTGATCGAGTGCGGCACCCCGCCACGCGAGTTCGGCGTGATCGCCGACGGCGAGGTCCTCGTGTGCGCTCCAGACGGCGCCGAGCTGGCCGTGCTCGGGCCGGGTGCGATCGTCGGCGAGCTGGCGCTCTTGCAGGACGTGCCGACCGGGGCGCGGGTGACGACGCTCACGCCGGTCGTGATCTACGTCGGCAACCGCCGCGAGTTCCAGGCGCTGCTCGAGGTCTCTCCGATGATCGACGTCTACGTCTCACACGTCGCGCTGGCCCGCCTGCGCGCCGCCTGACGAGCCTGCGCTCGGCTCACCGAGCCGCCTCGTTCGCTCGCTCGAAGACTCGCTCGGCTCACCACGACCCGGAGCTGCTGCCGCCGCCGCCGCCGCCGACGCTGCCGGAGAACCCGCCACCGCCGCCACCCCAGCTGCCGCCGCCTCCGCCGCCGCCGGAGCTCGACGGGGCCGTGAACCCTGAGTGGAAGCTGGGGGCCATCGTCCACAGCAGCAGCGGGCCGGTGCTCAGCTCGGCCGGCGGGACGCTCGTCGCCGCCATCGCCCGCTGCCACGTGTCGGCGGTGCCGAGGGCGACGGCCCACGCCGAGTACTCCCGGAGCACGCCCTGCTTCCAGGCCCACTCCACGTGGCGACCCTCGCTGGCGGCCAGGAAGCGTCGGAACGACTCGGTGCGCAGGGCCAGCGCGCTCCCCGCGGCGCTGCGCGCCGGCAGCATCGTGTGGTACACGGCGAAGGCGGCGACGGCCGGCACGGCGAGGCCGAAGATGATCGCGCCGATCGGCCCCTTGAAGGCGCCGAGCAGCGCGGTCAGCAACGAGCCGGAGATGATGAACAGGAACACGACGCCGAAGATCAGCACCTGCCGCGCTCATCTGCCCGCTGCACCCGCCGCTCGTCGGCGGCATCCGCTTCCACCAGCCGGACGTGGCGATCGAGCCCTCGACCTCGGCCCGCGCCGAGCGCCACGCGGTCGCGAAGCCCGTGTCGTAGCCGTCGAGCTCGACGGTGTCTCCTGCGGCGAAGAGCTGCGCCAGGACGGGCATGTCGGACGGATCGGCGGCGGTGTACTTCTGACCCTTGCCGACCACGACGGTCTTGCCGTCCTCGCCGCCCTTGCTGATCGTGAGCACGTCGCGCGCCGCGAGGCCGGAGAACCAGGCGCTGACGGTGTCGTCGTCGATCTTCTCGCGCAGCAGCACGCTGCCCTCCCACGGCGCGATGCCCGCCGGCGGGACGAACTCGATCGTCGCCAGCCCGGCCATGGCCGAATCGGGGACCAGCCGGGTCGCCGCCGGGGCGCTGCCGGGTGGCGGCAGCGGACCGCCGGGCCGCGCCGTCGGGCCGAACGCCGCGTCGGCGGCCCCGCCGGCGTACACCTCGTTGCGGCCCCGGCGCCGGGCGAGCTCGAACACCGCGCCGCCGCTGGCGAGGCCGAGCGGGATCATGGCCAAGCCCAGGGGCAGCGTGCTCGGCGTGCTGCGGCGGGCCGGGAGGGTCGGGATCGGCACGTCGACGACGTCGCGCGTCGTGACGACCGTGCCGCCGACGTTCAGGCCGTCGCCCGCGAGGAGCGGGTCGAGCGTCGCGCGGTACGTGTTGCCCGACTCGCCGAGGGTGCAGGTGCCGATCGCCGCCTTGTTCTTGCCGGTGGCGCAGGTCGGGTCGTCGAGCACGTAGCCGTTGACGACGACCTCGAAGTGGTCGGTGACCGGATCGGTGCCCGGGTTGACGACGTCGTAGAACAGGTCGTCGCCGTTCAGGGTCAGCGACGGCAGCGTGTAGTTGAGGATGTAGCGGTGCTGGCCGGTGAACGTCTCCGACGCGCTGCCCAGGCGGATGCGGGTCGCCGGGCCGTTGTCGGATCCGGTGTCCGGGGAGACGCTGATGGCGGCGTTGGCGTCGGGTGACTCGGCCGTGATGTCGGTCGGGACGCCGAAGTCGTCGTCGATGATCTGCTCGTAGCCGTGGCGATCGTTGTCGCCGAAGTCCTGGTCGATGACCTCGCGCACGTTGATGCCGCCGGCACCGTTGGGGGCGATGACGACCTGCTTGGCGTCGTACTTCTCCGGCTCGGCGGGCTTGCCGATGACGCCGGCGAGCGCCAGCGCGCTGCCGCCGACGATCGTGATGCCGACGACCGCATGACGCCACGCTCCGAACTGCCCGATCCCTGCCACGGCCTGAGTCTGCCGTCCGCGACGCCAATGACGGCGTCAACGACGCATGGTCAGCCCGAGCGAGCGCCCCCAGAGCAGGCCGAGGGTGCGCGCCGCCTCCTCGAGCTCGAAGGGCTCCTTCAGCACGAGCCACACGTACGCGAAGCGGTCGACCATCGAGCCGAGGGCGCTGGCCGCGTAGCGCGGGTCGATGTCGTCGAAGGCCAAGCCCTCGTGCTGCATGCGCATGATCGAGGCATGGGCGTGCTCGACGAAGCGGGTGCGGATCTCCTTGCGGATGTCGCGCAGCTCGTCGTTGAACGTGGCGACCTGTTCGATGACCGCGAAGAGATCGGCGTACTCCTGGTACGCCGCGAGGTAGCGGCGATTGGCGCGGGTGATGCGCCACAGCAGCGCCTCCTCGACGGTGTCGAACAGCGGCGGCTCGGTGGCCCGGTCGGCGATGCCGTGCTGGCCCATCTTGCGCTGCAGGTCGAGGGCGACCTCGCGGAAGATGGCTTCCTTGGAGTCGAAGTAGCGGTAGAAGGTGCCGTGGGCGGTGCCGGCCCGCTTGGCGATGTCCGAGACGTTGGTGGCGAGGAACTGCTTCTCGGCGAAGACATGGGCAGCCGCCTCCACGAGCGCGGCGCGGGTCCGCTGACCGCGCCTGGTCGTGGGCGCGTCCACCGTGCCGGTCATGGACGACCATCATGCCCGGGGATGCGTCCGTGGCGGTGGAGCGTCCACGAGATCGACTGCTCGCGCAGCCAGCACGGCAGCTCGACGCGACCGTCGTCGGTGACCGGCGTCCGGTCGACGGCGATGCCGGCGACGTGGCACGCGTCGAGCACCGCGTCGCCGACGTCGGTGAGCAGGCGCAGCCGGGCGACCCCAGATGTCGGGAGGCGGGCGGCCAGGCCGGCGTCGTCCTCGGGCGGTTCCGACACGACCATCGCGACGCCGGCGACCTCGGCCGCGAGGCGCACCGAGGCCAGGTCGTCGGCGGGGGTGTCGCGACCGGCCCGCACCATCACCGTGCCGACCGGCCGGTAGCGCAGCACGTTGCGCTCGCTGCGCAGCCCACTGCGATCGATCGCCTGGCCGAACTGCTCGGTCCAGGCCCGCCGGTACGAGGCCGCGGCGGCGTCGAGCGACGGGCGGTCGCCGACGCGACGGAACGTCACGAACCGGTCGACGTCGCCCGGCCCGCCGGTCTTCGCGCCCCGACCCACCGACGACCGCTTCCACCCGCCGAACGGCTGGCGCCGCACGATCGCCCCCGTGGTGTGGCGGTTGATGTAGGCGTTGCCGACCTCGACCCGATCGAGCCAGTGCTCGATCTCGGACTCGTCGAGGCTGTGCAGTCCACCGGTCAGGCCGTAGGCGACGGCGTTCTGGATGTCGATGGCGTGGTCCAGGTCGTCGGCGCGGATGACGCCGAGCACGGGCCCGAAGCACTCGGTCCGGTGGAACCACGAGCCCGGCTGCACGCCGGTGCGGACTCCCGGCGACCACAGCCGGCCGTCGTCGCCCAGCAGGCGCGGCTCGACGAGCCACGACTCGCCGTGGTCGAGCGTCGTCAGGGCCCGCTCGAGCGGCCCCCGCGGCGCCGTGATGACCGGGCCCATCATCGTGACGAGATCGGTGGGCGGGCCGACGCGCAGGCTGCGGACGGCATCGGCGAGGCGGTCGAGGAAGTCGGTGCCGTCGAGCAGCGGGGATTCGACGATGGCGAGGGACGCGGCCGAGCACTTCTGGCCGGCGTGCCCGAACGCCGAACGCACGAGGTCGCGCAAGGCGAGGTCGACGTCGGCGGTCTGGCTGACGACGAGCGCGTTCTTGCCGCTCGTCTCGGCCAGCAGGTGGAGGTCGGGTCGCCAGCCGAGGAACAGGCGAGCCGTGTCGTAGGAGCCGGTGAGCACGACGCCGTCGACGCCGGGGTGGGTGACGAGGTGGCGGCCGGTGTCGTCGTCGGGGCAGTGCACGAGCTGCACGACGTCGTCGGGGATGCCGGCCGCGTGGGCGTGGCGGACGATCTCGGCGCCGACGGCAACGGCCTCCGGCGCCGGCTTCAGCAGCACCGCGTTGCCGCCGGCCAATGCCGCCACGACGCCGTTGGTGGGGATCGCCACGGGGAAGTTCCACGGCCCGGCGACGAGCACGACGCCGAGTGGGTCGGCCGCGATGCCGGACGACTCGAGCTCGTCCAGCTGTCGCGTGCACGCCGCCGCCCACGTTCGCGAAGTCGATCGCCTCGGAGACCTCGGGATCGCCCTCGCGCACCGTCTTGGCCGTCTCGTGCGCCATCACGGCGATCGTCCGCCCGCGATCGGCGGCCATCACCTCGGCCAGCCGGCACAGGGACGCGCGGCGCTCCGCCGTCGACGTCGCCCGCCAGCGGGCGGCCCCTGCCCGGGCCCGTTCGACGATGGCGTCGATGCCGGCGGCGGTGGTCACCAAGGGAGGGCGGGGGGCCGGGCGGTCGGTCTCGAGGTGGTGCGCGATCCAGTCCCGGTTGGCGCGCTGGGTGAAGTCGGTGTCCGGCTCGTTGGCGAACGCCGCGTCGGGTTCGAACGTGCGGTGCTCGGTGGTGCGGTCCTGATCGCGGCGCGGCGTCGTCGACACCTCGTGACGGCTCGCGACGGCGCGCTCGAAGCGGACCCGTTGGTCCTCCCATGCCGGCGATCCGGGCCGGATCGTGAACAGCGCGCGCAGGAAGTTCTCGGGCCCGGCGTTCTCGTCGAGGCGGCGGGCGAGGTAGGCGATGCTGGCCGCGAAGTCGGCGTCGGTGACCACCGGGGTGTACAGCAGCAGACGTCCGGCTTCCTCCCGCGTCGCTCGCGCCTGCGGCGGGGCCATCCCCTCGAGCATCTCGATCTCGGCGCCGGCGGTGAGTCGGCGCCGGCGGATCTCGTCCAGCGCCCACGCCACGTCGAAGAGGTTGTGGCTGGCGACGCCGACCTCCAGACCGCGGTCCGTCGCGGCGCCCGAGCAGACGGTCGAGGAGGCGCTTGTAGCTGGCGTCGACGTCGGCCTTGGTGGGGTACGGGGCGCTCGTCCACCCACCGAGCTCGGCGTCGACGGCCTCCATCGCCAGGTTGGCCCCCTTGACGAGGCGCACCTTCACCGCGGCGCCGCCCGGCCCGGTGGCGCTCCTCGACCCACGTCACGAGATCGTCGACGACGGCGTGGGTGTCGGGCAGGTAGGCCTGCACGACGATGCCGGCCCGCAGCTGCCGGTACGCCGGCTCGTCGAGCACCTGCCGGAAGGCGGCGACGGTCAGGTGGAGATCGCGGTACTCCTCCATGTCGAGGTTGACGAAGACGGGCGGGGACTGCGCCGCCGCGACGTCGTAGACCACCCGCAGGCGGTCGGCGATGCGGGCGACCTCGTGGTCGAAGGCGAGCACGTCGAGGCCGGCGCAGAGGGCGGAGATCTTCACCGAGACGTACGTGACGTCGGGGCGCCTGATGCGGGCGCAGACGGCGTCGAGGCGGGCCGCCGCTTCGTCGTCGCCGAGGATCGCCTCGCCGAGGAGGTTGATGTTGAGGTCGAACCCGGCCGTGGTGCGGGCGGCGACGTGACGGGCGAACCCCGGATCCGCGGCCGGGATGACGACGCCGCGTGTCTCGGCGCGGATCCGGCGGCGGACGATCGCGGCCACCGGCGTCGGTGCGGTCCGTGCGCCGACGGCGGCCAGGCGCAGGGCGATCCGGTCGAGGCGGGGGAGCGACGTCGGGAGTCCGCGTCCGACCAGCTCGCGGAGCTGTTGCATGGCGCGGTCGGCGTTGGGCGTCCGCAGCACCTCGTCGGTGAGGGCGAACAGGAGGGCCCGGCCGGCGTCGTCGGCGAGGAGGCGCCCGAGGCGATCGGCCCGCCGCCGCTCGGAGCGGGTGGTCACGGCCTCGGATCGGGTCAGCAGCTCGGCGGCGAGGGCGACGGCCGTGTCGGTGTCTCCGGTCCGGCCCATCCGCCCATTGAAGCCCGCAGGGTGCATGGACGGCGCCCACACCGTCCACGCACCCCAGCCCGCTTGTCCCGCTTGTGCCCGTGGTTCCCGCTTGCCTGTACCCGATGCCGATCCTCGGCCGGTGATACAAGGTCATCGTGCTGTGTGTCATCGGCGACCTCGTCGAGGACGTCGTCGTCCACCCTGTGGCGGCGCCGGCACGCGGCACCGACACCGCTGCGGTGATCGCGCGGACACGGGGCGGCAGCGCGGCCAACGTCGCCGCCGCGGCCGTCGCCGCCGGGTGCCCGGCGCGGTTCGTGGGTCGGGTCGGCGACGACGCCGCCGGGGCCGTCGTGGCGTCGTCGCTCGCCGCCGCCGGGGTCGACGTGCGGGTGCAGCGGGAGGGGCGGACCGGGTGCATCGTCGTGATCGTGGAGGCCGGCGGTGAGCGCACGATGCTGCCCGACCGCGGCGCGGCGGCCGAGCTCGGCGCCGTCGATGGCCGCATGGCTCGACGGCGTCACCTGGCTGCACATCCCCGCCTACTCGCTGTGCGCCGAGCCGATCGGCACCAGCACCCTCGGTGCGAGCAGCGTCGTGCGGGCATCGGGCGGCCGGCTCAGCCTGGACGTGTCGTCGGTGGGTGCGGTGACCGCGTTCGGCGTCTCCAGGTTCGTCGCGCTGGCGGCCGACCTCGACCCCGATGTCGTGCTGGCGACGCAGTCGGAGGCGGCGCTGCTCGGGTCGTGGGCGCCCCGCCTGCTCGTCGTCAAGCACGGCGCCGATCCGGTCGAGCTGCGCCCCGTCGGCGGACCGCCTTCCCGTGTGCCGGTGCCCCGCATCGATGGCGTCGTCGACACGACCGGCGCCGGCGACGCCTTCGCCGGCGGCTTCCTCGCCGCGACCCTCGCCGGCGCCGCGCCGCTCGTCGCCGTGGCCGCAGGGAGCGCGATGGCCGGTCGTACGCTGCGGACGGCAGGTGCCGGACTGGCGCCGCCATGACGGGAGGTCGGACAGCATGGACCTGAGCACCGCACTGGGATTCGTCGGCTCGCGGCAGCGCGGCGTGCTGACGACGATCAAGGCCGACGGACGGCCGCAGCTGTCGAACATCACGTATCACCTCGGCGACGACGGCATCGTGCGGATCTCGGTGACCGACAGCAGGGCCAAGACCCGCAACCTCCGCCGCGACCCGCGAGCCTCGCTGCACGTGACGTCCGACGACTTCTGGCAGTACGTCGTGATCGATGGCGAGGCCGACCTCGCCCCGCCCGCGTCGGCCACCGACGACGCCACGGTCGACGAGCTCGTCGACTACTACCGCGCCGTCGCCGGCGAGCACCCCGACTGGGACGACTACCGGCGAGCGATGGTCGAGGAGGGTCGCCTCATCGTCCGCCTCCGTCCCGAGCGGGCCTACGGGATGCTGCGCAGCTAGGAGGCCGCGTCAGTCGGGACCCACGTCGTGAGGTCTTGCCAGCGGAGCGAGCGATGGGGCTTCATCGGGGCGAGTTGCGTCGGCGCCGGGTGGCCGAGGCAGATGATGAGCTCGGGACTCCAGCCGGCAGGGAGGTCGAGGGCGACGCTGACGGCGGCGTGGCTGAACGAGCTGACCGGTCCGGCGCCGATCCCCAGGGCATGCGCCGCGAGCATCATGGTCGCCGCCGCCGTGCCGACGTCGATGAAGAGCCCGACCGCGTTCGGCGGGAACCCGTAGTCGGCCGCCGCGGTCCGGTCGGTGCAGATCGTGATGGCTGCCGTGGGATGTTGGATCATGCCGGGCGACACCATGCGCAGGACGCGCAGCGTGCCGGCATGGTCCGTGGCGACGAATCGTTGGAGGTGCCGGTTCCCCGCCGTCGAGGCCCATCGGCCGGCATCGAGGATCGCCTCGATCGTGTGGCGCTCCACGGGCTCGGGGGTCATGGATCGCACCACGCGACGGCTGCGGATCGCCGCCAGCACGGGATCACTCATGTCGACGTCTGCTCCGGGGCGTAGCGGGCGCTGAGGTGCTCGGCGATGGCGCGGCACACCTCGTCGAGATCCGCGACGTAGCCGTCTCGGTCGTCGCGGGGTACGGCGAGCAGCGGCATCCGCTGCAACGGTCCGTTCACCAGCGCGCCCGTCGCTTCCGAAGCGCGCGAGGCGATCATGTCGCCGAGCCGATGGGCCGCGGTGAGCAGTCGCATCGGGCCGTACTCGGCAGCCTCGTCGACCTGGGTCCGAGCCGCGGTGATCAGATAGGCGAGCAGCTCCAACGCATCGTCCTCGTCGAGGACGCAGTCATCTGACATCCCTCCATCCTCGCCGCAGCGCTGGCGTCGAACGGGCCCTGAGCTCAGCATGCCGACATCCGTCTTGTCGTGTCGCGGGTGTCGTGTGGCGAGTGTCGTGTCGCGGGACATCCCTCACGGTTCTGGGTCGGAAGAGCCAGGAAGGGGTCGGGCGGTGCTGACAGGTTTGAGCGACGGCTCCCGTTGGTCCTGCGGATCTTCCGACGCCTCGTCGCGCCGTCAGGAGGCGCTGTTCGCCGGACCCACGTCCCGCGTCGGACTCGTGAGGAAAGCGTACACCTCTCCTCTTGACAAGGGAACAGATGTACGATATCATGAGCTCATGTGGCCCGGCGATCTCGTTGACGTGGTGCGGTCCGTTGCCGCGACCGACGCGGCGACATGCGATGTGACTGGGCTGACGACGTTGGTGGCCGACGTGCACCGGTTGCGGTGCTGGCTGGATTCGGTGGACGCCAAGGTCGTGGCTCGGAGACGGGAGTTGGCGTCGGTCGGCGGCCGGCGATCGTCCCGCGAGGCCGACGTGGTCGTTGATCGGGCCGTGGTGTGCGAGGCGATGCCCGAGGTCCATTCCGCGTTGGCGAGCGGGGCGCTGTCTGCTGGTCATGCCGACGCCATCGCCCGTGCCGCCAACCGGCTCGATGATCACGAGCGCGAGGAGCTTGCCGCGCTGGCACCGACGTTGGTGGCCGAGGCGTCATCGACGTCGGTCGAGACGTTCAGTCGCAAGGTCCGCGACCTGGCCCGCCGCATCTCCCGTGACGACGGCCTCCGCCACCACGAAAAGCTGCAGTTCCCAGCGAGCTGTCCGGCGGTGGCGGGACGGCGAGGGCATGTGCCACACCCAGATCAGCCTCGACCCTGAGGCCGACGCTCGGTTGTCCGCGGTGTTCGATGCTGCGGTGGCCGCCGAACGTGCCAAGTCTGATGACGGCCGCACGTTCGACCAGTTGAGGGCCGACGCGTTCATGACCTGGTGACGGCTGCCCCGGCACCGGGAGCATGGCGCCCGGCCGAGCTCCTCGTGCTCATCGACCTCGAGACCCTCCGCTCCGGCCTCCACGAGACCAGCGTCAGTGAGACGTTCGACGGCCAACCGCTCCCACCTGATGTGGTCCGCCGGCTGGCCTGCGCAGCGAACATCATCCCGATCGTCCTCGGCGGCGACGGCCGCGTGGTCGACGTCGGCCGAGCCAAACGCCTCGCCACCGCAGACCAACGGCGAGCGCTCCGCGCCATCCACGGGACCTGCGCGGCGCCGGACTGTCGAGTTCGCTTCGGCGACTGCGACATCCACCACCTCGAGGAGTGGATGCAAGGCGGCGCGACGAACCTCGACAACTTGATCCCGCTGTGCTCCAAGCACCACCACCTCGTCCACGAAGGCCAATGGCAGCCACCAGCTCGGGCACCAGCCGCCTGAGTCGGCGGGCCCGGCCGGCCGCGGCACCGAAGTAGCGTGCCGCCGACACTGGGCAACGGGGGACGGACGATGGGTGATCTGTGGCGACTGGGCGCCGGTGAGCTGGCGCAGATGATCTCGCGCCGCGAGGTGACGTCGGTCGAGGTGGTGGATGCCCATCTGGCCCGGATCGACGCCGTCAACCCGGCGCTGAACGCGATCACCGAGGTCCTCGCTGACCGCGCGAGGCAGGAGGCCACGGCCGCCGACGACGCGATCGCCGACGGTCACGCGGTCGGCCCGTTGCACGGCGTGCCGTTCACCGTGAAGCAGAACATCGACCTCGCGGGTTCGGCGACGAACTGGGGTCTGCCCGCGCTGGCCGAGGCGCTGCCGGCGACGGACTCGCCGGTCGTCGAGCGGATGCGCCGGGCCGGCGGCATCCCGATCGGTCGGACGAACTGCCCGGACATGGCATTCCGCGTGCACACCGACTCGGGTCTGTTCGGGCTCACCCGCAACCCGTGGCACCCCGACGCGACGGCGGGCGGATCGTCCGGCGGGGAAGCCTCCGCGTTGGCGGCCGGGATGACCCCCATCGGCCTCGGCAACGACATCGGCGGCTCGCTGCGCAACCCGGCGGCCTGTTGCGGCATCGCGTCGCTGAAGCCGTCGCACGGCGTCGTGCCCGGCTACACGACGATCCCGGGCCCCGACGGCCCGCCGTCGTTCCAGCTGATGCCCGTGGAGGGCCCGATGGCCCGCACCGTCGCCGACGTGCGCCTCGGCCTGTCGATCCTCGCCGGCCGTGACCGTCGCGATCCGTACTCACTGCCGGTGGCACCGCGTCCGGCACCGCCCGAGGGCCGCCCGTTCCGCGTCGCCCTCCTCGACGAGCCGCCGGGCGGGGCCACGGATCCCCGCGTCGCGGCGCAGACCCGAGCTGCCGCCGGTGCCCTCGCCGATGGGGGCTATGAGGTCGTCACGACACCTCCGCCGCGGTACGAGGACGTGATCGCCACGTGGACCGACTTCATCGTCAGCGACATCCGGATCATGCGCGGGACGATCGCCCCGATGATCGAGCGCGGACGCCATCGGCTTCCTCGACGCCATCCTCGATGCCCGCCCGCCGCTGGACGTCACGGCCTACCGGGCGTGATGGTGGCCAGGCAGTCGCTCATGCGCGAGTGGGCGATGTGGTTCGCCGACGTCGACGTGCTGCTGACGCCCACATGGACCCAACTCCCGTTCGGGCACGGCTGGGACGTCGGGGCGGGAGACCGGGCGGTGGCGACGCTGGAGCTGATCCGCCCGGTTGTCCCCGCCAACGTCCTCGGTCTGCCGTCGGCATGCGTGTCGGCCGGCCTCGTCGACGGCCTGCCCGTTGGCGTGCTGCTCACCGCCGATCGCTTCGCCGACGAGACGGCACTCGACGCGGCGGCGGTCGTCGAGGCCGCCCTCGGCCTCGACACCCCGATCGATCCCCTCGTCGCCTGACGTCGCGCCGGCCGCCCGCCACCTTGACATGCAGCCGGATGACTGCATATATGGAAAGGGCAGCCGATCGGCTGCTCATCCCAGCAAGGAGACCCCCTGTGAGCGCAACAGCGACGACGACGACCGCCACCATCAGGCACCGCATTGGCACCGAGGCCGACCCAGCCGCGGTGTACCAGCGCCTGGCGACTGCGGACGGCTTGCGGCGGTGGTGGACGCAGGACGTCCGCGGCACCAGCGCCGTCGGCGACCGAGTGTCGTTCCACTTCGGTGCTCCCGATCGCTACGCCGTGATGGAGGTGTGCGAGCTGGCGCCCGACGAGCGCGTGGTGTGGCGGTGCGTCGAGGGCCCCGAGGAGTGGATCGACACCCGCTTCTCGTTCGAGCTCCATCGCGAGGACGGCGAGACGGTCCTGCTGTTCACCAACGACGGCTGGCGCGAGCCCGTCGAGTTCATGCACCACTGCAGCACCAAGTGGGCCTCGTACCTCATCAGCCTGAAGCACGACGTCGAGTCGGGTGCCGGCCGACCGTTCCCGCACGACGTCCGACTGAGCGCCTGGGACTGACCGCGAGCCACCGTGATGGATGACGTGTTCCGGGCCCTCGCCGACCCCACGCGTCGTCGGCTCCTCGACAGCCTCAACGAGCGCAACGGCCAGAACCTGAGCGACCTGTGCCAGGGCCTCGACATGGCGAGGCAGTCGGTGACCAAGCACCTCGCGATCCTCGAGGCCGCCGACCTCGTCGTCACGATCCGCCGCGGGCGCGAGCGCCTGCACTACCTGAACGCCGCACCGATCCATGAGATCGCCGATCGCTGGATCGACCACTACCACCGAAACCGGGTCCGCGCCTTGGCCGACCTGAAGGACGCACTGGAGGACAACACCGTGCAGATGCAATCGTTCGTCTACAAGACCTACATCAAGACCACGCCCGAGCAGCTGTGGCGAGGGCTCACCGAGCCGGCGTTCACGAAGCGCTACTGGGACATGGAGTTCGTCACCGATTGGAAGCCCGGCTCGACGATGACGTGGCACCACCACGGCCAGACGATCGAGGATCCCGAGCAGGTCGTGGTCGAGGCCGATCCCTACACCAAGCTCTCGTACACCTGGCACACGTTCACGCCCGGGCTGGCCGCCGAGTTCGGGTTCGACGACGAGCTGTTCGCCAAGCTCGCGGCCGAGCGCCGCTCGACGGTGACGTTCGAGATCGAGGACCTCGGCACCCACGTCAAGCTGACCGTGATCCACGACGACTTCGCACCCGACAGCACCGCCATCACGATGGTCAGCGAGGGATGGCCCCAGGTCCTCTCCGACCTGAAGACGCTGCTCGAGACCGGCGACGTCCTCGAGGGCACGCCGGCCTGACGCCAACGCCCGGGGTGGTGGGGTGGTGGGGCGGCCGCCGGCTAGCCCGCCACCTCGCCGTGGTACTCGGCGTCGGTGACGTGGTCGCCCCACGTCGGCGTGCCCTCGGTCATCGTCAGGTGGGTCATCGTGTGATCGGGCCGGGCGCCGTGCCAGTGCCACTCGTCGGCCGGCGTGTGGATGGTGTCGCCGGCGCCGATCGGGTGGATCGCATCGCCGCGTGACTGGATCAGCCCCTCGCCGTCGGTGACGTGGAGCACTTGGCCGTGGCTGTGGCTGTGCCACGCGGTGCGGGCGCCGGGGCTGAAGTGGACGGCGCTCACCGAGAAGCTGGCCGGCGGCTGCGGGGTCGTGATCGGATCGAGCCACACCTCGCCGGTGAACATCTCGGCCGGGCCCTTCCGCGACGCCTTCTTCGGTTGGATCTCCATCGCTGCCTCCTCACGGCCGGCGCCGTGTCAGTTTGTGCGCATGCAGTTCAGCACGATCAGCCACGACGTCGACGACGGCGTCCTCACCGTGACGCTCGACCGGCCCGATCAGCTCAATGCCTTCACCGTCGAGATGGCCGATGAGCTGGAGGCGACGTTCGTCGGCGTCAACGCGCGACGACGACGTCCGCGCCGTGATCGTCACGGGCGCCGGGCGAGCGTTCTGCGCCGGGATGGACCTCAGCGTCGCACGGCAACCCGTTCGGGCTCGACGAGATCGCTGACCCCGACGCTCGCCGACATGGACGACCTGGACGATCCCGGCCTGCGCCAGGTCCGCGACACCGGCGGACGGGTCACGCTCGCCATCTACGACTGCCGCAAGCCGGTGATCGCCGCGATCAACGGCGCCGCGGTCGGCATCGGGGCGACCATGACGCTGGCGATGGACGCCCGGCTGATCGTCGACGAAGGCCCGCTTCGGCCTCGTGTTCGGACGGCTCGGCATCACGCCCGAGGCCGCGTCCGACGTGGTTCCTCCCTCGCCTCGTCGGCTTGCCGACGGCGCTCGACCTGCTGTACTCGGCCGAGATCCTCGACGCCGACCCGCACCGTCGAGGTCGGGCTGGCGGCGGTCGCTGCACGAACCCGACGATCTGCTCTCGGCCGCCCGCGCCCTCGCCGACCGCTGGACCCTCGGCCGCTCCCCGGTCGCCGTCGCGATGACCCGCCAGATGATGTACCGCAACGCGGCGGCCCGAAGCACCCGGTCGACGCCCACCGGGTGGACTCGCTGTCGATGTTCTACACGAGCGTCGGCGATGGCGCCGAAGGGGTCGCCGCGTTCCGGGAGAAACGCGACGCCAGCTTCGCCGCCCGCGCGGCGACCGAGATGCCGCCGTTCTACGACGAGTGGGCCGTCAGGCGCTGAACAGCGCGACGTAGCGGTCGAGGTCGCGCGGCCACCCGTCGTCGCCGTCGACGCCCGCCGTGACGTGCTCCCATCCCGGGGCCGTGGCGGTCGATGTTGCGGTGCTCCAGCTCGACCCGCGTGCGCGGCCGTCGGGGATGAACCGGACCTCGACCTCGCTGGCGTTTGCGGCGTCCGACTCGAGCTGCCAGGTCGGGCCGATGTCCCAGCTGAACACGACGCGGGTCGGCGGTTCGTAGACGAGGATGCGCGCCCAGCGGCACTCGCTGCCGTCCTCGGCGCGGTCGACGATGTGGCCGCCGACGCGTGGCTCGAACGTCGTCTCGACGATCGCCGCGCCGAGCAGGTTGTGCTCCGGCGGCTTGATGTCGCCGAAGCGCTCGGTGAACACGTCTGAAGGCACGCTCGATGGGTGCGTCGACGACGACCTGCTTGCGCACGGTCGTCGGTGCGGTCTGGCTCATGGTTGGTCCTCCACGGTGTCGATGTCATCGGTGTCGATGGCCGCCTCGAAGTTGGCGAGGGCACGGTTCCAGAACGTGTCGAGCTGATCGCGCGAGGCACGCTCACGCCGGCCGGGTCGAGGCGGTAGATGTGGCGGGTGCCGTTGGCCTCCTCGCTGACGAGCCCGCTGGCCTTGAGCACCTTGAGGTGCTGGGACACGGCCGGTCGGCTCACGGGGAGCCGGGCGGCGATCTCGCCGACCACGCGGGGACCGTTCGGCGAGGCACTCGAGGATCGCTCGGCGGGTCCCGTCGGCGAGGACATTCCACGCGTCTTGCTGGGATTCGTTCGCCGCCACGAACGGTAGTACGACTTACCAGTTGGGACGTCAACCCTCGGACGGCTGGGCCGGAGCTGATCGAACGGCGAACCGCGGCCGGCGCTGCGGTACGGACCGACGACGGCGACGGCGTCGCCCGGCTCGAGCGAGCCGGCGACGAGCAGTGGCGTGGACGTCGCCGGCGCCGCGGCGACGTGGCGCACGTCGTGGTGTACGACTCGCCGGCGACGTCGGGCGGCGTGACGAGGACGAGGCCGTCCTCGCCGCGACCGCTCGCCGCGTACCACGGACCTCGCCGGCCGGCCCGCCGCGCATCGCCGCCACCAGCGAACGCCCGGCCACGTCATCAGCGCGGTGGCGATCCACGCCGTGACGAGCCACACGATCGGGCCGCCGGCGTTGTACGGATCGGCGTCGAGGCGGGCGTCGCCGTCATCATCGACGTGGGCCGGGTAGCGCCGCCCGACGACTCGGCTGTCTGAGCCGTTGACCTTGGCCTCGTGGACCGTCGACTCCGAGCCGGGCAGGCGGTACTCGATCGTCAGGTGCTGGCGGTCCTTGGCCGTCACCTCAGCGGCCACCTCGTGGCCGGTCGCGGGCGAGGCGCTCGTCGTGTCGGCTGCCGACGATCAGCCGGGGCACGGCGATCCCTGTCGCCAGCACGACGCCGGCCAGGCACAGCGGGGCGAACCACCCGAGGCAGCGGGGGAGCGACGCCACGACCGCTGACGACGTGGCGGGCGCGGCGGTCGCCGCGAGCGTCGGCGGGCGCGGCGTCGACCGAACCGGGGAACGGCGGCCCGTGCTTCGACAGCGGTCGGCGGATCGGCCGGATGATGCGCTCGCCGCACCTGGCGACGAGCAGGCCGCCGGGGACCGGCCGGCCGCGGACCTCGACGGGGAAGGCCGGCCCGGCGATCGGGAGCCCGCCGGTGGTGAGGGCATCGAACGTGCAGACCGGTCGGGTGCCGGGGGCGCCGTCGAGGGGATAGAGGCTGCAGCGGACTCGGCCGCGGCGCCACCCGCTCGGGTGCAGCACGGCGATCATCGCGAAGGCCGTCTGACCCGAGGTGACGAGTCGATCGGTGCGGCGGATCGACCACCACCGGGCGATCGCCGCGGCTGCGGCCACACCGACCGCGAACAGGGGCAGCAGGATGATCTCGCGCACCGGGTCGCCGTCACCGGGGACGACGACGGCGTCGGGGTTCGCCGGGTCGACCGCGATGGTCATCGGACCACCCGGCTCCGGCAGGAACGGTTCGTCGACGACGACGACGTCGACCGTGACGGTCTGGCCGGTCCGGGGATGGCGGTACTCGACCGGGACCTCGTGACGGCCGGCTTCGTAGTCCGCCGACACCTCGCCGATGACGTGCGGCCACTCGTCGCGGTGGCGGCGGGCGGCATCGATCTTCCCGATCTCACCGAAGGAGATCGGCGCCACCGCCAGCGCGGTCAGGCCCAGCCACCACCACGGCCGCAGACGGTGGCGGCGGACGCAGGGTGGAGCGTCGGTCAGCGCCGGTCCGCCGACGACAGCGAGTCGTCGCGGGAGGGAGCCTCGACGGGTGCCGGCTGCGTCGGCGGCGGCAACGGCGCGCCGAGATCGAGCGGCGCTTCGGCATCACGCAGCACTCGACGCTCCCACAGCCGCAACCCCACCGACTGCATGGCCGAGAACCCTGACGCGACGGCAGCCACCGCGAAGGCGATCACGATGAGCCGACTGCGCGTCACGTCGTGCAGTGCATCGACGACGCCGATCATCAGCCCGCACGCGCTCGCCGCCAACACCAGCGGGGCCGCCATCACCGACGAGCGCAGCGCGGCGATCACGGCGAGCACGGTCAGCACGATGGCGAAGGACGCCACCAGCTCGATCAGCAACGAGTGCTCGGGGCAGACCTGATCGGCGGTGAGCAGGCCCCAGCCGGCGACGCCCGCCGCCAGCACCGCGGCGACCGCGACCCGGCGGGACGGCACGGGTGGCAGCTCGCCCGGGCCATCGGACGCGGTCCACGCCACGACCGGTCCCCGCACCCATCGTTTGCTCGACACACCCATCAGCGTACCCATCGGGCGGCGCCTGATCCGGCCGATCCAGTCGACCACAGACGGTCGGGTACCGTCCGGCCGTGACCGACGGGCAGACGACGACTGGCAGCTACGAACGGGTGCCGTTCCTGGTGGCGTTCCGCGATTCGTCGGAGGTGCGCGACACCTACGGCGGCACCGGGGAGTACGTGACGCTGGAAGCGCACCTGCTGCGGCCGCCGAACCCTTCGGACACCGTGCTCGTGTTCATGCACCCGATCGGCGGCGGCTCGTACCTGCCGATGCCGATCGCGCTGGCGCGTGCCGGCCACCACGTCGTGTTCTGCAACAGCAGGTACCGCGGCGTCGACGTGGCGCTCGTGATGGAGAAGGTCGTCGAGGACCTCGGGGCGTGCGTGCGCCACGTGACCGAGCGTCTCGGGTACGAGCGCGTCGTGCTCGCCGGTTGGAGCGGCGGCGGGGCGCTGTCGATGTACTACCAGCAGCAGGCCGAGCACCCGACGGTGACGTCCACACCGGCAGGCGATCCGCCCGACCTGACGCGCTCGGCCTGCGTCCGGCCGACGCCGTGCTGATGCTCGCCGCCCACATCAGCCGCCACGGCACGCTGACCGAGTGGCTCGACGCGTCGATCCTCGACGAGCGCGATCCCGTCGGTGCGCGACGTCGAGCTCGACCTGTACTCGCCGGACAACCCGAACCAGCCGCCCTACAGCGAGGAGTTCCTGGCCCGCTACCGCGCCGCCCAGATCGCCCGCAACCGGCGCATCACGGCGTGGGTCAAGGCCAAGCTGGCGATGTTGCAAGGCCGAGGGGCGCGAGCACGACGAGTTCGGGTTCGTCGTCCACGGCACGATGGCCGATCCCCGCTGGCTCGACCCGACGGTCGATCCCAACGATCGGCGGCCCGGCTGGTGCTACCAGGGCGATCCGCGGGTCGTGAACATGAGCCCGACCGGGCTCGCCCGGTTCACCACGCTGCGCAGCTGGCTCTCGCAGTGGAGCTACGACGACGCCCACGGCGACGCGCTCACCGCGGCGGCCGACATCACGGTGCCGGTGCTCGTCATCGGCAACTCGGCCGACGACGCCTGCACGCCGAGCCACACGCGGCGGTTGTTCGCCGCCGTCGGCCACGCCGACAAGGAGCTCCACGAGGTGAAGGGGGCGACGCACTACTACGCCGGCCCCGAGCAGCGCCCCAAGCTCGACGAGGCGGTGGCGACGGTCACCGACTGGCTGGCCCGACACGGCCTGTCCACGTCGGCGCCCGCCCCCACCGCCTGACCGCCGAACGGGCCGTTTCTTGCGAACTTTCCGCGCTCGCGCCCACATGGAGGGCACGAGCGCGGAAAGTTGGCGGATCCGCCACACGGGCGGGGTGCTCAGCCGACCGTCATGGCGGCCGTCTGGGGACCGAACTCGGCGACGATCTCGGTGAGGTTGTCGCAGGGGAAGCCGCCGCGGCGGGCGTGCTCGCGGATGGCGTCTTCGAACTCGGTCTCGTGCACGCAGTACAGGGTGTCGCCCACGACGTACGTCGTGACCCACGTGTAGGGCACGCCCAGCGAGGCGACGGCCTCGTTCGACGTCTTGGCGATCTCGGCCAGCTGCTCCTGGGTGAACGTGCTCGCACCCGGGACGTGGCGCTCGATCATGAACCGCTTCATCATTGCTGTTGCTCCTTGGGAGGTGCCGCCGGCACCGTGCCGGCGGTCGCTCCAATCGTGCGCTCGAGCCCGCTCGCCGACATCGGGAAGTGCTCCCCATGTCGCTCACATGCGGCGTCGTTACGATCCCCAACGTGTTGCTCGAGCGCGGCGGGGAACTGGGGAGGTTGCACGAGCGCTGGGACGCGGCGGGCCGAGGTCGCGGCGGCATGGTCGTCATCCACGGCGAGCCGGGCGCCGGCAAGACGTCGCTGATCCGGGAGTTCGTCGACTCGGCGGGCGCCGATGCGCTGGTGCTGTCAGGTGCCTGCGATCCGCTGCCGACGCCCCGTCCGCTCGGCCCGCTGCACGACGTCGCCCACGACCTCGACGAGGCCTCGCGCCTCGCTCTGGACGGCGCCGCCCAGTCGCACGAGATCTTCGCCGCCGTGTTCGACCACATCCGCCGGCAGCCGACGCTGCTCGTGATCGACGACCTCCACTGGGCCGACCAGGGCACCGTCGACCTCCTGCGCTACCTGCTGCGGCGCGTCGGCGCCACCAACAGCATGGTCGTGGTCGGGCTGCGCGACCAGGAGCTGGCCAACGATCACCCGGCGCGGGCGCTGCTCGGCGACGTCGCCCGCTCGGCCGATGCCGTGTCGATGGCGATGCTGCCGCTGAGTCGGGCGGCCATCGTCGCGCTCGCCGACGGGCGACCGGTCGACGCCGCCCGCATCGAGCAGCTCACCGGCGGCAACCCGTTCTTCGTCACCACGATGCTCGAGCACCACGGAGACGAGCTGCCGGTCTCCGTCCGCGACGCGATCCTCGCCCGCACCACCGATCTCGACGCCGAGGCGTGGGAGGTCGCCCATCTGCTGGCCTGCGCGCCCGAGGCGATCGCCGATCACCTGCTGGCCGGCTTGGGCATCGGGCTGCAGCCGTTGCGGGCGCTCGACCGGGCCGGGCTGATCCGGCGCAGCGCTCGCGGGGTGGAGTTCCGCCACGACCTGTGCCGGCTGGCGATCGCCAGCACCATCCCGCCCGGCGGCGAGGTCGGGCTGCACCAGCGCATGCTCCTCGCGCTCGAGGCGACATCGGCGCCGGATCCATCGGTCCTCACCCACCACGCGGTCGGCGCCGGGGATCCGATCCGCGTGCTCCGCTACGCACCCGAGGCAGCGCAGGTGGCGGCTCGGTCCGGCGCCCGCCGCCAGGCTGCGGCGCTGCTGGCCTTGGCGCTCGATCGCGGCGCGCTGGCCCCGATCGAACGGCAGGCCGAGCTGTTGGAGTGGCTGGCCTCGGAGTACTACCTGATCGACCAGCTCGACATGGCCATCGCCGCATCCGATCGGGCGATGGAGCTGCGCCAGCGCGCCGGCGACATCGCGGGCGTCTCGACCAACCACCACGCGCTCTCCGTGTACCACTGGTACAACGCCGACCGTGAGGTCGCCGAGCGTCACGCCAGCGCGGCCATCGCGGTGTTCGACGGCGATGACGCCGCCGGCGTGCCGCTCGGCCACGGCTACGCGATGCAGGCGTTCCTGGCCCTCCACACGAGCGACCTCGACGACGCAACCCGGCTGATCTCGACGGCGTCGGACATCGGGGAACGCAGCGGCGATCATCCGCTGACCGTGCGCACCGGGCTCATCGACGGGATCTGCCGGATGGTCTCCGGTGACGGGTCCGGCCGCGACTCGGTCCTGTCGATCCTCGAGGCGCCCGACGCCGAGTTCGACGAGATCTACTCGAGCGGCTGGAGCAACCTCACCTACCTCGAGGTCGAGCAGCGGCGACTGCCGGAGGCCGCCGAGATGCTCGATGTCAGCCTGCCGCTGACGATCGAGCGGGAGCTGCCGATCTGTCGCGTGTGGCAGCTCGGCTCCCGCGGTCGCCTGCGGATGCTCGCCGGCGACTGGGTGCAGGCCGCCGACGACGCCGACGACGTGCTCTCGGGTCCGAGCGCGCCACTGGCGCTGACGTGGCCCCACCTCGTGCGCGGGCTCGTCGCCCTGCGTCGCACCGGCGAGCCGAGCGACGACCTCGACGAGGCGTGGACGCTCGCGCAGCGCTACGGCGAGCCGATGCGGCTGCTGCCGGCGGCCGCCGCGCTCGTCGAACAGGCGTGGCTGACGGGACGCGACGACCCCGCCTCGCCGTCTGCCGGCGACTGCTGGACGGGCCGGCCAAGCCGGGGCTGGAGTGGTCGCGGGGCGAGCTGGCCGTCGTGGCTGCGTCGGCTCGACCCGACGATCGATCTGTCGGTCGTGATCGAGCACGTGGCCGAGCCGTACCGGCTCGAGCTCTGCGGCCAACCGATCGCCGCGGCGGCGCGGTGGGCCGAGCTCGGCGAGCCGTACGAGCAGGCGCTGGCGCTCGCCGCCACCGGCGACGCCGACGACGCCCGCGCCGCCCTCGACCTGCTCGATCGCCTCGGCGCCGATGCGGTCGCCGCCAAGGTCCGCCTCGACCTGCGGGCCGGCGGTCTGACCGCGGTGCCCGCCCGCCGCCGGTCGTCGACCAGGGCCAACCCGGCCGGGCTGACCAGCCGCGAGGTCGAGGTGCTCCGCCTGCTCGACGAGGGGCTGACGAACGCCGAGCTCGCCCAGCGCCTGTACATCTCGCAGAAGACCGTCGATCACCACGTGTCGGCGATCCTCAGCAAGCTCCAGGTCGCCAACCGACGCGTCGCCGACGCGCACGGCGCGGCGAGCTGGGTCTCCTCGACTGATCGCTACGCCGGCTCGGTGTGGCCGAGGAGGGCGGCGATGATGCGCTCTTCGAGCGCCGGCTTGGTGACGCCGAGGCCGGTCAGCACGCCGTCGTCTGTCCTCGACCTCCACGAGGGCGAGGAGGATGTGTTCGGTCCCGATGTAGTTGTGCCCGAGGCGCAACGCCTCGCGGAACGTCAGCTCGAGGACCTTCTTGGCGGCCGGCCCGTACGGCACCAGCTCGCTGCCTGGCTCGTGGCGCGGCGGCAGAGCGGTGGTGGCGGCCTGGCGCACGGCGTCCGTCGTCACGCCGATGGTGACGAGCGTCTGGGCGGCGATGGCGTCGGGCTCGCTGAGCAGGCCGAGCACGAGGTGGGCGGGGAGGATCTCGTCGTGCCCGGCCGCGTGCGCTTCGTTGTGGGCGGCGACCACCGCGTTGCGGGCCCGCGGCGTGAAGCGGCTGAAGTCGCCGTCCGCATCGAGGTCGGTCGGGACCTCGGGGCCCTTGGGCAGGAACCGCTTGCGGGCCGCCTGCTTGGTGACGCCCATCGCCCGGCCGATGTCCGTCCACGAGGCGCCGGCCCGCCGGGCCTGGTCCACGAAGTGCCCGATGAGGTGATCGGCGACCTCGCCGAGGTGATCGGCGGCGAGCATGGCGCTGGTCAGCTGCTCCAGCTCGTCGTCGTGGACCTTGCGGATGGCGTCGATGAGGTCGTCGAGGCGGATCGTCGGCGGGATCGTGGTGGCCATGCGACAACCTTAGGTTGTCGCACGGCGCGTCGACAACCCTTGGTTGTCCGGTCAGGCGGCGCGCCGCCGCGCTCGACCGACCGCCCCGCGCAGGCCGACGCAGCCCACGCACCCGAAGCAGTCCACGCAGTCGACGCACCCGACGCAGGCGATGCATCGTCGGCACCGGATGCACGCCACGGTCGCGATGCAGCGGCGGATGCCGACACCGAAGAGGGTCAGCACGCTGCCGGCCACCGCGACGCTGCCCGCCGTCCCCGCGCTGCCGGCGACGGCCACCGAGCCGGCGGTCGAGACGCTTCCCGCGACGGCCACGCTGCCGGCGACGGCGACGCTCCCGGCGACGCCGGCACTGCCGGCGACCGCCGCGCTGCCGGCGACGGCCACGCTGCCCGACACGCCGGTGCTGCCGGCGACCGCGACGCTGTCCGACACGCCGCCACTTCCGGCGACGGCGACCGCGCCATCGGCCGGCGATGTCCTTCGTTCGATCCTGCTCACGCCGGACAGCTTCCCACCCGCCCGCCACCCTCGCCGGGCCAACATGGGGCATGGATCGCAGCACCCCGTCCGAGCAGGGCGTCGCGCCCGAGGGCATCATCGCCTTGCTCGACGCGCTCGACGGCGACTCGCGGATCGAACCGCACGGGCTGATCATCCAGCGCCACGGGCGGCGGATCGCCGAGGGCTACTGGTCGCCGCACGGTCCCGGCCAGCTGCGACTCGTGTACTCGCTGAGCAAGACGTTCACCGGGACCGCACTCGGAGCTCGCCATCGGTGAGGGACGGTTGTCGTTGGACGACCTCGTCAGCGAGCACCTGCCGGAGTGCTTCGACGCCGCCGATCCGATGACCGGTCGAATGCGGATCCGCCACATCGCGTCGATGGCGTCGGGCCACGACCGCGAGACGTTCCTCGAGGCGGCGACGATCGATCCCGCCGATCCGGTGCGCGGCTTCTTCACCATCCCGCCCGACGCCGAGCCGGGCACGCTGTTCGCCTACAACCAGCCGCCGGTGATGGCGCTGGCGACCATCCTCCAGCGGCTGACCGGCGAACGGCTGGTCGACTACCTGCGGCCGCGGTCCTCGATCCGCTCGGGATCGGCGGCCTGCGCTGGGCGCGACTGCGCACCGGGTACGACATGGGCTTCTCCGGCGTGCACACCGACCTCGACGCGGTTGCTCGTCTCGGTCAGCTGTACCTCGACGA
>CAWIKD010000018.1:0-61606 GCA_963836545.1 uncultured Acidimicrobiia bacterium | reverse complement strand
TCGGCGGCGAAGCGCTCCAGCGTGGTGACGGTGTCATCGTCGACGGCCCGGAGGCGGGCGGCGAGGGCGTCGGGGATGACGAAGACGTGCTTGCCGTCGATCTCGGCTCGGCGGATCAGCTCCGGGTGCGACCAGCGCTGCCCGGCGGTGACGAACACGGTGTCCGGATCGGCGTCGGCGAGTTGGCGTACGACCCGTTCGGCGACGTCGTTCCACTTCACCTCGTCACGGGTGGCCCCCTTGGCGAAGCCGGCCATGTCGTCGACCAGCTGCGTCACGAGCACGGCGGGGTCTCGACGGCCAGCAGGATCGCCTTGATCCGATCGGTGTACGCGGACCGGCCGACGTTGGACCGTTCCCGGTTCAACGCCCGGCGCAGCTTGGCGTCGACCTTGGTGACGTTGTACGAGAACAGCAGCCCGTCGTCGTCGGCGACCCGCACCCCGCGGACGTAGACGCTCGCGGCGCCGCCCCGGGTCGGGCCAGCACCTGCCCGGCCGAGTGTCGACTCGAACACGGCGACCGTGTCGTCGAACACGAGGAAGAACGCCATCGCTTCGGCGACGGCGGCGTCGCTGATCCCGCTCAGGGCGACGTCGGTGCCGTCGATGTCGGCCGGGGCGTCGACGATGGCGTGCAGGGTGACGACGTCACCGAAGCCGTGCTTGGACTGCTCGACCAGGCCGATCGTGCCGTGCGGGGACGAGATCCGCACCCCGATCCCGTTGCGGTGGAAGGTGGCCAACGCATCCTTCAACCCGACGCCGAACTGGCCGACGACGTCGTCGCTGGCCCGCTTCTCGTCCGACTCGTTCTGGGTCAGGTGCTGGTAGCGCAGGCCGTGCCCGTGGTCGCGCACGTGCCACACCCCGGCGTCGTCCTTGACGATCTGCGGCCGGTCGGCCCGGCCGACCAGGGCGTGTTCGTCGAGGGCGTTGGCGATCACCTCGCGCAGGGCATGCGCCGGCGACCAGTGCTCCAGCACCTTCTCGACGTTGAGATCGAACGTCTGCGCCACCACCACTCCTTCGGTCGAGGTTACGAAGCGCTCGGTCGGACGCGACGCCGTTGCCGGCACGGCCGTCGGGGTGGTGGGCGGGCCCTGGCGGCCTCATTGGAGGTTCTGGGCGAAGGTGACGGTGTTGCCCGAGGGGTCGAGCTCCACGGCTACGCCGTCGTGCATGTGCGCGCCAACGCCTACATCGGCGTTGCGAACGGGTTCCGAGCGACGAAATGTCGACCGGCGAGCGAGCCGACGCCGCCGACGGCGCTCTCTCGCCGACGTCAGGAGCGGCGGTTGTCGAACAATCTGGATCTGGCGGCCCCGCGCTCCGATCGACTGGCTTCGCCTCTGATCTCTGTGGTCGGGCTGTCGGTCCGACCCGTGTTGTCGACGGCCCTGAGGATCGGGACTAGCTCGCATCGAACATGGGTACGGACGACGCATGACTGATCGTGCCGCTGAGAAACCGACCGAGGAATGGGTGACGGGCGATGAGCCGATGACCGGCCCGCAGCAGAGCTACCTCGAGACGCTTGCCCGTGAGGCCGGAGAGGACGTCTCGCACGATCTCACCAAGGCTCAGGCATCGGAGATGATCGAGCGCCTGCAGGCCGCCACTGGTCGCGGCGGCGACGACGTGACATCCGGGTAGAGCTCACTGCGACGCTGGTGTTCTGCTACCTGGCACAAAGCGGGTTGGGTCGTCGTGCCGGGCCCGTACTCCCGTGACGGAGCGCCGTCGCAGCCCGCATTTGAGCGAGGGCGCGGGGAGCGCGAGAAGTGATGACGGTCGTCGTGTCACGCCGACCGGCACCCTCGAGCCGCTCGCGGTCCCTCAAGATCGCAGGACCCGCCCGGCCGGGCCCTGCAGGCGAGCATGACCTCGATCCTGGAGACCGGCTCCAGCGACGCATCACCGGCTGTCGAACGCAGACGCGAGCGTCGTGTCCTCATCGTTCGGATGCCGATCGACTGAACCGGGTAGCGGGCGCGCATGCTCCGTGGCTGGTCCAATTCGGACACCCCGATCGACGGCGTGGTCGCACATCTACGACGATTTCGTGGACTCTTGTTCGTCGCGCCGGCGCTGCTGCTGATGTCTGTTGCCTCGTGTGGTGACGACGACGCCCCGAAGCAGCCCAACTCGCCTGGCACCTCCACGCCGTTCGTCGATCCCGCGACCACAAATCCGATCGTCAATCAGAACCCGAGCACGCCGATGGGCAACACGCCCGGCGCCGGCTCCGGTTGACCGCCAGTCACCGACAGCACGGTCGCGCAACTGAAGGGGCTGAGGGGTTCGCCGTGGCCTCACGGCGTGGACGGGTTCTCGGCCATGTCGGCGGCGACATCGCTGCTGACGCGCTGGCGAGTGCGCATGCGCCGGCCGTCGGGATGGCAGCTGCTGGGACAAGGCGCACCGCCGAAGCACCGTCTCTCGTGGCCTGTGTGGAGGGCGGCAACGCAGGGTAGGGCGCCGGCATGCGAGACGAGCTGAGGGAGCTGTGGCTTCTTCGTCACGGCCAGAGCTTGGGGAACGTCGCCAACGACGAGGCTCGGCATCACCCTGTCGATCGTCTCGACATTGCTGATCGGGACATGGACGTGCCGCTGTCGGACGTCGGTCGTCGGCAGGCGTCGGCCTTTGGGCGCTGGCTCGGCTCACTCCCCCCAGGAGATCGCCCCGACGTCGTCGTGTGCTCGCCCTACGTTCGAGCGGTGCAGACCGCCGAGCTGGCGCTCGTCGCCGCAGGTCTCGACGCGCACCTCGTGCGCGATGAGCGGCTGCGCGAGCGGGAGTTCGGCGTCCTCGACCTGCTGACCCACCGCGGGGTCGAGCGCGAGTTCCCTACCGAGGCGACGCGGCGAGACCGCATCGGCAAGTTTTACTACCGCCCGCCCGGCGGGGAGAGCTGGGTGGACGTGGCGTTGCGGTTGCGTTCGTTGCGGGACTCGCTCGTGCGCGAGTACGCCGATCGGCGTGTGCTGGTCGTCACTCACGAGGTTCCGATCATCATCGTGCGCTACCTGATCGAGGAGCTGGGCGAGGCGGGCGCCCTTGAGCTCAGCAGGTCGGCGCGCTTGGCCAACTGCTCGTTGACCACCTACGAACGTGATGCCGGCGGACTCCTCCACCTGCGAAGGGACGCCTGGGTCGCGCCCCTCGAGGGTGAGGATGCGGAGGTCACCGACGAGCCGGATGTCGCTGTTGCACCCCGGTGACGGCAGGTTGGCGGATGCATTGCGGCGGTACCCGCTGCCGGATCATCGTGCTGGCGACAAGTACGCACGTGGCACCGTGCTGGTCGTCGGCGGCTCGACAGGAACGCCCGGCGCGGTCCTGCTCGCCGGCCGCGCTGCGCTGCGTATCGGTGCCGGCCGTCTACAGCTGGCCACAGTGTCCAAGATCTGCGACCTCGTCGCCGTCGCCGTCCCGGAGGCAAAGGTGGTGGACATCGAGCACTGCGAATCGTCGATCGCTGCCGCCGAGGCGATCGTCGTCGGTCCCGGGTTCGAGGATCAGCAGATGGCTGCGTCGCTGACTCGCGCCGTGTTGACCCAGGCCGCACCGGGCGCCGTCATTGTGCTCGACGCGATGGCGATCGACGTGCTCCCTGACTGCGCGGAGGCGTTGGCCGGTCGGCGCGACCACCTCGTACTGACCCCCAACCGAGCGGAGCTGGCCGGCTTGGTCGGCGACGACGACGCTCGCAGCGCGCTGCGTGTGGCGGCGCAGCGATATGGCGCCACGATCTGCTGCTTTGACCATGTGGCCACTCCCGATGGCGCGCTGTGGCGTGACGAGCTCGGGGTCGTGGGCCTCGGCACGTCCGGTGCCGGCGATGTGCTCGCGGGGCTGGCGGGCGGCGCCGGCGCGCGCGGCGGCGACGCGCTCACCGCCGGGTGTTGGGCTGCTGCCGTGCATCGGGGGGCGGCGCGTCTGACCGCCCACGATGTCGCCCCGCTGGGCTATCTCGCCAGCGAGCTCGTCGACGTCGTGCCAGCCGTGCTGCACGGGCTCGCGGGCGAGGAGATGCAAGGAGCGTTCACGCCGGGCCAGGGTTCGGAGTGAGCCCTGCGGAGTACCACCGTCGCTCGACCGACCGCCGCTCGTCGAAGCGCGACAACGGCTGAGTTTGCTGCTCGAGCCAGCGACTCGCGTCCTGATCCGCTGGATGAGGACACGGCCCGGTCATTGCTGCTGCAGACCCCGCCTGGATGCGGTCGCAGCGGCTACCCGGCGGCACCGGCGGGAAGCTAAGGGTCCTGTTCACACCCTGACCGGGGCGCCCTTGCTCGTATGCCCCCGCCGATCGCCGACGCATCGCGTCCTCGGCGACCCGCACGACGCCGGGATCCAGCTCCAGCACGAGGTCATCGGATCCGGGCCTGGTCGCCGCGACGTAGCGAGGGATCGTGAACCCGCCACCGCCGATGTGCACGGCGTCGATCGGCTGGCCGGGCGGCGCCATCGTGTCGATCACGGCACCGAGCAGCTTCGTGTACGAGAACTCGAGGTGGGTCGGATCGGCCAGGTCGACGTAGGCGTGGCGGAGATCGTCGAGCCAGAGGATGCGCGCCGAGGGGCGGTCGGCGGCGACCTCGACGCGGGCGCAGAAGTAGGCGGTCTCGACGTCGCACGGCCGGCCGGCGAGGACCGCCGCGCCACCGCCGACGACGGCGAGCGCCGCGCCGGCCGCGACGAGCGGGCCGCGTCCGCCCGAGGGTCGAGTGACCCAGAGCACGACGCCGGTGATCACCAGCAGACCGCCGAGCGTCAGCACGATCGGGGTGCTCGGGACCTCGGCGACGAGCAGGTAGCCGGTGCCGAACACGCCGACCAGCGAGCCGACCGTGCCGAGCGCGGCGATGCGCCCGACGACCGCACCGGTGTGGGCGACGTCGCGGAGCTGGACCTTGACGGTCAGCGGGCTGACCGCGCTGAGGAGGGCAGCGGGCGCGAAGAAGGCGGCGCCGGCGAGCACCACGATGCTGAGCGGGTGACCCCCGTCGGCCGCCGGCCCGAGGGCGCGGACGATCGGCAGGGCGGCGATCGCCGCGCCCCCGCCGACGGTGAGGGCGACCGGGAGGAGCGTGCGGGGATCGATGCGATCGGCGAGCCACCCACCTGCCCACGTGCCCACGGCGATCCCTGCGAGGACGACGCCGATGACGCCCGTGAACGTCTCCAGCGACACGCCGACGTACGGCGCGAGCAGGCGCCCGGCGAGGATCTCGAGCACGAGGACGCTCCCGGATGCCACGAACACGAGCGCACCTGCGAACCGAGCCTGCATCGCCGGACCGTACGTGACGGATGCGCCGAGCCCTCGGCGCAGTGTGCCCCGTACGCTCTGGGCGTGGCATCCCAGTTCGTCGACGAGTGCCAGCTCAACGTGCGCGGTGGGGACGGCGGCGCGGGCTGCGTGTCGTTCCGTCGGGAGGGCCCGGTGGCCTTCGGCGGTCCGAACGGGGGCGACGGCGGCAAGGGTGGCGACATCTGGCTGGTCGCCGACCACAACGTGGCCTCGCTGCTCGCCTTCCGGGATCATCCGCACCGGCGCGCCGAGTCCGGCGTGCACGGCAAGGGCAAGGACCTCCACGGCCGGCGCGGCGAGGACCTGATCATCGCGGTTCCCGAGGGCACCGTCGTGAAGGACCTCTACTCGGGTGGGGTGCTGGCCGAGCTGCTGCACCACGGTGACCGGTGGCTGGCCGCCGCCGGCGGGCGTGGTGGACGCGGCAACGCCAAGTTCCTGTCCAACCGGCGTCGGGCCCCGAGCTTCGCCGAGCAGGGGGAGCACGGCGAGGAGCGCTGGCTCAAGATGGAGATCCAGCTGATGGCCGACGTCGCGCTGGTCGGCTTCCCGAACGTCGGCAAGTCGACGCTGATCAGCGTGATCTCGGCGGCCAAGCCGAAGATCGCCGACTACCCGTTCACGACGCTGGAGCCGAACCTGGGCGTGGTGCGCCTCGACGACGCCACCGAGTTCGTCGTCGCCGACATCCCCGGCCTCATCGAGGGCGCCAGCGAGGGGCGCGGCCTCGGGCACCAGTTCCTGCGCCACGTCGAGCGGGCTCGGGTGCTGTGCCTGCTCGTCGACCTCGCCGCCCTCGACGGGATGTCGGCGGCCGAGCAGGAGCGGATCCTGCTCGAGGAGCTCGGCGCGTACCGCCCCGATCTGCTCGAGCGGCCGCGGCTCGTCGTCGGCACCAAGGCCGACATCACCGGCACCACCGACGTGGCGGCGCTCGGCTTCGAGCCGGACGGGGAGACCCGGTTCGTGATCTCGGCGGTGACGCGCGATGGCCTCGGTCCGCTCGTCGGCGCGATGGCCCGCCTCGTGCACGAGGCGCGGTCTGCCGAGCCCGAGGTCGACGGCGTGGTGCTGCTGCGCCCGGTGGCGACCGGCGCGGTCGTCGAGCGCCAGGCCGACCACGAGTTCCGCGTCCGCGGTCGCGACGTCGAGCGGGTGGTCGCGCTCAACGACATCACCACGTCCGATGCCGCCGCCTACATCAGCTACCGCCTCGACCGCCTCGGCGTCAACAAGCTGCTGGCCCGGGCGGGCGCCGCCGACGGCGACGTCGTGTGGATCGGCGACTTCAGCTTCGAGTACCGGGACTGACGTGCGCGTCGTCGTGAAGGTCGGGACGTCGTCCGTCACGGACGAGCACGGCGCCCTCGACGACGCCGCCATCGGCGTGCTCGCCGGCGAGATCGCCGCGGCGCGCGCCGCCGGCCACGAGATCGTGCTGGTGTCGTCGGGCGCCGTCGCCGCCGGGGTGGCCGCTCTCGGGCTCGACCAGCGCCCGGCCGACATCTCCACCCTGCAGGCGATCTCGGCCGCCGGTCAGCCCCGGTTGATGCGCAGCTGGGACGTCGCCCTGGCTCCCCACGGGCTGGTGCCGGCGCAGGCGTTGCTCGTGCCCCACGACTTCGTCGACCGTCGCCAGTACCTGCACGCCCGCAACACCCTGACCCGGTTGCTCGAGCTCGGGGCGGTGCCGATCGTCAACGAGAACGACGCCATTGCCAGCGACGAGACGCGTTACGGCGACAACGACCGCATCGCCGCCCTCGTCGCCCACAACATCGCCGCTGGGGTGCTCGTGCTGCTGACCGACATCCAGGGCCTGTACACCTCCGACCCGCGCGCCGACGCCGATGCCGCGCTGGTCACCCGGGTGGGCATCGACGACCCGTTGCTGTCGATCCGGGCCGGTGCCGGCGGCAGTGGGCGCGGCAGCGGGGGCATGGCCAGCAAGCTGGAGGCGGCCCGCATCGCCTCGTGGTCCGGGGTGCGCACGGTGATCGCCGACGCCGGCCGCCCGGGGGTGCTGGCCGGGGCGATCGCCGACGAGCCGGTCGGCACGAGCTTCGAGGCCCACCGCCGCAAGCTGACGGCGCGCAAGCTGTGGATCGCCTTCGCCTCCCACGTCGCCGGCACCGTCATCGTCGACGACGGGGCCCGGCGGGCGCTGGTCGAGCGCCAGACGAGCCTCTTGCCGGCGGGTGTCGTCGAGGTCTCCGGCGCGTTCGGATCCGGCGACACGGTCGATGTCGCCGACGGCGAGGGCGTCGCCTTCGCCCGCGGCATGGTGTTCGTCGAGGCCGGCCAGCTCCGGCGGGTGGCCGGCAGCCACACCAGCGACCTGCCCGCCGGCATGGTCCACGAGGTCATCCACCGCGACGACCTCGTCCTGCTCCCCGGCTGACAACGCTCCGTGTCAGCGCGTCCGTCACGAGGAGTGCTGCGATGCCTGAGAGCGAAGAGCTCTGGAAGCGGGGACGGGCGGGTCGTGGACGGGTTCGCCTCGGTGCGGCGGCGTCGGTGGGCCGCTGCTTTGGTCGCGTCAGGTGGCTTCTTTCGACGGAAGACCGCGACCAAGGCGACGTTCCCCGTTCTGTGTCACCTGATGAGTCCCCGGGGACCTCTGCGGTGACACGAACGGTCAGGCGGGCGGGGCCTCCGACGGCGCGGGCTCGCTCGACGCCGCGGTGACCTCGGCCGGGGCCGGGGTCGCGCCGCCGAGCCCGAGCTCGGCCCGCAGCTCGCTGAGGCGGCTCTGGGCCGCGACGTTGGCGGTGGCCTGCTCGACCTCGAGCACCCGCGACTCGACGGACGTCTCGGACAGCTCGGCGTGGGCCTTGGCCTTGGCGTAGCGGGCCTGGATCTTGTCCTGGACCTCGGAGAGCGTCGGGACGTCGGCGCCGACCGTCTCGGTCAGCTGGGCCATCGCCGAGTTCATCTCCTCCTGCATCTTCGCCTGGTCGAGCTGCGACAGCAGCTTCGACTTCTCGGCGATCTTCTCCTGCAGGAGCCGGCTGTTCTGCTGCACCGCGGCCTTGGCCTGGTCCGACGCCTGGGTCGACTCCAGGACCATGTTCTTCAGGCTCTCGACGTCCTTCTCGACCTGGATCAGCTGGTTGGCGATGGTCTCGGCGGCCGTCGTGTACTGCGTCGACTTCGTCGCGTCGCCGGCCTTCTCGGCGTCGGCCGCCATGATCAGCGCCTGACGAGCGGTGGCGTTGAGCTTCTCGAGCTCGGTCATCTTGGCGTTCAGCCGCAGCTCGCTCTGCTTCTGGTTGGCGATGACGTTGGCCGCCTGCTCCTTGAGCCGGCGGTGCTGGTTCTGGGCCTCGGCGATCGCCTGCTCCAGCTGCACCTTGGGGTCGGCGCGCTCGTTGAAGGAGCCGGTGAGCTTCGCCGTGAGGTACTTCCACCACTTGTTGACGAGCTTGAACATGGCGGGAGTTTACGCCGCAGACGCCCCACGCCGTCTGAGCACCCGGTTCCGCAGGGACGCCAACTCGGGCGCCCTGAGGGCGGCCAGCACCCCGACGTAGACGGCGATGCCGATGATCGACCCGACGACGAGGCGGCCCCATGCGCCGGCGCCCGATGTCGCGCCGAAGCGGTCGGTCACCAGCCACGTCAGCTCACCCGCGATGGCCGCCGCCACGACCATCTTCCACAGGCTGCTCATCACCTCGCGCAGCGGGAAGCTCGGCACCTTGTAGGCCATGACCTGCAGCGCCCACAGCGCGCACACGACGTAGGAGATGGCGAGGGCGGCGGCCAGCCCGAGGATGTCGTAGGCGCCGACGAGCGCGAAGGCGAGCCCGATGTTCAGCACGTTCTGCACGACGTTGATGACGAACGGCGTCCGCGTGTCCTGGTGGGCGTAGAACCCACGCAGCACGAACAGGTACACGGAGAACCCGACGAGGCCGAGGGCGAAGCCGCCGAGCGCCCGGGACGCGTTGTCGGCGTCGGCCGCGGAGTAGGCGCCGTGCTGCAGGAGGGCGCCGATGATCGATCGTCGCAGCACGAAGATCAGCGCCCCCGCCGGGAGGGTCAGCATCGCCACGAGGCGGGTGCCGAGCGAGACCTGGTTGCAGAAGGCACGACGGTCGCGGCGGGACACCGAGCGGGCCATCTCGGGGGCGAACGTGGTGGCGATCGACACGGCCAGCAAGCCGTGGGGGAGCACGAAGAACGTGAACGCGTTGAAGTAAGCGCGCGCGTCGCCGGAGCCGGGATCGGCCAGGTTGCGCACGACGACGACCGTCACCTGGTTGGCGATCACGTAGCCGAGCGTCCAGCCCGACAGCCGCATCAGCTGGCGCACGGCCGGGTGGCGGAACGCCAGCTTCGGCGTGATGCGGACACCGGCCCGCCAGATGGCCGGGATCAGCACCAGCGCCATCGTGGCGATGCCGAGCGTGGCGCCGAGGCCGAGCGTCCAGCGCAGCCGGGCGTCGTCGAGCACGTCGGCGAGGGTCCAGGTCTCGTCGCCGGGCGACGGCAGCGACAGGAGCGTGACGATCACCACGAGGTTGGCGAGGATCGGCGCCCACGCGGCGGCGAAGAACCGGCGGCGGGCGTTGAGCAGGGCGGTGGCGAGGCCGGTGGCGCCGTAGAAGAAGATCTGGACGAGGAACACCCGCGTCAGCAGCGTGCCGACCTCGCGGAACTGCTCGACGTTGACCCCGGCCGCCGGATCGATCGTGTAGAGGTTGAAGATCAGCGGCGCGGCGAGGAAGGCGACGAACGTGATGGCGGCCAGCGCGACCAGCGTGACGCTCACCACGACGGATGTCGACTCCTCGTCCTTGCGCTCGACGTACGACGTGAACAGCGGCACGAGCGTCGCGGACAGCACCCCGCCGATGAGCAGCTCGTAGACGATGTTCGGCGTCTCGTTGCCGATCGTGTAGGCGTCGGCCAGCGCGCCCTGGCCGATCACGTAGCCGAACACGACGACGCGCAGCAGCCCGGTGACGCGGGAGAGCGCGGTCCCGGTCGCGACGACCAGGTTGGACCGGAGCAGGCTCATGCGTTGGCGGTCGGCGGCTCGGGCTCGGGGAGCGACGCCACCTGGCCGCTCGAGGCCCGATCCGTCTCCTCCATCGCGATGCGCAGGCTCTCCAGCTCGTTGACGAGCCCGTCGACGTCGTTGCCGAGCACATCGGTGTCGCCGCTGCCGACGCTGACCTCGACGGTGCGGGCGACCAGCTCGTCGAAGCGGGCGTCGAGCAGGCGCAGCCGGTCGCGGCTGCGGTCGGCCAGCGCCACGAGCCGGTTCGCCGACGCCAGCTGGGCCTCCAGCGCCTGGGCCGTCTCGGTCTGCGACGGCGTCGGCTGCTTGCGCCCGACCGACCGCTTGAGCTCGGTCAGCTCGCGCTGGGCCGAGGCGGTGTCGATCTGACCGATGGCGCCGACGATCTCGTGGCCCCGACGGGCGATGCGCCACGACTCGTCGATGCCGTCGTCGAGGCGGCCCGACAGCTGGGCCAGTCGTTCCTTGAGCGGCCCCGCCGGCACCGAGGCCACGACGCGGTCGAAGCGCTTCTTGGAGTCCTCGGCTTGCATGGCGTACGTCCGCCACGGCTCGCTGAGCGTGTTCGGCGCGACCCGCGACGACGGTGGCGGACCGGGGACGGCGGCGAGCACCCGCCCGCCCCACGCCAGCGCACCCACGCCCGCAGCCGCCACCAGCGGCAGGCCGACCACGATGCTCGCGGCCGCCCCCACGCCGGCCAGCACGATGCCGAGCGGCGACATCATCGCCCGGGCCACCCGAGGCGTGAAGAAGCGATCCCGGAACGACGTCACCAGCGCCTAGAAGTTGCTGATCACGGCGGTGAACACCTGGTTGATCGTGGCCGGGTTGGAGGCGTTGTACGTCGCCGCGTGGGTCGCCTGGGAGATCGCCCGCAGCGTCAGCTGGTCGGCGTCGTCGCCGTAGGAGATCGTGAACAGCCGGACGGGTTGCGACGACGAGCCCTCGCTGCCCTGCTGCAGCCGGGTGATGAGGGCCTGGAACTGCTCGTCGTCGTCATCGGGCGAGCCGTCGTCGTTCTGGCCGTCGGTCAGCAGCACGATGGCGTTGATCTTCGCCGGGTCATAGCTGTCGAGCATCGTCGTGTACGCCTTCTCGGTGACCTCGTAGAGCGGCGTGCCGTTCGTCGGGAACTGCGACTCGATCGCCTGCGCGATGGCCGTCTTGTTCTGACCGATCTGGCCGATCGGGACCAGGTCGCGCACGTTCGGATCCGCTCCGCCGAGGTCGGTGCTGAACGCCCACAGCCCGACGTCGTCGGTCTCCTTGAACTGGTCCAGGGCGCCGACCGCCGCCTGCTGGGCGAGGTCGAGGCGGGTCTTGCCGTCGTTGGTGACGATCTCGCCCATCGAGCCGGAGATGTCGAGCACGAGCAGCACGCGGGCGTCCTTGCGCAGCTCGGCCCACGAGTCGAGGATGCCGATCAGGACCTCCGGCGAGGGGACCTCCAAGGTGGCCGTCGGCTGCGCCGGATCGACGCCGTTGGCGGCGACGATCGGGTCAGCCAGCGGCACGGTCGGGTTGTTCGGCCGGAACCCGTACTCGAGGACGGTGCGCTGGTTGTCGGGCTGCTGGACGAACTCCTCGAACAGCGCGGCGGCGGCCTTCTCGTCGGCGTCGACCCACGGCGCGTCGAGCACGATGAACGGGCTGTCGGAGTAGAGCGTGCCCTCGGAGGGATAGATCGCCACGAGCGGGTCACGCGGCACGCGGGCCGTCTCACCGGGGGAGAGCACCCCGTCGGGGTTGCCCTTGTTGTAGTCGATGACGCTCTTCTCCTCGACGGCCACGACGCTGGCGTAGGTCAGCGCGGTGCCGCGGGCGTCGGCGGCGAACCAGTTGTTGAGGAACGTCATCGTGATGTCGCCGTAGTGGACGACCGACGACTCGATCTGGCGGGCGAAGTCGACGGCAGTGGGGCGCGCCAGATCCTCCATCGTCAGGCCCTGGGTCTTGCCGACGGCGGCGTAGTACTCGGCGATCGTGAAGTTGAGCCCGCTCGTCGAGAAGTTCGGGTTCGTCTTGCCGAGGCGGAACGGGCCCCACTCCGGGTGGCCGACCGCGGCCCAGCCCTCAGGGTTCTGGGCCAGCGGGAGCAGGTCCTTGAAGCCGAGCTGGGTGGTGGGCCAGCCGAGCGCCTCGGCCATCGGCTTGGGCATCGCGATGACGAGCGGCGTGAGCATGAACGGCGTGCCGGCCGGCGCCATCTCGCGACCGGCGCGAGCGTTGACGATGCCGGCCCATGCGGACGACGCCGGCGACCAGATGACCGGCGGCTCGCCGTTGGCGTCGGGGTCGGGCCACTCCTGGGGGATCAACGTGGCGGCGAGACCTGATGCCACGCTGCGCGGCCGCACGAAGATGCAGCGCCCGTTGACCTTGGCGCCGTCCGACGCGTTGAACGTGTCGGCGAGATCGCTGAGCAGCGTGATCTTCTCGCTGCTCACCGCCATGTCGACGACGACGCAGTCGCCGGGCCCGTCGGGCCGGTCGCCGGTCGTCGTGGCCGATGGATCGTCGTCGTCGCCGGCCGCGTCGTCGCCTCCGCTGCAGGCCGCCACCAGCACGAGCGCTGCCGTCAGCACCGCGGCCGCTGCGTGTCTGGTCCTCACCGTGGTCCTCCCGTCGTCATCGCGCCTTCCACAGCTCGCGCAGGGCCACCATCGTGCTCGCGTCAGGCACCGATTGGGTGGCATCCCCCGGCGCCCCCCACCCGGCCGCGCCGAGCGCCGCGGTCAGATCGGCCGCCAACCCGGCTGGCGCCGCCGTACCGGGCGGCACGGCCAGCACCGCCACGACCCACATCTGCGGGTTCGGGTACACGAGGTCGAGCTTGAGGTCGGCGCGAGAGTCGAGCAGGACCTGGACCTCGGCGACGGTGGTCGCCGCGATGTCGAGCGAGTTGGCCGTCACCATCGTGGCCAGCGGGGTGCCGCCCGTGAGGTTGGAGCGATCGGCGCCGGCGAGCTTCCGCAGCCACGTCTGGAAGTCCAGGTCGTCGTTCAGCGCGCCGACGTTGATCGTCGGGCTGCCCGTGTAACCGGCGACGGCGTCGGCGAACGACGCCAGCGCGACCGCCTCGCGATCGACGCGCCCGAGCGACGGCCTGACGCGGCCGAACGCCGGGTCGCCGCCGTAGTCGGACCACGCCGTCCCGGCGATGTCGCCGATGCAGGACCACACGGCCGGCGTGGTGCACGCCGCGCCGAGGGCCTGGTTCCGCCCGCCCGTCGGGAGCGCGAGGGTCAACAGCGACGAGGCCAGCGGCTCGGTGGTGTAGCCGACCGGGTCCCGCGGGCGCATCACGTCCACCATCTCCGGGAACGGCTGGATCGTGGCCCACAGCGGGGCGGGCTCGGTCGAAGTCGCCAGTCGGTCGAGGGTCGTCCCGGCCGGCTCGACCCGCACGGTGAGCTCGGGGTGGTCGGCCTTCACGGCCTGGCAGGCGGCGGCCAGCTCGGTGGCGCACACCAGGTCGGTGGCCGCCGTCGCCGTCGTCGTGGTGGGGCCGGGCTCGGCTGCCGCGCCGTCATCGTCGATGGCCCGTCGCACTCCAAGTGCGACGACGATCAGGGCTACGGCGACGAGGGCCGCGCCGATGCGCTTGGCGGTCACGTCAGCCCGGCAGCTCCTGCAGCGCCTGGCGCATCCCCTCCAGCTCGAGCACGAGGTCGTCGACATCGCTGGCGAAGGCGTCGGTGTCGCTGCTCCCGACGCTGACCTCGGCGGCCCGGGCGCACAGCTCGTCCAGCCGGGCCTCGTTGAGGCGCAGCTGATCGGCGGTCGATGCCGAGAGCGCCTTGAGGCGGTCGGCGGTGGCCAGTTGCGATTGCACCGACTCGATGGCGGCGGTGAGGTTGGCCGACGGCGCGCTGTCGGCCTGGGCCTGCAACGTGCCCAGCTGCGAGCGCAGCCGAGTCGGGTCGAGCGCCTTCACGGCGGCGTCGATCTCGTGACCCCGCCTGGCGATCTGCCAACCCTGCTGCAGGCCGGTGTCGAGGCGGCCGGCGATCGATTGCAGTCGATCGTGCAGGGGTCCGGCCTGGGTGTTCTGGACGGTGTTCGCGAAGCGCCGCCGGGCCTGCTGGGCGCGCTGCACGAACCGTCGCCACGGCTCGCTGACGGTGAACGGATCGACCTGGGCCGGTGACGGCACCGGGTCGTTCGGCAGCGCCAAGCCGATCGAGCCGACATACACCACGGCGCCCAACACGGCGGCGAGCACGGCCGGCAGACCGATCAGCACGGCGCCGACGCCGACGGCCGCGCCGAGCAGGATCCGCCACGAGAGGATCGCCTTGGCCGTCTTCGGCGTCCAGAAGCGGTCGCGCAGGGCCATCGGCCGAAAGGCTACTGCCGGCCGCGCGCGCACCTCCGTCCGGCATCTGGGCCCGCTCATCGGTATGGTCGCCGGCCATGGCGAGAGCGTCGAACGGTGGGGCGGGCCCGCCCGCGTCCGCATCGCTGATCGCTGCCGCCGAGCAACTGTTCGCCGACCGCGGGATCGACGGCGTGTCGTTGCGGGAGATCAACCGCGAGGCGCAGCAGCGCAACACGACGTCGCTGCAGTACCACTTCGGCGATCGCGAGGGCCTGCTGCGGGCGATCCTCACCAAGCACGGCCGTGAGGTGCACGCCGGTCGCAACGCCTTGCTCGACCAGTACGAGGCCAACGGCGGCGACGACATCCGGGCGCTGTCGTCGGCGTTCGCCCTGCCGCTCGTCGCCAAGCTCCACGACCCGGACGGCGGGCGCTGCTACCTGCGGATCACGGCCGAGCTGGTCAACCGCACGAGCGGCGAGATCGAGCCCGAGGAGCCGTCGATCATCTCCGATCCGGCGGGCACCGATCCCCGCGACAGCATCACCCGCTGGAGCCAGCTGGTCGGTCCCCTGATGCCGCCGAGCGTCGTCGGCCCACCCCTGCACCGGCGCTATGCAGCGATGCGCTTCGCCCACATCGAGCTGGGGCGCCGGGCCACCGAGCGCCCGCACCAGAGCGACCGGCTGTTCACGAGCCACCTCGTCGACCTGGTCGTGGCCCTGCTGATCACGCCGGTGTCCGAGGAGACGGGCGTCCTGCTGGCCCAGCGCTCCGACCAGCGCAGCTCCCGCGGCGCCCGCCGCGCCAAGAGCACCGCCGGCTGACCCCATCCGAGGGTTTGCTGCGGGGCCCACCCGCACGAAACCCTCCGATGCACCCAAACCCTCGGATGGGATCCGGCTGGTCAGGTGTCGGGGGCGACGATGTCGTCGGCGGTGAGGGTCGTCAGCTGCTCGTCGGTGGGGTGCTCGACGGTCGAGAGCCGTTCGGCCTGGTGGCCGATGGCCGACTCGAACACGTTGCGCACGAACCGGGCGTTGCCGAACCCCCGGGTGCGTGGCTCGGCGTCGACGAGGGCCTCGAGGCGCTCGGCGGCCGGCGGGTCCAGCGAGTAGCGGTTGGCGTCGCCCATCGAGCGGAAGATCGCCACCAGCTCGTCCGTCGTGTAGTCGGGGAAGTGGATCGTGCGCGTGAACCGGCTCTTGAGGCCCGGGTTGGCGTCGATCAGGGTCGCCATCTCCTCCGGGTACCCGGCGGCGATGACGGCGAGGTCGTCGCGGTGGTCCTCCATGAACTTCACGATCGTGTCGATGGCTTCGCGCCCGAAGTCCTGCTCGCTGCCCCGGGCGAGGGCGTAGGCCTCGTCGATCAGCAGCGTCCCGCCGAGCGCCGACTCCATCACCTCGCGTGTCCGCACCGCCGTCTGGCCGACGTAGCCGGCGACGAGGTGGCTGCGGTCGGTCTCGACGAGGTGGCCCTTCGACACCACGCCGAGCGAGCGCAGGATCTCGCTGAGCAGGCGGGCGACGGTGGTCTTGCCGGTGCCCGGGTTGCCGGTGAAGACGAGGTGGTGGCTGGTCTCGATCGTCGGCATGCCGCGCTCGTGGCGCAGCTGCTGGATGCGCAGCAGGCTGGTCAGTCGCCGGATGTCGGCCTTGACCTCCTCCAGGCCGACGAGGGCGTCGAGCGCGGCGAGCAGCTCCTCGATCGAGCGCGCCGGCGGCAGCTCGGGCCCGGCCGGCGCGGCCGCGGTCGCCGCAGTCGTGGTGGTCGCGCCGGAGGTGGCTGCCGGGCCGGCCGGCACCCGCTGGCCCGGACGGACGACGCCGGCGGCGTCGAACGCCCGCAGCAGCACGTCGCGGAAGTGGTCGATGGCGGCGATCTCGTCGGGCGACGGCACGAGGTCGATCGCCGCGGCGGCGTGGGCGAGGCGCACGCCGACGTCGTAGTAGTGCGCGGCGCGCGCCGTGCCATCGCGGGCGTCGGCGCGGACCAGCAGGTCGAACAGGGTGCTCGGGTGGTCGAGCCACGTCGTGCGGCCGCGCAGCAGCTCGCTGTCGCGCAGCTGCCCGGACGACACCCGCACCGCCGGTTCCAGCCGCGAGCCGATGTCGTCGAGCCACGCTTCGAGCTCGTCGGTCGACTGTCGCTCGTCGGCGCCGATGACCGCAGCGACGATGTCACCGGCCTCGACGGTGACCTCGGCGCGGTGCTCGCGCCCCGAGAGCTCGCCCAGCTCGGCGTTGACGCCGTCGACGAACGCATCGACGTACGTGGCGATGACCCCCGGCACGGTCCGGGAGCGTATGGGCGTGGTTTGTGACTCGTGTGTTTCCGATTGACCCCCTGGTCAAGTCCGCAAGTAGCGTTCGCTCCGTGAGCGAACGATTCGAGAACGTGCAGGTGGTCCGCGACGGTCTGCGGTCCGTGGATTACCTCGCCGATGACGGCATCGCCGGCGTGGCCTACTTGGCGGATCGCCTCGGCAAGCCCGTCCTGATCGAGGGCCCGGCGGGCACCGGCAAGACGCAGCTCGCCAAGTCGATCGCCGAGATGACCGGCGCCCGGCTCATCCGCTTGCAGTGCTACGAGGGCCTCGACGAGTCGAAAGCGCTCTACGAGTGGAACTACAAGAAGCAGCTGCTGCGGATCCAGGCCGACAAGGGCTCGGATTCGTGGACCGAGATGCACGACGACATCTTCTCGGACGAGTTCCTGCTGACCCGCCCGCTGCTCGAGGCGATCACGGCCAAGGAGCCGGTCGTGCTGCTGATCGACGAGGTCGACCGCGTCGAGGTCGAGACGGAGGCCCTCCTGCTGGAGATCCTCTCCGACTACCAGGTGTCGATCCCCGAGCTCGGCACGATCGTGGCGACGCAGATCCCGCTCGTCTTCCTCACGTCGAACAACACCCGTGAGCTGTCCGAGGCCCTCAAGCGGCGCTGCCTCTACCTCCACGTCGACTACCCGACGCTGGAGCGGGAGAAGGAGATCGTGCTGGCCAAGGTCCCGGGCGTCCCGGCCAACCTGGCCGATCAGATCGCCCGCGTCGTGCGCTCGATCCGCCAGCTCGACCTGAAGAAGGCGCCGTCGGTGTCCGAGACGCTCGACTGGGCCCGCACGCTCCTGCTGCTCAACATCGAGACGATCGACGAGAAGACGGCCAAGGAGACCCTCCACATCCTCCTCAAGTACCAGACCGACATCGCCAAGGCGACGAAGGAACTGACGGTCGAGGACAAGTAATGACGGACATCGCGCCGCGCCCGACCGGGGGGATGCTCGAGCTGCTCAACGGGTTCGTCGTGGAGCTGCGCAACGCCGGGCTGCCCGTCAGCCTGACGGAGAACCTCGACGCGATGGAGGCGGTGCAGCACATCCCGATCGACGATCGGGACGCGTTCAAGTACGCGCTGGCCGCCACGCTGGTCAAGAACAACAGCCACTGGCGGGCGTTCGAGACGGTGTTCGAGGTGTACTTCAGCCTGCGCGGCCCCGAGTACCGCATCGCCGAGGGCGACCCCGACGCGCTCGACGAGCTGTTCCGCGAGATGCAGGAGCAACAGCAGCAGGGCGAGGGCCGGGGTGGCGCCGGTGGGGCGATGGACTCGCTCACGCCGGAGGAGATCGCCCACCTCCTCATGCAGGCGCTGCTCAACGGCGACCAGGCGATGATGCGGGCGCTGGCCAAGCAGTCGGTGCAGCGCTTCGCCGGGATGGAGCCCGGCCGACCGGTCGGCGGCACGTACTACCTGTACCGGACGCTGCGCAACCTCGACCTCGACGGGATGCTGCAGAAGCTGATGGACGCCACGCGCGAGCAGCTCGGCGGCGAGATGACCGGTCTCGAGGAGCGCCTCGAGCGCGAGGAGTACCAGGACCGCATCGAGAAGTTCAAGAACGAGATCGAGGCCGAGATCCGGCGTCGCCTCGTGGCCGACCGCGGTGCCGAGGCGATGGCCAAGACGCTGCGCAAGCCGCTGCCCGAGGACGTCGAGTTCATGCACGCCAGCCGCGACGAGATGCAGTCGCTGAAGAAGGCGCTGTACCCGCTGACCCGCAAGCTCGCCGCCCGCCTGACCCGCAAGCGTCGCCACGGCCGCAAGGGCCCGCTCGACTTCCGCAACACCGTGCGCCACTCGCTGTCATACGGCGGGGTGCCGGCCGAGCCGAAGTTCAAGTACCCGCGCCCGTCCAAGCCCGAGCTGATGGTCGTCGCCGACATCTCCGGCTCCGTCGCCGCGTTCGCCCGGTTCACGCTGATGCTCGTGTACGCGATCCAGGGTCAGTTCTCGAAGGTCCGGTCGTTCGTGTTCATCGACGGCATCGACGAGGTCACCGAGTACTTCAAGGCCACCGAGGACATCCAGGAAGCGATCCACCGGGTCAACACCGAGGCCGACGTGGTGTGGGTCGACGGGCACTCCGACTACGGCCACGCCTTCGAGGTCTTCTGGGAGAAGTGGGGCAAGGACGTCGGTCCGAAGACCACGGTCATCCTGCTCGGCGACGCCCGGAACAACTACCACGCCAGCCAGGCCTGGACGATCAAGGAGATGCGCCACAAGGCGCGCCACGTCTACTGGCTGAACCCGGAGCCGAAGTCGTACTGGAACACCGGCGACTCGATCGTGGGCGAGTACGGCACCCACACCGACGGCGTCTACGAGTGCCGCAACCTGCGCCAGCTCGAGGGGTTCGTCGAGAAGCTGGCCTGAGCCGGCTTGCGCCGGCTTACGCCGGCTTCTCGTAGACGACCACCTGGCTCGGGCTGTCCGACGTGAACGGCGCGCCGTGCCAGTCGGCCCAGCGGTCGCGGCGCTGGAGCCCGGCGAGCCGGGCCATCAGGTCGAGCTCGGCCGGCCACACGTAGCGGTACGGCGCCGAGTGCTGCACGAGCCGGCCGTCGACGTCGCTCCAGTGGTGCGACCACGAGATCTGGTCGACGTCGTCGTCGAACGTCTCGATGCCGACGTGGCCGGTCCGCATGTCGAACACCCGACCGAGCTGGCCCGGCGGCAGGCGGCGCACCTGTGGCACCACGACCTCGACGACGAAGCAGCCGCCCGGTTCGAGGTGGGCGGCGGCGTTGGTGAACACGGCGACCTGCTCGTCCTGGGTCGTCAGGTTCATGATCGTGTTGAACACGAGGTACACGAGCCGGAACGAGCCGTCGACGCGAGTCGTCGCCATGTCGCCGATCGTCACGACGATGTCGGTCGCCCCCGGCTTGGCGCGCAGCTCGTCGACCATGTGCGGTGAGAGCTCGATCCCGTGTCACCGGGACGCCGCGAGCGTGCAACGGGACGGCGACGCGGCCGGTGCCGATCGCCAGCTCCAACGCCGCGCCGCCGGCCGCGAGCGCGGCGAGTCGATCGACGACCGGGTCGAGCACGGTCGGTTCGAACATCGCGGCGGACGTCGCGTCGTACGCGGCGGCGACGTCCGCGCCCCAGGTGATGGCGGCCATGCTCCCCACCTTGGTCGGTTCACCACACGGCGGCAGCAGGCTTTCTGTGTCACCGGACAAGTCCCCGGGGACTTGTCCGGTGACACAGACGCAGGAGCTGCCCAGCGCGCTCAGGCGGTCACGGGATGTGGGCGGGCATCGTGTTGATCGACGCGGATGAAGTTCCCGGCCGCGAACTCGGGCTCGCCCACCTCGATGTCCGGGATGCGGGTGAGCAGCTCGCCGGTGATCGCCCGCAGCTGTGACCGGGCCAGCCCGGCGCCGATGCAGAAGTGCGGGCCACCTCCGCCGAACCCGACGTGCGGGTTCTTCGGCCGCGACACGTCGAACGCCGCGGGGCGCTCGAAGACCTCGTCGTCTCGGTTCCCCGAGCAGTAGAAGACGCACACCTTGTCGCCCTCCGTGATCTGCTGACCACCGAGCTCGGTGTCGACGAGGGCGGTGCGGGTGAACTGCATCACGGGCGAGCCGTGGCGCACGTACTCCTCGACGGCCGGCATGATCCGCGCCTCGAAGTCCTCGAGCACGTAGTCGCGCTGGTCGGGGTTGCTGTCGAAGGCCGCCATCGCCAGCGCCGTCGTGTTCCGGGTCGTGTCGTTGCCGGCGACCGTGAACAGGACCATGAAGGCGCCGATGTCGTCGTCGGTGAGCCGCTGGCCGTCCACCTCGGCGTTGACGAGGTTGGTGAGCAGGTCGTCGGTCGGGTGGGCCCGGCGGTGCCGGGCGAGGTCGGCGCCGAGCGCGTAGAGGTGCTCGCGGGCGGCGACGATGGCGCCGATCGGATCGCTCGGATCGCCGACCTCGGGATCGGACCGGCCGATCACCGCATCCCCGGCGCGTGCGGCGGCGACCCGTTCCGACTCCGGCACGCCCATCATGTCGGCGATCGTGCGCATCGGCAGGCGCGACGCGCAGCGGTCGATGAAGTCGACATCGCCGGCGCCGATCGAGGTCGTCGACGATCTCGCGCGCCGCGCTGCGGATCTGATCGTCGATCTGGCGCACCTGGCGGCGGGTGAAGGCGGCGGCTCACGAGCTCGCGATAGCGGGCGTGCTCGGGTGCGTCCATCATCAAGAAGAAGCTCAGCGACCGCATCAGGTCGAGCGGCATCGGATCGAGGCCGACGCCGAACCGCGAGCCGAACCGCTGGGTCTGGCGGCTGACGGCGTTGATGTCCTCGTGCCGCACGACGGCCCAGAACCCGGCCTCCTCGTGCGGGAACGGGAACTCCGTCGGCGGGTGCCAGCTGACCGGCGCCTCCCGCCGGAGTCGGGCGAACGTCTCGTCGCGCTCGTCGAACGGTCGGGCCCAGAACGCGTCCGACGAGATGTCCACATCGATCGTCCGCTCGTGCGGCGTCGCAGCCAGCTTCATCAACGAAACCCCCCGGATCGGCTCAGCGCGAGGCCGAACGTAGTCGCCCGCTCATGCCCGCGGGCGTCCGAGCTAGCCGAGCGATGTCGCGAAGAGGGCGTCGTTGGCGAGCCCCCACGGCGGCCGGAGGAACCCGAGGGCGCGGACGTCCTCGAACCAGTGGGCGAACGGTGACCGCTGGGAGAACGTCCCGCCGCCGAGGACCCGCGTGAGGCGCAGCATCGTGCGCTCGGCGAGGTCGGCCACGGACTCCTTGGCGCGGAGCGCGGCGTGGGTGGCCGTGGCCAGGTCGCCGCCCTCGATGGCGCGCAGCGCGCCGTCGTGGGCCTGCGTCGCCAGCCAGTGGTCCTGCTCCGCCGACGTCCACTCGACCCGCTCGTAGGGCCGCAGGCCGGCGGCCCGGTCGCGGATCTGCGGCCGGGCGAGGGCGATCGCCTCGTCGAGGACGCCGAGCACGACGGAGGTGAACAGGGTGGCGACGAGGGGCCCGGCCGGCCCGGTGATCGAGGCGAACGGCCCGGTCCACCCCAGCCGCACCGACGCGGCGTCGTCGAGGCGCATGGCGTGGCTCTGCGTCGCCTTCATCCCCATGCCATCCCACTCGGCGATCAGCGTGAGCCCGGCGCTGCCGTCCCATGGCCGGTCCCGCACGTCGAGCACGAAGATGGTCGGCTCGGCCTCCCCGTCCGCGATGGCGGTCGTCATCATGCGGTCGGTGATGCCCATGCCGCTGCCGAAGTGCTTGTCCCCGGTGACGCCGTACGTGGCTCCGGGCAGGGTCGACACGGCGCTGCAGGGGGTGGCGATGGCGCGAGTTCGAGCGAGGTCACCGCCGCTGCCGGGCTCGGACGTGATCGTGCCCCACTGCTCGCCGGCCATCGCACTGGCGAACACGGCCCGGCGCTGCTCCTCCCACGCCGGCTGGGAGGCGTCGGGGCTGGCCAACCAGAACGCGATCACGGCCGGGTGCATCGACGACACCAGGGCGACCGATGGATCGGCCCCGGCGAGGCGGCGGTAGATCGCGCAGAGCGACCGCGCCGACGACCGCATGTCGATCCAGGCCCCGCCGCTGGCGACCGGTGCGATGAGGGTGAGCAGCCCGGCATCGCGCAGGAGGTCGAAGTCGGCGCGGTCGAGGTGCCGCCGGGTCTGACGTTGGGCGCGGTCCCCGCGCCACTGTGCACCGATCTCGTCGACCGCCTGCGCGACTTCGCCAACGCCGTCCGCCACGGCGCGGGAGGCTACGACGTTCGACGGCATCGTCACGGCGGGTTTCCCGTCCGCAAGGGGGCAGTCCCTACCGTCGGACACCAGCGAGCCCCATGGTTCCTCCACGCGACCGTCCGTACGGTCGAAGTGTGTTGCAGGCCCTCCACCACCCTGATGCCGTGCTGGCCCTCGGCGCCTGGGCGTACGTGGTGCTGGCGCTCGCCGTGCTCGCCGACAGCGTGATCCCGCTGATCCCATCGGAGCTGCTGTGCGTGGCGGCCGGGGCGTTCGTCGCCACCGGCCGGCTGAACGGATGGGTGGTGCTCCCCGCCGTGGTGATCGGCGGCATGCTCGGCGACCAGGCCACCTACCACCTCGGCCGCGTCGGGTCGCGACGGGCGGTGCGCACGATGACGGCGACGCCGCGCCGGCGCCGGTTCTTCGAGCGGTTGCAAGGCGCCCTGTCGCGCCGGCGGACCTCGACCATCGTGGTCGCCCGCTTCCTGCCGGGCGGCCGGACCGGCGTCGGGTTGCTCGCCGGCATGACCGATCAGCCCCGCCGCGGCTACGCGGGCGCGTCGTTGCTGGGGGTCTCGGTGTGGGCCGTGTACCTCGTCGGCGCCGGCTACGTGGCCGGCCACGCCGTCGACAGCGTCTGGGTCTCGGTCGGGATCGCGCTCGACGCTGACGGTGCTCGTGTCGACGGTCGCCGCGGTGCGGACCCGACGCGACCGGACCGGGCGGTCCGATCGCATCGCCGTCACACCGCAGGTAGCGCCCGCGCCAGGTTGGCGGCAGCCCGTACGAACGCCAGGTGGGTGAAGGCCTGCGGGAAGTTCCCGAGCTGGCGCTCGGCCGCCGGGTCGTACTCCTCCGAGAACAGGCCGACGTCGTTGGCCAGGCCGGCGAGGCGTTCGAAGAGGGCCCGGCCCTCGTCGACGCGACCTTGTCGCAGGTAGACGTCGACGAGCCAGAACGAGCAGGCCAGGAAGACCCCCTCGCCGGGTGGCAGGCCGTCGTCGACGTGGTCGGTGCGATAGCGCAGCACGAAACCGTCGTGCAGCAGCTCGCGCTCGATCGCCGCGACGGTGCCGACGACGCGCGGGTCGTCGATGGGCAGGAACCCGACGATCGGGATGGCGAGCAACGAGGCGTCGAGCTGGCGCGACCCGTAGGACTGGGTGAACGAGCCGAGGTCGGGGTCGTAGCCCTCCGCGCACACCTCGGCGTGGATCGCGTCGCGCGCCGCCTTCCACCGATCGACGGGGCCGGGCAGTCCGAATCGTCTCCGCCGAGCGCACCGCCGAGTCGAACGCGACCCACGCCGCGACCTTCGATGCCGTGAAGTGCTGGCGACCGCCCCGGGACTCCCACAACCCGTCGTCGGGCTCGTGCCACGCATCCAGGAGGAACTCGAGCACGGCGACCTCGAACGGCCAGGACTCGTCCGTCGCCGCGCTCGGCAGGGCATGGCGCATCACGGCGAGCGAGCCGAGGACCTCGCCGTAGACGTCGAGCTGGAACTGCCCGCTGGCCGCGTTGCCGACCCGCACGGGGGTCGACGCCTCGTAGCCAGGCAGCCAGTCGAGCGTGAACTCCTCGAGGCGCCGCTCGCCGGCGAGGCCGTACATGATCTGCAACTTCGCCGGGTCGCCGGCCACCGCGCGCAGCAGCCAGTCGCGCCACGCCGCGGCCTCGTCGTCGAAGCCGGCGAGGATGAGGGCGTCCAGCGCGAGCACCGAGTCGCGGAGCCAGCAGAAGCGGTAGTCCCAGTTGCGCACGCTGCCGATCCACTCCGGCAACGAGGTGGTCGGGGCGGCGACGATCCCGCCGGTCGGTGCGTACGTCAACGCTTTGAGCGTGATGAGCGAGCGCAGCACCTGATCGCGCCACGGTCCCTCGAACGTGCACTGCTTCGCCCAGCGCCGCCACCACGTGGCCGTCTCGCTGATGGCGCGGGTCGCGTTGGTCGGCCGCGGCGCCGGTTCGTGCGAGGGATGCCACGTCAGGACGAACGGCACGCGGTCCCCGGCGTTGACCACGAAGTCGGCGACGGTGGCGTCGCCGACGCCGGTCTCCGGCACCGGCGCGTCGAACACGACAGCGTTGGGCCCGGCAGTCGCGTGCAGCCGGCGGTCGCGCCGCACGACCCACGGCAGGACGGAGCCGTAGTCGAAGCGGATGCGCAGGTCCATCCGCATCGGCACCCGCCCCGACACGCCTTCGACGACCCGCACCAGGTCGACGTGGCGACGGCGGATCGGCATGCAGTCGATGATGCGCACGACCCCGGTGTCGGTGTGGAACGTCGTCTCGAGCACGAGCGTCTGATCGCGGTACCTGCGCTCGACGCGCTGGATCCCACCGGCCGGCGCCAGCAGCCACCGTCCATGGTCCTCGGGACGTCCGAGGAGGGCGGCGAAGGCGGCACCCGAGTCGAACCGGGGGAGGCACAGCCAGTCGATGGACCCATCCATGCCGACCAACGCCGCGGTGTGGGTGTCACCGATCAGCGCGTAGTCCTCGATCCGACCGACCATGTCGCGGCGGGACCCTACTGTTGCCGGGTGTCACGCGAGAGCAACGAGGCCGCGGTCGTGATCGTCGGCGCCGGGTTCGCCGGCATCGAGTGCGCCCGCCGACTGGGCGGCCGCGGCGTGCGGGTCACGCTCGTCGACCGCCACAACTACAGCCAGTTCCAACCGCTGCTGTACCAGGTGGCCACGGCCCAGATGTCGGCGGCGACCGTGTCCCGCCCGCTGCGCGAGGCGTTTCGCCGCCATCCCACGGTCGACGTCAAGCTGGCCTGCGCCAGCGCGGTCGACCCGGTCGCCAAGACGGTGACGTGCGTCGACGGGACGATCTTCCGCGGCAGCCACATCGTGCTGGCGGCCGGGTCGCGGCCGAACTTCTACGCCACGCCGGGCGCCGACACCCACGCCTTCCCCCTGTATGCGCTGGCCGACGCCGAGCGCCTTCGCTCGCGGATCTTCGAGGTGTTCGAGGACGCCGATCGCGATCCGGGCGTCATCGCCAAGGGTGCGCTCAACCTCGTCGTCGTCGGCGGTGGGCCGACCGGTGTCGAGACCGCCGGCGCCCTCGCCGATCTCGTCCGTCAGGTCATGCCGGGCCGCTACCACGACCTCGACGTGCGGGCGGCGAAGGTGATCCTCGTCGATCCTGGATCGGTGGTGCTGTCGGCCTTCTCGACGCGCGCCCAGGCGTACGCGGCGCGCGCCCTCACCGACAAGGGCGTCGAACTGCAGCTCGGGGTGAAGGTCACGGACATCGCGGCGGATCACGTCACGCTCTCCGACGGCCGCCAGGTCATGACGCGCACCGTGGTCTGGGCGGGCGGGATCCAGCCCTCTGACGTCATCGCCCGATCCGGGATCACCGTCGGCCACGGCGGACGCATCGACGTGCTGCCCGACCTGACGGTGGCCGGGTTCGACGGCATCTACGCCATCGGTGACGCCGGCAACACGGCGGGCGCCGACGGGAAGTCGCTCCCGCAACTCGGCTCGGTGGCCGTGCAGGCCGGGCGGTGTGCTGCCGACAACATCCTCGCCGACATCGCCGGGCAGCCCCGGAGTGCGTTCCACTACCGCGACAAGGGGATCATGGCGATGATCGGCCGCAACGCGGCGGTCGCCGAGATCGGCACGCGGCGCCGCGAGCTGCATGGCGTCGTCGCCTTCGGCGCCTGGCTGGCCGTGCACGCGTGGCTGCTGAGCGGCTTCCGCGAGCGGGCCACCGCGGTGTGGGCATGGGGATGGGACTACTTCACGCGTGACCGGGCGCCGTCCATCATCGCCCCCGACACGTCCATGATCGACTGGGACGAGCCGGCGGCCGGCGGAGGCTGAGGCTGAGGCAATTCGTGGCGCCCTGACACGAAGTCAGTCACACTTCGACCGTGGGGGAGGACGAGCTGGCGGCGCAACTGATCGGTCTCGATCCGGTGCTCGCCCGGCGCGCCGAAGACGAGGCACGGACCCAGGGAGCGGCAGCGCTGCGGTGGTTGATCCCGATGCTCGGCCGGGATCCGTACGAGAGCGTGCCCAGGGTGGCCCGGCTCGTCGCCGACTGCGGCGACAGCGCGTTGCAGTACGTGTCGCCGCTGCTCGGCAGTGGAGGGTCCGACGAGCAGCAGGCGCGAGGCGTGGCGGCCGTCTTCCGGTTCCACGCCAGCAGCGAGGCACGAGCGGTCGTCCGCCGGTACGTGGAGGCCGGTCAGGTCGCGACGGGGCCGTGGCCGGCGTTGGAAGCGGTCGGGGAGCTCGGCGACGCCGACATCGCCGAACAGCTCGTCGGCGACCTCCGCCGCGGGCGGGACACGAGTCGTGACGACTCGGCTGTGAACGCGCTCGAGCGGACGATGCTCGCCCAGCAGGGTCGGGCGGGCGCGGAGCAAGCGCTCAACGCGCTCGTCGACCTTCTCAGCGTGTCCTCGCAAGGGGCGTTCAGCAGCGACCCGGCCTGGACGGTGTTCCGTTGGCGCGCCGGTTGGATCGACGTGAGCGTGCAGCGGGTGCTCGAGCAACCCACGGTTGACGCCCGGTTGCGGGAGCGGGCGCCGGCGTGGTTGGGCCGCGCCAGGGTGGCCCGCGCCGTCACGACCCTCGGCCACATCGCCGCCGACCCGTCGGAGCAGATCGCAGTACGCATCGCGGCGGTGCGTGCACTCGGTGAAGGGGACCTGCCCGGTGCCCTGCAGGCCGTCGCCGCCGCCGCCACCGACTCCCCCGAGGACCCCGCGTTCCTCACCGCGCTCGATGGCGCGCTGGCCCGGCTCGCCCTTCAGAGCGCCGATGCGGCCGCCCTCGCCACCGATGTCCTCGCCCGGGCGACGACCGCCCGCAACGTCGACGCCCAGGCGGAGGCGCTGCGCGCGCTCGGCGCGCTGAGGGCGGACTCCGGGCTGGTGCGCGCCGCACTCCTCGACAGCGACGGCTACGTGCGCGGCGCGGCGGCGTTGGCGCTCACGGAGATCGGCGATCCGGGGGCGGTGGCGTCGGCGCGCGAGGAGGCTTCGGAACCGATGGAGCAGTTGCAGATGGCTGCCGCTGCGGCGTGGCTCGACGAGCCCGGCGCCGGTGACGCCCTCCATGCCGCGCTGTGCGAGCTCCCACCGTCGCTGCGCGCGCTGTGGGCCCTGCGCCCCACGCTGAAGCAAGCGATCCTGCGCGGGTTCCGCACCACGGACGGTCCGGAGTCGGAACGCCTCATGGCATGGCAGGAGGTGCTGGCCGTCGGCGACGATGCGGTGAACGCGGACTCGGGGGCGACAGCGGCACCCGACCGGTCAGGGCGGACCGAGGACGAACCGCTCGCCGGCGCGGCGTCGACGGCGCGCCCATCGCCGCGGCTGAGCAGGGCGACCGTCGGAGAACCGACTCCCGTCGCCGCGCCGATGACGCCGCCGTCATCGAGCGCCGTGGCCGCCGACCCTGCGGTCGCGCCCCCCTCGCCACCGACGACGGCGACGACGGCGACGACGCCGCGCCGGGGACGCCGGCGGACGCCTCGACCAGGAGGTGGCGGCTACCCGTCGTCGCAGGCTGACGAGGCCGCCGAGATCGACCTGCTCGGCCGGAGCCCGATGGTGAACGTCCTCGCGGCCATGCTGGACGACGAGCACCAGGGGACCCCGTTCGCGTTCGCGCTCTTCGGGTCGTGGGGTGCGGGGAAGTCGTCCGTCCTGCGCCAGTTGAAGAAGCAGCTGGTGACGGAACGCTCACACACGTTCGTCATCACCGAGTTCAACGCATGGGCGTACGAGAACACGGACAGCGTCGCCGCCGCGCTGGTGCAGGAGACCGTCCGGGCGATCGTGCCGGATGCCCGCGGCTGGGGGCGCATCGGCCGGTTCCGGTTCCGTCTGCGCTACGGCTGGCAGGCGCACGCCCCACGCCTCGTCTGGCTCGTGCTCGTCCTGGCAGCCAGCCTCGCCGCGGCCATCTATGGACTCATCCTCGGCACGCGCGAGGACAGCATCGCCAAGATCCTCCTCGGCACCGGTGGGCTCACGGTGTTCTCGCTGATCGGCACGATGGCCGTGCAGCTCTACCGCCACCCGGTGTCCACGGAGGTCCTCACGTACTTCCGGCTGCCCGACTACGGCGCCCAGGTCGGCCCCCTGCAGAAGATGCGCGATGAGCTCGCGGCGCTGTGGCGGCTGAAGCAGCAACGTCTCGTCGCGCCTCGGCGATGGTGGCATCGACGCCGTCCCGGGAACGCGCCGAGTCGGCTCGTCATCTTCGTCGACGACCTCGACCGTTGTGCACCGAAATCGATTGCTCGGACACTCGATGCCATCCGCTTGGTGCTCGACCTGCCAGGAACGATCGTCATCGTCGCCCTCGACGAGCGGATCGGTCTGCGTGCCGTGGCCCAGGAGTACGCCGCGCTCGCCGAAGAGGACTTCGACGACGAGGACATCGCTCGTGACTTCCTCGCCAAGATCATCCAGCTGCCGGTCCGCCTCGGCGCGCCGGTCGGCATCGAGGACTACGTCCGCCAAGCGCTGTTCGACCGTCCGGCGGGAGCCAGCCCCACGGCGGCGACCCCGCAGCCCGGTGCTGATCAGCAGCTCGACCGGCCCGAGCCGCACCAGGCCCCGGCGACTGCGACCGCACGGGAGGGCGCGCCCGCGGTCGTCGACGGGCGGGGCGCAGACAGCGCGGCAGGGTCGGCTGCGGGCGAATCGCCCGCGTTCAGCGGGGGCCGCGAGCCCACCGGGTCGTACGGATCAGCGACGCCGGCCGCGTCGACCGTGGTGCAACGCGAGGCGATGCGCGAGAACGCCGACGAGGTCGAGGAGTTCGTCAGGCTCACCGCCGCCGCCGGCTTCACCAACCCGCGACAGCTCCGCCGGATCCGCAACAGCTACCGCTTCGTCAAGGCGCTGAACCCCACGCTCGACTGGGGGCTGCTCCTCGTCACGATGATGTGGGAGGAGCTCCTCCACACGCTCCCCGAAGGCATCCACTGCGCCAACCTGGGCCGCCCGCGGCTCGATGGGGCCGCGCTCGACGACACCAGAGCGCCCCGACGGCTGGTCGAGATCGTGACCGAGTCGTTCGAGTCCGACGAGGACTTCGATCGCTATCGAGACGCCGTGCTCGTCACGGTGCTGCCGCGACTCCAGGTCGCCGAACGGTCGGCGCGTCCCGCGCCGCGGGACGCCGCGCTGACCTCGTAGCGGGCGATCGGTGTCGCACTAGACAGGGTCGATGACGACCGACCACACGTACTACCGCCAGCCGCTGGACTACGAGGACATCCTCTACGAGGTCGACGCGCCGGTGGCCACCATCACGTTGAACCGGCCGGAGAAGATGAACGCCCTCCGCAACCAGCTCCGGGGCGAGCTCTTCCACGCCCTGCGCGTCGCCGAGAGCGACCGCGAGGTGTCGGTCATCATCATCAAGGGCAACGGTCGTTGCTTCAGCGCGGGCTACGACCTGGGCGGCGGGATCGGCGCCGAGGACCTCCCCGACGTCGGCCCGGTCGTCCCTGGTCCCGCGCAGTGGGCCCGCCACCTCAACGCCGGGTACTTCCTCATCTGGGACCTGTCGAAGGTCGTCATCGCCCAGGCCCACGGCTACTGCCTCGCCGGCGGGAGCGAGCTGGCCTCGTACTGCGACCTGTTCGTCGTGGCCGACGATGCGCTGATCGGCTACCCGCCCGTCCGTGACATGTCGCCGCCGGACAACTGCTGGTTCCCGTGGCACCTTCCGATGCGCAAGGCCAAGGAGATGATCTTCACCGGCGACCCGCTGACGGGGAAGCAGGCCGCCGAGTACGGCCTCGCCAACTACTCGGTGCCGGCCGACGAGCTCGAGGAGTTCACGACGAAGCTGGCGAAGCGTGTCGCCCTGGTCCCGACCCAGCTGCTCGCGCTGTCGAAGCGGCAGGTCAACCGCACCTACGAGGTGATGGGCATCCGCACCGCGCTGTCGGCGGGCAACGACATCATGGCGCTCAACACCGGTGGTGGCCCGTTCATCGACGCCATGCAGGAGAAGGGGCTACGGGTCGCGATCGACGAGCGCAACGCGAAGTGGGGCGCCTACGGCCCCTCGCCGATGCTGCGCGACGAGTGACTCCATCACTCGAAGTTTCCATTGACAACACGAGGCGCTGACCGTATGTTGGCATTGGAAACATCGAGTGATCAGGAGCAGACGATGACAGCAGGGCCGACCACCACCCACGATCTGAGCGGCTGGGACATCGGCCGGGTCGCCGTCCTCGACTGGAGCCCGTGGGGCTCGCGTGGCGATGCCCGGGCCAAGGTGCTGGCCACCGGCGACGGCTACCACCTGGCGCTCGTCGAGGCCGCGCCCGGCTACCACGGCGATCCCCACGAGCACGGCTTCGCCGAGATGTTGTACGTGCTGGCCGGCACGCTGCGGACGCAGGGCGTCGAGATGGCGGTCGGCGATGCCTACGTCGCGGCCGCCGGTTCGGTGCACACCGACTTCGTGACCGATGGCGGGGCGACGTACCTGTCGATCTTCAAGCTCTGAGCCGGTATCAGCGCAGGCGGCGGGGGGCTCTCAGAGGGCGTGGAACCTCTCATCTCGTCATGGAGCCGCGACCCCGACGACGAGGTCGACGACCTCGACATCGTCACCAGCCGCCCGCGGTCGGCGCGGATCCGCACGTTGCCGGGGGACCGGATGCGCCGCGGCGCCCGCACCCTGCGCTGGTGCGCCCTGTTGTTGGCGACGATCACCGTCGTCGGCCAGTGGCTGACGACCTACACCGTCGACGAGGGCCAGCAGTTCCCGCCGTACGAGTCGGGATGGCCGCGGTTCGGCCAGTTCCTGAGCGGCGTGTCGTGGAGCCTCGGCTTCGCCGGCCTCGTGCTCGCCGCCTCGTTCGTCGTCACCGCCTTCGCGGCGCGGCTCGACCTCGAGCAGTCGCTCGACGAGGACTGAGCCCGATCAGCCGGCGAGGCTCGGCAGGTTGACGACGATCGCCTCCTGCGTGCTGCGGGCGATGACGACGACCGCCGGCGTGTCGGGCGACGGGTTCTCTTCGCGGTGCGGCGTGTACGGCGGCACGAACACGTAGTCGCCGGGCGCCGTCTGGAGGATCTTCTCCTTGCCGTCCTCGAGGAACACGAACCGCGGCCGGCCCGACACGACGTAGATGGCGGTCTCGGCCTCACCGTGGTGGTGATCGCCGGAGTTCGTCGACGGGGCGACGTGGGTCTCGCCCATCCACAGCTTCTCGGCGCCGACCGACTTGCCGGAGATCGCCTCGAGGCGCGTCATCCCGGTGGTCTGCGTCGTGTCCCCGGTCAGCGTCCCGGCGATGATCTGCACCAGCGGCTGGTGCCATGCAGCGGTGGCCTCACCGGCCGGCACGTGGGTCACGCCTTCGTCGGACATGGCCCCATCTTTGCCCCCAGACGCGTTTCGGTCCGGATCCTGGTCGCACCGGCGACCAGGATCCGGACCAAAACGATGATCGGGGTGGGTTCAGGCGCCGCCGACGACGGCGAACTGCGAGATGTCGATCTTGTACAGGTCGGCCACGTTGTCGCTGAGGATCGCCTTGGTCTGCTCGGCGGTGAGCTGCTTGGTCTGCTCGTCGAGGAGCTCCTGCGACCACGGCCACGTCGAGTCGGAGTGCGGGAAGTCGTTGGCCCACATCAGGCGGTGCCAGTTCATGTCGTCGGCGAAGCGGAACGCCGTCCAGTCGTCCTGGAACGTCACGTAGATGTGGTCGGCGAAGTACTCCGAAGGCTTGCGCTCCAACGTGACGCCCGGGGCCAGCCAGTTGCGATGGCGGTTCCAGGCGTGGTCCATCCGGTACATGTAGTGCGGCACCCAGCCGGCGTCGGCCTCGACGCAGACCACCTTGAGGCCGGGGTGGCGCTGGAAGACGCCGCCGAACACGAGCGTGCCCATGATGTCTTGGATGCTGCGGACGATGGACATGAAGCTGTTCAGCCGCGGTCCCCGCCAGCCCTGACCGCGAGCGGTGAGGATGTGGAAGCTGAGCGGCAGCCCGAGGTCGACGGCGGCCTCCCAGAACGGCGCCCAGATCGGGTCGTCGTAGTCCTGCTCGGTGCCCGGCGTGCCCGGCATCATCACGCCGCGCAGCCCAGCCGCCGCGATCTCCTCGAGATCGGCGATGCCCTCGTCGACGCTGCGCAGGGCGGTCTGGCCGGTGCCGAGCAGACGGGACGGGTCCTCCGAGCAGTACTCGGTGATCCAGCGGTTGTAGGCCTGGAAGCAGGCCCGCTTGAAGTCGATGTCGGGGTGGTTGCAGATCATCATCCCGATGGTCGGGTAGATGATCTCGGCCGACACGCCGTCGCGGACCTGGTCGGCCACGCGGGCGGTGGCGTCCCAGCCGGAGCGGTGGATGTCCCCGAACAGCACGCCCGACTCGGTCAGCTCCTCGGCCGCCTTGCCGGCGGCGGCGACGAGCCCGATGGCGATCGGGTTCTTCATCCCCGGCACCACGAACAGATCCCCGCGCTTGTCGTCGGTGATCATGTGCGGCGCCTGATCGCGGAACGCCGGATCGATGTGAGCCGTGTAGCAGTCGGGCGGCTCGGTGATGTGCGAGTCGGCGCTGATGACCGGGTACTCGAACGGCATGGTGACCCCCTGATCGTCGTCTGGCTCACACCGTACGCCGACGCGCCACATCGACGCGGATCGGAGGGAGAATGGCCCGATGGACACCATGCCGGCTGCGTTCATCGGCCACGGATCGCCGATGAACGCCCTCGACACCAACCGCTACACCGAGGCGTGGGCGGCGTTCGGCGCCGGCGTGCCCCGACCACGGGCCATCGTGGCCATCTCGGCCCACTGGTTCATCAACGCCACGGCGGTGACGGCGATGGCCGCGCCGCAGACGATCCACGACTTCTTCGGCTTCCCGGAGGAGCTGTTCGCCCTGCGCTACCCGGCGCCCGGTGATCCCGAGCTGGCCGAGGAGCTTGCGGACGTGGTCAAGCCGACGTGGGTCGGCCAGGACCGCGACAGCTGGGGCCTCGACCACGGCACCTGGTCGGTGCTCGTGCACGCCTTTCCCGACGCCGACATCCCGGTCATCCAGCTGTCGATCGACGCCAGCAAGCCGCTCGAGTACCACGTCGCCCTTGGTGCGGCGCTGGCGCCGCTGCGCGACCAGGGCGTGCTGGTCGTCGGCAGCGGCAACGTCGTGCACAACCTGCCCGGGATCCAGTGGTCGATGGGGGAGGAGGGCTTCGACTGGGCCCACCGCTTCGACGACGCCGCCCGCGAGCTGATGACCACGGCGCCCGAGGACATCGCCACGCTCGGCAGCCACCCGGACTTCGCCAACGCGGTGCCGACGCCGGACCACTTCCTGCCGCTGCTCTACATCGCCGGACTCGCTGCGGCGGCCGGCAAGCCGGCCGATGTCCTGCTCGACGGCTACGCCTACGGGTCGCTGTCGATGACGGCCTACACCGTCGGCTGATCGGGTCGCGGCCCACTGCGGGTCGCGGCCGAGCTTGCCGAGCAGGCGGTCCTGCAGCGGCGCATCGTCGGCGACGACCACCTCCGGGCCGAACACGATCACGCCCGGGCCGAAGTGCTCGGGGATGCGCATCTCGTCGGGGATCTGGCTGATGCCCGGCCACAGCCGCTCGACTTCGTCCGGGTCGATCGTGTCGTCGAGGCCGGCGGCCCGGGCGAGGTCCCATCCGTGCAGCACGAGGTCGGTGCTGACGACGCCGTCGATGTGCTCGGCCACCGACATGCGGCCCATCGGCGTGTCGCACTCGGCGAGGGCGACGGCCGGGTCGGCGAGGACCGCCTCGACGTCGGCGCGGGCCGCCAGGTACGTGGCGAGCGGATCGGTGTCGATGCCGGGACGGTCGGACGGGGTGCGGTCGGCCGGGCGCAGCATCACGTCGTGCATGTCGACGATGTGGCCGACGACGTCCCGGGTGCGCCACTCGGTGCACGGCGACGGGCCGTCCCAGGCGCCGGGATCGACGGCGCGGACGAGCTGCTCGAAGCGGTCGGCGCGGCGACGGTAGCGGTCGGTCACGTCGGCGAGCAGCTGGGCCAGGCCGTCGAGGCGGGAGTACCCGGCCTCCATGCCCTCGGCCATCGGGGTGGCCAGCGCCTGCTCGCGAGACTCGGCCGAGGCGTAGTCGACGATCAGGGTCACCGTCGTGACGCCACCGACCTCGTCGAACGTCGTCGTGTTGACGGTCTCGCCGGCGGTCCAGTCGTCGTCGAAGGCGATCGTCGAGACGAGGCGTGACGGCGGGTCGACATCGTCGTACCGGCCGCGCATCACCATGACCGCCCCCTCCGGGCCGGACATCTCGTAGCGGAAGCTGCCACCGGGGCGCAGGTCGATCTCGCACGACGTGAACGGCCACTCGGCCGGGCCCATCCAGCGCCGGACCAGCTCGGGCTTGGTGTGGGCATCGAACACGAGCTGGCGGGGCGCCCGGAACGAGCGCACGATGCGCACCGAGCGATCGCCGATCGGCTCGACGGTGAGGGCGTCGATGGTGGTGGTGGTGTTCATCGGTCGGGTCCTTCCTGAGGGGTGTCGGTCTGGAGCTCGGCGAGGAGGTCGTCGAGGCGCTCGTACTGCTCGGCCCAGAAGCGGCGGTAGTCCTCCAACCACTCCGTTGCCTGGCGCAGCGCGGTGGCCTCCAACCGGCACGGCCGGCGCTGGGCGTCCCGGCGGCGGGTCACGAGGCCCGCTCGCTCGAGGACCTTGAGGTGCTTGGAGATCGCCGGCTGCGTCATCGCGAACGGCTCGGCCAGCTCGGTCACCGACGCCTCGCCGCGGGCGAGGCGGGCGATGATCGCCCGCCTCGTCGGGTCGGCGAGGGCGGCGAACGTCGTGTCGAGTACATCACCAGACGGTTCCATAACTAAGTGGTGATGTAAGCACTTGGATGACCAGCGGTCAAGGGGTGCTTGGAAGACTGCGGCCATGAGCGACGTCCTCGACCAGGCCGAGCGGCGGTTCGCCGTCATCACGGACGAGGCGGTCGAGCAGCTGCGCCGGCTGATCGGGGTGCCGATCGTCGACACCGTCGAGCCGTGGTGCTACGAGGCGACGCGCGACAACATCCGCCACTACGCCCACGGGATCGGCGACGCCAACCCGCTGTGGACCGACCCCGACTACGCGGCGCGGACTGCGTACGGCACGATCATCGCCCCGCCGAGCTTCGTGTTCGCCCTCGACCGCGTGCTGTCCGGCTACGTCGGTGGGCTGCCCGGGATCCACGCCATGTGGGCCGGCGCCGACCTCACCTGGCACGCGCCGATCGTTCGCGATACGAAGATCGTGACCTCGGCCCAGCTCGCCGACCTCGTCGAGCACGAGACCCGCTTCGCCGGGCGGGCGATCCAGCAGATCTACCACGTCGAGATCGCGGCCGAGGATGGCACGGCGCTGTGCTCCGGCGAGTCGTGGTGCTTCCGCACCGAGCGCGACACGGCGCGTGAGGCGGGCACGAAGTACGTCGCGGCGAAGCAACGGACGGACGCCGCGTACACGGCCGAGCAGCTGCAGGAGATCTACGCGCTGTACGAGACCGAGCAGATCCGCGGCGCCGAGCCCCGCTACGCCGACGACGTCGCGGTCGGCGAGGAGCTGCCGACGATGGCCAAGGGGCCGATGACCGTGACCGGCTTCATCGCCTTCGCCCAGGGGTGGGGCGGCCTGTACATCCGGGCCAACAAGCTCGCCTACGACCAGATCAAGCGCCACCCCGGCCTCGGGATCCCGAACCGGCGGGGCGTTCCCGACGTGCCGGAGCGGGTGCACTGGGAGGACGACATGGCCACCGAGGTCGGCACCCCCGGGGCGTACGACTACGGGCCCGAGCGCTGCTCGTGGCTGACGTCGCACCTGACGAACTGGATGGGCGACGACGGCTTCCTCGTCGAGCACCGCAGTCAGATCCGCCACCACAACGTCGTCGGTGACTGGCTGCGCATCGACGGTCGGGTCGTCGAGCGGACCACCGACGCCGAGGGTCGCCCGCTCGTCGTCGTCGAGCAGGAGGCCCGCAACCAGCACGGCGACCTCTCGGCCGTCGGCACCGGAACGATCCGGCTGCCGTCCCGCTCCTGATCGCTCAGCCGCCGAGCGCGGCCAGGTGGGCGAGCTCGGCCAGCTCGTCGGCGCGTGGGATGCCGGCGGCGGCCAGCGCGTCGGCGTCGGCTGCTGCTGTCTGGACCGTGACGCCCCTGCTGACCATGACGGCGTTGCCGCGCAGCGCCTCGGCGAGCTCGGCGACTGTCGCCGCCAACCGCATCGACGGCGACGGTGACGCGTCGGCAGGGGCCGACGGGATGGCCGCGGATCGCTCCGTCGCCTCGCCCGTGTGCGGGTCGGTCCAGCGCACCGAGACCGTGCCGAAGTTCGCCGGTGATCCCTGCAGCGCCGCTGGTGCGTTGCCGGCGGCGGGGTGGACCTCGTAGAGCGCGGTCACCGCGTGCCCGGCGCCGAGCTCTCCGGCGTCGACGGTGTCGTCATGGAACTGCTCGTCGTCGAGGCCCCGGTTCTCGTAGCCGATCAACCGGTACGACTCGACGATGGCCGGGTCGAAGCGGACCTGCGCCTTGGCGTCCTTGGCGACGACCGTGAGCGTCGGCGTGAGGTCCTCGACGAACAGCCGCTCGGCCTCCTCGAACGTGTCGACGTAGCTGTAGAAGCCGTCGCCCTGGTCGGCGAGCTGCTCCATCAGGTGGTCGTTGTAGTTGCCCATGCCGTAGCCGACGGTGACGAGGTGGATGCCCTCCTCGCCGGCCTTGGTGATCTGCTCGGTCAGCACGGTGGGGTCGGTGCTGCCGACGTTGGCGACCCCGTCCGAGGCCAGCACGACGACGTTCAGCGCGGCCGAGTCGAAGGCGGCGCGGGCCTGCTGGTAGCCGAGCATGAGGCCGGCTTCCATGTTCGTGCTGCCGCCCGGGCCGAGCTCGTCGATGGCGGCGATGATGCGCTCGGCGTCGGCCACCTTCGTCGGGGCCAGCACCGGCGTCGCCTGGTCCCCGTAGGTGACGATCGAGATCACGTCGTCGTCGCGGAGGTGCTGGACGAGCAGGGCGAGCGACGACTGCACGAGCCCGAGGCGATCGCGGATGTCCATCGAACCGGACGTGTCGATGACGAACGTGATGTTCGCCGGCGGACGTTCCGCGTCGCTGATGGTGGCGGTGTCGACGGCGATGCGCACCAGCGCCGTGCCGTCGTCGGCGTGCGGTGCGGCGGCCGTCTCGACGGCGACCCCGACGGGACCGTCGGTGGGTGCCGGGTCGTCGTAGTCGAACGCGTTGATCCACTCCTCGACCCGGATCGACGCCGGGTCGGGCGCCATCGCCGTGGCCAACTGGGCGCGGGCCGTGCGGTACGAGCCGGTGTCGACGTCGAGTGCGAACGTCGACTCGGCATCGTCGGCGGCGGCCACGAACGTCGAGTCGCCGCTGTCGACGAACACGTTGTCCTCGTCGGGGTCGGGCCAGTCCGGAGCAGCCGCGTCGGCACTGGTGCTCGCGCTGGACATCGGGACCATCGTGGTGGGCATCGCGCCGCCGGACGCCATCTCCATCGTTCCTTCTCGGTAGTCCTCGAAGTACCTGCGGGCATCGACGTCCGGGCGCGGGCTCGACGTCGGATCGTCATCAGCGCACCCGGCGAAGGCGATGGTCAGCAAGCCGGCGGCGAGGGCGGTGATCACTCGGTGGCGCATGGTCGATCGGACGTGCGCGCGCAGCGATGCGGTTCCCGCGGGAATCAAAAACAGCATTCACTGTTGTAACTGACTACGCTGACCACGTCGAGAGGAACCATCGTGGAACACCGCACCGCCATCGTCACGGGAGGGTCTCGGGGCCTCGGCCTCGCCCTCGTCCGCTCACTCGCCGCCGCCGGGTGGCACGTCGTCACGGACGGCCGGGACCCCGTGGCCCTCGGCGCGACCGCCGGCGGCATCTCCGGCGTCGTCGCCATCCCCGGCGACGTCACCGACCCGGGTCACCGCGCCGCGCTCATCGCGGCGGTCGGCGGGCCCATCGACCTGCTCGTGAACAACGCCGGCGGCCTCGGACCGTCACCGCTGCCGGCGCTCGCCGACTACCCCCTCGGCGCCCTCGCCGACCTGTTCGCCGTCAACGTCGTGGCACCGATCGGCCTGATCCAAGCGGCCCTGCCGCACCTCGCGCCGGGGGCCGTCATCGTGGACATCACGTCCGACGCGTCGGTCGAGGCGTACGAGGGCTGGGGCGGCTACGGCGCCACCAAGGCGGCCCTCGACCACGCCGGTCGGGTGCTCGCCGCAGAGCGTCCCGACCTGCGGGTGCTGAGCATCGATCCCGGGGACATGCGGACCCAGATGCACCAGGACGCCTTCCCCGGTGAGGACATCTCCGACCGCCCGCCTCCCGAGGACAGCGTGCCGGCGATCCTCGCCCTCGTCGCCGGCGCCGAGCCGAGCGGCCGCTACCGCGCCAGCGAGGTGGTGGCGGCATGAGCGCCCTGGCCACCGCCCCCACCATCGACCTCGACCACTTCGTGCTGCCTCCCGAGCTCGAGGCCACCGAGCCGCCGGAGCTGGTGCTCGGGCGCCGCGACGCCGTCCGGATGATGGTGTCGATCGGCGAGGAACTGCCCCGACCGAGCACCGCCCGCGACCTGTCGACGTGGCTGCAACCCGGCGACCTCGTGGTGATCAACACGTCGGCGACGATCCCGGCGGCGATCGACGCCACGACGCCGAGCGGCGAAGCCGTGGTCGTCCACCTCTCCACCGAGCTGCCGACCGGCCTGCACCTCGTCGAGGTCCGCCGCCAGCAGCTCGACGGCTCGACGGCGCCCGACTTCGGCGACCACGCCGGCGAGCTGTTGCGCCTCGCCGGTGGCGGCACGGTGCGCGTGCTCGGCCGGATGCCCGGCTCGGTGCGCCTGTGGGTCGCCACCCTCGACCTGCCGAGCCCGCTGCTCGAGCACCTCTGCCGCTTCGGCCGCCCGATCCGCTACGGCTACGTCCCCGAGTCGTGGCCGATCACGGCGTACCAGAACGCCTTCTCCCGGGAGCCCGGCTCGGCCGAGATGCCGTCGGCCGGACGGGCGCTGACGGCAGACGTGATCACCGACCTCGTCGCCCACGGCATCGTCGTCGCCCCGATCGTGCTGCACACCGGCGTGGCGTCGCTCGAAGCCCACGAGACGCCGTACCCGGAGCGCTACGAGGTGCCGGCCCCGACCGCCCGACTCGTCAACGCCACCCACGCCGCCGGCGGACGCGTCGTCGCCATCGGCACCACCGTCGTGCGAGCCCTCGAGACGGCGGCCGACGACGACGGTCTCGTGCACCCCGGCCACGGGTGGACCGACCTGGTGATCACGCCGGAGCGCGGCGTGCACGCCGTCGACGGCCTGCTCACCGGCTGGCACGAGCCCGAGGCCAGCCACCTGCTGATGCTCGAGGCGGTCGCTGGCCGCCGGGCCCTCGAGCTCGCCTACGGTGCCGCCCTCGCCGCCGGCTACCGCTGGCACGAGTTCGGTGACATCCACCTGATCCTGCCCGAGCGATGATCTGGTCATGAGCGACGTGCGGCCCGGCGTGAGCGTCCCCCCGCCGGTCACGGCGGCGCAGCGCAGCGTGCTGTACGCGGTCCGCCGGCGGGGTGAGGCGACGGTCGTCGACGTCGCCGAGATGCTGGACATGACGCCATCGGGCGCCCGCCAGCACCTCAGCGGACTCGTCGACGCCGGGCTCCTCGAGGCCGGCGAGGCGACACGCGACGCCGGCCAGCAAGGGCGCAGCGAGCGGACGTACTGCATCACCCCGGCCGCCGAAGCGCTGTTCCCGCGGGCCTATGGCGAGCTGACCAACCAGCTGCTGCACTACGTGCCCGCCGGCGCCGTGACGGCTGCCTTCGAGCACCGCCGCGACGACCGCATCGATGGCGCCCGGGCCCGACTGGGCGCCAAGCGCGGCTTCGAGGCCAAGGTCCGCGAGCTGGCCCGCATCCTCGACGAGGATGGCTACCTCGCCAGCGTGGAGGCGATCGGACAGCGACGCCTACCGCATCGCCGAGCGCAACTGCGCGATCTTCGCCGTCGCCCGCGAGCACCCGCAGGCGTGCTCGACGGAGATCGAGTTCCTGCGCGCCGCCCTGCCGGAAGCCGACATCGAGCGGGTCACCCACATGATGGCCGGGTCGCACTCGTGCAGCTACGAGGTCCGCCGGAAACGGGCCGCCTGAGCGTCGTCACGAGCGACTACCGTTTCGATAATCGAAGCAGGCCCGAGCAGGGCCCTGGACGAACGGGTCTCCATGGACGTGTATGAGCTCTCGGTCGATCTGCGCCCCGGCGCCCGGGACATCGAGCTGGCCGCCGCGCTCGACGCCTACCTCGGCTGGCTGCAGCGCGAGGGCCGCATCGAGTCATGGCGACTCCTGCGTCGCAAGCTCGGGTTCGGCGCCGGCGCCGAGTTCCGGATCCTGATCGAGACGCGGGACCTGGCGCAGCTCGACGAGGCGTTCACCGTGGTGTCGACGCGTGACGAGCCGGTCGAAGCGGTGCACCACGGTGTCAACTCGTTGGTGACCAACTTCTCCGCGGCGCTGTACCGCGACTTCCCGGATCCCCACCGGGTGATCGGACACGAGCGCTTCTGACGGCGAACGCGCTCCGATCGGTGCGCCCGCCTGGCGTACGGTCACGCCGGTGAACAGGCAGCGCGGCGTGGCGCGGCCCCGTGGCGGGCGGCCGCCGGTCGCGACGGCAACGTCGGCCGCGCCGACGCCGGTGCTCGGCAACGGCACCCTGACCGCGCTGTTGGAGGTGCAGCGCGCCGAAGGCTGGTCGGGCCAGGCCCCGTCGTCGAAGAACCGTGGTGGGCCGACCGCGATCACCGCACCCGGCGGTGGCCGGACGGTGCGCCGCCACGCCATCCGCGGGCTGTCGTCACCGCAGATGCTCACCGACATGTTGATCGCGGTGATCCCCGACGGGCTGCCCCGCGATGGCAGCCCGGTCGACGTGCTCGTGCACCTCCACGGCTACGAGGTCTGGAGCGAGGCGAAGAAGGACAAGCCGTCGCACGTGGTCTGGGGGACCGGCTACGAGGACGCGGGGGCGCGTGGGGGAGACGTGCCCATCGACCTCGGGGTGATGCAGCTCGAACAGCAGATGTCGGCGGCCGGGCGACCGCTGATCGGGCTGTTGCCGCAGGGGTCGGCGGCGTCGGACTTCTCCTCGGGCAAGGGGGCCGGCTTCGACCTCGGCGCGTTCGTCACCGCCGCGTTCAAGCAGCTGACGACCGACAAGGCGTGGGACGCCGACGGCAGCTCGGGGGACCCGCCGACGCCGGGTCGGGCGACGCTGTCGGGCCACAGCGGTGCCGATCAGCCGCTGACCCAGATGCTCAGCGGTGGCCAGGCGAACGGCCTCGCCGCGCTCTTCCTCTTCGACACGATGTACGTCAGCGACGCCGAGAAGAAGGCGAAGCGGAAGCTCAAGGAGCCGCCGACGGCGGACAACTGGAAGCTCGAGCTCGAAGGCAAGGTCGAGGCCTACGTCAAGGCCCGCTTCGACGCCGACCTGGCCGCGGTCCAGAGGTTGCCGGCCGCCGACCGAGCGGCGTGGATCAAGGGCCAGGGCTTCCGGCTGAGCGTCGTCCACGCCGCCGGCAGCGATCGTTACACGGAGTCGTCGGATCGACTCCGCGACCAGGTGAACGGCTGGATCAACGGCCTCGATCCGGCCGTCGTCGGCGCCGACGTGATCACGGCGATCCAGCAGAACTACGTGTTCAAGACGGCCGCCAAGGGCAAGGGCCACATGGAGGTGATGGGCGACGGGAACTTCGCCGGCGCCATCGCCATGCTCCCGCTGTCGACCGTCGCCGGTCCCAAGCAGCCCCCGGCACCGACGGGCGCCAAGGTGCAACGGACGGCGACGGTGCTGTCGGCGGCCGGCAACCGCGCGACCGCAGGCGTGCTGCAGCGATCACCGCTCGCGCTGCAGCGCGAGGACGCACCCATCGACTACGACGCCGAGTTCGCAGCGTTCAACGTCAGGCACGCGATCGAGGGCGGCCTGGAGGGCTACAAGGGCATCCGCCAGGTCTTCATCGACACGTTCGGGTCGATCACCCGGGCCAACACCTACTACGCCGGCGTGCGCCAGATGCCGTTCCTCGGCCGGTCGCCGACCGTCCACGCCAGCACGCTGGGGGCGAAGCTGGCCAGCGCCGAGCAGGTGCTGACGGACAAGGGCTGGCGCGATGCCGTGGCCGCCGCGCTCACCAAGGCCGGCGGGTTCAACATCCGCCGCAACCGCAACGCCCCGAGCCGGCTCAGCGACCACAGCTTCGGCTGGGCCGTCGACCTCGACGACTCGCTCAACCCCAACCTCTCGGGTCGCTTCCCCGGCCGGGCGCTCATGGCGGCCACCGGCACCGACGTCGTGACCGACGCGATGAACACCGTGGCCAGCGGCGGCAGCACCGCCGACCTGCTGGCGCCGATCGAGGACATCCGCGCCGCGAGCGAGGCGTTCAAGGGTGCGATGACCGACGAGGCCTCGCTCGAGACGGCGATGCGGGAGCACGTCGTCACGCGGATGAAGTTCCAGCTCGCCGCAGATGTCGCGCTGCTCGACATGGTCAAGGCCGCGGCCGGTGCCGGCAAGGCGGGCCGCAAGGCCAAGGCCGAGCTGACGAAGCTCCTCCAGGACCACTGGGGCAGCATCGGGGACGCCGAGCGGTGGCTCGACGCCGGTGATCGCGAGCAGATCGTGGCCAACCAGGGCTGGCGGGCGTGGCAGGTGGAGAAGGCCCGCCGCGAGGCAGCCGACGCGCGCAAGGAGGTGACGTCGCGCAAGCGCCGGGCCGACGCGGTCGCCAAGGCCGAGCGGCTGCGCAAGGCGGGCAAGACCGACGCCGACATCGACAAGCTGGTGCGCGAGCCGCAGCAGCAGGCCGAGGTCGCGGCGTTCCAGGGCGAGGTCGGCCAGCTCGCCGAGCGGGCCGCCGGCACGCTCCTCGAGATGTGGACGATCTTCCGTGGCTCCTTCGTCGGCGGCCGGCCCGGCGCCGCCCGGGTGGGTGCCCAGACCGAGGGCACGCCGTCCACCGTCGCCGCGCACGGGTTCATGAACATGCCGAGCAAGCTGGCCGCCGCGCTCGCCGGCAGCGACGGCGGCGACCTCAACTGGCTCGGCGTCGCCAGCGTCCACGACCTGATGCACTTCGAGCTCAAGCCCACCGACCGGCCGTCGCTCCTGTAGCTACAGATCCGCGAACTTTCCGCGCTCGCGCCCACATACAGGGCGCGAGCGCGGAAAGTTCGCAGATCCGCCCGCTACCAGGTGTCGATGTAGTGCTTCTTGGCGGTGCGGATCGGTGGGGGCGGCAGGAGGTCCAGCATCCGCACGATGCGGTCGCGGGTCTCGGCCGGGTCGATGACCTCGTCGTAGGCGTAGCGCCGCGCCGCGTTGACGGCGAGGCTGCCCTCGCGCATCTTGGCGGCCAGCTCGTCGCGTGCCTCCCGGCCGCCGTCGCCGCCCTCGCGCCGTTGGATCAGCGCCGCGGCTCCCTCGAGCGCCATCCCGCCGGCCTCCACGGTCGGCCAGGCGAGGCGCAGGTCGGTCGGCTGGAACTGGCCACCCATGGCCATCGGGCCGAGCCCGTAGGCCTTGCGGACGTGGATCAGGAACAGCGGCACCGTGCGGTGGACCTGGGCCATCAGCGGGCGGGCGTGGTGACGGGCGATGCCGCCGCGCTCGGCCTTCGGTCCGAGCATGAACCCGGGGTTGTCCATCAGCGACACGATCGGGATGTCGAACGCGTCGGCGAGGCTGATGAAGCGGGCCAGCTTGTCGGCGGCGTCGCTGTCGATGGCCCCGGCGATGTTCGACATCGGCTGGTTGGCGATGATGGCGACGGCGTGCCCGCCGATCCGCACGAGCGACGTGATCGCCGCCTTGGCCCAGTTCGGGCGCAGCTCGAACACGCTGTCGACGTCGGCGATCGCGGTGATCACCCGGCGCATGTCGTACACGCCGCGCCGGTTGTCGGGGACGATCGAGCGGATCGTGTCGTGGGTCGGCGACGGGGCGCCGTCGGTGCGGTCGACGAGGAAGAAGGCGAGGTAGCGGCGCACGAGGTCGGCGCCCTCGGCGTCGTCGGCGATCAGCAGGTCGGCGCCGCCGATCTCCTCCTGCATCTCCGATGACGCCAGCTCCTCGGGGGTCATGGCGATGCCGAGCGCGGCCTCGACGAGCGGCGGCCCGCCGATGCCGATGGCGCTGCCGCGCGTCGCGAACACGACATCCGACATCCCGGCGATGCTGGCGTTGCCGGCGAAGGATCGTCCCGACACGACCGAGACCGTCGGGACCCACCCCGACATCAGCGCCATCCCGTCGAACGTGCCGACGTCGTTGGCCATCCCGCCGCCGAAGAACCCGGAGCTGCGCAGACCCTGGGCGCGGGCGCCGCCGCCGTCGGCGAAGCACACGAACGGGAACCGGTGGCGGATGGCCAGGTCCATGATGCGGTCGATCTTCGAGTGGTTGATGCCGGTCTGCGTGCCGCCCCAGACGCTGTAGTCGTAGGACGAGATGGCGATGCCCTTGCCGAACAGCGTCCCGAGCCCGGCGACGAGACCGCCGGCTGGCTCGTCCTCGGCGCCGGCCAACACGCCGGTCTCGACGAACGAGCCGGGGTCGATGACGGCGTCGATGCGCTCGCGGGCGGTGAGCCGCCCGCGACCGTGGATCTTGGCGACGGCCTCGGGGCGGGCATCGTCGTAGGCCCGTGCCCGCTCGGTCTGCAGCTGCTCGATGGCCTCGTCGTCCAACGGGACTACCTCCAGTCCTGAGCCAGCGGCTCGGTCGACGTGACGCCGGCGGCGTGCAGGGCGGCGATCTCGTCGGCGTCGAGGCCGAGCAGGTCGCGCAGGACCTCCTCGGTGTGCTGCCCGTAGGACGGCGCCGGCCGCTCGATGGCCGCCGGAGTGGCGTGGAGCCCGACGATCGGCCCCGGGAACGGATGGGCGCCGACCTCTGGCCGTTCGAGGATCCGGAAGAAGCCGCGGCTCCACAGCTGCTCGTCGGCGGAGAGCTCGGAAGCGCGGGCGGCGACGGCGGCCGGCACCCCGGCCTCCTGCAGCTGGGCTTCGATGGCCGTGCCGTCGCGGAGCGTGGTCCACGTGGCGACCGCCTCGTCGACCCGCCCCCGGTTCGCCTCGCGCCCGGCCACCGTCGCCAGCTCGGGGTCGTTGGCCAGGTCGTCTCGTTCGATCGCCGCGCACAGGCGCCGCCATTCGTCGTCGTCCCGCACGGCGATGGCGACCCAGAGCCCGGCCGGCCGACACGGGTACAGGTCGTGGGGGCACAGCCCCGGGCGGACGTTGCCGCGCCGCTTGGGGTCGTTGCCCGTCAGCTGGGCCTGCACGAGCTCGGCGCCGAGGTAGGTCGTCAGCACCTCGATCTGGCTGAGGTCGATGACGTCGCCCTCGCCGGTGACGGCGCGGCGTTCGAGGGCGGCGACGATCGCCAGCGTGCCCATCGTGCCGACCATCGCATCGGTCACCGACTGGCCCTGCAGGACCGGTGGTCCGTCCGGGACACCGGTGAGCGCGGCGAGCCCGGAGACCTCCTCGGTCGGGAAGGCGAAGGCGACGTAGTCGCGCCACGGTCCCGTCTGGCCGAACCCCGACAGTGACGCCACGATGATGCGTGGGTTGGTCGCCCGCAGCACGTCGTCGCCGATGCCGAGGTTGCCGAGCACCCGCGGCGTGAAGTTCTCGACGACGACGTCTGCCTCCTCGACGAGGCGCAGGAACAGCCGGCGGCCCTCGTCCGACGCGAGGTCGAGCGAGATGCCCCGCTTCGAGCGGTTGACCGCGTTCCACAGGGGGTTGCGCTCGTAGGCCTTGTCGACCATCAGCCCGGCTGCACCGCGCCAGCCGTCGAGTCGCTGCGGTGCCTCGATCTTGATGACGTCGGCACCGTGGTCGCCGAGCAACATCGCGCACACCGGCCCGGCCTGCCACGCCGTGAGGTCGAGCACCCGCACGCCAGCGAGCGGTGGGGCTGCGGTCACGGGGCGACCTCGGCCTCGACGGCGATCGTTTCCGGTCGAAACGGGGTGAACGCGCCGGACGCCAGCTTGAACGGCACACCCGGGAGGCGCAGCGGGCCGCGGTCGGGGTCGTCGTCGGTGACCCAGTACTCGCGGGCCGCGTACTGCTCGGACGCCAGCACGGCGAGCGGTCCGGGCACGATGGTGATCGCGCAGCGCAGCGCTTGGGCGGCGTGGAACGTGTCCTCCGCTCGTTGCGTCTGCACCCAGTCGGCGATGACGGCGTCGAGCTCGGCGGCGACGGCCGGGTCGGCCCGCTCGACCCCCGTCCGGTAGCGCGGGTGGTCGACGAGGTCGTTGCGACCCATCAACTGGCACAGCCCGGTCCAGTGGCCCTGGGTCAGGATGTGCACACCGAGGTAGCCGTCGGCGCACGGGTAGATGCCGAACGGGTAGCCGTCGCCGAGCCGGGGCATCTCGACGCCGCCGAAGCTGTACACGACCGTCGGCAACGTGAGCATGTGGATCAGCGCCTCCTGGGTGCTGACCTCGACGAGCTGGCCGGTGCCGTCCCGGCGGCGGGCGGCGAGGGCGAGCAGGACGCCGAGCGCCCCGACGGTCCCGACCGCGCAGCGCCCGCTCGGTGGTCCCGGCATGATCGCTGGCCCGCCGTGCGGGCCGACGGCGAGGAAGCCCCCGGCCGCGAGCTCGGTCAGCTCGGTCGACAGCCAGGCGGCGCGTGGGCCGTCGAGCCCGTACGTCGAGAAGGAGGCGAGGACGAGCCGGGGATGGGCGGCGAGCACCTCGTCGTAGCGGGCCCGCACATCGGGCGGCGTCCCGAGCGCGCCGTCGTCGAGCACGACGTCGGCCCCGGCGACCATTCGCTCGAGCAGTGCCGGCCCGGCCGGCGCGGCGACGTCGAGGGCCAGCGAGCGCTTCTGGGCGTGGAGGAAGCGGTCGCTGCCGGCGGCGCGGGCGTGGTCCGGCCGGTCCGGGGACTCGACCTTGATCACGTCGGCGCCGAGCATCGCCAGCAGCCGGGCGCAGTACGCACCGGGGATGCCGTTCGACAGCTCGATCACGGTCGTGCCCTCGAGCGCCGGTCGACCCCCCATCGCCGGCCGACCCTAGGGGCTGCACGGTCGGCGGCGGCTGGTCGAGGTGACAGTCGTGTCAGCTGTCGAGGCGCTCCTCGAGCACGATCGTGATCTCGTCGCCGGCGTCCTTGCCGATCTTCTTGCGGGTGGCCGCCTTGATCGGGAGCATGTGGGTGCCGTCGCCGAGCGCCATGAACGACGCCCGGAACGGCTCGCCGTCGATCGTCCCGGTCACCTTGACCAGGCCACGCGTGCCGAAGTACTCGGCCGAGCCCTCCATCTTCACGTACGTCCAGCCGCCCTTGCCGCCGCTGTGGCACATCGTCGCGGTGAACGACCTGTCGAGCCTGCTCATCCGATGACCTCCTCGGCGGCGCCGATGGCCCGGGTGATGCCGGCGTCGTCGACGTCGAGGTGGGTGACGGCGCGGATGCGGTCGCCGACCATCGAGATCCGCACGCCGGCCGCACGCAGGCCCTTGGCGAAGGCCTCGGCGGTGAGGCCGACCGACGCCGGTGCGGCCCACACCATGTTCGACTCGACCGGTTCGACGGCGAGGCCGAGCGCGGCGAACCCGGCCGCCAACGTGGCGGCCCGGTGGTGATCGTCGGCGAGCCGGTCGACGTTGTTCGCCAGGGCGTACCGGCACCCGGCGGCCGCGATCCCGGCCTGGCGCATCGCCCCGCCCAGGCGGTGCTTCCAGCGCCACGCTCGCTCGATGTAGTCGTTCGGCCCGGCCAGCACGGCGCCGAGCGGGGCGCCGAGGCCCTTCGTGAAGTCGATCCACGCGCTGTCGACCTGGCCGGCCCAGCGGTCGGCGGCGACGCCGGACGCGACGACGGCGTTGAACAGGCGGGCGCCATCGAGGTGGACGCGCAGGCCGTGGCCGTGCGCCAGCTCGACGACCTCGGTGTAGCCGTCGAGCGGCCACACCGTCCCGCCGCCGAAGTTGTGGGTCTGCTCGAGGCACACGAGCGTCGGCGGCGGGCGGTAGGCGTTGCCCGGCTCCAGCGCCGGGGCCAGGTCGGCGGCGCTGAACACGCCGCGCTCGCCGCGCACCGTGTCGACCACCGCACCGGACACGACGCCGATGCCGCCGGTCTCGGAGCGCAGCACGTGTCCGAGGTGCTCCATGATCACGGCGTCGCCCGGCGCGACGTGGGTGGCGACGCCGATCAGGTTGCACATCGTCCCGGTGGGCAAGAAGACCGCCGCCTCGTGCCCGAGTCGCTCGGCCACCTCGCGGCACAGCGCCGTCACCGTCGGGTCGCCGCGCTGCTGCTCGTCACCGACCTCGGCGTCGGCCATCGCCTGGCGCATCGCCGGGGACGGCCGGGTCTGGGTGTCGGAGTAGAGGTCGACGAGGATCTCAGAGGTCACGGCACCATCGTGCCAGCCGCCTCTGCGTTCAGCTGCGGCTGTAGTTGGGGGCCTCGTTGGTGATCGTCACGTCGTGCGGGTGGCTCTCCTCGCGGCCGGCGGTCGTCACCCGCATGAACCGTGCGTTGTTGCGCAGCGAGGAGAGGGTGGCGGCGCCGGCGTAGCCCATGCCGCTGCGCAGGCCGCCGACGAGCTGGTACACGACCTCGCCGAGCGCGCCGGCGTAGGCGACGCGACCCTCGATGCCCTCGGGCACCAGCTTGCGGGTCGCCGCCCCGACGGCCGACTGGGCACTGGCGTAGCGGTCGGCGCCGAGGCCCTGCATGGCACCCATCGAGCCCATGCCCCGGTAGCTCTTGTAGCGGCGCCCCTCGAAGAGCTCCATCTCGCCGGGGCTCTCCTCGGTGCCGGCGAGCAGCGAGCCCAACATGACGGTCTCGGCCCCGGCGGCGATCGCCTTGACGATGTCGCCGGAGTACGTGATGCCGCCATCGGCGATGACCGGGATCCCGAGCGCGTGGGCCCGGCGGGTCGTGTGCCAGATCGCCGACAGCTGGGGCATGCCGGCCCCGCTGATCACCCGCGTCGTGCAGATCGAGCCGGCGCCGACGCCGACCTTCACGGCGTCGGCCCCCGCCTTGGCGAGCGCCTCGACGCCCTCTTCGGTGACGACGTTGCCGGCGATCACGGGCAGCGACGGCCAGCCGGCCTTGATCCGCTCGATGGCCTTGATCACGCCGGCCGAGTGGCCGTGCGCGGTGTCGATGGCCACGGCATCCACGGACCGGGCGACCAGCGCCTCGACGCGCTCCTCGACGTCGTCGCCGACCCCCACCGCGGCCGCGCAGCGCAGCCGGCCGGCGTCGTCGCGGGACGCGTTCGGGAACTCCTGGCGCTTCTGGATGTCCTTGACGGTGATCAGCCCGGCGAGGCGGCCGTCGTCGTCGACCAGCGGCAACTTCTCGATGCGGTAGCGCTGCAGGATCGCCTTGGCCTGTTCGAGCGTCGTGCCGACCGACGCCGTGCGCAGGTGCTCGGACGTCATGAACTCCGACACCGGGCGGTCGAAGTCGCTGCCCTCGCAGAAGCGGATGTCGCGGTTGGTCAGGATCCCGACCAGTCGTCCGTCGGGGTCGATGATCGGCACGCCGGAGAACTTGAAGCGGTTCATCAGCTCCTCGGCGTCGTGCAGCGACGCCGTCGGCGGCAGGGTCACCGGGTCGGTGATCATCCCGCTCTGGCTGCGCTTGACCTTCTGCACCTCGTCGGCCTGGTCGGCGATCGACAGGTTGCGGTGGATCACGCCGATGCCGCCCTGGCGGGCCATGGCGATCGCCATGCGCGATTCGGTGACCTTGTCCATCGCCGCCGACACGAGCGGGACGGCGAGCGTGATGTCGCCGGCGAACGTGGCTGCGGTGTCCACGGAGTCGGGCAGCGTCTCGGAGAAGCCTGGCACCACGACCACGTCGTCGAAGGTCAGGGCCTCGAAGCGGTCGAACAGCTCGTCGTTGCGGGATGTCATTGACGGACCTCCTGTCGGCAGAGGGGGGCGAGGGTGGTGATCAGCAGCTCGTGCTCGGCCGCGTGGACGCGTGCGGTCAGCGACTCGAGGGTGTCGTCGGGATGGATCGGGACGGTGGCGGTGCCGAGCACGGGGCCGTCGTCGACACCCTCGTCCGGGACGAGGTGGACCATGACGCCGGTGGCGGTGCGTTCGCCGGCGAGCGCCTCCTGCCAGGCCCGCTCGACGGCGTGGGTGCCAGGGAGCTGGCCGGGGAGGGCCGGGTGCAGGTTGACGACGCGCTCGGGGAACCAGCCGAGGAAGCTCATCGTGAGGATGCGCATCCAGCCGGCGAGGACGACGAGGTCGGGACCGAACCCGGCGACGACATCGGCGAGGCGGGCGTCGTACTCGGCACGGGCCTCACCGGCGTGACGACCGACGTGGACGGCGGGGATCCCGGCCGCCCCGGCCCGCACGAGGGCGTGGGCGTCGGCCCGGTCGGAGACGACGGCGGCGACGGTGGCCGGCAGCCGACCGCTGGCGCTCGCATCGATGACCGCCTGCAGGTTGCTGCCGTTGCCCGAGGCCAGCACCACGAGACGAGAGCCCTGCATGGTTCGACGCTAGACGGGTGCTCCGACGGGCCCACGGATCCTTGACGAAAAGCTCAACGACCGGCGGACGACGCTGCGGCGCCCGCCGGTCGTCGGTCGGTCACTGCGGGACGAGGCCGTTGTGGGCGGCCCGTGGCGCCCGGGGCCGCGTCGCCTCGGCATCGTGGTCGATGGCGGCGATGCTGCCGTGGTCGGCGGCGGTCTGGCCCGGGGTGTGCTGGGTCGCCTCGGCGTCGTGGTCGATGGCGGCGATGCTGCCGTGGTCGGCGGCGGTCTGGCGGGGTGTGCTGGGCCGTCGCGGCGTCGTGGTCGATGGCGGCGATGCTGCCGTGGTCGGCGGCGGTCTGTGACGGGGTGCGCCGGGCCGTCTCGGCGCGGTGGTCGATGGCGGCGATGCTGCCGTGCTCGGCGACGGTGCGGGCGTTGTCGCGCAGCGGCGGGGACGACGTGTCACGCAGCATGGCCACCGACAGGCCGGCCACGGCGGCCAACCCCACCGCGATCGCAGCCCAGCCCAGGGCGACCATCCGGCGGCGGTGCGGACGGGGCGCCCCCGGTGTCGGGACGCCGGTCGCCTCGGTGGTCGGCGTCAGCATGGTGTCGTCGGTGGAGAGTGCCATCGTGTGCTCCTCGGGTGTCGGCACCACGGCTCGGCTGATCGGATGACCACACGGTCCGTGGTGGTGATCGCCAAGGTGCGTCGCGCCGGCACGGCTGATACGCCCAGATCACACGTGACTCGTCGACCTGCCACGATGGCGCCGTGGGGGAGCCATCCGGCTCGTGGGGGGACGATGCCGATCGGGCCCGGCTCGCCGTGCCCGTCGACGACGATCGCCGGCCCGAGGCCTCGACGGCGATCGCCGTGACCCTGTCGCGCCAGACGGGTCTGGGCATCGAGTTCGTGGCCGGCGCCGGCGACGCAGATCACGGGCAGCGCGAGGCCGAGCTCTCGGCGCGCTGCGCCGCCGCGTCGGCCGCCGGCGCGGCACGCGTCGCGGGGCGGGTCGTCGCTGGTGGCCGAGCGGACGTCGCCTCCTACGTGACGTGGTCGGGCGCCCGGTTGTGCTGCATCGGGCTCACCGGTCATCGCCACCAACCGCAGGTCGAGCACACGATCGGCGCCGTGCCGCTGCTCGCCGTCGGCACCGGGTGGCGGCCGTCGACCGAACCCATGCGGCGGGTGCTCGTCGGTCTCGGGGGCGGATCGCCGCGCCTCGAGGAGCTGGCCGTCGCCGCGTCATCGCTGGCCGCGCTGCTCGACGTCGAGCTGGCGATGATCGAGGTCGCCGAGCCCGACCGCCCCGCCCTCGACGTGCCCGTGTCGGCCCACCTGCGGTGGGTGTCCGACGACCTGCCGCGGCCGGTCGGTTGGTTCGACACGATCGTCGCCCGGCGCACCGACGTCGGTCTGGCCCGCTACCTCGACCCGTGGACGGTGATGGTCGTCGGCGACTCGTCGCGCCAGCCCGGGCTCGCCGGCCGGCTGTTGCGCAAGGCGCCCTGCCCGGTCGTGATCGTGCCGCCGTCGTTGTGACACCCCCTGGATAGGTTCGGGGCATGGCCGTCTACCTGTGCCACGAGCAGCCCGACTTGTACGAGCACGGCGCCGTCGTCGTCGGCGCCGGTCCGGGGCGCGTCGCCCTCGACCGCTCGGCGTTCCACCCCGGCGGTGGCGGCCAGGTCAGCGACGTCGGCACGATCGAGCACGCCGGTGGGCTCGTCGCGGTCATCGGCATCGAGACCGCCGACGACGTGGTGTGGCACCTGCTCGACCAGGAGATCGCCCTCAGCGGTGAGGTCGTCGTGCGCGTCGACGCCGATCACCGCTCGCGCGTCGCCCAGCTGCACACCGACTCCCACGTGCTCAACGCCATCGTGTTCGACCGCTGGCCGGGCACCCTCGTCACCGGCGCCCAGATCAACGCCGACGGCACCGGGCGCATGGACTTCGACCTCTCCGAGGTGGACAACGACGCCCTCCGGGGGCTCGATGTCGCGGTCAACGACGTGATCGGGCGCGGCGTGGAGGTCCGCTCGATCTACGTCGACGCGGGGGACGTGGCGACGACGGCCGGGCTCGTGCGCAGCCTGTCCGTCGCCCCGCCGCCGACGCCCGACGGCCAGCTGCGGATCATCGAGATCGACGGCGTCGACCGCCAGGCGTGCGGCGGCACGCACCTGTCGAACACCGCCGAGTCCCGTCCGTTCCGCATCACCAAGGTGGAGTCCAAGGGCAAGCGCAACCGGCGCGTCCGCTTCGTGCTCGAGGACTGAGCGCGGGTCAGTCGCGGGCGGCGGCGAGGTGCTCGTTGACCGAGGCCATGCTGGCCTCGGTGCCGAGCCGCGAGCCGGCGCCGGCGTCGCCGCGTAGGGCGTGCTCGGGCGGCACGATCTCGGGTCCCTCGCCAGGCGGCAGCGGCGGCGAGTAGTAGCCGAGCGCGTACTGGCCCATCGAGTAGCCGATCAGCGCCTGCAGCTCGGGGTCGAGGGTGCGGGCGATGTCCGGCGGGCAGGCGAGGTACTGGTTCTCCTCCTGGCGCAGCCAGCCGAGGGCGTACGTGATGTTGAGCCCGGTCCGATCGCCGTCGGAGCGGTTCTCGCCACCGCCGTGGAAGACCGTACCGGTGTAGAGGAGCACCGAGCCGGCGTCCATGACGGCCTGGGTGATCTCGTGCGGCTCGGCCTTGCGGTCGTCGGGCCACTCCGACGAGCCGGCGACCACCTGGGTCGCGCCGTTCTCGGTGGTGAAGTCGCTCAGCGCCCAGATCGTGTTGAGCTGCGGCTCGAACCCCCGCAGGCGGGCGCCCCAGGCCCAGCGATCGCGGTGGATCGGCTGCGCCTCCTGGCCCGGCATGATCCGGATGACCTGCCCGAGGTGGAGCTGGTAGCGCTCGCAGTTGGGCAGCAGGACGCGGTCGCAGACGCCGCGCACCGTGGCGTGCATCACGAGGTCGCGGCACGCCGGTGAGCGGGCGACGAGGGCGCCGGTCCTCGTCGTGCGGAAGCCGGTGAAGCGGTCCCGCCCCGGCTCGGTGGCGTCGATGTACGGCTGCAGCTCGGCGTTGACGCGGTCGACCGCGCCCGGGCCGAGGACGTCGCGCACGATCACCGCGCCGTCGCGCTCGAGCGCGGCGGTGATGTCGTCGAGTGGGGTGTCGGGCGCCAGCGTGTCGAGGGCGGGCATCGGCCGAGGCTAGACGAGCTGCACGACCGGCTGGCCGGTGCCGGCGACCAGCTCCCCGATGCGCCACGTCGCCTCGGGGATCGCCGCTTGCACGGCCTCGGCGTCGGCGGCGGCGCACACGACGACCATCCCGACGCCCATGTTGAGCGTGCGGTGGAGCTCGTGGACGTCGAGGCCGGTGGCCAGCTCGCGCACCAGCTGGAACAGCGGCGGCACCGGCCACGAGCCGAGCTCGATGCGGGCGTCGACGCCGGAGGGCAGCACGCGCGGCACGTTCTCGGGCAGGCCGCCGCCGGTGATGTGGGCGAGCGCCTTGACGTGACCGGTGGCCAGGGCCGGCGTCAGGACGTCGAGGTAGTTGCGGTGGGGCTCCAACAGGGCGTCGCCGAGCGGCCGGTCGAGCCCGGCGGGCACGGCGTCCATCGGGATCCAGGCGAACAGCTTGCGCAGCAGCGAGTACCCGTTGGTGTGCGGACCGCTGGAGGCGACGCCGATGAGGACGTCCCCGACGCCGACGTCGGGGCGGGGGAGCAGGTTGCCCCGCTCGGCCACCCCGACGAGGGTGCCGGCGATGTCGAACGCGCCCGGGACGTAGACGCCGGGCATCTCGGCCGTCTCGCCCCCGAGCAGGGTGCAGCCGGCGGCCTCGCACGCCGCGCCCATCCCGCTGACGATCTCGGCGACGAGGTCGGCGTCCAGCGTCGACGCGGCGATGTAGTCGAGGAAGAACAGCGGTCGCGCCGACTGCACGAGGACGTCGCCGACGCAGTGGTTGACGATGTCCATGCCCGTGCCGCGCACCTTGCCGAGGCGGGCGGCCAGCTCGACCTTGGTGCCGACGCCGTCGGTCGAGGCCACCAGCACGGGGTCGTCCATGGCGAGCAGGGCCTTGGCCGAGAAGGCGCCGCCGAAGCTGCCGATGCCGCGCACGACCTCGGCGCCGTGGGTGCGCTCGACGGCCGTCTTGAGCTGGGCGACGGCGCGGTTGCCCTCGTCGATGTCGACGCCGGCGGCGGCGTAGGAGCGCAGCTCGGCGCCGGGCGCCCGCCAGCCGATGTCCCGACGCACCTGCATCCCGTCGAACGAGACCTCGGCCATGCCGGCGTACGCGGCCTCCCGGGCGCTGGCCAGATCAAGCCCGATCCCCGTGACGGCGAGCACCCTCCCCCCGGTCGTGACCCCGTCGGCCATCCCGGCCGGGAAGAGGAGGACGGTTTCTGATTCCAGTGAGGCACGCTCAGCGTGCGTGGCTGGCATCAGAATCGGATCTCCGAGCCGGGGGTTCGCGGGATAGCCGGCGGTGGCGGCGACGACGGTGCACGCCGCGCCGGGGGCGATCTCCAGCGGGACGGCCGTGATGTCGCCCTTCGTCGCGGCGAGGGCGAGCGCGGCGAGGTCGGTGCGCAGGAGGGGCAGGACGGCCTGGGCCTCGGGGTCGCCGAAGCGGACGTTGTACTCGACGAGCCGCGGCCCCTCGGTGGTCAGCATCAACCCGGCGTAGAGCACCCCGACGTACGGCGTCCCCGCCGCGGCGAGGTGATCGAGCACCGGCTGGACGAACGTGGCCAGCAGCTCGTCGGCGGCGAACGGGATCGGGGCCGGCGCGTAGGCGCCCATCCCGCCGGTGTTGGGGCCGGTGTCGCCCTCGCCGATCCGCTTGTGGTCCTGGGCCAGCGGCAGGGCCACCGCAGTGCGGCCATCACAGAGCGCCAGCAGCGAGCACTCCGGTCCCGACATGCGCTCCTCGAGCACGAACGCCCCGTCCGCGCCGCGGATGGCGGCCTCGGTCTCGGCGTCGTCGGTCGGCACGGTCACGCCCTTGCCGCCGGCGAGGCCGTCGAGCTTGACGACGACGGGCCGGCCGAGCTCGTGCCACCACGCCAGCGCGCCGTCGACGTCGTGGGCGTCGAAGCGGGCGAACGCCGGACCGGGGATGCCGAGCGATGTCGCCAGCTGGCGGGCGAAGCCCTTCGACGACTCCAGCGCGGCGAGCTCGGCGGTCGGTCCGAAGCACGGCACGCCGGCGGCCGCGCAGGCGTCGGCGGCGCCGGCGACGAGCGCCGCCTCCGGCCCTGGGATGACGAGGTCGGTGACGGTGAGGTCGACGTCGTCGAGGCGTGGCGCGATGACCACGTCGTGGCCGTGGCGCCGACAGGACCAGGCGATCGCCTGCTCCCGACCGCCGCCGCCGATCACCGCGACGCGCATCAGGCGAGGACCCCCTCGAAGCTCAGCTTGGCCTGCGCCTCGCCGACCTCCAGCGGGTAGCGCCCGGTGAAGCAGGCGTTGCAGAAGCCGTCCTCGGTGCCGTCGTCGTTGCCCACGGCGCGCATCATGCCCTCCAGGGAGAGGAACTCGAGGCTGTCGGCGCCGATCCGGTCGCGGATCTCGCCGACGGTCAGGCGGGCGGCGATCAGGTCGCCGTCGTGGCCCATGTCGACGCCGAAGTGGCACGGGTGCATGATCGGCGGGCACGTGATGCGCACGTGGACCTCGGTGGCGCCGGCGTCGCGGATCAGCTTGACGAGTGGCCCGGCGGTCGTGCCGCGGACCAAGGAGTCGTCGATCATCACGACCCGCTTGCCGGCGAGGTTCTGCGACAGGGCGTTGAACTTGAGCGCCACGCCGCGATCGCGGATCTCCTGCGTCGGCTCGATGAACGTGCGTCCGATGTAGCGGTTCTTGATGAGCCCGTCGTTGTACGGCACGCCGCTCGCCTTGGAGTAGCCGATGGCGGCCGGGATCGAGGAGTCGGGCACCGGGATGACGACGTCGGCGTCGACGGCCGACTCGGCGGCCAGCTCGGCGCCGAGCAGCTCGCGGGAGTGGTGGACGTTGCGGCCGTTCCAGTTCGAGTCGGGGCGGGAGAAGTAGACGAACTCGAACGTGCAGCGGGCCTGATCGCGGGCGGGGGCCAGCGCCTGGCGGCGGTGCAGCTCGGCGCCCCGGAGCGTCACGATCTCGCCCGGTTGGACCTCGGAGATCTCGACGCACCCGAGCGTCGACAGGGCGCACGTCTCGCTGGCGACGGCATGGCCGCCGTGCGGGAGGCGGCCGACCGACAGCGGGCGGAAGCCCCACGGGTCGCGCACGGCCAGCACCCGGTCGGCGGCGAGCAGGACGAGCGAGAACGCCCCCTTCCACGCCGGCAGCGTGCGCTCGATGCGCTCCTCCCAGGTCTTGCCGCCGGCGGCCGCCAGCATGAGCGTCATCACCTCGGAGTCGCTGGTGGCGGTCAGGCCGAAGCCCTTGTTCAGCAGCTCGTCGCGCAGCGCCGGCGTGTTCACGATGTTGCCGTTGTGGGCGAGGGCGAGCGGGCCGTACATCGTTTCGACCAGGAACGGTTGGATGTTGCGCTCGTTGGAGGATCCGGTCGTCGAGTAGCGGGTGTGACCGATCGAGTGGTAGCCGGTGAGCGGCTTGAGCGTGTCGTTCGTGAAGACGTGCGACACGAGCCCGGGCTGCTTGTGGACCCGGGCCCGTTGACCGTCGCTCACGGCGATGCCCGCGGCCTCCTGGCCACGATGTTGCAACGCGAACAACCCGAAGAACGTCAGCTGGGCCACGCCCTCACCGTGCGGCGTCGAGATCCCGATGACACCGCACTCCTCCCGCGGGGCCTCGCTGATGTGGACGGGAACGGGCTTCATGCGAGGTCCTCTCGGAGCGCCGCCACGCACGCCGCGATGCGGGCGTCGACGGGGGTGGCACCGGGCTCGAACGGCAGCCCTGTGAGTCGTTGGTAGGCGTCGATGTAGCGGGTCGAGGTGGCGGTCCAGACGGCGCCGGGCACGGCGGGCGGCTCGCCGTCGCCGCTGTAGCCGGCGTCGATGTAGGCCGCGTCGCACGACCTCCTTGTCGAGGCTCTCGGGCTCCTCGCCGGCCGCCAGCCGCTCCTCGTAGGTGGCCGCGACCCAGTAGCGCGACGAGTCCGGTGTGTGCACCTCGTCGATCAGCAGCAGCTCGCCGTCGTCGGCCAGCCCGAACTCGTACTTCGTGTCGACCAGGATCAGCCCGGCGGCGGCGGCGACCTCTTGGCCGCGCCGGAACAGCTCGAGGGCGATCGTCGTGACCCGCTCCCAGCGGGCGCCGTCGACGAGCCCCTGCTCGACGACCTCGGCCCACGTCAACGGCTCGTCGTGCACCGTCGACCCGGCCGGCGGCTTGGTGGTCGGCGTCACCAGCGGCTCGGGCAGCCGCGTGTTCTTCCGCAGCCCGTCCGGGAAGTGGTAGCCGTAGATCGTGCGCGTGCCGGCGGCGTACGGCTTCCACAGCGACGTCGACGTGACGCCGGTGATGTAGCCGCGCACGACGACCTCGACCGGCAGCGTCGTCGCCGCCCTGGCGATGAGCACGTTGGGGTCGGGGACGGCCACGACGTGGTTGGCGACCAGATCGGAGGTGCGGTCGAACCACCACGCCGCCAGCTGGTTGAGCACCTGCCCCTTGTACGGCACGCCGGCGAGGATGCGGTCGAACGCCGAGAGCCGATCGGTGGTCACGAACAGGCGCTGGTCGTCACCCCACGCGTACGACACCCGCACCTTGCCGTCGCGGCGGTCGGGCAGGGGGAGGTCGATGTCGACGAGCGCGTCGAATCCGTTCAGGGTGATCTCACTTGACATGGCGCACCGCCGCTTCGAACAGGCGCAGCCCGAGGGTGCGCTCGGTGGTCGGATCGAGTCGCCGCCGCGGGTGTTGGCGCGGCAGCACGTGGTTCTCGGGGTGTGGCATCAGCCCGAGCACGACGCCGGTCTCGTCGCACACGCCGGCGATGTCGGCGACCGAGCCGTTGGGGTTGCCGTCGACGTAGCGCAGCGCGACCTGGCCGGCGGCGTCGAGACCGTCCGGATCGGGGTGGACGTAGCGGCCCTCGCCGTGGGCGATCGGGCAGTGGACCTCGTCGTCGAGCCCGTCGGTCCAGATGCAGCGGCTGGCCGGCTCGGCGGCGAGGCGCACCCAGCGGCAGTCGAAGCGGCCCGACGCGTTGTGGCCGAGGGCGCCGGGCAGCAGGCCGGTGCGGGTCAGCACCTGGAACCCGTTGCAGATGCCAACGACCGGGCGGCCGCTGGCGACGAAGTCGCGCAGCCGCTCGCCGAGGCGGCCGCCGTCGGCGAGGGTGAGGTCGAGGGCCAGCATGCGCCCGGCACCGAGGGCGTCGCCGTAGCTGAACCCGCCGGCGACGACCACGATCCGCGCCGCGTCCAGCAGCTCGGGCCGCGCCGACAGCTCGGCGGCCAGCACGACGGACGGCTCGGCCCCGGCGAGGTCCAGCGCCAGCACGGCATCGGTGTCCCGGTTGGTCCCCGGCCCAGCGATCACGATGGCCCCCGGCCGCGTCACGACGAACCTCCCGAAGCATCCGAGGGTTTCGACGCATCGGAGGGTTTCGGGCGGGTGGGCCCCGCACCAAACCCTCGGATGCAACCAAACCCTCGGATGGGGAGCATCAGGCGTCGGCTCCGTGGAAGGCGGTCGCGAGGGTGGCGACGGGGATGGCGGGGAGGCCGGGGAGGGACAGCGCGGGTTCGGCGCTGACCGTGCCGAGCAGTGTGGCGGGACCGGCGACGGCGATGAACCCGGCGACGTCCTCGGGGCGGACCTCGACGATGTGGCGGCCGATCGACTCGCCGAACAGCGCCGTGGCCTGGTCCTCGTGGGGCAGGGCGTCGATCACCGCACCGAGGCCACCGGCGATGCACAGCTCGGCGAGGGCGACGGCGAGCCCACCTTCGCTGACGTCGTGGCACGCCTGCACGAGGCCGTCGCGGATCGCCTGGTGCAGCCGGCGGTAGCGGGCCGGGGCATCGGGATCGGGCTGCGGCGCGGCACCGACGCCGCCGACCGGCGGGCCGAGCACGAGGTCGAGGTGGCTGCCGGCGAACTCCGGCGCCGTGCGACCGAGCAGCAGCAGCACGTTGCCGGGCGCCGTCAGCTCGGCGGTGACGCAGCGTCCGACGTCGGGCACGTGGGCGACGGCCGTGATCACGAGCGTCGGTGGCACGGCGTGGCGCTGGCCGTCGGCGCCCGTGTACTCGTTGTTCAGCGAGTCCTTGCCGGAGACGAACGGCGCCCCGTAGGCGATCGCCGCGTCGTGGCAGCCCTGCACGGCGGCGACGAGCTCGCCGAGCGTCGACGGCCGTCGGGGATCGCCCCACGAGAAGTTGTCGAGCAGGGCGACCTGGTCGGGGTCGCCGCCGACGGCGACGACGTTGCGGATGGCCTCGTCGACCACCGCGTGGGCCATCGCCTCGGGGTCGTGGAGCCCGAGCCACGGGTCGACGCCGATGCCGATGGCGATGCCGTGGGTGTCGCGGGGATCGGCGAGCACGACACCGTCACCGGGGCCCTCCGTGCCCGGGCCGACGAGCGGCCGCACGACGGTGCCGCCGCCGATCTCGTGGTCGTAGCGGTGGATCGTCGTCGCCTTGGACCCGATGTTGCGGTGGCCGAGCAGGGCGAGCAGCGCGGCGATCGGGTCGGTGACGGTGCGCGTGCCGGGCGTGCGGTCCGGCGTGGGCAGCGACGCCGTCATGTGCCGGCGGGGCCGCCCGTCGTGGAGGAACGCGGTGTCGAGGTCGAGCACGACGGTGCCACGATGGCGCACGACGAGACGCCCGTCGCCCGTGAACGCGCCGAGGTCGGCCAGCTCGACGGCGTGCCGCGCGCAGCGCTCCTGCAGGGCGTCCAGGCGGTCGGGCGGGACGGCGACGACCATCCGCTCCTGGGCCTCGGACAGCCAGATCTCCCACGGCGCCAGGCCCGGGTACTTCAGCGGGGCGGCCGTCAGCTCGACGTCGGCCCCGGTGTGCTCGGCCATCTCGCCGACCGCCGACGACAGCCCGCCGGCGCCGCAGTCGGTGATCGCGGTCCACAGGTGATCCGCCCCGGTGAGCACGTCGATCAGCAGCTTCTCGGTGACCGGGTCGCCGATCTGCACGCTGGCCCCGGCGACCTCGCCGGTGGTGGCGTCCATGGTGGCGCTCGAGAACGTCGCACCC
>CAWIKD010000017.1:0-153905 GCA_963836545.1 uncultured Acidimicrobiia bacterium | reverse complement strand
GCGTGGGTGTTGACCAGCGCGAGGTCCGCGGCGGCGTCGTTCATCAGCTCGGCGTAGCGGCGCTCCGAGCCGGCGATGTCGAGCGCGAGCAAGCGGGCGGCATCGTTGGCGCTGACCTTCAACATGGCGCGGATCAGGACACCGCGGGTGAGCACCTGGCCGGCACCGATGCCGATCACCGATTCGTCGGGCGCGCCACCCAGGCCGTCCGGCGCGACGACGGCCTTGTCCGGTTCGCCGGCGCGGTAGGCCACGGCGGCGTTGAGCAGCTTCATCAGGCTGCCGACGGGCAGGCGGACGTCGGCGTTGCTGCTGGTGAGCACGCGTCCGGCATCGTCGTCGTACACGGCGTAGGCCCGGGCCGCCACCGTGGGTGCGCCGGTGGCGCTCAGGACCGGGCTGGTGCGAGGGGCCGGGCCCGCGCCGCAGGCCGCCAGCGTCCACACGATCCCCAGACCCAGGCTGATGCGCCGGCGCCGGGTGCGTGCTGATGATCGGGCCGGGGAGCGGGGCCTGGTCGTCGACATCAGACCACGATGAGGTCACGGCCCGGCGCCGTGCATCGGCCGACGAGCCAGTCCTGCGTCCACCGTTCGGACAGCCAGGATCAGCCGAACGGCCGGGCTCGACGGGTCGCGTCAGTACGGAGACGGCTGGTTGAAGACCACGAGGAGGCTCACGATCTTGCCGTCGCGCACGCCGAAGTAGTTCGACAGCACGAGCTCGGCGGGGAGGTCCGTCTTGTCGTAGGTGCCGTCGTAGCGAGCGCGCACGATGGTGTCGCCGTGGTGGTCGACGACCTCGCGCACGTCCATCGTGACGCGGTCACCCACGATCTCCTTGTCGACCCAGCGTCGGATGGCGTCGACGCCGTTGATCTCGCGGCGGGCGTCGTTGACGAACGCGTCGGGAGCGAAGGTCGCGACGATGGCATCGGTGTCATGTGCGTTGATCGCGGCGATGTGGTCAGCGATGACGTCTGAGAGCTCGGTCGCCATGATCTGGAGGTCTCCTCTCGTGCCGGTCCGAAGTGGCCGGTCCCGCACCACCGTCGGGCATCCCGTGATCGGAGGGTCAATCCCCCACCGCGGGCCTTGACTCTCCCCTCGTGGGAGCCTCCACACTGGCGACATGCGGTCGTCGCTCGGCGTTGGTGACTTCTCCCGGGCCACGCACCTCAGCGTGAAGACCCTTCGCCACTACCACAGCGTCGGGCTGCTGGTGCCCGTGGAGGTCGATCCCACCTCGGGTTACCGGCGCTACAGCACCGAGCAGATCCCCGCCGCCCAGGTCATCCGCCGCTTCCGCGACCTCGACATGCCGTTGCAGACGATCGCCGACGTCCTCGACGCCCCTGACCTGCGGACGCGCAACGACCTCATCACCGCGCACCTCGCCCGCCTGCAGCAGGAGCTGGCCCAGACGCGAGACGCGGTCGACGCGCTGCGTGATCTGCTCCAGGGCCCGCCGGCGGACCGCCCCGTCGAGCACCTCAGCGAACCCGACATCGCCGTCGCCGCCATCGTCGACGTCGTCGACCTGGACGACCTCGGGCCCTGGTTCCAGGGCGCGCTCGGCGAGCTCCATGCAACGCTCGCCGCGCAGGGTGTCCCCAGCGCCGGACCGCCGGGTGGTGTCATCTCCACCGGGTTCTTCGCCGACGAGCGCGGCGAGATCACCATCTTCCTGCCCGCCGCGGGACCGGTGCGGCCAGTGGGCCGGGTCGCACCCACGTCACTCCCCGCTGTCGAGCTGGCCACGACCGTCCACGCCGGATCGCACGCCGACATCGACGTCACGTATGGATCCCTGGCGACGTACGTGTCCGAGCACGCCCTCGGCGTCGATGGTCCGATCCGCGAGCGCTACCTCGTCGGCCACCACGACACGGCGGACGAGACGCAGTGGAGGACGGAGATCGGGTGGCCCATCTTCGATACGAGATCGCCGCCGCCGACGAGCCCGCGAACGTCGCGACCTCACACCGACGAGTGACGACGACGCGCCCGTTGATCCGCAGCGGCAGGGCGACCGCCGGCGAGCGGTCACCGCGTCTTCGGCGTCTTGAGCTCCCCGGTGAACTGGTTGACGTACACCTTCCACGGATAGTGGTCGCCCTCACCCGCGACCCCGACGGCCTTGAGGTGCTGGGTGAGGATGCGCCGCCACGTGTCGGTCGTGTTCGCCGTCGTCATGTGCGGTGTCTTGCCGTGGTGGAACGTGACGCTGCCGAGCCTGATCGGACACGCCACGGCACGCGACTCGTCCGGCTCGACAGAACAGCAGATCGCTCTGCATGTCCGCGGGGCGCTCGTGCGTCGAGCACGCCGTCGCGGTGTCCGCCGTCGATGAAGTGCATGCAACCGTTGCGCTCGTCGACGTCGTGGAACGGCATCCAGCACGTGATGCCCTGCTCGTCGAGCTCCCGTCCCCAGTAGCCCTCGTCCTGGTGCCACAACGTGGCCGCGCTCTTCTGCGGCGGTTTGGCGAGGAACTGGTCGTACCAGAACTCGACAGGCGTCCCGAGGAGCGCGGCGCCGAACTCGACGGCCCAGGTGCGGAACGGTGCGTCGGCGAACTCGCTCGTGCCGCGGCTCGGGCTGCCCTGCAGGATCTTGAACTCCCGGTCGCCCTTGTCGCGCGAGTCGTCCCAGGCCCAGTCGTACGCCATCGTCTCCTTGTTGGCGATGATCTCGTCGCACCGGCGCTCGAGGGCGACGAGGTCGTTGGGATCGATGGCGTCCTCGACGACGATCCAGCCGTGCTCGCGGAAGAACCGGATGTCCTCGTCGCTTGCTGCCCGGTACGTCATGAACCCCTCCGATGACCACGCCTGCGAGCCGTCGACACGGTCGGCCACGGTAGTTGCTTGCAGATCACGCAATCGATTTCACACGAGCCGCGATGCGGTGTCGGCAGCAGCCCTTCACGGGGTCTGAAATCGATTTCTCTACGGCTAGTGTGCGGCGACCACGACAGGGAGGTAGGCACGATGGCGACGGGGTGGAACGGGTTGGGGGTCGGGCTGGCGAACGTATGGCGGCTCGCCGACGCCGAGACCCGCTCGATCAGCCCGGAGAACCCCACCGGCGAGCCGGGCCGCGGCGGCATGGACGTCGAGGGGGTGGCGTCACACGCCAACGCCGGTCTCGGCCAGGGCTGGAAGGTCTGCCCCTCCGTGACGATCGCGCCGGGCGCCGAGCACGTGCTCGCCGACATCGAGGGCTCGGGCGCGATCCAGCACATCTGGCTCACGCCGACCGGCGGCTGGCGCAACCAGATCCTGCGCATGTACTGGGACGACGACCCGCAACCGGCCGTCGAGTGCCCGGTCGGCGACTTCTTCGCGTGCGGGTGGGGCGAGTACGCCCAGGTGTCGTCGCTCGCGGTGTGCGTGAACCCGGGCAGCGCCTTCAACTGCTACTGGGAGATGCCGTTCCAACGCCGGGCTCGCATCACGCTCACCAACGAGAGCGACGAGGAGCGCATCCTCTACTACCAGATCACCTACTCGCTCTGTGCCGTCCCCGACGACGCCGCCCGCTTCTGCGCCCAGTTCCGCCGGGTCAACCCGCTCGCCCAGGGCGATGTCGTGACGATCCTCGACGGCGTGCAGGGCCGCGGCCAGTACGTCGGCACCTACTGCGCGTGGGGCGTGAACAACTCGGGCTGGTGGGGCGAGGGCGAGGTGAAGTTCTTCCTCGACGGCGACGGCGAGTTCCCGACCATCTGCGGCACCGGCACCGAGGACTACTTCTGCGGCTCGTACAACTTCGACGTCGACGGCCAGTACACGCGAGTTCACGACGCCGTACGCCGGCATGCCCCAAGTGCTGCGCCCCGACGGCACCTACCGGTCACAGCAGCGCTTCGGGCTGTACCGCTGGCACCTCACCGACCCGATCCGGTTCACGAGCGACCTGCGGGTGACGATGCAGGCCCTCGGCTGGCGCCGCGGCTGGCCGCTACCTCCAGCTCCAGGACGACATCGCCACCGTCGCCTACTGGTACCAGACGCTCCCGCTCGCGCCCTATCCGCCGCTCCCCGACCGCGACGCCCGCGAGATCATCTGACCTCCGGCATTCACGGTGGGCTCGACCTGCCACGCCGTCCCGGCCGCCGAGGAGAGTCGGAGTGACCAGTCGAGCACCGGTCCACCGGCCGTCGGGGAGCGGACCCGACCAACAACGTGGTCGGCTCCGCGTCAGGGCCGGGCGGCCATGGTCGCCATGTTGCGTTGCATCACCTCGTCGACGACGCGGTAGGCGTCGGTTGGGCTGAACTGCAGGAGCTCGATCTCGTCGAGTGCTTCGGGGACATGGCCGGGAGCCATGTAGAACGCCTGGCCGGCCTCGATGGTCTCGTCGTGGTCGGCGTACCGAACGACGATCCGGCCGCGGAACAGGTAGCCCCAGTGCGGGCATTGGCAACGATCGTCGGGCAGCCCCTTGAGCATGGGTGCGAGGTCGACGGGTGGCGACGTCACACGGTGCATCGTCATCTCGCCCCACTCGGCCTGCTGTCCTGGCGTCGTGGGTGGCGTCGGCCGGGCAGCGGTTCGTTCGATTCAGCGGACACAGGAGACCTCCGGGATGGCTTTCGTCGAAGGTATGACGACGAGCCGACCGCTGTCATGAGGTGTTCACCTCATGCGGCGGCGAGGTCGGCGTCACGCCGTCTCGAACGCACCCATCAGACCCTGCTGTGTGGCGAACAGGGTGGCCGCGGCCCTGCTCTGGACGCCGAGCTTGATGTAGATGTGCTCCACGTGGTTCGACACGGTCTTGGGCTTCACGCCGAGGCGGCGGGCGATCTCCTTGTTGGGCTGTCCCCGCGCCAGGAGGCCGAGCACCTCCACCTCGCGGGCGGTGAGCCCGGCCGGCCACGCCCGGCTCATCGGCGCGCGTTGACCGGCCGCCGACAACACCGCGTTGACGGCGGCGCCGTCGAGCCGGCCCGCCCGCGCCTCGTGCTGCAGCCGCCAGGACGCCTCCGCCCCGTCGAGCGGCGGTCGGTGCGGTCGCGGTTCTGTCATCGCGTGGTACGCGTCGGCGGCGGCCAAGAGGCGGTCAGACGATGTGAGGGCGGACGCCGTGAGCCCCTTCGGATACCCCGAGCCGTCCAATCGCTCGTGATGGCGCGACGCGATCTCGCGGCTGGCGTCGAGGGCCGCCACTCGCGCCAGCATGCGGTCGGTGAGATAGGGGTGGAGTCGGACCCGTTCGGTCTCCACGTCGTTCAATGGACCGGCCTTGTCCCAGATCGCGTTCGAGACCCCGATCCTGCCGAGGTCGTGGATGAGACCGGCACGCCACAACCTCGTGATGGCCTCGGCGCCGAACCCGGACGCCTCCGCAGCAGCCGCGGCGAGGTTGGCCACGCCCCGCGAGTGCCCAGCAAGGTAGGGCGACTTGAGGTCGACGAGGTCGGCCATCGCGACGAGGGCGTCGTCGAGGGCCGTGCCGTCGACGCGACGAACGGGCGGCGGTTCGGCGGCGAGGATGCGATCCCATGTCGCCGCCTCCTCGAGACCGGCGAGCACGTCGCTGGCGTGGTCGCAGAACACATCCACGACCGCCGGGTCGAACTGCTTGGCGCGATGCTGTCGAGCCATCGAGATCGCCGCGTCGATGCCGCGACGACGGCTGAAGACCTCGAGCGGGCTGGCGAGTTGGACGAGGCGGGCCGGCAGGCAGATCTCGGTGCCGCGGAGCTGGTGAGGTTGGCCCTTGCCGTCCCACTGCTCGTATGCCTGGCCGACGGCGGCGGCGACCGCCGGGCCAAGACCGATCCGCTCGGCGAACTGGCGACCCAGGGTGGAGTGCGTCGTCAGGAACGAGACCACCGCCGACCAGCCCGACACCGGGAACAAGCGCCACGCGCTTGGCCCGTTCGGTGGTCCGACCATGCGATCCAAGCCGGCCGACGAAGAACGCGATCGCCTGTGCCGTGTTCATGCCGAGCACATCGAAGCCATCGCGCTTGAAGGCGATGTCGTCGCCGAACCACGTGGCCTGCTCCGCGGCGTCGGCGTGGCAATACGCGTTCATCACCAAACCCGAGTAGTAGGTCGCCGCCCGCTCGCCGTCGTCAGCACCGATCAGATCAGCCAGTCGCAACGCGATCACCGTCTGACGCATGCAGTGCTCCATCGGCTGCCCGAGCCCCAAGTCGGCGGCGTAGGACAACGTCGCGACCAGTTCGGCGATCCGGACCCCGCCTCGGTCGCGGCGCCCCTCCAACACGAGCGAACTCTATGACCATCACAGACAGTCCGCGGGCCGCCACCTCGACGGTCACGTGCGAGCCCAGGCACGCCGACGATCGTCTCGGGCGGCCCCAGCGGGCAGTGATGGGCGAGCACACGCCTTCCGCAGCGACGACCGGATCGTCGTGCGCTCGCGCCTCGGACGACGAGCGAAGCGGTCCTGAACATGTGCTGAACACCGCCCACGCACCCTTCGAGCGTGAGTGTTCCGCGGCCCGCGTGGGATCTGTACCGAGAGATCCACAAGGCCCTTCGCTTCGCCGTGGCCGGGGTGACCACGCGGGCGGGGCGCGCCGACGCCGGTGACGAGCGCTCGGTGCGGACCCTGCTCGCGGAGTGGGACGACGTGGCGAAGCAGGTGTCCACGAGCGCCGTGCTCGACGGCGACGAGTGGGTCGTCAACGGCGAGAAGTTCTACATCACCGGTGCCGGCGATCCCCGCTGCAAGGTGCTGATCACGATGGTGCGCACGAACCCCCATGCCGACACGTACGAGCAGCACTCCCAGATCCTGATCCCGATGGATGCCGCCGGGGTCGAGATCGTCGGGCCGATGTTCGTCTTCGGACGCGACGAGGCCCCGCACGGCCACATGCACCTGCGCTTCCATGACGTCCGGGTCCCCCGTGACAACGTCCTGCTCGGCGAGGGCCGAGGCTTCGAGATCAGCCAGCTGCGCCTCGGTCCGGGCCGCATCCACCACTGCATGCGCTCGATCGGGGCGGCCGAGCGGGCGATCGAGATGATGGTCGACCGTGGCATGAGCCGCGAGGGCTTCGGCAGGCGGCTGATCGACCTCGGCAAGAACATGGAGGTCGTCTCGCGCTCCCGGATCGAGGTCGAAGCGATGCGCCTGATGGTGCTGCGCGCCGCCAAGGCGATGGACACGCTCGGCACGGCCGACGCGCGCGTCTGGGTCAGCGCCGTCAAGGCGATGGTTCCCGAGAAGTGCTGCGACATCATCAACGAGGCGATCCAGATGCACGGCGCCGCCGGCGTCTCGCAGTGGTTCCCGCTGGCCGAGATGTGGCACGGGCAGCGCGCCCTCCGACTCATCGACGGCCCCGACGAGGTGCACCACCACGTCGTCGCGAGAGCTGAGGTGAAGCAGCGGCGCGCCGCCCCGACGTTGTCAGCGGCGAGCACCGAGCGGGCGCCGGTCCTCGTGTTCGCGGACTCGTGACGACCTCCACGCCGGTCGGCCGTCCGACCACCTACGTTCGCGTGGTCGCATCCGAGCCCGCTGCTCACGGCGATCGGTGAGCTCTGGTCGGACCCCGTCGACCCACTGCTCACCGGCTTCACGTGACCGTCGACCTGCGGGCGGTGTTCCTCGGGATCGCCCCGGCCGACGCGTGGGTCACCGTCGCCGTCTCGCTCACCAAGGTCGGCCGCCGGCTGTCGGCGGGCGGGGCCCGGTTCACGCACGACGGACGAGTCGTCGCCACGGCCGATGCGCTGTTCATGCCCGCCGGATAGGCCTCGTCGCTCGTCAGACGACGGAACGAGCGCTTCGGCCGTCGGCGATGGCCGCGCCTAACGTCGACGGTGTCGGCCGGCGCGCAGCGGACCGACCGGACCGACGGAAGGTGACGACCATGGCGACCGAGCACGGCGCAACGCAGGGCGACGGATCGGATGCGGCCCTCGATGCCGAGGTCATCGTGATCGGCGCGGGCGTCTCCGGCATCTACCAGCTGCACCTGTTGCGGGAGGCCGGGTTCGACGTCCGGCTGGTCGAGGCCGGCACCAACGTCGGGGGCACGTGGTACTGGAACCGCTACCCGGGCGCCCGCTTCGACTCCGAGAGCTACTCCTACGGGTACTTCTTCTCGCCCGAGCTGCTCGCCGAGTGGAACTGGTCCGAGCACTTCGCCGGCCAGGCCGAGACCGAGGCGTACCTGAACTTCGTCGTCGAGAAGCTCGGGCTCCGCGACCTCATGCAGTTCCGGACCCGCATCGCATCGGCCACGTTCGACGAGCCCACCGCCACCTGGACGCTCACCACCGAGGACGGCGCGACGCTCCGGTCCCGCTTCGTCGTCTCGGCCACCGGCGTGCTGTCGGTGCCGTACTGGCCAACGATCCCGGGGCGTGAGCGCTACCAGGGCCAGGCGTTCCACACGGGTCAGTGGCCGAAGGAGCCCGTCGACTTCGCCGGCAAGCGGGTGGCGGTGATCGGGACGGGGGCCAGCGGGGTGCAGCTCATCCCCGAGGTCGCCAAGGAGGCGGCCGAGCTGGTGGTGTACCAGCGCACGCCGAACTGGAACTCACCGCTCAACAACGGCCCGATCACCGACGAGGAGCAGGCCGAGATCCAAGCGACCTACGACCAGATCTACGACTCGTGCATGGGATCGTTCGCCGGGTTCGTGCACCCCGCTTCCCGCAAGCGCGCCTTCGACGATTCGAAGGAGGAGCGGTGGGAGCTCTACGAGCAGCTCTACCACCAGAAGGGCTTCGCCAAGCTCATCAGCAACTACCGCGACACGATGACCAACCGCGAGGCCAACGCCGAGTTCTCGGAGTTCATCGCCGAGAAGATCCGCGCCCGCGTGGACGACCCGGCGATCGCCGAGAAGTTGATCCCGACCGACCACGGCTTCGGCATGCGGCGCCCGCCGATGGAGACCTTCTACTACGAGGCCTACAACCAGCCCAACGTGCACCTGGTCGATCTCACCGAGACCCCGATCACCACCATCACCGAGGCCGGCATCGAGACCAGCGACGGCGAGCAGGCCTTCGACATCGTCGTGTGGGCCACCGGGTTCGACGGCTTCACCGGGGCGCTGACCAAGATGGACGTCGTCGGTGAGGACGGCCGGGTGCTGCGCGACGGGTGGAAGCAGGGCGTCGTCACCTACCTCGGCGCCATGGCGCCCGGGTTCCCGAACTTCTTCATCGCCGGCGGCCCGCACATGATCGGCGGGAACTTCCCCCGGGCCACCGAGATCATGGTCGACTACATCACCGGCGTCCTGTGCTTCGCCCGGGCCAACGGCCACACCGTCGTCGCACCCGACAGCGACGCGTGCGCGGAGTGGACCGAGGAGGTCCACCAGGCCGCGTCGATCGCCCTGATGGCCGAGAACTCGTGGTTCCGCGGGGCCAACATCCCCGGCAAGAAGCACGAGTACCTGGCGTATGCCGGCAGCCTGACCAAGTTCCGCGAGCGGATGGACGCGATGGACGAACTGGGCTACCCAGGCATCACGTTCGGCACCCCGGTCCCGGCCTGACGCACTCGCGGCGGCAACCGCACCGCGAGTCACGGCACGACGTCACTCGAGACGCCGCCATCGCCGGCGCAGCGCGTCGGCGGTGGCCTCGTCGGCCGGCAGGAACGCCTCCAGCTGGAGCTCGGCGAGCGTCACGTCGGCAGCGGTCGAGAACGACGTGATGGTGGTGATCAGCCGCAGGACGCCGTCGGCCGACTCCAGCTCGAGCGGCACGGCGAAGCCGAGGACGGCGGACGTCGGGGGCAGCGGCGGCAGGTAGGACTCGAGCTCGGCGAGCAGCTCCTCCAACGCCGGGTCGGGACTGCGCGCCAGCACGGCCCGCAGGTGCTCGGTGATGTGCCGGCCCCATTCCGGCAGGTTGCGGACGCGGGGAGCGAGCCCGTCGGGATGGAGGGCGTGGCGGAACATGTTGGCCGGTGGCGTCAGCAGCGCGGGGTCGACGCCTTCGTTGAACACCTCGAACGCCCGGTTGGCGGCGACGAGGATGCCGTAGGGCCGCACGACGATCGCCGGGTACGGGAGATGGCCGTCGAGGATGATGTCCAGCGCTTGGCGCACCGGGCGCAGGGCGTCATCGTCGAGCGGCGACTCCGGGAACGCGGGGGCGAAGCCGGCGGCGAGCAGCAGCTCGTTGCGCTCGCGAAGGGTGAGCTCCATCGACTCCGCCAGGCGCAGCACCATGCTGCGCCCCGGGCGGGAGCGGCCCTGCTCGATGAAGCTCACGTGGCGCTGCGTGGTGCCGGCCCGCAGCGCGAGATCCAGCTGGCTCAGCCGGCGGGCCGCTCGCCAGCACCGCAGCTCGTTCGGGAAGCGATCCATCACCGACGATCATCGCTCGCCCCGGGCGTCGCGGCGATTCCCTGCGGGGAATGCGGCTCGGTCCGCCTCGTGACGTCGGTCAGACCGGCGAGGTGTCGTCGTAGCGCAGCCGCGACGCCGCCCCGCCCCGGCCGACGTGGCGTTCGCGGCCCGCGCCACACGACGACTGCGCCCTGGGTCGTCCGGACCAGCTGATCCAGCGTCGTCACCTCGACCCCGCTGGCCGTGACCTCCTCGTCGCGCACCGTCGTCAGCGACGCCAGCAGCCGGCTGGCCGCCGGCCGAGGAGCGTCGTCGACGCTGTCGAAGAGCCGGGCCCGCCGGAGCACGGGCCCGCGATCGTCGTCGTCCGGGACGAAGGGGATCCACGCGTCGGGCACTGGCGTCGCCAACCGCCACAGCAGCTCGAACGCGTCCGCCACCACCGGCGCGACCGCATCCTCCGGCGCCAACGTGACCGGCCGGTCGACGCCGCGACCGAGCGGTCCTTCCACGGTGTGCTCGATCGCCCACGCCACCGCGGCCACGTCGTCGCGTTGGAACGACACCCGCTCGCGGACCGGCGAGCGCACGGCGGCCAACGCCGATGGCAGCACCACCAGGAGGGGGAAGTCACCCTCGCCGGTCGCCGCATCCGCGGGTTGGAACTGCCGACCGCCGGGTCCTCGGCGCGATGTGGCCCGGTCCCCGACGAGGGTCGCCTCGCCGAAGGTGTCGCGCACGATCACCCAGTCGACGGTCGCCACGCTGCCTGTCGGCAGCTGCAACGGGACCACCAACCAGTCGGTGCTGTAGACGACGGCGAACTCGGTGGCGACGAGGCGGACCAGATCAGTGACGCCGGCGCTGCCGAAGCCCAGCGACGAGGCGGCGTCCTCGAACTCCCAGAACCGATCGGCCGGCGCGCCGCGGAACGTGAGCGGCGTGGCCAGCACGCGGACGCGCTTCCGGCTCCCGGGCGCCCCGGCCGGACCGGGGGCGACCGTCCCCGGGTCCACCCGGTCCAGCGAGTACCAGTCGAGCCCGGTGCCGTCGTCGTGCGTCGCGCGCGAGCACGATGGCTTCGTCATCACCTTCGAAGTGCTGCTCGCTCGGCGGCAGCGGCGGGGCGGTGATCGAGAACGAGTGGGCCAGGCGCTCGTCGACCCACCCCGATGCCTCGCCCGATCCGGCCTCGGCCACGCCCCACCACACCCGCATCGCCGCGGTCCACGCAGCGACGGCCGCATCGAGCTCGGCGCGCGGGCCGGCCTCGAGCCCGGCGACGACATCGGCGGGGAGACCGGCGCCGGTGGCGAGCCCGAAGACCCGGCCGCCGTCGATGCACCGCCCGGCGAGCAACGCCCGGGTGCGCGCCGCCTCGACATCGTCGGGCGCCTCGGCCGCCGGCGCGAACCTCGTCGCGGCGTGCGCGGCGAGCGCGTCGGCAACCGCTCCGAGACCGGCCGCGACGAGGCGTCGGCGGAGGTCACGGCCGGCGCGCACCCGGACGCTCCACCGGGTGGACGAGTCGTCGGTCGGCAGCATCGGCTGGGCCTCGACCAGCATCTCGAGCGGCGGCGACGCCGCGGACAGCGGGATCGCATCGCCGCGGGCCAGGCGCAGCTCGGCGAACCGCGAGAAGCTGGCCTGGGCCTCGACGATGATCGGCGTGCCACCGTCGACACCCGTCAGCTCACCGAGCTGCAGCTGGCGCCCCACCATCCACAGGGGATCGGCGATCTCGGCGGCCAGCCCGACGTCGAGATCGGTCGTGCGGGCGTGCGGCACCAACCGCGGCCAGGTCGCGTACGTCCCACCCGGGTCCATCAGCCAGCCCCTTCGGCCGGCCCGGCGAGGCGGTGGGCAGTCCGCTGCAGCCGGGTGAAGCCGGCGTCGACGACCGTGCCGTCGGTCCCCGTCCCCACCGTGACGTCAGTGCCATCGGTCCCCGTCCCCACCGTGACATCGGTGCCGTCGGTCCCGGTCGCCAGCGTGATCTCGGTGCCTGTCGCGGTCACCACGACGGTCAACTCGCCGACCTCGGCGGTCACCGCCTCGTCGAGCCACTGCATCTCGTCCTGCTCCTGGGCCCATCGGTGCCAGCGCTCCAAGGTCCACTGCTCGATGGCCTCCGGCAGCTCGTCGGCCGGGATGTACGTCGGTGCCGCGCTGACGACCAGCGCAGGTGTCGCCGGATCGGCGGTCATCGTCGCCGCTGAGCGCGGCGCGGTGAGCGGGAGGAAGGCGTCGAGGCCGACGGCCGCCAGGTCCTCCGGTTCGACCAGTCGGAGCCGGGCCAGCGCGACCGCCTCGCGGACGATCTCGTCCAGCAGGTCCGGGCTCCACGCGACGTCGGCGCCCGGGTGCACGGCGAGCAGGATGGTCTGCGGCGGACGGGCGCGGGGCGCATCGGCGTGGACGGCCAGGCCGGTCGTGGTCTCGAGGTCGGGAACGGCCTCGACGAACTCGTCGAGGACCAACGCGATGTCACTCGGAGCCCCGGCCAGCAGCAGGTGGGTCGTCGGTCTCTCGGGCCGGGGGTCCGGTTGATCACCCGGCGCATCGAGGTCGCGACCACCGATCCAGGTGGGCGGGTCGGCCGGTGGGAGCTGCGCCACCGAGAGCGGCTCGGGACTCCCGCCGGCGGCCTCGACGTACAGGCGCAGGTCGTCGTAGGCCGCGAGGCGGTCGCGCACCTGGGCCGTGCGCTCCAGCCAGCGCCCGAGCTCGGCCGGCGCGGCGGAGGCCGGCGGGAGCAGCGCCGCGGCGTCGACCCCCGCGAGGGCGGGCGTGATCACGACCGCCTCCCCGGCGACGCTGCGGCCGACGCCGACGAGCAGCCCGACCGGATCGACCGCCGCCGAGACCGCGGCCCGCAGGCGGTCCGTCCACGTGCCGTCGACTCCGGGCACGAGCTCGGCGACGTCAGCGAGCACCCGTCGCGCCGCCACCGCGCCGGCGATGCCGAGGTCGGCGAGCACGGCCAGCCGGGGGTCGGATGCCGGTGCGCCGGCCTCGATGGCGTCGACGGCATCACTGACCGCCTGCAGCACGACGGCCACGGCCCCGACCTCGGCATCGATGTCGGCCGCGGTCACGGCCGGCGGGCCGGGATCATCGACGCCGACGGCGTGCTGCGGACCGGCGCCGACGTCGGCGGGCACGGCCGGCCGGGCGGCCGCCAGCACGGCGCGGATCCCTTCGGCGAGGTGCTGCATGCGCATCCATCGATCGTCGACGCCCGTCACCTGCAGACCAGCGGTCACCCCCGTCGCCGCGCCGATGCGGTCGGTGAACCGGTCGCCGCCGCGCACGTCCACCTCGGCGACGAGGTCCAGGGCGCAGCAGCCGAGCGACGCGATGGTGATCGGTGCGGCAGGTGCGCCCTGGCCCGCGACCTGCACCTGCACCGCGCTGGGATCGCCGAGCAGTCGGGCCACCCAGCGCTCGACCGACGGCGCCATGCGAGCCCGGACCGCGTCGGCGCGCCACCCGGTCGGAGCCGTCTCCGCAGCGGGCGGCAACGCGAGCAGCACGCGGTGGGTGATCGTCGTCGCCGAGCGCGGCGTGGTCAGCACGTCGAGGTCCAGCGGTGGGCGCGTGGCATCGGCGAGCGCCCCGAACGTCGCGCCGGCCCGCGTGGGGCGGCCACCGACGAGGTCGTGGACGCCCTGGGCGACGAACACGTCGGCCACGGCATCGACGAGATCGTCGAGCTGGGCCAGCACGGTGGCCAGCGGCGCGCCGCCGTCGGGGCACACCGTCGCGACCTGGTCCTGCCCCTGCCACACGTCGAGGCCATCGACCACGTCGAACGGGACGACCGCGTCGTCCGGACCAGTGGCGACCGTCCCGCCGGCGCCCTCCCGGCGGTGTTGGGGGAACGCCGCGCGCAGCGGCGCGACACAGCGTTGCAACTGGGCCGCCCCGAGCGCCCGCTCGACGTGGACGCCGAGCGCGGCGCCGAGCGGCTGGCCGTTGCCGACCGCCTGGAGCACGTCGCGTGCGGCTCGCGTCCGGCGGGACGTGAGGTCCAGCGTGGTGAGCGTCGACGCGCTGCCCCGATGGGCCCGCTCGGCCGCCCGCAGCACGCCGGCCGTCCGGGCGTGGTCGAGCGACGGGGCGTGCACGTAGCCGACCGGGTCGGTCAGCACACGGACCGGTTCCTGCTTCCCCGGCTCGGGCCAGTCGACCGGTCCCGCCGACGTCGTCGGTGTCGGCGTCCACGACACGTCGACGAGCACGGACCAGCAGCCGAGCTGCACGCCATCGGGTCGGGCCGCTCGCTGATCGGCCAGCCGCCGTGTCGCCAGGGACGTGGCCCAGGCGTCGAACCGCGAGCTGGCCGGCGCCAACGTCTCGCCGAGCAGCCGCGCGATGTCCTCGTCGTCCAGTCGAGCGGCCTCGATCCGCGCCGCGGCGGCGTGGGCACCGAACGGTGCGTCGGTTGGCTCGGGGTCGGGGACCGACGGTGGCATCTCGTACCACCACGAGCCGAAGAAGCCCTCCGCGCCGGGGACGCCGCTCGACATCGTCGGTTGGTCGAGCTGCGACACCTGGGTGAAGTTCGGGAACGTCTGGGCGATCTCCGTCCCGGCCGCCGCCTGGACGGCCGCGTTGCCGTAGTCCGTGATGCGCTGCTGGTACTCGCCGCGCTGGCGCTCGAACTCGGCGCGCAGGTCGGAGAACGCGGCGGCATCGCGCCGTTCATCGACGAGCTGCCCGGCGATGCCGGTCAACACCTGGAGGAGGGTCGACGGCGGCACGCGCACGAGGCCGACGGCCGTCGTCGGCGCGGCGAGATCGCTCCCCATCACCACGGGGTCGGGGCCACCGATCGTCGACGCGTCGAACCCGGTGACCTCGTGGTCGACGATGGCGCTGATGGCGGCGACCGCGGCAGCCTGCTGGGCGGCCCCGAGGACCGCCGACACGACGGCGTCGGTGGTCGCACCCGCGGGGAGCTGGCCGGCGACCGCTGCGCCGAGCGAACCGGTGCCGTCCCCGACAGCGAGCGGTGCGCTCCGCACGACCTGCTCGAACGGCGTCCCGCCGCGCACCAGCGCACCGAACACCGAGTTGCGCCACGACAGGGCGAAGCTGCGCTCGCTCGACTGCAGGCGCGCCGACGCCGTGCGGCGCACCGTGTAGGCCGCCGGGTGGGGCACCGGCCCCTGCTGCAGCACGCGCATGATCCGCGTCGCCGCGTCGGGTGCATCGGTGCCCGCCTCGAGGCTGGGAACGGCGGCGGCCGCCTGTTCCCAGAACGGTCGGAGGCGCCGGAGCAGGCCGACGAGCCGGGCCCAGCCCGGTCGGTCAGCGGGCGTCGGCGCCAGCGATCGCAGCGGCGTGATCGGGAGCACGCCATACGGTTGGCGACCGACGCGGATCCCGGGCAGCGGTCCCCCACCCCGCACGAAGCGGGCGACGTGATCGAGCGCGAACGATCGCGCTGCATCCAGCTGGCCGACGATGCGGCGCATCGTCTCGGGGTCGGTCGTGTCGGGCGCGAGGAGGGTCCGCAGGGCCTCGCCATAGGTGACGGGGAACAGCGCCTCGGCCATGTCGCGCGCGTGGCGGTGGCTGATGTCGGCGGCCCCGTCGAGATCGGCGAACGTCGACCGGTCGACGCCGAGCGCAGCTGCGAGCACGTCGGACGCGACGGTCCCGGCCGCTGCCTCGAGCGCGCCGTCCGGAACCGGCCCGGCCGTCGCGCTGGGCGGATCCAGCACGCGGTCGAACGCCCCGAAGGGGTCGAGCTCGCTCGACCACCCCGACGGCCGGCCCCGCAAGCGGTTCGTCGGCGTGCCGCGCCGGGTCAGGGCGACGCGATCGACCGCTCCGTGGGCGGCGATCAGATCGGACAGCAGCCCGGCCTCGCCCGACGGATCTGCCGTGTCGCGCACGCCGACGACGACGAGCGAGTCGAGGCGTCCGTCCTTGGCCCACGGCGGCACGATCGTGCCGGGTCGGACGAGGTCGACGGTCAGGGCCATCCCGGCCAGGAGGGCGGCGTCGAAGTCGGTGATCCATCGCAACTCGGGGTCGGCGACGAGGTGCGGGAGCGACAGATCGAACGTCGTGCGGCCGCTCGGCGCCATGGCCACGGAATCCGACGGCACCGGAACGTGTTCCGACAGCACGACCTCGCCATCGACGTGGCCGAACACGACCCACGCGTCGGGGAGCAGCACCGCTCGTCCCGATCCCGGATCGGCACGCGGCGCCGGCGCCCCGGGCCGCGTCAACCGTGCGACGTGCGGCGTGCGTTCGATCCCGACCTCTCGGGTGAGCACCTCCCACGCGGCCATCTGGGCAACGCGGATGGCCTCGAGGTCGACCAACTCCCCCGGCGGCGTCGGCGCCGCGGCGATGGCGGCGACGGTGGCCCAGAAGCGCTGCCCGGCGGCGAGCTCGTCAGGCCGCAGCGCGACGGCGCGCCCGGGCACCGAGATCTCGTCCGGGTAGATGCGGATGCGCAGGGTCGGGATGATCTCGTCGTGCTCGGTCCGTTGGCCGGAGCGCACCTCGAGCCGCACCGGCAGGAGGGCGATCGGCAGCGTTCGATCGAGTCCCGCCCACAACCCGTCCGGGATCGCGCTCATGCCGATCCGTCCGGCCGCAGGACGAAGTCGGCAGCCGGCAGCAGCAAGCGGAACGGACGGCGGAACAGCCGCCGGGCCACCTCGGCGCTGGAGCGGCCGGTGCCGAGGTCCGCAGGGACCAGGCAGCCGCGGCCGCCGCTGGGCTGCGCCGTGGTGGCGAACCGCGACTCGTCGATCGGTTGGCGCAGGGAGACGTACCACTGCGGATCGCCGTCGTCACCGACCTCGGGAGGAGGACCCGAGTCGTAGGCGACGTACGACGTCTCGCTGTCGAGCACGCCACGGAAGAGCTCGGTGGCGCGGCGATCGAAGTCGAAGCGGTCGGCGGCGATCGCCCCGAGCTCGAGCGTGATGATCGTCGACGGGTAACGGCGCAGCAGCTCGGCCCGCACGAGCAGGATCGTGATCGACGCGTCGGCGACACCCTCCGGAGGGTTGTGCCCGAGCGCGGCGTCCCAACCGCGCAGCGCCTTGACGTCACCCACCCCGGGGGTTCCCGGCCAGAAGGTGTCGAAGGACGTGCCGCGCTGGTCGACCGGGAAGCGCCGCCAGCGCAGCATGCGCACCAGCTGGTGGTTGGCGCCAGCCACCAGGGCTTCGACGAACCGTCGGTTGCCGCTCATCAGGCACAGGCTGTCGGCGGCCAGCTCGTCGAGGCCGCCGCACACCCAGCCGAGGTCGAGCCGGCGCAGCCGATCGACCAGCGGCGTGTCGAAGACCGGCGTGGCCGTGATCGGGTGGAGTGGCGATCGGCGCTGCGGCGCCTGGGCGTGGTCCTCGCCGATCGTGATCTGGTCGTCGATCAACGCGGTGTAGGCCGGGGTCGGTTCGACCGACGACAGGGCACCGGCGGCCACGGTGCCGAGTCCGCCCGTGCGCCGTCCGCCCGCAAGCTCAGGCACCTCGCAGAACGAGCCTCGTCACGACCGCCACGGGCGCCGCGTCGATCGGCTCACCCATCGTCGCGACGAGCGTCGTCACCGGCGGCGCGGCGAGCCCGATCTGCTCGAACGCGGTCTGCTGCACCGTCGCCACCGCCGCCAGTCGCTCGAGGACGGCACCCGGTGAGGCCAGGGTCGCCAGCTGCTCCCCCGCCGCGGCGACCGTCCCGGGCAGCTGCTGCAGGTTGGCGACCAGGCCGGCGACGGTCATGGTCACGTCCACGTTGACCGCGCCGGCATCGACCACGGCCGCCGTGAGGGCGGTGACGTCGATCGCCGGGTCGGCGACGAACCGATCGGGGACCGTGTCCGGCGAACCGGTCTCCAACGCGGTCAGCGCCTCGGCCACGAGCACCGGTGCTGCGATCGCGTCGGCGTCGGCGGCCGGTCCGGAGGCCACCTGACAGGCCCGCAGGTACGCGGGCGACAGCACGGCGCCGGCGCCGGGCACCTCCTGCTCGAGCAACTCGAGGAACGTGTCGGCGCCGATCACCGGGTCGGGCAACGGGACGTCTTCGAGCGCCGGTTGCAGGATGCGGATGACGGTGCTGGCGGCGTCGACGGCCAGGCGGTCGTGGAGGCGCTCGGTCGAGGAGACGGCGACCTGGGCCCAGGTGACCCGATCATTCGCCGTGGCCACACCGTCCAGCTGCTGCCACGCCTCGGCGATCAACTCCTCCTGATCACGCTCGACGATGCGGGCACCGAGGCCAGCGGCGATGCGCACGTCGGGATCGGCGTTGAGGTCGGTGATCCACCGGTGCGGTCCGTCCGGAACGACATCGGCGAGGTCCGGTCGCCCGTCCAGATCCGTCGCGTCGGCGAACCAGCGGCCCCACAGTGGTGGCCCGACGACCGGCGTCACCGCGCCCGCCACGGCGTTCAGCAGCCGCTTCAACCGCCGGGGCAACCCTGGGGCCTGCGGGTCGCCGGTCAGCCCCGGCGTCAGCGGGCCGGTCGCGTCGCCGGCGGCCATCGCCGTCGGCACCGGCCGGACCTTGCTCGAGAAGTGCTCGGCGGGTGGCAGCGGCGCGGCCCCCTGCCGGTGCAGGCGCGACGCATCGGCGTCCACCGCGACGAGGCGGCGGCCCTGGGCGGGACGCAGCGGCTTGCGCAGCCGCAACGCCAGCGTCCTGAAGTCGTCGTCCTGCTCGGTGCGGAACCTCCAGTGGTCGTACACCGGGACGGGGCGACCCAGATCCACGAGGTCATCTCCTGCCGGGCCGGGCAGTTGACCGAGCGCGGCCAGCTGGCCGGCTTTGAACACCGGCACGAGGCACGCCACGTAGTCGTGGTCGGCGGCCAGCTTGCGCGGCGACACGATCCGCGAACGCACCACGTCCCATCGTGACGGGTCACCCCGCAGGCGGGCCGTCGCCGCGGCAGGGTCCTGCTCGACGACCTGCACGTGGGCCCAGCTGGCGACGGCCGTCAGATCGGGCCGCTCTCCATCGGTCACCGTCACCGTCGGGACGTTCGTCCCGGTCGGCGCGCCGACCGAGTCCCGTCCGGATCGTCCAGCACGAGCAGCATCAGCCACGGCACGGGCACGGCACCGTCGACGTGGGCGGTGAACAGCCACGGCAGATCGGGGTGGGCGAGCTCGATGAACGCCAGGTCGTTCGGATCGACATCGGTCGCGCCCGGGCGAGGGACCCGCCGCAGCACCTGTTCACCGTCCAGGCCCACGACGTCGCCGGGTCCGAGCAGGCCGACCCCGGCGGTCGGTCCGCTCACCACCGCCTCGGTGCCACCCTGCTCCGAGCGGGTCACGACGAACACCCGGGCGTTCGTGGTGCGGCGACCGGTCGCCGGGTCGAGGCCGTCGCTCGGCAACGCGCTCACGCCGTGCCTCGAGTGGGCGAAGAACTGCAACCTCGTCACGCCGGGATCACGGCCTTGGTCTTGACGTGCACGAGGGCGTCGTGGAGCGTCGTGAGCACACGGTGACCGGCGATCACGTGGGCGTCAGCCGTGCCGTCACCGGTGAGCGGGCGCACGTCGGCGCCTCCTTCGACGAGGTCGAGCAGCCACGTCTCGTAGTCGTCGGTCTGGCTCGCCGGGGTGGCGTCGCCGACCCACTGCCCGGCGGCGAGCTCGACGCCACAGCTCCACCGTTCGAACCCCGCCCCGGCGAGCCGCTGGTCGTCGCTCAGGTCGTCGAACTGCTGGCGCACGAAGCTCTCGTCGCCGGCCAACGGCAGGTCGGCGGCGGCGCCGCCACTCCCGTCGCGTCCGAGCGCGAGGCGGCTCGGACGGGCGAGGCGCACCCCATCCATCCTGCGCAGCAGGACGCCGAGCGGTACGGCCCGCTGACGGAACCCGAGCGACGGCGCCAGCGGGTGCACGGCGGCGTCCCCGACGCCGGGACGCAAGGCGACCAGCGTCGGTCCCCCGACCGGCGCGGCCGTCCAGTTGGCGGCCACGGCGAGCTCGTGGAGCAGGACGCTCGCCGGCGAGCGGGCCGGCGGCAGCGGGGCGGCGACCGTCGAACCCCAGTGGGTCGTCGGGATGTCGATGTCGACCGGCACGATCAACGTGATGGTGGCGTGGCCGCGGACGCGCCACGGTGACGGCCCCGACAGGTCGAGGTGCAGGGTGACACCGAGCACGTCGACGCCGGCCGCCGTCACGGTGACCGAGGCGTCGATCGACGTCTCGAACATGAACGGGTCGAAGCGGAACAGCGCGTCGAAGGCGGCGTGGCCGCGGATCTCGAACTCGGGGATGCTCGCCCGCAGGTCGAGGCGGGCGCCGACCTGCGCCGAGTTCGTCGTCAGGGCCACGTAGGCCTCGAGGCGGGCGCGGAAGATCGGGCCGGCGGAGATCGCGGCGTCGAGCCGGCGCATGCCGGCCATCCCTGCCGGCACGGGGAACGCCGGATGGAAGCCGCCGGCCGAGAACGCGAACGAGCCGCTGCCGGTCGTCACCACCCGCAACCGCATGTCGCCGCGAACCGGCGTCTCGGCGATCTTGGAGTCGACGAGCGAGGCGTCGATGGCCACGCCCTGGGCGTCGAACCGACCGACGACCAGCGCCTCGAGCCGGGTCAGCGCGACGTCCTTGTGCGGCAGCGTGACGAGGAGGCGGCCGATGAGGGTGACGGCATCGTCGGACACCAGGGCGCCGATGGTCGCCACGACCACCGTCGGGCTGCCCCACCCCACGCGCAGCAGCGGTCCGACGACGAACGCCGACGGATGTCGCGGGAAGCACTCGTCGAGCAGGTGGATGACCGAGTCGACGTGCTTGTCGATGTCGGCCGGGAACAGCAGCCCGCTCAGCCCGCCCGACCGGCTCAGGGCGCGCAGCCGGTCGTCGTCCGGCCGCCGGTTGATGCCGACGATGCCACCGACGTCGAGCAGCGTGAACCCTGACGACAGCTGGATCGGCGGCGTGAAGTGGGCGGCCAGCAGCACCACGACGTTCGGCGTGTCGCCGGTGTCGAACATCGTGACCGCGTCGACGACGACCGGGCCCAGCGCGACGTGGAGGCGGCCGCGGTAGCTGGTCCCGTCATGGCGCAGCTCGCCCTCGCCCTTGGCGCCCGGGACGTCGAGGGAGACGAACAGGCGTTGCGGCGAACCTCGTCACCGACCGCCAGGATCCGAAGGCCCGGCAGTCCGATGTCCGCCCGAGGGTCCGCCATCGTTGGCGAACACTACGGAGTTCGCAGGACCGCCCGTGACGTCGCGGATGCGGCTGGTAACGTGTCGCGAGCAACGCCCTCGATCGGTGATCGGATCGCGGCGCGGCGCGACGGAACTGGGCTCGATGGAGGTGCGGCCTGTGATCTCGATCCCTCGATGCTCGGGAACGGACCCGTTCGACGACATGGTGGCGGCGCTCGAGCACGCCGGCTGTCTGGTCGTGACCGGTCTCGCTGAGGAACCGGCCCGAGACCAGGTCGTCACCGAGCTGGCGTCGCATCTGGCGGCCACCCCACTCCAGACCGACGACGACCCGGCTGCGTTCTATCCGGCGCTCACCCAACGCGTGACGGCGCTCGTGGCCCGATCCGCGCAGGTGCGCGAGCTGATGATGCACCCCACGGTGACCGCCGTCTGCGACCGCTTCCTCCTCCCGACGGCCCCCGATGGGTACCAGCTGCACGTCACCGCCGCGCTGAACGTGGCCCCCGGCGCACGGGCGCAGGTGCTGCATCGAGAGGAAGACCCCTTCGCGATCTTCCCCCTCCCACGACCCAACCTCATCGTCGCCACGATGTGGGCGATCACGGACTTCCGCGCCGAGAACGGCGGGACGCTCCTGGTCCCCGGAAGTCACCGCTGGCCCGCTGATCGGCAGCCGACACCCGACGAGGTCCTCGCCGCAGAGATGCCGGCCGGCGCGGTCCTGTTCTGGCTGGGCGGGACGTTGCACGGTGCCGGCGCCAACGTCTCCGACGAGTGGCGCTACGGCGTGGTCCTCACCTACTCCGCAGCCTTCCTGCGTCAGGAAGAGAACCAGTACCTCGACGTGCCGCCGGACATCGCCGAGGGCCTCTCCCCCGAGATCCAACGCATGATCGGCTACAAGATGAACGGCGCCCTCGGCTTCCACGATCCGAGGGTCCGGGCCACCGCGCTCGCCTAGTTCAGCCCGGCCGCGGCACCTGCGCGGCCAGGTGGGTCGGGGCCTGGATGCAGTAGGAGTCGGTCAACAGCTCGGCGACCTCGTCCCAGTCCGTGTCCTCGTCGAGGAGCAACCCGACGACGTTGCGGCCCCAGCCGGCGCGGAAGTACGGCTCGCCGAGGTGCTCGAAGGCGAGGACCTCGTCGAGCTCGGCGCGGAACGTCACGCGGAAGCGCTGGTCCTCACCGCCGAAGACATGTCCGACGGTGGCCTTGCCGACCTGCCAGCGCACGCCGACCCACGCCCGCTCCTCGGTGATCTGGGGGAAGGCGGCACATGTCGCTCGCAAGCGCCGCAGCACCTCGTCGGGGACGTCAGGACGGTCGGCCACCGCGTTCAGTCTGGCCGTCGGCTGCGCCACGCCCTACGTCGGCTGCACCATCGGCGGGTCGAGCCAGCGACACGCCGCCACTGGTCGCGAACGGTCCGGCCCGGTCGACGAGCGTGGCCGACGCCATCGAGATGCCGTCGGCGTCGATCTGCTGCGCCACCTCGACACCGACCCACTCATCGACGGGGTAGCGCCCGATCAGCATCGTGTAGTCGGCGTTGATGTAGTGCAGGCCGATGTCGCTGCTGTTGGCGATCGGACACGCGATGTCGCCCGAGACCGCCGTGCGCACGAACGGCGAGAGTGGCTCGTCGTCGACGAGGAGGGTCGTCTCCCTGGTCCAGATCCGGGATTGCTCACCCGTGCCGAAGCCACCCTGCACGACTCGGAACCACCAGCCGGCGTGGTCGGGCGAGCCGGCCTCGGACGTCGTGATCGAATCGGGATCGGGCCACGGCTCGTGCTGCGGCCGCCAGATCTGTCCGGGCGGTTCCTCGCTCTCGGCCAGGAACACGGCGGTCGCTCGCCCGACGTCGTGACCGTCGCACCGGATCGACGCGTCGGCGACCGTGATGCGCCGGCCGGTCCGAATCGGTCGCACGTCGATCTCCACCAGCGCCATCGCGGCCGGGCGGAACAGGTCGACGGTGAGCCTCGCCGCCCGCCAACCGGGAGCGCCGTGCGCGGCCTCGAGCGCCCGAGCCGCCAGCCCGCCGAGCAACCGGCCATGCAGCATGTCGGTGCCCCACGGCGCGTGCGCATGGGGAGCGGCAGCAACCCGGAGCCGACGGACTGGAAGTACGAATCGGTCACGGCGCCGGTGTAGCAGCCCGGCCCACGCCCGAGCTGGCCCGGCCTCGACCGATGAGTCGCGGGCGCCGGCGCGGTCAGAGGGGCATGGCCAAGGTGCTGACCCACATGTGCATGTCGTTGGACGGTTTCGTCGCCCAGCCCGACGACAACCCGGCGGAGCTGTTCGATTGGTACTGGGGCGGCGACGTCGTCGTCCCGAGCGCGCAGGACACGATGAGCTTCTCGGTCGATGCCGCCAGCGCCCCGATGCTGCAGGAGCTCACGTCGGGCTGTGGCGCCCTGATCGCCGGGCGGCGGTTGTTCGACCAGACCGATGGCTGGGGCGACGACCATCCCGCCGGCGCGCCCGTGGTCGTCGTGACCCACCGTCCGCCTCCCGACGACGCCACGGAGCGGTTCCCGCGAACGACCTTCACCGGCAGCGTCGAGGAGGCGGTCGCCACCGCCACCCAGATCGCCGGCGACAAGTTCGTCACGATCGCCAGCGCCGACATCATCCAGCAAGCGCTGAACCTCGGGCTCGTCGACGAGCTGTGCATCAGCCAGGTACCAGTGCTGTTCGGTACCGGCATCTCGTACTTCGGCGAGCTCGTCGGCGGACACGTCATGCTCGAGGATCCCGTGGTGGTGCAAGGCGTCCGTGCGCTCCACCTGCGGTACCCCGTGCGCCGCTGACCCGATCGCGGGTGCTGCCGCTCACCCCGTTCGTCGCCTACGTTCGCCGGGATGAGCGGGCCCGACTCCGCCGGACGCGAGTCCGAGCGCGGCGGGGGTCGTGCTGATGACGTTGGCGGCCGGGCAGTTCTTGATGACGCTCGACAGCTCGGTCATGAACGTCTCGATCGCCACCGTCGCCAAGGACGTCGGTTCCACCGTCACGGGCATCCAGACGGCGATCACGCTGTACACGCTGGTGATGGCGTCGCTGATGATCACCGGCGGCAAGATCGGGCAGATCCTCGGCCGCAAGCGCACGTTCGCGATCGGCTGCGTCATCTACGGCTGCGGATCCTTCATCACCGCCATCGCGCCGAACCTCGCCGTGCTGCTCATCGGCTGGTCGATCCTCGAGGGCATCGGCGCGGCGCTGATCCTGCCCGCGATCGTGGCCCTCGTGGCGTCCAACTTCGGCCGTGCCGACCGACCGCGCGCCTATGGCCTCGTGGCGTCAGCGGGCGCCATCGCCGTCGCCGCCGGCCCATTGATCGGCGGGTTGTTCACGACCTACCTGTCGTGGCGCTACGTCTTCGTCGGCGAGGTCGTGATGGTCGCCGCCATCCTCGTGCTGACCCGCCGGATGGTCGACGTGACCCCCGCCGGTCGGACGCGACTCGATCTCGTCGGCACCGTGCTGTCGGCGCTCGGGCTCGGGCTGATCGTCTTCGGCATCCTGCGGGCCGGTGTCTGGGGCTTCGTGCAACCGAAGCCGTCGGCGCCGCAGTGGCTCGGGCTGTCGCCGTCCATCTGGTTGCTGGTCGGCGGCGCCTTCGTCCTGTGGCTGTTCGTCGGCTGGGAGAACCGCCTCCTGGCCCGCCACGCCGAGCCGCTCGTCGACCCGGCGATCCTGCGCAACCCGGTCCTGCGCGGGGGCCTCGCGACGTTCTTCTTCCAATACCTCCTCCAGGCCGGCCTGTTCTTCGCCATCCCGTTGTTCCTGTCCGTGTCCCTCGGCCTGTCGGCGATCGCCACCGGCGTACGGCTGCTGCCGCTGTCCGTCACGCTGCTCCTCGCCGCCGCCGGCATCCCGAAGGTGTTCCCCCACGCCTCACCCCGGCGTGTCATCCGGATCGGGATCGTCGCCCTCCTCGCCGGCATGGTCGTGATGGTGGCCGGTCTCGAGGCCGGGGCCGGACCGGAGATCGTGACCTGGCCGATGCTCCTCGCCGGGCTCGGCATCGGCTCCCTCGCCTCCCAACTCGGCGCCATCACCGTGTCGTCGGTCCCCGACGAACAGGCGGGCGAGGTCGGCGGCCTGCAGAACACCGTCACCAACCTCGGCGCCTCGATCGGCACCGCCCTCGCCGGTGCCGTCCTCGTCTCCACGCTCACGACCTCGTTCCTGACCGGCATCGAGCAGAACACCGCCGTGCCCCCCGCCGTCGCGGCCGGCGCCACCATCCAGCTCGCGGCCGGCGTGCCGTTCCTGTCCGACGCCGACCTGCGCATCGGCCTCGATCAGGTGTCCGTCCCGGCCGCCATCGCCGACGCGATCGTCGACGAGAACACCGACGCCCGTCTCGACGGGTTGCGCGCCGCGCTCTCGGTGATGGCGTTGCTCGCCGTCGTCGCCCTCTTCTTCACCCGCCGGATCCCGAAGGAGCAGACGATCGCCAGCACTCCGGTCGCCGCCTGACGCACCGATGGTTCGGGTGGCACAACGCCCCGGTCGTCTGGCTCGCGTCTTCCACCGCGGTGGTCGGGTCTGTTTGGCTGTTCGTGATGGCCAGTCCCGCCGATGAGGACGTGGCGGCGCTGATCGCCGAGTTGGACGCCCATGATGTCGCTGCCCTCCTGCTGCAGGCGGCGCTCGATCATGACGAAGTCGCACGGGCGGTGCGGCTCGCCGCGGCTGACGACGACGACCGGCTGCTGGTGCTGCGTCGAGTGGTCGACGGGGGCCTGCGGACGCGTCGGTTCGCTCGACTACTGGGCGTCGTCGAGCTGGGCCGCCGACGCCGCACCGGTCGTCGACGCGCTCCGCCAGGAGGCCGATCGGCAGCCGTCGAAGGCAGTTGCTGGCGCTGATCGAGCGCGGCATCGGCCACCTCGTGCAAGGTGCTGCTGCGCGCCGACGACTCGAACGGCGAGATCGGCGGGCTCGCCGCTGATCTCCTCGCACTGCACGCCGAGGTGTGCGACGCCGGCGTCGCCGACCCTGCCGCGCTGGCGAAGTGGATGGTGCGGTTCACGTTCGACGATCAGGACTTCTTCGTCGTCGACCCCGTCCGGTACCGGCCGGCGCTCGGCGACGCCGGCCTCGCCGTGTACCGACCGCGAGGTGACCAAGCGAGCCGGCGGGTCGGAGGTCGAGCGTCGGCCGTACGCGCTGGACTACGCGACGGAGCGGCTGGCCATCCTCGACCGCGACGTCGCGACGCTCGTCGCCGTGCTGGGCCGAGGATCTGTCCAACGCCTTCCAGTTCCAACGGGTCGCCGAGGCGATGCTCGAGCTCGACGACCCCGACGCCGCACTCGAGTGGGCGCGACGAGGGATCGTCGAGACGACCGGTTGGCAGGTCGCCAAGCTCTACGACCTCGCCGCCGGCATCCTCACCGACCGCGCCGACGACGAGGGGGTGTTCGAGCTGCGCGGTGCACCAGCACGAGCGCATGCCGACCGCGACGACCTATCGCCAGCTGCGCACCGCCGCCGAAGCGCTCGGCCGTTGGGACGCCGAACGTGCCGCCGCTCGATCGGTGCTCGAGCAGCGATCACCATCAGGGTTCGTCGACGCCCTCCTCGACGACGGCGACACCGCGACGGCCTGGACGGCAGCTGTCGCCAACCCCGACTGGCACCTCGACGCCCGGCAGTGGGAGCGCCTCGCCGACGCTCGCGAGCCCGACGACCCTGCCGCCGCGCTCGACGTCTACCTGCAACTCGCCGACGGAGCCCTCGTCGAGGCCAACAAGAACGCCTACCGCACCGCCGTAAGCACCTGCAGGCAGCGCGACGAGCCGCCGACCAGCGCCGGTGTCACCGGCACCTTCGACGACCGCATGGCCGCGCTCAGGGAGCAGCACCGCCGACGCCCGACCCTGATCGCGATGCTCGACAAGGCCAAGCTCCCCTGATCGGCCAGCGCTCACAGGGCGAGGTGCAGAGGCACCGGCGCCGAGCTCGTCCGTGAGCCCGGGATTCGAGGGTGCCGAATCGAAGAAGGCGGCAGCCTCGAGCACGCTCTGTTGCCGTCAACGTGACGGAACTACCAGTCAGGGAAGAGCTCGACAGCGGGATGGGTCACCAGCGGGGTCTGCCCGCTGCCGTTCGGGTTCATCGTGAGGATGTCGAAGTTCAGGCCGCCGGCCGGCGCCCTGTTCGACGCGAACACGATCTTCGTGCCATCGCTCGACCACGCCGGCGAGATGTCCTGCCCCGCCCGGTTGGTGACGTTGGTCTGGGAGCCTCCGACCTGGGTCATGGTGAAGATCTCGAAGTTGGAGTCGCCCTGCCGGTTCGACGCGAACGCGATCGTGGTGCCGCTCCACGCCGGCCCGGTGTCGAGTCCCGCCGACGTCGTCAGCCTCGTCTGCGACGCGCCGTTGGTGCTCATCATCGAGTAGATGTCGCCGTTGCCGGTGCGATCGCTCGTGAACGCGATCGTCATCGACACCGCCCCCGAGCACCTCCGTCGACGCTTCGTCGGCAAGTCCACCACGGCGATCGTCGCTGAGACCGCACGGTTCCGGCGTCGCCAGCGTCCTGACACACCACTCGAGGGCTGCCCGGCTCACGTTGCGCACGATCGCTCGCCGCTGGGAGTACTTGAACGACGAACTCGTTGAGCTCGACACCCAGCTCGACGAACTCACCGCTGCAGCGGCGCCGACGCTGCGAGCGATCAACGGTGTCGGCGCCCAGGTCGCCACCGCACTACTCGCCGCCGCCGGCGACAACCCGGACCGGCTCCGCACATCGTCATCGTTCGCCGCGCTCTGCGGCGTCTCACCGATCGACGCCTCATCGGGCCGGCAACGACACCACCGCCTCAACCGCTACGGCGACCGCCAAGCCAACTGGGCCCTCCACGTGATCATCATCAGCCGACTCCGCTGGCACCCGCCCACGCAGGCCTACATGGCCCGCCGGCTCGCCGAGGGACACAGCAAGAAGATGGTCATGCGCTGCCTCAAACGACACCTCATCCGCGAGGTCCACCGCGCCATCAACACCGACCTCGCTCCCGCACAGACCCTCGAACGCTCACCAACCCGGGCCGCTTGACATCCAAGGAAGCTTCGGCTCAGCCTCACCGAGGCTGCGCTGCGTGCCGCTCGATGCCGACCCGGCGACTCGCCCTTTGCCGCATGGTGTTCTCACTTGTAGGCGGCACGGCCCGGGGGGCGGCCGGCTGATTGCCGTCAGCGCAGGGGCAGAAACGGGAGGTCGCCGGGACCCAGCCAGCGCCATCCGACTGTTGCTCCGTCGCAGCGGACGGTGTAGAGGACGCTGATCGCGCCATCGATCTGGCGCATCATCGAGGCCATCGCTGGGCCGATCGAGACGTCGTCGGCCGTCGGACGGATCGTGCAGACCTGCGGCGCTGGCGTGCTCGGCGCCGGCGAACCGTGCGCTGCAGGGTCAGTGGCAGCTGCGCTGGCGACGAGCGCGGCCGTGACCGCCACCACGGCCGCGCCCGATCTCGTCGCCGCCCGTCGACCTCGTCGGTCAGTCACGGCAACGGAACTTGCCGACTGCGACGGCCGTGGCGTTGGGGTCGGTGAGGTCGACGTGGCCGATCGCGGCGCCGCTCATGCCTGTGAAGTCGCCGGTGCCGGTCGCCGTCTCGAGCGTCAAGACCCACGTGAAGGTGGTGTCGCCGGGGTGGTAGACGCCGTGGTTCGTGTACGTGATCGTGCCGGTGCCGCAACCACGCACCGACCCGGTGAACACAGCTGTCTGTTGGATCAGTGCGGTCCCGGTGCTCGACGTCGTGGTCGTGCCGGTGCCCACTTTCGTACCCGTGAGGTCTCCGCCGAGCACGTCGTCGCCGTTGGAGCGCGATAGCGAGATGCAGTTACCGGCCTGGTCGCAGGTGCTGCCGAGATCCTCGCTGCTGCCGCCTTGAGATGTGCCTCGAAAGCGAATGGTTCGCCAGCCGTGGCCGTCGGTGGCGGCCCGGCTGGGCTGGCGCCGGCGATGCCGAGGATCATGACGCCGGCCATGAGAATGGCGCGAGTGCGTCGGGTGCGTCGCATGGGTTCCCCCTCGTCAGGTGCTGATCAGCGATGACGGTACGGATCGAGCGACCGCGGGGGTACTGGGGATCGCCCTAGGCTCGCCCGCAGGGAGGACAGGTGCGCGGATCTCGGTCTGACATCGCGCTCGGCGACCTCACCGACGCCGAGCGGCGAGTTGGTGAGCTGGTCGGGTCAGGGGCGACGAACAAGGCTGTTGCTCAGCGCTCGGCGTCAGCGTGAAGACCGTCGAGTTCCACCTGAGCAACGTCTACCGCAAGCTCGACGTCCGCACCCGACACGAGCTGATCCGACTCGTGACCACGGCATCGATCCGGCCAACGTCACGCACGTTGACGTTCGTCGCGGTGAGCGTCGACGAAAGCGACTCGTCGACCGAGCTCGCTGTCGGCGACGCTGCGGCCGCCCGCACGATCGCGTTGCAGCACCTCGTCGCCGGTGGGGGCCAGGTGGTGGCGAGCGTGTCTCCGTCGGTGGTCGCATCGTTCGACAGCGCAACGGACGCCTTGCGCGTTGCACTGGCACTCATCGGCGAGGACGGCAACGACGGCCTTGTTGCAGGCGTCGCGTTGCACACGGGCATCGCCGGCGACGCGGACGCTGAGCGCACCGAAGCCGAGAAGTCGTTGCGCGTCGCCTCGATGGCGCAACCCGGCCAAGCCGTGCTCTCCACCGCGGCGGCCGGACTGCTCGCCGACTCAGTCAATGCCGTGCTGGTCGGGCTCCGCGACACCGGCGGCGGACACCACGAGCCGCTGTACCTGGCGGCCGGGCCCATGACCGCCAAGCTGGCCGACCGGCAGGACCACATCGGCAACGTCCCTTCGCCCCAGGCGCTCGTCGGGCGGACCGCCGAGCTGACCGAGTTGTCCCACGCTGCTGCGAGGACGCCGGCTCATCACGATCGTCGGACCCGGAGGTGTCGGCAAGACGGCGCTCGCCATCGCCGCCGCGGCCGCCGACAGGCACGCATGGCGTGAAGGGTGTTGGTTCGTCGACCTGTCGGCCATCAGTTCCTCACCCGACGCCCGCGGCGACGGCAGCAGCCCTCGGCGTGCTCAGCACCAAGGCCCACATGGAGGCGAACGACATCGCCGAGCTCGTCGGCACACAGCAGCGCCTCATCGTCCTCGACAACTGTGAGCATGTGCTTGACGCCGCCAGTGCGATCGCCGCAGCCTTCCTCCTGACCTGTCCCAACACTGCCGTCCTGGCGACGTCACGCGAGCGACTCGACCTGCCGGACGAACGGCTGTTGCGGCTCTCGCCCATCGACGCTACGGCGGACCGAGGTAGCTGGGCCGCGGCGACGCTGTTCACGATGCGAGCCCGCGACGTCGACAACACCTTCGACCCCGACGGGCGTGATCTCGGCACCATCGACGCCCTCTGCGAACGCCTCGACGGCCTGCCCCTCGCGATCGAGCTAGCCGCGGCACGCATGGCCACCTACACCCTCGACGACGTCGCCGCCGGGTTGGCCACATCGCATCGACTGCTGACACGTCGCCGCATCGGAGCGCAACGGCATCGCAGCCTCGACGCAGCCATCCGCTGGAGCTACGACCTGCTCGACACCAACGAGCGCACATGCCTCCACACGCTTGCGGTCTTCCCCGGCGACTTCGACGCCCACGCCGCGACCGCCGTCATCTCGGCGCTCGACCCCAACATCACGTTCGACGAGGTCACGTCACTGGTCGAACGGTCGCTCGTGCAGGCGTCGGTCACGTCACCGCGTCGATACCGGCTCCTGGACACGATCCGGACGTTCACGCGGGGCGAGAACCGCGAAGCGGGAAGCGTCTCCACGATCCGGCGGGCCCACTTCACGCACTACCTCGACATGGTGGCGACCGCCGACGACAACATCCGGCACGTCGAGGAGGCAACAGGCCATCGACGGTTCGTCGATGAGTGGCACAACCTCCGCGCCGCCGTCCATACCGCTTGCGACCTCGGCCTCATCGCCGACGGGTGCCGCCTCGTCGAGCGAACGCTGTGGTGGGCGATGACCCGCTACCGCGTCGAGATCGGGGCCTGGGCCGCGGCGCTCGACCACACCGCAGCTGGCGACGGCGCCGAGCTCGACGACCTCGACGCCGTGCCACTCGTCGCCGCGCAGCTCTTCGCCGCGATCGTCACCGAGGACGCCGCGGTCACGAGCACGTTGAGCGAACGGGCTCGACGGCTCGACACCACGACCTGCGATCGCGCCGAACCGTGGCTCCCATGCATCGCCGTGTTCACCAGCGCCGGTGAGGAGCTGCTCGGCCACGCCACCGACGTCCAACGACGGGCCCAACGCCACGACGACCTCTTCTGGGAGATGGTCGGCGCGCTGGAGGAAGGAACGTACCGAGCCGAGGCATACGCCGCCGGCATCACCAACGCAGACACTGAGCTTCCCCGCATCCGCGAATGCGTGGCGCTGGCCGAGCAGCTCGACAACCCGAACGGACTGGCATACGCCGCCCGAGTTCTCGGCTCCGCCTTGTCGCGCACTGAGCCGGACCAGGCCCGCGACCTCCTCCAGCGATCGCTCGACCTCGCCGAGCCGTTGCAGCTGGAGCTGCTCATCCCGCAGTCTCTGCTCGAGCTGAGCCGCGTTGAGCACACGCTCGGCGACCCAGTCGCAGCGATCGGACACATCGTCGACACCATCGCTCTACGTCATCGAACAGGCGCCCACGTCGACCTCATCTACGACATCGCCAGCGCTGCCCACGCCTTCGCAGACCTCGGTGATGATGAGCTCGCAGCTCGATGTGCCGGGTTCACGATCGCGACAAGGCCAGGCCTGGAGCAGTGGCTGGACCTGACGCCCCTGCTCGCCGACCTGCGCAACGCCCTTGGAGGCCGGCGCTTCGATCAACTCGTAACCGACGCAGTCGACGCCGGGATCGAAGACCTCGTCGCCCGCATCGTCGCCGCCACCCACGACCTCCCGGGCCGCTCACCCGCCCGAACCATGCCAAGCCGATCAGCACGGCGACCGAGCAGCACACCGACCGTTCAAACGCCGGCCGTATCCGAGTAACCCGTGCGGTCCATGACCGCGCCACCCGCAGCTCGATGCGTTCACTGGCGCGGCGGATCCAGCTTCTCGCCACTGAGCACGAGCCAGGCCGTGCCAGATGTTGGAGGCGACGGGGTCGCTCGATGTCACGCGAGCGAGCGGTCGGCGGTGTCATAGCGGGCGAGATGCTGACGTCGTCGGGGGGAAACGCTGTAAGCACGGCCGAGCTGTGGACCCGCTACGCACCGGAGCTGGTCCGCGCTGATCACGTTGTTCGACGACCCCGTCCCGCGCGTACGACGCAACGCCGTCCACGCCGTCGGATGCCCAGCATGCAAGCCGACCACGAACCTGTCGTGCGACCCCACGCTGCTCGCCCGACTCCAGCAGATCGCCAGCGACGACCCAAGCGTCAAGGTGCGCACGGAGGCACGTCTCTCGATCGCACGCCTCAGCAACACTGTCCGCTAACACCGCACTGCAACTGCAGGCCCTGTCGAGGACGGAAGCATCACGTAGTGCAGTTGACGTCGGATGGGGTTCTCGTAGGGTCGAGCTTCCACCGATGCTTGGGAGCCGCTGTGCCTGTGCTGGATCGTTTCCGTCTCGACGACAAGGTGGTGATCGTGACCGGAGCCTCGTCGGGTCTCGGCGCCGGGTTCGCCGTTGCGCTAGCCGAGGCCGGCGCCGATCTGGTGCTGGCCGCCCGACGAACCGACCGACTGGCCGCCGTCGCCGCCAGTGTCGAGTCGTGTGGCCGACGGGTCCTCAGCCACGTCACCGACGTCCGCGACCCGGAACAATGCACCGCGGTCGTCGAAGCGACAGTCGAGATGTTCGGTCGCGTCGACGTGCTCGTCAACAACGCCGGCGTGTCAACCGCGGCCCCGGCGACTCGTGAAGACCCCGACGACTTCCGGTGGGTCGTCGATGTCAACCTCAACGGCGCCTACTGGATGGCCCAAGCGTGCGGCCGGGTCATGCGGCCGGGTAGCACCATCATCAACATCGGCAGCGTGCTCGGTTTCACCACCGACCGCGGACTCCCGCAGGCTGCCTACTGTTCGACCAAGGCGGCGATCATCGGTCTCACCCGCGAGCTCGCTCAGCAGTGGGGCGGCCGCAAGGGCATTCGAGTCAACAACCTCGCACCCGGCTACTTCCCCTCCGAGATGACAGATCAGCTCCCGGCCGACTACATCGCCGAGATGATGCAACGGCGGGTGCCACTGCAACGCACCGGCACGATCGACGAGCTCACGCCGGCCCTCGTGTTCCTCGCCAGCGACGCCAGCAGCTACATCAATGGCGCCACCCTCGCCGTCGACGGGGGCCTGCTCGCCGGCTGATACCAAGCGCCGGACAGCGACACTGGCAAGCTCGCTGCGATGCGGTCGTCCGGCTTGGCCGAGTCGGCGTCGGCGTGAGCAACGACCGGGTCCACGAAGAGCAGACCTACGAGTTGCAGGTCGGCAAGGCCGGCATCCTCGCCAAGGCCTACCAGGATGAGGGGCTCACGATCCTGCGGCGATTCCTCGGACACGATGCCCTCGTCGGTTTCTGGGCCGTCGAGCTCGGCGGCAACATGGACGAGCTGATCCAGATCTGGGAGTTCGACTCCGAGGCCTTCCACCGCACACGGCGCACCGCTCTGTAAGCCGACCCCGAATGGCTCGACTTCGCAGCCCGCTACGGACCGCTGATCCTGCGTCGGTCAATGCGCTCGCTGACGCTCATCCCGACATGACACCACGCCCTCACCTTCAGGCGCGCCGCGCCGTTCTGATGCCCTCCCGCGCTTGCGCCGACAGCAGCGCGGCGATCCCGAGCTTCGCGCTGTGCCTAGCCATGAACGGCACGCGGGTGCTCGCCTCGGCCACCAAGCTGGCCGCTGCTGTATCAAGTCGCGCTGCTAAGAGCTGTAGGTCACGCTCGATCTGCTGCTCGTTCCGGGGTCCGGGGCGCCAGCGACTCGGCCTTCGATCGCAGCAGCTCGGCGACGGATCGCATCTCAGCTGCGGCGATCTCAGCCGCAGACCTCAGTGCAACGACGCGTTTGTCCCTCCACGGCACGCCGCAAGGCTAGGTCCCGTCGGAGGCCGACTGGGCCCACTGTCCTCTAACGACGACCGAGCCCGACGACCATGACGTCCTAGATCGTCGGCGCGGTTCGTAGTTCTCGCGTTCGTCTCCCGTCGTCGGATAGCCGGTTGTACGGTTCGCCGATGCGGCTGGCGGTGAGGTCTCGCGGAAATGACATCTCGGCGCGTGTGTCGAAGGAGATGGGCTCCCGCTCGTGCTGCTCGCAGGCGTCACGATGTCGTCGGACCAGTGGTTCGACGTCGGGTACCCGGACTACCTCGACGGTTTTCGCCTCATTGCCGTGGACCGGCTCGGCCACGGTGAGAGCTCTCGCCCCGCCGACCCGGCCGAGTACGACGAGCGCGACATCGTCGCCGACATCTGCGCCGTGCTCGACGCCTTGTCGATCACCCGGACCGCGGTGTGGGGATTCTCGCTGGGCGGCAAGAGCGCGGCGACGTTTGCGGCGATACACCCGGGTCGCGTCCAGGCGCTGGCGTGCGGCTCAATGCCGGACCCTTCCGCCCCGATGAAGAGCCGATCACGCCTCTTGGAGATCGCTGAGCTGTGCAGCTCGCCGGGAGGCCTGCGCACCTTTCTCGAAGCGGCCGGCGTGTCCGACGAGCGAGACCTCGCCGCGGGCGAAACGCGCAACCCGGTTCCCGCCGCTGTCGCCGCATGTCTGGTCGGCTCAGCGGAGTTCTGGCCCGATCATCACCTGATCACCTCTCCGACCCTGTGGTACATCGGCGCAGGGGAGGGCGGGTTCTTGCCTGGCGAACAGCAGCTCGGCGAGGAGCTCCACGTGGAGATGCACGTTACGCCCAGCGCGAACCACGCGGCTGCCTTCACCGACGCCGCCACGGCATGCCACGTCGTGGTGCCGATGCTCCGACGCGTCTGCAGCGACGACGCGACCTGACCACTCACCCAACGCCGACAAGGCCCGCTACTCGGGCCATCACCGTTCGCAATGCCGTTTCAACGACCACGCCTACCTTCCTTGCCACCGACCATCCGACAGCCACAAACCGAGAGCAGCTGACAATTCCGCCCGGAGAAGGCGGCGCGAGAACGGTCCGATCGGTCTAAACGGCTCGAACCGGGTCTAGTCGAGACCCTCGACGACGAGCGCGTCGTGCCCGATCAGGCGCCGGTGGGGGTATCCGAGTACCGCGCCCGAATAACACGACCAAGACCGTCCGGGATCGCCGGGTCCGCGGCGTTCGCGAACGTCCTCCAACGCGCCGGCGCAATGAGGGGCGTCGCGGTCCGCACGGCTGGCAGGCCGACCTCGACCGTCGGGCTTTCGACTACGACCGGGCGATCTGGCCGAGTGCGTGATCGGCCTGCTTCGCAGCTGGCGGGGTCGGGGTCACTCGGCCCAGTCGGGCGGCGAGACCAGGATCATCCACAGATGCTGGTCAGGGTCGGCCACCTGGGCTGCGAATGCGTTCCACTCCCGTTGCGACGGCTCGTAGACGCTGGTCCCGCCGGCGGCCAGGGCCGCTTGATAGCGCGCCTGCACGGCGTCCTCGTCAGGGGCGTAGACCGAGAGCACGCACTCGTTGGCGCCGGGCGGGGCGACGCGGTCCTCCCCGGCGACCCAGCCGAACCCGCCGGCGGGGATGAGCATGAGGCTGACGCTGGAGGCGAGGCGGAGTTGGAGCGGCTCGGGGACGCCGTCGTCGGCAAGCGGTCCGAAGGCTTCGAGCCCGAGCCCGTCGCGGTAGAAGGCGAGCGAGCGGCGCCTGTCGGAGGTCGCGAGGCTGATCGTGTGGTCCATGGACAGTGACGACTTCCGGCGAGAAACGAACTCATCGGGTCGGATGTTCCTACGGCCGCACAGCGGGGTCGTCGATGTCTCTGAACCAGGCTCGAGAGGGTTCAGGAAACGAAGCTTGCCCAATTGGGGCGGACCGGGCCCACAGTCCGAGGAGTCCGACAACGACGCGCACCTGGCAGCCTCGCTGTGTCCTCGACCGCCGGGTCTTGGTCGTGTCAGCTGAGGCGTTGCTCGAGGTGGACGATGATGTCGTCGCCGTCGGTCTTGCCGATCCGGGTGCGGATGGCGGCGGCGATGGGCAGCTTGTGGGTGCCGTCGCCGAGGGCCATGAAGGCGCTGCGGAACGGGAACACCGTCGACGGCGCCCGGAGGCGGCGCGGTTCCACGCCGTCGGCGATCAGCGCGGTGAGCACACGCTGCAAAGAGCGCGCAAAGCGGGGGGTCGTCACGATGCCGTCCTGACCACGACTTGGAAAGAGACGACATGACGCAGCTGCTGGGCGACGCGACGATCAATGAGCTCGAGGGAGAACTCCAGGGTTCTCTCGTGCGGCCAGGTGACAGTGGGTACGAGGAAGCCCGCCGCATCTGGAACGCCGCCATCGACAAGCACCCGGCGATGATCGTGCGTCCCGCGGACACCGACGACGTCGTTCGCACCGTCCGCTTCGCGGCGAGCGAGGGCATGCCGATCGCCGTCAGGGGCGGCGCCCACAGCGTCGCCGGGTTCTCCACCTGCGACGACGGCATCGTCATCGATCTGTCGACGATGGCGACCGTCGACGTGGACGCCACCGCGCGCCGCGCGATCGTCGGCGGCGGGGCGAAGTGGGCCGGGTTCGACGCCGCCACCCAGGCCCACGGCCTGGCCACCACCGGCGGCCTGGTCTCGTCGACGGGACTGGGCGGGTTCACTCTGGGGGGCGGCATCGGCCACCTCGTCCGTGCCCACGGCCTGGCGTGCGACAACCTGCTCGCGGCGGAGGTCGTGACCGCCGACGGCTCGGTGGTGCGGGCTAGCGCCGACGACGACGCCGAGCTCTACTGGGCGCTGCGCGGCGGCGGCGGCAACTTCGGTGTCGTGACGTCGCTGGAGATGGCGCTCCACCCCGTCGGCCCGACCGTCCTCGGCGGGGTCGTCTTCTTCGCCGGCGACGACGCCGCCGAGGTCGTCGCCCGCTGGCGCGACCACGTGAGTGGTGCGCCCGACGAGCTGAGCTCGCTGGTCAACCTCACCACCGCGCCGCCAGCACCGTTCCTGCCTGTCGAGTGGCATTTCAAGAAGGTCGCCGCCATCGCGGTGTGCTGGGCTGGCGATCCGGCCGAGGGCATGGACGCGGTCGCGCCGCTGCGCACGCTCGGCACCGTCGTGGCCGACCTGCTCGGGCCGCTGCCGTACGTCGAGCTGCAACAGCTGCTCGACGGCCTGTGGACCGCGGGCTCGGCCAACTACTTCACGTCGGCCTTCATCGACAGCCTTCCCGACGATGCCGTCGACACGTTTGCCGACTTCCATCGCAGCTCCGCCGACCTCCCGGTGCAGGCCGAGCTCCACCTGCACCACCTCGGCGGCGCCATGGCTCGTGTCCCTTCGGACTCCACCGCCTTCACCGATCGCACATCGCCGTACATCGTCAACTGCATCGCTCGGACACCTGATGCCAAGGACCTCCCACCGCAGCGCGAGTGGGCCCAGGCGGCCCGCGCAGCCATGGCCCGCTACGGCGCCGGGCGCACGTACGTGAACTTCACCGGGGAAGGTGGCTCAGACAACGTCAAGGCGGCGTATCCCGAGGACACGTTTCGACGCCTCCAACAGCTCAAGGACCGCTGCGACCCGTCAAACCTGTTCCGCTTCAACCAGAACATCACGCCCTCGGCGACGAGCTGATGAACGTGCGACGACGAGGGACCTCGCTGGACGAGCTACAGGTCAACGCGACCTTTCCGAGCATCTCGCCCGATGCGGCCGACGAGTTCCAACAGCTTGCCGCCGAGGCGTCGACGACGATCCGCGGCGAGGCGGGACCTACACCGACTCCGACGCATTGCTCCCCGACGTCGCCCGTGCGGGGCCACGGCTCGAGCGGCGCGTCGAACTCGGCGGAGGTCTCGAGCTCGAGATGTTCGGCGCACCGTCCGCGACGCTGTCGCTGCCTTACAGCCGCGCGTCTACCGCTACTGCCAAGGCAAGGGGGCGAGCAGCCGCCGCCGACGACATCGCGTCGAAGAGTTGCTGCCCGGTGCCTCCGGCAGACGACCGTCGACAACCCTCGGTCTCTCTCCGCCGCTCAGGTTCCTGCACCCGGCTCGCGCCACACGCTCCATGCACTCGTCGTGTCGATCGAGGCCGACGACCGATGCGCCAGCCCCGCCGCTGCGCCGTCACTTGAAACCCCCAGCTGTCGAAAGGACATGACATGAACGACATCGAACGACGTCCACGCCCACGAACAGCGATGAGGCGCCGCCACCTGCTGGTGATCCTCGGTGCCGCGGCAGCCCTTCTGGCGGCGTGCGCCGACGACGACGCGTCGTCGGCGACTACCACGGCGGTCACTGCGCCACCGGCCACCACCGTGCCCGACCACGGGACCGACCACGAGATCGACCCGGGCGATCGCGCCGCAGCGATGCTGGCGACGGCCGGCTTCCAGGACGTCGCCACGGCCGAGGCCGCCGGGTACGCCAGCTCGCTGTCCACGCTCGGCTGCTTCACCGATCCCGACCGAGGCGGCATGGGCGTGCACTACATCGACCAGCGCCTGATGGACGACCAGGTCGACATCACCAAGCCCGAGGCACTCGTCTACGAACTCGACGCCAACGGCGAGATCACCGGGCTCGTCGCCCACGAGTACATCGTCCCGATCGACGCCTGGACCAAGTCCACGCCGCCACAGCTGTTCGGGATGGACTTCCACCAGCACCCGACGCTCCCGCTGTGGGTCCTCCACACGTGGCTGTGGAAGGACAACCCGGCCGGCATCTTCCAGGACTGGAACCCGGCCGTGCGGCAGTGCCCGGCGGGCGTCCCGATCTTCGGAACGGACCTGCCAACACCGACACCGACCACAGCCACGTCGTAGACGCCACACCGTCACGACTGCGCTCCGGCCTCGGGCTCCTGACCGGAGTCGCCCGGTCCGAGCCCCAGCGCCACCCGCCGGTGGACCGGCGCCCTCCGCCGGCGCCCGCCGGTGGACAGCGCCCCGCCCCGGCGCCTGACCCACTCCTCACACCCACCGCCACCGCCGCCGGTGAACGTGCCGCACATCCCGCCGCCCGCACCGCCCACCACGGACCCACCGGCGCCGCCCTGTCAGGGCAACCCCCGCAACTGCCACCCCGCCTGATCGTCATCGCCAACCACCACGCCGGCAACCTCAATGGCCGCAACCCGGGTCGCCGTCGCTCGCGCCGGCGGCGCGGATCCGATCAGCGTCGCTCGAAGCTCGTCCGGGTACCCAACGGGTCGGGCACGCGAACGGCCCGCCACGTCCGGGGCTCGGCCGATCGGCGCCCCACTCAACACAGACTGGAACACCACCGTGACGGAAACCCATCCCAGTGCCCGGCCGTCCTTCGCTCCCGGCGGGCGACCGTTGCTGACCCGCGGCGCCCGTCGTCTCGCCGGCGTGCTGGCCGCCGTTGCGCTGGCCAGTGCGGCCGCCGTGATGACCACCCCAGCACCCGCCGACGCCATCGTCGGTGGCGTTGCCACACCGAAGTGGATCTATCCGTTCGTCGGCGGCGTGGGCTACTACGGCGGGGGTTGCACCGCCACGCTCATCGCCCCCGACGCCGTACTCACCGCCGCCCATTGCGTCGAGCAGCCGCTGTTCGCCGTCGCAGTGAGCGGTGTGCCGCATCGATTCGGCGACGTCACCGTCCACCCCTTGTGGGACGGCAACTCGGGCCACGGACACGACCTCGCAGTCGTGCGCCTCGACCCCAATGACCTTGCCAGCGAACCGCCTGTCCAGGCCGGGGCGCCGTGGAACCCGGAGCTGTACTCCACCAATCGCCTCGTGACCCTCGTGGGCTACGGCTTCACACAGCCGCACGACCAGTCCGCGGCGACCCTTCGGGCCGTGGACACCGTCATGCACAGCGACATCGAGATGGGCATCATCGACGCCCACTGGATCGGCGAGCTCATGATCGGCGCCGGGACCAACACCCAGACGACCTGCAATGGCGACAGCGGCGGACCGCTGCTCACCGACGCCAACGGCTATGGCAACGGTTCCTGGCACTGGGTCGAGCTCGCCGTCACATCCGCCGGCGTCGAGAACTGCAACCGGCCCGGCACGTTCGACGAGCTCGCCGGACCGCAACTCGCCTGGTTGGCCACCATCATCCCCAGCATCATGAACGGCTGGGGCACCTGCCACACCGCAACCGGCGCCGTCGGGCAGGCGTTCGCCCAGTACGTGCCATGGGACCTCACCTTCGCCCAAGGTCACGACGGTCCCTACGACTGGCAGATCCTCTGCAACAGCCTCACCCCCACACCCCCACCCGACCGGCCGCCGCCGCCGTGCCAAGGCGACCCCCGCAACTGCCACCCAGTCTGACCGTTGACCGATGGAATCAACGGCTTGGGCCCCGGTCCAGGCCAAGTCCACACATCCGGCACGTCGTCGAACTCAGCACCGGGCTGCCGTCGGAGCGGACGGTGGCGGCGTGGGCGCGTGAAGCAACGGCGAACTTCCGATTCGTGTTCAAGCTGCCCGGGCGATCACTCAGTCGCGGGTCGGCTGGCGCATCGGCGGGATGCTGGCTCGCGAGGCGGCGCGTGATCGGCCGGATGTGATCGACCGGGTGGTGACGTTCGGAACGCCGGTCGTGGGCGGTCCAGCAACGTCTGCATCGTGTCGACGGCAGCTCCTTCGATTCCCCGGCGAGGATCGTCGCCTATCTCAAGAGGCTCAGCGCCGAGCGTCGACGACATTCTCGGGCACAGCCGGCAGCCTTCCGCAGCGACCACGAGCACGCTCGACGTTTGGAGCTCGAGTTGAAGGTGCGAGTTCAACAATGAGTTGAACACCCCGCCAACGTCTGCTCTGACGCACATCAGCTGGATCGTCTCGCTGACCGGAGGTGGGAGATGACAAGCGATGGTGACGTGGGCCGACGCCCGAATCCTGACTTGGCCACGCTCGGCAGGCTTGTTGGCCGGTGGACGGTCAGCGGAGACGCAACCGGCAAGGTTTCCTATGAGTGGATCAACGATGGCCACTTCGTGCTGCAGCACTTCACGCTCTTGTTCGCCGAGCACGCTGTGTCGGGCATCGAGGTCATCGGCCACCTTCACACGTTGGGCAGGCGCCGAGCGTCGACATCCATTCGCGTGCCTACGACAACGCGGGAACACTTTCGACTACGTCTACGAACTGGTCGACGACACCCTCACGATCTGGGGTGGCGAACGCGGCGCGCCGTCCCGCTACCAAGGAACCTTCGTCAGCAACGACGAGCACACCGGATCATGGGACTACGAAGGCGGCGGTGGCTACACCACGACCATGCACCGGGTGCCAAACTGATCGACGCGCACCGATCACCCGATGCCGCCGCCGGCGAGGCCTCGGTGATCGCCGGACTGCACAACGTCTCCCGGCGCAGCGCCATGCGCCGTCCTGCCGACGACATCGTTGGCTTCGCCGGCGGCGAGAACGTCGAGGGCTGGACTGGCCGACTGCAGAAGCCACACAGCACGACGCTCGTCGCCCGCACCGGCCATCCACCCAGTCGGGTCGATCCACCCGCTCGGATCCTCAGATCGCGCCAGCTCGCAGCACGCCGGACACTGCCTGCTGCACGACCAGGTCACGCCGGTCACCGACGCTTTGCACGTCCACGACCCAGCGACCTGCGAAGGGCGATTGGACGGTCACCGGGGCTGCGCCAGTTGGGCAGACTGAGGGCGCCAACATGACTGCGAGGGGGTCGGAGATGAGCGTGTACAAGGTCGTCGAGATCATCGGGACCAGCAGCGACTCGTGGGAGGACGCCGGCTTGACGGCGGTGAACAAAGCGAGAGAGACGATCCGAAATCTGCCGCGTGGCCGAGGTGCTCGAGCAGGATCTGGACCTGGACGAGAGCGGTGGGGTGACGTTCCGCACCAAGCTGCGGGTGTCGTTCAAGTACGAGGACGAGGCCTAGCGCGTCGGTCGCGACAGCATCGCTGCCAGACCGTCCGGCGAGAAGGCTGCGTCCCGACAGAATGCGGCGACCTCACACATCGCTCCAAGTCGGAGAGTCGAGAGGGGCCCTACAAGAACATGAATGTCTTCGTGGCCGGTGGAACGGGTGCGATCGGGCGGGTCCTCGTACCGTTGCTCGTGGACGCAGGGCACAACGTCGTCGCACTCACCCGCTCGGCCGATCGCACGTCGCAGCTGAAGCAGATGGGCGCCGTGCCCGTCGTCGGCGACGTGTTCGACGAGGTGGAACTGGCCCGATTGGTCGGGGAAGCAGACGCAGAAGTCGTCATGCATCAGCTCACAGCGTTCGGAACTACCGACGGCGATCCTTACGCGGAGACGATTCGCGTGCGCATCGAAGGGACACGTTGTCTCATCGCCGCAGCGTCGGCCGCTCGGGCTCGTCGGTTCATCACGCAGAGCATCTCGTTCATGTGTTCGCCGTCCGGCAGCGGACTCACCGACGAGGAGACTCCCCTCTATCTCGATGCTCGGCCCGCGGTTCGAGCCTTGGCCGACGCCATCGCTTCCCTCGAACGTCAGACCCTCGACGCTCCGGAGATGTCCGGGACGGTCCTTCGGTACGGATGGTTTTTCGGCCCTGGGACCAGCTATGACCCGCAAGGCTCCATCCCCAACGCCATTCGGAACGGCAGGATGCCGATCGTCGGTGACGGCGCCGGGGCGTATTCCTACATCGATCTGCGCGACGCGGCTGCGGCAACGCTCAACGTCCTGGACCGCGACGACGCGGTCGGGATCTACAACATCGTTAATGACGAACCGGCGCGACTGAGCGAATGGCTCCCGTATGCAGCCGAGCTCCTCGGCGCCCCAGCGCCCGGCGAGATCGATGAGGTGGAGGCACGGCGCGAGCTCGGCGACATGCGCGTGTACTACATGAACGAACAACGCGGCGCGTCGAACGCAAAGGCCAAGCGCGAGCTCGACTGGCACCCGGACCATCCTTCATGGCGGGCGGGATTCGACTCCCTCTACTCGACTCGTCCGTAGGACGGTCGGCGGCATCTCAGTACGAGGGCCTCGAGGCGGCCGTGACGAGCGGGCCGCCGAGGACGTCCACCACGTTCTCACCGTCGTACACGGTCGGCGTCGCGTTGGCGGTCGTCCGCATCGGGACGGCGGGCAACGTCTTTCTGCGTTGAGCGGTCTCGACACGTGGTGGCGCCTCGGAACGCCGGGACGCCACCACACCCACGGGCGCACATCTGTGACCATCGGCCCGTCGAGCACGCGCCGTTGTGCCGGTGACGGGCTTCCGGTCAGGGTGGCCAACCTCCGAGGGGATGACCGATCTCCCACTCGTGACCGAACGGATCGACGATGCGACCGAGACGCCATCCATGGGCATCCGCAACCTCGGCGGTCATCTCGGCACCTGCTTCGACCGCGAGCGCAACTACGGAGCCTGGTTCGGTGGTCACCAGCAAAGTGCGACTTGTCGTGCCCCCGATGACCACAGGATCGAGGCGCCGGTGCCCCGTGTTCGAGACCCAGAACCGTGCCTCGCCGACGCCGAGCTCCGCGACGATCTCCTCGTCGAGACCGACACGGTGCAGGACCATCGCACCGAACGCACGCACGTAGAAGGCGACGGCAGCCCCTACGTCACCGACCCACAGCTCGGGCTCGACACTTGTCACCTCGCGAGCATCTCATGACGCAGGCCAGGCGCAGCGAGTTGCCGTTGGACTCAAACACGCCGGCGCGCTACCTGCTTCACGGCCTGGCGACGGCGAGAATCGTGGTCGCTGATCGACTCGGCTGCGACCGCGAGTGCCTGGCTCGGCGCCCCCCCGGTCTGGTGAGCTTGCCGGACACGCCTTCGGCCGACGTCGCCGGCCCCAAGATCCGCGCGCGGGCTCGAAACCACTGAACCCGACAGCTCGGCTACATGAAGGATCTGGGGTCCGGACGGCGGCAGCTACGCCCTGTTGTGCGGCCTAGTGCAACGCGCTGGTCGCCCAGGTGGCGAGCGCTTGCTGGAGCACGGGGGAGAACGCGACATCGTCGCCGTAGTCGCGCGATCGATCGTGAGGGATCGACCTTGAGGGTGTGGGCGACGTCGGCGAGTTGGGTGAGCGTGACGACCGCTCCGGCCGCCCCGGCAGCGTCGGCGACCTGTTGCACCTCGTCGCAGCCGATCTGGATGTCGGCATCGGAGCACGACATCAGCACTGGCAAGCCCACTGGCAGATGGGTGGCGATGATGCGCGGGTCGAGGGCGTCCGCTGTGCGCAGGTACGTGAGCGCAGTAGGAGGAAAGGCGCCGGCGAGCTGTGATGGCAAGCCGGTCGGCAGCGGCTGGCCGGCGCGGATTGCGGCGATCGCCGCGCTGACCTCTTGGTGCAGGGCGGTGGCCTGATCGGCGCTGAGCGACCCGGCGGAGCGGGCCTGCTCGATCTGGGCGGTGAGCTGGGTCGTGAGGATGTCGAGGATCGGCGATGACTGCGGCTCGAGGCCGGCGATGGCGTGGACCGCTGGCACCTCCGTGACCGCGCCGTGCTGGCCGCTGGCCAGCAGCAGGGCGAACAGCCCGCCCTCGCTGTGGCCGACCACGCCGATCCGGTCCATTGCGACGCCCGGGCGGGCGGCGACGAACCCGAGCAGCTGGGCGTTCATCGTCAGGTAGTCATCGACGGTGACGGACCGAGCGGATGCGGCAGTGAGATTGCCGGGCCCCGTCTTGCCGGAGCCCGGCTTATCGGTGCGCAGCGTGGCGACGCCGTCGGCGGCAAGCCAGTTGGCGACAGCCGCCAGGGTGTCGACGCCGTCCGCGCCGCGCTGGTTGCCGTCGCGATCGGTAGGGCCCGAACCACCGATGATCAACGCCGCCGGCGTCGTCGTGGTCTCGACCGGGTGGGTCCACGTCCCCCATACGATCCCGAGGTCGGTCGGCACGGAGACCTCCTCGGCGGTCCACCCAGCCGGGACCGTCGGCACCTGGCCAGCAGAGCTCGACGTCGTCGTCGATGGCATGGCGGTCGTAGGCGTCGTCACGCGGGGCGGCGGGGAGGTCTGAGGTGCGCCGTCGTCCCCGCTACTGCACGCGGCGGTCACGACGGCGATCAGAGCCACAACCGCGCCGGCCACGACACCTCGACGAGACGGCCTCATCGGAACATCGGCGTCAACGCAGCACGGTCGCGGATCTCAATGGAGACAGTCTGACAGCGGTGGCCCGCCGATGGCCGGCGGACGATCAGTCAGGGCAATTCCCGACGGCATGGACCGAGTTGATCGCTGTGGCCCAGGGCCGAAAGTCGTCCAGCGCGCTCGATCCCAGATGGCGGCATGATCCCGCGCTCGACAGGCGTGGCGACGCGCCAGTCTCCGCTGACCTTCTCGACCCGTTCCCCGACTCACCCGGGTTGGGGGCAGTTGTCGCCGCTCGCCTTCTCGCGCCGAACACCCATTCGCTCATCTAACTCGGGCCAGCACGCTCAGCGGCCGCCGTTCGGTGTCGACGCTCCTATCAGCAGTGGGTGGGCGCCAGCGTGTGCCGAACGACGGCGTCCGGCCCAACAACCGCAATCCGTGCGCAGTTGCCGGCTGTGGTTGCGCGCGGTGTCGGTCGGGGCGTTCGTACTGGCGTCGATTTGTCCGAAAGGGGCGTCGGCGGGAGTGACGTTTGGAAATGTTCATTTCGGTCTCCTTCCGAGACTGCGGTCCGCGTCGCGCTACGTATGGCTGCTGGCGCCTTCAGCGATGGTCGACGAGGTCGGTGCGTGCGGACTGATCGACGGCACCAGCCCCGCCGCTCGTGGTCCACGCTGCTCCGACGCCGCGTGGGGATCGTCGTCGACGTCGTGGATCACAAAGTGCATTGCGCCGGAGACCGCCAGCTTCGTTGGTGGCGATCTCCGGCGGACGTTGCCTGTCGGCGGCGGCGTGTGCTGGCGTGGACGGTCAGGCCGGGTGGCAGTTGCGCGGGTTGCCCTGACAGGGCGGTGGCGGTGGGTTCGTGGTGGGCGGTGCGGGCGGCGGGATATGCGGCACGTTGACGGGCGGAGGCGGGGGTGGCGGTGTGAGGAGGGTGACGGTGACGTCCGAGTCGAGCTCGACACTGCAGTCGTCGTACCAGTTGGGGTAGATGCGGCTGCCGTCATAGCTTCCAAGACTTGGGTGGACCTGGACCGCGCCTTCGATGAACCAATCGTCAAAGAGAGGGTCCACCTCGGTGATGTCGTCCCAGACCCAGATCGTCGGATCGGCCATCGTCATCTCGAAGGTGAATTCGCTGCCGGCGAGTGGGTGGAAGGCCAGCGGCGGCATGGGGATCCCATTGGTCGTGAGATCGAAATCCCACTTCCTGAACGCGGAGATGATCTCGGGTGCGGTTGGATAGTCGACCCCCTGACGGATGTGTTGCTCGACGTGCCATTCGGTCTCCGACTCGAACGATGAGTCGCAGTGGTTGAGTGGCGTGAACAGCACGACTGACCGGCTCACGCTGTAGCGGGGGGTGACCGCCACGTTGCGGGTGACGGAGTCGGCACCCGAGCTGACGGTGACAGTTGCCGTGAAGGCGGCGCCGTTGCCAGCGCTGTAGGTGTGCGACAGGACGAGCTCTGAGCCGTTCGGGGTGCCGGTTGCGCCGGGGCTCGTGGTGCCGTCGCCCCACACGATGAACACCGAGCCCGGGTTGCCGTTGTAGGCGACCCGGGCGGTGGCGACGACCGAGTTGGTCGTGATGACCACGCCGACGGCGTTCGCCGTGGACGGGGCGGCGGTCGCCGACGCCGAGGCGAGCGGTGTGGAGGCGAACAGGCCGAGTCCGGCGACCAGTCCGATGGCCGGGATCGACATCGCTTTGATGAAGCTCATCGCGGTCTGCTCGCCTGCGGTTGTGACGAGACCTGGATCGAGCATCGCGACGCAACGCCGTGAGTTCGTCCAGCAATTCGATGTGCTTCAGCGGGCTGCGCGAAGCCTTGACGTCTGTGGGTGATGGGCATGCGGTGTCCTCGGTGGTCTCGTTCCAGGATCGATGCGTGGTCTGGCAGGGACCAATGTGCATTGAACGTCATCTGCCATGTCCTCTCGACATCTGGGGGGCCGCGTTCGTGATGACGGTTCTCAAGGGGCGGCGTGTGGCTGCCCTTCGAGCCCGTCGGCGATTCGCGCGCCGAGCGGTGTGCGATGTCGTCGTGTTTGGTGGTTAGGACGGCATGGTGAAGGAGCCGCTTTTGCGAGCTCTTTGCAGGGCTCGTTGCCCTCGCTGGTCGTCGAGCGTTTCGAAGCGCGCCCCCGCCTCGGCGGCGGCACGAGCCGACCCGGCTTTGTCACCCACCGTTTGGCGGAGGTGTGCTACGAGCAGGTACTCCCAGCCGATGGCATAGACCGGTGTGACCCCCCGATCGGCCAGGAGCAGGCTTCGCTCGAGCGGCGTCAGGGCGGCCTGGACGTCGCCCAGCCGCAGTTCGATGAGGCCTTGGATGTTGAGGGTGTGGGCGACGCCTGCGATGTCGCCGCTTCGTTCCATCATCCACACTGCGTCTTGGACGTGGCGGCGCGCGGTGGTGGCATCTCCAAGCAGGGCCGCGACGTAGGAACGCCCGGCGATGGCCATGGCGATGGAGCGGAGATCGCGGAGCGAACGGTGGATCTGCTCGGCGGCGTCGAAGGAGGCGAGAGCCCCCGTCAGGTCTCCTGCCCACCGCAGTGTGTGCCCTCGCTGGCCGAGTGCGTACCCGGTGCCGAAGCTGTCCCCCATCGTTGTGAACCGGTCGATCGCTTCGTCGAGCAGCGTGAGCGCAAGATCGGTCCGGCCGCCGAGGCGCTCGGTGAGCGCAGCGGCCACGGCCAAGTATTGGCGGGCTTGTGCGGCGCCCACCCGCCGGCCGAGCAGCATGGTGTCTTCGGCGACAGGGAGCGGCACGCCTTGGCGGTCGTCGACGACCCAGGACACGGTCAAGGTGGTGAAGAACGGCGGTGACGTCTCGGGCACACGGTCGAGTGCGACGCCCGCCTCGTGCAACATCGCCCGGGCGCCGTCGACTTCGCCGAGCGCGAGCGCGACGACAGCGGCGAGATGGTGTGTCCCGACGACGGCGATCGCCGGTTGCCTTGACGCCTGCTCGAGTGCCGAGGTCGAACGTTGCGTTGCGCTCAGCCAGTCGTGGCTGAGCAACGTGAGGATCGTTTCTTGATCGACCGCCATCATTTTCGTCTCGTCGTCGAGCCCCGTGGCGGTCGCGGTGATCGCGTTGGCCAAGCCCATCAGCGGTTCGCGGTCGCCGCGGCGCAGGTGCAGCACCGCTTTGGCGAACAAGGCGCGTGTCCGCAGCGGTGTCACCTCCGGGCAACTGTCAAGGGCACGCGTCAGCCACTCCAGGGCTTCGGCCAGCTGTCCCCGTGACAGTTGGGACCTCCACGTGCTGGCTGCGAGCTTCAGAGCAAGGCATGGGTCCTCGTCGGCCGCAGTTGTGAACGCAGCGCGCAGGTTGTCCATCTCGACGTCGAACCACCGTGCAGGTTCGAGGACCACGGGCACACCGCGGTCGGGGTCATGACGGCCCGCTTCCCCGGCGAACCAGGCCCGATGGCGCTCGACGCACGTCGGCAGCTCACCGGCATCTCGCAGCCACCCCCCGGCGTATTGCCGGACCACCTCGAGCATGCGAAAGCGCGCTGCGTGACCCGTGGTCTCCGCCGTGATCAAGGATTTGTCGACGAGACGACTGAGCACGTCCATGACATCGCTGATCTCGGAGACGACGGACGCAGCATCGAGGTCGAAGCCGCCCACGAACACGGCCAAACGACGGAACGCGACCCGCTCGTCGTCGAGCAGCAGGTCGTGACTCCAGTCGAGGGTCGCGGTCAGGGTCTGTTGGCGGTCGGGATGGCCTCTCCCGCCACGGGACAGAACAGCGAGCCCGTCCCGCAGGCGTGCGGCAACCTGGACGACCGAGAGGTGAGCGACTCGCACGGCGGCCAGCTCGAGGGCGAGGGGGATGCCGTCGAGCCGCCGACAGATGTCGGCGACCGGGACAGCGGTATCGGTGTCGAGCTCGAAGCCGGGCGACGCCTGGCGTGCTCGCTCGACGAACAGCTGGACGGATTCGAGGCGAGCCAGGCGATCGGGTTCGAGATCATCGCCCGGCAGCTCAAGCGAAGGCACCCGCCAGGCGATCTCGCCCGGGTGCCCGAGGGGCTCGCGGCTCGTGGCCACGATGACGAGATCGGGGCATCGCCCGAGGAGCTCCGCGGCGAGCGGGACGACGGCGTCGAGGACGTGCTCGCAGTTGTCGAGGATCAGAAGGACCGCCCGACTCGAGAGCTGGTCGACGATCGCCGGGATCCAGGGCCGGTGCCCCTCGAGCGTCAGCTCGAGGGCGCCACCGACCGCCGACGGGACCTCGTCACTGTGCGTGACGCCCGCCAGCTCCACCAGCCACACCCCATCCGCCCAACGCACCCTTGTCAGCTGGCGATGGGCGAGCTCGACAGCCAACCGAGTCTTGCCCGCGCCGCCGGGGCCGGTGAGCGTGAGCAGGCGTGTCCGTTCGAGCAGCCGGGCCAGCTCAGCAAGTTCCCGTTGCCGGCCGACGAAGCTGGTCGACAACGAGGGGAGGTTGTGCGCCACCGTGCTCGGATCGGGGGTGCCGCCGACGAACAGCCGGCGGAAGGCGGCGGCCGTCTCGGGCGCAGGGGCGACCCCGCACGACTCGGCGAGCCCGTCCCGGAAGCGCTCGAAGGTGGCGGCTGCGTCCCGGCGCCGTCCGGCGGCGGCCAGCGCAACGAGCAACGAGCAGTGCACGTCTTCGTCAAGTGGCCGCTCCACCGACAGCGGCTCCAGCAAGGCAACAGCTCGCTCAGGTGATCCCTCCGCTGTCAGGCCACGTGCGAGCTGCAGCAGCAGCCAACTCCGGGCCGCGCTCAGACGGTCTCGATGCGCCGCCGCCCAATCCTCATAGAGATCCTCCGGCAACAAGTCGCCAGACCACAGCCCGAGCGCCTCACGAATGTCCTCGGACGCACCGGTCGACGCAGCCCTTGCGACCGCGACGTCGAACTCATCGACGTCGACTGACACCCCGCCCTCCCCACCGAGAACGACCACCTCGTCACGGACCACGATGTTCTCGGCGCCGACAACCCTTCGCGCCGCGTGCAACGCCTGATGAAAGTTGTTCACCCCGACCACCGAGTCGGCCTCGGGCCACAGCCGATCGATCAGGACATCGCGATGGACCCGATGGCCTGGCGCAAGCGCCAACAGCTTGACGATCGTCTTCGCCTTGTTCAGCCGCCACCGCGGCGGGGCCACGGCGCCCTCGACGCTCACCGTGAACCCGCCCAATAGAGCGATGTTCAACGGCATTCCCACGTGCTGACCCTGACAGCGAATCGCCGGCCGGGCATGGAGACCTCGTGATCAACCCGTGACGATCGCACGCACGGGCGGACCGGTGCAGACCTGCGCCAGGCCGGCCAAGGCCCCAATCCCGTTCCGACTTCGCCTCAGCCGAGATCCGCGTGCGCAGCGTCGCCGAGCGTCCACTTCTCGACACTGTGGCCGGTCATCGTCGACGATTCTGGTGCGCCAACGCCCCCCGCCGAAGCTGCCAGCTTCGCGTCTGGCCTTCTTTGACAGAGCTGTCTGATCGGACGCCCCGGCGCCGCTCGCCGCCTGGTTGGGTGGCACCGCTCGACCGGCTGGCGACCCTCGTTGAGATTGCGAGCGCCGCACCGCGCGATAGGTCAGCATCACGAATCGGCGGTGCGGGCCACCGGCGCGCCGAAGGTCAGCACCGAACGCCGCCCAGCGATCCGCCCACTCCCGCTCCGAACGGCAGATCCGCGTCTGTCGCCCCGTTATGTCAGGTGCGGTCAAGATCGACGGTTCTTGCCACGGAGCGCTGCCGCGGAGGCGTCGGTTGGCCTTGTCGATCGCCTCGACCAGTTCTGCTTTGGTCATTGTCGAGCGGCCTCGAACCTCGAGCCGCTTGGCGACATCGAGGAGGTGGGCTTTGCTGGCAAAGGCATCGACTCCTCCGGCGGTCTCGGTGGTGCTGTGCCGTGCGGCTCGATCTCGCTCCTCGGCCGATGCGCTCACAAGTCAAGTCACCTGGCCGGACCGGCCGAACGATCACGAAACGGCGCAGCGGGCTCGCAGAGCGCCGCCGACGGCCTCCGCAACACCCTTTGGCGAACCGTCCCATGAAGGTTCCAGGGGCCTCGAGTGGCCTCAGCCCGGCGTTCGATGATTCGCCCGGTGTCGATGTGCGGTGTCGTTCTCGGACACCCTTTCGACAGGGTGACCCCGTTTCGTGGGTACGCCGCTCGTGTCGAGACGACCACGGGCTGACCCCACCCTGCGAGCTCATCGCAGTCGTCGGGTCCCACGGGTAATCGCTTGGGACCCGACGACTGGGAGCGCGGCTCAGCACCGCTGCTGCTGCCGACGCATCGCTACCTGCGCTGGGGGCTGGAGTGCCGGTCGACGCTCCCATCAGTCCCAGCGATCGTTGGTACCTCGAGGAGGCCGATGTAGCGGCGTTCACCGGCGACGTGACCCCACTTCCACCAGCGGAAGCCGAGCTTCTCCGACGTCCGAATCGACGCTGCGTTGTCTACATGGATGACCACGATCAACCGCTCGGGCCTGGTGTGAGCGAGGAGCGCCCGGCCAGCTTCGCTCGCATAGCCGCGGCCGCGCACGTCGGGGACCAGGCGGTAACCGAACTCCGCCTCGACGACCCCATCGACGTCCAGCACGTCGGCGCCGATGTAACCGACGATCATCCCAGTCGAGCGCTCGACGACCGGCCGTTTGCTGATCTGCGACAACTCGGCCCGGTGCAGCATCCGGTCGAATCGAGCGCCGGCTTCCACCTCGTCGAGGGCGCCGCCATCAGCGAACACCATGAACGCCGGATCCTGGAAGAGCGCCACGAGGCGCTGACGATCCCCCGGTAGGGGTGGGCGCACCTCAAGCCGCTGGGTGAGGACGCCAACCACAGACTCCAAGCCTTGCCGATCCAACCGGATTGACCGGCAGCCGCCGGTCCCGGATGTGTCGTGATCGATTCCTTGCCGTTGTTTGCGCGCGGACGGTGCGCCAGCCCGGCGCAGCGCGCATGAGCGACCTGCTTCAGCGATCTGGCCGGTGCGGTCGAGGAAGCGCTCGGTCGGGGAAGCGGACGTTGCGGTCGGGTCAGTGTTGTTGGCGGGCTCCGGCGCCGGGTCTCGCTTTGACGTACAGTTCTGCGGAGGGGGACCATGCGGGTCGGGCCGCAGCTCGTCATCCCTCGGTCCTGTCGACTTCGTCTTCCGGCGGAGCCTGGCGACCTGCGGGGTCACGCCGGCTGGTTGCGAGTTCGGCTTCGGCTCGTCTCATGCCCGTTCGCATGGCGTCTGCGATCACCTCCCAGGCGGCGATCCACGCATCGCGGACCGCCGGTGTGAACCGCTCGCCGAGGCCCTGCTCGAGCGTCCAGAGCAGGGCTGTGCCGACGACATCGAAATGCTCTGTTCGAACGCCGTAGCGCACGTGGCGCGCGCCCAGCCTGACGAGGAACGGGTTGACGGCGTCCAGGTCTCCGAGTCCGTCGACGGCCGTCTTGACCGCCGCCATCGTGCGTGTCGCCTGGAGGCCGATGTCGACGTCGAACATCGAACGAGTACCCGGCGCCAGCGTGAAGACCCGATCGTAAAAAGAAGCCCGGCCGTGTCGGCGATCGGCAGGACCTCGCCGAACGAGGACTGGACGAGCGCGATCTGTGCTGCGGTGATCATGTCGACGACGTGTGGATCGAGATCGGTTTGATGATGGTCATGGCGCGCTCAGCTCGCTGGGGCGAACGTCGCAGGGCGATCTGCCAGACGGTGGCCGGCCGGCCGAGGAAGTAGGCGGGTGCGCCGGCGGGTCGGGTGCTGTGGGTGGTGTTCATGGGTCGCTCTCATGGGGTGTTTGGGAAGGTGGTCGGTTTCCGGCTACCGGCCGGCGGTGGAGATCGGCAGGCGCTCGGGGCCGCATCACGTAGAGGTCGCGGTCGCGTGCCTCGGACAGGTGGGCCAAGACGGCGTCGGGATCGTCATGCACCGACCGGTGCCGGCCCGAAAGGCCGTCGTCCCGCGCCCAGGCTCGATGCGCTCCGGATGCTCCCTCAGGAACACGAACACCTTCTGGGTGATGTTCTCCGCGATCTGCTGGTCGACGAGCGTCCGCGCCGCCAGCCCGTGGACGAGGCCGGCGTAGCGGTGGGCACCGCGCCCGCCAACGCGCCACCTGCGATGCGGGCCATCACGGCGTTCACGATCGGCACCTCGATCCGCAACAGGTCGAGCTGCCGGCGGGTCGGCTCGGTCATGTCCGTCATCGACGTTGCCTGAGGTACTCCTCGACGGGGAGCCCGCCGATGCCCCAATCCTCGGTCTCGACTTCGTCGATGACGACGAACGTGGCGGCGGGGTCCTTGCCGAGCATGCCGACGAGCAACTCGGTGACACCGCTGATCAGCGCGGCCTTCTGGCTGCTGCTGGCACCTTCGTTGGTGATCTTGATGTTGACGTACGGCATGTCAGCGCTCCTTGGCTTCGAGGTCGAAGTGGAAGACCTTGGCGATGATCTGCCACCGACCCTCGACGTGGACCAGGGTGAGCAGGTCGGTGAAGTGCTTCGGCCCGATGGAGCACTCGACGCGGGCGAGGGCCGTCACGGGACCGGCGAAGTCGATCGACAGCACACGGTCGGTACGCGGCTCGCCTCGCGACGCGGGGGACGGGCGGGCATCGACCATCGGCAAGTACTCGCCCATCGTCATGTGCACGAGGACGCCGCCCGTCGCCGACGCGTAGATGGCCTGGCGGGTGGAACGCTCGGGCGAGCCGTTCGGTGTCGCTGTGGTGCAGCCCGTCGAAGTACACCTGCAGCGTGGCCACGACGGACTCGACCGCGGCTCGATCGGCGGATTCGAGGGCGACGTTCATGCGATCGCCCCGGCGAGGGCGTCGTGCGAGTGGTGCCAGCGGGCGGCTGCCTCGGCGACTCGCCGGCCCAAGTGCTCGGCGGTGCGACGGTCGGCGAGCGGCGGGACCACCTCGGGGCCTTGGTCGGCGTTGGACTGCGCCATCGCGCCGAGGAACCCGGCCAGACGGTTGAGGTCATCAGGCGAGCCGGCCGCGGTGTGGTTGCCGGGAAGAAGTCCGAGCCCGACCCAGATCATGCTGTGCTGCATCGCGAACAGCGCGAACTGTTGCAGCGTGGCGAGCTTGTCGCCGTTCATGCCGGCGGAGTTGGTGAACCCGGCGGCCAGCTTGTTCTTCCATCGCTGCTCGCTCCAGCGCCCGGAGGTGGCGTCGAGGAAGGCCTTGAACGGTGCGGATGCGCCGGCCATGTAGGTCGGTGCGCCGAAGACGATGGCGTCGGCGTCGTCGAGCTCGCTCCAGCGCTGCTCGTGTTCCTCGACGGGAACGAGGTGGACGGTCGTGTCGGGGATCGACACAGCACCATCCCGGACGGCCTCGGCCTGCACTCGGGTGTGGCCGAATCCGCTGTGGTAGATGATCGCGACGGTGGTCATGACGGGCTCCTCCGGGGGTTTGCTCGGGACGTCGGCCACGGTACGGAACCTCGACCCATAGGTCTACGACCGATCCTTGATGCATCCTGTAACGTCACGTTATGGATGTGGACGTACGCGACCTCGAGCTGCTCGACGCGCTCGCCCGCCACGAGACGCTGACGGCCGCCGCCCGGCACCTGTATGTGAGCCAGCCCGCGCTGAGCCAACGCCTGATCCGACTCGAGGAACGCATGGCGACCCCGCTGTTCGATCGCCGCGGTCGCCGCCTCGTCGCCAACGCCGGCGGGTGACCGGATGCTGCGGGCCGCCCACATCGCCCTGGGCGAGCTGCGCGCCGCGCAGGGCGACGTGCGCGAGATCATCGACGGCCGTCGCCAACCGGTACGCGTGACGACCCAGTGCGCCACCACCTACCAGTGGCTGCCGGAGGTGCTGCGCGTGCTGCGCGAGCGCGAACCGGGCGCGGAGGTGCGCATCGAGACCGTGCCCGACGACGAGATCATCTCGGCGCTCCTCGACGCACGGATCGACGTCGCGCTCGTCACCAAGCTCGACCGGCAGGCCGATCGCGTGCGCCTGCAACGTCTCTTCGACGACGAGCTCCGTGCGGTCGTCGCCAGCAGGACACCCGTGGGCCCGCCGGACCCATGTCGGTGCAGCCGACTTCGACGATGTCCACCTGGTGCTGTTCGAGAGCTACGACCAGAACCGCGTCCCGCCCGTGCCGCTCCCCATCCCGATCGGCGCCCAGCCCCGAGCGGCTGACGACGCTGCCGCTCACCGCCGACCTCCTGATCGAGATGGTCGCGTCCGGCGGCGACGTCGTGACGATCCTGCCGTCGTGGATCGTGGAGCCGTACCTGAAGACCCACGACCTCGCCAGCGTGCAAGTCGGCGCGACACCCCAAGCGCGCACCTGGTACTGCGCAACCCGCCACGGTCCACAGCCGGAGAACATCGAAGCCTTCGTCTCGGTACTGATTGAGCAACTCGCCACGTGCTGGTAGTCGGTCCGACGAGCGCACCGTGGGTCGATGTCGCCGTCGGGGTGGAGGCGGATCTCGCGCGACTGCGCCGTGGTGGTGTCGAGGTGCTCTATCGCTGCACGGGTGCGGGGCTGCGGGCCATCCGGAGCCATCCGGATGTGCTCGAGGCTGCGCCACACGTGGTGCGGACGGTGGTCGCCGCGGCCGCCGAAGGCGTCGATGCCGTCATCATCGACTCCGTCGACGACCCAGGCGTCGACGCGGTCCGGCCGGCGGTGAGCATCACGGTCGTTGGCGCAGGCGAGGCACTCCTGATGCGGCGGCGACCGCACCGCGTCCGCTTCGGTTGTTCACCGGCGAGGAGTTGCGGGCGGCAGCGACCGGCGAACTGATCGCGCGGGCACGGGCCGCTGCGACGATCGCGCTTGGGGCCACGGGATACTCCTGGTTGAGTGATCTGTTGCACGGGGTGGAGGGCGTGAGCGTCGTGATCGACCCGCTCGACGCCGCCCTCGAACGCTGCCTCCGAGCAGTCGAGCCGACGGCGGACGGTCGCCGCCCGTGAACTTCAGATGGCAAAGATTGCCAAACCCCTGGTACGTTCACCGGGGTGACGACAATGAACGTGTCGCTCCCGGACGAGCTCCGCAGCTACGTCGACGAACAAGTTGACGGCGGCCGCTACGGATCGACCAGCGAGTACGTGCGCGAGCTCATCCGACGCGACCAGGACCGTCACCGACTGCGCGGTCTGCTCACGGTGGGTGCCGAATCCGATCGCGGTCCGATCGCCGACGACGCCTACTTCCAACAGCTCCGCACCCGCATCTCCTCGAGCGACTGAGCCCGGTGAGCAAGCCGGTCCGGCTGCGACGGGCCGCTGCCGACGACGTCGACGCTGCACTTGACTACGACCTCACAGAAGCCGGCCCCGAGGTCGCGCAACGCTTCGTGAGCGCAGTTGAACGAGCCACAGGCAGCATTGGCAGAAGCCCGCACAGTGGATCGCTGCGCTTTGCCTACGAGCTCGAGGTGCCGGATCTGCGGTCCTGGCCGGTGACCCGCTTTCCGTACCTCATCTTCTTCGTCGAGCACCCGGCGCACATCGACGTCTGGCGAATCCTCCACACTCGACGCGACATACCCGCCACCCTCTCCGACACCCAGGAACGCTGACCCCGGGGAGGCCGAACGCGATCGCGTCGGCGAGCCTTGCACCGACGAAGTCGGACCAGCCGTCGGGCCCCGCCGGCCGCCGACAGCTGTCACACTCCGGTTGCTACGAGAGGTCCGCGACGACGCCCTCGTAACGTGCGAGCGAGCGGACACGGCGGTATCTGGTCGACGTCGTCACGTGGGAAGGCAGCGACGAACGATGCCTCGCCAGGATTCCTCTTGGCCGTGCGGGACTGGTCATGGGCCCCGGTACGCAACGGGATACAGGACGCGGGCTGCTGCTGCCGTGAGCATGCGCTGGTTCGGGTCCATCTATGCCGGATCCCTATAGATCAAGACATCACGCCATTCTGCGAACGCTGGCCTCACAGGAACGGTGCACCCCTCGATGTCGGCTTGGGGCCTCACCGTGTCTCCGAAGGAACGTAGTAGGTGGTGTCGGCCTTCATCCCTTGGCCGTCCACTGCAGTCGCCCAGTGCCCGGCGTCGCTCCACGCTCTGACCACGTTCGCGAGCGCGGGATTGAGTCCCGTCGCCGTTTCGTAGACCGCATGCCCGCCATGAGGGCACATTCTTTCCGCGTCCCACAGCCGTCGTCGGACCACGAACCGATTCCGCGATCGCAGCGCATGCCGCCCGGTCGGGAGCTGCCGACGAGCATCCGGAAACGACGCCGAGTATCGCGGACAATCGCGTCCGCTACTGCGGGACTGCCCTCAAACCGCTGGCCAAGCTCGCTGGACGACCGTACTCTTCTCGCATGAGCGGCACGCCCGCGAACACCACGAAGCGAACTATCACGATCGACCTCACTGACGAGCAAGTCCAGCGACTGGACGAGCTTCGCTCCGAGCGGAATCTGACCCGTGGGCAGGTGATCGGCGATCTGCTCGAGCGAGCGAAGGTCAAACGACTCCGACGACCGCGTGACTCGGGACGTCAGAAGCCGAACCCTTGGGCACAGCCTTGGCCCGGCGGCCACGCTTGAACGCCATGCACGCAGGGTCCGACTAATAGACGAGCATCTCTTCGGCCGTGCATCCTGGAACGCCGGATGACATCCCGGATCGGGATCCGCGCCTCGCCGCCACTTGGTGCTTGTAGGTACGAGCCGCAGGTCAACCGTCGAACGCAAATCTGGCTGCGGCAGCGCCCGGTAAAGGACCTTCCTAGTGGGCAGCAGGGCCCGCACCACGACCCACACGCGCAGCCTCTGCACGGGTCGTGCTCGGTGAGCCTGTCCGAGAAGGTGCGCAGTCCCAAGCTGCTGTGAACGCGGTTCTCGTCGTAGGGTCTGACTCGAGGTGTCCTCCGTCCTGCAAGCCGTGCGCCGCATCTCGGCGCTTCGGCGCACCGGCTGATGCGACGCTGGTTCGGTCGCCATCGGGATGCACACGTGGCCGGCTCGGGCCGTGGCGTCCGTCGCCGAGCGGCCGGCGGACCGGTGCTCGCCCTCGACGGCGTTGACCACGGCGACCCGTTCGTGCTGCGTCACGACGATCGCTGGTACCTGTACCACACCGGTGGTTCCGGCGTGCCCGTGTACGAGTCCGTCGACCTTCGAACCTGGAGCGCCCGCGGCGTCGCCCTCGACAACATCGACGCACCGCCGTGGGCCGCCTGCGACTACTGGGCGCCCGAAGTGGTGCACCGCGACGGCACCTTCTACATGTACGTCGCCGCCACCAGCCGCCGCCACGACGGCGCCCCGGATGACAACGCTCGCCACGTCGGCATCGCCCGCGCCACCCACCCCCTCGGACCCTTCGTCTGGGATCCCGAACCGCTCGTCACCGTATGGTCGATCGACGCCCACCCGTTCCGCGACGTCGACGGCACCTGGTGGCTGTTCTACAGCGCCCGCAACCACGACACCCGCTACCGCGACGGAACCATCGGGTGCGGCATCGCCGTGGACCGGCTCCTCGACCCCACCCGCGTCGCCGGTGACCCGACCGTCGTGCTCGCTCCCGACCGCCGCTGGGAGGGCAACCGACACGGCAGCTGGTACTGGAACGAAGCCCCGGCCGTCACACGCCACGACGGCCACTACCGCATGCTCTACAGCGGCGGCTTCTACGGCGACCGCACCTACGCCGTCGGACTCGCCACCGCCGACCACCCGGCCGGACCGTGGATCAAGCACGCCGACAACCCCCTCCTGATCACCGGCAACGACGTGATCGGTCCCGGACACGTCTGCCTCACCGCCGCCCCCGACGGCGCACAAACCCTCCTCGTGCACCACGGACACCTACCTCACCGACGCGGCCGCGCCGTCTTCGTCGACGTCATGACCTGGACCGGCGACCGATTCGACGTCAAGCCGTACGACCCTGCCCCACAAGACGCTTCCGAGAGCAACGACACCTGACGCGACGGCGAGACGTCCGAGATCGCCGGGTTGAGGTCGCTACGCCAAACGACCCCTATCGGCCCGCTCCGGGTCGGCGTCAGTGACCAGCAGACGAGTCGCCTATCCCTCCTGGACGGATGGCAGCACGGCCCAACGGGTTTGTGGATCTAACGGTGTGTTCGGCCTGACACGTCCGCTGTGAGGTGGGCGGGAAGGGAGCGGTGATGACCGCAACACTGGACACCGTGGCCACGAAGAAGGAACCGCCCGAGGAGTCAGCGGAGCTGGCGGCAGCCCGTGAGCTGGTCCGCCAGGCGAAAGAGCAAGGTCTCTCGTTGATCGGCCCGGGTGGCCTGTTGAAGCAGCTGACCAAGACGGTGTTGGAGGCGGCGTTGGATGAGGAGCTCACCGAGCACCTCGGCCATGAGCGTCGGGCTCCGGCGGCGGGTGGGAACGTTCGCAACGGGACCCGTTCCAAGACGGTGCTGACTGAAGCGTCGGGGCATGTCGAGATCGATGTGCCCCGGGATCGGGACGGGTCGTTCGAGCCGCAGATCGTCCGCAAGCGGCAACGTCGCCTGTCGGGGGTCGACGAGATCGTGTTGTCGCTCTACGCGAAGGGCCTCACGACGGGTGAGATCTCGGCGCACTTCGAGGAGATCTATCAAGCGTCGGTCTCGAAGGAGACGGTGTCACGGATCACGGATCGGGTGCTCGAGGAGATGGTCGAGTGGACGGTGCGCCCGCTCGACGCGGTCTACGCGGCGATCTTCATCGACGCGATCGTGGTCAAGGTCCGCGACGGTCAGGTCGCCAACCGGCCCATCTACGCAGCCATCGGGGTCAGCCTCGATGGTGAGCGCGACATCCTCGGGCTGTGGGCTGGCACCGGTGGTGAGGGCGCCAAGTTCTGGATGAGCGTGCTCACCGATCTCCGCAACCGTGGTGTGCGTGACGTGTTCTTCGTCGTCTGCGACGGCCTCAAAGGTCTGCCCGAGGTTGTCGGGAACGTGTGGCCGTCCACGATCGTGCAGACCTGCATCATCCACCTCATCCGCAACACGTTCCGGCTCAGTTCCCGGCGGGACTGGGACGCACTCAAGCGTGACGTCCGCCCGATCTACACCGCCGTCAACGCCACCGCCGCGACAGCGGCGTTCGATCAGCTCGCCGAGACCTGGGGTGAGCGTTACCCGGCGATCGTCAGACTGTGGGACAACGCGTGGGCCGAGTTCATCCCGTTCCTCGACTACGACCTCGAGATCAGACGGGTGCTGTGCTCGACCAACGCGATCGAGTCGCTGAACGCCCGCTACCGAAGGGCGATCAAAGCGAGAGGACACTTCCCATCGGAGCAGGCCGCTCTGAAGTGCCTCTACCTCGTGACCAGATCCCTGGACCCCACCGGCCAGGGTCGGCAACGATGGGCAATGCGCTGGAAGCCAGCCCTCAACGCGTTCTCGATCACATTCGCCGACCGCTTCCCAGCGGCCGACACCTACTGACAACAACGCCGAACCCACCGTTAGCGAGACAGTCCCCCGGCGAGGGCCTCGTCGTTCTGTGCGCCCAAGCCGGCTTTGGAGGGCACCTCCGCGCCGCTGTGGGACAACGCGAGATGGGACGGCGGGCACGCTGTCGCACGGTGGGTCGGCCACCGCCCCTGGCAGGGCTGGTCTGCTCGACGTTCGTCGTTGGAAGCGGTCGCGATTGTAAGGAGCCCATGCCGGACGTCCTTCAGTCGATCGGCATCCCCAGACGGGCAGCTTGGGAGATCAACGACGCGTCGTGGCGAGCTGCGCGGTGGTGGTCGCCTGGCTGGGCGCGACCACGAAGGGCTCGTGCCAGGTCGTGTCCGGCGACGACGAGCCACGGTGGGGAGTGGAGGCGTTGGTAGCGGTCGATGGCGTGGGTGAGCGCGTCGACCGCTTCTGCGTAGCGTCCGCAGACGACGAGGAGCCGACCGATGTGGTGGGTGACGGCGCCGCGGTGCTGCAACCAGTCGAAGATGCAGTCGAGGTGGCGGTATGGCTGCAGCTGCTCGAGGAGCGCATCGGCGCGCAACTGGTCGTCGAGGTGGACGATGGCTGTCGTGGCCTCGTCGACGGACCAGCCCCACATGTGGCCGAGCTCGATGGTCGGTACGCCGCTGCCGAGTGCAGTCTCGGCTTCGTCGAGCCGGCCTTGGCGCGCTCGCAGGCTGGCGGCCCATAGCGACCGGAGTTGGCGGAATTCGCCGTTGTCGGACATGACGAGCAGCATCTTCTCGATCTCGTCGAAGCGGCGCTGCCAGTTGCACAGTGGCAGGAGCATGCAGGCCGAATTCGCCTGCATGGCGAGCTTGCTCATCCCGATCCATGCGCCGAGATCGAACTGGTCGCTAGCCAGACGTTCGAGGGCGGCGAAGTCACCGTCGAGGCAGGCCCGTCTGGCGTCGACCTGGCTCGTGGTGAGTGCGGCGAACGGGTCGCGACTGACCCGGGCGACTCGGCGCAGGTGTTCGTGCGCAGTGGTGGCCGCGTCGTGGTTGCCGAGCAGCAGGTGGCAATCGGTCTGGAACCCCCATCCCACTGCTTCCCAGTCCGGTCTGTGTACTGCTTGCGCGGCAACGATGAGCTCGGTCACGGCGTGTTGCCGAGCAGCGTTGTCGTCCGGGCCGAAACCGACGTACAAGGTGGCGATCAGGGCCGCCCCGAGCGTGAGCGGGTCGCCGACGGTCCGCGCGGCGGCGATCGCCTCGGAAGCGTGACGGTGTTTGCGGTCGATCGGCTCGTCGATGTAGGCCTCGCGGCGGGCGCGGGCTGCGAGCAGCCGGGCGCGGGTCGTCATCTCCAGGGGCTCGCCGGCGAGCGCTTCTGCGATCAGCTCGCGGTGACCAGCGCCGTACGACCATCCGTAGCTGGTCGTGGCGAGGACCGTGCGGGCGAACAGCTCCGCGGCACCGATGTCTCGCGCCAAAGCTGCTGCTCGATCGAGAACGTTCTGGGCTCCGGCTGGGTCACCGGCTTTGGCGATCTCCGAGCCGATCCGGGTGAGCAGTTCGATGTGACGTGTCGCGTCGATGTTGTTGGCGGTCTTGGCCGCATAGAGGGCGCGTTCGAGCATCGTGGCGGCGTCGCGGTGGGCGCCGTTCAGTGCGGCCTCGTCCGCGGCGGTGTACGTGTACCGGAGACTGCGCTCGACGTCGCCGAGCCCGGACGACGCGGTGAAATGGTGGGCCAAGGCGGTGAGCTCGTGTGGACGGCGTCGTTCGAGCACGGTGCCGATGGTGCGGTGGATCCGGGTGCGCCGGCTCACGCTGAGCTGGTCGAGCACGGTTCGGCGAACGAGCTCATGGGTGAACCGCCAACCATCGACCTCTCCGGGCACCTCGGCGACGAGGTCGGCAACCCGGGCCGCCTCGAGGAACGTCAGCACACTCTCCTGAGGATCGTCGGCGACGTCTGCGAGCACCTCGAGGTGGAACAGCGGCCCGATCACCGCGGCGAAGCGGAGGATCTCTGTGGTGCCCGGCGCCAACCGTTCCAGACGGCGACCGACGACGTCGCGGATCCCTTCGGGGATGGCGGGCGTCCCGGAGCGCAGCACCCAGTCGTCGGCGTTCGTGTCGAACGCCCCGGATTCGATCAGGTGCCTGATCACCTCGATGATGAAGAACGGATTGCCTGCCGTGTCGCGGTGCAGCTGCTCGGCGAACTGCTCGGACCGGACGTCGAGGGGCCGACCGGTGACCATGCGCATCAGTTCAGCGACGTCCACCGCGGCCAGGCCGCCGAGCGGGATCCGGATAATCCCCGGCTCTCGGCGTAGATCGGCGAAGAGCTGTGCAGCGGGCTGCTCGCGTCGGACATCGGTGGTGCGGTATGTACCGACCAGCAGCAGCGGGACGCCAAGTGCACGGTGCACGAGGTCGCGCACCAGCCCGACTGTTCCGGCGTCGGCCCAATGCAGATCGTCGAACACGATCACCATCGGCCGACCACCAGCAGCGGCCTGCAAGATCCCGCTGATCGCAGCAGCGAGACGGCCGCGATCCGCATCAGGGGTCGTCGGCGACATCGGCGGAAGACCGGGCAGCCGCCGCGCCAGAGCGGGGACGATGCCGCAGATCTGACTGCTGTGATCACGGACGTGGTCGGCCAACATCTGCTCGCTGGCCGACACGACGAGCTGATCCAGCACCTCGGCGAATGCGCCGTACGGGACCGGGGCGTCCTCCACGCTGTGCCCGTGGAGCACCAGCGCGCCGGTTCGCGCCGCCTCGGACGCGAACCGTGCAGCAAGCGCTGTCTTTCCTACACCGGGCTCACCGGCGATCAGCACTGTCGTGAACCGACCAGACAACGTCGCCTGCCACGCGGCGCCGAGGACCTCTGACGGCGCCGAACGACCCACCCACAGGTCGGCGACGTGCACGGCAAGCGAGGTCGGCAGCGCCCGCTCGGGCGCAGCAGATGCCACGGAGGCCTCGGCGAGCCCGTTCGGCGAGCGGCGGGCATCGGACACGTCCGCGGCCGGGAACGGTGCGAAGGTTGGTGAGCCAGCTGTGGCAGCCTCCGGCTCGCCGTCCTCGAGCACTAGGGATCCATCCTGGTCGAGGATCCTTCGCTCCAGCTGCTTGAGCCCTGGCCCAGGCTCCACGCCGAGTTCGCGCGTCAACGCGGTTCGGGCGCGCTGAATGGCCCGCAGCGCATCGGCTTGCCGGCTACAGCGGTACAACGCCAGTGCGAGCTGTTCCCAGGCGCGCTCGCGGAACGGCTCCGCAGCCACGATCGGTTCCAGTTCGGCGATCACCGCGTGATGACGGCCGCGTGCCAACTCGGCGTCGATCAGGTCCTCCCACCCGGCCGCACGACGCTCCTCCAACCGGCGCCGCTCGATCGTCGCCCACTCACGGTCGGCGAACTCACCGAACGGCGCACCACGCCACAACCCGAGCGCCCGGCGCAGGTTCGTCACGGCTGCCTCGGCATCGCCCTCGGCCCGGGCGCGGTCCGCGGCAGCCAGCAGCACCTCGAACTTGGCCAGGTCGACGACCATCGGATCCGACGCGACGAGCACGTAACCACCCGGACCGAACCCGATCGCCACGCTTTCCCCATGGCCAGACGTGGCCGCCAACGCCTTGCGCAGTCGCAGCACGTGACCCTGCAACGTCTTGCGCGCAGTACGAGGCGGGTCGTCGCCCCACAACGCGCCGATCAACGCGGACCCTTCGACCGGGCGGCCCGACGCGACGACCAAGCGACACACCAACGCCCGCGCCGTCGGCCCAAGCACCACGCCGTCGAACTCGACCGAGCCCAGCACGCGCAACATCAGCGAGCAACCTACGGCGCGCCAGACCCGGCCTCGAACACCGCGCGCGACCAGAGCGCGACCGGATCACCTGCGACGACGCGGATGATCACGACACACAACCACAAAGGACCGATCATGGTCACAAAGATCAACCGCCGCAGCTCCTCGTCACGGCGATCGGGCTGACCGCGTTCGTCGCAGGAGCGATGGTGGCCGCCGGGCACCGCACGACCAAGATCCCTGTCGAGGCCCACGACGAATCCCCGCCCGACATGTTCACCGTTGCCGCGCGATGCGCCGTCGACAACAAGATCCCGGTCGCGGGACGCCGTCACGCGTCCGGACAGTTGACCGTCAGGTTTGATTGCAAGTTCTGGTCCAACGACACCATCGTCGTGTGGAACCGGTTGGACGTGCGCTACACGACGGCCGTGCGGTGCCGGATGAAAGGCATCGCTGGCGCCATCTGCTCCATCGACGAGAGCGCCTGGACCGAGATCGAGTACACCCCCGACGTCAGAGCCCAGGTCGCCGAATGCGCGTAGACCACCGGCAAAGGCAAGAACGCTGTGACCCGACGGTTGGTCGTTCGTCGCACCCGGCTTACCGGCACCGGCAACAACGACTGTGGCCGGACTGGCGGCACCACGCGTTCCTCACGGAGCCGGCCGGTCCTGCCGTCGAGGTGGACAAGTTCCACCGCCACCACCACGCCGTCGTCGATCTCGCGATCCGCGACCTCAAACAAGGCGCCGGGCTCGCGGATGTCCCGTCCGGAGACTTCCACGCCAACTCGGCCTGGCTGCAATGCGCCGTTCGCGCGGACAACCTGATCCGCTGGACCACATTGCTCGGCGCAGTCGGTATCGACGACCGACTGATCGTTGCCCGCATCATCCGCGCCGCCCGGCTCCTCGCCTTCCGGGCCGGATCGTGAACCGCGTCGGACGTCCAACGCTCAGCCTCCCAACCAGGTGGCTATGGGCGCACGTGTTCACCGCTCGCAGCGCGCCCTGACCCGGTTGACCGGCTGACGACCCGCGCAGCCAGGTGCGCCGCACGCCCGCCGAAGCTGACAACGCGAAACCGCACGACACCCGCTCCACAACGCCCCCGCCACCACCACCGAGGCACGCCGAGCCCACCCGCAACCTCATCAGCCCACCACCGTCAAGCCCGGATCAGTAGATCGAGGCTGAGCCGAACCGGATCATCAGTCGGCACACCAACACTCGTTCCTTCGGCCCCAACAGCGTGCCAACCAAGTCGACCGGACCGAACACGCGAGATTCCACCAACTCAAGTTGCGGGCAGCCCGTTCAACCACAGCGGCGAGCCGCGACCCAACCGCGACCAGTTCGCGACTGCTCTCACACCAATCAAGCAGAGCATCGCATCCACCACCAATCAGGAGGACACTCATGCACGCACCACACCTCAGGCGACTCGTCACCACGATCGCGATCGGCGCCGCCGCAACGGCCGTCATCGGCGCAGGCGGGCCACTCGCCAGCGCTGCCGCTTCGCCGACGGGCGGATCGCCAGCGAACAGGAGAGTTGCCGTGAGTGCCGAGTTCCAGGCACCACCCGACGTCGTGACCTTCGCCGAACCGTGCAGCGCAACCAACCCGGTTCCGGCCGTCGGTGTCTGCCGCGGGACCTCGTTCGGCGGCGCGACCTACACCGGCACGCTGCAGGGCACGTCCACCTACCAGACTGCGTTCACAGTCTCGCCTGCCGGGGTGGTGTACTTCGTCGCGATGGAGACGTTCACTGGGAACGTCGCGGGTTGCGCAACCGGGACGATGACGTCGAGGAGCTCAGGCACGATCAGCGCCACAGGGGAACTGCGATACCAGCAGCAGGTCGTCCAAGGACTCGGCACTGGCGGACTCGCCGATGTCACCGGCCAAGGCACCGTCACTGGGACCTACAACGCGGACGGCACGGAGACGGGACACCTCACCGGCAAGCTCCACTGCGGTCGGTCGCACTGAGACCGCGCCCCAGCCGGAAATCGCCGTCGCCAGGCCACACAGGGGCACGGATCCTGCATGTCGATGCCCAACTCGGCGCCGGCTGCGGCCTGCTCCGGGCCCACCTGCCCGGCGATCGATGCCTTCACCGATGTGATCGCGAAGCCCGCCGGCCGGCGAACATGATGATCCCGTAGCCACCGTCGGGACCCAGGCGAAGTTGTCACTGGCGTAGGGCACACCACCATCGTGGAACCGGAACTGGCCCTGCACGTAGGTGTCGCGACCCATCGGGTCGTGCCGCAGGTGGGTGGCATGCCTTCTCGGGAGCGGGGATGGTTGACGTGGGTGCTCGTGTGGTTCAGGCGATGGCGGTCGCTGCGATCTCGATGAGCAGTTCGGGGTGCCAGAGGCAGGTGACGCCGACGAGGCTGACCGCGGTGGCGGATGGTTCGGTCTCGGTCTCTTCGGCGATGTCGGTGATGGCGGTGTAGATGGCGTCGAGTGCGTCGTTGTTGTAGTTGACGACGTAGATGGTCATCGACACGATGTCGGCTTGGTTGGCTCCGGCTGATGCGACGGCGGCGTTGAGGTTGCGCAGTGTCTGTGCGGTTTGGGTGCGGTGGGTGGTGCCGATCACGTCGCCGGCGGGGGTGAAGGCGGCTTGTCCGGAGAGGTGGATCAGTCGGCTGCCGGTTGCGACGGTCACTTGGGCGATGCCGGGGATCTCGTAGAGGGTGGCGGGATTGAGGCGATCGGTGATCATGGGAGCTCCTTGGTGGTCGCACCGGCGACGACCGGCAAGGTGATGGTGCGCGGCGTGCGGAGCGTGGACATCTGCCAGGTGGCATATTCGGTGGGCGGCGGCGGGGGGTGCGCTTGGGCAGGGTGTCGTACGATCAGTGGGATATGCCATCCGGCAGATGTAGCCGGGTCGTCGCGTCGGGAGGCTCGAACCATGGATTCCAGGCGCGATCCCTCCGAGGTCATCGAGATGGCCGCTGCGGCTGACGATCGAGCTCTGCCGACGGGGGTCGTCACGTTCATGCTCACCGACGTCGAAGGGTCGACGCGGTTGTGGGAGGCTGCGCCCGACGATGCCGGGCGCCTGATCGCCCGTCACTACCGGTTGCTCGATGCGGCGGTGGTGTTGCATGGTGGAGTTCGCCCTGTTGAGCAGGGTGAGGGTGACAGCGTGGTCGCGGTGTTCATCCACGCGTCCGACGCAGTCGCGGCTGCGCTCGATGTGCAACGCGCGTTCGTCGACGAACCATGGCCGACAGGCCAACAGGTCCGAATTCGTGTGGCGGTGCACACCGGCGAGGTCGCATTGCGCGACGCGGGCAACTACTTCGGTCCGACCGTCATCCGCTGCGCGCGTCTGCGGGCCATCGGCCATGGCGGGCAGGTGTTGTTGTCGGACACGACTCGCGATCTGGTCGTCGACCGGCTTCCCGCCGACTCGTCGTTGCGTGACTTGGGCGCCCACCGCCTCAAGGACCTTGGACGTACGGAGCGGGTGTGGCAGCTGGTGCATCCCGATCTGCCGGCGGACTTCGGGCCGTTGACGTCGCTGGACATGTTCCCGACCAACGTGCCGTTCCGGTTGACGAGTTTCGTCGGGCGCGACGACGAGGTGGAGATGTTGGTCGATGCGTTGACGGCTGAGCGTCTGGTCACGTTGATCGGTGCGGGCGGGTGCGGCAAGACCCGGCTGGCGTTGCAAGCGGTCGCGCAGCGGATCGGGCAGCACCCGGGCGGGGTGTGGCTCGTCGAGCTCGGCGCGGTGACGCAATCCGACGAGGTCGCCTACGCGGTGGCCCGGGTGTTCGGGCTGCGCAAGGAGCATGGCCGTCCCCTCGTCGACACGCTCGTCGAGCAGCTCCAGAACACCGATGCTCTGGTGCTGTTGGACAACTGCGAGCACCTCCTCGACGGCGCGGCGACATTGGTCGACACGTTGTTGCGAGCCATCCCCGGACTCCACGTGGTCGCGACGAGCCGCGAACCGCTCGGCGTCGAAGGTGAGGTATCCGTCCGCGTCGGATCACTCGCTGCCACTGACGCGCTCGAGCTGTTCGTCGATCGCGCCCGTCACGTTCGTCCTGGCTTCGTCCCGGTCGATGACGAGTCCCGCGTGATCGTCGAGATCGTCGAGCGTCTGGACGGGATGCCGCTGGCGATCGAACTCGCCGCGGCCCGCATCCGGATGATGGCACCGGCGACGATCCTCAGCGGCCTCCAGGACCGATTCCGTCTGCTCGGCGGGACAGCACGGACGCCGGTCGTGGCGCGTCAGCACACACTGGAAGCCTCGGTCGCGTGGAGCTACGAGCTGCTCGACGACGACGAACGCGCCCTGGCCCGACGGTTGTCGGTGCTGCACGGGTTCACACTGGACACGGCAGAGAAGATCGGTGCGGGCGGTGCGATCGACCGGTATCAGGTGCTCGACCTGCTCACCCGGCTTGTCGACAAGTCGCTGGTCGAGGTGATGCACCTGCAAGGCGAGGCACGGTTCCGGATGCTCGAGACGATTCGCGAGTACCTGCACCGGCAGCTGCTCGCTTCCGGCGAGCTCGTCGACGTGCGTCGTCGTCACCTCGACTGGTACGTCGATCTCGCCGAGGGCTTGGCGCCACGACTCGCACTCGGCGATGGCCCGGCCCATCTGGCCCGTCTGGAGATCGAACACGCCAACCTCGATGCAGCGCTCGAATGGGCGGCGTCGAACGGGCAACGCGACGCGCTGCTGCGGCTGGCTACCGCGCTGACGCTGCTGTGGGAGCTACGCGGCCATCTCGCCTACGGCGCGGTGTGGTTCGCTCGCGGGTTCGACGACCAAGCGTTGACACCCTCGACGATCAACGCACGTGCGCTGTGGGGAGCGGCACACATCGCGTTCTACGGCAACGATTGGGACCTCGCCCTGCGGCGGTCAGCCGAAGCGTTGGCGATGGCCGAGACGATCGGTGACGAGTGGGCCACAGCCCGCACCCTCAACACCGTCGGCGTGCTCCAATCGACCAGCGAACCAGCACCCGCGCGGGCCAGCCTGGCGCGCAGCATCGAACTCGCCCAACGCACCGGTGACCTGTGGGCGGTCGCCGACGGATGGAAGATGACCGCCGTCACCAAGGCCATCGAACACGACGACACTGGGGCGGTCGGTCCGCTCGACGAGCTGCGGCGGGTCGCCGAGCGACTGGACAGCAAGTTCTTCCTCGGCTGGTTTCACGCCGAGGTCGGCTACTTCGCCCGCGACCGGGGTGATTTCGTTGACGCCCGGATCGCTCTCGACGCTTCCGTGCGCTGCTGCGAGCTCGTCGGCGACCCTTCGACCGGCGGGTTCGCCCAAACGTGGTTGGCGGGACTCGAGGCTGACACCGGCGACTTCACCGGCGGCATCCGACGTCTCGATCAGGTGCTCGCCCACGCCTCCGCAACCGGCAGCGACCTCGCCGCGCCAGAAGCCCTCTATGCCCGCGGTCGCCTCGCCCTCGGACAAGGCGACCCCGAGACCGCACTGGCACTAACCACCGAGTTCATCGAGACGTCCCGCGACGCCGGTCTGCCGACATGGGTCGCCCAGACCCTCGTCGTCGCCGCGCACGCCCATCGACTCCAGGGCAATCTGACATCGGCAACCCGCGCCATCGACGAAGCCACCACGCTTGCCGCTCCGTTCCACAGCACGTTCCTCGAATGTCTCATCGATCACGAACGCGCCAACATCCTGCGCGCTGGCGACCAACCGAACGCCGCCGAAGACCTCCTCCTGTCGGTGCTCACCCGCCAGATCGACGCCGCCCTGCGACCCAGCGCGATCCAAACACTGGAAACCCTCGCCTCGTGCGCACTCGCAGCCGAAAGCCCCGCCGACGCGACCCGCTGCTACGCAGCCGCCCAGGCACTACGCGACGTCATCGGCTACATCCCGACACCGGTCGAACAAGCCACCATCGAGACCGGACGAGCAGCCTGCCGGAACATGCTCGGCGATGCCGCATTCGAATCCAACCACGACACCGCGAGCACCGCGTCCCTCGGCGAGATCGCCGCGTGGCTGTCGCGTGCACGAGGACGACGCCACCGCCCGTCCAGCGGCTGGGGAAGCCTGACACCCACCGAACTACGGGTCTCGACGCTGGTCGCCGAGGGACTCACCAATCCGCAAATCGCACAACGCATGTTCATCGCCACCGGCACCGCAAAGATCCACATCTCCCACATCTTCAACAAACTCGGACTCACCACCCGCGCCCAACTGGCCACAGAAGTCACCTCGCGCCCGAGGACCCAGCCGAAGTCGTAGCCGGCGGTGCCTCACCGACCTTGATCGCCCGTATGACCGGCGCTCGACGACGGCGCGGTGAGACGTGGGCGGCGATCGCCGAAGAGTTCGGGGTGGGTCGCCACCGTGCGCCGACGAGTCGACGACACCGACTGACGAACCCGCACCCTTCCCTACACGCATCCGCGCCGCTCGCCCCTCGGTGGTGTCCAGCGATCGACAATGAGGCGCCGAGCCGGTACGTGAAGGCCAGCGACGACGTCAACATCGCCTATGTGAGCCTGGGCTGTGGCGATCCCGTTCTCTTTGCCTCGAACATCTGGGGCGACGCCCACCTCTACCGGATCAGTTGGCCGCACGTCCGAGGCGTGACTGATCGGCTGGCCGAGCTGGGTTGGCGAGTCGTGCGCTACGACCTACGCGGGATGGGTCCGATCTCTGGGTCGCCGGCCCATCGATCTGGGCCGTCGCATGGTTGAGTCGCCGTTCCTAAGCCCGCTCGGAGAGTCATGAACCCGAACGCCCGTGGCGTTAGCAACTCGTCGAGCGCACCGAGTGGGAGGTGTACGGTCCGCCGCCTATGGCTATCACATCGTTCGTTCGTCACACCGTCGCCGACTACGCCACGTGGCGCGGACATTACGACGCCTTCCAGAAGACCGATGAGGCCAGCGTGATCAGGGCCGAGACGGTGTTCCAAGGCACCGACGACCCGAACGACGTCACGGTCATACACGAGTTCGACTCGATCACCGAGGCTCAGGCGTTGCTCGGCAGTCAACAGCTACAGGAGGCGATGGTGGCGGCCGGGGTGCAGGGCGAGCCAGAGATCTGGTTCACCGAGAAGGCCGGCTGACCTCCCGGCCCGGACGCTCGACACGCCCCATTCACGAGTGCCGCGTCAGGCAATCTTCGGCGTGGCCAGTCGAACTCCGGCGATTACGACTCGCGGAGTCGGCGCGACGCTCAATGCCGTTCGTGTCGAGCCCGAGGCTTCACGAGGGCGGCACGAGATCCACGAGCGGGTCTCCGTGTTGATGAACGATGCGCCAGTCGTCGCCTTGTCGTCTGAGTACGTGCGTAACGCGCCGTCGTCGGGTCACGACCTCGCCTCCGGCCGAGGTGGCCGAGATCGTCTCGAGCCAGACGATGTAGGCCATGTCGCCGCCAGTACCGGAAGCGAGCACGTCGAGGTCGTCGTAGCGACCGTCCCGGTACTGGCTGGCGGCGAAGTCGAGGCGAGGCCCGACCTCTGACCAACCGAGATTTCGGCCGCCGAACGCGCCCAGGACTGAGACGTCCTCCGTGTGCGCCCAGAGCAGCTTGTACGGCTCCGCATCACCGCTGGCGAAGGCGTTCAACGCAGTCGTCAACTGCTCATACATCGGCAGCAGGCCAGGAGCCACGGACAGCATTCTGCATGCTGGGCGCGTGCCGCCGGGCAGCCTGTCGCGCCTCGAACCGTGACTGACGGTGCCACTCGGATGTTGGCCGCTCCTTGGCGTCCTGAACGCCACCACGCCCAGCGCGGCCGGGCGTGTCGGTGACGCCGGGACACCGAATCGTGTTCCCTGGCGGCACCGGGCAACCCTTTGGTTACACCGCATCGGACCTGACGCTCGCCTTGGCCGAGCGGTTTCGACTCCGAGTGGAGGTCCTGCGGCTGAGTTCGTCTCGAAGCACCGGTCCACTCCGTGAGTACCGCCGACACGCCGAAGGACGCCGTCGCGGTCCTCGACAGTCCCACCGAACGGCAGGTCCGTAGCGATTCGCTCGATCGCCCCGAAGTTGCCGACGTTGGCACGGCGCGGCTCGAACGAACGCACACCAAACTCGGACACTTGCGAAGACCACTGAGGGTCTTCTGCCGAGGCTCGGGCCATGGCATGGCATCCGCATGAGTCGAATCGCCCTGATGCTGGCCGAGACGATCGGCGTCGTCCGTCGGCGGCGGGAATAGTGAAATGGCCTGGTCGCGCCTCCTGTATGGTTTCGTCGACCTACAAACAGAAGGCGGTGGAGATGCGGGCAAGTAGGACCTTGATGATTGGCGGAGTCGCCTTGGCGCTCCTGTCTGCGTGCGGTGATGACGATGACGACACAGCGGCGACGACAGTCGTGCAAGCACCGACCACGACCGCAAGGACAGCGGCGAGCACCGGAGGCTCGACGCCGAGCAGCGAAGCCAGCAGAGGTAGCCAAGGCACACTGCCAGTGCCGGACGAAGTCTGCGCATTGGCCAAGCAGATGGACGAGCAGGACGACTTCCCGAGCGTCGCCCAGTTGCAGAAGTACAAGGAACTGGCACCGGCCGAGATCAAGGACGACGTGAACAAGGCAGCAGACGCGCTGATCGCTGCGGGCGACGACCTGGTCGCCACGTTCAACGTCGCCGCCAGCGACGACATCGAGAAGGGGCCGATCGTCAAGATCAACGCCTGGGAGGAGCAGAACTGCGGTATCAAGCACTCCGAGGAGGACGCGCTGCCGGCCGGAGCGACGAAGGAGAAGGAAGCCAGCGCTCAACAGGTGACCGTCACGGCCCGCGAGTACAGCTTCGATCTGCCCGCCGACATCAAGGCCGGGCGCACGACGTTCACGCTCGACAACAAGGGCCAGGAGGCCCACGTGCTCGTGGTCTTCAAGCTTGCTGCGGGCGCCACCCTCGACGAGGCCATGGAGAGCCAGTCCGGGGAAGGCATCGACATGTCGTGGAGCTCGGACCTCGCTGCCAGCGGGGAGCAGGAGGCGCTGACGTTTGATCTGACCGCGGGCAACTACGGGATGGTGTGCTTCATCCCGAACGGCCAGGGCCAGCCGCACTTCATGCTCGGCATGCAAAAGGAGTTCACCGTCGCCTGAGGTCGCGCCGACCTCCAATATCGTGCAGCCCCGCCAACCCGCCACGGAGCACGCGCGCCGAACACGCACGCCGAACGACGGTCGACGTAGAGCGTCTAGCGCGCCAGAACGGCATGTAGGTGGCGCCGCCGCTTTCGCTCGCGAGCGTCGGATACCGGCGCTTCGGGGATGCCCTGTCCGGCCATGACCGAGCGATATCGGGCGCGGAAGTCGGACATCGTGTCGCGAACGACGACGTGTCGACGATCACTCCTTCGATCGCGTCCTCCGAGGCACCGATCGGACCGTCTGCCTGAGACCGAAGGAGCACCGGCGACCGTCCGGCCGCCTTTATCAGGTCGTTGACAAACCGGGGCCTGCGTGCTGGGAGGTAGGACGGCGTGGACGCGGCTTGATTGTTCGACGAGACTCTCGGCCATGCGTTGGGCCAGCGCTGTGCGGGCACGCGGTGCGGAGCTACGTGGTTGGTCACGTCGCCGGTCGCGGGGACGGCTTCTCGTCGCGTTGGTGGCGCGTGCGGCAAGCTCAGATGCCCCCTTCGTCCTCTCGGACAACGATCGCGTACTTCTCGTCCAGCGCTTGTCTCGGCGAAGAGCACAGTTGGTGCGAGGTGCTCTCGACGCCGAAGGGCTACCAAACCCACTTGCTCGCAACAGCAGACGGATTGTCCCGCACGTCGATCGATTGGCGTACGTCGGCGCCCTGGTTGAGCGGCGCCTCCTGGTCGCGAACAGGGCACAGTTGCTCTCGCCCTGAGCGTTCTGTGCGCGGTCGACCTGGCGCGCAGGCGCCCCGCACGGGCAGTCGGTTGCGTCTCGAGGAGGACGGGGACCGACGAAGTGCCCTGCGCCGGAGCCGCCCTTGGGCACGTCACGGGCTCCACGCGTTGAACGTTGGGGTCGAGTCGTGAGGGTGGCTGGCTGTCAGGGTCCACCACGCGAGTCGGAGGTCTCTCGGGCGTCACTCGTCAAGCGCGAACAGATGCCAGCGTTGGTCGAAACCCTTGACGGAGTGCTCGCCGTAGTCGCTGAACCGCTTGCCGCCTCCGAGCACGAGATCGCGTACGGTGGATGACACTGCTATCACGCCCCGGTCAGCAGCTTGCTCCACGCGTGCCGCCAGGTTGACCGCGGTGCCAGTGATGTCGCCGTTCTCACGGAGCTCGACTTCGCCGCTGTGGAGACCGCAGCGGATCTCGATCGCGTGTTCGGCCAAGGCCTGGCGGAAGGCGACGGCAAACTCAAGTGCATGCGATGGGGCGTCGAAGCGGGCCAGAACGCCGTCACCCGTACTCTTCACGATGGTGCCCCGATAACGATCCACCAACTCCCAGGCGATTCGGTCGTGGCAATCGAGCAGACGACGCCACTCGCCGTCTCCGACGGTGGCAGCCTTGACGGTCGAGTCCACGATGTCGGTGAAGAGCACCGTGACAACCCGCCGCTCCGCCTGAACCGCCGGCGCCGATCCGGTGATGAATTCGAGCCAGGCATCGGCCATGTGCTGCCACTGGCGACCAGTCTCGACGAAATGATCGTCGCCGGGAATCTCGACGAAGCGAGCACCCGGGATTCGCTCCGCGACGTAGCGGCCACAGGCGGCCGGCACGACCCGGTCGCCTGAGGCGTGAACGACCAAGGTCGGCACGGAGATTTCAGCAAGCCGAGCGCCGGCGTCGAGGCCTCGAAGGCTCTCGACCTGGCGGCGGATGTCAGCCGGCGTGGCAGACTGGCGCTGCAATCGCCCCCACCAGCGCACGAACGCAGCGTTGTCGGTATTGCTTGGGCAGAACAGGTCGACGAAGTACTGCGGGTCGCGACCCCAATCGGCAACGATCCGAGTGAACTTGTCGACGAACTGCTTCAGGCGTTCCAGAGAACCGTCGGAAGCACGGAACGCGCTGAGCATGCCCGACATGCCTGGTTGCGTGTTGACGAGCGCCAGTCGGTTCACGCGGTCGGGATGCTGGACGGTGAACAACTGAGCCATCAGGCCGCCCTCCGACACCCCGACGAGCGCGGGCTGCTCGAGCCCGGCTGCGTTCATCACCGCGACGATGTCGTTGGTACGCTGCTCGAGCGTCGGTGGCTTGTTGAACTTGTCTGATAGCCCTATCCCTCGCTTGTCGAACACGGTGAGGCGGACATGACGGCCGACGTACTCGAAGAACCGTCGGTAGAACTCGTTCTCCCACGTCATCTCGATGTTCGTCACCAACGGTGGGACGGCCAGGACATCGGGACCCGAGCCCCACTGCTGCCACGCGATGCTGACACCCTGGGCGTCGGCATAGGCGACTTCAGGAACCTCCACCGGAAGAGTCTCTCACGACGCGCCGAATGCCGGACGGGCGACGGGCGAGATCGAGTTTTCGGCTCCGACGCCTAGAGCAGCTCGACCTGACGACGTTGCCGACGATGGGACCGTGCCGCGGGACTCCCCGAGGCCGCTCTACGCAGCGACCTGTCGCGAGATCGATGGCTGCTGACACGAGTTACATCATCCTACGCACGACAGCGTCCCCACAACCAGCTGCTCTGCAGTCGACGCCGCGAAGCTCGAACCTGGTGCTATCGACCCACGCTCGCCAGCAGACAGGGATGAAATCGGAAGGCCGACACATCCTCTGGCAGCTGGAACTCATCGGCGTGTCCAAGGCTATAAAACGTGGTCCGACCCGTCTGCGACTCGTAACCCAAGAGGCCATTCTGCCAGAGAACGCTCGGAAGATCGGTACCGCCAGCCCACACACTATAGGCGAGCTCTCGCAGGCTCGACAGCTCCTTTATACCGAACCGAGCTACATCAACAGTCTGAACTATATCGCGCAGGTCCCCTTCGATCTTACGAACATGCGTTCCTCCTGTATAGACATCAGAGAACTCGTACTGCCCGGCGCCATCCGGCATCATATCAGCAGCAATCTGGCTGCTGCATTGAGCCATCTGGGAGTTGCCGAAACGGCGGGCCGATGCCGATACGACATCGCGAAGTCGCTCGCTCGGCACGCATGCCTGCCCGCGCTGTCTGACTACCCGGCTCTCGGCGCATAGGGCATTTCCGAGCGAGACGACGTCGCGCGGTATCAGGCGAGTATGGCGTAACAGGTAGTCGGTGACATTCTCCCGGTCCCGTTCCCCATCGAGGGTTCGACAGCCGAGCCAAGTCTCACACGAGCGGACGCCTGGTGGGCCGGATGCAAAGTACTCGTCCCCCAGAGCTTCAAGCTTGCGTTCTAGAAAGTAGTAGAGCGACTCGTCAGTCCAGTTCAAAAGCCGAATATGCGGTTCACCGATGTACCGAGGTGCATGTTCAGATCGGAGGATCGATGAGAAGACGATGTCACGAATGCTAACGACTATGTGCAGCTTCCCGCCAAACCTCGTATCGCGCAGCAACGCCATCACCTCATAAAAGAGGCCCTTCTGACACTGCAGCCAATAAAGCGGCGCCGATGAGAACTCCTCATCGACTCCATCGAGGTAGAAGAACACGGGCGGGCACGCCCGCATCACCTCGCCCAGGAGATCCTCAAAGTCATCCCAAAGGGGTGCATTCAAAATTTTGTCGAGTTGATGGGCCGTGTTCGCCGAGTGGATGATCTGGAGCAGTTCTGCGTACACGGAGTGAGGCCGTCGCGACGCGCCGGCCACTGGTGAATACGCGGTTTCGATCTCAGACGCTGTAACCCGCTGGACGTGCGTGGACAACTCCGGTGCACGGAGCAGATGCGATGAGAGGGCACGAAGGATCGCCCTCTTCCACAGTAGTTTCCACTTCTGCTCGAGCACTTCAGGGCGATACCACTGGCAGACCTTGATCACCTCATCGGTCGCGGCGAGGCTTTGCTGCGGAACGTCGGCATAGACAGATTCTTGACGCCGTTGAAAGTCGCGAAGTCGCCGGAGATAGACGGTCTTGCCGGCGCCCAGCCTTCCCACGACAACGCGCACCGTCGCATCGTTCGCGCGAGTGGCAAGATCGCCATAGAGGGCGCCGTCATCGAAGTCAACGAACCTGTGCAGGAGGTCATCGAGGTCGGCCCGCGCCCCATCCGGGTTACCAAATGGTCCAGACAATTCCCCACTGGGCATGACGACGACCTCCCTGTCGCCTGTCAATGATACGGAGCGACGAGGAGCGCTCGACACAGGCCACCGGCGATGTGCGGGGCAAGGCGACCTACCAGTGCGACCTCGTCGCCGGCGAACCCGCTCGGCGTGTCGGTGCGATGCAGGCACAGCACACCCCAGCACCTTCGCCGCTCACGAGCACGGCGCGCAGGTCGTCACCGAGTTGAGTCGGTGCCATGACCTCGACGTAGCCGCTGACCCCACCCGGACTCTCATGCCACACGCGCCCAGAACACGGGAGGTCCCAAGGGCCTCGGGCACACACAGTCCACTACAGCTGGCCGACAGGTCTGCGGAACATCGGGGCATGACACACCCCAAACGACCACTCGTCCTCGTCACCGTGTCCCCTCCGGCGTATCGCTGGCGGCCATCTCCCCGGAAGCGCTCATCCGCGAACGCGGGGCTGGAGCCCTTCGGTGGCATCCCCGAAGCGCCGGTAGGCCGCGCTTGAGTCGGCCGGTGTCGTTGTCCGATACCGCGCGTCCGAGAACACGCCGGTCGCCGTCGCGCAGCGCGCCTTCGAAGCGCCGGTGCCGGACACCGAACGCGCACACCGAACATCGCCGTCGGAACCTCGTGTGCCGCGCCCGAACGGCAGGTCGGGCGTGCTCGGTGGCGACGCACGGCGCCTGCCAGCCATCGATCGGCGCGTCGATGCCCGGATTCGCCGGCGAACGAAGGTCTGGTGGATTCGGGAAACTTGCGTCCTACCGGCCGCCAGCCTGCTTGTACTGATCCACGACGGCTTGCGGGATCCGACCCCGAGCCGGCACCTTCACATCGTTCGCGCCGGCCCACTCACTTGCGCGCGGACCGGTCCAGTGAGGTGTCGCGACAACGAGGTCGTGGTCGATCCACAGCGACCCTGCGCGGTCGCGCTCGGCGCGCTGTAGGTCTCGATGGGCGCGCAATTCATCACGAGTGGCGGTGTCGCTCGCGATTCGTCGTCGCGACCAGGCGTTCTTGCCGGCCGGCCGAACGAGCCAGCGTCAGCCTCGACCAGACCGGCTTCGATCGTGGCGGTCCGCTGATCGAGATCGTCGGCGCACCATCGCAACCCCACCCGGTCTTAGTCGGCCTCGGACGTCGCGGCGGACCTGTATGCCCCGCCCATGATGACCTCGGCGGCGTCTTTGGCGATCGACGGGATGACTTCGGTGTACAGGTCGAGGGTGACCGAGATCGTGGCGTGTCCGAGACGCTCGGAGACGACCTTCGGATGGACACCCGCCTTGAGTGCAAGGGTGGCGTGGGTGTGACGGAGGTCGTGCAGGCGGATCTTCGGCAGCCCAAAGGAGCGGGCGCAGCGCTCGAACTCTCGCGAGAACGAGTCGGGGTGAACGGGTTGACCGAGTTCGTCGCAGACAACGAGGTCGTGCTTGCCGTCCCAGGCTGGGCCGGCGCTCAGGCGTCGCTCGCGCTGAGCTTTGCGGTGCTCGCGTAGCGCTGCGACGGTTCGCCGATCGAGGTCGACGTTTCGTCGGCTTCGCGGCGTCTTTGGCGGTCCCATGACGATGTCGTGCCCGACGGTTGTGATCGTGTGAGCAACGGCGAGCCGAGCGGAGTCGAGGTCGACGTCACGCCAACGGAGGCCGAGCACTTCTCCGCGGCGCATGCCCGTGGCCGCGAGCAGTCGGAAGCCGATCGAGTAGCGCACGTCGTCGATCGCAGCGAGAAACGTCCCGAGGTCGTCGCTGGACCAGGTGTTCATGTCGCGCCGTGCGGGTGCTGGTGGCCGAGCGGCGGCCGCTGCGTTTCGAGGGACAAGTTCGAGTCGCTCGGCGTCGGCGAGCGCCTTGCGGAGGACCACGTGTGTGTTGCGCACGGTCTTCGGCGAGAGCCGTCCCCCATCGCGGCTGCCGGTCTCGAGCTGCTGTGTGTAGAACCGCTCGATCTGCAACGGGGTCAACGACTGCAGTTGGTACGGGCCGAGGTGCGCGACGATCCGATCGACCGACATGGCGTAGCTGTGATGTGTCGTGGGTCGAAGCTTCGACCTCGTCGTTGCCAGCCACTCAGTGAGGTAGTCCTTCACGCTGATCGTCGAGCGATTGACGACCTGGCCCCGGGCACTCGCGCTGGCGAGGTCGTTCAGCGCCAGCTGTGCCCTCTTCTTCGTCGAGAAGCCCTGCCGAAGTACCTGCCGGCGCTTTCCCGTCTCGGGATGGAACCCCGCGTCGATACGGAACGCCCAACCGCCGCTCCGCTTGAACACCGACCCAGCGGCCACGGGGAGCAACCCAGCAAAGTCTGTGCACACATTGTGCACATCGGGCTCTCCTGGGGGCCGAGGCACCTAGTCAAATTCACATCATCCCAGCTCAGCACCAGTGCCCGGGGTGGGATTCGAACCCACATGGTGTCTCCACCGGGAGGGTTTAAGCCCCCCGCGTCTGCCAGTTCCGCCACCCGGGCCGGGCGCTGCGCGACGACGTCAATCGCCGTCGATGCGGGCGAGCATCTCCTTGTCGACGAGATCGGTGTAGTCGGGATGGCGGTCGATGTAGCCGCGCATGAACGGGCACAGCGGCACGACGGGCTCGCCGGCGGCCCGCTCGGCGTCGAGCACGCCCTTGGCCAACGCCGAGCCGATGCCCTTGCCCTCGAAGGCCGGATCGACCTCCGTGTGGACGAGGTAGATGCGTCCGCCGCGGCGGTGGTACACGGCGAACCCGGCCAGCGCGCCGTCGAGGCGGACCTCGAAGCGGTGCTGGTCGGGGACGTCGGTGACGGTCGGCGAGCTGTCGGTGTCGGCCATGCCGTCACGCTACGGCGCGCACCCGGCCGGCCCGGCGCCGGTCGCCGATAGCGTCGAACGATCGTGGACGAGGAGTTGGTGTTGCGCGAGGCGGCCCGCCGCCGCACGTTCGCGATCATCAGCCACCCCGACGCCGGCAAGACGACGCTGACCGAGAAGTTCCTGCTGTACGCCGGCGCCGTCCAGCGCGCCGGTGCGGTCAAGGCCCGCGACGGGCGGCGCTCGGCGACGTCGGACTGGATGGAGCTCGAGCGCCAGCGCGGCATCTCGATCAGCTCGACCGTGCTGCAGTTCCCCTACCGCGATCACGTCGTCAACCTGCTCGACACGCCTGGCCACCGCGACTTCTCCGAGGACACCTACCGGGTCCTCGCCGGCGTCGATGCCGTGGTGATGGTGCTCGACACGGCCAAGGGCATCGAGGCGCAGACCTTGAAGCTGTTCGAGGTCTGTCGGGCTCGGCGCCTCCCGGTGCTCACGTTCCTCAACAAGTACGACCGCCCGGGCCGCGAGCCGCTGGAGCTGCTCGACGAGATCGAGGCCCAGATCGGCCTGCGCCCGACGCCGGTGACGTGGCCGGTCGGCATCGCGGGCGACCTGCGCGGCGTCGTCGACCGCCGCACGGGCGAGTACATCCGCTTCACCCGCACCGACCGCGGCGCGTCCCTGTCGCCCGAGGAGCTCGTGCCGACCGACGTCGCGGCGGCCGAGGAGGGCGCCGCGTGGCAGACGGCGCAGGACGAGATCGGGCTGCTCGACGCCGTCGGCGCCGACCTCGACCTGGACTCGTTCCGGGCCGGAGACTCGACGCCGCTGTTCGTCGGTTCGGCGCTCACCAACTTCGGGGTGCGCATGCTGCTCGACGGCGTCGTCGACCTCGCCCCATCGCCGGCGCCACGCGTCGACGTCAAGGACGAACCGCGCCCGCTCGACAGCGCGTTCTCGGCCTTCGTGTTCAAGGTCCAGGCGAACATGGACCCGTCCCACCGCGACCGTCTCGCGTTCGCCCGGATCTGCTCGGGCCACTTCGAGCGCGGCATGACCGTCGAGTGCGACCGCACCGGGCGCGAGCTGACGACGAAGTACGCCACCACCGCCTTCGGCGCCGATCGCGAGACGATCGAGGAGGCCTTCCCCGGCGACGTCGTCGGCCTCGTCAACGCCACCGGGCTGCAGCTCGGCGACACGATCTACGCCGCCGGACCCGACGGCGTCCCCGTCACCTTCCCGCCGATCCCCCGCTTCTCGCCCGAGGTCTTCGCCACCGCCCGACCGCTCGACACCGGCCGCGCCAAGCAGTTCCGGCGCGGCCTCGAGCAGCTCGACGAGGAAGGCGTGGTGCAGGTGCTGCGCGACCCCGACCTCGGTGACGCCTACCCCGTGCTGGCCGCCGTCGGCGCCCTGCAGTTCGAGGTGTTCGGCCACCGCCTGGCCAGTGAGTTCAACGCACCGGCCGAGATCCTCAACGCCGGCTACCAGGCGATCCGGCGAACCGATCCGAGCTCGGCGGCCCGGCTGCGTGAGATCGGCGGCATCCGCATCCTCAACCGCTCCGACGGCGCCCTCGTCGCCCTCTTCGAGAACCGCTACCGCCTGGCCCGCCTCGAGGCCGACGAGCCCGACCTGCTGCTCGAACCCCTCGTCGCCGGCGCCATCCCCGCCTTCTGACGTCCTGCGCCAGGGCGTCCGTCAAAAGGGAGTTGCGGCGCCAGTCGCCGACGTCGCTTCGGTCGCGGTCTTCCGTCGAAATGAGCCAGCTGACGCGACCAAAGCAGCGCCCCAACGGCGTCGCCAACATCTGCGTCACCGCACACGTCGCCGGGGACCTGTGCGGTGACACAGAACGAAGACGGCCCGCAGCACGCAGCCGGACCTGGAGCAACACCAGACCCCCAGGGTCCAGAGCTCTTCCACCTCACCGGAGCAACCACCCTTCTGACGTTCTGTGTCACCGCAGACGTCGTCGACGACGTGTGCGGTGACACAAACCGCTAGGCGGCCTCGGCCGCTGCCCCGGTCACGAGCTCCCAGAGGTCGGTGCGCACCCGCGTCGCCGCCGGCGGTGCCAGGTCGTTGACGGCGACGACGCCTTCGATCATGTCGGCCAGCACGGCCGGCCACGGACGCCCGCGCAGGCGCACCGCGACGACCGCGCCGCCGGGTCTTCGGCGCAGGGTCCGATCGGCGCCGACCAGCCGCGGCGGGCACCGGAAGCTCGGGGCGACGAGCCCGCGACGGCGCGCCTCGTGGGCCAGGGTGCGGGCGGCGTGGGCGAAGCGGGCCGTGGTCGAGGGCTCCATGGGTCCGATCATGACGGAAGGGTGCGCGAGCGAAGCCGTGGCGGCGCCACGAGGTCCCCGCCGCTGTGACACCCCCTGAGTACCGTCGCCGTCATGCCCACCGAGCCCGATCCCGCGCTCGATGCGCTGACCCCCGCGCAGCACCGCACGCTCGCTGCGCTGCGCCGCACCGACGGCGACCCGATCGTGTTCGATCGCGACCTCGTCACCGAGTTGCGAGCCGACGCCGCCGACGCCCTCCGTGACCTGGGCGCCCGGCTCGATGGCGGGACGCTGGCCGTCAACAAGTTCAACGTCGCCGAGGTGCTGGCGTGCGAGACCCACTTCCTGGCCCCGTCGCCGTTCGCGTGGACGCCGGCGATCGCCTGCGGGAAGGTCTCGCACAAGGCCATCGAGCTGCACCTCAACTGGCGCGGCGAGCCGACGCCGACCGAGCTCGTCGACGACGCGCTGGCTCGGCTCGCCGACGAGGAGAGCTCGTTCGGTGATTGGGTCGCGGCGCTCTCGGCGGGCGACGAGGCCGAGCTGCGCGGCCGGGCGATCGCTCGGGTCACGCAGTTCGTCGAGTGCTTCCCGCCCCTGCGCCGCGCCTGGCACCCCGTCACCGAGGCCCAGGTCCGCTGGCCGGTCGACGGCCCGATCCTGCTGCGGGCGAAGGCCGACATCGTGATCGGTCGGACCGTCGGTGCCGAGAGCCGCAAGGTGCTGATCGACCTCAAGTCGGGCCGCATCTACGACCGCCACCGCGAGGACCTGCGGTTCTACGCCCTCGTCGAGACGCTCGCTCGCGAGGTGCCGCCGCGGATGGTGGCCTCGTTCTCGCTCGAGGCCGGCGAGGCCGTCGTCGACGAGGTCAGCGCCGGCATGCTGCGCACCTCGCTGCGGCGCACGCTCGACGCCATCGAGCGGATGGTCGAGCTCACCGTCGAGGGCCGGCCGCCACGGCCGCTGCCGAGCGCCTCCTGCTTCCGCTGCCGCGAGCTCGCCGAGCTCCCCGACCGGGACGCAGGCGTCAGCTGATGACGTGGACCTCGTCGCCGACGGCGAGGTGGTCCCACACGGCCAGGGCGTCGGCCGGGCGTACGCGGATGCACCCTGAGGAGGCCCCGAAGAGCGCTTGCGAACCCACCGTCTCGAGCGGCTGCAGCAGCGTCCCGTCGCGCAGGTGGGGCACGGCGTGGAAGCCGATGCGAGCCCCCTCGTACTTGCCGCGGGTGAAGGCCACGAAGCGATCCAGGATGCTGGTGTGCCCGCCGGACGAGTTGGTCGTCTGGAGGTCCTCGGCGTAGACGGGGTACACGCCCGGGTCCGGTTGATCCCGGGCCGTCGTGATGGCCATCACCCGCACGATCCGTCCGTCGGTGCACAGCCACGCCCGCTGGTTGGCCCGATCCACCACCGCCGCGTGGCCGGTCGTCGGGCACGTTGCCGGGTCGGGCGGCGCCTGGGTCGGGCGCGGCGCGCCCGACGCACCCATCGCAGGCGGCGCGGCGCCGGTGCCGACCGGTGTCCACCACGCGCCGACGGGGCTGCCGGCGCCGACCGCCGAGACCACGCCGGCGACGACCGCCAGCAGGGCCACGACCAGACGTCTCACGCTGGCCAGACTGGCAGACGGCCGCCAGCCGATGCACGCACCCTGGTCACGGCGTCATCAGGGCGACGGGAACGCCGAGGCCGAGCTCAGCGCGGACCGTCGCGATCCGCCGGCCCGGCTGCACGGCGTCGATGACGTCGCCGATCGCGTCGGGCCCGATCCGCGCCGCTGCCCGATCGAGGTCCTCGACGTTGATGACGAGGCCCCAGAACCAGGCCGGCGCCGGCGCCAGGCCCCGGCGTTCGACGACCTCCACGATCAGCCCCCCACCACCGAGGCGATGGAAGCCCTGGCGGATCTCACCCACCTCGCGGACTCGACGCAGCGGCGCACCGGTGGCCTCCTCGACCGCCGCGCACGTGCGGTCGAGGGCGTCGGTGGTGACGACGACGTGGTCGAGCCCGATGGCGCCCGACGGGTGGTCGATGAGCATCGGCGTGGCCGGCTCCACGACGTCGGTCTGCAGTCCGTCGATGTCGACGACATCGGCGGCGATCCCCGACAGCTGCCAGCGGGCGATGCCCGGCGCGGCGTCCGGATCGATGCGCAGACCAGTGCCGAACAGCGGCACCGTGGCGTCGACCACGGTCAGCCCGAGGCGCTCCCACGGCTCGGCCGGGCCGCCGACGACCAGCCACTCGGCTCGCGCCGTCACGACGGCACCGCGAGGCCGAGCTGCCAGGTCAGGAAGGAGAGGCCGTCGGCGAGCTCGTCGGCGCGCTTGGCGACCGGCTTGCCGACGCCGTGACCAGCGCGGTCCTCCTGGAACAGCAGGACCGGCCGCTCGTCCTGGCACGTCGAGGTGGCCTGCACGAGGGCGGCCATCTTGCGGGCGTGCATCGGATCGACACGGGAGTCGCCCTCGGCCGTCGAGAACAGCGTCGCCGGGTAGCACGTCCCGTCGGTGACGTGGTGGTACGGCGAGTAGGCGTGCAGCCAGGCGAACTCCTCGGCCACGTCGGGATCGCCGTACTCACTGGTCCACAGCCGGGCGATGAGGAACTGCGGGAAGCGGATCATGTCGAGCAACGGCACGCCGCACCACACCGCACGGCACAGGTCCGGCCGCTGCGTCAGGGCGACGCCGACCAGCAGACCTCCGTTGGAGCGGCCGAGCACGGCCAGCCGCTCACGCGAGGCGAGCCCGTTGGCCACCAGCCAGTCGGCGCCGGCGTGGAAGTCGTCGAACACGTTCTGCTTGTTGGCCCGGCGCCCGGCGTGGTGCCAGGCCTCGCCCTCCTCGATGCCACCGCGCAGCCCGGCGATCGCGTACGCGCCGCCGCCGGCGCACCACGCCGCGATCTGCGGCGACCACACGGGCGTCTCGGCGATGGCGAACCCGCCGTAGCCGTTGAGGATCATCGGGACATCCGGCCCCGGGGTGACGTCGTGGCGGTGGATCAGGAACAGCCCGATCGGCGTGCCGTCGAGGGACGGGTACTCGACCTGGCTGACGGTCATCGTCGGCACGACGTCATCGTCGGTCGCGGGGGTCGACCATGCGACGGCACCGGCGGAGCCGCTGGCGACCTTCCACAACGCCGTCGGGGCGCCGAAGGCGTCGACCACGACGAACGCGTCGCCGGTGTCGCGGTCGGCGCTGAGCCCGGCGACGGCGACGACATCGCCGAGCCCGGACACCGCGCCGAGCGGGCGTCCCGTCGGCCGCGTGGCGCTGCACGGTGTCCACGGCCCGGCGGGTCGACGTGACCAGCAGGTCGTCGCCACGGACGGCGACCGACCCGAGCACGGCGTCGCCCTCGGCGACGAGCGTGGTCCAGCCGGTCGTGGCGGGGGCGTCGAGCGGCACCCGCACGACGCGGCCCTTCGGCGCATCGAGCGTGGTGATCCCGACGAGCGACGTCGCATCGGCCGCGAACCCGAGTCCCGTCGTGACCTCCTGCCCGGCGATCGCCGTCGTCCACCGTACCGGTGGCCCGTTCGAGCACGTGGACGTCGATCCGCGCCCAGCCGACGAGCACGTGGACGAGCAGCCAGGCGCCGTCGGGCGACATCGTGACGTCGGGCCACGCCTGCGGGTCGGGGTGCTCGGCCCACACGACCGGATCGTCGGCCCATGGCGCGCCGAGCACGTGGTGGTGCACGGTCCGGTGGTACTGGTCGCCCGGCGGGTAGCGGGTGTAGGCGAACCCGGAGCCGTCGGGCTCCCATGCCACGCTGCAGGCCCGGGTGTCCGGGATGGCTTCGCCGAGGTCGCGGCCGTCGGTGGCGTCGAGCACCCGCAGCACGGAGTCCTCGCTGCCGCCTTCGCTCGTGCCGACGGCGACCAGCGATCCGTCGGGCGAGGCGGTGAACCAGTCGACGGCGTTCGCCGCGTCGGCGGTGCCGACGGCGGGATCGAGCAGGACGACGGGTGGGACGTCCGGGTCGGTCGCCGAGCGCCGGGTGAGCAGGAACTGCTCGGCGCCGGCTGGGCGCTCGAGGCAGAAGAGGCGCTCGCCACGCACCTGCACGGCCAGCACGACCGGCCGTTGCATCAACGCGACGAGGCGCTCGTGCCACCAGCCCCGGTCGGGACGGGCGTCGAGCGCCTCACGCGTGTGTTCGTTCTGGGCGCCGACCCACTGCCGGACCTCGTCGGCGTCGCCGTCCTCCAGCCAGCGGTACGGGTCGGGGACCTCGACGCCGTGGAGGATGTCGACGACGTCGTCGCGCCGCGTTGGCGGGAGCGGCGTCATCGACTCGGAGCTGAGCTCAGCCTCGCCCCATGTTGGGGCGCTTGCCGTGGTTGGCCTTGGACCGCCGCAGCCGGGCCTTCTTCTTCTTGGTCTTCTTCGACATAGCTCGGCGAGTCTACGGGCGCGACCGCTCAGTCCGGCAGGGCGGCCTCGATGGCGCTGACCAGGGCGGGATCCTCGGGCGTGACCATCGGGCTGAAGCGGGTGACCGAGCCGTCCGGGGCCACCAGGAACTTCTCGAAGTTCCAGCGGATGTCGCCGTCAGCGCCCTCGGCGTCGGCGACCTTCGTCAGCTCCTCGTAGATCGGGTGCCGATCGGGCCCGTTGACCTCGATCTTCTCGGTCATCGGGAACGAGACGCCGTAGTTCGTCGAGCAGAACGTGGCGATCTCCTCGGCCGACCCCGGCTCCTGGCCGCCGAACTGGTTGCACGGGAACCCGATGACGCTGAAGCCGCGTCCGCCGTACGTCTGCTGCAGCTGCTCGAGCCCGGTGTACTGCGGGGTGAGGCCGCACTTCGAGGCCACGTTCACGAGCAGCAACGCCTCGCCCTCGTGGCCGGCCAGGCCTGCGCCATCACCGCCCAGGTTCTTGATCGGGTGCTCGAAGATCGACATGGGCCCCAGCATGCCCCGTGGTCGACGCCGCGCGTCGCACGGCTACGGTCGATCGCATGGGGATCTCGGGGACATCTGACGACCGCTTCGGTGCTGTGAAGGAGGCCTTCGCGGCCAACTTCGAGCCGAAGGACACCATCTACGACGAGGGGGCGTCGGTGGCCATCACGGTCGACGGCGAGCTCGTCGTCGACCTGTGGGGCGGCACCGCCACCCGCGACGCCGGGCCGGGCATCCCGTGGGAGTCCGACACGATCATCAACGTCTGGTCGACGACGAAGACCGTCGGTGCGCTGGCGTTGCTGATGCTCGCCGACCAGGGTCGCATCGACCTCTACGCGCCGGTCGCCACGTACTGGCCGGAGTTCGCCGCCGAGGGCAAGGGCGACGTCGCCGTGCGCCACGTGATGAGCCACACCGCCGGCCTGTCGGGCTGGCAGGAGCCGCTCACGTACGAGGACCTCTACGACCGCCGCAAGGCGGCCGCCCTGCTCGGCGCCCAGGCGCCGTGGTGGGAGCCGGGCACGGCGTCGGGCTACCACGCCATCACCCAGGGCTACCTCGAGGGCGAGATCGTGCAGCGGGTCACCGGCCAGTCGCTCGGCGACTTCGTCCGCGAGAACATCACCGGGCCGCTCGGCGCCGACTTCCACATCGGCACCCCGGCCGAGGCCGACAGCCGCGTCGCCCACGTCATCCCGCCGCCGCCGCTGCCGATGCCCGAGGGCCTCGACCCGACCAGCGTGCTCGCCAAGACGTTCGGCAACCCGATCCTCGACGCCACCAAGTCGTGGGACGTGGCGTGGCGGCGGGCCGAGATCCCCGCCGCCGGCGGCCACGGCAACGCCCGGTCGGTGTGCCTCGTGCACACGCCGATGGCGTGCGGCGGCGAGGCCAACGGCGTGCGCCTGCTCGGCAAGGAGACCATCGACGCCGTCTTCGACGAGCAGTGCAACGGCATCGACCTCGTGCTCGGCGTCCAGCTGCGCCACGGCATCGGCTTCGGGCTGGCCGTCGACGGCATGCCGGTCGCGCTCAACGACCGCACCTGCTTCTGGGGCGGCTGGGGCGGCTCGCTGGCCATCCTCGACCTCGAGAACCGGATGAGCTTCAGCTACGTGATGAACAAGATGGGCGAGGGCACGGTGGGCGACACCCGCGGCGCCAGCCTGCTCGCCGCGGCGTACGCGTCGCTCGCCGGCGGCTGAGTCCGGTTTCTGACGCAGTTCCGGCCTGCTGTGCGGGCCGGAAATGCGTCAGAATCCGATGGCAACCGAGGGAGACCAGGTGGGACAGCCGGAGATCTACACACGTCGCGCGTTCCTGGCCCGCACCGCCGCGGCGACGACCGCGCTCGTCGCCGGCGGCGGGCTGCTCGCCGCCTGCCGCGACGACGGGCCGTCGAACGGGGCGGTGGCCCCACCGCCGGACGACCCGCTGGCCGGTGTCATGTCGGTCGCCGTCCACCCGGCGATCGGCATCGCCCGGGTCGGCAACAGCGCCGACAGCTTCTTCTTCGGCCCCGAGCTGCCGGGCTCACTGCCGGTCGCGCCCGACGGGTTCAAGGACGCCAGCGGGGCGATCGCCCGCCAGGCCGCCCGCTTCCGGATCTACGGCTACGACGCGGCCGGCAACGTGATCCGTGAGATCACCGCCGACCGACGCCACCATCACGTGGACGGTCAGCGTCGCCAACACCAAGGCCGCCTGGTACGACTTCGGCACTGCGCTGGACATCCCGATCGCCAAGCCGACGAAGCGCCGCAACGCAACGATCACCGGCGCGGCGCGCGACGACCTCGTCATCGCATCGGGCGAGCAGACGATCATCGGGCGCGGCGCGGCACCGGTCGCCCTCGACGCCGGTCGCTTCCAGGGCGAGCAGGTCCCGCTCGGCGAGCTGATGACCGACGAGCAGGGCCGGCTGGTGTTCGTGCCGGCCGACGGCAGCGGCTACTCCCCCGGCAAGGCGCCGCTGACGACGTTCTCCGACAACGACGGCTGGGCCGACGACACGTGCGACGGGCCGGTGCTGGCGACGGTGACCATCGCCGGCCGCACGCTGCAGGCCGAGCCGGGCTGGGTCATCGTCACCCCGCCGAACTACGGCCCGGCGATGGGGACCGGGATGGTCACGGCGTACGACTCGTCGCGCCTCGGCTGGGACACGCGTCGACGTCAGCAACCTCACGGCCAACGACGTCAGCTTCCGCGACGACATCGCGCCGATCTTCGACCGCATCGTCGACATGCAGTGGGTCAACGCCGGCTTCCTCGGCTCGAACGGCTGGGGCAGCGGCGCCGACTACTCGACGGCCGCGCTGCTCGACCGCCTCGCCGATCCGTCGCCGGCGAGCGCCGACCTGCGGCGTCAGACGTTCGCGCTGTTCCGCGATCCGGCCGTACACCGCCGAGCAACCGGACGCCGCCCCGCAGATGTACGGCGACGGCGTGGCCATCCCGGCCGCATCGGCGTACCAGTGGCTGACCGTCACGCCGATCCAGTACGCCCAGCTCGGTGCATGGGCCGACGGGAAGTTCACCGACGACCGCGACCAGCCGCTGCCGACCGACTTCGCCGCCCTGTCGCCCGCCGCCCAGACGCTCGCCCTCGACCGAGCCGGGCTCGACAGCTGCCTCGGCGGCGCCTACCACCCCGGCATCGAGGTGCCGTGGACGCTGCGCGTGCCGATGATGTGGGCCGGCCCGCTGCGCCTGAAGGTCCGTTCGACGACCGCCGACACCACCGACTGGGGCGACGAGCTGACGCCGCAGCGGGCGATGGCGGCCGACGGCCCGCTGGCCGGCAGCACGTCCCGGCGACCTCACCCACTGGCAGGGCACGCCGTGGCAGAGCGACGCGGCGAGCTGCCGCTCCGGCTACGACCCGACGGTCTCGCCGGTGCTGCCGACGTTCTGGCCGGCACGCATCCCCAACCACGTGCTGCGCGAGGTCGACTACAAGGTCGTCATCGACACCTCGGCGCCGATGGCCGATCGCCAGGCGGCGTTCGACCGTCGCTTCGACTGGGAGCGCTTCGTCACCGCGGCCACCCGCCCCGACACCCTCAACAACATGATCGAGCACTGGGGCGAGCTCGGGATCATCACCGAGATGCCCGGCCCGACGGACGGTTCGTTCCCGGCCGTGATGAAGGTCGAGACCCACGTCGGGTTCGCCACCGAGCCCTCCGTCAGCTGGAACGGCTCCGGCCAGGCCTCCAACCCGCAGGTGTGGGACGGCGCTCCGGTCACGACGTCGTCGTGATCGGGGGCGGCCCGGCCGGCTCGGCCGCCGCCGCCACCCTCGCCGGCGACGGACGCTCGGTGCTGCTCGTCGTCGAGCCCCGCCCGTCCCGCGCGCACGGCGTCGGTGAAGGGGCGCCGCCGGGTCTCGATCGCGCCGTCGACGACGTGTTCGGACCCGGCACGTTCGAGCCCCACGTCCACCTGCGCAGCCTCGCCAACCGCGCCGCGTGGGGTGGCGACGAGCTGATCGCCACCGACTTCATGTTCAACCCGTTCGGCTGCGGCTGGCACCTCGACCGCGTCGCCTTCGACGATCGGCTGCTGGCCGCCGCGGTCGCGGCCGGCGCGACGGTCGCGCGGCCCGGCGCACCCGTCGATGCTCCCGTCGTCATCGATGCCAGCGGGCGTCGCGCCGAGCACGCCCGACGCCACGGCGGGCGGCGCGTGGCGGGCGATCGCCTCACCGCGGTCGTCGCGATGTATGCCGACGCGGGCGGCGACGCGACGACGACCGTCGAGGCGACGAGCGACGGCTGGTGGTACACGTGCCCGATCCCGAACGGTCGGCGCGTCGCGGCGTTCCTCACCGACGGTGACCTGCTCGACCCCGCGATGCGGTCGGTGGACGGCTTCGACAGGTGCGCCCGGCGCACGGATCACGTCGGCCCGCTCCTCACGTCGGGTCGACCGGACGAGCCACTCGTCGTGCCCGCCGGCACCGCCCACCTCGACCCGCCCGTCGGGCCGGGGTGGCTGGCCGCCGGCGACGCCGCCGCCAGCTTCGATCCGCTCTCCTCGCAAGGCATCCTGACCGCCGTCCTGATGGGCCGCGAGGCAGCGAGGAACATCGACGAGCCGGCCGCCCACGCCGCGCGCTACGGCGAGATCGTCGCCGCCTACGAGCGCGAACGGCGGACGATGTACGAGCGCGAGCAGCGCTGGCCGGCGGCGCCCTTCTGGGCCCGCCGTCACGAAGCCGGCTGATCGGCGGGCGGGCGCAGGCTGGCGACCAGCGCGTGGATGCGCGCCGCTTCCTCGGGCCGCACGTTGCGGTCGCGCAGGCGGTACTCGGCCATCACCGGGATCATGGCGATGGCGTCGGCGCGACCGCACGCGTCCACGAAGCGGTCCATCAGACGGCCGCGCACGACCTTCACGAGCGCGCCGATCATCGGCCCACCGTCGACGCTGCTGGTCGACCCGACGATCCACGACTGGGCGACGTCGGCGGCGGGCGGGCCGACCGTGGCGTTGGTCCAATCGAAGACGACCGGGCCGTCGGGCGTCAGCATGATGTTGTCGGGGTGGAAGTCGAGGTGGAGGATCGACTCGGGCGGCCCGAAGCGCGCCGGCACGCCCCGCTCGACGAGATCGCCGACCGGGACCTTGGCCAGCCGGCGGTGCAGGTCGGCCCACAGCTCGGCGTGGCGGCCGAGGCGCCACGGCGCCCGTTCGAGGTCGGTGAGCATCGTGCGCCCGGTGAGGCGCTGCATCACGAGGTCGGCGCCGTCGGCGTCGAACACCTCGGGCGATGGGAACCCGTGAGCCCTCAGGTGGCGCATCACGAGCGCCTCGCGCTCCACGATGCCGTCGGGCGCGGCCCCGGGGCGGTAGCGCCGCAGGACCCGGCCGCCACCGACGTCGTACACGTCGGCGGAGCGGCCCTTGCCGAGCAGCGGCCCCGGGTCAGCCGCCAACGGTCTCGGTCCAGGCGAGCAGGTCGGCGGCGGACATCGTGTTGATGACCCGCTCGATCGGCACCTCGCGCTCGGCCGCCCGGTCGCAGCCGTGGGGCTGCCACTCGAGCTGACCGGTGGCGTGGGCGTCGGTGTCGATCGAGAACCAGCAGCCGTAGTCGATGGCCAGGTCGAGCAGCTCGCGTGGCGGATCGAGGCGCTCCGGGCGGCAGTTGATCTCGACCGCCGTGCCGAACTGCTTGCACGCCGCGAACACGTAGTCGGCGTCGAACGTCGAGGGCGGGCGCCGGCCGATCATCCGCCCGGTGCAGTGGCCGAGGATGTCGACGTGCGGGTTGGCGACGGCCACGATCATCCGCTCGGTCATCTGCTGGCGCTCCATGCGCAGCTTCGAGTGCACGCTGGCGACGACGACGTCGAGGCGCTCGAGCAGGTCGTCGGCGAGGTCGAGACCGCCGTCCTCGAAGATGTCGACCTCCATGCCGGTGAGGATGCGGAAGTCGTCGTCGAAGCCGGCGTTGAGCGCCTCGATGTCGGCGAGCTGGCGCTCCAGGCGCTCCCGATCGAGCCCGTGGGCGATCGTCAGGCGGGCCGAGTGATCGGTCAGCACCATGTACTCGTGCCCGATGGCGCGAGCCGTGTCGGCCATCTCCTCGATCTCGGCCCCACCGTCGCTCCACGTCGAGTGCAGGTGGCAGTCGCCGCGCAGCGCCTGGCGGTAGCGCTCGCCCTCGGGGGTGATCGGCACCTGGGTCGCCGCCTCGAGCTGCACGCAGGTAGTGCGGCACCTCGCCGGCCAGCGCCTCCATGATCACCTTGGCGCTGGAATCGCCGATGCCGTCGAGCTTCTTGAGCGTCCCGGCGGCGGCCCGCTCCTCGATCTCGGCCGGGTCGGTGTTGCGCACGACATCCCGAGCCCGCTGGAACGCCTTGGCGCGGAAGCCCTTGTCGTGGGCCCGGTCCAGGCAGTGCATCACCCGGTCGAGGGCGGCCTCCGGCGTCATCGACGCCACGGTACCGCTGGCGCCCCATCCGAGGGTTTCGTTGCATTCGAGGGTTTCGTGCGGGGGCCACCTGCACGAAACCCTCGGATGGGCGATCGGCCAGGGCCGCCTAGCCTCCGGCCATGGCGTGGCACCTGGCCCAGCTCAACGTCGGACGGCTGCACGAGCCGCTGGAGCACCCGGCGACGGCCGAGTTCGTGGCCGCCCTGCCGACGATCAACGCCCTGGCCGAAGCCGCGCCCGGGTTCGTGTGGCGGCTCAAGGACGAGGACACCGGGCTCTCGTCGAGCTACGTCCGGGCCGATGACGACCCGCTGCTGATCATCAACCTGTCGGTCTGGGAGACGCCCGAGCAGCTCCACGACTTCGTCTACCGCACCGACCACACCCCGTACCTGCGGCGCCGGCGGGAGTGGTTCCAGAAGATGGACGTCTACGTCGTGTGCTGGTGGGTGCCGGCCGGTCACGTCCCGAGCGTCGAGGAGGCGATGGCCCGCCTCGAGCAGCTGGGCCGCGAAGGTCCGAGCGACGACGCCTTCCTGCTGCGCGACGTCCGCCCGGTCCCCGCCGCGATCTGACCGTTTCCCCCAACTGTTCGGTCAGACGGCCAACTTCTGGCCGCCTGACCGAAGAGTTGAGGAATCCGGCCGTCACCCAGGGCTCGCCGCCGCCGTGGCCAGCGCCTCGGACGCCGTCGCGCCGGGGAGGATCTCGGGCATGCACCACGTGACCCCGGCGGCGGCGAGGGCGTCGGGATCCGGATGGACGCCGCCGACGAGGACGACGTCGACGGCGCCGACCGTGAGCTCACCGGCGGTGAGGGCGGCGGTCACGACGTCCGGTGTCCACGACTCGGCGTTCACCAGCGCCAGGCCCTCCAGCCCGTGGCGGGCGACGCGGCGGGGACCGGCGCGGAACCCGGTGCGCCCGGCGATCCAGATCGGCACGCGGGGCCGCTGCACGCCGGGCGCCACGAGGACTCGGCCGTCGACCGGCGTCCCGGCGAGCATCGGCACGAGCGCGTCGAGGCCGGCGTCGAGCGCCGCGCCGCGCGCCTTGTCGGAGTCGGCCGGCTCGTCGAACAGCGAGTACTCGCCGTAGCTGTCCACGCCGAGGCCGAGCCCCAGCACCATCCGCCCGCCCGACAGCCGGTCGAGCGACGTGGTGGCCTGGGCGACGAGCTGCGGCCGACGCCGCGGCAGGGCGGCGACCATCGTGCCGATCGTGACCCGCTCGGTCGCCGTGGCGATCGCCGCCAGCGTCACCCAGGGGTCGGCGAACGGCGCGAGCGTCCGGTTCCAGAGGTGGTCCCAGACGAACACACCGTCCCACCCGGCCCCCTCGGCGGCGGCGGCGAGCTCGGCGATCAGGCCGGGTTCGGCCAGCTCGTCGGACAGCGAGATCGAGAGCCCCCAATGCATGGGGCAGGACCGTACCCAGCGCCGCCGATAGCGTCGTCGGCCGCATGGAACGCTTCGGCCTCGTCGGCCTCCCCAACGCCGGGAAGAGCTCGCTGTACAACGCCCTCACGGGTGGCGGCGCGCTCGCCGCGCCGTACGCGTTCGCCACCAAGGACCCCAACATCGGCGTCGCCAAGGTGCCCGACGAGCGCCTCGACCGGCTGGCCGAGATGTCCCAGAGCCGCAACGTCGTGCACGCCGCCGTCGAGGTCGTCGACATCGGCGGCCTCGTCGAGGGGGCGAGCAAGGGCGAGGGCCTCGGCAACAAGTTCCTCGCCAACATCCGCGAGGTCGACGCCATCGTGTTCGTGCTGCGGGCGTTCGTCGACGACGACGTCACCGGCCCGTCCGATCCCATCGAGCACCTGCGCGTCCTCGAGATCGAGCTCGCCCTGGCCGACCTGGAGACGGTGGAGAAGCGCCTCAACCAGGCCACCCGCCAGTCCAAGCTGGACAAGACGCTGGGCGAGGAGATCGCCGCCCTGCAGGTCGCCTACGACGCCCTGTCGGAGGGCCGCCCGCTGTACCGGGCCGGGCTCAAGGCCGACCACCGCGAGCTGCTGGCGCCCTACTTCTTGCTGACCAACCGGCGGGTGCTCGCCGTCGTCAACGTCGGCGAGGACGAGCTCGACGAGATCCCGGCGGCCGAGGCTCGCGTCGCCGCCGAGCTCAACGACGCCGGCGACAACGTCGAGGTGATCGGCATGTGCGTCCAGCTGGAGGCCGAGGCGGCGACGATCGAGGACCCGGCCGAACGGGCCGAGATGCTGGAGGGGTTCGGGCTCGGCGAGGGCGCCCTGTTCCGCATGGTGCGCAGCGCCTACCACCTCCTCGGGCTGCGCACGTTCCTCACCACCGGCGACAAGGAGTCCCGGGCCTGGACGTTCTACGACGGCTCCACCGCCCCGCAGTGCGCCGGTCGCATCCACACCGACTTCCAGCGCGGCTTCATCCGCGCCGAGGTCATCCAGTGGGACGAGCTGCTCGGCATCGGGTCGTGGACCAAGGCCAAGGAGCTCGGCAAGATCCGCCTCGAGGGCAAGGACTACATCGCCCGCGACGGCGACACGATGGAGTTCCGCTTCAACGTGTGACCTGGCGCCGCCCGTCGGACCGGCGGCGCCAGAACGTGCGCAGGGGCAGCGCACAGCCGATGGCGAAGGCGGCGATGCCGACCACGATCATCCACGCCGGCAGCAGCGTGGTCAGGCCGGCGATGATCGCCGCCGCACCGACCAGCACCAGCACGATCGAGGCTGCGTCGAGCGGCCGCGGCTCGATCGGGTCCTCCACGGTGACGACCCTACGGCGGGCCACCGGAGCCAGGACGGCGCCGGTGTGACCGGATCCACGTCGGCTCCATGTACGACTCATGGGTCGCCGGGCCTCATGGGGAGCATGAACACCACCGCACCCGTCATCGCGCTGGACACCCCAGCCGCGCTCGACGCGGCGCGGGTGGGTCGCAAGGCCGCCAACCTCGCCGCCGCCCGTGCCGCTGGTCTCCCAGTTGCTCCCGGCGTCGTGCTCACGGCCGACTGGTCGTCCGAGGACACCGCGACCGCCGTCCAGGTCTGGCGCATCATCTCGCACGACGGCGCGCGGCCCCTCGTGGTCCGCCCGTCGGCTGCGGGCACGGACCGCCGGCGCCCGGCCACGGTCACCGGCGCCATCGAGGCCGCCACCGTCGTCCACGACGTCGACGCCATGCTCTCGGCGATCGCCGCGCTGCGGGCCCACAACGCGATCACACCGGTGCTCGTGCAGCCGCACGTGTCGGGGACGTGGCGCGGCGTGTTGTTCGCCGACGACGCCGGCGGAGGCTGGCGAGCGCGCCCGCTCGTCGTCGCCGCCGACCCCTCGTCCATCGACCGCCAGTGGATCGCCGAGCTCGACCACTCGGGCCGGGTGCGCGACATCGTGACCGGCGGCGACCTCGTCGGTCCGGCGACCCACCTCCTGGCGCGGGTCGCTCGCGTCGCCGAGAAGGTCGCCCGCGCGTTCAGCAGCCCGCACGACATCGAATGGGTGATCGCCGACGACGGGCGGGTGCAGCTGATGCGGGTGCGCCCGGTCGTGCGCCTGCACTCGACGCCGGGCGGGCGCAAGGACGTCCCGGCGCCGCGCCCGGAGCTCGTCGCCACGGCTGCCTGACGCGTCGAGCACCGTCAACGCACCCACTACGGTCGGTCGGCCGGGCCACACGGGCCCGGCCGACGACATCGAGGGGGATGCGATGGAGCTGATCAAGGGGCAGGTCGCTGTCGTGACGGGCGGCGCGAGCGGGATCGGGTTGGCGCTGGCCGAGCGATTCGCCCGCGCCGGTCTCGATCTCGTCATCGGCGACGTCCAAGACGACGCCCTGGCCGCGGCGACCGCGCAGCTGCAGGCCCTCGGGGTCGGCGTGCTGCCCGTGCAGCTGGACGTCAGCAAGGAGGCCGAGGTGCAGGGCCTCGCCCAAGCGACGATCGATCACTACGGCGCCGTGCACGTCGTGTGCAACAACGCCGGCGTGGCCGCCCGGGCCGATCCCTGGTTCGGGCCGATCAGCTCGTGGGAGTGGGTCATGGGCGTCAACTTCTGGGGCGTCGTGCACGGCTGCCGGGCGTTCCTCCCGCACCTCGCGGCGGGCGGTGGCCACATCGTCAACACCGCGTCCATCGCCGGGCTGTTCCCCGGGTTCGGTCCCAGCTACGACGCCTCGAAGCACGCCGTCGTGGCGATCTCCGAGCAGCTCTTCAACACGGTGCGCGGCGCCGGGCTCCCGATCGGTGTCAGCGTGCTGTGCCCCGGCTGGGTGCGCACCAACATCTTCGAGGCCGACCGCAACTGGCCGGCCGACCTCGGTGCCAAGCCGGACGACGACGTGGCGATGACGGCGATCGCCGGGCACTACGAGCGGGCGCTGGCCGAGGGTCGCACCCCGGCCTCGGTGGCCGACGCGGTGGCCGACGCGGTCCTGACCGACCGCTTCTGGGTCATCCCGCACCAGGACTTCCTCGACATCTGCATCGAGCGGTGGGCGACGATCGCCGAGCGCGCCGACCCGCAGCCGCCGGAGGACGTGCCGGGCATGCCGCCGCGCTCGCAGATCCTCGCCGAGGTCGCCGCGGCCCTCGGCCTCGACGTCCCGGCGGCGGCACCGACGTCCCCTTGACCGCACCCTGACCGAGGGGGATCATGGACGGTGACAGGCCCTTCGGGACCTGCCGTACGGACCGAGGAGAGATCTTTGAGGAGGTACGGAACATGAGGTTCGCCGAGCACGTGGAGCGTTCACCTCCGAGCTGAGCGGCTGACCAACACACACCTGGATCAGTCGAACGACACCTGACCCGTTTCGATCAACGGACCACGGATGCGCAGTTCAGCGCCACACGGTGCTTCCACTCGCCACCGGGCTCGTCCACCATCCGGCGGGCAGGTCTGACTCGACCGGCCGGGAACCGCAGGACATCCCGCCGCGGTGCCGCACGGCAACCGCTCGGCGGGATGTTCTCGCGTCCGGCCGACGTCCGAGGCCGGGCGAGTCGACGACGTACAGTCCGGCCCGATGCACATCGGCGCCCTGATCTTCCCGACCGACCTCTCCATCCGGCCCGATCGCCTGGCCGGCGAGCTCGAGGAGCGTGGCTTCGAGTCGCTGTGGGTCACCGAGCACACCCACATCCCGACCAGCCGGCGCACGCCATGGCCGGGCGGCCCGGTGCTGCCCGAGGAGTACCGGCGCACGCTCGACCCGTACGTCGCGCTGACCGCCGCGGCGGCGGTGACCGAGCGGCTCAAGCTCGGCACCGGGATCTCCCTCGTCGCCCAGCACGATCCGATCGTCCTCGCCAAGACCGTCGCCTCGGTCGACCTGGTGTCGGACGGCCGGGTGCTGCTCGGCATCGGGGTCGGGTGGAACGAGGACGAGATGGAGGACCACGGCGTCGACCCGAAGCGGCGCCGCGCCGTGACCCGCGAGAAGGTGCTGGCGATGCAGGCGCTGTGGACCGAGGAGGAAGCCTCCTTCGACGGCGAGTTCGTCAACTTCGCGCCGGCGTGGAGCTGGCCGAAGCCGGTGTCCGACCCGCACCCGCCGATCCTCATGGGTGGCGCCGGCGGCCCGGTGACGTTCCGCCACATCGTCGAGTACTGCGACGGCTGGATGCCGATCCACGGCCGGCGCAGCATCGGCGACAAGCTGGACGACCTGCGCGCCGCGGCAGCCGAGGCGGGCCGCGACATGGACACCCTGGAGCTCGGGGTGTTCGGCTGCCCAGCCGACCGCAAGGTCATCGACGACTACGCCGACCTCGGCTTCACCCGCTGCGTGCTCGGCGTGCCACCGACCGGCGAGGACGACGCCCTGCGTGCGCTCGACGGCTACGCCGACCTCGTCGCCTCGTACGCCCTCGACTGAGCACGTGCGCATCCTCGGGATCGACCTGGCATGGGGCCAGGGCCGACCCGGCGTGCCGCCCAACGAGACGGGCCTGGTGGCCGTCGACCCCGACGGCCGCATCGTCGACGCGGGATGGAGCCGTGGCGTCGCCGAGACCCGGGCGTGGATGGCGCGCTGGGCCACCGACCACACGATCGCCATGGTCGATGCCCCGCTCGTCGTCGACAACCCGACCGGGATGCGCGAGTGCGAGAAGGAGATCGGTCGCCGCTACGGACGGTGGAAGGTGTCGGCGAACGCGTCCAACCTGGGCCTGCCCGGGGTGCTGGCCGGTGTGGTGCTCGCGGGCCAGCTCGCCGACGACGGGTGGACCATCGCCGACGGGCGCGGTGGGCCGCCCGCAGCCGGCCGCGCCCTGTACGAGTGCTTCCCCTACCTCGCCCTCGTCGGCGTGCCCGCCCTCGGCTACGACCGCGAACGGCCGATCTACAAGCGCAAGCCGCGTCAGCTCGCGCCGGACGAGTTCCGGGCGCTGCGTGCGCGCAACGCCGACGAGATCGTGCGGCGGGTCGCCCTGCTCGACGACCCGCCGATCGACCTGCGCAGCCATCCGGTGACGGCGACGTTGCTCGATGAGCCGACGCCGCTCGTCGACCGGGCGGCCAAGCACCGCGAGGACCTCCTCGACGCCGTGTTGTGCGCGTGGACCGGCCTGCTGTGGTGGCACCACGGACTGGTCCACTGCCAGGTCCTCGGCGGCGACGAGCACCCGCCGGCGACCGTCATCGCCCCGTGTCGACCCGAGCAGCGTCGACCTACGACGCCATGAGGTCGATCTCGACGACCTCCCCGCCGACCACCTCCGCGGTGGCCATGCACACGCCCTCGTCACCGAGCACGCGGTACGTGCCCGCTTCCAGCGCCGCGAACAACGCCGAGGCGATGTGCTCGCCGTCGACGTGGCGCACCCATACGCCGGTGTGGACGCTGAACGCCGGGTCAGCCGTCGCGAGGAAGACCTCTCGACCGGCCCACGCATCGTCGACCAGCACGTGGAGCGCACCGACGGACCCGCCGATGTCGAGCACCATCGCGCCGCCGTGCACGTGGGTGATCGCCTCCAGCGGACCGTGGTCGTGGTCGGCACTCATGGCGTGGCGTCGGTGAGCGGCAGCACGTCGTACCCACTGACCGGGTGATCGAGGTACGGGAACGTCCCGAGCGTCGTCACGTCGTGCAGGTCGAGCGTGCCGTCGGTGAGCGCTCCCGCGGCGCCGTCGGGGACGAACGTCTTGTCGATCAGCGGGTAGGTCGCACCGGCCACGGCCCGCAACTCGATCGACACGACGTCGTCGGTCACGCGGCGGCCGTTCGGGAACCCGGCCAGGTCACCGTCGAGGATGCCGAACGGCTTCGGCGCCGACGCCGGCGGGACGGCGACGTTGAGCCGCAGCTGGTCGGCCTGCACCGGCCCGGTGTAGTTCTGGAAGCCGTCGATGATGCCGGGCGGGATGCCGGTCAGCAGGATCGCCGCCAGGTCGGCGCGGTCGGCGGCCAGCGCGGCGAGGTTCGGGAACACCCCCGGGTAGAGGACCGGCAGCAGCGCGGCGAGCTCGGGATGGGCGACGTACTGCGCGAAGTCGGCGTCGCGGTACGGCTGCCGCGCGTTCCACTCGTCCTTGCGCCCGATCGGCACGATGACCTCGTTGAACAGCGGGTTGCCGAGCCGGCTCACCTGCACGAACGGACCGACGCCGATGACGCGCTCGCCGTCGCGCAGCGTCGCCTTGCGGCGCGAGGCCGACGCCCACACGCCGATCGTCGCGTCCGGCGCCATCACGCCCTTCGGCCGCTTGCCGCTGGCGGTGAGCGAGGTGATCGGGATCTGGATGGCGAGCGTGTGCACGTTGAAGGCGCGCAGCGCGTTGACGCCGGGCGCCTGCGGGGTCGAGATGAGGTGGAACTGCTGGAACGGACGCAGCGCGCCGAGGTCGAACACCGAGCCGAGGTCGACGAAGAAGGCGTCGAGGCGCTGGCCGGCGAACACCTTGATGCCATTGCCGACGCGATGGATCGCGGCGTTCGCCAGCGCCGGGTAGTCCGGCGTGGAGCGGATCCCGACGTTGCATGGCGGCGACGGCAGGCCCTTGCCCAACCGTCGGCGCACGCCGCGGCGGACCTCGGTGACGTCGTAGGTCTGGCGACGGTTGAGGTTCGGGCTGTCGAGGCGGTCGATCGGGCCGGTGTTGTAGAGGAACGACGCCGGGTTGGTGTTCGTCGTCGTGAACGTGAACTCGTAGCTGATCTCCGGGCGACCGTCGTTGTCGTTGTCGATGTTGATCGAGTACAGGACGTCGTCGCCGAACTCGAAGAAGTTCGGACCGCCGGCGGGGTCCTCGAGCGGGATGTAGTTGGTGATGATCGTGACGGTGTCAGGCTTGTCGGGACTGACGAACGCGTAGACGTCGGTGCTGTCGGCCACCGGGTCCTTGGAGATCTCGGGTGCTTCGCGGTGCGATGACATGGTGGGCTCCTCAGGCGGTGACGCGCTGGGTGGCGCGCAGGATGCGGTCGACGAGCTGGCGGTCGCGGACGATCACCTCGGCATCACCGTGGAGGATCGAGACCTCGCCGGCGCGGGCGTCGTGGATGCAGAACATGACGGGACCGCTGACGTCGACGTGATCGTCGATCGCAGCAGCCTCAGACTCGGTGCTGGTGGCGGTGGCGGTGGCGGCGCCAGCAGCTGCGGCGGGCTCGGCGGCGCTGGCGGCACCGGCCCCTCGGCTGCTGAGGACGCTCATCGGGACTGCGATGGCGGCCGCTCCTGCGGACGCGTGAAGCAGATCCCGGCGTGACATGCCGGACATGGTGGTGCCCCTTCCCTCGTGGCGAGCGCAGACGGACGATCGCCTTGGCGCTCGTTCGGCGCCGCCGCCCACCGGGATTGGTCCCCTCGTCCCCCCACCCCGATCGGCGTTCGGCGCGTTGCCGCGCCGATGCCGATCGAGGCGGTGGACGCTCATGGAGACACGTCGGCGGCCGGGCGGATACGCGAACTTTCCGCGTCTGGCGCCCACATGCATGGCGCGGGCGCGGAAAGTTCGCAGATCCGCCCAAATCCCCCCGGCGGGCGGTCGACGGCGTGGCACCCCTCCGGATGGGGCAGCATGGCGGTTGATGGTGGCCCTGATCCACGCGATACGGCGACGGATACCGGCGCCAATGGTGTGGTCGCCGGCGTTCAACCGCTTCACGTTGGCGACGGTCCTGTCGGGCGTCGCCGACGCGCTGGTCGCCGTCTCGTTGGCCGGGTCGCTGTTCTTCAGCCTCAGCGCCGAGGCGTCCCGCCAGCAGGTCCTGCTCTACCTCCTCATCAACATGGCGCCCTTCGCCCTGCTGGCGCCGCTCGTCGGGCCGGTGATCGACCGCTTCCGGCTGGGCCACCGCTGGATCGGCGCGATCCTGTTCGCCATCCGGGTCGCGTGCGCGGCGGCCCTCGCGTTCCTGCTGCTCGACCTGGCGCTGTACTTCTTCGCCCTCGCCCTGCTGATCTGCGGCAAGGCCTACGGCGTCGTGCGCCAGGCGCTCGTGCCCGAGCTCGTCGACGGTGCCGATCAGCTCGTCGCCGCCAACTCCCGCCTGGCCCGCCTCAACGTGATCGCCGGCGCGATCGGTGCGGCGATCGGTGGCGCGGTCCTCGCCGTCACCGGTCGGCCGGCGCTGACGCTCGCCCTGGCGTGCGTGTCCTTCGCCGCCGCCGGCGTGGTGTCGCTGCTGCTGCCGAGCATCACGCCCCGCGAGGTGCTCACGCCAGCGGCCGAGTACGAGGAGCTGCACGCCCCGACGATCGTCGCCACGTCGTGGGCCTTCACGGTGATCCGCGCCGCGGTCGGCTTCTTCGTCTTCGGTCTGGCGTTCGCGCTACGCCGCACGAGCGAGCCGGCGTGGATGTACGCCGCCGCGATCGGCGCCTACGGCGTCGGCACGTACGCCGGCAACACCATCGCCCCGCTGCTGCGACGACGCTTCGGCGAGGACCGCCTCACCGCCGGCGCACTCGCCGCGCTGGCCGTCGTGCTGGCGTTCGGCGCCCTCGGGCCCTCACGACCGCTCGTCCTGCTCGTGTCGCTCGTGCTCGGTGGTGTCGCCGCCGTGGCCCGCCAGGGCTTCGACGCGATGGTCCAGGCCCACGCCCCGATGGCGACGCGTGCCCGCTCCTTCGCCCGCTTCGAGACCCGGTTCCAGCTCGGCTGGGTCGCCGGCGCCGTCGCCGCGACGGCCATCGCCATCCCGATCCGCTACAGCCTCGTCGTCCTCGCCGTGTTCCTCCTCCCCGCCGCGGCGCTGTACGTGAACGCGTTGCGCGAGGGCCACGCCGCCCACGTCGAGGACCCGTTCGATCCGGTGGAGGTGGCTCGCCGCCGGATCGACCACGCCACCGAATGGCACCGCCGCGACCTCGATCGCCTCGCCGTCACCGAGCTCGCCGGCGTCGTCGACCTCGCGCGCGCCACTGGGCTGGTGCTGTCGACCGACGAGATCGTCCGGCTCGACGCCCTGCGCGCCGCCGCCATGTCGACGTGGCCGCTCGACACGCGCGAGGTCGACTGGGCGATGGAGCACGCCAGCACGCTCGTTGCCCGGCTTGCCGACGGGGCCGGCGCCGAGGTGCCGTCCACTGAGCCCGAGCTGGAGCCTGAGCCGGAGCCCGACGAGCAGGCGACGTCCGAGGTGGCTCAGGACTCCTCGGGGGCGATGACCGACTCCGAGGTGACCGTCCACTGCGACGACTGCTTGCCGATCGTCAGCACCAGCTGGGACGAGTCGACCTCCGAGCGGTAGATCTCCACGTGCACGTCGACGGGGTCGACGTCGGGTGGCACGGCACCGACGGCGACGAGCACGCCCTTGTCACGGACCGGGACGTTCTCCTGGTCCTCGAGCAGGGCCTCCTCGCGCTTGTCGGCGAAGCGGATCTCGGCATCCTCGTCGAGCGCCTTGGTGACGTCGGCCTGCACACCGGCGGCGATCTTCTCCTCGCCGACCCCGACGACGAAGACGACCGGCAGTGGGGCAGCCGGATCGCGCGGCGGTTGGGCGGCCAAGACGTCGCGGATCGTCGCCACGTACACCTGGGCGTCGCGGGACGACTCATCCTTCTTCGTCCCGTCGCAACCCGTCACCGCGAGGGCCACGAGGACGACACCCCCCACGGCCCGCAACCTCACGACGGCCAGGCTAGTTCCGGCGCCCGCTCAGCCACCGGCCGGTACGGCGGCGGCGCGCAGCCTGACCATCTGCTCGACCGGCCCGTACGGCCATCCGTCGGGCAGGTCGGTCGGGACGTCGGGCAACCTGACGATCGTCTGGCGACGCTCGTTGGCCTGTTGGTAGCCGAGCTGCTCGCGCTGCGGCGCGGATGCCGTCGTCCGTCTGCAGCTCGTTGACCTCCTGTTGGAGGTCACCGTTCACCGACTCGGTGGCGTCGACCTGCTTGCGCAGCGCGTCGATCTTGTCGTTCTGCCCGAGCCACGTCTTGACCGGCAGCACGAACAGGGCGGCACCGATGGCCACGGCGACGATGATGCCGACCGTCCCGAGCAACAGCGCCGGGCGACGGTTCTTGGTGATCCGTCGCTCGCTGGCGATCGGCCGGGTGAGGTCACCGAGGCGCGACCGCCCGGCATCCGACGCAGCACGCGGGGCCTTGCGGATCAGGGTCGTCGTGCGAGCGTCGCTCACTGGCGCGCCCTCGAGCCCTGCGACGGGTGTGCAGGCGCCGACGCCACGGGGCACCAGTGAGCGAAAAGACCGCATCGATGGTTTGCTCGCTCGAAGACTCGCTCGCTCACTGATCGCTCTTCAAATCGTCCGACGCGCCGCTCACGGGAGCCGAGTCTGGCAGAGGACCGCCCGGCGGCGGCGTCATCGCTGCGCGCTGAGCGCCTTGCGGCCCCGGAACGCGGCACTCTCACCGAGCTCGGACTCGAGCCGCAGCAGCTGGTTGTACTTGGCCACGCGGTCGCTGCGGGCCGGCGCGCCGGTCTTGATCTGCCCGCAGTTCGTCGCCACCGCGAGGTCGGCGATCGTGGTGTCCTCGGTCTCGCCGCTGCGGTGGCTCATCACCGACGAGTACCCGCTGCGGGTCGCCAGCTCGACCGTGTCCAGCGTCTCGGTGAGGGTGCCGATCTGGTTGACCTTGATCAGCACCGAGTTGGCGACGCGGCGCTCGATGCCCATCTGCAGGCGCCGGGCGTTGGTGACGAAGAGGTCGTCGCCGACGAGCTGGACGCGGTCACCGACCGATTCGGTCAGCGCCGCCCAGCCGTCCCAGTCGTCCTCGGCCATGCCGTCCTCGATCGACACGATCGGGTAGGTGTCGACGAGGCGGGTCCAGTAGTCGACCATCTCGTCGGGCGACAGCACCTTGCCCTCGCCGACGAGGTGGTACCGGCCGTCCTTGAAGACCTCGCTCGTCGCCGGGTCCATGGCGATGGCGATCTCCTCGCCTGGCACGTAGCCGGCCGCGTCGATCGCCTCGACCAGGAAGCGGATGGCGTCCTCGTTCGTCGGCAGGTCGGGAGCGAAGCCGCCCTCGTCGCCGACCGCGGTCGACAGCTTGCGATCGTGAAGGATCTTCTTCAGGACGTGATACGTCTCGACGCCCCACCGCATCGCCTCGCTGAAGCTCGGCGCGCCGACCGGCATGATCATGAACTCCTGGAAGTCGATGGAGTTGTCGGCGTGCACCCCACCGTTGACGACGTTCATCATCGGCACCGGCAGGACGTGGGCGTTGGGCCCGCCGACGTAGCGGTACAGGGCGATCCCGAGATCGTCAGCGGCCGCCTTGGCGACGGCCAGGCTGACGCCGAGGATGGCGTTGGCGCCGAGGCGCGCCTTGTTGTCGGTGCCGTCGAGCTCGAGCATGGCGAGATCGATCTCCCGCTGCTCGAAGGCGTCGGCGCCGCGCAGCTCGTCGGCGATCTCGCCGTTGACGGCCGCGACGGCCTTGGCGACGCCCTTGCCGCCGTAGCGGTCACCGCCGTCGCGCAGCTCGACCGCCTCGTGCTCGCCGGTGGACGCGCCCGACGGCACCGCCGCCCGCCCGGACGCGCCGCTGTCCAGCAGCACCTCGACCTCGACCGTCGGGTTGCCCCGGGAGTCCAGGATCTCGCGGCCCACCAGTTGCACGATCTCGCTCATCGGCGCGTACCTCCGTCTGCGATCGCGGTCGACGCATCAGCCACCCCAGGGCGCCGATGAGCAAAAGACCGTATCGATTGTTCGCTCGCAAGCTCGCTCATCGACGGTGACGGTAGCCGGGCCGCACGCGAGCCTGCTGCACATGGACCTCCAACTCTCCGGCAAGCGGGCGCTCGTGACGGGCGGCAGCAAGGGCATCGGCAAGGCGATCGCGTGGACGCTCGCCGCCGAGGGCTGCGACGTGGCCGTCGCCGCCCGCACCGCCTCGGCCCTCGAGGAGTCGGCCGACGAGATCGCCGCCGCCACCGACCGCGACGTCCACGCCATCACGGTCGACACCGGCGAGGACGCCTCCGTGCGGGCGATGGTGGCGACGGCCCAGGAGCGGCTCGGCGGCATCGACATCCTCGTCAACAGCGCGGCCAAGCCGATGGGCCAGGCGCCGCCGCCCAAGCTGCCCGACGTCACCGGCGCCCTGTTCTGGGAGGACATGAACGTCAAGGTGCTCGGCTACCTGCGCTGCGCCCAGGCGGTCGCCCCGGGGATGATCGACCAGGGCTGGGGCCGGATCATCAACGTGTCCGGGCTCGGCGCGCGCAGCACCGGCTCGGTGATCGGCTCGATGCGCAACGTCGCGGTCGCCGCGATGACGAAGAACCTCGCCGACGAGCTCGGTCCCTATGGCATCAACGTGACCGTGGTCCATCCCGGCCTGACCCGCACCGAGGCGACGCCCGGCGTGATCGCCCGGATGGCCGCGGCCCAGGGGATGACCGAGGCGGACGCCGAGGCCAACCTCGGACGCAACACCATCCGCCGCATCGTCGACGCCAGCGAGGTCGCCGATGTCGTCGCCTTCCTGGCCTCGCCGCGCAGCTCGTCGGTCACCGGCGACGCCATCGCCTGCGGTGGCGGCACCCCCGGCTCGATCTACTACTGAGGAAGACGTCTTGGTCCGGATCCTGGTCGCACGGGCGACCAGGATCCGGACCGAAAACGATCACTGGGCCGTCGCGAGGGCCCTGGCCATCGGCTGGATGAGGGCGATGACGTCGTCCTTGCCGCGGCCCTTCACCGACAGCGACTTGGCGAGGTAGTTGGTCAGCGTGAGGATCGCCCGGGCGGTGATCGCCGGGTCGTCGGTCGTGAAGGCTCCCTGCTCGACGCCTGACGCCAGCACCTTCTCGATCATCGCCCGCACCCGCCGGTGCTTCTTGGCGATGGCCGCCCGCTCGGGCGGATCGAGCCGCTGGTAGTCGCGCAGGGCGACGTTGGAGGCCAGCTTGGCGAAGTCGTCGTGGATGTTGCCGGCGATGATCGTCGCCACGAGCATGTCGAGCTGGGCGATCGGGTCATCGCCCGCCAGGCGCAGTTGACGCTGCAGGCGGGCCAGCGACACCTCCCACGCCTCGTCGAGGAACTCCCGCAGCAGGTCGCTCTTCGAGGGGAAGTGGTAGTAGAGGGCGGCCACACTGACGCCGGCACGTGCCGCCATGTCACGGACCGATGCGGCGTCGTAGCCGACCTCACCGATGACGGCGACCGCGGCGCGCATGATCGCCACCTTCCCCGGGCGCTGACGCGGCGAAGCGTCCTCAGCCCAAGCCATCACCGGCCGCGCCTCGGTGACGGTTCACGAGGCCCCGGGTGCGCCGACGAGCCCGGGATCACGCGCCCCGTTCGTGCTCGTGTGCTCGATCGGGAAGTGGCAGGCGACGTACTGCGCCCTGCCCATGTCGCGCAGCACCGGCTCCTCCTCCGCGCACACCTCGGCGGCGCGCGGGCAGCGGGTCCGGAAGCGGCACCCCGAAGGGGGCGCGATCGGTGAGGGCAGCTCACCGCTGATCGTGATCGCCTCGCGTGGATCGACGGACGGATCGGTGACCGGGATCGAGGTCATCAGGATCTCGGTGTACGGGTGCAGCGGGCGCAGGAACAGGTCGTCCGGCGGGGCCACCTCACAGATCTTGCCGAGGTACATCACCACGACGTTGTCCGAGACGTTCTTCACGACGGCGAGGTCGTGGGCGATGAACACGAGCGAGATGCCGTACTTGACCTTGAGGTCTTCGAGCAGGTTGAGCACCTGGGCCTGGACCGACACGTCGAGGGCCGACACCGGCTCGTCGCAGATGATGACCTTGGGGTCGAGCACGAGGGCGCGGGCGATCGAGATGCGCTGGGCCTGGCCGCCCGAGAACTCGTGCGGGCGGCGGTCCATCGCCGCGTCGGCGTCGATCCCGACGTCGTTGAGCACCTCGCGCACCTTGGCATCACGCTGGCGCTCGAACTCGGCCCGGCCCCGCCGGACCCTGATCGATCGCGGGATCGCCGCGATCGGCATGCCGGCGCTCAGGATCAGCCAGATCAACCCGGTGACGACGAACATGATGACGAGCGGGGCGGCGGCGATCAGCGCAGCGCTCATCAACACGTTGCCGACGACCGCGGCGGCGCCGCCGTCGCGGATGCCGTTGGCCTGGACGTTACCGAGCGCGGTGGCGACCACCCAGACGATGAGGCCGACGAAGAACGTCGCGGCGATCGGCACGCTGACCTTGCGGACGATCTTGTGGCGCCACAGGAGCAGCATCTTCGGGACGTAGGCCTCCCACGCCCGGATCCACGGCGAGCGGGTGAAGGACTCCAGCCACCGGATCTCCAGCGGCTCGCCGACGACCTCACGGATCTGGCGGCGCGGGTTCAGCGACGAGATGGCGTCCTGGAAGATCATCTGCATCTGGCCGCGGGCCTGGCGCAGCTCCTCGGTGTCGAGGGTGTCGAGGTCGACCTGGTCGAGGAGGACCCGGCCGGACGTCGGCGGCGGGATGCGCATGATCGCCTTGCCGGTCGTCGACTTGCCACAGCCCGACTCGCCGACGATGCCGACGGTCTCGCGATCGGCGAGGTCGAAGCTGACGTCGCTGACGGCGTGGACGGTGCCCCGCCGCGTCGGGTAGTCGACGACGAGGTGCTCGACCTGCAGCACGAGGTCGTCGGTGCGGTCGCGCAGGTGGGCGGTGCCGGAACCGGCCATCAGATGCCACTCTCCCGGACGTCGAAGCGGGTTCTCATCGAGTCGCCGACGAAGTTGAGGGCGAGGACGGTGAGGAACATGAACAGGGCGGGGAACAGCACCATGTGCGGCGCCCGTTCCAGCTGCGAGCGGCCGTTCTGGATCATGATGCCCCAGCTGACGCCGCTGACGTCGCCGGCGCCGAAGAAGGCGAGGGCGGCGTCGATGATGATCAGGCCGGCGACGAGCAGGAAGGCGTAGGAGAACAGCGACGGGATGACGTTCGGCAGGACCTCGCGGACCATGATCCGCTTGTTGCGGGCGCCGAGCGTGCGCGACGCCATCACGAAGTCGCGGTCCGACCACACCATCGTCTGGGCCCGGGTGATGCGGGCGATGGCCGGCGTCACGAGGATCGCCAGGCTGACCGTCACCCAGAACGTCTGCGTGGTGGGCGACGCCTTGTCCGGCGGGGCGAAGAAGGCGACGAGGGCCAGCACCAGGACGAGCCCGGGGATGGCCAGCAGGACGTTGACGACGGCCATCACCGTCCCGTCGAGGGCGCGCCGGTAGTAGCCGGAGACGAGGCCGAGGGCGCCACCGATCACCGAGCCGACGATCGTGGCGATGATGGCAACGGAGAGCGAGCGGCGGGCCCCGTAGACCGTGCGGGCGAACACGTCGTGGCCGATGTTGTCGGCGCCGAACCAGTGCTCGGCCGACGGCCCGCTGCGGGCGACGCCGGAGAACGTCCGGTTCGGATCCTTGATCGGCAACAGGTTGGCGAACACGGCGCCGAACAGGATCAGCGCCAGCCACACGACGGAGAGCCAGAACAGCACGCCGAGCTTGCGCTTGCGATAGACGAGCTCGGGTTCACCGGGCGGTGAGTCCTGGATGCCGAGCTCGGTCTCGGCTTCGGTGGCATCAAGCACGGACATGGCGCACCCTTGGGTCGAGAGCGGCGTAGAGCAGATCGACGAGGAAGTTGATCAGCACGAAGCCGACGGCGATGACGACCACGACGCCTTGGAAGACGAGGAAGTCCTTCTGGAAGATGGCGGTGCCGATCTGCGTACCGAGACCCGGCAGCGAGAAGATCGTCTCGATGATGAGCGAGCCGCCGATGAGCGTCGCCGTCTGCAGGCCGAACACGGTCAGCAGGGTGAACGACGATGGACGCAAGGCGTGGGCGAGCAGGATGCGGCGATCCGGGACGCCCTTCGCCTTGGCGGTCGTGATGAAGTTCTCCTGGAGCGTGGAGATCATGTCCGCTCGGAGCACGCGCATGTTGGTGGCCCCCAACCCGATGCCGAGCGCGATCGTCGGGAGGGCCATCGATTTGAAGTGCTCCACGGGACTCGCCCCGAAGTACACGTATCGCGACGCTGGCAGGACCTCCCAGCCCACCTGGTGGCCGAACACGCTGACGCCGCCGATGGCGAAGAACAGCACGAGCACGACGGCCAGCACGAAGTTCGGGATGGACAGGAAGAACAGCGCCCCGGTGGTGGCGAAGCGGTCCCCCATCTTGTTGGCCCGGTACGCCGCGTAGATCCCCATGGGGATCGCGATGATCAGCCCGAGGATGCTGGCGTACAGCATCAGCTGCAACGTCACGGGCACGGCCTGGGCGATCGCCGTCGAGACCTGCTGTCCCTGGATCGGCGACTTGCCGAGGTCGCCGCGCAAGGCGTCGCTGAGCCACAGCAGGTAGCGGCGCCACATCGGTTCGTCGAGGTGGAACTGCTCGCTGATCTGCTCGACCCCGGCCTCCGTTGCACCGGGGCCGAGCAGGATGAACGCGAGGTCGTGCTTGCTGCCACGACCGTTCTGCAGCCAGAAGGCGAACGCGGTGATGACGATCAAGGTCGGGATGACCACGAAGAGACGCCGCAGGACGTAGGTGCCGTTCACCAAGGTGGCCCCGAGGACCACGAGGGCGAACGACACCAAGAGCGTCCAGATGAGCGGAACCCCTGCGAAGCCGCCGACCACGAGGACCAGCACCGCAGCCACGCTGGTGGTGATCCCCGGGTTGCGGACCAGTGCCTTCATGTCGTCATCACCGCGTTCCTTCCTTCATCGGTGGGTCACTCGCACTTCCCGTCCGTGCACCACATCCCCACGAGCTGGTGCCGGCCGGCGCCTGGCGAGTCCGATCCCCTTCGTGCCGTCGGGCAGCGGGTTGGAGTTCACGCCGTTGACGTACGGCTGGGTGAGGATCCCCCAGAGCACCCACAGCGACCACAGGTTGTACACCTGGTCGCCGAAGCGCTTGTTGATCGCCTCGGCGGCGGCCTTGCGGGCTGCCGGGTCGGCGGTGGTCTTGATGGTGTTCAGGGCGGCGTCGATCTCGGCGTCCTTGAAGCGACCGAAGTTGATCGCCAGCTGGCCGATCGGGGCCGAGGCCGAGCTCTGCCACCACACCCGCTGCTGATCGGGGTCGATGCCGCTGTGGTTGCGCCAGCCGAACGCCTGGAAGGCACCGGTCAGTGCGAGGCCGATGTACTGGCCCTGCTCGATCGGCGTGATCTTGGCGGCCACCTTGTCACCGAACGCGTCGGCCCACATCGAGATGATCAACGAGTTCGACTCGACGTTGAACGGGTCGTTCGTGGTGTTGAACGTGAACTCGATCTTGTCGGTCCCGAGCTCGCTCAGGCACGTGTCCATGAACTCGTTGGCCTTGGCCGGATCGAACGCCGGGTAGCCGGTGTCGGCGAGGTAGCCCACCGAACCTGGCGGGAACGGCCCGTTGGCGGGCGGCGCCGAGGCCGGCGCTGCGCTCCTCGCTGTACCGCTCCTGGTCGATGGCCGCGGCCAGCGCCCGGCGGCAGTTCACGTTCAGCAGCGGGCTGGCCGCGTTCTTGCCCTCGGGGTCGGTCTCCGGGCCCTCGCCGACGTTCAGCATCGTGTACGTCGTCTCGCCGTTGCGGGCCGACGTGTTGACCTTGAACGAGTCGTCGTCGAGGAACTGCGAGATGGTGTCGCCGTTCGCCGTCATCATGACGTCGAACTGACCACCGCGCAGGCCGTTGGAACGACCGTCCTCGTCGACCGCCACGACGCCCTCGATGGCGTCGAGGTAGGGCAGGTCCTCACCGGTGATGCCCTTCGGGCCCCGCCAGTAGTCGTCGTTGCGGACGGCGCGGAAGGCGTTGCCGTTGCCGGGCGTGTAGGACTCGAACTTGAACGCCCCGAGCCCGACCGGCTTGGCCGGGTCACCGTCGGCCGGCGTCGCGGCGAGCGCGGCGTCGTAGATCGGCAGGCGTGGCGGTGCGTTGCGGCACGTCCGGCAGCGTCTTCAGCCACGTCGGCGAGAACATGTAGGCGCACTGGCCGCCGACGAAGTACGCCGGCAGGGCGACCCATGGGCCGCCGCGCGTGTGGAACGTGACGGTCTGGCCCGCCGCGTCCACGCTCTCGATCGCCGCGTACGCCGACGCCGTCAGCGGGGCTGTACATGCACGTCTCGACGTTGAACTTCACCGCCGCAGCGTCGAGCGGCGTGCCGTCGTGGAACTTGATGCCCTCGCGGATCTTCATCGTCCACTCGGTGTAGTCGGCGTTGTGGTCGACCGACTCGGCGAGCAGCGGGACGATCTCGTTGTCGTCGGTGAGCGCGAGCAGTGAGTCGGACACCAGCCTCCAGGTTCACGTAGCAGCTGGTGGCGCACGACACCCGGTACGGCGCCCAGCCGTTCGCGCTGTCGGCTTCGAGCGCATAGGTGAGCGTGCCGCCCTTGACGGGCTCACCCTCGTCCTTGGCGACGCGCAGGCCGGGCAGCGTGTCGCCCGTCGCCTCCGTCGTCTCGGTCCCGCCCTCGGTCGTGTCTGTTCCGCCTTCGGTCGTCTCCGTCGAGTCGCCCTTGGTCGTCGTCGTGTCGCCCGCCGCTTCGGTGTCGGGTGTCGAACCCGTGGCGACCGTTCCCGGCGTCGTCGTTGCGTTGCTGGTGTCATCGTCGTCGCCGCACGATGCGACGGCCACGAGCGCGATCACGGAAAGTGCGGCAAGCACCTTCGTCTTCCGCGATTTCGAATGCACATTTCCCCCTGTACGGCCGCCGAACCCCCAGATCCGGCGGGTTGGGGCACGGTCGGTATCGATCCGTTGCCCGCTGGTGGGTCTGCATCGGGCAGCCCACCTCTCACTCCACGTCATTGCAGCGTCATTCGTCGCGTGCTCCCTCGGCGCGTGACGACAGGTCGTCGTCTGTGGTGTCCCCCTCCTCTCCGGACCAGCCCGCGGCCTCGTTCACCGTGTCGGCGGCGAGCAGGGCGCTGAGATCGACATCGCCATCGCCGCTGGAATCGAGCAGGGCGACCGCCTGCGGCAGCCCGGCGGCGATGTTCGCCTCCAGGCCGGCGGCGTTCTCCTCGGTGCCGAGCGGGAAGTGGCACGCGAAGCGATGGCCGCGCGAGCCGGTGAGGACCAGTTTGGGCTCCTCGACGCGGCAACGCTCCTGGACGTAGGGGCAGCGCGGCGCGAACTTGCAACCTGGTGGCGGGTCGGTGAGGTCGGGCGGACGACCGGTGATCACCCGGAGACGGGTGTGGCTGGGGCTCTCCACCTTTGGGATCGAGCGCAGCAGCGCTTCGGTGTAGGGGTGGAGCATGTGCGAGAAGAGCACCGACGTGGGTGCCTGCTCGACGATCCGACCGGCGTACATCACGGCGATCTCGTCGGTGCGCCCGGCAACGACGCCGAGGTCGTGGGTGACGAGGACCATCGCCATGAAGCGGTCGGTCTGCTGGTCCTGCAGGAGGTTGAGGATCTCGGCCTGCACGGTCACGTCGAGCGCCGTCGTCGGTTCGTCGGCGAAGAGCAGGCGCGGACCACAGGCGAGGGCGAGGGCGATCATGACGCGCTGGCGCATGCCGCCCGACAGCTGGTGCGGGTACTCGGAGAAGCGGCGCTCGGCCTCGGGGATGCCGACCGAGCGGAGCAGGGTGACGGCGGTGATCCTGGCCTCGGCCTTGCGCATCTTGAGGTGGATGTGCAGCGACTCGGTGATCTGCTTGCCGATCGTCATGACCGGGTTCAGCGAGCTGATCGGGTCCTGGAAGACCATCGCGATGTCGGCGCCGCACAGCCGCCGCATCTCCTTGTCGCTGAGCGAGATCAGGTCGCGACCCATGAACGTGACCTGCCCGGAGCGGATCACGTTCTCCTTCGGCAGCAGGTTCATCACGGAGCGGGCGAAGATCGTCTTGCCCGAACCGGACTCACCCACGACACCGAGCGTCGTGCCGCGCTTCAGGGTCACCGAGACCCCGTCGACGGCGCGGACCCTGCCTCGCGGGGTCAAGAAGTGCGTCTTGAGGTCGATGACCTCCAGCAGGACCTCGGCCTCGGCCTCGTCCACGGATCGTGCCGTGGCTGTTGCTCGACTCATGTGGTGCTCGTCGTCTCGTTCATCGGTGTGCCCCCCGACACAGTCACGGGCGGCACCTTAACGAACGTTCAGTAAGTAGCCGCAAATCCAACGCTGCGCCATCCCCTCACACGCCCCCGTGCACCGCCCGCCGCGAAGCATGCCTCGCGGTGAACAGTGTTGTCGAGAGCAGACGTCGAGTGGTGGCAGCTGGCGTTGCGATCAGGTGACGTCGACCGGGTCGGTCGGGTCCGTCGGCGCGGCCCGGTCGAGGTCGCCGAGGAACAGCTCGGCCGTGGGGCTGCCGAGCTCCAGGTGCTCGTCGGGCGCCGGAGCGAGCACGTCGGGGACGTAGCTCGCGAGGGCCTCGTCGAGCGGCACGTCACGGCCCAGCCGCTCCGATTCGAACCAGCGGTGCTCGAGCAGCTGGTGGAAGATCTCCGGCGCCTGCAGCTTGCCGACGAGGGTCGGCGGGATGGCCCCGATCGTCGGCTCGAAGACCTGGTCGAGCCAGCGCACGGCGACGATGTTCTCCGGTGGCATGCGCCCGGTGCGCGCCGGCAGCTCGGCGCCGAAGCGGCGGATGTCGTCGAGCAGCCGGCGCGCCTGGTTGGCCCCCGCCCACAGGCCGGTGAGGGCGAACAAGCGGTCCTGGTGGTAGCCGCTCTCGACGACCCGCGGCACGAGGCGCAGGCGCTCGCCCTGGTCGTCGGCGATGACCTCCATCTCGGCGACGTCGAAGCCGAGCTCGTGGAGCCGGCGCACGCGCTCCTCGACCCGCCACAGCTCGCCGGGCGCGAACTCCTCGGCCGCCGTCAGCTCGTGCCACAGCGACCGGTAGCGGGCCTCGAAGTCGTCGGCGATCGCCCACGGGTCGACGACGTCGACGAGACGACCGCCGGCCTGCAGGTCGAGCAGGCCGCCGGCGACGTTCTCGACCGCGATGTCGAGGTCCATCTGGCGCTGGCCCTCGCTCAGCGTCGGGTAGCGCTCGCTCGTCTCGACGTCGATGACGTACGCCTGGAGGGCACCGGCGTCGCGGCGGAACAGGGCGTTCGAGAGCGAGCAGTCGCCCCAGAAGAACCCGGCGAGGTGGAGCCGCACGAGCAACCCGACGAGCGAGTCGAGCAACCGCTCGCCGAGGTACGGGATCGACAGGCCGCGCCCCGACAGCAGCGTCCGGTACGGCAGCGAGTAGTCGAGGTGGCGGGTGATCAGCAGCCCGTCTCGGTCGCCGGTGCGCCCGGTGACGACGGCGACGACGACCGCCGTCGGGAGGCGGTCGTCGGCGAGCTCGCGCAGCAACCGGTACTCCCGCTGCGCCAGGTGGTCGGGGAGCTCCTTCACGACGTACGACGTCCGGTTCCCCTCCGGACCGAGCTCGACGAGGCGCACGACGTGGCGGTGCAGACCGAGCACGCCGTGCATGTGCGGCAGGTCCCAGTCGTCGAGGTCGGTCGCGAACGGCAGCATCCCGAGGTGCGGGTGATCCGACGGATCGGCGAACTGCAGCCGCATCGCCCGCGATCAGATCACGTTTTGGTCCGGATCCTGGTCGCCCGGGCGACCAGGATCCGGACCACGACGTGGATGTCAGGGCTCGGTGGCCTTGACCTCGTCCCAGAGGGCATCGAGCGTCGCCAGGTCGGCGGCGCGCAGGTCGATGCCACGGGTCGCCACGAGCGCCTCGACGCCCTCGAAGCGGCGGCGGAACTTGGCCGCCGCGCGGCGCACCGCCAGCTCGGCGTCGACGTGGAGGTGACGGGCGACGTTCACCGCGGCGACGACGAGGTCGCCGAGCTCGTCGGCGATGTGCGACTCGTCACCGCCGGCGATCGCCTCGCGCAGCTCGGCCAGCTCCTCGTCGACCTTGGCCAGCGGCCCGTCGACGTTCGGCCAGTCGAAGCCGACCTTGGCGGCCTTGCGGGCGAGGTGCTGGGCATAGGCGAGCGCCGGCAGCGACCGGGCGACGCCGTCGAACACCGACGTTCGCCCCTTCTCCTCCCGCTTGATGTCCTCCCAGTTGGCGATCACGGTGCCGGCGTCGGCCGCCGCGACGTCCCCGAACACGTGCGGATGGCGGTGCACCAACTTGTCGTGGATGCCGGTCGTGACGTCGGCGATCGAGAACCGCCCGGCCTGCTCGGCGAGCGTGGCGTGGAACTCGATCTGGTACAGCAGGTCGCCGAGCTCCTCGATCAACGCCTCGTCGGTGGACGGGTCGTCGGGATCGAGCGCCTCCAGCGCGTCGACGAGCTCGAACGTCTCCTCGACGAGGTACGGCACGAGCGACGCGTGGGTCTGCTCGCGATCCCACGGGCACTGCTCGCGCAGCGTGCGGGCGAGCTGGTGGAAGCGCACGTACCCCGCGCCGACGGGGACGCCGAGCGCGGGGACGTACACGCACGTCAGGTGATCCGGGTCGACGGCGCGGTCGAGCTCGCTCCACGTCGTGCGGGTGATCCGCTCGGTGGGCGTGCCGAGGCCCTGCAGGATCACCACGTCCTCGTCGCCGGTCGCCTCCTCGGCAGCCAGCTTGATGTCGGACAGGACCCAATCGGCGTGGGTGTGGGTGATCAGCATGGCGCCCGTCGTGCCGGCCGCCGCGAGGGCGAACTCGTGCCCGTCGATCAGCCGCACCGCCGATTCGACGGGGTCGATCCCGAGGCGGGCCCACACGAGGTCGAGGAACGACATCGCCGGCAGCACGTCACAGCGCACGCGGTCGTCGGCGAGCAGGGCGCGCACCGAGCGCTCGAGCACGAGCGGCGAGCCGGGCACGGCATAGAGGACCTCGCCGTGCTCGACGGCCGCCACGACGAGGGCCTCGACGATCGCTGCGTAGACCTCCTCGAAGCGGTCGGCCGTCTCGTACAGGTCGTCGAACGTCGTCGCGTCCGGCGACCAGGTCGGCGCTCGGGTGGCGGGCCGTGCGCAGGTAGCGATGGGGGCTGCGCGCGATGGCGTCGAGCGTCTCGACGGTGACGTGCTCACGACCGCCGGGACCGAGCCCGACGATGGTCACGACGGGCCGGGCGTCGTCCATGTCAGAGGGCGACGACGGCGCCCTGCGCGGGATCCCAACGCCCGTACCGGGGATCGACACGCACCTCGATGGTGCTCTGGAAGCCCTCGAACAGCAGCAGGCCCCCGTACTGCTGCACCAACGCGTTGGCGTCGTCGGCGACCTCCTCGTAGGGCCGCACCTCCACGACGTGCCATCCCGCCGGCCCCTGCACCGGCCCGACGACGTCGCCGGGACTCGGCGTCGAACAGCGCCGCCACGACCTCGGGCCCGAGGACCTGCGTCGCCTGTGGGGTGACGATGCACGCCGAACCGTTCTCACCCTGCACCTCGCCGCCGGTCGCCTTCGACGCCTCGTCGATCGAGCGGTTGGCGAGCTCCGTCATCGTCGCGCCGTCCGCGAGCTCGTCGACGACGGCCGCCGCCTCCGCCTCCGTCGCCACCACGACCTGGCGCACGCACACGAGGCCGATCTCGGTGGGCGACTCGGCGTAGCGCTGCGCCACCTCGTCGGCGGACGGGGCCGGGACCTTCTGCTTGGCGGTGTCCCGCGCCCGGATGTCGCCGATCAGGCGGAGGACGTCATCGGGGATGCCATCGGGAAGGGTCACGCCCGCCAGTGCCGCACTGCGGTCCTCGTCGGTGATCTCCTGGCCGTTGGCGGCGAGGAACTGCGCGTTCGCCTCGGCCAGGACCAGCGACGAGAGCAGCCCCCGAGCCTGATCGCCCGCGATCGTGCCGGTGGCGGGTTCGATCACGTCATCGCCACCGGCGCCGGCCAGGGCGTTCACCGTCGCCTCGAACTGGTCGACGGTCACCTCCGAGGTCCCCACCGTCGCCGCGTTGTCGTTGCTCTCGACGGCGTCGCAGGAGCTCAGGGCCAGGACGGCGACGACAGCGGTCGCGGCAGCGAGGGCGCGCTTCACGGCGCTGAAGCTACCGGGCCGCCTGCCTCCGGCCCAGACGCATCGGGCACCAGGTCGCGCAGGAAGCCGACCAGGAACTCGGCCGGGTCGCGTCGCCGCGGGATCGGCACGACGAGCTGGCGGGCGTCCTCCTTGTAGATCGCGTCGCGGGCCAGGCGCCGCAGCCGCGTCGTCTGGCTGAGCTTGAGCTCGAGCGGCGCCAAGCGGGCTTGGTCGGACGACACGAGGAGGTCGGTGATGCCGAGGCGGTGGCACTCGGCGCGGAGGGAGCCGACCTGCAGCAGGGCGACGGCCGGTGCGGGCAGCGGGCCGTAGCGGTCCTCCCACTCGGCTTGGATGTCGGCGACCTGCGCCGGCGTCGTGACCCCCGCCAGGCGCCGGTACGCCTCCAGCCGCGACTCCTCCTTGGCGACGTAGTCGGTCGGCAGGAAGGCGTCGGTCGGGACGTCGAGCTTGATCTCGGCCGGCGGTCGGATCGGCTCGCCCTTCATCTCGGCGACGGCCTCGGTGACCATCTGGCAGTAGAGGTCGTAGCCGACGGCGGCGATGTGGCCGGACTGGGCCTCGCCGAGGAGGTTGCCCGCGCCGCGGATCTCGAGGTCGCGCATGGCGATCTTGAACCCGCTGCCCAGCTCGGTGGCCTCGCCGATCGTCTTCAGCCGCTCGTAGGCCTCCTCGGTCAGCGTGACGTCCACCGGGTGGAACAGGTAGGCGTAGGCCCGTTGACCGCTGCGCCCGACCCGGCCGCGCAGCTGGTGCAGCTGACCGAGGCCGAGCAGGTCGGAGCGCTCGACGACGAGCGTGTTGACGGTCGGCATGTCGATGCCCGACTCGATGATCGTCGTGCAGACGAGGACGTCGAACTGGCCGTCCCAGAAGTCGACGACCACCTGCTCCAGCGTGCCCTCGTCCATCTGCCCGTGGGCGACCGCGATGCGCGCCTCGGGCACCAGCTCGCGCAGGCGGGCGGCGGCGTGCTCGATCGAACGGACCCGGTTGTGGACCCAGAAGACCTGGCCCTCGCGCAGCAGCTCCCGGCGGATCGCCTCGACGGCGACGCGCTCGTCGTAGCCGCCGACGTAGGTCAGGATCGGCTGGCGGTCGGCCGGCGGGGTCTGCAGCAGCGACAGGTCGCGGATGCCGACGAGCGACATCTCCAGCGTCCGCGGGATCGGTGTGGCCGTCAGCGTCAACACGTCGACGTTGACCTTCAGCTGCTTCATCGCCTCCTTGTGGGTGACACCGAAGCGCTGCTCCTCGTCGACGACCAGCAGTCCGAGGTCCTTGAAGTGGACCTGCTCGCCGAGCAGGCGGTGGGTGCCGATCACGCAGTCGACCTCGCCCGACTCGATGCCCCGCACGACGTCGCGCGCCTGGGCCGGCGTGAGGAACCGCGACAGCGTCTCGACGCGGATCGGGTAGCCGGCGAAGCGGTCGGCGAACGTGTTGCCGTGCTGCGACGCCAGCAGCGTCGTCGGGGCGAGCACGGCGACCTGCTTGCCGTCCTGCACCGCCTTGAACGCGGCGCGGATGGCGACCTCGGTCTTGCCGAAGCCGACGTCCCCGCACAGGAGGCGGTCCATCGGGTACGCCCGCTCCATGTCGGCCTTGACGTCGGTGATGGCGACGCGCTGGTCGGGCGTCTCGACGAACGGGAAGGCGTCCTCCATCTCCTGCTGCCACGGCGTGTCCTGGCCGAACGCGTAGCCCGTCGGCGTTGACCCGCTTCTGGTACAGCACGACGAGCTCCTGGGCGACCTCGCGCACCGCCGAGCGGACCCGGTTCTTGGCCTTGGCGAAGTCGCTGCCGCCGAGGCGGTGCAGGGTCGGCGCCTCGCCGCCGACGTACTGGCGCAGGACGTCGATCTGGTCGGACGGGACGTACAGCTTGTCGGCGCCCCGGTAGGCGACGAGGAGGTAGTCGCGCTCGACGCCGCCGATCGTGCGCTTGACCATCCCTTCGTAGCGGCCGACGCCGTGCTGGACGTGGACGACGTAGCTGCCGCCCTTGAGGTCCTCGTAGAACGCGGTGCTGTCGCGGCGGCGGACGCGGGGCCGGCGATGGGCCCGGCGCCGACCGGTGAGATCGCTCTCGGCGACGATCGCCAGCTTGGCTGCGGGGAGCGTGACGCCCATGTGCAGCGGGGCGACGACGATGTGGCCGCCGGGCCTCGTGACGTCACCCGCGCCGGCGCCGTGGATCGGCAGGTCGAGCCCGTTGTCCCGCAGCAGCGCGCCGAGGCGCTCCGCGGAGCTCGTCGCCGTCGGCCGCGACGACGACGCGGTAGCCACCGGCGAGGAGCTGGGTGAGGCGGGCGACGAGCCCGCCCCCGCCGTCGACGATCGGGCCCCAGCCCGACGCCTGCACGACCGGCGTGTCGGGCGACTCGGGCGCCGAGTCGATGGACCACGGCGCGTCGCTCCCGGCCAGGATCTGGTCCGGCGCGGCGTGGAGGCGCGGGAACGGCTTGTCGGGGTCGCGCTCCCACGTCGAGGCCAGCGCCTTGGCGAGGTCGTCCTCCTCGGCGAGCAGGTCGACGGCGCGGTCGCGCATCCGCCGCGGCTCGACGAGGACGACCTTGGCCGAATCAGGGAGCACGTCGGTCAGCAGCTGCTCGCGATCGGTGAGCCACGGCAGCCAGCTCTCCATGCCGTCGAACAGCAGGCCCTCGCCGAGGCGCTCCCACTGCTCGCGGCCCCACGGCTCGGCGCCCACCAGCTTCGAGGCCCGGGCCCGCACCTCGTCGGTCGGGATCAGCTCGCGGGCCGGGAAGATGCACGCCTCGGTGAGGTCGGCCGTCGAGCGCTGGTCGCTGGCGCTGAAGTGGGTCAGGCGGTCGACCTCGTCGCCCCACAGGTCGATGCGGATCGGCTGGTCGCCGGTCGACGGGAAGACGTCGATGATCGCGCCACGCCGGGCGAACTCGCCGCGGTGCTCGACGAGCTCCTCGCGGCGGTAGCCGAACTGGGCGAGCCGGGCGACGAGCTCGTCGGGATCGACGACGTCGGTCGGGTGCACGCTGATCGGATCGATCGCGGTCGCGTCGGGCCCGAGCCGCTGCAGCAGCGCCCGGACCCCGGTGACGATCACCGCCGGCGTGCGCGCGGGGTCCTGCAGCCGCCACAGCAGCTCGAGGCGCCGGCCCATCGTCTCGACCGAGGGGCTGACCCGTTCGAACGGCAGCGTCTCCCACGCCGGGAACACGGCGACGTCGTCCGCGGGCAGGAACTGGACGAGATCGTCACCGAGCTGGGCCGCCATCGTGCCGGTCGGGCAGGCCACGACGAGCGGACGCCGACTGGACATCGAGGCCGAGCGCGGCGATGGCGATCGGGCGGGCGACCTCGACCACGGCCAGCCGCGCCGCCGGCTCACCGAGGGCGCGCGTCAGCGCCGGCTCATCGCGCAGCAGCGGGGGGAGGTCAGCCAGTCGCACGGGCCATCAAGGGTACCGACCGGTGTGAGCCGAGCGAGTCCCCGAGCGAGCGAAGGATGCGGCGCAGCACCATGATCTGGGGGTGCGGATCGTCTCCCTGCTGCCGTCGGCCACCGAGATCCTGTTCGAGCTCGGTCTCGGCGACCAGGTCGTCGGCGTCACGTTCGAGTGCGACTTCCCGGATGCGGCGCGGCACAAGCGGATCGTGTCGACGTCGGCGCTGCCCGAGGGCTTGTCACCGGCCGAGATCGACGCCGTGGTCAAGCAGCGGATGGCCGACGGCGAGGACCTCTACCACCTCGATCGGGGCGCCTTCGCCGACCTCGACCCCACGCTGGTCGTCACCCAGGACCTGTGCGCCGTGTGCGCGGTCGACGTGAGCGAGGTCGACGACGCCCTGCAGTGGCTCGGCTGCCGCGCCGACGTCGTGACGCTGGATCCGGCGACGCTCGACGACGTCCTCGAGTCGGTCCGCACCGTCGGGGCGGCCACCGGGACGAGCGAACGGGCGGCGGCGATCGTGGCGGCCCGGCGCGATCAGCTGGCCGCCATCGCGACCGCCGTCGAGGGGGCTCCGCGTCGCCCCACGTTGGTGCTGGAGTGGACCGACCCGGCGTTCACGGCCGGGCACTGGGTGCCGGACCTCGTGACGGCCGCCGGCGGTGCCGCGGTGCTCGGACGACGCGGCGAGAAGTCGGTCGGCGTGGGCTGGGAGGAGATCGCGGCGTGCGACGCCGACGTGGTGATCGTCGCCCCGTGCGGCTACGGCCTGGACGCGGCGAGCGAGCTCGCCGCCGGGTTGGCCGCTGATCGGCGGCTCCCCGCAGCGGCCGAGATGTGGGCCGTGGATGCCGACGCCTTCGTCGTCCGACCCGGTACCCGGGTGGTCGACGGGGTCGCCGTCTTCTCCACGATCCTTCATCCCGGCCGCTGTGGGCCGCCCGATTCGGCCACGGCTCGGCGCATCGCCTGACTGGGGTGGGTTGTCAGTTTTCGACGCGCTCGTCGTCGTGGCCCCACTGGCGGACCTCGCGCATCGCCTCCCCGAGCGACTTCCCGAGCTTCGGCAATTGGGAGGAGCCGAAGACGAGCAGCAACACGGCAAGGACGATGAGCACTTCACCTGGCCCGATGTCCACGACCCGACGATGCATCACGCTTGATGAGCGTCAGGTGAACGGGCAGCGTGGACGCCGTCAGTTCGCTCCTCAGGAGGGCGGACGTCGCGGAACGTGCGCAGCAGCAGCAGGTCGTACGTCGCCTTGATGGTGCCGCCGATGACCAGCGGCCAGCCGAACGTCGAGTGCCCGAGCATCCATCCGGCGAGGATGGGCGGCACGGCGGCCGCCAGGCTGCGCGGCACGTTCGTGACGCTCGCGGCAGCCGGTCGCTCGGCCGGGGACACGACCGCCATCACGTAGGAGGTGCGGGCCGGCACGTCCATCTGCGAGAGCGCCGAGCGCACGAGGAGGGCGGCGATCGCCAGCGGCGCGGTCGGCATGAACGCGGCGAGGATCAGGAACCCGTTGGCGGGCAGGTGGGTGAACACCATCGTGCGCACGAGGCCGATGCGATGGGCGATGCGCACCGCCACCAGCGCCGAGAACGCCGACAGCACCCCGGCCCAGAAGAAGACCGCGCCGCTGACGGCGAGCGACAGGTCGAAGCGCTTCTGCAGCCACAGCACGACCAACGCCGTGACGACGAAGCCACCGCCCAACGCATCGAGGCTGAACAGCGCGGCGAGCCGGTAGACGATCGGTCGCGACGGGCCGAGGGCGACGTGCGGGGCGCCGGCCGGCGGCTCGACGGCGGGGGTCAGGCGCCGATAGCGCAGCAGCACGACGAGGCCGAGCGCGGCGTAGCCGACGAACGTCCAGCGCAGCGCCGTCGTCGTCGACGCCCCGAACCGCTCGCCGATCCACTCGGGCACGCCGGCGCACAACGATCCGACGGCGGCGACGAGCGACCCGATCAGCGCGTAGCGGGCGAACAGCGCGGTGCGCACCTCGTTCGGCCCGGTCCCGGGCAGCAGCGCCTGCTCGGTCGGCAGGAACACGCTGACGTCGCCGGCCGACGGGTTCATCGTGCCGACCAGGGCGACGATGAGCAGCGGCCAGTAGTCGGTGAAGGCGGCGAAGCCGAGCCCGGTCACGATCATCAGCAGCGACACGTACTGCAGCAGCCGACGGCGCCCGACGCGATGGCCGCGCAGGCCGACGAGCAGCGTGAGCGCGGCCGAGCCCAGCAACGTCGCCGTGACCACGATGCCGATGCGGGTGTCCGACAGCCCCAACGCGGTCAGGTAGGACGCCAGGACGACGCTGATGATCCCGTCCCCGAACGCCCGGATCCCGCGCGTCTCGAGCAGCACGGCCGCATCGCGACCGGCGCCGGACGGGAGGAACCTCACCCCGGCATCATCCCCCAGATGGGCCGGCGGGCACGTTGGGCACGGTCGGCACGGTCAGGCGGAACCGAGCGCCGTGGTCGTCGTCGAGGGCGACGAGCGTCCCACCAGCAGCCAGGGCGACGGAGCGGGCGATCGCCAGGCCGAGGCCGCGACCGCCGTCGTCGAGTGAACGGGCCTCGTCGAGGCGGGTGAACGGCTCGAAGATGCGCTCGCCCATCTCGGCCGGGATCGGCTGGCCGTCGTTGGCGACCGTCAGCTCGGCGTTCGTCCCGATCGCCTCCAGCCCGACGGCGATCGTGGTCGCGGCGTGGCGCTCGGCGTTGTCGAACAGGTTGCGGACCACCCCCAAGAGGCTGGCGCGATCGACGGCGACGGTCGCCGTCGGCCAGGGTCGTCACGTAGCGCACGCCGCGCTCGGGCTGACGCCGGCCGACCTCCTCCCGGATGATGTCGGCCAGGTCGGTCGGTCCCCCACCGACGGCCGACGACCGGGCCCCGGTCAGCGCGCGCAGGTCGCGCGCCAGGGCCTCGAGACGATCGACCTCGACCAACGCATCGTCGGCGATGTGCGGCCAGTCGGCCCGATCGGGGTAGGCGAGGCCGACCTCGAGCTCGGTGCGGATCGCCGACAGCGGGCTGCGCAGCTCGTGCGACGCCGACGCCGCGAACAGCCGCTGCCGGTCGGCCGCGTCCTCGAGGCGGTCGAGCATGTGGTTGAGCGTGGCGCCCAGGCGATCGACCTCCGTCCCGGTCCCGGCTGGGGCGACGCGCCGGCTGAGGTCGGTCGCCTGGATCCGGTCGACCTCGGCCCGCATCGCCTCGACCGGACGCAGCGCCCGCCCGGTGACCCACCAGATCAGGAAGGCGGCCAGCGCGACGATCAGCGGCAGCCCGATCGCCATCCCGACGCGCAGGTTGGACAGGGCCTGCGCGGCGCTGGCGTAGGACGTGATCGCGTACACGGTCACCGGTCGAGTGCCGGCGAACGTCTGGGCGATGATGCGGTAGGCATCGCCGGACGTCGCACCGAGGCGGGTGCCGTCGACGGTCGCCCGCACCTCCTCACCGGCTGCGGGGCGGGCGACGATGTCGAGCCTCGTCCCCGGCGCCAGCCCCGACGTCGCGTTCACGACGTCGCCGTGCTCGTCGATGACCTGCAGCTGGACGAGGTCGTTCGTCGACGGGAGCACCACGTCCGTGACCTGACCGGCGACGGCGAGCCCGTAGACCTGGTCGAGGCGGTGCTCGAGCGACGCGTCGACGTCGGCGGTCAGCGAGTGGCGCAGCAGGCCGCTGGCCAGGAACGCCGCCGCGAGGAGGGCGACCGCCAGCACGAGCGTGGCGCCGGCGGTGACCCGGGCGCGGACGCTGACCCGAGCGGTGCGGCCGCTACGACCGGCCACGGGCGACGATCCGGTAGCCGGCCCCGCGGACGGTCTCGATCGTGGCCGGCCCGAGCTTGCGGCGCAGCGCCGAGACGTGCACCTCGACCACGTTGTCGTCGCCCTCGAACGAGAAGTCCCAGACGTGGGCCAGGATGTCGGCCTTCGGCACGACCTCGCCGTTGCGGCGCAGCAGGTACTCGACGATGGCGAACTCGCGTGGCGTCAGCTCGACCGCCTGCCCGTCGAGCGTGCAGCGGCGGGCACCGACGTCGAGCTCGAGCGCCCCGACCCGCAGCACGGCCGGGCGGGCCGCCGCACCGCGGCGCAGCAGCGCCCGCAGGCGAGCGACGAGCACGACGTAGGAGAACGGCTTCGACAAGAAGTCGTCGGCGCCGGTGTCGAGCGCCTCGGCCTCGTCGAGCTCGCCGTCCTTGGCCGTCAGCATCAGCACCGGCGTCCAGATCTCCCGCGCCCGGAGCTCGGCGCACACCTTGAAGCCGTTCATCCCCGGCAACATCACGTCGAGCACGATGACGTCGTAGGGCTCCTCGGTGGCCAGCCACAGGCCGTCGGGCCCGTTGGCGGCGACGTCGACCGCGTAGCCCTCGGCCTCGAGCCCCCGCTTCAGCGCGGCGGCCTGGCGCACCTCGTCCTCGACGACCAGCACGCGCACCACGCCAGCTTCCCACGGGTGGTCGGCGGTCGGCGTGGACATGGCGACCACGGTGACCCGGGGTGCCTGCAGGGGCGCTGAAGGCACCTGAAGGCGTCTTCAGCGACCTTCAGCGATCGATCAGCGACGCGTGGCGATCCTCGACCCAGCGAGTCACCCCCAGCCTCCGAAGGAACCGACCATGACCGATTTCCAGCCCCCGCGCCAGCCCGGCCCGCCGATCGCCGGCACCCCGACCGCGACCACCCCGCTGCCGACGTTCGAACCGCCGCGCGCCCGGTGCCGCCGACCCATCGCACGCGCGATCGCAAGGCCGGCCGCTTCGTCGTCGGCGTCGCCCTCGGCGCCCTCGTCGGCGCCTCGGTCGCCGGCGGCATCGTCGCCGTGGCGAACGACGGCGGCAGCCCCGCTGCGACTGCAGCCGCCACGGCGACCGTCACGCCGGTCGCCCAGTCGACCAACGCCATCGCCGCGCTGGTGAAGAAGGCGCAGCCGTCCGTCGTCAGCATCCACGACGACGTCACGCAGACCGACCAGTTCGGCCAGACCCAGTCCGGCCAGGCCGCCGGCAGCGGGTTCGTGCTGACCGCCGATGGCTACATCGTCACCAACAACCACGTCATCGACGGCGCGACGAACATCACCGTCGACTTCCACGACGGCAGCACGGTCGACGCCAAGGTCGTCGCCGCCGATCCGCGCAGCGACCTCGCCGTGCTCAAGGTCGACCGCACCGGCCTGACCCCGCTGCCGCTCGGCGCCAGCTCCGCCCTCCAGGTCGGCGACCAGCTCGTCGCCATCGGCAACGCGCTCGACCTCTCCGGCGGCCCGACGGTCACGACCGGCATCGTGTCGGCGACCGGCCGTTCGCTCGACGAGGAGAACGGCGTCGCCCTCAGCGACATGATCCAGACCGACACCGCGATCAACCCCGGCAACTCCGGCGGGCCGCTGCTGAACATGCAGGGCCAGGTCGTCGGCATCAACACCGCCGTCGCCGGTGAGGCCCAGAACATCGGCTTCGCCATCTCGATCGACCACGCCAAGTCGCTGATCGACCAGCTGCAGCAGGGCGACGTCCCCGCCCACGCCATGCTCGGCGTCAGCACCCAGGCGTCGCAGGACGGCACCGGCGTCGAGGTCGCCGAGGTCGACAGCGGATCGGCCGCCGCCAAGGCCGGGCTGCAGCAGGGCGACGTGATCACGTCGGTCGACGGCACCAACACCGCCGACCCGGACACCCTCGGCGGCGTCATCGCCGCCCACAAGCCGGGCGACCAGGTGAAGGTCACCTACACCCGCGACGGCGCCAGCCACGACGTCACCGTGACGCTCGGGGCCCGCCCGACGGGCAACTGATCGCTCGCCTCGGGGGAGCGAGCGGAGAGCCGGGCGGCGCGGGCGGCGCCGCCCGGCTCACACTCGCGTCAGCGCAAGACCCGGCGCTGCGTGGAGGTGGGTCGAGGCCGCGGTTCGGTCTGGCCGCGGCGCCGGGCCTGCCGGCCGCGCCGCGCCGCTTTGGTCGCGTTCTTCCGTCGATTCACCGGGGAAATCGCGACCAAGGCGTGAGCGCGACGACCGCTCCCGGGTCTCGCTCAGTCCCCGGCGCGGGGCCAGCTCGGCTCGCGGCGGGCCGGATGGAGGGCCAGCAGCTTGCGGGCCCGGTCGAGATCGACGTCGCGATGCTCGACGAGCGGCTGGCAGTCGGGGCACCACACCGTGACCCGGCGCCACGGGCTCCGGCGCTCGTCCCACCCCTCGAGCGTCGTGCCGCACACCGGGCACAGCCGTCCTCGCTTGCCGTAGATCCAGCGGTCGTCCGTCGTCAGCTTGCGGCCCGTCGTGTTCTGCGGGCCGCGGGCCGCGTTGGTGCGGATCACGGCAGTCCCGAGCGCCAGCAGCCCGGCGAGCCCGTCGATCGTGCCGACCGCCTGCTGCGGCGCCACGCCGACGACGAACGGCAGCTCGACCGCGTACACGTTGCCGAAGCCGGCGGCGATGCGCTGATCGAGCAGCGCGCCGGCCAGCGGTTCGTCGCCGGCCTCGCCGAGCCGATCGAGCACCTCGTCGAGGTCGGGCTGCTCCGGCCCGCACAGGTCGGGGCCGAGGTGGCCGACGATGCGCTCCTCCTGGCTGGTCGCCACGACGCCGACCACGGGCAGGTCGAGCCCGGTCAGGCGCCCGTCCTCCATCCACAGCTCGATGCGCCGCCGCCAGTCCGGCTCGGTCGCCGCCGGCCCCACGCGCCACGACCCGTCCATGCGCAGGTGGGCGTGGAGCGTGCGGCCGTCGTCGAAGCGGATCAGCAGGTGCTTGCCATGGGCGTCGGCCCCGAGCAGCACGGCGCCGGTGAGGTCGACGCCGACGAGTCGCGGGTCGCGCGTGACGCAGCGCTCGACGCGCTGGCCGGCGAAGCGACGGTCGATCTTCTCCGCCAACCGGCGGATGGTGTCACCCTCCGGCATCCCGCACGTTGTAGCGCCGCATCGCTGCGTCGACGCTGTCGGTGACGATCAGCTCGACGGCGTCGGCCGCCTCCTGCACGGCGACGTCGTACTCCTCGCGCTGCTTGGACGGCATCCGGCCGAGGACGTGGTTGGCGCCGCGCTCCTTGCCACCCGGTGGCTTGCCGACGCCGATCCGCACGCGCAGGAAGTCCTGGGTCCCGAGGTGCGAGGCGATGCTGCGCAGCCCGTTGTGCCCGGCGAGCCCGCCGCCGGCCTTGATCCGCACGATCGTCGGCGGGAGGTCGAGCTCGTCCTGGATGACGACGATGCGGGTCGGGTCGTCGATGCCGTAGCGCCGGGCGAGCGCCCGCACGGCCAGGCCGGAGTCGTTCATGTAGGTGAGCGGGAAGGCCAGCACGACCCGCTCGGCGTCCGGCCCCTCGCCGACGCGCGACTCGGCCACCAGCGCGTTGTCACGACCCGACTTGAGCGTGTCGCCGCGACGGCGGGCCAGCTCGGCGACGACCTCTTGGCCGACGTTGTGGCGGGTGCGGGCGTAGTCCTTGCCCGGGTTGCCCAGTCCGACGATCAACCAGTCGAACGGGGACTTGCGGCTCACTCGGTGGCGGCGTCGCCCTCGGCAGCGGCGTCGTCGCCACCCTCCGCGGCGGCCTCGCCGCCCTCGGCTTCGCCCTCTTCGTGCTGCTCCTCGGCGACCTCGGCGTCGGCGGCCTCGATCTCGGCGACCTCGGCACGCATCGTGAGGACGGTGACGACCGGGCTCTCCGGATCGCCCGTCGCCGTCACGCCGGCCGGCATCGGGATGTCGGCGAGGCGGATGACGGTGTCCATCTGCATGCCCGAGATGTCGACGACGAACTCGTCGGGGATGCTGCGCGGCGTGGTCGTCACCTCGATCGTGTCGACGGCCGGGTCGACCAAGCCGCCGCCGTTCTGCACGGCCGTGGCTTCGCCCTCGAGGCGCAGCGGCACCGACACCGTGATCGCCTCGTCCAGGTTCACCTGGATGAAGTCGACGTGGGTCACGGTGCGGCGCACCGGGTGGCGCTGCAGCTCCTTGACGATGGCCGGGTACACGTCGCCGTCGACGGTGAGGTCGAGGACGGTGTTGAGCCCGGCGGCGCCCGACAGGGCGATGCGCAGGTCACGACGACCGACGGCGACGCTGACAGGCGTCATGCCGCGGCCGTACAGGACGGCCGGGATCGAGTCCTCGGACCGCATGCGGCGGGCCGCGGGGCTGCCCGTCGGGCGGCCGGTGTTGGCGACGAGCACGGTGGATGCCATGGGTGTGAACCTTCTGCGATCGGGGCCGGAAAGACCAGCGCAAGATCGTAGCGGCCGGTCCGGGGGAGGCCACCGGGCGGGGCCGTCGGATTCTGATGCCGTCCAGGCACGTCCAGCGTGCCGGACTGTGGCATCAGAACCCGGCTAGGCGGCGGCGTTCTTGGCGTCGCGGAACGCCAGCCACTCCTTGACCGGGCCGAGGTCCCAGTCCGGGCCGCCGAGGCCGACCGTGAACAGCCGGGTGCCGCCGGCGTAGAGCTCCTCGCCCGTGGTCGCCGGGTCGCCCGACACGCCGCACGAACGCTCGATGTCGTCGGGGTTGCGACCCTCCTTCGCGCACCACTCGTCCAGCACCTCGTGCTTGTGGGCGATCGTCGCCGCGTCGCCGAAGCCGTGCCAGATGTCCGCGTGCTGGGCGACGAGCCGCAGCGTCTTGCGCTCGCCGCCGCCACCGATCAGCACCGGGACCTTGCGCGTCGGCGCCGGGTTCCCCGCCGCCAGCCGGCGGTCGATCCGCGGCAGCGCCTCGCCGAGCGCGGCCAGCCGGCTGCCGGCCGTGCCGAACTCGTAGCCGAAGTTGTCGTAGTCCTTCTCGAACCAGCCGGCGCCGATGCCGAGGATCAGCCGGCCGCCGCTGATGTGGTCGACCGTGCGCGCCATGTCGGCCAAGCAGGTCAGGGTTGCGGTAGCTGTTGCACGTGACGAGGGCGCCGATCTCGATGCGATCGGTCTGCTCGGCCCACGCCCCGAGCACCGTCCAGCACTCGAAGTGCTTGCCGTCGGGCTCGCCGTACAGCGGGTAGAAGTGGTCCCAGTTGAACGCCACGTCGACGCCGAGCTCCTCGGCCGTCGCCACGGCCCGCCGGAGATCGGCGTAGTCGCCGTGCTGGGGATGGAGCTGGACACCGATGCGAACGGGGCGGGAGGTCATCCGCTGACGATACGACGCGTTTCGGTCCGGATCCTGGTCGCACGTGCGACCAGGATCCGGACCAAAACGATCGAGCTAGGCCAGGTTCTCGCCGTCGAAGATCTCGCTGACCGACGTGTCGTCGAAGACGGCCGAGAGGGCTTCGGCGATCAGCGGGGCGATCGACAGGACCTCGATCTGGTCGATCTGCTTCTCCGGCGGCAGCGGCAGCGTGTTCGTCAGCACGACGCGCTCGATGACGCTGTTCTTCAGGCGGTCGATCGCCGGGCCCGACAGCACGCCATGCGTCGCCATCGCCCACACCTCGGTGGCGCCACGGGACTTCAGCAGCTCGGCCGCCGACGTGATGGTGCCGGCCGTGTCGATCATGTCGTCGGTCAGCACGCACAGCCGACCCTTCACGTCGCCGATGACCTCGGTCGCCTCGGCCACGTTGGCCGTGCCCTTCGGCCGGCGCTTGTAGCAGAACGCCAGATCGGCGCCGCAGTCCCCGAGGTGCTGGGCCATCCGCTCGGCGACCTTGATGCGCCCGGCGTCGGGCGAGACGATCACCGGCGCCGAGCAGTGCTCGCGCAGGTAGCCCTCGAGCACCGGGATCGCCGTCAGGTGATCGACCGGCCCGTCGAAGAAGCCCTGGATCTGCCCGGCGTGGAGGTCGATCGAGATCATCCGCTTGGCGCCGGCCGCCTTGAACATGTCGGCGATCAGGCGGGCCGTGATCGGCTCCCGGCCCTCCGCCTTGCGGTCCTGGCGGGCGTATCCGTAGAAGGGCGTGACCGCCGTGATCCGCTTGGCCGACGCCCGGTAGGCGGCGTCGCACATGATCAGCTGCTCCATGATCGAGTCGTTCACGGAGCGGTCGTCGATCCCGTAGTGGGTCTGCAGGATGAAGACGTCGTTGCCCCGCACGCTCTCGCCGAAGCGCGGCCGCACCTCGCCGTTGGCGAACTCGACGATGTTGGGATGCCCGAGCTCGATGCCGAGGTGCCCGGCCACCTCCTTCGCCAGCTCCGGGTGGGTCCGCCCCGAGTACAGCGCCAGCTTCTTGGTGGTGACCTTCTCCATCAGGCGCCCCGGCTCCCGTCGCTAGTCCGTCGGACCAGTGTAGAACGCCCCGGTCTGCGTCCCCTCGGCGACGTGGGACCCCGCCGGCAGGTGGCAGTAGGGCCCGACGCGAGCGCGGTCACCGACCTCGGCCTCCTGGCCGACGGTGTGCTGGATCCGGCAGTCCCGGCCGACCACGCAGTCGTCGAGGCGGGTGTCGGGCCCGATCTCGCTGCCGTCGCCGATCACCGAGTTGCCCTCGAGGATCGTCCCGGGATACAGCGTGACGTCGCGACCGAGGCGCACCGTCACATCGATGAACGTCTGGCGCGGGTCGAGCATCGTGACGCCGTTCAGCAGCCAGTGGCGGTTGGTCCGCGACCGCAGCTCGCGCTCGGCCATCGCCAGCTGCCAGCGGTCGTTGACGCCCTGCGTCTCCTCCCCCGGTGCCTGCACCCGACCGACGCGGTGGCCCATCCCGGCGAGCACGCCGACGACGTCGGTCAGGTAGAACTCGCCCTGCGTGTTGTCGGGCGACAGGTGGCGCAGCGCCGGGCCGAGGAGGTCACGGCGGAAGGCGTAGATGCTCGTGGCGATCTCGTCGATGGCCCGCTCCTCGACCGACGCGTCGCGTTCCTCGACGATGCGCAGCACGCGCCCGTCGGCGGCCGTGACGACGCGGCCGTACCCAGTCGGGTCCTCGACGACGCTGGTCAGGAGCGTCGCCGCACTGCCGTTGGCGACGTGGGTGGCGACGAGCTCGTCGATGGTCTCGGGGAGCAGCAACGGGGCATCGCCGGGGAGCACGACGATCGTCGAGTCGTCGTCGAGGTCGTCGCCGGGGAACGCGGTCATGCCGATCGCCGCGGCGTCGCCGGTGCCTCGTTGGTCGTGCTGCTCGACGAAGACCACGTTCGCCCACGGCGGGGCCAGGTCGTGGACCTTCTTGGTGACCTGCTCGGCACCGTGGCCGACCACGACGGCCGTGCGGGCCGGGTGCAGTCGCTCGAGGGCGTCGATGACGTGCAGCACCATCGCCCTTCCGCAGATCAGGTGCAGGGGCTTGGGCCGCGCCGAGCGCATGCGCGTGCCCTCGCCTGCGGCCAGGACGATCGCCGAGACGCTCATGACGGCTGCTTGCGTGCGGCGGACTGGGGGGTCTGGTGACGCAGTTTCATCGCTCCGGGGAGAGGAATCGAACCCCTATTCACTGAACCAAAATCAGGCGTCCTACCTATTGAACGACCCCGGAAACGGCGGCTGAGGATGTGTGGCGACGTACGTCCACCGTATCGCGCAGGTCCGACGATCGACCGGTAGCCTGCCCCGCCGTATGGGTTCGCTGATCAAGAAGCGCCGGAAGCGGATGCGCAAGAAGAAGCACAAGAAGATGCTTCGTCGCACCCGCCACCAACGCCGCAAGTAACCGCCACGTTCAGCCCGCGGCCGGTGCCGTACGGGCCACGACCACCGCAGCGCCCTCGCTCCGCAAGGAGGCGAGGGCGCCGTCGCGCTTGCCCGGCACGAACCAGGTCGCCCCACTGCCCGCCAGCACCGGCGCCACGCCGGCCAGCTCGCCGATGCGGTCGCGCCAGCGTGGCCAGCGCCGGCTCCACGACGACGGCCGCCGGCTCGAGGTCGTTCGGACCGCGCCCGGTCGGTCCGCCGAGCTCGTCCCACGCCCGGTAGACGGCCGGCGTGCTGACGTGCAGGGGCGGCACGACGAGCGTGACCTCCATCGGCCGGTGGCGCGCCGGTTCGACGATCTCTCCGATGCCGCGCACCCGCGCCCGGCCACCGACGAGGCAGAACGGGATGTCCGCGCCGAGGCGGGCGGCGGCCGCGAGATCGGTGAAGCCGGCCCACCGCAGGATCGCCGCGGCGTCGGCCGAGCCGCCTCCGAGCCCGCCACCATGCGGGATGCGCTTGTCGACGTGCACGCCGGCGGTGCGTCCGACGAGGTCGAGCGCCCGTGCGATCAGGTTCCCGGCGTCGGTCGGGACGCCGTCGGCGTACGGCCCGCTGACCGTGATGCCGTCGCCAGCCGGGTCGATCGTCAGCACGTCGGCGAGGTCGAGGCTCACCATGTCGGCGTCGAGCAGGTGGTACCCGTCGGCGCGCGTCCCGGTGATGCGCAGCGTGAGCGTGAGCTTGGCCGGGGCGAGCAGGTCGATCACGCCGCCGCCACGACCTTGGTCAGGCGGACCCAGTCGTCGAGGCTCAACTCCTCGGGACGGGCGGTCTCGGCGACGCCGGCGGCGGCGAAGCGGTCGGCGTCGACCCGCCCGGCCAACGAGCGGCGGAGCATCTTGCGGCGCTGCCCGAACGCGGTGCGCACCAGCTCGAAGAGCTCGCCCGGCGCGACGTCGGGCGGCTCGTGGCGGACGATCTCGACGAGCACCGACTCGACCTTGGGCCGGGGCATGAACACGGCGGCGGGCACCGCGCCGACGAGGCGGGCCGTGCCCCAGTACGCCACCTTCACGCTCACCGCGCCGTAGGCGGGCGAGCCGGCACCGGCCGCGAGGCGCTCGCCGACCTCGCGCTGGACCATCACGAGGAACCGGGCGATCTGCGGGACGCCGTCGAGGAGGTCGGCGACCAGCGGCGTCGCCACGTTGTAGGGCAGGTTGGCCACGAGCACCCACGGGCCGTCGGTGCCCAGCAGCTGCGACCAGTCGAGCGTCATCGCATCGGCCTCGACGACGGTGACGGCAGCGAGGTCGGCGACGACGTCGCGCAGCACGGCCGCGAGGCCGCGGTCGACCTCGACGGCCACGACGGCCGCCCCCGTCTCGGCGAGGGCCAGCGTCAGCGAGCCGAGGCCGGCCCCGACCTCGACGACGCGGTCACCGGGACCGACCGCCGCGAGGTGGGCGATGCGCCGCACGGTGTTCGGGTCGGCGACGAAGTTCTGACCGAGGTCCCGACGCGGCGCCAGGCCCCGGGACGTCAGGAGCTCGCGCACCATCGGGCGCGAATGGGTCACTCGCGGATCTCGACGACGATCGGCGCCTCGCTGGGGTCGGCGATCGAGGCGAACGCGTCGGCGCTCATCACCAGCTCGTTCTGCGGCTGGTCCATCGGGCGCAGGCCGGTCGTGCACGTCATCGAGCGGGCGTTGTCGACGTTGACGACCGTGATGCGCGAGCCGACCTCGACGCCGTTGTAGAGGCACGTGGTGCCGCTCGTGACGCTGCGTCGGAAGATGGCGGTGGCGGTGGCGACCACGTGACCGTCGGCGGTGCCGATGGCCGGCGTGATCGGGCCCGCCGTCGAGGGTGGCGCGGGAACCGACCCGTCGAGGTACTGGGCGTCGACCGTGCCCATCGGATCGACGGTCGACGGCGGGCTCGACGTGCGCTCACCATCGGCGATCGGCGCGCCGACGGCCGCGACGTTGGGTCGCGGCGACGCGCTGTCGTCGCGATTGGCCAGCCAGACCGCCGGCAGGGCGACCACCGTGAGCGCGCTGGCGAGCAGCAGTCGCCGGCGGTCGCGGTCATCGAGCCTCAGGGGTCGCTCCCTGTCCTGGGGGCCGGACTCCGGTGCCGGCCGCACGTGAGGACGGAAACGCTAGGAAGACGCGGCGCCGAACGCAAACGCGGCCTCGGCCGCGGCCCGCGTGACGATGCGCACATCGTCCACCGCGACGTCGTGCACGGCGGCCAGCCGAGCGCCCACGAAGGGCACCCACGCCGGTCGGTTCGGCTTGCCGCGGTTGGGCACGGGCGCCAGGAACGGGCTGTCGGTCTCGACCAACGTGCGCGCCAGCGGGACCAGCGCGGCGGCCTCGCGCACCTCCGGAGCGCCGTTGAAGGTGACGATGCCGGAGAAGCTGATGTACGCGCCGCGATCGAGGCACGCCTTCGCATCGGACGGCCCTCCCGTGAAGCAGTGGAACACGAGGCGCGCCGGCACGCCTTCGGCATCGAGCACGTCGAACGTGTCGTCCCACGCCTCGCGGGTGTGGATCACGAGCGGCAGGCCGAGCTCGTTGGCCAGCGCGACCTGCGCCGCGAACGCCTCCCGCTGGGCATCGCGTGGCGAGTGGTCGTAGTGGTAGTCGAGGCCGCACTCGCCGACCGCGACCGGCCGCACCGGGCCGTCGAACAGGTCGCGGATCGTGTCCACGCCGTGACGGGCCTCGTGCGGGTGCAACCCCACCGTGGCGTGGACGTCGGGGAAGCGGCCGGCGATGGCGAGCGACTCGATCGACGAGGCCCGGTCGCAGCCGACCGTGATCATCGTGGTCACGTCGGCGGCGGCCGCCTCGGCGACGAGGTCGGCGGCATCGTCGGCGGGCAGGTGGCAGTGCGAGTCCAGCCAGCCGGCCGTCATGGGGTGATCCGCGGGAACAGCGCGGCGCCCTTGGTGACGGCGAGCCCGCCGGGGTAGCCGCCCCACGCCACGTCCGTCGGGATCCGCTGATCGAGCACCGAGCCGGGCAGCCCGAGGCGGGACCAGATCTCCTGCGCCGTGGTCGGCATCGCCGGCGCGGTGAGGATGGCGACGATGCGCAGCGCCTCGACGGCGTCGCCGAGGACGGCCTCGACCTGCGGGCCGGGGTCGAGCTTCCACGGCTCGTTGGCCTCGAGGTGGGCGTTGGTGGCCCGCACCAGCTGCCACGTGGCCTCGAGGGCCCGGCTCGGCTGCACGATGTCCCATCCGGCGCTGGCGCCGGCCACGGCGTCAGCGGCGGCCGCGGCGAGTGGGCTGTCGGGCGCAGGGGCCGGCCCCGTCCCGCCACACTTCGACGTCACGACCGTGGCGACGCGCGCCATGAGGTTGCCGAGGTTGTTGGCGAGGTCGGAGTTGTAGCGACCGACGAGGCCCTCGTACGTGAAGTCGCCGTCCTGCCCGTAGGCCGTGTCGGCGAGCACGTAGTAGCGGAACCCGTCGACGCCGACGGTGTCGACGAGGTCGAGCGGCTTGACGACGTTGCCCGTCGACTTGCTCATCTTCTCGCCGCCGCTGAGCAGCCAGCCACCGACCGCCCAGCCCTTGGGCAGCTCGACGCCGGCCGACATCAGCATCGCCGGCCAGTACACGCAGTGCTGGCGGATGATGTCCTTGCCGATGAGGTGGTAGTCGACCGGCCACCAGTCGGCGAAGCGCTCGGGATCGGCGCCGAAGCCGACCGCCGACAGGTAGTTGGTCAGGGCGTCGAACCACACGTAGGCGACGTGCTTGCGGTCCCACGGCAACGGCACGCCCCAGTCGATGCTCGTGCGACTGACCGAGAAGTCGCGCAGCCCGGAGCGGATGATGCCGAGCGCCTCGTTGCCACGGAAGTCGGGGACGATGGCGCCGGGATGGGCCGCGTACCAGTCGAGCAGCCGATCCTGGAACCGGGAGAGGCGGAAGAAGTAGTTCTCCTCCTCGAACTCCTCGATCGGCGTCTTGTGGATCGGGCACAGGTCGCCGGGCAGCAGCTCGTCGTCGCTGTAGTACAGCTCGCAACGCACGCAGTACTTGCCGCGGTACAGGTCGAGCTCGATGTCGCCGGCGTCGTAGCACCGCTGCAGCAGCTCCTCGACGGCCACGGTGTGGCGCGGCTCCGTCGTGCGGATGAAGTCGTCGTTGGCGATGTCGAGGCGCCGCCAGGCCTCGGCGAACGTCGGGGCGATCGAGTCGGCGAACGCCTGCGGCGTCAGCCCGGCCTCCTCGGCGGCGCGTTGGATCTTGAGCCCGTACTCGTCGGTTCCGGTGAGGAAGTACACGTCGTCGCCCAGCAGGCGATGCCAGCGGGTGAGGGCGTCGCCGACGATCGTCGTGTAGGCGTGGCCCAGGTGCGGTTCGGCGTTCACGTAGTAGATGGGTGTCGTGACGTAGAACCGACTCACGATGTGAACGCTACCGATGCGCCGATGGCCGTGACCTCGGCGTTCGTCCCGGAGTTACCGACGCTTGGCGTAGACGGTGCCGGCCGCGAAGCTGCCGGCCGCGATCCCCGTCGCCGCAGCCGCCGCGACGCTGCGCCGGATCACCGACTTGGTGCGCTGGCTGAAGTGGACGATCGGCCAGCCGTAGGCGCGGGCATGCCGGGCCAGGCGGGCGTCGGGGTTGACGGCCACCGGATGACCGACCGCCTGCAGCATCGGCAGGTCGCTGGCCGAGTCCGAGTAGCCGTAGCACTGCTCGAGGTCGAGCCCGTCCCAGCGGGCGATCTCCTGCATCGCCACGACCTTGCCCTCGCCGTAGCAGAACGGCCCGGCCAGCCGGCCGTTGTACACCCCGTCGGTGACCGCGCCGCGGGTCCCGATCCCGGCCGTCATGCCGAGCGCCAGGGCGAGCGGCTCGACGATCTCGACGGGCGCCGCCGACACGATGTAGGTGCTGCGCCCGGCCCGGCGGTGGAGGTCGAGGAGGCGGCGAGCCTCGGGCCGGATCTTCGCCAGCAGCTTCGGCAGCACCTCGGCGTTGAGCGCGATCAGGTCGTCCTGGCGCATCCCGGTGACGGCCGCGAGCATCCGGTCGCGCACGCCATCGGTCTTCTTGTCGCTCCCACCGCGCAGCTTGAACACGACGGCCGACCCGGCATCGCGCATGAACTGGCGGGTCGGCACGAGCCCGGCGGCGCGGGCCGTGCGGCCCATGATGAACGCCGACGACCCGGAGATCAGGGTGCGATCGAGGTCGAAGAAGGCGGCGCTCGGACCACCGCCCACCATCCTGCGGTACCCGTCGTCGGGGTGCGTGGCTGCGTCGCGCCCTTCGGGCGCGACGTCGTGCGCCGGCTCGTCGGCGGGAGGTTCGAGGGTGTCGGTCGCCGGCTCGTCGCTCATCACGGGCCTCTCGATCGCGGGTGGGGGCTACCCCGGGCTCGGGCCGTCTCCGAGGGTAGTCCCGGGCGCCCCTCGAGGCTCGGCGATGGCCAGGTCGTAGGCGAGCCGCCGGGCGACGCCGAGCCGCTGGGCGACCACCGTCGCCGCGTCGCGCCGCGACCGTCCGGCCGCCAGCTCGGCGCGCACGGCCGCCCGCACGACGTCGTCGTCCGGCACCGCGACGGTGGCGGTGGCGCCGGCCACGACGAGGACGTACTCGCCGCGCGGTGCGCCGAGGTCGACGTCGCCCAGCGTCCCGCGCGCGACCGTCTCGTGGAGCTTGGTCAGCTCCCGCGCCACGCTGACCGCACGATCGGCGCCGAGCGCCGCCGCGAGGTCGGCCATCGTGCGCAGCACGCGGTGCGGCGCTTCGTAGAGGACGATCGTGCGGCGCTCGGTCGCCAGCTCGGCCAGCCGCTCGGCCCGGGCTCGTCCGGCGCGCGGCAGGAACCCCTCGAACACGTAGCGCGCCGTCGAGATGCCGCTGACGACGAGCGCGCTGATCACCGCCGCCGGGCCGGGCACCGTGGTGACGCCGTAGCCGGCGTCGAGCACCGCCCGCACGAGCCGCTCCCCCGGGTCGCTGATCCCGGGCGTGCCGGCGTCGGTCACGACCGCGACGTCGCCACCGTCGCCCAGCACCGCGAGGACTTGGGGGACGCGATCCGCCTCGGTGTGCTCGTTGCACACGGCCATCCGCACGCCGCTGATCCCGGCGTGCTGCAACAGCCGTCCGGTGCGCCGCGTGTCCTCGCAGCAGATCAGGGCGGCCGCGGCGAGCGCCTCGCGTGCCCGCGGTGACAGATCGCCGAGGTTGCCGATGGGCGTGGCGACCAGGACGAGGCTGCCGCGCCCTCGCTCAACCACCGGCTTCGGCTGTCGGCGTCGGCCCCTCGCGCAGCTCGACGACATCGCCGGTCGACAGGTCCCACCGCTCGAACGCGCCGGCCTCGGCCTCGATCACCCACGCCGCCTTGGACACCGGCCAACCGAGGCGATGGCGGCCCATCCGCGTGGTCTTGATGACGAGGCCCTCGCCGTCGACGTACGCGACGTCGAGCGGGAAGCGCATCCCGATCGTGTGGACCCAGCGACACGGCCGCAACACGAACGCACCCTCGAAGTGGTCCCGTTTCAACAGCCCGCGGCGACGCGCCTTGGGATTCGCCGCCACCTCCGTGGACGCGAGCACGCGTGTGTCGCTCATCAGCCAGCCCACCGCCGAAGCATGGCACGCCGATCCCGAGGTGATCCGCTCTGCCCCGGTCGATCAGGGTCGCCGGAGGCCCCGTCGCTACAGTGCCGGCGACCAGGGCGGCAACACGCCCGACACGACCTCAGGAGGTTCGAGTGCCCGGCAGCATCCTCGGCAATCGGGTGATCCGCAAGGAAGACCCGAAGTTCCTCACGTCCGGGGGCAAGTACCTCGACGATCTGAACGACACGCCCGAGCTCGCCGGTGCCGCCCACGTCGTGTACGTCCGCGCCAGCGTCGCCCACGGCGAGATCACGTCGATCGACACCGCCGAAGCGGCTGGGATGCCGGGCGTCGTCGGCGTGTTCACCGCCCACGACCTCGGCCTGGAGCCGGCGCCGTCGCCGTTCAACCCGACCGTCGCCCGCACCATCCTGGCCAGCGATCGCGTGCGCTACGTCGGCGAGCCGATCGTCGCCGTCGTCGCCGAGACCCGTGAGCAGGCCACCGACGCCGCCGAGGCCGTCATCGTCGACTACGACGTGCTCGAGGCCATCATCGACCTGGAGGACGCGGTCGAGTCGTCGATCATCCTCTACGACGCCGCCGGCAGCAACGTGGTGTTCGACTCCACGGCCCTCGGCGCCCCGGACCTCACGGGCGACGAGTACTTCGCCGACTGCGAGGTCACGGTGTCGGGCCGCTTCGTCAACCAGCGCGTGGCCCCCTGCCCGCTGGAGGTCCGCGGCTCGGCGGCGACGTGGATCGACGGGCGCCTGCACCAGTGGGCGTCGACGCAGCACGCCCAGGGCATCAAGGGCGTGTACGTCGCCAACAACAAGCTCGAGCCGGATCAGGTCCGGGTGCGCACGCCCGACGTCGGCGGCGGCTTCGGCGCCAAGATCGGCACCTACCCCGAGGAGATCGTCCTCGGGGCGATCAGCAAGGCGCTCGGGCGCCCGGTCCGCTGGACCGAGACCCGCAGCGAGTCGATGGTCGGCCTCGGCCACGGGCGGGCCCAGGTCCAGTTCGTCACCATCGGCGGCAGCCGCGACGGCAAGGTCACGCACTACCGCCTGCGGGTGCTGCAGGACTCCGGCGGGTTCGCCGACATGGGCACGATCCTCGCCCCGTTCATGACCCGGCCGATGTCGTCGGGCGTCTACGCGATCCCGAACATCGAGTGCCGCACGACGTCGGTCGTCACCAACACGACGCCGACCGTCGCCTATCGGGGCGCCGGGCGGCCGGAGGCCACCGCGGCGATCGAGCGGGCGATGGACATGTTCGCCGCCGAGATCGGCATGGATCCGGCCGACGTGCGTCGCGTCAACCTGATCGCCCCGTTCACCGAGCCCCACACGACCGTGGTCGGCCAGACCTACGACGTCGGCGACTACGTCGGGTCGCTCGACCGGGTGCTCGAGGCCGCCGACTACCAGCAGCTGCGCGCCGACCAGGCTGCCCGCCGGGCGTCCGGCGACACCGTCCAGCTCGGCATCGGCGTGTCGATCTACGTCGAGATCACGGGCGGCGTCGGCAACGGCGAGAACGCCAAGATCGAGGTCCACGACGACGGCACGGCCACCATCTACACCGGCACGTCGCCGCATGGCCAGGGCCACGACACCGCGTGGTCGATGATCGCCAGCGCCAAGACCGGCATCCCGATCGACAAGTTCACGCTCGTCTGGGGCGACACCGACCTCACGCCGGTCGGCGACGGCACGATGGGCTCACGGTCCCTGCAGCAGGGCGGCGCGGCCGTCGACAAGGCGGCGATCGAGCTGGCCGAAGCGGGCAAGAAGCTCGCCGCCCAGGCCCTCGAGGCGGCCGAAGCCGACATCGAGCTCGACATCGAGGCGGGCACGTTCCACGTCACCGGCACCCCGGCCGTGTCCAAGACGTGGGCCGATCTGGCCACCGTCGCGACGGGCAACGGCGAGCCGCTGACGATCGACACCCGCTTCGACGCCCAGGGCGCCACGTTCCCGTTCGGGGCGCACGTCGCCGTCGTCGAGGTCGACACCGAGACCGGTCGCGTGAAGCTGGCGCGCCTCATCGCGTGTGACGACGCCGGCACGGTCATCAACCCGCTGCTCCTCGACGGCCAGCGCCACGGCGGCATCGCCCAGGGCGCCGCCCAGGCCCTGATGGAGGAGGTGCGCTACGACGACGACGGCAACCCGATCACGTCCAACTTCGCCGACTACGCCTTCATCAGCGCCGCCGAGCTGCCGAGCTTCGAGCTCGTGCCGATGGAGACGCCGACGTTCATCAACCCGCTCGGCGCCAAGGGCATCGGCGAGTCGGGCTCGATCGGCTCGACGCCGGCGATCCAGTCGGCCGTCGTCGACGCCGTGAGCCACCTCGGCGTGCGCCACATCGACATGCCGACCACGCCCGAGCGGGTGTGGCAGGCGATCCAGAGCGCCTCGAACTGATCTGCGACCGGTTCACCCCGCCGGTACCGTCGCCGGGGTGAGCCGAGCGAGTCTTCGAGCGAGCGAACCAGTCCGGCTCGTGAACCGGCGGACCCACGTGCTCGTCGACCTCGACGGCACGATCACCGACTCGTTCCCGGCCATCACCGGGTCGCTCAAGCTGGCGTTGCGCGACCTCGACCTGCCCGTGCCGTCGGACGAGGCGCTGCGCTCCGTCGTCGGACCGCCGTTCGAGCTCGGCCTCCCGCTCGTCGGGGTGCCCGGCGATCAGCTGTGGGCCGTCATCGACCGCTACCGCGTCCACTACGAGGGTGGCGGGCTGTACGACTGCACGGTCTACGACGGCATCCCCGAGATGCTCGACGCCCTCGCCGCCGCCGGCATGGTGCTCTCGCTCGCGACGGCCAAGCCCGAGGAGACGGCCGTGCGCGTCCTCGAGCACTTCGAGCTCACCGACCGCTTCGCCGTCCTCGCCGGGGCCACGTACGAGCCCGGCCGGCGGACCAAGGACGAGGTCATCACCCACGCCCTGCGCGAGCTCGGCACCGCGCCTGGAGCCCACGTCGTGATGGTCGGCGACCGCGATCACGACGTCCACGGCGCGGCCGTGCACGGGATCGACACGATCGGCGTCCTGTGGGGCTACGGCGGCGCCACCGAGCTCACCGGCGCCGGCGCCTGGGCCGTGGCAGCCACCCCGGCCGATGTCGTCCGGTTGGCGACGGCCCCCGTCGACGAAGCGGTCGCCTGACCCCGACGCTCTGTGTCACCACACAAGTCCCCGGGGACTTGTGTGGTGACACAGAGTGTCGAATAGCGTCATCTCTCGCATGGCGACGACCGGGCTCGACACCTCCCCTTCGCCACGGCGCTCCCGCCGTGCGCAGCCGGCCACGACCGAGCGGACGTCGGCCGACCGCTTCATGCGGCGCGTGCTGCGCCTCCCGGTGGACGCCCCACCGGGGTCGGCCGCCGGCGCTCGCAAGGCGTTCCAGACCTCGCTGATCGTCGCCACGTTCCGCTGCCTGCTGATGTACGTGGTCTTCCCGTTCGTCCTGCCGGCGGTCGGGATCGCCAAGGGCGTCGGACCCGTCATCGGCCTCGTGATCAACCTCGCGGCGATGGTCTGCATCGTGATGTCGATGCGCCGCTTCTTCCGCGCCGATCACCCCAAGCGCTGGTGGTACTTCGCCCTCGGCGGCACCGTCTTGGTGTTCCTCATCGTGCTCGCGGTGCAGGACTTCATCAGCATCGTCACCTGACATCGCCTCCGCGTTGTATCGGACGCGCCGTTAGGGGTACCTTACGAAGCGATGGCGCTGGTGTGTCTGTGTCACGGGGTCACGGAACGGCGCGTGCGGCGTGAGATCGAGCACGGGGCCGACACGATCGAGGAGGTCGCCGGCGCGCTGCCTCGCCGGTTCGTGCTGCCACGGCTGCCATCCGACGATCGACGACCTCCTCGTCGAGCACCAACGGGTCACGGCGGTCGCCGACCCCGGTCGCCGGCGCCTGCGCCTCGTCGGCTGACGCCGTCAAGCGACCCTCACGGACGACATCGGAGCGGCCCTTCGCCCTGCTCAGTGGACGTCCTGACGGACAAGATCATGATGGCTGCCTCGCCCCAACGCCTCTAGGGTGCGGATCATGCAGGGTGACGCCGAGACCATCGAGCTCCTCAACGACGTGCTCACCGCGGAGTTGACGGCGATCAACCAGTACTTCATCCACTCCAAGATGTGCTCGAACTGGGGCTACGGCCGCCTTGCCGAGCACGGCCGCGACGAGTCGATCGACGAGATGAAGCACGCCGACATCGTCATCGAGCGGATCCTCTACTTCGACGGCGTGCCCAACATGCAGCGCCTGTTCCCGGTGCGCGTCGGCGAGACGGTGCCCGAGCAGCTGCAGCTCGACCTCGAGCTCGAGTACGCGGCGGTCGAGCGCCTCAACAAGGGCATCGCGGCGTGCGTGGGCAAGGGCGACAACGGCACCCGCGAGCTGCTGGCGCGGATCCTCGTCTCCGAGGAGGACCACATCGACTGGATCGAGACCCAGCAGGAGACGATCCGCCAGATCGGGGCCGAGCACTACCTCGCCCAGCAGCTGCACGACTGACGGCTGGCGCTTTCCGCCGTCGCGCTCCGGCGTGTCATGATCACGCAGGGACAACGCTTCACCTCGAAGGGGGCCATTCCGTGGAGATCACTGTCACCGTCAACGGTGAGCAGCACACGAACGACGTCGAGCCACGCACCTTGCTCGTCCAGTACATCCGCGAGCAGGTCGGGCTGACCGGTACGAACATCGGCTGCGACACGTCATCGTGCGGGGCGTGCACGGTGCACATGGACGGTGAGTCGGTGAAGAGCTGCACGATCCTCGCGGTCCAGGCCGATGGCGCCGACATCGCGACCATCGAGAGCCTCGCCGACGGCGACAAGCTGCACCCGATGCAGCAGGCGTTCATGGAGAACCATGGCCTGCAGTGCGGCTTCTGCACCCCGGGGATGGTCATGGCGGCCACGAGCTTCCTGAACGAGAACCCGCATCCCACCGAGCAAGAGGTGCGCATCGGCCTCGAGGGCAACCTCTGCCGCTGCACCGGGTACCACAACATCGTCGCCGCGGTGCTCGCAGCTGCCGGAGCGCCGGCGTGATCCCCGCCGCCTTCGACTACGTCCGCGCCGGCTCCGCCGAGGAAGCCATCAGCCTGATCGGTCAGCACGGCGACGAAGCCAAGTTCATCGCCGGCGGCCACAGCCTGCTGCCGCTGATGAAGCTGCGCCTCGCCCAGCCGAGCGTCCTCGTCGACATCGGCCGCCTCAGCGACCTGTCGTACATCCGCGAGGACGGCGACACCATCGCCATCGGTGCCCTCACACGGCACCACGACGTCGAGCACTCCGACCTGCTCGCCCAGCACGCCCCGCTGCTGAACCATGCGGCGAGCTACGTCGGCGACCCGCAGGTCCGTCACCGCGGCACCATCGGTGGCTCGATCGCCCACGCCGACCCGGCATCCGACCTCCCCGCCACGACGTTGGCGCTCGGCGCGACCTACGTCGCCCAGGGCCCGAACGGCACCCGCGAGATCGCCGCCGCCGACTTCTTCGAGGCGTTCCTCACCAACTCGCTGGCCGACGACGAGCTGCTGACCGAGATCCGGGTGCCGAAGATGGCGGGCGCCGGCTGGAGCTTCCAGAAGTTCAACCGGCGGGCCCAGGACTGGGCCATCGTCGGTGTCGCCGCCTGGCGCCGCAACGGCGACGCCGGGGTCGGCCTCGTCAACATGGGCTCCACGCCGATCCTCGCCACGAGCGTCGCCTCGGCGCTCGCCGGCGGCGCATCGGTGGAGGACGCGGCCGAGCAGGCCGTCGCCGAGGCCGACCCGCAGGCCGACCTCAACGCCACCGTCGAGTACCGGACGCACCTGGCCAAGGTGCATCTTTTATTTTATGGTACCAAGGTGTTTGAATACCGGAAGATTTATCGACTATAAGCGAATATGCTTTATTATACCAGCTACTATTTGGATAATTATGTCCTAAAACTGCAGCATAATGCTTAGCTTGAACATCGTCTCCTAATGTATAGAAGATTTCAGCAACCCGATATAGCGCCTCCTCAATAAAAATACTGTTCTGAAAGTCGGAAACTACGGTTTTAAAGCGATTAAGAGCCGAAACCAGCTGATTTTGATTAAGATAAAACCTGCCTATTTCCATTTCTTTCCCTGCAAGTGTATTAGTTGCGTATTCGAATTTCAATTGTGCATCGCGTGCATATTGGGTTTGTGGAAACCTTGCCAAGACCTCTTTAAGTGCGGCGATGGCTTTATAGGTGAATTGTTGGTCTCTGCCAATGTCAACGATTTGATCATAGTAACATAAGGCCCGCAAATAGTACATATAAGCTATACTCTTGTGGGCTGGGTGCTGTTTTAAAAATTCTTCTATAGTCAATACGGCAATTTCAAATTTTCCTTCTAAATAATAGACATAAGCTCGACGAATATGAGCTTCTGGACTTAATTGAGAAGCAGGATGTTCCCGTTCCAAGGTTTCAAATCTTTCGGCTGCAGTTGCGTAATTACCTTGAATAGTTTCCGTGAGTCCTTCTTCAAAAAGAGTATCTGGGTTAGTTATAATCTCATCTTTTTTATCAAAACTGCTACAACCAATTAGGCTTGAAATCAATGCCCCAGCAATAAATATACGCGCCGCATCTTTAATATATAGCATACTAAAATATAAAATTATAATTTATCGTTACCTTTCTACTAAGAGACTTTTAATTTTGGCAATAGCAGAGGCAGGATTTAAACCTTTTGGACATGTTTTAGCACAATTCATAATAGTATGGCAACGATAAAGTCTAAAAGAGTCTTCAAGTTGATCTAATCTCTCTCCTGTAGACTCATCTCTACTATCGATAATCCAACGATAAGCTTGTAGTAGAATAGCTGGTCCTAAATACCTATCTCCATTCCACCAGTAGCTTGGACAACTAGTAGTACAACAAGCACAAAGAATACATCATAAAGTCCATCCAGCTTAGCTCTGTCTTCTGGAGATTGTAATCTTTCTTGATTTGATTCTGGGGACGTATCGCTCTCTATCCAGGGTTTAATGAATCTAAGTTGAGCATAAAAATGGCCTAAATCAGGCACTAGATCTTTTATAACTGGCATATGCGGTAAAGGGAAATCTTTACATCGCCTTTTATTTCATTGATTTCCTTAATGCATGCTAAAGTATTAGTTCCATCAATATTCATTGCACAACTTCCGCAAATACCTTCTCTGCATGATCTGCGGAAAGTTAAAGTACTATCAAGCTCAGATTTTATTTTTATTAACCCATCCAGGACCATTGGGCCACATTCAGATAGATTAAGATAATATGAGTCAATCTGTGGATTGACCTGATTCAGGGTTATACCTATATATCTTAAAGCATTTAAATTTAGGGTCGTTTAAGCTGTTGTGTTTTATCCCATCTTGATATTTGGAATTTTTTGGAAGAGTGAGTTTAACCATTGATTTTAATCCCTTTACTAATATCCACCTATTTATTTGTTACTAGATGTTCTTTTAATAGGCAATAATAAACTTGTTTCAAGGTGGTTTATAAGGAGGTTTTTTTAAGCAAATACGGGTATTACGATGGCCTGCTAAGCTTTTATTTGTTTTTGGAAATTATTTGTGTTATAATCATTTTTCAAAATAACTAACAAGTTGTTTGTGTTAACATACTTATAAAACCTAGTTACTGATTATTAACCTAGCTAGATACACATCAATTAGTTTTATGAAGAGAACATATATGGAGCTGTTATGAGTGATGTCGAAACACGTATTATTAAGTTAGTAGCCGATCATCTGAAAGTTGATCCTTTAAAGGTGAAGGTAGGTGCTAGCTTTTCAAGCGATTTAGGCTTTGATAGTTTAGACCAAGTAGAGCTTGTTATGGCCTTTGAAGAAGAATTCGGTATTGAAATACCAGATGAAGCTGCCGAGAAAATAGTTAAAGTTTCTGATGCTATTCGATTTATAGAAGAAAAAACTAAAAAGGCTGCATAGAGCTTTGTGCTTTCTTAAAAATAATATTCAATGATGGTTGTTATGTTATGAGGAGGGTAGTCGTTACAGGTATAGGTTTGGTAACACCTCTAGGATCTTCGGTTAAATCAAGTTGGAATAATCTCATTGATGGTAAATCAGGAATAAGAAAGATTCCTGAAACACATTTTGATACCTCAGATTTTAGCAACTAAAATAGCCGGGATTATTCCTAATGAATTCGAACCTGATGGGCTTAATCTAAATAATTTTATTCCTGAAAAAGACCATAGAAAAAATGGATAGGTTCATTCATTTAGCAATTGTGGCAGCCACTGAAGCAGTACAAGACTCAGGTTGGGTAGCACATACAGATGAACAACAGTGTCGTTCTGGTGTATTAGTTGGTTCTGGAATTGGTGGACTTACAACGATTGAAGAGAATGCTCTCATACTTAAAGAAAAAGGTCCAAGAAGACTAAGTCCTTTCTTTATTCCCGCTAGCCTAATAAATCTTGCTGCAGGCCACATTTCAATCCAATACAATTTTAAAGGTCCTAATCATGCTGTTGTTACAGCTTGTTCAACTGGTGCTCATGCTTTGGGGGATGCTGCTAGGCTTATTTCTTTAAATGATGCAGATGTTATGGTTGCTGGAGGGACAGAAAGCGCGGTGACAAGATTAGGTATAGCCGGTTTTAATGCTTGTAGAGCTCTTTCTACTAATTTTAATGAAAATCCTCATCAGGCTTCTAGGCCATGGGATAGGAATCGCGATGGTTTTGTAATGGGTGAGGGGGCTGGCATAGTTATTCTTGAGGAACTTGAGCATGCAAAGAAAAGGGGTGCAAAGATTTATGCTGAGTTAGTTGGATACGGATTAAGTGGTGATGCCTATCATATTACTGCTCCGGCTGAAGATGGTGATGGAGGTTTCAGAGCAATGAAAATGGCCCTTACTAAGGCAGGGGTATCGGCTGAGGAAATTGATTATATCAATGCCCATGGTACTTCAACCCCCATAGGGGATATAATCGAATTAAATGCGGTGAAAAGATTGTTTGGCGATAGTGATAAGCTTTCGATGTCCTCTACTAAATCGGCAATTGGCCATTTATTAGGGGCAGCCGGCTCGGTGGAGGCAATATTTAGCATTCTAGCTATGAATAATAGTATTGTCCCTCCAACACTTAATTTGGACGATCCATCGGAAGAATGTAACATTGATTTAGTTCCTAAAAAGGCACGTGCTCGGAATGTAAACTTGGCCTTATCAAATTCCTTTGGTTTTGGTGGGACAAACGCTTCGCTTTTGTTTAAGAAGTTTAGTTAATATTATATTCCGCTAAGGTTAGTTAGATCAACTATTCCTTTATGAGAAAGGTATTTTTATATTTTGAGGGAAAGAATTCCATTCATAAAACAAACCATCCAAGCTCTGTTTAGTTCTGCGAAATCAAATTCAAGAGAACTAATTTCAATACCACAATACTTTGAATTTTGCTGCTTTACAGTTGAGGTAATTAAATTGTGATGTTAGTATCATAAAGTTAAATCTATAAATACTTTACATGATAAATTTGCAGCGTTTTTTTAGTAAGTTTCCAACCATTAAGCTAGATGAAATTATTCTCAGAGATCTTATGATTTCTGATAAAAATGAATACTTCTTGATGATGTCTGATCCGGAAGTAACGAAGTTCTTATCAGATGAAGATGTTCCTACGACTGTTGAAGCTGCTGAAGAGGAAATAAAGTTTTGGGGAGGATTGTTTTATAGAAAACAGAGCTTGTTTTGGACCATAGCTGATAGTAAAACAGATAAATTCATGGGAACTATCGGATTTAATAATTGGAATTTTCAAAATCGTCGCGCTGAGGTTAGTTATGACCTAATGCGCGAGCATTGGGGCAAAGGGATTATGACAAAGGTATTGATGAATGTTCTTATTTTTGGCTATAAGGAAATGGATCTTTATAGAGTTGAAGCACGTACAATGGTGGAAAATAAAGCCTCTCAAAAAGTATGGAAAAAACAGGTTTTAAACATGAGGGCACACAAAGGGGATATAGAATCATTAGAAACAGCCTACTAATGTAATGCTCTATGGCATTACTAAACCTGATTTTTCTGCTTTTTAGCTTGAGTCTTATGCATCAACAATCATCCAAGAAAATTCCATTCCTTATCTTTGGCCTGATTACTCTCTTTATGGCAATAGATATCATCTTCATCATAATTGCATCTCAGACTTATACTGGACTATATACGGAAAATTATTACCAAAAAGGGGTTGATCTTGATAAACGTAAAAATCAGGCAGTATATAATGAATCTACGGCCTGGAGAAATATTATGACTTTAGATCATCCTTATACAGATCTAACTTTTGAACTCATGGATCATAACGGCAAGCCCATTACAAATGCGCATGTAACAGCAAAAGTTCTTCGCCCAGTAACAAATAAATTCGATTTTTTAGTTGATCTTTTGGAGAATCCCCCAGGTATTTACAAAGCAAATATACAGCTTCTTAAGCCTGGTCAATGGGATATTAGAATAAAAGCAAATCTTGGTAATTTAGAATATATTACGACTAAAAAAGTCATCATTGATTAACCGACGGTATTCTTCTTAGCCCTTGCGTTTTTTTCAATAAATTCAACTACTAAAGATGCTATGTCCTTTTTGGTGGCAGTTTCTATACCCTGAAGCCCAGGGGAAGAATCTACTTCTAACACCAGAGGTCCTCGTTTAGAGCGGACAATATCTACTCCAGCAACATTTAAACCCATTACTTTAGCAGCTTGAACGGCGGTTTTGCGTTCTAAAGGGGTTATCTTTATAACCTTGGCGGTGCCGCCTTGATGAATATTTGACCTGAATTCGCCAGCTTTAGCTTTCCTTTCCATCGCTGCAACTACTTTATCTCCCACTACAAAGCATCTTATGTCACATCCACCAGCTTCTTTTTATAAATTTTTCAACTAAAAAGAAAGCATCTAATCCGCTAAATGCTTCGATTAAATTTTCTGCAACCTTTAAAGTTTCAGCAAGCACCACACCTTTTCCTTGTGTACCTTCCAATAACTTAATAATAAGTGGTGCACCGCCCACCAAATTAATTAAATCCTTAGTGTTTTGAGGAAAATGCGCAAACCCGGTGATAGGCATGCCAATTCTCTGCGTGATAGGAGCTGATGTGCTCTTAATTTATCTCTTGCCCTAGTGATTGCAACAGACTGATTAAGTGAATAAGTTCTTTGCATTTCAAATTGTCTAAGGACAGCAGTGCCATAAAATGTTATAGAGGCGCCGATTCTAGGAATAATCGCATCAAATTCCTCGAGTATACGACCATTTTCATAATGAACATGAGGTTTACTTGAATTGATACTCATATAATATTTCATTGGATAATAACCATTACCCTCATGTCCCCTTTTTACCACCCCGCTTCGGCAAGTCGATTGGTAGAGTATAATTTAGGGTTTCTTGAAAGGATGGCAATTTTCATTTGGTTTCTCGAGTCTTTGTGTACAGTTCTTTAGCCTTTTTGTTAGAAACTTTACCATGTAAAAAATTGTGTGAAGGGTTTACTAGAAACTTTCCTTTGATTGCTTGTCTTCCGATCAGCATCCTTACTCCCATCGAGTCTCTATTAGTGAGATTTATTTCAATGGGCCAAGTACAACAGCCAATTTTGATAAGAGTCAAAATAACCGGTCTCTTTTGTTCAATACCGCTGGAACTCTTGACTTTTCTATACTCTACCAAAGGTGCTTCACATTTTAATTTGATATTGTTGTCTCTTTGTAAGGGGTGCACTTCGAATGTTACAAATTTAATACCATTTTTGACAACATACTTGATATTATAAGCATGTAAAGAAGAAGTTAAAGCGCCCGTATCTATCTTTGCTTTGATTTTAGGTAAATGAAGATCAGGTAATGAAACCCACTCCTGCCAGCCACCAATCATATTAATCGTTGTATCGATAATAAGCAGAAAATAGTTTAGAGTAAAATTAAGGTTATATTAATAAGTTATTTTTTCAATGTGTAAATTGTTATTAGTATAGACGCAGATATCTGCTGCGATAGACATTGCTTTTTTTACAATGTCTTGAGCTGATAATTTATCTTGATCAATCAAAGCTCGAGCCGCAGCTAATGCATAATTTCCACCTGAACCAATAGCAGCAATACCACCTTCAGGCTCTAGAACATCACCGGTCCCAGAAATGACTAAAGTTATATCCTTATTGGCAACAATCATCATTGCTTCTAAGCGTCTTAAGTATTTATCAGTTCTCCAATCTTTGGCTAATTCAACTGAAGCTCTCAGCAGTTGGTTGGTGTGTTTCTCGAGTTTTGCTTCTAACCTTTCAAAAAGGGTAAAAGCATCAGCAGTAGAGCCAGCAAATCCTGCAATAATATCCCCTTTTGATAAAAAACGAATTTTATTGGCAGTTGATTTTACTATGGTTGGTCCCATACTGACTTGTCCATCTCCAGCAATCACAACTTCTTTGCCTTTTCTTACGCATAATATTGTAGTTGCATGCCAACTTTATTTTTGCAACCTGATCTATAATCAATTTCTTCCTCCATGA
>CAWIKD010000016.1:0-1035050 GCA_963836545.1 uncultured Acidimicrobiia bacterium | reverse complement strand
CGACCCGTGACGTGGACAGCGCCACCCGACTCGACGCGGCGCTCGTCGACGCGGTCGAGCGGTCGCAACGCGCCACGGCCTCGCACCGAAGTGGCTCAACGACGCCGCCGCTGGGTTCCGGCCGGCGACCCTCGTGACGACGACTGCGAGGTCCTCGTCGCCACCGATCGGCTGCGAGTCCTCGGCGCGCCGTACGACCAGGTCTTCCTGATGAAGCTCAACGCGTCACGTGCTGCGGACACCGACGACCTCATCGCTCTGTGGCCGCTCTGCTCCTTCGGCACACCGGAGCGGGCGGTCGAGCGCGTTCTACGCAGCGTACCGCCGAGGAACGCGATCCGTACCTCGCCGCGCGCATCCGGGCGATCCTGTAGCTCGACTCGATCAGAAGTCGGCGCCACGCTCGGCGATCTTGTCGGTGACGGTTCGCACCGACTCCGGAAGGGCGTGGGCGTATGTGCGCATCAACATGTCCGGGCTGTGCCCGAGGAGGTCGGCGGCCGCCCGGATCTCGCCGATGTCACTTGCATGGCGGACCATGTGGGTCGCAGCGGTGTGGCGGAGGCCGTGAGACGTCAGCCGGGGCACGCCCGACGCCGCGACGAGCCGTTCGAACGTCTGGTCGAAGTTTCCCGGCGACACCCGGTGCCCGTCCGGCTGGCGACGAGCAGATCGTTGTCCACCCACTGATCCCGCCGCGAGGCGTTCCTCGGCCTGTCCCCGGCGATATACGCCGAGTGCCGGGCAGTCGTCGGGTCGATCGGGATCGTCCGCCGGGATCGGGCGTTCTTGCCGTCGGTCCACTCGGCGCCCGTCGACCTCGATAAGGGCCTGCTCGATCCGGACCGTGCCGGCCTTCAGGTCGATTCGACCGACTTGCAGTCCGAGGAGTTCGCATCGGCGCAAGCCATAGAGCGCATCGAGGCGGATGGGGCCGTCCAGCGATGGTCGGTGATCGCGTCGAGGAACTTGCGGATCGTCCTCGGTCCACGCCGGACCTCGCGTACCCGGTCGGCCTTCACGACGACCCGGGGCATGCCGACCCTGGCCGCCGGGCTCGTCGCAGCCGGCCCCGGCGACCGCATCGTCGAGCGCCGCGCGCAGGACCATCCGGAAGATCTGGATCGAGCGGCGGGATATCACCCCGCCGGCCGCCAGGCCGTCGATCCAGCCGGCGACGTCCTCGCGGGTCAGCCGGTCGAGCGGGATGCCACCGAGGCCCGGCGGATGTGCTTGCCGGCCCACTCGTACTGCTGGCGGCCCTTGGGCGACACGTCCACCTTGGCCGCCGCCCACAGATCGACGAGCTCGCCGACGGTCCCCTTGTCGGCCCGCACCGCCGACTCGGCGTCGCCGCGCTCGAGCAGCTCGGCGAGCGCACGGCGCGCGCTCGCTTCGATGGGTACGTCCCGAGCTGTCGAGGACGGTCCTTGCCGGTCTCGGTGTCGATGCCGTCCACCCGCACGACCCACTTGTCGCGCTGCTGCGCGACCGTCGGCCGGCCGATTGGCTTCCACGCCATGGGACCCTCGATTTTGATACCGCCGATACATCGGGCCGAATTCGCCCGGAGGCCCCGCCGATCTGGCGGGGTCCTCCGACTCTATCACGCCTGGTAGTGGCCATTTCTGGCTGGCGCGCTCGGAGGGAGTCGAACCCCCAACCTTCTGATCCGTAGTCAGATGCTCTATCCATTGAGCTACGAGCGCAGGTCGATTGCGAACCGGGAGTCTAGGGACGCGCCGCCGGTGATCCGCACCCCCGTTGCCGGTCGGGCGGGTCAGAGGGCCCAGGGGTCCCAGCCGGCGAGCGTGTAGAGCTTGTACGCCGCCGTGATGTTGGTGCGGGCGTCGAAGAGCTGCTCGGGCGACGTGATGCCCAGCTGGGGCAGGAAGTTCTTGCCCATGTCGAAGTAGATGGCGAACACGCCGTAGCAGCACTAGTTGTGGACGCTCGGGTTGAGCTTGCTCTCGCGGGTGGCGATGGCGACGGCCTTGTCCTCGAGGTCGTCGGGCCAGACCTCGCGGATGATCGCCTCGACGGTCGCGGCGTCGAGGGCTGGGGCAGGGACGACGGCGCCGCGGTCGGCGGCGGGGCGATCGTCACCACGGGCGCGGCGGTGGTCGCCGGCGGTTGCGTCGTGGCGGGAGGCTTGGTCGTCGCCGGCGCCTGGGTCGGCGGCGGGGCGGCGCGGCGGTCACCGGCGCGGCGGTCGCCGCTGGTGCGGCGGTGGTCGCCGGCGGGGCGGTGGTCGTGGGCGGCGGCGGGGCGGGGGCCTTGGCTCCGGCGGGGATGCACAGCTCGTCGCCGACGTAGAGCGGCGTGTTCGCCGTGGCGTTGTTGGCAGCGAGCCACTGGGCCACCGTCGCACCGGAGGACTTCGGGAACCGGTTCCAGTAGTCGTTGAACACGACCGTGTACTTGCCGGCGCACACCGGCTTGGCGGCCGTCACCGGCGCTGCCTGGGCGACCGGCGCAGCAGCCACCGGAGCGGCAGCGACAGGCGCCGGAGCCGCGGTGACGGGAGCGGCGGGCACGGTGATGGTGGTCGGCGACGCGGCCAGGACCTGCGGCGGTGCCGTGATCGCGACGGTCGTGGTCGTTCCGGCGTCGGACCGCACGCCGTCGGCGGGGTCTGAGCGCAGGGCGAGGGCGATCGGGATCAGCAGCAGACCGGCCGCAGCGACGGCGCCGATGCGAACCAGCCGGGGATCGAGGCCGGCGAGGCGCTGGCGGATCGGCAGCGGCTCCTCGGTCTCGACCCAGTGGTCGACGGGCGTCCAGTCGCCGTACAGGTCGTCGTAGGCGTCGTCGGGCTCACGGGTGCTGATGACGATGTGGTGGCTGCGGGTCCGCTCGACCTGGTGGCGGCCGGTGCGATGGATGCGGTGCGTGCCGGTGGTCCGGGCCGGCGGGTCGGTCGGGATCGCTCCCGAGTCCTCCCACGGCCGACCATCCCAGTACTGGGTGTCGTCGAAGTCGCTCATGACGGGTGCCCGGGAGCCGCCCAACGCTCCGCCCGGAAGGGCACTGGTCTACACCCCTCGTCATGGAACCGCAACATCGAGGTCACAGGACCGTCATGACGTCAGCTGGCGGAGAGGGTGGGATTTGAACCCACGGACCGCCTTGCGACGGTCAACGCCTTAGCAGGGCGCCCCATTCGGCCTCTCTGGCACCTCTCCCGAGAGGCCCCGCAGTGTAGCGGCGCCCTCGACGCCGCCCGAGGGGCCACCGCTAACCTCGGCCGCCGGGAACGGTGGCAGAGCGGACAAATGCACCCGCCTTGAAAGCGGGAGGCCCACAAGGCCCGGGGGTTCGAATCCCTCCCGTTCCGCCACCTGGTCTGTTTCGTGTCGCGTCGTGCCGTCTCGTGGTGCACCGGGACGTCGAGTTCGCGCATCGCCGGTGTGTAGTGCTGGTGGGCCCGCTGGGGTTGGCCGTGTCGCCCAGCATTGTGGAGGGTGCGGATCAGTGTTTGGCGGGCGGGGTCGTCATCGGCTACCGCTGCGGTGTCGGCCGAGCGGCGCAGGACGCCGACGTAGCTGCTGCGGGTCCGCTCTCGGGGCCTTTGCGCCCACGCTGCGTACGGCTCTCGGGGAGGAACTCGCCGCGGTAGAGGCCGGCGGCGTCCTGCGGTCGTCCTTCTCCGACGGCCCGTTCGAACTCGGCGAGGTCGAGGGTGACTTCGGAGAGGTCGAGCCGGACCTGGTCGCGGTCCGCGATAACGCCGCCGTTGAGCATCCTGCGCACGGTGGAGAGCCTGGACCGAGAGTCGGGCGGTGAGGCGGGCGGGTTCCTCGTCGTTGTCGGGCCACAGCAGCTCGGCGAGCTCGTCGCGCGGTACGGCGTCGCCATTGGCCGCGGCGAGACGCTTGCAGAGCGTGCGGGCTCGGCGCGAACCCACGCTGACGTCGGGATCGCGTCGCCGTCGCAGAGCACGTCGAGGCCGAACGTGAGGAGTGTCCGGCCCGGCGGGGTGGTGGGCAGCGGCGGGGCCGTTGGGCGGCCGGTGACGAAGCGCTCGATGGCGTCGACCCAGCCGTCCTGGTCGCCGATGACTGGCATGTGGTCGTCGCCGTCGTGCACCACGAGCTCGGCGTCGCGAATCGTGTCGGCCATCTCGACGGCTCGGGCTACGTGTATGGATCGATCGCCGCGGCGGTGCAGCACGAGGGTTGGGAGGTCGATGGGCGACAGCACGTCGGTGACGTCGATCTCGTCGATCTCGTCGATCATTGCCAGCAGCTCGGTGCCAGTGAGGCGGCGTTCTCGTGCGCCCCGGTGGGTGCGATTCAGCGGTGTTCCCGCAAGCCGTGCTCGCGCGCCTTGATCCGCTCGACGGCGGGCCGTCCTCAACGAGCGGTGACGGCTGGTTTGGGCCACGCCACACCGCCGCCTAACGCAATGCGGGTTGCGGCGCGAGGATGTCGAGCAGCCTTTGCGCCGTGGGGTTGCACACGATGGGAGGTGTGTTGTGACGATGCTCGGGGTGAACGGTACTCAGCTGTTCATGCAGGAGGTCGGCGGCGGTCCGGTCGTCCTTGTCCTCCACGGGGGTCTCGGCATCGAACAGCAGCCGTATCGCAGCCTCGACCCGCTCGGGTCGAGGCTGCATCTGATCTACATCGATCATCGCGGCAACGGCCGGTCGAGCCGTCCTGACCCGGCGACACTCACGATGACAGCGTGGGCCGACGACGCGGCGGCCGTTGCCGGACTCGTGGGCACGACGAACCGGTGATCGTGATCGGTCACTCGTTCGGCGGGGTCATCGCCCAGGAGTTGGCCATCCGCCACCCCACTGCGGTGCGTGCGCTCATCCTCGTGACCACCACACCTGGCCAGCTCGGTGTCGAACGAGGAGCCGGTGCCCCCGGGCTCGCAGCCGCCCCCACACCGAGGTCGCTGCCGAGCTCGGGACCGCTTGTAGTGGGAGGCCGCAGTGCGATCGCGTGACAACTGCGATGGCACGGCCTCGCGGACCCTCGTCGTACGGGGTCTGAGCCACCCGGCCGGTCAGGTGCTGTACGGGCCCGAGCTGCTCACCCGGTCACGAAGAGCTGGTGGGCGCGGAGTGCGCCGAGGACGGCCTCGCTGACGGCGCTCGGTGGCCCGGTCGCATCGACGATCTGACCAGCGCGAAGGGCGAGCGCGGCGAATCGGGCGTGGAGCTTGGCGACGGACTCGAGCTCGAGCGGCCAACGTCCCTGGCCGCGACCGGTGGCGCGCGCCCAACACGTGTCGGCGTCGGCCATGAGCACGACGTAGTGACACGACAGCCCTCGTGACGAACACGCCGCCGCGCAGGCTGGCCACACCGTCGGGGAACAGGTGCCCGTCGACCACGGTGGTGTACCCGTGTTGCGCCAGGCCCATTGCGCTGACCGCGAGGGCGCCACCGATCGCCTCGTTCTGCGCGGCGGCTTCGTCGAGGTTCGGATCGACCCAGCCGCTCACCACCGACGCGAGGAGGTCGTCGGCTTGCAGGTGGACGCTGCGGTCGAACGCCGCCGCGACCAGTCGGCTGACCGTGGACTTCCCGACGCCCGTCGGACCTGACACGACGATCACCGGTCCCGGCAGCGGCCGGTCGACGTCCAGCGCGAGGTGGCCGCCTCGGTCGGACATCGATCCCTTCAGTTCGGACTGGGCAGCGGCGGGTTGATCTGTGATGGTGGCTCATGCGGCACGCCTGGTGGCGCACTCGACGTGCCGCGGCGAACCGGGCATCGGCCTCGCCATCAAATGCCGACGGACGTTCCGAGGCGAGGAGTTGGGGGCGAGTCCTCAGTGCCCGTCGAAGGGCACCCGAGTGAGGAGGAGCTCGGTCATCCGTCGCGGCGCCTCGCTCAGCATGTTGAGCATGAGGGCGCGTCGCGGTGTGCGGACGTGGCGGGCGTCGCGCTCGACCGCCGACACCACCTTCTCGGCGAGCACCGCGGGATCGTCCTTGGTGAGCAGCCCGGCACGGGCGTAGCGGCGGAGCAGCGCGGTCGTGTACGGCGAGGCCTCGATGGTGTCCCACATCGGTGTGTCGACCGGGCCCGGCGCGACGACCGTGATCCCGATCGAGGACCCAGCCAGTTCGAGGCGCAGGATGGCTGCGAAGTGGCTGAGCGCCGCCTTCGTCGCGCCGTAGACGGCGAAGGCGGGAGTCGGCGCGGCCGCTTGGAGCGACGACATGAAGACGAGGTGCCCTCTCTCTCGCTCGAGCATCCCCGGCAACGCATGGCGGGTCAGGACCATCACGGCGTTGAGGTTGACCTGCAGCTGCCGGGCGATGGCGTCGGTGGACTGGTGTGCGAATGGCGCGATCTCGGCGTTGCCGGCGTTGTTGACGAGGATGTCGATCGGTCCACCAGCAGCCTCGGCAGCGCGTTCGACGAGCGCGTCGACCTCGCCCGGGACCGCCAGGTCCACCACGATGGCGTGACCTCCGATCTCGTCGGCGAGTGCGTCGAGCGGCGCTTGCGACCGTGCGGCGACGACGACGAGCGCACCGCGTTCGGACAACGATCGTGCGATGGCGGCACCGATCCCGTACGACGCGCCGGTCACGAGCGCGCGATGACCTCGCACATCCATGCTGAGCCCCTCTCACCCCGGCTGGACACCGTACCTGTCAGGCGCCTTGCCGCCGGATCCCATCGTCTACCGTCGGCGCGTGCTGGTGGACGTCGGCGGGGCCGAGTTGTGCGTCGAGGCCGACAGGACCGACGGCGTCACCGTCCTGGTCCCGTCGGGGGCGGGCAACGCCTTCTATCGCAACACGTTCTCCGCCGCGCTCACCACGTCGCTGCGCTTCGTGTACGTCGACATGCGCGGCACGGGACGATCGACCGGCCGCGTCGACGACACCACGACGTTCGCCTCGCTCGCCGATGACCTCGACGTGGTTCGTGCAGCACTCGGGCTCGACCGTGTGGTGGTGCTCGGACACTCCAACCACGGGTGCATCGCCCTCGAGTACGCCCTGCGGCATCCGGCGCACGTGTCAGCGGCGGTGTCGGTGGGGAGCGTGCCCGATTTTCGCGACGCCTTCGGCATCGGTGGGCGGCGATGGGAGGCCGAGAGCTCGCCGGCAGCCAAGGCAGACCTCGCCCAACGGGCGGCCGCGTTCGAGGCCTGCGATCTGGCGGCGATGGACAGGGATGAGCAGTGGGTGCGTCGCTACGTGTCGATGGCACCGCTGGCATGGCGCGATGCGAACGTGGACCGTTGGCCGGTGTGGGACGGCGTGCCGCGCGGGGCAGGCGCCTACATCGACTGGATGGTGACGCACGCAGCGACGTGGAACCTCGTGCCGAGGCTCGCCGAGATCACCGTTCCCGTGCTCGCGCTGTGCGGACGGTACGACTACCTCTGTCCCGCAGCATTGTGGGAGGACGCCATCGACGTCATGCCAACGGGCCGCCTCGTGGTCTTCGAGGACAGCGGCCACAACCCGCAGATCGAGCAGCAAGCGGAGTTCGACGAAGCGCTCCGGGCGTTCCTCTCCGAACACGTGAGCTGACTGCTCGAGTCGATCTCGGTGCGTGCTTCGAAGCGCGTTGCGTCCGGCCGCCAGCATCACCGGTGAGGGACGGAGGGAGAACCGATGACGGCGGCGATGGCGTCGGTCGTCATCGACACCAGCACGGTCGCGGCGATGTCGTCCGGCGGGCGGACCCGGCCGTCTGCGTAGCCGTTGACGAGACCGATGGCGGCGTGGACGGCGACGCGGGCCTCGTCGGCGTCGAGCGTCGGCGCGAGGCGGGTGACGAGCGACTGCCACTCGTCGACGTAGGCCCGCTGGTCGCGACGGACGGCGCGTCGCGGGCCGGGGCTGAGGGACTCGACCTCGGCGAGGTAGACGGCGATCGTGTCGGCGTGCTCGATGGCGATCTGCACGTACGAGCGGACGAGGCGGTCGAGCGCCTCGCGGTCCGTCGACGCGGCGAGGGCGGCCGACATGCTCCCGGCGAGTTGCTCCCCGGCCCGGCGCATCGTGGCCACGAGCAGGTCGTCCTTGTTGCGGAAGTGCCGATACACCGCCGGCCCGGCGATGCCGGCGGCAGCGCCGATCTCGTCGACGCCGACACCGCCGAAGCCGTGGCGATGGAACAGCGCCGTGGCCTCGGCGAGGATCGCCTCCCGGCGCGATGCCCGCAGCAGGGCCGCGCCGCCGACGGTGCCCGGGTCGCGGCGAACGTCCGACGTCGACCGGCACGTCGGGCGCGCCGAGCAGCGCGGCCGTGCCCATGGCGGTCCAGATGTCCTCGATGCGCGCCGCCCCCACGGCCGGGTGGAAGTGGGCGATGCTGAGGTACATCCCGGACAGGGACTGGAGCATGAACCCGACGTGGCGGCGGGACAGCTCGGGTCGGGCGGCACGCACCGCGGCGATCATCAGGTCGTTGTTCGCACGGGCCCGCTCGACGATCGGTCGCCGCCTCGCGTGCGTCAGCTGCTGACCGTCGCGGAGGTACACCATGATCGCGTCGAGGTCGTCGAGCACGGCTCGCCCCCCGGCGTGGACGGTGCGGGCCAGTCGCTCCTCCGGCGCGACGGCGACGTCGTCGACGGCGGCGAGGCAGTCGCCGATGTGGTCGACGCCGCGCTGGGCGACGGCGGCGAGGAGCTCCTCCTTGCCGGCGAAGTGGCGGTAGATCGCCCCGCCGCTGATCCCCTCGGCCCGGCCGAGATCGTCGATCGTCGTGGCGTGGAAGCCGCGCTCGCGGAACAGGCGGGCCGCGGTGACCGTGAGCCGCGCGCCCCGATCACCTCGTGGCCGCGCCATCAGCGGAGGCTCAGATCTCGTCGCTCACGTCGCGCCGCCCTGCATGGCGCTGGCCAGCTTGGCCATCTGGTCGTTGACCTTGACGTGCTTGGGCAGCTTCGCCATGGCGACGGCCAGCTCCTCGGCGGTCCAGCGCCCGTTGTCGGCGTCGACCTCTTCGGCGATCGACCAGCCGGCGTAGATCCCGACCGAGCCGCCGTAGACGCTGAACACCTGACCGTTGAACGGGCAGTCGGCCGACGCCAGCACGGCGACGAGCGGCGAGATGTTCTCGGGGTCGAACACGCTCTGCGCCATCGCCTCACCGATGCCGGGCGTCTGCAGCGTCAGGCGGGTGCGGGCGATCGGGGCGATGCAGTTCGACTTGACGCCGTAGCGTCCCAGCTCCTTGCCGTTGACAACGGTCATCGCGGCGATCGCGGCCTTGGCCGCCGAGTAGTTCGTCTGGCCGGTGTTGCCGTGCAGGCCGGCGCCGGAGCTGGTGTTGATGATCGCTCGCGGCTGGGTGTCGCCGTCCTTGGTTCGATCGCGCCAGTAGCCGGCGGCATGACGGCTGACGTTGAACGTGCCCTTCAGGTGCACGCCGATGACGTCGTCGAAGTCCTGCTCGCTCATCGACACGAGCATCCGGTCGCGCAGGATGCCGGCGTTGTTGACGACGACGTGGAGGTCGCCGAACGTCTCGACGGCAAGGTCGACGATGGCCTTGGCGTCGTCGAACGAGCTCACGCTGTGGGTCGAGGCGACGGCCTGGCCGCCGGCGGCGACGATCTCGTCGACGACCTCCTGGGCAGCCGAGGTGTCGGCCCCGCTGCCGTCGGTGGCGCCGCCGAGGTCGTTGACCACGACCTTGGCGCCCAGCGAGGCGAACAGCAGGGCGTGCTCGCGGCCGAGGCCGCGCCCCGCCCCAGTGATGACGGCGATCCGGTCTTCGAGCATTCGTCGGCTCCTTCGATGTGTTCTGCTAACGGACGTTCACATAACTCGGAGGACTGTGTCAAGATGCCGCCGTGCCCCTCAACCTGTGGACGCTGTTCGAGGCGGTGTCCGATGCCGTGCCGGAACGCGAAGCGATCATCTGGCGTGAACGACGACTGACCTACGCCGACGTCCGCGACCAGGCCCGACGGCTGGCCGGCGTGCTCGTCGGCCCACGGCATCGGCCTCCGACGCGAGCGCGGCGAGCTCGACAACTGGGAGTCCGGGCAGGACATGGTCGGGCTGTACCTCCTGAACGGGCCGGAGTACCTCGTCGGCACCCTCGGCTCGTACGTGGCGCGCGCCGCCGCGTTCAACGTCAACTTCCGCTACGTCGCCGGCGAGCTCGCCTACCTGCTCGACGATGCCCAGGCGGCCGCGCTCGTCTACCACGCCCGGTTCGCGCCGGTGCTCGCGGAGGTGCTGGGCCAGCTCGACCGTCGCCCGCTGCTGCTCCAGGTGGCCGACGAGTCGGGGGAAGCGTTGCTCCCGGGCGCTCTCGACTACGACCAGGCACTGGCCACCGCGGCCGACCTGCCCAGCCTCGACCACTCGCCCGACGACCTCTACGTGCTGTACACCGGCGGCACCACGGGCATGCCGAAGGGCACGCTGTGGCGCCAGGCCGACATCCACACCGCGGTCTTCCGGTTGCCCGGTGTCACCACCAGCGACCTCGACGAGCTGGCCGCCCTCGCCGCGGCGTCCGGCGCCGGCCATCGCATCGTGCCCAACGCACCCTTCATGCACGGGGCCGCGCACTGGCTCGGCGTGCGGGCGTTGCTGAGCGGCGGCACGGTGTTGATCAACGGTGTCGTCGACCACCTCGACGCGGCCGACGTGTGGTCGCTCGTCGAGCGGGAAGGAGCGACGGCGATGCTCATGGTCGGGGAGGCGATGGCTCGCCCGCTGCTCGCCGAGCTGGCCGCCGGCGACTACGACGTCGCGACGCTGACCGCGGTGATCGTCGGCGGGGCGATCACGTCGCCGGAGACCAAGGCGCGGTTGCTCGAGCTGCTGCCGCCGGGCGCGGTGATCGCCGACTCGGCGGGGGCGTCGGAGACCGGCGGGGCGATCACGTCGGTGAGCACGGCGGACGGCACCGCCGAGCTCGCCGTCTTCGCGCCGGGGCCGAACGTCGCCATCCTCGATGCCGACAAGACCGGTCGGCTCAGCCCGGGTGACGACGAGATCGGCTGGTTCGCGACGTTCGGGGCGATCCCGCTCGGCTACCTGGGCGACGAGCGCAAGACCGCCGAGACGTTCCCGGAGGTCGCCGGCCAGCGCTGGGCCATCCCCGGCGATCGAGCCCGGCTGCGCGCCGATGGGATGGTCGAGCTGCTCGGGCGCGACTCGGTGACCATCAACTCCGGCGGCGAGAAGATCTTCGCCGAGGAGGTCGAGCAGGCGCTGATCGGGCACCCGGCGATCGCCGACGTCGTCGTCGTCGGTCGGCCGAGCGAGCGCTGGGGGCACGAGGTCGTGGCCGTCGTCGCCCTCAACGTCGGCCACGACGACGTGGCCGACGAGGAGCTGCGGGCGGCGGCCGCCACCAAGCTGGCCCGGTTCAAGCTGCCCAAGGGCTTCGTGCGCGTGCCCCACCTCGTGCGCAGCCCGGCCGGCAAGGCCGACTACCGCTGGGCCCGAGACACGGCCGTCGCGGCCACCGGAAAGGACGACGCATGAGCACGACCACCACGACCACCACGGAGGACCCCTCGCTCGACGAGTTCCTCGCCGGCGCCCGGGCCTGGTTGGCCGCCAACCTCGAGCTGCGCCCCGATCGCGTGGAACGGGTGTGGGGCGAGGGCTCCGACTCGGTGGCGGTCTTCCACAACATGTCGTTCGAGGACGAGAAGGCGCTCATCGACGAGGCCCGCGCCTGGCAGCAGCGCAAGGCCGACGCCGGGTACGCGTCGATCGAGTGGGCGTCCGAGTTCGGCGGCGCCGGTCTCCCGCCTGCGTTCGCCCGGGCGTTCGCGCGCGAGGAGAGCCGCTTCCTCGCCCCGGCGTCGCACGAAGCCATGGGGATCACGCTGGAGCTGATCGGGCCGACCATCCGCGCGTGGGGCACCCCCGAGCAGACGTCGCGCTTCCTCACCAAGCTGCGGCGCACCGAAGAGATGTGGTGCCAGCTGTTCTCCGAGCCCGGTGCCGGCTCCGACCTGGCGCGGCTGTCGACGCGCGCCGTGCGCGACGGGGACGAGTGGGTCATCGACGGGCAGAAGGTGTGGACGTCGGGCGCCCGCCACGCCGACTACGGCTACATCATCTGCCGCACCGACCCGGACGTGCCCAAGCACGTCGGGCTCACCGCGTTCATCGTGCCGATGCACGCCCCCGGCGTCGACGTGCGCCCGCTGCGCCAGATGAGTGGCGGGGCGTCGTTCAACGAGGTGTTCTTCGACTCGGTGCGCATCGGCGACGACCTGCGCCTCGGCGGCGTCGGCGATGGCTGGCGGGTGGCCATGACCACGCTCGGCTTCGAGCGCAACTCGGCGAGCGGGAGTGGCGGGACCGGCCGCTGGACCCAGGTCCAGATGCTCGCCGAGCACCTCGGGCTGAACACCGACCCGGTGATCCGCCAGCAGCTCGCGGCGCTCTACACCCGACTGACGGTGGCCTCGTGGAACGGGCAGCGCGTCGCCGCCACCGCCCGAGCCGGCCAGACGCCGGGCCCGGAGGGTTCGATCGGCAAGCTGGCCTACACCGAGGGACTGCGGGCGATCGGCGACCTCGTCGCCCAGATGCTCGGCCCACGCTTCACCGCCGACACGGGCGAGTGGGGCACGTTCGCCTGGACCGAGCACGTCACCGGCACGCCCGGGTACCGCATCGCCGCTGGTTCCGACGAGGTGCAGCGCAACATCATCGGCGAGCGGGTGCTCGGCCTCCCGCCCGAACCGCGCATCGACCGCGACGTCGCGTGGTCGGAGATGATGCGCTCCTGACCGGTCAGCCCGGTCTGGCGATGATGAACCGGGTGCCGAAGAGCGTCGCCTCGTCGGGCGAGGTTCCAGACGTGACGTCGCCGTGCTCGGCCAGGTGGGCGAGCACGGCCGCCGGGTCGGGTGCGTCCAGCACGAGCGCGTACATCCCGCCGTGCTGCTCCTTCACGCATCGCGCGATGGCTGTGGCGAACGGCTTCGACGGGTCGATCGCGGAGACGAGGTCGATCACCCCGCCCTTCGGCGGTCGGCACTCGACGCGGCGGACCCCGTGCTCGTCATCGTCGACAGCTGGTCCGACATCGAGGCCGAACCCGTCGCCATACGTCGCGCCGGCGAGCGAGGCGTCGGCGGTCGCGACCACCACCCGCGAGATGCCGGACAGCCCGAGCTCGCCACTCCCGGCGACCGCGCCGACGTTCGCCGAGTCGTTCGGGTAGACCCGCACGAGCACGCCGTGCGTCGAGCGGGGATGCACGTCACGGCCCCCGGCCCCCGGCATCAGCGGCAGCACGTCGAGGTGGCGCGGCCGCGAGCTCCAGCGCTTCGGCGTCGGGGTCGGGGGCCTCGAGCATGAGGGCGTAGAGGCCCTCGCCGCGGCGATCCAGGAACGACTGCAGGGCCTGGCTCAGCGGCTTCGTCGGGTCGGCCGGTGCCATCAGCTCGATGTTGCTGCCGCCCGGGGGCGCGCACATGCCGACGCGAGCACCGAGGGATGCCGCGGTCTGCGGTGAGAAGTCGACGACGGGCATGCCGAGGACATCCCGGAACGTCGTGACGGCGGCGTCGAAGTCGTGCACCGCGATGGCGATGCGGGGCATGGCGGTGATCACGTCGCCTCCTGCGTCGATGGGATCACGACACTAGGTCTCGTCACGCGGCGGTGAGGAACGGCCGGAGCGCATCGGCGACGAGGTCGGGAGCGAACAGCGTCGCCATGTGGGTCTGGCCCGCGAGGAGGGCGATCCGTGAGTCGGGGATGGTCTCCTCAAGCGCGTCGATCGACCGGCGGAACGGGATGTCGACGCTCGCGCTGCCGAGCAGGAGCAACGTCGGGACCTCGATCTTGCGGTACGGCTCGGCATCGTCGAGGGCGATCACGGTCTCGAGACACGGCGCGATCGACGGCGCTTGCACGACCAGGTCGGCGAACGTGGACCGCATCATCGGACTGGTCGCGAACACGTCGGCCTCGGCCTTGGACATCCCCCCGATCGGCGACTCGAGCTGGAGGCGCAGGGCCTCCTCGAAGTCGCCGGCCTGGACGGCGGCTGCCACCTGCGCGAGGCGTTGGCGATCCATGATCGGTCCGGCCAGCGAGAGCGGTGGCTCGTACACCGCGAGCCTCGGGATCTGGTCGCTCGTGGCTTGCCGCGCCGCTTCGAGCGCGACCAGCGCGCCGTAGGAGTGGCCGACGACGGCGTGGACCGGCCCAAGTCGGTCGATCACGAACAACAGGTCATCGGTCGCCGGACCGAGATGAGGACCGCCGCCCCAGTCACTCGCACCGTGGCCGCGCTGGTCGAGCATCACGCACGTGAACGTGTCGCGCAGGAGCGCGGTGACGCCGATCCAGCCGCTGCCGCGGGTCAACCCGCCGTGGACGAACACGACCGTCGGGCCCGTGCCCTCGGAGATGGTGGCGAGGCGGCAGCCGTCGGGCGTGGTGATGATGTCGCCACGCAGTGCGTCGAGCGCGCTCATGCCAGCAGCGCCTTGATCAGCGAGGCGCCCTCACCGACCGTCTCGGGTGGCGCAGCCAGCTCGCCGGCGAGGTAGCGGTCGGTGAGCGCCTTGAGCGTGCCGACGATGGCGAGGAACGACTCCCCACCCTGGGACAGGCGACGGACGCCGGCGGCGACGAGCTCGTCCAGCGAGGGCGCGCCGATGCCGACCATGATGTTGACCGGCAGCTCGACTCGCGCCGTGACCTCCGCGATGGTGGCCACGTCGAGCAGGCCGGGCAGGAAGATGCCGTCGGCGCCGGCGGCCCCGTACGTGGCGGCGCGGCGAACGGCTTCGTCGAGGCGGGCATCGGCCGGGACGTCGGCGCCGAACCACACGTCACAGCGCGCGTTGACGAAGAGCGGGATGCCGCTGGCCACCGCGGCGGCCCGCGCTGCGGCGAGGCGCGCGGCCTGCTCGTCGACGTCGCGCAGCGTGCCCGGCTGGTCGGGCAACGCGTCCTCGATGTTGATGCCGACGGCGCCGCTGCCGATCACCGCCTCGACGGCCCGCTGGACGTCCGCCGGCGTGTCGCCTCGGCCGGCCTCGAGGTCGACGGAGACGGGCACGTCGACGGCGGACGTGATGGCGTCGGCGACGGCGAGCACCTCCGCGAACGGGAGCAGCTCGCCGTCCGACACGCCGTGGTCGAGAGCCACGCCGAAGCTCGTCGTGCCGATGGCCTGGGCCCCGGCGGCGGCGAGGACGCGCGCCGACATGGCATCCCACGCGTTGGTGAGCAGGAGGGGGCGATGGCCGGTGTGGAGCTCGCGGAACTTGGTCGCTCGCTCGTGTTGGTCGTGAGTGGTGAGCACGTTCGCGAACATAAAACCAGCAGTGCTGCTTGTCAATGAGGTGGGTCATGTGCCACAGTCGGCGCGATGACCGCGACGCCTCGCTCAGCGGCCGACGACCGAGCGCCGGACGCAGGCCGAACGACGAGCGACGACACAAGCAAAGCTGCTCGACGCCGCCGTGTCGTGCCTCACCGAACGCGGCTACGCGGCGACGAGCGTCGTCGACGTGCAGCAGCGGGCCGGCGTCTCCAGGGGCGCGCTGCAGCACTACTGGCCGTCGCGGGCGGCGCTCGTGGTGGATGCCGTCAAGGCGCTCTTCGACTCGATGGCGACGCGGCTGCGCGCCGACATGTCGGCTCGGGCGGCGGCGATCGTGGGCGCCGATCCGGCCCAGCGCATCCGGTTGGCGATCGAGCTGCTGTGGTCGAGCTTCGACAGCTCGCTGTTCCGCGCCGAGCTCGAGCTGTGGGTCGCGGCCCGCCACGATGCCGAGCTGCGACCCCTCGTCGTCGCCCACGACCGGCGGCTGGCGACGGAGATCGCCCAGCTCTGCCGCGACATGTTCGGACCGGACCTCGCGTCACACCCCGCCTTCGCCGCCACGGTGCGGATGTTGACCCAGTGCATGCGCGGTGCCGCGCTGGTCGTCGACCTCCACCCGAAGACGCGACCGCAGCTCGTCCCGGAGTGGCACCGCCAGACCTGCCTGGCGCTGGGGGTCACACCGGCGGACGATCGCTGAGCACGCCGGCGGCGGTCAGGGCGGCCACCTCGGCGCCGTCGAGGCCGAGGTACTCGCCGAGCACGGCCGCGTTGTCCTGGCCGAGACCGGAGCACGGCCGGCACACGACCGGGGTGCGCGACAGGTGGAACGGTGCGCCGGGGAAGCCGCGCCGCCCGACGTCGGGTTGGTCGATGACCGCGACGAAACCGCGAGCGACCATGTGCTCGTCCTCGACGAGATCGCGGTTCGTCATCACGGGGACGGCGATGATCCGGCGCGCCTGCAGCGCGCCGGCGACCTCGAACTTCGTGCGCCCCTTCGTCCATGTGCCGATCACCGCATCGAGCTCGTCGGCGGCCGCCCGGCGGGCGGCCAGATCGTCGTCGCGGTGGGCGGTCAGGAGCTCGCCGCCGATGACGTCGACCAGCGCCTGCCACGCCTCGTCGCCGTCGACCGTGATCGCCACCCAGCTGTCGTCGTCGGCGCACGGGTAGACGCCCTGCGGCGCCATCGTCCACGAGCGGTTGCCGTGACGCACCGGATCGGCATGGGTGATGGAGGTGGCCAGGACCATGTCGCCGGCGATGGCGAGCAACGTCTCGAGCTGCGCCACATCGACGTGGACCGGCGGCGTTCGTGAGCGTCCGTTCCCACAGCGCGGCGAGGATGGCGAACGCGCCGTGCGTCCCGCCGACGGCATCGGGATAGGCGACACCGAGGCGCTGGGGCCCGCCGCCCTCGTAGCCGGTCGCCGCGTCGAACCCACCGTGGGCTTGCAGGACCGGACCGTAGGACATGTTCCGCGCCAACGGCCCGCTCGACCCGTAGCCAGACATGCCGATCGTGATGCCGAGCGGGTTGCTCGCCCGCACGGACAGCGGGTCGATGCCGAGGCTGCGTGCGCCACGCGGGCTGTAGTTGTTGAGGACGACGTCGCTGGCCGCGATCAGCCGCCGCAGCACCTCGTCGCCGGAACCGGTCTTGGCGTCCAGCCCGATGCTGCGCTTGCTGCGGTTGATCTTGTTGAACATGCCCGAGCGGTTCCACCACCGCTCGCCGGGGACGTTGTCCGGGAACACCGGGAAGCGCACCATCGGGTGGGGCAGCGTGCCCCACGTCCACCCGTCGGCGTACGTCGGATCGGGTGGCTGCACGCCGCGCGGTCGCCGGGTGCTCGACCTTGACGACGTCGGCGCCGAAGTCGCCGAGGAAGCGGCCGGCGAGCGGACCGGCCCATGCGATGCCGAACTCGAGGATGCGCACGTCGTGGAGGTCGAGCTGTGGGCGGGCGGGGCGCGGGTCGCCGAGCGCGGCGAGCACCTCGGCGGTGTCGGCGCCGAGCGCCGGGGCGGCGCGGAACGGGACGTCGCGGTCCTCGAGCCGGAACGGCAGCCACGGCATCGCCGCCCCCTCGCCCACGCCCTCGGGCGCGACGAAGAAGTGGCGCAGGGCGAGCTGCTCCTCGTGCAACACCTGCGACATCGTCAAGAGACGGCTCGCCGGCACGCCGCGCCCCTGCAAGTACGCGAGGGCTTCCTCGACCGTTCGGGTCGACAACCACTCGTTGATCTGGCCGTCGATCTCGCCGGCTCGATCGAAGCGCTCACCGATGACGTCGAGGCGGCGGTCGGCGAGCAGGTCCCACAGCTCCATCGCGATGCACAGCGCCTCCCACTGCGGCGCGGTGACCGCCACGATCGAGATGTCGCCGTCCCGGCAGTGGTACAGCGCGACCGGGTGCGACGACTCGCCGAGGAGGTTGCCCCAGCGACGCTTCACCGTGCCGTTGTGGGTGTACATCGACACCGTCCACTGGTGCATCGAAGCCAACGCCTCGATGGCGCTGACGTCGACGACCTGGCCCTCCCCGGTGCGGGCGGCGTGGATCGCCGCCGCGGCCGTGCCGACGGCGGCGACGGCGCCGTGCAGGTAGGTGTCCCACGGTCCGCCGCCCTGCAACGGCTCGCGATCGACGTCGCCGGTGAGGAACAGGTGCCCGCCGGCAGCCCAGTCGCCGAGCGGGCTGGAGCGCCAGCCGGCGTAGGGGCCGTCGAGGCCGAAGCCGCTGAGCACGGTGATGACGGCAGCCGGGTTGGCGGCGGCGATCCGCTCGACGCGCGCCGCCGCCTCGGCCGGCCGTCCGTCGTGGTCGACCACGACGACGTCGGCCCACTGCAGCAGCGCGACCGCCGTCTCGTCGGCGCCGGGTGCGGTCACGACGCTGCGCTTGCCGGCGCCGAGGTACTCCCACAGCGGGCTGATGGTGCCGACGTCCGGGACGTCGAGGAGCGGCCCCGCAGTGCGCAGCGGCGACCCGCCAGGAACCTCGGCAACCACGACGTCACCGCCGGTCGCGGCGAACAGCCGGGCGCAGTAGGCGCCGGCGATGCCGGTCGACACGTCGACGACGCGCAGGCCTCTCACGGCAGGTAGAGCAGGGGCGGCGGGCCCATCTGCAGCGCCAGCACGCGCTGCGCGTCCGCCACGAAGTCAGCCACCAGCGGCCGGGTGTCGCGCGGATCGATGATGTCCTGGCCGGTCGCCTCGGCGGTGCGGAACGGCGAGCCGAGCCGGTCGAGGCGCTCCTCGATCTCGCGGAGCTTGGCCTCCGGGTCGTCCGCGTTCTCGACCTCCCTGCGATACGCCGCGGCGGCGCCGCCGGCGATGTGCATCGAGCCCCACCGCGCGCTCGGCCACGCGTAGCGGCGGAACATCCCCGTCGCCCGATGGTGCGTCTGGCCGCCGACCCCGTACAGGCGGCGGATGACGACGGTGATCCATGGCATCCGACAGGCGTTGGTGATGCACACCAGCCGGGCGCCGGCCCGCTCGATGCCCTGCTTCTCCGACTCCAGCCCGACCATCAGGCCGGCCTCGTCGGCGAAGTCCACGAGTGGCAGGTGGAACAGGTCGCACAGCTGCATCAGGCGCGACGCCTTGAGCCCGGCGGCGACGTCGGTGGCGCCGCCGTTGTACATGGGGTCGCTGGCCATCACCCCGATCGGGTAGCCGTTGATCCGCGCCAGTCCGGTGATCCGGGCCCGGCCGTACAGCGGGGCGATCGGGAAGAACGAGCCCTCGTCGACGACGAGCTCGATCAGCCGCTTGGCGTTGTGCACCCGGCGCGGCTCGCGCGGCACCAGCGTCGCCAGCGCCTCGTCGCGGCGGTCGACCGGGTCGGCCGTCTCGCCGCGCGGCGCCATCTCGTCGACGCTCGACGGGAGGTACGAGAGGAACCGGCGGATCATCCCGATCGCCTCCTCTTCGGTGGCCGCGAGGTTGTCGACGACGCCGCTCACGCGGGTGTGGATCTGCGGGCCGCCCAGCTCCTCCTTGGTGATGTCGATCCCCAGCGCGGCCTTGACGACCGGTGGGCCGCCCGGGAACACCTGGGTGTTGTCGACCATCACGTTCCAGTGGGCGAGGTTGGTGTGCAGCGCACCGATGCCGGCCGCCGCCCCCATCACGGCCGAGACGACGGGCACCGTGTTCAACAGCGCCACGTCGACGTGGGTGAAGCTGTTGGCGTCAGGCAGGTACGTGCGGCCGATCTCCTCGAAGCTGCGGACGCTCCCACCTGCGGCGTCGAGCAGCCGGACGTACGGCAGCCGCCACTCGAGCGCCCGCTGCGACGCGCTCAGCTCCTCGCCGAGCCCGCCGCCGTGGCCGCTGCCCGAACCGCCGCGCACCGTGAAGTCGCCGGCCGTGACGACGACCTTGCGGCCGTCGATGCGGCACATCCCGTCGACCTTGCCCTGGGGCATGAACGACGTCAGCTCGCCGTGCTCGTCGTAGGTGCCGTGGCCGCGCAGGTGACCGAACTCCTGGAACGTGCCCGGGTCGGCGAGCAGCGGGAGCCGTTCGCGCACCGTCAGCTTGCCGCGCCCGTGCTGGCGATCGATGCCCTCCTGGCCGCCCATGCCCTGCATCAGCTCGCGGCGATGGTCGAGCTCCTCGAGCTCTGGCTTCCACGTCATCCTCTACGCCAGCTCGGCGAGCATGTCGCCCTCTTGGACGCGGTCGTCGGGCTTCACGTGGAGCGCGCTGACGGTGCCGCCGACCGGGGCGACGACGGGGATCTCCATCTTCATCGACTCGAGGATGATCAGCTCGTCGCCGGCCTCGACCTGATCGCCTTCGGCGACCTTCACCTGCCAGACGCTGGCCGGGATCTCGGATCGGATCTGGGTCATGGGGTGCCCTCTCGCAGTGGTGGTCAGTGGTCGTCGAAGTCGTGGATCAGTAGGTCGGCCACAGGCGCAGCGTCCGCTCCTCGACGGCGGGGACGCGCCGGCCGGCGAGGTTGGCGAGGTCGCGGGCGAGGATCCGACGGGTCGCCGCCGGGTCGATGACCTCGTCGATGTTCATCGCGCCGGCGGCGTCGAACGGCGACGTCCCCTCGCGCAGGTCGGCGACGATCGCCCGCTTCTCCTCGACCGTCTTGCGATCGCCATGGAGGACGTTGACGCCGATCTCGGGATCCATGAAGCCGATCTCGGCGCCGGCCCAGGCGTACAGGCCGTCGGTGTGGTACTTGCGGCCGTTCATCGACTCGTACGCCAGGCCGAACGCCTTGCGGACGACGACGGTCAAGGTCGGGCACGACGAGGCATAGATCGCGTTGAGGAAGCGCACGGCGCGGAACAGCATGCGACCGTGCTCGACCTGGCGCCCGACGAGGAAGCCGGCGACGTCCTGGAGGAAGATCGCCGGCAGCTGGTAGGCGTCGCACAGGGTCAGCAGCCGCACCCCCTTGTCGCACGCCGCCGGGTCCATCGCCCCGGCCTGGAACATCGGGTTGGACGCGAAGATGCCGACCGGCCAGCCGTCGATGCGGGCCAGGCCGGTGACGAGGCCGCGCCCGATGGTCGGGCGCAGCTCGAGCAGCTCGCCTGGCGCGTCGTCGGGTTCACCGGGCGCGGGATCGACGAGGCGGGTGACCACGCGGCGCATGTCGTAGGCGCGGGTGCGCTTGCGCGGCACCATGTCGGCGAGCTCCTGATCGAGCTCGTGGGTGCTCGGCCGCGGCTCGGCGCGGCGGCTCGGGACCCACGCGCTCGACGGCACGAGGGCGATGAAGCGAGCGATCGCGGCGAGCGCGTCCTCGGTGGAGTCGACGACGAGGTCGACGAGGCCGTTCTTGGCCGCATCGACCGGGTCGGCGCTTCCTGACAGGGCGAACCGGGCCCCGGCGACGAGGACCGTGAGATCGCCGGTGCCGGCGAGCAGCGCGCCGACCTCGGTCGTGTCGCCCAGGATCGCCGTGGCCATCGGCACCCGGTGCCGGCGCCCGACGAAGGCGTTGAACGCGCCGAGCTCGGCGAGACCCTCGGCCCCTGCCACCTCGCTGCGCCGGATCCGCCCGCCGTCGGCGAGGTAGACGAACGGGACGCCCTTGCCGAGCGCCAGGTTCATCAACCGCTCGAGCCGCTCGTTGCCGACGACCCCGCTCGTGCCGTCGAGCACGGCCGGGTTGTCGGCGGCGACGACGACCGTGACGCCGCCGATGGTGGCGAACCCACCGACCCGGGCATCGCCGGCGTGGATCTCACCGGCGGCGTGCCCCGTCGAGTCCGCGTCCTCGAACGCGTGGGTGAACGTGCCGACCTCGCTGAAGGAACCAGGATCGACGAGCGCCGCGATGCGCTCGCGGACGGCGGCACCGGCGGCCTCGGCGTGCTTCGAACGGGCCGCCAGCTCGGCGAGCGCGTCGTGCTCCTCGAGCGCGGCGGCGCTGAACGACCCCACCCCCGAGACCCGCGGCGGCGGCTCGGGCGTGGTCAACACGTGCTCCAGCTGGCGAGGAGCCGTTCGTCGAGCGACGGCACGCGGCGGTGGGCGAGGCGGGCCAGATCGGCGACGAGCACGTCGCGAGTGGCCGACGGGGCGATCAGCTCGTCGATCCCGTACACGCCGGCGGCCTCCTCGATGCCGCGCGACCCGCCGGCGGCCGGGCCCTCGACACCGGCGCTGGCCCCCGGCCATGCGTAGGCGCCATCGGTGGCCCAGCCACTGGAGGCGACCGATGCGAACGGCAGGCCGTCGGCCCGTCCGGTGACGACCAGCAGGCGCGGGCAGCTCGCCAGGAGCAGCGCCTGGCGCAGGCGCACGAAACGGGGGAGCAGCCGTTCCTGGTCGGGCTCGTCGTCACGGGCCAGGCCGGCCGAGTCGACGAGCGACACGACGGGCAGGTCGAACGAGTCGCACAACATCAGGAGGCGGGCGACCTTCTCGCACGCCGCGGCGTCGATGCGCCCGTCGTCGGTCGGCGGGTCGCTGGCGATCACACCGACGCTCCACCCGTCGATCCGGGCGAAGCCGGTGCGCATGCCGAGGCCGAGCCGCGGCCGCAGCTCGAACCAGCTGCCGGCATCGACGATCGAGGTGACGAGGGTGGCGACGTCGCGTCCACCGGCCGGCCGCTCGGGCCAGCCGTCGAGATCCGGTGCGGCGCGGTCGGGCGGCGCCGGATCGACCCGGGGCGCCGGCTCCCAGGCGTTCGACGGGAGGTACGAGAGCCAGCGGCGGACGGCCGCCCAGGCGTCGTCGTCGGTGTCGACGGCGAGGTCGATCTGCCCGGTGCGCTCGGCGTGGACGTCGACGCCGCCGAGCTCCTCGAACCCGATCACCTCGCCGATCGCCACCTCGAACACGCGCGGCGACGTGATGGCGAGGCAGGAGCCGCGCACCTGCACGGTGAAGTCGCCCCGCGCCGAACCGATCGAGGAGCCGCCGAACGACTTGCCCACGATCACCGTCACGGCCGGCACCCGGTGCTGGCGAGCGCCCTTGTCCGGCGACATCTGGGCGCCGGTGATGCCGACCGCGCCGAGGATGTCGGGGATGCGGGCCCCGCCGGTCTCCCCGAGGTCGATGTAGGGGACGCCGGCGCGCAGCGCCTGGTGCTCCATCCGGCGCGTCTTGCGCATGCCGACCAACGCCGAGGAGCCCTGGCGGACCGTGAGGTCGTCGCCGTAGACGATGACCGGCCGGCCGTCGAGCGTGCCCCAGCCGCCGATCTTGCCGTCGCCAGGGGTGTCGGCCCGATCGTCGACGCGCTTGGAGACGGCGAACGTCCCGAGCTCACGGAAGCTGCCGGCGTCGAGCAGGGCGGCGATGCGCTCGCGGACCGTCGGACGGCCGCGCTCGTGGAGGCGGTCGATCTTGGCCTGGCCACCCATCTCGGCGCGGATGAGCGCCGCCCGCTCGTGGAAGGCGACGACCGCTGCACCCTCGCCGTTCGTGCTGCTCATGCCGCCCCTTGGCTAGCAAAGGACGGGCGGTGATCCCGAAGGGAGCGGCGGCGGCCGACAGCGCCACACGCTGGCGATCTCGGCGGCGGGCCGACGCGAGGGTCACTATGGTGCTGGAGGCGACGCCCTGCCCGACGCGGTCGGACGAGGGCCGAGCGACCGGGGGTGTCGGCGCATGGCTCAAGGATCGTTCTCGTCGCTGGCCGCGGCCGGCGACCTCACCGGCAACTGGTCGTGGACGGTGTGGCTGCTCATCCCGGCCGTGCTGCTCCTCGGCTACATCACGGCCCGCTGCCTCGGACCGGACGGTGACCCACCGCGTCGAGAGGCCAGTCGTCACGGTGTGAGCGAGTACCTCGACCGCCACCTCGACCAGAAGGACGCGCCATGAGCCGAACACCATCCCGTCGGCGCACGACCCGCGCCCGGCGCGCCATCCCGTTGGCGCTCGCGCTCGTCCTCGTCGCCGCCGCGTGCGGCCAGAAGTCCGGTGTCGCCGGCACAGGGGACGACGGCGGCGGAGCGGCCACGACCGCGGCCCCCGGATCGACGCGACCGCCGTTGACCGCGGCGCCGGTCGAGACGACCATCGCCGCGGCGACCACCGTCGCCGGCGCGACGACCACACCCGGCGCGACCACGGTGCCGAGCGCGACGACGGCGCTCGCCACGACGACCGCGCCGCCGCCGGCGCCCGGTCCGTTCCAGCCGGGCGGCAACGACACCGCCGGCGTCAGTGACACCGAGATCGTGATCGGCATCCACGCCCCCGTCACCGGCGCGTCGCCCATCCCGCAGACCAGCTTCGACATCGGCAAGGACATCTACTGGAAGTTCCTCGCCGACAGCGCCCCTGACGAGCTGTTCGGCGGCGCAAGGTGCGCGTCGTGTTCCGCGACGACACGTTCAACCCGCAGACCGCCGTGCAGGTCTGTCGCCAGATGGTCGAGGACGACGGCGCCTTCCTGCTCGTCGGCGGCGGCGGCGCCGATCAGATCACGGCGTGCGCGCAGTACGCCGCCGAGAACGGCATCCCGTACCTGTCGGCGGGCGTGAACGAGGACGGGCTGGCTGACCTCGAGACGTACTTCGCGACCACGCTCACGTATGCCCAGCAGGCCCCGTTGCTGATGCAACTGCTGCAGGAGAAGAGCATCACGGACATCGGGCTCGTCGTCGCCGACACCCCGTCGTTCAACGACGCGTTGGCGGCGATCAAGTCGGCTGCCGGCGACGCCGGCATCAACATCGCCTACGAGACGCGGATCAACAAGGCGGCGGCCGAGCCGGAGCAGCTCTCCGTGATCCAGGCGCTCAAGGACCGCAACCCGGCGGCGGTGGTGCTGCTGTCGTCGCCCGTCGTCTTCATCGGGCTGGCCAACCAGGGCCTGAACCAGGGGTTCACCCCGGTGTGGCTCGGCCCCGGCGTCACGAGCGGCCTCAACGCGGTGACCAACTTCGGCTGCCCGGCCGTCGAGACGGGGGAGTTCCTCTCGCCGACGCCGAACCTCGACGTGATCGACGAGCTCGATCCCAACTTCAAGACGGCGTACGCGGAGTTCGCGCCGGCGGCGCGACGGCCGACGACATCGGGCTCGCAGCTGTGGTCGCTGAACAAGGCGCTGGCGCTGATGCTCGAAGCGACCGGTCCGGAGCTCGGGCGGGCGGCGTTCATGAACACGCTGGTCACCGCGCCGGGCTTCGACAACGGCATCTACTCGCCGATCCAGTTCACCGTCGACGACCACTTCGGCGGCACCGGCGCCGACCTGCTCGACGCCAACTGCACGACCAAGACGTTCGACACCGCCCAACAGTTCCTCACGGTGAACTGACGCATGAGCAGTGTGAGCCGAGCGAGTCCTCGAGCGAGCAAACGAGGGGCCTCATTGCTCCAGCGGCGGGGCCTCCTCATCGGCATCGGGTTGGCCATCGCGCTCGTCGTCGTGCTGTGGCTCACCGGCCAGGAGCGGTCGATCGTCATCGGCGTCGTGACCGGCTCGGCGTACGGCCTGGTCGCGCTCGGGCCTGGTGCTCATCTACAAGTCGAGCGGCGTCTTCAACTTCGCCCAGGGTGAGTTCGGCAGCGTCGCCGTCTGCGTGCTCTACCTCCTGCACAGCAGCGGCCTGCCGTACGGCGTGGCCGTCGTCGGGGCCCTGTTGGCCGGGGCGCTGTTCGGCTTCATCACCGAGCGGATCGTCATCCGTCCGCTGTTCGACGCCCCGCGGGTGATCGTGCTGGTGGCGACGGCGGGCGTGGCGCTGCTTGGCGATCGCCATCCAGCAGTGGCTGTTCGACAACCAGGGCCGGCCGATCTCGCCGAGCGTTCCCGACGCTCGACCGGGTCACCGTCCTCGACGTGCAGATCTCCGACCAGCGGCTGCTGGCTCATCGGCAGCGCTCGCCGTCCTGGCCGTCGCTCCTCGGGTTGTTCTTCACGCAAGACCAACCTCGGCCTCGCCATCCTCGGCGCCAGCCAGGAACCGACGGCGACCGAGCTCGTCGGCATCAGCGTGCGTCGGCTCTCGACGTTCATGTGGGTCCTCGCCGCCCTCCTCGGTGCCCTCGCCGGCGGTCGTCGCGGTGCCGGACACCGGCAGCTTCACGCCCGGCGTGATGACGTCGGGGTACCTGATCCCGGCGTTCACCGCCGCCGTGCTCGGCGGGATGACCAGCCTGCCCGGCGCCTTCCTCGGCGGGGTGCTGGTCGGCATCGTCCAGGCGGTCGGCACCAACGCCGACGATCTTCCAGGACATCCCGGGCACGCCGTCCACGCTCATCGTGTTCGTCGTCCTCCTCGCCGTGCTCATCGTGCGCCCGCAGGGCCTGCTCGGGGAAGTCGACATGACCAGCGTCGTGACGTCGGACCAGCGGCACCACCCCTCGCGGCGACGAGGCCCGGCAGCCGTTCCGCCCGTCGGCGGCCGGTTGGCTGGCGCGCGCCGTGGCGTGGGCCGCCGTCGCCTACCTCGTGCTCGTGCTGCCGCTCGGCCGGTCGGGCACCGATCTGCGGCTCTACGCGATCGCCGTGTGCTACGCGATCGTGGCCCTGTCGCTGAACGTGCTGCTCGGCTACGTCGGCCAGATCTCGCTCGGCCACGCCGCCTTCGTCGGCATCGGCGCGTTCACGTCGGCCTACCTGGTGACGGTGCAGGGCCAGTCGTTCTGGGTCGGCGTCATCGCCGCCGCCGCGCTCGGCGCCGGTCAGGCGCTGATCCTCGGAGGCGTGTCGTTGCGGATCACCGGCCTCTACTTCGCCCTGATCACGCTGTCGTACGGCTTGGTTGCCGAGCAGAACATCTTCCAGATCCAGGAGTTCACCGGCGGCGGGGCCGGCCAACGGGCACCGAAGCCGGCCTGGTTCGACACCGAGTGGCGCTACTACTACCTGTGCCTCGGGTTCCTCGCCCTCGTGCTCTTCGTCGACTGGCGGATGATGCGCACCAAGGGCGGGCGGGCGCTGCTGGCCCTGCGCGAGAACCCCCGGGTCGCGTCGACGTTCGGCATCAACGTGCGCCTGGCGACGCTGCTCGCGTTCGGCGTCTCCGGCGCCTTCGCCGGTCTCGCCGGCGCGCTCATCGCCCACGGCGACGAGTCGGTGTCGGCCGACGCCTGGAGCTTCCGTCTCTCGCTGTTCTTCGTGACGATGACGGTGGTCGGCGGCCTGCGGTCGCGCGCCGGGCTCGTGATCGGCGGCGCGTTCTTCGCCCTGCTGCCGCTACCTCATCGAGAAGATCCCCGGCTTCGAGGACCTGCTGGCCAAGGTGCCGGGGCCGGTCACGCTCACGCCGGCCTACGCGACGCTGATCATCGGCCCGCTCCTGCTGCTGATCAACCTGATCCAGTTCCCCGGCGGCATCGGCCAGCAGATCCGCCCGGTGCAGCGGTGGATGACCGGCCACCGCTTCGATCGCCACGACCGTGGGCTGAAGGAGGTGCAGATCACCGATGTCCGTGCTTGAGACCCGCGACCTGTCGATCCGCTTCGGCGGCGTGCAGGCCAACCGCGACGTCAGCGTCGCCATCGGCGAGGGCGAGATCGTCGGCGTGATCGGTCCCAACGGCGCCGGCAAGACGACCCTGTTCAACATGATCACCGGCTTCTACAAGCCGAACTCGGGTCTGATCCTCTACCGCGGCCGCGACATCACGCGCCTGCCGGTGCACGTCCGCGCCGCGCTCGGCCTCGGGCGCACGTTCCAGAACGTCGGCCTGGTGAAGGGGACGACGGTGCGCGAGAACCTGATCACCGCGCAGTACCTCGCAGGCCGACTACGGAACGCTCGCCGGGATGTTCGGCAGCCGCGGGTCGCTGCGCGGTGAGCGCCGCCTACGTCGCAAGGCCGATGCCCTGGCCGACGTGCTCGGGCTCACCGACCTGCTCGACACGCAGGTGGCCGGGCTCCCGTACGGCACGCTCAAGCGGGTCGAGATCGCCACCGTGCTGGCGACCGACCCCGACGTGCTGCTGCTCGACGAGCCGTCGTCGGGCATGGGTCCCGAAGAGGCCCACCGGCTCGGCGACTCGCTGCTCGAGCTGCGCCGCGATGTTCAAGCTCTCGATCGCCATGATCGAGCACCACGTGCCGCTCGTCGTGCGGGTCTGCGACTACGTCTACTGCCTCGACTTCGGCCAGCTGCTCGCCCACGGCACTACCGAACGAGGTCCGCAACCACCCGCAGGTCGTCGCCGCCTACCTCGGCGAGGACCCCGATCCGCTCGCCGTCGCCCTCGAAGCCCAGCTCGACGACCTCGTCGAGACGGACGGCTGACCCGATGGCGTTGCTCGAGGTCGAGGACCTGCGCGTCGGCTACGGCTTCCCGGTGCTGATGGGCATCAGCTTCGCGGTGGAGGAGGGCGAGACCGCGGTGCTGTTCGGCCTCAACGGCGCCGGCAAGACGACGACGGTCGCCGACGATCGCCGGGCTGCTCAAGCCCGACGCCGGCGTCATCCGCTTCGACGGCGAGGACATCGCCGGCCGCCCGCCGACGCAGCTCGTCAACCGTGGGCATCGCCCTGGTGCCGGAGGGCCGGCGCGTCTTCCCCGCCCTCAGCGTCGCCAACAACCTGCGCCTCGGCGCGTGGACGCGGCGGCGCGATCGCGACGAGGTCGAGCAGCGCCGCCAGCTCGTGTTCGACTACTTCCCGCGCCTCGCCGAGCGCGTCGACCAGCTCGCCGGCACGCTCTCGGGCGGCGAGCAGCAGATGCTGGCGATCGGCCGGGCGCTGATGTCCAGGCCCCGTCTGCTCCTCATCGACGAGGCGTCGCTCGGGCTCAGCCCGGCCCTCGCCAAGACGGTGTTCCAGGTCGTCGAGCGGATCAACAACGACGGCGTGACGGTGATCATCGTCGAGCAGAACGTCGGCGTCCTGCCCTACGCCGACCGGGCGCTGATCATGGAGAAGGGCACGCTGATCTTCTCGGGCGTCGGCGACGAGATCCGCAACGCCAACCTGCGCGAGACCTACCTCGGCGGCGATCACGAATGAACCGGAGGCATCCATGACCAAGCGGTGGTCCAAGCTCGGCGGCGTCGTCGGCATCGTCTACTGCGTCGCCGGCTTCTTCCTGATCTTCCTCGGGTGGAACGGCGCCGCCTCGAACGACCGCGAGCCGGCGCAGATCCCGTACCTCATCTCGGGCGGCATCGGCGGCCTCGGCCTGGTGGTGGTCGGCTCGGCGCTGATCGTCGCCCACAGCCTGCGTGCCGATCGTGTCGAGCTCCGTGGCGCGATCGATGACCTCCGCGACGCGATCGCCGAGCGGGGCGCGCCCACCGGTCCGGCATCGGACGAGGCCTTGGCCGCCCACCGCGCCGGGAGCCCGACCCCGGTCCCCCCTGCCGACGACCCCGCCTGAGGGTCGATCAGGCGGCGACGCCGACGGCGTGCGAGCGAGTGGCGACCTCGACGCACGCATCGACGAGGGCCGGGACGAAGCGCTGCGGATTCGTCGTGCAGACGGCGTGTCCGCCCGCCACGCGACGCAGCGTCGCGTTCGGGATCGCATCGGCCAGCTCCAGTTGGCGACGGGGAGGCACGATGTCGTCCGCGGTCGTCGCGATCACGGCGGTGGGCACCGCGGCGAGCTCGTCGATCCACGGGCGCGAATCGAAGCGGCAGATCTCGCGGCCGGCTTCGGCGATCCTCGTCCAGTCGTGTCCCAAGGCGCGCAGTCCCCGCATCACCGTCGTCGCGGCCGAGAGCACCGGCTGGAACGGCGGCGACGCGGCGACGAAGCTGCCACCGGTCGCCAGACCCGACAACACCCGCTCGCGCGGCGTGCCGTGGAACGTGGCACTGGTGGCGCACAGCACGAGCCCGGCGACGGCCTCCGGGTGTCGTCGCCACAGGAGCTGGGCGATCGGGCCGCCCATCGAGTAGCCGACGGCGATGCACTGCGGGATGTCCAACGTGGCGAGGAGGGCGGCCACGTCGTCGGCACAGTCCGCGAGCCGGAACGGAGTGGCGGCACGCAGGCCACGACCGTGGCCACGGTGATCGGGGGCGATGACCCGGAAGTGCTCGGACAGCGGCCCGAAGCTCGGCGCCCAGTTCAGCGCGGCGGTGGTCGCCCAGCCGTGCAGCAGCACGACCGTCGGCGCCCCGTCAGGACCCGGGTGCTCACGCACGAACGTGCGTCCCCGCCGCGGCAGATCGACGAATCGACCGGTCGACCCCTCCGTTGCACTCATGCCCGCCCCGCCTCCGACCGCTCGCCCGGGCGCGACTGGTGCAGCAGTCGCCAAGATCGAGCCGCCCGCCCGTTCCCGCATGTCGCGGGTTCCGGACATGTAAACACGTGCGTATACATCGGTCAATGTCGAAGCTGCGACAGTTGTCGCGGCGACGCCGTCACCGGGCCAGCCAGCGACTGACGAAGCGGCGCTGGCCGTCGGCGAGGCGGTGGATGATGCGGGGCGCCGGGCGAGCAGCAGCACGCCCACCATCGAGATGCCGATCGTCGATCCGACGCGAGCCCACCCGTCGATGAACGGGTCGAGCACGTCCGGCACGTCATCGAGGTCGGAGCTGGAGACGAACGCCCCGTAGACGGGGAAGGCGGCCAGCGCGCCGGCGACGGTCCACGTGACGACGGCGGCCGTGAAGGTCGCGACCCCGATCGGCAGGGCCAGCAGCCCGAAGGCGAGGCCGCGCCAACCGGGACGGTCGCCGATCATGCGGCGGCCCCGGGCCCACGGCGATCCGCTGCGGTCGACGGGCGCCGGCGCCGTGACATCGGTGTCGAGCAGGGCCCGCGCCATCGACCGTTCGACGGCGCCGATGGCGCGCCCGCCGTAGACGACGGCGACCAGCAGCGGCAGACCGAGGAGCGTGACGAGCAGCCCGGCCGAGACCGACAGGCCGGTGACGACGACCGCGAACCACAGCGTCCCGACCGGCAGGGCGACGAGCAGCGACGCCGTCTCCTTCCACGTCCGAGCCGCGGCGAGCGGGCCGTACCAACGCCGCAGGATGCCGCGGCGGGTCGGTCGGGTGTCGACGAGCGGGGTGATGGTGGTGGTCATGGTTGCGATCGTCGACCAATGGCACGGCGGCGTCGTCCGGCGCTCGGACGTACGCCGATCCGGACGTCGGCCGGCGGACGTACGCCGCGCGGCCGATGCTCGTCAGGTCGTTCCGGGGGTCACGACGCCGGTCTCGTAGGCGACCATCACGAGCTGCGCCCGGTCGCGGACGGCGAGCTTCATGAGCAGCCGGCTGACGTGGGTCTTGACGGTGGCGTGGCTCACGAAGAGCTGACCGGCGATCTCGGCGTTCGACAGCCCGCGCGCCACGAGCCCGAGCACCTCCCGCTCGCGCTCGGTCAGCTGGGCGAGCGCCGGGTCGGGCGCAGCCGGTCGTCGGCGGCGCGGGCTGCCGGGCGAACTCGGCGATCAGGCGCCGCGTGATGCTCGGCGCGATCAGCGCGTCGCCGACCGCGACGACGCGGATGGCGTGCAGCAGATCGACCGGCATGGTGTCCTTCAGGAGGAACCCGCTGGCGCCGGCTCGCAGGGCTTCGTGCACGTACTCGTCGAGGTCGAACGTGGTGAGGATGACGACGCGTGTCGCCGACAACGATCCGTCGGCGGTGATCAGCCGGGTCGCCGCGAGCCCGTCCATCACCGGCATGCGCACGTCCATCAGCACCACGTCGGGATGCTCGCGGGCGGCGAGCTCGACGGCCTCGGCACCGTTGCTCGCCTCGCCGACGACCTCCAGATCGGGTTCTCCCGAGAGCAGCATCGTGAAGCCGCTGCGGACGAGCGCCTGGTCGTCGGCGACCACGACGCGGATCATGCGCCCTCGCCGTACGGCAGGAGCGCGGCGACACGGAACCCACCGTCGAGTCCGGGACCGACGCTCAGCTCGCCGCCCCACAGCTCGACCCGCTCGCGCATCCCGAGCAGACCGTGGCCGGTGCCGCCCGGCGCCGTCGGGCCGACCCCGTCGTCGACGACCTCGACGCGCACCGACGTCGGGCGGTGGCACACGGACACGGCGACGGACGTCGTCGGACCGGCGTGCTTGATGACGTTGGTGAGCGCTTCTTGGACGACGCGGTAGGCGGCGAGCTCGACGCCGGCCGGGATCGCCGCGCCGGTGCCGTCGACGTGGAGCGTGACCGGCAGGCCCGCCGCGCCCACGTCGGCGACCAGGGCGGGCACGTCGTCGAGCCCCGGTGCCGGGGCGTTGGATCGCTCGCCGTCGCCGTCACGCAGCACGCCGAGCAGGCGGCGCATCTCCGTGAGCGTGCCCCGCGACGTGGCCGAGATGGTCTCCAGCACGGTGCGGGCCTGGTCGGGGTGGGCGTCGAGGACGTGGACGCCGACGCCGGCCTGCACCGCGATCACCGACATCGAGTGGCCGACGATGTCGTGCAGCTCCTGGGCGATCCGCAGCCGCTCCTCGGCGACCACCCGCGCCGCGGCCTGGCGCTCCGCTTCGGCGCGCTCGTCGGCCTGGCGCACCAGCGCGTCCGTGGCCACGCGCCGTTGGCGCATCGCCACCCCGAGCGCCCACGCCGCGGCGAACTGGGCGACGACGCCGATCGTGCCGACGGTGTCGAGGCCCGGCGAGTCGGTGACCGCCAGCACCACCAGCGTCGCGGCGACGACCCCGAGCCCGGCGACGGCCCGGCGCAACGAGCACCATGCGCCGACGGTGTAGGTCAGCAGCAGCGCAGCGAGCGGCAGCGACCCCTCCGGCCAGTCGGCGAGGAAGTGGGCGATGATCCCGAGGCACGACACCACCAGGGCCGCCAACGGCCAGCGCCGCCGCACCGCGATCGGCGCGCACGTCACGAGCGCCGTCACGACGATCAGCGCACTCGGCTCGCGGTAGCCGTTGCGCAGCGCACCGCTGGCGTCGTGGATGTCCTGGCCGAGCACGGTGGCGATGGCCCCGGCCGTGAACACCGCAGCGACGACCGCGTCGACCACGCCCGGGTCGAACGACCGCAGCCGAGCGATGAGGCGATCGCGCCAGTGCACGCTCCGACGGTACCGAAGCCCCCCGAAGCGGTCGTCCGTCGCCAGGATGATCCGCGGATCGTGCTGGCGACGGACGACGAGCCGGTTCATCCCGCTGTCGGCCCGACAGCGACGAGCGCCTCGACGGCCATGATCGCCTGCGGACCGGCGACGGCGGTGTTCGTCATCACGACGACGGCGGTGCCGCGCTCGACGTCGTAGCCGATGAAGGCCGACTGCGCCTCGCCGGTGCCCATGTGGCCCTCGACGGTGATCGTGTCCAGCGCGTAGCGCTCCCAGCCGAGGCCGTAGCCGTGGTCGATGCCGAACTGGGAGTAGTCCTCGCCGGGCACGAACGTCCGCATCGCCGCCTGCGAGGCCGGTGTCAGCAGCTCGCCGTCGGCGAGCGCCCGGACGAACCGCAGCAGGTCGCGGTCGGTCGAGGCCAGGCCGCCGGCCGCCCCGCCCGTCGACGGGTCGGCGATGGACGTCGCATCGACGAACGCGCCGTCGACGACGACGTACCCGGTCGGGAGCGGGTCGGTCAGCAGGCCGGTGTGGGTCAGCCCCAGCGGCGCGCTGATCCTCGTCGCCACCTCGTCGGCCCACGGATGACCGGTCACCTGCTCGATGATCTCGCCGAGCACGATGTAGCCGGTGTTCGAGTAGTGGTGGGCCTCGCCCGGCTCACCGAACCGGCCGGCCGCCTCGGCCAGGGCGATCAGCTCGCTCGGCGTCCACGGACGCTGCAGGTCGTTGCGCAGCGCCGGCTGATCGCCGTACTCGCCGAGCCCGCTGGTGTGGGCCAGCAGCTGGCGAGGCGTGATCCGGTCGGCCCCCGGGAGGTCGGGCAGGTAGGCGGCGATGCCGGCATCGAGATCGAGGCGACCCTCCTCGGCGAGTTGCAGCACGACGACGGCGACGAACGTCTTGGTGGCGCTGCCGATGTTCCACGCCACGTCGGGATCGACGGGACCGGACACCGGATCGACCGACGTCGTCCCGGCCGTGACCTCGGTGATGGCGCCGTCGCGATCGGCCACGGCGAGGCGGGCCCCGACGAACTCGCCGGCGCTGCGGTGGGTCTCGAGGATGCCGCGCAGCGCGGTGTCGGTGGCCGACGGAGGCGTCGGCGCAGCGGTGGTCGAAGTCGGAGCGGCAGTCGTCGGGACGGTGGCGGCCGCGGCCGTCGTTGGTGGTGCCGTGGCGGGTGGGGCGGACGGCGCTGCCGCCTCGCCGTCCGACGAGCACGCGGTGGCGACGAGCAGGACGCCGCCTGCCGTCAGGGCGACGGCGACGTGAGCGGCGCGGCGGGCGATGGAGCGAGTGGAGACGTCGGGTGCGTTCATGCCCCGATCGTGAGCGTCAGGCGCGTGGACGTCGTCGGCCAGGAGACCGATCGCGGTGTCCGCCGCTGGACGGACGGGTCAGCGGCCCTTCCAGTTCGGCGGGCGCTTCTCGGCGAAGGCCTTCGGGCCCTCGATGAAGTCCTCCGACTTGGTCATCTCGATGACCGCCGGGTAGCGGATGGCTTCGGCACCCTGCACGCCGCCCTGCTCGAGGCCCAGGTAGACGGCCTGCTTCGAGGCCCGCACCGACATCGGCGACACGGCCAGGATCTGCTCGGCCCAGCGCTTGGCCCCGTCCAACGCCTGACCGGTGGGCACGACCTCGTTGACGAACCCGAGCTCGTAGCCCTCCTGGGCCGGCACGTGGCGGCCGGTGAGGATCATCCCGAGCGCCCGCTTCGGGCCGATCGTGCGGGGCAGGCGGTGCACGCCACCGGCCAGCGGCGGCGAGGCCGACGCGCACCTCCGGGAGGGCGAAGGTGGCGTTCTCGGCGGCGACGATGATGTCGCACGCGAGGGCGATCTCGAACCCGCCACCCATCGCCACGCCGTTGACGGCGGCGATCAGCGGCTTGGTCAGGTCGTAGCGGGCCGTGATCCCGCAGAACCCGGAGGACGGCTGGGCGGATCGGTCGCCGCCGCCCGCCTGGTACTTCAAGTCGTTGCCGGCGCTGAACGCCCGCTCGCCGGCCCCGGTGATGATGGCGACCCACAGGTCGGGGTCGTTCTGGAACTCGTCGAAGACGTCCGACAGCTCGGCGTTCGCCGGCGGGTGGAGGGCGTTCATGACCTCCGGCCGGTTGATCGTCACGACGAACAGGTGCCCGTCGCGTTCGGTGGTGCTGAACTGACCCATGCGTCGACCGTATCGACGCCGCAGGACCCCGTCGGCACGGAGCGCGGCGACGGGTGATCTGGGCAGCGAAACCGTCGCAGTCTTGCGACGCTTTCGCGCCCAGATCACGTTTTGAGACGATTCGCGCCCAGATGCACTCGACGTGCGCAGAGCGGCGGCCCGGTCAGACCACGTCGATGACGACCTTGCCGACGGCGGCGGCCTGCACGGCGTCGTGGGCGTCGCCGGTGCGCTCCAGTGGGAACCGGTGCAGCGGCAGGCCGTGCTCCTCGCCGACCTCCATCGCCCCGGCGGCGACGGCGGCGGCGACGTCGGCGACCGCGTCGTCCTTGGCCGCCGCCGGGACGGTGTACACGAGCACGCCCTGCCAGCGGAGGTTGCGGGCCATCGACGTCATGACCGGGATCGCCAGCTCCTCGCCGCCATCGGTGGCGTAGAAGGCGATCACCGCGTCGGGTGCGGCGACGGCGGCATCGAGGGCCACGTTGGCCGCCGGCGCCACCTCGACGATCGTGTGGACGCCGTTGGGCGCCAGCTCCTTGATCGCCGCGGTGGCATCGGCGGCGCGGTAGTCCACGACGTGGTGGGCACCGGCGGCCGTGGCCAGCGCGGCCTTCGTCGGGCTGCTGACCGTCGTGATCACCGTCGCCCCGGCCCAGCGGGCGAGCTGGATGGCGGCATGCCCGACCGCCCCGGCCCCACCGGCCACGAGCACGGTGCGGCCGGCCAAGCTGCCCGGCGCCAGCCGGTCCGGATCAGCGTCGCCCTGGGTGAGCGCCCGGTGGGCGGTCAGGGCCGGGATGCCGAGGCTGGCCCCGACGTCGAACGACGCGCCGTCCGGCAACGCGACGGCCTGGCGCGCCGGGAGCACCAGGGCCTCCTGGGCCGTGCCGTCGCTGCGCCGCCATGCCGCCTCCCACACCCACACCCGCTCGCCGACGCGCGCCGCATCGACGCCGTCGCCGACGGCATCGATGACGCCGGCACCGTCCTGGTTCGGCACCCGCTCGGCGAACGGCCCGGCCGGTCGCGGCCCGCCGAGGCGGGCCTTCCAATCGGTGGGGTTGACACCGGATACGTGGATCCGGACCCGCACGTCGCCTGGCCCGGGCTCGGGGTCCGGTCGGTTGGTCAGCGACAGGACCTCGGGTCCGCCGGTCATGGTGTGGACGATCGCTCTCACGACGTCATCTTCGCCGTCTGACCCCGCCCGCGGTTGCGGCGGCGGTGAAGATGGCTGCGTGACCGCCTCCGCCATCGAACGGGTCCGTGCCGCCCACCACTGGGCGATCCTGCCGTCGGGGTCGGCGGCGGCCGTCGGCGATCACGTCGCTCGGCTGGTGGCCACCGGCGCCCGGGGTCTCGTGGTCCCACAGATCTTCGCCCCGCCGTGGGCGACGCTCGGCGCGGCGGCCACGTCGTGCGAGCTCGACCTGGCGACGGGCATCGCCCTCGGCTTCGTGCGCAGCCCGATGGAGACGGCGATGGCCGCCCTCGACCTCGATCGGCTGTGCGGCGGTCGCCTCACGCTCGGGCTCGGGAGCAGCACCCAGGTCGCCAACGAGGACCGCTTCGGCGTGCCGTACGACAAGCCGGTCTCCCGCCTGCGCGAGCTGACCGAGCTCGTCCACCGCATGGTCACCGCCGACGAGCAGGCCGGCATCGGCCGCTTCGAGGGCGAGTTCTGGCACGTCGACCTCACCGGCGTCCGCCTGCCCCGGCCGGTGCGGCCGACCATCCCGATCTACCTGGCGCCGCTGCGCGCGACGATGACCGAGATGGCGGCCGAGGTCGCCGACGGCATCTTCGGGCACCCCGTGTGGTCGCCGAGCTGGATCACGGGCGAGGTGCGCGCCGCGGTGGAGCGGGGTCTGGCCACCGCCGGCCGGGCACGCGCCGACTTCCGGGTCACGGCGTGGTTGCGCGTCGTCATCACCGACGATCATGACCAGGGCATGCGTGACGCCAAGGTCGGCCTCCCGTTCTACGCCGGCCTGCGCCAATACGAGTCGTACTTCGACGCCATCGGGGTCGGCGACGACGCGCGTGCGCTGATGGACCTCAACGAGGCCGGGGCGCCGCCGGCCGACCTCGCCGCCGCGGTCTCCGACGCCCTGGTCGAGGAGCTCGTGCTCGTCGGGACGCCCGAGGAGGTGGCGGCGCGCATCGCGCCCGTGCTGGACGTGGCCGACGAGCTGCTGCTGGCGCCGCCCAACGGGTTGTCCGGCGAGCGCACTCGGGCCTACGAGGCAGCCATCGCCGAGCACCTCCTGCCCGGCGTCGGCTGATCCAGATCAGGGCCGGACGAGGTACGACGTGAGGCGCACGGCGAGCCACGGCCGGCGGCCCCACGCGAGCAGCTTGCCGGTCGCCATCGCCGGCCACTGGCTGGCCCGGCCGTAGGCGACGAGCAGGAAGGTGGCGGGGTCGGCGAGCACCGTGACGTCAGGCCGGCGGGTGCCGCACGGCCCGACGGCCAAGGCGCCGGCGGTGAACGTCAGCCCGAGCTCGGGGCCGTCGCGAAGGCGCAGCCGCACGAGGGCGTCGAGGTCGCCGGTGCGCTCGGGATCGACGAGGATCGGCAGCAGCGGCGCCAGCCCGTCGATCATCAGCACGGCGTCGCGCCGGGCGAGCGGCCACGGTCGTCCGAGCGCGACGGCCACATCCCGGCCGTGCATGTGGGCCTCTGCCGCGGCGGTGGCCAGCAACGTCCGCAGGGGCACCGGACGGCCGTGCCATGACACCTCGTCGTCGAGGTCCATCGCCATCGCCACCCGGCGGACATCCGCGTAGCGGACCCCGAGCGCGCCGAGCAGCGCCGCGATGTCGCGCTCGCTGTCGGCGGCCAGTCGGCGGGCGTTGCTGTCGGCGATCGAGCCGCCGGCGACGTCGGACAGGTCGATGACCGGGCTCGCGTCATCCCCCTCCAGGTACCTGCCGTAGGCAGCCATGCCGGTGGCCACGTGGGCCACGGTGTCGCCGACCGTCCACGCCGAGCGGGGTACGGGTCGGGCCGGATCAGTCCCTGCGGCGAGGCTCGAGAACCTCCGGACCTCGCGATCGACCAGGTCGATCAGCGCGCGGCCGGTGTGTTGACCGACCGTGTCGTTGCGCTCCATCGCCACCCCCTGGGGGTGACACGCTACCCAACGCCGGCAGGCCCTCCAGGCGGGCCGTCAGGCGGCGACGAGGAGGTCGGCGTCGGGTCGGTAGATGGCGACGTCGGTGAGGGTGGACGCCCGAGCGAACACGGGGCGGTCGCCGTCATACAGGTCGAGCAGGAGCTGCTCGTCCTCGCTCACGATCATCACCTCGGCCGTGCGGCGCTCGCCGCGGATCGTGATCTCGATGACGTCACCGGCCCGCAGGCCGTGGTCGCTGGTGGTGTCGGTGCTGACGTTCATGCTGGCGCCCTTCGGCTCGTTCACGTTGTGGTCAACCCTTCAGACGAACGGGCATTCCGAACTTCATCGCCATCGCGGGTGACTCCGGCCACACCGCACCGTCAGAGTCGGTGGCGGGTCCACGCGTCGACGATCTGGTCGCGCGTGTCGGTGAGCTCACGCATCGGGATGCCGGCGAGCAGCATCTTCGACCAGATGCGGTTGCACTCCAGGCGTACGAGCGAGCGGCTGATGCCGAGGACGTGGGCGACCTGCTGGTGGCTGGCCGGGCTGCCGCCGGTGATGACGGGGGCCACGTACGCGTCGAGCACCTGTCGTTGGCGCGAGTTGAGGTCGAGCCGGGCGCCGGTCCGAAGGCCGTCGTCGGGTTCCTCGCCCGTCGGCACGACCTGCACGTTGGCTCCGGTGCGGTTGTGGGCGACGGCGATCGTGTACGGGAACGTGCCGACGACGACGATGTCGAACTCCGGGTCCGGCGGCGACACCCACACGCCGGGGCCGCACGGCGATCGGCGCGTGGCCGTCCACGACGACGTCGAAGGCGAGGCGATCGTCGGAGTTGGCGACGATCAGGCGGCCGCGATGGGCCGCGATCCACCCGGTGTTGCGCGGGACGATGTCGTCGAGGATCGGCGCGTGGCCGATGCGGATCTCGTTGCTCGGCGCCCGTCCGAAGTGGATGTCGTGATCACGGATGACGAGGTGCACGTCGTCGTGGGTCGCGGTGCCGAAGGCCTGCGAGCTCATGACCCGGCCGTGGACGAAGCGGCGTCCGGTGCCACCGCGGGGCGGTGCGGGGCGTCGCTGCACGTCGCCGGCGCGCCGAGCGGGAACAACCACACCGTCCAGCCGTGGAGCGCATCGGCGGCGGGGAAGACCATGTCGTCACCGCCGAGGCAGTTCCAGGTCGCGCTGTCGGGCACCCAGTGGCGGGTGCCGGCCCCGTCGACCCACCACGACTCGCCACCCCACTGGCGGATGAGGCGGTTGCGGATCGCATCGATGTCCAGGCCGTCCGTCGGGTCGCTCGGGATCAGCAGCTCGATCGGTACCGACTGGCCGGCGTAGAGCGGGCCGACGTTCTCGGCCGTGGCATGGAGGGCGCCGCGCTGGAACTCGATGACGGCACCGTCGAGGTCGACCTTGAGGTTCGACGACGGGAAGCCGAGGGCGCCGCGCAGGCCGCCGAGCTCGGTCCAGCGCTGCACGCCTTGGGCCGGCAACCAGAACATTTGGGTGTCCTCGCGCGGCCCGATCACGAGTCCGCCGTTGTCGAGTCGGATGGCCACAGCGTCCGGATCGTCGTAGCCATCGACGCCCACCGGGTAGCCGCCGTACGCCGGCGAGTCGAGCGGGCTCTTGCCGCTGATCTCGCTGTAGGACTGCCACATCGTCTGCGTCAGGTACACGGCGCGTCCATCCGGCGCCGTCACGTACATGCCGAGCTTGCCGCCGCCGGCGGCGACGACGAGGCGCGTCGTGCCGCGGACGAACGACGCCGCCGGCCCGCCCCAGCACGCGTCGTCGGGGGCGCCGATCTCGTCGGGGACGGCACCTTCCGGGCAGTCCGGAGCCCTGACGGCCGGCAGTGGGGCCGCCGCCGTGTGGCCGGCGCTCCGGTCGCGCGCGACGCGAGCATCGTGGCGCCGATGGCGATCACGACGAGCACCGCGGCGGCGACGAGCACCCGGCGCCACGGCACGCGGCGTCGTCGGACGTCGTGCTCGAGCTGATCGACCCAGCCGACGAGATCCGGCGGCCGCCGCTCCGGATCGGGGTCGATCATCCGCATGATGCCGGCCGCCGCGTGGCGACCGTCGCCCGCGCCGGCGAGGGCGGTCTCGAGCTCGCGTCGCAGCGCCGCTCGACGGCGTCGAGCCCTGCGGGTGGCCGAGCAGCGCGTACACGGCGAGCATGCCGACGCTCCAGCAATCGGCGTCGCGGCCGCTGCCGCCCGTCACCGTCTCGGGGGCGATGAAGCCGATGACGCCGGCGATCGTCGTCGTCGCCGCGCCGTCGTCGGGGCGCACGGTGTCGAAGTCGATGACGACCGATGAGCCGTCTGGCCGCACGATGACGTTGCCCGGGTGGAGGTCGCGATGGGTCAGCCCGTGGCGGTGGAGCGCATCGACCGCGCCGGCGACGCCGCGCACCACGGCCACGGCGGCGAGGGGAGCCATGGGAACCGCAGTTCGCAGCGGGCGCCCGTCTTCCCAGCGGGAGGCGACGTAGAACACGTCGTCGGCGGTGTCGGCATCCTCCGGTCGACGGGCGAGGCCGGGGCCGACGAACGCCTCGATCGGGCGGCCCAGGCTCGGATGGCGGACAGCGGCGACGGCTTCCAAGCGGGCGGCCAGCTGGGGCGCGTCGATTGTGGATACATCTGTGTGCAACTTCAACGACACCGGTCCGGTGTAGGCATCTCCATCGTCGGCGGCGGGCAGGCGCTCGGCGCGCACCACGGTGCTGTCGTCCTCACGCAGGCCGGCGAGGTCGTCCACCACGTAGGCGCGACGGTTCGAGGTCGGTCCGCCGAACCATCGCTCCGCACTCAGTGCGCCGTCATCCACTTCTGCCTCCGCCCGGCCTGTGTGACTGACCGGGGACGCTATCGAGCCTGACCCGAGGACCCCCTGCCACCTGGCGTCGCCCGCCCGGGGTCTCGCAGACAGTATGACCTGGGCGCCCGATCGCTGGCACCCCTGCCAATGCTCGCGCAGTCGGCCTCTTCCGGAGGAGGCGTACAGTCGGCCGCCCTGGTTGGCCCTCGGCGGGCAGCGTCGTCCGGGCGGCAATGGTGGGTGTCCCGGGCGACGCTCGCCGCCGGCCTGCAGCCGTCACGGCGTCAGCGCCGCCGGCACGTGAAGGCCCCGTACGCGCCGCGCACGTACTCCCGATCGAGGATCTCGAAGCCGGTGCGGTCCAGCAGCGGCTCGAACAGCCAGCTGTAGGTGCTGTGCTCGAGGCGCACGTGCTCGGCGAGCTCGTCGGCGGTCCAGCCGCGCGCCGGGTCATCGACCGCGCCGGCCAGCCAGGCGGCGATGCGCGCCGGCGCCTCGCCCGGCTCGAAGTCGTACACGAGGTCGCGCAGGCGCAGGACGCCGCCCGGGGGCAGCAGACGGGCGACGCGATCGAGGGCGATCCCCTTCCAGAAGTCGGGCACCTGGTGCAGTGCGTTGCGGCTGAACACGAACCCGGGCGCCGCGCCGTCGTGCTCGTAGGTGAGGTACCCAGCGTGCACGACCTCGACGTTGTCGAGCCCGCTGGCCGCCACCCGCCGACGCAGCAGGTCGACCATCGCCGGCGACACGTCGACGGCGACGACGCGATCGCAGTGCGGGGCGATGGCGATCGCGAACACACCGGTCCCGGCACCGAGGTCGACGACGGTCGAGCGGTGATCCACGCCGTGCTCGCGAAGGACGTCGACGTCGGGGGCCGGGTCGTACTGCGACTTCGCCTCGTAGCCGGCGACGTACGCCTCGTCGAGGTGCTCCTGCCCGGCGTGCGCCAGCTCGTCCAACATCCAGTCAGCCACGCGGCCAGTGTGGTCGGTGCCGGCGCCAGACTGGGGTCGTGTTCGACGGGTTGCTGCCGGCGACGACGCGGTGGGCGCAAGGACCAGCGACGGCGACCGTCGCTGACCTGTACGCCGTCGAAGCCGACGCCGTGCGCGGTGCGGTACCGGCGCGCGTCGCCGAGTTCGCCGCCGGTCGGGTCGCCGCCCGGCGCGCCCTCGCCGCCCTCGGGACGTCCCCGGTGGCCGTGCCCGTCGGGTCGCGGCGCATGCCGGTGTGGCCCGGCGGTGTCGTCGGGTCGATCACCCACTGCGCCGGGCTGGTCGCCGCCGCCGTGGGGTGGTCCGCCGACTGGTGGGCGCTCGGCATCGACGCCGAGCCGGCGCAAGTGCTCGACGACGACGTGCGCGACGCCGTCACCACCCCGGTCGAGCGGGCCGCCCTCACGAGCCCCCTCGATGCCACCGTCGTGTTCTGCGCCAAGGAGGCGTTCTACAAGTGCTGGTCGGCGCTCGACGGCGCGGTGCTCGAGTTCACCGACGTCGAGGTGGCGTTCGATGTGAGCCGAGCGAGTCCCCGAACGAGCGCCGCACGATCCTTCGCGGTCACGCCGGCGGGTGGCGACCCGTGGCCGGGGCGCTGGGCGGTCCGCGATGGGTTCGTGGTCGCCGCGGCGTGGTGGCCGGCGGGAACTCCCGGCGGCTCCGGAACGACCAAGTCCGCGCGTGGCGGTCCACCCACCGCGCCCTGACACGATGACGAACCCTCGACCCGCTTCCCGGACGGCCCTGCGTCGCCGTCTCGCCGCCATCGTCGCCGTGCTCATCGGCGCCCTCGGCGTGGCCCTGTGGAGCGCCGGCGCGGCATCCGCCCATGCCGAGCTGCTCGCGGTGACGCCGGCGGACGGGTCGGTCGTGCAGGACGCGCCGGCCACCGTCGAGGTGCGCTTCAGCGAGGCGGTGTCGCTCACGGGCGGCTCGGCGCGGGTCCTCGACCGCAGCGCCGCCGTCGTGTCCGGTGAGCCGCGGGTCGACGGGAGCGCGATCTCGATCCCGCTCACCGGACCACTCGCGGACGGCACGTACACCGTGACGTGGGTCGCCATCTCCGAGGACTCCCACCCGGTGAGCGGCGCGACGACGTTCTCGATCGGCGCGCCGTCGGCGGGCGGTGGCGCGGTCGTGGCGCCGGCGGTCCCGAGCGCGGGGTGGGGCGTGCGCTTCGGTGCCGGGGCGCTGGTGGCCGTCGCCTATGCCGGCGCGCTCGTCGGCGTGGGTGCCTGGTGGTTCCTGGTCGTCGTCGATCGCGATGGTGAGGAGGGGCGGTGGCAGCGCCACGTCCGATCGCTCGCCGGACGAGCCGCCGTGCTGGGCGCCGTCGCCGCGGTCGCGTCGATGCCCCTGCGCATCGCCCGCCTCGGTGGGGGGCTCGGCGCGCTGCGGGACAACGACGTGCTCGGTGAGTCGTTGCGGGGGCCGATCGGGATCTCCACCGCGATCACCGCGGTGGGGCTGCTCGTGCTGGCCGGGTTGATCGAACCGGCGGCGGCGCGACGTCGACCGGCGGTCGCCGTCGGCGCCCTCGTGGTCGGCCTGGCCGCGCTGGCCGGCTTCGCGGTCGAGGGCCACACCCGTTCGCAGCACCCGGTCGCCCTGATGTTCGCGTTCGACGTCGTGCACCTGGCCGCCGGCGCGGTGTGGCTCGGCGGCATCGCCTCGTTGGTGATGGCGTTCCGCAGCGAACCGGATGCCCCGTCCCTCGGGGCCGCCGTGCAGCGGTTCAGTGCGATGGCGGTCGGCGCGGTGGCGGTCGTCGTCGCGGCCGGCACCGGGATGGCGATCATCGTGCTCCCGACGTTCGGCGACCTGTTCTCGACCGGCTACGGGCTGGCGCTGCTCGTGAAGGTGGCGATCGTCGGCGGCGTGATCGCCCTCGGCGCCGTCAACAACCGGCGCCTCGTGCCGGCGCTCAAGGTGGCACCGGCGGTCGGGGCGGCCGGTCGGCCCGCGGCGCGGCGCCTGGCCACCGTCGTCGTGGTCGAACTGGTCGGCTTGCTGGCCGTCGTCGGGGTGACGTCGGTGCTCGTCAACCGGTCGCCGGTCTCGGCCTCCGCCTCGGCGCCCGCCGCGCCAGTGGTCACCGTCGCACCGCAGTCGGTGGAGGTGCCCCTGTCGTCGGGCGCCGGCACCGCGAGCTACACGTTCCTGCCGGCGCGCGCCGGGCAGAACCAGATGGAGCTGACGCTGCTCGATCCGAGCGGCCAGCCGTTGGTCCCGGTCGACGCCCCGACGATCGAGCTGACCGAACCCACGCTCGGCGTCGGTCCGCTGCGCCCGACCGTCCACCCGCTCGACCCCGGCCAGTTCCACGTGATCGCCGACGTGCCGCTCGCCGGGACCTACCGCATGGTCATCCGGGTCCGGGTCAGCGACTTCGTGGCCGCCCAGGCGACGTCCGAGGTGACGATCGCGGGCTGACGGCGTCAGGCGACGTCGGACTCGTCGTCGCGCACGGCGGTCAGCGACGGACGGGACGTGCCGATGACGCCCGCGGTGCGCCGGGGCGCTGGGACGGCCAGCAGCCACACCAGCACCACGCTGAGCAGCTCGGGCAGGTGCTGGGCCTCGCCGAACAGCGGCACGTCGCCGTTGGCCATGTCGACGATCGCGGTGATGACGAGGGCGCCGGCCAGCACGACGGCCACCGGGAGCATCGTGCGCGCTCGCGCCGGTCGGATCGCGACCACGAGCAGCCCCACGCCGTAGGCGGCGGTGAACGCGCCGAGGTGACGGGCGGCGTGGGCAGCCGTCTCCTGCTCGTCGCCGAAGATCAGCGCCGGCAGCGAGAACCCGATGATCTGCACGGCCACGACGACGAGCAGGGCCCGCACCACGCTCCATCGGCTGGCCCGGTCGGCGAGGGCGACGGCCTTGCGGACGCGTCCCGACAGGTCGGGGACGTCGGCGGCCACGCCGACGCGCTGGGCCCGGTGGGCGTCGGCGGCGGCGGCCGCGAACGCGCCGGCATCCGGGGCAGCGGGCGATGTGGGCGTCGACGAGCGCCGGGTCGATCCCGGGGTCCTCCCCGTCGAGCCGGGCCGAGACGGCCTCGCGCCAGCGCGTGCACTCCACACGGGACAGGTCGCCGCAGGCGCGCTGCCAGTTCCCACGTTGGACGGGCGAGTCCTGGCGGCCATCATGGCGTCGTGACCGCGGACGACCCCCTGCGCCCGATCGTGGACGCCGCGATGGAGGGCGACGACGTCGCCCTCGGCGAGCTCGTGCGCCTGACCCAGCCGGCGGTCTGGCAGGTCTGCGTCGCGCTCGGCTCCCCGGGCGAGGTCGAGGATCTGGTGCAGGACACGTACGTCCGCGCGTTCGGCGGCCTGGCGCGCTACCGGGGTGAGGCGCCGGTCCGCGTCTGGCTGCTGGCGATCGCCCGACGGGTGTGCGCCGATCACGTCCGCCGCCGCCAACGCCGCCGGCGCCTGCTCGACCGCGTCGGGCGCCACCCCGGCGACCACGCCGTGCCGGCGCCGGAGGTCGTCGCCGACCTGCTCGGCGCGCTGGCCCCCGAACGCCGCGAGGCCTTCGTGCTCACGCAGCTGGTCGGGCTGAGCTACGAGGAGGCGGCGACGGTCGTCGGCTGCCCGATCGGCACGATCCGCTCGCGCGTCGCCAGGGCGCGCGCCGACCTGGTGACGATGGTGGCGCGGGCCGACGCCCGCTGACGTCAGGCGGCGCGGCGCCGGCGCAGCACCACGGCGACGACGGCGCCGATGACGACGACGGCGGCGATGACGGCGGCGATGATCCAGCCGGTCGAGCTTCCGCCGCCACCGCTCGACGTGGTCGTGGTCGTGACCGCCGCGGTGGTGCTCGGGCCGCTGGTCGTCGTCGTGGCGCCGGCGGTGGTCGTGGCAGCCGCGATGGTCGTCGTGGCCGCCGCCGTCGAGGTGGTGGTCGGCGCCGCCGTGGTCGCCGGGGCGGTGGTCGCCGGCACGGTCGTGGTCGTCGCCGGAGCGGCGCCCCCGGCATCGTCGTCGTCGGCCTCCCCGCTCAGGGCGGCGGCGAGCAGGTCGCGCCCGGGTGCGTCGGCGGGGACGTCGTCGAGCGTGGCCGCCGGCGCCGATCCGGCGGGTAGCACGAGCAGCTGCGGCGCCGGTGATTCGGCGTCAGGTCCGGTCTCGATCCAGGCCTCCTGCTCGCCGTTCTCGCAGCCCTGCACGGCCGGGAACACGAGCACGCTGCCGACGGCGTCGGGGACCGGGAAGCGGACCTGGAACGCGCCCGCCTCGTCGGCCGGCTGCGATCCGCCCGTCCACTCGAGCACCGTCGTGCCGTCGGCGTTCGGTGTCGACGACGCCGTCCACCCGTTCCGTTCGACGGCCGTGGCCCCTGCGACCGGCGACTGCACCCGCATGTCGATCGTCGGCGAGTCGCCACACCCGTGCTCGGGTTCGAACGTCACGATGGCCGTGCTGCCGGCCGGCACGGCGACGAAGTCGGTCTCGGTGTGGGCGGATGCGACCGCAACCGGCGCGATCACCGCCACCAGGCCGACGGCGGCGGCGATGACCAGGTGTCGGGAACGGGGGGAGGCGAGTGCGGTCACAGCTGCAGGGTCGCCCGAGGACGGGTCGCAGTTCCCGTCACTGGCACTCCTCGCAGTGGACGTCGGCGACCGGGCGCCCGGCCACGAGGTCGCCGACCCACTGGACGAACGGCACGCCGTTGACGGTCTCGGTGTAGAAGTCGGGGCGGCCGATGACCGTGTGGCCGGTGCCGGGCGCGACGTACCCGGCGACGTCGACCCCGCCGGATTGGATCTCCTGTTCGTTCTGGTCGATCAGCTGCACGAGGTTGCTGGCGTCGAACCCGGCCAGCCCGCCGAAGAACGCCTGCGTCTCGTCGAAGGCGTAGTCGTGGCGAGCGAAGCGGATCGCCGGGTCGTGATGCCCGGCGAGGATGAAGAGCCCGGGGATGCTGTACTGCTCGGGGGTCAGGCCGGCGAACTCGGGCCACGGCGGGGCGGCATCGAGCGTGCCCCAGACCGACCCGATGGTCGCGTTGACGACCGGCACGTCGGGGTAGGCGCCGGAGCTGTCGGCGAGGGCGGTGATGGTGGCGTTGGGCAGGACGTCGTGGGCCTCGCCGGCGACGAGCGGCACGGGCACGCCGCCGGCGCTCTCGCCGGTGACGAGCAGCTGGGTCGTGTCCGGGAACATCGCGGCCAGCCCGTCCAGCGGCAGCGCGTGCGTTGACGGCGCCCTTGTGGTTGATGGTGACGTCATCGGCGTACTGCGTCGTCTTGTTCCCGAGGAAGACGTCGCCGGTGCAGTAGGGCACGAAGACGATCGACCAGCCGGCGACCGGGTTGCGGGGGTCGTCGAGGGCGAGCAGCCCGGCCGGCCGCAACGACGGGTCGTCCTCGGTGCCGGTGGACCCCTTGTACGCCCCGCTGCCAGGGCGGCAGGTCTCGGCGCTGAAGCACGCCCCGCCGCCCTGGAAGTAGAGGACCACCTTGGTCGGGTCGCCGCGGTGGACCCAGTACGCGAACTCCCCGCCCAGCGCGCACTGGCAATCGCCCCCGGGCACCACGCGCTCCCATCCGGCGGGCGCCACCGTCGTGGTCGTCGCCGCACTCGTCGTGGTGACCCGGGTGGTCGTGGTCGCGGCCGGTGTCGTGGTCGTGGTCGATGTCGTGGTCGGCGGGGCAGTGCTCGCCGTGCTGGTGGCGGCCGTCGCCGTCGTGGTCGGCGCGGCATCGTCGTCGGCGCACGCGGCAACGGTCGCGATGAACACCAGCGCCAGCAGCGCGGCGCGCCTCACGACGCCGTCGCCAGGCGGTGATCGCGCGGGCTGATGCCGCGGTGGCGCTTGAACGCCGCGCTCAGCGCGTACGGGCTGCCGTAGCCGACCTTGTTCGCCACGGACCCGATCGTGGCACCGGGCTCGAGCAAGAGGTCGGCAGCGAGGGTCAGGCGCCAGTCGGTGAGGAACGACATCGGCGGCTCGCCGACCAGCTCGGTGAAGCGCCGGGCCAGCGCGGCGCGCGACGCGCCGACCTCGGCGGCCAGCCCGGCCACCGTCCACTGGTGGGCCGGGTTGTTGTAGAGCATGCGCACGGCGGGCCCGACGACGGGGTCGGCGCTGGCCCGGTACCACCCGGGCGCGTCGGAGCCCTCGCGGGCGAACCACGCCCGCAGGGTGGCGATCAGGAGGAGATCGAGGAGGCGGTCGAGGACGGCGTCCTGGCCCGGTTCGTCGCGCTGCATCTCGGCCGCCAGCAGCTCGACGAACGGCGCCTCGAGCTCGCCGGCCGGCACCACGAGCAGCGTTGGCAGGGCGCCGAGCAGCCGGGCGCCGACCTCGCCGTCGAGGAGGTAGGTGCCGACGAGCTGGACGTCGCCACCGTCGGGATCGTTGCCCCATGCCCGCACACCGAGCGCCATCTCCTGCTCCAGCTCGACACCATCGGGCGTCGTGCAGCGCTGTCCGGGGTGGATCACGGCCTGCGTCGGCGTCGCCGGATCGTCGGCGAACGTGAACGGCTGGGGACCGCGGGTGATGGCGACGTCGCCGGCCGACACGCGCACCGGCTCGCCATCGTCGGGCACGATCCACCCGCTGCCACCGATCACGGCGACCACGCTCAGCGGCGCCTCGTCCACCACGCGCACGCACCACGGCGCAGCCATCACGATGCGCATCAGGAAGGCGTCGCGAGCGCGAGGGCCGTCGAGCAGGCCGGCGAGGGCGTCCATCGGCCGCATCGTAGACGATCACGCATGGAATCGAGCGATTCAGCCATGGATCCTCTCGATGCGTTGCGGTTGAGTCGTGTCCATGAACACCACCCCCGATCCCCGCCCGATCCTCGTCACCGGCGGCACCGGCAAGACCGGCCGCCGCATCGCCGCCCGCCTGACCGCCGCCGGCCGTCCCGTGCGGATCGGTTCCCGCCAGGGCCGCCCGCGGTTCGACTGGCACGACGCCGACGACGTGGGGCCCGGCCCTCGACGGCACCTCGGCCGCCTACCTCGCCTACAGCCCGGACATCGGCTTCGCCGGCGCCGCCGACATCGTCGGCAACGTCGCCCGCGCCGCCGTCGACGCCGGTGTCCGCCGCCTCGTGCTGCTCTCGGGCCGCGGCGAGGACGGCGCCCAGCGGGCCGAGCGTCTGGTGCAGTCGTCCGGCGCCGACTGGACGATCGTGCGGGCCGCCGTCTTCGCCCAGAACTTCACCGAGGGTGCCTTCGCCGGCAGCATCGCCGAGGGCGTCCTGCCGATGCCGGTCGCCGACATCGCCGAGCCGTTCATCGACGTCGACGACATCGCCGACGTGGCGACCGCGGCCCTGCTCGACGACCGACACATCGGCCAGCTCTACGAGGTCACCGGTCCCCGCCTGCTGACGTTCACCGAGGCCCTCGAGGTCCTCGGCACGCCCGGCGGCGTACGTCCAGGTCGCGCCGGACGAGATGATCGCCGGTCTGGTTGCCGAGGGCATGCCGACCGACGAGGCCGGCGAGCTCGTCGAGCTGTTCACGGCGATCCTCGACGGACGCAACATGGCGGTCACCGACGGTGTGCAGCGGGCCCTCGGCCGTGCGCCTCGCGACCTCGCCGAGCTGGTCGAGGGGGTGGCGTGATGGACTCGACGTTCGTCCGCACCCTGACCGTCATCGGCGCCGTCGGCAGCGGTCTCGTCGCCGGCGTCTTCTTCGCCTTCTCGACGTTCGTGATGAGCGGCCTGCGCAAGGCGCCGGCGCCGGCTGGCATCGCCGCCATGCAGTCGATCAACCGCCAGGCGCCGACCCCGGCGTTCATGCTCGCCCTGTTCGGCACGACGGGCGTCTGCGTCGTGCTCGGCATCGTCGCCGTCACGAAGTGGGGCTCGACGGCGGCGACGCTGGCGCTGATCGCGGCCGTCCTCGCACTGGTGCCGGTGATCATGACCGGCGCCTACCACCAGCCGCGCAACCTGGCCCTCGACCTGATCGACCCGAATGGTCCTGGTGCGGTTGATGCCTGGCGCAGCTACCTCGCCGGCTGGGTGCCGTGGAACCACGTCCGCACGGTGAGCAGCGCGGCCGCCGCCGTGCTGCTGACGCTGTCGGTGCGCATGGCGTGAGGCTCCAGCAGATCTCTCGGCCCTCTCCATGACTGCGCCGGCGGCGATCCGCACACTGCCGTCCATGACCTCCCCCGCGGCGCCCCTCGCGACCGATCCCGCCAACTACGCCCTCGGTCGATCGCCGGCCGAAGCGGAGCGGTTGCAGCTGCAACACCAGATCTACGGCCCGACCACCCGAGAGCTCTTCCTCGCCGCCGGGATCAGCCCCGGGATGCGGGTGCTCGACGTCGGCAGCGGCGCCGGCGACGTCGCCCTGCTCGCCGCCGAGCTGGTCGGTCCGACCGGTGAGGTCGTCGGCATCGAGGTGGCCCCGGAGACGATCGCCATCGCCGAGCAGCGCGTCGCCGCGGCCGGCTGGTCGAACGTGCGCTTCGTGCGCGCCGACCTGCGTGACCTGCACGATCTGCACGTCGACGAGCCACCGTTCGACGCCATCGTCGGGCGCTGGGTGCTGATGTACCAGCCCGACCCGGCCGACCTGCTGCGCCGGCTCGTGGCGTTCGCCGCGCCGGGCGCGGTGATCGCCTTCCAGGAGAGCGACCTGCTGGGCATGGCGCCCGCCGCGATCCCGACGCCGGCGCACGACCACCTGCGCCAGCTGATGCTGCCGCCGCCGGAGCTCGGCGGTCCGGAGCAGCGGATGGGCCCCAAGCTCTACACCGCGTTCGTGGCCGCCGGCCTGCCGGCGCCGACCGTGCGCATCGACACGCCCGTCGGCGGCGGCCCCGATTGGCCCGGCTACGGCTACATCGCGGCGACGGCCCGCAGCTTGCTGCCGATGCTGACGACGATCGGGGCGGTGGCGGACGGCGTCATCGACCTCGACACCCTCGAGGACCGCTTGCGCGACGAGATCGTGTCGCAGGACGGCATCCAGCCGCTGGTGCCGGTCTACGGCGCCTCGACCCGCGTGGCGTGAGCGTTCTGTGTCACCGCACGAGTCCCCGGGGACTTGTGCGGTGACACAGACGTCCGGGTCAGCCGCCGGCGGCGGTGAACATCGTCTCCAGCTCGCGGCGGATGTCGGGCCCGCACGGCTGGAACACGACCTCCGTGACGCCCTGCTCGCCGAGCGCGTCGATGCGGGCCTTCACCTCGTCGGCGGTGCCGGTGACCGTCGTCGACGGCAGCAGCGAGCCGCCGGTCGTCGCCCAGGCCGCCTTGTCGGCCTCGTTGACGTGGATGCAGTGGCCGACGTGGACGTCGAGGTGGCGCTCGTCCTCGCGGCGCTCGTCGATCGTGGCCAGCCACTCCTTGCCGCCGGGGAGGTCGGGGACGGCGTCACGGCCGTAGAGCTCGTAGGTGGCGTGGTACGCGAGGGCACCGCCCGGCCCGGCCGCCGCGAGCACCCGCTCGGAGTCGATCGACTCGTCCGGGTCCAGCACCGTGCCCCAGTAGAGGTAGGCGACCCAGTCGAACGCGCCCGGTTCGAGACCCTCGAGCGTCGTGGTGGCGAACACGCCGTCGTGGTCGTCGGCGACGGCCCGCCCCTTGGGCCCGAGGGCGCCGATGAGGATCGGCACGTCGATCGGGCGGGCCGGCGCGCTGCCGTCGGGGTGCAGCATCTGCATGCGGGCCCCCTCCCACTCGACGATCTCGCCGCGCAGCAGGCCGCAATACGCATCGATGTACGCCGTCATGAACGACCACGGGATGGCGCGGTAGCCCATCGCCCGCCGGCCGGTGAACCCGGTGCCGAACGACACCGCGACACGTCCGGGCGCCAGTCCGACGAGGGTCGCCGTGGCCGCCGCGTTCGTCATCGGATGGCGCAGGTTGGGCACCAGCACACCGGGGCCGAGGCCGATGCGACGTCGTGCGCTCGGCGGCCAGCGCCAGCGACATCCACACGTCGGGGCTCTGCTGCGGCGTGTCGTACAGCCACGCCCGCTCGTAGCCGATCTCCTCGGCCAGCTCGATGTCCTGCGGCGACGACATCGTCGTCGGGAACGCACACGAAACCCTCACCACAACCCCCTTGCCCGGTTGCGGCTGGTCTAGCAGGTCACGGCTCGGGGGCGAACTCGATGACCAGCCGGCCCCGCGTGCCGCCGGCCTCGAGGCGGGCCTGCGCCGCGCCGGCGTCGTCTGGCGCGTACGCGCCGGCGACGCGCAGCGTGACCGCACCGTCCTCGACCTGCTGGCGGAGCCGGTCGAGCTTGGCCTGCTCGAGCATGTACTCGCGCACCCACACCATGTGGATCGTGATGTCGCGCTCGGCGTCGCCCTGGAACGGCCGGACGGCGGCGACGGCACCGCCGTCGCGGATCGCCGGCAGCACGAGCGTGTTCTGGATGGCGCCGTCGGCGACCGCGTCGACGCCGTCGGGCACCACCTCGCGGATGCGCGCCGCGACGTCGTCGCCGCGCCGGACGACCACATCGGCCCCGAGGTCGCGGACGAGCTGCTCGTCGGCCTCGGACGCGTCGGCGATCACGCGCAGGCCGTCGGCCTTGGCGAGCTGCACGACGTAGCCGCCGAACGCGCCGGCGGCACCGGTGACCGCGATCGTGGCGCCCGCCGGGAGGGCGAGCATGTCGAGCGCCTTGCGTGCCGTCAGCCCGTTCATCGGCAGCGTGGACGCCTCGACGAGCGTCGCGCCGGCCGGGGTTCGCGCCACCGAGTCGGCCGGCAGCACGAGGCTGTCGGAGTACCCGCCGTGCTGGCCGCTCGGCACGACGATCGCCATCACGCGATCGCCGAGGGCCAGGTCGGTCTGGGTGTCGGGGCCGATCTCGTCGATCACCCCGGCGACGTCCATCCCGGCGACGTACGGCGGCTCGTGCTCCTTGAGCATCTCGTGGCGGGCGCCGATGCGGGTGAACGTGTCGGTCGGGTTGATCGCCGCCGCGTGCACGGCGATGCGCACCTCACCGACATCGGCGTGGCGGTCGGGCAACTCGAACACACGCAGCGCCTCCGGACCGCCGTAGCCACCTTCACCGGACACACCCACGACGCGCATGGGACGGTCGTATCAGGTCGCGGCGCGCGTCCCGTTGCTCGTGGGCGTCGCAGCGAGCACCGACTTCAGCGTCTGCGCCGCCCCCATCAGTGCCGCCGACTCGAATGGGACGACGATCTTGGCGTTGTCGCTGTCCGCGAACTTGGCGAGGGCGTCGAGCTGCAGGATGGCGACCAGCGTCGGGTCGGGCTCGCCGCGCTTGATCGCCCCGTACACCGTCTCGATGGCCTGGGCCCGACCCTCGGACTCGAGGATCGCCGCCTGGCGTTGGCCCTCGGCGCGCAGGATCGCCGCCTGCCGCTCGCCCTGGGCGGAGCGCACGGCTGCTTGGGCATCGCCCTCGGCGATGTTGATGGCGTACTGCTGCTGGCCCTCGGACTGCAGGATCTTGGCCCGCTTCTCCTGGTCGGCCTGCTTCTGGAGGGCCAGCGCCAGCAGGATCTGGGGCGGCGGGGCGATCTCGATGATCTCGATGCGGTTGATCCGGATGCCCCACTTGTCGGTGACGGCCTCCATCTGCTGCTGGACGTCGGTGTTGATCCGCTCGCGCTCGGACAGTGCCTCGTCGAGCGTCAGCGTGCCGATCACCGAGCGCAGCGCGGTGCGGGCCAGGGCGTCGATGGCGACGTCGAAGTTGGCGATCGTGAACAGCGCCGTCTCGGCGACGACGACCTGGGTGAAGATCGTGGCGTTGGTCGTCACGACCACGTTGTCCTTGGTGATGACGTCCTGGCGGTCGCCGGGTCGCGGGATCTCGCGGATGTCGACGTGCTGCAGCGAGTCGATGAACGGCACGATGAGGACGAGCCCCGGCTCGTGGGTGCGGCGGTACTCGCCGAGGCGCTTGACGACGCCGACGGTGCCCTGCTGGACGATGTTCACCATGCTGCGCAGCGCGGCCAGCAGCACGATGATCACGAGGGCGGCCACGGCCAGCCCGACGATGGCAGCCGCCGAGAAGGCGATCATGATGTGTCTCCTTGGAGGTCGACGGGCAGGTGTCCGTCCGCCGGCCAGACGATGAGCGTCGTGCCTTGCACGCCCGTGATGAGGACCTTGGTGCCCGCCGGCAACGGGTGGTCGCTGCCGCTGACGGCGCGCCACCGTTCGCCGGCCAGCTGGACGTGGCCGGTGTTCTCGGCGTCGCCGACGGTGTCGAGGGTGAGGACCTCGTGGCCGACGAAGCCGCCGTGCACGCCCGCGCCGCGGTGACCGCCGTGGCGTTCCATCAGCCCGCTGACGCGCGGGCGCACGAGGAGCACGCCGAGGATGCTGACGACGACGGCGACGACCACCTGCAGGGCGATGGCGTTCGGCCACCCGACGGCGACGGCCGCGGCCGCCAGGCACCCGACGGCGACGAACAACACGTAGAGCGCGAGGTGGTGCAGCTCCACGGCGATGAGGAGCACTCCCACAGCGATCCAGGCAATGGCCATCGCAACCTCGATTCGAGGTCCACGCTAGACCCGCGCCCGCCCCACGCGTCGGTCGCACCCGCTCTGTGTCACCGCACACGTCCCCGGGGACTTGTGCGGTGACACAGAACGACTCTTACGGCACCACGACCGCTCGCCCCCGCAGGGTGCCGGCGCGCAGGGCGTCGTAGGCCTTGGGGGAGTCGGCGAGCGAGTACGTCGTGTACTCGGCCTTGACCACGCCGCGGCGGGCCAGCGCGAGCAGCTCCATCAGCTCGGGCAGGCTGCCCCAGTACGTCGTCTGCACCGACACCTCTTGCGGGGAGGCGAAGAAGCTGATCGGCACCGAGCCGCCGCCGATGCCGACGACCGTCACGTCGCCCAGCGAGCGCGACACCTGCATGCCGAGGGCCATGGTGGCGTCGACGCCGACGAAGTCGAGCACGACGTCGGCGCCGACGCCGCCCGTCGCATCGCGGATCTCGGCCGCCGCGTCCGGTCCCGACGTCACGCGTGACCTCGGCCCCGCTGGCGCGGGCCAGCTCGAGCGCCTCCGGGCGCTGGTCGACGGCGATCACCTTGGTCGGCGGTCATCGCCGACAGCAGCTGCACGCCCATGTGCCCGAGGCCGCCGACGCCGATGGCGACGGCGCACGAGCCGGGCACCAGCTTCGGCAGCGAACGGCGGATGGCGTGGTACGGCGTGAGGCCGGCGTCGGTGAGCGGGGCGGCGGCGACGGGATCGAGGTCGCCGAGCGGCACGACGAGGCGGGCCGCCGGCACGAGCAGGTACGGCGCCATGCCGCCGTCGAGGCCGAGCCCGCCGCCGGCGGCCTGGTTCGGGTTGACGCAGTAGTTCTCCATGCCCTGGCGGCAGCGGATGCAGTGCCCGCAGCCCCATGCGCCGTAGACGGCGACCGGCTCGCCGACCTCGAGGCCCGTGACGCCGGCGCCGAGGGCGTGGACCCAACCGGCGTTCTCGTGGCCGAGCGTGAACGGCGGCCGGTACGGCATCAGCTCGGCGGGGAACTCGTAGAGCAGGTGGAGATCGGAGTGGCAGACCCCGGCCCCGCCGATCCGCACGACGACCTCGCCGGGTCCCGGCTCCGGCTCGGCGACGTCGCGGAGCTCGGGATCGTGCTGCCAGTCGACGAGTTGCAGGGCTTGCATCGTTCCTCCGGGGATCGGGTTGTCAATCAGTCGGCGTGTGGTCGCGGTGGTAGGGCAGCCCGAGGGCGTTGCAGTAGAGCCGGGTGAGCTGGATGACGGCGTCCTCGAACTCGAAGGGCTCGCCGAGCACGAGCCACACGTACGCCGAGCGATCGACCATCGAACCGAGGGCGCTCGCCGCGTAGCTCGGATCGATGCGCTCGTCGATGAGGCCCTGCTCCTGCCAGCGTCGGATCGACGCCGTGTTGCGCTGCACGAAGTAGCGGCGGTTGGCCCGGCGGATGGCGGCGAGCCGCGGGTTGAACGTGGCCACCGACTCGATGACGCCCATCATCCGGGCGTTCTGCTCGAAGCCGCGCGAGGTAGCCGCGGTTGGCCCGCTCGATGCGCTCGGAGAGGGCGGCGCCGGCCCGCAGGTGCGGCTCGTCCTCGGCGACGAGCAGCAGCTGGTGCTGGAGGTCGTCGGCGACCTCGCCGAAGATCTCCTCCTTCGAGCTGAAGTACGTGTAGAAGGTGCCGTGGGCGACCCGCGCCCGCTTGGCGATGTCGCCGACGTTCGTGTCGAGGTAGCCCTTGCGCTCGAACAGGGCGCGCGCCGCCTTGACGAGCGCGGCGCGCGTGCGGGCCCCGCGCGCGGTCAGGGGCGACGAGGAGAGCGCCGGTGCGCTGACGCCGTTGCGGTCCGGATCCTGGTCGCCATCGCGACCAGGATCCGGACGAAGACGAGTGGGCTGGCTCACGAGGAGCCGGTCCTCCCGGCGCGCAGCTCGCGGTGGAGGATCTTGCCGGTCACCGTCTTCGGCAGCTCGTCGACGAACTCGATCGAGCGCGGGTACTTGTACGCCGACATGCGCTCCTTGCAGAAGGCGATGAGGTCGGCCTCGCTGGCCTCCTCGCCGGGCCGCAGGCTGACGAACGCCTTGACCGACTCCCCGCGGTACTCGTCGGGGATGCCGACGACCGCCGCCTCGCGCACCGCCGGGTGCTGGTAGAGGACGCTCTCGACCTCCCGCGGCCACACCTTGTAGCCGCTGGCGATGATCATGTCCTTCTTGCGGTCGACGACGTAGAACCACCCGTCGGGATCCATGAACCCGATGTCGCCGGTGTGCAGGTGGCGACCGGGCAGGGCGTGCTCGGTCTCCTCCGGCTTGTTCCAGTAGCCGGCCACGACCTGCGGCCCGCTGGTGACGAACTCGCCGAGCTCGCCCGGTTCGACGTCGTTGCCCTCCTCGTCGACGACCTGCACCACGGTGTTGAAGATCGGCACGCCGACCGACAGCGCACCGGACTTCGGGTCGGTCGGCGCGTGGCCGCCCATCGGCACGCCGTGCGACGGCGACGTCGTCTCGGTGAGGCCGTAGATGTTGTGGATGTACGCGCCGGCCTCGCGCTGGAAGCGCTCGACGGTGGCCGGGGCGATCGGCGCCCCGCCGCTGTACACCTTGGTCAGCGACGACAGGTCCCGGCCGTCCCACGACGGGTCGTTCATCAGGGCGATGAACGCCGTGATCGCCCCGACCGTGAACGTCGGCTTCCACCGCTCGATGAGGTCGAGCATGTTCGCCGGGTCGAACCGGAACCCGAGCACGATCGGCATCGGCACGAGCAGTCCCACGGTGAGGTGGGCCACGATCCCCGTGATGTGGAACAGCGGGGCGATGCCGAGCACCGAGTCGTCAGGCGTCAGGTCCATCCAGCGCCGGTAGGCCTCGGAGTTGAACACGACGTTGCCGTGCGTGTTCATCGCTCCCTTCGGCACGCCGGTGGTGCCCGACGTGTAGGTGAGGAAGGCGACGTCATCGGGCCCGAGCTCGATGGCCGGCGGCTCCTCGCCCTCGTGGGCGGCGACGACCTCGAGCAGGTCCTGGGTCTCGGCGGACCGGTTGCGCATCGACGCCGCGAAGACGCTCGGCAGCGGGTCGTCGGTGGTCAGGTCGAGCTCGCTCGTCGTGATCACGCGCAGGCCCGGCAGCTCGGACTTGCTGACGACGTCGGTGTACAGCGACTCCAACGTCACCAGCACCGTCGCCCCCGAGTCCTCGATGGCGTAGGTGAGCTCGCGCTCCTTGTTCATCGGGTTGACCGGGACGACGATCCCGCCCGCCTTCCACGCGGCCAGCACGGCGATGGCGAACTGCGGGATGTTCTGCAGGAACACCGCAACCCGGTCGCCGCGGGCGAACCCGTCGGCGAGCAGGCCGACCGCGAGGGCGTCGCTCATGCGGTCGATCTCGGCGACGGTCAGCGTCGTACCGGCGTAGTGGATCAGCGGCTTGTCGCCGTGGGCGGCCGCCGTGGCCTCGAACATGGCGAGGGCCGACGAGAAGCCGCCCTCGCCGCCGAGCGGGATGTCGTGGGGTGAGTCGGCGCGGTACTGCGCCAACCACACCCGGTCTTCGTACGCCATGCGCCGCCTACTTGATGACGACGGGGTTGACCGGCGACCCGGTGGCGTTGACGACCTTCAGCGGGGCCGCCGTGTAGAAGAACGTGTACTGCCCGTCCGCCGCGCAGTCGGCGGCGAGGTCCTCGAGCCAGGCGATCTCGGTCAGCGTGACACCGAGGTTGCGCATGAGGGCGTTGTGCAGCGGCAGCACCACACCCGACACCGGGTCGACGGTCACCTCGTTGGCGATGGTGTCGGTCACGAGGTTCGGGATCTCCATGTCGTGGAACCACTGCACGAGCTCGGGGCTGTACGTGAGGCCGGGCTCGACGAAGTTCTCGTAGAACTCCTCGCGGGTCACCTTGTAGAACTTGGCGATCCAGCCGGTGCGGATGATCAGGATGTCGTTGCGCTGGATCTCCGCACCCTGCGCCTTGGCGCACTCGATGAGGTCCTCGTGGGTGAACGTCTCGGCGATGTCGAGGACGTCCTTGCCGCGCCAGCGGGCGATGTCGAGCAGGATCCCGCGGCCGACGACGCCCTTGTCGGCGATCGCCGACACGCTGGCCTTGGCCAGGCCCCCGATCGTGGTCTTGGCGTCGTAGCCGTTCCAGATCTGGTCGTCGTACCAGACGTGGCCGAGGGCGTCGTACTGCGTCGAGCCCTGCAGGAAGCACGTCATGTAGTCGTCGGCGTAGTGGGCGCCGCCCGCGAAGTGGACGCCCTTGCCGCCGATGTAGTGGCCCTCGTCGATGACCATCGTGCGCACGGCGCCGCTGCGGCCCGGCCACACCGGGTCGCCCTCGGGGTTGGCCATCCTCACCTGCAGCGTGAAGACCTTGCCGCTCTTGATCGCGCCGGCGGCGGCGACGATGACCTCGGGCGTCAGGTAGTTGAGGCTGCCGACCTCGTCGTCCGGGCCCCACTTGCCCCAGTTGCGCGGGGCGTCCTTCAGCAGCTCGCCGACGCTGATCTGCTCGTTCTCGGTACTGGTCACGGGTTCCTCCGTTGGATCCTGGTTGGGTTGGGCGGGGTGAGCCGAACGAGTCCTCGAGTGAGCGAACGTTCGGCCGGTGGATCCGGACCGAGGGGTGTCCGGCGACGGCCGGCGGGGTCAGGGATCGGCGACGTAGGGCGCGATGCCGGTGCCGGAGTCGTGGAGCTGCGCCATGTGGGTGCCGTCGAGGTAGTAGCGGCGGGCCCAGATGCCGGTGCCGTCCTCGTCGGCCACCGGCATCCGCCACGTCGTGGCGCGCGAGGCGCCGCCGATCGGGACGGCGATGAGCGCCCGCGGCTGGTCGATGGTGTCGGAGACGTAGGCCTCGGCGGCCTCCTCCGGGATGTAGCGCTTGGCGATCGCGTGGTACAGGTCGCGCCACTCGTCGTCGTTGCCGACGTCGTGGACGATGCGGGCCGGGCCCTGCACCGTCACCTTGCGGTAGGGGAGTGGGTCCTCGTCGATCGACAGCGCGACGCGTGGGTCGTGCCGGATGTTGGCGAGGAACACCGATGGCCCACGCGGCGTGAACTGGATCTCGTCGCCCTGGCGGATGAACCAGATCGGCACGACGCGGGGATACCCGTCATCGTCGGTCGTTGCCAACCGCAACAGGTGCCCCGGCTCGTCCAGGAACGCATGGACCTCGTCAGCGTTGAGTGTCGGCATGGCTCAGCGGCCTCCTGTGGTCAGAACAGATCCCAGTAGCAGTCGCGGGCCATCATCTGCTCGCGGGTCTCTTCGAGGATGACGCGGCCGGAGCGCATGACGGAGCAGCGGTCGGCGATGCGCAGGGCCTGGCCGACGTTCTGCTCGAGCAGCAGCACGGCGAGGCCCTCGGTGTCGGCGAGGCGTCGCACGGTGTCGAAGATCTGCTGCACGACGGCGGGGGCCAGGCCGAGGGATGGCTCGTCGAGCATCAGCAGCCGGGGGCTCGCCATCAACGCCATGCCGAGGCTCACCATCCGCTGCTGCCCGCCCGACATGGTGCCGGCGAGCTGGCCGGCGCGCTCGTGGAGGATCGGGAAGAGCTGGTGCACCATCTCCATGCGCTGGGAGCGGGCATCGCCGTCGGGGTTGTTGGCCGCCCCGAGCAGCAAGTTGTCGGTCACCGTCATGTCCTGGAACACGAAGCGCTCGGACGGGATCATCGCCATCCCGGACTTGACGTTCTGCGCGCGACGGGTGCCCGGTGACGTCCTTGCCGTCGAACATGATGCGCCCGCCGAACACCTTGTTGATGCCGAGGATGGTGCGGATGGTCGTGCTCTTGCCGCTGCCGTTGTGGCCGAGGATGCCGAGGATCTCACCGGCCTGGACCTGGAGGTCGACGTCGAACACGACCTGCTTGCGCCCGTAGCCGGCTTGCAGCCCTTGGACGGAGAGCATCGGCGCGCTGGCGTCGCCGTTGCGCGACGGCACCGCGGGTGCCTGGGCGGTGTCAGGTGGTTCCAAAGTAGACCTCCGCGAGCCGCCGGTCGTTCGTCAGCTCGGCGATCGTGCCCTGGGCCGTGATCTGCCCGAGCTCCATGAAGTAGGTGTGGTCGGCGAGGCGGCCGACGACGTGCAGGTTGTGCTCGACCACGCACACCGTGCGCCCCTGATCGCGCACCTGCTCGATGAGGTCGAGCATCGTGTCGACCCACTTGGTGTCGATGCCGGATGCCGGCTCGTCGAGCAGCAGCACGTCGGCCTCGGTGGCCAGCACGCGGGCCAGCGAGATCAACTTCGTCTGGCCGTAGGACAGGCTGGCGGCCGGGACATCGGCGAACTCGGCCATGCCGACGAACCCGAGCCAGCCCATCGCCTTGTCGTGGGTCTCGCGCTCGGCCCGCTTCACCTTGCCGTGCTGCACGGCCAGGGTGCCGAAGTTCTCACCGGGCTGACCCTGCACGGCCATCATCACGTTCTGCACGCACGACAGCCGGTTGAACAGGCGCACGTCCTGGAACGAGCGGACCATGCCCTTGCGGGCGACGCGGTCGGGGTCCAACCCGATGAGCTCGTCGCCGTTGAGGAGGATCGAACCGGAGTCGGGGGGGATGGCCCCGGTGAGGAGGTTGAAGACCGTCGTCTTGCCGGCGCCGTTCGGACCGACGAGGGCGGTGATCGTGCCCTGGCGCAGCTCGATGGCGAGGTCGTTGGCGGCGACGATGCCACCGAAGCGCTTCGACACGTTCGACGTCTGGAGGACGACCGGGGCATCGTGCCACGCCCGCTCGCGCCGGTTCTCCTCGGCGACGGGTAGCTCGGCATCGATGTGCTCGGCGACGTTGCTCACGGTGGCCGGCACCCAGTCGTGGTCCATCTCGATGCGGGTCTTGGAGCGGCGATCGCCGCGTATCCACCCGATCAACGAGAACCCCTCGGGCAGCGCACCCTGCGGTCGCAGCCGCATCAGGATGGCGAGCAGGATGCCGTAGACGATGAGCTGCAGGTAGCCGGAGTCGGCGGGGTCGACCTTGATCACCCGCTCGAGCACGGGCTCCAACATCACGACGACCGCGGCGCCGAGGATCGAGCCGAACAGGTTGGCCATGCCGCCGAAGATGACGATGGCGAAGACCGTCAGCGAGAACGAGAAGCCGAAGACGCCCGGCGTCGCCAGCCGCAGCCAGGCCGCGATCATCGCCCCGGCGAAGGCGGCCAGCGCCGACGTGAGCCCGAACACGAAGACCTTGTAGCCGAACACGTTCTTGCCGAGGGACTGGGTGGCGATGGGATCCTCACGGATGCCCTTGAGCACCCGGCCGACCGGGGACTCACCGACGCGGTGGCAGATCGCGTAGACGATCACCATCCCGACGAACGACGGGATCAGCCAGTCCTCCGGGCGCTGCAGGTGCCAGCCGAACAGGCTGGCCTGCGGCAGGTTGATGAGGCCGTAGGTGCCGCCGAAGTCGGGGATCGCGATCAGCAACCCGAGGATCACCGACGACACGGCGAGCGTCAGCAGGATGAGGTACTCGACCGTGAGCTTGAGCGCCGGCAGGGCGACGAGCGTGCCGATGACGAACGCCAGCACCATCCCAGAGGATCGTGCCGACCAGGAAGTTCCAGCCGTGGGCCTGCATCGTGTACGCCATCGTGTAGCCACCGATGGCGCCGAAGGCGGCGTGGGCCACCGACACCTGGCCGGCGTAGCCGAGCAGCAGGTTGAGCGACAGCGCCAGCGCGGCGTACAGGAAGATCTGGTCGATGTAGTTGATCCAGAGGGACATGGGTCAGACCGCCTCCGAGGGCACGAGCGGCGTGGCCGGCCGTTCCTTCTTGAACTTCGCCATGAAGGCGCTCGACCGGATGGCCAGGTAGGTGAGGTACCCGACGAGGACCACGAAGACCGCCGTCTGGGTGTACTGCACGGAGAGCCAGATCGAGGCGTACTGCTCGATCAGGGCGACGAGGATGCCCATCAGGAAGACCCGGATCGGCGATCGGGCCGTGCCACCGAGGAAGGCGACGACGAAGGCGTAGGTGATCGGCAGCGTCCCCATGCCCGGGTCGACGGTGTACTTGAGGGCGTACCAGAAGGCGGCCACGCCGGCGCAGATCGTGCCCAGGAAGAACACGATCACGTAGACGCGATCGGCGTCGATGCCGATCGTCTTGGCGAGGTCGGGGTTGACGCGGGTCGCCTTGATCTGGCGACCAAGCCCCGTGTACCGCAGCATCGCCGCCAGCAGGAGCGTGATGACGATGGCGCTGACGCCCTGCCACCAGTCGAAGTTGATGTAGATGGCGCCCCAGATCTCGTGGGCCGTCTTGCGCGGCCCGAAGTAGGCCTTGGTGTTGGCGCCGAAGTGGAGGCGGATGAGGTTCTCGCCGGCGATGCCGATGCCGAGGGCGGCCACGAACACGGCGAGCAGCGCGGTCGCGCCGGCGTTGCGGGCCAGCGGGCGGTACACGCCGCGCTCGATCCCGGCGCCGACGAGCGCGGCCAGCAGGATGCCGATGATCGCCGACGGCCAGAACGGCCACTCCCACAGTTGGAACGTGAACGCGAACGCCAGGTAGGCGGCGAGCGTGTACGTGAACCCGTAGGCGAAGTGGAACCGCCCGGTCACGCCGAGGATGAGCGCGAAGCCCACCCCGAGAAGGCCATAGCTGCAGCCGCGGAAGAAGCCGTCGACGGTCAGTTGGCGGAACGTCTCAAAGGTCACTGCCAGCATCGTCGACGGCTCCTTCCAATCGGTTGCGGTATCGGGGCGGCCCGGTCAGGCCGGCTTGTAGTCGGCGCCGGCGATGCCGAAGAACGCCTTCGGCGTCACCTTGCCGCCCTTGTACTCGAAGACGCCCATCTCGCGCTTGAGCACCGAGTGCGTCTTCGGGTCGAGCGTGTAGGTGCCGAGCGTCGAGTCGTCGCCGCCGTAGACGCTGACGACGGTGAGGTCCTCCTGCAGCGCAGCGTCGAGCGCCTCACCGGTGATCTCCGCCTTCGGGTCCTTCGCCCAGATGCGCCGCATGACCTCCCACATCACGAAGGCGTTCTCGTAGAAGTTGGCGGCGTAGAAGTCGGGGTCCTCGCCGTTCTCCTCCTTGAAGCCCTCGACGAACTTCTTGGCCAGCGGGCTCTTCGGGTTGGAGGCGTCGAAGTAGTCGTAGGCGAACGTGTAGCCCTCGGAGTCGAACGTCCCCTTCGACGCGTTGATGCCGTCAGGCGTGAACTCGAAGTAGATCCGCGGCGCCTTGAGGCCCGCCGTGGAGGCCTGGTTGGCGAACGAGCCGGGGTCCTGGCCGTAGATGCTGATGAGGAGGATGTCCGGCTCGTTGGCCTTCACCTTCGGCAGCACCTGGGAGAAGTCCTGGCCACCGACGGGGACCAGCTCGTACAGGCCGTTGTGCTCGTAGCCACCGGCCTTGATCTTGGCGAGGATGTCCGTCTTGACGAGCGCGTTGTTCTCGGCGCCGATGTCCCAACCGACGAACCCCATCGTCTTGGCGTCGGGGTAGGTCTCCTTGGTCCACTTGAACAGGCCCGGCATCGGGTCGTTCGGCGTGATCGCCCGGGTGCCCCAGAAGTACGGCTTGCCCTGGGCGAAGTTGCTCGTGCCGCCGCCGCCGTCGAGGGTGAACACCTTGTTCTCCGCCGTCGACGACAGCATCGCCCCGAGGTCGTCGGCATAGGAGGCGAACTTCGCCTGGATCTTCTTGGACACGATCTCGGCCATCGCCTGCACGCCGGCGGGGGCGTCGCCCGACTTGTGGTCGAGGTACGTGTACTTGAACGTCGGGCCGCCGAGCTCTTCGATGTGCTTGGCCGCGAGGTCGAGGCCGCGGCTCATCGTCTTGCCGTAGAACGAACCGGTGCCCGTGAGCGCCAGCACGGCGCCCAGCTCGATGGTCTGGCCCTTGCCGGCGCTGGCCTCGTCGACCTTGAGCAGCGACGTGAGGTCGCCGCCGCCGCCACTGCTGCCGCCCGACGTGGTCTCCGACCCGCCGGCCGTCGTCTCGGTGCCACCTGCGGTGGTGGCCGTGCTGCCGGCGACCGTCGTCGCCGCCCCGCCGGCCGTGGTGGCCGACGAACCGCTGTCGTCGTCATCGCCGCACGCCGCGAGGAAGGCGACGGCGCCGATCGCCCCAGCCGTCCCGAACAACATCCGGCGCCGGGTGACCCGGCCCTCGTGCACGATCTCCGTCACGTCCCTGTCATCCATTGCTCAGCGTTCCTTGTTCCTGGCGTTCACGTGCCACTGGTGGGCGAGGAATCGGCGTCGCAACGATTCGACGGTGTTGTCACCGGTGGCCGCGTGGTCACACCCCCGCGCGACGCGACGGCGTTGTGTTGGCCGCCCGGCACACGAAGGTTCCCCTGTTGATTCGACGAGTCCCCTTGCGCCGGCAAGGTAGTCCGCGCTTCCTGACATGCGCAAGACGGGTCTTGACACAGACGTCAGTTCCGGAGTTGGCGAGAGCACGGTGATCGCGAGCAATTCGGGTCAGGTGTTGAGGTGTTCGAGGGCCAGGCCCGGCCGCGGCCATGTGGTCTTCACGAGGCGCCCGGTCGTCGACAACGTGATGTATGCCGTCGTCAGATCGTCGCCGCCGAAGCACACGTTGGTGGTGATCAGGTCACCGGTCTCGACGAAGTCGACGAGCTCACCGGCCGGTGACACGACGGAGACGCCGCCGTTGACGATCGTCGCGACGCACACGTTGCCGGCCGAGTCGATGGCCAGCGAGTCGAGCAGCTGGAAGCCGGGGAAGCCGTACAAGCACTGCGATGTGTCGACGAGCCCGGGCGCGACGACCTCGCCGGGCGCGCTGATCGTGCGCTGCTGGATCCGACCCCGCCAGGTCTCGGCCCAGTACAGCGTGGCGCCGTCCGGCGACAGGCCGATCCCGTTCGGATCGTCGGTCGGGTAGACGACCTCCTTGATGCCCGAGCCGTCGGCCTGGGCGTAGTAGATGCCGGCGATCTGGTGCACCCGGGCCTCGTCGTCGACGAGGCCGTGGTCGGTGAAGTAGAAGCCGCCGTGGGCGTCGAAGACGAGGTCGTTGGGCGCCAGCAGCGGGTGCCCGTCGCACTCGGTGTAGAGGTCGGTGACGGTGCCGGTCGCCGGATCGACGGTCTGGATGCGCCCGCCGATGTACTTCTCCTTCGTCAGCCCGCCGGGGAACGTCAGCCCCTCCATGTCGGTCTCGGTGAAGCGGCCCCCGTTGTTGCAGACGTAGAACAGCCCGCCCGGACCGAGGGCCGCGCCGTTCGGCCCGCCCGGGATCTCGGCGATCGTCTCCTTGGAGCCGTCGGGGAGGACGCGGGTCAGCCGTGGCCCGAACATCTCGACGAGCACGACGGAGCCGTCGGGCATCGCGATCGGGCCTTCCGGGAACGCGAGGCCGTTGGCGACCTCGGTGAGCTCGGGCATGGGGACCTCCGGTTGCGTGTTGCAGCGTGTCGTGGGCCGTTGACGGTGGCCATTCCCCCCGGCCGACCCCCGTGCAGCCGGGCGTCATCTGATCCTCAGGGGTGGGTGGCTGTCAAGGTGGACGTCGCGACCTCCGCGGCCTCCGAAGTTGACGGTTGTGTCATCTTGGGCTACAACACCAGCGGGCAGGGCAGGGGGTCCTGACCGACGTGACCGTTGCCGCCGCGAGGCCGCCGGTCACGCCACCTGCGAACGAGGAGACGTCATGGTCGAGGACTTCCGCAAGGTCGGCGAGCGCAACCGCAACTGGGGCCGCTGGGGCGACGACGACGAGAAGGGCGCCGTCAACCTGATCACGCCGGAGCGCGTGGCGGCGGCGGCCCAGCTGGTGAAGCGGGGCGCCATCTTCGACCTCGGCATCCCGTTCGACGGCAACGGCCCGCAGCCCGGCGGCGGGCGCATCAACCCGGTCCGGCTGATGTCGGAGACCGGGCAGGACCAGGAGTTCCCCGGCGCCTTCCACTACGCCGACGACTTCGTGTTCATGCCGCTGCAGGCCGCGTCGCAGTGGGACGGGCTGGCCCACGTCTTCTACGACGACAAGCTGTACAACGGCTTCCCGTCGAGCGACGTCAGCCCGCACGGCGCCAAGCACTGCTCGCATCGACAAGATGGCCAAGGGCATCGCCGGCCGCGGCGTGCTGCTCGACATCGCCCGCCTCAAGGGCGTCGACTGGCTGCAGGCCGGCGAGGTCATCACGCCGGAGGACCTCGACGCGGCGATCGAGCGCCAGGGCGTCGAGATCCAGTCGGGCGACATCCTGTTCTTCCGCACCGGGTGGCGCACGAAGTTCATGCAGGAGCAGAACGCCACCGAGTTCATGGCCGGCGAGCCCGGCATCGGGCATCGCCTGCGCCGACTGGCTGCACGAGCGCGACGTGGCCGTCATCGCGTCGGACAACTGGGCCATCGAGGTGCTGCCGGGCGAGGACGACGCCAACGTGTTCAACGTGCACATGGTGCTGATCCGCGACATGGGCATGACGCTCGGCGAGATCCTCGACCTCGACGAGCTGGCCGACGACTGCGCCAACGACGGCATCTACGAGTTCTTCCTCGACGGCGCCCCCGATCAAGTTCACCAACGCCGTCGGGTCGCCGATCAACCCGCTCGCCATCAAGTAGGCGACGGTGGACTTCTCGATCCCGCCCGATCTGGCGGCCTACCTCGACGAGCTCGACGACTTCATCGAGAAGGTGATCAAGCCGCTCGAGAACAAAGACGACAACATCCGGTACTTCGACCACCGTCGTGAGGACGCCCGCACCGACTGGGATCGCGGCGGCCTGCCGAACGACGAGTGGGAGGACCTGCTCGGCGAGGCTCGCCGCCTCGCCGACGAGGCCGGGCACTACCGCTACGCCGTTCCCCAAGGAGTACGGCGGCAAGGACGGCACGAACCTCGGGATGGCGATCATCCGCGAGCACTTCGCGACGAAGGGCTTGGGGCTGCACAACGATCTGCAGAACGAGCACTCGATCGTCGGCAACAACGTCGGGCTCTTGCTGATGTTGGAGTACGGCACCGACGAGCAGAAGAAGGAGTGGGTCGACGACCTCGCCCTCGGACGGCGCGGCTTCGCGTTCGGGATCACCGAGCCGCAGCACGGGTCCGACGCGACGTGGATGGAGACCCACGCCGAGCGCGACGGGGACGAGTGGGTCATCAACGGTGAGAAGACGTGGAACACCGGGATCCACAAGGCGCAGTACGACCTGATCTTCGCCCGCACCTCCGGCAAGCCCGGCGACGGCGACGGCATCACGGCGTTCCTCACGCCGACCTCGGACCCCGGGTTCGAGATCGTCGAGTACCTGTGGACGTTCAACATGCCGACCGATCACGCCCACGTCCGCTTCACCGACATCCGGGTGCCGCACGGGGCGATCTTCGGTGGTGAGGGCACGGGCCTGCAGGTCACGCAGCACTTCTTCAACGAGAACCGCATCCGCCAGGCCGCCTCCTCGTTGGGGGCGGCGCAGTTCTGCATCAACGAGTCCGTGAAGTACGCGATGGAGCGCAAGCCGTTCGGCAAGCCGCTGTCGTCGAACCAGGCGATCCAGTTCCCGTTGGTCGAGCTGCAGACGCAGGCCGCGATGTTGCGGGCGTTCATCCGCCAGACGGCGTGGGAGATGGACACCAACGGCGCGTTCTCCGCCTCGGACAAGGTGTCGATGTGCAACTACTACGCCAACCGGCTGTGCTGCGAAGCGGCGGACCGGGCGATGCAGGTCCACGGCGGGCTCGGTTACAGCCGGCACAAGCCGTTCGAGCACATCTACCGCCACCACCGTCGCTACCGGATCACCGAGGGCGCCGAGGAGATCCAGATGCGCCGCGTGGCCGGCTACATGTTCGGCTACATGAACCAGCAGGCGCCCAAGGGCGTCAAGTCGGTCACCGGCCGCTGACCAGACCTCGTTTCGGTCCGGATCCTGGTCGCCCGGGCGACCACGATCCGGACCAAGACGATCAACGCCGGGCGGCGAGGCCGCGGAGGTCGCCGTCCGTCGTCGTGCCACGGCTCGATCCGGTCGAAGGCGGGCGCGAGGTCGGGACGCAGCGCGGCGTCCTGGTCGCCGCCGAGCTCGATGACGCAGCCAACCGCCGGGCCGCAGCACCCGCGCCGCGGCGGCGACGACGCGCCGGGCGAGGTCGAGGCCGTCGTCGCCGCCGTCGAGGGCTCGGCGCGGCTCGTAGCGCACGACGTCGGGCGGCAGCAGCCGGACGGCGTCCGTCGGCACGTAGGGCGGGACAGCGGTGACGAGGTCGAAGCGACCGCGGACCGGCGCGGCGAGGTCGGCGACCACCGTCGGCGACGCCGTTGCGGCGGGCCCATGAGGCGGCGACCGGATCGATGTCGATGCCGACCACGCGGGCGCCGGCGACCGCGGCCGCGAGGTGGGCGGCGACGGCGCCGCAGCCGGTGCACAGGTCGAGGGCCCGCCCGCCCGGGGGCAGCACCGCGGCGGCGCGGGCAGCCAGCTCCTCGGTCTGGATCCTGGGCACGTAGACGCCCGGGCCGATCGCCAGCCGGCGGCCGGCGAACGTCGTCGCGCCCGACGATCCACGCCAGCGGCATGCCGTCCTCCCGCTGGGTCAGCCACGTCTCGAGCGTGGCCGGGTCGGGCGCCGCGGCGAGCAGCTCGGCGGCCTCCTCGGCGGCGGCGATGCAGCCGGCGGCGGCGAGCCGGCGTCCGCGTGCCGAGGTCCCGCTCGGCTCACACATCGAACACGGCGTTGATGACGAGCAGGACGCACGCCGCCACGCCGACCGCCACGACCAGGCCGGCGCCCCCATGCCGCGACCGTCCGCCCGGTGCCGGCTCGGCCGCCACGAAGGTCGCCGCGGTCACCAGGCCGACGCCGATCGCCAGCACGCCGGCCACGAAGCAGGCACCGAGGTCGGCGCCGGCCGAGAGCCCGAGCAACAGGAGCGCCGGCGACGCCGTCAGCGGGATCGCCACCGGCACCGAGCGCGGCGCGCCAACCGGCGAGGCCCGTCCTGCGGGCGGGGCGTCCGGCCGGAACAGCCGGGCGATCGGCGATGACGGCGGCGACGAGGCCGACGGCGAGGCGGGCGGCCGGGCGGCTGACGCCGATGGCGTCGAAGAGCGGCTCGCCGACGAGGGCGGCGACGACGACCAGCGCGGCGCCGATCGCCGACGCCGACCGCGGCGAGCGTCGCGCGGTCGCCGCGGCGCGGCCGCGCCGGCACGGCCATGCCGATGGCGAGCGGGTCGAGCAGGGCCAGCAACGCCAGCGCCCACAGCCAGGCCGACGGCGCCGGGTGGCCGGGCGACGGCGTCGAGTCGACGATCGCCGTCGTGCGCAGCAGCGCCGACGTGGCGTGCTGCTGGTCGTCCATGCGCGTCAGGTCGCCGATGAACCAGGCGCCGTCGGCGGCGACCGGGCCCGTCGCGCACCTGGCGGCCGATCGCCAGCCCGGCGATGCACTCGGCCCGGTCGGCGAGCGGCCCGCGCAGATCGGCCAGGCGGTCGTCGGCCTCGGCGACGCGCCAGAACCCGGTGAGGGCCTCGCCGACGACGCCGTAGCCGCCGCCGCGCGGCACGTGGGTGCCGCGCACGGCGACGCCCCACGGCCCGGCCTGCTGGCTGACCCAGCGCACCTGGGCACCGAACGAGCCGGCCTGGCTGCGGGCGTAGTCCAGCTCGGCCGTCGGTCAGCGGGTGGCGGCGATCGCGCTCGGGGAACTGCACCGTCTCGGCCAGCCCGTAGGCGGCCCAGTGGTCGGGAACCGGCGGCCAGTGGTCCTCGACGTCGTCGCGGCTGGGTGGCCAGGTAGTTGCCGATGCGATCGGCCACCTGCGCCGAAGCCGTCGTCGGGGAACAGCCGGTGCAGCCGGGCCAGCGCCCAGTACGCCTCGCCCGTGTAGTACTTCGAGCGGCTGTCGGCGATCGGCGCCATCGTCGTCAGGTCGTAGTGGGAGATGACCGCGCCGTCGGGCAGGGTCATCGCGGTCATGAAGCGGCCGAGGGCGCGCATCAGCTCGTCGTCGCGGGTGTCGCCGGTGAGCAACCGTCGCTCGACGAGCCCGGCCGCCAGCAGCGCGGCGCCGCCGACCGGCGCCGTCGTGCCGTCGGCGAGGGCGGTCCAGCCGTCGTGGTCGACGAGGCGGTCACGGGCCCACCCCACGCCGCGGTCGGCGCTGTCCAGCGCGTCCGGGATCCCGGCCGTCGCCGCCTGGTACAGGCCCATGATCGCCCCGGCATGGCGCACGATGTTGTAGGCGCTCGCTGGTGACCTCGCTGTCCGTCGCCCGGTCGTACTGGTAGAGCCAGGTGCCGTCGGGACGCTGGTTGTCCACGAACCAGCGCACCGAGGCGTCGGTGGCGGCGTCGATCGACGCCGCCGTCGGCTGCGGGCAGTGCTCGGGCGGGGCGAGGGCGCCGAACGTGACGACCGCGGCGATGACGAGACCGGTGGCGCCGAACAGCACCCGACGGCGCGGCGCGTCGTCATCGGTCGGCCCGGCGCCGGACGCCGGGGACCACGAGGGTCGGCAGCGCGAACCATGCCGTCAGGGGCAGCCGGCTGGCGACGAAGCCGTCCCGCCGCCGTCGATCACCACGGAACCGTCGCGGTCGACGACGGTCAGCGGCGGTGCCAGGGGCCGCCGCCGCGACCCGGAAGCGGGCCAGCCAGTCGAGTCCCGCCGCGGCCGTGGCGACGCGCCGGTGGGCCGGGTTGGTGGGATCGATCGTCAGCACCCGGTCCCGCGTCGACGGCACGGCCCAGATCACCAACGCGGCGAGGGCGAGGTACGAGAACACCTCCACGTCAGCGGACAGCTGGATGGCGACGTGGAAGCAGATGGCGACCCAGATCGCCGCGTAGCGCGTGCGGCGCGACCAGAGGCCGAGGGCGATGAAGAGCTCGGTGGCGATGACGAACTTTGCGGACACGGTGTTGAAGGCGCGGTTGGTCAGGAGGTCGACCGCCCACCCCGGGAGGACCGACGCGTCCAGTTGGCCGCGCACGGTGTTCAGACGCTGCCACGTGACGGTGCCGTCGAACCAGTCGGGATCGAGGAGCTTGCTGAGCCCGGACGCGCCGTAGACCGTCGCCGCTTCGACGCGCAGCAGCCACAGCGGCCAGCCGGGTGAGGTCGTCGGTCGCGGCGGCCGCCCGCCGCCGTCTGCGCAGCCAGGCGTCGACGGACAGCTCCCGTCCGCACGGCACGACGGCGAGGGCGGCGAGGACGATCACGAGGTACGCCCGGTTGTTGTGGAAGTTCGTCGTCGAGAGGAAGAGGTCGTACGTGACGATCACGGCGACGGCGGCCGTCGCCACCCGGGTGGCGAGGCCGATGGTCATCGCCACCGCGGCGATCACGGCGATCCACAGCGCGGCGACGTACGCGGCGCGGGGCAGCTCGGGGTACCACGACGCGTACGGCTCGTAGAAGTGGTCGCGGTAGATCACGCCGTGCCAGGCGTCGGTGACGATCGGTCGCAGGTGCAACAGCACGACCGGACCGATCAGGATGCGCAGCAAGGCCATCGAGCGCATGCTCACCGGCCGCCCGAGCAGCTCGTCGAGGCGCCCGAACGTCGTCCGAGCGGCGACGGTGGCGGGCGGCGGCGTCGTGTCGACCGTGGTCACGGGATGTCCCGATCGCCGCTGCGCAGGACGACGGTGTGCGGCGGGTCGTCGTCGTACCACGCGGTGACGGTGGCCTCGAGGTAGCGCGTCTCGCGGTCGGCCGGCGTGTGATCGGCGACGTAGTCGAGGGCGGCGTCGAGGAAGGCGAGCTGGTTGTCGAGCCCGGCGTCGGCGTGCTTGCGCACATCAGGGACAGCGAGGCCGCGGTTCGGCACGAGCGCGGCCCAGCGGTACCCGGACCACGGTTCGGTGACCGGCACCCGGCGCCCGTCGGTGGTCACCCGCACGACCTCGGCCTGCCACGTGCTCGACTCCGGGAACATCTGGAACCCGAGCTCCTTGTGCGGCGCCCAGTACGCCCGCCCCACGAAGAAGCCCTGGGCGACCACGACGGCGATGACGATCACCCACCGTGCCCACCGACGCGATCGCCGGAGCGGCCGGGACCCAGCGGGTGTCATGCCCATCGGCCGACCGTTTCGCCGCTCGGACGGGTTCCGTGCGGGTGGCCCATGCACGAAACCCTCGGGTCGCGCGTGCAACTCGCTCGGTCCTGGCGACTCGTACGGTTAGCTCGTCGAACAACCATGGCTGCTGATCCTCCGACCCTGACGATCGCCCGGTTGAGCCGGGTGCTCGAGAACCACGCGACGACCGACCTGTCGCTGTCGCAGTACCGCGTGCTCGGGCTGCTGGCCAGCGGCCACGAACGGGCCGGCGACCTGGCCGCACGACTGGCCGTGACCAAGCCGACGCTCACCGCGCTCGTCGACGGGCTCGTCGAGCGCGGCTACGTCATCCGCGAGACGCCGGCCGGCGACCGTCGGGCGGTGCGGGTCGTGATCACCGACGATGGCCGGGCAGCCGCCGACACCGCCGGACGCGGCTTCCGCAGCGTGCTCGACGAGGTCCTCGGGTTCTGCGCCGATCCCGAGTCGGTGCTGATCGCCATCGACCAGCTGCGCGCCGCCCTCGACGCCCGCTGGGAAGCCAGGGTCGCGGGCCGTAACGCCCAGAGCGGCCAGGACGTCCACGCCCGAGCGGCCAGGACCCGACGGTCACGTGCCCAGCAACCGTGAGCGTCGACGAACGCCTCGACCGCGACCGCGGACAGCTCGAGGACCACTCGGGTGATCCGGCGTACACGCGGCCGGCGCCGGCGGGACCCGGGGTCGGCTGGTTGCGCCGGTTGGGGCCGTTCTTCCGGCGCTACAAGCGGACGATCTACGCGACGTTCGCGTTCTCCGTCATCGCCCAGGTGCTGATCGGCCTGCTCCCGCTCATCCAGCAGCGCATCCTCGACCACAGCATCATCAGCGACGACGTGCCGCTCGGGCCGATGCTCGTGCTGCTCGTGGTCACCGGCGTGTTCGGGTTCTCGACGAACTACCTACGTCGCTACCTCGGCGCCAAGGTGAGCGTCTACCTCCAGCACGACCTGCGCCAGGCCATCCACCGCCACCTCTACGAGCTCGACTTCTCCCGGCACGACGAGCTGTCGGTCGGCGACATCATGTCCCGCTCGACCGGCGACCTGACCCTGATCCAGGCGTTCTTCTTCTCGGTGCCGATGCTCGTGGCCAACATGACGTTGCTCGTCGTCGCCATCGTCGTGATGTTCGTGCTCTCGCCGCTGCTGAGCCTCGTCGTCGTGATCTTCGTGCCGGTGTTCGCGTTCTTCGCCATCCGCTTCCGCGACCGCGTGTTCCCGGCCAGCTGGAACGACCAGCGGCTGTCGGGCGCGGTTGCTGGTGTGGTCGACGAAGCGGTCACCGGGCGTGCGCGTCGTCAAGGCGTTCGCCCAGGAGCAGCGGGAGCTCGACCGGCTGACGGGGCAGGCCCACGAGCTCTACCAGTCGCGGATGCGCACCGCCCGCTACAACGCCCGCTACTCCTCGACGCTGCAGGCGCTGCCGATGCTGGCCCAGCTGGGGGTGCTCGCCCTCGGCGGCTGGCTCGCCCTGCGCGGCCACATCACGCTCGGCGTGTTCCTCGCCTTCGCCAGCTACCTGGTGCAGATCATCACGCCGGTGCGCCTCGTCGCCAGCCTGCTGGCGACGACGCAACAGGCGCGCGCCGGCGCCGAGCGGATCTTCGAGCTCCTCGACCTGCAGCCCCGCGTCACCGACGAGCCAGGTGCCCGGGCGCTCGATCATCCCCGCGGTGCCATCGAGCTCGACGACGTCAGCTTCGGCCACCGCGGCGGGCCGCCGACCGTCCGTGACATCACGCTGCGCATCGAGCCGGGCGAGCGCATCGGGCTCGTCGGCGCGTCCGGCTCGGGCAAGTCGACGCTCGCCTACCTGATCGCCCGCTTCTACGACCCGACGACCGGCACCGTCCGCCTCGACGACACCGACGTGCGCGAGCTGACGCTGGAGTCGCTGCGCTCGACCGTCAACGTCGTGTTCGAGGAGAGCTTCCTGTTCTCGACGACGATCCGCGAGAACATCGCCTTCGGTCGGCCGGGTGCGACCGACGCCGACATCGAGGCCGCCGCCCGCGTCGCCGCCGCCCACGAGTTCATCCTCGAGCTGCGGGATGGCTACGACACCGTCGTCGGCGAGCGCGGCTTCACGCTCTCGGGCGGCCAACGCCAGCGCATCGCCCTCGCCCGGGCCGCCCTCGCCAACCCCAAGGTGCTGGTGCTCGACGACGCCACGTCGGCCATCGACGCCCACACCGAGGAGCGCATCCACGGCGCCTTGGCGGCCGAACTGGAGGCGCGGACCACCGTGCTGATCGCCCACCGCTCGTCGACGCTGCGCCTCGCCGACCGCGTCTTCGTGCTGGACGGTGGGCGCATCGTCGCCGAAGGCACCAACGCCGAGCTGTGGCACACCTCGGAGCTCTACCGCGAGCTGCTGCGCGGGCCGGAGCTGCCGCCGGTCCACGTCGACGCCATCGTCGACGAGGTCGACCCCGACGCATGGCCGTCGCGAAGCCCGGACGATGACAGCGAGGGTGGATCGCACCACGTCGAGCTGGCGTCGATCATGCCGAGCATGGCCACCGGCGGGGGTGGCAACGCGCTCGGCGTGATCGGTGCGCGCGCCGGCCTGGTGGCCGCCACCCCCGAGCTGCTGGCGAAGGTGGACGCACTGCCGCCGCTGTACGGCGATCCCGACGTCGACCTCGTCGCCGCCACGACCGAGGACGGCACGTCGAGCCTGCGCCGGCTCGCTCACCGCTTCCGATGGGCGTTCCTCGCCGTCGCCGGGCTCGTCCTCGTCGACGCCGGGACGACGCTCGTGGGGCCGCTGATCATCCGCCACGCCCTCGACGCCGGCGTCAGTGTCGGCAGCGGCGCCGTGCTGCTGGCGATGTGCGTCGTGTACCTGGCGGTCCAGTTGCTCAGCTGGGGCAACCAGGTCATCGAGCTCCTGTACACGTCGCGGACGTCGGAGCGCATGCTGTACACGTTGCGAGCGCGAACGTTCGCCCACCTCCAGCGCCTGTCGCTCGACTACTACGACAAGGAGATGGGCGGGCGGATCATGACCCGCATGACGACCGACGTCGAGGCGCTGGCCAACCTGCTGCAGCAGGGACTGCTGCTCGCCCTCACGAGCGTCATCGGCTGCCTCGGCGTGGTCGTCATCCTCCTCGCCCTCGACGTGCGCCTGGCCCTCGTGGCGTTCATCGTGCTGCCGGTCCTGTTCGGCCTCACCGGCTGGTTCAAGGCCCGCTCCCGCCTGTCGTACATCCGAGCTCGGGATGCCATCTCGACCGTCAACGCCGAGCTGCAGGAGAGCGTGGCCGGCGTGCGCGTCACGCAGTCGCTGGGCCGCACGGACAACAACGCGGAGCGCTTCGAGGCCCGCTCGGCCGAGTACCGCGACGCCCGCCTTCGTTCGATGCAGCTGATGTCCATCTACTTCGCCGGCAGCCAGTTCCTGAGCACCGTGGCCAAGGCCCTCGTGCTCTGGTACGGCGCCCACCTCATCGGCATCGGGTCGCTGTCGTCGGGCCTGCTGATCGCCTTCCTGCTGTACCTCGACCAGTTCTTCTCCCCGCTGCAGCAGCTCTCGGCGGTGTTCGACCAGTGGAACCAGGCCCGCATCTCGCTCGGGCGGCTCGACGAGCTGCTGGCCACCCCGACGGCGACGCCGGAGGTGGCCGACCCGATCGACCCGCCGACGTGGGTCGGTGACGTCGCCCTGGAAGGCGTCCGCTTCGCCTACTCGTCCGACGCCCCCGAGGCGCTGCGCGGTGTCGACCTGCGCATCTCCGCCGGCCAGCGCGTCGCGCTCGTCGGCACGACCGGCGCCGGCAAGTCGACGTTCGTCAAGCTCGTCGCCCGCTTCTACGACCCGACCGCCGGACGCGTGCTCGTCGACGGCCACGACCTGCGCGACGTCGGCCTCCACGGCTACCGCCGCCGCCTCGGGTACGTGCCGCAGGAGCCGTTCCTGTTCTCGGGCACGATCCGCTCGAACATCGCCTACGGGCGCCCGGACGCAACCGACCTCGAGATCGAGCGGGCGGCCCGGGCTGTCGGGGCCCACGACCTCGTGCCGCGGGCTGGCCGACGGCTACCACACCGCGGTGTCGGAGACCGGCCGCTCGCTGTCGGCCGGCCAGCGCCAGCTGCTGTGCCTGGCGCGCGCCGAGCTCGTCGACCCCGTGATCCTGATCCTCGACGAGGCCACGTCGAACCTCGATCTGGCCACCGAGGCCGAGGTGCAGCGGGCGATGAACCTGGCGTCGCAGGGTCGCACGACGCTGCTGATCGCCCACCGGCTGCAGACGGCACGCAGCGCAACGCGCATCGTGGTGGTCGAGGAGGGGCGCCTCGTCGAGGACGGCAGCCACGACGAGCTCGTCGCCGCCGGCGGCCGCTACGCCGAGCTGTGGGACGCGTTCGACAGCGCCCGAGCGGCGCCCAGCGCGCTCCCCGTCGCCGGCGAATAGGGTCGCACCGGTGGGCGAGCCGCTGATCACCGCGAGGGCGTTGCGGGAGCAGCTCGATGGCGCCGCGGCGCCGGTCGTGCTCGCCGTGCGCGGCGGCCTCGGCATCGTCGATCCCGTCGGCGACCACGAAGCAGCCCACATCCCCGGCTCCCGCTACGTCGATCTCGAGACCGAGCTGTCGGGACCGCACGGCCCCGGCCTCGGCCGTCACCCGCTGCCCGATCCGGATGCCTTCGCGGCGACGGCCACGGGGTGGGGCGTCGGGCCGGGCACGGCCGTGGTGGCGTACGACGACAACGGCGGCCTCAGCGCGGCGCGCCTGTGGTGGCTGCTGCGCTGGATCGGCCACGAGGACGTGCGCGTCCTCGACGGTGGGTTGGGCGCATGGCGGGCAGCCGGCTTCGAGGTCGCCAGCGGGCCGGACGCACCGGCCACGCCGAGTGCGACGCCGCTCGTGGCGCGGCCGGGTGCGATGCGCACCGTCACCGCCGACGAGATCGCCGCGGGACTGGACGCCGTGCTCATCGACGCCCGCGCCGCCGAGCGCTATCGCGGCGAGACCGAGCCCGTCGATCCGGTCGCCGGACACATCCCGGGCGCGCGCAACGTCCCGACGGCCGGCAACCTCGCCCCGGACGGGACGTTCCTGGCGCCGGCCGAGCTGCGCGCCCGGTTCGAGGCCGTCGGAGTCCGCGCCGCAGGTCCACCCGTCGTCGCCTACTGCGGGAGCGGCGTGACGGCCGCCCACGAACTGATCGCACTGGAGGTCGCCGGGCTCGCCGCCGGTTCGGCGATGTACCCACCGTCGTGGTCGGGCTGGGTCAGTGACCCGGCGCGGTCCGTCGTGACAAGCTGAGGCGGGCAAGCGAGGGGAGAGAGACCGTGGCCATCACTGCGGTACCGAACGTGAGCATGGCGGCGGACGCGCCGCCCGTCGCCGAGACGCTGGCGCCGATCGTGCGCGCGCTGCTGGGCGACCCGCCACCGGTGCGGATGGAGTTCTGGGACGGCAGCTCGCTCGGGCCGGCCGAGAGCGTCGGCACGTTGCAGCTGCGATCGCCGGCCGCCTTCCGCCGGCTGCTGTGGAGTCCGAACCAGCTCGGCCTGGCCCGGGCCTACATCACGGGCGAGCTGGACACCGATGGCGACATCTTCGAGATGTCGGCAGCGCTGCGGGCTGCGTTGCCCGAGGATCTCCGGTCGGCGGTCGGGCAAGTGCCGACGGCGATCAAGGCGGCGCGTCGCCTCGGTGTGCTCGGCCGGCCGCTGCCGCCGCCGGCGCTCGAGGCCAAGCTCCACGGCGGTCGCCACTCGGCGCGCCGCGACGCCGCCGCGATCCAGCACCACTACGACGTCGGCAACGACTTCTACCGCCTCGTGCTCGGCCCGGCGATGACGTACTCGTGCGCCCGCTTCGTCGACGACACGACCGATCTGACGACGGCGCAGGCGTTGAAGCACGACCTCATCTGCCGCAAGCTCGGGCTCGACGCGATGGTCGGGGGACGGCTCCTCGACGTCGGGTGTGGCTGGGGCTCGATGGTCATCCACGCCGCCAGCCACTACGACGTCAGCGCCGTCGGGATCACCATCAGCGAGGCCCAGGCGGCGCGGGCTCGCCGAGCGCGTCGCCGAGGCCGGTGTCGCCGATCGGGTCGAGATCCGCCTGCAGGACTACCGCGACATCGGCGGTCAGGAGTACGACGCGATCTCCTCGATCGGGATGTCCGAGCACGTCGGCCACAGCAACCTCGACCGCTACTACGGGCTGCTGCGCGGCGCCCTGCGGCCGGCCGGTCGCCTGCTGAACCACGCCATCAGCAAGGTCGGCGGGTCGAAGCTCGGGAAGTCGTCGTTCATCGGGCGCTACGTGTTCCCGGACGGTGAGCTGATCGACGTCGGGGAGAGCGTGCTGTCGATGCAGCGCGCCGGCTTCGAGATCCGCGACGTCGAGTCGCTGCGCGAGCACTACGACCGCACGTTGCGGGCGTGGGTCGCCAACCTGGAGGGCGCATGGGACGACGCCGTCGCGCTCGTCGGCACCGAGCGGGCGCGGGTGTGGCGGTTGTACATGGCCGCCTCGGCGATGGCGTTCGCCGACAACGAGATCGCCATCCACCAGGTCCTCGGCGTCGTGCCGACGTCCACCGGCGCCAGCGGCATGCCCCCGACCCGCGCCACCTTCGAGCAGCGCGCCAGCTGACCGGATCCGGCCGGATCCGCCAACTGTTTGCCCAGACGGCCACAGGATGGCCGTTCTGGCAAAGAGTTGGCGAAAACGGTCAGGTCGCCATGATCTGGGTGACGTTGGCGGAGTCGATGTACTCGTCGAGGTGGGTGATGTGGCCGTCGGCGATGCGCACGACGATGCACGCTGGCACCTCGACGCGCTGGCCGGCCCGGTTGGTGGCCACGAGGACGTGCTGCTGCACGAACCCCTCGTCGGTGGCCGAGCGGCGGACCTCGGTGTAGGCCATGCCCTGCAGGTTCTTGGTGACCCAGGTCAGCGTGCGGACGTTGTCGTCGCGTGACTGCGTGAGGCCGTCGGTGTTGTGCCAGATCTCGGCGTCCGGCGCGTAGATCTCCTTGACGGTGTCGATGTCGGCCGCCTCGATGGCCTTGAAGAGGCGCTCCGCGACGTCCAGGTGCTCGCTCATCCCGCGGACCGTACCGCGCCGCCTGAACCGCCCATCCCATTCGAGGGTTTCGTGCGGGTGGCCCCCGCACGAAACCCTCGGATGCAACGAAACCCTCGGATGGGAGGCCCGGGATGTCAGTGGTCGGTCACCCAGGCGGCGATGAGGTCGGCGACGTCGTCGCGGGCGTTCGCCGGCTCGAGGAAGTAGTGGTCGCCGGGGAGGTGCACGAGCTGCTTGTCCGTGGACGCGATGGCGTCGAACAGCTCCTGGGCCTGCGACGGGAAGACGCCGGCGTCGCCCGACGCGTTCACGACGAGCGCCGGCAGGTGCAGGCGGGCGAGGTGCGGGCCGCCCCGGCAGTCGGAGTCGGTGAGGCTCCACATGTTCAGCCAGCTGCGGCACGTCGACAGCACGCCGAGCCCGAACACGCCGGCGTTGGCCTTGCGCGGGTCGCCGCCGTAGCACCACGGCGTCTTGCGCTCCGACGGGTCCAGCGCGCCGTCCATCATCCGCAGGTCGGCCCACGTCCGCGTCATCGTGAACAGGCGGTCGCCGATGTCGACGGCCTCCAGCCGGTCGAGCTCGGCATGGCACCACGCGGTGATGCGGGCGTTGCGGTCGCGCTGCCGCGGCGCGGTAGCGGGTGACGAACTCGGCGTCGTAGGGCGGGCCGGGATCGAACGGGTCGAGCGAGGGATCACGCGACGTCGGCTCGAACTCGTCGATCACCGACGCGTCGAGCCAGTCGGTGATCACCTCGGGCCGACCGGGGTGCGATGCCACCGACACGTAGAGATCGCACTGCGGCAGCTCCATCGCCTCGGGGATGACGGTGCGGCCACGGGCCGGGCGGATGTTCGGCTCCACCGATTGCGAGTGGTACGCCCCCATCAGCGAGCCGCCGCCGGAGTTGCCGAGCAGCACGATGCGCTCGACGCCCTGCTCGCGCAGGAACCGCACGCCGACGGCGATGTCGGCGAGGGCGTGGTCGAGCACGAAGTACGCCTCGGCGCCGCGGAAGCGGGTGTTCCACCCGAGGAAGCCGTAGCCCCGCCGGGCCATGAAGTCGGCGAGGTAGTGCTCGGAGAAGTCGACGTTGTAGTGCGTGGCGATGAAGGCGGTCGTCGGGTGTGGGTCGTCCGATGGCGTGTGCCAGAGGCCCTGGCACGGGTGCCCGCCGGCGCCGGCCCGCCCGACGACCGGGGACGGCAGCCCGACGAACGTGCGCTCGACGCCGGCCATCGTCACGACCCGACGGCGGCGAGCGCCGCGTCGATGCTCGGGCGGACGTCGTCGTCCTTGGGGTTGGGGATGATCACCAGGCGATCGACGCCGAGCTCGGCGAACGCCGCCGCGGTCTCGGGCGTCAGCCGGCCCCGTGGCGTGATGGTGAGCTCGAGGTCGCCGAGCGCGGCGGGCCGATCGACCTCGTCGGCCGCCTTGCGCAGCCCGTCGACGGACGCCGCCGCCGACTCGGGCGTCATCGAGAACCCGTACCAGCCGTGGCCCCGCGCCACGGACCGTCGGTAGGCCGCCGCGGTGTGCCCGCCGACCACGATCGGGACCGGCTGCTGCACCGGCCGTGGGTAGGCGTCGACGCCGGCGAACTCGACGTGGGCGCCGTGGTACTCGGGCTGCGCCTGGTACCAGAGGGCCTGCATGGCTTCGACGAACTCGTCGGTGACGGCACCCCGATCCGGGTAGTTGGCCCCGATCGCGTTGAACTCCGGCTCGAGGTAGCCGACGCCGATGCCGAGCGTGAAGCGCCCGCCGCTCAAGACGTCGAGCGAGGCGATCTGCTTGGCGAGGACCACCGGGTTGCGCTGCGGCATGATCACGATCCCGGTGGCCAGGCGGATCCGCTCGGTCACTGCGGCGGCGTAGGTCAGCCCGATGAACGGATCGATGGCCGGGTCCTGTGGCGCCATCGGCGACGGCGGGACCTGCGGGTCGGGCAGCACGACGTGCTCACCCGCCCACAGCGACTCGAACCCCGCCTCCTCGGCGGCCTGCGCCGCGACGGTCAGCCGACTCGGGTCGCACTGCTTGCCCATGTTGATGTTGAAGAGCCCCAGTTGCACCAGCGCATTCTCTCAGGGCAGGCGTGAGCTGACGGCAGCCGTGACGCTCAGAGCGGCCAGGACCCAGTGGGTGTCATGCTCAGCGCGTACGGCAGGCGCTCGGTTGGCACACCGCCCGCCGGCGATCTGGCAAGCTCGCCGCTCGTGGAGCTCGCCCAGGGGGTGGCGGCCGACTCCCGGCGCGAGCACGGGCTGGACTCGGCCCGGGGATGGATCGTGGTCGCCGCCGCGTTCCTGTCGATGTTCACCGTCTACGGCATCGTCTACAGCTTCGGCGCGTTCTTCGACTCGATGGCCGAGGACTTCGGCACCGGCAAGGGCGCCACGGCGCTGATGTTCTCGATCACCACCGCGTTCTACTTCGGGCTCGGCTTGTTCTCGGGCCGGATCGCCGATCGCATCGGCCCCCGCCCGGTGATGCTGGTGGCCGCCGCCGTGCTCGGCGTCGGCCTGCTGCTGACGTCGCGGGTGCACTCGATCTGGCTCGGCTACGCCACCTACGGCATCGGTGTCGGGGTCGCCGTCGCGTGTGCGTACGTCCCGATGGTCGCCACCGTCGGCGCGTGGTTCCTGCGCCGGCGCACCGCCGCCCTCGGCGTCGCGGTGGCCGGGATCGGCGTCGGCACGCTCGTCGTGGCGCCGATCTCCAATCGGCTCATCGACGCCTACGGCTGGCGCACGGCCTACGTCGTGCTCGGCATCGTCGGCGCCGGGCTGCTGGTGATCGCCAGCCTCGGCGCGTGGCGCCCGCCCGTCACCGTCGTCCAGGAACCGGTGCCGCTGCGCCAGATCATCCGTCACCGCGGCTTCGTGATCATGTACGTCGCGACGGCGTTGATCTCGGCGGCGCTGTTCGTGCCGTTCGTGTTCATCAAGGACTACGCCACCGACCACGGCATCGACAGCGGCGCGGCGACCGCGCTCGTCAGCATCATCGGCGCCAGCAGCGTGGCCGGACGCCTGGGCCTGGGGGCGCTCGGCGCGCGCCTCGGCGCCACCCGCCTGATGCAGCTGAGCTTCGCGATCATGGCCGCCAGCTTCCTGATCTGGCTCACCGCCGGCGACAGCTATGGGCGACTCGTTGCGTTCACGATCGTGATGGGGATCGCCTATGGCGGCTTCATCGCCCTGGCCCCCGCCGTCGCTGCCGGGCTGTTCGGCACCGTCGGGCTGGGCGCCATCCTCGGCGCGCTGTACACGTCCGCCGCGATCGGTGGGCTCGTCGGGCCGCCGATCGTCGGCTCCGTCATCGACCACGTCTCCTACGCCGCCGGCATCACCATGGCGATGGTGCTCACCGCGGCATCGACGCTCGTGCTGTTCATGCTGCCGGCCGGCCACGACCGCGCCCGCTGACATCCCCGGGCGTGCGCCGGCCCGGGCAGTAGCTTCCGCTGCCATGGAGGTGAGCCGGATCGGCCGCGCCGTGTTCGCGCTGAACGTCGTCGTGGTCGTCGTCGGCGTCGTGATCTCGGTGGCCAAGGCCGGCGAATCCGACGAGGCCTTCTTCACCGGCGCCGCCGCCAGGCTCAACGTCTTCTCCTACTTCACGATCCAGTCCAACCTGATCCTCGCCCTGACGTGCCTGCTGCTGGCCGTCGGGATGGCCAGCTCGGCGACGTGGTTCCGCGTGCTGCGGCTGATCGGCGTCGTCGGCATCGCCCTCACGTTCGTCGTGTTCCAAGCGGTGCTCCGCGACCTCCAGGACCTCACCGGGCTGAACGCCCTCTCCGACTTCCTGCTCCACACCCTGTCGCCGATCCTCGGCGTGGGCGGCTGGCTGCTGTTCGGCCCCCGCCGTCTCACGAGCGTGACCGTGGTGTGGTGGACCACGGCGTACGTGGCGGCGTACGGCCTGTTCTCGATGATCCGCGGCGCCATCATCGAGAACGACGTCGGCACGCACTTCTACCCGTACGGGTTCATGAACGCCGTCGACCACGGCTACCCGCGTGCCATCCTGAACATGGCGATGGTGGCCGTCGTCTTCTTCGCCCTGGCGTTCGGTGCCCACGCCCTCGACGGCTGGCTGGCCCGTCGGCGCGCTCCCGCCACGCACCGTTAGCGTTGCCCGCGTGACCGCGGCCGTGCTGGTGGTGGAGGACGACGAGCTGATCGCCTCCAGCTTGGTGCGGGCCCTGCGCTCGAAGGGCTACGACGCGACGTCGACGCCAACGGTCGCCGGGGCGATCGAATCGATCGCCGCCCACGTGCCCGATCTCGTGCTGCTCGACCTCGGCCTCCCCGACGGCGACGGTGAGGAGGTGTGCGAGGTGCTCGTGCGCCAGCACGCCGAGGTCCCCGTCATCGTGCTGACGGCGCGTCGCGAGGAGGCCGACGTCGTGCTCGGGCTGGAGATGGGCGCCGTCGACTACGTCGTCAAGCCGTTCCGGCTGGCCGAGCTGCTGGCGCGGGTGGCGGCCCAGCTGCGCTCGTCGGCGTCGCGAGCGGCCAACGGCGGGCGCCGCGATCGCGAGGTCGTCATCGGCGACGTGCGGATCGACCGGGCCTCACGACGGGTCCACATCGGTGCCGATGAGGTCGCCCTGCGGCCCAAGGAGTTCGACGTGCTGGCCCGCCTGGCGCTCGACGCCGGGGTCGTCGTCACCCGCGAGCAGCTGATCGACGACGTGTGGGACGAGAACTGGTGGGGCTCGACGAAGACGCTCGACGTGCACATCAACGCCCTGCGGCGCAAGCTCGGTGAGCAGCCGGGTGGCCCCAGCCGCATCGCCACGATCCGCGGCGTCGGCTACCGCCTCGACGGTGAGGTCGAGCGCGTCGCAGCGGGGGAGGGCTGACCGGTGCGGCGGCGGATCCTCGTCACGATCCTGCTCGTGACGACGTTCGCCGTCCTGGCCTTCCTGGTCCCGGCGGCGCTTGCTGTCCGCAACGGCATCCAGCGGCGCGACCTGCTCGAGCTGCAGCGCGAAGCCAGCATCGTGGCCACTCGCTTCGAGCAGTCGAGCACCCCGTCCCTTGACGGGGTGCTCCAGCGGGGCCACGGCTTCGGCGTCTACGACAACAGCGGGGAGCGCACCGGCGGCAGCGGCCCGCCGGTCGCCGACGAGCTGGTGAGGTCGGCGTTCGACGGCCTACCGGACGAGGCTTACGTGGGCGACGAGCTCGTCGCCGCCGCGCCGCTGCACCGCGACGCCGAGGTCGTCGGCGCCGTCCGGGTGAGCGAGCCACGATCCGAGAGCGACGATCGGGTGCGCAGCAGCGTGCTTTTGCTCGGCCTCGCCGGTGTGGCGATCATCGCCGTCGCCGGGGTGATCGGGGCCCTCCTGGCGCGTCGCCTGAGCCGGCCCGTCGAGCGGCTGCGCAAGTGGGCGTCGACGATCGGTCGTGACGATGCCGGTCCGCCGCCGGCCAAGACCGGGATCAGCGAGCTCGACGAGCTCGGCACGGCGCTCACCGACGCCGGCGACCGCATCCGCGAGCTGCTGCGCCGGGAGCGCTCGTTCTCGTCGCACGTGTCGCACCAACTGCGCACGCCGGTCGCCGCGATGCGCGTGGCGATCGAGGCCGAGCTCGACGCGCCGCGCTCCGACAGCACCGTCGTGCTGCACGAGAGCCTGCGCGCCCTCGACCGTCTCGAGTCGACCATCGAGAGCATGCTGGCGCTGGCCCGCCACGACGAGCGCACACCAGCGTGGTGCGACGTCGGCGCGCTCGTGCGCGAGCACGCCGAGCGGTGGCGACCGAGCTACGCCGCGGCCGGGCGCGACATCAGCGTGCGCGCCGCCACGCAGCCCGGCGAGGTCGACGCCGCCGCCGTCGGGCACATCCTCGACGTGCTGCTCGAGAACGCGCTCGTGCACGGGTGCGGTCCGGTGGTCGTGAACGTCCGGCGCACGGGGCCGGCCATCGAGATCGATGTCGGCGACGACGGCCCGTCCGACCCCCGCGCCGACCCCTTCTCGGAGGATCGCGCCGACACCGGGCACGGCATCGGGCTGCGCCTGGCCCGCACGTTGGCCGAGTCCGAGGGCGGCCAGTTGCGCCTGCTCGAGGTGGCCCCGACGACGTTCCGGCTGTCGCTCCCGGTCCCGGCCTGAGCGCCGGCGCCCGTTCACCTGGCGCACACCTGCCCCTGATCCGTCCCTCATCGCCGTCGGCGCACGCTCCATCGGCAGGAGGGCCACCTCAGGCGACCCGCAGGGAGAACACCGCGCATGACCACCCGCCGATCCTTGACGTTGCTCGCCGCCGCCGGCACGGCGGTCCTCGGGGGCGCGCTCATCGGCCCCTCGTTCGCCCACGCCGACGGCCCGCTCACCGTGTCGACGCCGTATCCGGCGATCGAGACCGAGGCCGGGTCGACCGTCAAGCTCGACATCAACGTGGCGACGACGTCGACCGAGGCGGTCGACATCGCGCTCGACGGCGTGCCGGACGGATGGAAGGCGACGCTGCGTGGCGGCGGGTTCGTCGTCAAGGCCGTCACCGCCACGGCGGCCACACCGGCCAAGGCCCAGCTGGAGATCGACGTGCCGGCGCAGGCGGCTGCCGGGACGTATCCGATCTCCGTCACGGGGACCGACGGCACCAACACGTCGACCGTCGCCGTCACGCTCGACGTCGCCCAGGAGGTCGACAGCGGCATCCAGATCACGGCCGACTTCCCGTCGCTGAAGGGCGAGCCGGCGACGGCGTTCAGCTACAACCTCACCGTCACCAACAACACGCCCGAGCAGCAGACGTTCACGTTCGACCCGACGGGCCCGCAGGGTTGGACGGTGACGGCGTCGCCGAGCGCCCAGGCCAACGCCCAGACGATCACGATCGATGCGGGTGGCAACAGCACCGTCAAGGTCGACGCCACCCCGCCGACCGGCACGGCCGAGGGCAAGTACCCGATCGACGTCGGCGTGGCGGCGGCCAACGGGGCGACGGGCAAGATCGAGCTGACGGCGGAGGTGAGCGGCTCCCCGAAGCTGGCGCTGCAGACGGCCGACCAGAAGCTGAACACGTCGGGCACGGCCAACGCCGAGAAGCGGGTGCCGATGATCGTGTCCAACACCGGGACGTCGGCGCTGTCCAACGTGCAGCTCGCCGGGACCGCGCCGACCGGCTGGGACGTGTCGTTCGACCCGAAGACGCTCCCCGCGGTGCAGCCGAACGAGACGGCGCAGGTCACGGCCATCATCAAGCCGGCCAAGGACGCAGTGGCCGGCGACTACACGCTGACCGTGCGCTCCAGCGCCGGCAGCGAGTCGTCGAACGTCGACCTGCGCTACACCGTGCAGGGCTCGCGGACGCTGGGGTTCATCGCCATCGCCGTCATCGTCGTGGCCTTCCTCGCCCTCGCCGGGGTGTTCGTCAGGTTCGGCCGACGATGACTCGATCAGGAGACGTCGGCGCGCCGGCCGGTGACGTCGTCATCCAGACCAAGAAGCTGACCAAGCGCTACGGCGACAAGACGGCGGTCGACAACCTCGACCTGGCGATCACACGAGGCGAGGTCTTCGGCCTGCTCGGCCCGAACGGGGCGGGCAAGACGACGACCATCCTGATGCTCCTCGGGCTCACCGAGCCGACGGCCGGGACGGCGCGCGTCGACGGCGTGATCCCGACTCGCGATCCGCTCGTCGTGAAGTCGCGCGTCGGGTACCTGCCCGACGAGGTCGGCTTCTACGAGGACATGACGGCCCGCCAGAACCTGCGCTACACCGCCGAGCTCAACCGGCTGCCGAAGGGCGTCGCCGCCGACCGCATCGACGCCCTCCTCGACGAGGTCGGCCTGCAGGCCGATGCCGACCGCAAGGTCGGGACGTTCTCGCGAGGCATGCGCCAGCGGCTCGGGCTGGCCGACGCCCTCGTGAAGGACCCGTCGATCCTGATCCTCGACGAGCCCACGGTGAACATCGATCCCGAGGGCGTGCGCGAGCTGCTGCTGCTCGTCGAGCGGCTGCGCTCCGACCAGGGCGTGACCGTGTTGCTGTCGTCGCACCTGCTCCACCAGGTCGAGCAGGTCTGCGATCGCATCGGCGTGTTCGTCGCCGGACGGCTGGTCGCAGCCGGCACGATCGACGAGCTGGCCGGTGAGCTCACCGATCGCTGGATCTTCACCGTCGGCGTCACCGGTGTGCCCGACGCCGAGCGGCTGCTGGCTGCCGTCCCCGGTGTCGCCGGGCTGACGCGACGCGAGGGGCGGTGGCAGGTCACCGCCTCCCACGACGTGCGAGACGACGTGCAGCGCCGTGTGTTCGAAGCCGGCGGGAGCCTCAGCCACCTCGCCCGCGAGGGCGCCGACCTCGACGCCATCTACCACCGCTGGTTCCGCACCGACGAGGAGGCCTCGGGCCCGGTGACCGGCCCGCCGCTCGAGGTGCGGTCGTGACGGCCGCGACGGTCGGCTCGACGACCACCGACGCCCCGCCGCGGATGGATCGCCGGCGCTACCGCGGCGGGTGGCGGATCGTCGCCCGCAAGGAGTTCGGTGATCACGTCCGCTCGGTGCGCTTCGTGATCCTGGTGATCCTCGTCGTGCTCGCCGGGCTGGCCTCGGTGCAGTCGGCGAGCGGGCCGATCAGGGACGCCGCCGACGCGGCGTCGCAGACGCCGTCGATCTTCCTGTACCTCTTCACGCTGTCGCCCCAGAGCGTCCCGGCGTTCCACGAGTTCATCGGGATCCTCGGTCCGCTGCTCGGCATCGCGTTCGGGTTCGACGCGATCAACGGGGAACGGGCGCAGCGCACGCTGCCCCGCCTCGTCTCACAGCCCATCCATCGCGACGAGATCATCAACGGCAAGTTCGTCGCCGGCCTGGGCGCCATCGCCCTCGCCCTCGCCTGCCTCGTGGCGATGGTGGCCGGCTACGGCGCGCTGCGCCTCGGCATGGGCCCGACGCTCGGCGACGTCACCCGGATCTTCGCCTTCTACGTCGTCACGCTCGTCTACATCGCCCTCTGGCTGGCCCTGTCGCTGCTGCTGTCGGTGGTCTGCCGGCGAGCGGCGACGGCGGCGTTGGCGGCGATCGCGATCTGGCTCGTCCTGACGCTGTTCATCGGCCTGATCGCCAGCATGATCGCCGACTCGGCGCACAAGGTGGACGCCGACTCGACCACCGAGGAGGTGCTCGCCAACGCTCGCACGGACCTGAACGTGCGGCGGTTCTCGCCCGACCAGCTCTACAAGGACGCGACCGGCGTCCTGCTGAACCCGTCGCGGCAGTCGACCGGCATCGTCGTCGACACGAGCGACACCGCGGCCCTGCCGACCAGCCTCCCGCTCGATCAGAGCCTGCTGCTGGCGTGGTGGCAGGTCGTCGTGCTCGTCGCCGCGACGATCGTCCTGTTCGCCGCGGCGTACATGACGTTCATGCGCCAAGAGGTGCGGGCGTGAGCACGTCGACCGATCATCCGCCGTCGTCCCAGCTTCCCCGTCCTCCAGGTCCCGGCGGCGCCGTGTTCCCACCCACGGCGCCGCCGACCGCTCCACCCACCGCCCGGCCGCCAGCGCCGCCGCGTGGTCCGTGGAGCGGTCCGCCGTCGCCGAGTGACCGGCCGTCGCCTTCTCCCCGCGGTCGGTTCCTCGGCGGCGTCGCGGTCGGCGCCCTCGTCGGCGCGCTCGTGGCCGGCGGCATCGTCGCCGTCGCCGTGCACGACGACGGAGGCACCGCTGCGCCGGCGCCGGTGACGATCGCCCCAGCGGCGTCACCGACGCCGGCCGGCACGCCCGCGACGGCGACGCCGTCGAACGCCATCTCGGCGCTCGTGCAGCAGGCCTCGCCGTCGATCGTCGCCATCCACGACTCGATCTCGCAGACCGACATCTTCGGGCGGACGGAGTCCGGCCAGGCCGCCGGCACCGGCTTCGTGCTGAGCACCGACGGCTACATCGTCACCAACGACCACGTCGTCGACGGGGCGACCGACATCACGGTGCACTTCGGCGACGGCAAGGACGTCGCCGCCACGGTCGTCGCCGCCGACACCAACGGCGACCTGGCCGTGCTCAAGGTCGACCGCTCCGACCTCACGGCGCTGCCGCTCGGCAACTCCGACGCGCTGCAGATCGGCGACCAGGTCGTTGCCATCGGCAACGCCCTCGACCTGTCCGGTGGGCCGACCGTGACGACGGGCATCGTGTCGGCCACCGGACGATCCCTCGACGAGCCCAACGGCACCCACCTGTCGAACCTGTTGCAGACCGACACCGCGATCAACCCCGGCAACTCGGGCGGGCCGCTGTTGAACATGCAGGGTCAGGTGGTCGGCATCAACACGGCGATCGCCGGCTCGGCCCAGAACATCGGCTTCGCCATCGCCATCAACCCGGCCAAGGCGCTGATCGACCAGCTGCAGAGCGGCAAGGTCCCGGCCCACGCCCTGCTCGGCGTCTCGACGGAGCCGGTGCAGTCGGGTGGCGCCGGCGTGCACGAGGTGACCAGTGGATCGTCGGCCGACAAGGCCGGCCTGCAAGTCGGTGACGTGATCACCAAGGTCGACAGCACGGCCATCACGAGCCCCGACGACCTGGCATCGGCGATCAACGGCCACCAGCCCGGCGACAAGGTCACGGTGACCTACACCCGGGACGGGAAGACGAAGACCGCGACCGTCACGCTCGGCTCGCGGCCCACCGGCGGCGATTGACCAAGACGAGGGTCAGACGCCGAGCGTCGCGGCCACCGTCCCATCGGCGATCGCCTGTTGCAGTGCCGCGTGGTCGCGCTCGTTCTGGTCGGCGTAGGTCTCGGCGAAGTCGGCCAAAGCACCGTCGAACGTGTCGGAGCCGCCGACGTACGACGCGATGGCCACGACGTCGCCCGAGCGGGCGTGGGCGCGGGCGAGGGTCCAGCCGCAGAGGTTGGCGTAGACCGTCATCCCCCGCGCGCGCATCAGCTCGACCTCGGCGGAACCCTTGCGGTCCCAGAGCTGACGGATGTAGAAGTCGCGGCGACGTGCCGTCGAACCCGGTTGCCCGCTCCCAGCCGAGCAGGATGTCGCTCGACGCCTGCATCAGACGCTGGCCCTCGACGACCCGCTGCCCGTGGTTCTTGTACCGGCCGGCGCCGAGGTACGGCTCGAGGACCGAGGCCTGGGCCTCCTTGACCTGCATCAGCAGCGGGTCGTCGTGATCGCGGCCGAGCAGCAGCACGACCCACGGCGCGCGTCCCGACGCTGCCGACGCCGACGACCTTGCGGGCGATGTCGACGAACCGATACCGCTCGATGAGCACCCGGCGGTCGTTCGGGAGCGACGCCTTGTAGGACCGCACCAACGTCTCGGCCGTGGCCTTGAAGCGGGTCGCTTCCTCCGCTCCGACGAGCTCCTCGAGGCGTGACAGCACCGGTGGATCGCTGATGAACTGGGGTGTTCCGTCGACGACGCGGGTGAGCTTGGTCGACGCCTTCAAGCTGTTCTTCGACGTCGCCTTGGCCGTGTCGCGCCGGATCGTCTGCTTGGCGCGGGCGTCGGCGCCGAAGCGGCGGGCGATGTCGTCGACGTCGAGGCGGGTGTACCAGACCTCCAACGAGCTCATCCCGGCGAACGACCGCATCGCCCGCCGGTAGGCGCCGGCCGCCGCCATGACGATGGCGCGCCGCTTCTGGGCGCTGAAGCCCTGCTGTCGCGCGGCGACGGCGAAGCTGGCGACGAGCCGCTTGACGTCCCACTCGAACGGACCGGGGAGCGTCTCGTCGAAGTCGTTGATGCTGAACACCAGGCGACGGTCGGCGGACGCGAAGGCGCCGAAGTTGGACAGGTGGGCGTCACCGCACAGCTGGACCGCAAGCCCGGTGCGCGGAGAGTCGGCGAGGTCGGCAGCCATGATCGCCGCGCCGCCGCGGAAGAACGTGAACGGCGACGCGACCATCCGGCCGTAGCGGATCGGGACGAGCTCGGGCACCCGCGACTCAGCCTGGCGCTGCAACGTCGCGACCGGATCTTCCCGCTCAGGTGCCGCCTCCCACGCACCCAGGGACGCACGCGGGGCGACGGCGCGGGCGGCGCGGCCGGCGGCCGCCCGCTCGTCGGCCGTCGGATGGCGTTGCCCTCGCCGTCGTGACGGGGCGGTGGCTGTCGTGGTCGTCGTCATCGCTGGAACCTCATCTCATGTCATCTCATGTCGGCGGCGCGGCGGTGGGCGACGCACCCGCATCGAAGCTGGCGAGCACGTCGCCGACCCGCTCGTAGACGTGGTCGGGACCGACGAGATCGACGATCCCCGCCCGCTCGAGCTCCTCGCGCACGGGCGGGAGGACCGCGGCGAACACCAGCTCGCACGGAGTGCGCGGCGCACGCGTCGTGCGCCTGGCGCATCGTCTCGGCGCCGGTGTAGTCGATGTCGAAGACGGCGCCGGCGTCGATGCACAGCCAGCGCAGGGGTGGTGCACCGGGGCTGGCGAGGATCGCCTCCACGTCGTCGAGGAACCGGCTGGCGTTGGCGTAGTAGAGGTCGGCACTGAAGACGTAGACGACGAGGCCGGGCGCCGTTCGATCGGTCGGTGTCATCGGTGCCGCGTGCAGGTGGCGATCGCCCGCCCGCACCAGCACGGCGTTGTTCGGCCGGTACGACTTGCGCAGGTGGTCGACGATCGACAGCACGATCGCCAGGATGATCCCCTGCTCGACGCCGACGACGACCACGACCAGCGCCGTCAGCGCGGCGATCACGAACTCGTCGCGGCGGAGGGCGAAGACCCGCCGCATCCCGGCGATGTCGATCAGCTCGATGGCGATGAGGAACACGATCGCGGACAGCACGGCGTTCGGCATGTACTGCAACGGCGCGGTCAGGAACACCAGGACGACGATCACGATGGCGCCCGCAGCCAGCTGGGCCAGCTGGCTGCGGCCGCCGGCGCTGTCCACCATCTGCGTCTTGGTCGGGCTGCCGTTGACGACGTAGGAGCCGCTGAACATCGAGGCGACCTCGGCGAGGCCGAGCCCGACCAGGTCGGTGTTCTCGCTGAACGACTCGTCGTACTTGGCGGCGTACGCCCGCGAGGTCGCCGCGCTCTGGGCCAGGATGACGACGAACAGCGACACTGCCGTGGGCAGCAGCTCGGTGACGTCACCCCAGCTCAGCCCGCTCGGGAAGCCGAGGCTCGGCAGCCCTCGGGGCACCGTGCCGAGGGTCGAGACGCCGTGCGAGGAGAGGTCGGCGGCGGCGCTGACGATGATCGCGCCGACGACGGCGAAGAGCGCACCGGGGAGCCGCGGCGAGATCTTCTTCAGCACGAGGATCGTGCCGAGCACGCTGACGGTGACGGCCAACGTGGCGAGGCTCGTGTCGCCGAGCTTGCCGAGGGTGTCGATGAACTTCGGGATCGTGTTGCCGCTCACCCCGGTGATGCCGAGCATCCCACCGAGCTGGCCCATCGCGACCTGGATGCCGACGCCGGTCAGGAACCCGATGAGCACCGTGCGCGACAGGAAGTTGGCGATGAACCCGAGCCTGATGAGGCGGGCGAGGATCATGAAGCCCCCCGCCATGAGGGCGAGCAGGCCGGCGAGGGCGATGTACTGCGACGAGCCGGCGGTCGCCATGCCGGCGAGCCCGGCGGCCATCACGGCCGCGGTCGCGGAATCGGCGCCGACCACGAGGTGCCGCGAGGAGCCGAGGACGGCGAAGATCATGAGCGGCAGCACCAGGGTGTAGAGGCCGGTGATCACCGGCATGCCGGCGATGTTCGAGTAGCCCATCACCTCCGGGATCGCCAGCGCGGCGAGGGTCAACCCGGCGAGGATCTCGGGGGCGAGGCGCGCCCGGTCGATCGGGAGCACGCCCTGCAGGATCGGGATCGGGAAGTGTCGATGCCGCTTGGTCGGATGGTCCGGTGGTGCGGCGTCGGTGGTGCTCGTGCTCGGCCCGGCGGCGGCGCCCGCCACGACGGCATCGGACACCGGCGCCAGGACCGGATCATCTCGATCCGTCATGGGACCTCCCTCGTGCGCGGTCGCTGCGGCCGGCGACGTCGGCATCGTGCGCCCCTGCGACCGTTCGTGCATCGCCCACATCGGGCGATCGGATGCGGAGCTACGTGTTGGCGCTCATCGTGTGCATCATCTTGTGCACCTGCTCCTGGACCTGGGCGTCCTCGATGTCGAACACGGCGCCGCTGATCCCCGCCGACTGCAGCGGCCGGTTGGGGAACTGCTGGTACGTCGGCAGCAGGCTCAGCGCCAAGGCGCCCATCTGCGGGGCCTGCCAGGTCTTCTCGGCCCAGTTGGTCATGAAGATGTCGTAGCGCTCGGCCGGGTCCTGCCACAGGTCGAACAGCTCGGGCACGACGTTGGTGTACTGCGCGGCGCCGCGCCACCCGGTCCGGATGTTCCAGATCGCCTTCCACTTGCCGAGGCGGACGGCGCCGGGGATCAGCTCGCTCTCGGTCATGTAGAACCAGTGGTCGCGCGTCGACGGCCCGCCATTCGTGAGCAGGTCGGTCTGGTCGCAGCTGTCGAACGTGGTCGGCTGACCGTCGCGGTCCTCGGCCGGCAGGTCGAGCCCGGCGAGGTTGGCGAACGTCGCCATGAAGTCGAGCGAGCCGACGATCTCGGCGTTGCGGCGCCCGGCCTCGATCGTGCCCGGCCACCAGGCGATGGCGGGCACGCGGCTGCCGCCTTCGTAGTCGGTGCCCTTGGTGCCCTTGAACGGGGTGTAGCCGCAGTCGGGGTAGACGTCCTGCCACGCGCCGTTGTCCGTCGTCCAGATGATGAGCGTGTCCTGCTCGATGCCGAGCTGGCGGACCTTGTCGACGACGACGCCGACGTGGTGGTCGAGCTCGACGAGCGAGTCGGCGTACTTGCTCTTCGCCATCGACTTCCCGACGAAGTCGGGGTGCGGCAGGTTGGGCTGGTGCATCTTGGCCGTGTTGAGGTAGAGGAAGAACGGCTCGTCGTCAGCGGCGTGAGCGTCGAGGTAGGTCACCGCTTGCTGCACGGACTTCTCGTCGATGAAGGGGATCGTGGCCGCGTCGAGCTTCTCGGCCTCGCGCCATGGCTCACCGGCCTTGCCCTCCACGGCGCCGATGACGTTGCCCCACATCTTCATCGTCTCGGCGTCGTCGAACGGGAAGTCGGGGTTGAACGTCGGATCGGTGTACGTGTACGCGTTGAGGTGGTACAGCGTCGTGTTCGACATCTCGTCGAAGCCGTGCGCCGTCGGCATCGAGTAGTCGGCCTCGCCGAGGTGCCACTTGCCGATCTGGCAGGTGCGGTACCCGGCCTGCTTCAGCACGCTGGCCAACGTCCACTCGGCCGCCGGCAGCCCGCCGCCCTGACCGGGGAACGACACGGTCGTCATGCCGCTGCGGATCGGCAGCCGACCGGTCATCGCCGCGGCGCGGCCGGGCGTGCAGCTCGGCTGGCCGTAGAACGACAGGAACTGCAGGCCCTCGGCGGCCAACCGATCGAGGCGCGGCGTCGGGCGCGCCGCGGTTCTCCCCGCCGCCGTAGCAGCCGAGATCACCCCAGCCGACGTCGTCGGACATGAACACGATGATGTTGGGCTTCGAGCCCCTGGCCTCGGCGACCATCGCCGTCTCCTCTCAGTCGATCAGGAGGCGGGGACGTCGACCCACACCCTGGCCGGTCGGTTCTCGTACCCGTAGGCCCCCTCGCTCTCGAACTCGAGCGAGATGATCGTGGCCCCCTCCGGAAGGTCCACGGTCCCGTCGGTGGCCACGTCGAACGGAACGATGCGGGTGCGACGCATGGCCATGTGGATCTCCCCGGGGCTCGGCGCTGGTCCTACCGGGGTCACCGTACGGACGGGCGGGCGCCGCCCACATCGCCCAGACCGGGTGATCTGCCGCCGCGCCCGTGCGCATCGCCCACAGTGGGCGATGCGCCGCTCGACGCGCGTCCGTACCGTCCGTGGTGCGACGTCCACAAGGCGACGGAGGTCGAGTGTGGGTCTGTTGTTCCAACCACGGCGAACGACGAGTGGGGCGGCGCGTGTCGTCTCTCAGCTCGTCGCCGACGCGCCGACGGATCGCCCGCGCGTGCTCGTGGCCGCCCTGGAGGCCGTCATGCTGGGCGACGCCAGTCGGTTCGCCGACCTGTTCAGCGCGGACGTCGAGTTCACCAGCCCGCACCTGTCGGTGACGTCGCTCGGGTCGCTGCAGCGCGAGCTCGGCGTGCCGGAGGACTCGCTCAGCGACATCACGGTCGAGATCGTCGGCCTCGATGCCGTCGCCGAGAAGCTGATCGCCGAGTGGCGGCTCGAGGCGATGTTCACGCGCCCGGTGCTGCTCGACGACCGCGTGCTGATCGAGCCGACGGGCGCCGTGGCCCATCTCACCGGGGCGTCGATCGCCGAGTTCCGCGGTCGGCGGATCCGGGCGTTCCGGCACTACTTCGACGACAGCGAGTTGCTGGCCGACGCCGCTGGGCCGGTCCGCCGCCGCTTCTCCGCGTCGTCCTGACCCGGGCGACGGGCATCAGTGGATGCCGGCAGGCTCGTCGCGTGCTGCAATCGTCTCGTCGGTGGCCGGCACGAGGGAGGCTCGAGATGACCAGCCCGCACGTTCAACGGACCGGTTCGGTCGAGACGGGCCGCTTCCGAGGACAGCCGGCGATCACGCTGGCCGCGGGCGACCTGCGTGCGACGTTCCTGCCCGGCCTCGGCATGACCGGGGTGTCACTGCGCTGGAAGGGTCGTGAACATCTCGCCCTTCCGGGCGGGATCGCCGCGCTCCGCCGGGGGTCCACGCTCGGTCTCCCGCTGCTCGCGCCATGGGCCAACCGCCTGTCGCGCTGGTCCTATGAGGCGGCGGGCGTTGGCGTCGACCTCACCGGGCTCCCCCTGCACACGGACGGCAACGGCCTCCCGATCCACGGGCTCCTGGTCGGCGCTCCCGGCTGGCGGGTCGGTCAGCAGTCGACCGGTCGCGGCCAGGCATCGTTCTCGGCCACGATCGACGTCGACGCTGCGGCGTTCCCCTTCGCCCACCGGATCGCCGTGACGTTCACGGCGCGCGACGCCGAGCTGCAGGTCGTCACGACCATCACGCCGACCGGGGATCGCGCGGTGCCCGTCGCGTTCGGCTGGCACCCCTACCTGCAGCTGCCCGGCGCGCCGCGAGCAGGGTGGCGCCTCGACATGCCGGCATGCACGCATGTGGCGCTCGACGAGCGTGGCATCCCAACGGGCGACGAGGACCGACAACCGGCGGAGGGCGAGCCGATCGGCCTCCGCACGTTCGACGACCTGTACCGCCTCGACGATGACCGCGCCTTCACGATGGCCGACGAGGAGTCGGCGATCACGATGCGCGCCGATGCCGGCTACGCCTACGCCCAGGTCTGGGTGCCAGCGGGCCGCCCGTTCGCCGCCCTCGAACCGATGGTGTCGCGGACCGACGGACTGGTCGACGGATCGGCTCCTGTCGTCGCGCCGGGGGAGGCCTACACGGCCGCCTTCACGCTCGGCATCGGGCCTGCCGCTCGCGCCATCTCGTGAGGGGAACGCGTCACCGCCGTGCCGCGACCTCGGACAGCAGCCCGCCGGAGACGGCCACGTCGATCGCCTCGCTTCGCGACGATGCGCCGAGCTTGCGGTAGATGGCGATGGTCTGGGACTTCACCGTGTTGCGCGACACGTACAACCGATCGGCGATCTCGGCGACGGACAGATGCGTCGGCAGCAGTCGCAGGACGCGCAGCTCGGCCGTCGTCAGCGCGGCCGGACCGAAGCGCTGGGTCGGGTCGCGGGCCGTGTTCAGCTCCCGCCGCAGCGCGGCGACCTGCCGCGCCACACCGTCCGCCCCGGGCGTCTCGGCGAGCATCGCGTCGATCTCGTCGAGGAACGTGCACGCGCCGGGGCGGTCCCGGCGCAGCAACGCGTCGCGCGTGAGCGCGATCCGCGCCTGCAGGTTGAGCCACGGCGCGACGCCGACGAGGTCGACGAGCAGCTGGGAGCACCGGCGCCGCTCGTCGTCCACCTCGGCGGCTCGTCCGGCGTGCGTCTCGGCGAGCACGCTCGTGGCGAGCACGAGGATGCCGGGCGGGCGGCGGGCGGCGGCGCCGAGGAGCACGCGGGCCCGGCGGGCCAGGGCCGTCGCCTCATCCCATCGACCGTGCTCCACCTCGATCACCGCGAGGTGGGCCATGGCCGACGCCTGCACGAGCGGTCGTTCGAGGGGACCGTCGATGCACTCGTGGAACCGCCGGGCCGCCTCGGCCTCGTCACCCGACATGAAGGCGGCGGCGCCCAGCGCCACGCACGCCAGCGGGTGGCCCTCACCGAAGTCGGCGTGCTCGTACGTGTAGTTGGCCTCCGCCGCCATCTCGGCCGGCGAGAGCGGGGCGATGATCGCCCGGGCAACGGCGAGCAGCACCGGGGCCACCGGGCCTCGGGCATCGACCGGATGGCGCTCGGGGAGCACGGCCACCGCGCGGTCGAGCCACTGCACCGCGGCGCCGCCCTCGCCCTCACGGAACCGGCCGTGGGCCGCCGCGACCATCAGGCCGGGGCGAGCCACGAGCTCGTCGGGCGAGAAGAGCGCCAACCACCGTTCGACCGCCGCCGAGAGGCCGGCGGCGGCGACCCGGCCGAACCAGAAGATGACCAGTGACTCGGCTCGCTCGAGGTCACCGCTGCGGATGGCGTGGCTGATCGCGCCCTCGGCGTCGGCGTGGGCGTCGAACCACTCGCTGGCCCGGCGGTGCACGGTGTCGCGGCGCGTCGGATCGCGACGGTCGAGCTCCGATCGGAGGAACTCCGTCATGAGGTGGTGGAAGCGGTACCACTCGCGGCGATCGTCGAGCGGGATGACCAGCAGGTTTTGCTCGCGGATCCGCTCGATCAGGTTCGCCGAGCCGGTGCGTTCCAGGAGCTCGTCGCAGAGGCGGCCTGAGATGCGATCGAGGCACGATGCGTCGAGCAGGAAGGCGGCGATGTCGGGATCGAGGTCGTCGAACAGCTCCTCGCTGAGGTAATCGACGAGGTAGCGGTGGTCGCCGGTGAAGTCGCCGACGAGCTCCGGCATCGGGCCGCGCCCGATGCTGTGGGCGAGTGTCGCGAGGTACAGGGCCACCGGCCATCCCTCGGTCCGTCCGAGGACCTGCGCCAACTCGTCGGGCGCGACGTCGACCCCGAACGCCGTGAACAGGCTCTCCGCCTCGCGCTCGTCGAACGCCAGGTCGGCTGGTCCGACCTCGACGAGATGGCGTCGCACACGCATCCGGCCGCGCCGCAAGGCGATCTCGTGGCGCCCGCCGAGGACGAGGCGCGAGCCGGGCGGCAGCTCCTCGACCAGCACGCGCAGGGCATCGATCACGTCGGTGCTGACCAGCTCGTGCACATCGTCGAGGACGAGGGTGAACGGCCGGGGGCGGTCGGCGAACATGGCGCCGAACTGCGCCAGGGCCGGCGAGCCGACGGTCGGCGTCCGCACCCACAGGGCCGACACGCACGCCGGATCGACCGGGTCGATGTCGTCGAGCGCCAGGGCGACGTAGGTCAGCAGCGCCGCGGGGTCGTTCTCGGCCGCCGTCAGCGAGACCCATGCCGTCGGTCGAGGATCGGCCGCAACCAGCTCGGCGACGAACGTGGACTTGCCGTAGCCCGCCGGCGCGGTCACGGTGATGACGTCGCCGTCGCGCGCCTGGACGCGCTCGACGACGGACGTGCGGGGCACGAGACCTGGTGCCGGTCGGTACAGCTTGGACGCCACAGGGACCGACCCGATGTGACGCAGCTCGTCGCGCACCGACCTGCGCAGGGCCCCCTCGACCTCACCCATGTGCGTGGTGATGCTAGGTGGTGCGGGTGGCCGAGGTCGCTTGCCGAGCGAGAAGCTGCGGTCGTCAGGTGATCGTCCGGGTGCGGCCGCCTACAGCGCGACACCCTGGTCGTCACACGGCGGCAACGCCTGTTGATCCACGACCGCCAGCTCCTGGTCGATGACCTCGAGGGACCGTTCCATGGCCACCGGTCGGAGCCCGCCGATGTGGTCGTGGAAGGGGTTGTCGAGGTAGCTCAGCAACAGCAGCATCGAGGTGATCACGGCGACCACCGAGCCGATCAGCAACGCCTGGACCTTCGCCCGCTCCCCGCTGTCGGCGAAGAACAGCATGTAGACGAAGATCACCGCCGAGCTGAAGAACAGCACCAGCCACAGCGGGACCGGGATGACCCCGACGGCACCGTGGATGCGGTCGTGGCGCGCCGTCTCCCGTGCGGTCGTCTGGGCCAGCCACGTGTCATAGGCCGATTGCTCCACCGGCGTGGCCGGCGTGATCGTGCGCAGCGTCTTGTAGAGCTGCACGGCCCACGGGTTCACTTCCTCGCCGAGCGTGCCGGATTGCATGCGGGCCCACTGGATCCCGGCCACCGAGCGGGCGTAGCAGACCAGCTCCCCCGTGAGCTCCTCGGCGATCGCTGGCGAGAAGAACTGAGCCGTCTCGACCTGCTGGGCCACGACGAGGGCCTCCGCCTCGGCGCCCGACCGCGCTGCGTCGTAGCTGGTGAAGGCCAGGAACACGACGAAGCCGACGAGCACGGCGAACCCCGTCGCCAGGACCCCGAACACGCCGGCCGCCCGGTCCCCATCGTTGAAGTAGCCGCCGTCCGGAGCGCGTCGGCGCACCAGCAACATCGCCGTGACCGCGACGGCCGTCGCAGCGACGATGATCGAGACGGCGATCAACGGGTGCATGAGCACTGCCAGCGAACCAGCCACCGCCGGCGCCGTCGTCACCCCGCGGGGATGAAAGTGGTCGCTCCTACACCGACGTCATGCCGCCGTCGATGACGAACTCGCTGCCGGTGCAGTAGGAGCTGTCGTCGGAGGCGAGGAACAGCGCCAGCTTGGCGACCTCGGACGGGTCGGCCGGGCGCTTCATCGGCACCGAGGCCGCGAAGCGGTCGTGGCGCTCGGTGTTGTGATCGGTGACGACGTTGATCATCTCGGTCTCGATCATCCCGGGGTGGATCGAGTTGACGCGGATGCCGTGGCGCACGAGCTCGCGCGACGCCGACTTGGTCATCCCGGTGACGGCGAACTTCGACGCCCCGTAGGCGAACCCGCCCGGCGAGCCGCGCAGGCCGGCGACCGAGGAGATGTTGACGATCGAACCGGAGCCCTGATCGACCATCGTCGGGGCGACGGCCTTCATGCCGAGGAACACGCCGACCTGGTTGACGTCGATGATCCGTCGGTACAGCTCGAGGTCGGTGTCGAGGAGCTTGGCCCGCTGGAAGATGCCGGCGTTGTTGACCAGCACGTCGATGCGGCCGTGGCGGTCGACGGTCTGGCGCACGACCTCGGCCCACTCCTCCTCGGAGCGCACGTCGTGGGCGAGGAACGAGGCGCCGATCTCCTTGGCCAGCAGCTCACCCTCGTCACGCAGCACATCCGTGATGACCACCTCGGCGCCCTCGGCGCGGAACAGCGTCGCCTCGGCGCCACCTTGACCGCGGGCGCCCCCGGTCACGATGGCCACCTTGCCGTCCAGTCGTCCCCCCATGAACCAACCTCCTGCTCGAAAAACGGACCGTAGATCCCATCCGAGTGTTGGAGGTCATCGGAGTGTGGAAGGTGGGGAAACCAGCCCTCCGACACTCGGATGACCGTCAACACTCGGATGTTCGTCTGGTGGGATCTCGACCGGGGCGAGGGCGGACGGGCTGTAGGCCGAGATGAGGTGGGCGACCTCGACGTCGCCCTCGACGAACTCGCGGGCCCGCTGCAGCATGACGTCCGCGGTGCGGGTCCGGCGCTCGTGCTGGCGCAGGTGCTCGCCCCACGTGTCGACCTCGAACGTCTCGACGAAGCGGTCGGTGTCGGCGAGGTCGCGGTACAGCCCCCACTCCGTCGCCCCGCCGCGCCGGCGGTCGCGCTCCACGCTGCGCATCATCTCGACGAACTCGGTGTGGGCCTCCTCGGGCACGCGGTACGACACGGTCACGAGCACCGGGCCCGCGCTCGGGTCCGGCTCGAGCACGACGATCGGCGCCGACGAGTTCGCCGGGCGCAGATCGAGGCCCTTCACAGCACCGAGGCGCCAGCGCCGGGCCGTGGCGATGCCGGCCACGAGCACCGCCGCCGCCAGGATGTGGGCGAGCGGGATGCTCCAGCCGGCGATGCCGCCCCACAGCGCGCTGCCGAGGGCGATCCCGCCGGCCAGCACGACGAGGTAGAGCCCGAGGCCGCGAGCGCGCACCCACCACGGCAGGGCCGATTGGGTGGCGACGTTCAGCGTCACCGTGCCGTTGGTCCATGCCGCGCCGGCGAAGAACAGCGCCGGCCCGGCCACCCACGGCGAGGCGATGGTCCCCACGAGCACCAGGGCGCCGGCGATCACCAACGAGGACCCGGTCACGTTGTGGTCGCTCGAGAACATGTTGTCGAGGCGCGGCCGCACGACCGCCGCCGAGCGCGGCACCGATGCCGAAGCACCCGAGCAGGATCCCGTAGCCGCCCGATCCCAGCCCGAGCTCATCGCGGACGACGGCCGGCAGCAGCGCCTGGATGGCCGCCGCCGGGACGGCGAACACGAGCGTGCGCACGAGGATCCCCCGCAGCGCCGGCGCGTTGACGCCGTAGCGGAGGCCGGCCCTCACGGCACCGGGCAGCGACTCCGTCGACAGCCGCACGCTGGTGCGGTGGGGCCGCCACCACACCAGGACGACGATGACCCCGAGGAACGACGCGGCGTTGACGACGAACGCCCATCCGGCCCCGGCCGACGCGACGAGGGCGCCGCCGAGGGCCGGACCGATCGCCCGCCCGGCGTTGAACGTCAGGCTCGAGAGGGCGACGGCCTGGCCGAACTCGCGCTGCGGCACGAGGTCGGGCTGGATCGCCTGCCACGCCGGCCCCATCGAGCGCGGTGCCGATGCCGAGGGCGAACGTCAGCGCCAGCAGCGTCCCCGGCGTGACGTGGTCGGTCATCGTGAGCACGGCGAGCAGGACGGCGCACAGGAGCATCCACGCCTGGGTCCCGATCAGCAGCAGGCGGCGGTCGAAGATGTCGGCCAGTGCGCCGGCGGGCAGGCCGAGCAGCAGGAACGGCAGCAGGCTCGCCGTCTGGATGAGGGCCACGAGCGTCGGCCGACGACGTGAGGTCGCCCATCAGCCAGGCCGCGGCGACGGTCTGGAAGAACGTGCCGATGTTCGACCCGAGCTGGGCGGCGAACAGGGCGGCGAAGACCGTGTGCCGCAGCGGCGCCCACGGCGACAGCCGCTCGGCCGGCGGGCTGCCCCCCGTGTCGCTCACTGGCGCATCGTCGCGCGATCGTCATGGATCTCCGCTGTGGATCGCGTCGTGACGTGCCGATGAACGGGGATGCGCGTGATGCGGGTGCTCTCCCTCGTCGCGGGCATCGCCCTGCTGGTCACGGGCCTGGCGTCGACGATCGGTCGCCGGGCCGACGTCGGCGACGCCCGTGACCAACGCCTCGAGACGACCGCCGACCTGCTGACCGAACAGCTCGACGCGACGGTCACGCGCGTCGACCGCCGCGCTGGCGTGGCGACCCCCGACACCACCATCGAGCGGCTGGCCGCCGCCATCGGCTTGTCGGTGTGCGCGGTGACCGATCGGTCGACCGCGCGCTGCACGTCCGACATCGAGCGGCTCGTGCCCGGGGCCTCCGCTGACGCTGCCGTGGCGGCCGCCCGTGGCCAACCCGACCCGGTCGTCGATCGTCGTCCCTGATTCGCTGCCGCGTCGTCGTCGCCCTCGACCAGGCGGCCGCGCGTGCTCGTCGTGGCGGCCGAGGTCGACGATCCGACCCTGCCGCCCGGCATCGGCGCGCGCCTCGTGCCCGTCGCCGACGAGCCGCTGCTGGTCGCCCGCACGAACGGCGACGTGCGGATGTTCGCCACGCCCTCGATGGTCGAGTTCGACGACGGGCCATGGGCGGTCCGCACCACGAGCGCGGCACGCCGTGCGCCTCGCCGCGTCGGAGCGTTGGCTGCTCGGCGCGCAGATGGCGATCGGCGCTCTGCTCGCCCTGTTCGCCCTCGGCGGGATGCTCGCCGAGCACCGCTCGCTGCAGCGCCGGGCGACGACCGATGCGCTCACCCAGCTGCCCAACCGCGACGACTTCACGCGCCGGGCGACCGAGACCCTCGCCCGGCTCGGGCGGGATCGCGGGACCGCCTGCCTGCTCGTGATCGACCTCGACCAGTTCAAGGTCGTCAACGACACCGTCGGCCATGAGGCCGGCGACCGGGCGCTCGTCGCGGCGGCCGAACGGCTGCGCAACGCGGTGCGCGAGACGGACCTCGTCGGCCGTTGGGGTGGCGACGAGTTCGTCGTGCTGATGCCGGGCATCGTCGATCCGCGCGCCGTCCCGGAGCGGGCGGCCACGATCGCCAACGCCATCGCCGCGTCCCCGCCGATCGGCGTGTACCAGCTGACGGCCAGCATCGGCGCCGCCCTGTTCCCGGCCCACGGCAGCGACCTCGACACCTTGCTGCGCGCCGCCGACCGGGCGATGTACGCGGCCAAGGTGCAGGGCGTCGTCCACCACGTCGCCGAAGGGGTCTGAGGACCCCACGCCCAGAGCGGTCGGGACCCACTGCGACGTGAACTCGCCCCGCCTACCATGACCTGTGACGCCACGGTGCCGCTCGCCGCTGACCACCAAGCTCGAGGGCTTCGGGACGACGATCTTCGGCGAGATGACCTCGCTGGCGCTCGCCACCGGGTCGATCAACCTCGGCCAGGGCTTCCCCGACACCGACGGCCCGGTCGAGGTGCTCGACGCCGCCGTCGAGGCGATCCGCGGCGGCGTCAACCAGTACCCGCCGCCGCTCGGCGAGCCCGTGCTGCGCCAGGCCATCGCCCGCCACCAGTCACGGTTCTACGGGCTCGAGCACGACCCCGACACCGAGATCCTGGTGACCGCCGGGGCGACCGAGGCCCTCGCCGGCGCCCTGCTCGGGCATGCTCGACACCGGCGACGAGGTCGTCGTGTTCGAGCCGATGTACGACAGCTACCAGGCCTGCATCGCCCTCGCCGGCGCCCGCCCGATCCCCGTCCTCCTGCAGCCCGGCGACGACCACCGCTACCACTACGACCCCGCCGAGCTGCGCGGCGCGATCACCCCGCGCACGCGCATGATCCTGCTCAACACGCCGCACAACCCGACCGGCAAGGTGTTCGACCTCGCCGAGCTCGGTCGAGATCGCCGCGCTGGCGATCGAGCACGACCTGCTGGTCGTCGCCGACGAGGTCTACGAGCACCTCGTGTTCCCGGGAGCCCGGCACGTCCCGATCGCCACGCTGCCCGGGATGCGCGAGCGCACGCTCACGATCTCGTCCGGCGGCAAGACGTTCAACACGACGGGCTGGAAGATCGGCTGGATGTGCGGACCGGCGGCGATGGTGACGGCGGCCAAGACGGCCAAGCAGTTCCTCACCTACGTGAGCGGCGCCCCGTTCCAGCCGGCGATCGCCGTCGGGCTCGACCTGCCCGACGAGTACTTCTCGGGCATCGCCCTCGACCTCGCGGCCAAGCGGGATCACCTCGTCGTCGGCCTGCGCGCCGCCGGGTTCGAGACGTTCGTGCCCGAAGCGACCTACTTCACGACGGTCGACATCCGTCCGGTGCAACCTGACGGCGACGGCATGGCGTTCTGCCGGACGCTGCCGGCGCGCTGCGGCGTCGTCGGCATCCCGAACCAGGTCTTCTACGCCCGCACGGAGTTCGGCCGGCACATGGTCCGCTTCGCCTGTTGCAAGCGCATCGAGGTGCTCGACGAGGCGGCCACGCGGTTGGCGTCACTGTCATGAGCAGCGCTGCGGATCGCCGCCATCCAACACGACATCACGTGGTCCGATCGCGACGCCAACTTCGAACGGCTCGCCCCCAGGTGGGCGCCGCCGTCGTCGCCGGTGCCGGTCTGGTGCTGCTGACCGAGACGTTCTCGACCGGGTTCGTCACCGACGACATCGACATCGGTGAGCCCGAGGGCGGGCCGTCGTCGCAGTTCCTCGCCGCCCAGGCCCGCGAGCACGGCGTGTGGGTCGGCGGCTCGTGCCCGGAGGTCCCGCCCGGCGCCGCCGCCGACGACCAGCGCCCGTACAACAGCTTCGTGCTCGCCGGCCCAGACGGCACCCTGCACCGCTACCGCAAGATCCACCCGTTCTCGTTCGGCGGCGAGGAGAAGCACTTCCGGGCCGGGACCGACCTCGTGACGGTCGACGTCGAGGGGCTGCGGGTCAGCCTGTTCGTCTGCTACGACCTGCGCTTCGCCGACGAGTTCTGGCAGCTCGCCCCCGACACCGACGTGTACCTCGTGCCGGCGAACTGGCCCGCCGAAGCGCCGCGTGGCGTGGACGTCGCTGCTGCAGGCCCGGGCGATCGAGAACCAGGCGTACGTCGTCGGCGTCAACCGGGTCGGCCAGGGCGGCGGCATCGCCTACGTCGGCGACAGCCGCATCGTCGATCCGCTCGGCGAGCTGCTGGCCACCGCCGCGGGCGGCGAGTCGATGCTCCTCGCCGACGTCTCCGCCGACACCGTCCGCAGCACCCGCGAGCACTTCCCCTTCCTCCAAGACCGCCGCTGACCCACCGCCCCCCATCCGAGGGTTTCGTCGCATCGGAGGGTTTCGCGCAGGGGCCACCAGCACGAAACCCTCGGATGCCCCGGACGGGGGTGGCCGGTAGGTTCGGACCACATGGTCGATGACGCACCGCTGATCGAGGCCCGCGGTCTCGTCAAGCGGTTCGGCGACTTCACGGCTGTCGATGGCATCGACGTCGAGGTGCGCCGCGGCGAGGCGTTCGGGTTCCTCGGACCGAACGGCGCCGGCAAGTCGTCGACGATGCGGATGATCGGCTGCACCTCACCGGCGACCGAGGGCGTGCTGCGGGTGTTCGGGCTCGACCCGGCGACGCAGGGCAAGGCGATCCGGTCCCGCCTCGGCGTGGTGCCCCAGGCCGATCAGCTCGACGCCGAGCTCTCCGTGCTCGAGAACCTCGTCATCTACGGCCGCTACTTCGACATCCCGCGCGCCGAGTGCAAGCGGCGGGCCGGCGAGCTGCTCGACTTCGTCCAGCTGACCGAGCGGGCCACGAGCAAGGTCGAGTCGCTGTCGGGCGGCATGAAGCGACGGGTGACGATCGCCCGCTCGTTGATGAGCGAGCCCGACCTGCTGCTGCTCGACGAGCCGACGACCGGCCTCGACCCGCAGGCCCGCCACGTCCTGTGGGACCGCCTGTACCGGCTGAAGCAACAGGGCGTCACGCTCGTGCTCACCACGCACTACATGGACGAGGCCGAGCAGCTGTGCGACCGCCTCGTCGTGATGGACGGCGGCCGGATCGTCGCCGAGGGCTCGCCGCGCCAGCTGATCGAGGAGCACTCGACCCGTGAGGTGCTCGAGCTGCGCTACCCAGCGGGCACCAACGAGGACCACGCGTCGGTGGCCCAGGGGATCGGCGACCGCGTCGAGGTGCTGCCCGACCGCATCCTCGTGTACGCCCACGACGGCGAGAAGGCGCTGGCCATGGTCCACGACCGCGGCTCGACGCCGGAGAGCGCGCTGGTGCGCCGCAGCAGCCTGGAGGACGTGTTCCTGCGCCTCACCGGGCGGACGCTGGTCGATTGATGGGCCGAACCGCTTCCTTCGCCGCGCTCGTCTACACGCCGGCCGCAGTCCGCGTCTGGGGCGGCAGCTTCGCCCTGTACAAGCGGATCTGGCGCTCGAACCTGGTCGGCAGCATCGTCCAGCCGCTGCTGTACCTGCTCGGGATGGGCGTCGGCGTCGGCGCCCTCATCGACCGCGGGACGGCGTCGACCGAGATCCTCGGCGGCGTCGACTACGCCGCCTTCCTGGCCCCGGCACTGATGGCGGCGACGGCGATGATCGTCGTCAGCCAGGAGGCGATGTGGCCCGTGCTCGACGGGTTCTTGTGGAACAAGGGGTTCCACTCGATGGCCGCCACGCCGCTGCGTCCATCCGACATCGCCGCCGGCGTCGCCCTGTGGCACGCCACCCGTGGCTTCATCGCCGCCGCCGGCGTGGCGGTCGTCCTGGCGGTCGTGCCCGACACCCGCTCGTGGGGGTTGCTGGCGGCGATCCCGTTCGCCGTGCTCACCGGGATGGCGTTCTCGGGCCCGATCAGCGCGTGGTCGTCGACCCGTCCGGCGCCCGATCAGTCGTTCGCCGCGATCCAGCGCTTCGCCATCGTCCCGATGTTCCTGTTCGCCGGCGCGTTCTACCCGATCGAGCAGCTGCCGGGATGGCTGCAGCCGGTCGCCCTCGTGACGCCGCTGTACCACGGCGTCGAGCTGTGCCGGGGCGCCGCCCTCGGGACGCTGTCGATCGGCGAAGGGGTCGTACATGTCGCCGTGCTGCTGGCGTTCTGGGGCGTCGGCTTCGCGGTGTGCCGGCGGGCGTTCGCCAGGCGGTTGGCCGAGTGAGTGTCGTGACGCTCACCGAGGCGAGCACCGGTCTGCGGATCGTGCCGGCCGCGCTCATCGACGCCCGGCGGCCGCAGCGGATGATCGAGCGCTCGCTGATGGTGAACCGCCACACGTGGCTGATCATCGTCACCGGGTTCTTCGAGCCGCTCTTCTACCTGCTGTCGATCCGCGTCGGCTTCGGCAGCCTCGTCGGCGATGTCCAGTACGCCGGCCAGTCCATCCCGTACGCCGAGTTCGTGGCGCCGGCGCTGATGGCGGCCTCGGCGATGAACGGCGCCATCTACGAGACGACGATGAACGTGTTCCACAAGCTGAAGCACGACCGGCTCTACGACACCGTGCTGGCGACGCCGATGGTCCCGGCCGACGTGGCGCTCGGGGAGATCGGCTGGGCGGTCATCCGCGGGTTCCTGTACTCGACGATGTTCCTGCTGACGATGTGGGCGCTCGGGATGGTCGGCTCGCCGTGGATCGTCCTCGCCCTGCCCGTCTGCGTGCTCATCAGCACCGCGTTCGGCGCCCTCGGGATGGCGCTGACGACGTACATGCGGTCGTGGGCCGACTTCGAGTACGTCGCCGCGATCACGCTGCCGCTGTTCCTGTTCTCGGCGACGTTCTACCCGCTGTCGAGCTACGGCGGATGGGGCTGGGTCGTCCAGCTCAGCCCGCTGTACCACGGCGTCGCCGTCGTGCGCGACCTCAACCTCGGCCGCTGGGAGTGGACGATCCTCGTCCACCTCGGTGTCCTGCTTGCCCTCTCGGTCGTCGGCCTCGTCGTGGCCAGCCGGCGGATCGGCCGCATGTCTCACTAGAGCGGCCAGGACCCAGGGCTGTCACGCTCGGCAACCCGGTTCGTCGCGGGGACGGCCCCGCTGCCGAACCGCTCGCGATGCACCGCATAAGCCCTCGGCATCGAGCAACGGGTGCGAAACGGACCGACAACTCGGAGTGAGCGGGCGCTCACTTCACCAGCCAGCCGTATCCTGATCTCATGCTCTTCCGCACCAAGACCGCCATGGTGTCGGCGGCCGACGCGCTCCCCGGGCGCACCGACCAGACGATGCCCGTGCCCGAGACCCACCACGTCAACGGCCATCCCCTCCAGGGCCCGTGGCCCGAGGGCTACCAGACCGCCGTGTTCGGCCTCGGCTGCTTCTGGGGCGCCGAGAAGCTGTTCTGGGAGACGCCCGGCGTCTACTCGTCGGCTGTCGGCTACGCCGGTGGCTACACCCCGAACCCGTCGTACGAAGAGGTGTGCTCCGGGCGCACCGGCCACAGCGAGGTCGTCCTCGTCGTGTTCGACCCCGCCGTCGTCACCTACGCCCAGCTGCTCAAGGAGTTCTGGGAGGACCACGACCCGACGCAGGGCCTGCGCCAGGGCCACGACGTCGGCAGCCAGTACCGCAGCGTGGTGTACACCACCGACGACGAGCAGCAGCGCGTCGCCGAGGCCACCAAGGCGACGTTCCAGGAGGCCCTGTCGGCATCGCGGTATGGCGAGATCACGACCGAGATCGCCCCGCTCGGCGACTTCTTCTACGCCGAGCCGTACCACCAGCAGTACCTGGCCAAGAACCCACGCGGCTACTGCCCCATCCACGCCACCGGCGTGAAGTGCGGCTGATCCGAGCCTGACCCGTTCCCTCGGCCCGGCGCCGGACGAGCAACTACGCTCGGCGCCGGGCGAGGGATTTCAGGAGGACTGGGTGAGCAAGTTCACGGACAAGATGAAGGACATCGCCGGCGACGTCGCCGACAAGACCGGTGACCTCGTCGACAAGGTCGAGGAGAAGATCCCCGACTCCGTGAAGGAGAAGGCCGGCGACGTGGCCGAGAAGGTCGAGGAGCTGGCCGAGAAGCTCACCGAGAAGGCCGGCGAGCTCGTCGGCAAGGCCAAGGACAAGTTCGGCGGCGACCACGCCGAGCCCGCTGCCGACGCTCCGGTCGACACTCCCGTCGCCACCACCGCGGCGCCCGACGCCCCCGCAGCCGGCGAGCCGGCGTCCGAGCCGGTCGACGCCACCTGACGCGCCGGACTGGCCGGATCCGCCAACTTTTCACGCTGGCGGCCATCCAGTGGCCGCCACCGCGAACAGTTGGCGGAATCGGCGACCGGGCGCGGGTCAGCCCACGACGGGGTCGACGATGATCGACGCACCGTCGCCGGCGCGGAGCTGCGCCGCGTAGAGACCGTCGAGGGCGACCAGCTCCTCGTGCGTGCCGAGCTCGACGATGCGCCCACCGTCGAGCACGACGATGCGATCGGCGTTGCGGATCGTCGACAACCGGTGGGCGATGACGATCGCCGTGCGCCCGAACAGTGCGGCATCGAGGGCCGCCTGCACCTGCTGCTCGTTGTCGTTGTCGAGGTGGCTCGTGGCCTCGTCGAGGATCATCACCGCCGGGTCCTTCAGCAGCAGGCGAGCGATGGCGATGCGCTGCTTCTCGCCGCCTGACAGCCGGTAGCCGCGGTCGCCGACCACGGTGTCGAGTCCATCGGGCAGCTCGGCGACGGTGTCGAGGATGCGCGCCGCCCGGCACGCCGTCTCCAGCTCGGCGTCGGTGGCGTCCGGCTTGGCGTAGCGCAGGTTGTCGCCGATCGTCTCGTGGAACAGGTGCGGGTCCTGGGCGACGACACCGATGGCCGCGCGCAGCGACGCCAAGGTGAGATCGCGCACGTCGTGGCCGTCGATGCGCACGGTGCCGCCCGAGACGTCGTAGAGCCGCGGCACGAGGGCGGCGAGCGTCGACTTGCCGGCGCCCGACACGCCCACCACGGCGACGGTCTCGCCCGGCAGCACGTCGAGGCTGACGCCGTCGAGCACGTCGCGGTCGGGGTCGGCCGTCGGCGGGAACTGCTCGAGCGAGGCGATGCGGGTCTCGACGGCCGGCGGATAGCGGAAGTGGACGTCGTCGAACGTCACCCTGCCGCGTCGGCGCGACGAGATCGACGGCACCCGGACGCTCCGGCATCGGCTCCGGCGCGTCGAGCACCTCGAACACCCGCTCGAAGCTGACGAGCGACGTCATCAGGTCGACGCGGGCGTTGGTCAAGCCGGTCAGTGGCGCGTAGACCCGGGTCACGAGGGCGGCGAGGGCGACGAGCGTGCCGGCGGAGACGTTGCCGGACACGACGAGCTGGGCGCCGACGCCGTAGATCGCCGCCGCGCCGATGGCGCCCACGAGCCCCAGCGCCACGAAGTAGACCCGCCCGTACATCGCCGACCGGATGCCGGCGTCCCGCACGCCACGCGCCTCGTGCTCGAACTGCTCGTCCTCGCGGGCGTGGTCGCCGAAGAGCTTGACCAGCATCGCCCCGGCGACGTTGAAGCGCTCGGTCATCTGGGTGCTCATCGACGCGTTGTGCTGCATCTGCTCGCGGGAGATCTGTTGCAGCCGGCGCCCGACGCGCTTGGCCGGGATCACGAACACCGGCAGCACGACGAGGGCCAGCAGCGTGAGGCGCCACTCCAGGGCGATCATCGCCAGCAGCGAGGTGACCAGCACGACGACGTTGCTCACGACGCTGCCGAGCGTCGTCGTCACCGCGTTCTGGGCCCCGACCACATCGTTGTTGAGCCGCGACGTCAGGGCGCCGGTGGGCGTGCGGGTGAAGAAGGCGATCGGCATCCGCTGCACCTTGGCGAACAGGGCGCGGCGCATGTCGTAGATGAGGCCCTCGCCGACGCGCGAGCTGGCCCAGCGCTGGGCGACCTGCAGCGTCCCATCGGCCAGGGCGGCGCCGACGGCGGCGACGGCGAGCCAGGTGATGAGGGCCCGGTTGCCATCGGGGATGGCGGTGTCGAGGATCGCCTTGATCACGAACGGCGGCACCAGGCCGAGCAGCGCGGAGGCGATGATGGCGGCCAGGAACACGATGAGCGTGCCCCGGTACGGACGGGCGAACGACCACACCCGGCGCAGCGTCTGGCGCGAGACGGTGGCCCCCTCGATCGTGCTCGAGTCCCGTGGGCCCATCATCACGTGAGCCATCCGCATGGTTCGAGGCTACGAAGCCCCGTCCACGGAAACCTCCCCTACCATGCGCGACATGTCACCTCGGGGACGCCGGCGCGCCTGCTCAGCAGCCGTCGGCGCCCTCCTCGTGATCGTTGCCGCGTGCTCATCGGCCGACGGCGTGAGCACCGACTCGGCGAGCGCCCGGACCTCGGCCGTCCCGTCGACGACCACCCCCGACGCGCCGGCGGGATCCAGCGCCCCGACGACCGATGCGCAGGAGTCGACCCCGACCGACAGCGCGCCGTCGCGACCGCCGGACAGCTCGGCGGCGCCGACCACGACGCCCCCGGCCCTGCCGGTCGCCGAGCCGATCCCTGGCGCCCCCGGGACGTCGATCGACTGGCAGCGCATCGACGAGCACTACGACCAGGGCACGCTGCTGGTCCCCGTCGACTACAGCGACCCGTCACTCGGCAACTTCCGGCTGTACCTCGTCCGTCGACGGGCCAACGACGAGGACCGCCGGATCGGCTCGCTCCTCGTCAACCCCGGCGGCCCCGGCGCGTCGGGTGCCAGCTTCGCCCGGGGCGCCGACTTCGTGTTCGATCGCGACCTCCTCGACCGGTTCGACATCGTCGGCTGGGATCCGCGCGGCACGTACAACACCGAGCCGGCCATCGACTGCGTCGACGACTACGACACGTACTTCACCGGCGGCGACATCACGCCCGACACACCGCAGCAGCGCCAGTTCAACATCGACCAGGCCAAGGAGCTCGAGGACCTCTGCGTCGCCAAGAACGGCCCGATCCTCCAGCACGTCGGCACCAACGACTCGGCGCGCGACATGGACTCCATCCGCCGGGCGCTCGGTGAGGAGAAGATCAGCTACTTCGGCTTCAGCTACGGCAGCGAGCTCGGCGCGACGTGGGCCACGCTGTTCCCCGACACCGTCCGGGCCGCCACGCTCGACGGCGCCAAGGATCCCAACGCTGACGCGCTCGACTGGAACCGTCAGCAGAACGTCGGCTTCGAGCACACCCTCGGGCTGTACCTCGAGGACTGCGCCGAGCACTCCGAGTGCGCGTTCCACAACGACGGCGACACCGCCGCGGCCTTCGACGCGCTGATGCAGGACATCGACGCCCACCCGCTCCCCACGAAGGAGGGCCGGCCCGACCTCACCCGTGGCATGGCCTTGCGGGCCGTGGCGATGGCCATGTACGAGGACGCCCTGTGGGAGCAGCTGTCGGACGCCTTGGCCGACGCCCAGCGCGGCGATGGCGAGGGGCTGCTGATCCTCTTCGACACCTACTTCAACCGCAAGCCCAACGGCACGTGGCCCAACTTCCTCGAGGCGTTCCAGGTGATCGACTGCATGGACTCGGCCGATCGCCCGACGATCGAGGAGTACGACGCCAACGCCGAGGAGGTCAGCAAGGTGGCCCCGCGGTTCTCGCCGGCGACCGTTGGTTCCTATCAGTGCACGTGGTTCCCGCCGTCCGAGCAGCCGCGCCTCCCGATCACGGGCGCCGGCGCCGGCCCGATCCTGGTCGTCGGCACGACGGGCGACCCGGCGACCCCGCTCGTCGGCACCGAGGCGATGGCGGCCACCTTGCAGGACGGTCGGCTGGTCGTCGTCGACGCCGACCAGCACACCGGTTACGGCACGAACCAGTGCATCGTCGACGTCGTCGACCACTACCTCATCGACCTGAAGGTGCCACCGAAGCGGTCGGAGTGCTGAGCGCCGACGCGACGCACGCCATCACCCTCCTCGGCGGGTTCGCGGTGATCGTCGACGGCCACGCGGTGGATCCGTCGCACTGGCGTCGGCGGCCGGCGGCCAGCCTCGTCAAGCTGCTCGCCATGGCGCCCGACCGCCGGCTCCACCGTGAGCAGGTGATCGATGCGTTGTGGCCCGACGTGGCCGTCGCCGACGCCGCCCCTCGCCTGCACAAGGCGGCCCACTTCGCCCGCCGCGCCCTCGGGCCCGATGCGATCGTGTCGACCGCTGACTCGATGCAACTGCTCCCCGGGCACGCGGTGGCGGTCGACGTCGTCGACTTCGAGACCGCGGCGACGGCCGCCCTCGACGGCGGCGCCGGGTTCGATGCCGCGCTGGCCCGCTACGGCGGCGAGCTGCTGCCCGACGACCGCTACGAGACGTGGATCGACGAGCGCCGCCGGCACCTCGCCCACCTCCACGCCCAACTGCTGCGGGCGGCCGGCCGGTGGTCGCAGCTGCTCGCCGCCGACCCGACGGACGAGGCTGCCCACACCGCGCTGATCGAGGCGCACGTGGCGCGCGGTGACCGGGCTGCCGCGCTGGCCCAGTTCGACCGCCTGGCGGCGATCCTCGACGCCGAGCTCGGCGTGCGCCCAGGTCCTGACGCGGTCGCCGCGCGCGCGGCCGCCCTCGACCTGCCGAGCAGCCCGCGGGCGGCCGTCGCGGCGGCGCTGCCGGCCCAGGAGATCCGGTTCTGCGACGCTGCCGATGGCGCTCGCCTCGCCTACGCGCTGGCCGGGTCGGGTCGCCCGCTGGTCAAGGCCGCCAACTGGCTCAGCCACCTCGAGTACGACTGGGAGAGCCTGATCTGGCACCACTGGCTCGTCGAGCTCACGTCGCGCTTCCAGCTGCTGCGCTATGACGAGCGGGGGTGTGGCCTGTCGGACTGGGACGTCGACGCGTTCGGCATCGACAGCTGGGTCGAGGACCTCGCCACCGTCGTCGATGCCGCCGGCTTCGATCGCTTCCCGCTGCTCGGGGTCTCGCAGGGGGCGGCGGTGGCCGTCGAGTACGCGGCGGCCAACCCCGAGCGCGTCAGCGCGCTGGTGCTGTACGGCGGCTACGTCCACGGTCCCGTGCGGCGAGCGTCCACCGACGAAGGTCGCCGGGCGGCGCGCATCCTGCCCGAGCTGGCCGAGCTCGGGTGGGGCAACGACGAGCCGTCGTTCCGGCAGGTCTTCACCGCCCGGTTCATCCCGGGCGGCACGCGAGCGCAGTGGGACGAGTTCAACGAGCTGCAGCGCCGCAGCACGTCGTCGATCAACGCCGCCCGCTTCATGCGCGCGTTCGCCGACATCGACGTGACCGAGGCGGCGCGGCGGGTGACGTGCCCGACGCTCGTCGTGCACCTGCGCGGCGATCGCTCACCTCCGGTCGCCGAGGGTCGGCTGCTGGCGTCGACGATCCCCGGCAGCCGCTTCGTGTCGCTGGAGGGCGAGAACCACCTGATGCTCGGCGACGACGCCGCGTGGCCGCGGTTCCTGGCCGAGGTCGACGGCTTCCTCGCCGACCTGGACTGATCGGTCAGCCGGCGACGGCCATGACGACCAGGTAGACGGGCACGCCGGCGAGCAGGACGCGGATCATCGAGCCGCCGCGGTGGGCGTCGATGACGAGCGACGCCGCGAGCAGCCGGAACCAGGTGGGCTGGGTGCGCCAGCGGCGTCCCAGCGAGGCCGTGTAGACCGCCATCCGGGCGTTGACGAGCAGGCCGGTGAGGATCGCCACGACCGCGCCGGACGTGTCGAGGAGGCGCAGGGCGGCGAGCTGAGCGCTGCCGCCGTAGACCAGCCAGCTGCCGGCCCACCCCGTGATCCCGCCGTGGTGGGCGGCGAGGGCGGTGCCCACGACCAGGGCGAACGGGGTGTACGCGATGGCCAGGGGAACGAGGGCGGCGGCGCCGTCGCGCACCGGCGACGACGGGGCGGGGGCCTCGACCGGCGCGGTGCTCGAGGACATGCCGCCACCGTGCCCGGCGCTCCTTCCCTCCGCCTTCCGGCGAGGGAAGCGGCCCGGAAGGCCGGAGGAAGGCCCGCCCGTCATCGTCGTCGGTGTCATCCCGACAACGACCACTCCCGAGGAGACCTCACCATGACCATGACCGACAACCCGGCGATCCGCAACGGCGTCGACACCGCCGCCTTCTTCGCCACGCTGGACGCCGTCAAGGGCAACCACGACATCGCCGACTTCCAGTGGCGGGTCAGCAACACCTGGGTCAACGGCACCCACAACCGCTCGACCGTCCACGGCTTCTACGGCGCCACCCAGGAGATGACGCACGCCACGCCCTTCGAGCTCGACGCCGATCACCCCGGCGTGCTGGTCGGATCGGACATCGCCCCGACGCCCGTGGAGTACGTCCTGCACGCGTTGGCGGCGTGCCTCACGGCCGGCATCGCCAACATCGCCGCCGCCCGCAACGTCAACCTGACCAAGGTCACCTCGACGATCGAGGGCGACATGGACCTGCTCGGCATCCTCGGCCTCGCCGACGACACCAGCGGCCCGGTCCGCAACGGCTTCCAGCAGATCCGCGTCCACTTCCAGCTGGAGGGCGACGAGCCCGAGAAGCTGCGCAAGGTCGTCGAGCAGTCCCAGAAGCGCTCGGCCGTCTTCGACATCATCACCAACGGCGTGCCGGTGTCGATCGACGTCGAGACCTGCTGATCCCGTCCACCTCTCGTCCGGATCGGGGATCGCCATGAACAACAACGGCACTGAGTCGTTCGCTCGCTCGAAGACTCGCTCGGCTCACACGGCCGACACCGTCGTCATCGGCGCCGGCCAGGCAGGCCTCGCTGTCAGCCACGAGCTCACCGCCCGCGGCATCGAGCACGTCGTGCTCGAGCGCCACGAGGCGGGTGCCCGCTGGCGCCGCGAGACATGGGACTCGTTGCGCCTGCTCACCCCGAACTGGATGAACGTCCTGCCGGGCGCCGGACCGACCGGCGACGACTCGGACGGCTTCGTCACCGCGACGGCGTTCGCCGATCACCTCGACCGGTACGCCGCCTCGTTCGGCGCACCGATCGAGACCGGCGCCGCCGTCGAGGTGCTGCGCCGGCACGGCGAGCGCTTCGAGGTCGCCACCGCAGCCGGCACGTGGCAGGCGGACAGCGTCGTCATGGCCACCGGCTGGTGCGACCAGCCGGTGGTCCCGGCGTTCGCCGACGATCTCGCCGCGACCAACCTCGCGCCGAGCGCCTACCGCCGTCCCGCCGACCTCGCCCCCGGTGGCGTGCTCGTCGTCGGGGCGTCGGCGACCGGCGTCCAGCTCGCCCACGAGCTGCGCCTCGCCGGGCGCGACGTCACCGTCGCCGTCGGCAGCCACACACGCGTGCCGCGCACGTACCGCGGCATGGACATGTTCTGGTGGCTCGGTCGGATCGGGGCGCTCGATCGGACCATCGACACGATGGCCGACGCCCACGACGCCCGCCACGAGCCATCGCTGCAGCTCGTCGGTCGCCCCGACCGCGGGTCGCTCGACCTGCTGACGTTGCAGACCATCGGCGTCCGCCTCGTCGGGCGGGTGATCGGCGGGGCCGGCTCCAGGATCGCCGTCGACGCCGACGTCACTGCCCGCGTGGCCGACGCCGAGTGCCGGCTCGACCAGACGCTGGCCCGCATCGACGAGCACATCGCGGCGTCCGGCCTCGAGGCCGAGGTGCTCCCTCCTGATCGGCGACCGCCCGTCGGCCCGATCGACCCGGCAGCCGAGCTCGACCTGCGAGCCGCCGGCATCGGGACCGTGCTGTGGGCCACCGGCCATCGCCGCGAGTACCCCTGGCTGCAGATCCCGGTGCTCGACGCCGCGGGCGAGATCCGCCAGCACCGCGGCGTCACGCCGGTCCCCGGCCTGTACGTGCTCGGGCAGCGCTTCCAGCACCGCCGGGCCTCCAACTTCATCGGCGGCGTCGGGGTCGACGCCACGTTCGTCGCCACCCACGTCGCGAACCGCATCTCCGGTCGCTGCGTACCGCTTCCTGCCACCAACGAGGAGCCCTCGCATGTCCGCTGATCTCGATCCCACGCCGCTGACCACGCCGACCCGTCCGTCGCGTGATCGCTACGACGTGATCGTCGTCGGTGCCCGCGTCGCCGGTGCGGCCACGGCCCACCTGTTGGCCCGCCTCGGGCTCGACGTCCTGCTCGTCGACCGCAGCCGATACGGCGCCGACACGCTGTCGACGCACGCGCTGATGCGCGCCGGGGTCGTCCAGCTGCACCGCTGGGGCCTGCTCGACGCGGTGATCGCCGCCGACACACCCGCCGTGCGTCGCACGACGTTCCGCTACGGCGGCGACATCATCCCGATCGACGTCAAGCCCGGTGGCGGCATCGACGCCCTGTACGCCCCGCGCCGCACCGTCCTCGACCCGATCCTCGTGGACGCGGCCGGGGCCGCCGGCGTCGAGGTGTGCTTCGGCATCACCGTCACCGATCTCGCCCGGGGCCGTCATGACGAGGTCGTCGGCATCACCGCCCACACCGGTGGCGGCGACCCGTTCGCCGTGCACGCCCGGCTCGTCATCGGCGCCGACGGCATCAGGTCGACGGTCGCCGGGCTGGCCGGCGCGCGCGAGGAGCGCGCCGGCACCGGCGCCAGCGCGACGACGTACGGCTACTGGCACGGCTTGGAGCTCGACGGGTACGAGTGGACGTTCCGTCCGAACGCCAACTCGGGCGTGATCCCGACCAACGACGGCGCGGCGAACGTGTTCGTCCTCGGCGCCGCCGGCCCGCGTCGGGCGCGGCGGCGAGGACACCTTCCACCAGCTGCTCGCCGAGTCGTCGCCGGAGCTGGCCGCTCGCGTCGCCGCCGCCGAGGCGGTGTCCCCGCTGCGGACGTTCATGGGCCGCCCCGGGCACGTCCGCCGCTCGTGGGGCCCCGGCTGGGCGCTGGTCGGCGACGCCGGGTACTACAAGGACCCGGTCAGCGCGCACGGCATCACCGACGCGCTGCGCGACGCCGAGCTCGTCGCCCGGGCCGCGGTCGAGGTCGTTGCCGGCGGCGTGCCCGAGCGGGAGGCGCTCGCCGCCTACCAGGCCCATCGGGACCTGCTGTCGGGCGACCTGTTCGACGTCGTCGACGCCATCGCCGGGCACCGCTGGACCGACGGCGAGATCGGTGGGCTGCTGATGCGGATGAACGTGGCGATGGCCGCCGAGCTCGAGGCGATCGCTGCGCTCCCGGACCTCCCGGCGCCGGCCCAGGTCGCGGCCTAGCCGATCACTACAGTCCGGCGCGTGGGATCGTCCGGTTCGAAGTCACGCAAGCGTCGCCGTCACCTCCCGAAGGTCGGCACGCGCCCGGCGAACGAGCACCAGCTCCACGACCGTCGCGAAGCGGCGTTGCACCCCTTCTCGGAGGATCCGTTCGACCGCAAGCGCAGTCCGATCACGATCATCGTCGCCATCCTCGTCGTGCTCGTCGTGTTGATCGGCGTGATCGCCATCGTCGCCGCGACCTGACGAGTCCCGTCACTGCCGCCGACGGGACACGAGCCGGGTGGCGATCGGGGCGACGTGTCGGAAGGCGTCGTCGAACAGCGCAGGCGGGTCGCTCACCAGCCGGTCACGGGCGCGGATCTCGGCGAAGTCGAGCGGCGTCGACGTGACGCCGGCGGTCGCCAGCACGGCCAGCACCTCGTCGGCGATCACGCCGTAGCCGCAGATCGTCGGGTGGATCATGTCGAGCCCGAAGAGGCCGCCGGCCTGGCGGCCGGCCCGGTTGGCGGAGAAGCGCTGGGTGTCGAGGTCGGTCAGCTCCTGCGGCAGCTCGTAGGGCACCCACGCGCTGCGGGCGGCGGCCTCCTCGTCGGCCGCGAAGCGGCGGTAGGCGAGGGCGTCGAGCAGGCCGCACAGGTCGAACACGTACCAGTCACGACCGTCGCGGCGAGCGGCGCGCGACGGCCGCGAGGATCGTCGCGTTGTACTGGTCGATGGCCGAGTCGATGGCCCGCACCTGCTGGTGGGTGAGGTGGCGGTGCTTCGTGGGGTCGAAGTGGGCCTCGTCGATCCACGGGTCGGCGTAGAAGGGGAAGTAGCGGGAGCCCGGCTGCCACTTCTCGCCCGGATCGTCGGGGTTGAGCCCCCTGGCGATCGGCGCGATCGTCACGTGGGGCACCGTCGTCAGCACGACCCGGCGGGCCGGGATCTGCTTCAGGCGTTCGACGAGGACCTCGTACTCCAGCGCGAAGTGCGTCGGCCGCCAGACGTTGTACGAGGCGGAGCTCGGCGATCCGCTGCCGTCGGAGAGCCGGTCGAAGCCGTCGCCCGACCACCTCACGTCCTTGTTGACCACCGCGTCGAGCGCGTTGTTCGACCCGAGGGCGACCATCAGGGTGTCGATGCCGCCAGCGGCGCCGTGCTGTGCGGCTGCCGACACCTGCGTGGCCGTGTCGCCGAACGGCGCCAACACGGACCACGCCGCGATGTCGTTGTCGGCGGCCGGCTTGGCACCGAGGAAGTCGTCGTGCTGCTCGCGCCCGGCCATCTCGCGGGACCGCTTGGCGGTCGAGCTGAGCGCGTCGCGCAGGTCCCAGCCGTAGATCCCGAGGTTGTCGTAGCGCACGTCGGTCGGCGGCGCCGCCGCCCCGGGACCCCGCTCCCAGTAGTCCTCGTTGCCGTCGAGCTGGTCGTGGAGGAGGAACGGCAGCTCGACCACCTCGAACCAGCTGATGCTCGGACCGAGCTTGGCTTCGAGGTGCCGCAACAGCGACTCGATGTTGACCGGCAGGCCGTCGAGCGGGCCGCCGTAGGTCGGGAAGCTGAAGTCGGCCGCGCCGATCGCCCGAGCGACCTGGGCGGCCCACGACATCTCGGTGTGGAACACGGCGCCGCTCGACACGCCGTGGGTCAGCGAGTCGCCGAGCACCACCAAGCGGCGGCCCGGCGCCGACGGTACGGGGAACGTGGGCGCACCGAGGGCGACGCCGAGCGTCGGGTCGGTCAGGCGCGGCGGCGCGACGTCGGTGACGACGACGTCGTCGGGTGTCTTCGGATCCAGGTACTCCGCCGGAAGCCTGTTGACCATGAGTTCCTCCCCTACGGTCCGCCGGCGACATCGTTGCGCCGGGCTGTCATCGGTAGAGCCGGCAGGGGTGGGGGTCTGATACAGGTCGGGGCCGGGACGCCCGCGACAAGAACATGTACGTTCCTCACCGCGACTCGACTCTTCAGGGTCCGTGCAACTTCATGATGACCACGACCAGGGGGAGGGTCGGTGATGTCGACGATCAAGCGATGGTGCGTTCGCAGCGCCGCGATCGTCGCCGAGCGCATGCTGCGCCATCGACCGTGGTGGGAGCGCCGACCGATCGTCGGCATCCTCCTGCTGTCGGTGGTGCGAGCCCGGCTGCGCCAGGAGAACCTCTTCGACGCCGGCGTCCTCCCCGCGAGCCGGCCTGTCGTCCCGCCGCCGCCGCCGGCCTGCCTCGGGTTCCGGACCCCGGACGGGAGCTACAACGACCTCCAGCGCCCGGCCGCCGGGATGGAGCACACCCGCTTCGGGCGCAACGTCCCCCTCGACATGCTGCGCCCGGCGCTCGGCGTCCTCGATCCGGACCCGCGCCTCATCAGCGATCGTCTGATGGCCCGCCAGGACCTCCAGCGGTTCGACGGTGGGAACGCCCTCCTGGCGGCGTGGATCCAGTTCATGATCCGCGACTGGTTCAACCACGGCAAGACGACCGGGCCGGCGTGGAAGCTGCCGCGCCCGGCGACGTCGCCGGACGGTCCCGCGATGATCGAGGTCGAGCGCACCAAGCCCGACCCGACGGGCGCGCTCGTCGATTGGCCGCCCACCCACGTCGACGTGCTCACCCACTGGTGGGACGGGTCGCAGATCTACCCGTCGGATCCGAAGCAGCGGGCGTGGACCCGCAGCGACGACCACGAGGTTCCGTTGCCGGGCGGGCACATCCGCACCGAGCTGATCCACGGGCTGGAGGAGCCGGGCGATCCGACGTCCAACCCGCGATGCGTTCCCGGGTTCTGGCTCGGGCTCGGGATGATGATGAGCCTGTTCGCCGCCGAGCACAACGCGATCTGCGACGCCCTCGAGGCGCACGAGGGGATCGACGATCCGGACCGCCTGTACGAGACGGCGCGACTGATCAACAGCGCGCTGATGGCGAAGATCCACACGCGTGGACTGGACGGCGGCCGTCCTCGGCAACCCGACCACGCGGCGCGGCACCGAGATCGAGTGGTGGGGCTTCGTCGGCGAGAAGTGGTTCCGGCGCTTCGGCCGCCGCCTGGTGCGCCGCGAGATGGTGTGCGGCATCCCCGGATCGAAGACGCAGGACCACGGCGTCCCGTTCGCGCTCACCGAGGAGTTCGTCGCCGTCTACCGGATGCACACCATGCTGCCGGACGCCATCGACGTGTTCGACGCCAACGGCGAGATCCTGGAGGCCCAGCGCGAGCTCACCGGGTTCCTCGGCGGGCCAGGTGCCGATTGGGCTGATGCGAACCCCGACGCTGATCTGTTGCTGTCGTTCGGGCGGGCGCCGGCCGGCTCGGTGTCGCTGCACAACTTCCCGGCGGCCCTCCGCCGGATGCACGCGGCCAACATCCCTGTCCCGGGCGTCAACGTCGACCTCGCCGCGATCGACATCCTGCGCTGTCGGGAGGTCGGTGTGCCGCGCTACAACGACCTCCGGCGGGCCTTGCACATGAAGCCAAGGAAGTGCATCGAAGAGATCACCAGCGACGCGGTGCTCGCGGCAGAGATCAGCGCGCTGTACGACGGCAAGATCGAGGACGTCGACATGCTCGTCGGCCTCTACGCCGAGGACCTGCCGCCGGGGTGCGCGTTCAGCGACACGACGTTCCGGGTCTTCCTCCTCATGGCGCCGCGGCGCCTGCTCAGCGACCGCTTCTTCACCGACTGGTACCGGCCGGACGTCTACACGAAGACGGGGATCGACTGGGTCGAGGACAACCGGCTCACCAGCGTCATCGCGCGCCACCACCCGCATCTGGCACCGGTGCTCGCCCCGTTGACGAACGCGTTCCACCCGTGGGGGCAGCCATGATGCCGATCCCGCGGGAAGCCGGCCTCGAGCACACGCTGACCCTCAAGCGCGAGGGCTACGCGTTCGCGACCAAGCGTTTCGGTCGCCTCGCCACGAACCGGTTCACGACCCGCCTGCTGCTGCGCCGGCGGCTCGTCGCCCGCGGCGCAGGGGCGGCCCGGGCGCTGACCGACCCGACGGTCACGACACGGACGAAGGCCCAGTTGCTGCCGGCCAAGCTCCTCCTGCACGATCGGGGCACCGTGCAGACGCTCGACGGGGACGAGCACCTGGTCCGCAAGCGGTTGATCATGTCGCTCCTCGACGACGCCGGCGTCCAGTCCCTGGCGGACACGTTCGCGGCCCTGTGGCGGGCCCGCATCCCGCAGTGGGAGCGGAGCGGCGACAAGGTGGACCTGCTGGCCGAGGTGCGCGAGCTGCTGTGTCGCGCCGCGTGCGCATGGGCCGGCGTGCGCCTGGATGAGCGGGAGGTCGGGCGACGGACGGGCGACCTCGCGCTGCTCGTCGACGCATCGGGACGGCTCGATCCCCGGCTGCTTCGGGCGCGCATCGGCGCGCTGGCGCGCCACGGCGTGGATCGAGCGCCAGGTCGAGGTCGCCCAGGAGCACGACCCAGATGCGCCGCACGTGACCCGGCTGCAGAAGCTCGCCTACGGCGGGCCGGGTGGGAGGCCGCTGGACGCGCGCGTCGCCGCCGGTGAGGTGCTGAACCTGCTGCGCCCGATCGTCGCCGTCGCCCACTACGTGGCGTTCGCCGCCATCGCCCTGCACGAACATCCCGAGGACGAGGCGCTGATCCGAGCCGATCCGGCGGCTCTGGAGCCGTTCGCGCTCGAGGTCCGCAGGAGGTACCCCTTCTTCCCGTTCATCGCCGGTCGGGTGACCGCGAAGGGCGTGGTGTGGGACGGGCAGCCGATCCGCGCCGGCACCCGCTTCCTGCTCGACGTGTACGCCACGAACCACGATCCGGCCGTGTGGCACGAGCCGGATCAGTTCCGGCCGGCGCGGTTCGCCGAGCCGGTCGATCCGTACTCGGTGATCCCCCAGGGCGCCGGCGATGCCGCTGCGGTCGCACCACTGCGCGGGCGACCGGGCGACGGTCGAGCTCATCAAGACGGCCGCCGGGCTGCTGTGCACCGCCATGGAGTACGCGGTCGTGACGCTGGACCTGGGGGTTCCGCTCACGACGATCCCGGCGTTGCCCGCCGACGGCTTCGTGATCCGACACGTGCGCCCGGTCCCCTAGGGGCGCACGTGTCGGCTCACATCAGCAGCTCCCGCCGACCGCCCGCAGCGGTCGCGGTGCCCGCTCGGTCCGGTCGAGCTGGCGCTGCAGGAGGCGCAGCCCCCGACCGCGCATCGGGCCCAAGCTGCCGATCGGGCAGCCGAGCGCGTCGGCGATCTGCTGGTAGCTGCGACCGTCGTCGGTGAGGAACTCGTCGACGATCACCCGGTAGGCCGGCGGCAGCGGTCCGCACAGCGACGCGCAGCTCGGCGCGCGCCTCGGCGCGCAGGACGTCGTCGTCGGGTGCCGCACTCGCCGGCTGGAGCTTCGCCGGCAGCTCGTCGATGTCGACGGGCTTCGGGATGCGCCGCGTGAGCTCGCGGATGGCCTCGCGCCGGGCGGTCGTCGACAGCCACCCGGCGAGGCGGGTGATGTCGCGGATCTGGTGGTGCGAGCGCATGAACAGCTCCCAGGTGCGCTGGGAGATGTCGGCGGTCGCGTTGCCGCAGCCCATCCGGCGGGCGATGGCCCTGATCAGGCCGTCGTAGCGCCGGTACAGCTCACACCATGCCGCCTCGTCGCCGGCGCCGGCGTCGGCGACCAGCGCCTCGTCCGGCTCATCGACGAGGCGACGCCGATGTCGTGCCCTGTCCCTCGGGAACACGGCTGCCTGTCGTGGAGCAGGCCTCTCGTGCATCTTCGTCTCCTTGATTCGTGGAGAGTCCAACGTCTCGCGAGAGGCCCCCTCCGGGAATCAGGGTGGGGTCCTAGTTGCCCCCCGTCGCCGACGTCGCCGACGTCGCCGGCGCCTCGGCATCGCCGTCGAGCAGCAGGCGCAGCTCGTCGCGAGGCCGGCATCGAGCTTCGTGTAGATGTGGCTCAGGTGGTACTCGACGGTCTTGCGGCTGACGAACAGGCGCTGGGCGATCTCGCGGTTGGTCAAGCGCTCGGCGACCGCCATCGCGATCTGGAGCTCCTGCGCCGTGAGCACGTCGGTCTGGCGGCCACGCGCCGGCGACAGCCGGCGACCGGTCGCTTCGAGCTCGGAGCGGGCCCGATCGGCCCAGCTCTCGGCACCGATGCGCACGAACGTCTCGAGGGATGCTTCGAGCTGCTCCCGACCCGATGCCTTCTGCTTGCTCCGCCGCAGCCGTTCCCCGAAGCACAGCTGGGTGCGGGCCTGCTCGAAGGGTCGCGGCGACTTGAGGTGCCAGCGCAGGCTCTCCACGAAGTCATCGGCGTAGGCGTGGTCGTCGGCGGTGAGGCCGCGGCAGCGGGCGGCGAGCGCGAGGACCGTCGGATGCCGTTCGCGAGTCGCGTAGGCGTCGAGCCGGTCCTGCACCTCGCGGGCGTCGTCGAGCTGGCCGACCCGCACGAGGGCCTCGATGAGCTCCGGGGCCCAGTGCCAGTGGGCGAGGGCCAGCAGGCCGCGGTCGGTGCAGAGGCGCTCGACGAACCGCAGCGGCGCGATGGCCTCCTCGGGCCGGCCGAGGCCGAGGGCGAGGAGGCCCAAGGCCAGCTTCGCCGTCGCCACCGTCGTGAAGGCCTCGGCGTTCGTCGCGCTCTCGGCGCTCGCGTTGGCCAGCGCCGTGCAGTCGGCGTGCCGGCCCCGTCCGGCCGCGATCATCGCCAGGACGGCGCGGGCGTAGGCGAGGTTCGTCTGGTTGGGGATGTACTCGGCCAGCTCGGCGGCCTGGTGGGCGCGGGCCGCGGCGAGGTCCCACGCGCCGGTGCGGAGGTAGCTGTGGGCCTGGACGATCAGCGGGAACGGCAGCGCACCGGTGACGCCGAGGTTCGTCGCCGCGCCGATCACGGCGGACGTCAGCAGCTCGACCTCGTCGTGCATGTCGAGGATCAGGCGGCAGTAGGCGACGGACGCGACGTACGGCAGTGCGTCGGGCGCCCGCACGGCGAGCTGCAACAGGGCGACGTCGCTGTCGACGAGCAGCGCCTCGCCCTCCGTGAGCTCGCCGCAGAACAGTCGTCCGGCGCCGACGGCGACCTTGCTGACGAGCGCCGTGTCGGGGTCGTCGGTCGGCAGGGCGCGGGCCTTGGTCGCCGCGGCGAGGGTCCGGTTGGCGTCGCCTGAGAACGCCGACGCGATGACGGCGTCGAGCAGCAGTCGGGCCGCATCGGTGATGTCCTCTGGCCGCTCGGCGTCGCGCGCCAGCTCGTCCGCCGTCGCCACCAGGCCCTGGTAGGCGAGCTGGAGCCGACCGTGCCACGTGTCGATGCGGCCCCGGAGGCGGACGATGTCGACCCGCGTCCCCGGGTGCTGGGCGCGCGACGCCACGTCGAGGAGCGCCGTCGCCCGCTCGCCCTGGCCGGCTTGGTGGGCGGCCGACCGCGGCGAGGATCGTCAGCCGGGCCCGCTCCCCGGCATCCGGCGTCAGCTCGGCGGCGCGCTCGTAGGCGCGCGACGCCGACGCGAACCCGCCCACGAGCGCGGCGTCGCCGGCGACCGCCGCGAGCTGGCCGGCCGCCTCGGCGTCGAGTCCGGTGGCCGCCGCGGCGAGGTGCCACGCCTGGCGCATCGGGTCGCGGTTGGCGCCCGCGGCGAGGGCGTCGGCGATCGCCCGGTGGCAGCGCCGGCGCGTCGTCGGCGACATCGACTGCACCACCGCCGAGCGGATCAAGGGGTGCCGGAACGTGACGCCGGTGTTGGTCAACCGCACCACGTCGGCGTCCTCGGCCGGGCCCAGGTCGTCGATCGACCGGCCCAGTCCGGCCAGCGCCGATGCCAAGAGCTGGACCTCGGCGTTCTCGAGGATGGCGGCGACGAGGAGCGCCTCGCGGGTCTCGTTGGACAGCTCGCGCAACGTCCGCCCGTAGGCCTCCTGGAGGCGGGCGCCGACGGGCACCGGCTCGAGTGGGGGCACCACGCCGTCGATGTCGTCGGGCGTGAGCAGCGACGGCAGGTCCATGAGCGCCAGTGGGTTGCCGCCGGTCGCCTCGACGAGCGAGGTCAACCGGTGCTCGGTCACGCTGACGCCGCGCCGTTCGAGCAGTCGTCGTGAGTCCTCCGGGCCGAGGCCGCCGACCTCGAGCCGCGGCAGCTCCTCGAGCCGTTCGACGCTCTGGCCGAGGCGCCGCCCGAGGATGATCGCGACGCCGTCGGCCAGCAGCCGGCGAGCGGCGAACGCCACCGCCTCGACCGTCGGGCCGTCCATCCAGTGGACGTCGTCGACGAGGACCACGAGCGGACCGTCCTCGGCGATCGACGCGAACATCGACAGCGTGGCCAGCCCGGCACCGAAGCGGTCACGGATCAGCACCGGCGCCGGCGCGGCCCTGACCGAGGATCTCGGCGAGCAGGCCGGACGCGGTCGGTTCGAGGCCGACGACGTACTTCGCCGCCGGCTGCAGCAGACGGCCCAGGCCGCCGTAGGGCAGGTCGACCTCCGACTGGATCCCGGCGGCCCGCAGCACGGTCGTGTCGTCCGCCGACGCCGCCGCCTGCATGGCGTGGTCGAGCAGCGCCGTCTTGCCGATGCCCGGTTCGCCGTCGATGACCAGCACCCCACTGCGCCCGTCCACGCGCGGTGGCCAGCAGTGCGTCGATTGCTTCGAGCTCCCTCTCGCGCCCGAGCAATGGGAGCGTTCCATCCACTCCCGGGCTCCCTCCACGTCGATCGGACGACGCGAGCATAGAGAGCGGGCTCAGTTCGGTCGTTCCCCCACGTTCGGCTCCGAGGAACCGCACGACGGCGGGCGGCAGCACGCGTCGGTCCACGTCCTGTGAGGAGGGCCGACGCCACGTCGTCGATACACGTTTGTGCGGCCGGACGAGCGCCGTCCGCTCGCCTCATCGCTTGGCGGAAGGAGTGGGATTCGAACCCACGGAGGCCCGAAGGACCTCAACGGCTTTCGAGGCCGTCCCATTCGTCCGCTCTGGCATCCTTCCGGGGCGGCACGTTATCGCCGCGACCTGCCGATGAGGAACGGCGATCGGCGAAGAACGATCGCAGCAGCTGCCCGCACTCGTCGGCCCGGACGCCGCCCGTGACGGGTGGGCGGTGGTTGAGGCGGCGGTCGGCGGGGATGTCGTAGAGGCTGCCGACGGCGCCGGCCTTGGGGTCGGTGGCACCGAAGACGAGGCGCCCGATCCGTCCGTTGACGAGGGCGCCGGCGCACATCACGCATGGTTCGAGGGTGACGACCAGCGTGCAGTCGTCGAGGCGCCAGTGCCCGACGACCGCCGCGGCGTCGCGCAGCGCGAGGACCTCGGCGTGTGCCGTCGGGTCCCCCGTGAGCTGGCGCTCGTTGTGGCGGGCGGCGATGACCTCGCCATCGCGCAGCACGACCGCCCCGATCGGGACGTCGGCATGGGCGACGGCGAGCCGGGCCTCGTCGATGGCGAGGCCCATCGCCAGCTCGTCACGCTCGGCCATCTCGCCCATCGAGCGGAGGGAGTGGGATTCGAACCCACGGTGGGTTGCCCCACACACGCTTTCCAAGCGTGCCGATTCGGCCGCTCTCGCATCCCTCCCGGGTCGCGAGGAGGGTACCGGGATCGGGGCGGCCCCGGCGTCGGCGCCCCGGTGTCGGGGTATCGTGCCGGGACCGATCCGCGTGCGGTGAGGTGACGGTCGGGTCCTGTGCAACGGGAGTCCCGTGAACCAGGTCAGGACCGGGAGGTAGCAGCCTTCAACGGCGCAACCGTGTGCCGCAGACCGCCTGGCCGTCGCCTCACCGCACGTGGCTCGGAGCGGCCAGGACCCACTGCGTCCAGGGCCCGGCGCGTACCGCACGACCTCGATCCGCGCAGCAGGGTCGGGCGGATCGAGCGCTCGTCGTACGCGCTGAGCCCGTGCCGCAGTGGGTCCTGGCCGCTCTTATTCGGCGGGCACGGGTTCGTCGGCGGTGGTGCCGCTGGCGTAGAGGGCGGCGACGGTCTCGTCGGAGATGCCGGCCTCGGCGAGGATCTCACGGTTGTGCTCGGCGAACAGCGGGGCCGAGCGGGTGATGCGCGCCGGCGTGCGCTCGAAGCGCCATGGCCAGGTCACGGTCGGGTAGGCGCCGACGACCGGGTGCAGGATCGTCTCGTAGAGGCCCCGCTGGAAGACGTGGGGATCGGCCATGATCTGCCAGTTGGCGAGGACCGGCGCCGCCGGGACGCCGCGGTCCTGGAGCATCTGGGCGGCCTCGTACTGCTCCCAGTTCGCGGCCCACGCCGAGATCGCCGCGTCGAGCTCGTCATGGCGGTCGTGACGAGCAGCGAGGTCCTGCAGCGACTCGTCGGCGGCCAGGTCGGGGCGCCCGATCAGCTCGGCGACCTGCTTCCACTCCTCGCCCGAGCGCACGGTGAGGGCGACCCAGTTGTCGTTGCCGACGCAGCGGTACACGCCCTGCGGCGCCACCGACGGATCGCGGTTGGCCATCGGCTGGCGCAGCTCGCCGGTGCGCTGGTAGTCGAGCAGGGGGCCGGCACAGAACGTCACCCCGCACTCGTTGAGCGACATGTCGACCCACTGGCCCTCGCCGGTGCGCTCGCGGTGGCGCAGCGCGGCCAGCATCGCCACGGCGGCGTAGTTGCCCGACACCGGGTCGGCGTAGAACAGCGTCGTGCGCGAGAGCTGCCCGTCCGGGTAGCCGGTGATCGACGTCAGCGAGCTCGTCGTCTCGATGTTGGCGCCGTAGGCGACCCAGTCGCGGTGCGGGCCGTCGCCGCCGTAACCCGACATCGACACCATGATGATGTCCGGCTTGACCGCCTTGAGGTCCTCGTAGCCGAGCCCGAGGTTCGGCATCACGCGGGCGCTGTTGTTCTCGAGCACGACGTCGACCGTCTTCACCAGCTCGAGGAACGCCTCGCGGCCGTCGGGCTTGGCGAGGTCGATGCAGACGCCGCGCTTGTTGCGGTTCATCTCGTAGAAGTAGAGCGGCCGGTGATGGGTCTGGCGCTGGAGGTCACCGCCGTTGGGACCGGGCCAGATCAGGGCGCGGGTCGCCGGCCGGGTGGCCCACTCGATCTTGAGGTTGTCCGAGCCGAGGTCGGCGAGGAAGCGGCCGGCGACGGGGCCGGCCCAGTTCGTCGTGACCTCGAGGATGCGCACGCCCTGCAGCGCGCCGGCCGACTCGTCGTACCCGTCCGCCGCGGCCGTGATCTCGGCTGGGCGCGGGCGGCGGTCGTGCCGGACTGGGCGCCGATGGCCGGCGCCGGGCCGCGCCGCGCCGCCGGGGTCGCCGTGAACTTGTACGGCTGGCCGGGGAAGGCGGTGTCGCCCTCGCGCTCCCACCAGTCGCGGGCGGCCAGCTGCTCGTCGTCGAGCACGTCGCCGCCGTCGACGACCGGCGTGACCGCCACCCGCAGCAGCTGCCCGAGCTCCACGATCTCGGCGACCGTCTTGTCGTACGCCCACTCCTGGACGGCCTCGAAGATCTCGCGGGATGTGCGTGTTCCACGTCGGGATGTCGACGGTGAAGCCTCGCTCCATGAGGTCGGGCCGCTCGATCATCACGAACAGCTCGTCCTTCGGGACGATGCGCATCACGTAGACCCAGCCGTCCTTGGCCTTGATCAGGTCCGGTGGCACGCGGGCGAGCAGGGCGCCGTTGGCGGCCCACGACGACACGAGCCAGGCGTGGGCCGTGAGCGTGGCCTCGAGCTCGGAGATCTCGACCGCCTGGCCGTGGCCGCTGCGCTCGCGCTCGTGGATCCCGACGAGGGCGGCGAAGGCGGCGTGGGCGCCGGCGTGGAACTGGGCGTGCGGGCCGGGCAGCCAGATCGGCTCGCGGTCGGGCGATCCGGTGAAGTAGAGGTAGCCGCCCATCGCCCACGTGACGAGGTCGCTCGAGCTCCACTCGGCGTACGGCCCGCTGCGCCCGAACGGCGACAGGTCGATGAGCACGGCGCGGTCGGGCCGGCCGTCCGTGGCCGCGGCGTGCCACGGCGACGTGCCATCGGTGATGACGACGTCGGCGGCCGCCAGCCACGCGCCGAAGTCGGCGTCGTCGGCCGGCACGACCGACTGCTTGCCGCCGGCGAGGTAGTCGAACAGGCCGAGCTCGCGCACCGGGCTGCCCGTCGGCCGGTTCGACCATCACGACCTGTGCGCCGAGGTCGGCGAGGATCTTGCCCGCCGAGCGCCCCCGACACGTTGCCCGCGAGGTCGAGCACCAGCAGTCCGTCCAAAGCCCCCGATAGCCATGCGTGGCATTGAACCACCGGTGGGCCGGGCCGGCCCAAGCGGCCCCGAGCGGTCCCTAGCGACCCTTGGCGGCGAGCGCCGCGGCGCGCCGAGGCGAGGTTGGGCTCGTCGAGGCGCTCGGCGATCGCCGCGAACTCGGCCGTCGGCCGGTCCAGCGCCAGTCGTCGACCGCGCCGACCTCGACGTCGGTCTCGATGGTGGCGATGCGGCGGAACAGCAGCGCCAGCTCGAAGTCGGCGCGCAGGGCGTGCGACAGCTTGGCCGCGCCGCGCAGGCCGGGGACGTCCCACTGCCCGGCCTGGTCGGGGATCTCCTCGAGGTGGCCGTAGCGGGCCAGCACGGCCGACGCGCTCTTGGCTCCCCACCCGGTGATGCCGGGGAAGCCGTCTGCCGTGTCGCCGACCAGCCCGAGGTAGTCCGGGATCGACGCCGGCGGCACGCCGAACTTGGCCGTCACCGCCGCCTCGTCGAGGATCTCCCGCTTGCGGCGGTCGTACTGCACGACCCGGTCGCCACGTACGCACTGACCGAGGTCCTTGTCCGGCGTCACGATCAGCACCTGCTCGACGCGCTCGTCGGCGTCGGCCACGGCGGCCGCTGCGCCGAGCGCGTCGTCGGCTTCGACCTCGACCATCGCCCACGTCGTCACGCCCATCGCCTCGAGGGCCTGCTCGACGATCGGGATCTGGGCCAGCAGCTCGGGCGGCATCCCGGCGCTCGTCTTGTACCCCTTCCACATGCTGTTGCGGAAGCTCTCGATGACGTGGTCGCTGGCGACCCCGACGTGGGTGGCGCCGTCGGCGAAGAGCTGGAGCGTCGACCGCAGCACGCCGACCGTCGCCGCGAACGGGCCCGGGTCGGTCTCCTTGGCGAGGCGCCCGAAGTTCTGCCGGAACAGCTCGTAGGTGCCGTCGACGAGGTGGACCTTCATGGCCTCATCCTGGCCGCTCAGCCGGCGGCGGCGGTCGTCGTCGGGGCCGAACCCGTCGGGGCGACCTGGGCGGCGACGGTGTCGATGGCGTTCCACACCTGGGCGTCCTCGTAGCCGAGGGCGAACAGCGAGACGCCCCGGAACCCGCCGTCGATGGCGTCCTGCATGCGGATCTGGGCCCCGTTGGCGTCGACGTAGTGCACCTCGCGCGACTGCGTGCACGACGTCGCGCCGTCCGTCACCGGCAGCTCGTAGGAGAACGTCATCTCGTAGTTGGCCTGGTCGAACTGCGGGGTCGCGCCCCGTTCGCTCAGCCAGCGCGACCATGTCGCGCTGCGACAGGCTGATGTTGCCCTCGGCCGTCGCCGGGCACGTCCCCGTCGTGCCGACCACCCAGTTGTAGCCGTAGAGCGGGATCCCGAGGACGAGCTTCGACGCGTCGCCCGACACCTGCACGGTCGAGCGGATGACGCCCTGGACCCACGAGCGCGGGGCGATCGGCCCGGGACCACCCGACACCACCGAGTAGTCGTAGGCCATCACCCGGATGGTGTCGACGAGCGGCGTGATGGCCGCGTAGTCGTAGACCCAGTAGCCGCTGTCGTTGGTCTGGCCGCCGTCGTACACCGGCGGGATGCTCACGGTCAGCGTGCGGCCATCCGCGTGCAGCCGCTGCGACAGCTCGTCGATGAACGCCACCCAGTTCGGGCGCGTCGCCGCCCACGAGTCGCGTCCGTCGGAGAACGCGAACTGCTCGTAGTCGATGTCGAGGCCGGCGTAGTCGCCGTCGGCGGCGAACTTCGCGAGGGCGTCGACGTGGCGGGTGCGCTGCTGCGGGTCGGCGAGGATGCCGGCCATCACGCCCGCCTTGGTGCCGTCGAGGATCGAGGCGACGAGCGGGATCTGGTGGCGGCGGGCGATGTCGATGAACTGCGCGGCCTGATCGGTCGGCGTCTGGGCCTCGACCTCGATCTTGTCCGCGCTGGTGGTGCGGAACCAGAACGGCGACAGCTGGTGGATGGTGTCGGCGTGGGTCTCGAGGTCGGGGAGGGCGGTGTCGAGCGCCCAGTACGGGGTCCACGCCTGGACGTCGAGGGGACCGGGCTGGCGCGGCGGCAGGGCGTCCTCGCCGTCGCCGACGATGGAGGCGACGATGACCGCGATGATCACGAGCGACGAGCACGGAGGCGCCGCCGACGAGGGCCCAGCGGCGACGGGCGTCGTCACTGCGGCCGCCGCTCGAGCGTCGTGGGCGGCTCCGGCGGCGGGGTCTCGGCGATGTAGGCGCCGAGGTCGGCCGGCGTCACCGACTTCAGGCTGTCGATGACGTAGCGCCCCGGCGCCGGCTCGATGGCGACGACGTGCGGGACGGCGACGACGACGCAGCCGGCCGCCGTCGCCGACGCCACGCCGGTCGGGGAGTCCTCGATGGCGACGCACTCCGTCGGGATCGACGCCGAGCTCCGTGGCCGCGCGCAGGTACGGCTCGGGGTGCGGCTTGCCGTCGCGCACGTCGTCGCCCGAGACGACGACGTCGAAGTGGATCGGCGCCAGCTCCGCGAGGACGGCGTCGACGAGCCGCCGCCACGACATCGTGACCAACGCGCACGGCACGCCGAGGTCGTTGAGCTCGCTCAGCAGCCGTCGGGCACCGGGGCGCCACGGCACGCGCTCGCGGCAGCGGGCGATGACGCCGTCGAGCATCCACTCGACGATGGCGTGGGGATCCATGTCGACGCCGCCGCGGTCGCGGCAGCACGACGGCCGCGTCGAGGAGGTCGAAGCCGACGATCGAGCGGGCGTCGTCGTCGGTCCACGTGCCGCCGAAGCGGTCGACGAGCTCGCGCTCGCACGCCATCCAGTACGGCTCGGTGTCACACAGCGTGCCGTCCATGTCCCACAGGACGGCCGCAGGGGCCACGACCGAAGCCGTGGCGTCGGTGGTCACGTGAGGAGACTCACTCCTGGACGAGCTCTATGAGCGTCCCGAAGCTGCCCTTCGGGTGCACGAAGGCGACGGTCGTGCCGCGGCTGCCTGGTCGCGGCGCCTGGTCGATCGGTGTGGCGCCGGCGGCGACCATCGCAGCGAGCGCCGCCGCGCAGTCGTCGACGCGGTAGCCGACGTGGTGCAACCCCTCGCCCGCGCTTGGCGAGGTACTTGGCGATCGGCGAATCGTCGCGTGTCGCCGCGGTCAGCTGGATGTAGCTGTCGGCGACCTTGAGCAGCGCCTCCTCGACGCCGTCGGACTCGACGACCTCGCGGTGGGCGACGGTGGCCCCGAACGCCTCCTGGTAGTAGGCGACGGCCGCGTCCAGGTCGTTGACCGCGATGGCCACGTGATCGATCTCGGTCAGGAGCATGGACGACAGTCTGCCCTGATCCATCCGAGTGTTCGCGGTCATCGCGAGGGTTTCGTGCGGGCGGCCACCGCGCACGAAACCCTCGCGATGCAACGAAACCCTCGGATGGGTCAGCCGCCGTGGCGGCGGAAGAGCGTGATCTTGTCTTCGCCGATGCGGGCGCGCTTCTCGGGGTCGTCGATGCCGAGGCCCTCGGTGGGGGCCAGGCACAGCACGCCGATCTTGCCCTCGTGCTCGTTGCGGTGGATCGCCCGGGCGGCGACGCCGACCTCGGTCAGCGGGTGCACCGCCGACAGCAGCGGCTGGATGCGGCCCTGGTCGATCAGGCGGTTGGCGGCGTAGGCCTCGGCGTAGTTGGCGAAGTGGCTGGAGATCAGCCGCTTCAGCTTCATCCAGAAGTGCCGGTTGTCGAACTCGATCATGTAGCCCGACGTCGCCGCGCACGTGACGACGGTGCCGCCGCGCGCGCAGGTGAAGATCGAGGCGCCCATCGTCTGGCGGCCGGGGTGCTCGAACACGATGGACGGGTCCTCGCCGATCAGCTCGCGGCACTTCTTGCCGAAGCGCCGCCACTCCGACTCGTCCTGGGTGTGCTCGTCGGCCCAGAAGCGGTAGCCCTCGGCCTTGCGATCGATGACCGCCTCGCAGCCGAGCTCGTTGAGCAGCGCGGCCTTGTCGGGCGACGACACGACGCCGATCGGCGTGCCGCCGCCGTTGAGCACGTACTGCACGGCGTAGCCGCCGATGCCGCCGGTCGCGCCCCAGACGAGCACCGAGTCGCCCTGCTTCATGCGGGCGCCGTGCTGGCCGACGAGCATGCGGTAGCTCGTCGAGTTGCACAGCGCGTTGACCGCCGCCTCCTCCCACGTGAGGTGGGTCGGCTTCGGCATCAGCTGGTTGGCCTTGACGACGGTGAGGTCGGCGAGCCCGCCGAAGTTCGTCTCGAAGCCCCAGATCCGCTGGTTGGCGGCGAGCATCGAGTCGTCGTGGGCCGACGGGTCCTGGTCGTCGACCGAGTTGCAGTGGATCGTCACCCGATCGCCGGGCTTCCAGTTGCGCACCGCCGAGCCGACGCGCAGCACGACGCCGGACGGCGTCGGAGCCGACCACGTGGTACGGCAGCGCGTGGCGGGCCGCCCACGTCGATCTCGCGTGCGTAACGATCGAGGAACCCGAACGTCGGCAGCGGCTCGAAGATCGACGTCCACACCGTGTTGAAGTTGATGCTCGACGCCATCACCGCGACGTAGGCCTCGTCCGGCGCCAGCTCGGGCGTGTCGACCTCGCCGATGTGGAGGCTCTTCGTCGGGTCCTTCTCCGCCGACTCGATGCCGGCGAACATGTCGGCGTCCTCGCGGCGCACGAACGCGGCGCGGTAGTGGTCCGGCAGGGGGATGTTGGCCAGTTCCTCGCCGTCGGCCCCCGCCTGGATGGCCTCCAGGATCTGCTGCATCGTGCGATGTTACCGGCGGGTAGGAGTTGTCGGGAAACCCGGCACTAACCTGGGGCCATGGCAGGTTCCTACATCGTCGCCGGCGCCCGCACCCCCATCGGGAAGATGTCCGGTGCGCTCGCTTCGCTCTCCGCCGCCGACCTCGGTGGCGCGGCCATCGCCGCCGCCCTCGAGCGGGCCGGCGTCTCACCCGAGGAGGTCGAGCACGTCCTCATGGGCCAGGTGCTGATGGCCGGCCAGGGCCAGGTGCCGAGCCGCCAGGCTGCGGTCAAGGCGGGCATCCCGATGTCGACGCCGTCGGTGAACATCAACAAGGTCTGCCTGTCGGGCCTCAACACCGTGTACCTCGCCGACCAGATGATCGCCGCCGGTGAGGCCGACATCGTCGTGGCCGGCGGCATGGAGTCGATGACCAACGCGCCGTACCTCGCCGATGGCGCCCGCGCCGGCTTCCGCTACGGCAACACCGAGCTGCGCGACGCGATCATCGCCGACGGCCTGTGGTGCGCGTTCGACGCCTGCCTGATGGGCCTCGGCACCGAGCGCTACGCCGCCGGCACGATCAGCCGCGAGGCGCAGGACGAGCTCGCCGCCACGTCGCACGAGCGGGCGGCCAACGCCATCAAGGACGGTCGCTTCGCCGACGAGATCGCGCCGGTGTCGCTGCCGCAGCGCAAGGGCGACCCGATCGTCGTCGAGACCGACGAGGGCGTCCGCCCCGGCACGACGGTCGACAGCCTCAGCGGGCTGCGCCCGGCGTTCGACAAGGACGGCACGGTCACCGCTGGCAACGCCTCACAGCTCAGCGACGGCGGCAGCGCCCTCGTGCTGATGTCGGAGAAGGCGGTCAAGGCCCGCGGCGTCGAGCCGCTCGGCCAGGTCGTGTCCTACGGCATGGTCGCCGGGCCCGACTCGGCGTCGCTGCTGCAGCAGCCGAGCAACGCCATCCGCAAGGCCCTCGGCCGCGCCGGCCTCGAGCAGTCGGCCCTCGACCTGTACGAGATCAACGAGGCGTTCGCCGCGGTCGGCCTGGCGTCGATGGCCGATCTCGGGATCTCCACCGACGTCGTCAACGTCAACGGCGGGGCCATCGCCCTCGGCCACCCGATCGGCATGAGCGGCAACCGCCTCGCCCTGACGCTGCTCCACGAGCTGCGTCGTCGGGGCGGCGGCACGGGCGCCGCCGCGCTGTGTGGTGGCGGTGGGCAGGGCGACGCCCTCATCGTTCGCACGATCTGATGAAGTCGCGGGGTCTGATGTTTGACGGGACCCCGTCGTGCGGTAGAACGGTTGGCAGTTCGGCGCGACCGGGCGGTTCTTGACTCTGTCGGGAAGCGCTTGTAACGTGACCGACACATACGGAATCGGAAAACGGACTCCCTCCCGCAACCGGTTCCTCAGATCTGGGGCATCATCGTTGAGTCGGCCCGTCCGCCCGCTACCGACTCGAAGGTGGTGCCCCAGGCATTTTTCCGCCCATGTCGCCGCCGGTCGTGGTGACGACGAGGCCGCCGTTGGCGGTCGGGGCGAAGCGAGCGGCGAGCAGCTCCCGCTGGCGGGCCCGGCGCAGGTCGAGCTGGCGCCCGAGATCTCGGGCCAACAGGGGGTCACCCGCACCAGGTCCTCGATGACCTCCTGCGGGGCGAACAGCACCTCGACCTCCTCCAGGGCGATCGCCGCCGGCGTGAGCGTCTCCTTGGTCAGCGTCGTCATGCCGATGTAGTCGCCGGGCAGGATCTCGTCGAGGTGGACGGTGCCGTGGCCGGGCGCCGTGACCCGCAGTGACAGCCGGCCGCGCCGGAGGAACCGCATGCCGTCGGGGATCGCCCCCTCGTACTGCACGACCTCGCCACGGCCGTAGCGCTCGAGGCTCATCCCGGCGGCCGCGCCGTTCACCGCCTCGTCGGGCACGTTGAGCGCCGGGGCCATGTCGCGCAGAGCGGCGACGACGGCGTCGGGCGTCGACCACGTCGCTGCACCGCCGTCGAGGTGCAGCCCGGCCCGCCGGCTGGCGTACCAGAGCCACCGGTTGAACGTCGCCGTGGCCTCCTCGGCATCGGCCGGACTGCGGATGGCGATCGTCGACGTGTACGTCCGCGGCCCGGTCATCGACGCCGTCACCTCCGGCTCGATGCCGCTCACCGGCACATCCAGGCCCACGCGTTGCAGCACCTGCAGCACGACGTCAGGTGGGTCGCCGACCGCGAACGTCGAGTCGACGATCACGCGGTGGTCGCCGGCCGGCTGGCTGAGGTTCGTGAACGTGGCCTCGGCGAGCATGGCGTTCGGGATGATGCGCACGCCCTCCTCGGTCTCGATGTGCACCGAGCGCCAGTTGACCTCGACGATGCGGCCCCGCTCGCCCTCGGCCTCCAGCCAGTCGCCGAGCTTGAACGGCTGCTCGAACAGCAGCAGCAGGCCGCTGATGATCGACCCGACGGCGTTCTGGAGCGCGAAGCCGAGCACGATCGTCGTCACGCCGAGCGCCGCGAACAGACCGCCGACGTTGGCGCCCAGACCCACGCGAACACGAGGGCGAGCCCGGTGATCACCAGCACCAGGCGCACGAGGTCGATGAAGATCGACGGCATCCGCTCCCGCCATGTGCCCTTCTCGGCCTGCTTGAACAGCAGCACGTTGAGCGCCGACAACGACAGCATGATCACGAGGAAGCCGAAGACGGTCGCCAGGATGCGCACCCACGTCGCCTCGCCGTCGAGCTCCCACACCTTGGTGAAGAGCACGAGCACGGCGCCGGCCGGCAGGGCGAAGTTGCGCAGCATCGCCACCGGCGCGGCGAGCGCGCTGTGTCGCCGGACCAGCGCCACCTGCAGCTCGCTGAGGGCGATCAGCAGGATCGGCAGGCCGACGACGAGGACGACCGTCCACCAGAACCAGGACTCGGACGTCAGGTCGGTCACAGCACGACCTTCCACACCGGGGCGCTTCCCGACGGCGTCTCGATCGCCGGCGCCTCCTCGAACTCGACGGTGTCGCGCAGGCGGTCGTACACCTGCTGGCTGACGTACACGCCCGGTCCATAGCCGGACGCCTGCACGCGATGGGCGAGGTTCACCGCCTCGCCCCACATGTCGTAGATGACGCTGGTGCGCCCGACGAGGCCGCTGGTCACGTGGCCGGCATCCAGCCCGGCCCGCAGGGCGAGCGTCGTCCCGTGCGTGCGCGTTGAACAGGCGCAGGATCTCGTCCATCGACCGGGCGAACTCGAGGGCCCGCATCGTGTTGTCGACCCGCGGCTGCATCAGGCCGACGCTCGCCAGGTAGCCGCTGCGCAGGGTGCGCACCCGCTCGACGCCGATGTGGGCCGCGGCGTCGTCGAACTGGCGCAGGATGTCGTTGAGCTTGGCCAGCGAGGTGGGCGTGTCGAGGTCGCGTGCGAACTCGTCGAACCCGGCGATGTCGGCGAACACGACGGCGACGTCCTGGTGCTCCTGCGAGATCGTCTCCTCGCCCTGCTGGTAGCGGGCAGCGACCGTCTCGGGCATCAGGCTGTGCAACAGGCGCTGGTGCTCGGCCTGCTCGTCCTCCAGCAGTTGCTGCTTGGTCTGCAGGCTGCGGCTCATGTCGTTGAACGCGGCGGCGAGGTCGGCGAACTCGTCGGTCGACGACGACGGCACCTGGACGCCGAGGTCGCCCGCCGCGACCCTGTGCACACCGGCCAGCATCTTCTTCACCGGCCGGGAGAAGATCTGGGCCAGCAGGAGCGAGGCGAGGGCGACAGCGACGATGATCCCGGCCGTCGTCCACACCAGCCGCCGGGTGAAGTCGTGGACCGGAGCGAAGGCCTCGGAGGTGTCGATCTCGGCGACGACGATCCAATCGAGGTCGCCGAGCCGGACCGGCGCGTAGGCGGCGAGCACCTCGTTGCCGAAGTAGTCATGGCTGACCGTCACGCCGCTCTCGCCGCGCAGCGCCCGCTCGACCTGCGGGGTCTCGACCGGCTGGATCAGCACGGTGCCCGCCACCCGCTTCGCCCGGGCGGCGACGTCGGGGTCGGTGCCCCCGGCGACGGCCTCTCGCACGTAGGCGTCCGGGTCCTCGATCAGCTCGCGAGACGACGAGCGCATGAGGTGGTCGGCGCCGACGAGGTACGTCTCGCCGGTCCTGCCGAGGCCGTCGCTCACCCAGCTGCGGTCGCCCGTCATCACGGTGTTGACGGCCTCGATCGGGATCTGCAACGCCATCACGCCCGTGATCTCGTCGCTCGTGCCGACCGGTGACACGGCCCACCCGGTCGGGACGCCGTAGCTCGGCTGGAAGCGCTCGAAGTCGGTCGTCGTCACGAAGTCGACCGAGTTCGACTGCAGCGCCTGGTGGAAGGCAGTCGCCAACCCCGAGTCCTTGAACGGTCCGGTGTCGAGGTTGGTCCCGAGCTCGGCCCCGTCGTAGGCCGTGTACACGACGTTGCCATCGGTGTCGATGAGCATCGCGTCGTCGTACTGGAAGCGGGTGACGAGCTGCTGGAAGAAGCCGTTGAACTCGACGTTCGCCTTGGTCCAGTTGCTGCCGTCACCCACGTCGGCCGTGGCGATGGCGCGGTCCCAGTCGTCGTTGAAGTTGGCCGTGAACCAGGCCTGCAGGTACCGCGCCGCAGGGGTCTTCGGGATGAACACGTCGGGCAGGGTCGTCGAGCCGTCGTAGGCCTCGAGCTTCGGGACGAACGTGTTGGCGTAGTAGTTGGCGAGGGCCTGCGACTTCTCGTTCGAGATCGTCGCCGTCGACAGCTCATCGAAGGCGCTGTCGAACGCCGCCATCGCCTGGCGGGCCGAGCTGCCCCGGGTGAAGACGACGAGCTGTTGGAGCAGCCGGTTGTACTCGCGGTCGATCTCTTGCTCGCGTGCGTTGCGCACGAACGTCAGCTGGTCGAACGCCTTCTGACGCAGCGCGTCGCGGCCGGAGGTGTACCCGACGATGCCGACGACGAGGCACGACACGACGCTCGTCGCCAAGAGCATCAGGAGCAGCTTCGACATGATGCCGAACCGCGGCCAGTGCAAGCGTCGCCGAGGTGGCGTGACGCGCGCCGGCGACCCCGGTGGCGGTGGTGACGCCGGGGTGCTTCGTCCGGGCTCGCCGTCGGCGCGGTGGCCGTGTCCGGTGGCGGCTCGTCGATCTCAGTGCTCACGACAGCCCCTGTTCTCCCCACGATTGGCTGCCCGCCCGCCCCCAGACTGCCACCGATCGACGTCGCTCGCGCGGCGGCGATGTGACACGACCGTTGCCTGGGCCGGTACGGTCCGCGTGGGCGCCGGTCGTCGAGACCGGCTCGAGTGCATTGGGGGTGCGCATGTCGCAGACGCCAGGGACGGTGTTGGTCGCGGGCGCGAGTGGACTGGTCGGGCGCGGCCGCCGTCGAGCGGTTCCTCGCCGACGGCTACGACGTGATCGCCGTGTCACGACGCGAGCCGGAGGTCCACGTCAAGGGCAACTGGCGCCACGTCGCCCCTCGACCTGCGCGACCCCGCCGCCGCCAGGCCGCGGCGGCCGGGTTCGGCGACGTGACCCACGTCGTCTACACCGCCGTCTTCGAGCTGCCCGGTCTGGTGCCCGGCTGGTCCGAGCGGGTGCAGATGGACACCAACCTCGAGATGCTGCGCAACCTGATGGACCCGTTGGCCGCGGCCGCCCACCGGCCTGCAGCACGTCAGCCTGCTGCAGGGGACCAAGGCCTACGGCGTGCACCTCCACCCGATCCCCATCCCGGCCCGCGAGCGCTTCCCACGCGACCAGCACGAGAACTTCTACTGGCTGCAGGAGGACTACATCCGCGAGAAGTCGGCCAGCTGACGGCTGGGCGTTCAGCATCTGGCGGCCGCAGCTGATCGTCGGGCCGAACTACGGCGTCGTCATGAACCTGCCGCCGATCATCGGCGCCTTCGCCGCCATCTGCCGCGAGGAGGGCCAGCCGTTCGGCTTCCCCGGCGGCATCTCCTAGGTGTGGGAGTGCCGTCGACACCCGCCTCGTCGCCGACGCCCTGGCGTGGGGGGCCACGTCACCGAACGCGGTCGGCGAGACGTTCAACCTCACCAACGGCGAGGTCTTCGAGTGGCGCACGCTGTGGCCGAGCTTCGCCGAGACGTTCGGGCTCGAGGTCGGCGCGGACGACCCCGTTCAGCTCGCCGAGCTGCTGCCCGAGAAGGCCGACCTGTGGGACACGATCATCGAGCCAAGCACGGCCTGCGCGACGATCCAGATGGCCGACCTCGTCGGCGAGTCGCACCACTACGCCGACTTCTGCTTCGCCCTCGGCGCCGCCGAGCGCCGTCGCCGGCGTTCGTCAGCACGGTGAAGATCAAGCAGGCGGGCTTCTGCGGCGTCTGGGACACCGAGGAGTCGTTCCGGTACTGGCACCAGGACCTCATCGACCGCAAGGTCGTGCCGGGTCCGTAACCCCAGAGCGGCCGGGACCCAGTGGCTCTCACGCTCAGCGCGTACATCGAGTGCTCGGTGCGTGTGGCCCGGCCGCCGTCGCTTCGGTCGCGGCCCTCCGTCGAAATGAGCCACCTGACGCGACCAAAGCAGCGCCCCACCGGCGTCGCCCAGCTCTGTGTCACCGCACAAGTCCCCGGGGACTTGTGCGGTGACACAGAACGAGGTCGGCCCGCAGCACCGAGCCAGACCCGGAACACATCCCAGCCCGCCCCGCATCGTCCAGAGCTCTTCGCTCCGCCGTTTCTGCGTGAGCGATCAGGTGGATGTAGGCCCTGATCGCTCACGGAGAGGCTCGGTTCCCGAGGCAGGGTCACGCGACCGACGACTCGCGGTACGCGCTGAGCACGTGACCCACTGAGTCCTGGTCGCTCCTAGTCGGTCGTCACCTCGCGACGGCCTTCCAGCGCGCGGCCGAGGGTGAGCTCGTCGGCGTACTCGAGGTCGCCGCCGACGGGGAGGCCGCTGGCGAGGCGGGTGACCTTGAGGCCGAGCGGGCGCAGCTGCCGGGCGAGGTACATCGCCGTGACCTCACCCTCGGTGTTGGGGTTCGTGCACAGCACGACCTCCTCGATGCCCTCGGGCTCGATGCGGGCCAGCAGCTCCTTGATCTTCAACTGCTCGGGGCCGATGCCCTCGAGGGGGCTCATCGCGCCGAGCAGCACGTGGTAGCGACCGTGGAACTCGCCGGTGCGCTCGACGGCGACGATGTCGCGCGACTCCTCGACGACGCACACGATGTGCGGGTCGCGGCGGTTGTCGGTGCAGAACGTGCACTCGTCGGCGTCGGTGACGTTGAAGCAGCGGGCGCAGAAGTGCACCTTGGCCTTGGCCTCGGTGATCGCGCCGGCGAGGCGGGCGACGTCGTCGGCCGGGATCTTCAACAGGTGGAAGGCGATCCGCTGCGCCGACTTCGGGCCGATGCCGGGCAGTCGCCCGAGCTCGTCGATGAGCGCCTGGACCGGCGGCGAGTACGCGCTCGCCACGTCAGCGGTCCCGCTCGACGAGCTCGGACCCCGGGAACGCCTCGGCCAGGCGATCGATGGTGGACGGCACGGAGCCGGGCGGGGCGTCGACGAGGTCGTCGAGGTCGATGTCGTCGTCGGCCGGCGGGGGCGGGGCGGCCGAGGTCGGCGGCGGCGCGGCGTCGCGGACGATCAGCTCGATGGTGATCGTGCGACCGAGGGCATCGGTGCACGCCTGCTGGACGACGGCGACGTGCTCGCGGCACTTGGCGAGGTGGGTGGCGTTGGGGGCGGCGAGCGTGATGGTGTCGCCGGTGGCGGTGACCACGTCGACCGGGGTGAACACGGCGCGGGCCATCCCCTTCAGCGTCGGCTTCAGGCGCGCCCACTCGGCCTCGAGATCTTCGGCCGTCGCGACGGCCGGCGCCGGCACCGGAGGAGGCGTGGCCGGCTCGGCAGCCGGGGTCGGATCGGGGCGGGCGATCGGCCCGCTGGCATCGGCCGCCCGCCGGGCCCGTCCGCCGAGCTGGGTGCGACCGGTCGTCGGATCGACCGGCGCGGCAGCCGCTGGCGTCGGGACGTTCCCGCTGGCGAGCGCCTGTTCCAGCACCGCCACGCGGGCGGCGAGGGCGCCGATGTCGTCGGCCGCGGCGGCCGGAGGCGCCGAGGCCAGCTGGACGAGGGCGACCTCGACGAGGACCCGCGGGTCGGGCGCGTGGCGCAGCTCGGTGAGGATCTCGCCGAGGCGCTCGATGCCCCGCACGAGGGCGGCCGGGCCGAGGCGCTGCGCCTGGGCGGCGAGGTCGTCGACCTGGTGCGCCGACAGCTGCACGAGCTCGGGGGCCATCAGCGACAGGAACCCGTTGCGCAGGTGGCGGACGAGGGCCTCGGCCACCGCCCGCGGCTCGTGGCCGGCGTTGACGGCGTGGGCCAGCGCGGTGAGGGCGTGGCCGGGGTCGTGCTCGATCAGCGCATCGACCAGCTCGTCGAAGGACAACGTGTCACCGGCGTCGCCGCCGGCGTTGGCGATCAGCTCGAGCGCCGACAGGGCATCGCGAGCGGACCCGGCGCCCTGGGCGACGGCTGCGTCGACCGCTGCCTCGTCGACGTCGAGCCCGGCGTCGGTGGCGACCCACCGGACGTGGGCGGCCAGCTCATCAGGCGCCAGGAGGTGGAAGCGCAGGTGCTGGGTGCGGCTGCGGATCGTGTCACTGACCTTCTGCGGATCGGTGGTGGCGAGCACGAACACGACGTGGGCGGGCGGCTCCTCCAGCGTCTTCAGCAACGTCGCCTCGGCGGCCTTGGACAGCATGTGCACCTCGTCGAGGATGTACACCTTGTGCCGTCCGGGCGTGCCGAGGGCAGCGCGCTCGATGAGCTCGCGCATCGCATCGACGCCGTTGTTGCTGGCGGCGTCGAGCTCGTGGACGTCGTAGCTCGTGCCCCGCTCGACGGCGAGGCAGGACTCGCACTCGCAGCACGGCTCGCCATCGAGCGGGCGCTCGCAGTTGAGCACCTTGGCGAGGATGCGCGCCGAGGTGGTCTTGCCGGTGCCCCGGGGGCCGGAGAAGAGGTACGCCTGGCCCTCGCGACCGCCGGCCACGGCATCGCGGAACGCCCGCACGACGTGCTCCTGGCCCTTCAGCTCGGCGAACCGACGCGGGCGGTAGCGGCGGTAGAGCGACGGGGTGGCCACGTGGGCGAGCCTACCGATGGGGTGTCGCGGCGAAGGGGGGAGGCCGTGGCGAGAGGCGGGGCCCAACTACCTTGTTCCCCAGTGCCCGCCCGAACCGGTGTTCCCTACCGCACGCTGCGGCTCGCCCTCGGTGTGCTCGTCGCGGTCGTCGGGCTGCTGCTGGCCGGCGCGTCGCCCGCCGGCGCCCAGGCCGAGACCCTCGTCTCGTCGGATCCTCCCGACGGCGCGTCGCTGCAGACGCCGCCGACGCAGCTCGTCTTGAACTTCGACCAACCGATCGGCGACTCGACGGTCGCGGTCGCCGTGCAACGGCGATCCGTGGGCCGAGCCCAACATCGGGCGCCCGCAGGTCAGCGCCGACGCCAAGACGGTCACCGTGGCCGTCAACACGCCGATGCCGACCGGGCCGTGCAGCGTGGCGTGGTCGGTGCGCCAGCCGAACGGCGACGACGGCCCGGCCGGCCAGTTCGGCTTCACCGTGCTCTCGTCACCGACGCCGGCGGGGGGCTCCACCGCGACGACGACGGTCGGTGGCTCGACGGCGCCGACGACCACTGCGCCGGCGGCGTCGTCGTCGAGCTCGGCGGAGAGCACCGTGCTCGATGCGTCGGATGTGTCGAACGGCGCGACGTGGCTCGGTCGCACGCTGTCGATGTTCGGCCTGGCGGTGCTGTTCGGCTCCCTGGTGCTGATCGTCGTCGCCTGGCCGGAGGGGCCGGAGTACATCCTCGCCGTGCGGTTCCTGCGCTCGGTGTGGATCCTCACGCTGGTCGGCACGCTGCTCTACGTCGTCGCCCTGAGCGCAGCCGTCAACCAGGACTCCTTCAGGAGCGGGCTCAGCCCCGGGTCGTGGCTCGACCTGCTCGACGCCGGGTGGGCGGGGCGAGCGGCGATCGCCCGCCTCGTGCTGGTCATCGCCAGCGCCTGGGTCGTGCTGCGCCCCGAACGGGTCATCGACCCGACCACGCAGCTGCCGGCCATCGCCATCCCGACGCTCGCCGTGCTGACGATCGGGCTGTCGCGCACCGGCGGCGATCTCGCCATCCTCGGCGTGCTGATGGGCCTCGTCCATGCCGTGGCGATGGCGATCTGGCTCGGTGGGGTCGTCCTGCTGGCGCGGGTCGTGCTCGCCGGTCCCGGTGAGGAGGACCTCGTCCAAGCCGTGCGGGGGTTCGGTCGGATCTCGACCACGGCGATCGTGGCCACCGTCGTCAGCGGCCTGGTGCAGCTCTTCCGGCTCGACGGCGGGTCGCTGTTCAGTGACGCCCACGGTCGGGTGCTGCTGTTGAAGACGGTCCTGGTGGCCGTGATGCTCTTCGTCGGGCTGACCGCCCGCCAGGTCGCCCAGGCCCGGCTCGGACGAGCCCACGACCTGTCGACGATCACGGCCGACCGGTTGCGGCGGGCGTTCGGCACCGAGGCCGTGATCGGCATCGTCGTGCTCGGGTTGAGCGGTTGGCTGCTGTCGTTCACGCCACCCAAGGAGCCGGCGTCGGGCACGGTCGACTACGCCGTCGTCGAGCCGTTCGTCGACCCGACCACCCAGCTCGACCTCACGGTCAGCGTCAACCGGAGCCGGGTCGGCCTGAACCAGCTGCGCGTCGAGCTCCGGGGCCCGGCGGCCGGCGGGGTCACCGGGTTGATCGTGCGGTTCGTCCCACCGACCGGGTCCAACGGGCAGATCATCGAGCAGCCGATCCCGCTGACCGGCCCCGGCATCGCCGTGTCGGCACCCGAGTACCTGCCGCTGCCGATCGCCGGGGCGTGGACGATGCAGGTCAGCGCCACGACGCCGACCGGCAGCATCACCGACGCGTCGGCGACGTTCAACGTGTTGACCGCCGACGGCAAGGTCGAGACGCCGGACATCGCTCCGACGCCGAGCGCGCCCGACGTCACCCCCGCGCCGACGACGACGGTCGCCGCGCCGGTCACGACGGGTTGACGAGCTCCTCGAACGGCACCGGCGCGGCCACCTCGAGCTGCTCGTAGCGGCAGCTCTCCGGGGTGCGGTCAGGACGCCAGCGGACGAACGACACGCCGTGGCGGAAGCGCCGCTTCTCGAGCTGGCCGAACGTGACCTCGGCGACCCGCTCGACGCGGATCGGGACCCACGAGAGGTCCTTGCCGGCGTTCCAGCGGCTCGTCGCTCCCGGCTTGCGGGCCTCGGCGGTGTGCTGCCACTCGGCCCAGTCGGCCCACGGGTGGCCGTCGACGGCGCCCTTGGTCATCGGCTCGAGCTCGGCCAGCAGCTCGGCGCGCCGTTTGACCGAGAACGAGGCGGCCACGCCGACGTGCTGCAGGTCGCCCGCGTCGTCGTACAGGCCGAGCAGCAGCGAGCCCACGCCGTTGCCGTCCTTGTGGATGCGGTAGCCGGCGACCGCGCACTCCGCCGTGCGCTCGTGCTTGACCTTGACGAGCGCCCGCTTGTCCGGTTGGTACGGGTCGTCCAGCCGCTTGGCGACGACGCCATCGAGCCCCGCGCCCTCGAAGCGCCCGAACCACTCGGCCGCCGTCGCCGGATCGGTGCTCGCCGGCGTGAGGTGCACCGGCGGCTTGGGCCGCAGCACCCGCACCAGCTCGGCGCGGCGTTCCGACAGCGGACGCTCCAGCAGCACGTCGTCGTCGAGGGCGAGCAGGTCGAAGGCCACGAAGGAGGCGGGGGTCTCGGCCGCCAGTCGGTTGATCCGCGACTCGGCCGGGTGGATGCGCTGCAGCAGGGCGTCGAAGTCGAGCCCGTTGCCGTCGCGGTCGGCGACGACGATCTCACCGTCGACGACCGACCGCTCGGGCAACGACGCCTTGAGCGGGTCGAGGAGCTCGGGGAAGTAGCGGGTGAAGGGGCGCTCGTTGCGGCTGGCCAGCTCGATGTCGTCGCCGTCGCGGAACACGATGCAGCGGAACCCGTCCCACTTGGGCTCGAAGAGCCAGCCGTCACCCTCCGGGATGGTGCGCGACAGCTTGGCGAGCATCGGCCGGAAGGGGGGTTGCAGCGGCAGGACCATCACCGGAGATCCTGCCCGATGATCCAGCCCGACCGGCACCGGCGGACCGCGGCGTCAGGTCCCGGGCTGCAGGACGGCGTTCGGGTCGCCGTAGTGCTGGTATGCAGCCCACAGCGAACCGAACGTGCGGCGCGACTGCCACAGCGCGGCGCGCGCCCGGCGCATGGCGTGGCCGAGCGTCTGGCCGTCGAGCAACTCGGCGTAGAGCGTCGTCGCGAAGCTCGTCGCGCCGATGTCGTTGACCTCCCACGCCGTGCCGACGTAGTCGCGCACGCCGAGCTTGAGGAACTCGTCGGCGAGGCTGGGGGCGAGGCGGGCCCGGCGCTCGAGCTCCTTCACCGGTCGGCGGTTGGCGCCGACCGTGGACAGGCGGGCGGACAGGCAGGCGTTGGCCACGATCAACGTCGGGGCCCGGTCGAGCACCTGGATCTCGTTCGACGTCAGCAGGCCGCTGGCGAACAGCCAGCCCACGCGATCGGGTCGGTCCGGATCGAAGTCGCCGTGGCCGGCGTAGTGGACGACGTCGTAGCCGCCTTGCGCCAGCAGGTCGAGGACGTCGAGTCGGTTGGCCGGCTCGATCCCGGCGAGCTTGCCGGCGCGGGGCACCGACGGCGCCCCGATGCGGGCGTCGACCTCGACGTCGCGGTCGAGGAGGAGCTGGCGCACGGCCAACGCCTCGTCCTGGGCGCCGGGCAGCCCGAGGCCGGCGGCCGGGTCGCCGGGATCACCGATCACCAGGGCCCGGAGCGTGGACGAGCCGCCGCTGCGCCGGGCCGGGGCCGGGCTGTACGTGGTGCGCAGCTGGCGGGCGACCTCGGCGCGCACGCCGAGCGGCTCGGCGTCGTCGCCGTCGTCGGTGCGACACATCTCCCAGAGCTGGCCGGCGGTCGTGCGGTCGAGCTCGAGCACGAACGGTCCGCCGGCCGACAGCACCGGATGGAAGTCGGTCGGCACCGCCAGCCGGTACAGCGTGCCGCCGAGGGTGTGGGCCTGCTCGACGGACGGATCGGTCATCCGCACCACGAGCTCGGCGAGGAGGCTCGGATCGATGGGCACCACCCGCTCGGGGACCGTCGCCGTCTCGTCGATGGCGGCGACCCGCATGGCGCCGTCGCTGTCGAGGAAGCTGACGCGCGACGGGATGGCGTTCGAGCGGACGTCGGCGTCCTCCTCGCCGTCCGCGGACCGGGCGACGTAGTCGTCGACCTCGGCGCGCAGGAAGTCGGCGAGGTCGAGCTCGCTGCGGATGGCGTTCCACGCGGCGCGCAGGGCCTTCGGGGCCGTCTCCGACGGCGCCGCGGGCGAGGGCGCGCAGCAACAGCTCGTTGGCGTACTCGTCGCCGAGGCGGCGGCCGGCCCGCTCGCGCGCCGTGGCCGGCGCGTGGAGCACGATCGGGCCGCCGGCGGTGGCCAGCCGGTCGGCCTCCTTGCCGAGGCAGGCCACGATGTGGTCGGCGCGGCCCTTGATCATCTCGACGATGACGAGCTTGGGGGGCGGCCGACGGCCGGTGCTGGCGGCGCCGACGGCGGCATCGGCGAGGCCGCTGACCCATGCGGCGACGGCCTCCTCCGTGGTCAGCGTGCCCTCGCCCGACCCGATGAGGACGCTGCACCACGTCTCCACGGTCGGGAGCTCGCTCGCCGCGATGGCCGCGCTCTTGACGAGCCGCCGCAGCGACGCCGCGTCGAACGTGCCGGGCGACCCCATCCCGGTGACGGCGACGACGCGTCCGGGGTGCTTGGGATCGGCCCACGGGAAGAACTCGACGTCACCGACGTCGGCCCGGATCCCGTTGCGGCGGGTCTGGGCCGCGATGATGCCGTCGCTCGCGGCGCGCCTGGCGCGACCGGTGACGCCGGCTCGTGAGATGGCGTCGTCGAGGGCGCGCTCGGCCCGCTGCGGCACGACGCCGCGGTAGTGGCCGACGCTGTACATGTCGGCGGCGACCTTGGTGATGTCGCCCCACACGACATCGACGTCGACGACCGGCGGCGGCCCCGGCGGTTGCCTGGTGGCGCTGAGTGGGGCGGCCGTGCCACCGCCTCGACCGAGGTAGTCCTCGGTGATCAGCGTCGCCAGCCGGATGCGCTCGGCATCGGTCAGCGTCTGCCCGCCGCCGCGGCTGCGGGCGGCCAGCGCGACGACCTCGGCGTCCTCGACCTCGTCGGTGACGGCGCGAGCACGACGGGACACCGCGACCTCGTCGACCGATCGCCGCACCGGCGCCGACGAGAGCGTCGTCGAGACACCGGTCGCCAGCAGGTCGTGGATGGCGTCGAGCACGGCGCCGTTCTTCGGGAGGTCGCCGTGGTCCTCGTCGACGAAGTAGGTGGTCACCCCGTCGAGCAGGCCGAGGGAGTGCGGCACCCTCCCGTCACCGTCGCGGGTGAACTCGTAGCTCAGCCGGCCGCCGCCGGTGTGCACGCTCGCCGGGGTCTCCCGGTCGGCGCCGGCGACGTACACGAGGCGGTCGGGATCGATGACCTGGTGGAGGTCGACCTGGAACTGCTGGGCGGCGTCGAGGAGGGCTTGGTGGACGGGCTGGGGCCAGGCGCCCGCTCCGAACAGGTCCTGGTGGTCGTCGCCGAGGTCGATCAACGGCGACGGCAACATCTGGTAGAGCCCGCCGAACGTGGCGAGGATCGCCAGCAGCTCGGCGAGCCGGTGGTCGGTGTCGATGAGGGCGAGGCGGCGGACGAGCTTCTCGACGCCGGTCAGCGCGAGCACCGGCGCGAACGAGCCGCGGTTCGGCGTGCCCAACATGACGAGGCGCCCGCCGCTGGCGTGGCCCTTGGCGTCGTCCATCGACGTCCAGGTGGCGGCGAAGTGGCGGCTGACGTAGCGGGCGACGAGGCCACCCATCGAGTGGGCGACGAGGTGCACCGGTGCGCCGGCGCCGAACGCCCGCACCTCGGCCTCGAGGCGGGTCGCGCTCTTGGCGATGTCCTCGCGCCAGTCGAACGCGAACGGCCGCACGTCCCACTCGGCGTCGAGCTCGGTGAGCAGCGGCAGGTACGTGCCCCGGTGGACGCCCGCCGTGCGCACGGTGGACCCCGGCGTCGCTGGCAGCCCGTCCGGCACCGTCAGCTGGAGGTCCTCCATCCCGCCACCGATGAGGCTGGTGATCGAGATCCAGATCCGCTCGGTGTCACCGCGGCGATCGACGCGGTCGAGCAGCGAGCCCATGATCCCCGGCAGCACGAGCACCTTGCCGCGCCGCTCGCCGCGCCGGTTGCGCGACGCGGCGCGCAGCGATCGGTCCAACGCCGCCGCGCCGATGTCTTCGCGCAGCAGTTCCAGCTCGGGCTCGGACAACGTCAGCAGCTGCCGGCGCACCGTGCCGATGTCACCGGCGTCGAGCGCGCCCTGCAGCGCATCGAGTCCTGGCGTTCCCTCTTGCGCCACGGCGTCCCTCCCCTCGGTGGGGAGGCAACGTACCCCACCCCGTGGCGGTGCCGCCTCGGCGGGAACCGGGGCGCTCCGTGCAACGTCACACCTGGCGCGTCACCCGATCGAGGAGAACCCCATGACGAACCGTTGGAAGCTGGCGATCGCAGGAGCGGTCAGTGCTGCCGTCGCGGCCGTGGCCGTGATCGCCCTGTCCGCATGGGCGAGCCCGCCGGCCGCGGCGGTGCCCGAGCCGTCGACGACGGCGCCCGTCGACCTGCCCGCCGAACCCACTGCTGGCGACCCGACCGGTGCGACCGAGCGCACCATCACGGTGAGCGGACACGGCACCGTGTCGGTCGTGCCCGACACCGCCGACCTGATGGCCGGCGTGCAGGCCCAGGCGGCGACGGCGACCGACGCGCTCGAGACGGTCGGGACGAAGTCGCAGGCCCTCATCGACACGCTGAAGGGCAGCGGGATCGCGGCCGAGGACATCCAGACTGCGGGGCTCAGCCTGTACCCGACGTACGGCAACGACGGCCAGAACATCACCGGCTACCAGGCGTCGACGAGCGTGACGGCGACGATCGACGACGTGACGAAGGTCGGCGACGTCGTCGACGCGCTGAAGGGCCTCGTCGGCGAGCAGCTCACGTTGCAGGGCGTCTCGTTCTCGTACCAGGAGCCGGAGACGGTCATGGCCGAAGCCCGCACGGCGGCGCTCGCCAACGCCAAGGTGCGGGCCGACCAGTACGCCAAGGCGGCCGGTGTCGAGCTCGGCGGCGTGCTGCGGATCGTGGAGTCGAGCGTGGCCTCACCGGTGATGTACCGGGAGCTCGCCGGCGCCGCGCCCACGGCGGCCGACAGCAAGGTCGCGGTCGCGCCCGGGTCGCAGGACCTCGCGGCCGACGTCAGCGTCGTGTACGCGATGGGCTGACACCACGACCGCCTGCTCGGCACGAGCGACCGGGTATACGGTCCGGACATGGCAGAAGGTCCACCCGCCTGGCGTCAGGGCTTCGACGCGGTCGAGCGCCAGCTCGCCCCGCGGCTCGAGTCCGTCGTGCAGAGCGAGCAGTTCGCCGTCGCCGTCGGCCTCGCGGCGCGGGTCCAACGCGCCGTCGAGGGCGAGCTGGCGCGCAACACCCGGCGCGTCCTGCACCGCCTGAACCTGCCCGCCGGCACCGACGTCAGTCGCATCCTCAACGAGCTCGGGCAGCTGCGGGTGCAGGTGCGAGAGCTCAGCGACGAGCTCGAGGAGGCCCGGGCCCAGCTCGCCGACGTCGAGCCCGCTCGAGCCGTGCGCCCGGCCCCCGTCAAGCGGCGGGCACGGAAGGCGTCCTGATGGCGACCACGATCTCGCCGGGCGAGCTCGTCGAACGGGTGCGTCGTGATGCCGAGCGCAACGTGCTGCGGGTCCGCAACGGCCTCAAGCACCTCGCCGGCGTCGGTCGTCCGCAGTTGACCCAGACCCCGAAGGACACGGTGTGGGCGGCCGAGAAGGTCGAGCTGTGGCACTACCCGAGCGATCGACGGCGCTACCGCACCCCGCTGCTGTTCATCCACAGCCTCGTGTCGCGCAGCTACGTCTTCGACCTCGTGCCCGGCAACAGCTTCGTCGAGACGATGCTCGACCAGGGCTTCGACGTCTACCTCGTCGATTGGGGCGTGCCCGACGAGCTCGAGAGCGGGAACACGCTCGAGACCTACACCGACGGCTACATCCCGACGATCGTCGACGAGGTCCTGCGCCAGACCGGCAACGCCGATCTCAACCTCTTCGGCTACTGCTTCGGCGGCGTGCTGTCGCTGCTGTCGATGGCCGGCAACCCGCAGATGCCCGTGCGCAGCCTGGCCGTGATGGCGACGCCGACCGACATGACCCAGATGGGCCCGATGAGCACGATGATGGCCGACGGTCGCGTCGAGCCGGAGGACCTCCTCGACGCCACCGGCAACGTGCCGGCCGACGTCATGCTCAACTCGTTCAAGGTGCTCGCGCCCACCGGTGACGTCATCAACTACGTCAACCTGTTGCAGCACATGTGGAACGACGAGTACGTGGCCGCCCACCAGGCCATGACGCAGTGGGCGCAGGACCACATCCCGTTCCCTGGTGCGGCGTTCTGCCAGATGGGTGATCTGCTCTCGCGCCAGAACCTGCTGGCGACCGGCCAGGTGCCGCTCGGCGGGCGCACCGTCGACCTCGCCGACATCACGGTGCCGTTCCTCAGCGTCCTCGGCGAGAAGGACCACATCGTCCCGCCCGACGCAGTCGGCCCGCTGACCAGCCTCGTCGGCTCGACGGACATCGAGGAGCTGCGGTTGCCGGCTGGGCACGTCGGCGTGATCATCGGTCGCGCCGCCCAGCGCCACAACATCCCGGCGATGGCGGACTGGCTGGCCCGCCACTCCGAGCCGATCTGACGCAGCGAGGAGCGCGGTGACCACCAGGACCGAGGTCGAGATCCGACTCGTCACGCCGACCGATGCCGACGCCGTCAGGGCGTTCTTCGGCCGGGTGCCCGAAGGCGATCGCACGTTCTTCCGCGAGGACGTGCTGGAGCCGGGCGTCGTCGAGCGCTGGTCCGCCGATCCCGACCAGCGCCGCCTGGTCGCGCTCGTCGACGGTGAGATCGTCGGCCACGTCGCGGTGATCCGCGGCGTCGGCTGGTCGGCCCACGTCGGCGAGCTGCGCCTCGTCGTCGATCCGGCCCACCGCCGCCACGGCCTCGGCCGGCTGCTGGCCCAGCGCGCCGTCGTCGAGGCCATCGAGATGGGCGCCACCAAGCTCGTCGTCGAGGTCGTCGCCGAGCAGGAGGCGACGGTCGCCATGTTCTCGCAGCTCGGGTTCCAGCCCGAAGGACTGCTCAAGGAGCACGTCCGCAGCCGCACCGGCGAGGTCCACGACCTCCTCGTGCTGGCCCACTTCGTCGAACCGCTGTGGGCATCGATGCGCACGGCGGGCGTCGAGGACCTCGTGCTCGGCTCCGAGCAGGACTGATGCCCGGCCCCCGCCCGTCGCGGCTGCTCGCCGCAGCCAGCGCGCTGGCGCGGGCCGGCCTGCGTCCCGAGCGCCCCGACCGGCTGCCCCGAGCGATGCTCGCGCTCGCGGCCTACGGGCCGACGATGGCCGGTGGGATCGCCGCCGCCACCGCCCGCTATCCGCTCGCCACGGCGCTCATCGATGACGCCGGGCCGATCACCTTCACGCAGCTCTGGCGGGCCACCGACGGCATCGGGCGCGAGCTGCGCAGCCGCGGCGTCGGACCGGGCAGCACGGTCGGGATCCTCGCCCGCAACGGCCGGGTGTTCGTGCTCAGCCTCGTCGCGGCGACCAAGGTCGGCGCCGACATCGTGTACCTGAACACCGGCTTCGCCGGGCCGCAGCTCGCCGACGTCGTCGCCCACGAGGGCATCGACACGATCCTCCACGACGACGTGTTCGCCGACATCGTCGCCGAGGCCGGGGCGGCGGTCACGCTCGGCGGCAGCGAGCTGCGGGCGCTCGGGCGCGATCCCGGCCTGACGCCGCTCACGCCGTCGCGCCACGTCGGCCGCCAGGTGATCCTGACGTCGGGCACGACGGGACGCCCGAAGGGTGCGGCTCGCGGTGGCGGGAGCGGCGGTGTCGACTCGTTGACGCCGTTGCTCGAGGTGGTGCCGATCCGGGCGCGCGACACGGTCGTCATCGCCGCGCCGCTGTTCCACGCGTGGGGCCTCGTCCACCTCGGCGTCGGTCTCGGGATGTCGTCGACGGCGGTCGTGCACGCGCAGTTCGATCCCGAGGCCACGCTGGCCGCCATCGCCGAGCACGCCGCCGACGCCCTCGTGGTCGTCCCGGTCATGCTGCAGCGGATCCTCGCCCTCGGCGGCGAGGTCATCGCCCGCTACGACACGTCGTCGCTGCGCTACATCGCGTCGAGCGGGTCGGCGATCGGCGCACCGCTGGCGACGGCGGTGATCCGCCGCTTCGGGCCGATCCTCTACAACATCTACGGCTCCACCGAGGTGTCGTTGGCCACGATCGCCACGCCGGCCGACCTGCAGGCGGCGCCGGCGACGGCAGGCAAGGTGGCACCCGGCAGCACGGTGCGGATCCTCGACGCCGGCGGCGGGGTGGTGCCGACGGGCGTCGTCGGGCGGGTGTTCGTCGGCAGCGGGGCCCGCTTCGACGGCTACACCGGCGGCGGTGGCAAGGAGCAGATCGACGGCCTGCTGTCGAGCGGCGACCTCGGCCACTTCGACGAACACGGCCGCCTCTTCATCGACGGTCGTGACGACGACATGATCGTGTCCGGCGGTGAGAACGTCTTTCCCGCCGAGGTCGAGGACCTCCTGGCCGCCCATCCGGCGATCCTCGAGGCCGCCGTCATCGGCGTGCCCGACGAGGAGTTCGGCCAGCGGCTGAAGGCCTTCGTCGTGCGCCGGTCGGGAGCCCGCCTGACCCAGGCGCAGGTCAAGGAGCACGTGCGCGAACACCTGGCGCGGTACAAGGTGCCGCGTACGGTGACGTTCGTGGACGCGCTGCCCCGCACGACGACCGGCAAGCTCCGGCGCCTCGACCTGTCTTGACGGCCGCCTTCCGGTACCCGCTCGACCGGCGCCAACGGACGCGGCTGGCGTACACGGCCACGGCGGCGGCGACCCGCTGGGCGGCGGCGTCGGGCATCGACGTGATGGCGCTGTCCCGCAACCCGGCCGTGGCGGCGACGCTCGAGGCCGGCATCCGCGCCGAGCAGTGCGCCCGGGCCCTGCGCCCCGACGTCGCCTGCCGACGGGTGCAACCGATCCACCATCACGACGGTGGTCGGGGTCCGGCGATCGTGTTCCTCAACGGGTGGACGGCGTCGGGCCTGGTCTGGCCGCGTGACCTGATCGCCGCCCTCGAGCGGGACCACCGGGTGATCCGGGTCGACAACCGGGGCAGCGGCTGGTCCCGTCACGCGCCACGGCCGTACACGATCGCCGACCTCGCCGGCGACGTCCGCCGCATCATCGACGACCTCGGTCTCGGCGCGCCGACGGTGGTCGGGCTGTCGATGGGCGGGATGATCGCCCAGCAGCTGGCGCTGCGCTGGCCCGATCGGGTCGGCCGTCTGGTGCTGCTGGGCACCCGCCCGCCCAGCCCCGAGGACACGGCCGGCGCCGCCGGCGCTGACGGCGTCGTTGCTGGGGTCACCGCCGGAGGGCGTGCCGCTGCGGCGCTTCCTGCGCGAGGGCTGGGCCACCGTCACCGGACCCGGCTTCGCCGCCGCCCACCCGGAGCGCATCGACGAGATGGCCGCGGCCATCGCCCGCCGTCCGACGCCGCGCTTCGCCGTGCTCGACCAGGCCCGGGCGATCGCCGCATGGGCCGGCGCCGACCGCCTCCGCCGGCTGGCCGTGCCGACCACCGTCGTCCACGGCTCCGACGACCCGCTGATCCCGGTGCGCAACGGGATGCGCATCGCCCAGCTCGTCCCCGGCGCCCGCTACGTCGAGCTCCCGCACGTCGGCCACCTCGTCCCCTACGAAGCCCCCGACGCCGTGGAGGAGATCATCCGCGGATTCTGACGCCAGTCACGCACGCTGTACGTGCCTCACTGGCATCAGAATCCGGGCCGGGCGCGCATGGGGCGGTCGCTTGGCGTCGCAAGTAGCGTCGGGGGCCGTGAGCGGCAACAGCATGCAGGAGAAGCTCGACGATCTGCAGAAGCGGCGCGAGGAGGCGTACCACGCCGGTTCGGCCCGCTCCGTCGAGCGCCAGCACGCCAAGGGCAAGCTGCTCGCCCGCGAGCGCATCGAGTACCTCCTCGACGACGGCTCGTTCAACGAGCTCGACCTGCTGGCCCGCCACCGCTCGAACGCCTCCGGCCTCGAGGAGCGCCCGTACACCGACGGCGTGATCACCGGCTGGGGCACGGTCGACGGCCGCAAGGTGTTCGTGTTCTCGCAGGACTTCACCGTGTTCGGTGGCGCCCTCGGTGAGGTGTTCGCCGAGAAGATCCACAAGCTGATGGACCTCGCCCTCAAGGTCGGGGCCCCGGTCGTCGGCCTCAACGACGGCGCCGGCGCCCGCATCCAAGAAGGCGTCGTCTCGCCTCGCCAGCTACGGCGGGATCTTCTACCGCAACGTGCTGTCCTCGGGCGTCGTCCCGCAGATCTCCGTGATCCTCGGCCCATGCGCCGGCGGCGCCGTGTACTCGCCGGCGATGACCGACTTCATCTTCATGGTCCGCGAGACGTCGCACATGTTCATCACCGGCCCCGACGTCGTGAAGACGGTGACGGGCGAGGACGTCACGCTCGAGGAGCTCGGCGGGGCGATGAGCCACGCGTCGAAGTCCGGGGTCGCCACGTTCGTGTCGGCCGACGAGAAGTCCTGCCTCGACGACGTCCGCTTCCTGCTGTCGTTCCTGCCCCAGAACAACATGGAGGAGACGCCGCTCGTCGAGACCGACGACGACCCGGAGCGCCTCTGCCCCGAGCTGCGCGACCTCCTCCCGGCGTCGCCGAACCTGCCCTACGACATGCACAAGGTCGTGCGAGGCGGTCGTCGACGACGGCGAGTTCATGGAGTACTTCCCGCACTGGGCCCGCTCGATCATCTGCGGCTTCGGCCGCATCGACGGCCGCACCGTCGGCATCGTCGGCAACCAGCCGATGGTGCTCGCCGGCGTGCTCGACATCGAGTCGGCCGAGAAGGCGGCCCGCTTCGTGCGCACCTGCGACGCCTTCAACATCCCGCTCGTGACGTTCGTCGACGTGCCCGGCTTCCTGCCCGGCGTCGACCAGGAGTACGGCGGGATCATCCGCCACGGCGCCAAGCTCCTGTACGCCTACTGCGAGTCGACGGTGCCGCGCATCCAGATCATCACCCGCAAGGCCTACGGCGGGGCCTACGTCGTCATGAACTCGAAGTCGATCGGCGCCGACCTCGCCTTCGCCTGGCCGTCCGCCGAGCTCGCCGTGATGGGCCCGCAGGGCGCCGTCGAGATCGTCTACCGCCGCGAGCTGCAGCAGGCCGCCGACCCGACCGCCCGCCGCGCCGAGCTGGTCAACGAGTACACCGAGCGCTACGCCAACCCGTACGCGGCGGCCGAGCGGGGCTACGTCGACGACGTCATCGACCCGGCCGAGACCCGCCAGAAGATCGTCGCCGGCCTCAACATGCTGCGCTCCAAGCGCGAGGAGCTGCCCCGCCGCAAGCACGGCAACATGCCGCTCTGATTGCCTCGCTCGCCTCGAAGACTCGGCTCGCTCGGCTGTCTCGCTGGCCCTGGCGGGCCCGGCACTCCGTGCCGACGCTCGACCTGACCTCCTACGCTCGCTGCGGTCGGGGGCCGAAGCGGTCCCTTCCTTGGCTCACGTCGGTGGCCTCGTTGTCCTCGTGCTCAGCTCTCCACGGGAACGTCACTCGCTCTCCATGACATGGGCGGCGGTTTCGAGGCTGAATCGAAATTGCGATGGAGGGAGTTCGCACGCTGCTCGAGCGGCGGGGGCACATCGCTGTGCCCCTGCCCGGACTGGCTGCGGCCCGCGCCGATGAGCTGCGGGCCGCGGTCCCGGCACTGCTGGGCGACCCTGCCCACATCGCAGCGCTGGCCCGGCTGGCCGACGGTTGGGCCTCCGATCCGCTCCAGCGGGAGGCCATCACGTGGGCTCGGCGGACACCGGCGGATCCCCGCGGCGGCAAGTGCCACCTCCAATCGGTGAGCGGGTTCGACCGCTTCGTGGTCGGCCAGCCCGATGCCCCCGAGCTGCTGCGGGCGGTGCTGCGGCGCCTGAGCAGCTTCGGCACGGCAGCGGAACGGCTGCTCGGTGAGCTGGCCACCGGCCTGCGGTGCACGGTCCGAGCCAACGTGTACCAGCTGGGCGGCGGCGTCCCCGCCCACGTCGACGACAGCGTCCTGACCGTCGTGTTCACGGCCGCTCCCGAGGCCCTGCTGGCGGCCCCGCCCGGGCGCCGGGCGCCGCTGCGGCCGGTCGCCACGGGCGGCTGGCACGCCGTCGTGCTCGCCGGCGAACAGGTCGGCGCGGTGCTCCCCGGGGCGCTGCCGACGTCCTACGCGGCGGCGCCGATCGACGCCCGGCGGTTGTCGGTGACGGTGTTCGCCCATGTTGACGATGCAACGTTGCGCGGATCAACGTGCTGTGGCGAACGCCCCACCCCTACCGTCGCGGCGTGATCCGCCAGCAGTTCCTGGATGGCGCCCGGGTCGTCGTCGACGCCATCTCCTCCCCGGCGGTCGCCGCGGCGTGGGACGCCCCGTCGGTGCTCGCCGAGCAGACGGTCGGCGGTCTCGCCGGCCACCTCGCCCGGGGTGCCGTGTGGCTCGTCGGTGAGTACCTCGACCAGCCGGAACCAGCCAGCGCCATGTTCGCCTCGGCCGACGAGTACTTCGCGGCGTTCACGGCGAGCGTCACGGTGGCGAGCGAGCAGGCGATCCGCGATCGCGGCGCGGCAGTGGCGGCGGCCGGACCGCATGCCGTGGCGGCTCAGGCCGCTGCCGGACTGACCGCGCTCGAGGTCCGGCTACCGGCCGAGCCGCCGGCGCGGCGCACCGTGGTCGCCGGCGGCGCCACCATGCGGCTCGACGACTACCTCGTGACCCGCGTCGTCGAGCAGGTCGTGCACCTCGACGACCTCGCCCGCTCGCTCGGGTGCGACGACTACCCGACGCCCGACGCCAACGTCCGCCTGGTGCTGGCGACGGGCGCGTGGACCGGCCTGCGACGTCTCGGCGCCGGTCCGATGATCCGGGCGCTCTTCCGTGACGACACCGGCGCGCTGCCCGTGCTCTGACGGTTCCGGTCGGCGCCGCGGGGGTACCGCCCTCGGCCATGGACGACCTGCTCGAGGAGCTGCTGGCCACCGAGCGGGCCGGTTGGGACTCCCTGTGCAACGGGACCGGTGACGACTTCTACGGGCGCACGATGACGGCCGACGGCCTGATGGTGCTGGCCAACGGCCAGGTCATGACCCGTGACGACGTCGTCGGCGCGCTCGGCCAGGCACCACCCTGGGCGGCCTACGAGATGCGCGACGTGCGGCTCGTGGCGATGGGTGACGACGTGGCCGCGCTGGTCTACGTCGGCTCCGCCCATCGCACGGAGGGCGACGTGTTCGAGGGCGCCATGTCGAGCGTGTACGTGCGCGCCGACGGTGGATGGCGGCTGGCCCTGTATCAGCAGACGCCAGTCACGTAGCGACATCTAGGGTCCCACCCCATGCGCGGCGGCCACGGCGTCCACCTGGGGCACAACGAGCGGGTCGGCAACCTCGAGCTGGAGGTGCTGTCCGACCACTGGTACGTCCTGCGCAAGGCGTCGTTCGACTTCACCCATCGAGATGGCCGCGTGACACGGGAGGTCCGCGAGGCGTACGACCGCGGCAACGGCGTCACGATCCTGCTCCACGATCCCGATGCCGGGACGGTGCTGCTGACCCGCCAGTTCCGCCTGCCGATCTTCCTCAACGGCCACCCCGACGGGATGTTGATCGAGACCGCCGCCGGCCTGCTCGACCGTGCCGGCGAGGACCCCGAGGAGGCGATCCGCCGGGAGGCCGAGGAGGAGACGGGCGTGCGCGTCGGGGAGGTGCGGCGCCTGTTCGAGCTGTTCATGAGCCCGGGCTCGGTGACCGAGCGGGTGACGTTCTTCGCCGCCACCTACTCCCACGAGCAGCGGGTCTCTGCTGGCGGGGGCAACGCCGACGAGGGCGAGGACATCGAGGTCGTCGAGCTCACCCTGGACGAGGCGCTGGCGATGGTCGAGCGCGGCGAGATCGACGACGCCAAGGCCGTGATCTTCCTGCAGTGGGCGGCGATGCAGCGGGCGGGTTCGGCCCGCTGACCCCTCGGTCGTCAGACTGACCGCCATGCCGGGTCCGCTGGAGGGTGTGAAGGTCGTCGAGCTCGGGGTCTGGATCGCCGGCCCGGCTGCCGGCGGCGTGCTCGCCGACTGGGGGGCCGACGTCGTCAAGATCGAGCCCCCGGAGGGCGACCCGTCGCGCGGCTTCGGCAAGATGCTCGGCGACGACCTGCCGTACAACCCGGTGTTCGAGCTCGACAACCGCGGCAAGCGCAGCGTCGTGCTCGACCTGTGGACCGACGACGGCAAGGCCGCCGCGCTCGACCTCATCGATGGCGCCGACGTGTTCGTCACCAACGTCCGTCGGGGGGCCCTGCAGCGCCTCGGCCTCGACGACGTCACGCTGCTGGCCCGCAACCCGCGGCTGGTCTACGGCCACATCACCGGCTTCGGCCGCGAGGGTCCCGACGCCGACAAGGCGGCGTTCGACATCGCCGCGTTCTGGTCCCGAGCCGGCATCGCCTACCTGCTCACGCCGCCCGGCGGGCGCCTGCCGTTCCAGCGCGGCGGGATGGGCGACCACAACACGGGCTCGACGTTCGCCGGCGGCATCTGCGCCGCGCTGTACAGCCGCGAGAAGACCGGCGAGGGCCAGCTCGTCTCGTCGTCGCTGTACCGCCAGGGCGTGTACACGGTGAGCTTCGACCTCAACACCGTGCTCGGCTGGGGACGGCACCCGGCGATCGGGTTGCGCGAGACGATGCCGAGCCCGTCGGTCAACAACTACGCGGCCGGCTGCGGGCGCCACTTCTGGATCGTCGGGCTCGACGGCGACCGCCACTGGCCGCCGCTGGTGCGCCTCGTCGGGCACCCGGAGTGGCTCGCCGACCCGCGCTTCGCCACCCCGCTCGATCGGGCCATGCACGCCGAGGAGCTGATCGTCCTGCTCGACGAAGCGTTCGCGACCAAGACGCTCGACGAGTGGGCGCCGCTGTTCGATGCCGAGCCGGACATGTTCTGGTCCCGGGTGCAGGATCCGTTCGAGGTCGTCAACGACCCGGCCCTGCGCGCCGCCGGCGGCATCGTCGACGTCCCCGACGGCCTGGCGACGATGCCGATGATCGCCACCCCGGTCGACTTCCACGGCACCCCGTGGTCACCCCGCGGCATGGCGCCGACGTTGGGCGAGCACACCGCCGAGGTCCTGGAGGAGCTGGGTCGGGGCTGAGCTCCATCCGAGGGTTTCGTGCGGGTGGCCCCCGCACGAAACCCTCCGATGCGCCGAAACCCTCGGATGGCTAGGACTCGGGTTCCGTGACGGCTCTGCTCTGCCGGACGGTGGCGGCGTAGATGCCCTTCGTCATCAGGGAGGTCTCGGTCTGGCGGCGGCGCTCGTAGATGTCGGCCCGGGCCGCGTGCACGCCCGGATCGTCCGGCGCTGCGGCGGCGGCGAGCTCGACGAGGTGGCAGGCCAGGCGCAGGTCGCCGGCGTCGGCCAGCTCGAGGGCGCGCCCCGCCAGCCGATCCGCGCCGCCGGCCAGCGACGACAGCTCGGCGGCCAGGGCCGCACGTGGCGCCGGCTTGAGGTTCGCCGGGTCGGCGTCCCACCACCCGCCGTAGCGCCGCCACACGTTGCGGATCACGAACTCGGGCTCGTCGTACAGCGGCCGCATGTACGGCAGCTGCAGGACGGCGTCGTCGACGCGGACCGTGTGGATGATCTCGTCGAGCGATGCGCCACCGTTCATCAACGCCAGCACGTCGCGCACGAGGCCTTCGAGGGCCGTGGCGGCGACGTCGAGCACGCGGGCGATGCGCTCGCGCCCGGCGATCGGCAGCCCGTGGGCCGGCAGCATCAGCTCCGGCTGGCGCTCGATGATCGACCGCAGCGCGACCGCCCAGTCCTCCGGGTAGCGCTGCACCTTCTGCGGGTTGCCGGCGTTCGGGAAGTTCCAGATGAACAGGTCGCCGACGCACGCCACCCGCTGCTCGGGCAGCCACGCCCACGTGTGGTCGTCGGTCTCGCCGCGAGCGTGGATCAGGCGGATCGCCGTGCCGGCCGCCTCGACGGTCAGCTCGTCGCGGTACGTGACGTCGGGGGCCACGACGTCGGCGGGCAGGAAGCGCCCGGTGCCGCCGATGCCCATGCCGCGATCAGCGGACAGCCAGCCGAACTGGCGCCGGTTGATCAGCACGTTCCAGTCGTTGGTGAGCTCGTAGCGCGCCAGCCGCAGCGGGAGGTTCTCGTGGCCGAGGAAGATCGGCCGCTCGTCACCGCGCGCCGCGGCATCGGCGACGAACGCCCCGCTGCCCCCGACGTGGTCGACGTGGCCGTGGGTGTAGATCACGTGGCTGAACGGATCGGGTGACCACCCGCGGATGGCCTCGACGACCGCGCCGCCCGTCGCCACGCCGCTGGCGTCGAACGCGACGAGCCCGCCCTCCGTGCGCACCACGATCGAGTGGGAGAACGACTCGACGACGGCGATGTCATCGGCCACCGCGGACAGCTCCTGGGTGATCCGGTTGTGCGGGTCCTCGGCCACGCCCGAGTCGATGATGCGGCTGCTCAACGTCAGCAGGTCGGCCATGCGAGCGAACCTAGTGAGATGACCTCACACGTCAAGCCGCCATGACCCAACGGGTCATCGATCCGGCGCCCGGGCTCGTTCATCGTGGAGCCCATGAGCAACTGACACCACCGCCACCACCGCCCTCGAGACCGTCGTCGACGCCTACCTGGCGACGTGGAACGAGCCCGACGCCGCCAAGCGTGCGGCGCTCATCGATCAGTCGCTCGGCGCCGACCTCTGGTACCGCGACCCGATGCTCGAGGCCGATGGCCTGGAGGCCTACGACGGCATGATCGCCGCCGTGCAGGCCCAGATGCCCGGCCACGTCATGGCCCGCACCAGCCCCGTCGACGCCCACCGCGACGTGGCCCGCTTCAACTGGGCGCTCGGCGTGCCCGGCGAGGCACCGACGTTCGCCGGCGTCGACATCGTCAAGACCGACGCCGACGGCAAGCTGCACCGCATCATCGGCTTCGCCGGCGACACGATCGCCGCCGCCTGATGGTCGACGAGCCGCTCGCGCTCGCTCGGACCGCTCGTCACCCTCGGGGGTCCCGGCGGCGGCCGGCGGCGTTAGGTTCGTCTCGTGGCCGTGAGTGCAGCGAACGTCGGCGCGATGTTGCGGGACTGGCGGGAGGACCGCCGTCGGAGCCAGATGGACCTGGCCATCGACGTCGGGGTGTCGACGCGGCACCTCAGCTTCGTGGAGACCGGGAAGTCCAAGCCGTCCCCGGAGCTGGTGCTGGCGCTCGCCGAGCACCTCGACGTGCCGCTTCGGGAGCGCAACTCGATGCTGCTCGCCGCCGGATACGCCCCCCGGTATCCGCAGACGCCGCTCGACGGCGAGGCGATGGCCAGCGTCCGCGCGGCGCGCTCGCCGGCCTGATCCGAGCGCATGACCCGTACCCGGCCGTCGTCGTCGACCGTGGGTGGGACGTCGTCATGACGAACACCGGCGCCCAGGCGCTCCTCGACGGCGTCAGCCCCGAGCTGCTCGCCAGTGGCCCGCTGAACTCGTACCGCATCACGCTGCACCCGGAGGGGATGGCGCCCGCGGATCGCCAACTTCGCCGAGTGGGCCCACGACATGCTCGCCACGCTCGACCGCCAGGTCGCGGCGACGCGTGACCCGCGCCTGCGCGATCTCCTCAGCGAGGTGTCGAGCTACCCGAACGTCGCCGCCCTCGGCACGTCGTGGCGCACGCGGAGCGACACCCCGACCGTGGTCGTGCCGCTCGAGCTGCGCGTCGGCGACCTCACCCAGTCGTGGTTCTCGACGAACACGTCGATCGGCACACCGGTGGACATCACGTTGGAGGAGCTGCACGTCGAGCTCTTCCACCCGGCCGACGAGGCGACCGCCGCCATGGTGGGCGGCCGCACGGCCTGAGTACGCTCGGCCGGGATGGACATCACGCCGGCCGCAACCGCTGAGGAAGCGGCGGCGATCGCCGCCGCCGTCGAGGCGCTGTGGCCGCGGCCGATGATCGCGGCCGACGGCGCCGATCGCCGGCCCAACGTCTGGAAGTTCAGCGGGCGTTGGTGGAGCCAGCCGATCCCGTTGCGCCGGGCCCGCCCCTGGGTCTGAGCGGCCCGTGCCCGTCGAGCTGACCACCGTCGCCGACGACGCCGCCACGTTCCACGACGGCACCACCGTCGACCACCTCGCCGGGCTCGAGCCCGACCACGACTACGAGCTACGACGGGATCGCCTTCCGCACGCTGCCCCGGCCGGTCGGGCGCGCTGCGCTGCCGCATCGGCACGGTCAACGACGTGCACTTCGGCGAGGTCGAGGCCGGGCGCATCGACGACCACACCGATGGCCCGATCCGCCGGGCCGCGCCGGGCGAGCCGCCATACCCGGAGACGATGAACCGCGCCGCGGCCGCCGAGATGGCCGCCGCCGGCGTCACGCGCCGTGATCGCCAAGGGCGACCTGTCGACCGACGGCACGCCCGAGGAGTTCGCCGCGTTCGAGGCAGTGCTACCGGGGCACGTTCGGCGACCGCCTCCACGCCGTGCGCGGCAACCACGACGCCTACCGCGGCCAGCACGACTACGCCGGCGACGAGTGGATCGAGCTGCCCGGGCGTCGACGTCGCCCTGCTCGACACCGCGCTCCCGAACGCAGCACCGGCCACCTGCGACCCGAGCCAGATCGACTGGCTCGACGCCGCGCGCCACGGCCTCGACGGAGCCGGTGATCGTCATGGGCCACCACCAGCAGTTCGTGTCGGGGGCGCTCCCGCAGCCCCGACTACTTCGGCATCGACCCGGACGCCGCGACGCCCTCTCCGACGTCATGCGCCGGCGCCCGGCCATCGTCGCCTACGCCGCCGGCCACACCCACCGCCACCGCGTCCGCTGGATCGACGGCACGATCCCGACGATCGAGGTCGGCTGCGTCAAGGACTTCCCCGGCACGTGGGCCGAGTACCGCGTCTACGACGGCGGGATCCTGCAGGTCGTCCATCGCATGTCGACGCCCGACGCGCTGGCGTGGAGCGAGCAGTGCCGCACGCCTGTACTCCGACTTCGGCGTGGACTACGCGACGTACGCCATGGGCATCGCTGGCCGATCGCTGCTTCGCGATCCCGTTGCGCTGACCACTACGAGCCGCCTCGTTCGCTCGCTCGAGACTCACTCGGCTCACCTAGGTTCGAGGCATGAGCGAGTTCGATGCCGCCGACGGCCGCCGTGCAAGCCGCCCTCGACGCCGGCGCCACCTACGCCGACGCCCGGGTGATGCACCGCCGCTACGAGTCGATGACGGCCCGCAACGGCGACGTCGAGGACGTCGGCCAGGACGAGGACGCCGGGCATCGGGGTGCGCGCCCTCGTCGGTTCGGGGTGGGGCTTCTACGCCGTGCCCGACCTCGACGATGCGTCGGCCGCGCCTGGCCGGGTCGCGGGCGACGGCGATCGCCGAGTCGAGCGCCCTGGTGTCGCGGGCGGCCACACCGCTGCTGGCCGGGGAGGCGAACGTCGGGTCGTGGGCCAGCGAGTGCCTCACCGATCCGCTCGGCGTGTCGCTGGCCACGAAGGGCGACATGCTCGACGCGGGCATCGGCGACGATGGTCGCCCACGGCGCCGACCTGGCCGAGGCGATGTACCAGATCTGGGACACCGCCAAGTGGTTCGTGTCGAGCGAGGGGGCCCGCATCGACCAGCGGATCCGCGAGTGCGGCGCCGGGATCATGGCGACGTCGATCGGCGACGGCGAGACGCAGCGCCGCTCGTACCCGGCGGCGCGGGGCCAGTACGGCACGCGGGGCTGGGAGCTGGTCGACCGAGATCGACATCGAGGCCCACGCGGCCCGTGTCGCCGAGGAGTCCCGGGCGCTGCTGTCGGCGCCGCCGTGCCCGAGCGGCGAGACGACGCTGATCCTCGGCGGCGAGCAGATGGCGCTGCAGATCCACGAGTCGGTCGGGCACGCCATCGAGCTCGACCGCATCCTCGGCTGGGAGGCCGCCTACGCCGGCACGTCCTGGCTCGACCTGGCCCAGATCGGCGCGCTGCAGTACGGCTCGGAGCTGATGAACATCACGATCGACCCGACGATCCCCGGCGCGCTCGGGTCGTTCGGCTTCGACGACGAGGGCACCGCCGCCGCGCCGCGCGACGCCGTGCGCAACGGCACGTGGGTCGGCGTGCTGGCCGGCCGCGACTCGGCCGCCGTCGCCGGGCTCGACTACGCCGGCAGCGTGCGCGCCGATGGCTGGGCCCGGCTGCCGATGGTGCGGATGACCAACGTCGGCCTCGAGCCGGGCCCGCACACGCTCGAGGAGATCATCGCCGCCACCGACGACGGCATCTACATGGAGACCAACCGCTCGTGGTCGATCGACGACAAGCGGCTCAACTTCCAGTTCGGCACCGAGGTCGGCTACGAGGTCAAGGACGGCCAGCTCGGCCGGCTGCTGCGCAACCCGACGTACACCGGCATCGGGCCCGCAGTTCTGGCGCTCGCTCGACATGCTGTCGTCGGAGACCGTGTCGTGGGGGACGCCCAACTGCGGCAAGGGCCAGCCCGGCCAGACCGGCCACACCGGCCACCCGGCGGCACCCGGTCGCTTCCGCAACGTCCGGGTGGGGGTGCGGGCGTGAGCGAGCTCGATCTCGCCCAACGCGTGCTGGAGCGGGTGCTCGCATCGTCGCCGGGCGCCGACGCCGAGGTCAGCGTCGACCGCATCGTCGGCGGCGCTGACCCGCTTCGCCAACTCGGTCATCCACCAGAACGTCGCCGAAGACATCCTGCGGATCTCGATCCGCGTGCCACGTCGACGGCCGCACCGCGTCCGCCGGCTCGACGGTGGTCGGCGACGAGGGGATCGCCAGCCTCGCCGCCCGCACGCTGGCCGCGGCGGCCGTCGCCCCGCTCGACGCCGGCTGGCCGGGCGTCGCCCCGCCGGAGCCACTCGGCGCCGCTGGCCGCCGTCGACCCGGCGACCCGGGACGCCTCGCCCGACGGACCGCGCCGCCCGGGTGAAGGCCTTCGTGGACGCCGCCGGTGGGCTCGAGACCGCCGGCTACTGCCGCACCCACCACTGGCGGGGTGGCTTCGCCAACTCGGCCGGTCAGGCGTTGGCCGCCGAGCGCGCCGACGTCGGCATGGCCGGCATCGCCCGCCGCGACGGCTTCGACGGCGCGGCGCGGCAGGCGTCCGGCCGTCTGGCGGACATCGACGGTGCCGTGCTCGGAGCCCGCGCCGCGGCCAAGTCCAACGCGGCGATCGACCCGATCGAGCTGCCGCCCGACCGCTACGAGGTCGTGCTCGAGCCGTCGGCGGTGGCCGACCTCCTCGAGGCCCTGTCGTACTACGGCTTCAACGCCAAGGCGGTCGCCGAGCAGCGCTCGTTCGTGCGCCTCGGCGACGACCAGTTCGACCCCGCGCTCACGCTCTTCGACGATGCCGCCACGGCCGGCGTGGCCGTGGGATGCCGACGGCACGCCGACGCGCCGCGTCCCGCTCGTCGACCGACGGGACGTCGGTCGGTCTCACCCACGACCGGAGGACTGCGGCCGTCGCCGGGACCAGCTCGACCGGCAACGGCGTCGGCTCGGTGTCGCTCGGCGCCGTCGCCCGCCACCTCGTCCTCGCCGGTGCCGGCGGCGGCGCCGCAGCGACCGAGGTCGACGGCCCGGTCGTCGACTCGGCCACCGCCGACCTCGTCGCCGGTGTCGAACGAGGCGTGCTCGTGAGCGACTTCTGGTACACGCGGGCGATCGATCCCCGGGCGTTGTCGCTGACCGGTCTCACCCGCAACGGGGTGTGGCTGATCGAGGGCGGCGAGGTGACGAGCGCCGCTGCGGAACTTCCGGTTCACCCAGTCCTACGCCCAGGCCTTGATGCCAGCCGCGGTGCTGGCCGTCGGTGCCGTGGCGACGGCGCTCCCCGGCGACACGTACTCGGCGTCGATGCCGTGGTGGACGGCGCCGGCGCTGCGCCTGGCGTCGTGGAACTTCACCGGCGGCGCCAGCGGCTGACGGTTGCGCCACCGGCGCAGCGGGGTACGGGGCGGTCATGATCCGCAAGGGCTCGACCGTGCACTGGACCTGGGGCGCCTACATCGCGAGCGGGCAGGTGGTCGAGCGCTTCGACCGCAAGGTCCGCCGCACCATCAAGGGCGCGTCGATCACCAAGCACGGGTCGCGGGACAACCCGGCGTTGCTCATCGAGCAGGACGACGGGGCCCGGGTCCTGAAGCTGCGCTCGGAGCTGAAGGAGTCCTGACCCGGCCGGGTCCTCAGCGCTCGAGGAGCGACCGGAGGGTGGCCAGGTCCTTGGTGACGGCCTCGACGTCGGACGCCAGTTCGGCGTCGTCCATGCCCGGACGGCGGCGGACCGTGAAGATCACGTCGCAGCCCTCCTCGTTCGGGAGCACGCGCAGCGGGTTGGTCACCGTCTCACCCGATGGGAGCGTCACGTCGTGGTCGACGACGCCGAGCTCGTTGCGGTCGACGAAGGCGACGGTCACCCGCCCGAGCGGCGAGTCGACGACCCACTGGCCGTCGACGTGCTCGACCGGCTGGTGGGCGAGCCCGGCGGCCCAGTTCGACAGGTTGGTGGGATCGGCGACGTAGTCGTAGACGTCCGCCGCTGACCGATCGATCGTCGTGCTGACGTGGATGCTCTCCTGCACGGCGTGACGTCTACCCACCGACTGGGGTCACGTCACCGCCGACGGGTGCAGCGTCGGCGAGAAGCCGCCACGGAGTGCGGCGACCGAGGTCGGCGGCGTCAACACGGACACCTCCCCCGAGGGCAGGGCGAGGGGCGGCGCCCAGCCGGCGAACGTGAACGGCTGCAGCGCGTCGCGACCGACGAGGCTCGGGCCCCGCTCGTCGTCGACGATCGACCGTGCCGACGGGCAGCGACTCGACGGCGGTCCGCCACAGCGGCCGGTCCTTGGCGCGCGAGAACCCACGTCCCCGGCGCAGCCGCTCGGAGGCCAGCCGACGGTCCATCTCCATCGCCTTGAGCGGCGTCCCGCCACCGGACACCGCGTCGCGGTAGGCGCGGTAGTCGGGCCGGCGGCAGAACGCGCACGGGCGGTGTCCGGCCGCGAGGGCGACGGCGTCGTCGAGGAAGAACAACGGCGTCCAGATGTGCGGCTGGTCGAGCGGGTGGCGCCAGTCGCGGAACCGCAGCACGCACGTGATCCACAGCGTCGAGCTGGCGTGGTGCCGGACGATGTGCCGAGCGTCGTCGACGAGTGGCCCGCGGTTGCCGGTGAACAGGCCCCGAGCCGGATCGGCGTGGAGGTCACCCCACGGGTCGATGCGGTTGCAACGGGGCATCGCTCACACGCGCTGACCGGCGAGCACGGCGATCCCGTCCGGGACGGCGATGCCCGTCGGGAGATCACCGGAGTCGACCGGCGCCTCCCACGTCGTCGTGAGCGGCACGTGGCCGGCCCAGTGCGGCCCGACGACGTCCTCGGGCTCGTCGATCGGGTCGCCGGCGCGGATCTTCGCCGACATCTCCGTCAGCGCCACCGCGATCACCATCGTCTTGCGGATCTCGGCGTCGTTGGGCTCACGCGCCGTGTCCCAGGTCGGCATGACGTGGTCGCTCACCAGCTTCAGCGCCCGCAGGTGCTCATCCGGGTCGGTCGACCTTGCGGGCGATGCCCCGCACGACGACGCCCCGGTAGTTCATCGAGTTGTGGAACGGGCAGCGCCCGACGACCATCCCGTCGACGATCGTCACCGTGATGCAGATGTCCGTGATCGACGGCGGCGCGGAGGGCGGCGTTGGCGACCGAGCCGTGGACGTACAGCCAGTCGTCGTCCCGGCCGTAGGCCATCGGCAGCACGATCGGGCCCTCCTCGGTCATCACGCCGACGTGGGCGATCAGCCCGGCGTCGAGCACGGCCAGGATGCCGTCACGGTCGTACTCGGCGCGGATGGCGCCGCGACGGAGACGGACACGGTCGCTGGCCGGTTCGGCGGTCATGGCGCCATGATGCCCGGAGCGTCGGCGGTCCACGGCGCCGGTTGCGCACGTCGGGTCACGCTCGCGAGATGTCTCCACGTGATGGGCGCGGGAATCCACGACGGTTCGATCGGCGTGTCTCGAGGGCCGCCCAGATCAGGGCGACGACCGTGAGCGCGTACGCCGCCATGACGAGGAGGGCGGCGATCGGACGGTTGCTGCGCGCGTCCAGCGCCGCACAGCCGACGAGCGAGAGGAGCCCGAGGGCGGCGAAGAGCGTCCACGCGATCGTCAGCCTCGCTCGTCCCATGGGCTGAGGACCCGTGACGGTGAGCGGGACCTCGACGATCAGCGCCCTGGGTCGCGCAACAGGCCCAGCAGCGGGCCGCCGGCCGCCGCGGCCTGGCACGTTCGGATGACGGGCGTCGGTGAGCATGACGACCTCACTGGTTCACGCTCGAGGCGGCGAGCTCAACGGTTGTAACGCCTGGCGGGCGGGGCCGGAGCAGGACCACACGATAGCGGCGAGCGCTACGGGCTGCTCAACAGGCCGTCTCGATGAAGGCGGCGATCGCTCCCTCGACCTCGGCGGCCGCCTCGAGGTGGGGGGCGTGGCCGACACCTGCGAGCAGCAACCGCTCGACACGGCCCGGCCACGCCGGCGGCGATGAGGTCGAGCTGGCGGATCGTGCCGTAGGGGTCGTCCGCGCCCTGGATCACGAGCACCGGCGCGGTGATCGCGGGCAGCCGGTCGGTGATGTCCCAGTCGCGGAACCCCGGCGTCGAGCCACGCGTCGTTCCAGCCCGCGGAACGCGACGTCGACGTCGTCGTGGTGGCGGGCCAGGCGGTCGCGGAGGTCGGTCTCGGCGTAGGCCGTGCGGGCGGCGGCGATGGCGGCGACGCTGACGTCCTCGACGATCACGTGCGGGCGCCAGCAGCACGAGCGCGGTCACCGAGAGCCCGCCGCCGGCGGCCAGGAGGGCGATCGACGCCCCGTCGCTGTGGCCGACGAGCACCGGCCGTTCGATGCCGAGGTCGCCGAGCAGCGCCGGCAGCACGACGTCGGCCTCGTGGTGCATGTACGTCAGCGGCCGGGGCAGCGGCACCGGCCCGCTGCGGCCGTACCCGGCACGGGAGTACGTGACCGTGCGGTGCCCGGTGGCGGCGTGCAGCGCGGCCGGCACGTCGCGCCACAGCCCGATCGAGCCGAGGCCCTCGTGCAGCAGCACGACCGCCGGCGTCGGCGCCGGGGCGGTCGTCGACGTCGAGGTCGACGCCGTCGACGATCACGCGTCGAGGCGGTCGCGCAGCGCGAAGCGCTGGATCTTGCCGGTGGCCGTCTTCGGCAGCTCGGCGACGATGTCGATCCGCCGGGGTCGCTTGAACGCGGCCATCCGCGATCGGCAGTGGGCGTCGATCGAGTCCGGGTCGATCGTGCTGCCCTGGCGGGGCACGAGGAAGGCGACGGTCATCTCCAGCCCGCTGGCGTCGCGGGCGCCGACGACGGCGGCCTCGAGCACGTCGGGGTGCTCGATCAGCACCGCTTCGACCTCGGCCGGCGAGACCCAGATCCCGCCGGCCTTGATCATGTCGCTGTTGCGGCCGAGGAACGTCCAGTAGCCGTCGTCGGAGCGGGTGTACACGTCGCCGGTCGCCAGCCACTCGCCCTGGAAGGCGGCGCGGGTGGCGGCGTCGCGGCTCCAGTAGCCGGTGGCGATCGACGGCCCGCGCACCTGCAGGTAGCCCGGCGTGTCGGGCGCCGTGACGAGGTCGCCGGCGTCGTCGACGAGGCGAGCCTCGTAGCCCGGCACCGGCTTGCCGCTCGTGCCCGGGCGCTCCTCGCCCTTGCGGTTCGACAAGAAGATGTGCAGCGCCTCGCTGGTGCCGATGCCGTCGAGCACGGGGTGCCCGAACCGGGCCGCGAAGCGGCGCTGCAGGTCGGCGGGCAGCGCCTCGCCGGCGGTGACCGTCGCCCGCACCGATGCGAACGTCGGACTCGGGGATGTCGGCGTCGAGCAGCCCGGCGACGAACCCGGGACTGGCGAAGAACAGCGTCGGCTGCTCGGTGCGCACGAGCTCGGCGACGTCTGGCGGCGTCGGTCGGTGCGGGTTGAGGATCGCCGTACCGCCGACGGCGAGCGGGAACGTCAGCGAGTTGCCGAGCCCGAAGGCGAAGAACAGCTTGGCGACCGAGAGGCAGCGGTCGTCGGGGCCGATGGCGAGCACGTCGCGGGCGTAGGTCTCGGCGGTCGCCTGCGGGCCGGCGTGGCGGTGCATCACGCCCTTCGGCGTGCCCGTCGTCCCCGAGCTGTACAGCCAGAAGGCGGGGGAGTCCTCGCGTGGTCGGCGGCGACGGGCGGCTCGTCGGCGTCGGTGAAGACGCCCAGGCGTGGGTCGGGATCGCGCTCGTGCCGCCGGCGTGCCGATCACGACGGCGTGGCGCAGCTCGTCGTCGGCGGCGGCGAGCGCGTCGACGTACGGCGCGTAGGCCGACGACAGCACCGCCGACGCCGGCCCCGGCGTCGCCGACGATCGCCGCCAGCTCGCCCGGGGTGAGCATCGTCGACAGCGGCACCGGCACGATCCCCGCCCGCAGGGCGCCGAGGAAGAACGCCGGGAACGCCAGCTCGTCGTCGACGATCAGCGCCACCCGCTCGCCGCGCCGGACGTCGAGCGCCTTGAGGGCCCGCTGGGCCCGGAAGACCTCTCGTTGCAGCGCCGCGGTAGTCGGTCGTCGCGCCGTCCACCACGTAGGCGATGCGGTCGCCGTCACCGGCTTCGATGTGCCGATCGAGCAGCCAGGCTGCTGCGTTGTACGTCGTCATCGTCATCCCCCGTGTTCGACGTTCACACCCGGACGTAGTCGTAGTCGACCGGCTTGGCGTGGACGCCCGTCGACGGCGCGGCCACCCAGCCGGCCATCTTCCCCGGCTCGTCGACGCCGACCATCAGCGACTCGACGTGGGCCCGGTCGGCGTCGGTCGGCAGCCACCCATCGATCGCGGCGGTCCACGCAGCGTCGTCGAGCAGTCGGCCGTCGGGCGACACGCGGTGGTCGCGGAACCCGCCGACGTTGCGGTTGAAGCCCTCGTGCGGCAGGTGCAGCTCGAGCCCGACGTCGGCAAGCGTGCGGTTCCAGCGGTCGACGCCCTTCTGGCAGTCGGCGATGTAGTCGTCGCGCAGCGTCTCGTTGAGGGCGGCCAGCGCCGGCGCCTCGCGGCGTCGTGATCGTCCCGTCCGTGACCGTCGGGACGGTCGCGGGTGGCGTCCTGCAGGCGGTGGTCGTCGTCGCGCCGCTCCTCCTGGAAGCGGCCCTTCAACCCGGCGGCGAAGTAGTTGGCCGCGTTGGTCGACGTCTCGGCGCCGAACAGGTCGAGCGACAGCGAGTAGTGCAGGTTGAGGTAGCGCTGCAGCGTGGCGACGTCGATGCCGCCGTGCTCGCTGACGTCGGCGGTGTCGTGCTCGCGCATCAGGTCGACCGTGCGCTGCACGACGCGGGCGATGCCGGAGGCGCCCACGAACATGTGGTGGGCCTCCTCCTTGAGCATGAAGTCGCACGTCCGGCTGAGCGGATCGAACGCGCTCTCGCGCAGCGAGGCGAGCTGGAACTTGCCGTCGCGGTCGGTGAAGTAGGTGAAGAAGAAGAACGACAGCCAGTCCGGCGTCGGCTCGTTGAAGGCGCCGAGGATGCGCGGGTTGTCGACGTCGCCGGAGTGGCGCTCGAGCATCTCGTCGGCCTCGTCCCGGCCGTCGCGGCCGAAGTAGCGGTGCAGCAGGTACACCATCGCCCACAGGTGGCGGCCCTCCTCGACGTTGACCTGGAACAGGTTGCGCAGGTCGTAGATGCTCGGCGCGGTGAGGCACAGGGCCCGCTGCTGCTCGACCGACGCCGGCTCGGTGTCGCCCTGCACGACGAGCAGGCGGCGGAGGTCGGAGCGGTACTCGCCGGGGACCTCCTGCCACGCCGGGTCGCCCTGGTGGTCGCCGAAGGCGACCCGGCGGTCGGCCTCGGGCTCGGCGAGGAAGATCCCCCAGCGGTAGTCGGGCATCTTGACGTGGCCGAAGTTGGCCCAGCCCTCCTGGCCGACGTCGATGGCGGTGCGCAGGTAGACGTCGTTGCCCTGGAAGGCGGCCGGCCCGAGCTCCTTCCACCACTCGATGAACTTCGGCTGCCAGGACTCGAGGGCCCGCTGCAGTCGGCGGTCGTCGGCGAGGCCGACGTTGTTGGGGATGCGGGCGTCGATGTCGACGGCGCTCATCGTGTGCTCCTCTCGTCCTCAGACGCGGGTGCGGTCGAACGTGGGGCGGGCGCCGGTGCCGAAGCGCTGCAGGGCGCCCTCGGGACCGACGGCGTTGGGGCGCTGGAACACCCAGTTCTGCCACGCCGTGAGGCGGGCGAAGATCTTGGTCTCCATCGTCTCGGGGCCGACGAAGCGGTAGTTGGCCTCCATCGCCGTCAGGGCGTCGGGCGAGAAGCTGTTGCGCTCCTCGAGCATCAGGCGCACGTCGTCGTCCCAGTCGATGTCGTCGGGCGTGGCCGTGACCAGCTCGGCGTCGGCGGCGACCTCGGCGCGCGAGGTCCTTGCCGATGGCCGGTGCGGGCCGTCCTCGAGGGCGTCGTCGCGACCCCAGAACCGCGTCGCCAGCCGGGACAGGCCGTTGGACATCGGGAACCAGCCGTCGTTGGCGTCGGTGAGGTGGACGGTGGCCGGGGGTGCTCACCGTCCGGGTCGGGACCGTCGAGCATGAAGCTGCGATCGGCGGCGAGCAGCAGCTCGGCCAGCACGCCGGCGAAGCAGCTGCCCGGCTCGACGAGTGCGACGAGCGTGCGCGAGGACACGTCGAGGCGCTTGAGCACGCGGGTCCACAGGAGCCGGACCTCGTTGACGGCCCAGTGATCGGCGTGGGCCCGCAGCAGGTCCTCGGCGGCCAGCACCGTGCCGGCGTCGCCGCTCGGTGTGCAGGACCCACGTGCCGACCTCGGGCTCGTCGAAGCGCAGGCGCAGCACGGCGTCGTCCAGCTCGCGGGCGGCGGCGAGGATCCACGCGTCGGCGTCGAGGGCGGCCGGATCGGTCGACCGGGTCGCCGGTCGGGGCGTGGATCGTGATGTGGGCGGCGCCGAGGTCGCGATCGATCGGTCGACGCGTGACGTGCGTCGGCCGCGCAGCGGGGTGAGGACGATGCCGGCGGCGTCGGCCGGTCGGGTGGACGTGGCGGCTCGCGCTGTGGCCGCGCTCCCTGACCGTCTCGTCGAAGCGGCTGCGGGGAGCGATGGCGTCGACCAGGTCCCAGTCGAGCGCCTGCTGGCCCTTGACGCCCTCGGCGCGAGTGGCGAAGACGTCGGCGAGGTCGCGACGCACGTGGCGCTTGTCGACGACCCGCGTGAGGCCGCCGGTGCCGGGGAGCACGGCGAGCAGCGGGACCTCGGGCAGCGCTCACGGCGCTGGCGCGGTCGTCGACGAGCACGATCTCGTCGCACGCCAGGGCCAGCTCGTAGCCGCCGCCGGCCGCGGTGCCGTTGACCGCGGCGATCCACGTCTGGCCGGAGTGGGCGGTGGCGTCCTCGATCGAGTTGCGGGTCTCGTTCGTGAACTTGCAGAAGTCGACCTTGTGGGCGTGGGTCGACCCGGCGAGCATCTGGATGTTGGCGCCGGCGCAGAAGACCTTGTCGAGCCCGCCGGTGACGACGACGGCGCGCACCTCGGGGTGCTCGAACCGCAGCCGCTGGACGACGTCGTGGAGCTCGATGTCGACGCTGAGGTCGTAGCTGTTGAGCTTCAGCTCGTAGTCGTCGCGCAGGCCGGCGTCGGGCGTGACCCGCATCGTCAGCGTGGCGACCGGGCCGTCGAAGGACAGCTCCCAGTGCCGATAGGCGGACGGGTCGGTGGTGAACGAGATCACGGCGCTCCCCCTGCTCGATCGTGGCGTCTCGGTGATGTCGGTTAGTCTACAACATCTCGTCGATCCGTCAAGATCTTGTCGAAGATCCGACGCTCTGTGTCACCGCACAGTCCCCGGGGACTTGTGCGGTGACACAGAGCCTCAGCGTCGCGGTCGACTCGGTCTCGAGCCACCAGCGGATCGCGCCGGGCGACCAGGCGGCGTGGCGCTCGGTGAAGACGCCGTGGGCCGTTCGGCCGGGCCAGCGGGGTGGGAGCAGGCGGGCCGGGATGTCGGGGTCCATGAACGGGAAGCGCCGCCACGCGTGGACCAGCTCGACGAGGGCCGCGCAGCGGGCCTCGTCGGTGGGCGGAGCCCGATCCTCGAACGCGGCGACGAAGGCGGTGTAGGACGTCGGCGAGGGTGTCGAGGTCCCACGCCCGGGCCAGCAGGTCGTCGGCCTCGACGAGGTCGCCGGCCTCGGCGCGGAACACCATCGCCCCCGGCAGCAGCCCGAGCTCGGCGAGCACGGCGTTGGCCGGGCCCTCCCGGTCGAGGTGCGGGGAGACCGCGACGCCGGGGGCGAGGAACCCGAACCCGGCGAACTCGAGCTGGGTCCGCAGCTGGTGGCGCTTGGCCCGCTGCTCCTCGGGGACCGAGCACAGCACGACCAGCCAGCGCCCGTCCCAGCGGTCGTCGCCGGCGCCGAGCTCGTAGATCCGCGTGGTGCCCTCGACGAGCAGGCGCCGGCCGGCGTCGGTGAGGTGCCAGCGGGCGCGGCGACCATCCTTCTCCGAGCGCACGCGTGCCCTCGGCGGCGAGGCGGGCGAGGGCCTGGCGGGCGTTGCGCTCCTCGACGTCGAGCAGGGCCATCGCGCGCACCACCGTCGACGTCCACACCGCGCCGCCGTGGGGCAGGACCAGCTCGCCGAGCACGGTGAGCAGCAGCGCCTTGGCGCTGGAGCCCGATCGGGGGCGCAGGCGCGCGGTCGTCCATCGCCCGGGTTGTAGCACCCGGCCCATCCGCGCTCGCTGTGACACCCCTCGCGCATCATGGCGTTCATGATCGTCCTGTCCGTGCTCCTCGCCGCCGTCGTGGCGGCGGCCGTCACCTGGCTGGTGGCGGGGGCGTCGCGCGGGCCGTCGGCGTCGGCATCGACGGTGTCCGACGACGTGTACGCGGCGGTCGAGGATGCGATGGCCGCGGTGCGGTTGGAGGCGGCGGCCGAGCGCGATGCCGCGGTGCAGGCCGCCCTGCAGCAGGCGGCGGTGCTCAACCGCGAGCAGCTCGGCTCGGCGGCCAGCGGTGTGCAGGCCGACCTGGCGGCGAAGAAGGACGTCATCGACACCCGGCTCGACGAGGTGCGCGGCGAGGTGCGCACCGAGCTGCAGCGCCTCGGGGTCCTGGTGAGCGAGCTCGGGACGGCGAGCGCCCAGCGCTTCGGGCAGGTCGACGAGTCGCTGCGCGCCCACGCCGAGATCACGGCGACGCTGTCGATACCACGGGCGCGCTCCGCGAGGCGCTGGCCAACCCGCAGGCGCGGGGTCAGTGGGGCGAGCGGATGGCCGAGGACGTGCTGCGCCTCGCCGGGTTCACCGAGCACGTCAACTACCGCAAGCAGACCCAGGTCGACGGCGGCACCGGGCGCCCGGACTTCACGTTCGACATGCCCAAGGGCCACGTGCTCTACATGGACGTCAAGTTCCCGCTGGCGTCGTACCTGCGCTACCTGGAGGTCGGCACCGACGCCGAGCGCCAGGCCCACCTCAAGCGGTTCCTGGCCGACGTGCGGTTGCGGGTCAAGGAGCTGGCCAAGCGGGAGTACGCCCGCGAGGGCGACCGCCCGTCCATCGACTACGTGCTGCTGTTCCTGCCCAACGAGCAGCTCACCGGGTTCATCCACGAGCACGACCCGTCCCTGCTCGACGACGCGATGAGCCAGCGCGTCGTGATGTGCTCGCCGCTGACCCTGTTCGCCTTCCTCGGCGTCATCCGCCAGGCGTTCGACAACTTCATGATCGAGCAGACCAGCGACGAGATCCTGCAGCTGATCGGCAAGTTCGGCCAGCAGTGGCAGAAGTACACCGAGTCGGCGGGCAAGGTGAAGGACCGCCTGGACTCGGTGCAGCGCGAGTTCGACCAGCTCGTCGGCACCCGCCGCCGCGCCCTCGAGCGCCCGCTGCAGCAGCTCGAGGACCTCCGCGTCCGCCGCAACCTCCCCGTCGACGGCGAGCTCTTCAGCGACCCCGACCTCGACAACGTCCGCGAACTGGGTGCGTGATGAGCCCGCCCGTCCTCGTTTTGGTCCGGATCCTGGTCGCAGGTGCGACCAGGATCCGGACCAAAACGGATGCGTGTCGCTGCTGCCAGGATGAGGGCGCCATGACGCAGCCGGCCTTCGACTTCGGGGACGAGGCCCTCGACGACCCCGCCAACCCGACGTTCACCGTCAGCGAGCTGGCCGACGCCGTGAACGGCGTGCTGCGGCGGACGTTCAGCGACGGGATCTGGGTGCGTGGTGAGATCCAGGGCTTCAGCGAGCGCGGCGGCCACGCCTACTTCACGCTGGGCGACGACACGCCCGGGCGCCAGGCCAACCTGCGGGTCCAGTTCTTCGCCAACGCCCGGATGCGCCTGCGCCCGCTGCTGCAGAAGCACCGCCTGCGCCTGGCCGACGGCATGAAGGTGCGCATCTTCGGCCACCTCGACTTCTACGCCCCCGGCGGCTCGCTCGGGCTCAAGATGTCCGACCTCGATCCCCGCTTCACGCTCGGCGACCTCGCCCAGCAGCGCGATCAGGTGCTGCGCCGCCTCGCCGCCGACGGCTCGCTCGACGCCAACGGCCGGCGCCGGCTGAGCCCGGTGCCGCTGCGGGTCGGCGTCGTCTCCAGCGCCGGCACCGCGGCGTGGCACGACTTCCACGACGAGCTGCTGCGCAGCGGCTACGGCTTCCAGCTCGTCCTCGCCGACACCCGGGTCCAGGGCCCGGAGGCCGGTCGACGGGTTGCCCGCGCGATCATCGCAGCTGTCGTTCCACGCCACCCAGCGCGGCCTCGACGCCATCGTCGTGATCCGCGGCGGCGGGGCCCGCAACGAGCTGGCCACGTTCGACGCCGAGCCGATCGCCCGGGCCATCGCCGCCGCGCCGGTGCCGGTGCTGACCGGTCTCGGCCACGAGATCGACCGCAGCGTCGCCGACGAGGTCGCCCACACGTCGCTGAAGACCCCGACCGCCGTGCGCCGCCCACCTCGTCGGGCTCGTCGCCCAGTACCTCGGCGCCGTCGAGCAGTGCTACGCGGCCGTGCTGGTGGCCGCCCAGGGCCGAGATCGATCGGTCGGGCCGGGCGCTCCTCGAGCGGGCCCACCGCATCGCCCGGCGCACCCATGCCGCCGTCGAGCGGGCCGACGAGCGGCTCGGCACCCGGGCCCGCCGCATCCGGGCGGCGGCCGATCGCCCGCTCGCCGAGGGCGACCGTCGCCTGACCGCGGCGGCCGAGCGCCTGCGCACCCGGGTCCCGCAGCTGCTGGCCGCCGAGGATCGCCACCTGGCCAACCTCGAGGCGCGGCTGCGATCGCTCGACCCGGTCAACGTGCTGGCCCGGGGCTGGAGCATCACCCGCACCGCCGACGGTCGGCTGGTCCGCGACCCGGCCGAGGTCGTCGGCCGGCGACCTGCTGATCGACCGAGCTCGGCCGGTGGCACGTTGCACAGCCGGGTCGAGCCCGATGGGAAGGACCCGACGTGACCGACAGTGCCGCCCCGCCCGGCTACGCCGCAGCCCTCGACGAGCTCGACGGCATCCTGCGCGAGCTGGAGGGCGGCGACGTCGACGTCGACCGCCTCGCCGATCGAGTCGCCCGCGCCACCGAGCTGCTCGCGGTGTGCCGCCAGCGCATCGGCGATGCCCGGCTGCGCATCGACGAGGTCATCGCCGACCTCGACGGCGGCGACGACGCCGGCTGACCGGAACCGGCAACTCTTTGCCAGAACGGCCAACATCTGGCCGTCCTGGCAAAGAGTTGGCGGGAGCGGCCGTCATCCGGGAGCCGTTCGCTCCGGAGATCGGGTGATGACCGCCCTGACGCGCCGCCCGGCGACGCCGACCTCGGAGTTTGGACCGATCGACCGACTGCGTAGTCTCGAAGAAGTGACGTCGATCCCGCCGCCGTCCCTGGCGGCGATCGCAGCCCGGGTCAACCACTGCCTCGACGACGTCCTCACGTACGAGCGATCTCGGTGGGAGGCGCTCGACCCCGACCTCGCCGGCCCGTTCGAGGAGATCCGTCGCATGGTGCGCTCGGGCGGCAAGCGGCTGCGTCCGGCGTTCTGCCACTGGGGCTTCGTCGGCGCCGGCGGCGACCCGAGCGACGAGCGCGTCGTGCGGGCCGGCGCGGCGATCGAGCTGATGCACGCCTTCGCCCTGTTCCACGACGACGTGATGGACGACTCGGCGAGCCGGCGGGGCGCGCCGACGACCCACGTCGTGTACGGCGGCACGCACGGCGACGCCGACTGGTCCGGTGAGTCGCGGCGCTTCGGCGAGGGCGTGGCGATCCTCGTCGGCGACCTCGCCTTCGTGCTCGCCGATCAGCTGCTGACCGGCGCTCCCGCCGCCGTCTGGCAGCTGTGGAACGAGCTGCGCATCGAGCTCAACGTCGGCCAGTTCCTCGACATCCTCGGGCTCGGTGCAGGGCGAGCGCGGGCCTCGAGAAGGCCGAGCGGATCGCCCGCTACAAGAGCGGCAAGTACACGGTCGAGCGGCCGCTGCACCTCGGCGCCCTGCTCGCCGATCCGGTCGGCGGCCATGCCCTGCTCGCCGGCCTGAGCTGCTTCGGCATCCCGCTCGGCGACGCCTTCCAGATGCGCGACGACGTGATCGGCGCGTTCGGCGACACGCTCGGTCACCGGCAAGCCGGTCGGCGACGACCTGCGCGAGGGCAAGCCGACGTCGCTGCTGGCCCGCGCCGTGGCGCGGGCCGAGCCGGCCGAGCTCGACGTGCTGGCGCGCGTCGGGGCGCCGCGACCTCGGTGACGACGAGGTCGCCAAGATCCAGCAGGTGATCATCGACACCGGTGCCCTCGACGAGCTCGAGGCGCGCATCGACGACGCTGGCCGACGACGCCGTCACCGCCCTCGACCGCCTGGCCATCGACGCCGACGCCGCGCGAGGAGCTGCGGGCGCTGGCCGCCTTCGTCGTCGCCCGGGTGGACTGAGCCGCGATGCGCGTCGTGGTGGTCGGCGCCGGCCTCGGCGGGCTCGCCGCGGCCGCCCACCTCGTCGGCGACGGCCACGACGTCACCGTCGTCGAGCGCGGCGACCGCCCGGGCGGGCGGGCCGGCATCGTCGAGCGCGACGGCTTCCGGCTCGACAACGGGCCGACGGTGCTGACGATGCCGGAGCTGCTCGCCGACACCTTCGCCGCCGCCGGCGCCGAGCTCGCCGATCACGTCGAGCTGCGCCCGGTCGACCCGATGTACCGGGCCGTGTTACGCCGACGGCTCGGTGCTCCACGTCCGCCACGGCCGCGAGGCGATGACCGAGGAGATCCGGGCGTTCGCCGGCGGCGACGCGGCGGCGTCGTTCGAGCGCTTCGCCGACTGGCTCGACCGAGCTGTACCGGGTCGAGATGCCGAACTTCATCGACGCCGACTTCGACTCGGCGCTCGACCTCGTGCGGCGCTGGCGGGCCGGGCTGCGCCTCGTGCGGCTCGGCGGCTTCGGCAAGCTCGGCCGCAAGGTGGCGTCGTTCTTCGACGACGAGCGGCTGCAGCGCGATCTTCGGCTTCCAGGCGATGTACGCCGGCGTGGCGCCGCACGAGGCGCTCGCCCTGTACTCGGTGATCACCTACATGGACACGATCGACGGCGTCGTCGTGCCGGTCGGCGGGATGCACGCGATGGCCACCGGTCTCGCCGACGCCGTCGACCAAGGCCGGGGCGACGTTCCGCTACGAGGCGCCGGTGACGCGGATCCTGCGCGACGGGGCCGGCGCGGTGCGCGGCGTCGAGCTCGGCGGCGGCGAGCGCCTCGACGCCGACGTCGTCGTGTGCAACGCCGACCTGCCGGTGGCCTACCGCACGCTGCTCGACGGCGTCGACGCGCCCCGCGCCGCCCGCCGGGGCCGGTACTCGCCGTCGTGCCTGCTGTGGGTGGCCGGCGTCCGTGGGCCGCCGCCGCCGGAGGCGGCCCACCACAACATCCACTTCGGCCGGCAGTGGGACGAGTCGTTCGACGCGATCATCCACCGCGGCGAGCGGATGACCGACCCGTCGATCCTCGTCACGCTGCACTCGCTCGACGACGCCGGCGCTGGCGCCCGCCGGGCTGCTCGACGCTCTACGCCCTCGAGCCGGTGCCCAACCTCGACGGACGCGTCGACTGGACGCGGCGCCGCGAGAGGTCGCCGCGGCCCGCCTGCGTCAGCAGGTGGCCGCGGCCGGGTATCCGGTGGACGTGGTGACGGAGGAGATCTACGACCCGCTCGACTGGGAGGCCCAGGGCATGGAGCGGGGCACGCCGTTCGCGCTCGCCCACACGTTCCGCCAGACCGGACCGTTCCGGCCCGGCAACGTCGACCGCCGGGTGCCCGGGCCTCGTGTTCGTCGGGTCGTCCACCGTGCCCGGCGTCGGGCGTCCCGATGGTGCTGGTGTCCGGCAAGCTGGCCGCGGCGCGCGTCCGAGCGATGGGGCGGCCGTGATGGTCACGCTCGAGGAGAGCTACGCCGAGTGCCGCCGGCTGAACAAGCGCCACGGCACGACGTACTACTGGTCGACGGCGCTGCTGCCGAAGGTCAAGCGCCACCACGTCCACGCCCTCTACGCGTTCTGCCGCTACGCCGACGACGTCGTCGACGACCTCGGTCCGGCGCCCGTTCCGAGAGCGGGCCGCCGCCCTTCGCGACCTCGGTGACCGCTTCTTCGACGACCTCGACGCGGGGTCGTCGCGACGACCTCGTCCTCAAGGCCGTGGTCCACACGGTGCGGGCGTTCGACATCGACCCCGAGGCGCTTCCGCCGCTTCCTGCGCTCGATGGCGATGGACCTCACGGTCGAGTCGTATCCCGACCTACGACGACCTGCGCGACTACATGGACGGCTCGGCGGCGGTGATCGGCGAGATGATGCTCCCGATCCTCGAGCCGCCGGACCTCGACGCGGCCCGCGGTCCGGCGCGCGCCCTCGGCGAGGCGTTCCAGCTGACCAACTTCCTGCGCGACATCGACGAGGACCTCGACCGCGGCCGCCAGTACCTGCCCCAGGACGACCTCAAGCGGTTCGAGGTCGACCTCGCCGAGCGCCGCTGCACGCCGGCAGTTCGTCGCGCTGATGCGCTTCGAGATCGACCGCTGCCGCGAGCTCTACGACCACGCGGCCACCGGCATCGCCATGCTCCCGCCGCGCTCGGCCCGCTGCATCGCCGCCGCCCACGACCTGTACGGGCGGATCCTCGATCGCATCGAGGCCCAGGGCTACGACGTGTTCCGGAGCCGGGCCCGGGTGGCGACGCCCGTGAAGCTCGCCGTCGCCGCCCGCCACCTGCCGCCGTTGATGCTGCGCGGCGTGCAGGCGACCGCCGGCGGGTTGACGGCCGCCGCGATGATCGCCTTCCCGCTGGCCCGGCGGGGCAGCCGCGCCCGGCGGGACATCTCCAACGTCGTCGTGTCCGGGTTGGCGGTGACGACGACCGCGGCCACGGCCGGCCGGTGGGGTGCGGCCCGCACGGCGGTCGCCGCCGCCGCCGTGGCGTCCGGCACCGGGCTCGTCGAGCGGGTCGGCACGGCCACCGGGGTCCCGTTCGGTCGCTACCACTACACCGGACGACTGCGCCCGGTCGTCGCCGGCGTGCCGGCCGTGGTCCCGGTGGCGTGGTGGGCGATGGCGGTCCCGGCGCGCGAGACGGCGCGCGCCGTCCTCGGCAACGGTTCGACCGCGGCCAGTCGCATCGTCGTGGGCGCCGCCGCGCTGGCGGCGTGGGACCTCTTCCTCGATCCGCAGATGACGGCCGAGGGGTTCTGGCGCTGGCGCGGCGGCGGTGGCTACCGCGGCATCCCGCTCATCAACTTCGCGGGGTGGTTCGTCACCGGGCTGGCCGTGATGGGTCTGCTCGAGCTGGTCCTGCCCGCCACCGAGCCCGAGCCCGCGCTCGTCGCCGAGTACGCGGTCATGGGCGTGATGGAGACGGTCGGCTTCGGCGCCTTCTTCGGTGATCGGCTGGTCGCGCTCGTCGGTGGCACGGCGATGCTGCCGCTGGCGGCGCGGGCGGTCTGGCGGGTGGCCCGTGGCTGACGACGTCGTCGTCATCGGGGCCGGTGTCGGTGGCCTCGCCGTGGCCATCCGCCTGGCCGCCGCCGGCCATCGCGTGGAGGTGCTCGAGCGCAACGCGGTGACGGGCGGGAAGCTGGCCACCCAGCGCCATGCCGGCGCCACGTTCGACGTCGGCCCCTCCCTGTTGACGCTGCCGCACCTCGTCGACGACGTGCTGGCGTTGGCCGGGACGTCGCTCGGCGCCGAGGTCGACCTGGTCCGCCTCGACCCGCAGTTCTGCTACCACTGGCCCGACGGAGCCACGCTCACCGTCCCCGACGGTCCCGACGCGGCGGCCGCCGCGTTCGAGTCGTTCCGGCCCGGCTCGGGGGCGGCGTGGCGGCGCTTCGACGAGCGGGGTCGGCAGATCTGGGACGTCAGCGAGCGGACGTTCCTCGCCGGTCCGATGGACGGGCCACGGTCCCTGCTGGCCCGGATGCGCTCGCCGCGCGACCTGGCCGCCATCGACGCCCTGCGGACGCTCCACGGGCGGGCGGCGTCGGTGTTCGACGACCCGCGGCTGGTGCAGTGGGCCGGGCGCTACGCGACGTACTCCGGCTCGTCGCCGTACCGGGCGCCGGCGACGCTGGCCTGCATCCCGCACATCGAACAGCGCTACGGCTGCTGGTACCCGATGGGTGGGCTGGACGCCGTGCGCGCAGGCGATGGAACGGGCGGCAGTTGCGCTCGGCGTCCAGATCCGCACCGGCTGCGAGGTCGTGCGAGTTGCAACGACAGGTGCTGGGGTCAGCGGCGTCGAGCTGGCCGACGGGGACGACGTACGGGCACCGATCGTCGTCGCCGACGTCGACGCCGAGCACCTCTACGGCGACCTGCTCGATGACGACCGGGCCCTGCGGCGAGCTCGCCGGGCGCCCCGGTCGACGAGCGGGCTCATCGTCCTCGTCGTGGTCGGCGGCGTGACGCCCGGGCTCGGTCACCACAACATCTGGTTCTCGGGTGACGACGGGGCCGAGTTCGCAGCCCTCGCCGCCGGGCGCATGGCCGACGACCCGACGATCTACGCCTGCGTCTCGGCGATCACCGATCCGGCGCAGGCCGCGCCCGGCACCGAGAACTGGTTCCTGCTCGTGAACACCCCGCCGGGCATCCGCCTCGACGGCGCGGCCGAGCAGCGACGCGTCCTCGACGTCCTCGCCCGCCGAGGTGTCGACCTGCGTGATCGTGTGGCGTGGAGCGACGTGATCACGCCGCTGCAGCTGGCGGCGCGCACCCGTGCCCCCGGTGGGGCGATCTACGGCACGTCGTCCGACGGCCGGCGGGCTGCCTTCCTGCGTCCCGGCAACCGGGGTGCCCGCGACGGGCTGTTCCTCGTCGGCGGGTCCAGCCATCCGGGCGGCGGCCTGCCGCTCGTGCTGACCGGCGCCCGCATCGTCGCCGGGATGATCGGGTGACGCCGCGACGCGCCATCGGCCTCGCCGTGCGCGCGGCCGCCGCCGCGACCGCCGTGGGCAACGTCGCCCGGGCTGCTCGCCGCGTCGCGCCGATCACCGCGGCGCCGGCGCCCGCGACCAACGGCGTGACGGTCGTGATCCCGGCGCGCGACGAGGCCGACGCGCATCGCCCCGTTGCTGGACGCGGTCGTCGGTGCCGACTCGGTCGACGAGGTGGTCGTGGTGGACGACGAGTCGACGGACGCGACGGCGACCGTCGCGACGGCGGCCGGGGCCCGTGTCGTGGTCGGCGCGCCCGTCCCGGCCGGGTGGGCCGGCAAGGCGTGGGCGCTGCAGCAGGGCCTGGACGCGGTCGACGTCACCGTGGGTGGTGTTCCTCGACGCCGACACCCGTCCGGCGCCCGCGCTGCCGGCCGCCCTGGTCGCCCGCGCCGTCGCCGATGGGCTCGACCTGCTCACCGTCGGCGGTCGCTTCGAGTGCCCGACGGGCGGGCTGCGGTGGTTGCACCCGGCGCTGCTGACGACGCTCGTGTACCGGGCCGCGCCGCCCGGCGCCGCGCGCCCGGGGCCGGTGCACCGCCGCATCGGCAACGGCCAGTGCATGGCCGTGCGCCGCGACGTGTTGCTGGCCGCCGGCGGGTTCGGCGCGGTGGCCCACCACACCGTCGAGGACGTCGCCCTGGTGCGGACGATGGCGACGGCCGGGTTCGCCGTCGCCACGCTCGACGCTGCCGACCTGCTGACGGTGCGGATGTACGAGTCGGCGCCCGAGGCGTGGCGCGGGTGGGGCCGCTCGCTCCCGCTGCCTGGCGTCGATGGCCGCGGCCGGCGCCTGGTGGCGCTTGGGATGCTGCTGCTCGCGCAGGCCGCGCCGCTGTGGCGCATCGTGGCCCGTCGCGGCCGACGCGCTGGACGTGGTCCTGCTGGCGATGCGGGCCGGGACCCTCGTCGGAACCGCCGGCGCCTACACCCGCCGCGGCGTGCCGTACTGGTTGTCGCCGACGGCCGACGTCGCCGCCGTCGCCGCCCTCGTCCGGTCGAGCGTCGCTCGACCGCGGGCGCTGGCGCGGCCGACGCTACGCGCCGGCGGGCGGCCAGCCAGAACCGCAGCCCGACGATCGACATGAGGCCGCCCGTGGCCGCCGTGCGCACCGGGCCGTCGATGAGCACCTGGGCCACCGGGTAGGCGCCGAAGCCGGCGCGGATGCCGCTCGCCGACGAGTTGGTGGCCCGCCCGACGGCGAAGCCGGTGCCGATCGCCAGCGCCGCGGCGGCCGGCGCCAGCACGCCGGCGGCCCCGCCGAGGGTCGCCACGCTGCGCCCGCCGCGGAAGCGGGCGAACAACGGCCAGGCGTGGCCGATCATCGCCGCCGCCCCGCCGACGTAGCCGAGCCACCACTCGCCACGACGGGCGACGGCCCGTCCGATGGCGGCCCCGGCCGCACCCTTGGCGACGTCGCCGATGAGCACGGGCAGGGCGGCGCGCCGGCCGAGCTCCTCCTTGGCGTTCCACCACCCGGGGTTGCGGTCGCCGACCACGCGCAGGTCGACGTGGCGGCGACGGCCGACGATCACCGCCGTCGGGATCGAGCCGAGGAGGTAGCCGCCGAGGATCGGCGCCGCGATGCGGACCCAGGCGCACGGTGCCAGCATGTCCCATGGCCCGCCTGGCGTCGTTCCACCTCGTACGCCACCACCGCGCGGTCGACGCCATGGCCCACCTCGCCACGGCCCGCCGGCGGTTGCGCCGGGTCCCCGGCCTGGCGTTCTCGCGGGTGCTCGGCACGGGCCGGGGCGCCGACACCGGTCCGTCGGCCGACCTCCGCCGGACCGGGCTGTTCGCGGTGTGGGACTCCGAGGCGGACCTCGATCGCTTCCTCGCCGCGGCGCCGCAGGCATGGGCCCAGGTCGCCGAGCGCTACGACGTGCGCCTGCGCGGCATCGGCGGTCACGGGACCTGGCGCGGCGTCGCCGTGCTCGCCGGCCTCGAGCCCGGCGACGACCGCGGGCCGATCGCCGTGGTCACCCGCGCCGACGTGCGGGCCGCGGCGTGGCGACGCTTCCGAGCCGCCGGGCCGGCCGTGTCGGCCGAGCTGCAGGGCGCGCCGGGCCTGCTGGCCGTCGCCGGGGTCGGCGAGCTGCCGATCGGGCGCCTCGGGACGTTCAGCCTGTGGTCGCGACGTCGATGCGCTGACCGCCTTCGCCCGTTCGCCGCGGCACGCGATGTCGTGCGGCGGACGCGAGCCGAGCGCTGGTACGGCGAGGAGCTGTTCGCCCGCTTCGAGCCGTTCGGCGCGTCAGGGACCTGGGACGGCCGCGACCCGCTCGGCGGCTGACGCCCGGGCCCGGACACCGGGCGGCACGATCGGCACGAGCATCCCGTAGGGCGCGCCGCCGAAGCGGTGGTGCAGCTCGTGGGCGGCGGCGAGCCGCTCGAGCAGCGCCGGACGGCGGTCGCCGAACCAGCGCAGCCGGCGGTGGATGTAGACGTCGTGCACCAGCGCGTACGCCGCGCCGTAGGCCGTGATCCCGACGCCGATCGGGCACGAGGTCGGCGAGGCGCGGCGCGTGGAACCCGATCCACAGGCCGACGCACACGACGGCCGCGAACATCACCGGGTAGGCGTCGTTGGCCTCCCAGCCGCGATGGGTCCGGCGGTGGTGGCTGCGGTGCAGCGCCATCCCGACGCCGTGCATCACGAAGCGGTGGGTCGCCGCGGTGACCGGCTCCATCGCGGCGAACGCCACGATCGCCACCACGAGGGCGCGCATGTCCTCGAAGGCTACGTGAGCCGAGCGAGCCCCGAGCGAGCGAACCAACTCACGGGGTGCCGGCGTAGCGGACGAGGGCGGCGCGGATCGACGTGTGGGCGACGCCGGGCTCGGCGGCCACGGCCTCCAGCCACGGCGGCCGGAACACCGCCGACACGGTGATCGGCTCGTCGAGCGGCGATCCGTGACGGCGCAGGCGGACGAAGGCGGCGGCGTAGTCCGGCGGGCGCAGATCGCGGGTCAGCTCGACGAGCGCGTAGGGATCGGGCGGCCCCTGGTGCTCGGGCAGCACGAAGAAGCTCTGCGACGTCGGGAACGTCGGGCCGCCGGCCAGCCCGGGACCGTCGGCGAGGATCGCCCCGAAGACGTCGGCCGGCCGGGCCCCGGCGAGCATCAGGGCGACGAACGCGCCGAGGCCGCGCCCGAAGACGGTGGCCTGGCCGAGCTCGGCGAGCGCGATGTCGGCATCGGCGAGCAGGATCTCCGACGTGTAGCCGCCGCCGACCGGGATCGTCGACTGGCCGTGGCCGGTGAAGTCGAGCGCGGCCACCGGCCCCTTCCACGCGTTCGAGCCACGTCGGCACGGCCTCCGGCGCCCGCTCGCCGAGTCCGTGGAGGAACAGCAGCGGCCGACCCTCGCCCTCGCGGATGCGGTGCAGCGCCAGCTTGATGCGGTTGTGGTCGAGGAAGGTGACGTTGCCCATCAGTTGCGCCCGATGTGGTCGAGCACGAGCTGGGACACCAGCCGCGGCTGTTCGATGTGGACGAAGTGCCCGGTGTCGAGGATCTCGCAGCGGCCGCCGGGCGGCAGGTACTGGAAGACCGTCTCGGGATCGGTGCCCCAGCCCATCTCCTCGGGCTGGTTGCCGAGGATGGCGAGGAACGGCATCGGCAGGCCGGGCAGCTTGAGCACCGTCCACTCCGGACGCCACGGACCGAAGCCGCCGAAGCGCATCGTCGGGTCGATCTTCCACCGCCAGCCGTCGTCGTCCTCGCGAGCGCCCACAGCCGCCAGGTACAGCAGCCACTCGGGCGACAGGCGCGGGTTCATCCGGGCCCGGCGCTTGGCCAGCTCCTCGAGCGTGCCCGGCTTGCGGTTGTTGGTGGCCGTGCGCCGGCGGTGCTCGAGCCAGCCCTCGACGTCCTGGGCCATCATCTTCGTGCGGTTGTGCTCGGCGACGTCGGGGACGATCGAGGCGTACGGGCACGCCGTCGAGGTTGACGAACGACGAGATCCGGTACGGCTGGGCGTCGCCGAGCTGGATCATCATCCCGCCGCCCTTGGAGTGCCCGATGACCGGGCACCGGCCGGCCCGGGCTGACGTGGTCGAAGACGGCCAGGGCGTCGCGCAGGTCGGCGTCCCACGAGTACAGCGGCGCCCGGTCGCTGTCGCCGTGGCCGCGCTGGTCCCAGCTCACGACGCGCCACCCGCCGGCGGCCAGCAGCGGGGCGAAGACGTCGTAGGTGCGGGCGAAGTCGAAGCCGCCGTGCACGCACAGCAGCGGCGGCGCGTCGGCGTCGCCCCACTCGTAGGTCGCCAGCTCGATGCCGTTGGCATCGATGCGGTACTGGCGGTCGGGCGTCCGGGCGCCCGGGTAGGTGACGTCGGCGGCGACCACGCGATGACCCTACCGACGCTTCCGCCCCTGGTCGAAGGTTCCCGGCGTGGCTACGCTGCCCCGGTGCGCTTGTTGGGAGCCACGCTCGTCGGCCGTCGTCCTGGTTGTCGTGGCCGCGGCATGCTCCAGCGACGACGACCCGGCGGCACGCGCCACGCTGCCGCCCGATCCAGACCACGACGACCGTGCCGACGACGATCGCCTCGACCACGACGCAGCCCCGCTTCTACAAGATCCAGCAGGGCGACACGCTCGGCAAGATCGCCGCCGCCTTCGGCCTGCCGATCCAGGCGATCATGGAGAAGAACCAGATCACGGACCCCGACAAGATCTTCGCCGGGCAGATCCTCGAGCTGCCGATCGCCGCCGAGATCGTCGTCACCTCGCTGCCGCCGGTCACCACGGCGGTCGGGGCGACCGCCGCGCCGGCCATCACGACTGGCATCGCCTGCCGTCACGACCGTCGCTCCGTAGGCTGTCGGCCCATGGCGAGTGCTGACAGCGCGCGAACGACCGGACGCCGGTGGTTTCTGGCCGACGCCCGACCACTGGAGCGTGGGCATCCCCCTCGACACCCCGCATCCCCGCCTCGAGCAGCTCGCCGACAAGGGCTACGTGGTGCTCCGGGACGCCGACTTCGACGTCCCGGCGGCGCAGTACGAGGCGCTCGAGTACCTGGACTGGAAGAGCGGGGGCGACACCAACTTCGCCCCGATCGCGTCGGCCGACGGCGCAGCTCGACTGCCGCGGGTTCTGGGACAAGGGCAAGACGGACAAAGATGCGCTGTGGACCTCGAACGCCGACCTCGTGCCTGTGCGTGCGCGAGTACGTCGACGCGGTCGGGGCCAACTTCGGCCGCGTGCGGGTGATCAAGCTCGAGCCGCAGGACCGCGACGGAGCCATCCGGTCGATCCATCGCGACGACAACAACCGCTTCAACCCCGACCACGAGGGCTGGGTCGTGCGGTCGTGGCTCGAGCTGACCGACAACCCGGACAGCTACATGCTGCTGATGGACAACGGCCCCGATGGGCTGCCCGATCCGGCGACCGAGGCCCGCGTGCCGCTGCACCGCGGCGCCCGCTTCGTCGTCGACACCCAGCGCCTCTGGCACGTCGTCGTCCACCCGGGCGACGCGCCGCGCTACGCGCTCATCACCAGCTTCGAGTCGGGTCCCGTCCTCGGCGCCTGGATCGACGCCGAGCGGGCGACGGTCGGCGTCTGAGACGCGCCACGCGACGGTCGAGGGAGCGGGTGGGTCTCGCTGAACCGCGCCGTCGCCGTCTTCGACATCGATCTGCCCCCCGGCGTGTCGTTCATGCGGTCGCTCGGCCGCGCCGGCGCACCCGTGCGCGCCTACAGCGCCGACCGCAAGGCCGCCGGGCGCTCCTCGCGCTTCGCCGGCACGGTGCGCTCGTGCCCGCCGGTGCGCAGCACGGACGAGTTCGTCGGCCTTCCTGGCCGAGGGGATGACCGACGGCTCGATCGACCTGGTCGCGCCGACGTCGGACTACGTGTGCTTCGCCGTGGCCGCGGCGGTCGACAAGGTCGGCATCGAGTCGTCCACGCGTCGGCCACCCGCCGACGGAGGGGGTCCTGCACCGCCCTGTTCAAGGACCGCTTCGACGCGCGCTGCCGAGCGAGGTCGGGTTCCCGACACCGCCGTCCGCCGCGCCGGCCAACGTCGACGAGGCGCTGGCGGCGGCGGCACGAAGTCGGCTACCCGGTGGTCCTCAAGCCGCGCAGCCACGCCGGCGTCGGCTTGCGTCGCGGCGTCGTCGTCGACCACGGCCGAGGCGCTCGCGGCGACGTACCGACCGTGGCCGATCCGTCCCGGCAACGACACCGTGCTCGCCGTCGAACCCGACGTCGCGCTGCCCATGGTGCAGCACTACTACGAGCTGGGCACCGTCGACGTCGTCAGTGTGACGGGCTACCTCGACCGCGATGGCGAGCTGCTCGCCGTCGGCTACGCCCGCAAGGTCTCGCAGTCGCCGCGGCGGCTCGGCGTGGGCACGATGTTCGAACCGGTCGCCGCGCCGCCGTTCGTCGAGGCGGCGATCGATCTCGTGCGCGCGATCCAGGGATCCGGGATCTTCGAGCTCGAGGTGCTCGTCGAGCGGGCCACGGGCGCCTACTTCGCGCTCGAGCTCAACCCTCGGGCGTTCGGTCAGATGAGCCTCGACATCGGCCGGGGCAACGACCTCCCGCTGCTCTGGTACAACGGCGTCGTCCGGCGCCGGGCTCCGCAGCGGCTCGGAGCGGCGCCGCCCGGCCCAGCTGTGGCACGACGCCATCGGGTCCTACGTGGGGTTCGGTGTGCGCTTCCTGCGGGGCCCCCGCCGGGTCGGCATCGCCCGCCACGCGTGGGCTCGCATGGTTGCTCCCACCGTCGGTGCGATGCACGACTGGGGCGACCCGATGCCCGGCCTGCGCTTCGTCGCCGACCACCTCCGCCACCCCCGGGCGTTCCTGCGTCCGTACCTCTTCGACAGCGAGATGCTGGGGACCGATGGGCGCCCGCAGGTGCTCGAAGACCCCGGCCACGGCCTGCCGACATGATCGGACGGCTGGTGCGGCGGGGCCGCTCGGTCGCCAAGGAGCGGCTCGGGCCGTTCATCGCTCGCCGCCAGCCGACGCGGACCGATCTGCCGTTGGGGACATGGGGTCTGGACGTCGGGCCCAACGGCACCGTGTGGAGCGACGGGATCGACCTCGCCGCGCTGGCCGCCGAGCACGGCACCCCGCTCCACGTCGTGCGCGGCGACCGCCTCGATGCCAACGCGATCGCCGCGATGGCGGCACGCGAGGCGGCCGACGTGTTCTCGTCGTACAAGACCAACCCGGTGCCCGGCGTGCTCGCCCGGCTGCACCACCACGGCGTCGGGGCCGAGGTGATCTCGCCGTACGAGCTGTGGCTGGCGATGCGCCTCGGCGTGCCCGGCGAGCGGATCATCTACAACGGGCCGGCGAAGTCGGCCGATTCGATCCGCGCCGCGATCCGCCACGGCGCGCTGCTGGTCAACGCCAACTCGGTCAGCGAAGCGCGGCTGATCGCGACCATCGCCGCCGAGGAGCGCTGCGTCGTCAACCTCGGGCTGCGCATCACCGTGCCCGGGCGCGTGGATCGCCCAGTTCGGCGTCCCCGACATCGACGCCGCGGCCGATGCCGTGCGGACCGCGCTCGACGATCCGTGGGTCGCGCTGCGCGGGACTGCACGTCCATCGCGGCCTGACGATCCGGACCGCCGACACGATGGCGGCGTACGTCGGCGCGGTGCTCGAGCGGGCGGCCGAGCTCCGGGCCCGCACCGGGTGGAGCCCGGCCATCCTCGACCTCGGCGGGAGCCTGGCCTGCCCGACGTCGAGCGTCGTTCCCGACGCGCCAGTTCCGGCTCAACCGCGCCCTCGGCGCCGATCTGCTGCCGCCTGACCCGGCCGCGTGCCTGCGCATCGCCGACGCCGCCCGCCTCGCGGCCGAGCTGGTCGGGCGCGACGCGGCCGAGCGGCGGGTGCGCGCCGCCGCGCGTCGTGCTCGAACCCGGCCGCGCCCTGACCGGCGACACCCAGTTGCTGCTGACCAGCGTGATCGACATCAACGACGGGCCGCTGCCCCACGCCATCCTCGATGCCGGGATCAACGTCGCCGAGCCGGTGACCGAGCGAGTACCACCAGCTGATCTCGGTGACGTCGCCCGGGCTGCCGGCGACGACGCCGTACCGGATCGCCGGGCCGATCTGCACCCCCGCCGACGTCCTCTACCAGCACTGGCGGCTGCCGCCGCTGGCCCCCGGCCACGTGCTGGCGATCATGGACGCCGGCGCCTACTTCGTACCGTTCTCGACGACGTTCTCGTTCCCGAAGCCGGCCGATCGTCATCCAGGACGGCGCGCGACGTCACGGTGCTCCGCGAGCGCGAGACCTACGACGGCATGGTCGCCCTGGACGTCACGCCCTGAGCGGCCAGGACCCGGTGGGTCTCGGGCTCAGCAACTGACATCGTCGTCGGTTCGCGCAGGGCAGCGACTGAGCCGTTCGGCCCGACCGAGCGGTCCGCTCCCGCCGAAATGGGAGCGGACCGCTCCGGCGCCTGATCAGATCCACGTGTGACGGTGATCGTGTTGAACGGGACGTCGAGCGCCGGGAAGTCGACGCTCGCCGCGGAGCTCCAGACGGTCCTGACCGACCGCGGCGAGTGCTGGCTCATCAGGAGCCAGGACGACTTCTTCTCCCGGATCCCCTTCGACTGGGTGACCTACGGCCGCCAGCACGTCGGCGCCCACGCCGACCGCGGGTTCACGCTCACGATCGTCGATGGTGTGCTCGTCCGTCGGTGCGGCCCCGTCGGCGCCCAGCTGCTCGACGCCATCCGCGCCGAGATCGCCGCGGTGGCGCAGTCGGGTGTCAACGTCATCGTCGACGAGGTCCTGCTCGACGAGCCCGATTGGACGTCATGGCAGGGTCATCTCGCCGGGCTCCCCGTCTGCTGGGTCGGCGTCATGGCGTCGATCGAGGTCGTCGAGGAACGGGAGCGTCAGCGGCCCGATCGATTCCAGGGACTGGCCCGCTCCGAGTACCACATCGTCCACCGCCACGCCGTCTACGACGTGGCTGTGGACACCGGTGCCCTGGACCCACGGCGGGCCGCGCTCGCCATCATCGACGCGATCGCCTGACGTTCAGGCCCGGTGGCGCTCGGCGAGGTCGGCGATCTCGCCCATGATGCGCGAGATGTCGAAGTCCTTCGGCGTGTAGACGGCGGCGACGCCGGCGGCGGTCGAGGCGGGGGCGGTCCTCCTCGGGGATGATCCCGCCGACGACGACCGGCGCGTCGACGCCCATCGCCCGCAGCCGGGCCACGAGGTCCGGGCACCAGCTCGAGGTGCGAGCCGGACAGGATCGACAGGCCGATGACGTCGGGGTCCTCGTCGCGGGCCGATGCGGCGATCTGCTCGATCGTCAGGCGGATGCCCGAGTAGACGACCTCCATGCCGGAGTCGCGGGCGGCGACGGCGATCTGCTCGGCGCCGTTGGAGTGGCCGTCGAGGCCCGGCTTGGCCACGAGCAGCTTGGGCGGACCGCCGGGCATCGCCTTGACCCGCTCGACGACCGCCGCCAGTCCCGACGCTCGAGCCGCGTGCGGCGCCGACACCGGTCGGGGCGCGGAACTCGCCGAACACCTCGCGCATCACGGCGCCCCACTCGCCGGTCGTGCCGCCCGCCTGGGCCAGGGCGATCGACGGCGGCATCACGTTGTCGCCCTCGATCGCGGCTCGCCGCAGCTCGTCGAGCGCGGCGGCCGACGGCCGCATCGGTCGCGCGCCGCTCGCCACGCCTGCACGTCGGCGACCATCTCGGCCTCGACAGCCGGGTCGACGCGCAGGATGGAGCCGTCGCCGCCGAGCGGTGAGGGCTCGGTCTCGGTGAAGCGGTTGACGCCGACGACGACCTGGTCGCCGGACTCGATGCGGCGGGTGCGGTCGGCCATCGACGACACGAGGCGCGACTTCATCGTCTCGACGGCCTCGAACGCGCCGCCGAGGGCGAGGATCGTCGTCGAGCTCGTCCTGGGCCGCGTCGCGCAGCTCGGCGGTGCGCTTCTCGACGACGTGCGAGCCGTCGAAGAGGTCCTCGTACTCGAGGAGGTCGGACTCGAACGCCAGCACCTGTTGCATCCGCAACGCCCACTGCTGATCCCACGGGTGGGGCAGCCCGAGCGCCTCGTTCCACGCCGGCAGCTGGAGGCTGCGCGTCCGTGCCCGCTTCGACATCGTGACGCCGAGCATCTCCAGCACGATGCGCTGCACGTTGTTCTCGGGCTGCGCCTCGGTGAGGCCGAGGCTGTTGACCTGCACGCCGTAGCGGAAGCGGCGGGCCTTCGGGTCCTCGACGCCGTAGCGCTCGAGCCCGATGCGGTCCCACATCTCGGTGAACGCCCGCAGCTTGCAGATCTCCTCGACGAAGCGGATGCCGGCGTTGACGAAGAACGAGATCGATCCGAACACCTGGCCGAAGCGGTCCGGCGCCACCTGGCCGGAGTCGCGCACCGCGTCGAGCACGCCGATGGCCGTGGCCAGCGCGTAGGCCAGCTCCTGCACCGGCGTGGCCCCGGCCTCCTGGAGGTGGTACGAGCACACGTTCATCGGGTTCCACGACGGGGCGTGCTCGGCGCACCATGCGACCATGTCGACGATCAGCCGGCGCGACGGCTCGGGCGGGAAGATGTACGTGCCCCGCGACAGGTACTCCTTGACGATGTCGTTCTGCGTCGTGCCGCGCAGCGCGGTCGACGGCGTGTCCTGCTCCTCGGCGTTGGCGACGTACAGCGCCAGCAGCCACGCCGCCGTGGCGTTGATCGTCATCGACGTGTTCATCTGGCCCGGCGGGATGCCGTCGAGCAGCGTGCGCATGTGCCCGAGGTGGACGACCGGCACGCCGACCTTGCCGACCTCCCCGATGGCCATCGGCGAGTCGGGGTCGTAGCCGGTCTGCGTCGGCAGGTCGAAGGCGATCGACAGCCCGGTCTGGCCCTTCGCCAGGTTGGTGCGGTACAGCTCGTTGGACGCCGTGGCCGTCGAGTGACCGGAGTACGTCCGCATCAGCCACGGCGCGTCGCGCTGCAGCCGGCTCCGCTCATGACGGAAGTGTGCTCGCCACGCGGTCCGCCGACCCAACCCTGACCGCCGCCTCGAGCCGGTCGAGGTACTCGCGTCGGGGCAGCTCGACGGCGCCCAGCGAGCGCAGGTGCGGCGTCATCCACTGCACGTCCAGCAGCTCGGCGCCGGTCTCGCGGAGCCAGCTCGACGAGCGCGACGAGCGCGACCTTGGAGGCGTCGGTGGCCGTGTGGAACATCGACTCGCCGGCGAAGAACCCGCCGATGCGCACGCCGTACAGGCCGCCGACCAGCTCGCCGTCGGCGTAGCACTCGACCGAGTGGGCCCAGCCCATGTGGTGGAGGCGGAGGTAGGCCTTGACGAACTTCGGGGTGATCCAGCCGCCCGGGCGGCGGGGATCGGCGCAGCGCACCATCACGTCGGCGAAGCAGGTGTCGCTGGCGGATCTCGAAGCGCGCCGTGCTGCGCCGCAGCGAGCGGCTGACGCGCAGCCCGTCGAGGGGGAGGACGGCGCGCGGGTCGGGGGAGAACCACGCCACGCTGCGGCGGCCGAGCGGCATCGGGAACAGGCCCATCCGGTAGGCGGCCAGCAGCGTGCCCGGGTTCGAGGTCGGCGCCGACGCCCACGATCCCGTCGTCGTCCGACTAGCTCTGGATCAGGCAGCCGCCAGCTCGTCGGCGGCGGCTCGATCGGCTCCATCAGCCCATTCTCCCGCGCTCGATCGGTGTCCATCATCGCGCCGGCGGGCGGCGGCGCGCCGCTCAGTAGCCGTCAGTACTCGTAGAAGCCGCGCTTGGCCTTGCGGCCGAGGTGGCCGGCGGCGACCATCCGGCGCAGCGTCGGCACGGCGGCGTAGTTCGGGTCCCCGAACTCGGCGTACAGCGCGTCGAGGATCGACACCGACGTGTCGAGGCCGACGAGGTCGAGCAGCGCGAGCGGGCCCATCGGGAAGTTGCAGCCGCCCTTCATGGCGGTGTCGATGTCGTCGCGCGATGCGGTGCCGTTCTCGAGCATCCGCACCGCGTTGTTGAGGTACGGGAACAGCAGGGCGTTGACGACGAAGCCGGCGCGGTCGCCGACCTCGATGGCGTCCTTGCCGCAGGCGGTGGCGAACGCCATCGCCGTCTTGATCGTGTCGTCGCTGGCGGTGAGCGGGCGGACCACCTCGACCAGCTTCATCATCGGCGCCGGGTTGAAGAAGTGGATGCCGCACACCCGGTCGGGGCGCTGCGTGGCGACGGCCATCTCGATCACCGGCAGCGTCGAGGTGTTGGTGGCGAGGATGCCCTCGGGCTTGACGATCTGCTCGAGCTCGGAGAACAGCTCGCGCTTGGTCGGCAGGTCCTCGACGACGCTCTCGATGACGAGGTCGCAATCGGCGAGGTGGGCCGAGCTGATCGGGTGCCGGTGATCCGGGCGACGATGGCGTCGCGCTCGTCGGCCTCGAGCCGGCCCTTGTCGACCTGGCGGTCGAGGTTGCCGCGCGACGCCGGCGACGACCGCCTCGGCGCCCGCCTTGGTCCGTGATCGGACGATGACCTGGAACCCGGATCGCGCCGCCACCTCGGCCAAGCCCGCTCCCATGATCCCCGATCCGACGATGCCCACCGTGTTGATCTCACCCATCGGGTGGAGTCTAGTTACTCGCGAGTAACAACCCAAGCGGCAAACCGGGAACCGGTGGCGGCGACATGCGGGTGCGTACAGTCGGCCGCCATGACCGGTGTGATCGCCCTCGCCGGCGGCGGCCCGTTCGTGGCCAACGACGACCTCGACCGCCGCCTGCTGGCTGCCGCCGGCGCCGACCGGGTCGTCGTGCTCCCCACGGCCGACGCCTTCGAGGAGCCGGCGGCGCTGATCCGTGATGCCACGTTGTGGGGCGAGCGGATGGGCGTCGTCGTCGAGGCGCTGATGGTGCTGCAGCGCCACGAGGCCGAGGACGAGGGCGCGGCTGGCGTCGTGCGCGGGCGCCCGGGCGGTCTGGCTCGTCGGCGACTCGTCGATGCACCTGCGCAGCACGCTCAAGGAGACGCCGGTGCTGGACGCGCTCGACGCCGTGCTGGCCGCGGGCGGGGTGGTCGCCGCCGTCGGGCCGAGCGCCGCCGCGCTGTGCGATCCGATGCTCGACCAGCGTGGTGGGGCGTTCACGCTCGGCCTCGGCCTGGTGCGCGGCGTCGCCGTCGTCCCCGGGCGTCGAGGAGTGGAGCGAGGAGCGTCGCCACCGCACGTTGACGCTCGCCAACACCCCGGTCGTCGAGCTGCCGACGGGGTCGGCGCTGCTCTGCGCGGACGGCGCCTGGGAGCTGGTCGGCGAGCCCGTCGTCCACGGCGACCTGCCGTAACTGCGAACTGTTCACGGTGGCGGCCATCTGGTGGCCGCCAGTGCGAAAAGTTGGCGGATCCGGCCACCGGGGGCCGATCGCGTCAGCTCTCGGCGATCGTCACCGACTCGACGACGACCTTCTCCTTCATCGAGTCGTCGGTGGCCGACGTGGCCAGGGCGGCGATCTTCTGGGCGATGTCGAGACCCGACGTCACGTCACCGAACACGGTGTAGGTGCCCTGGGCGTCGAGCTTGGCGGCGTTCGGCCCCGTCGTGATGAACCACTGGGCGCCGCCGGAGTTCGGCGCCCCGGTGTTGGCCATGGCGATCTTGCCGGGCGGGTACGTCCACTTCGAGCCCTCGTCGGGGATCGTGTAGCCGAACTGGTCCGATGACGAGTTGCCGCCGCCCTGGATGATGTCGATGCCCTGGGCGGAGCGGAAGATCGTCGTGTCGTCGTAGTAGCCGTAGCGGGCGAGCGTCACGAAGTTGTTGACCGTGCCCGGTGCCTCGGCCGGATCGAGCGTGATCACGATGTCGCCGTGGTCGGTGGCGATCGTCGCCGTGTACGTCTTGGCCGGGTCGATGCACTGCTTCGGCGCGGCGGTGAACGTCTTGACCGGCGTGCTCGCCCCCTCAGCAGGCGGGCACTCGCCGGTGCCGTAGGCGAACGGAGCCGGGGCGGTCGTCGAACCCGTGGAGACGGCGGTCGTCGACGCGCCGGTCGTCGTCGCCGGGGCCGAGGTCGCGGCCGCCGCCACGGTGGTCGACGGGTTCGCGTCGTCGTCGTCGCTGTTGCGGTTGACGAGCCAGGCGAGCACGAGGATGAAGATCAGCAGCGCGACGGCGGCGCCGCCGCCGATGAGCACCCGCTTGGTGAGGCGCTGGCGGGAGACCTCCTTGGCCTCCTGCTCGTACTTCAGCTGCCGGTTGGCCCGTTGACGCTCACGCTTGTCCGTACCCACGAGGGCGGAAGGCTATCGGCCGGCCGAGACTGCGCCGGGGCAGGTCACAGCGGCTGGACGTCCGCTGGTCCGGGATGGTGGCCGGTCTGGAACAGGCCGCCGAACGTCACCGCCCCGGGAGCCACGTGGAACCACATCCCGGCCAGGTTCGGGAGGTGGTCGTCGAGCGCCCCGCAGTGGCGGCGCAGGGCGCGCAGGACGCCGGCGTGCGACACGACGATCGGCAGGCGCCCGTCGGCGTCGGCCGCCACGTCCTCGAGCGCGGCCACGACCCGGGTGACGAGCTCGCCCTCGGGCTCGAACCCGGGCGGCCGGTCACCGGTGGCCAGGAAGCCCGGCCAGCGGGCCTCGATCTCGACCGCGGTCAGGCCCTCCCACGGGCCGACGTCGGTCTCCCGCAAGCGCTCGTCGATGACGACCGGGCCGGCGTCCAGGTGGGCGGCCAGGATCGCGGCCGTGTCGGCGGCGCGCTGCAGGTCGGAGGACCACACGCCGGCGCGGCGATCACCGAACGTCTCGCCGAGCGCCGCGGCGAGCGCGGCGGCACCGTCGCGTCCCTCGTCGCTGAGCGGCGGATCGGCCTGACCCTGCCATCGCCGTAGCTGGTTCCACGTCGACAGCCCGTGGCGCACGCAGAGCACGTGGACCGGCATCGCCATGTTGTAGCCGTCGGTGGCGAGGGACCGGCTGGTTACGCTCGCTGCGTGGCAGTCGTGCGCATGTTCGCCGCAGCGCGGGAGGCCGCCGGCACGGGCTGCGTGGAGCTGCCGGGCGACACGGTCGGCGACGTGCTTGGGCGCCGCCGGCGCCCGCTTCGGCCCGACGTTCGTCGACGTGCTGGCGACGTGCCGCATCTGGGTCAACGGCGACCAGGCCGAACCCACGACGGTCGTCGGCCCGAGCGACGAGGTCGCCGTGCTGCCGCCCGTCTCCGGGGGGAGTGCGTGAGCGAGCGAGTCTTCGAGCGAGCGAACCATCGTTACGGTCTTTTCGGTCACTGGTGCTCCGTGCTGTCGACGACCGTGCACCGGTCGCTCAACTCGATGGTGCACCAGTGAGCGACGCGTCGGACTTGAGCCTCGACGAGCTGCGGGCGCGGCGACGGGAGCTGCAACAGCAGGACGACGCAGTGTCGTACGTGCGGCGCGTCGCGCAGGGTCGCGCCGACCTCGCCGCGCCGAGCTGGCGCGACGGTCACGTGAGGGTGCGCCCGAGCTGACGGACGAGCTGCGCCACGTGCTCGGCGACCGACTGCTCGGTGCCTCGGACCGTCCGCCCCGGCCAGCAGAGGACTTCAGCGACGACCCGCGCGCCGAGGAGCTCGACCGGCTCTGCGCGGCGCGTGGCTTCGGGCGCCTCGCCGACCTCGAGGACAGCGCGGTCGCCGAGCTGGCGACGGCCCTCGACGCCTTCGAGGGCGAGATCTCCGACGAGCGCCACCAGCTGTTCGCCGAGCTCGACGACCTCAGCGAGGAGCTCGTCCGCCGCTACCGCGAGCAGCAGCCGCCGGGGGATCCGCGAACGACCAGTGAGCATGCCGTCGCCGGACGACATCCGCCAGGAGCTCGGTGACCGTGTCGCCGAGCTCGGCGCGTTCATCAAGTCGCAGCGCGAGGTCGCCAGCATGTCGGTGCGTCGGCTCGCCGAGCTCGCCGGCGTGTCGAACCCGTACCTGTCGCAGATCGAGCGGGGTCTGCGCCGTCCGTCGGCCGACATCCTCCAGGCGCTGGCCAAGGCGCTCAAGATCAGCGTCGAGACGCTCTACGTGCGAGCCGGCCTGCTGAGCGAGGACGACGCCGCGCCCAGCGTGCGCGACGCCATCGGTCGCGATCCGCTGTTGACGGCCGAGCAGAAGCAGGCCCTGCTCAACGTGTACGAGAGCTACGTCGGGCACGTCTGAGCTCCGGGACGGCTGGTTAGCGTCGGACTCGTCATGAAACGGGTGGCGATGATCTCGCTGCACACGTCGCCGCTGCTGCAGCCGGGATCGGGCGACAGCGGTGGGATGAACGTGTACGTGCGCGAGGTCGCCTCGGCGCTCGCCCAGGCCGGCGTCGAGTGCACGACCTACACCCGCGCCGACCGGCCGGGACTCGCGCCGGAGGTGCTGGTCGAACCCGGTCATCGCGTCGTGCACGTGCGGGCCGGCCCGTTCGACCTCCCGAAGGAGGCGCTGCCGGGGCAGGTCGAGCCGTTCACCGCCGGCGTCCTGGCCCACCTGCGCGCCGGACCCGGCGTCGATGTGGTCCACGGCAACTACTGGTTGAGCGGCGTCGTCGGCCACCACCTCAAGCACGCCCTCGACGTCCCGCTGGTGTCGACGTTCCACACCCTGGCGCGCGTCAAGGCCGAGGGCGGCGACATGGAACCGGAGTGGCGCGACCGGGCCGAGGCCGACGTCATCGGCTGCAGCGACGCGATCTGCGTGAGCTGTCCCGAGGAGGAGCGCCAGTTCCGCCGGCTCTACGGCGACCCGGCCGGGCGCATCGAGGTCGTGCCGCCCGCCGTCGAGCACGCCTTCTTCGCGCCCGGTGATCGGGCCGGCGCCCGCCGCGCCGTGGGCCTCCCCGACGACCACCCGATCGTCCTGTTCGTCGGGCGCATCCAACCGCTCAAGGCGCCCGACCTGGCGATCCGGGCGCTCGCCGCGATGACCCACCACCCGACGGCCGAGCTGGTGATCGTCGGCGGCGCCAGCGGTGTCGACGGCATCGGCGAGGAGGCGCTCGCCCGCCAGCTCGCCGCCGAGCTCGGCGTCGGTCAGCGGGTGCGGTTCGTCGCGCCGCAGCCGCACCACATCCTGTCCAGCTGGTACCGCGCCGCTGACCTGGTGATCGTGCCCAGTCGCAGCGAGAGCTTCGGGCTGGTGGCGTTGGAGGCGGCGGCGTGCGGCATCCCGGTCGTGGCCAGCGCGGTCGGCGGGTTGCTCAACATCGTCCACGACGGCGTCACCGGCCACCTCGTCGACGGCCGTGACCCCGAGCGCTACGCCCGGGCGATGGCCCAGCTGCTGGGCGACCCGCTCGGCGCGGCCGCGATGGGCGCCGCCGCCAGCGTGCGGGCGCGGCGGTTCACGTGGAGCTTCACGGCGGCCCGGCTGCGGCGCCTCTACACCGACCTCGCCGCGCAGCCGTCGCCCGCCCTCGTCGCCTGTCGCTGAGTTTGAGACGCGCCGGAGGTGCATATGGTCGATGGTGTGTCCGACGCCCTCGATGACGCCGCCCTCGCCGTCCTCGAGCGGCGCATCGACGAGTGGCTCGCCGCGATCGCGGCCGGTTGGCTTCCTGTCGAAGCGATCGAGCGGGGCGAGGGTGACGAGCGCCGCTGGTTCGTCCGCCTGCGCGGCGAGGACAAGGACTTCACGACGGTGTGGCTCACGCTCGGCCAGCGCACGCTGCGCTACGAGACGTACGTGATGCCGGCGCCGGAGGAGAACGACGGCGCCCTCTACGAGCACCTGCTGCGCCGCAACGAGCGGCTCGTCGGCGCCCACTTCTCGATCGGCATCGAAGACGCCGTCTTCCTGCGCGGCGAGCTCGCCGTCGACGCCGTGTCCGAGGCCGAGCTCGATCGCGTCATCGGCACGTTGTACGCGACGGTCGAGCAGTGCTTCCAGGCCCTGCTGCGGATCGGCTTCGCCAGCCGGTTCGTGGTAGCGGCCAGGACCCACTCGCGGCCAGCGTCTCCGACGTCCCTCGAGTCGTCGTTCACGATCCCGGACCTCTCCGATGCTGTGTCGACTCATGGACCGAGAACCGGATCGTCGAACCACTCGACGATGTCGGAAACCTCCGCGCCGGTCCGCAGTGCCGTCAGAGCCGCCTGTAGCTTGCGCAGCATGGCTGAGCGACTGGTGATCGTGGGCGGCGGGAACATGGGGGCCGCGCTGCTCGGCGGGCTGCTGGCCGCCGACGGGGCCGACCCTTCCACGCTCGCCGTCACCGAGGCGCTCGCCACGCGGCGCGACGAGCTGGCCGCGCGAGTTCACCGGGGTCGCGGTGTCGGCGGACGTGCCGGCGTGCACGGCCGCGGTGATCGCCGTCAAGCCGGGCGACGTGGCCGGCGCCGTCGGGCAGGCGGTCGCCGCCGGCGCCCGGCGGATCCTGTCGATCGCTGCGGGGGTGTCGATCGCGTCGCTGGAGGCCGCGGCTGGCGTGGGCGTCGCCGTCGTGCGCGCCATGCCGAACACGCCGGCCCTTGTCGGGCAGGGCGCGGCGGCGATCGCCGGGGGCTCGGCCGCATCGGCAGACGACCTCGACTGGGCGGCCGCGATCCTCGGTGCCGTCGGCACCGTGGCGCGCGTCGACGAGCGCCAGCTCGACGCCGTCACCGCGCTGACCGGTTCCGGCCCGGCGTACCTGTTCCTGGTCGCCGAGGCGCTGATCGACGCCGGCGTCGGAGCCGGTCTGCCGCGCCCGCTGGCCGCAGCGTTGACGACGCAGCTGTTCGTGGGGTCGTCGGCCCTGTTGGCAGCACACGGCGACCCGGCCGCGCTGCGGGCGATGGTGACGTCACCGGCGGGGACGACGGCCGCCGGCCTGCACGCGCTGGAGGTCCACGCCGTGCGCGCCGCCTTCGCCGACGCGGTCAACGCGGCAGCATCGCGCAGCGCCGAACTGGGTGTCTGACCGGGGCATGCGTGAATTACGACACTGTTTTTCCGACGTGACTCTTTTCTCACGCCCGATCGCGGCCTATGGTGACGCACGTTGAGACGCGCTGGGACGTAGTCCTGGCAGCGCCGACGGGGCTGGTGCCATCGGGGGGTTGGCACCGGCCCTCGTCGCGTCTGGGGGTAGGTTCCGACGCGTGGCCCGCCGTTACGACACCGTGTCGTTCCTCACGGACTACGGACTCGACGACGAGTTCGTGGGCGTCGTCAAAGCCGTGTTGCGCGACCTCGCGCCGCACGCGGTGGTCATCGACCTGACCCACGGCATCCGGCCGTTCGACGTGCGCGGCGGCTCGTTGGCCCTGGCCCGCGCCATCCCCTACGTGCCCGACGGTGTCGTGCTGGCGGTCGTCGACCCGGGTGTCGGCACGTCGCGACGGGCGCTGGCCATCGAGGTCGCCGGCGGTGCCGGGATCTTGCTCGGGCCGGACAACGGCGTGCTGGCGCCGGCCGTGGCCATCGCCGGCGGCGCCGATCGCGCCGTCGAGCTGACCAACCCCGAGCACCACCTCGCGGCGCCCGGCGCGACGTTCGCCGGTCGCGACGTGTTCGCCCCGGCCGCCGCCCACCTGTGCAACGGCGGCGAGCTCTCCGATCTCGGCCCGTTCGTGGACGCCGGCCTGCTGATGCCGGGCATGGTGGCGCTGCCGCGCGTCGAGCCCGACGGCATCCACGCCGAGGTGCTGTGGGTCGATCGCTTCGGCAACTGCCAGCTGAACGTGGGCCCCGAGGATCTCACCGCGGGGGTCGATGTGTGGGCGGTCTCGATCGGCGACGAGCGCCGTGCGGCCACCCTGGCGACGTCGTTCGGCGAGCTCCGTGCGGGCTCGGTCGGGCTGGTGCTCGACTCGCAGGGCATGTACGCGCTGGCCTTCGATCAGCGCTCGGCCGCCCACGAGCTGCACCTGGCGACTGGCGACGCCGTCGTGCTCGGCGAGTTCGACGACGCCCCCGGCGCTGCTCCACCCGGCGTGTCGTCTCCTGTCACCCTGCGGCGCGACCGGTAGCCTTCGGGTCGATGCGTCCGGCCACGACCCTCGCCATCGGGCTGCTGCTGCTGGCGATCCTCGCCGCCGGAGTCATCGCGCTGGTGCGCATCTAGGTAGTGTCCCCCGGCGTCATGGGGGCACAGGAGGACGGCGGGTCGAAGGACGTCGAGCTGGTGAACGTCGCCCACGTCGTCGACGGGCATCCGGCCGACGCGGTCGCCCTCGTCAGCCGCAACCAGCAGATCACCTATGGCGAGCTGCGCGACCAGATCGACCGCCTGCGTGGCGGACTGGCCGGGCTCGGCATCGGTGCGGGTGATCGGGTCGCGCTGCTGTGCGGCAACGGGCACCCGTTCGTCATCGCCTACCTCGCGACGGTCGGGCTCGGCGCCGCGATCGCCCCGTTGAACCCGGCCAGCCCGGCGCCCGAGCTGCAACGCGAGCTCGCCGTGGTCGGCGCCCAGGCCGTCGTCGTCGATCGCAGCGCCGCTGCCGCGTGGGCGGCGGTCGACCGCGAGCTCGTGCCGAGCGTGCGGATCGTCGTGTCGGTCGACGGCGATGCCGGTGGTGGAGCGGTCCCGGTCGAGGAGCTGCTCACGGCCGAGCCGATGCCGGCTGTCGACGTGCCTCCCGATCACCTCGCCGCGCTGCTGTTCACGAGCGGCACGGCCGGCGCGCCGCGGGCCGCGATGCTGACCCACGGCAACCTCCTGGCCAACATCGAGCAGTCGCGGTCGGTCTCCAGCCGCGTGGCGCCCGGCGACGTCGTCTACGGCGTCATCCCGCTGAACCACATCTTCGGGCTCAACGTGCTCCTCACGATGAGCCTGGCGAACGGGGCCACCGTCGTGCTCGTGCAGCGCTTCGATCCGGCCACGGCCCTCGAGTCGATCAAGGCGCGCGGGGTCTCCGTGATCCCCGGGGCGCCGGCCCTTTGGACCGCCTTCGCCCACTTCGAGGAGGCGCCGGCCGACGCGTTCGCCGGCGTCCGCATCGCCTTGTCGGGTGCCGCCAAGCTGCCGATCAGCGTCGCCGAGCGGTTCGAGGAGCGCTTCGGGTTGCGCATCGCCGAGGGTTACGGGCTCACCGAGGCGTCACCCGTGGTGACGTCGTCGGTCGGCGCCCCTTCCGTCTACGGATCGGTCGGCCGGGTGCTGGGTGGGATCGAGATGCGCATCGTCGACAGCGAGGGTGGCGACGCCCTCGTGGGCGATGCCGGTGAGATCTGGGTGCGCGGCCCGAACGTGTTCGCCGGCTACCTCGACGACCCCGAGGCGACGGCGCGCGTGCTCACGCCGGACGGCTGGCTGCGCACGGGCGACATCGGGATGTGCGACGAGGACGGCCGCCTCTACCTCATCGAGCGGGCCAAGGACCTCGTGATCGTGTCGGGCTTCAACGTGTATCCGGCCGAGGTCGAGGACATCCTGGCCGCCCACCCCGACGTCGCCGATGTCGGTGTCATCGGCGTGCCGCACCCGCACACGGGCGAGGCGGTCCGGGCCTACGTCGTGCTGGCCCCGGGGGCGACGATCGACGAGGACGCCCTCGTCGACTACTGCCGTGACCACCTCGCCCGCTACAAGTGCCCGGCCAAGATCCTCTTCGTCGAGGAGCTGCCGCGGACCGCCACCGGCAAGTTGTTGCGTCGCGACCTCGTCCCCGGTGCGTGACGGATGACGGCCTGACCTGACTTTGTGAACCGGTGCACTTGGGCTTAGGGTGAATCCCGATGGCGACGACGAGCCGTGGTCGGAGGATCCCGGAAGCGACCGTCGCCCGTTTGCCGGTGTACCTCCGGATCCTCCTCGACCAGTCCGAGTCGGGGACGTCGAACGTGTCGAGCGAAGAGCTCGCCGACCTCGCCGGCGTCAACGCCGCCAAGGTGCGCAAGGACCTCAGCTACCTCGGCACGTACGGCACGCGCGGCGTCGGCTACGAGGTCGAGTACCTGATCTACCAGGTCCGCCGGGAGCTCGGGCTGACCCACGACTGGCCCGTCGTCATCGTCGGCGCCGGCAACCTCGGTCAAGCGCTGGCCGGGTACGGCGGGTTCGGCAACCGCGGCTTCCCCGTCGCCGGCATCGTCGACAACGATCCGGCCAAGGTGGGCTCGATGATCGGCCCGGTCCGCGTCGCGGCGGTCGGCGACCTGACGACGATCGTGCGCAGCAACCGCGTGTCGATCGGGGTCGTGGCGACGCCCGCGGCGGCCGCCCAGGAGGCCGCCGACCTGCTCGTCGCCGCCGGCGTCACGAGCATCCTGAACTTCGCGCCGGTCGTGCTGACCGCGCCGCCCGGCGTCAACGTCCGCAAGGTCGACCTGGCCGTCGAGCTGCAGATCCTCAGCTACTACGAGCAGCGCCGGTCGGCCGCCGCCGGCCCACCGCTGCAGGCGGTACCGGCCGGATCGCGACGGGGGGCCAGCGCCTAGGCTGGATCCGCCATGTCGATCGTCGTCATCGGGGTCAACCACCGCACGGGACCGCTGTCGGTCCTGGAGCGGTTGACGATCGCCCCCGATGGCATCGCCAAGGCGGTCATCGGCCTCGCCGCACGCGACAGCCTGCGCGAGGTCGCCGTGCTGAGCACGTGCAACCGCACCGAGGTCTACGCCGTCGCCGAGCGCTTCCACGGCGCGTACGCCGACATCCGCGACTTCATGTGCGAGCTCGGCACGCTGCGTGCCGACGAGCTCCACCCGCACCTCTACAGCCAGCACGACGAGGCCGCCGCCCAGCACCTCTTCGAGGTCGCCGCCGGGCTCGACTCGGCCGTGCTCGGCGAGAGCGAGATCCTCGGTCAGGTGCGCACGGCGTGGCAGGTCGCCAAGGACGAGGGCGGGGTGCGCTCGACGCTCGACCTCCTCTTCCGGCACGCCTTGAGCGTCGGCAAGCGGGCGCGCAGCGAGACGTCGATCAGCCGTGGCACGTCGTCGATCAGCCACGCCGCCGTCGAGCTGGTGACCGATCGGCTCGGTCCCCTCGACGGGCGCAACGTGCTCGTGGTCGGCGCCGGTGACATGGGCGTCGGCGTCGCCACCGCGCTGCACAAGGCCGGCGCCGGCTCGATCACGGTGTGCAACCGCTCGCCCCAGCGCGGCAGCCACCTCGCCGGGCGCGTCGGCGGTCGCGCCATCGGGCTCGATGGCGTCGGCGAGGCGCTCGCCCGCGCCGATGTCGTCGTCGCGTGCACGGCGTCCGGCCAGAGCGTTGTCACGCGCGCTGACGTCGCGGCGAACAAGCGGGCCGCTGCGCCGATGCTCATCGTGGACATCGCGGTGCCTCGCTCGGTCGACCGGTCGGTGGCCGAGCTCGACGGCTTGACCGTGCTCGATCTCGACGACCTGCGCGACTGGGCCGATCGCGGCATCGCCCTGCGGTCCGGCGAGGTGGACAACGTCCGGGCCATCATCGCCTCCGAGGTCGAGCAGTTCTCGATGGAGGTCACGGCCCGCCAGGCAGCGCCACTCGTGGCCCAGTTGCACGAGCGGGCCGAGGCGATGCGGACCAAGGAGGTCGCCCGCTTCGCCGGCCGCCTCGCCGAGCTCGACGACGACGAGCGCGACACCGTCGAGGCGCTGACCCGGGCGATCGTCGCCAAGCTCCTGCACGGCCCGTCCGTGCGCCTCCGCAACGACGCCGGCACGCCCAAGGGCGAGCGCAACGCGGCGGCCGTGAGCGACCTGTTCGACTTGCACTGAGGCCAACGAGTGCCCCGCCTGCGCCTGGCGACTCGTGGGAGTCCGCAGGCGCGCACCCAGGCCGAGGCCGTCGCTGCCGCGATCGGTGACGAGGCCGACGTCGAGCTCGTCATCGTCGACACGACCGGCGACCGCCGCCAGGACGTGCCGCTGCACGTGATCGGCGGCCAGGGCGTGTTCGTGAAGGAGGTCCAGCAGGCCGTGCTCGACGGGCGCGCCGACGGTGCCGTGCACTCGGCCAAGGACCTGCCGTCGACGTCGCACGAGGCGCTGGTGATCGGCGCGTTCACGGCGCGGCGCGATGCGGCCGACGCGTTGATCGGACGATCGCTCGCCGCGCTGGCCCCGGGCGCCACGATCGCCACCGGGTCGGTGCGGCGCCGAGCCCAGCTCGCCGCGGCGCGGCCCGATCTCACGTTCGTCGAGCTGCGCGGCAACATCGCCACCCGCCTGTCGAAGGTGCCACCGGAGGGGGCGATCGTGATGGCGGTGGCCGCGCTGCAGGTGCTCGGGATGACCGAGCAGATCGCCGAGCGCCTCGACCCGCGGCGGTTCGTGCCGGCCGTCGGCCAGGGTTGCGTCGCCGTCGAGATCCGCGCCGACGACTCGGCGACGGCCGAGTTGCTGACCGCCGTCGACGACGCGGCGACGCGCCACGCGGTCGAGGTCGAGCGCAGCTTCCTCGCCGAGCTCGGGTCCGGGTGCTCGCTCCCCGTCGGGGCCCACGTCAGCGGCCACGAGCTGCACGTGTTCCTGGCCGGTCACGACGACACGGCCCACGAGCGCATCGCCCTCGCCCTCGACGCCGGCGATCACGAGCGGGCTCGCGAGGCGGCCCGCCACGCCCGCCGGGTCGTCGGCTGGTGACATGAGCCAGCCGTTGGCCGGGAAGCGGATCGTCATCACCCGGCCGGCCACCGGTGAGCTCGGGTCGCAGCTGGCGGCGTTGGGGGCGACGGTCGTGCACGTGCCGCTGATCGAGGTCGGCGACCCGGTGGATGGCGGGGTGCAGCTGCGCGCCGCGCTGGCCCGGCTGGCCGCCTTCGACTGGCTGGTCGTCACGTCGGCCCACGGCGCGCGACGCGCCGGCCCCGCCGCCGCCGGCCACCCCGCGCTGCGCCTGGCCGCGGTCGGCCCGGCCACCGCCGCCGCCCTCGCCACGGCGGCTGGTCGCGACGTCGACCTCGTGCCGTCCGTCAGTCGCGCGCCGAGGGGCTGCTCGCCGAGTTCCCGCCGCCGCCGGCCCGGATCCTGCTGGCCCAGGCCGACCGGGCCCGCCGGACGCTGGCCGACGGCCTCGCTGCAGGCGGCCACACCGTCGAGTCCGTCATCGCCTACCGCACGGTCGGCCGCCGCCCGTCGCCCGATGAGCTGACGATGCTGACGAGCGCCGATGCGGTGCTGCTGGCCAGCGGCTCGGCCGCCGCCGCACTGGCCGACGCGCTCGGTGGCGTCGTCGCGCCACCGCCTGATCGCCATCGGGCCGGTGACGGCAGCGGACGCCGCCAGCCGCGGCCTCACGATCGCCCACGTGGCGACGTCACCGGACCCGTCGTCGGTGTCGGACCTGCTGGCTCGGGTCATACCATGACGGCGATGTCCGGTGCTCCCTTCCCCGTCGACCGGCCCCGCCGCCTGCGCCGCACGCCGGCCCTGCGTGATCTCGTCGCCGAGACGTCCGTGCGCACGAGCGACCTGATCGCCCCGCTGTTCGTGCGCGAGGACGTGACCGAGCCGCAGCCGATCGCCTCGCTCCCCGGCGTCGTCCAGCACAGCCGCGAGAGCCTGCGCAAGGAGGTCGCCGAGCTGGCCGCGATCGGCGTGCGCGCCGTCGTGCTGTTCGGCGTGCCGGCGCACAAGGACGCCGTCGGCAGCGGCGCGTTCGATCCGGACGGCATCGTGCAGCTCGCCCTCGCCGACCTGCGCGGCGACCTCGGCGACGACGTCGTGCTGATCGCCGACCTGTGCGTCGACGAGTACACGGACCACGGCCACTGCGGCGTCCTCGACGAGCGCGGCGTGGTCGACAACGACAAGACGCTCGAGATCTACGCCCAGGCTGCGCTGGCCCAGGCCCGCGCCGGCGCCCACGTGGTGGCCCCGAGCGGGATGATGGACGGCCAGGTCGGGCGCATCCGTGCCGCCCTCGACGGCGAGGGCTTCGAGGACGTGTCGATCCTCGCCTACTCGGCGAAGTACGCGTCCGGCCTGTACGGCCCGTTCCGCGACGCCGTCGACGTCACCATCGTCGGCGGCGGCGACCGCAAGGGCTACCAGCAGGACTGGCGCAACGGCCGCGAGGCGCAGCGGGAGATCGACGCCGACATCGCCCAGGGCGCCGACATGGTGATGGTCAAGCCGGCGCTCGCCTACCTCGACGTCATCGCCGCGGCGCGCGCACGAGTCGACGTGCCGATCGCGGCGTACCACGTCAGCGGGGAGTACGCCATGATCAAGGCCGCCGCGGCCAACGGCTGGATCGACGGCGACGCCGTCGCCCTCGAGCACCTCACGGCGATCAAGCGGGCCGGCGCCGACGTCATCCTCACGTACCTGGCCCGGTGGTTCGCCGAGGGTCCAGGGCGCGCATGACGGCGACCGGGCTCGTCCCGTTCTGCGGGCCGGCGTGCGCCGGCGCCGGCTGCGATCCGGTCGTGTGCGTCGGCAAGGGCGTGCCGTCGAACGACGAGCTGTTCACCCGGTCCGAGGCGGCGATCCCGGGTGGCGTCAACTCGTCGATCCGGGCCTTCCGCTCCGTCGGCGGCCGCCCGTACGTCGTCGCCCGCGCCGAGGGTCCCTACGTGTGGGACGTCGAGGGCACCCGCTACATCGACCTCGTCCAGAGCTACGGCGCGGTGATCCTCGGCCACGCCCACCCGGCGATCACCCGCGCCCTCATCGCGGCGGCACCCGACGGCACGTCCTACGGCGCGCCGACGCCGCGCGAGATGAAGCTGGCCGAGGAGATCGCGACGCGGGTGCCGAGCTGCGACCGGGTGCGGCTGATGAACTCGGGCACCGAGGCGACGAGCACGGCCGTCCGCCTGGCGCGGGGGTACACCGGTCGCGATCGGCTGATCACGTTCCACGGCAACTTCCACGGCGCCACCGACGCGTTGCTCGCCGCCGGGGGCAGCGGGGTGGCCACGCTCGGGCTGCCGGGCACGGCCGGCGTGCCGGCCAGCGCGGTCGCCGAGACGATGGTCGTGCCGTACAACGAGGTCCCGGAGATCGGCGCCGATGTCGCGGCGGTCATCGTCGAGCCGGTCGCCGCCAACATGGGTGTCATCGCCCCCCGGCCGGGCTTCCTCGAGGGGCTGCGGATGGCGTGTGACGAGGCCGGCGCGTTGCTCGTGTTCGACGAGGTGATCACCGGGTTCCGGTTGGACACCGGCGGGGCCCAGGCGAAGTACGACGTCCACCCCGACCTGACGACGTTCGGCAAGGTGATCGGCGGCGGCCTGCCGATCGGTGCCGTCGGCGGCCGGCGCGAGATCATGGAGACGCTGACCCCGCTCGGGACGGTGTTCCACGCTGGAACGCTCGCCGGCAACCCGCTGGCGACGGCCGCCGGACTGGCTGCCCTCGACCAGCTGGTGCCCGACGTGTACGTCGAGCTCGCGGCGCGGGCCCGGCACCTGTCGTCGATCCTGCGCGACGCCTGCGTCAGCGCCGGGTTCCCGGCCCAGTTCCCCGTCGTCGGGACGCTGGTCGGGATGGTGTGCGGCGACGTGCCGCCGCCGGTCGACTTCGCCGGTGCCAAGCGCACCGACGAGCGGGCCTACGCCGCGTTCTTCCAGGCGATGCTCGCCGAGGGGGTGGCGATGGCGCCCGGCGCCTACGAGGCGATCTTCGTCGGCCTCGGCCACGACGACGCCGTCCTGCGCGACCTCGCCGACCGCGCCGGCCGCGCCGCGGTCAACGCCGCGAAAACACTCTGAGCGGCCAGGACCCACGGCGACTGGGGCTCAGCGCGTACGCAGCGCCGTCGGTACGCGCAACCCTGCTGCGCGTGCCGAGCGCTCGACGTACGCTGAGCATGAACCCTGGGTCCTTGCCGCTCCGGCCGAGGAGCATGACACCCATTGGGTCCTGTGCGCTCCTAGCGTTACGTCCATGCGGCAGGTGCTCTCGTGGCGGTTCGTCGCGACCCTCGGCGCCCTGTTCGTCCTGACGGTGATCGTCTACTTCGCGTTCGGCAACCGCCAGTCCGTCGCCGAGGTGGTCCAGGAGCAGACGGTGCAGACCCGCCGCGCCGACCTCATCACGTTGACGCTCAGCTCGACCAGCGAGGGCTTCGCGGTGCAGGGCGGTCGCTCCACCGGCACGCTCACCCTGCAGGTGCTCCCGGTCGGCTTCGCCGAGCCGGTGCCGCTCACCATCTACGCCGGGACGCCCGGAGAGGTCACCTGCCTGGACCTGTCGACGCCGTGCGCCATGATCGCCCAGACGCTGGGGGACACGGTGTCGTGGTTCGCCATCGTCCCGCTGGCCGCCGGCTTCAAGATCCAGCTCCCGGCGGTGGAGGAGCTCGACGCCGGGTACGCCCACCTCGTCAACGGCTGGGAGGTGCCCTACGCCCAGACCATCGACCGCCGTTGCGACTCGCCCGCCGAGTCGTTCAGCGAGTTCCTGCGGCTGGTGCCCAACCACACGTCGATCTACGACCTCGGCCAGGGCGCCCTCACCGCCGTCACCTGCTGACCGGGCCGACCCGGCCGGATCTGGCCGCATCTGGCCGGATCCGCCAACTTTTCACCCTGGCGGCCATCCAGTGGCCGCCGGCGCGAAAAGTTGGCGATTCCGGCCACCGGCGTGATGGCCGCGACGGCTCAGGGCAGGGCGGTGACGTCGATGTCGTAGAGCTCGATGGTGTTGGTGAAGCACATCCGCTCGCGCTCGTCGGCGGGGACGTCGGCCATCGTCTCGTCGAGGATCTTCATCGAGTGCGGCCAGATGGCGTCGTGGTGGGGGTAGTCGTTGCCCCACAGCAGGCAGTCGACGCCGATCAGGTTGCGGGTCAGGATGCCGGCCTCGTCGTCCTCGAACGTCACGTGGAACTGGCGCCGGAAGTAGTCCGACGGCTTCATCGTGAGGTAGTCGACGGCGAAGTTCGGCGTGCGGTAGGCGGCGTGGTCGAGGCGCGGCCAGGCACTGCGCCACCCAGCCGGTCTCGAACTCCGAGATCACGAACTTCAGGCCCGGGAAGCGCTCGCACACGCCACCGCAGATGAGGTCGATCATCGTGTTGACCACCGTCGTCTGGGCCATCGTGTAGCCCTTGATCGTGCCGCCCGGCGTGCCCCAGTGCTCGGGCATCCCGCCGTCGAGCGACGAGCCGGTGAAGATGTGCATCGTCAGCGGCACGCCGAAGTCCTGGGCGGCGGCCCAGAAGCGGTCGTAGTCCTCGTGGCAGTACGGGCGCTCCGGTGAGACGTGGGCCGGGATGGCGAACCCGCGCACGCCGCGGGTGGCGGCGCGCTGCATCTCGGCGAGGGCGATGTCGACGTCGGGCAGCCCGAGGCAGCCGATGCCGATCAGCCGCTCCGGCGCCACCGAGCAGTAGTCGAGCACCCAGTCGTTGTGGCGCTCGAACACCGCCGACACCACCTCGCGGTCGGGGATGGCGAACGTGAACATGTTGAGCGACGGGTACATCACCTCGCCGACGATCCCGTCGAGGTCCTGCTCGTCGAGGCGGCGGTGCGGATCGCGCACGCCCGGGTTGAGCCCGTCGTAGCCCTGGGCGATGCAGCTCGTCCGTGGCCGGGTCGTCGAGGCGGTGGCCGGCGATGCCGAGCCGGCCCACCGGGATCGGGAACATGTCGGGCAGCACGAGCCAATCGCCACGACGGCCCTTGAAGTCCCGCTCGATCCGCGGCGCTCGCGAGCCGAAGCGGTCCTCCAGGCCCTCGAACACCTCGCGTGCCTCGACCACGTGCGAGTCGCAGGAGTAGTAGCGCATGTCGGCCTCCGATCCCCGGTCGCCTCGACCCTACGCGTCGAGCGCGGCGATCACGGCGTCGGCGAACGCGGTGGTCGACGCCGTACCGCCCTGATCGACGGGCAGCACCGCGCCGGCGGCGTAGACCGCGGTGACGGCGGCATCGAGGCGGGCGGCGTGATCGCCGAGCCCGACGTGGTCGAGGAGCATCACGGCGCTCAGCAACGTCGCCGTCGGGTTGATGCGGTCCTGGCCGGCGATGTCGGGCGCCGTGCCGTGGGCCGACTCGAAGTAGGCGAAGTCGTCGCCGTAGCAGCCCGACGGCGCCAGCCCGAGGCCGCCGATCGTCGCCGCCCCCTCGTCGCTGAGGACGTCGCCGTAGAGGTTGGGCAGCAGCAGCACGTCGAGGTCGTGGGGGCGCAGCACGAGGCGGTGGGCCATGTCGTCGACGATGAACGTGGTCAGCGGGACGTCGGGGTAGTCGGCCCCCACTTCAGCAACGATGTCGCAGAACCAGCGGTCGGTCCGCGGCAGCATGTTCGTCTTGGCCGACACGGTGAGCGTGCCCGGATGCCCCTGCTCCCGGCGGCGGCGGGCCAGCTCGAACGAGAAGCGGGCGACCTGCTCGGTGCCGGCGCGCGTGATGACCTTCGCCGCGTAGCGACCCTCGCCCTCGTTGACGAGCCGGGCCTGGGGCCCGACCAGGCCGGACGGCGAGGAGGTCGGCGGCGTCGCCCATGATCCCGACGTAGGCGTCCTCGAGGTTCTCCCGCACGATGACGTAGTCGATGCCCTCTGGGGACGCGAGCGGCGAGCGGTAGCCCGGCTGCCAGCGCACCGGGCGCACGTTGGCGTACGTCCGCCGCCCCCAGCGCATGTGCAGCACGCCGGGCGTGGTGCCGTTGGTCGAGCCGAACAGCACGGTGTCGGCGGCATCGATGCGGGCCCGGACGAACAGCTCGCGCTCGGCCGGCTCCATCGCCGCCAGCTCCGATCCGGGCGGCAGCTCGTCCCAGTCGACGGGCGGGTCGACGTGCCGCAGCACCGTCATCGTCGCCGCCACCGCCTCCGGCGCGGCGTCGTCGCCGGGGATCACTGCCACCACCGGTCGTGCCATCGCCGGCCGTTCTAGCTGCTCGGCCCGGCCGGGTTGGTACCGTCGCCGCCGTGGGGGACGAGCACCGGCACCGCGTCGCCGTGGCCTGCCGCATCCTCGCCGCCGCGGGCCTGATCGAGGACGTGCTCGGCCACGTCAGCGTGCGCCTCGACGACGACACGCTCCTCGTGCGCTCCCGCGGGCCCGCGGAGTGCGGCGTCGCCTACACGGAGCCGGCCGACGTCGTGGCGTGCTCGCTCGACGGCGTGGCGGTGGAGGGCTCCGACCGGGCGCTGCCGAACGAGCTGCCGATCCACCTCGCCTGCTACCGCGACGACCCCGGCGTCCGGGCCGTCGTCCACGCCCATCCGCCCGCCGTCATCGCGGCCGATCTCGCCGGCGTGCCACTCGTGCCGCTCGTCGGCGCCTACAACATCCCGGCCGCCCGCCTCGCCGCCGACGGCATCCCGGTGTTCGAGCGGTCGGTGCTGATCAACACCCTCGCGCTGGCGGGCGAGATGCGCGCCGCGATGGGCGACCGGCCGGTGTGCGTGCTGCGCGGCCACGGCATCACGACGACCGGGGCCACGCTGGAGCAGGCGGTCGCTCGCGCCCTCGCCGTCGACTCGCTGGCCCGCATGGCGACGCGCGTGGTCGCCGCCGGCGGCACGCCGAGGTCGATCGCCGCCGCCGACCTCGCCCAGCTGCCCGACCTCGGGACCGGGTTCAACGACGAGATGCTGTGGCGCCACCACGAGCGGCGCCTCGCCGAGTCGGGGTTGGCCCTGTCATGACGGTCGACACCGACGCCATCCGCGACGACATCGCCAGGGGCCTGATCCCGGCCCACGTGTACAGCGATCCCGACGTGTTCGAGCTGGAGCGCGAGCGGCTGTTCGGCCGGGCGTGGGTGTTCCTCGCCCACGAGTCCGAGGTGCCGAGCCCGGGCGACTACGTCGTGCGGCGCATCGTCGACGACTCGTTCATCGTCGTGCGCGACGAGGCCGGCGTGGTGCGCGTCCACTTCAACATGTGCCTGCACCGCGGCATGCAGGTGTGCCGGGCCGAGGTCGGCAACGCATCGCACTTCCGCTGCCCGTACCACGGGTGGTCGTACCGCAACGACGGCCGGCTGGCCGGGCTCCCGTTCCACCAGGACGCCTACGGCGGCGACGACGGCCTGCGGAGGGACGAGCACCACCTGCTGCCGGCGCCGCGCGTCGACACGATCGACGGGATGGTGTTCGCCAGCCTCGCCGCCGACGGCCCGTCGCTGCGCGAGCACCTCGGCGACTTCGCCTTCTACCTCGGCTTCTACACCCGCCAGAGCGCAGCCGGCGTCGAGCTGCGCGGGCCGCAGCGCTGGCGGGTGCGGGCCAACTGGAAGATCGGCTGCGAGAACTTCGTCGGCGACATGTACCACACGCCGCACACGCACCGCAGCGTGGTCGACATCGGGCTGTTCCGCGAGCCCAAGGCGCACAAGCGCAAGGAGGGGGCGCTGTACTTCGCCGGGGCCGGCGGCGGCACGACCTACAAGCTGCCCGCGGGCGACTTCGCCGAGCGCATGCGCTACGTCGGCTACCCCGACGAGATGATCGAGCGGGCCCGCTCGTCGTGGACGCCCGAGCAAGTGGCGATGGTGGCCGACGACGGGTTCATGATCTCGGCGGCGACGGCGTTCCCGAACCTCAGCTTCGTGCACAACTGGCCGCAGGTCGACGACGCCGGCACGATCGTGCCGTTCATCTCGATCCGCCAGTGGCAGCCGGTGTCGTCGACCGAGACCGAGGTGCTGTCGTGGTTCGCGGTCGACCGCGAGGCGCCGGAAGCGTTCAAGCGCGACTCGTACCGGGCCTACCTCATGTGCTTCGGGTCGTCGGGCATGTTCGAGCAGGACGACGTCGAGAACTGGGTGTCGATCACCAAGGTGTCGCAGGGGACGATGGCCCAGCGGCTGCACCTCAACAGCCGGATGGGTCTGACGGCCGACGACGCCGCGATCAACCAGCGCCTCCCCGGCTTCTCCGGCCCCGGCGTGGCTCGCGTCGGCTACAGCGAGTTCAACCAGCGGGACTGGCTGACGATGTGGTCGAGCCACCTCGGCGACGGCCCGCTCGAGCGCACCCATCCGTTGGGGAAGCAGTGACCACGTACGTCCCGGCGCTGCCCCACGACGATCCCCGCCACCTCGCCGCTCACCACTTCCTCGTCGAGGAGGCGGCGATCCTCGACGCCGGCGACTGGGCCCGCTGGCTCGGCCTGCTGACCGACGACGTCCGCTACGTCATGCCGGTGCGGGTGACGATGGTCCACGACCAGGCCGACCGCAGCGCCGAGATGGCCCACTTCGACGAGGACCGCTACGCCATCGAGAAGCGCGTGCAACGGTTGCTGACCGACCACGCCTGGACCGAGGACCCGCGTCGCGGACCCGTCACATCGTGACCAACGTGCGCTGCCACGCCGCCGACGACGGCGACCGAACCGACGTCGAGTCGACGGTGCTGCTGTTCCGCAGCCGGGCCGACGACCGGGCGCCGGAGTGGGTGTGCGCCCAGCGGCGCGACGTGTTGCGTCGCGAACGAGATGGCGTGCTGCGCCTCGCCGATCGCCACATCACCGTGGAGGAGTCCGTGCTGCGCACCCAGAACCTGGCGATCTTCCTGTGACCGATCCCGTCGAGCTGGCCAACGAGTTCGCCGCCGTCACGGTCAGCGTCGTCGAGACGCGCAACGGCGTGCGCCTGCGCATCGAGTCGCCGCGTGCCGGGCGGGCCATCGACCTCGACCCGCTCGAGCTCGAGACGCTGACGTGGCAGACCCACGACCTGTTCTCCCGGCTGCTGGCCGACCCGTACGGGCCGCAGGACTGAGCGGTGGACCTCGCGGGGAAGCGGGCACTGATCGTCGGTGCCGGGTCGGGCATCGGGCGCGCCGTGCACGATGCCTTCGTCGCCGCAGGTGCCGCCGTCGGCGTGCTCGAACGCGACTTCTGGAAGGCCGAACAGCTGCGGCAGGACGCGCCGAGCACGGTGGTGGTCACCGGTGATGCAACCTCGCCCGCCGACAACGACGCTGCCGTCGGCGCCGTCGTCGAGCAGCACGGCGGCCTCGACGTGCTCGTGTCGTGTGTCGGCGTCTTCGACTTCAACCGTGGCGTCCGTGACCTCGGGCGCGACGAGCTGGTCCCGGCGTTCGACGAGCTGTTCCACGTCAACGTGGCGTCGATGGTGGTGTCGGTGCAGTCGGCGCTGGCCGCGCTCACCGCGTCACGCGGGGCGATCGTCCTGACCGCCTCGACGTCCGGCTTCTACGCCGGGCGGGGCGGCACCCTGTACGTCGCCAGCAAGTTCGCCGTCCGCGGCCTCGTCGTCGCCATGGCCCACGAGCTGGCGCCGGACATCCGCGTCAACGGCGTCGCTCCTGGCGGCACGCTGGGCACCGACCTGCGGGGGCCGGCCGCGCTCGGGATGGAGGCGCAGTCGCTCGCCGACCGGCCGGGCCGCGAGGAGGACCTGCGGGCACGAACACCGCTCGCCGTCGCGCTGACCCCGGCCGACATCGCCGGCAGCTACGTGTTCCTCGCCTCCGACGCGGCGCGGGGCATCACCGGCACGTTCGTGCACCCCGATGGCGGCATCGGCGTCAAGGGCTAGCGGTCGAGTCGCGGCCCAGTGAGGAGATTGGCAACGCTTGCCGCGATCACGCTGGGGGTGGTGGCGATCGGGTGCGACGGGTCGAGCAGCGCACCGTCACGGTCGACGGAGCCGCCGGCGGCGACGACCGCGCGTACGAGATCGGTCACCACCACCATCGCCCCGACGACGACCAGGAGCACGACGACGACCAGCCCGGCCACCTCGTCGTCGTCGTCGTCGAGCACGTCGACGTCGACGTCGACCTCGTCCACCACCACGTCCTCGACCACGACGACCTCGTCGACCTCGTCGACCTCGACGACGTCGACGACCGTGCCACCTCCCGTCGGCCAGTTCGACTGCCCATTTCGGGGTCGGGCGCGGGACTCGTGGGAGGTGCGGCCGCCGTCGGATCTCGCGCCGCTCGAGCCGCAACCTGGGTGGGCGATGACCACAGCAGGTCGCACGGTGCAGGGGCGCGACATCGACGTGTTCGTCCGACCGGTCGATGCACCGCGGCGACGGGTGCTCGTGATCGGGGGGTTGCACGGCAACGAACCGGTGACGCCACCAGCGGTGCGAGGGCTGTTGAACGGTGCGATCGCCCCGGATGTCGAGGTGTGGCTCGTTCCTGTCGCCAACCCGGACGGCTCGGCGGCCGGCGTGCGGTGCAACGCCGACGGGGTCGACCTGAACCGGAACTTCCCGTGGGAGTGGAGCCCGAGCGACGGAGGCCCGGCACCGCTGAGCGAACCCGAGACGCAGGCGTTGGTGGCGCTGGTCGAGCAGCTGCACCCGGACCTCGTGATCTGGCTCCACCAACCGCTCGGCTACGTCAGCGCCATCGGCCCGACGAGCGCGGCGCTCGAGCAGGCGTACTCGGCCGCCGTGGGCCTGCGCGTCCGTCCCGACGTCACCCAGCACGGCGGTGGCGAGAGCTGGTCGGCGTTGGTCGCCGGCGTCCCGTCGCTCCTCGTCGAGATCGAGGGATGGGACGCGACCCCGGAGCTGGTCGACGCAACCCGGGCCGGCGTGGAAGCCGCGATCCTCGCGCTCGGCTAGTGGGCGGCGGGTGTGCGCACGACCGTCGAGGCGAACGCGAAGCCGCCGCCGAACCCGAACAGCAGCGCCCCGCGCTCGGCGGGATGCGGCCGTCGTGCCACCACTTGGAGAAGCCGAGCGGGATGCTGGCGGCCGACGTGTTGCCGGACTCGACGACATCGGTGACGACGACGCGGTTGGTCATCCCCAGTTGCTCGGCCAGCGGCTCGATGATCCGCAGGTTGGCCTGGTGGGTGACGAGCACGTCGATGTCGGCGATGTCGAGCTCGGCCAGCTCGACCGCCCGCCGGGCGTAGGTGGCCCCGTGGGTGAGCGCCCAGCGGTAGACGGCTCGGCCGTCCTGGGCGAAGGCGTTCGACGGCGGCTCGATGCGCACGGCCTTGGTCAGGTCCGGGGCCGATCCCCACGCCACCGGCCCGACGCCCGGCTCGGCCGATGCGTCGAGCACGAACGCGCCGGCGCCGTCGGCCGTCAGCACGCACGTCGAGCGGTCGGCCATGTCGGTGAAGGCGGTCAGCTTCTCGGCGCCGATGACCAGCGCCCGCTGTGTGGCGCCGCACCGGATCGACATGTCGGCCAGCGCCAGGGCGTGCACGAAGCCGGAGCAGGCCACGTTGACGTCGATGACCGCCGCGCCCGGCGTGCCGATCGCCGTGGACACGATGCCGGCCACGTTCGGTGAGCGGTGCTCGGACGTCGTGCTGGCGACGACGACGAGGTCGATGGTTGCCGGGTCGACACGACCGCTCGCGAGGGCGTGCTCAGCTGCCTGGAGGGCCATGTCGGGCACCGACTCGTCGGGCCCGGCACGGCGGCGGGTGACGATCCCGGTGCGCGTCCGGATCCACTCGTCACTCGTCTCGACGATGGCCGCCAGCTCGTCGTTGGCGACGACGCGGGCCGGCTGGAAGTGGCCGACCGCAACGGTCTGCGAGCCGCCCGGTCCGTTCCCCGTGACCATCGGGGCACCGTAGTCCTGCCCCGTCCCGGCCTCGCGTACGCTCGCCGCCATGACGGCGGAGACCTACGACCTGGCGATCATCGGCGGCGGCATCGGCGGGTCGGCGCTGGCCACCGCGATGCAGCGGGCCGGGCGGTCATGCCTCGTGCTCGAGCGCACCGAGGAGTTCCCCGACCGCACGAAGGGGGAGTGGATCGCCCCGTGGGGCGTCGCCGAGGCGCAGCGACTCGGCGTGCTCGACGACCTCGCCACGGCGCGGGGCCACTTCATCCGCCGCCACGTCTCGTTCGACCCGGCGCTGGATCCCGCCGAGGCCCTCGCCGCGCCGACCGAGCTGGCGCTCCTGCCCGGGATCGACGGCCCGATGACGCAGCGCCACCCCGACGCCTGCCAGGCGCTGTTCGATGCGGCGACCAAGGCGGGCGCCGACACCCGGCGCGGCGTGGAGGACGTCACGATCTCGCTCGAGCCACGGCCGAGCGTCACGTGGCGCGACGCGGACGGATCGCACGAGGCGATGGCGCGGCTGATCGTCGGTGCCGACGGACGCAACTCGATGGTCCGCCGGACGCTCGGGTTCGAGCTCCAGAAGGACCCGCCGCACCACTACTTCTCCGGCGTGCTCGTCGACGGCGCCGACGACTTCGATCAGGAGCTGCAGGCGATCGGGACCGAAGGCGACGTCCACTTCCTGGCCTTCCCGCAGGGCGCCGGACGGGTGCGCCTGTACCTCGGGTTCGGGCTCGATCAGCCGAAGCGCTTCACCGGTCCCGACGGGCCGCAGGCGTTCGTCGACGCCTTCCGGTTCGAGTGCATGCCGGCATCCGAGGTGCTGGCGTCGGCGACGCCGGTCAGCCCGTGCGCCACGTACCCCAACGAGGACACGTGGGTCGACGTGCCGGTCCGTGACGGCGTCGTGCTCGTCGGCGACGCCGCCGGCTGGAACGACCCGATCACCGGCCAGGGCCAGTCGATCGCGCTGCGTGACGTGCGCATCGTGAGCGAGCTGCTGCAGTCGTCCGACGACTGGTCGGCGGCGGCGTTCGCGCCGTACGTCGAGGAGCGGCGCGAGCGGATGCGTCGGCTGCGCTTCGGGGCGAGCGTGCAGTCGCGGATCTACAACGAGTTCGGACCGGACGCGGCGGCCCGCCGGCTGCGGGTGTGGGAGCGCTTCGAGGCCGAGCCCGAGCTGTCGCTCGCGGTGGTCTCCAGCATCATCGGCCCCGAGCTGGCGCCACCCGAGGTGTTCACCGACGACGCCTGGCACCGCATCCTCGACTGACGTCGGCTCTGCGTAAGAGCGTCCGCCGGAGTGATCTGGGTGGGCAGCGTGCCAATCGGTCATCTGGGCGTGCTCCGTGACGACTCTTGTCACGGAGCCCGCCCAGATCGGGCGCTGAACGACGGGCCGTCGTCGGATCCGTTGGACGACGAAGCAGGCGGTCGGGCTCGGCTGACGGAACCGGGGTCCGGCCGGCTGCGTACCGCCCGCCGTCCCGTCAACCACACCCCGTCAGGAGACCCCGGATGGACGGCTTCCTCGCCCAGATCATGATGTTCGGCGGCGACTTCGCGCCGCGCGGCTGGGCCTTCTGCGACGGCCAGCAGCTGGCGATCGCGCAGAACCAAGCCCTGTTCGCGCTCCTCGGCACCCGCTTCGGCGGCGACGGCAAGGTCACGTTCGCCCTGCCTGACCTGCGCGGCCGCGTCCCCGTCGGCAACACGCACAGCCGGGTGCGCGCGCTGGTCGACTCGCATCCGCCGCCCGGCCCCGGTCCGCACGTTCGGTGCCGACTTCGTCATCTGCATCGAGGGCAGCTTCCCGACCCGCCCCTGACCCAGCTCTGTGTCACCGCACACGTCCCCGGGGACTTGTCCGGTGACACAGAACGCTCTGACGTCAGGTGAGGACGAGGCCGCGGTAGCCGTCGTCGGCGATCTCGGAGATCTTCTGGCGGTACTTCGGGGTGCCGCCGTTGAACACCACGTAGCGGATGGTGCCCTTCTCGTGGCCCTCGACGTTGGAGTTGTACCCGGTGAACCAGCCCTGCGCCTTGCGCATCAGCATCATCTCGTAGAGCTTGGCGACGTAGCCGCCCCAGTCCTTGGCCGCCTCCGGGGTGGCGTCGACGCGCGTGTAGTCGTGCTTCCACATGTACTCCATGAGGTCGGTGACCCAGCCCACGCCGAGCTCGATGCCTCGGGGGAAGTTGGTGGACGCCGAGCCGCTCTGGGGCCCGGTCGGCATCAGCATGTTGGGGAACCCCGGCGTGGTCAGCCCGAGGAACGTCACCGGGCTCCCCGCCCACAGCTCGTTCAGCCGCTGCCCACCGACGCCGCGGATGTCGATGCGGTCGTAGGCGCCGGTGACGGCGAGGAAGCCGGTGGCGTACACGATGATGTCGAACTCGCGCTCGATGCCGTCGCTGGTCACCAGCCCGGTCGGCGTCACGCGTGCGATCGGCGTCTCCCGGAGGTCGACGAGGTGGACGTTGTCCTGGTTGTACGCCTCGTAGTACCCGGTCTCCATCGGCACCCGCTGCACGCCGAACCCGTGGTCCTTGGGGATCAGCTTCTCGGCGACCTCGGGGTCGTGGACCCGCGACCGGATCTTGCTGGCGATGAACTCGGACAGCTCGGCGTTGGCCTCCTCGTCCATGAACGTGTCACGGAAGTTGGCCAGCCAGATGCCGAAGCCGGGCTCGCCGTAGAGCTGCTCCCACTTCGCCAGCCGCTCCTCGCGGGGCACCTCGAAGAACGGCCGGCGGTCGGGCTCGTGGATGAAGCCGCCGGGCGTGCGGGCGCAGAGGTCGAAGATCTCGTCGTAGCGGGCCTTGATGTCGGCCATCTCGTCGGGCGAGATCTCGGCGTTGTGCAGCGGGGCGCACCAGTTGGGCCGGCGCTGGAAGACGGTCAGCTCACCGACCTCCTTGGCGATCGCCCCGATCACCTGGACGGCCGTGGCGCCGGTGCCGATGACGGCGACGCGCTGCCCGCTGAGGTCGAGGTCGTGCGGCCAGTCGTACGTGTGGAACGACCGGCCCTGGAACGTGTCCATGCCCTCGTAGCGCGGCATCGTCGGCGCCGACAGCAGACCGACGGCGGTGATCAGGAACCGCGAGCTGAGGTCGCGGCCGTCGTCGAGGTGCAGGCGCCACACGGTGGCGTCGTCGTCCCACACCGCAGACTCGACGGTGACGCCGAACTGCATGTGCCGGCGGAGGTCGAACTTCTCGGCGACGTAGCTCAGGTAGCGGTGGTTCTCGGGCTGCCCGGAGAAGCGCTCCTTCCAGTCCCACTCCTGGAGCAGCTCCTTGGAGAAGGAGTAGCCGTAGCTGATGCTCTCGGAGTCGAAGCGGGCACCGGGGTACCGGTTCCAGTACCACGTGCCACCGAGGTCGTCGCCGGCTTCGAGCACCGTGGCGTCGACGCCCAGTTCCTTCAGCCGGTACAGCTGGTAGATGCCGCACACACCGGCACCGATGATGATCGCCTCGTGATCGGGCTCAGCCATCTGGAGCTCCTTCTTCGTCGTCCCCACCGATCATCGTAGAGATCGCCGCAGGCCCGGATTCTCATCCGAGTTCGAATTGCCGCTACTTGCGCGGCCGCTTCATCCGTTCGGCCATGTCCTCGGGGATGCCGTGGGGCGACGAGCGCTCGTACAGGATCGCCTCGGGGCGGTTGCGGTCGAAGCGCTCGCGCAGCAGCAGCTTGACCCGTCGGTTGGTGCCGGGGGAGTTGTTGGCGATCTCGCCGGCCAGGGTGGCCACGACGGCGTCGAGCTCCTCCTCCGGCGGCGCCTGATCGACGAGGCCGATCTCCTTGGCCCGGGTCCCGTCGATGCGGCGGGCCGTGAACATCATGTCCTTGGCGTTGGCCATGCCGACCCGCTCGGGGAGGCGGATCGACATGCCCCAGATCGGGACCATGCCCCACTGCCCGTGGGTGTCGCCGAGCTTCGTCGAGTCGGCGGCGATCAGGAAGTCGCACGCCAGCGCCAGCTCCAGGCCGCCGGTGAAGCAGTGGCCCTTGATCTTGGCGATCGTCGGCTGCGGCAGGTCCTCCAGCGCCGACACGGTCTCCGGGCCGAGCATCGGCTCGGCTCGCCCCTCGCCCGATGCGATGGCGTCGAGGTCGTTGCCGGCGCAGAACGAGCGCCCGGCGCCGGTGAGCACGAGGCAGCGCACGGCCGCGTCGCCCGCCACGTCGTCGAGGTGGGCGCGCAGCTCCTTGAACGTCGCCGGGTTGAGGGCGTTGAGCTTCTCCGGCCGGTTGAGCGTGAGTGTCGCGACGCCGTCGGCGTCGTCGCGCAGGACGAAGGTCATGGCGCGACTGACTACCACCCGGATGGACGTGGCGGCGACCGGGGCTGCCAGGATCGGCGGCCATGGACACGCTCAACGGCAAGGGGGCCGTCGTCACCGGCGGCGCCAGCGGGATCGGCCTGGCGACGGCGAAGGTGCTGGCGTCGAAGGGAGCCAAGGTCGTGCTGGCCGACATCGAGCAGGGCGCCCTCGATCGTGCCGTGGCCGACCTGCGCGCCGACGGTGCCGAGGCCCACGGCGTCATCTGCGACGTGCGCTCGCTGGAGGCCGTGCAGGCGCTGGCCGACGCCGCCTTCGACGCCCTCGGCCAGGTCCACGTCGTGTTCAACAACGCCGGCATCGCCGTCGGCGGCCCGATCCTCGACATGACCCACGACGACTGGCGCTGGACGATCGACGTCGACCTGTGGGGCCCGATCCACGGCGTCGAGGCCTTCCTGCCCCGCATCGTCGATCAGGGCGACGGCGGCCACATCCTGTTCACCGCCTCGTTCGCCGGGCTCGTGCCGAACAGCGGCCTCGGGCCGTACTGCGTCGCCAAGTACGGCGTCGTCGCCCTCGCCGAGGTCCTGTACCGCGAGCTGCGCGAGCACGAGATCGGCGTGTCCGTGCTGTGCCCGATGCGCGTCGGCACCAACATCGGCAACTCCGAGCGCAACCGCCAGGCCGACTACGGCTCGGCGGCCGAGCAGTCGCTCGTGCTCGACCAGGATCCCGCCAACGAAGACCTCGCCGGGCGCGTCATCGAGGTCGACAGCGTGGCTCGCCTGACCGTCGACGCCATCGAGCAGAACCGCCTCTACGTCCTCCCGCACGAGGAGAGCCGGACGTCGATCCGCCGCCGCTTCGAGCGCATCGACCGCACCTTCGAGCAGCAGCCCTCCATGTGATCACATCGCTTCCTTGATCCCCTTGTGGATCAGGAACACGTTCATCGGGTACGACGTCAGGTAGCCGATCGTCATCCCGACCTGCATGAGGAACCAGTACGACGCGGTGTTCGGCTGGAGGTGCGGGTCCGGGAAGAAGACCCAGAACATCAGGGCCATCCACGTGAACAGCCCGACCTCGAACGCGGTCAGTGACAGCACGTCGGCCTTGGCGGCTCGGCCGACGGCGCGGCCGAACGTGAGCCTCGACATCGCGCGCACCGCGGCGAACTGGAAGGCGATGCCGAGCAGCAGGGCGAACGAGTAGTCGGCGAGGAACGACGCCCAGATCGTGGCGCCGAAGACGGTGATGCCGGTGACGTAGATCAGCGTCTCGGCGATGATGTCGCCGAGCGTGCAGCCGCCCCCGCAATGGCTGGCCGAGACGCCGACGCGGACCCAGTACGGGAACTGGCGCGACCCGCGGGCGGCCTCGTACTTCGGCGTCGAGCGACGACCGACGAGCCAGTAGAAGGCGAGGCCGAAGACGCCGAGGTAGAGCGCGGTGATCGGCCACACCCACTCCATCACGCCCATCTTCTGGCGGTACCTCCCGATGAAGATGTCGGCCAGGATGATGACCGCGCAGATGCCGGCAGACACCAGCGACACCCACGCGATCGTTTGCAACCACGACGGTGGCACGGCTCCCTCCCCGATCGCCGGGGAACGTAGCAATCAGCCGACGGCGGCGTCTGCGATGTCGGTCGCCGCGGCGTCCCCGTGGCGGACCTGCCAGGCCTCCTCGGCCCGATCGAGGAAGTCGAGGAGCACGCGGTTGTACGTGGAGGCGTGCTCGATCATCAGCCCGTGGGCGGCGCCGCTGATCACGACCAGCTCGGCGGTCGGGATCAGCTCGGCCAGCTCCTCGCTGTCGCCGCGGGGCGTGAGGATGTCCTGGTTGCCGACGACCACCAGGGTCGGGACCTCGATCGTGCCGAGCAGATCGACCAGCCCGTCGTCGGCGGCCAGGATGGCGTCGACCTGGGCGGCGAAGGCGTGCGCGGGGCGCCCGAACGCCAGCGGCCCGAGCCAGCCGACGGCCGGCATGAGGCGACGGAACGAGCGGGGGCCGATGACCCAGCGCGCCGCCTTGCTCGTCATCGCGCCCATCCCGTGCTCGCGGGCCTCGGCGCCCCACCCGGCCAGCAGCTCGCGCCGCCATTCGTGGTTGCGGCACGAGGTGCACGTGAGGGTGAGCGAGCGCACCCGCTCCGGGAAGGCCAACGTCAGCACCTGGGCGATCGCCCCGCCCATCGACGCCCCGACGACGTGCGCCGTGTCGACGCCGGCGTCGTCGAGCACGGCGACGGCATCGGCCGCCATCTGCTCCAAGGTGTAGGTGCCGTGCGGCTTGTCGCTGCGACCGGCACCGCGGTTGTCGAGGGCGATCGTGCGGTGGGTGCAGGCCAGGGCCAGCCGCTGCAGGTCCCAGCCGTGCTTGTCGGCGCCGAGCCCCTGGATCAGCAGCACGGGTGGCCCGCTGCGGCGGCCGGTGACCTGGTAGTGGATCCGCGTCCCGTCGGCCGCGGTCGCGTACGTCACGTCAGCTCCCGCCCATCCCTGACAGTGGCAGCCAGTCGAGCGGGGTGCCGGTCTGCGCGCCCCCGAACTCGTCGAGCAGCCGTTGGATGCGCTGCTGGACCTGATCGGCCAGCTCGAGCTCGATCAGCGGGCCCCGCCGACGGCGCCCGGGACGCAGCGCCGGGCCGATCTCGATGCGCGCCGACCGGCCGAGCGGCGAGCTCGCCGTCGCCGCCGGGAACACCGCGCTGCGCGTCGCCACCGCGGCGCCCATGAGCGCGTGGTCGATGCGCCCGACCCGGCGGGGGTGCACGGTCGGCGCCGCCGACATCACGAGCAGCTCGCCGGCGCGCAGCGCGCCCGTCACCTCGTCGGGGCGGGCGAGCAAGCCGCCGAGACGCCGGGCGAGGGCGCCGATCGGCGCGGTGTCGGGCCGGCCGACGAAGCGGGCGATGCGACCGGTCTCGCGGGTGATGGCGAGGGCCGCCTGGATGGAGGCCAACGACCAACGGCGGGTGTTGACGACGATCAGCGCGCCGGCTCGGACGGGGAGCCGATCGGCGCCACCGATGACCGTGTTCCAACGGAGCGCAGCGAGCTGCGACACGCCGGCGACGAGCGCTGCATCGCGACCCCAATCGTCGACGGCCCACGATCCGACCGCGGCGACCTGGCGATCCATCGCCGATGCGGCCGTCTGGCGCGCCGCGGTCAGCGTGCGCTCCACCGGGAGCGTGATCACGCGAGATTCGTAGGTGGTGTCGGTCATGCCACCGCCCTGCGGGCCGGGGTGCGCACGACGGTCGGCCACTCGTAGAGGCGGTCGACGACCTCGACGGTGGTCGTCGCCGACGTGAACCCGAGGAGCTCTTCCATCCGACCGTTGTCGGCCAGCCGGCCGCGGTGGAACGTCTCCAGCACGTGGTCGGGGATCGGTGAGCCGAGCAGCCCGCTGATCGCCCGCGCGACCACCCAGTCGGGCCCGACGAGGGGGATCGGGATGCGCCGCCCCCGCCGGGCCGCCTGCAGGGCGGTGATGGCCCCGTTGGCGACGACGTTCACCGGCTCGCCGAGGCGCCGCTCGGCGGCGGCCACGAACGCATGGGCGGCGACGGTGTCCTCGACGACGGCGAACGGCGGGTCGGCCAGCACGCTGAACGGCACGGCAGGCATCCGCAGCACCCGACCGAGCGGGCTCGGCACGTGCGGTCCGAGCACCGTGGCCATCCGGATGGCGCCGACGCCGACGCCGATCCTCGTCCCGATGGCGTTGGCGGTCCGCTCGATGCCGGCGAGCATCTCGCCGTACTCGCACGTCGGGTCGATCTCGGCCGACTCGTCGGGCCGCGTCGGGGCGCCGTGGGCCCGGCCGTAGATCTCGATGCCACTACGAACGATCAACGACTCCAGCGCCCGGCACTCGGCGGCCGCCCCGAGGATCGACGTCGCCGACTCGTCGGTGAGCTCCCGCGCCGCCGCCGGGTTGGCGCGGCTGTGCGGCTCCCAGACCGAGATGTGCACCACGACGTGGGGGTTGAAGGCGGTGACCGTCTCGACGATGCGGTCGTGCTCGACCGGGGCGATCAGGTGGAAGCGGGCGCGATGCAAGCGTCGGCGCGGCGGATCGACGTCGATCCCGACGAGCTCGCCGACCCACGGTTGCGCCTCGAGCGCGACGGCGACGCGCGACCCGAGGTCACCGCCCATCCCGCTGACGAGGACCCGCCGACCGGCCGCCATGTGTCGACGTTAACGGTGTGAGCGGCCCGGAGGGCCGCTCTGGCCGTCAACGCAGCTTGGGAGCGAGCAGGATCACGTTCCGCGCAAACGGATCCAACTGGCGGCCGGCGAGGCGCTCGGTCACCGTGATCGCCTGGGTGTCGTCGTCGACGAGGCCGGCCCAGCGGATGTAGCCGCCCATGATCCCGACGATGCGGTCGCCGACCTCTTCGCCGTGGACGATCACCTTGACGTTGGCCTTGAGCAGCTCACTCAGCTCGCGGTAGAAGGCCTTGAGCCACGGCTCGAGGTCCTCGCCGGTGAACGGGCGGTGGCGCGACGTCACCCCCAGCTCCTCGTAGTTGTGGAGGTTGTGGGGCGCCGGGATGATCGAGATGACGCAGCCGAAGCCGTTCTCCCGGATCCAGATGATCTCCTCCTGGCGACGGACCCGGCGATGGTTCTCGCCGTAGCCGCCGGGACGCTCGCAGACCGCGAGCTTGTCCTTGAGGATCCAGGTGAAGTTCCGGGGGGTGATGCCGAGGGCCCACCGTCCTCGGAGCCGGGTGGCCATCAGCGAGTCCCCCCTGCGTCTCCCATACCGCTGATCGACACTACCGCGCTGTCGCCCACGATGCGCAGCCGCTGGCGATGCCGTTCGACGCGCACCCCGCCGGCGATCTCGCAGGCCCGGTGCTCGCCGAGGGCGACGCGCCGGACCCGCTCGACGGACGCCCGGTCGGGCGGGTAGCCGCTCGTCGACGATGTCGCCAGCCACAGCCGGATGGCGCGGCGGGCCAGGGCGGGTCGGGCGGCGGCGAGCGCCCGGGCGTCGGTCGGGTCGACGGACTCGGTCCCGGCCTCGATCAGCTCGGCATCGTCGGCGAGCACGCTCGCCGTGCGCTCCAGCAGGCCGACGACGTCGCGCCCCGAGATGTCGGCCATCAGCGGCAACAGCTCGGCCCGGACCCGGTTCCGCACGAAGCGCCGGTCGTCGTTCGAGCGGTCCTCGATCGGGGTCAGTCCAGCCTCCTCGCACAGGGCACGCGTCTCCCAGCGCCGCAGGGCGAGCAGCGGTCGGGTCGGGGAGGGACCCATGGCGGTCAGCCCGTCGAGGCCGGCGCCGCGCAGCAGGTTGATCAGCATCGTCTCGGCCCGATCGTCGGCGGTGTGGCCGGTCAGGACGCCGGGTGGCAGCGCGGCCTGGCGGGCGGCGCGGGCCCGGGCCTCGAGGTTGGGGCCGCTGGGGATGTCGACGGCGACCACGTCGCACGGCACCCCCACCCGTGCCGCGAGGGCGACGGCGGCGGCCGCCTCGGCTGCCGACTCCGATCGCAGGCGGTGGTCGACGTGCACGGCGCGGGCATCGCAACCGGCCGTGGTGGCGAGCAGGACCAGGGCGGTCGAGTCAGCGCCGCCAGAGAACGCGCACGTCACCGAGGTACCCGGCGGGGGGAACGAGCACCGTGCGAGCAGTGTGTCGCCAGCCGCCCCGGCCGCTGCCATCCCTCCGCGTCAGCCGTCGCCGCGTTGGCGGCGGTTCGGGTACTGCTTCGCAGTGACGTTCTTGAGGTAGCCCACGATCAGTCCGAGGACGGCCAGGATCGCGACGCCGGTCAGGACCACGCCGATCCACCAGTGCCAGATCTCGGCTGCGAGCATGGTCGCGAGGTTAGCGATCGCCAGCTGATCGACCCCAACCACCACGGCGGTGTTGGCAACTCTTTGCCCAGGCGGCCACGCGGTGGCCGATCTGGCAAAGAGTTGCCCGATCCGGACAGGGTCAGCCGATGCGGCCGTCGCCGTCGAGGTCGGTCTGGAAGCACTCCTCGATGCGGGCCAGGAGGCCCCCGGGCATCGGATCCGACCGGCACTTGCGGGCGATGATCGCCTTCAGCTCGGCGTGGAAGTCGAACGCCTCCAGGCAGTTCGAGCAGTGCTCCAGGTGGGCTCGGATCACGACGAGCTCCTCGGACGTCATCTCGCCGTCGAGGAAGATCTCCAGCTCACGCAGGGTTTCGTTGCAGTCTCGGTCAGTCATGGTCTGATCCCTCGCCGGAGCCGGTCGTCTGAGCGGCCAGTCCGCGTGCGTGGGCATAGTCGAACAACGACTTCTGCATCGCCTTTCTTCCCCGGTGCAGCCGCGACATCACGGTGCCGATCGGGATGTCGAGCATCTCGGCGATCTCCTTGTACGAGAAGCCCTCGACGTCGGCCAGCAGGACGGCGAGCCGGAAGTTCTCCGGCAGCGCCTCCAACGCCTCCTTGACCTCGTCGTCGGTGAGCAGATCGAACAGCTGATCCTCGGCCGACCGGCTCGACGCCAGCGTGTCGAGCGCCGGCAGGCGCTTGTAGAGGTACATGTCCTCGACGTCGGCGAGATCGGTCTCGGTCGGTCGCCGTTGCCGCGAGCGGTAGGTGTTGATGAACGCGTTGGTCAGGATGCGGTACAGCCAGGCCCGCAGGTTGGTGCCCTCGGTGAAGCCGCCGAACCCGCGGTAGGCCCGCAGGTAGGTGTCTTGGACGAGGTCCTCGGCGTCGGCCTGGTTGCGCGTCATGCGCAGGGCGGCCGAGTACAGCTGTGGCGCGTACTGCATCGCCTGGTCGGCGAACGTGGAGGGGTCGGCCACGCCGACGGACGCTACCCGGCGGCTGTCGGCTGCGGACTCGGGCTGTTGACGCCGGCGACGATCGACCCGAGGAACCGTTCGAGGAGATCGGCGAGTCGTTCCTGCTCCTCGGGCGTGAAGTCCTCGATCGCCGCCCGGATCAAGTCGGCGCGGCGGTCGGCGACGAGGCCGTGGAGCCGGCGACCCTCGGCGGTCAGGTGCGCGGTGACGACCCGGCCGTCGACGGCGACGGGACGTCTGGTGGCCAGTCCGGCAGCTTCCATCCGGTGCATGGCGCGGGTGATGGTCGACGGATCGACGCCCACGGCGACGGCGAGCTCGGACATCCGCTGCCCATCGCGGTCGATGAGGAGGTCGATGATGTCGAGCTGCACCGGGTCGAGCGCACCCGGCTCGCCCGGTGACGCGATGAGCCGGACCCCGACGACGCCGTTGACGGCACTCCGTCGCAGCAGCTGCCAGGCGCGCCCGAGGCGGACGATCGCACCGGCCTCGTCGGTGGGCGCGCCCCCTGCACCACCGCGAGCCACGCGGACCACGCGTGCCATCGCGGGAGAATAGCCAACTACCAGGGACAGCCGTAACCCAAAAGGGCTCGTCAGAACTTCGTCACCGGTGGCACACCGATCAATTGCCGGCCGACCTTGTCGTAGACGCGGTCGGGATGGGCGTTGATGTGCAGCGGCATCGCCGTCACATCGCGGTAGCGGCGTTCGAACGAACCGCCCTCGCGCAGGCCGTTGCCGCCGAGCACGACGAGTACGTGGTCCATGGCGTCCCGACACAACCGCAGGGCCTGGGCGGCGAGGGCGAGCTGGCGGGTGTGGTCGGCCTCGGTCGGTGGGATGCCCGCGGCGATGCGCGCGTCGACCTCGGCGCACCCGACGGTGACCGCGGCCTGCGCCGTCGCCACCATCGCGGCGGCCTCGCCGAGGCGCATCGGGACCATCGGCAGGTCGACCATCTTGGCGCCCATGATCGCCCGCCGCCCGCGCACCCCGTCGGCGGCCTCCTCGATCACGGCGCCCGCCGCACCGGTGGCCTGGGCGGCGAGCCACAGGTCGGAGAGGCCGACCCAGTCCTCGCGGTAGCGCGGGTGGATGACGTCGTGGTCGAGGCGCCGGAGCACGTCGGCCCGGTTGGCGGCGTACCAGGGCGCGCCGCGTGTCGCCGGCACTCGCGTCCCGTTGTGGTGGACGGTGTCGGTGGCCGACGCCCGAAGGGCCATGCCGTCCCACGTCGCCTCGACGCGCACGCTGGGCGCGTCGAGTCGCTCGATGGTGAAGCGCAGATCGGGCGGCGAGGTCGGGGCGCCGGTCTCCGGATCGACGATCGCCGCGACCACCGCAGTCCACTCGGCGTAGCGGCTGCCGGATCCGAACGTGGTGACGCCGTCGAGGACCAGCTCGTCGGTCGCCGCGTCGAGGCGCCCGTACACCTGCGACCCGGCGCCGGCAGGGAAGCAGACCCACTCGTGGCGGGCCACGATCGACGCCAGCAGCTCGGAGTTCGGCGGGCCGAGCGTGCCGACGTACAGGTGGAACACGCACAGGTGGTTCCACAGGCACCACGCCGTCGACCCGCACGCCGCGGCGACGGCCTCCAGCTCGCGGGCGATGTCGCCGACCGTGGACCCGAGCCCGCCGAGCTCGGGCGCCGCCGCCATCACCATCAGCGGTGACGCCTTGATGGCCGCGATGACGTCCGGCGCCACCGTGCGCGTGCGGTCGGCCTCGGTCGCCTGCGCCGCGATCAGCGGCACCAGATCGGCACAGAGCAGCTCGCCCATCTAGTCGGTGTAGCCGGGCAGCTCGCGATCGAGGCGGCGACGGATCGCCGCCCACGTGGCCGGGGCCTCGACGTCGTCGGCCTCGATCTGCGCCGCGACCTGCTCGGCCACGGCCGCTGCCATCGGCGCCAGCCGGCCGCCGCTGCCGGCGGCCAGGACCTGGGCCATCGCCGCCCGTTCGAAGAAGTAGAGGTCCCACCACGCGTGGGCGACGGTCGTGCCGACCACGAGCACGCCGTGGTTGCGCAGCAGCACCACCCGGACCCCGGCCGCGATCTGCTCGGCGATCGGGAGGCACTCGTCGGGCGACGTGAACAGCCCGCCGTAGTCGCGGTGGTACACGTAGCGGCCGCCATGGAAGCGAGCCGCGTTCTGGGAGGCGCGGGTGTCGAAGCCCTCCTCGGTGAGGGCCAGCGCGGTGGCGTAGGGCATGTGGGTGTGCACCACGCAGTTGGCGTCGGGCCGGGCCGCGTGCACGGCGGCGTGGAGCGCGAAGGCGGTCTGCTCCACCTCGCCGGCACCGATGACCGTGCCGTCGGCATCGACCTCGAGCAGGTCGCTGGCCCGGAGCTCGGTCCAGTGCGGGCCGTAGGGGTTCAGGAGGAAGCGGCCGTGGCGCCCGGGGATGGCCAGGCTGCAGTGGTTGTCGATCCCCTCGTGGAAGTCGTGCAGCGCGCAGGCGCGGAACAGCGCGGCGAGGTCGTCCCGGGCGGAGCGCTCGTCGCCCTGGCGGTGGCCCGAGTACTCGTCGAGGCGGGTGATCGTCATGCCGTCAGCTCTTGTAGCTGAGGCGCAGCTTCGTGCGATAGGCGATGATCATCCCGTTCTCGATCAGCACGTCCATCTCGACGACCTCGGCGACGCGGAGGTCCTTGTACGCCTTGGCCGCTTCCCGCACCGTGTTCTGGGCGGCCAGCTCCCACGAGTCGCTGCTCGACCCGATCAGCTCGATGACGTGGTAGGTGCTCTCGGTCACTGGTGCATCCTCTCGTTGTGGGGCCGGTCCGCCAGCTCAGAGATGCACCAGTGACCGGGCGACCGTGCTGCAGGACCTCGCTCGAAGACTCGCTCGGTCATGAGCTGAGCTCCTGTGGTTGGTACTTGACGGAGACGTCCACCTCGGCCTCGAAGCGCACGGTCCCGTCGGGTTGGATCCGGCAGCCGAGCCGGCGGACGCTGCCGACCCGGCCGTCGTCGAACTGGCTGCACGTGCCGGCGACGGCGAAGCGGGCCGCCTGGGAGAACGTGGCGCCGACGCCGCCGCGGGTGTGCACCTGGTAGACGCTCTCGGTGCCGCCGCGGACGAGCGGCGGCTCGGGGCTGGCGAAGTCGTCGCTCACCGGCTGGCGCGACAGCCGCCGGATCGCCTCCATCAGGTCGTCGGTCAGCATCTGACGGCGGCGCCGACTCGACCCGCCGTAGGCGTTGGGATCGAGCGGCTCGCCGAAGCGGACCACGGCGCGCCGGAACGGGCGCGGCACCCGGCTCCCGATGGGCTGGATCTGGTCGGTGCCGACGAGGCCGACGGGCACGATCGGCGCGCCCGACATCAGGGCCAGCTGGGCGACCCCCGTGTGGCCCTTGTGCAGCAGCCCGTCTCGCGAGCGAGTGCCCTCCGGGTAGATCGTCAGCACGTCGCCCCGGGTGAGGACCGACGCGGCGACCTCCAGCGCGGCCAACGCCTTGCGGGCCTGCTCGCGCTCGATCGGGATCAGCCCCATCGCCGGGAACAGCCGGCGCGTCGTCCACGAGTGCATGTACTCGGCCTTGCCGATGAAGAAGGCGCGGCGCGGGATCGACTGCAGCAGCGCCACCGAGTCGAAGAACGAGATGTGGTTGGAGGCGACGATGGCCCCGCCGCCCTCGGGCACGCGCTCGCGGTGCTCGACCTTCACTCGCAGCAGGCCCCGGTAGAGGGGGTTGGTGACCGACCGGATGGCGCGGTACAGCCGCTCGGAATCGCCCGGCGCCAGCCCCTCGGCCGCCGTGCCTTCGCCCGTCGACGTGGATCGCATCCCCCGCGCCACGGTCCGGACGTTACCCCAGGTAGTCAGTCCGGAAGCATGGGCATCGACATCCCGGTGCTCCGTCCGAGCAGGACGGTGCGCGTGACGGCGCTGGTGCCGAAGCGCTCCTTGATCTCGTCGAGCGTCGTGTCGAGGGCGCCGCCGGCGTGGCGGTCGAACGGCAGGGCCAGCTGCACCGTGTCGTCGTCGTCGAGGTTGGACACCGCCATGCCCAGCAGGGTCAGGCCGCGGTCTTCGATCATCGGCAGCGCCGAGGCCAGCAGGGAACGGGCCACGGTGAGGATCGGCGCCGTCTCGGACGTCGGCGCCAGGATCGTGTGCGAGCGGGTCGCCCGGGTGAAGTCGTCGAACCGGAACCGCAGGATCACCGTGCGCCCGACGCGCTCGGCCTTGCGCAGGCGGCGCGTGACGCGATCGACGATGCCGACCAGGACCGTGTCGAGGTCCTGGGCCGTGCGCCGACGGCGACCGAGCGCCGACTGCGAGCCGATCGAACGGCGGCGGGCGCGCGCCGTCACCGGGCGGGGATCGCGGTTCACGGCGAGGTCGTGGAGGTGGCGGCCGGCGTAGCCGCCGAGGATCGTCGCCAGTGGCCCCTCGCCGATGCGGGCCATGTCGCCGACCGTCGTGACGCCGCGGGCGTGCAGCTTCTCGGCCGTCTTCTTGCCGACGCCCCAGACCCGCTCGATCGGCAACGGGTGCAAGAAGGCCAGCTCGCCGTCCGGTGGGACGAGCAGCAGACCATCCGGCTTGGCGACGCCGCTCGCCACCTTGGCGAGGAACTTGGTGCGGGCGACGCCGACGGTGATCGCCAGCCCGACCCGCTCGCGCACGTCGGCGCGCAGCTTGGCGGCGATGTCGACCGGCGTCCCGCTGACCCGGCGCAGCCCGGCGACGTCGAGGAACGCCTCGTCGATGGAGATGCCCTCGACGAGCGGTGTCGTGTCGTCGAACACGGCGAAGACGGCCTTGCTGGCGTCGGTGTAGGCGTCGAACCGCGGCGGCACGACGACGGCGTGGGGGCACAGCGCCTTGGCCTGCAGGCCCCCCATCGCCGTGCGGACGCCGTACGCCTTGGCCTCGTAGCTGGCCGCCAGCACGACCCCGCCGCCGACGACCACCGGCCGGCCGCGCAACGCCGGATCGTCGCGCTGCTCGACCGAGGCGAAGAACGAGTCGAGGTCGGCGTGGAGGATGGAGGCATCGGACCGCACTGGGAACACATGTTCGCAGACAGGTGCGCGTGTGGAAACAGGATCTGTGTCACCGGATAGGTCCCCGGGGACTTGTGCGGTGACACAGACCAAGACGGCCCGCAGCACCGAGCCAAACCCGGAGCAAGATCCGGCTCAGGGAGCTCGTCGAGCGCTCGGTCCGCGCAGCAGCGTTGCGCGGACCACCGGCGAGCCGGATCGCTGAGCTCCCGACCGCAGTGAGTCCTGGCCGCTCTGAGAGACTGTCCCCCATGAGTGACCCTCGCCCGCTCGTCGTCCGCAACGGTCTCGTGGTGGACGGCACTGGCGCCCCCGCCGTGCACGCCGACGTGGCCATCAGCAACGGTGTGATCACCGAGGTCGGCCCGGGGCTCGACACGACCGGCGCCGATGTCGTCGACGCCGACGGCCTCGTGGTGACGCCGGGCTTCGTCGACATCCACACCCACTTCGACGGCCAGGCGACGTGGGATCCGATCCTCGCCCCGTCCAGCATCCACGGCGTCACGTCGGTGGCGATGGGCAACTGCGGTGTCGGGTTCGCCCCGGCCAAGCCGACGCCCGAGCAGCACGACTGGCTGATCGGCATGCTCGAAGGGGTCGAGGACATCCCGGGGACGGCGCTTGCCGAAGGGCTGCCGTGGGACTGGGAGTCGTTCCCCGAGTACCTCGATGCGCTCGACCGCCGGCAGTACACGGTCGACATCGGCACCCACGTCGTCCACGCCCCGCTGCGCGCCTACGTGATGGGCGAGCGCGGCGCCGACCCGAACGAGGCGCCGACCGCCGACGAGCTGCTGAAGATGGCCGACGCGGTCCGTGACGGCGTGCGCGCCGGCGCCCTCGGCTTCACGACCAGCCGCACCGTCGCCCACCGCACCCGTGACGGGTCCCCGCTCGGCACCCGCTACTCGACCGAGGACGAGCTGACCGCCCTCGTCGGCGCGATGGCCGAGACCGGCAAGGGCGTCGTGCAGATGATCTCGGACGCCTACCTGAGCGAGGACGAGACGTTCGCCAAGGACGAGATGGCCCTCATGCGCACGCTCGTCGAGCACTCCCGCCGTCCGTTGTCGATGACGACCCAGCAGGTCGTCGAGGTGCCAGACCGCTGGCGGGAGATGGTGGCGTGGGTCGGCCAGGGCGTCGCTGACGGCCTCAACATGCGCAACCAGGTCGCCCCGCGGCCGGTGGGCGTGCTGCAGGGCCTGACCGCGTCGGTGAACCCGATCGCCCTGTGCCCGTCGTTCCGCGAGATCGCCGATCGCCCGCTGGCCGAGAAGGTGGCCGCGCTGCGCGACCCGGAGCGGCGGGCTCGCATCGTCGCCGAGCACCCGGAGGTCACCGGGCGCCTCGAGGGCATGGGCCACACGATCTTCGCCGGCTTCGACAAGCTCTTCCCGATGGACGAGCCGGTGAACTACGAGCCGTCGGCCAGCTCGAGCGTCGCCGCCCGCGCCGCGGCCCGGGGGGTCGACCCGGTCGAGGAGACCATCGACCTGCTGCTCGGCGAGGACGGCAACCAGTTGCTGATCCTGACGTTGTTCAACTTCGTCCACGGCAACCTCGACGACGTGCGCGAGATGCTCCTGTCCCCGTACTCGGTGATCGGCCTCGGCGACGCCGGCGCCCACTGCGGGGCGATCTCCGACGCCAGCTTCCCGACGACCGCCCTCGCCCTGTGGACCAGGCGCACCGCCGGGTCCGGTTCGCTGCCGATCGAGCTGATGGTGAACCACCTGACGCAGCGCACCGCCCAGCAGGTCGGCTGGTTCGACCGCGGCGTCGTGGCCCCCGGCTACCTCGCCGACCTCAACGTGATCGACGTCGACGGCCTCGGCGCCAACCGCCCGCGCATCATCCACGACCTGCCGGCCGGTGGTCGCCGCTTGATGCAGTCGGCGGCGGGCTACGTGCACACGGTCAAGCGGGGCACGGTCACGTTCAGCGACGGCACCCACACCGGGGCGCTGCCGGGCGGCCTCGTCCGCGGCGCCCAGCCCGCCCCTGCCTGACGCCGGGGACGGCTTCTTGCCGAAGACTTACTGATCTCCCAGCCGGCGCACAGCCTCGACGCCCAGTGTCTCGGCCGTGGCACGCACCGGCGCCGGCGGGCGCCGGTCGCGGTGGCCCGGGCGGCGGCCGCTTCGGCGCCCAGGCCCAGGCCTTCACGCAGTGCTTGCAGGCGCAGGGACTGACCGTCACCGAGCCCGAGCGCCCGACCGCTCCGGCCGGCGGGGAGGGTGCGCCACCTGCAGATGGCTCCCGTCCGCGCTTCGACGGCCAGCCACCCACCGGCGCCGGCGCACCGAGCGGTGAAGCGGAGCGACCGGCACCCGATCCGGCCCAGATGGCCAGCCGGCTCGCCGCCCGCCTCGGCCTCGACATGACCGACGAGACCGTCGCCGCCGCCGTCGCGACGTGCGCCGCCCAACTCGGCTGACCTCGTCGCCACTCGCGAGGATCGCAGCGACCGCAGGACGCAGCAGGAGGACGACATGGGCAAGCTCGACGGCAGGATCGCCATCATCACCGGGGCCGGCCGGGGGATCGGCCGGGAGCACTCCCTGCTCTTCGCCAGCGAAGGGGCCAAGGTCGTCGTCAACGACCTCGGCGGCGGCACCGACGGCGCCGGTTCCGACGCCTCGGCGGCCCAGCAGGTCGTCGACGAGATCACGGCGGCCGGCGGCGAGGCCGTGGCCAGCCACCACGACGTCGCCGACGCCGACCAGGCCGAGGCGTTGATCGAGCTGGCGATCGACACGTTCGGCGACGTCAACGCCCTCGTCAACAACGCCGGGATCCTGCGCGACCGGATGGTGTTCAGCATGAGCGACGCGGAGTGGGACGACGTCGTGCGCGTCCACCTGCGCGGTCACTTCCTGCCGACGAAGTTCGCGGCCCAGCACTGGCGCGAACAGGCCAAGGCGGGCGAGAAGGTGAACGCCTCGATCGTCAACACGAGCTCGACGTCGGGCCTGCTGTCGAACCCCGGCCAGACCAACTACGGCGCCGCCAAGTCGGGCATCGCCACGTTCACGGAGATCTGCCAGAAGGAGCTCGGCCGGTACGGCGTGCGCTCGAACGCCATCGCGCCGGCGGCCCGCACCCGCCTGACGATGACCGTGCCGGGCGCCGAGGAGCGCTACGCCGAGCGCGAAGCGAAGCAGAAGGAGGTCGGCTCCGAGTTCGACAAGAGCGACCCGGCGAACATCTCGCCGTTCGTGGCCTACCTGTCGACCGCCGACTGCCCGATCGGCGGCAAGGTGTTCTTCGTGTGGGCCAACGAGGTGCGCCTGTTCCAGCCGTGGACGATCGTCGACACCGTGTCCACGGACGGTCGTTGGACGATCGACGGGCTCGAGGCGGCGGCCAAGAAGTGGGGCGACGTCACCTGGGAGCAGAGCCTCGGGATCTCCTGAGCGCGGCGCCGGAGGGCGTCAGCGTCCGGGTGGGTCGGTGAGCAGCGCGGCGAGCTGCGGAGCGGTGTCGCTGCGGAACGGAGGTCCCCACGGGATCCTCGCCCTGTACAGGGGCACCGAGTTCACGACCTCGGCCAGGGTGGTGAAGCTGCGCTGCACGACGGTCGGCTCCGACCAGTTGGTGATGCGCGAGAACCCGAGGATGCCGAGCAGCGCGTCCATCGGCGGGATGCGGGTGACCTCGAGCTCCGTCGCTGTCCGATCGGGCGACGGCACCACGATGGCGCCGAGCGGCAGCGCGCCACCGACGACGACGAACGCGGGGTGAACGCCGTGCGCCCATCTGCCGTGGCTCGACGGCGCCCGTCGGCCTCCACGTCGGCGAGGTGGGCCGCTGGGTCGCGCAGCCGCAGTTCGGTCGCCCCGCCGCGGCACCGCACGACCGGTCCGGTCTCGATCGCGAGGAGGTCGTCGGTGACGAGCTCGGCGCCGCCCAGGCACATCAACGCCGCGACCGTCGACTTGCCCTGGCCCGAGTGCCCGGCGAAGGCCATGACCGTGCCGTCGACCGAGACCGCGCTGGCGTGGAGCACGGTGCTGCCGCGCAGGCCGAGCAGCATGGCGCTGACCGTGCCGCCGAGGAGGATCGGGAGCAGCTCGTGGCGACCGTTGGGATCGCGACGCACCCTCACGTCGGTGACGTCGGCGGAGATCTCGAACTCGCCGCAGTCGCGGAAGCGGGCGCAGTAGCCACCGTCGACGCGGGTCAGCACGTACCAGAACGACTCGGGATCGTCCTCGACGTCCAACGTCTCGGCGAGGACCTCGCCCGCCGGCCGCTGCGTCGAGTGGTCCGTGTCGGGGCCCCAGCTCGCATCGACGTCGTACTCCTCGCCGTCGGCGACCAGGAGGTCGACCGGGAGGTCGGTGCGCAGGCGCATGCCGCACTGCTCGAAGATCGTTCCGGTCATCGGACCACCTGCTCGAAGCGTTGGAAGTGCTCGACCGATTCCAGCGGTCGGCCGCCGATCTCCAACCACGCGTGGGCGAGGAGCTCGTCGCCAGTGGCGGTGATGCCGAGGCGCACGCTCGGCTGCAGCTCGCGCACGAGGTGGCCGCCGATCAGCGCGCGCCGTAGGCACGGGCCATGGCTGAACGGCCACACGTCGGCGACGCGCCGGGTGCAACGGAGCCGACGGCGAGCCCGGTCGGGCAGCGATGCCAGCGGGAGCGGCTCGACGGAGCCGACGTGCGGACGGAGGTCCAGCGGGACGCCGAGCAACCGGCTGAGTCGGGGGAGCGGGACCGTGCGCACGAGCACCTCGACGATGACGATGAGCACGGCGACGCGCAGGGTCGTCGGGATCTCGCGTGGCGGGACGCGGCGCAGCCGCGGGATGCGAGCGAGGAACGCTCGAGCGGTCGGCTTGGTGCCGAGCGGCGTTGCCGTCACCCGGTGAGCAGGTCGCGAGACCGCAGGTCGGTCACGAACGCGGCGACGTCTGCGGACGCCCGCTCCGCGTCGACGCCGTACGTGTCGACGAGCTTCGAGATGAGCTCGGGTTCGGTTGCCGAGTCGGCCAGCGCCTCCCAGAGGACGCGCCCACTGCCGTTGAGCTTCAGGTACACCGAACCGGCCAGATCGATCACCACGATGTCGTCGCCGACCAATTGCCAGCTCAGATTCGCCTCACGGAGTTGCATCCTCACCATCCCGGTCGAGCTTCCACGTCGGCGAGCCCGCCCGGCCCACTCACCGCTGCATAGGCTACCGAAGCCGTGCCTGCGACGCCGTACCTGATGACGCCCATCGAGGTCGCGTGGGGCTACATCTTCGGCACCGTGCCCGCCGGCGCTGCGCCGGCCGTCGGCGCGCCGAGCACGTCCCCGCGGCGGGCGCTCGAGGAGGTCGTGCGTCCCCTGCTCGCCCGGACGCCGTGCATGGTGGCGTTCTCCGGGGGACGCGATTCATCGCTGGTGCTGGCGGTGGCGACCCACGTCGCCCGGCGCGACGGGCTGCCCGAGCCAGTGCCGTTGACACGCGTGTTCCCATCCGATGCCGAGACCCACGAGACCGACTGGCAGGAGCAGGTGATCCGACACCTCGGACTCGCCGAGTGGGAGCGGCTCGAGATCCACGACGAGCTCGAGGTCATCAGCCCGCTGGCCACGGACATCCTCGACGAGTTCGGCGCCGTCGTCTGGCCACCCACGCTCGTGACGTACGTGCCCCTCTTCGACGTTGCTCGCGGCGGCTCCCTGCTCGACGGCGAGGGAGGCGACGAGGTGCTCGGTGATGCCGAGCACCGCATCGGGCGGGTTGCCCGCCTGGTCCGCCGCCCACGCACCCTGCGGCGCGACCGCATCCGGCGGGCGCTCGGTGCGCTCGCACCCGCACCGGTGCGCAGTGCGCTGGCTCGCCGCCGCATCGATGCCGAGCTCCCCACGCCGTGGCTGCGCCAGTCAGCACGGGATGGTCTGATCGAGGCCATCGCCGACGAAGAGCGGTCGCGCCCGCTGCGCTTCTCGGCGAGCGTTCGTCACTTCGCGCGACGTCGGCCTCACGTGTTGGGTCTGCGCGCTCGCGATGCCCTCGCCGAGCGGTGGTCGGTCACCTGCTCGAGTCCGCTGATGGAGCCCGCCGTCGTCGATGCGCTCGGTCGTGCGGGCGGGGTGATCGGACCGGGCGACCGCACGGCGGTGTTGCGGTCCATGGCCTCCGATCTGCTCCCCGACAGCGTGCTCAGCCGCGGGACCAAGGCCGACTTCACGAGCTCGTACATGGGGCCGATCGCGCGGCGCTTCGCCGAGGGTTGGGATGGGAGCGGCGTGGATCTCGAGCTCGTCGATCCGGAGCCGTTGCGGCGGGTCTGGTCCGTCGGTCCGCCGCACGCCATGACCGGTGCGCTGCTGCAGTCGGCGTGGCTCGCGCAACACGGGGTTTCCCGGATCCGATCGTGACCGCCGGGTGTTTGAAAGGCCCCAGCCGCATGACAAGATGTTCAGGACCGCGGCGGGCGGAACCGCAGGAGCACAGGAGATGTCTCCCGGCACATCAGTGTCGGCGGTGAACACAGACCGATCCTTGGGAGGATTTGAACATGTCCACGTATGAGGCTCCTGTTGTCATCGAGCTCGGCACCGTTGGTGACGTCACTCGCGGCCAGATCGTGTCCGGCAGCTGGGACGGCTTTGGCTGGAAGAACGGTGGCGGCGGCGGCGGCCACGACACCAGCCGCTGAGCGCCACGAATCGACAGGAGCCCCGGGCTGCGGCCCGGGGCTCCTTCGCGTCCGGGATGACGGGCCGTCAACGTTCCAGTCCGTAACGTTCGGCCTGCAACACGAACAGGTCGTGGTACAGGCCGTCCGCCGCCATCAGCTCCGTGTGGCTGCCCATCTCGACGATCTCCCCCTGCTCCAGCACGAGCACCACGTCGGCCGACCGCACCGTTGCGAACCGGTGCGACACGAAGATGACGATGCGATCGTCGCCCAGTGACTGCAGGAGGTCGAAGAGCTCGGCCTCTGCTCGCGGATCGAGTGACGCTGACGGTTCGTCCATCACGACGATCGGTGCTTCACGGAAGAGCGCCCGAGCGATGGCGAGACGTTGCCACTGGCCGAGCGAGAGGTCGATGCCGTCGAAGAACAACTTCCCGAGACGGACGTCGAGTCCCTCACGCTGCTCGGCGATCACCTCATCGAGACCGGCCAGCGTGGCGGCGCGTCGGATCGCCACCTCGTCGTCGAGGCGATCGACGTCGCCGAGCGCGATCCCATCGCGGATCCGGAAGTAGAACCGGGCGAAGTCCTGGAAGACCGGCGCGATCTGAGATCGGACCAGTGAAGGATCACACTCGTTGGTGTCGACGCCGTCCCACGTCACCCGTCCACCTGTCGGCGTGTAGAGCTGGGAGAGGACCTTGGCCAGGGTCGACTTGCCGGACCCGTTGGCGCCGACGATGGCCATGACCTGCCCGCGACCGAGCGTGAAGCTCACATCGCGCACGGCCTCCTGCTCGGCGTTCGGATAGCGGTACGAGACGTTCTCGACCGCAATGGTGTGCGGTGGCGACGGAGGCACACCCGTTGGTCGCCGCTCCCTCAGCACGGGCAGCTCGGCGCGGAACTGCTCGAAGTCGCGGAGGAACACCATGCCCTCGTGGACGCTGCCGAACGCGGTGCCGAGCGACTGCACGCGGCTGCTGAGCTGCTGGAGGCCAACGATCGCCACTGCCGCGTCGGCGATCGAGATCGTCCCCCGAGCGGCCAGGACGAACGCGATCGACAGCGTCCCGATGAGCACCAAGGTCGTGATGAACGAACCGGCGGAGCTGAGCACCAGGCGCCGGCGCACCAGGTCGTTGAGCCGGACCATGCGGCGATCCCAGAGCCGGTGGTGCCACCCCCGGATCGTCGGCGCCAGCCCGTACGAGCGGATCTCCTTGGCCTCGTTGCGCTCGGTGAGGAGGAACTCCATGTACATCCGGTCGCGCTCGAGCTCGGTCAGCTCGAGCTCGAGCTGGTAGCGAGCGCGGTTGTTGCGGACGTTCACGATCGCGATCGGGATGTAACCGAGGAGCGCGATCGGCACGAGGACGGGCGCCACCGTGAACAGCACGGCAACCACACCGATCGTGACGACCAGCGTGGTGAAGATCGTGACCAGCCCCCACACCACGGTCGAGCTCTGATCACCGGCAGCCATGCGGGCCCGTTGCAGCCGATCGTGGAACGCGGGCTCCTCGAACGCTTCGAGGGGCACCTCGGCGGCGACATCCAAGACGTCGCCCATCGCCAGCCGCAGCACGCGCTCGGACAGGGTGATCCGCATCTCGGTCGAGACGGACTGGCTGATCGCCGAGGCGAGCATCAGCACGCCGAGCAGGACGAGCCACGGTGCGAGGTCACCGGCATCCACACCGGTGTCATCGGTGAGCATCTCCAGCAACGTGCGCCCCACGAGGAGCTGCACGGCCACGGCCACCGACATGACGATGCTCGAGACGAGGATGACGAGGAACTGGGCCCGCCCGGCGTGGTACACGAGCGACGTCGCCAGCGTCGTCGTGCGCAGGACGCGCCGCAGCCGTCGGGCGAGGTTCACAGACGCGCCGACTCCGCCACGGCCCGGAGGTAGCTCGCCTTCTCCTCGGGGTCATCGGTCTCGTTCTCGGGCGGCGGGCGCAGGACGCGGTGCAACGAACGGGCGGCTCGTTGCGGCACGGCCACCATGCTGTTGGACACCGACGCCCGCACCGAGCGGGTGAGCCACCGGGTGACGGTCGTGCGCTCGTGGAGCTGCAGCGGGTTCTCGACCCGCGTGGCGACGTCGTCGACGATGCGCAGCGAGCGCGGCATGAGGTCGAGCACGACGTCGAGCGGGATCGGCGCTCCGAGCAGGTAGCGGGCGCGGTTGAGGATCAAGCCCACCGGACCGCCGCAGTGGTAGGCGAGGGCCCGACGCACGAGCTCGTCGAAGTCGGGTTCGTCGACGACGACCGAGCGCTCGACGTCCTTGAACCACATGAGTCGGTGTCCGTCGCTGCGGGCGGCGTGGAAGGCGAGGGTGAGGAGCGTGTCGACGGGATCGAACGTCGGGGTGCTCACGCCGGACACCGGGACCCGTCGGCCGCGCTCGATCATCGCCTCGATCGGGAAGGCGAACGGTCGGCGGTCCTCTTCGGAGTAGTGCAGGTGCCAGTGCAGGTCGATGTGCACCGTCTCCGTGGCCAGGCTGACCTGTCCGGCGAGCATCTCCTCGGCCAACGCCCAGTTGTGGATGTCGTGGCCGTAGCCGAGCTCCTCGAGGATCCGCATCGCCGTGGGGAAGTCGCGGCGATCCACCAGCAGGTCGAGATCGCCGTAGCTGCGATCGCCGACGCCGGGGTACAGCAGCGCGGCGACCACCGGGCCCTTCATCGCAGTCCACGACAGGCCGGCCTGGTCGAAGCGCTGGGCGATCTGGCTCAGCGCCCCGACGACGATGAGGTGGCGCATCATCGATTGGTCGCGTCGCGCCGCCAGCGCGGCCCGCACCGCGTCGGGCACCCCGGCGATGCCCTCGAGGCCGCGCAGCACGGTCCCCGACACGCGGTGCATCGCCGCCGCTTCCGGCAGCGCCTCGATCGGCGCCCTGGCGAGCAGCGACGTCAGCTCGGCGCGGTCGGCATCGGTGACCTCGTTGCCGGCCAGCGCCGTGGCCTTGATGAGCGCCAGGCGCAACGCCCATCGCTGGGGGCGGCGCAGCGCGTCGAGCAGCGGGGCGGAGCTGTCCATCGCGCCGCCGAGGCTAGCGAAGCGATGGGACTCGACTCCGGCCGGTGGGCGTCAGCGGCGGGCGGCGCGCCGGGAGGCTCGCGCGTGTCGCGAGCGTCACCGATGCCGAGCACGGCATGGAGGATGCTGTTCACCAGCCAGAGCACGATGGTCGCGCCGATCGCGGCGCCGAACGAGTCGATGTCGATCCCGTCCGTGACCCACACGGTGATCACCAGCACGAGCAGGTTGACGAAGAACAGCGCGATCCCGAGCGTGAGGATGATCAGCGGCAGCGCGAGCAGCTTGATGATCGGCTTGACCGCCCAGTTGACGAGCCCCAGCACGGCGCCGCCGATGATGGCGTGCCACCACGGCGAGATGTGCACGCCGTCGACGAGCCAGTCGGCGGCGAGGAGGGCCACGACGTTGACCGCCCAGATCAGCACGATGCGCACGATCGCCCGATCGCGCTGGCGCTTGGCGGGGGAGATCGGTACCGCACGCGCCATGAGCGCACTCTACACGCGCGGGCGCCCCGGTGACTGGTCACACGAGGAACGTCTGCGGCGGCAGCCCGAGCAGCACCCGGCCGTGCAGCTCCGACGTCATGAGGCCGTCGTGGATGACGTGGGCGCTGGCGACCGTGATGTCGCGCGCCGCCCGCTGCAGCGGGTTGTCGAGGAGGTGGAGGCTCGAGCCGCCGACGTCGATCATCGCCCGCACGGCGTCACGGCACAGCGCGACGGCGTGGGCGATCCGCGAGCGCATCGCGGCGCGCGCCGGGATGTCGCCCGACCGCCCCGCACGCGCCAGCTCGACCATCTCGACGGCGGCCTCGCGCACGAGCAGCTCGGCGATGTGGACCTGCGCGCTGACGTCGCCGAGCACCACGTGGACCGCCGCCCGCTCGGACTGCTTGGTGCCGGCGCTGACCCGCGTCGCCAGCCGCTCGGTGAACAGCCGCAGGGCGCCCTGCGCCGCGCCGAGCACGGGCAGGGCGGCCGTCATCGCGAGGAACGACGTCATCGGCAGCGCGTACGTCGGGTCCGGGCCGTGCAACCGGGCGCCCGGCGAGGTGCCGTCGCCCATCTCGCTCATCCGCAGCGTCCGGTGGTCGGGGACGAAGACCTCGTCCATCGAGAAGTCGTCACTGCCGGTCGCGGCCATGCCGTCGACGTGCCACACGTCGTGCACTGCGACGGCGTCGATCGGAACCAGCACCCACCGCATGTCGGGTCGCTCGGCGCCGTCGATGAGCACCGTCCCCATCGCCCAGTCGCTGTGGCGGACGCCGCTGGCGTAGCTCCAGCGCCCGCTGACGAGGAACCCGCCCTCGACCGGCACCGCGTGGCCCGGGGGGAACGCCGCGCCGGGCGCCATCATGTACGGCTGCGACCCGAACACCTCCTCCTGCGTGCGCTCCGGGAACAGCGACAGGATCAGGTTGTGCTCCATGAGGAACGACGTGACCCACGCCGTCGACGCGTCGGCCTCGGCGAGGGGCAGGACGATCTCGACGAAGTCGGCCACGCCGAGCTGCAACCCGCCGTAGCGGCGCGGCACGAAGTGGCGGAACACGCCGCTGTCGTGCAGTGCAGCGAGCACGTCGCCGTCGAGTCGCCGCTGCTGCTCGGCCTGTTGGGCGCGGGCCGCCACGAGCGGTTGCAGTGCCACCATGCGATCGACCAGGTCGGCCGCGGTCAACGCCCCATCCGTCGCCACCGCCGCACGGTAGCCGGGGCGCGAAGCTAGGCCGGTGACGACGGCGGGGGATCGGTCGGCGGCTGGTGACCTGGCGCTGGCCCGCGCCGACGAGGCGATCGCCAACTTCGACGTCGACGGGCTGCTCGCCCACCTGTCGACGGCGATCCGCGAGCTGACCGCGGCCGGCGACAACCGGCGGGCCGCCGTGGCCTCGGCGCGCCTCGGCGACATGATCGCCACGACGCTGGGCAACCTGCCGGCGAGTCGGGCGTGGTTCGCCCGGGCCCGCCGCCTCGTCGCCGACGAACCGCCGTGCATCGAGCAGGGCTGGGTGGCCGTGGCCGGGATGGGCTGCGAGGTCGACGATCCCGACGAACTGCTGGCGGCCGCCGAGCTGGCCCTCGACCGGGCCCGCCGCTTCGGCGACGTCGAGCTCGAGACCAAGGCGCTCGCCGACGGTGGGCTGGCCCACGTCCAGCTCGGGCGCATCGACGAGGGGATGGCGATGCTCGACGAGGCGATGGCGCTGGCGTGCGGGCCGGCCCCGAGCTCGATGGCGGTGTCGGCGTCGGTGTGCTCCTTCTTCACCGCGTGCTACCACGCCGCCGACTTCGGACGGGCCGACGCGTGGGCCGAGCTGCTGCGGCGCCACGGGCTGATCGGCCCGTCGGTGGGCTCGCCGGTGTTCCTGTCCAGCCACTGCGACGCCGTGCACGCGACGCTGCTCGTCGAGCTCGGGCGCTGGGGCGACGCCGAGGAGCTGCTGCGCCGCTCGGGCGAGGAGTTCCGCGCCGTGATGCCGATGCCGCCGTGGCACCCGACGATCGCCCTCGCCGACCTGCGCGTGCGCCAGGGTCGCCTCGTCGACGCCGAGCGGCTGCTCGTCGGTTGGGATCAGTTCATGCAGGCGCTGCTGCCGACGGCCCGCCTGCACCTCGCCCGTGGCGATCACGAGCTCGCCCGCGCCGTCGCCCGTCGCGGGTTGCAGGTCGCCGGACGCGATCGGCTGCGGGCGGCCGAGCTGCTCACCGTGCTCGTCGACGCCGAGCTGGGGCGCGGCGACGTCGCGGCGGCGACCGCGGCGTGCGCTGAGCTGGCCGAGCGGATCGGCGATGTCGACGTCGCCCCGCTGCGCGCCCGCAGCGCCTGCGCGCGGTCACGGGCGCTGATCGCCGGTGGCGATGCCGCGTCGGCGGTGAAGCTGCTCGACGGGGTGCTCGACGGCCTCGATCCGGTCCAGCTCCCGCTGGTGCGGGCCACGGTGCTCGTCGCGCTGGCGCGGGCGTGCGACGCCGCCGGCGATGCCGCAGCGGCGCGGCGCGGCGGCGCGAGCGGCCGGTGAGCTGCTCGACCGCATCGACGTCGTGATGGCCGCCGGCGATGCCGATCTGCTCGCCCGCCTCGCGGCGGCGCCCGGCGCGGCGCTGACATCACCGTCGACTGCGACGCTGACGCCCACTGGTCGGTGGTGGACGGCGTCGAGCGACGGCACCAGCGTGCGACTGCCCGACAGCAAGGGCCTGCGCTACCTGGCCGAGCTGCTCCGCGCGCCCGACGTCGAGCGCCACGCGCTCGACCTCGTCGACCGGGTCGAGGGCGTCGACCCGGCCGTCGATCGCCGTCGCCTCGGCGACGCCGGTGCGGCCGCCGACGGCGCGGCCCGCGCCGCGTATCGCCGCCGCATCGAGGCGCTGCGCCAGGAGATCGCCGACGCCGAGGCCGATGGTCGCCACGACGACGCCGAGGCCCACCACGCCGAGCTCGAGGCCCTCGTGGCCCAGCTCGCCCAGGCCTTCGGGCTCGGCGGGCGCGACCGGCCGCAGGCGTCGGCCGCCGAGCGGGCCCGGCTCAACGTGACCCGCGCCCTGCGTGGCGCGATCACGCGTCTCGTCGAGGTGCTGCCGGCGGCCGCCGCCCTCGACCGCGGCGTGCGCACCGGCCGGTACTGCGTGTACCAACCGCTCGACGGCGACGTCCGCTGGATCGTTCAGTCGCCGGTGAACGGATCACGTGTCGATTGAACGCCGAGGAGGCATGTACGAGATGAGCACCACCATCGACGAGATCGCCGACGGGATCCACCGGATCTCGACGTTCGTGCCCGACGTCCCGCCGGTCGGGATCACGTTCAACCAGTTCCTCGTCACCGGCGACGAGCCGCTGCTGTTCCACGCCGGGCACCGCGCGATGTTCCCGCTGATCGCCGAGGCGGTCGCCAAGGTCATCCCGGTCGAGTCGCTGCGCTGGATCAGCTTCGGCCATGTCGAGGCCGACGAGTGCGGGGCGATGAACGCCTGGCTGGCGGCCGCGCCGCAGTCCCAGGTCGTGTTCGGCGCGCTCGGCTGCGCCCTGTCGCTGGACGACATGTGCGACCGGCCGCCGCGTCCGCTCCAGGAGGGCGAGGTGCTGGACATCGGCGGCAAGCGGCTGCGCCAGATCTCGACGCCGCACGTGCCCCACGGCTGGGAGGCCCAGGTCCTGTTCGAGGAGACCACGGGCACGCTGCTGTGCGGCGATCTGTTCACCCAGGTCGGTCCCTCGGGCGTGCTGCGCGACGACATCGTGGGATCGGCGGTCGAGACCGAGCAGATGTTCCACGCCATGTCGATGGGGCCGCAGACGGCCGCCACGCTCCACGCGCTCGGTGACCTGCAGCCGTCGACGCTGGCGGTCATGCACGGCGCCTCGTTCGTGGGCGACGGCGGGGCTGCTGCTCCACGCGCTGGCCGGCGCCCTGGCGGTCAGTGCACCGACGCCCTGACTGCGCGTACATTGCATCGCGAACCTCATGTGGGTGGGGTCGGAGGGAGATCGATGTTGAGCACGACGCGGACTGGACGGGCGCGGGTCGCCTTGGCGTGCTGCGGTGCGCTGCTCGCAGCGGGTGTCGTGGCGTGCTCGGACGACGACGATGCGGCGTCCACGACGACGGCCGCCGCAGCGACGACCGTTGCTGCTGCGACCACCACCGATGCATCGACGACGACGGCAGCGAGTGAGACGACGGAGCCGGAGGGCACCACGCCGAGCACCGGCAGCGGGCCCGAGATCCCCGCGGACGTCGCCAAGGCGCTCGCCGACGTCCTCGACAAGGACCTCTACGCCCACTCGACGTGGGGCGTCTACGTCGAGGACGAGGCGACGGGCGAGGTGCTCGTCGACCACAACGGCCAGCTGCTGTTCGTCACCGGCTCGATCATGAAGACCCTCAGCACCGCCGGCGTGCTCGAGGCGTGGGGCCCGGACCAGAAGTTCGTGACGCCGGTGTACCGCACGGGTGAGGTCGCCGACGGCGTGCTCAGCGGCGATCTCGTGCTGGTCGCGTCGGGCGGCGACTTCAGCTTCGGCCTGCGCGACCAGGCCGATGGCACGTTGCGGTTCGCCACGCTGCCCATCGTCGACCACAACGAGGCCAACGCCGGCCTGCCCGGCACGCTCGACCTCGATGGCGATCCGTGGGCGGCCCTCGACTCGCTGGCCGGTCAGGTCAAGGCGGCCGGCATCAACCAGGTGAACGACGTGGCGATCGACGATCGCATCTTCGAGGCCTACCGGGGCTGGTCGGACGGGGTCATCGCGCCGATCTGGTTCAACGAGAACCTCGTCGACGTGACGGTCACGGCTGGCGCCGCGGCCGGCGACGCGCCGACGGTCACGTGGCGGCCCGAGACCGCGGCGTACACCGTCCGCAGCAACGTCACGACCGTCGCCAAGGGCCAGGTGACGGCGCCGCCGCAGGTCACGCTGGCCGAGCCCGGGGTGCTGCAGGTCGACGGCCAGATCGAAGCCGGCGGTGTTCCGCAGGGGCGCTACTACCTCGTCGACGATCCCTCGGCGTGGGCCCGCACCGGGTTCATCGAGGCGCTCGGGCGGGCCGGGGTCACGGTCACGGCGGCGGCGACCGGGCCCAACCCGGAGGCCGCGCTGCCGGCGGCGCCGTACGATCCGGCGACGAAGGTCGCCGAGCACACGTCGGCGACGCTCGCCGAGCTCGTCAAGGTCGTCCAGAAGGTCAGCTTCAACCGCGGCGCCGACCTGCTGGTGTGCCTCACGGCGGTGAAGGGCGGCTCGACGGCGTGTCTCGACGGGCTCCCCGACACGTACAAGACGGTGACCGCGCTCGGCATCCCGGCCAACACGACCTACCAGTTCGACGGGGCCGGATCCGACGAGCGCAGCCGCACGTCACCAGGTGCCATGGCGGCGTTCTTGAAGGGCGTGTCCAAGGCCCCATGGGCCAAGGCGTTCGAGGACAGCCTGCCGATCCTCGGCGTCGACGGCACGCTGGGCAACAACCAGAAGGGCACGCCGGCCGCTGGGCACGTGTTCGCCAAGACCGGCACCCGCGCCGCGTTCACGGACTCGTCAACTGGGCTGCTGACCGGCCTCACCCAGGTCGGCTACATCGACACGGCGGGCGGCCGCCGCCTGACGTACGGCGTCATGACCAGGGACATCCCGCTCCTGCAGATCGAGGACATCTTCACGGCCAGCGATGACCAGGGCGTCGTTGCCGCCGCCATCTACAGCGGCTTCTGAGCGTCAGCCCGTGCTGGGCAGCGTGTCGTCGAGCCAGTCCAGGATCGTTCGGTTCGCCAACGAGCGGTTGTAGATCTCGCAGTGGTCGCCGGCGCCGTCGGCGTTGGTGAACTGGACGAACTGCTTGGGGCACTGCAGCGCGTCGTAGAGGTCCTTGGCGTTGCTCGATGCCATGTCGGACTCGGCGGCGGTGACGAGCATCGGCGCGGTGATCTGGGCGACGGTGGCGGCGTCGAGCTTCCAGCGGTCCATCTCGGCCAGGAAGGCCGAGACGTTGGACGCACCGTTGGTCCAGAAGCCGCGCTGGATGATCTTCCAGTGCAGGCCGCGGTCGCCGGCGATGACCTTCATCATCGCCGCCTCGTCGTCCGGTGACAGCTCGGGCAGGCGGGCGACGGCAGCCGCGTCCAGGCCGAACATGCCGGCCATCGCGGTGAACTTGCCGCCGACGTCGAGCTGGCCGGGATCGGCGACCACCGCGGCGAGGCGGTGCTCGAAGGCGGCGACGCGCGGCGCCATGTAGCCACCGAGGCTCCACGGCTCGTAGGCGATGGCATCGGGCCGCACGACGTCGATGGCCAGCGCGGCGTCGACGACCGGCGTGACCACGTGCTCCCAGTCGTAGCGCAGTGGGAGCCCCTCGTCGATGAGCAGCCGGCCTTGCCCCGGGCCGTCGTGGAGGATCACGTGGTAGCCGCGGGCGAGGGCGGCGAGACCGATCCCGAAGTGGTTCTCGACGACCGTCGAGTCCCAGCCGCCGCCCACGATCACCGTCGGGCGGACCTCGTCGGGGTGGGCAGGGGCCCGCAGCAGCCACGCCGGCTGCGTCGTGCCCTCGTACGGGACGGTCAAGGGCTGGGAGGGGAACGGGGCGTGGGCCAGAGCCTTCTCGAACGTCGCCATCTGCAGGTGGAAGGCGTCGGTGAGGCGCTGATCGACGGGCGTGCCGTACAGCACGTGGTAGGCGATCCCGAGCATCGCGGCGGCGCGGCCGTAGGCGTCGCAGGCCGTGGCGTGGTGACCGGCGGCGGCCGCCCGATCGCCCTCGTCGATGCGGCGCTGGGCGTAGGCATGCCACGCGTCGAACCACGAGTCGTCGTCGCCGGCGGTGACCTGGGCGGCGATGGCCTGGACCTCGCCGTAGTCGGCGCCGCCATAGGGCACGAACCCGAGCGCCCAGCCGGCGAACTCCTCGTGGACCGGATCAGCGAACAACGACATCTGCGTCTCCCTCTTTGCCGTCCGCAGTTTGGCCGACGCGGCCGCTCCGCGAACTTTCCGCGCCGGCGCCAACATGCGTGGCGCGAGCGCGAACAGTTCACGGATCCGCCAAGTTCGCCGCGCTACGACCGGGCGTCGAGCTCGGTGATCAGCTTCTTGGGGGCGCGGCGACGCCAGGACTCCTCGAGCAGCTCGGCCACCCGGTCGGGGTCGGCGGCAGCCAGGCCGACGGCGACGCCCGACACCTTCTGGCCCCACATCAGGACCTCGAACGTCGCCGGGTCCTCCTCGGCGCACGCCCGCGCCTCGCCCTCGTCGACGAAGATCCGCAGCTGCTCGCCGGCAGGTGGCGCGGTGGCGAAGATCTTGGTGCCGACCCGGAACGACGTCAGGTCGAAGTGCGGCTCCTCATGTGTGCCGGGCAGGTCGAGCGCAAGGGCACGGGCGGCAGCGAGGTCCACGAACGGCGACGGTAGCGGCGGCGTCAGGAGCGCTTGGCGCCGCGCACGCGCTCGAGGTAGCGCTCGGCCGACGCCCGCCCCTCGGGGTCGCGCAGCCCGGCCAGCAGGCCATCGGCGTCGGCCCAGCTGCGTCCGGTCCCGGCCATCGACTCGCTGACCGCGTTGGTGTGCGCCTTCGTCGACAACAGGGCCAGCTTCGGCATCCGCACGAGCGTGGCGACGAGCTCGTCGACCGCCGCGTCGAGCTCGTCGTCGTCGACGACCCGGTTGATGAAGCCGGCCGCCTTGGCCTCGTCGGGACCGAACTCCCGACACGTCATCACGAGCTCCTTGGTCATCGCGGGACCGATCTCACGCACCAGCCGGGGGATGCCGCCCCACGCCAGCGGGATGCCCAGCTCGACCTCGGGGATCGAGAACCGCGCCGACGTCGCCGCGACGCGCAGGTCGCAGACGCCGGCCAGCACGAGGCCGCCGCCGACGCACCACCCCCGCACCTTGGCGACGGTGACGGCGCGCATCTCGTCCATCGCCCGCGCCATCCGCCAGCCGCTGTCGCCGTCGTCGCGAGGCGAGCGCTCGTTGTCGCCGCCGGCACCGAACGCCGACACGTCGGCGCCTGCGCTGAAGGCCCGGCCGCGACCCGACACGACGACGACCTTGAGCTCGTCGTGACCGTCGAACCAGCGGGCCGCCGCCTCGATCTCGCGCAGCGTGTGGGACGAGAGCGGGTTCAGCTTGTCCGGCCGGTTGAGCTCGAGCCGCCCGCGCGGCCCGTCGACGGCGACCTCGATGGTGTCGAACTGCATGCGGCGAACGTAACGGTCCGCCGTGCACGTGATCTCCAACCGGTCGCCGTCCCTTCTCCATGACCGCAAGGCCGCAGAACGTCAGGCTGGAGCCATGACCACCTCGCCTGCCGCGGCCGACGTCGCCGACCTGCTGCGCCGCCACCTCGAGGCCGTCGGCGACGACCTCGACGCCGAGCACGAGATGTACACCGACGATGCCGTCCTCGAGTTCCCCCAGTCCGGCGAGCGCTTCGCGGGGCTGGCCAGCTTCCGCGCCTGGCGCGATCAGTACCCCGACGCCGTCGCCCTCCGGGTGCTGCGGATCCGCGGCGGGGGTGACCTGTGGGTCGTCGAGTGCTCGATCAGCTACGAGGGTGGGCCGTGGAAGCCGGGGATCAGCATCCACGAGCTGCGCGACGGCCTGATCGCCCACGAGACGATCTACACGATGGAGCCCTGGCCGGCTCCCGAGTGGCGAGCCCAGTGGCGCGCCGACGTCGGCCCCATCGGCGGCGACCTCCCCTGGACCTGAGCGTTCTGTGTCACCCCATACGTCCTCGACGACGTACGCGGTGACACAAACCGGGGGGTGGCGGGTCGAGGGTACGGTCGGGTCATGGCCGGCGCCATGGGCCAGGAGGCGGCCGCCACCCTCGTGGCCGCGGCGGGTGAGCTGGCGGCTGCGTTCGACGACGGCGGGCGCTTGCTCGTGTCGGGCACCGGGCGGGCGCTCACCGACGCCCGCCACGTCGCCGTCGAGTTCCTCCACCCGGTGATCGTCGGCCGGCGGGCGTTGCCGGCGGCCGTCGGTGTGCCCACGCCCGGTTCGCGCGACGTCGGCATGGTCATCGCCTATGGCGGTGCGGTCGCCGACGCTGCAGCCGACATCGCCCTGGCCGACTGCCCGGCGCCCGCCGCCCGGCACCTCGTGGCCCTCCCGCCGGGAGATGGTCGCGACGATCACGCGGCCAAGGAGGCGGCGGTCGTCTCGTACCACCTGCTCTGGGAGCTCGTGCACCTGTTCCTGGATGCCAGCGTGACGACGGGCGGTGGTTCGGACGCCCTCGACGCGCTGTACCCGATGATCTCGACCGGGCGGCGCAGTCCGCAGCTCGTCGCCGATGCCGTGGCGTCGACCGCCCAGAAGCTCGTCGACACGGCTGAGCTCCGCGCCGCGTCGCTGGCCGCCCATGCCGAGCGCATCGATGCCGCCGGCGAGCTGATGGCGCGGGCCGAGACGGTGTTCACGTTCGGCAACGGGGGCAGCGCCACCGACGCCGCTGACCTCGCGTACGCGCTCGGGCCCAAGGGGTGGGCGCTCAGCGACGACGTGGCGACCGTGACCGCGCTCGCCAACGACGTCAGCTTCGACGTCGTGTTCGCCCGCCAGCTCGCCACCCTGGCCCGGCCCGGCGACGTGGTGGTCGCCCTGTCGACGAGCGGGACGTCGACGAACGTCCTCGCCGGGCTCGCCGAGGCGCAGCAGCTCGGACTCGGAACGATCGGGCTGGCCGGCTACGACGGCGGCTCGATGGCGCGCGCCGGGCTCGACGTGTGCTGCGTGGTGGCGTCGTCCTCCGTGCACCGCATCCAGGAGACGTACGTGTCGCTGTACGACGCGATGGTGCGCGCCGCAGAGCGTTGATCACCGCCCGGCGCGGATCGCGGGCGGCGGCCACCACCGCCTGGCCGAAGCTGATCCCGCCGTCGTTGCACGGGACGCGGCGGTGGCGCAGGACCTCGTAGCCCGCGGCCGTCAGCCGGCGCGTCGTCTCCTGCAGCAGGACGACGTTGGCGAACACGCCACCGCTCAGCGCCACCGTGCGCAGACCGGATGCGGCGCCGATCCGCTCGCACATCGCGGTGATCCCGGCGGCCAACCCGTGGTGGAACCGCGCCGCGATGGCGCCGCCGGGCACGCCGGCGACGTGGTCGGCCAGTGCGCCGGCGACGAGGTCGGCGCCGACGAGCGTCGATCCGACGAGCGCCATCGGGTAGGCGCCGCCGTCGTGGGGGTCGACGATCGCCTCCAGCTCGATGGCGGCCTGGCCCTCGTACGTGCTGGCGCGGCGCACGCCGATGGTGGCCGCGACGGCGTCGAACAGGCGGCCCGCCGACGACGTCAGCGGGGATTGCACGCCGCCGCGCGCCAGCGCCACGACATCGGCCCAACGCACCCCGGCGGCGAGGGCGGCGGGCGGCTCGTCGGCGACGCCGAGGGCGTCCAGGTAGGCGGCGGCCATCCGCCAGCCCTCGTGGGCCGCGGCGTCGCCGCCGGGCAGCGGCACCGGTGCCAACCACCCGACCCGTTCGGCCTCGACGAGGTCGGCCACGAGGAACTCGCCGCCCCACACCGTGCCGTCGAGGCCGAACCCGCTGCCGTCGAACGCCACGCCGATCACCGGTCCCGACGCTCCGACGTCGGCGAGGCACGACGCGATGTGGGCATGGTGGTGCTGGACGCCGACGAGGGCGAGGTCGCCGGCGGCGGCCAGCTCGAGCGCATGCGTCGTCGAGGCGTAGTCCGGGTGGAGGTCGTGGGCGACGACCTCGGGCGTGATCTCGAACAGCCGCCCGAGGTGCTCGATCGCCTCGCAGAACGAGACGTAGGCGTCGTAGTTCTTGAGGTCGCCGATGTGGTGCGACAGGAAGACGTGGCGGTCGCGAGCGAGGGCGATCGTCGACTTCAGCTCGGCGCCGCACGCCAGCACCGGCACCGGGGTGGCGTGGGCGACCGTCAGCGGCGCGGGGGCGTAGCCGCGACTCCGCCGCAACGGGTACGGCACGCCGTCGACGCTGCGCACGACCGAGTCGTCGACGCGGATGTGGATCGGCCGGTCATGCCCGAGCACGCGGTCGGCGATCGCACCGAGGCGGGCACGGGCATCGTCGTCGCGGTAGGCGATCGGCTCGTCCGACACGTTCCCCGACGTCAGCACGATGGCCTCGCCGACCGCGTCGAGGAGCAGGTGGTGCAGCGGCGTGTACGGGAGCATCACGCCGAGCTCGCCGACCCCTGGGGCGACCGCCGAGTGCGACCGGCGCGTCGGGCCGGCGGCGTGCCAGGACGATCGGCCGGGCCGCTGACGTCAGCAGGTCGGTGGCCGCGTCGTCGAGCTCGACGAGCCGCCGGGCCGCGTCGACGTCGGCGGCCATCAGTGCGAACGGCTTGTCCTCGCGGTGCTTGCGCGCGCGAAGCATGCCGACGGCGTCAGCTGACGACGCCAGCGCGGCGAGGTGGTAGCCGCCGAGCCCCTTCACGGCGACGACCTCGCCGGCGCGCAGCGCGGCTGCGATGTCGGCGATCGGCGCATCGAGCTGCGGCCCACACGTCGGGCAGCAGACCGGCTGGGCGTGGAACCGGCGGTCGGCCGGATCCTCGTACTCCGCCCGGCACGCCGCGCACATCACGAAGCCGGCCATCGTCGTGTTCGGCCGGTCGTACGGGATCGTCGTCACGATCGTGTAGCGCGGCCCGCAGTTCGTGCAGTTCGTGAACGAGTACCCGAACCGGCGGTCACCGGGATCGGCGACCTCGCGCCGACAGTCCTCGCACGTGGCGACGTCGGGCGACACGAGGGTGGCGGCCGCGCCACCCTCGCTGGCGCGGATCTCGAACGTCGCCGCGCCCGTGCACGCGATGGCCTGGCTCGCCACGTCGTCGATGACGGCCAGCGGCGGAGCCCGATCGACGACGGCGGCGGCGAACCCGGCCACCGCTGACGGCGGCCCTTCGACCTCGATGACGACGCCGGCCGCGGTGTTCACGACGAAGCCGGCCAGTCCGTGCTCGCCGGCTCGCTGGTGCACGTGGGGGCGGAACCCGACGCCCTGCACGATCCCGCTGACGGTGATGCGCCGCCGCACGAACGCCGCGCCGGCCGCCATCGCAGGGATGCTACGGCGGCGGCTGGAGCGCCTGTTCCCAACGGTCACGGGTTGGTAGTACGTTGCCCACAGGGCGACACGTCGACGGGTCACCACATCGCGTCGACAGCCAGATGGTCCTGGGGGGACCAGAAGGAGGCGGCCATGTCGGATGCGGACGCGGGTCCGATCCACGTCTTGTGGATCAACGCCGGTCTCAGCTGCGACGGGGACTCAGTTGCGCTGACTGCGGCCACGCAACCGAGCATCGAGGAGATCGCGCTCGGCGCGCTGCCGGGGCTTCCGGCGATCGCCGTGCACTGGCCGCTGATCGACTTCGAGTCCGGCCCGGTCGGTGGCGCCGACGACTTCCTCGAGTGGTTCCGCAAGGCCGATCGCGGCGAGCTGGAGCCGTTCGTGCTCGTCGTGGAAGGTTCGATCCCGAACGAGGAGCTCTCGGGCGAGGGCTACTGGTGCGGCTTCGGCAACGACCCCGTGACCAACCAACCGATCACGACCAACGAGTGGCTCGACCGCCTGACGCCCAAGGCGCTCGCCGTCGTCGCCGTCGGCACGTGCGCCACGTACGGCGGCATCCACGCGATGGCCGGAAACCCCACCGGGGCGATGGGCGTGCCCGACTACCTCGGGTGGGACTGGAAGTCGAAGGCCGGCATCCCGATCGTGTGCGTGCCGGGCTGTCCGATCCATCCCGACAACCTCGCCGAGACGCTGACGTACCTGCTGTACATGGCCACTGGGCAGGCGCCGATGATCCCGCTCGACGAGGCGCTGCGCCCGCAGTGGCTGTTCGGCCAGACCGTGCACGAAGGCTGCGACCGCGCCGGCTACTACGAGCAGGGCGTGTTCGCCGACGAGTACGGCGCGCCGACGTGCATCGTCAAGCTCGGCTGTTGGGGGCCGGTTGTCAACTGCAACGTTCCCAAGCGGGGGTGGGTCAACGGCGTCGGCGGCTGCCCGAACGTCGGTGGCATCTGCATCGGCTGCACGATGCCCGGCTTCCCCGACAAGTTCATGCCGTTCATGGACGAGCCGCCGGGCGGCAAGCTCTCGAGCGGCCTCAGCAAGGGCTACGGGGCGATGATCCGGCGCCTCCGTGGCGTGACCAACAAGACGTTGAACGTGGAACCGAAGTGGCGCAAGCGGGGCCAAGAGCTCCTCACGGGCTACAAGCGCTGAGGAGGGCGACGACATGAGCACTGACACGCGAGCCGAATCCAACCGCGCCGCCGCGCCGACCGTCGACGACAACGGCATCGTCGAGATGGCGTGGGACCCGATCACCCGCATCGTCGGGTCGCTCGGGATCTACACGAAGATCGACTGGAAGCAGCGGGTGGTCAAGGAGTGCAAGAGCACGTCCTCGATCTTCCGCGGCTACTCGATCTTCATGAAGGGCAAGGATCCGCGCGACGCCCACTTCATCACCAGCCGGATCTGCGGCATCTGCGGCGACAACCACGCCACGTGCGCCTGCTACGCGCAGAACATGGCCTTCGGGGTGAAGCCGCCGCCGATCGCCGAGTGGATCGTCAACCTCGGCGAGGCCGCCGAATACATGTTCGATCACAACATCTACCAGGAGAACCTGGTCTTCGTGGACTTCTGCGAGAAGATGGTGCGGGCGACCAACCCCGGTGTCTGGGAGAAGGCCAAGGTCACCGAGGCGCCGCACGCGGCGATCCACGGCTACAAGACCATCGCCGACATCCTCAGCGCCTTCAACCCGTTCGAGGGCGCCTTCTACCGCGAGGCGCTGCAGGTCAGCCGGTGGACGCGCGAGATGTTCTGCCTGATGGAGGGCCGTCACGTCCATCCGTCGACGCTCTATCCGGGCGGCGTCGGCACGACACCGACGATCCAGCTGTTCACCGACTACCTGACCCGCCTGTCGCGCTACGCCGAGTTCATGAAGCGCGTCGTGCCGATGCACGACGACGTCTTCGACTTCTGGTACGAGGCGCTGCCCGGGTACGAGGAGGTCGGCCGGCGCCGCGTCCAGCTCGGCTGCTGGGGCAGCTTCCAGGATCCGGCGCACTGCGACTTCCAGTACCGCACGATGGAGGACTGGGGCCGCAAGATGTTCGTGACGCCCGGCGTGGTCGTCGACGGCAAGCTGCTCACGACGAGCCTCGTCGACATCAACCTCGGCATCAACATCCTGCTCGGCTCGTCGTTCTACAAGGACTGGGAGGGCGGCGAGCAGTTCGTGACCAAGGACCCGCTGGGCAACCCGGTCGGGCCGCGGCACCCGTGGAACCAGCACACGTACCCCGAGCCGCAGAAGCGCGACTTCGACAACAAGTACTCGTGGGTGATGTCGCCCCGCTGGTTCGACGGCACCGACTACCTCGCCCTCGACACCGGCGGCGGTCCGATCGCTCGGCTGTGGTCGACGGCGCTCGCCGGGCTGGTCGACATCGGCTACATCAGGTCCACCGGTTCGAGCGTGAAGATCACGCTGCCCAAGACGGCGTTGCTGCCCGAGACCGAGTTCGAGTGGAAGATCCCGCAGTGGTCGAACGCCATCGAGCGCGACCGCGCCCGGACCTACTTCCAGGCCTACGCCTGCGCCGCGGCCTACCACTTCGTCGACATGGCGTTGCAGGAGCTGCGGGCCGGCAACACCAAGACGTGGGAGCGCTTCGACGTCCCCGACCAGGCCATCGGCTGCGGGTTCACGGAGGCGGTGCGCGGCGTGCTGTCGCACCACGTCGTGATCCGCGAGGGCAAGATCGCCAACTACCACCCGTACCCGCCGACCCCGTGGAACGCCAACCCGACGGACAGCCTCGGGACGATGGGCCCGTACGAGGACGCCGTGACCAACACGCCGATCTTCGAGGAGAACTCGCTCGACGACTTCAAGGGCGTCGACATCATGCGGGCCGTGCGCAGCTTCGACCCCTGCCTGCCGTGCGGCGTCCACATGTACCTCGGCGAGGGGCGGACGTTGGAGAAGGTGCACTCACCGACGCAGGCCCCGGATCTCGACTGATCGCCCGCCGATGCTGGACGTCTCGCCGCTGCCGGATGCGGCCCACCGGATCGAGGTCGCCCTCGACGACCTCGGCCGGGTCGCGTCGGCGGCGCGCCACGGCGACCAGCTCGTGGCCGTGATCGTCGACGCCCACGCGGCCGGGTTCCGGCGGCTGCTGGCCGTGGCATCCGATCCATCCGTGCTCACCGGCGACGCTGAGCTCGGCGAGGTGCTGTGGGTGCACGAAGCCGCCGGCGACGGCGCGGCGATCGAGACGATGGGGACGCGCGTCGACACGCTGCGCGGCGCCATCGAGCAGTGCGGCGTCCCCGGCCTGGCCGGCGCGGCCGACGAGCTGATCGACGTCGTCACCGGTCTGCACGGCTGGGCGCTCGGGCGCGCCGTCGAGCTGCTCCACGAGAGCGGGCAGCACGAGGCCATCCGCGCCGCCCTCGACGACGAGCTCGTCGCCGCCCTGCTGCTGGCCCACGGCATGCACCCGGAACCGCTCGCCGATCGCGTCGAACGGGTCCTCGCGGCGTGCCACGCCACGCTCGGGCCGGCGGGCGGCGACGTCACGCTGGTGACGGCCTCCGACGCCGAGGCGCGCGTCGTCCTGAACATCAGCGGCGGCGACGCCACGCAGCGCTGGCGGACGCGGCTGACGGTCGAGCGGGCCCTGCGCGAGCTGGTCGCCGACATCGTCGACCTGCAGATCGACGGCGCCGACGCCGAGCCGCGGGGCACGCCGTCGCCGACGATCATCCCGCTGACGTCCATCGGGCGCCGCCGCTCCGCCCGCTGGACCGAGCTCCCGGCGGCGGCCGCGCTGGCGCCGGGTGACGTGGTGCAGCTGGTCCACGAGGGGCGCAAGCTCGTCGCCTGCCGGCTCGGCGACGACGTGTACGTGGCGCCTGACCCGTTCACCACCAACACGTTGCGGATCGTGGCGACCGACCCGCCGACCGTCGAGTCCGGCGACGGGTCGCGCCTCGTGCTCAGCGACCCCTATCCCACGCACACCGACGGCGGCGTGCTGGAGGTGTTGTTGTGAGCCGAGCGAGTCCTCGAGCGAGCGAACCAATCGACTCGGTGAGCGATCACCCGTTGGCCGCCTTGCGGGCCGCCGTCGAGCGGGGCATGGACGTGCGCCCGGGCGAGCGCTGCGAGATGTGCGGGGTGACGATCGGCGGCGACCACCGCCACGTGGTCGACACCACCGAGCGGGCCCTGCAGTGCCTGTGCCCGCACTGCTTCATGCTGTTCTCCGACCCGGCCGCGTCGAACGGCCGCTATCGCCAGGTCGGCCGGCGCTACGTCGCCCTCGACGGCGCCGGCATCGACGACGGCGCGTGGGAGGCGCTGGCGATCCCGGTGACGCTGGCGTTCTTCTTCCGCAGCTCGGCGCTCGATCGACCGGTCGCGTTCTACCCGGGCCCGGCCGGCGCCACCGAGTCGCTGCTGCCGCTCGACGCGTGGCAGGCCGTCCTCGACCGCAACCCGGACTTCGCGGCGACGGCGCCCGATGTCGAAGCGGTGATCGTTCGCCGCGACGCCAACGGCAGCGAGTGCTTCATCGTTCCCATCGACGCCTGCTACGAGCTGGTCGGGCGGTTGCGAGTGCAATGGTCAGGGTTCGACGGCGGTGCCGAGGCGGCGGCGGCGATCGCCGACTTCTTCCAGCAGGCCCGGCGGCTGGGGAAGCGACCGGCGGTGACCCGTGCCTGAGCTCAGCTTCGACGTGCTGGCGGCCCGTCCCGACGTCTACGGCACCGACCCGACGATCCTGTTCACGCTGCGCATCGCCGAGACCAGCGGCGACCCGATCCACACGATGGTCGTGCGGGTGCAGATCCAGATCGACGCCCAGCTGCGGCGCTACGACGATGCGACCCGCGCTCGCCTCTCGGACATGTTCGGGGAACGGGAGCGGTGGGGGGAGACGTTGCGGCCGTTCAACTGGACGCATGCGGCGACGATGCTGCCCGGCTTCCGCGGATCGATGGAGACCGAGCTGGCCGTGCCGTGCACGTACGACTTCGACATCGCCGCGGCCAAGTACCTGCACGGCCTGCGCGATGGCGATGTGCCGCTCAGCTTCCTGTTCAGCGGGACGGTGATCTCGCGGGGTGCCACCGGCTACGCGGTGACCCAGATCCCATGGCACAAGGAGTGCACGTTCGCCCTCCCCGTCGAGACGTGGCGCCAGACGGTCGACCTGTACTGGCCCGGCGGCGGCTGGCTCCGGGTGCGGACCGACACCCTCGACGCGCTGCAGGCGTACAAGGCCCGGATGGGCTTCACCGACTGGGACACCACGCTCGGCGCGTTGCTCGAGGGGGCCGCGTGATGGCCCCGATCGAGACCGTGTTCGCGCGGGCCGATGCGATCGCCGACGCCGTCCTGTGGGAGGGCTACGTGCTCTACCCGTACCGGCGGTCGGCGGCGAAGAACCGGATGCGCTTCCAGTGGGGCGTCGTCGGCCCGGCCGAGGAGTCGACGATGACCGCCACCGTGCTGATCACCACCGCGTCCCCAGATGCGGTCGTGCACATCCGTGTCCGGTTCCTCCACCTGCACCGCCGTGACGACGGTTGGGACGAGGCCGTCGCCGTGCACCGTGACGTCGAGGTGCCGATCTCGATGGGCGGCGCGTCGTTCCCCATCGAGGTCGAGGGCGGCGGCGGTGCTGATGTGATCACCGGTCGCCTGGACGTCGATGCCGTCGTCGACGGCGACCTCGTCAGCGTGTCGGCCACCGTCGTCAACGCCGCCCCGATGGTGCCGGACATGACGCGCGATGACGCCCTGCTGCGGTCGATGATCGGCTGCCACCTGCTGTTCGCGGCCGACGGCGACGTGTTCGTGTCGTTGCTCGAGCCTCCCGACGACGCCGCTGCGGCGGCGACGCGGTGCACGCAGCACCGCTGCTGGCCGGTGCTCGTCGGGCCGGCGCCGCAGCGCGACCTCGTCCTCGCCTCGCCGGTCATCCTCTACGACTTCCCGGCCGTCGCCGCCGAGAGCGTCGGCGACTTCTTCGACGGCACCGAGATCGACGAGATGCTCACCCTGCGCGTGCAGACGCTGACCGACGAGGAGAAGGACGAAGCGCGCGCCACCGATCCGCGCGCCGCGGCGATCATCGATCGGTGCGAGACGATCGGTGAGGCGACGATGGAGTCGCTGCACGGAGCGCTGCGCGGCGTCCCCGGTGAGGTGGCCGTCGATCCGCTCGATCCGCAGCCGGAGTGGAGCGATCCCGGGCCGGCGGCGGTGCAGATCGGCGGGTTCCTCGTCGCGCGGGGCAGCCGCGTCGTGCTCCATCCCCGCCGGCGCGCCGACGCCCACGACCTCTTCCTGCGCGACCGCGTCGCCACCGTCGCCGAGATCGTCAACGACATCGACGGCGACGTCCACCTCGCCGTCACGATCGACGACGATCCCGGCGCCGACCTGTGGCAGTGGCAGCGCCGCTACCTGTACTTCGCGCCCGACGAGGTCGAGGTGCTCGTGGACGGAGCCGGGCGTGGGTGATCGCGTGCCTGGTGGCCGGCGTCGGCAACATCTTCAACAGCGACGACGGGTTCGGGTCGGCGGTGGTCGGCCACCTGCTGGCCGGGCCGGTGCCGCCCGGGGCGCGCGTCGTCGACTACGGGATCCGGGGCGTCCACCTGGCGTTCGACCTCGCCGACGGGGTGGAGACGCTGATCCTCGTCGACACCGTGCCCGACGCTGGCGGCGGGCCGGGCTCGGTGGCCGTGCTCGAGGTGCCGCCGGGCGCCTTCGGGACGGCGATGTTCGACGCCCACGACCTCGACCCGAACGCCGTGTTCCGCTCGCTCGGTGCGCTCGGCGATGGTCTGCCCCGGACGCTGGTCGTCGGCTGCCAGCCGCTGTCGATGGACGACGGGATCGGGCTCAGCGAGCCGGTGGCGGCGGCCGTGCCGGCCGCTGCGGAGAAGGTCTTGGCCCTGCTACATCAGGAATTGGAGGAACCGGGATGAGGTTCATCAAGCGCGTCGGCGCCGGGTTCAAGGGCTTTGGGAGCGCCGTCGCTGCGATCCCGAGGGACATCAAGCGGTACCGCACGTTGAAGCGGATGTAGCCGTGCACGAGGTCGGGTACTGCGAAGCGTTGCTCCCCGTCGTCGACGCGCGCGCCCAGGGCCGCGCCGTCGGCGCCATCGGCATCCGCGCCGGCGTGCGCCACGGGTTGATGGGCGATGTGATGCAGATGGCGTGGCAGATGGTCGCCGACGGGACGCCCTACGCCGATGCGTCGACGCACCTCGAGGCGAGCAGGATGCGGGCGACGTGCGGTGGGTGCGGGTGGCAGTACGACACCGAGGACACGCTCAGCGAGTGCCCGTCGTGCGGCGCCGTCGGGGCCCGCCTGGCAGGCGGCGACGAGTTCGGGTTGGCGTGGGTGCGTTACGTCGCCGATGGCGCATTGGACACCGGGACAGCCGATCAGATCGCGGTTGACATGTCGGGCCACACCCACGACGACGATCACGTCCACGAGCACCAGCACGGCGGTCACTGACATGTGCCTCGGCATCCCCGGTCGCATCGCCGACTTCGACCCGACCAACCCGCACCTGGCGACCGTGGAGGTCACCGGCGTGCGTCGGCGCATCAACATCGGGCTGCTCGAGGACGAGGAGCTGGTCGTCGGGGACTGGGTGCTGATCCACGTCGGGTTCGCGATGTCGCGCATCGACGAGGACGAGGCGCAGCGGGCCCTGGACGGCCTGCGCCTGATGGGCGCCGGCTTCGACGACGAGGTGGCCCAGCTGCTCGGGACCGATCCCCGATGACGGCCGGCCCCGCCGCGGATCCCGTGCCCGGCGACGTCTGCATCACGTGTGGCGACGTGGCCGTGCCGCTGGAGGTCATCAGCGTCGACGGCCATGACGCGCTGTGCCGGGCCGGCGACGGCGGCACCGAGCTCGTTGCCGTCGAGCTCGTCGGGCCGGTGGCGCCGGGTGATCACCTGCTCGTCCACGCCCGAGTCGCCCTGGAGAAGCTGTGAGCACCGGCATGCGCTACGTCGACGAGTACCGCGACCCGGAGCTGGCCCGCCACCTCGCCCACCGGATCGCCGCACGTGTCGACCCGGACCGCCACTACAAGCTGATGGAGGTGTGCGGCGGCCACACCCATGCCATCTACCGCTACGGCGTGCAGGACTACCTGCCCGAGTCGATCGAGCTCGTGCACGGTCCGGGGTGCCCGGTGTGCGTGATCCCGATGGGGCGCATCGACGACGCCACGGTCATCGCCGAGGCCCATCCCGAGGTGATCCTGACGTGCTTCGGCGACCTCATGCGGGTGCCCGGGGGGCGCGGCTCGTTCCTCGACTCGCGCGCCAGAGGCGCCGACATCCGCGTCGTCTACTCACCCCTGGATGCGTTGCGGATCGCCATCGAGCACCCCGATCGCCAGGTCATCTTCTACGCCATCGGGTTCGAGACGACCGCCCCTTCGACGGCGCTCACGTTGCAGCGGGCGAAGGCCGTCGGCGTCACCAACTTCTCGGTCTTCTGCAACCACGTCACGATCATCCCGGCGATCAAGGCGATCCTCGATTCGCCCGACCTCCGCCTCGACGCGTTCATCGGACCGGGCCACGTGTCGACGGTCATCGGAAACCGTCCGTACGAGTGGATCGCGGTCGACGAGCACATGCCGATCGTCGTGGCCGGCTTCGAACCGCTGGACCTGCTCGAGGCGATCGCGATGATCATCGACCAGCTCGCCGACGGCCGGGCCGAGGTCGAGAACCAGTACGCCCGCGTCGTGCGCCACGACGGCAACCCGGTCGCGCTGCGGGCCATCGCCGACACGATGACGCTGCGGCCGTGGTTCGAGTGGCGCGGTCTGGGGTCGATCGACCACTCGGCGTTGCAGGTCTCCGAGCGCTACGCCGACTTCGACGCCGAGCTGCGCTACGAGGTGCCGGGCGTGCGGGTCGCCGATCCCAAGGCCTGTCAGTGCGGTGAGGTCCTGAAGGGCGTGTTGAAGCCGTGGGAGTGCAAGGTCTTCGGGACCGCGTGCACCCCCGAGACACCGATCGGCACGTGCATGGTCTCGTCCGAAGGCGCGTGCGCGGCGTACTACAACTTCGGCAAGGCGGCCCGCCAGCGCGTCGAGCTGAAGGTCAAGGCGTGAGGCCCACGCCGTGACGGCGACCGACCGCGAGGCCGAGGTCGAGTCCCGCATCGAGCGTCGGCGGCGGGCGGTGCCCCGGTTCACCGACGAGCTGCGTGACGATGGCCCACGGCGCCGGCGGCAAGGCCAGCCGCAAGCTGGTCGAGGGGATCTTCGTCCCGGCGTTCGCCAACCCGTCGCTCGACGGCCTCGGTGACGCGTCGTTCGTCATCGGTCGGCGCGACGCAGGTCGCGGTGACCACGGACTGCTTCGTGGTGACACCGATCAACTTCCCCGGCGGCTCGATCGGCGAGCTCGCCGTCAACGGCACGGTCAACGACCTCGCGGTGTCCGGCGCCCATCCGGTCGCCGTGACGGCGGGGTTCATCCTCGAAGAAGGCGTCGCTGCCGACGTCGTGCGGCGCGAGGCCGAGGCGATGGCCGCTGCGGCGAGGGCGAGCGGCGTGTCGATCGTTGCCGGCGACACGAAGGTCGTCGAGCGCGGCAAGGCCGACCAGCTCTACATCACGACGACCGGGGTCGGGCTCCCGGACCCTCGCGCCCGCCTCGGTGCCGGATGCGTCGAGCCGGGCGACGTCGTGATCGTGTCGGGACCGATCGGCGATCACGGCGTGACGATCATGCTGGCTCGCGGCAGCCTCGACATCGAGGCCGACGTCGTCAGCGACACCGCGCCGCTGTGGCCGGCCATCGATGCACTCCTGGGGTCGTGCGGGCACGACGTCCACTGGATGCGCGATGCGACACGGGGCGGGGTGGCGACGGTCCTCAACGAGCTGGCGCTCGCCGCCGAGGTCTCGGTGATGGTCGACGAGCACCTCGTGCCGGTGCGCCCGACCGTCACCGCGGCATGCGAGCTGCTCGGCATCGACCCGCTGTACGTCGCCAACGAGGGTCGCTTCGTGGCCATCGTCGCCGCCGACGCGGCCGGTGCCGCGCTCGCCGCGCTGCGTGCCGTGGCGGTGAGCGCGGAGGCCGCGGTCGTCGGGACGGTCGGGGTCGATCCTCCAGGGCGGGTGCTCGGGCGCACCACGTTCGGCGGCCATCGCATGATCGACATGCTGGTCGGAGACCCGCTGCCCCGCATCTGTTGACCGCACGGTCGCCCGGGCCGTGAAGCGCCGGTGAAGCGGGCCGGACGGAGGATCAGCAGGCGACCATCCGTACGACCGAGGGAGCTCACGATGTCCGAGACACCCACGCTGGCCCCGCCGCCGCTGGCCTTCCCGCCGATGTGCCCGACCGTGACCGTGGCGCCGACGAAGATCGCCGCTGAGACGTGGGTCATCCACCAGGTGCAGCCGGCGCTCGGTGCGCCCCTCGAGGTGTACCTGAACTCGATGGTGATCCGCGGCGCCGAGCCGGTGATCGTCGACACCGGGACGCCGGCCAACCGCACGCAGTGGCTGGAGGACGTCTTCGCCCTCGTCGAGCCGAACGACGTGCGCTGGATCTTCCTGTCCCACGACGACGTCGATCACACCGGCAACCTCGACGAGGCCCTGTCGATGTGCCCGAACGCCAGGGTCGTGTGCAACTGGGCGATGATCGAGCGCCACACGAACTGCTTCGAGTTCCCGCTCGACCGCTGCCGCTGGATCGTCGACGGCGAGTCGTTCGACGTCGGTGACCGCACGCTCCACGCCATCCGGCCCCCCGTGTTCGACTCCCCGACGACGCGCGGCCTCTACGACCCGACCACCAAGGTGTTCTGGTCGGTCGACACGTTCGCCACCCCGCTGCCCGATTCGTCGATGGGCATCGCCGACCTCGAGCCCGACTTCTGGGCCGAGAACCTGACGCTGTTCGCGCTCGGGGCGGTCAGCCCGTGGATCTCGATGACCGATCCCGTGAAGTACGGCAAGCACGTCGACAAGACCCAGGACCTCGACATCACGACCATCGCCGCGTGCCACAGCCCGGTCATCGAAGGCCCCTACATCGCCATGGCGTTCGAGCACATCCGCCGACTGCCGACGGTGATCGCACCTGACCTGCCCGACCAGTCGATCCTCGATCAGATCGTCGCCGCCACGGCCCAGCCGCCGGCGTAGCCGGCGCGGTCAGGAACCGACGGCGAGGGCGTCGAGCTGCGCGAGCAGCCCGGCCATTCCCAGCTCCACGGCCGTCGCGCGCGACGCTGCCCAGCAGCTCGGTCGCGCCGGCGCGATCGCCACGACGGAGGCGGGCGCGTCCCCACCAGTGGCGTGTGCGGGCGGCCAGCGGCGGCGATCCGACGCCGAGCTCTTGCGCCAGCGCGGCGGCGAACAGCTCATCGGCGCGGTCGTGGTCGCCGTCCAGGGCGGCGAGGCCGGCGAGCATCCGGTCGATCGCGCCCATCACGCTGATGCCGGTGCCGATCACCGCCAGCTGACCTGAGTAGCGGCCGAGCAACCGGCCGAGCGGGACGGCGTGCTCGTGGGCCCCGATCGTCACCGCCGCCCACGCCAGGTGGCTCAGCGCCATGACCGCCATCCACTGCCGTCCCGCCGCCGCGTAGTCGTCCGCAGCCAGCCGGTCGAGCTGGGCCTCGGCGACCTCGTGGTGGCCGGCTTCGGCGGCGTCCGATGCCAGCACCGCCTCGACCAGGACGAGGCCCGGCTGCAGCTGGGCCCTCGCGCTGGTGGCGAGGTAGGCGTCCTCGACGTCACCTCGTTCGCGTCGCAACCAGTTCGCCTGCGAGTCGCAGCCGAGGCGGATGGTCGGGTCGTGGGCGCCGCGAGCACGCGCCTCACCGATCTCGGCGGCCGCGTCCTCCCACCGTCCGTCCAGCAGGTGGCGCAGCGCCAACCGCTGCCTGACCTGGCAGTCGAAGAGGGCCGAGCGCCGCAGCGGATCCACCGCGGCCAGGTCGAGGTACCGGTCCACCGCCGCCCGATCGCCGAGGTGCAGGAACATCGTCGCCAGGCCGAGCTCGACCGGCAGGCCATCGCTGTCGATCCCGTGGCAGCCGGCGCCGAACCGATCGGTGATCGCGAGTGCGTCGCGAGGGTGGCTGATGGCGGTCAGGCTGCGGGCGCAACGCATCGCCAGCCGACAGGCGGCGGGATCGTCCGGGTCGAGGTGGCCGACGATGTCGACGAGCTCGGCGCGGTGCTCGAGCGCGTTGGCCATCGGCAGCATCACCTTGCGCAAGGAGAGCCCGATCGCCACGGTCCAGCGGGTCGTCAAGGTGGCGTCGGTCAGGTGGGCGAGGCCGTCGGTGAGGAACGCGATGTGGTCGGACGCATCGCGCTCGATCGGCCGCACGCTCAGCGTCTGCAGCGCGCTCGCGATGCGCGCCTGGTCTCCGAGCGCGATCGCCGCGTCGGTGGCCGTCCGGGCATCGGCGAGCGTCTCGTGCCCGGCGATCCGCAAGCCCATGGCGCGAGCGATGAGGAGGTCGCAGCGCAGCGCCGGATCGACGTCCGTGCCGGCCGCCAGCTCGAGGCCCCGTTCGGCGAGCTGGACGGCACCCACGTCGAACTCGTCCGTGGCCGCCTTGGCGGCTCGGCGGTACCAGTCCGCGGCCTCGGGCGAACGGGCCAGGTCGTGGTGGTGGGCGAGTGCGGCGAGGTGCTCAGCCGGTGCCGACGTCGCAGTCCGCTCCAGCACGGTGGCGATGTCGCGGTGGAGGCGCTGACGGCGAGCTGCGGACATCTGGCCGAGGAGGGCGGCACGCACCACGGCATGACGGAACTCCATCCCGTCCTCGTCGTCCACCACGACCGCCGCGTCGCGTGCCAGCTCCAGGTCGGTGATCACGTCGCCGCCCGCCGCCGGCGCGACGCCGCGGCGCGCCCGATCGAGGTGCACCGCGTCCTCGACGATGCCGACCCGGAAGCGCTGCCCGACGACCGCCGCGACGCGCAGCACGCCGACCGTGTCGTCACCCAACCGCGCCACCCGGCGATCGATGAGCTCGACGAGTCCGTCGGGCAGGTCGGTCGTGATGCCGTCATCGTGCGCGAGGTGCAGGATCAGCTCCCGCACGAACAGCGGGTTGCCGGCGGTCCGGGTGCGGATCTCCTGGGCCAGCCCGTGGCGCTCCGCAGGCGCTACTGCACCGCCGACCGCTCGCTCGACGAGCACCTCGACTGCCGGCTCGTCCAGCCCGTGGATGGTCAGCCGCCGGACCCGTTCGAGCCGGCGCAGATCGGCGAGCACGGCCGCGAGCGGGTCCTGGCGCCGGACGTCGGTGTAGCGGTAGGCGGCGAGCACCGTCAGGCCGGGAACGTCGGCGCCGACGACGCCCTGCAGCAGCCGCAGCGACGGCTGGTCGATCCAGTGGAGGTCGTCGAGGACCACCACGAGCGGTGCGTGGGCGGCGAGGAGGGCGACCACGGCATCGACCAGCGCACCATGACGGAGAACGGCGGCGCCCGGCCCGGGTGGCGTCGCCGCTGACCCGTGCGACGACCCCGTCGGCACCAGCCGCGCCAGCTCGGCGATGTGATCGGCGTGGAGGGCGCGGCCGCCCGCCGACTCCGGCGTGGCCAGCAGCGGGGCGATCACCTCGGTCCAGGGCCGGTAGCTGAGCACGTCGTCCTCGTCGCATCGGCCGACGGCGACGGTGGCGCCGTCGGCGTGCATCGCGTGGGCCAACTCGGCGAGCAGGCGGGTCTTGCCGATGCCCGGCTCGCCGGCCAGCACGACACCGGTCCAGCCGTCGGTGCGCCAGCCGTCGAGGAGCTCGGCGAGGAGGTCATCGCGTCCGACGAACGGTCCGGTGCGGGCGATCGACAGCGACCGCGGGACGTCGCGCGACGCCGCGACGGCGCCCGATCGCTCCTCGGGATCCTGCTCGTCGCGGCCGTCCCAGCCCGCAGCGACCAGCTGCTCGATCCGCCGGACGTCGGGCGACGGCTCGGTGCCGACCTCGTCGACGAGCATCGTGCGGTAGGCCCGGTACGCGCGCAGCGCCTCCGCTTGGCGCCCACAGCCGGCGAGCGCCCGCAGCAGCAGACCGCGCGCCCGGTCGCGCAGCGGCAGGCGGGCGATGAGCTCCGAGATCGTGGCGATCGCCTCGGCGCAGCGACCGGCTTCGACCAGTGCCTCGACGAGATCCTCGGTCGCGGCCGCATGCATCTCGTCGAGGCGCGTCGCTTCCCCGATCGCCCACTCCTCGGCGGCGAACTCGTCGAGCGCCGGGCCGCCCGAGATCGCCAACGCCGCCGCGCAGGGCGTGGCCGCGGTCATCGGGCGTGGCGGTCCGCCAGCCGTCGCACATCGGTGAGCGCCTGGTCGAAGCGGTGGGCGTCGACCGGTGCCGTCAGCTGGTAGCCGCCCGCCGTGGACACCAGCGCGGCGGGACCGAGCGCGCGTCGCAGCCGGGTGACGCCGGTGCGCAGCCCGCTGGGGGAGAGGTCGAGCACGGCGGCCAGCCGCTCGGCCCGCACGGCGTGCGGGGCGTGCACGGCGAGGACGGCGAGCAGCCGCCGCTGACTGGCGCTCGCCAGCTCGATGGCGCGTCCCGTCGGGGTGACGACGTGGATCGGTCCGAGCACCTTGACGACGCTCGGGCCAGCTTGCTCGACCATGCCCATCCACCGATCCGCCTCGATCGCCGACGCTTCCCGCCCACCCCTCCGGACAGAGGTTACGACGCGATCGCGACAGGGTGGGTCGGTGTCGCCGACAACGGGTTGGCAGCGGTGCCACATCGATCGTCCGGCCGCCCGGCCGTCCGTCACTCCTCGACGAGGCGGCCACCGATCCGTGGGTGGTCGTCGACGAGCAGCTCGTCGAGCGGTCGCGGACCGAGCCCGAGCTCCCACAGCAGCTGTTGGCTGTAGGCGATGCGACCGGTGAGACCCGGCGGGTCGGTGACCAGGGCGAGCGCCGCCGCCGCCATCACGTCGACCGGTTCGACGAGGTGCTCGCGCTCCGGCGTGATCAGGCGGTGGTGGACGACCCCGGGCGTCGGGACGATCGACGTCGGCGACAGCACGTTGACGCGCACGCCGTCGGTGTGGACCTCGGCGGCCAGCCCGGTGGTGAAGCGCTCCAGCGCCGCCTTCACCATGCCGTACACCGTGCCGCCGGGACCGACGCCGAACGGCGGACCGTCGGGGTGGATGGCACCCTTCGACGAGATGTTGAGGATCGCGCCCCAGCCGCGTGCCCGCATGCCGGGCAGGACGAGCTGGGCCAGCTCGAACGGCGCCCGCACCTGGACCTCGAACATCATCCGGTAGTGCTTCTCCTGGAAGGTCTCGACGGCACCGAACCACGTCACGGCGCCGTTGTTGACGAGCACGTCGACCGGGCCCAGCGCGGCCTCGGTCTCGGCCACGAGCCGGATCCGGTCCTCGGGACGGGCCAGGTTGGCCGCGATCGCGACGGCCGTGCCACCCTCGTCGACGATCGACTGCACCGTCTCGTTGATCGTCCCCTCGAACGTGCTCTGGCCGGCCTCGGTCGTGCGCGCCGAGACGGCGACACGTGCGCCCTCGACCGCGAAGCGTCGGGCGATCTCGGCGCCGATGCCGCGACTCGCACCCGTCACGATCGCCACCCGTCCGTCGAGTGATCCCATCAGCACCCCCAGCTCGATCCTCCCGGCGACGGTACCGTCAGCGCGTCGACCAGCGGGCACCGACGATGCCGTCCGGCGGCGCGATGATGCGGGACTGCCGCGGCGCGCGGCGTCGTGAGCACGGAGATCCCATCTGACCACCGAGACGCCCCGCCCCGGACGCTGGCAACCCGAGACCCGGCGCGCCATCCGACGGTCGGTCGTGCGGGCGCTGCTGTGGGTCGTCGGCGTCCTGGTCCTGTACTACGTGCTACCGCTGGATCCGGGCTCCGACCTCGAGCGCGATCGTCCGAGTGGTCATCGGTGGCGCCCTGCTCCTGGTGATCGTCGTCTGGCAGACCCTCGCCGTGGTGCGCTCGGCCCACGCGCGAGCGAGAGCGATCGAGGCGCTGGCTGCGTGCGCCGTCACCGTCGTGGTGGTCTTCGCGTCGGCCTACATCAACATGTCGGCACGCAACCCACACGCGTTCAGCGAGCACCTCAACCGCACGAGCGCCCTGTACTTCACGGTCGTGACGCTGGCGACGATCGGGTACGGCGACATCACGCCCCGCACCGACGTCGCCCGCACCGTCGTGATGATCCAGGTCGTCGTCAACATCGTCATCCTCGGCTCGGCGGTCAAGGTGATCTCGGGGCTCGCCCGCAGTCGTCCGTTCCCGCCCCAGCGCGCCCGGACTGAGGCCGGCGCGGCGCGGTCCTACGCTGCCGCCATGGAAGAGCAGCGGGCGATCACCTACGTCGCCGACGACGTGATGCAGGCCGGGCTGGCGACGACGCGCGAGTACGCGCTGGCGATCCTCCGCCAGGGCCCCGCGTACCACGACGAGGGGGCGCGAGCGATCGTGTGGGAGCACGGGCGACGCAACTTCGGGCTGCGCGCCGACGGCGTGCTCAACGTGGTCTGCCCGGTGCTCGACGACAGCGGGGTGTGCGGCGTCGGCATCTTCGACGCGTCGGTTGCCGAGGTCGAGGCGATCATGGCCGGCGATCCCGGGGTGCAGGCCGGCGTCTTCGTCTGCGACGTGCACCCCTGCCGCAGCTTCCCGGGCGACACCCTCGCCGGCTGAGCCCACCGGACGGGCGCGCTCACGGCGTGAGGCGGTGGAGGTCGCGCGGGAACAGCGTCACCTCGCGGACGTTGGCGGCGCCGGTGAGGCGGGCGATCCAGCGCTCGAGCCCGATGGCGAAGCCCCCGTGCGGCGGCATCCCGAATCGGAACGCCTCCAGGTAGCCCTCGAACGGCTCGCGGGCGGTGTCGCCGAGGGCGGCCAGGTAGTCGTCGTAGCGATGCAGCCGTTGGCCGCCGGTGACGAGCTCGAGGCCGCGGAACAACAGGTCGAAGCTGTTCGAGGACGTCGGCCGCAGCGGATCGGGATGCGTGTAGAACGGCCGCTTGACCATCGGGTAGCCGGTCACGAACAGGAGCTCCGAGCCGTGCTCGCGCTGCGCCCACTCGCCGAGCCACCGCTCGTGGCTCGGCGCCAGGTCGGGTTCGCCGACGACGGGCTCGCCGGTCGCTTCCTCGATCAGCTGCTGGGCATCGTCGAAGTGGATGGCGGGGATCGACGGCCGGGACGGTCGGGAGCTCGAGCCCGAGGAGGGCCACGTCGCCGGCGGCGCGAGCGGCGATCGTGTCGACCATCCCGGCGATGACCTCCCGCAACAACCGCATCACGTCGGTGTGGTCGGAGATGAAGCCGATCTCGGCGTCCAGCGACACGTACTCGGCGAGGTGCCGTGCCGTGTCGTGGGGCTCGGCCCGGAAGACCGGGGCGACCTCGTACACCCGCTCGAACACGCCGACCATCGTCTGCTTGTAGAACTGCGGGCTCTGGGCGAGGTACGCGGTCCGCCCGAACCAGTCGATCGGGAACACGTTGGCGCCGCCCTCGGTGGCCGAGGCGACGACCTTGGGCGTGTGGATCTCGGTGAACCCGCGTTCGTCGAGGGCGGTCCGGAACCCGTGGACCGACGCCGCGGCGAGGCGGGCGGCGGCCCGTCGGCGGGGATGCCGCAGGGACACCGCGGCATGGTCGAGCAACGTCGGGAGCTGGGCCGACAGCTCGGGCCGGCGCAGCTCGAACGGCGGGGCCGCCGCGGTGGCCGACAGCACGACGATCACCGGATCGTGGAGCTCGACGCCGCCCGGCGCCTGATCGCTCGCCGCGACCCGGCCGTGGACCTCGAGCACCGACTCGGGGTGGAGGCCGGCGAGGAGCTCGCGGGCGGCGTCGGACTCCACGACGACCTGGGCGATCCCGGCGCCGTCGCGCAGCAACAGGAACGTCACCTGCGAGAGGCGCCGCTGGTGGTGCAGCCAGCCGGCCAGGCGCACGTCGCGACCGACGTGTGCGGCGAGCTCCGTCGTCCAGATCCGTTCCATCCCCTGCCTCCATCTCGGACCGTTCCCAGATGTGCGGGCGAGGGGAGCTCGCGGTGCCACCGCACTTCGTCGGCGCCGCCGCCGACCTCGTTTCGGATCATGACTCCGGGGGCGTCACCCCCCGTTCGACGTCACCGCGGAGACGGTACGTCGCCGCAGTCGACGGTGCCCGCGGATTTCGGCGCCGGGCGTGCAGCCCCGATCGGTGATCTGGGCGCGAAACCGTCGCAGTTTTGAGCCGGTTTCGCGCCCAGATCACGTGTTGAGACGATTCGCGCCCAGATCGATTGGCGGCGCCGCCGGCCCTCACGGCGTCCGGGCGGTGGCTTCGAACCAGTGGCGGGCCGATGTCGCGGCCGGGTCCTGGCCCCATCGGCGCCAGGCGGCGGCGATGGCCGCCATGTCCCGCGCGCTGGCCAGGCCGCGTGCCGTGACCACCTCGACGGCCACCGGGGCCTCGAAGAAGGCGGCCTCGAACGCGCCCTGCGCAGCACACCCGTCGCTGCCACCGGTGGCGCGGGCGGTGACTCGAGCGTCGACGAACCCCGCCGCGTGGAGCAGGCCCCGAAGGTCTCGGCCGACGTTCGGGCTGGTGCCCACCCTGAGCGCGGCCAGGATCTGTTGGCCCGTCGCCAACCACGGATCGTCGGGCGCGACGATGGCGCTGCCCCAATCGGCGTCGGCGATGCCGATGACGGCGCCGGGACGGGCGATGCGGCGCGCTTCGCGCAGCGGCGCCGCAGGATCGGCGACGTGCTGCAGCACGGCGCACATGAAGATGGCGTCGACGCTGGCGGCGGGGAACGGCAGGGCGTGGATGTCGGCGCGGACCAGCGGCACCGACCGCGGGCCGGGATCGACATCGACGCCGATCGCGACGCCCGTCGGGCCGACTGCGTCGGCGAGGCCGGCGGTCACCGACCCTGGTCCGCAGCCGAGGTCGACGAGTCGATCGCCCGGGCGCACGAGCGGCAGGAAGAACGCCGCGTGGGTCGCGGCCGTGCGGCGGGCATGGGCCGGTCGATGCCGGTCGCGCTTGAACCGGCGGTAGCGCTCCTCGGTGTCCATGACGTCCCTCGCGTCGCTCGTCCATTCGGTCAGCCGTCCATCTGAGCACTCGAGACGGCCCGCCGACAGCCCATTGAGCAGCCCGCCGTTGTGGGCAAGACTGTCGGCGCGGCCGTGTGCGGTCGCGCCAGGTACCACGACAACGGGGGGAGTGGTCACATGCAGCAGTTGAGCGGGATGGACGCCGCGTTCCTGTACGCCGAGACGCCCCGGGCCCACATGGCGGGCGGCGGCATCTCCATCTACGACCCGTCGACGGCACCGGGCGGTCGCGTGACGTTCAAGGGGATCCTCGACCACATCGACAAGCGGCTCCACGAGGCGCGCGTCTTCCGCCAGCGGTTGGTGCGGGTCCCGCTGGACCTCGACCACCCGTACTGGATCGAGGATCCCGACTTCGACCTCGAGTTCCACGTGCGCCACATCGCGCTGCCCGCGCCGGGGGACTGGCGCCAGCTGTGCATCCAGGTCGCCCGGCTGGTGTCACGCCCGCTCGACCTCGACCGGCCGCTGTGGGAGCTGTACGTCATCGAGGGCCTCGATCACGTCGAGGGGGTGCCGGCGGGGAGCTTCGCGCTCGTCACGAAGGTGCACCACGCGGCGATCGACGGGATGTCGGGGATGGAGATGACGAGCGCCATCCACGACGACGCGCCGACCGCCGAACCCAGTGCGCCGGCGGCGGCGTGGCGTCCCGAGACCGCGCCCAGCACCGCCGAGCTGCTCTGGCGGGCCAGCCTCAGCAACGCGAGTCGACCGATGCACGCCGGGCGGGTGGTGGCCCGCGCGGTGCCGCAGCTCGGACGGCTGCAGCGTCAGATCCAACGGCGGGCGATCACGCCGCCACCGACGACGATCCCGCGCACCCGATGGAGCGGTCCGGTCACCGCCCACCGGGTGTTCGACGCGATCAGCCTCCCTCTCGACGACCTCCGGGCGGTGAAGGAGGCGGTGCCCGGTGCGACCATCAACGACGTCGTGCTGACGACGGTCGGCGGCGGTCTGCGCGACTACCTCCTCGCCAACGACGAGCTGCCCGCCGATCCGCTCATCGCGATGGCACCGATCTCGGTGCGGTCGGACGCCGAGCGGGGGGTGGCCGGCAACATGGTCTCGGGGATGTTCACGACGCTCGGCACCGACATCGCCGACCCGTTCGAGCGGTTGGGCGCGGTCAGCGCGGGCACCCACCAGTCCAAGGAGTTCGCCAACGCCCTCGGCGCCCGCACGTTGCTCGACATGGCCGACCTGCTGCCCGGTGGCCTTGTTGGACTGGGCGCCCGCACGTCGGCCCGACTGTCGCTCGCCAACCGCATGCGTCCGGTGTTCAACACCACCGTCACCAACATGCCCGGCCCGCGACACCCGCTGTACATGGCGGGGGCGCAGCTCGTCGCGATGTACGGCGCCGGCATGATCACCGAGGGGATGGGCCTGATCCACCCGGTCATGAGCTACTGCGGTGACATCACCATCTCGTTCACGTCGTGTCGGGAGATGCTGCCCGATCCGGCCGTCTACGCCGACTGCCTGCGGACGTCGTTCGACGAGCTGGCCGCAGCGACGGTCGCGCCGCGCCGATTGCGCGCGGCCCGCTCAGGAAGCTGAGCTGAGCGCCAGCACCTCCTCGCCGCGCGACCGTTCGTAGGCCGTCGGCTCGAGGGCGTGCATGGCGCGCTGCTCGGTGGCGCGGGTCTGCAACTCGATCGCGACCGACGGGTGCCCGCGGCGCGCCGCGCTCTGGGCGGCGAGCTCGAGGGCGAGGATGTGGGGGAGCGGGAGGGCGTAGGCCCGGGACCGCTCGATCGCTTCGTCGTGGTGGGCGATCGACTCGTCGTCGCGCCCGGCTCGCTGGGCGACGGCGCCGAGCAGGGCGTGCTCGAAGATCACGAACCGCTCCATGCCGATCTGGACGTGCATGTCGAGAGCGGCCTGCAAGGCCGAGCCGGCGCGCTCCACGTCGCCGGCCTCCAGCGCGACGTGGCCGATCGCGAACTGGGCGGCGCCCCAGAAGAGGCGCCGATGCTGCACGGTGGCGATCGACGTGAGGCGCTCGGCGTACGAGGCGGCGCGCTCCTGGTCGCCATCGCGTTGCGCCAGCCAGGACATCCGCGCCGCGTCGAGGATCGCGCCGGCCGAGTCGAGCGTCGCGGCCTCACCGACGAAGGGCGCCAGCACGGCGGCCGCGCGCGCCACGTCGCCGCGATCCTCGTAGGCCTGGCTGAGGTACCACGCGTTGATCTCGGCCGAGCGCTCGTCGCCCAGGGCGGTGTAGCGGTCGCCGGCTCGCTCGAGGAACCCCACGGCGTCGGCCAGGCCGGCCACGGTCAGGGCGCACGAGCCGCCCTCGACGGCGTCGGCGGCGGCGGCCATCCACCTGTCACCGACCTGCTCGGCGAGGGCCCGTCCTTCCCGCGCCGCGGCGACGGCGTCGGCCGCGGTGCGGACGCTGCGCGACATCGGCATCGCGGTGACGACGAGGGCCTCGGCCAGCACCTGCTCGTCGGCCAGCTCGCGGGCGAGGGAGATCGCGGTCGCCGCCATGTCGGCTGCGTCGGGCATCCCGGCGCCGATGACCGCAGCCCACGCGAGGGCGCGGGCGCGGGCCGCGGACGGGTCGGCGTCGTCCATGCGGATCAGCGCCCGCATGTCGTCGAGGACGGTTGGGAGTGAGGTCGTTGTGAGCGCGAACCACGTGAGGTCGGCGCAGGTGCGCAAGCCCGTGGTCACGTCGCCGCCGTCACGAGCGAACGCCACCGCGGCATCGATGTTCGGGACGTCGTCGCGCAGACGGGCCGCCCACTGCAGCTGATCCGGACCACGCAGCTCGGTGCTGGCCTGCGACGCGAGGTCGGCCACCCAGTCGGCGTGACGCCGGCGCAGCTCGTCGGTCTCGCCGAGGTCGGACGCGGCGGCCGCCGCGAAGTCGGCGACGGTGCGCAGCAGGCGGTAGCGCGGCTCGCGGGCCCCCCGTTCGGCAACGACCAGGGACTTGTCGACCAGGCGGGCGAGGGCGTCGGCGACGTCGGCCAGCGTCATCTCACCGTGGGCGGCAACGGCCTCGACCGCGTCGAGGGCGAAGCTGCCGCGGAACACCGACAGGGCGCGCAGGAGCGTTCGTTCCTGGTCGAAGAGGAGGTCGTAGCTCCACGCCACGGTGGCCGGCAACGTCCGATGGCGAGCGTCCCGCGCGTCGCCGGTCGAGGACAGCGCACCGAGGCGGTCGCCGAGTTGGGCGTCGAGCTGGGCGGGCGTGAAGGCCCGCAGCCGCGCCGCGGCGAGCTCCACGCCGAGCGGCAGCCGGTCCACGTGCTCGCAGATCGACCGCACGGCGCCGTGGTTGCCGTCGTCGATGGCGAAGCCGTCGGAGGCATCGATGCCGCGCTCGCCGAACAGGAGCACGGCGTCGTCGATCGCCAGCGGCTGCAGCTGGCGGACCGTCTCGCCCCGGGCGTCGAGCACGACCCGGCTGGTCGTCAGGATGCGCAGGTTCGGGCACTGGTTGAGCAGCGCCGTCGCCGCCGTTCGGGCGTCCGCGATGACGTGCTCGCAGTTGTCGAGCACGAGCAGCACGGCGGCATCCTCGATGGCGGCGGCGACGGTGTCGACGGCCGTGCGCACGTCGACGGACGCATTGGCGGGGCCGGGATGTCCGCCGAAGGACGTCAACAGCGCCCGGGCGACGCCGTCGGCGCCCGTCGTCGCGTGGAGCTCGAGCATCCACGACCCGTGCGGCCAGGCGGCGTTGGGGCGGCCGGCGATCTCCGTCGCCAAGCGGGTCTTGCCCACACCGCCGGGCCCGACGATGGACACCAGCCGGCGTGTCGCCACGAGCTCGGTGAGGTGCTCGAGATCGGTGGTCCGCCCGACGAAGGAGCTGAGATCGTCCCTGATGTTCGTCGTGTAGCCGCGCGGGGCCTCGGCCTCGATGGGCCGCGCCGCGCTGACCGTCGTGGTCGAGGGTCGGGGTCGTGGCGCAGGATGGCCTGCTCCAGCTCGCGCAACGACGGTCCCGGCTCGACGCCGATCTCCTCGATCAGCGCCCGCCGGGCCCGACCGAAGGCGCGCAACGCGTCGGCCTGACGGCCCGAGCGGTAGAGCGCCAGCATCAGCTGGGACCAGCGCCGCTCGCGCAGCGGGTCGGCGGTGACCGCCTCCTCGAGCTCGGCGACGAGCAGCTCGTGGCGCCCCGACGCCAGCAGGGCGTCGACGCGGTGCTCCTGGGCCAGCGCGCGGAGCTCGTCGAGCCGATGGCGCTCGATGACGGCGAACTCCGCCGCGGCGAACTCGGCCAGCGCCGGCCCGCGCCACAGGCCGAGGGCCTCGTCGAGGATCCCCGCCGCCTCGTCGTGACGAGCCTCGGCGAGCAGCTCGGCAGCCGTCGCGGGCGAGGCGCTCGAAGCGCGTGATGTCGACGTCGTCGGGCGCCGCTTCGAGGAGGTAGCCACGGTCCACGGTGCGCAGGGGCAGGACGTCGTCGCCGCTGCTGAGCGTGCGGCGCAGCTTGGAGATCTGGACGTGCAGCGCGTTCGTCGTGACGGTCGCGCCATCGTCGTGCCACAGCGCCTCGGTGATCTCGTCGATGGACACGACCTCGCCGTTGCGCGTCGCCAGCAGGGCCATCAACAAGCGGGCCCGATGACCGCGCAGGTCGAGCAGGACACCGTCGGCCGATTCGACCTGCAGCGACCCGAGGAGGGCGATGCGCACCGCAGAACGCTAGCAACGGCCGTCGGTGGCCGATCGGGCTCGTAGGAGTCCGTCGAGCAGTCCGCCGTCGCCCGGGAACTCTTGGCGGTGCTCGGCGGCGAGGCCGGCGGCGCGCGTGCCCTCGTGGTTCATCACCGCCGTGATGATCTCGACCAGCTGCCGCTCGCGACGGGCCGCCGATCGGGCGGCGTCCTGGTCGCCGGCCGGTGGATCGGCCGCGGTCATCGGAGCGCGCCGATCCTGGCCGGTGAGCCGACGTTCGCGGTGCGGATGCCGACGGCGACGAGGACGGCCGCCGCCGTCACCATCGGTGGGACGAGCGCCGTCCAGGCCAGCACGGCGAACGGCAGCGTCGCGACGATGGCGAGGGCCATCGTCGATCGTCGAGGGCGGGACACCGCGGCCGCCACCAGGGCCCCGCCGGCGACCGCACCGAGGACGGCGAGGTGCGGCCGGGCCCGCACGATCATCAGCAGCTCGCAGCAGCCGAGGGCGACGAGGAGCACTCGGCACCACTCGTGACGGATGGTGGCCACGAGGCCGCGCCAGTCGTCGACGCTGGCGACGAGGCCGATGGCGAGGAGCGTCCCGGGGAGGACCCACAACGCCCCGACCGTCGTGGCCCCGACGAGGCACACCAGGGCCAGCGCCCCGCCGGCGGCGACTCGGACGGAGCCGCTGCGCCGTGGACCGGTCAGCACCGCGGCGGCGACGCCGGCGACGGCGCCGAGGGCGATCGTCAGCGCGCCGAGGGGGCCGGGGTCGGCCTTGTCGCCGGTCCAGGACGGGATGCGCGAGCCGACCGTCGCCTGGACGAGCCCGGCGACGGCCGCGAGGGCGGCACCGCTGATCAGCAGCCAGCGGGCCCAACGCCGGCTCATGGCCGCACCACCGCGCTGACGGGCCGGCGCGGGGTGCGCCGGGCGGGGTGATCGGCGATGCCGACGCGGAACGCGGCCAGCGGTTGGGTGCCAGCCGGGAGCAGCGGTTGCAGCCGTGCGGCGAACGTCGCCGGCCGGCCGAGCTGCCGCTCGCGGTCGACCCGCTCGGTGATCTGGTTCATGTGGTGCAGGGCGATCCCGTCGCGGGTCGCCGCCAGGTGGATCCGCTGCAGGGCGCGACCGCCGGCGAGTTGGGCCGGCCGGCTGGCCGCATCGTCCACGAGAAGCACGCCGTAGGCCGCCGCAGTCGCCGTGTGCACCTCGCGCGTCTGGCGGACCCAGAACTCGTCACCGGTGGTGCGCGATGTCGCCGGGGCGAGCTTGGCGAGCGTCCGCACGACTGGGCGCAGGTCCTGACCATCGAGCGTCAGGCCGTCGCGGTGGAGCTGGATCTCGTCGTCGGTGGATCGGAACCAGGCGAACGCATCGCGCGACTGCGCGTCGTCGGCCGTGATGGCGACGGCGGCGTCGATCATCAGGGCGCCCATCGCGGCCCGCTGGTCGGCGCTCGTCAGCCACGCGAGGGCGACACCGGGCTCGTCCGGCGCCAGGCGGTCCAGGGCGGCGGGGCCCATCGGCCTGGCGGTGTACGGACCGCGGTGGGTGTGGCGGTCGGCGATGGCGTCGTGGAGCGGGGACACCTGGGCATCCGACGACTCGAGCACGACGCTGGCGACGGGACCGTCCAGGCCCCCCGGCAGGAGCGTCACCCGGGGGCCGAGGCCGCGAGCCGCGGCGGCGAGGACCAGGTTCTCGAGGGCGCAGCCGAGGCCGACGTGCTGCTCGCGGCGGAACGGGTCGATCGTCCCGGTGCCGCGACTCGCATCCGCGAACACCTCGATCCTCGACGCCGAGACACCGAAGGCCCACGGCTGGCTGTTGTGCGGGTTGGCCGCCAGGATCGCGGCCGCCACGGCCCCGAGCGGGCCGCGGTCGTCGCGCCAGGTGCGCCACGGATCGAACGCCGAACCGCCGTCGGGATCGAGGATCGCCTGGTCGTACACCCGGTAGCTCAGGGCGCCGGTGCCAGCGACGACGAGCGTGGCGCCGGCGATGCCGACGCCACGCAGGAGCGAGCGGCGGGAGAGGTGCGGTGACGTCGACATCACGCAGAGCGGGGCTGGGTCGTTGGCTGCATGTCGCCACCGTCGATGACGCCCCTTGCGTGCCGCTGTCGCGGCGCTGAGGCGGGCGATGGCCGGACCTGGGCTGTCGACAGGTGTAACGGCGGCGGCGTCCACGAGACAGCACGTCATGAACGCAGGTCGCATCCGAGCGTCGCTGGTCGCCTCCGTTCGCCGGCTGCGCTGGTGGGAGCTGCTGCCCGAGGCCGCGCTGGTCGTCGGGTTGACGATCTTCGCCATCACCGAGCGCAGCGCCGCCACCAGCGCCTTCCGCAGCGGGCGCGCCGTCGCCCTGATGATCGTCGCGGTCATCGCCTGGATCGCCCTGCGGATCGTGCTCGCCCAGGTGCACCGGCTGCGCGTCGCCCGCACCCTCCTGTTCGCAGTGGCGGCCGCCGGCGCGCTGGCCGTCGTCGTGCTGCCCGCCTATCGCAACGAGCGCGTCGTCGAGGCGTTCCCGCTGAGTGCTTCGGTGTCCGCCGCGCCGGAGCCGGTCCGGCTCCGGACCGGCAGCTTCGCCGGGATCGACCACCGCGCGTCCGGCACGGTCTCGCTGTACCGGGCAGCCGACGGACGCCACGTCGTCGGGCTCGAGATGTTCGACATCCAGCCCGGACCCAACTACGACGTCTACCTCGTGCCGGGCACCGACCGCCACGACCGCGCCGACGGCGTGCGCCTCGACGATCTCCGCGGCAACCAGGGCACGCAGTACTACGAGCTGCCGGCCGACGTGGTCGTCAGCAACGGGCCCTGGACGGTGCTCGTGTGGTGTGAGACGTTCGGCGTGCCCGTCGCCAACGCCACCCCGATCTGAGCGGCCACGACGACGCCGTCGGGGGACCACCCACCGACACCAAGCGAGAGGGAGACCAGTACCGATGAGCGAACCCGGGGACGGGCACGTGTGGGCCGCGGTGCCCCTGCCGGCGATCTCGGAGGGCCGCGTCACCACCGTGGTCGCGGGTGGCCGGGCCGTCTGCGTCGTCCACCACGCCGGTGGCGACTGGAGCGCGCTCGACAACCGCTGCCCGCACCAGGGTGGCCCGCTCGGCGACGGCCAGCTCGACGACGGCTACCTGATCTGCCCGTGGCACGCCTACCAGTACGACCCGGTCACCGGGACACCCCCGCCCGGGTTCCGCGACGCGGCCGTGCCGTACCCCGTCGCGCGTCGCCGACGGCGTGCTCGAGATCGAGATCCCCGTCGTCACGCCTCGGGTCTCGCTGATGGACCAGGTCGTCGACACGCTGACCGAGTGGGGCCTCGACGCCTGCTTCGGGATGGTCGGTCACTCCAACCTCGGCATGGCCGACGCGCTGCGGCGGGCGACGCAGGACGGGCGGCTCACCTACGTCGGCATCCGCCACGAGGGCGCGGCGGCCTTCGCCGCGAGCGGGTACGCCAAGCTCACCGGCCGCCCGGCGGCCTGCTTCACGATCGCCGGCCCGGGCGCCACCAACTTGATGACCGGGCTGTGGGACGCCAAGGTCGACCGGGTCCCGATCCTCGCCCTCACCGGTCAGGTCCAGACCCAGGTCATCGGCCCCGGCGCGTTCCAGGAGCTGCCGCTGGACCACGCCTTCCGAGCCGTCGCCGAGTACACCCAGACCGTCCTGTCGCCCGGCCAACGCGACCGAGCTCGCTGCGCTGGCGATGAAGCACGCCATCGTGCAGCGCGACGTCGCCCACCTCGTGCTCCCCGACGAGGTGCAGGAGCTGCCCGGGGTCGCCGAGCCGGTGGCCCGTCCCGTCGCCGGCCGGCTCGCGGCGACCGCCATCGCCCCGCCCGAAGCCGAGCTGGCCCGCGCCATCGAGCTGCTCCGGGCGGCGTCGAGGCCGGCGATCGTCATCGGCAACGGCGCCCGGGCCCACCGCGACGCGGTGCGGGCGTTCGCCGAGCACCTCGACGCGCCGGTGATCTCGACGTTCAAGGCCAAGGGCACGATGCCCGACGACCACCCGCTCGGCTGCGGCGTGCTCGGCCGGTCCGGCATCCCGGTCGCCAGCCAGACCGTCGCCGATGCCGACTGCCTCCTCGTGCTCGGCGCGTCGTTCTCCAACCACACGTCGATCCCGACATGGGTCCCCACGATCCAGGTCGACCTCGACCGCATGATCCTCGGCAAGTTCCACCCGGTCGAGGTCCCGCTGTGGGGCGACATCGCCCGCACCCTCGAGCTGCTCACCGCCGCCCTGCCGCACCGGACCGACCCGGCGCGTCGGTCGGTGCTCGCCGCCCGCTGGGCGCGCTGGCGCGCCGAGAAGGTCCGCCGCCGCGATCTCACCGACGCCAGCGGCCGCCTGCACCCCGCGCTCGTCTTCGACGCACTCGGTGACGTCGTCCCCGACGACGCGGTGATCGCCGTGGACGTCGGCAACAACACCTACTCGTTCGGTCACTTCTTCGAGTGCCGCGGTCGTCAGGACGTCCTCATGTCCGGCTACCTCGGCTCGATCGGGTTCGCCCTGCCCGCCGCCATCGGCGCATCGGTCGCCGTGCGGCGCGGCGGCGTCCACGCCGGGCGCAAGGTCGTGTCGATCAGCGGCGACGGCGGGCTCGGGCAGTACCTCGCCGAGATCACCACGGCCGTGAAGTACGGCTTCCCGCTCACCCACGTCGTGCTCGACAACGGCGAGCTGGCCAAGATCAGCCGCGAGCAGCTCGGCGCCATCCGCCCGGTGTGGGAGACCGACCTCGTCAACCCCGACTTCGCGGCCTACGCCGAGCTGTGCGGCGCCCGCGGGTTCACCGTGACGACGCCCGACGAGCTGCGGCCGGCCCTCGAGGCGGCCTTCGCGGTCACGGACGGACCGTCGCTCGTCGCCATCCGCACGAGCAACCGCGACGTCTGAGCAGCGGGCCTCGCCTGACCTCGTCTCGCCTCGTCGGTTCGCGGCAGTAGACGATTATCTTGGTCGGCAATACCCCTCAACTCGGATCCTGTGGAGGATGTGCGATGGCCATCGACCCAGCCCCCATCATCGTCGTGCACGGCGGCGTCGAACGAGGCGACCAGCGCGGTCGCACCATCGGCTTCCCGACCGCCAACCTCGCCGTCGAGGACACCCCCGTCATGGACGGTGTGTGGGCCGGCTGGGTGCGACGTGATGGCGGGCTCCACGCCGCGGCGATCTCGGTCGGCACCCGGCCCACGTTCTACGGCCGGACCGGGTTCCGCCTCCTCGAGGCCCACCTGCTCGACTTCGACGAGGACATCTACGACGAGCTGGTCACCGTCACGCTCGTGCGCCGCCTGCGCGACATCGTCCGCTTCGCCGGCGTCGACGAGCTCGTGACCCAGCTCCATGCCGACGTCGCCGCGACGCGCGACTGGGCGGCGACGGCGGCCCGTCCATCCGGCGACCTCGCCGGGGCGACCGCGCTCGTGCCCCTGGGCCGAGCGATCCTCACCGCATAGGGGCCTCGCGCCCGGGCTCCGTGTCGCTCGGTGCTGCGGGGCGTCCTCGTTCTGTGTCACACCGCATACGTCCCCGGGGACGTGTGCGGTGACACAGAGGTGGCGACGCCGGCGGCTGCTTTGGTCGCGTCAGAAAGATTCAGTTCGACGGAAGACCGCGACCAAAGCGACGTCGACGACTGTGGCCGGGTCCGCGCTCAGGGGCGCCTCGGCGTAGCGCCGTCGGCGGCTCAGCCGGCTCGCCGCGCCGCGGCTGCCGTGAGCTGCGGCACGCTCGTCGGGGACGCGTCCCCTGCCAGATCGGCGATCGACACCGCGTCGAGCACGTCGCGGACGCTGCCCCGCAACGTGGCGAGCAGCCGATCGGCGGCCGTGCCGATCGGGGTGCCGCTGACGCTGCCTTCGATGGCGACGAGCGGCCCGTCGAGGGCGATCACCACCTCGGCGACCGAGATGGTCTCCGGGGGTCGCGTCAACGACCAGCCGCCCTCGGCCCCCCGCTTGCTCGTGACCAACCCGGCGATGCGGAGGTGGCGCAGGACGTAGTGGACGAACGTCGGTTCCACGCCCGGCATCGCCCCGAGCGTGGCGAGCGGCGTCGGTCGGCCGGGCGCCTCGATGGACCGCCGAGCCAAGGCCGCAACGACCTCGAGGCCGACGATGGCGTGCTGCGCGATCTGCATCAGTCGTAATGTCTACTACATTGGTCTGGATTAGAGGAGATCGCACGGTGACCGACGGACAGCGCCAACGACCGCCCGCCGGTGGCACGCTGCACACACGCCGGTGGACCGCCGGCGACGCCCTCGCCCTGCCCGCCAACGCCATCGACCGAACGTAGGAGCGACCCATGCCCATCGAGTTCCTCGGCATCGCCGCCACCAGCGACGGCTCGGAGACCACTCCCCGCTCCGGAGCCAGCTTCGACAAGGACTACACGCTGCGGCTGGCCAAGGCCCACGAGGAGAACGGCTGGGATCGCGTCCTGTTCGCGTACGGCAGCGGTGCGCCGGACCCCGCAGCCGCCGCTGCGTTCATCGCCACGCGCACCGAGACCCTGCAGCTGCTGCTGGCCCACCGCCCGAACCTGTCGATCCCGACGTACGCGGCCAAGACGTTCGCCACGATCGATCAGATCAGCGACGGCCGCGTCACCGTCCACTTCATCACCGGCGGCAACGACCACGAGCAAGCCCGCGAGGGCGACCGCCTCGCCAAGGACGACCGCTACTCGCGCACGTGCGAGTACATCGAGATCGTCAAGCAGGTGTGGACCGCGCGCCAGCCGTTCGATCACGCCGGACGCCACTACGCGTTCGAGGACTTCGTCAGCGATGTCTTCCCGGTGCAGGAGCCTCGACCGGACGTCTCGTTCGGGGGATCGTCGCCGGCCGCCTACGAGACCGGCGCCGCCGTGGCCGACATCTACTGCCTGTGGGGCGAGCCGCTCGCCGACACGGCCGAGCAGATCGCCACCATCCGCGCCGCCGCGCTGGCTGCGGGACGGGAGACGCCGCCGCGGATCCAGGTCGCCTTCCGGCCCATCCTCGGCGCCGACCGAGGAGGCGGCGTGGGACAAGGCCCACGACGTCGTCGAGCGGATCGAGCGCCGCAAGGCCGGCGGGACGTCGCCGCTCCTGCGTCGCCACGGCGGTTCCCCCGAGAACAGCGGCTCGCAACGGCTGCTGCGCATCGCCGATGCCGGCGACCGCTACGACCGCGCCATGTGGACGGCGACGGCGAAGGCCACCGGCGGGGCGGGCAACTCCAACGCGCTGGTCGGCACGCCCGAGACGGTGGCCGCCGCGCTGCTCGACTACGTCGACCTCGGGGTGGACATCCTCTCCGCACGCGGCTACGACCTGTTGGATGACGCCGTCGAGTTCGGGCAGCAGGTGATCCCCATCGTCCGCGAGGAGGTGGCGCGGCGCGACCGCGCCCTCGCCGCGGCATCGTGACCGCCGTCCTCTGGGACATCGACGGCACGCTGCTGCGCGCCGGTGGCGCCGGCGCCAGGTGCTTCCGCGACGGCCTGGCGAGCATGGGTCGGGCGTGGCCCGAGGCCAAGCTCGACTTCGGCGGGCGCACCGACCCCGAGATCGCCCGGCTGCTCCTCGACGCGACCCATCCCGCCGGCGCGGCGCCCGACCCGGAGGCGGCCGTGGCGCTGCTGGCGTTCGTCGAGGCCGCCTACGCCGAGCGAGCGGTCGAGCACGCCGCGCTCACGACGGCGCTCCCCAACGTGCGGGTGGCGATCGCTGCCCTCGAGGCCACCGCCGTGCAGACGGTGGTCACCGGCAACGTGCGGTCGATCGCCCGCCACAAGCTGGCTGCCGTCGACCTCCACGACGTGCTCGACCTCGACCTCGGTGCCTTCGGTGATGACGACCACACCGACCGCGCCGATCTCGTGCGCCTCGCCATGGCCCGCGTCGCGGCGGCGGGCCACATCGGCGACGCGGCGTCGTGCTGGGTGGTCGGCGACACGCCGCGCGACCTCGGCGCCGCCCGGGCCGCCGGCGTGCGTTGCGCGCTCGTGGCGACCGGGACGTTCGACGCCGGCACGCTCGCCGCCCTCGAGCCCGACCTGATCCTGGACGACCTTCGTGACGTCGACGCGCTGCTCGCGGCCGTCACGGCATCCTGAGACCGCACGCTCTGGAGTCCCGATGACCCGCCCCGTCCTCCTCAACCTGTTCGTCGCCGGGCACGGCTACCACGAGGCGTCGTGGCGCGTGTCGCCGACCGGTGGCGGTCCGCTCGACCTCGACCACTTCGTCGCCATCGCCCAGCTCGCCGAGCGCGGCGTGCTCGATTCGATCTTCTTCGCCGACGCCCCCGGCGTGGCCCCGTTCCGGACCCGGTTCATGGCCCAGGCCGGCTTCGACCCGATCGACGTGCTCGCCGCGCTCGACGCCGGTGACGTCGCACGTCGGCCTCATCGCCACCGCGTCCACGACGTACAGCACGCCGTGGGACGTCGCCCGCCGGTTCGCCACCCTCGATCACCTCAGCGCCGGTCGGGCCGGCTGGAACATCGTCACCACCGGCACCCCGGTGGCCGCCGCCAACTTCGGCGACCGCCCCCACGCCGCCCACGACGATCGCTACCGCCGCGCCGCCGAGTTCGTCGAGGTCGTCCAAGCCGTGTGGGACGGCTGGGACGACGACGCCGTCGTCGCCGACGCGCGGGGTGGTGCGTGGGCCGACCCGGCCAAGCTGCACCCGCCCGCGCACCGCGGCGAGCACTACTCGGTCGCCGGCATCTTGGGGTTCCCACGCTCGCCGCAGGGCCACCCGCTGCTCGTCCAGGCCGGATCCTCGCCGCAGGGCGTCGACCTGGCGGGCCGCTTCGCCGACCTCGTCTTCACCCCGCAGTCGACGATCGACGACGGCATCGCCTTCCGTCGCCGGTTGCAGGACGTTGCCGTCGCGAACGGCCGGCGCGCCGACGACGTGCGCACGCTGCCCGGCCTGTCGTTCGTGCTCGGCGCGACCGAGGAGGAGGCCGAGCAGAGCTGGCGCCAGCTGCAGGAGGCGTCGGATCCCACGTTCCGGCTCTTCAACCTGGCGAACCTGGCCGGCCTCGACCCGACCGCGGTGGAGGACCTCGACCCCGACGGCCCGTTCCCGTACGACCTGTTCGAACGGGCGGCCTCGGTGACGTTCGCCCAGAGCGTGATGCGCACGGCGCGCGACGATGGTCTGTCGTTCCGCCAGACCGCCGAACGCTTCTCGACGCTGCCCGGCGGGCTCCACCTCACCGGGACGCCCGAGCAGCTCGCCGACCTCATCGAGACCTGGTGGCGGGCCGGTGCCGCCGACGGGTTCACGCTGCAGCCGCTGCGCCTCCCCGTCGACGCCGCCGCTTTCGTCGACCACGTCGTCCCGCTGCTCCAGGATCGCGGCGTGGCCGCCGCGGGGTACGCCGCCGGAACCCTGCGCGATCGCCTCGGCCTGCGGCGCCCGGCGGTCAGGTCGTCGTCGACCCCGGTCGAGTCAGCAGGATCGCGGCCCGCGCTCACCATGATCCACATGTCGCCCGTCGTCAGGCCGATCCGCTGGAACAGCCCGGTCGGCAGACCGGTGAGGCTCAACGCCAGCGATGACGCGGTGACGACCGCGACCGCGCCGCTGAGCGCCGCCAGACGCCGGTGGCCGTTCGTGCGGAGCGGCCGGCGGGCGAGCAGCGGCGTCAGCGCGAGGGTGAGGTAGGCCACGCCGGCGACCGCGCCGTGCCACGTGTCGACGCCCGGCGACCGCTCGAGCGGCAAGGCGGCGATCCCGAGCGTGGCCAGCCCGGTCGCCGCGGCGGTCACGTAGGCGAGCCCGCCGAGCGCCCGGCGCAGCGCTGCGGCGTAGATCGGCACGCCGATCCCGAAGGCGACGAACCCGGCCGTCATGAGCGTCTGGGTGTCCGCACCGTCCGCGGCCAGCCGACTGATCGCGTCGTCGACCGCCGAGTAGCCGGGCTTCGTCGCCGACCCCACGATCCACGCCCCGATGAACGCCGCTGGTCCGACGACGCCGCCGATCGCCGCCAGCCGCCACCCGCCGGCCGCCAGCACCCCGGACCGGCCCGGGACGCGGGCGCTCAGGGAGCTGTCGACGGGGGCCACGCGGCCGAGCGTAGGACGCCGGGCGTGCGCCGCCGCTCGCGCTGGCATGATCGACGTGTGGCCGCCGTGGCGATCGAAGGAGCGGAGCTCGTCGTCGCCCTCGCACGCGACGAGCGGTGGTGGGGCCTGCTGTCGGACCTGCGGGTGCCGCTCGTGGCGATCCGTTCCGTCGCCGTCGTGCCTGATGGTCGACGGGCGGTCCATGGGCTGCGTGCACCAGGTCTCGGTGGCCCGCAGCGGCTGATCGGCACGTGGCGGGCGACGGGCGACAAGCAGTACGTGTGCGTGCGTCGCGGCCAGCCGGCGGTGAGGTTGGCCCTCGCGGGCCAGCGCTACCAGACGGTGTTGATCGGCCTCGACGACGCCGACCGCGTCGCCGACGACATCCGGGCGGCCACCGTCGCCGACGAGCCGCCCGGGACGTAGCAGGCGCGCCTGCCGTGCGTCAGGGCTGGTGCACGGGGGGTCGGTCGCCGAGCACGGTGCGCACGAGGTCGAGGTCGGAGAAGCCTTGGAGGGCGCGGCCGAGGCCCGTCTGCTGGTCGAGCTCGACGATCAGGGTGTTGCGCATGTCGTCGGCGCTCATGGTGCGCAGCGTGGCGTCGTCGCGGATCCCGACGGTGCGCATGGTCACGAGGACCGCGCCGGCTCCTTCGAGCTGGGCGTCGTTGTAGGACTGGTAGTTGGTCTGGTTGGTGCGGTTGGTGAGCTCGACGATGAGCGTGTTGCGCATGTCGTCGTGGGTCATCGCGTCGAGCTCGCGTTGGGTGCGGAAGTGGCCGAGGAGGAGGACGCCTCGGATCCACGAGCTGACGAGACCCGGGACCTGACCGCGAACGGCCTTGTCGCTGCCGAGCGCGATGAGGGCGAGGTCGAGCGTGGAGAAGGCCTGCAGGGCCCGTCCCTGCCCGGTCTGGGCGTCGAGCTCGACGATGACGGTGTTGCGGTGGTCGTCGGCGCTCATCGTGCGCAGCGTGGCGTCGTCGCGGCTGCCCGTGACGCGGAGGTACACCATGGCGGCACCCATGCCGGCGAGCGTGAGGTTGTCGAAGGCCTGGTAGTCGCGCTGGTTGCTGTGGTTGGTCAGCTCGACGATGAGCGTGTTGCGCATGTCGTCGTGGGTCATCGTGTTGAGCTCGCCCTGGGTCCGGAACCCGCCGACCAGCAGGACGCCGCGGATCGGGAAGTGCTCGTCGGCGTCGAAGGGCCGCAGCTCGCCGCCGTGGCTGGCGAGGTACTGCTTGATGCCATCGGTCAGGCGGTCCTTGATCGGGTTGGCGATCTCGCGGTTGGTGGCGAACGAGAAGTCCCAGTCCCCGTTGGTGGTCGCCGACGCGCTCGTGCCGACGAACGTGCCGTAGCGGGTCGAGTTGAGCCGTGGCCCGATGTCCCATGCGGCGTGGGTGCCGATGAAGCGGGCGATGCTGGCGGGCGTGGTGACGAGCCCGCCGGTACCGGGCGCCGAGTCGAGCAGGATGCGCCCGCCGTACACGCCGGCCGCCACCGCGCCCGGTGTGAGGTCGAGCTGCGAGGTGCCGACGCTGGGGTCGTCGTAGCCGACGACCTCGCCCGGCAGCCGCCCGTCGACGGCCGTCCGCCCCGCCGCCAGGTCGTGGATCCCGAGGGGGAGGGCGAGGCGCTGGTTGACGTAGTCGACGAGGGCCATCCCGCTGGCCTGCTCGATGACGGCGCCGAGGAGGTGGAACGCCGAGTTGGAGTAGCCGTCGTCGGAGTTCGGTGGCGGCGTTCCGCCGGGCGCGAACGAGAGCGGGACCGTGTAGATGTGCGCGGCGAGGTCGCGGATCGTCGCCTGGCGGCCGAGCCCGAGCGAGATGTCGCGGAACGTGACGTCGCCCTCGAAGTCGTGCGGCAGCCCGCTGCGGCTGGTCGCGCACTGGCGGATCGTGATGGCGTCGGCTCGCGGGTCGTGGGGCACGTTGGACGTCAGCCGGAGGTACGCGAACACCTTGTCGTCGAGCGAGAACGCGTGGTCGTCGGCGAGGGCCTGGATCGCCGCCGCGGTGAACGTCTTGCTGACGCTGGCGATGCGGAACCTGGTCGTCGTCATCGTCGTCGGCCAGTCGTCCTCGGCCCACGTGTACGCCCGCTTGAGGAAGGTGGTCCCTCCCTTGGCGACGGCGACCGAGCCGGCACGGATGCCGAACTCCTGCATCACGCCGGCGAACAGCCCGTCGAGCACGGGCGCGGCGGGGATCGGTGGGCCGTCCACCCGCCAGCTCTTCGGCATCGGGATGTCAGTGGCGGCGAACGTCGCCGCGTAGCGCCCGCCGGTCGTCTGCACGGCGATCGGGGAGAGGCCGTCGACCGCCGCGGCGACGGCGGCGGTGTAGTCCAGGGCCGACATGTCGTGGTTCGACCACCAGCGCCCGATGTGGTCGTCGGTGAACACACCGAGGCGCATGCCGGGCGCGACGGCGACCTGGCTCGGGTGGCAGCCGGCGTCCTTCAGGGCATCGAACGTGCGCTGGTAGTAGTCGAGGTCGCCCCAGTGCCACGCCCAGCCACGACCGGTGTTGCGCGTCCACACACCGGCGAAGCGCGGGTCGGCCGGGTCGCCGTACGTCGTCACCGACCGGGCGATGAAGCCTTCGTCGTAGGCCCGGCCCATGGCGTTGTTGATCGTCGACGGATCGGTCAGGGCGCCCCAGCGCAGCCCGTGGCGGGCGAACCAGGGTGGCTCGCCGGCCTGGAACGTGGCGGCGAACACGATCGAGCCCGGCAACCCGGATGCCGACACCAGCACCGGCGTGAGGCCCTCCGCGCCCATCGCCGTCACGGTCTCCTGGTACCGATCGTCCGGCACGTCGTGCACACCCCGCCACGCCGGTCCCGGCCGCTGCATCCAGGTCGCGGTGTACCGCGGCGACGCCAGGTCACCCGAGACGCTCAGCGCGATCACGCGCCATCCCTGGGGGCCGAGCTCGTCGAACCGCGCCTGGTGCTCGGCCGACGACACGTCGGCATATGCGATCGCCACGACGGGAGCGTGACACCTGGGTCCGGGGGTGACAAGCGCTTACTCCGGCCCAATCCGACGGTCAGCTGTCGAGCACCTGCGGCTGGTGCGACGCTGGTGCGACGCGACGGGTCTCGGTGGTCGGCAGCTCTGGCGCCGGCACGACGACGTTGTCTCGACGGCTCGCGGCGGCCCACGTGGAGCTCGACGCGATCTTGCACCAACCGGGCTGGACGGAGCTCCCGGTCGAGGAGTTCCGGTCACCGCATACGTCGTCGACGACGTGTGCGGTGACACAGAGTGGGCTGCGTCGGTTGGGACGCTGCTTTGGTCGCGTCAGGTGGCTCGTTTCGACGGAAGACCGCGACCGAAACGACGTCGGCGAACCGTGAGCCCGTTCTGTGTCACCGCATACGTCCCCGGGGACACATGCGGTGACACGGAGCGAACAGGGGTCGCAGCACCGAGCCAGACCCGGAGCGAAACCCGGCCCCCCGGTCGTCCAGGGCTCTTCCAACCCCAGCGGGGCAACAGCCCAATTGAGGAGTTCCGGTCACGTGTTCGCGGGGAGCTGGAGGCCGACGGGTGGGTGGTCGACGGGAGCTACGCCGCGGCGCGCGACCTGGTGTGGACGTGGTGCGCCGCCGCCGCGGTGGATCCGGCACACGAGCACCTCACGTTCGTCCGGCTGACCATCGGAGCGGAGCGGCGCCGACGCGTGGTCAGAGCCGCTGATCGAGCTGGACCGGGTTGCCGTCCTGGTCCTTCACGATGGCCGTGAGGACGCGGCCGCTGCCCGCCGGCTCGCCGTAGGCCACGGCGTCGGTCTCGGTCGGTGGGATGACGGGCCGGAACCCGTGCTCGATCAGGCGCGCGAACAGCTCCGGCACGTCGTCGACCCAGAACGCGAAGTGATGGGTGCCGAGCTGCAGGAGTCGCGGGGGCGATCCGAACGGCTCTCGATCGAGCTGCTGATCGAGCACGACGAAGAACTCGTCGGGGCCCTCGACCGACCGCAGGTAGACGGCCCGCCTGCGGTTGGCCCCCACGAGGCCTCGCTGCGGCGCCACCCTCCACGGTGTCGAGCGTGACGTGGAGACCGATGATGTCCCGGTAGAAGACGAGCGCGCGGTCCATGTCGCTCACGCCGACTGCCACATGCGACACGCCTCTGACGCCCACGGTGCCCCCTCCTCGCGCCGGGCCAGCGTAGCGATGGGTGGCGTCTGTCGGTCCGGCATGAGGCCCACGGGCGCGCCCTGGCAGACTCCGCCTCGACGCCGACACAAGGGGAAGACGACATGGCCAACCAGCTACGTGCGCGATGGGCCGCCGGTGGCGCGGCGCTCGGAGCGTGGATCTCCCTGCGCGATCCGATCGTCGCCGAGACCGCGGCCAGCCTCGGGTTCGACTACGTGTGCATCGACCTGCAGCACGGGTTGAACGACTACGACGGCATGGCCAACGCCCTGGCGGCGATGGCCGGCAGTGGCGTCACGCCGTTGGTGCGCGTGCCGTGGAACGAGCCGGGGATCATCGGCCGCGCCCTCGACGCCGGCGCCGCCGGGGTGATCATCCCGATGGTCAACTCGGTGGCGGAAGCGCAGCGGGCCGCGAGTGCGTGCCACTACTGGCCCGCCGGCACGCGCAGCTTCGGGCCGATCGCGCACGGGGCGCGAGGCGGCTTCCCGGGGATCGATGCGGCCAACGAGGACGTGGTGTGCATCCCGATGATCGAGACCCGCGAGGCCGTCGAGCAGATCGACGACATCCTCGCGGTGGCCGGGATCAGCGCGGTGTACGTCGGGCCTGCCGACCTGTCGATCACGTACGGGCTGCGCCCGGGCATGGACCAGTCCGACGACGAGTGGAACGCGGCGATCGCCAAGGTCGTCGCCAGCTGCGTGGCCCATGACGTGATCGCCGGGGTGCACAGCTCCGCGGCGCTCAGTGCCAAGCGCGGCGAGCAGGGCTTCCGGATGATCACGGTGACGAGCGACCTCGGGTCGGTCGCCGCCGGGTTCGGCGCCGACCTACGGACGTCGCGGGAGGCAACCGGCGCCGCGTCGTCGTGAACCCAGACCGCCTCGGCTACATCTGACCCGTCCCGGGCGGGAGGTGTCCGCTGTCGTTGAACGCAACGACTCGCGAGCCGTTGGACGTGTACTCGATCGTCGTCAGCGCACCGTTGAGGTGGTTGAGGCCGAGCCATCGCCACGTCGGGGCGTCCAGCGCTCGTCGCACGAACCAGCCGATCACGAACGCGTGGGTGACGACGATCAACGCGCGGTCGCCTGGTCCGACGGCACCGAGTTGGTCGACTGCTGCGTCCAGCTGGCGCCCGTCGGGATCGCGTTCGGCGGCCGGCACCGCGCTGAGGAACGACCAGAAGCGAGTGGGCACCGTGGAACGATCGGTGGGGAACGGGGTGCGGTCATCGGCGAACTCGCTCGACTCGATCGGGACATGGGGGAGGTGGGCGCCGATGATCTCGGCGGTCTCGCGGGCCCGGCGCTTGGGACTGTGCACGAGCGCGTCGGAAGCGGCGGGGGCGAGGCGTGTCGCGACGGCTGCCGCCTGACGCCGTCCGTGTTCGCTCAGACCTGGATCGTCCTCCTCGGAGGCGGCCGCCTCTCCATGGCGAACGAGGTAGAGCGTGGTCACCACCCCGACAGCCTCTCGTCTCGCGCCCGCCGCCGATGGACGGCTCAGCCCCAGAGGGCGCGGAGGTCGATCGGCTCGCCCAACGTGATGCCGTCGACGGAGATCTTGAACTCGCTGATCACGGCGGAGTTCACCGATCCCCGAGACTTCAGGACGCTCAGGGCGCGTCGCATCTGCGATCCGTCCTGGACGTGCTGGAGCAGGATCACGTTGTCGGCGATGTGCGACATGCCCAGCTCGCTCAGCCGCGTGATGCGGAACAGCTCCATCGTTTCGAACGTGAACATCACGCTCACGCCGAGCCCGGCGCAACGTTGCACGAACGAGTACAGGAGCTCGCGGAGGCGCATCGGGTCCGGCGCCGCGACGATGAGGTCGTTGAGGCTGTCGATGACGACCCGGCGGGCCCCGTGCACCTCGATCTGGTCGAGGATCTCGTAGATGAGCTCGTCGATGTAGATGTGGACGGGCGAGCGGGCCATGATCGTCACGTTCGGGTCGTCGGCGCTCCAGCCGAACCGTCCCAGGACTCGGGCCAGCTGCGTCCGGTTCTCCTGCAGGGTGGCGTAGATCCCCGGTTCTCCCCGCTCGGCGCCGGCGAACACGAAGTGCAGGCCCATCAACGTCTTGCCGGCGCCTGACGGTCCTGCGACCAGCGTGGTTGACCCTGGCCAGTACCCGTCCTCGAGCGCCGCGTCGAGCGCCGCGATGCCGGTCGACAAGCGCCCGCCATCCGGGACGGGATCCTCGAACGTGTGCAGCACATCGGCCATCCGCGGGAAGACCGTGAGTCCACCAGGCGTGATCCGGTAGACGTGGTCACCGGACAGGAAGTCGCTGCCCCGCAGCTTGCGCACGCTGAGGTAGCGGATCGATCGCTCGGCGGTGCGCTTGGTCTCGAGCCCGATGACGGCGTCGGCCACCGCGAACTCGGGGAGTCCGTCGACTCGCCCGCCTCGTACTCACCGACCCAGAGCGACGAGATGGCGAGCGCGGTGAGTCGTCCGGCGAGGTCGTGGAGGAACCGGCGGAACTCGGCGGGGTCGGTGGCGAACGAGCGGAGGGCCTTGAAGCTGTCGATGACGATGATCGCCGGCTGGTGCAGCTTGATCAACGCATCGATCCGCTCGAGGACGCCGGTCAGCCCGTCGCGATGCACGGCGTCGCCGAGGTCGTCGTAGAAGACCGAGCGGTTGAGCTGCGCCGGGTCGAAGAACTCGAGCGACTGTCCGTAGCGCAGCAGCTTGTCGAACGGTTCGGACACCGTCGAGAGGTACAGGCCGGGCCGTTCGGGGGTCGCGTTCGTGAACAGGCATTGCTCGGCGAGGATCGTCTTGCCGGTCCCGGGAGCGCCGGCCACCAGGGTGATCGCATCGAGGACGAGCCCACCGCAGAGCACCTCGTCGAGCCGGCTGTTGCCGGTGGACAGCCGTTCCATCACGAGACGTGGGCGCCGGCCCGTCGGGCCAGCGCGCTCGAGCCCAGGAGGTCACGCACCGTCGAGACGAACTGCAGCGGGACGACGGGCTTCGTCAAGAACACGCTGGCCCCTGCCGACAGCGATTCGTCGGCGAGGTCGAGGGCGGACATGGCCAGCACCGGTGCGCTGCCGTGGGCGAGCCGGGCGCACAGCTCGAGGCCGCCCCCAGTGATCATCAGGTCGACGATCGACAGGTCGGGTCGGCGATCGTCGAACAGCTGCTCGGCCTGCAGCGGGTCGAGCGCCAGGCACACGTCGTAGCCCTCCGTCCGCAGGAAGTACTCGAACAGCTCCGCGGCGTAGCGGTCGCGCTCGGCCAGCATGACCACGACCGTTGCGCCGTCCGGATCGGGACCGCTGAGCGCGCCCTGCTCGCGCAGGCGCTCCGCCAACACCCGATGGGCGTCGGCCGGCGTGTCGCCGGCCTCCACTGCGTCGACGAGGAACCGCAGCCGCTCCAGCTCGTCTCGCGTGTAGATCCGTTGCGCCCCCCTGCTGCGGGTCGGGACCACGACGCCGTACCGCTCCTCCCACGCCCGCAACGTCGCCGTCTCGACGCCCAGCATCGTGGCCACCGCGCCGATCGAGTAGATCGGTCGGCGGCCCGACTCGTCGTCGGGGGTGCTCATCGACTCGACGTCGTTCGTCGCACCGTCAACACGTCATCCAGACCGGTCAAGGCCAGCAGCCGCGTCACGCACTGAGCAGGGTTCACGATCGCCACCTTGCCGCCGCGGCTCTCGCATCCACGATCCGCGGCGAGCAGCAGCCGGAGTCCGGAGGCGTCGATGAAGGTGAGCTGCGAGCACTCCAGCTCGACCTCCTCGTCCCGCTCGATCGGCTCGCGCCGGATCGCTTCCAGGGCGGCCAGATCGAGCTCGCCGGCCAAGCGCGCCGACGCCCGGGCCGTCCATTCGATGGCGAAGGTCGCACCAGTGGAGCCGGCGCCACCAGAAGTGAGACAAGACCTCGACATGAGTTCGACAGTAGTGCCGGACGGGTCGGTTGTCCAGCGGGGACGCGACTTCGACAGGAAGACCTCGCCGGTCGCGGCCGGGCTCACGCCGGCCGGCGGTCGGGCCAGCGCGGGGCGGCGATCTCGGCCCAGACGCACTTGCCGCGCGCGGTCGGCGCCCATCCCCACCTGGTCGCGACACCGGCCACGAGGTGCAGGCCGAACCCTCCGGTCGCAGTGCCCGAAGGTCGCGGCACCGGAGCCGCCGCCGCCGCGTCGTGCACGGCGACGTTGATCCGGCCGAGACCGACCTGGACCGCCACCCGAGGCGCCGACCGTGCGTGGATGACGTCTGGGGCGACGCCGACGGGATCGCCGGGCCATCGCCGCCGATCCAGAAAGAGCCGTGCCCCTACCCGCCGGCCCACGCCTCACACGCAGTTTTTTCAGGCGCCCGTACCGGTCGCCAGGCGGCGAGCCGGGTCCCGACGTCGACGGCGCGAGGTGGGCGCCGACCACGCCGCCGCCGCGCCCGGATCACCTGATCGCAAGCGGCATCATTGCCGTCCGATGCACACCACAGCCGACACGCTCGGCGCCGTGCGCTGACCACGACAGGAGCCACGTCGTGAACCTCGAGGACATCGCCGGCCGCACCGCGTTCATCACCGGCGGTGCGCAAGGCATCGGTCTCGGCATCGCCCGGGCCCTCGCCGCCGCAGGCGCGAAGGTCGCCATCGCCGACATCAACGCCGGCGCCCTCGATGCCGCCCACCACGAGTTGGCCGCCACCACCACGGCCATGGCCGTCACGTTGGACGTCCGCGACCGCGACGCCTACGCCGTCGTCGCCGACCGGGTCGAAGCCGAGCTCGGACCGGTCAGCCTCCTGTTCAACAACGCCGGCGTCGCCGGGGCCACGCCGGCGGGAACCATGAGCTACGAGACGTGGGACTGGGTGATCGGGATCAACCTGCACGGCGTCTACAACGGCATCCAGACGTTCGTCCCGCGCATGATCGAACGCGGTGACGGTGGCTACATCGTGAACACCGCGTCCGGGGCAGGGCTCGTCCACGCCTCCTCCGGGTTCCTCTACGCCACATCCAAGTTCGGCGTCGTCGGCCTCTCCGAAGCCCTGCACGACGAGCTGTCCCGCTACCGCATCGGCGTCAGCGTGCTGTGCCCCGGACCGGTGGCGACCGACATCGTCAAGAACACCGCCGACCTGCGCCCGGCCGGCGACGTCGCGTCCGACGCAGTCAGGGAAGCCATGGCGAGGGCCCACGACTGGCTGGCCGCCGGCACCCCACCGAACGTCGTCGGCCAGATGGTCCTCGACGCGATCACCGCTGAGCGCCTCCACATCCTCACCGACGGGATGATCGCCGACATGGTCGCGCAACGCTCCCAACGCATCCTCGACGCCCTGCCGAGCGCCCTCGACCCCTGACCCGCTCCGACGGCGGCGCATGTTCCTGCGCCGATGAGTTCACGACGCACCACCGGTCTCTAGCAACGACCGACATCGAACTCGTCAGGAGAACCAGCCATGACCGCAACCGCCTTCACCCCCGCCACCACCATCGCTGCCACGGGCGCCGCCGCCACGCACGGCTACCGGCGCATGTGGGCAGTCGGCGCCGTCGCTGCGCTCGTCTCGTCCCTCGTCGTGATCATCGTCGTCGCCATCGCCAAGGGCGCCGGCGTCCCGATGGAGGTCGCGGAGAACAGCACCAAGCAACCGGAGCAGATCCCGCTCATGGGCTACGGCATGGTCATCGTCGGCTCGACGTTCGTCGGCCTGCTGCTGGCAACTGCGCTCGCCCGCTGGGCCGGACGACCGCGGCTCGCCTTCGTCATCACGGCCATGGTGCTGACGGCCGTGTCGTTCGCCTTCCCGGCAACGACCACGGCAACGACCGCCACCAAGGTGATCCTCGAGATCACCCATGTGATCCCGGCTGCGCTGATCATCTCGGCGATCGCCGTCCACCTGCCGTCGCGAAAGGTGCGCGACAACGTCGCCTGACCTCGCGCCGACATCGCACTGGGCCCCGGCACACGAGTGCCGGGGCCCTTCCGCGTTGCGCGGCCGAGGCGTCTACGTTGGCCAGGCGCCGCCAGGAGGGTCTCCGGCGGCGGGCCACCCCAACGAGAGGACGCAGCGATGCCGTACGTGAGCACCGAGGATGGCACGGAGATCTTCTTCAAGGACTGGGGCGACGGGCAACCCATCGTGTTCCACCACGGCTGGCCGTTGAGCGCTGACGATTGGGACGCCCAGCTGATGTTCTTCGTGCAGCACGGCTACCGCGTCGTCGCCCACGATCGGCGGGGCCACGGCCGCTCGACGCAGACCGCCGAGGGCCACGACATGGACACGTACGCCTCCGACGCGGCGGCGGTCGCCGATCACCTCGACCTGCGCAACGCGGTGCACATCGGCCACTCGACCGGCGGGGGCGAGGTCGCCCGCTACGTCGCCCGACACGGCGCCGGGCGCGTCGCCAAGGCCGTGCTCATCAGCGCCGTGCCGCCGCTGATGCTGCAGACCGACGCCAACCCCGAGGGCCTCCCGCGAGAGGTCTTCGACACGTTCCGGGAGGGCACCGCCTTCAACCGCGCCCAGTTCTACCGAGATGTCGCTGCTGGACCCTTCTACGGCTTCAACCGCGACGGCGCCACAGCGTCGGAGGGCATCATCCAGAACTGGTGGCGCCAGGGGATGATGGGCGGCGTCAAGGCGCACTACGACGGGATCAAGGCGTTCTCGGAGACCGACTTCACCGACGACCTCGAGGCGATCGACGTGCCGACGCTGGTGCTGCACGGCGATGACGATCAGGTCGTGCCGATCGCCGATTCGGCCGAGAAGACGATCACGCTCCTGCAGCACGGCACGTTGAAGGTGTACCCGGGCTATCCGCACGGGATGTGCACGACCCACGCCGACGTGATCAACGCCGACCTCCTCGCCTTCGTCCAAGCGTGAGCGGCCAGTCGCCGACCGGCTCCTCCGTCGCCTGGCCCCCACTTCCGGTCGCCGAGTGGATGCCGACGCGCGACACGCTGCAGCTGTGGACCCAGATCGTCGGCAAGGTCCGGATGGCGTCGACCCCACTGGTCAACCACTGGTGGAACGTCCCGCTGTACGTGTCGGCGCGGGGGCTGACCACGTCGCTGATCCCTCACGGCGACCGTGCGTTCCAGATCGACTTCGACCTCATCGCCCACCGACTGGTGATCGCCGTCACTGACGGCGCGACGTCATCGATCGACCTCGCGCCACGAACGGTGGCCGACTTCTACCGCGAGGTGATGTCGACGCTCGACGGCCTCGACCTGGCGACGGCGATCTGGCCCGCTGCCGGTCGAGATCCCGGGGGCCATCCCGTTCGACGTCGACACCGAGCACGCCAGCTACGACGCCGAGCAGGTCAACCGCTTCTGGCGGGCGCTCGTGCAGATGGATCGGGTCTTCACGGTGTTCCGGAGCCGCTTCGTCGGCAAGGTCAGCCCGGTCCACCTCTTCTGGGGCGCCCTCGACCTCGCCGTCACCCGCTTCTCCGGCCGCACCGCGCCTGCGCATCCCGGCGGGGCGCCGAACTGCGGCCCCCACGTCATGCACGAGGCCTACTCCCACGAGGTCAGCAGCGCCGGGTACTGGCCGGGCCCGGACGGTGAAGGCGTCTTCTACTCCTACGCCTACCCGGCACCCGAGGGCTTCGAGGCGGTGGCGATCGACGTTCCCGACGCTCGCTACGACGCCGCGCTCGGCGAGTTCACCCTGCCGTACGAGGCCGTGCGCACCGCGGCCGACCCCGACCAGCTGCTGCTGTCGTTCCTCCAGGCCACGTACGAGGCGGCGGCCGACCTCGCCGGCTGGGACCGTCACGCCCTGGAGCGCCAGGACTGACGCCCGGTCAGGCAGGATCGGTGGCCGCCGACCGCGGCGATGTCACGCCGACCTCCCGAACGTCCTCGTCGCCAACGCCAGGCCCGGGGATCGCCCGCACCGACCGGGCGTCGAGCGTGCCCGCCGCATGCGCTGCACGTCATGCTGCCCGGTGGTGACGCAGCCGCAACTGCGATGCTCGATGAGCAGCGGTTCGTTGCCCTCGCCGTAGATCCACTCGTCGCCCCACTGGCGCAACGCCGTCATGACGGGCCACAAGGCTCGCCCCTTGTCCGTGAGCACGTAGTCGTAGCGGCCGCGGCGCTCGTCGTACGGATGGCGTTCGAGGATGCCGGCGGCGACGAGGCCCTCGAGTCGGGTCGTCAGCACGTTGCGGGAGATCCCCAGGCGTTCGACGAAGTCGTCGAAGCGGCGCACGCCGAGGAACGCATCACGCAGGATGAGCAAGGTCCACCACTCGCCGACGAGCTCCAACGACTGGGCGATGGAGCAGTGCAGATCGGCGAACGACGCCTTGCGCATGACGGGGACCCTACCTGAGTTGCGTGACAGGACTGAAGTGTGACACTGTAAGTCCTATGACGCAACTGACCCGCCTCGCAGCAGGCACCTGAGCGTCGTGTACGACCACTCCCGCCGCACGCTCACGATCGCCTCGTTGGCCGTGCTGGCGACCTTCCTCGACACGACGATCCTCTACGTCGCCTTCCCCGACATCACCGCAACGTTCTCGCACACGAGTGCGGCGGAGCTGTCGTGGGTGCTGAACGCGTACACGATCGTGTTCGCCGCGATGCTCATCCCGGCCGGCAAGCTCGCCGACCGGATCGGACACCGCAAGGTCTTCCTGACCGGGTCGATCGTGTTCACCGTGGCCTCGATGGCCTGCGGCCTCGCGCCGAGCGCCGAGCTGCTGATCGTGTTCCGGATCGTCCAGGCCGTCGGCGCGGCCGCGCTGATCCCAGCGTCGTTGGCGCTCGTGATGCACGCCTTCGCCCACGATCAGCTGCCACGGGCCGTGGCGATCTGGGGCGCTGCCGGCGCCGTCGCCGGCGCCCTCGGTCCGACGCTCGGCGCCGCGATCGTCGAGGGCCTCGGATGGCGGTGGGCGTTCTTCATCAACCTGCCCGTCGGCATCTACACCGTGCTCGCCGGGCGCAAGGACCTGCACGAGTCGTCCGACCCGGACACTCGGGTCCCCTCCCTCGTGGGCGTCGTGCTCATCGCCGCCGCGGCCGGGTTGCTCTCCTACGGCCTGGTCGGCACCGACGACCACGGATGGCTCAGCGCCCGCACCCTCGGCATCCTCGCCGCCGGGCTCATCGTGCTCGCCGTGTTCGTCGTCCACCAGCGCCACACGCCGGCGCCGGCCCTCGACATCGAGCTGTTCCGCATCCCCAACTTCCGCTGGGCCAACCTCGCCATGCTGCTCTTCGGGACCGCGTTCGCCGCCCTGTTCTTCGGCTCGATCCTGTTCCTCACCGACGTCTGGGGCTGGTCGGTGCTCGAGGCCGGCTTCGGCGTCGCCCCCGGCCCGGTCGTCGTCGGCCTCGTCGCCCCTCGCGCCGGCAAGCTCGCCGGCCGCATCGGGCAACGACCGCTGCTCATCGCCGGCGGCATCCTGTTCGCGAGCTGTGGTCTGCTCCGACTCGCGACCCTCGGCCCGGACGTCAACTACGCCCGCGACTTCCTCCCCTCGATGCTGCTCAGCGGCCTCGGCGTCGCGCTCGTCTTCCCCCAGCTCTCCAGCGTCGTCGCCCAAGCACTGCCACCCGGTCGGGCCGGCGTCGGCGGTGCCGCCGCCCAAGCCGTCCGCCAGTTCGGCGGCACGTTCGGCGTCGCCCTCACCGTCGCGTTCCTCGGAGCCACCGGCGCAGCCATCGACGGGTTCGACCCGATCTGGTGGCTCGTCGTCGTCGGTGGACTGGCCACGTCCGCGCTCGTGCTGCCGATGCGCACCTCCACCGCCCGAGCCCACGACGCCGGCCAGCCGATCACCGTCGCTCCCATCCCAACAGGAGATCCAGCATGAAGATCGAAGGATCCATCGCCCTCGTCACCGGCGCCAACCGCGGCCTCGGCGCTGCGTTCTGCCGAACGCTCCTCGACCGAGGCGCGTCCAAGGTGTACGCCGGCTGCCCGCGACCTCCAACGTCTCCCCGACGACGGCGTCATCCCCGTGCAACTCGACGTCACCTCGGCGACCGACATCGCCGCTGCCGCCGCGAGCTGCGGCGACGTCACGCTGCTCATCAACAACGCCGGCATCGGCACCGGCACCGCCGCCCTCGCCGACGACGCACTCGACGCGGCACGACGCGAGTTCGAGACGAACGTCTACGGCCCGCTCGCCCTCAGCCACGCGTTCGCACCGGCGCTCGCCGCCAACGGCGGTGGCGCCATCGTCAACGTGCTCTCCGTCCTGTCCTGGTTCAGCATGCCGGCGACCGCCATCTACTGCGCGTCCAAGGCAGCCGGCTGGTCGCTCACCAACTCGATGCGCCAAGAGCTGGCCGCTCAGCACACCCAGGTCCTCGGCCTCTACGTGGGCTACATGGACACCGACATGGCCGCCAGCATCACCGCTCCCAAGTCGGATCCCATCGCCGTCGCCGATCAGACCCTCGACGGCGTGGAGGCAGGCGCACATGAAGTGCTGGCCGACGACATCAGCCGCCACGTCCGCAGTGCGCTGTCGGGCGACCTCGTCGCCCTCTATCCACAACTCGCCGGATGAGCTCGTTGATCGGTGGGTCATCGGGAGCGTGACTCCCACGACGGCCCGTGCGACCCGCTGAGCGGATCCGAACTCGTCCCAGCGGCGAACCTCAGACAAAGCGACCGAGGAACCGTCCGTCGAGACGCGTGCTCGATCAACACGCCGCGGAACGTTGTCGATCACGACGACCGACCGACCTCCGCCTCCGGCTTCCACGTGCCAGGGTGATGGAGGATGCGCACCGGATCGCTGGGGCATGCGGCGCCCGACGGCCGTGGTGGGGGCGGGGGCACCATGGGCCGGCTCCGACGTGCGTGGCGGTGGTGGGTGATGTTGGCCGCGGTTGCGGTGTTGGTCTCCATCCCGTCGTTGGTGCAGCGATTGCCGATCGATGCCGCCGACGTGGAGCCGGCGGAGCTCGCCGCCCGCATCTCGGCGTCGGGCGGGCGTCCCTACTCGGGGAGCGTCGAGGCCCGGGGCGGTGTCCTGCTGCCGGACATCCCGGGCGCCGAGACGGCCGTCGAGCTGCTCGGCGGCACGGCACGCCTGCGGGCGTGGGTCGCGGGTCCAGACTCGTGGCGGGTCGATCAGCTCACCCGCACCGGCGAGCACGACACCTACGCCACCGGGCGCGGCCTGCTGGAGTGGGACTCGGAGCGCCGTGTCGTCACTCGGACGCGCGATGACGACGACGTGGTGCGCTTGCCCCGCGCCGTCGACCTGCTCCCGCCGGCGCTGGCCCGCCGCGTGCTCGGCGCGGCCACCGCGGCAGAGCTCCGTCCCCTCGAACCGACACGGGTGGCCGGCCGAGCGGTCCCCGGGGTGCGGGTCGTCCCCGGCCTCGACGTCAGCACGGTCGACCACATCGACATCTGGGCCGACCCCGACACCGGCGTCGCCCTGCGGGTGGCGGTCGTGGCCAAGTCCACGCGGCGCACGGTGCTGTCCTCGCAGTTCCTCGATGTGTCGCTGGCACCGGTCTCGACCGCGGCCGTCACGTTCGCCCCCGGGCCCGGCGTCGAGCGTCGGCGCCGCCAGGACGACTTCGTGCAAGGGGCCCTGCGCTTCCCCACAGACGCGCTGCCGACCGAGATCGGAGGCCTCCGGCGGGGACCGGCGTCGGCCGGCTCGGTGGCCACCTACGGAGAGGGCTTCGGGCTCGTGGCCGTGCTGGCGCTGCCGGCCGGGCTGCTGGAGCGGGCCATCCCGTCGACCATCGCCTCGTCCGAGCGGCCGTGGGGCGGCATCGGGCGCGTCGTGCGGACCCCGCTCGTCAACGTGATGGGCATCACCGCGGGCCCGACGTCGTACGTCATCGCCGGGCCGGTCAGCGTCGCCGAGCTCGACCGCCTGGCCGCCGTCCTCGCCGGGGCCGCCGCATGACCGAGGTCATCCTCACGGCGGGCCTCACCAAGCGCTACGGCAGGCTGCTCGCCGTGGACGCCGTCGATCTCGAGGTCCACGAGGGCGACCTCTACGGGTTCCTCGGCCCCAACGGATCGGGCAAGTCGACGACCATCAGGATGGTGCTCGGGCTCGTGTTCGCCACCGCCGGCACGATCGAGGTGCTCGGGCAGCGGGTGCCCGGCGCACCTCGGCGCGCTCGCACGAGGTCGGCGCCATGGTCGAGGGCCCGGGCTTCTACCCATCGCTGTCGGGACGCCGGAACCTCACCATGTTCGACGCCGCTGGTCGGGGTGGGCCGCGCTCGACCCGCAAGCGGCGCATCGGCGAGGTGCTCGAGCGCGTCGGCCTCGGCGGCATCGACCGGCGACCGGTGCAGGCCTACTCGATGGGGATGCGCCAGCGCCTCGGGCTCGCCGCCGCGCTCCTGCGTCGCGCCGAAGCTGCTGGTGCTCGACGAGCCGACGAACGGCCTCGACCCCCAGGGCATCCGGGAGATCCGCTCGCTGTTCGCCGAGCTCGTCGACCAGGGGACCACCGTGTTCCTGTCCAGCCACCTGCTCGGCGAGGTCGAGATGATCTGCACGCGCGCCGCGATGATGTCGGGCGGCCGACTCGTCGCCCAGGACCGTGTCGACCGCCTGCTGGCGCCGACCGGCCGGGTGGTGCTCGACACCCCCGACCCCGATGCGGCGGTCGAGGTGCTGGCGCGGGTGGTCGGGCAGACTCTCGTGCCCGCGAGCCGGCGATCGGCTCACGTTCGAGCTCGACGGGGTGGCGCCCGAACGTGCTCAACCGCGAGCTGGTCGGCGCCGGCGTGGCCGTGCGGGAGCTCGTGGTCGAGCGTCGCACCCTCGAGGACGCCTTCCTGCACCTGACCGGAGGCAGTGGCGATGCTCGCCCTTGAGCTGTCCAAGCTGCTGACGCCGACCGCGGACGTGGATCACCATCGCCCTCCTGGCCGGGCTGCCCGTCCTCGTGGCGATCTTCCTCGACGTCGACGGGCGTCGGCCCCCGCCCCGGCGACGGCCCGGCGCTGCTGTCCGAGGTGCTCAACAACGGAGCTCCTGTTCCCGGCGGCCGCCCTCGCCCTGATCCTGCCCATCTTCCTGCCGGTCGCCACGGCGGTGATCGCCGGCGACACCGTCGCCGGCGAGGCGTCGGCGGGGACGCTGCGCTACCTGCTGATCCGGCCCGTGCCCCGCACCCGGCTGCTGGTCGCCAAGCTCCTCGCCGTCTTCGTGTTCGTGCTGCTCGCCGTGCATCATCGTCGCCGCCGTCGGCTACGTCGCCGGGGCGACGCTCTTCGGCATCAAGCCGCTGTCGGCGTCGGTCTCGGGCTCGACGCTGACCGTCACCGACACCTTCCTGCGCACCGGCTCACGATCATCTACGTCGCGGTGTCGATGCTGGGGCTGGCCGCCGATCGCCGTGTTCGCGTCGACCGCGACCGACTCGTCGCTGGCCGCCGCCCTCGCCGCCCTGGCCACGTTCGTCACGTCGCAGGTGCTCGACCTGCTCGACGCCAGCCGGCTGATCCGCCCGTACCTGCCGACCCACTACTGGCTGTCGTTCGTCGACCTGTTCCGGGACCCGCTCTACTGGAACGACGTGGCCCGCGGCTTCGGCCTGCAGGCCGTCTACATCGTCGTGTTCCTCGGCCTGGCGTGGGCCAACTTCTCGACCAAGGACATCACCAGTTGACCGCATCGTTCACCGCGTCGACGGGAGCTGTCGCATGACGGCGCGCATGTCGGTGACGGCGCGCACCGTGCCGCGGACGGTCCCGGTCACCTTCGAGCGCCCGATGCGTGGCGCGTACGGCACCGGCACCTCGGCGATCGTCCATCCGGCCGCCGCCGCCCGCAGCACCATCTCCAACGGCCAGCCGGACCGGCGGTCCTCCATCCCGAGCGCGAGCAGCGGGCCGCGTCGGGCCGCCCGCATCGGCCCGAGGTCGCGCAGTGGCACCCCGGTGCGCCGACGCAGCTGCGTGGCCAGCACGACGTTGGCGACGCGTGCGTGGACCGGCCACGCTCGTGGCGTCGTCGGCTGTCGGGCGCCGAGGACGAGGTCGGCGTCGCCGGCCAGGACGGGGTCGGCGACGAGCGGGAGGTCGGCCGGGTCCATCGATCCGTCGCCGTCCATGAAGCACACCACGCCGTCGGACGGGTCGGCGGCGCCGAGCCCGGCCCAGCACGCCGCGCCGAAGCCCCGGCGCGGCTCGGTGACCACGAGCGCCCCGGCGCGAGCGGCGATCGCGCCGGATCCGTCGGTCGAGCCGTTGTCGACCACCACTGCTCGGTACCCCTCCGGGAAGGCGGCCAGGAGGGCGGGCAACGCCGCGGCCTCGTCGAGGACGGGGACGATCACGTCGGGCACGGCGCTCTCCCTACCCCCGGCGACGTCCGTTCCACCGTCGCCCGGTGCTGCGATCATCGCCGCGTGAAGATCCTCGTCACCGGTGGCTCCGGGTTCATCGGCTCCCAGATCTGCTCCCAGCTGGTCGCCGCTGGTGTCGACGTGCGGGTGCTCGATCGAGCGGCGCCTCCGGCGCACCTCGGGGCGCTCGACGTCCGTCGGGGAGATGTCGCCGACCCGGCGGTGATGGCAGCCGCCGTCGATGGCGTCGATGCCGTCTGCCACCAGGCGGCGATGGTGGGCCTGGGCGTCGACTTCGCCGACGTCACCCGCTACGTCTCGTCGAACGACCTCGGCACGGCCGTGCTCCTCGAGGCGCTCTGGCGGAGGTCGTTCCGCGGCCGTCTGGTCCTGGCCAGCAGCATGGTCGTCTACGGCGAAGGCGTGGTCCGGTGCCCGGTGCACGGCATCGACCGTCCCGGTCCCCGCCACCCCGAGGACCTCGCCGCCGGCCGGTTCGAGCCGCGGTGTCGGGTCGTCGGATGCCGCGCCGTGCTCGGGTGGGAGTCGGTGGTCGAGGACCGGCCGATGGACCCTCGCAACGTCTACGCGGCGACGAAGGTGCACCAGGAGCACCTGTGCCGAGCGTGGGAGCGCGAGTCCGACGGGACGGTCGTGGCGCTCCGCTACCACAACGTCTACGGACCCGGCATGCCTCGTGACACCCCGTACGCCGGGGTCGCCGCGATCTTCCGCAGCGCCCTCGCCGGTGGCCGGGCGCCGCAGGTGTTCGAGGACGGCGGCCAGACCCGGGATTTCGTCCACGTCGCCGACGTCGCCCGGGCCAACGTGCTCGCGCTGACCGCGCCCGCCGATGTGTCCGGTGCCTACAACGTCGCCAGCGGCACGCCGCACACGGTCGGCGAGATGGCCGCAGCCCTCGCCGACGCGTTCGGCGTCGACGCACCACGACCCGTCGTCACGGGGGAGTGGCGGATGGGCGATGTCCGCCACATCGTCGCGTCACCCACTCGGGCCGCCGACGTGCTCGGCTTCGTCGCCGAGACCTCGTTCGCCGACGGCATGCGCGAGTTCGCGATGGCACCGATGGGCGATCACGAGGCTCGGTGACCCGCACGACGGGTGCAGCCCGCGCCCGCATCGGGATCGCCGTCCTGGCGTTCGCCGCCGCGACGGTGGTCAGCGTGGTCGTCGCCAGCACGATCGCCACCGGCCCCCCGATCCGGCGTGCCGGATGGACGCTGCTGTGGCAGCTGGCCCTGTGGAGCGTGATGTGGCTGATCGCCGTCGTCAGCGTCTGGCGGCTGCCACGGCGGCTCGTGGTCCCGCTCATCCTGGTCGCGGCCACGCTGGTGCGGATCGGCGCGCTCACCGGCGGCCCGATCACGTCCGACGACCTCTACCGGTACAGCTGGGACGGCCGCGTCCAGGCGGCCGGCATCGACCCCTACCGGTATCCGCCGGCCGCGCCCGAGCTCGTCGCCCTGCGGGAGGACTGGCTGTGGCCGACGGACCTGCGTTGCACGGCGATCCGGCGCCAGCCCGGCTGCACGCTCATCAACCGGCCGACCGAACCCACCATCTACCCGCCCGCCGCCGAGGCGTGGTTCGCCGGCGTCTACCGGTTGGCCGGGATCGAGTCCCGCCACAAGGCGTGGCAGGTCGCCGGGTTGGGTGTCGATCTGGCGACGGTGCTGCTGCTGCTCGCCGCGCTGCGCCGGTGGCGGGGCGACCAGCGGTGGGCGGCCCTCTACGCGCTGAGCCCGGTCGCTGCGCTGGAGCTCGTCAACAACGGCCACGTGGACGGCCTCGCCATCGCCCTCATGCTCGCCGCGCTCGTCGTAGCCCGCGCGCCACCGACACCGCTGCGCCTGCTGCGCTCGACGGTCGCTCGCGATGTGCTCGTCGGCCTCCTCGTCGGGGCCGCCGTGCTGGTCAAGCTGTACCCCGCGCTCATCCTCGTGGCCCTCGTCGCCGCGCCGAGGGCGCAGGCGTGGCGCCGGGCCGCCCGTTCGGCGGCCGCGGCGGTCGCGCTGGTCGTCATCGCCTACCTCCCGCACGTCATCGCCGTCGGCGGCAAGGTCGTCGGGTACCTGCCCGGGTACCTCAACGAGGAGGACTACGCCGACGGGGGTCGCTTCCTCCTGGCGGGCGCGATCGGCCTCCATGGCAGCCTCGCCGCGGTCGCCTCGCTCGTGGTGTTCGGCGCCGTGATCGCCGCGCTGCTCGTGCGCCGCCCGCGGCTCCCGGTCGGTGCCGTCACCGTGTTCGGCACGCTCCTGCTGATCACGTCACCCGTCCAGCCGTGGTACTCGGTCAGCGTCCTCGCCCTGGCCGCGCTCGCCGGTCGACCGCGGTGGGTGGCCGTCTCCCTCGCCGGCTACCCGTACTTCCTGGCCGTCATCCTCGGATCACCGCACGCGGTCGGCATCGGTCAGGTGTCCTATGGGTTCGCCGCGATCGTGGTCATCGCCGGTTCCCTCGCCCCGGTGAGGCGCCGCCTCAAGCTCGCCGCTGCCGCACCACGCGGAGCGTGATGAACACGGCGGTGCACGCCCAGATCGCGACGAGCAGCAGCACCACGGTGCGGCCGTAGTCGTGCGGCAGGGTGGACGAGTTGCTCGGTCGACGGCCCCATCCGGCGACGAGCGGGCGCGAGAACACCACCAGGAGCACCGTGAGGGCGCCCGCGACGCGGCACGGACCACGCGCCGGCTTCGGCAGCAGCCGGGTGATGAGCCAGGCACCGAGGACCAGCAGCGGGGCCAGCACGAGGTCGTGCACCAGATCGAACCCGACGACGAGCTTCACCAGCGCGACCGGGTTGGCATCGCCGTCGTTCTGCAGCGCATTCCACACGCCGACACCCATGAGCGCCCAGCCGACGACCAACGCCGGGACGAACCAGCGCGCAGGTGTCTGGTGAGGCTCGTCGTTGGGTGCGCTCACGACACCACCAGCCGACCGACCCACTTCGTCTGCAGGACCCCAGGCCGGTTCGGTGCGATCAGCCGCACCGGGTACCCGTGGTCGAGGTGCAGCTGCTCGCCGCCCACCTGCATCGCCAGGAGCGTGTCGTCGTCGGCCAGGACCGAGCCGTTCACCATCGAGGTCCGGTAGCGGCTGCGCTCCTCGAGCGACACCACCTCGACGGCGGTGGCGCTCTGGACGCCGGCCGCGTCGATCACGAGGCGCAGGGGCACGCCGGTCCATCGCTGGCTGGCGCTCCACCCTTCGACGCAGGCGATCGGCAGCGTGGCCGATCGTTGCGGCAGCGCCGCCAGCTCGGCGACGGTGAACTCGCGCAGCACCTTGCCGCCCTGCTCGACGCGCAGCCGGTAGTCCGCCGACGTGGCCGCCGGCTCGATGCGAGCTTCGACGGCGGTGCGGTTCACCGGGAAGCCCTGGACGCCGAGGTCACCGCGCCGCGGGGCGAGCACCGCCAGACGCCGCAGCGGCGGGAACGTCTGGCCGGCGGTCACGAGCACGAGGCCGACCGAGGAGCCGATCGCCAGACCGAGGAACCGACGGCGCCCGCTGACGTCGACCGGCGGCGCCTCGACCGGCGGCACCTCGGCCCGGCGCAGCGCCTGGCGGGTGATCGTCGCCTTGGCGCCGATGTGCACGACGAGCGCGCCGATCGTGATCCAGGCGACCGCGTAGTGGGCAGCCGGGAAGTAGAACGGAAACGGGTACCACAGGTCGATGTTGGCGACGCCGGTGACGAGCATGAACACCGCACCGCCGACGAGCGGGAGCAGGCTCAGACGTTCCAGCGCATGGAGGACGTCGCGGGCCGGCGGCCACGTGAACAGGCGGGGGAAGACCGACCAGAGCTTGGCGAAGAGCAGCGGCACGGCGGCGATCCCGGTCGCCACGTGGAGGCCCTGCGTGACGCGGTACAGCCCGGCAGGGCGCGAGCGCCACTCGAACCAGTCGGGCGGGTGCTGGATGAGGTGCGAGAGCAACCCGGTGAGGAAGCAGACGGTGAAGCACACGCCGAGGGCGATGCCGAGCACGGCGGCCACCCGCTCACCGTGGCGCGCCTCGCCCAAGCGCTCGTCGCGCCAGTCGGAGACGCGCGCCGCCAGCCGGGCGGCGACGGCCGGCGGCTTCACGCCGCCTGCCGACCGACCGTGACCAGCTCGCGCCGACCGAGGTCGAACACGCAGCGTTGGCGGAGGAGGCGGGCGACGCCGCATGCGACTGGGCGCATGGTGGGCGGCACCACCCGGACCAGGTCGAGCCAGACGTGGCCGGAGCGTTGATCGAGCCATCCGCCGACGTGGCGCGTGCGGCGGCCCCTGACGTTGATGGTCGCCAGCCACTCCTCGACGAGGTCGTCGTCCCACGCCTCGCGCCGGAACTGCAGCGACCGCCACGGGCGTGAGCACACCGAGATGCCCTGGCTCACGCGGCGTCCGGTCGGGAGGTCGAGCGTGAAGCCCCCCTCGTGGTCGATCAGCCGCCGCAGCCCGAAGGCCGAGATCTCCCGGTCGTCGACGAGCCTCACGAGGCCACACTCCAGGCCGCGGCGATCGAATCGAAGGTCTCGGCGAAGCGCGACCCCGGCACGGTGGCGGCGACTGCAGCTGCCGACTCGACGTCATCGACGTCCAACAGCGCCTCCAGCTCGTGCCACGGGACACCGCGTCGGCGCAGCGCGTCACGCAACCGTGCTGCCGTGGAGGCCGTGCTCATCGGGACCGTCGCGCAGAGGTCCGGCAGGGGCGCGGCCAGGCCGAGCGCCCAGAAGCCACCATCGCGCGCCGGTCCGACGACGGCCCCGGTCTCCCGGTCGGTCACCAAACGCAGGGCCCGGTCGAGCCCCACCGACGTCACCTGTGGGGTGTCCATCCCGATCAGCAGCACCGGCGATCCGATCGTCTCCAGCGCGTGGTCGATGCGGGGCCCGAGGCTGCCACCGCATTGGGGGACGACGTCGAAGCCCGCCGGGAGCCATGGTCCTGGCAACCCGTCGAGGGCGACGATGCGGCGCGTTGCGGCGCTTGCCGCGACCGCGTCGAGCGTGTCCGCGAGCGACGCGGCGGCGAGGTCAGCCGCCTGCGCGGGGGTGCAGGGCGGGCAGCAGCGCGTCTTGACGCGACCGGGTACGGGAGCCTTGGCGATCACCACGATGGCCGGTGCGTTCATGGGCTCAGGACGCCGTCGTCGATGCTCGGTGAAGGCGGAGCGGGTCTGGTTGCACGACATCGCTCACGAGGTGATGTCTCCGTAGGTGCCGGAACCGTTACAGACACCGGCGCGATCCTCGTTCGAGGACATCGCGGAGGGGTGGGACGTGGCATTCCTGTGCTCGATTCGTCATTCGCCCGCGCCGTTGGTTCGGCGCCGCTACCCGTAGGGGATTGCGCCGAACCTCGCCGGCGCCGTCGACCTCACGCCCCGACGCGGCTCGATCGTGCGGACACGCACTCGCTTCGTGACGATCCGGAGCTGCCGACACCTGTGCGACACGGGAGGGACACGTTGCGCGAAACGATGCGTCGTCGGGCTTCCGTGGCGGAGGCGGCGGGCGCACGGTGACCTCGCCGCTCGACGACCGTCGGCGGCGTCCGGAGGAACCCGCCATGACACCCACCTCGACCACTCGCCGCCGCCTGCGCAGGAGCATCGGCATCGGCGCCGGGGCCCTCGCCGCACTCGGTGCGTCGGCGACCGCCAACGCCGCCGGCAACACCGTCAACGACATCCGCCACCACGACGGCCAGGTGTATGCGATCAGCAACGACCCGGCCGGCAACTCACTGCTGGTCTTCGACCGCGACCGCAACGGCGGTCTGACGTCCGCCGGATCGATCCCGACCGGCGGCCTCGGCACCGGATCCGGGCTCGGTTCGCAGGGGTCGGTCGCCGTCTCCGACGGCGGCCATGTCGTGGTCACGGTCAACCCGGGATCGGACCAGGTGTCGCTGTTCGTCTCCGTGGGTGACCGGCTCCGTCTGGTCGACACCGAGTCCAGCGGCGGCGACATGCCGATCTCGGCCACGATCAGCGGCCGCGACGTCTACGTCCTCAACGGCGGGGCGGCGAACAACGTCTCCGGGTTCCGCATCGGGCGAGCGGGGCTCGAGCCGGTGCCAGGATCCACGCAGCCGTTGTCGCAGGAGGGCGCCGGCGGAGCGCAGGTGTCGTTCACGCCGGACGGCCGCCAGCTCGTCGTCACGGAGAAGAACACCAACAGCATCGACACGTTCCGCGTCCGGCATGACACGGCAGAGCCGGCGGTCGTCAACTCGTCGACGGGCGTGACCCCGTTCGGGTTCGCGTTCGGGCGCAGCGGCGCGTTGCTGGTCTCCAACGCCAACGGCGGCGGGGCCAGCGCCAGCTCGGTGTCCAGCTACGCGGTCCAACGCGACGGCGTTGTCGTCGCCATCGACGGGCCTGACGCGACGTTCCAGACGTCGGCGTGCTGGCTCGTGGCGACCGGTCGCTACGCCTACACCGCGAACACCGGGAGCGCGTCACTGACCGGGTTCGCCGTCGACGGTCGCGGCCGCGTCGACATCCTCACCCCTGATGGGCACAGCGCGACGGCCGGGCGCACGCCGATCGACATCGATGCGTCCGATGACGGTCGGTTCGTGTACCAGCTCAACGGTGGTGACGACTCGATCGGCGTGTTCGAGGTCGGGCGCGACGGCCAGCTCATCAACCGCGGCTTCGTCACCGGGCTGCCGGCGACCGCGGTCGGCCTCGCGGCCTCCTGAGCATCCGCAGCACACCCGCCTCGTACGGTGCCGGCGCCGTACGAGGTGGGTGAGCCGAGCGAGTCCCCGAGCGAGCGAACGGAGTGGCTCCGTGCGGTCGTTTCACGACCGCGGCGGACGCCGGCGGCGAGGGGGCGACATCGATCCGGCCAGGGCGGCGATGTGATCGATCGCCAGGTCCAGCGACAGCTCGAGCGGACGGGTCGAGCGGGCGGTCTGGGCGAGCAGCAGGCCGCCCTGCAGGGCGCCCATCAGCGCGGTGGCCAGGTCGTCCGGTCGGGAGTCGGGCGGTAGCTCGCCGCGTTCGCGCATGGCCGTCAGCCCGCGGGCGAACATCGCCTCCCAGCGGGTGAAGGATGCGGCGAGCAGGTCACGCGGTCGCGACGATTCGGCGAGCTCGGAGGCCAACGATCCCAGGGGGCAGCCTCCGACGCAGCCTCGCCGGCGCTGCAGCTCGACCACGACGTCGCGCCAGCGACGCAGCCCGGCGATCGAGTCGACGTCGTCGAGCCGGGCGCCCTGGGCGGCCATCACGGCCTCGGTCTGGTGGGCGATGACGGCCAGCACCAGGTCGTCCTTGTCGGCGAAGTAGTGGTACAGCTGCGATTTGCTGGTCCCGCTCGCCGCCAGCACGGCGTCGAGGCTCGTCGCCGAGACGCCCCCGGTGAAGACCAGCTGCGCCGCCGCGTCGACGATCCGCGCCCGCGTCTGCGCGCCGCGGGCCGTCAGTCGGGTCGGCGCGCTCGTCTCGGCCACGTCCGCACGATACTGGTCCACTGGACTTGACGGTCCAGTTGCGGTGCACGAGAGTGTCGGCGTCGGGCCGGTGTGCGGCCGGGGAAGGGGAACCATGGCCGACCGCGACGTGAAGGCGATGACGGCGGACATCGAGACACCCGTGTTCGAGACCACCGCGTTCACCGTGCCACCGTCATTGCGAGACGCGACGGTGGCCATCGTGACGACGGCCTCGCTGCACCACGCCGATCAGGAGGACTTCGGACCGGGCGACACCGGCTTCCGCGTCCTCGACGGCAGTCGCGGCGATCTGATGACCGGGCACTGGAGCCCGAACTTCGACACGATCGGCTTCGCCGCCGACATGAACGTCGTGTTCCCGATCGATCGACTCCGCGAACTGGCTGCGGCCGGCACGATCGGCGCGGTCGCCGACCACCACCTGTCGTACGCGGGCAACCAGTTCGACCTCAGTGCGGTGCGCCACGACAGTGGTCCGGCCGGGGCCGCGATGCTGCGCCAACACGGGGTCGACGTCGTCCTGCTCACACCCGTTTGACCGCTGTGCACGCGTACCGTGAGTACGCTCGCCCACGTCTTCGAGGCCGAGGGACTGGCCACCGTCGCCCTCGGTTCGCAGCGCAACCAGATCGAGCACACCGCCCCGCCGCGCGGGCTGTGGTGTGACTTCCCGCTCGGGCGTCCGCTCGGCCGGCCGTCCGATCCGGCGTTCCAGCACCGGGTGCTCCAGCACGCGTTCTCGCTGCTCGGCGCCACCGGGCCGGTGTTCGAGGTCTTCCCCGAGGCGATCCACGACGACGGCACCGAGGTCCTGGCGTGCACCCTCCCGCCGCGCCACGATCCGGATCTGCACCCCGCCGTCGACGAGGCCCGCGGTCTGCGCCACGCCTACGAACGCGCCGTCGCCGCGTACGGCAACCGCGCCGGGACGGGACGGGTGGTGGACGCCGATGGCGTCCCGGCCGCGATCGAGGCCCTGGTGCGCGTCGCCGCGGGTGTCCCGTGGAAGGAGGCCGGCATCCCGGGGATCCCGGCTCGCGTCGCCCAGGACATCCGCGGCTACTACGAGACGGCCGCCCTCGGGCTGTCCGATCACGTCCCGTCGGCGTGGTCGGGTACCCGCTGGTTCTTCGACCAGACCGAGGCCGGAGCGATCCTGTTGCAGGCCCGCGCCGCGATGCGCGACGCCGACGTGAAGCAGCCGATCTGGTTCTACATGGCGCCGGGCGACCGCTGACCGGACTCGGCCGCCCGGGCCTGCGGCTACGGCTCCTCCTGCGACGCGAGGTAGCGGAACAGGCCGGTGACGTCGTCAGCGGTCAGCCGGCCGATGGCGCCGCTCGAGTAGCTGGCGAGGATCACCGATCCGGATGGGTCGAGCAGGAAGCCGCTCGACTGCAGGTACCGAGGGTCGCGGTTCGAGTAGGCGCCGAGCGCGTCGGCCACCTTGTCGACGTCGACCCCGTAGCCGACGGGAAACGGGAGGCTGTACCGGTCGACGAAGGCGGTGGCTGCAGGCTCCGCATCGGCCGAGAGGGCGACGACGCGCACGCCCAGCTCGGCCCACGTGTCCGAAGCGCGGCCGAACGCCGTCAGCTGGGCGGTGCAGTACGGGCACCACGAGCCGCGGTAGACGAGCACGACGCCGAGCGACCCGGCCAGGTCACCGGGGAGGGAGATCGTCCCGCCGCCCACCGCTGGGATGTCGAGCACCGGGAACTGATCGCCATTGTCGAGTCGGGGCATGAGCTGCCACCTTCCTGTTGGACCGTGCGGTCCACCATGAGTGAGGCAGGAGTGGACCGTCAAGTCCACTTCAGAGCTAGGTTGCGCGGCGACCTGTTCAGGAGAACGGCCCGTGACCACAGGAGGCGAGATGTCGACCAGCGCCGAGTTCCCGTACACCAAGCACCACGTCGACGTCGACGGCGTGGACATGGCCTACGTCGAGATCGGCGTCGGCGCGCCCGATCGTGTTCCTGCACGGCAACCCGACGTCGTCGTACCTGTGGCGCAACGTCGTCCCGCACGTCGCGTCGCTCGGCCGCTGCATCCTGCCCGACCTGGTCGGGATGGGCGACTCCGGACGACTGCTCGACCCCGGCCCGGAGTCCTACACGTTCGTCGAGCACCGCCGCTACCTCGACGGGCTGCTCGAGGCGCTCGGCGTGGACGGCGACGTCACGCTCGTCGTGCACGACTGGGGCTCGGCGCTCGGCTTCGATTGGGCCAACCGCCACCGCGAGGCGGTCGCCGGGATCGCCTACATGGAGGCGATCGTCCGGCCGCTGCGCTGGGACGAGTGGCCGCCAGCCGCCCGCAAGATCTTCGAGGGCTTCCGATCACCGGCCGGCGAGGCGATGGTGCTCGAGAAGAACCTGTTCGTCGAGGCCGTGCTCCCGGGTTCGGTGATCCGCACGCTGACCGACGCCGAGATGGACGAGTACCGGCGGCCATATCGCCAGCCCGGCGAGTCCCGCCGCCCGACGTTGACGTGGCCTCGCCAGATCCCGATCGACGGTGAACCGGCCGAGGTCGTCGAGATCGTCGCCGCCTACGCCGACTGGCTGGCGAGCAGCGACGTCCGCAAGCTCCTCGTCGTCGCCGAGCCGGGTGCCATCCTCAACGGCGCACCGCTCGAGTTCTGTCGCGCCTGGCCGAACCAGACCGAGGTCACGGTCGCCGGCAACCACTTCCTCCAAGAGGACAGCCCAGACGCCATCGGCGCCGCGATCGCCGGTTGGCTGGCGACGGGCTGACCGGGCCTCGCTGCGCTCAGCGCGGGTCCGTGACGTCCCAGATCTCGCCGGTGCCCGAGCCGGTGAGCCGGCCGACGAGCGATCCGGCGGACTGGTCCGGGCTGATCAGCAGCCCCTGTTCGTGGAACGAGTTGAAGCGCTCGTGGAGCCCGGCGCCGATGCGCGCTGGATCCTGCGTGCGGATCCACGTCTGCATCTCGGTGTCGACGATGCCCGGACGGAACACGTTGACCGTGACGCCCGTGTCGGCGAGCTCCGCCGCCAGGTTGAGCGTGTGCGCCTCGAGCGCGGCCTTGGACGTCGCGTAGGCGTTGCCACCGACCATCGAGGCGGGGCGGCCCGCGACGCCGCTCGACACGTTGACGATGCGGCCCCACCCCGCGGCGAGCATCGGCGGGAGGAGCGCGAACGTGATCGTCGCCACCGCGGTGAGGTTCACGCCGATCGTGGCCGCCCACGTCGCCGCATCGATCTCGACGCTCGCGCCGAGCGGGGCCACCATCGCCGCGTTGTTGACGACGATGTCGACGCCGCCGAACGCTTCCGATGACCGGCGCACGACGTCGACCAGCTGGCTCGGATCGCCGAGATCGGCGACCACCACGGCGGCGTCCGCGCCGACGGCGCGGACCTGAGCCTCCGTCTCCGCCAGCTCCGCAGGCGTCCGGGACACCAGCACGACCTGTGCGCCGCGTCGAGCCAGCTCGAGTGCGGTCGCGCGACCGATGCCGCGTCCCGCCCCGGTGACGAGTGCCCTGCGACCGATGAGCTCCATGACGGATGGGTAGCACACCCGGTTGCGGAGCGCGTCGTGCCCCTTGCCACATCCTTCTCGGTTGTAACGATCAGGGCGCTGCGGGGACTGTGGATGGTGATGTACACGTGACGGCACCGACGCGGCGGTGCGCCGGCTCGGCGGCGGATGCATGAAGGCATCGCGATGACGGGGCGCCCGCTCGCCGACTACGCGCTCGTCTCGGACTGCAACAGCGCTGCGCTCGTCAGTCGAGACGGTTCGGTCGACTGGCTGTGCATGCCGCGGTTCGACTCGCCGGCGGTGTTCGGACGGCTGCTCGACGACCGGGCCGGGCACTGGTCGTTGCGGCCGGCCGATCGCTGTGAGGTCACTCGGCGCTACCGGGATGACTCGCTGGTGCTGCAGACCGACGTCGAGACGGCGTCGGGTCGCGCCACGCTGACCGACGCGTTGCTGTTCGGCTCCCGCGAGCGGGGCCACGGCATCGGTGCCGACGTGCCGCACGTGCTGGCGCGGACCGTGGCGGTCGTCGAGGGAACGATGGCGTTCACCGGGGAGTTCGCTCCACGCCCCGAGTACGGCATCGTCATGCCGCGCGTGCGCTCCGTCGAGGGCGGGCTGGTGACGAGTGGTGGGGCCGCCCGCCTCGTGTTGTCGTGTCCGCCACCGACGACCATCGACGCGGGCACGGCCGTGTGGCGCATGGCGCTCGTCGCCGGCGAGTCGGTGGCGTTCGCCCTGCAGTACGCGCCGACGGGACGTCCGATCCCGAACGCCTGGACGCAGCGGGAGATCGGCGGACGGCTCGACGAGACCGAGGATGCGTGGCGGTCGTGGTCCGGTCTGCACCAGCGTTACGACGGGCCGTGGCGCGACGCGGTCCGCCACAGCGGGCGCGTGCTGCAGGCGCTGACGTACCGACCGACCGGCGCCATCGTCGCCGCGCCCACCACGTCGCTGCCCGAGGTGACGGGCGGCGGCCGGAACTGGGACTACCGCTTCGCGTGGCTGCGCGATGCCAGCATGGCGATGCAGGCGCTGTGGGTGGCGGCGTGCCCCGACGAGGCCGGGCAGCTGCTGTCGTTCCTGATGGACGCGGCAGGCACCAGCCCGGACCACCCCGAAGGCGTCCACATCATGTACGGCATCGGCGGCGAGCACGACCTCGCCGAGCGCGAGCTGACGCATCTCGAGGGATGGCGAGCCAGCCGTCCCGTCCGCATCGGCAACGCGGCGTGGGAGCAGACCCAGCACGACACCTACGGCGTGCTGCTCGACGCCGTGCACTGCTACCGCGAGCAGCTCGGCGGTCTCGATCCGACGACGAAGCAGTTCCTGATCGCGCTCGTCGACCACGCGGCGACCATCTGGACCGAACCCGACCAGGGGATCTGGGAGATCCGGGGCGCGGCGCGCCACCACCTCCATTCCACGCTGATGTGCTGGGTCGCCGTCGATCGAGGGATCCGCCTCGCCGACCAGCTCGGCGCCGACGCCCGGCTCGAGGACTGGCGGCGGATCGCTGCGCAGATCCGTGAGCACATCCTGGTCGAGGGGTGGAACGACGAGCTCGGCTCGTACACGCAGACCCTGGGTGGCGACGAGCTCGACGCGGCCGTCCTGCTGATGGCGATCACCGGCTTCCTGCCGGCCCGCGACGCCAGGATGCGGTCGACGATCGATGCCGTCGCCACCCATCTGGTGGCGCCCAACGGGCTGTTGTACCGCTACCTCGGCGATGACGGCCTCGACGGGGACGAGGCGCCGTTCCTGATCTGCTCGTTCTGGCTCGCCGAGTGCTGGGCCCTGGCCGGCGAGCTCGACAGGGCTCGCGCCACCTTCGAGGCAGCAGTGGCCCACGCCAACGACGTCGGCCTGCTCAGCGAGGAAGCCGACGATGATGGTTTGCTCGGCAACTTCCCCCAGTCGTTCAGCCACATCGGGCTGATCAACGCGGCCGCCGCCATCGCCCACGCCGAGCAGCGGACTGCCCGTGCCGAGCCCCCCGGCACCGGCGATCCGCACGATGCGTGATCGAGACTGGGCCCGGGCGTCCGAACAGGACCTTGTAGAGCCCAGAGAGAGAATCGAACTCTCGACCTACGCATTACGAGTGCGTTGCTCTACCGACTGAGCTATCTGGGCCGACGGGTGTCGCAGTGTAGCGACGACGCCCTGGGGCGCCCACGTCGTCGTGATCAGCGGTGGAGCAGCTTGCGAGCCTTGCCGAGCAGGCCGCCGGCGGGCTCCGGGTCGGGCACGGCCATGCCACGAGCCTCCTTGTAGATCGCCTTCACGGCACCGACCAGCGGGGTTGCCACGAGGGCGCCGGGGATGCCGGCGATGGCGCCGCCGACGAAGGCCGCCACCATCGTCGTCGGTGGCGTGAGGTCGACGGAGCGCCCGACGATGGCCGGCTGGATGAGGTGGTTCTCGACGTTCATGTAGAGCACGAAGCCGATCCCGGCGATGAGCGCCGGCACGACGCCCTGCGTGACGGCCAGCAGCACGAAGAAGGCGCCGCCGAGGAAGCCGCCGACCTGCGGGATGAGGTCGGTGAGCATCGCCCACAGGGCGGCGAGCGGCGCCAGCGGCACGCCCAGCAGCAGCCCGAGCGTGAGCACGTAGAAGCCCATCAGGATGGCGACGGTGATGGAGCCGCCGAAGTACCGACCGAGCGTGCGGTAGGCGATGCCGCCGATCGCGTCGGCCTGCTCCTGGCGCGGCTCGGGCAGCAGGCGCCGGAACCGGGACAGCAGGTTCTCGCCGTCGATCAGCACGGCGATCGCCAGCACGACGACGATGGCCACGCTGGCGATGCCGCTGACCAGCGTGCTGGCCAGCTCGGCGACGCGCTCGTCGGTGAACTCGGTCGGCAGGCCGTTGATCCAGTCCTGCACCTTCTGCCCGACGTCGTTGTCGCGCACCCACCCGCCGACCAGCGGCAGCCGGCCGAGCTCGTCGACGGTCTCGGGCAGCTGATCGGAGAACTTGCGGGCCTCGGCCACGGCACGCGGCCCCAGCACCAGCATGAGCAGCGCGGCGAGGCCGAGGACGACGGCGGCGACGATGACCACGGCGACGCCGCGGCGCATCGAGAACCGTCGCTGGAGCTTGTCGACGAGGGGGTCGAGGGCGAGGGCGATGAGCAGCCCGACGGCGACGCGGGTGAGCATCGTCGTGGTGTTGCGGAAGAACGCCAGCAGGGCCAGCGCCCCGAGCACGGCCAGCATCAGCCAGACGAACGTGCGCCAGTCGAGGCGCAGGCGCAGCCGGGCCCCGGCCGCCTCCTCGGGATCGATGCGGAGTGCCGACTCCTCCTCCACCGCGGCGATGATGTCAGCTCCGCTCCGGCGGTCCGCGGACCGCCACCATCACCGCCGGCTGGAATCGCCCCTGGCAAGCTCGTCCGGTGGCCGACCAGTCCGGTGTCCAGGGGCGGACCACCCGGGCCACGATCCTGCGCGCCGGGCTCACACCCGGCGCGGCCGCCCTCGTGGTGGCCGCCGTCGTCGCCGGCTTCGCCCTCGCCGGGGCCTTCGAGCTGGCCCACCGCACGGCGGGCTGGGTCGTCGCCTGCAGCGTCGTGGCCCTGCTCATCGACCCCGTCGTCGATGCCGTGGCCCGCATCGTGCCGCGTTGGATCGCCGTGATCATCGTGCTGCTCGCCGTGCTCGCGATCATCGCCGCGCTCGTCGTCGGGATCGCCCACGACCTGCTCGGTTCACTCGACGAGCTCAAGGAGAACGCGCCGGTGGCCGCCCAGTCACTGGAGCAGAAGTACAGCTGGGCGCGCGATGTCGGGCTCGGCCAGCGGGTCACCGACTTCGTCGCCGACCTGGACGATCGCGTCCGCAAGGGCACCGTCTCCAAGGCCCTCGGCACGGCGCCGTCGTACGTCGTCACCGGGATCCTGATGCTGTTCCTGCTCGCCTACGGCCGGCGCTACTTCGACGGGTTCGCCGAGCAGTTCACGCCGCCCCGCCGCGACCGCATCAAGGTCGTCGGGCAGGAGGCGGCGACGCGTGGCCGGCGCTACCTGCTCACTGCGATCGGGCACTCGATCGCCAACGGCGTCGTCGTCGGGCTGACGTGCTGGGCGGTCGGCCTGCCAGCCGCCGTCAGCCTGGGCTTCGTCGTCGGGGTGCTGACGGTGCTGCCGCTGATCGGTGTCATCGTCGGTGGCCTCCCGGCGCTGCTGCTCGCCTTCGGTCTCCTCGCCTGGTGGAAGGCGACCATCGTGCTGGTCGTGCTGTTGGCCCTGCAGACCGTCGAAGCGTTGGTGGTCCGCCCCTATGTCGACCGCCGCACCGTGCGAGTCGGCCCGACGATCCCCATCATCGTCGGGCTCCTCGGGTTCGAGCTCTACGGCGTCGGTGGATCGGTGTACGGCATCGCGGTCGCCGTCATCGCCCTCGCCGCCCTCGACGCGATCGGGCGACAACGGTCGGCCGCCGCCTGACGTCAGGCGGCGGGCAACGACCAGATCAGTGATTGCAGCATCAACGGTTCGTTCGGGTTGTGCTCGAACGACTCGAGGGTGTCGTGGATGCGCGTCACGGCAGCGATGAGGGCCTCCGGCCGGTGCGATGCCCCGGCCACCAGCAGGTCGCGATAGGCGCCGGCCAGCACGCCGAGCCCGCTGCGCAGCTCGTCGGTCCGGTGACGCCGCAGCTCGCGGCGGTGACGTTCCTCGAGCGTTCGTCGGCCGCTGCCGCGCTCGCCGAACTGCTCGGCCCGGGCGTCGATCTCGGCGATCTCGGCGGCATGGCGGGCGACGACGGGCGCCGCCGCGTCGTCGATCAAGGCCAGCAGCTCGTCCACGGCGGACACCACGGATCGGCCGGTGCCGTCGATGCGCGAGGGAAGCAGCGGCGAACGCCTCCCGGCGGGCGACGAGCGCCGGATCGGCGGCGAGGATGCGGGCGCGGGACAGGTCGCCGCCTGCCGCCGCGACCGTCGTCGCGATGACGTCGGCGGGGATGCCCTCGGCGGCCAGGCGGGCCGCCATCACGTCGTCGGAGATGGCCCGGAAGTCGATCCGCACGCACCGCGACGCGATGGTGACGAGCTCCGGGGGCACGAAGTCGGCGAGCACCAGGAACGTCGTCGACGGTGGCGGCTCCTCGATGGACTTCAGCAGTCGAGCTGCCGCCTCCGCGGTGAGCAGGTGGAAGTCGTGGAGCACGATCACCTTGCGGGCGCCCTCGACCGGCGCCCGCGAGGTCAGCTGGACGATCTCGCGGGCCTGGTCGGCGGAGATGGCCGGTCCGGCTCGCTCGACCTCGTGGACGTCCGGGTGCTCGGCGCTCAGCGCCAGGCGGACGGCTCGGACTCCGGGGTCGTCGACACCGGCGAGCGAGCAGGGCGGCGAAGGCCCGGGCGGCCTGGTGCTTGGTCGAGCCGGACGGCCCGAGCAGCAGGTAGGCGTGCACCGGCGCCGCCGCCGCCGCCGTCAGGTTGGCGATCGCCGTCGGCTGCCCGACGACGTCGTCCCAGACGCTGGTCATGCCGACGCCCACTCGTCGTACGGCGGCGCGCACCCGCTTGGCCACCGTGGCGACGTCGCCGTCGGCGTCGACGACGCTCCAGCGGGCGGGGTCGGCGGCGGCCATCTCACGGAAGCCGGCGGCGACGCGGGCGTGGAAGTCGTCACCGGCCCGCTCGAAGCGGTCGAGGTCGCGGTTGCGGATGCGGGCCGCGAGCACGGCCGTCGGCGACGTCGAGCAGGATCACCCGCTCGGGCCACAGGCCGTCGATGGCCCAGTCGTTGATCTGGCGCAGCTCGGCGAGGTCGAGGCCCCGGCCGTACCCCTGGTAGGCGAGCGTCGAGTGGACGCTGCGGTCGCTGACGACGACGCGCCCGGCGGCCAGCGCCGGGTGCACGACGTGGACGACGTGCTGGGCCCGATCGGCGGCGGTGATCAACGCCTCGGCGCGATCGGCGAGGTCGGTGACGGTGGTGTCGTGGAGGATCTCGCGGAGCCGGGCGCCGACGGGCGTGCCCCCGGTCTCGCGGGTCAGCACGGCATCGAGCGCCTCGGCCAGCAGCGCGGCCTGGGTGCTCTTGCCGCTGCCCTCGGCCCCCTCCAACGCCATGTATGCCGGACCGCTCACCGCCGCCAAACTACGCCGCCCCTGTCACATCCGAGGGTTTGCCCGCATCGGAGGGTTTGGTGCGGGGAAGCCCTGCACCAAACCCTCGGACGCTCAGGACTTCTTGGGCGCGGCGCGCTTGCGGGCGGCGGCCTTCTTGGCCGGCGCCTTGCGCGCCGTGCGCTTGGCCGGCGCTCCGCCCTTCGCCGGCGACGGCCTCGCGGCGGATGGCCAGCAGCTCGAAGGCGCGCTCCGGGAGCATCTCCTCGATGCGGTCGCCCTTGCCGATCGACGCGTTGGTCTCGCCGTCGGTGACGTACACGCCGAACTTGCCGTCGCGGGCCACGACCGGGCGCTCGGAGACGGGATCGCTGCCGAACTCGCGCAGCGGCCCCTTGGCCGCCATGTTCTGCCCGCCCCGCCGGTACACCTTGGGCTGCGAGAAGATCTGCAGCGCGTCGTCGAGGGTCACGGTCAGCAGCCGCTCCTCGTTCTCCAGGTTGCGGTAGTCGCGGCCCTTCTGGACGTACGGCCCGTAGCGGCCGTTGTTGGCCGCGATCGTCTCGCCGTCGGCGGGGTCGACGCCGAGCGTCCGCGGCAGCTGCAGCAGCTCCGTGGCCTCGTCGAGCGTGATGCGCTCCAGCACCATCGTCTTGAACAGGCTCGACATCTTCGGCTTCTCGAACCCGGGCGGCGGCTCGTCGGGCGTGCCCCACTGCACGTACGGCCCGTAGCGACCGTTCTTGGCGAACACCGGCAGCCCGTCGAGCTCACCGATCGGCTCGTCGGACTTCGGGGCGGCGAGCAGCTCGAGCGCCTTGGTCAGCGTCAGCTCGTCGGGCGTCAGCTCCTCGGGCACGCTCGCCGTGTCGTCGCCGCGCTTGACGTACGGGCCGTACTTGCCCGGCTTCACGACGACCTCGGTGCCGTCGGGATCGAGGCCCATCGGGAACGTGTTGATCACCGCGGCGTCGATCTCGTCGAGGTTCTCCTCGACCAGCCGCTTGAGGCCGGGCAGCGTGTCGTCGCCGAAGTAGAAGGACTGCAGCCACTGGTCCTTCTGGCGGTCGCCGGCGGCGATGGCGTCGAGGTCGGTCTCGACGTGGGCGGTGAAGGCGTAGTCGACGAGCTCGTCGAAGTGCTGCTCCATCAGGTTGACGACGGCGAACGCGGTCCACGTCGGGACCAGCGCCTGGCCCTTCTTCCAGATGTAGCCGCGGTCCTGGACGGTCTGGATGATGTTCGACCACGTGCTCGGGCGGCCGATGCCGAGCTCCTCGAGGCGCTTGACGAGCGAGGCCTCGGTGAAGCGGGCCGGCGGCGACGTCGCGTGGCCCTGCGGCTCGAGCGACGTCGATCGCCACGGCGTCGCCGACGGTCAGCGGCGGCAGCAGCGCCTCGCGCTCGTCGCCCTCGGACGTGTCCTCGTCGCGCGACTCGACGTACACCTGGCGGTAGCCGGGGAACGTGATCGTGGTCCCTGACGCCGAGAACTCGGTGTCGGTGCCGTCGGTGGTCCGCGCCCCGAGGCGGACCGTCACCGTGGTGCCGACGGCGTCGGCCATCTGCGAGGCCAGCGTGCGCTGCCAGATCAACCGGTAGAGCGACAGCTCCTGGCTGTTGAGCTCGGTCTGCACGGCCTGTGGCGAGCGCAGCGGCGTCGTCGGGCGGATCGCCTCGTGGGCCTCCTGGGCGTTCTTCACCTTCGACGTGTACTGCTTGGGCTGCGGCGAGAGGAACTGGGCGCCGTAGTCGCTGGCGATCTGCGGCCGCACGGCCTGCATGGCGTCGTCCGACAGCATCACCGCGTCGGTGCGCATGTAGCGTGATGTAGCCGCGCTCGTAGAGACCTTGGGCGACGCGCATCACCTGCGACGACGACATCCGCAGCTTGCGGCCGCCCTCTTGCTGCAGCGTGCTCGTCATGAACGGCGCCTGCGGCCGCGAGCGGTACGGCTTCTCCTCGACCGAGCGGACGCGGAAGTCGGCGCCGGTCAGGCCGTCGGCCAGCCTGCGCGCCCGCGCCTCGTCGAGCACGACGACGTTGGCGCCCGGCTGGCCGCCGCTGCTGAAGTCCTTGCCCGTGGCGACCCGCGCCCCGTCGACGGCGACGAGGTCGGCCGTGAACGACGGGGTCGTCGCCGTGGTCAGCTCGATGTCCCAGTAGCCGGCGACGACGAAGGCGATGCGCTCGCGCTCGCGCTCCACGATCAGGCGGATCAGCGGGCTCTGCACCCGGCCGGCGGAGAGGCCGCGGTTGACCCGGCGCCACAGCACCGGCGACACCTCGTAGCCGTACAGCCGATCGAGGATCCGCCGCGTCTCGGCGGCATCGACGAGGCCGTAGTCGATGCCCCGCGGGTTGTTGACGGCGTGATCGATGGCCGAGGCGGTGATCTCGTGGAACACCATCCGCTTCACGGGCACCTTCGGCTTGAGGTGCTCGAGGAGGTGCCAGCTGATGGCCTCGCCCTCGCGGTCCTCGTCCGTCGCGAGGTACAGCTCGCTGGCGTCCTTCAGGGCCGCCTTGAGGTCCTTGATGACCTGCTTGCCGCGGTCGGTCAGCTCGTAGGTCGGCTTGAAGCCGTTGTCGACGTCAACGGCCAGGCCCTTCGACGGGAGGTCGGCGACGTGGCCGACCGAGGCGCGCACGTTGTACGTGCTCCCCAGGAACTTCGAGATCGTCTTGGCCTTCGCCGGAGATTCGACGACGACCAACGGCTTGGCCATAGGTCCCTCTCGCTACGGGATGGACGGATCCCGTGTCAAGGGCATCATGGCGGCGCTCCGGCCGAATTGCTCGGCCGGAGCGCGAGGCCGTGATCCTCTAGACGAGCTCGGGCTCCTTGGGCCGGCCCTCGCCGCCCTCGTCCTCGAGCTCGGAGGCGGGGATCGGCGCCGTGTGGTGGGCGCCCTCGACGGAGATCTTCGGCAGGATCTTGTTGAGCCACTTCGGGATCCACCAGTTCTTGTCGCCGAGCAGCTCCATCGTCGACGGGACCAGGACCATGCGGACGAGGGTGGCGTCGACGAGCACGGCGATCGCCAGGCCGAGGCCGAACAGCTTGAGCTGACGGTTGTCGCCGAGGGCGAACGCCGCGAACACGCAGAACATGATCAGCGCGGCGGCGGTGATCACGCGGGCCGTGGCGGCCAGGCCGTCGGCGACCGCGGTGGCGTTCTCCTTGGTGCGGTCGTACTCCTCCTTGATGCGCGAGAGCAGGAAGACCTCGTAGTCCATCGAGAGGCCGAAGACGATGGCGAACAGGAACATCGGCACCCAGGCCTCGATCGGTCCGGCCTTGTCGACGCCGATCAGCCCCATGCCCCAGCCCCACTGGAAGATGGCGACGAGGATGCCGTAGGCCGCGCCGACCGACAGCAGGTTCATGATCACCGCCTTGAGCGGCACCAGGACGCTGCGGAACACCGCCATCAGCAGCAGGAAGCTGAGCAGCAGCACGACGCCGATGAGGATCGGCATGCGCTGGCCGATGTACGTGGCGAAGTCGACCGAGCCGGCCGTGAGGCCGCCGACCTTGGCGTCGACACCGGACTGCGGGATCACGTTGTCGCGCAGCTCGTGCACGAGATCGGTGGTCGCGGCGTCCTGCGGGGCGCTCTTCGGGAACACCGTGATCAGCGCGAAGTTCTCCTGCGGCGCGCCGGCCGGGAACGCCGCGGCGACGTCGGGGGTCGCCCCGACGGCATCGACGAACTGGCCGAGGGCGGCCGGATCTGTGGCCGTGTCACCCTGCACGACGATGAGCAGCGGGCCGTTGGTGCCGGGGCCGAAGCCCTCCGCCAGCAGGTCGTAGGCCTTGCGGACCGTCGTGTCGGCCGGGTAGTTGCCGTTGTCGCCGAAGCCCAGGCGGATCGACAGGAGCGGCACGGTGAGGAGGAGCAGCAGCACCACGGTGCCGATGGCGAACGGCCAGGGGCGGTGCTGGATCGTGCGGCTCCAGCGGTACCAGAAGCGCTTCTCCTTGGCCCGCTCGACGCGGTGCGGCAGCTGCTTGCGCAGCGGCTTGATCGCGAAGCTCACTGCGAAGAACACGAGCGCCAGCAGGAAACCGCCGATCAGGACGGCGCTGGCGCCGGCGATCACGCCGACGATCGCGCCGACGAGGGCGATGGCGACGGCGATCAGGGCGGCGCGGGTGGTGTTGTCGATGCGGTGGCCGACCCAGCCGAGCAGTGCCGGCAGGAGGCTGAGCGACGCCAGCACCATCAGCAGGACGCCGACCGACGAGGCGATGGCGATGCCCTGGACGAACGCCAGGCCCATCAGCGACAGGCCCATCAGGGCGATGATCACGGTCGTGCCAGCGAACAGCACGGCGCGCCCGCTGGTGTCGATGGCCTCGGCGACGGCGTCCTCGACGCTGAGGCCGAGCTTGAGCCCGTCGCGGTATCTCGTGACGATGAACAGGGCGTAGTCGATGCCGACGCCGAGGCCGATCATGGCGACCATCGACAGCGTGAAGTCGGGCATCGAGATGACGTGGCTGAGCAGGCCGACGAGCGCCGAGGCGATGCCGAGGCCGAACAGTGCGATGCCGATCGGCAGGCCCATCGCCAGCACCGAGCCGAAGGCCAGGATCAGGATGATGACCGCCGCGATGATGCCGAGGATCTCGCTCTCGGGCAGTTCGAACTTGCTGAACGGATCACCGCCGTACTCGATCTGGACGCCCGGTGGAGCCGCTTGCTCCTTGCCGAAGTCCATGATCTTCGTTCCCAGGTCGGACACGTCGGTGAAGCTGCGGTCGCTGATGCCGAGCGAGGCGAAGGCGATCTTGCCGTCGGGGCTGACCTGTTGCGGGTTCTGCTCGGGCGTCGTGACCGTCACGCCGGGTTGCTGGCCGGCGAAGTCGGTGAGCCGCGTCAGCGCCGCTTGGGCCGCCGGGTCGTTGTTGAAGCCCTGGTCGGCCTTGATGACGATCTGGCCCGAGGAGCCGGCGTCGTTCGGCGAGTTCGCCTGGAGCAGGTCGAAGACCTGCTTGGTCTCGCTGTTGGGCAGCTTGAAGTCGGTCTTGTAGTCGGGACCGATCGCGCCGCTGATGCCATTGATGACCACCAGCAGGGCCAGCCAGACGCCGATCGTGATCCACTTGTGGCGAATGCAGGTTCGGGCGAGGCGGGCCAACATGGGTGGTAACGCTACGTGACCGTTGCGATGTGTGTCACGGGGGAATACCCCCCTGTGGCGGGCGACATCAGTCACAGCTCGCCGACGTGCCTACGATCGAGCGCGCCATGCACCTGTCACTGATCCTCGACATGGCGGCCGACACGCTGGGCGACCGGCGCGCCGTCACCGCCCCCGACGGCACCCTCACCTATGCCGAGCTCCGAGAGCGGGCCGACGCGCTCGCCGGCTCGCTGGTCGGCGAGCGGGCGGTGCAGTTGGGCCTCAACTCGCTGGCCGTCCCGGTGACGCTGTTCGCCGCGGCGCGCGCCGGCGCCGCCTTCACCCCGCTGAACTACCGGCTCGCCGATCCCGATCTGGTGCGCATCGCCGAGCGCGCCGCGCCGGCTGCCGGCGTGATCGACCACGACATGGTGTCGCGCGTGTCGTCGGTCGGCGGGCTGTCGATCATCGAGACCGAGCAGCTCGGGTCGGTCGAAGCCAGCGACTTCGTGCCCGACTTCGACACCGACAACGTCGCCATCATGCTGTTCACGTCGGGAACGACCGGCGAGCCGAAGGCGGCCGTCCTGCGCCACCGCCACGTGACGTCGTACGTGATGGGCACGTTGGAGTTCGCCGCCGCCGGTGAGGAGGAGGCCACGCTCGTCACCGTGCCCGGCTACCACATCGCCGGGATCTCGGCCATCGTGTCGTCGACGTACGTCGGCCGCCGGATCGTCTACCTCCCCCAGTTCGACCCGCAGGCCTGGGTGGCCGCGGCATCAGCCGAGGACATCACCCACGCGATGGTCGTGCCGACGATGCTCGGGCGGATCCTCGACGTCATGGAGGCCGACGGCGTCGAGCTCCCGGCCCTGCGCCACCTGTCGTACGGCGGCGGCAAGATGCCGGTCCAGGTGATCGAGCGGGCGCTGGCGCTGATGCCGCACGTCAACTTCGTCAACGCCTACGGCCTGACCGAGACGAGCTCGACGATCGCCATCCTCACCCCGGACGACCACCGCGAGGCGCTGGCCAGCGATGACCCCGCCGTGCGGCGTCGGTTGGGCTCGGTCGGGCAGCCGTCACCGTCCGTCGAGATCTCGATCCGCGACCCGTTCGGCGAACCCGTCCCGGACGGCGAGCACGGCGAGATCTATGTCCGCGGCGAGCAGGTGTCGGGCGAGTACGTCGGGCGCGACGGGGGCGGCGACTGGTTCGCCACGCGCGACGGCGGCTTCCTCGACGAGGGCGGCTTCCTGTTCATCGAGGGCCGCCTCGACGACGTCATCGTGCGGGGCGGCGAGAACATCTCGCCCGGCGAGATCGAGGACGTGCTGCGCGAGCACCCGGCCGTCGGCGACGTCGCGGTGTACGCGATCCCGTCGCAGGAGTGGGGCGAGGACATCGGGGCGTCCGTCGTGCTGATCGGCGACGTCGACATCGAGGAGCTGCGCGAGTGGGTGCGTGGCCGCCTCCGCTCGACGCGGGTCCCGGCGATGGTGGACGTCCGCACGGAGCTGCCGTACAACGAGACCGGCAAGCTGCTGCGGCGGGTGCTCAAGGCCGAAGCCGCGCCGGGGTGATCTTGCGGTGACCGCGAGCGCGGCGACGGTCCGTCCCGGCGACCTCGGCGAGTTGTTCGCCGCGGTCAGCGGTGACACCGCGACGGTGCTCGGGGGCCACCCGTTGCTGCTGGTCGACGCCACCGTGGGGTCCCCACCGGCGGGGTGGTCGCCGGGCTCGGTCCCCGTCGTCGTGGTCGGCCTCGTCGACGGATCGGCCGACGACGTCGCCGCCGTCGACCCGGCGCCGTATGACGTGCTGCTCGCCGAGGACGACCCGATGCTGCCGGCGATCGTCGAGCAGGCGGCGCGCTGCCCGGTGGCCGCGGTGTCGCTCGCCGTGTTGTTGCGGGGCGGCGACGGGCGCACCGTCGACGACGGGCTGGCCGCCGAGTCGGCCGTGTACTCCACCTTGCAGGCGGGCGCCGAGTTCGCGGCGTGGCGGGCGACGCGTGGCACGCCGGCGTTGCCGCCCGATCCGGAGCCACCCGTGCTCACGTCGCGTGAGGGCGACGAGCTGCACATCGTCCTCAACCGCCCGCGTCGCCACAACGCAGTGACGATGGCGCTGCGCGACGCGCTGTCCGAAGCGTTGATCCTCGCCGCGGCAGACGATTCGATCCGCGCCGTGCACCTGTCCGGCAACGGCCCGTCGTTCTGCAGCGGCGGTGACCTCGGCGAGTTCGGGTCGTTCCCGGATCCGGCGACCGCCCACGTCACGCGACTCACGCGCAGCCCAGCCCGACTCGCCCACCTGATCGCCGACAAGTTGCACGTGCACCTGCACGGCTCGTGCATGGGCGCCGGGATCGAGGTCCCCGCGCTGGCCCATCACGTGATCGCCGCGCCCGACACCCTGATCGTGCTCCCGGAGCTCGGTCTCGGGTTGGTCCCCGGCGCCGGCGGCACGGCGAGCATCCCCCGCCGCATCGGCCGCCAGCGCACCGCGGCCCTGGCGCTGAGCGGGGCTCGCATCGACGCCCCCACGGCGCTGGCGTGGGGCCTCGTCGACGAGTTGTCGTGACGGTGCACAGATGAGCGTCGCTGACCCGGACGGGGAGCTGCGCGAGCTCGGATGGGACGCGTGGTTCGAGGAGGCGTGGCTCGATGTCGGCGCACCCGGGCATCCGGGGCGGGTGTCTCGGCTCGATCGGGGCTGGAGCACGGTCCTGAGCGGTCGCGACGCCGATCTCCCGTCGAACGTCCGCCGAGTTCGCAACATCGGCGCCGAGATCGCCGTCGGTGACTGGGTCGTGCCCTCCGAGGACGGCGAGCGCGTCGAGGTGGTGCTGCCGCGCCGGTCGGCGTTCGTGCGCCGCGCTTCGTTCGAGGGCGCCCGGGCATCCGCCGACACGCTGGCCGCCAACATCGACGTCGTCTTCCTCACCCACTCGGTCGGCTCGCCTCCCAACCAGCGTCGCCTCGAGCGCGAGCTCGTGCTGGCCTACGACAGCGGCGCCGATCCCGTCGTCGTGCTCACCAAGGCCGATCTCGTCGACGACCCCGAGCCGGCCCGCCGCGAGCTGCAGCAGGTCGCGCTCGTGGCGCCGGTGCTCCTGACGAGCGGCCTCCGCGGCGACGGCATCGCCGACCTGCGCGCCTTCGCCGCCGGCGGGCGGACCTTGGCGTTCCTCGGCACCAGCGGCGCCGGCAAGTCGACGCTCGTCAACGCGCTCCTCGGATCGAGCGTGCAGGCCACCACCGAGGTGCGCATCGGCGACCAGCGGGGCCGTCACACCACCGTCGCCGCCCAGCTGTTGGCGCTCCCGGGGGAGGGGTGGCTCGTCGACACGCCGGGCGTGCGGGCGATGAGCCTGTGGCTGTCGGGCGAGGGCATCGAGCGGGCCTTCGCCGACGTCTTCGAGCTGATGGAGCACTGCCGCTTCCGCGATTGCAAGCACGACCAGGAGCCCGGCTGCGCGGTGCGCGAGGCCATCGAGGAGGGTCGCCTCGATCCCGATCGCTTCGCCAGCCTCGAGCGCCTCGTCGCCGAGGAGGCGGCGCTGGAGGAGGAGCAGCGGGCCAAGGACAAGGCGGCCGACCGCCGCCGCGGCGGCCGGCCGATCACCACGGCCCAGGAGTCCGCCGACGCCGAATCCGACGAGAACGATCCCGACGATCCCGACGACGTCCGACGACGCGTTCTGACGCACCTGAAGGGCGCTCCACGCCCCTCAGCTGCCTCAGAACGGGAGCTGATCCGGTGCGGCCACCTGGGCGTCGACGACGGCGGCGACCGGGATCGGGCCGTAGACGTGGGGGAACTCGACGCCGGAGCCGACGAGGTCCTCGACCACGATCGGGCTCGTGATCAGGTCCGGGTCGATGCGCAGCAGCACGACCGTGTCGAGGTCGTCGTAGAACCGTCCCGCAACGCCTGCCACCTGGTCGGCGAACGAGCAGTGGATGTAGCCCTCCTCGGCCAGGGTCACGCCGCGAGTGCTGTCGGTGATCTCGCCGACCAGCTGGGCGGCCGCCCAGTCGTCGACGAGCGAGAGGTGGAACAGCTCCTGCACGGTGCGCGACCGTACGTGGCCGCAGCCTGCGGGGACGCGAGTCGCTGCGCCTTCCGCCGACGCGTCAGACTGGGGAACTCCCCCCACGAATGCCACAGAGAGCGAGAGCCATGCCCGCACCCGGAATGCACTCCGGTGTCGCCACCGACGACGCCATGAACCTGTCGATGAGCGAGCACGCCGTCCCGCTCTACGAGGCGGTGAAGACGTTCATCGCCAACGAGGTCGACCCGATCACCGAGGAGTACTACCGCCTCGGCGAGGGCCGGGCCGAGCACTGGGGCTACGGCGAGGGCCAGCTCGAGCTCCTCGAGGGCGTGAAGGCGAAGGCCAAGGCCAACGGCCTGTGGAACTTCTTCCTCCCGAACGCCGAGACCGGGGAGGGCCTGTCGAACCTCGACTACGCCTACATCGCCAACGAGCTCGGCAAGAGCCCGCTGGCGTCGGAATCGCTGAACTGCTCGGCGCCCGACACCGGCAACATGGAGGTGCTCGAGCGCGTCGGCACCCCTGAGCAGAAGGAGCAGTGGCTGAAGCCGCTGCTCAACGGCGAGATCCGCTCCGCCTACGTGATGACCGAGCCCGACGTGGCCAGCTCCGACGCCAAGCAGCTCGAGTGCTTCGCCGAGGAAGACGGCGACGAGTGGGTCATCACCGGCGAGAAGTACTACGCCTCGGGCGCCGGCGATCCCCGCTGCAAGATCTACATCGTCATGCTGCGCACCAGCTGGGACGGCCCGCCCCACGCGAGCCACACCCAGGTCCTCGTGCCGGCCGACACGCCGGGCATCGTCAAGCTCGACGCGATGCAGGTCTTCGGTGAGGACGACGCCCCGCACGGCCACCTGCACCTCAAGTTCGACAAGGTCCGCGTGCCCAAGGCGAACACGCTGCTCGGCGTCGGCAAGGGCTTCGAGATCAGCCAGGTCCGCCTCGGACCGGGCCGCATCCACCACTGCATGCGTTCGATCGGCGCCGCCGAGAAGGCGCTCGAGCTGATGATCCGCCGCGGCATCAACCGCGAGGCGTTCGGCAAGCCCCTGGCCAGCCTCGGCAAGAACACCGAGGTCATCGCCAAGGCCCGGATCGAGATCGAGGCCATGCGCCTGATGGTGCTGCGGGCCGCCAAGGCGATGGACACCCTGGGCAACCAGGAGGCCCGCGTGTGGGTGTCGGCCGTCAAGGCGATGGTGCCGATCCGCGCCTGCGCCATCATCGACGACGCCATCCAGATCCATGGCGCCACCGGCGTCTCGCACTGGACGCCGCTCGCCCGGATGTACGCCAGCCAGCGCACGCTGCGCCTGGCCGACGGTCCGGACGAGGTGCACTGGCACGTCGTCGGCCGCGCCGAGATCAACCGCTACGCCAACGACAGCGCGCCGGCGATCGTGAAGACCACGGTCTCCAAGTTCGACGGCCAGTTCTCCGGCCCGTCCTGATCGACCATCGGAGGGTTTCGTGCGGGGCGTCCCCGCACGAGACCCTCCGATGCATCGAAACCCTCGGATGGGTCCTGGTCAGCGGGTGAGGGCGGTGGCCAGGCGCTCGACGACGTCGACCGCCCGGTCGAGGCCGGTGAGCGGCGAAGCGGTCGCGCAGGCGCTGGTCGGACGTCACGATCACCAGCTCCCCGCCGCGACTGCGTGCGTGCCCGGCCGCGCCGAGGAGCGCGCCCAGGCCGCTGTCGTCGAGGACCTCGACGCCGTCGAGGTCGACGGCCACGAGGCGACCGGCGTGATCACCGACCAGCCGCAGCAGCGCGTCGCGCAGCATGGGCACCGTCGACAGGTCGACCGCGCCGCTGAGCGCGAGGACCGGCACCGTCCCCACCACGCTCTGGCGACGTTCCAGCTGCATCGGCGCGAGGGTATCGCCGCGTCCTACGGCGGCTCCACGGCCATCGTCACCGACGCCCGCATGGCGACGTCGCCGACGAGCCGTCCGATCATCGCCACGTCCGTCACCGACGTGTAGCGCACCGTGGCGGTGACCGTGTCGCCGCCGGTGCTCACGGCGACCTGCAGGGGCCGCAACGACGTGACCCGCTCGGCAGCCAGCCGGGCAGCCGCGGCAGGATCGGCCGAGACGGCGGCGGCGCGCGCCGCCTCGCGCGCCGCCAGCTCGATGGCCAGCTGGTCGCGGCCGACGAGCGCCACCTGGAGCATCCCGAGCAGGAGCAGGACCACCACCGGCAGCGCCAGGGCCAGCTCGACCGCGGCCTGTCCGGCCGCACCGCGGGCGCGACCGGGCGAGCGAGGTGGTGTCGTCGCACCGGGTCCGCCATGGCCGGTCACACCTTGTCGATCACGGCGTCGATGACGCGGTCGAAGAGGCGACCGATCTTGGCCGCCCCGCCGCCGGCCGTGGCCCAGGCGATGACGAGCAGGGCGACGAGCGCCGCCGCCAGCAGGACGAGGGCGTACTCCGTCGTCGCCTGGCCGCGGTCGTCGCGTCCTCGTCGCACCGGGTCTCGTCGTGATCGGGCGGTGCGGGGTTCGCCGAGCGCGAGCACCGCGACGTGCAGGCGGGCGACGAGCGTGAGCAGGTTCATGGTCCGTTCCTCTCGGGAGGGTGAGGTCGGACGCTCACGGGGTTCGATCCCGCAGCGTCGAGAGGGCGCCGAGCACGGCCGGCGCGATGGCGAGCAGCACGAACGAGGGCAGCGTGCACGTCACGAGGGGGAAGGTCAGGCGGACGGGAAGTCGTCGAGCGGCCGCCTCGCCAAGGCGTCGGCGGGCGGTCCGAGCATCGGCCGCGAGGCGGTCGAGCACCGGGGCCAATGGCAAGCCGTCCCGGTCGGCGGTGGCGATCGCCCGCGAGAGGTCCCGGCCGACCGGGCCGGTCTCGTCGCCGAGCGATCCGAGGGCGTCGGCGAGGGATCGCCCGCGGTGCAGTGAGAGATCGACCGCGGCGAACGCCGGCCGCAACGGCGGCGGGGCTCGGGCCACGAGCTCACGGACGGCTTGCGTCGGCGAGCAGCCGGCCCGGATGCACAGCACGAGCAGCTCCACGGCGTCGGGCAGCGCGGCCTCGATGTCCTGACGGTGGCGTCGCCGACGGATGGACCGACGGTGGCGGCGGACGACCAGGACGCCGGCGCCGATGAGCATCGCCGGCACCAGACCCACGAGCGCGATGGCGCCACCCACGAGGAACGCCGCGAGGAACAGCGGCGATCGTCGAGCGCGCGGTGCGGGATCGTCGTCGCCATCCGGCAACGACCGACGCCGCGATGGCGCGCGGTCGGGCGGCGACGCCGAGCGCCAGGACGAGCGCCACCGAGAGCATCCCGGTGGTCACGGCGATCGCGCCGCTCATGACGCCGCCCTCACCATCGCCGTCATCCACAGCCATCCGGCGGCGTTCAAGGCCAGCCCGAGCGACACCATCGCCACCCCGGCCGGTGTCGTGAAGGCGGCACGGACGGACGGCTCGGTGACGGCGAGCAGCACGGCCACCGCGAACGGCACGATGCTCAGGACGCGGGCCGACAGCCGGGCCTGGGCGCTGGCCGTGAGCCGCTCCGCTCGCTCGTCGGCCCGGGCGACCAGGATGTCGGCGACCCCCTCGATCGGCTGGGCGCTGGGCCCACCGAGGTCGGCGCAGGTCGCGAGGACGGGCGCCGCCAAGCCGATCGGTGTCGACGGATCGGCGCGCACGGCGCGGAACGCCTCGCCGATCGCCCGACCGCGCCGCACGGCGTGGACGACGTCGGGGAACGGCACGCGTCCGTCACCCACGGCCGCGTCGGCGTCGGTGACGGCGGCGGTCAGTGATCGGCCGGCGCGCATCGCGCCGCCGACTCGCTCGCACCACGTGGCGACCTCGAGCTCGTCGAGCGGACGTGGTCGGCGGCGGGGCATGGGGAGCCACCGCCGCCGGGGCGACGGCCCGACGACCGTCGTGACCGGCAGCCGGCGAGGTGGCACGGTGGCCCAGCTCCGGAGCCGGAGCGCGAGGACGACGACGGCGAGCGGCGCGGCCGTCGCGAGCAGCGCCGATCGCGCTCATCCCCGCCGCCTCGTGAGCTGGCCGACGACCCGGAAGGCGTCGGCGATGGGGCGCAGCCCGAGGCGGTCGCGATCGACCACCACTTCGCCGACCTCGATCACCCGGCGGGCGCCTTCGTGCAGCCGGGCCACGTGGACGACGACGTCGATCGAGCGGGTCAGGTGCTCCCGCACGGCGCTCAGCGGCCATGCCGGCGCGGCCTGGATCACGAGCGTCTCCAGGCGGTGCAGCGCGTCGAGGGCGCTGTTGGCGTGGCACGTCGACCACGAGCCGTCGTGGCCGGTGTTCAACGCCTGCACCAAGGCGAGCACCTCCGGCCCCCGCACCTCACCCACCACCAGCCGATCAGGGCGCAGCCGCAGCGCGGTGCGCACCAACTGCTCGAGGGAGATCGGCGCCGGTCCGTCGGGTGTCGCCGGACGCGCTTCGAGGCGGACGAGGTGATCGGCTGCCGGCAGGAGCTCGACCGTGTCCTCGATCGTGACGATGCGCTCGCCCGGCGGGCAGCACCCGAGCGTGGCGTTCAGCAGCGAGGTCTTGCCCGATGACGTCGCCCCGCTCACGATCACGTTGCTGCGGGCGGCGACCAGCAGCTCGAGCACGGCGACGAGCGCGTCCGGCGCGAACGCATCGAGCCCGAGTGAGCGGTCGCGGAAGCGACGGACCGACAAGCAGGCGCCGTCGGGCGAGATCGGTGGGATCACCGCGCACACCCGCGAGCCGTCGGCGAGGCGGGCGTCGACGATCGGGTTGGTGCGGTCGAGCCGACGTCCGAGCGGAGCCAGGATGCGCTCGGTGACGACGGCGAGCTCGGCCGGACCGAGGTGGCCGGTGCGGCTCATGCACCCGTCACGCTCGGCCCACACGTCGCCGTGGGCGTTCACCAGCACCTCGTCGACCGTCGGGTCGGCGAGCAGCGGGTCGAGCGCACCCAGCCCGTCGAGTCGGGCGACGGCGGCACGCACCAGGCGCTCGCCGTCCAGGGCGCCGGCGAGCGGCGCCACGCGCCGCAGGTGGGCGCGCACGACGACGTCGGGGTCGCCGCGCTCGGTGACGGCGGCCCGACAGAGCTCGTCGACGAGGTGCTCGTCCAGCGGCGCGACGCTCATGCCGCACCACGCAGCTCGCGGGCGAGCAGCCGGGGCACGCGCGCTCGCAGCAGGCCGGCATCGACGGCCCGGGGGATCGACGGGTCGTGGCTGACGCGTGCCACCACCGGGGCGCCGATCGCCCGCTCGACGTCGAACGGGCGCAGGCTGCGCCATGGCTCGGCGACCAGCACCACGCCGTCGGGGCGCACGACGAGCCCGGCGGCACGCGTCAGCGACAGGTAGCAGGCACGGGTGACGAGCAGTGATCGGACGTGGTCGGTGACCAGCGCCGGTGGCGGCGGGCCGGTGCCGGCGTCGATGAACACGGCCGGTCGCCGGGCGAGCCAGTCGAGGAGCTCGGGCCAGCGAGGCGCGTCGCGGTCGAGTGGCCGCGTGCCGCGCGGGATCAGCCGCGTCGTGCGGTCGAGGGCGACGGCGAGGTCGTCCAGCGCGCCCGGAGGCGCATCCGAGCAGAGCCAGTCGGCGACGCCCTGGCCGGTGGGGCGTTCGATGCCGAGGACGGCCGGCAGCTCGCCGTCGAGGTCGACGAGCAGCGATTCGGCGGACAGGACAGGGCGAGCGTGGCGGTGACGACAGTGGTGCCGCTGCCGCCCTTCGCCGCCCAGCAGACGGTGACAGGCACGGGAGACCTCCCGGAGAGCCCACGAGGGGCCGAGCTGATCCGGGGGGATGTCGGTGATGGCGACGGTACCGAAGGGGTGCGCGGGTGAGCAACGCCGAGCGGTCCTGTCCGCCGGAACCGACCGCAACGGGCTCGAACGGTCGGACAGATCGGCGATCCGCTGGCGATTCGACACGAACGGATCCGACCGCACGAGGGAGCGGCCGTCGCTCGGCTGTGGCGCAACGGGCGCGACGGGCGCGCTGACGCGCCGCAGCCACCGTCGTCTGCGGTGAGACGAGCGGTGGCTGCGGCGGTGGGACGGGCGATCGGCCGTCAGGCGGGTCAGGCGGTCAACGCGAGGATGACGCCGAAGACGAGCACGACGCCGATGGCGCCGGCGGCCGCAGCGACGTACTGCCGCTGCCAGCCCCGCCCGAAGACGAGCACGAGGGCGAAACCGATGAGCACGCCGATGAACAGCAGCGTGCGCAGGTCCACCGCGGGATCCTATGGAGCTCACAGGGGACCGTCGGCACACGCCAAGAGGAAGCTCGCGGTGATGGGCGAACCGCCCCAGGCGCTGGCCGCACCGAAGGCACAGCCGCCGGCGTCGCCGACGTACTTCGTCCAGTCCCAGAACTTGCGGAGCACGAAGTCGACCTCCCCGCTGGTCTTCAGGACCGTCTGCCGGCTGACCTTGTAATCGCAGTAGTAGTCGCCGGTCGGGGCGTGCCAGTTGCAGCCCTCGAACTGCTCGCCGGCGCTGGTGACGATCGTGATGCCCCAGCTGCTGCTGGCCTCGCCGCTCTGCCCGATGATGACGCTGTCGGGGATCGGGTCGGACTCCCAGGGCTGGCCGTCGACGTACCAGTTGCGGAAGTCGTCCACCGCCTCGTGGCCTTCGACGACGCGGCACAGGTGGGCGCGACCGTCGACCTGGCTCTCCCGGGCGATGCAGCTGGTGACCTTGCCCGCCTCCAGCCCCGGCGACAGGGAGAAGTCGTGGCGCAACGTGAACTGCGGCTCGGCGGGGTAGTTGGCCTTCCAGGCCTCGTCGGCACAGCCCGGTGGAGCGCACTGCATCAAGGCGATGGGCAGCGCTCCCAGGGCGGGAGGCGGCGACCGCGCCAGCGCAGTCGCACGGGGTTAACGCATGGCGCCTCCAGTCGGGATCGCGGCGCGCGACGAACGACGATGGAGCGGGGTGGGACAGGGCGACCGCGGCGGGCACGACAGTGGTGTCGCGGCCGCCCTTCGCCGCCCAGCAGACGGTGACAGGCACGGGAGACCTCCCGGAGGGCCCCACGAGGGGCCGAGTTGATCCGGGGGATGTCGGGAGAGGCGAACGTAGCGAAGGGTGCGCGGGTCAGCAACGCCGAGCCGTCCTGTCAGCGCGAATCGGCCGCAACGGGCGCGATCGGCAGGACAGAACGCTCGTCAGGCGCGGTCAGTGCTCGTTGTGGAGCGCCTCGCCGCGGGCGTAGCGAGCCAGGTTGGCGAAGAAGATCTCGGCTGCGTTCTCGCCCGAAGCCGGTGTGTGGGCCGAGCTGTGCGGCGTCACGATGACGTTCGGGAGATCCCAGATCGGGCTGTCCGGCGGCAGCGGCTCGGTGGCGAACACGTCGAGTCCGGCCCCACCGAGCCGGCCCGACCGCAGCGCGTCGACGAGCGCCGCCTCGTCGACCAGGTCACCACGGCCGACGTTCACGAACACGGCGCCGGGCTTCATCGCCGCGATGACGGCGCCCGACACGATGCCGCGGGTGTCGTCGTTCAGCGGGAGGGCGACCGCGAGCACGTCGGCGGTCGCCGCCAGCTCGGGCAGGCGGTCGAGCGTCCAGGTCTCGCACGGCTCGTCGCCGAGCACGGCGCGGCGCATGCCGATCGGGCGCATCCCGAGGGCGGCCGCCATGCGGATCGTCTCGCGGGCGATCGGACCCATGCCGAGCACCCCGATCGTGCGGCCGTCGAGGTCGTCGAACGCTCGGGGGTTCCAGCGGTGCGCCGCCTGGTCGTCCAACACCCCGCGGATGTCGCGGCTCAGACCGAGCAGGTACAGCATGATCGTCCGGGCGATCGGTGCCGCGGCGGCGCCGGACGAGGTCGTGATCCTGACGCCCTTGTCGCTGAACTGGCCGAAGATCGGGTGGTCGATCCCGGCCGAGAACGTGTGCAACCAACGCAGGTTCGGTGCGGCGAGCGCGGTGTACAGCACGTGCCGGGTCCGTCCGGGGAACGAGTCGGCGGACAGGAACGCGGCGTCCACGCGGGCCAGCTCGGCCTCCTCGACCGGCGCCTCCCCAACGAGCCGAACGAGCTCCCAGCCCGGCGCAGCTGCCGCGAGCCGATCGGCGTAGCGAGACGCCACGTGATCGGTGCAGAGCAGCGCCGGAGCGCCGGTCACGACGAGGTCAGCTGCTTCGCGGCGAGGCCGACGAGTCCGAGCAAGGCGAGGAGCAGCAGGATCTTCTTCACCCGGCGGACCCTAGCCACCCGCTGTCCGGCCGCCGCGAGATCACGGCGTCGGCCCGGCGGTCGACGTAGCGGAGGTGGACGGGAATCGAACCTGGTAGGGGCACTTCCCATTGCATCCCCGGCCTTCCCAGTCAGTCCTGCTCAGCGGTCACTTCCGGGCGCCTAGGCCGAGAACGACTGCCAGGGTTTCGCAGTCGTGGTCACAGATTCCGTGATCACCCGGTGATCACGGAGTGACCATGAGTCCCGACGGCAGCGGTCATCTGGCGCCCTGGGGTGTCCGAGGCAAGACGACTTGCAGCTCCCCCAACCCTGGGGGTGGAGGGGGGTGCCGGGTCGAATCTTGAAAGGATGCCTTGGGTTCGGTTCGTCGCCAGGTCGTTTCCGATCGGCGCATGAACGAGGCGTGTGGGTCTGGCGGCCGTGCCAGCTGGTCCACGTGCCAGTGGCATCGGATCGGGCACCGGGTCGCGCTGGGGAGCATGGAGGAGCGTGGCCACGGGTTGGCTCCGGGTCGCTAGTCGATGCATCGCCGCCGCTCGACGTGTTCGGCGGTCTTGCCGGGCTCAGCTGAGGCGATGAGGCCGTCTTGGTGGTCGCTGGTGGCCGCTTCGGTCGCGTGGTCCAGGGCGAGTCGTGGGGACCAACACAACCTCGCAGAGCGCGTGTCGTCACCGGGGTGGATCTTGAAACCAAAGTACACACGAGGCTTGGGTCGACATACAACACGGGGTTCTACGGATCCCGAGTGGGAATCGAACTAGTCCAATGGGTGCTGCACTACCCACAACAACCTGAAAGAAGCAACCATGCTCCGCCGACTCCGCTCCCTTGCCCTCGCCGCCGCCCTCGTCGCGCCAGCCGCCGCCGCAGTCACCGCCGTCGTTGACACGTCGTCCGCGTCGGCTGCCGCTCCCGCAGTCCACCAGGTCGCCTCACGACGCGTGCCCCGTGGACCGATGGCGCAGTGCCGCGATGGAAGCTACTCGTATTCGAGCAACCACCGCGGCACGTGCTCGTGGCACGGCGGCGTCCGTCGTTGGTTCCGCTGACCGCGATATCGACCACGGACGCAAAGAAGGACAACACATACACCGTGAAGACTGTCGCGCCGGCGCGGTGATCTACCGCCTCGACGGCCACGAACGGCAGGAGGTCACGAGCGCGCCGATCAGCGTGTCGGAGGGCAACCACGTGCAGGTCGCCTACAACGAGCGCCCCGCCTCCTAGGCCGACAACTCCGGCTCACCGAGTCTCACGGTCGTCCGCACCAAGGCCTGACCCAACCGCACCCAAGCCCCCGGTCCGCAAAGGCCGGGGGCTTCAGCCGTCTCCGCCCGACGGGGTCGCGCCAGATCTACCGATCGGCGCCCCACGCGACGGACGTCCCGGCGGAGGACGCGGCGGGACCACCCGGTCATCGACGAACATCCGGACCTCTTGCCGACGAGGTCAACTTCGGGCTGTACCGGCGGGTCGTTGCACGAGTTGACAACGTCGCTCAGCCGACCGGCCTCTCCCTACGCCCCGCTTCAGCGGATCGGCCACGCCGACGTCACCGTGACGCTGCGGGTCTACGCCCACGTGATGCCCGGGGACGACGAGGATGCCGCGGCCGCGCTGTCGCCCTTCTTGGGAATCCGTGATCAAACCGTGATCACCGGCCGCTCAAAATGAGCGGAAACTGCCTCTGAATAGGGGAAACGTGGCGGAGGTGGACGGGAATCGAACCCGCCGGACGGGGATCGCCCGTCCCAACCGCTTTGAAGGCGGCGGAGCCCACCAGGTGCCCGGACACCTCCCTGGGGATCGTCGGTCTAGCACCACACGAGCTCGTCGCCATCGTCGTCGTCGACCGGCTCGTCGCACGTCGGGCACCACGGGCGGGTCTCGATGGGGGTGCCGCAGGCGCGGTGGACGGGACGGTCGTCGTGGCCCTCGCGCTCGGCGCCCCACTCGGCGAGGGTGGCGATGGCGGCGGCGAGGCGGCGGCCGGGGTCGGTCAGGGCGTAGCGCATCCGCAGCGGCCGGCGCTCGTACGGCGTGGCGGTCACGAGCGACTGCCGCTGCAACGTGCGCAGCCGGGCGGTGAGGATCGTCGGGGCGATCCCGTCGACGTCGGTGGCGAGCTCGCCGAACGTGCGGTCGCCGTCCAGGAGGGCGCCGACGACGCGGAGGCTCCAGCGATCGCCCACGCGCCGGGCCGCCGCGTCGAGCGCCGCGGACGTGCGGTTGCCCCGATCCATGCGACGAGTCTAGAGTCACTAGCAATTCGATAGTGACTCCCTGGAGGTAGCCATGACGGCGATCGACGAACTGGTGGACCTGGTCCGCACGACCGAGCAGGCGGCGTCCACCGCCGTGGTGGGCATCGGCCGGAGGGGGCGCGGCACGGGCTTCGTGGTCGCCCCCGGCAAGGTCGTCACCAACGCCCACAACCTGCGCGATCAGACGACGGAGGTGCACTTCGCCGACGGGCGGGTCGTGCAGGGGACGGTGGCCGGCAGCGATCTCGACGGCGACCTCGTCGTCCTCGACGTCGACACCGCCGATGTCGGCGCCCTGCCGTGGGCCGATGCGTCCGACGACGCCGTCGCGGCCGGCGACGTCGTCGTCGCCGTGACCGCCGGTCGCCATCGCCGTCGCGCCGCGTGGGGTCAGGTCACGGCGACCGAGGCCGGCTTCCGGGGTCCCCGCGGCCGACCGATCGGCGGCGCCCTCGAGCACACCACGCCGTGTGGCGCCGGGTCGTCAGGGGCGCCCGTGCTGGATCGCGCCGGGCGCGTCGTGGCCATCAACACGCACCGCCTCGAGCACGGCTTCTACCTCGCCCGCGCCGTCGACGACGCGCTGCGCGAGGCGGTGGCGGCGATGGCCGAGGGCCGTTCCTTCGAGCGGGTCCGCCTCGGCGTCGCCCTGGCCCCGCCCCACGTGGCGGCCCGGCTGCGCAAGTCGGTCGGGCTCGACGAGCGCGACGGGCTGCTCGTTCGTGGCGTCGTCGACGACGGCCCGGCGGCGACGGCCGGCATCAAGGAGGGCGACCTCCTCGTCAAGGCCGGCGACAGCGACCTGCGCTCGCCCGACGACCTGTTCGCGGCGCTCGGCGGCGTCGAGGCCGGCGGTCAGCTGGCGATCGCGCTGGTGCGGGGCGCCGAGGAGCTGACGGTCACCGTCCAGTTCTGAACGCGCCATCGGAGGGTTTCGTGCAGGGGCCACCTGCACGAAACCCTCCGATGCAGCGAAACCCTCGGATGGAGGAGCGGTGGGCTAGACGGCCAGGAGGTCGCGGGCGCCGGTGTCGCTGGACGGGTGGCGCAGCTTGCTCATCGCCCGGGCCTCGATCTGGCGGATCCGCTCCCGGGTGAGGTTGAAGTGCTCGCCGACCTCTTCCAGGGTCCGCGGCTCGCCACGGTCGAGCCCGAAGCGCAGCTTCAGGATCTCCCGCTCGCGCTCGTCGAGCGGCGCCAGCAGGCGGGCGATCTCGTCGGGCAGCAGCGCCGTCGCAGCGACCTCGAACGGGCTCTCGGCCGAACGGTCCTCGACGACGTCGCCGAGCTCGGCGTCGCCGTCCTCGCGCAGCGGCTCGGACAGCGAGAGCGGCTCGGCCGCGAAGCGCAGCGCCTCGGTGACCTTGTCCTCCGGCATCTCGACCTCGCGGGCCAGCTCGGCCAGCGTCGCCGGACGCCCGTACTTCAGCTCCAGGCGCGAGCGCGCCTTCTGCAGTCGCGCCAGCGTGTCGCCGGCGTGGACGGGGAGACGGATCGTGCGGCCGGTGTTGGCGATGCCGCGCGTGATCGCCTGGCGGATCCACCACGTGGCGTACGTGGAGAACTTGAAGCCCTTGCGCCAGTCGAACTTCTCGACCGCGTGCATCAGGCCGAGGTTGCCCTCCTGGATGAGATCCAGCAGCGGCAGGCCCGAGGCCTGGTACTTCTTGGCGATGGACACCACGAGCCGCAGGTTGGACTGGACGAACTGGCGCTCGGCCTCCTCGCCCTGGCGGGCGACGCGGCGCAGCTCGCGCTTGCGGGTCGGGGTGACCTCCTTGCCGCCAGCGTCGAGGGTCTCGATCGCTTCCTTCCCCGCTTCGATCGCCTTGGCGAGACGGACCTCGTCATCCTTGGTCAGCAGCGTGTACTGGCCGATGTCTGTCAGGTAGAGACGAACGAGGTCTTCGTCATCGCGATCAACGCGATCTTTGGCCACGGCGGCTCCTTTTGTACCGTCCCCGAGGGAAGCGGTCGTTGTGGGGCGAGGCACCCGCACCCAGCGGGGAATGTGCTCACGATACCGACGCGGTCAACCCCGCCAACCTGCTGGGTTACAACATGGTGAGAACCGCTCGCGCACTATCCACAGGCTCCAGACCCGACAGGTATGGTCGTACCACTGGCGCGCGCCGCGCGCGTCGATTCGAAGGGAGACCACTGGTGCCCAACCCCATCCTGAACGACAAGACGTTCGAGGAGGCGCAGTCCGGCTGGGCCGCGCCACAGGCGCCGAGCCCGGGTGGCACGACATGGGCTCCGCCCGGCGGGACCCCGACAGCGGCCCCGGTCTCCGATGGCCCGGTGAGCCCGTGGCGCGGGGTCATGACCGTCCGCGGCTCGATCACGGCGACGGCCCTGCTGTTCGTGCTGCTGCTGGCCAGCGCAACGGTCGGCTGGATGAGCACCACGGCGACGACCACCAACCCCGACGGCTCCACGAACGTCACGTTCCCGGTCGTCGCGATGATCGGCGTGATCGTCGGCTTCGTCGCCGTGATCGCCCTGTACTTCAAGCCCCACCTCGCCAAGTTCCTCGGCCCGGTGTATGCCATCGCCGAGGGCTTCTTCGTCGGTGCGATCTCGAAGGTGTTCGAGTCGCAGTGGAACGGCATCGTGCTCCAGGCGGCCCTGGCGACGATCGCGGTGTTCGGCGTGATGCTCGCCCTGTACGGCACCCGCATCATCAAGGTCACCGAGCGCATGCGCCGGGTCGTCATCTTCGCCACCCTCGGCGTGATGGTGCTGTACCTGATGTCGTTCGTGTTCACCCTCTTCGGTGCGAGCATCAGCTTCATCAGCGACGCCTCGCCGCTCGGCATCGGCTTCAGCGTCCTCGTGTGCGGCCTGGCCGCCTTCAACCTGATGCTCGACTTCGACTTCATCGAGCGGGGCACCAAGGCCGGCCTCTCGAAGGACTACGAGTGGGTGGCCGCCGTCGGCCTCCTCGTCACCATCGTGTGGCTGTACCTCGAGATCCTGCGCCTGCTGGCCAAGCTGCGCTCGAACTAGCCGAGTGAACCGGGGCGCCGCCGCGGAAGCGGTGGCGACAGGTCTGGGGGGCGGCGTCCTGGGGGGCGCCGCCCTCGCCGCGTTCGGGCTCGGGTGGCCGGGCGTCGTGGTCGGCGCCGCCAACGGTGTCCTCGGCGGCTGGCGGGGGACCTACGCGTGGCAGCGCCCGACGGGGTGGCTGGCGTTCGTCCTCGACTCGACGTGGGCGGTACCGCTGACCGCCGCCGCCCTCTTCACCCACGCCGTCGCCGCGCTGCAACCGGGACGCGGCGGCTACGTCACCGACCTCAGCCGGCGGGCCAACCGCCACGTGTACCGCCGCGGCTTCCGCCTCCGGCGCGGGTTCCTCATCACGATCGGCAACACCGTCCACGGCGCCGGCGAGATCGCCACCACCGATGTCCGCCGCCGTCGAGTCGTCACGGACCACGAGGACGTGCACGTCTGGCAGGGACGCTGGTTCGGCCCGCTGTTCCCGTTGCTGTACGGCGGCTGGCTGCTGCTGGGCGGGGCATGTGGCGCCGTGGTGTGGCTGGTGCGTCGGCGCGACATGCCGATCGGCAAGGTGATGGAGACGTGCGGGTACTACCTCAACCCGTTCGAGTGGTGGGCGTACAGCCGGGACGCCAACTGGCCGCCGCGGTCGAAGGTCGCCGACCTCGGCTGGCGCCGTCCGATCGTCCGCCCGATCAGTCGTCCAGCTCCGCCAGCGCCCCCAGCAGCGCCTGGTTGAACGCCTCCGGCGCCTCCTGCTGCGTCCAGTGGCCGGCGCCCTCGATGAGCACCGTGCCGCGCAGGTCGGGCAGCCGGGCCGCCATCGCCTCCACGTAGCCGGGGCGGTAGGCGATGACGCCGTCGCGGGTGCCGCCGATGAACCACACCGGCATGGCCGGCGCCGGGCGGTCCTTCACGAGGGCGTGGTTGTGGTCGAGGTTGCGGTACCAGCTGACCGGCCCGAAGAAGCCGCTGGCCGTGAACGAGTCGACGTACGCGGCCAGATCGGCCTCCGTCAACCATGCCGGCAGCTCGGCCGGTGGCTGGCGGGCGCCCATCACGTCGAGCCAGCCGGTCCCCGCAGCAGGCGGCGGCGTCGGCGGCGTCTCCTGGAAGCCGTCGCCGGACGCCGCCCACAGCACGGTGCGCATGGTGCGCTCGACGTCGAGCGCCATCTCCTGCTCGGCCGGGCCGACCTCCTGGAAGTACAGGATGTAGAAGAAGCGGTCTCCGGAGGCGGCCTTGAACACCTCGGTCGGCGGGGCCGGCCATTCGGTGTAGGGAACGCTGACGTTGATCACGGCCCGCACCCGCTCGGGGTGGATCCGGGCGAGGTCCCACACGAGCAGGGCGCCCCAGTCGTGACCGACGAAGACGGCGTCGTCGTGGCCGGTGGCATCGAGCAGCGCGAGGAGGTCGCTGCCGAGGTGCTCGATGCCGTAGGCCGAGACGTCCGTGGGCGCGCTGGAGCGGCCGTAGCCGCGCTGGTCGGGGGCCAGCACGTGGTAGCCCGCGGCGACCAAAGGCTCGATCTGGTGGCGCCACGAGTGGGAGCTCTCGGGGAAGCCGTGGGCGAGCACGATCGCCGGTCCCGACGGGTCGCCGGCCTCCACCACGTCGAGCTCGATCCCGTTGACGGCGTAGCGCTGCATGGCCGCCGACCGTAGGGGACGGAGGGTGCCTCAGCGCTCCCCGGCGCTGACGCGCTCAGTGCTCCCCGGCGCTGACGCGCTCAGTGCTCCCCGGCGCTGACGCGCCATGCCGCCTCGGCGGCGCCGAGCTCGGTGGCCGGCGGGCCGTCGATGCGGTACTCGAGCAACATCGCCCGCCACGGGTTGGACACGTTGAGCTTGCCGAGGATGGCGCTGACGCCCCACACGACGCGGTCGAGGATCACGAACGACGGCGGCATGTTGAGCTTGGCGATGACCGCGGCGTGCGGGCCGTTGAGGTCGAAGATGCGACCGAGCGTGTCGCGCATCCAGTCGCGGGTGAACGTGAACTCGTCCACGAGGTACGGGCGATACGGCGCCGACACGTAGCCGAACACGTCGTCGGGATCGAGGCCGTGACCTGCGGCGAGGAACCCGGCCCGCTCCATCGCCGCGACGAGGCGGTCCGGATCGCGGTGCACGACGATGGCGTCGAGGCTCGGCTCGAGGCGCTCCCACTCGCCCGGCGTCCAACGCTTGACGAGCCCGAAGTCGAGGAACGTGACGCTGCCGTCGTGGTGGAACCGGTAGTTGCCGGGATGGGGATCGCCGTTGAAGGCGCCGAGGCGCTGGATCGAGTGCTGGCCGAAGCGCCAGATGACCTCGCCGACGCGCGCCTTGGTCTCCTGCGACGCCGTCGCCGCGAACTGGTCCCACGACATCCCGTCGATCCAGTCGGTCGTCAGCACGCGGCTGTGCGACAGCTCGGGCACCACGGCGGGGATGCGGACCCACGGGTGGCCGGCGAAGTGACGGCCGAACTCCTCGACGTTGCGGGCCTCGAGGCGGTAGTCGAGCTCCTCGCGCATCCGGGCCCGCAGCTCATCGACGAGGCCGCGGGCATCGAGGCCGTTCAACGCCAGCGCCGAGAACACGGAGTACATCACCTCGGCGCCGTCGAGGTCCTCCTCGATCGCCTCGCTGACGCCCGGGAACTGAACCTTCACGGCGACCTCGCGGCGCTCCTTGGTCTCGGCCCGATGGACCTGGCCGATGCTCGCGGCCGCCACCGGCAGGTCGTCCCAGCGACGGAAGATCTGCTCGGGGGGTGCGCCGAGCTCGGCCTCGACGACCGAGGCGGCCAGCGTCGGCGCCATCGGTGCCGCGTTGGCCTGCAGGGCGGCGAGCGCCTGCTGGGCCTCGTCGGGCAACCCCTCGGCGATGAAGCTGACGAGCTGGCCGACCTTCATCAGCACGCCCTTCATCTCGCCGAGCTCCTTGGCGACGTCCTCGGCGGTGCGGATGGCGAACTGGGTGTCGAGCTCGGCGCGGCGCTCCGCCGGCGTGACGACGCGCCGAACTCGGTTGGCGGCGAAGCGGGTCCCGTTGCGGGCGGTCATCGACCACATCCGCCGGGAACGCCACGACATCACCTTCGACGCCCGCGTACCGACGGCCGCGACCAGCGCACCGAGGCCGATGCCCCCGGCGGCGACGGCGGCGGCCCGACCTGGCTTCACGCCGGATCCGCCTCCGCAGGCTCGTCGCCGAGGTACGTGCCGTCCTCCAGTTGATCGAGCGCCGTCTCGACCCCGGCGAGGTCGGCGGCGATCGCGTCGAGGTCCGGCTCGGGCGTTCGGTGGGGGTCCACGGGCGCCGACGTTACTGCGCGACGTCGCCGCGGAGCTGGCCTCCGAAGGCGCGCGTCGCTCCTCGGGCGGGGGGCGGTGCGTCGCCTACTGTCGGTCCCGTGGCCGCGCGCGGAGGACGTCTCGGTGGCGCGATCTCCCGATCGGCCTGCTGATGCTCGCCCCGTCGGCGATCATCCTCGGCGTCTTCGTCATCTATCCGCTCGTCGAGGCGGTGTGGCTCGGACACATGCGCTGCAACGCCGCCGGCCAGAACTGCCGCTCGAACGGCTGGGACCAGTACATCGACGTCGCCCGCAGCGAGGAGTTCCTCAGGGCCCTGTGGGTCACGATCAAGTTCGCCCTGCTCACCGTCCCGACCGGGCTGGTGCTCGGCATCGGCCTGGCCGTGCTCGCCGACAAGTACCTCCGCACGATCGGGATCTTCCGCTTCGTGTTCACGTCGACGATCGCGACGTCGGTCGCAGTGGCCAGCCTGATGTGGCTGTTCCTGCTGCAGCCGGACGTCGGGGCGCTCGCCAACGTGTCGTGGATCGCCGATGCCTTCCCGGTGGTCAAGACGCCGGGGCTGCTCCGAGACGCCGGGACCGCGCTGACCTCCGTGGCCCTGTCGAGCATCTGGGCCAGCCTCGGCTTCACGTTCCTGCTCGTGACCGCCGCCCTGCAGGGCATCCCGCGCGACCTCCACGAGGCGGCGGCGGTCGACGGCGCCGGGGGGATCCGCCGGTTCTGGAGCATCACGCTGCCGATGCTCGGGCCGACGCTGGTCTTCATCCTCATCGTGCTGACGACGCGCGCCTTCCAGGCCTACGGCGAGATCGACCTCCTCACGCGCGGCGGCCCGCGGCCGCAGGCCTCGACGACGACGATCACCTACCTCACGTACGGCACCGACTCGATCATCAACAACAACATCGGGTTGCAGTCGGCCGTCGCCGTGCTGCTGTTCCTCGTGCTGCTGGTGCTGTCGGCGATCCAGCTCGCCGCCGTCGGCAGGAGGGTCCACTATGCGTGAGCCGTGGGCGGCCGGCCGATGAGCGGCGACACCACGACGTTCGACGCCCCGCACGGGTGGCGCGCCGTCGGTCGCTACGGCCTGCTCGTGGCGGTCTCGGTCATCGTCCTGTTCCCGATCTACACGACCGTCATCGCCGCCCTGAAGCCCGGCAACAAGGTGCTCGTGCACCCGCTGCTCCCGGACGGCGTCACGTTCGACGTGCTGCGCCAGGCGTGGACCGACGGCCACCTCGGCCGGTACATGCTCAACTCGATCGTCGTCGCCGTCATCGTGACCGTGGCCCAGGTCGTGACGTCGGTGCTCTCGGCCTACGCGTTCGCCGTCCTCGAGTTCCCGGGTCGCAACATCCTGTTCGTCGCCTTCCTCGCCACGCTGCTCGTCCCGGTCGAGGCGACGCTCGTCATCAACCGCCGCACCGTCGACTCCCTCGGCTGGTTGAACTCCTACCAGGGCTTGACGGTGCCGTTCCTCGCCACCGCGTTCGGCACGTTCCTGATGCGCCAGGTCTTCCTCACCCTGCCGCGCGACCTGCGCGACGCGGCGGCGATCGACGGCGTCGGTCACTTCGGCTACCTCCGCCACGTCGCCGTGCCGCTGGTGCGCCCGACGATCGGGGCGATGGCCACGCTGGCGTTCCTGTCGACGTGGAACCAGTACCTGTGGCCCAACCTGATCACGACGAACGACGACATGTACACGCTCCAGAGCGGGCTGCGCGCGCTCAGCCAGGCGCGCCTCGACCAGCCCAACCTCGTGATGGCGGGCGTGATCATCGCCTTCCTGCCCATCGTCATCCTGCTGCTGATCTTCCAGCGCCAGCTGGTGCGCGGTCTCACGTCCGGCGGGGTCAAGGGATGAGGCGGGCGGGCGGCGGAGTGATGAGACGGGTTACTGGCGCGCTGGTCGCGTGCGTCGTGGTGGCGGCGTGCGGCAGCGGCGGGTCGATCCTCGATGCCGGCAACGACATCCCAGCGGCGACGACGACCGTGCCGCCGGTGACGGCGGCGCCCGGCAGCACGTTGCCGCCGACGACGACGGCGCCCGCCGCGACCACCACGACGACGCCGCTCAGCACGCTCCCGCCGTGCCCGGTCGGCGCCCTCGACGCCGTCACCTCCCCGGTCGAGATCACCTTGTGGCACGGCCTCGGGTCCGTGCTCGAGGACACGCTGAACGCGCTGACGGACAAGTACAACGGGCAGCAGACGAAGGTCCACGTGACCCTCCAGAACCAGGGCGGCTACAAGCAGACGATCGACAAGTACCTGCAGAGCGGTCAGGGCAGCCGGCCGCAGCTGGTGCTCATGCCGGAGTACATGGTGCAGCAGATGGCCGACTCCAAGAGCGTGGTCCCGGTCGGCGCCTGCATGGCGGCGGAGAAGTTCGACACGTCGCCGTTCCTGCCGCGAGCGCTCCTCAGCTACGCGACTGCGGGCGTGCAGTGGTCGATGCCGTTCAACATCAGCAACCCCGTCCTCTTCTACAACATGTCGGCGTTCGAGAAGGCCGGGCTCGACCCCGCCACACCGCCGAGGACGCTCGACCAGCTGCGCGCGATGTCCGAGCAGCTGGTGGCCAGCGGGGCGGTCGGCACGGGGATCGCGCTGGACTCCGGCGTGGACTCCGGAGGCGGCTGGTTCCTCGAGCAGTGGTTCGCCCGGGCCGGCCAGCCGTACGCCGACAACGGCAACGGTCGGCTGGCCCCGGCCACCAAGGTGTTCTTCGACGATGCCACCGGTGTGCAACTGCTCACCGCCGCCCAGTCGTTGGTCCAGGACGGGCTCGCGGTCACCGTCGGCGACAACCCGAACGGCCAGGATGCGCTCCTCAAGCTCGCCGATCCATCGCGGCCGGCGGCGATGGCGATCGCCTCGTCGGCGGCGATCGGCACGGTCATCAGCGTCCTCGACGGCGGCCTGATCCCCGGGATCACGAGCGCCCAGCTGGGCGTCGGTCCGATGCCCGGGCCGGGCGACGTGGCGTCGGCGATCGTCGGCGGCGGCACGCTGTACATCGTGAGCGACAAGGGCGATCCGGCCACTGCGGCGGCGTGGGACTTCATCAAGTTCCTCACCGCGGCGCAGACCCAGTCGGACTGGGCGTCGGCGACGGGGTACGTGCCCGTGCGCCAGGATGCCCTGGACCTCGAGCCGCTGAAGTCGACGTACATCAACGACCCGCGGTTCAAGGTGGCCTACGACCAGCTGCTCGCCGGCACCGACGACCTGGCGTCGGTCGGCCCGGTGATCGGCCCGCTGCCGCAGGTGCGTTCCGTGACGGCGGGCGCCGTCGCGTCGATCTTCGGCGGTGCCGACGTGCAGTCCACGCTGACGGCGGCCGCCCAGCAGTCCGACGCGCTGATCACGCAGTACAACCAGCTCAACTGATCCGCCTGTCAGCATCAGGAATGGTCGGCGGGCTACGCTCCACCGCTGGTGGGTTCCAGGGGAGGAATGATGATCCGGTTCGCGATGTCAACGGTCGTGGTCATGGGCCTGGCGGTCGGTACGGCTGCCTGCAGCGATGACAAGTCGGATTCGACAGCGTCGACGACGACCGTGGCGAGCACGACGACGGGCGCACCCGGCGGCGCCGCGCCGACGACGGCGGCGACGACGGCGACGACGGCGGCTTCGAGTGACGATCCAGTGACCAGCGATGTGCTGGAGTCGGACCTCCCTGAGGGGGGCTCGGCGAGCGACGTGCTCACGCCGATCATCGCGTCCGTCCTCGCCACACCCGTGCCGGCCATGTCCACCGACGGCAAGGTCCACATCGCGTGGGAGCTGGTGCTGAGCAACGTCATCTCGCAAGACGTCACGATCAAGTCGATCGCCGCGATGGGAGGCGACACGGCCGTGCAGACGTTGGAGGGCGACGCCTTGCGGGGCGTGATGCGCCCGTTCGGCGGGGAGCTCGGCACGACGGTGTTGGCGGGCGGACAGCAGGCGCTGGTCTGGATGGACGCCGTCGTCGACAGCTACGAGGACGTCCCGGCCGCCATCGATCACGCCGTGGACATCGTCCTGTCCCAGCCGAACCCGCCCCTGCTCCCGGCGACGCTCACCGAGCGCATCGCCCGCTTCGCCCCGGACGAGCGCAAGCCGATCGAGGTCGGACCGATGTTGCGCGGCGGCGGGTGGCTCGACGGCAACAGCTGTTGCGAGCTGACCCCGCACCGCGCCGCGGTCAGCCCGATCAACGGAGCCCTCTGGGCGGCGGAGCGCTTCGCCATCGACTTCGTGCAGATCGACGCGACGACGAAGACGTTGTTCAGCGGCCCGATCGACGAGCTGTCGAGCTACGCCTACGAGGGCGCCGATCTGCTCGCCGTGGCGGACGGACCGATCGTCACGATCGTGTCCGACCAGCCCGAGCAGACGCCTGGCGGCAACCCGTCGGGCTTGCTGATCGACCAGTACGGCGGCAACTACCTCGTGCAGGACATCGGCGACGGGCGCTTCGCGTTCTACGCCCACATGGTGCCGGACAACCCGCTCGGGCTGAAGGTCGGCGACGCCCTCAAGAAGGGCCAGGTCATCGGGTACCTCGGCAACTCCGGCAACAGCGATTCACCGCACCTGCACTTCCACATCATGGATGGGCCCGACCCGCTGGCCAGCGACGGGCTGCCGTTCGTGGTCGAGGGGATGGAGTACGAGGGGCGACTGCCGACGATGTCGGCCCTGGATGAGGCCATCGCCGGCAAGCCGCTCACGATCGATACGGCCGGTGCAGGCGCACGGCCCGGCGAGAGCCCGCTGGTCCTCGACGTCCTCAAGTTCCCGGACGGTGGCGGGACGACCAACCCGTAGGTCATCTGCGCCCCAGATCGCCAGGCAAGCGGCGTCGCCCAGCAGCACCACGCGACCCACCGACGCCAGCCGTTCGCCGAGCGTGACACCCAGCGAGTCGGTACCGCTCCGAGCAGCGAGTCGTTAACGTCCCGGCCATGGCTTCCGAGTTCCCCCCGTTCGATGGGTCCGCCCAAAAGAAGCAGGACTTCAAGTCGGCTCCCGAGATGGGGATCGACACCTCCAAGCGGTACACGGCGACGCTCGACACGTCGCTCGGCGAGATCGTCATCGCGCTCGACGCGATCAAGGCGCCGAAGACCGTCAACAACTTCGTCTTCCTCGCCCTGCACCACTACTACGACGGCGTCGTCTTCCACCGCATCATCAACGGCTTCATGTGCCAGGGCGGCGATCCGACGGGCACCGGGCGAGGCGGTCCCGGGTACCGCTTCGACGACGAGCTCCCGAAGCCGCGTGCGAGTACCAGGTCGGGTCGGTGGCGATGGCCAACGCCGGTCCGAACACGAACGGCAGCCAGTTCTTCTTGGTGTCGGGTCCGTCGGGCGTCGGCCTGCCGCCGCAGTACAGCCTGTTCGGGCAGATCGTGAAGGGCCTCGATGTGCTCGACACCATGCAGCGCGTGAAGACCGGCGGCGGCGATCGCCCGGTCGACGACGTCGTCATCAACTCGGTCGCGATCACCGAGTCCGACTGACGCCGTGGGCGCGCTCGACGGGCGCACGGCCGTCGTCACCGGCGCCGGGCGGGGGATCGGTGCGGCCATCAGCGTCGCCCTCGACGCCGCCGGCGCCCGCGTCGCACTGGTCGCCCGCAGCGGCGACCAGCTCGAGCGCACGGCGGCGCTGCTGGCCCACGACCCGGTCGTGATCCCGGCCGACCTCGGCACACCCGACGGACCGGGGACGGCGATCGCCGCCGGCCTCGATGCGTTCGGTGGCCAGCTCGATGTGCTCGTGAACAACGCCGGCACCGCGCTGCGCAAGGACAGCGAGACGCTGACCGCCGACGAGATGGACCTGCTGTGGAACGTCAACGTGCGCTCGGCGCTGCTGGCGACGGCTGCGGGACTGCCGGCGATGCTGGCCGCCGGCCGGGGCTCGATCATCTCGATCAGCTCGATCTCGGGGTTGCGCGGCGCGCCTCGCCGGGCCCTCTACGCCGCCACCAAGGCCGCCCTCGACGGCATGACCCGGGCGCTGGCCATGGAGTACGGCCCGCGCGGCATCCGGGCCAACGGCGTGGCCCCAGGCGTCGTCGAGACCGACATGTGGCCCGTGCTCGCCGACCCGGCCGTCAAGGCCGAGGTCGTCCAGCACATCCCGACCCGCCGCACCTCGACGCCGGAGGAGGTGGCCGACGCCGTCGTGTTCCTGGCGTCCGATGCGTCGCGCGCCATCACGGGCGAGATCCTGTCGGCGGACGGCGGCATCCACTCGACGGTGAACCTGTGGCCGGGCGTGTGACCGCGGCCCCTGTCGACGCCGCACTCGACGCGGCGCGGCGGCACTACGCCGAGCAGCGACCGCGCAGCCGAGCGCTGGCCGAGCGAGCGGCCAAGGTGCTCCCGGGTGGGAACACGCGCACCGTCTTGCACATCGACCCGTTCGCGTTCCGGGTCGTCGGTGCCGACGGCGCCGTCCTCCACGATGCCGACGGCTTCGACTACGTCGATCTGCTCGGTGACTACTCGGCCGGCCTGCTCGGCCGCACCGACGCCGTCGCCGACGTCATCCGCGGCGTGCTCGATCGGGGCTGGTCGTACGGCGCCACGAGCGAGCCGGAGACGACGTTCGCCGAGGCCGTCGTCGAGCGCTACCCGTCGATCGAGCAGGTGCGGTTCACGAACTCGGGCACCGAGGCCAACGTGATGGCGCTGATGACGGCGCGCTACGCGACCGGCCGCGACAAGGTGGTCGTCTTCGACCACGGCTATCACGGCGGTCCGCTGTACTTCGGTGACGCCGGCGCCCCGCTGCGCATCCCGTTCGACTACCTCGTCCTGCCGTACAACGACCCGGCGGCCGCGGAGGCGGCGTTCGAGCGCCACGGCACCGAGATCGCCTGCGTGCTCGTCGAGCCGATGCAGGGATCGGGCGGCTGCATCCCCGGCGATCCCGGGTTCCTCGCCGTGCTCCGCGCGTTGACGACCGCGAGCGGCGCGGTGCTGATCTTCGACGAGGTGATGACGTCCCGGCTCTCCGTCGGAGGTGCCCAGGCGCTGCTCGGGATCACGCCCGACATGACGACGCTCGGCAAGTACCTCGGCGGCGGCCTGTCCTTCGGTGCCTTCGGTGGTCGCGCCGAGCTGATGGCGACGTTCGACCCGGCGCGCGGCGGGCTCAGCCACGCCGGCACGTTCAACAACAACGTGTTCACGATGGCGGTCGGCACGTACGTCGCCACCGAGCTCGTCGGCGCCGACACCCTCGCCGCCGTGAACGAGCGCGGTGATCGGTTGCGGGCTGGCCTCCAGGCCCGCTTCGACGCCTCCCCGCTGGCCTTCTGCGTCACGGGCTGGGGCTCGCTCCTGTGCGTCCACCCCGTGGCGTCACCGGCCGAGCTCGACGACGCCGACCCGGCGTGGCGCGACCTGTTCTTCCACGATCTGCTCGACGCCGGCTTCTACACCGCCACGTGTGGGATGATGGCCCTGTCGACGGCCGTGTCCGACGACGACACCGGTGCCTTCCTCGATGCCGTCGAGCGCTTCGCCGAACGCCGCGCCGAGCTGATCTGAGCCGACTGACCATGGCCACGTCCGACCTGTCGGCATCCCAAGCCCGGCGCATCGCCCTCGCCGCCCAGGGGTTCGCCGATCGACGGCCGAGTGGCCGCGTCGATCGGCGCCACCTGCGCAAGGTGTTCAACCGCATCAACGTGATCCAGGTCGACTCGGTGAACGTGCTCGCGCGCAGCCAGGAGCTGCCGCTGTTCGCCCGCCTCGGCCCGCACCCGCGAACGATGCTCGCCGAGGCCATCGACGACGGCGAGCTGTTCGAGTACTGGGCCCACGTCGCGGCGATCATCCCGAGCAGCCACCACCGACTGTTCCGCTGGAAGATGGCGTCAAGTCACGAGTGGAAGGCGATCGATCGCATCGCGGTCGAGAAGCCCGGCTTCGTCGAGGAGGTCAAGGCGCGCATCCGTGACAGCGGACCGATCACCGCCGCCGACCTCGAGCAACGCGTCGGCAAGAAGGGCAGCTGGTGGAGCTGGGACGACGGCAAGCTCGTCCTCGAGCACCTCTTCTACCGCGGCGAGGTCGTCGCCGTGCGCCGGCCGCGCGACTTCGCCCGCGAGTACGACCTGCCCGAGCGGGTGTTGCCGGCGAGCGCCCTCGATGCGCCGGCGCCGACGGAGGGCGAGGCGCGCAAGGAGCTGTTGGAGATCGCCGCCCGGAGCATGGGCGTGGCGACGCTCGAGGATCTCACCGACTACCACCGCCAGCGCACGATCACGTGTCGGCCGCTGGTGGCCGAGCTGGTCGAGGAGGGCGTGTTGCAGCCGGTGACCGTCGAGGGCTGGACGAAGCCGGCGTTCCTCCATCGCACCACGACGGTGCCGCGTGCCGTCGATGCCCGTGCCCTGCTCAGCCCGTTCGACTCGCTCGTGTGGTTCCGCCAGCGCACCGAGCGGCTGTTCGACTTCTTCTACCGGATCGAGATCTACGTACCGGCGCCGAAGCGGATCTACGGCTACTACACGCTGCCGTACCTGCTCGGCGACCGCCTCGTCGGGCGCGTCGACCTCAAGGCCGATCGTGGCGCCGGCGTGCTGCGCGTGCAGGGCGCCTACGTCGAGGAGGGCGTCGATGCGCGGACGGTCGTCGAGCCGTTGATCGAGGAGCTGCGACTGATGGCCGGCTGGCTCGAGCTCGACACGGTCGCCACGACCGCGCGCGGCGAGCTGGCCGAGGTGCTCGGTCAGACCGGCGTCCCGGTCGTCGAGCCCGACCTCTCCTCGTGATGGAGCAGCTGGTGGTCGTGGAGGCGGCGGTAGCTGCCGTCGAGCGCGAGGAGCTCGGCCTGCGGGCCGCACTCGACGACGCGGCCGTGGTCGAGCACGTAGATGCGGTCGGCGCCGCGGATGGTGGACAGCCGGTGGGCGACGATCACGACCGTGCGTCCGGCCATCAACGCCTCGAGGCTGGCGAGGAAGTCGGCTTCGGTGGCGGCATCGAGCGCTGACGTCGGCTCGTCCAGCAGCAGGATCGGGCGCGTCCTTGAGGAACGCCCGGGCGATCGAGATGCGCTGCTGCTGCCCGAGCGACAGCTTCACGCCGCGCTCGCCGACCTCCGTCGCGTAGCCCTCGGGCAGGGCGACGATGAAGTCATGGGCGCGGGCGGCGCTGGCTGCCGCCTCCACCTCGGCGTCGGTCGCGCCGAGGCGGCCGTAGCGGATGTTGTCGCGGATCGATGCGGAGAAGAGCAGCGGCTCCTGGGACACGACGCTGACCTGATGGCGCAGCGAGGCCAGCGTGACGTCGCGCACGTCGACGTCGTCGACGGTGACGCGTCCGGCCGTGACGTCGTACAGCCGCGGCAGCAGGTTGAGCACCGACGTCTTCCCGGAACCGGTCTCGCCGACGAGCGCCACCTTCTCGCCCCGACGCACCACGATGTCGACGTGGTCGAGCGCCACCCGACCGCCGTCGTGGACGAGCGACGCGCCGTCGAGTCGCAGCTCGCGTGCGAACGGGGCCAGGGCGACGGCATCGGGCCGCTCGGTGATGTCGGGCTCGGTGTCGAGCACCTGGAACGTGCGGCCCACGCCGACGACCGCGTCCTGGAACGGTCCGAACACGAACATCACCTGGTTCATCAGCTGGTAGATGGCCTGCATGTAGGTGACGAAGACCCACAGCGAGCCGACGGTGACGGCGCCCTCGATGACGCTGCGCGAGGCCATCCAGAGCACGACGGCGGTGGCGACCGCAGTGATGCTGACCGTGGCGATGTTGAGCAGCTGCTCGGCCCACCGGAACTTGAGCTGGGCGCGGACGAACCGCATGCTGATGGCTTCGAGGCGCTCGCGCTCGTCGGCATCGTCGCCGAACACCTGGACCGCCCGGATCGTGCCGACCGTCTGCTCGATGTGTGAGGTGAGCTCGCCCATGTGCTGCCGACTGGTGTGCGACGAGGCCTGGATGCGACGGGCGAGGAGCCGGATCGTCACGGCGAGCGCCGGCACGACGAGGAGGGCGACGAGGGTGAGCCACGGGTCGAGGAACGCCATGAACAGCGCCATCAACCCGATCCGCAGGGCCAGCGTCACCCACGTGCCGAAGCCGAAGATCATCACCTCCTGGATCGACCGGGCGTCGTTGATCGACCGGAAGATGAGCTCGCCGACCGACGTGTTGGAGAAGTAGCGCAGCGACAGCGTGCGGAGGTGGCCGACCAGCCGGGAGCGCAGCGTGTGGATCATCAACAGCGCAGTGCGGGCGATGACGTAGAAGGACGCCGCGTTCGTGACCACCTGGGCGATCGACACCACGACGTAGACGCCGGCGATCCACGCCGCCACCGTCATCTTCTCGTCCGTGGTGGCGGTGCTGAACTCGCCGAGGGGACCCAGGTCGAGCGAGTCGCCGATCAGCACGCCGTCGATGAGCCACTTGATCGGGAACGGCAGGAGCACGAACAGCAACGTCGACAGCGCGGACAGCCCGAGCCCGAGGCCCACGCCGCCCTTGAACTCGAGCACGAACCGTCCGATCCGCCGGTACACGCCGGTGAGCGGCGGACGTTCCCGGATCGGGCCGTCGGCGTCGAACCGGTACGCCATCACCGCACCGCCGTCACCAGTAGGCGAGGTCGGTGTAGGGCCTCGTCAGCTGGGCGTCGATCTGGATCTGGGCGTCCTGGAACGTCATGGTGCGGACCCGCCGCACCTCGAGCTCGGCGTCCAACGGGGCCACCAGCGCGGCGATCTCGGGCGCGTGCTCGAACGGCGCCAACAGGTGGGTCCGGCCGAGGAGCGCGGTGCGCTCGAGGAACGACCGCAGCAGCGCTCCCATCGCGTCGGCGCGGCCCGGCGCATAGCCCCAATCGAGGAGGGCGGTGGCTTCGATCGAGCGCTGCTGGCCCGTCTGCTCGTTGCTCCACACCTCCCGGATGTCCCGCCCGCGATCCCAGAGCCCACCGCAGGCGACGAGGGCGCCGGCAGCGTCCTCGACCACCGCGTAGTCGGCCCAGCCGAACACGGGGGACCAGAACGACGGCTTCGGACCCCATGCCGGGTCGTCGAGGTGGCTCTCCAGGAAGTCGGTCGTGTACGGCCGGAACAGATCGAGGCCGGCGTGCGTGCGGTTGATGAGCTCGACGCACCGCGGCAGGTCGTCGGGGCGCACGGGCCGGATCACCGCGCCCTCGGCGAGGGCGAGCCCGGCCGTCGGTGCGTCGGCCGCGATGACGTGGACCGACGCGGTCAGCTCGTCCTCGCCGCGCTCCTTGACCTTGTCCAGCCAGCCCTGCGAGGTGTTGCCGATCCGCTCGTACCAGTACGTCAGGATGCCGAACCACGCGCTGGACGGCCCGGCGGACATCTGCAGCACGTTGGCGAGGCCGTAGCCGCGGAAGCCCTCGCGCACCCGCCACGCCGAGATGAAGTGCACGGACAGCCGCTGGCCGTCGACGATCGAGTTGCGGGTGGCGTGGGCGGCGGCGCCGAGCACCATGCCGCGGCACTCGACGACCTGCAGGTTCGGGTGCTCCTGCAGGCGGAACGCGGCGTACGGGTTCGGTCCGCGCAGGACGTCGAGCCGCCAGTCACCGACGCCCTCGGGCGCGTTGGCGTACAGCTCGGCCACCGCTTCGCCGTCGCGCCACGTCGCCTCGCGCACGCGCAGCGGCCCGTCGAAGGTCTTGGCGAGGACGTCGAGCAGCCACCCCACCCGCGGCGCGTCGAGCTGGGGATCGGCGAGCCACACCCGCAGGTCGGCGTGGGGCACGCGCAGCTCGGCGACGCGTCGCAGCACGTCGTCCGACCACCCCCGTTCGCCGGCCAGCGCGACCAGGTCGCCCGGCACCTCGCGCCACGTCTGCAGCAGCGGGTGGTCGTGCACCAGCCGTTCCTTGCGCTCCTGGTCGATGGTCGCCACGATGCTCCCTCCTGCTCACCCCTGCGCAGTCCCCACGGAGCACGCTAAGAGCGCGGCCCCCGCGCTGTCGCCCGCATTTCGCCGGGGTCAGGCCGGGTAGGCGCAGCGGCCGGCGTCGACGAGGTCGACGAGCGTCGCGACGAGGGCGTCGCTGCTCGCCGGCCCGTCGCGGACGACGTGGCGCTCGGGCAGCTCCGCCGACCGGAACGCCTCGTGCATCTGACGGGTCGCCGGCTCGTCCGTGAACCCGTGGCCGAGCCGAGTGGCCACACGGTCCACGCACGTGTCGACGCTCGGCAGCAGCACGACGTAGTGGACGCGCTCGAGCCCCGTCGCGGCGACGAAGCGGGGCAGGAACCACGGACCGACGATGCCGTCGAAGACCGTCCAGTAGCCGCCGGTGACGAACCGACCCGTGGCCGCGCCCGCCGCTTCGGTGACCGCCTCGTTCTGCGCCTGCGATTCGACGAGCCACGGTTCGATCCGGCCCCGCCGGAGGAAGCCGAAGAAGGCGTCGCCCTCGACGAGCACGCTCGGATCGCGGTGCTCGGCCAGCCGGGCGGCCGCAGTCGATTTCCCGGCGCCGGGCGGCCCGGTGACGATCAGCAGCTCACCGCTCACCCCGCGGATGTTCGCAGACCGCTGGCCGGCCGGTCGCGCCTGAGCTCGCTCGCTCCGCCCGAGCAGGCGGCTCGCTTCGGCGCGCGCGTTCTAAGGTCCGACCCGTGACATCGGAGCCCGAGTCGCAGCGCGACGACCTCGGGGACGATGAGTCGGCGGGCGCGCCACCACCTGCGAGCGACGAGACCACCCATCCGGGGGCGGGCGACGAGCCGGTGCTGACCGAGGCGGCCCTCGACGAGGTGGGCAAGGAGGATCGTCGCCTGCCCCGCTGGGTGGTGCCGGCGGTGGTCGTGTTCTGGCTCGGCTTCCTCGGCGCGATCGCTGCCCGCTTCTTCTGGGACCGCCTCCACAACCTGTTCGTGCTCATCGCCATCTCGGTGTTCCTGGCCCTCGCCGTCGAGCCCGGCGTCAACCGGCTGGCCCGCCGGGGCTGGCGGCGGGGCACGGCGACGGCGCTGATCCTGTTCGGGGTCCTCGGGCTGTTCGTCCTGTTCGTCGCCGCGATCGGCACGTTGGTCGCCGGGCAGATCGCCGACCTGTTGTCGAACTCGGAGCAGTACATCACCGACACCGTCAAGACGATCAACGACACGTTCGGCACCAACCTCGATGCCAGCTCGATCATCGAGGACTTCAACGACCCGAACGGCTCGGTCCAGGAGTTCATCAAGGACCAGCAGGCCAACGCCATCAACCTGTCGGTGACCGCGCTCGGCGTGCTGCTGCAGCTGTTCTCGGTGCTGCTGTTCACCTTCTACCTCGTCGCCGACGGCCCGAAGATGCGCCGTGCGCTGTGCAGCCGCCTCCGCCCGGCCCAACAAACACGTGTGCTGCGGGCGTGGGAGCTGGCGGGCGACAAGACCGGTGGCTACCTCTACTCGCGCGCCCTCCTCGCGTTGATCTCGGCCGTCTTCCACTGGATCGTGTTCCAGTCGGTCGGCACCGCCGCACCGGTGGCGCTGGCCCTGTGGGTCGGCATCGTCAGCCAGTTCCTGCCCGTCGTCGGCACCTACCTCGCCGGCATCCTGCCCGTGGTGCTGACGTTCCTCGACTCGCCGATCAAGGCCGTCATCGTCCTCATCGCGATCGTGCTGTACCAGCAGATCGAGAACTACCTCTTCTCGCCGCGCATCACGGCCCGCACCATGGAGCTGCACCCGGCGGTGGCATTTGGGGCCGCCCTCGGCGGTGCGGCCGTGCTCGGCGCCGTCGGGGCCGTGCTGGCGCTGCCGGCGGCGGCGATGGCCCAGGCGTTGATCTCGGAGTACGGCGAGCGTCACGACGTCGTGCGCAACGAGCTCGTCGAGGTGCGCCATCCGAGGGTGTGGAAGCGGTGGGCGAAGATCCGCCGGGCCCAGAAGTGACGGGTGGCTTCGCGCCCGTCGCCGAGGTCTGGCGCAGCGGGGCCCTCGAGAGCACCCACCACGGCGCCGTCGTCGCCCTGGCCGCCGACGGCTCGTTGGCCTGGGCCGTCGGCGATCCCGACGTGATGATCTTCCCCCGATCGGCGCTCAAGCCGTTGCAGGCGGCGGCGATGGTGGGGGCCGGACTCGCCCTGGAGGACCGGCTGCTGGCCGTCGTGTGCGCCAGCCACGACGGGCGACCCGAGCACGTCGCCGCGGTGCGCGCCATCCTCGCCGGTGCCGGCCTCGACGAGGGGGCCCTGGACAACACGCCGGCGCTGCCCCTCGAAGCAGAGGCGATGCGGGCCGTCGTGCGAGCCGGCGGCGGCCCGACTTCGATCACCCAGAACTGCAGCGGCAAGCATGCGGGGATGTTGGTGACCGCGGTGCGCAACGGTTGGGCGACGAAGGGGTACCGCGACCCGGATCACCCCGTGCAACGCCTGATCCTCGATGATCTCTGCAGCCACGCCGGGGCGGTGACCGCAGTCGGCGTCGACGGGTGCGGTGCGCCGGCGCCGGTGGTGTCGCTGATCGGTCTGGCCCGGGCGGTGCGCCGGCTGGCCGTCGAGGGCCACCAGGTGCACCGGGCGATGTCGGGGCATCCCGAGATGGTGGGCGGGCCGCGGCGGGACGTCACCCGGCTCATGCAGGAGGTACCGGGGCTGCTGGCCAAGGACGGGGCCGAGGGCGTGCAGGTCGCCGCCCTGCCCGACGGGCGCACCGTCGCCGTGAAGATCGCCGACGGGAGCGGGCGGGCCCGGACGCCCGTGACGGTGGGCGCGCTGCGGGCCCTCGGGGTGGAGATCGATCCCGACGAGTTCGTCGAGCCGGTGCTCGGCCACGGCGAGCCGGTCGGGCGTGTCGTGTCGCTGGTGGGGGAGCGATGACCGGGCCGGCGTGCGAGCGCCAGCCACCGACGTCGCTTCGGTCGCGGTCCTCCGTCGAAATGAGCCGTCTGACGCGACCAAAGCAGCGCCCGACCGGCGTCGCCCACCTCTGTGTCACCGCACAAGTCCCCGAGGACTTGTGCGGTGACACAGAACGAAGACGGCCCGCAGCACCGAGCCAGACCCGGAGCACATCCCAGCGCATCCCATCGTCCAGAGCTCTTCGACCCCACCGGAGCACCAGCCCTCTTGACGCGCCCTCTGACGCAGAGCCCGGGCTGGACGGCGAGCCGGTCGGGCGTGTCGTGTCGCTGGTGGGGCCGTCGTGAGCGCCCCGCAGTTCCGGCCGCTCGACGGCGTCGTCTACGGACGGGTCGAGCGGGTGGCCCCGATGCTGCGCCGGGTCGTCGCCGCCAACCCGTCGAAGTTCACCTACCGCGGCACCGGCACCTACATCATCGGCGAGGGGCAGGTCGCCGTCGTCGACCCGGGCCCCGACATCGGCACGCATCGCGACGCGCTGCACGCCGCGCTGGCCGGCGAGACGGTGACGGCGATCCTCGTCACCCACTGCCACGCCGACCACTCGCCGCTCGCCGCCTGGCTGCGCGCCGAGACCGGTGCGCCGGCGTACGCCTTCGGGCCCCATCCGCCACCGACCCCGGAGGAGGTGGCCGAGCTCGAGGAGGAGATCGCCGAGGGCGTCAAGCTCGAGGAGTCGATCGACCTGGCGTTCGAGCCCGACCAGCGCGTCGCCGACGGCGAGCAGGCGGCAGCCGGACCGGGGTGGACGATCACGGGCGTGCACACGCCGGGCCACACGTCGAACCACATGTGCTGGGCGTTCGCCGAGGAGGGTGTGCTGTTCCCCGGCGATCACGTCATGGGCTGGAGCACGACGGTGGTCTCACCACCAGACGGCGACATGACGGCCTACATCGACTCGCTGCGCAAGGTCGCCGGGCGACGCGACCGGACGTACTGGCCGACCCATGGCCCGGCGATCCCGAAGCCGCAGGACTACGTGGACGCCCTCGTCGAACACCGCATGGTGCGCGAGCGCCAGGTCCTCGACGCCGTGCGTGGCGGGCTGGGGGAGATCCCGGCGATCGTCGCCCTGCTCTACGCCGACGTCGACGAGAAGCTGCACAAGCCGGCCGGCCGCTCGGTGCTCGCCCACCTCGGCAAGCTCGTCGACGAGTCCGCCGTGGTGGTCGTCGACGGCGGCCCGCCGCGGCTCAAGGCCACCTACGCCCCGGCGTAGCTCGCCATGTCGTCGAGGAGGCCGGCGAGCATGTCGACCGTGGTGAGCGGGTTGACGAGGCAGATCCGATAGCAGATCTCGTCCTGCCACCAGGTCGGCACGACGAGGGCGATGCCCTCCTTGGCGCGTGCCGTGCTCCAGGCCGCGTAGCGCGCGTCGGTCCAGCCATCGACGGTGAAGAGCACGACGGACAGCTGTGGTTGCAGCAGCAACGAGAACCCGTCGCGGCGCTCGACCTCGTCCGCGAAGGCCCGAGCGACGTCGAGGGTGCCCTCGACGGCTTCGGTGTAGGCGGCGGTGCCGTGCGTCGCCAGGCTGAACCACAGCGGCAGGCCCCGGGCCCGCCGTGACAGGTGGAACGCGAAGTCGCTCGGGTTCCACTCCTCGCGGCTGACCATGTCGAGGTACGTCCCGTGCTGGGCGTGGGCGGCGGACGCCAGCGCCGGCTCGCGGTAGACGAGGGCCGCGCAGTCGTACGGGGCGAACAGCCACTTGTGGGGATCGACGCCGAAGCTGTCGGCGCGCTCGAAGCCCCGCCGCTCGGCGGCGGTCGATGGCGCGCACAGCGCGGCGCCGCCGTAGGCCGCGTCGATGTGCAGCCAGACGCCGAGCTCGGCGCACACGTCCGCGATCGCGTCGAGCTCGTCGACGGCGCCGACGTTGGTGGTCCCGAGGTTGGCGACGACCGCGAACACGCCGTCAGTGCCGTCTCGTTCGAGCGCCGCGCGCAGACCGGCTCCCGTCATCCGGCCGCGCTCGTCCGGTGCCACCTCGACGACGTCGACGTCCATCACCCGAGCCGCCGCGTGCACCGAGGCATGGGTCTCGCCCGTCGTCGCGAAGCGCCAGCGCGCCGGCTGGACCTGCGCCCGCTGGCGGGCGTCGTGGCGGGCGGTGACGAGGGCCGAGAGGTTGGCGGCCGAGCCGCCGCTCAGGAAGCACCCACCGGCGCCGGGCGGGAACCCGGCCAGACCGGCGAGCCAGGCAAGCGCTTCGTTCTCGGCGGCGATGGCCCCGGCGCCGGCCTCCCACAGACCGCCGAAGATGCTCGACGCGCTGACGACGAGGTCGAACAGGTTGGCCGCCGGGGTCGGCGCAGTGGCGACGTAGGCGAGGTGCAGCGGCGAGTCCATCGGGCGGCAGGCGGGCATCAGGACGTCGCGGAACAGCGCCAGCGCCTGATGGCCGCCGATGCCATCGGCGCTCACCGTCCCGGCGAGGACGGCCGCCAGCTCGTCGGCCGGCCGCGCTCCCCATGTCGTGTCCTTCGACGTCTTGAGACGCTCGACGGCGTACCCGATGACCGACGTCGCCAGCAGGTCGGTCGCCTCGTCCCAGCGGTGCATGGCACGAGCCTGCCACCGTCGCCGGGGATGCCGGTCAGGCGGTGTGCAAGTCGCCGTCGCGGCGACGCTCGAGGCGTACGAAGCCAGGCTGCGCGGCGAGGGTGCGGACGGCATCGAGGAGGGCGACCGCGGCGTCGCCCCGTGGGATCTCCGACAGCACCGGCCCCGATGCGGCGACGCCGTCGACGGTGACGAGCGGGACGCCGACGTCGAGCCCGACCGGGTCGAGGGCCTGGCGGGTGATGGTGCGGAGGTGCTCGTCCCAGCCGGCGTCGGCGGCGGCGTCGATGAGGCCGTCCGGAAGGCCGGCATCGGCGAGGGCGCTCGCCGCGACCGCCACCCGGTCGACCTCGTCGGCAGTGTCCAGCTCGACGTGGAAGCGGGTGCCGAACGCCTCGTAGAAGCGCCGTCCGGCCAGCTCGCCGTGAGCGTCCACGACGGCCGCCATGACCCGCGCCGGCGCCCACGCAGCATCGTTGAAGCCGCGGTACCAGTCGTCGATCTCGCGGTGCTCGTTGACGACGGACAAGCTGAGCAGGCGCAGGTGCAGGTCGAGCGGCCGCTGGCCCTCGACCTCGGCCAGCCAGCGTGACGTGATCCAGGCGAACGGGCAGGAGGGGTCGACGTGGACGATCACCGTTGGCACGCTGTTGTCTTCCATGGAAGCTAGTTTACCTTCCGTGGAAGATTTCGTGGCCGCGATCACCCGTCGCTGGCGGGAGATCCGTCCCGACCTCGACCCGACCTCGCTGCTCGTGCTCGGACGGATCGGTCGGTTGGCCGCCCTCATCGACGCCGAGCTGCGCCCGCCCTTCGCCGCGGCCGGGCTCGCCCCCGGCGACTTCGACCTGCTCGCCGCGCTGCGCCGCCAGGGTCCGCCCCACGAGGCCAGTCCCGGCGAGTTGACCGCCGCGATGCTCGTCACCACTGGCGCGACCACCAAGCGCATCGACCGCCTGGAGCACCAGGGTCTCGTCGCCCGGCGGCCGTCGGACGTCGACGGTCGCGGCCGTGTCGTGGCCTTGACCGCCGCGGGCCGGCGGCTCACCGACGACCTCATCACCGTGCACCTCGCCAACGAGGCGCGCATCCTGGCGCCGCTGTCGGTGTCCCAGCGCGACGAGCTCGGCGACCTGCTGGGCCAGCTCGCCCTGGCGCTCGAGGGCGCGGCGGGCGGGTCGCTCAGCTCCGGCTGAAGCGCGGGAAGTCGGGCGGGCGACGCTCGAGGAACGACTTCACGCCCTCGGCGAAGTCCGGTCGGCTGAAGCTCTCCTTCATCAGCTCGAGCGCTTGGTCCTGGGCCTGGCCGAGGGTCTGGTTGAGATCCCGCCAGACCTGCCGCTTCATCGCCGCCATCGAGGCCGGCGACGACCCGATGGCCAGGTCGCGGATGTAGTCGATGGCCGCCGGCAGCACCTCGTCGCCGGGTAGCGCCCGGTTGACGAGGCCCATGCTCGCCGCCTCCGACCCCTTCACCTTGCGCGACGTGTACAGCAGGTCGAGGGCGTTGGACGGGCCCACCAGGCGGGTGAGCAGCCAGGAGAGGCCGAACTCGGCGACCAGCCCGCGCTGGCTGAACGAGGTCGTCATCACGGCGTCCTCTTTCATGAACCGGAGGTCGCACCCGAGCACGATCGGCACGCCCATGCCGGCGACGGCGCCGTTGATCGCGGCACACGATCGGCTTGGGCACCGACATGAAGTACGAGAACGTGCCCCGCAGGTCGTCCCCGAACGTCGGGTCGCCGGGCGCCGGCACCTCCTTGGTCTGGTTCACGACGTCGGGTGCCCCCGAGCGCCCGCCCGCCCCGTCGGCCCCGGATGCGGCGGCCAGGCCCTTCATGTCGGCGCCGGCGCAGAAGCCCTTGCCGGCGCCGGTCAGCACGATGCCGACGACGTGCGGGTCGGCCTCGGCCCTGCCGATCGCCTCGCGCAGCTCGTTGGCCATGGTCTGGGTCCAGGCGTTGAGCTGCTCGGGCCGGTTGAGCGTGATGATGGCGACGGGGTCGTCGATCTCGAAGAGGATGTGCTCGTACGACATGGTCCCGATCATGACCGATCCCCGGGGCCCCGTTGTTAGCGTGACCCGACCCATCTCGGGGGATGTGAGGTGCCATGCGCGACCGGATCGACATCAACGGGCTGACCGTGACGACCGTCGTCGGCGCCCTGCCCCACGAGCGGGAGATCGCCCAGCCGCTGCGCATCGACCTCGCCATCCACGTCGACCTGCGCGACGCCGGCCGCAGCGACGAGCTCGGCGACACCGTCCACTACGGCCTCGTCACCGAGCAGGTCGCCGATGTCGTTCGCGAGAACAAGGACGTGCTCCTCGAGCGCCTCGCCGATCGCATCGCCGAGATCGTCGTCGGGTTCGATCGCGTCGAGGCCGTGGACGTCACGGTCACCAAGCTGCGTCCGCCGATCGGCGAGCACATCGAGACCACCGCCGTGCGCATCAGCCGCACGGCCGTCGATCTCGACGTCCGACCGCGCTCGTCGCACCGGGCGATCGTCGCCCTCGGATCCAACCTCGGCGATCGCGAGGGCTACCTGCGGTACGCGCTCGGCGAGCTCGGCGGTCTCGTCGCCCAGTCGCAGGTGTTCGAGACCGATCCGGTCGGCGGGCCCGACGAGCAGGGCGCCTACCTGAACATGGTCGTCGCGGTGGACACGCCGCTCGACCCGTTCGCGTTCCTGCGCCGGTGCCAGCGCATCGAGTCCGGCGCCCTGCGTCAACGCATCGTCCACTGGGGGCCGCGCACGCTCGACGTCGACGTGCTGTTCTACGACGACGTCACGATGTCGTCGCCCGAGCTGACGATCCCGCACCCGCTGTTCGATCAGCGGCGCTTCGTGCTGACGCCGCTGGCCGAGGTGGCACCGGAGCGCTGCCCCGCCGGCTGGGACGAGCAGCTGGAGCCGGCCGGCGTCTACCCGCGCGGCCCGTTGCTCGACTGAGGGGCCAGCGCGGCCTCGACGTCGCGGACCTGCCATGGTCGGTGGGTGCGGCCGTACTCGAGGCCCTGCGCGACGACGATCGCCAGCACCTCCTCGTGCTGCGGTGATTCCTTCCACGGCAGCGCGACGTACAGCGGCAGGTCGAACCGGCGCAGCGCGCCGAGGTTCGAGTACACGTACTTCTGGTAGCGGTAGCGCTCGTTCCACTCGGCGCCGGCGGGGGCGAACCCGGTGCCGGGATCGATGATGCAGCGGCGGCGCAGGCCGTAGCGGTCGGCGACGGCCAGGCGATCGGTGAAGAACTCGACGAGTGCATCGATCGGGTCCTTGCGCACGTACGCCAACTCCCGCGGGTTGGGGCCGGACAGGAACGGCACGACGATCGGCACGTCGCAGTCGGCAGCCACGCGCCACATCGCCTCGTCCTGCATGCCGTCGGCCGCGTTGATCACCGTCGCCCCGGCGTCGAGGGCCCGGCGCACGACCTCGGGTCGCCAGCTGTCGACGCTGAGCGGGACGCCGAGCGTCGCGAGGGCCGGGATGATCGGTTCGAGGCGGCCCCACTCGACCGTCCAGTCGACCACCGTCGCCTCGTCGGTGGATCCTTGCCCGCCGACGTCGATGCCATCGGCGCCGCGCTCGAGCAGCATGGTGGCCCGGGCGACCGCCTCGTCCGGCGTGGCGACGATGGAGTCGCGCTGCTTGGAGTCCGGGCTGGCGTTGACGACGCCGTAGAGGAACACGGCGCGGACGCTAGAGGTCGCGCGCCCAGATCTGCCCGACGAGGTCGTGGCCGAAGCTGTGGTGCGGCTCCTCCTCGACGAGCTCGAAGCCGGCCGCGACGTAGATGCGGCGGGCGGCGATCAGCACGTCGTTGGTCCACAGCACCATCCGGCCGTAGCCGGCGGTGCGGGCGAAGTCGATGCAGGCGTCGACGAGGCGCCCACCGAGCCCGAGACCGCGGGCCGAGGGGTCGACGAGGAGCAGCCGCAGCTGGGCGGTGTCGGCGTCGCGCTGCTTGCAGAACACGCAGCCGGCACGGCGGCCGTCGACGTCGGCGATCCACGCCCGCTCGCGACCCTCGTCGAGGTCGCGGGCGAAGTCGGCGACGATCTGGGCGACGAGCGCCTCGTACGTCGCGTCCCACCCGAACTCGGACGCGTACACCTCGGCGTTGCGTTGCACCACCCAACCGAGGTCGCCGGGGCGGGTGGCCTCCCGCAGCGTCACCGAGGGGCTCGTCGTGCGGTCGCCGGTGAGCCACTCGATCTCGGCCATCGCGCCGGTGAGGGCGTGGCGACCGAGCGCGTCGAGCGGGGCGATCAGGGCCTCGATCTGGGCGGACGAACGGTCGTCGAGCTCGCGGGCGGCGTCACGGCCGGCCGGGGTGAGCACGATCCGTCGGCGCCGGCCGTCGAGCGGCGACGCTTCGGTCGTGATCAGCCGCTTGCGCTGCAGTCGGGCGAGGAGGCGGCTGAGGAAGCTGTCGTCGATGGCCAGCGTGGCGCGCAGCTCGGCCCGCTCGACGTCGGGGCGCTGCGCCAGCTCGTACAGCACGCGGGCCTCCGGGAGCGGGTGCTCGGTGGCCAGCAGCCCCTCGTCCAGCAGCCCGAGCACCTCCGTCCAACGCCGGTTGAACCGCCGAACGTCGGCTACGACCCGATCCATCGCCCCCAAAGTAGTGGACGGAGTCCAGCAGTTTGGCCAGATCCGCGAACTCTTTCGCGGATGCGGCCCCGGAATCCGGCCGCATCTGCAAAGAGTTGCGCGAATCCGGTCGCGTCAGATCCCTTCGGCGGCGTCGAGGCCTTCCTCGGAGACGGCGGCGCCGGCGTGCAGCGTCTCGAAGATCGCCGGCGGATCGCGCCAGGGATCGGGGAGCGTGCCGGCCTCGGCGTCGGAGATCGCCCGCCACACCCGCTCCGACGTGCACGGCATGTCGAGGTGGCGCACGCCGAGGTGGGCGATGGCGTCGATGACGGCGTTCTGCACGGCCGGCGTCGAGCCGATCGTGGCCGCCTCGCCGATGCCCTTGGCGCCCAGCGGGTTGAGCGGCGTCGGCGTCTCGGTCGAGTGGACCTCGTAGTTCGGCAGGTCGGCGGCCGACGGCATGGCGTAGTCGGCGAGGTTCGACGTCAGCGGGTTGCCGTCGTCGTCGTAGCGCACCTCCTCGTACAGCGCCTGGCCGATGCCCGACGCGATCCCGCCGTGCTGCTGGCCCTCGACGAGCAGCGGGTTGAGGACCGTGCCGCAGTCGTCGACGGCGACGTGGCGGATGACGCGCGCCCGCCCGGTGTCGAGGTCGACCTCGACGGCCGCGATGTGGCAGCCGAACGGGAACGTGGCGTCGCCCTGGTCGAAGTCGCCGGCCGCGCCGAGCACGCCGGGCATCCCGCCGTCGCCGGCGATCTCCTCGTTCTCGCCGACCCGGCGGGCCAGCTCGCCCCACGACAGCGCGCCGGCCGGGACGCCGGCCACGCCGACGGTGCCGGCATCGGTGTCGACCACGATGTCGGCGACGTCGGCCTCGAGCAGGTGGGCGGCGAGCCGCTTGGCCTTGTCGACGAGTGCCTCGGTCGCCTTGTGCACGGCCGATCCGCCGACCTGCAACGACCGTGAGCCGCCGGTGCCGCCGCCGGTCGGCACGAGGTCGGTGTCGCCGTCGACGAGGCGGATGCGGTCGATCGGGATGCCGGTCTGGTCGTTGACGATCATGGCGAACGCCGTCTGGTGGCCCTGGCCGTGCGAGAACGTGCCGGCGAGCACGTCGGCCGAGCCGTCGTCGTGGACGTGGACGCCGCCCCACTCCTTGGCCCCACCGCCGGCCGTGATCTCGACGTAGGCGGCGACGCCGATGCCGAGCGCCGTGCGTGACCCGTTGGCCCGCCGCTCGGCCTGCTCCTTGCGCAGGTCGTCGTAGCCGATCGCCTCGGCGGCGACGTCCATCGGCGTGGTGTAGGCGCCGGTGTCGTAGGTGACGCCGGTGAGCGTCGTGAACGGGAACACGTCGTCGGCGAGCAGGTTGCGGCGGCGCAGCTCGATCGGGTCGATGCCGAGCTCATGGGCGGCGTGGTCGACGAGGCGCTCGAGCAGTGCCGTGGCCTCCGGGCGCCCGGCCCCGCGGTAGGCGCCCGTCGGCGTGGTGTTGGTGACCGCCACGGCGACGTCGAACTGGATGGCCGGGAAGCGGTACGTCCCGTTGGACATCCGCTTGGTGCCGGCGGGCAGGTACGCCCCGATGCCCGGCCACGCACCGGCGTCGCCCACCAGGTGCACGCGCAGCCCGGTGAACGTGCCGTCGTGGGTCGTGCCGAGCTCGGCGTACTGGATCTGGGCCGCGGCTGTGGGGGAGCGACACGAGGTCGTCACTGCGGGCCGGGGACCACGACACCGGCCGATCGAGGTGGCGGGCAGCCGCGGCGACCGCCGAGTACTCGGGACAGATGCCGGCCTTGCCGCCGAACCCGCCTCCGACCTGCGGGCAGATGACGTGGATGTCGCTGCGGTCCATCTTCAGCGCCCCGGCCAGCTGGCCGTGCAGGCCGTGCGGCATCTGCGTCGACGCGTAGAAGAGCAGCCGCCCGTCCTCGCCGGGGATCGCCGCACAGCCGTTGGTCTCCATCGGCACGACGGCGACGCGCTGGTTGACGTAGCGCCCGCGGACGATGACGTCGCTGATGCTCTCGAGGTCGAGGTGATCATCGGTGGCGACCAGCGCCTGGTTGTTGCCGTGGACCGGGAAGATCACCACCGCCCCGTCGGCGAACGCCGCCTCCGGGTCGATGATCGGTTCGAGCGGCTCGTAGTCGGCGAACACCGCCGCGGCGCCGTCGGCCGCGGCCGTCACGGTCTCGCCGACGACGATGGCGATGGCCTCGCCGACGAAGCGGACGGTGTCGGTGGCGAGCGGTGGTCGCAGGAAGTCCTTGTCCACGGCGACGAAGCCGTGGTGCGGCGCCACGCCGAGCGTCTCGGCGGTGAGCACGGCGACGACACCGGGGACGGCCAGGGCGTCGTCGATGTGCACGGTGCCGAGGCGGGCGTGGGCCATCTCCGATCGGGCGAAGACGGCGTGCAGCTTGCCGGGCAGGTCGAGGTCGTTGAGGTAGCGGGCCGAACCAGTGAGCAGGGCGGGGTCCTCGGTGCGCAGCACCCGAGTCCCCAAGATCGAACCAGGCATGGTTCGGAACCTATCCCTGGCCCGCCGGGCGCGCTCTCCCGGACTGCCCGATCGCGCCGGGTCAGAGGCCGAACGGCGCAGCGGCCACGGCGGCCACCGCGTCATCGGGACCGTCGAGGGTGACCGCGGCGACGTCCTTGCGACCGTACGTGTAGAGCACGCCTTCGCCGATCGGCCCGCGGATGGTGACGACGGGCTCGCCGCGCTTGAGCCGGATCGGCGGACGGCCGTCCGGTTCCAGCACCAGCCCGACCCGGGCCTTGCGCGTGAGCAGACGACCGGCGCGGTCGATGGCGGTGGCGAGGGCGTCCTCGAGCTCGGCCGACAGCTCGCGGACCGTCCAGCCGTGCTGGGCGCGACGGACGTCCTCGTGGTGCACGAAGAACTCGACGGTGTTGGCGATGTTGTCGATGACCTCGACGTGCATCGGGTTCCAGATCGGCGGCCCCTTGCGGACCCGCTCGACGAGCTCGGGCCACGGGCGCTCCTTCTCCAGCGCCTGGACGCGCTCGGCGTGCCGGGCGAGGATCGACATGACGATCCCTGCTGCGGCGTCGGGCCGTCGCTCGCGCACGACGAGGTGGGCGGCAAGATCGCGCGTCGTCCAGTCGTCGAGCAAGGTGGGCGCGTCCGGCCCCAGCTGGAGGAACAGCGCGCACAGGGCGAGCCGCTCGGCGCGGGCGGGAGCGGGCATCTCGCGAGGGTAGGTGGTGCGTAGCCTCTGCGGGACCGCCCCTCTAGCTCAATGGAAGAGCAGTGGACTTTTAATCCATTGGTTCAGGGTTCGAGCCCCTGGGGGGGCACCGCGGCGAGGGGGTCGTCGCGCGGTGGTGCTGGCGGCGATGATGCCGGGGTGCACAGGACGATGCGTGGTGGGATGCTGATCGCCGGGCTGGCCGTGACGATGCTCACGGCGTGCGGTGACGACGACGACGGCGCGCCGACGACGGCGGCGGGCACCTCGGAGACGACGGTTGGCGCCACCACGGCGACGTCAGGCGACGACACGGTCAGCGAGCGCGGTCTCCGCCGCCGATGCGACCGAGGCCGACTACGTCGCGGCGATCGAGCGCTCGCTGCGCACCGGAGATGGCCTGACGACCACATCCGAAGAGGCCGAGTGCATCGCACCGAAGTGGTTGGACACCATCGGCATCGACCGCCTCAAGGAGCACGACATCGCGCCGTCGCAGATCGGTGACGACGTGAACGACGACGGATCGGCGCTGAGCGATCTCGGCCTGACCGACGACGAGGGCAACGCACTCTTCGACGCCTTCGGCGACTGCGATGTCGACATCGGCGCGAAGTTCATCGATCTCGTCACCGAGGGCCAGAGCGCCGAGGTCACCACGTGCATCGCCGATGCGCTGACCGCGGACCTGCTGCGGCGGCTGATGGTGTCGTCGATCGTGGAGGCGCAGCCGGACGACCAGCTGTCGGCGGACTTCAACGCGGCGGTCGGCCCGTGCGACGAGCTGGCGAAGGGATCGACGACGACGGGGGGCTGATCGGGATCAGCGGCGCGGGCCCGTCCCACCAGTCGAGCACCCGCAGCGCATTGAGGGTGATCCACCGGCTGGGCGCACCGACGCCGTCCTCCAGGTCGAACCACACGCGACCGGGGTAGCGGTGCTCGAGGAGCCAGCGCCCGTCGGGCTGCCGCTTCGACCGCACGATCTCGACGGCCTCGGCCATCCGCGGATCGGCGTCGGCGCCGGCGCGCCGGAAGTGCTCGAGGGCACGCAGCACGTCGTAGTGCCAGTAGTTGGGGAACGCCAGCTGGAGGTAGCCCGGATCGACGATGTCGCCGCTGCTCTTGCGACGGAACAGGCTGCGCTCGAGCAGGTACTCCTCGCCGGTCCGCCGCGCCTCGGTCACGGGCGCCGACGGTCCGTTCGCTCGCTCGAACGCGAGCAGCCCCTCCAGCACGTCGATGGTGGTGTCGAACGACGAGCGCACGGAGCCGTTCTCGGCCTCGCAGTTCCAGCCGCCGTCGGCCAGCCGTTCGTCGACGATCCGGGCGACGAGCGGGGCGACGTCGACACCGAAGTAGGCGCCGGCCTCGATGGTGCGGCCGTTGATGCACGGCTCGACCTCACCGTCGAAGTAGTGCTGCCCGTCGTGCTCCCACCGTCCGTTGGCGGCGACCAACGAGATCGCCCGTTGGGCCGCGTCGGCCGCAGGATCGAGCCCGAGCAGCTGGAGCGTCTGCAACGTGTGCATCGTCGGCGTCCACGGCTGGCCCGGCTCGCTGCCGTCGTAGCCGGCGGGGAAGCAGGCGCCGCCGTCCCACAGCCCGTCGGGGCCTTCGGCGGCGAGCAGCCGGGCGCCCCAGCCCTCGCGCCCGACGCGCTGACGCTCGGCGTCGACCTCCGTGGCCGGCGTGTCCGTGAGGTCGCGTAGGACCTGCCAGCGGATCGCCGGGTCGCCCTCGAGCAGCCACTCGATCACATCCATGCCCGCGCAGGGTAGGTCGCATCACCGTACGGCTGAGCGCGCCGCCCGACACGCGCCGGTCACTGCCGGGGAAGTACTGTCGCTCGACAGGTACTTCCCGCATGATCCGCCCGCATGCGCGTTCCTTGCTCGGTCTGTTGGCCGCGCCGATGTTCATCGTCCAGTGCGCGCCCACGTGCGCCCCGCCGCCGCCCGGGCCGCCGGCGATCGCCGCCCTCGCCGCCGCACCGATCCCGGCGCGACCGGGCTTCGTCGAGGGCTACGACTTCGGGTTCCTCGCCGAGAAGGGCGGCCTCTACACGCGGTGGGATCCGTGCAAGGACCCGATCACGTATCAGATCGACACGACGGTGCCGCTGGTCGGTGACGACGAGGCGGCGATCCACGCGGCCGTGGCCACCGCCTCGGCGGCCAGTGGCCACACGTTCCAGTTCGCCGGGCTGGTGGCCGGCTCGACGCCGGCGCCGGGCGTCGACGCGGTCATCGGCTTCCGCATCCTCCCGAACGGCAACCTCGGGTCCGGCGGCGGCACCCCGAACGCCAACCTCGAGCTGATCCAGGGCACGGCGTACGTGAAGTCCGGCCTCCCACCGGACGCCCGCCGCCTGGCGCTGATCCACGAGATCGGCCACCTGCTCGGGCTCGCCCACATCAACGACCCGACCGAGCTGATGTTCGCGGCCGCCGTCGTGCCGTACTACCAGGAGTACCAGGCCGGCGATCTCGAGGGCCTGCGGCTGGTCGGCACGTCGATGCCCTGCTTCCCACCCTGAGCGTGCGGGGTCGCGGCGACGATGATGTCGGTGGGGCCGATCTGGGTACGCGCTCGTACAGTGAGCACAGCTCGAACGAGAGGGGACGATCCTCGATGACGATCACCGAATCGCCGCGCAACCGCTGGCGCCAGGACACGCCCGGGGCCACTGGCTGGACCCGAACGGCCCGCCCCGACGATCCCGACAAGTACTACATGGTGTCGGCCGACTGCCACGCCCAGGAGCCGAGCACGTACCTGGCCGAGTACGTCGAGCCAGAGTTCCGCGAGCGCATCCCCCACATGGAGCGACGCGACGACGGCTCGGAGTGGATGATCACCGAGGGCAACCGCCCGCAGCTGGTCAAGCGGGGCGCCACGACGGCGACGGTGCAGGAGCAGCAGTCGTTCGAGAAGCCCGAGCACAACCAGCACATCCAGAGCCGCATGGAGCCCGAGGACGACATGCGCAACAAGAGCGGGCTGACGATCGAGGACCGTCTCGCCGATCAGGCCCGCGACGGCATCGACGTCGAGCTGATCTTCCCGAACAAGGGCCTGCTGTGCTGGGCGACACCGGACCCGGTGTTCGCCGACGCGATGTGCCGGGCCTGGAACCGCTGGGCCTACGACTGGTTCGGCGGTGCTGACGGCTGGCACGACGGCCGCTGTCGCCCGCTGGCGTCGATCGCGACGGGCAACGTCGAGCTCGCCCTCGCCGAGGCGAAGTGGGCCGCCGAGCACGGCTTCGTCGGCCTGACCCTCGGCAACAGCCCGGTCTACGGCGCCAAGCAGTGGGGCAACCTCGAGTACAACGACGAGGCCTTCGAGGAGTTCTGGGCGTTCAACGCCGAGGCCCGGGTGCCGCTCACGTTCCACGTGTCGACCGGCCGCGATCCGCGCGCCGTCGGCGGCAAGGGCGGGGCGATCATCAACTACGTCTGCCACAGCATGGAGACGACGATCGAGCCGCTCGTGCAGATGATCACGTCGGGCGTGTTCGAGCGCCACCCGGAGCTGCAGGCCGGCCTCGTCGAGTCGGGCATCGGCTTCGTGCCGTGGCTGCATCGAGACGATGGACTACGCCTACAAGGCCCATCACATGTGGGTGCGCCCGGTGATCCCCGACCTGCCGTCGAACTACTTCAAGCGCAACTGCTTCGCCACGTTCCAGGAGGATCACGTCGGGCTCGACACCGCCGAGCAGTACGGCGTCGTCGACAACCTGATGTGGGCCAACGACTACCCGCACCACGAGGGCTCGTGGCCGTTCTCGGCGCAATCGATCGAGCGCCAGATGGGCGGGCTCAGCGACGACGCTCGGGCCAAGATCCTGGGCCTCAACGCGGCGCGCGTCTTCGAGGTCTGATGCGCGGCGCGGCCGTCGTCGCCGGGGTCGGCGAGTCGACGTACTACGCCCGCGGCAAGGCGCCGGAGACCGAGTTCCAACTGGCCTGCATCGCCATCCGCAACGCCCTCGATGACGCCGGCCTCAAGCCGTCGGACGTCGACGGCTTCGTGTCGTACATGGACCGCAACGAACCGGTCCGGCTCAGCGCCGCCCTCGGCACCGGTGACCTCGACTTCACGGCCCAGACGTTCGGCGGCGGTGGCAACGGCGCCGGCGCCGCCGTCACGCTCGCCGACGCGGCGATCAGCGCCGGGTACGCCGAGTGCGTCGTCGCCTTCCGATCGCTGGCCCAGGGCCAGTTCAGCCGGTACGGCCAGGCCGGGCGGATGCGGCGCTCGGCCGGTGTGTTCGCCTACACGGCGCCGTACGGGATGCTCACGCCGGCCCAGACGACGGCGCTGCAGACGATGCGGTTCATGCACGAGCACGGCGTCACGCAGGACTCGCTGGCCGAGATCGCCCTGGCGTGCTACGCCCACGCCCAGCGCAACCCGCGGGCGATCCGCTACGGCACGCCGCTGACGCGCGAGGAGTACCACGCGTCGCGCTGGATCTCGGAGCCGTTCCACCTCTACGACTGCTGCCCGGAGAACGACGGCGCCGCCGCGGTGGTCGTCACGACGGCGGAGCGGGCCCGGGACCTGGCCAAGCCGGCGGTCTCCATCGTCGCCGCGGCCCACGGCCTGGAGCACCGCGACGGTGTCGGCGCCTTCAACGAGGCCAACTTCCCGACCGCCCACCACCGCCACGTCGGCAAGCGCATCTGGGAGCGCAGTGGCGTCACCCCAGCCGACGTGCCGGTGGCCCAGTTCTACGAGAACTTCACCGGGCCGGTGCTGATGGCGATCGCCGAGATGGGCTTCTGCGCGCCGGAGGAGCTCAACGACTTCGTTGCCGACGGCAACATCCAGTGGCCGAACGGGCGGCTGCCGATCAACACGGCCGGCGGCAACCTCGGTGAGGCCTACATCCACGGGTTCGGCAACGTCGTCGAGGCTGTCCGCCAGATCCGCGGCGAGTCCACCTGTCAGGTCGAGGGGGCCGAGCTGAGCCTGTCGGTCTCCGGTCCCAACTACGCACCGGGCAGCGCCGTGCTGTTCGGGAAGGTCTGAGGTCTGATCGCGATGAGCGTGCTGCCTGAGGATTGGGCGCTGCCCGCCCTGACCCCGTTCAACGAGGCGTGGTTCACGTCGGGCGCCCTCGTCGTGCAGCGCTGCACGTCGTGCGGGACGCTGCAGCACCCGCCCGAGGAGATCTGCCACGTCTGCGGCGGGATGAGCTTCGACGGTGCGACGCTGGCGCCGACCGGCACCGTCTACAGCTACACCATCGCCCACTATGCGGCGAACAAGGCGCTCGTCGACTCGGTGCCGTACACCGTCGTCCTCGTGAGCCTCGACGAGGCCCCGCAGATCCGTGTGCTCGGCAACATCCCTGGCGTCGATGTGGAGATCGGGATGCCGGTCGTGGCCGAGTGGGACGAGCACACCGCGGACGACGGCACCCAGATCCTGCTGCCGCAGTGGCGACCGGCGACGTAGCCGCCGACCGGCTCGCCGCGCTCGATCAGTGGGTCGACGAGCACTGGGACCCGGCGGCGACGGTCGGTGCATGGTGGGAGCTGCTCGGGGGTGCCGGGTGGGCCGCGCCGACGCTGCCGCGTGATCGGTGCGGCTTGGGGGCGACGGTGGCCGAGGGTGACGCCATCGCGGCCCGCCTCGCCGAACGAGGCGTGCTCGGCGCGCCGGTGGGGGCAGGGATGGCGATCGTCGCCCCGACCCTCGCCGTCCATGCCGACGCCGACGCCGGGCAGGTCGAGGCCCTGCTGCGACCGATCGTGACCGGGCGCACGGCGTGGTGCCTGCTGTTCAGCGAGCCCGGGGCCGGCACCGATCTCGCGTCGCTCACGACGACGGCGACGGCCGATGGCGACGGTTGGCGCCTCGACGGCCGCAAGACGTGGGCGACCGGCGCGCACGTCGCCGACATGGCGATCGTGCTCGCCCGCACCGGTGCGCCGGACAGCCGCCATCGGGGGCTGACGTGCTTCGCGCTCGACATGCACGAGGGCGACGGCATCGAGGTGCGTCCGATGCGCGAGATGACCGGCCGGGCGCTGTCCAACGACGTCGTGCTCGACGGTGCGTGGGTCCCCGCCGATCGCGTCATCGGCGCCGTCGGCGACGGGTGGAACGTCGTCAACGTGGCGCTCACGTCGGAGCGCCGCACCGTCGGCGCCCACCGCTCGTCCCCGGCCATCGCCGGCTCCCGCAGCGGCGACCTCGACCGACCCGCCGGCGAGGTCGCCTCGCGACCGCGGCGGGGGCGGACCACGCCGCTGCCGCCCGATGTGATCGCCCGGCGCGTCGCCGGCTCACCGGGCTCACACGCGGCCCGCCAGGACCTCGCCCGCCTGCACACGGCGGTGTCCGTCGCCCAGTGGACGGCCGCCCGGGCCGCCGCCCTCGACGCCGCCGGCCGGCCGCTGCCGGGTGCCGCCAACATCGCCAAGCTGTGGGCCGGCGAGATCGCCCGCCGCAGCGCCGCCGTCGCCCTCGGTGCCCTCGGCGGTCGCGGCACCCTGCACGCCTACGACGGCGCCCCGCCCGACGACGACGACGACGTGGCCGCCGCCCAAGCGACGGCGATGGCGCTCGGCTCGCCTGCCGTCTCGCTGGTCGGGGGCGTCGATCTCGTCCAGCGGGACTTGTTGGGGGAGCGGGTGCTCGGCCTGCCCAAGTCGCCGTCGGCCTGACGGCTCCTGCGCTGCTGCGTCTCGGTTGTCGAAGAGCTCTTGAAGTGGGGGTGGGCTGGGTCGGGTGACGGGTCGGGCCGTCGCGCCGGCCTGCTGCCGGCCGGCGGCCGCCGCCGGTCAGGCGGCGGGGGCTCTCGCTGGTGGGTCGCCATTGGCCTTCGTGGATGAGGTGGTGGTGCTTGGAGCACAGTGGGATCAGGTTCTCGAGGTTGGTCGTGCCTCCTTGTTTCCATTCTTGTGAGGTGGTGGATGTCGCAGTCGCCGAAGCGGACGGGGCAGTCGGGTGCGGCGCAGGTCTGGTGCATGGCTCGGAGTGCTCGTCGTTGGTCGGCGGACGCCAACCGTTTGGCTCGGCCGACGTCGACCACTCTGCCGTCGCCGTCCAACACGACGGGGATGATGTCCGCTTCGCACGCCAGCCGCCGGACCGTTGCTGGTGGGAGGGGCTGGCCGTCGTACGTCTCGCACACGCCGGACTCGTGGACGCCATTGCGCAAGGTCTCGAGGTCGATGAGCACGAGCAGCTCGGCCGGACGTCGCCCGCCGACCGTCGGCGTTGCGGTCACGATCGCCATGAACGCGTCGGCTTTCAACTGGTCGAACGTGCGGCCGTTGTCGGGCTTGGCCTTCTCGGCGGCGACGGCGGCGTCGAACGCGGCCGACAACCTGGCGTCGGCTTCGGGGTCGAGGCTGATCTGGGTGTGGCACATGCCTTCGCGGTCCATCCATCGCCGCACCGTGCGCTGTGACCGGAGCTTCTCGTGGTGGCGGAGGCCTTCGTCGCGGGAGATGCGCCGGGCCAGCTCGCGGACCTTGCGGGCGAACGTGTCCACCGACGTCGTCGCCGCGTCGCTCGACCAGGCTCGGCGCCTGCGCCGCCAACTCGACCCGCTCCTCGGCGTCGAGACGGTTGGCCGCTCGGGCGATCGCGTCCGCATGACCCGCCGACACCACGCCCGCAGCCAACGCGGCGTGCACCTCGGGCATCGCTGCGCACACCGCGGCCCGCTCGGCGATCACATCGGCCTCGCGTGACGACCGCCGTCCGTCCACCAAGGCCAGCTCGGCCGAGCGAGCGACCACGGCCGCGTCGACGGCGTCGAGCCAGCACCGCAGCCGGTGTGCGCTCGCCGCGAGCGATCTCAGCTCACCGGCATCGCACGTCGCCGGGTCGGTCCCCATGACCGACCGGAACGTCTCGACGAGATCGCTGGCCAACATGGGTCGAGTGTATCGCACAGATGTTCCCTTGTCAAGAAGAATATCTGGGCGCGAATCGTCTCACGGCGACCGAGCCGCCACCCCGCTGCTCAGTCCTGTTGCAGGTAGTCCCGCACGGCGGCGACGCCTTGGGCGGGGAAGTTGATGTTCAGGGCGTCCATGCCCTGGTTCAGGAAGTCCAGGTAGGCCTGCTGGTTCTCGAGGTCGCTGTTGTCCGGCCACACCCAGATGAGGTAGCCGGCGGCGTGTGATCGCTGGATCACCTCGGGGGTCAGCACCGAAAGACCCTCGTACGTCGGTGGCAGCTGGAGGATGCGCTGGCCGGCTGGCAGCGGGATGTCGTTCAGCACCCAATCGGCTGACGCCTGCAGGCCGGGCGAGATCTCGGCCGTCGGCGCCAGCTGCTCCAGAACGTCGACGACGCCGTCCTTGAAGCTGCTGAGCACCGTCGCGTCGAGGCGGCCGAGCTCGGTGAGCAGGGCGACGGTCGCGGTCGCGATGGCCGCCCCCGGCTCGCCGTCGCCCTCGATCTCGACGTTGAGCGGGACGTCGGGATAGCGCTCGATGAGCTGGCGCAGCGTCGGCACGGCGAAGTCGTCGGGCGAGTAGCCGGGCGGCGGCGGGCGCTCACCGGTGCGGATGCCGCGGTAGACGAACTCGCCGTCGCTGCTCCGGAAGTTGTAGGCGTCGTCCAGGGCCTGGATGGTGGCCAGATCCATGTCGGCCACCTCGCCGGTGCCATTCGTCAGGCGGTCGACCGTCGCGTCGTGCTGGATGATCACGACGCCGTCTGCGGTCAACCGGACGTTCAGGTCGAGCATGTCGACGCCGGCCTTCATGCTCTCGCCGAAGGCGAACATCGTCGAGCCGGGGAACTCGTCCTCGCCGCCGGTGTGGGCGAGCACGAGCGGCCGTCCGAGGGCGAGGAGGTCGGCGATCGTGGCCGCCGGTGGCGGGGCGGGGACCGTCGTCGTGGTCGTCGACGTCGTGGTCGACGTCGAGGTCGTGCTCGACGTCGTCGCGGGAACCGTGGTCGGGACCTCCGACGAGGCGGCGCTCGATGGCGGCGCCGCGTCGTCGTCGGAGGACGAGCAGGCAGCCAGCAGGGCGACGAGCGTCAGCGCGACGAGTGACCCACGGCCCAGCACGGCGCGATCCTCGCGCGGCGGGTCACGAGTCCCAGATCGGCCCGAAGGCCGGGATGCCCCGGCTCTCGAGGCCGTGGACGACCTGCCACGTGACGGCACGGTTGGCGATGCAGATCACGGCCTCGGCGCCTGATTCCACGTACGTCTCGTGCGTGAGGGCGAGGACGTCGGGCTTGCCGCGCTCGTCGGTGTTCCAGATGAGCGCGTCGGGCTGCGCGGCGAGCACCTCGTCGACCAGCGCGTCGCCGTACGTCCGGCGCGGCGCCCGGGTGACCCAGACGAGCTTCGTCGGGCCCTCGGCGGCCAGGAGGTGTCCGAGCCCGGGGCCGATCCCGCTCCCGGTGACGACGAACACGACCTTGCTGAACAGCCGCCGGACGTTGGCGACGCCGACCGCCGGGACGCCGCGCACCCACACGTGCGTCGGGGTGTCGTCGATGAACTCGCCGGTCCAGTCGCCGGCGCGGGACACGACCATCCGATAGCCGCGACTGCCGGGCGCGGGAGGCACGACGCCGAACTGGTGCCAGCCGACGATCGGGCGGCGGCTGATCGCCCGCGTGGTGCCGACCCGGTACGTCGTGTCGTGGTCGATCTGGACGACGGCGGCGTGCAGCGACGGTCGGTGGACGGTGATCGGGACCCGTCGCAGCAGCAGCCAGGGCCAGATCGCCAGCGCCGTCGTGAGGCCGAGCAGCCACACGGTCGGTGTCTCGGCGAGGGCCACGAGCAGCGGGGTGCCCGGATGGCGCAGCCGGGTCGCGGCGACGGTGCCGACCCAGACGAGGCCGAGCGCGGCCCACGCGCCGAGGCGATGGGTGACCTCGAAGCGGTCGTGGTCGCGGGTCCTGGCGCGGGGCAGGGCGGCCAGCACGATGACCACGAACACGACGACCACGCCGAGGGCGGCCGCGACGGTCAGCGCACTCACCGTCGGTGCGCCCCGAGCGAGCTCGACGATCGACGTCACGACGTAGGCGAGGTACCACGCGGTGCCGGCGAGGGCGGCGCCGACGTGCACGCCACCCAGGTGGTAGTACTTCCCGACCGCCCAGCGCAGCCGCAGCGAGCGGGACGCTCGGGGCCGCGTGGCCAGCCACCCGGCGAGGTTGACGACGTGCGGCTGGCGGGGCAGCACGGCGAGGACGAAGTTGGCCTGGGCGACGGCGGCGATCGTCGCCAGCGCGACGGGCGACCCCTCCCACCAGCCGCCGCTCGTGGCGCCGTACCAGGCGACGGCGACGTTGACCGCGAGCACCGCCGCGATGAGCCGGTTGTGGTGCATCAACCGGGGATGGCGATGGGCCCGGCGTATGAGCGGGCCGAGCGGTGGCAGCGCCGCTCGCGCCTCCTCGTCTGTCCGTAACGAAACCGTCATGTGCGGCACGGTAGGCGAGGATCGCCGATCCGTGCCGGCGATGGCCCGGATCCGCGGCTCAGGCGGCGGGCTCGGCCCAGGTGGCGTGGGCCGCGGTGACGGTGGTCCAGAGGCGCTCGCGGGCGACCTCGGGGACCCGCAGCCGCAGGCCGAGCGTGCCGAGCAGGGCGAACCACTCGTCACGGTCCTCGACGATCGTCTTGGTGACGCCGTCGGGCCCGATGCTCGTCAGCACCAGGCCCCGCAGCAGGTCGACGCCGTCGGCCCGCCGGCGCTGCACCGTCGGCGTGCGGGCGAAGCTCGACTCGGGCGACGTGGCGAGGAACTGGTGGCGCTCCTCGAAGCGGGTGATCGCCACCGACTCGGCGGTGATGGCGACCCCAGCGAACGAACCGAGCTCGTCGTGGTCGAGGTGCCAGCCACCGTCGGCCTCGGCCGTCAGCCGGAACGTGAACGGGCCCTGGCGGTAGGTGCCGGGGACGAGCGGCAGCGGCTCGTGGAGGCCGTCGCCGAGCCCGGCGTCGACGAGCCAGCGACCACCCGGGTTGGCGTCGGTCGGCAGGTCGTGGACGATCAGCACGAGGTGGTTGCCGAGGGCGTCGGCGGGCGGCTGGTCGGCGTCGTGGACCCCACCCACGTGGCGGGTCACCTGGTAGCCGAGGGCAGTGAGGACCAGGGAGAAGGCGCCGTTGACGTGGAAGCAGTAGCCGCCGCGTCCGCCGTGGGCGATGCGCTGCACCGACGCCATCGGGTCGACCGACCACGGTTCGCCGAGGTGCAGCCACGTCGTCTCGTACGGCACCCGCTCGACCTGCGCACGGTGGAGGCGGACGAGGGCGTCGATCGACGGCGCTTCGGCCGGGACCTGGAGGCGGCGGAGGTAGGCGTCCCGGGTGCTGGTGGCGATCATGATGTCGAACCTAGAGACCAAGTGGTCCCCGGGTAAGGTCCAATTTCGTGGTCGTCGAGTGGACCGGTCCCGGACCGGGGCTGCTGCTGACCCTCGACCGGACGAGCAGCGAGGCGCTGGGCGCGCAGCTGCAGCGGGCGCTGCGCGAGGCCATCCGCGACGGCCGGCTGGCGGCCGGCGAGCGGCTCCCGTCGTCGCGTGGCCTGGCGACCGAGCTCGCCGTGTCGCGGGGACTGGTCGTCGACACGTACGCCCAGCTCGAAGCGGAGGGGTTCCTCGTCTCCCGGGTCGGATCGGGCACCATCGTCGCCGCCAATGCCATCAGCGCTCGGGCCGACGCCGCCGGACCGACCCCGGCGCGGCGGCCGCGACCCGACGTCGACTTCGAGTACGGCGTGCCCGACCTCGGGCGCTTCCCCATGCGCGACTGGATGTGGGCGCTCGGCGAGGCGGCCCGGCGCCTGCCCACCGCCGAGCTCGGCGACGAGGAGGGTGCCGGGTCGGTCGAGCTGCGCCGGGTGCTGGCGGCCTACCTGTCCCGGGTCCGCGGCGCCGCCGCCGGCGCCGACGACGTCGTCGTCACGAGCGGGTTCCGCCAAGGCCTCAACGTCGTGCTGCGCGCGCTCGCCTCCGGCGGCGTCACCCACGTCGCGCTGGAGGATCCGGGTCCGACCGAGCACGACCGGATCGCCGCCCGTGCCGGTCTGACCCCGGTGCCCGTCGCCGTCGACGACAGGGGCCTCGATGTCGAGGCGCTTGCCCTGACGCCGGCGCAGGCGGTCGTCGTCACGCCGGCCCACCAATGCCCGACCGGCGTGCTGCTGGCGCCCGAGCGTCGCCACGCCCTCGTGGCATGGGCGGCGGCGACGGGCGGCGTCGTGCTCGAGGACGACTACGACGCCGAGTTCCGCTACGACCGCCAGCCGGTCGGATCTCTGCAGGGGTTGGCGCCGGAGCGCGTCGTCGCGATGGGCACGGTCAGCAAGACGCTGGCGTCGGGCCTGCGACTCGGCTGGATGGTCGTCCCGCCGGCCCTGCTGCGGGCGGTCCTCGACGAGAAGACGCTCACCGGGCGCGGCGCGCCGGCGCTCGACCAGCTGGCGCTCGCCGCGCTCGTCGAGTCCGGTCGCTACGACAAGCACCTGCGGCGGATGCGGTCGATCTACGGCGATCGGCGGCGGGTGCTCGTCGAGGCGCTGGCCACCGACGCGCCCGGCGTCGAGCTGACCGGGCTCGACGCCGGATGCCACGGCGTGCTGCGCCTCCCGGGCGGGGTCGGCGAGGTCGCGGTCGTGGAGGGGGCGGCGAGCCGGGGCGTGCGGGTCTACGGGATGAGCCGCTACCGCACCAGCGGCGACACCGAGCCGGCCGAGCTGGTGATCGGCTTCGGGAACGTCCCCGCCCACCTCATCCGGCGCGGCGTCGGGGTGCTCGGGCGAGGTCGTCAGGGGTCTCGGCGCCTGATCGCGGCGAGCACGACCGGCACGTCACCGACGTTGCGCACGCTGACCTGGTCGACGCCGTCGAGCAGCAGCAGCGCCCCGGCGCACAGGCGCAGCAGCTCGCCGTCCGGCCCGACCATCTCGATCGTCCCGGCCTCGACCGACACGATCGCCCCCTTCCAGCACGTGATGTGCTCGGGCAACCAGTCGCCGGGCTCGATCGTGACCGTCTTGCGCTCCAGCCACGGCGCCATCCGCAGCGCGAGGAGGCTCAGCGGTCCCTCGTGTGGCGCTCCCTCGTGGCTCACGATCACACAGACGACGCCGCCCCCCAGATGTCATCGGTCACACCTCATCCGAGGGTTTCAGCGCATCGGAGGGTTTCGTGCGGGGCCTCCGTGCGCCAGACCCTCCGATGCATCGAAACCCTCGGATGGGATCACTCCAGGGTCGCGTAGGGGGTGGCTTCGCCGGGGGTGGTGCTGGCGGTGGCGACGGCGGTGCGGAGGTCGGCGAGGAAGGCGTCCATCGTCGCCGCGTTGCCCTGGCTGACCGTGGCGTGGAGCGAGTCGGGCGGGCCCTGGCGGTCGAGGTGCCAGCCCAGGTCGTGGAGCCGGTCGCCGACGGCGAACACGTCCAGCTCGCGGCCCGGCGCGGCGGCCATGGCGACGAGGTGGAGCCCGCCGTCACCGAGCACCCGCAGCCCGTCGATCGCGGCGATGCCGGCGCGCATCCGGTCGGCGGCGTCCAGCGTGCGGGCCGTCAGCGCCACGTAGCCGTCGATCCCGAGGTGGCGCATCACCGCCCACGCCGCCGCCATCGGGGCGCCGGACCGTGTGCCCTGCAGGTTCGGCGACGCGTAGAGCCCGCCGAGCCAGCCGTCGAACACGAACGTCTGGTAGCGCCGCAGCTCCTTGGTCCGGTGCAGGATCACCGACACGCCCTTCGGCGCGTAGCCGAGCTTGTGGATGTCGGCCGAGATCGAGTGCACGCCGGCGACCCGGAAGTCCCACGGCGGCACGGCGCGGCCGAGGCGCTCGGCGAACGGCAGCACGAACCCGCCCATGCACGCGTCGACGTGGCAGTTGGCATCGACGCCAGCGGCCAGCTCGGCGATCGCCGGGATCGGGTCGACGACGCCCTGTGGGTACTGCGGCGCCGAGCCGACGACGAGCACCGTGTTCGGCCCGACGACGGCGGCCATCGCGTCGACGTCGGCCGTCCAGTCGGCGCAGACCGGCGTGGTCACCGCCGTCATCCCGAACTGGTGGGCCGACTTGTGGAAGGCGGCGTGGGCGCTCTCGGCGAGCACGATCTCGGGTGCCGTGACGCCCCGCTCGATGCGCCCGCGCTCGCGCGCCGCCAGCACCGCGCACTGGATCGACTCGGTGCCGCCGCTGGTCAGGAAGCCGGCGGCGGTCGGCGGACCGTGCAGCAGGTCGGCCGTCCAGCCCACGACGTCGGACTGGATGGAGGCGAGGGACGGGAAGGCCGCCGTGTTGAGGGCGTTCTCGTGCAGGAACATCGTCGCCGCCTGCTCGACGACGTCGTGCACGGTCGGCCCGCCGTCGAACACGAGGCTGAACGTGCGCCCCTCGGCCCACGCGATGTCGTCCGTGCGCCGGCCGGCCAGCTCGGCGATGACCTCGTCCACCGGGCGCCCGCGCTCGTCCATCACCGGATCATCCCACCCGTCGCAGCACGACCGCCTCCCACGGCGCCAGCCCGGCACCGAACGGATCGGGAGTCGCGGTGTTGGCGAGCACCACCTCGGCCGCCGTCCAGTCGTCGAGGCCCTCGATCGGCTGCGCCGCGGCGCTGAAGTTGCCGAGCACGAGCAGCGCGTCGGCGCCGAGCGTGCGGGTGAACGCGTAGACGTGGGGATGGTCGGCGAGCTCCATCTCGAACGTCCCGTCGACGACGACGTCCGACGTGTGGCGCAGGTCGATCAGCCGCCGGTAGTGGTGGAACACGGAGCGGTCGTCGGCGCGCGCCGCGGCGGCGTTGATCGTCACGTGGTTCGGGTTGAGGGCGATCCACGGCGTGCCGGTCGTGAACCCGGCGTGCGTCGAGTCGTCCCACTGCATCGGCGTGCGGGCGTTGTCCCGGTGCATCGGCGCCATCGCCGCCAGCACGGTCGCCGGATCGTGACCTCGGGCGACCGCCGAGGCGTAGTGGTTGCGGGCCTCGATGTCGCGGAACTCCTCGATCGAGGTGAACGACACGTTGGTCATGCCGAGCTCCTCGCCCTGGTACACGTACGGCGTGCCGCGGTGGAGGTGCAGGACCGTGGCCAGCATCGTCGCCGAGCGCACTCGGTGCTCGCCGTCGTCGCCCCAGCGCGACACGATGCGCGGCTGGTCGTGGTTGCACCAGTACAGGCTGTTCCACCCGACCTCGGCGAGCCCGGTCTGCCAGCGCCCGAGCGTCGCCTTGAGGTCGAGCAGGTCGAGCGGCCGCGGGTCCCACTTCCCCGACCCATGGTCGACGTTGACGTGCTCGAACTGGAACACCATGTCGAGCTCGCCGCGGGCCGGATCGGTGAACAGCCGCCCGTCCTCGATCGTCACGCCGGGCATCTCGCCGACGGTGATCGTGCGGCCGTCGCGCGACGCGAACACCTCGCGGTGCATCTCCTGCACGAACTCGTGGTTGCGCGGCCCGACGAGGTACGCCGCGCTGCCGTCGCCGTAGCGACCGGCGCCGAGGACGGGACCGTCGGGGAGCGCCGGATCCTTGGAGATCATGTCGATGACGTCCATGCGGAAGCCGTCGACGCCGCGATCGAGCCACCAGTTCATCATCGAGTAGACGGCGGCCCGGACGGCGGGCTGCTCCCAGTTGAGGTCGGGCTGGTGGCGCGAGAACAGGTGGAGGTAGTACTCGCCGCTCGCCTCGTCGAGCTCCCACGTCGATCCCGAGAAGAACGAGCGCCAGTTCGTCGGCTCGGCGCCCGGAGCACCAGCGGCCATGCCGTCCCGCGCCGGCCGCCACCAGTACCAGTCGCGCGTGGGGGAGGTGGGCGACGACCGGGACTCGACGAACCACGGGTGCTCGTCGGACGTGTGGTTGACGACGAGGTCGAGCACCAGCTTCATGCCGCGGTCGTGGAGGGCGCCGATCAGCTCGTCGAGGTCGGCGAGGGTCCCGAACATCGGATCGACCTCGCGGTAGTCGCTGACGTCGTAGCCGTTGTCGTCCTGCGGCGAGCGGTAGATCGGCGACAGCCACACGACGTCGATGCCGAGCGCCACGAGGTGGTCGAGGTGACCGAGGATGCCGCGCAGGTCGCCGATCCCGTCGCCGTCCGAGTCGGCGAAGCTGCGGGGGTAGATCTGGTACACGACGGCATCACGCCACCAACGGGTCTGCACGCCGCCATGTTGCACGCACACGCGAGCGACGGGGCGCACCGGTGGTGCACCCCGTCTCCCGTTCCACCATGTTCCGCCGCCCCGGACCGTGCCGTCTCTTGCACGGACCGATCGGTTCCCGCCAGATCGCCGTTGATCTGTCGTGTCGATGACTCGACAGGGGTCACTGTGACGGACGCGGGCGTCCCCCGACATCGTGGAAACCCCGTGTCGGTGTCCCACGGGGTTTCTCGTACCGTGCGCCGATGGACGCCGCGATCCCGCCACCGCCCGCCGTGCCGGGAGACAGCAAGGACTGGACCTGGGTGCTCGAAGCGGCCTGCCCCGACTGCGGCTACGACCCGGCCGCCATCGACGTGGCGGCGATCCCGTCCCTCGTCAGGGACAACGCGGCGAGCTGGGTGGCCGTGCTGGCCAGGCCCGATGTCCGCGCATCGGCCGCAGCCGGACGTGTGGTCGCCGCTCGAGTACGGCTGCCACGTGCGCGACGTCTTCCGCCTGTTCGACACCCGCCTGCACCTGATGCTCGACGAGGACGACCCGCTGTTCGCCAACTGGGACCAGGACGACACGGCGCTCGCCGAGCGCTACTGGGAGCAGGACCCGGCCGCCGTCGCCGACGAGTTGGTGGCGTCCGGCGACGTCGTCGCGGCGTCGTTCGCCGCGGTCGACGGGCGAGCAGTGGCAGCGCCCGGGCCGGCGCAGCGACGGCGCCCGCTTCACGGTCGAGTCGTTCGGGCGCTACTTCGTCCACGACTGGGTGCACCACGCCTGGGACGTCGGCGCGACCTGAGCCGGATGGCCGGATCCGCCAACTGTTCGCGGTGGCGGCCACCCGGTGGCCGTCGAGCGCGGAAAGTTGGCGGAGATGCCTCCAGACGCGCCGAAGCCGGGAGTCCGCCCGAACTCCCGGCCTCACGCGTGTCAGCTCATCAGCGATGCCGCCCGCATCACTGACGTGCTCCCTCTTCGGTATCGATCTTTCCGGCTGCCGTCGTCGTTGCGCATCAGGGAAACCCCGTGCTCCGGGTGATCACGTAGTTTGGCGACGTGCCGGAACCGGTCCACGACGCCATCCAGCGGGCGATCACACCTGACGAGCGGGCCCTCGAGAAGATCCGTGGCCAAGGCAAGCTGACGGCCCGCGAGCGCATCGACCTCCTCCTCGACGCCGGGTCGTTCGTCGAGGACGGCGTCCTCGCCAACGCCATGGCGACCGGGTTGCCTGCTGACGGCGTCGTCACCGGCCGCGGGACGATCGAGGGGATGCCGGCCGTCGTCGTCGCCAACGACCCGATGGTCAAGGCCGGTTCGTGGGGCGCCCGCACGGTCGAGAAGATGGTCCGGGCCTCCGAGGCGGCGCTCGCCGAGCAGGTCCCGATCGTGTGGCTCGTCGACTCGGCCGGCGCCCGCCTCACCGACCAGGTCCAGCTGTTCCCGGGCCGCCGCGGGGCCGGCCACATCTTCTACAACCAGGTCAAGCTGTCGGGCCAGGTGCCGCAGATCTGCTGCCTGTTCGGCCCGTCGGCCGCCGGCGGGGCGTACATCCCGTCGTTCTGCGACATCGTCTTCATGGTCGACGGCAACGCCTCCATGTACCTCGGATCGCCGCGCATGGCGGAGATGGTGGTCGGCGAGATCACCACCCTGGAGGAGATGGGCGGGGCGCGGATGCACGTCTCGCAGTCGGGCTGCGCCGACAACCTGGCCGTCGACGACGAGGACGCCATCGACCAGGCCAAGGCCTACCTGAGCTACTTCCCACGGACGTGGCGGGACGAGCCGCCGGTGTACGAGGCCGCGCCGCCGGCCGTGGAGCTGACCGACGACGTGGTCCCGGCCGACGAGCGGGTGCCCTTCGACATGCACCTCGTCATCGACGGGATCGTCGATCGGGACAGCTTCTTCGAGGTCAAGCCGCTCTTCGCCCGCGAGCTCATCGTCGGCCTGGCCCGCCTCGACGGCCACCCGATCGGGATCGTCGCCAACAACTCGGCCCACCTCGCCGGCACCCTCTTCGTCGACTCGGCGGACAAGGCGGCCCGGTTCATCTGGTGCTGCGACGCGTTCAACATCCCGCTCGTGTTCCTGGCCGACGTGCCCGGGTTCATGATCGGCTCGGCCGTCGAACGCCAGGGCATCATCCGCCACGGGGCCAAGATGGTCACGGCGGTCAGCGAGGCGACGGTGGCCAAGGTGTCGGTGGTCGTCCGCAAGGCGTACGGCGCCGGGCTGTACGCGATGTCGGGCCCGGCGTTCGAGCCGGCAGCGACGATCGCCCTGCCCACGGCCCGCATCGCGGTGATGGGCCCGGAGGCGGCGATCAACGCCGTGTACGCCAACAAGATCGCGGCGATCGACGATCCGGTCGAGCGCGACGAGTTCGTCGCCGAGCAGCGAGCGATCTACGAGACCGACGTCGACCTGCTGCGGCTGGCATCGGAGCTGATCATCGACGCGATCATCGACCCGGCGGCGCTCCGGGGCGAGCTGATCAGCCGCATCGAGCGGGCGCGCCGCAAGGATCGCCACTTCTCCGATCGGCGCCACGGCGTCCCGCCGGTGTAGCCAGACAGGTGACGACGGCGGAATGCCGCGTGGTGCCCAGTGGTGGGGGCGGGCAAGCCCTGCCACCAGGCACGCGCCCCCGCGACACTGCGTGAGGTGGCGGGCGGTCCACCTCTCGCCGTCGTCGGTTCGTCGTCATTCCGCCGTCGTCGTGACGACCATCGCCGTCGGTGGAACCAGGGTGAACGAGCGGGCGATCCGTTCACCCCTCATGTCCCTCCGCCGTCGATCGCCGTCGGGTGCCAGTGAAGCGAGGGGCGCGTCCCAAGCGTGTCCCACGGTGTCAACTGGGCTGTGAAGTACCTGAGCAGCGATGCGATCGGGGTGCCGCCGGATGGCCCGGCGGCGACGCCCGTCCCGGCGCCGGAGGGCCATGCTGTCCCTCGTTCGGGCGACGGACGTGGGCTCGATCGCAACCTGGCAACCTGGGCCCATGCCGACCGGAGCCGCAGCCGGCTACCACACGATCACGCCCCGCATCGTGACCACCGACCTCACCGGACTCGTCGCCCTGCTGCGCACCGTGTTCGGCGCCACCGGCGACGTCGAACCGGGACGACCGGCCGAGCTGCGCGTCGGTGACTCCCTCGTCATGGTGTCGGAGGCAGGGGAGCGCGACGTGTTCCCGGCGTTCCTGTACGTCTACGTCGACGATGTCGAAGCGACGTGGGAACGGGCGCTGGCGGCCGGTGCCGAGACGGTCGAGGAACCGCTCGACACGCCGTACGGCGATCGCCGGGCGATGGTCCGCGACCCGTTCGGCAACGTGTACCAGATCGCTCGCCCGCTCAGCCGGTGAGGCGGGTGCGCTCGGCGGAGACGTGCAGGTGCCGACCGACCGGCACGACGAGCGGGGTCCGCGAGACCGGATCCTCGATCACCTGGCACGCCAACCCGAAGACGTCCGTGATCAGCTCCGGCGTGACGATGCCGTCCGGCGGGCCCTCGGCCACGATCGCACCGTCGCGCATGGCCACGAGGTGGTGGGCGTAGCGGCAGGCGTGGTTGAGGTCGTGGAGCACGAGCACGATCGTGCGCCCTTCCTGCTGGTTGAGGTCGACGAGCAGGTCGAGGACCTCCACCTGGTGGGCCATGTCGAGGAACGTCGTCGGCTCGTCGAGCAGCATCAGCGTGGTGCCCTGGGCGAGCGTCATGGCGATCCAGACCCGCTGGCGCTGGCCGCCGGAGAGCTCGTCGACGGGCCGCCCGGCGAGGTCGAGCGTGCCGGTCGCGGCGAGGGCGTCGTCGACGGCCGCCCGGTCCGCCGGCGTCCACTGCCGGAACCACCCCTGGTGCGGGTAGCGGCCGCGGCCGACGAGGTCGGCGACGGTGATCCCCTCCGGCGCCACCGGTGACTGCGGGAGGATGCCGAGACGGGTGGCGACCTCGCGCGTCGGCAGCTTGTGGATCGACGTGCCGTCGAGCAGCACCGCGCCGCGCCGTGGCTTCGAGCAGGCGGGCCAGCGCCCGCAGCAGCGTCGACTTGCCGCAGGCGTTGGGCCCGACGATGACCGTGATCTGGCCGGACGGGATCGTCACCGACAGGTCGGCGACGACCTCGCGGTCGTCGTAGGCGAGGCAGAGGTCCGTCGGCGGCGAGCGTCGGCTGATCGCCGTTCGTCGTGGTCATCCTCCGGCTCCCACCTTGTTGGAGCGGGCGAGCAACCACAGCAGGTACGGCGCGCCGACGACGCCGGTGATGACGCCGACGGGCAGTTCGGTCGGTGCGAACAGCCGGCGGGCGACGAGATCCGACAACAGCATGATGAGCGCTCCTACGAGGGCGGCGACGACGAGGGCGAGCGGTGAGCGCGTCAGGCGACGGGCGATCGGGTTGGCCACGAAGGCGACGAAGATGATCGGGCCGGCGGCCGCCGTCGCCATCGCGGCGAGGGCCACGGCAGCGATCACGAGGGACAGCCGGCTGCGCTCGACGGGAACGCCCAGGCCCTTGGCGGCGTCGTCGCCGAGCTGCATGACCCTGAGCCGCCCGGACAGCGCGGCGACGATCGGTACCAGGATGATCATGGCGATGCCGATCGTGCGCACGTCGCTCCAGCTGCGCCCGTTGAGGCTGCCGGTGAGCCACACGACGGCGCGCTGGGCCTCGAAGATCTGGGCTCTCGTGAGGAGGTACTGCGTCGCGGCCACGAGCATCGCGGCGAGGCCGATGCCGATGAGCACGAGGCGGTAGGGCGACACCCCGTCCTTCCACGCCAGGACGTAGATCAGGAGGGCCGCGACGAGCGATCCGCCGAGGGCCCCTGCCGCGGTACCCGTCGTCGACGAGTGGAGCACGACGATGCAGAACACGGCCGCCGCACTGGCTCCGGCGTCGATGCCGATGATGTCGGGGCTGGCCAACGGGTTGCGGGCGATGCTCTGGAAGATGGCGCCCGAGATCCCGAACGCCGCGCCGACGAGGATGGCGGTGATCGCACGGGGCAGGCGCAGCGTGCGGACGATGAACTCGGACTGCTCGTTGCCGGCGCCGAAGATCGCCGGCACGACGTCGCGCAGCGGGATCGGGAAGTCGCCGACGCTGATCGTCACGCAGAAGGCCGCGGCGAGGGCGACGACGAGGCTCGCGGTGACGATCGTCGTGCGGGTGGCGGCGCGGCGGTGCACTCGCTGGGTGCCGGTTCCGGGGAGCGCGGTGAGGGCGGTCACAGCTCGGACAGCCTCCGACGACGCACGAGGAAGATGAACACTGGCGCCCCGAGGACTGCGGTGACGATGCCCACCTGCACCTCGCCGGGGCGGGCGATCACGCGCCCGATGATGTCGGCGCCGAGCAGCAACATCGGCGACAGCACCAACGAGTAGGGCACGATCCAGCGGTAGTCGGGCCCGCAGATCGCCCGGGCCACGTGGGGCACGGCGAGGCCGACGAACGCGATCGGACCGGCGGCCGCCGTCGCCGCGCCGCACAGCAGGACGATGCAGACCGCGCCGAGCACCCGCGCCAGGCCGATCCGCTGACCGAGGCCGCGGGCCACGTCGTCGCCGAGCGCCAGGTTGTTGAGCATCGGTCCGCTGACGATCGCCAGCACCAGCCCGACGATCACGAACGGCGCCACGTTGGCGGCGATCGTCGACGTCCGTCCGGCGAGCGAGCCGACGTTCCAGAAGCGGAACTGGTCGAGCGTCTCGACGTCGAGCAGCAGGATCGCCGACGTGATCGATCCCAACATCGCGGTCACGGCGGCACCGGCGAGGGCCAGCTTGACCGGCGTCGCGCCCTCGCGGCCGAGCGCCCCGAGGGCGTAGACGAGCCCCGACGCGAGGGCGGCGCCGACGAAGGCGAACCACACGTACCCGAGCAGCGACGTCAGGCCGAAGCCGTAGATGCCGATGACGACGAACAGGGCGGCACCGGCGTTGACCCCGAGGATGCCGGGATCGGCGAGTGGGTTGCGGGTCAAGCCCTGCATGACGGCGCCGCCGACGCCGAGGGCGGACCCGGCGAGCAGGCCGACGACGGTGCGCGGGATCCGCAGCGAGCGCACGATGAGGTGATCGGGGTTCGAGGGGTCGAAGTGGAACAGGGCGTCGATGACGGTCCCGAACGGGATCGACTTGGCGCCGATGGCGATGCTCGCCAGGCAGATCAGGGCCAGCGCGCCGACGGCGAGCGCGAGGCCGGCGGCGAGGCCGATCCGACGGGTGGCCGACGCGGTTGGTGCCAGCGGCGGGCCGGCCCGCTCGAGGACGAGCTCGGTCATCCCGCCGGGCAGGGGTTGCGGGCGGCGGCCATGAACCCGCAGAACTCCTCGCGACCGACCTGCCAGGTGCCGCCGATGCGTTCGAGCGTGCCCTCCTGGCCCTGGTACGCCGGCTGGCCGGCGAACGTGACGTCGTACGTGATGGCCGCAGAGTCGCCGCTGACCACGACGGCCGTCGGCACGAGCGTGATCCCGCCGACCGCCTGGCCGGCCTGGGTGTAGGCGTCGATCGTCGCCTCGAGGGCCGCGGCGTCGGCGATCGCAGCGGCCTTGGCGTCGTAGGCGAGGCTCGAGTCGAACGCGGTCGTCCAGGCGAGGGCGGCGGCGTCGGCATCGGGATCGGCGCCGGGGGTGAACCCGCCGGCCGCGGCGGCCGCCGTGGTCGCCGCCGCGGCCGTCGGTCGTGGCCGGCTCGGTCGTGGTCGGGGCCGCGGTCGTCGCGGCTGCGGCGGTGGTGGCCGCGGCGGCAGTCGTTACGGCGGCGTCGTCGTCGTCACCCCCGCACGCGGCGAGGGCCAGCGAGCCGGCGATCGTCAGGGTGAGCAGGGCGCGGCGCATGGGTGGCTCCTCATGAGGTCGGTGCGTCGGGGTGGAAGGCGGTGACCAGCTCGCCGACGAGCTCGCCGGTGCGCGGCCCGAGCCCGTACAGGTACTGGTCCTCGAAGGCGACGACGCGCCTGTTGACGGCAGCCGGCGTCCGGTCGATGCCGGGCGTGGCGAGCAGGGCGTCGATCCCGCCGACCGATTCGAGGCCGGTCGTCGTCACGAGGAGGACGTCGGGCGCCTCCTTGACGATCGACTCGATCGACAGCTCGGCGTTGTCGACGACACCCATCTCGGTGCCGGCGTCGGTCCCGCCGGCCGCCGCGATCACGGCGTCGATGCCGCTGCCCTTGCCGAACGTCAGCTGCACGTTCGGGCCGCGCAGGTAGAGGGCGAGGACCTTCGGGCGCCCGGTGGCGGCGACGGCGGCGTCGGCCCGCTGCTCGGCGGCGGTGAGCTGGGCGTCGAGCGTGGCGACGACCTCCTCACCGCGAGCCGGCACGCCGAGCGCGGCGGCGACCTCGCGGACCTTGCGGGCCGGCGAGTCGATCGTCTCCTCCTTGGGGAAGCGCACCACGCGCACCCCGGCCGCTTCGAGCTGCTGGAGGACCTCGGGCGGCCCGGCGTTGTCGTCGGCGAGCACGACCGTGGGGTCGTAGGCGAGGATCGTCTCGGCGACCAGCGCGCGCTGGTAGCCGATCTTCGGCGTCTGCTGCGCGGCCGCCGGGTACGTCGCCGAGATGTCGGTGGCGACGACCTGGTCGCCGAGCCCGAGGGCGTAGACGACCTCGGCGAGGTCGCCGTTGACGGGCACGATGCGCTCGGCGGTCGCCGGTGCCGGGGCCGCGGCCGCCGTGGTGGTCGCGGCGGCGTCGTCGCCCGGCCGCCGCCACACGCGGTCGCCGCCATGAGCGCGGCGAGGGCGAGGAGCCCGAGCTTCATCCTGGGCGGGCCGCGTGCACGAGCTCGACGACCAAGCGGCGCACGTCGTCGTTCGACGTCGCCGGCTCGGAGAACGCGAGGCGGACGATGGCGAGGCCGTCGTCACCGTCGAGGTGGGCGACGTACTCGCAGCCGTGACGGTCGACGTGGCGCATCGTCGCTGTCGCGACCGGCGCGCCGAGGGCCTGTTCGCACAGCAGCACCCCCGCATCGGCGTGGTCGTCGTTCATGTGGGCGGCGATGCCGTGGCGGTGGGGGAGGACGGGATCGACGTCGGCGCTGGCGTAGGCGTCGGCCGCGACCCAATCCATCTCGCCGAACCCGCCGACCCAGCGGATCGCCCGCACGGCGAGTCGGAAGCAGCGGAAGTCGCCGTACCCGGCGTAGCCAGCCACGGCCGGGACGCGGGTCGCCACCAGCGCGTTCGCTGCTTCCTGCTCGTCGTCGGGCACCGGCGCGGCGTCGCCGATGAGCGTGACGCGGCCGCGGGCGAGCGGATCGGTGCCCGGGACGTCGGGCTCGGTGACGAGCAGGCTGGCCCGCGGATCGCCGCCGAGGTTGCGGGTGTGCTCGGCGAGCGCCGAGATCACGAACATCGGGGCGCCGCGCTCGTCGAGGCCGTACGAGACGACCGAGCCGAACGGGTAGCCCGCCGGATCGAGGGCGACCGTCGAGAGGGCGCCGCTGGTCGCTCCGTCGACCAACGTGCGCGCCGCATCGGCGGCCGATGCCCGAGGCAGGTCGCGTCCGACGACCCGGCTGATGCGCGGCGGTCCGCTCGGGTACTGGTGATCGGCAGGCACTGAGTGTCCCTCTCGCGAGTTGTAAGGCTCCCCTTACTACTCGCGCGAAGGACGCCGCGGCAAGCCGCCCGTCGGTGGCCGGATCCGCCAACTCTTTGCTGAAACGGCCACATTCCGGCCGTCTGAGCAAACAGTTGGCGGATCCGGCAGCCTCAGAGGCGGGCGAGGAGCTGGGCGGCGGGGATCGAGCCGGGGGCGGTGCGGTTGGCGACGGCCTCGTGGGTGGCCTGCTGCAGCATCGTGTTGACGGGCGCGGGGGCTCCGTGGAGGCGGCCGAGCAGGACGATCTCGCCGGTGAGGTGATCGACCTCGACGGGCAGGCCGCGCGCCAGGCTCTGCCACGTCGACGCGCCGGGGCGGGCCTGCGAGTCGATCGGGATGATCCGCAGGATGTCGCCGCGGCGCTCGCGGTCCTCGGCGCCGGTGACGTGGTCGATCCCGGCCGCTTGCAGCACCGCCTCACCCTCGTCGTGGGCGAGCTTGGACAGCGTGCGGAAGTCGTCGTCCCGCGGGCACAGGGCGTCGACCGGGTTGGTGAGGTTGAGCAGCAGCTTGGTGTACTTCCACCGCGGGATGTCCGGGCGGGCGAGCGACTCGAAGCCGGCCGATCGGAACGCCGCCGCCACGGCCTCGGTGACGTCGTCGACGCCGCCGGGCCAGCGCCCGACGTCGAGGATCGCCGCCGCCTCGTGGGTGTACGCCCGCACGACGCCGGGCTCGAGGTGCCACGTCGGGGCCATGACGGTGACGCCGTGGACGTTGGCGAAGCGACGCAGGAAGGCGACCTCGTTGGCCACGCCGTTCTGCAGGCACACGATCGGGGTCGATGGCGGCGCCACGGCGGCCAGCGCGTCGAGCACGCCGGCCGTGTCCTGGCTCTTCACGGCGACGATGACGACGTCGTCGGGGCCGAACGTCAGCTCGCCCGGTGCACCGACGACCGGGACGGGCAGCGTCACCGAGCCTTCCGGCCACTCGACGGTGAGGCCGCGCGCCGCGATCGCCTCACGATGGGCGCCGCGAGCGACGAGCACGACGTCGTGGCCGAACTGGAACAGCCGCCCGCCGACGACGCCGCCGACGGCGCCCGGGCCGATCAGGACGATCCGCATGGTCAGGCTGGGATGGGCAGCTGGCGGAGGTGCTTGGCGACTTCGCGGGCGAGCTCGACCATGCGCGCGGCGACCGGCGACAGCGTGCGGTCCTTGCGCCACACCATGCAGATCTGGCGCGGCGGCAGCTCCGGTGACATGAAGCGGATGTCGAGGTCGTCGGCGCGGTGTCGACGGCGAGCAACGGCATGACCGCCCAGCCCATCCCGGCTCGCACCATCGCCATCTGGGCCCCGTTGTCGTACGTGCGGAACACGAACGTCGGCGTCGCGCCGACCGCCTGGAGGCCACGCTCCACGTCGGCCTGGCAGCTGCTCGGCGGGTAGCCGACGAGCGACGCCTGGTCGAGCAGCGACGTGGGGAACGGCCCGTCGGGCAGCTCGCCCTTCGGGGCGACGAGCACGAACGGGTCGTCGAGCAGCAGCATCGACTCGAGGTTGCCGCTGCGGTGCCCGATCGTGAAGGCGAGGTCGAGCTCGCCGGCCAGCACGGCCTGGGCGCCGGCGTCGTTGTCCTCCTCCTCGAACAGGCGGATGTCGACACCGGGGTGCTCGCGGCGCAGCTGCTGCACCATCGCCGGCAGCAGCACGTTGGAGACGCTCTGGAACGTGCCGATGTCGATGCGTCCGACGGTGCCGGCGAAGAAGCGCTCGACGGCGTCGCCGGTGGCGTCGACGCGGGTGATGATGTCGCGGGCGTGGCCGAGGACCACCTTGCCGAGGGGCGTCAGCTCGACCGGCCGGGGGCCGCCGGGGCGATCGAACACGGCGCCGCCGACGAGGCGCTCGAGGGCGGCGATCTGCTGGCTGACGGCGGACTGGGTGTAGCCGAGCCGCAACGCCGCCTTGCCGAACGTGCCCTCGGTGGCGACGGCGTCGAGGGCGATGAGGTGCCGGAGCTCGAGATCGCGGAACTGCATGTACATCAGCGTAGCTGATCATCATGATGAGGGATCATCGCTAGTGCTGTCGGTCAGGGGTCCTCATACTGGATCCTCATGAGCAGCACCGATCTCTCCGATCTGGCCTGGGACCTGGCGTCCGATGGGTTCGTCGGCCGCGAGAACGCCGTGCGCCAGGTCGTGCGCACGGCTCGCTCGCAGGGCGTCCCCGCCGTCCTGACCGACGTCCTCGCCGACGTCACGCAGCCCGTGGTTGCCCGCCTCCGCGCCTTCGGTCGCGTCGCCGCCCTCCTGGCGACGCCGCACGCCGTCGGTCGGATCACCCAGGCGGCCTGACCGAGCGACTCGTTCGCTCGCTCGACACGAGTGGCGTTCCCATCCTGTCGCGCAGGGCAGGATGGGCGCCATGGGCAACCCGCTGGAGAACCCGCTGACCGAGCTGATCGAGGACGCGGGCGGCAAGCAGCCTCAGATGATGTGGAAGGTGGCCGGAACGGGTGCCGGGATCGTCGGTGCGATCGTCGCCCGCAAGCTGCTCGATCGTGTCCGAGTCGGCACCAGCCACCTCGGCGAGGACGTCCCGCTGAACCCCGCCGACGAGCGGCAGAGCTGGTGGTACGCCCTGGTGTGGGCCGGGATCGTCGGCGTCGGTGCGTCGCTCGGCCGGCTCGCCGCCCAGGTCATCGTGGCCCAGGTGTGGAAGCGCCGCCACCACGCCCCGGTCTCGGCGATGCCCACCTGACCTCGCTCAGCCGGCGCGGGCGGCCGGGCGCTGGGCGCGGATGCGCCGCAGCGGCGGCACGGTCGTCGGCGGCTGCTTGCGGGGCGGCAGCGTCGACAGCAGCTCGGTCGTCGCCTCGGTGACCCGGCGCACGGCGAGCTCGAAGGGCTCCTCGTTGGCGGCCGACACCGTCTGCACCCCGCTCACCTTGCGGACGTACTGGCGGGCCGCGGCCTCGATCTCCTCGGCGGTCGCCGCCGGCTGCAGCCCGCGCAGGATGGTGATGTTGCGGCACATGCGTCCATCCTGGCAGCGGTCGGCCGCGGTGCGGTCCGCGGATCAGGACGTGAGGACGTTGTCGGCGAGCGCCGCCAGCTCGTCGTCGGTCACCCCGATGGCCCGGGCGTAGCCGGCCACCGAGCCGTGGGCCGCCTCGACGTCGGCGAGCACCCGCGACATCGCCAGGGGATCGGCGCGACCAGAACAGCTGCGGAACCTCGGCCAACGCCTCCGCGCTCTCGGCCCGCTCGGCGGCGGCGGACTTGAACGCCTCCATCGTCGCCGACGTCAGGGCGTAGTCCTCGACGATGTCGTCGTGCCCGACGCCGATGGCGCCGAGCACGAGCATGGCCAGCAGGCCGGTGCGGTCCTTGCCGGCCGCGCAGTGGAACACCGCCGGGAGGGCGTCGGCGGCGGCGAGCAGCCGCAGCGCGTCGGCGTAGCGGGGCCCGGCCTCGGCGAGCATCTCGGTGTAGCGCTCGTGGAGGAAGTCGGCGGCCGGCAGCGTCGACGCCAGGGCCTGCTCGCGGTCCCACGTCTGGTCGAGCACGGAGATGTTGTGGAACGTGACCGGGTAGGCGTCGACCGGGAAGCGGCCACGCTCCTCCAGCTCGTGGACCATCCGGAGGTCGACGACCGTGCGCAGCCCGTACGGCCGCAGGACCTCGACGTCATCCGGCGTGAGCCGGTCGAGGCCGTCGGCCCGGAAGAGCGTGCGCCAACGCGTCGTGCGCCCGTCGGCCGTGGCGTACCCGCCGAGGTCGCGGAAGTTGAACACGCCGGTGAGGGTGATGCTGCGGGGCGGGATGGAGGTGGTGGGGGTGGCCGCGTCCATGGCGTCGACGGTACGTGTTGCGGATGTCGGCACCCCGACCGGGCGGTTGCCAGCTCGTGAACGCCGGTGTGCCGACCCTCTGCGAGACTGCCGCCGATGACGGGCGAGCTGACCTATCAGCCCCTGACGGCTGACCTGCGGGCCGCCGTGAGCGCCTTCGTGGCGCGGATCCCGGAGCGCGACCGCGGGTTCCTCGATCGCTTCCTGCTGTACGACGTCGCGGTGGCGGCGTGGACCCAAGCGACGCCGGCCCGCCGCATCGTGGCCCTCGACGGGTCCGACGTCGTCGGGCTGGTCACCGTCGAGCCGCAGCGTGGGTGGATGGCCCACGTCGGCGACTTCCGCGTCGTGGTGCAACCGAGTGCTCGCGGCACGGGCGTGGGGGCGGCGCTGATCGACCGCGGCGTCGACCTGGCCTCGACGCTCGGGCTCGGCAAGCTCAGCGTCGAGGTGATGGCGTCGAACGAGGGCGGCCTGGCGCTGTTCGAGCGCCATGGCTTCCATCGCGAAGCCGTGCTGTCACGCCACGTCCGCGACGGCGAAGGCGCGTTGCAGGATCTCGTCGTGCTGGCCCGCGAGCTCTGACCCAGGCGCCACGCGCGACACCTGCACCTTGCGGGCCAGCGTGGCGACGGCCGCCAGCGTCGCCGTCACGGCGAACGTCAGCACGGCGGGATCCTCGTGGTGCACGCCGTAGGCGCCCCAGAGGACGCCCTCGAGGCCGATCAGCGCCCACGTCGAGACGGCGACCCCGCTCGGTGCGGACGTGCGCCACACGGTCCACACGGCCGGCGCGATCTGGACCGTGTACGTGAGGCCGAGCACGGCGCCCAGCGCAGCATGGCCGCCGACCACCGCGATCGTTGCCAGTGCTCCGAACCAGGCGAACCCGGCCGGTAGCGCACGCGCGGCCGACGCGCCCGGCGCACGAGGGCCACGGCGAGGACGGTGTTGCCCACCGCCATGATCACCGCTTCGGGGAGCGCGGACCACAGCCCGGCCTGCGCGGCGTAGCCGATCCAGGCCGCCTCGCTGCCGACGCCGAGCAACGCGCTCGACACCGACACCCCTCGACCGTCGCCGGCGCGCACGACGCGGCGCAGCTGCGGGATCGCCGCCACCGTCGCCAGCACGGTGGCCAGCGCAGCGGCGAGCTCGGCCCAGGCTCCCTCGTCCACCCCTGGGGTACGAGCCCGACCGCGCGCTGGTTCGCGACGCAGTACCTTCCTCAGCGATGGACCTCACGAGGGAGGAGGTGCGGCTGCGCGATGCGCGACACGGTGCGCCGTGGCGCTTCATCGGCCCGTACCTCAGCGAGCGGCAGTGGGGCACCGTGCGCGAGGACTACAGCCCGAACGGCGATGCCTGGTCGTACTTCAGCCATGACGAGGCCCGCTCGCGCGCCTATCGGTGGGGCGAGGACGGGCTGGCCGGGCAGAGCGACGAGCACCAGCGGCTGTGCTTCGCCCTGGCCCTGTGGAACGAGCAGGACCCCATCCTCAAGGAGCGCCTCTTCGGCCTCACCAACGCCGAGGGCAACCACGGCGAGGACGTCAAGGAGTACTACTTCTACGTCGACAACGTGCCGACGCACAGCTACCAGCGCTGGCTCTACAAGTACCCGCAGCAGGCGTATCCCTACGCCGACCTGGTGGAGACCAACCGTGAGCGCTCGCGGTTCGAGTACGAGTACGAGCTGATCGACACCGGCGTGTTCGACGACGACCGTTACTTCGACGTCGAGGTCGTCTACGCCAAGTCATCCGAGCACGACCTCCTGTGCCGCATCACGGTGCACAACCGCGGGCCCGAGGACGCCCCGCTGCACCTGCTGCCGACGCTGTGGTTCCGCAACACGTGGTCGTTCCCGCCGAACACGCCGAAGCCGTCGCTGCGGGCGCAGCCCGGCGACCAGCGCGTCGTCGTGGCCGAGCACCACCAGCTCGGCACGTGGCACCTGCACGCACCCGACGAGGCGACGCTGCTGTTCTGCGACAACGAGTCCAACGCGGCACGGCTGTGGGGAGCGGACGAGTCGCCGGCGTACCCGAAGGACGGCATCGCCGACCACGTCGTGCACGGCACCCCGACCGTGAACCCCGAGCAGGTCGGCACCAAGGCCGCCGCCCACGTGCGGCTCGTCGTGCCGGCCGGCGGCTCGACGGTCACGTGGCTGCGCCTCGTCGCCGACACGGCGATCGACGATCCGTTCGCCGGCGCCGACGACGTGGTCGCCGCCCGGCTCGAGGAGGCCGACGAGTTCTACGACGCCATCACGCCCGGCGAGGTGGAGCCGCGATGCGGCGTCGGTCATGCGCCAAGCGCTGGCCGGGATGCTGTGGTCCAAGCAGTCGTACTTCTTCGACCTCGACGTGTGGTTGCGCGAGCACCAGTCGCACCCGCTGCGCAGCCCGGTCAACACGACGCGCAACGAGGCCTGGTTCCACATGCTGAACCACGACGTGATCTCGATGCCCGACAAGTGGGAGTACCCCTGGTACGCGGCGTGGGACCTCGCCTTCCACTGCCTGCCGTTGGCGATGGTCGATCCCGACTTCGCGGAGTCGCAGCTCGACCTGATGCTGAGCCAGCTGTACCTGCACCCGACCGGTCAGATGCCGGCGTACGAGTGGAACTTCGGCGACGTCAACCCGCCCGTGCACGCCTTCGCCACGCTGTTCATGCACAGCTTCGCCGGCAGCCTCGGCGACATCGACCGCCCGTTCCTGCGCCAGTCGTTCCTGCGCCTGCTGCTCAACTTCACGTGGTGGGTCAACCGCAAGGACCCCGACGGCAAGAACGTCTTCGAGGGCGGCTTCCTCGGGCTCGACAACATCGGCGTGTTCGACCGCAGCGCCCCGGTGCCGGGGGGCGGCACGCTCGAGCAGGCCGACGGCACCGGCTGGATGGCGCTGTTCAGCCAGAACATGCTGGAGCTCGCCATCGCCCTGCTCCAGGACGATCCCGACTACGCCGACTTCGTCTTCAAGTTCGTCGAGCACTTCTTCTGGATCGCCGCCGCCACCGATCCCATCGGCGAGCACCCCGACGAGATGTGGGACGAGGAGGACGGCTTCTTCTACGACGTGCTGCGCCATCCCGACGGCACGGGCCAGCGGATCAAGGTGCGGTCGCTGGTCGGGCTGCTGCCGATGTGTGCGACGACCGTGATCTCGGCCCACGTGTTCGAGGACCACCCCGAGCTGACGGAGCACATCGCGGCGTACCTCGACCGCAACCGCGACCTCATCGCCAACGTCGCCGATCCGTTCAAGCCCGGCGTCAACGGGCGCCGCCTGCTGTCGCTGGTCAACGAGCACAAGCTGCGGCGGATCCTCAACCGCATGCTGGACGAGGAGCGCTTCCTCGGGCCGCACGGCATCCGCTCGCTGTCACGCGCCCACCTCGACGATCCGTACCACCTGCAGGTCGGCGGCACCGACCACGTCGTGACGTACGAACCGGCGGAGTCGACGACCGGGATGTTCGGCGGCAACTCCAACTGGCGGGGCCCGGTGTGGTTCCCGATCAACGTGCTCATCATCCGCGCCCTGCTGCAGCACTACCGCTACTACGGCGACGACTTCACCATCGAGTGCCCGACCGGATCGGGCCAGCAGATGACCCTGTTCGAGGTCAGTGCCGAGATCGCTCGACGGCTGATCGCGACGTTCCTGCCCGACGCCGACGGCAACCGCCCGGTGTACGGCGGCGCGGAGAAGTTCCAGCAAGATCCGCACTGGCGCGACCTCGTGCTGTTCTACGAGTACTTCCACGGCGACAACGGCGCCGGGCTCGGGGCGTCCCACCAGACCGGGTGGACCGGGCTCGTCGCCCCGCTGATCCAGCTGTTCGGCCACCTCACGCCGGAGTCGGTGCTCGAGCCGGAGGACCGCCCCATGTCCCGCGCTTACCGCCGGGTCACGGGCGAGGGCATCGCCGACATCGCCACGGCGCGCGAGGCCCGAGGCATCCACCCGTGAGGCTGCCGCCGAACCCGCTGGTCCACGAGATCGGCACGTGGGTCTGGCTGCACGACCTGGCGGCGCGGCTGGGTCGCCCGGTGACGTTGGCCGACGTGCCCGACGACGTCTGGGACGACGTGGCCGGCGCCGGCATCGATGCGGTCTGGCTGATGGGGGTGTGGACGCGCAGCGCCGTCGGCGCCGACCTCGCCCGCACCGAGCCCCAGCTGCTGGACGGCGAGCGGGCGGCGCTGCCCGACCTCACCGACGACGACATCGTCGGATCGGCGTACTGCATCCGGGCCTACGTCGTCGACGCGCGCCTCGGGGGTGAGGCCGGGCTGGCCGTCGCGCGCGCCGCGCTCGGCGGCGCGCGGCGTGGCGCTGATCCTCGACTTCGTGCCCAACCACGTGGCGCCCGACCACGAGTGGACGACGACCCACCCGGAGTGGTTCGTGCGCGGCACGCCGGAGGAGATCGCCGCCGATCCGGCCGCCTTCCTGGCGATCGGTGACGCCGTGATCGCCCGCGGGCGCGACCCGTACTTCCCGCCGTGGCCCGACGTCGCCCAGCTCGATGCCTCGCTCCCGGCGCTGCGGGCCGCCGCGGCGGCCGAGGTGGCCGCCATCGCCGAGCGGTGCGACGGCGTGCGGTGCGACATGGCGATGCTCGTGCTCGACGACATCTTCGTGCGCACGTGGGGCGACCGCGCCGCTGGCGGGCCGGCGCCCGACGGTGGGCGGGGCTACTGGCCGACGGTGATGGCGGCGGTGCGCGAGGCCCACCCCGACTTCGTGTTCTGGGCCGAGGCCTACTGGGACCTCGAGCCCCGGCTGCTCGAGGCGGGGTTCGATGCCTGCTACGACAAGCGGCTCTACGACCGCCTCGTGCACGGCGAGCCGGCGGCGTCCATCCGGGCGCACCTCGGTGCCGACGTCGGGTACCAGGTGCACACCGTCCGCTTCGTCGAGAACCACGACGAGCCGCGCCTGGCCGCCACGCTGCCGGCGCCTGCGGCGCGGGCGGCGGCGGTCGTCGCGCTGACGCTGCCCGGCGTCGCCCTGCTCCACGAGGGTCAGGAGGTGGGGCGCCGGGTGCGCGTCCCGGTGACGCTGGGCCGGCGGCCCGACGAAGCGCCTGATGTCGAGCTCGCCGAGTGGTACGGGCGCCTGCGGACGGTGTTGGACGCCGGGCTGCGGCGGGGCGAGTGGACGCTGGTCGCCGCCGAGGGATGGCCCGACAACCAGTCGTGCGATCACCTGGTGGCCTGGACCTGGATCGGGCCCGACCGCCCGGTTCCTCGTCGTGGTCAACCTGTCCGACGACAAGGCCGACGGACGGGTGCGGCTGGCGGCGTCGGCGGCACCGGTGGTGCTCACCGATGCGCTGACCGGCGAGCGCTACCTGCGGGACGGGGCGGCAGTGGGCAGCGACGGCCTGTACGTGGCCCTCGCGCCGCATGGCGCGCACGTCCTCACGTGGTGACGACGGCGCAGATCCGCGAACTTTCCGGCTCGCGCCACCCATGATGGCGCCAGCGCGAAAAGTTCGCGGATCCGCCGCCGGACCCGGGGGGTCGGTCCGGGGCGGTGCCGGTCCGGGTGGGGACGGGCTGGCTCAGGCGGCGACGAGGATCTCGGCCGATTCCGGCCGGTAGACCTCGACCTCTTGCAAGGTGTCGCGCCGGGCCCACGCCGGGCGGTCGCCGTCGAAGAGGTCGAGCAGGATCACGTCGTCCATCGTGACGAGCATGATCTCGGCGGTGCGGCGCTCACCCTTGAGGCTGAACTCGATGATGTCGCCTTCACGCAGGTCCTGGGCGGTGGTGGTGTTCATTGGTGCGTCATTTCCCTCAGGGACCCAACCGGGCCCGTTTCGATCTTCCACGAGCGTGCTCCCCCTCGCTTGGAGGTCGCATGGAGTCCACTGGGAGATCCTCCATGCGAGACGCTGCAATACGGCTGCAGATACGTCGCTCCTCATGAGACGGTTCGCGGGTCACGTTCGTGACAGTCCGGCGGACGGATGGGCCGTTACACCCGAACACAAGACCGGTTGGCGCCTGATGCCGGCCTCGGGGACCACCAACACCTGGTAGGAGTGCATGGGTCGGCGCGCTCGAAGGTGCCACCCAGCGAGAGGAACGACCATGACCAGCTTCGGCATCGCCATCCCCCAGACCGTCGAGGACGGGCGCTTCGACGGCGCCGGCGCTGCAGGCCTTCCTGCGCCGCGCCGAGGAGCTCGGCTTCGAGAGCGGCTGGACCCAGGAGCAGGTGCTCGGCGACTTCCCCGACCTCGCGCCGATGGAGACGATGGCCTACGCCGCGGCGTGCACGTCGCGGCTCGCGCCTCGGGTGCGCGGTGCTGGTCAGCACGCTGCACAGCCCCGCTGCACCTCGCCCTCAGCGTGGCCTCGGTCGACCAGCTGAGCGGCGGTCGGCTGGAGGTCGGCATCGGCACCGGGGGTGGGTACCGCCAGTTCGCCGGCTTCGGCGTCGACCGGGCCACGTTCGTCGCCCGCTTCAACGAGGGGCTGGCGCTGATGCGCAAGCTGTGGACCGAGGATCGCATCGACCACGACGGGCGCTTCTGGCAGCTGTCCGGCGCGGCGATGGAGCCCAAGCCCGTGCAGCGCCCGCATCCGCCGATCTGGTTCGGCGGCGCCCATCCGGCCGCGCTGCGGCGCGCCGTTGCCGACGCCGACGGGTTCTTCGGCGCCGGCTCGCAGACCGACGGCCGCGTTCGTCGATCAGGTCGCGCATCGTCCGCGAGGAGCTGGCGGCGAGCCGGGCGTGACCCGGCGACGTTCCGGATCGCCAAGCGGGTGTACGTGACCATCGACGACGACGCCGCCCGGGCCCGTGACCCGGATGGGCGAGGCGCTCGACCGGGTGTATCGCAACTTCGGGCTGCGCGACATGGCCGTCGTGTCGGTCACCGGACCGCCCGACGCCATCGTCGCCGGCGTGCGGGAGGTCATCGACGCCGGCGCCGAGCTGGTCATGTTCAACCCGTTGTTCGACGATCTCGAGCAGATGGAGCGCCTGGCCGCCGAGGTCATCCCCGCGCTGACCTGACGTCGACCACGTCTGTGTCACCGCAAACGTCGTCGATGACGTGCGCGGTGACGCAGAGCGGTCCGGCCAGCCACTAGACAAGGTCCGGTGTCGGACCTCGTGACGTCCGAGGAGCAGCAGCCGCCCGCTGTCGCCCGCCCCTCTCGGCGCGCAGCACCGGGCAGTTCGGCGTGATCGTCTTCCTCGTGTCCGACGTCATGTTGTTCGCGCCGTTCTTCGCCGCCTACTTCCTCCTGCGGGCCAACACGACGCCGTGGCCGCCGGCCGACGTCGAGCTCGACGTGCCGCGCCGCGGTGATCTTCACCGCCGTGCTGGTGATCTCGTCGTTCACGTTGGTCATGTCGGACCGGGCCGGCGAACGGGCGGACGGTCGACGCGCGTTCGCGGCGCTGGCTGCTCCTGACGATCGGCCTCGGGTTGGCGTTCCTCATCAACCAGCTGCTCGAGTACCGGACGCTCGACTTCGGCGCCGACAGCAACTCCTACGGCAGTGCCTACGTCCTGTTGACCGGCCTCCACGCGTGCCACGTCACGGCCGGCATCTGTGCGATGGCGCTGCTGTTCGTGCGGCGGGTGCGCTGCGGGACCGCGAATCAGTGGCGTCGTGGGCAGGTGGCGTCTCGCTGTTCTGGCACCTCGTCGACATCATCTGGCTGTTCGTGTTCACGACGATCTGGATCATCCAGTGAAGTTGCTGCTGGTGGGCCCGGCCGTCGCGGCGGCGGTCGTCGGTCTGTTGTCGTTCGGCGCCGTCGGCGGCTCGGCGGCCCCGCAGCAGGAGCAGCCGGTCGACGGCGGCGACCTCTTCCTCGCCCAGTGCGCGGCGTGCCACGGTGCCCATGGTGAGGGGGTCAAGGACCGCGGCCCCGAGCTGACCAACGAGGGGGCGGCGGCGGCCGACTTCGTGCTGCGCACCGGCCGCATGCCGATGCCCCAGCCCGACATGGAGGCCGAGCGGGGCCGGCCGCGGTTCACGGAGGCCGAGATCGTCGCCCTGGTGGACCACGTCGCCTCGTTCGGCGACGGCCCGGTCATCCCCGACGTCGACCCGGCGCGTGGCGACCTCTCCCGGGGCTTCCGGCTGTACCAGCTCAACTGCGCGGCGTGCCACGTCGCTGTCGGGCTCGGGCGCCGCCATCGGCGGCGGGCGCAACGCCCCCGACCTGATGGAGGCCACGGCGACGCAGATCGGCGAAGCCGTCCGCGTCGGTCCCGGCGCGATGCCCCGGTTCGCGACCCTCAGCGACCAGGACATCGACGACCTCGCCGCCTACATCCTCAACATGCAGGGCCGCAACACGACGGCGCCCGAGGACTTCGGCGGCGTCGGCCCCGTCGCCGAGGGCCTCGCCGCGTGGCTCCTCGGCTGCTGCCGATCATCGCCCTGACCCGGTGGATCGGCCGCCCCCACGAGGGCCGCGACGCCGCCCATTGACGAGACGGCGGAGGCGTCATGACCGAGCCCACCGACGCCGCTCACCGGCCGAACGTCCGCGCCTACCGAGCGGCCGTCGTCTCGTTCGTGATCGCCACCGCCGGCGGCATCGCGGCGGCGATCGGGTACGGCACCGACAACACCGGCGATCTGCTCGGGCTGGGCCTGGCCGCCGCCCTCTTCGGCATCGGGTTCGGGCTCGTCTGTTGGGCCAAGTACCTCGACTTCGACGAGCACGCGGTGCAGGAGCGAGAGCACCTCGTCACGACGCCGGAGGCCAAGGAGGAGCTGCACGAGGAGCTGCAGACGACCGGCGCCGTGCTCGGCCGACGGCGGATGCTCCTCGGGCTGATCGGCGTGCTCGTTCGTCAGCCTGGTCGTCGGCTTCGTCGGGCCGATCGGGTCGCTCGGTCCGAAGCCTCGGGGCGAGCGGGGGCGGACGTCGTGGCGCCCCGGCTCGCGGCTGGTCTCGCTCGACGGCACGCCGATCGAGCTGGCGTCGCCGACCTACGACCAGCTCGTCACGGTGTTCCCCGAAGGGCGCATCGGTGTGGACGACTCGCAGGTCGTGCTGCTGCGGATGCCGCCCAGCAGTTGACCCAGCGAACGATCGACGGTGGCGCCCTCGACGGTTGGGTCGCCTACTCCAAGATCTGCACCCACGCCGGGTGCTCGGTGGGCCTGTTCGGCGTCGACAACCGCCGACCGGACACGCTGCGCCAGCTGGTGTGCCCGTGCCACCAATCGGTGTTCGATCCGGTGAACGGCGCCGAGCCGGTCGGCGGGCCGGCGACTCGGTCGCTGCCGCAACTCCCGCTCGACGTCGATGCCGACGGCTTCCTCGTCGCCAAGGCGCCGTTCGACCGCGTCGTCGGTCCCGTCACCTGGAACGAAGCATGAGCGAGGCACCGGCGCCGGCGGACAGAGACCTCGCCGGACGCGGCGACGGCGAGCCACCGCGACGGGGGCTCGTCGAGCGCTACGTCGACTCCCTCACCGATCGCCTCGGCGCCAACTCGATCACCGGCAAGGTGCTGCGCAAGGTGTTCCCGAACCACTTCTCGTTCCTGCTCGGGCGAGGTCGCGATGTACTGCTTCGTCGTCCTCTCCTGACCGGCATGTACCTCACGTTCTTCTTCCACCCCGGCAGCCGGGACGTCGTCTACCCCGGGAGTTACGGCCCGTTGCGCGGCATCCACATGTCGGAGGCCTACGAGTCGACGATCGCGTCTGAGCTTCGACGTAAGCGCCGGGCTCGTCGTCCGCCAGATCCATCACTGGACGGCGCTCGTCTTCGCGGCCGCGGTGGTCGCTGCACCTGTGCCGGATCTTCTTCACCGGCGCGTTCCGGCGACCGCGGGAGATCAACTGGATCATCGGCGTGCACGATGCTGATCCTCGTGATCTTCAACGGTTTCGCCGGCTACTCGCTGCCCGACGACCTGCTCTCGGCGACCGGCCTGCGCATCGGCTACTCGATCCTGCTGTCGATCCCGTTCGTCGGCACGTGGATCGCGTCACTGTTCTTCGGCGGCGCGTACCCCGGCACCGACGATCATCGGCCGCCTGTTCATCATCCACGTGCTGATCCTCCCGGCGGCTCATCGCGGTGCTGCTCGGCGCATCTCGCCATCGTCTGGCGCCAGAAGCACACCCAGTTCCCCGGCCCGGGACGCACCGAGCACAACGTCGATCGGTCTGCGGCTGTGGCCGACCTACGCGGCGAAGTCGGTCGGGCCTGTTCGCCGGTGTCGTCGCGCGTGGTCTCCGCGCTCGGCGGCCTCGTCGCAGATCAATCCGATCTGGCTGTACGGCCCGTACCGCACCGGCGCGGTGACCACCGCCGCGCAGCCCGACTGGTACATGGGCTGGCTCGAAGGATCGCTGCGCCTTTTCCCGCCGTGGGGCCCGCACCGTTCGGCCACACGATCTCCGAGCTGTTCTGGCCGGGCGTGGTGGTGCCCGGGCTCACGTTCCGGCTGCTGTACGCGTGGCCGTTCCTCGAGCACGCAGTTCACGCAGGACCGCGTCGAGCACCACCTCCTCGATCGTCCCCGCGACCGCCCCGGACGCACCGCGATCGGCGTGGGCGGTCCTGACCTTCTACCTCGCGCTGTTCGCTCGCCGGCTCGCAGGACATCTTCGCCTCGACGTTGCGGACGTCGATCGGCCACGTCACGACCATCGTTGCAGATCTCCGTCTGTTCGTGCCGCCGATCGTTTACGTCGCGACGTACCGGATCTGCCGGGCGTTGCAGACGCGGCCCGGCCCCGATCGCACCGAGCGGGCCGGCGTGATCGTGCGCGACGCAGGCGGTGGCTACCACGAGGCGACCGAGCAGGAGGAGGAGGCCGAGCCGGCCGCCGTCGTCGGTGGGGGCGGGGGAGTGAGGATGGACGGCGGCCTGGCGCCGCCGCTCACCGAGCAGGCCAGCGACATCGAGCAGATCTGGGACGGCGTGCTGATCGCGGCGGTGATCGTCGGGGTCCTCGTGATCGCGCTGATCGTGTTCGTCGTGTTCCGGTTCCGCCGCCGCGACGACCGGCTGCCGCATCAGCGCCGCGAGAACATCCCGCTCGAGGTGACCTACACGGTCGTGCCGCTGCTCATCGTCGGCGCCCTGTTCGGCATCACGTTCGTCGTCGGTGCGCTCGATCGACGCCAACGAACCCGACCCCGACCTCACCGTCGAGGTCATCGGCTTCCAGTGGCAGTGGCAGTTCCACTACCCGGCCGCGGCTCGTGCTCACCGGCCCGACGAGCCGCCGCCCGAGCTGGTGCTCCCGGTCGGGCGAGACGGTGCGCTTCGAGCTCATGTCCAACGACGTGATCCACTCGTTCTGGGTGCCCGGCTTCCTCGACAAGCGCGACCTGATCCCGGGCGTCGACAACCAGATCGACGTGGGCGACCGACCGGGCGTGTGCGGACCGGGTTCTGCGCCGAGTTCTGCGGGCTCGACCACTGACAAGATGCGGTTCACCGTGCGGGCTCGTCCCCCGGACGAGTTCCAGACCTGGGTCACGGGCGGCCCAGCCCATGCCGATCGACCGCCGCGCGCGACGTCGGCGGCGACGACGCTCGGTGTCGCTCATGACCTGCTCGGAGATCGACGCCGGTCGCCCGCGCGCCGGGCGAACACGCCGGCGCCCGCGCACCCTATCGCCTTGCTGACCACCACCGACCACAAGCGCATCGGCATCGCCTACATGGTCACGGCGTTCGTCTTCTTCCTCATCGGCGGGGCCATGGCCGAGGCCATGCGGGCCCAGCTGGCCCAGCCCGACCAGGACATCGTCGGCGAGCGACCTCTACAACCAGCTGTTCACGATGCACGGCACCGTGATGCTGTTCCTGTTCGTCAGGCCCGTTCGCCTTCGGCCTGGCCAACTACCTCGTGCCGCTCCAGATCGGCGCCCGCGACATGGCCTTCCCCCGCCTCAACGCCCTTCGCTACTGGCTCTACCTGTTCGGCGGCCTCACGATGCTGCTCGGCTTCGTCACCGCCGACGGCGCCGCCAAGTTCGGCTGGTACGGCTACGCGCCGCTGTCCGAGGCGTTCGCTCGCCCGGCCTCGGCGGCGACCTGTGGATCGTGGGCTCGCCCTCATCGGCGCTGTCGGGCGTGATCACCGCCGTCAACGTCATCGCCACCGTCTCCACCATGCGGGCCCCCGGCATGACGATGTTCCGGATGCCGATCTTCACGTGGAACTGGTTCGTGACCGGCCTGCTGGTCCTGATGACGTTCCCGGTGCTGACGGCGGCGGGGGCGATGCTGTTCGCCGACCGCCACTTCGGCGCCCACATCTTCGACGCCAACAACGGCGGCGTCCCCGATCCTGTGGCAGCACCTGTTCTGGTTCTTCGGCCACCCCGAGGTGTACATCCTGGTCCTGCCGTACTTCGGCGTCGTCACCGAGATCTTCGCCGTCTTCGCCCGCAGGCCGGTGTTCGGGTACAAGGGTCTGGTGTTCGCCACTTTGGCCATCGGCTTCCTGTCGGTCGGCGTGTGGGCCCACCACATGTTCACCACCGGCGCGGTCCTGCTGCCGTTCTTCTCGGGCACGACGATGCTCATCGCCGTGCCCACGGGCGTGAAGTTCTTCAACTGGATCGGCACGATGTGGGGCGGGCGATCCCTTCAACCCGCGCATGCTGTTGTCGAGTCGGCTTCATGGTGACGTTCCTGATCGGCGGCCTGACCGGCCCGATGCTGGCGTCGCCGCCGCTCGACTTCCACCTCACCGACTCCTACTTCGTCGTCGCCCATTTCCACTATGTGCTCTTCGGCGGCTCGGTGCTTCGGCGTCTTTGCCGCCTGCTACTACTGGTTCCCGAAGTTCACCGGCCGGCTGCCTCGACGAGCGCCTCGGCAGGGTCCACTTCATGCTCATGTTCGTCGGGTTCCACATGACGTTCTTCGTGCAGCACCTCCTCGGCCTCGAGGGCATGCCCCGCCGCATCGCGACTACACGGCCGCCGCGGCGTGGCGCGCCTGAACATGGTGTCCACGATCGGCGCTTCATCATGGGCACGCTCGTTCTGCCGTTCCTCTACAACGTGTGGTGGTCGCGCCGCGGCCCCAGCGGCCGGCCCGACCCGTGGGGCGGCCACACCCTGGAGTGGTGGACGAGTCGCCGCCGGCGGCCGAGAACTTCGCGGGCTGCCGCCATCCGCTCGGAGCGACCGGTGTTCGACTTCCGGTGGATGAACCACCCCGACGTCAGCGCCATCGGCACGACCGAGGCCTGGAAGGACCGCCAGGACCACGACGCCCGCTGGATCCCGCTGCACCCGTGGAGCCCGGAGGACGAACCGCGCGCGAGACCCGGCCCGACGCCGAGACGGGCTCCACCACCGCCACGATGGTCGTCGACGAGGACGAGCCCGACCCATGAGGACCGAGCTGATCATCTGGTCGTTGGCTGTCGCCTACTACGCCGTGCTCGGCGCGATCTACTGGGCGGTCGGCGGGGATGCCGCCGGAGCGTCGCTGTTGCTGATGGGAACGTTCCTGGGTGGGCTCGTCGCCGGATGGATCTGGGATTGGCGCCGGCGCAACCGTCGGGACATCCCGCGGCCCTCCGATCGCGTCGACGCCGACGCCGCCGACGAGGCCGGCATCGTCGGGGTGTTCCCGACCGCCAGCCTGCGCCCGCTGGCCCTCGGGTTCGGCATCACGGCCGCGGCCCTGGGGGTCGTGCTCGGGTCGTGGATGCTGATCGCCGGCATCGGGATCATCGCTCCCAGATCGCCCTGCTCACCCGGGACGCCGACCGGTGATCGCCCACACGGGGATCGACCACGTCGCCGTCGGCGTCGTCGGCGCCGTGTTCGTCGGGCTGTACGGCGCCGCCTGGTTGCGGCTGGCCCACCCGTCGACGGGTCGGCTGTGGGCGTGGATCGGCGGCGTCGCCCTCGTGGTCGTGGCGTCGCTGCCGGTCATGGAGACGCTCGCCCAGGAGTCGTTCACCGGGCACATGGTGCAGCACCTCATCGTGATCATCGGCGCCGCCCCGCTGCTGGTGCTGGCCCGGCCACTGCACACGCTGATGTCGGTCGGGTGGATCCCGGTGACGGCCACCGGCCGGCGGCTCGGGGTGTTGTGGCACCGCTGGGCGCCGGCGTCGGGCCGGGGCTGTTCCTCGTCGTGATGTTCGCCACCCACCTGACGCCGATCTACGACGACGCCCTCGGCAATCGCTGGCTGCACGAGAGCGAGCACGCCGCCTACCTGCTGTCGGCGTGTGCGATGTGGGCGGCGGTGGTCGGCGTGCGCCGCACCGGGGCCGCGGCGCGGGTCGCCGTGGTGTACGGGGTGATCGCCCTGAGCTCGTTCCTCGGGCTCATCCTGATGGCCTCGGCGCGGCCGCTGATGCCGACGTACGAGGCCCGGCTCGGGTTCGACCGCGCCCTGTCGGATCAGCGCTCGGCCGCCGCGCTCGATGTGGGTCACCGGCCTGCTGACGACGGTGCCGCTGCTGGTCGCCGCCGTCTGGCGCTGGGCGTCGGCTGAGGAGCAGATGGCCCGCCGCGCCGAGGCCCTCGCCGACTCGGCCGCCCGCCGCGCCGCTGCCTCGCGCACTAGTGCCGCGACGGCCAACGTGGTGGACGCGGTGAACGACACTGGTCCGGTGCAGGGCGGGCTCCCCAGCGGGTCGGTGACGTTCGTGTTCACGGACATCGAGGGTTCGACGCGGATGCTGCGAGAGCTCGGCGAGCAGTACTCGGAGATCCTCGAAGCGACACCGAGAGGTCCTGCGCGCCACGTGGTCACAGAGCGGTGGGACGGAGGTCAGCACGGACGGCGATGCCTGCTTCGTCGCCTTCTCGTCGGCCCGAGCAGCGATACGCGGCCGCGTGTCGGCGCAGCGGGCGCTCGTCGACACGGTCTGGCCCGGGGCCGCCCGGCCGCTCGTGCGGATGGGCATCCACACCGGCGTGGCGTTCCCGCGCGACGGGCGACTACGTCGTGTTGGCCGTGCACCAGGCGGCGCGGGTGGTCACGACGGCGCACGGTGGCCAAGTCGTCCTGTCCGAGGACACGATGCGCGGCGCTGGCCTCCGAGCGGGCCGCCGAGGTGGTGCCGTTGGTCGACCTCGGGCGCTACCGCCTGCGGGACTTCGACGCCCCGGTCGCGCTCTACCAGGCCGGGTCGACTGACACGTTCCGAGCGGTCCGCGCCCGTTCCCGCCGACCGCCACAACATCGTGGCGTCGCGGACGTCGTTCGTCGGGCGCGAGACCGACGTCGCCGCCCTGCGCCAGCGCTTGACGGGCGAGCGCCTCGTCACGGTCGTCGGCCTCGGCGGGCTCGGCAAGTCGCGCCTCGCGTCGGAGCTGAGCCTGCGGGTCGCCGATGACTGGAACGACGGGGTGTGGCTCGTCGACCTCTCCGTCGTCTCCGACGACGTGCAGGTCACTCCCAGCGTTGCCGCCGCCCTGGGGATCGGCGTGTCGGTCGACGACGCCGACTACGACGTGGCGGCCGCGCTCCGGGACCGCCAGCTGCTGCTCGTCCTGGACGGCTGCGACCGCGTCCTCGACGCCGCGGCCACGCTTGCCGAGGAGCTGCTGCGGACGTGTCCCGGTGTGACGATCCTGGCGACCAGCCAGGAGCCGCTCGATCTCCCAGCGGAGGCGGTGTACCGCTTGAGGCCGCTCTCCCTCGATCACGACGCCGTCGAGCTGTTCGTCGACCGCGCCCGGCAGCACGGTGCGGCGCCCGATCGAGACATCGCCAGGCAGATCGTCAGCCGCCTCGACGGGGTGCCGCTCGCGTTGGAGCTCGCGGCATCGCGTCGCCGCTGTGATGTCCCCCACCGACCTCCTGGCCGGCCTCGATCGCCGCTTCCAGCTGCTCCGCGCGACCTCGTGTGGACTTCCCGAGCGCCAGCGCACGATGCTCGGGCTCCTCGACTGGAGCACTGAGGTCCTCGAGCCGGCCGAGCGGACGGCGTTCGAACGCCTCTCGATCTTCGCCGCCCCCTTCGACATCGCCGCGGCGACCGCCGCGGTGGCCGATGACGACCTCCCCGCCGATGACGTGGCGCTCCAGATCTGGTCGTTGACCGAGAAGTCGCTGGTGGTGCTGGAGACGGGCGACGGCGGCACCCGATATCGGATGTTCGAGACCGTGCGGGCCTACGCCGCCGAACGGCTCCGGGCGCACGGCGGAGACGTCGCGCCGCGAGCGGCCCTGGCCGTGTGGTACATCGAGCGGTTCCCGATGCGGCGCCGTGGCGACCCGGCGTGGATCTCGGCGCTCGCCGTGGAGATCGACATCTTGAGCGGGCTCATCGACGAGATGGCGCCGAGCGACGACGACCTGCCCGCGTTGGCCCGGCTCCGCGGCGAGATCCGCACCGTGCGGGCCGAGCACCGCACGGCGGTCGAGGAGATCGACCGTGTCCTGACCCGGCGCACCACGTGGACACCGTCGTGGGTTCGTTTGGAGCTGTTCGCGGCCAGCGTGCTCGGTGAGCTCGGCGAGGTCGACGCCGCCTTCGCGCGTGCGCGACCGTGCCGAGCCCCACCTCGACGGCGAGGCGGCGGCCGATTGGTGGGGTCCGGTGAGCGTGGCGTCGCCGCGAGCGCTCCTGTTGCTGCGGATCGGTGAGCTGGACGCCGCTCGTCGCGCCGCCCTCGCTTCGCTCGACGTCGCCGGCAACCACGATCGCGCGTCGTCGCTGTTCAGCCTGGCCCTCATCGTCCAGACCGCCGACGGCGACGAGACCCTCGCGTGTATCGCGAGGCTGTCGAGCTTGCACGGGAGGGCGACGATCACGTGTTGATCGCGCTGGCGATGAACAACTCGGCCGAGTGCAAGCTGCGGACCGGAGCCTCGGGGAGCGGCCGGCGTCGCAGCGCGAGTCGCTGGCCGCCGAGCTCGGGATGAAGCACATCGCGGCGTTCGGGCTGATCGTCGCCGCCCGCATGGCGGAGCAGACTGACGACGACGAGCGCGCCGTGCGCCTCCACCTGCTGGGCCGACATCATCCTCGCCGAGACCGGCATCCAACTCTTCGACGACGACCTCGCGCTCAGCGACCAGATGCGCGCTCGAGCCCGCCGACGACTGGGCGTGGTTGCCTACGAGCACGAGGTCGAGGTCGGTCGAGCCCTCGACCTCGCTGTCGCGGGAGGACGCCGATGAGACGTTCCGCGCCGCTCGAAGCATCGGCGGCCGTGGTCGCCGATGCCGGGAGCCGGCAGCCGTGACCGGTCAGCGGCCGGTGAACTGCGGTGGGCGGCGCTCGAGGAAGCGGCGACGCCCTCCTTGTGGTCCTCGGAGTGGAAGCAGCGCTCCATGACCTCGCGGTCGACCTTGGCGTGCTCGTCGAACGAGCGCCCGAGCCGGCGTACAGCAGGGCCTTGGTCTCGGCGACGGCGAACGGCGACCCGGTGGCGAAGCGGGCGGCCTCGGCGTGGGCGGCGGCCTCCAGCTCGTCGGGCTCGACGACCGCCGCTGTAGCCCATCTCCGGCCATGTCCTCGGCCGACATGATCTCGCCCGAGTACAGCAGCCGGGCGGTCGCCTGCACCCCGATCAGCCGGGGCAGGATCCACGTGCCGGCGCCGGTGTCGGGGACCAGGCCGCGGTGCACGAACACCCACCCGAAGCGGGCCCGGGGCGTGGCGATGCGCACGTCGCACATCGACGTGAACTCGGCGCCCATCCCGATCGCCCGGGCCGTCGATCGCGCACCATCGATCGGCTTCGGGCAGTCCATCAGCGGCGACCGGCCGCGGACCCGCCGTTGGCCGCCGCCACTCCGCGTGCCGTCCTCGGGCGTGCCCTGCAGGTCGGCCAGGTCGGTGCCGGCGCAGAACGCGCCGGGCACGCCGGTCAGGATCAGGGCCCGCGGCGCTCCGCGCCTGCGCTTGTCGAGCGGCGTCCCACAGCTCGTTGAACATCCCGTAGGTCATGGCGTTCTTCTTCTCGGGCCGATCGATCGTGATCGTGCCGATGCCGTCGCTGGGCCGTGTAGGAGATGAAACCCATCCGGCGACCGTACGGCGGACGACCGTCCACCACCGGCACCGAGCCCGGATTCTGATTCCACCGAGGCCTGTCCAGCGTGCCGCATTGGAATCAGAATCGGAACCGGCCCGGGACGCCAGAGGGCCCCGGTGCTGAAGCACCGGGGCCCTCGGGTCCGTGCGACGGCTCGACCGGGTCAGGCGACCGTCACTCGCACTTGCCCTCCGTCGCACCAGATCTGGTTCATCTGATGGCGGCCGGAGAAGGCCAGGCCGACGCCGGTGCCGCCGTCGGGCAGCACGTTGGCTCTCGAGGCCGTTGACGTACGGCTGCTCGATGATGCCCCAGAGCGCCCACGACAGCCAGATGTTGTACACCTGCTCGCCGAAGAGCTTGTTGACCTTCTCGGGGCCGTCTTGCGGGCGGCCGGGTCCGGAGCTCGTGTGCACGACGTCGAGGGCGGCGTCGATGTCGCTGTCCTTGAAGCGCCCGAAGTTGAGCGCCAGCGATGCCGACCGGCGCCGACGACGTGCTCTCCCACCAGTAGCGCTGGGTGTCGGGGTCGATGCCACCGTGGTTGCGCCAGGCGAAGGCGTTGAACGTGCCGTGAGCGCCAGGCCGATGTACTGGCCCTGCTCGACGGGCGTGATCTTGGCCTTGACCCGGCCGCCGAGCGCGTCGTTCCACATCGAGATGATCAACGTGTTGGTCTCCACGTTGAATGGATCGTTGGTCGTGTTGAACGTGAACTCGATGTCCTGCGTCCCGAGGTCGGCGAGGCACTGGTCGAACTCCCGTTGGCCTTGTCCGGGTCGTAGGTCGGATAGCCGCTGTCCTTGAGGTAGCCGAGCCATGCCGGGCCCGAACGGACCGCTGGCGGGCAGCGTGAGGCCGGCGTCGCGCTCCTCGATGTAGCCGCTTGACATCGGTCGCGCGCAGGCCAGGGCCCGGCGGCAGTGAACGTTGAGCAGCGGGCTCTTGGCGTTGGTGCCCTGCGGGTCGGTGTCGCCTTCGGCGACGTTCAGCATGATGTAGCCGGTGTCGCCGAACAGCGACGTGGCGATCGTCTCGAACCTGGTCGTCGCTCCGTCGAACTGCTTGATCGTGTCGGCGTTCGAGGTGTGCGATGCGTCGAACTGCCCGACTCGCAGCGAGTTGGACCGGCTGTCGATGTCGACGGCGACGACCCCCTCGATGGCGTCGAGGTACGGCAGGTCCTCGCCGGTGATGCCCTTCGGGCCCCGCCAGTAGTCCTCGTTGCGGGACAGCTTGAACGAGTTGCCGTTGCCCGGCGTGTAGGAGTCGAACTTGAACGCGCCGAGACCGACCGGCTTGGCGACGTCACCGTTGGCCGGCGTGGCGGCCAGGGCGGCGTCGTACACCGGCGACTTCGGGTCGCGCTGGGTGATGTCGGGCAGCCTCTTCAGCCACTCCGGCGACATCATGAAGGCGCACTGGCGCTCGGTGAAGGCGCGGGGCAGGGCGACCCAGGGGCCGCCAGCCGACTTGATGGTGACGTCCTGGCCCGACCCGGTGACCGACTCGAGCGGCGTGTACGCGCCCCGGTCAGCGGCGAGTACTTGCACGTGTCGATGTTGAACGCCACGGCGGCACCGTCGAGCGGCGTGCCGTCCTGGAACTTGATGCCGTCCCGGACGTGCAGCGTCCACTCGGTGTAGTCGGCGTTGTGATCCCACTTGTCGATGAGCACGCCGGCGATCTCGCCGTCTTCCGTGGCGCCGAACAGCGGGTCGGACACCGACGCCAGCAGCACGTAGCCCCGGGCGAAGCTCGTCTTGTAGGGAGCCCAGCCGTTGGCCGTGTCGGCCTCGATGCCGAACGTGAGCGTGCCGCCCTTACCGGCTTGCCCTCGTCCTTGTCGACGTGCTTCTCGCCCGGCGGCAGCTCGCGGTCGGACCGCCTTGGGCAAGCCGTTGTCGTCGCCGCTGCCGGCGGTCGAGCCGCTTCCCGGCGTGGTCGACGCGGTCGTTCCCTCGGACCCGCCCGTCGACGTGCCCGTGGTGGCATCGGTCTCGGCGTCGCTCGTGGCTGGTGCTTCGGACGTCGCGGACTCGCGGTCGTGGCGGTCGTGCCTTCGGCGACGGTGCCGCTGCCGGCACTGTCGTCGTCGTCACCGCATGCGGCGACCGCGACGAGGGATGCGACCGTCAGCGCGGCGAGCGCCACCGATCGTCTGTTGTTGAGACGCACTCTTCCCCCTGTGTGGAGTTGATGGCCCATGCGGGGCCGGTGTTCACGCACGGGACAGACAGGAATTGGGAGGAGCCCGCCCCGGCTCGAGCCCATGGTGGCCGATGCGTGACGGCGGTGCCAAGCCGCGCGAGGCGAAAACACGTTGCGAGTGCACTGAGCGATCGCTCAGGCTGATGAAGTCTAGCTCTTGTACCGATTTGACGGTGACATCTGTGCTCAGTCGCGGTGGGCGAGGACCCACAGCAGGGCGGTCAGCGAGAGCCCGTCGCCGACCTGGCCGGCGTCGATCGCAGCCCGCACGTCGGCCCACGGCACCCACGCCACCCGCTCGGCCTCGTCGGTGTCCGTCGGGTCGCCGACGTGCTCGGCGGTGTCAGCGGCGAAGAGGTGGAACGTCCCGTCGGAGATCCCGTTGTACGGGAAGTAGCTGACGAGGGAACGCAACGGGCCGGGACGCCACCGGTCTCCTCCAGCGTCTCGCGGTGACCGGCCTCGGTCGGCGTCTCGCCGGCGTCGACCCGACCGGCCGGGATCTCCCAGCCCCATGTGTCGGTCGTGAAGCGGTGGCGCCAGAGCAGCAGCACGCCGTCGTGGCCGGGATCGGTGACGACGACGCCGGCCGCCGCCGCCGGCATCCGCACGACGTGGTGCTCGAAGCGCCGCCGCTCGGCAGCTCGACGTCGACGAGGCTGAGGCGGACCCACTCGCTGTCGTACAGCGAGCGTTCGCCGTGGACGTGCCAGCGCACGACGGTCAGGCCTCCGAGTCGATCGGTTCGCTCGCTCGAGGACTCGCTCCGCTCTCGTAGGCGATCAGCTCGACGAGGTTCCCGTCGGGATCTCGGGTGTACACGCTGCGGCCGGTGGCCGTCCCGCCGGCCCGTCCGCCGACACGGTCGACCGGACCCTCGATGATCGACCCACCGGCCGACTCGATCAGCGCCGTCGCCTCCTCGACCGTGCCGGACCACACGAAGCAGAGGTCGCCGCAGCCTGGCTGCGCCGTCGGTCCGCGGCAGCGTGAAGCGCTCGTCCTGCCACAGCGCCGGCGCGTGCACGTTGAGCTTCACGTCACCGCGGGCGAGGGCGACGAACGGCGCCCGCCCGGCGCGCCACGCATCCTCGCCGACCGGCGTGAACCCGAGTCGGCGTAGAAGTCGATCAGCGGCCCCGGGTCGGCGCTCGGGATGGCGACGTGGTCGAACGATTCGATGGCCATGGGACCTCCAGCGCGTCAGACGTCCGTCGTGCCGTCGACGTGCATCGGGGTGTACGGCGCAGGTGGCGTCGGTGTCGGCGAGTGGCCCCTGGCCCGCCGTGGCGCCGCGGCGCGAAACGGGATGACGCGCGACGCGCCCAGGTCGGGCACCAGCGTCGATCGTGCCCATAAGGACGCCCCGCCGTTGGATGCCCGGTAGCCGGGGAAGGCCGGCGCAGGTCGTCGAGCGAGCAGCGCCGGTCGCCGTGGCGCCGTGCTCGCGGTCAGCGGCCAGGCGGCCGGCGGTCAGGCGCACGAGCGCCTCCGTCGGGATGGCCAGCTCGCCGTCGGTGGCCGCCGGTCGCCGGCCGGAGCTCGGCCTGCTCGCCGAGCTCGAGCTCGTACGGCGCGCCGGCGGGAGGTCGCGACGGTGATCGTCGTGTCGTCGGCGGGTCGCGGTCGCGGGCGTGAACCGGCCGACGAAGCCGACCATCATCGGCACCGGTCGACCATCAGGGCGGCCGCGTCGCCGGCGACCTCGGCATCGGGGTCGAACGCGGCGAGCACGTCCCAGCTGTGCAAGCCGAACTCGGACAGCCGGAAGCCGGCCGCCCCGGCGGCGTCGAGCGGCGCCGGCAGGAACGGCAGTTGCACCTGCATCGAGGCCAGCTCGTCGTCGGCTGCGGCCTCCCACCAGCCGACGAGGCGCTCGTCGGCGTCCACGAAGGCGCTGGCGGCGTCGCCGGGGCCAGCGCGTTCCAGCGATCCCAGACCTCCTGGTTCTCGACCGCTCGCGCCGGTGGCGTGGCGCAGGCCGATCTCGGCGCCGCTGCCGAGGTGCGACAAGCACCTGGGCGACGGTCCAGTCCGGCGCACATCGACGGGGCCGTGAGCTCCTCGGCGGCGGCGCCGGCCACGAAGGCGGCGAGACGATCGTGCCCGCTGCGCAGGGCGGCGATCCAGACCCGGGGATCCTGTTCCATGGCTGGGACGGTACGCCGGTACGACGGCAGGATCGCTCGTTCGTCGGATGGGCATGGAGCACGACACGACCCAGACGTGGTGACGGGGACGGGGTCCATGCTGTCGATGACCCTGTCCGTGACACCCGACGACCTGTGGGACGTGGTGACGGCGATGGACCGCATCGGCGAGTTCAGCCCCGAGTGCATCGAGCTGCGCTGGACCGGCGGCCACCGAGGGGCCGTGCGCCGGCGCCCGGTTCGGCGTCCGCAACCGCTTCCCCGACGGCGTCGTGCGGGGCGCCGATGGCGTCGTCGCCGACGTGGTGGCGCGCCAGCGGCTGGCGTGGACGATGCTCGACGACGACGGACGGGCCGGCCTCGCTGTGGCGCTACGACCTCGGCGCCAGGTCCGACGTCGGGGCACACCGTCGTCCGACCACCGCTTCGAGCACGGGCCGGGCGGACCGGCCTGCGCGACCTGGCCGCAGGAGATCCGACGGTCGTCGGCCGCCGACTCGGTGAGCTGGCGACGAACATGGAGGTCACGTTGGCCAACATGGAGGCCTGGGCGCGGGCGCGGCGCGGCGCCCTCGAGGAGGCGTCGTGAGGTACATGCTGCTGATCTGCACGGACCCGGAGGCGCCGAGCGATCCGCCGGGGGTGCCCGCCATCGACGACTGGGTCGACGAGATGGATCGCCGCCAGGTGCGCCAGATGGGCGAGCAGCTGGCGCCGACGTCGGCGGCCACCACGGTGCGCGTGCGCGACGGCGAGACGCTGCTGACGGACGGCCCGTTCGCCGAGACGAAGGAGCAGATCGGCGGGCTTCGACATCATCGAGTGCGCGGACCTCGACGAGGCGATCGAGGTCGCCGCCGGCACCCGATGGCGCGGGACGGCACGATCGAGGTGAGGCCGTTCTGGGAGATGTGACCGCCGACGTCGAGGCCGCGGTCGCGCAGACGTTCCGCGACGAGTGGGGTCGCGTCGTCGCCGACGCTGATCCGCATGACGGGCGATTGGGATCTGGCCGAGGAGTGCGCGCAGGACGCCTTCGCCCGGGCCCTCGAGCGGTGGCCGCGTCGACGGCGTGCCCGACCGGCCCGGCGCGTGGCTCACGACGACGGCCCGCAACCGCGCGCTCGACCGGCTGCGGCGCGTCGACGGTCGAGGCCGCGCAAGCTGCGAGGAGGTCGCGCCGCGCCTCGGCGCTACGAGGCCACCGCCGGCGACCGCCGGCGGCGGCCGGCGACGACCGGCTGCGGCTGCTCTTCACGTGCTGCCACCCGGCGCTCGCGATGGAGTGCCGCGTCGCGCTGACGCTGCGCACCGCTCGGCGGGCTTGACCACGGCCGAGATCGCCCGCGCGTTCCTCGTCCCCGAGCCGCACGATGGCCAAGCGGCTGGTCCGGGCCAAGCAGCAAGATCCGCAACGCGGGGATCCCGTACCGCGTGCCGGCCGCCGCATCGCTCCCCGAGCGCACTCGCGGCGTGCTCGCCGTGCTGTACCTGCTGTTCAACGAGGGCTACGCCGCCACGGCCGGCGCCGACCTGCGTCCGGTCGGAGCCTGAGCGCGCGAGGCGATCCGCCTGGCGCGCGATCGTCGCCGACCTGATGCCCGACGAGCCGGAGGCCGCTGGGCCTGCTCGCGCTGATGCTGCTGCACGACGCCCGCCGCGCCGGCCGCGTCGACGCCGTCGGCGACCTCGTCCCGCTCGACGAGCAGGACCGGGCCCGCTGGGACGCGGCGCGAGATCGCCGAGGGCGCCGGCCTGCTCGACGACGCCCTCGCCGCGGCCGGCCGGGCCGTACCAGCTGCAGGCGGCGATCGCCGCGTGCCACGCCATGGCGGCCGACGCCGGCGACACCGACTGGGCGCAGATCGCCGCGCCTCTACGGCGGCTGCCGGCGTTCGTGCCGACCCCGGTCGTCGAGCTCAACCGGGCGGTGGCCGTGGCGATGGCCGACGGCCCGGCGGCCGGGCTGCCGATCGTCGAGGCGCTGGCGCAGCCGGACGCGCTGCGCCGGCTACCACCTGCTGCCGGCGGCCCGCGCCGATCTGCTGCGCCGCCTCGGCGGTGGGACGAGGCGGCCGACGCCTACCGCGACGCCCTGGCGCTGGTCGACAACGACGCCGAACGCCGCTTCCTCCAACGCCGCCTCGACGAGGTGCTAGCGATGCAGGCATGGTTGCTGACCTCGATCTCGTCCGCCGCCTCGCCGCCGCCGATCGCGGGCTGGCGATCGTCGCCACGACCCGGGCCGACGGCTCGGTGCAGTCCTCGCTCGTCAACGCCGGCGTCCTCGATCATCCCGTCGACCGGCGAACCCGTCGTCGGCTTCGTCGCCGGCGGGGCGCTGAAGCTGCGCCTGCTGCGCGCGCGTCCGGTCGGGCCGCGGTCACGTTCCGCGCCGGCTGGGAGTGGGTCGCCGTCGAGGGACCGGTCAGCATGATCGGGCCCGACGACCCGGCCCCCGGCGTCGACCTGCCGTCCGCTGCTGCCGGCACGTCTTCACCGCCGCCGGCGGCACCCACGACGACTGGGACGAGTTCGATCGGGTGATGGCGGCGGAGGCGGGGTGCGGTGTTCGTCGCTCCGGCCCGGATCTCGTCGAACTAGGGCGTGCGGCTCGGTTGTCGAAGAGCTCTTGAAGTGGGGGTGGGCCGGGTCGGGTGACGGGTTGGCCGTCGCGCCGCTGCGGCCGGCCGCCGCGCCGGCTCAGGCGGCTGGGGCTCTCGCTGGTGGGCGCCATTGGCCTTCGTGGATGAGGTGGTGGTGCTTGGAGCAGAGCGGGATCAGGTTCTCGAGGTTGGTCGGGCCTCCTTGTTTCCATTCTTTGAGGTGGTGGATGTCGCAGTCGCCGAAGCGGACGGGGCAGTCGGGTGCGGCGCAGGTCTGGTGCATGGCGCGGAGTGCTCGGCGTTGGTCGGCGGAGGCCAACCGTTTGGCTCGGCCGACGTCGACGACTCTGCCGTCGCCGTCCAACACGATCGGGATGATGTCGGCTTCGCAGGCCAGCCGCCGGACGGTTGCCGGTGGGAGGGGCTGGCCGTCGTAGGTCTCGCAGATGCCGGACTCGTGGAGGCCGTTGCGCAGGGTCTCGAGGTCGATGAGCACCAGCAGCTCGGCTGGTGGCGGGCGCCGGGGACCGGCGTCGCGGTCACGATCGCCATGAACGCGTCGGCCTTCAACTGGTCGAAGGTGCGGCCGTTGTCGGGCTTGGCCTTCTCGGCGGCGACGGCGGCGTCGAACGCGGCCGACAACCTTGCGTCGGCTTCGGGGTCGAGGCTGATCTGGGTGTGGCACATGCCTTCGCGGTCCATCCACCGACGCACCGTCCGCTGTGACCGCAGCTTCTCGTGGTGGCGGAGGCCTTCGTCGCGGGAGATCCGGCGGGCCAGCTCGCGGACCTTGCGGCGAACGCGTCGACCGACGTCGTCGCCGCCTGGTCGACCAGCTCCGCGCCACGCCGCCAGCTCCACCCGCTCGTCGGCGTCGAGCCGGTTCGCGGCCCGGGCGATCGCATCGGCGTGACCGGCCGACAACGTCCCGCCGCCAGCGCATCGTGGATCTCGGGCATCGCCGCGCACACCGCCGCCCGCTCGACCACCACGTCGACCTCACGGGAGGACCGCCGACCGCCGACCGTCGCCAGCTCCGGCCGATCGGGCGACGATCGCCGCGTCCACCGAGTCGAGCCAGCACCGCATCCGGTGCACACCGTCCGCCAGCGATCGTCAGGTCGTCGGCGTCGCACGTCGTCGGGTCGGTGGCCGCGATGTGACCGCACCACCTCGACGAGATCGCTGGCCAACATGAGGCGATCATACCACACATATGTTCTCTTGTCAATACGAAATCATCGATCGACTACGCTCCCGCCATGCCCCGCACCGATCGCGCCTCCCGTGATCGCGGCGCCGGTGGATCGGGTGTATGCGGCGCTCGTCGATCCGGTGGCGCTGGTGGAGTGGTTGCCGCCGGAGGGGATGAGTGGGCGCTTCGAACGGTTCGACCTGCGGCCCGGTGGCGGGTACCGGATGGTGCTCACCTATGCCGCGCCCGGGCGGCGGCGAAGTCGACCGCCGACTCCGATGTGGTCGAGGCCCGGTTCGTCGACGTCGTCCCCGGCCGCCGAGTGGTGCAAGCGGTCGACTTCGTGTCCGACGATCCTCGCTTCGCCGGCACGATGACGATGACGTGGGAGGTCAGCGTGGTCCCCGAGGGACGCGTGGTCGACATCCGTGCCGACGACGTCCCCGATGGCATCACGGCGGAGGATCACGCGGCCGGGATGCGGTCGTCGCTCGCCAACCTCGCCGCCCACCTCGCCAGTGCCGACCGTTGATCGTCGTCTGGGTGGACCGGACGATCGCTCGACCGTTACGTTCGACGCAGGCCCATGGGGTGGGCTTGCACAACCGCATCGTCGGAGGGCCGGGGCGATCCCGTTGCCGATGACGTGTGCAGCGCGATTTGCGCTCCGCGCTGGACGCACGATGGAGAACGGGGACCAGATGATCAGGACGCGCTCGATGCGGGCGTTGGCGGCCACGGCCGTCGTCGCCCTTGCGCTCGCCGCCTGCGGCGACGACGACGACGCCGAGGTCGACGCTCGGCGCCAGGCCCGGCCGCGCACCACGACCACCGCCGCGTCGCACCGAGCGACACCACTGTGGCACCGCCGAGCGACACCACCGCGGACACCGACCGACGCCACAGCGCCACCGATGACACGGCGGCCGACACCGATGCGACCACCGGCGTCGCCGACGGCGGCCCGTTCGGCCTGATCGACGACGTGTACCAGGGCCCCAACGACTTCACCGTCGACCCGGCCGATTGCCCCGAGGACTGGGATCCGACGCAGGGCATCACCGACACCGAGATCAAGCTGTTCATCAGCCTGCCCGAAGGCCGGCCCGTTCGCCGGCTTCGGGCTCGCCGCCGACGGCATCCAGAGCTACTTCAACTACGTCAACGACCAGGCGGCATCGACGGCCGCAAGATCACGCTCGACGTCCAGCGACGACGGCTACCAGCCCGACAAGACCAAGAGCAACGTCGACGAAGCGCTCGGGCTCCAACTAGTACGCCGCGTTCGTCGGCGGTGCTCGGCACCGCCAACAACCTCGCCGTGTGGGACGAGACCAACGACGAGTGCATGCCGCAGCTGTTCAACGGCTCCGGCGCGCCGCATTGGGGCGACATCGACAACCACCCGTGGACGACCGGGCATGCAGATCGACTACTTCACCGAGGCCAAGCTGTGGGCGCAAGTGGCTGCAGGACAACCACCCCGACGCCAAGACCGTTGCCGCCGTTGCGTTCAACAACGACTTCGGCAAGAGCTACGTCAACGGCTTCGACCGAGGCGATCGAGGGCACCGGCCTCGACGGTCGTCGACCAGGAGTTCCACGAGCCGACGGCAGCCGAACCTGACCAACCAGTTCACGACGATGGCCGCCTCCAAGGCCGACGTCGTGCTCGTCCAGACGTCCGGCGCGTTCTGCACCCAGGCGATGTCCGAGCTCGAGAAGCAGGCCGACTGGAAGCCGGTCGTCATCATCTCCGCCACCTGCGGTTCGCTCAGCCAGTTCTTCCAGCCGTTGATCGACCAGGGCCAGACCGGCGCCGGCGTGCCACCTCATCCAGTACCTCAAGGACGTCAACGACCCGGCGTTCGCCGACGATCCGTTCGTCAAGCTGTTCCACGAGGTCGCTCAAGGCCCAGGGCCTCGACGACAAGCAGACGACGTACGCCACCGGTTGGTGGTTGGCCATCTACATGGTCGACGTCGCTCAAGCAGGCCGCCACCTACGAGGGTGGCCTCGACCGCGGCAACATCATGCTGGCCGCCCGCAACCTCGACGTGCAGAACCCGCTCGTCATCGACGGCATCAAGAACGTCACCGCCGGGGCCAAGGACGCCTACCTCAACGAGGGCGGCCGGATGGCCGTCTACCAGGTCACGATCCGGCGCAGCTCGGCACGTTCGTCCCCGACGGCGAGCTGATCGACCTCGACGGCCACATCGGCACGTACGCCGCCGTCCTCGGCGGGCGGGTGACCGACGGCCGGCCACCACGGGTTCTCCCCTGTTCCCGTGGTGGCCGGCTGCGGACAGCGGCGTCAGCCGGTGACGGCGACGGCGCGGTAGAGCGTCGCCAGCTCGCGAGGGAGCGAGGGGACGTCGTCGATCACGACGTACGTGTCCGGCGGGCACATCCGGCGCAGGTAGTCGTGGCCGGCCGGGTCGATGGTGACGCAGTACGGATGGACGCCGGCGTCGATCGCTTCGCGCAGAGCGCGGGCCGTGTCCTGCAAGCCGTACTCGTTGTCGCCGCGGACCGGGCCGTAGTCGATGTCCTGCGGGTAGCCGTCGGAGATGACGATGAGCAGCTTGGTCCGCGACGGCTGGGCGGCGAGCTTCGCCGTGGCGTGGCGCACGGCCGGCCCCATGCGGGTGTAGCGCAGTGACTTCATCGCCGCGATGGCGGCCCACGTCGACGGCGAGCTGCGGTCGTCGAACTCCTTGGCGACGTGGAAGTCGACGTGCTCGCGACTCTCGCCCGAGAAGCCGTAGACCGCGTGCCGATCGCCGAGCACCTCGAGGGCGTCGCACATCAGGGCGACGGACTCCTTGGCGACGTCGAGCACCCGGCGCGACGGCTCCGGTGGCGGGGGCATGTCGTAGGGGTCGTAGCTGGCGAACCGGTACTCGAGGACGTCCTGCTCGGTGACCGCGGCGATCTCCTCCTCGTCGACGACCGGCGAGCTGGTGGATGCGCTGAGGTCGACGAGGAACGCCGTTGCGACGTCGCGGGCAGCCCGCTCGCGGCGGATGTGGACGTTGTCGTCGGGCACGGTGCCGGTGCGGCGGTCGACGACGGCCTCGATGACGGCATCGATGTCGAGCTCGTCGCCGTCGTCGGCGTGGTGCACGCGCACCCAACCCTCCGGCCGGACGAACGAGAACTGGCGACGGATGCGGCTGGCCAGCACCGCGTGACGGCGCCGGACGTCGCCGATGAAGGAGGCGTCGTCGCCGTGCAGCCGTTGCTCGAGCACCCGGCACCAGGACCGCAGGTAGCGGCGGTCGTGGTAGTTCCACTCGTCGTAGCGGACGGCACGGGCGCCGTGGAGGTCGTCGGTCGGCGGGTAGATCAGGTCGGTCGGCCGCCGGGCCTCTGGCCGCTCGGCCTCGGGCTCGCCGGGATCGGGAGCGAGCATCTCGACGAGCTGCCCACCGAGACGGGTCAGCTCGTCGCCCTGCTCCATGTCGCTGGACGGCGGGCGGGGCACGTCACCGCCGTGCGGGTCGTCGCCCGGTGGCTGGAGCTCCTTGGCGTCGTCGGGCGCCTCGATGACGGCGAACGTGGCGTCCGGATCGAACGGCAGCTCCTCGTCGACGAGCTCGCCGATCTCGAGGGCCAGGCGCACCGAGTCGACGGCCGTGGCGTCGACGTGGCGCACGGCCGCCCGCGCGACGGAGGACGTCGGCCAGCACCATGGCGCGCGACGGCGACAGGGCCGCGGCGAGCAGGGCACCTGCGTCGGCGCCGGCCGAGTGCTGCTGCAGCGCGTCGAGGAGGTCGTCGCGCTGGAGCACCGGTCGCTCGATCGGGCGCTCGGCGAGCACCGCGGCCGAGAGGGCGTCGAGGTCGTTCCGGGCGCCGGGATAGCGACGGCGGACGGCCGCGTCGACGCGGATGTCCTCGAGGATCGTGAACAGCCGGAGCAACAGCCCGGGATGGTCGGTCGTGGCGAAGGCGGCGTCGCGCTCGTCGGCGTCGACGGCCGCGGTCCCGAACTCGACATAGCCGGCCTGGTGCAGCACCACGGCCCGCAGGACGCGATGGTCGGCCGCCGCTGCCGGGAGGCGCACCGTCTCGCCGTCGGGCACCGCATCGGCCGCCCACGGCCAGCCGGCCCGATCGCCCTCGTCGACCGGTTGCAGGTGCATCGATCGCCCGGCGATCCCGTCGGCGAACAGGCCGAGGACGCGGTGGGCGGCGTCGAACGTGGTGTCGTCGACCGTCACGGGAGCAGCACGTCGACGATGTCGGACACCGCCCGCTGCACCTCCACGTCGTCGCTCACCGCGCTGGAGATGGCGACGTCGCACGCGCGGCGGGCCGGGATGCCGCCGACCACGAGCTGGGCCGTGTAGATCAGCAGCCGCGTGCTCACCCCGTCGAGGAAGCCGTGCTCCCGCAGGTGCCGGGCGCGCTCACCGATCAGCGCCAGTCGCTCGGCGAACGCCGGGTCGACGCCGCTCTCGTGGGCGATGATCTCGGCCTCGACGGCGACGGTCGGGTAGTCGAACTCGATGCTGACGAAGCGTTGCCGGGTCGAGGGCTTGAGGTCCTTGAGCACGCTCTGGTACCCCGGGTTGTAGGAGATGACGAGCAGGAAGTCGGGGTGGGCGGCCAGCAGCTCGGCCGTCTTCTCGATCGGCAGGATGCGGCGGTGGTCGCTCAGCGCGTGGACGACGACGGTCGTGTCCTTGCGGGCCTCGACGATCTCGTCGAGGTAGCAGATGGCGCCACTGCGCACCGAGCGGGTGAGCGGGCCGTCCATCCACACCGTCTCGTCGCCGGACAGCAGGTAGCGCCCGACCAGGTCGGTGGCCGTGAGGTCCTCGTGGCAGGCGACGGTGACGAGCTGGCGCTGGAGCTGCCACGCCATGTGCTCCACGAAGCGGGTCTTGCCGCAGCCGGTCGGCCCCTTGAGCAGCACGGGCAGGCGGGCCGTGTAGGCCGCCTGGAACACCTCGGCCTCGTCGCCGATCGGCAGGTACCACGGCTCGGGCGCGGTGCCGTTCGGCGACTCGACAGAGGTCACCGGTCGATCTTCGCCGCCCGCGGCGGTGATCCGCCACTCAAGCGAAGGCGTCGAGGCCGAGCTTGACCGCCAACCCGAGGCCGGCGAGCCCGATGACGATGCGCAGGATGGTCGGCGGTGCCCGGCGCACGACGATCGGCCCGAGCCGGGCGCCGACGAGCACGCCGGCGCCGAGCGGCACCACGGCGCTCCAGCGGACGTCGCCGGCCGACACGAAGATCAGCGCGGCGACACCGTTGGCGACGCCCAGCACGACGTTCTTGATGGCGTTGGCGCGCGGCAGCGGCTCGGAGGTCGCCCACAGCAGCAGGGCCAGGATCATCACCCCGGCGCCGGCACCGAAGTAGCCGCCGTAGATGCCGATCACACCGACCCCGACGACGACGGCCCGGCGGTCGCGGTGGTGCCCGCCGGCCATCACGGCGTCGGCCATCAAGCGGCGCCGGGTGAGGATGGCGATCGACGCCCCGGCGAGCAGGAACGGGACGATCTTCTCGAACGACTCCGACGGCGTGGCCAGCAGCAGGATGGCGCCGACCGTCCCGCCGGCCAGCGCGGCCCAGGCGAGCGGGAGGACGCGACGGGACTGCCCGGCGAGCTCCGGGCGCGATCCGGCGACCGATCCGATCGAGCTGAAGATCAGGGCGACGCTGTTGGTGACGTTGGCGGTGAGGGGTGGCAGGCCGACGGCCAGCAGGGCGGGGTAGCTGAACAGCGAGGCGAGCCCGGCCGTGCTCCCCGTCAAGCCGGCGCCGACGCCGGCGACCACGAGGAGGATGACGTCGGCCGCCGACACGGCCGGCAGTCTGCCGCCGGGATCGGCGCGCGCTACGGCTCGGCGACCGGCGTCGGATCGGCGGTCGTCAGCGGGAGCACGAAGAACCCACGGATCGGGAGCTTGATCCCGACGTTGTGGGTGATGCGCGGGGCGTCATCGGCGTCGGTGGCGATCGTGATGCCGATGTCGTCGCGGCCGGGCGAGTTCGGGTCGTAGACGGCGATCGAGGTGGTGCCCGGCCCGCTGCGATGGCGATAGCCGAGGACCGTGTGGTTGCGGCCGATCTCACCGAGGTTGAACGTGCGCACCGTGACCAACCCGAGCAGCACGAGGCCGCCGGCGTCGATCGCCGCCCGAGCCTTCGGGAGCTGGTCCCGCAGGGTGCGCCGACCGACGCCAGGGATGAAGAAGAACGAGTCGTCGGGCGTCATCGACCACGACGCGAAGGTGGCCGCCCCCCACGGGATGTCCCAGCTCGCGATGAGGCGGTCGCGCAGGTAGTTGAACGCGGTCGTGCCGGTCGACGGCGGCGTGGTCGTGGCCGCCGGGCGCCGGCCGGCGCGGTACAGGTCGGCGGCGGCCAGCGCCATCCCCCCGCACATCCCGCTGTTGGCGTCGCCGAGCGTGATCCCGAACGGATCGGGCAGCCGGACGAGCGCGGTCCCCGCAGGCCAGCGGTTCCCGTAGCGCAGGCCGTGCGTGCTCGGGAGGAAGGGGATCGGCTTGGTGGCCAGGCTCCAATCGGACCACGACACGGGCCTGTCGTCACCTGATTTCTTGGACGACGGGCGGGCCCACCGGCGCCGCGGCGCCTGGTGGCGGCGGCCACGACGGAGTCGCCTCGGCCGGCCGAGCCGACGGTGGTCGCTCGCCGATCTGCAGCAGCCGCACGACGGTGAGGAACGCCACGGCGGCTGCCGTGGACCACAGGGCGAGCTGCCAGACGAGGTTGCCCCGATCGGTGCCGGCCGTCAGGCCGTGCACGGTGGCGAGCAGGAAGGTCGGAAACGACAGCGTGTGCACGACGCGCCAGACCCGGCGGGGCACCCGGGCGCGACCCAGCGACGTCAGCTCGACGGCCACCAGCAGGTACATCGCGACGATCCCCCATGCCACCGCGACGGGGTGCCAGGAGGAGGCGAGCGGCACGAGGACGTCGGTCGGCCCGAAGGTCACGAAGCTGTCGAGCAGCAGGCCGACGACGTGGACACCGACGAAGACCACGGCCAGGCCGCCGAGGAACCGGTGGACGTCGAGCATCCAGTTCGGCCGCGCCCGTCGGGGCGTCGTGCGCGTCGACATGGCCAGTCCCCACAGCACGCTGCCCGCCAGCAGGCACCACGCGACGATGCCGCCGGCGCGAGCGGTGTCCCACCACAGCTGGTCCACGGTCAGGCAGCGGGCTCGATCGGGCGCCGCAGGTACGGGCCGAGGCCGGGCGAGCAGGTGATCTCGCCGAGGCTCGTCACGGCGAGACCGTGCGCGGCGTCGTCGAGCAGGTCGAACGCCCGGGCCGAGCCGCGCAGCATGCCGGCGGTCGCCAGGACCTCGGCCTGCCACGCCTCGCCGGCGACGATCGTCATCACGTCGACGTCGGTGTCCGACGGGCGGCCGGTGCGGGGATCGATGACGTGGTGGCGGGGGTCGCCGGCGACCGACCAGCGCCGGCGCAGCGTGGTCGAGGTCGCCACGGCCCCGGCCGCCACGTCGAGGAGCGCCACCGGCGTGGCCCGCGCCGGGTGCTCGACGGCGATCGTCCAGGAGCCGCCGTGCGGCGCCCGACCGGCGACCCGCAGGTCGCCGCCGATGTCGGCGCAGATGCCGGCGACGCCGGCGCCCACCGCCTCGTCGACGAGCAGGTCGGCGGCCAGGCCCTTGCCGATGCCGCCGGGATCGAACCCGGTGCCCGGCGGGAGGCGCACGATCGAGTCGGCGTGGTCGACCTCGATGTCGCTGCACGCCCGCACGAGGTCACTGCACCCTGGGGCCCGCTCGACCGGGGAGGAGTGGTCGAGCGGGCCCGCGAACCAGTCGCTGAGCGAGGTGTCGTAGCCGGCGCGCACGACGTCGCCGAGCACGGTCGGGTCGAACGCACCACCCGTCAGGCGCCATGCCTCGATCGCCCGCTCGACGAGCAGCAGCGTCGACGGGTGGACGCGGACCGGCTGCCCGGCGTTGGCGTTGAGGCGGCTGACCTCGCTGTCGGCGAGGAAGCGGCTCCAGCGCCGTTCGAGCCGACCGAGGAGGTCGAGGAGGTGGGTGGCGACGCCGTCCGGGGCGCCGACCACGATGAGATGGGCCTCGGTGCCCATCGCCGGGACCCGGATCGAGTGGGCGTCAGCTGCCATGGCTCGACGCATCCGGGGCTGCGGCACCCGACGAGCCGGCGACCGGACCGCCGCGCCGCCACTCGGGCGTCGCCGGGGAGGTCGTCTCGCTCGTCGCTTGGTCGGACGTGACGGTGGTCGGGGTCGAGGCCGTCGCGTCGGTGCCCATCGCGACCGCACCGCCGATGGCGGCGAAGCCGGCGACGCTGGCGGCGCCGACGGCGCGACGGGTGCGCCGGGCGGGATGGCGGCGGCGGGGGCGGGGCGGTCGGTCCACGAGCACGATCGTCGGCGGCGAACCTGGGAGCCGGCCGTGGGCAAGGCAAGAGCCGGGTGAGACCGCGCCCGTCGGGACGTGACAAGGATGGGCGCCATGGACTGGGGCATTCACCTCCCGCACCTCGGCCGCCAGGCGTCGCGCCAGGCGTTGCTCGACTTCGCCCGGCAGGCCGACGAGCTCGGCTTCCACTCCGGCTGGGTGAGCGACCACATCGCCTGGCCCAAGGAGATCAACTCGAAGTACCCGTACACCGACGACGGCTCGTTCGCCCCGCCGCCCGACATGCCGTGGCTCGACCCGATCGGGACGCTGTTCTTCGTCGCCGCCTGCACCGAGCGGCTGCAGCTCGGCGGCACGGTGCTGATCCTCGGGTACCGGCCGCCGATGCTGACGGCCAAGGCGATGGCCTCGCTCGACGTGCTCTCGGGCGGGCGGGCGATCCTCGGCGTCGGCGTCGGGTGGATGAAGGAGGAGTTCGACGTCCTCGGCATGCCCTACGACCACCGCGGCAAGCGGGCCGACGAGCAGCTGGCCCTGTTCGAGGAGGTGTTCACGCAGCCGTCGCCGAGCTACCACGGCGAGTACTACGACGTGCCCGAGATCGGCTTCGAGCCCAAGCCGGTGAACGGCCACATCCCGGTGTGGGTCGGCGGCGACACCGAGCCGGCGTTCCGTCGCGTGGTGCGGTCCGGCGATGCCTTCCACGCCGCGTTCCAGACGGTCTCCGACGTCGACGCCGCATGGCGCCGCATCGGCGAGCTGCTCGACGAGGCCGGTCGGGACCGTTCGTCCGTGCGGCTGTCGGTGCGCCTCTACCTCGATCCCGGCGAGCAGATGACGGCGAGCAAGTCGATCGGCGGCTCGAACGCCCAGATGGTCGACACGATCGGCGGCTGGTCGGCGATCGGGGTCGACCACATCCTCCTCGACCCGGTCGCACCGGGGGGCGTCGCCGGCCGGCGCGCCGCGATGGAGGCGTTCATGACCGAGGTCGCGCCCCAGGTCAGCTGACGGGACGGGCGGTGAGGATGCGCTCGTCGAGGCGCCGCCGGAGGTGGGCCATCGCCGGCACGAAGCCGATCCCGGGCCAGAACGCGCTCGACGACCGGTTGGCCGTCGCGAAGTGCAGGCAGGCGGCGCGGTGGCCGTGGTCGCGGCACCAGTCGAAGGCGGCGTCGGCGAGCGTCGCGCCGACCCCGCCACCGCGCTCGTCAGGGATGACGGCCGTGGCCGCGATGTACGCCGCCCCATCGGGGATGTACAGCGGGGAGCCGACCGGCGGCCCGACCGTGAGGACGCCGACGTCGACGCCGGCGCGCCGGGCGACGAGCACGGCGTGGTCGTCGCGGGCCAGCTGCTCGGCCAGCTCGGCGCGGACCGCTGCCCTCGTCGCGTCGCGCACGTAGGGCCGGAAGATCGGGCTGCCGGCGTGGTGCCGGGCCTCTTCGTCCACGAGACGTTCGACCGCGTCCAGCTCGTCGGGCGTGGCGACACGGACCTCGACACCGGCCGCCCGTGGCCGCCCCGTCGGGGCGAGATCGCGCACGGCGACGGCGCTGGTCCTGCCGAAGCCGAGGGCGACCCACGCCGCCTCGACCTCGGGCGTGAGGGTCGGCACGTGCACGACGTGATCGATGATCCCGTCGTCGAGCCGGCTGGCGGCGAGCGCGCCGAACAGCTGGTTGTAGAGCGGTCCGGGTGCGGCGTCGATCGCCACCGCGTGACCCTGCACGAGCATCACCGAAGCCCGCGCCGGGAGGTAGCGAGCCATCGGTGAGCTGGGTTCGGGGGCCTGCTCGAAGCCGGCCAGGAACCCGCCGAGGCGGCCGGCGCCGTCGAGGGCGGCGACGCCGTCGCAGAAGCGCAGCGTGCCGGCGACCAGCGTGGCGGCCACGGCGGGGTCCTCGGGACCGGCCGGGAGCAGCGGGCACGACGACCGCTGGGCGGCGTGGCGGGCCGCGAGCAGCGCGCCAGCGGCGTCGACGTGATCCGCGGTCAGCGGGACGAGCTGCCACGACACCGGCCGCGACGGTAGTGGGCCGTGTGGACGGGCTTGACACATGCTCATATGGGAATATGATGTCGATGTGGCTCGCACGGCGACGACGACGGATGCGTTCAACGCCGTCGCCGAGGCGAGCCGGCGTGATCTCCTCGACGCCATCGGCACCGAGGAGGTCACGGTGGGCGAGCTCGTCGATCGGCTCGGCCTCAGCCAGCCCCAGGTGTCCAAGCACCTGGCCGTGCTGCGGGCGGTCGATCTCGTGCTCGTCCGGGTGGACGGCCGCCGCCGCTGGTACCGCGTCAACGGTCCGGCGCTCAAGCCGATCCACGACTGGGTGCGCTCGTTCGAGCGCACCTGGAACACCCGTCTCGACCGCCTCGACGACCTGCTCGCCGAGCTCCAATCCACGGAGGACAAACCATGAACACGACCAGCAACCGCCACGGCTCCGCCGTCGTCACCCTGCCGTCCGACACCGAGATCCTGATCACCAGGGAGTTCGACGCCCCGGCCGACCTCGTCTACCGGGCCTACACGGAGCCGGAGCTGATCAAGCGGTGGTGGGGCTTCGACTCGATGGCGTGGCTGGTGTGCGACGTCGACCTGCGCGTCGGCGGCACGTGGCGCTACGTCACCAAGCACGAGGCGGGCTTCGAGGTCGGCTTCCACGGCGAGTTCCAGGAGCTCAGCCCGCCGACCCACCTCGTGTGCACCGAGGTCTTCGAGGGCATGCCCGACGCCTCGGCCCTCGACATCGTCGACTTCATCGAGGTCGACGGCGTGACCACCCTCACGATGCTCGTCCAGCACACCGAGCAGGCGCACCGCGACGCCCACATCGACAGCGGGATGGAAGGCGGCATGCAGGTGTCGATGGACCGCCTCGAGGACCTCGTCGGCACCCTGGCCTGACGGTCCCGCCCTCGCGCTCTGTGGGAGGGAACATGCGCTACATCGTCCTGTTCGCTCCCACAGAAGCGGGCGGTGGGTCTGGCGGTCAGCGCCGGCGGACCACCGGATCGGCGGCGTTGACGACGTTGCGCACGGGCTCGCCCGTCACGGCGCGGCGGATGTTCTCGGCCAGCAGGGCGGTCATGCGAGCGAACGACTCCTGCGTCGACCCGGCGGTGTGCGACGTCAGCAGGATCCGATCGGATCGCCGCAACGGGCTGTCGGCCGGCAGCGGCTCGATCTCGTAGACGTCGAAGGCGGCGCCGGCGAGCGCCCCGCGCTCGACCAGGTCGAGCACGGCGAGCTCGTCGACGATGCCGCCGCGGCTGGCGCTGACCACGATGGCGCCGGCGGGCAGCGCAGCGAGGCGGGCGGCCGAGAGGAGGCCACGCGTGTCGTCGCCCAGCGCGATGACGTTGATCAGGATCTCGCTCGTGGCGATCAGCTCGTCGAGCTCCCGGTACGTCGCCCCGCGCTCGTCGGCCGGCGCCCGCCGCGTCCGTGACCAGTACGACACCTCGCAGCCCATCGCCCGCAACGGGCCGACGATGGCGTGGGCGATCGGGCCGAAGCCGACGATGCCGACGCGCCGTCCGCCGATCTCGAACGGGCCGCGCTCGATCACGTCGATCTGCGGCCAGCGGCCAGCTCGCAACTCGCCCTCCACCCAGGTGAAGTGGCGGGCGACGCCGAACAGCGACCCGAGCACCCACTCGGCGACGGCGACGGCGTTGAACCCGGCGGCGTTGGCCAGCGGGACACCGGCGTCGTCGAGGGCGCCCGTGTCGTGCCCCGGCACGCCCGACGCTGGGCTGCTGGATGAACGCCAGCCGGGGCGCGGCGGCGATGTCGTCAGCCGTGAGCCCCGTCGCCTTGGCCCGCCAGTCGTAGATCAGCAGCTCGGCGTCGGCCATCGCCGCCTGGATCGCGGTCGGGTCGTCGTGGTCGGGCGTGACGACGACGAGCGGCAGGTCGCCGAGCACCCCGCTGGCCATCGAGGGCGGCAGGGGAGCGAGCGTCACGAGGTTCCAGCGGGCGGCGGCCATGGCGGCGATGTTGGCAGGGGAGGCCAGCCGGCGCCGTGCCCGGTCGGCGGCCGTGCCGGGCCGGGTTAGTGTCCCGGGCGTGGTCGCAGGCGATCACCGGCTTGGGGAGCCGGATCTACGTCATGGTCCGTTGACCGGGATGACGGTCGTCGACATGACCATCGCCATCCAGGGCCCGCACGCGGCTGCGTACCTCGCCGACATGGGGGCCGAGGTCGTCAAGGTCGAGCGGCCCGGCGGCGAGCTGAACCGCTACGTGCACGGGCCCGGGTTCGCGCCCCCCGGTGGTGTCTGCGGCCCGCAGTACGTGGCCATGAACCGCAACAAGCGGGGCATCTGCCTCGACGTGCACAGCGACGTCGGCCGCGACGTGATGCACCGGCTGGTCCGCGGCGCCGACGTGTTCCTCACCAACTACCGCCGCGAGGCGCTCGAGCGGATGGGCCTCGGGTACGCCGAGCTCGCCGCGCTGAACTCGCGGCTGGTGTACGCCAGGGTGTCCGGCTTCGGCGACCTCGGGCCCGACGCCGACAAGGCGATGCTCGACGGTGCGGCGCAGGCCCGCGGCGGGCTGGCCAACATCTCGGGTCCCATCGACGGACCTCCGATGCCGCCAGGCGCGGCGATCGCCGACCACACCGGCGCGATGCAGCTGGCGCTCGGGGTGATGACCGCGCTGTTGGCGCGAGAGCGGACCGGGTGCGGGCAGGAGGTCAACACGTCGGCCCTCGGGGCGCAGATGTGGGTCCAGGCGTGGGAGCTCACCCACACGACGATGAGCGACGAGCCGCTGCGCCGCGAGGGCAAGCACAACCCGAACATCCGCTGCCCCTACGGCGTGTACGAGACCAAGGACGGCGGGGCGTTCATGTTCGTGGTGGCGATGAGCGACGAGTCGTGGGACGACTTCTGGCTGTTCGTCGACCGGCCCGACGTGCTCGTCGACTCACGCTGGAACAACGTCGCCAAGCGCATCGGCGCGCGCGGCAGCATGGACGGCGTCGACGAGATCCGCGCCGCCGTCGCCGAAGCGTTCGCCGGCCGGACGACGGCCGAGTGGACAGCGTTCCTGGCCACCCAGCCCGAGATCATCTACGAGCGGATCCAGGACTACACGGACGTCGTGGCCGATCCGCAGGCCGCGGCCAACGGCTACATCGTCGACGTCGACGTCCCGGGCCACGGCGTCGCCGGCGTCGTCACCAACGTGGTGCACCTGAGCAAGACGCCGGGCGGTGGCATCCGCCGGCCGCCGCCGTTGCTCGGCGAGCACACCGCCGAGGTGATGACCGAGCTCGGTTTCGGCGCCGACGAGATCGAGCAGGTGACCGCGTCGGTCGCCGGCTTCGACCAGGCCATCTTGTCGGCCATCTTCGACGACTGACCGCTCACCGGCGCCGGATCTCGCTTGGTCGGCGGGCCCAGGGTGCGCTTCGCTGGGACGGTGGCGTCGATCGTGGCCCTCCATCGCAGCCCGGCGCACGGGTTCTCGAAGGATCCGGCTGATGCCCTCGAGCTGATCGCCGGCATCGGCGTCGCCGGCGACGTCCACGCCGGTCCACTGGTGCAGCACCGTTCGCGCGTCGCCATCGACCCCACCCAACCGAACCTCCGCCAGGTGCACCTGATCGCGTCGGAGCTGTTCGACGTCCTCGCCGCCGCCGGCCACCGCGTCCGTCCCGGTGATCTCGGCGAGAACATCACCACCCGCGACCTGGACGTCCACGCCCTCACCGTCGGGACCGTGCTCCTGCTGGGCGACGACGCCCTCGTCGCCGTCACCGGGTTGCGCAACCCGTGTGCCCAGATCGAGCGCTTCCAGACCGGGCTCCTCGGTCAGGTGGCGTTCCGGGGCGACGACGGCGCGCTCGTGCGGCGAGCCGGGATCATGGGTGTCGTCGTCCGTGGTGGGGTCGTGGCCGTCGCCGATCCGATCCTCGCGGCGCGACCACCCGGTCCGGCCCGGCCGCTCGAACGGGTCTGAGCGCGCTCAGGCGTCCTCCGGCGCGAGCTGGGGGAACAGCCGCCGCGTGTTGGCGGTGAGCCGAGCGACGAGCTCGCCTGGGGTGCCGTGGTCGCCGAGCTGCTCGGCGAGCATGCCGACGACCCCCTCCGGGGTGAAGGGGTAGTCGCTGCCGTAGTGGAGCTGGTCGACCGAGGTCAGCGCGAGGAGCGCATCGAGCTGGCGGGGCAGCGGGAACCCGGCGAGGTCGTAGTGCAGCCGGGCGAGGTCACGCATGACGTCCACCTCGGCGTCGCGCACGAGGAAGGAGAACGCGGCGACGCGGTCGGCGATCACCGGGAGGGCCGCGCCGGCGTGGGGCACGATGACCTCGATGCCGGGGTGACGGGCGATCGTGCCGTTGAGCACGAGGTTCGTGACGGCGCGGGTCGTGTCGAACAGGAACTCGATCATCGGCCGCGGCCGACCGAGCGAGGTGTGCTCCCAGCACGGCGGTGACGTCGGGTGGATGAAGACGCGGGCTCGCCGCCGGTCCAGCTCCTCGAAGATCGGCTCGAGCGCGGCGTCCCCGAGGTAGGTGTCGCCGACGTGGGTGAGCAGCACCACGCCATCGGCGTGCAGGACGTCGAACGCGTAGGCGAGCTCGGCCAGCGCGCCCTCGACGTCGGGAAGCGGCAGTGAGGCGAACAGGCCGAAGCGGCCGGGATGCCGTTCGACCGTCCGCCGTCCGTCCTCGTTGACCTCGCGAGCCAGCTGGCGGGCCGCGTCGTCGTCGCCGAGGTGGACGCCCGGTGACGAGATCGACAGCAGCGCGGTGCGGATCCCGAGCCGGTCGAGCACCGCGACGTGCTCGTCGGCGGACCACGCCGGGATGCCCGGCATCCCATCGGGCTGCTGGTAGCCGGCTGCCTCGAGCGCCGCTCGATATCCGTCGGGGACGAAGTGGGCGTGGACGTCCAAGCGGCTCACGATGCCGACCGTAGCATATACCTGTTGCAACAGATCCTGTTATCACGTATACATTGCGCTCGTGCTGCAGAACACGACGTTGCGTGAGCCCCGAGCGGTGCGCGTCGGGCGCGGCGTGCACCTCAACGTCCTGCTCTTGGCCGATCGCAACCTGGCCGCGCTGGAGGAGATCTGTGCCGCCGAGGGGCTCACCCATCAGCAGTACGTCGCCCTGTGGACGCTGTGCCTGGCCGACGACGCCGCTGCGGGCATGCCGATCGGCGCGGTCGCCGACGGGCTGCTGAACCGCGCGTCGGACGTCACGCGCCTCGTGGATCGACTGGAGCGCGCCGGGTTCGCCGAGCGACTGCCGAACCCGGCCGACCGCCGCAGCGTGCTGGTGCGGGCCACACCCGCAGGGCAGCGCGTGTTCAACGCCGTGACCCCGCAGCTCCAGGAGTACCACCGGCGCCAGTGGTCGCACCTGTCGACGTCCGAGGTCGACACGCTGAACCAACTGCTCGCCAAGGCGCTCTGGGGCGCCGATGGCTGACCGCTTCGATCACCCGGAGGACCACGTGGAACGACACATCGAGCTCGCCTACCTCGGCATCGAGGTGCCCGACCCGACGTCGCTGCGGCCGTTCTTCGGCGACGTCATCGGCTTGCAACCGGGGGAGCCGGACGGTGATGCGCTGACGTGGCGCAACGACGACAAGGCGCAGCGGATCGTCGTGCGTCCGGGTCCCGCCGAGCGACGCCGTCTTCATCGGCTTCGAGGCACCAGACGCGGTGGCCTTCGACGCCACGACCTCGCGGCTCGCCGCCGCAGGGTTCACGGTGACGGAGGGGAGCGCGGTCGAGTGCGGTCGACGCCGCGTCGAACGGCTGGCCCGCACGACCGCTCCGTGGGGCGTCGACGTCGAGGTCGTCCAGGGCTTGGCGACGGCACCGACGCCGTCGACGACGCCGCTCGTGCCCGGCGGGTTCCTGACCGAGGGCGTCGGCTTCGGGCACGTCGTGTTCGCGACGACCGCGTTCGACGACTCGTGCCGGTTCGTCACCGACGGCTTGGGCCTCGAGCGGTCGGACTGGCTGGAGATGGAGATCGTGCAGGGGATCGAGCTCGTGGTCCACTTCTTCCACTGCAACGAACGGCATCACACCGTGGCCCTGGCCAAGGCGCCGTTCGACCTGCCGCAGCGGCTGCACCACGTGATGGTCGAGACCAACGAGCGCGACGACGTCGGCGCCGCGTTCGACCGGGTGTGGGCGTCGGACCTGGCGATCCCGAACGGCCTCGGTCGCCACGACAACGACGGCATGTTCAGCTTCTACGTGCAGAGCCCGGCCGGCTTCCAGGTCGAGGTCGGCCACGGGGCCCGGCTGATCACCGAGCCGTGGGGCGACGACCGTCGCTACGAGCGGATCTCGCAGTGGGGCCATCAACCGCTGCGCTCGGCATGAGCGACCGCGGACCGGACTGCGACGTCGCCATCGTCGGGGCCGGACCGGTCGGGCTGGCCCTGGCGATCCTGCTCGGCCAGCGCGGCCGCTCCGTGGTCGTGCTGGAGCGCTGGCCGGATCCCTACCCGCTGCCCCGCGCCGTGCACTTCGACGACGAGGTCGGCCGCATCCTGCAGTCGTGCGGGATCGGTGCCCCGCTGCGCGCGATCAGCGATCCGGCCGAGGTCTACGAGTGGCGCAACGCCGCCGGTGCGACGCTGCTGCGCTTCGGCCGGGTCGGGCCGAGCCGCTCTGGCTGGCCGGCGTCGTCGATGTTCTCCCAACCGGAGCTGGAGGCGCTGCTCGCGGCCCGGGTCGGCGAGCTGCCGACGGTGGACGTGCGGCGCGGCGTCGAGGTGGTCAGCCTCGACCAGGGCGACGATCACGTGGTCGTCGGCGACGCCGCCGGGCGATCGATCCGGGCGCGGTACGCGGTCGGTTGCGACGGGGCGAACAGCACGGTGCGCCACCTGGCCGGCCTCGCCGTGCACGACCTCGGGTTCTTCTACGACTGGCTGATCGTCGACGTGATCCTCGCCGAGCCGCGCGTCTTCGACCCGATCAACGTGCAGATCTGCGACCCGCAGCGCCCGACGACCGCGGTGTCCGGTGGTCCTGGGCGGCGCCGCTGGGAGTTCATGCGGCTCGCCCACGAGACGATCGACCAGCTCGACGACGAAGCCACGGCATGGGAGCTGCTGCGGCCGTGGGACGTGCACCGCGGCAACGCCAGGCTCGAGCGCCACGCGGTCTACACGTTCCAAGCGCGCTACGCCGAGCACTGGCGCGACCGGCAGGGTGCTGCTCGCCGGCGACGCCGCCCACCAGATGCCGCCGTTCGCCGGCCAGGGCCTGTGCGCCGGGGTGCGCGACGCCGCCAACCTGGCGTGGAAGCTCGACCTCGTCATCGCCGGTGACGCCGGCGACGCCCTGCTCGACAGCTACGAGGACGAGCGGCTCCCGAGCGCCCGGCAGGCGATCGACCTCTCGATGGAGCTCGGCAAGGTGATCTGCGTCGCCGATCCGGCCGCGGCCGCGGCGCGCGACGAGGCGATGTCGGCCGCGGTGACCGGCGAGCTCACCGCCCTGCCCGAGCGTCCGGGTCTCGCCGACGGCGTGCTCGACGACGACGACCCGAACGCCGGTCGGCTGTTCGGGCAGTGCCGCGTCGACGGTGGCCTGTTCGACGACGTCCACGGCGCCGGCTGGCGCCTCGTCACGACCGACTCCGGTCGGCCGGACGACGATGCACTCGCGTGGTTCGATTCGATCGGTGGTCGCCTCATCGTCCTCGACCCGGCCGAGGTCGCCGACGAGTGGTCGGCCGGCGGCGCCTCGTGGTGGCTGCAGCGACCCGACTTCCACCTGTACGGCACGGCAGCCGATGCCGCCGCCGCCACCGGCTTGCTCATCCGACTCCGCGCCCGGCTCTCCGCCGTCCTGATCCCTGGGGGAACACCATCGTGAAGATCGCCACCGTCGCCAACCGCGCCGTGCTCGTGCTCGGCGACGAGATCGCCGACATCGCCACCGCCTCGAACGGTCGGTTCGGGCCCGACCCGATGTCCGTGTACGAGGAGTGGGATGCCTTCACGGCGTTCGCCGCCGGCGTCACCGCCGGCACCGGCCCGCTCGACGCCACGGTGTTGGGCAACCCGGCGCCGCGGCCGCGGCAGGTGTTCGGCATCGGGCTCAACTACCGCAGCCACGCCGAGGAGTCCGGCATGGCGGTGCCCGCCGTGCCGGCGACGTTCACGAAGTTCCCCGCCTCGCTGTCGGGCCCGTTCGACGACATCGAGATCGTGGGGTCGAGCGTCGATTGGGAGGTCGAGCTGGTCGCCGTGATCGGCCGCCGCGCCGATCGCGTCGCGGCCGCCGACGGCTGGGCGCACATCGCCGGGCTGACGGTCGGCCAGGACATCAGCGACCGGCAGTTGCAGTTCGCGGCCGGCGCCCAGTTCTCGCTCGGCAAGTCCAGGCGCGGGTTCGGCCCGATGGGGCCATGGCTGGTGACACCGGACGAGGTCGCCGATCCCGACGACCTCGCGCTCGGCTGCGCGGTGGACGGGGAGACGGTGCAGGACGCCCGCACCAGCGACCTGATCTTCAACGTCCCCAGCCTGGTCGCCGAGCTCTCGTCCGTGCTCCCGCTGCTTCCCGGCGACGTCATCTTCACCGGCACGCCAGCCGGCGTCGGCGCGACCCGGAAGCCGCCGCGCTTCCTCCAGCCGGGCCAGGTCCTCGAGACGTGGATCGAGGGCATCGGCACGATCCGCAACCGGTGCGTGTGATGGGCACGTACCGCGACCGCTTCGGCCCGCACAACCCGGGCGAGACCTACGTCGCCCACGCCTTCCCCGAGCAGCTCGTCGACCTCGGCGAGGTGCAGATGAACTACGTGACGGCGGGCGATCCCGGCGCACCGGCCCTGCTGCTGATCCCCGGTCAGAGCGAATCGTGGTGGGGCTACGAGCAGGCGCTGCCGTTGCTCGCCGAGCACTTCCAGGTCTTCGCCGTCGACCTGCGCGGCCAGGGCCGCTCGACCCGGACGCCGGGTCGCTACACGCTCGACAACATGGGCAACGACCTCGTCCGCTTCCTCGATCTCGTCGTCGACCGCCCGTGCATCGTCAGCGGCCTGTCGTCGGGTGGCGTGCTGTCGGCGTGGCTGTCCGCCTACGCCAAGCCCGGACAGGTCGTGGCCGCCGCGTACGAGGACCCGCCGCTCTACGCGTCACAGGTCGACCCAGCCGTGGGCCACAGCATCCGCCAAGCGATCGGGCCGATGTTCCGCCTCTGGAACACCTACCTCGGCGATCAGTGGAGCATCGGCGACTGGGACGGCATGCTCGCCGCGGCGCCGGACGTCCTGCCCGGATGGCTCGCCGGCGCGTTCCAGCTCCCGGCCGAGCCGCCCCAGTTCCTCAAGGAGTACGACCCCGAGTGGGGCCGTGCCTTCGTCAGCGGCAGCGTCGCGGCGTCATGCGATCACGATCGGATGCTCCGGTCGGTGCGGGTGCCGGTGCTGTTCACCCACCACTTCCGCCACATCGACCCGGCCACCGGCGTGCTCCTCGGGGCGGTGTCGGACCTCCAGGCGGCGCGTGTCCGGGAGGTGCTGACCGCCGCCGGCGTCAGCGTGGACTACCGATCCTTCGAGGCCATGGGGCACTCGATGCACGGGCAGGACCCCGCGGGCTTCGCCGAGACGCTGGTCGACTGGGCCGGCGGCGTCACCGGCTGACGAGCCTCGACCTGCACGATCGGGCAAGCGGGCTGCCCCGATGGCGGCCCCGCCGCCGCGTTGCGCGGGTGCGCGTGGGCGACGACCGTTGACGTCGGCTCGCCGACGACCAAGGAGCGGCCATGTCGCACGGAACGTTCACGGTGTCGCGGGCTGTCCACTTCGGGCCGACGCGGCGAGCCGCGCCCGACGCGCCCGTCGTCTACCTCAGCGAGGGGGAGGACAAGTACGCGGTCGAGGTCGAGCACGCCCCGATCGACTGCGCCGACCGGCTCGCCATCTGCCATGCGGCGTGCTGTCGCCTGCGGGTGCCGTTGACGCGCCAGGACGTCGACGAGGGCGTCGTTCGTTGGGATCGCGAACAGCCGTACCTCAACGAGCAGCGACCCGATGGATGGTGCGTCCACTGCGCCACGGACGACCGTCGCTGCGCGATCTACGCGCAGCGCCCTGGACTCTGTCGCACGTTCGACTGTCGTGATGACGCCCGGATCTGGCTCGACTTCGACCGCCGCATCCCCAACCCGTCGCTCGGTCGATCAGCGCAGCCCTAGATCAACCGGCGTTCGTTGGCCCACGCCGTGAGCTGGTGGCGGTTGGAGAGCTGCAGCTTGCGCAGGACGGCCGAGACGTGGGTCTCGATCGTCTTCACCGACAGGTGCAGCCGGCTGGCGACCTCCTTGTACGCGTAGCCGCGGGCGATCAGGCGCAGGACCTCCTGCTCGCGAGCCGTCAGCAGGTCGAGCTCGGGGTCCGACGGGGCCGGGATGTCGCCGGCGAAGGCGTCGAGGACGAACCCGGCGAGGCGGGGTGAGAACACGGCGTCGCCGCCGTGCACCCGCTCGATCGCATCGGCCAGCTCGGTGGCGTCGATGGTCTTGGTGACGTAGCCGCGAGCACCGGCCCGCACGACGGCGATGACGTCCTCGGCCGAGTCGGACACCGACAGGGCGAGGAACCGCGGCGGCGTCGGATCGTCGTGCAACGCCGCGATCACACGCTGGCCGCCGCCGCCGGGCAGGTGGACGTCGAGCAGCACGACGTCGGGCGCGGTGGATCGGATGGCGGCGACGGCGCCGTCGACGTCGGCCGCTTCGCCGACGATCTCGACGCGCGGCGCCATCGCCACCAGCTCGGCGCGGACACCGGCGCGGAACAGCGCGTGGTCGTCGACGATGACGACGCGAACCGTCACGTCCGGCCTCGCGGCACGCGCACCTCGACCTCGGTGCCGGCGCCGGGGCGGGACGTGAGCACGGCGCTCCCGCCGAGCCGATGGACGCGCCCGATGATCGACTCGCTGATGCCGCGGCGGTCGGGGGCGACGGTGGCCGGGTCGAAGCCGTGGCCGGTGTCCCGGACGAACCCCGACAGCGCGGCGTCGTCGGCCTCGACGAACACGTCGACGCGCTCCACCCCGGCGTGGCGGGCGGCGTTCACGACGGCCTCGCGCATCGCCGCGACGAGGGCGCGCGAGGCGTCGTCGAGCGGCTGGTCACCGACGACCACCGCCTCGACGCGCACGTCGTGGTCGGTCTCGACGGCCACGGCCATCGCGTCGATCGCCGCGTGCAGCGTGATCGGGTCGCCCGGGTGCGTCGTGCCGTAGAGCCACGCCCGCAGCTCGCGCTCCTGGCGCCGGGCCAGCATCGCCATCCGCCGCGCGTCGTCGGTGCGCTGGATCAGCACGAGCGACTGCAGCACCGAGTCGTGCAGGTGGGCGGCCATCCGCGCCCGCTCGTCCTCCCGGATGCGCGCCCCCCGCTCGTCGTCGAGGCGGCGCAGCAGCCGACCGAGCGCCGGGGCGGCGAAGATCGCCAGGCCGCCGATGACGACGGCGATCGCGCTGGCCGACGCGCCGACGGCACCGAGCCCGCCGGTGCGGTTGGCCAGCGAGGCGACGCCGGCCACCAGCAGGGTGACGCCGGCGACGACCTGGATCACGCGTGCCACCCACCCGCCGACGCTGGGGCGGGTGTCGGTGCGCAGCGACCAGACGACGCCGATGCCGACGGCGATCGCCACGGCCGGCGCCATCACGCCGTCGCCGGGCCACAGCCCGACGGCGCGGGCGGCGAGGAGGATCGCCGCGGTCGCGCACCCGATGGCCAGCTCGCGCCGGTGACGGTCGCTGGCGGCGGCGGCGCGCGGCGGGGGCTCGGGCAGCGCCGCCGTCGAGGTGACGGCGGCGACCGCGTACAGCACGGCGCCGAGGCCGCCGGCCAGCGTCAGCAGCCCGACGGCGGCGCGCACGACGGTCGGCTCGACGCCCCAGCGATCGGCCCACCCGCTGGCGACGCCGGCGAGCACGCGATCGGAGCCGCGCGGGGTGCGTAGAGCGTCGATCAGCCGGGCCACCGCTGCATCGTCGCGCGGTCGTGGCCGGCTCGGCATCCGGGGTCGTCCCCCAATGGCCAGCGGCCGATCTGGGGGTCCGACCAGGGATGTCCCCGATGGCGCAGCGCGGGTGCGATCCGTACCGTCGGCGCCGTGGACCTCGCCCCGCCTTCGCTCGACCCGGCCCCGGCCTCGGCGCCGCCAGCCGGCCCTCCTGCCGGCCCGGCACCGGCCGACCGCATCATCGGCGGCGTCGCCGCCCTGCTCGCCGACCGCCTCGGGATCGACGCCCTGTGGATCCGCATCGCGTTCGTGCTGCTGGCGATCGTCGGTGGCATCGGGCTCGTGCTGTACCTCGGCCTGTGGCTGGTCCTCGTCCGCGGCGCCGATCACCCGCTGGCGAGGATCGCCGGCGGTGCCCTCCTCGTCGGGTTCCTGCCGTTCATGCTGCAGGACGGGAGCTACACGTTCACCGGCACCTGGACGGTGTTCGTCCTCCTCGTCGGGCTGGCGCTCGCCCTGTGGCGCCCGTACCAGCTGCGCCAGCCGCGTCCTCGGTCGCTCCTGGACGCACCCGGCGCGGCGACCGTCGTCGACGCGCCCGTCCCGTCGACGCCGCCGGCGCCGGCAGCGCCGCGCGTTCCATCGGTGCTCGGCCGGGCGACGCTCGGGCTGGCCCTGCTCGTCGGCGCCGCCGGCGCGCTGATCGACCAGGCCAACGGCGGTCGGATGCACCCCGAGCAATGGCTCGGTGCGGCGGCCGTGATCTGCGGCATCGGCCTCCTCGTGGGCACGGTCATGGGTCGGGCCCGCTGGCTCGCCATCCCGGCCGTGCTGCTCGCCGGCACCGGCGTGGTGGCCGGCGAGTCGGCCCGGCTCGGCCTGCACCCGACCGCGCTCACCGGCGATCACGTCGTCGATGTGAGCAGCGCCAGCACGTTCGACGTCCGCCGGCACGTGGTCCTCGGCTCGGTCGATGTGCAGATCGTCGACGCTCCGGCCCGGCCGATCACCGTCGACGCCCGAGTCGCCGTCGGTGACGTCCACGTCCTGGTGCCCGACGACGTCACCGTGGAGGTGCGCGCCCGCGGCGGCGACGTCCGCGTCGACGGCGTCACCCGTGCCGATGGCACGTTCACGGTCGGCCCCGCGGGACCGGCCGCCGTCGTCGTCGACGCCCGTGTCGGGCGCGGCGACATCGACGTCGATCACTGGGCGCCCGGCGTGCCGGAGCTCGACCTGCCTGGTCCGCCCATCATCGATCGACCGGCCGGTTCGCTACGCGAGATCGCCGACGGCGTGGCGATGACGGGCGATGGCTCGATCGCCCTGGCCGGCGGCGAGGCCCTCGTCGACACCGGCGGCCGGGTCGTCGTCGGCACGAGTCGTCGGGAGGGCAACGTCACCGTGATCACCACCTCGACCGGCGACTTCCAGCTGCTCCCGGGCGACCTGCTGCTCACCCCCGCCGGCGAGCTCCTCGACCTCACCGCGCTGCGCGCCGGCACCACCGTCGCGCCGACCACCGAAGGCTGATCCCCGTGCAACGACATCCCATCGATCCGGTCTCTGCCGCGCTCGGCGTGCTCGCCGTCGTCGTCGGCCTCCTCGTCGCCACCCGGTCGCTCGGCGGCCTCGACGCCGGCGGGTGGTGGCTGGCTGCTGCGGCCGCGGTCGTCGGCGTGGCGCTGTTGCCGTGGAACGCGCGGCGCGGCTCAGCCGGGGGTGAGCAGGAAGGCGCCCTCGTCGAGGGTGAGGGCCCAGAGCTCGTCGTCGGGACCGAGCCCGAAGCCGGTCAGGACGCCGGGGACGCGAGCCGGTAGGCGCACCGTCTCGTCGCCCGCACCGATCGAGTCGTCATCGGGCGACGTGGTCCAGCAGCTCCCGTCGCACGGTCGCCGCCGCGAGGTCATCGGTGAGGAAGTGCCCGGCGCCGTCGATCTCGACGAGGCGGTACGGCCCGGTGACGTGCTCGGCCGTGAGCTCGGCGGCGCGGCGGCCGACCGATTGGTCGGCGGTGCCCCAGAGGTACAGGACGGGCACCGTCACGTCCGGCGTGTCGGCGGCGCGCAGGCCGGGCCCGCTCGCGGCGGCGGCCCGATACCAGTTCATGGCGGCATCGAGGGCGGCCCGCTCGGCGAATGTGGCGAGGTAGGCATCGGCGTCGGCCTGCGGCACGCCCGCGTTGTCGAGCATGCGACGCAGGGCCGCGCAGTCGTCGGCCCACCACCGGTCGGTCAACTCGGGGGTCATGGCTCGGTGGTGGCTCGAACGCTGCGACTGCTCGGGGTCGAGGGCGAACGAGCGGGCGAACGCGGCCGGGTGGGGTCGCGACAGGACGGTCAGCGACAGCAGCCGGTCGGGGTGGCGGGCCGCCGTCAGCCACGCGACCTGCCCGCCCCAGTCGTGGCCGACGAGGTGGAAGCGGTCGGCGCCGAGGACGTCGGCGAGGTCGAGCACGTCGGCGACGAGGCGATCGACGCTGTACGCCTCGACCTCGGCCGGCCGCACGCCCGGCGTGTAGCCGCGCTGATCCGGGGCGACGGCGTGGAACCCTGCAGCCCCGAGCGCCGGGACGCAGTCGCGCCACGTGTGGCGGGACTGCGGGAAGCCGTGCAGCAGGAGCACGAGCGGACCGTCCGCCGGCCCGGCTTCGTCGGCGACGAACGTTCCCGCCGGTGTGGTGATCGCGGTCACGGGCGGATCGTACGGGCGCCGTAGTCTCCCGCCCGTGCTGGACCTGACACCCGACGAGCTGCTGACGACCACCCGCGCCGTGCGACGGCGCCTCGACTTCGACCGCCCCGTTCCGCAGGAGCTCGTGCGCGAGTGCGTGGCCGCCGCGCTCCAGGCGCCGTCGGGCAGCAACAACCTGTCGATGCAGTTCGTCGTCGTCACGGACGCGGCGAAGCGGGCGGCGATCGGCGAGATCTACCGCGGCTGCTACGACGTCTACAAGGGCATGGACGGCACGTACGTCGGCTCGATCGTCAAGGAGACCGACGTCGAGAACGCCCAGCAGAAGCGGGTGCAGACGTCGGCGGACTTCCTCGGCGAGCGGATGGGCGACGCGCCGGCGCTCGTCATCGCCTGCAACCAGGGCGCCCGCATCGACGGCCTGCCGTCGTTCGCGTCGGCATCGATGCTCGGCAACATCCTGCCGGCCACGTGGAACTTCATGCTCGCCGCCCGGGCCCGCGGCCTCGGCACGGCGTGGACGACGCTGCACCTGATCCGCGAGCGCGAGGTGGCCGAGATCGTCGGGATCCCGTACGACACGGTGCAGCAGGTCTGCCTCAGCCCGCTGGCCCACACCGTCGGCACCGACTTCAAGCCCGCCCAACGCCCCGACCCCGACACCATCATCCACTGGGACGCCTGGTAGGCGGTCAGTCAGTCGGACTGGGCCGCTGCCGCAGATCTGGGCGCGATTCGGCTCAGATCGCCCATTGCGGTCGTGCTCCGGATCCGGGTCGGTGCTGCGGTGTTCGGACGAAGAGCTCTGAAGACGGAGGTGCCTCGGGGTCGCGGGCAGATCTGGCCACGGCGCCGGCCCGGGCTGCGCTGAACGTGGTGCTGCGCGATCGACCAGTTGTCCGTTTCGCCTGGCGCTCACACAGAGCCCGGGTTCTGCCGGGCGGCGACGCTTTGGTCGCGGTCTTCCGTCGATCCCCAGGTCTGATCGCGACCAAGCCGGGAGCGCGGCCACCCGCTCCCGCTCTGTGTCACGGGCACCGCCCAGCTCGGATCTCGGTGCGTTCCCTGACGACTGTTGTCACGGAACGCACCCAGGGCACGCTGCCCGCCCAGATCGCGCCGCCCGCCGCCGGGGTGGGCAGATCTGCGAACTTTCCCGCTCGCGCCCTCCATGTGGGCGCGAGCGCGGAAAGTTCGCAGGATCGGGCCGGCCGGCCGTCCGGGGTCAGGGGTCGCGGAGGAGCTGGACGAGGCTGCTGGTGTCCCAGCGCTTGCCGCCGCGCTGGCTGATCTGGGCGTAGAACTGGTCGACGAGGGCGGCGAGCGGGAGGCGGCCGCCGAGGCGGTCGGCTTCGGCGAGGCAGAAGCCCAGGTCCTTGCGCATCCACTCGACCGCGAAGCCGAAGTCGAACTCGCCGGCCACCATCGTCGCCGTCCGGTTGTCCATCTGCCAGCTCTGCGCGGCGCCCTTGCCGATCACGTCGAAGACCTGCGCCGGATCGAGCCCGGCGCGCAGCGTGAAGTCGACGGCCTCGGCGAGGCCCTGCACGACGCCGGCGATGCAGATCTGGTTGACCATCTTCGTGAGCTGGCCGGCGCCGGCGGGTCCCATCCGTTCGCACTTCACGGCGTACGCGTCGATGACGCCCTGGGCCCGCTCGAACACGGCCTCCGAGTCGGCGCCGCACATCACCGTGAGCCGCCCGGCCTCGGCGCCGGCCTGCCCGCCGGACACCGGAGCGTCGACGAACCCGACGCCACGCTCGGCGCACGCCGCCGCCACCTCGCGCGCCAGCACGGCCGACGTCGTGGTGTGGTCGACGAGGATCGAGCCGTCGGCCATCGTCGCCAACACGCCGTCGTCACGGAGCACGACGTCACGCACGTCGTCGTCGTTGCCGACGCACAGCAGCACCAGCTCGGCCCCGTCGGCCGCATCGGCCGGGGTCGGCGCCGAGGTGTTGTCGTGCAGCCGCACCCAGGCGTCGGCCTTGGAGCGGGTGCGGTTGTACACCGTGACCTGGTGACCGGCCGTGGCGAGGTGGCCGGCCATCGGCGCTCCCATCGCTCCCAACCCGACGAACGCGACTCGTGCCATGGGCACGAGCATGGCGCGTCAGGCGCGCGAGCGCAGGTAGGCGTCGCAGAGCTCGACCAGCCGGTCGCGCCCGAAGCTCGCCTCGTGACCGGCGTGCACGACGCTCACCGGCAGCTCGCGCAGCCGCCGCATCGTGGCCACGTAGGCGGCGATGTCGGAGTCGGAGAGCTCGTCGAGCAGCGGTCCGTCGTACACCGCGTCGCCCGAGAACAGCACGCCGGTCGACGCGTCCCACAGGCCGATGCTGCCGGGGGAGTGGCCCGGCAGGTGGAGCACCTCGAAGGCCCGGTCGCCGAGGTCGACGACGTCGCCGTCGTCGAGCAGCCGCGTCGCCGGGGCCGGCGCCCGCTCGAGCGTCGCCGCCGCGAGGCCGCCGGCCGGGACGGCGTCGACGAGCAGGTCGCCGATGTCGTAGCCGGCGTCGCGGTACGGCCCCAGCACGGTCGGGCCGTAGTGCGCGGTGTCGACGGTGACGTCGCCGGGCGCGGCCAGCTCGGCCGCCTCACTCGGATGGATCGCCCGTTGATCGAACTCGTGCATCCCGCCGATGTGGTCGCTGTGGACGTGGGTCGCGACGGCGAGCAGGTCGTGGTCGAGGTCGTGCTCGACGAGGTGGCGCAGCGGCCGCAGCCCGAGCGACGTGTCGACGACGAGATCGACGTCCCGCCCGCGCACGTGCCACACGTTGCACCGCAGCAGCGGGTGGACGTGGGGCTCGGTGACGAGCGTGATCCCGGCGCCCACGGACTCGAGGACGAACCACGGATCGGCGACGGGCAGGGCGTCGAGATCGACCACGCGGCGAGCGTACGACCGTCAGGCAGCGACGAGTCCGGACGCCGCCGGTGCCATCGGCGCCAGCGCGCCGGACACGTGACGGCAGGCGGCGAGCAGCGCCGGCAGGAAGCGGGCCGGCGCCGTCGTGCACACGGCGTGGCCGCCGGACACCGTGAACGTGGCGGCGTCGGGGATGCGCTCGGCGAGCTCGCGCTGGCGGGCCGTCGGCACGACGCCGTCGTCGTCGTTGACGACCACGGCCGTCGGCACGTCGATGGTGCCGACCCACGCCCGCGAGTCGAACCGCAACGTCTCCCGCCCGGCTTCCAGGATCTGGGTCCAGTCGTGGCGGTTGACCTCCTCGAAGCCCCACCACGCCGGCGCCCGCCGACCACGCCAGCCGGTCCAGCGGCCGAGGGCGACGCTCGTCAGGCGTCCCAGCGGGATCGTCCCGGCGACGGCGCTGGTGCCGGTGGCCACCGAGGTCAGGACGCGCTCGCGCGTCGTGCCCTGGAACGTGGCGCTGGTCGCGCACAGCACGAGCCCGCTGACCAGCTCGGGGTGTCGGCGCCACACGAGCTGGGCGATCGGCCCGCCCATCGAGTAGCCGACCGGGATGATGCGCCGCTGCCCGAGCGCGAGGGCGAGGGCGGCGACGTCGTCGGCGCACTGCTCGAGGCGGAACGGGCGGTCCGAACGCAGCCCGCGACCGTGGCCGCGGTGGTCGAGGGCGACGACGTGGAAGTGCTCGGCGAGCGGCCGATAGCTCGCCCACCAGTTGAGGTCGGCCGTGGCCGTCCAGCCGTGCAGCAGCACGATCGTCGGCGCGCCGGCCGGACCGGCGAGCTCGCGCACGAACGTCAGGCCGCGACCGGGGAGCCACACGTGTCGGCCCGGTGGCAGCACCGGCCGCTCCAGATCCGCCTGTTCGTCGTCACCGCCCATCGCGACCTGCCCTTCCTTGCAGGATTTGGAGCGTGCGGCCATGCCCGAGATACGTGTCGCCCGTCGCAGCGGTTCGACCGTGCCAAGCTCGGCCCGTGTCCGGTGCCGACGTGGATGTCGATGCGGTCGTCATCGGCGCCGGGATCATCGGCGCCGCGGTCGCCCTCGAGCTGGCTCGCGGCGGGCGGCGGGTGATGTGCGTCGACAAGGGCCCGGCGCCCGGCGCCGGCTCGACGAGTGCCTCGTCGTCGATCATCCGGTTCAGCTACTCGACGATCGACGCCGTGCTCACGGCCTGGGAGGCGGCGGCCTGCTGGAAGGACTGGGCCGGCCACCTCGGCGTCGAGGACCCGGCCGGCATGGCCCGGTTCGTGTCCGCCGGCAACCTCGTCTACCGGACGCCCGACTACGACGGCGCGGCGGTGCTGACGGCGTGGGACGACGCCGGGATCCCCTACGAGCTGCTCGATCCGGCCGCCCTGCGGGCGCGCTTCCCCGCCCTCGACCCCGGCAGCTACTTCCCGCCGAAGCCGATCGACGACCCGGCGTTCGCCGACGACGCCGACGGCGAGCTGCACGCCTTCTACAACGGCGACAGTGGCTACATCGACGACCCGATGCTCGCCGCCCACAACCTCGCCCATGCCGCCGCCCACCACGGCGCCACGTTCCGGTTCCGTGCGGCCGTGCGCGCGATCGGTCGTCGCGGCGGGCGCGTCACGGGCGTGGAGCTCGACGGCGGCGACGTGATCGCGGCACCGGTCGTCGTCAACGTCGCCGGACCGCACTCGTCGCACATCAACGAGATCGCCGGGGTGACGGCGGACATGCGGATCACCAACCGGGCCCTGCGCCAGGAGGTGTTCGCCGTGCCGGCGCCGCCCGGGCTCCTGCTCACCGATGGGGCGCCGTTCGTCGCCGACCTCGACCTCGGCCAGTACTTCCGACCCCAGGCCGGCGGCACGCTGCTGGTCGGCGGCACCGAAGCAGCCTGCGACGAGTTGGAGTGGATCGCCGACGCCGACGACTTCGACGAGCTGCCGTCGGTCGCGGGCTGGGAACGGGCGACGCTACGGCTGGCCCGTCGCGTGCCGGCGCTGGGCATCCCGCATCGGCCCGTCGGCCTCGCCGCGCTGTACGACGTCTCCGATGACTGGGTCCCGATCTACGACCGCAGCAGCCTCGACGGGTTCTTCATGGCGTGCGGCACGAGCGGCAACCAGTTCAAGAACGCCCCGATGGCGGGCCGGTTCATGCAGGCGCTCATCGACGCCGCGGCGGCCGGCGGCGACCACGACCAGGATCCGGTGCAGTTCACCGGCCCGGTGACGGGACGGACGATCGATCTGGCGGCCTTCTCCCGCCGTCGATCACCGACGACGACGTCCGGGACGGTGATGGGCTGAGGCGCTCACGGCCAGCCGGCGTGTGGGGCGTCCGCCGACACGTGCAGGATGCGGCCGGACGGCGAGCCCTGGAACATCCCCTCGGGGCCGTCCCACGTCGCCGCCACGATGAAGAGGGTGGTGCCGTCGGGCCCGCCGAGCATGCAGGCGAAGCAGCCACGATCCACGTCGACGACCCGCCGGACCGCGCCGCCCTCGACGACGCTGTGCAGCGCCGGTTCGGGACGTCGGCGTACCAGACGGCGCCCTCGGCATCGAGGCAGATCCCGTCGGGTGTGCCGTCGCCGAGGTCGGCCCACACCCGACGGTCGGTGAGCCCGCCGTCGGCGGCGATCGTGAACGCCGTCAGGCGGTGGCCGTAGGACTCGGCCACGAGCAGCGTCGAGCCGTCGGGGGTGACCGCCATGCCGTTCGGGAAGTGGACGTCGTCGGCGACCTGGCGCGCCGTGCCGTCCGGGGTGATCAACGCGACGAGCCCCGGCCGGGGCGCCTCGCCCGCCATCAGGTCGAAGCCGACGCTGTTGGCATAGGCGTTGCCGCGCCCGTCCACGACGAGCTCGTTCCACCCGACCGACGAGATCGGCGCGAGGTCGGCGACCGCGTGGCACGACCCGTCCGGCATCCGGCACAGCAGCTCGCTGCTGCCCGCCGCCGTGCACAGCATCCGGCCGTCGGGCAGCCACACGATCGTCCACGGGTGATCCGGCGTGCCGGCGAGGACCTCGCGTCGGCCGTCGAGATCGACGCCGATCACCTGCTGGCGACCCCAGTCGCAGAACCACAGCCGGCCGGCGTGCCAGCGAGGTGATTCGCCGAGGACGATGTCCTCGAGGAGCACGGTGGGCGCGTCCGATCCACTCGTCATCACCATCAGACGATGCCTGGTGCGAGAACTGATCGTGTGACGTTCGTCGTATCCCAGTCATGCCGGGGGGCTCGTGATCGTGATGGGAAGCTGGGGGCCGCCCGCGCCGCTGCGCCACGAGCTGGCGCGTCCGCACCTCGCGACACGCCTCGGTCGCCGGTGGAGCGTGCCGGTGACGACGGTGGTGGCCGGCGCCGGGTTCGGGAAGTCGACCTTGCTCGCCCAGGCGCTGCGCGCCGAGGCGGCGGCACCGATCGGCATCGACGGATGGGTGTCGTGCGGGCCCGGGCACGAGCGAGACATCGACCTCGCCGCGAGCATCGTCGATTGCTTGGGCGGCCGCTCGTCCGACGGAGATCCGCTGAGCGCGGTGCTCGGCGTGCTGCGGGCGACGGCGCCGGTCGACGTGTGCATCGTGCTCGACGACGTGCACCTGCTCGGCGGCGAGTCGACGGCGGCTCGGTTGCTCGGCGCCGTCGTCCGCCAGCTGCCGGCGAACGCCCACCTCGTGCTGGCGGGACGGGAGCCGCCGCCGATCCCGCTGGCCCGCCTGCGCGCCGCCGACCAGGTCATCGAGCTCACCGCCGACGACCTCGCGTTCACCCATCACGAGATCGCCCACCTCGCCGCCGACATCGGTCGCGACCCGCATCGCGCCGACGGCTGCGGTGGCTGGCCGGCCCTGGTGCGGGTGGCGCTGGCCGCGCGACGTGACGTCGCCACCGGGTTCGCCCGCGAGGAGGTGCTCCACGAGCTCCCGGTCGAGGCTCGGCGGGCGCTCTACGTCCTGTCGCTGGCCGGCACGGCGACCGACGAGTTCGTGAGCACGGTGATCGGTGCGCCCGTCGACCTCGCCGCGCTCGCCGATCGGGTGCCGCTCATCGCCGCCGTCGGTCGCGCCCATCGCGCCCACGACCTGTGGAGCGAGGTCCTTCCCGGCGCCCTCGACGCCGACGACGCGACCCACCTGCGACGGCGCGTCGTCGACCAACTGCTGGCGACCGGCGAGCCGATGCGCGCCGGCGAGGCCGCTCGCATCGGCGGCCACGTCTTCGACCTCGACGCCCTCGACGCGGCCGCGCTGGGGCTGGTGCGCTCGACGATCAGCGTGCTCCCGGTCGAGACGGCGCGTCGTTGGTTGGCGGGCGTGCCGACCGACCCCGTCCGCTGGCCGGGACTGGCCTTGCTCGCCGCGGCGGCCCGAGCTGCATGCACGGTCGGCGACGCCGCCGTCGACGTGATGCTCGACGACGTCGCCGCCGTGTATCGAGCCCGCGGCGACGCCGGTGCCGAGGTCGCTGCCCTCGCGGTCGGCACCGTCGCCGCCCAGTCGCGTGGCGACGTCGACCGCCTGGTGGCGCTGGCCGGACGCACCAGCACGGTGCCGGGGGGCGAGGACGAACCGATCGTGCAGGTCGCGCGGGGCGCCATCGCCGCCGTCGTGGCCGAGATGTCGGGCGACCCCGAAGGCGCCGTCGACGCGTTCTCCACCGCCCCGCTCGATGCCGTTCCGGCCGCCCTCGCCCTCTCGCCGCAGCGGTTCCTGATGCACTGCCTGCTGCTGGCCGGTCGCGCCGATGATGCCGTCCGTGTCGCCGACGAGGCGCTGGCGACGTCCGGCAACCGCCACTCCCAGCGGGGCCCCGCGTTCACGCGGTGGCTGGCCGGCGACCCCAGTGGCTTCGCCGACGATCCCGAACCCGTCGATCCCGAGCACGGCGGCAGCGCTCGCGACGTCTTCGTCGCCGGCGCCTTCCACGCCGTGATCCGCGCCAGCTGGGGCGTGCGCCTGCCGTTCCAGGACATCGTCGCCGACAACGCCCGCGACGCCGCCGTCATCGCCAACGCCCGCGCCGCCCATGCCGTGCTGGCCCACGACGAGATCGCGGGCAGCCGGGCGATCGGCGAGGTCGCGGCCCGCTTCGCCGGCGATCCGGTCGGTGATCGTCACCTCCGCCGCTTCCTCGCCCTTGGCTACCTGCTCGATCCGGCGCGGCGGACGGCGTGGGATGCCGCCCCGCTGGGCCCGTCCCACGAGCGAGCCCGCGCGGTCGCCCGGGCGCTGGCCGGGCTCCGCGCCGGGCGCACCGTCGTCGTCGAGGACCATGCGCTGGCCCCGGCGCACGTGTTCACGGTCCTGCCGTTGCCGTGGTCTGTCGAGCTGGCCTGTCGGCTGCACGGCAACGGTTCGCCACTCGGCGCCGCCCTCGCCGGGTACCTGCTCGAGCGGGCCGGCTGCCGCGCCCACCACGAGCTGCGGATGGCGGCCGCGTCGGACGATCCTCGGTTGGCGCACGACGCGACCGCGTTGCTCAGCCGGCTCCCCGTGGCGCCGACGACCGAGCTCGGCGTCGCCGTGCTCGGGCCGCTCGAGGTGTGCCACGACGGGGTGCCGGCGGTGGCCCGCGAGCTCCGTCGGGAGCGCGTCCGCGAGCTGCTGGCGATCCTCGTCCTGGAGCCGACGATCGCGCCGCGATCGCGTCGTCGAGCTGCTGTGGCCCGACCTCGACGCGGAGTCGGGCGGCCGCAACCTCAGGGTGACGCTCACCCACCTCCACCGCTTGCTGGAACCGGGCCGCACCACCGGCGAGGCGACGTTCCACGTGCGGGCCGACGCCAGCTCGATCAGGCTCGTCGCCTCGGCGCGGCTGCGCGTCGACGTCTGGGAGCTGCGCCGCCTGAGCGCGGCGGCCGCTGCGGCGCGCGACGCCGGTGACATCGGCGCCGCCGTCGCCCTGCTGACGGAGGCGGCCGCGCTCACGCGGGGGACGCCGCTCGTCGATCTCGACCGCGTCGCCGGGTTCGACGCCGAGGTCGAGGCGCTGCGACTGCTCATCGTGACCACGCTCCTCGACCTCGCCACCCTCCACCTGACAGCGGGGAGCGCCGGTCCGGCCCTCGCCTGCGCCGAGCGGGCCCTGATCCTCGAGCCGTACCTGGAGGCCGCCCATCGGCTGGTGATCGCGGCGACCGCCCAGCGCGGTGACGGCGCCCGCACGTCGGCCGCTGTCGACCGCGCCTGCCGCCTGCTCGACGAGCTGGGCGTGACGCCCGAGCCGGCCACCGAGATGCTCATCCGCTCGGCGCTCCGGCGCTCCCACCTCGCGCCCGTCAGGCCCATCGCGCTCGCCGCGTCAGCCTGAGCGCTTCGTCGCCCGCCAGTGGTCGACGTGGATCGTCGTCGCCCGGGTCCAGCCCGTCGCGCTCGGGAACGGTTCGGACCACGCCTGGTCACCGTCGGTGACCGCGATGCGGTACTGCCGATCGACGTCACAGGGCCCGGGCACGACAGCCGTCCGGCGGACCAGCCCGCCTGCGGCGACCGCCGACGTCCCTGCGGCGAGTGGATGCCAGGGGTCCGGAACCCGGAGTCCGATGACGTCCGAGCTGGTGCGCGTCCGGCTGGCGGCCCAGTCGACCCGCGTCGGGGCCGAGCCCAGGTTGTGGACCTCGACGGTCACCGCGCAGCCATCGGACACCGAATCGGTGACGACGGCGGCGAAGGCGCCGGCGCCGATCAGCGTGGTCACGAGCACGGCCAGCGTCGGGCGCATGGCCGCACCGTGCGGCGGCGGCGCTAACGGGGCGTTAGCCGAGCGTTCGCCACGCTCCGCCTCGATGTCCGCGCGACGACCCGCCGAGCCGATCTCTCGGTGAACCCGCAGGACCTGCTCAGCGATCCCCCGGAACGCCCGCACCAGCATCGGAGCGTGTCTGCGATCGGCCGCATCATCCGGTCCCTGGCCGTCAGTGGCGTCACGACGGTCCTCAGCCTGTCGATCCTCGCCCTGTTCATCCGCTTCGACCTGACGTCGCCGGCAGTCGCCAACGTGATCGCCACGGTCGCCGGCATCGGGCCGTCCTTCGCCCTCAACCGGCGCTGGGCCTGGCAGGGTCAGGGCCGGGGACACCTCACTCGCGAGCTCGCGCCGTTCTGGGCCTACTCCCTGCTGAGCCTGGTCCTGTCGACGCTCGTCGTCGCCCGGGCCGCGGCGTGGGCATCGTCGATCGACGCGTCACCCGAGCTGCGCACCGTCATCGCGCTGGCGGCCAACATGGCCACGTTCGGCACCCTGTGGGTCGGCCAGTTCCTCCTGCTCGACCGGGTCCTGTTCCGCCACCACCGCCTGCCCGTCGTCGAACACTGACGGCGCCGACCGCCGGACCCAGATCATCGACCGGCCGAGGTCTCCTGGCGCCGAGGGGACATCGGGCTCGATCCGGTCGAGGCGGTATCCCAGGCGGCGGGCCACGGCGGCGCTGCGGACGTTGGCCTCGTCGCAGTGGATCTCGACCCTCGACACGCCATCGACGGCCAGCGCCAGGTCGGTCAGCGCCGCGGCGGCCGCGGTCACGACGCCCCGACCGGTGGCGCCGGCCCGCAGCCAGTAGCCGATCTCCAGACCGTCCACGCCGATGCGGGCGTGCAGCCCGCACCCGCCGAGCAGCGCACCGCTGGCGACGTCCTCGATCACGAAGTTGCGGTCGCGTCCGGTGTCCCACTGGGCGACGGCCTCGGTGATGAAGGCAGCGAGCTCGACGCGGCCCTCGTCCGCCCACGGCATGTGCGGGCGGAGGTGATCACGGCTCTCCTCCACCGCTGCCAGCAGCGCGTCGAGGTCGTCCGGCCGATGGCGGCGCAGCCGTGCGCCGACGTCAGGCAGGGCGACCTCCTCGGGCACCTCCGTCACGGCGACCGCTCGGCGAGCGCCCGCTGGAACTGCACCAGGGCCTCCTCGTTGAACAGCACGAAGCGCACGTGCTCGACGTCGGTGGTTGTCGATGCAACCGTCTGCACGGCGATGTCGGCGGCGCTGTCGATCGGCCAGCCGTAGATGCCGGCCGAGACGGCGGGGAAGGCGATCGACCGGGCGCCGAGCTCGTCAGCGACGCGCAGCGCCTCGCGGTAGCACGAGGCGAGGAGGTCGCCGCGATCCTCGCTCCGCGAGTGCACCGGTCCGACGACGTGGATGATCCAACGGGCCGGCATCGTGCCGGCCTCGGTCGACGCGGCCTGACCGGTGGGCAGCGAGCCGATGCGCTCGACGAGCTCGCGACGGGACTGCAGCTGCACGGTGCCGCCGGCGCGCAGGATCGCCCCGTCGACGCCGCCGCCGCCCATCAGTCCGCTGTTCGCCGCGTTGACGACGGCGTCGACGCGCTGGTCGACGATGTCCCCGGCGACCACCACGATCTCCATCGGCAATAGCCTCCCCGATGAGATGGGCTCGATCACCACACGTTCGTACCCCGCCGACGGGGAGTGGGTGACGAAGGACGACCTCGATCTCGTCTCCGAGCTCCTCGCCGGCGAATGCGAGATGGTGTGGGTCGACATCGACGAACCGTCGAAGGAAGACCTGCAACGGCTCGCCGACGAGCTCGGCCTGCACCCGCTGTCGGTGGAGGACGCCCTCGACCCGCATCAGCGCGACAAGTACGTCCACTACGAGCAGCACGTGTTCCTCGTCGGTCACGACGTGCAGCTCGACGTCGAGGACGCCGCGCTGCGAACGATCGAGCTCGACGTGTTCATCGGCGAGCGCTGGCTGGTCACCGTCCGTCACGGCGGCGACGAGCTGATGGATCGCATCATCACCAGGTGGGAGAAGGCCCGCAGCCTGGCCGGCACCAAGGTCGGGGTGGCGATCTACTCGATCCTCGACGTCGTCGTCGACGGCTACTTCGACACCATCGACCGCTTCGAGGCGTTCTACGACGACGCCGCCGACCGGGTGTTCGGCGAGTCGCCCATCGAGCCCAAGGCCCACCGCCACTGGTTCGAGATGCGTCGCGCCCTCAACCAGTTCGACCGCATCGTCGGACCGTTGTCGGACGCGTTGGCGACGATCTCGACCCAGGACGCGGCGCGCTACGAACCGGAGTCGGCGCCCTACCTGCAGGACGCGGCGGGGGAGCTGCTGCGGGCGTCGTCCGAGGTCCAGGCGCTGCGCGAGCTGGTCGACCACCTGGTCGACGCCAACATGGTGCTGCGCGACTACCGCCAGAACCTGATCATGAAGAAGGTCACGAGCTGGGCCGCGATCATCGCCGTGCCCACCTTGGTCACCGGCTTCTACGGGATGAACGTGCCGTACCCCGGATACGAGCAGACGTGGGGCGTCTTCACCGCCTCGGGCATCGCCCTCGCCTTCAGCAGCGGGCTCTACGTCCTGTTCAAGAAGAAGAGCTGGCTGTAGTGGCAGCCGACGACGGCCACGCCCGCCGCCGCCGGCTGGCCATCGCCGGGCTCATCCTCTTCGTGATCCTCTACGCCGGCCTGCTCGTGCTCTACGCCGTCACGGGCAAGACCAAGGAGGTCCACGCCGAGATCCCCGCCGACGGCGTGCGCGTCTCGCTGAGCGCCAACGACGTCGACGGCGAAGGACAGCGCCTGCTGCTCGATGTCGACCTCGATCCCGCCGACTCGCTGCTGCGCCCCGGCGGGATCACGCTGGCCGAGCCGATCACGGTCGTCATCGACCCATCCGGGAGCAGCCGCGAGGTGACGTTCGCGGCCGGCCAGGTGCCGGCAGTCGTGCAGATCCCGATCGTGCTCGACGGCGACATCCGCACCTGGCCGTTCGATCACTACGACGTGGCGTTCGTCGTCGGCGCCTTCGCCGGGACGCCGGAGAGCTCGCGAGCCCTCGACGTGACCGCGACGATGACCGGCCGGGTGCAGGGGTGGAAGCTGACGTACGGGTCGACGTCGACACCGGGCCTCGACGGCGGCACGTTCACGTTCGGCACGGCCGGTCTCCGCCGATCCGGCGACACGTTGGTGTTCGCGGCGATCCTGCTGGGTGTCCTCGTCATGCTGCCCGTGCTGGCCGGCTTCGTCGCCGCCCGCACCTACTTCGGGCACCGACCGGTGCAACCGACGTTCCTGTCGTGGATGGGGGCGATGCTGTTCGCGACCATCCCCCTGCGCAACTTCCTGCCCGGCTCGCCACCGCCCGGGTCGTGGGTCGACGCGGTGATCGTGCTGTGGGTGATCGTCGCGCTGGTCGCCGCCCTCGGGTTGTACGTGCTGGCGTGGCGCCAGCAGACCTGACCGCGACCCCGGCCGTCAGGCCTTGCTGAGCGAGCCGTCGGCGGCGAGGGCGTCGAGCTGGCGGTGCAGCAGCTTCGCCGTCCACGAGTGGGTGAACAGCCAGAACCGCTCGTCACGGATCCCGTCGAGCACGATCCGTCCGACCTCGTCGGGATCCATGCCCTGATCGAGGGCGGCCTGCACGTTGGCGCCGGCGCGGCCCTCGGCGTCGCTGTTCGCCTTGGGCGACACGCGGCTCGGGCGGTAGGTCACGGAGTGCCGGCTGATGTTGGTGTTGATCGGGCCGGGGCACAGCACCGACGCGTGCACCGGGCTCTTGCGGCCGCGCAGGTCGCGCTCCAGCGTCGTCATCAGCGCGACGGCGCCGTGCTTGGCGACGTTGTAGGCGCCCATGAAGCCCCCGCCGATGAGACCGGCCACCGACGCGGTCGTGTTGATGTGCCCCTCGCCCTGCTCCTCCATCAGCGGCAGGAACGTCTTGACCCCGTAGATCGGCCCCCACAGGTCGACGTCGATCATCCAGCGCCAGTCCTCGAGGCGGATGTTGTGCGTCGGGGTGGGGATGCCGACGCCGGCGTTGTTGCACAGCACGTGCACGGCGCCGAAGCGATCGAGCGCAGCCTGCGCCAGCTGCTCGACGGACTCGAGCTGCGACACGTCGCAGACCTGCCCGATCGCCTCGGTGCCCTGTTCGGCCAGCTCGGCGACGGCGGATGCGAGCATCGCCTCGTCGAGATCGCCGAGCACGACCTTCATGCCATCCGACGCGAAGGCCCGTGCCATCCCGAGCCCGATGCCGCTCGCCCCACCCGTCACCACCGCCACTCGACCGTTCGTCTCCATGCGGCGCACGGTAGCGAGCGGTCAGCGCGTCAGCTGCCGCCGGGTGTGGTCGTCGCCGGCGCGGTGGTGTCCGGCGTGGTCGTGTTCGGCTTGGCGGGGTCCGGCGTGGTGGTGCCGCCCTCGTCCTTGCCGCCCGGGCGGCCGCCGCGATGACCCGGTCCGCCCTTGCCCGGGAACTGCTGGTCCACGAGGTCCTTGAGCCGCGTCGTCGTCTCGGCCAGGCGGGCGTCGGCCTGCTCCTGCGTCAGGCGACCGGCCGTCACGGCGGCGTCGAGCTTGGTCTTGGCCGCCGCGGTCAACGCATCGATGACCTTCTGGATGTCGACGCCGTGATCGGACGCGATCTGGGCCAGCGTCTTGCCGCCCTGCAGCTCGGTGCGCAGCGCATCGAGGTCGAGCCCGAGGGCCTTGGCCGCCTCGTCGAGGGCGACGCCGAAGCCAGGGCCGCCGCGGCCCGGACCACCCCAGCGGCCACCCTCGTGATCCATCGCCGGACGGGCATCCTGCAGCGCCTTGGTCACCGCGTCGGCCTGGGCCTGGGTGATCGTGCCGGACGAGACGAGGCCGTCGAGGACGCTCTTGATCCAGTCGGGGAACGCCTTCGGCGCGGCGGGTGTCGTGCCGGGCGCGGTGGTCGTGGTCGACCCGCCGGGGTCATCCGACTGGGCGAAGGCGACCGTCATCGGCCCGAGCGTGAGGACGCCTGCGGACAGTACGGCGGCCCCTGTGACCCACCGGCGAGTCGTGCGATGCATGCGTGGAGTTTCCCTTCGTCGAGGACGTGTCGGCCCAGCGTGACCGCCCGACGTAAGAGCTGTTCATGGAACCGGTGTGACGCTGCGCGTGCGATCATGCGGCATGTCACAGCGACCTCTCGACGAGCTCGAGGCGTTCGCACTGCAGCTTCCCGGCGCGTTCTCGGACATGCCGTGGGAGGGCGACGTCGTGGCCAAGGTGGGCAAGAAGATCTTCGTGTTCTTCGGTTCCGGCGACGACGCCCGGATCTCGGTCAAGCTGCCCGACTCCGCCGATCACGCGTTGTCGTTGCCGGGCGCCGTCCCGACGTCGTACGGCCTCGGCCGCCACGGCTGGGTGACGGTCCCCGTCACCGACACGCCGGTCGAGCTGCTCCTCGACTGGATCGAGGAGAGCTACCGCACGATCGCCACCAAGCGCCTCGATCGCCGAGCTCGACGCCCGGGAGGACTGACCGGATCGGCCAACTCTTTGCCAGAACGGCCAACATCTGGCCGTTCTGGCAAACAGTTGGCGAATCCGGCCACCGACGGGCGCGGCGGCCTAGTCGACCTCGTAGCGGATCGGGACGCTCTTCGGGCCGCCGACGAACAGCGTCTGCATGTAGCGGGGCGGGCCGGCGAGCTCGATCGAGCGCAGGCGGGGCACGAGCTCGGTCAGCAGTGCCTTGAGCTCCATCCGGGCGAGCATCGCCCCGAGGCAGTAGTGCACGCCGAAGCCGAACGCCAGGTGCTTGTTCGGCTGGCGCCCGACGTCGAAGCGGAACGGGTCGGTGTAGACGTCCTCGTCTCGGTTGGCCGACGGGTACGACATCATCACCATGTCGCCCGGCTCGAACCGGTGGCCACGCAGCTCGTAGGGCGTCGTGCAGTTGCGCATGAAGTGCTTCACCGGCGTGACCCAGCGGATGATCTCGTCGACCGCGGTCGGGATCAGGGACGGGTCGTCGCGCAGCCGCTGCAGCTGATCGGGGTGCTCGATCAGGGCGTGGATCCCGCCGGCCATCGACGACGCCGTGGTGTCGTGGCCGGCCGTCGCGATGATCGTGTAGTACGAGATCGTCTCCATCACGCCGACCGGCTCGCCGTCGAGCGTGGCGTTGGCGATGACCGAGGCGAGGTCGTCGGTCGGGTGGGCCCGGCGGTCCTCGGTCAGCTGGGTGAAGTAGACGAAGAAGTCGTTGATGACCGCCATCAGGTCGTCCATCGACTGGCCTCGTGACAGCTCCTCGTCGGACGACCCGAACAGCTCCTGGGTCAGCTGCAACATGCGCGGGTAGTCGGTCTCGGGCAGCCCGAGGATGGCCAGGATCACCTGCAGCGGGAACGGCATCGCGATGTCCTTGGCGAAGTCGCACTCGCCACCCTTGGCCGCCATCGTGTCGACGGCCTGCTTGGCCAACGCGGCGAGCGGCGCGTCGAGCTTGGCGAGGTTCTTGGGCAGGAACCAGTCCGCCGTCATCAGCCGGTAGGCGCGGTGGTCCGGATCGTCCATGTGGATCAGCGTGCGCAACATCTCGCCGTGCTCGAGGCGGTGGGCCTCCCCGGCCTTGGTCATCACGACGGGCCGCGGGCGTTCTCCCACTCCTTGTTGTGCAGCTCGACCTCGAGGACGTCGGCGTGCTTGGTCAGCACGTGGAACGGGAGGAAGTCGGCGGACTCGACGAGGTGGATCGGGTCGTCACGGCGCAACACCCGACACGCCTCGTGGAAGCGGGCCTCGTCGGCGAAGGCCGTCGGGGTCACGAAGACGAGCCCGGCTTCCTCGGGCGTCATCTCGCCGGTGGCGATGGTCATGTCGACATGTTGGCCGATCGAACCTCGCCGGTGGCCCTCCGCCCCGGCTGCCTACGATCGCCGCGTGACCCGCCCGTTCCGCTTCGCCGTGCAGATGATGGAGCTCCGCGACCCGGACGAGAACCGGCGGGCCGCAGCGCGCGCCGCCGAGCTCGGCTACCTGCAGCTCTACTCCTACGATCACCTCGGCGCGGTCGACCCGTTCATCCCGCTGCTCGTGGCCGCGAGCGCGGCCCCGGATCTCGACATCGGCCCGCTGGTCCTCAACAACGAGTTCCACCATCCGGTGCTGCTGGCCCGCACCGCGGCGACCGTCGACGCCATGACCGGCGGCCACCTCGTGCTCGGCATCGGGTCGGGGTACATGCAAGCCGAGCACGACGCGATGAGCATCCCGCTGCGCGATCCGGCGCCACGCGTGCGCCGCCTCGGCGAGTCGCTGCGCGTGCTCCGCGTCGCTGCTCGACACCGGGAGCGCGACCCTCGACGGCGAGTTCCACCACGTCGCCGTCACCGACCTCGGCGTCAAGCCGGCGGCCGCCCACGTGCCGTTCCTGATCGGCGGGCACGGTCGGCGGATGGTCGCCCTGGCGGCCGAGTACGCCGACATCTTCCAGTTCACCGGGCTCACCCATGGCGAGGGTGGCGTCCCGTCGCCGGGCGGGTTCGCGCTCGCCGACGTCCGCCGGCGGGCCGAGTGGCTGGACGCCGACGCCGGCGACCCGCAGCGACGACATCGAGCGATCGGCGCTCGTCCAGATGCTCCACATCGGCCCCGGCGCCGACGACGCGGTGGCCGCCGTCGATCGAGCGCCTGGGCGTGACCGCCGAGCTGGTCGCCGAGACCCCGTTCATGTTCTGCGGGTCGCTCGAGCAGGTCGTGGACAAGCTCGGGCGGCTGCGCGAGGAGCTCGGCATCTCGCACTACGTGGTGCGCGACGCCGAGCAGTTCGCCCCGGTCGTGGCGGCGCTGGCCGGGACCTGACCCGCGAAGCTCTCTCGTCATGGACGACCTCCAGCACGTCGTCGTCAAGCGCGATGGCGACGTCACGACGATCACCCTCGATCGGCCGGAGAAGCGCAACGCCCTCGCCCTCGACGTGATGGTCGAGCTGACGGCGACCGTGGAGACGATCGGCGACGTCGGACGCCCGCGGGATCATCCTCGCCGCCAACGGCCCGGTGTTCTCGGCCGGCCACAACTTCGGCGACATGGCCGGCGCGACGTACGACGAGGCCCGCCACCTGTTCGACGTGTGCACGCGGATGATGACGACGTTCCAGGCGGTGCCGCAGGTCGTCATCGCCCGGGTCCACGCGCTGGCCACGGCCGCCGGCTGCCAGCTCGTGGCGTCCTGCGACCTGGCGGTCGCCGCCGCATCGGCCGGCTTCGCCATCCCCGGCGGCAAGGGCGGGCTGTTCTGCACCACCCCGCTCGTCGCCGTCGCCCGGAACATCGGCCGCAAGCGGGCCCTCGAGATGGCCTTCACCGGCGATGCCATCGACGCCGCCACGGCCGCCGAGTGGGGCCTGATCAACCGGGCCGTGCCCGACGACGAGCTCGACGCCGCCGTCGACGACCTGCTGCGGCGGGCGACCCGCGGCTCGGCGGCCTCCAAGGCGCTCGGCAAGCGGGCGTTCTACGCCCAGGTCGACATGGATCAGGCCCGGGCCTACGAGTACGCCGGCAACGTGATGGCGGCCGCCGCGACCACGGCGCCGGCCCAGGAGGGGATCGCGGCCTTCCTCGGCAAGCGACCGCCCGAGTTCGACTGACGCTCACGCCGCGTCGCACGCCACCCGGCGCAGCTGCGCGGTGGCCCGATCGCGGTGGTTGCGCACGGTGCGCGGCGTGACCTGGCGCTGCACCGCCAGCCGGCCGGGGGAGCCGACGACGACGAGGTCGCGCACGAGGTCGAGGTCGCTGGTCGGCACCCCATCGGCCCGCGCCTCGGCGAGCAGCGTGGCCAGCTCCTCGCCGGCGCTGATCTCGCACACGGCCGGTGTCTCGTCGAGCGTGTGCGGATCGACCGAGATCTCGCTCGCCGAGCGTCGCCGGAACGGCCCGGTGAACGCCCGATACGCAGCATCCCGCACGATGTTGGCGGCGACCTGCTCGTGATCCCACGGACTGCGGCTGGCCCGGATGGTCACCCATGCCGCGCCGACGAGCTCCTCGAACGCACCGTCGGGGGAGCGCCGGCGGCGGGCGACGGTGGCGAGCAGGCCCGGGAGCACGCGTTGCAGCACGACACGAGCCGCTAGCTCGTCGTGGCGGCCGAGGCGGGCCAGCCGCCGCAGCACCTCGTTGCCCGTCGGCGAGCTGGCGGCGCCGAAGCCGGCCAGCCGCAGCAGCTCGTCGAGGTCGGCGAACGCGACGTCGGTGACGCGCCAGCCGCGGGCGCGGTCCACCGCGTCGGGTCGGGCCTGGAGGGCCCGCCACTCGAGCTCGAGGTGGAGGGACAGGAGGTGGCGATCGGTGCGCATGACCCGGACGATGCGCACGCGGCCTCACCGGCAGGCTCACCGCCGGCATCGACGGCCGGCTCACCGTCCTCACCGCTCGCGCTCACCGGTCGCCTCACTGCCGGCCGAGCCGCCTCACAGCCCCTGGTCAGCGACCATTCGGTGCGCCGCCGTTCCCATTTCGGCCCGCCGCGACACCCATGGGGGCATGGCCGCTCCCGCCGTCCCCAGCCTGGAGATCGAGGACCCTGCCGGGCGCCGCGTCACGGTGGCCCCGGCGTCCTGCGACGATCCGCTCGGTGCCCTCGGCGACGCCCTCGGCCTCGATCCCCGACTGCCGATCCGGGTCGACGGGCGAGCCGTGTCCCGCCACGAACCGTTGTCGAGCGCCGGTGTGCGCCGCGGGAGCACCGTGGGCGTCGAGCGCGGGCCGACGATCGGCACCGTGGCACCCGTCGTGGTCGTGGTCGGCGAAGGCGGGCCGGGCGCCGGCACGGTGACGCCGCTCGTCGCCGGCCGCCACGTCATCGGGCGCTCGCCGGCGGTCGCCGTCCCGCTCGGGGACGCCACGCTGGAGCCCCACCACGCGCTGCTCGACGTGGCCGCCGACGGGTCGGTCGAGCTGCTGCAGGTGTCGGGTCGCGTGCCGTGCCGCGTCGCCGGCCAGCCCGTCGCCGGGCGCACGCCGGTGGCGGATGGGGCGGTCGTCGTGCTCGGGGCCAGCCGCGTGCGGATCGCTCGCGCCGTTCCGGGCGACGCCGTCGCGCCGGCCACGGGCGCGGCGGCGCTGGCGACGACACCCGGCGATCCGTGGCGGCGGACGCTGCGGCGCACGCCACGTCGCTTGCCGGTGTGGGATCCAGAGCCGATTCGGACGCCAGAGCCGGGTGGGCGTCGGGCCGGACCTGGACTGGCCGGGATCGTGGCCGGGCTGTGCTCGACGCTGGTCACCGGCGTCATCGCCGTCGTGGCGCGGGCGCCGATGTTCCTGATGTTCGCCGGCGCCTCGCTGCTGACGTCGATCGGTCTGTGGGCCGTCGGGTCGGTGGGCGCTGCTCGCGACGGCCGGCGCTGGCGGACCCGGCGTGATCACGACGTCGCCCGCTTCGCCACCGACGTCGAGCGGCAGCGGGAGGCGCGATGGCGTCATCACCTGGCGACGACACCTGCCGTCGCCGAGGCCGCGGCCGCCGCTGGGGCGTTCCGCGGCGACGTCTGGTGCCGGCGCCGCGATCACGACGACGTCTTCCGGGTCAGCCTCGGCTGGGGCCCCGTCGACTGGGCGGTGATGCTGGAAGGCGGCGCGCCACCGGGGCCCGAGCTGGCCGCCACGGTCACCGCGGCCGGGCACTTCGAGGACGCACCGGTCGCATTCGACGTCGGACCTGGCGCGGCGGTGGCGATCAGCGGATCCGACGCCGCGTCGCTCGCCCGAGCCGTGCTCGTGCAGGTGGCGACGTGGGTCGGGCCGGCCGACCTGCTCGTCGTCGTGATCGCTGACGCCCCGGCGGACTGGGAGTGGTGCCGCTGGCTGCCGCATTCGGCCGGCCACGACGGTCCGGCGGTCGTGGCGGCCGACGACACGGACGACATGGCCGCCGCGCTGGCCCGGGCCGCCGACGCGGCCGACCGCCACGTCATCGTCGTCACCGATCGAGCGGACCTGCTGGCGGTGCGGACCGGCGCGCTGCGACGCTTCCTCGCGTCCCCGATCGCCCCGGCGGTGTCGCTGTCGTCGGGCCGGGGGAGGCAGCGCCGGCGATGTGCCGCAGCGTCCTCGAGGTCGGCTCGATCGGGATGGCCCGCTGGTGGCCGGATGCGGCCACCGACGCCCACCCGACGCCGGTCCACGCCGCCGGCGTCAGCACCTCGCTCGCGGCGTCGGTGGCCGCGAAGCCTGGCCGGGCTCAGCGATCCCGAGGACGGCGACGGCGAGTCGGCGCTGCCCGCCGCGGTGGCGCTCGGCGCGCTCAACGCCCGCTTCGGCACCGGGCCGCTCGACGACGCCATCGCCGTCGCTGCGGCGTGGCGCTCGGCCGGCCCTGATCCGGCCCCGGTCGCCATCCTCGGGGCGGCCGCCGACGGCGTGGTCGAGGTCGACCTCGCTCGCGACGGCCCGCACGCGCTGATCGCCGGGACGACGGGTGCGGGCAAGAGCGAGCTGCTGCGCACGTTCGTGGCCTCGCTCGCCGCCCGGTGCAGTCCCGATCACGTCTCCTTCGTGCTCGTCGATTACAAGGGCGGCGCCACGTTCGACGCCTGCGCCGAGCTGCCGCACACGGTCGGCGTCGTCACCGACCTCGACGATCGCCTCGCCGAGCGGGCGCTCGTCAGCCTCGAGGCCGAGCTGCGCCGACGGGAGCGGCTGCTGCGTTCGGTCGGCGCCGTCGATCTCACCGACTGGCGGACGGTCCGGGACGGCCGCCCGCTGCCCCGGCTCGTCGTGGTCGTCGACGAGTTCGCCACGCTGGTCGCCGAGGTGCCCGGCTTCGTCGACGCCCTCGTCGGCGTCGCCCAGCGCGGCCGCAGCCTCGGCGTCCACCTCGTCCTCGCGACCCAGCGGCCCCGTGGCGTGGTCAGCGACGACATCCGGGCCAACACCAACCTGCGCATCGCGCTGCGCTTGCACGACGTCGCCGACGCCCGCGATGTCGTCGGGCACGACGCCGCGGCCGCGTTCCCGCGGCGCGTGCCGGGACGCACGATGCTGCGACTCGGACCGGGCGAGCACGTCGTGTTCCAAGCGGCGCACAGCTCGGGCCCGGCGCGGCGGACGGACGATCCGGAGCTGCGCGTGGTCGGCGACGCGCCAACCGTCGTGGACGGGGATCCCGCCGACGAGACCGAGCTGACCGTCCTCGTGCGCTCGATCCGCAACGCCGCTGCGCTGTGCGATGTGGCCCTGCCGCATCAGCCGTGGCTCCCGGCACTGCCGGACGTCGTGGATCTGGGTGATCTCCCGGCCGGTGCCGTCGGTCTGATCGACGATCCCGGTGAGCAGCGGCGGGCGTCGCTCGCCTGGACGCCCGCCGACGGCAACCTCCTCATCGTCGGCGCCGTCGGGTCGGGCACGACGACGACGCTGCGATCGGTCCTCGTCGCAGCATGCGCCGCGGCGACGCCGGCGGCGTTGCACGTCGCGGTGATCGATGCCCGTGGCGACGCGCGCCTGGATGACCTGGCGGCGCTCGATCACTGCGCCGGCGTCGTACGCCCTCACGAGCGGGAGCGCCTCTCCCGCCTGCTCCGTCGACTGAGCGCCGAGCTCGACACGCGGCGGGCCGTCGCGACGTCGGGACGACCGGCCGTCGTCCTCGCCATCGACGGGCTGCCGGCGCTGCGGACCGAGCTCGACGATCCGCTCGATCACGCCGACGCCGATGCGCTGGCCCGCCTCATCGCCGAGGGGCCGGCCGTCGGCATCGTCGTCGTCCTCACGGCCGAGCGACCCGGCGCGGTGCCCGGCGCCGTGCTCGCGGCGTGCCCGGTGCGCTGGGTCATGCAGCTCGACGACCCGATGGAGGGTGCTGTCGTCGGCGTCCCGGCCCGGCCGCGTGCCGGCGCCGATCCCGGGCCGCCTCGTCGTCGCGGCGAGCGGCTGCGAGGCCCAGGTGGTCGATCTGGCGCCGCTGCTCGGACGGGTGGCCGGCGGTCCCGGCGGCCCGGCACCGATCGGCGTGCTGCCGATCCACGTCGCCGGCGCTGACCTCCCGCCAGGCCGCCGGTCGGCCGATGGCACGCTGGAGCTCGTCGTCGGCACGGCCTTCGACACGCTCGATGCGGCGGTGCTGCACGTCCCCGACGGCGAGCACGTGCTCGTGGCCGGGCCGGCACGCGCCGGGCGCACCACGACCCTCGTGCGGTTGGCGGCGGCGTGGCGCGACGCCAACCCGGGCGGGCTGGTGCGTGTCGTTGCGCCGCGGCCGTCTCCGTACTGGCCGGGCGATCTCTTCGTCACGCTCGACGTCGCCCTCGACGACGTCGCCGGTGATCGGCCGGCCCTGCTGATCGTCGACGACGCCGAGCGCGTCGCCGACCCGGGCGACCGCCTCGCCGCGGTCGCTCGCCGAACGGCGGCCCGGCCTCCTCGTCGCCGCCGCCGGGCGGCCCGACGCCCTGCGCTCCCTGTTCGGGCACTGGACGGCGATCGTGCGCCGCAGCCGCATCGGCATCCTCGCCGCGGCCTGCACCGACATCGATGGCGATCTGCTCGGCGAGCTGCTGCCGCGCCGCCGGCCGCTCCCGGCCCGTCCTGGTCTCTGCTGGTCGATCGATGGTGTCGGTCGTCAGCTCGTCCAGGTCGGGGCTGCGTCTGGGTTGTCGAAGAGCTCTTGAAGTGGGGGTGGGCTGGGTCGGTTGACCGGTCGGGCCGTCGCGCCGGCTGCTGCCGGCCGGCGGCCGCCGCCGGTCAGGCGGCGGGGGCTCTGGCTTGCGGGCGCCATTGGCCTTCGTGGATGAGGTGGTGGTGCTTGCGGCAGAGTGGGATCAGGTTCTGGAGGTTGGTCGTGCCTCCTTGCTTCCATTCGGTGAGGTGGTGGATGTCGCAGTCGCCGAAGCGGACGGGGCAGTCGGGTGCGGCGCAGGTCTGGTGCATGGCGCGGAGTGCTCGGCGTTGGTCGGCTGACGCCAACCGTTTGGCTCTTCCGACGTCGACGACTCTGCCGTCGCCGTCCAACACGATCGGGATGATGTCGGCGTCGCACGCCAGCCGCCTGACCGTTGCCGGCGGGAGTGGCTGACCGTCGTAGGTCTCGCAGACGCCGGACTCGTGGAGCTCGTTGCGCAAGGTCTCGAGGTCGATGAGCACCAGCAGCTCGGCCGGACGTCGCCCGCCGACCGTCGGCGTTGCGGTCACGATCGCCATGAACGCGTCGGCTTTCAACTGGTCGAACGTGCGGCCGTTGTCGGGCTTGGCCTTCTCGGCGGCGACGGCGGCGTCGAAGCGGCTGACAACCTGCGTCGGCTTCGGGGTCGAGGCTGATCTGGGTGTGGCACATGCCTTCGCGGTCCATCCATCGACGCACCGTGCGCTGTGACCGGAGCTTCTCGTGGTGGCGGAGGCCTTCGTCGCGGGAGATGCGTCGGGCCAGCTCGCGCACCTTGCGGGCGAACGCATCCACTGACGTCGTCGCCGCCTCGGCCACCAACCCGGACGCACGCGCCGCCAACTCCACCCGCTCGGACTCGTCGAGCCGGTTGGCTGCCCGGGCGATCGCGTCGGCATGACCCGCCGACAGCTCTCCCGCAGCCAACGCGGCGTGCACCTCGGGCATCGCCGCACACACCGCAGCCCGCTCCGCGATCACGTCCGCCTCGCGTGACGAACGCCGACCACCAACCGATGCCAGCTCGGCCGAGCGAGCGACCACCGCCGCGTCGACCGAGTCCAACCAGCACCGCAACCGGTGCAGCCCCGAAGCCGTCGACTTCAGCTCATCGGCATCGCACGTCGCCGGGTCGGTGGCGGCAACCTGCCGCACCAGCTCGACGACATCGGTGGCCAACATGGGTTCATCGTATCGAACACATGTTTCCTTGTCAAGCCCGAACCGGACGCCAGGCTCAGTCGACGGCGACCGGGTGGCCGGAGGCGGGTTCGATCTCGGACCGGCCGCGCAGGGCGGCCTTCCACGACATCTTGCGGCCGGAGTGGAGGACCGAGCGCTCGTAGACCTTGGACGCCACGATCGCCACGCCGACGATGGCGACGACGGTGAGGGCCATCGAGACGAGAACCATCCAGGGCTCGGCGGCGCCGATGGCGTAGAGCGTGGGCATCGCCACGACGGCGGTCGGGGGGATGAACGCCAGCACCCACAGCAACGTGCTGGCACCCCCGGCGGCCGAGAACGAGACGATGTAGCCGAACAGCAGCGGCAGCATGATCGGGAAGGCCACGCTCTGGCCGTCCTCGACACGCGACACCAGCGATCCGGCGGCGGCGAAGGCGCTGCAGTAGAGGGAGTAGCCGAGCACGAACCACACCCCGGCGACGGCGAGGTCGCCGGGGGACACGCCGCTGGTCAGGTCGACGCCCATCACGCGCGACGTCACCAGGGCCACCACGATGAGCACGGCGGCGTGCATCAGGGCGACGATGCCGATCCCGGTGATCTTGCCGATGAGCAGCTGCCGTGGCGTGATCATCGCCAGCAGCACCTCGACGACGCGCGACGCCTTCTCGCGCGTCACGCCCTGCAGCACCCACTGCCCGTAGGTCTGCAACAGGATGAACAACAGGATGTTGGTGATCGTCGCCGCGGCGATCTTGCTGGTGTCGATCTCGTCGGGGTCCTCGGCGCGCACCGACGTGATCTGCGGTGGCGGGGTGTCGCGCACGGCGGCCGCCTGCTCGGGCGTGAGGCCGGCGGCGCGCAGGCCGTTGTCGAGGGCCAGGCTCGGCCGCAGCACGTTGAGCAGCGTGGCCAGCTTGGAATCACCGTCGAGGTCGACCGGCTTGCGCGTCGTCAGCTCGCGTGCCGTCGGCGGAGACGGCGACGTCGGCCTGCTCGTCGTCGACGGCGGCGCGGGCGGTGGCGTCGTCGGGCACGGCGCTCACGCGGACGTCGATCCCGGCCGCCGTGCCGAGCTGCTGGATGCCCGTCACGCGACCGGACGAGTCGGGTCCGGCCACCACGACGTCCTGGGTGTCGGTGCCGCCGCCGCCGAGGTTGGCGATCACGATGATCGCGGCGAGGGCGACGGCGCTGATGATCAGCGTCACCTTGAAGGCGTTGGCCCGCGTCGCCTCGCGGATCTCCCGCTTGGCGACGAGCCACACCGGGCGCTCACGACCGGACATCGGCGATCACCTCCGCGGGCGCTTCGATCGTGTCCTGATCGGCGGGCCGGCCGACGAGGGCGAGGAACACCTCGGCCAGGCTGCGCCGATCGAACGAGAACTGGTTGACCGGTCCCGCCCGCCGGGCGGCGTCGAGCACGACGGCGGCCCGATCGGCGGCGGTGCCGGGGCCGGCGCGCAGCGTCATCCGCACGCGGCCGTTGCGGATCGAGACGACCTCGACCGGCGCCTCGCCGAGGTCGCGCGTCCAGCGGCCCTCGGGGTCCGCGGGGACCTCGATCTCGAGCACCGGATCGGTGCCGGCGGTGAGCTCGTCGATGGTGCCCGACGTGACCGCCCGGCCGCGGTCCACGATGATGGCCCGCTCGCACAGGTCCTCGACGAGGTCGAGCTGATGCGACGAGAACAGGACGGTGGCCCCCCGCCGCGCCTCGCCGACGAGCACCTTCGAGAGCGCCTCGACGGCGACCGGGTCGAGGCCGGAGAACGGCTCGTCGAGGATCAGCACGTCGGGCTCGTGGAGCAGCGCGCTGATCAGCTGGACGCGCTGCTGGTTGCCGAGCGACAGGTCCTCGAGCTGATCGTCGACCCGATCGGCGAGGCCGAGCTCGCCGAGCCAGCGGCGGGCCTCGCGGTCGGCGACCTTGCGGTCCATGCCGCGCAGGGCGCCGAGGAAGCTCAGCTGCTCGGCGATCCGCATCGTCGGATAGAGGCCGCGCTCCTCGGGCAGGTAGCCGAAGCGGCGGCGCACCTCGAGGTCGATCGGCTGGCCGTCGAAGCGCACGCTCCCGGCGTCGAGCGCGGTCAGCCCGAACACGGCCCGCATGGTGGTGGTCTTGCCGGCGCCGTTGGGGCCGAGGAACCCGGTGACCGAGCCGGGCTCGACGGTGAAGGTCATCCCGTCGAGGGCGGTGACCGGTCCGTAGCGACGGACCAAGCCGTCCACTTCCAACACGCGGCTCCACGGTACCGAGGGTCCTTCGAACCACAACCCGCGGTTGCAGCGGGCCCGTGCCAGGATGATCGCCGTGACCCGATTGCTGACCGTCGGTGCGGCCCAGCTCGGTCCGGTCGAGCGCGCCGACACCCGCAAGGACGTCGTCGAGCGGATGCTCGCGCTGCTGACCGAGGCCGCCGACAGCAACTGCGACCTCGTCGTGTTCCCCGAGCTGGCGCTGACGACGTTCTTCCCCCGCTGGTTCGTCGCCGACATCACCGAGTTCGACCACTTCTACGAGGCCTCGATGCCGGGGCCCGAGACGCAGCCGTTGTTCGACGAGGCGAAGCGGCTCGGCATCGGCATGTGCCTCGGGTACGCCGAGCTGACCGAGCCCGACGCCGACGGCGTGCGCCACCGCTACAACACGCAGATCCTCGTCGAGCGCGACGGCTCGGTGGTCGCCCGCTACCGCAAGGTCCACCTGCCCGGGCACGAGGACCACGAGCCGGACCGGCCGTTCCAGCACGCCGAGCGCTACTACTTCGAGCCGGGTCCGGAGGGCTTCGGCGTCTGGCGGGCGTTCGACGGCCTCGTCGGCATGATGATCTGCAACGACCGGCGCTGGTCGGAGTCGTATCGGGTGATGGGGCTGCAAGGCGTCGAGCTGATCCTGTGCGGCTACAACTCGCCGATCCACTACCCGCCCGATCCGAGCCAGGACATCCTGCAGGGCTTCCACAACGCCCTCGTGATGCAGGCCGGCGCCTACCAGAACGGCACGTGGGTCGTCGGCGTCGCCAAGGGCGGGATCGAGGCGGGGGTCGACTCGCTGGCCCAGAGCCTGATCGCCGCGCCGTCCGGCCAGATCGTCGCCCAGGCCTTCACCGCGGGCGACGAGCTGATCACGGCTCGATGCGACCTCGACTGGTGCGCCCGCTACCAGACCACGGTGTTCGACTTCGACCGCTACCGCCGACCCGAGGTGTACACCCGGATCACCGCCCAGAAGGGCCGCATCCTGCCCGACTGAGCCCTTGACAGGAACCGAGGGGGCGTTCAGAGGAGGCTTGTCCATGACCAAGGACGGCAGTTTCAAGCAGGTCGTCCGGCGCCACGCGCGGGAGACCGGCCAGCGCTACACCGCGGCGCTCACCGACCTCGAGGATCTCGAGACCCGGCTGTTCCACGAGCCCGACGCCGCGCGCCTCGTCGCCCACCTGCGGGATCGCTACGGCGTCGACGCGGTGGCGGCGACGAAGCTGAGCCAGCACAACGACCGCGTGTTCCGCATCGATCGCCGCGACGGCGCGCCGTGGATCGCCCGTGTGTTCCCGCCGGCGCGACCCAGGGTCGGCTTCGACGGTGACGCCGCGATCCTGCGGTTCCTGGAGCGCCATGGCTACCCGGCCGAACGTCTCGCCGTCGACGATGCGGTGTCGGCGTTCGACGGGACCTTCGTCGTCGTCACCCGGTTCGTCGACGGCACGGCGCTTCCGGACGGCACCGAGAAGCTGGCCATGATGGGTGACCTCCTCGGGCGCCTGCACGCGTTGGTGCCGGACGATTCGGTCAGCCGCCCGGGCGGCGCGAGCGGCGATGATCCGAGCCGGGAGGGCAGCCCGCGCCAGGACCTGGTGGCCGCGCTCTCGTTCCTCGATGCCGTCGACACCAAGGTCGCGTCGGCCCATCGCGAGCGCTTCGAGCGGCTCCGTGACCAGGTGCGCTCGGCCGACGACGGTCACGGCCTCCCCGAGGCGCTGCTCCACGGCAACCTGCTCCACAACCCCGATCACGCGCTGCTCACCGACCAGGGGCCGGTGGCGATCAACTGGAAGGCGGCCGGGCGTGGCCCGCGCCTCGCGGACCTCGCCTTCCTGGTGTGCGGCGCGGCCTGGGCCGGTCCGGGCGGGGTCGACGCCGCTGCGCACGCGTACGGCCGGCACGTCGAGCTGACCGCCGACGAGCTCGATCGCCTCGAGGCGGTGATGTACATCCGCCCGCTGTACCTCACCTGCTTCGACTACCGCCGCGCCGTGATCGCGGGGCAGCAACCGACCGGCGACGAGTGGTGGTGGGGGTTCATCGACCCCGCCCACATCACGTCCGCGGCAGCAGCTGCGAGGGCAGCCCTCCGCCCATAGCCATCGAGCCCTACACGGCGGCGACGTCGGCCGTCGCCCACACGCCGGCGAGGTGGGCGGCGGCGGCCATGAAGAGGCGCCCGGCGGCCGGGTCGTCGCGCGAGGCGTCGATGCACGCCAGCGTGTACTTGGCGAGGTGGGCGTCGTGGTGGTGGGCGGCGTTCGTCGCCAGCCGCCGGATCAGGCCGCCGTAGTCGGCGTCGTCGGCGTGCCACACGGCGCTGGCGGCCGCCTGCGGGCCGGCGGCGACGAAGGTCTCGACGTCGAGCCCGGCGACGGGCTCGGGCGTCCACGCCGTCTCGAGCGTCACCGCGCCGAGCGTCGAGCGGAACCCGAGGACGTAGGTGGCGGCGACGGCGACGGCACGGTCGGGACGAGTCGCCGACGAGGCGACCCCGAGCGTGGCCTGCGGCATCGTCAGGCAGTGCGACCACCCGTACGGCGCATGGCTCGGATCGTCCTGCAGCATCGACCAGGCGGCGACGCGCAGGAGGTCCCGGCGGGCGGCGGCGACGGGCAGGCCTCGGGTCGGCGCGTCGAGCAGCTCGGCGGCCAGACCGACGCGCTCCACGAGGTTCATCGTGGGGTAGATGAAGTTGCTGCCCGGATCGCCCGCGTTCGTCGGCGTCAGCAGGCGGGCGGCCAGATCGCCGGTCGGGACGCCCGTCGGCGGGCGGTCGTCCATCCACCGCAGGTTCCAGTCCGGCGCCCGTCCGACCTCGCGCAGCAGGCCGCGGACCATCGTCGCCGCCGGGGGGCTGGCGGCGGCGAGGCGGGGCAGGTGGTACAGGAAGATGGCCCCGTGGGCGGCGGCGGCCAGGCTCGGCAGCACGACATCGGTCAGGCGGTCGACGAGCTCGCGAGCGGTGGTGGTGCGGGCGAGGGCCGATGCCGCCCGATCGATGCCCTCGAGGTCACCGCCCGCGATGGCCGCGGTCAGATCGGGCGCGGCGGTGCCGGCCGGCCCGTCGGCGAACGCCGCGGCCGCGCCCTGGTCGTAGGCGGCGACCAGGGCGGCGATGCGCCGGCGGGCGGCCTCCCGCTGGGCCGGCTCGACGAGCGGCAGCAGGGCCGACCGGGCCAGCAGCTCGAGCGGTGCGTGGAGCACGAACGAATCGGCCCGATCGCGCCGCGGCAGGGAGAGGTGGGCGGCGGCCAGCGCGACGAGCTCGCCGTCGCTCAGGCGGTCGAGTCCTCGGGCCTCCCACTGGGTCCCGACGTCATCGGGCGCCAGCCCGGCGAGTGGGTCGATGACGGTCGCGATCGTGCTCACCGAGCGACCGTACGAGTTCAAGTTCCCTTGAAGTCAAGAGCCGCGCCGCCCGATCTTCCCGAACTTCTTCATGCGCCGGCAACGTCGGGTTGACAGAATGTAAAGCGTGAGCACGGACTTCACGCTCAACGGCACGCCGGTCACGGTGCGCCGTGATCATCCCCACCTGCTGGCGGCGTTGCGCGAGGAGCTCGACGTGACGTCCCCGAAGGACGGGTGCTCGCCATCGGGCCAGTGCGGCTGCTGCACGGTGCTGATCGACGGCAAGGCCGTCGTGAGCTGCAACCTCGGGCTGGACAAGATCGCCGGCAAGCAGGTCGTCACGCTCGAGGGCGTCGACGCCGACGAGCGCCAGCGCTTCGCCGAGGCGTTCGCCGCCTGCGGCGGGTTGCAGTGCGGGTTCTGCATCCCGGGCATCGTGATGCGGGCCAAGTCGCAGATCGACAAGAAGGGTGCCGACCTCGACCGCACGTCGATGGCGCCCCACCTCGGCGCCCACCTGTGCCGCTGCACGGGCTACGTGAAGATCCTCGACGCCATCGAGGCCGTGGCCAAGGGCAAGTCGTTCCAGCCGGCGCTCGGCGCCACGGTCGGGGCGGCCGGCGCCAAGTACGAGGCGGCGGAGCTCACGCTCGGCGACCGCGGCTACGTCGACGACATCCGGGTGCCCGGGATGCTCCACGCCGCCCTGCACCTCACCGACCATGCCCGCGCCGACGTCGTCGGCATCGACACCGCGGACGCCGAGGCGGCCGACGGCGTGGTCGGCGTGTTCACGGCGGCGGACATCCCCGGCGAGCTGCGGGTCGGCATCATCTACAAGGACTGGCCGGTGATGATCCCGGTCGGTGGCCGCACGTCGTACGCCGGCGACGTGCTGGCGATCGTCGTCGCCGAGACGCGCGAGCAGGCGCGCGCCGCTGCGCCACTCGTTCGACGTCGCGTACGACGTGCTGACCGCCGGTCACCGACCCGCTGGCCGCAGTGGGCGACGGTGCCGAGGTCGCGGTCTGGGGCACCGACGACAACGTGCTGTCGCGCAGCGTGTACGCCCGCGGCGACGTCGACGCCGCCCTCGCCGCCAGCACGCACACCGTGCACGAGGTCTTCCAGACCCAGCGCATCGAGCACGCCTTCCTCGAGCCGGAGTCCACGCTCGCCGTGCCGTCGGGCGCCGGTGACGAGCGGACGATGCACGTCTACTCCGGCGGCCAGGGCGTGTGGGACGACCGCGACGACATCTGCCACGTCCTCGACGTCGGCACCGACCGGGTGACGGTCGAGCTGGTGTCGAACGGCGGCGCGTTCGGCGGCAAGGAGGACATGAGCAACCAGGCCCACGCCGTCGCTCGCCGCGTGGCTGCTCGACCGGCCGGTGAAGTGCACGCTCTCGCGCGAGGAGAGCTTCCGGATGCACGCCAAGCGCCATCCGATCCGGCTCGAGTACTGGGCCGGGTGCGACGACGCCGGCGTGCTCACCGCGCGTCAAGGTGCGCGCCGTCGGCGACTCCGGCGCCTACGCGTCGGTCGGCATGAAGGTGCTCGAGCGGGCCGCCGGCCACGCCACCGGGCCGTACCACGTGCCAGCCGTCGACGTGGAGGCCATCGCGGCGCGGACCAACAACCTGGTGTGCGGCGCGTTCCGTGGCTTCGGCGCCAACCAGGCGCAGTTCGCGATGGACGGCGTGCTCGACCGGCATGGCCGCCGCCGTCGGGATCAGTGGCTGGGAGATCCGCAAGCGCAACGTCATCCGCCCCGGCATCGTGTGGGGTCCCGGGCCAGATCATGGACGACGGGTGCCGGCGGGGCCGAGGCCTGCCTCGATGCCATCAAGCCGGCGTACGACGCGGCCGTCGCGCCGGCAAGGCCGTCGGGCTCGGGCTGGGGCTGAAGAACAGCGGGCTCGGCAACGGCTTCCGCGAGGTGTCGGGCGCCGTCGTCCGCTTCCGCAGCGTCGACGGGCGGGTCGAGGTGCGCCACGGCTGGACCGAGATGGGCCAGGGCGTGCACACCGTGGCCCTGCAGGTCGCCGCCCAGGAGCTGGGCATCGATCCGGCGCGCATCGACGTCATCGTCGACACGACGCGCCAGCTCGGGTTCGGCCAGACGACGGGATCACGCGGCACGCTGATGGCCGCCGGGGCGGTGCAGCAGGCCTGTGCGGCCGCCCTCGCCGCCGACTGCCGCGCCCGACGTCGACCACTGTGGCGAGCACGTCGTCGACTGGACGTCGAAGCTCGGCGACCCCGCGAACCCGAACCCGACGATCCACTCGGCGTTCGGCTACGCCGCCCAGATCGCCGTCCTCGACCGCACGTCGGGCAAGGTCGAGCGGGTCGTCGCCGTCCACGACGTCGGCAAGGCGGTCAACCCGCAGCTGTGCGCCGGGCAGATCGAGGGCAGCGTGCACATGGGCCTCGGGTACGCGCTGACCGAGGACTTCCCGACCGATCCGGAGACCGGCTTCCCGACGTTCTCGACGCTGCGCCAGCTCGGGATCCTGCGGGCCAAGGACGTCCCCGAGATCGAGGTCGAGCTCGTCGAGGTGCCCCAACCGAAGTCGCCCTACGGCATCAAGGGCGTCGGCGAGATCGGCCTCGTCCCGACCGCCCCCGCCGTCGCCGCCGCCCTCCACGACCTCGACGGCCAGTGGCGCACGACCCTGCCGATGAAGGCCGCGCCCACGGAGTGACGGGGATCAGCCCATCACGGCGGTGATGAAGGTCTCGAGCTCGCGGGGGACGTCGGGGCCGGCTGGTTGGTAGGCGACGGCGGTGGCGCCCATCGCCTCGGCCTTGGCGAGCTTGTCGCGCCAGCCGGCGGCATCGAGGGCGAGGCCGGCGCCGGACATGAACTCGCCGGTGACGAACGGGCGGTCGCGCTCGTTGACGCCGGCGAGGTGACCGTCGTGCAGGGCGAGGTGCCGTGACGCCGCCGGGACGTCGTCGTAGGCGGCCAGCCACGCTGCGCCGTTCGGCAGGCTGTCGAGCTGGCCGAACTCGACGGCGCCGTGCATCGTCACCGCCCCACCGTGGCCGGCCGCGGCGAGGACCCGCTCCGAGCCGGGGTCCTCACCGGCATCGAGCACCGTGCCGAACGTGAGCACCGTGCTCCACGCGAACTCACCGGTCGGCACGGGGCTGAAGATGCCGTCGCCGAGCTCCTTCGCCACGGCCATGCCCTTCGGCCCGCCCACCGCGATCACCCACGGCACCTCGATCGGCCGAGCGGGACCGAAGCCGGGCCACTGCATCATCTTGATCGGTGCCCCCTCCCACTCGACCTCGTCGCCGTGCAGGAGGGACTTCACGGTCCGGATGTACGTCGCCACGTCGGCCCACTTGAGCGGCCGCTGGCCGAACGTCAGCCGTCCGGTGAACCCGGTGCCGACACCGATCATCACCCGCTCCGGGCCGGCGAGGTCGACGAGCGTGGCGATCGCCGCCGCGGTGGTCATCGGGTGGCGCAGCGACGGGATCAGCACGCCCGGGCCGAGGGCGATGCGGTCGGTCCGCTCGGCGGCCCGGCACAGCTGCACCCACACGTCGGTGTACAGCGCCGGCGAGTCGTAGATCCACGCCCGGGTGTAGCCGAGCTGCTCGGCGATGCGGGCGTGCTCCGGGCTGTCCGACGAGCAGTTCAGGGCGCAGGAGATCTCCACGCCGCGATCTTGGCGCCACCCGCCACGTACGGTCGCAGCCGGGAGTCGAGGAAGGGGACAACGTGGACGTCGCCGAGCTGGCGGAGCGCCTGGTGCCGTTCGCCCGCGCCAAGTACGACGATGCCACTGTCGCCGTCTACGATGTGACCACGATGCCCGGGCATGCCGGCTTCGCCTATGGGTTCGCCGTCCACCACGCCGGCGGCACCGACCGCTGGTTCCTGCGCCTCCCGCCGCCGAACGTGCAGTGGCGGGGGACGGCCGACATGCTGCGCCAGGTCACGGCGCTCGACGCGCTGGAGGGGAGCGCGGTGCCGCACTGCACCGTCCGCTGGTCCGGCGGGCCCGACGACCTCGAGTGGTTCGGGCGCCCGTACTTCGTCGTCGAGCAGCTCGACGACGGCAGCGTCGTCGGGATGGGTGGCGGCGCCGCGTGGGTCACCGCGCTCGAGCGACGCCCAGCGCGGCGTGATGGGTCGCCAGGCGATGGACGCCCTCGCCGGCATCCACCGCGTCGACTGGGAGCCGCGCTGCGCCTACCTCGGCGATCCGGTGTCGCTGTCGGACGACGTGACCCGCTGGGACCGCTTCGTCGAGAAGGCGGCCGATCCCGAGGCGCTCGGCGACGTCCCGGCGCTGCGCCAGCTGCTGCTCGACCGGATGCCGACGACGGCCCACGTCGGGCTGTTCCACGGCGACTTCCAGTTCTCCAACCTGTGGTACTCGTCGGCGGGGGAGCTGCGCGCCGTCCTCGACTGGGAGCTGTGCGGCATCGGCGCCACGCTCAACGACGTCGGCTGGGTGGCGACGTTCAACGACCCCGCTGCCTGGACCCACGACGGCGCCGTGCCCGACGGCATGCCCCGCGCCGACGAGCTGATCGCCCGCTACGCCGAGGCATGGGGCGAGCCGCTCGACGACGTGGCGTGGTTCCGCGCCCTCGCCGCCTACAAGTTCGCCATCATCACCGGGTTCAACCTGGCCCTGCACCGCCGGGGCAAGCGTCCCGATCCGCTGTGGGAGCGCATCGGCCAGTCGATCGGCAGCCTGCAGGCACGCGCCCGCCAGCTGCTGGACGCCTGACCGCCTCCCAGACGCGTTTCGGTCCGGATCCTGGTCGCACGTGCGACCAGGATCCGGACCAAGACATCGGGCTCTCGGGGCTCAGGCCTCGGTGGCCGGCTCGTCCGTCGTCGGCTCGTCGCGCTGGGCCAGCACGGCGTACAGCTCGTCGCGGGTGCGGCCGAGGATCTCCTTGGCCTGCTCCTGCTGGGCCTCGGTGCCGAAGCGCCCGACCTGCCGCAGCTGGCCGAACACCTCGCCGCCGAGGCGGCGCAGCTCGCCCATCGAGCCGAAGTCGCCGAAGCCGCCGAAGCGACGCCCGGCCCACGGCGGCCCGTCGGGGCCGTCGAACCCGGGCCGCTCGTCGGCCCGCTCCTGCAACCAGGTGCGACCGGCGTCGGTCAGCTCGTAGCGCTTCTTGCCGTCGATCTCGACGGCCTGGATGAGCCCTTCGTCCTCCAGCGCGCTGAGCGTCGGGTACACCGAGCCGGGGCTCGGCTTCCAACGGCCGCCGGTGCGCTGCTCGAGCTCGGTGATGAGCTCGTAGCCGTGCATCGGCCGCTCGGCGAGCAGGTGGAGGATGGCGCCGCGGATCAGGCCACGGCGGGCCCGCTTGCGTCCGGCATGGGGGCCGTGGCCACCAGGGCCACCGTGCATCCGGGGATCGCTCATGAATCGCATTCTCCCTCGCATGGGAGTCTCCTTCTGTTATCGAATGACGTAACGATACATCACTATCGAATAACGACAACCCCGAGGTGGGCAGATCTGCGAACTTTCCGCGCACGCGCCCCGTATGTGGGCGCGAGCGCGGAAAGTTGGCGAAACTGACCGCCGTGGGCGCCGACCACCCCTGGGCTCGTGTGTGCCCATCACCACCTGTACTCGGCGTTGGCGCGCGGGATGCCGGCGCCGCCGGCGACGCCCCACGACTTCCTGCAGATCCTCGAGCAGGTGTGGTGGCGGCTCGACACCGCCCTCGACCTCGACATGCTGCGAGCGAGCGCCCGGCTCGGCGCCGTCGAAGCGCTGCTCGCCGGGACGACCGGCATCGTCGATCACCACGAGAGCCCGCACGCCATCGAGGGCAGCCTCGACGTGATCGCCGACGCCTGTGCCGAGGTCGGCGTCCGCGTCGTCTGCGCCTACGGCGTCACCGACCGCCACGGCGCCGACGGCGCCCGTCGCGGCCTCGCCGAGAACGAGCGCTTCCTGCGCGCCGGCGGGCGCGGCCTCGTCGGCGTCCACGCCGCGTTCACGTGCACCGACGACACCCTCGCGGCGGCCGCCGGCCTGGCGCGCGACCTCGGTGTCGGCGTCCACATCCACGTCGCCGAGGGCCCGCCCGACGCCGATGCCGGCGCCCGCCTGGAACGCCTCGCCGCCGACGACTGGTTGCTCGTGCACTGCGTCGGCCTCGACCGCGACCTGCCCGGCACGATCGCCCACAACCCGCGCAGCAACATGAACAACGCCGTCGGCTACGCCCGCCCGGCCCGCCGGCCCAACGTCGTCGTGCTCGGCACCGACGGCATCGGCGCCGACATGCTGGAGGAGGTGCGCCTCGCCTACGTCGCCCACCGCGCCGACGACGTGACGGCGACGCCGGACGCGGCGTGGTCGTGGCTGGCCAACGGCGAGCGCCTCATCCCCGAGTGCGCGGCCGACCGGGTCACGTGGACGTACGACCACGCCGACTCGCCGTGGCACGTCGCCTTCACGCCCGGCATCCGCGCCACCGACGTCGTGGCCGGCGACGGCGAGGTGCTGGTGCGCGACGGCCGCCCGACGCGCGTCGACCTCGCCGAGGTGCGCGCCCACGCCGCCGAGCAGGCGGCCCGGTTGTTCGAACGGCTCTGACGCGCGGACTGCCAACATGGCGGCCATGTCCGACTACCCGGTCGCCCTCTACCTGCAGGACGCCCACGACATCCGCCTCGGCATCGAGCTCTGCCAGCGGGCCGAGGCGGCCGGGTTCGACGCCGTGTGGCAGGCCGACAGCCGCCTGGTGCGCGATGCCGTCGTGCCGATGGCGGCGTTCGCCGCGGCCACCGAGCGGATCAAGATCGGCTCCGGCGTCATCGACATCTGGACCCGCAACGCGGCCCGCCTGGCCAGCACGTTCTCGACGCTCGACGACCTCGCCCCCGGGCGCATCCTGTGCGGCCTCGGCGCGTGGTGGGACCCGCTGGCGACGAAGGTCGGCATCGATCGCCACACGCCGTTGCGGGCGATGCGCGAGGTCGTGACCGCGGTGCGCGGCCTGCTCGCCAACGAGACGGTGACGATCGACGGCACCCACGTGCAGCTCGACGGCGTCGAGCTCGACTACGTGTACCAGGAGCGCCGGGCCAAGGACGTGCCGATCTACATCGGCGCCACCGGCATGCAGATGATGGAGCTGACCGGCCAGCTCGCCGACGGCGTCGTGCTCAACTACCTCGTCGACCCGAACTACAACGCCGAGGCGCTCGCCGCCCTGGCGCGAGGTGCGGCCAAGTCCGGGCGCACCGTCGACGACCTCGACCGACCGCAGCTCGTCGTGTGCAGCATCGACCGCGATCGCGCCGCCGCCCTCGACGGGGCCCGGCTGATGGTCACCCAGTACCTGGGCCAGCAGCCGCACATCATGAAGGCGTCCGGCGTGCCCCAGGAGCTGCTCGACGAGATCGGCCAGGTGCTGACGTGGCCGGCGACCCACGAGGAGGTGCTGGCGGCCAGCCGCCTCGTGCCCGACGACATCGTCCAGCGCTGCACGGCCTCCGGCGAACCCGACGAGGTCGTGGCCAAGGTCGACGAGTACGTGGCCAGCGGCTGCACGTGCCCGATCCTCTACCCGCTCGGCCCCGATGTCGGGTTGATGCTCGACACGTTCGCCCGGGCCTGACCGTGCGCCGCGCCGTCGCGGTTGCCGTCGTCGTCCTGACGGTGCTGACGGCGTGCACCGACGACGGGCCGACGGCCAGCCCGACGACCGTTGCGCCCGCGAATGATCCCGCGGTGCCGCGCCCGCCGCTGGCGAACGCCGATGGCAGCAGCGAGGCGTTCAGTGGCGTCGGCCAGCTCGACGGGTACGGCACGACGTGCACGGCGTTCCTCCTCGACGCCGGCCCGACCGACGGCCCGGCGTACGCGATGACGAACGGCCACTGCGTCGGCATCTTCGACGCCGAGACGGTGATCCGCGACGGCGTCGGTGCCGAGGGTCGGGTCACGTTCCGCCGCTTCGCCGACACGCCAGCCGCCCATCGCGACGTCGCCGTGCGCGGCGTCCGCTACGCCACGATGCGCGGCACCGACGTCGCCGTGCTGGAGCTCGCGGCGACCCGGACCGAGCTCGCCGACCTCGCCGCCTACCGCCTCGCCGCGCCGCCGGCCGCCGGGGCGACGATCCGGCCGGTCGGGATCCCGGTCGCCGGCCTCGACGACACCGCCTGGGTGCTGCGTGGCGCGACGTGCACCGGCCGGTACGGCGACGCGGCTCGTCGAGTGGGAGTGGATCTGGGACGCCGCCACGTCGAGCGACTGCGCCGGCATCCTGCCCGGCAGCTCGGGCTCGCCGGTGTTCGACGGCGCCGACGCGACCACCGTCGTCGGCATCGTCAACACCACGACGATCGGGGCGGCGCCGGGGTCGACGTGCTCGCTCGGTCAGCCGTGCGAGGTCACGGCCGACGCCGTCGTCAGCCGTCCGGATCGGACGTACGCGATGCCCGTCGGAGCGTGGGCGTCGTGCTTCGCGCCGACATGGGATGCCGACGCGCCGGGCTGCCCGACCGAGCAGACGCCGGTCGGCGTCGCCGCGCCGTACCGGGCCGTGCAGGTCGGCGCGAACGTGGAACGCCAGCATCGGCGCGCCGGTCGACGGCGGGCTCGTCGCCAAGGCCGGCGCGCTCGCCTCGACGGACTGCCGGGACGCCGCCGGCTACGCGCCCGTGGCGTCGCCGAGCAGCTACGACGAGCACCTCCCACCGGCCGAGGGCGTCTACGTGCTGTGCGGCGCCGCGCTCGACGGCGCCGGCGCGACCGATCACGGGCGACGCCGGGTCGGCCGTCATGGTGGTCGACGCCACGCCGCCCGACCGACCGATCCGGCTGTCCAGGCGCGCCGACGAGGACGGTGTGAGCGTCGAGCCGATCTTCGACCTGCCCGAGTACGCCTCGTTCCAGCTCAAGGCAGGGCCCGTCGCGTCGACCGACTGCGCCTCGCTCGACGGCTACGCGATCTACCGCCGCATCCCGCTGCAGGTCGGCGCCGCCGAACTTCCTGGTCGCCTGTGTGTGATCGGCGAGGACGAAGCGGGTAACAGTGGCCCACCGCAGGCGTTCGACCTGCCATGACGCCTGCCCCGGAGCCGGGGCCGACCGGAGGCCGGACGGTTATGGTTCCCCGATGATCGAGATCGATCATGTCACCAAGGCCTTCGGGCGCAACGGTGACCGCACGGTGGCGGTGGACGACCTGACGCTGACGATCGACGCGGGCGAGATCGTCGCCCTCGTCGGCAGCTCGGGCTCCGGCAAGACGACGACGCTGCGGATGATCAACCGCCTCATCGAGCCGTCCAGCGGGCGCATCATCATCGACGGGCGCGACGTCACGACGATGCCGACCCACGAGCTGCGCCGCGGCATCGGCTACGTCATCCAGCAGAGCGGGTTGTTCCCGCACCGCACCGTGCTCGCCAACGTGGCCACCGTCCCGCGCCTGCTCGGGTGGGACAAGGCGCGGGCCAAGGCGCGTGCTCGCGAGCTGCTCGACCTGGTCGGGCTCGACCAGTCGTTCGCCGATCGCTACCCGTCCCAGCTGTCGGGTGGCCAGCAGCAGCGCGTCGGCGTCGCCCGGGCGCTCGCCGCCGACCCGCCGGTGCTGCTGATGGACGAGCCCTTCGGCGCCGTCGATCCGATCGTGCGGGCCCAGCTGCAGCGGGAGTTCGCCAAGCTGCAACGGGACCTCGGCAAGACGGTGGTGTTCGTGACCCATGACGTCGACGAGGCGATCGTGCTCGGCGACCGCATCGCCGTGCTCGAGACCGGCGGTCGCCTCGCCCAGCTCGCCGCGCCCGCCGAGCTGCTCGCCAACCCGGCATCCGAGTTCGTGGCCGACTTCCTCGGCGGCCGCACCATCGAGTACGAGGACGGCGTCGCGGTCGGCTATCGCATCGAGTCCCGGTTCGAGGCCGGCGAGCCCGATCCCGACGCCGCCCGCCACGAGGACGCCCCGCACGGCGAGGACGTCGCGTGACGTTCCTCGCCGCGGCGCCGTTGTGGAACGGCCGCCAGGTGTCCGGCAACTGGGACGTCATCTGGTACTACACGCTGCAGCACGCCCGCTACACGGTGCTCGCCGTGGTCTTCGGGCTGATCCTCGCCCTGCCGCTCGCCTACCTCGCCGTGCGGCGGCCGGCCACCTATCCGGTGCTGCTGACCGTGACCAACATCATCTACGCGATCCCGGCGATCACCCTGTTCGTGCTGCTCAGCCCGGCGCTCGGCTTCACCAACGACAAGCCGATCGTGGTGGCGATGACGCTGTACACGCTCGTGATCCTGGTGCGCAACATCGTCGAGGGGATCCGCGCCGTGCCCGAGCCGGTGCTGCGCGCGGCCGACGCGATGGGCTACCGGTCGTTCAAGCGCTTCTGGGCCGTCGAGCTCCCGTTGGCCCTGCCCGGCATCGTCGCCGGCCTGCGCCTGGCCACCGTCAGCACCGTGTCGCTGATCAGCGTCGGCGCCATCATCGGGCGCGGCGGACTCGGTCGCATGTTCGCCGACGGCTACGTGCGCAGGATCAACATCGAGATCTGGAGCGCCCTCGTCGCGACGATGGTCCTGGCCCTCGTCTTCGACCTCCTCATCTACTCGGCCGGGCGGGCGGCGACGCCGTGGTCCCGGCGCACCCGGATGGTCGCAGTGTGAGCGTCATCTGGGAGGGGTTGCAGTGGCTGTTCAACCCCGACAACTGGCCGGGTGAGAACGGCATCGGCCACCGCGTGGTGCAGCACCTCTGGTACTCGCTCGTCGCCACGGTGGCGGCGATCGCCATCGCCCTGCCGATCGGGCTCGCCATCGGACACACCGGCCGCGGCCGCTTCCTCGCCGCCAACGTGGCCGGGATCTGGCGGGCGATCCCGACCATCGGCATCGTCACGATCGTCTTCCGCTGGCAGCCCCTGTCGGTCTGGCCGGTGATCAGCGCCCTCGTGCTGCTGGCGATCCCCCCGGTCGTGCTGAACACCGTCGCCGGCATCGACAGCGTCCCCGAGGAGGTGCGCGACGCGGCGCGTGGCATGGGGCTCACCGGCTGGCAGTCGCTCTGGCACGTCGAGGTGCCCAACGCCCTCCCGCTGATCCTCGCCGGGGTGCGCTCGGCGGCCAACCAGGTGATCGCCACCGCGACCGTCGCCGGCTTCGTCGGCCTGGGGACGCTCGGCGTGTTCATCTACGCGGCCAGCCAGACCCAGCAGTACGACGTGATGGCGGGGGCGTCGATCGCCGTCATCATCCTCGTGCTCGTCGTCGAATCGCTGTTCGCGCTGCTCCAGCGCATCGTCGTGTCGCCGGGCGTGCGGGCCCGCACGCCGCGCCGGTTGCGACGGGCCGCCACCGTCCCGAGCACGCTGCCGACCCAGTTCGACCAGGCGACCCCGTGACATTCGTCGTACAGGTGATCGACGCGGGCGACGACCATCCGATTACGCATCTCCCGCCTGACCCCCAAGGAGGGCCACACGTGAACATCCGACGCACCATCCCGCTCCTGCTCGCGCCCTTGCTCGTGCTCGCCGCCGCATGCGGCGACGACGACGACAGCTCGGCCACCACGGCCGCCGCGGTCACGACCGTGGGCGGAGCTGCGCCGACGACCGCGTCGAGCGCCTCCACGCCGACCAGCGGCGGCGCCGGCGGCAAGATCATCGTCGGCTCGGCCGACTTCCCGGAGAACCAGCTGCTCGCCCAGATCTACGGCCAGGCCCTCGCCAAGGCCGGCTTCGACGTCGACTACCAGCTCGCCATCGGCGCTCGCGAGGTGTACTACAAGGCGCTCGAGAGCGGCGAGATCGATCTCGTGCCCGAGTACACCAACTCGCTGCTCTCGTTCGTGCTGCGGCTCAAGGATCCGAACGCCAAGCCGACGGCCACCAACGTCGAGGAGCAGGTCGCCGAGCTCGGCACGGCGCTGCCGGACACGCTCGAGGTGCTCACGCCGTCGACGGCCGAGGACAAGGACGTCATCGGGTGCACCGCCGACGCGGCGAAGAAGTACAACCTCACCGACCTCTCCTCGCTGGGCAAGGCGTCCAAGGACATCACCATCGGCGCGCCGCCCGAGTTCGAGACCCGCTCGCCGTTCGGCCTCGTCGGCTTCAAGGAGATCTACGGCGCCGACTTCAAGTCGTTCGTGCCGCTGCAGTTCTCGGCCATCCTCGACGCCCTGAAGGCCGGCCAGATCGACTGCGGCAACCTGCTGTCGACCTCCTCGGCGATCGCGACCGAGGGGTTCGTCGCCCTGGTGGACGACAAGAACACGGTGCCCAACGAGGCCGTGCTGCCGCTCGTCCGCAAGGAGGTCGTGACGCCGGAGCTGGAGTCGACCCTGGACGACATCAGCAAGGGCCTCGACACCGAGAAGCTCACGGCCCTGATGGTCAAGATCGAGGTCGACGCAGCAGCGCCTGACGTCGTCGCCAAGGAGTACCTCGACTCCCTCGGCTGAGAGCGACCAGGACCCAGCCCTCGCAAGCTCAGCGTGTACCTCGACCCTGAGGTACGCGCCGAGCGCGTGCCGCAGTGGGTCCTGTCCGCTCTGGGCTAGCGGGCGCGGAGCTCGAGGCGTTCGCGCTGGGTGATCGAGTACTGGCGGTCGCGCTGCTCGAGCCAGCCGAGGCGGATGAAGCTGGCGATCGCCTTGTTGACCCGCTCGCGCGACGCGCCGACCATGCCGGCCAGCTCCTCCTGGGTCACCGGCAGCGTGAACTGGTCGCTGCCGTCGGCCAGCTCCAAGAGGCGCTTGGCGGTGCGCCCGGTGACGTCGAGGAACACCGAGTCGGCGAGCGCCTCGTCCATCGCCCGCAGCCGCTGCGCCAGCATCCGGGTCACGTTCCACAACAGGCGCGGCTGCTGGTCGAACATCTTGAGCACCGGCTCGTACGGCACGGCCAGGACCCCGGACGGCTCGAGCGCCCGGGCCATCGCCGAGCGCGGCCGATCGTCGAGCATGCCGAGGTCACCGAACAGGTCGCCCGGCTCCATCAGCGCGACGACGCTCTCGCGCCGGTCGATCGGGTTGGCGATGGCGATGGCGATGCGACCGCGTGTCACGACGTACAGCGAGTCCGGCGGATCGCCCTCCTCGAAGAGGATGTCGCCGCGCACCAGCTGCAGCTCGGAGCCGACGGCGGCCAACTGGTCGAGGATGCTGCCGTCCGCGTCGGCGAAGAAGTCGGTACCGGCGAGGATGTCCCGATACGCCGCGTGATCATGCGCCATGATCCCGGCAACCTACTACCCTGCCCGTGTGACAGCGGTCGCAGGCGAGGTCGTCTGGACCATCATCGTGGCTGGTGGCGGGGGTCGTCGGTATGGCGGCGCCAAGCAATTCGAACGACTGGGCCCCGGCCGTGTGCTCGATCTGGCGGTCGCCACGGCGCGCCAGGCGAGTGACGGTGTCGTCGTCGTGGTGCCCGCTGAGGTGGCCGTGACCGAGGGCGGCGTGGCTGGCGGATCGACGCGCGCCGAGTCGGTGCGCAACGGCCTCGCGGCGGTCCCGGCGGCGGCGACGATCGTGTGCGTGCACGACGCCGCCCGGCCGCTGGCGACCGCCGAGCTGTTCCGGCGCGTGGTGGACGCGGTGGCCGCCGGCAACGACGGGGTCGTCCCGGCCGTCCCGGTGACCGACACGATCAAGCTCGTCGACGACGACGGCGCCGTCGTCGACACCCCACCCCGAGAGCGCCTCGTGGCCGTGCAGACGCCGCAGGGCTTCCGCGCCACGGTGCTGCGGCGGGCCCACGCCACCGGGCTGGACGGCACCGACGACGCATCGCTCGTCGAGCGCGTCGGCGGTCGCGTGATCACGGTGCCCGGCGAGGCGTGGAACGACAAGATCACGACGCCCGAGGACCTCGCTCGCGCTCGCGAGTGGTTGGCCCGGAGCGCCCACGCGTGAGCCTCGAGATCAGGGTCGGACAGGGCTTCGACGTGCACCGCAGCGGCGCCGACCCGACGCGCCCCCTGGTCCTCGGCGGCTGCACGTTCGCCGGGCTGCCCGGACTGGTCGGGCACAGCGACGGCGACGCGGTCGCCCACGCCGTCGCCGAGGCCCTGCTCGGCGCGGCCGGGCTCGGCGACATCGGCCAGCACTTCCCGGACACCGATCCGGCGTTCGCCGGGGCCGACTCGATCGAGCTGCTGCGCCAGGTCGCCGTCGAGGTGATCGAGGCGGGGTGGTCGATCGGCAACGCCGATTGCTCCGTGATCTGCGAGCAGCCCAAACTGGCGCCCATGCGCGATGAGATGGAAGCCCGGCTGGCTGCAGCCGTCGGGGCGCCGGTGAGCGTCAAGGGACGCCGCCCCGAACAGCTCGGCGCGCTCGGGCGAGGAGAAGGTGTGGCCGTGTTCGCCGTCGCCGTGCTCGTCCGGGGTTCGACGTGAGCCCGGCCCGCCGTCCACCGAGCGGTGGCGCCGGAGGCGGCCGGCAGCCGTGGGGGCCAGAGCGCCGGCCGTGGCGCGCCCGCGCAAGGCTGCGCCGCGCAAGGCCGCGCCACGCAAGGCCGCCCCGCGACCGGCAACCGGCGCCCGGTCCACGCCGCGGCGCAACCCGATGTCCAAGGGGCCGGCGCCGCGCAGCCACGGCGCCGGGCGCACCGGGCCGATCCGCCGCGGCGACGGTGACCCGCATCCTGCGACGCGCGGGGCCAAGGGCCTCGGGGGCGAGCAGGTCGAGGGCCGCCAGGCCGTTCGCGAGCTGCTGATCGCCGGGCGTCGGCGGGTCCAGGAGATCTGGCTGTCGACCGAGCTGATCGGCGCCGACGGCACGCCCGACGACGGCGTCGCCGACATCGTCGCCCTGGCCAAGGCCAATCGGGTGGCCGTGGCCCACGTCGCCCGCACCAAGCTCGATCACCGGGCCCGCAGCGAGGCGCCGCAGGGCGTCATCGCCTTCGCCAACCCGATCCCGGAGGCCGAGCTCGCCGATCTCGTGGCCCGCCGGCCGGGGCGGCCGCCGTTCCTCGTCGCCATCGACGGGGTCACCGACCCGGGCAACCTCGGGGCGATCGTCCGCAGTGCCGAGGGCGCCGGCGTGCACGGGATCCTGCTGCCCCGGCATCGCGCCGTGCACGTGACGCCGACCGTCGCCAAGGCGTCGGCCGGCGCCGTCGAGCACGTCCCGATCGCCCTCGTCCCGGGGCTGCCGGCGACCCTGTCCCGGCTGCGCGACCTGGGGATCTGGGTGGTCGGGCTGGACGATGCCGCCGAGCGGTCGCTGTTCGACATCGGTGACCTGGCCGTCGAGGGCATCTGCCTCGTCCTCGGCGCCGAGGGCGCCGGCCTGTCACGGCTGGTGCGGGAGCGCTGTGACCTGCTGGTCGGGATCCCGATGCGGGGCCGGATCGGCTCGTTGAACGTCGCCGCCGCCGCCGCCCTGGCGACCTACGAGGTGGCTCGGCACCGCCCCTGATCACGTCTGACCGTGGGCCGACAGCAGACAGGCGGCCGGACCCCACCAACCCGCCTCGGAGATGGGATCCGGCCACCGGGATGTCTGGGCCGTCTACGACTCAGTAGTCGGGGCCGACGACCCACCGCCGCCCTGTACGTGTGATTCGGACCCATGGGCGGCGCAGATTGGGCCGTTCCGAAAAGTTTCTCGCGACCGCGTGCGAAGTACCGTGAGCTGGTGGCAGCACCCCCGGCGTCCGCCGGTCCGACCTCTCGCCGCGCGAGTTCGTCGGGCTGATGGCGAGCTGCATGGGGATGGTGGCGCTGTCGATCGACCTGATGCTGCCGGCGTTCCCGGACGCCCGGGCCGACTTCGGGCTGGCCGCCGACTCGACCCAGACGTCGTGGATCATCACCGCCTTCTTCCTCGGGCTGGCCGCCGGCCAGCTCGTCTACGGGCCGCTGTCGGATCGGCTACGGCCGCAAGCCGCTGCTCTACGCCGGGCTCGGCGATCATGACGCTCGGCGCCGCGCTGTGCGCCGTGGCGCCGTCGCTGGGGACGCTGATCGTGTGCCCGGGTGCTGTGGGGCCTGGGGGCCGCCGGCCCCCGCTCGCTGGCCCTGGCGATGGTCCGCGACCGGTTCTCCGGCGATCGGATGGCCCGCACGATGTCGCACATCATGGCCACCTTCGTGCTGGTGCCGGTGCTGGCGCCCGGCCTCGGGTCGATCGTGCTGTCGTTCGCGCCGTGGCGCACGTTGTTCTGGATCCCCGCGCTGGCGGCCGATCGGCGTCGGCTGCTGGGCGCGACGGCTGCCCGAGACGCTGCCGCCCGAACGCCGTCGACCGCCGGAGCGCGGCGCGTTGCGGGCCGCCGTGGCCGAGGTCGTGCGCACGCCGCAGACCGTCGGCTTCGCCATCGCCCTGACGTGCCTGTTCGGGATCATGTCGGCCTACATCGCCAGCTCGGAGCTGATCGTCGACGAGGTGTTCGACCGCAAGGACCAGTTCCCGATCATCTTCGGTGTCCTCGCCCTCTTCCTCGCCGCCGGTTCGTTCACCAACGCCCGGCTCGTCGAGCGGGTCGGGCTGTTCCGGATGCTCCGCGGCGCCGCCTTCGCCCTCGTCGCCGCCGCCGCCGTGATGGCGATCATCGCCCTCGTGTTCTCGGGGGAGCCGCCGCTGCTGCTGTTCGGCCTGTCGATCGCCCTGCTGCTGCCGGTCGTGGCCATCCTGATGCCGAACAGCAACACCGCCGCGATGCTGCCGCTGCCCCACGTCGCCGGCACCGCCGCCGCCCTGCTCGGCACGGTGTCGACGGCCGGCGGTTCGCTGCTCGGCTCGGTCGTCGACGCCCGCTTCGACGGCACGGTCGCGCCGTTCGCCCAGGGCCTGCTGCTGTACGCGCTGATCGCCTTCGCCGGCATCTTCCTGCTCGGCCTGCGCAACGTGCACCGCCACCGCGCCGGCGCCGCTGGTGCATCCCCTCCCCGCCGAGGACTGACGCCGGCGCAGCGCGCCGGGAGGCCGCAGTACCGTGGTCGCCCGCGCCGGGTTAGCTCAGTTGGTAGAGCACTTGACTTGTAATCATGAGGTCGCGAGTTCGATCCTCGCACCCGGCTCCAGACCCGTGCCCGACCCGTAGGTTGACTCGATGACGACGGTCGCCGACGACGCTGAGCAGGGCGGGTTCTCGTGGGGCCGCGTGATCGGCCTGTTCGGTCGGCATCGCGGGACGGGTGGCCGTCGTGGTCGCGCTGGTGCTGGTCACGTCGCTGCTCGGGGTCGTCAACCCGTTGTTGATCCAACACGTCTTCGACGACGCCCTGTTCGTCGACGGTGGCCCGGACCTGCCGCTGCTGTGGACGCTGACGATCGTCATGCTCGTCGTCGCGCTGCTCGGCGGGGTGCTCGGGGTCGTGCAGACGGTGCTCACGAACTCGCTCGGCCAAGGCGTCCTACGGGACCTGCGCAACACCGTGTTCGGCCACCTCGAGGGCCTGTCCTTGCGGTTCTTCGGCACGACCCGGACGGGCGACCTCCAGACCCGGCTGTCGTCGGATGTCGGCGGCGTGCAGACGGCGGTGACGACGACGTTGTCCTCGATCCTGGCCAACGTCGTGACGCTGGCCGGCGCCGTCATCGCCATGCTCGTGCTGTCGTGGCAGCTCACCGTGGTGACGCTGGTCAGCGTGCCGTTCTTCGTCCTCGCCACCCGGATGGTCGGCAGGCGTCGGGAGGTCTACACCGGCCAGACCCAACGAGCGACGGGCGACATGATGATCATCACCCAGGAGGCGCTGTCGGTCTCCGGGGTCACGCTGGCCAAGCTGTTCGGCCGCCAGGACCACGAGATCGATCGCTTCCGGTCGGCCAACGCCCGCCTCGCCGACGCCACCACCCGCCAGCAGGCGATCGGCCAGGCGTTCTTCTCGGTCGTGCAGACGTTCCTCGGTGTCATCCCGGTGATCGCCTACCTCGTCTGCGGTCTGCTCATCAACGGCGGCGTCGCCATCTCGGCGGGCACCATCGTCGCCTTCACGACGCTGCAGAACCGGCTGTTCTTCCCCGTGGCCCGCCTGCTCGAGACGACCGTCGAGCTGCAGTCGTCGCGCGCGCTGTTCCGGCGCATCTTCCGGTACCTCGACGTGGAGCCCGACATCGTGGAGGCGGTCCAGCCGGTCGAGGTGGACGCGTCCGAGGTCGCGGGACTGGTGGTGTTCGACGACGTCACGTTCGGCTACGACCCGGAGCACCCCATCGTCGAAGGGCTGTCGTTGCGCGCCGAACCAGGCCAGCTCGTGGCGCTGGTCGGCCCGTCCGGCGCCGGCAAGTCGACGATCCTCAGCCTGCTCGCCCGGCTGTACGACCCGGACGGTGGTCGCGTCCTCCTCGACGGCACGGATCTGCGCGACCTCTCGTTCCGCAGCCTCGCCGGCGCCGTCGGGGTGGTCACCCAGGACAACTACCTGTTCGCCGACACGCTGCGCGCCAACATCGCCTATGGCCGCCCGGACGCGACGGACGGGGAGATCGAGGCCGCGGCGCGGGCCGCCGCGATCCACGATCGGATCACCGAGCTGCCCGATGGCTACGACACCGTCATCGGCGAGCGCGGCTTCCAGCTGTCCGGCGGTGAGCGCCAGCGCGTCGCCATCGCCCGCGCCCTCCTGCACGACGCCCACGTGCTCCTCCTCGACGAGGCCACAGCCTCGCTCGACTCGGCCTCGGAGCGGCGCATCCAAGCGGCCCTCGGCGACCTCGTCGCCGGCCGCACGACGGTCGCCATCGCCCACCGCCTCTCGACGATCGAGTCCGCCGACGTGATCCACGTCATCGAGCACGGCCGCATCGTCGAGTCCGGCAACCACCTGCAACTGCTCGCCGCCGACGGCGCCTACCGCCGCCTGTACGACGAGCAGTTCCGGGGTGGCGATGTCGAGTGCACGTGCGACGACGGCATCGTCTGGGCCGACGGCCGGCTCAGCGCGCACGACGAGACCGGCAGCGACATCGCCAGCCGCTGCCACAACCTCGATGACCGCCGTCACGGCCCACGGCAACCGGTCGGCACCGCGAGCTGACTCAGCCGGTGAGCTCGAGGCTGATCCGGCCGGCGGGGTCAGCGACGAGGTCGCCGTTGCCGGAGACGCCGGCGAAGTCGCCGGAGCCCGAACCGGCCACGACGACGAGGTCGGCGCGGGCGGCGCCGTCGGCGAACGTGCCGACGTGGCGCAGCACGATCGTGCCGTTGCGGTCTCCGATCGTCGCCTGGATCCGTTCGACACCGACGAACGTCGCCGTGCCGTCGTCGTGGTACGCCATCAGCCACTGGGTGACCGACGAACCGGAGACGTCACCGGTGTACGCCTTGTCGACCTTGGCTCGAGTGAGCTTGGCCGTCTCGGCGTGTCGATCGAACTGGTGCTCGTCCCACCCGGTCACCTCGAACGTTGCCTGCACCGTCGTCATCGTCATCCTCCTCGGCGCCTCGCGCCGCACAACATGTGATCGAGTCACATGTACCCGACGCGTGATCGTCCCGAACCTGGGTACAACGGTGACGTGTCCTCCACCGACCGTGTCGCCACGCTCCTCGGGGCCCTCTCGCTCGTGGCGGTCGACGCCGTCCGCGAGGCCACGGAAGGGGCCGCCGGGCTCAGCGATGCCGCGCCGGCGGCGCTGGCCAGCCTGCTCCAGCACGACGCCGGCCGCTCGATCGACGAGTTGCGACGGATCGTCGGGCTGACGCCGTCGGGCGGGGTCCGGCTCGTCGACCGGTTGGTCGCCGCCGACCTGGCGGAGCGCCGTCCCGGTCCCGATCGCCGCACCGTGGTGGTGGCGCTCACGCGGCGCGGCCGTCGCGTGGCGCGCGCCGTGCTCGCCGCACGCGAGGCCGCCCTCGAACGGCTGCTGCAACCCCTCTCCGCCGCCGATCGAGCGCACCTCGAGTCGATCGCCGCCGCGCTCCTCCAGGCCGATGTCCGGCATCGCCTCGACCGCCGATCCCGCGGTGACGTCCCAGCCGGCGGCTGGATGTGCCGGCTGTGCGATCAGGACCGTTGCGGACGGCCAGCCGGCGAGTGCCCCGCCAACCTGGCCGCCACCGGTCAGGCCTGAACGCGCCGCGTCAGCGCGCCGGTCGATCCGCCGTCGACCACGCGAGCAGCAGCGCGCCGATGCCGAGCGGGAGCTCGGCGAAGCACATCGCGAGCGCGCTCAGCTGGGCGGCGCCGGTGGTGGTGGCGACGTTGACCACGGCGTCGAACAGCAGCAGGGTGCCGGCCACGGCGCCCGCGACGACCAGCCAGCCGCGCCGGCGCGACACAGCGATCGACGTGGCGATCAAGGCGGTCAGCTCGGCGACGTCGAGCCCGACCCACGCCGCCTTGAGGTGACCGACCGATGCGACGACCGGCGTGACCGCGAAGGCCCGGCCGATCGGCAGCACACAGGCGATCGCCGCGCCGACGAGGGCGATCTGCAGGAACCGACTCGCGGTGTTCCGGCGCAGCGACGTGACGGCCCACACCCCGACACCGACGACGATGACCACGGCGACACCAGCGAGCACCGGCCGCACACGATCGCTGCCGAGCTGCAGCGTCAGGACGTGGAACCACCCCGTGATGAGGGCCAGCGTGCACGCGCTCGTCGCCGCCGAGCGCGGCGAGCCCGCGGCGCCGCTGCACGTTCGTCGCGGCGACGAGCAGCATCGCCGCGGTGACGACCATGGACGCGATGGCGAGCCCGCGCACCCGGTGGGCGATCCCGGTCCGCGGCTGGACGGCAGCCAAGGCCACGATCCACGGCACGAGGAACGCCCCCGCCGTCCCGTACACCCAGGCCGTCAGTCGGCGGTGACGGTCGACCCACGAGGCGACTCGGTCCTGCCCCGGCTGGCGCAGCGCGCCGACGACGATGGGCGCCGAGGGCATCGCACCGAGCATCACACAGCGCCGCCGCGATCACGACCTCATGGCATCAGCGGTCGGCGCCTACCGTGGCGCCATGCCGCCCCTCACGGCCACCGACGTGGCGATGATCGATGCGGCTCGCGACCTCGGACCGGCGATCGCGGCTGCCGCCAGCCAGATCGAACTGGATCGGCGCCTTCCTGAGCCGCTCGTCACGCAGCTGCGCGACGCTCGCGTCTTCGAGATGTACGTGCCGAGGGAGGTCGGCGGCCCCGAGGTCCACCCGATCGCCGCGTTCCACATCGGCGAGGCGCTGGCCCGCCACGACGGCTCGGCCGGGTGGTGCGCCCAGGTGTCCGCCGCCGTCACGACGTTCGCGGCGTGGATCGACCCGGCCGGGCTGGCGGCGATGGTGGAGCGCAGCGGATCGCTGCACTTCGCCGGATCAGCCCGCCCGCTCGGCCACGCCGAGGCCGTTCCGGGAGGTTTCCGCGCCGGCGGCCACTGGGACTACGCCTCCGGCATCTGCCACGCCAACTGGTACCTCGGCACGTGCGTCATCGACAAGCCCGGCAGCGCCGAGCGTTCGTCGCGATCGATGTTCTTCCCCGTCGAGGACGGCGCCATCGTGGACAACTGGGACGTCGTCGGCATGAAGGGCACCGGGAGCAACGACTTCGTCATCGACGACGTGTTCGTCCCGACGGAGCGCGCCGCGTTCGGCCAGTGGATCAAGGGTCGCTACCACGGCGTCTACGACCCGCGCCTCGGGATGACGGCGGCGTGGGCCCCCACGGCGGGCGTGGCCGTCGGTCTCGCCCAGGGCGCGGTCGACGCCCTGACCGAGCTCGGCGGACGGGCGACGACGACGTCGCCCGTCCCGATGCGGTTCCGGCCGCCGGTCCAAGAGGTCATCGGTCGCGCCGAGGCCATCACCGGCGCGTGCCGCGCGTTCGCGGTCGCCGCCTTCGATGCCGCCATGGAGGCCGTCACCACCGACAGCGGCGACGTGGCCCGGACCGTCGCGCGAGCCCAGGTGGCGGTCACCCACGCGTTGAACGAGGCCGTTCGAGTCGCCGACATGTGCTTCCACGCCGCCGGCACCAACGCCATCTCCACCGGCAACCGACTCGAGCGCATCCTCCGCGACGCCCACACCGCCGTGCAGCACGCCGCCGGGCAGGCCGTCCAGTTCCAGACCGCCGGCGCCACGCTGCTCGGCGCCGAGACCCCGGGCGGGCGGTCGTGAGATCTCAGCCGGCGGCGGCGGGGGCCGGCGCGGCCGTGGTGGCGGCTGCCGGCTGACGCCGCTTGCGCAGCACCTTGACGACGGACATCCCGGTCAGCCCGGCGGCGACGACGGCGACGACGGCCGTCGCCTTTGCCGGGAGGTGGCCGCCGATGGCGTGGCGGCCCGGGCCGAGGGCGGCGAGGAGGAGGGCGAACCCGAGGTTCGTGGCGGCGAGCTCATAGCCGCCCTTCTGGCTGAGCGGGCCGTTCGGGGCGTGGACCACCGTGGCGACGATCATCGTGCCGCTCGCCGCGATCGGACCGAGTGGGTGCAGCGCGCCGGCGGCGATCAGGGCTCCGCCGACGAGCTCGGAGCCGCCGGCGAGGGCGGCCATCGGCTTGCCCGGTGTCAGGCCCAGGTGCTCGAACCCGGCGCCGGCCTTGGCGAGCCCGGGACCGTCGAAGACCCCGAACAGCTTCTGGGCGCCGTGCACCGCGAGGTACCCGCCGAGCACGCCGCGAGCGGCGAGGGCGAGCACGTGGTTCATCGGCGATGTCCCATGCGCCGAGCTTGCCAGCGGTGTCGCGAGTCGCACGCATCGGGGGCCCGGCTCGTCCCCTCGGGTCAGCGGGGCATGTTGAACCCGCCCGAGACGCTGACCACCTGGCCGGTCAGCATGCGGGCCGGCTCCGAGGCCAGCCAGGCGACCGCGTTGGCGATGTCGACCGCCTCGGGGCGGCGCCGGAGCGGGGTCGCCTTCTCCATGTCGGCGATCTGCTTCTCGCCGAAGCCGATGTCGGCCTGCCACAGGCTGCCGGCACCGATGTCGTCCGGCTCGGGGATGACGAGGCCGGGGCACACCGTGTTGGCGCGCACCCCGTAGCGGCCGTACTCCTTGGCGATGATCCGCGTGAACGCCATCACGCCGGCCTTCATCGGCCCGTAGTCACCCATGCGGACCTCGCCGAAACCGGCGTCGCTGGCGATCGACACGATGGCACCGCGACGCCGCTCGACCATCCCGGCCAGCACGGCGCGGGTGGCGTTGAACGTCGGCAGCATGTTGAGCTGCCACGCGCGCTCCCATCGCTCCGGTGGCAGGTCGAGGAAGAAGCCGGCCGGACCGTTCCAGCCGACGTTGTTGACGAGGACGGCGATCGGGCCCATGTCGGTGCCGATCGCCGTCGCGGCCGCCTCGGTCGCGGCCGTGTCGGTGAGGTCGACGGCGTACACGACCGCGGTGCCGCCCGCAGTGGTGATCTCGTCGGCCGTGTGGGCGGCCATCTCCTCGTCGCGGTCGAGGATCGCGACGGTGGCGCCCTCGCTGGCGAGGACGTGGCTGATGGCGCGCCCGATGTTCGACGCGCCGCCGGTCACGACGGCGATCTGATCTGTGAGTCCGAGGTCCATCAGCACACCTGTTCGCGTGGTCGGGGTGGCGTCCATCAGATGAGGAACGCCAGGGTCGGGAGGGGGCAGTCGTTGTCGACGAGGCGGGCCGTCTTGCGGGCCATCCGCAGGCCGCTCGGCGTCCGCCGCAGCACGTGCTCATAGCGGCCCGCCCACACGGTGGTGCCGCGGCTGCGCGACTCGTGGATCGTGAACACCGACGCCACCGTGAGCTCGTCCCCGTCGTCGGCCACCACCTCGACGTTGCCGACGAGACGAGCGAGCCGCGACGGAGGGGACTGGGCGTGGCGCTTGCCGGACTCCAGCTGCCGTACGCGCGTGCGCGATCCGGGAGCGGTTGTCGAACAGCACCGAGATCTGGCGCGTCGGGTCGGTGGCGTCGCCGTTCGCCGGGACCCAGTAGATCCCGTCGTCGGTCCACAGCGACTCCCACTCGCCGAAGCGGTGCTCGTCGCACAACCTGGCTTCGCGGTAGAGGAACTGCTCGACGTCGGTCGTCGATCAGCCCGCCGTCATCAGCTGCTTGTAGTGACGCCAGATGGCGCGCTGGGCGAGCTCGTCGGTGACGTCGGCGACGGTGAACCCGTCGGCGTCGAGCCGCTCGCGGTGCTGCCCGCGCTCGAGCACCAGCCACTCCGGCGCCCGCGACTGCACGCCGCGCTGGTTGCGCTCGTACATGTCGGAGTCGTCGGCGAGCAGGAAGCCGGCCGGTCCGACCGACCCGATGGTCTGCTGCAACATCCGGCGGTTGATGTCATCGCAACCGGGGATCTGGATCGCCGTGACGTGCTGCACGGTGCGTCGACGGCACGTGGTTGCAAGACGAACAGCTGGATCTCGGCGATGAAGAGGTTCGGGAAGATCATGACGTGTGGCGACCCGTCGATGAGGATCTCGTCGGCAGCGTCCCCGTACGCGTCGCGCATCGCCCGGACGTAGTCGGGGACCCGCTCCGGCCGAGTGCCGAACCAACCCAGCGGCTCACCGATCCGCCGGAACTCCGGGCGCAGGTCGTCCTCGGTGTGCCCGTTGCCGAGGTCGCGCACGACGGCCGCCGACCGCTCGCCGTACAGGTCGCCGATCCCGCTGTCGGCGACCCCGAAGATCGAGCTGTGCACGAACTGCGGGTGGTAGCCGTCGGTCTCGTTCTCGAGCAGCATCTTCCAGTTGGCCCGCACCTCGTGCTGCAGCCAGCCACACGTCAGCTCGATGCGCCCGGTCGGCGACAGGCGCGTCAGCCGGTCGAACGCCGTCGCCGCCGGACCGAGGTGATCGGCGAGGGTCGGGCCGTCGGTGGCGAAGGAGCCGAAGACGAAACCGTGGATCTCGGCGACGCGCGGCACGGCGGCCAGGCCGAGGTCGGCCTTGCGGTCGCGTCCGCCGTAGCCGCTGCTGAACGGGTAGCCGAGCAGCGCGCCCGTGTTGGAGAACGTCCAACCGTGGTACGGGCAGCGGAACGTGGTCGTGTTCCCGTGCTGGAAGTCGCAGACCTGGTTGGCGCGGTGGCTGCACCGGTTGAGCAGGAGCCGGATCTCGCCGTCGCGGTCGCGGGTCATGATCACCGGCTGCGGGCCGATCGACTTGAGGACGTAGTCGTTCGGCTCGGGCACCTCGCTGACGTGCCCGACGAAGATCCACGTGCGGTACCAGATCTGCTCCAGCTCGGCCGCCCACACCGCGGGATCGGTGTACAGCGAGCCGTGCACGCGGTCCTCGTGGATCAGCGCATCCCAGTCGACGTTCGCCGCGGCCGACGTCGTCACCGTCATGGCCGGGCAACGTAGCACAGCGTGTCCGGACAGCCTGTCCGAGCGTATGCTCGGTTCGATGCCGAGCGTCACCCGTCGTCGTCCCGCTGATCGCGAGGCGCGCCGTGACGACGCACGCGCTCGCCTGCTCGCGGCCGTGGAGCGCCTCGTCGCGAGCGGTGAGAGCTTCACCGAGATCAGCGTCGAGCGGATGGTCGTCGAGGCCGGCATGGCCCGCTCGACGTACTACGTGTACTTCGCCGACAAGGGCGACCTGCTGCGGGCGTGGTTCGCCGAGATCACCGACGAGCTGCGGGATGCCGCGTCCCGCGTGGTGGCAACTGCGCCCGCCCGTCTCCTACGAGGACGTCCGCGCCGCGTTGGCGGGCATCGTCGACACCTACCGGCCGCACACGCCGCTGATGGCCGCCCTCTACGACACCGCGGCGTACGACCCGTCGGTGCGTGAGATGGTGACGGCGATGATGGAGGAGAACACCGCCGGGCTCCGCAGCCACATCCGCCGCGGCCAGGCAGCCGACTTCGTCGATCCGACGCTGCTGCCGGCCGAGACGGCGGCGTGGCTGACGTGGATGGCCGAGCGCGGCCTGCACCAGCTCGTGCGCGGCGCGTCCGATGCCGAGCTCGACCGCCTCGTCAGCGCCTACGGCCGCATCGTCTGGAACACGCTGTACCGGCCCTGCTCACCCGAGGGCGCGTGATGCCGGACGTTCCCGACAGCACGGCCGTGCGGGTCGCGCTGTGGCGGGCGTTGCACGGCGAGGTCGATGCCGCGCCGCACGTGCTGGACGACCGGGTCGGCCTGGAGCTGGTCGCGCCGCCCGACACGTGGCGGGACCGCCCGGACATGGACCCCGTCGGCACCCGTGGCATCCGCGCCGCGATCGTCGCCCGCGCCCGCTTCTTCGACGACCTCGTCGCCGAGCACGTCGCGGCCGGGGTCACCCAGTACGTCATCCTCGGTGCCGGTCTCGACACGTTCGCCCAGCGCCACGCCGAGCTCGGCGAGGACCTGCGGATCTTCGAGATCGACCAGCCGGAGACCCTGGACTGGAAGGCCCGCCGGCTCACCGAGCTCGGCCATGGGATCCCCGAGTGGCTGCGGCTCGTGCCGGTCGACTTCGAGACCGGGTCGAGCTGGTGGGACGGCCTCGCCGCGGCCGGTTTCGCCGCCGATCGCCCGGCGGTCGTGTCGTGCGCCGGCGTCACGATGTACCTCACGAAGGACGCCACCCGGGCCACGCTCGGCCAGCTCGCCGCGCTGGCCACCGGATCGACCGTCGCCATGACGTTCCTGCTCCCGGCGGACCTCGTCGACGAGGCCGATCGACCCGGCCTCGAGGCGAGCACGCGTGGAGCGCGCGCCTCGGGCACGCCGTTCGTCAGCTTCTTCGAGCCCGAGGAGATGCGCAGCCTTGCCCGCGAGGCCGGCTTCCCCGAGGCCCGGATCATCTCGTCGCGAACGCTCGTCGACCGCTACTTCGCCGGCCGCACCGATGGACTTCGCCCCTCGAGCGGCGAAGACATCCTCCTCGCGACGGTGTGAGAGGAGGCCGGGCCATGGAGCGGTACCAGTGGATCGATGACACCAGCGAGGTCGACTGGGACGAGCTGTCGGCGCTCTATCGGATCGCGCCGCTCGGCGAGAAGCCGCCGGCCGCGCTGCGCACCGTGTTCGCCAACAGCATGTTCGTGTGCTTCGTCTACGCCGACGACCGCCTGGTGGGCGCCGGTCGAGCGCTGGCCGATGGCCTCGACTGCGCCTACATCGCCGATGTCGCCGTTCACCCCGAGCACCAGGGCGAGGGCCTCGGACAGGCCCTGATCCGCCGACTGCTCGACGCCGCGTCAGGCCATCGCAAGGTCATCCTGTACGCCAACCCGGGCACCGAGGCGTTCTACCGGCGGCTCGGCTTCCTCTCGATGAACACCGCGATGGCGGTCTGGAGCGACCCGGACGCCGCCGTGCGCAGCGGCCTCCTGCGCGCCGAGGAATGATCGGGCCCCCGACAATAGTCAGGCAATGACCAATCGCCTAGTGTCCTCGCCATGGAGCACACTCGGCAGTTCTACATCGGCGGCCAATGGGTCGAGCCGGCGACCGATGCGACGCTCGACGTCGTCAACCCGGCGACGGAAGAGGTCATCGCGACCATCGCCCTCGGTGGCCAGGCGGACGTCGATGCGGCGGTCGCCGCCGCCAAGGGGGCGTTCGACAGCTGGTCGCAGACGTCCGTCGAGGAGCGCCTGGCCCTCCTCGACACGATCATCGAGGTCTATCAGCGCCGGATGAGCGAGATCGGCGAGACGATCTCGCAGGAGATGGGTGCGCCGCTGTCGATGGCGCTGCGGGCGCAGGCCGGTGCCGGCATCGGGCACTTCATGACCGCGCGGCGCGTGCTCTCGGAGTTCGAGTTCGAGAAGGAGATGGGCACGACGCTGCTCGTGCGCGAGCCGGTCGGCGTGTGCGGGCTGATCACCCCGTGGAACTGGCCGATCAACCAGATCGCGTGCAAGGTCGCCCCGGCGCTCGCGGCCGGGTGCACGATGGTCCTCAAGCCGTCCGAGGTGGCGCCGCTGAACGCGATCATCTTCGCCGAGGTGCTCGAGGAGGCCGGTGTGCCGGCTGGTGTGTTCAACCTCGTGCACGGCGACGGTCCCACGGTGGGCACCGCGCTGTCGGCGCACCCCGACGTCGACATGATGTCGTTCACCGGCTCGACCCGCGCCGGCGTCGAGGTCGCCAAGAACGCGGCGGCGACCGTCAAGCGCGTCGCCCAGGAGCTCGGTGGGAAGTCGGCCAACATCATCCTCGACGACGCCGACCTGCAGGCCGTGGTGACCCGCGACATGAACCTGATGGTCAACAACAGCGGGCAGTCCTGCAACGCGCCGTCGCGGATGCTGGTCCCGGCGGCGCTGATGGACGAGGCGGCCAGGATCGCCGCCGAGACCGCCCGCAACGTGGTCGTCGGTGATCCGAACGCCGAGACGACGCGGATCGGCCCCGTCGTGTCCGACGTGCAGTTCAAGCGGATCCAGGGCCTGCTCGAGCAGGGCCTGAAGGAGGGGGCCACGCTCGAGGTCGGCGGTCCCGGCCTGCCCGACGGGCTGGACAAGGGCTACTACGTGAAGCCGACGGTGTTCTCCCACGTCACCAACGACATGACGATCGCCCGCGAGGAGATCTTCGGCCCGGTGATGGTCATGATCCCGTACGAGGACGACGACGATGCCGTTCGCATCGCCAACGACACGTCGTACGGCCTGTCGGGGTACATCTCGGGCGACGCCGACCGGGCCCGGGCCATGGCTCGCCGGATCCGCAGCGGCAACGTCCACCTCAACGGTGCGCCCGGCGACCTCAACGCGCCCTTCGGCGGCTACAAGCAGTCCGGCAACGGGCGCGAGTGGGGCGAGCTCGGCATGGAGGAGTTCCTCGAGACCAAGGCGATCCTCGGCTACAGCGCGTAGGCCGCCATCGCCATCGTTGCCGCGCCGGCAGGGTCGGATGTCCGCCCTGTCGTCGTCGCCGCGGTGTTGTCGATCGTCGCCGCGGGAACGCCGACGGCCGACGCTGCGTCTCGGTTGTCGAGGAGCTCTTGAAGATGGGGGTGGGCTGGGTCGGTTGACGGGTCTGGCCAGCCCGGCGGCCGCTGGCCGGCCGCCGGCCGCTCACTCAGGCCGCGGGTGCTCGGGCTGGTGGTCGCCATTGGCCTTCGTGGATGAGGTGGTGGTGCTTGCTGCAGAGCGGGATCAGGTTCTCGAGGTTGGTCATGCCGCCGTCTCGCCACTCGGTGAGGTGGTGGATGTCGCAGTCACCGAACCGCACGGGGCAGTCGGGGGCCGCGCAGGTCTGGTGCATGGCGCGGAGTGCTCGTCGTTGATCGGCGCTCGCCAGCCGTTTCGCCCGGCCCACATCGACCACTCTTCGCTCGCCGTCCAAGACGACTGGGATGATGTCCGCTTCGCATGCCAACCGCCGGACGGTTGCCGGAGGGAGCGGGTGACCGTCGTAGGTCTCGCAGACGCTCGTGTCATGGACCCCGTTGCGCATCGTCTCGAGATCGATCAGCACGAGCAGCTCGGCGTGGCGTCGTGCGCCGGGGACCGGCGTGGCGGTGACCATGGCCACGAACGCGTCGGCCTTGAGCTGATCGAACGTCCGGCCGTCATCCGCCTTGGCCCGTTCGGCGGCCAATGCGGCATCGAACGCTGCTGAGAATCGGGCGTCGGCTTCGGGGTCGAGGCTGATGTGGGTGTGGCACATGCCTTCGCGGTCCATCCACCGCTTCACCGTGCGCTGCGCCTGGAGCTTCTCGTGGTGGCGCAGGCCTTCGTCGCGAGCGATGCGCCGAGCCAGGTCGCGGACCTTTCGAGCGAACGCGTCCACCGACGACGTCGCCGCGTCGGCCACCAACGTGGGTGCCTGCGCCGCCAACTCCACCTTCTCCTGTTCGTCGAGGCGGTTGGACGCCCGAGCGATGGCGTCGGCGTGCCCTGCTGACAACGTCCCCATGGCCAACGCGTCGTGCACCTGCGGCATCGCAGTGCACACCGCGGCCCGCTCGGCGATCACATCGGCGTCACGTGTCGACCGTCGACCTCCCGCCGATGCGAGCTGTCCCGAGCGGGCGACCACAGCCGCTTCAACCGAGTCGAGCCAGCACCGCATCCGGTGCACGCCCTCGGCCAGCGACCGGAGCTCGGCCGCATCGCACGTCGCCGGGTCGGTCGCAGCGATCTGCTGCACCACCTCGACGACGTCGCTGGCCAACATGGAGCCAGCATAGCGAACATATGTTCGTTGTCAATCTCGGCGTCAGGGGATGGTCGAAGTCGTCGAGGAAGGCGATCTCGGAGACCGGGCGGCGGGTGAGCGACGTCGGGAACGGCTGCGCCGGGTAGCCGGCGACGATGAAGGCGGCCGTCGACAGCTCGGCGGGGATCCCGAGCAGCTCCTTGACCTGCGGCTCGTACATGCACAGCAGCGTCGTCAGCGTCGTGGCCACGCCCTGGTCGCGCAGGGCGAGGCAGAGGTTCTGGACGATGGGGTAGACCGACGCCCCGCCGACGATGCTCAGCCGGCCGAGGTCGGTGTCGGTGGGGTGGGTGTCGGCGAGGTTGGCGAGGGCGACGATGATCGCCGGGTGCTCGGCGAAGTGGTCGGCGAAGTCGTCCGCCGCCCGCAGCGCCCGCTCCGGGTCCTTCGCCATCACGTGGGTCGCCTTCTCGTCGCCGCTCTCGGCCTCGATGGCGTGCTGATCGCTGAGCGCTGCCTCGACGTACGCCTTCCACGGCACGAGGTACCACTCGGCGAGTTGCCGCCGCTTGGCCTCGTCGGTGACGACCAGGAAGCGCACCGGCTGGCGGTTGCCGCCCTGCGGACCGAAGCGGGCGGCCTCCATCGCCTGGCGCAACACGGCGACCGGCACCGGATCGGGCAGGTAGGCGCGGCAGGCGTGCTGTGACCGCATCGCGTCGACGAGTTCCATGTCCCCTTGCTACTCGGTCGCGTCAGGGGTCCGTGCTCACGCCCGAGCGGCGCTGACCAGCGTCGACACCGCGGCCACACCCAGCAGCACGAGCACGAGGACGCGGAAGCGGCGCGGGTCGAGGTGGCGGCGCACGGCGATGCCGGCGACGGCGCCGACGGCGAGGCCGGGCACGGAGGCCGCCACGGTCACCAGCACGTCGGCATCGAGGTCGCCGCTCGCTGCGAACACCACCACGGCGACGATGTCGAGGGCGACGAAGACCGTCGTGACGGTGGCACGGAAGCGGTGTTGATCGAACTGCCGGGCCTGCAGCACGAACACGAGCGGTGGCCCGTTGACGCCCGACGACATCGTCAACGCACCGGCGAGGACGCCGCCGGCGGCGTCGAGCCCGGGGCCGGTGTGGCGCAGGTCGAGCCCGAGGGCGATCACGATGACGGCCACCACGACCGAGCAGCCGATGACGACGCGCAGCGTGCGGTCGTCGACGAGCTGGTACACGAGGAAGCCGATCGGGAGGCCGACGGCCGCGCCGGCGAGCAACCGCGCCGCCACCGGGCGGTCGGTGTCGCGGCGACCGGTCCAGGCCTGGAACGCGTTGGTGAACGTGGCGAGGAACAGGGCGATGACGACGGCGTCGTGGGCGCCGACGGCGATCGACAGCAACGGCACCGCGGTGAGCCCGAAGCCGAAGCCGGCGGCCAGCTGCACCGTGGCCGCCAGCGCGACGGCCAGCGCCGCACCGATCAGGCTGGCCGCGTCGAGGTCCACCCCGCGATCAGGCGCCTGACCACTCGGCGACGATCGGCGTCAGCTCGTCGAGCAGCCGCCTGGTGTCGGCCTCCGGCTGCACCTCCGGCGTCGGCGCGGCCTGCACGATCCGCGCCAGCCCGAGCGTCGCGTACTCCTCCAAGCGCGGCGGCTTGGGTCGCGTGAAGCAGAGCAGGCTGATCGGGATCGTGTCGGGATCGCGATCGAACGAGGACGCCAGCTCGCGGAACCGGTTGATGTGGCCGGCGACGTCGATCCGCCCGTCCTCGCCGATCAGCGACGTGTTGATCGGGCACCACTCGTCGCCGTACTCGGCGGCGTGGCGCATGCCGAGCGGCCCGGCGTTGCCCATCGCGATCGGGATCGAGCCCCGGCGCGGCTTCGGGTTGACGATCGACGGCTCGAAGCGGTCCCACTCGCCGGCGAACGACACCGGCTCGTCGTCGCCGCCGGCCCACGCGGCGCGCAGCGCGGCGATCCGCTCGCGTCCGGCCGCGTAGCGGCGGTTGAACGGCACGTCGCGTCGGTGGTGCTCGAGCTCCTCGACGTTCCAGCCCACGCCGACGCCGAGCAGCAGCCGGCCGCCGCTGAGGACGTCGAGCGTCGCGGTCTGGCACGCGAGGTCGAGGACGTCGTGCTCGAGGATCAGCGTGATGCCCGTCGCCAGCACGAGGTCGGTGGTGACCGACGCCGCCGTGGCGAGCGACACCAGCGGGCTCATCATGTTGTAGTAGCCGCTGGGCAGGTCGCCGCCGGCGGGGTAGGGCGTGCGCCGCGAGACCGGGATGTGGCTGTGCTCGGGGACCCACAGCGAATCGAAGCCGCGCTGCTCGAGCTCGATGGCGAGGGTCGCCGGATGGATGCCGGCCGCGGGGTTCATGGACAGGTACCCGAACTTCACGGGCCGGACCGTAGGCGGTCGTGCCCGCCCTGCCGCGCCGCCGGCGGGGCAAGATGGTGGCGTGACGGTGACCAGCGGTGACGTCCGCAGCGCGTGCCCGCATGGGGTCACGCCGTGGCCACGTGGCTGCCGCGGTTCGTGCTGCTCGCCGCGGTCTGGTGCCTGGTGGCGATGGTGCTGACGCCGCTGTCGTCGACGGTCGCACACGTCGGCAGCGCGATCTTCGGCATCTTCAACGTCCCGGTCGCCGGCAACGTGTTCACCGCCGCGCTGCTGTTCGTCGTCGGCAGCGCGCTCGGCCGTGCGCAAGCGGGCCGCCCTGTGGTTCGTGCTCGTGGTGTTCCAGGTCGGCTGGCTCGTCGTGGCCGCGTTCGTCACCGTGCTGCGGGCGTGGGACGTCCGGGCCCTCCCGGACGTGCGCGTCGACAACCGCGCCGAGGACGTCGTGTTCGTCGTGTCGGTGGCGATGGCGTTCGTGATGATCGTCGTGCTGTGGCGGATCCGGCCGCTGTTCCCGGCTCGACTGGCGCCCGGCTCGTGGAAGCGGGCTCGCTGATCGCGCTGGTGGTCGGGGTCGGCGATCTCGGCCGGCGTCGGGATCCTGCTGACCGAGGCGTTCCCGAACAGCTCGGCGGGCAGCGGCGCAAGATCCTGTGGCCGATCCGCACGGCGATCGGCCTCGAGCCGGAGACCGACTCGACCTTCTACCGGGGGACCGGCACGGCATGGGTGGCCGGGGTCATCGGCGCGCTGTCGACGATCGCCCTGCTGTGGGCGTTCGCCGTGCTGCTGCGCTCGGCGCGCGCCGGTCGCCACCTCGAGCCCGACGACGAGCTGGCGCTGCGGCGGCTGCTGCGCGACTACGGCGAGGCCGACTCGCTCGGCTACTTCGCCACCCGCCGGGACAAGATGGTCCTGTTCGCGCCCGACGGTCGCGCCGCTGTCACCTACCGCGTCGAGGCCGGCACCAGCCTGGCCAGCGCCGACCCGATCGGCGACCCACGCTCGTGGCCGGCGGCCATCGACGTCGTGGATGGCCGAGGCGCGCGAGTACGGCTGGGCGCTGGCCGCGATCGGGGCCAGCGAGCGCGGGGCCACGGCGTATCGGCGGGCCGGGATGCGCATCGTCAGCCTCGGTGACGAGGCGGTGCTCGACGTCAACGAGTTCCGCCTCAACGGGGTCGACATGGCGCCGGTGCGCCAGGCGGTGTCGCGCGTGCGGCGGGCCGGCTACCGGATGGTCGTGCGCCGCCACGGCGAGATCCCGGCCGACGAGATGGCGATGCTCGAGGAGCTGGCCGAGCGCTGGCGGGGCGACGAGCCGGAGCGCGGCTTCTCGATGTCGCTCGGGCGGCTCGGCGACCCGGCCGACGTGCGCTGCGTGATGGCGACCGCCCTCGACGCGTCGGGTCGAGGTGCGCGCCCTGCTGTCGTTCGTGCCGTGGGGCCGGCGCGGGCTGTCGCTCGACCTCATGCGGCGCGACCCCGACGCCGACAACGGCGTCGTCGAGTTCATGGTCGCCGGCATGGTCGGCGCGGCGCGCGGCTTCGGCGTGCGGCGGCTGTCGCTGAACTTCGCCGTGCTGCGCAGCGTGTTCAGCGGCGCCGAGCAGCTCGGCGCCGGACCCGTGCTGCGGCTCACCGCCGCGCGTCGCTGACGTTCGCCTCGCGGTGGTGGCAGCTGGAGACGCTGTACCGCAGCAACGTCAAGTACCGCCCGCGGTGGGATCCCCGGTTCATCTGCTTCCAGACCGGGCTTCGCCGTCAACCGCGGGGTCATCGCGGCCGGCGTCGCCGAGGGCTTCATCCCGGGTCCCGCGCCGGGCCGGCTACCGGCTGCGGGCCGACGACGAGTTCGGCGACGCCGTCCGGGCGATCGACGCCGCCCCGCCGGCGTGGACGGCGCTGACGCGCACGCCGCGCGGCCAGGCGCTCGATGCGTCACCGCAAGCTCGAGCCGTGCTCGCCGCCAACGGCATCGCCGCCTACCCGGTGCAGCGTGCCGCGCACGACCTCGCGTCGCCGACGTCCGCAAGCACCACGAGCGGCCTCGGCCCCGGCGCCGCGACGGGCGAGGTCGTGTCGGTCGTCGGGCGGATCGTGCGCCTGCGCGACCACGGCGGGCTGCGCTTCGCCGTCATCCGCGAGGACGGCGCCGAGCGTGCAGGTCATGCTCGCGCGCGACGTCCTCGGCTCCGCCGGCGGCCGACCTGTGGCGCGCCGACCGTCGATCGCGGCGACCAGGTCAGCGTGACCGGCGAGGTCGTCACCAGCCGCACCGGTGAGCTGTCGGTGCAGGCGAGCGTCGTGGACGATGGCGTCGAAGTGCCTGCGGCCGGTGCCCGTCGACCGCCCGGCGTCGCCGGCCTCGCCGCCGATCGCAACCTCGAGCTGACGCTCGACCCGGCCGCCCAGCAGGCGCTGCACGCCCGCGGCAGCGTGCTCGCCGCGCTGCGCGCGCGAGCTCGTCGGCCGCGGCTTCCTCGAGGTCGAGACGCCGATGCTGCAGGCCGTGCACGGCGGGGCCAACGCCCGTCCGTTCGTCACCCACATCAACGCCTACGACCTCGACCTGTACCTGCGCATCGCCCCCGAGCTGTTCCTCAAGCGCCTCGCCGTCAGCGGTGTCGGGCGCGGTCTTCGAGCTCAACCGCAACTTCCGCAACGAGGGCGTCGACGGCACCCACAACCCGGAGTTCACCTCGCTCGAGGTGTACGAGGCCCACGGCGACTACGTCACGATGCGGCGCCTGGCCCGGGCGCTCGTGCTCGCCGCGGCGGTCGCCGTCCACGGGCGCCCCGTCGCCCGCCGGCCCGACGGCGCGCGCGATCGACCTCGACGTCGAGTGGCCGGTCGTGACCGTGCACGACGCCGTCGCCCGCGGCCACCGGGCGGCCGATCGACCCGTCGACCGTCGGTCGAGGAGCTGCGGGCGGCGTGCGCGCGCGGTCGGGGTCGTCGCCCCGTTCGAGGCGTCGGCCGGCGTGCTCGTGCAGCGCCTGTACGACGCCCTCGTCGAGCCGGCGACGACGACGCCCACGTTCTTCACCGACTTCCCGCTCGACGTCTCGCCGCTCGCCCGACCCCATCGCCACGACCCCCGCCTCGCCGAGCGCTGGGATCTCGTGGCCTACGGCATGGAGCTCGGGACGGCGTACTCCGAGCTGACCGACCCGATCGACCAGCGGGCCCGGCTCACCGCCCAGTCGATCGACGCGGCGGCCGGTGACCCCGAGGCGATGGAGGTCGACGAGGAGTTCCTCGCCGCCCTCGAGCTCGGCATGCCGCCGACCGGCGGACTCGGCCTCGGCGTCGACCGCCTGCTGATGCTGATCACGGGCACGACGATCCGCGGCACGCTGGCCTTCCCGTTCGTCAAGCCGCACGGTCGGCCCCCGTAACGTCGACCCATGGACAGGCTCCGCGACGCCGTAGCGGTCGCCAACATCCCGTCGCTCATCCCGCTGCTCGTGCAGCTCACCGGCGACGAGCGCTGGCTCGACGATCCGTACCGCCCGACGCGTGCCCGCGGGCTCAACGACCACGACGACGGCGGGTTGCCGGAGGACGTGCAGGCCGAGATCCGCGAAGCCGCGGTCGGCGCCATCCAGGCGCTACCTCGACGGGGCGCCCGGTCGCGATCGCCGAGCCGTCCGAGGCGCTGCTCGTGCGGATGCTGTCGGTGTCGATGGCCGAGGAGATCCCGCCCGAGTACGGCCCGATGCTGCGCCACGTGCTCGGCCTGGTGCCCGAGCGGGAGGCGACGACGACGCCGCGCGACGCCGTCGCGCGCCGCCCGGGCTACACGGCGATCGTGGTCGGCGCCGGCGCGTCGGGGATGGCGATGGCGGTCGAGCTCGACAAGGCCGGCATCGACTACACGATCATCGAGAAGGCCGACGCCGTCGGCGGCACGTGGTGGCACAACCGCTACCCCGGCTGCGGCGTCGACACGCCGAGCCACCTCTACTGCTTCTCGTTCTTCGACGAGTACGACTGGCCGGCGTACTTCTCGCTGCGCGACACGCTGCACGACTACTTCGAGACCGTCGCCGACGGAGCTCGGCATCCGGCCCCACGTCCGGCTGCAGACCGAGGTCGTCGGCGCCCGCTACTACGAGGCCGACCAGGCGTGGGACGTCGACGTGCGCACCGCCGACGGCGCCGACCGAGACGCTGCGCGCCGACGCCCTGATCAGCGCGGTCGGTGCGTTCGGGCGCCCCGTCGTCCCCGACCTCCCCGGCCTCGACTCGTTCGAGGGCGAGCGGGCCCACACCGCCCGCTGGCCCGAGGGCCTCGACCTCGCCGGCAAGCGCGTCGGCGTGATCGGCAACGGCGCCAGCGCCATGCAGCTCGTGCCGGCGATCGTCGACGAGGCCGAGCACGTCTACGTGTTCACCCGCTCGGCGCAGTGGGCGGCGCCGTTCGAGAAGTTCCACCTGCAGGTACCCGAGGCGCTGCGCTGGCTGTTCAAGGAGGTCCGGCTGTACCGCCTGTGGTACCGGCTGCGCCTGTTCTGGAACTTCAACGACAAGAACCACAAGGCGCTGCAGCGCGACCCCGACTGGGAGCACCCCGAGCGGGCGCTCAACCGCCAGAACGACTACCACCGCGAGTACTTCACGCAGTACATCCTCGAGGAGCTCGGCGACCGCAAGGACGAGCTGGCGCCCGCACGTGCTGCCGGCGTACCCGCCGTTCGGCAAGCGGATGCTGATGGACAACGGCTGGTTCCGCACGCTGACGCGCGACGACATCACGCTCAACCCGACGGGCGCGGCGGCCGATCCGGCCGCACGCCATCGTCGCCGGCGACGGCCAGGAGCACGAGGTCGACGTGCTGGTGCTGGCCACCGGCTTCGACGTCGTGCGCTTCCTGGCCCCGATGGAGCTCGTCGGGCGCTCGGGGCGCACGATCCGCGAGACGTGGGAGGACGACGACGCCCAGCGCCTACCTCGGCACCGTCGTGCCCGACCTGCCGAACTTCTTCTGCCTCTACGGGCCCAACCTGCAGGGCGGCCACGGGGGCAGCCTGCTGACGACGCTCGAGGTGCAGGCCCGCTACGTCCGCAAGACGCTGCAGGAGATGTTCCGCCGGGACCTCGGCAGCGTGGAGTGCCGACCCGAGGTCAACGACGCCTACAACGACCGCATCGACGCGGCCCACGAGAACATGGTGTGGACGCACCCGGGGATGTCGACGTACTACCGCAACAGCCGCGGCCGGGTCGTCGTCAACAGCCCGTGGCGCAACGTCGACTTCTGGCACTTCGCCCGCGACCCCGACCTCGACGAGTTCATCGTCGAGCGCCGTCAGCCGGTGCCGGTCGCCGGGACCTGAGCCTGCTTCTTCGCCAGCTCGTCGCTCGGCTTGCCGGCGATGAAGTCGCTGATGTTGTCGAGGTAGCGGCCCCATCGGGCGTCGAACGCGGCTCGGCCTTGGCCTGGGCCCGTTCCAGGCGGTGGCCGCGGTAGAAGCGCTTCGCCCACATCGAGTCGGGTCGGGCCGTGCGGATGGCGCAGATCAGGCCGAGGAACGGGATGAACGTCGACAGCAGGGCGAGCTCGTACTTGCCCTTGACGATGCAGATCATCACGAGGCGATGTGGATGGCCGGCGCCCAACGACACCCCGAACAGCGTCGTCGTGTCGGTGGCGATGCCGGCGTCGCCGTCGAAGAGGTTCGGGCTGAGCCCGACGAGGGCCAGGCCCATGGCCGCGATGGCCAGGCTGACGACCTCGACCGACACCCGGCCCTGCTCGGACCAGTAGACGTCGGAGAGGTGCAGGATCAGGGCGAACTCGTCGAGCACGAGCGACGTCCCGATGCCGATCATCACGGCCGAGATGATCGCCCACGGCTCCTCGGCGCCCGTCGCCACGGACATGAAGGCCCCGATGACGAGCAGGATGATGCCGGGCACGGCGTGGTGGATGTGCATCCCCGACGTCGACACGTTGTCCTTGAACGGGCCCCGCCCGGCCCGGATGTTGCGGGTGATGACGCGGGTGACGATGAACGTGACGACGAACGCGGCGAAGCACAGGAACAGCGCCAAGCGGTTCTTGGCGATGATCGTCTCGTGGAACCAGGTCCCCACCGGATGGTACCGACTGCCGGTACGTTGCCTCGAGCATTCCCCGAGGAGGTCGCGATGGCACGGTTCGGCACGGTCGAGTACGCAGTGGCGGACGCACGTCGCCCGCATCACGATGGACCGACCGGAGAAGCGCAACGCGTTGAACGACGAGCTGCTCGACGGCCTCGACGCGGCGTTCGTCGAGGCCGAGCGCGACCCCGACGTGCACGCCGTCGTGCTGGCCGGCAACGGGCCGTCGTTCTGCTCCGGCTACGACCTCGGCGGCAGCCGCTACGCCACCGCGCCCGAGGGCGGCTGGGACCTCGGCAACTCGGTGGCCACGCTGCGCACGTCGAGGCCGGGTACCAGCGGATCTGGAACTGCCCGAAGCCGACGATCGCCCAGGTCCACGGGCACGCCCTCGCCGGCGGGTGCTACCTGCAGCTGCTGTGCGACATCTCCGTCGCCGCCACCGACGCCCAGCTCGGGCACCCGGCCGTGAAGATGGGCGGCCCGAGCAGCATGCCGCTGTGGCAGGTCGCCCTGCCGCTGAAGGTGGCCCGCTACCTGCTGCTCACCGGGCGCATCGTCGACGGCACCACGGCCGCGTCGATCGGGCTCGTCAGCATGGCCGTGGCGCCCGAGGAGCTGGCGGCGACGGTCGACCAGCTCGCCGCCGAGGTCGCCGCCGTGCCGCCGCAGGCCCAGCAGCTCAACAAGGAGACGCTGAACACCGCGCTCGACATCATGGGCGTCGGCGCCATGTTCCGCTACCACGGCCAGATGAACGCCCTGCGCCGCCTCGGCTGACGTTCACGCGGACTCGCGCCGGAGGGCGAGATCGACCGTGGCGAGCACGCGCGCCGGCTGGGTGACGACCTGGTCGTAGGTGAACTGGAACGGGGTGAACCCGTCGAGCACGAGGGCGTTGAGGCGTTCGGCGTCGCGAGACATCTGCTGCTTCGTGCGGTGGAAGCGGTACCCGAGCAGCTCGACGACGATCGGCGTTCCCGGGAACCGGCAGTCGACTCGGACGAGGTGGTCGTTGGCCCGGGTGAGCACGGCTTGGCACTCGGGACGCGGGAGTCCGGCCGCGGCGACGAGACGGAGGAACTCGCGCTCCAACCAGCTGTGCCCGCCACGCGTGACCTCGCGTCCGTCCAGGACGTCGAGCAGGCGCGGCACGCCGTAGCGGCCCTTGCTGCGTAGGGCCGCGATCCGGCGGTGCACGAGGTCCTCGCTCGTGAGGCCGTCCCGCAGGGCACCGTCGAGCGCAGCGGTGAGCGCCTCAGGCGATGTCAGCCCGGAGATGTCGATCAGGGTTCGCGTCGGGCTGGTGACTGGGAGGTCCTCGACCGTCTCCTGGTCGAGCGGAGGGAGGTCGCCCGAGCGGTGCACGATCACGTTGAGCCGGCGCACGTTGCGTTCGCGGGGCACTGTCACGTGGAACGGGCCGTGCAGTCGGAAGCCGTCCAAGCCGTGGATCGCCGCCGCCGTCGGACCGGACGCCCAGCAGGGCACCCCGATGTCGAGGACGAGAGCTCGGACATCTCCGAGCGGTCCCGTCGCTGCGCCGGCGAGACGGAAGGCGTGAGGGCCGATCTGGTGGAGGAAGCCGCTCTGGACTCGGCGACGAAGCTGGCCGTCGGTCATCCCGTGCTCGTGCGCCTGCGCACGGGAGAACGACCCCAGCTGACCTGTCGCGACCGCCGCGATGCGACGGAGGTTCGTGGTCATGGCTCCGAGCCAAGCAGGTGGCTGTCACAGCCAGCTTCTGTGGGAGGGAACAGGTCGATGTACCGCCTGTTCCCTTCCACAGAACGCAGAGCGGCCCGGCCCGCAGTTACAGGGCGCCCATCACGGCGCCGATGACGAGGCCGGCGCCGAAGCCGGCGGTGACGTCGAGCGGGTTGTGGGCACCGACGTACACGCGGCCGACGGCGACGGTGACGGCCAGCGCGAACGCGATCGCGTCGACCCACGGCGGCCCGACGCCGCTCACGACACCTGCGATCGCGGTCACCAGGAGGACGTGACCGGACGGGAAGCTCGGTCCGTCGATCGGCACGTCACCGCGCAGCACGGCGCCCGGCATGCTCGTCCCGGGGCGTCGGCGCACGACGAGCACGTCGGCGAACTGGCGTCGGATCACCCGCTCGGTCACCAGCTTCAGGAGCATGGCGATGACGACCGCGATGATCGCCCACCAGTCCTCGAGGGCGGCGACGACGACGATCCCGACGACGGTGCCGACGACCAGGTTGCCGAGCTGCATCGGCAGCCACAGGATCGGGTACAGCCAGTCGGGCCAGCCGTTCACGGCGCGGAACACGCGCTGCTCCGGGACCGGGATCGCCGGGCGTCGCGCCACCGCGATCGACCAGCCGAGCAGGGCGAGCCCGGCGATGACGAGGGGGATCACGACGCCCTGTCTACGCCTCCAGCAGCGCGGCGATCTCCTTCACCAGATCGCGCCCCTCCGGGAGCCGCCCGGCGACGGCGTGCGTGCACCGCGATGTCAGCGCTCGGCCACGGCGCGTGATCGACACGAGGACGCCGCGATTGTCGCCTGGGCACGCCGCCGTAGGCCCGCTTCACCACCCCGGCGCCCTCCATCCGATCGAGCAGCTTGCTCACCCCACCACTCGACAGCCCGGTCAGCTCCTGCAGCACCCCCGGACGGCGGGGCCCGTCGAGGTCGAGGCTGCACAGCACGACCAGCGACGCGTTCGTGACCAGCTCGGGATCGGGCGACACCTCGAGCATCGCCTGCGACACCATCCGCCCGTAGTTCGACATCAGCAACAACAGCCGTTCCACGGCCGAATTCGTGAGCTCCGCCATGGCCGGCGAGCGTAGTGATCACTGTTCGCCACCGCCTTGACAGGGTGGCCTCACTGACCGCGTTTGATTCTGACCGAAATGGTGTACAGCTGACTGCCGCGTCAGCCAATGGGCGCGCCCCCGGCCGGTCGCGATGACGGTCGACTAGCGTTCGCCCGTGGCTCGGAGCGCAGTCCCATCGTGCCCGAGGCACCGGAGTCGATGACCGCCACCGAGGCGCGCCCGACCAGCGCCAGCCCTGCCCGTCAGGGCCCCGACGATGCTGCCGAGGAGATCCTCCGCTACGAGCGATCGCCCCGTGACCTCCTGCGACTGTTCGTGTACGCGGCGGTCGCGCTCCTGGTCATCGCCCTCACGCTCTGGGTCGAGGACTCCGTGCTCGGGTTCGAGCAGGACGTCGTGAGGGTGTTCGACTTCGTCTCGCCGAGCATCGAGCGCGTGCTGCACGGATCCCTCGAGTGGCTCGGGCTGTGCATCTCCGGCGCCATCCTGGTCTGGACGCTCGTGACGCGGCGGTTCCGGCTGCTCGGCTACGTCGCCGTCGCGTACGCGGTCGCCGGCGGCTTGATGTGGATCGTCCTCCAGTTGCTCGACCGCGAGGACCCGACGCTGCTCGTCAACGAGATCGCCCAGCGGGCCGGCCTGTCCGACGCCACGACCAGCGGCGAGATCGGGTTCGCCCAGTTCGCCGCGGCCTTCGTGGTGCTCGGTCCGTTCGTGTCGTCGCGCTGGCGGCGGGCGGGGGCGATCGCTCTGACGATCCTCGTGCTGGTGCGCTTCATCGTCGGCTACTACCTGCCGGGCAACGTGGTGGTCTCGATCCCGTTGGGTGCTGCGGTCGGCGCCGGCGTGCTGCTGGCCTTCGGCCGTCCCGACCGGCGCCCGACGATGGCGGCGATCGCGCTGGCGCTCGGCAACGCCGGGTTGCCGGTGCGCGAGCCTGCAGCCGGCGAGCGTCGACGCCCGGGCCTCGACCCCGTACTTCGCGTCCCTCGAGGACGGGCAGGGCATGTTCGTGAAGGTGCTCGGCGAGTCGGAGCGGGCGGCCGACCTGATGTACCGGGTGTACCGGTTCCTGCGGCTCAAGGACGTCGGCGACGATCGCCCGTTCTCCTCGCTGCAGCGCACGGTCGAGCACGAGGCGCTCATCTCGCTGGTTGCCCGCGACATCGGCGTGCACACGCCGCGCATGCGCGGTGTCGTGCGCGTCGGCGTCGACTCGATGCTGCTCGCGTACGACCGCATCGACGGTTCCTCGATCGACGCCCTGCCGGACGAGGCGGTGACCGACGCCGTGATGGCTGCGGTGTTCGAACAGGTCGCCCTGCTGCGCCGTCACCGCATCGCCCATCGCGACCTGCGCCGCGCCAACGTGTTCGTCGACAACGAGGGGTCGGCGTGGCTCATCGACTTCGGCTTCTCCGAGCTCGCCGTCGACGACGCGCTGCTCGACGCCGAGGTCGCCCAGGTGCTCGCCGCGCTCGCCATCGTCGCCGGCCCGACGCGCCCCGTCACCGTCGCGATCGAGGTGCTCGGACGCGACGTCGTCGCCAGCGCGCTGCCCCGCCTCCAGCTGCAGGCGCTCAGCGGTGCGACGCGCACCGCGCTGCGCGAGCGCAAGGGCCTGCTCGCCGACCTGCAACACGAGGTGCAGGTCCAGACCGACGTCACCGAGGTCCACTTCGCCGACCTGGAGCGGGTCGACAAGAAGACGATCCTGATGGTGGCGGTGCTCGCCGGCGCCACCTACTTCCTGCTCCCACAGCTCGCCGACCTGCCGGGGATCTTCAACCAGATCAGCGAGGCCAACTGGGGCTGGGCCCCGCTCGTGGTGCTGATGTCGCTGATCACGTACATCGGCGCCGCCGCCGGTCTCGCCGGGGCGGTGTCGACGCACGTGCGCGCCGGGCCGCTCGTGGTCAGCCAGGTCGCGTCGGAGTTCGCCAGCAAGCTGGCCCCGGCCAGCGTCGGCGGGATGGCGCTCAACGTGCGCTTCCTCCAGAAGTCGGGCGTCGATCGGCCGGTGTCGGTGTCGGCCGTGGGGCTCAGCACGGTCGCCGGGTTCGTCGGTCACATCTCCCTGATCGGGGTGTTCATCATCTGGGCGGGCCGGAAGGCGTTCGGCAGCCTCCACCTGCCCGACCTCCGCTGGTTCCTCATCGGCATCGCGGCCGTCGTGGTGCTGTCCGCGCTCAGCCTGGCGCTGCCGACGACGCGCCGCTTCGTGATCGACCGCCTCCTGCCGGTGCTGCGGCGGGCGTTCGACGACCTCAGCGACGTCGTGCGGCGGCCGTCCAAGCTGCTCCTGCTGTTCGGCGGCTCGGTGCTGCTCAGCCTGGCCAACATGCTCGCCCTGTACTTCTCGATCGCGGCCTTCGGCGGCGGCCTGCCGCTGGCGACCGTGGGTGCGGTGTACCTGGTGGCGGCCGCGGTGGCCAGCGCGGCGCCGACGCCGGGTGGTCTCGGAGCACTCGAGGCCGCGCTGATCGGCGGCCTGGTGGCCGCCGGGCTCGACAGCGAAGTCGCGGTGCCCGCTGTGTTCCTGTTCCGGCTGGCGACGTACTGGCTGCCGATCCTGCCCGGCTGGATCGGCTTCCGGTGGCTGCAACACCACGACTACCTGTAGCGAAGAGGGATCATGACCGCCGTCGCCTGGATCATCATCGGCCCGCTCGCCGCGGGGCTCGTGACGTTCATCGCCGGGCGGCTGCTCGGCGCCCGACGAGGCTGGCTGTCGCTGGCCGCCGCCGGGATCGTCGGTTTCGTCGCGGCCATGATCGCCGCCGGCGAGGTGTCCGACTGGGAGTGGTCGACCGCGGCAGATGGCCTCGCTCACGCTCGTCTTCGGAACCCTGTTCACGATGGCGACGGCGCTCACCCTCGACCTCGTCGCCCCGGTGGGCACCCTGCACCGCGGCGAGGCGGCCGGGCTGATCCAGGTGAGCAACCCGGTCAGCGGGCTGCGCCGCAAGGTGCTCCCGCTGCGGCGCTACCGCCAGGTCGTGTCCCTGGCCCGCAAGAACGGCGTCGTCTCCCGAGGGGTGTCGGCCGAGTCGCTCCCCGGCGGTGTGCGCCGCACCCTCGAGGAGGCCGGCGGCATCTTCGTGAAGCTCGGCCAGGTCGCCTCGACGCGCAGCGACGTGCTGCCCCGTGCGTGGTGCGACGAGCTCTCGCTGCTGCGCTCCAGCGCCGGGCCGGCGCCAGAGGCCGAGATGCGCTCCCACATCGCCACCCAGCTCGGCCACGACCCGAGCGAGCTGTTCTCGGCCTTCGACTGGACGCCGATCGCCAGCGCCTCGATCTCGCAGGTGTACCGCGCCGCTCTCGCCGACGGCACCCCCGTGATCGTCAAGGTGCAGCGTCCAGGCCTCGACGGGACGCTCGAGCTGGACGGCGCGGCGGTGATGCAGATCGCCCGCCTCATCGAGCGGCGCACGCCGCTGGGGCTCTCGGTGCGGCCGGCCGATCTCGCCGAGGAGTTCGTCGAGAGCGTCGCCGAGGAGCTCGACTTCGGGATCGAGGCGGTCAACGGGGCCCAGCTGTCCGCCGCCCTGGCCGACGTCCCCGGGGTGCGCATCCCGCACATCTACACGGAGCTGTCCGGCCGCCGGGTGATGGTCCAGGAGCTCATCGACGCCCCCAACGTGGGCCAGCTCATCGGCGGTGGGACGATCGCCGATGATGTCGACCGGGCCGCCCTCGCCGACCGCATGATCAGCGTCTTCCTGCGTCAGATCTTCACGATCGGGATCTTCCACGCCGATCCCCATCCGGGCAACATCCTCGTCGAGCCCGACGGCACGATCGTGCTGATCGACCTCGGCGCCGTCGGTCGGCTCGGCGCCGGCCACCGCGACGCGGTGCTCGACATGCTCGCCGCGGCGTCGATGGGCAACGCGGCCGCGCTGCGCCAGGCGCTCGGCCAGATCACGCTGTTCGACCGGCGCATCGACCAGCGCCAGCTGGAGATGACGCTCGAGTCGTTCCTCGCCAAGCACCTCCGCACCGGCGGCGGGATCAACGCCGCGGCGTTCGAGGACCTCACCATCCTGATCGGCAGGTACGGCATCCGCCTGCCCCGTTGGTTCGGCACGCTGAGCCGGACGCTGGTCACCCTCGAGGGCACCCTCAAGGGCCTCGACCCGACGTTCTCGCTCGTCGACGCGGCGAAGCGCCACGCCAACGAGATGCTCCCCAACGTCGCCGGCGTCGACCCGCAGGAGGTCCTGCAGCGCGAGCTGATGGCCGAGCTGCCGCGGCTGCGGCGGATGCCCGAACGGATCGACGAGCTCCTCGGCCAAGCGGTCTCGGGCCGGCTGTCGGCGCAGCTGTCGGTGTTCGCCGACGAGCGCGACGAGCGGCTCGTGACCCGGCTCATGGACCGCCTCGTGCTCGGGCTCATCGCGGCGGCCACGTCGATCGCGTCGGTGCTCCTGATCGGCGTCGACACCGGCCCCGCCGTCGGTGAGGTCGACGTCAACACGGTGCTCGGCTACTTCGGCCTGGGGGCCAGCGCGGTGCTCGCGTTCCGGGTCGTGGCCGGCATCATCCGCGACGGGGAGACGTAGTGAATACGGCACCCGCAGTCCGAGAACGTCGTTCGCCGCAGTAGGTTGGATCAGGATCTTCGATGACCGCCCTCACCGTCCATCTCTACGCGGCCGCCGACACCACGAAGGACGACTTCGCCAACTTCGACGTCCCGATCTGGGCGTGGGGTGCCCTCATCGGGGCCATCGTGGCGATGCTCGTCTTCGACCTGTTGGCCGTGCACAAGACCGCCCACGTGATCTCGATCAAGGAAGCGGCGATCGAGTCCGCCATCTGGATCTCGATCGGCCTGGCGTTCGGCGTCATCATGCTCATCTGGCAGGGCGGCCAGGCGGCCGGCGAGTACTACGCCGGCTTCCTGATCGAGAAGAGCCTGAGCGTCGACAACGTCTTCGTGTGGGCGGTGATCTTCTCGTTCTTCGCGGTGCCCCGCGAGTACCAGTTCCGCGTCCTGTTCTGGGGCATCTTCGGAGCCCTCGTGCTGCGCGCCGGGTTCATCTTCGCCGGCGTCTCGCTGATCGAGAAGTTCGAGTGGGTGCTCTACATCTTCGGCGCCTTCCTGCTGTACACGGCGGTCAAGATCGCCCGCCACGACGAGAACAAGCAGGTCGACTACGACAAGAACATCGCCATGCGGGTGGTGCGCAAGCTGGTCCCGACGACCGACCAGTACGACGGCCAGAAGCTGTTCACGATGCAGAACGCCAAGCGCGTCGCCACGCCGCTGTTCACGGTCCTGGTGCTGATCGAGTTCACCGACGTCGTGTTCGCGGTCGACTCCGTGCCGGCGATCCTCGCCGTCAGCCGGGAGACCTTCATCGTCTTCGCCTCCAACGCCTTCGCCATCCTCGGCTTGCGCTCGCTGTACTTCCTGCTCGGCGGGATGCAGGGCAAGTTCCGCTACCTCAACACCGGCCTCGGCGTGATCCTGGCGTTCGTCGGCGTGAAGATGCTGCTGATCGGCTGGCCGTTCCACGTCCACATGCCGACGTTCATCTCGCTCGGCGTGATCCTGCTCGTGCTCGTGGGGGCGATCGTCATCAGCCTCCAGGCCGAGAAGCGCGACCGCCAGCGCGGCATCCCGACCCCGCAGCACTGATCAGGCGTGCTGGCGGACGCGCCGGCGGACCTCGTCGTAGCGCCACGTCTCGTAGCCGACGACGGCCCACACGACGCCGACGGTGATCGCGGTCGCCGCCAGGGCGGGCACCCGTGAGCCGACGGGCAGCAGGGCCAGCAGCACGATGCCGGCGATGAGCCGCTGCACGCTGAGCGTGCCCATCACGCGCAGGCGGAAGCCGACGTGGGCGAGCAGGTACAGCGCCGTGCCGCCGAGCAGGGCGAAGCCCGGGATCGCGCCGAGCGGATCGGCGGTGTGGGCGAGCGTCGACTCGAGCCCGAAGGCGACGAGCACGATGCCGGCGACCATCGGGAAGTGGAGGTACGCCCATGCGTCGCGGCCGAGGTCGTTCTGCGCCTTGCCCGGCGGGGTCTCGACGAGACGCTCGGCGGCGATCGTGCTGACGATGTCGAAGTAGGCCCACCACAGGCCGGCCGCCAGCGCCACGCCGAGGATCGCGGCGGCGACGACGGCGACGGTGATGTCGGCCTCGGAGCCGGCGCCGATGGCCACGACCGACTCGCCGAGGGCGATCAGCACGAACAGCCCGAAGCGCTCGCTGAAGTGCTCCGGCTGCATCGTCCAGCCACTGGAGTCGCTCACGAACGGTCCGCCGATGTCGAGGAGCAGGGCGATGGCCCACAGGAGGCCGCGGACCCAGCCGTCGGTGAACGACGCGACGATCAGCAGGCCGAGCCCGATCGCCGTGCTCACCGCCAGGCCGGAGATCGCCCGTCGCAGGGCGGGCATGCCGCGCGCCCCGACGGCGTAGAGCCCGAGGTGGGCCACGCGCAGCACGCCGTAGGCCAGGGCGAACGCCAGCCCGAGGTCGCCGAACACCTCGGGGATGCACAGCGACGCCACCACCGTCGCCGCCATGGCGCCGAACATCAGCAGGCGGACCGGTCCCTCCTCGGGGTCGATCAGGCTGGTGAGCCAGGCGTAGCCACCCCACGCCCACCACAGCAGGGCCAGCACGGCGAGGGCTTCGAGCACCCCGGTCCAGGACGGGTCGTGCTCGATCGACGCCGTGCACTGCGTCACCGCCAGCACGAACACGAGGTCGAAGAAGAGCTCGAGGTTGGTGACGCGAGCTCCGCCGCGGCGCACCGCCGACAAGCGCGGTCGTCGTTGCGGCTCGGTCACGAGCGGATCATCGCGCGGGGATACGGTGCGGTCGCTTGACGACAGAGCCCCAGGCCCGTCCCGTCGGCGCCACGGGGGTCGCCGACGAGTCCACCGAGGTCGGTGCGCGCGCCTGGCACATCCTGATCATCACGTCGGTCTCGATGATGTTGGTGGCGATGGACGTCACCATCGTCAGCGTCGCGTTGCCCGGCATCCGGGCCGACTTCCACGAGCCCGACGCCCTGCTGGCCTGGGTGTTCACGGCCTACAACATCACGTTCGCCGCGCTGCTGCTGGTCGGCGGGAAGCTCGGCGACCGGATGGGCCACCGCAACGCCTTCCTGATCGGGCTCGTCCTCTTCGCCATCGCCTCGCTCACGGCCGCCATCTCGCCCGACATCTGGGTGCTGATCACTGGGCGCGTGGTGCAGGCGATGGGCAGTGCCCTCATCTATCCGGCGTCGCTGGCCCTGCTGCTGAACCAGTTCCCGCCGTCGCGTCGCTCGATGGCGATCGGCGTGTGGGGTGGTGTCGCCGGACTCGGTGGGGCGATCGCCCCGACGCTCGGTGCCATCCTCGTCGAGGCCGGCGGTTGGCGGGCCGTGTTCTTCATCAACCTGCCGTTCATCATCGGCGCCCTCATCGGCGGCTGGCGGGTGCTGCCGCGCGACGGGGAGCGCAAGCGCGAGCGCTTCGACCCGGTTGCCGTGCCGCTGGCCGCGATCGCGGTCGGCGCCATCGTCCTGGTGATCGTCGAGGTCAGCGACTGGGGTCTCGGCGATCCCCGTCTGCTCGTGTGCCTCGCCGTGGCCGTCGTGCTGCTGCCGTGGTTCTTCATCCGCTCGTTGCGCCATCCCGCCCCGCTGCTCGACCTCGACCTGTTCCGGCTGCGCAGCTTCACGGTGGGCAACATCGCCCAGGCCCTGTTCGTGGGCTCGTCGTTCGGCTGGCTGGTCCTGATGCCGTCGTTCTTCCAGGACGTGTGGGGCTGGTCGCCCTTGGCCGCCGGCTTCGGGCTGGCCCCTGCGGCCTGCGTGGGCGCCATCCTGTCGCCGTTCGCCGGGCGCCTGGCCGACCGCATCGGTCACCGCGAGCTGGTCGCCGTCGGGTGCATCTGCGGTGCCGGCGGGACGCTGTGGTGGGTCCTCGCGGTCAACGAGCAGCCCCACTACGCCACGGCGATCCTGCCCGGGATGCTGCTCGCCGGGCTCGGCATCACCGGCGGCTTCGCCACGCTCACCGGCGCGTTGATGAGCCGCGTCCAACCGCGCTACTACTCGATGGCCGGGGCGGCCCGCAGCACGCTGTTCCAGCTGGCGAGCGCCATCGGCATCGCCGTGGCCGTGGCGCTCCAGGGCGCGGTCCACGTGGACCCGGTCGGCCCGTACAAGAAGGTGTGGGTCGTCGCCACGGTGTGCGCGCTGGCGGCGGCGGTCGTCATGCTGGTGGCGTTCCCCCGCCGGGACCGGGCGCCTACTACCTGAGGTAGACGCGCATCCCGACGAGCACCACGTGGTCGTCGGCCACCGGCAGGCGGCGCTCCTCGGCGGCCGCCTTGACGACCTCCGGCTGCGAGCACGCCACGTCGATGCCGGCGAGGCCTTCGGGGCGACCGTCGGTGATCTCGACGAAGCGCAGGGTGGCGTTCTCCAGCGGGATCGTCGGGACGCCGTCGACGTCGGCGCGCTCGATCTCGATGATCTCCGACCACCGGTTGGCCGTCTTGTTCGGGTCGTCGCACTGCATCTCGGCGGCCGTGATCGCCGACACCCGATCGGTGGCGATCGCCTGCTGCCAGTTCTTGCCGGCCGGGCTCCACGCGCCCATCGGGTCGTCGCCGCCCTCCTGCCGGTCGATCTCGAGGAACGACCCGCCGGTGTCGGCCGGGTGCAACTGCATGTTCGTGAAGCCGTGCTCGTCGAACTGGCCGACGATGCGGATGCCGAGCTCCTCGACCTTGGCCCGGCGCGGCGGGTGATCGTCGGTCTGGGTGATCACCATGTAGCCGCCGGCGCCCTTGCGGCGCAGCAGGAAGCGCTCGGCCGTGGTCCCCTCGGTGATCGGGGCGACGATCTCGAGCAGCTGGGTGCCGATCGGCATCAGCGTGTTGTGCAGCCCGAGGCCCTTGATCCCCGGATCGTGGAAGGCGATCTCGACGCCGAGGGTCTCGATGAACTCCTGGGCGGCGACGAGGTCGTGGCGGGCCACGAGGGCGATCTGACGCAGTCTGAGCATGGTTGGTCTCTCCCTATCTTCCCTTGAAGTTCGGTGTGCGCTTCTCGACGAAGGCCCGGAAGGCCTCGCCGCAGTCCTCCGAGGCGGTGATCGTCCCGTGGTCCTTGGTCTCGAGGGCGATGAACTCCCCGAAGCCCATCGACTCGGCGGCGACGTAGTGCTGCTTCATGCCGCGGCGGGCGATCGGCGCCTTGCCGGCCAGGGTCGCGACGATCGCCGCCACGTCGTCGCGGAACGTCTCGTCGTCGAAGACCCCGTTGACGAGCCCGATGGCGGCGGCATCGTCGCCTGACAGCTTGCGCGGCAGCAGCGACAGCTCGCGAGCAGTGCCGGCGCCGACGATGCGCGGCAGCGTCCACGGCAGGCCCATGTCGCCGGCGACGGCGACGTCGAGGAACGCGGTGTTGAGCTTCGCCGAGCGGGCGGCGTAGCGCAGGTCGCAGCCACAGGCCCACCCGAGGCCGGCACCGGCGCACGCGCCGTTGATCGCGGCGACGGTCACCTGCGGCATCTCGTGCAGCATCACCGGGACGTCGAAGTACTCGTCCTTGCCGGCCTCGCCGGCCGCACCCGACGTGTAGTGCTTGAGGTCGGCGCCGGGGCAGAACGCCTTGCCGGCGCCGGTCAGCACGATGACGGTCAGCGTCTCGTCGTCGGCGACGGCGTGCAGCAGCTCGTGGGCCTCGCGCAGCATCTGCGTCGTCATCCCGTTGAACTGCTCGGGCCGGTTGATCGTGAGCGTGCCGACGCCGCCGTCGCGCTCCCACAGGATGGTGTCGTAGGTGCCGGTCATGGCTGACCTCCGGTCTGCAGTCGTTCGATGGTGGCCGCGAACTCGCTGACCGTGTCGGCGATGATGTCGGCCACGGGCCGCACGGCATCGATGCGCCCGACGACCTGACCCCCGAGGGCGAGGGCGGCTTCCATGTCGCCGCCGAAGTAGAGGGCCTGGGCGTCGCCGAAGTCGCCGAACACGTTGTGCTCGGCGTGCTGCAGGGCCTCGGTGCGCTTCGTGCGCAAGGCCCGCAGGGCGGGGGAGTGGCGGTCGTTGAGGAACAGGGTGTCGGTCTCGGCCGCGTCGACGATCGCCTGCTTCCAGTTCTCGTGGACCGGCGACTCCAGCGCCGACACCATGCGCGTGCCCATCTGGACGCCCTCGGCGCCGAGGGCGAAGGCGGCCGCCATCGTCGCGCCGTCGACGATGCCGCCCGCCGCGATGATCGGCACGTCGACGCGGGAGCGCACGAGCGGCAGCAGGACCATCGTGGCCACCGGCGTCGGGCTCTTGAACCCGCCGCCCTCACCGCCCTCGACGACGAGCCCGTCGACGCCGGCGTCCACGGCCTTGAGGGCCGCAGCCAGCGTCGGCACGACGTGGTACACGGTGAGCCCGGCCTGCTTGAGGACGCTCGTGTACTTGGTCGGCGAGCCGGCCGACGTGGTCACGAACTTCACGCCCTGGTCGATGACGAACTCGGCGATGTTCGGATCGCGGACGAACGCCTGGGCGATGTTGACGCCGAACGGCTTGTCGGTGAGGTCGCGCATCAGGCGGATCTCGTCCTTCACCGCGTCGAGCTCGCCGGAGGACGTCTCGATGATCCCGCACGCCCCGGCAGCCGAGACCGCCGAGGCCAGCTGGCTGCGGGCGATCCAGCCCATCGGCGCCTGCACGATCGGGATGTCCACCCCGAGGTCGCGCGACGACGCGGTTGACGAAGGCCGGAGGCAAGGTCACCCGGACATGATGGTCACGCGCGGGCGAGCTGCTCGACTCGGGCGAGCAGGACGTCGAGGGCGGGGCGGTTGAGACCACCCTGGGGGACGATGACGTCGGCGTAGCGCTTCGACGGCTCGATGAACTGCTCGTGGGCCGGGCGCACCGTCGTGAGGTACTGCTCGATCACGCTGTCGGCGCTGCGGCCGCGCTCGGTGGCGTCCCGTCGGAGGCGGCGGATGAGGCGGATGTCGGCGTCGGTGTCGACGAACACCTTGAGGTCGAAGCGCTCGCGCAGCATCGGCTCCCACAGCACGAGGATCCCCTCGACGACGACGATCGGCGCCGGGTGGACGACCTTCACGTCGCCGCTGCGGTTGTACTGCACGTAGTCGTACAGGGGCACCGGCACCGACGCGCCCGCCGACAGCGCGGCGATGTGGTCGTTGAGCAACGGCCAGTCGAAGGCGTCCGGGTGATCGAAGTCGAACGCCTCCCGCTCCGACATCGGGCGGTCGCTGAGGTCCACGTAGTACGAGTCGAGCTTGAGCAACGCGAGGTGGGCCGTGCCGGCGAGCTCGGCCAGGCGCTCGGCGACGGTGGTCTTGCCGGACGACGACCCGCCGGCGACACCGATGAGGAACGGCCGGGCCGGGAGGTGCTCCACGGGACGCCGACGCTACCGCGCTGCGCGCGATGCCGATCGAGTGCACGACTACGATGCCCACTCCGACGGCGGCGGATCGGTTCCGTCGACAGGCAGGAGGGCACAACGCATGACCGACGCACCCGAGGGGCCCGCCGAGGGCGAGCCCGAGCGCGGTTCGCGGCGCAGCCCGCGGGTCGGTGACGGCGGGTCGCCGGTCGGGTCCACCCTCAGCATCGTGCTGGCGGTGATCGCGGTGATCGCCGGCTTCTTCATCCTGCGCGCGATCACCGACGACGACGACGGCGGTGGCGCCACGGACAACACCTCCTCCACGGTCCCCGGCGACTCCATCGACTCGGTCGTCACCACCACCGGCGGCGGCCCGACGACGCCGACCGGCCCGACGACGCCGGCGCCATCGCTCACCGGCGCCACGGTGTCGGTCGCCAACGCCAGCGGCGTGTCCGGGTCCGCAGCCAGCATGACCCAGGCGCTGGCCACCGCCGGCTACACGATGGGCGAGGCGGGCAACAACAGCGGCGGCGCCGACCTCACCACGTCCGTCGTCTACTACGCACCCGGTGACGCCGCGGCGCAGTCGGTCGCCCTCTCGGTGGCCCAGGCGCTCGGTGGGCTGACGACCGAGGCGATGCCCAACCCGCCGCCCATCGACAAGGGCCTCGGCACGTCCACGGTCCTGCTCATGGTCGGCACCGACACCGCCGGCAAGACGCTCGCCGAACTGGCCGCCGCGACCACGCCGACCACCGGTGCGGGCGGCGTGGCACCGCCGGCTGCCGTCGGCGTCACGACGACGACCGGGGGCTGATCACCCGAGCGCGTCGGCGGCGGCGTGCTCGATGCACCAGCGGGGCTCGCGACGCGCCCGCTCGTCGCCGTAGCGGGCGACCAGTGAGATGACGTCGATGCCGTCGCGCCGCTCGAGCTCGGCGGCGACGTCCGCGTCGACGTCCCCGGCGATGATCACCACCCGCGTGCCGGCGACGGCGGCCCGCTCGCAGACCCCGCCGACGACCTTGCCGTCGAGGCTCTGGGCATCCAGGTAGCCCTCGCCGGTGACGACGACGTCGGCGTCGGCCAGTCGATCGTCGAGCTCGACGTGCTCGGCCACGAGCTCGAACCCCGGGACCAGCCGTCCGCCGACGGCGGCCAACGCCCCGCCGAGGCCACCTGCGGCGCCGCTGCCGTCGAGCTCGCGGACGTCGACGCCGAAGTCGTCGGCGTAGCGCTGGGCGAGCTGGGTCAGGCGGGCGGTGAGCAGACCGACCTGGGCCGGCGAGGCGCCCTTCTGGGGCCCGAACACCGTGGCCGCGTCGACGAAGTGGGTGCGCACATCGCAGGCGACCTCCAGCTCGACGGTGCGCAACCGGGCCGGCGACCGCAGCGCGTCGAGGGCGCCGAGCCCGCCGTCGGTGGTCGCCGACCCACCGAGGCCGACGATGATCCGCCGGGCGCCCTCTTCGAGGGCGCGGTCGATGAGCTGGCCGGTGCCCGTCGTCGTCGCTTGCAGGACGTCGTTGGCCTCGGGACCGCCGGCCAGCTCCAGCCCGCTGGCTCGCGCCATCTCGATGACGGCGGTGCGCTGGGCCAGCCGCCAGACCGCCTCAACGGGAGCGCCGAGTGGGCCGGTGACGCGCGTGGTCCGGTTGGATCCGCCGAGGACCTCGAGCAACCCCTCGCCGCCGTCCGACATCGGTAACTCGGAGACGTCGTGGCCGCGCTCCCAGCAGGCGCTGCCGACCGCCGCGCACGCCTCCGCCGCCGTCGCCGTCCCGCGGAACTTGTCCAGCGCGGCCAGAACTCTCATGCCCGGAGCGGCCAGGACCCACTGCGGTCCATGCTCAGCGCCGCGTCGCTGTCAGCGATCAGGTCCACGGTGTGCATGATCGCTCACCAATCAATCCCGAGCGAGCCGGTAGGGTTTCGACATGGCCGTGATCGTGCGCATCCCGACGACCCTCCGCCCGATGTCGGGCGGCGCGTCGACCGTCGAGGTCCCGGCCGGCACGCTGAGTGACGTCATCAAGGCCCTGGACGCCGCCCACCCGGGGTTCCAGGACCGCCTGCTCGACGACGACGGCCAGCTGCGCAAGTTCGTCAACGTGTTCGTCGACGACGACGACGTGCGCTACCTCGACGGCCTGGCCACCGAGGTCCCCGACGGTCAGTCGGTGTCGATCATCCCGGCCGTCGCCGGCGGCTGACGCCACCACCTGTTGATGGTGTGGCACTCACGGGCCTAGAGTGCTAGCACTCGCATCGCCCGAGTGCTAACGACCGCCCTCGGCGCACACACCGTCCAACGGAGGACCTTTCCATGGCCAAGATGATCGCCTTCGACACCGAGGCTCGCCGCGGGCTCGAAGCCGGCATGAACAAGCTCGCCGACGCCGTGCGCGTCACGCTCGGCCCCAAGGGCCGCAACGTCGTGCTGGAGAAGAAGTGGGGCGCGCCCACCATCACCAACGACGGCGTCTCGATCGCCAAGGAGATCGAGCTCGAGGATCCGTACGAGAAGATCGGCGCCGAGCTGGTCAAGGAAGTCGCCAAGAAGACCGACGACGTCGCCGGTGACGGCACGACGACGGCCACCGTGCTGGCGTGGGCGATGGTTCGCGAGGGCCTGCGCAACGTCGCCGCCGGGGCCAACCCGATGAGCCTCAAGCGGGGCATCGAGGCGGCCGTCGAGGCCGCCGTGGCGTCGATCAAGGATCTCGCCAAGGACGTCGACGACAAGGCCCAGATCGCCCAGGTCGCCAGCATCTCGGCCGCCGACGAGGAGATCGGTCAGATGATCTCCGAGGCCATCGACAAGGTCGGCAAGGACGGCGTGATCACCGTCGAGGAGAGCCAGACGTTCGGCATGGAGATGGACCTCGTCGAGGGCATGCGCTTCGACAAGGGCTACATCTCGCCGTACTTCGTGACCGACCCCGAGCGCATGGAGGCCAGCCTCGACGACGCCTACGTGCTGCTCGTCAGCTCGAAGATCTCCTCGGTCCGGGACCTCGTCCCGGTGCTCGAGAAGGTCATGCAGGGCGGCCGCCCGCTCGTCATCATCGCCGAGGACGTCGAGGGCGAGGCCCTCGCCACGCTCGTCGTGAACAAGATCCGCGGCACGTTCAAGTCGGTCGCCGTCAAGGCCCCCGGCTTCGGCGAGCGCCGCAAGGCGATGCTCCAGGACATGGCCATCCTCACCGGCGGTCAGGTGATCTCCGAGGAGGTCGGCCTCAAGCTCGAGAACGCCACCCTCGACCTGCTCGGCTCGGCCAAGCGCATCGTCGTCACCAAGGACGAGACGACGGTCGTCGAGGGCGGCGGCTCGAAGGACGACATCAGCGGCCGGATCAACCAGATCAAGGCCGAGATCGAGAACACCGACTCCGACTACGACCGCGAGAAGCTCCAGGAGCGCCTGGCCAAGCTGTCCGGCGGCGTGGCCGTGCTCAAGGTCGGCGCCGCCACCGAGGTGGAGCTGAAGGAGAAGAAGCACCGCATCGAGGACGCCGTGTCCACGACCAAGGCCGCCATCGAAGAGGGTGTCGTGCCCGGCGGTGGCGTGGCGCTGCTGCGGGCCCAGGCCGCCGTCCTGAAGGCCGCCGACGGCCTGCAGGGTGACGAGGCCACCGGCGCCCGCTTGGTCGCCAAGTCGCTCGAGGCGCCGCTCAAGCAGATCGCCGAGAACGCCGGGATGGAGGGCGGCGTCGTCGTCCAGCGCGTCCGCGACCTCAGCGGCAACGAGGGCCTCAACGCCGCCACCGGCGAGTACGAGGACCTCGTGAAGCTCGGCGTCATCGACGCCGCCAAGGTCACCCGGTCGGCGCTGCAGAACGCGTCGTCGATCGCCGCGCTGTTCCTGACCACCGAGGCAGTCATCGCCGACAAGCCGGAGCCGGCCAACGCCGGTGGCGGCATGCCCGGCGGCGGCGACATGGACTTCTGAGCCGCGACGCTCAGCACCCAGCCTTGAGACGAAGCCCGGGCTACGGCCCGGGCTTCGTCGCGTCCGGGGAGTCGTCGCCGTCGAACAGGTCGTCGGTGGCGTCGTCGACGGAGTCACGCACCCGCCGCAGCATGTCGGTGTCGAGCATCGTCGACTCCAGCGTGGCGTCGTCGAGGAGCAGCCACACGAACACGCCGACGACCGAGCCGATGAGCGGGAAGACGATGAAGGCCCACAGCTGGCCGAGGGCACTGGGGTCGGTGTCGGCGAAGATGGCGGTCGCCAGGCTGCGGGCCGGGTTCACGCTCGTGTTGTCGACCGGGATCGTCACGAGGTGGATCACGGCGAGCGTGATGCCCGCCGTCAGGCCGCCGAACCCGGGGGCGAAGCGCCGTCCGGTCGTCGACAGCACGATGAACACGAACAGGGCGGTGAACACGATCTCGACGACGATCGCCGCGCCGAGGCCGCTGAACCCGTCACGATCCCAACCGTTGGACGCGAAGCCACCCCGCTCGAACCCGTCGCGGCCGCTGGCGATGCCGTAGATCACCGCCGCCCCGAAGATGCCCCCGAGGATCTGGGCCACCCAGGCGTACACCGCCTGGCGCAGGCTGACCTTGCGGGTGAGCCACATCCCGAGCGTGATCGCCGGGTTGATGTGGCAGCCGCTGATCGGACCGATCACGTAGGCCATGATCAGCAGGGCGAACCCGAAGGCGAAGGCGATGCCGAGGTTGCCGATCTTGTCCCCGGCCAGGATCGCGGCGCCCGGCCCGAGCATCACGAGCACCGCGGTGCCGATGAACTCGGCGGCGGCGACGGGGGCCAGGCTGCGCACCACGAAACGGGTGTCGGCGATGCCGGCACCGACGGTCGGATCCCCCGGACCGTCCGTGAGCACCGGCTCGGTCGGCGGCGGCGGGACCGAGGTTGGCTCCATGTCGCGAAATGTAGGTGAGGGGACCCGCCGTTAGCGTGATCTCGTGCCCAGGAAGCGGACCGAGCGATTGCTCGTGACCCGCGTCGCGCCGGACGGAAGCACGCGGCGGCGGCCCGACGAGCTGATCGTCGAGGAGCCGATGACGATCCAGCTCGACGGCGTCGTGGTCTCGACCACGATGCGCACGCCGGGCAACGACTTCGAGCTGGCCGCCGGGTTCTGCCACACCGAGGGCCTGCTCGCCGGGGCGCCGATCGGCGGCGTGCGCTACTGCGCCGACGGCTCGGCGGCCGCGTCGCACTTCAACGTCGTCACCGTCGAGACGGGCGGACGGGCGCCGACGCCGCAGCCCCGGCTCGGCCCGACGTCGTCGAGCTGCGGCTGGTGCGGCAGCGATCAGATCGACGAGCTCCTCGGGCGCCTCGCCCCGTTGCCGCCGACGCCGCCGTTCGACGCCGCGGTGCTGGCCGCCGTGCCGGCCCGCGCCTTGGACGGCCAGGGCCTCTTCGACGCCACCGGCGCGGTGCACGCCGCCGCCGCCTTCGATCGCGAGGGCCACATCATCCTCACCCGCGAGGACGTCGGACGCCACAACGCGGTGGACAAGGTGGTGGGCGCGTTGCTGCTCGAGCGGGCGCTGCCGGCCACCGGGCGCGGCCTGTTCGTCAGCGGACGGGCGTCGGTCGAGATGGTGCAGAAGGCGTGGGCGGCCGGCTTCGCCGCCCTCGTCGCGGTCAGCGCGCCGACCGCCCTCGCCGTGCAGGCGGCGCGGCAGGCCGGGCTCACCCTGGCCGGCTTCGTGCGTGACGACGGCTTCAACCTCTACGCGCCGAGCTGACGCCGACCTAGCCTGGACGCATGCGCACCGAGATCGGGCTGGGTGTCCTGCACCTGTTCTGCAAGCCACGGGCCGATGTCGATCGGGCGGCGATCGGTTCGGCCCTCAAGGCCGTCGAGGCGGCCGACGGCCAGATCGTCACCGCCGCCATGCTCGGCCACAAGTGCGACCTCGCCGTGATGGCGCTGCACCCGGACTGGTCGGTGCTGCGCACGCTGCAGGGAGCGCTGCAAGGCGCCGGCCTCGACATCGTCGACAGCTACGTCAGCATCACCGAGGTCAGCGAGTACGCCAAGGGGATGCCCGAGCACATGCTGCAGGAGCGGCTGTACCCGTCGCTGCCGCCCGAGGGCAAGCCGATCTTCTGCTTCTACCCGATGACCAAGAAGCGGGAGGCCCACGCCAACTGGTACGCCACGCCGTTCGACGAGCGCGATGCCATGATGCGCGACCACGGCAAGAGCGGGCGCACGTTCGCCGGCAAGGTCGTCCAGCTGATCACCGGCTCCACCGGCCTCGATGACTTCGAGTGGGGCGTCACCCTGTTCGCGATCTCGCCGGAGGTCGTCAAGGACGTCGTCTACACGATGCGCTTCGACAAGGGCTCGGCCCTGTACGGCGAGTTCGGCCGCTTCTACGTGGGCTACCTCGCGTTCGTCGACGACGTGCTCGACGGCATGGGGCGCTAGCGGGCGACGGCGAGCGGGCCGATCGGGAGCGATCGGTCGAGACCGTCGGCGCCCCAGCCCCAGCGGTCGAACCGGGCCCGGGCCAGATCACCGTCGGCGGCGATCTGCAGCGGGCCGTCCGGGCCGTCGTAGTCGACGTTGCGCTCGGACTGCACCAGCGCGATGCACTCGGCGAACAGCCGGCACGACACACCCCCCTCGCTGACGTCGCTGACCTGGGCCGCGATCATCACCGGATCGTCGCTGCGCGCCTGGGCCGTCGCCAGCGCGATCAGGTTCATGCAGTCGAAGGCGTTGACGGCGTACGGACCGGGCGGTTCGTCGGGCGCACCGGCCGATGCCAACGGCGAGACGCCGACGATGCGCTCGCGCAGCGACGGCGCCAGCGCGGTGATCAGCTGCTCGGACGGGGCTCGGCGCATCGCGTCGTTCACGATGATCGGCGGGGCATCCTCACCCGGCCCCGCCGACGTCGCCTCCCCGATGGCCTCGATCATGCGGGTGCCCTGTTCGGCGTCGGCGAGCAGGATGATCACCCCGGCCGAGCTGTCGGTCACGGCGGTCGCCTGGTCGCGCAGGGTCTCGTCGTCGGCGGAGAACGTGATCCGCTCGTCCACGGCGACGCCTCGACCGCGCAGCGCGGTGATGGTGGCCTCGGCGAGCGGGCCGCCATAGGCATCGTCGAGGTTGACGACGACGGCCGACAGGGCGCCGGTGCGCTCGGCCTGTTCGGCGATGGCGATGGCTTGCAGCGAATCGCTCGGCGCGGTGCGGACGAAGAGGCTGCGATCGGGCAGGTCGTCGAGGGCCAGGGCGGTCGCGGTCGGTGAGCAGGTGAGGATCCCGGCGTCCATCAGCTGCGGCACGGTGGCGAGGGCGATGGTCGACGACGCCGGGCCGATGACCGCATCGACGCCCTGTTCGACCAGCGTGGCGATCGCTTCGCGGGCCGTGCTCGGGCTGCTGCCCTCGTCGACGTTGCCGATCACCTCGATCTTGCTGCCGAGCACGCCGCCGGCGGTGTTGATGGCCGCGGCGGCGGTCAGGGCCGCCTTGATGAGGGGTGCGCCGACCGCCGCCCCGTCGCCGGACTCCGGGAGCATGATGCCGACCCGCAGGATCCCGTCGTCGATCCGGCGCGACGCGGTGGTCGTCGACGTGGCCGTGGCGAAGCTGGCCGGTGGCGGGCTCGCCCCGTCGTCGGTGCACGCCATGAGGGTGGTGACGGCGGCCGCCACGACGACGGCCACGGTGCGCCCTGCCACTTCACCAAGATAGGGGCGTCGCCGGTGCCCTACCCTGCACGGATGGTCACGGCTCGTGCGTCTGCGGTGGTGTCTGGTCGTGACGCCGTCATCGCCGACGTGTCACTCGGTGGGCGTGACCTGTGCCGGGCCCTGTCCGCCGCCACCGATGACCTGCTGATCGGGTTGTGGGCCGACGCAGCCGACCGGGTCACGCCGCGGCGCCGCAAGTCGGCGGTGGCACTCGTCGCGGTCGGCGGGTACGGCCGGGGTGAGCTGGCGCCCTACAGCGATGTCGACGTCGTGCTCGTCCACGAGGGCAAGCCCGACGGCATCGAGAATGCCGCGACGACCCTGTGGTACCCGCTGTGGGACGCCGGGCTGAAGCTCGGCCATGCGGTGCGCTCGTACGAGGACCAGCTCTCGTTGGCCAGTGACGACCTCGACACGGCGACCTCGCTGCTGAGCACCCGCTACCTGGCCGGGGACGAGGAGCTCGCCCGTCGGCTGGCGACGGAGGGCCTGGCCCGGTGGCGGCGGCACGGCCGCCGGTGGCTGGATGCCCTGCGGGCACGCGTGCTGGAGCGCCGGGCCCAGGCCGGCGACGTCGCGTTCCTCCTCGAACCGGACCTCAAGGACGGCCACGGCGGGCTGCGCGACGTGCAGACGCTGTGGTGGGCCGGTGACGCCGACCTGATCCTGCGGCCCGACGACCTCGTCCTGCTCGACAGCTGCTACAGCACGCTCGTCGACGCCCGGGTGGCCCTGCACCGATCCACCGGACGGCCCGGCGACGTGCTGCGCCTGGAGGACCAAGATGCCGTCGCGGCGGGGATCGGGCTGGGTTCGGCTGACGATCTGATGGCGGACATCGCGGCGGCCGCCCGCAGCATCGGATGGATCGCCGAGGGCGCGTGGCGCCACCTGAACCGCCACCAGGTCGGTCACGAGGAGCGCGTCGGCGAGGGGGTGGCCGTCGTCGATCGCGAGGTCGAGCTGGCGGCGCGCAGCGACCTGCACGCCGACCCGGTGCTGGTGCTGCGGGCGGCGCGCCTCGCCGCCGAGCGCGACATCCCGCTGTCGCGAGCCAGCCTCGACCGGATGACCGCCGAGGTCGACAGCGCGACGTGGGCCGCGTCCTGGCCCGACGGCGCGCTCGCCGAGCTCGTCGCCCTGCTCCGCCAGGGCCACCGCGCCATCGACGTCTTCGAGGCGCTCGACCAGGCCGGCATCCTGGTGCGCCTGCTGCCCGAGTGGGAGCCCGTGCGGTCGCGCCCGCAGCGCAACGCCTATCACCGCTTCACGGTCGACCGGCACCTCTGGGAGGCGGCCGCCAACGCCGCCGTCCTGACCGACCACGTCGATCGTCCCGACCTGCTGGTGCTCGGCGCCCTCCTGCACGACATCGGCAAGGGCTACCCCGGCGACCACACCGTCGCCGGCATGGCGCTCGTGCGCGAGATCGGTCCCCGGCTCGGCCTCAGCCCGGCCGACGTGGCGACGCTCGTGGCGATGGTCGAGCACCACCTGTTGCTGCCCGACGTGGCGATCCGTCGCGACCTGAACGATCCGGCGACGATCGGCCGGGTCGCCGACGCGGTGGGCGATCTCGGCCTGCTCGACCTGCTGGCCGCGCTGACCGAGGCCGACTCGCTGGCCACCGGGCCGTCGGCGTGGGGCACGTGGAAGGCGCAACTGGTCGCCGACCTCGTCGCCCGCACGCGCACCGCCCTGGGCGGCGCCGAGTCGGGCGAGCTCGCCAACCACGCGTTCCCCGATCAGAGCACGCTGTCGATCATGGCGGCTGGCCGCTTCGACGTGCGGACCAGCGTCGACGACGACGACACCGAGAAGGTCACCATCGTGTGCGACGACGTCCCGGGCGCCTTCGCCCGGATCGCCGGCGTGCTCTCGCTGCGCGGCCTCGACGTGCTCACGGCGTGGGCCTACTCGGGTGAGCTCGGCGGCCCGCCGATGGCCGCGTCGCAGCTCCGGGTCGTCCCGCCGCGTGCCGGCATCGACTGGAAGGCGGTCACCGAGGACCTCCGCCACGCCCTCGACGGCCAGCTCGCGATCGAGGCCCGCCTCGCCGAGCGGGCCCGCACGTACCGCCGTCGCCGACCGGTGCAAGCGGCGCCGCCCGCGCCGCCGGCGGTGACGTTCCACGACGACGAATCGCTCACCGCGACGGTGATCGAGGTGCGGGCGCCGAACCGGGTCGGCGTGCTGCACCGCATCACGCGGGCGCTCGCCGAGGTCGGGCTCGACATCCGCCACGCCACCGTGCAGACCCTCGGCGAGGACGTCGTCGACACGTTCTACGTCCACGGCCGCAACGGTCGTCGGATCGAGGACGCCTTCCACCGCTCGGAGATCGAACGGGCCGTGCTCCACGCCGTCTCATGACTAGCGTGGGTCCGGTGAGCGAGGATGGCGACGCGGGGCCGGAGCCGTTCACGCGGCAGCTCGCTCGCTGGAGCGAGGCGCTGGCGGCGATCGCCCGCACCGGCCTCGGCTTCACCGAGAGCCTCTACGAGCGGGAGCGCTTCGAGGAGGTCCTGCACGTCGCGGCCGACATGAAGGTGGCCGTCAACCAGGTGCTCGGCTCGACCGCCCGCCAGCAGGACCACCTCGTCCAGGAGTGGTTGGAGTCCGTCGGCGTCGGCGTGCCCGGCTACGTGACGCCGAAGGTGGCGATCGGCGCGATCGTCGGCAACGACGCCGGCGAGCTGCTGCTCGTGCAGCGGGCCGACTCCAAGATCTGGCTGTACCCGACCGGATGGGCCGATGTCGGCTACTCGCCTGCGGAGGTGGCCGTCAAGGAGGTCCTCGAGGAGACGGGCATCCAGGCCGAGGCCCGCCGCCTGGTCGGCGTCATCGACGGCCAGCGCATGGGCTTCTCCCGGTTCGGCATGTACATGCTCCTGTTCCACCTGCAGGCGGTCGGCGGTGAGCTGCAGTGCCACCCGCTCGAGTGCGCCGACGTCGGGTGGTTCGCTCGCGACGACCTGCCCGAGAAGACGGCCGGCCTGCAGTGGTGGAAGGACATGGCGTTCAACGCCATCGACGGCAAGCCGTTCGACACCGTGTTCGACGACGTGCGCAGCCCGATCTGGCGCCAGTAGCTAGTCGGTGTCGCGGTCGCGCAGGAAGCGCTCGACCTCGGCCACCAGCTCGTCCGGATCGACGTCACCCTCGACGATCGGCTCGGGGGTGTCGATCTCGCCGGTGACCTCGCCCTCGTCCTCGTCGTCGACCAGCGACTCGAGGCGGCTGACGTACTCCACGAGGTCGTCGTCGTCGGCGATCAGCGCGGCGACCCGGGCGTCGTACTCGGCGGCGCCACTGGCGAACACGTCGACAGGGGCCGGGCTGCCGATCAGGCGACACGCCCGGTCGACCAGCGCCATCGCCGCCTTGGGCGACGGGATCTGCGCCGCGTACTGCGGCACCGCGGCCCACAGCGACGCCGTCGGGATCCCGGCGGTCGTCATCGCGTCCTGCAGCACACCGACGATGCCGGTCGGTCCCTCGTAGCGCGAGCGCTGCAGCTCGTGGCGGTCGATGAGGTCGCGGTCGCTGGCCGTGCCGATGATCTGCACGGGCCGGCTGTGGGGCACGTCGGCCAGCAGCGCGCCGAGGCTGATGGCGAGCCGGGCGTCGTGCTCCTCGGCGAGGCCGACGAGCTGGCGGCAGAACAGCTTCCAGCGCAGCGACGGCTCCGGGCCGAGCACGAGCAGCACGTCGCCGCCGGGCACCGCCGCCGACCACACGCCGACGGTCGGCCACACGATCGTGCGCCGCCCCTCGTTGATCCTCACGTGGGGACGGATCGTGGCGAAGTCGGTGAACGGCTCCGGGTCGATCTCGGCGATCGGGGTGGCGTTCCAGCGCTCGACGAGCGCTCGCACGGATGCCGAGGCGGCGTCGCCGGCGTCGTTCCACCCGGTGAACGCGAACAGCACGGCCGGGTTGCGCAACGAGGGCTCGGCGAGCCGGCGCACGTGCTCCATCACCGCGAGGCTACCCCCCGGCCAGGTCGTGGGGACCGGAGGCCGGGTAGCCCTTGGCGTCGCGGATCGCCGCGCCCCACGGGGCCAGGATCGCGAACAGCTCGTCGGCGTCGTCGCCCAGCGCGCGCAGGGCGGGCGCCATCTGGCGATCGGTCTCCACCTCGATCGTCCTCGCGGAGCTCCCGCCCGGCGTCGGTGAACGCGCCGTCGGCCAGCAGGCCACGCGCTTCGAGGCGCGCCGTGGCGGCGTCGAACTGCTCGTCGCTCCAGGCCCTGGTCCGGCTGTAGGTGCGCAGCGGCAGGCCCCAGTACAGCTCGGTGAGCAGGCCGATCTCGGTGGCGTCGAGGCCGGCGCCGATCCACGACGCGATGTGGCTGTCACCGCGGAACTCGCGCAGCATGTCGCCGCGCCGCCAGGCCTGGCCGAGCGTGGTCGGGGGCAGGTCGAGGGCGGCCTGTCCGGCGAACAGGCTGCGCCCCTCGGGGCGCAGCGGCTCGACGGCGCGCGCCAGCAGCTCGTTGGCCCGCTCGACGCCCTCTGGCTCGGGGCCGAGGACCCGCTCGAGCTGGGCGATGGCGCCGTCGTCGCGGGCCTGGCAGATCGTCGCGGCGTCGGTCTTCGACCAGCCGAGCGCGACGGCAGGGACGACCGCATCGGGGTTGAACACGCCGAACGCGGCGGCGACGACCGAGCCGCGCACCTGCCCCATCACGCTGCCGCGGCTCGTGAAGTACGCCGGACCGTCGGGCGCCGCGACGCCGCCGAACTCGCCCTGGCTGGGGGAGAAGCCGAGCGCCTCGTAGTTCTTGTGGCACTCGGGGGAGAAGTAGACCTGCCCCGTGACCGGCTCGAGCACCGAGCCGAGCTGTCGAGCTGCCTTCGATTCGGGAGTCACGTCGGCACCCTAGGATGCCGAACTCGTGGCCGCCCACATCGAGATCGCCACGGCCGTCGACGACGAGCTGGTCGCCACGGTCGCCCGCATCCTGCCCCTGCTGTCGTCGTCGCCGGCACCCTCGGCCGAGCAGTTGCAGGCGATCGTCGACGGACCCGACACCGCCCTGTTCGTGGCCCGTGTCGAGGGTCGCAGCGTCGGCATCCTGACGCTGGCCATGTACCGCATCCCGACCGGCACGCGAGCGTGGATCGAAGACGTCATCGTCGACGAGTCGGCCGCCGGCCAGGGGATCGGCGAGGCGTTGAACACCGCCGCGATCGACGAGGCCCGCCGCCGGGGAGCCAAGGACGTCCGCCTGACCAGCCGTCCCTCGCGGGAGGCGGCGAACCGGCTGTACCGCCGGATCGGCTTCGAGGTCTACGAGACGAACGTCTACAAGTTCCCGCTCTGACCGCTGATGTCCTCGGCGGCCTGGCGGACCTGCCAGTCGTGATCGCCCGTCGCCCGCGCCAACGCGCCGGCGACGTCGGCGGCCCGGTCGTGCTCCGGCGCGACGAACGGGGCCAGGGCCAACACGGCGCGGCGGCGGATCGCCGGCCGGTCAGCGGTGGCGGTGAGGATGGCGTCGAGGCCGCGGTCGTCGCCGATCGCGCCGAGGGCGGCGACGGCCGCCTCACGCACGAGCGGATCGGCGGCGCCGCCCGCGAGCTCGACGAGCGTGCTCAGCTCCTCGTCGCTGACCTCCTCGTGCTCGCCGGCGGCCCACGCCGCCACCTCGACGACGCGCTGATCGGGGTCGCGGAACGGACCCAGCAGATCGATGTCGACGTGGCGGGCGGCGATCGTGACGGCGCGCCGACGAACCGCCGGGTCGGGGTCGCTCGAAGGCCGCCCGCAGGCGCTCGTCGGCGAGGGCGCCGAGGCGCTCCAGGGCGCCGAGGGCGGTGGCCCGCACGTCGCCGGCCGCCGCCGTCAGCCCGGCTTCCGCCGTCGCCACGTCACCGGTGTGGCCGGCGAAGGCGACGGCGCGCCGGTCGATCACTTCTTCAGGAGATCGGTCAGCGTGACGACCATCCAGGCCAGGCCGAACCCGGTGACGGTCGCCAGCGCGGCGCCGATCACGATGGCCAAGCCGGAGCTGGCGACCACCGCCCACACGCGGCGCAGCGGTCCGGCGGCGTGGTAGGGGCGGGCGACGCTGTGGGTCAGCTCGACCGGGACCCGACGCGGCGCCACCGAGGGGCTGCGTGGTCCTTTCGGCTGCGCTCTGGCAGTCTTACGCCACCCGGCCAGCACGAGCGCGACGATCGCCAGGCCGGCCAGCCAGGCCATCCGAACGGTGACATCGTTGATCGACACGCAGGACCAGACGTTACTCCGGAGCCGCTGGCACCGGGTGTGGACCCTGCCGCTGCTGGTGCTGGCGCTCATCGTGCTGCTGGCCGTCGGCATCACCTCCGCGCTGCCGTCGAGCATGGTGGCCACCAAGGTCCAGCAGGGCGCCGTCACCGACGCGCCGTACGCCCTGACCCCGCGATCCGCGACGCCCGTCGACGACCGGGTGTCGTTCGGCCAGCTCGCCGGCATCGCCGAGGTCGACCCCGATCGGCAGGGCGACATCTACTTCGTGACGGTGTCCGAACCGCAGCAGTCGGTGCTCGGCTGGTGGGCGGCCGGTGGCGAGAGCTGCAACCGCGACCTGCCGCCGAACGTCAGCCGCTGCAGCGCGCTGCCGCAGATCGACGTCTTGACGACCCGCGACAAGTACGGCGACCGGACGCCGAGCGAGGTCCGGCAGAACTCGCTGCAGATGATGCGCACGGCGTCGCAGGTCGCCCAGTACGTCGCGCTGCACAAGCTCGGCTACGCCGACGCCACCATCGATCCCGGGGTGGTCGTCGTGAGCCAGCTCGTCGACGGGGCGCCGGCCGCCGAGGTGTTGCAGGTCGGCGACACGATCACGTCGATCGCCGGCACGCCGGTCCCGACGGTCGACGACCTCAAGACGGCGCTCACCGGCAAGCAGCCCGGCGACGTCGTCGACGTCGGCCTCGACCGTCCCGGCAGCGGTCCGATGACCGTGCAGGTGACGCTGATGGAGAGCCCGGACGAGGCCGGCCGGGCGATCCTCGGCATCGTGCCGTTCGACACGGCGAGCGTGCACCTGCCGTTCGAGGTGAACATCGACACGGGCGAGATCGGCGGCCCGTCGGCCGGCCTGGCGTTCACGCTGACGCTGATCGACGAGCTGTCGCCCGGCGACCTCACCGGCGGCGCCAACGTGGCCGTCACCGGCGAGATCGCCCTCGACGGCACCGTCGGCGCCATCGGCGGGCTGGTCCAGAAGGTCTCCGCCGTGCGGCAGGCCGGGGTGCGCACGTTCCTCGTACCCACCGCCCAGGGCCCCGAGCAGATCGCTCGCGCCCGCGAGATCGGCGGTGATGCGGTCGAGATCGTCCCGGTGGCGACGCTCGACGAGGCGCTGGCCGCGCTGCAGACGCTCGGGGGCACCCCGCTGCCATAGCGATTGCCGCGAACGGCGGAGGTGCCACGTTTACGCTCGCGGCGTGGCCATCTCGTTCTCGCGCCCCGATCCGTCGTCTCCGGCCAGCGTGGCCGACGCGACGTTCGGCACCGGCCGGCGCGGGTTCGACCAGCAGGAGGTCCGCGACTTCTTGCGGATGGTCGGGGCCGAGCTGGCTCGGCTGCAGGAGCGCGAGCGGTTCCTCGAGCGCGAGCTGCGCACCGCCCAGTCCGCGGGACCGGCCATCGTCGGCGAGCTCGACGACGAGGCTGCGACGCGGCTGCTCGGCGAGGAGGCCGCCCGCATCCTCCAAGCCGCCCGCGAGGGAGGGGCGTCGATCCGCGGTCGCGCCGAGGACGGCGCCGCCCAGCTGCTGCGCGAAGCCGGCGACGACGCCCGTCGCATGCGCGAGGAGGCCGAGCTGGAGGCGGGCCGCAAGCGGGCCGACGCCGTCGCCGACGCCGAGGCCGAGCTGTCGATGGCCAAGCAGCAGGGCCGGGAGATGGTCGAGGAGGCGCGCGCCTACCGCGAGCGGGTGCTCGGCGAGCTGGCCCGCCGCCGCGACCTCGCCCGCCAGCAGATCGAGCAGCTGGTCCACGGCCGTGACCGCCTGCTGCAGGCGTTCGAGCGAGCCCGCGTGGTGGCCGTGGACGTCGTCGCCGAGCTGACCCCCCTCGGCGCGCCCGAGGAGTACGTCGACCTGACGCCGACGACCGGGCCGGTGCCGATCATGGTCCCGTCGTGCCCGATCGGGGAGGCGACATCGGTCGACGACATCGTGGTGCGCACGCCAGAGCCCGAGCCGGAGCCCGTCGAGGATCCCGACGAGCTCGACGACGACGACGTGACGGCGACCGACGTCGAGGCCCTGTTCGCCAAGCTGCGGTCGGTGCCGACCGAACCGGAGCCGGAGGTCGTCGAGGTCGAGGTCGAGGACACGCCGTTCGCGGCCCGCGACGCCGCGCTCACGCCGCTCATCGTGGCCGCCGGCCGCAAGCTGAAGCGGGTGCTGGCCGACGAGCAGAACGAGGTGCTCGACGCGCTGCGCCGCAACGAGCCGGTCGCCGACGTCGACGGCCTGGTGGCGGGCGACGGCGAGCAGGCGGCGCGCTACACCGATGCCATCACCGTCGAGCTGATCGCCGCCGTCGAGGCGGGCGCGGCGTCCGTCGGCGTCGAGCGCGAGATCGACGTCGGGCCCGACGGTCCGCTCGCCGCGGTCCGCCAGCAGCTCGCCGACGACGTCGTGACACCGCTGCGCGAGCGCCTGTCGCGCAGCGTCAGCGACGGCGAGCAGGTCAACGACGCCATCGCCAAGCAGGCCCGCGGCATCTACCGCGAGTGGAAGACGCAGCGCATCGACGAGCACCTCGACGATCTGTTCCGCCTCGCCTACTGCCACGGGGCGTTCCAGCCGGGGCGAGCCGTCGCCTGGGTCGTCGACCCGGCCGGTCCGGGGTCGCCGGATTGCGAGGACAACGCGCTGGCCGGCCAGGTGACCTCCGGCGACGCGTTCCCGTCGGGCCACCTGAGCCCGCCGATGCACCCCGGGTGCCGCTGCCTCCTCGTTCCAGTCGACCTGTAGCGTCTCGGCCCGTGCGGCCCCCCTCGGACCTCCCCCGCCGGCGTGGGGGACGGCGGATCTCGGGCCGCATCATCCTGATCCTCGTCGGCGTCCTGTTCCTCGTCGTCGTCGTGCTCGGGCGGGCGCTCGCCCGCTTCTACGTCGACTACCTGTGGCACGACGGGCTCGGGCGCTCCGACGTGTTCTGGGGCGTGATCCGCGCCAAGGTGACGCTGTTCGGGATCTTCTTCCTCACGTTCGCCTTCCTGGCCGGCATCAACCTCGTGATCGCCGACCGGCTCTCGCCGTCGCGGTTCCCTGCCAACACCCACCCGTTCGTCGAGCGCTTCCACGAGGTGTTCGGGCATCGCCTGCGCCTGCTGCGCTACGGCGGGGCGCTGCTGCTCGCCGTGCTCGTCGCCCTGCCGACGACGTCGGAGTGGCAGTCGTGGCTGCTGTTCCGCAACAGCAAGTCGTTCAACGTGTCCGACGGCCAGTTCCACGCCGATGTCGGCTTCTACGTCTTCCGGTTGCCGTTCCTCGGCTTCGTCCTCGACTGGCTGTTCATCGCCCTGATCCTCGTGCTGCTGCTCACGGTGCTCACCCACGTCCTCAACGGGGGCGTCGTGTTCGCATCACCGATGCCGTCGGTGCGCCCGGCACCAAGGGCCACATCGCCGTGCTGCTGGCCGTGCTCGCCGCCCTCAAGGCGGCCGACTACTGGCTGTCGCGCTACGAGACCACGAACGAGCGGCGCGGCTTCGTCCAGGGGGCGACGTACGCGGTCGTCCATGCCCAACTGCCGGCGCTGATGTTGCTGATGCTCGTCGCCCTCCTGACGGCGGGGCTGTTCGTGGCGACGTTGCGGCGGGCGTCGTGGCGGCTGCCGTTGATCGCGTCGGCGCTGTGGCTGATCGTGCTGATCGGCGGGGGCTACATCTACCCGGCGCTCGTGCAGTCGCTCGTCGTCAACCCCAACCAGCAGTCCCGCGAGCTGCCCTTCATCGACCGCAACGTCGAAGCCACCCGTGAGGCGATGGGGATCAACCTCGACGAGGTGACGCGCAAGGACGTGTCGTTCGACGGCACGATCACGACCGCCGACGTCGAGAACGACCCGGCGCCGCTGCAGAACGTGCGCCTGCTGAACCCGACCGAGATGCTGTCCCGGTTCCAGATCGACCGGGGCGCCGAGGCCGGCCTCACCATCGAGGACCTCGACATCGACCGCTACCCGATCGACGGCCGGGTGCAGCAGGTGCTCGTGGCGGCCAAGGAGCTCGACGTCGACAACAGCCCGAACCAGAGCTGGCAGGGTCGCCACCTCATCAACACCCGCGGCTGCGGGCTGGTGATGGCGCCGGTCGGACGGGTGCTGGCGAGCGACCGGCCCGACTACCAGACCCCCGAGCTGACCCGGCCCGAGCTCTACTTCAGCCCGACGCTGAGCGGCTACGCCATCGCCCGCACGTCGCAGGGCGAGCGCGCCTGCCCGAATGGCAGCACGCCCGACTACGTCGGCACGAAGGGCGTGAAGATGTCGTCGTTCGTGCGCCGGGCCGCCTTCGCCCTCGCCTTCCTCGACTACAACGTGCTCGGCTCCGGCGCCATCAACTCCGACTCGCAGATGCTGTGGGTCCGCGACATCAAGGGCCGGCTGGAGAAGCTGGCCCCGTTCCTCGCCTACGACGGCGACCCGTACCCGGTCACGATGGACGGGCAGGTCTATTGGATCGCCGACGGCTACACGCAGACCAGCCGCTACCCGTACGCCCAGCGCATCGGCAACGACGTCCAGCTGACGGCGGGCAGCGGCCTCGACCGCGACGCCAACTACGTCCGCAACAGCGTGAAGGCCGTGGTCAACGCGTACGACGGCTCGGTGACGTTCTACGTCAACGACGAGCAGGACCCGATCATCAAGGCCTGGGAGAGCGCCTTCGGCAACCTGTTCACGCCGCGCGATCAGATGCCGGAGGACCTCCGCGAGCACCTGCGCTACCCCGAGGACCTGTTCCGCGTGCAGACCGACATCTACTCCAAGTACCAGCTCGACTCGGCGCAGTTCTTCGAGCGCGAGGGGGCGTGGTCGGTGGCCCAGGCGCCGAGCATCGACCCGCGGGAGTCGACGACGCCGGCGTCGCCCTCGGCGACGACGCCCAACGATCAGCAGGTCCCCGCCGACCTCGCCTCGGAGTCGTCGACGGCCCGGTTCACGCCGTACTACACGCTGTTCCCCGACCCGTCCGGCGAGGGCGAGGACTTCGTGATCCTCCGCCCGTTCGTGCCGTTCTCGACCTCCGACCAGCGCACCGAGCTGCAGGCGTACATGACTGCCTCCAGTGACCCTGACGACTACGGCGCGCTCACCGCCTACGTGGTGAAACCGCCCGTGGATGGCCCGCGCACGGTCTCCAACCAGATCGACTCGTCGCCGACCATCACCCAGCAGATCACGTTGCAGACCGGCGGCGGCAACAGCGTGACGTTCGGTGACCTGCAGCTGGTGCCGGTGGCCGACGGGTTGCTGTGGGTCCGCCCGTTCTACGCGTCGGTGCGCTCGAACAGCGACCGCACGAGCGCCGCGGTCACCGAGTACCGCTTCGTGATCGTCTACTACAACGGCAAGGCCGAGTTCGGTGAGTCGCTCGCCGAGGCCCTGGCGAAGGTGTTCCCGGGCTACAGCGGCGACCTCGGCGATCGCATCGGCACCGACGACGGCTCGACGCCACCCACGGGGGACACCAACGAGACGCCGAGCACCGGGACCCCGGCCGAGCTGCTGCAGCAGGCCGATCAGCTGCTCCAGGACGCGCAGCAGTCGCTGACCCAGGACGGCGACCTCGGCGCCTACCAGGACAAGGTCAACCAGGCGAAGGCCCTCGTGCAGCAGGCGCTCGAGACCATGGTGCCATCGACGTCGGCACCACCCGCGTCGACCCCGCCGACGACCGGCGGCTGACCGTCAACGCGGCCGCTTGAGCTCCTGGGCCAGGCGGGCGAGGTCCTCGCGGAAGGCGATCTGGTAGCGCACCTGCTCGTTGGCCAGCTTGACCTGCCCGTCACGGACCGCGGTCAGCGCTTCCTCGTCGACACCGTTCGCCGGCACCGCGTTGAGGGCATCGATGTCGTGGCCGAGCTCGGTCAGCTGGTTGGCCAGCTCGGTCGACACGGCGGTGATGCGGTCGTCGAGCGCGGCGAGCTTGTCGTGCAGCGTCCGGGTGGAGCCCTCCTGCTCGTCGAGGGCCTGACGCAGTGCGGCGAGCTCGGCCTTGACGTCTGCCGACTCGTCCGAGCTCCAGCGGCGGAACAGTCCCATGCGCCGGTCACCGTACATCTGCGTACCGTAGGGCCCCATGACGGCGGCGACCATCGGCAACGGGCTCACCATCGAGTACGACGTGCAGGGCGAGGGACCGCCGCTGCTGCTCGTCATGGGGTGGGGAGCGCAGCTGATCGCGTGGCCGCAGGACTTCGTCGACCTGCTCGTCGCCGCCGGGTTCAAGGTGATCCGGTTCGACAACCGGGACATCGGGCTGTCGAGCGCCATCGACGCGCCGGCCCCGACCACCCGCCAGCTCATCTTGTCGGTGATCGCCCCCCGCTTCGTCAAGTCCACGTACACCGTCGACGACATGGCCGACGACGCCGCCCTCCTGCTCGATCACCTCGGCGTCGGCCCGACCCACGTCGTCGGCGCGTCGATGGGCGGGATGATCGCCCAGGCCATGGCCATCCGGCACCCCGCCCAGGTGGCCAGCCTCACGTCGATCATGTCGAACACCGGCGACCGCAAGCACGGCCGGACCAAGAAGACGCTGCTGCGCAAGCTGCCCAAGGCCCTCGCCAAGGACCCGAGCGAGGCCGTCGAGAAGGGGGTGTACGGGTACAGCCTGACGTCCGGCCCGCACTTCGATGCCCAGGCCGTCGAGCTGATGATGAAGGAGTCCTTCGACCGCAGCTACCGACCCGACGGGGCCGGTCGCCAGGGGCTGGCCATCGCCGCCAGCCCCGATCGCACCTGGCCCCTCGGTCGGGTGCGCGTGCCGGCGCTCGTCATCCACGGCCTCGCCGACCCGCTCGTCCAGCCGAGCGGCGGGATCGCCACGGCCCGCGCCATCCCCGGGGCCAAGCTCGTCATGTACCCCGACATGGGACACGACCTGCCGCGACCACGCTGGTCGGACATCGTCACCGAGATCAGCGAGAACGCCCACCGCGCCTGATGGACGACCGGCCGCTGCTCGTGACCCTGGACGTCGAAGGTGTCCTGCTGCCCGAGATCTGGATCGCCGTCGCCGAACGCACCGGCATCGAGGAGCTGCGCCGCACGACGCGCGACGAGCCCGACTACGACGTCCTGATGCGCTACCGGCTCGACCTGCTCGAGCGCCACGGGCTCGGCCTGTCGGCGATCACCAAGGTCATCGCCGAGCTGTCGCCGCTGCCCGGCGCGGCCGAGTTCCTCGACGCGCTGCGCGCCCGCACGACCGTGGTCCTGCTGTCGGACACGTTCGCCGAGTTCGCCGGCCCGCTGATGGCCCAGCTCGGGCGGCCGACGATCCTGTGCCACAACCTCGTCGTCGCCGACGACCGCATCGTCGGCTACCGGCTGCGGATGGCCGACCAGAAGCGCCACGCCGTCGTCGCCTTCCAGTCGCTCGGCTACCGCGTGCTCGCCAGCGGCGATTCCTACAACGACGTGTCGATGCTGCTCGCCGCGGACGCCGGCTTCCTGTTCCAGGCGCCCGACCGGGTCAAGGCCGAGTTCCCCCAGCTGCCCGCCTTCGAGACGTACGGCGAGCTGAGCGCGGCCCTGACGTGACCCACGTGATGACGGTGTGCGGCAGCCTGTCGAGCCGCTCGTCCAACCGGGCCGCCCTCGACGTCGTGGCCGCGGCGGTCGTCGCAGCCGGCGCGACCGTCGACGACTTCGAGCGCCTCGCCGAGATCCCGGCCTTCGACCCCGACCGGGAGGAGGAGCCGATCGAGGTGCTCGCCGACTGGCGCCGCCGTCTCGCCGCCGCCGACGCCGTCGTGGTCGCCGTGCCGGAGTACGCCGGCGCCGTCGCCGGGGCGGTCAAGAACGCGTTCGACTGGACGGTCGGCGGCGCCGACGTCTACCGCCGCCCGATGGCGGTCATCAGCGCCGGCACGTCGGGCGGTCCGTTCGCCCGCCAGATGATGGTCCAGACGCTGACGTGGCAAGGCGCCCACGTCGTTGCCGAGGTCGGCATCGCCGCCCCGCGCCCGAAGTCCGACGCCGACGGCAACCTCACCGACCCGCCGACGATCGCCGCGCTGGAGGCGCTGGCGTCCACGGTGCTGTGGGCCGCGACCGCCGACGATCGCACGGCCACCGTCGCCGCGGTCCTCACCAGCTTCGGCATCGACCCGGCGCGCATCGCCTAGGGGTTGTCAGCCCACGCGGGCCTCCGTAGAGTGCTCCCAACGACGCGGGGTGGAGCAGTCCGGTAGCTCGTCGGGCTCATAACCCGAAGGTCGCAGGTTCAAATCCTGCCCCCGCCACCAGTGTGAGAGGCCCTCCCGAACGGGAGGGCCTCTTGCTGTCTAGGCCAGCTGATCGAGCAGCCGCGACGCCGTCGCCGACGAGCAGCGGCAGGCGGTCGGCGACGAACTCCATGCGCGGGTCGGTGCTCTCGCCGCGCTCCCAGCGCCGGTGCAGCTGCTGGACGACGACGCCCGTCTTCCACTGGGCGAACGCCTCGTACCAGGTGGCGTCGGACGTGTCGATGCCCGTGCGCTCGGCGTAGCGGGCGGTGATCTCGGCGCGCGTCGGCAGGCCCATCGTCGAGCAGGCCCTGGTGGCTGACCCGGCCGGCGTTCGGCGGGTCGGTCGGGTCGGGCCAGTAGTTGAGCAGCGTGCCGAGGTCGATCAGCGGCTCGCCGAGCGTCGTCATGTCCCAGTCGAAGATCGACTGCACCCGGTCGGGGTCGGCCGGATCGAACTGGCAGTTGTCGAGCTTCAGGTCGTTGTGCACGAACGAGACGCGCGTCGGCGCCGGCATCGACGTCAGCAGTCGTTCGGCGACGGTGTCCATCTCGGGCGGGCCGTCGTCGGGGTGGACGAGCTCCCAGCGCGTCTGCCAGCCGGTGACCTGGCGCTCGACGAAGCCGTCGGGCCGGCCCGAGCGCCTCGACAGGTCGGCGGCGGCCGGGTCGAGGAGGTGCATGTCGGCCATCGCGTCGACGAGGGCGAACGACGACCCGCCGGCCGATGTCGGGCTGGTCGGCCATCGACGCCGGCACCTCGTTGCGGATCACCTCGCCGCGGCGGCGCTCCATCACCACGAAGTCGGACCCGATCACGCGGTGGTCGTCGCAGAACAGGTAGGCCCGCGGCGCCCGGTCGAAGATGCGCCCACAGCTTCGACAGCACCCGGTACTCGCGCTTCATGTCGTGGGCGCCCGGCGCCACGACGCCGAACGGCGGCCGCCGCAGCACGAGCTCGGTGTCGCCGAAGCGCAGCAGGTAGGTCAGGTTGGCCGAGCCGTTGGGGAACTGCAGGGCCGTGAACTCGCCCGACGAGCTCGGGCAGGTTGGCCCGCAGGTGCGGCTCCGAGCGCGGCCCAGTCGAGCTCCTCGCCGGGCCGGACCGGCGGCGGTCTCGGGCGGCGGGGCGGCGGTCACAGCTGTTGGACGTGCCGCTCGATGACGTCGGCGTAGCGGGCCATCACCGCGTCACGACGGGTCGGGAGGTGGCCGGTCGGGAACAGGCCGTCGGTCGGCTGTGTACTCGCGCAGGACCTGGCGGGCGACGCGTGACCTTGTGGACCTCGGTCGGGCCGTCGGCGAGGCCCATGTGGAACGACTCGATGACCATCGCCGAGAACGGCATCTCGTCGGACACGCCGAGCGAGCCGTGGATCTGCAGCGCCCGCGCGGCGACGTCGTGGAACACCTTGGGCATCGCCGCCTTGACGGCCGAGATGTCCTTGCGCACCCGCTTGTAGTCCTTGTACTTGTCGATCCGCCACGCCGTGCGCATGCACCAGCAGGCGGAACTGCTCCATCTCGATCCACGAGTCGGCGATCATCCCCTGCACCAGCTGCTTGCGGCCGAGCAGCTCGCCCTGCGTGGTGCGCGACACGGCCCGCTCGCACATCATGTCGAACGCCTTGCTGCACCTGGCCGACGGTGCGCATGGCGTGGTGGATGCGGCCGCCGCCGAGGCGGGTCTGGGCGACGACGAACGCGCCGCCGCGGTCGCCGAGCATGTTCTCGGCCGGCACGCGGACGTCGTTGTAGCGCATGTAGGCGTGGGTGCCGTGGCCCGCCTGCTCGTACCCGAGGCCGACGTCGCGGATGATCTCGACGCCCGGCGTGTCGGTCGGCACGATGAACATCGACATCCGCTGGTACGGCGGGTTGTCCGGGTCGGTGACCGCCATCACGATCAGGAACGACGAGAACGAGGCGTTCGACGAGAACCACTTCTCGCCGTTGATCACCCACTCGTCGCCGTCGCGGACGGCCTGGGTGCGTGAACACCTTCGGGTCGGCGCCGCCCTGCGGCTCGGTCATCGAGAAGCAGGAGACGATCTCGTTGTCGAGCAGCGGCTCGCAGCCACCGCTCCTTCTGCTCCGGCGTGCCGTAGTGGGCGAGGATCTCGGCGTTGCCGGAGTCGGGCGCCTGGCAGCCGAACACGATCGGCGCCCACGCGCGCGCGGCCGAGGATCTCGTTCAGCAGGGCCAGCTTGACCTGGCCGTAGCCCTGGCCGCCGAGCTCCGGTCCGAGGTGGCAGGCCCACAGGCCGCGGGCCTTGACCTTCTCCTGCAGCGGCGGGATCAGCTCGTTGCGGATCGGGTCGCTCATGTCGTAGCCGTGCTTGATGAGGAACCCGAGCGGCTCGACCTCCTCCGCGACGAAGTCGGCGACCCAGTCGAGCTCCTCTTGGTACTCCGGATCGGTCTCGAAGTCCCAGGCCATGGCCCGGACCTTGGCACGCGTGGTGTCAGTCGACCCCGAGCAGGTCGACGACGAAGACGAGCGTCTCGCCGCCCTTGATGACCCCGCCGGCACCCTGGCTGCCGTAGCCCTTGCGGCGGGATCGTCAGCCGCCGCCGGCCGCCGACCTTCATCCCCTGCACGCCCTCGTCCCAGCCGGCGATGACCTGGCCGGCGCCGAGGCGGAAGTCGAACGACTCACCACGGTCCCACGAGGCGTCGAACTGCTGCGCCGTCCGACCAGGCGACGCCGACGTAGTGGACCATCACGTTGCGTGCCGGCGGCGGCCTCGTGGCCGTCGCCCACGGTCAGGTCCTCGATGACGAGCTCGGCGGGCGGGTCCTCGGACGGGATGGTCACGGCGGGCTTTCGTTGCTCACGGCGGCGACCCTACGGCGCGACGGCCCGCCGGATCCGCACCCCGCCGTCGGCCGCCCATGTCCGCCGACTCCGGGATCACCAGCGGTTCGATCGGCCACCGGCTCGCCGTCCTCGTCGATCGCCACGATCGTGACGACGACGTCGTCGCCGTCGCACGCGGATCGCGCAGCGTCGTCTCCTCGGCGATCTTCATCGCCCGCGCCAGCAGCTCCTGGGCGGCCCGCAGCACCAGCACCGACCCTGCCGGCGTCACGGCGACGGCAGCCTCGGCGTCGAGCTCGACGATCGCCCCGACGTCCTCCCGGGCGCGCGTCGAGCTCGACCTGCAACGCCTCCAGCAGCGGGTCGTCGGCGCCGGCGAGCGTAGCTGCCCTCCGACCGACGGCGACGCTCTGGCGCCACGTCCGCTCGCTGCGGGCCTGCTCCAGCGTCCACAGCAGCTGTGGGTCGACGCCGTTGCGCTCGGCGGCCTCGGCGGCGCGGGCTTCGGCCTCGAGGCGAGCGGCTTCGGCCTGCTCGGCGGCGTCGGCCGTCGACCGCGGTGCGGGCCTCGTCGGCCGCCGGCCTGCGGCGCCTCGACGCCCGGGCGGCCGCCGCGTCCGCGTTCGCGTCGGCGTCGGTGGCCAGCGATCGCGTTCGTCGCGGCGATCACCGTGCGCTGGGCGCCGAGGCGCGATCGGCCGACGAGGGCCAGGACGATGGCCACCACGGCGACGACCGCCAGCACGATGACCAGCGACGACCATCGGCGCAGACGTTACTGAACGACCTCGTAGTCCTCGATGCCACCGACCGGCGACGGGGGACAGCCGGTACTCCACGATGACGTCCCGGCCGCTGGCGTGCGATCGTCGCCGGCAGTGGCCGATTCGGCCGCGATCCGTTCGATCTGCAACGGCCCCAGCTCGGCCGCGGCGGCCGCCCGCTCGGCGTACGGCTGATCGAGGACGACGTTGTCGGCGAAGATCCGATCGGCGACCGCGTCGTCCCAGTCCGCCAGCAGCGCCATCAGTTCCTCGGCGGCCCGCTGCACCTGCGACGTCAGCGGGATGACGGCCGGCGGCACGAGGCCGTTGTCGTCGAGCGCCTCGAGCATGCGGCGGGTCAGCGCCGCCATCGGCGCGTACGTCGAGTTGGCCATGGCGATCACGGCGACGCGTCGACCAGGCAGCCAGCGCATGTTCGAGCCATAGCCCGGCAGCCCGCCGGAGTGGTCCGACGCTCGTGCCGAAGCGCTCGTCGTGGCGCACCTGCAGCCCGAAGCCGTACCCGCCGCCCTCGACCCGTCCCCGGTGGACCTGCTGCATCTCCCGGCGCGACGAGCGGCGCAGCGGTCCGTCGTCGGGGTCGTCGCGCGGCGGGAAGGCGTCGTCGAGGAACGTCACCCACGTGGCGAGATCGTCGAGGTTCGACCACAGGCCGCCCATCCCGGCGAAGGCGCCGTGGCCGAGCGCCGGCGTCGGGCGGTGGCGGAGGAGCCCAGTCGTCGTGATCCGGCTGCGTCCACGTCGTGTGGGTGAGCCCGAGCGGCTCGAGCAGCAGGTCGGTCGTGCGCTGCGAGAGGTCCCCCGAGCAACGCGTACCCGAGGTTGGAGTACTCGTACGCCGTGCCGGTCGGGAAGGCGTGGAGGACGCCGGACCGCACGAGGCGCTCGAGCTCGGCGGGGTCCATGTCGAGGTGGCGGTCGGCCCAGGGGTCGTCGCTCGTGAGCCCGGACGACATCGACAGCACATCCCGGATGGTCACCGGCGGCGAGTCCGCGGTCGGCCGCTGGTCGGCGAGCACCTCGATCTCGTCGTCGAGACGCAGCTCGCCTCGGTCGCGCAACGCCAGCACGGTGGCCGCCGTGAAGCTCTTGGTCATCGAGGCGATCCGGAACACCGTCGCCGTCGAGCCGCCGTGGAGGGCGATGCGCCCGTCGAGCACCACCGCCCACACGAGCTGCGGGCTGGCGCCCTGGGCTGCGGCGGCCAACGCCGCGAGGTCGGCCTCCGTCGTCACGTCTGCAGGTCCAGCACCGGCGCCAACGTCCGCAGCTCGGCGACCCAGTCGTCCGGCGGCTCGGCCGGGCGCACGACGAGCTTCGAGAACCCGGCGTCGACCCAGCTGGCGATCTGCTCGCGCAGCGGCGGCAGGCCCGGCCCGGTAGCCGAGGTTGGTGCCGAAGTGCTCGGCCGAGATCGATCGCCCGGCGGCCGCGGCGGCGTCGTCGATGACGACCTTGGCGGCCGTCGCCTCCTCGAGCGTCATGCGACCGGCGAGCCACCCGTCGGACAGCTGCCCCGCCCGCACGAGGGCCTTCTGTGCCCGACCGCCGAGCCAGACCTCGAGCGGGTCCTGGCGGGGTCGGGCGTCGAGGACGAGCCCGTCGACCTCCTTGCCGGCCCACCAGTCGCGCATCGCCGGCAGGTGCTCGTCGAACCACGTCGTGCGGTCACCCGTCGGCATGCCCTGCGCCTGGCGCTCCGCCGGCTCGGCGAGCCCGGCGACCAACGTCAGCAGCAACCGGCCGCCCGACAGCTCGTCGAGCTGGGCCAGCTCGCGCGCCAGCACGTACGGGTTGCGGCCCGGCGCCACGAGGTGGGTCCCGAGCTTGAGCCGGGGCACCCTGGCGGCCGCGAACGCCAGCCCGACGAGGGGGTCGACGCCACCCCGCTGGAACGTCTCGGGCAGCCACACCGAATCGAACCCGAGCCCGTCGAGGGCGTCGAGCACCCCACCGAACCGATCGAGGGGGAGGGCGCCGACGGCGACACCGATGCGCACCTTCATCGGGGCGATGATTACCAGATGACGTCGTCCGCATGGCGCCGCTGGCGCGAGCAGGTCGACCTCGACGAGTACGAGGCCCGGTTCGCGGCCGGCGACGACGTCCACGGCGAGGCCGACTTCGTCGCCTCGCTCGCCCCGACGTCCGTGCTCGACGCCGGCTGCGGCACCGGCCGGGTCGCCATCGAGCTCGCCCGGCGGGGCATCGACGTCGTCGGGGTCGACGCCGACCCGGACATGCTGGAGCGGGCCGTTCGCCGCCGGCCCGACCTCCCGTGGGTGCAGGCCGACCTCGCCACGCTGTCCTCGAGCGCCGCTTCGACCTCGTCCTCATGGCCGGCAACATCCTGCCGTTCGCCGAGCCCGGCGACCGCGCCGCGATCGTCGCCGCGTGCGGCGCACCACCTCGCCGCCGGGCGGCCAGCCTCGTCGTCGGCGCCGGTCTGCAGCGCGGTTGGCCGTCGGTGGACGACCTCGACGGCTGGTGCGGCGTCCGCCGGGCTCGATGCTCGTCGAGCGTCACGGTGGCTGGGACGCGCGCGCCGTTCCTCGGTCGGTACGCGGTGTCGCGTGCTACGCGAGCAGCCTGACGCAGCGCCCGCTCCAGCACGATCGGGTCGCCGAGCAGGTGGCGCAGCCGATGCTCCAGCCCGGCGATCGGCACCAGGTTCTGCGGCGCCCGCGGCTCCTTGTGCGGCCTCGCTGGCGAAGCGGGGCAGGCACGCCGACACGACGTCGGCCCGTGCGATCGCCGCGGCCACCGTGCCCGTGGCCGGCAGCTCGCAGCGCACGACGCCCGACAGCGGGTGGCTCCGCGGCCCGGGCAGGCGCAGGTACCAGCTCCAGCAGCGGTCACCGATGAGCATGAGCGGCGACCGCTCGCCGTCGCCGAGCCGGCCCAGCACGCCGACCGTCTCGTCGGGCACGTACTGGACGTGCTGGGTCTTGACGTAGCCGACGCCGCGCGGGATCGACGCGGCCGCGCAGCGGACCGTCGAACACGACGAGGTCGCCGTCGTGGTCGCTGCCGACGACCTCGTGCTCGAGCGCCGTCATCCGGGCGTGGATGGCGAGGTAGGCGGCCCCGGGATCGTCGCCCGCCGTCGCCACGTGGGCGTACGTGCGCGTGGCGCGTCGTGATGTCGGTCGCCGCCCGCCGCGCTCGGGGCGATGACGGCGCGCCGGACGAGCGCCGGCAGTCACGGTGGCCGTCGTGCCCGCGCACTCGACGACGCCCGCGGCGACGGACGCGCAGACGCCGGCGTGCGCCCGATCGCCGTCGGGTGATCCACACCCGGGCATCGATCCGCCGCACCCCGTCGACGAACAGGATCCGCTCGGGCCGGCTCCCGGGCGGCGACCGTGATCGGCGCCCAGTCGTCGAGCGGCACGCTCGACCGTGGCGTCGACCCGTTCGGTGGCGTCGGTCGAGCTCCTCGGCCTCGATCGGACGAGCCGTACTCGGGCGCCCACGTCTCGACGCTGAACCGCATCAGCTGTCGACCCGCTCGACCGCGCGACGAGCCGACCCGACCTTGGTGACCTCGAAGCGCACCGGCATCCGGTCGGCGAGCTCGCGGATGTGGGTCACGACGGCGACCATCCGGCCGGCCGACCCGAGCTCCTCGATCGCGCTGCGCGACGACGTCGAGCGTGCCGGGTCGAGCGTGCCGAAGCCCTCGTCGAGGAAGATCGACTCCAGCGCGCGGCGCGCCCTCGGACGGCGAGCTCGCTCGTCGCATCGGCCAGCGCCAGGGCCAGCGACAGCGAGGCCAGGAACGTCTCGCCGCCCGACAGCGTCCGGGCGCCGCGCAGCTCGTCGGCGTTGGCGTGGTCGCGGACCATCACTCGCGGCCGACGAGCTCGAGCGAGAACTGCCCGCTCGACAGCTCCCGCAGCCGCTCGCCGCCAGCGTCGATGAGCTCGCCGAGCGCCGCCTCCATCAGCCAGGCCTCGAAGCCGTCGGCCCGCAGGAGGTAGCCGAGCTGATCGGCCACGGCGCGCTCGGCATCGAGCTGCTCGGCCCGGGCGAGCCGGGCCGTGAGCTGTTCGCGAGCCCGGTCGAACGTCGCCAGATCGGCGACAGCTGGTCGCCTCGGCGGTGACGAGCTGATCGCGCAGCGCGGGCAGCGGCCCCGTCGCCGACCCGAGCAGCTCGGCGCAGACCTTCGCGCCGACTCGTCCGCCGCGTCGATCAGCGCCGCACCCTGGGTGCGGACTCGCAGCGACCCGCTCGCGCTCGGCGCGACCGCTCGCCGCTCGCGGTGCGGGCCCACTCGAGCAGCGCCTGCCACGACGCCCCGAGGCGGCCGCCGCTGACGGCCGGCGGCTTGAGCGCGGCCACGGTGGTCACGAGCGGCACGCAGCTGATCGATCGCCGAGCTGCTGCGCCCGCTCGGCGGCCTGCTGCCCGGCCATCGCCTGCTCGTGAGCCTGCTCGGCGTGGGCCAGGCGCTCGCTCGGCTGCGTCGCGCGCGGTGGCGAGCTCCTGCGCCGTCGTCAGCGCCCGCTCCAGCTCGAGCAGCGGCGGGAGGGCGAGCACCGCCCACTCGGCCGCCGCCAGGCGGTCACGCTGCGTCGACTCCATCGCGCGCAGCGCGGCCGCGTCGGCCTCCGCCCGCGCCTCGGCGTCGAGCGCGGCGGTCGTCGTCGTCGCCGCCCGGTGGGTCGTGGCCGCCGCCTCGGTGGCCGCGGTGCGTTCGGCGGCGGCCGTGAGCTGGAGGTTGCGGGCCGCGCGTCCCTCGCGCTGGGCGAGCGAGCACGGCTTCGGCCGGCACGTCGGCCAGCTCGGTCGACAGCGCCGCCAGCGCCCGCCGCTCGGCGGCGAGCTGAGCGTCCACGACGTGAGCCGCCCGCTCGATCGCCGTCCAGCTCGCGAGCCGCGATCGTTGCCGCCGCGTCGCGTCGTCGAGTGCGCCGGTGACATCGATGTGGTGGGTCGGCAGTTCGTGCACCTCGTGCTGGCACAGCGGACACGGCTCGCCGACGGCCAGCACGTGGACGAAACCGGCGGCGCCGGCCCGCTGCTGCAGCGTGTCGCGACGCTCGCGGGCCGTCCGATCGTCGTCGATCGCCAGCGCGGCGGCCAGCTGCTTTCGTCGCCGCGTCGCTCGGTCAACGCGGCGACCGCCGCAGCGAGCTGCGCATGCCGTCGCCGCTGCGTCAGCCAGTGATCCAGTTGGGCAACCGGTGGCGCGGCGTCGACCACGCCGCGGATCGAGCGCTCGTCCGCGCGTGCCGCTTCAGCATTGGCGTCGAGGCCGTTCCTGCTCCGTCCGCGTCACCGTGGCGTCGGTGTGTGCCGCGGCGACACGCCCGTTCGGCGATGACCGAGCGCGTCCGCCGTGCGTCCGTGCTCGTCGGCTGCTCGTACTGCCTCCCGCCGCGCCGCCAGGTCGGTGGCCACGGCGAGGACGTCCGGCCCAGCTGTCGCCGCGGCGTCGGCCGCGCGGCGGCGCTCCCGTGCTTCGCCGACGGCGACGGTCGCGGTGGCCAACGCCGCCGCGGCAGCGTCGAGCGGCCCGCTCGAGGTCGTCGACGCCGTCAGGCGCAGCGCACCGCTCCGAGCAGCGACGAGGTCCTCGGCGAGCCGCTCCAGCAGCGAATCGCACCGTGCGACCTCCGCCTGCTCGGCCTCGATGGTCGCGACCGAGTCGGCGACCGCCGCCCGCCCGGCCACCACGGCATCCCGGTGCTCGACGAGCGCAGCCCGCCGATCGTCCGACAGCGCAACCGCGTCGACGTCCGTCTCCGACCGCATGGCGTCGACCTGGGCTCGCCGCTCGCCGCCGCGGCGGCGGGCCGCGCTGGCGATCACGCGGTACACGTCGAACCCGAGCAGGCCACGCAGCGTCTCCTGGCGCTTGCCCGGCTCGTCGTGGAGGAAGTCCGCGAAGCGCCCCTGCGGAAGGACGATCGTGCGGTTGAACTGGGCGGCGTCCAGCCCGAGCAGTTCGGTGACCGCCGCCGTCATGCCCCGGGCGTCGGACGCCAGCACGTCGTCGGCCGTACTCGAGCCGAGCTTCCTTGGTCGTGGCGCCGGTGCCCTGGCGCTGGACGAGACGGGCCGCGGAGTAGCGCCGGCCGCCGAGCTCGAAGTCGAGGCGCACCCGCGCCCGCGTGCTGACGTCTGGTTGATGATCGGCGCCACGGCTCGGTTGTCGTCGTAGCGGGCCACGCTGCCGTAGAGGGCGAACGTCATGGCGTCGATGACCGTCGACTTGCCCGACCCGTGCGGCCGACGAGGGCGACCAGCTCGATGTCGCTGAAGTCGACGATCGGTCGGTGCTTTGAACGCGCCGAAACCCTCGACCTCGAGCCGGATCGGCCTCACGTCCGAGCGACTCGTCCAACAGCTCGGCGAAGAGCGCCGTCGATCCGCTCGTCGGCGATGCCCTGCGAGTGCAGGAACTCGCCGAAGAGCTCCTGCGGGCTGCGGCCGCGATGGTCGCGGCGGTTCGGCCGCACCGCCTCGTCGGGCACGTCGACACGCACGTCGACGACCCGCGGCCCGAGGAGCCGCCGAACGTCGTCGGCCAGGCTCGCGTGGCGCTCGCCCCGGACGACGACCCGCAGCCATGGGTCGTCGGGGATCTCGATCGCCGCCAGCTCGTCGATCGACCCACGGAGGGTGCGCAGGCGGCGGCCCGCCGACGAGCCGGCTGGCGCGGACGTCGGCCGGGACGCCGGGCGCGGCGGTGACGATGTTGACCTGTTGGGGGTGATCGCCCTCACCGAAGTCGAGCTGCAGCGGCGAACCGCAGTAGTGCAGCGCGGCGCCGGCCGGGATCCGCTGGGCGCGGTGCAGGTGCCCGAGCGCGCCGTAGCTGATCGACGGCGGGAACGATGCGGCGGTGACGGCGTACTCGTCGACGAGGTGCGCCGGCCGCTCGCCCCCGCCCTGCAGGGCGCCGAGGACGAACGTGTGGGCGACGAGGACGTTCACGGCGTCATCGGTGAACGGCCCGCAGAGCGCCTCGATCAGCAACCGAAGGCGGTCGCTGTAGCGCTGGGCGTTCTCGAACGCCTCGGCATCCATGAGATCTGCGGCACGCACGATGCCGCGCTTGGAGACGAACGGCAGCATGGCGATGCGCACCGGCGTGCCGTCTCGCGGTCGTGATCGACAGGAGACCGCCGGCGTCGGGACGTCGTGGTTCGGCGACGAGGTGGACGTTGCCGAGCGCGAGCAGCGGCGCGACGGCGCGCAGACCCCGGGCGTTGTCATGGTTTCCGGCGATCACGGCGACGCTCGCCCCGGTGCCGGCGAGGGCGAGCAGCGCGTCGTACACGATCTGCTCGGATTCGGGTGACGGCGTGGCGGAGTCGAACAGGTCGCCGGCGACGATGACGACGTCGGCTTCGTGGGCGAGCTCGGCGATCTCAGCGAGCACGGCGCGATGCTCGTCGGCGCGTGACGCGCCGCGGATCGCCTTGCCGACGTGCCAATCGGAGGTGTGCAGGAGCGTGACCGGCACGCCGCTGACGCTACTGGCGCCTCAGGCGACGCCCGCGGAGGGTGGGCCGTGCTGGGGCGGATCGGGGAGGGCGGCGCTGACGTCGCGGGTGGACAGCCGCTCGCCGAGCGGGTGCTCGTAGGGCTGTTCGGGTGCGGGCGGCGGTTGGGCCGGAGGCACCGACCGGGGCTGACCGGTGATGATGCGGCCCTGCCGATCCGTGAAGACCAGTCCGTCGGGGGTGAGTGGGTCGCCGCTGATGCCCAGCTCGCCGTGGTGGTGGGCCCGGTGGCAGCGGGGGCACAGGGCGATGAGGCGGTCGTAGTCGGTGCGGCCGCCCTCGGCCCAGTGGTCGAGGTGGTGGACGTCGAGGTGGCGGCGGGCGCCGCACCATGGCACTCGGCACGCCGTGTCGCGCTGGAGGACGAGACGACGGGTGCGCTCCGGCGGGGTGCGCTGCGTGCGGCCGACCGAGACCGGGTGCGCCCCGTCGGTGAACACTGGCGCCAGCGTGCCGTCGCAGGTCAGGTGCTCGCGGATGGTGGCGGGCACCGGGCTGCCGTCCGACCAGCGGGCCAGGACCGGCGCAGCGGGATCGATGAAGACGTTGACGCGGAAGCGCTCGCGGCGGGCGGGCAGCTCGCTGTCGAGCGAGCGCCCGGCGACGTCCAGGAGCGCGTCGACCCAGGTCACCCGGCTCGTGCCGTCGGCCCGCAGCCGGTCACGAGCGGCCGACAGGGCGGCGTCGACCAGGCGGCCACGGTCCGGCGGCGAGGTCGGCGGTGAGGTGGTAGCGACCGGAGTCGTCGAACCAGGACGAGACGGCGTCGGCCGGCGGGTCGTCCGGCGGTGGCGTCACGGGTTCGGCGCAGCGCACGATGGTGTGCAGCTGGTTGACCGTGGCGAGCGGGGCCATCTCGGCGACCTGGTGATCGTTGTGGGCGGGGACCTTGACGGCCACGGCGGCCTGGTCGACGGTCAACCGGCCGGCCTCGAACGCCGCCGAGATCTCGGGGTGGGTCTGGCGGGCGTCGGCGAGGCGGACGAGCTGGGCGGCGTGCACGTTCGACACGCCGGCCTTCCAGGTCAGCCAGTGGGTGAGGGAGCGGATGCCGACGCCGGACCAGGCGTTGGTGGCCTTGGCCTCGACGACCAGGTCGACCAGCTGGGCGTGCAGTGCGTTGAGCTGCCCGACGACGACGGCGAGGCGCTCCTCGATGTCGACGGCCGGCTCTGCGGACATGCCCAGATCGTACGAACGTTCGCCGACGAGTGCAACGCCCGTTCGAGAAATCAGGCGACGGACGTGAGCGCGACCCGCTTGCGGACCGACATCGTGCCGGGGGCCCGGCGAGGTACGACCCCGCGGTCGGGGCGACGTCGCGATAGTCCCTCCCGACGGCGACCGTGACGTAGCGCAGGTCGGTCACCCGGGCGTGGGTCGGGTCGTAGGCCACCGTGTGGCCGTCGCGGGATCGCGAGCCTCGACCCAGGCATGGCTGGCGCCCTCGCCGAGCAGGTGGCCCGAGACGTAGCGAGCGGGGATGCCCTGCGTGCGGCACATCGCGATCATCACGTGGGCCATGTCCTGGCACACCCCGCGACCCAGCGACCAGGCCTCGGCGGCGGTGGTGCGGACGCTGGTCGGGCCGAACTCGTAGGTCATGGTCGAGCGCACGAGCTCGCCGATCGCCCTGACGGGATCGGCGCCGCACGCCGACGCCGGCCGCCGCAGCCCGGAGCGCGAGGTCGGGACAGGTCAAGATCGTCGGACGATCGTGCTCGGCGCGCCACGGGTGGTCGTGGTCGGCGTCGCGCGAGCGGTGCAGGACGGCGCGCACGCCGAACGAGAAGCGCTCGGCACGCGCGGCGCGTGGACGTCGACGACGAGGTTGCCGAAGCGGTCGTAGCGGCGGCGCACGGCGGCCTCGTCCGGGACGTCGGCGTGGAGGCGGTGCACGATCCGCCGCTGATCTCCGTGGCGCCGGCGGGGCACGACGACGAACTGGTGGCTGCAGCGACCGGATCGGTGCCGGGTACTCGTACGTGACCTCGTTGCTGAAGACGTACGTCGCCTCGTCGCGCCGCGGCGAGGTCCACGTGGCGGTGGTCGAGCGCGCTCGGCGCCGTCCTCGAGGAGCTCCTCGAGGGCCACGTCAGCACACCTCCTCGGCCGTGACGGTCATCGACACGAGCGTCGTCGGGCCGAACGTCGTCACCATCGCCACGTCGGCGGCGTCGCGCCCGCGCCCGATCACCGTGCGCCCGATCCGGTGCTGGTCGTTGCGGGGATCGAACGTGTACCAGCGGTCGCCGAGCCAGACCTCCATCCAGGCACAGAAGTCCATCGGGGTGCCGGGATCGGGGACGGCGATGTCGGGCAGGTACCCGAACACGTAGCGCGACGGGACGTTGAGCGCCCGGCACAGGGCGATGCCGAGGTGGGTGAAGTCCCGGCAGACGCCGTGGCCGTCGCGCAGCACGTCGACGGCGGTGTGGGATGGCGACGCCGCCCCGTAGTCGAACCCGAGGTGCTCGTGCACCCAGTTGGAGACGGCCTGCACACGGCACCAGCCGTGGTCGAGGGCGCCGAACTGCTCGTAGGCGAACCCGTACAGCTCGTCGGACTGGCAGTACCGCGACGGGAGCAGGTACTGCAGCACCTCGTCGGGCAGGTCGGCCGGCGCCAGCTCAGGAGCTTCCTCGTCGATGACGTCGACACGGCCGTCATCCTTGACGGTGGCGGCGAACCGGAGGTGGACCTCGCCGGCGGGGAACGTCATCCGTCGACAGCGGTTCTCGAACCGATCGAGGTAGCTGCCGAGCGCGACGGCCGGCGCGATCTCGAAGTGGGGGGCGATGACGCGCGCCTCCTCCTCGACGTGCGGCTCGACGAGGACGACGGCGTGGGTCGCCGTCGGGACGTCGAACACGAAATGGCAGCCGATCGCGATGTCCACCCAGAGTCACCGTGGCACATCCAGATACGTGTTCGTGTGACGGCCGTGTGAACTCAGGTCAGCCCGTCGAACGGATCACCTGGTGGGGTGACAGGTGCGGCCTCGGCGCTGCGGGTCGCCCACGCCGGGAACGGGAACTCCAGCAGCACCGGCACGGGCAGGCGGGGCTGGGACACGAACATCGAGCCCGGCTTGAGGATCGTCGCCCGCTGGCGTTGCACGGCGGGCAGGAAGCCGTACTGCTCGCGCCCGGCCTCGGCGGCGTCGAGGCGACCGACGACCCGCACGGCGCAGTTGGCGACGACGCGGCGCTCGACCTCGCTCGCCGTCTGCTGGGCGCCGATCAGGATCATCCCGAGGCTGCGGCCGCGCTCGGCGACGTCGAGGAGGATCTCCTTGATCGGGCTCGAGGAGTCTCGGGGCGCGTACTTGTTGAGCTCGTCGAGCACGACGAACTGCAGGGGGAGCGAGGTGCCGGTGGCCTCCTTGGCGTCGAACGCCTGGCGCAGCACGACGCCGACGACGAAGCGCTTGGCCCGGTCGTGGAGCAGGTGGAGGTCGACGACGGTGACCTGCTGCGCCTCGAGGTCGATGGCGTGGGTGGCGGCGTCGGCGAGGTCGGCCCGGATCGAGGTGCTCGACGTGGCGCTCGGCGGCGGCGAGGCGGCGGACGAACGCGTTGACGGTGCCCCGGCTGACGGCCCGGCCGCTCCAGCGAGGGTCGGGATCGTCGTCGGGATCGTCGGGGATCAGCTTCGACTCGATGACGCGCGAGCAGCCCGCGGAACGTGCGCACGGTCGTGCCGTCGATGCGGACGGCGCCGTCGCTGGTGTCGCCGGCGAGGGCGTGCGGCGCGGAGCTGGGCGGCGACCGCCTGCACGACGATCGTGTACTGCTGGCGCTCGTCCTCGGCGTCGGCGAACAGGAACGGCAGCATCCCGTCGCGGCAGAAGTCGGCGATCGTCCAGTAGAGGGGTCGGACGCCGGTGGTGCGGGCGCCGGTCGCCGGCGTGCCGTTGGGGTCGCCCTTGCGCGGCGGGGCCAGGACGCGCATCGAGCGGAACGGGCCGGCCGGGAGGCCGAGCTGGGCGTAGCGGCGGCGCTGCTCCTCGTCGAGGCGGGTGTTGGCGTGGTCGAGGAACAGCAGGTCCTCGCCCTTGACGTTGAAGATGAGGCCCTTGGTGTTCGTCGCGGCCGCGCCGAGGACGCCGGAGTTGAACAGCGAGTACAGCAGGAACGTGGCGTAGCTCGTCTTCGTGGCGACGCCGGAGATGCCCGAGATGTTGACGTGCGCGCCCTTGGTGCCGTCGAGGAAGTCGAGGTCGAGGACGACGGGCTCGCCGTCGCGGGTGAGGCCAGCGGGGAGCCGGCGCATCGACGTCGGTGAGGTCGAGCGCCTCGTCGCGCTCGGCGTCGACGGCGCGCCGCACCTCGGTGCCCGGGCAGCGGCGGGACGAACGTCTCGGGCACGATGCGCGTCACCTGCACCTGGGCGGCCTCGACGACGTCGGCGGGGAGGATGCCGTCGGCGATGAGGAAGACGTCGGAGTCGAAGCGGGCGCCCTCGTGGCGGGCGCGCACCTGGCCGACGATGCCGTAGACGGTGATCCGCTCACCGGTCGGCAGGATCCGGTCGGCGGCCACGACGTCGTCGAGTTGGAGGTGGTGATCGGGCGCGATGGCGACCCAGAACTCGAGGGGCGTGGCGTCGTCGGTGCCCAGCACCCGCCCCACAACGTTCACGGGGCGAACCTATTACCGTCTCGGCGTGATCGAGGGACTGTCCGACGGCTGAGGTGAACGAACGCGTCGCCGCGGGCAAGGTCAACAAGGTCGACGACTCGTCGTCGCGGTCGCTCGGCGAGATCATCCGCAGCAACGTCTTCACCCGGTTCAACGCGCTGATCGCCGTGCTCGCGGTGGTCGTGCTGATCATCGGCTCGCCGCGCGATGCCCTGTTCGCCGCCGTGATGGTGTTCAACGCCGTCATCGGCATCGCCCAGGAGCTGCGCTCGAAGGCGACCCTCGACCGCCTGAGCGTGGTGGCCGCGCCGCGCCTGACCGTGATCCGCAACGGCGAGCGGGTCGTGGTCGGTCGCGAGGAGGTGGTGCTCGACGACGTCGTCGTGCTGGCGCCCGGCGACCAGCTGGTGGTGGACGGTTCGATCGTCGAGTCCGATCAGCTGTCGATCGACGAGTCACTGCTCACCGGCGAGGCCGACCCGATCAAGAAGGAGGACGGCGACGGTGCCCTCTCGGGCAGCTTCGTGGTGGCCGGCGGCGGCCTCGTGCGCACGACGGCGGTCGGCGACGACGCCTACGCGGCGAAGCTGACGAAGGAGGCCAAGGCGTTCCGGCGGCCGCGGTCGGAGCTCGAGCGGGGCATCGACCTGATCCTGCGCATCGTGACGTGGATCATCGTGCCGGCGGCGATCGGTCTCTTCCTCGCTCAGTACTACGGCGAGAAGGACGATCTCAACGACGCCCTGATCGGCACCGTCGCCGGGCTCGTGGCGCTCGTGCCGCAGGGCCTGGTGCTCCTGCTGAGCCTGGCCCAGGCCGTCGCCGTGATCCGCCTCGGGCGCCAGAAGGTGCTCGTGCAACAGCTGCAGGCGGTCGAGACGCTGGCCCGGGTGACGCTGCTGGCGACCGACAAGACCGGCACGCTGACGACCGGCGCGGTGGTCCTCGACAACGTGCACGTGCTCGATCACGACCTCCCCGTCGACGCCGCGCTCGGGCGCGCTGGCGGCCGCCGATCCGCACCCCGACCCGACGATCGCGGCCATCGGCGCGGCGCGGCCCGGCCCGACCGGCTGGGCGGTGCGGGACCGCATCCCGTTCGCCTCGGCGTACAAGTACAGCGCCGTCGACTTCCACCCCGAGGGGGCGTGGTACCTCGGCGCGCCGGAGGTCCTCCTCGGCCACGGCACGGCGGCGCTGGAGCAGGCCCAGACCCACGCCGACGCCGGGATGCGCGTGCTCGTCGTCGGCAAGGCTGCGGGTGGGCTGCAGCCGGCCGGGACGGTGCCGACCGACCTGGTGGCCGCCGCGCTCGTCGTGTGCGCCGACGAGATCCGCCCCGACGCCGCCGAGACGATCGCCTACTTCCAGGCCGAGAACGTCGTCACCAAGGTGATCTCGGGCGACAACCCGCGGACCGTGTCGGCGATCGCCGGCCGCTGCGGCATCCCGTCGTCCGGCGACTGGATCGACGCCCGCGACATGGACACCGACGCACCTGGGTTCGCCGCCGAGGCCGGCGGCATCGCCGTCTTCGGGCGGGTCACCCCCGACGTCAAGCGCAAGCTGGTCAAGGCCGCGCAGAGCCAGGGCGAGGTCGTGGCGATGACCGGCGACGGCGTCAACGACACGCTGGCGCTGAAGGACGCCGACCTCGGCATCGCCATGGGTTCGGGCACGTCGGCGGCGAAGTCGGTGGCCGAGCTGGTGCTGCTCGACGACCGCTTCGCGACGCTGCCCGGGGTCGTCGCCGAGGGGCGCCGGGTCATCGCCAACATCGAGCGGGTCGCCCGCCTGTTCGTGACCAAGACGGTGTGGGCGGCCACGTTCGCCGTGATCATCGGCCTCTGGCGCACGAGCTACCCGCTGGTGCCGCGCCAGCTGACCGTCGTCGACGCGCTGACGATCGGCATCCCGGGGTTCGTGCTCAGCTTCGAGCCGAGCCACGACCCGGCCCGCCCCGGGTTCCTGCCCCGGGTGGTGCGCTTCTGCGTGCCCGTGGGTATCGTCATCGGCGTGGTGTCGATGGCGGTCTTCGGCATGCTGCGCAGCTGGGTCGGTCGGCGCTGATCGGCTGGCCGCGCAGAGCGGCACCACGATGGTCCTCACGGCGCTCGGACTGGTGGCGCTGTACGAGCTGATGCGGCCGCTGGACGGGATCCGCGGCGGCCTCCTGGCCGTGCTCGTGGCGATGGGTGTCGGCGCCTTCACGATCCCCTTCGTGGCCGACTTCTTCTCGCTCGAGATCCCGTCGGGCAAGGCGGCGCTGACGATCGGCGCCGGCGTGATCGTCGGTGGCGTGGGCGTGGCCCTCGTCGTGCGCTTCCAGCACGCGCTGGCCGAGGCGGCGACGGCGGTCGCCCACCGCGTCAGCGGGCGGCGCGGGCGCTGATCTCGCCGAGGCGGCGGGCCAGCCGCACGAGGGGCGCCGGGTCGTCGATGTCGGAGGCGTTGGCCTCGAGGTAGCTGACGGCGAGCTCGCAGAAGGCGATGGCGTCGGTGGCGTCGAGCTCCTCGGCGGCGTCGAGCACCCGTTGGACGTCAGTTGCCCAGTCGTGCCGGGCGCTCGGCAGGTAGTGGACCGTCATGGGCCGCACTGTGACAGAGGGGTGTCACAGTCAGATGCGGCGGTCGCCCGTCCAGTAGCGGTCGCGCAGCGTCTTCTTGTAGAGCTTCCCGGTGGGCAGGCGGGGGAGCTGCTCCTCGAAGTCGACCGAGCGCGGGCACTTCTGCTTCGACAGGTGCTCCTGGCAGAAGGCGATCAGCTCGCGCTCCAGCTCCGGTCCCGGCTCGATGCCGGGCATCGGCTGGATCACCGCCTTGACCTCCTCGCCGAGATCGGGGTGGGGCACGCCGAAGACGGCCGCGTCGGCGACCTTGGGGTGGGTGACCAGCAGGTTCTCGGTCTCCTGGGGGTAGATGTTGACCCCGCCCGAGATGATCATGAACGACTTGCGGTCGGTGAGGAACAGCCAGCCGTCGTCGTCGACGTAGCCGACGTCGCCGGTGGTGTTCATGTTCCGTCCGTGTCGTCGCCTCCTTCGTCTTCTCCGGGTCCTTCCAGTAGTTGAGCCCGGCCGGCGACTCGAACCAGATCGTGCCCGGGGTGCCGTTGGGGACCTCGTTGAACTCGTCGTCGAGGATGTGCAGCACGCCGAGCTTGCACTGCCCGACGGTGCCCTTGTGGGCCAGCCACTCGTGGGAGTCGCACGTCGTGTAGCCGATGCCCTCGGTGGCCGCGTAGTACTCGATGATCTTCGGGCCCCACCACTCGATCATCGCCTCCTTCACCGGGATCGGGCACGGCGCCGCGGCGTGGACGACGGTCTCCAGCGACGACAGGTCGTAGCTGCGACTTCACGTCCTCGGGAAGCTTCAGCATCCGGTTGAACATCGTCGGCACGAGCTGGCTGTGGGTGACCCCGTACTGCTCGACGAGCTGCAGGTACTGCTCGGGATCGAAGCGCTCCATGATGATCGCCGTGCCGCCGCTGCGGATGGTGAGGCCGACCGCGCCCTGCGGCGCCGAGTGGTACAGCGGCGCCGGCGACAGGTAGATCTGGCCTTCGCGGTAGCGCCACTGGGCGATGAGGAACTGCATCAGCGCCAGCGCCTCGGACGGCGAGACGTCGGCGAGCTGGCGGGTGATCCCCTTCGGGCGCCCCGTCGTGCCGGACGAGTAGAGCATCGCGGCGCCCTGGCGCTCGTCGGCGATCGGCGTGTCGGGGTAGCCGGCGACGGCGGTCAGGTAGTCCTCGAACGGTGCTTCGTCGTTGGCGCCGTCGACGACGAGCCAGCGCTCGACGGCCGGGCACAGCGCGACGACCTCACGGACGACGTCGAGCTTCTCGCGCGACGTGATGAACACCCGCGACTCGCTGTTGTTGACGATGTAGGCCAGCTCGTCGGCGGTCAGGTGCGAGTTGATCGCCGTGTAGTAGAGGCCCGAGCGCTCACCGGCCCCGCACATCTCGAGGTAGCGGGGGTTGTTCTCCATGAAGATCGAGTAGTGGTCGAGGCGCTGGCCAGGCCCTGATCGCGCAGCAGGTGGGCCAGCCGGTTGGTGCGTGACTCGAACTCGCCGTACGTCACCACCTCGCCGCTGGTGGCCATGATGAAGCACGGCTGATCGGCCTTCGTGGTGGCGTACGTCCCCGGGTACATGGCGGTCGATGTTGGCACGAGCCCTGCTCTACGGTCGATGCGGTGAGCGTCGAGATCCGATCCATCACCGCCGATGACGCCCTCGCGTTCCGGCGCGCCCTCCGCAACGGCTTCCACGATCGCCAACACGCTCGACGACGAGCAGTTCGCGCGCGACATCAGCGAGCCGTTCGACCGCCACTACGTCGCCGTCGACGGGGAGGAGTTCGTCGCCACGTTCGGCTCGTTCCCGACCGAGCTGACCCTGCCCGGCGGCGCCACGGTGCCGGCCGGGGCGGTCACCCAGGTGACGTGCCGGGCCACCCACCGCCGCCAGGGGATCCTCACGCGGATCATGGAGCGCGACCTGATCGGCAGCCGCGACCGGGGCGAGGTCGCCGACGTGCTGATCGCCGCCGAGTACCCGATCTACGGGCGCTTCGGGTACGGCCCGGCGGCACGTGGCACGATCCGCGTGGTCGAGGCCGAGCTCGCCACGCCGACGAGCGCTGGCGCCGGCACGATCCGCGTCGTCGATGCGGCGACGTTCCGCAAGGAGGCGCCGGCGGTGTTCGATCGGGTGCGCCGCTCGCGGCCGGGCATGATCGATCGCGACCTCTTCGACTGGGACATGCGCTCGGACATCCGGCGCTACCCGGAGGGCAAGCCATGGCACGGCTTCCGGATCCTGTGCGTCGACGACGCCGGGACGGTGCAGGGCTACGCCCGCTACACCGTCAAGGACGACTGGACCGACATGCGGCCGCAGAGCACGCTCGAGGTCGCCGAGCTGGCGGCGGCGACGCCGGCGGCCGAGGTCCGGCTGTGGGCCTACCTGCTGTCGCTCGACCTCATCGGGACGATCAAGGCGCCCGACCGTCCGGTCGACGACGTGCTGCCGTGGCTGCTGGTCGACGGACGCCACGCCAAGCAGACGAGCTGCTTCGACATGCTGTGGCTGCGTCCGCTCGACGTCCCGCGCCTGCTCACGACCCGTACCTACGGCGGATCGGGGCGCGTGGTGATGGACGTCGACGATCCGCTCGGGCTCGCCGGCGGCCGCTTCGCGCTCGACGCCTCGCCGGCCGGGGCGACGTGCACGCCCGACGACGGAGTCGGCCGAGCTGACGCTGCCCATCCGCACGCTCGGCGCGGCGTGCCTCGGCGACATCCGCCTCGATGTGCTGCACCGCGCCGGGCTGGCTCGACGAGCACGTCCCGGGGGCCGTCCAACGGATGGCCGCGCTGCTCACCGGCGACGTCGCCCCATGGTGCAACACTTGGTTCTGATGGATCGGGGGCTCCGTCGGATCGCCATCGTCAACCGCGGCGAGGCCGCCATGCGGCTTGATCAACGCGGTCCGGGAGCTGCGCGTCGAGCGCAACGAGGACATCCGCACGATCGCCCTCCACACGGCGGCCGAGCGCACGGCGATGTTCGTGCGAGAGGCGGACGAGGCCGTGCCTGCTCGACGGCAGCTACCTCGACCTCATGGCGTTGGAGCGGGCGCTGCTCGCGGCGCGTGCCGACGCGGCGTGGGTCGGGTGGGGGTTCGTCGCCGAGCGTCCCGAGTTCGCCGAGCTGTGCGATCGCCTCGGCATCACGTTCGTCGGGCCGAGCGCCGAGGTGATGCGCCGGCTCGGCGACAAGATCGGGGCCAAGCGGCTCGCCGAGGAGTCGGGCGTGCCGGTCGCGGCCTGGAGCGGCGGCCCGGTCGAGACGCTGGAGGAGGCGCGTCGCCACGCCGAGGTGATCGGCTACCCGCTGATGATCAAGGCCACCGCGGGCGGCGGCGGGCGCGGCATCCGCCGCGTCGACGATCGCCGACGGGCTGCCCGAGGCGTTCGAGGGCGCCCGCTCCGAGGGCGGCAAGGCGTTCGGCGACCCGACCGTGTTCATGGAGCGCGTCGTCACCGGCGCCCGCCACGTCGAGGTCCAGGTGATCGCCGACAGCCACGGCACCGCCTGGGCGGTCGGCACCCGCGACTGCAGCATGCAGCGCCGCAACCAGAAGGTGATCGAGGAGTCGGCGTGCCCGGTGCTGACGTCGCACCAGGACCGCGAGCTGCGGGCGGCCGCCGTGCGCCTCGCCAAGGCGGCCGGGTACGTCAACGCCGGCACCGTCGAGTTCCTGTACCAGCCCGACGAGCAGCGCTTCGCGTTCCTCGAGGTGAACACGCGGCTGCAGGTCGAGCACCCGGTGACCGAGCTCACCACCGGGCTCGACCTCGTGAAGTTGCAACTGCACGTTGCCGCGGGCGGCCGACTCGAGGGCGAGCCCCCACCCACAGAGGGCTACGCCATCGAGGCCCGCCTCAACGCCGAGGACCCGCAGCGGGCGTTCGCGCCGTCGCCGGGGACGATCGAGATCCTCACGCTGCCCGTCGGCCCCGGCATCCGCGTCGACACCGGCGTCGCCGAGGGCGACGTGATCCCGCCCGAGTACGACTCGATGATCGCCAAGGTCATCGCCCACGGCCGCGACCGCGGCGAGGCGCTGGCCCGCCTGCACCGGGCGCTGTCGCAGCTCACCGTCGTGGTGCGCGGCGGGACGACCAACCGCTCGTTCCTGCTCGACCTCCTGGAGCGGCCCGAGGTGCGGGCCAGCGAGATCGACACGCAGTGGCTCGACCGCCTGACCGATGGGCAACGGCCACCTGCCGACGCGGCTCGCCGACGTCGCCCTGATCGCCGCCGTGCTCGATGCCGGCGAGCTGCTCTGGCGGGCCGAGGTCGCCAACGTTCCTCGGCTGGGCGCAACGCGGCCGGCCGCAGGCCGACACGATGATCGGACGGACGATCGAGCTGCGCCACGGCGGCCAGGCGTACCGCGCCGTTCCTGCGCCAGCTCGGCCCCGACCGCCACTGCGTCGAGCTCGACGGCGCCGAGGTCGTCGTCGACGTCGAGCGGCTCGGGCGGGCGCGCAGCCGGCTGACGATCGGTGATCGCACGTACGGCGTCGTCTCGTCGGTGCAGGGCAGCGAGCACCTCATCGAGGTCGACGGCGTGGCCCACCGCTTCTCGCGCGACGACGCCGGCGTCGTGCGGGCCCCGGCGACGGCCCTCGTCGTCGCCGTCGACGTCGTGCCGGGCGACGTCGTCGAGGCCGGCGAGCGCCTCGGCATGGTCGAGGCGATGAAGATGGAGATCGGCATCCCGTCCCCGCTGGCCGGTCGGGTGCGCGACGTGTTCGTCACCCGCAACGTGCAGGTCGACGCCGGCACGCCGCTGTTCCGCATCGAGCCGGCAGCCGGCGACGACGACGACGAACCGTTCGCGGCGCGAGTCCAGCTGCACGAGCTGGGCTCGGCGCGCGGCCGATGCCCTGGAGGTGCTCGAGGCGTTCGTGCTCGGCTACGACGTCGACGTGGCCGGCGGCGCGCGCCGCGCTGACCGAGGTCGAGGCGCATCCCGACGAGGCCCGCCAGATGGCGCTCATCGACGCCTTCGCCGACCTCGCCGCGGTCGCGCCCGAGCGTCGCGACCCGGGCGACGAGGACGAGCGGGCGCCGCGGGAGCACTTCAACACCTACCTGCACTCGCTCGACCTCGAGCACGAGGGCCTGCCGGCCTGGTTCGGCGACGAGCTCGCCCGCGCCGTCGCCCACTACGAGCGATGACCCCGACGCCGGGTCCCGCGCTGGCCGCGCATCTTCGTCGCCGAGCAGCGGCGCTCGACCCAGCTCGCCGTCGTGATGGGCCTGCTCGACGCGCACCGCCGCGCGACGCCCGAGCTGCGCGAGTCGCTCGACCGCCTGATCGAGCGGACTCGACGGCGCTACCCGGAGGTCGCCGCGCTCGCCCGCAACCTGCGCTACCGCCGCTTCGACCGGCCCTACGTCGACGCGGGCCCGGGCCGTCGACGTCGGATCGCATGCGCCGGCTGGCCAACGAGCTCGCCGGGCCCCACCGGGATGCCGAGCGCATCGCCGAGCTCGTCGGCTGTCCGCTGCCGCTGGTCCCGATCCTCGCCGAGGACGACCTCTTCGGCGAGACACCGACGCCGGGCGGCCTCGTCGAGGTGCTGCTGCGCCGCTACTACAAGATCCGCGAGCTCGGCCCGCTCGTCCACGGCGACGACGGCGTGCTGCGGACGTCGTACGAGCACCGCGACCGCACCGTGCGGGTGCTCGCTGCACGGGTCGACGGCGACCTCGCCGAGGCGTTCGCACGGATCCAGCGGGCGGCGGCGGAGATCGACGGCCCGGACACGGCCGTCGTCGACCTCTACCTGGAGCCGCGCGGCGAGCGATCGCGCCGACGCCGACGCCCTCGTCGACGTCGATGTCGGCGGCGCTGGCGTCGGCCGGGCTGCCGGCGGCGGTGCGGCGCGTCACGCTCGTCGCCTGGCACCCGGTGCGCCGGCTCCGTGGTGCTCACGTTCCGCCGCGCCGATCGGCGACGGACGGACTTCGTCGAGGACGAGACGTTCCGCGGGCTGCACCCGATGATCGCCCGCCGCCTGCAGCTGTGGCGGCTCGTCCAACTTCGAGATCACCCGCCTCAGCACGACCGGCGACGTCAACGTGTTCGACTGCGTCGGCCGCGAGAACCCGTCCGACGAGCGGCTGATCGCCGTCGCCGAGGTGCGCGACCTCACGCCGGTGCGCGACGAGGACGGCAAGGCGATCGCCCTGCCCGAGGTCGAGAGCGTGCTCGTCGGCTGCCTCGACGCCATCCGCGGACGCGCGCGACGCCCGGACTGCGACGCCTGCGAGTGGAACCGGGTCATGCTCTACGTCTGGCCGACGGTCGACCTGCCGCTCGACGAGGTGTGGGACATCGCCCGCCGCCTCGACGCCGCTCACCGAGGGCCTCGGGCCTCGAGCAGGTCGTGGTGTCGCGGTCGCCTGCCGTCGCCCGACGGCGGCGAGCCCGGTCGAGACCGTGATGCGCATCGGGTACGAGCCGGGCCGCGGCCTCAACGTGCGCCTCACGCCGCCGCCCGACGCGCCGATGCAGCCGCTCGACGACTACACCCGCAAGCTCATCCAGAGCCGCCGGCGGGGTCTCGTCTACCCGTACGAGCTGGTGCCGATGCTGGCCGGGCCGGCGGGTCGTTCGTCGAGCACGACCTCGACGACACCGGCGCGCCTCGTGCCGGTCGATCGGCCGCCGGGCGTCAACAAGGCGGGCGTCGTCGTCGGCGTCGTGTCGCACGCCGACCGAGCGCTACCCGGAGGGCATGACCCGCGTCGCCGTGCTCGGCGACCCGACGCGGGCGATGGGCTCGATCACCGAGGCCGAGTGCCGCCGGGTGCTCGCCGCCATCGACCTGGCCGCGTCGATGGACGTGCCGATCGAGTGGTTCGCCCTGTCGGCCGGGGCCAAGATCGCCATGGACTCCGGCAGCGAGAACCTCGACTGGGTGGCCCGGGTGCTGCGCCGGCTCGTCGAGCACACCCAGGCCGGCGGCGAGGTCAACGTCGTCGTGGCCGGCATCAACGTCGGCGCCCAGCCGTACTGGAACGCCGAGGCGACGATGCTGATGCACACCCGCGGCATCCTCGTGATGACGCCCGACAGCGCGATGGTGCTCACCGGCAAGCAGGCCATCGACTACTCCGGCGGCGTGTCGGCCGAGGACAACCTCGGCATCGGCGGCTACGGGCGGGTCATGGGTCCGAACGGCGAGGCGCAGTACTGGGCGCCGACGCTCGCCGCGGCGTGCGACCTGCTGCTCGACCACTACGAGCTGACGTACCGGGCGCCCGGCGAGCGCTGGCCGCGCCCGGCCCCGACGACCGACCCGTCGACCGCGACGTGCGCGCCGACCCCCACGACGTCGAGGGCATCGACTTCCGCACCGTCGGCGACATCTTCTCCGCCGAGGCCAACCCCGACCGCAAGAAGCCGTTCGACATCCGCACGCTGATCGGCGCCGTCGTCGACCGCGACCGCGCGCCGCTCGAGCGGTGGCCGGAGATGGCCGAGGCCGAGACGGCCGTCGTCTACGACGCCCGCCTCGGCGGCCACGCCGTGACGGTCATCGGCATCGAGTCGCGGCCCGCTGCCGCGCCACGGTGCGACGCCGGCCGACGGTCCGGTGCAGTGGTCGGCGGGCACGCTGTTCCCGCTGTCGTCGAAGAAGGTGGCGCGGGCGATCAACGCGGCGAGCGGCTGCCGCCCGGTCGTCGTGCTGGCCAACCTGTCGGGGTTCGACGGCTCGCCGGAGTCGCTGCGCCGCCTGCAGCTCGAGTACGGCGCCGAGATCGGCCGGGCGATCGTCAACTTCGACGGCCCGATCGTGCTGTGCGTCGTGTCGCGCTACCACGGCGGCGCGTTCGTCGTGTTCTCGGCGACGCTCAACGACCACATGGAGGTGCTCGCCGTCGAGGGCTCGTTCGCCTCGGTGATCGGCGGCGCGCCGGCGGCCGCCGTGGTGTTCACCCGCGACGTCGACGAGCGCACGCAGCGCGACGATCGGGTGCGGCGCGCTCGAGGGCGTCCGGCGCCAGCCCGGTCGAGCAGGCGACGATCCGCGACGCCGGTGCGCACCGAGAAGCTCGGCGAGGTGGCCGCCGAGTTCGACGCCGTGCACAGCGTGGAGCGGGCCCAGGACGTCGGCTCGGTGCACCGCATCATCGCGGCCGCCCGGCTGCGACCCGAGCTGACCGCTGCCATCGAACGGGGCATGTCGTCCTACGGTTGATCCATGGACGTCGGCATTCAAACGATCTTCGCGAGCAGGGGCTGGGAGGGGATGACCGATGCCCAGGTCTACGACGAGGACACTCGGCTGGCCCTGCTCGCGGCTGATCTCGGCTTCGACGTCGTGTGGGCCGTCGAGCACCACTTCTTCGACTACTCGTTCTGCCCGGACAACGTGGCGTTCCTGTCCTACATCGCCGGGCGCAACCTCGGTCGACCTCGGGACGGCGGCCGTGATCATGCCGTGGAACGACCCGCTGCGCGTCGCCGAGCGCATCGCCCTGCTCGACCAGGTGTCCGGCGGCCGGGTGCGCTTCGGCATGGGCCGCGGGCTGTCGCGCCGGGAGTTCGCCAACTTCGGGGCCATCGAGATGGACGAGTCGCGCGAGCGCTTCGACGAGGGCTCGATGATGGTCAAGGAGGCGCTCGAGACGGGCTTGATCGAGGGCGCCGGGCGGTTCTTCCCGCAGCCCAAGGCGCCGATCCGGCCGGCCCCGGCGCAGCTTCGACGACCGCCTCTACGCGGTGGCGTCCTCCGACGACTCGATCGAGGCGGCGGCCCGCCTCAAGGCCCGCATGACGATGTTCTCGGACCGCTCGTGGTCGTCGCGCCTGCCGAGCATCGTCCGCTGGCGCGAGCTGTACCGCGAGTTCCACGGCGAGGAGCCGCCGGCGCCGCTGATCTGCGACTTCGTGTACTGCTCGGCCGACGCCGGCGACGAGCGCGGCCCGCAGTACATGGCCGCCTACCTCGAGTCGGTGCTCGAGCACTACGAGATCATGGGCGACCACTTCGAGGGCCTCAAGGGCTACGACGCCTACGCCACGCGCCGGTGCTGCGGCGGATGGGCGACCGGCTTCATGAAGGGCTTCCTCGACGCCACCGCGTCCGGCACGCCGACCACATCATCGAGACCACCGCGCCGGTGGGACCTGCTCGGTCCGTTCGAGGCCGCCCGGCTCCGCTCGGCGGTGCGTACGGAAGCTGAAGCCAGCCTGGGCGCGCCGTCTCCGGTTGTAAACTTGCGATCGCAACAATCGCCAGGAGGCACCCCATGCCCGCCGTCACCGCCGACACGACCACACTGCCCACGATCCCGACGCCCGAGCTGACCGCTCGCGAGCGCCCGGTCGTCTCCGTCACCACGGCCCCGTCAGGCCACGAGGGCGAGGGCTTCCCCGTGCGGCGGGCCTTCGCCGGCGTGCCGGTCGAGCGCCTCGACCCGTTCATCCACATGGACCAGATGGGCGAGGTCGAGTACGCCCCCTACGAGCCCAAGGGCACCGACTGGCACCCGCACCGCGGCTTCGAGACCGTCACGTACATCATCGACGGCACGTTCCAGCACCAGGACTCGCACGGCGGCGGCGGCCTCATCACCAACGGCGCGACGCAGTGGATGACCGCCGGGTCCGGCATCCTCCACATCGAGACGCCGCCCGAGGAGCTCGTCGTCAGCGGCGGCCTGTTCCACGGCATCCAGCTGTGGGTCAACCTGCCGTCGGCCGACAAGATGGTCGCCCCCCGCTACCAGAACCTCGAAGCCGACGAGTCGGCGCTGCTCGTCGTCGCCCGACGGCGGCGCGCTGGTGCGGCTGATCGCCGGGGAGATCGCCGGCCACGCCGGGCCCGGCGGGACGCACACGCCGATCACGATGGCCCACGCCACCGTGGCCCCCGGCGCCCGCCTGGAGCTGCCGTGGCGGACCGACTTCAACGCCCTCGCCTACGTGCTGGCCGGGCGCGGCACGGTCGGGACCGAGCGGCGACCGGTCGAGGTCGGCCAGCTCGTCGTGTTCGGCGACGGCGACTCGTTCACGATCGACGCCGTGGACGACCTCGAGGTGCTGCTGCTCGGCGGGCGCCCGATCCGCGAGCCCGTCGCCCAGTACGGCCCGTTCGTGATGAACACCAAGGCCGAGCTGGTGCAGGCCGTCGAGGACTTCCAGCGCCGGCCGCCTGGGCCAGATCCCCGACCGACGGCCTGCGCCCCTACCGGCGGCGCTGAAGCACCGCCCCCAGGTGGTGCTGGAGCGGTTGGCCGACGGCGGCCATCCGCACCTCGTAGGTGAGCTCGTCGCCGTCGACGCGGAACGAGCGCTCGATCTCGGTGACCTCCTTGGCGGTGGTCGTCCGACCGATCGTGGTGGCGACGAGCTCCAGCACGAGCGAGCCCCTCGACGACGGTGAGCGTGCCCTCCTCGACCTCGGTGATGCCGAACGGGTGGGCGAGGACGAGCTCGAGGTGCCCCGGCATCCGCAGGTAGCCGGACTCGGCGTGCAACGGACGACCGTCGTCAGCGGCGGTCGTCCGTTGCGCGTAGGCGAGGAACGGCTTGCCGACGTGCCCGAACGTCACCGTCTCCTCGTAGTCGAACGCAACGATCGTCGGGTACTCGCCGCGCCCCGATCCGGACCATGTGCCGAGCAGCGGCTCGAGCATCGCGACGGCGGGGTGGAGGTCCATCACCATCCGTTCCGGTGGATCACGTCGGCGAGTGGTCGCCGCGGTCGTGTGAGGCCCGACCCGCGTGGGTTCGGGTCGACGGTCGGGTGGCCGAGTCCGATCACGCTGATGATCGGGCGATCGGCCGGGATCGCCAGCTCGGCGCGCAGGGCGTCCTCGCCGTGGTCGATCCCGAAGAGCCAGCCGCCGATGCCGGCGTCGACGGCGGCGAGCAGCAGGAGCATGCACGCCATCGCCGTGTCGGTGTCCCAGAACCGCACCGGCCACGCGTCGGCCTCCCCGAGCCCGAAGGCGATCTTGTCCGGCTGGCGGTAGCGGTCGAGGTAGCGCTCGGGATCGGAGAGCGCGAGCACGAGCACCGGCGGGCCGACCGCGAGCTCGGCCGGCTCGTGCGGGAACCGTGGGTCGTCGGTCAGCGCCCAGTAGCGGGCCACCGTCTCCGGCGTGTCGAGGACGACGAAGTCCGTGCCCTGCGAGAACCCGGCCGACGGGCCGCGCCGGGCGACGTCGAGGAGGTCGTCGATCACGGCGCGCTCGACAGGCCGCTGCTCGAAGGCGTGGCACATCTTGCGTCGGCGGACGACCTCCCGGAAGTCCATCGGCCGGCGGCTCAGCGCTGCTCGACGGGCTCGGTCGGGAGGCCGGCGGCCTTCCAGGCGCCGAAGCCGCCTTCGACGTGGCCGACGTCGGTGAACCCGAGCGTCTTCAAGGTGTCGGCGGCGAGCGCCGAGCGGAGGCCGCCGGCGCAGTAGACGACGATCTTGCGGTCGAAGTCGAAGTAGTCCTTGTAGTACTCGGACTCCGGATCGGCCCAGAACTCGAGCATCCCGCGGGTGACGTTCTTGGCGCCGGGGATGGTGCCGTCGCGCCAGCGCTCGCGCGGATCGCGGATGTCGACGAGCAACGTCCCCTCCTCGGCGATGACGGTCTGGGCTTCGTCCAGGCTGAGGTTGTCGATGTTCTCGCGGGCCTTGGCGATGAGGTCGTTGACGGTGGTCCTGGGCACACCCGCACAGTAGGGCGACCTGCGATGCTGCCAGTCATGAAGTTCGGGGTCATGTTCGCCAACACCGGGTTCGGGTCGTCGCCGCAGGGCGCCACCGACATCGCCCAGGCCGCCGAGGCCGGTGGGTTCGACTCGCTGTGGACCGTCGAGCACGTGGTCGTCCCGTCGGGCTACGAGTCGCAGTACCCGTACGACCCGAGCGGCAAGATGGCAGGAGGGGCCGAGGTCTTCGACCTGCCCGATCCGCTGATCTGGCTGACGTGGGCGGCGGCCAAGACCGACACGATCAAGCTCGCCACCGGTGTGCTCGTGCTGCCCCAGCGCAACGTCGTCATCACCGCCAAGGAGATCGCCACGCTCGATCACCTGTCGGGCGGCCGGGTCGTGCTCGGCGATCGGGGTCGGGTGGCTGGCCGAGGAGTTCGCCGCCCTCGGCGTGCCGTTCAAGGAGCGCGGGGCGCGGATGGACGAGTACATGGACGTGATGCGCGAGCTGTGGGCGCCGAGCGGCGATCCCGAGAAGTCGACGGTTGGCGGGCGCTTCGTGAACTTCGAGGACTGCATCATGCGGCCGCGCCCGACCAACGGGACGGTGCCGCTCGTGATCGGCGGCCACTCGGTGGCGGCGGCCAAGCGGGCCGGCCGGCGCGGCGACGGGTTCTTCCCGGGCGGCGGGACGATCGACGAGCTCAAGGAGATGTTCGCCATCGTGCGCGCCGAGGCCGAGGACGCCGGGCGCGACCCGGACGCCATCGAGCTGTACAGCGGCGGCGGTCGGCCGGGCCCGAAGCTCGACGCCCGCATCGAGCAGCTGGCCGAGATCGGCGTGACCCACATGGTCGTCGGCGCCGCCCCGCCGGACGAGCTGCCGGGCATCGGCCAGGATCTCGTCAGCCGCTACGGCTAGTTCCGGCAAGACTCGGCGTGTGGGCACGATGGATCTCTACGTCGACGAGACCGAGCTCGAGGTGCTGCGGCGGGCGATGGACGCCCTCGACGAGTACACCGACGACCTGAACGAGCAGGTCGCCCTGCAGACCCGGACGTTCACGAACACGCCGTCGTACGACCGGTTCCTCGAGCACGGCCACGCGCTCCGACGCATGCTCGACGCCATCGAGCCGCCGGACCGGATCGCGATCAGCGAGCAGCAGCTGCAGATGCTGCGCTCGGCGGTGTGCCACGCCCGGCGCCGGGCGGCGACCACGTACGACGAGGCGCGGGCCAAGGTGCCGGATCCGGCCGTCGTCGCCGACCTGCGCAAGCCGGTGCAGGACCTCGACGGCCTGATGCGCCGACCGTGGTTCCTGGTCGAGCGGCCGGAGCGGCTGCCCCAGATCAGCGACTTCCTGAACCTCGAGATCGCCCTCGCCACGACGGACGTCCTCCGCCCGAAGGAGCGCACGTACGACGAGAAGTTCCACATCCTGCAGTCACCGAACATGCTGCCCGCCGACCTGGACTACTTCCGGCGCTCCGCCGAGATCAGGGGCAACGGCGTGGCGATCGCCCTGGCCTACCTCGACCTCGACTACTTCAAGAGCTACAACGACCTGCTCGGCGAGGTGCGCGTCGACGTCCAGATCCTGCCGCCGATCATGCGCGTCTTCGAGACGTTCGTCGCCGAGCGCGGCTACGCCTACCGCTTCGGCGGAGACGAGTACGTGCTGCTCCTCGCCAACACCACGCTGGAGGAGGCGTGCCGGTCGTTCACCATGCTGCGCGCCCGGCTGGCCCACCTCAAGTTCGACGACTTCGACCAGCCGGTGACGGCGTCGGTCGGGATGGTGATCATCGAGCCCGACACCTACCTCACGAACCACGAGGTCGTGCACCGGGCCCAAGAGGCCAAGCGGCGGGCCAAGGACGCCGGCCGCAACTGCGTGTGGACGTATCGGGACTGGCGCTACGAGCGCCCGGTCCCGGTCTGATCGCGCCGGAGGAACAGCACGCTGATGTCGTCCTCGTGGGCCTCGTCGCGCAGGTGCTCGGCGATCCACGCGGCGACGTTGGTGCCGGCCGGCTCGGCGAGCGCCCGGGGCACAGCTGATCGCAGCAGGTCGAAGCCGTCGTCGATCGGCCGCTGGCGCCGCTCGATGAGGCCGTCGGAGTAGAGGACCAGGGCCTGGCCCGGGTCGATGGTGACCTGCTGCTCGCGCCGGGCGACCCGCACGACGCCGAGCAGCGGATCGCCTTCGGCAATGAGGAAGCGGGCGGCGCCGGCGTCGGCGAGGATCGCCGGGACGTGGCCGGCGTGCGAGATGCGCGCCGTCGCCGACGCGGTGTCGATCACCGCGCACACGGCGGTGGCGATGCTGCCGCGCAGCACCCGCCACATCAGCACGTCGAGTCGCTCGAGGGCCCGCGCCGGGGCCGGATCGTCGAGGAGGTAGGCGCGCAGGCTGTTGCGCAGCTGGGCCATCTCGGCGGCGGCCTGGAGACCGTGTCCGGCGACGTCACCGACGACCGCGACGATGAGCCCGTCGCCGGCGTCGAACACGTCGAACCAATCGCCGCCGATCTGTCCGGTGCCGGCCGGTTCGTCGTGGACGTCGAACGACCACCCGGCGACGGGCGGGATCGTCGACGGGCGCATGGCCCGTTGCAGGTCGCTGGCGACCTCGGCGTGATGGCGCTGGCGGCGCAGCAAGCCGGACGTGAGGTGGCGGGTGAAGCGGGTCGCGGCGCGGACGTCGCTCTCGTGCCAGGGCACGCCCCGACCGCGCACCGTCTCGCGCCACAGCTCGAACGACTTGCGCGGACTGAGTCGGACGTCGTCCCCCTCGGCCGCGGCGAGCTTGGCGTTGTGCGGGTCGCCGCCCCAGTCGACCTGGCGCACCAGCTCCGGGCGGAACCACATCACGACCTCGCGGCGGTCGTTCGTGAGCGGCAACGCGAGCACGCCGCTGGCGACGTCGTCGGCGCCGACGGCCGCCTCGTCGACGAGCAGCACGGCGTCGCCGGCCGGCCAGATCTGGATGATCCGGCGGACGACGTCGTCGTCGGGCACCGCGCCGAGCCGGCACCACGAGTCCCCCGTGACGACGACGGCGCCGCTGGCGCCCGCCAGGCCGAGGACCGCAGGTTGCTGCGCCTGCAGCGCCGTGTCGAGGTCGATGGCGGCGAGCGACTGGATGGCCTCGGCGACCTGATCGGCCAGCGCGACGAGCTCGAGCGTGCGCCGCCGGGTGTCGGCGTCGTCGGTCTCGCCGATCCGCAGCGAGATCAGCTGGGCCAGGAACTCGGCGGCGTTGCGGGCGGCGACGTCCGGGCGGTGCGGACCCGAGTAGTGGTGGCAGGCGATCAGCCCCCACAGCTCGCCCTGCACGACGATCGACACCGACATCGACGCGCTCACGCCCATGTTCGACAGGTACTCGACGTGGATCGGCGAGACGCTGCGCAGCGTGGACGAGCTGAGGTCGAGCGGGCGCCCGCTGTCGAAGCCGACGGGCGGGTCGAGGGGCACGGGTGCGTAGGCGATGTCGGGGATCAGGCGCAGCCAGTTGCGGCGGTACAGCTCGCGGGCCTGGGCCGGGATGTCGCTCGCCGGGTAGTGCAGGCCGAGGAAGGCGTTCAGGTCGGCGCGCTTCTCCTCGGCGATGACCTCGCCGTTCCAGTCCCGATCGAACCGGTACACCATCACGCGGTCGAACCGGGTGAGCGACCGGATCCAGCGGGCGGCCTCGGCGGCGACCTCCACGACCGTCGACGCGACCTGCAGCGCCATCGCCGCCTCGCGGACGACGGACGCCGAGCCGGGCTCGATCGAGTCGACGGCCTCGATCTCGATCACGAGCCAGCCGTCCGTGCGGTGCAGCGTGGCCACCAGCGGGCGCCCGTCGAGCCACAGCTCGACGTCGTCGCGGCGCTGCACCCAGTCGCCCTGGCGGGCGGCGTCGATGGCGTCGCGGTTGGCCGCGCCGATCAACGCCGCCAGCGGCTGGCCGATCGGCGCGATGGGCGCAGCGCCGAACCAGGTGCCGACGTTCGTCGACGTGAGGGCGACGAGCAGGTCCGGCTCGGTGACGGCGAGCAGCACGCCGTGGGGCTGGATCGCGCCCGGGATGTGGATCGGCTCGGCGGCGCAGTTGTCGAGATCGACGGGCGCCGACCAGGTCTGCGTCACCGCGAGCTCACCGCCGCCGCAACGGCGCCGAACACGGCGTCGGCGGCGTCGGCCGCGTCGTCGACGTCGGCGCCGGTCGACAGCAGGGCGCGGGCGACGATGCGGAAGCGCGACCAACGCAGCGGCACGTCCGCACCGTAGGCCCGGAAGAACGCCAGCGGCGCCGCCGCGCCGAGCACGTCGGTGACGTGGGCAGTGATCAGGGCCCCACCGAGCGTCGCTCCCTCGGTGACGTACAGCGCGCCGATCGCGGCGGCCGGCCCGTCGATCCGGGGGACGGCGACCGGCGGCGGGAACGGGCGGCCCAGCGCGGCGAGGTCGGCGCGCGAGGGCCGGGACCTTGCGTCGCGCCGCGAGCTCGACGAGCGGTCGCCGTCGAGCTCGGCAGGGCGGCGGCGACCGCCTGCTCGAGGGGCGCGTAGACGGAGGCCAACATCACGAGCACGTCGCCGTAGCGATCGAGGTCGAGATCCGGCGAGAGCAGGTCGAGCTGGTCCTCGAGGGCCCGATGAGCATCGGCCGTGCGCCGTCGCAGGGCGAGCAGCGGGCCGGTGGTGCGTGCGTCGACCGGCAAGGGGCGGAGGTTATCGGCCTACGGTTGCGCCATGATCGAGCGGCAGGTCGACATCACGACACCGGACGGCGAGATGACCACGTTCATCTTCCACCCGGAGCACGGCGGCCCGTTCCCGGTCGTCCTGTACCTGATGGATGCGCCGAGCATCCGTCCGGCGCTGGTGGAGATGGCGTCCCGGCTGGCGACCGCCGGCTACTACGTGATGCTGCCGTACCTGTACTACCGCGGCGGTCCGTACCGGGAGTTCGGGGCCAGCGACGAGGACATGCACGCTCGCCGCGAGCTGATGGAGACCGTGAACCCGACCGGGATCCTGGCCGACGGCGCGGCGCTGCTCGATGTCGCCGCGGCCGACGACGCAGCACGCGACGGCAGGGTCGGCGCCGTCGGGTTCTGCATGAGCGGCGGCCTCACGATCGCCCTCGCCAAGGCGTTCCCCGACCGCATCGGCGCGGCGGCATCGATCCACGGGGCGTGGCTGGTGCGCGACGGCGACGACTCGCCGCACCTCGGGCTCGACACCGTGCAGGCCGAGGTGTACTTCGCATGGTGCGCCGACGACCCGACGGCGCCGGTCGCCGACATGGAGGTCATGGAGGACGCCCTCAAGGCGGCCGGCGTGACGTACAACATCGACTTCCTCACCGAGGCCGTGCACGGCTTCGCGCCGGCCGGCGAGCGCTACCACCGCGACATCGTCGGAGCTCCACTGGGAGCGGGTCCACGCGATGCTGCGCCGCAACGTGGGTTGAGGACGTGGTGGACAGGAAGCTCGGCCACATCTCGAGCTACGAGGACGCGCGGGCCAAGGCCCGTGCCGCGCTGCCCGCGGCCTGTTCGACTACATCGACGGGGGTTCCGAGGGCGAGCACACGATGCGGCGCAACGTCGAGGCGTTCGAGGATCTCGTGTGGCGCCCGAAGCAGGCGATCTACCACGAGCAGATCGACACGGCCACCGAGGTGCTCGGCACGAAGTTGGCGATGCCGGTGATGACGGCGCCGTGCGGTGGCATGCGCCTGGTCCACCCCGAGGGCGACATCGGGCTCGTCAAGGCGTCGGCGGACTTCGGCATCTGCCACATCGTCGAGCGCGGTGTCGGGGTTCCCGCTCGAGGAGATCGCCGCGTCGCATCCCGGGCCCAAGTGGTTCCAGCTCTACCGGCTGGGATCGCGCCCGTTGATGGAGTCGCTCGTGCACCGGGCCCAGGCGGCCGGCTACGGCGCCATGGTGGTGACCGTCGACAGCGTCATGGCCGGGTACCGCGAGAAGGACTACAAGAACGGCTTCTCGTACAACATGCGCGTCGACCTGAAGAACATGGCCAAGCTGGCGCCGCAGGTCATCACCCGGCCGCGCTGGCTCTACAAGTACTGGCGCGACGGCATGCCCTTCGAGATCTCCAACACGCTGCCCGTCGGCGGCGGCGAGGCGCTGCCGCTCTCCGCGATGGGCCGCACCGATCTCTCGCACTCACCGACCTGGGACGACGTCGAGTGGATCCGTTCGCACTGGGAGGGGCCGATGGTGGTCAAGGGCATCATGGGACGCGAGGACGCCCGTCGCGCCGTCGACGCCGGTGCCGACGGCATCGTGGTGTCGAACCACGGTGGTCGCCAGCTCGAGGGCGCACCGGCGACGATCGACGTCCTGCCCGAGATCGCCGCCGAGGTCGGTGGGGCCACGACGATCCTGCTCGACTCCGGCGTCCGCCGGGCCAACGACGTGGCGCGGGCGGTGGCGCTGGGCGCTGACGCCGTGCTCATCGGCCGGATGTCGGTGTACGGGCTGGCGCTCGGCGGGCAGGCCGGTGTCACCCGCATGCTCGAGCTGCTGCACCAGGAGCTCGTCCGGACGCTGCGCCTGCTCGGCGTGCGATCGATCCACGACCTGGATCCCAGCTTCATCGACCCCGTCGGCTGACCTCGAACCGTTCGGTCGGGCTCGTCGTATGCGTGGGTGCGGGCTCACCAACAGACGAGAGGCCCACCTCATGAGATCCAAACGTTCCCTCCTCATCGGCGCGCTGGTCGCGGCCGCCGCGACCGTCGCGATGGCGTCGTCCGCCGATGCCCGTCACCGCGATCCGTCCGTCCCGGACAAGATCGCCGTCGAGGCCGGCAACCGGCCGTTCCTGACCGGCCACGGCGTCGGCGTGCAGATGTACTCCTGCAAGGCGACCGCGGACGCCTTCGACTGGGCGTTCGTCGCCCCCCGGGCGAACCTCTTCGACCGCCACGGCCGGGTCATCATCACCCACTTCGCCGGCCCGACGTGGCAGGCCCGCGACGGCAGCACCGTCACGGGCGCCGTGGAGGCCAGCGCCACCGTCGACCCGACGGCCATCCCGTGGCTGCGCTTGAAGGCCACCCCGAAGCCGGACGGTCACCACGGCGGGCGTCTGGCGCACACGACGTTCATCCAGCGCACCAACACCGTCGGCGGCCTGGCGCCGGCACGCGCCGACTGCAACGCGGCGACGGCCGGCACCGTCGTCGAGGTGCCCTACACCGCCGACTACGTGTTCTGGCGCTGATTCAGCCGGCGAGCTGCGCCTGGGCGACGCCCTTGAGGCGCTTGTAGTCGACCTTGCCGTTGGCGGCGCGGCCGATCGTGTCGACGACCACGACGTTGCGCGGCGCCTTGTAGGCGGCGAGCTGCCCGGTCGACATGGGCCCGCAGCTCGCCGCCGTCGATGGTCGCCCCGTCGGCCGCTTCGACGACGCCGCAGATCGTCTCGCCGAAGCGCTCGTCGGGGATGCCGACGACGACGGCGTCGCGCACCGACGGGTGGGTCTTCAGCGCCTCCTCGACCTCCTCGGGGAAGACCTTCTCGCCGCCCGTGTTGATGCACACCGAGCCCCGTCCGAGGAGGTGGATCGAGCCGTCGGCGTTGACCGTGGCGAAGTCGCCCGGGATGCTCCAGCGGCGGCCCTCGACGGTGCGGAACGTGGCCGCCGACTTGGCCTCGTCCTTGTAGTAGCCGACGGGGAGGAACCCGCCGACGGCGACCATGCCCATCTCGCCCGAGCCCGGCTCGACGCGGCGGCCGTCGTCGGTGAACACGGCGTTGTTCTCGGTGATCATGAACCGCGCCGTCTCCTCGGCCTGGCCGGCCCCCGACACCGAGATGCCGAGGCCCACCGCCTCCGACGAGCCGAACGAGTCGAACAGCAGCGCCTGGGGCATGTGCCGCAGCAGGCCCTGCTTGTTGTCGTGGCTCCACATCACGCCCGACGAGCCGATGCTGACGATGCTCGACAGGTCGTAGCGCCCGGGGTGGGCGTCGAGGTGATCGAGCATCGGGCCGGCGAAGGCCTGGCCGACGATCACGAGGTTGGTGGCCTGCCAGCGCTCGACGGTCTCGAACAGCTGGGCCACGTCGAAGCGGCGGTCGGCGAGCGAGATGATCGTGCCGCCGCCGGTCATCGAGATGAACGACGAGAACTGACCGGTGCCGTGCATCAGCGGGCAGCAGATGATCGTCCGCGGCGGGTTCTCGTTGGCGGCCGCCCGCGCTGCGATCTCCTCGACGTTCGTCGCCGGCGGGACGCCCAGCAGCGCGTTGCCGCCGGCGCCGATGACGTTGAACAGGTCGTCCTGGCGCCACATGACGCCCTTCGGCATCCCGGTGGTGCCGCCGGTGTAGAGGAACAGCAGGTCGTCGCCGCTGCGGTCGGGACGGCGCCGAGCGTGGCGCCCGACGACACGACCGACTCGTACGGCGACCGCCCAGTCGGGACCCGGCGCCGGCCTCGTCGGCGACGACGTACCAGCGCCGCACCTTCGGCAGGCGATCGCGGATCCCGTCGAGCAGCTCGGTGAACGTGGCGTGGAAGACGACGGCCTCGGCGTCGGCGTTGTCGAACAGGTACTGGATCTCGTCGGGCCCGTAGCGGAAGTTCGTGTTGACCGGCACGAAGCGGCCCTTGAACGCGGCGACCACGGCCTCGAGGTACTCGGGGCAGTTGTAGAGGTAGCAGGCCACCTTGGCCTGCGTGCCGAGCCCGGCGGCGACCATGTCGGCGGCCAGCGCGCTCGGCGTGGGCGTCGAGCTCGCCCCACGTCACCACCCGATCGCCCTGGATCTGGCACGGGCGGTCGGGGACCGCCGCGGCGATGGCTTCGTACACGTCGGCGAACTTCCAGTCGGTCACGACGGCGATCGTCCCACACGGTGTGTGGCTACGGTCTCGCCGTGACGTACGAGCTGACAGGACTGACCGACAAGGTGGCCGTCGTGACGGGGGCCGGCCGGATGCGCTCGATCGGACGCCCGATCGCCGTGGAGCTGGCTCGGGCCGGCTGCGACATCGTGCTGACCGGCACCGGCCGCTCGCCCGACCGCTACCCGGACGACGAGAAGGCCGCCGGGTGGCGCGACATCGAGTCGGTGGCCGAGGAGGTGCGGGCGCTCGGTCGCACCGCGATCACCGCGGTGTCCGACGTCGCCGACCTCGCCGCCGTCGAGGCGCTGGCCGACGCGCACGATCGACGAGCTCGGCCGGGTCGACATCGTCGTCAACAACGCCGGCGCGGCCGCGGTGCCGACCGGGTGCCGGTCATCGACCTCGACCCGGACCTGTGGCGCACCGTCATCGACGTCAACCTGACCGGCTCGTTCCTCATGTCCAAGGTGTTCGGCCGGCTGCTCGCCGAGTCGCGGCAACGGAGGCTCGATCGTCAACATCTCCTCGATCGCCGGCAAGGTGCTGAGCCCGACGACCGCCGCCTACGCGGCGTCGAAGGCCGGCCTGCAGGCGCTCACCGCGTGCATGTCCGGGGAGGTCGCCGGCGGCCGGCGTCAGGGTCAACGCCATCTGCCCGGGCGTGATCGACACGTCGCGCATGGACGACCTCGGCCGTGACGAGATCTGGCAGGAGCTGGTCGACGACGCGCATCCCGCTGCAGCGCGCCGGCACCGGCGAGGACATCGCCTACATCGTCGTCTACCTGTGCTCCGAGCAGGGCGCCTGGGTCACCGGGCAGTCCTGGAACGTCGACGGTGGCACCGTCGTGCAGCACTGACGCCATGGCTGCTCGACGGCCACGGCAACCCGATGTCCGGCGACGCCGACGACGGTCGCCCTCTACGACCGCGCCCTGGACCGCCTCGTGCGGTTCCACCCCGAGGCAGTCGACCTCGCCGACGAGCTCGCCGCCGCCGCCGACCCGTCGCCGATGGCCCACGCCCTCACGCCTACCTCTACCTCATGAGCACCGATGCCGCCGACCTCGAAACGGCTGGCCAGGCCCACGCGACGCCTTGATCGCAGCCGCCGGCAACGACCGTGAGCGCGCCCACGCGGCCGCCATCTCCGCGTGGTCGGCGGGTGACTGGGGCGGCGCGGCGCGGCGCCTCGACGACCTGCTCCTCGAATGGCCGACCGACCTGCTGGCCCTCATGTTCGGGCATCAGCTCGACTTCTTCACCGGCGACGCCGCCGAGCTGCGCGACCGTCCGTTGCGCACGCTGCGCGAGCTCGACCCCGGCATCCGCACGCCCCGTTCGTGCGCGGCATGGCCGCGTTCGGACTCGAGGAGACCGGCCACTACGGCGCCGCGCTGGAGGCCGGGCGGGCCGCCGTGGCCGCCAACCCCGACGACGTCTGGGCGATCCACGCCGTCATCCACACGTTCGAGATGCAGGGCCGCATCGACGAGGGCATCGCCTTCCTCCGCTCCGACGACACCCGCTGGGAGTCCGGCAACCTGTTCACCGTCCACAACTGGTGGCACCTCGCGCTCTACGAGCTGGAGGCCGGACGGCCGGAGCGGGCGCTCGCCATCTACGACGCCGAGATCCATCACGCCGGCTCGCTCGGCGTGCCCATCGAGATGGTCGATGCCAGCGCCCTGCTGTGGCGGCTGCGCCTCGACGACGTCGACACGGGTGGTCGCTTCGGACCGCTGGCCGAGGCCTGGGCGACGAAGTCCGACTCGGCACCGTGGTACGCGTTCAACGACCTCCACGCGGTGATGGCGTTCGTCGGCGCCGACCGTCTCGCCGACGCTCGTGAGCTGATCTCACGCCTCGACGACGTGGCTCCCGGCGGCGGCCGGCTCGAACGCCGCGATGACCGCCGAGATCGGCCTGCCGGCGTGCCGTGCCGTCATCGCCTTCGCCGAGGACCGCCATGACGACGTCGTCGCCGAGCTGCTCCCGATCCGCCGGGTGCTGGCGCACTTCGGCGGCTCGCACGCCCAGCGCGACGCGCTGCAGCGCACGCTCCTGGAGTCGGCGCTGCGCGCCGGTCGCTACCGCCTCGCCAACGCGCTCGTCGCCGAACGGCTCGGTGTCCGCGAGACCAGCGTCTACGGCTGGACGCAGCGGGCCCGCGCCCTGCGCGGCCTGGCCGACGAGCAGGGGGCGACCGCCGCCGAGGCGACGGCCGCGGCCCATCGAGAGCGGTTCCGGGTCGCGTAGGGTCGGCGCCATGGCCGCCTTCGACACCCAGATCACCCTGACCGGACCGTGGCGCGGGCCGGCCCAGATGCTGCAGGAGCAGTCGAACGACGGGCGCAAGAGCGTCCACGACGGCGACACCGCGGCGTCGCTCGGGCTGACGGGCGCGCCGATCGAGGGACCGACGCACTTCAGCCAGTTCGACCCGCTCGCCGTCGAGCTGTGGGGCCACGCCTGGTGGGAGCGGGGCTGCATCAGCAGCCACTTCCGCACGATGGTCGTCGAGGGCGAGGAGGTCCAGGCGTCGGCCACGACCACCGGCGACGTCTCGGCCACGATCGCGGCGCACAAGCGCGACGGCACGCCGGTGCTCGAGGGCACGATCTCGCTCGGCCCCGATCACCCGCGAGACGGCGCTCGAGGCCCGGCGGGCGGCGCAGGGCGGCCCCGGCGAGCTGTTCATCCTCGACCAGATCGAGGTCGGCATGGAGCTCGACGAGACGATCATCGCGTCGATCCCCTACGACGAGGGCAACGGCCCGGCGTACCCGTTCTCGCTCGCCGAGAAGGCGGTCAAGATCACCGAGCCGAGCGCTCTGGTACACGCCCGACGGCGCGTCCGACAACCCGTGGGACCGGATCATCGTGCCGTTCGAGATGGCGAGCGTGCTGGCCAACAAGTCGGGCCGCGGCTTCCCGGTCCGGGGCCCGGTGCTCGGGCTGTTCCTCGACCTCGAGGTGCGGATGGTCAACGGGCCGATCTTCGCCGATCACGACTACGCCCTGCGGCGCAAGGTCGTCGGGCTCAGCCAGTCCAAGCGCACCGAGTCGTACTGGACCGAGACGACCATCACCGATCCCGAGTCGCGACGACCTCGTCGCCATCGTGCTGTTGCACCAGGGCGTGTTCAAGGAGTCCTACGCCGGCTACCCCAAGGACCGCCTTGGCGCCAGCTGACCGTCGCGCTCGACCACCTCCGCCGCTGCCTCGAGCTCGCCCGCACCGCCCGCGACGGCGGCAACGAGCCGTTCGGGTCGCTGCTCGTCGGCGCGACGGCACCGTGCTCGCCGAGCTGATGAACACGGTCGGCAGCGGCGACGTCACCGGCCACCCGGAGCTCGCCCTCGCCCGCTGGGCGTCGTTGCACATGACGCCGAGGAGCGGGCCGGCGCGACGTTGTACACCAGCTGCGAGAGCTGCGCGATGTGCGCCGGCGGGCAGTACTGGGCCGGCATCGGGCGCCTCGTGTTCGCGCTGTCCGGCGCCCAGCTCGCCGATCTCGCTCCTGGCGACGGCCCGACCCTGCGCCTGGCGAGCCGCGAGGTGTTCGCACGGGGGAACTCGCCGATCGTCGTCGAGGGACCGTGCGACGAGCTCGCCGCCGAGGCGGCCTCCGTGTTCGAGGGGTTCTGGCCGACTTCGTAGGGTGCGGCGATGGACGGAACGCAGATCGTCGATGGCCTGGACTTCCCGGAGGGCCCGGTGTGGCTCGACGGCGAGCTGTGGTTCACCGAGATCACGGGCGGCCACGTGTCGCGCTGGACGCCCGACGGCGGCGTCGAGCGCGTCGGGGCAACACCGGCGGCGGCCCGAACGGCGCCACGGCCGGCCGGACGGCTGGCTCTACGTGACGCAGAACGGCGGCATGGGCCGCGGGCCGCGTGCCACGCCCGGCATCCAGCGGGTGCCGGCCGCGGACGGCACCGTCGAGGTCGTCGCGACGGAGATCGCCGGCATCACGCTCGACGGGCCCAACGACCTCGCGTTCGGCGCCGACGGCCGGCTGTTCTTCACCGACCCGCGCGGCGACTCCGATCAGTCGCGAGAACTCCAACCCGGGCCGCTTGTTCGCCCTCGATGTCGTCGTCCGGCGACGGCGAGCTGATCGCCGAGCTGGAGCCGGTCTTCCCCAACGGCATCGGCTTCCTCGCCGACGGCACGCTGGCGTGGACCGAGTCGTTCACCCGGCGGGTCATGAAGATGGTCGACGGCGCGCCGGACGCCGATCATCGAGCTGCCCGACCGCCACTGGCCCGACGGCTTCTGCGTCGGCGCCGACGGCCGGCTGTACGTCGCCTCGACGTACGCCCACTGCGTGTCGGTCGTCGAGGACGGCCAGATCGTCGACAAGCTGATGTGCGGCGACGGCATGATCACCAACTGCTGCTTCGGCGGCACCGACCTCTACGTCACCGAGTCCCGCCACGGCACGCTCTGGCGCTTCGAGCTCGGCGTCGAGGGACTGCCGCTGGGCAGCTGACGTCAGCGGGCGGAGCCGGCCCGGGCGCCGATCGTGCGGCGCAGGCGGATCCACCGGTACCCGTAGCCGGCGATCGAGATGTCCTCGAGACCGGCGCCGACGGGCGGATAGCTGCGATCGGCGAACACGTCCAGCGGGTCGCCGTCGGCTTCGGGCTGCGCGCCGAGCGTGACGGTTCGGGCCGTCGAGCCGAGGTTGACGATCGCGAGCATCGCGCCGGCCGGTGCGTCGTGGACGAGGGCGAGGACGGATCGCTCGCCGGTGTCCACGTGGTGGCACGTGCCGACGTTGAACTCAGGGCACTCGCGCATCGTGGCGAGGATCCGTCGGAACCAGCCGAGCAGCGACGTCGGGTCGCGGTCCTGGGCGTCGACGTTCACCCGCTCGTAGCCGTACTCGCCGTCGTCGATGACCGGTCGGCGCAGCTGGCGCTTGTTGCGGACGGTCGAGAAGCCGCCGTGGCGATCGGTCGACCACTGCATCGGGGTGCGGATGGCGTTGCGTTCGGGCAGCGACAGGTCCTCGCCCATGCCGATCTCGTCGCCGTAGCGGATGACCGGCGTGCCGGGCAGGCTGAACTGGAGGGCGTAGGCCATCTCGATCCGGCGGCGGTCGTTGCCGAGCATCGGTGCGAGGCGCCGGCGGATCCCGCGGCCGTAGAGCTGCATCTCCGGTTCGGGTCCGAACGCCGCGAAGACGTCGTCGTGCTCGTGGCCGATCAGCCGGCCGAGGTCGACCTCGTCGTGGTTGCGCAGGAACGTGGCCCACTGGCACGTCGCCGGCAGCGGCGGCACTTCGGCGAGCGCCTGCACGATGGGTGCGACGTCGGAACGGGCGAGGGCCAGGAAGACCCGCTGGTTGAGGATGAAGTTGAACATCATCGGCAGACGCCGGCCGTTGCCGAAGAACTCCAGGAGCTGGGCTGGCTCGACGTTGGCCTCGGCCAGGATCACGGCGTCGCCGCGACGCCACGACAGCTGGGACCAGAAGTCGTCGAGCCACCCGAAGTCCTGCCGGGGCTGGGCCTCGCCAGGTGTGGTGAGCTCGATCACGAACGGGGCCGCGTCGAGCCGGAACCCGGCGACGCCGAGCTGCAGCCAGAAGCCGATGATCTTCTCGATCTCCTGGCGGACGCGGGGGTTGGCCATGTTGAGGTCGGGCTGGAAGTCGTAGAAGCGGTGGTAGTACCACGCGCCGGCCACCTCGTCGAACGTCCACGTCTCGTCCTGGTAGCCGGGGAACACCATGCCCTGGGTGCGATCGGACGGCTCGGTCTCCGACCACACGTACCAATCCCGGTACGGGGACGTCGGATCGGCCGCGCGCCGCTTGGAACCACGGGTGCTCGTCGGACGTGTGGTTGACGACGAGGTCGATGATCACCCGGATGCCGCGGTTGTCGGCCTGGTGGATCAGCTCGACGAAGTCGCCCAGCGATCCGAGCCGCGGGTGCACGGCGTAGAAGTCCGTGATGTCATAGCCGTCGTCGCGATCAGGGCTGGGGTGGATCGGGTTGAGCCAGATGCACGTGACGCCGAGCCGGGCCAGGTAGTCGAGCCGGTCGATGAGGCCGGGGAGGTCACCGACCCCGTCGCCGTCGGAGTCCTGGAACGTGTCGACGTCGAGGCAGTACACGACGCCATGGCGGTACCAGCGCTCGGGCATCCCGGTCCCGTACCCCCATCGCCGCGCCGTCACGCTCCGTCTACGGTCGTTCGTCGATGGCCCTCTTCCACCGCGCCCGGATCACGCCGACCAAGCAGGAGCTCATCGCCGACTGGGCGCCGACCCAACCGTGGGGTCCGCCGGCCGATGCCCCGAGCGAGGTCATCGGCTCGTACCGCTTCGACGATCCCGATGGACGCGTCGGCATGGAGATCCACCTCGTCGACGCCGGTGGCATGCTGCTCCACGTCCCGCTCACGTACCGGGACGAGCCGTTGGCCGGTGCCGACGACGCGCTGATCACGGAGATGGAGCACTCCGTGCTCGGGACCCGCTGGGTGTACGACGGGCTGCGCGACCCGCTCCTCGTCGTCATGACGGCTGCCGTCGCCATGACCGGCCAGGGCGAGGCGCTCGGCATGGCCGTCTACGACGGCCGCTGGTACGTCGCGCCGACCAACGTGCGCATCCAGGGCGGCGGATGGACGCTGGAGCGCGTCCCGGTCGACGGGTTCGAGCTCGTGGCCGACGAGGCGGATGGGTCCGTGCTGCGCAACGACCGCTTCGAGCTGACGGTGTTCCGCCGCCCGGTCCCAGGACCACGCCCGGCCATCGGACTCACCGCGACGTGGGACGGGCAGCCTGACCCCGTCGTGCTCGCCGAGGTCCGCGAGCGCCGGGTAGAGCGGCGCGCTGACTGACGCCAGTCGCTGGACCGACGGGGGAGTCGACTGAGGCTTGACAAGGGAACATATGTACGATATCATCGATCCATGTTGGTTGGCGATGTCGTCGAGCTGGTGCGGCAGGTCGCCGCGACCGACCCGGCGACGTGCGATGCCGGTGAGCTGAAGTCGCGGCTTCGGGATTGCACCGGTTGCGGTGCTGGTTGGACTCGGTCGACGCGGCGGTGGTCGCTCGCTCGGCCGAGCTGGCGTCGGTTGGTGGTCGGCGTTCGTCACGCGAGGCCGATGTGATCGCGGAGCGGGCCGCGGTGTGTGCGGCGATGCCCGAGGTGCACGCCGCGTTGGCGGCTGGAGAGCTGTCGGCGGGTCATGCCGACGCGATCGCCCGGGCCGCCAACCGTCTCGACGCCGATGAGCGGGTCGAGTTGGCGGCGCAAGCGCCGAGCCTGGTCGTGCAGGCGGCGGGGACGTCGGTGGACGCGTTCGCCCGCCATGTCCGTGACCTCGCCCGACGCATCTCCCGAGATGAAGGCCTGCGGCACCACGAGAAGCTGCGGTCGCAGCGCACGGTTCGTCGTTGGATGGACCGCGAAGGCATGTGCCACACCCAGATCAGCCTCGATCCAGAAGCCGACGCCCGGTTGTCGGCCGCGTTCGACGCCGCCGTCGCCGCGGAGAAGGCCAAGCCCGACGATCACCGCACGTTCGATCAGCTCAAGGCGGACGCGTTCATGGCGATCGTCACCGCCACCGCGGCGCCAGGATCTCGGCGTCCGGCGGAGCTGCTCGTGCTCATCGATCTCGAGACGCTCCGCAGCGGCTTGCACGAGGCCGGCGTCTGCGAGACCTACGACGGACAATCGCTCCCACCAGCAACGGTGCGACGGCTGGCGTGCGAGGCGGACATCATCCCGATCGTCTTGGACGGCGAGCACCGGGTGGTCGACGTCGGCCGAGCCAAACGATTGGCGTCAGCCGATCAACGACGAGCACTCCGAGCGATGCATCAGACCTGCGCGGCACCCGACTGCCCCGTCCGCTTCGGCGACTGCGACATCCACCACCTCCAAGAATGGAAACAAGGAGGAAAGACCAACCTCGCCAACCTGATCCCACTCTGCTCCAAGCACCACCACCTCATCCACGAAGGCCAATGGCGCCCACCAGCGAGAGCGCCCGCCGCCTGACGGCGGCGGCCGCCGGCCGGCAGCGGCCGGCACCACGGCCAAACCCGTCAAATGACCCAGCCCGCCCCCACTTCAAGAGCTCTTCGACAACCCAGACGCAGCGACGAGCTCGTAGCTGTCGAGGATCAGCTCCCGCACTCGGGAGTCCGGGACGTCGCCCCCGAGCGTCACGGTGATCCAGTGCCGCTTGTTGAGGTGATAGCCGGGGACGATCGACTGGTGCTCGGTCCGGAGGGCCTCGGCGATGTCGGGATCGCACTTCACGCTGACGTCGCTCGGGGTCGTCTGGCTCGATGTGATGGCGAACATCTTCCCGCCGGGCGCCTTGAAGACGGAGACCGCCGGTTCGAACGGGAACGTCTCGATGGCCTCCGGCAGCAGGAGGCAGTACGCGCGGCAGCTCATCCCACGTCATGACGGCATCGCCACCGTTCCGTCGTCGTGGAGGACGAGGGCTTGGATGTACGCCACCTCCCAGGTGTGGCCGTCGGGATCGGCGAAGACCCCGGAGTACCCGAACGGCTTCTCCACCGGCTGCCGGGTGATCGTCGCGCCGGCCCCGGCGGCGTCGCCGCAGACGGCGTCGACCGTGGCCGCATCGGCGACGGCGTAGCCGAGCGTGAACCCGCCCCACCCGGCCGGCGGCGCCTCGACGCCGGAGTCCTCGGCCAGCTGATCCCGTCCCCACAGGGACACGATCATCGGGCCGGCCTGGAACATGACGATGTCGTCGTCGGTGAACGCGAGCTTCCAGCCCAATGCCTCGTAGAAGGCCCGCGAACGACCGACATCGGAGACGCCGAGGGTGATGACGCTGACTCGTTGATCCATGTCCTCACGGTCGCGCCGTCACCGGAGCACGGGATTGGAAGAAACGGCCACACGCCGACGGCCGGATAGCGTCCAGCGCGTGGCCGTCGTGCTGCCACCCCGGCCGCGAGCGATCTACCTCGGGGGCCCCGATCTCGAGTACGTCGAGCGCGACCCGGATCCCGATCTGGCGCCGTGGGTGCAGTCGTTCTGGCGGCTGCGGTGCACTCGCCCCACGTCGCTGCGCGTGCTGCCCGACGGGTGCATGGACATCATCAACGGCGACGTCGTCGGGTCGTTGTCGGATGCGCTCGTCGCCGACATGCAACCCGGCGAGGAGGCGATCGGCGTGCGCCTGCGACCCGGTGCGTTCACCGCGTTGTACGGCGTCCCTGCCGACGAGCTGACCGACGTGCGCGTCCCGCTCGCCGATGTCGTGCGCGCCCGCTCGCTGCGCGATGCCGCTCGCGACGCCGATCGACCCGATCCGCTCGCCGCGGTGGCGATGGCGACCGCCGACCTCCCCGGCCTGCGCAAGGAGTCCGGCTACAGCGCCCGCCACCTGCGCCGGCTGGTGCTGGCGGCCAGCGGCCACAGCCCGCGCAAGTTGGCCCGGATCGGCCGGATGCAGGCCCTGCTGGCGGCCGGCCGGGGCGAGAGCTGGGCCCGGACCGCCGTGGAGTTCGGGTACTACGACGAGGCCCACATGATCAACGACGTCCGGGCCCTCGCCGACGCTACGCCCCAGATGCTGCTCGCCGAGCGCGCCGCCGCGGCACCGACCTGACGTGAACGCACGACGATGGATCGGGCTGGTGATCGCTGTGCTCGGCGCCATCGCCCTGATCGGTTCGTTCGTGTGGCGCGGCGCCGTCGTGCCTGCGCTCGTCCGCTACCCGACGGACCTCGACGTCACCCCGCGGTACGCGGGCACGGTCACCCTGTACATCGATCCGGCCACGCACCTCCCACTCGCGGCGCCGAAGACCTTCGACCTCACCGTCGATCGCCACCTCGTCGCCGACGGCGCGGCGAGCTCGAAGGATCTGGTGGTCGTCAAGGAGGACCTCCACCTCGTGGCGGCCGGCCTGTTCGACTTCACCCAGCACCACCAGTACGTGATGGACCGCCGCTCGATGCAGAACGTCGCCGACACCCGGGCATGGGCGTTCGCGCCCGACAACGTCGTCGACCGCGCCCCGGACTACCGCCTGAACTTCCCGTTCGACACCGAGCTGCGGGCGTACGGCGTCTACAAGAACGAGACCGAGTCGACGTATGAGGCCACGCCGGCCGGCACGACGACGCGGATCGCCGGGATCAACGCCGCCGACTTCGACGCCCACGCCGATCCGCTGCCGGTCAGCCCCGCGTACCTGACGTCGCTCGACGCCGCCGTGCAGCTGCCCGCGCCCTCACGCTCGACGAGCTGAAGCCGATCCTCGCCACAGCCGGCTTCGACATCGACGCCAGCCTGCCCGGGCTGCTCGCCGCCCTCTCGCCCGACGACGTCGCCGCGGTGACGTCGCTCGCCACCGGCACCGTCGAGCTCGCCTATCAGCTCTCGTTCACCGGCACCGACTCGATCGACCGCTACACCGGCTCGACGATGGACGTGCGCGACGTCACCGAGACCCTCGCGGCGCGACCGACCGGCAGCGCGGTCACCACCTTGCGCGATGTGCTCGAGCGGTATCCCGACAACACCGAGGCGCAGGCGGGTCTCGGGGCCATCGCCTCGCTCGGCGAGAACCCGATCAAGGTGTTCACCAACACCTACAGCCAGACCCAGGCGTCGATCGACGACATCGCCAAGACCGTTTCCGATCAACACGATCGCCGTCACCTCGCCGAAGTCGTCGTCCCGATGGTGCTGCTGATCGCCGGCATCGTGCTGCTCGTCGGAGGGGTCGTGTTGGCAGTGCTCCCCAAGCGCCGGTGATACTCGGCTGGTGAGGAACCGACAGGGCGGGGGACCGCGGCGGCGCCTGCTCCCGATCCGGCTGCGGCAAGGTTCACCGGGCCATCTCGTGTACATGGTCGCCGGTTGGGCGCTCGCCCTCGTGCCGATCCTCTACATCCTCTTCGCCCACCGCTTCGGGTGGTCGTGGGGATCGGTCGACAAGGCCTTTCGCCTCGTCCAGATCAACGACGTCGTCGCGTTCGCGGTCGCCATCCTCGGCCTCAACATCGCCATCGGGTACTCCGGGCAGCTGTCGCTCGGGCAGTCGGCGTTCGTCGGCCTCGGCGCCTACACGACGATGGTGATGGTCGTCGATCACGGCTGGAGCTACTTCGCGGCGCTCCCCGTGGCGGCCACGGTGTGCTTCGGCGTCGGGCTGCTGATCGGCCTGCCGGCGTCCCGGATCAAGGGCTCGTACCTGGCGATCGTCACGCTGGCCATGGCCTACGTGTTCCCCGAGCTCGTCGTCCGCTTCGACTCGCTCACCGGCGGATCGAACGGCAAGGGCCCAGAGCGCGGCGAGGGCCGTCTGATCCCGCCGTCGTGGCTGCCGATCGCCGACGCCGGTCGTCTGGCCCGGCCGCTGTACGTCTTCTGCCTCCTCCTGGTGATCGCGATCGTGATGTTCGTGCTGGCCCGCAACGGCGTCCACAGCCGGCCCGGCCGGGCGATGGTGGCGATGCGCGACAACGAAGCCAGCGCCCGCGCCAGTGGCATCGACGTCAGCCGGTACAAGGCCATCGCCTTCGCCCTGAGCGCCGCGTACGGCGGAGTCGCCGGGGCCATGTTGATGATGAACCGCCCGTTCGCGTCCGAGGTGCAGTTCGGGACGCGGGTGGCGATCTTCCTGGTGGTCGGCGTCGTGATCGGTGGCGCCGGCACGATCGCCGGGGCCGTGCCGGGAGCCATCGCCTACGTGTTCGTCCCGTACTTCGTGTCCGGGTGGGCCGTCGACTCGTCTGGGCTCCCGCCCGGCATACGTCAGGTGACCAGCCCGCTCTTCGACTGGCTGCGGCCGGCCGGGGGTCAAGCCGCCGGCATCTTCTTCGGCCTGCTCCTCCTGCTGTTGATGTTCCTCCTCCCGGGCGGGTTCGTCGACGGGGCGCGGCGGCTGCGGTCGCACGTGATCGTCGTCGAGCGGAACCCGCCGTGGATGGTCGACGTCAGCCCGCCGACCGCTGACGGGATGCCGCCGGTTCAGCGCAACCGCAGCTTGTCCGCGCCCGCCTCCAGCGCTTGGTACACGAGGTAGCCGATCACGCCGAGCAGCGCCGGCGGGAGGATCCACAGCGCGGCGACGGCGGCGACGAGGCTGGCGCCGTACTGCTTGCCCCAGAGCGGCGCAGCGACGAACGGCATGGCCACGGCGATCAGCAGCATCCATTCCGGGGCCAGGGCGTGAGGCCAGCCGGCGAAGGCGCCGAGCGACCAGACGAACGACGTGATCCCGGCGGCCGCCAGCCCACCCCACACGACGACGGAGACCCGCCGGGTGCCCCCGGCCGCCCAGCGGCTGCGCATCGCGACCGCCGCCCACATGATCCACCGCTTCAGGAACTTCACGTCGCAGCAGTGCATCATCTCGCGGAAGAAGCGGTCCGAGAGCGTGTCGCTCTTGAGTGCGCCGTCGTTCGGCGTGTCCACGATCAGGTTGTCGTGGAGGAGGGCGGCGAGGGTGTGGAGGCCGTAGGTGTTGACGAACCAACGCATGAACGTCGGGATCGAGGCCAGGTCGGTATCGGGCTGCTCCGTTGGCGTGCTGAACACGGTGAACGTGCACGCGGCGTCGATCCCGGCGACCGTCCACGACGCGGTGCTCATGTCGGATCGTGCCCACAGCCCCCGCCCGGTCGAGGACGGATATGGGCGGTAGAACATCTCCATGGACCGAGCGGGCGTGCGGCGCACGGAGTGGGCGGGCTGGGAGCTCGTCGCCGCCGGTGCCGCCGACGGGTCACCGACCGCGTTGCTCCTGCCCGGCGCGCAGTGCACGGCCGAGTTCTACGCCGACGTGTTGGCGGATGACCGCCTGGTCGAGCGCGGGGCTCGGTTCGTCGCCGCCACGCCGCCCGGGTTCGGCGGTCGCCAGCCGCCGCCTGATCCCGGTGTCGCCACCTACGCCAGGTTGACCGCCGAGCTCATCGAGCACCTCGACTGCGATGTGGTGGTCGGCCACAGCTACTTCGCCAACATCGCGATCGAGCTGGCGATGACCGGCAGGTCCACACGGCCCCTCGTGTTGCTCTCGCCGGCGTTCTCGCGGCGCGATGAGGAAGTCGGCCTGCGCTGGCTCGGCGTGGCCTCGCGCATCCCGGTGATCGGCGCCGTGCCGTGGGCGGCCGCCGGTCGGGCCCTGGGCTCGGTGATGGAGGGCCGCCTGCCGCGGCGGGATCATGAGCGCCTGGTCGCCGAGATGCGACGCAGTGACTGGCGGATCAACCGGCAGCTGATGGGCGATTACTTCCGGTACCTGGGCCGCGCCGAGGTCGGGGAGGTCATCGCGGCTCGACTGGTGGCGTCGGGGGTGCGGGCGTGGGTCGTCCGGGGCGATCGTGACGAGATCGGGCTGCGCGAGGAGGAGCGAGCCATCCTCGCCGCGGGCCCCGATGTCGCCCTCGTCGTCGTGCCGGGCGCCGGGCACTTCGTGCTCACCGATCAGCCCGGCGCCGTCGTCGGCATCGTGCTCGACGTCCTCGATGCGACGGTCAGGCGAGCCAGCGAGCAAGGAAGCGGGTGACGTCGGGCCGCCAGAGGTCGACGGCCTTGTTGAACACGCCGTGGCCGTCGCCGGGCTCGCTGCCGAGCGGCTCGTAGATCCGCGTCTCGTGCGGCTTGCCTGCCGCCGCCAGCGCCCCACCGAGCACGTACGTCGGGGTCAGGTGGACGTCGTCCCACGCCTGGATCAGGAACAGGGGCACCTCGGTGGCGACCATCGCGTCGATCAGCACCCGCTGCAACGCCGGCGCGTCGGGCCACGTGATGGATGGTCCGGCGAAGCTCACGCCGGCGCGGAAGTCGGCGCCTCGCCCGGCCGCGAGCAGGACCATGACGCCGCCGAACGACGACCCGATCATCGCCAGCCGCGAGCCGTCGACCGACGGCTCGGCGCGCAGCCGTGCCAGCCCGGCGAGGGCATCGTCGCACTCACCGGCGAGCGCCGCCAGCAGCTCGGTCCCCATCGCCGGGCTGCCCCACGGTGACGGCACCAGGTCCTCCCAGTAGGGCCCGGGATTGCCGTTGTGACCGCGACGGATCGGGGCCAGCACGGCGTAGCCGGCGGCGACGAGGGCGTTGATGCCGGCCTCGGCCGCCGGCAGCAACCCGCCGCTGCCGTGGTGGAACACGACACCCGGATGCGGCCCGGGCGTCTCGGGGAGCGCGAGGTAGGCGGCGAGCTCGCGTCCGTCGCTGACGTATGACGTCTGCGGCTGCATGGCGGGCTCAGGTCGTGAGGGGCCCGGAGAGCTCGACGGCGAACCCCGACAGGATGGGCATGCCGTTGAGCGGGTCGACGTCGGCCGTCGATGTCAGCTGGTTGACGTTGGCCGCGCGGTAGGCGTGGGGGAACGACACGACGCCGCGGCCGATCACGTCGGTCACGCGCACGGGCACGTCGCAGGAGCCCGATGCGGTGGAGAGCCGGGCCCGGTCGCCGTCACGCAGACCACGGTCGGCGGCGTCGTCGGGGTGCACGAGCACCTCCGGCTCCGGCGCCGGGCGCACGGCGAGCGAGTTGTACTGGCCGACCGTGCGGCGGTTGACGAGCACCAGGCCGTCACCGCGAGCCACGCGCCGGTGCCATGGCCCGGTGAGCTCGGCCGCCAGCTCCGGCGGGGCGAGGTCGAGCAGACGGGGCAGGGCGCCGGGCACCAGCCAGCCGGGCGCCACCGAGTCGTCGCGCAGGCCGTACGGCGCAGCCAGCACCTCGGCGTACGGGCGCCGGGCGTGAGCGGCCATCGACGCCGCGATGGCATCGTCGTCGAGCTCGTGCTGGCGCAGCGCGGCGTCCCGGCGGGCGCTGCCGAACAGCGGAAGTCCCATCCTGCGGCTCAGCTCCCCGAAGATCCACCACTGCGCGCGCCGTTCACCCAGCGGCTCGACGACGGCGGGGGCCCGGCGCAGGAACGGTGTCGCCTGCAGGTAGCCCGTGACCAGGTCGGTGCGCTCGAAGTGATCGGCGACGGGCAGGACGTGGGTGGCGACGTCGGTCGTGGGCGACGGGTGGGCCTCGATCGCCACGAGGACGTCCAAGCTGCCGAGGGCGGCGGCGATGCGGTCGGGATCCGGGATCGCCATCGCCGGGTTCCCCATCCGCACGATCAGGGCGTGCACCGCGCCGCCCTCGATCTCGTCGGCGAGCGCTGCGCACGGCAGCTCGCCGTTGACGATGCGGGGCAGGTCGGGCCGGCTCGCCGGGCGCGGGCCGAGGTCGCCGCGACCGCCGGGCGGGGCGTCTTCGATGGCCCGCAGGAAGCCGGGGTTGAACGTGCAGCCGCCCTCGCGGTCGAGGCTGCCGGTGACCGCGGCGAGCGCCCAGACCAGCCACTCGGTGAGGTTCGCCGATCGCCCCATCGACACGCCGGTGCCGGTCTCGATGCCGATCCGCCGGGCCGCCGTGACCATCGTCGCCAGCGCCTCGAGGTCGGCGCTCGGCACGCCGCAGATCTCGGCCGCCCGGTCGGCGGTGTAGGGCGCCACGAGGTCGCGCAGGCGGGCCACGCCGTCGGGATCGGCGCAGGCGTCGAGGAACGCCTGATCGGCGTGGCCGCTCGTCAGCACATGACGGACGAGGTACGCGAGCAGCGCCGGATCGGTGCCCGGCGCAGCGGCGATGTGGAGGTCGGCGTGGTGGGCCGTCTCGGAGCGGCGGGGATCGACGACGACGAGCCGGCCGCCGCGCGCGCGCAGCTCGCGCAGGTGGCCGAGCGGGTTCGGCATCATCAGGCCGTGGCCGTGGGAGATCACGGTGTTGATGCCGATGGCGAGCAGCAGGTCGGTCGAGGGCAGGTCGGGGGAGAACTGCAGCTGCACGCCGGCGATCAGCTCGGGCACGAGGAACTTGCCCGAGCAGTCCACGCTCAACGCGCTGTACATCGTCGCCGAGCCGAGGGCCCGGAAGAAGCCCTGGGCGAGGGCGTAGCCCGATGGATCGAGCGGTCCGCCGGTGCCCGTGTAGCTGGCGACCGCCGCCGGACCGTGCTCGGCGACGACGGACGTCGAGACGGGCGGCGATGTCGTCGAGGGCCTCGTCCCAGGTCGTCGGCACGAGCTCGCCGTCGACCCGCATGAGTGGCACGTCGAACCGACGCGGATCGTGGTGGAACTCAGGGCCGGCGCGGCCCTTCGAGCAGGTGTAGCCCTGCGACCACGGATCGTCGGGATCGCCCTTGATGCGCACCACGCGATCGCCGTCGAGCTCGACGATCGTGCCGCATCCGACGGCGCAGATGCGACACGCCGTGCGCGCCTGCGTGATGTCGCCCATCACCGCAGCTTGCCAGGTGAGAGATCCTCGGGGATCTCCTCGCCGGCGGCGGTGAAGGCCTGGCGGATGGCGGCGACGGCGGGCACCCCGTAGGAGCGCTTGTTCGACGCGACCATGTCGTAGGACGCCCGCAGCGGGGCGAGCTGACCACGCATCTCGGGCATCACCCGGCGGGCGATCAGCTCGTAGCTGCGCAGCGTCGCCTCATGCGGCGCCCAGTCGTTGGCGAGCACCATGAACCCGCCGAAGCCGCCGGTGGCGTCGTGCAGCCGGTGGAGGGCGGCGATCATGTCGTCGGGCGTGCCGACGATCGAGGTGTCCTGCTCGATCTCGTCCTCGAGCGTCGTGTCGTTCTTCATCCCGGCGACGCGCCGGTAGTAGTGCTCGCGCTCGTGATCGCGGCCCTCGCGGACCGCCGCGATGGCCTCCTCGCGGGTGGCGGCGAGGTGGGCCCGGATGACCAGCCGCCAGTCCTCGCGGCGCAGCTCCTGGCCGGCGGCCGCAGCCGCCTTCTGGCCCAGCGCCCATTGGGCGGCGAGGTCCTTCTTGCCGCCGATCAGGCCGGCTCCCAGCGACAGCACGCCGACCCCGTGGGTGCCGGCACAGACCATGCCCGACGGCGACGTCGTGCTGGCCACCGCGATCGGGATCGAGCCGTTGACGGGCAGCATCTGCAGCCGGGCGTCGTGCAGCTCGAACCAGTCGCTGGTGTGCGACACCACCTCGCCGGCGAGGAGGCGGACGATCACCCCGAGCGCCTCGTCCATGCGCGGCCGCTGGGTCACCGGATCGATGCCCATCATCACGGCATCGGAGATCAGCGCGCCCGGCCCCACGCCGAGCATCGCCCGGCCGTTCGTCAGGTAGTCGAGCTGCACGTACTGATCGGCGACCATCATCGGGTGGTGATACGGCAGGCTGACGACGCCGGAGCCGAGGCGGATCCGGTGGGTCCGCTGGCCGGCGGCGGCCAGGAACATCGCCGGATCGGGGATGTTCTCCCACGCCGCCGAGTGGTGCTCACCGACCCACGCCTCGTCGAACCCGAGCCGATCGCACGCCTCGATGATCTCGAGGTCGCGGCGGTACGTGATCAGCGGGCTGTCGCCGAGCGGGTGATACGGCGCGAGGAACACGCCGAAGCTGAGACCGGGCACTTCGCATTATGGCTTGACGGCGAGCACGACGGCCGTGTCGCCGGGCCAGTCCCAGAACCGGCCCGTCGGCGACGTCACGGCGAGCAGCGTCCGCATGTCGGCCACGAACGCGTCGAGTCCGTCGCCGAACAGCTCGGGCGCGGCGAACGACATCGAGAGGAAGTTGGCGATCACGTCGTCGGTGTCGCGGACGAGGTCGGTCCGGCCCGGCGCCAGCACGTGCCGCGACGTCCGGAACGGCGAGCGGGCCAGGGTGTCCTCGAAGCGTTCCAGGCCGGCCGGGCGAGGCGCGGCGTCGTTGGCCAGGTGCTGGCGGATGAGGGCGTGGATCTCGTCGTGCGGGATGAGCGGGGCCGGCGGCACGATCGGCGGTGGGCCGGCCTCGATGTCGTGGCTGATGACGGCGATCGCGCCACCGGGTTGCAGCAGGTCGTACACGGCCTGGATGACCGGCTCCTGATCGGTCCAGTGCAACGACTGGCCGAACGTGACGAGGCGGGCCGGCGGGAGCCCGAGCGCGCCGAGGTCCTCGGCGCGGGAGCAGATCCACCGCGCCTCGACGTCGTGGGCGGCGGCGTGGCGGGCGGCCTCGTCGAGCATCGCCGGTTCGGGATCGATGCCGATGCGGGTCGCAACAGCCGGGGCCAACTGGACGACGAGCACGCCCGGACCACAGCCGACGTCGACCAGCAGCCCCGTGCCGTCGAGGTCGAGCTCGCCGCGCAGGACGTCGAGCAGCCGGGCCGAGTACGGCGGGCGGCCGCGCAGGTAGTGGGACGCGCCGGAACGGAACGGCGCGTCGCTCATGTTCAGTCCGCGGCGAGCCAGCGCATGCGGGTACCGGACGGGTGCGCCGTCGCCAGGATCCGCCGGATGGTCCGGCCGCCGATGTGGCCGCGCAGGGACAGGACGGCGAACACGCCACCGGCCCGGTTGCGGGCGACGAGCTCGGGATCGACGGGCAGATCGTGCACACAGCGGTCGGCAGCCGTGCCCAGCGGGACCAACGGATCGAGCGAGATCCACGCGATGTCGCAGTGGGCGCCGTCGACCGTGGCGCGCATCGCCGCCCGGCCGGCGTCGTCGAGGAACACCGCGGTGTAGCTGTCGAGCACGACGACCAGGGCCTCGGGGTCGAGTCGGGCCACGCTGTCGATCGCGGCGGCGAGGCGATCGACGCCGTCGCCGGTCCAGATCGTCAGCCCGGCGTCCCGAGTGACGTCGAGCGCGGCGGCCAGCCGCTGCTCGGCGTCGCTCGTGGGCGGGATGCAGGCGGCGAGCCAGGCGCGCGCGGCCGGGTCGTCGAGGTCGATCGGCGCGACGTCGATGCCGAGACGGGCCGCGACGGTGGGCGGCGCCGGTGGCAGGGGAGGGGTGCCGTCGATCTCGGTGCGCAGCCGGACCGCCGAGTCGGTCGGGCCGAACGACCGGCCGGCGCCGAGGTCGACGTGATAGCGGTCGAGGCACAGGCCGATGCCCGACCCGGTGCCGACGTCGATGAGGCCGAGCCGGCGGTCAGGGGCCAACCGCTGGACGACGCCGAGGGCGAGGGCCGTCTGGGTGCAGCGCCCGACCTCGTTCATCTGATAGCGGTGACCGAACCAGGCGCGCAGCTCGTCGGCGTGGGCGGTGGCGAAGTCGTGCAGGGCGCCGGCGAACGCGGCGTCGATCGGGCGTTGCGACGATCCCGGGTAGTAGCCGGCCAACGGCTCGTCGGGATGATCGGCGACGACGCGCTGCACGCTGGCCACGAACAGCAGGGCGGGCAGACGATCGAGCGGGATCTCCGCCGCCAGGGCGAGCAGGTCGGCGTCGGCGGCGAGGGCGTCGAACAGCGCGCCGACCAGCGCCCATCCCGGCTCGGCGTCCGGACCGGACCAGCCGCGACCGACCTCGTGCGCCTGATCGCGGATCGTGGCCACGGCGTCCATCAGCCGGGTGCGAGGTCCTTGGCGAACCAGCGCTGCGCGTAGGGATTGTCGTTGTAGCGCTCGATGGCGTGATAGCCGCTGCGCTCGTACATCGAGATGGCCTCGCGCAGCGTCGCGTTGGTGTCGAGGACGGCACGCGATCGGCCGAGGTCGCGAGCCGTCGCCTCGAGGTGGGCGAGCAGCCGGGCGCCGAGGCCGAGCCCACGCCACTCGGGATGGATCCACATCCGCTTGATCTCCGCCGTGCGGTCGTCGACGCGCTGCACCGCTCCGCAGCCGATCGTCGTCTCGTCGGTGGCGACGATGACGAACGCGCCGTCCGGCGGGCCGAGCGGGGCCAGGTCGTCGCCGCCTCCGGCGCCGACGTCGAAGCCGGTCGGGAACCGGGCGTCGAGCTCGCCGAAGTACTGGGCCAGGGCCTCGGCCGCTGCTGGCGCGCGTGGGTCGATGTGCTCGAACGTGGCCGTCGCCGCCCGCAGCAGGCGCTCGGCGGCCGTCAGCGCGGCGGCCAGCTCGGCGCGCTGGCGGCTCGTCAGCGGGTCGACGATGCGCCGGGCGACGTCCTCGGACCGCCGATCCAGGCGCCGCCACTCGCGCCGCCCGGCAGGGGAGAGCGCCACGACCCGCTGACGGCGATCGTCGGGATCCGGCGTCACGGTGATCAGGTCGTCCTGCTCCAGCTGCCGCAGCAGCCGGCTCAGGTAGCCCGAGTCGAGCCCCAGCCGCCGCCGCAGCTCCGACACCCGGGCCCCGTCCGCCCCGACCTCGAACAGCAGTCGTGACGGGCCGAGCGGCCGCCCGGCGCCGAGGTACGACTCGCTGAGCACCCCGATCCGCTGCGTGTAGCTCCGGTTGAAGCGCCGAAGCGTCGCGATCTCGTCCACAGTTGCCTGACCTTAGTCAGCGATCTTTGCGCTGCGTCTCGGTTGTCGAAGAGCTCTTGAAGTGGGGGTGGGCTGGGTCGGTGTGACGGGTCCGGCCGTGCGTGCCGGCCGGCGGCCGCCGCCGCGGTCAGGCGGCGGGTGCTCTTGCTGGTGGGCGCCATTGGCCTTCGTGGATGAGGTGGTGGTGCTTGGAGCACAGCGGGATCAGGTTCTCGAGGTTCGTCTTGCCTCCTTGCTTCCATTCTTGGAGGTGGTGGATGTCGCAGTCGCCGAACCGCACGGGGCAGTCGGGTGCGGCGCAGGTCTGGTGCATGGCTCGGAGTGCTCGTCGTTGATCGGCTGACGCCAACCGTTTGGCTCTTCCGACGTCGACCACCCTGCCGTCGCCGCCAACACGATCGGGATGATGTCCGCCTCGCACGCCAGCCGCCGCACCGTTGCTGGTGGGAGCGGCTGTCCGTCGTAGGTCTCGCAGATGCCGGACTCGTGGAGGCTCGGTGCGGAGCGTGTCGAGGTCGATGAGCACCAGCAGCTCGGCCGGACGTCGTGATCCCGGCGCCGGCGTCGCGGTGACCATCGCCATGAACGTGTCGGCCTTGAGCTGATCGAACGTCCGGCCGTCGTCGGGCTTGGCCTTCTCCGCGGCCACGGCGGCGTCGAACGCCGCTGACAACCGGGCGTCGGCTTCGGGATCGAGGCTGATCTGGGTGTGGCACATGCCCTCGCGGTCCATCCAACGACGCACCGTCCGCTGTGAGCGGAGCTTCTCGTGGTGGCGCAGGCCTTCGTCGCGCGAGATGCGTCGGGCGAGGTCGCGGACCTGGCGGGCGAACGCGTCCACCGACGTCCTCTGCCGCCTGCACCACCAGGCTCGGCGCCTGCGCCGCCAACTCCACCCGCTCGGACTCGTCGAGACGGTTGGCCGCCCGGGCGATCGCGTCGGCATGACCCGCCGACAGCTCTCCCGCCGCCAACGCGGCATGCACCTCGGGCATCGCCGCACACACCGCAGCCCGCTCCGCGATCACATCGGCCTCGCGTGACGAACGCCGACCTCCAACCGACGCCAGCTCGACCGACCGGGCGACCACCGCCGCATCGACCGCATCGAGCCAGCACCGCAACCGGTGCACGCCCGCCGCCAACGACTTCAAGTCGTCGACATCGCACGTCGCCGGGTCGGTCGCGGCAACCTGCCGCACCACCTCGACGACGTCGCTGGCCAACATGGAACGATCATAGCTAACATACGTTCCCTTGTCAACAGGAAATCAGAACCGACATGGCACGATGCCCGGGTGTCCGAACCTCGACCGCTCTCGCCGGCCACGATCGCGGTGGTCGCCGGGCGGCCGAGCGGCGTGGGGGAGCCCCTGAACCAGCCGCTCGTCCTGGCGTCCAACCTGCGCGGTGGCGGGGAGTACAGCCGCACCCACGGCACGCCGACGTGGGCGGCGTTGGAGGAGGCGGTCGGCGCGCTCGAGGGCGGGCGGGCGTTGTCGTTCGCCACCGGGATGGCGGCGGTCGCGGCGGTGATCTACGCCCTCGCTCCGAAGGTGGTGGTGCTGCCGACCTACAGCTACCTCGGGGTGCGCAGCCTGCTCGCCGAGCACGTGGCCCAGGGCACGCTCGAGCTCCGGCCGGTGGACATCACGGACACGGCGGCGGTCCTCGCGGCGGCCGCGGGTGCGGACGTCGTCTGGGTCGAGACGCCGACCAACCCGACGCTCGACGTCGCCGACCTGGCCGGGATCGGCGCCGCCCTCGCGTCGACCAGCGTCAAGATGGTCGTCGACTCGACGTTCGCCACCCCGCTGCGCCAGCAGCCGCTCACCCACGGGGCGTCCGTCGTCGTCCACAGCGGCACCAAGTTCATCGGCGGTCACAGCGATCTGATGATCGGGCTGTGCGTGACCGCGGACGACACCGTGTACGAGCGCCTCGTCGCCGCCCGGACGTTCCAGGGTGCAACCCCCGGCGCGCTCGAGGCGTTCCTCGCGCTGCGCGGGCTGCGGACCTTGCCGGTGCGCCTGGCGGCGTCGGAGTGCACGGCCGCCGAGCTCGTCGTCAGGCTGCGGGCCCACCCGGCCGTCGAGGCCGTCGCCTATCCGGGCACCGGCGCGATGGTGTCGTTCGTCTGCCGTGGCGGCGCCCCGGCGGCCGACGCGGTCTGCGCCACGGTGCGGGTGCTCGTGCCGGCCACCAGCCTGGGTGGCGTCGAGACGACGATCGAGCGCCGCCAGAAGTTCGCCGGCGATGCCCATGTGCCGCCTGGGCTCCTGCGCATGAGCGTCGGCCTCGAGGACGTCGACGACCTCTGGGACGACCTCCTGCGAGGCCTGTCAGCCGGGTGACCGCATCGGACGCTCGAGGTACGTCTCGTCGGGCGCCCGGAAACCGAAGCGCTCGTACAGCCCGTGGGCGTCGCGGGTGTGCAGCATCCACCGCAGGTCGGCGCCGGGGCCGTCGTCGATCATCGCCTTCACCAGCGCCACGCCGAGCCCGTCACCGCGCACCGTCGGCAGGATGAAGACGTCGGCGAGGTACGCGATGGTGATCCCGTCGGACACGGCGCGGGCGAAGCCGACCATCGCACCGTCGCCGTCGTAGGCCCCGACGACCCGCCAGGCCGCGGCGAGCTGGGCCTCGACGACGCTGCGATCGCGCCACCGGGCCCAGTAGGCCTCGGTCGACAGGAACTCCCACAGCACGTCGCGGTCGACCCGGCCGGGATCGTCGTCGAGCTCGAAGCGGCCTGCGGGGTGGCGCACGATGCCGAAGCTAGGGCGCCCGAGGTTCAGCGAGCGGAGGCGGCCTGGCGCGGCTGGTAGTGGCCGGGCTCGGAGTGGGCCGTGATCGCCAGGCGGTTCCACGTGTTGATGAGGGCGATGGCCATCACCAGGGCGGCGTACGACTCGGCGTCGAAGGCCCGCCGAGCCTCGGCCTCGACGTCCTCGGGGACGTGGGATCCGGCGATCAGGGTGACCGCCTCGGTGAGGGCCAGGGCGGCCCGCTCGGCCTCGCTGTAGACGGTGGCCTCGCGCCACGCCGGCAGCATGTAGAGGCGCTCCTCGGACTCACCGGCTGCCCTGAGGTCCTTGTGGTGCATGTCGATGCAGTAGGCGCAGCCGTTGATCTGCGACGCCCGGAGCTTGACGAGCTCGAACACCGTGTGGTCGAGCGGCCCGTCGGCGACGGCCTTGTCGAACGCCAGCACGGCGCGGTATCCCTCGGGGAAGGCCTTGTTGAGGTTGACCGGCGGACGGTGGGTGGTCGTCATGACGTTCACGTTACGAGTCGGTCTGCCGATCCATGAGCGACCGTTCGCGATGACTAGGATGCCGCCGGCCCCGCGCCCTAGCGTGTGGGGTGAGGGAGCCGCGATGTCCCCGCTGCGCCGCCATGTAGCGGGGACTGAGCGGCCGTCAGCCGAAGTTCATGGCGCCCGGCATGCCCCCGTCGACGACGATCGTCTGACCGGTGATCGTGTCGGCCCGGCACAGCATGACGGTCGCATCGGCGATGTCGACGGCGCTGCCCACCTTGCCCAGGACTGCTTGGCGGCGAGCCCCTGCAGCCACCTGCTCGGGAAGGCGCAGCGCCATCCGCGTCCCCTCGACCAGGCCCGGCGCGACGCAGTTCACGGATACCGCCGGTGCCATCGCCACCGCGAGGCAGTGGGTCAGGTGGATCAGGCCGGCCTTGGAGCACGAGTAGGCGATGCTGCTCGATCCCGGGCTCAGCCCGCCGACCGATGCGATGTTGACGATCCGCCCGCCGTCGCCGGCGGCCAGGGGCCCGGCCAGGGCGCGGCTGAGGAGGAACGGGCCGCGGAGGTTCGTCTCGATGACCCGGTCCCAGGTCGCCCCGTCGAGCAGATCGAGCTGGGGGAAGGGGATGCCGATGTTCCAGGCCGCGTTGTTGACGAGGATGTCGCACCCGCCGAAGCGATCGACGAGGGCCGCCACGGCGCTGTCGATCGACGCCTCGTCCCGCTGATCCAGCGGGATCGTGTGGGCTTCCCCTCCGGTCGCCCGCACGGCCTCGGCCGTCGCTTCGGCACCTGCCGTGTTGCCGACGTACGTGAGCGCCACGTTGCAGCCGGCGCGTGCCAACGCGGCGCTGATCGCGCCGCCGATGTCGCCCGAACCGCCCGTCACCAACGCCACCTTGCCCCTGAGGTCCATGTCCGCGGATGGTAAGCGCACGAGGAGCGCCCGGACGACGCCGGTCAGCCGTGCAGCCCGACCCGGTCGGCGACGCCCAGCTTGCGCACGAGGGCGCCGACGTGGGTGCGGACGGTGCCGGCCGACACCACGAACCGCCTCGCGATCTCCGCGGTGGTGCGGGCCTGGCGCAGTTGGACGAGCACCTCCCACTCGCGGTGGGTGAGCACGATCGAGGTCCCGTCCACGCCGTCGATGGCGATCCCGCGGTCCTGGCCGCGCAACCCGTGCACCAGCGCGGTCGCGATCGTCGGTGGCAGCACGACCTCGCCGGCAACGGTCGCGGCGACCGCGTCGGCGACCTGATCGGCGGCTGTTCCCGGGGCGAGGTAGGCGCACGCGCCGCTCGCGAGGGCGATCAGGGCGTCGACGTTGGGCTCGGTCGGCCCGACGACGACCACGGCGAGCTGCGATCGGCAGGTGGTCACATCGGCGATCACCCGGAGCAGGGGTGGGTCGATGACGTGGTCGAGGACGACGGCCGCCAGGCCGTCGTCGGCCGCCCGCTCGAGCAGCCGGTCGCGTGGGGTCTTCGTGATCTCGACCGTGCGTCCGCCCACCGCGATGGCCCGCGCCAGCTCATCGGCGCGCGCCGTCTCCCGTGCCGCCACCAGCACCGCTGACCGATCCACTGCCCGAGAGATCGACGGCGCGGCGTCATCCGTTACGGGTGCGGTGCGGCGTGCTCGTTGGCGGGGACGTCGGCGGGCGGGCCGTGGCCCTTGCCCGGATGTTCGGGCGTCGCGACCTCGGGTGCAGGCGGGACCTCGGCGGGTGGGCCGCCGGCGTTGGCGGCGGCGTGCTCGTTCGCTGGGATGTCGGCCGGCCGCCCGACGGCGCGTGCGGTCCCGTGCTCGCTGCCGGGCACGGTCTCCGGCCGGCCGCCACCCTGCGGTGGTGCTGCGGCTTCGGGTGCGGGGGGCGGCGGGACGGTCGCGTCCGGCTGAGCAGTCAGCGTCTCGGTCGGCGCCGGCACGCTCGGCTCGTCCGGAGCAGGGGCGATGGTGGCGGGCGGAGCCACCGCGTCGATGGTCGCGCTCGGTGTGGCGGGCGGTATGGCCGGCGGGCTCGGTTCGCTCGACGGCGGGCTCGGGGGATCGCTGTCGTCGACCGTCGGGGCCGTCGCGCTGGCTGGACCCGGCTCCGCTCGTTGCGGCGGGACGTCAGGGCGGCGCTCGTGGGAGCGCGGGACGTCGATCCCGAGATGATCGAGCAGTTCGGACGTGACGTCCTGGACGTCGGCGGGCAGGCGCCCGGCCGCTGCGGCGGCGCCGGTTGCGGTGACGACGGCGAGGGCCGCCACCACGGCCACCCGGCGGGTGCGCCACCCGGAGCTGACACCGGGTCGGACGGCAGGTGTCATCGCCGACCGGAAGGCGTCCACGGCCGCCGCCTCGCCGGCCAGCTCGTCGTCGGTGGCCGGCGCCCGTGCGGCGAGGAGGAGGCCTGCCAGCGGCTCGAGCTCGGCGGGGCCCTCGTCGGCCCCCGGCCCGTCGAGCAGCCGGTCGAGCCAGGCCGCGGCCGCGCCGCCCGCGTCCTCGGCGTCCGTCAGGTCGTCGCGCCAGTCGCTCATGGCGAGACTCCATCGGTGCGCCGGTCGGCGGCGAGCTGGCGAGCCAGCGTCCGCAGCCCGCGGTGGCACAGGATGCGGACCGCACCCTCGGATCGGCGCACGACGGCCGCCGTCTCGCGCACGCTCATCCCGACGATCACGCGCAACGCCAGCACCTCACGCTGCTCAGGCGTCAGCTGGCGCAGCATGGCGAGGGCGGCCGTGACGTCCTCCTGGGGGGAAGCCCAGCCGTCGAGGCCGGTGCGGTCGCTGACGTCGATGCGACCATCCAGCACCGCGGTCGCCGGCTGGCGTTGACGACGGCGGCCCCAGTCGATCGCCCGGCGACGGGCGATGGTGAACACCCAACCCCGGAAGTCGTGCTCGTCACCGGTGAACGACGCGAGGCCGCGGGTGACCGACAGCCACACCTCGGACTCGATGTCCTCGACGTCACCCGACGTGACGACGCCGAGCCACCGTACGAGCGGTGCGTGCAACCACCGCCACAGGTCGGCGAACGCATCGGCGTCACCGGAGCGCGCTCGATGACAGCACGTCCTCGAAGGCGCGACGGCCAGCCCACTCCATCCACCACCATCATCGCTGACGGACGCGGCCGCCGTTGCGGCCGGCGGCGGTCGCGGAACGTTCTCGACAAGGCGTGGGTCCGTCTCGACATGCACGAGTCCCACGACTTCGGCGGCGCGTGCTACGGGGACTCCGGCGGTCCGAACTTCGTGACGATCGGCGGCCAGCTCGTGCTGGCGGCGACGACCATCACCGGTGACACGCCCTGCTACGCGACGAACGTCGCCTACCGCACCGACACCGCTGTGGCCCGGGCGTTCCTCGCGTTCGTACGTCGACCTGCCCTGACGGCTGCGGCCGCTACGCACCGAGCTCGGCCGTCGCCGCGGCGAGCGCGTCCAGCTCGAGCACGACGGCGCCGAGGTCGCGCTCGAGGTCGGCGATCTCGGTGGCGGCCGAGGCGCTCGACGTCAGGGCCAGCTCGGCGGCGCGGGCGACCGCCGTGTCGAGGCGGGCCTCGAGGACGTCGAGCCGAACGCCCAGCTCATCGCGGCTGTTGAGCAGGCGCTGCGTCGACGCGAAGCGTTCCTGGAGGGCGGCGATGACCTCGTCGGGCGCGCCGTCTCGTCGAGCTTGCTTGAGCTCGGCCGTGATGCGGTCCGGCTCGAGGGCCGTGGTCACCCGGTCGATGGCGCCGGCCTGCGCGGCGGTGCGCCAGACCGCGAGCACGCCGGCGTCGAGCTGTCCGGCGAGCGCGTCCATGCGCTCGTGGAGCGGTCCGTCGCGGAGCGTGGCGACCAGCTCGGCGAACTGGGCGCGGGACCGAACGGCACGCTCGACAGCGGGACGGCAGGCCGCCGGCACGGCGGCGGGGTCGATCGCATCGAGCGGGCTCGGTGGCGGTCGGCGGCGGCGGAACACGACCGAGGGGTGCTCAGTCGAAGTCGAAGAGGTCGTCGAGGAAGCTGCGCTTCTTGCGCTTCCGGCGGTCACCACGGTCGTCGCGCTCCGTCTCGATCGTCGGTGTCGCGGCGATCGTCATCGCGCTGCCGGCTCGGCTCCGGGGTCGTGACCATCGGCGCGGCGGCGAGGCTGTTGGCGGCGCGGTCGATGATCTTGTCGAGCTCGCCGCGGTCGAGCCAGACGCCGCGGCACTGCGGGCAGAAGTCGATCTCCACCCCTTCGCGCGACGACACCGAGAGCGGCGAGTCGTCGATCGGGCACTTCATGGGCCCGCAGGGTACCGGCCGGTCGCGCCGCGCTAGCCGCGGCCGACGACGCGCAGGTGCGGCGGGGCGAGCAGCGCGTCGAGTCGGGCCGCCGTCGCCTCGTCGCCCGGAAGCCATGAGACCAGGACCTGCTCGCTGTCGTCGGCGATCGCGAGCACCTCGACCAGGAGGTCGAGGTCGCCGGCGGTCGGGTGGGCGATCTGCTTGCTGCCGCGCCGCTTCTCGTCGACCGGGTGGGCGGCCCAGCGGACCTCGAACTCAGGCGCCGTGCGCAGCTCCGCGAACAACTCGGCCCAGGCGTCATCGCCCTCCCAGTGCGCCGCCGCCCGGCGCAGCCGGCCGGCTTGCTCGTCGGCAGCGGCGCGCCACGTCGGGAACGCGTCGCGGGCCCGTGGATCGAGGAACACGTACCGCGGGAGGTTCGGCTGGGGGTGATCGAGCACGCCGAGCGCACCGACGACCGCGGCCCACGCGTCGTTCCAGGCCAGCACGTCGCCGATCGGGCCGAGCACGAAGGCCGGAGTCGGGTGCAGTCGTTCGAGCAAGGCGACGACCGTCGGTGCCACGTCGCGCCGCAGCGGCACCGCCGCCGGGCACATCGCCGCGCCCATGCTGCACGGCGCCGAGGAAGAACAGGTGGCGGCGCTCGTCCTCGCTCATCCGCATGGCGTCGGCCAGCGCAACGAGCACGTCGGCCGACGGGTGGTCGTCGCGCCCCTGCTCCAGCCGCACGAGGTAGTCCACGCTCACCCCGGCCAGGGTCGCCACCTCTTCGCGCCGCAGCCCCGGCGTGCGCCGTCGCCCGTTCACGGGCAGGCCGACGTCGCGCGGCGACGTCCGCTCGCGGCGAGCTCGCAGGAACGCGGCGAGGGCAGGCGGCTCGGTCACGGTCACGGTCACCATCATGCCGGCCGCAGCAAGCGCCAGGGTGGCCCTGGCAGGACCATGATCAACGCGGCCTTCCGCCGGCCGCCGGCCACCCCGAGGATGGACCCATGACCTCCACCGAGACCTTCCTGCCCCTCGTCCCCGGCCGCTGGGCCCTCGATCCGGCCCACTCGGCCGTCAGCTTCACGATCCGCCACCTCGGCGTGTCGAAGGTGCGCGGTCGCTTCCAGCAGTTCGACGTCGACGTCGTCGTCGGCGCCACGCTCGCCGACACCTCGCTCACCGCCACCATCGACATCGCCTCGATCGACACCGGCAACACCGACCGCGACGCCCATGTCCTGTCGCCCGACCTGCTGGACGTGACCCGGCGACCGACGATGGCGTTCCGTTCCACGGCGATCACCGAGGCGCGCGGCGGGTGGAACGTCGTCGGCGACCTCACGATCGGCGAGGTGACGCGTCCGTTCGAGCTGGCGGTCGAGCTGGGCGGGATCGAGGACTTCCCGGGCAGTCCCCGTCACGCCGGGTTCGAGGCGACCGGTGAGCTGCGCCGCAAGGACTTCGGCATCGACCTCGCGCTCCCGCCGGGCGTGAGCGCGGTCGCCCTCGGCGACGTCGTCAAGGTCGAGCTGGACGTGCAGCTGCTGGAGCCGGCGTGATGCCGGGGAGCGTCTTGAGCGGGTGGCGGCCGCCGACGTGGCCCATGAAGGTCGAGTACAACGAGTACCCGATCAACGACTGCAGCACCGGCGGGTAATCCGCGGCGGCGTCGCCGGCCACGATCATCATGTTCTCCTGTTGGCGCGCCCACGGCTCGCAGTACTGCGGCGTGATCGCGAGGCGCGGGCGATCCGTGGTGTTGGCCCCGCCGCGGTGCAGCAGCGTCCCGGCGAACACGACGACCGAGCCGGCCGGCATCTCGACGGGCACCAGCTCGGCGTCGGCCGGCGGCGGGCCGTCGCCCCAGCGGTGGCTGCCGGGGATCACCTCGGTGGCGCCGTTGGCGGCGGTGAAGTCGTCGATCGCCCAGATCGCGCTCGACCCCGATGGCCGGCCGGGGCCGTGGCACCTTGTAGAAGGTGTCGTCGAAGTGGACGTTCTGCGCCGTCTCGCCCGGCAGCAGGTTGATGGCCAGGTTGGCGCTCAGCAGGTACCCGGGCAGGAGCATGGCGTCGAGGATCGCCAGCACTCGCGGATGGGTCACGAGCTCGGCCTCCGTCGGCGACTTGGCGAGCAGGGCGTAGACCCGGTTGCTCACGAACCCCTCGAAGTCGTTGCGACCGCGATAGCTCTCGGCGCCGCCGTCGAGGTACGGCGCCAGCTCGGTGCGGATCTCGTCGAGCACGTCGGCGCCAACGGCGCGCTCGATCACCACGTACCCGTCGCGCTCGATCGCGGCCAGGTCGGCGGCCGTGCTCATCACGCGATCTCGGCGGCGGCTCCGGCGAACTGCGAGTTGTACAGCCGGGCGTAGGCGCCGTCGGCGGCGAGCAGCTGGCCGTGGTTGCCCTGCTCGACGATCTGACCGTCCTCCATCACCAAGATGATGTCAGCTCCCCGGATGGTCGAGAGCCGGTGGGCGATCACGAAGCTCGTGCGGTTGACGCGCAGCGCGTTCATCGCCTCCTGGATCTGCACCTCGGTGCGCGTGTCGACGGAGCTGGTGGCCTCGTCGAGGATGAGGATGGCCGGCTGGGCGAGGAAGGCGCGGGCGATGGTCAGCAGCTGCTTCTGCCCGGCGCTGATGTTGTCGCCCTCCTCGTTGATCATCGTGTCGTAGCCGTCGGGCAGGTTGTGCACGAAGCGATCGACGTACGTGGCCTGCGCCGCCTGGCGGATCTCGGCCTCGGTGGCGCCCGGGCGGCCGTAGGCGATGTTGTCGCGGATCGTGCCGCCGAACAGCCACGTGTCCTGCAGCACCATGCCGATGCGGGAGCGCAGCTCGCGCCGGTTCATGGTGGCGATGTCGCGCCCGTCGAGCGTGATGCGGCCGTCGTCGAGCTCGTAGAACCGCATGATGAGGTTGACGAGCGTCGTCTTGCCGGCGCCGGTCGGGCCGACGATGGCCACCGTCTGGCCCGGCTCGGCGACGAGCGACAGGTGCTCGATGAGCTTGCGGTTGGGGTCGTAGGAGAACGTGACGTCCTCGAACACGACGCTGTCCGCTGACCGGCGCGACCTCGGCGGGCATCGCCGGGTCGGGCGACTGCTCGTCGGTGTCGAGCAGCTCGAGCACCCGCTCCAGCGAGGCGATGCCCGACTGGAACACGTTCATCATCGAGGCCAGCTGGGTCAGCGGCATCGAGAAGCTGCGGGCGTACTGGATGAAGGCCTGCACGTCGCCGACCGTGATCGCTCCGCTGGCCACCCGCAGTCCGCCGACGACGGCGACGAGCACGTACTGCACGTTGCCGAGGAACATCGTCAGCGGCTGCATCAGGCTGGACATGAACTGGGCGCCGAACGACGAGCCGTAGAGGACGTCGTTGGTCCCTTCGAAGCGCTTCTCGACGTCGCGCTCGGCGGCCGAAGGCCTTGACGACGGCGTGGCCGGTGAAGGCCTCCTCGATCTGCGCGTTCAGCTCGCCCGTGCTGCCCCACTGGGCCAGGTACTTCGGGCGGGCCCGGGCCGCCACGATGCGCATCCCGAAGATCGAGATCGGCACGGTGATCAACGCGACCAGCGCGAGCTCCCACGAGATCGTGAACATCATCACGGCGACGCCGATGAGCAGCAGCACCGACGTCAGCATCTGGCTGAGCGTCTGCTGCAGGCTCTGGGCGAGGTTGTCGAGGTCGTTGGTGACTCGACTGAGCAGGTCGCCACGGGCCTCGTGGTCGACGTAGCTCAGTGGCAGGCTGTGGATCTTCGCCTCGGCGAGCGCTCGCAGGTGCATCATCGTGCGCTGCACGAGGCCGGTGATCATCCACGCCGCGAACATCTGCAGGAGCGCCGACACGAGGTACAGGCCGACGGCCAGGCCCAAGGTGCGGTGGAGGGAACCGAAGTCGATGCCCTCGCCGCCGTACGTGCCCTTGATGATGAGGTCGGTGGCGTGACCGAGGATCTTCGGTCCGAGCACGTTGAGGATGACGCTGCCGACGGCGCAGACCGCGACGAGCACGAGCTTGACCCGCTCGCGGCCGAGCACCTGGAAGAGGCGCTTCACCGACTCGCCGAACTTCGCCGAGCGCTCCATCGGGATGGCCCCGGCGTTCCAGCCGCGTTGCGCCGGGTTCGGTCCCGACGTGCGCATCAGCGTCTTGTGCTCGTCCTCCAACGACGTGCCGTCGTCGAGGTCGAGGTTGTCGTCGATGTCGCCGAGCGGGGCGACGCCGGGTGGCTCGTCCCAGCTGTCGTCGCGATGGCCGTTGCCGTTGCCGTTGCCGTTGGAGGAGGTTCCGTCGCTCACGCCGCGGTCTCCTTCTCGCCGATCTGGGATTGCACGATCTCGGCGTACGTCGCGTTCGACATGAGCAGCTCCTCGTGGGTGCCACGCCCGACGATCTCGCCGTCCTCCAACACGAGGATCTCGTCGGCCGACGTGATCGTCGACACCCGCTGGGCGACGATGACGACCGCGGCCTCGCGGGTGTACGGGCGCAGGGCCATGCGCAGTCGGGCGTCGGTGGCCAGGTCGAGGGCCGAGAACGAGTCGTCGAACAGGTAGATCTCCGGCTTGCGCACGAGCGCCCTGGCGATCGACAGCCGCTGTCGTTGGCCGCCCGACACGTTGGTGCCGCCCTGCTCGATGCGGGCTTCGAGACCGCCGGGCATGGCGCGCACGAAGTCGCCGGCCTGGGCGACCTCGAGGGCCTCCCACATCTCCGCCTCCGTGGCGTCGGGCTTGCCGAAGCGCAGGTTGCTGGCCACCGTGCCCGAGAAGAGGTAGGGCCGCTGCGGGACGAGCCCGATGCGGTTCCACAGGATCTCCGGGTCGAGGTCGCGCACGTCGACGTCGTCGATCAGCACCGCCCCGCTCGTGGCGTCGAACAGGCGTGGCACGAGGCCGATGAGCGTCGTCTTGCCGGCCCCGGTGCTGCCGATGATCGCCGTCGTGTGCCCGGCGGTCGTCGTGAACGAGATGCCCTCCAGCACCGGCTGCTCGGCGCCGGGGTAGTGGAACCCGGCGCCCCGCAGCTCGAGGCGGCCGTGCGTGGCGAGGTCGCGGACGGGCTGCGCCGGCGGGACGACCGACGACTCGGTGTCGAGGACCTGCTGGATGCGGTTGCCGGCCACCGAGGCGCGAGGGACCATCGAGAGCGTGAAGGTCAGCAGCACCACCGACATCAGGATCTGGATGAGGTAGCTGAGGTAGGCGACCAGCGAGCCGACCTGGAGATCGCCGGTGTTGATGCGGTTGGCGCCGATCCACAGCACGGCGACGCTCGACACGTTGATCAGCACGTTGACGGTGGGGAACATCATCGTCATCAGGCGGCCGCCCTTGAGCGACGTGGCGGTGAGCTCCTCGTTGGCCTCCTTGAACCGCGCCGTCTCCTCGGGCTCGCGCACGAAGGCCCGCACGACGCGCAGGCCGGTGATCTGCTCGCGCAGGATCCGGTTGATGCCGTCGATGCAGTCCTGCATCTTCTTGAACGCCGGCACCATGTTCACGACGATCGTGCCGAGCAGGATCGCCGCCACCGGGATGACGATCACGAGGATGATCGACAACCCGACGTCCTGGCGCAGGGCGAGGATGACGCCGACGACGAGCGTGATCGGAGCGGCGATCGCCATCGTCGCCGCCATCACGACGAGCATCTGCACCTGCTGCACGTCGTTGGTGATGCGGGTGATCAGCGACGGCGCGCCGAACGTGCCGACCTCGCGCGCCGAGTAGCCGGTGACCTGGTGGAACAGCGAGGCGCGCACGTCCCGCCCGAAGCCCATGGCGACGCGCGCCCCGAAGTAGACGGCCGCGATCTGGAAGGCGCCCTGGATCAAGGCCACGCAGAGCATCAGGGCGCCGTGGGAGTAGATGAAGCCGGTGTTGTTGACCAGCACGCCCTTGTCGATGATGTCGGCGTTGAGGCCGGGCAGCGTGAGGGTGGCGGCGACCTGGACGATCTGCAGGCCGACGACCAGCAGGATCGTGCGGCGGTACGGCCGCAGGTGGGAGATCAAGAGGCGCATCAGCATGGGCGGACCTCGTTGCTCACGCCGTGCAGGAACAACGTCGCGATGCGCTCCGGCGGGAGCAGCTCGTTCGAGATCAGTGGGTGGCTGGTCGACATCGTCATCGCCGCCAGCCAGCGCGCCGCAGCGGCCGGCTCGACGGTGATCTCGTCGCGGTGGGCCTCGAAGATGGCGATCAGCGCCGGACGATCGGGCATCGGCCCCCTGCGGTGGTGGCGGGGCCCGACGCTGGCCATCAACCGGGCCATGTCGAGGGTGCGCCGTTGCAGGATCCGCACCGCTTCGGTGACGGCCGCGTCGAGCGGGAGGTCGAGGTCGATCGCCGCGAAGGCCTGCTCGACGCGGGTGGGATCAGTGGCATGGTCGACGACCGCCGCGATCGAGTTCGTCCTTGTCGGCGAACACGCGGAAGATCGTCCCCTCGGCGATCCCGGCGGCCTCGGCGATCTGACGCGTCGTCACCATCTCGCCGTGCTCGAGCAGCAGCGGCAGCATGGCCTCGATGATCATCGCCCGCCGCTCGTCGGGCGGCAGCGATTCGGCGCGGCGGCTCTTGTGGGCGGCGGTCCGCTTGGCCCCGACGGTTGCAGTCACCCGAGCGAGGTTACGTGAGTGCGGACTCACTCACTGCAGCGGTTGGGGCCATCGCGACCGGACATCGGTCACACCGCGTGGGCGACGGGCGCGCTGGTCTAGCGTTCGCGCACCGTCGTGAGGGAGCGGAGTTGGGTTCGGACCAGCGTGTGGATGACGTCGGGGCCGGGCTGACGGAGCAGGAGCGCAGGGTCGCTGCTGCGGTGTCGGCGGGCCGGACGAACAAGGCCACGGCGCGCGACCTGGCGGTGAGCGTGAAGACGATCGAGTTCCACCTCGGCAACGTCTACCGCAAGCTCGGTGTCGCATCCCGCGGCGAGCTGGCCCACCTGCTGCACGAGGAGGCGCTGGCCCAGCCGGCCGCCCCCGCCGACGGCGCCGTCGGGCGGCTGCCGGCGACCGCGCCTGGGATCGTCGGTCGCGACGACGACGTCCGCGCCGTCCGCGCCGCGTGCTCGGGACGCTTGGCCACGATCGTCGGCGTCGGTGGAGTTGGCAAGACGACGGTGGCGGTGGCGGTCGCCGACGGGTTGGCCGACGGGTTCGACGACGGTGCGTGGTTCGTCGACCTGACCCTCGCCAACGTCGACGACGAGGTGCCGATGATCGCCGCGCAAGCGCTCGCCCTCGGCGCGGCGAAGGCCGGCGACCCGAAGGCGGTGGCGCGTGGTGTCGGCGACCAGCGCCGCCTCATCGTCCTCGACAACTGCGAGCACGTCCTCGCCGGCGTCGCCGCGCTCGTCGAGACCGTGCTCGGGCGGTGCCCGAACGTCGCGCTGCTGGCCACGAGCCGGGAGCGGCTCGACGTCGCCCACGAGCGCGTCGTGGCGCTGGGCCCGCTGCCGGTGGACGGCGAGCCTGGCCGTGTCGGCCGCCGAGCAGCTGTTCTGCGCGCGGGCGAGCCTGGTGGTCGGGCGGTTCGAACCGAGCGATCGCGACCTGGCCCTCATCGGGACGATCTGTCGCGAGGTCGACGGCCTGCCGTTGGCGATCGAGCTCGCTGCGGCCCGTCTGGCGACGCTGTCGCTCTCGGACCTCGCCAGCAACGTGAGCGGTCGACTGGACCTGCTCCGGCGACGGCGCGATCGCGGCGACCGTCACGACAGCATGCGCGCCGCGATCGCATGGAGCTTCGAGCTGATGGCGCCGACGGAGCAGGCGCTCCTCGAGGCGCTTCGCCATCTTCCCCGGTGACTTCGACATCGCCGCCGTGGGCGCACTCGGCGATGACGGTGCCGCCACCCTCGATGCCCTCCTTGCGCTCGTAGAGGGCTCGCTCGTCGTGAAGCTGCCCGACGTCGATCCGGCGCGCTACCGGCTGCTCCAGCCGGTGCGGGCGTTCGCCGCCGAACGGTTGGCGACGCGGCCGGCGGCCGCCGCCCTCTGAGGCGGCTAGGCCCGCGTGTTGACCTTGGTGTGGGCGATCGCCAGCAACGACTCCACGCAGTCGCGGATCGAGTCGTCGAGCGGCCGGAACTCGATCGGCACGGCGCCGCGGATGCGGTCGTTGCGCAGCTCGAGGCCGGCCCAGATCGACCGGAACTCCTGCTCCCGCTCCTTCCAGCGATCGGGGGAGTTGTCGGCGATCTCGCCCGGGTCGTGGTGCAGCTCCGGCAGCACCCGGTCGATCGAGCGGGCGATGTCCTCGTACGTGCGGGTGTCCGTCGACCACGCCAGGTAGCGCTCGCCGTTGGCGATCGACTCGCTCTCGAGGAGCCCGACGTGGCAGGCCGCGTCGTCGCGCACGTCGACCGTCATCCACGGGCGATACGGCCCGGTGCCCTGGAAGATCTCGCAGCGCCCCTCGATCATGCGCTCGATGAGGTGCTGCCACGGACCGCCGTCCTTGTGGTGGGCGGCCAGGATCGGCCCGACGTTGTCCGCCGGGCACACCGTGATGGCGTCCCACGTGCCGCTCGCCGCGGCGGCGTCGGCGAAGGCGTGCTGGGCGATGACCTTGCCCATCGAGTAGCCCTGGCCGCGCTCGGGCGTGCGCTTCGGGTTCGACTCATCGGGCTCGCGGTCCTCGTCGACGAGCGGCCGGCGGGCCAGCTCGTTGATGTCGGCCTCCGAGATGATCGCCGCCAGGCTCGACGTGACGATGACGCGGCGCACCGATCCCGAGGACTCGACGCTGGCGATGATGTGGTCGCAGGTCCGGCGGACGTACTCGGGGTCGTCGTACGTGCTGACGTGGGAGACGTGGGCGACGCCGTCGGCGCCGCGGAACACCTCGTCGAAGCAGCCGGGCTGGTCGAGGTCGGCGGCGTGCAACGTCAGACGGCCCGACGCGTACGGGTTCATCGCCTTGAGGAACCCGACCTTGGCATCGTCGTCGACGTTGCGCACGCAGGCGTGGACGCGATGGCCGTGATCGAGCAGGACCTGCACGACGTGGCCGCCGATGAAGCCGGCGGCACCCGTGACGACGACCGTGCCGGGCGTGGGGACTGGAGACATCGCGGGAGCTTCGCGCGGCGACGGTACTGTGGCCGCAGGCGAGTCGAGAGGGGACGACCATGGCGACGGGGATCGCGATCGAGGGTGTCGGTCATGTCGTGCTCAAGGTGAGCGAGATGGATCGGGCGCTCGAGTTCTACGTCGACGCGCTCGGGCTCACCGAGGTGGCCCGAGCCGACTTCGGCGCCGGCCCGATGGTCTTCCTGTCCACCGGCCAGAACCACCACGACGTCGCGCTCGTGGAGGTCGGACCCGACGCCCGACGCCCGGAGGGTTCGGACATCGGGCTGTACCACGTGGCGCTCAAGATCGGCGCCGACCTCGACGCGCTGCGGGCCGCGAAGGAGCACCTCGAGGCGTGTGGCGTGAAGATCCAGTGGGTCGCCGACCACACCGTCAGCCAGTCGATCTACATCGCTGATCCCGACGGCAACAACGTCGAGCTGTTCGTCGACGGCGACCCGGCGATCTGGCGCGCCGATCCGGCGACGGTGGCGACCGCCGTCGGGCTCGAGCTCTGAGCCGCTAGGAGCCGGCCACCGGGGCCGGCGCCGTCGCCAGCGTGAACCCCTCGTAGTTCGCGTCGCGAACGGCATCGCACTTCTCGCGGTAGGCGCCGACGCCGCCGACGTACGGCATGAACACCCGCGGCTTGCCCGGGATGTTGGCGCCGAGGTACCACGAGTCGGCCAGCATGAACATCGTCTGGGACGCGATGTCGTTGACGTGGGCGACCCACTCGGTCTCGGCCTCCTGGTCGGCCTCCATCGTCTCGATGCCCTCGGCCCGCATGTGCTCGACGACGTCGCCGATCCACTCGACGTGCTGCTCGATCGACACCGGCATGTTCGACAGCACCGACGGCGAGCCGGGTCCGGTGATCATGAACAGGTTGGGGAAGCCGACGCTCGACACGCCGAGGTACGTCAGCGGGCCGTGCTCCCACTTGTCCTTGAGCTTCTGGCCGTCCTTGCCCTGGATGTCCATCCGGAAGAAGGGCCCGGTCATGGCGTCGAAGCCGGTGGCGAACACGATGATGTCGAGCTCGTACTCGGCGTCCGTCGTGCGGATCCCGGTGGGGGTGATCTCCTGGATCGGGGCGTGGCGGATGTCGACGAGCGTGACGTTGTCGCGGTTGTAGGTCTCGAAGTAGTTGGTGTCGATCAGCGGCCGCTTCGACGTGAACGGGTGGTCCACGGGCACCAGCTTCTCGGCGACCGCGGGGTCCTTGATCGTCTCGCGGATCTTGTTGCGGATGAACTCCGACGCCGTGTCGTTGGCCCGCCGATCGAGCGAGATGTCGTTGAACGTGGAGAGCAGGAACTTGAAGCCGCCCTCCTGCCACGCCGCCTCGAAGATGGCGTTGCGCTCCTCGTCGCTCACCGACAGCGCGGAGCGGTCCATCAGCGTGTACGGCTGTCCACCGGCGGACTCGCGGCACTGCTGGTAGATGTCGTCGTAGCGCGTCTTGACCTCGTCCAGGAACGCCTTGTCGACCGTGCCGTGACGGGCCGGGACGGTGTACTGGGCGGTGCGCTGGAACACGGTGAGGTGGCCGGCCTGCTCGGCGATCCGGGGATCGACTGCACGCCGCTCGAGCCGGTGCCGATGATCCCGACCCGCTTGCCGGTGAAGTCGACGCCCTCATGGGGCCATGACCCGGTGTGGTAGGTCGCACCCTCGAACGAGTCGCGGCCCGGGATGTTCGGCACCTGCCCGGTCGACAGGCAGCCGATGGCGGTGATGAGGAACTGGGCGCGCACGCAGTCGCCGCGGTCGGTCTCCACCGTCCAGCGGGCACCGGCTTCGTCCCAGTGGGCCGATGTCACGCGGGTCTCGAAGGCGATGTTGCTGCGCAGGTCGTGACGGTCGGCGACGTGGTTGAGGTAGCGCAGGATCTCCGGCTGCTCCGGGTACTTCCCGCTCCACTCCCACTCCTGCATCAGGTCCTTGTCGAACGAGTAGCAGTAGATGTACGACTCGGAGTCGCAACGGGCGCCCGGGTAGCGGTTCCAGTACCAGGTGCCACCGACGCCGTCGCCGGTCTCGAACACCTGGACGCGCAGGCCCATCTGGTCGCGCAGCCGCTGGTTCATGTAGAGCCCGGCGAAGCCGGCACCGATGACGATCGCATCGACGTCGTCGGTGATGGGAGCACGGGTCTCGACGGTGGTGTCCATGTGTGGGGGTCCCCTTGTGGGTCAGCGGGCCGCCGCAGCGGCCTTCTCGTGGGCGATCGTGCGGGCCCGGACGGCTCGCACGACCTGTTGGAAGCCGCGCTCGCTGCCCGGCAACGGCAGCAACGTGAAGAAGCCGTGCATCTGGCCGTCGTGGCGGCGGAAGTCGACCTCGACGCCGGCGGCCCGCAGCGCATCGGCGTAGGCCTCGCCCTCGTCGCGCAGGACGTCGTGCTCGGCCGTCAGCACGACCGCGGGCGGCAGGCCTTCGAGCGTCGTCGCCCTGATCGGCGAGGCGTCGGGCTCGGCGCGCTGGGCGGCGTCGGGCACGTAGTGGTCCCAGAACCAGATCATCGCCTCTTTGGTCAGCAGCAGCTGGTTGGCCTCGTCGACGTACGACGCCCGCTCGAAGTCGGCGTCGGTGACCGGGTAGATCAGGGCCTGCAGGGCGATGTCGGGGCCGCCCCGGTCGCGGGCCCGTAGCGCCATCACCGCGCTCGAGGTTCCCGCCGGCGCTGTCGCCGGCGACGATCAGCGGCGCGTCCGCGTTCCCGGCGAGGTCGGCACGGTTGGCGGCGGCCCACTCGAGGGCGGCCCAGGAGTCCTCGACGGCCGCGGGGTAGCGGTGCTCGGGAGCGAGGCGGTAGTCGACGAGGACGACGGCGCACGAGGTCCGTTCGGCGAGCTTGGCGCCGAGCGTGTCGCACTCGTCGATGGCGCCGATCACCCAGCCGCCCCCGTGGAGCCACACGATCACCCCACGCGTCGGCTGCGGCGGCACGAGGATCCGCACCGGGATCTCGTAGCCATCGGCGGCGGTGACGGTGATGTCCTCCCGACGGGCCATGCGGGGCGCCGGCCCGGACAGCTCGGCGAGCGCCGCCCCGAGGCCTCGGGCCTCCTCCGGCGTGCTCTCGTGCAGCGGCTTGCCGCCGGCCTCGGCGAACTGCGCCAGCATCGCCGCCGTCGCGTGATCGAGTGCCACTGGGGAAACCTCCTCCGGTCCGTGCTCGGGCGAATCTACCGATGGGGTCGCGCCGACATCGATCCGTGCTCGGTCAGCGGCAGCGCTCCTCGAGGCGGGCGAGGGTGGCGGTCATCGCGTCGAGCCACACCTGCCCGCCGTTGGTGGTGCGCTCGGCTTCCGGGGCGCGCGAGAAGTCGTAGGTCTCGGTGACCACGGTGGCGTCGGGCCCGTCCGGCGCCAGCTCGAAGCGCCAACGATGCCCCCACCTCCGACCGGATCCGAGCTCCGGGTGACCGCGTCCGGGCGCCGGTTCCCAGGCGATGCGCCGGTCGAGCTCGAACTCCACGACGTGGTTGTCCATCTCGTAGTCCCCGAGGGCCGGGAAGTGCATGGCCATGGTGAAGACGTCGCCGACCCCGGTGACCGGTTGGGCGTCCGTGCCTCGGACCATCCCCGACCCATCGAGCGCGACGTGGGCCTGCGGGTCGGTCAGGACGCCGAAGATCACGTCGGCGGCGGCGGGGATGCGTCGCTCGACCGAGACGGAGCCGTCCATGGCGCTGAGGATCGCGCGTGGCGCACATCGTGGTGTTGACAAGGGAACACATGTGCGATACCATGACCTCATGTTGGCCGGGGATGTCGTCGAGGTGGTGCGGCAGGTTGCCGCGACCGACCCGGCGACGTGCGATGCCGCCGACCTGAGGTCGTTGGCTTCGGGCGTTGCACCGGTTGCGGTGCTGGTTGGATCGGTCGACGCGGCGGTGGTCGCCCGGTCGGCCGAGCTGGCGTCGGTTGGTGGTCGGCGTTCGTCACGCGAGGCGGATGTGATCGCGGAGCGGGCCGCGGTGTGTGCGGCGATGCCCGAGGTGCATGCCGCGTTGGCTGCCGGAGAGCTGTCGGCGGGTCATGCCGACGCGATCGCCCGGGCGGCCAACCGTCTCGACGAGTCCGAGCGGGTCGAGTTGGCGGCGCAGGCGCCGAGCCTGGTCGGTGCAGGCGGCGGGGACGTCGGTGGACGCGTTCGCCCGCCACGTCCGCGACCTCGCCCGGCGCATCTCCCGCGACGAAGGCCTCCGCCACCACGAGAAGCTCCGCTCACAGCGGACGGTGCGTCGTTGGATGGACCGCGAGGGCATGTGCCACACCCAGATCAGCCTCGACCCCGAAGCCGACGCCCGGTTGTCAGCCGCGTTCGACGCCGCCGTCGCCGCCGAGAAGGCCAAGCCCGACGACGGCCGCACGTTCGACCAGCTCAAGGCCGACGCGTTCATGGCGATGGTCACCGCGACGCCGCGGCGCCGGGATCACGACGTCCGGCCGAGCTGCTGGTGCTCATCGACCTCGACACGCTCCGCAACGGCCTCCACGAGTCCGGCATCTGCGAGACCTACGACGGACAGCCGCTCCCACCAGCAACCGTCCGCCGGCTGGCGTGCGAAGCGGACATCATCCCGATCGTGTTGGACGGCGAGCACCGGGTGGTCGACGTCGGCCGAGCCAAACGGTTGGCCTCAGCCGATCAACGACGAGCACTCCGAGCCATGCACCAGACCTGCGCCGCACCCGACTGCCCCGTGCGCTTCGGCGACTGCGACATCCACCACCTCACAAGAATGGAAGCAAGGAGGCAACGACGAACCTCGAGAACCTGATCCCACTGTGCTCCAAGCACCACCACCTCATCCACGAAGGCCAATGGCGGCCGGCAGCGAGAGCGCCCGCCGCCTGACGGCGGCGGCGGCCGCCGGCCGGCAACACGGCCGGACCCGTCAACCGGCCCGGCCCACCCCATCTTCAAGAGCTCTTCGACAACCGAGAGGCGCTCTGTTAGGTTCACCTATCACTTTGCAGTCGATCATCGAGGAGCGCTACCCGGATCGGGCGGTGCGCTCGATCGCTCCACCGTACGAGGAGGGCGCCACGTACTCGGCGTGGGTGAGCCGAGGCTTCGATCCGTGGACCCGCGAGGGCGGCGCCGGGAACGCATGGGTGCTCGTCGATCAGTTCTCGGGTGAGGTCGTCTACGACGGGACGCCCGAGGCGGGCAACGTCTTCGATCAGGCGTGGGACGACTGGTCGTTCCCCTTGCACACCGGCGACTTCCTCGGCACCACGACGCGCGTCGTGTGGGTGTTCATCGGCCTCAGTCCGCTCGTGCTCGGCGCCACCGGGATCACGATGAACCTCGTGCGCCGCTCGAAGCGGGCCAAGCGGGCGGCTCGTGACGCGGCGGCACCGACGGATCTGCCGCCGCCCACGATGGTGGTGGAGGAGCCCGACGACGCGGCGGTACGGTCGCCGGTCTGAACGAGAGCCTGCTGCGCGAGCTGTTCGCAACGCCCCCGCCCGACTTCGTCGCCGCCCGCAACGAGGTCGTCAAGGCGCTGCGCAAGGACAAGGCGCGCGACGACGCCACGGCGGTCGCCGCCCTGCGCCGGCCGGGTTGGGACGAGTGGTCGTTGAACGCCGTCGCCACGTCGGATCCCGACGTGATCGCCGGGTTCGTCGATGCCGCGGCCCAGGTGCGCGACGCGCAGGCGGCGGCGATCGAGGGCCGCGACGGTCCCGACATCCGCACCGCACTGCGCGACCTGCGCGACCGCAGCGCGGATCTCGTGCGGCTGGCCGACGCGGCGCTTGCCGGCGCCGGTCGGCACGCGGCGGCCGGCGAGATCAACGCCCGGTTGTCGAAGGTCGCCGCCAGCGACGTGGCCGGCGCCCAGCTGATCGCCGGGATCCTCGGCTCGGGCGACGCCGCGCCGAACGAGCTGTTCGCCGATCTGCAGCCGGCGCCGTCGCGATCGAAGCCGACGAAGGCCGTGAAGGCCGCGCCGGCCGCCAAGCCGCGCCGAAGGCCACGAAGGCCACGAAGACCACGAAGGCCGCGGCCGTCGACGTCGACGACGTCGCGGTGGCCAAGCCCTCGGCGGCCGAGGAGCGGGCGGCGCGAGCCGAGACGGCGCGCCGCAAGGAGGCCCTCGCGGAGGCCAACCGGGCCCACGCCGCGGCGGTCAAGGCCCGTCATCGCGCCGAGGCGTCGCGTGACAAGGCGACCGCCGCGCTCGAGCGGGCCCAGGCGGCCCTCGCCGAGGCCGAATCGGGCGCCGCCGACTCGCAACGCGAGCTCGACGAAGCGGTCGCCGCCGAGGAGGCCGCCGGCGCGGCGGTGGACGAGGCGCGCGAGGCCGTGGACGCGGACCAGTCGTAGCCTCGGGGGCGATGACGTCCACCGACGCGGTCCCCACGTTCAACCCGTTCGATCCGGCGTTCCGTGCCGATCCGTATCCGTTCTACGGGCGCCTGCGGGAGCTCGATCCGGTCCACGTCTCACCGCTCGGCTTCGTCGTGCTCACGCGCTACGAGGACGTCGTGCGCACGCTGCGCGGCAACGAGTTCTCCCGTGACGTCGAAGCCAACGCCACGGAGAACGACGATCCGGCCCGCCAGCTGCGTCGGGAGCGCCTCCGCCGGCGCCGCGAGGAGGGAGGGGCGGCCAAGAACATCCTCAGCCTCGACCCGCCCGATCACACCCGTCTGCGTCGGCTGGTGTCGCTGGCGTTCACGCCGTCGGCGATCGAACGCCTGCGGCCGCGGATCGAGCAGCTCGTGGACGGCATCCTCGATCGCGCCGCCGAGCGAGGCTCGATGGAGCTCGTCGACGAGCTCGCCTTCCCCGTCCCGTTCCAGGTGATCTCCGATCTGCTCGGCATGCCGACGGAGCGCGAGGCCGAGATCCGCGAGTGGTCGCAGACGCTCACCGCGGCGCTCGAGCCGACGGCCGACGAGGCGGTCCTCGAGGAGGCCGATGTGGCGATCGGCCACCTGGGCAGCTACCTCGACGAGGTGATCGCCGAGCGTCGGCAGCACCCCGGTGACGATCTGCTGTCCCAGCTGCTCGTCGTCGAGGAGGCCGGCGATCGCCTCAGCCCCGCCGAACTGCGCTCGTTCGTCGTCCTGCTCTACGTCGCCGGCCACGAGACGACCGTCAACCTGATCGGCAACGGGTTGCTGGCGTTGCTGCGCCATCCCGACGAGCTGCGCCGCTGGCGTGATGACCCGGCGCTCGATGCCACGGCGATCGACGAGCTGCTGCGCTTCGACGGCCCGGTGCAGCAGACGGTGCGGATCCCGATCCAGCCGGTGCGCTACGGCGACGTCGAGGTCGCCCCGGGGACCACCGTGATGACGGTGCTCGGTGCCGCCAACCACGACCCGGCGATGTTCGACGATCCCGAGGCGCTGCGCCTCGACCGCCCGAACTCCGGTCGGCACCTCGCCTTCGCCGCCGGCATCCACTACTGCCTCGGCGCGTCGCTGGCCAAGCTCGAGGCGACGGTCGCCATCAGCTCGGTGATCCGCCGCTTCCCCGACGTCGCCCTCGCCGGCGAGCCGCACTGGCGCGATCGACTCACGATCCGCGGCGTCGATCACCTCCCGCTGACCTGGTAGTCCCGCCTACCCGACCGCGGACCTCAGGCGGGCGTGGATGGCGTCGAGCTCCTCGGCCATCGCGGCGACGCTGCGGGCGCCGGACTGGAAGATCGCGGTGGCGTTGATCGCCAGCCACCCGAAGCCGAACGACTGCACCTCCTCGGCCCGCCGCACGACCCGGTCATGATCGGCGTAGAACGTCTTGCCGCCGCGATCGTTGGGCGGCGGGGCGAGCATCGCCTGCAGCTCGATCGACAGCGGATCACGGCCGGCCGCCTCGGCATGGCGACGGATCTCGGCGATCGTCGCCCGGGCCTCGTCGCCGTCACCCGTCACCGAGCCCATCCACCCATCGCCGAGCGTGCCCGTCCGGCGCAGCGCGGCGGGCGCCGTGCCGCCGATCCACAGCGGCAGCCGTCCGCCCTGCGGCGGCTTGGGCTCCATGGCGATGGCGTCGGCGTCGTGGCGCAGCCCCGCGTGACTCGATGCGCTCGTCGCCCCAGCACGCCCGCAGCACCCCGATCGCCTCGTCCATCACCGCGCCGCGCTGGGTGAAGTCCTCGCCGAGCGACTGGTACTCGACCTCCTGCCAGCCGACACCGATGCCGAGCCGCATGCGCCCGCCCGACAGCGTGTCGAGCGTGCTGACCTGCTTGGCCACGAGCACCGCCTGGCGCTGCGGCAGGACCAGCACCTCGGTCGACAGCGTCACCCGCTCGGTGACGGCGGCGACGAAGCCGAGCGTGATGAGCGCCTCGAGGATCGGCATCTGCGACGGGTACATCGGCGCCCGTCGGTCCGGCTTCTCGTAGCCCATGACGACGTGGTCGAACACGGCCAGGTCGTCGAAGCCGATGGCCTCGATGGCCCGGGCCAGCTCGGCGACCTTGGCCGGACCCTCCCGGTAGGCGACGCTGGGGAACTCCACGGAGATCTTCACGCCCCCAGTGAAATACGTTGCGGCGATGGTCGACATCAGCGGACGTAGTGGCGATGGGTTCGGCAAGGTCAAGGACGCCTTCGCCGAGAACTTCGCGGTCGAGGGTGACGTCGGCGCGTCGGTCGCCGTGACGATCGACGGTGAGCTCGTCGTCGACCTGTGGGGCGGCACCCAGGACGAGGCGGGCACCGTGCCGTGGGAGGAGGACACGATCATCAACGTGTTCTCGACGACCAAGACGATGTCGTGCCTGTCGTTGCTCGTGCTCGCCAGCCGCGGCCTCGTCGACGTCGACGCGCCGGTGGCCCGCTACTGGCCGGAGTTCGCCGAGGCCGGCAAGGAGGACACCGTCCTCGTGCGCCACCTGCTGTCGCACACCGCCGGCCTGCCGAGCTGGGATGAGCGCCTCGAGCCGACCGACCTCTACGACTGGGACCTCGTGTGCGGGCTGCTCGCCAAGCAGGCGCCGTGGTGGGAGCCCGGCTCGAAGTCGGGATATCACGGCCTCACCCAGGGCAACCTCGTCGGCGAGGTCGTGCGCCGCGTCGACGGTCGCAGCGTCGGGACGTTCTTCGCCGAGGAGATCGCCGGTCCGCTCGGCGCCGACTTCCACATCGGCACCCCGCCCGAGTGCGACGAGCGCATCGCCCTCGTGATCCCGCCGAGCGCCGACGCCCCGGCCGGGCTGGGCGGAGCGCCCGAGATCCCGAAGGACTCGATCCCGTACCGCGCCGCCAACCCCCGCCTCGACGCCACCCAGTCGTGGGAGATCCCGTGGCGGCGGGCCGAGATCCCGGCCGCCGGCGGCCATGGCAACGCCCGCAGCGTCGCCCTCGCCCAGTGCGCCGTGTCGGCCGGCGGCTCGGCACGCGGCGTCGAGCTGCTGTCCGCCGAGACGATCGAGCGGATCTTCGACGTCCAGTCGGCCGGCCGTGACCTCGTGCTCGGCATCGGCGTGACGTTCGGCGTCGGCTACGGCCTGAACTCGCCGCGTGCGCCGATCGCGCCGAACGAGCACGTCTGCTACTGGGGTGGCTGGGGCGGCTCGCTCGTCGTCAACGACGTCGACGCCGGGATGACGATGGCCTACGTGATGAACCGGATGGGCCAGGGCACCGTCGGTGACGATCGGGCCCACCGCATCCTGCGCGCCTGCTACGCCTCGCTCGATCACTGACCGAGCGCGCGGCGACGCCGGGCCACGAGGGCCCGGCGTCGTCATCAGCGCAGGAGCACTGGGGTCAGTGCGGCCCGTGCGTCGTCGTGGTGGCGCTGGCGGCGGCCGGCGCCGGCAGGTCCTGCCCGAAGATCGGGACGCCTGCCGGGCACAGTCGCACGGCCGGGTTCCAATCCGAGAAGACGCCCGTCGGGTTGTCCTTCCACAGCCACGTGTGGAGCACCCACAGCGGCAGCGTCGGGTGCTTGTGCAGCTCCATGCCGAACAGGCGCGGCGGCCGCTTCGACGTCCAGGCGTCGACCGGGACGATGTACTCGTGGGCGACGAGCCCGGTGATCTTGCCGCTGGCGTCGAGCTCGTACACCAGCGCCTCTGGCTTGGTGATGTCGAGGTTGGCGTCGAGCAACGACTGGTTGATGTAGTGCAGGCCCATGCCGCCCTTGGCCGGGTCCTGGAAGCAGCCGAGGGTGTCCAGCGAGCTGGCGTAGCCCGCCGCCTCGGCCGTCGCCACGTCCTGGAAGCCGGCCGCGGCGAGCATCGCCGCGGCGCGGTCTTGGTCGCGCATCGTGTGGCTCATGTCGTGGGCCGCGGCCGGCGCGGCGACAGGTGCTGCGACGGCTGCGGGGGGCGCCGACGACGGATCGTCGCCGCACGCGGCCAGCGCGACGACCGCCCCGAGCACGGCGAGGGCGGCGAGACCAGTGCGCCGGTTCATCCCTGCTCCACTTCGTAGATCTCGTCGGCCACCAGCCCGTGCGCCTCGCGGTGCACGGCGTGGGCGGCGGCGGCGGAGTCGGCCTCGACGAGGCAGAAGATCTTGCCCGCCGCCTCGTTGACCCAGTACTGGACGTAGTTGACCCCGTACTTGCCCTGGGTCTCGACGTCCTTGGAGTGGGCGGCGGCGACGTCAGCGGCGCTGACGCCGCCCTCGATGTCGTGCACGTCCATGAACAGCGCCATTGGAGGCTCCTTCGCTCGTGTGATTCGGCTCTTCGAACGTACGAAGACCCGGTCACCAGGGCATCGGGAGCCACCACCCACATGCGGGCCGGCGATTGCCCATCTTTCGCTGCCGGCCGTCGTCGTACGCTGCTCGGCGATGCCGACGGCCGAGGAGATCACCCGCCACTTCGACGGCGATCCCGACGACCTGGAGTGGGTCGGCGTCGACCCGCCGCGCCGCCCGATCGAGATCGTGGATCCGGACCCGGCGTGGGCCGGCCCAGTTCGAACTGCTGGCGGCGCGGATCCGCGATGCCCTCGGCGACCGCGCCCTTGCCGTCGAGCACGTCGGCTCGACCAGCGTCCCCGACCTGCCGGCCAAGCCGATCATCGACATCGACGTGGCGGTCGCCGACCCGATCGCGGAGGCGACCTACGTGCCGGCGCTCGAGGCCGTCGGGTTCCGGCTCCGCCTCCGCGAGCCCAGCTGGCACCAGCACCGCCTGCTCGTGTGCGATGACCCGCGGGCCAACGTGCACGTCTTCGGGCCCGACAGCCCCGAGGCGATCCGCCACCGCATGCTGCGCGAGTGGCTGACGGAGCACCCCGATGACCGCGCTCGCTACGCCGCCGCCAAGCGCGAGTCGGCGCACGCGTCCACCGACGGCAGGGGAGGCGGTGATGGCCTACAACCAGCGCAAGGAACCGGTCATCCGGGAGATCCTCGATCGGATGTTCCGGGCCCACGGCCTCCTCTGAGCGCCGCCACGCGGCGACCGTGATGGGCGATCTGCGAACTTTCCGCGCCGGCCGACGGGTGGGCACGCGGAAAGTTGGCGGATCTGCCCAGCCGGAGTCGCCAAGCTGCAGCCCGTGGCTCGCACCTCGCTCAGCTCTGCCGTGGCCGACGTGGCCGATCGTGATCCGGTGATGGCCGAGCTGGTGGCGCTGGCCGGCCCGCTGCGGCACCCACCGCGCGATCCCGACGGACCGTTCGGTGCCCTCGTGCGGGCGATCGTCTTCCAGCAGCTCGCCGGCGCCGCGGCGCGGGCGATCCACGGCCGCGTCCGGGCCACCGTGCCGGGCGAGCTGACCCCGGCGGGCCTCGCCGCGGTGCCCGACGACGTGCTGCGTGGCGCCGGCCTGTCGGGCGCCAAGTTGGCGTCGCTGCGCGATCTCGCCGCCAAGGTCGACGACGGCACCGTCGTGCTCACCGGCACGTCGCGCCTCCCGGACGCCGAGATCGTCGCTCGGCTGACGACCGTGCGCGGCATCGGCCGGTGGACGGCCGAGATGTTCCTGATGTTCGAGCTGCGGCGCCTCGACGTGTGGCCGGTCGACGACCTCGGCGTGCGCAAGGGCTACGGGCTGGCCTGGCGCCTGCCGGCGATGCCGACGCCCAAGGAGCTGGAGCCGCTCGGCGAGCGCTTCCGCCCGTACCGATCGGTGGTCGCCCGTTACTGCTGGGCCGCGGCGGCGACGATCGTCCCCGCCGCGCCCGACCCGGCGCCGGTCAGCCGGCGGCGCGCTTGAAGACGTCGGGGGGGAACGCGGTGGCGGCGATGCACCGCCCGGACCACTCGTCGAGCTGGGCGACGAGGTCGTCGAGCCCGGGTCCGATGGCGTCGACGATGCCGCCCTCCATCGCGTCGGTGGTCGCCTCCAGCCCGTCGCGCCACTCCCGTCCCTGATCCGACAGCTCGTCGCCGTCGAGCAGCCCGCCGGACCGCAGGCCGGACGCGGCCGCCGCCAGCTGGTCGGCGCTCCAGCCGCGCGTGGCGCTGTAGGTGCCGAATGGCATGCCGACCCACAGTTCCGTGAGCACGTTCATCGCCACCGGATCGAGGCCGGCGGCGATGCTGGCCGCGACGTGGCCGTCGCCGCGGTGCTCGCGCAGCAGGTCGCACGCTCGCCACAGGCGCCCGTACGGATCCTCGGGCCACGGCTGGTTGGCGAGGCCGGCGAACAGCGGACGCCCGACGGCGTCGGCCGTCTCGAGCGCCGACGCGAGGCGGTCGGCGACGGGGCCGACGTCCTCGCCAGCCAGGGCAGCGGCGAGGCTCTCCACGGTCGCGTCCGTCGCGCGCCGTGAGCAGGACGTCACGCGGGCACGCCGCTCGGGCCTGCTCGTAGGTCGCGGTCAGCATCCCCGGCTCGAACACGCCGAACGACGACACGACGACGCCGGCGTCCGGCTCGCCGAGCGCCGCGGCGCGACCCCAGACGTAGCCGCCGAGGAAGTCGAGCCCGAGCCCGGCCAGTCGCTCGTTGGTCAGGCGGGCCCACACCGCGTGCATGGCGATCGGCTCGATGGCGTCACGCAGCCGACGGGCCGGACCGGCGTCGGCCACGGGCGGTGGGACGGCACCGGCCGGTGACGGCTGGAAGAGGGCCGCGATGACCTCGTCGTACTGCACGGCGCCAACGTACGTGCTGGCGTGAAAGGTCCGGTCAGCGCGACGCCTGGCGGCGTACCGTCCCATCGTGAGCGCTGACGTGCGGCGGTCGTACGACGCGGTGGCCGAGCGCTACGCCGCCGCCGTCGACAGGGAGCTGGATCACCGTCCGCTGGAGCGGGCGCTGTTCGCCGCGCTGGGTGAGCTGGCCGGGCTCGACCGCGAGCCGGGCATCGTCGCCGACCTCGGTGCCGGGCCCGGGCACGTCGCTCGCCACCTGCGCGAGCTGGGCCTGCCGGCGGTCGCCGTCGACCTCGCGCCGGCGATGGCCGCGCTGGCGCGACACGGCAACGACGTGCCGGCCGCCGCCGGCTCGCTGACCGCCCTCCCGCTGAGGTCGTCGTCGCTCGCCGCGGCCGTCGTGCTCTACGCGTGGATCCACCTCACCGATGACGAGCTCCCGATCGCCGCAGCCGAGCTGGCGCGCGTGCTGCGCCCGGGCGGGATCGCGGTGATCTCGTTCCACGTCGGCGACGAGGTCGTCCACCTGGACGACTGGCATGGCCACCCGGTCGACCTCGACTTCCGGTTCCTGCAGCCGGACGAGGTCACGTCCGTGCTGGAGGCCGCCGGCCTGCCCGTCGACGCGTCGCTGCAACGCGCCGCGATCCCCGATCTGGAGCCGCCGACGCGGCGGTGCTACCTGGTGGCCCGCCGGCCGGGGTGAGGGTCAGGTGCCGGGGCGCAGGTGGGCCGGGCGCGGATCGGACATGCCGGTCAGGTGGGACTGCGCCGAGAGCCCGCCGTCCACGACGAGCGCCTGGCCGGTGATCCACGACGCCTCGTCGGAGCACAGCCACACGGCGGCGGCGGCGATGTCCTCCGGTCGACCGATGCGCCCGAGCGGGTGGGCCTTGTCGGCCCGCTCCCTGGCGCCCTCGCCGGCGAGCATGCGCCCGACCGGCGGCGTGTCGATGGCGCCGGGGCAGATGCAGTTGACGCGGATCTGCTGGCGGGCGTGGTCGATGGCCAGGCTGCGGGTGAGGTTGATGACGGCGGCCTTGCTGGCGCTGTAGACGACGCTGGCCGGGTCGCCGGCGAGGCCGGACACCGACGCCGTCGACACGATCACGCCGCCGCCCCGATCGGCCATCACCGGCACCGCGTACTTGGCGCCGAGGAACACCGACCGCACGTTGACGGCCATCACGAGATCCCAGTCCTCCGGCGGCAGCTTGACGGCCGTGCCCGGTCGGATCGTGCCGGCGTTGTTGAACAGCGCGTCGAGGCCGCCGAAGGCGTCCACGGCAGTGGCGATCATCCGCTCGGTGTCGGCGGCGTCGGCGACGTCGGCGGCGCACGGCACCGCGATGCCCCCCTGCTCCTCGATCATCGCGACGGTCTCTTCGACCTTCGGTCCACGCACGTCGGCGGCGACGACCTGCGCTCCCTCGGCGGCGAAGCGCAGCGCGCTGGCCCGGCCGATGCCCGATCCGGCTCCCGTGACGATGGCGACCTTGCCCTCCAGCAACATGCGCGCATCCTCGCGCGGCGCAGCGCGATCGACGGTGGTCGGAGCGCGCGACGCTGGCCCGGTGGAGACAGGGGAGCGGATGTTGCTCTGGTGCGACGGTGGTCCGTCGATCAGCCGTCTCGAGCGCTTCCCGCCGCCACTGGAGATCGCCGTCGAGGGTGGCAGCTACGTGCTCGTCGACGACGGCGCGCCCGAGCAGTGGCGCTACGACTTCGTCCCCTTGCCTCTAGAGTGATCGCTCTAGTACGGTGCCAGGCGATGAGCTCCGACCTGGTCGCCCGCGAGCGCCACCTGCGCGTCGCCGCCGTCGCCTTCGCCGTCGGCTCGGGGTTGCACGTGGTCGATCACCTCCGGCGGGGCCAGGGCAGCATCACCGAGACGCTCTACGTGCTCGGCAACGCCGCCCTCGTCCTGCAGGTCGTCACGATCGTGCTGGTGCTGACGCGTCAGCGCCTGGCGCCCATCGTGGCCACCGGCGCCGGTTTCGGGCTGGCGATCGGCTTCGCCGCCGCCCACTGGCTGCCGCATTGGAGCGCGATGAGCGATCCGGTGTGGGAGATCGGCGCCGGGCGTTGGTTCTCGTACCTCGCGTCGACCGCCGAGATCGCCGGTGCGCTCGCCGTCGGGATCACCGGCCTCGCCGTCGTGCGGGCCCGCGGCCTGGGCTCGTTCGCGATCGGCGTTCAGCAGCCCGGCGGCACGTCGTAACCGCCGGCGACGTCGGCGATCATCCCGGCGAGCGCGATGGCGTCGCGGTCGTGCAGGAACGGCGCCACGACCTGCATCCCGACCGGGAGGCCGTCCGCCGTGCGGCCGACTGGCGGCACGGCCACGGGGAGCCCGAGCACGCCGAACATCCCGGTCCAGAACGTCGCGGTGATGTACGGCCGCTCGACGCCGTCGATCGTCAGCGTGCGGCTCCAGATGTCGTCGTCCTGCTGATGGGGGAACGCGGTCGTGCACATCACCGGCGTCAAGAGCGCGTCGTAGTCACCGAACCACTCGGCCCACGTCGCCTGCAGCGCGGCCCGCTCGCGATCGCGACGTAGCCAGTCGCCGTGGCCGCCGGCGATCTCGTCGCCGCGAGCGCCGCCGCTCACGGACACGGCGGCGCCGACGAGGGCCATGAACAGCGCGAACTGCGTCGCCGGGTCGGCGGGCGGGCGGACCTCGGTGACCTTGGCCCCGGCCGCGCTGACGGCGTCGACGGCCCGACGCAGCACGTCGAGCATCGCCCGATCACTCGGGTTCTCGGGATCGTCCAGCCACACGGCGATGCGGCGGCCGGCGATCGACGGGGCACCCGGCGGCGGCAGCTCGATGCGCCAGGCCGGGGCGCGGGCCGGATCCGGGCCGGTCAGCACCGACATCAGCAGGTCGAGGTCGCCGGCGCTGCGAGCCATCGGCCCGAACACGTTGATGTCGGCGTCGGTCGTGCCGCCTCCGACGCTGTCGAGGTAGCCGCGCTGGGGGACGATGCCGTAGCTGGGCTTGTGCCCGAACGTCCCGCAGCAGTGCGACGGCAGCCGCACCGAGCCGCCGATGTCGGTGCCCAGCTCGAACGACGTCAGGCCGGCCGCCACCGCGGCGGCCGGACCGCCCGACGACCCGCCCGGGATCCGGGTGTGGTCCCACGGGTTGTTGGTCGTGCCGAAGATCTCGTTGAAGCTCTGCAGGTCGCCCGACCAGCGCGGCAAGTTGGTCTTGCCGAACACGATCGCGCCGGCGTCCTTGAGCCGGGCGACGGCGGGCGCATCGACGGTCGGCACGTGATCGGTGAGCTCCACCGCGCCACCGGTCGAGCGGATGCCGGCGGTCTCGATGGCGTCCTTGATCGTCACCGGCAAGCCGTGCAGTGGCGGGAGCGGGGCGCCGGACGCGGTGCGGTCATCGGCACCGTCGGCCGCGGCCAGGGCCGGCTCGACGGCCAGTGTCACGACCGCGTTGAGCGCCGGGTTGAGGCGTTCGATGCGATCGAGGTACAGCTCGAGCAGCTCGCGGCTCTTGATGTCCTTGTTGCGGATCGCGGCGGCCAGGTCGGTGGCGGGCTTCACGGCCCAGGTGTCGTCCAGCACGGGCCGATGGTAGGACGGTCGGCTCCGTCAGCGCTGGCGGAAGCGGTCGAGCTGGCGCCGATCGCGCTTGGTCGGTCGACCCTGGCCGGGATCGCGACTGAACAACGGGCGCACGTAGGCCTCGCGCGGCGGGGGTGGCGGGCTGTGGTCGACGAGGCACTCGGCCGCGACGGGGGCAGCGACGCGCTTGTCGATCAACCGCACGACCTCCAGCACCCGTTGGCGCTCCCCGGCGTAGGCCTCGACGCGATCGCCGACGCGCACCGGCGTGGCCGGCTTCACCGGGCGACCGTTGATCGTGACGTGGCCGCCCTTGCACGCGTCACTGGACATCGACCGCGACTTGTAGATGCGCACCGCCCACAGCCACTGGTCGACGCGTGTGCTCTCCATCGAGCCCGTCGTCACCCGCCGAGGAACGACACGATGTCGGGCATCGCGGTGCGGTCCTGGACGAAGAACAGGTGGCCGCCTTCGTACAGCCGCAGCGTGGCGCCCGGGATCTGCGACGCGATCGCTTCGCTGTTGGCGGGCGGGGCGATGCCGTCGTAGCGGCCGCCGGCGACGAGCGTCGGCGCGGTGATCTTCGGCAGTCGCTCCCAGACGTCGTGGTTGCTGCGGGCATCGAGCTGGGCCAGTTCGCCGCCCCGCTGCTCGGGCGTGCGGGTCGGCCGATCGGCGCGGGCCTTCATCATCGCCAGGTCGTGGGGATGCTCGGCGAACCACTCGGGGCTGAAGCGGGTGTCGACCAGGCGCAGCGAGATCGCCGCCTGCTCCTCGAGCGGCAGCTTCGCCAGCTCGTGCAACGGGTACGAAGGCTGGCCCTGGCCACCAGACGACGTGCACACGAGGGCCAGGCGGGTGACCCGCTCGGGGAACGTCACGGCGTACTCCTGGGCCACCATGCCCCCGAAGCTGACGCCGACGACGGCGCTCGTCGCCCAGCCGACGTGATCGAGCAGGGCGGCGGCATCGGCGGCGTACTGGGCCATCGTGAACGGCTCGTCCGGGATCGACGTGCGCCCGAGTCCCCGTTGGTCGTGGGCGACGACGTCGAAGTGCCGGCGGAACTGCTCGATCAGCAGCGCGGCGGACTCGAGCGTGCCGCCGGACCCGTTGCAGAACAGCAGCGGTGGGCCGTCGCCGCCCCGCTCGTAGTACACGTCGATCCCGTTGAGCGTCACCGTGGGCACGGCACCGACGCTAGGCGCGTACCGTGCGGCGGTGACCATCGACGCAGCGACTCGCCGAGCTCGGGATCGAGCTCCCTGATCCGTTCCCGCCGGCCGGCGACTACGTCGGCGCCGTGCGCACCGGCGATCTGCTGTTCCTGTCCGGCGCCGGACCGGTGCGCGCCGACGGCAGCGTCGTCACCGGCAAGGTCGGCGCCACCGTCGATCTCGCCGGCGCGGTGGAGGCGGCGCGGCTGACGGCGATCCAACTGCTCGGCACGGCGCGGCGCGAGCTCGGCTCGCTGGACAAGGTGCGCCGGGTCGTCAAGACGTTCGGCATGGTCAACTGCGCGCCCGGCTTCAACCGCACGCCGCAGGTGATCGACGGCTGCTCGAACCTGCTCGTGCAGGTGTTCGGTGACGCCGGCCGAGGTGCCCGCTCGGCGGTGGGGATGGCCGAGCTGCCGTTCGACATCTCGGTCGAGATCGAGCTCGTCCTCGAGGTGAGCTGACTGACCGTCAGCGGTCCGGCGTCCAGCGGGGGATGCGGTCGGCCGAGTCGGCCACCGGTTCGAACACGACGTGCACGGCCTGGCCGACCGTGACGGCCTCGGGATCGCAGTCGACGAGGTTGGTCATCATGATCGGCCCCTCGGCGAGCTGGACCATCGCCAGCACGTACGGCGAGACACCGCGGAACGGGCCGGCGCCGCGGCGGATGATCGTGAACGTGTACACCGTGCCGCGACCGCTGACCTCGGTGTCGGTGACGGCCAGGCTGCCGCAGAACGGGCACATCCGCCGCGGGTACCAGATCAGCTCGCCACACTCGTCGCACCGCGGCAGCACGAGGCGCTCGGCGGCGCAGCCGTCCCAGAAGGCGGCCGTCTCGAGGTTGCGGTGCGGCGGCCGGGTCGGCAGGAACGGTTGCTGGTCGCTCACTGGTGGAGCCTCGAGTCATGCGACGGGCGAACATGGTGCTTCGCCACGGAGCACCAGTGAGCGAAAAGACCGCAACGATGACTCGCTCGCTCGAAGACTCGCTCGCTCATGCGTCGGCCACCCCGAGGATCAGCGTCGAGCTCATCATCCGCGTCGACAACGCCCCGCCGGTGCCGTGGGCCAGCGCGAGCTGGACGTCCGGCACCTGGACGGCCGGGTTGGCCTCGCCGCGGACCTGGCGCACGGCCTCGATGATCTTCGTCATCCCACCGCGGTTGGCCGGGTGGTTGTTGCACAGGCCGCCGCCGTCGGTGTTGAACGGCAGCCCGCCGTGCGGCGCGACGAGGCGGCCGTCGAGGACGAACTGCCCGCCCTCGCCCTTGGCGCAGAAGCCGAGGTCCTCGAGCGTGATCAGCACGGTGATCGTGAAGCTGTCGTAGATCGACACGTAGTCGATGTCTGCTGGCGTGACGCCGGCCTCGGCGAACGCCGCCGGCCCCGACCACGCTGCGCCGGTGTAGGTGAGGTCGACGCGCCCGCCGTCGAAGCCCTTCATCGCCTCGCCGTGCCCGAGGATCTTCACGCACGTGCGGTCGAGCGACGCCGCGACCTCGGGACTGACGACGACGACCGCGCCGCCGCCGTCGGTGATCACGCAGCAGTCGAGGCGGTGCAGCGGATCGGCGACGACGGGCGAGGCGAGGACCTCCTCGACCGTGACGACGTCGCGGAGGAAGGCGTGCGGGTTGTGCTGGGCGTGGAGCGACGCCGCCACCTTGATCTCGGCGAGCTGCGCGCTGGTCGTGCCGAACTCGTGCATGTGGCGGCGAGCGGCCAACGCGTAGTTGCCCGGCACGTTCGAGCCCCACAGGTTCTCGAACTCTGATTCCGGTGCCGTGGCGATGCCGTCCCGCGCCCCCAGGTTGGGCGCCCCCGTTGCGGGGCAGGCCGGCGAGCGTGATCAGGGCGACGCTGGCGTGGCCGGCGGCGATCATCGCCGCGGCGTGGCCGACGTGGACGACGTACGACGAGCCGCCCGTCTCGGACGAATCGAACGTGCGCGCCCGCAGGCCGAAGTACTCGGCCATCGACAGGGCCCCGAACCCGGCGCGTCGCCGGCGCAGTAGTAGGCGTCGACATCGGCGAACGTCAGCCCGGCGTCACGCAGGGCGCCATCGGCGACCTCGGCGTGGACCTGGGCCACGGTCCGGTCGGGGATGTCGCGGCGGGGATGCTCGTAGGCGCCGGCGATGAAGGCGGCGCCGCGCAGGCTCACGCCGGGCGGACCCGCGCGTCGGGGACGGGCAGCCCCGGCGTCGGCGCGGTGGTCCGGTAGACGGCGGCGCCGACATCCTTCGGGGCGCCGCGGTCACCGGTGACCACGAACAGGTCGCCGAGCCCGGCGCCGCCGAAGCACACGCTGGTCACCATCGGCACCTCGACGGCCAGCCGATCGATGATCGAGCCGTCGGCCGCCACGCCGACGACCTCACCGGACGAGGCCATGGCGATCCACACCGAACCGTCGGCGGCGACGGCCAGGCCGTCCGGGTCGAACGACCGATCCTGGATGAGCGGCCGGCGGTTGGACAGCGACCCGTCGGCAGCGCGGTCGTAGCGCCACACCGCGTGGGCATCGGTGTCGGAGTGGTACAGGGCGCTGCCGTCTGGCGAGACGCCGAGCCCGTTGGACAGTCCGACGTCGTCGTGCACGACGCGCGTCGAGCCGTCGAGGTCGATCAGGTAGAGGTGGCCCTTGTCCCGCGGGCCGGTGCTGCCGTCGAGCGGGTTGAACAGCAGCGAACCGACGTAGATGCGGCCCTCCGGATCGGCGGTGAGGTCGTTGAAGCTCATCCCCTCGTGCTCGCGGTCGAGCAGCAGCACCGTCTCGCCGTCGGGCCGCTTCCACGACACGTTGCGACCGGAGATGACGTACCCGCCGTCGGCGTGACGGGCGATGCCACCGATGCCGCGGCGGTGCGGGATGGCGACCTCCACGGTGCCATCGGCGCGCAGGCGGTGGACGCCACCGCCCGGCACGTCGGAGAACACGAGGCTGCCGTCGGGATCCAGCGTGGGTCCCTCGACCAGCCCGAACCCACTGGCGAGACGTTCCATCGCGCCAGGGCTACCGCACGAGCCGTGGGTCGGACGAGTCGCGCGACCAGCTGTCGAATCGGCGCCGTCCCGAGCGTCTGGTTGGTGGGCCGCGAAGGGCGGTCCCGGACCCAAGGAGCACGACATGACGAAGTACCTCCTCGCCTACCACGGCGGGAAGATGGCCGAGGGCGAGGCCGAGCAGGCCAAGGTGTTGGCGGCGTGGGGCGAGTGGTTCCAGTCGCTCGGGGCAGCCGTCGTCGACGGCGGGGCGCCGGTCGGCGCGGTCGCCACGATCGCCACCGACGGCGCCACGTCGAGCGGTGGTGGCGCCAACCCGGTGACCGGCTACAGCCTGATCACGGCCTCCGACCTCGACGCCGCGCTCGGCCCTCGCCAAGGGCTGCCCGGTGCTCCAGGCCGGTGGCTCGGTCGAGGTCGCCGAGACCATCGAGATGTGAGCGATCGGCGGCGACGCGACTCTCGGTCGCGTCGCCGCCGCTCATCTCACGACCACGGCGCGCCAGCGGCTCACGACCAGGGCGCGCCGTCCTTGTAGTGACGGAGCAGGTTGCGGGCGACGACCATGTGGTGGACCTCGTCCGGGCCGTCGTAGAGGCGGGCGTAGCGGGCCTCGCGGTACATCTTGTCGAGCGGTCGGTCGCTCGTGACGCCGAGGGCACCGTGGACCTGGATCGCCCGGTCGATGACGTTGTGCAGCATCGTCGCGCCGTGGAACTTGATCAGGCTGATCGCGACGCGGGCGTCGGCGCCCGAGTCGATGACCCGAGCGGCGTCCAGCGTCATGAGCCGGGCGCCCTGGATCTCGGCGGCGGACTGGGCGATCATCGTCTGGATCGCCCCCTTCTCGGCGAGCAACGACCCGTGGGCGTAGCGCTCGAGGGCCCGCTCGCACATCAGCTCGAAGGCCCGCTGCGCCTGGCCGAGCCAGCGCATGCAGTGGAAGATGCGACCCGGGCCGAGCCGCTTCTGGCTGATGAGGAACCCCTCGCCGCGGTTGCCGAGGAGGTTCGTGCGGGGCACCCGCACGTTGTCGTACACGACCTCGCAGTGCTGGCCGCCGACGTGGCCCATCGTCGGCACCGCCCGCTGGATCAGGTAGCCGGGCGTGTCGGTGGGGACGATGATCGAGCTGAACTGCACGTGCTTCTCGGCATCGGGCTCGGTCTTGGCGAACACGGTCGTGAACGCGGCTCGTGACGCGCCGGACGTGAACCACTTGTGGCCGTTGATGACCCACTCGTCGCCGTCGAGGTAGGCGGTCGTCTGCATCTGGGTCGGGTCGCTGCCGGCGACCTCCGGCTCGGTGAGGCCGACGGACGGGAACTGGCCGCCGGCCACCAGCGGGGCCAGGTAGCGCTCGCGCTGCACGTCATCGGCGTACAGGTGCAGCATGATCGAGTCCTGCATCGTGGCCGTGCCGACCGCGACCTGCCCGATCTCGGATCGACCGATGATCTCGTTGAGGTACACGAAGTCCATGAACGGCAGGCCGCCGCCGCCGATCTCCTTCGGATGGCCGAGCGCCCACAGGCCGCGTGCCTTGGCCTCGGCCTGCAGCTCGGCGATCGGACCCGTCGACCGCCGGGTCGCCCCGTCGCCCGGGCCGGGCACGCCGCGCGACGTGTCGAGCCCCTGGGCCTCGGCCGCGGCGTAGAGCTCCATCGGCAGGCCGGTGTCCGGGTGGAGGTCGGCCTCGGCCAACCGCTCGGCCTCGTGCTCGGCCTTCATCACCGGGCCGTCGATGAACTCCTTCATCCGACCGCGCAGCTCGCGCACCTCGTCACTCATCCCGATCTCTGGCATCGCAGACCCCCAGTCTCGTCAGCAGTCGCACGTTAGGTCGGGGCTCGCTCGTCCCTCGAAGTCGCGCCCGTTTGACAGAGCGCCGCGGTCGCGGGTCAGATGGCGCCGCCGATGGATGCTGATCGAGCGGATCCTGCTGGCCAACGAGGGCTACGCCGCGGCGCGCTCCAACACCGGCAACTCGCGGCCGCTGCATCGACTCGCCGTCGCTGACGTGCATGGACGCCCGGATCGACGTGTTCGCCGCGATGGGCCTGCACCTCGGCGAGGCCCACGTCATCCGCAACGCCGGCGGCCGGGTCACCGCCGACGTGCTGCGCAGCCTGGCGCTGTCCAGCCACGTGCTCGGCGTCGACACCGTCGTCGTCATGCAGCACACCAAGTGCGGCGTCGCCGGGGTCTCCGACGAGCAGCTCCGCGAGATGACCGGCGCCGATGTCGACTTCTTCGCCTTCGACGACCACGCCGCGGCGTTGCGGGACGACATCGACCTGCTCACGTCGACGGCGTACCTCCACCCGCTGCGGATCGTCGCCGGGTTCGTGTTCGATGTGGAGACCGGCCACCTCCACGACGTGGCACGGTGGGAGCGAGAAGCGGAGGTGACGTCATGAGCACAGCGGACGGGATCACGGTGGAGACGGATCGGGACTCGGTCAGCGCGACGGGCGTGGCCGCGGCCCCGCCGGACGTGGTGTTCGACTACCTGCGCCGCCCCGCCAACCACCAGGCGATCAACGGCGACGGCACCGTGAAGGGCACGCTCGAAGGCCCGGACGTGCTCGAGCTGGGCAGCAAGTTCGGCATGCGGATGCGCCTCGGCGTGCCGTACCGGATCCACTCCAAGGTCACCGCGTACGAGCCCGATCACGTCATCGCCTGGCGCCACTTCGGCGGCCACGAATGGCGCTGGACCCTCGAGCCGACGGACGACGGGCGCTCGACGCGCGTGACCGAGACGTTCGACATGGCGACGGCGAAGTTCCCGCCGGCCCTGCGGCTGTTCGGCTACCCGGCCCGCCATCGCGACAACGTCGTCGGCTCGGTCACGAACCTCATCGCCCTCGTCGCCCCGACGAGCTGAGCGGGGATCAGGTCGGCTGCTCGAACGTGTGGTGCACGGCCTCGACGTTGTTGCCGTCGGGATCGCGGACGAACGCCCCGTAGTAGCCGGGGTGGTACTCGGGCCACACTCGTGGCTCGTGCAGCACCTCGGCCCCGGCGTCGACCGCGGCGTTGCGGAACGCGTGCACGGCCTCGCGGTCAGGGGCCCGGAACGCCAGGTGCGATTCCCGGAACCCGGTGCCGTTCTGCTGGCGGCCGAGCCAGAACGTCGGGAAGTCGGTGCCGTACCCGAGCGCCTCGCCGAAGTCCATGATGCGGCGCCCACCGAGCGTCGCCAGCACGGTGTCGTAGAACGCAGCGCTCGCCTCGAGGTCGGCGCACTGGATGGAGACGTGGTCGATCATGCACGCAGTGTGGTCGACCGACGGCTGGCGTCAGGATCCAACGCCGCCTGCGTGGTGGCGATCACGTGGTCGGGCTGGCTGACGACCTGCGCGTACGTGAACTGGAAGGGGATGTGCCCTTCGAGCAGGAGTGCGTTCAGGCGCTCGGCGTCGCCCGCCATCTGCGACGCCGTGCGGTGGAACCGGTAGCCGAGCAGCTCGACGACGACCGGCGTTCCGGGGAAGCAGCAGTCCACGCGCACGAACCGATCGCCGCGACGCGCGCCAGCACGGCCTGGGTCCGCGGTCGAGGCAGACCGGCGGCGGCAGCGAGCCGCAGGAACTCGCGCTCGAGCCAGCTGTGGCCACCGCGCGTGACCTCCCTGCCGGCGAGGACGTCGAGCAGGTTCGGGATGCCGTGGCGGCCCTTCGTGCGCAGCGCGGCGATGCGCTGGTGCACGAAGTCCTCGCTCGTGAGCCCGTCGCGCAGGGCACCGTCGAGGGCCGCAGCCAACCGGTCCGGCGGCACGTGCGCGGCAACGTCGATCAAGGTGCGCGTCGGACTCGTCACGGCGATGCCGTCGACGCACTCGCGATCGATCGGAGGCAGGACCGTGGACGTGTGGGCGACGACGCCCAACCGGGTCACGTTGCGCCCGCGAGGGAGGAGCACGTGGAACGGACGTCGGAGCCCGAAGCCGTCGAAGCCGTGCAGGGCGGCGGCGGTCGACCCGCACGCCCAGCTCTCGCCGCCGATGTCGTCGAGCAGGGCGGCGAGGATCTGCTGACGGCGAAGGTGCTCATCACGCTCGTGCATGCTGCGCACCCAAGCAGACGGGTGTCACAGCGACGGCGAACAGCCGTTCTGTGTCAGTGCACAGAACGACCCCCGCTCTGTGCACTGACACAGAACGAGGGTCGCCGTCAGAGCGGAGCGGAGGTCAGTGGCCGTTGCCGCTGTGGTCGTAGATGAGCATGCCGCGGATGTTGGTGCCGTCGCGCATGGCCTGGTAGCCGACGTTGATGTCCTCGATCGGGTACGTCGTGGTCACCAGCTCGTCGAGCTTCAGCTGACCCTCCTGGTAGAGGCGCAGCAGGCGGGGGATGTCCCGGCGCGGGTTGGCGGACCCGAAGATCGAGCCGACCAGCTGCTTCTCGTACATCGTCAGCTCGAACAGGTTCATGCTCACGCTGTCGACGGAGAACGGGGCCACCGCGGTCTGCACGACGCGGCCGCCCTTGCCGACGAGGTTGAGCGCCTGTTGGACGTACTCGCCCTGGGCGACGCCGACGGTGATGATCGCCTTGTCGGCCATCGCGCCCCACGTGAGGTCGCCGACCAGCGCCATGGCCTCCTCCATCGACGACGCCGAGTGCGTCGCCCCGAAGACCTGGGCCTGCTCCCGCTTGAACTCCAGCGGATCGATGGCGATGACGTGGCGGGCGCCCGACATCGCGGCGCCCTGCACGGCGTTCATGCCCACGCCGCCGCAGCCGATCACGCAGACGGTCTCGCCGGGCTTGACCTCGGCGCCGTACACGGCCGAGCCCCACCCGGTGGTCACCCCGCAGCCGACGAGGGCGGCCTTGTCGAGCGGGATGTCGTCCTCGATCTTGATGCAGCTGGCCTGCGAGGCGACGGTGTACTCGCCGAACGTGCCGATGCAGCACATGATCCCGAGGTCCTGGCCCTTGGCGTGGTGGCGAGCCGTGAAGTCGGTGACCTGACGGCCGCCGAGCAGGTAGGCACCGAGGTCGCAGAGGTTCTGGTGACCGGTCGAGCACTTCGCGCACTTGCCGCACGACGGGATGAACCCGAACACGACGTGATCGCCGGGCTTGAGGTCGGTGACGCCGTCTCCGACCTCGACCACGGTGCCGGCGCCTTCGTGGCCGCCGATCACCGGGAACTGCTGCATGCCCATCTCTTCCTGGGCCTCCTGCGGCAACGCCAGGTCGCCCGTGAGCAAGTGCTCGTCGGAGTGGCAGAGCCCGGAGCCGATGAGCTGGACCAGCACCTCACCGGCCTTGGGCGGATCGAGGTCGACCTCCTCCACGCTCCAGTCGGTCAACGGCTCCCACAGGACAGCGGCCTTCATCTTCATGCGCGGATGCACCTTTCGACTCGTGCGCCGCGCCCGCCCCCGACGGCTTCACGGCGACCCCCAATGCCTTCGGTCACCGTATCGCGACGTCAGACCTCGCCAGCACTGGTGGCGGCGGTGAGGTAGCGGTCCTCGATCTCGTCGAGGCGGCCGAGGAGCTCGTCGGTCGTCCCGCTCAGCTCGATGCGGCCGCGGTGCATGACGTACGCCCGGTCGCAGTACTCGAGCGCCTTGCGCACGTGTTGCTCGACGAGCAGCACCGCTGTGCCCTGCTGCTTGGCGATGCGCACCACGGCCTCGAGCAGTCGCTTCACGATGATCGGCGCCAAGCCCATCGACAGCTCGTCGGCGAGGAGGATGCGCGGCTTGCGGCTGAGCGCGCGGGCCAACGTCAGCATCTGCTGCTCGCCGCCCGACAGCAGTCCGGCGCGCACGGAGAGCAGCCGTTCGAGCTCGGGGAACAGGCCGAGGGCGACGTCCACGTCGACCTTGGCAACGCGGAGGTTGTCGCGCGCGGTCAGACCCATGAAGACCGACTTCTCCTCGGTCACGAACGTCAGGCCCTGGCGGGCCCGCTTGAACAGCGGGGCCGTCGTGGCCGTGCCGTCGAGGAGGACCTCACCAGCGATCAGCGGCAGCTCGCCGGCCAGCGAGAGCAGCGTGGTCGTCTTCCCCGCGCCGTTGGCGCCGAGCAACCCGACCACCTCACCAGGCTCGACGACCAGGTTGAGCTCGTGGATCACCGGCTGCGGTCCGTAGCCCGCGGAGACGCCGCGCGCCTCGAGCACCGGCGCGGCGGCCGCACCGTTCGGCGACGGGCCGTCGGTCGATACATCGGCGACGGTCATGACTCACCTCCGGTGACTTGGGCCATCTCAGCAGCGGCTTCCTCTTCGCTCTCGCCGAGGTAGGCGGCGATGACCGCAGGGTCGCGGCGCACCTCGGCCGGGGTGCCGGTGCGGATCATGGTGCCGAAGTCGAGCACCACGATGTCGTCGCACACGTTCATCACGAACGTCATGTCGTGCTCGACGACCAGCACGGCGATTCCCCAGTCCTCGGCCAGGCGACGCACGAGGTGGCCGAGCTCGGCGGTCTCGACGTCGCTGAGCCCGGCCGCCGGCTCGTCGAGCATCAGCACGCTGGGCCTCGTCGCGACGGCGCGCACGATGGCGAGGAGGCGGCGCTGCCCGTACGGCAGGTCTTGCACCTGGCGCAGCAGGTCGTCTTCGAGGCGGAACTCGCGGACCGCGGCGACGACCTGGCCGGGCAGCGGCGGCGAGGCAGGGTGGACGAGGTCACGGACATATGACCATCGGTCACGGGGGTCGGATGCGGCGCGCAGGTTGTCGAGCACGGTGGCGTCCTCGAACAGCTCGAGTGACTGGAACGACCGGCTGAGTCCGGCGCGCGCCCGCTTCGTCGCGCTCAGCCCGATCAGCTCCTGGCCGTCGAGGAGGACCGAACCACCCGCCGACCTGGTGAAGCCGGTGACGGCGTCGATGACCGAGGTCTTGCCGGCGCCGTTGGGTCCGATCAGCCCGGTGATGCGGCCCGGGGTGACCGTGAACGACACGTCGTTGACCGCGACGACACCGCCGTAGCGGACGCGCAGCCCGCGCACCTCGAGGGACCGGGGCGTGACCGGCTCGCGGTCCTCGGGCGGCAGCTCGAACACCTCGGCCTTGCGCTGCGGGAAGCGGGGGATCTTGGCCCGGACCTTCCCGGCGATCCACAGGAACTGGTTCGTCGACTCCTTGGCGATGCCGTCCTGGTTCTGCAAGACGAGGAGCACGACGAACACGCCACCGATGAGCTGGATGTACTGCGTGACCGAGTCGAAGATGGCGTTCGTCAGCTGGCCGCCCAGCGACCCCGGCGCCAGCGTCGCGCCGAAGACCGGACCCAACAGGAAGCCGATGCCGCCGATGAACGACCACGCCACGACGAGGATCGACGTGAAGTTGACGAACTCGCTGTTGTAGAGGATGACGTCCTTGCGGAACGCCAGCAGCACGCCGCCGAGCGCGGCGATCCCGGCCGACACGGCGAAGGCGTAGATCTTGGCGCCGGGCACGCTGATGCCGAGGGCGGCGGCGGCGCGTTCGTTGGTGCGCACCGCGAGCAGCCGACGACCTGATCGACCGCGCCGCATGCTGGCGACCATCAGCGACACCAGGGCGAGTGCGACCATGCAGACGATGGCGTAGCGGCCCGGCTCGGAGATGGCGTTGATGTCCCAGCCGAACAGCGTCGGGTTGCCGATGCGGGTGCCGTTGAAGCCACCGACGAGGTCGCCGTTGCCGAACACCATGAGCTCGAGGGCCGAGCCCATGCCGAGCGTGACGATGGCGAGGTTGATGCCGCGAGCGCGAACGGCGGGGATGGCGAACAGCGCCCCGAGCGGGATCGCCGCGGCAACGCCGGCGAGCAACGCCAGCGGGAACGGCCAGCCCTGGGTGTCGACCAACCGGCCGGCCACCCACGCCCCGAACCCGGCCAGCGCGAACTGGCCGAGCGACAGCTGACCCGCGTAGCCGGTGATGACCACCACCGAGAGCAGGACGACGCCCATGGCGAACGTGGTGATGAACGCGTCCTGCCACCGTGGAGAGACCTGCGTGATGACCAGGGCGGTGATCGCCCCGACCACGACGATGGCGAGCGGGTGGGGCCGACCGCTGCCGACGGCCGGCAACCGCTGGAGGAAGTAGTCACGCAGCGGCAGGGCCTGGCCCCGCAGCAGCATCCACAGGATGATCACGGCGAAGGGGAGGGAGCTGGCGACCCCGGGCGTGTGCACGTAGCGGGTCAGCTCGGTCTGGCCGATCCCGATCAGCATGCCGGCGGCGAAGGCGACCGGGAACGACCGGAAGCTGGCCACCAGCGCGGTCGCCAACGCGGCCAGCACGAGGTTCGTCATGTTGGCGACCTGGAGCTGGACGATCGGTGCGATCAGGATGGCGGCTGCGCCGGCCAGCGCCGAGCCGAGCGACCAGTTGGCGGTGGCGATCCAGTCAGGCGAGAGCCCGACCGCAGAGGCCGCCCGCTGGTTCTCGGCCACCGCGGTGGTGGCGATGCCGAACTGCGTGTACCGGTACAGCAACCACAGCCCGACGGTGAGCGCCGCGGCGATGCCGATCAGGATGAACCGGTCGACCGAGATGGTGATCCCGAACGGCTCGAGCACGGTCACCGGCAGCTCGGACTTCACGAACGTGATCTTCGAGCCGTACCGCAAGATGGCGCCGGCCTGCAGCACGATCAGCACGCCGAGCGTGGCGACGATGCGGGCCAACGGCGAGGCGCGACGCAGCTGGCGCATGATCAACAGGTGCGTCAACGCACCGAGCAGGGCACAGACGAGCAGGCCGGCCGCCCAGGCCACGACCACGTTCTGGCCGTGCTCCTCCTTGACCTCCCACTCGACGTAGGCCCCGACCATCCCGATGGCGCCATGGGCGAAGTTGAGGACCCCGGAGCCGCGGTAGATCACCATCAGGCCCTGGGAGGCCAGCGAGTACAGGGACCCCAGTCCGAGACCCAGCAGGGCGAACCTGATGACTTCTTGCACGGATCACCTCCGAGTCATGGTGGCGCGTGTGCTGCCACCGTCGCCGCCCGGGCCCGTGTGGACCCGGGCGGCACCAGCGTGGTGGACGGTCAGTCGATCGGCTTGCCGTCGATCGGACCCGTCATGTCGTAGGCCTTGTCGTCGAGGGCGGACAGCTTGCCGTCCTTGATCACGTCGAAGAAGACCGTGCGGTTGAAGATCCGCGGGAAGTCCCCACCGAAGCCGGTGTAGGGCGTGGTGAGGTCGAGCGTGCCGATCATGCCGTCCGTCTCGAGCTTCGACGTCTTGTTGGCGGCGTCCGTGAACGTCACGTTGTTGATCTCCCCGGACATGCCGTCGACGATGTTCGTGAACGCCGTGAGGCCGGCCCACGTGCCGAGCCCGGCGAGGCTGTTCCAGTCGAGGTCCGGCGCGTCGTACTTCTCCAGCGAGTCGCGGTAGTCCTTCCACATGTCACCGGCGATGTTCGGGTACGAGCCGGAGACGATCCCACCCTCGGTGAGCTCGGGGAACTGCTCGGCGATCTTGCCGTTGAGGTTGCCCTGCAGGCCATAGAGGCGCTGGGTGGCACCCGCCGCGGCCATCGCCGGCAGCCACGCCGCCCAGTTGGAGTCGGAGATGCCGCCGGCGATGCAGTCGGTGCCCTCGGTGGCCTCGGCCACCTGGGCGCTGTAGTCCTGCGGGACGGCGGCGATCTTGACGACCTTCCACGCGTTCGGATCACCACCGGCGGACGTGTAGGCGTTCTTCAACGCCGGCAGGGCAACGTCGCCGGCGGGGATGTCGAGCACCACGTCGACGGGGTGCTTGCACCCGTCCAGGGCCATCTTGTAGCCGAGGCCGGCGCCCATGCCGGGGAGCAGCGAGCCGAGGACGTACGAGTCCGGGCTGGTGAACTCCTGCGCCACGAGCGGGCAGCAGCCACCGAACCAGGGGATCTTGGCCTCCTCGAGCACCGGGATGATGCGACTGGCGTCGAACGTGAACGAGCCGACGACGGCGACGACCTTCTCCTCGACCGCCTGGCGGGCGCAGTTGGCGCCCTCGTTGGGGTCACCCTTGTTGTCGCAGGTGATGACCTTCAGCGGACGGCCGGCGACGCCGCCCTTGTCGTTGATGTACTTCTCGTAGACCTCGGCCGCCCCCGGGATGTTCGGGTACGGCGGCAGCTGCGTGTTGACCGGCGCGGTCACCATCACCTTGATCGGATCGCCGGACGGGGCTGCGCCGCCGCCGGCCTTCGTGGTCTCCGTGCCGCCGCCGGCCGCGGTCGTCGCCGACCCGCCTGCGGTCGTCGTTGCGGCCCCGCCTGCGGTCGTCGCGCTCCCGCCTGCGGTCGTCGCGGCGGCTGCGGTCGTCGCCGACGACCCGCTGTCGTCGTCGTCGCCGCATGCTGCGGCGACCAACGCCAGCACGCTCATGACGCCGATCGCCGCGCTCCATGAGGCGCGACGCCGGCCTGTGATCCCCGTCCTTGACATGACGTTCCCCCGTCTTGGTTCGTGCCGTTTGCCCGGCCCGGGCGCGACGACCCCCCAAATCGGCCGCCATCGCCCATCGGGTGGTTTAGTCCCCCGGGGGGGTCGACACAAAGTTGGACACCCGTGTCAACTTCGGCGGCCCTGCGCTGTCGTCGTGGGTGGGCCACGGCGTAGCGTCGCGGCACCACCACGAGACATCGGGAGCACGCACCATGGCCCTGGCCCGTCCCGTCCAACCGATCACCGCCACCGACGACGAGCTGCGCGACGCGCTCGACGTGGCCGACCTGCCGGCGCTGCTGCCGGCGCTGGCCCACGTCACCGGTGATCACGCCCTGCTGCGACCTGACTTGCGCATCGACTCGCTGCTCATGGGCGAGGATCAGGGAGGCCTGACGCCGGAGCAGCAGGCGGCGATCCGCGAGCTGGCGCTGCAGACGCTCATCGCGTTCCGCGACGGCGGCAGCGTCATGGCACCGATGCCGACCGGCTCCGCCCTCAAGGAGATCCTCGAGTACATGGCAGGCGGGCTGGAGATCGACGACTACCTGCCGATGATGCGCGAGGAGCTGGCCCTCACCGCCGACCTGCGGGCGCCGCGCTGGCACAAGGACGACGTCAACCCGGACCGCGACTTCCAGGTCGTGATCATCGGCGCCGGCATGTCCGGCATCGTCGCCGCCTACCGCCTCGCCGAGGCCGACGTGCCGTACATCGTGCTCGACAAGAACGCGGACGTCGGCGGCACCTGGCTGGAGAACAGCTATCCCGGGTGCCGGGTCGACATCCCGAACCACTACTACAGCTACTCGTTCGCTCAGCGCGACGACTGGCCGCTCTACTACAGCCCGCGCTCCGAGCTCCACAAGTACTTCCGCGAGTGCGTCGACGAGTTCGGCATCCGGCCCAACATCCGCTTCAACACCGAGGTCTCGTCGGTGGAGTGGGACGAGGACACGTCGACGTGGACGGTGTGCACGGTCGATGCCGATGGAAACGAAGGCACGGTCACGGCCAACGCGGTGATCAGCGCCGTCGGCCAGCTGAACCGGCCACAGCTTCCGAAGATCGAGGGCCGCGAGTCCTTCGCCGGGCCGGCGTTCCATTCCGCCCGCTGGGATCACTCCGTCGACCTGACCGGCAAGCGCGTCGGCGTCATCGGCACCGGCTGCAGTGCCGCCCAGTTCTCGCCGATCGTGGCCGAGCAGGTCGAACACCTGGAGATCTTCCAGCGCACGCCGAACTGGATGTTCCCGGTGCCGCACTACCGCCACGAGGTACCGGAGGGCTTCCAGTACCTGCTCGGCCACGTGCCGTACTACCGCCAGTGGTACCGCTTCTGGTTGTTCTGGAAGTCGGCCGAGCTGCTGCGTCCGATGGCCGAGGTCGATCCCAACTGGCCCGACACGACGCTGTCGGTCGGCGAGGGCAACGACCAGCTGCGCCAGCTGCTGACCGAGGCGCTCGAGGCGCTCTACCCGGAGCGTCCCGACCTGCTGGAGAAGGCCCTGCCGCAGTATCCGCCGGCCGCCAAGCGGATCATCGTCGACGACGGCACGTGGGCGGCGACGCTGCACCGCGAGAACGTCACGCTGACGACGACGGGGATCGACAAGATCGTGCCAGAGGGCGTCGTCACCGTCGACGGTGAGCTCCACGAGTTCGACGTGCTCCTGTACGGCACCGGGTTCCAGCCGTCGAAGTTCCTCATGCCGATGAAGATCGTCGGGCGTGGCGGTGTCGAGCTGCACGAGCGCTGGAACGGTGATGCCCGCGCCTACCTCGGCGTGACCGTCCCGGGGTTCCCGAACTTCTTCATGCTGTACGGGCCGAACACGAACATCGTCGTCAACGGCTCGATCATCTGGTTCACGGAGTGCGAGGTTCGCTACGTGATGGATTGCATCCGCACCGTCCTCTCCGGTGAGCATCGGGCGCTCGACGTCAAAGCCGACGTCCACGACGCCTACAACGAAGCGATCGACGCCGAGAACCTGCGCATGGCGTGGGGCGTGTCGACGGTGAGCAGCTGGTACAAGAGCGACAGCGGACGCGTCGCCCAGAACTGGCCGTACCCGCTGCTCGAGTTCTGGCAGCGCACCCGCGAGGTCGACCTGGCCGACTACGAGGTGGTCTGAGCCCAGCTTCCGGGCTACTCGCCGACGACGCCGTCGATCGCCTCGCGCAGCAGGTCGACGTGGCCGTTGTGGCGGCACGTCTCCTCGACCATGTGGACGAGGATCCAGCGCAGGCTGAACGGCCCGCCGGTGTGGCGATCGAGCGCCACCGACAGCGTGTCGAGGTCGCCGCCGACCGCGGCGACCGCAGCCCGGCTGCGGTCGCAGGCCGCCTCGTACAGCGCGACGAGGTCGGCCGGGTCGTCGAGGTGCGCCGAGTGGAGCTCCCAGTCACGGTCGTCGTCGAACGGGGCGCTCGCCCACGGCTCGGGATCGGGGCGGCCGAGGAGGCGGACCTGGAACCAGTCGTCCTCGACCAGCGCCAGGTGCTTGAGCAGGCCGGCGAGGGTGAGCGTCGACGGTGGGACCGAGGCCGTGTTCAGCTGCTCGTGGGTGAGGCCGCTGACCTTCTCGAGCAACGTCGCGCGGTGGAACTCGAGGAACTGCGTCAACGTCGTGAGCTCGTCGGCGACCAGGTCCGGGTCGGTGCGCGGCATCCAGCGACGGTAGTGGCCCTGTCGCCTGCTGGACTGGGGAGATGCCGAAGGCCTACGTCATCGTCGACGCCGACATCACCGATCCCGACCGCTACGCATCCGTCTACGCCCCGCTCGCCGGCCCGTCGGTCGAGGCCGCCGGCGGTCGCTACCTGGCACGGGGTGGGCGCACCGTGGTGCTCGAAGGCGATCGCCAGCCGCACCGCACCGTCATCATCGAGTTCCCCGACCTCGACGCGGCGCAGGCGTGGTACGACTCGCCGGCCTACGTCGAGGCCCGCGCCGCCCGCGCCGGCGCGGCGAACGCGTCCTTCATCGCCGTCGAGGGGACCTGACGCCGCTCAGTGCCCGAAGGGGACGATCCGCACCGGCTCGACGATCATCACGACGCGCTCGCCGGCCGCCGGGTCAGGGGCATCGGCGGCGATCCCGTGCTTGGCGCGGATCTGGTCCCGCAGCGCGCAGTCGGGGTCGTCGGCGGTCGTCGCCGTGCCGCGGATCTCCAGGTAGCGGAACTCGTTCGCCGGGTCGACCACGATGAACCCGACCGGCGGGCGCGCCTGGGCGTTGCGGAACTTGGCCGCCCAGCGCTTCGTCGAGACGAGCAGGCGGTCGTCCTCCCACCGGTACCACACGGCGCTCGACTGGGGCAGCCCGTCGTCACCGATGGTCGTGAGGATCGCGGTCAGCGGACCGTCCATCAGGTCGCGGTGCGAGTCGGGGATCACGGCCGGACCGTATCCCCGACCCACGCCGGGATCGTCACCCCCGAGGCTGCCGGCCGGTCATTCAGACCCGGTCTGGGAGGGCTCCGTGACAACAGTCGTCACGGAGCCCACCCAGATGTCCGAATGACACGCTTCCCGCCCAGATCGGCCCGGGCCGCCGACCCACGTGACTCAAGCGGGCTGGTAGCGCAGGGCGACCGACCCTGACTGGAACTCCTGGCGCCCGACCAGCCGCAGTTCGAGCCGCTCACGCAGGCCGGCCAGCAACGTCGGGCCGTGGCCGGCGAGGACGGGCTGCACGAGGAACTCGTACTCGTCGATCAACCCCAGGTCCGCCAAGGCGAGCGGGAGGGTCACGCCGCCCACGAACAGGCCTTCGCCCGGCTGCTCCTTGAGCTGCTGCACGGCCTCCCCCAGGTCACCGCGCACGAGCTCGGCGTTCCAATCGACCCGCTCCAGGGTGCTCGACACGACGTACTTCTTCGCGGCGTCGATCTGCCGGGCGAACGGGATCGTCCAGTCGGCCATCCAGTCCGGCCACGTGCCGGACGCGGGTTGCCGCCACGCCGCTTCCATCATCTCGTAGGTCACCCGGCCGAAGAGCAGGCCATCGGCCCGTGCCAGGTTCTCCGCCCAATAGCGATGCGACTCCTCGTCCGGGATCCCCACCCGGTGATCGCAGCACCCGTCGAGGGTGACGTTGATCGAGTATCGGAGCGGTCGCATCGGTTGCTCTCCCTTGCTGTGGTCGCCGGCGGGCCTGACACCACCATCAGACCGGCGTCGTCGTCAGTTCTCATCGCTGGCGGACGGCCCGGCCTTGCGCCCACGGGAACGGTGCTCGAAAGTGGGTCTCCATGCCGGTGTCGACCGTCCTCGAGCAGCTGGCCGTGCCGATCGTCCTCGCGCCGATGGCGGGCGGACCCTCGACCCCCGCGCTGGTCGCCGCCGTGGGCGGCGCCGGGGGCATCGGCTTCCTCGGCGCCGGCTACCTGACGCCGCAACGGGTCGCCGACGACATCACCGCCCTCCGAGCGATGTTCGCCGGGTCGTTCGGCGTCAACCTGTTCGTCCCCGACTCCGCTCCCGCGGCCCGTCCCGGCCTCGACGACTACGCGAGCGAGATCCTGCTCGAGGCGACGCGGCGGCAGCTCGCTCCGGGGGTGCCACGCTGGAACGACGACGACTTCGACGCCAAGATCGATGTGCTCTGCAACGATCCGGTCGCGGTGGTGTCGTTCACGTTCGGTGTGCCGTCAGCGACGATCGTGCGCCGCCTCGCCGACGTCGGATCCGAGGTCTGGCTGACGGTGACATCACCCGCCGAGGCGCTCGTCGCGGCCACGTTGTCGCCGGCCGCGATCATCGTGCAAGGCGTCGAAGCCGGTGGTCATCGCGGCGTCTTCGTCGACGACGACGACGCATCGGACTTGACGCTCCTCACCGCCCTCCAGCTCATCGCCCCGATCGTCGACTGCCCGCTCGTGGCAGCCGGTGGGCTGGCGACCGGCGCGGCGATCGCCGCCGTCCTCGTCGCCGGAGCGACTGCCGCCCAGCTGGGCACGGCGTACCTGCGCTGCCCGGAGGCGGGCACCTCGGACGTGCAGCGGACGGCGACGGCGAGGACGACGAGGACGGTGCTGACACGAGCGTTCACCGGGCGGACGGCGCGCGGCATCGACAACCAGTTCCATCGCGATCACGGCGCCACCGCACCCCGGGCCTATCCGGAGGTGCACCACCTCACCGCACCCCTGCGCGCCCACGGTCGCACGACGGGCGACTTCGACATCGTCAACCTGTGGGCCGGGCAGTCCCACGAGCTGGCGGCGGCGATGCCGGCCGGCGAGCTGACCCGGGCGCTCGCCGACGACGCCCGCGCCGCGCTCGACGACGCCGTGCGGAGGATCACCGCGAATCGTCGGTGAGGCCGGCGGCGAGCTGGGCCGGCCTGCCGCTCCGATGACGCCGTCGTCGGCGCGCTGTGCTGAAGTGCCAGCGGGGTGGCGTCGAGGCGCCGAGTCGACAAGGGGACTGCCGGTGACGGACGCGGCGCAGGCCAGCGACATCGAGGCGCCACGGACGAAGCGCTCGTTGAACATCGTCATGGGGGCGCTGATGCTGTGCCTCCTGCTGGCGGCGCTCGATCAGACGATCGTGGCGACAGCGCTGCCGACGATCGTCGGCGATCTCGGTGGCCTCGACCAGATCTCGTGGGTCGTGACGGCGTACCTGCTGTCGTCGACCGTGAGCGTGCCGCTGTTCGGCAAGATCAGCGATCTGTACGGCCGCAAGGTGATGCTCCAGATCACCATCGCCATCTTCCTGCTCGGCTCGGTGCTGGCCGGCCTCGCCCAATCGATGCCGCAGCTGATCCTGTCTCGCGCCGTGCAGGGCGTCGGCGGTGGCGGGATCATGGCGATGACGTTCACGATCCTCGGCGACATCCTCTCGCCGCGTGAACGCGGGAAGTACGTCGGCTACTTCACGGGCGTGTTCGCCAGCGCCAGCGTGATCGGGCCGCTCGTCGGTGGGTTCTTCGTCGACCACGTGTCGTGGCGCTGGGTCTTCCTCATCAACCTCCCGCTCGGTGCGCTGGCGATGGTGGTCGCGGCCCGCTACCTCCACATCCCGAAGGTGGTCAGGCACCACTCGATCGACTGGGTGGGCGCCTTCTTCTTGACCGTCAGCGTCACCTCGGTGCTGCTGGCATCGTCATGGGGTGGCCAGGAGTACGCCTGGGGCTCGCCGCAGATCATCGGGCTCTTCACGATCGGCATCGTCCTCGCCCTGGCGTTCGTGGTGCAGGAGCGGCGGGCCGACGAGCCGATCCTTCCGCTGCGCCTCTTCAGCGACCGCGTCTTCACGGTCTCGGTGACGCTGAGTGCGTTGCTCGGCTCGGTGATGATCGGCGCGTCGACGTTCTTGCCGCTGTTCCTGCAGGTGGTGACCGGCGCGTCGGCCACGTCGTCCGGGCTGTTGCTCATCCCGATGATGGCGGGGGTGGTCGTCGGGTCGAACGTGGCCGGCCGGCTCGTCCACCACACCGGTCGGTACAAGGCGTACCCGATCATCGGCATCGCCTTCGCGGTCGTCGGCCTCGTGCTGCTGTCCACCATCGAGACCACGACCACGCGCCTGTTCATCTCCGTCGCCATGGGCATCGTGGGTGTCGGCGTCGGTGCGTCGATGCCGATCATGACGATCGCCGTCCAGAACACCGCGCCGGCTGCCGACATGGGCGCCGCCACCTCGGCCGTCAACTTCTTCCGCACGCTCGGCAGCGCCTTGGGTGTGGCTGCGTTCGGCACCGTGCTGAGCACCCGGCTCGCCAACACGATCGAGGAGCACCTGCCGGGCACGTCACTGGCGACTGACGACAGCCTGCTCAGCAGCCCGGAGGCGATCCGCAACCTGCCGGCAGACGAGTACGCGGCAGTGGCCGACGGCATCGCCAACGGCGTGGCGACCGTGTTCCTCGTCGCCGTGCCGCTGGTGCTCCTCGCGTTCGGCCTCTCGTTCCTGTTGAAGGAGGTGCCGTTGCGCGACGACGTCAGCGTGCGGGCGGCGACCGTCGAGGGCCTCGAGGAAGCAGCCCTGTAGCGAGGGTCCGGGGTCGCTCGGTCCGTGCGGGGATCGCGGCGCGGGCATGGCACGATCGGACGTCCATCGTGCTGGAGGTGCGTGTCGTGAGTGAGCCGTCGTTCCTGGGCGCGCTGGATGAGGTCATCGGAGAGGTCGTCGGGCCGGCTGCCTCGAGCACCGACGTGGGTGCCGTCTTCCCGCGGGCCGCCGTGACGGCGCTCGGCGAGCGGGGACTGCTCGGGTTGCTGTCGTCGACCGATGTCGGCGGGCTCGGTCTCGGGCTCGCGGAGGCGGCGCAGGTCGTGCGGCGGCTGGCCGCATCGTGCGCCAGCACGGCGATGGTCGTGACGATGCACTACTCGGCCGTCGCCGTGATCGAGGTCCACGGCTCGGACGACATCCGTCGCGCGGTCGCCGCGGGTGAGCACCTGTCGACGTTGGCCTTCTCGGAGACCGGCTCGCGGAGCCAGTTCTGGGCGCCGCTCGGCACGGCCCGGGTTGCCGGTGAGGACGTCGTGCTCGACGCGTCGAAGAGCTGGGTGACGTCGGCGGGGGAGGCCGACTCGTACGTGTGGACCAGCCAGCCGACGACCGGGGGTCCCGGCGCGTCGCTGTGGTTGGTGCCGGCGACCACGGAAGGGTTGAAGGTCGGGGCGCCGTTCGACGGCCTCGGCTTGCGCGGCAACGCCTCGAGCCCGGTGCAGGCCTCCGGCGCGGCGATCCCGGCATCGTCGGGGCTCGGTGACGATGGCGCCGGGCTCGACATCGCGCTCGGCGTGGTGCTGCCGGTGTTCCAGATCCTGAACGCGTCGTGCAGCCTGGGGCTCATGGACGCCGCGCTCGCGGCGGTGGTCGGACACGTGACGACGGCGCGGCTCGAGCACCTGGACCAGACGCTGGCCGACCAGCCGGTCGTGCGCCAGCACATCGCGGCGATGAAGGACCGCGCCGATGCCGCGGCGACGCTCGTCGACGACGCAGTTGCCGCGTTGACGACCGGGCGGGCCGACGCGCCGCTGCGGATGCTGCAGTCCAAAGCCGTCGCCGGTGAAGCCGCCGTCGACGTGCTCGACGTGGCGATGCGGGTGGGCGGCGGGGCCGCGTTCCGCAAGGACATCGGGCTCGAGCGGCACTTCAGAGACGCCCGAGCGTCGGTGGCGATGGCGCCGACGCTCGACGCGTTGCAGGACTTCATCGGCCGGGCGGTCTGCGGACTGCCGCTGTTCGGGTGAGGACCGCCGCCATGACCACCAGCTCGTCTCGTCCGTTCACGCTCGGCGCCGTCGCCTACGACCCCAAGGTCGTCACGATCTGGGAGGGCTTCGCCGACTGGTTCGCGGCCCACGACTTCGCGTTCGACTACGTCCTCTACTCGAACTACGAGGCGCAGGCCGACGCCCACCTCGCCGGCGCGGTCGACGTCACGTGGGACTCGCCGCTCGCATGGGTCCGCACGCGCCGGCTCGCCGCTGCCGCGGGACGCACGGCGCGCGCCGTCGCCATGCGCGACACCGATCAGGACCTGACCTCGGTCGTCCTCGTGCGGGCCGACAGCGATGTGGTCGACGTCGCCGGGCTGGAGGGTCGCCGCGTCGCCACCGGCGCCGCCGACTCGCCGCAGGCCACCCTGCTCCCGCTGTCCCACCTCGCCGACGCCGGGCTCGACCCCGGCGGCGCGTTCGACGTGCAGCGCTTCGACGTCATGGTGGGCAAGCACGGCGATCACGTGGGCGGTGAGCGCGACGCGGTCAAGGCGCTGCTCAGCCAGTCGGCGGATGCGGCGTGCGTCATCGACGGGAACCACCTCAGCTTCGCCAGAGAAGGCCTCCTCGATGCCGGATCGGTCCGCGTCCTGACCCGCACCGCGCCGTACGACCACTGCACGATGACCGTGCTCGACGACGCCGATCCGGCGACGGTCGAGCGGTTCGTCGAGCTGTTGCTGTCGATGTCGTTCGATGATCCGGTCGTGCGTCCGCTGCTGGAGCTGGAGGGCCTCCGGGAGTGGCGGCCCGGTCGCACCAGCGGGTACGACCTGCTCGAGGGCGCCGTCGACCGCCTCGGCTTCTACGGATCCGACGGATCGATCCCGTCAGCGGGCCTGCTCCGTTGATCCAGGGGCCGACCGTCGATGTCGGTGCGCTCGGCGTCGACGGTGGCGCCCACATCCTCGTCAAGTTGGCCCTGCGTGACGTCCGACCCGGTGATCGCGTGGAGGTGCGCGGCACCCACCCCGACCTGATCGGTCAGCTCGCCACCTGGTGTCGCCTCCAGGGTCACCGGCTGCGAGTCGACGACGAGGTCGTGATCGTCGAGCGCGGCGCGACGGCCGAGTCACGGCTCGTCGGCGCCGTGCCGGCCGCACCTGCCGATCCCGACGGCGAGCCGGTCGTGGATCGCCCGGCACCCGACTGGGGGCTGGCGGCGCGCGGTGCGCTCATCGAGCCGGGTGGACCGACCCCGAGGTTCGACCTCGACCGGCGCGACGAGATCTGGACCGATCGGGCCGATCGGCTCTACGCCCAGGCGCTGGCCGGTCAATGGGATCCCAACACGGCGATCGACTGGACGACACCTCCCGCCAACGCGCCGTCGATGGAGGACGCAGTCGTCCAGGTCATGACGTTCCTCGTCGAGAACGAGGAGGCCGCGCTGGTCGTGCCGGCCCGGTTCCTCGGCCAGATCCACCCGCACTTCCGCGAGATCCAGCAGGTGCTCGCCGTCACGGTGGCCGACGAAGCGCGTCACATCGAGGTGTTCACCCGTCGGGCGAGGCTGGCCCAACGGCCGCTCGCCCTCTCGACGGTCGGCGGGCGCGGATCGCTGCAGACGCTCCTGGACGAACCCGACTTCGCCACCGCGTCGTTCCTGCTGTCGGTGATGGGCGAAGGGACGTTCGTCTCGTTGCTCGGCTTCCTCGAGCGGCACGCGCCCGATCCCCTCACCCGCCGCATCGCCCACCTCACGCGGACCGACGAAGCGCGCCACGTCGCGTTCGCGCTCGGCCACCTCGAGCGACACACCAGCCTCGACCCGGCGGTCCGGCCCCGACTGGCCCGCGCCGTCGAGCGGCGTCACCACGCGTTGCGCACGACCGCCGGGCTCAACGACGAGGTGTTCGACAGCCTCGTGCTCCTCGCGGGCGGTGCCCCCACTCCGGACGCCATCGCGGCAGGGTGGCGAGCCGTGCGCGACCTCCAGCACGACATGGACGACAGCCGCCGCACCCGCCTCGCCCGGCTCGGCTTCACCCCCGGCGAGACCGCCGAGCTGTCCGCCCTGCACACCCGCAACTTCATGTAGGGCCTGAACGCGACCACGCCGAGCGCGTGGCCACGGACCGGGTCCCTACGCGACGGACCCCTCGCGATCGGGGAGACGGAGATCTCGTAGCGCAGCAGGCCGTCGGACCAGCTCGACTCGGCCTCGTGGCTGAGGCGCAGGTGCTCGAGGTGGGCGTACGTCTCCGACTCGGCCATCGAGCCCCACGCCCGCTCGGCGAAGAGGTGCTGCATCAGCTCGTGGACCGTGGCCGGACGCCCGAGCTCGGCCGACGCGTCGCGCAGCCGCTGGAGCCGACCGTCGTGGTGCTCCTTGATCTCGTTGGCCCGCTTGGCCAGGTCGTGGAACGGATGGCCGTGCGCCGGCAGGGCGACCGACACGTCCGGCAACGCCGCCATGCGGTCGAGGGCGTGGAAGAACTCGGCCAGCGGATCGTCGGCCATCCCGTCCATCGCGCCGATGTGCGGCGTGATCGTCGGCAGGACGTGATCGCCGGACAGCACGACGCCGTGCGTCGGGTCGTACAGGCAGAGGTGATCAGGCGTGTGGCCCGGGGTGTGCATCGACAGCCACTCGCGACCGGCCAGCGTCACGGCCTCGCCGTCCTTGACCCGCTTCGTCGGGTGTGGCGTGTGATCGCCGGACCGCATCTCGTCGCGCATGTTGTTGATGGCGCCGTCCGTCGGCGGCTGGAACTGCGTGCCCCACGGCGTCGGACGTGACCAGCGGTCGGGATCGTCCAGCGCGTCCGACGGCCGGTCGTCGAGCCCGTCGCCGCGCTCCCACCACAGCTTGAACGACGCGTGGGTGAGGATGTCTGCCCCCGTCTCGTCGCGCAGCCGGGCGGCGCCGCCGAAGTGGTCGGGGTGGCTGTGCGTGATCACCACGGTGTGGATCCTCGACAGCGGGATCGCGGCGCGGCTCAGGCGGTCGAGCAGGCCCGCCCACGCCGTCCGGCCCGGGGAGCCCCGGGTCGACGACGGCGAAGCCGCGCTCGTCCTCCAGGGCGTAGCAGTTGACGTGGCCCAGCCCGGTGAAGTTGATCGGCAGCTGCATCCGCAGGATGCCAGGTCCGACCTCGCTGATCTCCTCGGTGGCGGGTTCCTGCTCCTGCTTCGTGAACACACCCGGAGCGTACGGTGCATGTGCATCGTCGTGCCGGCTCGAGCGACCAGTTCCCCGACGTGTCGCATCAGCGGCTGAAGTTGCGGGGCGCGTAGAAGCCCGGGTTGGTGTCCCGGCGGCCTCGCTTCGAGGTCCAGCGCCACTGCCCCGACACCCGGCTGGTGACGCGGCCGCGCACCTTGGGCACGGCGTGCAGCCAGTCGGCCTGGGCTCGCCCGCCCATCACCAGCAGGTCGCCGCCGTGCGGTGACAGATCGACGGCGTTCGCCAGGTCCTCGTCCTCGAGCGACTCGCGGCGGCCGGTGATGGGCTTCATCAGCCAGGGCCGGTGGGCACCCAGGGTCAGGACCCCGATGACGGTGTCGTCGAGCCAGCGCAGCTCCCGGTCGCGGTGCCAGCCGACGCTGTCGCGCTCGTTGCGGTACTGCACCAGCGACACGCCGTCGAACGTCGCCCGGTAGCGCCGGGTGATCCACGTCTGGACGGCGATCAGGGCCGGATGGCGGCCGGCGCCCGACTGCCACGACGCCAGTCGCGGCTCCTCGATGTACTTCTCGTAGCGCCAGACCTTGCCGACCTCCCACGGCACCGTGGCCACCAGCTCGTCGTGCAGGTCGTCGGCCCCGACCACGAGGCCGCGAGCGACATCGACCCATGACGTGGCGTCGAGCTCGACGCGCTCGACCGCGACGTCGGGCACCAGCCAGGCCTGCTCGAGCTCGGTCAACGGCACGCTTCGACCTTACCGACGGGGTGTCACAGCGGTGCCCGGATGTCCCGCCGGCCGCACGGCGATGGGATGATCGGGGGCATGCGCACGCCACTGTGTGATCGCCTCGGCATCGAGTTCCCGATCTTCGCCTTCAGCCACTGCCGCGACGTCATCGCCGCCGTCAGCAAGGCCGGTGGCTTCGGCGTCCTCGGGGCCGCCGGCTTCAGCCCGGCCCAGCTGGAGGTCGAGCTGGACTGGATCGACGAGCACGTGGGGGACAGGCCGTACGGCGTCGACATCATCGTCCCGGCCAAGTACACCGGCGTCGAGCAGGGCGGCATGACCCGCAAGGAGCTGTCGGCGCTGATCCCCGACGCCCACCGGCAGTTCGTCGACCAGCTGATGCAGAAGTACGGCGTCGACGAGCTGCCCGACGACGACGGCGGCGGCGCCAACGGCGTCGACATCGCCGGCCGCCAGGACGACGACGTGATGGGGATGTCGCACGAGAGCGGCCGCCGCCTGCTCGACATGGTGTGGGCCCATCCCAAGGTCAAGCTGGTGGCCAACGCCCTCGGCCCGGCGCCCGACTTCCTCGTCAAGGAGGGCCACGAGCGCGGGGTGCTCGTCGCCGGCCTGGTCGGCACCGTCGTCCACGCCGAGCGCCAGCAGGCGGCCGGCGTCGACCTGATCATCGCCCAGGGCTCGGAGGCCGGCGGGCACACCGGCGAGATCGGCACGATGGTCCTGGTGCCCCAGGTCGTCGACGCCGTCAGCCCGCTGCCGGTGCTCGCCGCCGGTGGCATCGCCGACGGCCGCCAGATCGCCGCCTCCCTCGCCCTCGGCGCCCAGGGCGTGTGGTGCGGCTCGGTGTGGCTGACGACCGAGGAGGCCGAGACCCACCCGGTGGTCAAGGAGAAGTTCCTGGCCGCCACGTCGTCGGACACGCTGCGCTCGCGCTCCAAGACGGGCAAGCACGCCCGCCAGCTGCGTTCGGCCTGGACCGACGAGTGGAACGACCCGGCCAACCCCGATCCGCTCGGCATGCCGCTGCAGCCCGTGCTCGTCGGCGAGGCCGAGCGGCGCATCGCCCGCACGGCGGCGTCCAACGACGGCTCGCGCCAGCTGATCAACTACTTCGTCGGCCAGGCGGTCGGCATGATGAACGAGTCGAAGCCGGCGGCCACGGTCGTGTTCGACCTCGTCGACCAGTACGTCGACGCGGCCGGTCGGGTCGCGGCGACCATCGCCGACGACTGACCGGTGGACGTCCTCGTCACCGGGGCGTCGGGGCGCATCGGGCGGGTGCTGATGACCGGGCTGGCGGCGGCCGGGCACGACGCGCGGGGTCTCGACAGCATCGGGGCCGACGACCCGTGGGCTGATCGGATCGTCGTGGCCGACCTGGCCACCGACGACGACGCGCTCGACGCCGCCGTCGCCGGGGTCGACGCCGTCGTGCACCTCGCGGCGATCGCCGCCGAGACCGACTTCGAGACCGCCATGGCATCGCACGTCGGGCTGACCCACCGGGTCCTCGAGTCGATGCGCCGCCACGGTGTGGGGCGGGTCGTCTACGCCAGCAGCAACCACGCCGTCGGGTTCACGCCTCGCGAGGCCCTGCTGCCGATCGAGACCCGGCAGCGCCCCGACTCGTTCTACGGGCTGGGCAAGGTGGCCGGCGAGGCGCTGTGCAGCCTCTACCACGACCGCCACGGGATCGCCGCCGCCTGCCTGCGCATCGGGAGCTTCCGCGAGCGCCCGACGACCCGTCGACACCTGTCGACGTGGCTGTCCCACGGTGACGCCGTCCGCCTCGTCGACGCCTGCCTCGGCGCGCCGGACCTCGGGTTCACGGTCGTGTACGGCATCTCGGCCAACACGCGAGCGTGGTGGGACCTGACGTCGGCCCGGGCGATCGGGTACCGGCCCGTCGACGACGCCGAGGCGTGGGCCGCCGAGATCGAGGCCGGCGCGGCGACGCCCGACGACGAGGCGGACGCCCGCTACGTCGGCGGCGACTTCACGCGCTGACGACGGCGGGCGGCGGCGTGTCGAGCTCCTCGTCGAGCTCGGCCTTCGACCGCGCCAGTGCCGCGACGGCCACGACGATGGTGGTCGCGGCGAGGCCGAGCACCACCCACCCGGCCGGACCGGTGCGGATGCGCTCGTCCAGGATCCACACGCCGAGCGCGACGGCGACGACCGGCTCGGCGACCATCACGATCGGCAACGAGGCCGTGAGGGCGCCGGCCTGGTAGGCGGACTGCTGCAGCCACCAGCCGGTCGTCGCGGCGACGATCAGCACGTACAGCTCCCAGCTCGTGACCACGGCGCCGACACCGTCGTCGAGGGCCCCGACGACGCCGATCGTCATCGCCGCGGTCACGCCGTACGTCACGCCGGTGACGACGGCCAGCGCCACGGCGCGACCGGTGCCCCGGCGGTTGACGGCGATGGCGATGCAGACAGCGACGACGGCCACGATGATCACGCCGGCCGGCAGCCAGTCGCCGAGCGGGGCCTCGTCGTGGCCGGCCGACGGTCGGCCGACGGTGTCGAAGACGACGAGCCCGCCCACCAGCGTCGCCGCCCACGCCCAGTCGCGCCGGGCGACGCGACGACCGGTCAGGCGGGCGTTCAACGGCAGGGCGAACAGGAGCGACAGCACGAGCAGTGGTTGCACCAGCAACAAGGAGCTGAACCCGAGGGCGGCGGCCTGGAACGCGAACGACGACACGTCCGACGTCACGCCGAACAGCCACAGCGGCCGCCGCCGCAGCGCCTGCAGCATCGCCCACCCGCCGGCGCGGACCTCGGTCTCGGCGTGGGCGGCGCCGTGCTCGGCCGCCGAGGCGAACGCCAGGAGCACCGCGGCCACGATGGCCAGGCCGATCCCGAGTGCGGTGTCCACGGCCCCGACTCTGCCCGTTCCCACCTCCCGATCACTCGTCGGCCTCGATGGGGTCGCCGCCGGAGCGCCCTCCTAGGGTGACCGGCCGCGATGGACGTGACCCCTCAACAGCTCCGCGGCGCGGCGATCGTCGGGCTCGGCATCACCGAGACCGGCAAGGTGTACGGGCGCTCGGCGGCCGAGTTCGCCGCTGATGCCGTCCGCCTGGCGGTCGCCGACGCCGGCTTGACCCTCGACGACGTCGACGGCCTGCTCGTGTCGGGCGGCCTGTCCGGCGGTGTCGACATCCGCCTTGCCCGGCAGCTCGGGCTGCAGGACCTCGGCCTGCTCAGCCAGATCTCGCAGGCCGGCTCGACCGCGGGAGCCCAGGTGCAGCTGGCGGCCCTGGCGATCGCCGGTGGGCTGGCGACGACGGTCGCCATCGTCCACGCCGACGCCCCGCTGAAGCCGGCCGCCCGCTCGGGCGACGCCTACCGCCGCCCGCCGGGCTCGGTCGCGACCGGGTTCGCCGGGCTCGCCGCGGTGGCCGGGCCGCGCAACCCGAACAGCGGCTACGCGCTCGCCGCCCAGCGCCACATGAACCGCTTCGGCACGACGAGCGAGCAGCTCGGCGCGATCGCCGTCGGGCAACGAGCGTGGGCGACGAAGAACCCGCTGGCCCGGTTCCGGGACCCGATCTCGCTGGCCGACCACCAGGCGTCGCGCTGGGTCGCCCGGCCGCTGCACCTGCTCGACTGCTGCATGGTGTCCAACGGCGGCATCGCGATGGTCGTGACGTCGGTCGAGCGGGCCGCCCACCTGCCGCAGCCGCCGGTGCACATCTGGGGGTGGGCCCAGACCCATCCCGGCTACCGCCTGGAGCGGGGCTCGGACTGGGGATTGGTGTCGGGCGCCGCGATCGCCGGTCCCCGCGCCATGGCGATGGCGGGCATCACGCCGGCCGACGTCGACGTGCGCGAGATCTACGACTGCTACACGTACACGACGCTGATCACGCTCGAGGACTACGGCTTCTGCGCCAAGGGCGAGGGCGGCGCGCTGGCCGAGAGCGGGGCGCTGGGGCCGGGTGGCGCGCTGCCGACGAACACCGGTGGCGGGCAGCTGTCGAGCTACTACCTGTGGGGCATGACCCCGCTGTCGGAGGCCGTGATCCAGGTGCGGGGGCAGGGCGGCGAGCGCCAGGTGCCGCGCCACGAGGTGGCCCTCGTCAGCGGCAACGGCGGCGTGCTCGACTTCCACAGCTCGCTCGTGCTCGGGAGCCAGGCCCGATGAGCTTCCAGGTGGCACGCGACGAGGCGTCGGCGCCGTACTTCGACGCCGCGGCCTCGGGGCAGCTGGTGGTGCGCTCGTGCCCGGAGTGCGATCGGCTGTTCCCGCCGGCGCAGGTGGAGTGCCCGGCCGGGCACGCGTTGTCGTGGGTGCCGGTGTCCGGCGCGGCGACGCTCGTGACGTGGGCCGTCGACGACGGCACGTCGACGGCGCCCGAGTTGGCCAACGCCACCGGCGACGGCGAGGTCATCGGCATCGTCGAGCTCGAGGAAGGGCTGTGGCTCAACACCGCGCTGCCCGGTGTCGACGCCTCCGGGCTGCGCGAAGGGCTGCCGATGGAGGTCTCGTTCCTCGCGCTCGGCGGCGGCGAGCCGGTGCCGGTCTTCGTGCCGTCATGATCTCGGGGTGACGCCTCCTCCCGTCGCGGTCCGCACCGCCCGCCCCGCTGATCTGCCCGCCATCCTGCAGATGGTCCGCGACCTCGCCGCGTTCGAGCGCATGGCCGACGACGTCGTGTTCGATCCCGACGAGTTCGGCCGCCACCTGTTCGGGCCCGATCCCGTCGCCACCGTGCACCTCGCCGAGGTCGCCGGCGACGTCGCCGGGATGGCCCTGTGGTTCCGCACGTTCTCCACGTTCCTCGGCCAGCCCGGCATCTGGCTGGAGGACCTCTACGTGCACCCCCAGCACCGCGGCCACGGCGTCGGCGGCACCCTGTTGCGCCACCTCCGCAGCCTCACCGCCGGCCGCGTCGAGTGGAACGTCCTCGCCTGGAACACCGACGCCATCGCCGCCTACGACGCCATCGGCGCGGTGCGCGATGCGGGGGAGTGGATCGCCTACCGCTGGTCGCCGTCGGACTGAGCCGTCACCGACCCGAGCGATCGCTGACGCCCGTTCGGCCGGGGCTCAACGGCGCCCGATGACCCCGCAGGCGATGCGATCGCCGGCGTTGCCGGTGGCCGCGGTGCGGTCGATCGCGATCTGGCTGTTCGGCGTGTACTGGTTGGGCTCGGCGCCCACGGGGACGTTGCCGAAGTTGTCCGGACCGGCGTGCACGATGACCACGCGACCGGCGAGATCGGCGACTGAGAAGCGATCGATCTCGAACGTCACCTCGGCGGTTCCGTCGCTGTCGAGGTGCAGGCTCGGCATGTCGCCGGCGTGGTTGCCGTGGCCGACGCCGCCACCCTGCAGGTGACCGTCGGCCGACACGAACCACGTCGACGACGCGGCCTTCGGGTCGGCCAGACAGCCGACTCCATTGACCGGATCGTCATTGGCGTGGATGTGGAACCCGTGGAAGGCCCGTACCGCCGTCTTGCCGTCGGGGACGTCCAGGCTGACCTTCACCCGCGTGGTGCCGTGATCGTCGTGGAAGCGGACCGTGCCGATCGTCGTGCCGTCGGCGAGGCGCAGCGTGGCGCGCGTGGATGGCGCGCCGCTGGCGGCGTTCGTCGCAGTCGTCGCCGTCGCGGCGATGGCGAGGCCAATGGCGAAGAGGATGGGAGCTCGGCGCATCGGGTTCTCCTTCTGGGTCTGTGAACCGGATGACCTGTTGTGTCGGGCGGCGGCGAGTTCGGTTCGGCGGCGGTGCGATCGCAATGAGATGGCGCGGCGGCCGGGGCAGGCGCAAGATCGTCCGCGCGGCATCGATCAGAACCGCTGAGGGGATCGCGTGACACAGGAGGGCATGACGCCCGAACGCTCGGTGCGCTCGGATGCCGAGCTGCTCGTCGCCATTGGCGACGGGGACCGTCGCGCCCTCGACGAGCTGTACGCCCGTCATGCGCCGTGGTTGCTGCTGCGGCTCGGTCGGCGTTGTGCTGATCGGGCGGTCGTGGAGGAAGCAGTGCAGGACACGTTCATGACGATCTGGCGCAAGCCGATGTCGTTCGCCGGCACCGGTGAGGTCGGCGCGTGGGTGTGGGGCATCGGCATCCGGCAGCTCCTCAACCACATGCGCCACCGCAAGACACCGGCGTGGTACTTGCTCTCCCGGTCCGACCGCGTCGTGTCGGCCGAGGACGCCGCGCTCGTCGGTGTGGAGCACGGCGATCTCGCCGGCGCCTTGGAGACGCTGTCGCCGGAGTTGCGGGCGGTCGTCCAAGCGACCGTGCTCGACGGACTGTCGACACGCGAGGCGGGCCGGCTGCTCGGAATCCCGAGCGGCACCGTCAAGACCCGCATGCTGCGGGCCCGTCACCAGCTGCGAGAGGCGCTCACATGACCTGGCACGCCGACACCGGCCTCCTCGACCGCTACGCCCGGGGCGAGCTCGGCGATGTCGCGGCGGCATCCGTGGAGGCGCACGTGACCGCCTGCCCGACGTGCCGCCAGCTGGCCGTGACCTACGCCGACACCGGTGCGTTGACCCGGATCAAGGCCGGGCTCGACGATCGGCTCGACGCCCCACCGATGACGCGGACGCAGCGAGTGCTGCGACGCGTCGGGCTGGACGAGCGCGACATCCGACTCGTCACCGGCGCGCTGTCGCTCGAGACGTCGTGGTTGGCGGCCAGCCTCCTCGTCCTCTGCTTCGCGCTGATGGCCGCCACGCTCGGGACGAACCGTCCGACGGTCGGGCTGTTCGTGGCGCTGGCGCCGCTCGTGCCGCTGGCCGGGGTCGCGTTCGGCGTACACGCCACGCGTCGACCCGACGTTCGAGATCGCCCAGGCCAGCCCGATGCCGGCGGTGCGCCTCCTGCTGGTGCGCGCCGGGACCGTCGTGACCCTCACGGTGCCCGTGCTGATCGTGCTCTCGGCACCCTTCGGTGAGCTGCTGGCGTTCGGCTGGCTGCTACCCGCCCTCGCGCTGATCGCCGTCGCCCTCGCGGTCGGGACCTACTGGCCGCTCCCCACGGTCGCGGCCGCGCTGGCTGGGTTGTGGGTCGCCGGGGCCACGTTCGCCATCTCCGAAGCGCCCGCGCTCACCGCCGACGCCTTCGCCCGCCACTTCGTCGTCGTCCAATGGCCCGGCCAGCTGATCTCCGCGGCGGTCGGTGCAGGATCCATCGCAGTGTTCGCCACCCGACGTCACACCTACGAGGTGCCCCGATGACCAGCAACCTCCACGGCGTCGAGCTGTCCCGCCTGACGCGGCGCTACGGGCGCACGCTGGCCCTCGACGACGTCGCCCTCTGCGCCGGCCCCGGGGTCACCGGCCTCCTCGGACCGAACGGCGCCGGCAAGACGACGCTCCTGCGGATCGTCGCGACCGTGCTCCACGCTGACAGCGGCGACATCTCGATCCTCGGGCGGCGCACGCCGTGGGGCCCCGACGATCGCCATGCGATCCGGTCCCGCCTCGGCTACCAACCCCAGGAGCCCGGCTTCTTCCAAGGGTTCACGGTGCGCGCGTTCATCGACTACGTCGCCGTGCTCAAGGAGATCGACGATCGCACCACCCGGCGCCATGAGGTGTCTCGGGTCATCGAGCTCGTCGGCCTCGAGCGCGAGGCCGGACGCAAGATCCGCCGTCTCTCTGCCGGCACGCGCCGGCGGGTCGCCATCGCCCAGGCACTGCTCGGTCGGCCGCAGCTGCTGATCTTCGACGAACCGACGGCCGGGCTCGATCCCGAGCAGCGCATGCGGTTCCGTGAGGTCGTCTCGACCGTCGCCGCCGAGGCCACCGTGCTGCTTTCGACCCACCAGACCGACGACGTGACGGCGCTGTGTGATCGCGTCGTCGTGATGCACGAGGGCCAGGTGCGGTTCGCCGGCACGCCCGGCGAGCTCGCCGACCTGGCGACCGGCCACGTCTGGCTCGCCGAGGGCCCGGGCACCGGTGCGTGGGCGTCCTGGCGCACCGGTACCGGCGAGCACCGGATGCTGGGCGTCGCGCCGGCAGGCGCGCGATCCGTCGCCCCGACCGTCGAAGACGGCTACATGATCCTCGTCGAGCGCAACCGCCACCGTCTGGAGGCCCGGCCGTGACCGCAACCGCCACCACCAGCGTCTCCGCCCACGGCGCGACCGTCTCCCGTCCGATCGTCCAGCTCGCGATCGTCGAGGGCTGGCGCCTCGTCCGGCACCCCGCGTTCCTCGTCGGGCTCGTGCTCACCGTGGCCCACGAGGTGTTGATGGGCATTGCCGACGGAGGCGCCTCGGAGGAGGAGTGGGCCGGCCAGCGGTACTACGGCATGAGCACCGCATGGGTGTGGCTCTGGGTCGGCACGATGGTCGCCGCGGCGTGCGTCGCCGGTCGCAGTCGCTGGCTGGCCGAGCCCGACCTGTTCCCCGGGACGCCGGTCACCGAGTCCGGTCGGCTCGCCGCGACGTCGCTCGCTCTCGCCGCGCCGGCCGCCGTCTCGATCGTCGTCGTCGCCGCGGCCCACGCGTGGATGGCGGCTCGGGGCGGCTTCGACCTCGGCGACGCGCCGTACTCCCGGCCCGTCGCGCCGCCGCTCTCCCAGTCGGTGCAGGTCGTCGCCCTCGTGGTCCTCGCCGGGCTGGTCGGCATCGGCATCACCCGGCTCCGCCGCGGCCGGTTGATGGCGGTGATGGCCGTCGTCGCGGTGACCTGGGTGAGCGGCACCGCGATCTGGCTCTTCGCAGTGGGCCCGCTGCGGATGTTCCACCCCTTCATGTACCCGTCGTCGGAGGTGGCGGTGGCCGACGCGACCGTCCGAGACTGGGTGCCCGGCGACCCGCCGTTGGTCGGGCCTGGTGAGTACTCCGACGGCTGGCACGAGGTGCGGATCGACACCGCCGCGATGTGGTGGCACCTCGGATACGTCACCGGCCTCGCGCTCCTCGTCGTCGCCGTCACCGCCCGGGCCACGGGGACCTCGGCGTACTGGTCGCGGATCCTTGCCGCCGGTGTCGTGGTCGCCGCCGCTTGCGGTGTCGTGCAGACGCTCGTCGCCGCATCGTGACGTCGACCGTCACCTGGTTCGCCGTCGGTCGCTCGATGCGGTGGCCGCCGCTGATCGGCGCCCCGTTGGTCGCTGCCGCCGTCGTCCGCGTCGCGCGGCTCACGGCCGGGCCGGATCCGGGTCCGATCGGCGTCGCCGGATCCATCGGCCAGGTGCTGGTGCTCGTCTCGTTGGCGTTCGTCGCCGACGACGTGGTCGCCGTGACGGCACCGGGTGTGCCGACGACGGCTCGGATCCGGCTGGCGATCCGACTGACGATGGGCCTTGCCTTTGTCGTGGGCGCGGCGGCCGGCGTGTCGGCGCTGAGCACCGCCGTGGGGTCCACGGGGTCGGCGGTCGCAACGACCGGCTCGATCGCGTGCGCTGCGGTCGCACTCACCGTCGCCGTGCTCGTCGGCCGCCTCACGCCCGTCCCGTCGCCCGGCGCGATCGGCGCGGCGATCGCCGTCGTCGGCGCCTCGACCGTCCTCACGGTGCCCGTGAGTTGGCGGGAGGTGCTCCCGGACGGCGGGTTCGCCGTGGCGGCGGTGGTTGCCTGCGTCGCTGCGGTCATCTGGCTCGGGACCCGCGAACCAACTCCGTGACGCCCGTCGGGGCCGTTGAAGAGCTCTTGAAGCTGGGGGGCCTCGTCGGTCGCCGGTCTCGGCCTCTTGGAGCTGATTTCTTGTTGACAAGGGAACGTATGTGCTGTACCATCGACTCATGTTGGCCAGCGATCTCGTCGAGGTGATGCGGTCCATTGCGGCGACCGACCCGATGACGTGCGATGCCGCCGGGTTGGCGACGTCTCGGCGAAGGTGCACCGGCTGCGTTGTTGGCTCGACTCGATCGATGCCGCGGTCGTGGCCCGGCGACGAGAGCTGGCAACGGCCGGAGGTCGCCGGTCATCACGTGAGGCTGATGTGGTCTCCGAGCGAGCGACGGTGTGTGAGGCGATGCCGGAAGTGCACTCGGCTCTGGCGGCCGGGACGCTGTCAGCCGGACACGCCGACGCGATCGCCCGAGCGGCGAACCGACTCGACGATGACGAGCGGGTAGAGCTGGCCGCGATGGCGTCAGAGCTTGTCGAGCAGGCCGCGTCGACGTCGGTGGACGCGTTCGCCCGCAAGGTCCGCGATCTCGCCCGCCGCATCTCCCGTGATGAGGGTCTGCGTCACCACGAGAAGCTGAAGTCACAACGGACGGTGCGGCGGTGGATGGACCGCGAAGGCATGTGCCACACCCAGATCAGCCTCGATCCCGAGTCCGACGCCCGGTTCTCCGCGGTCTTCGACGCCGCGGTGGCGGCTCAACGTGCGAAGCCCGATGACGGTCGCACGTTCGACCAGCTCAAGGCCGACGCGTTCATGACCCTGGTGACGGCGCCGACCGTCGTCGGTGGACGACGTCCGGCGGAGCTGCTCGTGCTCATCGACCTCGAGACCCTGGTCGGTGGCCTGCACGAGTCCACGGTGTGCGAGACGTACGACGGTCAGCCGCTCCCACCGGCCACGGTCCGGCGGTTGGCGTGCGAGGCGGACATCATCCCGATCGTGTTGGCAGGCGACGGGAGAGTGGTCGACGTCGGCCGAGCCAAACGATTGGCGTCAGCCGATCAACGCCGAGCCCTGCGAGCGATGCACCAGACCTGCGCGCGCACCCGACTGCCCCGTCCGCTTCGGCGACTGCGACATCCACCACCTCACACGAATGGAAACAAGGAGGCAAGACGAACCTTGAGAACCTGATCCCACTGTGCTCCAAGCACCACCACCTCATCCACGAAGGCCAATGGCGCCCACCGGCAAGAGCCCCCGCCGCCTGACGGCGTCGGCCGCCGGCCGGCGCATTGGCCGGCAGCATGGCTCGACCTGTCCACCAGCCGGCCCCCGAACTTCAAGAGCTCTTTGACAACCGAGACACGGCACTGACGTGACAGCGGCCGCCGCCAGCCCGGAAAAAAAGGTCGAAGCGGGTGGCCGGCTGCACGGCCGGACCCGTCAACAGGTGGGCACCCCCCCGACTTCAAGAGCTCTTCGACAACAGGACGTCCACGACGCTCGGACCCGTCGAACTACGAGGCCCCGGCTTCAGAACTCCTTCGGACAAGCGGTGGCGTCAGGCCGGGATCTTGGCGTCCTGGATGGCCTTCCAGATCCGCTGCGCCGTGCACGGCATGTCGACGTGCTTGACCCCGAGGTGCGAGACGGCGTCGACGACGGCGTTCTGGATGGCCGGGGTCGAGCCGATGGTGCCGGACTCGCCGATGCCCTTGGCGCCGATGGGGTTGCGGGGGCTGTCGGTCTGGGTGTTGGAGACCTCGAAGCTCGGCAGCTCGGCCGCCGACGGGATGGCGTAGTCGGCGAGGTTCGACGTGATCGGGTTGCCGTGCTCGTCGTAGGCGACCTCCTCGAAGAGGGCCTGCGCGGCGCCCTGGGCGATGCCGCCGTGCTGCTGGCCGGCGACCAGCAGCGGGTTGAGGATGCGGCCGCAGTCGTCGACGGCGACGTGGCGCACCAGCTTCACGCCGCCGGTCTCGATGTCGACCTCGACGACCGCGATGTGCGAGCCGAACGGGTAGGTCGAGTCGCTGCCGTCGAAGTCGAGCTCGTGGCGCAGCGGCGCCGGCTCCATCCCGTCCGGCAGCTTCGACGCGTCGGCGGACGCCGCGGCGAGGTCGGCCCACGAGATGCCGCGCGACGGCACGCCGGAGACCTCGAGCTGGCCGTCCCCGACGACGATGTCGTCGACGTCGGCCTCGAGCACGTTGGCGGCGATCTGCTTGGCCCGCACGAGGACCTCGCCCGATGCGACGTGGATGGCCGAACCCGCCGTCTGCAGCGAGCGCGATCCCATCGTGCCGGCGCCACGCGGGACCGTTGCGGTGTCCGAGTTGACGAGGTGGATCTTGTCCATCGGGATGCCGAGGATGTCGCTGGCCAGCATGGCGAAGGCGGTGTGATGGCCCTGCCCGTGGACGCTCGTGCCGACGGCCAGCGACGCCGAGCCGTCCTCATTGATCTCGACGGCGCCGTACTCGACGTGCAGGCCGATCGGCGCCGTCACCTCGACGTACGACGACAGGCCGATCCCGAGCTGCACCGTGTCCCCCCGCGGCGCGCCGTGCCTCTTGATCCGCCCGCAGCTCGTCGTACCCGGCCGCGGCGAGCACGGCGTCGAGCGCCTTGGCGTACTCGCCGGAGTCGTAGTTGGCACCGGTCAGCGTCGTCAGCGGGAAGGCCTCGGGCTGGAGGAAGTTGCGGCGGCGGATCTCGGCCGGATCGATGCCGAGCTCGTCGGCGGCGACGTCCAGCACCCGCTCGATGAGCTGGGTCGCCTCCGGCCGGCCGGCGCCGCGGTAGGCGCCGGTGGTCGTGTTGTTGGTGATCGCCGTCATCGCGTCGAAGTGCACCTTGGGCACGTCGTACACGCCGACCGACATCATCTGGGTCAGCATCGGCAGGATCGCGCCGATCGCCGGGTAGGCGCCGCCCGAGGCGAAGATCTTGGCGTCGAGGCCGGTGATCTTGCCGTCGAGCGTCGTCCCGAGCTTGGCCGTCATCACGAAGTCGCGGCCGTGGACCAGCGAGACCATGTCCTCGGAGCGGGTCTCGATCCACTTCACCGGACGGCCGAGGGCCCGGGCCGCGGCGGCGGCGACGAGGTACTCGACGTAGACCGCGGCCTTCGGACCGAACCCGCCGCCGACCCACGGGCAGACGACGCGCAGCTGCTCGGGCTCGAGGCCGAGGATCGGCGCCATCGCGGCGTGCGGCGCTGTGCGGCGCCTGGTGCGACACCCAGCACGTCATGCCGCCGTTGGGCTCGCCGGGCACGGCGACGATGGCGTTGCACTCCATCGGCACGCCGGCGAGGCGCTGGCTGACCATCGTCACCTCGGCGACCGCCTCGGCGCCCTCGAGCGCGTCGACGTCGTCGCCGAAGGTCGTGGCGAAGCAGATGTTCGACCCGTGCGCGGGGAAGATGATCGGGGCGTCGGGGGCCAGCGCGGCAGCCGCCGTCGTCACCACGGGCAGGTGGTCGTAGTCGACGAGCATGGCGTCGGCGGCGTCGATCGCCTGCTCCCTGGTCTCGGCGACGACCGCGGCCACGACGTCGCCGACGAAGCGGACCGTGTCCTTGGCGAAGATCGGCCGGTTGAGCTCGGCCGGCATCATCGGGAAGCCCTGGAACGGCGCCAGCCCGAGGTCGTTGCCCCTCTGCGGCCCAGTACACGGCGATGACGCCGGGCATGCCCTGCGCCGCGGACACGTCGATCGAGGTGATCGTGCCGTGGGCGACGTGCGAGCGGGCGAACACGACGTGCGGCCATGCCGTCCTCGCGCAGGTCGTCGGCGTACTTGCCGGCGCCGGTGAGCAGCGTCGGGTCCTCCAACCGCTGCACCGAGTTGCCGAGGATCGAACCTGACTTGGCCATCTGCGCCCCCTGTCGACGTACCCCAGGCGGCACGGTACTCGCCGCGCGCCCTCGGCTCGGCCCGCCCCGACTGCGAGCCACCTCGGCGCCACCGCCTACCTTCTCTGCCGATGACCCGCCTGCCCGCCCTCTCCGTGATCGGCACGCCCACCAAGCGCACGGCGATCCTCGATCTCGCCGCCGAGGCCGACCGGCGGGGCTTCGCCGGCCTGGCCAGCCCCGGCGTCCACGGCAACCTGGCGATGGCCGGTTCGCTGGCCCACGTGACGTCGCGCATCCCGTTCTGGACGTCGATCCAGCCGATCTACCACTGCCATCCGACCGAGGTGGCGATCACGCCGGGCACCTCGCCGAGGTCAGCGGCGGCCGCTTCCGCCTCGGGCTCGGCGTCAGCCACGGTCCGGCGATGGAGCGCCTCGGCGTCAACACCGGCAAGCCGCTGTCCGACATCCGCACCTACGTCGAGGGCCTGCGCGCCGCCGAGCGCCCGGCCGGTCCGCTGCCGCCGATCTGGCTCGCCGCGCTGCGCGACAAGATGCTGGCCCTGGCCGCCGAGATCGCCGAGGGGGCGATCTGGGCCAACGCCTCGTTCTCGCACATGGAAGCCCAGCTGGCCGCGGTCCCGACCGCGCGCCGTGACGACTTCGCGCTGTTGGACATGGCGCCGACGGTGATCGACGACGACAAGGACGCCGCCCGGGCGATCCATCGCCGCACGCTGACCGGCTACGTGACGCTGCCCAACTACCGCAACTACTGGAAGGCGGCCGGGTACGAGGACGAGATGGCCGCCATCGAGGACGCCATCGCCGCCGGCGACCGCGACAAGCTGCCCAGCCTGATGCCGGACGCGTGGGTCGACGACTGCACGATCAGCGGCAGACCCGGCGAGGTCCGCGAGCGCATCGAGGCCTGGTACGAGCTCGGCGTCACGCCGATCGCCGTCATGTCGTCGACCACCGGCGGCCAGGCCCACGCCATCAAGCAGCTGTTCGAGCTCTACGCCTGACGCGACTCCTGAGGACAATGGGGAGACAGATGACCATCAAGCTGAACAAGGACTCCATCGACATCGGCATCGTCGTGCGCGACGCCGACGCCGCGCTGAAGTTCTACCGAGACACCCTCGGCTTCGAGGACACCGGCACGATGCCGATGGCCGGCGGCGGCACGATGTACCGGCTGCTGTGCGGCTCGACGCTCGTCAAGATCGTCGCCCCCGACAAGGAGCTGCCGGCGATCGGCCCCTCCCGGCGGGATCACCGGCGCCTACGGCTACCGCTACTGGACGATCTCGGTGCCCAACCTCGACGAGCTGACCGGCACGTGCGAGGCGGCCGGCCACAAGGTCGCCATCTCGCCCCGTGAGATCCGCGCCGGCGTGCGCATCTCGATGATCGAGGATCCCGACGGCAACTGGGTCGAGCTGCTCGAGGTCACGCCGCAGAGCTGACGGCGCCACCCACCGATGACGACGGTCGACGCCCCGCCGCCTCGCGGCCCGCTCGCCGGCATCAAGGTCGTCGAGCTGGCCACCGTCGTCATGGGCCCGTTCGGGTGCCAGCTGCTCGGCGACCTCGGGCGCCGAGATCGTCAAGGTCGAGACCGGCGTCGGTGACGGCAGCCGCATGATGGGCGGCGGGCCGCACCCCGAGCTCAGCGGCATCGCCCTCAACCTCCATCGCAACAAGCGCTCCATCGGCGTGGACCTCAAGGCGCCACGGGGCCGCGAGGTGCTGCTCGCGCTGCTGGCGCGCAGCGACGTGCTGATCACCAACCTGCGGCCGGGGCCGCTGCGCCGCCTCGGCCTCGACTACGACGCCGTCCAGGAGGCGGCGCCGCGCCTCGTGTACTGCCAGGCGCAGGGCTTCCGGACGTCGTCCGAGGAGGCCGACCTGCCCGCCTACGACGACATCATCCAGGCGCTCACCGGGTTCCCGCAGCTCAACGAGATGGGCTTCGGTGCCACCCACTTCGTGCCGTCGACGATCGCCGACAAGGTCGCCGGGATGTTCATCGCCCAGGGTGTGCTGGCGGCGCTCGTCGCCCGGGCGACGACCGGGCGGGGCCAGCGGGTCGAGGTCCCGATGTTCGACGCCGCCCTCGCCTTCAACCTCGTCGAGCACCTGTCACGGGCCGCCGTCCCCGGCGAGCCTCCCGGCTACAACCGGGTCCTGTCCCACCACCGCGGTCCGCACCGCACGGCCGACGGGTGGGTGGCGATGCTGCCCTACACCGACGCCCACTGGACGGCGTTGTTCGAGGCCGTCGGCGAGGAGCACCTGCTCGAGCAGCCGTGGTTCTCCGATCACCGCAGCCGTCTCGTCCACGCCGACGAGGTCTACGGGCTGCTGGCGTCGATCATCACCCGCAAGACGACGGCCGAATGGGTCGAGCTGGGCACGGCCCTCGGCATCCCGGTGTCGCCCGTGCCGCCGCTGGCCGAGATCGTCGACGACGAGGCCAACCACCGCGGCGTGCTGCAGGACGCCGAGCACCCGGTGATCGGGCGCTATCGCTCGATCGCCGCACCGCTCGTGTTCTCGGCCTCCGGGCAGCGCCCGTTGGAGCCGGCGCCGTTGGTCGCCGAGCACACCGACGAGATCCTCGCCGAGCTCGGCTACGACGAAGCGGCTGTTGCCGATCTCCTCGCGGCCGGCGTCGTCCGCGGTCCCACCACGCGCTGATCAGCTCTCGCCGTCGGCCTCCGCCTCGGCGAGCTCGTCGACGTCGTCGAGGTGATGCTCGATCTCCGGCGCGCGGTAGGTCGCCCGGGCGATCAGCGAGGCGCTGATCGGCAACGTCAGCAGCTGCAGGACGGCGGCGGCGACGGCCGACGTGTCGTCGTTCCACGTCGGCAGCACGACCGTCGATCCGATGGTGACGAAGACGACCCCGATGGTGGATGCCTTGGTCAGCGATTGCATCCGCGACAGCACGTCGCCGAACCGGACGACGCCGATCGCGGCGAGCAGCACGAGCACCGCGCCGAGCAGGACGATGGCCTCGCCGATCACGTGCCCGCCCTACTCACTGCGGCCCTCGATGTAGCGGGCGACGACCGACGTGCTGATGAACGACACGAGGGCGAGCACGACGGCGGCGGGCAGGAAGGCGCCCTCGCCGGTGTCCATCGCCCGCACGATCAACAGGCAGATGGCGCACACGATCATGCCGTCGATGCCGATGACACGGTCGGCCAGCGACGGCCCGCGCAGCAGACGCCACAGGAACAGCGCCAGCGCCGCCATGCAGCACCACGTAGGTCGCGATGATCATCGGCGCGCCGCCATGTACGCGGCCTGCTCGGCGATCGCCTGGTCGCTGCCGAAGGCCTTCACGGTGAGATCGGTGAGGTGGAGGATGTCCTTGCGCACCGCGTCGATGTCGTTCAGGTGGAGCACGTGGACGTACAGCACGATGGGGTTCCAGTGGATCTCGATCGGCATCGTCCCCGGCGACAGCGCGAGGAGGTTGGAGATCAGGGTCAGCACCTCGTCGGAGCAGCCGGGCAGCGGCACGCCGACGATCGCCGTGCGCCGGCGGGAGGCGGGCGACAGCACGTCACGGGTCAGCTCGACGTTGGAGCGCAGCGTCGTCACGACCATGTAGCCGACCAGGCGGGCGATGGCGATCGGCCGCAGGCGCGGACGCGGTCCGCGCCGGCGGCGGCGCAGGCCGGGGACGACGAGCACGAGCAGGGTCCCGATCAGCAGGCCGGACAAGACGTTGGCCGGCGACGCCGTGCCCCACAGCAGGACCCAGATGACGGCCAGCGCGACGACGGCGCCGAGCGATGTCATGGTGCGGCCTCCCCGAGCACGGCATCCCGGTAGCCGGTCGGGTTGACGAGATCGCTCGGCGGCGCGGTCGCTCAAGCGGTAGAGCGGTCCGGCGCCGAGGCCGATCGCCAGCGTCAGCACGGCGAGCACGGCCGTCGGCACCACCATCAACGCCGGCGCCCGGCGCACCGGGATCGGGCCCGGTGCCTCGCGCGGCCGCCAGAAGATGGCGATCCAGATCTTGAAGATCGAGAACAGCGTCAGCAGGCTGACGAGGACCGCGACGGCGAGGATCGCCCATTCGTGGGCCTGGGCGGTGGCGTCGAAGAGCCCGAACTTGGCGGCGAACCCGGAGAACGGCGGGATCCCGGCCAGGCTCAGCGCCGGCAGGAGGAACAGCACGGCGATGACGGGCGTCGCCGCGGCCATGCCCCCGAGACGGCTGAGACGGCTCGATCCGCCGGTGTGCTCGACGAGTCCGCCGACGAGGAACAGCGTGGTCTTCACGACGATGTGGTGGACGATGGCGAAGACGGCGCCGGCGATCCCGGCGACCGTGAACAGTCCGAGGCCCATGATGATGTAGCCGATCTGGCTGACGATGTAGAAGGAGAACACCCGCCGCACGTCCTCCTGGGCGATGGCGCCGAGGACGCCGATCAGCATCGTGGCGCCGGCGGCCACGAGCAGGATCGTGCCGATGCGGGCGTCGGGCGGGAAGAGCACGGTCTGGGTCCGGATGATGGCGTAGATCCCGACCTTCGTCAGCAGCCCGGCGAAGATCGCCGTCACGGCCGATGGTGCGGTCGGGTAGCTGTCGGGCAACCAGAAGTACAGCGGGGCGATCGCCGCCTTGATGCCGAACACGACGAGCAGCAGCCCGGCCGAGCGCGGCGCGCAGGCCGCCCGGCAACTCGGCGACCCGTCCGGCGAGGTCGGCCATGTTGACCGTGCCCGTGGCCGCGTAGGTGAGGGCCAGGGCGACGAGGAACAGCACCGAGGCGATCAGGCTGATGACGACGTACGTCATGCCGGCGCGCACCTGTTCCAGCCGCCCGCCCAGCGTCAGCAGGACGTAGCTCGCGGTCAGCATCATCTCGATGGCGACGAACAGCGTGAACAGGTCACCGGTGAGGAACGACGCGGCGACGCCGGCGGCGAGGATCATGTACGTCGACTGGAACCCGACGTGGTTGCGCTCGACGCCCGGCTGCCCGATGGCGTACACGAGGACCGCCACCAGGACGATCTCGGCGGTGACGAGCATGATCGCCGACAGCCGGTCGGCGACGAGCGTGATGCCGATCGGCGCCGGCCAATCGCCCGCTTGCACGACCACGATCCCGCGGTCGTCGACGCGCACGAGGATGGCGATCGAGATCGGCACCAGCACGGCGAGCGTCGTCACGCCGATCATGCGCTGGGCGGCGCGCGACGAGCCGGTGAGGATGCACAAGCGCGGCGGCCAGCAGCGGCAGCAGGACGGGCAGCACCAGCAACGCCGTCACGACGAGACCTCGGTGTCGGGCGAGTCGGCGCCGACGTTGCGATCCTCGACGTCGTCTTGGACCTCGTCGTCGCGCGTCAGCAGCCAGCTGCGGTAGGCGAGCGCGAGCAGCAGGGCGGTGACGCCGAAGCTGATGACGATGGCGGTCAGCACGAGCGACTGCGGCAGCGGATCTGCGAAGGACTCGGGGTCGCCGGAGCCGATCAGCGGCGGCGTGCCGCGACGGGTGGCGGTGACGAACACGATGTTGGCGCCGTGGCCGATCAGCCCGAGGCCGATGATCAGCCGGGAGAGCTTGCGCTGCAGGACGAGGTAGGTGCCGATGCCGAACAGGACGGCCGCGGTGAACGCCATCAGCACGCTCATGGCGCAGCCTCCACGGCGTCGGCCGGTTCCGTCGGACGCGGGTCGTCGCCGAACGACTCGAAGACCATCATCGCCAGGCCGATCACGGCGAGGTACACGCCGATGTCGAAGAACAGCGCGGAGGACACCTTGACGTGGTCGAGCACGGGCAGGTCGAGCTCGAACGACTCGACCTCGAGGACGCCGTGGCCGAACAGCAACGGGATGATCGCCGTCGACACCGAGATCAGCAGGCCGGCACCGAGCACCATCCAGGGCCGGCCGCGCGACAGCTTCCTGACCTCGGCGAGCCCGCCGCTGACGTAGCGCAGGGCGACCGCCGCGCCGGCCACGATCCCGCCGACGAAGCCGCCGCCCGGTTGGTTGTGGCCGGCGAACAACAGCCACAGCGAGCCGACCATGACGGCGGCGAAGACGATGCGGACCGACACCTCCACGGTGACCAGCCGGGTCATCAGGATGCGGGGCGGCCGGCGCTCACCGGGCTCGGCGGCGCGGCCCGGTCGGCGCCCGGCCCGGGCCAGGGCGACGGTGCCGATGGCCGCGGCGGTGAGCACCGTCATCTCGCCGAGCGTGTCGAAGCCGCGGATGTCGACCAGGATCACGTTGACGACGTTGCGGCCGCCGCCCTCGGGATAGGCCTGGGCGATCATCGCGTCGGACACGTCCGTCGCCGGGTGCACGCCCGCAGCCGACAGCGTGAACAGGAACACGAGCCCGCCGACGACGGTGGCGATGGCGATGCGCACGGCGCGCCGTCCGGCGCCGGGGGTCGTCTCGAAGCGGTCGGGCAGGCGGCGCAGCACGAGCACGAACAGCACGGTCGACAGCGTCTCGATGGCGACCTGGGTCAGGGCGAGGTCGGGGGCGCCCTGGGCGACGAAGAGGGCGGCCATCGAGTAGCCGACCATCCCGAGGAACAGGGCGCCGGAGAAGCGCCTTCGCACGATCGCCGCGGCGAGCGCCAGCGTGATCAGCAGCACGGCGATCGGGACGTGCGACGGCACCTCGACGAGCTGCGGCCACCCTGGCCACCACGGCCCGCTCAGCAGCAGGGTGCCGGGCACGATGGCGGCCGTGAGGAGGATCACGCCGGTGTAGATCGGCAGCGATCCCGGCTGGGCGATGGCCGTAGCGCGATCGGCGAGCGCGTTGGTGCCGATCAACGTGCCCCGGTAGGCGGCCTGGGACGACGGCACCCAGCGCCCGAGCGCCAACAGTCGTTCGAAGCGGGCGACGGCCGACGTACAGCACGGCGCCGGCGGCGAGCGCCACGCCCGACAACAGCAGCTCGGTGTTGAGGCCGTGCCACACGGCGAGGTGGGGATCGACGGTCGCGCCGGTCAACGCCGTCGTCGCCGCGCCGACGAGTGCGTCGAGCAACCGCGGCGCGATCCCGAGGATCACGGAGATCGCGGCTCAGCACGAGGGCCGGGCCGATGAACGTCCAGGGCGGCCGGTGATCGCCGGGCGCCGGAGGCACGTCGTCGGCGAGGCGTCCCGTCACCCCGGCGAGGAAGCGCAGGCTGTACGCGACGGTCAGCGCCGACCCGATGACGATCACCGCGAGCGCCGTGCCGGCCCCGGCGCCCTGGTCGAGGAACCCCGTGTAGTCGGCTTCCTTGGCGACGAAGCCGAACAGCAGCGGGACGCCGGCCATCGACGCCGCCGCCACCGCGGCCGCCACGACGGTCGGTCCCCACCCGACGCCGGGACGGGGCAGGTGGCGGACGTCGCGCGTGCCGTGCTCGTGGTCGACGACGCCGACGACCATGAACGCGGTCGCCTTGAACGCGCCGTGGGCGAGCAGCATCGTGCAGCCGGCGATCGTCGTCGCCGTCGTCCCCCAGCCGAACACGGCGATCATGAACCCGAGCTGGCTGATCGTGCCGTCGGCGAGCAGCAGCTTGAGGTCGGTGCGGCGCAGGGCGCGGAGGCCGCCGACGATCATCGTCGCCACCCCGACGCTGACCACGACCGGTCGCCACCAGCTCGGTGGTGAGGGCGTACGCGGGAGCGAACCGGGCGACGAGGTAGACGCCGGCCTTGACCATCGTCGCCGAGTGCAGGTACGTGCTGACCGGCGTCGGGGCGACCATCGCCCCCGGCAGCCACGTGTGGAACGGCACCTGCGCCGACTTCGTGAACGCACCGAGCAGGATCAGCAGCAGCGGCCACCGTCACCGCCGTGCCACCGGGCGGATCGGCGAGCAGCTCGCTCAGCCGGTAGGTGCCGGCCGCCTGCCCGATGACGATGAACCCGGCGAGCATCGCCAGCGCGCCGAACCCGGTGACGAGGAGCGCCTGCAGGGCTGCCGACCGGGCCGCGGGATCCTCGTGGCGGTTGCCGATCAGCAGGAACGACGTCACCGACGTCAGCTCCCAGAAGCCGTAGAGGATGAACAGGTTGTCGGCGACGACCAGGCCGACCATCGCGCCGGCGAACAGCACGAGCAGACCGAGGAGCCGGATGTCGGCGGGGTCCGGATGGCTGAAGTAGCGCCAGGCGTAGGCGATGACGAGCACGCCGATGCCGGCGACGAGCGTCAGCATCAGGACCGCGAAGCCGTCGAGGCGCAGGTCGAGGTCGACGCCGAGCGTCGGGATCCACGAGACGTGGCTGGTGCGCACGTCGCCGTCGACGACGCCCGGGGCGACGACGGCCAGCCAGACGACGGTGGCTGCCGACGGGACGGCGGCGATGGCGAAGGCCAGGGCGCTGCGACCGCCGGCGGCGAGCGGGCGCGACCAGGTCAGCAGGCCGATGCCGACGGCGAGGTGGAGCAGCAGGAGGACGTTCACGGCCCACTCCGGGCGCACCTCGCGCACCGTCGCCAGCGGACCATGACGCTCCGGACTCTAGTGAATCGATGCCGCCGGGGATCGCCCGGCGCGGCGCCGCTCAGAGGGCGGCGATGGCCGACCCGATGAAGTCGGCGACCTCGTCCGGGTGCGACGTCATCACGACGTGGCTCGCCTTGACCTCGATCGTCGTGGCGCCCATCCGCTGCGCGAACAGGCGCTCGGCATCCGGCGGGATCGCCTCGTCGTCCTGGGCGACGACGTACCACGACGGCAGCGCCCGCCACGCCGGCGCCTCCATCACGTCGCCGAGCGTGGTCGCTGCGAGCGGTTGTTGCACGGCGTACATCACGTTGGCGTCGGCCGGGTCGACATCGGCGGCGAAGTGGCCGACGAAGTCGTCCTGCGGCAACCAGGCCAAGCCGAGGTCGTCGATGCGCAGGTTGGCCAGCGCCGGCGTCGGCTCACCCTGGGCCAGCAGGGCGCCGATCGACTCGCCCTCGTCCAGCCCGAACGCAGCGACGTAGACCAGCCCGACGACGTTCGGGGCGTCGGTGCCGAGGGCGGTGATGATCTGGCCGCCGAAGGAGTGCCCGGCCAGCACGGTGGGCACGTCGTCCATCCGCAGCACGTGGCGCAGGCGATCGACGTCGTCGGCCAGCGACGTGTGCGGCATCTGCGGCGCGATCACGTCATGACCGGCGGCCTGCAGCCGGCGGATCACCCCGGCCCAGCACGACCCATCGGCCCACGCTCCATGCACCAACACGACCCTCATGACCGTTCCCTCCTGCCCGCAGCCCCGATGGCGGCCGGCCAGCGCATGCTGCCACGGGAAGCGATCGGCCGCCCGCCGCACGCCGCCGGAGTGCTTTGTGTCACCGCACAAGTCCCCGGGGACGTGTCCGGTGACACAGAGCGTCAGCCGCTGCCGTAGGGGCGGGTGATGATCTCGAGGAAGTGGCCGTCGGGGCTCAGGAAGTACACGCCGCGGCCGCCGTCGTGGGTGTTGATCGTGCCCGGGCGGTGCTGCAGCGGATCGGCCCAGTGGTCCATGTCGCGCTCGACGATGCGGCCGTAGATGGCGGTGAAGTCGTCCTCCGAGACGAGGAAGGCGTAGTGCTGGCCGGCGATCTTGTCGTCACCGGCAGTGGCGAAGTCCATGCCGACGCCGTTGTCGGTGTCGATCTGCCAGAACGGACCGAAGCGCATGGGCGCGGTGAGGCCGAAGAGGTCGGCGAACCACGTGGCCGCGGCCTCGCCGTCGCGGGCGGCGACGATCGTGTGGTTGAGCTGCAGGGACATGGCCCCAGTCTGCCGCTGCGCGGACGGTCGGTTGTCGTGTCTATTAGGCGCACTTAACCTTGTGACGTGATCTCCGAGCACGCTGCCGCCCTGCGCTCCCTCCTGACCCGCCGCAGCACGGCGGCGCTGCGGCCGCCGGCTCCGAGCTCGGAGCAGATCGAGGCCTTGCTGCAGGCCGCGTCGACGGTGCCCGACCACAGCTCGCTGCGTCCGTGGCGCTTCGTCGTCGTGGTGGACGAGGCGCGCGCCGCGTTCGGCGAGGTCCTCGCCCAGGCCGCCCTCGAGCAGCGCCCCGACCTCGAGGGGGCTGCGCTCGACAAGATCCGCAACAAGGCGTTGGTCGCGCCGGCGCTGATCGTCGTCGCCGCCCACGTCGACCCCACCGCCAAGGTGCCGGTGTGGGAGCAGGTCGCGTCGGCCAGCTGCGCGGGCTACGCGATCGCCCTCGCCGCCCACCAGCTCGGCCTCGGGGCGATCTGGAAGAGCGCGCCGGTGCACCAGGGCGTCGCCCTCGAGAAGGCCTTCGACCTGACGCCCGACGACGTGTTCCTGGGTTGGGTCAACATCGGCCACACCGGCGACGGCTGGGAGGTCGTCGAACGGCCGCCGCGTCGACCTCGGTCCCCTGGCGCGGACCCTCGATGTCGACGGAACTCCGCTCCCGTTCGAGCGCTGAGCCTGCTTGGATGTCGTGATGGGCAGCGTCCACCCCTCGATCACGGCCCCGGTCGCCGACTGGATCCGCGAGCAGCACATGTTCTTCGTCGCCACCGCCCCGCTCGGCGGTGACGGCCACGTGAACCTCTCCCCGAAGGGCCTCGACACGCTGCGCGTGCTCGACGACACGACCGTCGCCTACCTCGACCTCACCGGCAGCGGCGCCGAGACCGTCGCCCACGTCAAGGAGAACGCCCGCATCACGCTGATGTGGTGCGCGTTCGACGGGCCGCCGCGGATCGTCCGGGTCCACGGCCGCGGTGAGGTCGTCGCCGTCGACGACGCGCCGCGTGGCCGGCCGGTTCGACGAGCTGCCCGGCGCGCGAGCCGTCATCCTCGTCCACGCCGACCGGGTCAGCGACAGCTGCGGCTACGCGGTGCCGCGCTACGAGTACCAGGGCCAGCGCTCGAAGCTCATCGAGTGGGCCGATCACCACGCCGACGACATCGAGGACTACCGGGCCAGGAAGAACGCCGCGTCGATCGACGGCCTCCCCGCCTTCGACGCCTCCGTCACCGCCACCTGACGTCGGGCTCGGCGGGCAAGATGGCCCGATGAGCGACCTGACCCAGCGCACGGCCACCGAGCTGCTCGACGCCTACGCGGATCGCTCGATCTCGCCCGTCGAGGCGACCCAGGCCGTCCTCGACCGCATCGCTGCGCTGAACCCGACGCTGAACGCCTTCTGCCTCGTCGCCGCGGACGAGGCGCTGGCCGATGCGGCCGCCAGCGAGGTGCGCTGGCAGCGCGGCGAACCCGTCGGACCGCTCGACGGGGTGCCGACGTCGATCAAGGACCTCATCCTCACGAAGGGCTGGCCGACGCGCCGCGGCAGCCACACCGTCGACCCCGACCAACCGTGGGACGTCGACGCGCCGGCCACGGCGCGGTTGCGCGAGGCCGGCGCGATCCTGCTCGGCAAGACCACGACCCCCGAGTTCGGGTGCAAGGGCGAGACCAACTCGGACCTGACCGGCATCACCCGCAACCCGTGGGACCCGACGAAGACGCCTGGCGGCTCGTCGGGCGGCACCGCGGCGGCAGTGGCGGCCGGCCTCGGCCCGCTCGGCGTCGGCACCGACGGCGCCGGTTCGGTGCGCATCCCGGCCGCCTTCTGCGGCAACGTCGGTCTCAAGCCGAGCTTCGGGCGGGTTCCGGCCCACCCGCTGTCGCCGTTCGGCACCGTCTCCCACCTCGGCCCGCACACGATGTCGGTCGCCGACGCGGCGCTGATGATGAACGTCCTCAAGCGGCCCGACACGCGCGACTGGACGTCGCTGCCGCCGGACGATGCCGACTACACCGCCGGGCTCGACGACGGCATCGCCGGCGTGCGCATCGCCTACTCGCCGACGCTCGGCTACGCGACGGTGCACGAGGAGATCGCGGCCGCCGTCGCCGCCGCGGCCACGGACCTGGCCGCCGCCGGCGCCATCGTCGAGGCCGTCGATCCCGGGTTCGACGACCCGCTCGAGATCACGACCGGGCTGTGGTTCACCGGCGCGTGGACGCTGTGGAACACGCTGACGCCCGAGCAGCAGGCGGTCACCGACCCCGACTTCGCCGCCGAGGCCGAGCTCGGTTCGCAGCTGTCGAACCTCGACGTGCAACGCCTGATCCTGCGACGCGGCGAGCTCGGGTCGCGCGTGCGCCAGTTCATGGAGCGCTTCGACCTGATCCTGACGCCGTCGGTGGCCGTGCCGGCCTTCGACGCCCGCCCGGCCGGGAGCGTGCCGCTGACCCCCGAGAACATGCTCGGCTGGACACCGTTCTCGTACCCGTTCAACCTCACCCAGCAGCCGGCGATCACCGTGCCGTGCGGGCTGACGGCGGGTGGCCTGCCGATCGGCCTGCAGCTCGTCGGGCCGATGTTCGGCGACGCCCTCGTGCTGCGGGCCGCCCGCGCCTACGAGGCCCGCCACCCCGTCCCCCGCCCACCCCACTGACGCGGCCCGGGGGAGGCAGATCCGCGAACTTTCCGCGCACGCGCCCGCCCAAGTGGGCGCGTGCGTGGAAAGTTCGCGGATCCGCCCAGACCTGACCGCGACGTGACTGCGACAAGTCGGCGGCCGGTTCGTCCGGCGTGGAATGCTGGCGGCATGGCGTCCGGGGGGAGCGGGTTCACGTCGCGTCAGAAGTTGACGCTGCTCGCGACGAGCGTCGGGCTGTTCATGATCTACCTCGACGCCACGATCGTGAACGTCGCCCTGCCCGACATCCAGAAGGACTTCGACGCCGGCGAGCAAGGGCTGCAGTGGGTGGTCGCCGCCTACAGCCTGACGATGGGCATGTTCATCATGTCGGCGGCGACGCTGTCGGACCAGAAGGGCCGGCGCAAGGCGTTCATCGGCGGGATGGTGTTGTTCTCCGTCGCGTCGGCGGTGTGCGGGGCGGCGCCGAGCCTCGGTGTCTCGAACATCGGTCGCGGCCTGCAGGGCGTCGGCGCCGCCACCGTCAACGTGGCCTCGCTCGCCCTCGTGAGCGCCGCCTTCCCCGACCCGAAGGCGAAGGCCAAGGCCATCGGCCTGTGGACCGGCATCGCGTCGGTGGGCCTGGCGATCGGCCCGACGCTCGGCGGCGTGCTGACCGAGAACATCGGCTGGCGCAGCATCTTCTTCGTCAACGTCCTCATGGGTGCGATCGGCGTGGTGCTGGTGCTGGCATTCGTCGAGGAGTCCCGCGATCCCACGCCGCGCAGCCTCGACCCGGCCGGTCAGCTGCTGTTCATCGTCGGCCATCGGCACCCTCACGTACGGGCTGATCGAGGGTCCGCACACCGGATGGCTCTCGCCGCTGATCCTCGGGCTGCTGATCGGGTCGGCCGTGCTCATCGTGGTGTTCGTGGTCGTCGAGCTGCGTTCGGCGGACCCGATGATGGACGTGCGGGTGTTCCGCGACCGCGTGTACACGACCGCCATCCTGACGCTGTTCACCGTCGCTGTTCAGCGTGTACGGCGCTCCTGCTCGTTGTCACGCAGTACTTCCAGAACGTCCGCGACTACAGCCCCGAGAAGGCGGGCGTCGTGCTGCTGGCGTTCACCCTGCCGATGATCGTGCTGTCGCCCCTGGCCGGCGCCATGGCGGCGCGCGACGGCGGACGGCGACCGACGCTGATCGGCGTCACCGCGCTCGATCCTCGGGCTGCTCGTGATCATCGTCGGCATCGGCCGGCCCCTGTGGATCATCGTCGTCGGGCTCGTCCTCATCGCCGTCGCCACCGGCCTGTCCCTGTCGCCGACGACGAACGTGGCGATGTCGTCGATCCCACCTGATCGGGCCGGCATGGCGTCGGGGATCATGAGCGCCCAGCGGGCCCTCGGCTCGACGGCGGGGTTCGCCATCATGGGCAGCGTCCTCGCCGCCGTCGTGGGATCGGTCCTCCCCGGCAAGTTCGAGCCGTTCCTGGCCGAGCCGGCCCGCACCGAGGCGGTCGCCGCGGTGGTGGACGACGCCAACCCGCGTGCCGTCGTCTCGTTGATCGGGCCCGGCAAGCCGTTGCCCGCCGCAGTCGCCGAGCGCCAGGAGCTGGTCGACGCCGCCGACGATGCCTTCGCCGCCGGCATCAGGATCGCCATCTCCGTCGGGCTCGTCCTGTCGGTGCTGGTGCTCATCGCCGGCATCGTGGTGTTCCCGAAGGGGGCCGCCGAGGAGCACTCGGAAGTCGACGAGGCCGACACGCTCGCCGCCTCCGACGCGGCGTCCGGCGCGCCCGGCTGATCGGGACCGCTTGATCGGGACGCCGCGGCACCGTCGGGCTACCGTCGCCGCTGGGGACACGTCGCACCGCAGCTCGAAGGAGCACGCCAGATGCCCATGATGACCGGCGACGACTATCGCAAGTCGTTGCTCGACGGACGCCGCTGCTACATCGACGGCGAGCTGATCGAGGATCCGTCCACCCACCCCCTCCTGTCGCGCGCCGTCGACTCGGTCGCCGCGACCTACGACCGCTTCTACGACCCCGATCCGCGGGCGTTCCACCCGATGTACCTGATCCCCAAGTCGCAGGAGGACATGGACGTCCGCCTCAAGGCGATGGGCCGCAGCGACATCACCGCCGGCACGACCGCCGCGTGCATGGCGCTGGCCGAGGTCGCGCCGGCGCTGGGCAAGCTGAACTCCGACTACCGCGAGCGGATCTACCAGTTCGTCGACGAGTGCAAGGCCGCCGACGTCCGCTGCTCGGAGGCCATCACCGACGCCAAGGGCCACCGCCGGCGGCGGCCCTCGAAGCAGGACGATCCCGACTTCTACGTCCGCGTCGTCGACCGCCAGTCCGACGGCGTCATCATCTCGGGCTGCAAGATGCACATCACCGGTGCGCCGATCGTCCACGAGCAGGTCGTGCTGCCGACCAAGGCGATGAAGCCGGGCGAGGAGGACTACGCCATCGCCTGCTCGGTCCCGACGAACGCCGAGGGCGTCACGATCGTCAACACGACGAACGCCCCCCGAGCCGTCGGTGACGACCTGCGCCACTACCCGATCAGCGCCCGGTCCAGCATGCCCGAGGGCTTCGTCATCTTCGACAAGGTCTTCGTGCCCAACGAGCGGGTGTTCCTCGACGGTGAGACGTCGCACGCCGCCACGCTGGCCCACGCCCTCGGGTTGTGGGAGCGGTCCAACGCCGTCGCCTACAGCGGCAACAGCGCCGACCGGCTCGTCGGCTTGGCCGCCCTGCTGGCCGAGATGGACGGGGCCGCCGACCGCCCGGACATCCGCGACCTGCTGTCGGAGATGGCGATCTTCGCCACGATGTGCCGCGCCGGTTGGGAAGCGGCGATGAAGAACGCCGTCGTCAACGAGGACGGCACGATCTCGCCGGCGTCGATCTACATCAGCGCGTCGAAGTACTACAACGCCGAGCTGCACGGGAAGATGATCGACATCATCCACGACATCGCCGGCTCGCTGCTCGTCACGGCGCCGACGATGGCCGACCTCGAGGACGACCAGATCGGGGCCGACCTGCGCGAGCACCTCGTCGGAGACGGCGGCCAGAGCGCCGAGGAGCGCCTCAAGCTGCTGCACTACGTGCGAGACCTGACGGCCGACACGTTCGGCGGCTGGATCGCGGTGACCGAGTCACTGGCCGGCGGCGGGCAGTACGCCCAGCGCCTGGTCACCCTGCGCCACTACGACCTGAACGAGGCCAAGCGCCTCGCCCGGCGGGCCGCCGGGATCGGTGACGACGACGAGGCCGAGACGACCGCCGTGCCGGCGGCCGCCCTGCACTGAGGAGCCCCCAATGATCTCCGCCGAGGACTACCGCTCCTCCCTTCGCGACTCCCGCGCCGTGTGGCTCGAGGGCCAGCGCATCGACGACGTCTCGACCCACCCCGTGTTGCGCAAGGCCGTCGACTGGGTGGCGTCGACCTACGCCCGGTTCGAGGGCCAGCAGAACCCGATGTACCGCGTGCCGCGCACCAGCGAGGAGCTCAGCGAGCAGATCGACCTGCTGCTGACGTCGGACCGCACGGCGGCGACGACCGCCGGCTCGATGGCACTGGCGACCGTCGCCGACGAGCTGGCGGCGCTCGATCCGGCGTACGGCGAGCGGCTGCGCGCCTTCACGGCGGCGTGCCAGGACCGTGACGCGCGTGTCGCCGCCGCCGTCGACGACACCGCCAAGCCGATGCGCATCGTCAGCCGTCGCGACGACGGCATCGTCATCGAGGGTGGCAAGCAGCACGTCGTCGGTGCGCCGGTCGTCCACGAGCTGCTGATCGTCCCGGAGCGGGCGATCGCCGACGACCACAGCGAGCAGGCCGTCGCCTGCGCCGTGCCCGTCGACAGCCCCGGGGTGCGGATGATCGCCAACACGGCCGCGCCGCGCATCGACGACGACCGCAGCTATCCCGTCAGTCGGATCCACGCCGTCGTCGAGGCCGTCGTCGTGTTCGACGAGGTGTTCGTCCCGTGGGACCGCGTGTTCCTGGCCGGTGAGGTCGTCCCGTCGGGCGAGCTGGCCGGGACGCTCAGCGTGTGGGAGCGGGCGCGGGCGGTGGCCGATCAGGCCGATCGGGCCGAGCTGATCATGGGCCTGGCCCAGACGATCTCCGACATGAACGGGATCACCGGCGTGTCGCACGTCCGCGACAAGCTCTCGTCGATCGCCGTCTGGGCGAAGATGTGCCGCGCCGGGTGGGAGGCCGCCCTCGCCCACGCATCGGTCAACGCCGGCGGGATGGTGTGCCCGAACGACTCGTACCTGTACGCCGCCAAGGCGTACGGCGGCCACCTGTACAGCGAGATGACGCACCGGTTGCACGACGTCGCCGGCGGGTTGGTCATCACCGCCCCGGCCATCTCCGATCTCGACAACCCCGACACCGGCGACTACGTCCGCAAGTACATGCGCACGATGGAAGGGGTCAGCGGCGAGGACCGCCTGCGCATCTTCCACATCATCCGCGACCTGACCGCCGACACGTACGGCGGTTGGGACAAGGTCACCAACCAGGTGATCGGCGGTGGCATGCACCACCAGCGCATGGCGACGCTGGACGCCTTCGACCTCGAGACCGTGCGGTCCCGGGCGCGCGAGGCCGCCGGCATCAACTGATCGCCCCGCCGGTCAGCCGGGGATGAACGCCCCGTGCAGGCCGAACGGGACGCGGTGGGGAGGCTGCAGCGTGGCGACCGGCTCGCCGGCGATGTCGCCGGCCTCGAGGATGATGAACGTCGTGTCGAGCGTCGTGGTGTCGTAGGCGTACGTCATGACGTAGCCGTCGTCCTCGCCGGTGCCGCCGTCACGCGGGGCGAAGACCGCCTCGCCGAAGCACACCGATCCTCCCGGCCGCACGACCTTGCTCCCCGTCTGGACGTCGAACCGCTCGAGCGAGTTCCATGCGCCGGCGACCGTCGGTGGGTGATCGCGGTCCTTGCTGGCGGTGTGGAAGTAGCGGTGCCGCTGGCCGAGCATCCGGTCGTCGAGCCGCGGGAACTCGGCGATCGCGTCGTCGAGGGTCGTGAAGGCGACGCCGCCGCCGGCGAGGTCGAGCGTCGCCCGCTGCACGGAGCCGGTGAGGGCGACCTTGCTGCCGCCCAGCCCGGGCGAGTCCCAACGGCAGTAGTCGACGACGACCGAGCCGCCGTCGGTGAAGGCGTTGGCGAAGTGCCAGACCCAGAACGGGTCGGTGTGGAACCAGGAGACGCGCGCTGCCGTCGCGCGGGACGACGGCGATGCGCGTGCCGAGGTCGGGCTGCCACGAGAGCACCGGCTCGCCGCGCATCGCCGCCGCCAGGTCGAACCGGAACGGGCACACGAACAGCACGAGGTGATCGGCGGTGATCGCGCAGTCGTGGATCATGTACGTGGCGTCGATCGGGATCGGCGTCTCCTGGCTGCACCATCGACCCGTCCTGCCCGACGACGGCCCACGACAAGAGCGGCTCGGCGAAGTCGTAGCGGAACACGACGAGGTCGCCGGTCGCCGGGTCGATCTTGGGATGGGCGCACATCCCCTTGGGCAAGCCGCCGTCGAAGGACCACGGGCCCACCGTGGCCAGTGCCGGGCTCAGCTCGAACGGGCGGGCGCCCTCGGCCAGCGCGAGGTAGCGCCCGGCGTGGTGGACGACGTTGATGTCAGGGAGGTCCTTGAACGAGCCGGCCAGGCTCGGCCCCGACCACGTCCGCGCCGGGCAGATCGAACGTCATCAGCCCGGGCCAGAGAGCCCGTCCGGCGTGCTCCTCGACGCGCAGGCCGGGGGTCTCGACGAAGCGGTTGCGATAGCGAACCGTCCCGTCCTCGAACCACAGGCCGTGCACCATGCCGTCGCCGTCGATCGGGAACGTGTAGCTCCCGATCGGTGGGAACCTGGGGTTCGGGCCGTTGCGGAGGTAGAGGCCCGACAGGTCGGTGGGGACCTGGCCCTGGAGGACCTTCACCGGGTCGGCGTCGGCCTCGTCGGAGGTGGGTGCGAAGATGCCTTGCAGGTGAGGGTTCGTTGCAACGTCCACGATCTCGGCGGCCATCGACGAACGGTACCGCGACCCCTCCGGACCGTGACGACGTCAGCGGGTGCAGCACCTCACGCGGACGTCCCTCGTTCGCGCTGGTACTCGCGGTCGGCGCGCTTGCCGCGGTAGACGCGCATGTCGATGGCGCGGAACACATCGGGTCGGAGCTCGAAGAGCAAGCGGTGCTCGGTGCGCATGTTGGCGAAGAACGCGTCGCGGTGGTCGGGTCCGACGTACTTGTCGACGAGCAGCCGGGAGATCGGCCAGATGTCGAAGTCCGGCAGCTCGCGGACGGTGACGGTGCCGTCCACCCCGACGTGTCCGGCGACGGGCGCGCCGGCCTCGACGCACAACGAGGCTCGACGATCGGTGAACAGCTGCTTGCACCACACGCGGTCGTACGTGCCGGTGATCCAGAACGCCTCGTCGTGGTGCAGGAACCACACGGGCACGGTGTAGGGCCGGCCGTCGCGTCGCAAGGTGGCGAGCACCCCGACGTGGGGTTGGGCGAGGAACTCGGTGATGTCGGCGGGCTTCATCCGGGGCATGCCCTCGGAATCCTTGCCGGTGCGGGCCGGCGCGTCGCTAGCTTGCGGCGATGGCCGGGTCGACGTGGGCGTCGGGGGATCCGTTGGAGGGGTCGACGCCCGACGGCTTGATCGTCACCGGCGCGTCCCGGACCCGTGTGCCGGCGCCGTTCGAGCCGGTGTTGGCGGACGCCGTTGCGGCGATCGGCGCGGTCGCTCCCGACGCGACGGTCTACGTGTACGGGTCGGTGGCCACGGGACAGGCGCGTGTCGGCCCCTCCGACGTCGACCTGCTGACGCTCGACCTGCCGGTCGAGACGGCCGCCGCCCTCACGACGGAGCTGTCGGCGCGGTTCGCCGCGCTGGCCCGCAGCGTCGACATCGCACCCGCCCAGCGCGCCGAGGTCGCTGCCGCGACCGACGAGGGCTACGGGCTGCGGGTGTTCCTGCACCACTACTGCGTGCCCCTCGCCGGGCGCCCGTACCCCGATGCCTCCGTCGGGTACCCGGCGGACCGCGCCGCTGCTCGCGGGTTCGACGGCGACATCGCCCGCCACGCCGCGGCGTGGACGACGTCGATGGACGAGGGCGAAGACCCGGCCGAGCTCGGACGTCGCCTCGCCCGCAAGACGCTCTTCGCCGTGGCCGCCCTGGTCAGCGTGCACGATCAGACCTGGACGACGAACCGCCGTCTCGCCGCGGCGCGCTGGGCGCAGGTCGACCCGACGCGAGCGGACGGTCTCGCCGTCCTGTCCTCATGGATGGACGGCGCGGTGCGACCGACGGGCCAGGAGGTGGCGGCGGTGCTGGACGACACCGTCGCCGTCATCGTCGCGAGGTTCGCCGCCGACATCGGGCTGTGGTCCTGACGCCTCGATGCGGTCGCCGCAACTGGCCCCGTCCGTCGGCGGCGGCCGGGTAGCGTCGCCGCGTGGCGGGCGGAGGCGCAGGCGTGCCGGTCGTGGTGGTCGGAGCGGGACCGATCGGCCTGTCGATGGCGATCGGGTTGCGGTACGTGGGCGTCGAGTGCGTCGTCGTCGAGCGCCACGAGTCGACGCTGGACTTCCCGAAGGGGCGGGCGGTGCAAGCCCGTTCGATGGAGATCTACCGGCAGTGGGGGATCGAAGATCGGCTCCGACGCGTCGGCCTGCCGGCCACCGAGGTGATCTCGGCGTTCCTCGGTGAGACCCTGTTGTCGTCGACGTTCCAGCGCATCTCGTTCGTCGAGCCCGGGTCGGCGGGGGTGTCGCCGTGCGAGCGCTTGATCTGCTCGCAGGAGCTCCTCGAGGCCGAGCTCCGGTCGATCGCCGACGAGGTCGGTGCCGATGTCCGCTTCGGCCACGAGCTGCTGGCGTTCGAGCAGGACGACGCCGGCGTCACGGCCACGATCCGCGATCGAGCCGCCGGACGCGACTACGTCGTCGATGCCCTGTTCCTCGTCGCCGCGGACGGCGGCCGCAGCGGGTGCCGCGACGCGCTCGGCATCCCCGCCGTCGGTCCCGGGCCCGTCGGCAACTCGGTGAGCATCTACGTCGACGCACCGCTGCGCGACCGCATCGAGGACCGCATGAGCGTGCTCTACGGCGTGTTGCGGCCACGGCCAGGGTCCGGGTTCGCGGTCGTGGACAACGACCGTCGATGGTTGCTGATGCTGCCGCGAGATCCTGTCGTCGAGCCCGACGACGTGTTCACACCGGAGCACTGCGTGGCCCTCGTGCGCGCCGCGATCGGCGACGTCGAAGTACCAGTCACGTACCGCGGTCACCGGCTGTGGCAGCCGACGGCGAGCTGGTCGCCGACCATGTCGGCAGGGCGCGTGTTCCTCGCTGGCGACGCCGCCCACGTCACCACGCCGGCGGGCGGGCTCGGCATGAACGTCGGGGTGGCCGACGTGCACAACCTGGCGTGGAAGCTCGCCGCCGTCCTCGACGGCTGGGCGTCTCCCGATCTGCTGGCGACCTACTCGACCGAACGGGTGCCGGCGGCGCAGTTCACGGCCGAGGCCAGCATGGCGATCGGGGCGACGCAGCGCGACCCGAACGCTCGGCGCGGCGCGCTCGGGTGTCACGTTCGGTGCCTGGTACCAGTCGGACGCAGTCGTTCCTGACGGCAGCCGACCACCGGCCGTCGCTGACCCGATCCACGACTACGTCCCGTCGGGCTGTCCGGGTGTGCGAGCTCCCCACGTGACGACGCCCGACGGGGTGTCGGTGCTCGACCGGTTCGGCCGACGGCCCTGCGTGCTGCTCGACGTGACCCACCCGGGCGCGCCGGGGATCGACCGGCGCGCCGCCCGGCCGCGCGTCGACGTCGTGACGTTGGCGGGGGACGAGTGGCGCGACGTGTACGGCGTCGACGCCGACGGCATCGTCGTCGTGCGGCCCGACGGGCACATCGCGTTCCGCCGAGCCTCGTGCCCGGACCCCGGCGAGGTGATCGACGCCGCCCTCGCCGGCTCCGTGGCCGGGGGACCGGAGCGTTGAGGGGGGCGGCTCGCCGGCGTGCGCTCGTGGGCGTACGGTGCGACGCACCACGCAGACGATGGAGGACCAGTGAGCCTTGCCGACGACCCACGCATCGACCCCCGGATCAAGGCCGTGTTGGGGATGATGCCAACGACCGCGCAGTCCGACGTCGCCAGTCGTGATGTGCTGCTCGCCGAGCTCAACCTTCCCGAGGCCGTCGCCCAGCGCGAGCAGATCACCGCGGTGCTCGACATGCTCGACAACGAGGACGTGGCCCCGTCGAAGGGCCTCGACGTCAGCACCCTCGAGTTCACGTCCAGTCCGGACGGCAACACGGTGAAGGTGCAGTTCATCCGCCCCCAGGTCGACGACGTCCTGCCGTGCGTGTACTACATCCACGGCGGGGGCATGGCCAGCCTGTCCTGCTTCGACGGCATGTACCGGTCGTGGGGCCGCATCATCGCCAACCAGGGTGTGGCCGTCGCGATGGTCGACTTCCGCAACTCGATGACGCCGTCGTCGGCTCCCGAGGTGGCGCCGTTCCCCGCCGGCCTCGACGACTGCGTCTCCGGCCTGCGGTTCGTCGTCGACAACGCCGCCGACCTGCGCATCGACCCGGCCCACATCGTGGTGGCGGGAGAGAGCGGCGGCGGGAACCTCACCCTCGCCACCGGTCTGAAGCTCGCTCGGGAGGGGGCGTTGGGCCTCATCCGCGGGCTCTACGCGATGTGCCCGTACATCGCCGGGTCGTGGCCGCAGGATCGCTTCCCCTCGTCGATCGAGAACAACGGCTTGCTCATCGACCTCCACAACAACCGCGGCGCCATCGCGTACGGCATCGCCGAGCTCGACGCCGGCAACCCGCTGGCGTGGCCGATGTTCGCGACCGAGGACGATGTCAAGGGCCTCCCGCCGACGGTGATCAGCGTCAACGAGTGCGATCCGCTGCGTGACGAGGGCATCGAGTTCTACCGCCTGCTCCTGCGGGCCGGCGTTCGGGCCCGCTGCCGCCAGGTGATGGGCACCATCCACGGCACGGAGATCTTCTCCGTCGCCTGCCCGGACGTCAGCTACGAGACCGCGGCGAGCATCGCCCAGTTCTGCCGGACGGCCTGATCCGATCGGGAGGCCGGGGTGCAGTTCAGCCCGGAGCTGCGAGCGGGCGTCGCCGCCGGGCAGATCACCGTCTCGTACCGCCTCTGGGCGCGGCCCAAGGTCAAGGTCGGCGGGACCTACCGCAGCAACGCCGACGTCTGGATCGAGGTCGATGACATCGAGCTGCTGCCGTTCTCGACGGTCACGGACGAGGACCTCGCGCAGACCGGCGAGCCAGACCTGGAGAGCCTGCGCCGGCGGGCCGCCCATGCCGGTCCCATCGACGACGACACCTTCGTCTATCGCATCGAGTTCCACGTCGTGAGCGACCCCGACGGCCACTGACGGCCGGGCGATCGGCTGGCGGCGGCCATACCATCACGCCGATGTCGTCGTGGATCCATCACGATCTCATCGACGCCGGTCGGCTCCCGCTGTTCCTGTGCTTCTTGGCGTTCCTCGTCACGTTCATCACGACCCGCGTGATCACCCGGATGATCCGCGCCGATCGCGGCCCGTTCAAGGACAACGTCACGACCGGCGGGACCCACATCCACCACTCGGTGCCCGGCATCATCCTGCTCATCACCGGGGCGTTCATGGGGGTGGCCGCGCAATCGGCGTCCGGCTGGTCGATCGCCTCGGCGGTGCTCGTCGGCGTCGGATCGTCGCTGGTGCTCGACGAGTTCGCCCTCATCCTCCACCTGCAGGACGTCTACTGGTCCAACGAGGGACGCATCTCGGTGGAGATGGTGAGCCTGGCCGTCGGCGCCCTCGGGCTCGTGCTGGTCGGGCTCAACCCGTTCAGCGTCGACGCGTCGGTGGGCGGGAACCAGGTCGCGGCGACGGTCGCGATCCTCGCCGTGAACCTGCCGGCCATCGTCGTGTGCGTCGACAAGGGCAAGTTCAAGATGGCGCTGTTCGGGGCGTTCATCCCGTTCGTGGCCCTGCTCGGCGCCGTCCGGCTCGCCCGGCCCCACTCGCGTTGGGCGCGCCGCCACTACCACGCGGCCAGGGAGGCCAGAGCGGCGAAGCGGACGGCGCGCTACGACGCCAAGTTCGGTCCGGCGACCGACTGGATCCTCGACTTCGTCGGCGGACGTCCGTCGCAGCCCGACCCGCCGGTCCCCGGTGCCCCGCCGCCGACGCCGGCGACGCCGACCTGACCTCCCGCGCCCGGAGCGCGATGACGACGTCGGCGTTCTGTGTCACCGCATACGTCGTCGACGACGGATGCGGTGACACAGAGTGGGCTGCGTCGGTTGGGACGCTGCTTTGGTCGCGTCAGGTGGCTCGTTTCGACGGAAGACCGCGACCGAAACGACGTCGGCGAACCGTGAGCCCGTTCTGTGTCACCTCATAAGTCCCCGACGCTCTGATACAGCACAGCAGGCCGAGCTGGAAGACTGGCCGTGATGCTCGAGTGGATGGTCGTGGCCGACGACCGCACGGGAGCACTCGAGGTCGCCGGCGAGATGGCGTGCTCGCTCGGCCCGGTGGCGGTGGTCGTCGACAGCGCACCGACCGCCGGCACGGGCGCGGTGGTGGTCGACATCGGATCGCGGCATGCGACACCGCCGACGGCCGCGCGGCGCGCCGCGGCGGTGGCCGCCTCCCCGGCCCACCACCACGCCCACAAGATCGACTCGCTGCTCCGGGGCAACTGGGCCCACGAGCTGGTGGCCATCCAGCGGACATCTGGCGAGCGGGTGCTGCTCGTGCCGGCGCTGCCGCGCCTCGGCCGGGTGTGCCGCGACGGTGTCGTGCACGTCGACGGCGTCCCGGTCGACGGGCGCGATGCCCGCCGGGCCGCGCTGTCGCCGCGGCCCGCCGATCACCTCGTGGCGGCCGGGGCGACCGAGGTCCGCGAGCTCGCCGGACCCGACGCGCTGGACGCGTGGCTGACCGCAGGCGCGGCCATCGGGGTCTGCGACGCGACGAGCGACGTGGAGCTGGCGGCGATCGCCGCGGCGTGGCGCCGCTCGACCGGGATCCGCCTCGCCGGCACGGCCGGCAGCATCGCCGCGGCGGTCGCCGCCGTCGCCGCTGGCTCACCGGCGCCGGCGCCGGTGCCGCCTGGCCGGCGACGTGCTCGTCGTGTGCGGCAGCCTCCACGCCACCGCTCGTGGCCAGCTCGACGCGCTGGACCACGTCCGCCGGCGTGACCGTGCTGCGCTCGCCGCTGCCGGACGACGCGGTGGTCACCGACACCGACGCGGCGCGAGTGGCCGCCGAGCTCGGCGCCGGGGCGCGCCAGCTCCTCGCCGCCCGACCGTTCGGCGTGCTCGTGATCGTCGGCGGGGACACGGCGGCGGCGGTGCTGGACGCCGAGCCGCTCGTCGTCGGCGGTACGTTGGCGCCCGGCGTGCCGTGGTCACGACGCGCCGACGGCAGCGGGCCGCTGGTGGTCACCAAGGCCGGCGGCTTCGGGCACCGGAACACGTTGGTCGACCTGCTGGCCGACCGTCGACCGAGCGAGGAGCGATGACGAACCAGCCGATGGCGGTCACGATGGGCGACCCGTCAGGGGTCGGTCCCGAGATCGTGCTGCGCCACTTCGCCGCTGGTGGGCTCGGCGATGACGTGGTCGTCTACGGCGACGCGGCGATCCTCGAGCACGGCGCTCGCGCTGCTGGGCCTGGAGGTCGAGCTCGACGTGGTCGGGCGTGACGCGCTGACCGCCCGCCGGGCGGGAGCGCTGGCCGTCGTCGACGCCGGGCTGCTCTCGGCCGCCGACCACGCGCCCGGCGTGCTCGATGCGCAGGCCGGTGCGGCGGCTCGGCGCTACGTCGTGGAGGCGACCGAGGACGCCCTCGCCGGTCGCATCGCCGGCCTGGTCACGATGCCGATGAACAAGGAGGCGACGCAGCTGACCGATCCGGCGTTCGTCGGCCACACCGAGATGATCGCCGAGCTGTGCGGCGTGCAGCGGGTGACGATGATGCTGACGGCCGCGCTCGCCGACGGCGGCTCGCTGGCCGTCACCCACGTCAGCACCCACTGCTCGTTGCGCGAGGCGATCGAGCGGGTGCAACCGCAACGGGTGCTGGACGTGATCGAGCTGACCGACGGCACCCTGCGCCGGTTCCTCGACGTGCCGCGCATCGCGATCTGCGGGCTCAACCCGCACGCCGGCGAGCACGGGCTGTTCGGGGTCGAGGACATCGAGCAGATCACGCCGGCGATCGAGCAGGCCCGCGCCGCCGGCATCGACGCCACCGGGCCGCACCCGGCCGACACCGTCTTCCACCAGGCCGTGCACCGCGGTCGCTACGACGCCATCGTGTGCATGTACCACGACCAGGGCCACGGTCCGATGAAGCTGCTGGCGTTCGACACCGGGGTCAACGTCACGCTCGGGCTGCCGATCATCCGCACGTCCGTCGACCACGGCACGGCGTTCGACATCGCATGGCAGGGCGTCGCCTTCACCGACTCGCTGCGCCACGCCCTCGACTACGCCTGGAAGCTCGCTGCATGAGCGACGACGTCCTGTTCCACCGGGTGCGGATCCGGCTCGACGAGCCGGTGCTCGCCGACGTCGCCGGCGAGACCGACCGCACGCTCGCCGAGTGCGGCGTCAGCCTCGCGCCGGGCAGCGAGGTGGCGATCACCATCGGGTCCCGCGGCATCACCGACCTCACCACCGTGGTCGGCCGGGTCGTCGCGTGGGTCCGGGCCCAGGGCGCGACGCCGTTCCTCGTCCCCGCCATGGGGAGCCACGGCGGCGCCACCGCCCAGGGCCAGCGCGACGTGCTCGCCGCCTACGGCTTCGCCGACGGCTGGGAGGACTGCGCCGTGCGGTCGTCCATGGACGTCGTGGCGGTGGCCGGCGACCACGACCTGCCGGTGCCGATCGTGACCGACGCCCACGCCGCAGCGGCGGCGGCGACGATCGTCGTCAACCGCGTCAAGCAGCACACCGACTTCCACGGCCCGTACGAGAGCGGGCTGATGAAGATGACGGCGATCGGCCTCGGCAAGCGGGTCCAGGCCGAGGCGCTGCACGCCCACGGCACCCGCGGCCTGCGCGAGCTGATGCCGCGCGTCGCCGAGCACGTGCTCGCCAACGCCAACATCGTCCTCGGCGTGGCGATCGTCGAGAACGCCCTCGATCAGACGATGTGCGTGCAGGCCATCCCGGCGGCCGAGATCCCGACCGCCGAGCTGGCGCTGCTCGACGTCGCCCGAGCCCACGCCGCCCGCCTGCCCGTCGACGACCTCGACGTGCTGCTGATCGACCGGATGGGCAAGGACATCAGCGGCGTCGGCCTCGACACCAACGTCATCGGGCGCACGATGATCGCCGGCGAGATCGACCCGCCGACGCCGCGCATCGGCATGATCGCCTGCCACGAGCTGACCCCGGCGTCGCACGGCAACGCGACCGGCATGGGCCTCGCCGACGTCGTGACCCGCCGCCTCGCCGACGCCATCGACCACGAGGTGACCCGCACCAACGTCGTGACGTCGGGGTTCCTGCTGCGCGGCAAGCTGCCGGTGGTCGCCGAGGACGACCGCCACGCGTGGGAGCTGTGCCTGCGCGGCGCCGGCGTGATCGAGCCGTCCGAGGTGCGTGCCGCGCGCATCGTCGACACCCTCCACTGCGCCGAGCTGTGGGTCACCGACGCGGTGCTCGTCGACCTGATCGACCGGCCAGATGTGGAGGTCGTCGAACGGGCGACCGCGCTGCACGACCACGCCGGCCGGCTGCGCCCGTTCGCCGGCTGACGTCAGGCGCCGAGGGTCGGACCCATCGGGGTGGCGGCCGGGATCTCGCCGGTGGCGACGACGGCGGCGGCGATCGGGGTGAGCAGCTCGGTCAGCCGGGCCAGCTCGTCGTCGTCGAGGCCCCCGTAGCCGGCGAGGGCCAGCTCGTCGGTGCGGTCCTCGAGCTCCTGGCGCACGGCTGCGCCGGCCGCCGTCGAGCGCGCCGTCGGTCGTCATCAGGCCACGGTCGGCGAGCGTGCCGACCACTGCCTGCCACTCGGCGTCGTCGTAGTCGCGCGCCCGCTCGATCATCGATCGGGGCACGTTGCCGGCCGCCGACTGGAACACGTTGCACTCCCGTCCGGAGAGCCCGCTGGCCGTGAGCAGCGCCACGTGTCCGTCGCCGCGGTGCTCGCGCAGCAGCGTGGCCGCGTGCCACAGCACGTCGAGCGGAGCGCGCGGCCACGCCAGCGCGGCGTTGGCGGCGTAGAGGGCCCGACCATCGGGGATCGCGCTGCGGGCGGCGGTGGCCGCCAGCGCGGCGGCCTCCTCGATCGCCGTCGGGTCGATGTCAGCGAGCGCTCGCTGGAGTGCGGCGCGAGCGCCGTCGGCGCGGGCAACCAGCGCGGCGTCGGGCCCGGCGATCGACCACGCCTCGGGCAGTGCCCGGGCCACGCGGTCGGACGTGAAGTTGTAGAAGAGGGCGCCCACGAGCTGCGGTCCGGCCGCTCCCAGCGGCGCGGCGCGGCCGGCGAAGTAGCCCATCCAGAAGCCCTTGTAGCCGATCGCCGTCAGCGCGCCGATCGCCTCCGGCGCGAAGTAGCTGACGCTGTGGACGAGCTCGAGGCGGCGCCAGACATCACGGGCCGAGGCGGGGTTGCGCACCATCGACCAACTCTTCCTCGCGCGTGTGCTTGCCGTGCAAGGCGAATGCCGCCAGCACGCCGCCGGCGGCCCCGAACAGGTGGCCGGTGAAGGAGATCCCGGGGCGCGGCAGCAGACCCCACAGCAGCCCGCCGTACAGGAGCCCGACGACGATGCCGCCGAGGATCCACAGCGGCTTGGAGGCGAAGAAGCCACGGGCGATGAGGTACGTGAGGTAGCCGAAGACGAGCCCGCTGGCCCCCAGGTGGATGGTGCCGCTGGTGCCGAACAGCCAGGTGCCGAGGCCACTGACGACGACGATCGTCACCGTCACCTCGACGAAGCGGGCGACGCCGCTGAGGGCGACGACCGCGCCGAGCACGGCGAACGGGATCGTGTTGGCGATCAGGTGGGAGAGGCCGGAGTGCAGGAACGGGGCCAGCGGGATCCCGACGAGCCCGCGCAGCGTGCGCGGCCGGATGCCCCAGGTGTCGAGGTCGGCGCCGGGCAGCAGGTCGATGATCTCGATGGCCCACATCGCCGCCAGCATCCCGGCGACGACGAGCAGGGGAGCGAACGGCTCGGCGAGCGACGGCTTCTGGGGCTCGATCGACGGGACCGGGGTGGTCACGATGACAACGCTACGGGCGTCTCAGCTCTGGTTGCGGTCGCGGCGGATCGACGCCCGCTTGCCGCGGATCGTCGTCTGCTTGATGGCGGCGATCACGGCGTCGGCCGCCGCCGCCGGCACGTCGACGGTCGAGAAGTTGTCGGCGACGTTGATCGGCCCGATGTCCTTGCCGGTGAGGTCGGACTCGTTGGCGATCGCGCCGACGAGGTCACCAGGGCGGATCTTGTCGCGCCGACCGAGGTTGATGAACAGGCGCGTCTTCGTGCCCGGGCCCTGGAAGCGGCCGCCGGGCTTGCCGGGGGCAGGGCGCCGCTCGCCGCGGTCGGGGCGGGCCGAGCGCTGGTCGCGTGGCACGAACGCCGGGATCTCGACCTCGTCGGCCTCGGAGGTGCGCGCTTCGTGGGCGACCTTGAGGGCGGCGCGGGCGACGTCACGGACGTCGCCGTCGGTCGTCAGCTCGTCGAGCACGGCATCGAAGCGGTGCAGGTCCTCGGCGCCCACGGCCACCCGCACGGCATCGGTCGTCACCGCCAGCTGGCGGGCGCGGAGCTCGGCCACCGACGGCACCTGCTCGACGGGCACGCTGCGCTTCGTCGCCCGCTCGATGTTCTGCAGCAACCGCAGCTCGCGAGGCTCGGCGAGGGTGATGGCGACACCGGCGCGACCGGCCCGCCCGACGCGGCCGATGCGATGGACGTAGGCGTCCGGTGCCGAGGGGACGTCGTAGTTCACGACGTGGGTGAGGATGTCGACGTCGAGGCCACGCGCCGCGACATCGGTGGCGATGAGCAGCTCGGCCGTGCCGTTGCGCAGCCGGCTCATGACGCGGTCCCGGCCCTCCTGGTTCATCCCGCCGTGCAGCGCCTCGGCGCGGTAGCCGCGTGCGTTGAGCGTCTCGGTGAGCTCGTCGACCTCGGTGCGGGTGCGGCAGAACACGATCGCCGCTGCCGGTTCCTCGACGTCGAGGATGCGTCCGAGGGCGGCCGCCTTGTGCGCCCGTGTCACGACGTAGGCCCGCTCGGTGATCAACCGCGGGGCGTCGGCGTCGGCCGCGGTTCGGGCGATCTCGATGCGGACGGGATCGCGCATGTAGCGGCGGGCGATGCGGTCGACGCGCGACGGGATCGTCGCCGAGAACAGGACCGTCTGGCGGTGCTCGGGGGTGGCCGTCAGGATCGCCTCGATGTCCTCGGCGAAGCCCATGTCGAGCATCTCGTCGGCCTCGTCGAGCACCACCAGGCGCACGGCGTCGAGCGCCAGCGTGCCGCGGTTGATGTGATCGATCGCCCGGCCCGGGGTGGCCACGACGACGTGCACGCCGTCGCGCAGGGCGCCGAGCTGACGCCCGATCGGCTGGCCGCCGTAGACCGGGACGACCTTCGCGCCGAGGTCGCGTCCGTACCGCCAGATCGCCTCGGACACCTGGACCGCCAGCTCCCGGGTGGGGACGAGGACCAGGGCGATCGGCGCGCCCGCCGGGCCGTCGATCATCTGCAGCGCCGGCAGCGCGAACGCCGCCGTCTTGCCGGTGCCGGTGGCGGCCTGGCCGAGCACGTCGCGGCCGGCGAGCACCTCGGGCATGGCGTCGCGCTGGATCGGCGTCGCCTCCTCGTAGCCGAGGGCGGTCACCGCGGCCAGCAGCTCGGGTCGCAGCCCGAGCTCGTCGAACGTCGTCATCAGGTCACGGCCTGGAAGCGGCCCGGCTCGACCTCGACGGCCTCGCCGCGGGCCAGCATGCGCTTCACGTGGAGCTCGGCGGTGCGCCGCTCGACGGTGTCGGCGAAGGAGTGCTCGACGTGCGGGCGGTACACGAAGCGGTGGGCCGTCATGTCCTCGAGCGTCCGCGGCTCGACGAGGTACTCGAGCATCGCGGCGTGGCGCCGGGGGATCACGGCCTCGAACCCGTCGAGCAGGCGCACGAACTCGTCGCGGCCCTCGATGATCCCCTTGTGGTGATACGTGACGTAGAAGCGGGCGTCTTCGTCCCGCACCCGCATCAGCGACGCCTCGAAGTCCTCGAGGTCGCTCCACACGTCGCCGTAGTACGGGCCGAAGCCCGTGAGGTCGATGTCGGAGAGGAAGAACACGTCGCCGGCGCGGAAGCCGCTGTGGCCCCGCGTGTGGCCGGGCAGGTGGACGGCCTCGACCGTGGTCCCACCGCCGAGATCGAAGACGTGGCCGTCCTTGAACCCCTCGGCGTCGGGCCGGGGGGCGTAGTGGAACTCCTCCAGGATCGTCGTCGCGAACGGGTGGTCGATCGGCATCCCGTAGACGTCCATCAGGCCCTGCAGGCTGTGGGCGCCGAGGAGGTCCTCGTCATGGATGTGGATGCGCGCGTCGGCGAACAAGCCGTTGCCGGCGAGGTGGTCCTCGTGGCTGTGGCTGTTGACCACAGCGTCCACGGGCACCGGCGCGCCGCCGCGCTCGACGACGGTGACCGAGGGGTCGATGATCAGCGACTCGCCGGCACCGCGCACGAGCAGCGAGTTGCCCGATGGGTAGGCCCCGTTGGCCGGGCCGACGAGCACGCTGACCGTGTCCGTCAGCCGTCGCTCGTCCTCGCCCCAGTCCACGTTCTTCGCAGGCACCCCTCGACGGTATCGGTCAGGCGGCCAGCTGCGGGCTGTCGGCGAACTGGGTTCGGCTCAGCATGGCGTACAGCCCGCCTTGCGCGACCAGCTCGTCGTGGGTGCCGCGCTCGACGACCCGGCCATCGTCGATGACGGCGATCTCGTCGGCCGCCCGCACCGTCGCCAGGCGATGGGCGATGACGATCGACGTGCGGTCGGCCAGCGCGGTGGCGAGGGCGGCCTGCACGGCGGCCTCCGAGCCGGCGTCCAGGTGGGCGGTCGCCTCGTCGAGGATCACGACGCCGGGGTCCTTGAGGAGCAGGCGGGCGATGGCGATGCGCTGCTTCTCGCCCCCGGACATGCGGTGGCCGCGGTCGCCGACGACGGTGTCGATGCCGTCGGGCATGCGGGCGACGACATCCCAGACCTCGGCGGCGCGCAGGGCGGCCTCGATCTCGGCATCGGTGGCGCCGGGCTTGGCATACGCCAGGTTGGCGCGCAGCGTGTCGTGGAACATGTGGACGTCCTGGGCGACGACGCCGACGGTGTCGCGGACGTCGGCCAGCGTGGAGTCGCGCAGGTCGACGCCGCCCACGCGCACCGCCCCGCCGGTGGGGTCGTACAGCCGGGACACGAGCCCGGCGATCGTCGACTTGCCGGCACCGGACGGACCGACGAGCGCCAGCGTGTGGCCGGGCTCGACCCGCAGCGACACGCCGTGGAGGACCTCGTCGGGGACGTTCTCGTCGAGGCGGGCGACGCCCTCCAGCGAGGCCAGCGAGACCTCGGCAGCCGTCGGGTAGCGGAAGCGGACGTCCTCGAGCTCGACGGCGACGGGCCCGCGAGGGAGCGCCGTCGGGTCGGCGGCGTCGACGATCGTCGGCTGCAGGTCGAGCACCTCGAGCACGCGCTCGAAGCTCACGAGCGTCGTCATCACGTCGACCTGCACGTTGGAGAGCGACGTGAGCGGTCCGTAGAGGCGGTTGAGGTAGGCGGTGAGGGCGACGAGCGTGCCGATGCCGAGCGAGCCGGAGATCGCCATCGCCCCACCGACGCCGTAGACGAGGGCGGTGGCGAGGGACGCCAGCAGGCCGAGGGCGGTCATCACGACCCGGGAGTACATGGCCGACGTGACGCCGATGTCGCGGACCCGGCCGGCGCGGTTCGAGAAGGCGTCGGATTCGGTCTCCGGCCGGCCGAACAGCTTGACGAGGAGGGCGCCCGAGACGTTGAACCGCTCGGTCATCATCTGGCCCATCTCGCCGTTGAGGCGGTACTTCTCGCGGGTGATCTCGGCCAGCCGCTTGCCCGTCCAGCGAGCCGGGAGGACGAAGAGGGGCAGCAGGGCCAGCGACAGCAGCGTGATCTGCCACGACAGCACGAACATCGCGGCGAGCGTGGTGACGACGGCGAGGACGTTGCCGACGACGCTGGAGAGCGTCGACGTGAACGCCTGCTGGGCGCCCTGCACGTCGCTGTTCAGCCGGGAGACGAGGGCGCCCGTCTGGGCCCGGCTGAAGAAGCCGATCGGCATCCGCTGGACGTGATCGAAGACCTGCGTGCGCAGGTCGCGGATGAGGCCCTCGCCGATGCGGGCCGAGAACCAGCGCTGGGCGAGGCCGTTGATGCCCGACAGGACGGCGAGTCCGGCGACGAGCCCGGCCAGGCCGACGACGAGGCCGGTGCGGCCCTGCTCGATGCCCTGGTCGATGATCGCCTTGAAGATCAGCGGGGTCGCCGCGCCGGCGATCGTGTCGATGACGATGAGCAGGAGGAAGACGGCGAGCGCGCCGCGGTAGGGCTTGGCGAAGGCGGCGACGCGGCGGAGCGTGTCGCTCTTCAGCCGGTGGTCGACGACGGTGCGGTCTTGGGAGAAGGAGCGGAGGTTGTGTGGCATGCAGTGGGGGCCCTTTCGACGGAGCTCAGTAGTGATGAGGTGATCTCATGATGAGTTAAACTCACTACATGGCCGTCGTATTCCCGAGCGCGGTGCCGTGAGCGCGATGGCGCCCCGATCCGAGACCAGCGCGGAGGTCGTCGATCTCATCGGTGCCGCGGCGCGGCGCATCCGGCGCCACGCCAACCGCGACCTCGGGCCGCGCGGGATCACGTGGGGCCAGCTGCGCGCGCTGCGAACGTTGGCCCGCTGCGACGGCGCGGTCCGGATGAGCGAGCTCGCCGACCGGCTCGGCATCGCCCGTCGCTCGACCACGTCGGTGGTCGACGAGCTCGTCGAGCGGGGCCTGGTCGAGCGCCGAGCCGATCCCACCGACCGGCGCGCCGTCGACGTCGCCGTCACGCCAGCCGGGTTCGAGCTGCTGGACGACCTGCGGACCCGCCGGCGCGAGGCCGCCACCGAGCTGACGTCCGACCTCTCCAGCGCCGAGCTCGTCGCCCTCCGCGACCTCCTCACCCGCCTGTCGCCCTAGCCCCATCCGAGGGTTTGGGTGCATCCGAGGGTTTCGTGCGGGAGGGCCCCGCACGAAACCCTCGGATGCGGTGAAACCCTCGGATGGGTCAGGCGTCGACCACGTCGCCGGTGGCACCCTCTCGGCGGCGCAGCCGGAGTCCGTTGGCCGCGTCCCACGAGCGGGTCACGAAGGCGTCGCCCTCGACGAACTGCCACGCCGCCCCGCCGACGAGGATCTCGTACAGCGGCGACCCGATCAGCGCCTCGGGGTCGTAGCCACCGTCGGTGGCGTGCTGGCCGATGATCTGCGCCGCCAGCTCGACGTCGGTGACGCGATCGGCGACGCCGAAGAGCTTGCCCTCGCCGGCGAGGTCGTCCTTGTCGGCGAGCGCCGTGACCAACGAGATCCGCGCGTCGCGCTCGACGTCGCGGGACTTCGTCGATCCCGGCATCATTCCCGACGAACAGCCGGCGTTCGTGGAAGGCGACCTCGATCGGGCTGACCCGTGGCGAGCCGTCACGGCGGATCGTGCCGAGCATCCCCAGCACGGACTTCTCCAGGCGGGCGGCGATCGGGTCGGCGATGTCGGGGGCGGTGGTGCGCAGCTCGGCGAAGGTGATCATGCGTCCATCGTGCATGACGATCACTGACATCTTCTGTCAGTGATCGCCCGTACGATGCGCGCGTGCGTGCCAGCCGCCTCGTCCAGCTGCTGCTCCTGCTGCAGCGACGCGGCCGCACCACGGCCGGCGACCTGGCCGCCGAGCTCGAGGTGTCGGTGCGCACCGTGTACCGCGACGTCGAGGCGCTCAGCGCGTCCGGCGTCCCGATCTACGGCGAGAGCGGACCCGGCGGCGGCATCGAGCTGGTCGGCGGCTACGAGACGAGGCTGACCGGGCTGACCGGCCCGGAGGTCACGGCGCTCGCCCTCTCCGGCCTGCCCGGCGCGGCCGCCGACCTCGGGCTCGGGGCGGTCCTCGTCGCCGCCCAGTCCAAGGTCGACGCCGCCCTGCCGCCCGAGCTGCGGGCTCGCTCGGCCCGGCTCCGCGAGCGCTTCCTGGTCGACGTGCCCGGCTGGTTCCAGGCGCCGGAACCGGTGCCCGCGCTGGCCGCCCTCGCCGCCGCGCTGTGGGACGGCCGGCGGGTCGACATCCGCTACCGGCGCGCCGATCGGCTCGTCCACCGCCGTCTCGATCCGCTCGGCCTCGTGCTCAAGGGGAGCATCTGGTACCTGGTCGCCCACGCCCGCCGGCCCGACGGCATCAGGACGTTCCGCGTCAGCCGCGTGCGCGGCGTCACCGCGCGCGACGAGCCCGCCGTGCGGCCGCCCGACTTCGACCTGGCGACGACGTGGGCCGACGCTGGTCGGTCCTTCGACCGCGACCTGCGTCGCTACGTCGTCCACGCCCTCGTCGATGGTGACCGGATGCGGCTCCTGCGCCACGCCCTCCCCGAACCGTCGGGCCAGCAGGCGATCGACAGCGCCGGCCCGCCAGGACCCGATGGACGCCGCGCCGTGACGATCCACTCCGAGTCGTTGGAGGTCGCCCACGACGAACTGCTCCGGGTCGGCCAGGCCCTCGAGGTGATCGATCCGCCCGACCTCCGCGCCGCCATCGCCGCCACCGGGCGCGCCCTCGCCGCCCGTCACGCCGACAACGGGGGAACGCCCGTCGGGGTCGGGCCAGGGGTGGCCTACCCTGCCGGGCCGTGAGCACGTCGTCGGAAGCCCGCTCCAACGCGGTCCTCGTGACGTTCGGGCTGGTGCTGGCCCTGCTGGCGATGGGCTACGGCGCGCTGTTCTCGATGCTCGACGACATCCGTGACGAGTACGGGGTCAACGAGGGGGCGCTCGGCGCCGTGATCGGCATCGGGTTCTTCGCCGGCTTCCTGGCCCAGGTCCTGATCGCCCCGCTCGCCGATCGCGGCCACGCCCGGCGGCTCGTCCTCATCGGGATCGGCGTCAACGTCGCCGGCCTGTTGATGCTCGCCGCCTCGCGGTCGTTCCTGCCGCTGATGCTGGGGCGCTTCGTGATGGGCGTCGGCGTCGGGATGGCGGTCCCGGCCGTGCGCCGCATCGTGATCCTCGCCGACCCCGACCGCATCGGCCACAACCTGGGCCGCCTGCTCGCCGCCGACGTGGCCGGCTTCGCCGCCGGACCAGCGGTGGCCGCACTCCTCGTCGGCCACTTCGGCATCCCCGTGCCGTTCCTCGTCATCGCCGGGGCGATCCTCGTCGCCCTCCCGTTCGTGATCCGCAGCTCGGCCCGCATCGCCGACGACGCCGACGCGCCGGTGTCGTCGCAGCGCCTGGCGTTCGACCTGCTGCGCATCCGCCCGTACCTCGGCGCGCTCCTGATGGGCTGCGCGGTGTGGGTGATGATCGGGTCGTTCGACGCGCTGTGGTCCGTCGCCCTCGACGACCTCGACACCGCCGACTGGATCGCCAACCTCGGCATCACCCTGTTCGCCTTGCCGCTCGTCATCTTCGGCGCCGTCGGCGGCCGCCTGGCCCAGCGCGTCGGCCCGTTCCGCGTCGGCGCGTTCGGGCTCGTGGCCGGCGCCGTGTTCATGTTCACCTACGGTCTCGTCCCGACCGGCGTGGCCATGTTCGCGGTGGCGATGGTGCACTCCGTCAACGACGGCCTGACCGTGTCGAGCACCGGCGTGGCGGCCGGGATGGTGGTGCCGGCCGCTCGCCAAGCCGGGGCCCAGGGCCTCCTCGGCGGGGCCCAGACCCTGCTCGCCGGCGTCACCGCCCTGATCGCCGGCACCGTCTACGAGGCGTTCGGTCGGACCGCCGCCTACACGGTGGCCGCAGGGCTGATGCTGCTGCTCGTGACGAGCGGATGGGTGATCGCCGGCCCGGCGCGCCGGCTCAAGGGCAGCCCGGCCGACGCGCCGCTCGAGGCGGTGGCGATCGCCGATCCCGTCGGCCCGCTCGGCCAGTAGTAGCCGGGCTCAGACGGCGCTCAATCCTGGGCGGCGGCCTGCGACTGTGGCATGGCGGCGAACACGCCCTTGGCCCGCAGCGCCTCGAGGAACGCTGGCTCGTAGGCGTGCTCGGGGTCGGCCCGCACCGCCTCGTCGAGGATGTGGGCGTCGTCGCCGACGAGGATCCGCCACTCGCCGTTGCGCACGCCGTCGAGGATGATCGTCGCCGCCTGGGCGGCCGTCGTCGGGGCGTTGTCCCGGAAGCCCTCGGCCATCGCCACCATCACGTTGCGCAGGTCCTCGTCGGAAGCACTCGAAAGGTCCAGGCCGCGTCCCGAGAAGCGCTCGCGGATCTGGGCGACCTGCTCCTCGTCGAGCTCCTTGGGGTCGCGCCCGAGGTACGAGCCGGAGTTGAAGACGATCGACGTCCCGATGTGGCCTGGCATGACGACCGAGACGCCGACGTTCGGCGCGGTCAGGCGGAGGTCGGTGATCAGGGCTTCGCTGAAGCCCTTCACCGCGAACTTCGCCGCGCTGTACGCGGTGTGCGAGTTCTCCGGGCCGATGAAGGCCCAGAAGCCGTTGACGCTGCTCGTGTTGACGATGCGCCCCTCCTGGCTCTTGACGAGCAGCGGCAGGAAGGTCCGCACGCCGTAGTAGACGCCGCCCCAGCACACGTTGAACACCTGCTCCCACTCCTCGCGCGGGTCGTTCAGCACGCTGCCGCCGCCGCCGATCCCGGCGTTGTTGAAGAGCAGGTCGATGTGATCGGTGTCGTGGCTGGTGAGGACGTGATCGCGGAAGGCGATCAGGTCCGCCTCCTGCGACACGTCGGCGACGAACGACGTGACCTTCACGCCGGGCGAGTCGACCTCGCACGCCGCGATGGTGTCGGCCATGTTGGTGTCCGACACGTCGCAGATGGCGACGTGGCAGCCCTCGGCGGCGAGCTGACGGGTCAGCTCGCGACCCATGCCGGTGCCGCCGCCCGTGACGACGGCGAGCTTGCCCTTGAACGTGTCCAATGGTCCCCCTTGGTGGATCAGGTCAGGCAGGGTAGGTGCGCAGCTCGACCACGTTGCCATCCGGGTCGCGCACGTACAGGCCGCGGCCCTGGCCGCGTGCGCCGAACACGTCGAGCGGGCCGCGGGCGACGTCGAACGTCCCCGTCGCCGCGAGCTCGTCCAGGTCGACGTCGGTCACGTGGATGGCGATGTGGTCGACGTTCTCGCCCGTCCGGGCGAGCACGAAGAGGTCGAGGATCGTGCCGTCGTTGATGCGCACGGACGCGAACGGCACCTCGCCCCGCCGCCACTCCTCGAGGCGCACCGGTTCCAGGCCGAGCAGGTCGTGCCACCAGGCGATGGACTTCTCGGCGTCCGTGACGTTGAAGACGACGTGGTCGATCTCGGTGACGCGCACGGCGTGCACGCTACGCGGGCGGCGCCGGCTCGTAGGTCGGGTGGTGGGTGGTGCGCACGATCGCCGACTGCGTCCCGACGCCGATGAGCGTGCCGTCGCGTCGCCACAGCCGGACCCGACCGCAGCCGATCGAGCGGTTGACGCCCTCGGCCTCGATGTCGAGCAGGATCCAGTCGTCGGTCGGGTCGGCGAGCACGATCCGCACCGTGTTGTCGAGGCTCGTGCCACCGGGACCCTGCCCGAGCGCCAGGCCGAGGACCATCGGGATGATGTCGGCGACGAAGCCCTGCGACGCCGGCGAGCCGATCGGCCATCCGGGGACGCGCACCCACATGGCCGCCCGCCCCTGCGGCACGAGGTCGGGGAGCTCGGGGACGAGGAAGCGCTCCATGCGGTCGACGAACGAGCCCTCGGTGACGTGTTGCCACGGGAGCACGAACGGGTCTCCGGACTCGGGCGGCGAGACCGTCGGCATCTCGCCCCACCAGTGGACGTCGCCGTCCGGGCGCTCGGTGTGGGCGGTGGTCGCGTGCAGCACGGTGCGGCCGTCGACCGTGCCGTGGACGTGGGTCTGGCTCGTGGCGCGAGCGTGGACGACGACGTCGACGGCCAGCTCGACGGTGTCACCGGGCTTGGCGTTGGCGACGTACTGCGTGGTGATCCACACCAGCGGGCGACCGGTGACCGCTTCGGCCGCGACGGCGCAGGCGGCGATCCCGCAGCCGCCGTAGAGGAAGCCGAACGGGGTGCACAGCGCGGCGGTCACGGGCAGGATCGCCGGGCCGGCGCCTTCGGGGATGCGGATGCCGAGGAAGTCGACGTCGTGGGTGAGCCGAGCGAGCGAAGGGTCCGCGCTCATGCGTGGGTGGCGCCGAGGGCGTGGCCGACGACGAGGTCGACCCAGCGCTCCCAGAGCTGCGGCGGGTAGTCGTGGCCCATCCCCTCGATCAGCTCGAAGCGGGCGCCGGGGATCAGCTCGGCCGTGCGGCGGCCGCCGATCGGGTCGATCAGGGCGTCGGCCGAGCCGTGGATGACGAGCGTCGGCACCGTGAGCTCGCGCAGGCCGTCGGCGCGCGACCCGGACGCCCCGATGGCGTACATCTGGCGGGCGATCCCATCAGGCCGGAACGCCCGGTCGAAGGCTGCTGCGGCATCGGCGCGCCAGCGGTCCTCGTCGGCGTAGGGCGCGGGGCTGCCGAACACGCGCAGGCCGTCGACCTGGCGCTGGATCGCCGAGTCGCGATCGGTCGGCGGGGTGCCGGTCAGCAGGGCCAGCGCCTCGGGGCTCGACTTCATGTAGTCCGGCTCGCCCGTCGTGGACATCACCGACGTCATCGACAGCACCCGCTCGGGGTGCTCGATGGCCATCGTCTGCACGATCATCCCGCCCATCGACAGGCCCATGATGTGGGCCTGCTCGACGCCGTTGGCGTCGAGCACGGCGAAGGCGTCGTCGGACATGTCGTGCAGGAGGTAGGCGGCGCCGTGCTCGTTGACAGGGGCGTCGGCGAACGACGTCGACAGGCCGACGTCTCGGTTGTCGAAGCGGATGACCTGCAGCCCGCGCGCCGGCGAACAGCGAGCACCAGGCGTCCTTGAAGTTGATCGACTGGCTGCCCAGCCCGTTGATCAGCAGCAGCGTCGGGTTGGCCGGATCCCCGAAGGCGTCCCAGTGGAGCTCACAGGCGCCGTTGGTGGCGCGGCCGGACCGGCTCGGTTCTGTCATGTGCCGATTCTGGCGCCGCCGTACCCTCCGTGCCATGTCGACACGTCCATACGGTGCTTGGCCGACCCCCGTGACGAGCGAGCTCGTGGTGCGGGCGGCGCGCGTGATCGGGGCGCTGGCCCCCGACGGCGACGATGTGTGGTGGTCGGAGGGCCGCCCCGACGAGGGTGGCCGCATCGCCGTGCTGCGGCGGGGCGCCGGATGGCACGCCCACCGAGGTGCTCGGCCCGCCGTGGAGCGCCCGCACGAGCGTGCACGAGTACGGCGGCGGCGCGTGGTGGGTGCGCGACGGCGTGCTGTGGTTCGCGGACTGGGCCAGCCAGCGCCTGCACCGGCTCGGGCCGGACGACGGCCCGCCGGTCGCGTTGACGCCGGAGCCAGCGGTGGCCAGGGGTCTCCGCTACGCCGATGGCGACGTCTCCCCGGACGGCTCGACGATCCTGTGCGTGCGCGAGGACCACACCGGTGACGACGTCGTCAACACGATCGTCCGCCTGCCGGCCGATGAGCCCTCCGAGCCCTCGGTCGTCGTCGCCGGTCCCGACTTCGTCGCCTGCCCGCGGTGGTCGCCCGACGGATCGGCGTGGTGCTGGATCGAGTGGGACCACCCCGACATGCCGTGGGATGCCACCCGCCTCGTCGTCTCCGACGGCGTGAGCCGCACCGTGGTCGCCGGCGGCGAGGCGCGGGAGTCGATCTGCCAGGCGGCATGGGCACCGGACGGGTCGTTGTGGTTCAGCGGCGATCGGACCGGCTTCTGGAGCCTGTACCGCTGGACGGCCGACGGCGGCGTCGAGGCGACGGTCGACATCGGTCGCGACGTCGGCTTCCCCAACTGGGTCTTCGGCGAGTCGTGCTTCGCGTTCCTCGACGGCGGCCGGGTCGCGTTCCGCTTCACCGAGGACGGGCTCCACCGGCTGGCCGTGCGCGAGGCCGACGGCACCGTGACGCCGCTGGAGCTGCCGTTCACGCAGGTCGCCACCGTCGCCGGGCACGGCGCGTCGCTGCTGCTCGTGGCGGCGACGCCGACGACCGAGCTGCACGGCGCCGCCGTCGAGCTCGTCGACGGTGGGGCCATCGTCCACACGGTCGTGGCCGAGCGCGACCTGGGGCTCGACGACTCGTGGTGGTCGGTGCCCGAGCCGGTCGAGTTCCCGACCGGCGACGGCGTCGCCCACGCCCTGCTCTACCACCCGCGCAACCCGGACTGCAGCGGTCCCGACGGCGCCCGCCCACCGCTGATCGTGGTCATCCACGGCGGCCCGACGGCGGCGGCTCGGGTCGGCCTCAACCTGGGCTACCAGTTCTGGACGACGCGCGGCTTCGCCGTCGTCGACGTCAACCACCGCGGCTCGACCGGGTACGGCCGGGCGTTCCGGGACCTGCTGCAGGGGCAGTGGGGGATCGTCGACGTCGAGGACTGCGCGGCGGTCGCCCGCTTCCTCGTGGCGCGGGGCGATGTGGACGGCTCGCGCCTGTGCATCCGCGGCGGCTCGGCCGGTGGGTTCACGACGCTCGCCGCGCTGGCGTTCCAGGACACGTTCTCCGCCGGCGCCAGCCACTACGGCGTCGCCGACCTCGGCGCGCTGGCGCGCGACACCCACAAGTTCGAGTCCCGCTACCTCGACGGCCTGGTCGGCCCGTGGCCCGAGGCCCAGGACGTCTACGAGGCCCGCTCGCCGCTGTTCCACGTCGACGGCATCGACCGCCCGCTCGCCGTGTTCCAGGGCCTCGACGACGAGGTCGTCCCGCCCGCCCAGTCCGAGGTCATCGTCGAGGCCGTGCGGGCCAAGGGCCTCCCCGTCGTGTACCTCACGTTCGAGGGCGAAGGCCACGGCTTCCGCCAAGCCGCCAACATCCGCGCCGCCCTCGACGCCGAGCTCGCCTTCTACACCGACGTCCTGGGCCTGGGTTGAGCGCTTTGGTCGCGCTCTTGCGCTCACTCCCAGAGTTGGATCGCGACCAAAGCGTCAGCGGACCCAGCCGGCCTCGTGGAGTCGGGCTTCGAGCGAGCGCTCCACGAACGCCTGGCGAGACGTGACGTCGGTCCACGTGTACTCGTAGACCTTGCGGCCGGCGTCCTGGAGCTCGTTGCGACGCTGGGCGTCGCGCGCCCGGTCACGCGGGGTCGAGTGACCGAGCTGGCCGCTCACCTCGACGACGACGCCGTACGGCTCGAACAGGAAGTCGACCCGGGCGAACGTGGCGCCGTCGTGGCGGTGGATGACCTGGGTCGACGGGCGCGGCAGGCCCGCCCGTCGGCACAGCTCGAGGAAGCGACGCTCGAGCATCGAGTGCCCGCCACTGACGACGAGCAGGTCGTCGAGGAGGCGCACACCCCAGCGGCCCGGGCCGCGGAGTGCGGCGAGGCGATCGCGCAGGGCGACCGGCGAGGTGAGCCCCAGCCGGACGGCGCTGTCGATCGCTGCCTCGAGGCGACGCGGGGTCACGCGGGCGCGGGCGAGGTCGAGGATCGTTCGTGTCGCTGACAGCGTCCGGAACCCGTCGACGGACACGCGGTCGATCAACGGGACGGCGCCCGTGGTGTGCACGGTGCACGGCCCCGCTCGGCCGCGTCGTGCCCGCAGCACCGTCAGCTCGACGGCGTCGACCGAGCTCCGATCGAGGCCGTGGAGGCGAGCGGCCGCTTCATGGCTGACCCAGCTCTCTGGTCCGAGCGCGAGGAGCGCGATCTGCAGACGCTGCTCCCAGCTGTCGACCGAGCCTGCGACGACGTACACGCCCGGAGCCCGACGGGCGAGCACCCCGCGTCGGACGAGGTCCCGCACCCAGCGCGCCGGGACGGTGTCGAGCTGGTCGCTCGCGACCGCTCCGTGTTGCGTGCGAGCGAGCGCGGTCACGGCCTCGGTCCACAGAGCACCCATGTCGCCATGGGTGTTGCGAGCTCAGCGAAACGGAACCGCCTTCGCCTTGGTCGCGATGACGCTCTGGGAGTGAGCCGGTTTTCGCGACCAAAGGGCCGCGGCGGCGGCGGTCAGATGACCGGGGTGATCTGGACGATCGAGCCGGCCCCGGAATCGACCAGGACGTAGAGGCGGCCGTCGAACGGCGACTCGACGGCGACGCGGATGCGGCCGAGGTTGCTGATCACGGCGCCGCCGGACTCGACGATGCCGGGGTTCATGTTGATCATCCGCAGCTGCTGGCCCTTGAGGACGGCCAGGGCCATCTGCCCGGCGCGGTCGCCCCAGAGCGCCGATGTCACGAACGTGCCGCCGGACGGGGCGATCGTCGGGAACCCAGACGACCACACCGGCCCGATCACGTTCGGGAGGTTGAAGTCGGTCATCGGGACCGACTCGTTGTACCCGGGCACCGGGTTCCAGCCGCCGTTGGCGCCGGGTTGGATCGGCGTGATCTCGTCGTCCCGATCGGAGCCGTGCTCGATGAGGAACGGCCAGTGGTCGACCGGACGCCACGAGATGCCCTGCGGGTTGCGGAAGCCGTAGGCGTAGATCCTCGACGTCTCGTTGTTGATGATCATGTTGCCGTCGATGGCCGTGCCGTCGGTGGTCACGCGCAGCACCTTGCCGTTCAGGACGTTGAGGTTCTGCGGGTTGGTGCCCCGCGCGGCGTCGCCCGTCGTGATGTAGAGGGCGTGATCGTCGGGACCGAACCGCGTGCGGCATCCGGAGTGCCGGCCGTTGGACGACCGCTCGATGCCGGTGACGATCGGCGTGCCGGCGTCCAGCGAGCGGTTGTCGCCGGCGACCACATAGCGCACGACGCGGATGTCGCTGGCCGTCATGTAGCACGCGTAGATGCGCCGGGTGCCGGCGAAGTCGGGGTCGACGGCGATGCCCATCATCCCGCCCTCGCCCTCGGCGACGACATCGCCCGGCTTGCCGATCACCACGCGCTGGCCGCTGGTGGTGCCCCAGTTGATGTTGCCGACCCGTTCCGTGAAGAAGAACGAGCCGTCGGGCTGGAACGCCATGTCCCACGGGCTCTGCAGGCCGCCGATGATGGTGGCCTCGTCATATCGCGATGGCACCCTGCATGCCGCCGCGGTCAGGGTCAGGACGCCGACGGCAACAGCCGCCAGCAGCGAGCGCCGTCGGCGGCGGGCGGGACGGGTCGATGGCTCTTGGCACCCCATCCCGACATCCTCACCCACTTCTCACCTGGAAACCAGCCACCCTGCCCGATCGGGTGATCACGTGACTCGGGGCATGACCTGCGCCGCGACCTCGCGCAGCACGTCCTCCTTGACGTCGAGCGGCGGCAGGATCATCACCTGGCCGAGCCCCGCGTCGCTGAGCTCGAGGAGCCGGCCCACCAGCTCGTCGGCGGTTCCGATCATGCACGTCGCGGCGATCAGCTCCGGCGTCACGAAGCGCCACTCCTCGTCGAGCACCCAGCAGTTGTGCCCCTGGTGGATCCGCTGGTGCAGCCGCTCGGGGTCGGTGGCGTCGAGCATCGCCACGTAGTCGTCCCAGAAGTCGAAGCGCGGCGTCCGCTCGGGCCGCCCGGCTTCCTTCCACTGCTCGAACTGGTAGTGCAGCGAGGCGATGGCCATGGCCCCGCTCTGCTGGCGCACCCGCTCGGACGCCAGCGTCTCGCCCGGCTGCAGCACCACCATCGTCGTCAGCGTGGCGGTGAGGAACGATGCTCGATCGAGCCGCGTGCCGGCCTCGTCGGCGGCGGCTTCGAGCCGGGCCCACATCCGTTCCAGGCCCTCGGCGGTCGGTGGCACCGACGTCACCAGCCCGTCACCGTGGCGCACCGCCAGCGCCATCGCCCGCGGCCCGAAGCCGGAGACGTACAGGGGCATGCGCGGTGTGAACCCGACGAAGCCGGCGTCCGGCATGAGGTGGCGCACCGGCCGGCTGCCGCCGCGGAACGCCACCTCGGCCTCGGCGCCGTCGAGCAGCAGCCGCAGCTCGGCGATGTAGCGCTCGAACTCGGCGATCGGCATCGGCTTGGCGCCCAACACGCGGTTGGCGGTGTTGCCGCTGCCGATGCCGCAGAACACCCGCCCCGGCGCCAGCCGGTTGATCGTCGCGTGGGCCGCCGCGGTCACGGCCGACGAGCGGGTGCCGGCGACGGCGACGCCGGTGCCGATCTTGATGCGCTCGGTGCGCGTCGCCGCCAGCGCCATCGTGGCGTAGCAGTCCGACCACAGCATCTGGCTGTCGGCGAACCACAGGTGCGAGTACCCGAGCTCCTCGGCGAGCACGGCGTACTCGATGTCGTCGATCGAGCTGGCGACGCAGACCCCAAGATCCATCTCGGCACCATAAAACCAGCCCGCCCGCCGATCTGACATCGCTGTCATGCCAGGGGTACCGTCGCCGCTGGGGCGCGAGGAGCAGGGGGTACGTGACGCGTGCGTGATCTGAGGGTGCTGGAGCTGGCTGGTGCGGTCGCCGGGGCCTACTGCGGTCGCTTGTTCGTCGCGACCGGGGCCGACGTGGTGCTCGTCGAACCGTCCGGCGGCGCGCCCAACCGGTCGCGAGGGCCGTGGATCACGACGCCCACCGGCGAACGGGCCAGCGCCACCCACGAGTACCTCGACGCCGGCAAGCGCTCGGTGGTCCTCGACGATGGCGCCCTCGACGACGCCTTCCGTTGGGCCGACGTCGTCATCTCGACGTTCGACGGCGACCCCGATGGCGCCCGCGCCCGCCACGCCCGCATCGAGGCCGCCGACCCGAGCACCGTGCACGTCGTGCTCAGCGGGTTCGGGCTGACCGGGCCCTATGCGACCTGGCGCAACAGCCCACTCGTCGACTGGACGTCGGGTGGCTACGCCTACATCACCGGGGAGCCCGGGCGCGAGCCGTTGCAAGGCGGCGGACCGTGGGCGGCCTACCAGCACGGCTGCTGGGCGGCGATCGGTGCCGCCGCCGCAGCCATGCACGCGGCGCGAACCGGCGAGGGCCAGCTCGTCGACGTCGGCGCGATGGAGTCCGTCGCCGCCAGCCACCAGTGGACGCTCACGATGTACACCCACACCGGCGGCGTGAAGGGTCGCTGGGGTCGACGCTTCGGCGAGTCGTTCCATCCGATGGGCCTGTTCAAGGCCGGCGACGGCAAGTGGTTCAGCGTCGGCGCGGCGAGCCGCGAGCAGTGGGATCACTTCTGCATCACGTGCGACGCCGTCCACCTGATGGCCGACGACTCGCTGTACGCGGCGGCCGAGCGCTTCGAGCGGGCCGACGAGGTCGACGCCGCCGCCGCCCCGTGGATGGCGACGAAGACCGCCGCGGAGGCCGTCGAGCGCGCTGCAGGAGAACCGGGTGCCGGCGAGCATCGCCTACGACTACACACAGGTCTTGGAGTCCGACCAGATCGCGGCGCGCGGCTCGCTGGCGGCCCGTCCCGACCTCGGCCCGACGGTCCGCGGCCCCGACCGTCCGTTCCACATCGGAGCGACGGAGCCCATCGGCGCGCCATCCGCACTCGGCACCGACACCGACGCGTTCGTCGTCGCCCTCGGCGAGCCCGACGATCGCACGCTGCCCGAGATCGACCTCGGCGCCACTCGCATGCTGGAGGTCGGCATCGCGTGGGCCGGGCCGCTGGCCGCTCGCACGCTCGGTGACCTCGGCGTCGATGTCATCAAGATCGAGCACCCGCTCAGCCGCGGCCTGGGGGCGGGGACGGGCACGGTCGACGAGTCGCCGTGGAAGTGGGGCGACCTCGCTCCTCCCGCGATCCGCGCCGAGATCTTCCCGCTGACCGAGCCGGGTGCGCGCCGATGGAACCGCATGGGCACGTGGAACAAGATGAACCGCTCGAAGCGCAGCCTGTGCATCGACGCCAAGCCGGTGGAGGGCAAGGCGGTGCTCGACGCGCTGATCGCCGACGCCGACCTCTTCATGCACAACATGACGCCGCGCGGGGCCCGTTCGCTCGGCGTGGCGCCGGAGCGGCTGGCCGATCTGAACCCGCGCCTCGCCTCGGTGGCGATGACCGGGTACGGCGAGACCGGGCCGATGTCGACGCACTCGTCGTGGGGCCCGATGCTCGAGGCCTACGCCGGGTTCTCCAACGCCACCGGCTACATCGGCGAGGAGCCGCTGCGCGTGGGCATCGCCTTCCCCGATGCCGTCGGCGGCGTGCACGGTGCGTTCGCGCTGCTGGCGACGCTGTGGGAGCGGGAGCTGCGCGACGAGGCCGTGCACGTCGACATGTCACAGCTCGAGACGCTGATGTCCTACGCCGGCGAGGCGTTCCTCACCGCCAGCGCGACCGGTGAGGCCCCGGCCCGCCACGGCAACCGGTCCGCGGACCACGCGCCGCAGGGGATGTACCGCGGCGACGGCGCCGACGCATGGGTCGCCGTCACGGTGTCGGACGACGACGCATGGGCGGCGTTGATGAACCTGTTGCACGACCCCGAGCTCGACGATCTCGTCGGTGCCGACCTGGCGACGCGGACCGCCGCCCACGATCGCATCGACGAGGCCCTCGGGCGCTGGACCGCGACCCGGACGCCGATCGTCGCCGCCAAGGAGCTGCAGGCCCGCGGCATCGCCGCCGTGCCGGCGTTCACCAACCGCGACCTCGTGCTCGACGAGCACCTCGCGGCCCGTGGCTTCATCGTCTCGTGGGATCACCCCGACGTCGGCGTGCAGCGCTACCCGGGCTGGCCCGTCCACTTCGCCAAGACGCCGGTGACGATCCGGCCCACGCCCGCGCTCGGCGCCGACAACCGCGACATCCTGCGCGAGCTGGGCTGCACCGACGAGCAGATCGCCGCCCTCGAGGCCCAGGGCGTGATCACCGAGGTCCCCCCGCCGGTCTGATCCGGAGATCCCGAACTGTTCAGCGTGGCGGACGGGATTCGTCCGCCACGCTGAACAGTTCGGGGGGCTTCAGCCGTCAGCCGTCGTAGTCGCCGGCGAGGTCGCGCTTGCCCTGGCGGCTGGCGTGGGCGGCGTGGCCGAGGATGTTGCGGGCCATCGACGACACCTGCTCGGCGCTGCGCGCCGCGTACACCTCGGCCCGCACCTCGTGGGCCTCGCTCGACGCCGGGTCGAACAGCACGGCGAACTCGACGAGGTGGCACGCCAGGCGGTGATCGCCGGCGGCGGCCAGCTCGCGGGCCCGCGCCAACACGTTCTCCAACCCGCCGGCGAGCGTCACCCACTCCCGCGCCTGCTCGGCACGCGGCGCCGGCAGCAGGTTGTCGGGCTCGCCGTCGTACCACCCGCCGTAGCGGCGCCACACGTTGCGCACGAGGAACTGCGGGTGGTCGTACACCGGCTGCAGGTACGGCAGCTCCCGCAGGCGTTCGGGGATCTCGACCGCGTGCAGCACGCGGTCGAGCGGGACGCCGTCGTTCATGAGCGCCAACGGTCTGGGTCTCGATCGTGTCGAGCACCTCGGCCGTGTCGGTGAGCGCCTGGCGGACGCGGTCGGCGCCGAAGATCGGCAGCCCGTGGCCGCACAGCATGATCTCGGCGCCGCAGCCGGCCATCTCCCGCAGCGCGGTCGCCCAGTCGCTGGCGAAGCGCTGCACCTTCTGCGGGTTGCCGGCGTTGGGCACGGCCCAGATGAACAGGTCGCCGGGGTGCAGGATGCGCAGCTCGGGGCTGAACGTCCACGTGGCGTCGTCGGTCTCGCCGCGGGCGTGGTGCAGCTCGAACGTCACGTCGCCCTGGGTGAACGTCAAGTGGTCGCGGTAGGTGACGTCCGGGTAGCGGTAGGTCGCCGGCCATTCGAACCGGTCGACCGGCAGGGCGAACTGGCGCTTGTTGATCGCCGTGTTCCATCCGAGCGTGCGCTCGTAGCGCCGGAAGTTCTCCGGCACCTCCTCGTGGGCGTACACGACGGGCGTCGGCCAGCCCCGCTCGGCGGCCTCGGCCTCGAAGCGGCGGGTGCCGAAGACGTGGTCGATGTGGTGGTGGCTGTAGACGGCGGCCCGCACCGGGTCCTGCGGCCGCCACGCCCGCACCTGGTCGTAGACGTGGTCGCTGTCGAACTGCCCGCCGGTGTCCAGCATCGCCAGGCCGTCGCCGGTGTCGATGGCGTTCACCGAGGCGATCGAGATCATCGTGAGGATGCCGGGCGCGATCTCCTCGGCCGCCCGATCGAGTGCCGGGGTGACGGGATGGTGGGCGTGGACGAGGTCGCCCTCGCCGTTCCAGTGCTGCTCGGCGAGCTCGCGGATCGTGGTCCCGTCAGCGGCCATCGCCGGAGCGTACGACCATGCCGGCGACGACCGTGGCGGCCACCGTCGTCGCCGCCGGCTCGCGCAGCACGTCGTCGAGCGGAGCGGTCAGCAGGCACAGGTCGGCCGGGACACCGGGCTCGATGCTGCGAGGTGGACCGGACGGCTGATCGAGTGGCGCGAGGTAGAGCCCGAGGGCCAGGCGGGCCGGGATCCGGTCCTCGGGACCGATGACCGCGCCGCTCGGTGCGGTGCGATCGCGCGCCGCAGCCATGCCGTGCCACGGGTTGGCGTCGCCGTAGGGCGCGTCGCTGCTGGCGGCGACGCCGACGCCGGCCGTCAGCAGGGTCCGGCAGCGCCACAGGTGGGGGAGGTCGGCGGCGTCGACGTCGGCGAGGTACTGGTCGCCGCGTGCGGCGACGAACGACGGCTGGGTCACGACGGCGATGCCGTGGCCGCGGAGCGCGGCGACGAGGTCCAGCGGCGCCACCGCGGCGTGCTCGACGCGGTCGCCGTGCGCCGCGCCGACCTCGTCCCACGCGGCGAGCGCGAACACCAGCTCGACGCGCGGTGACGCAGTGCACGGCGACCGGGCGACCGGCGGCGCGGGCCCGTCGGAACCAGTCGACGAGCACGTCGAGCGGGGGCAGGCGGTCCTCGTCGAGGACGACCTTGACCGGACCCCGCGGCAGACCGACGTCGAGCTCGGCGAGCGCCGGTGCGCCCGTCACGGCGACGTGCAACGGGAACCCGTCGCGACCGGCCACCGCGGCCAGCAGCGCCAGCTCGTCCGGGTCGCTCGCTGGCGTGAGGTCGGTGACGCCGGTGATCCCGTAGCCGGCCAGCTCGGCGGCGGCCCCGGCGACGTCGGGCGGCGGCCCCTCGATGCGGGCGCGCAGCACGTCGTCCATGCGGTACAGCCGGCCGTCGGCGACGTCGAGGTCGACGAGCGCCGAGCGCCGCGCTGTTGAGCACCCACAGCTGACCACTGCGGTGCTGCACCCGCGCCGGACGGTTGGGCACGACGGCGTCGAGGCGGCGGCGGTCGAGCGGCCCGGCGATCGACTCGTGGTACCCGATCCCGCGCACCCAGCCGTCGCCGGGTGCCGCTCGCAGCGCGTCGTCGAACGCGGCCGGTGACGTCACCGCCGGCGGTCCCAGCTCGACCGACGCGCGCGCCGCCGCCATCGCCAGCAGGTGCACGTGGTGGTCGTGGAGCCCGGGCAGCAGGGCACCGCCATCGGCGTCGATGACGACGTCGGCGCCGTCCGGTGCACCTGCACCGATCGCCGTCACGACGGCCGCCGGCGCAATGGACGTCGACCAGTCGGCCGTCGATCTCCGCTCGACGGATCAGCAGCGTCGGCGGGACCAGCGTCAGGTGAGCACCGGCACGTCGGCCATCGCCGCCGCGATCTCCTCGTCGGGCAGCTCGTAGTCGACCATCTCGCCGGCGAGGTACGTCTGGTAGGCGGCGAGGTCGAGGTGGCCGTGGCCGCACAGCGCGGTGAGGATGACCTTCGACTCGCCGGCCTCCTTCGCCAGCAGCGCCTCGCGGATCGCCGCCGCGATGGCGTGCGTCGGCTCGGGTGCCGGGACGATGCCCTCGGTGCGGGCGAACTGCAGGGCGGCCGCGAAGCACTCCCGCTGCGGGATGGCGACAGCCTCGACGAGACCTTGGTCGTAGAGGTGCGACACGAGCGGGGCCATGCCGTGGTACCGGAGCCCGCCGGCATGGATCGGCTCGGGGATGAAGCCGTGGCCGAGTGTGTGCATCTTCAACAACGGCGTCATGCCGGCGGTGTCGCCGAAGTCGTAGCGGTACTCACCCTTCGTGAGGCTGGGGCAGGCCGCCGGCTCGACGCAGCGGATCGTCGGGTTCATCCGCCCGGCGAGCTTCTCGCGCAGGAACGGGAACGACAGCCCGCCGAAGTTGGACCCGCCGCCGGTGCAGCCGACGAGCACGTCGGGCACCTCGCCGGCCTGGGCCAGCTGGAGCAGCGCCTCCTCGCCGATCACCGTCTGGTGCAGCAGGACGTGGTTGAGGACGCTGCCCAGCGCGTAGCGGGTGTCGGGGTCGGCGGCGGCGACCGAAACCGCCTCGGAGATGGCGATGCCGAGGCTGCCGTTGTGGTCGGGGTTGACGGCGAGCAGCGAGCGGCCGTACTCCGTGAGATCAGACGGGCTGGAGTGCAGCGTGGCGCCGTAGATCTCCATCATCGTGCGGCGGTACGGCTTGGAGCGGTAGGAGGCGGCGACCTGCCAGACCTCGCAGTCGATGCCGTACTGGGCGCAGGCGAAGGCGAGGGCGGTGCCCCACTGCCCGGCCCCGGTCTCCGTCGTCAGCTTCCGGATGCCCTCTTGGTGGTTGTAGTACGCCTGCGGCACCGACGTGTTCGGCTTGTGCGAGCCGGCCGGGCTGACGCCCTCGTACTTGTAGAAGATCTTCGCCGGGGTGTCGAGCAGACGCTCGAGGCGATGGGCGCGGTACAGCGGGCTCGGGCGCCACAGCTTGTAGACGTCGAGCACGCCGCCGGGGATGTCGACGTAGCTCGCCGTCGTGACCTCCTGCTCGATGAGCGCCATCGGGAACAGGGGGAGGAGGTCCTCGGGACCGACCGGCTGCAGCGTCCCCGGGTGCAGCGGGGGCGGTGGCGGCGACGGCAGGTCGGGCACGACGTTGTACCACTGCGTCGGGAGCTCGGATTCGTCGAGCACGTACTTGGTCGGCGTCTGGCCCGTCATGGGCGCGAACGTAGTGCGGGCGCCGTTTGGGTCCGGTCCGCGACGTCGACCGCTACGGTCACGGCCCCATGGGGAGTGCGGTGCCGCTCGTGCACGGGCCGGACGACGTCACGGCCGAGTGGTGTGACGTCGCGCTGGCCGATCGGCTCGGTGGCGCGCGCGTCACGGCGGTGCGGTTGACCCCGGTGGGCACCGGGCAGGTCGCCGACACCGTCCGCATCCACCTCACGTACGACCGGCCAGGCGCCGGCCCGCCGACGCTGATCGCCAAGATCCCGTCGGCCGACACCACGAGCTTCGAGGGGGCCCGGGCGACAGGCACCTACTTGATCGAGGCCAGCTTCTACCGCGAGCTCGCGGCGTCGTTGCCGGTGCGCACGCCGGACTGCTGGTACGCCCACCACGACCCGACGACGAACGCCTACATCGTGGTGCTCGAGGACGTCGCGCCGGCCGAGCAGGGCGACCAGATGCGCGGCTGCTCACCGGCCGACATCGAGGCCGCGATCGACGAGCTGGTCCTGTTGCACGCGCCGCGGTGGGGCGACCCGACGCTGCTCGACATCGCCTGGCTCAACCGGTCGACCGGTGACGTCAGCCCGATGGTCGGGCTGCTCGAGCTGGCCGTCGTGCCGTTCCGGGAGCGTTACGGCGAGCGCCTCGACGCCGACACCATGGCGCTCCTCGACCGGTTCATGCCGCGGCTCACCGACTACCTGTCGTACCGCCCGCAGCCGTGGACGATCGTCCACGTCGACTTCCGCGCCGACAACCTGCTGTTCGGCTTGGACCGCGTGGTCGTCGTCGACTGGCAGACCGTCAACCTCGGTCCCGGCCCGGGCGACCTCGCCTACCTGCTCGGCGCCAGCCTGCGACCCGAGGATCGCCGGGTCGCCGAGCCCGCGTTGGTCGACCGCTACGTCGCCGGGCTGCGCGCCCAGGGCGTGACCGTCGAGCGCGACGACGTGTGGACCCTGTACCGCCGGTACGCCTTCAGCGGGCTGGTGATGGCGATCGTCGCCTCGTTCCTCGTCCGCCAGACCGACCGGGGCGACGAGATGTTCATGACCATGGCGTCGCGCCATGCCCGCCAGGCCCTCGACCTCGACAGCGAGTCGCTGATCGGCACCCGGCCCGCCTGACGAGCGGTGCGCCGCCGGTGCGGTAGAACGACGTCATGCCCACAGATTCGAACCTGCCGGGATCCGACGACGCCGATCCCGAGAAGGAGACCACCCCGGCCGGCCAGATCGAGGAGATCGAGGAGGAGATCGCCAAGGACGGCGCCACCTTCGACAAGCCCAAGGACTGAGCCCGCCGACACAGCACCCGGGCCGGGCGGATGACCAGGCCGGATGTGGGGTAGCACGGTGCGGTGCACGGGCCGCCCCCCACCGCCACCGCTCGCTTCCAGCTGACGCCGACGTTCGGGTTCGCCGACGTCGCCGCGCAGCTGCCGCGCCTCGCCCGGCTCGGGCATCAGCCACGTCTACCTGTCGCCGGTGACCGAGGCGGTCCCCGGCAGCAGCCACGGCTACGACGTCGTCGACCACACGCGGGTGCGTGACGAGCTCGGCGGCATCGACGGGCTGACCGCGCTGCTCGACGACCTCGCCGGGCGGGACATGGGCGCACTCGTCGACCACGTGCCCAACCACGTCGCCGTCGCCCAGGCCGAGCTCAACCCGCGCTGGTGGGCGATGCTGCGCGACGGCCCCGACAGCGAGGCGGCGCGGTGGTTCGACGTCGAGTGGGCGGCGGCCGACGGCCACGTCATCCTGCCCGTGCTCGGCGATCCGCTCGACGACGTGATGGGACGGCTGGAGGTGGTCGGTGACGAGCTGCACCTCGGGCCGCAGCGCTTCCCGCTGGCACCGGGCACCGAGTCGCTCCCGGCGGCCGAAGCGCTGGCCCGCCAGCACTACCGCCTGCAGTGGTGGCGCGATCCGGCGCGCAACGTCCGCCGGTTCTTCACCATCGACGGCCTCGTCGGCGTGCGCGTCGTGGACCCCGACGTCGCTGCCGTCGTCGACACGGTGCCCCGGATGCTGGCCGAGCACGACGCCTTTGCCGGCGTCCGCGTCGATCACGTCGACGGCCTCGTCGATCCCCAGGCCTACCTCGACCGGCTGCGCGAGGCGATCGGCGACCGCTGGATCGTCGTCGAGAAGATCCTCGCCGCCGGCGAGACGCTGCCACGGGCGTGGGCCGTCGAGGGGACGACCGGCTACGAGCACGCCGCCGTCCTCGAGCACGCCCTGCTCGATCGCGGCGGGTGGGACCGGATGCGCGCCGGTTGGGTCAAGTGGACCGAGGACGGGCGGCCGTTCCGGGAGTGGGAGCTGGCTGCTCGTCGGGAGGTCCTGCGGCTCGGCCTGCGCCCGGACCTCGAACGGGTTGCCCGCGTCGCGGCGACCGCGCTCGGCCGGCCCGCCGACGACGACCTGCGGGCGGCGGTCGAGACGCTCAGCGTGCACCTCGAGCGCTACCGCACGTACTTGCCCGACGAGGAGGGCCGCCCGGCCCTGGCCGCCGCGGTCGCTGGTGCGCTCGAGGACCGGCCGGAGCAGGCGGCCTCGATCGAGCGGCTGGCCGAGGCCCTCGACGAGTCGAGCGAGTGGCGTGACCGCTGGCAGCAGCTGACCGGTCCGGCGACCGCCAAGGGCGTCGAGGACCGCGCCTTCTGGCGCTACGTGCCGCTCGCATCGCTCGCCGAGGTCGGCGGCCACGTCGAGCCCGATCCGTCGATGGACGCGGTGGCCGTCGCCCATGCCCACCACGCCGCCACGGCGACGTCGTGGCCGCGGACGTTGCTCGCCGGCACGACCCATGACGTCGCCCGCAGCGAGGACGTGCGCGGCGGCGGGACTGGCGCTCGCTGCCGCACCGGATCGATGGGACGCCGTCGTCGACGCCTGGCGCGCCGGCCCGGGCGCGCTGCTCGACATCGACCCGGCGACGCAGTGGCTGGCCCTGCAGACGATGGCGACGACCGCTGAGCTCGACGCCGACCGGTTGCGCGAGTTCTTGGTCAAGGCAGCTCGGGAGGCGGACCTGCACACGTCGTGGGCGGCGCCCGCCGAGCCGTACGAGATCGCCCTCGGTCGGTTGGCCGGCGTGCTCGTCACGTGGGATCCGATCCGCGACCTGGCGGACGCACTGCACCGTGCGGGTCGCGCCGTCTCGCTGGCGTTGCTCGTCGCCCGCATCACGGCGCCCGGCGTGGTCGACGTGTACCAGGGCACCGAGGCCTTCCGCGACCTGCTCGTCGATCCGGACAACCGGATCGCCGCCCGACCAGGCGGCGCTCGACGTGCTCGTCGAGCGGGCGGCCGCGACCGACGGTCGGTGGGCGTGGGCCGAGACGGAAGCGGCGACGGCGCGGGCGGTCGCGCTGTCCCGGCTGCTGCCGCTCGTCGACGCCACCGACGGCTACGCGGCGCTCGCTGCGCCCGAGGAGCTGCTGGCGTTCGTCCGAACGGGGATCGACGGGACGGCGCAGCTCGTGACCATCGTGCCGCGCGCCGTCGAGCGACCGGCCGGTCTCGTGGTCGGCCTCCCGCCGGGCACGTGGCGGCACGTGCTCGTCGACGACCTCCCCGCCGTCGCCGGCTCGCTGGCCGTCGATGGCGCGCTCGACGCCTACCCGGCGATCGTCCTCGTCACCGACTGACGAGCAGCACCGCGCCGGGACCGTCGAGCTCGACGCGGTCGGCGCGCAGGACTGCTGCGCTGGCGGTCGGCAGCCACGTCGCGGTGTCCAGCGCCACCGTGAGCCCGCTGCCGTCCAGCGGCACCGTCACCGGCCCGTCCCCGAACGCCAGCACGACGACGGCGCGCGCACGGTCGCGCCGGCGGTCCAGCACGATCGTGTCGCCGTGCACCGTGACGTCCTGGTCAGCGTCGCCGCGCAGCACGGCATGGCGGCGCCGCTGCACGAGCAGCTCGGTGTAGGCCTCGAGCACGCGGCGATGGGACTCGTCCCCGATCAGCGCGGGGTCGAGGACGGCGCGCCGGAACGTCGCCGGATCACCGGGGTCGGCGATCTCCTCCGTCCACTCGTCACGGAACTCGCGCCGCCGACCGTCTCGCGTGGCGGCGAGCAGTTCCTCGTCGTCGTGGCCGACGAAGAACGGGAACGGCGCGGGATCGGCGTACTCCTCGCCCATGAACAGCAAGGGCGTGAACGGCGACAGCAGCACGGTCGCCGCCGCCAGCAGCCGCCTGCGGTCGTCGAACGGCGGGCGGGCCCCGGCCGGGGTGTTGCCCACGTGGTCGTGGTTGCTGGTGAACACGACGAACCGCTGGGGCGCGACGTCGACGGCCGGCCGGCCGTGGGTGCGGCCGCGGTAGTCCGACCAGCGGCCGGCGAAGAGCCAGCGCTGCGCCAGCACGGTGGCGAGGTCGGGCACGCCGCCGTAGTCGGCGTAGTAGCCGCGGCGATCGCCGGTGAGGGCGACGCGCAGGGCGTGGTGGAGGTCGTCGTCCCACACGGCGTCGAAGCCGAGCCCGCCGACCTGCGGTGGCCGCACGACGCGGGGTCGTTGTCGGAGCTCTCGGCGATGACGAGGACCGATCGCCCCGCCGCAGTGCCGGCCTCGTGGACGGCGGCGGTCAGCTGCTCGAGCACGGGCTGCGCGGTCGGGTCGTAGATGGCATGGATGGCGTCGACGCGCAGCCCGTCGACGTGGAAGTCCTCGATCCAGCGGACCGCGCTCTCGAGGATCGTGCGGCGCACCGTGTCGCTGCCGGGGCCGGCGACGTTGACGGCCGCGCCCCACGGCGTGTGCACCACGTCGGTGAAGTAGGGCCCGTACTCGTGGAGCACGCTGCCGAGCGGGCCGACGTGGTTGTAGACGACATCGACGACGACGCCGAGCCCGGCTCCGTGGGCGGCGTCGACGAAGCGGGCCAGCGCGTCCGGTCCGCCGTAGGTGTCCTGCACCGCCGACCAGAACACGCCGTCGTAGCCCCAGTTGCGATCGCCGGCGAACTGGTTGAGCGGCATCAGCTCGACGTGGGTGACGCCGAGCACGGCCAGACGTTCGAGCTCGCCGATCGCCGCGTCGAGCGTGCCGGCCGGCGTGAACGTCCCGACGTGCAGCTCGTACAGGACGGCGTCCTCGAGGGCGACCGGTGACCACCCGTCGTCGGTCCACGCCCACTGGGCGGCGTCGACGACGGCCGACGGTCCGACGACCCCGGCGGGCTGCCAGCCCGACGCCGGGTCGGCCAGCGGCTCCCCGTCGTCGAGCCGGTAGCGGTAGCGATCGCCGTGGCCGATCCCGTCGACGAACCCGACCCACGTCCCGGCGTCGTGGTCCGGCTGCAACGGCACCGATCGGCCGTCCAGCTCGACCGTCACGGACCCGGCCCGCGGCGCCCACACCTCGAAGCGCGTGCCCCCGTCTCCCGCCGTCGCCCCCAGCCGCCGCGCTGTCATGAACCCCCATCCGAGGGTTTGGTCGCATCCGAGGGTTTGGCGCGCGGAGGCCCCGCAGGAAACCCTCCGATGCAATGAAACCCTCGGATGGTCACGTCGGGGAGAGCATCTGGACGACGGCGGCGAGGGGCCAGGAGACCCAGCGGGGGCGGTTGGCCAGCTCGTAGCGGACCTCGTACAGCGCCTTGAGGACGATGTGGGCGTCGAGCAGCAGCCGGGCGTCGGCGTCCTGGGCCGGGATCAGCCGGGCGCCCGAGCCGGCGGCCGTCGTGCCCTCGCGCAGCGTCGTGCGGTACGTCGACCAGAAGCGGTCCTGCATCGCGCTCGTCGCCGTCCGCCGCCAGCGCTCGAGGAACTCGTCGTCGGTCGACCGGGTGCGGCCGCGCTCGGCCGACGTCGCCAGGGCGACCCGTCCGGCGTAGTCGAACGAGCGCAGCATGCCGGCGACGTCGGCCAGCGGCGAGCGCTTGATCGAGCGCTCGCCGATGGAGCGCCCGGGCTCGCCCTCGAAGTCGATGAACACGACGTCGCGACCCGTCCACAGCGCCTGCCCGAGGTGGAGGTCGCCGTGGACTCGGATGCGCGCCGCGTCGAGCTTGCGGGTGCGCAAGCGTGTCGAACGCGGCCAGCAGCTCGTCGCCGTGCTCGAGCAGGTCGACGGCCATCGTCCGAGGCATCGGCGGTGAGCCCGGACCGACTGCGGCGCAGCGCCGCGCTGGGTCTCCCGCAGCGACTGCCGCAGGCTCTGCTGGATCGACCGCTGGAACAGCAGCGAGAAGCGCTCCGGCTCGAACGCCGCCGCGCCGCCGGCGAGGTTGAGGTGCATCTGGGCGGTGCGCTTGCCGAGGAGGTTGGTGACCGCCTCGAGCACGGCCTCGTCACCGGTCGACTCGGGCTCGGTGACGAGCCGCTCGACCTCGCGCGTCGAGCAGGTCCTGGCTCCACTGCCACAGGTCGGCCTCGTTGCCGATGACGTCGTGGACGACGACGACGTTGCTCGGGATGTCGCCACCGACGGCGACGTCGAGCGTGCCGGCGACGCCGGGCACCCGATCGAAGCCGGCCGCCCGCAGGTGCAGCGGCAGCGTGACGTCGGGGTTCTCGCCGGCGGACAGCTGGCGGATCAGCTTGGCGATGACCCGGCCGCCGAGGATCACCGACGAGTTCGACTGCTCGACGCCGAGCACGTGGACGTCGCGCTGGTCGGCGGTGAGCTTGGTGAGACCCGGGTCGCCGCGGGTGGCCGACGGCCACCGAGCTGCGGCCCCGGCGGGTGCGCCGGCGCAGGGCGGCGATGGCGACCACGCCGGCCCCCTCGGGCACCGCCATGGCGTCGACGAGCGCGCCGTCGTCGATCAGCGTCAGCAGGGCGCCCGGCTTCTGCAGGTCGACCTCGAAGGCGCGGTCGTCGGAGACGTGCAGCAGCGGCACCGCGTACTGCTGGTCGTCGCCCTCGGTGAACGAGGTGCGCACGATGACGAGGGCGACGTCGTCGGACAGCTCGACGATGTCGTCGATGGCGACGTCGCGGACGGTGGCGTCCTTGCCGGCGAACCAACGCCGGCTCGGCATCCAGCGGGCGATGCTGCGGGCCAGCGCGGCCCGCCGCCGCAGCACGTCCGGCCACGTCCCGGCCAGCCGCGGCGGCGCGGCGATCCCGCCGGTCGGGTCGATGTTCGACGCGCCGCTGTCCATCGCGAACCACATGAACCCGTACGGCGTCAGCGTCAGCGAGTACGGGCGGTCGGTGACGGGCGAGAAGCGGTTCTGGCCGAACACCTCGACCGGCACGGTGCCCGTGAGGTCGCGCAGGTCGAGCTCGACCTGCTGGGCCAGCCGCGACAGGTTGGCCACGCACAGCAACGGCTTCTCGCCGGGTCCATCTCCTCGGTGCGGGTGGCGGATGAACGCCAGCACGTGCGGGTTCTCGGGCTCCAGGAACTCGATCGAGCCCCGCCCGAGCACGCGGTGGCGCTTGCGCAGGGCGATCAGCTGGCGCATCCACGACAGCAGCGACGCCGGGTTGGCTGCCTGCGTCTCCACGTTGACCGACTCGTAGTGGTAGCCCTGCTCGGTGATCAGCGGCATGTAGAGGCGGTGCGGGTTGGCCGTCGAGAACCCGGCGTTGCGGTCGGCCGTCCACTGCATCGGCGTGCGCACCCCGTTGCGGTCGCCGAGGTAGACGTTGTCGCCCATCCCGATCTCGTCGCCGTAGTAGATGACCGGCGTGCCGGGCAGCGAGAACAGCAGGGCGTTGAGCAGCTCGATCTTGCGCCGGTCGTTGCCGAGCAGCGGCGCCAGCCGACGCCGGATCCCGAGGTTGATGCGCATCTCGAGGTCCGTTGCATATGCACGGAGCATCAGGTCGCGCTCCTCGTCGGTGACCATCTCGAGCGTCAGCTCGTCGTGGTTGCGCAGGAACGTCGCCCACTGCCCGCCGGGCGGCGGCTCCGGCGTCTGCTCCATGATGTCGACGATCGGCGTGCGGTGCTCGAGGCGCAGCGACATGAACAGCCGGGGCATCACCGGGAAGTGGAAGTTCATGTGGCACTCGTCGCCGTCGCCGAAGTACGCGGCGGCGTCCTCCGGCCACTGGTTGGCCTCGGCGAGCAGCATGCGGTCCGGGTAGCGCGCGTCCATGTGCTTGCGCAGCCGCTTCAGGACCTCGTGGGTCTCGTCGAGGTTCTCGCAGTTCGTGCCCTCGCGCTCGTACAGGTACGGCACGGCGTCGAGGCGCAGGCCGTCGACCCCCATGTCGAGCCAGTAGTCGAGGACGTCGAAGATGGCCGCCTCGACGTCGGGGTTGTCGTAGTTGAGGTCGGGCTGGTGCGAGTAGAAGCGGTGCCAGAAGTACGACTCGGCGACCGGATCCCACGTCCAGTTGGACTGCTCGAAGTCCTGGAAGATGATGCGGGCGTCGGCGTAGCGGTCGGTCGTGTCGCTCCACACGTAGAAGTCGCGCTCGCTGGAACCGGTCGGCGCCCGGCGGGCGGCCTGGAACCACGGGTGCTGGTCGGACGTGTGGTTGACGACGAGCTCGGTGATCGACGCGGATGTTGCGGGCGTGGGCGGCGTCGAGGAAGCGCCGGAACTGGCGCAGGTCGCCGTAGTCGGGGTGGACGGTGCGGTAGTCGGCGATGTCGTAGCCGTCGTCGCGCAACGGCGACGGGTAGAACGGCAGCAGCCAGATCGCCGACACGCCGAGGTCGGCGAGGTAGTCGAGGCGCTGGGCGAGCCCGTTGAAGTCGCCGATGCCGTCGCCGTTGGAGTCGGCGAACGCGCGGACGTGCAGCTCGTAGATGATCGCGTCGCGGTACCAATCCGGCGGCCCGTCGACCCGCGTCGGCAGCGCGGTCGACCGCGCCGCCCGCTGGCCCCTGCTCATGACGATCACGTCCCTTCCACGCGGAAGATGTGGGCGGGCGCCGCGGGTCGAGGTCGACGAAGTTCCACGCGCCCTGCCAGCGCGAAGCGCCGGTCCTGAGCTGGTCGACGACCTCGTAGGTGCTCTCGTAGGGCAGCCCGAGGGCGGCGAGGTCGACGTCGACGAAGCCCGTGCTGGCGTTGGCGGGATCGAGGTTGACGACGACCAGCACGGGCGGTCCGGTCTCGGCCGGGTCGGTCTTCGAGTAGCAGAGCAACGCCTCGCTCGAGGTGTTGTGGAACCGCAGCGTGCGCAGGTGGGCCAGCGCCGGCTGCTCGCGGCGGATGCGGTTGAGCCGCCCGAGCAGCGGGGCCAGGCTGTCGGCGCGGTGCAGATCCCACTGCCGCAGCTGGTACTTCTCGGAGTCGAGGTACTCCTCTGATCCGGCCGCGCACGGGCATGTGCTCGCAGCAGCTCGAACGCCGGCCCGTAGACGCCCCAGCGACGGCGACAGCGTGGCGGCGAGGATGGCCCGGATGGCGAACATCGCCGGGCCGCCGGTCTGCAGCTGCTCGCTGAGGATGTCGGGCGTGTTCGGCCAGGCGTTCGGGCGCATGAAGTCGACGGTGCGCGGTCGCCAGCTCCTCGAAGTAGGTGCGCAGCTCCCACGCCGACTGGCGCCACGTGAAGTAGGTGTACGACTGGTTGAAGCCGATCTTGGCCAGCCGCTCCATCACCCGCGGGCGGGTGAACGCCTCGGCCAGGAACATGGTCTCGGGGTGCTCGCGCCGGATCGTCCCGATCACCCACTCCCAGAACGGCGAACGCCTTGGTGTGCGGGTTGTCGACGCGGAACACCGTGACGCCCGTTGTCGATCCAGAAGCGGATGACGTCGGCGAGCGCCAGCCACATCGCCTGCCAGTCGGCGCTCTCGAAGTCCAGCGGGTAGATGTCCTGGTACTTCTTCGGCGGGTTCTCGGCGTACTGGATCGTCCCGTCGGGCCGGTGGGCGAACCACTCGGGGTGCTCGGTGACCCACGGGTGGTCGGGCGTGCACTGGAAGGCGATGTCCATCGCCAGCTCGATGTCGCGGTCGCGACACGCCGCCGCCAGCTTGGCGACGTCCTCGACCGTGCCCAGGTCGGGGTGCACGGCCGTGTGGCCGCCCTCCGGTGCGCCGATCGCCCACGGGGTGCCCGTGTCGTCGGCCGTCGCCGTCGTCGTGTTGTTGCGGCCCTTGCGCTGGGTCAGCCCGATCGGGTGCACCGGCGGGAGGTAGAGGACGTCGAAGCCCATCGAGGCGACGTAGTCGAGGCGATCGAGGGCGCTGGCCAGCGTGCCGTGCCCGGTTGCGGGAGCGAGCGTCGAGCGGGGGAAGAACTCGTACCACGAGCTGAAGCGGGCCCGGACGACGTCGACCTCGACGTCGAGGGCGCGGCCCAGCTCGCCGACCGGGTCCCGGACCCCGGTCCGCCAGAACAGCGCATCGAGGTCGACGCCGTCGTGCTCCGGCTCGACGTCGTCGAGATCGGGGATGTGACCGTCGCCGTGCGGGCTGTCGTCGGCCGACAGCAGGCCGAGCGCCCGCGTGTCACCGGCCAGCAGGCGCTCGCGCAGCTCGGACAGGGCGGCGACGTCGGCGGGCGTGGCGTGCTCGATCGCCTGCTCGATCAGGCCCACGCCGATCAGGACGTCGACGCTCACGTCGACACCGGCGGCCAGCTTGAGCTCCATCCCGTGGCGCCACGTGCCGAGGTGATCGAGCCATCCGTGGACCTGGTACTGCCAGCGGCCGAGGCGGTCGGGCACGAACGTCGCCGCGAACCGGTCGTTGCCGAGCGGGTGCATCGGGATCTCCCGCCAGCTGCGCCGCCCGAAGCGCACCCGGAGCGCGGCGGCCGCCCGGTCGTGGCCGTCGCAGAACACGTCGGCGAGCACCGTGACCGGCTCCTCCAGCGTCGCCTTGGCCGGGAACGCACCGCCGTCGACCAGCGGCGCGACGGGCTCGACGACGACGCGACTGGGCCGGTCGCTCGGCAGGGAGGTCGCAGTCGAGGTCGGCATCGCTGGGAACCCTAGGTACCCGTCCGCTCGCGTGCTGACACACCGGGGGCCCGTTTCGGGCCGCTCGGCACACTGCGCTCGACGGGGGGCGGTGTGGAACGATGTCGCCCGATGTCGATCGCCAAGCGGCTCCTGATCGGCAAGCCGATCGCCACCTCCGAGGAGGGCCATCAGCGGCTGCGCAAGCGCATCGCGCTGCCGGTCTTCGCGTCCGACGCCATCTCCTCGACGGCGTACGCGACGGACGAGATCCTGATCGTCCTGTTGATCCAGGCCCAGATCGGCCACAAGGCGTGGGGGCTGCTGGTCCCCCTCGCCATCGTCGTCGCCATCCTGCTGACGATCGTCGTCATCTCGTACCGCCAGACGATCTACGCCTACCCGTCGGGCGGCGGGTCCTACGTGGTGTCGCGCGAGAACCTCGGTGAGATCCCGTCGCTCGTCGCCGGGGCGTCGCTGCTGACCGACTACATCCTCACCGTCGCCGTGTCCGTCGCCGGCGGCGTGCTGGCGATCCAGTCGGCGTTCGGCTTCTCCAGCAACTGGCGGGTGCCGATCTGCCTCGGCCTGATCGTCGATCATGACGTTGGCCAACCTGCGCGGGCTGAAGGAGTCGGGCGCCGCTGTTCGCCCCGCCGACGTACCTCTACATCATCATGCTGATGCTGCTGATCGTCACGGGGCTGTGGCGGATCTACGTCCAGCACGTCGGGCCGATCCCGCTCTCGATGCTGTCCGAGGAGGCCAACGAGCTGGCCAAGGGGGGCAAGGACCTCGCCTTCCTCATGCTGCTGCGCGCCTTCTCGTCAGGTGCGGTGGCGTTGTCGGGCGTCGAGGCGGTGTCGAACGGCGTGCCGGCGTTCCGCAAGCCGGAGAGCAAGAACGCCTCGATGACGATCGCCATCATGGGCGCCATCCTGGGGACCTGCTTCCTGGGCGTGTCGATCCTCGCCTCGCACTTCCAGCCCTACCGGGGCGAGAACGACCCGACGGGCATCGCCCTGATGGCGCAGTACGTCTACGACGGCAAGGGCGTCCTGTTCTGGCTGACCCAGATCGCCACGTTCGCGATCTTGGTGCTGGCTGCCAACACGGCCTACGCCGACTTCCCCCGGCTGTCGTCGATCATCGCCCGCGACGGCTACCTGCCCCGTCAGCTGGCCAACCGCGGCGACCGCCTCGTGTTCTCCAACGGGGTCATCGGCCTGGCCGCGCTGGCCGGGGTCCTGATCGTCATCTTCAAGGGCAACATCTCGGCCCTCATCCCGCTCTACGCGTTCGGCGTGTTCACCGGGTTCACCCTGAGCCAGGCCGGCATGGTCGTCCACCACTTCCGATTGCGCGAGCCGCGATGGCGGCTCTCGGCGGTGATCAACGGCGTCGGGTGCGTCGCCACCGGCGTCGTCGCCCTGGTCGTCGTGGTGTCCAAGTTCACCGAGGGCGCGTTCATCCCGGCGATCCTCATCCCGGCGCTCGTGGTCGGCTTCCGCGCCATCAACCGCCACTACAAGGGCGTGCGGGCATCGGTGCGCGTCGACACCGACTACCGCCCGCCCCGCCGCACCCACCTCGTCATCGTGCTCGTCGGCTCCGTCCACCGCGGGGTGATCGACGCCTTGTCCTACGCCCGCTCGCTGAACCCCGAGAAGCTGATCGCGGTCTCGGTCGTGACGGACGACGAGGAGCAGCAGCGGCTGTTGGAGGCCTGGAACGACTACGGGATCACGGTGCCGTTGCACACGATCAGCTCGCCCTATCGCGAGCTGACCCGACCGGTGCTCGAGTACCTCGACGAGCTCGACGCCGAGAGCCCCGACGACCTCATCACCGTCGTGATCCCCGAGTTCGTGACGCCGTGGAAGCAGCACTGGCTGCACAACCAGTCGGCGTTCGCCCTCAAGGCCCGCCTGCTGTACCGGCCGAACACGATCGTCACGTCGGTGCCGGTGCTGATCGGCGATCACCCCGAGGAGTAGCCGGCGGGGATCGATGACCTCGGAGGTCATGGACGCGGGCCCGGCGGCCGACGACAGTGGCGGCCATGGATCAGGACACCGCCGCGCCCGTGCCCGCGCTCGCCGAGATGGTGGCGATGATGCCGTTCGCCGTCGTGCTCGGCATCGAGCTGGAATCGGCCGCCGCCGACGAGGTGACGGCGACGATGGCGTGGCGCGACGAGCTCTGCACGACGTTCGGGGCCATGCACGGCGGGGCGATGATGGCGATGGCCGACAGCGTCGGGGCGGTGTGCGGGTTCCTCAACCTGCCGGCCGGGGCGACCACGTCGACCATCGAGTCGAAGACCAACTTCTTCCGCGGCGTGCGCGAGGGCCGCGTCCACGCCACGAGCCGGCCGCTCCACGTCGGCCGTACGACGATCGTGATCCAGACCGACCTGCTCGACGACCGTGGCAAGCGGGTCGCCCAGGTCACCCAGACCCAGGCGGTGCTGAAGAACTGACGTAGCGTCCGCGCCGTGTCGGCGGGGACCTATGACCACACGGTCGGCGCGTTGACGGCGATCGTCGATCGCGCCGCGGCCGACGACGATCGGGTCGGCTACTTCGCCGCGATGTACCTCGCCGTCACGGAGACCGTGCGGGCCCGGGCCGCAGCAGGGCGCTTCGCCGACCCGGCGCGCATGGAGCGCTTCGTGACCGGGTTCGCCGGGCGCTACCTCGACGCCCACGACGCATGGCGCGCCGGCCGCAGACGGCGGTGTCGTGGCGGGCCGCCTTCGAGACGGCCGCCCGCTGGCGCCCGGTGATCCTGCAGCACCTGCTGCTCGGGATGAACGCCCACATCAACCTCGACCTCGGTGTCACCGCCTCGGAGCTCGGCGTGGGCGGATCGATCGAGGCCGTGCGCGCCGACTTCGACGCGGTGAACGACGTCCTCGGCGACCTCGTCGACGGGTGCCAGGGCGCGCTCGATCGGGTGTCACCGCTGCTCGGCCTCGCCGACCGCATCGGCGGCAGCAAGGACGAGTCGATGATCCGCTTCAGCCTCGTCGTCGCCCGGCGCCAGGCCTGGTCGGTGGCGACGCGCCTGGCCGCCCTGCCGCCGGGCTCGGTCCGCGAGGCGGAGATCGCGGCGATCGACCACGCGACCGGTGGCGTCGCCTACGTGGTCGCCCACCCCGGCGTCCTCCCCAGCGCCCTGCTGGCGGTCGTGCGGTTGCCCGAGCGGGCCGCCCCCGGCGACGTCATCCGCCTCCTCGCCGCCGTCCGCCCCCCGACCTGAGACGTCTGTGTCACCGCACAAGTCCCCGGGGACATATGCGGTGACACAGAACGGGTTCAGGACGGGCGGACCGGGGGGAGGGTGCCGTCGGGCGAGGCCAGGACGGCGACGAGATCGGCGCGGAGGCGCTCGACGTGATCACGGCCGATCACCGCCGCCCACCCGTCCTCGAGCTCGGCGTAGATCGACTCGACCGTCGCCAGCAGCTCCACCCCTCGCTCGCTGAGCTCGATCGGCCGCCGCCGGGCGTCGCCGGCGCCGGCCGACCGGCGGACGTAGCCGGCGTGCGCCATGGCGTCGACGGTCTTGGAGGCCGCCTGCTTGGTGACGCCCATCAGGCTGGCCAGCTCGGTGACCGTCGTCCCGTCGCGGGCGGCGAGCAGCACGAACCCGTACGCCGGGCGCACGTCGTGCCACCCGCGCTCGGCGAGGCGTTCGTGCAGCCCGTCGATCAGCGAGCGGTAGGCGATGGCGAAGAGGCGGGCGAGGGGCGGCCCGGGTGCCGGGCTCACTCGGCCCATGGCGGCGTGAAGACGGCGCCGTCGTCCGTGCAGGCTTGGCCGCCGACGGGCATGCAGCACAACATCCGCAGCGGCTCGTCGCCGACGGCCGTGATCGCGAAGCGCACGCCGGGCGGCACGGCGATCGCGTCGCCGGGTCCGGCGCCGGTGTCCTCCTCACCGAGGCGCACCGCGGCGCGGCCCTCGAGCACGACGAACACCTCCTCCCGGGTCACGGAGTGGGGCGTGGGCGGCGTCCCGGGCGCGATCTCGACCTGCCACACGCTCGACGCGATGCTCCCGCGGGTGGGCGTGGCGAGCGAGGTGAAGCGGGTCGAACCGAGCTCGTGGGTCGGTGCGGTGGGGGCGGGGATGACGGGCATCTGGACTCCTGACGTAGATGGTCAACGTGATTGACCATACGTGATCGGACCGGAACCGTCAACCTGGTTGACGATCTTTCCGGGGCGCGCGCTACGCCGCCCGACGTAGGCGCGGATACGTCGGGCAACGGACGGCGCCGCAGCGGGGTCGGCCTACCGTGAACGCCATGCATCGGTGGCCGCGACCCGCGATCGTGCTCAGCGCGATCGGGATCGGGATCTTCGAGGTCGTCGGGTCGTTCGGTGCCGCCAGCAACAACGACTCGGGCCGCAAGGGCATGGACGCCCTCGCCATCGTGCTGATCCTGCTCGGGCCGCTCGCCCTGTCCGTCCGCGACCGCTGGCCGCTCGGCGCCCTCGCCGTGACGCTCGCCTCGTCGGCCGTCTACGTCGGCTTCGGCTACGTGTACGGGCCGATCTTCATCAGCATCGTCGTGGCGCTGGTCTACGCCGTGCTGCGCGAACGGCGACGCGGCGCGTGGCTGCTCGCCGGCGCCGGCTACGTCGGGTTCATCGTCGCCAGCCAGCTCGATCCGCGCGCCGACGGCGATGCGTGGCTGGTCAAGTACTCCCTGGTCGCCGGGTGGATGATCGTCGCGCTGGTCGTCGCCGAGCTGATCCGGTCGCGGCGCACCGTGCTGGCGCAGCGGGCGAGCGTCGAGGCCGAGGCCCGTCAGCGCCGCGACGGTGAACAGCGCCTCGAGCTGGCCCAGGAGCTGCACGACGTGCTGGCCCACCACATCTCGCTGATCAACGTCCAAGCCGGCGTCGCCCTGCACCTCATCGACGAGCAGCCGGAGCGAGCCCGCCCGGCGCTCGCCGACATCAAGGAGGCGTCGCGCGAGGCGCTGCGCGAGCTGCGCGGCGCCCTCGACATCCTGCGCCGCGGCGAGGCCGCGCCGAAGGCGCCGGCGCCGACCCTGGCCGACCTCGACCGCCTCGTCGCCACCGTCCGAGCCAGCGGCCTCGACGTGCACCTCGACGATGCGCCGCACGCCGGTCCGTTGCCGGCGGCGGTCGAGCTGGCCGCCTACCGCATCGTGCAGGAGGCGCTGACGAACGTCTCGCGGCACGCCGGCGCGCGTGCCGCGACGGTCCGCCTGCGCTACGGCGACGACGTCACCGTCGAGGTCATCGACGACGGCGTCGGCGGGGCGGCGGCGGCTGGCAACGGCATCACCGGCATGCGCGAGCGGGCCGCCGCGCTCGGCGGGGATGTCGAGGTCGGGCCGGCGCCGGACGGCGGCTTCCGGGTGCGCGCCCGGCTCCCGGTCGGGGCACGCGTCACCTCGTGATCACGGTCCTCCTCGCCGACGACCAGGCCCTGGTCAGGGCCGGTTTCCGCGCCCTGCTCGATGCCCAGCCCGACATCACCGTCGTCGGCGAGGCCACCGACGGCGACGATGCCGTGCGCCAAGCGATCCAGGCTCGCCCGGACGTCGTGCTGATGGATGTGCGCATGCCCGGATCCGACGGGCTGGAGGCGACGCGCCGCATCGCCGCCGACGACCGGCTGGCCGGCACCCGCGTGATCATCCTCACGACGTTCGACCTCGACGAGTACGTGTTCGAGGCGATCCGGGCCGGCGCCAACGGCTTCTTGGTCAAGGACACCGAGCCGGCCGAGCTGGTGCGCGCCGTGCGCGCCGTGATGGACGGGGACGCGCTGCTCTCGCCGCGCGTCACCCGGCGGCTGATCGAAGAGTTCGCCAGCCGGGCCAAGGAGCCGCAGCCGACCGCCGACCTCGACGTGCTGACGGACCGGGAGCGCGAGGTCGTCGCGCTCGTCGCCGAGGGGTTGACGAACGACGAGATCGCCGGCCGGCTGATCATGAGCACGGCCACCGCCCGCACCCACGTGTCCCGGGCGATGATCAAGGTCGGGGCCAGGGACCGGGCGCAGCTCGTCGTGTTCGCCTACGAGACCGGTCTCGCCCGCCCCGGCTGGTCGCGCTAGCTCGCTACGTCACCGGGCGTACTCGGAGCACCGTCGAGCGACGGACGACGCCGACCGCGATCGGGCGGATCGTGGAGCCATGACAGCGAACACCTCGGCCGTGTCGGTGCACGGCCTCACCAAGCGCTACGGCGACCGCACCGTCGTCGCCGGGCTCGACCTCGACCTGCCGCAGGGCGTCGTGGCCGGGTTCGTCGGGCCGAACGGCGCCGGCAAGACCACCACGATGGCGATGCTGCTCGGCCTCGTGCGGCCCACCTCGGGGGACGGCTGCGTGCTCGGCGATCCGATCGACGCCCCCGCCGCCTACCTGCCGCGGGTCGGGGCGATGATCGAGAGCCCGGCGTTCTACCCGGCGCTCAGCGCTCGCCAGAACCTCCGGATGTTCGCCACCATCGGCCGCCATCCGGTCGAGCGCATCCCGGCGTTGCTCGACACCGTCGGGCTCGGCGAGCGCGGTGACGACCAGTACCGCACGTACTCGTTGGGCATGAAGCAGCGCCTCGGCATCGCCGCCGCGCTGCTCGGCGACCCCTCGCTGCTCATCCTCGACGAGCCGGCCAACGGACTCGACCCGCAGGGCGTCCACGAGATGCGCGGCCTGATCGGCTCGTTGGCCCAACGCGGCCGCACGGTGCTCGTCTCGTCGCACGACCTCAGCGAGCTCGAGCAGATCTGCGACTGGCTGGTCCTGATCGAGGCCGGGCGTTCCGTCTACCAAGGCCCGGCCGCCGACTTCATCCGGGCCAGCGGCGACGAGCTCGGCGTCGTCCCCGAGCACGCCCACGACCTCGACGCGCTCGTCGCCGTCCTGCGATCCGACGGCCGTCGCGTCGACGTCGTCGACGGCCGGCTCGTGGTCCGCGACGACGACGTCGCGGGACGCGACCTCGCGGCCGCGATCAACCGGTCGGCCCACCACGCCGGGATCGTGCTCGTCGAGCTGGCCCCGATCCGCACCTCGCTCGAAGACCGCTACCTCGCCCTCGTGCAGGGCGACCAACAGGGAGGACCCCGATGATCCGCATCGTCCACGCCGAGCTGCAACGGCTGCTCCGCAAGCGCACCATCCTCATCGCCGGCGCGGCGAGCGTCGCCTTCGCCGTCGTCGCCACGCTCGCCGTGTTCGCGGCGGCCAAGGACAGCGGCCCGCCGGCTGCCCGCGGCGGCGCCACCATCGCCCAGCTGGCCGCCGCCGGCGGCGGCACCGAGGCCTTCGCCACTGGCGCCTCGTTCGTCGGCTTCCTCGTCTTCGTGACGTTCATCGCCCTCATCGCCACCGAGTTCTCCGGCGGCACGTTCCGGGCCCTCCTGCTGCGCGATCCGCATCGGCTGCGGCTGATCGTCGGCAAGCTCGCCGGTGCCCTCACCGTCGCCGCCGGCGCACTGGTCGTCGCCGAGATCCTGTCGTTCGGGCTGTCGCTGGCGATCGCGCCGTCGAAGGGCATCGACACCGGTGTGTGGTTCTCGCTGGCCGGCCTCGGCCATGCGTTCGGGAACCTCGGCACCGCCTTCGCCGGCGTCCTCGGCTGGGCCGTGTTCGGCACGACGCTGGCCGTCATCTTCCGGTCCGCACCCATCGCGCTCGCCGTCGGCTTCGCCTGGGCCGGACCGTTCGAGAACATCGTCGTCGACTCCTGGACCACCGGGTACCGCGTGTTCCCCGGCCAGGTGCTGGCGGCGATCATCCAGGGCGGTACGTCCGAGATCTCGCTGAGCCGAGCCGTCGTGACGGGCCTCGTCTACGTCGGGATCGCGGCGGCCGCCACCACCACCCTCCTCACCCGAAGGGACGTCACGTCATGATCTCCACGATCACCTCGACCGCCACCGTGCTCGCCTCCGATCACTGGCACCACCACGGCTGGTTCCCCTGGTTCCCGCTGGTGCCGCTGTTCTTCGTCGGCGTCTGGATCTTCCTGTTCGCCTTCGTCTTCCGTCGTCGGTGGCGCACCGGTGGCCCGTCCGCCGAGGCCGTCCTCGCCGAGCGCTACGCCCGCGGCGAGATCGACGAGCCGGAGTTCACGGAGCGCCGCGCCGTGCTCCGCCGCAAGGACTGATCGGCGCTCGCCGTTCGTCTTGGTCCGGATCGTGGTCGCAGGTGCGACCACGATCCGGACCGAAACGCGTCCGAGAAAACTTTTGAGCTCGACCAATCCGGGGAAGGTCTGCCCCCGAACCTCTGACGACTTGTGGGCAACATGATCAGTCATCTCCGGGCACGCGCGGGCACGATCCTTCGGATCGCTGCCTTCGGCGCGACCGCGCTGATCACGGGTTTCTTGCTCGCTGCGCTCGCCGGGCACGGCTCCGCATCGGCCGCCGGACCGGACGACGGTGGTGGGCTCCTCGGAGCCATCACGAAGCCGGTCACCGACACGGTGGCCCCGGTGGTCGCCGACGTCGCGCCGGTCGTGCAGCAGGTCACCGAACCCGTTGCCCCGGTCGTCGAGCGGGTCGCCGCACCCGTTGCCCCGGTCGTCGAGCGCGTCGCTGCACCGATCGTGGCCCCGGTCGCCGAGATCGTGGCGCCGGTGACGCAGGCCGTCGCTCCAGTCGTGGCTCCGGTTGTCGAGGCTGTTGCGCCGGTGACGCAGGCGGTCGCTCCGGTCGTGGCTCCGGTCGTCGAGGCGGTTGCGCCGGTGGCGCAGGCCGTCGCTCCGATCGTGGCCCCGGTTGCCGAGGTCGTGGCGCCGGTGACGCAGGCCGTCGCTCCGGTCGTGGCCCCGGTCGCCGAGGTGCTCGCTCCGGTGACCGAAGCGGTCGCTCCGGTCGTCACGCCGATCGCTGAGGCCGTCGCGCCGATCGTGGCCCCGGTCGCCGGCTCGGCCAGCCCCGTCACCCAGCCGGTGGCACCGATCGCCGATCCCATCACCCGGCCCGGCTCGGCCGTCGTGGTGCCGGTCGGGTCATCGGACGGCCAGCCGCCGTCCGCCTCGTCCGCCCCCGTCCCGTCGGCGCCCGCGGCAGCCACGGCGACCGGACCCGAGTCGGGGCCCGCCGCCCCGGCCGCCGGGTCGACAACCCTCCCCGCGGCGACCGACCGGCCCCTCGGGACTGCGTCGGGGACCCGGACGACGGATGCGACCCGGCGGTTCCAAGCGACGCCGGTCGCGCCGAGCAACGGCACGTCCGAGTACCCGTTCCTCTTCACCACGTCGTCCCCGCGCCACCTCGTCGGCGCCGTCGACAGCACGACCCAGCACGGTCCCGCCTCCCCCAGGGACCGCTGGCTCCACAGCCCGTCGTCACGCCGTCAATCGCCAGCTCGCTGCTGCTCGGCGGCGGCGGCGGTGATCACCTCCCCTCGCCGATGACCGTCGCCGTCCTGGCGGCCGCCACGGCCACGCTCCTGCTGCTCTGGCGGCGCATCGCGCACCTCGTTGCGTGGCGCTCGCGGCGCGAGCTCTCCGACATCGAACGTCCTGGTTAGTCGCGGGTCATCCCGCTGACACGTGCGCCGCGAGCGCACGACACCACAACGTTCGAATCGAAGGAGACATCCATGAACCGGCTGTTACGCCGGACCCTGTACGCGGGGTCAGCCGCATGCTGCGGCGCCATCCTGTGGGGGGCCAGCCAGGCCTCGGCCGCAGGCAACGAGGAACCGGTCGATCAGGTCCAGCAGGTCCTGATCGGCAACCGCACCGACCAAGGTGCGGACGCCTCGATCCTCAACAAGCAGATCAACATCAACCTCCCCGTCGCGGTGCTCGCGCCGGGGGCCAACGGCGGCGACGTGACGCAGTCCAACACGGCGTCCAACACCGCATCGGCGACCAACACCAACCGCACCACGCAGACCGTCGACCAGGCGCAGGACGCCTCGTCGGCGGGCGGCGGCGGGGTCGACCAGCAGCAGTCCGCCGACGTCGACAACGAGACGTCGCAGTCGGCGGACGCCGGCATCGACAACCGGCAGGTGAACGTCAACCTGCCGGTGGCCGTGCTGTCGCCGAAGGCCAACGGCGGTGACGTGACGCAGTCCAACGAGGCGACCAACAACGCCTCGGCGGCCAACCGCAACGTCACCGATCAGGCGGTCGTCCAGGACCAGGCGGCAGACGCCGCGGCGTCCAAGGGATACGGCCCCGCCGGGCAGGCTGCCGTGTCGCAGGAGCAGGCTGCTGACGTCACCAACGCCACCTCCCAGGAGGCCCAGGCGCCGGTGACCAACGAGCAGTCCAACGAGGCCACGGCAGCGCCGGCTCCCGTCTCCCACGGCAAGGACGACGGCTGCGGGTGCCATGCCCCGACGCCACCGCCGGCGCCGGCAGGCGACGTCGAGCAGTCCAACGAGGCGACGAACGTCGCCGCGGCCGACAACAGCAACCGCACCGACCAGCAGGTCGGGCAGGTGCAGGCGGCGGACTCGAGTGGCGGCGCGGTGACCCAGGACCAGTCGGCGGACGTGGCCAACGCCACGGACCAGTCGGCGGCGGCTGCCGTCGACAACGACCAGTCCAACCACGCCACGGGGCCGGGTGCGGTGACGCAGTCCAACGAGGCGAAGAACAACGCCTCGGCGGGCAACGTCAACCGCACCGAGCAGGCTGTCGCCCAGGGCCAGGCCGCCGAGGCCACGGCCAGCGGCAAGCACGGTGACGCGACGGTGGTCCAGGACCAGTCGGCCGACGTCGCCAACGCGACGGATCAGTCGGCGACCGCGCCGATCGCCAACGACCAGACGAACACGGTCGGCGACGATCACGGCAAGGCCAAGGACGACGGCAAGGACAAGGGCCACGGCAAGGGCAAGGGCAAGGGCCCGCACCAGCCGGTGCCGACGTCCGGTGACGTGACGCAGTCCAACGAGGCGAAGAACACCGCCTCGGCGGGCAACGTCAACCGCACCGAGCAGGCTGTCGCCCAGGGCCAGGCCGCCGAGGCCACCGGCTCGAAGGGTGGTGCCGCCATCGCGCAGCACCAGTCGGCGAACCCCACCAACGCCACGCACCAAGCGGCGAGTGCGCCGGTCGACAACGACCAGCGCAACGTCGTCAAGCGCGACGGCGCGCAAGGCGGGGCGCTCCGGCGCCGTGAACCAGTCCAACGAGGCGACCAACGACGCCGCCGCCACCAACTCCAACACCACCGCGCAGTCGGTGGCCCAGGGGCAGGTCGCGTCAGCCGTCGGCGACTCGAAGGACCACGGCCCCAAGGACCACGGTCCGAAGGATCACGGCCACAAGGATCACGGCCACAAGGGCCACGGTCCGAAGCACGACGAGTGCACGCCGGCGCCCTGCGCCCCGGCTCCCTGCCCTCGCTGAGCGCGCTCCTCGGCTGACCACGAGGCGGGTCGTCGTCATCGACGACGTCCCGCCTCCGGTCGGCCCTCATCGCCCAGGCGGCGGGGATCGCGCGCACCAAGGCACGCGGTCCTGACCCGGGCACGGTGCCGGACCCGACTTGCAGGTCGGGTCCGGCGCCAGCGCGCCCGTGCACGGGTGCCGGATCGGCGATGGCATGGTGGAGCCATGGCAACCGGGGAAGGCCGCCGCGAGGTGGCGACGGGGATGGCCGACGCGGCGCGGGCATGGCTCGACGGGCTCGACGTCCAGCAGCGGGAGCGGGCGGCCTGGCCGTTCCCCGCCGACGACGAGCGGCGGCTGTGGTTCTACACGCCGACCGATCACGGCGGTCTGGCGCTCGGCGCGATGGACGCCGCCCAGCAGCGTGGCGCGATGCGGCTGCTGCGCACCGGGTTGTCGGAGGCCGCGTACGTCACCGCCACGACGATCATCGGCCTCGAGAACGTGCTCGACGCCGTCGAGCACTGGCGCTCGACGTTCGACCGCCCACGCGGTCGTGACCCCGGCATGTACTACGTCCGCGTGTTCGGCGAACCTGGGGCCGCAGCGACGTGGGGTTGGCGGTTCGGTGGGCACCACGTCTCGGTGAACCACACGATCATCGACGGCGAGCTCGCCGCCGTCGACGCCGTGCTTCCTCGGGGCCGACCCGGCCCACTCGCCGCTGCTCGGACCTCATCTGCTGCGTCCGCTCGGCGGGGCCGAGGACCTCGGGCGCGAGCTCGTCCGCTCACTCGACGCCGGCCAGCTCGACCGGGCCCTGATCTCGCCGGTCGCGCCGGTCGATCTCGTCACGGCCAACCGTTCGACCGTCTCGGAGGGTGACCGGCCGTTGCCGCTGCAAACGATCTTCCGTGGCGCCCTCGAAGGCGAGCTTCGCGAGCAGATGACGCGGGGTCAGGCCGCGATGGAGGAAGCGATCGGGTTGCGCGCCGAGCACCTCGATGCGCTCAGCCTGACCACGGCGCCGAAGGGGTTGCGCGCCGCCGAGCTGCGCGGCACGCAACGCGACCTCCTGCGTCAACTCCTCGACGTCTACGTCGGGCGGGTGCCCGACGAGCTGATCGACGCCGAGGCGGCGAAGTACGCCGGCGACGATGCCCTCGACGCCCTGTGCTTCGCGTGGGCCGGTGGACTCGAGCCCGGCCAGCCGCACTACTACCGCATCCAGGGCACGCGGTTGCTCGCCGAGTACGACAACACCCAGCGCGGCGTCAACCACGTCCACACCGTGTGGCGTGACCTCGACGACGACTTCGGCGGCGACGCCCTCGCTCACCACTACGCCCACGTGCACCACTGACCCATGCGGCACATCGATGGCGCCGAGCGGCGGCGCCGGCTGCTCGTCCGTCACCACCTGGCTGCGCCGGCGGCCACCGTCGAGGCGGTCGCCGGGGACCTCGTCGGTCTGCACTCGACGGACCCGGCCAGCGTGGTCCTGTCGGCTCGCGCCCGCCTCGATCCGTTCGCGGTCGGCGACCTCGAGGACGCCCTGTACGAGCGGCGCACGCTGCTGCGGTTGTTGGCCATGCGCCGCACGATGTTCGTGGCACCGGTCGATCTCGCGGCGGTGATGAACGCGTCGTGCACGCGGGCGCTGGTCCCGGACGAGCAGCGCAAGCTGGCGGCGATGCTCGTCGAGGCCGGCGTCACGACCGATCCCGATCGCTGGATCGAACGCGTCGAAGCGGAGACCGTCGACGCCCTGCGCGCCGCCGGGGAGCCGCTGCCGGCGAGCGCCATGTCGAAGCTCGTCCCGGAGCTCGGCCAGCAGCTGCGGATCGCCGTCGGGACGCGCCATGAGGGCACGGTCGGGGTGTCGACGCGCGTCCTGTTCCTCACCGCGGCCAAGGGCCTGATCGCCCGCGGCCGGCCCCGTGGCTCGTGGCTGTCGACGCAGTACCGGTGGGCGCCGATGGACGAGTGGGTCGGTCCGCTGTCCGACCTCGACGCGAGGGAGGCCCGCGCCGAGCTCGCCACCCGCTGGCTGCGGTCGTACGGACCGGGGACGGTCGACGACCTCGCGTGGTGGGCGAAGTGGACCAAGCGCGAGGTCACGGCAGCGTTCACGGACGTCGGCGCAGTCGCGGTCACGACCGACACCGGCGACGACCCGGAAGCGCCGGCGTTCGTCCTCGCCGACGACCTCGACGACACCCCCGTGGCGCGCGGTGCCCCGCCCGTCGCGCTGCTGCCGAGCCTGGACCCGACGATCATGGGCTGGAAGCACCGCACGTGGTACCTCGGCCCGCATCGAGCTCCGCTGTTCGACCGCACCGGCAACGCCGGGCCGACCGTGTGGGTCGGCGGTCGGGCCGTCGGGGCGTGGTCGCAGCGCGAGGGCGGCGAGGTCGTCACGCGCCTGCTGGAGGACGTGCCCCAGCGAGAGCAGCGGCGGGTCGATGCCGCGGCGCGTGCGCTGACGGGGTGGATGGACGGGATGCGGGTGACGCCGCGGTTCTCGACGCCGCTCGCGCGGGAGCTGGCCGTCAGCTGACGTCCACGCCGGCACCGACGAGCTCGGCGACCGCGGCCGCCCCGTCGCCGACGTGGACCTCGACGGCTGCTGTCGCCGTCGCCGGCACGACGCACTCGTACCCGAGCCGCACGGCGTCGAGCGCGGTGGCCTTGACGCAGTAGTCGAGCGCCAGCCCGACGATCACGACGCGAGTCACGTCGTGCTGGCGCAGCACGTCGTCGAGGCCGGTCGGGACGTCGAAGCCCGACGTCGTGTCGCGCATCGTGAACCCGCTGTAGCCGTCCTCGCCGGCGGTGCCCTTCAGCACCGGGTCACCGGCGACGACGTCGAGCGCCGGGTGGAGCGCGGCGCCCCACGTGCCACGCACGCAATGCACCGGCCACGGACCGCCGTCGGTCACGAAGTGCGGCGTGCGGGGTGGATGCCAGTCCTGGGTGTACACGACGATGGCGCCGGATGCGGTCGCCGCGGCGATGTGCTCGTTGACGCTCTCGATCACGGTCGTCGCACCTCGCACGGCGAGCGTGCCAGCAGGGTCGGCGAAGTCGTTCTGCACGTCGACGACCACCAGCGCGGTGTGCGTGTCGTAGTGCACGGCCACGCCGACCACGGTAGCCACGAGGGTCCGGTCACGCACCCGGCCGTAGTCTCCGGCGGTGCCCCCTGGTCCGGCGCTGCGGCGCGGCATCCTCAGCACCGACGCCTACCAGCTGACGATGGCCCAGCTGTACTTCCGCAACGGCCTGCACGACCGTCCGGTCCGGTTCGAGCACTTCTTCCGCTCCTATCCGGACTACGGCGATCACCAGGCCGGCTACTGCGTGGCCGCCGGCCTCGGGCCGTTCGCCGCGTGGACGACCACCGTCCACGCTCGTCCCGTCGATGTCGATGCCCTGCGCGGCCACCGCGGCCGCCATGGCGAGCGCCTGTTCGACGACGCCTTCTGCGCCTGGTTCGCCGGCGTCGACTTCGGCGGGCTGCGGATCGACGCCGTCCCCGAGGGCCGCGTCGTCCACCCCAACACCCCGATCACCGTCGTCGAAGGACCGCTGGCCGCCGCCCAGCTGCTCGAGACGCCGCTGCTCAACCAGCTCAACTTCGCCACCCTCATCGCCACCAAGGCCGCCCGCGTCGTGGAGGCATCGCGCGGGAGGCCGGTGCTCGAGTTCGGGATGCGGCGGGCCGCCGCGGACGGTGCCGACGCCGCATCGCGCGCCTCGATCGTCGGCGGCGCCACGTCGACGTCCAACAGCGCCGTCGCCTACGAGCTCGGGCGCACGCCGGCCGGCACCCATGCCCACTCGATGGTCCAGCTGTTCCTCGCCCTCGGCGCCGGCGAGCAGGCCGCGTTCGACGCCTACGCCGACGCCTATCCCGATGACACGCTCCTGCTGGTCGACACCGTCGACACGTTGGGCAGCGGGGTGCCCAACGCGATCGCCACGTTCGAGCGCCTGCGGCGGGCCGGCCACGAGCCGGTCGGCATCCGCCTCGACTCCGGCGACCTCGCCTACCTCGCGGTGCAGTCGGCGCGGGAGCTCGATCGGGCCGGGTTCCCCGACGCGGTCATCGTGCTGTCCAGCCAGCTGGACGAGCTGACGATCTGGCAGATCACGTCCCAGATCGTCGCCGAGGCCCACCGGGCCGCTGTCGATCCCGACGCCATCATCGGCCGCCTCGTGTTCGGCGTCGGATCGCGCCTGGCGACGAGCGACGGCGACCCGAGCCTCGACGGCGTGTTCAAGCTGGTCGCCGTGGACGACGGCGCCGGCCGGTGGATCCCGGCGATGAAGCGATCGGACTCGCCCGTGAAGGTCCTCAACCCCGGAGCCAAGCGGCTGTGGCGCGTCTACGACGATCGTGGGACGGCGTCCGCCGACGTGCTGTCGCTGACCACCGAGACGTTGCGGCCCGGCACGGTGCACCTGCACCACCACGCCCGTCCCGACGTCGCCCGCGACGTGGAGGTGGCGGCGGCCGACGAGCTCCTCGTGACGGCCGTCGACCGCGGCCGCGTCCTCGTGGACGACGACCTCGACGCCGCGGCGGCCCGACGCGTCGCCGACGTGGGGTGCCTCGATCCCGGCGTGCGCCGGCTGGTGCGACCGCACACGTACCACGTGTCGATCACCGACGGCGTCTTCGCCCTCAAGGAGCAGCTGCTGGCGACCCTCCACTGAGGGTCCGGATCGCCGCCATCGCCACGTCGGCCAGCTCCTCGGGGACCAACAGGTGGTCGTGGTCGAAGCCGGCCAGCACGTTGGCGGGGATGCCGACCGCGGCCAGCGCGCCGGCGACGGCGGCCGTCAAGCCGACGGCCTCCAGCGAGCTGTAGACCGTCAGCGTCAGCCACGCGGCGCGGAACCGCTCCTGCGGCACCGAGTCGGCGTCGACGACATAGGTCGTCAACGACCCCTCGTCGATCATCGCGACAGGCCCGGCCGGTGCCTCCTCGCCCGTCGCCCGCTGGACGTAGGCGAACGTGCCGGGACGACGCTCGACGTCGAGCGTCCCCAGCAGCCTGACGAGGTCCCGTTCGGCCGGCATGGCGCGAGTGTCGCGCCCGGCGTTCCCCTTCGGGGCTCCCGCAGCACCCATGGCGGCATGGGAACTGGATCACTCCTGGCCGTCGCCTTCGCCGCCGTCGCCGCGTTGCCCACCGGGCGGATCGTCGGCGAGTGGGACCCTGGCCTCACGGCCGCCGATGTCGGCGGCCCGATCGTCGTGAACGACTACGGCGTGACCGGCCTCGGTGCCTACCGGCTGGCGCTCGACGACGGCACCGTGACGCTGGCGGTGTGCATCCAGGCCGATGTGGGCCACTCGCTCACTGCCCGCTACGAGGTCGACCCGACGACCGCCGTGCCCGCCGAGCTGGCCTACCTGGCCTGGGCCCACCTCTCGGCCGGCGAGCCCGACGACGTCACGGCGGCGGCGATCAACGTGTTGGCGTGGCGCTACACGGACGCCCAGCGCCGCGGTGGGGGAGCGGTGTGGCGTGACGGCCCCGTCGACGTCCGGGCGCTCGGCGCCGGCCACCTGGTCGCCGTCGAGGCGGCGGTCGATGCGCTGCACGCCGAGGCGCAGGCCCGCCACGGTCCCTGGACGCTGACGGCCGACGGTCCGGGGCGCGTGCGCATGGACGGCCCGGGCGGCCCGATCGCCGGCAGCACGGTGCACCTCGCGGCCCCCGGGTGGGCGGCGGACGTGGTGACCGCCGCCGATGGCGTCGCCACGTTCGAGCCGCCCGCCGGCGAGGTGCAGGCCAGCGCGACGGCGCCGGGCATCGGCATCGCCCTCGTGGCGCCGGGCTCGCAGCGCCTGGCGATCGCCGGGCCGGCCGAGCTGCTGGCGACGGCGGTGCCGGCGCCACCGACCACCACGACGACGACGTCGACGACGACGACCACCACCAGCCCGCCGCCGCCGACCACGACGACGACCACCACCACCACCACGACGACATCCCCTTCCACCTCCACGACCACCACGACGCCGGCGACCACGACCACCACCACGACGGTCCCCGCGACCGTGCCGCCGAGCACGGTGCCGCCGGACGCCCCGCCTGACCTGCCGCCGACGGGTGCCGGCAGCCGCGACGTCGCCCGCGTCGGCGCCTGGCTGTTCGCGCTCGGCGCGCTCGGCGACGCGCCTCGCTCGGCGCCGGGCTCACTGATCGGCGAGCAGCCGCAGCACGTCGTCGTCGGTGGTCGTCGAGAAGTCGGCGTACCACTGTCCGACGGCCATGAAGTCGGGCGGCTGCACGGGGCACACGACGTCGTCGGCGACGGTCGCCAGCTCGACGCAGGTGTCTGGCGGTCCGACGGGCACCGCGACGACGATGCGGCGAGGGTCGGCGGTGCGCACGGCGAGCACCGCGGCGCGCATCGTGGCGCCGGTCGCCAGGCCGTCGTCGACGAGCACGACGATGCGATCGGCGAGCACCGGCCGCGGTCGGTCACCGCGCAGGCGGCGCTCCTGGCCCTCGAGCTCCTTCCTCGCGACGGCCACGCGGCGCTCGACGGCTCGCGCGCGCAGCCCGAGTTGGGCGACCAAGACGTCGTTGCGCACGACGAGGTCGCCGGAGGCGATGGCCCCGATCGCCAGCTCGACGTGCCCCGGCGTGCCGATCTTGCGCACGGCGAGGATGTCGAGCGCGGCGCGGAGGCGGGCCGCCACCGGCGCGGCGACGGGCACGCCGCCGCGCGGCAGTCCGAGCACGATCACGTCGTCCGGGACCACGGCGCCCAACGCCGCCGCCACGGCGTCGGCCAGCTGGGCGCCGGCGTCGGCCCGATCGATGAACCGCGAGCGCATGTTGACAGTGGAAACACCTTCGGCTAATGTTGCCAATGTCAACTTCGGATCATCCCCTCGCTCCCCACCGGAGGACCTGCCGTGCCCGCCCTGCCCTGGACCTCGATCGTCGAACCCGATGCCGACCGCACCTACGTCGGCTTCGTCACCAAGCTGCCGCTGACCGCCCATCGGCACGTGCCCGGCTTCCTGCGCGACACGATGCGCATCCGTCGCCAGCTGGCCGCCGCGCCCGGGCTCGTCGGCTACGCGCTGCTCGCCGAGCTGGCCGCCAAGACGTTCTGGACCGTGTCGGTCTGGGATGACGAGGCGTCGTTGCGCACCTTCGCCGCCGCCGAACCGCACCGCTCGGTGATGCGCCGGGCCCCGGCGCGGATGGGCGCGAGCGCGTTCCGGACGTTCGCCGTCACCGGGCGCGAGTTGCCGTTGACGTGGCCGGCGTCGAAGGATCGGGTCTCGTGACCGACCCCCTCCGTGACCGGCCGTACCACCACGGCAACCTCGCCGCCGCCGCCCTCGCCGCGGCGGAGGAGGAGATCGCCGGCCACGGCATCGCCGAGGCCAGCTTGCGCAAGGTCGCCGACCGCGCCGGCGTCAGCCACACCGCGATCGGCAAGCGCTTCGGCGACAAGGCCGGCCTGCTGGCGGCCGTCGCCGCCGAGGGCTACCGCGTGCTCGGGGTCGGCCTCTCGGCCGCGACCGGCGACATGCGCGCGATGGGCCGTGCCTACGTCGAGTTCGCCGTGCAACGACCGGCGCTGTTCGCGGTGATGTTCCAGCCGACCGTCTACCGGGCCGACGATCCCGGCGTGCTCGCGGCGCGAGCGACGACCACCGCGCTGCTGCGCCAGGGCGTCGGCCAGCCGACCGACAGCCCGACGAGCGCCGCCGCGTTCGGGGCCTGGGCGTTCGTCCACGGCATCGCCGCCCTCGTGCTCGGCGGCGCCATCGAGGGCGACGCGATCGAGCTCTACGAGCGCGCCGCGATGGCGCTGTTCCCTGCCGGTCCGCCCGCGGTGTGACACCGTTTGTGGCCACGGCGCCCCGGGTACGCCGACCTCGTTCCCGTCCGTTTGAGGGGAATCGAGGGTCGCCGGCACGGACCGCCCGCCGTGTCGGCGACCTTCGTGCTTTTCACGGCCGGGTATCGTTCGGGTCCGAATGACCGCCGCCGTCGCCCGCCCTCTCATCGGCCTCACCGGTCGGCGCAAGCGCGGCGCCCAGGTCGCCGGCTTCCCCGACAGCTTCGCCGACGTCGCGCTCGACCTGTACGTGAGCGCCTATGCAGAGGCGATCACCGCGGCCGGCGGACTGCCGGTGCACCTGCCCCAGCACGTCGATCCGGCGGCGTATGCCGGCCACCTCGACGGCGTGCTGCTGACCGGCGGCGCCGACGTCGATCCCGTCCGCTACGGCGCGGCGATCGATCCCGCCACCGGACCGGTCGAGGACGCGCGGGATGCCGCCGAGGTGGCGCTGATCGAGCTCGCCGTCAGCGAGGAGCTCCCCGTCCTCGGCATCTGCCGCGGCCTGCAACTGCTCAACGTGTGGGCCGGTGGGACGCTGCACCAGCACGAGCCGGCGCATGCCCGCTACGACCTCGCCGTCGACGACGCGTTCGACGACGTCACCGTCGAGCCGGGATCGCGATTGGAAGTCCTCCACGGCGGACGGGTCCACGTCAACTCGTTGCACCACCAAACGATCGACCGCGTGGCCGACGGCTGGGTCGTCACCGCGCGCAGCGCCGATGGCACGATCGAGGCCCTCGAGTGGCCGGGCCACGACCTCATCGCCGTGCAGTGGCATCCCGAGCTGCTCACCGGCGCGGCGACCGATCCCCTCTTCGCCTGGCTCGTCGAACGGGCCCGCGCCCGAGCGCTGGCCGCCGCGGTCTGAGCGATGCGCCGCGCCCTGTCGTCGAGCGACGACGGTGAGCTGCTGCGCGCCGAGCGCGACGTCCAGAAGCGCCTCGACGAGCTCGGGCTCGGCGTCGACCTCGACTTCGCCTCGATGGCGGTCGTCGCCAACGTCTTCCGGACGGCGAGCGCGGCCCGCAGCCACCTCGAGCGCACGGTGCTGGCCGAGGCCGGGCTCTCGTTCTCGGCGTTCACGGTGATGTGGGTGCTGTGGATCTGGGGCGAGATGGAGTCGCGCGAGCTGGCGATCGATGCCGGCATCACCAAGGGCACGCTGACCGGCGTCGTCGGCACGCTCGAGCGCCGCGGCCTCGTCGGCCGCCGTCGGGATGCGGCGGACGGCCGCCTCGTGCGGGTCGCCGCCACGCCCGGCGGCGACGCGCTGATGGCCGGGTTGTTCGCCCGCTTCAACGAGGGCGAGACGAGGATCGTGTCGGGGCTCGATGGCGATGAGTCCGCACAGCTGGCGCGGCTGCTGCGCGGCGTGCAGCGCTCGGTGGAGGAGGTCGATCGACGTGGCTGACGATCAGGACACAGGACACGTCGTCGGCGCCGGTCTCGTCGCCCACGTGCCGACGATGGTGCTGCCGGATGACGTGCGTCGCGAGCTCAACGACGGTCGCGAGATCAGCCTGGTCCCCGGCCTGCACCGGATGAAGGCCGAGCAGCTCGACCCGTTGGCGATCGACACGATCATCGTGTTCGACGCCCACTGGGCGACGACCGTCGAGTTCGTCGTGTCGGCGCAGGCCCGTCGTCACGGCCTGTACACGTCCGACGAGCTGCCGCGCGGGATGGCTCAGGTGCCCTACGACATCCCCGGCGATCCGGAGCTGGCCCGCCTGATCGGCGAGGAGGTCACGGCCGCCGGTTCGTGGATGACCCCCATCGACGACGAGCACCTGCCGATCCACTACCCGACGGTGAACCTGCTGCCGTTCCTGCAGGGGTCCGAGCGTTGGATCAGCGTCAGCACCGCCCAGACCGCCGAGACCGACGACTTCCTGCTCGTCGGGGCGGCGATCGGTCGGGCCGTCGCCCGCAGCGGCCGGCGGGTCGTGCTGCTGGCGAGCGGGGCGATGAGCCACACGTTCTGGAAGCTCCGGGAGCTGCGCGCCCACGAGTCGTCCGACCCGGTGCACATCCGCACGCCAGAGGCCCGGGACGCCGACCTCGAGCGGGTGGCCTGGCTGGAGGCGGGCGAGCACCGCAAGGTCGTCGACACGATGCCCGAGTTCCTCCGCTTCCACCCGGAGGCGATGTTCGGGCACTACCTGATGATGGTCGGGGCGATCGGCGGACGGGACTGCACGGCGCCGGGCATCCCGTACAGCGAGTACGAGAACGCCATCGGCACCGGCCAGATCCACCTCTGGTTCCCCCGCCCACCCACCGGCTGGACCGGGTGACCGGGCGAAAACGCGAACTTTTCGCGCTGGCGCCAACATGCGTGGCGCCAGCGCGAAAAGTTGACGGATCCGCCATCCGCCGCCCCGTCCGCCGACCGAGCGGTCAGCGGTAGCGGGCGACGGCGATCGGGGCGAACGCCAGGATCAGGGCCGCGGACCACAGCAGGGCGCGGACCGTGAAGTACCACGCCGAGTGGCCGAGGGCGGCGGTCGGGTCCTCGATCACCCACGCCCGCACCGAGTCGACCATCACCGAGATCGGCTGGTTGCGGGCGAAGGCCTGCATCCACCCGGGCATCGTGTCGACGGGGACGTAGGCGCTCGACACGAACGTCAGCGGGAACACGAGCAATGACATCCCCTGGGCGGCCTGGGCCGAGCCGGACACCAGGCCGATGAGCATGAACATCCAGGTGAAGGCGAACCCGAAGATGATCACCAGCAGGAAGGCGAACAGCGCGCCGCCGATCGAGCCGTGCGGGCGGAAGCCGACGGCGAAGCCGATCGCCGTGGTGACGGCAGCGCCCCAGACGACGAGCACCGTCTCGGCGAGGGCCCGCCCGCCGGCGACGGCCAGGCGGGGGATCGGCAGCGATCGCAGCCGGTCGACGACGCCCTGTTGCAGGTCCTCGGCCACGCCGGCAGCTGCGCCCATCCCGGAGAACAGGACGCCGGTGACGACGTAGCCGGGCACGAGGAAGTCGACGTAGCTGACGCCTGGCGGCCCGCTGATCGCACCGCCGAACACGTAGCGGAAGATCAGCAGGAACATCGCTCCCTGCACCGTCGCCACGACGAGCAGCTGCGGCGTGCGCATGAAGTGGATCAGGCTGCGCTTGGCGACGACGAGCGTGCTCGTGACGAGCCCGGCCTGGGGGCGGATGGTCGCCGTCGTCGGCGCGGCGATGGTGGTCATGGTGGTGGTCATGAGACGGGCTCCTTGGTGGTGTCGTGTCCGGTGAGGGCGAGGAAGATCTCGTCGAGCGTCGGCCGGCGCAGGCCGAGGTCGTCGACGACGATGCCGGCGTCGTCGAGTCCGCGGACCGCGGCGGCGAGGCCCCGGGTGCCGTTGTCGACGGGGACCGAGACGCGGCCGGTGTCGGGATCGATGCTCGTGGCGGCACCGACTGCGGCGCCGATGACGCGTGCGACGGCGTCCGCCTGGTCCCGCCCGCGGGGATGGGCCTCGACGACGTCTTGGCCACCACCCGCCTTGAGCTCGGCGGGCGAGCCCTCGGCGATCGTGCGGCCGTGATCGATGATCACGATGCGGTCGGCGAGGTGATCGGCCTCGTCGAGGTACTGCGTCGTGAGCACGACGTCGGTCCCGTCGGCCACGAGCTCGCGGACGGCCTCCCACAGCCCGATCCGGCTGGCCGGGTCGAGCCCGGTCGTCGGCTCGTCGAGCAGCAGGACGCGTGGCGCGCCGACGAGCGTGGCGCCGAGGTCGAGGCGCCGGCGCATGCCGCCGGACCAGCCCCGCACGAGTCGGCCGCCGGCGTCGGCGAGGCCGAGCCGGTCCAGCACCGCGGCGGCCCGCCGCTTGGCGTCGCGCCGGGAGAGGCCGTACAGGCGGGCGACCATCTCGAGGTTCTCGACGCCGGTCATCGCCTCCTCGACAGCGGCCGACTGCCCGGCCAGCCCGATCAGCGCCCGGACCCGGTCGGGGTGGCGGAGGGCGTCGACGCCGGCGACGTGCAGCGATCCGGCGTCGGGGGTGGTGAGCGTCGCCATCATCCGGACGAACGTCGACTTGCCGGCGCCGTTCGGTCCGAGGATGGCGAACACGCCACCGGTGGGTGCCGACACGGTGAGCCCGGCGAGCGCTTCGACCTTGCCGAATCGCTTGGTCAGCCCATCGGCGGCAACCATCTGTGCAGTCATGCTGTGAACCTCTCGATCTGCTAGTGTCTTAGACACAATATCTCTTAGTAACTGAAAGATCAAGGGACTGAAGGAGATCTGATGACCCGTCGATCCAGCGCCCGGCGCGCCGAGCTGGTTGCCGCCCTCGACCGCGAGGGTCGGCGCACCGGATCGACCGGGTCGATGCACGCCAAGGCGCTGGCCGATCGGGCCGGCGTCCACTCCACCGACTTCGAAGCCCTCGACGTCCTCGACTGGTCGGGGCCGATCTCAGCCGGCGAGCTGGCCAAGCGGGTCGGCGTGACGTCTGGCGCGATCACCGGGTCATCGACCGCCTGGAGCGCGACGGCTGGGTGCGCCGAGGCCGCGACCCGCAGGACCGCCGCAAGGTGATCGTCGCGATCGTGCCGGAGCGGGCGGCGGCCACCGGTCAGATGGACGTGTTCGCCCCGCTGATGGCCGACCTCGCGACGATCAACGACCGCTACGACGACGACACGCTGGCGGCGATCCTCGACTACCTCCGGTCCTGCAACGACGCCATCGAGCGCTCGACCGCCCGCCTCCGCGGGCGCCCAAGGGCTGATCCATCCGAGGGTTTCGTGCAGGGGCCACCAGCACGAAACCCTCGGATGCACCCAAACCCTCGGATGGGTCAGGACGTGGAGCCCTCGAGGATCTGGAGGGTCTTGAGGTCGCTGTGGAAGTCGAGGGCGTAGTCGCCGCCCTCGCGGCCGATGCCGGAGATGCCGATGCCGCCGAACGGCGCGGTGAGGTCGCGGACGAGGAACGTGTTGACCCACACGATCCCGCTGCGCACGGCCCGCCCGACGCGCTCGGCCCGCTCCTGCGACGACGTGTAGACGATCGCCGACAGCCCGTAGGGCGTCGAGTTGGCCGAGCTCGACGGCCTCGGCCTCGTCGGTGAACGTCTGCAGCGTCAGCACCGGCCCGAACACCTCGTGCTGCACGACCTCGCTGTCGTTGGATGCCGGCTCGATCAGCGTCGGTTCGACGTGCAACGAGTCGCCGACCCGATGGCCGCCGCGCAGGATCCGGTCGCCGTGCTCGCGGGCCCGGTCGACGAAGCCCAGCACCCGCGCCACGTGGTCGGGGTGGATCATCGGGGCGATCGTCGTCGCCGGGTCGCGGCTGTCGCCGAGCACGTGGCGGGCGACGGAGTCGTCGAACCGACCGAGGAACTCGTCGCGGATCGACGCCTCGACGAGCAGCCGGGTGCCGGCCAGGCAGACCTGTCCCGAGTCGTCGTACTGCCCGGCCGCCTTGGCCGCCGCCGCGTCGAGGTCGGCGTCGGCGAACACGATCAGCGGGCCCTTGCCGCCGAGCTCGGCGGTGAACGGGACGATGTTCTCGGCCGCCGCCCGCCCGATGTGGCGGGCCGTCTCGGGCGAGCCGGTGAAGCTGATCCGCTTGACCCGGGGATCCCCCACGAGCGGCGGGCCGACCTCCTCGCCGATGCCCTGCACGAGGTTGAACACGCCCGGCGGCATCCCGGCCTCGACGGTCAGGTCGGCGAGCAGCGAGCACGACAGCGGCGACCACTCGGCCGGCTTCAGCACGACCGGGTTGCCGGCCGCCAGCGCCGGCGCCAGCTTCCACGTCGAGAGCATGAACGGGGCGTTCCACGGCGTGATCACGACGGCCGGACCGGCCGGCATCCGCACGACCGTGTTGCGGGTGCCCTTCGACGACCACACCCGTTCCTCGTGCGCCAGCGCGAGGTCGGCGTAGAGCCGGAAGTTCTCGGCGCCCCGGGCGACGAGTCGGGCCCGCATCGACTCGTGGAGCATCCCCATGTCGACCGTCTCGACGATCGCGATCTGCTCGGTGTGCGCCACGATCAGGTCGGCGAGGCGGTGCAGGTGCTCGGCGCGCCCCACCGGTCCGAGGTCGGCCCACGGTCGGAACGCCATCACCGCGGCGGTCACGGCGGCGTGGGCCGTCGCCGCGTCGCCGCGGGCGATGTCGGCCAGCTTCCACGACCAGTCGAGCGGCGAGCGGTCCTCGAACGTGTCGGCCGACGGGCACGCGCGCCCCGCCGATCAGGTGGTCGGGGCTGACCTCGACGCCCTCGACCACGGCACGCGCCGAGGGCACCCTCAGGCCTCCTCGTCGAGCGTCGACCGGTAGTGCGCCGCGCCCGGGCCCTGTGGGGCGCGGATGCCGCGGAACTCCCAGTCGCCACCGAGGGCGGTCGAACGGACCTCCTCCGATGCGCTCGGCTGGGCTCCGACGTCGTCGCGGATCGGCGCCGGCCCGACGACGATGTGGTTGGTCAGGGCGCCGAGCCCCTCGACCTCCACCGTGACCTCGTCGCCCGGCTCGACGGGCCGCGAGTTGGCCGGCGTGCCCGACAGCAGGATGTCGCCGGGCACGAGCGTGATCGTGCGGGCGATGTCGGCGACGAGGTAGTGCATGTCCCACTCCATCTCGTCGGTGTTGCCGTCCTGGCGGACGTCGCCGTTGACGAGGGTGCGGATCTGCTTGCCGTGGAAGTCCCAGTCGGTCACCAGCCCGGGCCCGATCGGACACAGCGTGTCGGAGCCCTTCACGCGCAGCATCGACCCCGCATCCGTGTCGCGGAAGTCGTGCAGGCCGTAGTCGTTGGCCACCGTGTAGCCGGCGATGTACTCGCCGGCATCAGCAGGGCTGACGTTGCGGCACGTCCGGCCGATGACGATGGCGATCTCGCCCTCGTAGTTGAGCCAGTGGCAGTGCTCCGGCCGCACCACGGCGCCACCGTGGGCGTTGAGCGCGGTGATCGGCTTGTGGAAGTACGTCGGCGCGGCCGGCAGCGTCGTCATGAACTCCTGCACGCGGCTGGCGTAGTTGAGGTGGACGCAGATGATCTTGGTCGGCTCCACGGGCGGGAGGTGGACAGCGGCGTGGACCTCCACCTCCCGCCCGTCGGGCGCGATCGAATGCGTCACCCCTTCGCTCGACGGTGACGGGCGCCCCGTCGAGCAGGATCCGTCGCAGCTCGGCCACGTCGGTGACCGTAGCTGTGTGAGCCGAGCGAGTCCGCGAGCGAGCGAACGACCGAGCTACGGCGTGGTCAGTTGCTGTGGCCGACCTCGTAGTGGTCCTCCAGCACGATCTGCGTGCGGGAGTCGAGGACGTGATCACGCGGCGCCTTGGGGGCGTGCTTGACCTGGTCCTTGCCGTAGGGGATCACCAGTTCACCGCTCTCGGTCATGTACGCGCCCTCGACGGGCACGAACTTCTCCGAGCGCAGCGGCCCGGGGTTGACCACGGCCCAACGTGGCGTCCCGGCGTCGTCGTAGACGACGTCGCTGACGGTGCCGACCTTCATGTGGTGGTCGTCCAACACCGCGTGACCGGTGAGGTTGCTCGATGCACCACCGCTCCCTGTGTCATCTCGGAACGTCGACATGAGGTCACCTCCTGGTCTTGTTGCCCACCTGACGTTGGTGTACCCGTTGGCGCGAACCGTCACACGTTCGTCATGTCGTCGCCGTGCCTACAGTGCGCCCGTGACACCGACCGATCTGCCTGCGGTCCTCGCCGCACTGACGCTCGACCAGAAGGTCGCCCTGCTCGCCGGCGTCGACACGTGGCACACGGCGTCCTTCGACGACCCACCGGTCCCCGCGATCAGGACGTCCGACGGACCGGCGGGGGTGCGCGGCACCTCGTTCACGGGGCCGGCATCGGCCTCGTTCCCGTGCGGCACCGCGCTCGGGGCGACGTGGGACCCCGAGCTCGTCGGCCAGGTCGGGCGGGCGCTCGGGCGCGAAGCCCGCTCGAAGAGCGCCCACGTGCTGCTGGCCCCGACGGTCAACCTGCACCGCACGCCGATCGGCGGCCGCAACTTCGAGTGCTACAGCGAGGACCCGGTGCTGACGGCGGCGATCGCGGTCGCCTACATCGCCGGCGTCCAGCGCGAGGGCGTCGCCTGCTGCGTCAAGCACTTCGTCGGCAACGACACCGAGTTCGAGCGCATGACGATCTCGTCCGAGATCGACGAGCGGACGTTGCGCGAGCTGTACCTGATCCCCTTCGAGCGGGCCGTCAAGGACGCCGACGTGCGCTCGATCATGACCGCCTACAACCGGCTCAACGGGACGTACTGCGGCGAGCATCCGTGGCTGATCTCCGAGGTGCTGCGCGGCGAGTGGGGGTTCGACGGTGCTGTCATCAGCGACTGGTTCGGCACCCACAGCGCCGTCGCCTCGTTGCGCGCCGGCCTCGACCTCGAGATGCCCGGTCCGCCTCGCGAGCGCGGCGCCCACCTGCGCCGCGCCGTCGATGCCGGCGAGATCCACGAGCGCGACCTCGATCCGGCCGTCGCCCGCCTGCTGGCCCTCGGCGAGTGGACCGGCGCGGCCTCCACCGGCACCGACGAGGTGACGGCCGACGACGCGGAGACGCGCGCGCTGATCCGACGGGTCGCCGCCCGGGCGATGGTGCTGCTGAAGGACGAGGGCGACCTCCTCCCGCTGGCGACGACGACGCAGCGCGTCGCCCTCATCGGGCCGTACGCGCGCTACGGCCGCCCCCAGGGTGGCGGCGACGCGCGGGTCCGGCCCGATCACGGTCGAGGTCCGTTCGACGCCCTCGTCGGTCGTGGCTTCGACGTGACGTTCGAGCCGGGTGGCTCGATCGCCCGCTACCTGCCGACGGTGCGTGGCGACTTCACGGCGACGTTCGCCGATCCGTCCGGTGCGACGTCGTCGGTGCCGGTCGGTCGACTGGCGTGGTACTGGGATCGCCAGCCGGTCGCCGAGGTCGGCTTCAAGGAGTTCTCCGCCGACGTGGTCGGCACGTTCGTCCCCGATGCGACCGGGGAGTGGGAGATCGGCGTGCGGGCCGTCGGGCCCGTGACGGTGCTGTTGGACGGGTCACCGGTGGTGTCGATCGAGGAGAGCCTCACCGGCGGGGCGTTCTTCGGCATGGGCAGCCCCGAGGTGCGCGGCACGACCGAGCTCGAGGAAGGACGGGCCTACGAGCTGCGCGTCGAGTACCCCGCCGGTGCTCCCGACGAGCGGGTGCGGGGCCTCGTCGTCGGCGCCCGTCCGGTCCCCGACGGCGATCACATCGAGCGGGCCGTCGCCATGGCCGCGGGTGCCGACGTCGCCATCGTCATCGTCGGCACGGACGACGACTGGGAGACCGAGGGCGAGGACCGCACCGCGCTGGCGCTGCCGCTCGATCAGGACGAGCTGGTGGCCGCCGTCGTCGCCGCCAACCCCAACACCATCGTCGTGCTCAACACCGGATCTCCGGTGACGATGCCGTGGCTGGATGCGGCGCCGGCCGTGCTGCAGGTGTGGTTCCCCGGCCAGGAGATCGGCGACGCCCTCGTCGACGTCCTCACCGGCGACGTCGAGCCCGGCGGGCGGTTGCCGATCACCTATCCGGCCCGCCTCGAGGACACGCCCGCGTTCGCCACCCACCCGGGGCGCGACGGTCGCGCCGAGTACGTCGAGGGGTTGTTCATCGGGCACCGCTGGTACGACCGCGAGGGCATCGAGCCGTTGTTCCCGTTCGGGTTCGGGCTCGGCTACACGACGTTCGAGCTGCTCACGGCGGCGGTCAGCGGTGGCGTCGAGCCGGGCGTCACCGTCGAGGTCACGTTGCGCAACACCGGTGGGCGCGACGGCGGCGAGGTCGTGCAGGTCTACGTCGAGCCGCCGGCCGGCGATCCGGCCCGCCCGCTGCGCCACCTCGCCGGCTTCGCCCGCGCCGACGTGGCGGCCGGGGAGGAGGCCACGGTCACCATCGAGCTCGACCGCCGGGCCTTCGCCTCGTGGATCGACGGCGAGTGGGTCGTCCCCCCGGGCGAGCACGTCATCCACGTCGGCCGCAACAGCCGCGACCTCCAGCGGGCCGGCGTCGTCACCGGATTCTGATGCCAATGCGGCACGCTCTACGTGCCGCATTGGCATCAGAATCCTCAGAGGCGCCAGTCGACCGGGTCCAGGCCGGCGGCGGCGAGGGCGGCGTTGGTGCGGCTGAACGGCTTGGAGCCGAAGAAGCCGTTGTGGGCCGACAGCGGTGACGGGTGGGCGGACTCGACGATCGTGTGGCGGGCGGTGTCGATGAGCGCCTTCTTGCGCCGGGCGTGGCTGCCCCACAGGATGAAGACGACCCGGCTGTCCTTGGCCCCGACGGTGCGGATGACCTCGTCCGTGAACGTCTCCCACCCGTGGCCCTGGTGCGACGCCGCCTGGCCGGCCCGCACGGTGAGGGTCGTGTTGAGCAGCAGCACGCCCTGCGCCGCCCACGCCTCGAGGTTGCCGTGCTCCGGCGGGACGATGCCGAGGTCGTCGTGGAGCTCCTTGTGGATGTTCACCAGCGACGGCGGGACGCGCACGCCCTCGCGCACCGAGAAGCACAGTCCATGTGCCTGGCGTGGTCCGTGGTACGGGTCCTGGCCGAGGATCAGCACGCGCGTCTCGGCGTACGGCGTGAGGTGCAGCGCGGCGTACACCTCGGCGGCCGGCGGGTACACCGTCGTGCGCTCGCGCTCGGCCCGCACGAACGCCTGCAGCTCGTGCCAATACGGCTTCTCGAACTCGCCGCGCAGCAACGGGTTCCAGTCGGTCGTCATCGACCGCCATCTTGGCTGCAGCATCATGGGCTCGTGCGAGTCATCGATGCCGGCCCGATGCAACCACGGCCGCAACGGCCACGGGTGCAGGGGCGGACGCCGATCGCCACGAACGAGCTGGTGCTCGGCGAGTGGAGCTTGACTGCCGCGGCGTGGACCGACCGCCACCACCACGAGGAGACGAACCTGGTGCTGGAGGGCGAGCTCCACGTCACGTGTGACGGGCGTACCGAGGTCATCGGGCCGGGCCAGGCGGTGCTCGTGCCGCCGGGTGCGCTGGCCCGCTACGAGGCGCCGGTGCACGCCCGCATGATCTTCGTCTACGGCCCGTCGACGGACGGTCACGCCATGTCCGACGGCCGCTACGAGGAGCTGGCGGCAGCGCCCGATTCCCCGTAGGGAATTGAAGCTGCACAGCGGTCGGCGCACGCTCGCGGCATGGAACACGACCCCTCGACCGCCGCCGTCATCGACCAGTTCAACCGGGCCTTCGTCGAGCACCGCCCCGAGCTGCTCGACGGCATCATCGCCGCCGACTGCGTGATGGAGTCGGTCGACCCGGCGCCCGACGGCCAGCGCTACGAGGGCGCCGCGGCCTGCACGGCGTTCTGGAAGGCGCTGACGACCGACGCCGCCAGCTCGTTCGCACCCGAATCGATCGACATCCTCGGGGACCGCGCCATCATCCGCTGGCGGTACTCGTTCCCCGACGGCTCGGTGCGCGGCGTCAACCTGATGCGCGTCACCGACGGCCGGATCGTCGAAGCGCTCGGCTACACCAAGAGCGGCGACGCCGCCGTCACCAGCGCCCTCGAGGTCGCCCGCGCCTGAGCCTGGCTCAGGCCAGCCGACGCTCGCCGGCGACGTCGTAGAGCACGATCGACATCGAACGTGCGGTGATCGCCGTTGCTGGTGAGGGCCCGGCGAGGTGGGCGTCGAGGCTGGCCTGGTCCTCCCACCGCTCGAACAGGATCACCCGCCCCGGCTCCAGCGGGTCGGCGGCGAACGTGTACTCGATGCACCCGGCCTCGGCGCGCGACGTGCGCATGCGCTCGGCGCGCTCGGCCAGGAAGGCGTCCCGCTGTGCCGGATCGACCTCGAACGTGCCACCCACGATGATCATCTGCTGCCTCCTCTTCGTGCCTGCCGGGTGTCGTGACCCGGTGGACGCCTACCATCGCCGCCGTGACGGAGGCGGCCACATCATTGCCCGATGTGCTGCACCTCGTCGATCGGCTGCCGCGATCGACGCTCGCCACCCTGCCGACGCCGTTGGAACGTGGCCCCGGCCTGCCCGGCGGGGCCCGGCTGTGGGTCAAGCGCGATGACCTGACCGGGCTCGGCGTCGGCGGCAACAAGGCCCGCAAGCTGGAGTTCCTCTGCGGGGAGGCGTTGCGCGCCGGCGCCCGCTCGCTCGTCACCGTCGGCGCCGGGCAGTCGAACCACTGCCGGATGACGGCGGCCGCCGGGGCCGTGCTCGGGCTGGAGGTCCACCTCGTGCTGTCCGGCGACCGTCCGGCGCGCCCGACGGGCAACCAGCTGCTGGCGGAGATGTTCGGCGCCCAGATGCACTACGTCGGGTGCCCGCCCAACCACTGGGGCGAGCTCGAGATCGCCCGCGAGCAGCTCACCGACGAGCTCGCCGCGGGGGGTGCCGCGCCGCACTCGATCCCGATCGGCGGGAGCACGGCCACCGGCGCCGTCGGCTACCTCGTGGGCTTCGTCGAGCTGATCGCGCAGTGCCGAGCACGCGGCGTGAACCCGGTCGCCGTGGTCCACACGTCGTCGAGCGGCGGCACCCATGCCGGGCTGCTCGCCGGACGGGCGCTGCTGCGCGCCGGCGGCGACGACGACCTCCCCGATGTGCTGGCGATCGGTGTCGCCAAGGGCGTCGTGGCCGGCGTGCCCGACGTGCGCACGCTCGCCACCGAGGCGCTGGCGCTGATCGGATCCGACGCCGCAGTCGTCGCCGACGACGTCGAGATCGACGATCGCTGGCTCGGGCCGGACTACGACGTGGCGACGCGTGCGGGAGCCGAGGCGATCCGCTGGGCGGCCGTCCACGGCGGCTGGGTGCTCGACCGCACGTACACCGGCAAGGGCTTCGCCGGTCTCCTCGGCAACGCCGCCGGCGGCCGCTGGGGTCCCGGCGACGACGTCGTCTTCATCCACACCGGCGGCCTCCCGGCCGTCTTCGCCGGCGGCTGATCAGCGATACCGTCGTCGCCATGAGTGAGATCCTGGACGTCGATCTGCTGGCGTTCGAGCGGGGGTCGGGGGCGGAACGGCGGGCGGTCGTCGACGGGGTGCGGCGCAGCCTCGAGACCGGCTTCGTGTACGCCCGCAGCGACCTCTCGTCCGACCTCCTCGACACGGCCTACGCGATGCTCGAGCAGTTCTTCGAGTCGCCCCTCGCGGACAAGCAGCGCTACGTCGCACCGGGCACCAACGGCCAGACCGGCTACACCGAGCTCCTCGTCGAGACCGCCGCATCGAGCGATGTGCCGGACTGGAAGGAGATGCTCAACTGGGCGACACCCATCCCGACCGGCCACCCGCTGCGGCGCCGGTTCCCGTCGTCGTATCCCGACCAGGTGCTCCCCGAGTCCGTCGTGCCCGGCATCACCAAGGTCCTCTACGAGTTCCACGACAACGTCGCCGATCTGCAGCGCCGCTTCCTCCACGTGATCGCCGAGGGCATCGGCTGCCACGAGACGTTCTTCGACGACATGGTGCGCGACGGACCGACGCTGACGCGTGCCATCCGGTACCCACCGATGGGCGAGGTCCCCGGTGACGATCCGTACGAGTGGGCCGGCCAGCACGGCGACATCAACCTGATCACCGCCCTCCCGCGTGCCACGGCACCGGGACTGCAGGTCCGCGTCGACGACGAGTGGGTCGACGCCGTCGCCCCCGAGGGCCAGGTCATCATCAACACCGGGATCATGCTGGAGCGCCTGACCAACGGGCAGATCCCGATCGGCTGGCACCGCGTCGTCGCCGCGCCGGGCTACGAGGGGGAGCGCTACAGCGTGGTGCAGTTCTGCCACCCCCGACCGTGGACGATCCTGTCGCCGGTGCCGAGCTGCTGCACGCCGGAGCGGCCACAACGGTTCGCCGCGGTCTCCGCCGCCGACGCCCTGGACGAGGTCCTCTACGAGATCAACCTCGTCGAAGACGCCCGGCGAGTCTGATCGTTCCCGATGCAACGACGTGTCCGCACCCTCTGGACCGACCTCAACGGCCTGACCCACGGCCGCTACATCCCGTCGGCCCGCTTCGATCACGCCACCCACCACGCCGTCACGACGCTGGTGATGAGCCCGCAGGGCGAGATCCTGCCCGTGCAGGGATACGCCAGCGACGTCGGCTTCCCTGACCTCGCCGCGGTACCGCTCGCCGCCACCCGCCGGCCCGGGTGGGAGCCCGACACCGACGTCGCCATCTGCGAGCTGCGCGGTCACGATGGCCAGCCGCTGCCGCTGTGCCCACGGGGTGCGCTGGCGCGCGCCGTCGACGGCTGGCGGGCGCTCGGCTTCGAGCCGCAGCTCGGCTTCGAGCTCGAGCTCTACGTGCTCGAACGCGACGCCGCCGGCGCGTGGAAGCCAGCCGGCGGCGAGGGCCACCGGGTGTACGGCGTCGGGCTCGGCGGCGACCCGACCGGCCTGGCGCTCGAGTACTTCGATGCGGTCGAGGCCATGGACATCGAGCTCGAGGGCGTGCTCACCGAGTTCTCGCCCGGACAGATGGAGGTCAACCTCGGCTATGGCCCGGCGCTGGCCGCCGCCGATGCCGCCCAGCTCGTCAAGGAGATGACCCGCGAGGTGGCGGCCCGCCGCGGGTACCGGGCGACGTACCTCGGCCGCCCCGACGCCGCGTCGGTCGGCTCCGGGCTGCACGTCAACATGTCGCTCGTGCCCGTGTCCGGCGGGGCCAACGCACTGCACGACCCGATGGCCCCGGACGGCCTGAGCCCGCTCGCCCGCCAGGCGATCGGCGGGCTGATCGAGCACCACGAGGCGGTCGCCGGGCTCACCGCGCCGCTCGTCAACAGCTACAAGCGGCTGATGCCGGGGCTGATCGCCGGCTACTGGGCCAACTGGGGCCTCGACAACCGCTTCAGCACCTACCGGGTGCCGGCCGAGCGCGGCCCGGCGACGCGCATCGAGAACCGCATGCCGTGCGCCACGGCCAGCCCGTACCTGGCGGCGGCGGCCACGCTCAACGCCGCCCTCCTCGGTGTCGTCGACGGGATCGACTGCGGCGACCCGCAGATCGGCGACGCCGACGCTGCGCCGAACACCGAGCGGCACACGCCGCACACGCTCGCCGAGGCGCTGGACGCCGTCGAGCTCGACAAGGTCATGACCGAGGCCATGGGGCCCGAGCTCGTGCGCACCTACCTCACGCTGCGCCGCCACGACGTGGCGCAGTGGGAGGCCTCCGGCGAGCCCTGGGATCCCGAGGTGGTCAGCGCCTGGGAGCTCGACACGTTCCTGCCGTTCTACTAGCCCCCGCCCCCGACCCATGCGCGCACCGGAGCCACAGGACGGGCCCGAAGACGAGATCCTCATCGGCTGGCTGCGGTTCCACCGTGACGCCCTGGCGACGAAGGTGGCCGGTCTGACCCCGGACCAACTGGTGCAGCCGGCGGCGCCTCCGTCCGCGCTGACGATCCTCGGGCTGGTGCGCCACATCACCGAGATGGAGCGCGTCTACGGCGCGTGGGCGATCGGCGGGACCGGCGACCTCGTCTTCGTGTACGGGGACTACGTCGACGACGGTCCCGAATGGGACTTCGACGTCGACGCCTCGATGGTCGCGGCCTCGTTGGGCAGCTGGCGTCAGGAGTGCGACGCGACCGATCGCGCGTTGACGGACGGCGGCTCGCTCGACTCGGCCGGCTCCGGCAACCGACGCAGCGTTCGATGGAACCTGCAGAAGCTCATCGGCGAGTACGCCCGCCACAACGGGCACGCCGACATCCTGCGCGAACGGATCGACGGCGCCACGGGCGAGTGACGGGGCCGGCGGCGGTCTCGGGGCTCTGTGGAAGGGAACAGGCGCGACATCGACCTGTTCGCTCCCACAGAAGCGGGCGTCGGACGGCCGCGCTACGCCACCACCCATTGGAGCAACGTGTGCGGGACGTCGGCGTCGGCGTGGTGCTCGAACACGCCGACCACGGGCGCGCCGATGACGAGGTCCTGCTGGGGGTCGCCGAGCAGGTTCCCGATGATGCGGACGCCGTCCGCTTGGGGGAGCTCGACGAGCACGATGACGTACGGGCCCTGCTCGGCGAGCGCCGGGTGCACGGGGTGCCACACCCGCTCGTGGCTGTAGATCACACCGGCGGCGGGCGTCTCCTCGTAGCGGAGGTCGAACGAGTGGCACCGGTGGCAGCACCACTCGGGTCCCCACTGCCAGCCGTCGCAGCTGTTGCAGCGCTGCAACAGCAGTCGATCGTCGTCGAGGCCCTCCCAGAACGGGGCGTCGAGGCCGTCGGGCATCGGCACGGGAGCGGCGAGACCGGGGCGCAGGTACGAGTCGGTCACAGCGTGGCCTCGCTTCCGAAGATCGACGAGCTGACGGGTGTCACCATCGGTCCCGACGCCACGAGGGCGACCTCGGCGTCCGGCACCTGGGCGGTCGACTGGCCCCGGATCTGGCGCACGGCCTCGATGTTCAGCCCGAGGCCGTGCATGTAGCACTCGGCCAGGTTGCCGCCGCTGGTGTTCAGCGGGAGCTTGCCGCTCGGTGCGAGCAGGTTGTCGACGGTGCAGGAAGTCGTTGACCTCGTCGGGCTTGCAGAAGCCGTGCTCGACGATGCTCATCATCACGCCGCCGGTGAAGTTCTCGTAGCTCTGCAGCACGTCGACGTCGCTCGGCCCGAGGCGTGGCCATGTCGTACAGCCGGGGCGCCACGGTGGTGAAGCTCGACGACGCGTACTCGGGCGTGTTGTGCACCGGCGCGCCGGAGCGGTGCTGCGAGCCGGACACGGCGGCGAGGACGTAGCACGGCGGGTGCGGGAAGTCGCCGGCCCGCTCGGCGGAGACCAGCACCATGGCGGCGGCCCCGTCGTTCTCCTGGCAGCAGTCGAAGAGGTGGAACGGCTCGACGATCCAGCGCGAGCTCGTCGTAGGCCTCGGCGTCGAGCGGGCGGCCGTGCATGACGGCGCGGGGGTTGTGCTGGGCGTGCTCGTACGACGCCAGCGAGATGGCCCGCAGCGCTTCCTGCTGCACGCCGTGATCGTGCATGAAGCGGTTGACCTTCATGGCGAACATCTGGGCCGCCGACATCAGGCCGAACGGCAGCGTGTGGGCGGCCGCGCCGGAGACCGTCTTCATGCGGGGTCCCTGCCCGAAGCGGCCGAACTGGCCCTGGGCCAGCGCCCGGAACACGACGACGCACTCGGCCTGGCCCGTGGCGATCGCCGCCGCGCCGTTGGCGACGGCGCCCGAGCCGCCGCCCCCGCCGCCGCCCCACTGCATCGAGGCGAAGCTGAGCTGGTGGCAGCCGAGCGCGGCGGACAGGCGAGATGCGTCGCTGCGGTCGTTGCTGTACGACGAGAACCCGTCGACGTCGCGGGGGTCGATCCCGGCATCGGCGCACGCCTTGAGCACGGCCTCGATGGCCAGCTTGAACTCCGGATCGGGCGAGCGGCCCCACTTGTAGTACTCGGTCTCGGCGATGCCGACGACGGCGACCTTGCCGCGCAGCGTGCGGTCGGTCATGACGGCGCCCCGACTGATGCGGCCTGCGGTGGCCGCCGCGTCGGCGTGGCTCGAGGTAGCGCTCGGGGATCGGCAGCCGGAAGATCCGCGCCAGGTTGAGGCCGAGGATCTTGGCCCGCTCGCCGTCGTCGAGGCCGCCCATCGTCCGCTCGACGGCCTGCGCCGAGTACGGCCACGTGCCCTCGTGGTGCGGGAAGTCGTTGGCCCACAGGAAGTTGTCGACGAGGCCGTGCTCCCGGGCGAGGTCGAGCCCGGGCTTGTCCTCCTGGAAGCGTGGCGAAGCCCTGGCGGTGGAAGTACTCGCTCGGCAGCAGCTCCAGCTTGGGCTTCACCCACATGTGGTGCTTGCGGTACGCCTCGTCCATCGCCGTGCAGCGCCCACGGCCACCCAGCCGATGCCGGCCTCGACCGAGCCGAACCGGAGGTTGGGATGGCGCTCGGCGACGCCCGAGGCGCAGATGTTGACCAGCGGCTCCATCGTCGGCGCCAGCGAGTGGACGGCGTAGTTGATGACCGCGCCGCCCTGGCTGCGGGCGGTGCGGGGGTCGCGGCCGGTGGACACGTGGAACGTGATCGGGAGGTCGACGTCCTCGATGCAGTCCCACAGCGGCTCGAACTCGCGCAGGTTGTAGTTGAGGTCCTCGTGGTTGGGCGGCCCGAACACCGGCTTGCAGGGCAGCGACAGGCCGCGGAAGCCGAGCGCGGCGCAGCGCTGGATCTCGGCGATCGCCCCGTCGAGGTCGGCGGTGGCCACGCAGGCCATCGCCACCAGCTCGTCGTTGTAGGGGCCGAACGTCTCCCACGCCCAGTCGTTGTAGACGCGGCACATGGCCTGGCTGAACGTCGCGTCCCGCGTCGCCCAGATCGTCAGGCCCTTGTTCGGGAAGAGGACCTCGGCGTCGACGCCGTCGAGCGCGAGGTCGCGGATGCGGTCCTCGGGCGTGCGGCCGGACTTGTTCCGCAGCAGCTCGTGGCCCTCGAGCGGCACGTTCTGGAGCTTGGTTGCTCGGAAGCCCTCGGTCTTCTGGAACTGGTCGCCCTTGGCGTCGACGATGACGCCGGGCAGGCGATCGCGGAAGCGGGCGTCCATGCGCGTCACCCAGAGGTCGGCGGGCTCCTGCACATGGCCGTCGGCGGACGCCATGTAGTACTTGTCGGCGCCATCGGGCCGGGCCGAGCGCAGCCAGCCCTCGTTGCCCGGCGTCTCGAGCCGCCAGACGTTGTTCGCATCAGGCTCTGGTAGCACGGTGTCCCCTTCCCGCCGCGATGGGTCGAGGCAGGTCCGTCCATGCTGGCCGGGGCGGTGCCGGACGGGCGAACCCAGCGCCCGGCGTGGTAGCCACGCCGGTGTGGAACTGCTCCTGATCCGCCATGCGTTGCCGCTGCGCCGCGAACTGGCGGTCGGTGCGGCTGACCCGGAGCTGTCGGCGGATGGACACGCGCAGGCCGGGCACCTCGCCGAGTACCTCGCGGCCGAGGCGCCGCTCGACGCGCTGTACGCGAGCCCCCTGGTGCGGGCCCGCCAGACGGCGGCACCCGTGGCGGCCCGCTTCGAGTTGGAGGTCGTGCTCGAGGACGCCGTCGCCGAGTGGGATCGTCACAGCAACGAGTACGTGCCGATCGAGGAGCTCAAGGCCGCCGACGACCCCCGTTGGCAGGCGCTGCTGCGGGGCGAGTGGACGTCGCACGACGAGACCCCGGAGCAGTTCGCGGCGCGGGTCGTCGGGGCCATCGAGGCGATCATCGCCCGCCATCGCGGCGCCCGCGTCGCGGTCGTGTGCCACGGCGGCGTGATCAACACGTACCTCGCCCACGTGCTCGGGCTCGGCGGCGTGCAGAGCTTCTTCTATCCGAACTACACGAGCATCCACCGGGTGGCGGCGGCGTCGAGCGGCGAGCGCTCGATCGTCACGATCAACGAGACCGCCCACCTCCGCGGCACCGGGTTGCCGATCGGCCTGTTCCAGCGTTGACGCGCGCGATACCACGGTGTTGCGCGCAGCTGACATTCCTGTCAGATGCCCTTGCGGGGACGCGAGGGCAACAGTACGTTCGGCACCGCAAGGGGGCCCGTCACGCAGTCAGCGCCGGTCCCTCCACCGCGGCGCCACGCTGCCGACTCCAGGGGGATCACCACGATGAAGGACGACGAGCGGTCTGAGATCGCGCACGACGGTCGCATCGACACGGCGCCGCATGCTGCTCGGCGCGGCGGGGGCCGCCGGTGCGGCTGCCTTCCTCGCCGCGTGCGGCGACGATGACGATTCGTCGGCGACGACGAACGCGCCGGCGACCACGAGCGGCGGGTCGGCCACGACGAGCGTGCCGGCGACCACGAGCGGCGGGTCGGCGACGACCAGCGGCGGGTCGGCCACGACGACCGCCGGCAGCACCGATCTCGCCAAGCTGCTCGAGATCGACGCGGCGAGCGCCGGCAAGGGCAAGACGATCGAGCTCGGCGCCGTGTTGGCCCTCACCGGGACGGGGTCGTTCTACGGCAAGACGATGAGCCGAGGGTTGGACCTGGCGGCCAAGCACATCGCCGAGCTCGGCGGGCCGACGTTCAAGTACACGTACTTGGATCACAAGTCGGGCGACCCCGCCGCCGGGGTGCAGGCGATGGCCGAGCTCGTCTCGAAGGGCATCCAGGCCAAGTTCGCCTCGTACGGCGACGACATCACGGCGATGCTCTCGTCGACGATCGAGAACAAGGTGTTCACGTTCGACGGTGGCGGCGGCACCGGGATCACGGCCCAGAACAAGCCGTTCTTCTGGGGCACTCGGGCGATCACCCCGAACGACCCGATGCCGGGGCTGTTCAAGTGGACCAAGGAGGCCCATCCGGACGCCAAGACGGTCGGCGTCGTCCAGTGGGATCTCGGAGCGGACAACAACAAGGGCACCAAGGACGACGTCGTCGCCAAGCTCGAGGCCGGCGGGTACGAGTTCAATGGGCTCTACGAGCTGGTGCCGATCGGCGGCCAGGACTTCTCGCAGGTGCTCCCGAAGGTCAAGGCCAACGAGCCCGACATCCTGCTGCTCGTGATCTACGGCCAGGACCCCGGGTCGTTCACCAACCAAGCGCAGACCGCGGGGCTGAAGGCGGTCCAGATCGGCTTCGAGTACACCCCTGACGGCCTCAACGCGTCGAAGGGGACGTACGACTCGGTGGGCTGGACCTTCGCCTACGACTTCTTCGACCCGAAGACGTCGCCGAACCCGCTGGCCAGGAAGTTCGTCGAGGACTTCAACACCGTCAACGGTGAGGATCCCGACTTCTACGCGGCGAACTACTACGAGAACGCCTTCGACATGTGGGAGGTGATGCGGCGGATCTGGAAGGACGACCCGAACGCCGAGATCACGGGCGAAGCCCTGCAGAAGGCGCTCGAGACCAACCTCACGCTGCCGAGCGTGTACGGCGGCGATGACACCCACCTCGGGACGTTCACGCTGGATGCCACGACCCACTCGGTGATCAAGCGCCAGATGGGCGTGTTCGAGTACAAGGGCGGCACCGTCACGCCGAAGGCCTTCTTCAACATCGGCGGGGCCGACTACCGCGCGGCGTGACCGACCCGACCTCGGCGCGCCTCGTCAGCTGTCGGTGACCGCGGACGCGCCGAGGTAGGCCTCGGCGACCGCGGGGTCGGCGCGGATCTCGGCCGGCGAGCCGGCGGCGAGCGGACGGCCGTTGGCGAGCACGAGGACCCGGTCGCTGATCCGGGTGATGAACGCCAGGTCGTGGTCGATCACGAGGACACCGGCCCCGACGAGCTCGGCGGTGGCGCGGACGTGGTCGACCATCGCCGTGCTCTCGGCGTCGCTCATGCCCGACGTCGGCTCGTCGAGCAGGAGGAACGCGGGGGCCAGGGCGGCGGCGCGGGCCAGCTCGAGGCGGCGCTGGCTGCCGTAGTCGAGCGTCGCCGCGGGACGCTCGGCGACGCCGGCCAGCCCGGCCCGCTCGAGGAGTGTGGCGGCGTCGACGGCCGCCTCATGGCGGCGGTAGCGCTGCGCGCTCAGGGCGGCGAGGGCGACGTTCTCGCGCACCGTGAGCGTCGGGAACAGGCGGAGGTTCTGGAACGTGCGGGCCAGCCCGGCCCGGGCGATGCGGTACGGGGCGTCGTGGCTGAGGTCCCGGTCGCCGAGCCGGACGGTGCCGGCGTCCTCGACGACGAGTCCGGTGATGACGTTGAACAACGTCGTCTTGCCGGCGCCGTTGGGCCCGATCAGCCCGACCACCTCGCCCGGCCCGACGCTGACGCCGGCGCCGTCCAGGGCGACGAACCCACCGAAGCGGACGACGATGCCGTCGGCGACCAGCTCGTCGGCGCGCCCGTCCGACGTCGCCGCGACGGTCGGTCTGGCGCGGTCGGGCCACCGCCGCCGCAACCAGGCGGCGACGTCTCGATCACCGAGCAGGCCACCGGGCCGCAACAGCATCACGCCGAGCAGCACGACGCTGATGAACAGCTGCGGGAGGCGGGCGATCTCGTGGCGATCGCCGATCTGCCGGGCGACCTCGTTGCCGGCCGTGACGAGCACGGTGCCGACGAACGCGCCGGTCACCGTGCGCATCCCGCCGACGACGAGCATCGCCAGCAACAGCACACCGATGTCGAGCGTGTACTGCTTCGGGTTGGTCGAGCCGATCGACTGGACGCGGAGGGCGCCGGCCACGCCGACGACCGCGATGCTCACGACCCATGCGGTCCACCGGGGCCAGAACAGGTCGATGCCGATCGCCGGCGCGGCGATCTCGTCCTCCCGGGTGGCGATGGCGAAGCGCCCGCGGCACGTGCTCGCGGAACCACGACACGCCGATCAACGCGACGAGCGCGGCGATCCACAGCCACGTGTTCGTCGTGTGGCGCGGCACGCCGGACAGGCCGCCCGCGCCCTTCGTCAGCTCCTGCCAGTTCTTGACGATCTGGTCGACCACGAACAGCAGCGCCAGCGTGATCATCGTCGCCGCCAACCCGCCGGCGCGGGCCACGGCGATCCCGACGATCGCGCCGAGGACGGTGGCCACGAGCACGCCGACGGCGGTGGCCGCGACCGTGCCGAGGTGGACGTCGCCGAGGCCGAACGGCAGGTTGGGCAGCGCCGTCGCCTTGGTCGCCACCGGGATGGCGACGATCGCCGTGCCGTAGGCGGCCAGCTGGGCGAAGGCGAGGTGGCCGAACGAGAGGATGCCGGTCAGCCCGGTGAACGCCTGCAGGCCGAGCACGAGGATCAGGTTGACGAGCAGCTCCTGCACGAGCAGGCCGCGGGACGTGCCGCCGGTGGCGGTGTAGACGTTGGCGCCGACGACGAGCACGACGAACAGCACGAGCGACGACGTGACGGAGCGGCCGGCGGCGATCACACTCGCTCCGCGCTGCGCACCGTGAACAGGCCCTGCGGACGGACGATGAACAGCCCGGCGACGAGCGCGAACACGACGGCGTCGGTGAGGCGGTTCCATGCGCCGTCGGGCAGGTAGCTGCGCAGCATGACCTCGGCGAGGCCGAGGGCGAGGCCGCCGACCACGGCGCCGCCGAAGCTCCCGAGTCCCCCGATGATCGCGGCGACGACCGCCTTGACGAGGTAGTCGCCGCCGAGCGTCGGCTCGGCCGACGGGCTGCGCATGAGGATGAGCACGGCGGCGACGCCGGCCAACATCCCGGCGAAGGCGAAGGCGCCGGCGATGACCCGGTTGGCGTGCACGCCCATCAGCCGCGCCGCGTCGAAGTCGGCGCTGGCCGCCCGCACCGAGATCCCGAACAGGGTGCGCCGGAACACGAAGGCGGTCAGCGCCAGGACCACCACCGTCACGGCGATGGTGACGAGGTCCATCACCTCGAAGCGGATGCCGGCGACCTCGATGGTGTTGAACACCCAGCCGGGGTCGTGGAACGACTTCTTCGTCGGCGAGACGAACACCGCCCACGAGGCGTGGGACAGCTGCTCGAGGGCGAACGACGCGAGCAGCATCGTGAACGGGTTGGCGCCGCGCAGCCACCGGAACACGCCGCGCTCCATCGCCAGCGACGTCAGCACGGCAGCCAGCACGATGGCCGGCGCGATCAGCCACCAGCTGGCGCCCTTGGTGGACAGGAAGTAGGCGAGGTAGGCGCCGACCGTGATCAGCTCGGCATGGGCGAAGTTGACGAGGTGCATCACGCCGAAGATCAGCGAGATGCCGAGGGCGAGGAGGGCGTACGTGCTGCCGCGCCCGATGCCGTCCACCAACGACTGGACGAACGAGCTCACGGGGCCGTGCCGCCCACGAAGTGGCCGAAGAGGTCCTCGTGGGCAGCCAACTCGGGTCCCGGCCCCTCGAGCGCGATGCGCCCGGTGCGCAGGAGGTAGCCGCGGTCGGCGACCTCGAGGGCGCGGCGGGCGTTCTGCTCGACGACGAACACCGTGCGACCGCGCCGGCGCAGGTCGACCAGGAGCTCGAACACGACGTCGACCATGATCGGCGCCAGCCCGAGCGTCGGCTCGTCGAGCAGGACGATCCGCGGATCGGACATCAGGGCGCGGGCGACGGCGAGCTGCTGCGCCTCGCCGCCCGAGAGGTAGCCGGCGGACGTCGACCAGCGGTCGGCGAGCACCGGGAAGCGTTCACGGGCCTCGTCGAGGCGACGGCGGCGGTCGGCCTTGGTCGCCGTCACGCCGGCCAGCTGCAGGTTCTCGCCGACCGTGAGGTCGGCGAAGATCCGGCGGTGCTCGGGGACCAACGCCAGGCCGGCCCGCACGAGCCGGGCCGGCTCGGCGCCGGTGACGTCGACCCCGTCGAGGCGGACCCGCCCGCCGGCCGGGCGGACGAGCCCGGCCACGGTGTTGAGGAGCGTGGTCTTGCCGGCGCCGTTCGGTCCGACGAGAGCGACGAGCTCGCCCTCGCCGACGTCGATGGACACGTCGTGGAGGGCGACCACCGCGCCGTAGCGCGCCGTCAGCCCCTCGACGGCGAGCATCAGGACGGGATGTACGACGGCCGGAAGGCCTCGGTGAACGTCGGTGCGCCGTCCTGCACGGTGAGGATGACGACGTCCTTGTCCGGCACCCCGTTGGTGCCGGCGTAGCTCACCTTGCCCGTCGTCACCTCGAGGTCCTGCAGCGACGCGATGGCCGCCGTGAGCGCCGCCGGCTCGACCGAGCAGGCGGCCTCCGCCGCCGCCGCGTAGACCTGCACGACGTCGGCGGCGAGGGCGCCGAAGCTGACCGTCTCGATGTCGGCGCCGGCGGCCTTGGCGGCGTCGAGGAACGCCTGCACGTCGTTGTCATCGCGAGGGAACGTGTGGGCGGTGAACGACACACCGTTGGCGACGTCGCCGGCGCTCCAGACGACGGTGGCGTCGAAGGCGTCGGCGCCGATGACGTGGAGGTCGTCGAGCCCGGCCGCCTTGAGCTGCTGGAGGAGGACGCCGGCGGCCGGCATGACCATCGCCGTGTAGAGGACCTCGGGCTGCGGGTCGAGCGTCGCCAGCTCGTTGACCTGGGACGAGAAGTCCTCGTCGGCGAGGCCGAACGTGAAGTCCTTGACGACCTTGCCGCCGCCGTGCTCGAACGCATCGGTGAAGGCGGCGGTGGTGTTCGTGAAGTAGGGGTCGTCCGGCGACGAGAACGTCACCGCCGTCTTGGCGCCGGCCTTGGTCTCGACCTCGGCCGCCGCCGCGCCCTGCACCGGATCGCTGAAGCTCATCAGGAAGGCGCCCCGGCTGGGGTCGGCGAGGGACAGGTCGGTCGACGCGTTGGAGATCACCGGCGCCTTGCCGGCGACGGTGTCGATCAGCGGGACGCCGTTGTAGGCGAAGGGCGGGCCGATGATCGCGTTGACGCCGTCGTCGAGCAGCTCCTGGGCGGCTCGCTGCGCCGCCGACGGGTCGCCGGGCAGCTCCTTGATCTCGTACTCGATCGGCTTGCCGCCCACCCCGCCGGCCTTGTTGATGAGGTCGACCTGCACCTTCGCCGCTTCCGAGCCCGGCTTGTCGGCGAACCCGCCGAGGTCGCTGAAGTCGGCGGCGTACCCGATCTTCAGCGGGGCGTCGAGCGTGCAGTCACCGCCGGCCGGCGTCGTGGTGGCCGCGCCGCCGCTCGCCGTCGTGACCGTCGATCCGCCGGTGGTCGTCGCGCCGCCGCCTGCTGTCGTCGCCGGCGCAGCGTCGTCGTCGTCCCCGCACGCGGTCGCGACCAGCGCGACTGCGACTGCCAGTGCCCAGAGCTTCCCCATGGGCCGACAGTAGTTCGGGTCCAAACGATCGCGTTTCGGTCCGGATCGTGGTCGCCGGTGCGACCAGGATCCGGACCGAAACGAGGGGGGACGGCGGCGGCTCAGAGCTCCTTGACCTGGGTCAGGCGGAACGAGTTGCCGGACGGATCGCGAAACCCGGCATCGATGCCGTACGGGCGGTCCTCCGGCGGCTCGACGAACTCGACGCCGCGCTGCACCAGCTCCTCGTAGCTCTTGTAGCAGTCGTCGGTGGTGAGGAACACGGTGCCGGCGAAGCCCTTGGCCGTCAGCTCGCGGATCTGGCGGTCGGTGGCCTCGTCGACCATCGGCGGACCGGGGATCGCCATCAGCACGATGGCGACGTCGGGTTGGCCGGCCGGGCCGACGGTGAGCCAGCGGAAGTCGCCCATCTCGGGCAAGGTCACATCGGACCTCACCTCCATGCCGAGCTTCTTCGTGTAGAACTCGAGCGCTTCGTCCTGGTCGTGCACCCAGACCTGGGCGTTGGCGATCCTCATGGTGGTCCTCCTGTGGAGATGACGGGGTTCGGTCGGTGAGATCGAACCTACGGATCGCCGGCGGAGGTGTCTTCTCGAAACGTGCGGTGTTGCGGCCGGCCGTAGAACCGCACGACGCAGGCCGGGACGATGGCGTGCGCTGCGGGGTCCGGGTGGGCGGCGCGGTAGGTCTGCGGCGGCACGCCGAACATCCGCCCGAAGCTCGTCGTGAACGAGCCGATGCTGGACAGCCCGACTGCGGTGCAGATGCGGGCCACGGACCAGTCGGTCGTGCGCAGCAGCGCGGCGGCCCGCTCGAGGCGGCGCGTCAACAGGTAGCGATGCGGTGACTCGCCGAACGCAGCGCGGAACTCGCGGCTGAAGTGGGCCGGCGAGAGGCGGGCGGCGCGGGCGAGGTCGGCCACGGTGAGCGACTCCGCGTACCGGGCGTCGGCGAGGTCCTTGGCCCGCAGCAGGTGGCGGGTCGGGTGGGTGGTCGGCGTCACGCGTCTGCGTCGCGGCATCCGCGCGCCGCGACTTCGTCGGCAGCGACCCGGCGTACGTGGTGCCGATGGTGATCCACTTGCGGAGCTGCGGCTTGGTCCGCAGGTCCTTCGTCGGCACCCGCAGCCACCCGGCCATCGGGCGGCCCTTCATGATCATCGGGGTCGCCGTCGTCGTCTTCAGCAGGCGGGTCGACTCGCTCGGATCGACGCGCACCATGAGGCCCCCTTGGCCGCTCGCCGCGACGGCCATGTTCCCCTTGACCATGAACGCCAGGCCGCCGAACATGCGCTGCTCGGTGATCGTCTCGCCGCTCCCGAGGATCTCCCGGATCCGATCGGCGAGGTCCTGGTCGTACGGCATCGGGGTCAGACTATGTCCGCTGTCGACGGCCCCGTCCGGCGCGGCAAGACTCGTCGGCATGGATGCAGAGTCGACCGTCAACGAGTTCATCAAGCGGGTCGTGGCGGGCGATCTCGCCGCCGCAGGAGAGCTGGTCGCCGACGACCTCGAGTACGACAACGTGCCGATCGGCAAGAACATCGGCCGCGACACGATGGTGCAGTTCCTCGGGGGGATGATGAAGGGCGTCGACGAGCTGGTCTTCGAGACCCATCGCCAGACGGTCACCGGCAACGTCGTGATGAACGAGCGCACCGACAAGTTCCGCATCGGCGACACGTGGATCGCCCTGCCGGTTGCTGGCGTGTTCGAGGTCGGCGACGACGGGCTCATCACCCTGTGGCGCGACTACTTCGACATGAAGATGTACACCGACCAGATGTCCGCGCTGTCCTCCGGCTCGTGAGCGGCGCCTCGATCGAGCAGCGGCTGCAGGCCCTCGAGGATCGCGAGGCGATCCGCGAGACCTGGCTCGACTACTGCACGCAGATCGACGTCGCCGACATGGACGGCCTCGGTGACGTGTTCACCGAGGACGCCGTGCTGGAGCTGGAAGGCCTGGCCCGGTCGATCGACGGCGAGTACCGCGGTCGGCGGGCGATCATCGACGACTTCTACGCCAAGACGGCCAGCCCCGAGGGACCTCCGGGGAGCACGACGGCGATGACCGGTCACCTCAGCACGAACATGCGCATCGAGGTCGACGGCGACACGGCGACGACGCTGGCCTACTTCTTCGAGATCGTGGACGACTCGCTGGCGCTGCTCGGCACGTACCAGCACCGGTTGCGCCGGGACCCGGACCGCTGGCGGTTCTCGTTCCTGCGGATCGTCGTGCGCTATCGGGCCCGGCTCGAGGCCACGGGGGTCGCCGGCCGGCCGCTCACCGATGTCCTCGCCCAGGACGTCGGCGGTGTCCCCGGCATCGGCCATCCGAGTGTGGCAGGGCGGGTTTCCTGACCTCCGGCACTCCGATGACCGCCAACACTCGGATGAGCGAGGGTGGCGGGCGAGGGCGTCGAAACCGGCGCGACGATGCGCACCGTCGGGGGCGGCCCGTCCGGAGCCCGGGTCGCGGGCGGGTGGGGGCGCGCTGCTCGAGCTGCAGCGGACCGCCGGCAACCGCGCCGTTGCGCAGCTGCTGTCCCGAGCACCAGCGGCGGTGGGTCGTGGGCACGTCGTCCAGCGCAAGCCCAAGCGCGACGCGGGCCAGCCGAAGCCCGGTGAGTACGGACTCGACGCGGCGACGAGCGAGCGGGCGTACGTCGCCAAGGCCGTCGAGCTCTGGCGGACGCAGAAGACGCTGGGCCTGACGCAGTTCGCCGACGCGTTGCTGACGCAGGTGGTGGGCGACCTGAAGGCCCAGGGCGTGCCCGAGGTGACGTGGACCTTCACGAGCCTCGGCGCGGCCGGTCTGTTCGACTCGCGCCTGTGGATCATCAAGGTCGACATCGCCAAGTTCAGTGCCGATGGCCGGGCCAAGCAGGTGGGTGACCTCACGCTCGAGGAGGTCACCGACGCGATCGGGACGCTGTACCACGAGGCCCGTCACGCCGACCAGGACGTCGTGATCATCAGGCAGCTGCTCGACGCCAAGGTGCCGGCGCGCGATGTCGTGGCCCGCACGAGCATCCGTGGCGATGTCGTGTACGACGTCAAGCGCACGAAGTTCAAGGCGCCACTGGATGCCGACGAGGTCGCCCATGCCACGCGGATGTTCGACGTGATGTACGGCGCCCACAACCAGTTGCTGGCGTTCCTCTTGGACAACACCCCGGCGTTCGACGGGATCACGGCGCTGGCCGGCGTCAACTCCGATCTCGCTGCGGCGACGCCCCACGTCACGACGATGCTCCGGTGGCAGGCGTCCGTGTTGCAAGCGAAGGTCGACGCGATGAAGAAGGCGAAGAGCCTGTCCGCCACCGAGCAGAGCATGCTCAAGGAGCTCGACGAGCTGAACACGGCGCTCGTCGACCTCGCCGCGTCGTGGAAGGCGGTCGGCGACAAGGCGAAGCCGCAGCCGGACGCCGCCGCCAACGTGCGCGAGGACGCCGAGCTGGCGCGCGTGGCGATGGCGACGGCGTACGTGCACCTCGAAGGCGAGGTCGATGCGGCCCGAGTCGAGGGCGAGGTCAAGGCCGCCTTCGGCGAGGCGAACCGGACGTGGAAGCCACCCCGTCGGAAGAAGGCGAAGTAGCCGTCCGAATCGGGCGGGGTGAGCGCCGATGAGTTCGGGGCGGCCGGGTCGTCTCACCTGGCATGGCAGATGAGCAGATGACCGCGTCCACGACGATCGACGCGGCGCCCGAGGCGGTGTTCGCGGTGCTGATCGATCCGGGCGCGCATCCCGCGATCGACGGCACGGGCTGGGTGTGCCGCGCCATCGATCCCGAACCGCTCACCCACACCGGTCAGGTCTTCCGGATGGCGATGCACCACGAGAACCACCCGGACAAGGACTACGAGATGGCCAACCGGGTCGAGGTCCTCGACGCTCCGAGCGCCGTCGGGTGGCAGCCCGGCCAAGAGTCGCCGGAGACCGGGGAGCTCGGGTTCGGCGGATGGACGTGGCGCTACGACCTGACGGCGACCGGGCCAGCACAGACCACGGTCACGCTGACCTACGACTGGTCTGCCGTCCCACCGCCGGTTCGCGAGTTCATCCAGTTCCCCCCGTTCGGCGCCGACCACCTCGAGCACTCGCTGCAGAACCTGTCGCACCTCGTCCAGTAGCGGTCTCGACGAGGTCGGCGGCTCGACGGGTACCTAGGTGCGCGTGAGGCGGCGGATCGAGCCGTCGCCGTTGCACCCCACGTAGAAGCCGCCGGCGCCGTCGGCAGTGACCGGGCTGAACGCGGCAGGCACCGTGCCCGGCACGGGGAGGCCGACCGGGGCCCCAGTGACGACCACGTCACGGCGCCCGGCGGCGACGTCGACGGCCACCAGCTCGTGACGTTCGGCATCGGCGACGAGCACCGTGGTGCCGGCCACGGCGACGCCCTGGGCATCACCGAAGCCGTCGACGCGCCGTTCGTTGCCATCGGCATCGATCAACAGCACCGCGCTGCCGGCGCTGATCGCGTACCCACCGTCGAGCACGTCGACGGACGCGGCGCCCGACAACCCCTCGAGCACCGCGGTCACGTGACCGTCCCGGTCGACGGCGCTGATCCGACGGGCGCTGCGCTCGGCCACGAGCAGGCGGCCGTCCACGACCCGCACGGTGGTCGGATCGACGAGGCCCTCGGCCAGCACGGTCGGCTCGCCGCCACCGCGGGCGTAGGCCAGCACCTCGCCACCCGCCCCGACGACGGCCAGCCCGTCACCGAACGGCACGACGCCGAGAGCCAGGGTCGGCAGGTCGACGAGGAGCCGGATCCGTCGCTGGGGCTCGCCGTCGATGACCTCGCCCACGCTGAGGCCGTCCGCGAACAGGAGCCCGCCGTCGGCGTCGACCGCCAACCCGTGCGGACCGAGGAGCCCCGGCGGTGACAGCACGCGCTGGCGACCGGCCGTCTCCTCGGCGACGCGGCCGTCGACGTAGTGGGACACGAAGATGCGGTCGGCGGCGCCGACCGACACGTTGTCGATCCCGAGCGGGACCTCGGCCAGCACGGTGCGGGCGCCGGTCGCCAGGTCGATCGCCGTGATCCGCCCACCGGCGGCCTCCGACGTCACCAGGCGGCCCTGCGAATCGAACTTCACCGCCGTCGGCCGGGCGAGGTCGTCGACGGCGAGGCGGGACTCGCCCGTCTCCAGGTCATAGGACCAGACCTGGTTGGCGAACACCTGCGGGAAGTACAGCTTCCCGTCCGGTCCCATCGCCGGGGCGTTCGGACCGTCGAGGTCCTCGAGCAGGATGCGCGGCGGACCGGCGCCGTTCGGGTCGACCTCCAGCAGCCGCCCGCCCGGTCGGAACTCGTCGATGAACAGCCGCTGCCCGGCGTGGTCCATCGTGCACCCATTGGCCGCCGGCAGGTCGGCGGCGACGACGCGGTAGGTGCCGTCGGCCCCGCGGGCCGTGACCCGCCCGTACATCGGCTCGGTCGCGTAGCACGTCCCGTCGGCGCCGAAGATGGCGTCGTCGGGGCCGCTGATGCCACTGCCCAGCGGCGAGAAGACCTCGTGGACGCCGCTCTCGACGTCGATCGCCGTGATCTGCGAGAAGAACACCTGCGTCACGTAGAGCCGGCCGTCGGGACCGATCGTCATGCCGTTGGACCCGCCGAGACGGCTCGGTGGCGTGACGACGTCGAGCCGCCAGCCCGATGCGACGGTCGGGGTGAGGTCGGTGTAGGCGACCCAGCGGTCAGTGGGCTCGGCCATGGTCAACGCTTCGCATGGGTGGACATCGGCAACCTCCGGCGGGCCGTGGGCGGGCGCCGCTCATTTGACCAGTGACCGTCCGACGGTGGCGAGGCGGGCGGTGATCTCAGCGGCCCGGCTGTCCCGATCCATCGCGGAGCCGATCGCGCAGGACCGGCGGGAGCATGGCGATCGCATCGGCTTCGCTCAGGCGGGCTGCCGCGTCGACGACGTCGGGCGAGACCCAGTCCTGCAGCGGCGAGCTCGTCGCACGGTGGGCACCCGTGGGGGTGTGCTCCTGGTCCACGACGAGGAGCGCGGCGTCATCGAACCCGGCGGCCAGACGCAGGAGCGCCGGCCAGAGTCGGCGGTGGACGAGCGTGATCTTGTGGTTCACGAGCCGCATGCGGGCGACGTCGGGCGAGTCAGCGAGCTGGTTGATCACCTCGAAGATCTCGGGCGCGGCCGGATGCCCCCACCAGCTTCCAGCGATGCGTTCCCCGGCGACCAGCTGGGCCACGTTCGGGATCGGCCCCTGTGCCGACTCCAGGAGCAGACCCTGGGCTGCGAGCAGCTCGCCCACGTCGACGGTCACGCGACCGTCACCGTCACCGTCACCGTCACCGGGAGGCGCTTGATGCCGGCGATGAAGTTGCTGCGGAGGCCGGACAGCTCGTCACGGCGGGCGGCGATCTCGCGGATCAGGTACGACCGCGCCTCGTCCAGCCACGAGTCGGACAACAGCTCGAACTGATGGGGCAGCGTGTGCACCGGCGACCTCCTCGGCGCCGTCGGGGCGCGCCGGTCATTCGACCAGTTGCATCCGGAAGCAGACGAGGCGAAGGCCCGGGCCGGCCGGAGGGATCGTGGTCCCCCGAAAGCGGGCTACCGTCACGACATGACGCCGCGTCGAGCCCCTTCCTCCGTTGGCCGGGCGCGGCTGTGGAAGCTGGAGTCCTGGGCCACCGGCGCGGTGGGCGCCTTCATCGCCCAGCTGCTGATCAAGGCGCTCTACCGGATGATCCGCAAGGACAAGTCGCCATCGGCGGTGTTCGATCCGAACAGCAGCCGGTTCTCGTGGGCCGACGCCGGGGTGTGGGCGGTCGCCGGCGGGATCGGCCTGGCCCTGGCCAAGATCGTCAGCGCCCGCGTCGCCGCCATCGGCTGGACGGCCGCCACCGGCACGCTGCCGCCGGGCAGTGAGGACCAGGGCGACTGACCACGCCCGAGGCGCGCCCCGAACCGGCGCGGTCAGATCGTGGCCACGGCCACGGGCAGGCGTTTGATGCCGGCGATGAAGTTGCTGCGGAGGCGGTCGATCGGACCGTCCAGGCGGATGTCGGCGAGGCGGGGGAGCAGCTCCTCGAACAGGACCTTGATCTCCAGGCGGGCGAGCTGGGCGCCGAGGCACAGGTGCGGGCTCATCAACCCGAAGGCGACGTGCTGGTTGGGCTGGCGGCGGATGTCGAACGTGAACGGGTCGTCGAACACGGCGTCGTCGTAGTCGGCCGACATGAACCAGATCACGACCTTGTCGCCGGCGCGGATCGTCCGGTCGCCGAGCTCGGTGTCGGTCGTTGCAGTGCGACGGAAGTGCATCGTCACCGATCCCCAGCGCAGCACCTCCTCGACGGCGCTGGCGACGGTGGCGTCGTCGCCGGCGCCGATGGCGGCGCGCAGGGCGGCCAACTGATCGGGCCGTTCGACGAGCGCCTTGAGTCCGGCGGTCATCGTGTAGCGGGTGGTGTCGTTGCCGGCCGCGACGAGCAGCGTGAAGAAGTTGTTGAACTCGTGCTCGGTGAGCACCTCACCGTCGACCTTGGGCGCCAGCAGGTCGCTGATCACGTCGTCGGACGGGTGCTCGCGGCGGTGCCGGGCCTGCTCCTGGGCGTAGCGGAAGAGGTCCACACCGGCCGGGCTGCGGAACGGCATCAGCCGGAACTCGTCGGTGTCGACGAGCCCGACGGGGTGCGACGTGAACTCGGGATCGGTGTTGCCGAGCAGGGCATCGCCGCGCTCGACGAGCCATGGACCGTCGGCGTCGGGCACGCCGAGCAGGGCGCCGAGCATCCGCATCGGCAGCTGCTTGGCGATGCGCTCGACGAAGTCGAACGACGTCCCTGACGCCAGCGCGTCGTCGATGACCGCTCGGGCGAGGGCCCGGATGGCCTGTTCGTAGGCGGCGACCTCGCGGCGGCTGAAGGGCTTCGACACCAGTCGGCGGTAGCCGGTGTGCTCGGGCGGGTCGAGCTCCATCATCGTGCGCCGCGCCACGGTCTCCTCGGCATCCATCTCCTCGAGGCGGATGCCCGCCGCGCTGGAGAACGTCTCGACCTCGCGGCTGACCCGCAGCAGGTCGGCGTGGCGGGTGACGGCCCAGAACCCGCGGCCGCCGGCGTGGTCCTCGCCCCACCAGGAGACCGGATCCTCACGCCGCAACCGGAGGAACGTGGCGTGCGGGACGCCGGCGACATAGGTGTCGGGATCGGCGATGTCGGCGTCGGCCGGACCGAGGTCGCCGTCGGGTCCGGGACCGGACATCAGAGGTTGTCGCGCTCGAGCGTGGTGCCGCCGCGCCAGTTCGTGCCGACCTCCTGCCAGAACCCGCCGATGACCTCGATCGGGGCCAGCCGGGTGAGCTCCTCGACCGGCGAGTCGTGCAGCTCGATGGTGGCGTCGCCCGAGTAGCACGGGCCGACCTCGACGTCGTAGCCGCGCATCGTCACGAGCTCGTGCATCGAGTCGGTGCCGTCGCTCTCGATCGCCGGGAAGACGCGGTGATGGATCATCGGGTGGCCGTTGACGAAGCCGGCGCTCGGTGCGGTGCCGGTGATCGTGAACGTGGCGTCGATGAGCCGGCGGCCGTACGCCGAGCACGTGGCCCCGAAGCGGCCGCCCGGTTCGAGCCGGGGACCGGCGACGCCGACGTTGACCGGGCGGGTCAGGTACAGCTCGCCGAGCTTCTTCGGGTAGCCCTGGTGGTGGCCGCGCACCATCGCGAAGTCCTTGTCGACCCAGATGTAGGCGCACCGGCTGAACGTCTCGCCCCGGTAGGTGCAGCGGATCACGACGAACGTCTCGACGTACTGCGCCCGCACCGGGTCCAGCAGCTCTTCGAACGTGTCGCTGCAGCTCTGCCAGTCGGCCCAGATGACGGCCACCGCGCCGGGGTCGTCGGCGGCCGGCTCGAGCGGTGGCGGCAGGAGCTCGGCCACGGCGGCCGGATCGGTGCGGTACTCGATCGTGAGCAGCTGACCGCTGTAGTGCCACGGCGGCGGGGGCACCAGCGATGATCGGCCGGTGGCGGAACGTGGGAACATGAACCCACGGACGCCACCAGGCGTCCCCCCATCGAGGCCGCTCACCGCGACCGCCCCAGCACGCGGCCGATGACCCAGGTCATGGGCCGACCCTAGCCCTGCCGAGAGATCGTTTGGATACGAACGAACCCCACGAGACGACCCACGACCCCACCACGCCACCGACGCCCGATCCGACGCCGACCGAGGTCCAGGCCGCGCCCGTCAAGCTGCCGCCGGTCGTGCTCGCCGTCGACATCGGCGGCACCAAGTTCGCCGCCGGTCTGATCTCCACGCGTGGCGATCTGCTCGACCGGGCGGTCGTGCTCGTCGACCAGAACGTCGGGCCGGAGGCCCACTTCAAGGCCCTCACCGGGATCGTCGAACAGCAGATGGATGCCGCCGAGCGCCACGGCATGAGGGTGGTGTGCGTCGGGGTCGGTTCGGCCGGACCCATCACGCGCAACTGCGAGTCCGTGTCGCCCGTGAACATCCCGGCGTGGCGCGAGTTCCCGCTGCGCCAACGCCTCGCCGAGGTCACCGCTACGCGGGTGTACGGCGAGCTGGACGGCAAGGCGCTGGCGCTGGCCGAGGGCTGGCAGGGCGCGGCCAAGGGCCTCTCCGACTACTGCGTGCTCACCGTGTCGACGGGCATCGGCGGCGGGATCGTGCTCGACGGCGAGCTGCTCGACGGGGCATCGCAGAACGCCGGGCACGTCGGGCACATCATCGTCGAGCCCAACGGCCGGCGCTGCGGCTGCGGCGCCCGCGGGTGCCTCGAGGCCGAGGCGTCGGGGCTGGCGATCGAGGCCATCACCGGGCGCTCACCGACCGAGCCGACCTACGAGATCATGCAGCGCACGGGCCGGCTCGTCGGGCGGGCGGTGGCGTCGCTGTGCACGCTGCTCGACCTCGAGCTCGTGGTCGTCGGCGGGGGCGTGGCGCTCGGGTTCGCGGCGACGTTCTTCAACGCCGCCCAGGAGGAGCTCAGCACGAGCGCCCGCCTCCCGTTCACCCGCCACGCCCGCATCACGCCGACCCGCCTCGGCGACCGTGGTCCGCTGATCGGCGCCGGCGCCGTCGGCATCCGCGGCATGCGCCGCAACCGTTGACGCCTGGAGCGGACAGGACCCACTGCGACCGGGGCTCAACTGGCGGGCTGCGTCCGGGCCGCCGTGCGCGATCCGTCTCATTCCGGGAACTGGGCGCGAAACCGTCGCAGGATTGCGACGGTTTCGCGCCCAGATCGCGTTTTGCGACGATTCGCGCCCAGATGTTCCAGGAGCTCGACGGGCAGGAACCGGGCGCGGGGCGGACGAGCGGGCCACGTACCGTCCGGGCGTGCCTCCGTTCGACTCCGTGCTGGCGTTCGCCGTCGCCGCCTTCGTGCTGATCATCATCCCCGGGCCGAGCGTGCTGTTCGTCGTCAGCCGCGGCGTCGCCCTCGGGCGCCGCGCCGCGCTGCTGTCGGTGCTCGGCAACGAGGCCGGGCTGTTCGTCCACGTCGTCGCGGTGGCCGTCGGGCTCGGTGCGGTCGTCGAGCGCTCGGCCGTGGTGTTCACCGTCCTCAAGCTGGCCGGCGCGGCCTACCTCGTGTTCCTCGGCGTCAAGGCGATCCGCAGCCGCCGTTCGCTGCGCGGCGTGCTCGACGTGGCGACGCTCCCCAAGCGCAGCCGCCGGCTGTTCGGCGAGGGCTTCCTCGTCGGTGTCGGCAACCCGAAGGTGATCATCTTCCTGGCCGCCATCCTCCCGCAGTTCGTCGATCGCAACGGCGCCGCGCCGGGCCTGCAGATGCTCGTGCTCGGGATGCTGTTCATCGCGATCGCGCTGGCCTGCGACACCGTGTGGGCGCTCGCCGCCGGCAGCGCCCGCAACGCCTTCGCGTCGTCGCCGCGGCGGATGGAGCGGATGGGCGCCGCCGGTGGCGTGGTCATGATCGGCCTCGGCGTGCGCCTCGCGCTCGGTCGGACGAGCCGACTGACGAGCCTCCGTTTGGCCGGAGCAGGCCCGGCGTAACCTTCCTTCGTGACGAAGATCCGCAGCAGTCAGACCAGCCGCGTCCAGGACGTGCGGGGCCAGGGCGGCGGCGGAGGCGGCATCAACTTCCCTGGTCTCGGCGGCGGGGGCGGCGGGATGGGCATCCCCATCAAGGCCGGCGGCGGCATCCTCGGCATCATCGTCGTGCTCGCCGCCATCTTCCTGCCCAAGCTGCTCGGTGGCGGGTCGAACTCCTTCGCCTCGTCGGACCCGGGTCCGGCTGCCGGCAGCGGCGGCTCGGCGACGGTCACGAAGTGCGTCACCGACCTCGAGCAGCAGTTGTGCGGTGCCGTCGACGACGTGTCGGAGTACTGGATCGCCGAGTACCCGACGGCGTTCGGCGGCCAGTACCGCGAGGCCCAGACCAGGTTCTTCTCCGGATCGGTCGGCACCGGCTGCGGCCAGGCGAACGCCCAGATGGGGCCCTTCTACTGCCCGGCCGACGAGTTCGTGTACTTCGACCTCGACTTCCTGACCCAGCTGCAGAACCAGTTCGGCGCCGTCGGCGACCTCGCCGCCCAGTACATCGTCGCCCACGAGTACGGCCACCACGTGCAGAACGTCCTCGGCGTCAGCAGCGACGTGAGCCGCCTCCAGCAGCAGAACCCGAGCCAGGCCAACCAGCTGTCGGTCGCCCTCGAGCTGCAGGCCGACTGCTTCGCCGGGGCGTGGGCCAAGTCGGCGGACCAGCGCAACCTCCTCGATGAGGGCGAGATCTCCGAGGCCATCAACGCCGCTGCCGCGGTCGGCGACGATCGCATCCAGTCCCAGGCCGGGATGCGCGTCGATCCCGAGCAGTTCACCCACGGCACGTCGGACCAGCGCGTCCAGTGGTTCCGGCGCGGCTACGACACCGGTGACCCGCAGCGCTGCACGACGTTCCAGGAGCTCTGACCGCTCAACCGCCGAGCCAGCGGTAGACCCACTCGACGGGTCCGACGCCGAACCGCTTGCGCCACGCGACGGCCGCGGTGATCCCGAGCAGCCAGTAGCAGCCGGCGAACACCAACGCGGTGTCGAGCCCGGTCGGGCGGATCCATCCCGAGCTGGTCGACGACGAAGTCGAACACCAGGGCGTGCAGGACGTAGAGGGTCAGGCTGAGCGTGCCGGCGGCGGCGAGCCAGCGCACGAGCCGCGACGCAGCGGTGCCGGTCGGCGAGCCATGTGATGACGCCGAACGCGATCAGCGCGGTGCCGAGCGCGCTCGCCGTGTAGACGAGGCTGCGGCTCCACGGGTGGGTGCTCAGCAGGGTGCCGCGGTCACCGCTCGCCGCCGACCCGAGCAGCGTCGCCAGCACGAACAGCGCGGCCCCTGACCCGATGGCCACCGGGCGCCACTCGATGCGTCCGAGGCAGCGCCCGAGGACGATCCCGGCGCAGAGGAACGCGAGCCATGGCAGCAGGGGATGCGTGCCGTTCACGAGCACACCGAGCACGAGGCCGCGTGGCGAGTGCCGGCTGGGTGCGTCGAGCCAGGTCGTGGCGTGGCCGGCGAGCTGTTGCTCGAGCCGCCACCACGCGACGAGCGCGCCGGCGACGGCGGCCCCCACGCCGACGGCGACGATCCAACGGGTGGACAGGGTGAACAGCACGGCGGCCACCACGAACATGGCGCCGTAGAAGGGCAGGATCGTGCCGCCCCAGATCTCGTCGAGCAGCAGGCCGCCCGCGTACAGGACGAGCCCGCGGCGCACGAGCGTCAGGCGACGCCGCAGGACCGCATGGGGATCACCGATCGAGCTGCGGGTCAGCAGCGTGACGCCGACGCCGGCGACGAGCACGAACGTCGCCGCGAAGCGCGTCGACATCGGGCCCGTCCACGGATCGAAGAAGCGGTGCAGCGCGTCCCTGGACGCCGGGGTGTCTTGCTCGGTCAACAGGACGCCGTGGTAGTTCATCACCACGACGCCGATCAGCGCCACCGCCCGCACGACGTCGGGTCCCGGCAGCCGGGTCGTGCTGGTCGTCGTCCGATCGAGCGGTGTCGAGATCGCCGTCATCGCCACCGGACCTCGTCGACGGCGGTGGAGATGAGCGGCCGCTGCACATCGACGAGGTCGCCCGCCCGGGGGGTCGGGTCACCGGTCGGCACGAACGCCATCGACGTGTGCATGTGCGGGGGCTCGAGGAGCGCGAGGCGACGCCGTGCGAAGTGGAACGGGCTGCGGCCGTCCTCGAGCGGTTGCACGCCGTGGGCGGTACCCGCGCCGACCATCACCAGCGTCCCGTCGGCCCCGACGACGCCCTGGCGGTACCCGGCGTGCTCGCCGGCGCCGACGGGGCGGGTGTCGAGGACATCGGCGGTGAGCTGGAGGGTGGACTTGTCGCCGTGCCACAGCGCGGTGCCGACCCGGACGTGGAAGCGCCTCCCGGGCCACGCCTCGCGCAGATCGTGGTACGCCTCCGACGACAGGTGGCTGACCCACACCTCGTCGGCCGGATCGAGGGCGTCGACCCAGTGGTTGACGTCGTCGAGGTGCTCGTCGTCGGTCCCGGCCACCGGTGGGTGGACGCTGAAGCCGATCACGTCGAGGCCGGCGGCGCGCGCCGCGGTCATCACCGGCACGAGCGTCTCGTTCGTGGCGCCGAACCGGCGGACCGACGAGGCCAGCTTGACGAGGACGCGACCCGGCCAGCCATCGAGGGCGTGGACGTGGGCCACGGAGCCGACCGTGAGCACCGCCGCCGCCGAGTCGGGCGGGCGGGCCGCCGGCGTCAGCACGACCGCCGTGACCCCGGCGGGGAGGTGGTCGAGCTCGTGCACGGTGCCGACGGCCAGCGTGTCGCCGAGCTCGGCGGCGATCGCTGCCAACGGCCGGCGGCCGAACCCGTAGCCGTTGCCCTTGACGACCGGCACGAGGCCCGGGTAGCCGCGGGCGACGTGGTCCACGTGGGCCCGCCAGTCGTCGGTGTCGACGGTCAGGCGCAGCGTCACGCGGCGCGACCGTACAAGCCGCGGCCGGGGGTCAGGCCTCGGCGGAGCGACCGGGCCACGACGTGAAGCGGGGCCGCAGAGGACCCGTCTCGCGCTCGGCGATCACGCCCTTCCACAACCCGGCGCCGTAGGCGAGGTCGTCCACGAGCTTCGGGATGCCGCCCGACAGCAGGGCCGGCACGGCGGCGGCGACGGCCACCCGGCGCACCCGCTTCGAGGCCACGGCACCGACCAGCAGCAGCGGCCACCACGCCCGCCGCCCGGCGTCGGCGAGCAGGCGCCCGGCGTGGAGGTGGCCGAGGCCGGCCAGCCGCAACGACTCCTTGGCTGGCACGCCGGGCAGCTTGCGGATCAGCGCCAGCGTCGTCCCGCCGGCGAGCACGACGGCCGGGATCGGTTGGCCGGCCGCCAGCAGGGCCCAGGCCCCGCCGCTCCAGCCGCTGATGCGGACCGGGGCGAGCGCGCCGGGGTGGCGTCGCGAGAGGGCAGCTGCAGACGAGCCGTAGGCGACGCGCTGGGCCACCAGCGCCCGCCACGACCCACGCGGTCGGTGGTGCACGACGCTGGCCGGTTCGTAGCGACAGCGCCACCCGGCTTCGACGAGGCGCCACACGGCGTCGACGTCCTCGCCGAACCGCAGCTGCCGATCGAAGCCCTCGAGGCCGCGGAGGGCGCTCGTGCGCACGACGATCGCCGCCGCCGGGACGTAGCTGAGGCGAGTCCCCGGGGCGATGCGGCCCGGCCCGGGTCCGAGGTCGAGCGGTGAGTGACCCTGCTCGTAGGCGGCGATCGGGCCGGCGCCGGGCGCGCTGGCGACACGGGGCGCGACGAGCCCGACGCGCTCGTCGGCGAAGTGGCCGAGCAGCTGATCGAGCCAGCCCGGCTCGAGGCGCACGTCCGTATCGACGAAGGCGACGAGCGGGGTGTCGACGGCGCCGAGGCCGGCGTTGCGGGCGACGGCCGGCCCGGCGTTGGTGCGCAGCCGCAACACCCGCGAGCCGGCGACGGACGCCACGGGTGGGTCGGACGCGTCGTCGACGGCGATCACGCCGGCGACGCCCGCGCAGCAGCGCACGATCTCGGCCAGCGCCGACTCGCCGAGGACGAAGGCCGGCACGACGACGGTCACGTCCGCAGCCGTGAACGGACCACATCCCGGCCGGGGGTGGATGGCCCCGGCGTCGACCAGCCGGTCGACGAGCCGCCCTGCCGCGCCCTCCGGCGTGATGTCGGCTCCGGCGGCGATCTCGTCGAACAACGCGACGCCGGCGTCGCTGAGGCGGAACAGCCGCAGCGGCGAGCCGCCGATCACCACGTTGCTGTCGGGCGGCCGGTGGGTCGTGGCGTCGAGCAGGTACGTCGTCACACCCTTGCCTCCTGCCACATCTCGACGGCGCGGCAGCAGGTCGCCCGTCAGCTTGGCGAGGATGGCCTCACCCTCGGCCGCCGACGCACCCTCGGGGTCGCCCAGCACGCCATTGGGCGAGACGCCGTGGACCCCGATGGCCCGCAGCCGGGACGAGATCACGTCCAGCGGTGCGGTCACGCCCGCCGCAGCCCGCTCGAGCCGCACGAGATCCGGTCGCAGTGCCAACAGCAGCGAGGTCTCGGTGCGCCCGGCATGGGCGTCGCCGCTCGGCACGCACGGCCACCATGGAAGCGCGGCGCGACCGTCGCGGTCGAGGGTCGTCATCGCTCGATCGACGGCATCGCGGTTGCCGCCGTGGCCGTTGACGAGCACGACGCCACCCGACCAGTCGGCGGAGCGGACGAGCTCGACGATCACCGTCGCCGTGACGTCGGTGCCGAGCGAGAGCGTGCCGGGGAAGCCGGCGTGCTCGCCGCTCGCCGTCACGGTGAGCGAGGGGCCGACGACGACGTGGCTCCGGCCGGCCGCCAGCCGGGCCGCGAGGGCCTCGGCGACGATCGTGTCGCTGTGCAACGGGAGGTGGGGTCCGTGCTGCTCGCACGACCCGACAGGGATGCACAGCAGCGGTCGGCCGGCGGCCTCGGACCACGTCATCTCGGTCAGCTGCACACCGGGGACGGTAACCCGTCACCGTCAGCGGCCCACCTGGAACGCCTTGACCTCGAGCGAACTTGAGGTCGTACCGTCGCATCCATGCAGGCGATCCGTCAGCACGAGTTCGGTCCCCCCGACGTCCTGCGCGCCGAGGACGTCCCCGATCTCCATCCCGCCCCTGACCAGGTGCGCGTGGCCGTGGAGGCATCCGGCGTCCACCTCCTCGACACGTCCATCCGGCGCGGCGAGCCGGGACCGCTGCCGCGGCCGCAGCTGCCGATGACGCCGGGTCGGGAAGTCGCCGGGCTCGTCGACGAGGTCGGTTCCGACGTGGATCCGGGATGGCTCGGGAGGCGCGTCGTCGCCCACCTCGGTCCGGCGAGCGGGGGATACGCGACGCAGGCCGTCGTGCCCGTGACGGCGCTGCGCCCCGTGCCCGACGGGCTCGCCACCGACGCCGCCGTGGCCCTGATCGGCACCGGCCGCACGGCGGTCGCCGTGCTGGAGCACGCCGCAGTGGCACCGGGCGACGTGGTGGTGGTCACGGCGGCCGCCGGCGGGTTGGGCACCCTGTTCATCCAGGCCCTCCATCACCTCGGCGCCACGGTCGTCGCGCTCGCCGGCGGCGCCGACAAGGTGGCGCGAGTCGAGGCCCTCGGCGCCGACGTCGCCGTCGACTACCGCCAACCCGACTGGGAGCATGACGTGCGCCGGCGGCTCACGGCGGACCCGACCCTCGTCCTCGACGGTGTGGGCGGCGACCTCGGTCGCGGGGCGTTCGAGCTCCTGGCGCCGGGCGGGCGCATCGTGCTGTTCGGGTGGTCCTCCGGCACCGTCACGCCGTTCACCTCCGCCGACCTCGCCGACCGCGGCCTGAGCGCGTCGTGGTCGATCGGCCCGGCGATGATGAAGCGCTGGGGGAGCCTCGAGCCGCTCGAGCGACGGGCACTCGCCGATGCCGCCGCGGGGGTGTGGTCGCCCGTCGTCACCCGCTTCCCGTTGGCCGACGCCGCGGGCGCCCACCGCGCCCTGGAGGCTCGGGCAACCGTCGGCAAGACGGTGCTCGTCGCCGGGTAGCGTCCGCCCGATGGACCCGCTGGCCGATGTCGCTCCCGCGTTCGTCGAGATGGCCCACCGCATCGTGTGGTGCACGGTCGCCACCACCGGCGCCGATGGCCACCCGCACACCCGCGTGCTGCACCCGATCTGGGAGTGGGACGGCACCGCGCTGACGGGGTGGATCGCCACGTCGCCGCACTCACCGAAGGGGCGCGACCTCGCCGGTGTCCCGGCCATCTCGCTGACCTACTGGGCGCCGTCGCACGACACGTGCACGGCCGAGTGCGACGCCGTGTTCGAGGACGGGGCGGCCGAGCGCCAGGCCGGCTGGGATCGGTTCGCCAACGGACCAGCGCCGGTCGGCTACGACCCGGCGATCATCCCGATGTGGCCCGACGCGCAGGCCGAGGCGTTCGGCATCCTGCGCCTCACGCCACGGAGGCTGCGGCTGATGGACGGCACCGTGATGACCCAGGGCGCGGGCCGCGCGTTCAGCTGGAAGGGCTGAGCGTCGGGAGGTCGTAGCCCCACTCGCGCAGCCCCAGCAGGATGCGGTCGGCGGCGGCATCGGGGGTCAGCGTCAGCAGCTCACGGGCGGCGACGTCCGGCGCGATCGCGTCGGTGAGCTGGAGCACGCGCGCCAGCGCGATGCCTGACGGGGCGGGCACGACGCGTGGCCGGGGCCGGTAGGGCGCGACATCCGCGCCGTGCTCGACCGGTCCGGTCGGTCCCGGCACGACCTCGATCGGTGCCGTCCGGGCGGCCAGCTCGGCCGGCAGCGAGGCCCGCCGCAGGCGGGCGACGGCACCCTCCACCGACAGCACGGCCGGCGCCGTGACGGCCAGCACCTCGCGGCGGCCACCGTCGAGGCGGCGGGTCACGCCGAGCGGTTCGCCGCCGGCGGCGACGTCGAGGTCGACGAGGCCGAGCGCCTGGGCGATGTCGAGGGTGGCGGCCACGAACGCCGGGACCGACCCGCTGCCTCGATCGGCCGACGCATCGCCACAGAGCACCCACCTCGAGCCGTCCACGACCGCGGCGAGGGAGGCGGCGACGGTCGAGCTGGTGAGGCCATCGCCGACGTCGATCCGCACCGCCCTCGTGGCCCCGACGGCCAACGCCTCGCGCAACCCGGCGTCGGCGCCCGGCCCACCGGCGCTGACGACCGTGACGTCATCGTCGCCGTCGGCCAGCCGCAGGGCGACCTCGAGGGCGGCACGGTCGGCCTCGGACACGCCGGCCCAGCGCTCGTCGCCGTCGGCGCCGACGACCCACTTCCAACAGACGCTGATCACGACCGACGGAACACCACGCCGTGGCCGCCCTCGGGATACGACCACGAGATGGCGCCCTCCCGGTTGCAGACGAGGTAGCACGTGCCGCACTCGAAGCACTGCTCGTAGTTGAAGAGGATCCCGCCGTCGGCCGTCGGCACGAACAGCTTGGCCGGGCAGGCGACGACGCACTCGCGCGTGCTGCAGTCGGCGCACACCGCGCCGTCGACGACGATGTGGGCCTGCTCGCTGACGTCGAAGCGCGTCGTCCCGATGAGGTCGTCGAACCCGATCTCCGGCCATTCGTTCATCGCTGCCTCATCCGAACGTCCTCCAACCAGCGAGGCCGTCGCGCGACGAGGTCGCGACGACGGATCCCGAGGCGCTTGCGCTCCCGACCGAGCAGCCGCCGCAGGCCCGGCTTGGGCTGCGGGTTGTCGACCCGGAACATCCCCTCGACGACGCCGGCGACGAGCTGCGGGTAGAGGTGCTGCACGCGGTCCGACAGCACCAGCTCGGGCGCCCGGCGCAGCTTGCGGTGATCGCGCAGCACGAACGAATCGGACAGCCGACGCTCGTAGCCGGCCAGCCCGGCGCGTGACGTGTCGCCTGCCGTGAGCGCCTCGCCGGCCGCCTCGCCGGCGGCGATCCCGCTGGCCATCGCGAAGTTGACGCCCTCCAGCCAGATCCCGGCGGCCAGGCACAGGGCGGCGGCATCGCCGGCGACGAGCATCCCGTCGCCGGCGAGCTGCGGGATCATCGCCAGCCCGGCCTCGGGGATGAGGTGGGCCGAGTACTCCTTGACCTCACCTCCCTCGACGAGCGGGGCGATCGCCGGATGGGCCTTGAGCGTGGCGATGATCTCCTCCGGCCGGCGCGACTGGGCGGCGAGCTTGGGCAGCTTCAGGACGACGCCGACGGCGAGCGTGTCGAGGTTCGTGTAGACGAACGCCCCGCCGTTGACGGCGCCCGTGCCGCCGATGATCTCGATGTCGACGCCGTCGCGGTCACGGACGTTGAAGCGCTCGTCGATGACGTCCTTCGGCAGGGCGATGGACTCCTTCACGCCGAGCGTGTAGTGGTCGGCGTCCTGGGGGCCGTACAGCCCGGCTTCCTTGGCGAGGAAGCTGTTGACGCCGTCACAGGCGATCACCACGCCGGCGTGCAGGTCACCGTCGGGGCGGTCGGTGCGAACGCCGACGACCGCGCCGGCCGGGTCGCGCAGCAGGCCGACCACCGTGGTCGACGTCAGGAGGACGGCGCCGGCCGCCACCGCCTTGCCCGCCAGCCAGTGGTCGAAGTCGGGGCGGTAGGCCGTTGCGCCGTTGAACGGCGGGTGGCCCCATCCCGCGCTGCGGTAGTCGATGGTGAAGGCCTGGGTCTCGGTGAGCACCATCGTCGAGCGGCGGGTCACCCAGCGCTGCACCGGCGCCTCCTCCCACCACTGCGGGTGCAGGCCGTCGAGGATGCGCGGGTACACGACGCCGCCGTACATGTTCTTGCTGCCGGCGAACGGTCCGCGCTCCAACAGCAGCACCGACCGTCCGGCCCGGGCCAGCACGGTGGCGGCGCACGAGCCGGCGGGACCGGCCCCGACGACGATGACGTCGTAGTCGCGCTCAGCCACCGAGCCGGGCCTCCAGCGCGTCGAGCACGGCGTTGGCGTCGGCGACGATCGCCAGGTCGGCCAGCTGCATCATCGGGCAGTGCGGGTCGACGTTGACGGAGATGACGTGGGTGGGCGCGCCGAGGCCGGCGGTGTGCTGCACGGCGCCGCTGATCCCGAACGCCAGGTAGAGGTCGGGGTCGACGACGACGCCGGTGGTGCCGATCTGGCGCTGGTGCTCGACCCAGCCGCGGTCGGTGATCACCCGCGTCGCGCCCATCGCCGCGCCGAGCGCAGAGGCGATGGTGGTCAGCTGGGGGAAGCGGGCGGCGTCGTCCAGGCCGGCGCCGCCGCCGACGATCCGGGCTGCCTCGGCGAGGTCCATCGTCGTCACATCGGGCGGCAGCACGGCGACGAGCGCCGGGTCGTGACCGGCCGCCGCCTCGACGCCGACCGCGGTCACCGTCGGCGGGGGCGCGTCCGGTCGGCGCTCGACACCTCGCACGCCCGGCTGCAGGGTCACGACGACCGGCTCGTGCACGGCCACCGAGTGCAGCTCGAGGCCGCCGGCGCGGGCGAGGCTGACCCGTTCGGCCGAGATGGCCACCGCGCCGGCCAGGAGGCGGCGGCCGAGTCGATCGGCCAGCCGAGGGGCGAGGTCGCGGCCGTCTGGTGAGGCGGGGAGCACGACGATGTCGTCGTCGACCAGCGGGGCCAGCGCACGGGACCACCGGTCGGGTGCGAACGGGCCGAGCTCGACGGTGCGCACCTCGATGGCGATGCCGGCCAGCTCAGCGGCGTTCGGCTCCGACCCGACGAGCAGGGCTCGCCCGGCACATTCGGCGATGGCCTCCTCGGCCCCCGCCGGCAGCACGCCATCGCGCACCGGGACCACTGCGAGCATCCGGTCAGGGTAGGCGTCACCGGGTCGCCGGCCGAACTCCCCTCACGACGTGCCGTCGGCTGCCTCTCGTCGCTTCTCGCGCAGGTGGCGGATCACCTCGAGGACGACGGTGACCGACAGCGCGGCTGCGAAGGCGAACACGAAGGCCAGCGTGTGGTTGTCCTCGAACTGCTGCCCGAAGAAGTAGCCGAGCCACGCCGCGTACGACGCCCAGATGACGGCGGCCACCGCCACCCAGCGCGCGAACCATCCCCAGCGCTGCCGGGTGATCCCCGACGAGATGGTGAGGGCCGTGCGGCCGCCCGGGATGAAGCGGGCCGTGATCAGCAGCATCCCGCCGCGCTTGACGATCTGGTCGTGGGCCCACGTGAGGCGGCGGGCCGTCTTCTCTCGCGTCTCCGCCCGCCGCTCGAACCACGGGGCGAAGCGGCGGCCGATGAGGTAGGCGGTGTTGTCGCCGAGGAACGCACCGAGGGCGCCCGCCCCGATCACCATCCAGATGTTCTGCTCGCCGGTCCCGGCGGCCACCCCGCCGATGATGACCGCCGTCTCGCTCGGCACGATCGGGATGACCGAGTCGAGGAAGGCGATCACGAGGATGACGACGAGGAACCACCACTCCGCCGAGATGTCGTCGAGCCAATCGGTCAGGTTCGTGACCGTGTCGGTGATGATGTTGGCGAGGAGCATCGTGCAGGGCGAGGCTAGCGAGCGGGCCGTCAGCCGATCGCCGCGCCGGCCCGGTCGCCCTCGACCACGGCGGCGTGCGCGCGGCGGGGGGCGACGCAGTCGCCGACTCGGGTGGCCGCGACGCCCGCCGCGCGCAGGTCGAGGTAGAGCTGCTCGGCCGGGTTGGCGGGCACCGCGAGCACGACCCAGTCGGGGGTGCGCTCCTGGTTGACGCCCGTCGGATGGTGCAACAGGGTCAGCGTGGTGCCGTCGAAGCCCATCGGCACGAGGTCGGTCGACTGCACGATGCCCTTGGCGTCGGCCCGCATCCACCACTGCTCCATGTCGAGCGTGATGCCGAGGTCCTGACCGACGACCATCCCCGGCGTCGCCACCTCGACCTGGCAGCCGCGGTCGGCGAGCAGCTCGGCGACCGACGTGGCGTGGTGGAACCCGATCTCGTCGATCAGCACGACCGCACCGGTGGGGATGGCCGCGCCGGTCAGGACGTCGCGCACGTCGCACGCGTTGGTGACGTCGGGCCCGACCCACCAGGGTCGGCTGGCCTCGGCGCCGGTCGCCACGATGACGTCGTCGGGGCGGCGGGCCCGCACGACGTCGACGTCGACGTCGACGCCGTACTCGATGTGCACGCCGAGCCGGCGGCACTCGGCGAGCTGGTTGCGGATCATGTCGCCGAGCTCGGCCCGGTTGGGCACGCTCGCCGCCAGCCGCACCTGACCGCCGGCCAGCTCGTCACGCTCGAGCACCGTGACGTCGTGGCCGTGGCGGGCGGCGGCGATCGCCGCCTGCAGCCCACCGGGCCCGGCCCCGACGACGAGCACCTGCCGCCGGCCCGGCGAGTCAGGTGCGAGCGGCACCGGCGCGGCGACGCTCGCCTCCCGCCCGGTGCGCGGGTTCTCGATGCAGCCGAGCCAGCGGTTGAGACCCATCCGTCCGACGCACTCCTGGTTGCACGACAGGCACAGCCGGATCTCCTCGGTGGCCCCGGCGCGCGCCTTGGCCGCGAACTCGGCGTCGGCGATCTGGCCCCGCACCACGCCGACGAGGTCGCAGTGGCCCTCGGCGAGCGCCCGCTCGGCGTGCAACGGGTCCTTGAAGCGGCCGACGCCGATGACGGGCAGCTCGACGGCCTTGCGGATCGCCGACGGGATGAACATCGCGTAGTCGGGCGGGACGTGCATCGACGCCTCGATCATGAACAGCGTGGCGGTGGCGACGCCGATCGAGGTGTTGATGTAGTCGACCTGCCCGGTCGCCTCGACCATCCGGGCCACCTCGACGGCTTCGTCGATGGTCGTGCCGCCGTCGATCAGCTCGTCGCCGCACAGCCGCACGCCGAGGGCCAGGCGGGTGCCGATCACGCGGCGCACGGCGGCCACGATCTCGAGCAGCAACCGGGCCCGGTTGGCGAGCGTCCCGCCGTAGTCGTCGGTGCGCCGGTTGGTGGCGCGGGAGAGGAAGCCGCGCACGATCGACGAGTGGCTGCACTGCAGCTCGATCCCGTCGAAGCCGCCTTCCGCGCAGTGCTCGGCGACGGTCGCGTAGCCGGCGACGATCTCGGCGATCTCGGCCGGGGTGACGGCCTTGGGGACCTCGCGGAACAACGGGTCGGCGACCGCCGACGGCGCCCACACCGGCAGCCGGGTGTACATCGACGACGCCTGGCCCCCGTTGTGGTTGATCTGCGCGAAGACCGGGACCCGATGGCGGTGCACGGCGTCGGTGATCCGGCGGTAGCCCGGGATCACGTCGCGGTGGAAGCCGTGGATCAGCTTCTCGTACGGCCAATCGGTGGGGTGGGTCGAGTGCTCCTCGGTGATGATCAACCCGGAACCGCCGGCCGCGCGCGCGGCGTAGTAGGCGGCGTGCTGTTCCGTGGGCAGCCCGTCCCGGGCGTAGTTGGTGAGGTGGGCGGAGAAGACGATCCGGTTGCGGACCGTCACCGGACCGACATCCAGCGAGCTCCACAAGTACCGGTACGCCACGCCGCGACCCTATGGCGGCGACGGCGAACCTCGGGAACCCCGTGATGAGGCCACCGGGGGTTCACACGGCGGCGGTTCATCTGTACCGTCGTCCTCGTTCCCAGAAGAAGGTTGGAAGGGTTATGGCAGGTAAGAAGATCCTCGTCGGTGCGGTGCTGACAGCCGCTGCGCTCTATGGCGGCACGGCCGCGGCGAGCGACTACCCGCCGGACGCTCCGCCGCCGAGCACCGTCGTCGACGTCGAGCCAGAGCAACGACACGCCGGCCGGCCCGTCCGGGCTGACCAACACGACGTCGTCGAACCTCGCCACCACGGGCAACTCCGACGCCACGCTGATCCTGGAGATCGGTGGCGCCGCGGTCCTCGCCGGTGCCGGCCTGCTGTTCGTCACCAAGCGTCGGCGCCGCGTCGCGTCGACCTGATCGGTGGCAGGACGGGCGGGCGGCCCACGGAACCTGCTGGATGACGACCTCCTGGTCGTCGCGCTCGCACTGATCGCCGGCCTCGTCGCGGCGCTCGGCCCCGCCGAACCCACTGGTCACCCCGCAACTGACGCCGTACTGCTGGCCGTCGGCACCGGCCTCATCGTCTTCATCGGCGCCCTCGCCCCATGGTGGGTCGGCGTCGTCGTCGCGGCCGCCGCGATGGGCATCGCCCTCGATCCGGTGCTCATCGCCATCGCGGTCGTCGCCCTGGCCCTCGCGCTGTGGAACGGCTCGCGCCCTTCAACCAGCCGTCTCGTCATGGCGGCGTCGCTCGGCCTGTCGTTCAACGTCCTCGGCCGGGCCGAGATCGGCGGGCTGCTGGGCACGTCGGCGATCGTCACGTTCGCCGCCGCGGTGCTCGTCTTCGTCACGGGCATCCGCCGTCGCTCGACCCGGGTGCGCCGACTGGCGTGGGCCGGGCTCGGAGTGGCCGTGCTGTTCGCCGGTCTGGCGACGGCCGGGTTCGCCTACGAAGCCGTCAAGTCGCGCCACGAGCTCGCCAGCGGGCTGAGCACGGCCGAGCTCGGGGTCGCCGCGCTCGAGGACGGACGGTTCGAGGACGCCGCGGGCTGGTTCCGCGAGGCCACCGGGTACCTCGAGTCGGCCAACGACCGTCTCGACAAGCCGTGGGCGCGCGCCGCGTCGGTCGTGCCGATCGCCGCCATCTACCAATCGGCCGTCTCGGACATGAGCCACGTCGGCGCCGACGGCGCGACGGTGGTCGCCGACGCCCTCGACCAGATCGACTTCGAGGGCCTGCGTCCGCAAGCCGGCCGCTTCGACCTCCAGGCGCTCGCCGACCTGCGGGGGCCGCTGACGCAGGTGCGCGACTCGCTCGTCGAGCTGCAGCAGACGGCCCAGGACGTCCGCTCCCCGTGGCTCGTGAACCGGGCGACGTACGAGCTCGACGACTTCGACGAGAGCGTCGCCGAGCACCTGCCGGCGCTGCAGAACGCCTTGCGAGCCATCGAGCTGGCGCCCGACATGCTCGGCGCCGACGGCCCGCGCACCTACCTGCTGCTGTTCACGACGCCGGCCGAGAGCCGCGCCCTCGGCGGCTTCATCGGGAGCTACGCCGAGCTCACCGTCACTGATGGCCAGCTCGCGCTGGGCGGCTTCGGTCGCGCCCAGGACCTCGACGCGGCGGTCGTTGCGGCAGCGGCGACGATGACCGATCACGAGGAGTTCGTCCAGGAGTTCGGGCGCTTCGGCTACGACACCGATGGCAAGGGCGCCGTCGGCGACGCCGCCTTCCGCAACCTCGCCCTGACGGCCAACTTCCCATGGGTCGGCGAGATCGCCAGCGAGCTCTACACGAAGACGACCGGCCACAAGGTCGACGGCGTCATCGCCATGGACCCGTACGTCGTGGCCACCCTGCTCGGCTACACGGGCACCGTCCACCTCGACTCGTTGAACCAGGACGTCACGCCGGAGAACGCCGCGCAGTTCCTGCTGCGCGACCAGTACGTGATCGGTGCCGCTGACAACGATGTGCGCGCCGACGGCCTCGCCGAGGCCGCCTCACTGGCGTTCAAGGGGTTGATCAACGGTGCCCTGCCGGAGCCCATCGAGCTCGCCCGCGACCTCGCCCCGCTGACCAGCGAGCGGCGGCTGCTCGTGTGGAGCGCCCACCCGGAGGAGCAGGAGCTGTTGGAGACCGTCGGCATCGCCGGCGACATGCCGGCGCTCGACGGCGCCGACGGCTGGTCGTTCTCGGTGTCCAACACCGGTGGCAACAAGATCGACGCCTTCCTGCAGCGCAAGGCGGGCTACGACGCCACGACCGACCCCGACACGGGCGTCACGACGGGCACGATGCGCATCGATCTCACCAACACCGCGCCGGCCGAGGGGTTGCCCAAGTACGTCATCGGCAACCGGATCGGCAAGCCGGACGGCACGAGCAGCCTGTTGGTGACGCTGTACAGCCCGCTCGGGCTGGACCAGGTCACCGTCGACGGCGCCGTCGTCGGCGTCACGGCGGGCACCGAGGACGGCTGGAACACCTACCGGTTCTCGATCGACATCCCAGCCGGGGCGACCGCGCAGATCGCGGCGACGCTCTCCGGCAAGGTCGCCGACCCCGGCGACGTGGTCACCTGGACCCAACCGATGTCCGACCAGCTCCAGCCGCTCTGACGGGCTCGGAGCGGCCGGATCCGCCAACTTTTGCCCAGAACGGCCACATGGCTGGCCGCCACCGGAAAGAGTTGGCGCATCCGGCCAGTCAGCGAGGGTCAGATCTCGTAGTTCAGCTTGAGGCCGGGGCGGGGCCACTCCATCTTGTAGAGCAGGCCGCGGCCCGACGACGTCATGAACGCCGTGCGGTAGTCGTCGCCGCCGAAGCACACGTTGGTGACGAACACGTCGTCCTGCGGGACCTTGTACTGGTCGAGCAGCTTGCCGTCCGGTGAGATCACGCTGACCGCGCCGGTGACCAGCGTGGCGACGCACACGTTGCCGTCGCTGTCGACGGCCATCGAGTCGAGCAGCTGGTACCCGTCGAAGCTGTAGAGCAGGTTCCCGGGGGCGAACCCGGTGCGCGGCGCCAGCTGGCCCGGCGAGGTGATGTCCCACGCCCACACGCGACCGGTGATCGTCTCGGCGGCGTAGACCCGTGAGCCGTCCGGCGACAGGGCGATGCCGTTGGCGTGGTCGAGGCCGTACACGAGCTCGGTGACCGACGAGCCGTCGGTCGTCCCGTAGTACACGCCGGCCTTGTCCTGGTCACGAGCGCGGGACTTGCCGAGGTCGGTGAAGTAGAAGCCGCCCTGGTCGTCGAACACGATGTCGTTCGGCCCGCGGAGCGGGTTGCCGGCGCACTCCGTGTACACGTCCTCGACCGACCCGGTGTCGATGTCGACGCGCTGGATGCGGCCACCGATGTAGTCGGCCGGCTGCGGGCCGGGGGCGACGATGCCATCGAGCTCGTACCACTCGAAGCCGCCGTTGTTGCAGACGTAGACCTTGCCGTCGGGCCCGACTGCCGCGCCGTTGGGGCCGCCGCCCGTGGTGGCGACCCGCGTGACGGTGCCGTCCGGGCTGACCGTGGCCAGCGTCCCGGTCTTGATCTCGACGACGAGCACCCGCCCGTCCTGCAGCCAGATCGGCCCCTCCGGGAACTGCAGGCCCTCTCCAACCAATGTCATCTCGTTCGGCATGCCGCGGACCGTAACGCTCAGAGCGGCACGGACTCACTTCGGGCCATGATCGGCGCATTCATCGCTGCGTTCGACGGAACCTCGCCGTGTGTACAAGCCTGGCGCCGACGCACCGACCGCCTCCTGAGGAGCCTCCATGACCACCGACATCGACGTGCAGCACGACGGCCACGTCGACATCATCACGATCAACCGTCCGGACGTCCGCAACGCCCTGCGCTTCCAGAGCTACGACGAGCTCGAGACGGCCGTGCGCCAATCGCAGGCCCGGGCGATCGTGATCACCGGCGCCGACCCCGCCTTCTGCTCGGGCGACGACGTCCGCGAGATCATGGGCGGCGGCGAGAAGCGCGACAAGCCGGTCATCACGAAGCCGCGCCTCACACCCGCGGCGGACGCCATCCTCCACACCAACATCCCGGTCATCGCCGCCGTCAACGGCGCCGCCGTGGGTTGGGGCATGGAGCTGTCGCTGATGGCCGACATCCGCATCGCCTCCGAGAAGGCCAAGTTCGGCGAGCTGTTCGTGCTCCGCGGCCTCTGCACCGACGTCACCGGCATGGGCCGGCTGGCGTCCGTGGTCGGCCGCGACCACGCCGCCCGAGCTGCTGTTCACCGGCGACGTGATCCCGGCGCGAGGAGGCGCTGCGCATCGGCCTGGTGTCGCAGGTCGTCGCCCACGACGAGCTGCTGCCGACGGCCACCGCCCTCGCCCAGAAGATCGCCGAGCGCCCGCCGCTGGCCATCGCCAAGATCAAGGAGGGCATGCGTTCGGCCCTCGACCCCGATTGGACCGAGCTCGGCGAGTGGGTCTCCACCTCGCTGGCCGGCCTGTTCCAGACCGAAGATCACCGCGAGGGCGTGAAGTCCTTCCTGGAGAAGCGTCAGCCGCAGTTCGTCGGGCGCTGAGACAACACGAGCACGCACAAGGAGCACGACATGCCGTACCAATTCACCCCCGAGGGGGAGCGACTGCTGGCCGAGGTCACGCAGTTCATGGACGACCACATCTACCCGAACGAAGCGGAGTACTACGAGCAGTACGAGGAGCTCGGCCACGACGGCGACCCGCCGATCATGGACAAGCTCAAGGCGGCGGCACGCGAGCGCGGGCTGTGGAACCTGTTCCTGCCCCACCTGGCGCCGGACGCGCCGGGCACCAAGCTCTCCAACCTCGACTACGCGCCGATCTCCGAGCAGCTCGGCAAGGTCGGCGTTCTCGTCAGAGGCGCTGAACTGCGCGGCGCCCGACACGGGGAACATGGAGATCCTCAACCTGTACGGGTCGGAGAACGTCAAGCGCGACTGGCTGTCCCCGCTGCTCGAGGGTGAGATCCGCTCGGCCTTCTCGATGACCGAGCCGGCGGTCGCCTCGTCGGACGCCACCAACATCGGCCTGCGCATCGAGCGCGACGGCGACGAGTACGTCCTCAACGGCACCAAGTGGTTCTCGTCAGGTGCGCTGCGGCCGCGCTGCAAGGTGCTGATCGTGATGGGCAAGACGAACCCCGACGCGCCGCGGCACCTGCAGCAGGCGATGATCGCCGTGCCGAAGGACTCCAAGGGGATCAGCTTCGGGCGCAAGCCCCACGTGTTCGGCTACGACCACGCCGGCGGCCACCCCGAGATCCACTACGAGAACGTGCGCGTGCCGGCCGAGAACCTGCTCGGCGAGGAGGGCGGCGGCTTCGCCATCTCCCAGGCCCGTCTCGGCCCGGGCCGCATCCACCACTGCATGCGCTCGATCGGCGTCGCCGAGCGGGCGCTCGGGATCATGATCGACCGGGCCCTCGTGCGCACCACGTTCGGCACGTCGGTGGCCCACAAGGGCCTGATCCAGGACTGGATCGCCGAGGCCCGCATCGAGCATCGACATGGCCCGGGAGTACGTGCTGCGCACGGCCCACCTGATGGACACCGTGGGCAACAAGGCCGCCGCCACCGAGATCTCGGGCATCAAGGTCGCCATCCCACGCATGACGCTGGAGATCATCGACCGGGCCATCCAGGTCCACGGTGCCGCCGGCGTCACGCAGTTCACGCCGCTCGCCGAGATGTACGCGATGCAACGCACGCTGCGCATCGCCGACGGTCCCGACGAGGTCCACAAGATGACCATCGCCCGCCGCGAGATCCTGCGCCACGACCCGAGCTTCAAGATGAACCCGCCGCTCGGCGGCGGCACCGGTTCGAACGAGGAGCCGCAGCCCTTCGCCCGGCCGTAGGGCCGCTAGACCGTCGTGAGCGGTTGCGGGGCGTGGATGCCCTGCAGCCGCTCGTCGACGATCAGCACGAGCTCGCCGCGCATGCCGTCGGGATCGGTGAACCAGACGCTGTGGAAGGCGCCGAGGTCCTCGATCGCGCCGTCGGCGGCGCCGCGCGCGACGAGGCGCTCGCGGATCGTGGCGAACGCCTCGCCGCTGGCCGCCGTCAGGGCCACGTGGTCGAGGTGGCCGCGGTCGAACATCGCCGGTGACGCGGTGGCGTGCTCGTTGCCGACGAGCTCGGCCGGGTGCAGCCACGACGACGGGCCGGTGCGCACGATGGCGTGGCGGAAGGCGGGGGTCGACTCGGTGAACACGACGTCGACGCCGAACACCTCGGTGTAGAAGTCGACGAAGCGGTCGAGGTCGGCGGTCAGGACGGCGATGTGGTTGACGCCGGAGAGCAGGTCCATCAACGGGCTCCTTGCGGGGTGGGGGTGAGGAGGATCTCGATCGCGGTCGTGACCGCGGCGGCCGCGGCCGCGCCGTCCAGTGACCAGAAGTCGCGCAGCGCCTGCCAGACCGCCGCGGTGCCGAGCACCTGCACGACCGCGGCCAGCTGACCGACCCGCTCGGGGTCGAGGTCCGGGCGGCTGGTGGCGACGACCTCGCGCGCCGCGGCACGGCGTTCGTCGAGGGCGCCGAGGCGAGCCCGGCGACCCTCGCCCGAGGACAGCAGCTCGGCGACGACGGGCGCGACGGTGTCGAACCCGGGGAACACCTGCTGCACCATCGCCGTCATCTCGGCGCCGGTGCGCGGCGCCGTGCCGGAGAACCCGATGCGCTCGTTGGTGTGCGCGAACAGGCCCGCCATCAGGGCATCTCGCGATGGGAAGTGGCGGTACACGGTGCGCTCGGGCACGCCGGCTGCGGCGGCCGCCTTGGCGAACGTGACGTCGTCGCCGGCGGCGATCAGCTCGGCGACACCGTCGAGCACACGTTGGCGCACGACGGCCGCCTTGGCCTCCTGGACGCTCGTCATGGCAGTATTACTGCCAGAATGGCAGTGACACTGTCAAGTGCCCATCACGTCCGACCCACGTCGACCCACGTCCGCTCCATGCGCCCCGGCCGACGATGTCGACCATGTGGACCCACCAGGTGCAGCGCCTCGTCCGACGCCCGATCACCGACGTGCGCGGGGACATCGACCGGATCGTCGATGCCACCTGGCGCCCGCTCACGAACGTCTCGACGACCGAGCACCACGGTCGGCGCGCCGATTGGATCAGCGACGGTCCGGCCTCCGAGGATGTCGACATCGTGCTCACCTGGTCGCTGACCGATCTCGACGACGCCACGTTCGTCGTCGTCACGCTCGACGAGTTCGAGCGCGGCCCCGACCCCATCGAGGGGCTGGAGCAGCTCCTCGACGTGCTGGCGACCAGCCGCCGGGTGGCCCAGCCGTGACGGCGATGGAGGCGTTCACGCTGCAGGCGATCGGCCACGTGCGCGGCGGGCGCGCCGAGGCGATCGACGACGATTGGGGTGCCGTCGAGGCCGCCATCGAGCTCGACGCCGAGCGGTTCACGCCCGACGGTCGTCGCCGGGCTCGACGACTTCTCGCACGTCGACGTGGTCTACGTCTTCGACCAGCTCGACGAGTCGAAGATCAACCTCGGGTCGCGCCACCCGCGGGAACCCCGACTGGCCGCTCGTCGGCATCCTCGCCCAGCGGGCCAGGGCCCGTCCCAACCGCATCGGCGTGAGCACGTGCGAGCTGCTCGGCGTCGATGGTCTGACGGTGCGCGTCCGCGGCCTCGACGCCATCGACGGCACACCGGTCCTCGATCTGAAGCCGTACATCGCCGAGTTCGCCCCTCGGGTCCCGACGAGGCAGCCCGAGTGGGCGACGGCATTGATGTCGGAGTACTGGTCGCGCTGACTGCTAGAGCAGCACGGCGAAGAGCATGAAGGCGACGAACACCACGATGCCACCGGCGGCGAGCCAACCGAGCGCGGTGAGCATCGCTGACCGCCGGTAGGCCCGGGCCCGTGGATCGTCGTTCATGAGGCCTCGGGCGAAAGCGCCGGCGCTGGCGATCTGGCCTTCGGCGGTGTAGATCTCGCCCGGTTGCGAGGTGGCCGGGTTCCAGTCCGGCCGATGGTGCGGCTCGTCCATGGCCGGAAAATATGGCAGCCGTCACCGGCTGTCGTCGGAATTGCACTCGGCGCCATGGCTGACCGAGTAGCGCAGCAGCACGCCGGCGCCATCGGCGTCGACCGAGTCGAGGTGCAGGTCGGTCGGGACCGTCAAGAGCCGCTCGCCGGCCCCGAGCACGACCGGGTGCACGAGCAGGCGGTACTCGTCGACGAGGTCCTTGGCCGCGAGCTGGTGGACGATCGCCGTGCTCCCCATCACGACGACGTCGCCGGCACCGGCGCGCGCACTCGACGCCGACGGTGAGGTCGGTGTCGAGCAGGCGCGAGTTCGACCACTCGTCCACTGACGTCAACGTGCGTGACACGACGTGCTTGCGGGCTCGGTTCATGGCGGCGGCGAAGTCGCCGGTGCGGCCGGGCCAGCGCTGGGCGAACTGCTGCCACGTCGACCGACCGAACAGGAGGGAGCCGGAGTCGAGGATCGGGCCGAGCCGGAACTTGTCGCCGGCGAACGCCTGCGGCCCCTGGCGCAGGGCCCAGCCGCCGAACGGCGCGCCCCACGAGCCGTCGGGATCCTCGACGATCCCGTCGAGGGTGGTGAAGGCGATGACGATCACCTTGTTGTCGTCGTTGTCGTTGTCATTGCTGTCGCTGATGCTCATGCCGGTACGTACTCGCGACCGGTCATCGAGTCATCGGTCGACGCCACGACGGCGTCGATGTCAGGCGGCGGCGTTGATGGCGTCGCGGGTGGCGATCGCGACGTCGCGAGCTGCCGCCGCGAAGTCGTCGCCACCGGAGGCGTAGAGGATGGCCCGCGACGAGCTGCAGAGCAGACCGCTGCCGGGCGCGCTCGATCCGGCCCGCACCGATGCGGCGAGGTCGCCGCCCTGGAAGCCGACACCGGGGAGCAGGATCGGCAGATCGCCGGCGAGCTGGCGGACCCGGGCCAGCTGCTCGGGATAGGTGGCGCCGACGACGAGCCCGGCGTCGCCGAGCTCCTGCCAGCGGGTGGCCACCATCGTGGCGACGCGCTCGAACAGCGGGGTGCCGTCGACGTCGAGCTCCTGCAGCTCGGCGGCGCCCGGGTTGCTCGTGTGGCACAGCGCCAGCACGCCGCCGGCGGCGAGGAACGGCGCCGCCGCATCGGTGCCGAGGTACGGGTTGACGGTCACGGCGTCGGCGCCGTAGCGACCGAACGCCTCCTTGGCGTAGTGCTCGGCGGTCGACCCGATGTCGCCGCGCTTGGCGTCGAGGACGAGGACGACGTCGGGGTAGCGCTCACGGATGTACCGGCAGACCCGTTCGAGCGCCGGCTCGGCGCGCTGCGATGCGAAGTGGGCGAACTGCGGCTTGAACGCGCACACGAGGTCGGCGGTGGCGTCGACGATCGTCGTGCAGAAGCGCTCGATCGCGTCGGGCGACCCGTCGAGCGGTTTCGGGAACGCCGCCGGATCAGGATCGAGCCCGACGCACAGCATCGATCCCGACAGCGACCAGGCCTTGGCGAGGCGCTCGTGGAATCCCATCGGGTGCCGATGCTAGTTGGGGCAACTCTTTGCCAGAGCGGTCACCCAGTGGCCGTTTCGGCAAAGAGTTGCCCGAATCCGCCGCTCACTCCTCGAGGGAGATGGCGCCGGTCGGGCAGAGGTCGGCGGCCTCGCGGACCTTGTCGTGCAGCTCCGGCGGCGGCTCCTCCTGCAGGATGTAGAGGTAGCCGTCGCTGCGCACCTCGAACACCTCGGGGCACACCTGCATGCAACTGCCGGTCGATGCGCACACGTCGAAGTCGACGACAACCTTCACGATGCAGGACCTCCCCGGGTCACGAGTCGTTCTCGCTGATCGGACTCACGTCGTTGCTCATCCGCTTCGCCGCACGGTAGCCGTCGGCCTCGGCGGCCGTGGCGTCCACGTAGCAGCGCTCGGCGTGGGTGCGTTCGTAGAACTGGCCGCCCGGCAGGTGGTAGATCCCGGAGTTGGCGTTGGCCTTGACCGGGTGCGTCAGCGGGCACGCACCGTCCTGCGGCTCGACCCACGTCAGCTGGTCGTCGGTGACGAGGTCACCGACCGCGCCGACGGGCTCCTCGGAGGCGACGAGGGCGTCGGCGGTGCCGTTGGTGCGGATCGCGACCGGCGTCGCAGGTGCCTCGGCGACGAGGTCACCGATCGCTGCGACGGGTGCCTCGCCCGGCTCCAGCGGCGGCCATGCGGCAGGCGGACCGAGCACCGTCCGGGCGTCGCGCGCCGCCTTCGCCTTGCGCAGCGCCACCACGGCGCCGACGAGGAGGCCGAGGTACCCGAGTCGCTTGATCCGGCGCAGCTTCTTGCGGACGCGCATCCCCCGACCATAACGGGGGTCGATCGTTCGGTTCGCGGTGCGAGGACCTCCCGGCCTCGTGTCAGCCGCCGACGAAGTCGGCCCGCTCGAGCACCAGCTCGTTGAGGTTGGGATCGCCGCGGTTCCACATCACGCGCCGACCGTCGTCGCTGATCTGGATCGGCCCGATCCACGCCACGTCGGCGGCGGTGTCGGTCGGCAGGAGCTTGATGACCTTGCCTGTGGTGCGGTCGAACACCGCCGCCACGTTGGTCAGCACCGCACCACCGCCGGGGGACGGGAGCGTCGCCGGCGCGCTGTACGCGATGCGCTGGGCGTCGGCGCTCAGTGAGGCCGACGAGTCGACGATCAGCACTGGGAGCAGCGTCGTCGTGGCGGCCTGGAGGTCGCGGATGTAGAGCCGGCCGGACGGGCTGCCCGTCCCGCCCTGCAGGTCGGTCGCGCTGGAGGAGAAGAGCAGGTAGCGGCCGTCCGGCGTGATGTCCTGGACCTCGCTGTCGCCGTTGCCGGGCCCGCCCCCGGCCGTCGCGCTCACGAGCGTGGGGCCGCTCGCTGTGACGGCCCAGACCTGCTGCGGGTTCGCGCCGTCGCTGACCGCGAACGCGAACGTCGTGCCGCCATCGCTCATCATCGCCGCGTACCAGTCGACGAACGGGCACGGGTCGCCGGCGTCGACGAAGCCGATCTCGCGCCACGCGGCGGCCCCGGCGTCGAGCACGAAGACCCCTGACTCCTGGCTCATCCCGTAGATCGGGGTTTCGATGTGCGCATGCGTGTCCACGTCCAGACGCGCCGTTGGTCGCCGATCCCGATGTAGCGGCTGTCGCTGCTGGCGGTCCACTGCACGGGGTCAGGGTTGGCCAGGACCGACGTGTAGATCGTCGTCATCGTCCCCTGTGGCGCGCACTGCGGCGCGCACTGGGTCAACACCATGACCGGGACGGCGGCCAACGCAAGTTGCCGCACCGATCGTCGTTCCATGTCCGGACCTCCCTCAGCTCCTCGACCGTTGTCGCCCGCGCGACGAGGGCATGGGTTGCGTGGCATCCCACCCTCGACGATGAACGGCGTTCATCGTCGAGGAACGAATCGTTCCACCGCGCCAGGTGGCGCGACGAGGGATCCCCGGACGTGTCTCCGGACCGGCGGCCGCCGGTCAGCGGCCCTGGCGCTCCAGGGCGCCGAGCACCGCCTTGAGGCCGGCGGTGGTGATGTCGGGGTCGACACCGATGCCCCAGCGCGTCTCACCGACGCCGTCTCCGTCCGTCGCGGCGACCGACTCGACGTACGCGGCCGCCGACGCATCGGCGCCCCGGCCGATGGCGTGCTCGGCGTAGTCCACGACGTCGAGCTCGACGCCGAACGACTCGCGCAGGCCGCGGACGAACGCCGCGATCGGCCCGGCGCCCTCGCCGACGACGGTCCGGTGCTCGCCGTCGACCGTCACCTGCGCCGTGACGGTGGCCTTGCCCTCGCGGGTGTGCAGCTCGTGGCCGAGGAGCACGTAGCGGGGCGTCGCCGGGAGGTACTCCTCGCGGAACGCCTCCCACATCACGACGGGGCTGATCTCGGTGCCGGAGTCCTCGGTGATGTGCTGGATCGTCTTGGAGAACTCGATCTGCATGCGCCGCGGCAGGTCGAAGCCGTGCTCGGTCTTCATCACGTACGCGACGCCGCCCTTGCCCGACTGGCTGTTGACGCGGATCACCGCCTCGTACGTGCGCCCGACGTGCTTCGGGTCGATCGGCAGGTAGGGCACGCCCCACGTGTCGTAGTCGGCGGGCAGGGCGTCGAAGCCCTTCTTGATGGCGTCCTGGTGGCTGCCGCTGAACGACGTGTAGACGAGGTCGCCGGCGTACGGGTGGCGCGGGTGCACCGGCAACCGGTTGCAGTACTCGGCGACGCGGCGCATGGCGTCGATGTCGCCGATGTCGAGCTCGGGGTCGACGCCGTTGGCGAACAGGTTCATCGCCACGTTGACGACGTCGAGGTTGCCGGTGCGCTCGCCGTTGCCGAACAGCGTGCCCTCGACGCGGTCGGCGCCGGCCATGATCCCGAACTCCGCCGCGGCCACCGCGCAGCCGCGGTCGTTGTGCGGGTGGAGGCTCAGCACGACCGAGTCACGGTGCTTGATCGTGCGGTGGAACCACTCGATCACGTCGCCGTAGACGTTCGGTGAGTAGCACTCGACCGTCGCCGGCAGGTTGAGGATGATCGGGCGGTCCGGCGTCGGTTCGACGACGTCCATCACGGCCTCGCAGATCTCGATGGCGAAGTCCGGCTCGGTCAGCGTGAAGCTCTCCGGCGAGTACTCGTAGCGGACGGCGGTCTCGGGCACCGTCTCCTCGAGCTTGCGGGCCAGGCGGGCGGCGTTGACGGCGATGTCCACGATGCCGGCCTTGTCGAGCCCGAACACGACCTTGCGCTGCAGCGGGTTGGTCGAGTTGTAGAAGTGCATGATCGCCCGCGGCGCCCCCTGGATGCACTCGTACGTGCGCTCCAGCAGCTCCTGGCGGCACTGCACGAGGACCTGGATCGTGACGTCGTCGGGGATCAGGTCGTCCTCGATGAGCTGGCGGATGAAGTCGAAGTCGGGCTGGCTGGCTGCCGGGAAGCCGACCTCGATCTCCTTGAAGCCCATCTGCACGACGGCGTCGAACATGCGCCGCTTGCGGATCGGGTCCATCGGGTCGATCAGCGCCTGGTTGCCGTCGCGCAGGTCGACCGAGCACCACAGCGGCGCCTTGTCGATCACCTTGTCGGGCCAGGTGCGGTCGGTGAGTTGGATCGGGATCTGCGGCTGGTACTTGCCGAACGGCATCGGCTTCGGGGTCACGTTGGCGGGAGGCATGTCCTGGTCTCCTGGAATCACGCTGGCGGTCGAACGGGTCGGAGGCCGGGGCGGAAAAATGAAGGACCCCCCGGCCAGGAGGGCGGGGGGCGGGCGAACGCGCAGGTTTCGACGCTCGCCCTACGTAAGCAGGAGGAGGTCGCGGCGGGTCATCGAGTTCGAACATACACGTCGTGGGACGGGTGGGCAACCGCCCCACGACGTGCATGCCTGCCGCTGGCGCGGGCCGGGACGCCCGGGCGATAGCGCCCCGGCCCGCAGATCTCGATCAGCCGTCGTGGCTGGCGTCGGCGACGAAGGCCGTGCGCCGGCGGGCGGCGACGCGCCCCATCGTGCCGAGACCGGCGACGGCGGCGGCGAGGAGCAGCGTCCCGCCGACGGCGATCCCGGTGGTCGGCAGGTCCGACCCGCCGCTCGACTGGGCCAGGACGGCGCTCCGGCTCGCCGACGACGTGAAGCCGTTGGCGCCCCCGGTGCCGCCGGCGCCATTGCCGCTGCTGCCGCCGTTGGCGCCGACGAGGGTCGTCGGGGTGCCCGGCACGGTCGGAGTCGCCGGGTTGGTCGGGGTCGTCGGGCTCGGTCGGCGTCGGCCGCCGCGTCGCATGCGGTCGTCGCATCACCGAGCACGCCGACGCTGTTGCCGCAGGCCGTGATCGGCACGAACAGGTCGGCGAGGTCGATCCCGAAGATCGACGGACCGCCGTCGGTGCCGGTGCCGACGCCCGGGGTGCACGACGACGAGGCATCGGCGGCCACACCGACGCTCGTGCCGCACACGGTGACGGGCGCGGCGGCGCTCACCAGCGAGCCGTCGGCGGCGGCGCCGTCCGTGGCGGCCGGGGTGCAGGACGAATCGGCGTCGCCGAGGGCGCCGACCGAGTTGCCGCACACCGTGATCGGGGCGCTGACGTTGGCGAGCTGACCGGCCGGCGCCGACCCCGGCGCGGGTGCCGGAGCCGGCGCCGGCGCGGCGGCCGTGCTGGCGCCGCCGAGGGCGCCGACCGCGTTGCCGCCGACGTTGATGGGCGCCTGCACCTGCACCAGCGGCGCAGGTGCCGGCGCCCCGGCGGGCGCCGGTGAGGGTGCCGGCGCCGCAGTCGGGGTGGCCGAGCCACCGACGGCCACGCCGTTCCCACCGACGTTGATCGGCACGTCCAGGTCGATCAGCGAGCCACCACCGCCGGACGGTGAAGGGGCGGGTGTCGCCGCCCCGGTCGCCGAACCACCGAGGACGCTGATGCCGTTCCCGCCGACGGTGATCGGGAGGTCGACACCCAGCAGCCCGCCGCCGTCGTCGGGGGGAGCGGCGGCGGCGAGCGCTGGGGCGAACAGGGCAGTTGCCAACCCCGCGGTGGCGGCGATGGCGATCAGGGCGGAGTGGCGGGTGGTTGGGCGGTACATGTCGATTCCCTCCTGGAGACGATGCTGAGCGGTGCAGTCATCTCTCCACAGACGCCACCGCGCCGTTCATGACGCGATCGCCGAAGAAAATCTTCGGCGGTCCGGCTACCCGGTGCCAGGAGGGCCCCGGCCAGGTCGACCTGCGCGCCGCGGGCCGCCCGTGGCCTCGATCTGGGCCGGGCCGACGCCCACCGAGCCCGGCCGACCCGCAGTGCTCTTGGTCGCGTTCTTCGGTCGATCCGCCGGTCGGATCGCGACGAAAGCGTGAGTGCGGCGGCCCGGTCCGGTGTTTGTGTCACCGCATGTGTCCTCGGGGACGTGTGCGGTGACACAGAACCCGACGGACGCCTGAGCGGTCCGGCTACCCGGTGCCGAGGAGGGGGCCGGCCAGGTTCGACACCGGTGCCGGGAGGGCGCCACCGACGTCCGCAGCGCCCGGCAGGTCGACGTGCGCGCCGCCAGGGCCGCCGGCGCTGACGCCGATCTGGGCCGGGCCGACGCCCACCGAGACCCCGGCCGACCCGCCACCGGCGGTGGCGTCGACGGCGAGCGGGGGCGTGGCGCCGAGCGGACCGAGCGGGACTGGCGCGACCTGGACGTCGGCGCCGACGGGCGGCACCGCGTCGAACAGTCTGCTCGACGGCGGCGGTCGTGCCGGCGACCACGTCTCCGAGGCCACCAGACCCCGTGACGCCCTGCACCACCGTGCCGAGCGTGGCGCCCAGTCCGGCGGCGACACCGTCGACGGTCGTCCCGACCGGCGTGGCCGCCGCGGCGTCGGTGGGGGTGGTGGGGTGGCCGGCGCGGTTCCCGGGCCCGGTACCACCGCCGGGTCCGAGGCCGCGCCGGCGGCCGGGGTCGACGACGCCGGCGGCGCCGACGCGGTCGGAGCGACCGGTCGTCGCGACGCGGGATCGTCGGCGAGGTTGCTGGGCGTGGTCCCGGGCGTCTCCGCAGGGACGACGACGGAGGAGGACGGTGTCGGGACGGACGCGTCGGCGTGCCGCGACGCCTCCGGGGCGATGGCGGCCACGAACACGAGCGTCACCGACGCCGTGATCATCGGCGCCGATCCGAACAGCCAGGCGAAGAGTCGCGCCAAGAGGCCGAGGCGAACGGGCTTGGCCGCCGTGATCGCCGGGGCCAGTGCGAGGACGTGGCCGGTGCGGAGGCGGTGGTTGACCACCTTCAGGTGGTCGGAGGCCGAGACGCACGCCGCGCACTCGGCGAGGTGGCTGTCGGCGAGCGTGCGCTGCGTCGGGCTCGCCGTGCCGCGGACGACCTCGGCGAGCACCCGGCGGGTCGCCACGCACGTCGCCGGCAGTGGGGCTCCGACGCCGGGGAGGTGGGCGTCGAGGTAGCGCTCGCCGAGCAACCGGCGGGATCGCACGATGAGCTGGGCGACGGCCGCGCTCGTCGATCCGGTCTGCGTGGCGATGTCGGCATGGGAGCGGTTCTCGACCTCGCTGGCCCAGAGCACCGCGCGCATGTGCACGGGCAACGAGGCGAACGCGTCGTGCACGACCTCGTCCTCGGTGTGCTGCTCGACCTCGTCGCGGTCGCGCGCCCGGGCGCTGGCGAGGTCGACCACCTGGTCCCCGCCGGGACGTTGGCGCCCGCCCCGGCGCCATGTCCGCTGGCACTCCCGCCGCACCGACGTGAGCACGTACGACCGGAAGTCGTCGGCTGGCCCGCGTCCCTTGCGCATCGCCGCGAAGGTCGCCGCGAACACCTCGGCGACCACGTCCTCGGCATCGCTGGGATCGGCGAGCAGCGACCGGGCGAGGCAGCGGGCCGCACCCAGGTGACCCTCGTACAGCACGCCGTACGTGGCGACGTCCCCATCGCGGACGCGTCGAAGGAGCTCAGCCTCCGACGACAAGCCCTTGTCGTCGAGGAGGCTCACCAGACCCCTCCGCCCCGAGACCACCGAACTTCGGCGGTTCCCACCACGATTGGTCGCGAGCCTAACCCGGTGCGACGCCGGTCACACCTCCGTCGAGGCTCCCGCCGTCAGCGACATCGTCCCAGCTAGCCTGGCATCCACCATGACAGAAGCGTTCGAACGGCGGGGCGCACCCCGCCGCCGGCGGCAACCGCGCCGCCCTGCCTCCTCCGAGGAGATCCCCGGCACCAACGGCCATCGGGCTCTCACCTCGTTCACCGCGCTGCCGCCGGTCGAGCCACCCACCGGCTTCGCCAACCTCGGCGTACCAGCGCGCATCGACGAAGGTCTCGCCGCCGCCGGGTTCGCCCAACCGTTCGCGATCCAAACCGAAGCGATCCCCCTCGCCATGCAGGGTCGCGACGTGTGCGGGCGGGCCCTCACCGGATCCGGCAAGACGCTCGCGTTCGGCGTCCCGATGCTGGCGCGCATCACCGACGAGGCCGAGCCGTCCCGCCCGCTCGGGCTGGTGCTGGTGCCCACGCGCGAGCTCGCCGTGCAGGTCGCCGAGGTGCTCCAGCCGGTCGCCAATCACGCCGGTCAGCGCGTCCTGCCGGTGTACGGCGGGGCCAGCCGCCAGCACCAGGTCGACGACCTCAAGGAGGGGATCGAGGTCGTGGTGGCCACGCCGCTGCGCCTGATCGACCTGCTGAAGTCGGCCGAGATCTCGCTGGACCGCGTCGACGTCGTCGTGCTCGACGAGGCCGACCGCATGGCCGACGACGGGTTCACGCCACAGGTCGAGTGGATCCTGCGCCACTGCACGGAACGGACCCAGACGATGCTGTTCTCGGCGACGCTCGACGGCGATGTCGCCCACCTGATCCGGCACTACCTCAAGGACCCGGTCGCGGTCTCCGTCGATGCCGCCACCGACACGGTCGGCACGATGCACCACCTGTTCCTGGCGGTGCACCACATGGACAAGGCGCGGGTCGTGGCGTCGATCGGCAAGGGCATGCCGAAGATGGCGGTGTTCTGCCAGACCAAGCGCCTGTGCGACAAGGTCGCCCAGTCGTTGGTCGAGCTCGGCGTCGATGCCCAGGCGATCCACGGCGACCTGCCGCAGATCTCGCGCGAGCGAGCCCTGCGCAAGTTCGCCGAGGGCAAGCTGCCGGTGCTCGTGGCCACCGACGTCGCGGCTCGCGGCCTCGACATCGACGACATCGGCGCCGTCGTGCACTACGACCCGCCGAAGGACGCCAAGGACTACCTGCACCGCTCGGGTCGCACGGCGCGCGCCGGTCGCGACGGGTGGGCGGTGACGCTCGTCGAGTACAACCAGCACACCCAGATGCGGATCCTGCAGCGCACGCTGCGGCTGCCGCTGACGCCGCCCATCGAGGTCTTCAGCAACGACGTCCGCCTGCACGACCTGGCGACGTTCCAGCCTGACTCGGACGCGTGATCGGTCACCGTTACAGTCGTGTGATGCGTTGTGGGGGGCCGGGCGGCCGCACCATCGCGGCCGTGGTCGCTGCGGTCGCCATGGTCGGCGTCGTGGCCGGGTGCAGCGGCGGGTCCTCCGGTGACACCCTGAGCCCGATCAACGGCTCGGCCGGCACCGTCCCGTCGGCGACCACCCCGTCCGGGTCGGGCCCGACGAAGGGCACGGCCGTCGACCCGGCGACGGCGGGCAGCGGGTTCGTGCAGATCCAGGTCAAGGTCGGCGCGACCGGGGTCGACGAGACGCTCAGCCTCAACCGGGCCGAGGTGCGCAAGGACAGCCTCAACCCAGCGATCCTGAACGCGACGTGCACGCCGCTCGACGGCGGCGACACGTCGCAGGGCGTCGATGTCACCGTCGTCGACCTGAACCGGCTGGGCTCGTTCAACCTGATCTCGGCCGAGCTGCACGTCAAGGGCAGCCCAACGGCCGGTGAGCACGAGGCCACGCTGCAGCTCGGTGGCGGCAACCAGACGACGACGTCCTACCAGGGCACGGTCGACCTCGTCGAGGGCGGGTCGAGCGGCACGATCACGATGACCGACGCCGGCGGCAACTCGGTCACCGGGTCGTTCGACTGCGCCGATCAGCCGGTGCCCACGACGACCGCGGTGCCCGACACCGGCGGCGACAACGAGGCCGTGCCGGACACCCCGGCGCCGACAGCGCCCGACGGCACCTGATCGTCAGGTGGACGCGCGCAGCCAGGCTGGGCGGGTCGACTCGAAGGCGTCGATCTCGTCGGCGTGGCGCAGCGTGATGCCGACGTCGTCGAGGCCCTTCAGGTAGCGCTCCTGGTTCGCCGCGTCGAGCGGGAACGGCTCCTCGAGGCCGATCGTCGGGACCTCGACGAGCAGCCGCTCGACGTCGACGGTGATCTGCGTCTGCGGCTCCTCGTCGATGATGTCCCAGATCCGCTGCACGGTCGCCTCGGAGACGACGACCGGCACGAGCCCGTTCTTGGTGCAGTTGTTGCGGAAGATGTCCGAGAAGCTCGGCGCGATGACGGCGTCGAAGCCGGCCTGCAGGATCGCCCACACGGCGTGCTCGCGCGACGACCCGACGCCGAACGCCGGGCCGGCGACGATGATCGACGCGCCGGCGTAGCGCTCGTCGTTGAGCACGAAGTTGCGGTCGTCCCGCCACGTCGCGAACAGGCCCTTCTCGAAGCCGGTGCGCTCGACCCGCTTCAGCCACTCGGCCGGGATGATCTGGTCGGTGTCGACGTCGGACCGCTTGAGCGGCAACCCGCTGCCGGAGATGACGTTGACGGCCTTCATGAGAGGTCCTCCGGGGTCGAGAAGTGGCCGGCCACGGCGGTGGCGGCGGCGACGGCGGGGGACACGAGGTGGGTGCGCCCGCCGCGACCCTGGCGACCCTCGAAGTTGCGGTTGCTGGTGCTCGCCGAGCGCTCGCCGGCCGCCAGCTTGTCGGGGTTCATCGCCAGGCACATCGAGCAGCCCGGCTCGCGCCAGTCGGCGCCGGCCGCGGTGAAGATCTCGTGCAGGCCCTCGGCCTCGGCTTGCGCCTTGACGGCGTGGCTGCCGGGCACGATCATCACCCGCTTCGCCGTCACCTGGCGCCCGTCGAGGACGGAGGCGACGGCGCGCATGTCCTCGATGCGGCCGTTGGTGCAGGAGCCGATGAACACCGTGTCGACGGGGATGTCGCGCACGGCGGTGCCGGCCGTCAGGCCCATGTACTCGAGGGCCCGGGCGACGGTCTCGCGCGTCGTCGGGTCGGCGAAGTCGTCAGGCGACGGCACCGCGCCGTCGATGGTCGTGACCTGGCCGGGGTTCGTGCCCCACGTGACCTGGGGCCGGATCGTCGCGGCGTCGATGTGGACCTCGCGATCCCAGACCGCTCCGTCGTCGGTGCGCAGCGTCGCGCCACGATGCGACCGCGTCGTCCCATGCCTGCGCCCGCGGTGCGTGGGCCCGGCCCTCGAGGTACTCGAACGTGGTGTCGTCGGGGGCGACGAGGCCGGCCTTGGCGCCGGCCTCGATCGACATGTTGCAGACCGTCATCCGGCCCTCCATCGACAGGGTGCGGATCGCCGAGCCGCGGTACTCGATGACATGCCCGATGCCGCCGCCGGTGCCGATCTCGCCGATCACGGCGAGGATGACGTCCTTGGCCGTGACGCCGGGGGCGAGCTCGCCCTCGACCTCCACCGACATCCACTTCGGCCGGGTCTGGGGGAGCGTCTGGGTGGCGAGGACGTGCTCGACCTCGCTGGTGCCGATGCCGAACGCGATCGCCCCGAAGGCGCCGTGGGTCGCCGTGTGGCTGTCGCCGCAGACGATCGTCATGCCCGGCAGCGTGCGCCCCTGCTCGGGTCCGATGATGTGGACGATGCCCTGGTTGGGGTCACCCATCGGGAAGTTGGTGATGCCGAACTCGGCGGTGTTCTCGCGCAGCACCTCGACCTGGCGGGCCGAGATCGGATCGGCGATCGGCTGGTCGATGTGCTCGGTCGGGACGTTGTGGTCCTCGGTGGCGATGGTCAGCTCGGGCCGGCGGACCTTGCGCCCGCTGAGGCGCAGCCCGTCGAAGGCCTGCGGGCTGGTGACCTCGTGGACGAGGTGGAGGTCGATGTAGAGCAGATCGGGCTCTCCCGGTGCGGTGTGCACCAGGTGGCGCTCCCAGACCTTCTCGGGCAGTGTGCGTGGTGACGTCATGGCCTCTCACATGTTGGGATAGAGTTCCTGACCAGTGGACAGCGTATCCAACGTTGGGGTCCTCGACAAGGCCGTTGCCGTGCTCCGTGCCCTGGAGCGCGATGGCGCTGCCGGCCTCGCCGAGCTGACCGCCGCCACCGGCCTGCCCCGAGCGACGGCCCACCGGCTCGCCGCCGCCCTCGAGCAGCACGGCCTCGTGCGGCGCGACGGCGCCGGGCGCTGGTGCCTCGGGCTGGCGCTCGTCGGGCTCGGCCATGCCGCGGCGGCCGGGTTCCCGCTCGCCGACCTGGCCCGCCCGGCGCTCACCGCGCTGCGCGACGAGACCGGCGAGTCGGTGCAGCTGTTCGTGCGCGAGGGGGAGGGGCGGCGCTGCGTCGTCTCGCTGCAATCGGCCGCACGGGCTGCGCTGGATCGTGCCCGAGGGTGCGCTGCTCCCGCTGCACGTCGGCTCGGCCGGCCGGGTCCTGTCGGGCGAGCTCGGCGCGGCCGGTTGGGTCGAGAGCGTCGAGGAGCGGGAGGCCGGCGTGGCGTCGGTCAGCGCGCCGGTGGTCGATGCGGCCGGGCGGCTGCTCGCGGCGGTCAGCGTGAGCGGACCGGTCGAGCGGGTGACGCGCGCGCCGGGTGACCGCTACGGCGCGGCGGTGATCTCGGCCGCCACGAGCGTCCTCGCCGCGGCATCCTGAAGCCCGGATGGCACGGAGGTCGCAGCACGCAGAACAGGGGAGGGACGCCCGTGCCGCGCGGCACGACGCCCTGCTCGCGTCGGGCCGGCTGACGTACCCCGAGAACCTGCCGATCACGGCCCGTCACGACGAGCTGCTGGCCACCCTCCGCGATCACCAGGTCGTCGTCGTCGCCGGTGAGACCGGCTCGGGCAAGAGCACGCAGCTGCCGAAGCTGTGCCTCGAGCTGGGGCGCGGCGTCGACGGGCTGATCGGCCACACCCAGCCGCGACGCGTCGCGGCGCGAACGATCGCCGAGCGCGTGGCCGAGGAGCTGGGATCGACCATCGGCGGTGACGTCGGCTACTCGGTGCGCTTCGACGACCGCGTCCGCGACGGCACCCTCGTGCGGGTCATGACCGACGGGATCCTGCTCGCCGAGCTGCACCGCGATCGGGACCTGCGCCGCTACGACACGTTGATCATCGACGAGGCCCACGAGCGCAGCCTCAACGTCGACTTCATCCTCGGCTACCTCCGCCAGCTCCTGCCCCGACGGCCGGACCTCAAGGTCATCGTGACGTCGGCGACGATCGACACCGCCCGCTTCGCCCACCACTTCGCACGCGACGGCGTCGACGCGCCGGTCGTCGAGGTCACCGGGCGCACGTACCCCGTCGAGGTGCGCTACCGCCCGTATGGCCAGGAGGTGGACGGCACCGTCGACCGCCGCGATCAGGTCCAGGCGATCAGCGACGCGTGCGACGAGCTGGCCGGCATCGGCGACACCCTCGTGTTCCTGTCCGGCGAGCGGGAGATCCACGACACCGCCGACTTCCTGCGTCGTCGGGAGCTCCACGACACCGAGGTGCTGCCGCTCTACGCCCGCCTGTCGGCGCAGGAGCAGCACCGCATCTTCCAGCCCCACCGTGGTCGCCGCATCGTGCTCGCCACCAACGTCGCCGAGACGTCGATCACCGTGCCGGGCGTGCGCACCGTCGTCGACACCGGAACGGCGCGCATCTCTCGCTACAGCCGGCGGTTGAAGGTGCAACGACTGCCGATCGAGTCGGTGTCGCAGGCGTCGGCCGACCAGCGGGCGGGGCGGTGCGGGCGAGTCGCGCCGGGCGTGTGCGTCCGCCTGTACAGCGAGGAGGACTACGAGTCGCGGGGCGAGTTCACGGAGCCGGAGATCCTGCGCACCAACCTGGCCAGCGTCATCCTGCAGATGACGGCGATCGGGCTCGGCGACGTCGGCTCGTTCCCGTTCGTCGAGCCGCCCGACCACTCGTCGATCCGCGACGGCTACCTGCTCCTCGAGGAGCTCGGCGCCATCGAGCCGCCCGACGACCGCGGCGGTCGGGCGCTGACGTCGATCGGCCGCCGCCTCGCCCGGCTGCCGGTCGATCCCCGCCTCGGCCGCATGATCCTCGAGTCCGAGCGCGGTCGATGTGCCCGCGAGGTGCTCGTGATCGCCGCCGCGCTGTCGATCCGCGACCCGCGCGAACGCCCGGAGGACCAGATCGACCAGGCGAACGCGGCGCACAAGCGCTTCGACGTGCCGGGCAGCGACCTGCTGTCGATCGTCGCCCTCTGGGACCACCTGCGGACCCAGCAGCGGGCGCTCTCCGGCAACGCCTTCCGTCGGCTGTGCCGCGCCGAGTACCTCAACTACCTGCGCGTCCGTGAGTGGCAGGACCTCTTCAGCCAACTGCGCCACGCCGCCGGCGAGCTCGGGATCCGGGGCGAGAACGAACCGGCTCAGCCCGACCGCATCCACCGCGCCGTGCTCGCCGGGCTGCTCTCGCACATCGGGATGCGCGACGGCGACAGCCGGGAGCTGAAGGGCGCCCGCGGGTCGACGTTCACGATCGCCCGCGGCTCGGTCCTCACGCGCCGCGCGCCGCGCTGGGTGATGGCCGCCGAGCTCGTCGAGACGAACCGCCTGTGGGCGCGGCGGGTGGCGGGCATCGAGCCGGCGTGGGCCGAGCAGCTCGGCGCCCACCTCGTGCGCCGCTCGTACGCCGAGGCCCGATGGGATGCGCAGCGGGCCACGGCGGTGACGGCCGAGACGGTCACGCTCTACGGGCTGCCGATCGTGGACGGACGCACCGTGCAGGTCGACCGCGTCGACCGCCGGCTGGCCCGCGAGATGTTCATCCGGTTCGGGCTCGTCGGCGGCGAGTGGTCGACGCACCACGCCTTCCTCGCCCGCAACGCCGCCTTCCGCGTCCGGATCGGCGACCTCGAGGCGCGGGTGCGGCGGGGCCCGTTGCTCGACGACGAGGAGCTGATCGACTTCTACGACGAGCGGGTGCCCGCGGACGTCACGTCGGGGCGTCGGTTCGACACGTGGTGGAAGGACGTCGCCGACCCTCACGTCCTCGACCTGACCGACGACGTGCTCGGCCGGCGCACCGGGTTCCGCATCGCCGACTTCCCCGACACCTGGCGCCAGGGCGACCTCGTGCTGCCGCTGTCGTACCGCTTCGACCCCGGTGGCCCGCTCGACGGCGTGGCGGTGCACATCCCGCTCACCGCGCTCAACCGGGTGGGTGACGACGGCTTCGACTGGCAGATCGTCGGCCACCGCCGGGAGCTCGTCGACGTCCTCATGCGCACGCTGCCCAAGGACGTGCGCCGCGAGCTGATCCCGATGGCCGAGACCATCGACAAGGTGATCGCCGTGCTCGACGCGCCGGCCGGCTCGCTCGTCGATGCCCTTGCCCGTGCGCTCGAGGACGTCGCCGGGGTGCGGGTCCGACCGGCGATGTTCGATCGCTCCGTGATCCCGCCGTACCTGCGGATGAACGTGATCGTCACCGGACCGGACGGCGAGGTCGTCGATGCCGACAACGATCTGGCGGCGATCAAGCGACGGCTCGCCTCGTCGGCTCGGGAGGCGATCGCGGCAGCGGCGCCGATCGACGAGCGGCGGGGGATGGTCACGTGGGACGTCGGCGCGCTGCCGCACGAGGTGGCGGCCGACCAGGGGGGCATCGCCGCGACGGGGTACCCGGCGTTGCTCGACGACGGATCGTCCGTGTCGCTGCGGGTGCTCACCAACGCCGACCTGCAGCAGCGGGTGATGCGTGGCGGGGTCCGCCGACTGCTCCTGCTCAGCGTGGCGCCGACCGCCCGCGAGGTGCTCAAGGGCCTGACCCGGGAGGGCCGCCTGGCGATCGCCGCCGACGGGGTCGACCTCGACGGGCTCGTCAGCGATTGTGCGACGGCGGCGGTCGACACCGTGCTCGATGGGCGAACGCTGCCCTGGGACGCCGACGCCTTCGCCGAGCTGCAGCGCGACGTGCGCCGCGACGCGCCCGGCGTCGCCGCCGGGGCGATGGCGCGCGCCAGTGACGTGCTGGTCGAGGCCACGACGGTGCGCGAGCGCATGGCCCGGCTCGTCGCGCCGGCGCTGCAGCCGTCGGTGGCCGACGCCACCGACCAGCTCGACCGGTTGGTGCGGCCGGGGTTCGTGCGGCGCGCCGGCACCGGTCGCCTCGACGACATCGCCCGCTACATCCGGGCGATCGGGTTCCGCCTCGACCGCCTGGCCGGCGATGTCGGGCGCGACCGCCGCCGGATGGCCGACGTCGTCCCGCTCGAGGACGAGTACGCGGCGGTGGTCCGGCGCGGCGCGACCGGCGCGGCCGTCGTCGAGCTCGGCTGGCGCCTGGAGGAGCTGCGGGTCAGCACGTTCGCCCAGCCGATCGGCGCCAAGGGCTCCGTCAGCACGACCAAGCTCCGCCGCGAGCTGGCGAACCTGTCGTGACCGGATTCCCGCAACTCTTTGGTGTGGCGGCCAGTTCCTGGCCGCCACACCAAAGAGTTGAGGGAAACGGCCGGATGGTCGGCGGCGGTGGGGACCGTAGGGTTGGCGGCGTGACCATCGAGACGTTCCGGGAGCCGGGCACGGTGATCGACGAGCCGGTGCCGGGGGACTGGGCCGAGCAGGTCCGCGAGCTGGCCCGCCGAGCGCGACGCCGTGATCCTCGCCCACAACTACCAGCTGCCGGAGATCCAGGAGGTCGCCCACCACGTCGGCGACTCGCTCGGGTTGTCCCGCGTCGCCGCCGAGGCCGAGGCGTCGACGATCGTGTTCTGCGGCGTCCACTTCATGGCCGAGACGGCGAAGATCCTCTCCTACGACAAGACGGTGCTGATCCCCGACGAGCGCGCCGGCTGCAGCCTCGCCGAGGCCATCTCGGCCGATCAGCTGCGGGCGTGGAAGGCCGAGCACCCCGGCGCCGTCGTCGTCAGCTACGTCAACACCACCGCCGCGGTCAAGGCCGAGACCGACATCTGCTGCACGTCCTCCAACGCCGTCGAGGTCGTGGCGAGCATCCCCGAGGGCACGCCGGTGCTGTTCTGCCCGGATCAGTTCCTCGGCGCCCACGTCCAGCGCGAGCTCGGCCGGGAGAACATGCACATCTGGCTCGGCGAGTGCCACGTCCACGCCGGCATCAACGGCGCTGACCTCAAGGCCCGGGTCGCCGAGGACCCCGACGCCGAGCTGTTCATCCACCCCGAGTGCGGGTGCGCGACGAGCGCCCTGTACCTCGTCGGCGCCGGCGTCGTGCCCGAGACGCGCACCAGGATCCTGTCGACGAGCGGGATGGTGACGGCGGCCAAGGAGGCGACGGCCCGCAAGGTCCTCGTCGCCACCGAGACCGGGATGCTGCACCAGCTGTCCAAGGCCAACCCGCTCGTGATCTTCGAGCCGGTCAACCGGGCGGCCGTGTGCAAGTACATGAAGATGATCACGCCGGCCAAGCTGCTGCGCTCGTTGCGTGACGGCCGCGACGTCGTCGACGTGCCGCCGGACATCGCCGACAAGGCGCGGGCGTCCGTCGAGCGCATGATCGCGATCGGCCAGCCGTCACCCACGGGAGAATGATGAGCACGGAGACGCCGGCGAAAGCTGGCCGACATCAGCAGCGCCAGCCGTCACCCACGGGCGAGTGATGGGGCTGCCGCGCCGCCTGGCCGCGCCGGCGCCGACGTGGGAGCGCGACGTCGACGTCGTCGTGCTCGGCTCTGGCGCCGCCGGGCTCGCCGCCGCGCTCGCCGTGCGCCCGGTGCGCAGCGTGCTGATCGTGACCAAGGACGTCCTCAACGCCGGGTCGACGGCCTGGGCCCAGGGCGGTCTGGCCGGCGTCCTCGATCCCGACCGACACGTTCGAGGAGCACGTGCGCGACACGCTCGCGGCCGGTGTCGGGCTGTGCGACGAAGGCGTGGTCCGCGAGCTCGTGGCCGAGGCCCCGACGGCGATCCGCTACCTCATGCGCCTCGGCGCCGCCTTCGACCCGGGCGACGACGGCCTCGGTCCGGCGCTCACCCGCGAGGGCGGCCACAGCCACAACCGCATCGTCCACGCCGGTGGCGATCGCTCCGGCGCCGAGGTCCAGCGCACGCTCGACGAGTCGGCGATCGCGGCCGGCGTCGAGGTCCTGGAACGGGCCTTCGCGCTCGACCTCCTGACCGGCCGGGCCGCCGACGGCAGTCGCCAGGCAGCCGGCGTCAGCGTCGCCCTGCTCGACCCCGACGGAGGGGTCGCGTCGGTCGGGACGGTGACGGCTCGCGCCGTCGTGCTCGCCACCGGCGGCTTCGGCCAGATCTTCGCGTCGACGTCGAACCCGCCGGCGGTCACCGGCGACGGCGCGGCGATCGCCCTACGGGCCGGGCTCACCGTGCGCGACGTGGAGTTCGTGCAGTTCCACCCGACGGTGATGTGGCGGGGCCCGGACGCCACCGGCCAGCAGCCGCTCGTCTCCGAAGCGGTGCGCGGCGAAGGCGCGATCCTCTACGACGCCGCCGGCGAGCGGGTGATGGCCGGCGTCCACCCGCTCGAGGACCTCGCTCCGCGCGACGTCGTCGCCGCCGCCATCAGCCGGCGCATGGCCGAGGCACCGGCGGGCGTGGACGACCACGTCTTCCTCGACGCCACCAGCATGGGGGAGGCGTTCTACACCCGCTTCCCGACGATCACCGAGGCCTGCCGGGAGATCGGCATCGATCCGGCGCGCGACCGCATCCCGGTCGCCCCTGCCGCCCACTTCGCGTGCGGCGGTGTCCCGGCCCGGCTCGACGGTTCGACCGTCATGCCCGGGCTGTTCGCGGTCGGCGAGGTCGCCTGCACCGGCGTGCACGGTGCCAACCGGCTGGCGTCGAACAGCCTCACCGAGGGGGTCGTCGCCGGCACCCGGCTCGGTCGCGACCTGGCGTGGGAGCTCCCGGCGCGCGTGGCCCCACAGCTCGACGACACGCCCGGTGCGCAGCTCGACGGCGCCCACCGCGCCGACGTGCGAACCACGATGTCGCGCTACGTCGGTGTGGTGCGCGACGAGACGTCGCTCGCAGCAGCGGCCAGCGTGCTCGACGACCTCGCCGGCAAGGTCGCCGGTGACGCCGTGCCGTCCAGGTCCTCGTGGGAGGCGACGAACGTGCTGACGGTGGCGTCGGCCGTCGTCGCCGCTGCGGTCGTCCGCACCGAGAGCCGGGGCTGCCACCGGCGGTCCGACTTCCCCGACACGAGCGACGAGTGGCGCCGCCACCTCAGCGCTGGCATCGGCGACGACGGCCGCATCGAGGTCGTCGGCTGATGTTCCACCCGCTGGCCGACGACACCCGGCACCGGCTCCTCAACGCCGGGCTCGATCCGGACGCCGTCGCCGCGCTCGTGCGGATGGCCGTCGCCGAGGACCTGATGGGCGGGAGCGACGTGACGTCGGTGGCCACCGTGCCGGCCGACCAGCGCAGCGTCGGCACGTTCGCCAGCCGCGGTCACGGCGTCGTCGCCGGCCTCGCCGTCGTCGCCGCCACCATCGACGCCGTGTGCGGCGACGCGGCGTCCGACGTCGAGTACCTCGCCGCCGATGGTGAGCGCATCGAGCCGGGCCAGGTCGTCGCCCGCGTCACGGCGCCGACGCGCGCCCTGCTCACCGCCGAGCGCACGGCGCTCAACCTGCTGTGCCACCTCTCCGGCGTGGCCACGCTGACCCGCCGCTGGGCCGATGCCCTGGCCGGGACGGGCTGCGTCGTGCGCGACACGCGCAAGACGATGCCCGGGCTGCGGGCCCTCGAGAAGTACGCCGTGCGCTGTGGCGGCGGGGCCAACCACCGCATGGGCCTGTCCGACGCCGCACTCGTCAAGGACAACCACGTCCTCGCCGCCGGCGGCGTGGCCGAGGCGTTCGCCGCCGTCCGGGCGCTGGAGGGTGGCATCCCGGTCGAGATCGAGGTCGACTCGATCGACGCCATGCGCATCGCCATCGACGCCGGCGCCGACGCCGTCCTGCTCGACAACTTCGACCTCGACGACATGCGCGCCGCGGTCAAGGTGCGCGACGACTCGGGTCGCGCCGTCGTGCTCGAAGCCAGCGGCGGGTTGACCCTGGAGGTCGCCCGTCAGGTCGGCGAGACCGGCGTCGACCACGTCGCCGTCGGTGAGCTGACGCACTCGGCGAAGGTCCTCGACCTCGGCCTCGACCTCGAGGCGATCGTCGGCTGACCGGCCGTCACTCGACGGCGAGCAGGTCCAGCACGATGACGAGGTCGGACTCGCTCTGGGCCATCGCGGCCGGGATCGTCACGGCGCGTCGCCCACCGACCTTCATGCCGGCCAGCGCCGACGCCGGGCTGGTCGACGGATCGCCGTCCTCGGCCGGGACCAGCGCGGCGTTGTCCGGCCACGTCGTCTGCACGACCGATCCCGTGGCGCGGTCGAAGTACACCATCAGGAACACGCCGTTGTCGTTGGCGGCGAGCTCGTCGCCGGTGCCGACGATCAGGTCGTCGACGAGGATCTTGCCGTTCGTCTCCGCGGCCGGCGGCAGGTCGGCGGCGACCGGCTGCTTGGTGGCGTCGGGCGCGGGGAGCACGTCGCGCACGTCGACGACGAAGCTGAGGGCGTCGCCCTTCTGGATGTTCGAGCCGTCCGGCGGCGTGTCGCCGTAGGCGAGGGCGGCCGGGATGTCGAGCTGCAGCCGCTCACCCTTGGTGACCCCGGCCAGCCCGTCGTCCCAACCCTTGATGACGTTGCCCATCCCGAGCGTCAGCACGAGCGGCGCCTTGCCGTAGGAGGCGTCGAACGTCTGGCCATCGGCCTGCCGGACGCCCACGTAGTCGACGACCAGGATGTCGCCGGCCTTGGCCGGATCGCCGCTGCCCTCGGTGATGGTGGTGGACTTCAGCTCGGTCGGCGGCGCGCTCGGCACGCTGACGTCCGGCGTGGATGCCGGCGGCGACGCCGGCACGAGGGTCATGTCGGTGACGCTGTCGTCGCTGGCGACCGTGGTGGTCGTGGCGCCCGAGGAGCCGGCATCGTCGTCGCCACCACAGGCGACGAGCATCGTGCTGAGGGCCAGGGCGGCCAGCGCCGGCGCGAGGAGGGTGCGGCGTGACATCGTCGCCGGAAGCTAGCGGCGCAAGGTAAGACCCAGGTGGTCAGGCTCCGCGAACTCTCAGCCAGGCGGCCTCCGCCTCGCCGAGCGGCGTCGACGGCGCGCCGTTGGCGAACGGCCACAGCTCCTCGGCCATCCGCCGGTAGTTGCCGGTGGCGCGCAGGTCGCCGAGCAGCGCGTAGAGCCCGAGGTTGATGCGCTGGATGAAGACGAACGCCCGCGGCACGGTGGCGTACTGGGCGATCGGGCTGGTGCGGTCGAACGTGTGGCGGACGATGGCGCTGGCGTACTCGGGGGTCCAGGTCATCGTGTGATCGCGGGCGACCGGCTCGTAGAACTGCGAGAAGTACTCGCCGGCCTCGGCGGTGGGAACCGGGGCGTCGCGGCGCAGCAGCCCGGCGTCTTCGACGATGCGGCGGAAGGCGGCCGGCGTCGTGCTCGACGGCGGCCGTGCGGACCATCGAGGCGAACGTCGCCAGCTCGTCGACGCTGAAGTACCGGACCAGGCCGAAGTCGAGGAACGTGATCTTGCCGTCGCCGTGGAACAGGTAGTTGCCCGGGTGGGGGTCTCCGTTGAACGCCCGCATCGTGTAGAGGCTGCGGAACACGAACCGGAACAGCGCCTCGCCGGCGAGGTCGCGCTGGTGCTGATCCCACTCCAGCGCGTCCCGCCACGGCGTCCCGACGACGAGCTCGCTGGTGAGCACCCGGGAGGTCGACAACGACGGCAGCACGGCGGGCACGTGGATGAACGGGTGGCCGCGATAGAAGGACGCGAAGCGCTGCTGGTTGGCGGCCTCGCGCTCGTAGTCGAGCTCCTCGGTGATGCGCTCGCGGATCTCGGCCACCATGTCGGCCGGGTCGAGGCCACCGAACCCCTGCTTGAGGAGCAGGCCGAGCAGCTCGGTGTTGGCGAGGTCCGACTCGATGGCGTCGCCGACGCCCGGGTACTGCACCTTCACGGCGACGGCGCGCTCGTCGCCGGTTGCCGGGTCGACCGCGACGGCCCGATGGACCTGGCCGATCGAGGCGGCGGCGATCGGCTCGGGGTCCCACTCCACGAACAGCTCGGCGGGCGGCCGGCCGAGCTCGCGCTCGACGACCTCGGCGGCGAGGTCGGCGGACATCGGTGGGGCGGCGGCCTGCAGCGCGGCCAGCGCTTGGCGGACCGGCTCCGGGAGGCCGTCGTCGAGGTAGCTGGCCATCTGGCCGACCTTCATCAACGCGCCCTTCATGTTGCCGAGGCGCTCGGCGACCTGCTCGGCCGTGCGCAGCTGGGCCGCCTCCGAGAGCTCGGCGCGGCGCTCGGCCGAGGCGAAGAGCTTGCGGGCGTTGGCCGAGGCGTACGTCCCGCCGACGGCCACGCCGAGGCGGGCCAGCTCGAGGTTGCGACCGGCGCGCGTCGTGCGGTTGATCGGCCCGGCGAGGCGGGTGCGACGGAACAGGAAGCCCACGCCGGCGAGGGCGACCCCGACGAGGGCCAGGATCCCGAGACGACGGCGCATCGGTGGCGGATCCGTCAACTTTCCGCGCTCGTGCCACGCATGTTGGCGCCGGCGCGGAAAGTTCGCGGATCTGCCGCGTCCGAGACCGCCTCGCACGCGGCCAGGAGCACGGGCACGGCGCGGTCGGGACGGGCCACGACGGCGTCGTGCTCGGCATCGACCCGGAAGGCGCGCGCCCCGGGGATCGACTCGAACAGCTGGATCTGGCGGCGGATCGGCACGATCTCGTCCTGCATCGTGACGACGATCGCCGTCGGCACGTCGATCTCGCCGAGCCAGGGCGCCGACCGGAACGAGCCGATGGCGCCGCCGGCTTCGAGGACCATCCGCCAGTCGTGGTTCGACGCCTCTTCGACGGCCCACGGCGCCCAATCGGCGGTGCGCCGCCCCAGGTACAGCTGGTTGGACAGGAACATCCGCACTTGCGCCGGCGTCAGGCGGGCCAGGCGGGCGAGCCCGCGCAGCCCGAGGAACGAGAGGCGGTCGTTGTAGCGGGCCTTGAACTGCGCCGCCGTCGCCGCCAGCACGAGGCCGCGGACCGCCTCCGGGTGGCGGCGCCACAGCAGCTGGGCGACGGCGCCGCCCATCGAGTAGCCGACGGCGATCGCCGGGGCGGCGTCGACCGCGGCGAGCAGCTCGGCGACGTCGTCGGCGCAGTCCTCGAGCCGGAAGCGACGCCGGCTGCGGATGCCCTGACCGTGGCCGCGGTGGTCGAACGAGAGGACGCGGAAGTGCTCGCCGAGCGCGTCGTAGCACGTGTAGAAGTTGAGGTCGGCCGACGCCGTCCAGCCGTGCAGCAGGACGACCGCCGGGGCGCCGGGCGGGCCAGGGAGCTCGCGGAGCCGGACCGTGCCCGCCGAGAGCTCGACCTCGCGAGCCGGTGGAAGCTGGGGCGCAGCGGGCGCGACCGTGACGTCGTCGAGCGGCGCCAGCTCGGCGTCGACCCCGGGCGCGAGCGTCTCGGTCAGGCCGCCGCCACCTCGAGGATCCGGACCCGCAGCTGGGCGCCGGTGGGCGTCTCGTACTCGACTGAGTCGCCGGTGCGGTGCCCGATCAGCGCCGCGCCGAGCGGGGCCGTGGGGCTGACCACCTCGAGGCCGTCGGTCTTCTCCTCGATGTGGCCCACGAGGTAGCGCTCGGCATCGTCGTCGCCGTCGCCCTCGTAGACGATCGTGACGATCGTGCCCGGGCCCACGATGCCCGGCTCCGGCGGCTCGATGATCTCGGCGTGCTCGAGGATCGACTCGAGCTGGCGGATGCGACCTTCCATGTGGCCCTGCTCGTCCTTGGCGGCGTGGTAGTCGCCGTTCTCCGACAGGTCGCCGAGCTCACGAGCGCGCTCGATCTTGTCCGCCACCTCGATGCGGCCCCTCGTCGTGAGGTCCTCGAGCTCGGCCTGCAGCCGAGCATGGGCCTCGCGGGACAGCTGGTTCGCTTCCATGGTCGGTCGATGCTATCTAGCGAGGAGCGGAGCGGATCCTGCGGGTGTCATGCTCAGCGGCCCGATGAGTCGGAGGTCCGCGAACCCTGCTGCGCGCGACCCACGCGCCCGAGGTACGCGCTGAGGTCTTGCCTGCAACGGGTCCGTGACGCTCTGATGGCCGGATGACACATCGCATCGCCGTGGTCGGCGGCGACGGCATCGGGCCCGAGGTGACGGCGGAGGCCGTCAAGGTGCTGCGGGCCGCCGGCGTCGACATGGAGACCACCGACTTCGAGCTCGGTGGGCAGCGCTACCTCCGCGACGGCGAGATCCTGTCCGACGCCACGCTCGACGAGCTGCGGGCCTTCGACGCCATCCTGCTCGGCGCCGTCGGCACGCCCGAGGTGCCGCCGGGCGTCATCGAGCGCGGGCTCCTCCTGAAGATGCGCTTCGAGCTCGACCTCTACGTCAACCAGCGCCCGTTCAGCGCGCCGGGCCACGACTTCATCGTCATCCGCGAGAACACAGAAGGCCCCTACGTCGGTGAGGGAGGCGTGCTGCGCAAGGGCACGCCGCACGAGGTCGCCACCCAGGGCAGCACGAACACCCGCATGGGCGTCGAGCGCTGCGTCCGCTACGCGTTCGAGCTGGCCTCGACTCGCGAACGCAAGCACCTGACATTGGTCCACAAGACCAACGTGCTGACGTTCTCCGGCGACCTCTGGCAGCGCACGTTCGACGAGGTCGCCACCGAGTTCCCCGACATCGGCACGGCCTACAACCACGTCGACGCGGCGACGATCTACTTCGTCCAGGATCCGCAGCGCTACGACGTGATCGTCACCGACAACCTCTTCGGCGACATCCTCACCGACCTCGGCGGTGCGGTGTCCGGTGGCGTCGGGCTGGCGTCATCGGCGAACCTCAACCCGGCCCGCACCGGACCGTCGATGTTCGAGCCGGTGCACGGCTCGGCGCCCGACATCACGGGCCAGGGCATCGCCGACCCGCGCGCCGCGATCCTGTCCGCCGCCCTGATGCTCGACTTCCTCGGCGAGTCCGACACCGCCGAGCGGATCCGCAAGGCGACGGCCGAGCCGGTCACTGGCGGCACCACTGCCGTAGGTGACGAGATCGCGCGCGCGGGTGGGAGACTGAGGTCATGCCGATCACGCCGACGCCGAAGATCTGGATGAACGGGGACCTCGTCGACTGGGACAAGGCCCAGGTCCACATCCTCACCCACACGTTGCACTACGGCACCGGCGTGTTCGAGGGCATCCGCGCCTACGAGACGTCGCAGGGCCCGGCCGTGTTCCGCCTGACCGACCACATCGTGCGCCTCCACAACTCGGCGAAGATCATGGGGATGGAGATCCCGTACTCCGTCGACGAGCTGGTCGAGGCCACCAAGCAGACCGTCGCCTCGACCGGGCTGCCGGGGTGCTACATCCGCCCGATCGCCTACCTCGGCTACGGGGAGATGGGCCTCAACACGCTGCCGTGCACGGTCGACGTGGCGATCGCCTGCTGGCCGTGGGGCGCCTACCTCGGCGACGACGCGGTCACCAAGGGCGTGCGGATGAAGATCTCGTCGTGGCAGCGCCACGACCACAACACGATGCCGCCGGCGGCCAAGACGGTCGGCAACTACGTGAACTCGTCGCTGGCCAAGGTCGAGGCGCTGAACGCCGGGTACGACGAGGCGATCATGCTGGCGCCCAACGGGCTCGTCGCCGAGTGCACCGGCGAGAACATCTTCGTGTCGCGCAACGGGATCGTGTTCACGCCGCCGCTGTCGGCCGGCGCCCTCGAGGGCATCACGCAGAGCTCGGTGATGACGATCATGCGCGACATCGGCATCGACTGCCGCGTCGACCACGTCGCCCGCAGCGACCTGTACATCGCCGACGAGATCTTCGTGTGCGGCACGGCCGCCGAGATCAGCTCGGTGAACTCGGTCGACGACCGCTCCGTCCCGTGCCCCGGCCCGAAGACCCTCGCCGTCGCCGAGATCTACGCCCGCGCCGTGCGCGGCGAGGAGCCGCAGTACAAGGACTGGTGCGAGCTCGCCGTCTGACGAACCGGGCACTGGCGGACATCCGAGGGTTTCGTTGCATTCGAGGGTTTGGTGCGGGGAAGCCCCGCACCAAACCCTCGAATGCGTCGGGTGCCGGCTGCGCATCCGACGGTGCGGGGGGTCCACCGCCGACGGCCCGGAGGGAAAAAGCGAACCGCCCCGGAAGCGCTGCAGCCGAAGCCGCTGCGCCAGCCGGGGCAGCTCAGAGGGAGAACCATCCACCGATGGTCGACCTGCTGGCGTTAGCCTCTCGCTCGACCTCACATCGCCCGTCGTGCCCGAAGGCATGGCGGGCGATGCCGCGTTGTCGGCCCGGTCTCCGGTTGCCCGGCCCGTTGCCGTCACGATGCAGTCACGCTGCCCCGGACAGGTCCGAGGCACCGCTCCGGCGCCGTGAGGACCGTTGCTCCGCCGAGCCAGTTGGGGTGGCTCGCCGGTGGCATCGGCCCGACCACCACGTTCCTCCGCCCGGCGAACCGGACGGGCTCCCGAGGTGGCTCGGTGCTGACTCTCCCTGTACCGATGCCGCTGACGACGACCTTGCCGAAGCATGGGCCCGGACCGTTTTCCGGCCTCCGCCACCCGAAGATGACTTCTTCCAGACTCGGCTCCCCGGTCCCGGTCGGCGCTGCGCTCTCCGGTACGCAGCACACATTGCAGGACACATCACCCCTGGTCAAGACCCATTTCTCAATTCACAGGGTTCTCCCCAGAACTTCCTCGTTACGCACAGGCACGCCGCATTCATCCACCGTTCATGCACAGCAATATCCAGAGCGACGTGTCGCTCAGAGCGGCCAGGACCCAGTGGGTGTCACGCTCAGCGCGTACCTCATGTCGGTGGTTCGCGTTGGACCGCTCGGACGCGGATCGGGCCGCGCCAACGTGCATCTGGGTCGACTGTCTCGCCGCGTTGGGTCACGACCACCTCGCCGGCTCGCGCCCGTTCCCTGATCACGTCGCGGACCTGGTCCATGCGCGAGCGCCAGTGCTGGCCGTCGACGACCTTGGCGACGTCACTCGGGCAGATCGACCTGTCCGGACCGCGACGGGTGAGCAGGGCGTCGATCGTGGCGCTCGCTCGAGTGGCCACGCCACGGTCGGTGCGGTCGTCCCACCACCTCGGGCCGCGCTCGCCGAGGGCGACCTTCGCCGCCTGGACACGTGCACGTGCGGCCTCGTCGCCGGCCTTGATCGCCCGCCGCGCCGCCATCAGCTCGGACCGCAGCTCGGCCGCCAGCTGGCCCGGGATGTGCGGGTCCTCGCGGGGCCAGCGACGCCCGTTCACGACCAGCCAGCGCTCCTCGTGCGACACGTCCTCCGGCTACCCCAGGTTGACGGGAGCGCGAACCCTCCGGTTGAATGGGCCCGTGATCTCGCCGAACGCCTCAGCTCTCCGCGCGATCATCATCATTCCGTAGTGCACGTGGCCCAGCCCCGTGCACGTCGAAGCCGCCCTCGGGGCGGCTTCTTCCGTTCTCGGGATCGGGTGAGACAGGAAGGTCCAGCCAGATGACACAGCGACGAGTCGAGGTCTTCGACACGACATTGCGCGACGGGCTCCAGGTGGAGGGCGTCAGCGCATCCGTCGAGGACAAGCTGCGCATCGCCGAGCAGCTCGATCACCTCGGCGTCCAGTTCATCGAGGGCGGCTGGCCCGGCGCCAACCCCAAGGACATCGAGTTCTTCGCCCGTGCCGCCACCGAGCTGGAGCTGGCCACCAGCACGCTCGTCGCCTTCGGGTCGACGCGTCGGCCGCGCGGCAAGGTCGACGACGACGCCACCCTGCGCAACCTCGTCGAGGCGGGGACGAGCGCGGTGTGCATCGTCGCCAAGAGCTCCGAGTACCACGTCACCGAGGCCCTGCAGACGACGCTCGACGAGGGCACGGCGATGATCGCCGACTCGGTCGAGTACCTCGTCGGCCACGGGCGTCGGGTGCTCGTCGACGCCGAGCACTTCTTCGACGGCTACAAGGCGAACCCCGAGTTCTCGCTTCGCGCGCTGGAGGCGGCGGTCGTCAAGGGCGCCAGCCACCTCGTGCTGTGCGACACCAACGGCGGCTCGCTGCCCCACGAGGTCGGCGAGATCGTCGGCGCAGTGCGCGCCCACTTCGGCGACGAGGTCGTGGTCGGGATCCACTGCCACGACGACACCGGTTGCGCGGTCGCCAACTCGATGGCCGCCGTGCTGGCCGGCGCCGGGCACGTGCAGGGCACGCTCAACGGGCTGGGCGAGCGCACCGGCAACGCCAACCTGACGACGATCATCCCGAACCTCCAGCTCAAGCTGGGCTACACGTGCCTGCCCGACGGTCGTCTCGAGCGGCTCACGGCGGTCAGCCACCACGTTGCCGAGCTGCTCAACCGGGCGGTCAACCCGCAGTCGCCGTACGTCGGCTCGTCGGCGTTCGCCCACAAGGCCGGGCTGCACACGAGCGCCATCGCCCGGGCCAAGGACGCCTACGAGCACGTCGATCCCGCACCTCGTCGGCAACGGCACCCGCTTCGTCGTCAGCGAGATGGCCGGGCGGGCGACGATCACGATGAAGGCGGCCGAGCTCGGTCTGGAGATGGACGGTCCCGCCGTCAACTCGGTGATCGACGACCTCAAGCGCCTCGAGCACGAGGGCTACCACTTCGAGGCCGCCGACGCGTCCCTCGAGCTGCTCATGCGCAGGGCGTCCGGGTGGGACCAGGAGTTCTTCAAGGTCGAGAGCATGCGCGTCATCACCGACGAGCTGCCGGCGAGCGACTTCTCGACCGAGGCCACGGTCAAGGTCTGGGTCGGCGACGACCGTCGCGTGTCGACCGCCGAGGGCAACGGGCCGGTCAACGCCATCGACACCGCGCTGCGGACGGCCCTCGCCGACGCCTACCCGGCGCTCGAGCGGGTCCACCTGACCGACTTCAAGGTGCGCATCCTCGATGGCGCCGGGGCCACCGGCGCGGTGACCCGGGTGCTGCTCGACGCCACCAACGGCCAGCGCGACTGGACGACCATCGGGGTCAGCACGAACATCATCGAGGCGTCGTGGCGCGCCCTCGAGGAGAGCCTGGTGTACGGGCTGCTGCACGCCGAGTCGACGACGGCCGGTCGCTGACGGCCACCGACCTCCCCGTCGCCGGCGACCGCCGGGTCGCGGTGCGGGTCACGCCGGACGCCCTGCGCCAGATCCGCGGCGGGCACCCGTGGGTGTTCGACGCGTCGGTGACGTCGGTGGGTGCCGATGGCGCGCCCGGCGACCTCGCCGTCGTGTTCGACGACCACCGGCGCTTCGCGGCCATCGGGCTGTACGACCCGACGTCGCCGATCAGGGTCCGGATCCTGCACCGCGGTGACCCGGTCCCGATCGACGACGCCTGGTTCGCCGACCGGATCCAGACCGCGTTCGCGCAGCGGGCGATGGTGGCCAGCGATGGGCGGACGAACGCGTATCGGGTCGTGCACGGCGAGAACGACGGGTTGCCCGGGCTGGTGATCGACCGCTACGACTCGACCGCCGTGATCAAGGCGTACTCCGCGGCCTGGCTGCCCCACGTTCGCGCAGTGGTCGCTGCCCTCCCGCCGGAGCTGCGCGAACGCGTCGTCCTCCGGCTCGGGCGCCTCGCCGGGCGGGACGCGGCGGAGTTCGACGGCGTGGCGCTGGTCGGGGAGCTGCCCGACTCGCCGGTGCCGTTCCGCGAGGCCGGGCTGTCGTTCGAGGCCGACGTCGTGCGGGGCCAGAAGACGGGACACTTCCTCGACCAGCGGGACAACCGGGTGCGCGTCGGCGAGCTGGCGGCCGGCCGGTCGGTGCTCGACGTGTTCGCCTGCACCGGCGGGTTCTCCGTCCATGCCGCGGCCGGCGGCGCCACCGAGGTCGTCAGCGTGGATCAGAGCGCGCCGGCCCTCGCCACCGCCCACCGCAACATGGCCCGCAACGCCGCCGCCGTCGCCGGGACCGACCACGACACCGTGGTCGGGGACGCCTTCGCCGTGCTGACCGAGATGGCCGCCGCCCGGCGCCGCTTCGACGTGGTCGTCGTCGACCCGCCCTCGTTCGCGTCCCGCCGCGATCAGGTGCCGGCGGCGCGGCGGGCCTACGCCCGACTCACCGGCCTCGCCGTCGCCGTGCTCGCGCCCGGCGGCACGCTCGTCCAGGCGTCGTGCTCCAGCCGCGTCACGGCCGACGACTTCTACGACACCGTCGAGCGGGCGGCTCGCGCCGCCGGCCGACCGCTGCGGGTCACCGCCCGCACGGGTCACGCGGCCGATCACCCGATCGGGTTCCCCGAGGGGGCGTACCTGAAGGCCCTGTTCGCCGACGTGGCAGGATGACCCCGATGGCCGCGCCCAAGTTCGCCCCGGTGACCCCGCTCGACACGGCACGCGGCTACGAGTCCCCGGATCACATCCCGGACCCCTGGCTCGCCGACCGTCCGGCCGAGGTCCAGGGCCGCCAGCCCGTCGGCGCCCGCCTCGGTTTCCAGGGACCGGACCAGGGCTACGCACTCGCGCTGGCCGCCCGGCTGCGGCCCGAGGTGCAGGTCCAGGTCGGCGAGTCGGTCGACGACGCCCTGTCCGGTTGCACCGCGGTCGCCCTGCGCCGGGCGTCGGGCTACGGCCGGGCCCCGGTCATGCCCGACCTGCGGATCGCCCTCACGATGTGGGGCTTCCTCGACGCGTCGCCGGACGAGGCGCTCGTGGCCCTGCGCCGGCCGATGTTCCTCGGCGTCGCCAACCCGCTCCACGGCTACGAGGAGCGCCGGGCACTGGTCGATGCGGTGCCCGAGGCCGCCCTGCGCCAGACGCCCGATCAGGTCATCGCCGCCTACCGCACCAGCTGGCGGGAGCTCCTGGGGTTGTAACACCGGCCCGACGGAGCCGCTGAGTGCTGGGCGCAGTGAGTCCTGGCCGCTCTGAGCGTTACGTGACGGCGTGGGTGCGGAGGTCGTCGAGGTCGACGAACTCCAGGGCCGACATGTGGGTGCCGGCGAGCACGACGGGGCAGGCGGCGCCGGCCTCGAACGCCTCGGCCCACCGGGCCGCGCAGACGCACCACTGGTCGCCCGGCCGCAGGCCCGGGAAGCCGTACTGCGGCATCGGCGTCGACAGGTCGTTGCCGTGGTCGGCCGAGAACGTCAGGAAGTCCTCGGTGACCTGGCAGCACACGACGTGCAGGCCGGGGTCGTCGCCGCGGTTCTCGCAGCAGCCCGATCGGTAGTAGCCGGTGAGGGGATCCATCGAGCACGGGATCAGCTCGTCCCCGAGCACGTTGCGCTGCTGCATCGGCCCATCTGATCACGCCGGTGGCGCGCCGTTAGCCTCCACGCCATGCTCGAACCCGCCATCCGGGACCTCGCCAGCACGGGCCGCAACTTCGGGACGCTGAGCGTGCAGCTGCCGAACGGGCAGATCGCCACCCATGTCATGTGGGTCGACGCCGACGACGACCAGCTGCTGATCAACACCGAGACCCACCGGGCCAAGTACAAGGCGATCCAGCAGCACCCCGAGGTGACGGTGACGATCTGGGACCAGGCCAACCCGTACCGCTACGCCGAGGTGCGCGGCAAGGTGTCGGGCGAGGTCCGCGGCGACCAGGCCCGCGAGCACATCGACACCCTGTCGCGGCGCTACCTCGGCCACGGCTACGGCGCCCCGATCAAGAGCGAGCGGGTCGTGCTGCGCATCAGCCCGATCCGCCAGCGCTCGAGCGGCCTGTGAGGGAGCGGCCGTGAGGGCGCCGAAGGTCGCCGTGCTGATGGGCTCGGCGAGCGATTGGTCGACGATGCAGGCCGCCGTTGCCATCCTCGAGCGCTTCGACGTCCCGCACGAGGCGAAGGTCGTCAGCGCCCACCGCATGCCCGACGAGATGTTCGAGTACGCCGCGGCGGCTCGCGAGCGGGGCATCCGGGCGATCATCGCCGGGGCCGGCGGCGCCGCCCACCTGCCCGGGATGCTCGCCGCCAAGACCACCGTGCCGGTGCTCGGCGTGCCGGTGCCGTCCCGCCACCTGCAGGGTCAGGACTCGCTGCTGTCGATCGTCCAGATGCCCGCCGGCATCCCGGTCGCCACGTTCGCCATCGGGGAGGCCGGGGCGACCAACGCCGCGCTGTTCGCCATCGCCCTGCTGGCTGCCGACGACCAGTCGCTCGTCGACGCCCTCGACGTCGAACGGGCCGCCCGCCGCGACCAGGCCGCGTCGGCGACCCTGCCGCCAGCCCCGTGATCCCGATCGTCCCGCCGGCCACGATCGGCGTCCTCGGCGGCGGCCAGCTCGGTCGCTACACCGTGGTCGCCGCTCGCCTGATGGGCTACGGGACGATCGTGCTCGACCCCGACCCCGCAGCGCCCGCCGGTGCCGTCGCCGACATCCACCTGGTCGCCGCCTACGACGAGCCGGCCGCCCTCGACCGCCTCGCCGAGGAGTGCGCGGTCGTCACGACGGAGTTCGAGAACCCACCGGCGGCGGCACTCGAGCGCCTCGCCGCGGACGTCGTCGTCGCCCCGCCACCGGCCGCCGTCGCGATCGCGCAGGACCGGGTGGCCGAGAAGTCGTTCCTGCGCGAACGCGGTGTCCCGACGGCGCCGTGGTCGACGGGCGACCCGGTGGGCTACCCGGCGATCGTCAAGACGGCCCGCCTCGGCTACGACGGCAAGGGCCAGGTCGCCGTCGCCGACGACGCCGAGCTGGCCGCTGCCCTGGCCCGTCTCGCCGTGCCGTGCGTCGTCGAGCAGCGGGTGCCGCTCGACGTCGAGCTCAGCGTGATCGTCGCCCGCACGGCCGACGGCCGCCACGTCACGTACCCGGTCGCCGAGAACGTGCACGTCGACGGCATCCTCGACGTCACGGTCGTGCCGGCCCGCATCGACGACGACCTCGCAGCCGCCGCCCGGACGCTGGCCGTCGACATCGCCGAGGCGCTCGACTACGTCGGCGTGCTGGCGGTCGAGATGTTCGTCAGTGCCGGCCGGCTGCTGGTCAACGAGCTCGCCCCGCGGCCGCACAACAGCGGCCACTGGACGCTCGACGGGTCAGCGACGAGCCAGTTCGAGCAGCAGGTGCGGGCGGTCTGCGGGCTCGCCCTCGGCCCGACGGACGTCGTCGGCGGCACCACGGTGGCGATGGCCAACCTGCTCGGGGACCGCTGGGCGCACGGCGAGCCGGCGTGGGAGCGGGCGCTCGCCGACCCGGCCGCCCACCTCCACCTCTACGGCAAGCGCGAGGCGCGACCCGGCCGCAAGATGGGCCACCTCACCGTCGTCGCCGACGATGCCGCAACCCGGGTCGTCGAGCTCCGCGACGCGCTCACACGCTGACGCCGACGAGGGAGCCGATCCCGAACGTCACGGCGCAGGCGACGACGACGATCGCCATCTGACGCAGCGCCGACCGCACGACCGACCGCGCCGCCAGGCGCCCGATCGCCGCGCCGACGAAGGCGGCGGCGATCACGGCGATCACCACCGACACCACCGTCGGGGCCGTGCCCGACGTCGGGAAGAGCCACGGGATCACCGGCAGCAGGGCGCCCACGAGGAAGGCGATGATCGAGAAGACGCCGGCCCGCCACGGTGACGCCAGCCGATCGGGGTCGACGCCCAGCTCGGCTCGAGCGTGCACGGTCAGGGCGACGTCCGGGCGGCGCATGACGTCGCGAGCTGCGCGGGAGGCGTCGTCGGGCGACATCCCGTCGGCCCGGTACATCTCGGCCAGCTCGGCGGTCTCGGCCGGCGCGTTGTGGGCGATCTCGCGGCGCTCGATCTCCAGCTCCCGCTCGATCAGCTCGTTCTGCGCCGAGACGCTGATCCACTCGCCGGCGGCCATGCTGATGCCGCCGGCGATCGCTCCGGCCAGGCCGGCGAGGCGCACGACAGAGGCGTCGGCACCGCCGCCGGCGAAGCCGAGGATCAGCGACACGTTGGACACGAGGCCGTCGCTGATCCCGAACACGGCCGCCCGCGTCGAGCCTCCCGTCACCGACCGGTGCTGGTGGTGGACCTCGGCTCGGGCCATGGTCGAACGGTACCGGTCGGGGGCCGGGCCGGCGGGTGGAGCACCGCTACGCTCGGCCGCCGACGAGACCCGACAACGGCGTCGGGACGGGAGGTCGAAGACGTGGAACGCGAGTTGGACCCCGACCCATCACCGACCGGCCCGACCACCGCCGACGCCGGACGCTCCGTCGCCGAGGCCCTCGGCCGGCTGTGCGACATCGCCGCCCTGCGCCAGCCCGACGACCCGCTGCTCGTGCGCTTCCTGCCCCTGTACTACTCGGAGCTGCCGGCCGACGACGTCGACGACCGCAAGCTCGACGACATCTACGCGGTCGCGGTCGCCCACCTCGCGTTGGGTCGCGTGCGCGCGACCTGGCGCCTGCGTGGCGCGGGTCCTGTCGCCGGATCGCGACCGCGACGGCTGGCAGTCGGAGCACTCCGTCCTGCTCGTCGTCACCGACGACATGCCGTTCCTCGTCGACACGATGCGCATGGTGCTGGAGCGGCGCGGCCTGCGCATCCACCTCCTCGTGCACCCGATGCTGCGGGCGGTGCGCGACGAGCACGACCGCCTCGTCGACGTGGCGCCCGACTCGGCCGACGTGGTCGGCCCGCTGGAGGCGTGGACGCAGATCGAGATCGACCGCACCGATGCGGCGACGGCCGCCGCGGTCGAGGCCGACATCCTGCGGGCGGTCGACGACGTCCAGCGCGTCGTCGACGACTTCGAACCGATGCGCGCTCGGATGGAGGCGCTGGCGGCCGGCGACCCGATCCTGCCGTGGCTGGCCGATGGCCAGTTCGTCTTCCTCGGGGCGGCCGACTACGACGTCGCGACCGACGGCACGCTTGACGCTGCGCGCCGGCAGCGAGCTCGGCCTGGGGGGCGACGACAGACGGGCGAGCGATCCCCGCCCGGCGCGCTTGCGGCGAGCGGTGACGATCGCCCGCACCGACGACGAATCGAGGGTGTTCCGCGACGAGCGCCAGACGGTCGTCACCGTCGACGAGGCCGGCGTGCAGCACCGCTTCGTCGGACTGCTCGCCACCAACGCCTACCGCACCAGCGTGCTGGCGATCCCCGGCATCGGCGACGCGGTGTCCGACGCGCTCGACCTCAGCCCGGCGCGCATGCACGCCCACACCGGCCGGGCCACCCGCACCGTGCTCGAAGGCCTGCCGCGAGCGATGGTCCTCGAGATGGAGCCGACGGCGCTGGCCCGCCTGGCGGCGGCGATCGTCGGGCTCCAGGAACGTCAGATGGTGCGCGTCTTCGCGGTGCGTGAGCCGGTCGGCCCATGGGTCTCGGTGCTCGTCTACCTGCCGCGCGACCGCTTCACGGCGGAGCTGCCCGAGCACGTCGCCGACGCCGTCGCGGCGGCCTACGGGGCCGATCGGCGGACGTTCGAGTCCGACATCGGGGTCAGCACGCTCGCTCGCATCGCGGTGAGCATCCGCTGCGGACCGAGTCGGCCGGTGGTCGACCTGGACGCGCTGGAGCGGGCGATCGACGCGTTGTCCACGTCGTGGTCCGACCGCTTGCGCGCCGCACTCGTGGGCGAGGTCGGCGAGGAGCGGGGGCGCGACCTGTTCGACAGCGTCGGCAGCCACGCCCCGCCGGCATACATCGCGGCCGTCACTCCGGAGCGGGCGATCGGCGACATCCGACGTGTCGCCGACCTCGTCGACGGCGATGCCGAGCTGAGCACCGCGCTCGGTCGTGACGTCGATGCACCGGCGGGGGAGTGGCGCTTCCGCGTGTACCGCCGCGGCACGCCGGCCGCGCTGTCCGAGCTGCTGCCCCTGCTCGACCAGCTCGGCGTCCAGGCCCTCGACGAGCGGCCCTACACGTTCCGCCTGGGGACCGACCGCGTCTACGTGTACGACATCGGCGTGCGGGTCCGCGCCGAGGTCGGGCTCGACGAGCACCGTCAGGAGGCGTTGCAGGAGGCGTTCCGCGAGCTCGTCGCCGGCGTGATCGAGGGCGACTGGTTCAACGGCCTCGTGCTGCGCGCCGGGCTCAGCGCTCGCGAGGTCGAGATCGTGCGCTGCTACGGGAAGTACCTGCGCCAGATCGGGTTCGCCTTCAGCCAGCGCTACATCGAGGACACGCTCGCCGCCCACCCGGCGCTCGTCGCCGATCTGGTGGCCCTGTTCCACGCCCGGTTCGACCCCGCCGGGGGCGCCGGCCGGGCCGACGACGCCCGCCGGGCCGCCGCCGCAGCGGTCGTCGAGCGGATCTCCGACGCCCTCGACGACATCCCGAGCCTCGACGACGACCGCATCTGCCGGGCCTTCCTGACGCTGATCAACGCCACGGTGCGCACGAACTACTACCGCAACCGCACGGCGATCGCCGTGAAGCTCGATCCCGGGGCGATCCCCGACCTCCCGGCGCCGCGGCCGCGGCACGAGATCTGGGTGTGCGGTCCGCGGGTCGAAGGCGTCCACCTCCGCGGCGGCGCCATCGCCCGCGGCGGACTGCGCTGGAGCGATCGCCGCGAGGACTTCCGCACCGAGGTGCTCGGGCTGATGAAGGCCCAGATGGTGAAGAACGCGGTGATCGTGCCGACCGGTGCCAAGGGCGGCTTCGTCGTCAAGCGCCCGCCGTCCGATCCGGAGGCAGCTGCGCGAGCGAGGTCGTCGAGTGCTACCGCGTGTTCGTCAGCGGGATGCTCGACCTGACCGACAACCTCGTCGGCCCCACCGAGCGGCGCGTCACGCACCCGCCGGACACCGTGATCCACGACGGCGACGACACGTACCTGGTCGTCGCCGCTGACAAGGGCACGGCCACGTTCAGCGACATCGCCAACGAGATCGCGATCGAGCACGGGTACTGGCTCGGCGATGCCTTCGCGTCGGGCGGCAGCATGGGCTACGACCACAAGGCGATGGGCATCACGGCGCGCGGCGCATGGGAGAGCGTGCGCCGCCACGCCACCGTCCTCGGCAAGGACGCCGACCGCGACCCGCTGACCGCGGTCGGCGTCGGCGACATGTCCGGCGACGTCTTCGGCAACGGGATGCTGCGCTCACGGGCGCTGCGCTTGATCGCCGCGTTCGACCACCGCCACGTGTTCGTCGATCCCGATCCCGATCCCGAGCTGTCGTTCGAGGAGCGGGCCCGGCTGTTCGCGCTGCCCCGCTCGTCATGGGCCGACTACGACGCCTCCCGGCTGTCACCAGGCGGCGGGGTGTACCCGCGCAGCCTCAAGTCGATCGAGCTGAGCCCGCAGGCGCGCGCCGTCCTCGATGCGCCCGACCGACCGCTGGCGCCCAACGAGCTCGTCTCGCTGGTGCTGCGGGCCCCGGTCGATCTGCTCTGGAACGGCGGCATCGGCACGTACGTCAAGGCGACCAGCGAGACCAACGCCGAGGTCGGCGACCGCGCCAACGACGGCGTGCGCGTCAACGGCAGCGACCTGCGCTGCCGCATGATCGGCGAAGGTGGCAACCTCGGGCTCACCCAGCTCGGGCGCGTCGAGTACGCCCTCGCCGGCGGGCTCGTCTACACCGACGCCATCGACAACTCGGCCGGCGTCGACTGCAGCGACCACGAGGTCAACATCAAGATCGTCCTCGACGGCGTCGTCGATGCCGGTGAGCTGACGACCGAGCAGCGCAACGAGCTGCTGGCGTCGATGACCGACGACGTCGCCGATCTCGTCCTCGCCGACAACGAGGCCCAGACGTTGGCGCTCGTGATCGCCCGCCGCCAGGCGCTGCCGATGGTCAACGTGCACGCCCGCTACATCGAGGTCCTCGAGACCGAGGGCTTCCTCGACCGCGGCCTCGAGTTCCTGCCGACCGACAAGCAGATCGCCGAGCGGCAGGCATCCGGCGCCGGGCTGCAGGCGCCCGAGCTGGCGGTCCTCATCGCCTACACGAAGAACGCCAACGTCGCCGAGGTCGGGCGCAGCGACCTCCCCGATGTCGGGCTCCTCGAGGGTGATCTGTTCGCCTACTTCCCGCCGATGCTGCGCGACCGCTACCCGGACGCCATCCGCCGGCACCGCCTGCGACGCGAGATCATCGCCACCCGCCTCGTCAACGAGATGGTCAACCTCTCGGGGATCTCCTTCGACCACCGCATGACCGAGGACACCGGCGCGTCGGTGGTCGACGTGACGCGGGCCTGGTTGGTCGCCCGCGAGGTGCTCGAGTTCCCGCAGCGCTGGGCCGAGATCGACGCGCTGACCGGGCAGGTGCCGATCGAGATCCAGCTCGACCTGTTCCTCGACTGCAGGCGGATGGCCGAGCGGGCGTCGCTGTGGCTGTTGCGCCACCGCCGGCCGCCGATCGACGTGCCGGCGGCCGTCGCCCAGTTCACGCCCGGGCTCACCGAGCTGGCGGCCACGCTGGAGCCGGCGCTCGGTGGGCGGATGGCCGACGTCGTCCGCTCCGTCGAGGCGTCGCGCCTCACCGCCGGGGTGCCCGAGCGCCTCGCCGAGCGGGCGACGGTGTGGCCGCTGCTGCACACCGGATTCGACCTCGTCGAGCTCGCCGGCGCCCACTCGATGGGCGTCACGGAGCTGGCGGCGATCGAGTGGGCGATGTTCGACCAGCTCGACCTGTCGTGGCTCTGGGACGGCATCGGCGGGCTGCCGCGGTCCGACCGCTGGCAGACCCAGGCCCGCTCGGCGCTGCGCGACGACATGCTCACCGCCCTGGCCGAGCTCACCGAGACGGTGGTCGACAGCGCCGGCGGTGCGGTCGACGGCTGGCTGGCCGCCAACGAGCGAGCGGTGTCGCGCGCCCAGGCGATGTTCACCGAGATCCGCCGGTCCGAGACGTTCGACATGACGAACCTCTCGGTGGCCCTGCGCCAGCTGCGCAACCTCTCGCTGACCGCCGCTCGCGCCGGCTAGGTGCCGCGGCGGCGGTCAGCCTCTGTGTCAGTGCACAGAAGGACCCTCGTTCTGTGTGCTGACACAGAAGCCCGGAGGATGCGCTCTCGATCACAGCTGGCACCGGCGCTTGCTCTCGCCGGCTTGATGCGTCACGGGATGAGCCGGCGACGGGTCAGCCAGTTCGTCATGGCGTCGAAGAACGCCTCCGGCTCGTCGAGCCACGGGAAGTGGGCGCTGTTGTCCAACACGATGACCTCGCCGTCAGGAAGGCGTTGGACGATCCTCTCTGCTTGCGGCCACGCCGTGAAGGCGTCGTGGCGTCCCGCGATGACCAGCGACGGCATCCCCACGGCGGCCAGCCGGTCGACCGAGCTCCATGTCCGCGAGCTCCTCGAAGCCGCGCCGCATGGCGACGGCACTGAAGATCGTCTCCGCCATCGACGCGGTGAGCACCTCGGGCGGCGCGATGTGTAGGTACGCCGGCGCCAACTCGGCCATCCCGGCAGCGAGCTCCTCGTCGGTGGCGGGCAATGTGGTCAACAGCGCAGCAAACTCGTCGGGGATCGGCGGTCCCTCGTGCGCTGGTTGCTCTCCTGTGCCCAGCTGGCCCGGTGTCGTCGCCACGAGGATCAGTGCACGCACGGCCGCGGGGTGGCGTATGGCCAGCTCTTGGGCGATGAACCCACCGAACGAGTGGCCGATCACGATCACTGGTTCGCCAGCACCGACCGATCCGGCGACGGCCGCGGCATCGTCGGCCCATTGCGTCATGGTGAGCGTTGCCGGGTCAGGACGGCTCGAGCGGCCGTTGCCGCGGTGATCGATGTAGACGAGGTGAAGCATGGTCGCCAGCGAGTCGAGACCGCGGTACGGCTGCTGGTCGATACCGAGACCGCCGTGCAGGACGAGGGCGACGGGACCACTGCCGATCTCCTGCATGAACAGCTGTGCACCATTGACGTCCAGCATCGTCACAACCCACCGCCCCTCCGTCGAGATCCATTCCTGCCGGTCCTAGGCCAACATGGTCGCACGCTTACCACCGAAGCGATCCCGCATCGCCGCCGCCGACGCGCGCCATCGACGGGCTCACCCACCCAGCCGCCGATCGCCCCTCGGGTAGCACGTCCGAACATCGCGTCCACCAGTCGCCGCTCGGCGAAGCTGGCTGGCGGATCTGGCCTAGGTCAGCACGGCGCGCAGGGCGTCGAGGCGCTCGGGGACGACGCGGTACCAGACCCACGGGCCGCGCTTCTCGCGAGTGACGAGGCCGGCCTCGACGAGCACCTTCATGTGGTGGCTCACGGTCGGCTGCGAGCGTCCCGACGCGTCGACGACGTCGCAGGCGCCGACCTCGCCGGTGGCCGCGATCATCGACAGCAGCCGCAGACGAACCGGGTCGGCGAGGGCGGCGAACGTCCGCGCGAGCAGCTCGGCGTCCGACTCGTCGAGCACCGTGGTGCGGATGGCTCCGCAGCAGGCGACGGGATCCAGGCCATCTCGCCGGCGCATGATCCCGACTGTATCGAGCCGGGTCGATGGGCCCGGGCTCGGGAGGAGCCACCGGTAGCGTGAGCCGCGCATGGCAGGCGACGGTCCCCGGTTCCGCATCGCCCCGTCGCCGACGGGGTTCTTCCACGTCGGCGGGGCGCGCACGGCGTTGATGAACTGGGCGCTGGCCCGCCGCCTCGGGGGACGCTTCGTGCTGCGCATCGAGGACACCGACGAGGCCCGCAACCGTCCCGAGTGGACGCAGGGGATCATCGACGCCCTGGCGTGGATCGGCATCTCGGACGCCGACCCGACGTTCGAGGGCCCGTACTTCCAGAGCGCCAACGCCGCCGCCCACGTCGCCGCCGCCGAACGCCTGCACGCCGCCGGCCAGGCCTACTTCTGCGACATGACGGGCGAGGAGATCCAGACGAGGGCCAAGGCCGAGGGCGTACCCGGCTACGGCGGCTGGTCGCGCGACCGCGGCCTCGGGCCCGGGCCCGGGCGGGCCCTGCGGTTCCGCACGCCCGACACCGGCGAGACGGTCGTCCACGACGCGATCCGGGGCGAGGTCCACTTCGCCAACGACACGATCGAGGACTTCGTCCTGCTGCGCGGCAACGGGACGCCGGTCTTCCTGCTGGCCAACGTCGTCGACGACATCGAGATGGACATCACCCACGTGCTGCGGGCCGAGGAGCACCTGCCGAACACGCCCAAGCAGCAGCTGCTGTGGGAGGCGCTCGGGCACCAGCCGCCGGTGTGGGCCCATGTGCCGGTCGTCGTCAACGAGCAGCGCAAGAAGCTGTCGAAGCGGCGTGACAAGGTCGCCCTCGAGGCGTATCGCGACGAGGGCTACCTCGCCGACGCGATGGTGAACTACCTCATGACGCTGGGCTGGGCGCCGAAGGGCGACACCGAGATCGTGCCGTGGTCCCTGATCGAGGACGAGTTCCGCCTCGAGGACGTCACCCACTCGCCGGCGTTCTTCGACATCAAGAAGCTCACCGCGTTCAACGGCGACTACATCCGGGCGCTGCCGGTCGAGGACTTCATCGCCGCGTGCGAGCCGTGGATCCCGGCCGAGTACGACCGCGAGGTGTTCGCCCGCATCGCCCCCGAGCTGCAGAGCCGAGCCCAGACGCTGGCCGAGGTGCCGCCCCAGGTCGACTTCCTGTTCGCCCCGCCGCGGTTCGACGAGGGCTCGTGGGACAAGGCGATGGCCCAGCCGTGGGCCGGCAAGCTGCTCGACGGCGTGGTCGCCGCGTTCGAGACGGCGCCGTGGGACGCGGCGGCGCTGGAGGGGGCGTGGCGCGAGGTCTCGGAGTCGGTCGGCGCCAAACCGAAGCTGACCCAGGGACCGGTGCGCGTCGCGGTGAGCGGACGGATCAGCGGCCCGCCGCTCTTCCCGGCCCTCGTCCTGCTCGGGCGGGAGGAGACGTTGCGCCGGCTGAGCGTCGCACGCGAGCGGGTGCCCGGATAGCGATGACGCTGCGCGCCGACGACACCCCGGTCGGAACGATCCGCCCGCTGCCGGAGGCGAGCGGCCCGGGCGTGTCGCGGGGCGGCCGTCGGCGGAGGCCGCTGCGGTGGGTGGTGCTCGGCATCGGGCTCGTCGTCGTGCTGGCGGTCGGCTACTACGCGGTCACGCTGTTCCAGGTGTGGTCGACCGGGCGGGGCGACTACGACGGCCCCGCCGACGCCATCGTCGTGATGGGCGCCGCGCAGTACGACGGCCGACCGTCCCCGCAGCTCGCCGCCCGCCTCGACCACGTCATCGAGCTGTGGCCGCAGGGCCTGGCGCCGCTCGTCGTCGTCACCGGCGGCAAGCGATCCGGCGACCGCTTCACCGAGGCCCAGGCCTCGGCCTCGTACCTGGAGGCGCGCGGCGTGCCGGCCGACGACATCGTGCTGGAGGACCAGGGGACCAACAGCTACGACTCGCTGGACGCCGTGGCCAGCCTGCTGGAGGCGCGTGGCCTGACGAGGTCCTGATCGTGACCGACCCCTACCACGCCCTGCGCAGCAAGCTGATCGCCGAGCAGGTCGGGCTGACGGCGCACGTGTCACCCACGACGACGAGCGTCGTCCAGGGCCGTGACGCCTTCGGCCGGGAGCTGCGGGAGGCCGCCGGCGTCGCCCTCGGAAGGCTCATCGGGTTCCAGCACATCTGACGGCTACACTGCCGAACCGCTCCGTGGGGAGTGGTGTAACTGGCAACACAGCAGATTCTGGTTCTGTCATTGAGGGTTCGATTCCTTCCTCCCCAGCTCCGACGCCCCCGCTGATGCGGGGGCGTTCCTCGTTGGGACGGGAGTCGCCGGGTCAGGGGTGCCGGCCCCATGCCGTGACGAGCGGCGGGGTGGCGACGTCGATGCGACCGGTCTCGAGTGCCGCGAGGTGGGCCTCGATCTCGTCGCCGCAGCCGAGGGCCTCCAACCCGGCCCGCACCTGCAGCGTGTTGGCGATCTCGAGACGGCGGGTGGCCGGCACGGCGAGCGGGGCGTAGGCCTCGGCGCCGATGTCGGCGAGCCCGAGACCGAGCAGCCGACGGCGCAGCGTGCGCCCGAACGTGAGGTCCACGCCGCGCTGCACGAGCAGCTCGATGAACGCTTCGCGCAGGCGGTTGGCGCGGTCCTCCTCGGGTGTCGCGGCGTCGGGGCAGGCGCGGGGCTGGACCGACACGTCGAAGTCCTCGACGACGAGCCAGCCGCCGGGCGCCAGGGCGTCGGCCATCCGCCGCAGCGCCTCGTCGCGCCGGGTCACGTGGGTCAGCACGAGCCGGGCGTGCACGAGGTCGAACCGCCCTGCGGGGGGCGGATCGGCCGCGACGTCGAGGCGCTCGACGCTGAAGTCGGCGTCGGCCGGCATCCACGAGATGTCGAGGTCGGTCGCCACGACCCGCCCGGTCGGACCGACCCGCTGGGCCAGCCACGCCGGGACGGCCGGACCACCGGCGCCGACCTCCCAGCACGCCCACCCCGGCGCCAGCCCGCAGCCGTCGAGGTGGGCACGCGTCCAACCGTCGAACGTCGCCGACAGGGCCCCGAAGCGATCGCCGGCCTCGGCCGCGTGGTTGTCGAGGAGGTAGCTCACGGGCGCACCATCCCGACCCGGCCGGCGACCCGGCCCCACGCCTGCACGGTCATCGCCCGCACGACCACGGTGCCGGGATCGGCCAGGTGGCGGTCGACGGCGGCGACCAACGCGTCGAGCTCGTCCGCGGTGGCGAGGCCGGCGGCGAGGATGCGATCGCGGACGCGGGTGGCGAACGTGAGGATCAGGCGTCGGTACGGATGGCCAGCGCCGTCGATGCCGGCGCGGGCGGTCGCCTCCACCTCGCAGAGCCCGGCCGTCCGCAGCAGCGCGTGGAGCCGACGGCCGAGCTCGGGATCGAGGCCGCGGGAGTGCCACACCCTGAGCAGGACGTCGCGCAACGCCGTCCACGCCGGGAGCGCCGGCTCGCACTGCCAGCTGAGCCAGTCGACCTCCTGCACGACGACGGCGCCGCCCGGCCGCACGATCCTGGCTGCCTCGCGGACGATGGTGATCGGGTCGGGGACGTTGACCAGCAGCAACCGGATGTGGGCCACGTCGAACGTCCCCGTCGCGAAGCCGGTGTCAGTCGCGTCGCCGAGGGCGAAGCGGACGTTGCCGAGGCGGGCGCAACTGCGGGCGGCGTGGTCGAGCATGTCGCCATGGCGGTCGAAGCCCGTCACCTGGCCGTGTTGCCCGACGCGCTCGGAGAGCAGCGGCAGGACGCCGATCGGGCCGCAGCCGATGTCGATCACATCGCCGCCGAGCGGGATGTCCACGCGATCGAGCAGCGCCCGGGCCTCGTCCTCCAAGAGCGCGGCCTGGGCCATCAGTCGGGCCCGTTCGTCCGCCGCGTCGCCGAGGAGGTACTCGGCCGGTGCTGTCGCCATCGTCATGCGACCACTCAACGCATCGCCGCCCCCGCGAGTCTTGGAGATCACCCGAAGATCCCCTGGAGCGTGGCCGCCAGGTACCGGCAGGTGGCGTCAGCAGGGCCTCCTGGTAGCGTGACCGACCGCTGCTCGGCCCGTTCGTCTAGAGGCCTAGGACACCACCCTCTCAAGGTGGCGGCACGGGTTCGAATCCCGTACGGGCTGCCAAGCAACTCCAGCTCAGCGGGCCTTTCCGGGGGCCGTCACGCCGAGCCGCCGCCCCGCCCTAACCTGCTGGGCGTGGACCAGGTGGGGCGGGCGCCTCGCGCCATCGGCGCTCGTGAGCGGGCTCGCTCCGCTGCGCCGTGCCGTGCGTCCGTCCAACAGCGGTGACCCGATGACCATCGAGTTGGGACAGCGCCTGGCCACCGGGAGCCGGTCGGCCGTGTTCGCGCTCGGTGCCGACGCCGTCGCCAAGGTTCCCCTGCCGTCGACGCCGGACAGTTGGATCGTCGAGGAGGCTCGCTTCGCGGATGCCGTCTCGGCCGTCGGGGCGCCGGTGCCGCGACTGCTCGGCGTGGAGGTCCTCGACGGCCGCCAGGTCAGCGTCTACGAGCGCATCTGGGGCCGGTCGATGTTGGAGCACCTCCGTGATCAGCCGGCCTCCGTCGCCGCCCACGCCGCCACCCTGGCCGAGCTGCACGCCTCGCTGTTCGCGCTGGCGCCCCCGCCGGTGGTGCTGCCTCGCCTCGTCGATCGCCTGACGAGCAAGATCCGCGGCGCGGCGAGTCGCCACGGCGACGAGTTGCTGGCGGCGCTCGACGAGCTGCCCGACGATCGGCGGGCCGTCGTCTGCCACGGCGATCTCCATCCCGGCAACGTGCTCCTCGCGGCGAGCGGTGCGGTCGTGATCGACTGGTTCGATGCCGGCTGCGGTCCACCCGCCGCTGATGTCGCCCGCACGTCGCTCCTGTTGTCGCCGGAGTGCCACGGTCCGTCGGGCGTCGCCCACCTGCCGGGCCTCGATGTCGCGACGCTGGACACGTTGCGTCGCGCCTACCTCGATGACGTCCAGTCGGCGGCCGGCGTCGACCTCGCAGCGGTCTCCTCATGGACGGGGGCGATCGAGGTCGCCCGGTTGGCCGAGGGCGTCGAGCCCGACGGCGTGCTGCGGCGCCGGGCGCTCAGGTCGGCGTGAGGTGGCGGCGGAGGGGCTCGTGGATGCCCGGCGCCGCAGCCATGACCAGCTGGTCGTTCTCCGGGCACGGCAGCTCGACGATCGCCCCGGCTTCGGCGGCGATCAACGCACCGGCGGCGTGATCCCACAGCTTGGTGTCGCGCTCGAAGTGGGCCTCGCTGCGGCCGGCGCCGACCCAGCACAGCTGCAGCGCGGCCGACCCGAAGCAGCGGATGTCCCGCACCGCGGGGAGCAGCAGCGCCACGACCGCGCCCTGCTCGGCGCGCAGCGCTGACCGGTACGAGAAGCCGGTCGTCACGAGCGCCAGCTCGAGGGACGCACACGTCGATGGCGCGATCGCCTGGCCATCGACGGTGGCCCCGTCGCCGCGCGTCGCCACGAACGTCTCGCCTCCCACGACGTCGACGACCGCGCCGGCGACGATCTGGCCGTCGAGCGCGGCGGCGATGCTGACGGCGACGACGGGCAGCCCGTACGTGAAGTTCACGGTGCCGTCGAGCGGATCGAGGATCCACGCCAGCCGGGCGCGTGGCGCGCTGGTCCCGCCCTCCTCACCGACGAACCCGCAACCGGGCGTGGCGGTCGACAGCGAGTCGCGGATGAGGCGCTCGGCATCGAGGTCCGTCTGCGTCACCGCATCGGTCGGCGTCGACTTCGGCGCCAGCCGCCGGACGTGCGCGCGTTCGGATCGCACGAGGCTGGCGGCCCGCTGGGCGACGGTCGCCGCCAGGTCGGCCAGCACGTGGGGTGGCGGGACGGGTGGTCCGGACTCAGACACACCGCACTTCCACGTCGTGCTCGCCGAACAGCGCGAGCGCATCGTCGTCGACGCGCGAGTCGGTGACGAGCACGTCGATGTCATCGAGCGGGCCGTAGCTGAACGTCTGGTCGTTGCCGATCTTCGACTGGTCGACGATGGCGACGACCCGCCGGGCGCTGTCGATCATCGCCCGCTTGAGCAACGACTCGTCGCGGTACGGCGTGGTCAGGCCGCGCTGGAACGACAGTCCGTCGCAGCTGATGAACAACACGTCGACGCGCAGCGCTCTGACCGTGTCGATGGTCGACGCGTCCACCATCGCGAACGTGTTGGTGCGCACGCCGCCGCCGAGCACGGTGAGCTCGCTCACCCCCCGGCGGGCCAGGGTGGCGGCAGTGATCAGCGAGTTGGTCACGACGTGGACCCGGCGGTCGACCGGGAACACCTCGGCCAAGCGCTGCCCGGTGGACCCCGAGTCGATGATCACCGACCCGAACTCCGGCACCTCCCGGATGGCCTCGCGACCGATGCGCAGCTTCTCCTCGGCGTTCTGGATGTCACGGGCGTCGAGCATCGGCTCGAAGTGGTTGTGCTCGACGGGCACGGCGCCGCCGTGGACCCGGCGCAGCAGGTGTTGCTCCTGCAGCTCGGAGAGGTCACGCCGGATCGTCTCCGTCGTGACATCGAAGTGGCGGGCCAGCTCCGCGACGTCGACCGCCCCGTCCTTCAGCGCGAGGAGGTAGATCTCCCGCTGCCGGGTGTGCTGGAGCTTGGTGCCGCCACCATCGATCGCGCTCATCGCTCACCCTGCCATGGCGGCGAGGGGACCGCGATCCCCGATGGCATGCCAGGCCCGGGCGAAGGCGGCGCGGAAGCGGCTGCTGTCGCGCACCTCGGCGGGGAACACCTCGCGCAGGTCGAGGAAGCAGAGCGGATCGTCGTCGCCGGCTCGGTGGGCCAGCGCCCGCGCCAGGCCGCCGCGATCGTCGCGTGCTTGTTCCTCGACGGGCACGTGGGCAAGGTACCTGGCCCATCCGGCCAGGGCGGTCGCCGATCGTTCGACCGGTCCGTCGTTGGCCAACTGGTGGACGATCGACGGCACGAGGAACGTGGCGAACTTGCTGGTGCCGTCGATGCAGAGGCGGGCGAGCTGATCGCGCACCCCGCGGTTGGCGAATCGCTCGAGGACGGACGCGACGTAGTCCTCCCGTGGATGGCCGGGGATCTCGGCCAGTGAGGGAACCGCCTCGTCGATCAGCAGCCGCTCGACGAACTGGCGGACGGGCGGCGTCGTCATCGCCTCGTCCACGAACGTCAGCCCGGCGAGCTGGCCCAGGTACGCCAGCGCCGAGTGGCTGGCGTTGAGGAGTCGCAGTTTGTAGAGCTCCCACTCGTGGACGCGATCGCTGATCAGGACGCCGGCGTCCTCCCACGACGGTCGGCCGGCGGCGAAGGCGTCCTCGACGACCCATTGGCGGAACGGCTCGGCGACGACCGGCCATCGATCGTCGACGCCGTGGGTCTCGCGCAGCCACTCCCGATCGGCGGCGGTCGTGACGGGCGTGATGCGGTCGACCATCGAGTTCGGGAACGTGCACTCGGCCTGGACCCATTCGTACAGGCCGGTGCCGTGGGCGACGGTGGCGGCCAACGTCGCCCGTCGAGTCGCGTCGCCGTTGCCGGGCACGTTGTCACAGCTCATCAACGTGACGGGACCGACCCCGCGCGCGTGACGAGCCGCCAGCGCCTGGGCCAGCACGTCGAACGTGGCGGTGCCCTCGACGTATCCGGCCTCGGTGATCGTCAACGAGATGATGGCGACGTCGGGGTGCGCCAACGCCTCGATCGCCGGGGTCCGATCGTCGTGCGCCAGCCGGTAGTCGACGATGCTGCCGACCACCTGCACGGTCGGCTCGGCCGGACCGCGCTCGATGAGCGTGTAGAGGTGATCCTGCGCGCCGAGTGCTCGGGCCATCGCCTCGTCCGGCGGCAGCAACCCGACGCCGACGATGCCCCACGTGCTGCCGTTCGCCGCCAGCTCGTCGACGTAGCGGGCCAGGTGGGCGCGATGGAACCCGCCGACGCCGACGTGGGCGATGCGTCCGACCAGGCGAGCGCGGTCGTAGGAGGGCACGCCGACGGCATGTCGAGCGAGCTCGCGCAACGTCCCGTTGCCAACGGGAACGACCGCAGTCCACACCACGCGCTCACCTTAAACACAGGAGAACCAACATCACAAGACAAGATTCATGTTGATTAGGTCTTGCAAACCAACATAGACACAGGTCATACTGCAGCTCACGGCCCGCTTGCGGGCTGGCATCACCTTGGGGGAACTCGTGATCAGGCCTGGATCGCTCCACGTCCGACGCGCCCCGCGAGGTCTCACCGCAACCGGACGGAGCTCACGGATGACGACGACCGAATGGACGCTCGACCAGCACCTCGCAGCGCTGCTGGCGGAAGCCCTGCCGCTGGCGGTCCCGATCGCCGACCTCACCCCGCAACAGGCGCGGAGGCGTTCGCGCTGACGGTCGCCGCGCTCAACGGCGACGACTACGTGCCCGAGCCGGTGGGTCGCACCGAGGACGTGGTCGTGGCGGGCACCGGCGGCGACATCCCCGTCCGCATCTACACGGCTGCCGACGCCGACCCCACGGCGACCATCGTGTACTTCCACGGCGGCGGCTTCATGACCGGCGACGTCGACACCCACGACCGGACCACCCGGCGCATCTGCGTGGCGACCGGCGCGACCGTCATCTCGGTGCACTACCGGCTCTCCCCGGAGCACCCCTTCCCGGCCGGCTTCGACGACTCGTACGACGTCACGGCGTGGGCGGCCGAGCGCTACCCCGACCGGCCGCTGCTCGTCGCCGGGGACAGCGCCGGTGGCTGCTTGTCGGCGTGCGTGGCCCTCAAGGCTCGCGACGTCGGCGCACCGCGCATCGCCGCCCAGGTCCTCATCTACCCCGGCGTCAACGCCGACCTCGGGACCCCGAGCATGATCGCGCTCGGCCAGGGTGAGTACGGGCTGAACCTCCCCGATCTCGCCACGATGCTCGACAACTACCTGCCGAGCCCGGCGGACCGTGAGTCGGCCTACGCCCTGCCCGGCAATGCCACGTCGCTGCACGACCTGCCTCCGGCCATCGTCGCGAGCGCCGGGTTCGATCCGCTGCTCTCCTCGAACGAGGAGTACGCCACTCGGCTGCGCGACGCCGGCGTCGCCGTCGTCTACCAGCCGCAGCCGACGCTCATCCACGGATGGACCGAGTTCGTCGGCCGTTCGCCCGCCGCCGCCGCAGCGGTCGACGAGCTGACCACCGCCATCAACGACCTCATCCACGCCCTCAACACCCAAGCAGCCTCGGTCTGACGCCGTGGTGTCCTCGAACCAGGAGAGAACCATGTCCACCACTCGTCCGACGTCGCTGCGCAACCGCGCCCTGGCGTGCCTTTCCCTCGCCGCGCTGGTCCTCGGAGCGGCCAGCTGCGGTGACGACGACGACAGCTCGGGAGCGGCGGCGACGACCGCCGCGGCCGGGACGTCCGCGACGTCCGCGTCCGGCGGGACCGCGGCGACCACCGGCGAGAAGATCACGACGATGCAGTTCGTGAACCCGCTGCCGAGCTACCCCACGTGGCGCCTCGTCGGCGACTGCATGAAGAAGGCCGCCACCGCCCGCGACGTGGAGCTCACCGAGAGCGGCCCGACGGGCCAGGCGCTCGACCCGACCGTGATGGTCAGCCAGATCCAGCAGGCGATCGCCAACAAGAAGGGCGCGATCGTGACGCTGGCGGCGAGCGAGGCGTTCGCGCCGGTGCTCAAGCAGGCCCAGGACGCCGGGATCCTGACCGGCACGTACTACGGCCCGGAGGGTGGCGCCGACCTCAACATCGCCCCCGACTGGAGCGCCATCGGCGAGCAGATGATCAACGCGGTGGCCGACCTCCCCGGTGACCACAAGGTCGGGCTGGTGGCGGCGGCCGACGTCGGCCTCGGCAAGGCGTGGCTCGACGGCATGAAGGCGGCGGCCGCCAAGACCGACAACGTGGAGATCGTCGGCGAGGTCTACACGGGGGACGACGCGACCAAGGCGCTGCCGCAGGTCACTGCGCTGCTGACGAGCCACCCGGAGACCACGGAGATCATGACGCACATGGGCACGACGACGCCCGGCGCGGTCGCCGCGATCAAGCAGAAGAACCTCGTCGGCAAGACGTTCCTGGTGGCGGGCGGCCATGACAACGGCGGGAGCGAGGCCATCAACGAGGGCACGGCGAACCTCATGCTGATGCAGGGCATCTGCCCGCTCGCCGAGGCGATGGTCAACGGCATCGTCGACCTGTCCGAGGGCAAGACGCCCGCCAAGACCACCGCCACCATCGTCGTGGTCGGCAAGGACGACGTGCAGAAGTACCTCGACATGGGCTACAGCTGATGAGCGACGCTCCCGCACTACGGCTGCGCGGCGTCAAGAAGTACTTCGGCTCCGTCTCCGCCCTGGAGAACGTCTCCTTCGATGCGTACGCCGGTGAGGTGCACGCGATCGTCGGGGACAACGGGGCCGGCAAGTCGACGGCCATCAAGATCATCACCGGCATCCATCGCGCCGACGAAGGTGAGGTGCTGGTCCTCGGCGAGGTGCTGGCGCAACGGCGGACGGTGGCCGACGCCGTCGACCACGGCATCGCCGTCGTCTACCAGGACCTCGCGCTGGTGGAGTGCCTCGACATCGCCCACAACATGGCGCTCGGCAACCTGCCCCGGAAGTTCGGCGTGGTCCTCGACCGCCGCCGGATGGAGCGCGAGGCCAGCGCCGTGCTCCGTGAGCTCAAGGTCCGCGTGGGCAACGTCCGCACACCGGTCGGTCTGCTGTCTGGCGGTCAGCGCCAGGTGGTCGCCATCGCCCGGGCGATCCGGATGGACCAGCCGATCGTCCTGCTCGACGAGCCGACGGCGGCCCTCGGGGTCCAGGAGTCCGCGCACGTCGCCGACATGATCGGCGAGCTGCGCGACGCCGGCAAGGCGGTGATCTGCGTCAGCCACGACCTCGAGCTCGTGTTCAAGCTCGCCGACCGCATCACCGTGCTCCGCCTCGGTCGGACGGTCGGGACGCGCACGGTCGCCGAGGTCGGTCGGGACGAGATCATCGGCATGATCACCGGGGCCATCCCCGCCGACGATGCCGCCGACCTCGAGGCGGCGTCATGAGCCTGATGAGCGCCGCCCGGACCGTGGACGAAGGCGCCGGCGACGCCCACCACGACGAGCACCACACCGGCCTCCTGCGCGCCGTGCTCATGCGCCAGGAGACGACCCTGCTGATGGTGATCGTGGCCATCGGCGCCGTGGCGACGTGGAAGTCCGACCTGTTCCTCACCGGCGACAACCTCACCGAGGTGCTGCGCAGCAGCGTCATCTACTTCGTCGTCGGCTGCGGCGCGGCGCTGTTGATCATCGGTGGCGGCCTGGACTTCTCGGCCGGCGCGGTGTTCACGCTGGGCGGTCTGGCGACGAGCCAGATGCTGGTGTCGTCGTTCGCCTGGCCGTTGGCGGTCGTCCTCGGCCTGGCGTGCTGCGCGGCCTTCGGCATCGTCAACCACCTGATCATCACGTACTGGCACGTCCCCCCGATCATCGCCACGCTCGGCACCTACTTCGTGCTGTCCGGCGTCGACGCGCTGATCACGGGCGGCGACGACGTCCTGCCACTGCCGAACGACTTCCAGACGATCGGGCAAGGGAGCATCGGCGGCGTCCCCAACATCATCCTGATCGCCATCGCGCTCGGCCTCGGCTTCTGGTTCCTTCTTGATCGGACCCGCTTCGGCGTCAACGTCCGTGCCCTCGGCGGCAACCGCCAGGCGGCGATCGGCAACGGCCTCCGCGTGCAGCGCATCGACCTCGCGCTGTACGCCATCGCCGGCGCCACCGCCGGGCTCGCCGGGGTCATCTACTCGGCGCGGATCGGCGCCGGTCAGGTCACCGCCGGTGGGACGTCGACGACGCTCATCGTCATCACCGCCGTGCTCATCGGCGGCGTCAGCCTGATGGGCGGCATGGGCAGCATCCAGGGCGTGGCGATCGGCGCCATCCTGCTGTCGCTCATCGACAACGCGCTCGTCCTCACCGAGACCCCGCCGCAGTACAACACGATCGTCACCGGGTCGATCCTCGTCGGCGCCGTCGCCATCGATCACCTCCGACGCGAGCGCATCTACCGGAAGCGCTGAGGACCGGTCGTCCGGCCCTGATCTGGGTGGGCTCGGTGACAACAGTCGTCACGGAGCCCGCCCAGATACCTGATTGGCACGCTGCCCGCCCAGATCGCAAGGGGGCACCGGCCCGAGCGTTTGCGTGCGCAACGAGCGGTACCGTGGGGGTGTGGCCGACACCGTGATCCAGACCGTCCCGCTGGGGTCCCAGTGGCCGACGATCGACCCCTTCCTGTTCTGCGTCCACCACGACGACGCCTACCCGGAGGGCGACGGCGAGGCGGCCCCGCGGGCGTCGCTTGCCGGGCGCGAGCTGGGCCAGGACTTCGCCGGCATCGACGGCTGGCGGATGTACCACGGTCGGCGCGTGCCCGGCTTCCCCAGCCATCCCCATCGCGGCTTCGAGACCGTCACCTACGTCCGCCGCGGCCTGATCGACCACTCCGACTCGCTCGGCGCCGCGGCCCGCTTCGGTCGCGGCGACACGCAGTGGCTCACCGCCGGACGGGGCATCGTCCACGCCGAGATGTTCCCGCTGCTCGACGACGCCGGCCCGAACCCGCTGGAGCTGTTCCAGATCTGGCTCAACCTGCCCGCCGCCGACAAGATGGCGGCCCCGCACTTCGCCATGTTGTGGTCGGAGGACACCCCGACCGTCCGCCACCTCGACGACGACGGCCGCGCCACCGTGGTGACGGTGCTCGCCGGCCGGCTCGGCGACCTCACCCCGCCCGCCCCGCCGCCGAGCTCGTGGGCGGCGCGCCCCGACGCCGACGTCGCCATCTGGCACATGACGTTCGAGCCGGGCGCGCGCTGGACGATGCCGGCCGCCGCCGGGCCCGACACGGTGCGCACGCTGTACGTCTTCGCGGGCGACGGGCTGCGCGTCGACGGCCAGGAGGTCGGAGGTCAGACCGGCGTGCTGGTCCGTCCCGATCGGGCCATCGAGCTGGAGGGCATCGGACCGGCCGAGGTGCTGCTGCTACAGGGCCGACCGATCGGCGAGCCGCAGGCGCGCTACGGCCCGTTCGTGATGAACACCGAGGCCGAGATCGAGGCGGCCTTCGCCGAGTACCGGGACACCGAGTTCGGCGGCTGGCCGTGGGCGCAGTCCGATCCCGTCCACGGCGTCGATCCGGCCCGCTTCGCCCGCCGCCCGGACGGCACCGTCGACCGCCCCGAAGCTCCGGCGGTCGCCCCCACCCGCTGACCCCGGGGGCGCCAGGGAGGTCGGGGTGGCATCGGGGTAGGTTCGACGCGCCGTGAACGGAGAGGCGAGAGGTTGAACAGGTCGTCGGCGACCAGCGTGCGTCCCACCCCGATGGTCGCCACGCCGCCGGTGCGAGACCGGCGGTGGCTCCTGTCCGCCGTCGGGATCGTGGCCGTGCTGCTCGGCGTGGTGCTGCGCTGGTGGCCGCGCTCGGCGCTGTGGCTCGACGAGGCGCAGTCGGTGGCCTTCGCCCGGCTTCCCCTGCACGAGATCCCGCACGCCCTGCGCACGGACGGCGCGCCGCCTGCGTACTACCTGCTCCTGCACCTGTGGATGCGGGTGTTCGGCGACAGCGATGTCGCGGTGCGCTCGCTCTCGGCGCTGCTGTCGACGATCACGCTGGTCGTCGTCTGGTCGCTCGTCTCGCGTCGGTGCGGGCGACAGGTGGCGATCGCCGCCACGGCGCTGCTCGCCCTCAGCCCGTTCGCCATCCGCTACGGCGCCGAGACGCGGATGTACGCGCTCGTGATGCTGGAGGTCGTCGTGGGGCTGGCCGCCGTGGCCTGGTCGCTCGAACGGCCCCGGCTCGCACGGCTCGCCGTCGTCGCCCTGCTGGCCACCCTCCTGCTCTACACCCACTACTGGGCGATCTACCTCGTGATCGCGGTGATCGGTGGCTTGCTGCTGATGGGCGGGGCGCGCCGCCACGCCGGCCGACGCGTCGCCGTGGCCGTGGCTGTCGGCGGCGTGCTGTGGCTGCCGTGGGTGCCGACGTTCCGCTTCCAAGCCGCCCACACCGGCACGCCGTGGGCGGCGTCGGCCCGCGCCACGGCGGCGCTCCAGGTGTTCACCGGGAGCGTCGGCGCGCCGACGCTCCTCGTCGGGCTGTACGGCGTGGCCATGTTCGCCGCGCTGGCTGCCGCGTTCACGCTGCGCCTGCCCGGTCGGCGCCAACCGATCACGCCGACCGGGTTGGCGGCCGTCGCCGCCGGGACCGCCGCCGTCGGCGTGCTCGGCGCGATCGTCAGCTCCAGCGCGGTCAGCAACCGCTACTTCGCCGTGGCCATCCCGCTCGTCGTCATCGCCGCGGGCGTCGGGCTGTGGCGCGTGAGCGGCCGCCACCTGTGGGCCGCTGTCCTCGTGTTCGGTGTCGCCGGCGCGGTCCTCGCGGTCGTCGATCTGCGCACGGCCCGCACGACCGCCCCGAGCGTCGTCGCCGAGCTGCGCGCCCACGCCCGGCCGGGCGACGTCGTCATCTACTGCCCGGACCAGCTGGCGCCGGCCACCGATCGGCTGCTGCGCGAGGCGGGGCTCGAGCTCACGGAGTCGGTGTTCCCCACCGGCTCGACGCCGGCGCGCGTCGACTGGATCGACTACGAGGACCGGGCGTTGGACGCCGATCCGGTCGCAGCAGCCGACGCTGCCCTGGCGGCGGCCGGCAACCGCGACATCTGGCTCGTGATCAGCACCACGTACCCGCCGACCGGGCCGGCGTGCCAAGGCCTCTTGGACGCCATGGTCGACTCACGACGCCTCTCGCTGCGAGTGCTCCCCGATCGTCCCGACCTCGTCGAGCACGGGGCGCTGTACCACTTCTCGCCCGGCTACGACGTCTTCGTCAGGCCGTGATCGGGGCGGCGCGGCCGCCCCAGCCCAGCGCGCTCGACGCGTCGCTTGAGCGCTCCTCGTGGTACTCGTCGTCGACGTTGACCGCCCACAGGTCGTGGCCGGCGTCGTCGAGGATGTTCTCGGCCGCCAGCATCGCGGTCAGCATCGAGTGGTCCTGGTTGTTGTAGCGGTGCATGCCATTGCGCCCGACCGGGTGGACGTTGGGCGCGTGCTCCTCGAGCCACGCTCGCATCGTCGCGATGTTGTCCTGGTACCCGGTGTCGTAGACCGGATAGGCCTTGGGCACGCGCACCACGTAGCCCCGCTCGACGACGGCCGGGTCGAGCAGGTTGATGGCGCTCAGCTCGTCGGCGGCGAAGCCGATCAGCTCCTCGTCGGACATCGACCACACGGCATCGCCCTCGTTGACGAAGTACTCGAGCCCGAGGCACGTCGTGCCGGGGCGCACCATCCACGGCGACCACGAACCGAAGTTCTGCACCCGCCCGAGGCGGACGTCGGGCGAGTGGACGTAGATCCAGTTGTCCGGGAAGCCGGCGGACTCGGGAACGACGAGGGCGACGGTCAGGAAGTCCCGGTGGCGCAGCGACTTGGCGGCCCGCAAGACCTCTTCGGGCGGCAGCGGGTCCATCGCCAGGATCAGCTCACCGAACGGCATCGACGACACGACGGCGTCGGCGGAGAGCTTCGTGCCATCGCCGACGGTGACCGAGTTGGCCCGCCCGGCGCGATGGCTGACGCTGGTGACCGGACTGTTGAAGCGCAGCGTGGCACCGAGCTCGACGACCCGGTCGCGGCACGCCTCCCACATCATCCCCGGGCCCAGCTGCGGGTACTGGAACTCCTCGATCAGCGAGGTGACCTGGTCGCCGTCGCCGCGCCGCCAGCCGATGGCGTTGCGCACCGCCCCGCCGAGCGAGAGGCTCTTGATCCGCTGGGCGGCCCAGTCGGCGGGCATCTCGTCGGCCGGCATGCCCCACACCTTCTCGGTGTAGGTCTTGAAGAACATCCGGTACAGGCGCTGACCGAACCGTGACGAGACCCACCCCTCGAAGTTGTCCTCGCGCTGTCCCGGGCGGACGTGGGCCCAGAGGTACGACAGCAGGCAACGGGCGGACTCCACGGCGCCCAGGTTCGAGAGCGCGTTCCACGGGTTGAGCGGGTAGTCGTAGAACTTGCCGTCGTAGAAGATGCGGCTGAGGCGAGGCCGCACCATCAGCTCGTCACCCGGCAGCAGGTCGTTCCACAGCTCCTCGACCTCGGGCACCTTGGTGAAGAACCGGTGTCCCCCGATGTCGAAGCGCCACTCGTCCCGCAGCACCGTCCGACTGATCCCACCGACCACGTCGTCGCCCTCGACGATCACCGGCGAGACGCCACGCTCGGCGAGCCGGAGCGCGGCGGTGAGCCCGGCGGGACCGGCGCCGATGACCACGACATCCGTCGGGTGGGGGTGAGAGGTGTTCACGGGACCGTGTTTACCCCGAGATGCCTCGCCCCGACCATCAGTTCGGCACGTGTCACCTTCCGCCCGGCAGCGTCGCGGTCGAGATGGCATTGTGGTGTGCGGCCCCCGCTCGCTGGGAAGGCTCGTCCGCCGAACCCCGACTCGCTCCACGCCGCTCTCCGCTCGATGCCTTCTCTCTCCGCTCCCGCCCTGCCGCGGCTGCTCGATCTGCGCCGGCCGGCGCCGGATGTCCCTCGCCTTCGCCCGTCGCGAGCGTGCCCCTGGCGGCTGCTGCTCGTGGCCTGCGTCGGGCTGGCCACGGCGTCGCTCGTGCTGCCATCGGTGCCGACGTACGACCCGTGGGCGTGGCTGATCTGGGGTCGCGAGGTCCTTCATGGCGACCTCGTGACCACGACCGGGCCGTCCTGGAAGCCGTTTCCCGTGCTGTTCACCGTGCCGTTCGCCGTGCTGGGCGATGCCGGAGCGCCGCTCGCCTGGCTCGTCATCGCCCGCGCCGGCGGTCTGTTGGCGATCGCCATGGCCTATCGCCTGGGCCGGCGCCTCGCGGGACCGGTGGCCGGGATCGTCGCCGCGGGCGCCCTCACCCTGGCCGACGACTTCATCTTCAACTTCTTCCGCGGCAACTCGGAGGGCATCCTCGTGGCGGCGTGCCTCTGGGCGGTCGAGCGCCATCTCGACGGCCGGCGGGTGGATGCCTTCTTGCTCGGTGTGGTCGCCGCCCTCCTGCGCCCCGAGATGTGGCCGATCCTCTTCGCCTACGGCTGCTACCTCGTCTGGCAGGACCGCACCCGGCGCACCGCCGCGACGGTGCTCGGCGGGGGCGCCCTCGTGATGGCGCTGTGGTTCATCCCCGAGTACGTCGGGTCGGGCGACTTCCTGCGCGCCGCCAGCCGCGCCCGCGAGGCCAACGCTGACTCGCTCGCCCACGCCGCCCACCCGTTCATCGCGGTGTTCGAGCAGTCGTACGGCGTCCTCACGTTCCCGATCTACGTCGGGGCGCTCGTCGCGGTGGCGGTCGCGATCCGGACCCGCGACCGCCTCCCGCTGGCGATGGCTGCGGCCGCCGCCGGCCTGATGCTGGCCGTGGCGGTGATGACGCAGGCCGGGTTCGCCGGCAACCTGCGCTACGTCGCCCTGCCGGCCTCGCTCCTGTGCGTGTTGGCCGGGATCGGCTACGTGCGCCTGGGGGAGCTCGCCTGGCGCTGGCGCGGCGTGATCCCGCTCGCCGCGCTGGTCACCGGGGGCGCCATCCTGGCCGCGCCGTACGTGCGGGATGACCTCGATGCGCTCGAGCAGGACGCCCTCACCATCCAGGACGAGGCGCTGATCTACGGCGCCGTGCCGGCGGTGATCGCCGCGGCCGGCGGGGAGGACCGCTTCACCGAGTGCGGCGCGGTGTTCACCGGCGACTACCAGCACCAGACCGTGGCGTGGTACCTGCACCTGCACCAGGACGAGGTCGAGACGGACATCGTCTACCCCCCGGGGACGGCGATCGCCCCCGACTTCGAGCCGTTGTCGCGCGACGGACGCTTCCCGGTGCTGGCGGTGACGGACCGCTGGGTCGTCGGCTCGACGTGCTGACCGACGGTCGACCTTCCTCGGAGACCCGCTCCTTCAGGATCTGAGTCCGCGGGGTGCAGGCGGGTCGGCCAGTTCGCACGCCCCGCTGGTGCACACGTCGTACCCGTCGCGGTGGCCGACGAGCCCGCGCCGCATCAGCAGGCCGTGGAGCTCACAGCCGAGGCAGAGACCGAGCACTGCCTCGGCCCACATGAGCACCAGGCACGTGACGCAGATCGAGCGCGGCACGATCCCGCGAACCCCGAGGTTGGTGAGGACGGACATCGTGGTCGCCATCACCAGGCCGAGCGTCCACGCGAAGCGCTTCGGGCGCGCCGACACGCTCAGCGGTCGCTGCCACCGCACGAGCCAGCCGGCCACCACGCCGGTGGGGCTGTGCTCGAGTCGGTCGACGACCCGAACGAGGAAGTCGATGGCGAACAGGACGCTGACGACGCGGATCCCGAGCGTCGCGCCATCGAGCACGGCGACGGCGAAGGCGACGGCGCCGACCGCCAACGTGAGCCCGGCCGCGGCCCGGGCGCGGTGCTCGTCGACGACCGACGGCCGGCTCATGAGCGTCTCCCTGTGGGGCCACAGGCGGTCGCCTCACCGACCCGACGGTCACAGAACTGTTCGAGGAACGCCAGGAAGCGCCGCACGTCCTCGAGGTCGCTGACGATTCCGAGCGAGGCGCGCACCGCCGCCAGGACGGCGCCGTGATCTCGGCGCATCCCGTCGCTCAGCTCGTCGAACGTCACGGTCCGAGACCGTCCGAACCACGGCGCGAGGTCGGCTTTGCAGAGGCCCAGCGCGGCCTCACCTGCGCCCGGGTTGCAGAAGCAGCCGCTGCGCAGCGAGATCCGTTGCCGGTTGGCGAGCGTCTCGACGAGGCGCCCGTCGAAGGCGATGCCGTCGCGATCGCGCACCACCATGGCGATCGTGCCGCCGCGCTGCTCGCTCGTGACCGGACCGAGCACCTGCACGACCGGTCGCCCATCGGCGTGACGCAGCTCGGCGAGCTGCGTGAGCAGCCACCCCGTCAGCGCGCTCACGTTGTCGTGCACGGGCCGACGACCGACCCGCGCGACGTGGTCGAGGCCGATGGTGACCGCAGGGAGGTTCAGGTAGTCGACGGTGCCGTCCTCGAAGCCGGCGGCGCCCTCGTGCAGGTAGTGGGCGTCGGCGGCGACCGATGCGATCGTCACGGTCCCACCGGCGAACCACGGGCGCACCAGGATCGGCAGGCGGTCGCGACGCACGAGCAGGCACCCGACGCCGGTCGGATGGCCGAACACCTTGTAGAACGACGCGACGACGAAGGACGGACGCACGACGGCGAGATCGAGATCGTTCGTCGGGACGAAGGCGGCGGCGTCGACCAGCACATCCCAGCCGAGCGCCTCCGCTTCGGCGACGATCCCCAACGGGTGCTGCACCCCCGAGAAGTTCGACTGAGCCGGATACGCGAACAGCCTCGGCGCGGTCGTTCGACCCCGACCGAGCGTGCGCGTCAGCGCGTCGCGATCGATGCGCAGGTCCGGCGCCACCACCGGCACGTAGTCGACCTGCGCACCCGCTCGCCGGGCCAGCATGCGGATGCCGTTGACCGAGTTGTGGTTGTCGGCGGTGAGCGCAAACGCCCCGCCAGGACCGAACGGGAACGCGTCGCCGAGCAACTTGAGGCCGCCCGAGGCGTTGGCGGTGAAGATGCACTCGTACTCGCCGGCACGATCACCGAAGAAGGCGAGCACCGCACGTCGCGCCCGCTCGACCTCCGCCGTCGCCGCCAACGACGCACTGCTCGCCGAATGAGGGTTGCCGAAGACGTTGGCCTCCAGCATCGCCCGATGCCGGTCGAGCTGCGACGTGGCGTACAGACCACCGCCGGTGTAGTCGAGGTACACGTGCCCACCAGCGCCGAGCCGTCCATAGTCCGTTCGACGCAGGGATGCCAGCGAGCCGTCTGCGTCGAACGCCACCTCTCCACCGATGCGCTCGCCGTGAGCCGCGATGGACTCGTCGACAGCACAGTGCTCCGCGTCAACCCGCATCAGAACCCCCCGGTCGCTCATCGGCGTCAAGCTGCCCACCGCGCCGAGACGCGCACGGGCAACCCGGGTACGCCGTCGTCAGACCAACGGTTCGAACCGCCCGGTCGCCGTGGGAACAGGACGCCCGCTCGATCCTCCGTCCGTCAGCACCGGCATACCGTGAAGCGCGTGGAGGTCGTGCCCGGTGAGCTGATCGGCGAGGGCGTCACCAGCCACGTGCACGCGGGCGCGCCGGGCACCGTGGTGAAGCTGTTCAAGCCGGGGTTCGAGTCGCTCGCCGGCCCCGAGCTGACTCGCTCGGCCGCCGTGCATGCCGCCGGGGCGCCCTGTGCAGCCGTGCACGGGATGGTCGAAGCGAACGGCCGACCAGGCCTGGTGTTCGACCGGCTCGACGGTCCGCCGCTGCTCGGACAGCGCGGTTCGGCCGCCGTGCTCGCCGACGTGCACGTGGCGTTGCACCAGCTGACATCGCAGGAGCTGCCACAGCTCGCCGACTCGCTCGCCGATCTCGGCATCGTCGGGATGCCGTCACGGAGACGCCGTGTTCCACGGCGACTTCCATCCCGCCAACGTGCTGTGGGATGCGGGCCGATGGAACGTGATCGACTGGTCGGCCACCCATCTGGCCCCTGCCGCCGCCGACGTGGCGTGCTCGGTGGTCACCATCGGGTATCGAAACCATCTGGTCGCTCATGCGTCCGTCGACGTCCACCGCCGCCGGACGCGCTTCGCCGAGCGCTACCTCGACGCCTATCGCGACCTGCGGCCAGAACGCGTTGGCGGACCTTCCGGCGTGGACCGATGCGATCGGCCGCCTCTTGTTGCAGCAGCAGCCGGACCTGGCCTTCGCCGACGAGCTCGCCGCTCGCTGGCTGCACGGCTGACGGCCGCTCGGCCACACTGGCGAGCCGTGCCCCTGGAGCTGCCACCCAACGATCCGTGCTGGTTCTGTCGGTATCTCGCGGGCACCGTTCCGTACACGATCCTCGAACGAGACGACCTGACCGCGACGCTGGTGACCTTCGAGCAGCGGGGCCGCGGCCACGTGCTCGTGATCCCCATCCGCCACGTGAGCACCGTCGTCGATCTGACGCCGCATGAGCAGTGGGGCGTGATGGACGGGGTGGCGCGAGCAACGACCGCGATCCTCGGGGCGTACGACCCGGGCGGCGTCGCGGTGTGGCAGAACAACGGGACGCCCGCGCATCAGACCGTGCCGCACGTCCATGTGCACGTCGCCGGCACGCTCGTCACCGGAGGCACGGAGTGGGGCGCCGTCGAACGCCTCGCGACAGAGGTGACGGATCAGATCGCGGCGCGACTGCGGCCCCACCTCGCGCCTCGTGACGAGACGCTTCGAGCTCGGTTCAGCGAGCCGTCGGGACACGGTTCCGGGTAGCGGGCGTCAACGCCCGAGCTGGCGGCGCGTGCCCGTCAGTACATGTGCTTGCACATATATATGTGTTGACGTATCCTCTCGCTGTGCCGTCAGAGATCGCAGTGCTCGAGGTGATCGCCCAGCCCACCCGGCGGCGGATCCTCGATGCCGTCCGCGGTGGTGAGCGGTCCGTCGGCGAGCTGGTCGACGAGGTCGGGATGCACCAGCCCGGGGTGTCCCGCCACCTCAAGGTGTTGCGTGACGCCGGGCTGGTGGAGGTCCGGCGTGACGCGCAGCGACGGCTCTACCGACTCCGTCCCGAACCGCTGATGGAGCTCGACGCCTGGCTCGAGCCATATCGAGCGCAATGGGCCGCGCGGCTCGACTCGCTCGAGCGGCACCTGCAACGCACCGTCGCGCCGGTGCCCCCGCGTGGGAAGGAGGCCCGATGAGCGAGATCCCCGCGTCGTTCGATGGTGCGTTGGAGCGCACCGCAGACGGCGGCGTCATCCGCTTCGAGCGCCACCTGCCCTACCCGATCCGCGAGGTCTGGGACGCGATCACCGATCCGGCGCGGCTGGCCGACTGGTGGTTGCCGTTCGACGCCGACATCACGGTCGATCTCCGAGCGGGCGGCGAGATGGTGTTCGCCGGCCGCGGTGAGGAGGCGATGACGATGACGTTCACGATCCTGCGCGTCGAGCCGCCGATGCTCCTCGAGCACACCCATGTCGACGACTCGTCCCTGCGTTGGGAGCTCGAGCCGGTCGCCACGGGGTGTGTGCTGCGGCTCAGCCACTTCGTCACCGACACCGCTCGCGCCATCGACAACTGCTACGTCGTCGGCCTCCATGCGTCGTTGGCGCGGCTCGAGCCGTGCCTCGCTGGTCGCCCCGTGGCGTGGGATTGGGACGGCTTCGCCGCGGCGCAGGCGCACTACGCCAGCATCGGGCTCGCACCGCCGGTCGACGCGTCGTGACGTCGGCCGAGGGTTCGCCCGCCCGCGACGAGAGAGGAGATCGAGGATGACGCAACTGCTGCGAGTGCAGAACTTCATGCTGTCGACGGACGGGTTCGGTGCTGGCGAGGGCCAACGCCTCGAGGAGCCGTTCGGACATGCCGAGCGCCGAGGTGGTCGCGTGGCCAACCTCCCGGCCGACCTGGCCTCGTGGGCGTTCGCCACCGCGAGCTGGCCGAACCGCAGCGAGCCCGGCGGATCCCGCGGGCTGGACGACTACTTCACCCGCGACTACGCGCGCAACATCGGTGCCGAGATCATGGGGCGCAACAAGTTCGGGCCGCAGCGGGGCCCGTGGGAGGACCTCGAGTGGCAAGGGTGGTGGGGAGACGACCCGCCCTTCCACAGCCCGGTGTTCGTCCTCACCCACCATCCACGCCCCAGCTTCACGCTCGGCGACACCACGTTCCACTTCCTCGATGCGACGCCCGAGGAGGCAGCGCGGCAGGCGAAGGACGCCGCCGACGGGAAGGACGTCCGGGTCGGAGGCGGGGTCGCCACCGTTCGGCAGTTCCTCGAGGCGGATCTCATCGACGCCATCCACGTCGCCGTCGCACCGATCGAGATCGGCCGCGGCGAGCGGCTCTGGACGTCTCCCGAGGATCTGCTCGACCGGTTCCACCTCGAGTCGGTGCCCAGCCCCAGCGGCGTGACGCACCTCCTCTTCTGGCGGCGGTGATCACGGCGCCGGTACCGTCCGCGGTCGTGCACGACACGGGACGCCATCCTGCGCAGCCTCCTCGACGAGCGGACCGTTGACATCGTCACCACCGGCCGCCGCTCGAACACGGCGCGCACGACCGAGATCTGGACGACGGTGGTCGACGGGCAGACGTACATCTGCGGCACGCCGAACGCCAGCCGTGCCGGGGTCGAACGCAGGCCCAGGGACTGGCTCGCCAACCTGGTGACGACGCCCGAGTTCACCGTCCGGCTCAAGACCTCGGTGCCGGTCGACCTGCCGGCCCGAGCGGAGCGGGTCGTCGATCCGACCGAGCGCCGACGCGTGCTCACCGCCCCCAACACCGAGTACTACCGCAACGCGGTGTCGTTGGACGCCGCCGTCGCCCACAGTCCGATGGTGCGTGTGCAGTTCACCGGCGATGCCGCGTGGCTGGACGGTGCGGTCCGCGCCCACGTCGGGGATCAGCGGTAGGGCGTCAGGTCGGCCCGGGGATAGCGCGTCTGGGTGTCGGCGAGGGTCTGGTCGTCCCAGTACGGGTCGCCCGGAGCGGGGAACCCGAACACCGAGCGTTCCCGCGGGGACGCCCGCTCGACGATCTCGAACCAGTCCGGACCCGTGGCCCGTTCGGCCCAGCCGACCCGGCCGGTCCAGCGCGGTCCCCACACGTCGTAGTCGGCGAGCAGCGCGAAGCGGCTCGATCGTTCGCCGATCATGCGCGACGCACGGTGGAGGACGTCGGTGCGGAAGGCGAACAGGGTTCCGGCCGGACCGGTCATCGAGATCTCTTCCTCGGCGAACATCCCGGCCGGGAGCTGGTTCGTGATGTCGTGGTGCCCAGGCACCGGCCAGTACGGGACGCGCTCGCCGACCGACAGCGGAACGACCTTGGTCGGGCCGTCCTCGGCGGCGACGTCGGACAGGAGGATCCAGGTCAGCACCTGGGTGGGCGGCTCCGAGCGCTTGGGCACGACGAGGCTGTGGTTGACGAAGTCGCGGTGGTGGCGCTGGTCGTAGTCGACCGCCCCGGCGTACTTGGCCCACAGCTCCGCCTCGTACAGCCGCAGGTCGGCCGAACCCAAGAAGCGCTCCGCCAGGTCGAGCAGGTCGGGGTGGAAGGCCAGCCGGTTCAGGCTCCACGAACGCCACGGTGCGCCGACGAGGCCGGCCCACTGGCTGGTCGCCAGCCACGCATGAGCGGTCGGGTCGGCGAAGTACTCCTCGGGCCGCGGGTAGTGCAGCCACAGCGCGTCCTGCGCGGCTGCCAGCTCGTCGGCCTCCAGGAACCCCTCGAACACGAGATGGCCGTGCTCCCGGAGATCAGCCAGGCATCGGTCGGGCACCCTCATCGCCGCCCGAACCTAAGCCGCCTCGTCGTCCGATGCGGCACCCCTTTCGACGTCAGACGGCGCCGTGGGCGACGAGGCTCCGAGCGCAGTCGAGCACGGCGTCGCGGGCGGGTCGCGGGGACCAGCCGAGGATGGCGCGCGCCTTGGCCGTCGTGTGCGTGTTCCTCCGTCCGATGCCCGGGACCAGGTCGACGAGCGCCTCGTCGTCCTCGAACACCTCGGTGGACACGCGTGCCGCGTCGTCGCCGAGGTGATCGCGGAGGAGCTGCGCGATCTCGGGCAGCCACAGCAGCTCGCCCGTGGCGAGGAACCGTTCGCCGGCCGCGGCGGGCGTGGTCATGGCGCGCACGTGAGCGTCCGCGACGTCGCGGACGTCGACGACCTCCAGCCCCATGCGGGGCACCTGTGGGATCTCGCCTCGCAGCAGCCTCCCGATCGTGTCCACCGCGCCGCGGTTGTCCGCAGCGAGGATCGGCCCGTAGATCGCGCCGGGGAGGATGGTCGTCAGCTCGGTCGCACCATCGGCCGCGTCGATCGTCGCCCAGGCCGCCAGCTCGGCGAGCGTCTTGGAACGGCGGTATGCGCCGAGACCGGGTGCGTCGGGATCGGTCCACAGCGTCTCGTCGGTGACCCCGGGGTCGCGGTAGTCGGTGAAGCTCGCCGCGTTCGCCGCCGATGTCAGCACGACGCGCTCGGTTCCCGCGGCGATCGCGGCCTGGAGCACGCGAACGCTGCCGTCACGGGCGGTCGCGACGAGCACGTCGTCCGGCATCTGGCCGAGCGGCGAGGCCGGGTGCAGCACGTACCGGCATCCGGCGACGGCTGCGGCCCACCCGGCGTCGTCGAGCAGGTCGGCGACCGCGAACGTCAGCCGGTCGCCGGCATCGACCACGCCGCCGAGCGCGGTGCGGACGTTCCCCTCCTTGCGCGGATCACGCACGGTCGTCCGTACTCGATGCCCCTGCTCGAGCAGCTGCACGATGCACCACCGGGCGACGAACCCGGTCCCACCTGTTACCAGCACGTCATCCATGAAGCGGAGATCCTATCTCCGTTTCACGGCGCCGCGCTGAGGGGCAGCTCCCATCGCCAGATCGTGCCGAGCTCGGGTTCGTCGAGCTCGGCGACGCGCTGGAACCCGCTCTTGCGCAGCACCGCCGTCGACGGGTTGTCGGCACCGAGGGTGTGGGCGCTGACGATCGAGACCCCGGCGGCGACGGCGCGCTCGACGAGGATCGCCACCACGGCGGTCGCGATGCCGCGACCCTGGCGTGCCGGCGCCACCGCGTAGCCGATCTCGGCATCGCCGTCGGTCGGCGGGCCCTTGAACCCGCCGAACCCGATCAGTGCCCCGTCTGCGCCGTCGAAGAAGAGCTGGCTGCCCCACGGGTCCTCCGAACGTCGCCGGGCGCCGTCGACGGCGAACGGGATGGCCTCCGGGAAGCCGGCCCAGTCCGCCTCGACGGCGATGCCGAAGCGGGCCGTGAACACGTCGTCACCCTCGGCCAGCGCCTCGAGCCAGTCGAGCCGCGCCGGGACGACCTCCACCGTGCTCATCTCGTCACCGTGCTCAACTCGTCACCGGGCCGGCGCGTCGTCGTCGACCACGACGGCGAGCTCGGCCGGGACGGGCTGGATCGCCGAGCGCTCGACGATGGCGACGTACAGCAGCGCCATCGGCGGGATCTGGGCGAGGTGGTAGAGCGAGACGGGGTCGAGGCCGACGAGCTCGGTGATGTTCGACGGGCAGGGCCCGGGTGATCCCGGCGAAGACGTTGGCCGCCAGCGCCACCACCATCGGGCCGGCGCCGGCGATGCCGCGGCGGAACGCCAGCGCCCAGAGGGCGACGACACTGGCCATCGTCACGCCCTCGCAGGCGACGATCGTGCTGATGCCGTAGTACCCGAACAACGCCAGCACGGCGAAGGCGACGAGGCTGGCCATCCGCAGGGCCCAGAAGATGCGGCCCCGACCCGGCCCGAGGACGTCCTCCACCGTCGCCGCGAGGGCGTAGGAGATCGTGACGACGACCATCGCGCTCGATCAGCGCCCACGACGGACCAGTCAGGTCGTCGGAGAACGTGATGACGGCGTGGTGCACGGCGCCGGCGAGGGCGGCGATCGCGGCCCACCAGAACATCCGCCGCCACGCTCGACTCACGCCGGCGTTCACGCCGCGGAGCGCGAACAGCAGGGCCACCAGTCCGAGTGCGAGGTCGGTCAGCGACGGGAGCGGCTCCGAGAGCATCGCCCCCAGCATGTCGCATCGCGAGCGATCGGTCGGCGTTGACCGCGACGCGGTGGTGGTCGTACGGTCACGCGCCTCCGTCCGAGTCTGGGAGGTGGGGATGGCCGACATCGGCCTGTACGACGCCATGAACACCCTGCGCGCCGTCCGTCGGTTGCGTCCCGATCCGATCCCCGACGAGGTGCTCGAGCGCCTCCTCCACGCCGCAGCGGTGGCGCCGTCGGGCGGGAACCAGCAGCCATGGCGCGTCGTCGTCGTGACCGACCCCGAGCTCAAGCAGGGCCTGGCCGACCTGTACGCGCCGGAGTGGGCCAAGTACGTGACGGGCTACGAGGAGCGCGGCGCCGCGCTGCCGCCCGCCGAGCGCGACGCCATGATGCGGACCCTTGCCGCTGGCAACTACCTCGCCGCGCACATGCAGGAGGCGCCGGCGATCCTCGTGTTCTGCTTCGACGTGCGCCGGATGGCGATCACCGACGCCGACCTCGACCGGGTCAGCGTGATCGGCGGGGCGTCGATCTACCCGGCCGTCCAGAACCTGATGCTGGCGTGCGTCGCCGAGGGCATCGGCTGCACGCTGACGACGCTGCACTGCTTCCGCGAGGCCGAGGTCAAGGAGCTGCTCGGGATCCGTGAGCCGTGGGGGACCGCCGCCCTGGTGCCGATCGGCTACCCGATCGGCAAGGGCCACGGGTCGATCACGCGTCGCGACGCCACCGAGCTCGCCTACCGCAACCGCTTCGGGACGGCCTGGCGGGACGGCTGAACGGGGTCAGCGGCCCGTCGCCAACCACACGGTCGCGGTCGGCGGGACCCGCCCGTCGGGATCGGGCGGCCTGCTGGCGAGCAGCACGGCGGCGTCGTCCAGACCGAGGTCGGTGAGGTCGACCGGGCGGGTGCCGAGGTTCACGACGCACGCGAACCCGGGTGGGCGGCGGAACGCGAGCACGTCGGCGGGCGACGGGAGCCACGTCATCGTGCCGTCGCCGAGCGCCGGGTGCTGGCGCCGCTGGGCCAAGGCGTCGCGGTACAGCGACAGCATCGAGGTCGGGTCGGCGTCCTCGTGCGCTGCCGTCAGCGTCGACCAGCCAGCCGGCTGGGGCAGCCACGGCGTGCCGGACGGGCCGAAGCCGAACGGTGCCACGTCACCGGACCACGGCAGCGGCACGCGGCACCCGTCGCGCCCGGCCACCGCGCCCTTCGTGCGCAGGAACGTCGGGTCCTGGCGCACCTCGTCCGGGAGGTCGACGACCTCCGGCAGGCCGAGCTCCTCGCCCTGGTACACGTAGGCACCGCCGGGAAGCGCCAGCATCAACAACGCGGCGGCGCGGGCCCGGCCGACGCCGACCTCGCCGTCGCCGTAGCGCGTCACGTGGCGAACGACGTCGTGGTTCGACAGGACCCACGTCGCCGGCGCGCCGACTGCGGCAAGTGCGTCGATGCTGCGATCGATGGCCGTGCGCAGGGCAACGGCATCCCATGGGGCGAGCAGGAACTCGAAGTTGAACGCCGTGTGCAGCTCGTCGGGACGGACGTAGCGGGCGAGGCGCTCGGGCGTCGCGACCCACGCCTCGCCGACGAACGCCCGCTCGCCGTCGTAGCCGTCGCTCAGCCGGCGCCACTCCCGATAGACGTCGTGGACCTCGTCCTGGTCCCAGTGCGGATGGCCGGGCGGCGCCGGTGTCGGTCCGTCGGCGGGTTGGGCGTCGCCGACGTCCGGGAGCTCCGGGTCCTTGGCCAGCCCGTGGGCGACGTCGATGCGGAACCCGTCCACCCCCCGGTCGAGCCAGAAGCGCAGGATCGATCGGAACTCGTCGCGCACCTCGGCATTGGTCCAGTCGAGGTCGGGTTGCTTGGTGTCGAACAGGTGGAGGTACCACTGGCCCGGCGTGCCGTCGGGCTCTGTGATGCGCGTCCACGCCCCGCCGCCGAACGTGCTCCGCCAGTCGTTCGGCGGGCGCTCGCCCTGCGGTCCACGACCCTCGCGGAACAGGTACCGCCGCCGCTCGGGGCTGCCGGGTGCCGCGGCGAGCGCGGCGCGGAACCACGGGTGCTCGTCGCTCGTGTGGTTGGGCACGAGGTCGACGATCACGCGCAGCCCGTGGATGTGGGCGTCGGCGAGCAGGGCGTCCATGTCTGCGAGCGTGCCGAACCGGGGATCGATGTCGCGGTAGTCGGCGACGTCGTAGCCGCCGTCGGCCTGCGGCGACGGGTAGCACGGCGTCAGCCAGAGGGCATCGATGCCGAGGCGGCTGAGGTAGGGCAGGCGGCTGCGGATCCCGGCGAGGTCGCCCATGCCGTCGCCGTCGGCGTCGGCGAAGCTGCGGACGTAGACCTCGTAGATGACGGCCTCCCGCCACCACGGGACGTCATGGCGGTCGTCGTCGGCGATGGCGGCGAGTCTCGCGTACGGTCGGCGCGGTGGAGGAGCCGTCGGGCGAGGCGTACGACGCCGTCGTGATCGGCGGCGGGCACAACGGGTTGACGTGCGCCGCCTACCTCGCCGCCGCCGGACGTTCGGTCGTCGTGCTCGAGCGGGGAGCCGAGCTGGGCGGGGCGGCCCGATCGGAGCGCATCTTCGCCGGCTTCGACGCCAACATCTCGAAGTACTCGTACCTCGTCAGCCTGCTCCCGGCAGTCGTCGTCGACGAGCTCGGGCTCGACATCACCCTGCAGCGCCGCGACGTGTCGTCCTACACGCCACGCGGCGATGGCGGCGTCCTCGTCGACGCGGCCGATCCGCTCGCCACGGCGGCGTCACTGGGTGTCGATGCGGCGGCGTGGGACGCGCTCTACGCGATGACGGGGCGGGTGGCCGAGCGGGTCTTCCCGACGCTCACCGAGCCGCTGCGCGATCGCGATGCCATGCGGCGACACGTCGGCGACGACGCGGCGTGGGCCGCGCTGGTCGAGCGTCCGATCGGCGAGCTGATCGAGCGCCGGCTCACCGACGACACGGTGCGCGGGATCGTGCTCACCGACGCCGTCATCGGGACGTTCGCCGACGCCCACGACCTCGCCGCCAACCGCTGCTTCCTCTACCACGTCATCGGCGGCGGGACCGGGCGATGGGACGTGCCGGTCGGCGGGATGGGCACGGTGTCGTCCGCGCTCGCCGCCGCCGCTTCGGGTCACGGCGCCGAGCTGTGCACCGGTGTCGAGGTCACCGCGGTGCAGATGGACGACGCCGGCGCGACGGTGGTGCTCGCCTCCGGGCGGCGGGTGGTGGCCAGGCAGGTGTTCGCCAACGTCGCCCCGGCCGTGCTCGCCGGGTTGCTGGGAGTGCCGTTGTCGACGTCGGACGCCGCCGTCGAGGGCGCCCAGGTCAAGGTCAACATGCTGTTGTCGCGGCTCCCACGGTTGCGCGACCGCAGCGTCTCCCCGGAGCGGGCGTTCGCCGGGACGTTCCACGTCAACGAGGGCTACCGCCAGCTGGCCCACGCCTACCGGCAAGCCGCCGCCGGCACGATCCCCGACGTCGCCCCGTGCGAGATCTACTGCCACTCGCTGACCGATCCGTCGATCCTCGGGCCTGCCCTCCGCGGCAGTGGTGCCCAGACGCTCACGCTGTTCGCGCTGCACATGCCGACGCGCCTGTTCCGTGCCGATCCCCCCACCGCCCTCGCCGCCGCCACGCGCTCCATCCTGCGGTCGCTCGACAGCGTGCTCGCCGAGCCGATCGAGGACTGCCTGCTCGACCCGAGCTGCATCGAGGTGATGGGCCCGCTCGAGGTCGAGGACCGCCTCGCCATGCCCGGCGGCAACATCTTCCACCGCCCGCTGCAATGGCCCTTCGCCGAGCGCCCGGAGGACGTCGGCCGCTGGGGCGTCGAGACCACGTCCCCGAACCTCTTCATCTGCGGCGCCGGCGCCCGCCGCGGCGGCGGCGTCTCCGCCATCCCCGGCCGCAACGCCGCCATGGCCGCGCTGGGTACGGCGTGAGACGATTCGCGCCCAGATCATCCTGTTGACAAGGGAACATCTGTACGGTATGATCGGCTCATGTTGGCCAGCGAAGTCGTCGAGGTGGTGCGGCAGGTTGCCGCGACCGACCCGGCGACGTGCGACGGGGTCGACCTGAGGTCGTTGGCTTCGGACGTTGCATCGGTTGCGGTGCTGGTTGGACTCGGTCGACGCGGCGGTGGTCGCACGGTCGGCCGAGCTGGCGTCGGTTGGGGGTCGGCGTTCGTCACGCGAGGCGGACGTGCTGATCGAGCGGGCTGGGGTGTGTGCGGCGATGCCCGAGGTGCACGCCGCGTTGGCTGCGGGAGAGCTGTCAGCGGGTCATGCCGACGCGATCGCCCGGGCAGCCAACCGTCTCGACGAGTCCGAGCGGGTGGAGTTGGCGGCGCAGGCGCCGAACCTGGTCGTGCAGGCGGCAGGGACGTCGGTGGACGCGTTCGCCCGCCACGTCCGCGACCTCGCCCGACGCATCTCGCGCGACGAAGGCCTGCGCCACCACGAGAAGCTCCGGTCACAGCGAACGGTTCGTCGTTGGATGGACCGCGAGGGCATGTGCCACACCCAGATCAGCCTCGACCCCGAAGCCGACGCCCGGTTGTCCGCCGCGTTCGACGCCGCCGTGGCCGCGGAGAGGGCCAAGCCCGACGACGACCGCACGTTCGACCAGTTGAAAGCCGATGCGTTCATGGCGATCGTGACCGCGACGCCGGCGCCGGGATCACGACGTCCGGCCGAGCTCCTGGTGCTCATCGACCTCGAGACGCTCCGCAACGAGCTCCACGAGTCGGGCGTGTGCGAGACGTACGACGGCCAGCCACTCCCACCGGCAACGATCAGGCGGCTGGCGTGCGAGGCCGACATCATCCCGATCGTGTTGGCAGGCGACGGCAGGGTCGTCGACGTCGGCCGAGCCAAACGCTTCGCCAGTCGCCGACCAACGCCGAGCATTACGAGCGATGCATCAGACCTGCGCCGCACCCGACTGCCCCGTCCGCTTCGGCGACTGCGACATCCACCACCTCAACGAATGGAACCAAGGAGGGCCAACCAACCTCGAGAACCTGACCCCACTGTGCTCCAAGCACCACCACCTCATCCACGAAGGCCAATGGCGCCCACCAGCAAGAGCCCCCGCCGCCTGACGGCGCCGGCCGCCGGCCCGCCCGGCGCGAGGGCAGAACCCGTCGACCGACCCAGCTCACCTCCTACTTCAGGAGCTCCTCGACAACCGAGACGCAGCAACGACCTGGCCGCCCCCGGTTCTGTGTCACCGCGTACGTCGTCGACGACATGCCGGTGACACAAATCGAGGCCCGGCTCGACGGGGAACCCGTCAACCGACCCAGCCCACCCCCGCTTCAAGAGCTCCTCGACAACCGAGACGCAGGAAGGACTACGTCTCCAGGGGCAGCAGGGCGTCGGCGGCCGCAGCGAGGTGGTCGTCCCAGGAGTCGGGCGGCTCGACGATCGGGAGGACGACGAACTTGGTGGTGCCGACGTCGACGAAGCGCTTGACGGTGTCGATGACGGCATCCCAGCCGCGGGGGACCAGCGAGGCCGGGTCCTCGAGGTCGGGGCGGCGGCGGGCGAGCTGGGCGACGAGGGTGTCGGGGACCTCGCCCATCGCGTAGGGGATCAGGACGCCGTAGTGATCGTCCTCGATCTCCCGCTCGTGCTCGGCGGCGACCTGCTCGATCACGGCGCGGCCGGCGGCGGCGTCGGCGGGCGTGATGAACGACGGCAGCCAGCCGTCGGCGGACCGGCCCACCCGGCGCAGCTCGGACGGGGCGATCCCGCCGAGCCACACGTCGAGGCGCTTCGGCTGCGGCCGGACCTTGAGACCCTCGTAGTGGAAGCGCTCGCCGTCGTGATCGACGACGTCGTCGTACCAGCACTTGCGCATCACGACGAGCGCCTCGTCGAACCACTTGGCCCGCTCCTTGCGCTCGACACCGAACGCCTGGTGCTCCATGCCGTCGGCGACGCCGAGGCCGAACGCGGGCAGCAGCCGGCCGCCGGACATGATCGCCAGCGTCGCCATCTCCTTGGCCAGCACGATCGGGTTGCGACCCGGCAGGACGAGCACGCTCATCCCGAACTTGAGCCGTGTCGTGCGCCCGGCGGCGTACGACATCGCGACGACCGGATCCGGGGCCTCACCGGTGATCCGCTCGGACAGCCACAAGCTGTCGAAGCGCAGCCGCTCGACCGTGTCGACGAACTCCCCGAACTCCGGCCCGTGCAGCGTCGTCCGTACGCCGAGCCCGACACCGATGCGCACCTTCATGCGCCCATCGTCGCACGGACGGCGCCGGTTCGTGCCGCTCAGCGCAGCCGGTGCACGGTCCCGTCGTCGGCGGACCGGTCGGACGGGCCGCCCGTGAGCGGACGGCCGCAGGCGTGCCAGCTGAGGACGAAGCCAATGATGACGACGGGCACCAGGATGACGACGACCGGTACGGCCAAGACGGCCTCGAGGACCACGGTGACCAGGGCCGCAACGACGCTGAGGATGATCCCCAGGCGCACCGTCGAGGGACGGACGCGGGGCCGGTCCGCCAGGTCCGGCGACGGCGCGGGCGCCGCAAGGGGGCGGTGCAGGTGCAGGGTCGTCTTCATCATCGGGTTCACCTCACAACACGGTGCTGAAAAGGTGCTGAAACGTTCATCGGCAGATACACCCGAAAACCCGAGCACCAGATCGCGTGATCGGCCGGACGTACGCTCCGCGCCATGACGACGGCCACCGCGCTCGATCCGCTCTCCCTCTTCCGCTTGGACGGCAAGGTGGCCCTGGTCACCGGCGCCTCGTCCGGCCTCGGCGCGCGGTTCGCCCGGGTGCTCGACGCCGTCGGCGCTCGCGTCGTCGTCGCGGCGCGGCGGGCCGACCGGCTGGAGCAGCTCGCCGGCGAGCTCACCGACGCCGTCGTCGTGCCCGCTGACCTGGCGAATCCCGACGATCGGGAACGCCTCGCGGCGGCGGTGCTCGACACGTGCGGGCGCATCGACGTCCTGGTCAACAACGCCGGCATCGGCGGCAAGATCTCCCTGGAGGACGAGCCGCTCGACTCGTTCCGCTCGGTGATGGAGGTCAACGTGACCGCCATCTGGCACCTGTGCAAGCTGTTCCGCAGCCCGCTCATCGCCGACGGGGGCGGCAGCATCGTGAACGTGGCCTCGATGCTCGGCCACGTCGGATCGACGCCCGTGAAGCAGGCGAGCTACTGCGCCAGCAAGGGCGCCGTCGTCAACCTCACCCGCGAGCTGGCGTTGCAGTTCGCCCGCAAGAACGTGCGGGTCAACGCGCTGTGCCCGGGATGGTTCCAGTCCGAGCTCACCGCCGGCATGGAGACCGATCCCGGCGCCATCGCCTTCATCGAGGCCAACGGCCCGATGCCCCGGATGGGCGACGAGCACGAGCTCGACGGGGCGATCCTGATGCTGAGCACCGAGGCCGGCACGTTCATGACCGGCCAGTCGCTCATCGTCGACGGCGGCTGGACGGCGCGCTCGAGGACCGCCGGCGTCACACCGCCGGACGACGATCGGCCCACGGGTGGGCGGCCTCGAGCTGCGAGGCCACCCGCACCAGCACGTCCTCCCGGCCGTAGGCGGCGACGAGCTGGACACCGATCGGGAGGCCGGCGTCGTTCCAGTGCAGCGGCAGGCTGATCGCCGGCTGCCCGCTCATGTTGAACGCCGGCGTGTACGGGACCCACTGGCCGGCCCGGCGCATCTGCGCCGACGGATCGCCGGGGACCGGATCGAACTCGGTCAGGAGCGGCGGCGGCTCGGCGAGCGTGGGCGTCAGCAGCAGATCCCAGCCATCCCGCCCCCACCACGCCTGCACCTCGCGCCGGAAGGCGTAGGACGCGGCGAGCGCGGTGGCGTAGTCGACGGCGCTCAGGCTGCGGGCGTGCTGGGCCTGGATCCAGTTGACGGGCTCGACGTCCTCCTCGGTGAGCTCCCGGCCCAGGGTCTGGCCGAAGCCGTTGGTCGCCATCGCCATCTGCGTCGCCCACAACGCCATGAACTTGAGGGTCAGGCCCTCGTCGGCCAGCGCCGTCGGCCACGCCGGCTCGACGTCGTGGCCGAGGCCGGCGAGCATCATCGCGGCCGACCGGACAGCGGCGATGCAGTCGGCGTGGACGGCCTCGCCGCGTGGGTGCACGTCCATCAGCCCGATGCGCAAGCGGCCCGGATCGGCGCCGAGCTCGTCGACGTAGGGCCGCTCGGGAGCGGGGGCGATGACGGTGTCGCCGATGCCCGGGCCGCGCACCGCGTCGAGCAGCACGACGCTGTCGCGGACGGTGCGCGACACGCAGTGCTCGACGCCGAGGCCGACCTCGGCGCGCCGCGGGCCGACCGTGATGCGCCCCTGGCTCGGCTTGAGGCCGACGAGGCCGCACGCCGACGCCGGGATGCGGATGCTGCCGCCGCCATCCGACGCGTTGGCGATCGGCACCATGCCCGCCGCCACCGCGGCCGCTGAGCCACCGCTCGACCCACCCGGTGTGCGGGTGAGGTCCCACGGGTTGTGGGTCGCTCCCCACGCCGTCGGCTGGGTGCACGGCAGGCTGCCCATCTCCGGGCTGTTGGTCCGACCGGCGACGACGAACCCGGCGGCGCGATAGCGCGCCACGAGCGTCGTGTCGTCGGCATCGACGATCGCCGCCTCCTTGAGGGCGCGGTTGCCGTTGGACAGGGTCTGGCCGGCGAACGTGGTGTACAGGTCCTTGAGCAGGAACGGCACGCCCCGGAAGGGTCCTTCGGGGATCGCGCCGGCGGCGGCGAACCGGCGGGCATCGTCGAACCACGTGATCGTCAGGGCGTGGACGGCGGGGTCGATCGCGTCCATCCGCTCGATGGCGGCATCCAGCAGCTCGCCTGGCGTGACCTCGCCCTTGGCCACCAGCGCGGCCTGGTCGACGGCATCCATCCAGCGGGTCTCATCAGCGAGCGAGCTCATGACATCTTCTGTAGCACGCCCCGCTACGGTCGCTGCCCGGTGCCGCCATGACCGAGACCGTCCACGCCCCGACCGGGCGCGAGCTGCTCAAGGACCGGGGCGTCAGCACCTTCCTCCTCGCCGCCACCGCCCAGACCGTCGCCACGACGATGCAGGCGGCCGCGCTCGGCAAGCAGATCTTCGACATCACCGACAGCACGCTGGCCCTCGGTCTGCTCGGGCTCTTCGAGTTCCTCCCGGCGCTCCTGCTGCTGCCGCTCACCGGCTCGGCGGCCGACCGCTTCGACCGCCGACGGGTCGCCTCGATCGCCATGGGCGTCGAGGTGGCGACGTCGATCCTCTACTGCGCGTATGCCGCCACCCGCCCGACGTCGGTCGTCCCGATCTTCGGCATCGCCCTCCTCTTCGGCACGGCTCGCGCCTTCGCCGCCCCGTCGTTCCGCGCCCTGCCGCCGCTGATCGCACCGGATCGCGGCCTGCCGCGGCTGGTCGCCCTGTACTCGGGGACCTGGCAGTTCGGACTCATCGTCGGGCCGGCCGTGAGCGGGTTCCTCTACGCGGTCGACCCGACCGTGCCCTACATCGTCGCCGCGGCCTGCTTCGGCACCGCCGCGCTGATCGCCACCACGCTGACCGTGCGCCGCGCCCAGGTGCGCACGCCGTCGAGCGAGCGAGCGACCTTCGCCCACGCGATGGAGGGCCTGCGGTTCGTGCGCCGACGCCAGGTGCTGCTCGGAGCCATCGTCCTCGACATGTTCGCCGTGCTGTTCGGCGGCGCCGTCGCCCTCCTGCCGGCGATCGCCGAGGAGCGCCTGGACGTCGGCAGCGTGGGCTACGGCTGGCTGCGGGCTGCGCCGGGGATCGGCGCCGTCATCGTCACCGCCGTGCTCGCCGCGCGCCCCGTGCGCCGCCACGTCGGCCGGACGCTGCTGGTGGCCGTCACCGTCTTCGGGGCGGCGACGATCGTGCTCGGCATCACCCGCTCCTACGCGCTCGCGTTCGTCGCCCTCATCGTGCTCGCAGGCGCCGACGCGGTCAGCGTCTTCATCCGGGCGACGATCGTTCCCCTGGCCACGCCCGACGACATGCGCGGCCGGGTGATGGCGGTCGAGAACGTCTTCATCGGCGCATCCAACGAGCTCGGCGCGTTCGAGTCCGGCGTCGCCGGGGCGGTGCTCGGCGTCGGTCCGGCGGTGTGGGTCGGCGGCGTGCTGACCATCGGCGTCGTCGGGATGGCGAGCGTCGTCTTCCCGCAGCTGCGCGACATCGACCGCTTCGAGGACCTCGAGCCGGCCGAGGACATCACGCACCCTCCTCCCACCGGTGTGGTTGACTCGGGCCGTTCGTCGGCGGGCGAGGCGAGCGATGTCAATCGTTGATCCGGAGGAACCGTGAAGAAGTACGTCGATGAGTTCAAGGACTTCATCAACAAGGGCGATGTCATCACCATTGCGGTCGGCTTGGTGATGGCGCTCTACTTCAAGGCGATCGTCGATGCGGTGCTGAACGGAGTGATCAACCCGATCATCGCGGCCATCTTCGGGAAGTCCTCGCTCGACGCCATCGGCTTCGACATCGGGGACGCGCGGATCTCGATCGGCCTCGTGTTCAGCGCCATCATCAACTTCCTGGTCGTCGCGGTGTTCCTGTTCCTGGTCATCAAGGCGTACAACAACTTCAAGCGCAGCGCGCCCGAGGCACCGGCCGAGCCCTCCCCCGAGATCACCGTGCTGACCGAGATCCGCGACGAGCTGCGGGCAGGGCGCAACCGGCCCTGACCGACGTTCCCCCGCGTGCGACGTGCACGTCGCGCGGGCGAGCGGTTCAATGTCCGGATGCACCGGCGCGCCGCCCTCCTCGTCGTCGGCGCGCTCGCCCTCGCGGCCTGCTCCTCGAGTGACGCCGCCACCCCGCCGCCATCGGCGACCGTCGGGGACATCGGGTCCCTCCCGCCGTCCGTCGCGCCCGATTCGGTGACGCCGACGACCGATCGACCGACGACGACGCGTCGGCCGACGACGACGAGCTCACCGCGCCGGACGACGACCGATCCGTCGATCACCGACGACAGCGGCTCGGCGTCGAGCGAGCCGGGCGGCCTCGATCGGGAACGGCCGGTCGGGAGCCAGATCGACGGCAACCGCGTGATCATGATCGGCGACTCGGTGCTGGCGTCGATCAGCAACCGCTACGGGAACCAGCTGTGCACCGAGCTGATGCCGCGCCGCTGGGTCGTCGAGGTCGATGCCGAGGTCGGACGACGCATCGCCTTCGGCCGCCAGGTGTTGGCCAAGCGCGGAGATGACGACTGGGACGCCGCCGTGATCATGCTCGGCAACAACTACGACGGCGACGCCGCGGCGTACACCGAGGAGCTCGGACTGCTGCTCGACGAGCTCGGCCCGATCCCCGTCGTCCTCGTCACCGTCACCCGGTTCCGGCCGAGCCAGGATCAGGTCAACTACGTCCTGCACGCGATCGAAGCGCAGCGCGACAACGTCCGCCTCGTCGACTGGCAGGCCCGCACCGCCGAACCCGACGCCAAGAAGCTCCTCGGTGGCGACGGCCTGCACCTGAGCGAGACCGGGCGGGTGGCACTGGCGGCGATGATCACCGACGCCCTCGGCACGGCGCCGACGGGTCTGGAGGGCGACTGCCTGCGCTCGACGTTCACCGACGACTCGATGGGATCCGTCACCGGTGGCACCGGGAGCGGCTCGCAGACCGGGTCGGGGACCGGGTCCGGGTCCGGCTCGGGGAGTGGCAGTCGGCTCCGGTTCGCGGTCGGGGTCGGGCTCCGGCGGCGGCGGTGGCGGTGGCGGTCGCGACGCGCCACCACCCATGCCGCGACACCGACGACCCACGCCCCGGCGCCCGTCAACCCGACGAACCCGCCGGTCAAACCCACGAACCCACCCGCCCCGCCGGCTACGCAGCCGCCCTCGGGCGGCGGCGGCGGCGACCCGGTCGCCACCCCGGCCCCGTGAACGTGGTTGGATCGGGTCGCTCGGCCTGACACCCTGGTCGGGTGCTCCAGGCCCAGGGACTCTCGGTGGAGGTCGGCGGCCGTCTCGTGGTCGAGTCGGCCGACTTCACCGTCATGCCCCGGGACAAGGTCGGCCTCGTGGGTCGCAACGGCGCCGGCAAGACGAGCCTGTTCCGCGTCCTCGGCGGGGAGACCGAGCCGGCAGCGGGCCGGGTCGTGCGGCGCGGTGCGTTCGGCTACCTCCCGCAGGACCCGCGGATCGCCGGCGTGCTCGACGGCCGCACCGCCGTGTCGCACATCCTGTCCGGGCGCGGCGTCGACGCCGAGCTCGAGCGCATCGAGAAGCTGCGCATCGCGATGGAGGAGCGTCCCGACGAGCGCAACGTCTCCCGCTACTCGCGTGCCGAGGAGCTCTTCCGCACGAACGGTGGCTACGCCGCCGACAGCGAGGCGCGCGCCCTCGCCGCCGGGCTGGGCATCGGTCCGAGTCGCATCGACCACCCGATCGGGGTGCTGTCCGGGGGCGAGCGCCGCCGCGTCGAGCTGGCGCGGATCCTGTTCGCCGGCAGCGACGTGCTGTGCCTGGACGAGCCGACGAACCACCTCGACGTCGACGCCAAGGAGTGGCTGATGGGGTTCCTGCGGAGCTACCGCGGGGCGCTGCTCGTCATCAGCCACGACCTCGAGCTGCTCGACGAGGCGATCACCGCGTGCTCCACCTCGATCGGCCCGACGAGGCCGGCGTCGGCCACCTCGTCGAGTACAAGGGCACGTACACGCAGTACCGCGAGGCCCGCGCCGCGGACGAGGAGCGCCTCACCAAGACGGCAGCCCGGCAGGCCAAGGAGATCGCCCGACTGCAGCGCTTCGTCGACCGCTTCGGTGCCAAGGCCTCCAAGGCCGCGGCCGCCCACAGCATGGAGAAGCGGATCGCCCGCCTGGAGGGCGACAAGGTCGACGAGATCCGCGCCGACAAGGTGCTGCGCGTCAAGTTCCCGCCGCCGCCGACACCTGGTCGCACGGTGATGGAGGTCGCCGGGATGACCAAGTCGTACGCCGGACCGCCGGTGTTCAGCGACGTCGCCTTCGACCTCGGACGTGGCGAGCGCCTGCTCGTCCTCGGTCTCAACGGCGCCGGCAAGACCAGCCTGCTGCGGATCCTCGCCGGTGAAGCGGAGGCCGATCGGGGCACCGTCACCTGGGGCCACAACGTCATCGTCGGGTACTACGCCCAGGAGCACGACAACCTCCGGCGGGACGAGTCGCTGCTCGACAACATCCGACGCGACGTGCCGGCCGACGTCGTGCTCACCGAGACCCAGCTGCGCGGGTACCTCGGCATGTTCGGGTTGTCGGGCGAGAAGGTCTTCCAAGACGCCGGCACGTTGTCCGGCGGCGAGAAGACCAAGCTGGCGCTGGCGATGCTGATGGTCGGGCGCAACAACCTGCTGCTGCTCGACGAGCCGACGAACAACCTCGATCCCGGCAGCCGACGATCGGTCACCGATTCGCTCGTCGACTGGCCCGGCGCGCTGGTGATCGTGAGCCACGACACGCAGTTCGTCGAGGAGCTCTCGCCGACCAAGGTGCTGCTCATGCCCGACGGCCAGGTCGACTACTTCAACCCGGGCTGGCTCGACCTCGTCGCCCTCGCCTGAACGCTCCGATCCCCGCTCGGGCGGCCAGTACTGTGCGCGCCCATGCGGACCGGGATCTTCAGCATGACCGTGAACGAGGGCAGCGTCGACGACATGGTCGCCGAGGCTCGACAGGCGGAGGCAGAGGGGTTCGACACGTTCTGGTCGCCCCAGATCTTCGGCCACGACGCCCTCACCGCCCTCGCCATCGTCGGTCGTGAGGTCCCGCGCATCGAGGTCGGCACGAGCGTGGTGCCGACGTTCCCGCGCCACCCGATGATGCTCGCCCAGCAGGCGCTCACCGTGAACGCGGTGACGGGCGGTCGGCTGTGCCTCGGCATCGGGCTGAGCCACCAGATCGTGATCGAATCGATGATGGGCATGAGCTTCGACAAGCCGGTCCGCCACCTCCGCGAGTACCTCACGGTGCTCGGCGCGTTCACCGCGGCGAGCCGGTCAGCCACCAGGGAGAGGCCTACAACGTCAACGCCGCCATCTCGGTGCCCGGCAGCAACCCGTTCCCGATCGTCGTCGCCGCCCTCGGCCCGCAGATGCTCAAGGTCACGGCCGAGCTCGCCGACGGCACGCTCACGTGGTGCACCGGCCCAGCGACGCTGGCCGACCACATCGTTCCGACGATCAACGCCGCGGCGGAGGCGGCCGGCCGTCCCGCGCCGCGGGTCATCGCCGCCCTCCCGGTATGCGTCACCGACGACCGCGTCGCGGCGCACGAGCGGGCGGCCAAGGTCTTCGCGGTCTACGGCCAGCTGCCGAGCTACCGCGCGATGCTCGACCGCGAAGGCGCCGACGGTGCCGCGGACATCGCCGTCATCGGTCCGGCCGGTGAGGTCGTCGACCGCATCGGTGCGCTGGCCGAGATCGGCGTCACCGACTTCGCCGCCGTCGAGTTCGGCGGCAACCCGGACGAGGTGGCGGCGACGAGAGCCGCCCTCGTCGAGACCCTCACCGGCTGATGCGCCGAGCCGTCGGCGTCACCGTCGCCGGGCTCGTCGCCATCGGTGCTGCCTGTGCCGGGGCACCCGGCGTGCACACGGAGGAAGCGGCGCCGATCGCGACCGTCCCGCCGACGACGAACGAACCGTCGTCGACGACTGTCCGCGCCCGAGGTCGCGCGGCTGGCGGTCCTGTCCGGGCACCGCTGATCTCCAGCTGACGTTCGACTGGGAGTGCCGCTGGATCGACGTCCCGCTCGACCACGCCGACCCGGACGGCCCGACGGTGCAGACGGCGATCACGCGGCCGGTGCTGCCGCCCGGCGACGACCGCCGCCCGCTCGTGCTCGAGCCCGGCGGACCCGGTGGCCCAGGGACCTCGTTCGCATGGTGGTTCGTCGACGTCCTGCCGCCCGACCTCCTGCTCGAGTTCTATCCCGTCGGTTGGGACCCGCGCGGCGTCGGCCTCTCCGAACCGCCGATCGAGTGCGGCTCCTTCGCGGTGACCGACCTGCCGCTGGTCGCCGACTGCATCAAGGGCACCGGCGACCTCCTCGCCCACGTCGGCGCGGCTGACGCCGCCCTCGACCTCGAGGACGTGCGCCGGGCGCTCGGCGTCGAACGCCTGGACTACCTGGGTTTCAGCTACGGCACCGCGCTCGGCGCCGTCTACGCCATGGCGCACCCCGATCGGGTCGGGCGGTTCGTGCTCGACGGCGCCATCGCCCCCGACGCCGGCGATCCGGACGGTCCGCTCGCCGGTCACACGCCGGCGTATGCGGCCGACGAGCTGGACACGGTGATCGCCCGCTTCCACGAGCTGTGCGCGGCGACCACGCAGTGCGCGGCCGGCCCCGACAGCGCCGCCCTCGCCGCCGACATCGCGCGAGAGCATCGAGACGCTGCCGACCGACGACTTCGCCGGCGATCCCCAACAGCTGATCAGCTTCGACGTCGATCAGGCGCTGGAGGGCGCGACGTACGACCCCTGGTCCTTCGGCCTGCTCGCCGACGCGCTGCGCGACGCCGCCGACGGCGATGCGTCGACGCTCGCCGCCTACATGAGCTACCTCCTGCTCCCGTACGACGACGAGATCCCCGTCGACGACGAGTCGTTCGACGCCGCCTTCTTCGCCATCCAGTGCGCCGACTTCAGCGACGTGCCCGAGGTGTGGGGCTGCGAGGGCATGCCGCCGGCCGCCGACCTCCCCGTCATCGAGTCCGTCGACGTGCAGCTGCCGATCCTCGTCGTCGGCACCCGGTCGGATCCGGCGACCCCCGGACACGACGCCGTGGAGCTGGCCGCGGCCCTGGGTGACGCCCGGGCGATCACCTGGGAGGGCATCGGGCACACCGCGTTCCCGATCGGCGGTGGGTGCCTCGACGAGACGGTCGTCGCGTACCTCGTCTCGGCGGTCCTGCCGGCGAACGGCGCGACGTGTCCGTTCGTCGACGGCGCGACCACGGACACCGAGACCGCGGACGCTGCTGTTCGGCTACGACGCGTCGTCGGTCGCGTCGTCGCTCGAGATCGTGCTCGAGGACGAAGGAGAGTCGGCGCGGCAGGCCGAGTGCGAGAGCGACGTGCTGGCCCATGCCCCGCACCGCGTGATCACCCACGTGTTCCTCGGGGTCGACTCGGACGCCGCCCGGCAGGCCCGGCAGGAGGCCGCGGCCGCCTGCTGAGACGTCAGCGGACGGAGACCGACACGCCCTTCGCCTGACGGCGGACGTCCTCGAAGAAGTCGTTGCCCTTGTCGTCGACGACGATGAACGCGGGGAAGTCGACGACGTCGATCTTCCACACCGCCTCCATGCCCAGCTCGGGGTACTCGAGGACCTCGACGTGGATGATGTTGTCGAGCGCCAGGCGAGCGGCCGGACCGCCGATCGAGCCGAGGTAGAAGCCGCCGTGCCGCTGGCACGCCTCGGTCACGGCCGTCGAGCGGTTGCCCTTGGCGAGCATCACCATCGAGCCGCCGGCAGCCTGGAACTCCTCGACGTAGCTGTCCATGCGCCCGGCCGTCGTCGGCCCGAACGAGCCCGACGCGTACCCGTCCGGCGTCTTGGCCGGACCGGCGTAGTACACGCAGTGGTCGCGGAGGTACTGCGGCATCTCCTCGCCGGCGTCGAGACGCTCCTTGATCTTGGCGTGGGCGATGTCGCGGGCGACCACCATCGGGCCGGTCAGCATCACGCGCGTCTTGACCGGGTACTGGCTCAGCTCGGCGAGGATGCCCTCCATCGGTTGGTTCAGGTCGATGTGCACGGCCGGCGCGATCTCGATGTCCTCGGCGGTGTCCTCGGGCACCGGCAGGAAGCGGGCCGGGTCGCGCTCCAGCTGCTCGAGGAACACGCCGTCCTTGGTGATCTTGCCCTTGGCCTGGCGGTCGGCCGAGCACGACACGGCCATCGCCACCGGGCAGCTGGCGCCGTGGCGGGGGAGGCGGACGATGCGCACGTCGTGGCAGAAGTACTTGCCGCCGAACTGGGCGCCGATGCCCGTCTTCTGCGACAGCTCGAGCACCTGCTGCTCGAGCGCGATGTCACGGAAGCCGTGACCGGCGGCCGAACCCTGCGTCGGCAGGGCGTCGAGGTAGTGGGTCGAGGCCAGCTTGGCGGTCTCCACGGCGAACTCGGCCGACGTCCCGCCGATGACGACGGCGAGGTGGTACGGCGGGCACGCCGCGGTGCCGAGCGTCTGCATCTTCTCGAAGATCCACGGCAGCAGGGTCGCCTCGTTGAGCAGCGCCTTGGTCTCCTGGTACAGGTACGACTTGTTGGCGCTGCCGCCGCCCTTGGCGATGAACAGGAACTTGTACTCGGCGCCGTCGACCGCGGCGAGCTTGATCTCCGCCGGCAGGTTGGTGCCCGTGTTCTTCTCCTCGTACATCGTGAGCGGCGCCATCTGGCTGTAGCGCAGGTTCGACGTGAGGTAGGTCTGCTGGACGCCGGCGGCGATGGCGGCCTCGTCGCCGCCGCCGGTGAAGACGAACTGGCCCTTCTTGCCCTTGACGATCGCGGTGCCCGTGTCCTGGCACATCGGCAGCACGCCGCCGGCGGCGATGGTGGCGTTCTTGAGCAGGTCGAGCGCCACGAACTGGTCGTTCTCGCTGGCCTCCGGGTCGTCGAGCACCTTGCGCAGCTGGGCCAGGTGCTCCGAGCGCAGGTAGTGGGCGATGTCGTGCATCGCCTCGGCGGTGAGGGTCGTGATCGCGCTGGGTTCGACCTTGAGGAACGTGCCCGCCGGGGTCTCGAACGTCGACACGCCCTCCGTGCTGACGAGGCGGTACGAGGTGGTGTCGGGACCGAGCGGGAGCAGCTCGGTGTAGGTGGCGTCGGGTGCGTCGGGTGCCGGATCGGCCATGGTCGTGACGGTAACGCCGTGACGGCGCGCCGACCCGTGTCGTCACCGCTCGCCATCCGAGTGTGGGAGGTCCAGGAACCCGCCCTCCGACACTCCGATGACCTCCAACACTCGGATGGGGATCAGCGGCCGGGGCGCTCGGACTCGGGGTGTTGCGGCCAGCGGTGCTTGGGGTAGCGGCCGGCGAGGTCCTTGCGGACGTCGGCCCACGAGCCGGTCCAGAAGCCGGGGAGGTCGGCGGTGACCTGGACCGGGCGGTCGGCAGGGGAGAGCAGCGACACCGTGAGCGGCACCCGGCCGCCGGCGACGGTCGGGTGCGTCGTCACGCCGAACACGTCCTGCACGCGGACCGACACGGTGGGCCGCTCCTCCTCGTAGTCGATGCGCGCCGGGCGGCCAGACGGCAGCGTCCACGTCGCCGGGGCCAGCTCGTCGAGCTCGGCGCCGAGCGGCCACGGCAACATCGACCGCAGCAGGATCCCGAGGTCGAGGCGGTCGAGGTCGACCCGCCCGGTGGCCCCGACGAGGTACGGGGCCAGCCACTCGTCGAGCGTGGCGAGCAGCGCGCCGTCCGCCACGTCCGGCCACGGGTCGCCCATGACCGACCGCACGAACGCCATCCGGGCCCGCAGCTGCGACGTCGCCGGCACCCACGGCAGGACGGCCAGCCGGGTGATCCGCACCCGCTCGACGAGCGCGTCAGTCGTCGCCGGCCCAGCAGGCGCCGGCCCGACCGACTCCCCGAGCCGCAGCGCGTCGAGCCGCCGCTCGACGCGCTCCACGAGGTCGTCACGGTCGGTGTCCCACTCCAGCCGGCGATCCTCGATCACGCCCTCGAGCAGCGCGGCGATCTCGCCTGCATCGACGGCCCCGGCGAGGTGGATGCGCGCCCCCGAGCGCTTGCCGTCGAGGTCGGCGGCGACGACGAACGGCACCGTCGCCAGCGGATCGTCGTCGGCCACCCAGGCCCCGTTGCCGTTGCGCAGCTGGAACTGACCCGGACGGCGCCGTCCGGCGAGGCGGTCGGGGAACCCGACGAGCAGCGCCACCCCGGCATCGTCGGGGTCGACCGAGTCGGCGTCGAAGCGCACGCCCGCCCGCCGGGCGATGTCGGCGGCCCGCTCGCGCACCCGATCGACCGCTCGGCGATCGGCCCGGTCGTCGCGGACGTGTCCGCACACCAGCGCGACCCGCAACGCAAGATCAGCCGGGAGGCGATCACGGCGGCCGCGCATGATGTCGCGCTCCTCGACGACCGCGGCAACGACGCACGACAGGCTGTCGGGGCGCCCGGCGACCATGCGGGCCAGTCGGGGATGCACCGGCAGCCCGACCATGGCGCGCCCGAGCGGCGTCATGGCGCCGTCGGTGGAGAGCGCGCCGAGCGCGCCGAGCAGTTCCCGCGCCTGCTGCCACGGCTTGCGCGGCGGCTGGTCGACGAACGCCAGCTGCTCGACCGGTGTGCCCCACGCCGCCACCTCCAGCGCCAGGCCGGCCAGGTCGACCTGGGTGATCTCGGCTGCTCGATGGGCCGGGCGGGTGCCGTGCTCCATGCGGCTCCACAACCGATAGGCGGCGCCCGGCTCGGTCCGGCCGGCCCGCCCGGTGCGCTGCTCGGCCGAGTCGCGACTGATCGAGACGGTCGTCAGCCGGGTCATCCCGGTGCCCGGATCGAAGCGCGGCGAGCGCGCCAGTCCGCTGTCGACGACGACGCGGACCCCTTCCACCGTCAGTGATGTCTCGGCGATGTCGGTCGCCAGCACGACGCGGCGGCGGCCCGGCGGCGAGGGCGCCAGCGCCTGATCCTGCTCCTCCAGGGACAGCGCGCCAGCCAGCCGGTGCACGTCGACGTCCGGGCCGAGGTCGAGTTGCTCGGCGATCCGGTTGATCTCGCCGATCCCCGGCAGGAACACCAACACGTCGCCGTCCTCGTCGCGCAGCGCCCGCCGGACCGCCGACTCCACCGCGGCCTCGAGGCGGTCGTCACGCGACCGCGGCAGCCAGCGGACGTCGACGGGGAACGTGCGCCCGGCGCTCTCGACGATCGCCGCGGGCGTGCCGTCCACGGCCAGCAGGCGGGCGAACAGGGCGGTGTCGGCGGTCGCCGACATCGCCACGATCCGCAGGTCCGGGCGCAGCGTCGCCGCCGCGTCGAGCGTGAAGGCGAGACCGACGTCGGTGGTCAGGTTGCGCTCGTGGACCTCGTCGAAGATGACCGCCGCGATCCCGGGCAGCTCGGGATCCTGCTGCAGGCGGCGGGTGAGGACACCCTCGGTGAGCACCTCGATCCGCGTGGCCGGCCCGATGCGGCGCTCGTCACGGGTCTGGTAGCCGATGAGGTCGCCGACGGCCGTCCTGGTCGTCGACGCCATCCGACGCGCCGCGGCCCGAGTCGCCAGCCGGCGCGGCTCGAGCATCACGATCCGACGCCCGGCGACCCACGGCTCGTCGAGCAGGGCGAGCGGGACGACGGTCGTCTTGCCGGCGCCGGGAGGAGCCGACACGACGGCCCGGCCGACGTCGCCGAGGGCGGCGCGCAGCGCGTCGAGGATCTCGAGGATCGGGAGGTCAGGGAGGGCGGAGTCGGCCGGCACGACGGCGGCCGGTCTCAGCCGAGCGCCGGTGACCCGTGGAACGGACCGGGGTCGCCGATGACCGGGATGTCCGGCGAGCGCCAGGCCGTCGCCTCGGTGATGGCGTCGGCGACGGCTCGCCACGACGCTGAGGTCCAGCCCTCGGCGGAGGCGACGACGGTGCCGTCGACGCGGATGAAGACGAACGCCGGCAGCTCGTTGAGGCCGAGCGCCTTGACGGCGACGCGGTCGGGATCGGTGAAGACGAGGAACTGCTCGACGAGCGGTCCGAGGAAGGCGCGGGTGTCGCGCTCGTCGGCCGTGACCAGGAAGTTGACCCGGACATCGGACCCGCGCAGCCCTTCGAGGATGCGGGTCGCCGTCGGCAGGATCCACGAGCTCTCGTTGGTGTAGGGGTCGAGCACCACCGAGGCGAGGTGGAACGTCGTCAGCCACTGCTCGAGCGGCCGCGCCTCGGCGCCGAGCGGAGCCAGCACGAGGTCCTGCGGTGGGTTCGTCGCCACGAGGGGGGACGGTAGCAAGCGCCCTCGACCCGCCCCCAACACGCTGCCCTGATGGTCGGGCGCGGCGAACGGTCGGTACCGTGAGGGCGTGCATCCGATCGAACGCCTGCGCTACGTCGCCCGGGCGAGGGGTGCCGATGCCGAGTCGCTCGTGCGCGAGACCGCCGGCGCCCTGCGCGGCCTCGGCCTCGACACGTCCGGACTGGTCGTGGCGTGCCGCCGGATCGTCGAGCGCCATCCAACTGCCGGCCCGCTCTGGTGGCTGTGCGCCCGCATGCTGACGAGTGCCGAACCGATGGTCGCGGCGCGCGCCGCGGTCGCCGAGGTCGAGCTCGACGACACCGTCGACGAGCTCACCGAAGCGCTGCCCGACGGCGCCACGGTCGTCACCATCGGCTGGCCCGACCTCGTCGGGCTGGCCGTCGCCCGACGCGGCGACGTGCGTGTGCTGGCGGTCGACGCCGGGCACCAGGGATCCTCGTTCGTGCAGCGCCTCGAGCGGGCCGACGTCGACTCCGAGCTCGTGCCGACCGAGGCGGCGGCCATCGCCATCGCCGCCGCCGATCTCGTCCTCGTCGAGGCCGACGCCCTCGACGCCTCCCACATCGTGGCGTCGACCGGTTCGGCGCTCCTGGCGTCGGCGGCCACGCTCAGCGGCACGCCGGTCTGGTGCGTCGCCGGCTGCGGTCGGCGGCTGCCGTCGCCGATGATCGCGGCGATCATCGACCGCGTCGCCCAGGGCGCCATCGACCCCTGGTCGTGCGAGGTCGAGGCGCTGCCGGCGAGCCTCGTGTCGCACGTCGTCGGGCCGCACGGGCGCCAGCCGATGGCCGAGCTGCGCGCCGAGTGCGAGATGGCACCCGAGCTGCTGCGCACCGGCATCATGTAGGTACGTTCGCCCGATGCCGAGCCGCCGCAGCACGATCACGATGTCGGACGAGGAGGTCGTCGCCTACCTCGAGGAGCAGAAGGTCCTCAACGTGGCGACGATCGGCCCGACCGGTCACCCGCACGTGGTGGCCATGTGGTACGTGGTGCTCGACGGCAAGCCGGCGTTCTGGACGTTCGGCAGGAGCCAGAAGGTGATGAACATCCGGCGCGACCCGAAGATCACCGGGTTGGTCGAGAGCGGCGATGTGTACAACGAGCTGCGCGGCGTCGAGCTCGTCGGCACGGCTCGCCTCGTCGAGGACTACGAGTCGATCCGCGACCTCGGCATCCGGGTGTCCACGAAGTACAGCGGCGTGCCGGGCGACGCCGCGCTGCCGTTCATCGAGAAGCAGGCGCAGAAGCGAATCGGCGTCGTCATCGACGTCGAGACGGTGGTCTCCTGGGACCACACGAAGCTCGCCGGCGCGTACCAGCCGCGGCCCGGCGCTTACCCGGCGTTCACCTTCACGATCCGGACGTCCTTTCGAAACAACCGCGAAACGCGCCCCTCTTACTGTCCGCCTCGTTCCCAGCGTGAACCAAGAGGGAGATCGGGATGAGACGACGGGCAAGGGGTGTTTTCGGCGTGCTCGCGGCGATGACCATGGTGGTCGCAGCATGCGGCGGTGACGACGACGACGCGGCTGCGCCGACGACGGCAGCGGCTGCGGAGACCACCGTTGCAGCCACAACGACCGAAGCGAGCGGCGACACGACGGCCGGTTCGACGGCCGACTCCACCGCCGGCACGGAGGGCGACACCCCCGAGGCAGGCGCAGCGGAGAAGTGCGCCACGCCACCGTCCGATCTCAAGGGGATCAAGGTCGGCATCGTGCACTCGCTCAGCGGCACGATGTCGATCAGCGAGGTCGCCGTGCGCGACGCCGAGCTGCTGGCGATCAAGGAGATCAACGCGGCCGGTGGCGTGCTCGGCCAGCAGGTCGAGGCCACGGTCGAGGACGGGGCCTCCGACTGGCCGACGTTCGCCGAGAAGGCCGAGAAGCTGCTGACCGTCGACAAGGTGGCGGCCGTGTTCGGTGGGTGGACCTCGGCCAGCCGCAAGGCCATGCTGCCGGTCTTCGAGGGCCTCGACGGGCTCCTCTACTACCCGGTGCAGTACGAGGGCCTGGAGGCGTCGCCGAACATCTTCTACACCGGTGCCACGACGAACCAGCAGATCATCCCGGCGCTCGACTACATCAAGGAGCAGGGGATGACGAAGGTCTACCTCGTCGGCTCCGACTACGTGTTCCCTCGCACGGCGAACAAGATCATCAACGCCTACGCCAAGGCCAACGGCCTGGAGATCGTCGGCGAGGACTACCTGCCGCTCGGCGACACCAACGTGGCCACGATCGTCTCGAAGGTCCTCGACGCCAAGCCCGACATCGTGTTCAACACCCTGAACGGCGACAGCAACGTGGCCTTCTTCAAGGAGCTCAAGGCGAAGGGCAACACGCCCGACCAGATCCAGACGGTGTCCGTGTCGGTGGCCGAGGAAGAGATCGGCGGCATCGGCGTCGAGAACATCGAGGGCCACCTGACGGCGTGGAACTACTACCAGACCACTGACACGCCGAAGAACCCCGAGTTCGTCGAGGCGTTCAAGGCCGAGTACGGCGACGAGCGCAAGACCGACGATCCGATCGAGGCCGGCTACAACGCCGTCTACATCTGGGCCGCCTCGGCCGAGAAGGCGTGCTCGATCGCCGTCGACGACATCAAGGCCGCGGCCAAGGGCATCGCCCTCGAGACGCCGGAGGGCCCGATCGTGGTCAGCGATGTGAACCAGCACATCTCGAAGACGGCTCGCATCGGCAAGGTCAACGCCGAGGGTCTGATCGACGAGGTGTGGGCATCGGACGGGCCGATCGAGCCCGATCCCTGCCTGGCCAGCTACGACTGGGCCAAGGGCTTGGCCCAGGGAGAGTGCGACCCGAAGTAGGGCCTTGATGGAGACGTTCCTCGAGCAGGTCTTCAACGGGATCAGCCACGGGTCGATCCTGCTCCTCATCGCCCTCGGCCTGACGTTCACGTTCGGTCAGATGGGCGTGATCAACATGGCCCACGGCGAGCTGATCATGATCGGCGCCTACACGCCGTACGTGTTGCAGACGGAGGTGGCCCTCTTCGCGGGGGCCACCTCCACGGCCTACATGCTGTCGTTCCCCGTCGCGTTCGTGGCCGCCGGGCTGATCGGCGTCCTGATGGAGTGGCTGCTGCTGCGGCGGATGTACGACCGGCCGCTCGACACGCTGCTCGTGACGTTCGGTGTGTCGTTGCTCCTGCAACAGGCGGCCAAGAGCTACTTCGGGCAGCAGAACGTGAACGTCACGCCGCCGTCCTGGCTGGACGGCAACGTCGAGCTGTTCGGCGTGATCATGCCCTACACCCGCCTGTTCATCATCGCCCTCGTGATCGTCACGCTGATCGTGATCTCGATCGTGCTGTCCCGGACGCCACAGGGCCGGCGGATGCGCGCCGTCACCGAGAACCGCGACCTTGCCGCCGTCAGCGGCCTGGCCAACCGCCGGGTCGATCGGCTGACGTTCTTCATCGGTGCCGGGCTGGCCGGGATCGCCGGCGTCGCCATCTCGCTGATCGGGGCCGTCGGCTTCCAGATCGGGCTCAGCTACATCATCGACGCCTTCCTCGTCGTGATCGTCGGTGGGCTCGGCAAGCTGCGCGGTGCGGTGATGGCGGCGTTCGCGCTCGGCCTGATCAACGCGTTCACGGAGTACTGGACCAGCGCCAGCATCGGCAAGGCGATCCTGTTCGGCCTCGTCATCCTGTTCCTGCAGTTCCGCCCCAACGGCCTCGTGTCGTTCCGGTCTCGCGGCCTCATGACGTGAACCGAGCTGCATCGCTCGCTCGCTCGAGGACTCGCTCGGCTCGCACACCCCTGTCGTACCTGGGCGGCCCGAAGCGCAACCCGTGGATCGGGCGGGCCGTCTTCGTCGTCGTGCTCGCCGTCACCATCTACCTGCCGACGTTCCTCGACGACCCGACGCGGACCCGGCAGTGGGCCGAGTACCTCTGCTACGCCGCGCTCGGCCGTCGGCATCGACGTGGCGTGGGGCTACGGCGGGATGCTCGTGCTCGGCCAGGGCCTGTTCTTCGGCCTCGGTGCCTATGCGATGGGCATGCACCTCACGCTGGAGCAGGTCGGGCCCGGCGAGCTGCCGAGCTTCATGTCGCTGTACGGCGACCAGACGTCGCTGCCCCTCATCTGGAAGCCGTTCGAGCACCTCTGGCTGAGCGTCGGGTTGGCGCTGCTCATCCCGATGGTGCTGGCCGGCCTGTTCGGATGGCTGGTCTTCTCGCGGGGGGTCCGCGGCCCGTACTTCGCGCTGCTCAGCCAGGCGATGGCGCTGATCTTCACGCTGATCATGGTCGGCCAGCTGAAGACGTTCGCCGGCACCAACGGGCTCACCGACTTCCAGACCGTCTTCGGTCGCAACAAGTACGACCCGGGGACCAACAAGTTCCTGTACTTCGTCGCCGCCGGGGTGCTGCTGATCGTGTTCCTGGTCGGCCGTCATCTGATCAGGAGCCGCTACGGCCGCCTCCTCGTCGCCGTCCGCGATCGCGAGGACCGGGTGCGGTTCCTCGGCTACAACCCAGCGGTCGTCAAGACGTTCGCCTTCATGGTCGCCGCCGGCATGGCCGGGGCGGCCGGGGCCATCGCGGCGCCGATCATCGGCATCGTCGCCCCCAACCAGTTCGGCACGCTGCCGTCGATCCTGATGGTGTGCTGGGTTGCCGTCGGCGGCCGCGGCACGCTCTACGGGGCGATCATCGGGGCCATCCTCGTCAACTGGGGCGCCACGTCGGTGAGCGAGCAGTGGCCCGACACGTGGCAGTACGTGCAGGGCCTGCTGTTCATCGTCGTCGTGGCGTTCATCCCCGGCGGGATCGTCGGGCTGTTCAAGCTGATCGGCCAGCGCCTGCCGAGCCGGCGCAACGCCGATCCGCTGCCGTCCGTCATCCCACCACCCGTCGACCCCCTCGCCGAGGCGGCGACATGAGCGCGGTGCTGGAGCTGCGCGGCGTGGTCGTCGACTTCGACGGCTTCCAGGCCGTCGGCGGCGTCGACCTGACGATCGAGCAGGGCGAGCTGCGCTTCCTCATCGGGCCGAACGGTGCCGGCAAGACGTCGCTGATCGACGTCATCACCGGGCTCAGCAAGCCGTCGGAGGGGACCATCACGTTCGACGGCCAGGCCCTTGCCGGCGTGTCCGCAGCCAAGCGGGTGCGCCTCGGCATCGGGCGCAGCTTCCAGACGCCGACCGTGTTCGAGTCGCTCACGGTCGTCGAGAACCTCGACCTCGCCGAGACGTACCGCTTCCCGCTGCGGCGGATGCTGCGGCGGCGCAAGGGGATCTCGGAGGGGGTCACGCGGACCCTGGAGCGGATCGGGCTGCAGGAGCAGTCGTACCGCCCGGCGGCCGTGCTGAGCCACGGCCAGAAGCAGTGGCTGGAGATCGGGATGCTGCTGGTGCAGGAGCCCAAGCTGGTGCTGCTCGACGAGCCGGTGGCCGGCATGAGCGGCGCCGAGCGCCAGGCCACCGGGCGAGCTGCTCGAGGAGCTGGCGGTCGACCACACCGTCGTCGTCATCGAGCACGACATGGCGTTCCTGCGTCGCTTCGCCCGCTCGGTCACCGTGCTCCACGAGGGGAAGATCCTGAGCGAGGGGAGCGTCGACTACGTGCAGGGCGATCCCCGTGTCCGCGAGGTCTACCTCGGTCGTTCGCGTGACGAACGATCAGGTCTCGCCGAGGAGGCCACGCCATGAAGCTGGAGATCAGCGGTCTCGATGTCGCGTACGGGCGCACGCAGGTCGTGTTCGGGGTGTCGCTGGAGGTGCCGTCCGGGTCGTTGACGTGCCTGATGGGTCGCAACGGGGTCGGCAAGACGACCCTCCTCAACACGGTGATGGGGCTGCTGCCGGCGCGGTCGGGGTCGATCCGTCTCGACGGCGAGGAGATCACGAAGACGATCACGTACAAGCGGGCCCGCATGGGCATCGGCTACGTGCCCCAGGGCCACGCCGTCTTCCCGGGACTGACGGTGCGGGAGAACCTCAACGTCGTCCACGAGCGGGCGCGCGGTGCCGATCCCGACGCTGTGAACGACGCCATCGACATCTTCCCCGCGCTGCGCCACGATGATGGGCCGTCCGGCCGGGCTGCTGTCGGGCGGCCAGGCCCAGCAGCTGGCGATCGCCCGGGCGCTCGTGACGCGCCCGCAGATGCTGATCCTCGACGAGCCGACGGAGGGCATCCAGCCGTCGATCATCATGCAGATCGAGGACGCCATCGCCCAGCTCCACGCGTCGGGCGCGATGTCGATCCTGCTCGTCGAGCAGTACGTCGAGTTCGCCCTGCGGCTGGCCGAGCGCTACGCCGTGATGGATGGCGGGCGGATCGAGCACAGTGGCGCCGTCGCCGATGCCGATCCGGCGATGTTCGCCAGCCTCGTGTCGATCTGATCCGGTAGAAGGACGGGATGCGACTGACTCCGCACGAACAGGATCGCTTGCTCGTCCACGTCGCGGCCGACGTCGCCCGGGCCCGCCAGGCGCGAGGGCTGCGGCTGAACCACCCGGAAGCGGTGGCGATCCTCACCGACTGGGTCCTCGAGGCGGCTCGCGACGGGCGCTCGGTGGCCGATCTGATGCAGACCGGACGGGCCGTGCTGCGGCGCGAGGACGTGATGGAAGGGATCCCCGAGATGCTCGACGAGGTGCAGGTCGAGGCCACGTTCCCCGACGGGACCAAGCTGGTGACGCTGCACCAGCCGATCACATGAGCGCGCTGATTCCCGGGGAGATCGCCGGCGACGGCGGCCCGATCGAGATCAACGTCGGGCGGCCGGTGCTGACGCTGACCGTGGAGAACGCCGGCGACCGACCGATCCAGGTCGGCTCGCACTACCACTTCGCCGAGGCCAACCCGGCGCTGTCGTTCGATCGGGCCGCGGCCCACGGCCTGCGCCTCGACGTGCCGGCCGGCACCGCCGTGCGCTTCGAACCGGGGATCGTCACCGAGGTCGCGCTGGTGCCCTTCGTCGGGCGGCGCATCATCCCCGGGCTGCGCGGCCAGGTCGCCGGACCGCTGGATCCGTCGTGAGCTCGATCCCGCGCGACCGCTACCGGGCCCTCTACGGGCCGACCACCGGCGACCGCATCCGCCTCGCCGACACCGACCTGTGGATCGAGGTCACCGAGGACCGCTGCGCCGGCGGCGACGAGGTCGTGTTCGGCGGCGGCAAGGTGATCCGCGAGTCGATGGGCCAGTCGATGGCCACGCGCGCCGAGGGCACGCCCGACCTCGTCATCACCGGGGCCGTGATCCTCGACCACTGGGGCGTGATCAAGGCCGACATCGGCGTCCGCGACGGGCGCATCGTCGGGATCGGCAAGGCCGGCAACCCCGACACCATGGACGGCATCGACCCGGCGCTCGTGATCGGTCCGGGCACCGAGGTGCTGGCCGGCAACGGCAGGATCCTCACCGCCGGCGCCGTCGACTGCCACGTCCACCTGATCTGCCCGCAGCTGATCGACGAGGCGCTCGGCGCCGGCATCACCACGATCGTCGGCGGCGGCACCGGGCCGGCGGAGGGCTCCAAGGCGACGACGACGACGCCCGGATCGTGGTACCTGGCCCGGATGCTGCAGGCGCTCGACCACTGGCCGGTGAACGTCGCCCTGCTCGGACGGGGCAACACGGCGTCCCACGAGTCGCTGTGGGAGCAGCTGCGCGGCGGCGCCTCGGGGTTCAAGCTGCACGAGGACTGGGGCACGACGCCCGCCGCGATCGACGCCTCGCTCACCGTCGCCGACGCATCCGGCGTGCAGGTCGCCCTCCACACCGACACGCTGAACGAGGCCGGCTACGTGGACTCCACGCTGGCGGCGATCGCCGGGCGCTCGATCCACTCGTACCACACCGAGGGCGCGGGCGGCGGCCACGCCCCGGACATCATGACCGTCGCCTCGTTCGCCAACATCCTGCCGTCGTCGACCAACCCGACCCGGCCGCACACCGTCAACACGGTGGCCGAGCACCTCGACATGCTGATGGTCTGCCACCACCTCAACCCGGCCGTGGCCGAGGACCTGGCGTTCGCCGAGAGCCGGATCCGCCCGTCGACGATCGCCGCCGAGGACATCCTCCACGACATGGGGGCGATCTCGGTGATCGGCTCGGACAGCCAGGCGATGGGGCGCATCGGTGAGGTCGTCATCCGCACGTGGCAGACGGCGCACGTCATGAAGCGCCGGCGCGGATCGCTTCCTGGCGACGGGATCGCCGACAACCATCGAGCTCGGCGCTACGTCGCCAAGTACACGATCGGCCCGGCCGTCATGCACGGCTTGGCCGAGCAGGTCGGTTCCGTGGAGGTCGGCAAGCTGGCCGACCTCGTGCTGTGGGAGCCGGCGTTCTTCGCCGTCCGCCCGCACGTCGTCGTGAAGGGCGGGATGATCGCGTGGGCGGCGATGGGCGATGCCAACGCATCGATCCCGACGCCGCAGCCGGTCTTCCCGCGGCCGATGTTCGGCGCCGGTCCGTTCGTGGCCCCGCAGCTGTCACTGGCGTGGGTCGCGCCGGTGGCGATCGACGACGGGTTGCCCGAGCGCCTGGGCCTGCGGCGGGAGGTCGTGCCCGTCGCCGACACCCGGCGCCTGACCAAGGCCGACCTCCCCGAGAACACGGCCCTCCCGCGCATCGAGATCCACCCCGACACGTTCGCCGTCCGCATCGACGGCGAGCTCATCGAGGAGTCCCCGGCCACCGAGCTCCCCATGGCCCAGCGCTACTTCCTCTACTGATGCCATCCGAGGGTTTCGCTGCATCCGAGGGTTTCGTGCAGGGGCCACCTGCACGAAACCCTCGGATGGATCCGCGGTTGCTGGTGCTCGCCGACGGGAGGTTCCCGGCTGGGGGGCATGCGCAGTCGGCCGGGGTCGAGGGGGCGGTGGCGATCGGGGACGTCGTCGACGAGCCGACGCTCGACCGCTACCTCCGGGCCCGGCTGGCGACGACCGGCGTGACCGACGCCGCGTTCGCCGCTGCCGCGGCCGGCGGCGGTGATCCTGCCGAGCTCGACGTCGAGCTGCGGGCCCGCATCCTGTCGCCGCCGGCTGCGGGAGGTCGGCGTGCGGATGGGCCGACAACTGCTGCGGGCCGGGCGGCGGGTGTTCCCGGATCCCACCCTCGATGCGCTCGACGGATGTCAGCAGCCGATCGTGCTCGGTGCCCTCGTCGCCGTCGCGGGTGGCTCACCCCACGACGCGGCCGCGATCACCATGCACCACCTCGCCGCGGCGGTGACGAGCGCGGGCGTGCGCCTGCTCGGCCTCGACCCGATCGCCGTCGCCGCCATCCAGGCCGCCGCCGCCCCGCTGATCGACGAGCTGATCGCCCCCGCGTCGACGTGGGCGACCGCCGCACCACGCGATCTCCCCGCGCTCGGCGGGGCCCTGACCGACATCCTCGGCGAGGACCACGGGCACTGGGCGGCCCGGCTCTTCGTCGCCTGACCACCCGGAGCAGCCATGGGCCACGGCCACCACGACGACCACGAGCACCCGCACCCGCCGGCGTCCGGACGACCCGGCGAGCGCCCGGTGCGCCTCGGCATCGGCGGGCCGGTCGGGAGCGGCAAGACGACGCTCGTCGGCGCGCTGTGCGTGCTCCTGCGCGACGAGCTCTCGCTGGCCGTGGTCACCAACGACATCTTCACGACCGAGGATGCCGAGGCCCTGCGGCGGGCGGACGTCCTGCCCACCGAGCGCATCGTCGCCGTCGAGACCGGTTGCTGCCCGCACACCGCGATCCGCGACGACATCGCCGCCAACCTCGACGCCGCCGAGGCGCTCGAGGCCGCGATCGGCGACGTCGACCTCACGCTGATCGAGTCCGGCGGGGACAACCTCACCGCCATCTTCAGCCGCGGCCTCGTCGACGCCCAGGTCTTCGTGCTCGACACGGCGGGCGGCGACGACGTCCCGCGCAAGGGCGGCCCCGGCGTGGCGACCGCTGACGTCCTCGTCATCAACAAGATCGACCTCGCGCCGCACGTCGGCGCCGACGTCCAGCGGATGCTGGCCGACGCCACCGAACGACGGACCGGGCCGGTGCTGCTCACCTCGCTGCGCGAGCCGGACGGCGCGGCCGCGGTCGCCGAGTGGGTGCGCGGCGTCGTGGCGGCGTGGAACGTGCCGACGCTGACGTGAGGGCGACGGCGCGCGTCGAGGTCGCTCGCCGCGACGGCCGGGACGTGCTCGTCGACGCCCGCTCGGAGCCGCCGCTGGCCGTGCGGGCGACCGCCGATCGCGTCCTGCTCGTCGGCAGCGCGGCGGCGCCCGTCGGCGGCGATGTCCTCGCGCTCGACGTCGTCGTCGGGCCCGGCGCCACCCTGTCGCTCGGCACGGCCGCCGCCACGCTGGCGTGGCCCGGGCCGACCAGTCGACCGTCCACGCTGGCGGTGCACGCCACCGTCGCCGCAGGCGGCGCGCTGCGCTGGGAGCCCGAGCCGCTCGTCGCCGTGGCCGGATGCGATCACCACTGCACGACGACCGTCACGCTGGAGGCGGGCGCGACCGCGTGGCTCGTCGACGAGGTCGCCCTCGGACGCACCGGCGAGCCGTCGGGTCACGTCACCCTGACGTGGCGCGTCGAGCGGGCCGGCCGCGTTCTGCTCCACCACACCGAGCAGCTCGGGCCGGACGTGCCGGGCTGGGGGAGCGTGGTCTCCGCCGGTCGGCACCGCCACCTGCTGGCGGCCATCGCCGTCGGCCAGCCGGTCCCCGACACCGCGCCGACCGTCACGGCGCCGGTCGCGGCAGCAGTGCTGGCCGTGGCGGCCGACGCCTGGGTCGTGCTCGTCGCCGCCGAGTCGCGACCGGTGGCGCGGCGGGCGCTGGCGGCCCTCGTGCCCGGCTGATCAGCCGGGCAACGTCACCTCGACGAGGCGCAGGTTCGTCGACGCGTCAGCGAGGCTGAACGTCACGCCGGGCGGGACGGCGACGGCGTCGTCGCGCACGAACGGCCGGAACACGTCGTCGAGGTGCAGCACGGCCGAGCCCTCTTCGACGAACCACAGCACCAGCTCACCGTCGTGGCGTTCGGGCGCGCTCGTCGCGCCGGCCGTCGTCGCCCGCACCGTGCGCACGCCGGCCAGCCCGCCGGTGGCCGACTCGATCCCGGTGTCGGCAGCTTCGAACGCCGGGCCGCGCCACGGCGCCCACGTCGCGTCGGCGATGCGGTGGTGGACGAACCGCTGGCCGCCGAAGTCGCGCTCCGGCAACCGCGACGCAGTCGGCAGCTCGATGTCGTGCTCGACCATCGTCGGGTGCTCGGCCGGCGAGCTGACCTCCAACACCTCGAGCCCGGGCGAGCTCTCCAGCACGCGGTGGCGGATGTGCGGTGGCTGCAGCACGGTGTCGCCGGCGGCCAGCACGAAGGGCGGTCCCTGGTCCTCGTACACGAGCCGGACCCAGCCCCGCACGCAGTGGATGACCTGGAACCGGATGTCGTGGTGGTGCACGTAGTCGGGCACCGGCCCGCCATCGGCGATCGTGATGTGCGACGCGATGAAGTGGCCGCCCAGCCGGTCGGGCAAGAGGTCGCGGTACGTCATGCCGGCCCGCCCGACGTCGACCGGTGGCGCCTCGGGCCGGCGCGTGACGCGCACCGTCACGTCGTCACCGGACAGCTCGGCGACCGCCGGCGCATCGGCCGGCATGATCACATCGAGTCGCATGCCGAGGCCGGTCAGCACGGCGACGGCCCGGTCGAGGTCGTCGCACCACAGCTCGAGCGGCTCGGCGGTCATCGGGTCGAACGGTAGCGAGGCGGCGTCGGGCGCGGGGATCGTCAGGCGGGTGGCGGCACCGTCTCGGCGTGGAGCGTCGTGGCAGCGCTCGACTCGAGACGCCAGCCGCGCCGGGTGAGCACGGCGACGTCCTCATAGGTCGCGAGGACGCGGATCAACCCGCCGGCCCCGGTGACCACCGTCGCCTGCACGTAGGCGCGCACGGCCGCCTTGTCGCGCCACTCCCGCCCGTCCGGTGTCGTGATCTCGATGGTGCCGAGCAGGTGCTGCGACATCACGGCATCGGCGCCGCGCAGGACGCCGAGGACCTGTTCTGCCGCGTCGTCGGGTCCGATGGCGTCGATCGGCGGCGACGTCACGTGGGCCCGGCTCGTGAACACCGACGTGTAGCGGGCCAGCCCCTCGTCCAGCTGGCCGGCGGCCAGGGCGTCGCTGCCGTACGCGTATCCCGCCTTGAGGTTGTGGATCGCCCGCAGGTCGTCGGCCGACAGGCGCGTGCCCCCGGTCGCCGACGCGACGTCGGCACCTCCGAGGACGGCTGCGCCGGCGGTGAGGCCCGCACCGCCGATCAACAGGCGGCGGCGGTTGAGCAGGTGCACGGACACGGTCGGACCTCCTTGGTCGGGACGCCGCGCAGCCTTACACGCGACGGAGAGGCGGCCGGTCGGAGCGACCGGGAACGGCTCCGGTAGCGTCCGCCGGCGGGGACACACAACACACGGGGGTTGCCATGCACGTCGGGATGTCGGCCATCTTCCAGGGCTTCGGGGGCTCGATGTCGGACCAGGAGGTGTGGGCGGCCGACCTGCGCCTGGCCGACCTCGCCGAGCCGCTCGGCTTCGAGTCGATCTGGAGCGTCGAGCACCACTTCAGCGACTACACGATGTGTCCGGACGTGTTGCAGTTCCTGACCTACATGGCCGGTCGCACGACGACGGTCAAGCTCGGCTCGATGGTGCTCGTGCTGCCGTGGCACGACCCGGTGCGGGCCGCCGAGCAGATCATCATGCTCGACCACATGTCGAACGGCCGCCTGATCCTCGGCCTCGGCCGGGGCACCGGCAAGATCGAGTTCGACGGGTTCCGCGTCGAGATGTCGCAGGCCCGCCAGCAGTTCAAGGAGTCCGCGGAAGCGATCCTCGGCGCCCTCGAGACCGGTGTCATGGAGTACGACGGCGAGTACGTCAAGCAGCCGCGCATCGAGCTGCACCCGGCGCCGCTCGCGTCGTTCAAGGGACGCACCTACTCAGCGACCATCTCGCCGGAATCGGCCGAGATCATGGCCAAGCTCGGCACCGGCGTGCTCATCGTCCCGCAGAAGCCGTGGCACCTCGTGAAGGAAGAGACCGAGGTGTACCGCCAGACGTACCGCGAAGCGATCGGTGAGGAGCCGCCGGCGCCGATCGTCGCCGGTTGGACGTTCGTCGACGAGAGCGCCGACCGTGCCGAGGAGCAGGCCCGGACGTGGCTCTCGGGCTACTGGGACTCGGTGATCTCGCACTACGAGTTCGACAAGCCGCACCTCAAGTCGACGCCCGGCTACGAGTTCCACGGCCAGATGTACGACCGCCTCAACGAGCCGGGCGGGCAGGAGAAGATGACCGAGTTCTACATCGGTCTGCAGCCGTTCGGGACCCCGGAGCAGGTCTTCGAGAAGGTCAAGGCGTTCTGCGACCTCGTCGGCGCCGACGGCTACACGGGCGTGTTCCGCTTCGGCGGGATGCCCCCGGAGGAGGCCGAGCGCAGCATGCGGCTGTTCGCCGCCGAGGTCATGCCCGAGCTCCAGGCGTTGAGCCCGGCCATCGAGCGACTGGAACACGTCAGGGCGTAGCGCCCGGCGCCGATGCGCTCTTCCGGGACGAACGACCGGGCGAGCGGGCAACCAGGATCAGCGGGACCAACGGGTGACGACGGGGCGCCGACGTTCTCGCGGCGCGCGGTCAAGTTCGGCCTCGTCGCCGGCACGGTGATCACGGCGTCGGAGACGTTGTCGGTGATCAGCATCCTCCCCGACATCGAGGCCGATCTCCGCGGCATGTTCTGGTACGGGTGGGTGGCGACGGCGTTCTTCCTCGGGTCGATGATCGGCATCGTCGAGGGCGGCGAGCTGGCCGAGCGCCGGGGCCTGTCTCCGGCACTGGCACGCGGCATCGCGATGTTCGCGACCGGGCTGCTCATCGGCGGGCTGGCTCCGTCGATGCCCGTGCTCGTCGTCGGCCGGTTCGTGCAGGGGTTCGGCGCCGGCATCATCCCGGCCGTCGCCTACCTGGCCATCGCCCGCATCTTCGACGAGGAGGAGCGGCCAGCGTTGTTCGCGACGGTGGCCACGGCGTGGGTCGTGCCGGGACTCGTCGGGCCGATCGTCGCCGAACGGGTGTCGCACACGGTCGGCTGGCGGTGGGTGTTCCTCGGCCTGATCCCGGCCATCATCGTGGCCGGCGTGTTCGTCGTGCGCACGTTGCGTCCGTTCCCGCCGCTGGCGGTCGCACGGGTCGGCGACCGGCCGACCTTCTGGCGCCGGCGCATCACCGAGGCCGCCCGCGTCGCGGCGGGCGCCGCCCTCGTGGTGTTCGGCTTGACGGCCGGGTCGCTGGTGACCCTGCCGGCGATCGCCGCCGGCATCGTCATCGGCATCGGCCCGCTGCGCCGACTGACACCGGTCGGGACGCTGCGCGGCCGCTCCGGTCTGCCCGCCGTCATCGCGTCACGTGCCCTGCTGATGTTCGCGTTCTACGGCGTGGAGTCGTTCGTCCCGTACGCGCTGCACCGCGGGCGAGGCGCTGAGGTGTTCGTCGGCAGCCTGGCCGTCACGATCGCCACCGTGTTCTGGACCGCGGGGAGCTGGGTGCAGGACAAGTGGATCGCGGCCTTCGGCGAGGTGGCGTTCATCCGCCTCGGGTTCATCGTGATGATGCCGGCGATCCTCGTCGTGGCCGTGACGGCGTCGTCCGACCTCCCGTACTGGCTGATCCACGTGGCGTGGGCGCTCGGTGGCTTCGGCATCGGGTTGGCGTCGGCGGCGCACGCCGAGCTGGCCATGCGCACCGCGACGGCCGACGAGATCGGGATCACCACGTCGTCCCTGCAGCTGTGCGGGCACCTCGGCATGGCGCTCGGGGCCGGCGCCGTCGGCGTGATCGTCGCGGTGGGCGGCCAGCTCGGGTGGTCGCCCGGTGACGCGGTCGGGATGGCCCTGTCGACCTCGCTCGTCGTGACCGCGCTCGGGCTGCTGCTGGTGCGACGGCTGCCCGGCCGGGAGCCGGCGGCGGCGGTGATGCTGGGCGACCCGGCGACCAGCGGGCCTTGACCTCAACTGCGCTTCAGGTCGTACCGTCGCCGTGATGGAGGAACGGACCGGGCAGCGCGCGCTGAAGATCGGCCTCGTCGCCGTCGTCACGCTGGTCGCCTTCGAGTCGCTCGCGGTGATCACGATCCTCCCCGACATCGAGGCCGACCTCGGCGGCATCGCCTGGTACGGCTGGGTCACGACGGCCTTCTTCCTCGGGACGATGATCGGCATCGTCTTCGCGGGCGACCAGGCCGACCGCCGCGGCGCCGGACCGCCGTACGTCCTCGGCCTGATCCTCTTCGCGGTCGGTCTGGTGATCGGCGGGCTGGCGCCGGCGATGCCGGTGCTCGTGACCGGCCGCTTCATCCAGGGCTTCGGCGCCGGGGTCGTGCCGGCGATCGGCTACGTGGCGATCGGGCGGGCCTTCACCGAGGCCGAGCGGCCACGCATGTTCGCCGTGATCTCGACGGCGTGGGTCGTTCCCGGGCTGATCGGGCCGGTGCTCGCCGAGCGGGTGTCCGAAGCCGTGGGGTGGCGCTGGGTGTTCCTCGGGCTGCTCCCGCTGGTCGCGGTGGCCGGCTCGTTGGTGGTCCCGGCGATGATGCGGCTCGGCCCGCTCGACGACGTCGCCGCGCCGAGCGGTCCGTTCCGGCGGCGCCGCATGGTCGAGGCGGTGCGGGTGGCGGCCGGGGCGGCGCTGATCGTCGCCAGCTTCACGGCGTCGCGCTGGCTGCTCGTGCCCGGTGTCGTCGCCGGGGTGCTGATCGGGTTCGGCCCGCTGTCTCGCCTCACCCCGCCCGGCACGCTGCGGGCGCGGCCCGGGCTGCCGTCGGTGATCCTGTCGCGCGGGCTGCTGACGTTCGCCTTCTTCGGGACCGACACGTTCATCCCGTACGCGCTGCACAGCGGCCGCGGCGCGTCGGTGTTCGCGGGCAGCGTCGCCGTGACGCTGGCGACGCTGGCGTGGACCGTCGGGACGTGGATCCAGGATCGCTTCATCGCCCGCACCGGCGAGGCGCTGTTCGTGCGCACCGCCTACATCGTGCTGCTGCCGGCGATCGTGCTGGTCGCCTTGGCCGCCTTGCCCGACCTGCTGCCGTTCTGGCTGATCCACGTCGGCTGGACGTTCGGCGGGCTCGGGATCGGTCTCGGGTACGCCGCGCACTCACAGCTCACGCTGCGCTGCGCCTCGGAGCACGAGTACGGCGCCGCCACGTCGTCGCTGCAGCTGCTCGACAACCTCGGCGTCGCCCTCGGGACCGGCGCCGTCGGCGTCGTGGTCACGCTCGGCGACGATCTCGGATGGGCCGCCGGCGATGCCGTCGCCACGGGGCTCGTCGTGGCCGCCACCGTCGCCGCCGTCGGGCTCGTCGTCAGCCGCCGGCTCCCGGCCGGCCGCCCAGCCACGGTGGAGGTGGCTGCGTCCGCGGCCGCCGCCATCCCGGACTCACCGGCCGGAACCCTCGACTCTCTGTGAGGTTCGTTGTGTTGAGCGATCGTCGGAACATCAGGTCGCACAGGCCGGATTTGATGTAGCAGTGAACTCAGAGACCTCGACGCACGACCTGAAACAGTCGTTCGTGACGTCCGCCTCTCAGAGGCATATCTTCGTGAGAGGGGAGCAAGGACACTCCTCGGCGAGGGCGACCACGTCGTCCGAGTCAGCTGTCACTTCGCCGACATAATCGCTGGATGCCCTGATCGCGCCGACGTCTCCAGTCGTCCTCCGACTTCGGCAGCAGCATGCAGGAGGACAGGGTGGGCGTCGATCGTTGACTCGCCGATGGTGTGTCGGTACAGCGACTTCCGAGCGCCTCAACAGTCGCGGTCGACATCGGTACGCGGCCCGGCCGATGGACCGGCATTTGTTGTGATTTCGTTCTGGCGCACGTTGCGCTTGAAGGGGTGGGGAGTGGTATTGTGCCGTGCTTTCGATGTTTGCCGCTGTTGGACTTCGTCTCACACTCGTCGTTCCGGTCGACTGACGCCGCCGTCATCATCGCCTTCTCGGCCGGCTGCCGGCGGCAAGCCGGGCACGTATGGTCGCCGCACCTCTATCTATGGCGCAGCTCGACGGGCGGCCGTACTCGTCGGCTCGCGGTCGGGTTGCAGGGCTCACCTGTCGTTCATGGTGCGCACCGATCGAGCGTCGATCTTCACCGTCCCCAAGCCAGGCACGGCGCCGACGCCACCGCCGGACGTCGGTGCGATCACGCCGACGTCGTGGGCCGACCTGACCGGATCGTTCTCCACCTTCACGACGAGCGCCACGCCCGGTCCGTCGCTCGGCGTGCTCAAGATCGTCGGGTACCAGCTGTTCAACGCCGCTGCACCGCTTCTCTCAGTCGGGTTCACCACGCTCAACTTCGAGGCCAGCAACCAGCCGACGCCGCCGGCGGCCGACGTCTGGCAGACATGGACGCTCGATTCCACCGCGCCGGTGTGGCAGACCAACCAGTCCGACGAGCCGCGGTTCTGCCCTCAGGGCCCCGTATGCTCGCCGACTTCGCCGCTCACTATCCGACGGTGCCTGGGCTAGGTTCAGATCGGCCTCGGCGGCGCTCGCCGGCCACCACCAGCTACGTCGACGACGTTCGGCTGTCCGACGGGACGTCGACGTTCCCCTACGACTTCGAGCCCCCGCCGCCCGTCGTCGTCACCAGTCTCGTCGGCCTCTTGCCGGCGGCCGCCGGGCAGGTTGGTCAACCCACCCCGACCAGATCGCGCCGGCCGCAGAGCGGTTCGTGGAGGGGCCGCTCACGCCACCGAGTGGCCGGGAAGCCTCGAGCTGTCGGTGACGGCGCCCACCGATCGAGCGTTGATCTTCACCGTCCCCAAGCCAGGCACGGCGCCGACGCCACCGCCGGACGTCGGCGCCATCACGCCGACATCGTGGGCCGACCTGACCGGATCGCTCTCCACCTTCACGACGAGCGCCACACAGGTCCGTCGCTCGGCGTGCTCAAGATCGTCGGGTACCAGCTGTTCAACGCCGCGGCACCTCTCCTGTCGGCGGGGTTCACCACGATCAACTTCGAGCCGAGCAACCAGCCGACGCCGCCGACGGCGACGTCTGGCAGACCTGGGCGTTGCGGCCCACGTCGTTGGTGTGGCAGATCGTCCAGACCGACGACCCGGGGTTCTCCGCGCAGGCGGCCCCGTGCACGCTGACCGAGTTCGCGGCGCACTATCCGGACGGTGCCTGGGGGCGGATCCATCTCGGGCTGGGCGGCGGCGTCGCCGGGGGCTAGCTACGTCGACGACGTCAACGTCTCCGACGGCATCTCGACGTTCAGGTGGGGGTCGAAGCGCCCGCCGCTCGCCTCGACGGCCACCATCGCGGTGGCGCACCGACGGCGACGGGCGGCATCGTCGACATCACGTCGTAGCTCGTCACCCGTCGGGCGCTCGGCGAGACCTCGTTCACCATCGTGTTCAGTGGACGAGCGCGGTGTCGCCGGCCCCCGTGTCCGTGCCGGCAGGGCAGAGCACGACGCTTGGGTTCCCGCTGCCACCCGGCACCACCAACGTGTCGGTGCTGACCCAGGACTCGCCGATCGCCATTGCAGACATCACCTTCAACCCGGTCGCGGATGCACCGCACGTACCGCTCGGTGGCGTGGTGATCGTCGATGAGCCCGCGATATCGAGCTGGGCGCCCCGGCGCTCGACGTGTTCATCCGCGGGACGGACGATCAGTTGTGGCATCAGTTGTTCGCAGCTGGCTGGTCCGTTGGGAGCCGCTCGGCGGTGCCATCGCCTCGTCGCCCGCGGCCGCAAGTTGGGCTGCGGGCCGCCTCGACTTCTTCGCGCTGGTCCTGATGCACAGTTGTGGCATCGGTGGTTCGATGACCATGGCTGGTCGGGATGGGAGCCTTTGGCGCGCGTCCTCGTCGGCGCCGCCAACGGTCGCGAGCTCGGGCGCCGGGGCGCCTCGATGTGTTCGTCCGAGGGACGGACAACCAGTCGTGGCATCTGTGGTTCAACGGTGGCTGGTCCGGTTGGGAGCCGCTGGGCGGCGTTCTCGCCTCGTCGCCCGCCGCGACAAGTTGGTCAGACGGTCGCCTCGACATCTTCGCACGTGGACCGGACGCGCAGCTGGTGCATCAGTGGTTCGACGGCGGCTGGTCCGGATGGGAAGGGCTGGGTGGCGTTCTCGTCGATGGGCCCGGTGCGACCACGTGGGGTCGAGGACGGCTGGACATCTTGGCCCGGACCAGGCCGGACGATCAGCAGTGGCACATGTGGTTCGACGGCCGCTGGTCCGAGTGGGAGTCACTGGGCGGCACGCTCACCGCGGCGCCGGCAGTGGAGAGCTGGTCGCCGGGACGCCTCGACACGTTCGTCCGCGGCGTCGACGGCCAGCTCTGGCAGAAGTACTTCGACGGCGGAACCTGGTTCTGACGTGCTCACCGTGACGCGCCACCCCCTCCAGGTCACCGCTTCGGGCGCCGCCACCGCGGCCCGCGTCGCGTGCCGGACTAGTGGCCGGATTCCATTACCCAACTGTTCGGCGGGCGGACGGGATCCGTCCGCCACGCCGACGTTCGGGGATTTCAGCGGTGGTGGGCCTGGCGGGTCAGGAGGCGGGTGGCGGCGTGGGCGAGGTGATCGGCGACGATGGCCACGTGGTCGTCGGGTCCGGTGATCAGCCCGACGGTGACTCGGAGGTGATCGTCGTCGGGTCGCACGAGGAACGGTTCGCCAGGCGCCACGCCGATGCCGCGCGTCGCCAGCGCGACCACCGCCGAGCGCTCGTTGGCGACCCGCATCCACAGGTTGATGCCGTCGCGCCCGCTGACCGCGACGCCCGCGGCACCGAGGGCGTCCGACACGATCGCCCGCCGGCGCCCGTACGCCGCGCGCGCCCTGGCCATCACCTCCGGGGTCGCCGGATCCTGCAGCAGCTCCAGCAGCAGCGCCTGCAGGATGCGACTCGACCATCCGGGGCCGAGTCGCCGGCGGTTGGCCACCGCGGTGACGACCTCACCGGCGCCGCCCACGGCGGCGAGGCGCAGATCCGGGCCGTGGCTCTTGGAGTAGCTCCGGATGTGCACGGTGCGCCCGGGGATGAACGCGCCCAGGCTGACCAGCTCCGCCGCCGAGATGTCGTTGGCGTGGTCGTCCTCGACGACGATGGTGTCCGTGGCGGCGAGCAGTTCGGCGAGGGCGCGCGCTCGCCGTGCGGTGAGCCGGATGCCGGCCGGGTTGTGGGCCCGCGGCTGCACGAAAAGGGCCCGCACGGCGCCGTGGTCGAGGGCATCGCGTAGCCCGGCGACCGACGGCCCGTCGTCGTCCACGTCGACGGGAACGATCGCGCAGCCGAGCTGATCGAGGAGGTCGAGCAGGGGCGGGAACCCGGGGTGCTCGACGACGACGCGATCGCCGAGGCGCAACACGACCTGGGCGACGCGGTCGAGGGCGTCCATCGCGCCGTCGACGACGGTGATCGCCTCGGGCTCGAACGGCCACGAGCGCCGCAGCTCCTCCTCGAGCGCCGGCAGCACCGGATGATCGAGGTAGCTCGACGTCAGCGACTGCTTCCCGACGCGTGACACGATCGGGCCCAGATCGGGCAGCAGCGACGGGTCGGGGGTGCCCGACGACAGGTCGAGCTCGAAGTGCCCGGGTCCCTCCGTGATGCGGCGGTAGCGCCGCGGCCCACCGGGTCCGGTCGGCGGGCGGACGTAGGTGCCGTTGCGGCCGCGGGCCTCGATGGCGCCGACGTCGGCGAGGCTGCGCCACGCCTCGCTGACCGTGGTCGGCGAGACCCCGAGGCGGGCCGACAGCTCGCGCACCGTCGGCAGGCGGGTGCCGACCGGGAGCTCGCCGGCGGTGATCATGCGCCCGATCACGGCGGCGATGCGCCGGGCGCTGCGGGCGTCACCGACCGTGCCGGCATCGGCCGCCACGCCGGCGACGATGTCATCGAGCATCAGCCATCACCCGATCCAGGGACGCGGCAGGCTGTGTGAGCCGAGCGAGTCCCCGAGCGAGCAACGAGCAGCTTGATGAAGCGTTCGTGAACGCAATGTACGGTAACAATCGATCTATTGTCCAGCACCTGGGGTGACATTACGTTTGGGCCATGGCCAACACCGTCCGAGCCGCCTTGCTGCAGACCGATTGGGCCGGCACCAAGGACGCCATGATCGACAAGCACGAGGAGGCGGCTCGCGAGGCCGCCGACGCCGGGGCCCAGGTCGTCTGCTTCCAGGAGCTCTTCTACGGCCCGTACTTCTGCCAGGTCCAGGACACCAAGTACTACGAGTACACCGAGCTGATCCCCGACGGACCGACGACGCAGCGCTTCATGTCCGTCGCCAAGGAGCTCGGCATGGTGATGGTCCTGCCGATGTACGAGCACGTGCAGGCCGGCGTGTACTACAACACGGCCGCCGTGATCGACGCCGATGGCAGCTACCTCGGCAAGTTCCGCAAGCAGCACATCCCCCAGACCAAGGGCTTCTGGGAGAAGTTCTACTTCCGCCCCGGCAATGGCGGGTACCCGATCTTCGACACCGCGGTCGGCAAGGTCGGCGTCTACATCTGCTACGACCGCCACTTCCCCGAGGGCTGGCGGGCGCTCGGCCTCAACGGCGCCGAGATCGTGTTCAACCCGTCGGCCACCAGCCGCGGCCTGAGCGAGTACATCTGGCGCGTCGAGCAGCCGGCGGCGGCCGTCGCGAACATGTACTACGTCGGCGCCATCAACCGGGTCGGCATCGAGGCCGACATCGGCGACGACGACTTCTACGGGCAGAGCTACTTCGTCGACCCGGAGGGCAAGTTCGTCGGGGACGTCGGCGATGCCTACAAGCCGGAGCTGGTCGTCCGCGACCTCGACATGGACCTGATCAAGCTGGTGCGTGACCGGTGGGCCTTCTACCGCGACCGCCGCCCCGATGCATACGGAGAGCTCGTCGAAGCATGAAGACACTGATCTCGGGCGGCACCGTCGTCAGCCCCAGCGGCCGCACGGCGGGCGACGTGCTGATCGACGGTGAGACGATCGCGGCGGTCCTGGCCCCCGGGCAGGCGGATGCCCTCGGGGTCGTCGCCGACACGACGATCGATGCCACCGGCAAGTACGTCGTGCCCGGTGGCGTCGACGTGCACACCCACATGGAGATGCCGTTCGGCGGCACCGAGTCGAGCGACACGTTCGAGACCGGCACGATCGCCGCGGCGTGGGGCGGCATCACGACGATCGTCGACTTCGCGGTGCAGAACACCGGCGGCAGCGTGCAGGACGCCCTCGGGCGCTGGCACGACAAGGCCGACGGCAACTGCGCCATCGACTACGCCTTCCACCAGATCATCGGCGGCGTCGACGAGGAGTCGCTCAAGGCGATGACGTACCTCGTCGACAACGAGGGCATCACCAGCTTCAAGCTGTTCATGGCCTACCCCGGCGTCCTCTACTCCGACGACGGCCAGATCCTGCGGGCGATGCAGACGGCCAACGAGTCCGGGGCGATGATCATGATGCACGCCGAGAACGGCATCGCCATCGACGTCCTGGTCGGCCAGGCGCTGGCCCGCGGTGAGACCGACCCGAAGTACCACTCGCTCACCCGGCCGGCCGAGCTCGAGGGCGAGGCGACGCACCGGGCGATCCAGCTGGCCAAGGTCGCCGGCAACGTGCCGCTGTACATCGTGCACATGTCGGCGTCCGAGGCGCTCGAGGAGGTCGCCCGGGCTCGCCACGCCGGCGGCAACGTGTTCGCCGAGACGTGCCCGCAGTACCTCTACCTGTCGCTCGAGGACCAGCTCGCCCAGCCCGGCTTCGAGGGCGCCAAGTGGGTCTGCTCGACGCCGCTGCGCACGAAGCACGAGCACCACCAGGCCGACCTCTGGAAGGGCCTGCGGATGAACGAGCTCGCCGTCGTCTCGACCGACCACTGCCCCTTCTGCATGAAGGAGCAGAAGGAGATGGGCATCGGCGACTTCTCCAAGATCCCCAACGGCATCGGCTCCGTCGAGCACCGCATGGAGCTGCTCTACCAGGGCGTCGTGGCCGGCGAGCTGACGCTCGAGCGCTGGGTCGAGACGTGCTGCACCACGCCGGCGCGGATGTTCGGCATGTTCCCGCGCAAGGGGATCATCGCCCCCGGCGCCGATGCCGACATCCTCGTGTGGGACCCCAACGGGCACACGTCGATCGGTGTGAATGGAAAGCATCACATGAACATGGACCACTCGGCGTGGGAGGGCTTCGAGATCGACGGCAAGGTCGACACCGTGCTCAGCCGCGGCCGCGTCATCGTCGAAGACGACACGTTCAAGGGCGCCAAGGGACACGGCCAGTACATCAAGCGCGGCCTGTCCCAGTACCTGGTCTGAGGATCGAGGAGCAACGCATGAACAGGATCAGCCACTGGATCGACGGCGCGGTCGTCGAGGGCACGTCGGGGAGTTCGGGCCGGGTGTTCAACCCGGCAACGGGGGAGCAAGCGGCGAGCGTCGACTTCGCCAGCGTCGCCGAGGTCGACGCCGCCGTTGCCTCCGCCAAGGCGGCTGCTGACGGCTGGCGGGCCACCGGGCTCGGGCGTCGGGCCGAGGTGATGTTCCACCTGCGCGAGCTGATCGATGCCAACCGCAAGGAGATCGCCTCGCTCGTGACGGCCGAGCACGGCAAGGTGCTGTCGGACGCGTTGGGTGAGGTCGCCCGCGGCCTCGAGAACGTCGAGTTCGCCACCGGCATCCCCCACCTGTTGAAGGGCGGTTACAGCGAGCAGGTCTCGACCGGCGTCGACGTGTACTCGATCCGCCAGCCGCTCGGCGTCGTGGCCGGGATCACGCCGTTCAACTTCCCGGCGATGGTGCCGATGTGGATGTTCGCCAACGCGCTGGCGTGCGGCAACACGTTCGTGCTCAAGCCGAGCGAGAAGGACCCGTCGGTGTCGCTGCTCCTCGCCGAGTTGCTCGCCAAGGCCGGGCTGCCGGCCGGGTGCTTCAACGTCGTGCAGGGCGACAAGGTGGCCGTCGACCGCCTCCTCGAGCACCCGGACGTCGAGGCGGTGAGCTTCGTCGGGTCGACGCCGATCGCCAAGTACATCTACGAGACGGGGACCGCCAACGGCAAGCGGGTGCAAGCCCTCGGCGGGGCCAAGAACCACATGCTGGTGCTGCCCGACGCCGACCTCGACGCGGCTGCCGACGCCGCCATCTCGGCCGGCTACGGCTCGGCGGGGGAGCGCTGCATGGCGATCAGCGTCGTGCTGGCCGTCGACTCGATCGCCGACGAGCTGGTCGGCAAGATCGCCGAACGGATCCCGTCGATCAAGGTCGGCCCGGGCACCGAGCCCGACGCCGAGATGGGCCCGCTGGTCAGTGGCGAGCACCGGGACAAGGTGCGCGGCTACGTGGACGGGGCCTCGGAGGCCGGGGCGAAGGTCGTCGTGGATGGGCGCGATGGCCTCCCGGCCGATGGCTTCTTCCTGAACCCGACGCTGCTCGATGGCGTGACGCCGAGCATGAAGGCGTACCAGGACGAGATCTTCGGCCCGGTGTTGTCGGTGACGCGAGTGGCGTCGTACGACGACGGCGTGGCGCTGATCAACGCCAACCCGTACGGCAACGGCACCGCCATCTTCACCCGGGATGGTGGCGCCGCTCGCCAGTTCCAGTGGGATGCCAACGTCGGGATGATCGGCGTCAACGTGCCGATCCCCGTCCCGGTCAGCTACTACAGCTTCGGCGGCTGGAAGGCCAGCCTGTTCGGTGACACCCACATGTACGGCCCAGAGGGCGTCAACTTCTACACCCGCGGCAAGGTCGTCACGAGCCGGTGGCCCGACCCGCACACGTCGTCCGTCGACCTCGGCTTCCCCACGACGCGCTGATCATCCATGGACATCGGGCTCGTCCTCCAGACCACGCCGCCGAGCGCGCGCGTCGTCGATCTGGCCAAACGGGCCGAGACGTACGGGTTCACCCACGTGTGGACGTTCGACAGCCACATCCTGTGGCAGGAGCCGTACGTCATCTACAGCAAGATCCTCGACGAGACGCGCAACATCATCGTCGGCCCGATGGTCACCAACCCGGCGACGCGCGACTGGACCGTCACCGCCAGCGTGTTCGCCACGCTGAACGAGATGTACGGCAACCGCACGGTGTGTGGCATCGGCCGCGGCGACTCGGCCGTTCGCGTCACGAACGGTCGGCCGGTCACGATGGCCACGCTGCGGGAGTCGATCCACGTCATCCGCGAGCTGGCCAACGGCCGCAGTGCCGAGTACAACGGCTCGACGATCACGTTCCCGTGGGCGGCGCGCAGCGAGCTCGAGATGTGGGTCGCCGGCTACGGCCCCAAGGCCCTGGCCCTGACCGGTGAGGTCGGTGACGGCTTCATCCTCCAGCTCGCCGACCCGCAGATCACGGCGTGGACGATCGCTGCGGTGAGGGAAGGGGCGGAGCGCGTGGGTCGGGACCCTGACGAGATCACGATCTGCGTCGCGGCCCCGGCCTACGTCGGCGACGACGTGCCCTACCAGCGCGATCAGTGCCGCTGGTTCGGCGGCATGGTCGGCAACCACGTCGCCGACATCGTCGGCCGCTACGGCGACCAGTCCGACGTGCCAGCGGCCCTCACCGACTACATCAAGGGCCGCGAGGGCTACGACTACAACCAGCACGGCCAGGCCGGCAACACCCACGCCGCCTTCGTGCCCGACGAGATCGTCGACCGCTTCTGCCTCCTCGGCCCGGTCGACGAGCACCTGCGCCGATTGCACGAGCTGCGCGACCTCGGCGTCGACCAGTTCGCCGTGTACCTCCAGCACGACGGCAAGGACGCCACCCTCCAGGCCTACGGCGAGCACGTCATCCCCGCCCTCACCGAGACCTCCGCCGCCAAGACGTGATCCGCAAGGCCGCGCTGTTCCTCCTCGCCCTCGTCCTCGTGGCGGCGGCGTGGGAGCTCTACAAGTTGATCGGCCCGGAGGACGGCGGCCAGCTGATCGGCATGCGCATCCTGCCGCGGGCCAACGACACCGCGATGCCCCACGTGTGGGAGATGGGCAAGGCGCTGACCGAGACCGAGAACAGCCAGTCCGACCGCCACATCTGGCAGGTCGTCCTCGACGCGTCCTGGTACTCGTTCCGGTTGGCCGTCGCCGGCTTCGTGCTCGGCAGTGCGATCGGGATCGGGCTGGCCACGGTGATGGCCCGCTTCGGCATCGTGCGGCGGGGCCTGCTGCCGTACCTCGTCGTCTCCCAGACCGTGCCGCTGATCGCCCTCGCCCCGCTCGTCGTCAGCTGGGGCGGCAAGCTCGAGCTCGGTGGGTGGGAGTGGCCGCGGTGGCTGTCGGTGACGATCCTCGGCGCCTTCCTCGCCTTCTTCCCGGTCGCCGTCGGGGCGCTGCGGGGGTTGGAGTCGGCGCCGGCCACGTCCCTCGAGCTGATGCGCAGCTTCGCCGCGACGGGCGGGCAGACGATGCGCGCCCTGCGCTTCCCGAGCGCCGTGCCGTTCCTCGTGCCGGCGCTCAAGCTGGCCGCCGCCGGCGCCGTGATCGGCGTGGTCGTGGCCGAGATCTCGACGGCCGCCCGCAACGGCATCGGCCGCCTCATCCTCGAGTACTCCCGCCAGTCGACGGCGGCCCCGGCCAAGGTCTACCCGGCGATCTTCGGCGCGGCGATCGTCGGACTGGCGATGGCAGGCGTCGTCGCCATCGTCGATCATGTGCTGATGCGCAACCGACCGCGCCCGGCAGAGGAGGCTTGATGAGCGAGCCGGCGGTCGTGGTCGAGACGGCGTCGAAGGTCTTCAACCCGGGTACGACGCGCCAGGTCGACGCGATCGTGGAGGTCGACCTGACGGTCGCCGCCGGCGAGTTCGTGAGCCTGATCGGACCGTCAGGCTGCGGCAAGTCGACGTTGCTGCGCCTGATCGCCAACCTCATCGAGCCGAGCACAGGGGCGATCACGGTCAACGGGAAGTCGGCCGATCGGGCCCGGCTCGACCAGGAGTACGGCATGGCCTTCCAGCAGGCCGGGCTGTTCGACTGGCGCAGCGTCGTCAAGAACGTCGAGCTGCCGCTGGAGCTGAAGGGTTGGGACAAGTCCAAGCGCCGGCAGCGGGCGATGGAGATGCTGCAGCTCGTCAAGCTCGGCGACTTCGCCGAGCACCGCCCGTGGCAGCTGTCGGGCGGGATGCAGCAGCGCGTGGCCATCGCCCGCGCCCTCGCCGCCCACCCCGCGCTGCTGCTGATGGACGAGCCGTTCGGCGCCCTCGACGAGATGACGCGCGAGCACATGCAGTCCGAGCTGCTGCGGATCTGCGCCGAGACGTCGACGAGCGTCGTGTTCGTCACCCACTCGATCCCCGAGGCCGTCTACCTGTCGGACCGCGTCGTCGTGATGTCGCCGCGGCCCGGGCGCATCACCCACGTCATCGACATCGGCCTCGGCGGTCACCGCGACACCGACACCCGTGAGGACGACGCCTTCTACAAGAAGGTCACCGAGGTGCGCGAGGCGCTGCGCGGCCACGAGGTCGATGAGCTCGCAGCGGCATCGAGGACCGCTGATGGCGTCGCGGGCACGAAGGGTGGTGCGGGCCGTGTGGCCGCCGGTCGTGTTCGGCATCGCCTTCCTCACGCTGTGGGAGCTGGCCGTCGTCGTCTTCGGGTGGAAGCCGTACTTCCTCCCCAAGCCGTCGGACGTCTGGACGCAGTTCGTCGACAACTTCAGCCTGGTGCGCGACGCAGCCGTCGTGTCCGGGCGCAACGCCCTCGTCGGCCTCGTGGCCGGCACCGTGCTCGGCGTCGCCATGAGCTTCCTGCTGATGCGGTTCCGGCTGCTCAACGACATGCTCAACCCGTTGGCCATCGCGCTGAACGCGATCCCGATCATCGTGCTCGTGTCGGTGTTCAACAACATGTTCGCCATCACGTCGGAGATCCCGCGGCGGATCATGGTCACGCTCGTCGTGTACTTCATCGTCCTGATCAACGTGGCTCGCGGCCTGCGCCAGGTCGAGGCCACCCACCTCGAGCTGCTGCGGTCGTATGCCGCCACGCCGGTGCAAGTCCTGAGCAAGGCGCGCATCCCGAGCGCCATCCCGTACCTCTTCACCGCGATCCGCATCGCCGCCCCGAACGCCGTGATCGTCGCCTTCGTCGCCGAGTACTTCGGCGGTCCGCAGACCGGCCTCGGGTTCCGCATCACGTCGAACCTGTCGACCTCGAAGAACGCCCTGGCGTGGGCCTACGTGCTCGGCGCCTGCCTGCTCGGGCTGATCTTCTACCTGGTCTCCATCCTGTTGGAGAGCATCACCACACACCAGAGGGGCGCCAGCCCCGGGGGAGGACCCACATGAGGAGCCACATGAGGAGCAGTCCCAGACGGCGGGCGACCACGATCGTCGCCGGCCTCGCCGTCTTCACGCTGATCGTTGCCGCTTGCGGTGACGACGACGACAGCGGCAGCGCGACGACCGCCGCGTCGGCGACGACCGCCGGGGCGGCGGCCACGACGACGGCGGCCAGCGAGGACACGACGGCCACCACCGAGGGCGGCACCGAGACCACCAAGGGTGGCACCGAGACGACGTCGGGCGACACCGTGGCGCCGGTCGACTGCACCACGGCCGACCCGATCAAGTTGCAGCTGCAATGGGTGGCGCAGGCGCAGTTCGCCGGCTACTACGCCGCCAAGGACCAGGGCTTCTTCGAGGACAAGTGCCTCGACGTGACGCTGATCGAGAACCCGCCGGACGTCACGCCGCAGGTGCAGCTCGCCAACGGTGACGTCGACTTCGCCATCGCGCTGGGTGCCCAAGGCCCTCGCCACCCGCGAGGCCGGCGCCAACATCGTCGACATCGCCCAGATCTTCGGCCGGTCGGGCACGCTCGGCGTGTCCTTCAAGCCGGCCAACATCACGAAGGTCGCCGACTACAAGGGCAAGAACGTCGGCAACTGGGGCTTCGGCAACGAGTACGAGATCTTCGCCGCGCTGAAGAAGGAGAGCCTCGACCCGACCAAGGACGTGAGCCTGGTGTCGCAGGAGTTCAACATGCTCGGCCTGCTCTCGGGCGACATCGACGTCGCCGAGGCGATGACGTACAACGAGTACGCCCAGGTCCTCGAGTCGGAGAACCCGGAGACCGGCAAGCTCTACAAGCCGGCCGACCTCAACGTCATCTCCTACGAGGACGAGGGCGTCGGCATGCTGCAGGACGCCATCTGGGCCGACGGCGACAAGCTGGCGAACGACCCCGAGTACAAGGACATCGCCACCCGCTTCGTCGCCGCCTCGCTGCAGGGCTGGATGTACTGCCGGGACAACGCCGAGAAGTGCCGCGACATCGTCGTCGCCGCCGGGACCCAGCTCGGCGCCAGCCACCAGCTGTGGCAGATGAACGAGGTCAACAAGCTGATCTGGCCGTCGACGGCGGGCATCGGGACGATCGACAAGGCGGCGTGGGATCGCAGCGTCGAGATCGCCCAGGGCACGCCGAACCTCGAGGGCAAGACGGTGCTGACCAAGGCGCCGACCGAAGGGGCCTACACCAACGACATCGTCGAGGCGGCCCTGAAGCTGATCCCCGACGCCGACACCAAGGGCGCCGACTTCAAGCCGATCGAGGTCACCCTCGAGCCAGGCGGGTCATGACCGAGCGAGTCTTCGAGCGAGGTCCAGCAGCGCGGTCGCTCCGTCACTGGTGCACCATGGCCGACAGCACCGCGTCGCATCTCGTCAGGGTGCACCAGTGACGGCCTGACGTGTCAGACCGGCCTGGCCGCGGCGAGGACCCGCGGCCAGGCCGGTACGACGACGAGGTGGCCGGCTCCGTCGACGACCTCGACCCGGGCTTCGGGGATGCGAGCCGCCCACCACTCGCCATGGGCCGGCGGCACGAGGCGGTCGGCAGCGCCGTAGATGCACGTCGTCGGGGCACCGATCGAGGCCGGGTCGAACCCCCAATCGGCGACCGTGTACGAGACGACGTCGGCGGCGACGCCGATGGGCCCCTGCGCCATCGCCTCGCCGAGCATCGCGATGACGCGCTCGCGCAGTGCGGCGTCGGCTGCGAGCACCGCCTCGTCGGCCGGTCCGGCGGTCAGCAGCGCCGTGGCGTCGTCGGCGGCGTCCTGTCCACCCTGCTGCGCCGCGCTGAGGTTGGCGACCATCAACTCGACGGCATCGGCCGGGGCGGCGCGCATCGCCGCGATCGCCGGGCGATAGGCGTCGTCGACCCACGGCACGTCGTCGTCGGGTGCCGGGGCGCCGATGAGGAAGAGCGCGGTCGCGAGGTCGGGACGGGTGGCGGCGAGCGCGGCGGCGATCCGCCCGCCCGCCGACCATCCGGCGACGACGGCGTCCGTCACGTGGAGGTGGTCGAGGACGGCCGCCGCGTCGGCGGCGTACGTCGGGATCGTCGGGACGGTCCCGCCTGGCAGGGGGTCGGACCCGCCGTAGCCGGGGCGGTCGATGGTGACCAGGCGCACGCCGGCAGCGGCCGTCGCCGCCGGGTCGGGATCGAAGCGGCGCGAGCCGGGCGCCGCGTGGTGCAGCACGACGACCGGCCCGTCGTCGGGGCCGATGACGTCGTAGGCCACCGTGCGGCCGTCGGGGAGGGTGATCGTCTGGGCATCCATGGTGACAGCGTGGGCCGCATAGGGTGACACCGTGGTGTCACCGTCTCCGAGCGATCCGTGAACCGCACCGACCGCCTCTACGCCATCGCCGAGGCGCTGCGCCTGGCTGGTGAGGAGGGTCGGACGAGCACCTGGCTGGCCGACCGCTTCGAGGTGTCGACGCGCACGATCAAGCGCGACGTCACCGCACTGCAGGAGGCGGGTCGCCCGATCGCCGGCACCGGCGGACCGGGCGGCGGGTATCGCATCGATCCCGCCGTGACGCTGGCGCCGATCGCCTTCACGCCGGCCGAGGCGATCGCCATCGCCACCCTGATGTCGGCGCAGGGCGACGCCCCGTACGCCGCGGAGGGGCGGCGGGCGCTGGCCAAGGTGCTCGACGCGATGGTGCCCGGTGGACGGCGGGGCGCCGCGTCGCTCGCCGGACGGGTGTGGACGCGCGGCTCGCCGGCGCGGTCCTCCGGGGCGATGCGCACCGTCGAGGAGGCCGTCGCCCGCCAGGTGGTGGTCGTCATCGACTACGTCGACGGCGATGGCGACGAGAGCCGGCGGCGGCCGGTCGAGCCGCTGGGGTTCGCCAACACCCGTGGCCACTGGTACCTGATGGCGTGGTGCCGATGGCGCCGGGCCGGCCGCTGGTTCCGCATCGACCGCATCCGCCGCGCCGACCTGACGACCCAACCGGCGCCCGCCCGCGACCTCACCGACGTCTTCGGCCCGATCCCCGCCGACGCCCACCCCGTCGGCCTGTAGATCCAGCGGCCGGATGTGGTTCGGTGCTGCGGAGCGGCGAGCCGCGCGGCCGCGCTCAGTCGTTCTGTGGGAGCGAATAGGTCGATGTAGCGCATGTTCGCTCCCACAGACCTCGTCCATCAGGAGGACGGTCGATCGCGCAGCAGGACGTCGACCGCAGCCCGGGCCGGCGCCGCTGCCGCGGCTCCCTCTTGACGGGCGCTGCCGCCGGCGGTTCCGCGGAGCGCGAGACTTCCGCTGTGCTGCTGAGCGGGATCAACCACGTGGCCGTGCTGACGAACGACACCGACCGCTTCATCGAGTTCTACGGCGGGGTGTTCGAAGCGACGGCCGAGTCGATCCAGGAGCAGGACGGCTTCCGGATGACCATCGTCTGGATCGGTCCGTCCGCCGAGCTCAACGTGTTCGAGATGGCCGGGAACACCGAGGCCGACCGCCAGGTGCCGATGTTCGGTCGGGGTCGCCTCGATCACCTCGCCCTCGAGGCCGGCTCGATCGAGACGTTCGACGAAGTCCGCGATCGCCTCATGGCGCGCGGCGCCTCGGACGGCTTCGTCACCGACTTCGGCCACCTGCTCAGCCTGTTCTTCCGGGATCCAGATGGGCTCGAAGCCGAGGTGTGCGTCGTCAACCCCGATGCCGTGCCCGGGGTCCGCAACCCGCCGGGCACCCCGGCCCGGCGCTACCAGCCTGACTCAGCCTGACGGTTGCTGCTGGCGGCTGAGCGCGGCGTGCACTCGCGCCGCCGGGTCCTGGCGGTAGTAGCTCGCCAGGACGTCGTAGAGCGCCGGCTTGTCGTGCTGCATCGCCACCGGCATCGTGAAGAACGCCTCGGTCGCGACGGCGAAGAACTCGGCCGGGTTGGTGCCGGCGTACGAGCGCAGCCAGCCGTCGGCCCCGGTGCGCACGCCCTGGTACTCGGCCGTCAGCACGGCGACCCATCGAGCGCGCAGCGCGTCGTCGGCGATCGGCGGGGTGCCGTCCATCGTGCCGTCGGCCATGTCGAGCTTGTGGCTGAACTCGTGCAGCACGACGTCGCGTCCCCAGCTCGGGTTGGCCGCCTCGCGCCGGGCCGACGACCACACGAGCATGATCGGGCCGTCGCTGGCGTGGGCCTCGCCGTCGACCGCGCCGGGCGCCTCCATCAGCACGCCGCGGGCGGGCCCGGCCATCGGCGCCGTGCGGGTCATCGCCCGACTGCGCACCACGATCGTCCCGACACCGTCGTAGGCCGACTCGTCGAGGCCGAGCACGAGCAGCGCGGCGTGGCCGGCGATCAGCGTGCGCACCTCGTCGGTGATCTCGAACCCACGGGCGGCCTCGAAGCGCTTCGTGCGCAGCAGCTCGTCGGCGATCTCGCCGAGGCGGGTCCGTTCGTCGGGTGCGAGCAGGCCCCACTGCGCCGAGCGGGCGGCGAGGATGTCCTGCCAGCCCTCGGGCAGCCCCGGTTGGTCCCGATGGAAGAGCCGACGCACGGCCCCGAGTCAACCGCCATCCGAGGGTTTCAGTGCATCGGAGGGTCTGCTGCGGGTGGCCCCCGCACGAAACCCTCGGATGGTCAGGACGTGGCGTGGGCGTCGGCGACGGACAGGGCGTCGTCGATGATCGCCAGGCCCTCGCGGACCTCGTCGTCGGACGTCGTGATCGGCGGGACGACGTGCATCCGGTTGAAGTGGGTGAACGGCCACAGGCCGCGCTGCTTGCAGGCGGCCGCGAGCTCGTTCATCGGCGCCGCCGCCGGGCCGGCGGCGTTGTACGGCACGAGCGGCTCGCGGGTCCGGCGGTCCTTGACCAGCTCGATGGCCCAGAACACGCCGAGGCCGCGGACCTCGCCGACCGACCGGTGCCGCTCGGCGATCTCGGCCAGTGCCGGCCCGATCACGTCGGTGCCCAGGTGGCGGGCATGCTCGATGATGCCCTCCTCCTTGAAGATGTTGATGCTGGCCACGGCCGAGGCGCACGCCAGCGGGTGCCCGGAGTACGTCAACCCGCCGGGGTACGGGCGGTCGGCGAACGTGTCGGCGATGCGCCGGCTGATGATGACGCCGCCCAGCGGCACGTAGCCGGAGTTGACGCCCTTGGCGAAGCAGATGAGGTCGGGGGCGACGTTCCAGTGGTCGACCGCGAACCACTCACCGCACCGCCCGAACCCGGCCATCACCTCGTCGGCGATCATCACGATGCCGTGCTGGTCGCACAGGTCGCGCACGCCCTGCAGGTAGCCGTCGGGCGGCACGAGGATCCCGTTCGTGCCGACCACCGTCTCGAGCACGATGGCCGCGACGTTCTGGGCTCCCTCGACCATCAGCACGTCGGCGAGGTGGCCCAGCGCCCGCTCGCACTCCTCGGCATCGTTCGTCGAGTGGAACGCCGAGCGGTAGGTGTACGGGCCCCAGAACTTGACCATCCCGGGCGTCCCGGGCTCGCTGGCCCACCGCCGTGGATCGCCCGTCATGGTGATCGCCGCGGCCGTTCCGCCGTGGTAGCTGCGGTACGTCGTGAGGACCTTGTTGCGGCCGGTGTGCAGGCGGGCCATGCGCATCGCGTTCTCCGTGGCCTCGGCCCCGCCGTTGGTGAAGAACACCATCTCCAGGTCGCCGGGCGCCAGCTCGCTGATCAGTCGCGCCGCCTCGCTGCGGGCCGGGTTGGCGTGGAACGGAGCGATCGTGCACAGCACGTCGGCCTGCTCCTTGATGGCGGCGACCAGCTTCGGGTGCTGGTGGCCGATGTTGGCGTTGACGAGCTGGCTGGCGAAGTCGAGGTAGCGGTTGCCCTGGTCGTCCCAGAACCGGGAGCCCTCGGCGCCGACGACGACGAGCGGATCGAGGGCCGCCTGCGCCGACCACGAGTGGAAGACGTGGGCCCGATCGTCGAGGTACGCCTGCGAGTGGGTCGTTTCCGCGGCCGTCGGTGTCACCGTCATGGCCGCAGGATATTCGATACCCGATGAGGTGGACAGAACGTCGATTGTCACTGAACAACGAGGCCGACCAGGTCGCGCGAGCAGTGCTCGCTAGCCTCGTTGGCTCGTGAACCCCTGAAGGAGCCACTCGTATGAAGCGTGCCCTGATCGTCGCCCTCCCCGCCGTCCTCGCCCTCGGCCTCATGTCATGTGGCGACGACGACGACAGCGTCTCGACCGAGCCCGGTTCGGTCACGACGACCGCCGAGCCGGAGACCGAGGGTTCGATCGAGATCTCGCTCCCCGACATCACCATCCCGGACATCTCGCTGCCGTCGGACTTCACCCTGCCCGGCGGCATCACGATCCCGGAGAACATCGGGTCGGTGCTGTCAGGGATCTCGATCCCCGACCTGTCCGGGCATCTCGATCCCCAACCTCCCGACGGGCATCTCGGTGCCGTCCGCGCTGCTCGAGCAGATCCTGCGCGGGGCGCTCCCGAACATCACCGACGATCAGATCGACTGCGTGATCGACGAGCTGGGCGGCAAGCTCGATCTGCAGCGGCTCCCCGACATCGCCGAGACCTGCGAGATCGACCTCGGTCAAGGCGGCTGATGCCACGCTTCGACGCCATCTGGCTCGACGCCGGCGGCGTGCTCGTCCTGCCCGACCCCGAGGTGCTCGGGCCGCTGCTCGCGTACTACGGGGCCACCACCGACATCGACCGCCACCGCCGCGCCCACTACGCGGCGATGGCGGCGAAGTCGGCGCAGGGCGCCGAGGAGCGCGACTGGCACGAGTACGACCGCGCCTACGTCGCGTCGGTCGGTGTCGCGTCCGACGACGTCGAGGAGGCCGCGACCACGCTGGGACGCACCCGGACGGCCCTGCTGTGGCGGTGGCCGATCCCCGAGAGCCTCAAGGCGCTCGCCGCGCTGGACGCCGCGGGGATGCCGCTCGGCGTGGTGTCCAACGCGTCGGGCCAGATCGAAGCGGTGCTCCGGCGCTCCGGCGTCTGCCAGGTCGGTGCCGGCCCCGGCACGGCCGTGCGGTGCGTCATCGACAGCGCCGTCGTCGGCGTGGCCAAGCCGGACCCGGCGATCTTCGACCACGCCGAGGTGCACTTCCCCGGCCTCGCCCGTGATCGCATCGCGTACGTCGGCGACTCGGTGACGATGGACGTCGGCGGCGCCACCGCCGCCGGCCTGCACGCCGATCCTCATCGATCCCCACGACGACCACCCCGGCGCCCCGTTCGACCGCATCAAGGACCTGACAGAGCTCCTCCCCTGACGTCAGGTCGAGCGTTCGGCCGGAGGCCGGGCGGCGCCAGCCGCAGCGAGACAGCCGAGCGACGAGTCCTCGAGGAGCGAGGCCATCATCACGTCAGGCGGCGGGCGATCACCTTGAGGCACAGGGTCTCGTCGGCGCCTTCGAAGATCGACAGGACGCGGGCGTCGACGAACAGGCGGCTGACCCGGTACTCCTCGGCGTAGCCGAACCCGCCGTGGATCTGCATCGCCTCGCGGGTCGACCCACTCGGCCGCCTTGCAGACGTAGGCCTTGACCATCGACGCCTCCATCGCGCCCTGGCCCTTCGCCATCAGCGTGGCGACGTGGTACATGAACTGCCGCCCGGCCTGGATCAGCACGGCCATCCGCCCGAGCTTGGCCCGCGTGAGCTGGTAGTCGACGATGTTCTGGCCGAACACGTTGCGGTTGCGGGCGTACTCCAGCGCTTCCTCGTAGGCCGCCTGCATCACGCCGATCGCCCGGGCCGCGGTCTGCAGCCGGCCGTTCTCGAAGCCCTCCATCTGGTAGTAGAAGCCGCGTCCGAGCCCGTCGGCCTCGCCGATGAGGTTCGTCGCCGGCACCCACCAGTCCTCGAGGGCGATCTCGTAGCTGTGCATGCCGCGGTAGCCGATCGTGTCGATCGGTCGGCCCTCCATCTTGCCGACCTTGTCGGCGGCCCCGCCGTCCTGCGTGAACTCGAACCCGTGGCCCTCGCCGAGCGGCTTGGGCACGATGAACAGGCTGCAGGCCGCGGTGCGACATCGAGCGGTCGGGATCGGTGCGGGCCAGCAGCATGAGGACGTTGGCGCGGGCGGCGAACGTGCACCACGTCTTGACCCCGTTGATGACGTAGCCCGGCGTGCCGTCGACCCCGTCTGCGGGGGTGGCGGTGACCTTCAGCCCGGCGACGTCACTGCCGTAGTCGGGCTCGGTGACGGCGACGGCCACCATCACCTCGGCCGTGGCCAGCTTGGGCAGCCACTCCTGCTTCTGCTCCTCGGTGCCGCCCTTCACCAGCGCCCGGGTGAGGATCTCGGGTCGTGTGATCAGCGAGCCGCCGATGCCGAGGCTGGCCCGGCTCAGCTCCTCGGTGGCGACGACCATGCCGAGGTACTCGCTGTCGCCGCCCTCGTTGTAGCCGCCGTACTCGGCCGGCACCGACAGCCCGAAGGCGCCGATCTCGGCGAGGCCGCCGATGACGTCCTCCGGGACGTCGCCGTTGCGGCGGTGGACGTGCTCCGCCTGGGGGGCGACGACGTTGTTGGCGAAGGCGCGGAACGTGTCCTGCACCAGCTCCATGTCGTCGTCGAGGTGGCGGGCGCCCGGCGTCTCGGCCAACGCCGCGAGGTAGTCGGGATCGCGGTACGACTCGAGGAACGGATGAGCGTCGCGCAGCGGCGCCGTGTCCACGCCCCACACCTGCTCGCGGCCGGCCAGCCGGGTGATCAGGTCGTGGATCATGTCGGCCGCGAAGGCGCAGGCGATCGCCGCCTCGGTGTCGCCCTTGGCGCCGTAGTCGAGCAGGGCGCGGGCGGTGGCGGCCGCCGAAGCAGCGTGGGCGAGGTCGTAGGCGAACACCTGGCTGGCGTCGGGACCGCCGGTGTCGTTGAGGTGGCGGACGGCGGTGGCGATGACCTCGTCAGCCAGACCCACGGCGTCGGCGGCAGCGGACAGATCAGGGGTCGCGGTCACGCGTTGAGACGCTACCGACCGGTACGTCCGCCACCGGAATCGCCATCGGCGCCTACCCTGGCTGGATGACGGACGCCGCGGCCGCCGATGCCGCAACGTCGCTCGAACGCCTGGCAGCGCGAGGCGGACGAGATCCTCGAGCGGCCGGCCGACGAGGGCGTCACCCTGGCCCTGCTCGTGCAGCAGCACGGTGAGATCGTGCTCGAGCGCTACGGCGTGCGCCCACCCAACCTGTTCGAGGCCGAGCCGGCGCCGATCACCGCGGAGGTGCCGCTGATCTCGTGGAGCGTCGCCAAGTCGATCACCCATGCCGCCCTCGGCATCCTGGTCGGCGACGGCCGCATCGACCCGCTCGACCCGGCGCCGGTGCCCGAGTGGCAGGGCACCGAGAAGGAGGCCATCACCCTCCTCGACCTCCTGGAGATGCGGTCCGGGCTGGCGTTCGTCGAGGACTACGTCGACGGCGAATCGTCCGACGTGATCGACATGCTGTTCGGTTCCGGTGGCAAGGACCACGCCGCCTACGCCGCCGCCAAGCCCCTGCTGCACCCGCCGGGCACGGTCTGGAGCTACTCGTCCGGCACGACGAACATCGTCGCTCGGATCCTCGGCGATCTCGTCGTCGGCGATCCCGATGCCACGCCGGGGGAGCGGGAGGCGGCGATGCGCGCCTTCCTCGACCAGCGGCTGTTCGGCCCGGTCGGGATGACGGACGCCGATCCCCGCTTCGACGAGGCGGGCAACTGGGTCGGCTCCTCCTACGTGTACGCGCCGGCCCGGCAGTTCGTCCGGTTCGGCGAGCTGTACCTGCGCGACGGCCTCGTCGGCGACGACCGCATCCTGCCCGCGGGATGGGTCGACGAGGCCCGCACGGTCGTCGCCCGCGACCCGGAGACCGGGCGCGACTACGGCCGCCACTGGTGGATCTGGCCCGATCAGCCGGGTTCGATCGCCGCCCACGGCTACGAGGGCCAGTACGTGCTGGTGCTGCCGGCCCACGACGCGGTGGTCGTCCACCTCGGCAAGACCGACGCCACGGTCCGCGATCTCCTCGTCGCGCGCCTGCGCCGGCTCATCGAGGCGCTGTGACACGCGCCGGACATCACTGCCGCGAGGCGATGCGGTAGCAAGGTGGCGGTGCGACCGGACGATCAGCGTGGCGACGCCGACGCCGCAGTGGCGTTGGAGACGGGCGAGCTCCCCCGATCGCGCGCGATCCGTCGAAGCCGATCAAGCGGCCGCGGTTCCGACCCGTCCGGCTGACCCTCAAGCTCGGGGCGCTCGTCCTCGTCGTCTACATCTTCGTCCTGCCGCTGATCCCGGACTTCCGCGACGCCACCCACGAGCTGACGCGGGTCGACCCGTTCTTCCTCGTGCTCGGCCTCGCCCTGCAGATCGCGTCCTGGTACACGTACTCGCTGCTGACCCGCTCGGCGCTCGGCGACGGGCGCGACCACATCTCGCGCATGCGGATGTTCCGGATCCAGATGAGCACCAAGGCGCTGTCGAACATCGTCCCGGGCGGCAGCGCGGCGAGCTCGGCGCTCGGCTATCGGCTGATGACGCTGTCCGGTGCCACCGGCCCCGACGCCGGCTTCGCGCTGGCCACGGCCGGGTTGGCGTCGGCGGTCGTCCTCAACCTCATCTTCTGGACGGCCCTGCTGGTGTCGATCCCGTTCCGCGGCGTCAACCCGCTGTACGTCACGGCCGCGCTGGCCGGGCTCGGGATCATGATCGTCGTCGCCGCGATCGTCGTCGGTCTGCAGCACGGCCAGGGCCGCGCCGAGAAGTTCCTGCGCTGGCTGGGGCGCAAGCTGCACTTCGACGGCGACACCGCCACCAGCGCCCTGCGCCAGATCGGTGAGCGGCTGGAGGAGCTGATCGCCGACCGCTCGCTGCTCAAACGGGTGGCCCTCTGGGCGAGCCTCAACTGGCTGCTCGACGCGGCGTCGCTGTGGGTCTTCGTGTGGGCGTTCGGCGGCGCCCTCGACATCGACGCCCTGCTGATCGCCTTCGGCCTCGCCAACATCTTCGCCGTCATCCCGATCACCCCGGGTGGCCTCGGGATCGTCGAGGGCGTGTACATCCCGACCCTCATCGGCTTCGGCCTGACCCGCCAGGAGGCGACGCTCGGCGTGGCGTCGTATCGCCTGGCCCAGTTCTGGTTCCCGATCCTGATGGGCGGGCTCCTCTACGCCAGCCTGCGCCTCGGGCCGTGGTCGATCTCCAGGCGCGACCGCCTCGACCGCCTGCGCGACATCGCCCGTCGGGAGACCGCGGAGAGCGAGCGGCGGCTCGAGTTCGCGATGCGGCAGTGGGAGCGCAAGCGTCCGGGCGAGCCGTTGCCGGTCGACGACGCGGGCCACATCGTGGTGCCCTTCGACGTCGACCAGGAGCTCGTCGCCGCCCTCGACGCCCTGCCCGACGGGATCTACGAGCGGGCCGCCCCGCCGGCCGACGATGACGAGCCGTGCTCGCCCGACGCCGCCGAGGCGAAGGGGTCGGCGCGGCGGCAGGACCAGTAGCGTCCGCCGGCATGACGGCGTACGACCGGCCCTTCGGCCGCAACCTCGAGGACTTCGTCGTCGGTGACGTCTACCGGCACTGGCCCGGCAAGACGATCACCGAGTACGACGACCACCTGTTCTGCATGATCACGATGAACCACCATCCGCTGCACACCAACGTGTGGTTCGGTGAGCAGTCGGTGCAGGGCCGCAACGTCGTCGTCGGCAACCTCGTGTACTCGTTGGTCTTGGGCATGAGCGTGCCCGACGTGAGCGGGGCGGCGATCGCCAACCTGGAGGTCGAGACGCTGCAGCACAAGTTCCCGACGTTCCACGGCGACACCATCCACGCCGAGACGCGGGTGCTCGAGGTCAAGGAGTCGTCGTCGAAGCCCGACCGCGGCATCGTCACCGTCGAGACCAAGGGCTTCAACCAGGACGGCAAGGAGGTCTGCTACTTCCGCCGCCGGGTCATGGTCTGGAAGCGCGACGCCGCCCCGCCGCGCGACCGTCCCTACGACATCGAACACGCCTGGGAGTGACGGCCTGATCCATCCGAGGGTTTCGGGCGGGGACGCCCCGCACGAAACCCTCGGATGCATCCAAACCCTCGGATGGGGGCTGACCTAGGCGGGGGGAGCTCGAAGGTCACACGGCCGCCGGGAGGGCCGCCGATCCAGATGCGGCCGCCGTGGGCCTCGACGAGGCCGCGGGCGATGGCCAGGCCGAGGCCGGCGCCACCGGTCTCGCGGGTGCGACTGGGGTCGGCGCGCGTGAAGCGATCGAAGGCCTGCTCGCGGAACTCGGTCGGGAAGCCCGGGCCCTCGTCGACGACCTCGACGCGGGGCTGGTCGGCGTCGTCCACCGTGATGCGCACCGCCGAGCCCGGCGGGGCGTGCTGGATGGCGTTGTCGAGCAGGTTGCGCACGACGCGGCCGAGCGCCGTCGGGCTGCCGTCCACGCCGACGCGTCGCGGGCGTCGCGCTCGATCGTCACCCCGTGCGACGCCGCCGCCGGCGCCAGCGCCTCCACTGCCTCGTCGACGAGCTCGGACAGGTCGAGCGGCACGCGGTCGAGGTCGACCCGCCCGGCCTCGATGCGGGCCAGCAGGAACAGGTCGTCGATGAGCGTGCTGAGCACCTCGACGTCGCGCTGCATCGAGCGGAGGTAGCGCTCGGGATCAGGGGCCACGCCGTCGGCCAGTGCCTCGACCGCTGCCCGCAGCGCGCTGAGCGGCGTGCGCAGGTCGTGGCTGATGCTCGACAGCATCGCCCGCCGCTCCTCCTCCATCGCCTGGCGCTCGCGCTCCATCGCGTCGAGGCGCTCGGTCAGCTCGTCCACGGCTCGGGCGACGTGGCCGAGCTCGTCGGCCCGGCGCACGCCCGTGCGCGCGCTGAGGTCGCCGGCCTCGATGCGCCGCACCGACGCCTCGAGGGTCCGGACGTCACGACCGAGCGGACCCGACGCGACGAGCACGAGCACCGTGGCCAGCACGCCGGTGACGGCGAGGACGACGAGGCTCGTCCAGACCCCTTCGGCATCGAGCACCATCAGCGCGGCGAGGGCGAGGGCCACGCCGGCGCCGATGATCAGCGAGCCGAACGTCAGCGTCAGCAACAGGTGGCGCAACGACCGGGTGCGGCGCGTGACGCGGCGCAGGGCCAGGCCAGCCACCACGGCGAGCGCCACGAGCCCGATCGCCGCCAGGGCCGTGGCGACCGGCTGCTCGGCCACGCGGTCGGACCACGACATCTCCATCAGGGCTCGAACCGGTAGCCGACGCCGCGCGCCGTCGTGATCCAGCGGGGATCCTCGGGATCGGCCTCCAGCTTCTGGCGCAACCGCCCGACGTGCACGGTCACCGTCGCCGGGTCCTGGTACTCGGGCGCCGAATCCCACACGTCGGCGAGCAGCTCGCGGCGGGTGAACACGCGACGCGGCGAGCGGGCCAGCGTCAGCAGGAGATCGAACTCCTTCGGCGTCAGCGCCACGAGGCGCCCGTCGACGTGGACCTCGCGTGTCGTCGGGTCGACGCGCAGCGCGCCGGCCTCGATCGCCTCGGACGCCGCCGGGGCGGGCGGGGCGGTCGTGCGCCGCAGGACGTTGCGCACCCTGGCCGCCAGCTCGCGGGGCGAGAACGGCTTGACGACGTAGTCGTCGGCGCCCAGCTCGAGGCCGACGACCCGGTCGACCTCGTCGGCGCGAGCGGTGAGGAGGATGACCGGCACGTGCCCGTCGGCGCGCAGCTTGCGCAGGATCGTGAGGCCGTCGGTGCCCGGCAACATGATGTCGAGCACGACGAGGTCGGGCCGATGGGTCTCCAACCAGGCCTCGGCGCTCTGGCCGTCGCCGACCTCGTGGACGCGCAGGCCGTCACGCCGGAGGTACGTCGCGACGACCTCACGCACCATCGGCTCGTCGTCGACGACCAGCACCTGCGGACCGTCCGGGGCCGTCACGCTGGTGACAGTACGCCCACGTGGGCGCGGCCCGAGCGGCCCGGTCGCGAGTTTCGCGAGCGTTTCGCCGGCTGCCAGCACGCCGTGTGCCCTGCGGGCGTACCGTTCACACCGATGGCCGTGGTCACCGAGCGCCCCACCGGCAGCACTGAGCCGTCGCCGTCGAGCGGTCCTCGCGCCACGCCGCTCGAAGGGGCGATCGCCGGCGTCGTCGCCGCAGGGGTCGCCCTCGGTGTCAGCGAGCTGGTGTGCGGCATCGCCGGCACCGGCCCCACGCTCGTCACGGCCGTCGGGACGCAGTTCATCGATCGCTACGCGGCGTCGCTGAAGGACCTCGCGATCCAGCTCTTCGGGACCAACGACAAGGCCGCCCTCATCACCGGCATCGTCATCGTGTGCCTCGCCCTCGGCGCGGTCCTCGGCAAGGCGACGGTGCGGCGGTGGTGGGTCGGCGTGGTCGGGTTCGCCGTGTTCGGTGCGATCGGGCTGTGGTCCTACCTCGACAGCCCGCTGGGGTCGGCCGGCACCGGCGTGGTGGCTGCACTCCTGTCGACGGCGGCCGGCATCGGCACCCTCCTCGGGTTGCTGCGGCTGCTGCGCGTCGGGCGCGTGGCCCTCGGTCCGACGCCGCCCACCGACCAGGCGAGCTCGCGGCGGCTGTTCCTCACCGCCGCCGGGTCGCTCGCCGTGATCGCGGCCGGTGCCGCCGTGCTCGGCAAGCGCTTCGGGCGCAGCGACGTGGTCGAGCAGGCCCGGGCCAACACCGCGCTGCCGGCGGCCGCGACGTCGACACCGCCGGTCGCACCGTCGGGCCCGTTCCCCGACGTCCCCGGGCTGTCGACCCTCATCACGCCGAACACCGACTTCTACCGGATCGACACCGCCCTCACCGTCCCGCAGGTCGACGTCGCCGACTGGAAGCTGACGATCAACGGCATGGTCGACAACGAGGTGTCGTTCACGTACGACGAGCTCGTCGCGATGGCCGACTTCGAGGACACGGTGACGATGCAGTGCGTGTCCAACGAGGTCGGCGGCAACCTCGTCGGCAACGCGACATGGCAGGGCGTGCACCTCAAGACGCTGCTCGACAAGGCCGGCGTCCAGGAAGGCGCCACCCAGATCATCGGCCACTCGGTCGATGACTTCACCGCCGGCTTCCCGACCCAGATCGGTCTCGATGGTCGTACGGCGATGGTGGCGGTGGCGATGAACGGCGAGCCGCTGCCCGCCGAGCACGGCTTCCCGGCCCGGCTCATCGTCGCCGGCCTCTACGGCTACGTCTCGGCGACGAAGTGGCTCGACACGATCTACCTCGTGCCGTGGGAGGAGTTCGACGGCTACTGGATCACGCGCGGCTGGGCCAAGGAAGGCCCCATCAAGATCGCCTCGCGCATCGACGTCCCGCGCAGCGGGGCCACGGTCGACGCCGGTCAGCAGCCGATCGCCGGCGTCGCGTGGCAGCCCGACGTGGGCATCACCAAGGTCGAGGTGCAGGTCGACGACGCGCCGTGGCAGCCCGCCCAACTCGGCGATGCGACGAGCGACGACACCTGGGTGCAGTGGTACGTCCCATGGGCGGCGACGTCGGGTGAGCACAAGATCCGGGTGCGGGCGACGAACGCCAAGGGCGAGGTGCAGACCGACCAGCGGGCCGATCCGGCGCCCGACGGGGCCACCGGGTACCACACCCGCACGGTGCGGGTCCGCTGACGACGTTGGCGCCGCCCGTCGATCCCGGCGCCGTGCTGGCCTGGGGTGCGCCGCGGCTGCGCGACCTGCCGTGGCGGGCGACCCGCGACCCGTGGCGGATCCTCGTCGCCGAGGTGATGCTGCAGCAGACGCAGGTGCCGCGGGTGATCCCGAAGTGGACGGCGTTCTGCGCCGCCTACCCGACGCCGGCGGCGTGCGCGGCGACCCCGTTGGGCGACGTGCTGCGGCACTGGCAGGGGCTCGGCTACCCGCGCCGCGCCCGCAACCTGTGGGAGACCGCGGGCGTCGTCGTCGAGCGCCATGGCGGCGCGCTGCCCGACGACCTCGACGCGCTGCGGGCGCTGCCCGGCATCGGGCCCTACACGGCGCGTGCCGTGCTGGCGTTCGCCTTCGAGCGCGACGTCGCCGTCGTGGACACCAACATCGCCCGGGTGTTGGCGCGCGTCGCAGGAGCGCGGCTCACGCCGCGGTCCGTCCAGGCGCTCGCCGACTCGTTCGTGCCCCGCGGCGCCGGGTGGGCGTGGAACCAGATGCTGATGGACCTCGGGGCGACCGTGTGCCGGCCGACGCCGCAGTGCGCGCAGTGTCCGCTGGCCGCGAGCTGCGCGTGGCACCTCGCCGGGCACCCGGCACCGGACCCGGCGGTCGGTTCTGCTGGGGTGAGCACCCGCCAAGCGCCCTACGACGGCAGCGATCGGCAGCGTCGCGGCGACGTCCTGCGCGCCTTGCACCACGGGCCGCGCCCGGTCGGCGAGTTCCCCGCCCGCATCGTCGACGGCCTCCTCGCCGACCGCCTCGTGGTCCGCACCGCCGACGGCGCCCTGTCCCTGCCGTAGTCAACGACGGAAGTTGAAGTACTGGGCGATCGTGATGACGACGAAGACGACGACGGCGCCGATCACGAAGAACGCCACGTTGGCGGCGACGCTGTGCTCGTCCGGCGGGAACGCGAACCGCTGCAGGAACGCCAGCGCGAAGAGCCCGAAGAGGTAGACCCACGCGGGGGCCAGGGCACGGCGCGGCATCCCCAGAGTGTGCCCGACGCAGAGCGCGCTCTAGCCTGCGGGCGTGCGTCCCCCGAAGGACTTCTTCCGCCCGCTGGCGATCGGTGCGCCCGAGCCGGTGCGCGACATCCCGTTCCGGCCGTCGCGGGTCATCCACTTCCTGCCGCCGCAGAACCCGAAGATGGTCGGCAAGGTGCCTGACATCGCGCCGACGGTCGACGTGCTGCTGGCCAACCTCGAGGACGCCATCCCGGCGTCCGAGAAGGAGAACGCCCGCGCCGGGCTCGTCGAGATCGCCAAGAACTGGGATCACCCCGACACCCAGCTGTGGACGCGGATCAACTCGCTCGACTCGCCGTGGGTGCTCGACGACATCACCGCTGCGGTCACCGAGGCCGGCGACGCCCTCGACGTGATCATGGTCCCGAAGGTCGAAGGCCCGGAGGACATCCACTACGTCGACCGCTTGCTGGCCCAGCTCGAGGCCAAGGTCGGCCTCGAGGAGCCGCTGCTCGTCCACGCCATCCTCGAGACGGCCCGCGGCGTCGCCAACATCGAGGAGATCTGCGCCGCCTCGCCGCGGATGCAGGGCCTGTCGCTCGGGCCGGCCGACCTGGCGGCCAACCGGCGCATGAAGACGACCCGCGTCGGCGGCGGCCACCCCGGCTACCTCGTGCGCGCCGATCCCGATCCCGACCACCCCGACGCCCCTCGCCCGACGTACCAGCAGGACCTGTGGCACTACACGATCGCCCGCATGGTCGACGCTTGCGTCACCTACGGCGTGCTGCCGTACTACGGCCCGTTCGGCGACATCGCCGACACCACGGCCTGCGAGGACCAGTTCCGCAACGCCTACCTCCTCGGCTGCGTCGGGGCGTGGAGCCTGCACCCGGCGCAGGTCGAGATCGCCAAGCGCGTCTTCAGCCCGCCACCCGAGGACGTCGAGCACGCTCGTCGCGTCATCGAGGCGATGGGCGACGGCACCGGCGCCGTGCTGCTCGACGGGAAGATGGAGGACGACGCCTCGGTCAAGCAGTGCAAGGTCATCATCGGCCTCGCCGAGCAGCTCGCCGCTCGCGATCCCGAGCTCGCCGCCGCCTACGGGTTCGCGTCATGAGCGCCGGCCTGCGACCGCGGCGGTCGGTCCTCTACATGCCGTCGTCCAACCCCAAGGCGTTGGACAAGGCCAAGTCGATCCCCTGCGACGCGATCATCTTCGACCTCGAGGACGCGGTGGCGCCGGATGCCAAGCCGGCTGCGCGCGAGGCCGCCGTGGCGGCCGTCGGGTCGGGGGAGTACGGCCACCGCGAGCTGACCATCCGCTGCAACGGCCTGGCCACGCCCTGGGGGGCCGACGACATCGCCGCCGCCGGCGCGGCCGCGCCGTCCGCCGTGGTGATCCCGAAGGTCGGCAGCCGGGCCGAGGTCGACATCGTCGCCGCCGCGCTCGATGCCGCCGGCGGCACGGCCACGAACATCTGGGCGATGATCGAGACGCCGACCGCGATCTTCGACGTCCGCGCCATCGCCGCCCACCCCCGCGTCGCCGTGCTGGTGATGGGCACCAACGACCTCGCCCGCGAGATCGGCGCCCCGCAGATCCCCGGCCGCAGCAACCTCACCCCGTACCTCTCGACCGCCGTGCTGGCGGCGCGGGAGGCCGGCAAGGTCATCCTCGACGGCGTCTACAACGACGTGCGCGACGAGGAGGGCTTCGTCGCCGAGTGCACCCAGGGCGTGCAGATGGGCTTCGACGGCAAGACGCTCATCCATCCCGGGCAGGTCGATCCGGCCAACGCCGCGTGGTCGCCGACGAGCGACGAGGTCGAGTACTCGCGCCGCGTGATCGAGGCCTTCTCAGCAGCCGAAGCCGAGGGCCGCGGCGTGATCACGGTCGACGGGCGGATGATCGAGAACCTCCACGTCGCCAACGCCCGTCGCACGCTCACCGTCGCCGACGCCATCGCCAACATCGGCAGCTGATCCGAGCAGCCGCTACCCGGCTCGCCACCGTCCGATCTCGTCGAACAGCGGGCCGGTCAGCAACACGTACGCCGGCCCGGTCGTCGCCGGCACGTCGAACGCCACGGTGCCGGCGACGCACTGGCCGGCCGCCACCTCGATCGCGTCGAGCGTGTCGGCGCCGAGCGCGGCGCTCGCCGTGAAGTTGTCGGTCATCGTGACCGCCCAGTACAGCGGGTTGACCTGGTACGGCTCGGTGCCGGCGCAGATCTCGACGGAGGCCTCGACGAACTGGTTGCCGTCGGACGGCGTGAAGAAGTCGGATCGCGGCGCGGCGTTCGGTGTCACCGTGCGGACGACCGCGGTGGCGCCGTCCGTCAGCGTGACGACCTCGCCCGGGGCGGCTGACACCGGCGGCGACGTCGCCAGCAACGGGCCGTCGACCGGCACGGCCGATGCCGTGCTCCACCGGGCGAGCTCGTCGAACAGCGCGCCGGTCAGCACGACGGTGGCGAGGATGTGGCCGTCGGGCACGGCGACGTCCACGTTCCCGGCGACGCAGCCGCCGGGGCGCAGACCGATCGTCGCGAGGTCCTGCGCGCCGAGCGCGACCTCGGCCGACGTGTTGTCCTCCAGGAAGCCCCGGAAGTACAGGGAGTTGACGCTGACCCCGTCGTCGCCGGCGCACTGCTCGACGGCGATCCGGGTGAACGTGGTGCCGGGCTCGGGTTGGAGGAACTCGTTGCTTGCCGGCGCGTTGGGCGTCACCGCGTTGACCCGGGCCAGCGAGCCGTCGTCGAACCCGACGGTCTCGCCGACGAACGGCAGCCGGCGGTCAGGCACCGTCGTCGGTGCTGATGTGGTGCGAGGTGACGTCGACGCGACCGTCTCGGCGACGGTGTCGACCGTGTCGATCGGTTCGGTGTCCTCCGGGTCCTCGGTCGGCGTCGTCCGCACCTCGCTCGGTTCCGTCGGCGGTTCCGACGGCTCGGTCGCCGCGACCGACGACGCTGGCGGCTCCGTCGCCACGGGTGCCGCCTCGTCGTCGCCGCCGCTGCGAACGGCGATCACGATGACACCGGCCGCCAGCACGGCGACCAGCGCGACCACCCCGATGATCCACCAGCGTCGCGACGAGCCAGAGCCACCGGCCGGGTCCGGCGTCGCGACCGGTGGCGGGGGTCCGGACGGCGGCGTGCCGGGTGGCGGCAGCGGCGCGCGGTCCGGCAGGTTCGGCGGTGGCAGCTCGGACACGCGCGCAACCTAGCCACGCCATCGCGGCGCTCGGAACGGGACGGCCCGCTCAGTCGTCCGGCGGGGTCGTCGTGGTCGGGGCGGTCGTCGACGGCGCGCCCGGGTGCGACGTGGGCGGCGCCGTGCTGGCGGTCGTCGGCAGGCCGGGCCGGGTGCCGGACGTCGTCGTCGGGACGGGGGTCGCAGGCGTGGGCGGCGTCGAGTCCGGGTGTTGGGGCGGGGATGTCCCAGCCACCTGCGCCGGCGTGGAGGGCGTCGTCTGCGACGTCGTCGGCGCGATGGTGGACGGGGCGGGCCGGGGGTTCCGCAGGCGGCTGCTCGTGTCGGGACCGGTCTCGCCGTGATCGCTGACCGAGCTCGCCGGCGCCACCCCGGTGGCAGTGATCTCGGCGCCGTCGGGCGCCGCGATGGTCGTCGAGATCGTCGTCGTCGTCGGTGCTGGTCGACACCGCGGTGGGGGAGATGGTCGTCGTGACCTGCGGCGACGCCATCGGGGGCGCCTCCACGAGCGGCGCCTCGACGAGTTGCACCGGGTTGGCGCGGACGGCTTGTCCCTCGGCGCTGTCCAGCACGTGCGTGTTGACGAGCGCGGCCGCGCTGCCGGCCGACAGGACGCCGGCCAGGGTGAGCACCGAGGTGAACGAGACCCGCTTCATCCGGCCGTCGACGGTACGAGACACCTGTCACGGACAGAGGTCGCGGACATCCAAGGTTCATCCAAGACGACCGCGATCGGCGCCGACGCGCTGCCAGGATGCCCGGCATGAAGGTGCTGGTGGTCGAAGACGATCGCGGTGTTGCCGTGTCGCTGACCGACGGCCTCACCGACGCCGGCTATGAGGTGGAGCACGCTGCCACCGGTGCCGCGGCCCTCGATGTCGAGGCCGAGCGGGACGTCGACGTCGTGCTGTTGGACCTCGGGCTGCCGGACATGGACGGCCGCGACGTCTGCCGCGAGCTGCGCTCGCGCGCGTCGAACGTGCCGATCATCATGCTCACCGCGCGCGGCGACGAGTTCGACCGCGTCCTCGGGCTCGAGCTCGGTGCCGACGACTACGTGACCAAGCCGTTCAGCGTCCGCGAGCTGGTGGCGCGCATCCGGGCCGTCACCCGTCGCACGACCGCCACCGACGGTGGAGACAACGGCGACCCGCAGACGATCGGACCGCTGTCGATCGATCGCCGCTCCCGCCGGGTGACGATGGGCGCCGACCCCGTCACCCTCACCGCCAAGGAGTTCGACCTGCTGGCGTTCCTGGCCACCGATCCCGGCGCCGTGCAGTCGCGCACCGAGATCCTCGACCACGTGTGGGACACCAACTGGTACGGGCCCACCAAGACGGTCGACGCCCACGTCGCCGCGGTCCGCAAGAAGCTCGGCGACGCCCGCTGGATCGAGGCCGTCCGCGGCGTCGGGTTCCGGTTCGAGGAGCCGCCCGCGTGAGGTGGCGGTTGATGGCGGTCCTCGTCGGGCTCGTCGTCCTGGTCCTCGCCGCCCAGAACATCCCGCTCGCCCGGCACCTGCGCAGCGTCGAGCGCGATCGGCTGATCACGGAGCTGGAGCGCGATGCGTTCACGCTCGCTGGTCGGTCGGCCACGGCCCTCGACGGCGGCGTGGCCGGTACGGACGGCGCCGTCGCGCAGATGATCCGGCAGTACCGCGGCACGTCGGACGCCCGCGTCGTGATCACCGACGAGACGGGCACGGCGATGGTGTCGAGCGACGAGGAGTCGGCCGCCGGGCGGGAGTACGCCAGCCGGCCCGAGGTCGCCACGGCCCTCAGTGGCGAGCCGATCTCGGGCGAACGGCACTCCGAGACCCTCGACACCGACCTCGTGTACGTCGCCGTCCCGGTGCTTGCCGGGGATGACGTCATCGGCACGGTCCGGATCACCTACCCGGCGACGGTGATCTCCGATCGGGTCGACGATCGGGTGCGCTCGCTCACCGTCGTGGCCATCATCACGGTGGCGATGGCCGCGCTGGTCGCCCTCGTCGTGTCGGGCACCGTGACCCGGCCGCTGCGCTCGCTGCGCCGGGCCACCGAGCGGCTGGCCGGCGGTGATCTTGCGGCGCGCGCCGAGACGACGAGCGGCCCGCGGGAGGTCCGCGACCTGGCCGGCGCCTTCAACCGGATGTCGGAGCGGACCCGGCAACTCGTCGACGAGCAGCGGGCGTTCGCCGGTGACGCGTCACATCAGCTGCGGACGCCGCTCACCGCGCTGCGGCTGCGCCTCGAGCAGGCCACCGATCTGCTGGAGAGCGATCCCCAGGGGGCGCGCGACCGGCTGGAGGCGGCGTCGGCGGAGACCGAGCGGCTGCAACACGTGATCGGTGGGCTGCTGGCGTTGGCCCGCGCCGACGGCCGCGGTGATCCGACGACGCCGGTCGACGTGGTGGCCGTGGCGCGCGATCGGGCCGAGATGTGGAAGCCGCTCGCCGAGGAGGAGGGCGTCCGGGTGCGTGTCGACGCCCACGCGTCGTCGGTGCAGGCGCTCGCCGTGCCGGGCGCCCTGGAGCAGATCCTCGACAACCTCGTCGACAACTCGCTGGCCGTCGCGCCACCGAGCTCGGCGATCGAGCTGTCGGTCCGACGGAGCGACGAGGCCGTCGAGGTCTCGGTGGCCGACCGGGGGCCGGGCATGACGAGCGAGCAGATCGCTCGCTCGTTCGACCGCTTCTGGCGGGCCGCCGATGCCGATCACCCGGGGACCGGGCTCGGCCTGGCGGTCGTCCAGCACCTCGCCCGGGCGAGCGGTGGCGACGTCGGCCTGGCGCGGCGCGTCGGCGGCGGCCTGGTGGCGACGGTGCGCCTCCCCTGCGTGGCCTGATCCGCGTCGGCGGGTCAGAGGGCCACGTTCATGTTGGCCTGGATCTCGGCGAGGGTGAGCGTGCGGTTGTAGATGCGGACCTCGTCGATCTGGCCGGCGAAGTTCTCGTCGGTCCAGATCAGGTTGCCACCGATTCTCAAGGGCAGCGTGCTCGTCTTGACGTTGCCGGTGAGGGCTCTGGTGTTGACGAGGACGCCGTTGACGTAGAGCTTGAGGCTGCCCCCGCCGTAGGTGGCGGCGACGTGGGTCCAGGTGTTGACCGGGAGGGTGCCGCCGCCGCGGGCGCTGACCTCCGAGGTGACGGTGGCGTAGGCGGCGGCGGGGCCGTTGGGTCCGTCGGTGGCGTACAAGCTGTACGACTGGTTGCCGGGGATCTCCTTCATCAGGATGTTGCGCCAGCCGCCGACGTTGGCTGGGCGTACCCAGGCCTCGAGCGTGAAGGCGCTCGTGAAGTTGATGCTGGCGGAGTGGTTGATGTTGACGAGGTCGTTGACGCCGTCGAAGTTCAGCGCGCCGCCGAACTTGCCGGCCGGCGTCCACGTCGCTTCGACGATCGTGCCCTGGTTGTTGGCGCCGGACGAGTCGGCCAGCGTGGCGCCGCTGCCGGCGTTGAAGTTGTAGGCGGCGACCAGCCCGCCGGTGATCGGCGCGGTGGTGGTGAACGTGCCGTCGGCCGAGGTGGCCAGGTTCCCGGCGGCGTCGCGGCTCTTGACCCGGAAGTGGTAGAGCGTGCTCGCCGTCAGGCCGCTGAGCCCCTGGGAGTGGGCCGTGACCATCGCGGCCACCAGTGTCGTGGAGCTGCCGTAGGCGGTGGTGGGGCCGTACTCGACTTGGGTGTCGGAGCCCTCGTTCGTCGTCCAGGTGATGGTGGCGGTGGCGCTGGTGAGGTTCGTCGACTGGATCGCGCTGATGGTCGGCGGCGTCGTGTCGGGGCCGCCGTTGGAGACCGTGACGTTCACGGTCGTCGCCGTCTTCACGTTGCCGGCCGCATCGCGGGCCACCGCCGTCAGCGCGTGGGCGCCATTGGTCGCGCCCGTCGTGTTCCAGCTGACGCTGTACGGCGAGGCGGTGTCCTCCGCCCCGAGGTTGTTCCCGTCGAGCTTGAACTGGACACCGGCCACGCCGATGTTGTCCGCGGCCGTCGCCGTCACGTTGACGCTCCCGGTGACCGTGGCGTTGTTCGCCGGCGCCGTGACCGTCACGGTCGGGGCGGTCGTGTCGGCGTTCTGCACGGTGATCGCGACCGAGGCTGACGTCGTCGTGTTGCCGGCGGCGTCGCGGGCGACTGCGGTCAGCGTGTGCGGGCCGTCGGGGACCTGCGTCGAGCTCCAGCTGATGCTGTAGGGCGAGGCGGTGTCCTCGGCGCCGAGGTTGATCCCGTCGAGCTTGAACTGGACGCCTGTGACACCGATGTTGTCGGCGGCCGTGGCCGTCGTGGTGACGCTGCCGGCCACGGTGGCGTTGTTCGCCGGCGCCGTGACCGTCACGGTCGGGGCGGTCGTGTCGGCGTTCTGCACGGTGACGGCAACCGAGGCTGACGTCGTCGTGTTGCCGGCGAGGTCGCGGGCGACTGCGGTCAGCGTGTGCGGGCCGTCGGGGACCTGTGCCGTGTTCCAGCTGATGCTGTAGGGCGAGGTGGTGTCCTCGGCGCCGAGGTTGTTCCCGTCGAGCTTGAACTGCACGCCCGTGACGCCGATGTTGTCGGTCGCCGGTGCGGTGACGTTCACGGTGCCGGCGACGGTGGCGTTGTTCGCCGGGGCGCTGATGTTGATCGTCGGCGCGGTGGTGTCGGGCGTGGCGAGGCGGACGATCTTGGCCTGCGATGGGACGCCGTCGCTGTTGACCAGGAAGATCATGTAGTAGCCCTCGGGGATCACGTTGCTGGCGCTCGGCGTGTTGATGGTGAGCGTGTTGCCGTTGCGGGTGAAGCCGAGGTCCATGAAGTGCTGGTTCCAGTCAGCGGTGTGGGTGACCGACCCGAGGCTGCTCAGCGTGACCTTGGTGATGTTGGCGGCGTCGGGGGTGTCGAAGTTCATGGTCGAGTTGTGCGCGGCGGTGTCCGGGGCGGCGGTGATGGTCGGGCGCGGGCCGCGGAACAGGTACCCGGGTGAGTAGATCTGGGCGTTGAGCTGATCGACGGCCGGGCTCAGGCGGCCGCCGCCGGCCGACAGCACCCGCCCGTCGGGCAGCAGCATCGACACCGAGTGGTACATGCGCGGCTGCGACATCGTCGCCGCCGACGACCACGTGTTGGTCGTCGGATCCCAGATCTGTGCGCTGTACGCCGCATCGCTCGGCTGCGACGTGTCGTCGACGATGTGGGAGCCACCGATCACCATGGCCTTGCCGGTCGGCAGCATCGTGACGTTGTGGAACGAACGACCTTCGACCATGTCGGGCACGTTCGTCCACACCGGCGAACCGCTCGTCATGTCCAAGACCTTGGCGATGCGCTGCGACGGCGCCCCCTGCGGGCTCCCCGCGGGGATGAACGCAGGGCTCCCACCGGTGATGAGGTACTTGCCGGGCGCGAACGACGTCCACGCACCGAACGGGACCTGCGTCGTGCCGACCTGGGTCCATGTCTTGGCCGCCGGGTCGAGGATCATGATCGGGCCGTGCTCGGCCGAGATCGACATGATCTTGCCGCCGGGCAGCATCGTGGACTGCGGGTACTGGACCTCGTCGACCTGCGACGTGTTGATGTTGGTCAGGGCCTCGATCGTGTTCGACTTCGGATCGAAGATCTCCGGCGTGTCGTTCCAGACGAACTTGGTGGCCTCACCACCGATGATCGTCATCCGGTTGTCGGCCATCTGCGTGACGCTCGGATACCAGCGAGCCGCCCGCATGTCGACCTTGCGAGTCCACGTCCGCGTGTCCGGGTTGAACATGTAGATGTTCTTGATGCCCTCGCCGCCGCTGCCGCCGTGGCCGCCGGCGACGACCAGCTCGCCGGTCCCGGTGGTGGCCTGGCCGGCGCAGAACAGCTCGAACGAACCGAGCCCCGGCACCGGGATCGGGGTGAACGTGTTCGTCTGCATGTTCCACAGGCGCGGCGGGCTGGTCGAGTCCCACGCGTCCCACATCAGGATCTCGCCGGTGTGCAGCAGCGACGAGTGCACCGGCACGATCGGCAGCGGGATCACCGAGCTCCACTCACCGACGATGGCGCGCGGATCGACGTTCTGGACGTTGATCGTGACGTTGGCCGAGTCGGCCTGGTTGAACGAGTTGTCGATGGCGCGGGCCATCAGCGTGTGGTTGCCGTTGCCGATGGTGGTCGTGTCCAGGGTGGCGGAGTAGTCCGGATTGCCGACGGTGGACTCGGACAGCATCTGGGTGCCGTCCAGCCAGAACTGGACCTTGGCCACGCCGGTGCCGCTGTCGCTGGCCGCGGCCTGCACCGTGATCGTGTTCGAGACCGTCGCGCCCTCGGGCGGAGCGGTGATGCTGACCGTCGGTGCGGTGACGTCGGGTGTCGTAGTGGTGAAGCTGACCGTCTGGCCGGAGCCCGGCTGCTCGACGTGGTTGCCGTCGGCAACGATGATCTCGATCGTGTGCGGACCGCCGGGCACGCCGGAGAAGACGTAGCTGCCGTCGAAGTCGAGGTCCATCTTGGTCGGGCCGCCGTCCAAGCGCAGGTGGGCGTGCTGGCCGTCGCCGGCGATGATGTTGCCGCCCTTGTCGTACGTCACGGTGACGTCGGTGGCCGCGATGACCTGGCCGCTGGTCGGCTGGGTCAAGCGCACGTTCGACGGGTTGTCCGTTGTGACGGCGACCGGCGCACTGGTCGTCACGTTGCCGGCGGCATCCGTGGCCACGGCGGTGAGCGTCTCGTTGCCGCTGATCGCCAGCGTGGTGTTCCACGTCGTGCTGTACGGCGGCGTCGTGTCGGCGGCGCCGAGGTTCGTGGCGCCGCGCCTGAACTGCACGCTCGTGACGCCGGTGTCGTCGCTGGCCGACGCGGTGACGGTCACGGTGCCGGAGACCGGGCCGCTCGTGGGCGCCGTGACCGCCACCGTCGGCGGCGTCGAATCAGCGGGGACCACTGATGCGTACACCGACTGCGTCATCGTCTCCTGGCTGGTGAGGGCACCGAAGTTGTTCGGGTACGTCCCGAAGGTCCAGAGCCTCCACTTCACGTTCTGGGTGGACGCGGTCATGTAGTGCAGGTTGTTCAGGTTGCCGTTGCCGCCGTTCGCGTTGTAGGTGATGTAGTACGCGGTGTTGGGCGCGAGGATCGGCGTGGTCGTGAGGGGCAGGGTGTTCCAGGCGTTCGCCGTCAGGTTCCCGATGGCCGTGCTCGCCAGCAGCGCTCCCGGCGCGTTGCCGACCTCGCTGTAGATCGCCATCTGGAACTTGTTGTTGTTCGGTGCGGAGCCGACTGCTCCGACGTGCGCGGAGAGGCTGACGGCCTTGCCGCCGGCGGTGCTGACGAACCGGTTGCCGTTCATCACGTTGACGTCGCCGACATCCAGGAGCGGTCCGGCGGTGCTGTACCCCATGGCCGTGATGAAGACGTTGTCCGCCGAGGTGGCCAGGTCGCCGGCGCCATCGCGGCTCTTCACCCGGTAGTGGTACAAGGTGTTCGCCTGCAGTCCGCCGAGGTTCTGGGTGTGCGCGCTGACGATGTTCGAGTCCAACGTCGTGCTCGCGCCGTAGCTGGCGCTGGTGCCGAACTCGACCTGCGAGTCGCTCGCCACGTCGGTGGCCCAGGTGATGGTGGCGCTCCCGGTCAGCACGCCGGTGGCGGCGACGTTGGCGATGGACGGCGCGGTGGCGAACGCTCGAGGGGCGAACCGATCCGGGATGATCGCTGATCCGCACAGCAGGAGGAACGGCAGGAAGAACCGGGCCATCCAGCGCAGGCCCGATGGGCGAGACGTCGACCCGCGGGGATGGACCGCACCGTTCTGCACGACACGATGAGACATCGGACCTCCCCTTTCCAGACCCCGCGCAGGCGGTGTGCGGGGTCCGGCGATCCCGTCCCATTTGTCCGCGAATGCACCGCGCGGGATCGCGGCGTGAAGCTAGCAGGGGTCTTCTCGCACCGATCCACGTTTCTGCGGGCCGCCCAGAAGCCCGGCGGCGCGCGGCTCAGCCGGTGATGGCGGCGACGATCTCGTCGAAGGCGTCGTCGGCGTACTGGCGCATCTCGTCGTCGGTGCGGTCCTGGATCGGGTGCGGCGTGAACACCCGGGCCATCGTCGGGAAGCCGAGCGACGTCGACTGGGCGACCGCGGCCTGCACGAACTCCGTGGACGCGACGAACATCGACGGCACGCCCCGCAGCTCGAGATCATTGATGTCGTGCACACTGCACGACGTGCAACTGCCTCAATCGGCGAGTGCCTCGATCACGAGGTCGCACTGGGTGGCGATCTCGTGGCGCAGGTCGACGGGCGCCGGCTTGGTGAACGTCGGCTTGGCGAAGCGCAGCACCTTGGCACCGTCGGCGGTCAGTCGGCGCTCGAGCTGATCGAGGAACAGTTCGCCGCGCGGCTTGCGGATGTCGAGCAGGCCGACGGTGAGCCCGGCGATCGCCGCCGGCCGGTCGAGGCGCTGGCGCTCGGCGACCTCGCGCTCACCGGTGGGGTCGAGGATGTAGCGAGTCGTCATGGTCGTACCTCTCTGGTGACCGGTGTGACTGCCCATGGCGCCGTTGGCCCAACCACCGATGATGGCCGAGAACAGCCCGGCGCCGCCACCGGCGTAGCAGAGCAGGATCCCGTCGTCGCGGAACTTCGGGCAGCGTGCCCTCGGCGAATCCCTCCGGCATCCCCTCCACGATGCCGCCGGCGCCGGCGATCAGCTCGCTGCCCGGTCGATGACCGGCGGCGATCGATCTCGGCGCACGATGCGGTCGCGGTCCCATCCGGCGTCGGCGAACACCCGCCCGTGCTCCGGGCCGAGCACGAGGATGGCGTCGAACCCGAAGACCAGCTTCGGGTGGTGCACGGTCTGCAGGTTCACGGCGAGCGACGTGCACGAGGCTCTCGGGCTCGCGCGACTCTGGTCGACGACGCAGCGCGGTCCCTCGCCGGCGAACACGGTGAGGGCGTCGGCGCCCGGCGTCGACGCCGCGCGACTCGGCGAGCGTCGTGAACGGCGAGTCGGCTCGTCCTCGGCGAAGCAGAACCAGAGCTTGCCCGGGTTGCCATGGGCGGCGCGATCGACGCCGCCGCGGGCGGCCGCCACCGACGTTGCGGACGACGAGCTGCACAGCCCGCCCGATCGTCAGGTTGGCCCGGTTGCCCTGGCCGAGCGCGTTGCCGCCGCAGTTCATCCCGATCTTGCGCGTGCCCGGCCCGCTGCAGATGATCACCGGCCCGACCGGCATCGTCGTCGCCAGCACGCCGTGGATGTTGAACTCGTCGGTGCAGACCGCCTCGATCGCCGGTGAGCACCCACGGCAGGTACTCCGGGCGGCAGCCGGCCATCACGGCGGCGATGGCGATCTTCTCGACGGTGACGTCGACGAGGTCCGGCGGCACGGTGGCGACGATGTCCTGGGCGTCGCGCGTCGTGCCCTCGAGCATCCGCAGCACACGCTCCTCGGTGGGCGGCACGACGGGGAGGCCGTCGGTCCAGCCGCGGTCGAACATGGCCTCGATCTCGTCCTCCAGCTCGGCCAGCTCGACGCGGCGGGCGTGCAGGCGACCGCCCTCGAAGCGCACGCGCAGCTGGTCGACGAGGTCGGGGTCGACGCTCATCGAGCCGCATCCCGGGCGCATCACCGGCAGCTCGGCGCCGAGGTCGGCGACGCCGGTGATGCGCTGCCACTCGTCGCGCTGCCAGCCGACGGTGCGCTCGACCTCCACACCGTCGACGATGCGCAGCAACGTCGGCACCGTCTCGATCGTCGTGGTGCCAGCTCACCGCGAGGTCGGCGTCGTGGATGGCGGCGACCCCGGCGGGAACGTCGGGTCGTCCTGGGTGTACACGGTGACGGCGGGCAGCGCGCCGAGCAGTGGGGCCACCATCCGGCAGCACTCGCACTCCTCCTTGACGACGACGACGAGGCCGTCGGGCAACACAGGCGCGCTCGGCCGTTCGAGCTCGGTCGCGGTCACCCTCTCAACGTACTCCCAGGTCCGTGCGACACACGTCACGAGAGCTCGCGTTCATGACCGGCTCACGGTGCGCCTAGCGTGGACGGGCACGGTTGTCTCTGGCAGGGGGTTGGCGAGCGCGATGTTGATCAGGTTTCATGGCGTCCGGGGTTCCACCCCGTGCCATGGCGACGAGATCGCGCGGTACGGCGGCAACACGTCGTGCGTGTCCGTGCTGGTCGACGGTGAGGATCCACTGCTGTTCGACCTCGGCACCGGGCTGCGCTACTTCGGCCACGGCTGCTCGGCGCCGTTCCGCGGCACCTGCCTCGCTCAGCCACCTCCACTGGGATCACGTGCAGGGCCTGCCGTTCTTCGGTCCGCTGCTCCGCGACCGACACCCATCTCGTCGTCTACGCGCCGTCCGAGCACGACGGTCGCACCGCCGCCGAGGTGCTCAAGGCCACGATCAACCCGCCGCTGTTCCCGATCGGGCTCGACATGTTCCCCGGCCAGATCGAGGTCCACGAGCCGCCGCGCCACTTCAGGGTCGGCGGGTTCGAGGTCACGAGCGCCGTCGTCCCCCACGTCGGCGACGCGCTCGGCTACCGCGTCACGCACGACGGCGTGAGCGTCGCCTACATCAGCGACCACCAGCAGCCGACGGACGGCGCCCGCATCGCCGACGGCATCGCCGAGCTGTGCGACGGCGTCGACCTGTTGATCCACGATGCCCAGTACACGCCGGCCGAGTTCGCCCGCAAGAGCACGTGGGGCCACTGCACGATCGAGTACGCGGTGTGGCTGGCCGGCGAGGTCGGCGCCCGCCGGCTGGCCCTGTACCACCACGACCCGACGCACGACGACGACATGATCGACCGCTTGGCTGCCGCTGCGTCGGCCTGCGGCAAGGCGATGGGGGTGGAGGTGTTCGCCGCCCGCGAAGGTCTCACGGTCGAGCTCGGACCGCACTGAGCGACGGTGGACACGGTCGCTCACCTCGCCGCGATCGTGCTGGGCGCGGTGTTCGTGGTGGCTGCCGTGGCGAAGATCGCGGCCGGCACGACGTGGGTCGCTCAGGCCCGCGAGCTCGGCGCACCGACGCCGGTGGCCACGGTGCTGCCGGGTGTCGAGCTCGTGATCGGGGCGTTGCTCGTCACGGGCGTCGCGGCGCCGGTCCCGGCGGTCGTCGCCGCGTTGCTGCTGCTCGTGTTCAGCGTCGCCATCGCCCGCCAGCTCGTCGACGGTCGGCACCCGCCGTGCGCCTGCTTCGGCGCGTGGTCGCAGCGCCCGCTCGGCGAAGGTCACCTGCTGCGCAACGCCGGGCTGATCGTCGTGGCGCTGATCGCGCCTGCTGTAGTCAGAGCGTGGACAGGAGGAACGCCAGGGTGCGCGCTTCGTCGCGCCACGCCTCGTAGCGACCGCTCGGCCCGCCGTGGCCGGCGCCCATCTCGGTGCGCAACAGGAGCAGGCGGTCGCGGCCGGCGCCGACGGCGCGCAGGCGGGCGACCCACTTCGCCGGCTCGTGGTAGCTGACGCGCGGATCGTTGAGCCCGGCGGTGACGTACAGCGCCGGGTAGTCGGCCGGGACGCGTGTTGTCGTAGGGCGAGTAGCCCGCCATGTACGACGCCCATGGCTCGACGCGCGGGTCACCCCACTCCTCCCACTCGCTGGCCGTCAGCGGGAGGGTGGCGTCGCTCATCGTCGTCACGACATCGACGAACGGGACCTCGGCGACGGCGGCGCGGAAGCGGACCGGCATCATCGTGATGCAGGCGCCGACGAGCAGGCCACCGGCGCTGCCGCCGCGGATCGCCAGCCGGTCGCCGTCGGCGCACTCCTGCGCGACCAGGTGGTCGGCGCACGCCAACGTGTCGGTGAACGTGTTGCGCTTGTGCAGCAGGCGACCGTCGAGCCACCAGCCACGGCCGAGCTCGCCGCCGCCACGGGGATGGACCAGCGCCCACACGACGCCGCGGTCGAGCAGCGACGCCCGCGCCGCCGAGAACTACGGCGGGATCGAGTACTCGTAGGAGCCGTAGCCGTAGACGACGGCCGGCGCCGTGCCGTCGAAGGGCGTGTCGATGTGGCGCACGACGTCCATCGGCACCTGCGTGCCGTCCGGTGCGGGGGCCCACAACCGCTCGGACACGTAGCGGTCGAGGTCGATGTTCGGTGTCGGCGTCTGCTTGCGGAGCGTGCGCTCGCCCGTCGCGAGGTCGACGTCGAACGTCGAGCTCGGGGTCGTCAGCGAGGCGTACGCGACGCGCAAGCCGGTCGACGTCCACTCCGGGTTGGCGCCGAGCTCGAGGTCGTGGGGCTCGGCGCCGAAGTCGAGCATCTGCTCGCGACCGTCGGCGAACAGCACGCGCACCTTCGGCTGGGCCTCGCTCCACTCGTGCAGCACGAGGTGGCCGGCGAACGGCTCGGCCGACGTGAAGCGCCGCCCGGGCACGTGCGGCAGCAGCTCGGTCCAGTCGCCGGGCGCGTCGAGCGGCGCGGTCATGACGCGGAAGTCGGGCGCGTCGAGGTTGGTCAGCACGACGAAGCGGTCGTTCCAGTGGTCGACGGCGTACTCGACGTCCTCGGCCCGCGCTCGCACGAGGCGCGGCGCCGCCGTCGGGTCGTCGGCCGGGATCAGCGAGACCTCCGACGACGTCCGGCTGTGGGTGGAGATGACGATCCAGCGCTCGCTGCGCGTCTGGGAGACGTCGAGGTTGAAGCGCTCGTCGGGCTCGGTGGCCACGAGCACGTCGTCGCCGACCGGCGTCCCGAGGCGGTGGCGCCAGATCTCGTGCGGGCGCATCTGGGCGTCCGGGCGGGCGTAGAAGAGCCACTGCCCGTCGCCGGACCAGGCCACGCCGCCCCACGACGACGTGCCGGGCAGCTCGTCGGGCCGCTCGGTGCCGGTGGCGAGGTCGCGGACCCGCAGGGTGTAGATCTCGCCGCCGTCGAGGTCGCTCGACCACGCCAGCAGCGAGTGGTCCGGCGACGGGTCGACGGCGTGGACGTCGAAGTAGTCGTGGCCGTCCGCCTCGACGTTGCAGTCGAGGATGACGTCGGTGGCGGTGTCGATCGTGCGGCCCCGGCAGAAGACCGGATACGACTGGCCGGCGACGGTGCGCGTGACGTACCACCACGGACCGTGCTGCACCGGGACCGACTCGTCGGTCTCCTGGATGCGCGACTTGATCTCCTCGAACAGCTCCTCGACGAGGGCGGCGTGGTCGTCGAACCACGCTTGCGAGTAGGTGTTCTCCGCGGTCAGGTAGGCGACCGTGTCGGGATCTTCGCGGTCGCGCAGCCAGGCGTAGGGGTCTTCGACGTCACCCGTCGGACGGTGCCAGGTGTGGGCCTTGGTGGGCGCGACGGGAGGGCTCAACGCTTCTGTCATGGCTGAGGCAGCACGGTACTGCTGCCAGTACCGTGCAGCATCCGGCATGCGGGTGTGGATCGATCAGGACCTGTGCACGGGCGATGGCCTGTGCGTCGACCACTGCCCCGACGTGTTCCTCCAGCTCGAGGACGGCATCGCCTACGTGCACGACGGCGGCTCGCCGCTCAACGATCCCGGCGGCTCCGGCTCGCTGGCGTGGGTTCCCGTGCGCCGGGTCCAGGACGCCATCCACGCCGCCGAGGCCTGCCCGGGGGAGTGCATCTTCATCGAGATCGATCCCCCCGCAGACGCCGACCTGGACGTCGCGATCGACGGCCGCATCGCCGCCCGCGTCGAGCTCCGCCCGACGCCGCGTAGGCCCCATCCGAGGGTTTCGTCGCATCGGAGGGTCTCGTGCGGGTGGCCCCTGCAGGAAACCCTCGGATGCCGGCGACGCCCGGTGCCTCCAGGTCGGGGGATTGTTACTATGGCGGTAGTGCAAATCCACTGGAGCTGCCCATGACCTCGTTCGACCTCGACCTCTCCAAGTACCAGCTCGGCTGGAGCGATGACGCCGTCGAGTACGCGTTCGCCCCCGAGAAGGGCATCAACGACCGCGTCGTCGACCAGATCTCCTGGTGGAAGGGCGAGCCCCGCTGGATGACGAACATGCGGCTGCGCAGCCTCAAGCTGTTCGACCGCAAGCCGATGGCCGAGTGGTTCGCCGTCAACATGCCCGACATCGACTTCCAGGACATCTACTACTACCTGCGCCCGTCCGGTGAGCAGGTCGACGACTGGGACGACCTGCCCGAGCAGATGAAGGCCACGTACGAGAAGCTCGGCATCCCCGAGGCCGAGCGCAAGTACCTCGCCGGCGTCACCGCCCAGTACGAGTCCGAGGTCGTCTACCACCGCAACCGCGAGGACCTCGCCAAGCAGGGGATCCTGTTCTGCGACATGGACACCGCCCTGCGCGAGTACCCCGACCTCGTCAAGCAGTACTTCGGCACGGTGATCCCGCCCGGCGACAACAAGTTCGCCGCCCTCAACACGTCGGTGTGGTCGCGGCGGCTCGTTCATCTACGTCCCGCCGGGCGTCAACTGCGAGATGCCGCTGCAGGCGTACTTCCGCATCAACGCCGAGAACGCCGGCCAGTTCGAGCGCACGCTGATCATCGCCGACGAGGGCTCGCAGGTGCACTACATCGAGGGCTGCTCGGCCCCCGTCTACACCAGCGACTCGCTGCACTCGGCGGTCGTCGAGATCGTCGTCAAGCCGTCGGCACGCGTGACGTACACGACGATCCAGAACTGGAGCCCGAACGTCTACAACCTCGTCACCAAGCGGGCGCGGGTCGAGGCCGAGGGCCACATGGAGTGGATCGACGGCAACATCGGCTCGAAGCTGACGATGAAGTACCCGAGCGTGTACCTCGTCGGCCCGAAGGCCACGGGCGAGGTCCTGTCGGTCGCCTACGCCGGCGCCGGCCAGCACCAGGACGCCGGGGCCAAGATGATCCACGCCGCGCCGGAGACGACGTCGAAGATCGTGTCGAAGTCGATCAGCAAGGACGGCGGCAAGACCACGTACCGCGGCCTGGTCCGCGTCGACGAGGGCGCCCACGGCTGCAAGTCGCACGTGCAGTGCGACGCGCTGATCCTCGACGACGACTCCGAGAGCTGGACGCTGCCGTACATGGAGGTCGGTGAGCGCGACGCCCAGATCGGCCACGAGGCCACCGTCTCCAAGGTCGCCGACGAGCAGCTCTTCTACCTCATGTCCCGCGGCCTCTCCGAGGAGCAGGCGATGGGGATGGTCGTCAACGGCTTCATCGAGCCGATCACCCGCACGCTGCCGATGGAGTACGCCGTCGAGTGGAGCCGGTTGATCGAGCTGCAGATGGAGGGCTCGGTCGGCTGACCGGCCCGGTCCACCTCAGCCGGTGGCGGCGGCGGTCGGCGCGCTGGCCTTGAGGCCGGCGACGGCCACGTCGAGGCAGCCCTCCAGGTAGGCCGCGTCGAGCGGCTGGCGCCAGATCAGCTTGCGGAACACGATCGGGCCGACGATCGTCCCGACGACGACGCGCGGGTCGAGGTCGCCCGGCAGCTCGCCGCGCGCCTGGGCCCGCTCGACGATGTCGAGGATCGGGCGCTGGCGCTCCTGCGACACCTTGTCGACGAGCAGCTCGATCTCGCTGTCGCGGGCGGCGGCCTCGATGAGCGACGGCATGAGGTGCCCGATCGGGCCGCTGAGGTCGGCCATGACCATGCCGTTGAAGTAGGCGTCGAGGTCGCCGCGCAGCGTTCCGGTGTCGGGCGTCGGCACCGCGCCGAAGCAGGCCCGCACGGTGTCGAGCACGAGCGAGCCCCGCTCGGGCCAGTGGCGGTAGATGGTCGTCTTGGCGACGCCCGACCGGCTGGCGACCTCCTCGATGGTGAGGTTGGACACCCCGCGCTCGACGATCAGCTCGGTCGCAGCCGCCAGTGCTTTGCGCCTGGCCTCTTCACTCCTGGGGCGTGCCATCAGTCACCGTCAGTCGTGGCGTCACGAGGTCGACGCCCTCGGATCACTACGTTAGCGTAGCGAAACGGGGACGGACCTCATCGAGCTCCAGCGAGCCTCCATCGAGTGGGACAGGACGCACCGTGACCGAACCAACGGACCTGGAAGCGATCGACTACGACGGGATCGACCCGCACGTCTACGACCGGCGTTGGAAGACGCTCGCCGTGCTGTGCACGTCGCTGCTGATCGTCATCATCGGCAACACGGTGCTCAACGTGGCGCTGCCGACGTTGCAGAAGCCGCCGGAGGCCGGCGGCCTCGGCGCCACCAACACACAGGTCCAGTGGATCGTCGACGCCTACGGCCTGATCTTCGCCGGGCTGCTGTTCACCGCCGCCGCCCTCGGTGACCGCTTCGGCCGCAAGGGCGCGCTGCAGGCCGGCCTGCTCGTCTTCGCCGCCGGTTCGACGCTCGGCGCGCTGGCGCAGGGGCCGGGCGTCCTCATCGTGGCGCGAGCGATCATGGGCATCGGCGCGGCGTTCGTCATGCCGTCGACGCTGTCGATCCTGACCAACGTGTTCCCGAGCCGCGAGCGGGCCAAGGCGATCGCCCTGTGGGCCGGCATCTCCGGCAGCGGCGCGGCGCTCGGACCACTGGCGTCGGGGCTCCTCCTCGAGCACTTCTGGTGGGGCTCGGTGTTCCTGGTCAACCTGCCGATCATCGCCGCCGCCCTCGTCGCCGGGTGGGTGCTGATCCCGAAGTCGCGCGACGCCACCGAGTCGCCGCTCGACCCCGTCGGTGCGGTGCTGTCGATCATCGGGCTGGGCGCGCTGATCTACGCGATCATCGAGGGCCCGCACCACGGCTGGCTGAGCGCCTCGTCGGCCCTGTGGTTCGGCCTGGCCGCCGTCGTGCTGGTGGCGTTCGTCTTCTGGGAGCTGCGGAACCGGCACCCGATGCTCGACATGCACCTGTTCAAGAACCCACGGTTCGCCGTGTCGTCGGGCGGGATCACGCTCGTGTTCTTCGCCATGTTCGGGCTGTTCTTCATGCTCGCCCAGTACCTGCAGGGGGTGCTCGGGTACTCGCCGCTGGGCGCCGCGGTCCGGCTGCTGCCGATCTCGGTCGTGATGATGGTCGTCGCGCCGCAGACGCCGAAGCTCGTCAACAAGTACGGCGCCGACAAGATCGGCACGGCCGGGCTCGGCCTCGTCGCCACCGGGATGGTCGGCGTGGCGTTCTTCCACGTCGACACGTCGTACCTGCAGCTCGTGATCACGATGTGCGTGCTCGCCGCCGGCATGGCGATGACGATGACCCCGATGACGACGCAGCTGATGGCGGCCGTGCCGCGCAACCGAGCCGGGATGGGTTCGGCCACGAACGACACGACCCGCGAGCTCGGCGGGGCGCTGGGCGTCGCCGTACTCGGGTCGGTGCTGGCGAGCCAGTACACGTCCGGGGTGTCCGGCGCCGTCGCCGGTCTGCCGCCTCAGGCCCGCGAGGCCGCCGAGGCGAGCATCGGCGGCGTGCTCGGGTTCGTCGAGCAGGCGAAGGGCACGATCCCGCAAGAGCAGCTCGATCAGCTGGTGTCGGTGGCCAAGAACGCGTTCGTCGACGGCCTCACCGCCGCCGCCATCGTCGGCGCCGTGGTGGTCGGCCTGGCCGCGTTCGCCGTGAAGCGCTACCTCCCGAACGACCACAACACCGCCGCACCCCAGCCCTCCGACGTCGCCACGCCAGTCGCCGGCGACTGAGTGCGCCGGGCGGGCGGCGGCCGGCGGCCTCCGGCCGCTTTGGTCGCGTTCCTCCGTCGAATCCGGGCTCGGATCGCGACCAAAGCGGCGTTTCCCTTTCCGCCGTCGGCGAACACTCATGGTGGTGTGGCAACATCTCGCAGAGGTCTTGGGGAGGATGTCGGCGACGTGAGGAGATGGGGTGCCTCGGCGGCGTTACTGGCCGTCGCGCTCGCGATCGCAGCGTGCTCCGACGACGACGCCGCTGACCCGACGACCGCGCCGACGTCCGTCGAGCCGACCGCCGCACCCGAGACGGCCGACACGTCGACGACGTCCACGATCCGAGGTCACGACGACGTCGAGCTCGACGACGACGACGACGACGGTCGCGGCGCCCGCCACGACGACGGGGATCAGCTGAAGGCCGAGATCGAGGCGGCCTACCGCGACCTCGATGCGAAGGGCTACGCGATGCTGCAGAACCCGACGCTTGACGGCCTCGAGGCCAAGGTCGCGGAGATCGCGATTCCGGGGAGCCCGTACGCCGAGGCGGTTACGATCGGGTGCACTCAGCTCGTCCAGAACGGTCAGTACCTCGTCCCAGACGACCCAAGCCATCGTCAGGTGACCGTCGAATCGAGTCGATCGATGATCCACCGGCGACAGGCACGGCAACGTGACGGCGTGCCAGGTCAGCAACGCGCTCACTGGTGAAGACGTGCGGACCAGTCACCGATTCCCGGACGGTCGATTCCGGTCGGCGAGCACCGAGGTCTACGCATCTCGATTCACACGAGACGCTCGTGCTGACGCCGGACGGCTGGCGGCACGATCGGATTCGCCGACCGAGACGATCCCATCTGGCAGGGAGTGGACGCATGTCCCGCCGCATGAGCTGGCAGCGTCGTTGATCGCCTGGTGCCGCCGTGCGCACTGCAGCGTCGTGCGCATCGACCGTGTCCACGGCTCAGCGTGCAGGGCAGATCACGGTCGGTCGACCTGCATGCGAGGCGGCTGTCCGATCCAGCAGTGACGATCCGACACGCTCCGAGCCTCCGTCGACGCATCTCGACCAGACGTCCAAGACGGGCGACGGCGCAGCCGTCCGAGTGCGCGTGGGTGTTCGGGTACACCTTCGATCCGGACGACCCGAACGTCGACATCACGGCGAACGGGTCCGGGTCGCCGGCAGGACTGGTACGACCGGGTCTGCAACGGGTTCGTCGTCGGCTACGATATGGGTCGACTCTCCCGTCGGCGGAGCGCCGGCGATCACGGCCGCCGATCTCGTGCCCGACGTCTGGGTTGTAGGTGCAACGCCAGATCCCAACGCCCGTCGCACGCATCGCGCCGGCGGACTTCGACCAACGCGGGTTCGCGTACGTCCAGAACCACACGTTCTTCTGGGTCGATCAGGCAGCTGGACAGTGGGCGACCGTGAGCGGCACGAACTCGGCGGCCGGGATCTCGGTCTCGGTGCAGGCCATCCCGCAACGGCTCATCGTCGACACCGGCGATGGCAACACGGTCACGTGCGAGGGTGCGCCGCCGGCGTTCGTGCAGGGGATGGACCCGACGACGTTCCAGGGGTGCACCTACGTCTACCGCGACTCGTCGGCCATGGCGGCCAACGGGGAGACGTTCCCGGTGACGGTGACGATCGAGTGGTCGGCGTCGTGGTCGGCCTCCGACGGGCAGGGCGGCAGCCTCGGGACCCGTCGCACGACCTCGGAGGTGCGCCAGCTGCCGGTCGCCGAGAGCCAGGCGATCGTCGTCGCCGCCGGCGACTGACCGGGTCCGCCTTCTGTGTGAGCGATCAGGCGGATGTAGCGCACTTTCGCTCAGAGCGTCCGTCAATAGGGCCGCTGGCCGCCGTCGTTTTAAGAGCACTGAACGATCGGGGTCGGCCAGGTTGTGCTCCGGGTCTGGTGCGGTGCTGCGGCCCCTGTTCGGAACGGCGAGCCGAGCGGGCGACGGTCCGGCGTTCTGCGTGAGCGATCAGGTGCGTGTAGCGCATGATCGCTCACGCAGAAGCTCGTGATGCCGGCTGGGACTGTGGCCCGGGCCTCGATCGAGGCAGCGCTCGACCGGCCCTGGCCGGGCTGCCGCAGCGAGTCGAGGATCCGGCGGATCCTGACCAGCCAGCGGGCCTGCGTCGCTGACCCGCGAAGAGCCCCCGAAGGCGCCGGGCGCAGCTTCACCGACCGAGCGGGCCAACGAGTGCTGGGCGCTGCGACGACTGGACGCTGGCACCGCTCGCCGACGGCACTGCCGTGCAGATCCTCGACGTCCGTCGGCGATCGCAGCCGCGACGCCGTGGCCTGCACCGGCGATGCCGTCTGCACCGGAGCGGCACGCTTTCGACGTCGTCGCGACGCCGCCAGCCACCTCGTTGGCCGCACGGTCTGGTCCGACCATGCCCGAGCCTTCACCGGCACCGCTGGCCGCACGCCCTGGCCCGCTCGGCGTCGACCGCCAGCCACACTCGTCCCTACAGCCCAGCGCAGCAACGGCAAGGTCCACGATTCCACCACACCGATGCATCAGCTGGGGCGATCAATCGCCGATCGTGCGGCCCGATCCGGGCGGTCTCCGTGACAACAGTCGACACGGAGCCCACCCAGATGCCCGAATGACACGCTCCGCGCCGAGTCGCTCCGTCAGTCAACCGGACCCAGTCCGACGTCCTACCGACGGACGCTCTCACACAGAAGCCGGGACCGGCGAGGGCGGGGCCGTCGACGAGCGCACGACCAGTGACACGGGGAACGTCACCTGGCGGGGGCCCTCACCGTTGGCGAGCAGCATCCGGACGGCGGCGGCGCCCTTGTCGGCGTGGGGTTGGTGGACGGTCGTCAGCGGCGGGTCGGCCGAGCGGGCGGTGGACGTGTCGTCGAACCCGGTCACCGACAGGTCGGTCGGCACCCGCAACCCCAGCGATCGCGCCGCGGCGATGACCCCCACGGCCATCTCGTCGCTCATCGCCAGGACGGCGGTCGGCCGGTCCGGGAGCGGCCTCGACAGCAGGGCGCGAGCCACGGCGGTCATCTCGTCACGGTCGTACGCCCAGCCGTCGACCACCTCGATCGACGCCGGGTCCACGCCGTGCGACGCGGCGGCGGCGCGGTACCCGGCGAGGCGGCGGTCGGCGACGCTGTTCATCATCCCCGCCGTGAGCGGCTGGAACCGCACGACGGCGAGGCGCCGGTGCCCGAGCGACAACACGTGGTCGGCAGCGGCGTAGGCGCCGCCCTCCTCGTCGATGTCGACGGTCGGGTCGTCGGCCGCCGGGCGCCCATCGAGCACGACGATCGGCAGGCGACGATCCTCGACGATCGTGCGCCGCTCGTCGTCGAGGGCATCGCAGTGGGCGACGAACCCGTCGACGACCGCCGAGCGGACGATGTCATGGGCGAGGTCGCCGTCGGTGCGCCGGGGGATCAGCACGAGCGCCACGCCGGCCTCGTCGCACGCCTCGGCGACACCACCGAGCATCAGCAGTGACGCCGGGTCCGACAGCGCCGCCGGCAGCGACTTCTCGATCAGCCCGATCGCCCCCACCCGCCCGTGGCGCAGGTTGCGGCCGCGCGGGTCGGGGCCGGCGTAGCCCAGCTCCCGGGCCTTGGCGAGGATCGCCTCGCGGCGCGCCGGGCTGAGCTGATCCGGCCGGTTGTAGGCGTTCGACACCGTGGTGCGCGAGATGCCGAGCGCCTCGGCGATCGTCAGCAGCGTCACCCGGTCGGTCATCGCCCCCACGATAGCGACAAGGTCTTGCCCTTCTGAATCGATCCAGGTATGGTGACCAGCATGTCTGAATCGATTCAGAACTGCGAGACCGAGGTCTGCCAGACCTCCGACACCCGCCGCCGCGCCTTCCTCGCCCACGCCGCCGAGCTCTACGGCCGCCCCGCGGCCGATCTGACCCAGAGCGACGACCTCGATGAGCTCGACGACGCCGGGGCGATCCTGTTGGCCTTCCCGTGGCTGTCCGATCCCGAGCTGAGCGAGGCGCTCTGGGCCCTGGCCAACTTCTGAACCCTGCAGGTCGAACCCTGCAAGACGGTGTGAATCGACCGCCGTGACGGATCCAGAAATCGTCGGGGCCGTACGCTGGGTGGCGATGCCGATGCGCCAGGAGTGCAAGCACTTCGAGAGCCGGACGTACGCCAACGGCGACGCCGTCCGCAAGTGCGACCTCGACCTCGCGCCGGACGCCCCCTGGCGCTGCCCCGAGAACTGCCCGAAGTACGAGCGGCGGCTGGCCGCCGTGGCCTGGACGCAGGGCTCGCTGGTGGCGCCGCCGACCCCCGAGGAGCCGGCGAGCGTGGCCGACGGCACGGCCGCCGCCCTCCTCGACGAGGCCGAGGACTACCTCAACGAGGTCGGCGACCGGGTGCGCGCCGAGGTCGACGCCGAGCGGGCGCGACCTCGCGGCTGGCGCCGGCTGTTCCGCCGCGGCTGACCCGACGACGGCCCGGCGCCCCCGGGATTTCTCCTACGGCGATAGTAGAATTCCCTCCCCATGCTTGCGTTCGATGACGTCGTGCTGCCGACCGCGGCCGAGGAGATCTGGCGCTACAGCCGCATCGCCGACCTCGACCTGCGCCGCTACGAGCCCGGTCGGGCGACGACCACGGTGACGGCCGCCGACGCCGATCGCGACCTCGTCGTCGAGGAGCCCACGGCCGCCACGGTCGTGGACGCCCCGTACCCCGACGTGTTCGCCGAGCTCAACGCCGACCACGCCACGACCATCGTCGTTCGCGTCCCCAAGGGTCACACGGCGACCGAGCCGATCGTCGTCACCCACGCCGTCGACACCGCCGGCACCGCGGCCTTCCCGCGGCTCGTGATCGACGCCGCCGCCGACAGCGAGGTGACGGTCGTCGAGCGCTTCACCAGCGCGACCGGCGCCGACGTCCTCGTCGTCCCGGTCCTCCAGGTCCGCGCCGGGCCGGCGGCGAGGGTGCGCTACCTCGGCGTCAACGAGCTCGCCGACACGGCGTGGCAGATCGGCCACCAGCAGGCGATCGGCGACCGCGACTCGAGCACGACGCTCGGCACCGTCGCCCTCGGCGGCCACTACGCCCGGGTCCGCACCGAGGCCCGACTTGTCGGCGCCGGCGGCAGCACGCGCCAGGTCGCCCTCTACTTCGCCGGCGGCCAGCAGATGCACGACTTCCGCACGATCCAGGACCACGACGCCCCCCACACGACCAGCGACCTGCTGTTCAAGGGGGCGGTGCAGGACGAGTCGCGCAGCGTCTACACCGGCCTCATCAAGGTCCGCAAGCACGCCCGCGGCACGGCGGCGTTCCAGACCAACCGCAACCTCACCCTCAGCGAGGGGGCGTGGGCCGAGAGCGTGCCGAACCTCGAGATCGAGACCAACGACGTGCGCTGCAGCCACGCCTCGACGGTCGGGCCGATCGACGCCGACCAGCGCTTCTACCTCGAGAGCCGGGGGATCCCGACCCAGATCGCCGAGCGCCTCATCGTGCTCGGGTTCTTCGACGAGGTGCTCGACCAGTTGCCGGTCGGCCCGCTCGCCGAGCAGCTGCGCCGCCAGGTCTCGGCCAAGCTCGACCTCGACCGCTCCCTGACCGAGGTGGCGTGACATGGCCAGCGAGACGATCGCCCTCGACGACCTCGCAGACGGCGCGGCCAAGCGCCTCGTGATCGACGGCATCCCGGTCGCCGTGGTCCGCATCGGCGACGACGTCTACGCCGTCGGCGACGTCTGCAGCCACGCCAACGTGTCGCTGTCCGAGGGCGAGGTGTGGTGCGACGAGCGGGAGATCGAGTGCCCGAAGCACGGCAGCACGTTCAGCCTGCTCACCGGTGAGCCGGAGACGTTGCCGGCCACGCAGCCGGTGCCGGTGTTCCGCACCGAGGTCGAGGACGGCAAGGTCACCGTGACCGTCGATGGAGGTGCGGCATGACGACGTTGCAGATCGAAGGCCTGCGGGCCGCCGTCGCCGGGCGCGAGATCCTGCGCGGCATCGACCTCACCGTGTCGAGCGGCGAGGTGCACGCCGTGATGGGTCCCAACGGCGCCGGCAAGAGCACGCTCTCGGCCGTCGTCATGGGCAAGCCGGGCTACGAGGTCCTCGCCGGCTCGGTGACGCTCGACGGCGTCGACCTGCTGACGATGCCGACGTGGGAGCGGGCCGCTGCTGGCCTGCACCTCGTCATGCAGTACCCGACCGAGGTGCCCGGCGTGGCCACCGTCGACATGCTGCGCGAAGCGTTGGTGGCCCGCGGCGCGTCCATCGCCGGCCTCGACGCCGAGCTGCTCGCCGAGGCGGCGCGCATCGGGCTGCCCGAGCCGCTGCTGCACCGGGCGCTCAACGTCGACCTGTCCGGTGGCGAGAAGAAGCGCAACGAGACGCTGCAGCTGGCCGCGCTGGCGCCGAAGATCGCGATCCTCGACGAGCTCGACTCGGGCCTCGACATCGACGCCCTGCGGGCGTGTGCCCGGCGCATCGAGGCGATGACCGAGCCGACGGCGGATGGCCCGGGCCTCGGCGTGCTCGCCATCACCCACTACAACCGGCTGCTCGCCGAGCTGCGCCCGGACCGCGTGCACATCCTCGTGCGCGGCCAGATCGTGGCGGCCGGCGGACCCGAGGTGGCCGACGAGCTGGAGGCCTCCGGCTACGCCGCGTTCAGCGAGGACGACGGCGCCACGTCGGCGAACGGTCGCCCGGCCGTGCGGCCGAGCTCGCTGGACGAGCTGTTCTCGACCCGCTGACGAGCGCCTAGTCTCGGCCCATGCCATCGGGGGGTGCGTGGGAGGAACGGGACGGTGCGCTGCGCCGGACCTTCGAGTTCGCCGACTTCTCGGAGGCGTTCGCGTTCATGACGCGGGTGGCCCTCCTCGCCGAGTCGCGCAACCACCACCCCGACTGGTCGAACTCGTGGAACAAGGTCGAGATCACCCTCACCACCCACGACGCCGGGTCCACGGTCTCCGACAACGACCGTGACATGGCCGCCGCCATCGACGGCCTGCTCGGCTGACCGGGCCGCGGTGACGACCACCGTCGGCGGGCCGCGCCTGCGCGGCGCCGACAAGTTCCCGGGCACCCGTGTCGTCGCCGGGTGCTTCATCGTCCTGACGGTCTCGTCCGGCCTCGGGTTCTACGGCCTGGCCGTGTACCTGGCGGCGTTCAGCGACGAGCGGGGCTGGCCGGTCGCCTCGATCTCGCTGGCGACCACGCTCTACTTCATCGTCGGCGGCGTCGCCGGCCTCTACGTCGCTCGGCTGATCGCCCGTCGGGACGTCCGCATCCCGATCGTCGGGGGCGCCATCGCCGGTGCCGTGTCGCTGGCCCTGCTCGGCCAGGTGACCGAGCGGTGGCAGCTGTACGCGGTCTACGCGGTGTTCGCCCTCGGCTTCGCTGGTGCCGGGCTGATCCCGGTCACCACGGTGATCACGCGGTGGTACCACACCCGGCGCTCGGTCGCCCTGAGCGTGGCCTCGACCGGCCTGTCGTTCGGCGGCATCGCGTTGACGCCGGCGGCGAAGTGGCTCATCGACAGCAAGGGGCTGGCCGCGGCGACGCCGATCCTCGGCGTGGTGTGGCTCGTCGGCATCCTGCCGTTCGCGCTGTGGCTGGTGCGCCCGGACCCGGCGGCGCTCGGATGGCAACCCGACGGCGAGCGCGTCACCGCCGACACCAAGGTGGCCGTGCCGTTCGGCGTGCGGTTCACCGACGCGGTCCGCAGCCGCTTCTTCATCGGGGTCACGCTCGCCTACTCGCTCATGCTCGGGGCCCAGGTCGGCGGCATCCAGCAGCTCGTCAAGCTCGTCGAGGATCGCACCGACTCGAGCACGGCGGCGATCGCCACCACGGCGCTCGCCGGCACGTCGGTCGTCGCCCGTCTGGCCGGCGGGCGCATCGTGGCCCGGCTGCCGATCATCGGCTTCGTCGCCGTGCTCGCTGCGGTGCAAGGGCTGGCCCTCGCGCTGATCGCCTTCGCCTACAGCACGCTGGCGCTGTTCCTGTCGATCATCCTGTTCGGCGCCACCGTCGGCAACATCCTGATGCTGCAGCCGCTCATCATCGCTGAGCGCTTCGGCGTGCTCGACTACCCGCGCATCTTCAGCCGCAACCAGTTCCTCTGCATCGTCGGCACGGCCGGCGGACCGCTGCTGCTCGGCTGGCTGTTCGACAACGCCGGCGGGTACGAGACGTCGTACCTGGTCGCCGCGGCGTGCTCGATCACCGGATGCCTCGTGCTCGCGTCCGGCGGTCCCGCTACCGTGCGCGACCCGTGAAGCAAGAGCACCCGAACGTCCAGCGGGTCCGGGCCGCCGCCGCGGCGGCCGGCCTGACGATCGAGACCGTGCAGTTCCCCGACGGCACCAAGACCGCGGCCGACGCGGCGGCGGCGATCGGTGTCGACGTCGGCGCCATCGTCAAGAGCCTGATCTTCGCCGTCGACGGCGACGTCGTGCTCGCCTACGTGAGCGGCGCCAACCAGCTCGACGAGCGCAAGCTGGCCGCGGCGGCCGGCGGCGCGAAGTGCTCGCGCGTCGATGCCGACGTGGTGCGCACCGTCACCGGCTACCCGATCGGTGGTGTTCCGCCCTTCGGCCACGCCACCCCGCTGCGCGTGTTCGTCGATCCTGACCTGCTCGTGCACGACGAGGTGTGGGCGGCGGCCGGCACGTGGAACGACGTCTTCGCGATCGCGCCGGCCGACCTCGTGGCCGCCAGCGGCGGCACGGTCGTCGACCTCAAGCGCTGACGAGCAGCGTCCTCACCACACGTCGATGCGGCGGGGCACGTCCGGACGCACCCGGCCGGCGACGGAGCGCATCCCGTTGGCGAGCCAGCGGCGGGTGTCGACCGGATCGATGACGTCGTCGACCCCGAACACGACGCCCTGGTGGATCGCCTTGCTGCGCTCGTAGGCCTCGGCGACGAGGTGGTCGAAGCGGGCCTTGCGCTCGACGGGATCGGTGATGTTCTGCAGCTCGTTGCGGTAGCCGAGCTTGATCTGGCCCTCCAGCCCCATGCCGGCGAACTCGCCCGTCGGCCACGCCACGCAGAAGAACGGCTCCATCACGCTGCCGCCGGCCATCGCCAGGGCCCCGAGGCCGTAGGCCTTGCGGACGACGACCATGAACAGCGGCACGGACAGGTTGGCGCCGGTGACGAACAGCCGGTTGCAGTGGCGCACGAGGCCGGTCTTCTCGATCTCCGGACCGACCATGATCCCCGGCGTGTCGCACAGCACGAGGATCGGGACGTCGAAGGCGTCGCACAGCTGCATGAAGCGGGCCGCCTTGTCCGACCCGTCGCTGTCGATGGCGCCGGCGAGGTGGTTGGGATCGTTGGCGATGACACCGACCGTGCGGCCCTCGATGCGGCACATCGCGGTCACCATGCCGAGCCCGAAGCCGCGCCGCAGCTCGAGCACCGACCCGGTGTCGGCGAGGCCGGTGATCACGTTGCGGATCTCGTAGGTCCGCAGGCGGTTGTCGGGGATGACGGTGCGCAGCAGGCGCTGATCGGGGTGCTCCCACGTTGGCAGCGGGCCCTGGAAGAACGAGAGGTAGTGCTTGGCGGCGGCGACCGCAGCCTGCTCGTCGTCGACGCGGATGTCGACGACGCCGCTGCGCACCTGGACGTCGATCGGCCCGACCTCGTCGGGCGCGAAGACGCCGAGGCCGCCGCCCTCGATCATCGCCGGGCCGCCCATGCCGATGTTCGAGTCGTCGGTGGCGATCACGACGTCGCACGCCCCGAGCAGGGCGGCGTTGCCGGCGAAGCAGCGCCCGGAGTTGATGGCGATCGTCGGCACCACGCCGTTGAGCCGGGCCATCGATGCGAACGTCGGTGTCACCAGGGGCCGGCTGAGGAAGTTGCCCGACGACGGATCGCGGCCCTTCTCGCCGGTGCGGTTGCCGCCCGTGCCGGCGCGGCCGCCGCCGCCCTCGGTGAAGAACACCAGCGGCAGCCGCCACGCCTTGGCCAGCTCGAGCATGCGGTCGGTCTTCGGGTGGTTGATCGCCCCCTGGGTGCCGGCGAGGACGGTGTAGTCGTAGGCGCAGACGACGGTCCGCGAGTCGTCGGGCCCGAACTGCTCGCCGTTGACGCTGCCGACGCCGCACACCATGCCGTCGGTCGGGAACTTGCGGATGACCTCGTCCATCGGCAGGCCGGTGCCCGGGGTCAGCACGAGGCTGCCGTGCTCGACGAACGAGCCGGCGTCGCACAGGTCGTCGATGTTCTCGCGAGTGGTGCGCTGACCGGTCTTGCGGCGCCGGGCCACGGCGTCGGGGCGGGCGGCGTCGAGGGTGATGGCGTGGCGCTCGTTGACCAGGATGACGTCCGGGCGCACGGCGTCGAGGTCGACCTCGTCGGTGACCGCCTCCACGAGGTCGCCGACGTCGGCCGGTTCGACGAACACCAGCGGGTGGCCCTCGAACACGGTGTCGCCGACGGCAACGCCGACGAGGCGCACGAAGCCGGCCTCGGTGGCGGCGACGACGTGCTCCATCTTCATCGCCTCCATGACCAGCAGCTGCTGGCCGACGGCGACCGGATCGCCGTCGGCGACGTCGAGCGCGACGATCGTGCCCTGCAGTGGCGAACGCACCGCCGTCGTGCCGGCGGGCCCGTCGAGCTCGTCGACGGCCACGGGTGACGCGGTGGGGGAGGGCCGCTCCGCGCCGGCGCCGGCGCGCCCCAGGTCGAGCACGGCCAGCGGGTCGACCGTGTCGATCTTGGCGCCGGCCAGCCCGCGGCCGGCCGCCGGCGCGGTCGGTGTGAACCACAACCGCTCCGGCTCGGCCCCGGCGACGAGCTCGCCGACGTGGTCGTCGACGAACCTGGTCGTGGCCGCGCCGGCGACGACGGTGGGGTGGCGCAGGATCGCCTGCAGGAAGCCGGTGTTGGTCGGCACCCCCTCGATGCGCAGCTCGGCCAGCGCCCGCCCGGCCTTGGCCAGCGCGTCGGGCAGCTCGTCCGACGGGGTGTGCACGACGACCTTCGCCAGCAGCGAGTCGAAGCTGGCGCTCGTGCGGTAGCCGGCGTAGCCGAACGAATCGGTGCGGTAGCCGGCCCCGGACGGCACCTCGAACGCGGTGAGGGTGCCGCCGCCTGGGCGCGCCGTGCCGTCGGCGCCCATCGTCTCCATGTTCACCCGGCACTGCACGGCGATGCCGCGTGGCGCCGGCACCGACGACTGGTCGAGGCCGACGTCGGCGAGCGATCGTCCGCCGGCGAGCTCGAGCTGGGCCCGCACGAGATCGATGCCGAGCACCTCCTCGGTCACCGTGTGCTCGACCTGCAGCCGCGGATTGGCCTCGATGAACACGTGCCGCGCCGTGTCGGCGTCGACCAGGAACTCGAACGTCCCCAGGCTGCCGTAGGCGACGTCGCCGGCCATCCGCACGGCGTCGGCGAGCAGGGCATCGCGGACCGCGGTGTCGAGGTGCGGAGCGGGGGCGATCTCGATGAGCTTCTGGTGGCGGCGCTGGACGCTGCACTCCCGCTCCCAGAGGTGGCTCACGGCGCCGGTGCCGTCGCCGACGATCTGCACCTCGACGTGGCGGGCGCGGGCGACGAGCTGCTCGGCGAAGAGCGTGCCGTCGCCGAACGCCGACGCCGCCTCCGAGCGGCAGCGCTCGTAGAGCCCGGCGAGGTCATCGACCGACGTGACGATGCGGCTGCCGCGGCCGCCGCCGCCGGCGGTCGCCTTGAGCATCAGCGCGCCATCCGGGCCGAGCGAGGCCAGGAACGCCGCGGCCTCGTCGACGGTGATGCCGCCGGGCGTGCCGCGCAGCACGGGCACGCCGAGCCGCTCGGCCAGCGCCCGGGCGGCCGCCTTGTCGCCGAACAGGCCGAGCACCTCGGGCGACGGGCCGACGAACGTGATGCCGGCCTCGGCGCAGCGGGTGGCGAAGCGGGCGTTCTCGGCGAGGAACCCGTAGCCGGGGTGGATGGCGTCGGCACCCGTCTCGGCGGCGAGCTGCAGCACCCGCTCGATGTCGAGGTAGGCAGCCGGTCCGCTGGCCTCGAGCGACCGGGCCTCGTCGGCCTTGCGGGTGTGCAGCGAGGTGGCGTCGTCGGTGGAGTGGATGGCGACGGTGCGCAGGCCGAGCTCCGACGCCGCCCGCAGGATCCGGATGGCGATCTCGCCACGGTTGGCGACCAGCAACGTCTTCAGCACGCAGCGACGTTAGGCGGGGGCGGGCCGCGGCAGTCGGGTCGCGCTCGACAGCGATGTCAGCTCGGTGGCGTCGGCACCAGGCGGTGCGTGCCGTCGATGCGCGCCGCGTTGAGGTAGGCGCTCGTCAGCGTGTCGAGCAGCTCCTCGTCGTTGAAGCGGTAGCCGAGGGCGTAGCGGATGGCGCCCATCCGTTCGACCATCGCGACGAGCGCCAGCGCGACGATCCGCGTCGACCCGTCGAAGTGGGCCAGCCCGAGCCGCTGCCAGCTGTCGAGGGCGACGACGGTGTTGGCCAGCACCACGTCGCGGGTCTCCAGCCACGCGGTGCGCACGGCGCGGTCCGACGCCGCGGTGAGCTCGATGATGCTGATCATGCGGGCCGACGTGCGGTACGCCCTGAGGTACTGCTCGATGCCATGGCGCACGGCGTCGGCGACGGTGCGGGCGCCGGTGAGCGGGCGCACCTGGCTGGCGACGAGCTCCTCGCGCACCGCGCTGACGAGGGCGATGAAGACGTCCCGCTTCGACTTGAAGTGGACGTAGAACGTGCCGCGTGCGACGCCGGCGGCGGTGACGATGTCGGCCACGCTCGCCGCCCCGTAGCCCCGCTGCTCGAACACGATCCGCGCCTGGCGCAGCAACAGCGCCCGCGTCGCTTCGCTGCGCTCGGCGTTCAGTTGGCTGCGTGGCGTCATCCCCTCCCGCCATCCCCCGACGACGGACCCCTGATGCAGTCTGTCACGCCGGCCTTCATCGGCCTCAGGCGCACGGCTCCCGTCGCTGACAACCCTGTCAGTACGCTCCGCTGACGATGACGTGGCGCGTGCTCGACCTGACGACGACGCTCGCCGGGGCCTACAGCGCCCACCTGCTCGCGGCCACCGGCGTCGACGTGACGAGGGTCGAGCCGCCCGACGGTCATCCACTGCGCCGCTGGAGCGCCAGCGGCGCGGCGATCCCGCCTGATGGCTCCGGTCCGCTGTTCCTGTGGCTCGCCGGCGGGACCACCAGCGTCGTCGTCGACCCGTCCAGCGAGGCCGACGTCGTGGAGCTCCTCGAACGGGCCGCCGGCTACGACGCCGCCATCTGGTCGCCGGGGGCGGTCGTCGACATCGTTCGCCTGCGCGCGGCGGTGCCCGCGGTCACGATCACCGCGCTGACGCCGTTCGGGCTCGACGGACCGTGGGCCGACCGGGCCGCCACCGAGTTCACGCTGCAGGCACTGTCCGGCGCGCCCGGCCTGCGCGGCTCGCGGGCGTGGCCGCCGATGTCGGCCGGTGGCCAGCACGGCGAGTACATGATCGGCGTGTTCGGCGCCGTGGCGACGCTGATCGGTCTGCGCCGGATGCTCGTCAGCGGCGGAGGCGGGGTCCTCGACGTGTCCGGCCTCGAGTCGGTGATGATGACCCAGCTGTTCAACCCGCACACGATGGAGACCCAGGTCGGCGGGGTCCGCCCGAAGCGGCCTCGGGCGACGGTCGGTGACGTGGTGCCGACGAGCGATGGCTACGTCGGCTTCGCCGTGGTGAACCGGGTCCAGCACTGGCTCGACTTCTGCGCCATGATCGGCCGCCCCGACTGGGCCGATGACCGCACGCTCGACTCGGTGGTGACGCGCACCGAGCGCAGCCCCGAGCTCAACCCGGTGATCGAGGCGTGGTGTGGCGAGCGCACGACCGCCGAGATCGTCGAGCTCGCCGCGCTGCTGCGGATCCCGTGCATCGAGGTCGGCAACGGGGCCTCGATCCCGACGATGGATCAGTTCGCGTCCGAACCGTTCTACGACGTCAACCCCGATGGCGGCTTCCTGCAACCGGCGCCCGCCTTCCGGATGCACCCGCCGATCCCCGGGTCGGCGAGGTGCGCCCGGCACCCGCGCTCGGGCCGTCGATCCGGGACACGCCGCGACCGCAGCAGGACCCGGCCCGCGCGCCGGTCGGCGATCCGGGCCAGCGCCCGCTCGCCGGATTGCGCGTCGCCGACTTCACGTCGTTCTGGGCCGGGCCGTTCCTCGGCCACGTCCTCGGGATGTTCGGCGCCGACGTCGTGCACGTCGAATCGACCGGGCGGCCCGACGGCGCCCGCCTGATGAACCAGCACCCGCGCACCGAGGCCCAGTGGTGGGAGCGCTCGCCGTACTTCCACGCCACCAACACCAACAAGCGCAGCGTCACGCTCGATCTGACCCAGGCCGACGGGCGTGATCTGGCCCGCCGTTTGGTGGCCGAGTGCGACGTGATCATCGAGAACTACAGCCCCCGGGTGATGGACTCGTTCGGGTTGTCATGGGACGACGTCCGGGCGATCAACCCGCAGGCGATCATGGTGCGGATGCCGGCCTTCGGGCTCAGCGGGCCGTGGCGCGATCGCACCGGGTTCGCGATGACGATGGAGCAGGTCTCGGGGATGGCGTGGCTGTGCGGGTTCCCGGAGCATGCTCCCGGCGCGTTGTTCGGGCCGTGCGACCCGGGTGCCGGGCTGCACGCGCTGACCGGTCTCCTCGCGGCCGTCGAGCACCGTCGCCAGACCGGCGAGGGTCGCCTCGTCGAGTGCCCGATGGTGGCCAACGCCCTCAACGTCGCCGGCGAACAGGTCATCGAGCACTCGGCCCACGGCGTCCGCCTCGACCGGACCGGCAACCGCGGCCTCGCGGCCGCACCACAGAACTGCTACGCCGCATCCGACTGGGACGATGACCTCGACCAGCACCGCTGGGTGTCGATCGCTGTCGCCACGGACCAGCAGTGGCGGGCGCTGCGTGCCGCGCTCGGCGAGCCGGCATGGGCCGCCGCGCCCGAGCTCGATGGGCCGGCGGGGCGGATGGCCGCCCACGACGAGCTCGACCGCCACCTCGCGGCGTGGTGCGCCGAACGCAAGGCGGACGAGATCGTCGACGAGCTGTGGACCGCCGGCGTGCCGTGCGCCGTCGTCGTGCACCCGTCCGACAACCTCACCATGGAACAGCTCGTCCACCGTGGCTTCTTCGAGCCCGTCGAGCACCCGGTCCACGGCCGGTCGCTGATCGCCACGTTCCCGTTCCGCCTGCCGGACGACGACAGGTCCGGTGCACCGCCGGCCGGCCCCGCTGCTCGGCGAGCACAACGGCGAGATCCTCGGCGACCTGCTCGGCGTGGCGGCAGACGAGCTCGACCGGTTGGCCGAAGCGGGCGTGATCGGAACTTCGGTGGCTGACTGAGGACGGGACTACAGTCCCGCCGGCGATGGGCAAGCAACAAGGGGAGGCGCAGTGAAGCGTCGGTGGGCATCAGTCGGGATCGCGTTGGGCGTGGTGGCATCGGTGCTGCCGATCGCCGCAGCGTCGACATCAGCAGCGCCGTCACCGGCGAAGGACAAGGCGGCGAACGACTCGGGCGTCGGCACGGTCGAGTGGGCGCCGTGCAACGACGGCGGCTTCCTCGACTTCGTCGGCGCCGAGTGCGGGATGCTCAGCGTCCCGCTGGACGCCAAGCGGCCGCGGGGCGAGAAGATCCAGCTCGCCCTGTCGCGCCTCGAGCACACCGTCCCCGACGACCAGTACCAGGGGATCATGCTCGTGAACCCGGGCGGCCCGGGCGGTTCAGGCCTGATCTACAGCGTGATCGGCAGCGAGGTCTTCTTCCCCGGCGGGGAGGGCGGCTACTACGACTGGATCGGCTTCGATCCGCGCGGCGTCGGTTCGAGCGTGCCGGCGCTGACCTGCGACGACTCCTACGGGGATCCGCCCCGCCCGCCGTACGAGCCGAAGACGCTGCGCATCGAGGCGACGTGGTTGCAGAAGGCCGCGGGCTACGCGTTCGACTGCGGCCGCAACAACGGCCGGCTGCTCGGCCACCTCAAGACGACCGACAACGTCGCCGACATGGAGTCGATCCGCCAGGCCCTCGGTGCGGACCAGCTCAGCCTGTACGGCTTCTCGTACGGCACGTACCTCGGCCAGGTGTACGCCACCCTGCACCCCGACCGGGTGCACAAGATGATCCTCGACGGCAACGTCGATCCGCGGCGGGTCTGGTACGACGCCAACCTCGACCAGGACCGCGGCTTCGAGGTCACGATCAACGTCTTCTTCGACTGGGTCGCCCGGCACAACGACGCCTACGGGCTCGGCACCACGGCGCAGGCCGTCTCGGCCGCCTACTACGCCGAGCTGGCGGCCCTGACCGTCCATCCGAACGGCGCCCTCGGACCGGCCGAGCTCACCGACGCCATGCTCGGCGCCGGCTACTACCAGGAGACGTGGCTCGACATCGGCGATGCGTTCGCCGCCCTCGTGAACAACGGTGACCCGGAGCCGATGCTGGCGCAGTACGGCTACGACGACAACGGGTACGCGATGTACCTGGCCACGTCGTGCTCCGACGCCAAGTGGCCGCGCAACTGGCTGCAGTGGCGTCGCGACAACACCGCGGTCGCTCGGCAGGCGCCGTTCGAGACGTGGGCCAACGCCTGGTTCAACGCGCCGTGCGTCTTCTGGCCGACCATCGGCGGCGACCCGGTGAACGTCGTCGGCCGCTCGGCGCCGCCGATCCTGCTGCTCAGCGAGACGCTCGACGCTGCGACGCCGTACACCGGCAGCCTCGAGGTGCGCCGGCGGTTCCCGACGTCCGCGCTGGTGGCCACGGTCGGTGGCACGACCCACGCCGGCAGCCTCAACGGCAACCCGTGCGTCACCGCCGCGATCACGGCCTACCTCGTCGACGGCTCGCTGCCAGCTCGTCAGCCGGGCAACACGGCCGACGCCGAGTGCGCGCCGAACCCTGAGCCCGAGCCGACGGGCGCCCTGGCGCCGCAAGCTCGGACCGCTTCCGCCGACGGCGGGCTCCGCGAGCAGCTCGTGTCCGAGCTGCAGAACGCGATCCGGCACCGCTGATCCCATCGTCTTGGTCCGGATCCTGGTCGCCGGTGCGACCAGGATCCGGACCGAAACGTGTCAGCCGGGGGCGGCGCGGTACGTTCGGCCGCCGTGAACAGGTTGGACGGTCGAATCGTCGTGGTCGTAGGGGCCGGCTCGGTCGGCGAGGGGATCGGCAACGGCAAGGCCAGTGCCATCGCCTACGCCCGCGAGGGGGCGACGGTCGTGTGCGTCGACTTCCGGCTCGAGCGGGCCGCCGAGACGGTCGAGCGGATCACCGCCGAGGGCGGCACGGCGCTCGCCCTCGCCGCTGATGCCACCGACGAGGCGGCGCTGCAGGCGGTCGTCGACGAGACGGTGCGGCGCTACTCGCGACTCGATGTGATGCACAACAACGTCGGCGTGGGCGGGACGAGTGGGCTGCCCGACCAGATCGAGCCGGCGGCGTGGGCCCGGGAGATCGATCAGAACCTCACGTCGGCCTACATGGGGATCCGTTGCGCGGCACCCGTGATGCGAGCGCAGGGAGGCGGCTCGATCCTCAACATCTCGTCGCTGCTCGCCATCCGCTTCCTGCGTCGGCCGACGTCCGGCTACACCGCGGGCAAGGCAGCCGTCGAGGCGCTGACCCGGTCGTGCGCCGCCGGGTACGGGCGCGACAACATCCGCGTCAACTGCATCCGGATCGGCTTCTCCGAGACGCCGCTGATCATGACCGGACTGCAGCAGCTCACCGACGAGGCTCGCGAGCGGGAGATGGACAAGAGCCGGGCCAAGGTGCCACTGCGCGGCGAGCACGGCGACCCGTTCGACGTCGCCGCGGCCGCCGTCTTCCTCGCCTCCGACGACGCCAACCACATCACCGGCACCGTCCTCGACGTCGACGGCGGCCTCCAGGCCGCACCGATCTGAGGAGCCGATCCGCCAACTTTTCGCACTGGCGGCCACCCAGTGGCCGTGAGCGTGAAAAGTTGGCGGATCCGGCCAGATCCGCCCGGCGGCGCTCAGTCCTCGTCGGGGGGAGCGGGGAGCTGCTGGGTGGTCTCGAACACGGACGGGTCGACGCGGATGAAGACGCTGCGGGCGCGGGCGACGACCGGCTGGCCCTCGGTGGTGATGTCGACGAGCTCGCCCTCGATGTGCAGCTTGCGACCGTCGCGACGAGCGAGCCGGCCGCGGCAGGCGATCGGGCGGTACAGCGGCGTCGGTCGCTCGTAGCGGATCGTCAGCTCGCCGGTGAACGCAGCCTCCTGGGCGACGTCGAGCACGAAGCCGAACACGTCGTCGAAGAACCCGGCGACGATGCCGCCGTGCGATCGGTCCGGCGCCCCCTCGTGGGCGGCGCGCAGCGTGACGATGGCCTCGATCTCGTTGCCGTGGCGGTGCACCTCGGGATCGACGCCCCACGGCGACGAGCGTCCCGAGAACGGCCGCTCGTCGTAGCTGACCATCCGCTCGCCGTCGGCCGCCGGGTTGCGCCAGCGCTCGGTGCGGTCCTCCCGGATGCGGTGGCGCACCGGCCCCGTGCTCAGTCGGGCGGACAGCTTCTCGAGGCTGTCGGCCACCTCGTCGATGAGCTCGGCGTCGGCCTCGTGGCCGACGAGCGCGTGGCCGAGGTCGCGCACCGCCCGGCCGGCGCGCGCCCGCGCCTCCGTGATCTCGGGGGACTCCACTCGGCGGTCAGACCGTCGTCGGCTGATCGAGCGCTTCGAGGAGGGTGTTCCAGGCCAGCGTCGCGCACTTGATGCGGACGGGGAACTTGACGACGCCCTGCAGCGCCTCGAGGTCGCCGAGCGACACGTCGACGGCCGGCTCGTCACCGTCGCCGTCGGCGTCTTCGATCGACATCATCCCCTTGAACCGCTTGACGAGCGCCCGGACCTCGTCGACCGAGTGGCCCTTGATCGCCTGGCTCATCATCGACGCCGAGCTCTGGGAGATCGAGCAGCCCTGGCCGCCGACCTTCACATCGGTGACGGTGTCGCCGTCGAGCTGGAGGTAGACGGTGATCTCGTCCCCGCACAGCGGGTTGTGGCCCTGGGCGACGACCGCCGGGGGTGCGGGCAGCTCGCCGCGGTTGCGGGGCGAGCGGTAGTGGTCGAGGATGATCTCGCGGTACAGGTCTTCGAGGCCGGGCATGGTGGTGACTTCGCTCCGTGTGGACGTGTGAGGGGGACGTCAGAGGCCGAAGATGTCGGAAGCGCCGTCGAGCGCATCGGCCAGCGCGTCGACGTCGTCACGGTCGTTGTAGACGTAGAAGCTGGCCCGGGCGGTGGCCGCTGCGCCGAGCAGGCGCATCAGCGGCTTGGCGCAGTGGTGGCCGGCGCGGATGCACACGTTGTGCTGGTCGAGCACCTGGCTGACGTCGTGGGGGTGGAGGTCGCGGAAGGCGAAGCTGAGGACGCCGCCGCGCTGGGCGATGTCGGTCGGCCCGTGGATCGTGATGTCGTCACCGAAGCGGTCCTTGAGCGTCCGCATGGCGTACTCGGTGATCTCGATCTCGTGGGCCCGCACCGCATCCATCCCGAGACTCGACATGAAGTCGACCGCCGCGCCGAAGCCGATGGCCTCGGTGATCGGTGGCGTGCCGGCCTCGAACTTCGCCGGCACCGGCGCCGGCGTGAAGCCGTCGAGGCGGACGTCGCTGATCATGTTGCCGCCCCCGAGGAACGGCGGCGTGGCGTCGAGCAGCGCGGCCCGTCCCCACAGCGCGCCGATGCCCGACGGCCCGCACATCTTGTGGCTCGAGAAGGCGGCGAAGTCGGCGCCCCACGCCTGCACGTCGGTGACGTTGTGGGGCACGAACTGGCAGGCGTCGACGACCGCGAGGGCGCCGGCGTCGTGGGCCGCGGTGCACAGCTCGGTGACCGGGTTCAGCGTGCCGAGCACGTTGCTCATCGCCGCGAACGACAGGACCTTGGCCCCGTCGAGCAGCTGCGGCAGGGTCGCCAGGTCGAGCCGGCCGTCGTCGGTCAGCGGGATCCAGCGCAGCTCGATGCCGCGCTCGGCCGCGATGATGTGCCACGGCACGACGTTGGCGTGGTGCTCCATGTGGGTGAGCACGACGACGTCGCCGGCGCCGAGGTTGGCCCGGCCCCACGCCTGGGCGACGATGTTGAGCGCCTCGGTGGCGTTCTTCGTGAAGACGATCTCGTCGGCGTGGCGGGCGTTGACGAACCGGGCGACGTTGGCCCGCGCCGCCTCGTAGGCATCGGTGGCCTCGGCGGCGAGGCGATAGGCGCTGCGGTTGATCGGCGCGTAGCTCGTCTCCGTGAAGTGGGTCATCGCGTCGATCACGCACTGCGGCTTCTGCGACGTGTTGGCCGAGTCGAGGTAGTGCAGCGGGGCGCCGTCGATCATGCGCCGCAGGAGCGGGAACTGGGCCTTGACGGCGGCGGTGTCGAACGTCGGCGGGTCGTGGTGACGTCCACGGTCATGCCGTGCCTCCTTCGCGGAACACCTCGTAGCCGTCGCGCTCGAGGGTCTCGGCGATCTCCATGCCACCCGAGGTGACGATCCGCCCGTCCACCATCACGTGGACGTGGTCGGGCTTGAGCTCGTCGAGCAGCCGCTGGTAGTGGGTGATCAGCACGACGCCCATGTCCGGACGGTCGGCGCGCACCTCGGTGATGCCCTTGGCGACGATCCGCAGGGCGTCGATGTCGAGACCGGAGTCGGTCTCGTCGAGGATCGCCAGCTGCGGCCCGAGGATGGCCAGCTGCATGATCTCGTTGCGCTTCTTCTCGCCGCCCGAGAACCCCTCGTTGAGGTAGCGGTCGACGAAGGAGGAGTCCATCCCGAGGCGCTGCATCCACTCCATGGCGGAGACGCGCAGCTCGAGCACCGACAGGTCGAAGCCCTTGCGGGCCGACAGCGCCTGGCGCAGGAACTGGATCACCGACACGCCGGGGATCTCCTGCGGGTACTGGAAGGCGAGGAACATCCCGGCCTTGGCCCGCTCGTCGGCCGGCCATTCGGTGACGTCGTCGCCCTGGTACGTGACCGTGCCGGCGCGGACCTCGTACTCCGGCGAGCCCATCAGGGTCGACGCCAGCGTGCTCTTGCCCGAGCCGTTGGGCCCCATGATGGCGTGGACCTCACCGGGTGCGACGGCGAGGTCGAGGCCCTTGAGGATCGGCGCCGGGACGACGCCGGGAAACGCGGGGTCCGGCGCGGGGGCGGCCCAGAGGCCTTCGACCCTGAACAGCTCGGCCGGCTCGCTCATGGACGTCCAGTCTACGCAGCAGGCCGGGGAATTATCCCTACCGCCGTAGTGCTAATTGGCTCACGTCGTCGTGGTCGCGGAGGTCTTCCTTCCAGGCGCGGAAGCGGGCGTGGACGGCGCCGCTGGGGCCGGCACCCTCGGCCCGCCCGTCGGGGTACAGGCGCAGCGTGACGGCGTGGGCCGTGTCCGACGCCAGGGCGGCCCAGTAGCGGGCGTCGCCGCCCGACGCCGGTCCGGCCCGCCACAGCAGCCACGGCCCGATGCGCCGCTTGTACTCGGCGACGGGCGTTCCGGGCAGGTCGGCGCCGAGGGCGAGGAGGTCGGCCGGCGCCTCGACCCAGGCGGTCGCCGGGATGTTGCGATCGCGGAACGGGCGTCGGCGGCAGGTCGGCGGTGTGGACCGGCGTGTCGTCGACCGGCCGCTGGTCGTAGCGGAGGGCCCGTGCGGGGTCGGTCACCAGCCCCGTTCGATCCACTCGTCGAGGTGCGGCCGTTCGGTGCCGATCGTGCTGTCGAGGCCGTGGCCGGGGAGGATGATCGTGTCGTCCGGGAACGTGAACAGGCGGGACTCGATCGAGCGGATGATCGTCGGGAAGTCGCCGTCCTCGAACTTCGTGTTCCCGGGACCGCCCGGGAACAAGGTGTCGCCGGTGAACAGCAGCGGCGTGCCGCGCACGGCGAACGAGATCGAGCCCGGCGTGTGGCCGGGGTTGTGGATCGCATCGAGCCGCAGCCGCCCGACCTCGATGACCTCGGCGTCGTCGAGGAACACGTCGTAGCCGACGTCCTTCAGCTTCGGCGCGTCGAGGGCGGTGACGGCGACCTCGTAGCCGGCGTCGCGGATCGCCGGCACGGCCTGGATGTGGTCCCAGTGGCCGTGGGTCTCGAGCACCCGCCGCACGCCGAGCGACTGGCACAGCTCGAGCAGCAGCTCGTGCTCGTTGGCGGCGTCGATGAGCACCGCCTCGCCCGTCTGCTTGCAGCGGATGACGAAGACGTTGTTCTCGTACGGTCCGACGACGACCTTGTGCACCTCGGCGTCGGCGTTCGACCAGTGCAGCGTGTTGGTGGCGGTAGCCATGTGATGAGTTTGCCCGATCTCAGGCCGAGACCACGTCGAGGCCGAGGCCGAGGGCGACGGCGAGGTCCTGGTTCCCGTCGCGATCGCCTCGTGGCCTCTCCGCGACCTGACCGACCAGCGCGGGAACCTGGCCCTCGTCAACGACGTCTGCGACGACGTCGGTCCGGATGGCGTGACGCTCGTCGTCGGCGACGGGGTTCTGGCCATGCCGCTCCGAGCGTGGTGCGGAGCCAGCGCGGCGTGGACAGCGAGTCCGGCGGTGGTCGACAGCTTCGTGCGGATGGCGTCGGCCCGATGCGTCGAACGCGTCGATCGTCACACGAACGCCCGGCGTCCTCTCCAGCATGGCGAGCATCGTCGGGCCGAGTGCGGTGCGTCGGGCGGTGAACGAGCGGATGCCGGAGCAGCTGATCACGTCGCGACCTTCGGCGTACACGCCGCAGCTGACCGAGATCGCTGTCGTTCGCGTCGGGCCGCGGGCGGGTGCCCCGTGTTCGCCGGCCGACTGACCTCGAGCTGGACACCACATCGAGGCCCAGCCCGAGGGCGACGCCGAGCTGGCCCGGGTCGAACGTCACGAACCGCACCGGCGCCGGCATCCGCTCGGCCGCGGCGAGGTGGATGGCGCTCGTCAGGCGCACCGGCTGCTCGCGGGCGAGCCCGGCGGCGCGGTCGAGGCAGCGCTGGTCGACCGGCACGACGTGCACGTGGTCCCACGCCAGGCGGATGGCGTCCTCGAGGTCGAGGCGCAGGATCGCCTCGTCGGTCAGTCGGTCGATCGCCGGCAGGGCCTCGGTGAGCGCGAGCGCCGACGCGCTCCAGACGTCGTCGACGTCGAGGGCGGCGAGCACCACGGCGCGCTGCGACCCGTCGACGGCGAGGGCCAGCAATGCGGAGGTGTCGAGGGCGACCGTCATCCCCGCAGCTCCACCAGGGCGCGGTCGATGCGGACACCGGACCACACCGGTACCGGCGCCGGCGGGCGCCATGCCGTCGTGCGGCGGGGCGGGAGGACGGCACCGCTGCCGAGGAGCCGTTCGAGGTCGGGGGCCTGGTCGTCGAGCGGGCCGAGCTGGGCCTGCGGCCGCCCGTTGACGGTGACGACGGTGCGCTCGCCGGCGGCGGCCCGGCGCACCGCCGCGGCAAGCTCGGCGCGCAGCGCGCGTGCGGACTGATGTGGACACGCGTGTACACAAGCAGGTTGGCGCCCCGGCCGCAAGCCGAGCAACGATGGCGCCATGAACTTCGCCTTCACCGACGAACAGGAAGAGCTGCGCAAGACCGTGCGCGCGTTCATGGACTCCAAGAGCAGCGAGGCTGCGGTCCGTGAGCTGATGGAGACCGAGGACGGCTACGACACCGCGGTCTGGAAGCAGGCGGCCGAGCAGCTCGGCCTGCAGGGCCTGGCGATCCCCGAGGAGTTCGGTGGCTCCGGCTACACGTTCGTCGAGCTCGGCATCGTGCTCGAGGAGATGGGCCGGGCGCTGTTCACGGCCCCGTTCTTCTCGACCGTCGTGCTGGCCGGGACGACCCTGCTGCAGTCCGGCGACGAGGCCGCCAAGCAGGCCCACCTGCCGGGCATCGCCAGCGGCGAGACGATCGCCACCCTCGCCGTGACCGAGCCCAACGGCAAGTGGGACGACTCGGGCGTCGAGGCGACGGCCACCAAGGACGGCGACGCCTACAAGATCAACGGCACCAAGAGCTTCGTGATCGACGGCCATCTGGCCAACCTGATCATCGTCGCCGCCAAGGTCGACGGGGCCACCAGCCTCTTCGCCGTCGCCGGTGACGCGCCGGGCCTGACCCGCACGTCGCTGTCGACGATGGACCAGACCCGCAAGCAGGCCAAGCTCGAGTTCTCCGACGTCCCGGGCACGCTCATCGGCGCCGTGGGTGACGGCGTGGCCGTGCTCGACAAGGCGTTCGACTACATCGTCGTCGGCCTCGCTGCCGAGCAGGTCGGCGGATCCCAGAAGGTCCTCGACATGGCCGTCGAGTACGCCAAGGTGCGCGTCCAGTTCGGCCGCCCGATCGGCTCGTTCCAGGCGATCAAGCACAAGTGCGCCGACATGCTGCTGGAGGTCGAGTCGGCCAAGTCCGCCGCCTACTACGGCCTGTGGTGCGCTGCCGAGGACAACGACGAGCTGCCGTCGGTGGCGTCGCTGGCCAAGGCCTACTGCTCCGAGGCGTACTTCCACGCCGCGGCGGAGAACATCCAGATCCACGGCGGCATCGGCTTCACGTGGGAGCACCCGGCGCACCTCTACTTCAAGCGGGCCAAGAGCTCCGAGCTGCTGTTCGGCGATCCGACCTTCCACCGCGAGAAGCTCGCCCAGCGCATCGGCATCTGAGCCGACGCTGAACCCCTCGTTTCGGTCCGGATCCTGGTCGCACCGACGACCAGGATCCGGACAGAAACGTCCGCTAGCCTTGCGCCGCAATGGAGCCGATCACGTGGGTCTTCGCCGTCGTGGCGGCGCTCCTGGTCTTCGCCATCGCGGCCGTGGTGATCGGCCGCGAGGCCCATCGGCTGGACGCCGTGGCGCCGCGGGTCGTGTACAACCTCGATGAAGCGGTCGACTTCGTCGGCGACCGCGTGCCGGAGGCGACCCAGGCCCGGTTGACGCCTGGGGAGCTCGAGCAGCTGCTCACGTTCCACCTCCGCTGGCTGCACGCCAAGGGCCTGCAGCCGCGCGACGTCGTCGACCGCCGCCAGGACATCGACACGCCGACGGTGATCGACGAGGACAGCCTCGTCGGCTTCATCCTCGGCGAGGCCGATCGGGAGGGCGTGGACGTCGTGGACGACGTCGACGTGGTGGCGGTCGTCGACGCCCACCTCGCCTACTTCGAGGCGATCGGCGCCGTCGGCCCGCCCGCCGCGGGCGACGACGTCACCGAGCTCTGACCACGATCGGCGCGGCGTCTCGCCGCATGCACAGTCGTCGCCGGGGATCGGCAACGATGGCCGCCATGGGGATCGAGTACGTGGACTTCCACTTCGACGTGATGTGCCCGTGGGCGTACCAGACGTCGCGTTGGATCAGGGAGGTCCGTGACCTCAACGGCCTCGAGGTGCGCTGGCGCTTCTTCAGCCTCGAGGAGATCAACCGCGTCGAGGGCAAGAAGCACCCGTGGGAGCGGGAGTGGTCCTACGGCTGGTCGATGCTGCGCATCGCCGCCCTGCTCAAGCGGCGCGACGAGAAGCTCGTCGACGCCTGGTACGAGCGGGCCGGCCGGGCGCTGCACGAGGAGGGCCGCCAGCCACACCGGCCCGAGGTGGCCGAGGAGCTGCTGGTCGAGATCGGCATCGATCCCGGCGTCGTCGCCGAGGCGATCGCCGATCCGACCACGCACGACGACGTCCGCGCCGACCACGAGCGCGTCGTCGCCCACGGTGGCTTCGGCGTGCCGACGCTGTTCTTCCCCGACGGGCAGTGCCTGTTCGGGCCGGTCGTCGTCGACCCGCCCCACGGCGACGATGCGCTGGCCCTCTGGGACCTCGTCGAGTCGTGGACCCGCTTCGGGCACCTGTACGAGATCCAGCGCCCCAAGCAGCGCGCCGACCAAGAGCTCATCGCCCGGACGTTCGAGCCCTACCTGACCGCCCGCAACTGGATCACGATCCAGAACCCGACGCCCTGAAGGGAGCCGCCGTGCCCACCACCGTCCCCAAGGAACCGACCGTCGCCGCGCTGCACGACGTCTGGTCTCGCCTCGACACCCTCCTCGCCGGGTTGTCCGACGACGACTGGCAGCGGCCCACGTGCCTGCCCGGGTGGAACGTGCAGGCCGTCGCCGCCCACCTCATCGGCACCGAATCGATGCTGCTCGGCGTGGGTGCCCCGCAGCTGACGATCTCGGAGGCCACCCATCCCCACGTGCGCAACGACATCGGCTCGTTCAACGAGGCGTGGGTCGCGGCGCTGGCGGACGAACCACCGGCCGATGTGCTGGCCCGGTTCCGCGACGACGTCGCCAAGCGCAAGGAAGCGCTCGACGCGATGTCGCAGGACGACTGGGACAAGGTCGGGTTCACGCCGGCCGGCCAGGACACGTACGGGCGCTTCATGCAGATCCGCGTCTTCGACCAGTGGATGCACGAGCTCGACATCCGTGACGCCGTCGGGCTCGGCGGCGGCGACGAGGGGCCGGCCGCCGAGGTCGGCCTCACCGAGATGGCGATGGCGATGGGCTACGTCGTCGGCAAGAAGGCCGGGGCGCCGCAGGGGTCGCGCGGTCCACCTCGAGCTCACCGGCCCGGCGGGGCGCGCCATCGATGTCGAGGTCGCCGAGCGGGCCGCGGTCGTCGACGCCCTCTCCGGTCCGCCGACGCTGACCGTGACGATGCCGGCCGGCGTGTTCGCCCGCCTGGCCGGAGGCCGCGCCGACCCGTCGACGCTGCGCGATCAGGCGACCGTGGACGGCGATGTCGAGCTGGGGGAGCGGTTGATCGCCAACCTGGGGTACACGATCTGACCGTGGTCGAACGCGAGGTGCCGGGGAGCGGTCAGGAGTCGGTGTGGGACTACCCACGCCCGCCGTCGCTGGCGCAGACCGGGCGCCACGTCGTGGTCGAGCTGGGCGGAACGGTGATCGCCGACACGCGACGGGCCTGGCGGATCTGCGAGACGAGCCATCCGCCCGTGTACTACGTGCCCCTCGACGACGTCGCCGCCGGTGTGCTGCGACCGTCGGCCGGCGGTTCGTTCTGCGAGTGGAAGGGCCCCGCCACGTACTGGAACGTGGAGGCCGGTGGGGTGGCAGAGCCCGACGCGGCATGGTCCTACGAGGCGCCGACCGGCGCGTACGCGGCGCTGGCCGGCGCCGTCGCGTTCTACCCCGCCCGCATGGACCGCTGCCTCGTCGACGGCGAGGTCGTGCGCCCCCAGGCCGGCGGCTTCTACGGCGGCTGGATCACCGACGAGGTGGTCGGCCCGTTCAAGGGCGACCCCGGCACGCTCCACTGGTGAGCCGACGGTGAGGGTCGAACCCGGGATCCCCCGTGATGTGTCGGTGCGGGCTCGGCACCGAGACATCGGGGTCGGACCGGTCGGTACGCTGCGCGGCGTGATCGCAGCTGGTGGTGGGTGCTGATGGCCGAGATCGGGATCGCTGGCGCGGGGTTCTCGGGGGCCGTCATCGGCCGCCACCTCGCCGAGGCGGGCCACCACGTGACGGTGCTGGACACGCGCGACCACATCGCCGGCAACTGCCACACCGAGCGCGACGCGGCGAGCGACGTGATGGTGCACGTCTACGGGCCGCACATCTTCCACACCCAGCACGAGCACGTCTGGGAGTACATCAACCGCTTCGGCGAGATGAAGCCCTACAACCACCGGGTCAAGGCGACGTCGGGTGGGCAGGTGTACTCGCTGCCGGTGAACCTGCACACGATCAACCAGTTCTTCGGCACCACGATGAGCCCGATCGAAGCGCAGGCGTTCATCGCCGCCAAGGCCGAGCCACGAGCCGAGATCGTGTCGTTCGAGGACCAGGGCCTGGCGTTCGTCGGTCGCGAGATCTACGACGCCTTCCTGTCCGGCTACACCCGCAAGCAGTGGGGCACCGATCCCACCGACCTGCCGGCGAGCATCCTCCAGCGGCTGCCGCTGCGGTTCAACTACGAGGACAGCTACTTCAACCACCCGTACCAGGCGATCCCTGCCGACGGGTACACGCCGATCGTCGCCGCCATCCTCGACCACCCGCGCATCGACGTGCGGCTGTCGACGGAGCTGAAGCGCTCCGACCAGTTCGACCACGTCGTGTGGACGGGACCGATCGACGCCTACTTCGAGTTCGAGCACGGGCGGCTCGGCTACCGCACGCTCGACTTCGACCGCCAGCTGCACGACGGCGACTTCCAGGGCTGCCCGGTGATGAACTACTGCGACCCCGACGTGCCGTACACCCGGATCACCGAGCACAAGCACTTCGCGCCGTGGGAGTCCCACGACAAGACGGTGACGTACACCGAGTTCAGCCGCGCCGCCGAGCCCGGCGACATCCCCTACTACCCGATCCGCCGGGTCAAGGAGAAGGCCCAGCTCCTCGAGTACGTCGGGCTGGCGCGAGCGGTCGACCGGACGTCACGTTCGTCGGACGTCTCGGCACGTACCGCTACCTCGACATGGACGTGACGATCAAGGAGGCCCTCGAGGCCGCCGAGGTCATCCAGCTGGGGCTCGCCGACGGGTCACGGATCCCGGCGTTCGTCGTCGATCCGTTGGGCTGAATCGGCGCGACGCGCTGCCGCACCCGTTGTGCTTGACTGGTGCCACCAGAGGAAGGAGGTGGTCCAACACGATGAGTGAATGTTCTTACGGGACCCTGGAGGTGGTTGGCCACTAGGCCAGCAGGCTGGACTGCCTGGTGAACCCCACCAACTTCCGCTGATCGAGTTGCCGGACGTAGTCCCCCCGGCGTGAAGGACCCGATCGGTACCCAGTCGGTGAACAGGGAGGCGCGACAGCGCCTCCCTGTTCCGCGCTTCGGCACCTACGTCGCCACGCCGGCGGTCCGCTACCGTCCTGGCGATGGAGCGGCCGGTCAAGTTCGAGCACGTCCGGTTCCTCGGTGACAAGCGCACGCAGCTCGTGTACGACCTCGACGAGTGGGACGATCCGGCGCCGATCGATGACCTGCTGACGGCAGAGACCGGGATCTGCTTCGGCCCCGACACGCTCGCCGAGGCCCGCAACCGCGGGTACACGCTGGCCCGAGCGGGGCTGCACCGGGTGCACCGCCGGCCTGCGTGCGTGAACGGCACCTTCACATCGAACGGCCTCACGTTGGCCCGCCACCTGGCGGTGCCGAGCGGCCGCGACGAGCCGCGGCCGGGCGTCATCCTGTGCCACGGGTTCCCGATCGGCCCGCTCGACGCCCGTCGGTCGGCAGGCACGTTCCCGCAGCTCATCGACCGCATCGCCCACGACCTCGGGTACGCCGCGATGACGTTCAACTTCCGCGGCACGGGGACCAGCGAGGGCGACTTCTCGCTGCAGGGCTGGGTCGACGACCTGCGGCGGGCCATCGACGACCTGATGCGCGAGACCAGCCCGACCGAGATCGTGCTGATCGGGACCAACACCGGCGGCTCGATCGCCATCTGCGTGGGTGCCGACGACCCCCGGGTGCGGGCGTGCGCGTTGCTCAGCCCGCGGGCCGACTTCGACGACTGGGCCGAGCATCCCCGCCGCTTCCTCGAGCACGCCCGCGAGATCGGGGCCGTGCGGACACCGGGCTTCCCGATGTCGGTGGACGAGTGGAGCCGCGCGTTCCGTCGCTTCCGCCCGACCGACGCGGCCCGCCGGTTCGCGCCCCGCCCGTTGCTCGTGATGCACGGCGACGACGACGAGAGCGTGCCGACCTCCGACGGCCGCCAGCTCGCGGCGGCCCACGGCGACGCCGAGCTCAGCCTGTTCGCCGGCGCGGGGCATCGGCTGCGCCACGATCCGCGGGCGATCGCCGTGCTGTTCGGTTGGCTCGATCGCGTTCGCAACGTCGCCGCGGCCTGAACCGGGCAGATCTGCGAACTTTCCGCGCTCGCGCCCCGCATGTGGGCGCCAGCGCGGAAAGTTCGCAGAGCAACGGCGGATCAGCCGGCCAGCGCGTCCTCCTCGACCGGCGTCGGGTGGTGCTTGCGGCGCACCTGGCTGAAGCCGGTGAGGATGATCTCGGCGCCGAAGGTGGCGAGGCGGTGGGCCAGCGACGACGCCAGCACGGCGGCCGCCGGGACGCCAGGCAGCGTGGCGTAGAGCACGGCCTCGCGGATCCCCAGCCCGGACGGGATGGGCAGGACGAGGAAGCCGATCACCCAGGCCAGCGCGAACGCGCTGGCGGCACCGAGGATCGGCGTGTCCGGTTCCATCTGGTGCAGGATCACCGCGTAGCTGAGGGCGAACAGGCCGATGTTGACGACGCTCCACAGGAACGCGTAGGCGACGGCGCGCTCACGGGGCAGGTGGTCGACGTCAGGGACGTGGTGGGTGATCTTGCGCCCGAGGTGCATCATCGCCGTGAGGAAGGGACGGCTCAGGCCGAGCAGGCCGAGCAGCCCGAGTGGCGCCAGCCAGCGCAGCCACGCCGGCGCGCCGTCGAGCGTGACCAACCCCGTGACGAGGAGGAGCCCAGCGGCGGCCTGCGAGATCGCCGACACGACGAACGCCACGGCCACCCGCTTGGCAGGGCGGTGGGCAGCGGCCGACAGCGTGATCTGGCCGGTGGCCTGGAACACCCCGCCGCCGGGCAGGTACTTGCTGAGCTGCGAGACGTACATCGCGTTGCTCACCGCCCGCCGGTCCGGTGGTGCGGCCTCGAGCAGGGCGATCCAGCCGCGAGCGGCGGCGACGAGTGACGCCACACCGAGGGCGAGGGCGAACAGCAGCGTCTGGACGCTCGGCAGGGCGTGGCCCTTGAGGTCGTTGCGCAGCCCGATGACGGCGACGGCCATGCCGGCGAGGCCGAGCACCATCAGCGCCACCTTGATGCGCCCCTGCGTGATGCGGCCGCCGCCCGACGTCAGGCCCATCTGGACGCGCGCCGCGGCGCGGGCGGAGGCGCGGCGGAGGGCACGGCCCGAGTTTGGCACGGCCTCGCCGCCGACCACGGTCGCTGGTGGTTCGGCGTCACGACGACGTCTTGGCGTGCCAGCGGTAGGCGGTCTCGACGATCTCGTGGAGCCCCTGGCGGGCCCGCCAGCCGAGGACCTCCTCACCGCGTCGCGGATCGGCGTAGGTGACCGACGGGTCGCCGGCCCGGCGGGGCACGATCTCGTGCGGCACCGGACGGCCGGCGACGGCCTCGGTGGCCTTGATCACATCGAGCACCGACGACCCGATCCCGGTCCCGAGGTTGACGGCGATGGCCGGCCCATCGGTGATCCCGCCGGCCAGCACGTCGAGCGCCCTGATGTGCGCTTCGGCGAGGTCCTCGACGTGGATGTAGTCGCGGATCCCGGTGCCGTCGGGTGTCGGGTAGTCGGCACCGAACACCTTGACCGGGGGCGCCGCGCCGAGCAGCGCCTTCATCACCAGCGGGACGAGGTTGATCGAGAAGTCCCAGTCCTCACCGATCACCGCGTCGTGGCTGGCTCCGGCGGCGTTGAAGTAGCGCAGGCTCACCGAACGCAGGCCCTTGGTGACGCCGTACCAGTGCAGGATGCGCTCGACCATCGCCTTCGACTCGGCGTACACGCTCTCCGGCTGGATCGGCGCCGACTCGACCACGGGGACGTCGGCGGGCGTGCCGTACACCGAGCACGACGACGAGAACACGATGTCGCGGACGCCGGCCCGCATCGCCGCCTCGACGAGGCGCGCCGTGCCGTCGACGTTGTTGCGCCAGTACTTGCCGGGCGACAGCATCGACTCACCGACGGACTTGTAGGCGGCGAAGTGGACGATCGCCGAGACGTCGTGGTCGCCGCAGACCTGCTCGACGAGCGCTTCGTCGTGGATGTCGCCCTGCACCAGCGGGGCACCCAAGAGGTCCTCGCGGCGGCCGAGCTCGAGCGAATCGATGACGATGACCTCGCGCGACGCCTCGCGCAGGGCCCGCACGGTGTGCGATCCGATGTAGCCGGCACCGCCGGTGACGAGGACGGTCATCGCGAATGGCTCCCGGACACGACGCGAGAGCCTACGGGTCCGGGAGCGCCTGATCCGTCGACGCAGCGGTCGCGGGGCGCGGACCGTTCTCGTTAGCATCCGCTCGATGTGTCGTCGACTGGGCTCGTCGGGTGACGCCCGGGACGTGGGCACGTGACGGTGACGGCGGGTGAGCCGAGCGAGTCCTCGAGCGAGCGAACGGTGCGGCTCGGCTCGACGGATCGTTGGGCCAACGGGTGTTCTGGGTGGGGCTGGCGGTCGGCTGCCCTGTTGCTGCTGGCCATCGGGCGCAAGCAGTGGTTCATCCAGGACGACTGGTCGCTGCTGATCACCCGCGAGACGGCTGCGCAACGACCGCATGACGGCCTGTACTGGCTCAACTTCCCGCAGGACGGCCACTGGCTCGCCGTCCCCGCGTTGATCTGGTACGTCACGATGAGCTGGTTCGGGCTCGACTCGTACCTGCCGTTCCTGGTGCCGATGATCGCCACCTACCTCGGCTGCGTGGTGCTCCTACGCGTCCTGTGTCGGCGGGTCGGCATCACGGCGTGGACCACGACGATCGTCTGCGTGATGCTGGCGATGTTCGGCTCGGGCTGGGAGAACCTCGTCTGGGCCGTGCAGCTCTGCTACTTCCTGTCGCTGCTCGCGTTCCTCGCCCACCTCCTGCTGGTCGACCACGAGGGGCGGCTCGACTGGCGCGACGGCCTCGCCGCGCTGATCGCCATCATCGGCGTCGCGTCGTCGGGCTTCGGGCCGTTCTTCCTGTTCGGGGCGGCGGTGATGATCGTGCTGCGGCGGCGGTGGTGGGCCCTGCTCACCGTCGTGCCGGCCGGGCTGGCGTGGCTGTGGTGGTTCGTCGTGTACAGCTCCGACGAGGCGTCGCAGCGCAACCCGGGCTCGCGAGCGCGGGTGCCCGAGTTCGCCATCAACGGCCTCCTCGGCACGTTCGACGCCCTCGTCGGCGCCCTGCCCGTCACCGGGCTGGCGATCCTCGGCTGCATCGGCGTGCTGGCGTGGAAGCGCGACCAGCTCGGCGCCGTTGGCGGCGGTGTTCGCGTGCGCGGCGACGGCGATCGTGATGTTCCTCGGGATCGGCTACGAGCGGCGTCGGGTTCGGCGTCACGACCGCCAGCTCGTCGCGCTACGTCGGCATCGCCGCCGTGCTGCTGGCGCCGCTCCTCGCCCTCGCCGTCGACCAGCTCGGGCGCCTCGGCAACCCGGCGCTGATCGCCGGTCGCGTGCTGCTCATCGTCGCCATCGAGGTCAACGCCGGGAAGCTGTGGACGATCGGCTCGAACTGGGCCCAGAAGTCGGCCGTCCGACCGCGACCTGATGGAGCTGGTCGCCGGATCGCGCCGCGTCCGCCCAGGTCGATCCCCTGACTCGCCCGATCCCGCTCAACCCGGACATCCACGTGCGCCGACCTGCCCCGACTGATCGAGCTCGGCGCCATCACGCCACGCGTGCCGACGACGCCGGAGGAGATCGCCCGGGTCGACAAGGCGCTCGGCCTGGCGCCGAACGGGACGGGCTGATCGGCGATGGACGCCGACGAGTACCGCCGCATGGCGGAGGTCGAGTCGACCCACTGGTGGTACGCCTCGACGCGGGCCCTGCTGCAGCAGCTGCTCGCCGAGCGGCTGCCCGCCGGGCGGCCGCTTCCTCGACGTCGGTGGCGGCACCGGGGCCACCGGCGCGTGGCTCGCCGAGCACGGCGAGCTGGTCGTCGCCGACATCGAGCCGACGGCCGTCGACTCGTACCGCCAGCACCACACGGTCGCCGGCGCCGTTGCCGCCGACATCAACGCGTTGCCGTTCGCGTCGGCATCGTTCGACGCCGTGCTGTGCGTCACCGTGCTGTGCCATCGGGCCGTGCCGTCGCCGGCCCATGCCGTCGGCGAGATGGCGCGGGTGCTGCGTCCGGGCGGGCTGCTGTGCCTCCAGGAGCCGGGTGTGCGGCGCCTGCGGCGGGCCCACGACCGCGTCACCCACACCGGCCGGCGGTTCTCCCGACGGTGACCTCGCCGGCCTGGTCGTCGAGCGCCGGCTCGAGCTCGAGCGATCGACCGGCGCGTACTCGTTCCTCGTCCCGCCGGCGACGGCGAAGATGCTGCTGGAGCGGGGCGAGACGGCGAGCGACCTCGACCGCAACCCGGGCGGCCTCGGGCGGTGCGTTGGGCGCCGACGGCGAGCCTCGAGCGACGCGTGCTGCGACGGGTCGACCTACCGGCCGGGCCTGTCCGTCCTCGCCGTCGGCCGGCGCTCCGGCGGGGACGCCAGCCGGTAACCTCGTCCGAGATCGCGCGGTCCACGCGACGGCGTCCCCTCGAACGGAACACGGCGAAGACCGGGCGAATGGCAGCACAAGCGCTCCCCCCAGCGATCGATCACTCGACCCTCGTCGTGATCTCGGCGACGCGCAACGAGCACCGCAGCGTCCCGCTCGTCCTCGCCGAGATGGCCCGGGCCCGCGACGAGCTCGACGCGATGGGCATCGCACCTCGAGCTGCTCGTCGTCGACGACTCCGACACGCCCGAGACGGCCGAGGAGCTGATCTCCGAGGCCAAGCTCCGCGACCTGCGGCGTCACCGTCATCAAGGGCCCGGGCCGGGGCATCGGCGCGGCGTTCGTCGCCGGCTTCCGCTACGCGCTCGACGAGATGTCGCCGACCCTGCTGGCGACGATGGACTGCGACGGCCAGCACGACGCCACCCAGCTGCCCTCGCTGGTGCAGCGCCAAGCTCGACGGCGACGACCTGCTCGTCATCGGCTCGCGCTTCGCCCCGGCAGCACGGTCCCGCGGCCTGACCCGGCGCCGGCAAGGCCTCTCGAAGGTCGGCAACCAGCTCATCCGCCGGCTGTCGCACAAGGACCTGCCGGCCGACGCCACGACATCGTTCCGCGTCTTCGAGCCGGAGCTGGCCCGGCAGCTTCCTCCGCCACGGCCTCGTCGCCGGGTGCAACGGCTACAACTTCTTCAGCCTCTTCGTGCTCTTCGCGGTGATCACGGGTCCCTGTCGGGAGGTGCCGATCCACTTCCGGCCCCGCCTCGTCGGCAGCTCGAACCTGACGATGCAGCAGTGCCTGGCAGTTCGCCCGCGGCCTCCCCGACATCCGCGGTCGGGCTGCCGCAGTGGGGCGGATCGCTGACGGCCGAGCCCTTCGGCGACGTCCAGCGACATCGGCTGCCTGACGAGCTGTCGAGCATGCCGAACTACCCCGGTGGATCGTCGACGAGATGGCGCCGTGGCTGCACGGCTCCGTCCTCGAGGTCGGCGCCGGCATCGGCACGATGACGCCCTACCTCGCCGCGCGCCCCGACGTCACCGTCGGTGTGCGCGCTCGAACCGAACGCCGACGCCTTCGAGCGGCTCGTCGAGCCTGCAGCCGGGTCCGTGTGACGGCCCGCGGCACCCTCGATGCGGCGACACCGCGTGCTCGGCACGCGTCGAGGCGCTCGGTGACCACGGGCGTCTTCGACACGGTCGTCTACATCAACTGCCTGGAGCACATCCGTGACGAAGAGGTCGAGCTGCAGCGCCGTCGGCGCGCGCCTCGCCGGGCCCGACGCCCACCTCGTCATCTTCTCGCCGGCGCTCGAGTCCTGTACGGCGAGCTCGATCGCGTCAGCGGCCACTGGCGCCGGTACTCCGCGCCGTCGATGCTGGCCGCCGTCGAGGACGCCGGGCTGCGGTCCGTCCACGCCCGCTACGTCGACCTGCTCAGCATCGCCCCCTACTGGCTGAGCAACCGGGTGCTCGGGCGGACACGATCGGCGACATGTCGACCGACATCTACGACCGCTACTACGTCCGGGCGGCCCGGGCTCCTGCACCGGGCGTCCGCTCGCCGCTCGGCAAGAGCATGCTGTGCGTCGCCGTCGCTCCCGGCGTCGCCCGTCAGGCCTGAGGGGCGGACACCCCCATTCTCCAGGGGTTCGCTGCCGACGAGTGCAGTACGATCGCCGCAAGCACCGGCTGGGGCTGCGATGGATGCGTTGAGAGGGATAACGCGCCGTGCCAACGATCACTGCAATGACGGGTGGGCCGGCATTCGAGCTCACCGATGACTGGGTGGCGAAGGTCGCCAACAACCCTGACGACGAGTTCCGCGCCCATCAGATCATCCTCACCCTGAGCTACGTCGCGGTCCACCTGGACGATCTCATCCATCAGCGCACGCCCGAGAGTCGGCTCGAGAGTCGGCCCCGGCTCAGCGACGTGACCGGGACCAACGCCAACTGGTTCCACTTCGCGACCTGGGCCAACATGACCGTGACCACCACGCTGCGGGCCGACGGAGCCCCGCAGCGGGCGGCCGGCGGTCTCGCCGCGCCGCTGCGCAGGCGGCTGACGCCTGGAGTGCTCCAGGCGCGCGCCTCGCAGGGCCAGCGGGTCGGCCGGGCGCTGACGTGGGGCCAGCGGCTGATCTTCCTCTCCACCTGTCTCACCCTGCTCGAGTTCGACGAGCGTCTGCAGGCCAACACGAGCGGCCGTCGCTTCATCGCTGGCGACGTGGAGAAGTGCGAGCGAGCCCGACGCATCATGGAGATGACCAATTGGGAAGGGCGGAACTGGTCGAGGACCAGTCGCCACATGGCGCCGATGTGGCGGGCCTTCGAGCTGTACGAGCTGGCGCGCATCACCGACGACCGTGCCGCCAGAGCCCGCCTCGTGCTCGGCGCCAACCTGCTGCTCACCGCCGTCGACCAAGATCTCGTCAACCCGGCCCTGAAGGTGGTGGTCGACAACATCCCGCAGCGTGTCGGAGTGAGGTGGACTGGCGGTTGGCGCGGGTGGCCGAGCGCGTCCGCGGCGTGCCGCCGCAGCTCGCGTACGCCGTGCTGCAGTCGCGTCACCTCGGTGCCCGGCGGGTGCTCGAGGCCGTGTGGTCGCGCGTGGTGACCGACCAAGCGCTGATCATGGCGCTGCCCACCGAAACCCTGCGTCTCGGGCACGATGTCCCGCCGCGCTACCGGCAGTGGCCGTACTTCCCGCCCGACCTCCGCGACCTGCACGAGAAGATCGACAGCGCGGACGACGACACGGCGCACGCCCTCGAGGAGGTCGCTCGCCACGTCGAGAGCCTCGATCGCTCGGCCGGTGATGGGCAGGGGTCCGGAGCTCGCGACTGGCGAGAGTGGAGCGAGCGGATGAACTGGGTGGTCGCCCTCCTGCGCTCGCGCCAGCAGGACGAGACGCTGCTCTGGCGGCCGTACACGCCAGCCGATGAGGAGCGCATCAAGGGCGGCGAGCTGCCGCTGCGCTCCGGTGACCCCACCGCCTCGTACATCCAGCCACCGATCGGGCTCGGTGTGTTCCCGACCGGACCGGCTGGCGGGGGCTACCGCTGATGACCCGCACCATCGTCCCCGACGCCTTCCTCGAGCTGCTCCGGAAGATCGGCGACGACGAGCGCGCCGCGACCGGTCGTCGAAGATCTGCCGGAGCCGACGATCACACAGCGCGAGGTGATCGGTGCAGCGGGGCTCGGCCGTCCGGTCGGCCGGCCCATGGAGTTCGAGCCTCCCGCCGCGTGCCCGGTGGAGCTCGAGCCGGAGAAGCTGGCCGAGGCCCAGCGACTGTTCGCGATCTACCGCACGGAGATCGCCGGCGCCCTGCTGCTCGCTGCCCTGCCGCAGTCCTACGCGTCGTCCTTCGGTGCCGGGGTGCTCGCAGCCAATGGCCAGCTGGAGAGCGATCTGAAGCGCCGGATCCGGCGCACCACGCTGTTCCTGCTCACCGTGATGCAGCAGGCGTTCGATGATCAGGATCAGCAACGACTCTGGAACTGCCAGGAGGATCCGGCTCGCTCGGCACCCTCCACCGGGCGGGCCGTTGGCCTGCTGCCATGGCAGATGTGCGTCGAGCTGCGTGGCTACCACGAGCTGATCCACGCGTCGCGCTGTACGCCCAGCGCGACCACGAGAAGGAGCTGCAGGACACGGCCAAGGCCAAGACCAAGGCGGCCAAGACCAAGGCCACGCAGCAGCCAGCTCACGGAGCGTCGCCGATCACCGACCTGCTCGGCGAGCACAACCCGAAGGTCCTCAACCAGGAGGATCTGCTCGGCATGCTGCTGACGTTCAGCGTCACCGTGTTCGAGGTGCTCGAGCGTTACGGCATCACGTGGACGGCGGATCAGCAGGAGTCGTACCTCCACATCTGGGATGTCATCGGCGCCTACCTCGGCATCGGCACGCGCGACGTCGTGCAGCAGGTCGAGGGCTGGTACCAGCAGATGAGCCAGACGACCAGCTCGCTCCCGAATGCTCCGATCGTGACCGGCCGATGGCACGGGCTGCGACCGCCGTCCGTCAACGACACGCGGGTCCTGCTCGGCCAGATCCGCGCCCGCCAATGGACCGACCCGAACCCCGAAGGACCCTTCGAGCTCCAGCCGTGGACGAGCCTGCGCGCCGGTCGGACCCTGACTCGCGCCCTCCTCGACGAGCTCCAGGCCGCGATGCCCGGCTTCCTCGCCCTCGAGCCGATCACCGTGATCCGCGCCCTCGCTCCCGACGTCGTCCGCAACCGCCTCAACCTCGGTTCCGGCGGTCTGGCGATGGGCGCGCTGGCCCGACTGCCGGTGCAGCGGGTGCGCACCGACCGCTTCACCATCTTCCGGGCGCCGAACCGGCTCGGCGCCGAAGTGCTGCACCGCATGGCCAACGACGTCACCACGAGGGTGGCGGCGCGCTTCATCGAGGACGACAGCTACGTGCTCCCCGACTTCGGTGACTGGTCCACCGAAGGTGCGTGGCGTGGTTGACGCTCAGCCACCGCCCTCGGCTGATGAGGCGTGGACGCTGCTGTTGACCGACATCCAGGACAGCACGTGGCTGTGGGAGCACCATCCCGAGGAGATGGAGGTCGTGGTCCCCGACCATCATCGGCTGGTCGGCGAGGTCGTGCTCCGGTTGCGCGGCTGGGTCATCAAGTCCACCGGTGACGGGATCATGGCCCTGTTCCGGGACGCCGCCGACGCCGTCGACGCAGCGGTCGAGATCCAACAAGAGGTTCGTGCTCGGCGGTGGCCCGGCATCGGCGAGCTGCGGGTCAGGATCGGGCTCAACTCGGGACGTTGCAAGGTCACCGACGGCGATGTGCTCGGCCGGCTGCCGAACCTCGCCGCACGGCTCCAGGCGGCCGGTCACGGCGGCCAGATCCTCCTGTCGGGGACGACGGCCGCCGAGTGCGTCGGACACTTGCGTCGCGGTGTGGCGCTCGTGGACCTCGGGCGGTACCTCATCCGCGGGTTCGACGAGCCCGTCGACGTCCATGCGGTCGTCGCCGACGGGCTGCCGGCCGAGTTCCCTCCGCTGCGAGCCCCGACAGGTGGTCTCGACGAACTGCCACCCGACGACACCGAGCTCATCGGTCGCGACGACGCGATCGAGGAGGCGCTGCACGTCGTTGGTCGGAACCGCTTGGTGACCTTGTGGGGAACGGCCGGCGTCGGCAAGACGCGGCTGGCGGTCCGCGTCGCCGCGGCGGCCCGCCGGGCGTTCGACGGTGGTGTCCGCTACGTCGATCTCGCCGCGGCGAATGACTCGGTCGACGTTCCTGACGTGCTCGTTGCCGCGCTGCGGGCCCAGCCGGTGGACGCCGAGACGGTGCTCGACACGGCGGTGCGCGTCATCGGCAACACACCGGTCCTGGTCGTGCTCGACAACTGCGAACACGTGCTGGACGGCGTTCGAGCTGTCGTCGCCACGCTGCTGCGGGCGTCTCGTGGGGTTCACGTCCTCGCCACGTTCGCGGGAGCCGCTGGCCATGCTCGACGAGCGGGCGCTCGAGATCCGTCCGCTCGCCGTTCCCCCCGACGAACACGTCGCGCCGGCTGATTCGCCGGCCACTCGGCTCTTCGTCGCCAGGCTCAAGGAGTCGGTCCCATCCTTCGAGCTGACCGCCGCCAACGCCGGCGTCGTCGCCCGGATCTGTCGCGACACGGACGGACTCCCGCTCGCGCTCGAGCTTGCCGCGGCGCGGGCGGCGGTCGAAGGCCTGCACGGCGCCGTCGATCGCCGCCCCCACGTCTCGTCCCTGTCAAGCGGGGAAGGCGGCCTGTCGGCATCGCTGATGCGGACCGTCGCGTTGCTCGAACCCGACACGGTCGACCTGATGTGCCGGCTCGCAGTGTTCGACGGGCCGTTCACCCGCGAGCTGGCCAGTGGGGTGGCCCGCCGCGTCGACCGCGTCGAGCGGGACCTCGACCGCTTGGTGCGCACGGCGATGATCCAGCGCGAGGACGACGCCGGTCACTACCGACTGCTGGTGCCGGCGCGTCAGTTCGCGTGGGGCCGCCTCGACCACGAGGCGCAGACCGAGGTGTCGTGGAGCCATGCCCGCCTCTTGCTCGCGCGGGCCGAAGCGGCAGAACCGATGATGCGCTCGGCGCACGAGGCGGCGGCGGTCGCCTCACTGCGGTTCGAGTTCGCCGACCACCGCTCGGCAGTGCTGTGGTTCATCGACCACGACGCCATCGAGGAGGCCGCGCGCCACGTCAACGCCCTGTTCGTCTTCTGCCTCTTCCAGCCCCGGCCGGAAGGCCATCGCTGGGTTCGCATGGTCGCCGATCGGTTGCAGGGCGACGAGCCGCTGGCGGCCGAGTTGATCGGCGCCGCCGCCATCGGTGCCTGGTTCGAGGGCGACACAGCCGGCGCCATCGAGACGGCCCAGCGAGCGATCGACCTCGCGGACAAGACGGGCGGGTCCGACTGGTGGGCGCGCCATGCGCTCGTCGACGCCCTCGGGTACGCCGGCGACCTGGCGGCCATCACGCCGCACTTCCTCGCCTTCGTCAGCGCGAGCCAGTCCAGTTCCGACCCGTTCCGACAGATCTACGGCTTGGGACTGCAAGCGGTGAGCATGGCGATGTTCGGTCGCTTCGAGCACGGTGTCCGCTTCGCGGAGCAGGCCATCGCCATGGCCCGCGACCTCGGCAACCCGAGCTGCATGCATTGGGGGTTCACGCCCTCGGGCGTGTCCTCGCAGGGATCGATCCGATCGGCGCATGCGAAGCGTTCGAGCAGGCGATGCGGGCGTCGCAGACCGTTGGCTGCCGGTTCAGCCTCGGTCACAGCCTGCAGGAGTGGGTGGCGATCAAGCGGCGCACGGGCGAGCACCAGCTCGCCGTCGTCGGCACGCTCGACCTGCTCGAGCTGATGGCCGCCTCCGGGAACTCGATCGCAGCTGTCCGAGGCCTTGGGCGAGGCCGGCAACTTGCTCGACGACGCCGGGTACGAGGAGGAGGCGGCCCTGGTGCTGCTGGCCCGCCGCGGGATGCCGGCGATGCCGCTCGGACCCGGGCCGGGGGCCGACGAGTCGCTGCGGCTGGCGCGCTCGAAGAGCGACTCGGTGAGCGGTGGCGCACCCTGCGCGTGCGGGCGAAGGGCCTGTCGGAGCCGGACCTGATCGCGTTGTGCCGTGACCAGCTCGGACGCTTGCAGAGCGGGCCGACGGTCGACGACGCGGTGACGGGTCGCGGACTCGGATTGAAGTGTCCGAACGGCGATCTCGCCGAACGACGGACGTCGC
>CAWIKD010000015.1:0-58845 GCA_963836545.1 uncultured Acidimicrobiia bacterium | reverse complement strand
CGATGGTGAGCGCCACCCCGCTTCGAGGATGCGATCGAGATCGGCCGCGTCGATCGGCTGGTCGGTGTAGGCGCGCACGTTGCGGCGGGCCCGGATGGCGTCCCATGTCTCCACCTCCTGAATGTACGTGCGATCGTGGTGACCATGAAGAACGTCGCGAACTGCGAGCGAGCGAGCGCTAGCGAGCGAGTGGCCAGCAACGGCCTGCGTGGCCGGGGAACGCAATGAATGGCGCTCAGGCGATGATCCGGACGCTCGTCGACTCCGGCGTGACGACGTGCTTCACCAACCCGGGGACGAGCGAGATGCACTTCGTCGCCGCCCTCGACACGGTGCCCGAGATGCGCGGCGTGCTCGGCCTCTTCGAGGGCGTCGCCACCGGCGCCGCCGACGGCTACGCCCGGATGGCGGGCGTGCCGGCGTGCACGTTGCTGCACCTCGGGCCGGGGCTCGGCAACGGGCTGGCCAACCTGCACAACGCCCGCAAGGCGGCGACGCCGATGGTCAACATCGTCGGCGACCACGCCACGTACCACCTCGAGTACGACGCCCCGCTGGCGTCCGACATCGAGACCGTCGGCGCGCAACGTGTCGCCGCAGTGGGTGCAACGACCGCAGCGGACGGCCGACCTCGGCCGCGTCACCGCCGAGGCGGTGGCGTTCGCGATGCAACCACCGGGGCAGGTGGCGACGCTGATCCTGCCGGCCGACGTGTCGTGGAACGACGGCGGCGAGCCGGCGGCCCCGCTGGCCCGCCTCGCCCGGGCTGCCGTCGAGCCGGAGGCCGTCGAGCAGGTCGTCAAGGTGCTGCGCTCTGGTGAGCCGGTGGCCCTGCTGCTCGGGATGACGGCGATGCGCCGGGAGCCGCTGCTGGCGGCGGCGCGGATCGCGGCCGGGACCGGCGCCCGGCTGTTCGGCGAGACGTTCATGCCGCGGACGGAGCGCGGCGCCGGCATCCCGCGGATCGAGAAGATCGCCTACTTCTCCGAGCAGGCCGAGGCCCAGCTGGCCGGGATCCGCCACCTCGTGCTCGTCGACGCCGTTCCCCGGTGACGTTCTTCGCCTACCCCGGCCGGCCGAGCGACCTGGTCCCGGAGGGCTGCGAGGTCCACGTGCTGGCCACCGGTCGCGACGACGCCGCCGGCGCGCTGGCCCAGCTGGCCGAGGAGGTCGGCGCCGACGCACCGACGGCCGACGCGGCGCCACCCGGCGCGGCCGACCGGCGCGCTCGAGCGGCGCCTCGCTGGCCGCCGCCGTCGCCGCCACGATGCCGGACGGCGCCATCGTGTCCGACGAGTCGAACACCAACAGCGTGCACATGACCGCGGCGACCGCCGGCTGCGCCCCCCACGACTGGCTGCAGCTGACCGGCGGGGCGATCGGCGTGGGACTCCCGCTGGCCACGGGTGCCGCCGTCGCCTGCCCGGACCGCAAGGTGCTCGCATTGGAGGCCGACGGCTCGGCGATGTACACGATCCAGGCGCTGTGGACCCACGCCCGCGAGCAGCTCGACATCACGACGGTGATCATGAACAACCGGTCGTACGCGATCCTCAACATCGAGCTGGCCCGCACCGGCGCCGGGAGCGGCGGCCCCAAGGCCAAGGACCTGCTCGACCTGTCCCGGCCCGACCTCGACTTCGTGCGCCTCGCCGAGGGCATGGGCGTCCCGGCCGTCGCCGTCCACACGGCCGACGAGGCCGTCGCCGCCCTCGAGCGGGCCTACGCCGAACCCGGCCCCCACCTGATCGACGCCATCCTGGCCTGAGGTCCGGATTCTGATGCCAATGAGGCACGCTGAGCGTGCCTGGCTGGCATCAGAAGCGCGGCGACGACCCCGGTCGCTGGCAGACTCGCCGTCCCCCCGATGACGAGAACGATCCGCCTCCGCCCCTGGCAGAAGGCCGCCTTCGACGCGTTCGTCGAGGCGGACGGGCCCGACTTCCTGGCCGTCGCCACCCCTGGCGCCGGCAAGACGACGTTCGCCCTGGCGGCGGCCCGCCACGAGCTCGGCCGGCGGCCGTCGCGCCTGGTCGTGGTGGCCCCGACGGCCCACCTCAAGGTGCAGTGGGCCAACGCCGCCCACGCCGTCGGGCTCCACCTGGACCCGGCGTGGTCGCCCGCCGACGGCCTGGCCGGCGACCTCCACGGCGTGGTCACGACGTACCAGCAGGTGGCCTCGGCGGCGCCGCAGCTGCGGGCCATCGCCGGCGACGCCCTCGTCGTGCTCGACGAGATCCACCACGCCGCCGATGAGCGGGCCTGGGGCGACTCGATCCGGCTCGCCTTCGCCGGTGCCGGCCGGCGCCTCGCCCTGTCCGGGACACCGTTCCGGTCGGACACGGCTCCGATCCCGTTCATCCGCTACGAGCTCGACGAGGCCCGGCCCGACTACACGTACGGCTACGGCGACGCCCTGCGCGACGGCCGGGTCGTGCGGCCGGTCTACTTCCCCCGGATCGGCGGCGACATGGAGTGGGTCGCGCCGACGGGCGAGGAGGTCGCGGCCAGCTTCGACGATCCGCTGGACGCCGCCCGGGCCGCCCAGCGCCTGCGCACCGCCCTCGTCGCTCGACGGCCAGTGGCTGCCCACCGTCCTGCGCAGCGCCCACGAGCGCCTGACCGCGATCCGCAGCGTCGACCCCGACGCCGGCGGCCTCGTCATCGCCATCGACCAGGACCACGCACGGGGCATCGCCGACATGATGCGGTGGCGCTTCGGCGTCGATCCCGTGGTCGTGACCAGCGACGACCCGACGGCATCGGCCCGCATCGCCCGCTTCGGCGCCGGCACCGACCAGTGGCTGATCGCCGTCCGCATGGTCAGCGAGGGCGTCGACATCCCCCGCCTGGCGGTCGGCGTGTACGCCACCACGACGGCGACCGAGCTGTTCTTCCGCCAAGCCGTCGGCCGGTTCGTGCGCTGGCGACGGGGATCACGCCGCCAGCAGGCGTTCCTCTACATCCCCGACGATCCCCGCCTGCGGACCCGGGCCTTCCAGATCGCCGACGAACGTCGCCACAACCTGCGCCGCGACGCCGACGACGACGCGTTCGCGCAGGAGGGGCTGGACGACCCGGCACTGCTGCGCGAACGCGACGAGACGCCGAGCCTGTTCGCCGTGATCTCGGCCGTCGCCACCGACCACGAGGAGCCGGAGGCACCCTGGGACGCCGACGCGATCGGGGCCGGCGACGAGGACGACGACGTCGACCCCGGGTTCGAGCTCGAGCTGGCCGAACCGCCCCGCCTCGCACTGGGGCCGGCCGGCGACCCGGCGGTGTCCCGGGTCGAGCACAAGCGCCGTCTGCGCGATCACAACGCCAAGCTGGCCCAGGAGCTGGTCCACCTCACGGGCTGGCCGCACGCCAAGGTCAACGCCGAGCTCAACCGGCGGGCCGGCATCGCCCGGGTCACCCAGGCCACCGTCGAGCAGCTCGAACGCCGCCTCCGCCACGCCGAGAGCTGGGTCCGCCGGGTCTGAGCGCGAACGCGAGGCTGGTGGGGCGGGTCGGGCCGGTAACGTGGGACGACCGAACAACGGGGCTGACAGGTTTCGACGTCAGTGACGCTGGGCGGGCATGCGACCCGAGTTGCTCAGACTCGCTAAACGGGGCACCCAAAAGAATTGCCGATGAGCAGTTCGCTCTCGCCGCCTGATCTTCAGGTGAGCGCAGAGACATCGTGAGCAGAAATGTCACACGGGGCCGGTTTCCCGCAGCCCGGCAACAGAAGCGGGAGATGACGGTGGGAAAGACCACTGACGGCCGGAAAGACGGCTGACGCTCGGGAAAGACCGAGCGCGGACCACCTGATCGCAAGGTGAGGTGGTCAACCGACCCGCCGGGGGGGCTGCGATAGCCCCAAGGTCGGGAATGGTCGTAGCGGGTTCGTTCACCGGCTGATGGACGGGGGTTCGATTCCCCCCAGCTCCACGAGGAAGAGGCATCGAGCGGGGACGGCGCGCCCGCCGCAGGGTGGGCGGACGCCAGCTCCCCGGGTCGCTAGGACACGTCGGTCATCACCGGCGGCTCGGCCGCGTCGTCAGCGCCGGCCGCCGGAGCATCGGTCGGCGCTCCAGCCGGTCGCTTGCGGCGCCACACCACGAGCAGCGTGAGGCCGATGCCGAGCACGAACGCGACGCCGGTGGGCCAGGCGAAGATCTGGCTCGCCAGTGAACGGTCGCTCGGCGCCTCGACGTCGACCGGGGCGGCGGCGACGTCGATCGGGAAGTTCGCCGTGGCGACGGCCGCATCGCCGTCGAGGAAGTGCAGCCGCACGTCGAACGCGCCTCCTTCCGGGAAGGCGTAGACCCAGTTCACGTCGTTGTAGCTGGACGCCGGCATCGTCTGGTCGAAGACGGGCTTGCCCTGTTGCTCGATGATGGCCTCGACGTCCTTGTAGGCCACCGGGACGCCGGCGATCGTGTACACGCGCAGGTTGAAGGTGACGGGCTGCGCGGCGGTGAACTCGTGGACGTTGTAGCTGGCGATGATGATGTTCTCGCCGTCGACGTACTTGAGCGTGAAGATCGGCTCGTGAGCCCGCGCCGTGGCCGGGAACACCAGCACGAGGAGCACGCTGAGCAACAGCGGCGGCAACCACTTCATCTCAGAGCGCCGCGTTCATGTTCGCTTGGATCTCGGCCTGGGTCAGCGTGCGGTTGTACACCCGAACCTCGTCGATCTGACCGGCGAAGTTCTCGTCGGTCCAGATCAGGTTGCCACCGATGCGGAGCGGCAGCGTGCTCGTTTTGACGTTCCCGGTGAGGGCTCTGGTGTTGACCAGGACGCCGTTGACGTACAGCTTGAGGCTGCCGCCGCCGAACGTGCTGGCGACATGCGTCCAGGTGTTGAGCGGCAGGGTGCCGCCGCCGCGGGCGCTGACCTCCGAGTTGACGGTCGCATACGAGGCGGCCGGACCGTTCGGTCCGTCGGTGGCGTACAAGCTGTACGACTGGTTGCCCGTGATCTCCTTCATCAGGATGTTGCGCCAGCCGCCGACGTTGGCCGGCCGCACCCAGGCCTCGAGCGTGAAGGCGCTCGTGAGGTTCAGGCTGGCCGAGTGGTTGATGTTGACGAGGTCGTTGACGCCGTCGAAGTTCAACGTGCCGCCGAACTTGCCGGCCGGCGTCCACGTCGCTTCGACGATCGTGCCCTGGTTGTTGGCGCCGGACGAGTCGGCCAGCGTGGCGCCGCTGCCGGCGTTGAAGTTGTAGGCGGCGACCAGCCCGCCGGTGACCGGGGCGGTGGTGGTGAACGTGCCGTCCGCCGACGTGGCCAGGTTCCCGGCGGCATCGCGGCTCTTCACCCGGAAGTGGTAGAGCGTGCTCGCCGTCAGGCCGCTCAAGGCCTGGGAGTGGGCCGTGACCATGGCGGCCACCAGTGTCGTCGAGCTGCCGTAGGCGGTGGTGGGGCCGTACTCGACTTGCGTGTCGGAGCCCTCGTTCGTCGTCCAGGTGATGGTGGCGCCGGCGCTCGTCAGGTTCGTCGACTGGATCGCGCTGATGGTCGGCGGCGTCGTGTCCGGGCACGCCGTTGGAGACCGTGACGTTCACGGTCGTCGCCGTCTTCACGTTGCCGGCCGCATCGCGGGCCACCGCCGTCAGCGCGTGGGCGCCATTGGTCGCGCCCGTCGTGTTCCAGCTGACGCTGTACGGCGAGCTGGTGTCCTCCGCCCCGAGGTTGTTCCCGTCGAGCTTGAACTGGACACCGGCCACGCCGATGTTGTCGGCCGCCGTCGCCGTCACGTTGACGCTCCCGGTGACCGTGGCGTTGTTCGCCGGCGCCGTCAACGACACCGTCGGCGCCGTGCTGTCCGCGTTCTGCACCGTCACCGCAATCGATGACGACGTCGTCGTGTTGCCCGCGGCGTCGCGGGCCACCGCGGTCAGCGTGTGCGCGCCATCGGGAACCTGACCGGTGTTCCAACTGACGCTGAACGGCGACGTCGTGTCCTCGGCGCCCAGGTTGGCGCCGTCGAGCTTGAACTGCACCCCGGTCACGCCGATGTTGTCGGCGGCGGTCGCCGTCACGTTGACGCTCCCGGCAACCGTCGCGTTGTTCGCCGGCGCCGTCACCGACACCGTCGGCGCCGTGCTGTCCGCGTTCTGCACCGTGATCGCGACCGACGACGACGTCGTCGTGTTGCCGGCGGCGTCGCGGGCGACTGCGGTCAGCGTGTGCGGGCCGTCGGGGACCTGCGTCGAGCTCCAGCTGATGCTGTAGGGCGAGGCGGTGTCCTCGGCCCCGAGGTTGATCCCGTCGAGCTTGAACTGGACGCCGGTCACGCCGATGTTGTCGGCCGCCGTCGCCGTCGTGGTCACGTTGCCGGCAACCGTCGCGTTGTTCGCCGGCGCCGTCACCGACACCGTCGGCGCCGTGCTGTCCGCGTTCTGCACGGTCACCGCGACCGACGACGACGTCGTCGTGTTGCCGGCGAGGTCGCGGGCCACCGCGGTCAGGGTGTGCGGGCCGTCGGGGACCTGACCCGTGGTCCAGCTGACGCTGAACGGCGAGGTGGTGTCCTCGGCGCCGAGGTTGGCGCCGTCGAGCTTGAACTGCACGCCCGTGACGCCGATGTTGTCGGCGGCCGTCGCCGTCACCGCGACGCTCCCGGCAACCGTCGCGTTGTTGGCCGGCGCCGTCACCGACACCGTCGGCACCGTCGTGTCAGGGGTGGCGAGGCGGACGATCTTGGCCTGCGACGGGACGCCGTCGCTGTTGACCAGGAAGATCATGTAGTAGCCCTCGGGGATCACGTTGCTGGCGCTCGGCGTGTTGATGGTCAGCGTGTTGCCGTTGCGGGTGAAGCCGAGGTCCATGAAGTGCTGGTTCCAGTCAGCGGTGTGGGTGACCGACCCGAGGCTGCTCAGCGTGACCTTGGTGATGTTGGCGGCGTCGGGGGTGTCGAAGTTCATGGTCGAGTTGTGCGCGGCGGTGTCCGGCGCGCTGGTGATGGTCGGGCGCGGGCCGTGGAACAGGTACCCGGGTGAGTAGATCTGGGCGTTGAGCTGATCGACGGCCGGGCTCAGGCGGCCGCCGCCGGCCGACAGCACGCGCCCGTCGGGCAGCAGCATCGACACCGAGTGGTACATGCGTGGCTGCGACATCGTCGCGGTCTGCGTCCAGGTGTTGGTCGCCGGGTCCCAGATCTGCGACGAGTACGCCGCGTCGCTGGGCTGCGCGCTGTCCTGCACGATGTGCGAACCGCCGATCACCATGGCCTTGCCGTTCGGCAGCATCGTGATGTTGTGGAACGAACGGGCTTCGACCATGTCCGGCACGTTCGTCCACACCGGCGAACCACTCGTCATGTCCAACACCTTGGCGATCCGCTGCGATGGCTTGCCCTGCTGGCTCTCGATGAAGACACCGCCACCGGTGATGAGGTACTTGCCGGGCGCGAACGACGTCCACGCACCGAACGGGACCTGCGTCGTGCCGACCTGGGTCCAGGTCTTGGCCGCCGGGTCGAGGATCATGATCGGCCCGTCCTCGGCCGAGATCGACATGATCTTGCCGCCGGGCAGCATGGTGGATTGCGGGTACTCGATCTCGTCGACCTGCGACGTGTTGATGTTGGTGAGGGCCTCGATCGTGTTGGTCTTCGGGTCGAAGAACTCCGGCGTCTCGGCGAACGTGTGGTACTGGACCTGGCCACCGAGGATCGCCATCCGGTTGTCGGCCATCTGCGTGACGCTCGGGTACCAGCGGGCCTCGCGCATGTCAGCCTTGCGGCTCCACGTCCGAGTGTCCGGGTTGAACATGTAGATGTTCTTGATCCCGATCTCGTTCGTGCTGCCGTGGCCGCCCGCCACGACGAGCTCGCCGGTCCCGGTGGTGGCCTGGCCGGCGCAGAACAGCTCGAACGAGCCGATCCCCGGCACCGGGATCGGGGTGAACGTGTTGGCCTGCATGTTCCACAGGCGCGGCGGGCTGGTGGAGTCCCAGGCGTCCCACATCAGGATCTCGCCGGTGTGCAGCAGTGACGCGTGCACCGGCACGATCGGCAGCGGGATCACCGGGCCCCACTCACCGACGCCGGCGCGCGGATCGAGGTTCTGGACGTTGATCGTGACGTTGGCCGAGTCGGCCTGGTTGAACGAGTTGTCGATGGCGCGGGCCATCAGGGCGTGGTTGCCGTTCGGGATGGTGGCCGTGTCGAGCACGTAGTGTAGTCGGGGTTGCCGGCCGTCGCCTCGGCCAGCATCCGGGTGCCGTCCAGCCAGAACTGGACCTTGGCGACGCCGCTCTCGGTGTCGTTGGCGCTCGCCTTGACGGTCACCGTGTTGGCGACGGTGGCGCCGTTCGCGGGAGCGGTGACGCTGACGGTGGGTGCGGTGACGTCGGGCGTCGTGGTGCTGAAGGTGACCGTCTGGCCGGAGCCGGGCTGCTCGACGTGGTTGACATCGGCCACGATGATCTCGATCGAGTGCTGGCCGCCGGGGACGCCGGAGAAGACGTAGCTGCCGTCGAAGTCGAGGTCCATCTTGGTCGGTCCGCCGTCCAGGCGCAGGTGGGCGTGCTGCCCGTCGCCAGACACGACGTTGCCGCCCTTGTCGTACGTCACGGTGACGTCGGTGGCCGCGATGACCTGGCCGCTGGTCGGCTGGGTCAAGCGCACGTTCGACGGGTTGTTGGTGGCCACGATCACCGGCGCGCTGGTCGTCACGTTGCCAGCGGCATCGGAGGCGACGGCGGTGAGCGTCTCGTTCGCGCTGATCGCCAACGTCGTGTCCCAGGTGGTGCTGAAGGGCGCCGTCGTGTCGAGCGCGCCGAGGTTCGTGCTGCCGAGCTTGAACTGCACGCTGGTCACGCCGGTGTCGTCGCTGGCCGCGGCGGTGACCGTCACCGTGCCGGAGACCGGGCCGGCGGTGGGCGCCGTCACGGCGACGGTCGGCGGCGTCGAATCGACCGGTACGAACGAGGCGTACACGGACTGCGTCATCGTCTCCTGGCTGGTCAGGGAGCCGAACGTGTTCGGATACGTCCCGAAGGTCCACAGCTTCCACTTCACGTTCTGGCTGGACGTGGTCATGTAGTGCAGGTTGTTCAGGTTGCCGTTGCCGCCGTTGGAGTTGAACGTGACGTAGTACGCGGTGTTGGGCGCCAGCGTCGGCGTGGTGGTGAGCGGCAGCGTGTTCCACGCGTTGGCGGTCAAGTTCCCGATGGCGGTGCTCGCCAGCAACGTTCCCGGCGTGTTGCCGACCTCGCTGTAGATCGCCATCTGGAACTTGTTGTTGTTCGGTGCGGTGCCGACCGGTCCGACGTGCGCGGAGAGGCTGACGACTCGACCCCCGACCTTCGAGACGAAGCGGTTGCCGTTCATGACGTTCGGGTCGCCGACGTCCAACAGCGGCCCGACGGTGGAGTAGCCCATCGCGGTGATGAACACGGTGTCGGCGGACGTCACCAGGGTGCCCGCGTTGTCCCGACTCCTGACGCGGAAGTGGTAGAGGGTGTTCGCTTGCAGCGCAGGAAGGACCTGCGAGTCCGCGGTGACCAGGTTGGCGTCCAGCGGGGTGGCGGCGGTGTAGTTGGCGGTGGTGCCGATCTCGATCTGGGAGTCGGTGGGGACATCGGTGGTCCAGGTCACCGTGGCACTGTCGGCCAAGATGCCGCTCGCGGTCACGTTGCTGATCGAGGGATCGGCGGCTGCGGCCCGCCCGGCAGGCGCCCAGAGCAGTGCGGTCGCGCCGACGACGAGCGCGACGAGGCGTGTGAGGGACCGGAATGAAGCTGACCGGCGGTGGTGCGGAGCTCGCGTGACGACGCTCATGGCGTCACCACGGTCGACCGTGATCCCGACATGAACGATTCGACCGCGGCTCGTCCGCACTGCGATGGCGACATGGCCCCCTGCGTTCCCCCTGCTCCGCCCCGCGGCACAGAGAACATCGGGGTCCGGCGATCCCGTCCCGTTCCCCGCCCACGTACCGCTCGGGATCGAAGGGCCCAACGTAGCAGGGGTGACAACCGCGGAGGCATTCCATATGCCGCACTGCGGACGTCGCTGCGGTGGACGCTCGTCCCCCGTCTCGCGTATCTGCCGGGCTCGTGCCGACTCGGTAGCAGCATGACGTTGGCCGACGTGTTCGCTCCGGGGCCGCCGCGTGATGTCACGGTGTTCGACATCGACCTGCCGCCGGGGATGGCGTTCATCCGCTCACTCGGTCGCGCCGGCGTACCCGTCGTGGCATGCAGCGCACGGCCGGCGGCCGCCGGTCGGCTCTCCCGCCACGTCACCGCCTGGCGGCGCTGCCCGCCTGTCCACGACTCCGACCGCTTCATCGACTTCCTGACCCGCCAGATCGGCTCGGGCGCCATCGACCTCGTGGCGCCGACCTCGGACTGGGTGATGTTCTGCGTCGCCGAGGCCATCGATCGGCTCGGTCGGCACCACGACGATGTCGGTCACCCCGACCCCGAGCGCGTCCGCACGTGCCTCGTCAAGGACCGCTTCGCCGCCGCCTTCGACAGGTGCGGGTTCCCGAGCCCGCCGTCGGGCGTCCCGACCTCCTGGCGCGACGCCCTCCGCCTGGCCGACGAGATCGGCTATCCCGTCGTCCTCAAGCCCCGCACCCACGTCGGCATCGGGACCCATCGCGGCGTCGTGATCCACACGCCCGCCGAGCTGCGGGCCGCCTATGGACCGTTCGTGTCCGGGCTCGAGCACCGGGCGGTGCACCACCGCGTGCCGGGTCTGTGCCTCCCGCTGATGCAGCGCTACTACGACATCGGCACCATCGACATCGTCAGCATCAGTGGCTGCTTGGCCGGCGGTGAGGTGCTCGCGTTGCACCACTCGAAGAAGGTCAGCCAGGCGCCGGCCCGGCTCGGCGTCGGATCGATGTTCGAGGCCATCGGACCGCAGCCGTTCACGGCCTCCGCCGTCGAGGCCGTGCGCAGCGTGCTCGGTTCGGGGATCTTCGAGCTCGAGGTGCTCGTCGAGCGGACCACCGGCGCGCACCACGCGATCGACCTCAACCCGCGCGGGTTCGGGCAGATGACGCTCGACATGGCCACCGGTCACGACCTCCCCCACCTCTGGTACCAGTCGGTCACCGGGACGCCGCTCGCCGAGGTCGCACCGATCGCCCGACGACCTCGCATCTGGCACGACGGCGTGTCCTCCTACGCCGGGTTGGCCGTCGGTGTCGCGCGGCCCGGCGCGCGATCAAGCGGCTCGGTCAGGCCGTCGAGATCGTGCGGTCACCCAAGGTGGGCGCGGCGTTCGCCTGGTCGGATCCGCTGCCCGGCGTCATCTTCGGGCTCGGCCACCTGCGCCACCCCCGCTCCTTCGTCCGCCAGTTCCTCGTCGACGTCGAGTGCCCCGCCGATCGACCGGCGGAAGGTGGCAGCGGCCGAACGTCCGCGGCGCTCGCCCGTTCGGCGTAGGTCCGACCGGCGCGTCACGCGGTGGCGGTGGCCGCGCCGCGGATCGGCTCGGTCGCCCGGCCAGCCGGCCGCAACCGCTGCAGGCCGAGCATCGTGATGTAGGCGAGGTCGAGGACGCCGACCATCAGCGCCAACGTGATCACGAAGGCGTTGTCGGGGTAGCGCAGGAACACGAAGACCGTCACCATCCCGGTGCCGATGCCCTTCGACCAGGCGACCGTGAACGACAGGCCGTGCGGCTCGATGCGCGTCAACAGGAACCACACGTACAGCCCCGACATCAGCAGGTTGTCGAGGTAGGCAGACACGCTGCCGAGCGGCAGGTCGTAGCCGGACTCACGCAGCGACCAGAAGAACAGCCCCCAGCCGACGAGCATCACCACGACCAGGATGACGTGGTACTGCTTCAGGGCCGGCGCCGTCGTCTGCTTGGCGCCGTAGCGGAACACGTTGTACAGGATGAAGAAGTCGAGGATGCAGGCCCCTCGATAGATCCACTGCAGTCCCGGCCCCATGTCCTGGGTGAACACGAAGCCCCACATGAACTCCCACGTGACGTTGGAGGTCGCCGCCAGCATCGGGATCTCGAGGTAGCGGTGGCGCAGGGCGATGACGACGACGGCCACGTACGCCGGCGCCCACATGAGGAACCCGCCGACGTACCAGAACGTCTCCCAGTGCGTGTACGGCACGGCGACTACCGGTCCGGCCGGCCACACCAGGTGACGGTCACGACGACAGGCCCCACCTGCGCGCCAGCTCGTCGGGGATGGCGAACGGCGGGCGCGTCCCGCCGCGCTCGTGGTCGAACATGCCGCGTATGACGACGCGGGCGAGCGGTTCGATCGTCCGCTTCAGCAGGGCGTCGCGCTCGAGGTCGGACTCGTCCAGGCGGACCAACCGGAGCAGCGGGGCGACGAATCGCCACCAGCCCGGCCGGCTGGGCGGAACGTCGATCAGCTCGGCGACATCGTCGCCGATGAGGTGGCGGATCGTCACCGGGACCAGCCGGCCGAGCCCGCGCACGTGCGTCGGCGGACGCGATCGGGTGCCGAGGCTCGGCGTCAGCTCCTCGATCGTCGTGACGAGGGCGGCGGTCATCGCGATCCCCTCTGGCGAGGACGCGTGCTGGCGTCGGCGGATCGCCATCACCAGCGCGGTCGCCTCGTCGACCGTCGTCGGGCGCACCTCGGGACGGACACCGAGCATCTCGCCGACCACGCTCCACGTGTAGAGGTAGTCCTCCTGGTCGGCCTGGGTCACCGGGATCCCCAGTCGGACGAGCGGCTCGATGGGCACGTACGAGAACGACAGCAGCGTGCCGGCGAGGTCCTCCTGGTTGATCGGGAGCCCCCATTTCGAAAGCTCCCACGTGCCGTCGAACTGGAGCAGCCGGCGCACGGCGGCGTGCATCAACCGCACGCGTTGCGCGGAGCGGACCCCGTCGCCGGCCGGTTCGAGGCCACCGGGCGCCATCACGTCCATGACGAACTGGCCGGTCTCGAAGATGCGCCGCCGCGTGTCGGTCTGCAGCCGGGCCGTCTCGTAGAGGACCTTGACGCCCTTCGCCGCGGCATAGGCGGACGGCAGCGACGCGCAGAACAGCGACAGCGAGATCTGCAGCCCCCACACCTGGAAGAACTTCTCGGACCGTTCGATGCGGGCCCGATCGACGTCGGCCGGCATCGGATCGCGGGCGAGGTAGTCGTGCACCTCCTGGGGGAGCCCCACCGGCGGCGGCGCGCCATCTCGCACCAGCGCCCGCATGAGCTCGTTGACCCGCTCGACCTCTCCCGTCCGGAACACCGCGTCCACGGCCTCGTCGGCGAGTGGATCGCCCACGAGGCGCAGCGCGTCCAGTTGCCCGTCGCTCAACCCCACCGCCGCATCCTGGCATCGCTCCACCGGGCCCGATCACGATGGACCGTTTACGCTGCCACGCGTGGCTGATCCTGCTGGCGGGCCGGCCCTCGATGCCCGTGGGGTGGAACGGTCGGTCGCGCTCACGTTCCTGTTCACCGACATCGTCGACAGCAGCCGTCACTGGGATGCCGCGCCGACGTCCATGCGGACGTCGCTGGCCCGCCACGACGAGCTGGTGCACGACGTGATCCGCACTCGCGGCGGCACCCCCGTGAAGCACACCGGTGACGGGGTGATGGCCGTGTTCGACAGCGTGGTCGACGCCATCGATGCCGCCGTCCGCGCCCAGCTCGCCCTCGCCTCCTTCCCCTGGGACGCCGACGGCGGCGTGCCGCTGGCCGTGCGGATGGGGATCCACACCGGCGAGGCGGAGGCCCGAGCCGGCGACTACTTCGGCCTGGCCGTCACCCACGCGGCCCGCTTGATGGGGGTCGCGCAAGGGGGACAGATCCTCGTCTCCGAGGTGTCGTCGCGGCTGGCATCCGAGGCCGGACTCCTGCCCGGTCTGCAGCTGAAGGAGATCGGCCCCGTCGCGCTCAAGGGCGTGGCGCGGACCGAGCGTCCGGCCCAGGTGATGTCGGGCGGGCTGGCGGCCGACTTCTCGCCGGTCGCCAGCGGGGTCAACGGGCTCACCGGCTTCGTGCCGATGCCCTTGGCGGCGATGATCGGCCGCCAGGTCGAGACCGACCGCGTCGTGCAGCTGTTGGACGGCGAGCGCCTCGTGACGATCACCGGCACCGGCGGCGTGGGCAAGACCCGACTGGCCCTCGAGGTGGCGACGACGATGCGGGCCGGGTGCGCCGACGACGCGTGGTGGGTGGACCTCACGCCCACCGTCAGCGCCGATGCCGTGGTGCACGCGCTTGGCGTCCGCCCTCGACGTGATGGCGGCTCCCAACCGGGATCCGCTGGCCGGCGTGATCGACACCTATGCCGACCGCCAGGCGCTGATCGTGCTCGACAACTGCGAGCACGTCGCGGCCGAGGTCGCTCGGCTCGTGCGGACGATGCTGCAGCGCTGCGCCCGCGTCCGGTTCCTCGTGACGAGCCGCGTTCCGATCGGGCTCACCGCCGAGCGGCTGGTCGTGCTCGAGCCGCTGGCCGTCGACTCGACGGTCGCGGACGGACCGTCGTCAGCGGTGCAGCTCTTCGTCGAGCGCGCCCGGGCGGCGTCCGGCGCCTTCGCCGTCGATGCCGCGACCCTCGCGACGGTCACCGAGATCTGCCAACGCCTGGACGGGGTGCCGCTGGCCATCGAGCTCGCCGCATCGAAGGCTCGCTCGCTCGGCGCGGCGCAGATCCTGGCCCGCCTGACGGACCGGTTCCGCCTCCTCGACTCCAGCCGCCGCCGCGATGACGACCGCCACCAGAGCATGGCCCGCACCCTGGAGTGGTCGTACGACCTGCTGTCTCCGTCTGCCCGCGAGGTGTTCGATCGGCTGTCCGTCTTCCCCGCCGGCTTCGACCTCGACGCGGCCGAGCGCATCGCCGCCGGCAGCACGACGGCGACCGCCGATGTCGCCGATCGCGTCGACGAGCTCGTCGATCACTCGATGCTCGTCGTCGACGTCGCAGCGCGGGCTCCGTACCGCATGTTCGAGACGATGCGCGAGTTCGGGCGGGCCCGCCTGGACGCCAGTGGGGAGCGGCGAGCCGTGGAGCAGCAGTTCGTCCGGTACTGGTGCGAGCTGGCGAGCGCGGCCGCCGAAGGGATGCGTGGTCGCGAACGAGGCGACGTGGCGTGACGTGATCGATGTCGAGCTCAACAACCTGCGCGCCGCGCATGCGCTGATGGTCGACGACGGCGACGTCGACGGGGCCCTGGGCCTGCCGGTCACGTTGTACGAGTACGCGTTCTCGTCGCTGCGGCCGGAGATCGGCGACTGGGCGGCGACCGCGCTCGCCATCGAGGGTGCGGCGGCGGCGCCGGCGTGGGCCGACGCGACGGCGGTCGCGGCGATGCTCGCCTGGGTCAAGGGCGACTGGTCGCTGACCGAAGGTCATCTCGCCACGCTCGACGCCGCCGGGCGTGACACCAGCGGCTTCCTCCCCGAGCTCGCCCGCGGGCTGATCGCGGCCTTCCGCGGCCAGCCGGAGGAACAGCTCGCCAGGTACGAGCACTGCCGCCAGATCGCAGCAGCCAACGGCGATGCCATCGGCGAGGCCGTGATGCAAGGCCGGCTGGCGTTCGCCAACGCCCTGCTCGACCGACCCGACGCCGCGCTGGCGGCCGGCGAGGTCGCCGTCGAGCTCGCTGCGGCGCTCGACAACCCCACCGCGCTCTCGACCGCGCTGTGGGGCCTCGGGACCGCCGTGATGACGTCGGATCCGGCCCGCGCCGTCACCTGCTTCACGCGTGCCGCCGAGGTGGCCCGCGCCGCCGGGGCGACGCTCAACGAGGTCTCCGCCGAGTCGACGGCGCTCGGGGTCACCGACCGGTCGATGTCCCGGCTCGACCGGCTCGTCTACCTCCAGGACCGATGGGAGCACTGGCACCGCGCCGGGTCGACACCCGCCCACTGGCACGTCGCCCGCAAGGTCGCCTTCGCCCTCCTGCGCTCCGACGAGAACCGTGCCGTCGCCGTGCTGTTCGGGGCCGAGCGGGAGGCCCAGCTGCGCTTGCCGCCGTCGCCCGGCGATGTCCGGCGCGTCGACGCCGCCCTCGAAACGCTCCGCGAGGAGCTCGGCGACGACGAGCTCACCGCGCTGATGGCCGTCGGCGCCGCCATGGACCACGCCGAGCGCGGCCGCTACGTCCACGAAGCACTGCAGTCCGCCGTCGCCCGGCTCCGCGTCGCCGAAGCGTGACAGTCGTGGCGTGCCGCGCGAATCGTCTCAGAACGTGATCTGGGCGCGAAAGCGTCGCATTTCTGCGACGGTTTCGCGCCCAGATCCAGCGTCGTGGGTGGTGCTCCGGGTCTGGCCCGGAGATCGGCTCAGCGGCGGCGCTTGGCGAAGTACTCCTTGTAGCGCTCGGCCGAGGCCTTGAGATCGGGATTGGTGGCGAAGACGGGCTCCATCTTCTTCCACGCCTCCTCCCGCTTGTACGGGATGTACTCGGTCGGGAAGTAGCCCTCGTGCGGGCGGTACTCCTTGAGCACACGGCGGGCGACGGTGGCCATGTGGACCTCGTCGACGCCGTCGGCGATGCCCATCGTCGGCGCGCTGGCGTACATCGCCTGGATCGGCGTGAGGTCGGTCGTGCCGAGCGAACCGAGGATGTGGAGGGCGTTGAACGAGACCTCCCGCAGCACGTGCGCCATCGTGAACTTCACGGCGGCGATCTCGGTGCGGGCCTCGGACGTCGACGTGTTGTCGATCTTCCAGGCCGCCTCCAGCACGAGCAGGCGCAGCATCTTGATCGACGCGTAGGACTCGGCGATCTTCTCCTGCACCATCTGGTGCTCGGCGATGATCTTGCCGTGCGACTCGCGGGAGAGGGCCCGCTCGCACATCATGTCGAAGGCCAGGTTGCACTGGGCGATGGTGCGCATGGCGTGGTGGATGCGCCCGCCACCGAGGCGGCGCTGGGCGAGCACCTTGGCGCCGTCCTCGGGACCGAGCAGGTGGTCGAGGGGCACGCGGACGTCGTGGTACACGATGTGGTTGTGGTTCCGGGGCTCCGGCATGATCTCCACGCCGGGGGTCTGACGGGGCACCACGAACATGCCGTTGGTGCACATCACGAACAGGATGTCGGCGACCCGGCCGGCGCTCGTGAACCACTTCTCGCCGCTGATGACCCACTCGTCGCCGTCCTTGAGGGCGTGGGTCTTGAACAGGTTCGGGTCCGAACCACCCTGCGGCTCGGTCATCGAGTACGCCGAGAACATCTCCTGGTTGAGCAGCGGCTCGAGCCAGCGCTTCTTCTGCTCCTCGGTGCCGTACGCAGCGAGCATCTCCATGTTCCCCGTGTCCGGCGCGGCGGCGCCGAACATCTGGGGCGCCGAGCCGTAGCGGCCGATGACCTCGTTGAGCAGTCCCAGCTTGAGCTGGCCGAAGCCGGGGCCGCCGAGCTCCTCGTCGAGGAAGATGGCCCACAGGCCCTGGTCCTTGACCTCCTGCTGGAGGGACCGCACGTACGCCTTGATCGTCGGGTCTGGTGACCGGATCGCGTAGGGCAGGACGTAGTCGAGCGGTTCGACCTTCTCCCGGCAGAAGTCCTCGACCCAATCGAGCTTCTGCTGGAACTCCGGGTCCGTGGAGAAGTCCCACGCCATGTCGTCGCCTCCCTGATGTCGACTCGTTGCGGCGACAGTCTCGCCGTTGGCACCGACCGTCGTCCCATCGACTCCTCATCTCGGTGCGGCCCAACCCCCGGTGCCAGGATGCGACCGTGCCTGCACCTGACTACGCCGAGGAGTACGCCGCCGCCCGAGCCAGCGTGCGCGTGCTGCTCGCCGACCTCGACACGGCGGGCGCGGCGACCGTCGTGCCCGCGTGTCCTGACTGGACGGTGCACGACCTGTGCGCCCACATGGTCGGCGTCCCCGCCGCGCTGGTGGTCCGCGACAACCCGCCGCCCGGCGACAACCAGCCGTGGGTCGACCGGCAGGTGACGGAACGGGCCGATCGCACCGTGGCCGAGCTGCTCGACGAGTGGGATGCCGTCGGCCCCGACTTCGAGGCCCTCATGCGCAAGCTGCCGCACGCGTTCGGCGGGCTCGTCTACGACGCCGTGGCCCACGAGCACGACCTCCGCGGGGCGCTCGGCCGCCCGGGCGAGCGCGACGCGGCTGGCGTGTGGGCGAGCCTCGACGTGATGGTCCCGATGGTCGAGCGCGACCTCGCGGCCGGCGGACCGCACCCGGGCACGCTGCGGTTGCAGGCCGACGATCGGGAGTGGGTCATCGGCACCGGCGACCCGGTGGTGTCGTTGACGGCCACGCCGTTCGAGCTGATGCGCCTGCTCGGAAGTCGGCGCAGCCGGGACCAGGTCGTCGCCGCTGCCTGGCACGGCGACGTCGAGCCCTTCATCGGGGTGCTGGCCCACATGCCACTCCCGGCAGGGGACATCGTCGAATGAGCACGGCCGAAGCACTGGACCACGACCTCGGCGCCAGCCGGCTCGCCGGGACCTACGACGCGCGGTTCGCGCCGGTCGTCGACGAGTTCGTTCGCAACTTCAACGAACGCGACGAGGTCGGCGCCTCGCTGTGCGTCACGCTCGCCGGCGAGACGGTGATCGACGTGTGGGGTGGCATCGCCGATCCCAAGACTGCGAAGCCGTGGGAGCGCGACACCGTCTCCGTCGTGCACAGCTGCACGAAGGGCGCCACTGCGCTCTGCGCCCACGTGCTCGCGGCGCAGGGCCGGCTCGACCTCGAGGCGCCGGTGGCGGAGGTCTGGCCGGAGTTCGCCGCCGCCGGCAAGGAGACGGCGACGGTGCGGATGATGCTCGACCACTCGGTCGGCGTGCCCGCGCTGCGCGGCGAGCTGGCGCCCGGCGAGCTCTACGACTGGGACCGCATGGTCAGCCGGCTGGAGGCCGAGGAGCCGTTCTGGGAGCCGGGCACCCGGCACGGCTACCACATGATCAACTTCGGCTGGACCGTGGGTGAGCTCGTGCGCCGGGCATCGGGACGCTCGCTCGGCACGTTCTTCCGAGAGGCGGTCACCGAGCCGCTCGGCATCGACTTCTGGATCGGCCTGCCGGCGGAGCTCGAGGATCGTGTCGCGCCGGTGATCGCCCACCGCCGGCAGAAGGGCGATCCGCTGTCCGGGTTCGAGCTGGCGGTGGTGTCCGATCGCTCGTCGGTGTCGGCCCTAGCGGTCACCAACGTCGCCGGCATGAACCCGAACAGCCGGGAGGCCCACGCGGCTGAGATCGGCGGCGGTGGCGGCATCACCAACGGACGCGGCCTCGCCGGCATGTACACCCCGCTGGCGAACGGCGGGGGCGGGCTCGTCGATCGCGACGGCGTGGACCGCATGCGACGGGTGTCGAGTGCCGTCAACCGCGACGCGACGCTGTGCATCGCGACCCGCTTCGCGATGGGGTTCATGGTCAGCATGGACAACCGCGCCCGGCCCGACACGGACTCGGCCATCCTCGGTGAGCACGCCTTCGGCCACGTCGGCGCCGGCGGCAGCATCGGGTTCGCCGATCCGTCGTGCGGGTTGGCGTTCGGCTACTCGATGAACCGCATGGGCAAGGGCATCCTGCTCAACGAGCGCGGTCAGTCACTGGTCGACGCCACCTACGAGGTCCTCGGCCACCGCTCCGACGCGAGCGGCAGCTGGACCACCTGAACGCTCAGGACGCGAAGTCGGGCTGGTTGCGTCGGACGCTGTCCGACCGACCGGCGGGGAGCTCCCAGTCCTCCTGGCGACCGAGGGCCGTGAGGTCGAGGAAGTAGTACGACCCGCCGGTGGCCTCGAGGCCGCGTGCGTAGACCGAGTACGTCCGGTACACCTTCCCGTCGACCTGGAGGAAGCACGTGCGGCCGGGCATGTCGTAGGGCTGCTCGGACGTCTTCATGCTCTCGTGGCCGCGGGCTGCGTACTCGTCGAGCGTGCGGTAGTTGAACTCGTCGAAGCCGCGTGACGCGTCGATGGTGGCGCCGAAGTCGTAGCTGAAGTCCCCGTCGTTGGTCGAGTACCACGGGATCGTCCAGCCGTGCTTGGCCTTCCACCGCTCGAGCTTCTCCAACGGCGCCCGTGACACGAGGGCGTACGTGGTGTCGCGCACGTGGAGGTGCTCGATCAGCGCGGGCGCCAGCTCCACCGTCCCCGCGGTGCAGCTGGGACAGCCGTCGTCCCACTCGGGGTGGAACATGAAGTGGTACACGATCAGCTGGGGCCGCCCCTCGAACAGGTCACCCAACGACATCGTCCCGTCGGGGCCTTCGAGCTCGTAGGGCTTCGTGATCTCGACCATCGGCAGCTCACGGCGCTCGGTGTTCAGCCGGTCGCGCTCGCGGGTGAGCTCCTTCTCCTTGTCGAGCAAGGCGCGCCGGGCGGCGGTCCACTCATCGTGCGAGACGACCTTCGGCAGGCTCATCGGGATCTCCTTGTCGGTCAGCCCAGCGGGCTTACCCCGTTCTGACGACGCGACACGGTCGGACTCATCGGCCGAGCACCGTCCGTTGCGTTGTGTGCCCGACGTCGGGCACGGTGGACCGATGCACCTCGAGCTCGTCACCGTGATCGTCGACGACTACGACGAGGCGATCGCCTTCTTCGTCGACCGGTTGCGCTTCGACCTCGTCGAGGACTCGGCGGCGACCACCAACGACGGCCGGCCGAAGCGCTGGGTCGTCGTGCGACCACCCGGCGCGATCACCGGGATCCTCCTGGCGCGAGCGGACGGCGACGTCCAGCGCTCGACCGTCGGCCGTCAGCACGCCGGGCGGGTCGGCTGCTTCCTCCGCGTCGACGACTTCGACGCCGAGCACCGCCGGATGACGGCCGCCGGCGTCGAGTTCGTCACCTCGCCGCGCGACGAGTCGTACGGCCGCGTCGCGGTCTTCCTCGATGTCGCCGGGAACCGATGGGATCTGCTCGGCCCGGCGACGTGACCGCAACGCTCACGTCGCGGGCATCCAGCGCCACACGACGACCGCGGCCACCACGACCACGCCGAGCGCGACCGAGGTCGAGGCTGCGAACTGCACCCCGGAGACGTCGTCGAGCCGCTGCGAGCCGAAGGCCATCCAGGCGACACCGCTCAACGCGACGCCGAGCGCGGCGCCGACCTGCCGCGCTTCGGTCACCAGGCTCGAGGCCGTTGTTCGCGCGTCGGGTGGCAACGATTTCGTCGGGCCGACGCTCGCCGGTGTGAACACCAGCGGTCGCGACAGGCCGAACAGCACGAGGCCGGGGACCAGCCACCAGACGACCTCGACGTGGGCGGTCGCCGCGAGCCAGGCGAGCCCGGCGGTGGTCAGCACGAGCCCGGGGACGACGAGCACGCGGGCGCCGCGCGCGTCTGCCGTGCGGCCGGTGCGCAGGGACAGCAGCGGCGTCCAGATGCCGGCACCGGCGATGACGATGCCGGCGGAGAACGCCGACCAGCCCAGCCCGTGCTGGAGGTACAGGGCCAGGTACACCGTGACGGACAGCACCGCGAACTGGATCGCCACGAGGGCCGCCAACGACGTCGCCAGGCGCCGGTCGGTCAGCAGGTGCAGGGGCAAGATCGGATGGTCGGCGCGCAGGTCGCGCCACGCGTAGGTGGTCAGCAGCACGAGACCGACGGCCAGTGGCGCGACCGAGGCCCACCCCCACTGCGTGAGCTGGGACACGCCGAGCACCGTCAGGAGCAGCCCGCCGAGGAGCAGCGCGACGGAGCCGGCCGACAACGGTCGAGGGTTCGGCTCGCGTTGGTCCGGGAGCGATCGCCAGCCCTCGACGAAGGCGTACACGACCACCGGCAGCGGGACCGCGAACAGGATCCGCCAATCGAAGACGTGGAGCAGGGCACCGGCGATGATGGGACCGAGGGCCAGGAAGCTCGTCCCGCCCGTCGACAGCAGTCCGATCGCCCATCCCCTGTCCGCGTCGGGCACCGCGTCGGTGGTCGCCGCCAGGCCGGTGGGCTGCACGAACGCGCCGCCGGCACCTTGCACGAACCGGGCGGCGATGAGGATCCCCGCCGACGGAGCGAGCGCGCACAGGGCGGTGCCGACGCCGAACAGGGCCAGCCCGCCGAGGTACAGCGGACGGCGCCCGAGGTGGTCGGCGAGGCGACCGGCCACCGGCATCAGGCCGGCCAGCGCGAGCAGGTACGCCGTGATGACCCACTGCTGGTCGACGGGGCGCATCCCGAGGTCCCGTCCGAGGACGGCCAGCGCGACGGCCGTGGCGGTCTGATCGAAGAAGACGAGCGCGTTGGCGGCCAGCGTGGACCGCAGGACGCCGCGCTGACGACGGCCGAGCGCGCTCCAGCGAGTGCTCACGGCGGGCGGCCGCCCGATCCAGCCCCGTTCGACCGACCCACTGGCCGTACCTTGCCACGACGGTGCGGCGCCGCCCACGGCCGGTGCGATGTCAGCGCGTCTCCAGCGCTTCTCCTGGCGTTCGTGCCCTGCATGGCGCCATCGCCACCTCCACCGACGAGACGTGGCGAGCGGCGTGATCGGCGACGCTCAGTAGCGCACCGTCGCCAGCAGGCCGTAGTGGTCCGACGCGATCACACCGTCGGCGCCGCCGGTCCCGATGAGCTCGGCCGACGCGACGCTGCCCACGCCACCGCGTCGCGGCCAGCCGACGAACAGGTAGTCGATCCGGCGGGTGGGCAGCAGCGCCGGCGCGGCCCACGGGTTCGATCCGCTCCACGTCGACCCGTCGCCGCGACCGGCCACCTCCCACGCGTCGAACCAGGCGAGCCCATCGATCGGCGGTGGCCGGAGCCCGGTGAGCATCCGGATCTCGTCGCTGTCCGGTGGCGCGTTGAAGTCACCACCCACGAGCAACGCGCGCCGCGTCTCGCGCTGGCGGCGGTCGACGAGCTCGGCGAGCTGGGCGACGCTGTGCTGGCGTCGACGGCTGGCGTTCGGCGGCCAGTCGAGGGCGACGCAGTACACGTCGAGCTCACCCCGTGGGCCATCCACGACGGCCCGCAGCACGAGCCCACCCCAGCCGTCATCGATCGGGTCCAAGCGATGTTCGGCGACGTCGACGAGCGGCCAGCGCGAGGCGATCGCGTTCACCGGTCCCCAGTCCTCGAACAGCAGATCGGGCGCCGTTGCGCAGTGGTGCGGGAGCCCCAGCAGCGGCGCCAGGTCACCGACCTGGTCGCCGCCGTCGACCGCTGACCAGCTCTCCTGCAGCAGGACGATGTCGGGCGCCACCGCCTCCAGGTCAGCGCGGATCGCCACCTCGCGCTGCTGCCATGGCCCGAACCTTCCCCACACGTTCCACGTCACGACGCGCAGCGCGGTCGACACGAGGTCGCCGTAGGGCTGCTCCACCGATGGCACGGGCGCAACCGTAGGGCCGGTTAGCGCTCGGACAACGGGAGCGGCGCACGGTGCGCCCAACCCCGCCGGACGAGCTGGCGGGCCACCGGAAGGACCACCCCCCATGAAGCTCCGAACCATCGTCATCGCCTCGACGCTCGCCGCAACCGGCGCCATCGGCGCGCTCAGCCAGTCGGCCTCGGCCGGTTGTGGCGTCAGCATCACCGGCGACAACGACGAGAACAGCTCGGTGACCATCAACTGGGCGCAGAGCGAGGTCAAGATCGGCGCCTTCGGCATCCCGGCGACGTGGGCGACCCTCGGGAGCTCGTCGTCGTACGTGGGCGCCGACAGCTCGTCGGCCTCCGACGAGGTGACGCGGTCGTTCGACCTCAGCTTCGGCTGCAACCTCGATCGGCGCTACAAGCTCAGCGTCACGGACGGCTCGAGCAGCTGGTACGAGTACTTCCCGAGCTCATCGGGCTGGACTCGCAACGTCACGCCGTTCGTCCAGCTGAACCGCTGACGCGGCCGTCGGACGGGGCCGGCGCGGCGGGCGCGCCGGCGCCGTCTCCGCGTGTGTCACCTCGCGCCGCATCCATCACCGGATCGGCCGTGGTCGCCACCAGGCTGACCCGCCGACCGTGACGCCGCATCGGGCGCCGTCAGCTCGAGATCGGCCAGCCGCTGCGCCAGGCCCTCACCCGGACACCGGTGGACACCCCGCCCGAAGTGGGCATCGGCGAGATCGACGAGCACCTCCCGTCCGTCGGCGTCGATGCGCCGAGTCACCGGCACGGGCGGGGATGGATCCTCCCGCCGCCGCGCCTCGATCAGCGCCAGGGTGGCGGCGTGCCCCTGCACCAGCACACACGCCAGCGCGGCGGCCTGCTCGGTGCGTCCACCGCACGCCGTGACGAGCCGATCGGCGCTGGCATCAGCGGCCGCGGACTGCGGGAAGTGCGGTTGGTAGGCCGCAGCGACGGCGGCGACATCGGGCTCCAGGTCGGGGGGCAACCCCAACGCCGCGAGCAGCGAGCGGGTGGGGGTGCCGTGATCGTCGAGATCGCCCACCGAGTCGATGATCGACTCGATCACCACCCGGCGCCGCTGGTGCACGGGCCCGTCGCAGAACCGCACCACGTGATCGCGCAGCCACCCGACACCACCCGACGCCCCGGCCGGTGACGGAACCCGCAGCCGCGGGTCGTCGAGGGCGCTGCTCGGCAGGAGCTCCATGGACGCGAGCTTCGCAGACGTCGGTTGCGGTGGGTATTGACAAGGGAACATATGTACGTTATGATTCGATCATGTTGGCCGGGGATGTCGTCGAGGTGGTGCGGCAGGTTGCCGCGACCGACCCGGCGACGTGCGACGCCACTGAGCTTCGGTCGTTGGCGGAGGGCGCGCACCGGTTGCGGTGCTGGCTCGACTCGATCGATGCAGCCGTGCGTCGCCCGCTCAGCCGAACTGGCAACGGTTGGTGGTCGCAGGTCATCGCGCGAGGCCGACGTGATCGCCGAACGGTCGGCGGTGTGTGCGGCGATGCCAGACGTGCACGAGGCGTTGGCGGCCGGGACGCTGTCAGCCGGTCACGCCGATGCGATCGCCCGGGCCGGGAACCGTCTCGACGATCAGGAGCGGGTCGAGTTGGCAGCGCAAGCCCCGAGCCTGGTCGAGCACGCCGCGACGACATCGGTCGACGCGTTCGCCCGCCACGTCCGCGACCTCGCCCGCCGGATCTCCCGCGACGAGGGCCTGCGCCACCACGAGAAGCTCGCGGTCGCAGCGCACGGTGCGACGGTGGATGGACCGCGAGGGCATGTGCCACACCCAGATCAGCCTCGACCCCGAAGCCGACGCCCGGTTGTCGGCCGCGTTCGACGCCGCCGTCGCGGCCGAGAAGGCGAAACCCGACAACGGCCGCAGCTTCGACCAGCTGAAGGCCGACGCGTTCATGGCGATCGGTGACCGCAACGCCATCGTCCGGCGGGCGCCGTCCGGCCGAGCTGCTGGTGCTCATCGACCTCGAGACCTTGCGCAACGGCGTCCACGAGTCCGGCGTCTGCGAGACCTACGACGGCCAGCCCCTCCCACCGGCAACGGTCAGGCGGCTGGCGTGCGAAGCCGACATCATCCCAGTCGTGTTGGACGGTGAGAGCAGAGTCGTCGACGTCGGCCGAGCCAAACGGTTGGCGTCAGCCGATCAACGACGAGCACTCCGAGCCATGCACCAGACCTGCGCCGCACCCGACTGCCCCGTCCGCTTCGGCGACTGCGACATCCACCACCTCACCGAATGGAACCAAGGAGGCAAGACCAACCTCGAGAACCTGATCCCGCTCTGCTCCAAGCACCACCACCTCATCCACGAAGGCCAATGGCGCCCACCAGCCAGAGCCCCCGCCGCATAGAGCCTGCGGGCGGCCCGGCCAGACCCGTCAACCGACCCAGCCCGCCCCCTTCAAGCGCTCCTCGACAACCGAGCCGCAGCGCCGTCGGACGTCACCGCAGCGGCTTCCGCCCGGGCCGCCGCCCGCACCTGCTGCGGGTAGCTGGTGGTGAACTTGGTGGCGAGGACGAGGACCACGACGGTCGTCACGGTGCCGATCCACGGGGCGCCGGCCACGGCGCCGACCAGGCCGCCGAGCGCCATGGCGGCGAACGCCTCCGCCCACACGCCGGTGATCACGCGGTTGGTGCGCAGGAACCGCGGCGACGCGGCGATCTCGGGCGAGACCGTGGAGCGCGAGAAGTCGAGCGTGAACGGACGGCCGACCAGCAGCGAGCCGGTCGCCACCACCGCCAACCAGGCCGTCGAGGCGACGCCGACGTGATCCTTGATCGCCGCGCCCGGGTCCACCAGCGCGACCACGCCGACGACGAGGAAGAACAGGATCATCGCCCCGTTCAGGACACCGACCCGGATCGGTCGGTGGACGACGATGAGCAGGAGCTGCGTGACCAGGCCGACGGCCAGGGCGAGCCGCCAGTCGACGGCGCTCAACAGCGTGAAGGCGATCCACGGCGCGAACTGCAGGATCATGGACATCTCGGGCTCCTCATGTGGGCTGGGGTGAGGCCAATGTGCGCCCACCCGACCCCAGTTGTCCCTAGGTGTTCACCCCAATTGGCTCGTCGCTCGCCGGCGTCGCAGACGATGCCGATCTCGACGTACGTTGCTCCCGATGGCCACGCTCGACGACGTCGCCCAGCTCGCGCTCGAGCTCCCCGACGTGATCGAGGGCGTCGGACGATCGGGTCGGACGTGGTCGGTGGGCGACAAGACGTTCGCCTGGGAGCGCCCGTTCAGCAAGGCCGACATCAAGCGCTTCGGCGACGACCCGGTGCCGGCCCTGCCGATCCTCGCCGTGCGCGTCGACGACCTCGGCGAGAAGGAGGCCGTGTTGGCCGCCGGTCACAAGGGGTTCTTCACCATCCCGCACTTCAACGGCTACGCCGCGGTCCTGATCGAGCTGCGCCTGGCCGGCAAACGGGCCCTGCGCGACGCCCTCGGGGACGGCTGGGCGGCCTGCGCACCAGCAGCACTCGTCGCGGCGCGTCGACGCCGCCGCTGACGCCGACCCGGTCCGGCGCCCCGGTCAGGCGTCGACCGGTTGGGCGACCGCCCACTCGGCGGCCATCGCCGCGAGGTGGCCGATGGCGCCGGTCCCCCACATCTCGGCGGCGGCGTCGCGCTCGGCGGGATCGGTGCCGGTGACCGTCAACGTGATGCGGGCGCCGTGCCCGGTGCCCTCACCGAGCTCGACCCGCACGTGATCGCCCGGTCCGCCCGTGCCCGGCGCGACGTCGAACGCCAGCACCTCATGGGTGATCACCTCGGTGACGGTGCCGATCACGACGTCGGGCGCCATGTACGGCGTCAGCGGCTCACCGACGCCGGGTGCGGCGCGTTGCTCGCCGGTCTCGCGATCAGTGCCGAACCACAGGTCCCAGGCGACGTCGGCCGGACACGTCAGCTGGCGCTCGTAGCGCACGGTCCAGCGCCCGGCGTCGTCGCCGACCTCGGGCTGGTCGAGCCCGAACTCGCCGACCAGCTCCTCGTGGCGCGCGATGCCGCGGTCGGGCGGCGGCAGCGGCTCGTCGGCGAGCAGGTGGCGCAGCCCGGCGAGGCACATCTCCCACCCGGTGGCGAAGCTGGCCGCGCCGTAGCGATCGTCGAAGGCGTGGGTCAGGGCGAACATCGTGCCGCTCCCGTCGGGCACCAGCTCGAACGTCAGGCGATCGGTCCCCCACCGGAAGGCGAGGAAGCGAGGCGCGTCGACGGCCTCGACGGTCCCGGTCGCACTCGGCCCGTCGAACGCCCCGAAGCGGATCGCCCCGCCGGCGCGCAGCTCGATCTCGACCGGGCTCGGGAACCACGAGCCGAGGTGCTCGGGCGTGGTGACCGCCCGCCACACCTTCTCGATCGGGTGCGGATAGCGGCGCTCGACGCGCACCGCCGGCCGCCCGTCGATGGTGAGGAACTGGTCAGCCGTCATCGGGGTCTCCTTGCGGATCGGTGCGCACGCCAGGCATCACATCGAGGTGGCGACCCAAGCGGTCGAGGCGATCGGCCCACATCCAGCGATACGGCGCCAGCCAGTCGTCGAGCTGGACGAGCGGTTCGAGGCGCAGCCCGTACCAGCGGCGCGGCCCATCGACCCGGACCGTCACCAGCCCGGCGTCGCGCAGCACGCGCAGGTGCTTCGACGTCAGCGGCTGGGTCAGATCGAGGGCCGCCGCCAGCTCTCCGACGAGCTGCTCGCCGTCGCGCAGTCGATCGAGGATGGCGCGCCTGATCGGCTGCGCCAGCACCTCGAACGTCGTTGCCACGCCCTCAACATGCCACACATGGCATATGCCATGCAAGGCATGGCTATGACTGGCGCTCGGTCCGCTCGACCTGCCCGTCGAGGTCGGCCGGGTCCAGGTGGGCGTGGGCGAACTCGGGTGTGAGCGGCAGGGCGAGGTGGAGGTCGCTGCCGACGCAGACCTCGACGGTGGCCCGCTCGACGACGAAGTCGAGGACGTGACCGCCGCGGCGGTGGTCGGCGTCGATGAAGTGGAGGTGGCCGCCCGGCACACCGATGCCCCGCTCGTACAGCGGGGTGCGGAACCCGACCATCACGCCGGTGACGTCGTCCAGCTCGATCACCTCCTGGCCCTTGGTCACCTCGACGAGCGGACGGTACGGCCGAGCCTGGCGGGCCACGGTGCGCGTCCGCACGCGCTCGAAGCGACCGGTGACGCGCACCGCATAGAGGTAGTTCTGCGACGGCACGAGCGACGACAGCAGCTCGCTGAACTCGGCCGCCGTCGTCCGCGTCACGACCTGGCGCGTGATGTGGGGGACGAACGTCGTGATCACCGCGAACGGCGTGCGGATCGCCGGATCGACGAGCTCGACCCTGCCGTCGGTGTGCAGTTGGTGGGCCCGGCCGTCGAGGACCAGCAGCTCACCGTCCAGCGCGTCGACGGTGCCGAGCCCGAAGTCGCCGTGGGTGAGCAGCTCGCCGATGGTCATCTCACCGTCGTAGACGCCGTCGAGCAGCGCGCTCATGACGCTCACCTGGAAGATGTCGTGGCGCTGATGTGGGAGCGACGCCATCGTCGGCTCAGAGCGCGTCGAGGAACGGACCGATCGCGGCGAGGAACCCGGGCGTGTTGCCGCCGTGCACGTTGTGGCCGACATCGGGCACCGTGATCAACCGACCGTCGGGAAGGGCAGCGACGAAGCGCTCGGCGGCGTCGGCGAGCAGCACGTCGGACTCGCCACCACGCACGAGCAGCACCGGGCAGGTGATCGCGGCGACGCTCTCGAGCGTCATCGTGCGCATCCCGCCGGGCAGGCGGCGGTGATCGACCTTGCTGACGTACTTGCCGTCGGCGCGCTGCAGCATGTTGTACTTCACGGTTCGGGCGATGTGCTCCCGCGTGCGGAAGCGGTCGTACCGGGCGACGTTCTCGATGAACACGTCGAGATCGTCGAACTCGACGTTGTGGGTGATGAAGTCGCCGATCACCTTGGCGCCCTTCGACGACAGCTCGGGCCCGACGTCGACGACGACGAGGGCCCTGGCCATGCCGGGATCGAGGAGGGCGGCCTGCAGCGTGACCCGACCGCCCATCGAGTGCCCGAAGACGATCGGCCGCTCGATGTGCTGATCGGCGACGAACGCCAGCACGTCGTCGGCCATCGCCTCCATCGAGTAGTCGAGCTCGCGGCTCCACTCGGTGTCGCCGTGGCCCCGTTGGTCGAGGGCGTAGACGTGGAAGCGGTCGGACAGGTGGAGGCTGACGAGGTCCCACGAGTGCGCCGACTGGTTGCCGCCGTGCAGCAGCACGACCGGCGGCGCCGCCGGGTCGCCCCACTCGGTGAAGTGGAAGCGCATGCCGCGCAGCACCGCCTGGCGGGAGACGTAGCGCACGGTCGGCTCGTGGGGGATCCCGAGGTCGCCGGCGCTCTGCAGCAGGCTGGCGAACTCCACCGACGGCCGCATGTCATGCGGGGCGAGGTCCTCGGCGAACTCGTTCAGGAACACGCCGTCCGACTCTACGAGGGCGCCGCCGGCGGAGCCCGGCCGAGCCGCTACTGCGTCGGCTGCCAGCGCCGCGGCGCGCCGGGACCGAGGACCGCGATGGACGCCGAGGTCGGGGTCAGCTCGACGAACTGGGTCTCCGGATGCGTCGGGCCCTGGAAGAAGTTCGACGGGTCGTAGCCCAGGACGCCGTCGGCCCACAGCCGCGACGCCTCGGCGTGATCGGTGACGAGGCGGGCGGTGGCCCGGATCAGCACGTTGGACTCGGGGGTCGGCGCGCACGTCATCGCCACGTCGGGACGATGACGGAGGTTGGCCGCCTTCTGCGAGCTGGTGTACGTCGCCAGCCACATCCGCTCGTCGGCCCAGCCCGGCACGACCCAGGCGACGTGGGGCCGGCCGTCGGCGCCGGTGGTGGCCAGGAACACGCCGTTGCCGGCGGCCGCGACGGTGGCGACGAGGTCGCTCCACGCGAGGGAGGTGGGTGCATCGGTGGTGGTCATGGTGCCGACGGTACGGATCGTTGCGGACGAGATCTGTCCGCAACGCGCGAGACTCTCGATCCATGGCGGACACGGCCGACGACCCGACCGCGCGGGCCCTCGCGCTGCTCGCCCGCTTCACGAGCCGCCCCCACTGGTCGGGCGGCGAGCTCGCCAGGAACCTCGGCGTGACGACCCGGACGGTGCGCCGAGACGTCGAGCGCCTCCGCCGGCTCGGCTACGACATCGACGCCTCGCCCGGCACCGACGGCGGGTACCGCCTGCGCGCCGGCGAGACGGCGGCGCCGGTGTTCCTCGACGGCGACGAGTCGGTCGCCATCGTCACCGCGCTGCTCGCCGCGGTGGCCACCGAGTCGACGGGCATGGTCGACGCCTCGCTGCGGGCCCTCGCCAAGCTGCACCACGTCGTGCCGGCCCCGGCCCGCGGCTCGGTCGACGCCGTGCAGCGCTCCACGCGCAGCCTCGGGCGCGGCAGCGGACCGACCGTCGCCCCTGCCGATGTCGCCGCCCTCGCCGAGGCGTGCCGAGACGGCCGGGGTGTGCGCTTCGGCTACCGGGCGCGCGACGGCGCGCCGTCGCAACGGCGGGTCGAGCCCAACGCCCTCGTGACGGTCCGCGCCGTCTGGTACCTGATCGCCTACGACCTCGACCGGCGCGACTGGCGGCTGTTCCGCGTCGACCGCATGCAGGACGTCGAGGTCACCGGGCACGGCACGACGAGACGACCGCTGCCGGGCGGCGACGCGATGGACTTCCTCGCCGCGTCGCTGGCCGACATGCCGTACCCGTTCCTCGCCACGGTCGACGTCGAGTGGTCCGCCGACGAGGTGCTCGCCGCCCTCGGCTGGCTCAACCCGCGCCGCGTCGAGGCGGTCGGTCGGCGCCGCTGTCGCCTGCGACTCGGCGCGGCCTCCATCGAGGACCTCGTCGAGGAGCTGCTCGACGTCATCCGGGTCGGCGCGTCGACGACGATCGACGCCCCGCCCGAGGTGCTCAGCCGCCTCGCCGAGGTCGCCGCGGCCGTCGCGGCTGCCGTCACGGGACGATGACGAGCTTGCCGATGTGACCGTCAGACCGGAGGGCGGCGAACGCGCCCTCGATGTCGTCGAGCTGGAACTCCTCGGCGACCACCGGCGTCACCGCACCGCTGGCGACGGCATCGGCCAGTGCCGTCCACGCGGCCTGCACCACCGCCGCCCGCTCGGCGGCCGTTCGCGTCCGGAACGTGACGCCGACGAGGGCGATGCGCTTGCGCGCCAGCTCGTCCAGGTCGATCGAGTCGTGGCGTCCACCGAGCCGGCCGACCTGGACGATGCGTGCGCCGATCGCCGCCGCCGCGATGTTCGGCGCCACCGTCGACGCACCCACGTTGTCGATGATCACGTCGACGCCGTGCCCATCGGTGACGGCGCCAGCGGTCTCGACGAGGTCGTCGGGCCCGACGATGGTGACGCGCTCGTCGTCGAGCAGCGCGGCGAGCTGGCGTCGCTTGTCGTCCGAGCGTGAGGTGCCGATCACGGTGGCGGCACCGAGGTGCAGGGCGATGCGCACGGCGACGACCCCGACCCCGGATGTGGCCGCGTTGACGACGACGTGGTGCCCGGCGCGCAGGCCGCCGTTGGTGACGAGGGCGTCGTGCATCGTCGCCACCGCCACCGGGAGCGCACCGGCCGCGGCCCACCCGAGCCCGGGCGGGACGGCAGCGGCCAGGGCCGGGTCGACGACCGCCAGCTCGGCGTAGCCGCGCCCCATCGCCATCACCGGATCACCCGGCGCCCACCCGCTGACGGCGTCACCCACCGCCACCACCTCCCCGGCCAGCTCACTGCCGGCGACGAAGCGCGCCGGCGCCGCCGTGGCGCCGTAGGTGCCGGCGATCACGGCGAGATCGGCCCGGTTGAGCCCGGCTCCACGCACCGCGACGAGCAGCTGGGTGGGGCCGGGCGTCGGGTCGTCGACGTCATCGAGGACGATCCGGCGTTCGGTCGGGTCGACGAGGGCGGCGCGCATGCCGGCATCCTCTCGCGAGCGCCCGGCAGACCGGGGGTTGAGCGATCCCCGCTGCGGCATCGTAGATTCGGCCCGCACACAGGAGGCCGGGGATGGCACACGAAGGATTCCACGAGGCGGTCGAGTCGCTCCGTCCGGCGACCCTCGACCGGCATCGGGCGATCGAGTCGATCATGGAGGAGCTCGAGGCGGTCGACTGGTACGACCAGCGCGTCGACGCCGCGGGCGATCAGGAGCTGGCGGCGATCCTCGCCCACAACCGCGACGAGGAGAAGGAGCACGCAGCGATGACGCTGGAGTGGCTGCGCCGCCGCGACCCGAAGCTCGACCAGCACCTGCGCACGTACCTGTTCACGTCGGGCTCGGTCCTGGCGATCGAGCACGAGGCCGCCGACGACGGCGACGGCGGATCGACGGGCGGGGCGGACGGCAGCCTCGGCATCGGCAGCTTGCGGGCCACCGGCTCGCTCACCAACATCTCGGAGGAGCCCTCATGAACCACCTGCTGCGCGAGCTGGCCCCACTGTCCGATGCGGCCTGGGCCGAGATCGACGAAGAGGCCACCCGCACGCTCTCCCACTTCTACGCGGCGCGCAAGCTCGTCGACTTCGAGGGCCCGCTCGGGTACGCCGCTTCGGCGGTCAGCCTCGGCCGTCTCCAGCCGGTCGGCGACCAGCCGCCGGGCGCGGTGACGGCGAACCGCCGACAGCTGCTGCCGTTGCTCGAGCTGCGCCGGTCGTTCACCTTGCAACGGTCCGAGACGGAGTCCATCGACCGCGGCGCGTGCGACGCCGACCTCGACGCGCTCGTCGACGCCTGCCGCGAGATCGCCTTCGCCGAGGACGACCTCGTGTTCACCGGCAACGCCAGCGCCGGCATCGTCGGCGTCGTCGCGGCGTCACCGCACACGCCGATCACGCTGACCGACGAGTTCGAGCGCTATCCCAACCACGTCGCCCAAGCGGTCGCCGTCCTCAAGGCGGCCGGCATCGGCGGCCCGTACGCCATCGCCCTCGGGCCCCGCTGCTACGCAGGCGTCATCGAGACGACCGAGAAGGGCGGCTTCCCGCTGCTCCAGCACCTCGGGCTGATCCTCGGCGGGCCGGTCATCTGGGCTCCCGCCGTCGACGGTGCGGTCGTGCTCAGCCAGCGCGGTGGCGACTTCACGCTCACCGTCGGGCAGGACACCTCGATCGCCTACGTGACCCACACCGCCGACGACGTCACGCTCGAGCTGCGCGAGACCGCCGCCTTCGTCGCCTGCACCCCGCCGGCCGCCATCGCCCTGCGCTACGCCAGCTGACCCGCCGTCGCCGCGCCCCGGTCGCGCCGTACCCTGCCGCGATGGTGTACGGGCCGATGACCGAGGCCGAGCGCTACCGCTTCGACCTGCACGGCTTCCTCGTGCGCCCCGGCGCGATCCCCGACCACGACGTCGTCGCCTTGAACGCGGCGATCGACGTGCTGGGGTTGCCGATGCCCGGGCCGAGCATCGGCAGTCAGCGCTTCACCGACTTCCTCCCCGTCGCCCGCCGCTTCCGCGACCTGATCGACCACTCGGCGACGCTCGAGATCGTGCGCGAGACGTGTGGTCCCAACGTCCGCCTCGACCACGCCTACGGGATCGTCATGTCACGCGGGACGTCGGGGCTCGGGCTGCACGGTGGCGGCACGCCCTACGACCCTGCGCAGCACTACCGCGCCGACGGTGGGCGCATCCGCACCGGGCTGATCGCCGCGCAGTGGGCACTCGTCGACCACCCGCCCGGCGCCGGCGGGTTCATGTGCATCCCGGGCAGCCACAAGTCCGGCTACCAGCTGCCACCGACGTTCGATCGCGAGCTCGTCGTCGAGATCCCGTTGCGCGCCGGTGATGTCGTCGTGTTCACCGAGGCGCTGACCCACGGCACGCTGCCGTGGCAGGGCGCCGAGCAGCGCCGGACCCTGGTGTTCAAGTACTCCCCCGGCAACTCGGCGTACTCGAACGTGCAGTGGCCCGACGATCTGGTCGCGGCGTGCACCCCGCGCCAACGCCTGCTGCTGCAACCACCGAGCGTCGGCGGCCACCAACCCGTCGTGCCGTAGGTCATGGCGGATCCGCGAACTGTTCGCGCTCGCGCCATGCATGTTGGCGCGTGCGCGGAAAGTTCGCGGATCCGCCCCGTCAGACCTCGCGGGTGAGCTGGGCGGCGAGCCACTCGTCGGTGTCGCGGATCGCCCGCTGGGCCACGGCCGCGCCGGGCGCCAAGCCCTCGAAGCCGTGCGGTGCGCCGGCGTAGACCCGCAGATCGACGGGCACGCCGGCATGGCGCAGGCGCACCGCGTAGTCGATGTCCTCGTCCGAGAACCCGTCGATGGCGCCGACCACGATCAGCGTCGGCGGCAGCCCGGCCAGGTCGGTGGCACGCGAGGCCGCGGCGTACGGCTCGACGTCGGCGGTGCCCTTGCGATCACCGAGGTAGGCGGTCCAGCCGTACGTGTTGGCAGCGGGCGGCCACACCGGGTCGGGCCACTGGCTGGACACGGTGATCTGGCGGTCGTCGATCATCGGGTACACGAGCAGCTGGAACGCCAGCGGCACGGCGCCGCGGTCGCGGGCGAGCAACCCCAGCCCGGCGGCCAGGCCGGCGCCGGCGCTCTGCCCACCGATGCCGAGCCGCGCCGGATCGACGCCGAGCTCGTCGGCGTGCTCGTGGACCCACGCCAGGCCGGCGTAGCAGTCGTCGAGCGGACCCGGGTACTTCGTCTCGGGCGACAGGCGGTACTGCACGGACACACCGACGCAGCCGAGCTGCGGGCACCACGCGTCGAAGCGGGCGTCCTCACCGGCGTAGTCGCCGAGCACGAGGCCACCGCCGTGCATCCAGTACACGCACGGCAGCGCGCCCTTGGTATCGACGGCGCGGTGGACCCGCACGACGACGCCACCGGAGCCGGGGATCTCGTGGTCGGTCCGCAGCACCTTGTCGGTGAGCGGCGGCGCCGGCATCTGCGACATCGCGGCGCGGACGTCGCCGATGGTCTCGTCGGTGAGGCTGCCCAGCGCGGCCCCGATGTCGAACGGCAGCGCCGCCAGCGCGGCGGCCACCTCGGGATCGAGGGCGGCGGCATGGGTCGAGATGTCGGTCACCGCACCATCCTGTCCGACGTCCTCCGAGTCCTCGTCACCAGGGTCCGACGACGTACCTTGATCGGCACGTCAACATCGCCCCAGGAGGACCCACCGTGACGAGCGAGGCCAGAACGCCCATCAAGGTCGACCCGGCGACCGGGCTCAAGACGTTCGACACCCGCGCCGCGAAGGCGAGCGACAAGATCGTCGGCAAGGGGTACTCGGTGACCCACGACGACGCCCTCAAGGTGCTGCCCGAGCCGCCACCCGGGGCCCACTTCGACGCCGAGGAGCAAGCGAAGTACCAGGCGTTCAAGGAGACCCGCCGCGGTGCCGCCGACTACATGGCGATGGAGGGCGACTTCGCCAAGTACCTCACCGACGTGTACTCCGAGCCGCCGATCGAGCGCGAGGCGCTCACCGACGAGTGCGACATCCTCGTCGTCGGCGGCGGGTTCGCCGGGCTGCTGCTGTGGCACAAGTTGAGCGAGGCCGGCTTCGTCGACGTCCGCTTCTGCGAGAAGGGCGGCGACGTCGGCGGCACGTGGTACTGGAACCGCTATCCCGGCATCGCCTGCGACGTCGAGTCCTACAGCTACTTCCCGCTGCTCGAGGAGATGGGCTACGTCCCCTCGATGAAGTTCGCCTCCGGCTTCGAGATCTACGAGTACTGCCAGGAGATGGCGAAGCGCTTCGGGTTCTACGACCACTGCCTGTTCCACACCACCGTCGACCGGACCGAGTGGGACGAGGACGCCGGGCGCTGGACCGTCTACACCGACCGCGGTGATGCCATGCGGGCGCGCTACGTGGTCCTCGCCAACGGCATCCTCACGACGCCCAAGCTGGCCCGCATCGAGGGCATGGAGAAGTACCAGGGCACGTCGTTCCACACGTCGCGCTGGGACTACAACGTCGAGCTCGAGGGCAAGCGGATCGGCATCATCGGCACCGGCGCGACGGCCGTGCAGGCGATCCCCGAGCTGGCCAAGGTGGCCGGCGAGCTGTACGTGTTCCAGCGCACGCCGTCGACGATCGACGTCCGCGACCAGCGCGAGACGACCGAGGAGGAGCGGGCGACGTGGGCCAACGAGCCCGGCTGGGCACGGGCCCGCCGCGCCCGGTTCTCGAAGATCTCGGCCGGGCGGACGGCCATCCAGGCCAACGACGACTACCTCGCCGGCAAGGTCGCCGACTTCAAGGAGAAGAAGGTCCACGAGCGGCGCTTGTCGCCGGAGGAGCTGATGGAGAAGCAGCTCGACTCCAACTTCCGGATCATGGAGCAGATCCGAGCCCGCGTCGACGCCATCATCGACGACCCCAAGACGGCCGCCGCCTTGAAGCCCTACTACCCGTACGGCTGCAAGCGCCCGACGTTCCACGACGAGTACCTGCCGACGTTCAACCTGCCGCACGTCCACCTCGTCGACACGGCCCCCATGGGGGTCTCCGAGATCAACGAGCGCGGCGTCGTGCACGACGGCGTGGAGTACCCGCTCGACGTGTTGATCTACGCGACCGGGTTCCAGTGGATGGCGACGTCGACGTTCAACATGGTCGTCGGTCGCGGCGGTCGATCGCTCAGCGAGAAGTGGCAGAGCGAGGGCACCAAGACGTTCCTCGGGCTGCACAGCCGGGGCTTCCCGAACCTGTTCATCGTCACCGGGCCGCAGGGCGGCGGCGGCAGCTTCAACTTCACCGATGCCATCGACACCCACGGCGACTACCTCGTGTGGCTGCTGTCCGAGCTGCGCGATCGCGGCGAGCAGATCGTCGACGTCGAGCAGGAGCCGGAGGAGGCCTACGCCGAGCACTGCCGGGTGTCGGACATCGCCACCGCCCCGCTGCGCGACTGCCTCTCGTACTACAACGGCCACGGCGACGCCTCGCCGGGCAGCCTGGCGTACTACGGCGGCGGCAACTGGCACAAGTGGCGGGTCAAGGCGCAGGAGACCATGGACCCCTACGTCTTCGGCCACGCCACGGTCTGACGATCGTCTTGGTCCGGATCGCGGTCGCGCCGGCGACCACGATCCGGACCGAAACGTGGTGACGACCGGCGACCGGCCGCTCAGGACAACGTGTAGTCGGCGAAGTCGGGACGGCGGGTCATCTGCCAGTACTGCAGCGTGCTCCAGCACGTCTGCGACGACGATCGGCCGTGCTCGTTGATGTAGTACGTGTCGAGTCGCGGGTCGGCGAAGATCGTCTTGGCGAGCCCTTCGTCGAGCCGGCGGTTGTAGTCCTCGTAGGCCTCGAGCGTGAGATCGACCGAGGAGCTGCCCGTGCGGAACAGCTCCTCGATGCACTGGATCGCGTACCGGGTCTGGAGCTCGGAGCCCATGGTCGGGATGGTGCCCTGGTTCGAGTTCGTGTTGGGGCCGTAGATGCAGAAGAGGTTCGGGAACCCGGGCATCGTGATGCCGAGGAAGGCCCGGGCACCGTCCTTGGCCCACAGCTCGTGCAGCGTGCCGCGCCGGCCCGTGACCTCCATCGGCCAGAGGAACTTGCTGGTCTCGAAGCCGGTGGCGAACACGATGGCGTCGGCCTCCACGACGCGACCCCCTTCGGTGACGATCCCCTCGGGGACGATCCGGCCGATGGCGTCGGTGACGAGCTCGACGTTCGGGCCGCAGATGGCGTCGAGCCAGCCGTTGTCGAGCACCGGGCGCGAGGCCATGGCCGGCGAGTGCGGCGTGCACGCGGCGAGCAGGTCGGGGCGCTCCTCGAGCTTGCGCTCCAAGTAGTCGAGGCTGACCTGGCGTGCGACGTGGTTGACCTCGCTGAGCGAGTCAGGATCCTCCCAGTCGAGGTCGCGCATGAACGGCTTCGCAGCAACGTGATCGCCGACCATCCACACGGCGCGGAACTTCTCGAAGTTGCGGTAGTACGGCATGTTCAGGTCGAGCCACTTGAGCCCCTCGGGCAGCTCGGCGCGGTAGATCGGCACCTCGTAGATCCACGACGGGCGGCGCTGGAACACCGTGACCGTGGCCCCTCGACGCTCGAGCTCCGGCACCAGCTGCATGCCGCTGCAGCCGGTGCCGATGACCGCGAGGTGCTGGCCCGCCGGGTCGTCGAAGGCGTGATCCCACCACGTGGTGTGGAACGCCGGACCGTCGAACGTCTCCGTCCCCTTGATGTCGGGGAACTTCGGTCGGGAGAGGAACCCGACGGCGCTGATGACCGCGTTCGCCGTCAGCGTGTCGGTGGTGCCGTCGGCGCGCTTGACGTCGATCTGCCACGTGGCGCTGGGCTCGTCCCATGCCATCGCGGTGACCTCGGTCGAGAACTGGATGTCGTCGCGCACGCCGAACGAATCGACGCACCACTGCAGGTAGCGGTTGTTCTCGTGCTGCGGGGCGAACCAGTGATCCCACGGGTAGTGCAACCCGAAGCTGTGGGAGTAGGCGAGGCTGGGCACGTCGACCCGGCATCCCGGATAGGTGTTGTCGTGCCACGTGCCGCCGACGTCGTCGTTCTTGTCGAGGACCGTGAACGGGATGCCGCTCTCCCTGAGGTTGATCGCCGCGTTGATGCCCCCGACGCCGGCACCGATCACGACGACGTTGAAGCCCTCCGGTGGCCGGTGGGCGAGCTCGTGGCGACGGGGGATCCGTTCGATCCCCAACTCCTCGATGCAGAACTCGATCGCCGCCTGCGGGATGTCCTCCCCCGCCGCGAGGCTCAAGCTGGTGGCGAGCCGCTCGGCCGGACCGGGTCCGACATCGGGGGCGCCGGCATCGCGATGCGCGCGCGCAGGTAGGAGGCGGCGGCGACTCGGATCAGCTCGATGTCCGCAGGGTCGATGAGCCCCTGCAGCGGCGTGAACCGGCCCGGGACCTCACCGAGCTTCGTCGCCGCGATCGCCGGGTCGCCGGTGAGCTGGAACAGCACGCCGCGCAGCGCCATCGGATCGGCGCTCTGCACGTGCTCGTCGATCTCGGCATCGGTCGAACGAAGTAGATCCCCCATGGCGCACGGCTTACCACCGGGCCCGGCACGGGCGACGACGCAGCTCGGGCCGGGGCGTCGGGGCGGACGTTTTGGTGAATGCTCCGTGCCATGCGGCCTTCACGCAGTGGTCACCTCCCGATCAACGGTCTCCAGCTCTACGCCGAGGTGTACGGGGAGGTGGGCTCGTCCGCAGCGGTTCCGTTGCTGCTCATCCCAGGGGCGTTCCTGTCCACCGCCTCGATGCACGCGTGGGTCGATGCCTTCGCGCCCAGCCGCCCGGTCGTCGTCTTCGACCAACAGGGCCACGGCCGCACGGCCGACACCCCGCGAGCGATGTCGTACGAGCAGTTCGGCGACGACGCCGCGGCGTTGCTGGACGCCTTGGAGATCGAGCGCGTCGACGTGATGGGCTACTCGCAGGGTGGCGGCGTCGCGCTGCAGCTGGCGCTGCGTCACCCGCGGCGCGTCGACAAGCTCGTCACCCTGTCCGCCACCTACCGCCAGGACGGCTGGTACCCGGTGGTGCTGGAGGGACTCGCCGAGATGTCGGGGCAGCTCTTCACGGACACGCCGGTCGGCGAGGCGTTCCGCCAGCACACCGCCGATCCCGAGGCGTTCGATGCCTACATCGACAAGATGCGCGTCTTGAACTTCGAGGACCAGCACATCAGCGACGCGCAGATGCGATCGATCGCCGCCCCGACGATGGTCATCGTGGGCGACGCCGACGGGGTCAAGCCGGAGCACGCGGTGGCGATGTTCAAGCTGCGCGGTGGCGGCGACGAGCAGGCCGCGGCCACCGGGACGATCACCCGGGTCCCACCCGCCCGACTCGTCATCCTCCCCGCGACCTCACACATCTCGATCCCGGCCGCGGTGCCGACGCTCGAGCCGCTGATCACCGCCTTCTTGGACGACGTGCCCCCAGCCAACCCATCCCTCTGGTGACCTGCCGGCGGCAGCCGTACACTGACGCGCCGCGAGCTTGGAGGGATGGCCGATGGGGATCTACGTCGATCGTGTCCTGCCGCGGATCATCAACACCGCGTGCGGCATGAAGTCCGTCGAGCCGTTGCGCCGTCGCGTCTGCGCCGGCCTCCACGGTCGAGTCGTCGAGATCGGCTTCGGATCCGGGCACAACGTGCCGCTGTACCCGTCCGCCGTCACCGAGGTCGTCGCCGTCGAGCCCTCCGACCTGGCGTGGCGGTTGTCGGCCGAGCGCCGCGCCGCCTCACGCGTCCCCATCGAGCGGGTCGGTCTCGACGGTCAAGCGCTCCCCCTGGCCGACGACAGCTGCGACACCGCGGTGTCCACGTGGACGCTGTGCACCGTCCCCGATGCACCTGCCGCGCTCGGGGAGCTGCGACGGGTGCTCAAGCCCGGGGGCACGCTGTGCTTCGTCGAGCACGGTCTGGCCCCTGACGACGCGGTGCAACGTTGGCAGCACCGCCTCGAACCGCTCCAGAAGCGGGTGTTCGGCGGCTGCCACCTGACGCGTCGGATCACCGACCTGCTCGAGGACGCCGGCTTCACGCTCGTCGCGACCGACGTGTTCTACGAGAAGGGCGCACCGAAGTCCTTCGGCGCCGACACCCTCGGCACGGCACGCAGCGGCCAGGCGGACGACGCGGTCACCGCGACGTCGTAACAGCCGTCACGCCTGAGGTGCGGCCGACACTCGCCGCCGTCTCGGCGTCGTGCAGATGTCATGTCCCGTTCGCCGCGGAGGTCTCCAGGCGACGAGAGGGCATCGCTAGTGTCTCGACCCTCGGCGGGCGCCGACGTCGGATTGGAGATGCCATGCGCACACGTGCGTCCAGCAGGTTCGTCGGCCTTGTGACGGTCGCACTCTGCGCGTCGACGGCATTCGTGCTGAGCGCCGCGGCGCCGGCAGCCGCGGCCGGGTTCACCCCAGGCGACATCGTCGTGGTGCGGGTCGGGACCGGGAGCGGGGCGTTGTCGAACGCGGCGACCGCCGTGTTCCTCGACGAGTACACGCCAGCGGGGGCGCTCGTGCAGTCGGTCGCGCTGCCGACGGCAACCGCCGGCGAGAACCATCGAGTCACCATGAGCGGCACGGCGACGTCGGAAGGCGCGCTCGCCCTGTCGGCCGACGGGCGGTACCTCAGCCTCGCCGGGTTCGACGCCGATGCCGGGACGGCCACCGTGGCGTCGACGACGGCGACGCTGACGCCCCGGGTCGTGGCGCGAGTCGACGGGAACGGCGTGGTCGACTCGCGGACGGCGATCACCGACGCGTTCAACGCGACCGATGTCCGGGGCGCGGTGACCGACGACGGCAGTCGCTTCTGGGCCGTCGGCGGCAACGGCGGTGTGCGCCTGGCCGCGCTGGGCGGCGCCGGATCGACCACGGCGATCAACACCGCCGCCCCGACGAACCTGCGTGCGGTGGGCATCGCCAACGGTCAGCTGCACGTCTCGACCGGGAGCTCGCCGACGGGCGTGTACGCCGTCGGAGCGGTGCTGCCGACCACCGGCGGCCAGATCCCGTCGCTGGTGGCCCCGGTCGCGAGCCCCTACGGGTTCGTGGCGCTCGACCGCGATCCCGTGGTCCCGGGCATCGACACCCTGTACGTGGCCGACGACGCCGGGATCCCGAACGGCGGCATCGTGAAGTTCTCCTCCGACGGCACCGCGTGGACGGCTCGCGGGTCGTTCCGCCCGTCGGGCAGCGCGGTCCGGGGTCTCACCGGCGCCGTCACCCCGTTCGGCGTCACCCTGTACGCGACCACCAGTGCGACGGCGAACGAGCTCGTGGTCGTCATCGACTCGTCGGCGTTCGACGCCCCGATCAATGCCAGTTCGACCAGGTTGGCGAGCGCGCCGGCCAACACCGCGTTCCGCGGCGTGGCGTTCGCCCCCAGCGGCGGCGTGATCGGTGGCGCACCGACCATCGGCACCCAGCCGCAGGACGCCTCGATCACGGGCGGTACGACGGCGACGCTGACGGTGGGGGCTGCGGGGCAGGGCCCGCTGAGCTACCAGTGGTACACGGGCAGCGCCGGCGACACGAGCGCCCCGGTCGGCACCAACGCGCCCTCGTTCACGACGCCTGCGCTGACCGCGACGACGTCGTACTGGGTGCGCGTCACGGGCCCCGGTGGGACGGTCGACAGCCGGACGGCGACGGTGACCGTCGGTGTGGCGCCGCCCGCCTGCTCGACCCCCGTGGTCAGCGTGGGGTCAGTGCAAGGCACCGTCGACATCTCCCCCGTGGCCGGCCAGACCGTGGCGGTCCGGGGAACCGTGGTGGCCGACTTCGAAGGCCCCCAGCCGGCGCTGCGTGGCTTCTACCTGCAGGACGCCGGCGACGGGGAGCTCGCCACGTCGGACGGCATCTTCGTGTTCGACAACGGCGCCAACCTCGTCGCCAACGGCGACGTCGTGCAGGTCGCGGGTGTCGTCTCGGAGTTCGAGGGCCAGACGCAGATCACCGCGGGCGCGGCCGGCGTCCAGTCGTGCGGCCAGCAGGCCACCGTCGCCCCTGTCGACGTGACCCTGCCCGCGCCGCGGCCTGGCGATCTCGAGCCGTACGAGGGGATGCTCGTCCGCCTCCACCAGACCGTCTACGTGACCGAGCACTTCCAGCTCGGGCGCTTCGGCCAGGTCGTCGTGTCGTCGGGTCACCCGCTGCGCCAGCCGACCGCCGACCACTCGGCCGGCGACCAGACGGCCGTGCAGGATGCCCAGGACGCCAACGACCTGAACCGCCTCATCGTCGACGACGCCAACCAGGCGCAGAACCCCGACCCGATCGTGTTCGGTCGCGGCGGGCAGCCGCTGTCCGCCACCAACACGCTCCGGGGTGGCGATGCGCTCACCGACGCCGTCGGCGTCATGACCTACACCTGGGCGGGCAACAACGCGAGCGGCAACGCGTACCGGCTGCGACCGGTCGGCGCGCTGGGCGGCGCGGCCGTGTTCCAGCCGATCAACCTCCGACCGACCGCACCTCCTGATGTCGGCGCCGGCGGAATCAAGATCGCCAGCGCCAACCTGCTCAACTTCTTCAACACCTACACGGACTGCCGGTTGGGCACGGCCGGTGACATCACCGACTGCCGAGGCGCCACCAGCGACCTCGAGTACCAGCGCCAGCTGGCCAAGGAGGTCGCGTCGCTCCGGTTCCTCGGCGCCGATGTCGTCGGCTACATGGAGATGGAGAACGACGGCTACGGCCCGACCAGCGCGGTGCAGGCGCTCGTCGACGCCCTGAACGCCCTCGACGGTGCGGGCGCGTGGGCGTTCGTCGATCCCGATGCCGCCCTCGGGGTGGTCGACGTCGCCGGGACCGATGCCATCAAGGCCGGGCTGCTGTACCGGACCGCGTCGGTGACGGCGGTGCCGGGCGCGACGTTCGTCGACCAGAACGACGTGTTCGAGCGCCAACCGGTCGCCCAGACCTTCCGGACCGCCGATGGCGCCCGGTTCACCGTGATCGCCAACCACTTCAAGTCCAAGGGCTCCTGCCCGACCACCGGCCCGGACATCGACATCGGTGACGGGCAGAGCTGCTGGAACGTCCACCGGACCGCGCAGGCCAACGAGCTCGCCCACTGGGTGGGCAGCGTCGTCATCCCGCGCGCCGGCGATCCGGACGTGGCGATCGTCGGCGACCTCAACTCGTACGCCGGCGAGGACCCGATCGCAGCGCTGGAATCGGCCGGGTACGTCAACCTGATCAAGGCCATCCACGGCGACGACGCCTACTCCTATGTGTTCGACGGCCAGTGGGGCTACCTCGACTACGTGATGGCATCGGCCTCGTTGCGCTCGCAGGTGACCGGTGCCGGCGACGCCCATCACAACGCGGACGAGCCCGCGGTGCTCGACTACAACACCGACTTCAAGACGCCGGCGCAGATCGCGTCGCTCTACGCCGACGACCGGTTCCGCACGAGCGACCACGACCCGGTGCTCGCCGGACTCGACCTCGGCGTCGCCGCCACGATCAGCGGTGCGCCGCCGGCGGGCACCGTCGGCACTCCGTACTCCTACGGGTTCACCCTGGGCGGCGACCCACCGGTCGTGACGGAGGTGACGGTCGGTTCGCCGCCGCCCGGCCTGGCGCTCTCGACGACGGGCGAGCTCACGGGGACGCCGACGGCCAGCGGCGAGTTCACGTTCACGGTGCGCGCCAGCAACGCCTACGGATCGTCGGACGAGGAGGTCGCCGTCAGCATCGCCGCGGCCACCACCACGACCGCCGTCACGTCGTCGGCGAACCCGTCCACCATCGGGGCTCCGGTGCAGTTCACGGCGACCGTCTCCGGTGGGCCGACGGGCGGAACGGTCCAGTTCAAGGTCGACGGTCAGGCGCTGGCTGGTCCGGTCGCCGTCGTCGCCGGTGTGGCCACCAGCCCGTCGACATCGACCCTGACCCTCGGATCGCACGCGGTGACCGCCGACTACTCGGGTACCGGGGACCACCGGCCGAGCAGCGGCGCACTGACGCAGTTGGTCCGCGTCGACATCAAGGTGCTGTTCCCGACCGCCGGGGCCAGGTTCCCCGGCCGGTTCATCATCCCGATCGCGTTCCAGCTCACGGATGCCAAGGGCCATCCCATCTCCGACGGCAGCGCCCTCCAGCTGTTCGCGGCACGGCGAGTGACGATCGCGGCGAGCGGCGCGCAGTCGCTGGCCGCCTCCCGGCCGGTGTACGACCCGATCTTCACCCACACCGCGCTGTTCGCCTGGAAGACGGCCCAGCGTCCCACCGGACCGGTGACGATCTCGATCTCGGTCACCTACCCAGGGGCACCGACGCAGGTGGTCACGATCCCGATCGTCCTCACCTGAACCGACCCGACCTGACCGCTGGCCCTAGTTCCAGCGGCGGGCCCACCAGATGCGCAGCGCGACCGCCACGACGCGGTCGGCCAGCTCGTCCGATGCCCCCGACTCGGTCAGCGCATGACGGAGGTGCTCGACGACGACCGCGACGTGGCGGTCGTCGATGGCGACGTCACGGTGGGCCGCCGCCAGCTCACCGGCGAGGTCGGCGCCGAAGCGCTCCGAGGGCCCCCCGAGCAACGCCGAGAAGTACTGCCGCTGCGCATCCATGACCTTCGTCGCCCGATCGGCCTGGAACAGGTGACGCACCTCGGGGTCGACGCGCAGGCGGGCGTAGAAGCGCTCGACGACGTCGGCGACCGCCGGCGCCCCGCCGAGCTGCTCATACAACGTCTCGCGGGTCATGACGACAGCGCGTCGGCGAGCTGCGCCCGACTGTTGATGCCGAGTTTGTCGAACACCCGGGCGAGGTGGTTCTCGACCGTGCGCACGGACAGGTGCAGCTCGTCGGCGACGGCGCGGCTGCTGCTGCCGGCCCGGACGAGCGTCGCCACCTCCCGCTCGCGACGGGTCAGCGGCACGGTCAGCCCGACGTCGAGCGCTGCCGTCGCCGCCCCTTCACAACGCTGCGCCAGGTCCCGGCTGCGCGCCGCCGACCGGGAGGCTGCCTGCTGATCGCCGCGTCGAGCGAACGCGTCACGTGCCGATGCCGCGGTCTCGGCGGCGATCAGGTCGGCGCCGAACGTGGCGAAGCGCTCGGCGACATCGGCCAGGGCGGCGGCATCGCGCCGCTCGAGGGCGACCACGTGGTCGGCCATCGCGAACGTGGAACGGTGACTCGCAGCAGGCGGCGGCGGCCAGCGTCCGGGCCACGTCGGGGGCGCCGAGCCGAGCCCGTTCGTGGAGCACCAGCAAGGTCCGAGCGTGCTGGCCGCTCGCGGTGCAGTCCTCGGCGGCGGCGTCGATGCGGGCGAAGGCCGCCGACGGCGATCCAGCCACCAGCTCGAGGCGGGCCCGGCCGAGCTGCTCGAGCGGCTCGTGCATCCGGCCGTCGTGTGGTTCCAAGGCGTCGAGGGCGGCGATGACGGCCGCCGCATCGGCCGGGCGATCGGTCTGGCTCAGCGCGAACAGCTGGATGCGAGCGTCCACCGTCTCGGCACCGCCACCTGCGTCGCCCGGAACAGCGCACTCGCTTCGACTGCGAAGCGCACGGCCGCGTCGAGGCGACCCATCGCCGTGTACGTCCACGCCAGGACGCCGCTGCCGTAGCCGGAGCGGTCGAGTCGCCGGCGTCGAGGGCCAGGCGATGGCTCTCGACGGCGGCCGCCTCGGCGTCGGCGAGGCGGCCCAGCTCGACGAGGACCGCCGTCTTGACGTGCAGCATCGAGGCCCGCGCCACGCGCGGCAGGCCGGGGAGGGCGAGCAGCGGATCGAGGCGCGCAAGAGCAACGGCCGCGCCGCCGCTGGACGCCAGGGCGATCGTCGCCGCGATCGTTGCCAACCCGAACCCGGACGTCGTCGGGTCGACCATCAGCGGCGACGCCAGGTCGATCGTGCGATCGGCCCGCCCGACGTGGGCCTCGACCATCGCCGCCATCGCCTGCAGGTCGGACGCGCGGCGAGGTCACCGGGAGCCGACCGAGGGCGTGCTCGAGGATCGCCATGCCGTCGGCCTCCCGACCCAGGGCCCAGAACGTGATGTCGGCGCGCGAGTCGGCGAGGGCGCTGATGGCGTCGTCGTCGGGCTCGGCGCCGACGAGCGCGTCGAGGACGGCAAGCGCGGCGGCGTGCTCGCCGTTGCGCTGCAGGCACTGTCCGACCTCGAACGACGCGGCGAACCCGCCGCCCGCGTCCACACCGGCGCGCGCCAGTCGCTCGGCGAGGTCGACGTCGCCCGCTTCGCGAGCGGCGGTCGCCGCGGCGACGAGGCGCTCGGCAGCGATCGCCCCGCCGCCCTCCAACCGCCAGACGGCGAGGCGCAGGCCGTCCTCACGACGACGAGCACCGGTGCCCTCGAGCAGGTCGGCGAGCGTGCGGTGCAGGGCGCGTGACTGCAGCGCGGGCGTCTCCCGCCGCAGGACCTCGCCGTGCAGCGGGTGGGCCAGGCGGACGTCCAGGCGGCGGCGCTCCTGGGCGACGACGATGAGGCCGAGCCGCTCCAGCCGTTCGAGGATCCGCAGGTCGGACACCTGCTCGAGCAGCGCGACACCGATCGGCTCACCGAAGGCGACGAGGCTGAGCGTGCGGCGTTCGTCGTCGTCGAGGTTGCGCAGCCGGGCCTGCACGACGTCGACGAGGCGGGCCGGCACGGCGGCACCCGGCCGCAGCGTCCACATGCCGTCGGACTGCACGAGGTCGCCGGCGTCGAGCGCCCCGACCACGAGCTCGTGGAGGTAGAGGGCGTTGCCGTCGGACTGGCGCCAGAGCACGGTGTCGGTGGCCGCATCGACCGGGCCGCCGAGCACCTCACCGAGCAGCGTCGTGACGTGCTCCCGCGGCAGCGGGCCGACCTCGACCCGCTCGGCGAGCTCGTCCTTCCAGAGCGCGGTGATCGGGTCGGGCACCGGTTCGCCGAGGCGCACGGTGAGGGCGACGAACGTCGTGAAGTCCGCGGCCAGCTGGTGCACGAGCAGCGCCGAGGCGTCGTCGAGCTGGTGGGCATCGTCGACGGCCAGCAGCAGCGGACGACCGCGTGCCGCCTCGCGCAGCACGGCGTGGGCGCCGGCCAGGGCCTCGGCCCCTCCCCGTGTGGCGTCGGACGGGAGCAGCGCGGCGAGCGCACCGAACGGGATGTCGGACGCCGCGGACGACGCTCGGGCGTGGACGACCTCGAAGCCGAGGCTGCGTCCGCGCTCCATGCAGTCGACGAGCAACCGGGACTTGCCGACGCCGGCGGGGCCGACGATCACCACCCCGGCCCGGTCGGCGCGCCGGACGGCACCAGCGACGCGGGCCATCTCTGCCTCGCGTCCGACGAGGGGCCAGGTTCCGGGCACCCTCGCAGTCTTCCAAAGGTCACGCGACGAGCTCCTGGTCGGCAGCCCGCAGGTGGCCGAGCATGGCGACCAACTTGCGATGGGCGCGGAACGACCGGGACTTGACGGTGCCGACGGGAAGCGACAGCCGCGCCGCGACCTGCTCGACGGTGTAGCCCTCGAGGTGCATCAGGCGGATGACCTCGCGCCCGTCGACGGGCAGCTCCTCGATCGCTCGCCGGACCTCCCACACGATCCAGCTGCGTTCCATGGACGGGCCGGCGACGGTCAGGGCCGGGTGGCGCTCGTGGTCGTCGAGGCGTTCGGCGACCGCCTTCTCGCGGCGGTAGCGGTCGATGCACACGCGGCGCCCGATCTGGAACAGCCACGGGGCCAGCGGCCGGTCGGGGTCGTACGACGGGGCCGCCCGCCAGGCCTGCAGGAACGTCTGTTGCACGGCGTCCTTGGCCTGCTCGGCATCGGCCAGGTGCGACCGGCACAGCGAGTACAGGGGGCGGGCGAACTGGGCGTACACGGCCCGCACGGCGTCGGGATCACCGTCCCGGAACCGTCGGCGCAGGTCGGCGTCGTCCGCCGGCCGCTGGTTCGCGGTGGCGGTCTCAGTGGCGGCGAGGGTGGAGGTGGGGTGGGCGGGCGCCGCGTCACGCCGGGTGGCGATCCGCCGGGCGCAGCGGTCCATCGTCGTGTCGGCCATGTCACGAGCGTGACGGAACGGGATCGCCGGCGGATCGGTAGCCGGTACTCATCTTGGGCTCGTGGAGGTACTCAGTCGGCCCGCCGGGCGCCTCCGGGCGGTGAGGTACCCCGCGCACCGGCGCTGAGCTGGGGCGCGCGTCAGTCGAGCTCCTCGAACAGGGTCAGCTGCAGCCCGGCCGGCCCGGCGAGCCGGGCGTTGCGCGAGCGCCACGGCGTCTCGACCGGCGCCGCGATGACCGTCGCGCCGGCGGCCGCCAGCGCCGCGGTCGCCGCCGTGGCATCGGTCACCTGGAACGCCAGCCGGATCGGCGGGCTGACGTCGCGGCCGACCTCGACGGCATCGATCATGCGAACCTGCGCCGGGTTGGCCAGCTCGAGCGTCGCCCGGCCGGCATCGAGGATCACGACGCGGGCGTCGCCAGCTCCTTCGAACGCCGCCTCCTCCGGGAGCCCGAGGGCGTCGCGGTAGAACGCGAGGGCGCGGTCGAAGTCCTCGGCTTCCACGACCACGCGCAGCTGCAGGACGGGACCGTGGGGCATCGATGGGTGACGGTACCGGCCGCGCCGGAGCCCGCTGACGCCGTTACCGTGGCCGCCGTGTCGAACCAGATCCACGACTTCAACGCCTCGATCGTCCAGGAGTTCCGCGAGCACGACGGCGTGGTGGGCGGCATGTTCGAGGGCGTGCCGATGCTGCTGCTCCACAACACCGGCGCCAAGTCGGGCACGCCGCGGATCAACCCGCTGGCGTACCGCACGGTCGACGACGCGTGGGCCATCTTCGCCTCCTTCGGCGGCGCCCCCGTGCACCCGGCGTGGTACTTCAACCTGCTCGCCCAGCCCGACGTCGAGATCGAGGTCGGCACCGAGACGGTCCCCGTGCGGGCTCGGGTCACGGCAGGCGACGAGCGCGAGGCGATCTGGTCGGCGCAGAAGCGCGAGCGTTCGACGTTCGCGGACTACGAGGCCAAGACCGATCGGGAGATCCCCGTCGTCCTGCTCGAACGGCGGTAGCCCGTGGGCCTTCGGGAGGACGTCGATCGGGTCGCCGCCGAGGCCGACTTCTCCGGGGTCGTGCGGGTCGAGCGTGATGGCGTCGTCGAGCTCGATCTCGCCTACGGCCTCGCCGACCGGGGCCACGACATCGCCTGCACCGTCGACACCCGCTTCGGCGTGGCCAGCGCCGCCAAGCCGTTCACCGCCCTCGCCGTGATGGCGCTCGTCGAGGACGGCGTGCTGCACCTCGACACGCACGGCCCGCGAGCTGCTCGGCGACGACCTCCCGCTCATCGACGACGCCGTCACGGTCGAGCAGCTGCTCGCCCACCGCTCGGGCATCGGCGACTACCTCGACGAGGACGTCCATCCCGACCCGAACGCGTACGCCATGCCGGTCCCGGTGCAGCAGCTGGTGGACACCGAGGACTACCTGGCGATCCTCGACGGCTTCCCGCAGCGCGACCGGCCCGGCGAGGTGTTCATCTACTGCAACGGCGGCTACATCGTGCTCGCCGTGCTCGCCGAGCGGGCCAGCGGGGTCGCCTTCCACCAGCTCGTGGAGCAGCGGGTCTGCCAGCCCGCCGGCCTCACCCGCACGGGGTTCCTGCGCAGCGACGAGCTGCCCGGCGACGTCGCGCTCGGCTACGTCACGATGGACGGCGTGGTGCGCTCCAACGTGTTCCACCTCCCGGTGCGCGGCACCGGCGACGGCGGCATCTCCACGACGCTCGACGACGTGTCCGCGTTCTGGCGGGCGCTCGACGCCGGCGTCATCGTGCCGGCCGAGGTCGTCGCCGAGATGACGAGGGTGCGCAGCGTGCCCGACGAGCGGGCCTACGGGCTCGGGTTCTGGCTGCACCCGACGCGCGACGTGGTGAGCTTCGAGGGCTACGACGCCGGCGTGTCGTGCCGATCGGTCCACGACCGGGAGCACCGACTCGTGCACACGGTGATCGGCAACACCACGGACGGCGCGTGGCCGGTGAGCCGCTTGCTGGGCGACGCGCTGGCCACCAGCTGAGTGGCCAGGGTCACGCCGCCACGCAGGATGGGTGAGGTTTGCGCCCTCCGCCGGCTGGACAACCCGCTTGTCATGGCGATTGATCAACCCCATGAAGGGTTGGTCGCTCGCCGCCCCCTCGCCCTCGACCTCCCGGCCCACGCCGCGGCCCCCGGCGTGGCCCGGGCGTGGCTGCACACCATCGCCGACACGACGGCGCTCCCCGATGCCCTCGTCAGCGACGCCACCCTCGTGCTCAGCGAACTGGTGACCAACGCCGTGATCCACGCGGCGACCGACGTCCACGTGTCCATCGAGCTGCACGACGACACCGGCATCCACCTCGAGGTCGGCGACGACCGCACGGCGCTGCCGCGGGTGGTCCACGCCGGGCCGGAGCACATCGGTGGCGCCGGCATGCGGATCGTCGATCAGCTCGTCGCTGCCTGGGGGGTGCGCCTGGTCGGCGAGGGCAAGATCGTCTGGGCCGACCTCGCCGTCGTCGTGCGCTAGCAACTCCCGGCGACGTCGTGAGAGTCCTGGAAACCGGCCACTCCGTGACCGGTTCTGAGGCGCACCATGATGCTGTCGGCGAACGTCGCCGACGCCCGAGGAGGTTGATCCCATGGACTGGAAGCTCGAGCTGATCGCATTGCCGGTGGCCGACGTGGACCGTGCCATCTCGTTCTACCGGGACCAGCTCGGCTGGTCGCTGGACCACGATCACACCGTCAGCGACGAGCTGCGCTTCGTGCAGGTCACGCCGCCCGGTTCCGGGTGCTCGATCGCCATCGGCAAAGGGGTGCTGCGCCACGAGCAGGCGCCGATCCGAACGCTCCAGGTCGTCGTCGGTGACATCGAGCCGGCCCACGCCCACCTCGTGGCGGCCGGCGTGCCCGTCAGTGAGATCGAGGACCTGCCGTGGGGCTCGTTCTGCTACTTCGACGATCCCGACGGCAACTCGTGGGCCGTGCAGCAGGTCCAGCCCCGCGGCGGCGCCTCGTCGTAGCGGCGGTCAGCTCGCGCCGAGGGCGGCGCGGCAGCGCGGCGAGGTCGGTGGCGCCGAACACCACCCGGTTCATCGTGGCGACGTAGACGAGATCCAGGTTGACGCCCGCCGCGGCGACCTTGCCGGCGAGGTCGGCGAGGACGCCGGGGCGGTCATCGACCTCGACCACGACGACCTCGCGCTCGCGGGTCACGGCCAGCTGCGAGATCGCCAGGACGTGCTTGGCCGCCGCGGCGTGGGGCACGAGGATGTGCAGCTCGGCGGACCGCCGCTGCCGAGGCAGGTGGCGGCGGCGATGTTCACGCCGGCGTCGCTGATCGCCTTGGCGACCGCGGCCAGCGCGCCGGGGGCGTTGTCGACCTCGATGACCAGATCCATCGACATGGGCGAGCTCCTCGTCCGTGATCGGATGTGAGCCGAGCGAGTCGTCGAGCGAGCGAACGCTCGGTCGTCGACCACACCTCCACCCTTGCGAGGGCGCCTCGATCAGCGGTCGTCGAGGAGGATGCGGGCGCCGGGGCCGCGGGCGGCGAGCACGTCGCCGGGGTTGTACAGCGGGCACGTCGTGAGCGAGAGGCACCCGCACCCGATGCACCCGGACAGGTCGTCGCGCAGCCGCTCGAGCAGGCGGATGCGGGCGTCGAGCTGCGGGCGCCACGAGCTCGACAGGCGCTCCCAATCCCGGCGGTTCGGCGTGCGGTGCTCGGGCAGCGAGGCCAGGCGCGCGGCGGATCTCGTCGAGCGCTGAGCCCCACCTGCTGGGCGATGCGCATGAACGACACCCGGCGCAGCGTGTCGCGGGAGTAGCGCCGCTGGCCGCCACCCGTGCGGTTGGCCGTGATCAACCCCTCCGCCTCGTAGAAGCGCAACGCCGACGGGGCGACGCCGGTGCGCGCGCTGAGCTCGCCGATGGTCAGCCCCTCGACCTCGCCGGGTCGGCCCGCCGACGTCACACCGGATCGGCTCCCGCACGCTCGGCGATCGGGCGCACGTGCGGCCACGCCGCGGCGAAGCCGGCGTGCAGGCCGAGCTCCTCGACGCGATCGGTGGGCACCCACTCGACGGCGTCGCTCTCGAAGTTCATCGACAGGCCGAACGGGCCGTCGACCTCGACGACCACCGTCGTGTACTGCCACTCCGGCGCCGGGTCGAAGACGTACTGGCCGAGCAGCCGGGCCGCCTCGGTCGGCACGCCGACCTCCTCGGACGCCTCGCGCAGGGCGCCGGCGAGCGGCTCCTCGCCGTACTCCAGCGCACCGCCGGGACACGACCACGTGCCGCCCTCGTGCGACCAACCGGACCGCAGCTGCAGCATCACGAGCGGCAGCGCCTCCTCACGCGCGGTGACGAAGACCACCCCGGCGGCGCCGAACAGGCCCCACCGCATCTGGCCGTCGCTGCAGCGCACGAACCCGTCGCCGCTCCCGGGATGCCTCATCGGCCGGATCGTACGGGACGAACCCGCCGATGTCCCGGCCGACGCGCCCACCCCGCGACCGGATTCCTCAACTCTTTGGTGAGACGGCCAACTTCTGGCCGTCTGACCAAAGAGTTGAGGATTCAGCCGTGACCCACCGCCCGGGCCCAGCGACCGTCGGCCTTGGCGGCGTCGACCTCGGCCTGGCCGGGGGGACGCATCCGCCCGGCCGCCGTCAGGGCGGCGACCTTGGCGACGTTCACCGCCGACCAGTTGCTGCGCGGGCGGCGCGGTGTGTACCGCTGGCGGAACCACGAGTCGTCGAGCGCCTTGCGGTGGCCGGAGATCCATCCCCAGCACAGCCCGACGTCGACCGCCTCGTCGTTCGTCACCGACGGCACGCCGGAACCCCGCTTGGCGATGTCCAGCCACACGCCCTCTTGGCGCCCGTGGTGCTCGGCCAGCCACGCATCCCACTCGTCGGCATCGGCGCAGCGGATGACCTCCAGCTCGAGCGGCATCGGCCGAGCCTAGAGACGACCGCCCAGTTGCCGACCGCTCAGACCGCTTCGAGGCGCGCCGGCACCGACTTGTGCCACGGCGTCCCGGCCCACGGATCGCGGTCCTCGCCGGCGGTGAGCTCGTTGGGCGCCACGCCGGTGGTGATCCGCCCGTCGCTGTCGACGTGGTCCAGGCCGAGCCCGTTGGGCAGGGCGACGTGGCCGGGGTGCATGCCGCCGTCGACCGCGACGGTGACGACGGCGCGGCCCCGCTTGGTGGTCAGGTAGGCCCGACCGCCGTCGTCGATGCCGAGGGTGGCGGCGTCGGTCGGGGCGACGCGCAGGGCACCGTCGGGATCCCGCTTGCGCCACGCCGGATCGCGGAAGATCGTGTTGGCCGTGAACGATCGGCGCTCGCCGGCCGACAGCAGCAGCGGCCACTCGGGGTCGTCGCCCGGCGGCACCTCGGCGTCCATCGCCGCCAGCTCGGCGAGCAGCTCGGGCAGGGCCAGGTGCACGAGCCCGTCCGATGTGGTGATGCGCCGCCACGTGACGTCCCAGTCGTCGTCGGTGAACACGACGCCCGACGGGCTCTCGAGGATGGCGTCGAACAGCCGGTCGCCGGCGTCGGCGCCGTCACCGAAGCCGGCCCGTCGCACGCCGTCGGGGTTGAGCAAGGCGCAGCGCTGGGCCAGCACCCACAGCGCCGCCGCGCTGGCCGCCCCGCCGGGCAACGTCTCGCCGAGGGTGCGGTAGAGCACGACCGGCGCCGACCGCGCCGAGGCGGGGGTCGGCCGCCGTGGCCGCGGCGAAGGCGGCGCCGAACTCGGCCCGACCGACGGCCGCCGCCGCCCGCAGCGGCGCCAGGTCGGCATCGGTGAAGCACCCGGCCGCCTCGCACAGCCGGGCGTGGATCTCGGGCTCCGGCAGCGGCCCCTCCGGTGCGTCGACGATCGGGCGGCGGAGGTGGAACACGTTGCGCGGGAACTCGAAGTTGAAGAACGTCGCCTCGTGCTTCTCGTACTGCGTCAGCGCCGGCAGCACGTAGTCGGACAGCCGGGCCGTCTCGGTCATGAACACGTCGATGCACACGAGCAGGTCGAGGCGCCCGATGCGCCTCGCGCATGCGGCCGCTGTCGGCGAGCGAGTGGGCCGGGTTGCCGGACTCGACGATCATCGCCCGGTAGCGCATCGGGTGATCGGCGAGGATCTCGTCGGCGATCACGTTGCACGGGATCAGCCCGGCGATCACCGGCGCGCCGAGCACGTTGGTGCGCGGGGCCGCGCTCGCGATCGAGCTCCTTGCGGCTGGTCCGCACGAGGTTGGCGATCGACGTCGGCGAGTACTGCGTGCCCGGCTTGCCGAGGTTGCCGGTGAGCAGCCACACCAGCTTCTCGAGGTAGCTGACGAGCGTCGAGTGGCGGTTCATCTGGACGCCGAGGTCCTCGAACACGGCGACGCTCGACGCCGCCGCCAGCCGCCGGGTGGCCGCCCGCACCTGGTCCTCGGCGACGCCGCTGATCGCGCACCACTCGGCGATCGGGATGTCGCCGCAGCGCGGCCTCGACCTCGTCCAGGCCGGACGTCCGCTCCGCCAGCCACGCGCTGTCGAGCAGGCCCTCGTCGACAGCACCGCCGCCATCGCCCCGAGCAACCAGGCGTCGCGGCCCGGGCGCACCTGGAGGTGGAAGTCGGCCAGCTCGGCCGTCTCGGTGCGCCGCGGGTCGATCACGACCATCGACCGGTCGGGATCGTTGGCGATCGCCTTGAGCGTGGTGCGGGCGTGCGGGATGCCGTGGCTCATCCACGGGTTCTTGCCGACGAACAGCGCCACCTCGCAGTGGTCGAACTCGCCGCGCACCGGTGTCCCGAGCATGTGGCCGTTGACCGAGCACCTCGCCGGTCTTCTCCTGGGCGATGGCGCTCGACCGGAAGCGGGCGCCGAACGCGTTGAGCGTGGCCGTCGAGTACGTGCCGCCGAGGTGGTTCCCCTGGCCGCCACCGCCGTAGTAGACGATCGTCTCGCCGCCGTGGGTGTCGCGCACCGCACCGAGGCGGGCGGCCACCTCGCGGATCGCCGTGTCCCAGTCGATCTCCTCGAACGTGCCGTCGGGCCGCCGCCGCAGCGGGTGCAGCACGCGCTCGCCTCGACCGTTCTGGTAGTAGTCGAGCCGCAGCGCCTTCTCGCACGTGTAGCCCTGCGAGGCCGGATGGGCCTTGTCGCCGCGGACGCGCTCGAAGTGCTGCCCGTCCGGCGCCAAGGCGCACCTCGATGCCGCAGTTGCACTCGCAGAGGATGCATGCCGTCTGCTGCCATGGCCGCTCGACCGGCGCGCCGGTCACCTCGATCGTGTCGGTCATCTCTGCTCCCTGGTTGAGAAAGACAACCAGACCGTAGCAAAGATCTACTGCGATGTCACGACGAGCGACGGTGGCTTGCGGAACACGAGGCCGACCGGACCGGGCGTGCCGGCCGCGAGACCGACGCCCGGTCGACGACGCAGCAGCGTCGTCAGCGCGGTGACCGCCTCGAGACGGGCGAGATCCATCCCGATGCACACGTGCGGCCCGGCGGCGAAGGCGAGGTGCTGGCGGGCGTTGCGCCGATCCAGGTCGAAGCGATCGGGATCGGGGAACTCGACCGGGTCGCGGTTGGCGCCGGCGATCGACACCACGACCAGGTCACCGGCGCCGCACCGCCGCGTCGGCGAGCGCGACATCGCGGCGTGGCGTAGCGGTCGACGACCGCCGCCGCCGGCTCCAGGCGCAGCGACTCCTCGACCGCGGCGCTCGGCCCGCGTCGGATCGGCGGCGACGGCGGACCGGACCGCGGGGTCGCCGAGCACGTGCCAGAGCAGGTTGAGGATCATCCCCTCGGTGGTCTCGATCCCGCCGAACATGATGACCGCGGCGTCGGAGACCGCTTCCTGCACGCTCAGACCGCTCGGCACGGCGGCAGCCGCCCGGACGGCCACCGCCAACTCGGCCATCGCGACGGTGCCACGGTCGGTCGGCGCGGCGCCGGCGGCGATGCCCGACACCGACGCGACGATCTCGCGGTACCAGCCGATCAGGCGGGCGACCGCGGCCCGGTCGTGGCCGTCGAACGCCGAGCGTCTCGGCGACGGTCGCCGCTGCCAGCGGCGCCGCCAGCGACGGTGCCAGGTCGGCCTCCGGACCCAGCTCGTCGACGAGCCGGGTCGCCGCGGCAGCGACGAACGGACCGAAGCGCGTCGTCACCGCCCGCTTGCGGAAGTCGGCGACGTAGGGGTCGCGGTGGCGTCCGTGCTCGGCGCCGTCCGTCGACAGCATGCTCGGCCCGACGACGCGCGCCGTCGAGAAGCGCGGATCGTCGACCGTGAAGGTCGCCGGATCGCGCAGCACCTCGACCGCCGCGGCCCGCCCGGTGACGAGCCACCCGCCGACGGCCGGGACCCACGCCACCGGCGTCGCGGCGCGCAGCCGGGCGAGGTGCGGGTGCGGATCGCTCGTCAGGTCGTCGAGCGTGATGTCGTCGCCGACCACGCCGTGACGATAGGGAGCGCCGCCGCTCAGGCCACGACGTCGAGCCAGACGTCGCCGTGGACGCCCTCGCGCTCGGCCTGCAGGTGCCAGCAGCCCGGCTGGTCGAACACGATGCCGGTCCCCCACTCCTCGCCGGGCCGGTCCCAGTTGCTGTTGCCATGCGGCTCGGGTCCCCACGCCAACGGGCGCGGCCCGCCGGTCGGGTCGGCGGCGACGACCGACAGGGCGCCCGCACCGGTGACCCGCCACACGATCTTGACCTCGCTCCCGACCGTGAGGGGCGGTGCCGTGAACAGCAGGCCGTACACGGTGCCGCCCGTCGCCTCGGCGACGACCTCGGGCAAGCCGATCGCGGCGGCCGTGATCGGGGTGGGCCGGCAGCCACCCGCCGCGCCGCATCGCGGTTCGGCCCGTCGTCGGTGCACCCGGCGCCGAGGATCAGCACCGTCGCCACAACGATCCGGGCTGGCCGACGCACCATGCCCCTTCGTACACCGCTGGCACCTCGGCGGTTCGGATCGCTACTGCACGCGCTGGCCGTGGCGGTGGCGGAACCGGCCGCGGGCCTCCCACGGACCCGGCCGCCCGGCGCCGTCCGGCACCAGCGTGCGCACGAGGTGCACGAGCTTGGCCGGGTTGGCCACGACCCGGATCGTGGTGACCTGGTCGTGCTCGACCGTGAACGTCGTCGCCACCCAGCCGTCCGCGACGTGCACCAGCAGGCCGGGCTCGCCGTTCAGCTCGCACCGCACCACCAGCGGATCGTCGCCGAACCGGCCGATGAGGTTGAGCAGGTAACGGCCGCAACGGACGGCGCCGGTGACCGGTCGCATCGCGGCGTGCACGACGCCACCGCCGTCGCTGATCACGGCGATCTCGGGCGCCAGCGACGCGACGAGCGCGTCGAGGTCGCCGGCGCCGAGGCCGATCGCCATGAACCGCTGCGTCACCTCCTCGGCCTGGCGGCGCACGGCCGGTGGCCGCGGCCGCGGCACGGTGACGTGACGGCGGGCCCGGTGCAGCGCTTGGCGACAGGCGTCCTCGGTGCGGCCCACCGCATCGGCGACGGCGTCGTACGGCAGCTCGAGCACGTCGTGCAGCACGAGCACCGCCCGCTCGATCGGGGTCAGCCGCTCGAGCAGGACGAGGAACCCCATCGTGAGCGTCTCTCGGCGCTCCACGTCGATCGTCGGGTCGCCCTCGGTGGCCACCGGCTCGGGAAGCCACTCACCCGGGTAGTCGACGCGGCGCAGGCGGGCGGCGCGCAACACGTCGAGCGAGCGACGCGTCGTCACGGTCACGAGCCAACCCTCGGGCGCCACGATCGCGTCCTGGTCGGCGGCGGCCCAGCGCTCGGCGACGTCGCCGACGACGTCCTCGGCCTCGGCCCGGCTGCCCAGCATCCGATAGGCGATGCCGAGCAGCCGCGGCCGCGTCGCAACGAACGCGTCGGCGGTCACGAGGCGGTGGCGCTCCGGCCCACGGCGACCATCATGTCGTCCGCCACGGCAGTTGCCGCCGCCGCGCCCGACATGATCG
>CAWIKD010000014.1:0-74861 GCA_963836545.1 uncultured Acidimicrobiia bacterium | reverse complement strand
ACGAAGCGGCGGCGACGCGGTCCTACGAGCGGGCCAAGGTCATGTTCGACCGCGAGCTCAAGGGCTAGCGAGGCGCAGGCTCTGCCCTGCGGCGAGCCTTTGGCCGGCGGTCCTGACTGGTGCGCCCCCAGGGATTCGAACCCTGAACCAATGGATTAAGAGTCCACTGCTCTGCCGTTGAGCTAGAGGCGCCGGCGCGGCCGGGCAGTGTACGGGGCCACTGGGCCCCGTACACCACCACACCGAATGGGGTGAGCGAGGGGACTTGAACCCCCGACCTCCAGGGCCACAACCTGGCGCTCTAACCGAGCTGAGCTACGCCCACCATTGGGACGGGACAGTCTGCCACGGGCGCTCCCGAACGCCACAACAGGGTTCGGCGGGCGCCGTCGACGGCCGGTGGTAGCGTTCGTCAACCGCATCGAGGCGCCTCCGGAGGGGCGCAAAGGGAAGTGATAACCGATGACCGCCACGCAACCGTCTCACGGAGTGGCCGTCGACCCGGGGACCGCCCGCCGGCTCGTCGAGCGAGCCAAGGCGATCACCGAGCGTGAGCTCGCTCGTTACCGCGAGCGCACCGTCGGCTCGCAGGCCGCCACGGCCCGAGCCCGCAAGGTCCTTCCCCTCGGGGTGCCCTCGAGCTTCCAGGCGTACGACCCGCACCCGATCGTCGTGCGCCACGCTTCGGGCGCCCACATGGTCGATGTCGACGGCAACGACTACGTCGACTACGACATGGGCTTCGGCGCCCTCTTCGCCGGTCACATGCACCCGGCGGTGCGGGCCGCCGTGCAGGCCCAGCTCGACGACGGCACGCTGTACGTGACGCCGTGCGAGCTCGACGCCGACGTCGCCGAGCTGCTGGTCGCCCGCTTCGGGCTGCCGATGTGGCGCTTCACCAACTCGGGCACCGAGGCGACGATGGACGCCATCCGCGTCGCCAAGGGGTGGACCGGTCGCGATCGCATCGTCAAGGTCGAGGGCGGCTACCACGGCCACCACGACGAGGTGATGGTGTCGATGAAGCCGCCGCTCGACCTCGCCGGCCCGGCCGACGCGCCGATCGGCGTGCCCGGCACCGGCGGCCTGACGAAGGCCGTCCTCGCCGACACGATCGTCATCCCGTACAACGACCCGGCGGCGCTCGAGCGGGTGCTCGCCGGCGGCGAGGTCGCCTGCTTCATCGTCGAGCCGGTGATGGAGAACATCGGCATCTGCCGGCCCGACGACGGCTACCTGCAGGCCGTGCGGGAGATCACCGAGCGGTACGGGACGATCCTGATCTTCGACGAGGTGAAGACGGGCATCACGGCCGGCTACGGCGGCGCGACCGGCTACTTCGGCGTCGAGCCCGACCTCGTCACGCTGGCCAAGTCGATCGGCGGCGGCTTCCCGGTGGGTGCCTTCGGTGGCCGCCAGGACCTGATGGACCAGATCACCGCCGGCAAGGTGCTGCACCTCGGCACGTACAACGGCAACCCGCTGGTGATGGCCGCGGCCAAGGCCGTCCTCACCGAGGCCTGCGCCGCCGGTCCGACGGACGCCGCGATCGCCCGCAACGACGTGCTCGTCGACGCCTGCCAGTCGATCATCGAGCGCACCGGGCTGCCCGCCCACACCGTGCGCTTCGGCGCCAAGGGCTGCATCACGTGGTCGCCGACGCGGGTGCGCAACTACCGCGACTACAAGGCCACCGACTTCGACCTCGCGTTCGCCCAGTGGATCCACGGCATCAACCGCGGCGTCCTGCTGCCGCCGGGCCTCGACGAGCAGTGGCTGATCTCGGTGATGCACACCGAGGTCGAGGCGACGCGCTACGCCGACGTCTTCGACGAGTTCGCCACCGAGATCACGGAGTAGCCGCCCGCGGTCGCGGCGATCAGGACCAGCGGTGCTGGTCGCCGTAGCGGATCGGCACCGGCGACGACCACGCCTTGCGGCGGCGGGCCGCGGCGGCGCCGATCATCAGCGCGATCCCGCCGGCGATCAGCACGACCGCCGCGACGACGACGACCGGGAGCGCGTACCGCGCGACCTCCGGGATCGCCGAGACCCACACGTTGTCGGTCATCGCCGGGATCGCGTACACGGGCACCAGGTAGCCGAGCCCGATGGCGAAGATCCCGGCGATGATGCAGAACGTCCCGATGCCGAACACCGCGTCGGCGGTGCGCGGATGGGCGATCAGCCCGAGGAGGAGGGCGAGGCCGCCGACGACCGCGGCGATCGGCACGGCCCAGCGCAGCGCTTCGCGGATGGTGCTCAGCACGCTGACCTCTTCGACGGGCAGCACGACGGGCGGCACGTTGGCGACGGCCTCCTGGCGCGTCAGCTGGACCAGCTGCGCGCCGGTGATCTCGACCGGCTCGGCGCGCTCGCCGATCAGCTTGGCGTGGGCGTCGGTGATGATCTGGCGCATCAGATCGGCGCCGGCGTCGCTGCGCGCCAGCGTGTCGACCTGGGCCTGGATCTGCTCCGGTGACACGCCGAGCGTCTGCGCCGTGGCGGCCCCGGCGGCGGTGGCGATCTGGGCGCGGATGCCGTCGTCGCGCAGCACGACGCGAGCGAGGTCGCCGCTGTGGGCGGTGTCGAAGGCGACGCGCTGCAGGTACCAACCGCCGGCCGCCAGTGCGAGGCCGACCCCGGCGATGAAGAAGAGCAAGCCGGCGAGGCCACGACGCACCGGGCGAGTCTCGCGTGTTCGCCACGTAGCGTGCGATCGTGCCGCCGATCGCCGCTCACCCGGTGCGCCCGGATCGCCCGAGCCTGGCGACGATGCTGTGGCGCGGCCTGCGCCGGCGCTGCGCCTGGTGTGGCGGTCGCGGCGCGTTCTTCACCGGCTGGTTCCGCAAGCAGGCGACGTGCAAGACGTGTGGGATCGGGTGGCACCGCGGCTACGAGGGGTTCGAGCTCGGGGCGATGGCGATCGCCGCGATGGTGGTGTTCGGTGCGCTGGTGGCGGGCTTGGCGATCGGGGTCATCGCCACGTGGCCCGAGATCGCGGTCGTCCCGATGCTGATCATCCTCGGTGCGGTGGCCCTCGTCCTGCCGGTCATCGTGTACCCGGTCAGCTACACCGTCTGGCAGGCGGTCGATCTCGCCATGCACCCGCCGGAGCCCGGCGACGGGACGCCGCCGTACCGCTGAGGTGCTGGGGCTGGCGGGTCGGCCCGACGGTCCTTTACGAACCTGTGTTCGCTGGTTACACTCGTGTCATTCGCTTCGTGGACACACCCACCGTTCGCTGTGACACCCCTTCCGTAGGGTCGCCACCGACGGGACGGATCGCCCCGATCAGAACCAGGACGACGCTGACCCCCGAAAGGCGGAGGACATGAGCACGGACCGCGAGAAGTCGCTTGACATGGCGCTGGCGCAGATCGACAAGCAGTACGGCAAGGGCTCGATCATGCGCATGGGCGACAAGACGTCCATGGCCATCGAGTCGATCTCGACAGGTGCCCTGTCACTCGACCTCGCCCTCGGCATCGGCGGCCTGCCGCGTGGCCGGGTCACCGAGATCTACGGCCCGGAGTCGTCGGGCAAGTCGACGCTGGCGATGCACGTCGTCGCCGAGGCCCAGCGCAACGGCGGCGTGTGCGCCTACATCGACGCCGAGCACGCGATGGACCCGATCTACGCCCGGGCGATCGGGGTCGACATCGACCAGCTGCTGATCTCCCAGCCCGACACGGGTGAGCAGGCGCTGGAGATCGTCGACATGCTGGTGCGCTCGGGGGCCCTCGACGTCGTGGTCATCGACTCGGTCGCGGCGCTGACGCCACGGGCCGAGATCGAGGGCGAGATGGGCGACAGCCACGTCGGCCTGCAGGCCCGGCTGATGAGCCAGGCGCTGCGCAAGCTGACGGCCAACCTCAACAAGACGAACACGATCGCCCTCTTCATCAACCAGCTGCGGGAGAAGATCGGCGTGATGTTCGGCTCGCCGGAGACGACGCCGGGCGGCCGGGCGCTGAAGTTCTACTCGTCGGTGCGCCTCGACATCCGGCGCATCGAGTCGCTCAAGGACGGTGCCGAGGTCGTCGGCAACCGCACGCGGGTGAAGGTCGTCAAGAACAAGGTCAGCCCGCCGTTCCGCCAGGCCGAGTTCGACATCATGTACGGCAAGGGCATCAGCCGGGAGGGCTCGCTCATCGACCTGTCGGTCGACCTCGGCATCGTGAAGAAGTCGGGGGCCTGGTTCACCTACGAGGGCGAGCAGCTCGGCCAGGGTCGGGAGAACGCCAAGAACTTCCTCACCGAGAACCCCGAGATCATGGTCGAGATCAGCGACAAGGTGCTGATCGCCGCCGGGCTGAAGCCGGACCCCGATGCGCCGCCGCCCGCCGAGTCGTTCACCCCCGCCGACGAGGAGCCGATCGACCTCGACGCCCTCGACCGCGTGGAGTGACGCCGGAGCCCGCTCGGGCCCGGTGCCGCCGCCGCCGTGCTGATCTCTCCGATTCTGGGGCGTGTGAGGCCTGCTGAGCGTGCCTCAGCTGACTGAGAACTGAGCTTCAGCGGCCGGCGGGGGAGCGGCCCCGCCGGCGCGATGTTGTCTCCGCGCGCGCCGTTGCCGCCGCGAACGAGTTGATCTCGTCGGCGGCGGCAACGGCGGTTGCGCCCGCAGGGCGGGCGCAACCGGATCTCACGGCCAGGTCGTCAGCGAGGCGGGGTACAACAGCTTGGCGATCTCGCCGAACAGGTGCTGGGAGGGGACGACGATCTCGTCGGCGGCGTTGCCCATGATGACCATCGTCACGCCCTCGCTGGGCAGGTGGAGCACCATGTTGCTGTAACCGAACAGCGACCCGTCGTGGCCGAGCCACTCGCCGAGCTGCATCATGCCGAGGCCGTACTGGACCTTGACCCCGGTCGTGGTGAAGGGCGAGAAGGTCTGGCGCAGCTGGAACGTCTCCGGGCTCAGCCCGTAGCCGGTGGCGAGCTCAGCGGCGTAGCGCGTCATGTCCGGGACGGTGGAGATGATGGATCCGGCGGAGAAGGGGACCTCGATCGACTGGCGGGAGACGTCGCGGTACCCGCCGGCGGGCTCCGCCATCTTGCCGTCGCTGTAGTAGCCGGTCACGTACGGCTCGGGCATGTCGTCGTTCGACGGGTACATCGTGTCGTTCAGGCCGAGCTCGCGGATCAGGCCGTTGAGGTGCTCCTCGACCGTCTGGCCGGTGACCTTCTCGATGACCAGCCCGAGCACGACGAAGTTGGTGTTGACGTACGCCGAGGTCTGGTTCGGCGGCGTCGCCTCCGAGGCGTGGGCCCGGACGATGGCCAGCGAGTCGTCCACCGTCCACGGCAGCGTGGGATCGGCGATGTAGCGGTTGAAGAAGTCGGTGTCGCTGGCGTAGTCGTACATGCCGCTGCGCATGGCCAGGAGGTCCTGGATCGTGATCTGGTCGCCGTAGGGGAGATCGTCGACGTACTTCGAGATCGGGTCGGTGAGGGCCACCTTGCCCTGGTCGACGAGGCGCAGGATGGCGTCGGCGGTGAACGTCTTGGTGACGCTGCCGATCCGGTAGTGCAGGTCGGGGGTCATCGGGGTGCCGGCGGTGTCGGATGTGCCGTACGCCTTGAGGAACGTGCCACGGTCGGGGTCGACGATGCTGACGACGGTGCCGGTGACGCCGTTGGTGAGGCTCGCCATCGCCGCCGCATCGATCTGGGCGATCTCGGCGGCGGTGAACGGTCCGGTCGACGGCGGTGCCGGTGCGGCCGACGTGGTGGACGCGGCGGCGGTCGTCGTAGCGGCAGCGGTCGTGGTGGCGGCCTTCGACGTCGTGGTGGCTGCATCGGTGGTGGTCGCGGCCTCGGACGTGGACGTCGCGGCAGCGGTCGATGTGGGCGCGCTGGCGGCGGACGTCGAGGCGCTCCCACTGTCGTCGTCGTCGCCGCAGGCGGTCGCGGCGACCGTCAGCAGGGCGACGGCGAGGACGGCGGCGCGGCGGGCGGATCGGGATGTGCGGTGGGCGGTCATGGCAATGCCTCCTGGGATGTTCACGGTGATTGGTCAGGACGGTGGGACGATCGACGACCACGGGGTCGTCGGCGGGGTCTCAGGCGAAGCCGACGGCAAGGGCGATGGCCTCGAACTCGGGCGGCGCCAGCGCCGACTCCGCTGCGTGGCGGAACATGTCGAACACCTCGGGCGGGGCGCCCGCGTACATCCCGCCGAGCATCTCGAGGCGCTCGGTGAAGTTCATGGCCGGGACCATGTAGCGGATGTAGGTGCACATGTCGGCCGGCGGCACGCTGCCGCGGATCTGGTTGGTGAGCGCTTCCAGATCGGCGTCGCTCATCGCCGCGTTCAACGCCGGCATCACCGTGCACTCCTCGAAGCGCAGGTGGGGGAGGTAGCTGGCCTCGAAGTCGGCGAGGGCGAGGTGGAAGCCGAGGAGCAACCAGTCACGCCCGGATGCGGCGGCGGCGCGGATGCCGTCAGCGGCCGTCTGCAGCGACGCCAGTTGGCGGTCGGCCTCGTGGTGGGCGGCTTCGAGCTCGTCGCGCAGGTCAGCGGCGTGGCGCCGGATCAACGGGTCGCAGAACTCGTCCTCGTGGGCGTGGTGGCCGTGGAGCACGAACGCCACGTCGTCCCACTCGTCGAGCAGGGCGCGCACCGCGTGCTCGTCACCGGCGTCGGCGCTGCCTGCCTGGGTGGTGACCCCGGCGACGGCGAAGCGCAGCGCCTTGTGGATCTCGCGGTACAGATCCCAATGGGCTCCTGACGTGCTCATGCCCGCATCGTGGGCGCGGGGTGTTCAGAACAAGTTCAGGACCGGGCGAAACCGCCCGCGTGCTCAGAGGCCGGGCTTGAAGACCATCAGGTAGAGCAGCACGATCAGCAGCAGGTGGCTGATGCCGATGCCGCTCGCCAGACGGCCGCGCGCCGACGGGCTGTCGTCGGACAGCGCCGGGCGGATCATGAACCAGCTCACGAGCATCAGGATCACCCAGGCGATGAGTGCCAGGACGATCCACGTCTGGGACATCTTGATGACCGCCTCGTCGCTGCCCTTCGGCTTCGACAGCCCGACGAGCCCCATGCCGAGCACCCAGGTGAGCGCCAGCGCGGGCAGCGTCATCCGCAGGTGCAGCCGGGCGATGCGATCCCCGGCGCCGGCCTTCTGCAGGGTCGGGTACAGGAACAGCGGACCGAAGGCGACGATGGCGGCGAGGATGTGCAGCAGTCCGATGATCTTGTAGCCGGTCGAGAAGTCGAGGATGGCGAGCACGGTGGCGACGCTAGGTCTCGGTCGGGACGGCGGCCAACCGCCGATCGGTACCATCGCCCGGGGTGGAGCACCTCGCGCCGGGCGACCAGGCCGTGACGTACGCGTCGTACCTCGCCCTCGACGACCTCTTGGCTGCCCAGCACCCGCGATCGGACGAGCACGACGAGCTGCTGTTCATCGTCGTCCACCAGGTCTACGAGCTGTGGTTCAAGCAGCTGCTCCACGAGCTCGCCCATGCCCATCAGCTGCTGACCGCGGGGACGACGCCCGCCGCGCTGCACACCCTGAAGCGCGTGCTGACGATCCTCAAGGTGGCGGTGGCCCAGATCGACGTGCTGGAGACCATGACGCCGCGCCAGTTCACCGGCTTCCGCGATCGGCTGGCGGCGGCGAGCGGCTTCCAGTCGGCGCAGTTCCGCGAGTTGGAGGCGGTGCTCGGGCGACGCGACTCCGCGGTGCTCGCTGCGGCCCCCGTCGGCAGCGCGCCGCACGACCGCGTGGCCGCGGCGATGGCGCGGCCGTCGCTGTTCGACGCCTTCCTCGTCTACCTCGTCGGGCACGGGTACGCCGTTCCGGCCGCCGTCCTCGAGCGCGACGTCACCCTGCCGCCGACGCCGACGCCCGGGCTCGACGACGTCCTGCTCGCCGTCTACGCCGACGACGGCGGGCCGGCGCAGGTCTGCGAGCGGCTGGTCGACCTCGACGAGGGTCTGCAGGAGTGGCGCTATCGGCACGTGAAGATGGTCGAGCGCACGATCGGCGACAAGTCGGGCACCGGTGGATCTTCGGGCGCCGCGTACCTCCGCAGCACCCTGTTCACCCCGCTGTTCCCCGACCTGTGGGCGGTGCGCGGCCGGCTGTGAGCGATGGCGTCACTCGGCGGGGCGCGGCGCGTCCAGCGCCCGTTCGAGGAGACCGCGCAAGGCCTGCCGGTCGTCGCTGTCGAGGTGGGCGAGCAGGCGGTCCTCCATGGCGTGGATGGCGTGTTGCGTGCTGGCATGGCGTTCCCGACCGGCCGGCGTCAGCGCCACGACTCGAGCCCGGCGGTCACCCGGGTCGGGTAGCCGGGTGATCAGGCCGAGTCCCTCGAGGTCGTCGAGCACGCCGATCAGACGGGTCTTGTCGTAGCCGATGTCGGCGGCCAGCACGTGCTGGGTCGGGGCCTCCCCGCGGCGCAGCCGGGACAGCACGATGTAGCCCCACATCGACAGCCCGTTGGCGTCGAGGATCGGACGCTCGGCGGCGATCAGGCGACTGGTCAGGTTGGCCACCATCGCCGCCAGGTCGGAACGCGGCGCCGTCATCGCACGATCGTACACGTTGACAGATCATCTGCATCAGTAGAAGATCTTTGCATGCGTACGATTCGTTCCGCCCAGACCACATCGGTGTCGATCGCCGCCCCGTGGGACGTCGTGTGGTCGTTCGTGAGCGATCCTCGCCAACTCCCACGGTGGGCGCCGGGCTTCGCCCGCGAGATCGAAGCCGACGGCGAGCACTGGATCGTCCGCAACGACGGTGGTGAGGTCCCGATCCGCATCCCGGTCGACGCGTCGGCGGGCACCGTGGACTACCTCGCGCGGCCGGGAGCTCGGCTCGTACACCCGGCTGGTGCGCAACGGCGACGGGTGCGAGTACCTCTTCACGCTGTTCCTGGATCCCGAGGCGTCGCCGGCGGCGGCCGAGGAGCAGCGGGCCATCATCGTCAGCGAGCTGGAGACGGTGCGCCAGCTGTGCGAGGTGGCGGCCGGCGCGGCTTGACCAGACCGACGGCGCCGGGCGGTGCCGGCGTCGATGCGCGCCGGTAGCCGGCGCGCTCGTACATCGCCAGGTTGCGGGTGCTGGCGGCGCCGGTGAACAGGACGAGCTGCTCGGCGTCGTCGGGTGCCTGCGCTTCGGCGAAGGCGAGCAGCCAGCGCCCGAGTCCGCGTCCGGCGAGGTCGGGTGCCACCATCAGGCGGCCGATGTCCCAGGCCGCGCCGTCCAGGTGGGCGCGGACCGCGCCGACGAGGCGCCCGTCGAGCCGAACGCACCACGTCGACCACGTGGCGATCCAGGACCGCACGTCGTCGAGCGACTCGTGGAACGCCGGGATGTCGAGGGTCTCGTTGGCGAGCGCCTCGTCGACCCAGCAGCAGCGCTGCAGCACGAGCAGCTCGGCGGCGTCGGAGGCCGTCGCTCGTCGGACCTCGGCCCGGGGGATGGGCGGGGTCGGCGGCGCGGTCCATGCCCCATCGTCGTCGATCAGCCGCTCGCCGGGCCATCCCGCGCCGCCGCACGCATGGCGACCGTCGGGAGCCAGACGACGAGCAGGTCGCCGGGGAACTCCGACAGGTGCTCGCGTCGGAGGTCTGCGGCGTGGCCGGGGTCGCCGCACAGCGTGGTGTGCACGACCTCGGCGTGCTGGCGCTCGGCGCGGCGTCGCGGTGGACGGCAGCGGCGGGGCGGCGTAGGGCAGCCCGCGCAGCACGGCGACGACGCCGAGGGCGACGCTGGCGAGCAGCAGGTCGGGGTCGCCCTCGACGGCGACGCGCAGCATCGCCTCGGCGTGGCCGCTGCCGGCGACCAGTGCCGCGAGCCCGTCGTGGTACGCCGCCAGCGCGGCGGCGTTCGTCGAGGTCGGCAGGGGCGCCGCCCAGCGATCGGCATCTGGACTCATGAGAGCAGGGTCGTCGCGGCCGCTGACGTGCTCCTGATGTCGTCGCCGGGGGTGCGGTAGCGTCCCTCGCCGGCGGGACGGGTCGGCGAGCGAGAGGGGTGCGGATGGCCGGCGACATCACGGTCGCGCTGCTCGGCACCGTGGAGGTCGCCACCGACGGTCAGCTCGAGCCCGTCGCCGGCGTCAAGCTGCAGTCCCTGCTGGCGATGCTCGCCCTCGCCGCGCCACATGCCGTGTCGGACGATCGCCTGCTCGAGGAGCTCTGGGGCGACGAGCAGCCGGCGAAGCCGGCCAACGCCCTGCAGGCGCTGGTCTCGAACCTGCGTCGGTCGATGGGGCGCGACGACGGTGGAGCGCCAGGGCTCGGGCTACGTCCTGCGCGTCGATCCGGACACCGTCGACGCCACCCGGCTCGACCGCCTGGTCCAGGCCGGGCGGGATGCCGTCGGACGGGGCGACCACACCGCCGCCGGCGACCAGTTCCGCGCCGCCGTGGCGCTGGTGCGCGGCGCGCCACTCGCCGACCTGGTGGACCGCTGGTTCGCGCGAGATGCGGCGTCGCGCCTGCAGGAGCTGGTGCTCGCGGCACAAGAAGGCCTCGCCGATGCCGAGCTGGCGACGGGTCACCATGCCGACGTGCTGGCGAAGCTGCACGAGCTGATCGTCGAGCACCCGACTGCGCGAGCGGTTCCGGGCCCAGCTGATCGTCGCCCTGTACCGCTGCGGTCGCCAGGCCGATGCCCTCGCCGCCTACCGCGACGCCCGGGATCACCTGCTGGACGAGCTGGGCCTCGACCCGGGGCCGGAGCTGAAGGCCCTCGAACGGGCCGTCCTCGCGCAGGACCCGGCCCTCGACGCGCCCATCGCCGTCGCCTCTGCCGCGGTCGTGCAGTCGGCGCTGCCCGTGGCGCTGACGTCGTTCGTCGGACGCGAGCGGGCGCTGACCGACGTCGTCGCCACGCTCGGCCGGGCCCGCCTGGTGACCGTCGTCGGACCGGCGGGCGTCGGCAAGTCGCGCCTCACCCTGGAGCTCGCCCACCGCATGGCGAGCGACCGCGAGGTGCGGTTCATCGAGCTGGCGCCGCTCGGCGACGGGGCCGCCGTGGCCGACGTCGTCGCCGCCGCGCGTCGGGGCCCCGGAGCGGGCTGCGGAAGCGGGCCGGGCGGCACCGACGGCCACCCAGCGGGCGATCGAGCGGCTCGCCGATCGCGACGCCGTCGTGATCCTCGACAACTGCGAGCACGTCGCCGATGCCGTCGGCGACGCTCGTCGTCGCGCTGCTGCAGGGCTGCCCCAACGTGCGGATCCTGACCACCAGCCGGGAGCCGCTGTCGGTCGACGGCGAGCACCAGGTGCCGTTGGAGCCCCTCGACGCGGCCGCCGCCTCGACGCTGTTCGTCGAGCGGGCGAGCGCGGTGCAACCGCTGATCGCCGCGGACGGCGAGCAGGACCCGGCGATCGCCGTCCTCGTCGATCACCTCGACGGCCTTCCGCTCGCCATCGAGCTGGCCGCGGCGCGCACCAAGACGCTCCCGATCGCCGAGATCGCCCGCCGGCTCGACGAGCGCTTCCGGCTGCTGCGGCGCACCGGCCGCGGGACGCTGGCCCGCCACGAGGGCCTCGAAGCGGCCATCGCGTGGAGCTACGACCTGCTCTTCGACGACGACCGGCGGGCGTTCCGGCGCTTCGCCGTGTTCAGCGGCGGCGCGACGGCCGATGCCGCCGAGTGGGTCTGCGGCGCCGACGGCCTCGAGCTGGCCAGCCGGCTCGTCGATCGATCGTTGCTGCGCGCCGAGACGGGCGGGCGCGCCGTGCGCTTCACGATGCTCGAGTCGCTGCGCGCCTACGGCCTCGAGCGCCTCGCCGACGAAGGCGAGCTGGAGGCGGTGCGCGCCGACCACCTGGCGTGGTGCGTCGACCTGGCCGCCCAGGCCCATCACGGTGTTCGCGGTCCGGACCAGCTCGAGTGGCTGCGTCGGCTCGACGACGAGCACGACAACCTGCGGGCCGCGCTCGCCCACGCCGTGGTCCACGATCACGAGTCGGCGTTGCGCCTCGCCGGTGACCTCGTCCTGCCGTGGTGGTTCCGCGGCCGGCGCCAGGAGATCCGGGAGTGGTGCGAGGAGGCGCTCGCCGCGGCTGGCGATCGGCCGTCGGCCGGGCGGGCACGGGTCCTGGCGACGGCCGGGCTGGTCGCCGAGCCGGGGATCAGGCTCGGCGCCGACACGGCGACCGACCTGCACGAGGAGCTGCTCATCGCCGAGCGCCGTCAGCGCGAGGCGCTGGCGTTCGACGAGGCCGGTGAGGACGAGAGGGTGATCGCCAACGACTGCCTCCTGCTGCTCTCGACGGTGACGCGGCAGGCCTCGATCGGCGAGCGGATCGACCTCGAGGAAGCGGACGCGCTGCGGTCGCGAGCGGTGGCCGCCTTCGGGCGACTGCAGGACGACTACGGCATGAGCGTGACGATGATCACGACCGCCATGCTCGCCATCGCCCGCGGTGATCTGGAGCGGGCGGGCAGCGAGGCGGCGGCGGCCCAGGCCATCACCCGGCGGACCGGTGAGCTCTTCGCCTCCAGTCGGCTCGAGTACGTGCTCGGCATGCTCGCCGACCTCGCCGGTGACGCTGCTGCCGCGTACGGGCACATCGAGCGCAGCCTGCGCCTCGTCGACCAGCTCGGCGTCCACCAGGCGGTGACCGCCCAGGCCCGCATGCTCATCCCGCTCGCCGCACGCATGGGTGACGCGGGGCTGGCCGTGCAGTGGCGGTCGTTCGTCGAGAGCCGGGGCGAGGGATGGACCCACTTCGACGGCTCCATCATGGCCGCAGCCCAGAACCGATCGGGGCTGGCGGCCCGCCGCGCCGGCGCGCTCGAGCGGGCGGCCACCGCCCACCTGGCCGCACGCGACTGGTACCGCGACGCCAACATCGACGCCGGCGCCGCCTTCTCCGAATCGTGCCTCGGCTTCCTGGCCAGCGAGAACGGTGATCCTGACGCCGCCCGTCAGCACCACGCGGCGGCCGTCGCCGCCGCCATCGCCAGCGCCGACGCGGCCGCCATCGGGCTGGCGCTCGAGGGCGCGGCGACGGTGGCCGCGGCGGACGGCGAGCACGAGCGGGCCGCCCTGCTGCTGGGCGCGCGCCGGTTCCTCCTGGGCCCGCGTGCCCGACGCCGCGCCGACCCACCGGGCCGACGTCGACGCAGCGCGCGCGGTGATCCATGCGGCGCTGGGCGATGTCGAGTTCGAGCCGGGCAGTCGCGGCCGGCGCCGCCGCCGGTCCGACCGGGGTCGTCGACCGCTGATGCGCCACTGACGGCGGTCCGCCAGCGGCGGCTCAGGGGGTGCGCTCATCGTGGCGGCATGAAGCACACCACCCGCCGATCCACCGTCGCCGCCCTCGCTGCCGTCACGCTCGTCGGCGGTCTCGCTGCGTGTGGCGACGACGACGCCACCACGAACCCGCCGGCCACGTCGACGTCGGCCGTGGTGACGACGAGCGCCGACGACGACGTCCGCGCCGCCGACGAGCAGGGCGACGGTCGCCACGACCGCCGCGCGCGCCGGCCACGGCGGCGACGTCACCGGAGCTGCAGCAGCGCCTCGACGCCGTCGTTGCCGCCGGCGTGCCCGGCGTGACGATGCTGCGTCGCGACGGCGACCACGTGGAGCTGGGCGTCGCCGGTGCCGCCGACGTGGCCGCCGGCACCGCCGTCACACCCGACACCGTGTTCCGCACCGGCAGCGTCGCCAAGACGTTCGTCGCGACCGTGATGCTGCAACTCGCCGCCGAGGGTGTCGTCTCGCTGGACGACTCCGTCGAGCAGTGGCTGCCCGGCCTCGTGCCCGACGGCGCCTCGATCACGATCCGCCAGCTGCTCGGCAACCGCAGCGGCCTCTTCGACTTCTTCGACGATCCCCAGGCGCTGGCGCCGTACCTCGCCGGCGACGTCGGCCACGTGTGGAGCCCGGAGCAACTCGTCGCCATGGCCACCGCCCACGCCCCGAACTTCGCGCCGGACTCCGCCGCGCTGTACTCGAACACCGACTACACGCTCGTCGGCATGATCATCGAGCGGGCGACGTCGCGGACGGTCGCCGACGAGGTGGCGACTCGCATCGTCGAGCCGCTCGGGCTCAGCCACACGACGATCCCCGTCGACGGGACGCTGGACGCGCCGTACGCCCACGGGTACGCGGCCGACGCCGGCATGCAGGACGTCACCGCCGTCGATCCGTCGCTGTCGTCGTTCGGCGGCAACCTGGTGTCGACGCCGGCCGACCTGGCCGTGTTCTTCGACGCCCTGTTCGGCGGCCGCCTCCTGGCGCCGGAGTCACTCGCCGAGATGACGACCACCACGGTGGCCTTGCATGGCGAGGTGCTCGGCCTCGGCCTGCAGGTCGTGGAGCTGCCGTGCGGCACGTTCATCGGCCACAGCGGCTCGACGCCGGGCTACAAGGCGGCGGCGTTCACCGACCGCTCCCGGGACCGTGAGTTCGTCGTCGTCGTGAACTCGCTCACCCAGGACGACCGGGTCGGCGACGAGCAGGCCGCCGCCGCCTTCGACGAGGCCGTCCGCTTCGCCGCATGCGACTGAGGCTCAGCGCGAGCTGCCGGCGGTCAGCCACCACGTGCCGACCGCCAGCAGCGCCAGCGCCGCCAGCACGATCAGCAGGGATCCGGGCGGCGACCACCGATCGAGGCCGGCGGCGAGGCCGGCGGCCGCGACGGTGGCGATGGCGAGCACGCCGGTCGGCCGGGCCCAGCGGGCGGCGAGGCGCATCTCGCCCCGCGCCGTCACCGGCATCGCCGACGCCAGGGCAGTGGCGACGTGGACGACGAGCAGGCACAACGCCGTGACGACCACCGCCGGTCCGACGCCGCCGGGCGCGCCGGTCGCCCAGGCGACGACGACACCGGCCGTGCAGAACAGCGCCCCGCCGGCATCCGGCACGATCACCCCGACGGCACCGGCGACGAGGGCGATCAGCAGGTAGATGTTGGGCACGTCCCACGAGGGCAGCGCGGTGGCCACGACCGCGCCGACGACGCCGGCGGCGATCACGGTCCGCAGCAGCAACGGCAGCCACCCGCAGCGCCGCGCCGTCAGCACGGCCCGATCGAGACGGTCGCTCACTGGTGCACCGTCGAGGCTCGTGACGGGTCCGATCTCTCGGAACGGACCGAGCACCAGTGAGCAAAAGACCGTGTCCGATGATTCGCTCGCTCGAAGACTCGCTCGCTCATCGCGCCCTCGGTGCGCCGGCGAGCCGGCTGGCGTTGCGCAGGACGTCGTCGAGCGTGCCTGGTCCCCGCCACGGCACCACGGGCACACCCAGCTCGGCGAGGTGGTCGATGTCCGCTTGCCGCTCCATCGTGCGCACCCGTTGGGCCAGCGCATCCCACGGCGACGTGATGGGCGGAGGGTCCGGCGGCAGCGTGTCGACGACGATGACGATGTGGCCGTGCTGGGCGAGGCTGAGGACGTGGGCCCGACCGTGCTGGCCGACGAGCGGCGAGAACGCCACCACCATCGCCCCGGCCTCGACCGGACGCACGCGCAGCAGCTCGGCGTTGTGGGCAGGGGCCGGCTCGGCGACGACGAGGGCGTCCAGGACGCGGCGCAGGTGCCGCCGTCCGCTCCCGGCCCGGATGTCGCGCACCCGCCGGCCGAGGTCGAGCAGGCCGACGCGGTCGCCGCTGCGGAGGTAGTGCTGGGCGATCGCCGCCGCCGCCCGCACGGCGATGTCGAGGCTGCTCGAGCGGCCGTCGACACCGCCGCTGGCGCCGAGGTCGATGTCGGTGTCGAGCAGGAGCAGGACGTGGGTGTCACGATCGGCCCACGTCGACGTCACGTGCAGCTCGCCGGTGCGCGACGACACCTTCCAGTTGATGCGCCGCAGGCGGTCGCCGGTGCGGAACGGCCGGACCTCGGCCGGTTCGCTGCCGCTGCCCTGCCGATTGGCGCGGTGCAGGCCGACGAGCCCGGCCGGCAGCGGCACCACATCGGCGGCGTCGAACTCAGCGGTCAGCGGCAGCGTCGTCACCTCGATCGACCGCCCGGTGAGCTCGGTGCGGAACGCGCCCAGTCGCGACGTGCACACCGCCCGTTCCAGGCCGACCTCGTGGCGGCCCCATCGACGGGCCCGCACGGCGACGGCGACACGCACGTCGCCACCGTCGGCACCGACGACCACCGTCGCCGACGGCGGATCCGGCTGCATCCAGGGCGACGTCGCGGCGACGACGGTGACGACGTCGCCGGTCGCCGGCGGTGACGGTGGCTCGATCGTGCTCGGCGGCCCGGCCACGGTCACCCGGGCGGCGGTCCACTGGCCTTCGAACAGGGTGGTGTGGTCGAGCGCGACGTCGACGGTCGGCGCCTGCCGCGGCCGGTCGAGCCAACCCCAGAGGGCGGCGCCGAGGAACGGCACGGCGAGCACGAGCAGATCGGGGCGCTGGGCCACGATCGCCAGCACGAGGGTGGCGGCGGCCACGATGAGCGCCCGCAGGTGGGCGTGCGTGGGGTGCCACGCCGCGGATGGCCGCGGCTCGGTCACGACGGTCGGACGGTCGGGGGAGCGGCGGTGGACGCCAGCACGTCGGCGACGACGGACCGCCCGTCGATCTCCCGCAACCACAGCTCGGGCTTGATCGTGATGCGGTGGGCGAGGGCGGCGACGGCCACCGCCTTGACGTCCTCGGGGAGCACGAAGTCGCGGCCCTCGATGACGGCGTGGGCGCGCGACGTCAGCAGCAGGGCGAGCGATCCTCGCGGCGAGGCCCCGATCAGCACCTGGCGGTGGCGTCGCGTGTTGGTCGACAGCTCGACGCAGTAGCGCCCGACCGACGGGTCGACCTCGACGTGCTCGCAGACCCGCTGCAGCGCCACCAGCCCGGCGGCATCGGTGACGGGCGCCAGCTCCTGCTCCTCGCGGCGGCGGCCGAGGCGTCGGCGCAACACGTCCCACTCCTGCTCCGCCGTCGGGTACCCGAACGGGACGCGCAGCAGGAAGCGATCGAGCTGGGCCTCGGGCAGCGGGTACGTCCCCTCGTACTCGACGGGGTTGGCCGTCGCCAGCACGTGGAACGGCTCGGCGAGCGGGAACGTCGTGCCCTCGACGGTGACCTGGCGCTCCTGCATCGACTCGAGCAGCGCGGCCTGCGTCTTCGGGGGCGTTCGGTTGATCTCGTCGGCGAGCAGCAGCCCGGTGAAGATCGGGCCGGGCCGGAAGATGAACTCCGACGTCCGTTGATCGAACACGTAGGAGCCGGTGACGTCGGACGGCAGCAGGTCGGGCGTGAACTGGACCCGCCGGTACCCGAGGCCGAGGGCCTGCGCGAACGAGCGCGCGGTGAGCGTCTTGCCCACCCCGGGCACGTCCTCGAGCAGGACGTGACCGCCGGCGAGGATCCCGGCGAGCACCAGCTTCAGCGACGGCTCCTTGCCGACGACCGCCTCGCCGACGCGCGCCAGCACCCGCGACGCGAGCTCGCGGTCGTGGATCGGGGCGCCGTCGCTCACAGGGTCTCGATCGCCGACACGACGCGCTCGAGCTCGGGCGCCGGGATTGGTGTCCGCACGACCTCGGTCAGGAACTCGAACGGTTCGTCGCCGAGCAGCTCGCGCGCCCGCTCGGGATCCTCGATCAGCTCGACGCCGTGCTGGCGGCGCAGGCGGTGGGTGGCGAGGTCGAACAGCATCGGCTGCACCCGCCGGCGGCAGATCCCGGCGTCCTCGACCCCGCGCCGCAGCGTCATCTCGACGGTGGCGACGCGAGGATCGATCGAGGCCACCGGACGCGAGGGCAGCTTGGGGCGGCTCCAGACCGGGGCCGCGACACCGACGATCACGCGGCGCACGGCCACGACGAGGACGGCCCCGACGGCGGCCAGGGCGACGATGTAGCGGACGTCGGGCGACCACCCGGCCGCCACGACGATGAACACCGTCACCAGCGTGCAGGCGGCGGCGGCGAGCGTGGCGGTGACGACCGTCCGACGGTCGATCACGCGGGCGTCCCGATGATCGCGGCGCGGATCTCGTGGAGCGCGTCCATCGCGACGAGGCGGTCGTGCTCGTCGAGGCGGTGGTGCGAGTAGCGGGCCGTGCGGTAGCGGGTGAGGAGGGCGTCGATCGCGTCTGGCGGGGCGGCCAGGTCGGCGAGGACCCGGGCGGCGAGCTCCGACGAGGTCTCCGAAGGGAGCCGGGCGACACCGGCGCTGGCAGCCGCCTCCTCGAGCCGCACCCAGCACTGCACGATGACGTCGTCGACCGGTCCGGCGGCGATCGCCCCGATGCCCTCGTCGAGCGCGTCGACGAGCTCGTTGGGGCGGGCGACGGGCGGCAGGTCGTCCAGCTCCGGGGCCCGCTGACGGTCGTAGCGCCGCCAGCTGCGCGCCACCGCCCGCCCGCTGACCACGAGCAGTGCGGCGGCCATCATGATGACGACGACCTGGAACAGCACGGCGAAGGCGCCGACCCCCGGGACCGAGCTCGGCCCTGGCGTCACGGTGTCCTGCCGGGCGGGGACCGTCGGCAGCGGCTGCGACTGCAGGTTCGGGATGAACAGCTCCCACCCGCCTTGGCCCTCGGTCGCCAGCGGCACGCGGCTCCCGGAGGCGACCATCGCGACCAGCACGACCGCGGCGATGGCCCCGCCGACCGCGATGCCGGTACGCCGGCGTGGCGAGATCCCGACGCCGCCATCGCCTCCCCCCCACATGACGCCAGACCCTACCGAAGCCGACATCGACCCACCGGTAGCCTTCCGGCCGTGGTGAGCCGAACGAGCGAACGATCGGGCGCGGAGCCGCGCCGGTACGTCGTGCGCACGTTCGGGTGCCAGATGAACGAGCACGACTCCGAGCGCATCGCCGGGCTGCTGGAGGCCGACGGCATGGTGGCGGCCACCGATCTCGACGACGCCGATGTCGTCGTCCTCAACACCTGCTGCATCCGCGAGAACGCCGACAACAAGCTCTACGGCAACCTCGGGCACCTCAAGACGTGGAAGGGCCGGCGCGACGGGCGCCAGATCGTCGTCTCCGGCTGCCTGGCCCAGAAGGACCGCCAGCTCGTGCACGACCGGGCCGGTCACGTCGACGTCGTGATGGGCACCCACAACGTGCACCGCGCCGCCGAGCTGTTGCACGAGGCCGAGCGCGACGGTCCGGTCATCGAGATCCTCGAGGCCGCCGTGCTCGACGACCACGCGCGGTTCCCGTCGGCGCTGCCGGCCGTGCGCGAGACGTCGTACAACGCGTGGGTCACGATCCAGATCGGCTGCGACAACAGCTGCGCGTTCTGCATCGTGCCGTCCGTGCGCGGCGTCGAGATCTCCCGGCCGTTCGACGAGATCATCGGCGAGGTCGGCGAGCTGGCAGCGGCCGGCGTCACCGAGGTCACGCTGCTCGGCCAGAACGTCAACAGCTACGGGCGCGACCTGCAGCTGGCGGCCCGTCGAGGTGGCGACACCGACGCGCCGCGTGCGGCCCCTCTTCGCCGACCTCTTGCGGGACGTCGGCGCAGTCGACGGGATCCGCCGGGTCCGCTTCACGTCGCCGCACCCCAAGGACATGCGGCCGGAGACGTTCGCGGCGATGGCCGAGACGCCGGCCGTGTGCCCGCAGCTGCACTACCCGTTGCAGGCCGGCTCCGATCGCGTCCTCGCCGCGATGCACCGCGGCTACACGGCCGATCGCTACCTGGCCCGCCTGGCGGAGGCCCGCCGGGTCGTGCCCGACCTCGCCGTGTCGACCGACATCATCGTCGGCTTCCCCGGCGAGACCGACGACGACTTCGCGGCCACGCTGGCCGTCGCCGCCGAGGCCCGCTTCGACGACGCCTTCACGTTCATCTTCTCGCCCCGCCCCGGCACCGAGGCGGCCGAGCTCGTCGACCGCTTCGTGGACCCGGCGGTCGCCGGCGAGCGCTTCGACCGGCTGCGCGTCGTGATCGAGCGCAGCTCGCTCGCCGCCAACCAAGCCCGCATCGGCCGCGTCGAGGAGGTCCTCGTCGAGGGCCCGAGCAAGAAGGACCGCACCGTGCTGGCGGCCCGCACGCCGCAGCAGCGCCTCGTCCACTTCCGTTCCGCCGCGCCGCTGCGGGCGGGGACGTACGCCACCGTCGAGGTCACCGGGGCCGCGCCCCACCACCTCACGGGCGAGCTGCGCGAGGTCGTCGCCGAGCCGACCCATCGCACGCGCATCCCCGTCGCCGCGCTCTGAGATGGCGGCCCCGCCGGTCGTCGTCCTCGGCCCGACCGCGTCGGGCAAGTCCGACGTGGCGATGGCCGCCGCGCTGGCGGTCCCGGGCACCGAGATCGTCGCCGTCGACGCCATGCAGGTGTACCGCGGGATGGACATCGGCACCGCCAAGCCGACCGCCGCCGACCAGGCCGCCGTGCGCCACCACGGCATCGACCTCGTCGCGCCCACCGTCGACTTCGCGGTGACCGAGTACCGGGAGGCGTACGACCACGCGGTGGCGACGATCGCCGGCCGCCCGCTCCTCGTCGCCGGCACCGGGCTCTACCTCACCGCCGTGCTCGACCGCCTCGCCGTGCCCGGCCAGTGGCCCGCCGTCCGCGATCGCCTCGACGCCGAGCCCGACGTCGCCGCGCTGTGGGCCCGGCTGGATGCCCTCGACCCCGTCGCCGCCGGCCGCATCGAGCCTGGCAACCGCCGGCGCATCGTGCGGGCGCTGGAGGTCACCGAGGGCAGCGGCCGGCCCTTCAGCTCGTACGGCCCCGGCCTCCAGGCCTACCCGCCGACGGACGCCACGCTGATCGGGCTGCGCTGGTCGCGGCCGGCCCTCACGGCAGCGCGTCGAGCAGCGGGTGACGGCGATGATCGACGGCGGGCTGCTCGCGCGAGGTCGCCGGCCTCCACGCCGCCGGGCTCTCCCGCACCGCCGGCCAGGCGCTCGGCTACAAGGAGCTGATCGACCACGTCGAGGGGCGGGCGACGCTCGACGAGGCGGTCGCCGCCACGGTGCTGCGCACCCGCCAGTTCGCCGTCCGTCAGGAGCGGTGGTTCCGTCGAGACCCGCGCGTACGCTGGTACGACGTCGAACGCGACCCGGTCGCCGAGCTGGCGCCGTTCGTGATCGCCGCACTGCAGGCATGACCGGACTCACGCTCACCAAGCACCACGGCCTCGGCAACGACTTCCTCGTCGCGTTCGAACCGACCGCCGACGACCTCCCGGCGCTCGCCCGGCGACTGTGCCACCGCACTCGCGGCATCGGCGCCGACGGCCTGCTCGTCGGCACGGCGGCCGAGGGCTACGTCGCCCGCATGGTCCTGTTCAACGCCGATGGCAGTCGGGCCGAGATGAGCGGCAACGGCATCCGCTGCTTCGCCCAAGCGATCGTCCGCCGGCGCGGCGACTTCGGCGAGCAGACGATCCTCACCGACGCCGGGCCCCGACGCATCGAGGTGCGCCCGACGGAGGACCCGCTGACGATCCTCGCCACCGTCGACATGGGTCCGGTCGGCGAGCTGCCGCCGCCGCCGGGCTGGTCGGCCATCGGCACCAACCCCGACCGACCGGTCGCCCACCTCGATCTCGGCAACCCGCACACCGTGGTGGCCGTCGACGACGTCGCCGGCGTCGACCTCCTCGCCCTCGGCCGCCAGGTGCCCGACATCAACCTCGAGATCATCGCCCCCGGGCCCGAGCGCGACGCCATCACGATGCGCGTCCACGAGCGCGGTGCGGGCATCACCGAGGCCTGCGGCACGGGCGCCGCCGCAGCCGCCTGGGCGGCCTCCGACTGGGGCCTCGTCGACCGCACGAGCGGGGAACTGACGGTGCACATGGACGGGGGCGATGCGAGAGTGGCGCTCCACGTCCCCGAGCCCGGCCGCGTCACGTTGACCGGCCCGGCCACCTTCGTCGGCACGATCGAGATCCCGAACCTGTGAGCAACCCCTACAACGAGGCGCTCGGCGCCACCCTCATCGAGCGCACCATCCGGGAGCGCATCGTCATCGTCGGGGTGACGTTCCCCGGCTCCGACGACGAGGACACCGAGGCCAGCCTGGACGAGCTGGCGGCGCTGATCGACACGGCCGGCGCCGACGTCGTGGCCCGGCTGGTGCAGCGCCGCGATCACCCCGACCACACGTGGTTCGTCGGCAAGGGCAAGGCCCAGGAGCTGCACGAGCTGTGCCTCGAGGTCGACGCCGACACCGTCGTGTTCGACAACGAGCTCAGCCCGGCCCAGCAGTACAACCTCGAGAAGCTGCTCGGGCGCACGGCGATCGACCGCACCGCCGTGATCCTCGACATCTTCGCCCAGAACGCGTCGACCCTCGAGGGCAAGGCGCAGGTCGAGCTGGCGCTGCTGCGGTACCGCCTGCCCCGTCTTCGTCGCGGCGCCGACGCCAAGCTGTCCCAGCAGCGCGGCGGCGTCGGCACCCGCTTCGGTGGCGGCGAGACGAAGCTCGAGGTCGACCGGCGGCGGATCAAGACCGCGCATCACCCGCCTGGCGGGCGAGCTCGAGGACCTCGGCCGCACCCGCACCCTGCAGCGCCAGCAGCGCGACCCGCAGCGGTCTCGCCGCGGTGACGATCGTCGGCTACACCAACGCCGGCAAGTCGTCGCTGCTGAACACGCTCACCGACGCCGGCGTGCTGACCGAGGACCGCCTGTTCGCCACCCTCGACCCGACGACGCGACGCCTCGCCCTGCCCGGTGGCGAGCCGGTGCTGCTCACCGACACCGTCGGCTTCGTGCGCCGCCTGCCCCACGGCCTCGTCGAGTCGTTCAAGTCGACCCTCGAGGTCGCCACCCGCGCCGACTACCTCGTGCACGTCGTCGATGCCAGCGTCGCCGACCCGCAGGGCCAGATCGACGCGGTGCGCGAGGTGCTGGTCGAGATCGGGGCCGAGAAGGTCCCGGAGCTGGTGGTCTTCAACAAGGCCGATCTCGCCGGCGTGGAGGCCAAGCGCCTGGTCGACGAGCACCCCGGATCCGTTGCGGTCAGCGCGGCGACGGGGGAGGGGATCGAGGTGTTCCTGCGCACCCTCGCCGACCGCCTGCGCTCGATCAGCAAGGTGGTCGAGCTCGTCGTGCCGTACGACCGCGGCGACGTGCTGGCGTCGATCCACCGCGAGGGCGAGGTCGTGTCGACCACCGACGAGGGGGCCCACCTCCGGGTCCGGGCCCGCCTGTCGGACGCCTCGGCCGGTCGGTTGTCCGAGTTCGTCGTCACCGACTGATGAGCACCACCTCCGAGCCGCTCGGTTCGCTCGCTCGAGGACTCGCTCGGCTCACCACAGGGTTCGTCCCGCCGCCGTACCCCTACGACCGCCTCGACCGGCTGATGCCCATGGCCGCGGCGTTCGAGGGTGGCGTCGTCGACCTCTCGATCGGCACGCCCATCGACCCGGCCCCGGCGGCCGTCGTGGCCGCCTTCGCCACCCCGGGCCCCGAGCGCGGCTACCCGCCGAGCATCGGCACCGTCGCCCTGCGCGAGGCGGTGGCCCGGTGGATCGACCGGCGCTTCGGCGTCACGGTGCCGATCGCCGCCATCGGGGCGACCATCGGCTCCAAGGAGTTCGTCGGCACCCTGCCGCAGTGGCTGCACCTGCGCACACCCGATCGCGACACGGTGCTGTACCCGGCGGCGTCGTACCCGACGTACGAGATGGGCGCGATCCTCGCCTCGTGCCGGCCGGTCGCCGTCCCGATGACGCCGACCGGTGGCGTCGACCTTGACGCGATCGACCCCGCCGACGCCGCCCGGGCGCTGTGCCTGTGGGTCAACAGCCCGTCCAACCCGACGGGCGCGCTCGACGACCTCGGCGCCGCCGCGGCGTGGGGTCGGGCCCACGACGTCCCGGTGTTCTCCGACGAGTGCTACGTCGAGTACACGTGGGAGGGGCCGGGGCGCAGCATCCTCGAGCACGGTCTCGACGGCGTCGTCGCCGTGCACTCGTTGTCGAAGCGCTCCAACCTGGCGGGTGGCCGGATCGGCTTCTACGCCGGGGACCCCGAGCTCGTGCACTACCTCCAGGAGGTGCGCAAGCACGTCGGGATGATGGTGCCCGGGCCGGCCCAGCTCGCCGGCGTCGTCGCCCTCGACGACGACGACCACGTCGTCGCCCAACGCACCCGCTACCACCGCCGTCTGGTGCGGATGGCCGAGATCCTCGGTGCGTGGACCGGGACGTCGATCGAGCTGCCGGCCGGCGGCTTCTACCTGTGGTTCCCGGTCGCCGATGACTGGGCGTTCACCGAGCGGCTGGCTGCCGAGGGCGGGGCGATCGTCGCTCCCGGGGAGTTCTACGGTGCGCCCGGCCACATCCGCGTGGCCGTGGTCCAACCGGACGACCGGATCGAGCTGGTGGCGACCCGCCTGGGGGTGTGACAGATGAGCGAACGAGCGAATCATCGGACACGGTCCGTTGCTCACCGGTGCTCGGTCCGTTCCCAGACGTCGAACCTGTCACGAGGCTCGATGGTGCACCAGTGAGCACCGCGGCGGTGCGACGGGTGCTCGGCATCGTCCTGATCGTGGTCGGCGTGGTCGCGGCCGTCGCCATGTGGTTCGGCGCCAGCCGGCGCTACGACGACGCCATCGCCAAGCTCGCCCCGGCGCCGATCGGCTGCAACACGACGCTGGTGTTCGACAAGGCCGGCACGTACACGTTCTTCGTCGAGACCAAGGGCCACATCGGCCGCATCGAGGGCGACTGTGCGTCCGATGCCCGCAGCTACGACGTCGACGGCGTGCCGCGCGTGACGCTGACGCTCGTCGACGACGACGGCGCCAACCTCGACCTCGATCGCACGTCGGGGCCCACGTACGACCGTGACGGCAAGCAGGGGATCGGTGTGCGCTCCGTCGACATCGAGCGCACCGGGTCCTACGTGCTCACGGCGACCGCCGACGACACCGATGCGGTGATCCGGGTCGGCCACGACCCGTCTGCGGGTGTCACCGCCCTGCGCGTCGGCGCGATCGTCGCCCTCGTGGTGGGCGTCGTCGGCGGCGTGCTGCTGCTCGTGATCCGGCCGCGGCCGCGCCGGGTGCTGATGCCTCCCGTCGTGCAACCGCCGTGGCCGACCGGGCTGCCGACGCAGCCGCCGCTCGGGCCGCCGAGTGCCAACCCACCGGTGCCGCCGCCGTATGCGCCACGACCGCCCTCGGTCCGGCCCCCCGGCCAACCCGCCGGTCAGCCACCGTGGTACCAGCCACCGGGACGCCCGCCCGGCGCACCGGCCGGCGAGCCGCCGCCCAGCGCCTGGCCGCCACCACCATCACCCGACCGCTGAACGGTTTGTGTCACCGCATGCGTCCTCGAGGACGTATGCGGTGACACAGACCGTCAAGAGGGACCTGCGGCGTCCGGACGAAGAGCGCTGAAGACGGAGCTGCCTTCGGGGCCGCGGGCAGGTCTGGCCGCGGCGCCGGCCCCGGGCTGCGGTTGTCGTCGTGCTGCGCATCGAGCAGTCGTCCGTCGGCCTCGGCGCTCACACAGAGCCTGGGATCTGCCGGGCCGAGACGCTTTGGTCGCGCTCCTCCGTCAATCCCCAGGGGTGATCGCGACCAAGCCGAGCGCGCGGCCACCCGCTCCCGCTTTGTGTCACCGCATACGTCGTCGACGACACAAGCGGTGACACAGACCGTCGGCCCCGTCCGTTCGGCGGCGGCCTGAGACTCGTCAGAGGCGGCGCATCACGGTGACGACGCGGCCGTAGACCTCGACCTCGGAGGCGTCGAACACCATCGGCTCCATCGACGCGTTCGACGGGGTCAGCGTGACCGAGCCGTTGCGGGCGGAGTAGCGCTTGACGGTGGCCTCGCCGCCCGGGATGCCGACGACGACCACGTCGCCGTTGGCCGCCGTCGCCTGCTGGGCGACGATCACGTAGTCGCCGTCGAGGATCCCGTCGTCGATCATCGAGTCGCCGCGCACCCGCAGCATGAACAGCTCGCCGTCGCCGGTGAAGTCGGCCGGGACCGGCAGCAGCTCCTCGACGTTCTCCTCGGCGAGCACGTCGGTGCCGGCGGCGACGTCGCCGACGAGCGGGACGTGGCGCACCGGGCGGCGCTCCATCACGGCGCCGGAGTTGGGGTCCCACCGCACCTCGATGGCGCGCGGCTTCGTCGGGTCCCGCCGCAGGTAGCCGAGGCGCTGCAGCGTGTTGAGGTGGCTGTGCACGGTCGACGGGGACGTCAGGCCGATCGCCTCGCCGATCTCGCGCACCGACGGCGGATAGCCGCGGTCGGTGATCTGCTGGGCGATGAAGTCGAGCACCTGCAGCTGGCGGGCCGTGATCTTGGCGGTCGCCGAGCCCCGCGAGCCGCCGGCGGGACGTGAGGCGGGAGCGTTCACCTGGGGATCCGTCATGCGTCCATCGTACGGGTGTTCGGCTCGAAAGTCAAACATCCGTTCTGCCCGAAGGACGCTCGCGCACAGCGTGAGGACACGGTTGACAGCGAACGGGCGTTCCCGTACGGTCTGCCTCATGTCGCCTCGAACGCCCGTTCCCGAACCGGTGTTCCCGAACGTACGTGCCGAACGGTCGCACCGTACCCCACGTCCCGCCCGATCCGGAGGATGCCCGTCATGACCGTCGCCCTGCGCTCGCTGCCCGGTCAGCCCACCCATCACCTCGCCCGCCGGACCCATCGTCCGGTCGTCGCGCTCGCCGACCCCCCGCGGCGGGTGCGACGGCCGCCCACCGAGTCCACGTACCGCCGTCGGCGGGCCGCCGTCGGGCTCCTCCTGGCCGGCATCGTCGGCTCGGCCGCCCTCGTGGCGGGCACCGTCCTGACCGGTCCTGGCGGCGTCCCTGCCTCCGCCGCCGGGGCCGGGAAGGCACCGCTCGAGCGCACCGTGCTGGCGCGGCCCGGCGACAGCCTGTGGTCGATCGCCGAGGTGTTCCACGGCGAGGTGCCGATCACGCGCTACGTCGAGGCCCTGATCTCACGCAACGGCGGCACGCGCATCGATGCCGGGCAGGTCGTGCGGCTGCCGTGATCGGGTGGGGCAGTATCCTCGCCCCGTGCATTGCCCGGTCTGCCACGCCGACGACACCAAGGTCGTCGACTCGCGGCTCGCCGCCGAGGGGTCGGCGGTCCGCCGGCGCCGCCACTGCCCGTCGTGCGGCCACCGCTTCACCACCTACGAGCGCGTCGACGAGGTGCCGCTCGTGGTCGTCAAGTCGGACGGCCGCAGCGAGCCGTTCGACCGGGCCAAGATCGTCGCCGGCATCGCCGCCGCGACGAAGGGCCGCCACCTGGACCCGGGGCGCATCGACCAGGTCGCCGTGGAGATCGAGGACGGCGTCCGCTTGCAGGGCTCGGAGGTCACGAGTGGCCAGATCGGCCTCGCCGTGCTGGAGCACCTGCGCACGATCGACGAGGTGGCGTACCTGCGCTTCGCCAGCGTCTACAAGAACTTCGACGCCGCCGCCGACTTCCACCGCGAGATCGAGCTGCTCACCAAGGCGGCGGCCCAGGCCTAGCGCCGCGCCGCGCTCACGACCGACGACGCACCCAGCGGCCGTAGAGGTAGCCGTCCTCGGTGGCCAGGTGGGCGAGGTCGTAGCGGTCGAACGTCGGGCCCGCCCCCGCCACGATCCGGGCGCCGTCGCCGCCGACGAGCGTCGGCGCCAGCGTGAGATCGAGCTCATCGACGCAGTCACCGTCGAGCAGGGCGCCGTTGAGGTGCGGTCCGCCCTCGGCGAGCACGAACGTCGGCTCGTCGACGACGGTCCCGAGGCGGGCGACGGCGGCCGGCACGTCGACGTGGCCGCGGCCCGCTCGCACGACGTCGATCCCGGCTGGGGCGGCCGGCCCGTCCTCGGGCATCACCAGGAAGCCGGCGCCGCTCGTGAACAGCTCGGCGTCGGGGTCGATGCTCGCCCGGGCGGTCACGACGCCGATGCGCAGGCTGCGCTGGGCAGGCGGGCCGTACTGCTCGGTCGTCGCCGTGCTGGCGCCGACCAGCACGACGTCGGCGGCCCGCCGCAGCGCCCCCAGGATCGAGGAGTCCGTCGGGTTGCCGAGGCCGCCCGAACGGCCGTCGACCACCGTGCTGCCGTCGAGGCTGGTGATCATGCACGAGGCCGACCCATGGCCGCTGCGCCGACCGCTCCCGGTGCCCGCCGTAGAGGTCGTCGACGCCGATCTCGGCTGGCTGCGGGTGGAGCACGTGCACGCAGGGATGTTGCCATGGATGAGGTGCGGACCGGCGGGCGAGGAGGAGGTGAACGCCGCGTTGCCCACACGGAAATTCACAGGGTTGTCCCTCTATCGACCCACAGGCGGCGATGCCTAACGTGGCGTCCGTGCCGGCTGCGGTGCGGCACGCGGATCGTCAGCTGGCCCGGGTGGGGACGGCGTGGGGCCTTTGGTCCTGAACCTGCGATGTCGCACCGCGCGCCGGCGTGCGGTGCTGCGCCGGCTCATGCCGGCGCGCCCTCGACCTGGCCGGCGCGTCGGTCGGCGGCGCCGGCGGCACGGCGGGCGAGATCTTGCCGGCGGTCGTTGACAGCGTCGTAACTACGGTGCTGTAATCTGGAGCCCGCACCACAAGAAGTAGTGGGTCTGGGAGGACTCCTGGGGGGACAGCCACCAGATCTTGTGTCTGCGCCGCCCACTACGAGCCACCCGAACACCAGCAATCGCGGAACACCAGACTGCGGCCGGCGGTTGAAAGAGGTCCTCATGTCACTAGCGCCCGAACGACTCAGCATCGGACTCGGTCGACTCTTCACGTCGCCCGGCGTCGACCCCTACGACGAGGTCGTCTGGGAGCGCCGCGACGCCCGCATCTCGAACTGGAAGGACGGCACCGTCGCCTTCGAGCAGCGTGGCGTCGAGTTCCCCGTGTCGTGGTCGGTGAACGCCACGAACATCGTGTCCCAGAAGTACTTCCGGGGGACGCTGGGGCTGCCGGGGCGGGAGTCGTCGCTGCGCCAGGTGATCGACCGCGTCGTCGACACCATCACGACGTGGGGCCGCGAGGGCGGCTACTTCGTCGACACCGAGGAGGAGACGGCGTTCGCGGCCGAGCTGCGCTACATCCTCGTGACCCAGCGGGCCGCCTTCAACAGCCCGGTGTGGTTCAACATCGGCGTCAAGGGCGTGCCCCAGCAGGCGTCGGCGTGCTTCATCCTGGCCGTCGACGACACGATGGACTCGATCCTCAACTGGTACCGGGAGGAGGGGGTCATCTTCAAGGGCGGCTCCGGCTCCGGGATCAACCTGTCGCGGATCCGCTCCAGCGCCGAGCTGCTCAACGGCGGCGGCACGGCGTCCGGCCCGGTCAGCTTCATGCGCGGCGCCGATGCGTCGGCGGGGACGATCAAGTCGGGCGGCAAGACCCGGCGGGCCGCCAAGATGGTCATCCTCGACGTCGATCACCCCGACGTGGAGGAGTTCATCTGGTGCAAGGTCAAGGAGGAGCGCAAGGCGCGGGTGCTCCGTGACAACGGCTTCGACATGGACCTCGACGGGTCCGACTCGTTCTCGATCCAGTACCAGAACGCCAACAACTCGGTCCGCATCACCGACGAGTTCATGCAGGCCGTCGCCGAGGACGCCGACTGGGGCCTCGTCGCCGTGACCACCGGTGAGGTGCTGCGCACCGTCAAGGCCCGCGACCTGTGGCGCCAGATCGCCCAGGCGGCGTGGGAGTGCGCCGATCCCGGCATGCAGTTCGACACCACCATCAACCGCTGGCACACCGCCCACACGACCGGGCGCATCAACGGCTCCAACCCGTGCTCGGAGTACATGCACCTCGACAACTCGGCGTGCAACCTGGCCTCGATCAACCTCCTCCACTACCTCGACGACCAGGGCAACTTCGACGTCGACGCCTTCCGCCACACGGTCGAGATCATGTTCACGGCCCAGGAGATCCTCGTCGGGCGGGCCGACTACCCGACGCCGTCGATCGCCGAGACGAGCCGCGACTTCCGCCAGCTCGGCCTCGGCTACGCCAACCTCGGCGCCATGCTGATGGCCCTCGGCCTGCCCTACGACTCGGCCGACGGGCGGGCCTGGGCGGCCGCCATCACGTCGCTGATGACCGGCCACGCCTACGCCACGAGCGCCCGCACGGCCAGCCGGATGGGTCCGTTCGCCGGCTTCGCCGACAACGAGGAGCACATGCTGCGGGTGCTGCGGATGCACCGCGACGCCAGCTACGACATCACCGACGCCGGTGCCGCGGTCCCGCCCGAGCTGCTGGCCGCCGGTCAGGAGTCGTGGGAGGCGGCCGTCCGCGACGGTGAGGAGCACGGCGTGCGCAACTCGCAGGCCTCGGTCCTCGCCCCCACCGGCACCATCGGCCTGATGATGGACTGCGACACCACCGGCATCGAGCCCGACCTCGGGCTCGTCAAGATGAAGAAGCTGGTCGGCGGCGGGACGATGTCGATCGTCAACCAGACGATCCCGCGAGCACTGCGCCGCCTCGGCTACACGGCCCTCCAGGTCGACGAGATCATCGCCTACATCGACACCGAGAAGACGATCCTCGGCGCCCCCCACCTCGATCCGTCGCACCTCGCCGTGTTCGCCTGCTCGATGGGCGACAACACCATCCACTACGAGGGGCATGTGCGGATGATGGGAGCGGTGCAGCCGTTCCTGTCGGGCGCCATCTCCAAGACGGTGAACATGCCCGAGGAGGCCACCGTCGCCGACGTCGAGGCCCTCCACCAGCTGTCGTGGGAGCTCGGCCTGAAGGCCGTCGCCATCTACCGCGACAACTGCAAGGTCGGTCAGCCGCTGTCGACGGCCAAGAAGGGCGACGGTGACGTCGACGCCTCGGCCGCCGTCACGACGATCGTCGAGAAGGTGGTCGAGAAGGTCGTCCACCGGCCGCTGCGCCAGAAGCTGCCGCGCAGCCGGCGGGGGCGGACGTTCGAGTTCCGCGTCGCCGACTGCAAGGGCTTCGCCACGATCGGCGAGTACGACGACGGCCGGCCCGGCGAGATCTTCCTGACCGTGTCGAAGCAGGGCTCGACGCTGTCGGGGATCATGGACGCCTTCGCCAAGTCGATCTCCTACGGCCTGCAGTACGGCGTGCCGCTGCGGGCGTTCGTCGAGGCGTTCACCAACATGCGCTTCGAGCCGGCCGGCATGACCGACGACCCCGACATCCGCTTCGCCAGCTCGATCATGGACTACCTGTTCCGCCGCCTCGCCATCGAGTACTTGAGCGTCGAGGAGCGCGCCGAGCTGAGCATCTTCACCGTCGACGAGCGCATGCAGCCGACGCTGCCCGGTGTCGACGAGACGGTGATCGCGACGTCGACCGGCTCGGAGATGGCCGCCGACCCGAAGTCGGTGCCGTCGGCGGGCGAGCTCGCCGACCAGCTGGTGGCCGGAACGGCCACACCGACGCCCGTCGACAACACCCCGGCCGCCGGCGTGATCCGCACCCACGACGCCCCGATGTGCATGCAGTGCGGCGTGACGATGATCCGCGCCGGCTCGTGCCACGCCTGCCCGAGCTGCGGCAGCACGAGCGGCTGCAGCTGATCGGCTCAGCCCGACGTTTCGGTCCGGATCGTGGTCGCACCGGCGACCGCGATCCGGACTGAAACGAGCGGGCCTCAGCTCACCGGGAACTGGTGGTCGCTGAGGATCCGGCCGGCGGGGTCGAGCAGGAGGAACTCCTGCCCGACGGCGGCCACGGTGCCGTCGGTGCGCACCATCTGCCACCACACGCGGACGGCGTCGTGGTGGGCGGCGAACGGTCGGTGCTCCTCGAAACGGTGTTCACCGGTGCCGACCAACGTGTCGAAGGCGCGGGTGACGCGCGCGGTGATCTCGTCGTGTCCGACGGCTTCGAGCGTTGCCGTGGTGTTGACGGCGGTCGGCGCCCAGAGCGCTTCGACGAGCGCCCGGCGGCGGTCGGCGTCGGGCTCGTTCCACATCGAGAGGTAGCGCTCGACGAAGCCGTCGAGCGCGGTCGGATCCGAGGTGGGGGTCATGGTCATGGTCCGATCGTGCGCCGGCCGGGCCCTCGAAGCGATGACGTGTGAGGTACAGGAGCGGTCGGCGTCGGACGGTCAGCCCGACGCGGCGAAGGTGGCCGGGTCGATGATGCCGTTGACGGTGTCGCCGGCGACCGCTGCGAGGCGCAGGTTGTGGTTGCGGGCGTGACGGCGGAGCCGATGGAAGGCCTCGTCGACCGGGATCCGCTGGCGTTCGGCGATCATCCCCTTCGCCTGCTCGATCACGATGCGGCTCGAGAGCGCGGTCTCGAGCTGGGCGTTGATCTCGCGGGACGCCACCGTGTCCCGGTTCTGCAGGATGGCGATGGTGGCGATGTCGGCGAGGGCCTGGGCGATGACGACGTCGTCCTCGCTCAGCGACCCGAGCTCGGTGCGGAACAGGTTGAGCGCACCGATGACCCGGCCGCGCAGCCGCATCGGGATGGCATCGGCGGCCCGGAAGCCGGCGTCCACGGCGACCGGCGCGAAGCGCGGCCAGCGATCGGCCGCCGTCGTGAGGTCCTGGTTGACGACAGGGCGACTGAAGTGGAAGCAGTCGAGGCACGGGCCCTCGTCTGATTGCAGCTCGAACAGCTCGACGATCCGCATCGCCTCGTTGGACGACGTGACCACTTGCAACGTGCCGTCCGATGTGGCGAGCATGATCCCGGCGGCTGCGATGTCGAGGATCTCGATGCAGCGGTCCGACAACGTCGTGAGCAGTTCGACGATGTCGAAGTCGTCGACGAGGCTGTCGGCGAGCTCCACCATGGTGCGGGCGAGCGCGGCTTCGCGGGTCATGGAGTCCTCCCGGACGGGTGCAAGACGAGGCCCGGGCCCGGTCGCCGGGGTCTCGATTGGTGATACGTTCGATCGAGTCGAGTCATCGCTCGACCGTCGCTCCAGACCGCGGTGGCGCTGCCAGACGCCGCGCTGCCCGAGGAGCCCAGATGAACTTGCCGGTCCGACGTCTGGCGGCCCTGGGCGGGGTGATCGGGCCGGCCGCCTTCATCGTGGCGTGGGCCGTGGCGTCGTCGATCGCCCCCCGCTACTCGGCGAGCGACGATGCGATCAGCGAGTTGGCCGCGGTCGGGGCGCAGACCCGCCTGCTGATGACGGGCGGCTTCGTCGCCCTCGCGCTCTGCGCCACCCCGTACGCGATGGCGCTGCGCAGCGCCCTCGGCGGCCGGGCGTGGATCGCCGCGGCCGGGACCGGCGTCGCCATCCTGCTGCTGACGGCGATCCCGCTCGGATGGTCCCCGGCCACTGACCACTGGCACGGCATCTTCGCCTTGTTCGGCTACATCACGCTCGCCGTGACGCCGTTGCTGACTCCGCCCGCTCCTCGCCCGAGGGCACCGCGGGGTGGCCAGCCTGGGCATCGCGACGGCCGCCCTGTCGGCGATCGCCCTGATCCTCAGCGACACGACCCCGCTGACCGGTCTGTTCCAGCGCATCGGCCTGACTGCCGGCCAGGTCTGGATCGCCGGCTCGGCGCTGGCGATGGCGCACCGCGTGCCCCGCTAGGTCGTGTTCGCGGCGGGGGCCCGATGGCGGGCCCAGCGCACGACGACGGTGTAGGCGAGGATGTTCGGGACGAGCCAGATGGCGATGATGCCCAACCGGATGGGCGTGTTGATGCCCGCTGGGTGCCATGGCTCGACGAGGTAGTGCGAGATGAACCCGGTCTCGTGCGGCGGCCAGCCGGCGCTCGCGGAAGCGGTCCTCGAGCTCGGTCAGCGGGCAGTCCGCGCCGGCGGCCGCGACCACGGTCATCGCCAGCACGGCTGGGAGGTGCACCTTCCACCAGCGTGGATGGCGCATCACGACGAAGGCCCCGCCGACCAGCACGACCACGAACGCGAAGTGGATCAGGGGCACCGCCACCGCGAGGACCTGATCGAGCACTGCGTCCAGTGTGGCGGCGACGCCGGTCGGACACAAGGCCGGGGGCGCAAAGACCCCGCCCGGGGGATGACAACGATCGAGCACCGAAATACGCTGAGGGCAGCCTTCAAACCAGCAGGGTGCAACCGCAGGTTCTTCACGGATGCTGGAGGAGGCAGTGGCGCGTCTGTGGGTCGAGCGTCGAGCGAGGCGTGATGCCGTTCGGGTCTCACTCCCGCGATCCGAGGTCGCCGCACCGTGGCGCGCGGCTCGCCGCCCTCGGCGGCGTGATCGGTCCGGTGGTGTTCATCGCGACGTGGGGGATCGCGTCGGCGGCGGCGCCCGGCTACTCGCCGCGCGAGGACGCGATCAGCGAGCTGGCGGCGGTCGGAGCCGGCACCCGATCGCTGATGACGGGAGGCTTCGTCGCCTTCGCGCTCTGCGTCTTGCTGTTCGCGACGGCGTTGCGCAGCGAGTTGGGCGGCCGGGCGTGGATGACCGCCGCAGGGACCGGGGTTGGGACGCTCCTCGTCGCGGCGATCCCGCTCGGACACTCGCCGACCGCCGACCACTGCCACGGGATCGTCGCGGTGTGTGGCTACGCCGCGCTCGCCGTCACCCCGCTGTTGGCGATCCGCCCCCTCCTCGCGCGGCCATCGGGGGGTGACGGGTGTGTGCGTCGCGGCGGCGGCCGTGTCGGGGACGGCGCTGCTGCTCAGTGACGCGACCGCGCAGACCGGGTTGTTCCAACGGATCGGGCTGACTGCGGGCCAGCTCTGGATCGCCGGCACCGCGCTCGCCATCGTGTGCGGACGGCTGCAAGCGTGGCGGCCCGACCGGGCGCCCGAACGTGACGTCCTCGCGATCGCCGGTCACGAGCCGCCCTGACGGCCGCACGCGTCACGGGAGGCGGCGCGTAGGTGCGGCCCAGCTGGCGGAACGCCTCGCGGTCAGTACCCGCTCTCGCGGCGCCGGGCGCCGATGTCCTGGGTGACGTCGCGGAACGACGATGCCAGCGACGTCGGGACGTCGATGACGAACGGCCGGGTGATGTCGGGCAGCGCCTTGATCGCGTCGCGCAGGTCGCTGACGCTCTCGACCCGCACGCTGTCGCAGCCGATCGACGCGGCGATGGCGGCGTGGTCGAACGGGTCGAACCCGGCGGCGACGGCCTTCTCGCCCATCCCGTGCAGGACCCACCCGAGGGCGCCGTTGTTGAACACCAGCACGCCGATCGGCAGCTGCTCCTGGACCGCGGTCATCAGGGCGTGGATCGACATGGCGAAGCCGCCGTCGCCGCAGACCGCCAGCACGGGACGATCGGGGGTGGCGAGCCGGGCGGCCATGGCCGCCGGCACGGCGTAGCCCATGCCCCCGCCGGCGGCCGGCTGGAGGTAGCGGGGCGCCGTCTTCGAGCGGTACCAGTGCATCATGAACAGCCGGTTCTCGCCGGCGTCGCACGTGATCGTGGCGTCGTCGGGGAACGCCTCGTGGAGGACGCTGATGATCCGCTGGGGGAGCATCGGCACCTCGTCGTTCGAGAACTCCGGCGCGGCGAGCTCGGCGTAGCGGTCGAGCGCCTCGGCGCACCCGGTCGGCGCCGGACGTGGCGCGCGACGGCGCCGCACACGCGGCGCGCAGCCGGTCGAGCACGACGCCGGCGTCGCCGACGAGGACGTGGTCGGCGGGGAACGTCCACGCCGCGTTGAGCGGCTCGATGTCGACCTGGATCAGCGTCTGGCGCGCCGGATCGAGGAGGTCGACGTGCTCCTCGGCGGTGTCGTGGGGGGCGAGCTTCGTGCCGACCGCGAGCACGACGTCGGCGGCGCCGATGACCTCGTTGGCGCTCGGCCAGCCGAACGGGCCCATCACGCCGGCGGCGAGCGGATCGGTCTCGTCGAACACGCCCTTGCCGCTGGCCGTGGTGGCGATCGGGATGTCGAGGGCCCAGGCCAGCTCGGCGAGCTGCGGCCACGCCTGGCCGACGCGCACCCCGTTGCCGGCGATGATCACCGGGCGGGCCGCGCCGTCGAGGGCGGCCACCGCGCCGGCGAGTGCCGCCGAGTCGACGGCGTCGGACGGACGGGGCAGGTAGGCGGCGGTCGGGTAGATGCGCGGCGTGGACTCCGGTCCGACCTTGCCGCGCAGGGCGCTGGAGTGGAAGATCACCGCCACCGGCCCCGGCTCACCCGTGAGGGCGTGCTTGAGGGCCAGCTGCACGTGCTGCACGGCCTGCGCCGGGTCGTGGCTGATCATCACCCGCTTCGTCACGCCGGCCAGTGCGCTGCGGGCGTCCCACGTGCCGTAGTCGGCGGTGCCGCTCTGGTACGGCGCGTGGTGCGAGAACGCCCCGCCGTCGCTCATCTCGGTGAGGATCAGGATCGGCGAGCAGCCCATCATCGCCTCGAGGAAGCCCTGCCCGGCGTTGCCGGCGATCCACTCGCCCTGGCCCATCACGACCAGCGGCTGGCCGGTGAGGCGACCGTAGGCCTCGGCCATCGAGGCGCCGATCGACTCCTCGCGCACCTGGATCGTGCGGATCGACGGGTGCTCGTGGAGCCCCGAGAAGATCGGCCCCGTGTAGCCGCCCGGCATCCCGAGCACGTAGCGCACGCCGGCCTCGGCCAGGACGTCCACGATGGCGTCGGCGACCCGGCGCTCCTGTTGCAGTGGCTGCGTCGTCATGCGCGCCCTCCTCGTTGTTCGGCCTGCGGCTGTCGTCGGCTGCCTGGTCGACCGTAGTGTCCGATCCCGATGAGCTTGCAGGGGAGATGCGCACTGGTGACGGGCGGCGGACGGGGGCTGGGACGGGCGTACGCGCTGCACCTGGCGGCGCTCGGCGCCGACGTGGCCGTGCTCGACGTCGACACCCGGTCGTACCGGGACTTCGAGCGGGAGTCGGCGGCGATGACGGCCGACTCGACGGCGCTCGAGATCGAGGCCCTCGGACGACGGGCACTGGAGTTCGAGGCCGACGTCGCCGACGCCGCCGCCGTGCAGGCCGCCGTCGACGCCGTCGTCGCCGCGTGGGGTCGCCTCGACATCGCCGTGTGCAACGCCGGCGGCGGACTCGGCTCGCCGGCCGAGTCCCGCGCCTCGACGCTCGACCTCGCCCAGTTCGATGCTGTGCTGAAGCGCAACCTCTACGGCACCGTCAACACGTGCGTGGCGGTGGCGCCGACGATGAAGGAGCAGGGCGCCGGCAAGATCGTCACCGTCTCCAGCCAGGCCGGCCGCCGGGCCAGCAGCGACGGCGGCTACGCCCACTACGGCGCGGCCAAGGCGGCGATCATCATGTACACCAAGTACCTGGCCCAGGACCTCGGTCCGCACAACATCCAGGTCAACTGCATCGCCCCCGGCTACATCGGCACCGGACGGCTGATGCCGATGTTCGAGGCCGGCGGCGTCGACCGCCTGACCCGCTCGGTGGCCCAGCGCCGCCTCGGCACGCCGGAGGACTGCGCCCGCGTCGTCGGCTTCCTCGCCGGCCCGGAGTCCGACTACGTCACCGGCACCGTCATCCCGATCGACGGCGGCAGCACGACCTGACCGCGGCCGGGATCAGAGGGCCTCGAACGGCTCCCCTTCGATGGCGACGGACCGTCGGCCGTCGGGACCGATCGGCACGTCGCCGACGAGCGTGACGCGGTACAGCGAGCGGGCGCCGTCGAGGTGGCCGTGGTCGCTCGGCGCCAGGTGCACGACGGCCCGGTTGTCCCAGAAGGCCACGCTCCCGGGCTCCCACTTGAACCGCACGGTGTGCTCGGGCAGGGCGAGGGCGTCGTAGAACAGGCCGAGCAGGCGGCGGCTCTCGTGCGGTGAGACGCCGACGAGGTGGGAGGTGAACGACGGGTTCACGTACAGGGCCCGCTCGCCGGTCTCGGGGTGGACCCGCACGACGGGGTGCTCGGTCACGAGCGGGCGGGCGGCGTGACGGCGGCGGTAGTCGTCGGTCGCCGACTCGGGGAGCCGGAAGCGGTGCACGGCGCGCAGGTCGTCGGCAAGGCGTTGCAGCGACGGGGACAACGCCTCGTAGGCGGCGACGGTGCTGGCGAAGGAGGTGTCGCCGCCGTAGGCCGGGATGACGTCGCCGCGAAGGATCGACGCGGCCGGCGGGTTGATCGCGGCGGTGACGTCGGCGTGCCATGCGACGTGGTCGAACCCGCTGGTGTCGTAGCGGGCCTGGAAGCGGTCCTTGAACACCGGGTAGACGGCCGGGTGCTCAGGATCGCCGATGCTGTCGAACAGCGGGTGGGCCGGCGTCGGGTCGCCGAACTGGCTGGCGAAGCGGACGTGGCTGGCGTGGTCGAGGCGCTGGTCGCGGAAGAACACGACCTTCCAGCGCAGCCACGTCGTGCGGATGGCGTCGACGGTCGCCGCGTCGAGTGGCGCGCTCGATGTCGACTCCGTGGATCTCGGCGCCGACGTGGCCGGCCAGGGGCCGCACGTCGAGGCGCTCGTCGGCGCGTGGTTCGGTGATGGTCATGGCGGGTCCTCCAGGGGATGGGCGGTCAGAGCGGCGGGAGCGTGATGCCGTCGGCCTCGTTCTGGGCCGTGACGAGGTCGTTGTAACGGGGGTCGAGCTGCGTGGAGATGTCGACGGCGGTCGTGATGCCGCCGGTGGCGAGGAGACCGTCCGCGACCTTCTGGAACAGCGCCGTCGACTTGGCGTCGATCGGGTAGTAGGCGCCGGTGCCGGAGTCGTCGACGAGCGCCTTGCCCTGCTCGAACGTCAGGCCCTGCTGCTCGACGTAGTTCTGCTTGATCCACTCGGTGGGGTCCTTGATGACCTGGTTGTCGGCGGCCGCGGCGCGCCGGACGTAGTCGCCGATGGCGGCCGCCTTGACCGGGTCGTCGAGGGCGCCCTTCTTGACGATCAAGGCGTTGATGCCGGTGTTGTACCCCTTGCCATCGGCAAGGATCGGCGGCTCGCCGAGGTTGTACCACTGGTAGCCGAGCACGATGGCGGCGTCGACGGCGCCGGCGGCGAACGTCGGCGCGACCTCCGAGCCGGCGAGCTCGACGGGCGTCACGTCATCGGCCAGGCTGAGCCCGTTGTCGGCCAGGATGGCGGCGACGATCATGTGCCGCCCGGTGCCCGGCGGGTAGGCGACCTTCTTGCCGCGCAGGTCGGCGACGGTCTTGATCTCACTGCCGGGCTGGGTGATCAGGTAGTAGTTGCCGCTGCTGCCGGGGTTCGCCCGCAAGCCGACGACGATGAGGTTGGTGTTGCCGTTGGCCGCGGCGATCGGCACCGGCGCCTCGCCGACGTCCCCGATGTCGGCGGCGCCGGCGAGCACCGACTCGATGACCGCGGTGCCGCCGTTGAAGTTGGCGAACTCGACGTCGTACGGCGCGTCGTCGCCCTGGTGGGCGAGGTTCCAGCCGATCGACTGCCCGCCGGCCTGCTCGGCGACGACGAGCTTGTAGCCATCGGGGATCTTCGGGCCGGCGGCGGTCGTGGGGGCCGCCGACGTCGGCGCCGCGGTGCTGTCGGGCGTCGTGGCCGTCGACGCTGCGGGTGCCGCGACCGTGGTGGAGGCGGCCGGCGCCGTGGTCTGGGCCGCCGCGTCGTCGTCGTCGGACGAGCCGCATGCCGCGGTGACGATGGCGAGGGCGGCGAGGGGGAGCAGGACGCGCGGCGGCGCGCGAGCGGGAGGTCATGGTGGTCGCTTCCGTGAGGTGGTGGGGGATCAGGTCTCGACGACGCCGAGCTCGTCGAGCAGGTGCCGGCGCAGGGCGGTGAAGGCGGTCGCGCTGCGGGTGCGCGGGTGGGGGATGTCGACGGCGACGTCGAGCGAGATGCGTCCGTCGGTGAGCACGACGACGCGCTCGGCGAGCGTGATCGCCTCGTCGACGTCGTGGGTGACGAGGACGACGGCCGGGCGGTGGCGGGCGTACAGCTCCTGCAGGAGGCCGTGCATGCGGATGCGGGTGAGGGCGTCGAGGGCGCCGAACGGCTCGTCGAGCAGCAGCAGCTGGGGCTCGCGAACGAGGGCCCGGGCCAGCGCGACGCGCTGGGCCTCGCCGCCCGACAGCGTGCGCGGCCACGCCGCTGGCCTTGTCGGCGAGTCCGACCTCGTCGAGCGCGGCGAGGCCGCGACGGCGCGCCGACGACGGCAGGCCGATGATGACGTTGCGCAGCACGCGCTGCCACGGCAGCAGGCGCGGCTCCTGGAACACGATCGCCCGGCGCTCGGGCACGAGCACGCGCCCGATCACGTCGCCGTCGAGGGCGCCGAGCACGCGGAGCAGCGTCGACTTGCCCGAGCCGCTGCGCCCGAGCAGGGCGACGAACTCGCCGGGCGCCACGTGGAGGTCGAGTCCGTCGAGGACGACGTGGTCGTCGAACGCCTTGCGCAGCCCGTCGACGACGACGGCGCTGGTGACGGCCGGGGCGTCAGCCACCGTCATAGGCCCGCCTCCACGTGAGCAGCCGGGCCTCGAGGAACCGGACGAGGGCGTGCGAGCAGAGGCCGAGCGTGGCGTAGACCCCGATCAGCACGAAGATGACGTCGAGCTGGAAGCGGTCGCGGGCGTCGGACATCATCCGCCCGAGGCCGCTCGGTGCGTTCACCGACTCGGCGAAGATCAGGGCCAGCCAGGCGCCGGTGAGCGCCAGGCGCAGCCCGACGAGGAACCCGGGCAGCGCTCCGGGCAGGACGACGCGGCGGACGAGCTCCCAGTTGCGCACGCCGAACGTGCGCGCCGCCTCGACGAGCCCGGCGTCGACGTTGCGGATGCCGGCGTAGGTGTTGATGTAGATCGCCACCGTCACGGTGACGGCGATCAGCACGACCTTCGGCTCCTCGCCGATGCCGAACCACACGATGAGGATCGGGACGAGGGCGAACGTCGGGATCGCCCGGACGACCTCCATGTTGGTGTCGATGACGTTCTCGCCGACGCGGCTGAGGCCGGCGAGCACGGCGAGCACGGTCCCGGAGGCGATGCCGAGGGCGAGGCCCTTGACGACCCGACCGAGGCTCACGATCAGGTTCTCCTGGAGCTTGCCGTCGGCGATGAGCTCGCGAGCAGCGGCCAGCACCGAGCCGGGCGAGGGGATCGTGTCGGGGTCGAAGATCCCCAGCGTCGACGCCAACTGCCAGGCGACGATGATGAGCAGCGGCCCGACGAGGCGCTGCACCGACCGCGGGACCCGGCGGTGCCGGCGACGGATCCCGCGGCCGGCGCGGGTCGGGTCGACGAGCCGCAGCGGGGCAGCTGCTCCGTCGCCGATCCGGGCCGCCTCGTCGACGACCGTGCCGGGCTCGATCAACGATGTCATCAGGCCGCCAGGAAGGGCTCGCCCTCGAGCGGCGTCGACGGGCGTCCGTCGATGCCGACCGGCACGTCGCCGACGAGCGTGATGCGGTGCAGGATGCGGTCGCCCGGGACGTGCGCGAAGTCGCGCGGCGCGAGGTGCAGCGCGGCGCGGTTGTCCCAGAAGGCCACCGAGCCGGGCTCCCACTTGAAGCGCACCGTGTACTCGGGCCGGGCCAGCTCGGCGAACAGCAGGTCGAGCACGTGGCGGCTCTCGCGTGGCGACAGGTCGACGATCTCGGTGGTGAACGACGGGTTGACGTAGAGCACCCGCTCGCCGCTCTCGGGGTGGACCCGCACGACGGGGTGGATCGACGCCAGCGGCTTCTCGCGGACCCAGTCGGCGATGCGCTCGTTGGCGCGGGCTGCGCTGCGGGTGGCGCCGAAGCGGTGCTCGGCGCGCAGCTCGTCGATGAACGAGCGGACGATGGGGGAGAGGCCGGCGTAGGCCGCGGCGACGTTGGTGAACTGGGTGTCGCCGCCGTAGGCGGGCACGGCCTCGGCCCGCAGGATCGAGTGCGACGGCGGGTTGATCAGGGGCGTCACGTCGGCGTGCCAGCCCGGCCCGTTGACGCCCTCGCGGGCGCGGTAGTTGCGGCCGTAGCGGGCGTCGTACGCCTTCGGTGACACGGTGTGGATCTCGGGGTGCTCGGCCGGGGCCACGTCGCCCTCGTACGGATGGCCCGGCGTGACGTCGCCGAACGCCCGGCCGAACTGGATCTGGGTGGCGTGGTCGAGCGCCTGATCGCGGAAGAACACGACCTTCCACTGCAGCAGGGCCTGGCGGATGGCGGCGACCACGTCGGGCGCCAGCGGCTGGGCGATGTCGATGCCGTGGATCTCGGCGCCGGTCCAGCCGGACAGCGGGCGGACGTCGAGTCGCAGGTCGGTGGGGGCGGACATGACGGTCACCCTATGCAGAGTAATCCTGACCTGACAAGTCGTAATTACGAGAACACGAGCGCGTCAGCTCTGCCAACTCGATCGGCGGCGGCCGTCCGGGTCAGCCCGGATACGCCGCGGCGAGGGCTTCGGCGATCAGCCGGGCCCGCTCGGTGTAGCCGGTCGACGTGTAGTGGATGCGGTCGCGTTGGAACCAGTCGTCGGCAACGACCGACGCCCAGTCGTAGAGCCGCAGGTTCGGGTAGCGCGTGGTCGCCGCGACGAGCTCGAGGTTCCACGCCTGCATGTGCGGGTTCGACCACGCGCCGTCCGCGACGAGCGTCTTGACATCGACCCACAGCACCGGGTCGTCGCCGATGACCGCCATCATGCGGTCGATGCGCTGGGCGGCCGACACGCGCGACCCGACGGCGATGTTGGCCGCATCGGTGGTGCCGAGGGCGAGCACCCAGCAGCCGTGGTAGCCGCTGGCGCGCAGCTGCTGCGCGACCTCGTCGGCGTTGAGCTGGCCCTTGAGGCGCTCGACGATCGAGCGGGCGCCGGAGATCTCGTTGCGGAAGTCGGTCGCCCCGACGGCGGCGTACTGCGCGTCGAGGCGCAACGCAGGGTCCTCGACGAACGCCGAAGACATCATCCCGACCGACGTCGAGTCGCCGATGTGCACGACCGACGTGCACGACGTGTGCGGTGCCGGTGGCACGGTGCTCGCCGGCGGCGGCGGCTCCGTCGTCGACGTCGACGTCGTCGTCGTGGACGTGGACGTGGACGTGGTCGGCGCGGCGGTCGTCGGCGCCGCGGTGGACGGCGGCGCGGTCACGACGGAGGTGGAGGTGGTGGCCGGCGCGGTGGACGTGATCTCGGCGACGGTCGACGGCGGCGCGGCGGCGCTGCCACCGTCGCATCCGCAGAGCGCCAGGCCGGCGAGCGCCAGCAGGCCGAGGCCGCGCCGCGTCGACGCACTCACTTGACGAGCGGGACGAGCGCGGCCTCGAGCAACGGCGCCAGCGACATCGACGCGTCGGGCGTCATGTGGTTGCGGTCGCGATAGACCAGCAGGTCGCCGATGATGACCGGGCAGGCCTGCTGCGTGCAGAGCCAGTCACTCGTGTCGATCGTTGCCGTTCCGAACTGGGCGGCGAGCTGGGCCTCGACCTGCAGCCGTGGGCTGCGCACGCTGTAGCTGCGGGGGCTGACGCACGCCGGGACCGACCGCAGGTGGCCCGACAGGCACTGCGGCACGTCGGCGTTCTCCGTCGGGGTGTCGCCGAGGATCACGACGTTCGGGGTGAGGTCGCCGAGCTTGGTCAGCGTGGAGGTCATCCCGTCGCGCCAGATGTCGTCGCCCACGCCACCGCTCGCCGTGGCGTAGTGGTAGCCGGTGAGGATGATGAGGTTGGGGCGGGCGGCGGTGATCTTGGCCAGTGCTTCGTCGCGCCATGGCGTGCACTCCCGGTTGGCCAGCGCGTTGCGCAGTGGCTGCTCGGACGGCGGGCACCCCTTCTTCGAGAAGTACAGCAGGCGCCAGTTGTGGGCGGTCGCGATGGCCTCCAGCGGCGGGTACCAGTGGGCGGCGTGGGAGTCGCCGAGGATGGCCACCGTGACGGCCCCATCGGGGTTGCCGTAGACGCAGTCCGGGGGATGGGCCTGGCCGGGGTCGAGCACGCACCCGTGGTCGTAGATGGCCGGCAGGTCGCCCCGCACGCTGGACAGGCTCGGGTGCAGGTTCGAGGGGACCTCCTGCGTCGTCAGCCCCTGCTCCAGGTTCGCCTGCTGCAGCGCGATGAGCTCGGCGAGCCCAGGACCGGCGGCCGCCGGCGTCGTCGGCGGGGCGGCGCTGGTCGTCGTGGTCGCCGCTGTCGTGCTGGCCGCCGACGAGGCGGCCGCGGCCGCAGCGGTGGTGGGTGCGACCGTCGAGGCCGCCGATGTCGGCGCGACGGTGGTCGGGACGGCCTCGTCGCTCGCCGTCGGCGTCCCGAGCCCGGCGCTCGGCAGGGTCAAGGTCGCCGCCTCGCCGCCGGCGCTCTGCTCAGGGGGGTTGGCGAGCAGCAGCCCGCCGACGAGCGCGGTCACGAGGAGCAGCGAGAACCCGGTGGCCAGGCTGCGGCTGGGGCGCGAGGCCAACCACGGCGAGTGGCGGACCGGGTTCTCCACGAGGCGGTACGACAGGGCGGCGAGCCCCACCGAGCCAGCGACCACGACGAGGCGCTGGACGACCGACAGGGGCCCCCACGTCACGCCGATGAGCACGAGCGCCGGCCAGTGCCACAGGTAGATGGCGTACGACCGCTGGCCGATCCACAGCATCCAGCGGGCGCCGAGGACGTCACGCAGCACCGCCGGCGCCTGGACGCTGCTGCCGGCGGCGATCACGAGGGCGGTGCCGAAGACCGGGACCGCCGCCGCGTACCCCGGGAAGGTCGTCCCGGAGTCGTAGACCATGGCGGCGACGATCACGGCGAGCAGCCCGGCGACCGCCATCGGCACGACGAAGCGACGGGGCAGGTTGCGCAGGCTGGCGATCGAGATCGCCAGCAGGGCGCCGGTCAGCAGCTCCCACGCCCGTGCCGGCAGCGAGTAGAAGGCCCACGGCGTGTTGTTGTTGGTCAGCCACACGCACGCCGCAGCGCTGAGCACCCACAGGCCGCCGATGACGATCGTGAGCTCGTGGCGGAGGCGGCGGGCGAAGCGGGCCAGCGTCCAGATGAGCAGTGGCCACAGCAGGTAGAACTGCTCCTCCACGGCGAGCGACCAGAAGTGGAGCAGCGGTGACTTGGCGATGTCGGCGTCGAAGTAGCCGCCGTCGCCGTGCGCTTCGCGCCAGGCGAACACGTAGTTGACGAAGAACCCGCACACCGCGACCGCCTCGCGCGCCAGGTCGCCGAGCAGCAGCGGGTCGTACAGCCATTGGGCGGCGATGAGCGTCGCCGCCACGACCAGGCACGAGGCCGGGATCAGACGGCGGGCCCGGCGGGCCCAGAAGTTCGGCAGCGACACGGTGCCGGTGCGGGACACCTCGCCGAGCAGGAGCGAGGTGATCAGGAACCCGGACACGACGAAGAACACGTCGACGCCGATGAACCCGCCGCTGAACGGACCGAGGTCGGCGTGGAACAGCACGACGAGCACGACGGCGATCGCCCGCAGGCCCTCGATGTCCGGTCGGAAGCCGATCGGCGGGAGCGAGAAGCGCTCGGCGGCGACCGCCGTCGGCGGCGCAGCGATCAGCGGGTCGACCTGCCTGAACGGCGCGCTGCCTGCGATCTTCTCTGCCAACTCAACTCCTGGTGCCCGACGTCAGCAGGCGCGATCGACAGTAGTGGCAGGCGGTGGGGTGAGGCCGGGACCGACGTCAGCCGGGACGGCCGACGCCGACGACCTTGCCCCAGTTGACCGGGACGACCTTCACGACGTCACCGGTGGCCGGGGCGTGGATCTGCTGACCGCCACCGATGTACATCGACACGTGGCTGATCGGCGAGTAGAAGAACAGCAGGTCGCCGGGCTGGGCGGCCTCGATCGGCACGTGCGGCAGGCTGCCGAACTGGGCCCGGGACTGGTGCGGCAGGCCGACGCCGGCCTGGCCCCACGCCCATGACGTGAGCCCGGAGCAGTCGAAGCCGACCCCCGGAGATGCCTGGTAGCCGACGTAGGGCACGCCGAGCTGGCTCATCGCGGCGTTGACGGCGGTCCCCGCTCGTGACGACGCCGCGGGGATCGACTGCGTGGCAGCCGCCGGCACGCTGGCGGCGACGGCCTGCGCCTTGGCCGGCTTGGCCGGCTTGGCGCTGGCCTGGGCAGCTGGTGCGGAGGCGGTCGCGGTGGCCGTGTTGGCGCCGGCGGCGCGGGCGTCCTGTTGCTGTTGCTGCTGGGCGGCGGCCTGCTGGGCAGCAGCCCGCTGCTGCGCCGCCGCTGCCTCGGCGGCCCGCTGGAGCTTCTCGTAGGACTCGCGGGCTCGCCGCTCCTCCTCTTCCTGGACGAGCTTGCCGAGCTTCGCCTCGGCGTCGGCCCGGGCCTTGGTGTACTCGGCGGTCTGCTTGTCGGTCGCCGCCTTGTCCGACGTGATCTGCTCGGCCTTGGCGGCCGCCGCGGTGCGGGCGTCGTCCAGCGCCTGCTGTTCGGCCTCGAGCTGCTTGACCGCTTCCTCGAACTGGTCGGTGGTCGCCGCGCCAGCGCTCATCGCGACCCGCGCCAGCTGATCGCGAGCGAGGCTGTCGGTGACGTCTGCCGAGCTGTTGAACATCGGGCTCGACGAGCTGGTGCCGGCGCCCATGTACGCCTGCACGGCGACCTGCGAGAGCTGCCCGCGCAGGGCGTCGACGGCCGCTTGCTGGGTGGCCACCTTCTGCTCGGCCGCGGCCACCTGGGCGTCGAGCTGCGTCTTCTCGTCGAGCGCCGTCACGAGGTTCTCGGCGAGGATGTCCGACTGCTGCTCGAGCGCCTCGAGCTGGTCGGTCACGTTGGCGACGAGTGCCTTCTGGTCGCTGATCGGATCGGCGGAGGCAGACGTGGGCAGGGCGACCGGGATCGCGGCGGCGAGCGCCAGGGCCACCACAACTCCCCGTCCCACCCGGAAGTGGCGGCGGTTCATGACGAAGCGAGAGTGTAGCCGCACGTTACGAACCGGTGTCACTCATGTGGCCGCGTCCGTCACACATGTTGCGATCAGCAGCCGGCGTTGCGGACGTACGGATACGGGTTCACGGCCGCCCCGCCGCCCGGGTGGACCTCGAAGTGGAGGTGGTTCACCGTGGTGCGGCCGGTCGAGCCGACGTAGCCGATGAGCTGACCGGCCGACTTCCGGCCGTCAGATCCCTCGTACGACGAGAGGTGGCCGTAGTAGTAGCGGGTCCCGTTGTCGGCCGTCAGGGACACACCGAGGGCACCCTCGCTGTTGGTCCAGTAGCGGGCGTCGCCATCGGCGACGGCGACGAGCGGCGTGCCGTGCGGGGAGATCATGTCGACGCCCTCGTGGTGGCGACCGCCGGGCCGACCGTCGCCCCACGTGTCGCTGAAGGCGGACGGGCCCTGGACCGGGCAGAGCATCCCGGGGTTGGCCGGGGCGACCGAGACCGGCTGGGCGGTGATCGCCTCGCCGCCGCTCGTCGCGTCACTGCTCGTGTCGTCGGCGCGCTGCGAGCCGGTCGGTGCCGGGGCCTGGGCGACGTCGTTGGCCACCGGAACGGACGCCGCCTGGGCCGCAGAGGCCTGGGCGGCCTGGTCCTGCGCGGCCTGGCGCGCTGCCGCCTCTTCCTGCGCCTGCTGGGCTGCGGCCCGCTGGGCCTCCTCGGCTGCTTGGCGTGCTGCCTCGGCGGCCTGCTGCTCGGCCAACCGGCGCTGTTCCTCGCGCCGCTGCGCTTCGAGGGCGAGGCGGATCTGCTCGTCGGCGAGGCGTTGCTGCTCGACCTGTTGGAGGTGCTCGACCTCCTCGTTGGCCTTGGCTGCGAGCTGCTCGTAGCGCACCCGCTGCTTGGCGACCTCGTCCTGCTTGGCCGCCAGATCGTCGGCCTTGCGCTGGAGGTCGCGCTGGGCGACGTCGAACTTGTCGAAGGCATCGTCGGACGTGCCGGCGGCGACGCGTCCCAGCTCGGCCGTCCGCAGCTGGTCCAGCGGCTGCTGGTAGCCGGTCAGGATCGGGATGCCCGCGGCGCCGGACGCCATGAAGCGCTCGGCGGCGGCGTGATCGACCGTCGTGCGCAGGTCGTCGACCTGGGCCTGGAGGACGGCTCGCTCCTGCTCGAGCTGGGCGGCCTCGTCCTCCAGCCGGGTCAGGTCCGCCTCGGCCTCCGACCATTGTCGCGCCGCCTCGTTGGCGCGGTCCTGGGCGTCGGCGATCTCCTGGGCCGCCTTGCGTGCCGCGCTCTGGTCGGGCTGGGCGTAGGCGGCGCCGGCGAGCATCGTCGCCCCCAACGACACGACCAGCCCGACGACGAGCAGGCGGTGCTTGGGGCGCCCGGTGCGCCGGTGGGGGAGGGCATCGCTCATGGGTGGTCGGCGCTGGAGCCGCAGCCGCCCCGAGCGTGGGCGGGACGATAGTGGGTCGCCCGCCGCGACTGCAACGCGACCGTCATCTGTGTTGCGGACTGGGGTCGATCGACCCCCACTAGGGTCGCTGGATGGGCCTCCAGCGGTCGGCCGTGCTCGACGCCTGCACGTACTTCGACACCTGGCTGGCCTACCGGCAGCGCCTCGATCGGATCCCCGGCATCCAGGCCGCCGTGTTGCACGAGGGCGACATCGTCCTGGAGACGGCGCATGGGCACGCCGACGTGGCGGCGGACACGGTGCTGACGACGGACCACCGGTTCCGCATCGCCTCCCACTCCAAGACGTTCACGGCCACGGCGGTCGTGCGCCTCGCCGACCGCGGCGTGCTGCGCCTCGACGACACGGTGGGGCAGTGGGTGCCGGCGCTGGCGACGGCGCCGATCGCCGGGGTCACCCTGCGCGAGCTCCTGGCCCACGGCGGCGGGCTGATCCGCGATGGCCGCGACGGCGACCACTGGCAACTGCTGCGTCCCTTCCCCGACGCCGCCACGCTGACCCGCATCGCGGTCGACGACGGGGCCGTGCTGGCCCGCAACGAGCGCTTCAAGTACTCCAACATCGGGTTCTCGCTGCTCGGCGCGGTGATCGAGGCGGCCACCGGCGAGCCGTACGCCGATCACGTGCGCGCCGCCCTGCTCGACCCGCTGGGCCTGACGGCGACCACGCCCGACATCGATCCCATGGCGGCCGACGATCACGCCACCGGGTACACGGCGCGCAGCTACGCCGCTGAGCGCATCCCGATCGATCACATCGCGACGGGCGCCATGGCCGCGGCGACCGGGTTCTCGTCGACGGCCGGCGACGTCGTTCGTTGGGCGGCGGCCCACTTCCTCGGCGACGAGCGGATCTTCCCCGACGACGCCAAGCGGGCCATGCAGCACACGCAATGGGATGTCGAGGGGAGTGGGGAGTACGCCCTCGGCTTCCAGGTCGCCGACCTCGGTGGACGCAGGGTGCTCGGCCACGGCGGGGGGTTCCCCGGCTTCATCACCCACACCTGGTTCGATCCGGTCGACCGCCTCGCGGTCAGCGTCCTCACCAACACGATCGACGGTGCCGCGCAGACCGCGGCGACGCTGGCCGTGCGGCTCGTCGGGCTGGCCCAGCAGCACCTGGACGGCGGCCCGAACGACATGACGGTCGCCGACCCCGACCGGTTCACCGGTCGCTTCACGACCCTGTGGGGCTCGTTCGACGTGGTCGCGCTGGGCGGCCGGCTCTGCGGGCTGGCGCCATCGGTCGACGACCCGATGCCGTCGATCCAGCCGCTCGTCGTCGTCGATGACGACACCCTGCGGATGGTTGACGGGCCCGGCTACAGCTCGTCGGGCGAACCGCTCGTGTACGAGCGCGACCCGGACGGCGCCATCGTCGCGGTGCGCGGCGGGAGTGGGTCGTTGGCGCTGCCCGACGACGTGTTCCGGTCCGCGATCGGTGATCGCGACCGGATCCGTCTCGGCGAGCCGGTTGCGCCTGCAACCTGAGAACTGCACCCGGCGGTCGACGGCGGCGCGCGAGCATGACCCGGTGGTCGATCGGGGGAGTCCACCGACATGACGGCCGTCCTCACCGCCGCGGGGAGCAGGGGCCGCCGCAGGTTCCCGTCGTGGACCGCCGCGCTGTTGCCGGGCGTCGTCGCGGTCGCCCTGGCGCTGATCGCGATCGGTCTGCGGTGGCGAGGTGGCGACCTGCCGGCGCACTTGTTCCGCGTCGAGCTCGTCCGCCGCGACGGCTTCCAGATCTGGAACAACCTGTGGTTCGGCGGCCACCACACCCTGGGCTACGGCGCCCTGTTCCCGGTGCTCGGCGCGGCGATCGGGTTCTGGACGGTGGCCGTGCTCAGCGCCGGTGTCTCGGCGGTGCTCGTCGACGTGCTGATCCGTGGTGCGCTCGGCCGCCGGTGCCTGCCGGCGTCGCTGTGGTTCGCCGCCGGCACCGTGACCAACGTGGCCGTCGGTCGCATGCCCTTCGCCCTCGGCCTCACCGTCGGTCTCGGCGCGCTCGTCGCCGCCCAGCACCGGTGGCTGGTCCCGGCCATCGTGCTGACCGTGGCGACAGCCGCGGCGAGCCCGGTCGTCAGTGCCTTCCTCGCCATCGTGTACGTCGCGTGGTCGTGGGTCGAGCGGGGCCACGAGCGGCGACGGTTCGCGCTGCTGGCGGCCGCCGCCTTGGCGCCCGTCTTGGCCGTCGCCGTGCTGTACCCGCAGGGCGGCACGTTCCCGTTCGAATGGCCGGCGCTCCTCGGCACGCTGGCGGTGAGCGGCCTCGCCGTCGTGCTGCTCCCGACGCGGCATCGCCTGATGCGGACGATCACCGTGCTGTACGCGCTGGCGGCGCTGCTCGCCTTCGTCATCCCCACGCCGCTCGGGGCCAACCTGACCCGGCTCGGCATGTACGCCGCCGCGCCGGTGCTGCTGGCACTGGTGACGCTGCGCCGGTCGCTGCTCCTCGGCGCGCTCGTCGCGCTGTGGTTCTGGCAGTGGTCGCCGGCGTTCGACGCCATCGTGCGCGCCGGCCGCGACCCGTCGACGCAGCGCGAGTACTACGTGCCGCTGATGCACTACCTCGACTCCGTGGGCGCCGCCGACGACCGCACCGAGGTCGTTCCGACCGCCCACCACTGGGAGGCCGCCCACGTCGCCGGCGAGTTCCCGATCGCCGCGGCTGGGAGCGTCAGCTCGACATCCGCTTCAACCACCTCTTCTACGAGCCGGGCCTCACGGCCGCCCGGTTCCACGACTGGTTGCGCGACGAGGGCGTCGAACGGGTGGCGTTGCCCGACGCCCCGCTCGACGGCGCCGGCACGCAGGAGGCGGCGCTGCTCGCCGCGGACCTGCCGTTCCTCCGCGAGGTCTGGTCGAACCCGCACTGGCGGGTGTGGGAGGTCGTCGACTCGCCCGGTCTCGTCGACGGGCCGGCCACCGTGCGCGGCATCGACGCCGACACCATCGACCTCGACGTCACCGGGCCCGGCGACGTCACGCTGCGCGTGCGCGGCTCGGCGTTCTGGCGCACCGACCCTGCCGTGTGCGTCGAGGTGACCGACCGACGACTGGCTCGTGCTCCGGCACCCGCCACTGGGGCCGCTCACGGTGCACCTCGACGGGGCCGCCCTCGTCGGCGGCGACCTCTGCGCGGCGCCCTGACCGACCTCGTCAGGCGGTCTGGCGCTGCGGCGCGAGGACACGGACCAGGTCGACGCGCCCCTGCCCGAGATCGACGACCTGGAACCCCAGGCTGGCGCCGAGGTCGCGCAGCTCGGACCCGCGGTAGCTCGTCCGCATCACGATGCGGGGGATGCCACTGGCGTGGGCGCGAGCGACGACGTCTCGGCCGAGGGCCAGGGCGACGCCTCTGCGGCGCCACGACGCGGCGACGGCGACGATGAGCTCGGCACCGCTGGGCTCGGATGAGGTCGATGCGGGCGAGCCCGATCAGCTCGCCGTCGTGGATGGCGCCGATGCGGATCCCCGGACCGTCGGCGGCGAGGCGCCGGACGAGCGCGGCAGACGGCCGCGCCGCGTCGTCGGCCTTGCGGCCGAACCAGCGGGTCTCGGCCCGCAGGTCGTCACAGAACCGCACGACCGCGCCGTCGAGGCTGGGATGCCCAGGCGCCGCGAGGAGGAACGGCAGATCGATGCCCATGCAACGATGGTGCCGGGGCGATGTGACGAGACTGTTCCGGCCGTGTGAACGTGTGCCCGCAGGGCTCAGGTGACGACGACGGTGGTGCCGACCGACGCGAAGTCCCACATGAACTTGGCGTCGGCGTTCGCCTGGCGCTGGCAGCCGCCGGAGAGGCGGGTGCCGAGCTCGGCCTCGGTCATGTAGTCGGTGCCGTCACTGCGGTGGATCGGGATGGCGTGGAAGCCGATCGCGCCGATCGCCGTCTTCTGGTAGCGCACCATCAGCGGGAGGAAGGCCCGGCCGTTCCAGGCCGTCGACATCTCCGACTTGCTGTACACCTTGTGCACGCCCGGCTGCTCGTTGCCGTACTTGCTGCCCGACACCAGGTAGGAGCGGATGATCTGGCCGTCCTCGCCGACCGCCCACACCCGCTGGCCGCGGCGGTCGTACACGATGCGTCGCCCGGAGCCGGAGTTCTCGGGCAGCGGCGGGGCGTCGGCGCCGGTCGACGCCACCGACGACAGCGCGTAGCCCATGGCGTCCTGGGCACCGGGCGCCGGGGCCGGGGTGTGGACCACGAACGACTGCTCGTCGGGCCACACGTTGAGCGAGATGGCGGTCTCGCGACCGACGATGCCGTCGACGAAGAGATCACGCTCGGTCTGCACGGCGCGCACGGCCTCGTAGGTCGGCCCGTCGAACGTGCCGTTGACGGCGACCGTCGTGTGGCCGGCGTTGACGAGCCCCTGCTGCAGGCACGTCACGTCGGACCCGCTGTCGCCCATCGCCAGCTTCATCGCCTTGATCGTGCAGTCGGCCGTGGTGGCGTCGACGAGATCACCCTCGGTGGACATGCCCGCAGCCGCGGCGGCCGGATCGGCGCTCGCCGTGGCCGCATCGGGGACGGGTGCCGAGGTCGGCGGGGTCGAGGCGACCGGGGCCGCGGTTGCGGCCGGCGCGGCCGTCGAGGTCGGCGCGACGGCGCCGAGGCTGGTGATGCCGCCCCCGCCGCTCGTGTTGCGGGTCGCGGCGACGATGCCGATGGCTCCCAGCGCGAGCAGGGTGCCGACGACCACCGCGATGGTCAGGCGCGCCTCGCGAGACCGCTCGGGTCGCGGCGTGGCTCGCCTGGCTCGGAGTTCGTAGGTGCTCATCGGCCTCGTGGACGGGAGGTAGGACAATGACCGTCGCCGCGGGACCCAACAGTGCCGAGGTGACCGCCGGAGGATATCCGACGATGCCGGCCGGCGCGTGGCATCGCGACGCGGTCAGTTCGAGCCGGCGACCTGCCACGTGCCGTTGGACCGCAGCAGCGCCGGCGAGATCGCCGGGACCCTTGCGCTCGACGGACTGGGCCAGCTGGGCGCCGATCGCCGTGGCGTACTCGGGGCGCTCGACGGCGCGGAAGACCCCGAACGGCGTCGGCGAGTGGTCGTCGGTGTTGAGCCGGGCCAGGGCGAACGCCAGGCTCGGGTCGCCGCGCTGGGCATCGTGGACGAGCAGCGCGTCCTCGCCGACGTCGGCGACCTCGACGAGGCGGAGCTGGCCGTCGGCACCCATCTGGACGCCGCGGTGGCCGCCTTCGCCGAAGCGGATCGGCTGGCCGTGGACCAGGTCGATCATCATCTCGTCGCGCGCCTGCTTCTTGGTGATCTCGTTGAACTGGCCGTCGTTGAAGACGTTGCAGTTCTGGTAGATCTCGACGAACGAGGCGCCGCGGTGGTCGTGGGCGGCCTTGAACGTCTCCATCATGTGCTTGCGGTCGAGGTCGTGGGTGCGGGCCACGAAGCTGGCCTCGGCACCGAGGGCCACGGCGAGCGGGTTGAAGGGCGGGTCGACCGATCCCATCGGCGTCGACTTGGTGACCTTGCCGATCTCGGACGTGGGCGAGTACTGGCCCTTCGTCAGGCCGTAGATCCGGTTGTTGAACAGCAAGATCGTCAGGTTGACGTTGCGCCGCAGGGCGTGGATCAGGTGGTTGCCACCGATCGAGAGGCCGTCACCGTCGCCGGTGATGACCCACACGTCGAGGTCGGGGCGGGCGACGGCCACGCCGGTGGCGATCGCCGGGGCGCGACCGTGGATCGAGTGCATCCCGTAGGTGTTCATGTAGTACGGGAAGCGGCTCGAGCAGCCGATCCCGGAGATGAACACCGTGTTCTCCGGCGCCACGCCGAGGTCGGGCATCAGCTGCTGGACGGCGAGCAGGATGCCGTAGTCGCCGCAGCCGGGGCACCAGCGGACCTCCTGGTCGGAGGTCCAGTCCTTCTTCGTCGTCAGGGGGACGGCGGTGTCGGTCATCGTGCCAGCTCCTTCTCGATGGCGTCCTCGATCTCGCGGGTGGTGAACGGCAACCCCTGCACCTTCGACAGCGAGCGGGCGTCGATCAGGAACTCGGCCCTGATGACCCGGGCCAGCTGACCCTTGTTGAGCTCGGGGATGAGCACCTTCGGGAAGCGTCGCAGGACGTCACCGAGGTCTCTGGGCAGGGGGTTGAGGTGGGTGATGTGGACCCACGCGACCTTGCGGCCGTTGCGCCGACGGCGCTGGACGGCGGCGTCGATGGCGGCGAACGTCGAACCCCACCCGAGGATGCAGAGCTCGGCGTCCTCGTCACCGACGATCTCGAGCGGGGGGATGTCGGCGGCGACGGCGGCGACCTTGGCCGCCCGGAGATCGACCATCTTCTGGTGGTTCTCGGGCGTGTAGGAGATGTTGCCGCTCCCGTCGCCCTCCTTCTCGATGCCGCCGATGCGGTGCATCAGCTTCGGCGTGCCCGGGATCGCCCACGGGCGGGCCAGCGTGTCGGCGTCGCGCAGGTAGGGCCAGAACTCGGGGTTGCCCTCGGCGTCGGTGTGGTTGGGCTCGGTGGCGAACGGCACCGAGATGTCGGGCAGCGACTCGACGTCGGGCAGCTGCCACGGCTCGGAGCCGTTGGCCAGGTACCCGTCGGAGAGCAGGATCACCGGGGTGCGGTACTTGATGGCGATGCGGGCGGCCTCGATGGCGGCCTCGAAGCAGTGCACCGGGCTGTAGGCCGCGACGACCGGCAACGGCGCCTCGCCGGACCGCCCGAACAGGGCGATGTTCAGGTCGGCGGCCTCGGTCTTCGTCGGCAGGCCGGTCGAGGGGCCACCGCGCTGGATGTCGACGATCAGCAGCGGCAGCTCGGTGGAGATGGCCAGCGAGATCGTCTCGCCCTTGAGCATCAGGCCGGGGCCACTGGTGGTCGTGACACCGAGGTGGCCGGCGAAGGCGGCGCCGAGGGCCATGCCGCACGCCGCGATCTCGTCTTCGGCCTGGACCGTGCGGATGCCGAACTGCTTGTGCTTGGACAGCTCGTGGAGGATGTCCGACGCCGGCGTGATCGGGTAGCTGCCGAGCGTGACCGGCAGCTTGGCCAGCTGGCCGGCGGCGACGATGCCCCAGGCCAGGGCGGTGTTGCCGGTGATGCTCGTGTACTCGCCAGCCGGCAGGGTCGCCGGGCGCACCTCGAAGCGGTGGCCGACAGCCTCGGTGGTCTCGCCGAAGTTGTAGCCGGCGATGAAGGCAGCCCGGTTGGCCATCAGCACTTGCTCGTTGGTGGCGAAGCGCTTCTCGATCCAGCTGATCGTCTCGTCGGTGGGACGGGTGTACATCCACGACACCAGGCCGAGGGCGAAGAAGTTCTTGGAGCGCTCGGCGTCGCGCGGCTTCACGCCGAGGGGGCCGCAGACCTCCTTGGTCAGCGACGTCATCGGCACCCGGATGACCCGGTAGCCCTTGAGGCTGCCGTCGTCGAGCGGGTTCACCGTGCCGCCGTTGCCGTCGTGGTAGCCGGCCTTCTCGAGGTTGCGCTCGTCGAAGGCGTCCTCGTTGACGATCAGCGTGCCGCCCTGCTCGAGGCGGTCGAGGTCGGCGCGCAGGGCGGCCGGGTTCATCGCCACGAGGACGTTGGGCTCGTCGCCCGGCGTCGTGATCGGGTGATCCGAGATCTGGACCTGGAAGCTGGAGACGCCGTGCACCGTGCCGGCTGGGGCGCGGATCTCGGCCGGGTACTCCGGCAGCGTCGACAGGTCGTTGCCGAACGATGCGCTGACGGACGTGAAGCGGTCGCCCGTGAGCTGCATGCCGTCGCCGGAGTCGCCCGCGAAGCGCACGACCACCCGGTCGAGCGTCGTGGTGGCCCCGTGAGCATCCGTCCCTGGTTGAAGAGTGTCGGTCATGTTGTGCAGGTCGGCGTCGTTGCCGTCCCCCTCCTGTTCACGACACCGTAGCGCCGGCCTTCCGCAAGGGGACGTACCGTGACGAGCCGTGTTGTTCGTCGAGCTGGCCGACGCGTCACGGGCGCTGGCGGCGACGTCGAAGCGGGGTGAGAAGGCGGCGTTGCTGGCCGATCTGCTGCGCCGCCTGGCGCCCGCCGAGGTGCCCGTTGCGGTGGGCGTGCTCACTGGCGCCCTGCGGCAGGGCCGCATCGGCATCGGCTGGGCGACGCTGCGCGACGTGCGGCCCGAGCCGGCCGCGACGCCGTCGCTCACGGTCCTGGAGGTCGACGACGCGGTCTCCCGGCTGGCCGGGATGTCGGGCCCGGGCGTCGGTGCCGCCCGGCGGGCGCTGCTCGGTGACGTGTTCGGACGGGCCACCGAGGCCGAGCAGGACCTGCTGTGGAAGATGTTCTCGGGCGAGCTGCGCCAAGGAGCGCTGGACGGCGTGATGGTCGACGCCGTGGCCAAGGCTGCTGGGGTGCCGATCGCCGCCGTCCGGCGGGCCCACATGCTCGCCGGCGATCTCGGTGCCACCGCCGTCGCTGCGCTCACGGGGGGTGTCGATGCGCTGGCGGCCGTCGGGATGGTGCCGGGTCGGGCGGTGCAGCCGATGCTGGCGTCGCCCGCCCCCGACGTGGCGGCTGCGCTGGAGGCGACGGGACCGGCGTCGGTCGAGTGGAAGCTGGACGGCGCGCGCATCCAGGTCCACCGCCACGACGGCGACGTGCGCATCTTCACCCGCAACCTCAACGAGATCACCGACCGCCTCGGCGCCGTGGCGGAGCTGGTGTCCGGGCTGCCGGGTGGCGACCTCGTGCTCGATGGGGAGGCGCTCGGCGTGTCCGAGGACGGCCTGCCCCGGCGGTTCCAGGACACGATGGGCGACTTCGGTGCGGATGCCCCGACCGGCCGTGGGCACGGATTGACGGCGTACTTCTTCGACGTCCTCCATGCCGGTGGGGCGCCGGTCGTCGACGAACCGCTGGCGATCCGGCGCGAGCTGCTCGCATCCGTCGTGCCGGCCGGGGCCCGGCTGCCGTCGATCGTCACCGCCGACCCCGCCGAGGCCGCGGCCTTCCTCGACCAGGCTGTCGGCGCCGGCCACGAGGGGGTCATGGTCAAGGCGCTCGACGCCCCGTACGACGCCGGTCGTCGCGGCGGCGCGTGGCGCAAGATCAAGCCCGTCCACACCCTCGATCTGGTCGTGCTGGCTGCCGAGTGGGGTCACGGTCGCCGCACCGGGTGGCTGTCGAACCTGCACCTCGGGGCGCGGGGCGTCGACGGCGCGTTCGTGATGGTCGGCAAGACGTTCAAGGGCCTGACCGACGAGCTGCTGCGCTGGCAGACCGACCGCCTCCAGCAGCTCGAGGTCGGCACCGAGTCGGGCTACATCGTGCACGTGCGGCCGGAGCTCGTCGTCGAGATCGCCCTCGACGGGGTCCAGGCCTCGACGCGCTACCCCGGCGGCGTCGCCCTGCGCTTCGCCCGCGTCCGCCGCTACCGCGAGGACAAGTCACCCGCCGCCGCCGACACCATCGAGACCGTCCAAGGAATGCTCCGGTAGCGGGGGCGCCATCCGAGGGTTTCGACGCATCCGAGGGTTTCGTGCGGGTGGCCCCCGCAGCAAACCCTCCGATGGAGCGAAACCCTCGGATGGGGTCAGCTGAAACTGGCGGCGGACCAGACCTTCTCGGTGCCGTCGGGGAGGACGTCGACGCTGGTCACCTCGTGGGTGTCGTCGAGCGGCACGATCCAGGCGCCGTTGCCCGCCGGCCAGCTCTCGGACTCCACGCTCGACCCGTCTGCGAAGCGGATGCGGCAGTAGTACGACACGTCCTCCGGTGCACCGACGAGCGCCACGACCATCACCCCTCGACCATCGAGCTCGCTGACCGAGACCGTGCCAACGGCGGTGCCGTCCCGGGACAGGTGCAGCGTGGCCACCTCGCCGGCGTCCCCGTCGTCGCGGCTGTTCCAGATGGCGAACGGCACGAACAGCGCGATGACGGCCGCCGCCGCGACGGCCGTCCACAGCCACCAGCGCCGCCGACTCGTGGGCGACGCCGGCGCCGGCGTGGCGACGGGCAGGCGGGCCAGCACCCGTTCGTCGAAGCCGATCGGCGGCTGCGCCCCGGGGACCGCCGGCAGGAGGTCCTCGACCGTGGCCGCCAGCTCGTCGTACTCGTGGCGGCACGTCGCGCAGCGCAACACGTGCGCCGCCATGCGCGCCCGCCGATCGCCGTCGACGGTCCCGAGGACCAGCTCGACGACGTCGTCGCCCAGGTGCTCGTCACGTCCCTTGTTCACGCCCGTCCTCCGTGTCCGCCGCCGCTGCCGTCGCCGGCAGCCCCTCTGCCTGCCGCAGCCGGCGCAGCCCGGTGCGGATCCTCGTCTTCGCCGTCCCGAGCGGGATGCCCTCGCGCGCCCCGATCTCCTCGGCCGTGCAGCCACCGAACACGGCCAGCACGACGGCGCGCGCCTGCTCTCGGGGCAGGTTGGCGAGCCGGGCCACCACGCGCGACGCCTCGGCCCGAGTCGCCGCAGCTTCACCCGTGACGTCGGCGTGGGTGTCGGCGCCGAGCGTCGACTGCAGCAAGCGATCGAGCTCGTCGTCGAGCGCCGGCACCGACCGGCGCGCCCGCACGGCGTCGATCGCCACGTTGCGGGTGATCGTCAGCAGCCACGCCGCGACCGATCCCCGCACGCTGTCGTACGTCGACGCCGAACGCCACGCCCGCAGGAACGCCTCCTGGGCGACGTCATCGGCGAGGGTCGGATCCCGGGTGACCGACACCGCCATGCCGAACACCTTCGCCTGGAACCGCCGCACGAACGCGGTCGCCGCATCGGCGTCCTCGACGGCGAGCCCGGCGACGAGCGCATCGTCGGCCAGCTCGGCGTGGTGGGGGACCGGCACACCACCTACTACGTCCGGCCCCGGTGCCCGGATTGCGTCGGTGTGCAATCCGTTTCGACGATTCGTGCGTATCTCCCGTCGTCCTGTCCTCTTCGTGAACGGAGGCGCCCCGTGAAGCGCACATCATCCCGCACCCTGCTCGGCCTGGCGAGCGTGGTGCTCCTGATCGGCGCCGCAGCCTGCGGCGACGACGACGACAGCTCGTCGGCCACCACGGCTGCGGCCGCGTCGGCCACGACCGCTGCCGCGTCGGCGACGACCGCCGCCGCCCCCACCACCACCGCCGCCAAGGCTGCGTCGACCACGACCGCGGCGGCGGCTGACTCCGGCGGGTATGGCCCGGCGCCGACGACGGCGGGCGCCACCGCCACCACGGCGGCCTCGGGCGGCGCGGCCAGCGCGTCCGGCGCCGTCGCCATCGCCGATTCGTCGCTCGGCAAGATCCTCGTCGACGGCAAGGGCATGACGCTGTACATGTTCATGCCCGACAACCAGGGCCCCAGCACGTGCGTGGACAAGTGCCTCGCCGCGTGGCCGGCACTGGCCGGCCCGGCGACGGCCGGCACGGGTGTCGACGCATCCAAGCTCGGCATGGCTGCTCGCCCGGACGGCACCCAGCAGGCGACGTACGGCGGCTGGCCGCTGTACACGTTCATCCAGGACGCCGCGCCCGGTGACGTCAACGGCCAGGACTCCGGCGAGAAGTGGTACGTGATCGGCGCCGACGGCGTGCCGATCAAGGAAGCCAGCTGAACTGAGTTGGCGGACCCGCGACGAGCGGCGCGCGGCTCCACCCCGCGCGTCGCTCGTCGTGACCTCGACGCCGTGTCGGGCGGGGCACCGCTAGCGTCGCCCGCCGGCATGGCGACGTTGCGCTTCAGCTTCGGCACGATGGGCTCGGGCAAGAGCACGTTCGCCCTGCAGATCCACCACAACCTGTCGAGCCGCGACCTGTACGGGCTGTTGCTCACGTGCCTCGACCGCGAGGGCGATCAGGTCACCAGCCGGCTCGGGGTGGCGGCGCCGGCGATCGACGTCACGCCCGACATCGACCTGCACAAGCTGTGCGTGCGGCACTGGCCGATCCACTACCTCGTGTGCGACGAAGCGCAGTTCTACACCGTCAAGCAGTGCGACCAGCTGGCCCGAGTGGTCGACGAGCTGGAGGTCGAGGTGTACGCGTTCGGGCTGATCACCGACTTCCGTGGCCACCTGTTCGACGGCACGCGGCGGCTGCTGGAGATCGCCGACGAGCGGGTGCCGTTGCAGGTCGAGGCCCGGTGCTGGTGCGGCGCGCGGGCGACGCACAACGCCCGCGTCGTCAACGGTGAGGTGACGTACGAGGGGGAGACCGTCGTCGTCGGCGACACCGCCCGCTTGCCCGGCGAGCCGCTCTTCGGCGATGCCGTGCGTTATGAGTTGCTGTGCCGGCGACACTTCCGAGACGGCGACCTCGGGACGTAACACCCGTCACCCGCGCGCCATCTATGTGACGATTGCGTTACCGTGCCGGCCCCATGACCCGCAAGCGGATCCTGACGGCGGCCGTCGCCGTCGCAGCAAGCATCGGCGTGCTCGGCGCCTGCACCCCCGAGGAGGTGCAGCACTGGCAGGCCTGGCACGCCCAGGATCCGGCGGCGGCCGAGGCCTTCTTGCAGGAACCGGCACAGCCGGCGGCGGCTCCGGCAGCTGCCCCAGCCGTCGCCGAGGGCTCGGTGTGGGACAAGGTGGCGTACTGCGAGTCGGGCGGCAACTGGGCGATCAACCTGGGCAGCGGCTACTACGGCGGCCTGCAGATGCTCGGCTCGACGTGGCGCAACTACGGCGGCACCGAGTTCGCGCCGACCGCCGACCAGGCGACCCGCGAGCAGCAGATCGTCGTCGCCGAGAAGATCCTCGCCGACGTCGGCTGGGGCGCCTGGCCCGCCTGCAGCCGCAAGCTCGGACTCCGCTGACCCAGAGCGGCCAGGACCCACTGCGCCACGAGCTCAGCGCGTACCGCGCGCCGGCGACATCGACCGGGTTGGGCCCCGGGCCTGGCTCGGTGCTGCGACCCGTCCTCGTTCTGTGTCACCGCATACGTCGTCGACGACATATGCGGTGACACAGAGTGTGCTGCGTCGGTTGGGACGCTGCTTTGGTCACGTCAGGTGGCCTGTTTCGACGGCAGACCGCGACCGAAACGACGTCGGCGAACCGTGAGCCCGTTCTGTGGCGCCGCACAGTCCCGGGGACATCAGGCGCCACAGAGCGAAGAGGGCACGCAGCACCGAGCCAGACCTGGAGCGAATCCCGGCCCCCCGATCGCTCAGAGCTCTTCCAACCCCGGCGGGGCACCAGCCCTGATGACGGGTGCTCTGACACAGAACCCGGCTGCTGCCGTGACCTGTTAACCCCAGGCGCAGGGCAAGCGCTTGATGCCGTTGATGAACGGGCTCTCGAGGTAGGCCGGCTCGCCGGTGATGCGCAGGTCGGGCACGCGGCGGCGCAGCTCGTCGAACATCACGGTGATCTCGCGGCGGGCCAGGTTGGCGCCGAGGCAGAAGTGCGGGCCGCCGGCGCCGAACCCGACTTGGACCGGCGTGATCGGGCGGGTGACGTCGAACCGATACGGGTCCGGCGAACATCCGCTCGTCGCGGTTGGCCGAGTTGTAGAACAGCACGACCTTCTGGCCGGCGGCGATCGGCTGGCCCGACAGCTCGGTGTCGGCGGTCGCGGTGCGCCGGAAGTGGATCACCGGCGACGCCCAGCGGACGATCTCCTCGACGGCCGTGCGCGTGTGGGCCTCGAAGTCGCCGTACCAGAGCGTCGCGCTGGTCGGGGTGCTCGGTCAGCGCCCGCATGCCGTGGCTGATGGCGTTGCGCGTCGTCTCGTTGCCGGCGACGACGAGGAGGATGAAGAACGAGCCGAACTCCTGCGGGGTGAGGCGGTCGCCGTCGATCTCCGCCGCCATCAGCACCGAGGTGAGATCGTCGCGCGGGTTGGCCCGGCGGTCCTCGCCCATCGCCTGGGCGTAGGCGAAGATCTCCAGCGAGACGTTCATCAGGTTCTCGTACGTGCCGCCGTACTCGGGGTCGCCGGCGCCGAGGATGACGTTGGTCCAGGCGAAGACCTGGTCGATGTCGGACTCCGGGATGCCCATCATCTCGCAGATGATCTGCAGCGGCAGCGGCGCCGCGATCCACTCGACGAAGTCGCACTCGCCGCTCGGGTTGGCCTCGAGCATGCGGTCGACGACGCCCTTCGCCTTGTCGGTCACGTAGCGCTCGACCTTGGCGACCTCCTTGGGCGTGAAGCCCTTGGCGACGAGGTTGCGCAGCCGGAAGTGCTTGGGGTCGTCCATCGCGATCATCGACCCGTAGAACTCGTTGAGCTCGACGGGGAGATCGCCGATGTTGACGCCCCCGCCCGAGCAGAACAGCTGCGGGTTGCGGCTCGCCGCGAAGACGTCCTCGTGGCGGGTCAGGGCGAAGTAACCGGGGCCCTGCGGGAACGGCGAGTCCGGGAACACCCACTCGTCGAAGAACCGGAGGCCGGGGGTGTCGCGGAGCGTGCGGAACACGGCTTCGCGGTGCTCGCGATCGGCGTTCCAGAACGCCGGATCGGACAGCTGGATGTCGTTCAGGGGGACGGTCGTCGCGGTGCCCGGTGCCATGGGACGCCACGCTAGGCCATCGGGGCGGTGTGGTTACCCGTCGGTAGGCTCACATCGTTCGCGCGCCGCACGGGCGCCCGAGACCGAATGAGGAACCCCATGCCCGAGGCTGTCATCGTCGCCACCGCCCGCAGCCCGATCGGGCGCGCGTTCAAGGGATCGCTGGCGTCGATCCGTCCCGACGATCTGTCGATGCAGATCGTCAACGCCCTGCTGGCCAAGGTGCCCGAGCTGCCGAAGGACCAGATCGAGGACCTCATCATGGGGATCGGTCAGCCGGCGGGGGAGGCGGGGTTCAACATCGCCCGCGTCGTCGCCATCCTCGCCGGGCTCGACGACGTGCCGGGCGTGAGCGTCAACCGCTACTGCTCCTCGAGCCTGCAGACGATCCGCATGGCGGCCCACGCCATCAAGGCCGGCGAGGGCGACGTGTTCATCGCCGCCGGCGTCGAGTGCGTCAGCCGCTACGGCGCCGGCGCCAGCGACACGGCACCGAACGACGTGTTCAAGCCGGCCGGCGAGCGCTCGGCCGAGCGCGCCGTCGGTGGCGCCGAGCCGTGGACGCCGCCCCAGGGTCTGCCCGACATCTACATCGCGATGGGTCAGACGGCGGAGAACGTCGTGCAGTACACGGGCGTCACCCGTGAGGAGATGGACGAGTGGGGCAAGCTCTCGCAGGACCGCGCCGTCGCCAACGTCGACAGCGGCTGGTTCGCTGAGGAGATCACGCCCGTCACGCTCCCGGACGGCACGGTCGTGTCGCGCGACGACGGGCCCCGCGCCGGCGTCACGATGGAGGGCCTCGCCAACCTCAAGCCGGTGTTCCGCCCCGACGGCACGGTCACCGCCGGCAACGCCTGCCCGCTCAACGACGGCGCCGCCGCCGTGCTCGTGATGAGCGACACGCGGGCGAAGGAGCTCGGCCTCACGCCGCTCGCCCGCATCGTGTCGTCAGGCGTGTCGGGCCTGAACCCGGAGATCATGGGCCTCGGGCCGATCGCCGCCAGCAAGCAGGCCCTCGCCCGGGCCGGCAAGACGATGGCCGACATCGACCTCGTCGAGATCAACGAGGCGTTCGCCGCCCAGGTCATCCCGTCGGCCAAGGAGCTCGGCATCCCCACCGAGAAGCTCAACGTCCACGGCGGGGCGATCGCCCTCGGCCACCCGTTCGGCATGACCGGCGCCCGCATCATGACGACGCTCATCCACGGCCTGCAGACCGACGACAAGCAGTTCGGCCTCGAAACGATGTGCGTCGGCGGCGGTCAGGGCATGGCGATGGTCGTCGAGCGCCTGAGCTGACGCTCCTCAGAACCTGATGGGTTCGGCGCGGATCAGGACGACCTCGGGGTCGGCATGGTCGCGTCGGGCCCGCACGACGTAGCGCTCGTCGCCGCTGACGAGTGACGCCAGCGACCAGCTCTGGTCGGGCAGCTGCTGGCCGGCGCCGAGGCACTCCAGTCCGTCGACGTCGAGCCCGGCCTGCTCGGCCTCCGCTTGCCACAGGTGGACCAGCCCGCGCCGCAGCATCGGGTCGTCGATGAGGTCCGGTCCGTCGAGGTGCAGCTCGACGTTGGTGACGGTCACCGGTTGCAGCTGCTCGAGGTCGATGACATCGCCGTTCAGCTCACCGTCGAGCATCACCATGACGGGACCGGACTCGCTGGCCACCCCGCCCACGAACCCGTAGCGGACGAGGGGCAGACCGTCGTCACCGGTGGTCGCCCACCGCACGCGATCACCGAGCCCGAACGTCATCCTCCGGCGGCCTCCGCGAGCACCGCATCGGAGAGCTCCGGCCAGCGGTGCAAGGCCTCGGTCGACCACTCGTCGAAGGGGCGGTCCGTGAGGGCGACGAGCGCGCAGCGGGCGACCGGGTCGGCCCACATCATCGTGCCCGCACCGCCGAAGTGACCGACGGTGGGCACGCTGTTGGCGGTGCCCATCCAGTGCGGTGCCTTGTCACCTTTGATCTCGAACCCCAGGCCCCACGGGCACGGATCGAAGCGCCCCACGTCGGGCACGATACCGGCCAGGTCCGGCCACTGCGCCGAGAGGGCGTCGTCGGCGGTGGTCTCGTGGACGAGCGCCGGACGCTGCACCTCGGTGAGGAAGCGAACGACATCGTCGAGCGTCGCCCACAGGCCGTGGGCCGGCGAGCCCTCGAGCGCCGCACCGGACATGGCGAGCGGATCCAGCACGGCCGCGCCGAGGTAGTCGGCGAACGGCATCGCCGCGGCCTGGGCGACGTGGTCGGCGGCCATCTCGATGCCGGTGTTGGAGTAGATCCGCATGCGCGCCGGGCGGGCGATCGGCTGCGCGCCGGTGAACGGATAGCCGCCGGCGTGGGCGAGGAGATGGCGCAGCGTGCAACCGGGTTGGCCGACGGGATCGTCGAGCGAGACGATCCCCTCCTCGACGGCCACCAACGTGGCCCACGCCGTCATCGGCTTGGCCAGCGAGGCGAGGCGGAAGCGCCGACCGCGATCGCCGGTCGCCCCGAGCACGTCGCCGCCGACGGTGATGGCCGCGGCCGCCACGTTGGCGACCGGCCAGGTCGTGACGAGCTCGAGTGCCCGCACGGATCAGCCGGCGGCGCCGCTGATCAGCTCGGCGACGCGGAACGCCAGGTCGAGGCTCTGGCGGGCGTTGAGGCGTGGATCGCACATCGTCTCGTAGCGGTCGTCGAGGTCGGCAGCGGACAGTCCGTCGGCCCCGCCGAGGCACTCGGTGACGTTCTCGCCGGTCAGCTCGACGTGGATGCCGCCGGGCCACGTGCCCTCGGCGCGGTGGGCCCGCACGAAGCCGGCGATCTCCCGCACGACGTCGTCGAAGTGGCGGGTCTTGCGGCCGGTCTCGGCGGTGAACGTGTTGCCGTGCATGGGGTCGCACGCCCACACGACCGGGTGGCCGGCGTCGGTGACGGCCCGCAGCAGCGGACGCAGGCGGCCCTCGACGTGATCGGCACCCATGCGCGTGATCAGCGTCAGGCGGCCAGGGATGCGGGCCGGGTTGAGGGCGTCGCACAACGACAGCAGCTCGGTGGCTTCCATCGTCGGACCGACCTTGCAGCCGATCGGGTTGCCGACGCCGCGCAGGAACTCGACGTGGGCGCCTCCCAGGTCGCGGGTGCGCTCACCGATCCACAGCATGTGGGCCGAGCAGTCGTACCAACGGTTGGTGAGCGAGTCCTGCCGGGTCAGCGACTCCTCGTAGCCGAGGATCAGCGCCTCGTGGCTGGTGTAGATGTCGACGGCCGACAGCGCCGGATGGCCCTCGGTGTCGATCCCGCAGGCCCGCATGAAGTTGAGCGCCCGCTCGATCTCGGCGGCCAACTGCTCGTAGCGGCGGCCCTCCGGGCTCGACGCCACGAACTCCTGGTTCCAGGCGTGGACCCGGGTGAGGTCGGCGAACCCGCCCTTGGTGAAGGCGCGGACGAGGTTCAGGGTCGACGCCGACTGGTGGTACGCCTGCACGAGGCGCTCCGGGTCGGGCCGCCGCGCGCCGGCCTCGAAGAGCGCGCCGTTGACGATGTGGCCGCGGAACGACGGCAGCTCGTCGTCGCCCTGGCGCTCGGTGGGGGACGAGCGGGGCTTGGCGAACTGGCCGGCGATGCGCCCGATCTTCACCACCGGCACGCCCATCGAGTACGTCAGCACGACGGCCATCTGGAGGATGACGCGCAGCTTCTCCCGGATGTTGTCGGCCGAGAACTCCTCGAACGATCTCGGCGCAGTCACCGGCCTGGAGCAGGAACGCGTTGCCGGCCGCGACCTGGGCCAGCGAGGACTGCAGTGAGCGGGCCTCGCCCGCGAACACCAGCGGGGGATAGGTGGCGATGGTCTTCAGCGCCCGGAGCAGCTCGTCGGTGTCCGGCCACTCGGGCTGCTGCCCGGCCGGATGGTGCTGCCAGGTGGACGGCGTCCATGCCTCGCTCATAAGGCGGTCAGCGTAACGGGGAGGACCGCCAGGTCAGGGGGTGGGTTGTGATCGAGTGCGCGACCCGGCACCTCCGCATCGGAGGACGCGACCTCGCTCCCCCCGCTCGCTGCGGAACGTGCTCGGGATGGTCGGGCCAAGAGGCATCCGAGTGCCTCGTGCGGCTCGCTTCGGCGCTCGACACTCGGATCCCTCTCCTGACGCGGCCTGGGTCGTTCACATGGTGATCCGAGTGTCGTGCACCGGCTTCCGCCGCACGAAGCACTCGGATGTGCCTGGCTCTCAGCGTGCGACGCGTCCGGGACGCGGAACGGCCGGGCCTCCCGTGGGAGGCCCGGCCGTTCTCGTGGTCGTGGTTGGGTCAGACGGCGAGGATGCGCTCGGCGTCGTCGCGCAGGCCGACGACGGCCCGGCTGACCAGGCGGCGGGCGGCCTCGGCGGTGACGCCCAGCTGCTCGCCGACCTCGCGGAAGCTCTTGCGCTCGCCGTCGAGCAGGCCGAAGCGGGCCTCGACGGCGTAGCGGGCCCGGTGGTCGAGGGTGGCGAGGAGCTCGTCGAGGAGGTCGCTGTCGACCATCGTCATGACGTGGTCCTCGGGGGTGCCGTCGCCGTTGGCCATGAGGTCGCCGAGGGTGGCGTCGCCGTCGTCGCCGACCGTCTTGTCGAGCGAGACCGGGGTGGTCAGGCGGTGCAGCTCGGCGTTGGTCTGATCGAGGGTCTCGCCGTCACCCGACGCTTGGCGCAGGGCGGCCCGCAGGCTCGCCGAGCGGTCGCCGGGGATGCGGATGAGGCTGGCCTTCTGGTCGAGCGCCCGGCCGATGGCCTGACGGATCCAGAACGTGGCGTAGGTCGAGAACTTGAAGCCACGGCGCCAGTCGAACTTGTCGACGGCGTGCTCGAGGCCGAGGTTGCCCTCCTGGATGAGGTCGAGCAGGTCCATGCCCTGCGGAAGTGGGTAACGGCGGGCGATCGAGACCACCAGCCGGAGGTTCGACCGGATGAACCGGTCCTTGGCGCCAGCAGCGGCCGCCACAGCGTTCTTCAGGGCGACGCTGCGCTTGCCATTGGCAAGTTCGTCAGCTGCCGCCCGGCCTGCCTCGATGACCCGCGACAGCTCCCGCTCGTCCTCTGCAGTGAGGAGCGGGACCTTGCCGATGTCGTTCAGGTACAAGCCGATCGAGTCGTTCATGATGATGGGGTTTCAACCGTTCGTGGTGGGTTTCGAGATTCGGATCCGGTACTGTGCCGGCCGGCACACACGGCGCCCTCGCGAGGTCCTGAGTGACGTCTGGGGAGCGACGTCATGAGATGTTCGGACCTGGGGTCGTCCGCGGATGCCTGCCTGCAGGATCGAATGTGGGGGACGTTTGACGGTACCAGGCATGTCAAGGGGGTGAATCGGTGGTACCCCGTGTCGCGCCATCGCACACGTAGACTGCGCCGCCGTGCCTGCGCCGGGATCGCCGACTGTCACTGAGCCGGCGAGTGACCGTTCGGCCCGGTTGGGACCTCGTCGCGTCGGGCTGTTCGGGGGGACGTTCGACCCGCCGCACGTGGGTCACCTGGTCACCGCAGTGAACGTGCGCCACGCCCTCGACCTGGACGTCGTGGTGCTGATGGTGGCCAACATCCCCTGGCAGAAGGAGGCCAGCCGGTCGATCACCCCGGCCGCCGATCGCCTGGCGATGGTCGAGGCCGCCGTCGCCGACGTCACCGGCCTGGAGGCCGGACGGCTGGAGATCGACCTCGGCGGCCCGAGCTTCACCGCCGACACGCTGGCCGCCCTGGCCGACCGGGAGCCGGGCTGCGTGCTGTTCACGATCGTGGGCGACGACGCCGCCGCCGGCATCGCCACGTGGGAGCGCCACGAGGAGGTGGTCCGCCGTTCGACGATGGTCGTGGTCGACCGCCCCGGCGAGCCGGTGCAGCTGGCCGACGACGTGCCGTGGATCCACGTCGAGGTCCCCAGGCTGGAGGTGTCGAGCACCGATCTGCGAGCCCGGTTCGTCGACGGGCGCCCCCTCGACTACCTCGTCACCGACCCGGTGCTCCAGGTCATCGCCGACCGGGGCCTGTACGGGAGAGAGGCGTGACGGCGCTGCCCGGGCGTCGTCGTCGCTCCACCCTCGTCGCCGCCATCGCGGCCGCCGTCGCGGTCGCCGTCGTGATCACGCTGACGATCGTCGGCGCCCTCACGCTCTACAACTCCACCGATGGCGCTGATGCGTCGGCGCCACGCGACGAACTGGTGTTCCCGAACACGCCGATCGGGGCGATCGCCGGCCTCGACGCCCAGGGCAACCTGGCGTCGATCGCCGTGCTCGTGGTGCAGCCGGCCGGGACCGGCGGGAGCATCGTCACCGTGGCCGTGAACGCCGACTCGGGATCCGGCACCGGCGGCAACCCGCTGCCGCTCGATCAGACCCTGGCCGTGCAGGGACAGGACGCCTTCCGCAGCGATCTCGCGGCGACGCTGCGCCTCGGCCTCGAGGACGTCGCGTTCCTCGACGCGGCCGGGCTCGCGGCGCTGCTGGCGCCGATCGGCCCGTTGCCGGTCGACCTGCCGATCGACGTCACCGACGCCGCCGGCGATGTCGTGGCCAAGGCCGGGACCACCGAGATGGACGCCGCCGCGGCGGCCGCCGTGCTGACCTCGCGTGACCCGCAGGTGTCGGCCACCGAGCAGTACCCCGCCGCCGGCGCGGTCTGGTCGGCCGTCGCCCAGGCCGTCGGCGCCGGGATCACCGCGGCCGCGCCTGCCCAGACGACGTCCACGACTTCCGCCACCACGGCGCCAACGACGTCCGCGGCCGGGGCCCCGCCGTCGACCTCAGGCAACGCGGCGTCCGATGCGGCGGTCGCGACCCTGTTCGACCACCTCATCCATGGCCGCGTGGGCACCCGGGCGTTGCGGGCCGACCCCGTCCCTGCTGACCAGAACATCGGCAACGTGGACGCCTCGCTCGTCGACCCGGCCGAGGCCGTGCTGGTGTTCGGCCAGATCGCGCCGGGCGCGGTGTCCGCCCCCGGCGCCGGGCTGTCCTTCCGCGTCGTCAGCGCGTTCAGCGACGACCAGCTGGCCGCCACCGGTCTCGACCAACACCGAAGTCGCCTACCGCACCATCGCCACCATCTTGTCGATCGGCGGCAACGTCGTGTCGGTCGCCACCGACGGCGCCACACCCGGCGCCGTGACCACGCTGGCCGTCTCCGACGCCACGATGTCCGACGGCGCCGAGCGCGGTGAAGTCGGCGCTCGGCACGGTCGAGGTCACCGTCGACGAGCATCCCATCGCCGGTGTCGACGTGGTGGCCGTCATCGGCACCGACGCCTTGCCCACGCTGAGCACCGCACCTGGTCCCGGGGCGACCACCACCGCGGCGACGACCGCCCCGACGACGGAGACCACGGATGGCTGACGAACGCATGGACGACGACGCTCGCACCGTGGCCCTGGTGGCGGCGCGCGCTGCTGACGAGAAGCAGGGACGCAACATCGTCGTGCTCGATGTCGGCGAGATCCTCGCCATCGCCGAGATCTTCGTCGTGCTCGAAGCTCCCAACCGGCGGCTCGTGCGGACGCTGGTCGACGAGATCGAGCAGGCGGTCCGCGCGGCGACCGGGCGCTCACCTCGCCGGGTCGAAGGGGCACGCGAGCAGCAGTGGGTGCTGATGGACTACGGCGACGTCATCGTCCACGTGTTCCTCGACGAGATCCGTCGGTTCTACGAGATCGAGCGGCTGTACCGGGACGCCCCCACCGTCGAGTGGGCCTGATCACTCCGCCGGTGGGAGTGATCGCCGGGGGCAGGTAGAGTACGCACCCGCTTCGGGGCTGTAGCTCAGTTGGTAGAGCGCTTCCATGGCATGGAAGAGGTCAGGGGTTCGATTCCCCTCAGCTCCACCCCGAACGTGTGGTCACCCGGGCGCCGTCTTCGGTGACCGCGTGACTGGCGGGCCCCGACCGTCCCAGTCAGTTGAGCTCGGATGCCCGTGCGTCAGAGCTCCTTGCGCAGGTGGACATCCTGCGGCTCGCGGTCGAACAGCTCGGGGAGCGGGTGGGCCATGAGCTCGAAGCCGCAACCCATGTAGAAGCGCACCGTGTTCGCTGACGGTGTCGCCGAGACGACCATCGACGAGTCGCCGGCGTCCCGGGCGATGCGGTCGAGCTCGCCGCAGAGGCGACTGCCGATGCCGGCGCCGCGGTGCGCGCTCGTCACGTGGAGGAACGCCAGCTGGGCGAGGGCTGGCCGAACATGCGGGAGGACGACGCCGATCCCGACGAGCCGGCCGTCCATGAACGCGCCGACCGCGATCCCACCTGCGTCGACGTCGTGCTCGAGCTCGTGGCGCTTCGCGGCGACGGAGTGCTCGCCGCTGCCGTCCGGATCCCATGGCGACGCAGACCAGTCTCCGGGCCGTTCCACCAGCTCCGTCCCGCGCTGTTCGAAGAGCAGATCGATGTGCTCGGTGCGGTCGATCTCCCCGACGCGCGAGAGCTCGGCGCGGGCGAGCAGGCGGATCTCGACGCCTCCGTCCATGGCGCGACCATCGCACACGACGCGGCTGACTCGTCGCGCCGTCGGGCCAGCTCGGCGAGGGCCTCGGCGCCCATGACGGACGTCCCGGCGAACATCCGACCGCCGGCCGCGACGAGGGGCCCCGGGAAGCCGACGGGGGGCGTCGGGAGCGCGGACCACGGCAACTCGTCGTCGAGCCGGCCCTTGTGTTGCGCGTGCGCCCGCTCGTCGTCGAGGCGACGACCTCCGCTGGCATGGCCGACGTCTCCCATGACCACTGCGGCGGCGGGGCGCGCTGCTCGGACGGGCGGCGGGCGAGCTCGTCGTCGAGGCGAGCATGCCGCGCCCGTCCGCGCTGGACGTCACGCCGGCGGTCGTGCCGACATGATCCGTCGATCCGTCGATCCGTCATCCGGTTCGCACCCCGAGCCGGCGACCATCCCAGGCTGAGGACGGCGGGCCGCCCAGCTCAACCGAGCGTGGACCTCATTCGCACTTCGCGTTGTCACACCACAGCTGGTTGAAGTTGTGCACGGCCAGGTTCGAGAGGCCGATCCCGTCGCCGCCGTCCGGCAGCTTGTTGGCTTGGACGCCGTGCACGTAGGGCTGCGAGATGATCCCCCAGAGCACCCAGGTCAGCCACAGGTTGTACACCTGCGACCCGAACTGCTTGTTGATCGTCTCGGCCGCATCCTTGCGGGCCGCCGGGTCCGGGTTCGACGAGATCGTGTCCAGCGCCTTGTCGATCACGGGGTCCTTGAAGCGACCGAAGTTGAGCGCCAGCTTGCCGATCGGCGACGCCGCCCCGCTGTACCACCAGGTCCGCTGCTGGTCCGGGTCGCTGCCGGAGTGGCTGCGCCAGCCGAACGCCTCGAACGTGCCGTTCAGGGCGAGGCCGATGTACTGGCCCTGCTCGATCGGCGTGATCTTGGCCTGCACCTTGTCGCCGAACGCCTCCTGCCACATCGCCGTGACCAGCTGGTTGCTCTCCACGTTGAACGGGTCGTTGGTGGTGTTGTAGCTGAACTCGATGTGGTCGGTCCCGAGCGCGGCGAGGCACGTGTCCATCTCCGCCTGGGCGGCGGCCACGTCGAAGGCGGGGTAGCCGTTGTCCTCCAAGTAGCCGACCGAACCAGGCGTGAACGGCCCGTTCGCCGCCGGCGCCACCCCGGCCATGCGCTCCTTGCTCCACCGGTCGCGGTCGATCGCTCCGGCCAACGCCCGGCGGCAGTCGACGTTCAGCAGTGGGCTTGCCGGCGTTCTGGCCGGCGGGGTCAGTGTCGCCGGAGGCGACGTTCAACATGATGTAGCCGGTGTCAGCGAACTTGGACGACGAGTTGACCTCGAAGTCCTCGTCGTCGAGGAACTGCTTGATCGTGTCGCCCATCGACGTGACCATGGCGTCGAAGTCGCCAGAGCGCACCGAGTTGGAGCGGCCGTCCTCGTCGACCGCGACGACGAGCTCGATCTCGTCGAGGTACGGCAGCTGCTCGCCGGTGATGCCCTTGGGGCCTCGCCAGTAGTCGGGGTTGCGGACGGCGACGAACGCGTTGCCGTTGCCCGGCGTGTACGACTTGTACATGAAGGCGCCGAGGCCGACCGGCTTCAGAGCATCGCCGGTGGCCGGGGTGGCGGCCAGCGCGGCGTCGAAGACCGGCGAGCCCGCGGTGCGCTGCGGGACGTTGGCCAGGCTGCCCAGCCACTTCGGGGAGAACATGAACGAGCACGTGCCCTGGTCGAGGAATCGGGTCGGGAGCGAGACCCACGGGCTGCGGGTGAACAGCGTGACGTCCTGGCCGGTGGCTTCGGTGTGCTCGATCTGGGCGTAGGCCGATGCCGTCAACGGGCTGGCGAGGCAGGTGTCGATGTTGAACTTGACGGCGGCGCCGTCGAGCGGCGTGCCGTCCGTGAACTTGATGCCGTCACGAACGTGCATGATCCACTGCGTGTAGTCGGCGTTGTGGTCGACGCTCTCGAGCAGCAAGGGCACGGGCTCGCCGTCCTTGCTCGACGTGAACAAGGCGTCGCTCACGGTCTTCAACACGTCGCGCCCGCTGGTCGCGCACGAGCAGTTGAACGGCGCCCACGGGTTCGCCGTGTCGGCCTCGAGCCCATAGACGAGGGTGCCGCCCTGGACCGGGTTGGGCGGATCCTCGGGTCTCCGCTCGTTCGGGTTGGCCGACGCTGTGGCGCCGCCCGTGGAGCTCCCGGTCGTTCCCTCATCGGGAGGCGACGTGGTCGCCGCCGATGATCCACCGGGCGCCGCGGTGGCGGCCTCGGTTCCGGCCGACGTCACGTTGCTGGCGTCGTCGTCGTCACCGCACGCCACGGCGGCCACGGCGAGCGCGACGACCGAGAGCGCTGCGAGCGCCTTTGTTCCCACTGATGCACGAAGCACGCTGACCCCCTGTGCGTCGGACGGGCCGGTTGATCCACCGGCGACGCGACCGCTCCCCCGAGCGGCTCGCGCGCAGCGACGTTACTGCTCCGGATCTTGGCTGGGAGAGGTCGAGCGCGCGAAGGGACGGACGGGCGAACGGTCGGCCAGACCCCACGCGATGCCGTTGCGGACGAGCTGCAGGAACGGCGGTGACTCCCACATCCCGTGGAAGGTGAGCGGCGTCGTCCCGTCCGTGACGGCGGAGCGATCCACGAACGGCTGCGAGTTCGTGGCCGGCGAGTGGCAGTGGCCGAGCGCGATGTAGACCACCGCGCCGTCGCCGACGTCGTGGACGATGCCGAGGGCTCGCGTGCCCTGCTCGTCGAGGGCGGAGGTGTCGGCGTCGTAGGCGAACCCGAAGCCGGGCGGCGATGGGTCGTGATCCAACTGCGTCGTCAACAGGACGTGGGTCCGCTCGGGGTCGCACAACTCGAGGAGGTACAGCTCGTCGACGGCCTCGAACGTGTCCGGCAGGCCGGCGGTCAACGGGTGCTCGGCGACCGCGACGGGAAAGCGGCTGATCGGCGGGTGGTTGAGGAAGAACGCGCCGAGCGTCTCGTGATGGGCTTGGCGGACCATCATCCGGCGCGGCTGGCCGTCACGTTCGACCCGCGTGGCCTTGCCGCCGCTCGTCCCGTGCAGGGCCAGCCAGCGACCGCCGCCTTCCAACCACGACTGCAGGCTGGCATGGTCGTCGGACGACGGGACCGGCCCGGCGACGTAGGTCACCAGCAGATCCGCCGGGGCCAGCCATCGCTCGAGATCGGTGTAGTCCGACGACACGGTCGTGTACCGGTCGTCGAACGCGGCGAGCTCGCCGAGCAGGCAACGCCGGGCGAAGTCCATGTCATGGGCGGCCGGGCTGCCGGGCGGGTAGCCACCCACGACGAGGTGCACGGTCGGCGGTGTCTTCATCGGTGCCGTCCCAACGTCGCTCGAGGCCTGGCGGACACGACATGATGTCGTACCAGCCCGGATGCAGCAATGACATGCTGGAGGTCAGCGATGGGGTTCCTGCACATCGACCACGTCGGGATCGTTGCGTACAGCATCGACCAGGCCCAGGAGATCCTGGGCGACGCCCTCGGCCTGGAGCTCGACGAACCACGGTCGCAGTGGCCGACGGGCAGCTACTTCGCGCCGGAGCAGACCTTCAACTACTTCTTCCAGGTGGGCGGCGGTGAGACCCAGGTCGAGGTGCTCGTTCCCGACGCCGGTGCGACGTCCGGCACGGCCCGCTTCCTGACCCAGCGCGGTCCGGGCTTGCACCACGTCTGCTTCGCCTGCGCTGACGTGCACGCCGAGGCGGAGCGCCTCGTCGCCAACGGGCTGTTCGAGGTGGACCTGCCGCGTCAGCCGGACGGGCGTCGAACCGTGGCCTTCTTCCACCCCCGGAGCACGGGCGGGGTGCTCACCGAGCTGGTGCCGGCGCGCGGTGAGCTCCTCGACACGCCGCGCGTGCACCG
>CAWIKD010000013.1:0-432971 GCA_963836545.1 uncultured Acidimicrobiia bacterium | reverse complement strand
TAGTTCATTTTTTAATCGATTCATTAAATTTTGTTCAAACTCATCTGGTTCAAAGAACATATTATAGCCTCCTCTCTAACTTCTCTTTTAATTTATCTTTTGCCCGTGCCAAACGACTTTTTACGGTTCCTACTGGAACACCAAGACTATCAGCCGTCTCCTCAAGACTCATCTCATTCATGTAAACACATATAACTACTTCTTTATAATGATCTGGCAATTCCATTACTGCTTCTTTGACTGTAGCAATGGTTTCCTCCCTTTCAACTCCATCAAAATCATTCTCCGATGTAATGGCATCCTCCAAAAATTCCATCATCGGAACTACCCTACTATGATAAGCGCTCTTAAGGTAGTCTTTGCTAGTGTTAATAGCAATTCTCATAATCCAAGTTTTAATACTACTTAACTCCCGAAACGTATGCAAATTCTTATTCACCTTGATAAAGACTTCTTGAAAGATATCCTCTGCAATATGAGCATCTTTCACATATAAATATGCGGTTCGCAGAACATCATTGCCATACTCACGCATAAGTGTCTCTAGATCATAGTTTGTTGCTTTTGCACTCATTGTATTGTCATCTTGATCCATCGTATGCATTTCTCTTCCCCCTATAACATATTTTTACAGTTTTCCCTTTTACTGCAAATATACCTTATAGTATAACTGACTAGTTTCATAAGTGCAATTTATTCTTTGTACATTAGACGATTGGAAAACAATAATAGTTCCAAACATTTATGCATAGAAAAAAGTCCTAACTTTAGGTTTTACTAAGCAAGTTTCGCTATCGTAAATCTTATAGTTCGGACTTTTTTATTCTATACTTTTTTATTCTATTACAGACTACTACTATTCTCTACCAAATTCAGATAACTTTAACCCTTTATTACGATCTAATACTGTTTGAATACTCCAACTATGAACAAATAATAAAAGTGGATTACCTTTTAAATCTTTTATTCTCTTTGTATCTGAGGTAACACTTAACTACTGATATCCATAGTTTTATCTTCTATCCATCTTATATATTCATATGGTAAGATGGTTCCATACGAATTTCAACATCCATATTCTTCATTCAGTCTATGTTTTAAATACGTCAAATTGAAGTACACCTACAACACCAACAATAATTTCTTCCATTCCGGTATTATATTCCTGGAATACTTGAATAGCACCTTCTTGAGCTATCTGGGTAACACCTTTTACGAATTGTTTTCTCTTCATTGTATCTACTTGTCTTACTTTTGCAAAATGTTCTGGTGCAAATGTTGGAATTCCTTCATACTTAAATTTCTCATTTGGCAAACATAATGTATCTCCAATTGAGAAATATACCTGGATCAAATACACCAATAATATCTCCAGCATATGCTTCTTCAACATTTTCTTTCTTGAGCCATAAATTGTTGTGGTTGAGATAAAGCGTATTTTCTATCACCTTGCACATGATTTACTTCTCATTCCAGCTTCAAATTTACCTGAACAAATTCTCATAAATGCAATTCTATCTCTATGTGCTTTATTCATATTCGCCTGAATCTTAAATACAAAAGCAGAAAACTCATTTTTCAAATGGATCTATTACTCCAATTTCTGATTTTCTTGGAAGTGGTGACTGTTGTCATTTCTAAAAAATGTTTTAAAAATGTCTCTACACCAAAGTTTGTTAATGCTGAACCAAAAAATACTGGTGTTAATTCTCCTGTTCTTACTTTCAATATCAAATTCATCACTTGCACCATCTAATAATTCTATCTCTTCCATTAATGTCTCATGATTTGCTTTACCTAATAATCTCTAACTTGGATCATCTACAAATCTCTTCTAATGGATCAACTTCTTTTGTACCCATTTGTTATCCATAGAAACGATATATTTTTGATTTTCTCTATCATATACACCTTTAAACTCTTTTCCTGAACCAATTGGCCAATTAATAGGACATGTTTTTATTCCAAGTTCTGTTTCAATTTCATCTAATAATTCAAATGTATCTCTTGCTTCTCTGTCCATCTTATTGATAAATGTGAAGATCGGAATATCTCTCATAACGCATACTTTAAATAACTTTCTTGTTTGATCTTCTACACCCTTTGATGCATCAATTACCATAACTGCAGAATCTGCTGCCATTAAGGTACGATATGTATCTTCTGAGAAGTCTTGATGTCCTGGGGTATCTAGTATATTGATACAATAATCCTCATAATTAAATTGCATAACTGATGAAGTAACAGAAATACCTCTTTGTTTTTCAATTTCCATCCAGTCTGATACTGCATGCTTTGCAGTTGCTTTTCCCTTTACAGAACCTGCTAAATTAATCGCACCACCATAAAGTAATAATTTCTCTGTTAATGTTGTTTTACCAGCATCGGGGTGAGATATAATTGCAAATGTTCTTCTCTTTTTTATTTCCTTGTATAATCAGCCACAAAATTCCTCCAAATCTATAAATTTACACAATGAGAATGTGTAACCCTACGTCCAGGACCGGATCCGGGAGCAGGGCGCGCTGGTCGGCGCCTGCTCACCGCAGGCGCCTGCGTCTACGTCTGCGGCGCGGCGCCGATGCGCGCCGCGGTCCGCGCCGCGTTCGTCGACGTCGCCGCGCAATGGGGACCGCTGTCGCCCGAGCGCGCCGCCGCCTACCTCGACGAGCTGGAAACGACAGCCCGCTACCGCCCAGACCTCTGGGGCTGACTGAGGAGTCACATGGACGTCCTGGCCCTGATCCTGAGCCTCGCGGCAATGGTGATGTTCGGGTTTGCCGCGAGCGGCCGCGAGCTGCGCCGGCTCAATGAGATCGCGCTCGGGCTGGTCTTCCTCACCGCGGCGCTGATCTGCCAGTTCACCTCGATCACGAACACGCACATCGGCCGCTGACCGCGCGGCCGGACCGAGGAGGCCCGGTTACCCGCCCGCCGGGTCCGCCGCGTCCGTCATCGCGGTGCCCGCGGCGGGACGCCGGCTGACCTGCCCGGCCAGCCGGGCCAGGGACCGGGCCAGGCCCGCCAGCACGAACGCCGCGGACCCGGCGGTCAGCGCGAGCGCGAGGACGGCCGCGGCGCCGGCCATGCTCCACGGCCCGGCGGCCAGCGCGTGCGCGCACGCCCGCACGATCGATGCGGTGGCGGGCACCGCGAAGGCCGCGAAGTACCAGCCCGTGGCCGCGACGCCGGGCAGGTACAGCCCCAGGAACACCTGCGCCCAGCCGGTCTCCCGGCAGCAGGCCGCCGCCAGCACCGCGCGGTCCGCGGGGCCGGCCCGGCCGATGGCCCGCCGGGCGACCGCGCCCTTGGTCGCCCACAGGTTCCGGCAGCCGGTCGCGAGGACGAACAGCGCGTACACGTCGGTGCGCAGGAAGATCAGGAACTGGAAGGCGATCGCGCCGACGTTCAGCAGGACCGCCAGCCGGATCAGGTGGATGACCAGCAGCGGGGCATGCCCGGCCAGGATCAGGCCCGCCACGGCCAGGATGCCCGTCGCCGCGCTGTCGAACAGCAGGCCGGCCAGCAGCGGCACGACCCGCGCCCGGCGGGGCACGCTCCACAGCCGGGTCAGGTCGGTCTGGTACACGATGAAGATCATGCGCCGGCCGATGGAGATCCGGCTGGGTACCCCCGCGGCCCACGCCGCCAGCACGTGCGCCGCCTCGTGCGCCAGTCCCAGCACCGTGGCCAGCGCGGCCAGCAGGAGCAGGCTGGCCAGCGGAACGCCGGTCGCGACGCCGTCGCCCGGCCCCGGCCGGGCGCCCGGCACCGCCACCAGGACCACCCCGGCCGTGACCGCCAGCACGGCCTGGATCGCGAGGCCGGCCCGGCCGAACATCACCCGCCCGGCCGCGGCCTGCCACGGGGTGATCACGGGCGCCTCGTCCGCGCCGGTCCCCGGCTCGGCTGTCCCCGGGCTCGGCCGCTCCCCGGCTCGGCCGTCCGTGACTCCGCAGTCGCCGACTCGGCTGTCCCCTGCTCCGCCGTCCGTGACTCCGCCGTCCCTGACTCCGCCGTTCCCCGCTCCGCGGTCCCCCGGGTGCCGCCCCGCGGGCGGGCAGCAGCCCGGCCTGCGCCAGGCCGTCCAGGAACCCGGCCACGTCCACCGGCTCGCCGGCCACCGCCGCGGCCCGCCGCTCGCACTCGCGGAGGCCGGCCCCGCCCTGCAGCCACTGGATGACCTGGCCGCCGATCTCGGGGACCGCGACGAAATCGGTCCCGCCCCGGCGCCCCAGCACGTACCCGGGGCCATCCCGGACCATGGTCAGCGCGGCATACGGCCCGGCGGTCACCGCCGCGCCGGGGCCCGGTGCCGCGGTCACCGGCTGGCCCGGTCGGCCTCGGCCGGCTCGGCCTGGACCCGGCCGGCCGGGCGGCGGCCAGGAGGGTGCCGTCCTCCGCTCCCGGCTCCATCTCCGGCTCCGGCGCCGGGCGCGCGGCCGGGGCGCACAGCGGACAGGCCGGGTGCCGGTCCCAGCGCGCGCGGCTGGTCTCCAGGCCATCGGCGAGCTCGATGACCTGGTAGGTCGCGGCGGCTACGGGCGGGTCGGTCCGCGTCAGGTAGCGCATCACCTCCAGCGCCATCAGCCCGCAGATGAGCTGGACCACCGGCCCGGTGGCCCGGTTGACCGGCGCCGGCTCGATCAGCGGAGGCTCGCGCAGCACGGCCGGCATGGCCTCGCGCTCGTCCTCCCGGTGCAGCTCCAGGCATAGCCGGCAGGGCTCTGGCCCGGCTGGACCGACCAGTAGGACAGCGTGGAGTAGGTCAGGCCGCCGGCCACGAACGGGATGCCCAGCCCGCAGCAGGCCTCGTTGACCAGCAGGTGGATGTCGTCCGGCGAGTCGATGGCGCAGACCACGACGTCGGCGGCGGGCTGCCCGGCCGCCGCCCGGGCCAGCTTCCGCGATGCCGGCCGCGTCGGTGACCCGGCGGTGCACGGGCCGGACCAGGGTGCCCGGCGAGTACGCCGGCCAGTCCCGGGCGGCCAGGACCTTCGGCCGGCCGATGGCGTCGGCGCCGTAGACGAACTGCCGGGCCAGGTTCCGGGTCTCGACGGTGTCGAAGTCGACCAGCGTGACCTCGCCGACGCCCAGCCCGACCAGGGACTGCAGGATCCCGGCACCGAGACCGCCGGCGCCGAGCAGGAGCACCCGGGACTGCTCGATCGCCTGGTGGAACGACGCGCTGGTCCGGCCCAGCCGCGCGAACAGGTCGTAGTAGCGCAGGTTGCTCTGGTGCCGGTCGCGGGTGGCCGGGGCCAGGATCGCGTCCCCGCCGGCCTCCTCCAGGACGCCGAGCTCGTCCAGCGACCCGAGTACCGAGGTGATGTCGCCGGCCGCCACCGGATGGCCGCGGCGCGCCATCTCGGCGGGCAGGTGCCCGGCCTCGCAGCCGCCATCGGCCAGGATCCGCAGCAGCGCCGCGATGTGGCCGGACGGGTCCTCGATGAACATCCGCTGCAGGGCCCGCGGCCAGATGACGACCTGCCCGTCCCGGTACTGCACGACGACCGACTTGAGCCGCGGCCGACTGGCCATGACCGTTTCCTCCCCTGGACGATGCTGAGCTGGCCCGGACGGGCAGCGCCCCGGATTGGATTCCCCCGGAAGTCGGCTCCGGGGCGCTGCCCGCGGCGTTACGCGAGCTCGCCCGGGTTCAGGTGGATGCGGGTCGCCTCGATCTTCTCCACCTTGGTGATAGTGATCGCCATGAGATTCACCTCCGTTGCACTGAGCACGCATGCCCGGCGCCGCCGGGCCAGGGTGGTCACCCCGTGCGCACCAGGCTGGCCGCGACCTCTGAAACGGCGCTAATACGGCGCTGATGCCGATTACGGCCTGCTCGGGGGCGTCAGTTGATGTCGAACTCGTTGCCCTCGGGGTCCTTCATCCCCATCGCGTAGTGATCGAGGCCCTCGGCGCTCATGGCGCCGGTGATCGTGGCCCCGAGATCGGCCAGCCGCCTGGCCTCGGCGTCGACTCGCTCCGCGCGGGTGGCGAGCGGGGCGGTCCGGTCCGTCACGGAACGGCCGCCGCTGACGTGGATGTCGAGGTGCAGACGGTTCTTCACCACCTTGGCGTCCGGCTCCACCCGGAACCAGATGCGCGGGCCGTGCCCGCTGGGATCGACGATGCTGTCCGCGCCGATTCCCAGCTCACTGTCGGGAAGCCCGATGTCCCGCCGCCAGTCGTCCCACGTGGCGAACCCCTCGGGGGGCGGCTCAAGCACGTATCCCAGGGCCGCCGCCCAGAAGCGGGCCAGCATTTCGGGGTCCTTGCAGTCGACGACGAGCTGGAAGTATGCGGGCATCGTGCTCCGATCGGGTTAGCAGCGGCCTAGGCGGTCGCCACTATGCCAGGGGCAGCTGACAGGCAAGCCGGGCCGCCGAGCGACCGGCGGCCAGGCAGCAGGCGACGCTCGGGGTTACGGTGATGAGGGTTGCGGCGTCAGGTGCGGGTCGAATCTGGAGGCGCGAATGGCGGTGCCGATGGCTAGCCCGGCCGGCGGTGACTACGACGCATACGCAAAGGAGTACGCCCGGGGCGTCGCATCGCGGGAACTGGGCGGCGGGGAGAACGATCCGTACGGCCTGCTGTCGCCGATGCTGGACTTCCTGGGAGATCTCAGGCAGGCGCGCGCACTCGACGCGGGATGCGGTGCGAGGGTTACCTCGCGAGGATACTGGCGGCCGCGGGGCGCGAGTCACCGGAATGGATATCTCGCCGCGCCTGATTGAGCGGGCCCGCGTGAAGGACCCCGTCGGCAGGATTGAATATCAGGTAGCTGATCTGAGCTCCCCGCTGCCCGCACGGGAAGGCTCGTTTGACGTCGTGGCCAGCTACCTTGTCCTCAACGACGTACCGGAGTACCGGGGATTCGTGCGCACGATCGGCAGCGTGCTGCGCCCCGGCGGCCGGGCCATGATCGCCCTGAACAATCCGTATTATGCATTTCTCAGCCGCCACGTGGACGGGGTGCCGAACCTCGAGGTGATGGTCGGCGACGGCACCGGGTCGATCACCGCCGTGTTCGCCGGCCGCCGCCGCATCCCCGGCCTCGACCACGGCCGCACGATCGTGCTCGAGGGCGTCATCGTCGACCTCGCCGACCGCCCGGTGATCTACAACCCGGCCTACACCCTCGTCCCCTAGGGCACGCGTCAGCTCTTCGGCGCCACCAGCAGGGCGCGGACGTCGGCCTCGGACTCGTCGGTCACGAGCACGACGACCTCGTCGCCGACGCGCAGCACGGTGTCACCGCGGGGCACGATCACCGGTCGGCGTGCAGCACGGCCACGACGGTGGCGTCGCGGGGCACGCCCAGCTCGACGATCTCCTTGCCGTCGGCCGGCGACCCTCGGCCAGGCGCACCTCGGCGAGGCGGGCCTTGCCCCCCTCGACGACAGCAGCCGCACGAACGAGCCGACGGTGACCGCTTCCTCGACCAGCGCGGTGATCAGGTGCGGCGTCGAGACGGCGACGTCGACGCCCCACCTCTCGTTGAACATCCACTCGTTCTTCGGGTTGTTGACCCGGGCCACGACGCGGGGCACGCCGAACTCCTGCTTGGCGAGCAACGACATGACGAGGTTGTCCTCGTCGTCACCGGTGACGGCGGCCACCACGTCGGCCTTCTCGAGCCGACGGTGGCCAGCGTCGACAGCTCGCAGGCGTCGGCCTCGAACCAGGTGACGCCCTTGGGCTCCCGGAGCGGGCGCCTCGGCGACACCGACTTGTCGTTGTCGACGATGGTGACCTCGTGCCCGGCCTCGTGAGCTGCTCGGCGATGAACGCCCCGACGCTGCCCCCTCCGGCGATGACGACGCGCACCTCAGTGTCCCTTCTTGGCCGGCCGGCCGAGGTCGGCGTCGATCCAGGCAGTCGAGCCGACCTCGGCGGCGATGTACAGGACGTCGCCCTGCCTGCGCCATCGTCGGGCGGTCGGGATCGTCGCCTCGCCCATCCGGGTGATCGCCATGACCCGGGCCCGGTGGCCTCCTCGATGTCGATCAGCGGGCGCCCGGCCCAGTCGTCGGCACCGTCCGCTCGATGACGCACACCCTGGCGCTGGGGTCGATCCACTCGCCGGCCGGGCCTCGGGGAGGATCCGGTGCAGGACCTGCTCGGTGGCCCACGCCACGGTGGCGATGGTGAGGATGCCGAGCCGCTGGTAGATCACGGCCCGGCGAGGGTCGTAGATGCGGGCGACCACCCGCTCGACGCCGAAGTTCTCCCGGGCGACGCGGGCCACGATGATGTTGGAGTTGTCGCCGTTCGTGACCGCGGCGAGCGCGCCGGCCTCCTCGATGCCGGCCTCGATCAGCCGGTCGCGGTCGAACCCGATCCCGGCACGGTGCGGCCGTTGAAGTCGGGACCGAGCCGGATGAACGCCTCCGGCCGGCGGTCGATGATCGCGACGGTGTGTCCGTCGGCCGTGAGGTCGCGACCTAGCGATGATCCGACTCGCCCGCAACCGACGATGACGACGTGCACGGAGCGGGAGTGTAAGTCGGTTGTCTGCGAGCGCGCTCATACGGCTCGCCCGATCTCCCGCCGCCTAGGGTGACCGCTCCATATGGTGTCGCTGGCGAAGCGGATCCTCATCGGCCGCCCGATCGCCACATCAGAAGAAGGGCACCAGCGGCTCAAGAAGCGCATCGCCCTGCCGATCTTCGCGTCGGACGCGGTGTCGTCGACGGCCTACGCGACCGACGAGGTCATCCTCGTGCTCACCGCCCAGGCCGGCATCGGCGTCGCTGCGTTCACCAAGCTGGTGCCGATCGCGATCGTCGTCGCCGTGCTGCTGGTCATCGTGATCCTGTCCTACCGCCAGACGATCTACGCCTACCCGTCCGGCGGCGGGGCCTACGTCGTGTCGCGCGAGAACCTCGGCGAGCTGCCCTCGCTCGTCGCCGGCGCGTCGTTGCTGACCGACTACATCCTCACCGTCGCCGTCTCGGTTGCCGGTGGCGTGCTGGCGATCCAGTCGGCGTTCGGCTTCAGCAGCCAGTGGCGCGTCCCCCTGTGCCTGCTGATGATCGTCGTCATGACGGTGGCCAACCTGCGCGGTCTCCGAGAATCGGGATCGCTGTTCGCGCCGCCGACCTACCTCTACATCCTCATGCTCGTGCTGCTGATCGTCGTCGGCTGCTACCGCATCTTCGTGCAGGGCCTCGGACCGATCCCGCTGGAGAACCTCTCCGAGGAAGCCCGCGAGCTCGGCAACGGAACCAAGGCCCTCGGGCTGATGATGCTGCTGCGGGCGTTCTCGTCCGGCGCCGTCGCGCTGTCGGGCGTCGAGGCCGTGTCGAACGGGGTGCCGTCGTTCCGCAAGCCGGAGGCGCGCAACGCGGCGACGACGCTGGCGATCATGGGCGGCATCCTCGGCACCTGCTTCATCGGTGTCTCGGTGCTGGCGGCGCACCTCCACCCGCTGCGCGGTGAGAACGATCCGACTGGCATCGCCTTGATGGCCGAGCACATCTACGGCGGCAAGGGGATGCTGTTCTGGATCACCCAGCTGGCCACGTTCGCCATCCTGATCCTCGCCGCCAACACGGCCTACCAGGGCTTCCCCGGGCTCTCGTCGATCATCGCCCGCGACGGCTACATGCCCCGCCAGCTCGCCAACCGCGGCGACAAGCTCGTCTTCTCCAACGGGATCCTGTTCCTGGCCATCGCCGCCGCGGTGCTGGTCGCGGTGTTCAAGGGGAACATCTCGGCCCTCATCCCGCTCTACGCGTTCGGCGTGTTCACCGGCTTCACGCTCAGCCAGGCCGGGATGGTGATGCACCACCGCAAGTACAAGGAAGGTCGATGGCGGGCGTCCCTGACGATCAACGCCATCGGCACCGTGGCGACGGCGACCGTGGCGATCGTGGTCGTCGTCTCCAAGTTCACCGAGGGGGCGTGGATCCCGGCCGTGCTGATCCCGGCGATGGTCGTGGCCTTCCGTGCCGTCCACAAGCACTACTTGCGTGTGCGCTCCGCCGTGGAGGTCGACACCGGCTACACGCCGTTGCGGCGCACGCACCTCGTCGTCGTGCTGGTCGGCACCGTGCACAAGGGCGTCATCGAAGCGGTCCGCTACGCCAAGTCGCTGGCGCCCGAGCGCCTCATCGCCGTCTCGGTCGTGACCAACGCCGAGGAACAGGATCGCCTGTCGAAGGCCTGGACCGACTTCGGGATGCCGATCGAGCTGCACACGATCGCGTCGCCGTACCGCGAGCTGACGCAGCCGGTGCTCGAGTACCTCGACGAGCTCGACGCCGAAAGCCCCGACGACGTGATCACCGTCGTCATCCCCGAGTTCGTCACGCAGTGGAAGACGCAGTGGCTGCACAACCAGTCAGCGCTCGCCCTCAAGGCCCGCCTCCTGTACCGGCCGAACACCGTCGTCACCTCGGTGCCGGTGCTCATCGACGGCGACGACGACACGCTCGTGCGCCACTGATGTCGATGCGGGCGACGGAAGTCGCGCGCGCCCTGTCCGGCTGCCAGGATGACGGCGATGCAGTTCTGGAAGCCGCACTCGCTGGCCAAGCCGCACGACGGTCAGCTCGACCTGCGCACCGGCGACAAGGTCAAGGCGATCGTCGACCTTCCTGGCGTCCCCGAAGGCACCGAGGGCAAGGTGATGCTCGCCAACGGCTTCAACTGGCAGCGCTACCGCGTCCGCTTCCCCGACGGCACGGAGCTCGCCGATCTCGACCAGCGCAACATCGTCCCGGTCGGGCGCGCCGCCGCGCAGGGTGGCCAAGGCCGCGGCCAAGGCCGGCTGACCCCGTACACTTCTGCGCCGTCCGGGGAGTGGCGCAGCCTGGTAGCGCACCTGCTTTGGGAGCAGGGGGTCGGGGGTTCGAATCCCCCCTCCCCGACGGACGACATGTGCTCGTTGCAGTGGCCGGCGCTCACGGAGGCCGGGTGTACCGTCGATCCGTGAGCGACCTCGAAGCACGCGTCCTCCGGCTCGAGGCCGAAGCGGCGATCATCCGCCTCAAGGGTCGGTACTCCCGCTACTCCGACGACGGCTACGACGCCGACGGCCTCGCCTCGCTGTTCGTGCCTGACGCGATCTGGGACGGCGGCGAGCTGTTCGGTCGGGCCGAGGGCGTCGCCGCGATCAGGGCCCACTTCGCGCAGGCAGCGGCGCGGATCCCGTGGGCGCTGCACTACATCGTCAGCCCGCTCATCGACGTGCACGCGGACGGCCGGTCGGCCAGCGGCAGCTGGTACCTGTGGCAACCCTGCGTGCGTCAGCGCTCGTCGGGACCGGTCCTGTCGTGGCTCGCCGGGACGTACGACGACACGTACGAGCTCACGGCCGACGGATGGCGCTTCCGCACCGTCACCGTCAGCGCCCGTTGGCTCGAGGCACCGCCGGCGCTCCCTCGCTAGCCGTTTGGCGGCCGACGCCTCAGACGTCGGCGGTCTGGCGGGCGTCGCGCATCACGAAGCCGCGGTAGCCGTCGGCGACGATCTCGTCGCACTCCTGGCGATAGACGCCGACACCGCCGATGTACGGCATCAGCACCCGCGGCTTGCCGGGCACGTTCGAGCCCATGTACCACGAGTTGGCCAGCGGGTAGAGCGTGGCGTCGCCGGCCTCCAGGTTGTGCTGGGTCCAGCCGTCCTCGGCCTCCGGTGTGGCTTCGATGGCCGCCTTGCCCTTGTCGCGCAGGTGGACCATCGCAGTCGCCGATCCAGTCGACGTGCTGCTCGATCGAGATCATCATGTTCGAGAACACCGACGGGCTGGCCGGCCCGGTGATCGTGAAGAAGTTCGGGAACCCGGCGACCATCAGCCCGAGGTAGGTGTGCGTGCCGTCGGCCCACTTGTCGCGCAACGTGAGCCCGTCCTGGCCCTGGATGTCCACGGCCACCAGCGCCCCGGTCATCGCGTCGAAGCCGGTGGCGAACACGATGGCGTCGAACTCGAACTCCCGCTCGCTCGTGCGGATCCCGGTCGGCGTGATCTCGACGATCGGCTCGCGCCGGAGGTTGACGAGCGCGACGTTGTCGCGGTTGTACGTCTCGTAGTACCCGGTGTCGAGGCACGGCCGCTTGGTGCCCATCGGGTGGTCGAAGGGGCACAGGTCCTCGGCCGTCTGCGGATCCTTGACGATCGAGCGGATCTTGTTGCGGATGAACTCGGCGGCGGTGTCGTTGGCCGCCTTGTCCGTCAGCAGGTCGTTGAAGGCGAGCAGCATGCCGACCAGGTTCCCCGAGTCCCAGCCCGCCCCATAGGCGACCTCGCGCTCCTCCGGCGTGGCCTCCAGCGCAGACTTCGTCGGTTCCTGGACGGGCACGCCGAAGCCCGAGTGGCGGGCCGCCTCGCGGTGCGCGGGTAGATGCGCCTTGATGCTCGGCGACCACGTCCGGGTCGAGCGGCGCGTTGCCGGCCGGCATGCTGAAGTTCGGCGTGCGCTGGAACACGGTCAGCTGCGCCGCCTGCTCCGCGATCACCGGGATCGACTGGATCCCCGAGGAGCCGGTGCCGATGACGCCGACGCGCAGGCCGGTGAAGTCGACGCCCTCATGGGGCCAGTGGCCGGTGTGGTACGTCGGGCCCTGCGAAGGTCGCGACGCCGGGGATCTCGGGCAGCTTCGAGTGCGACAAGCACCCGGAGGCCATGACGTAGAACTGCGTCGAGATGGTGTCGCCCTTCGATGTGGTGAGCACCCACCGGCTGGTGTCGTCGTCCCACACCGCGCTGTCGACCCGGGTCTCGAACTCGATGTCCTTGCGGAGGTCGAAGCGGTCGGCCACGTGGTTCGCGTACGAGAGGATCTCGGGCTGCGGCGAGTACTTCTCGCTCCAGGTCCACTCCTGCTCGAGCTCAGGCGAGAACGAGTACGAGTAGTTGACGCTCTCGACGTCGCAGCGGGCGCCCGGATAGCGGTTCCAGTACCACGTCCCGCCGACGCCGCCCGGCGGCCTCGATCACCCGCGCCGAGAAGCCGAGCTCGCGCAGGTGGTGGAGCATGTACATCCCACCGAACCCGGCCCCGACGATCACCGCGTCGTAGCTGCGCTCCGCGCTCGACCCGTTCGACCCATTTCCCTGCGTCATCGCCTGCCCCCTGAGCTCCGGTGGATCAGGCGTGATCTTCGCGGAATTGGTAGACCATTGTCTCGCCGGAGGCGCCGGGCCATGTGCCGCGCCGGACGGTGGGGCAGGACTGGCCGGGGGGCCAGCGCCGACGTCGCGAGAGCGAGAGGAGCAGTCGTGAAGACACGCGGTGCAGTGATCCGGGAGACCCCAGGCAAGTGGGAGATCCTCGACATCGACATGGAGGCGCCACGCCAGGGCGAGCTCCGACTGACCATGGTGGCATCGGGGCTGTGCCACTCCGACGACCACTTCACGACGGGCGACCTGCCACCGGGTCTCCTGCCGTTCGCCGGCGGCCATGAGGGCGCCGGCATCGTCGCCGAGATCGGTCCGAACACCCCCGGCTGGGAGGTCGGCGACCACGTGATCCTGTCGTTCCTGCCCGGCTGCGGTCGCTGTCGCTGGTGCGCGTCGGGCATGCAGAACCTGTGCGACCTCGGGGCCAACACGCTCACCGGCTGTCGGGCCGACGGCAGCTACCGCATGTCGATCGACGGTCAGCCGATCGGCCAGGCCGCCGGCATCTCGACGTTCTGCGAGGAGACGGTCGTCGACGTGGCGTCGTGCATCAAGATCGACAAGGACCTGCCGCTCGACAAGGTGTGCCTGCTCGGGTGCGGCGTCGGGACCGGCTGGGGCTCCGCCGTCAACGCCGCCGAGACGAAGCCCGGCCACACCGTGATCATCATGGGCATCGGTGGCATCGGGATCAACGCCGTGCAGGGGGCCAGCCACGCCGGTGCCACCCACGTCATCGCCGTCGATCCCATCGAGTTCAAGCGCGAGACCGCCCAGGAGATGGGCGCCACCCACAGCTTCGCCACGATGGACGAGGCCGCCGAGTTCGCCCGGTCCGTGACCGATGGTCAGGGCGCCGACGCTGCCGTCGTCACCACCGGGGTGCTGAAGACCGAGCACGTCGCCCAAGCGTTCCAGGCGATCCGCAAGGCCGGGACCGTCGTCGTGACCGCGATCGGCAAGGAGGACGAGGAGGTCCGCGTCCCGGCGTTCGAGCTGACGCTGTTCCAGAAGCGGATCCAGGGCGCCCTGTTCGGTCAATCGAGCCCCAGCCGCGACATCCCGTGGATGCTGCGGATGTACCAGAACGGCCAGCTCAAGCTGGACGAACTGATCACGACGACGTACAAGCTCGACGACATCAACGACGGCTACGCCGACATGCACGCCGGCAAGAACATCCGCGGCGTCATCGTCTACTGAGCCGGCGATCGGGTCATCAGGTGACCTGTTCGCGTCTGACGCCAATACGGTGTGGCGCCGACTGGCCACGTCGGTCGGTCGAGAGAGACAGTTGGTTCAAAAGTGCAAGGCAAAGTGAAGTTCTTCGACGCTGACCGAGGGTTCGGTTTCATCGGCCGCGAGGGCGGTGAGGACGTGTTCGTGCACGTCTCCAACCTGCAGGCCGGCACGACCGTCCTGTCGGAGGGGCAGGCCGTCGAGTTCGAGGTGGGCCCCGGCCGCAAGAGCGAGGAAGCCAAGCAGGTCCGCGCGATCTGAGCTGCTGGTGAGGGCCGCCCACCTCGGTGGGCGGCCCTTTCCGCGTCCAGCCCTCCGCAGGGGCAGTGGATCCGGCCACCGTGCCACCATGGCGCCCGTGGGACGACTGCTCGGACGAACCGGCCGGCTCGAGGTCAGGCGGCCCTCTGGCGGTGACCGCACGACGATCACCGAGGCAGCCGCAGCGAGCCGCCAGCTCCACCACCCCTGGCTCGTCGCCCCGACCGACACGCCGGCGTACGACGCCTACCTGAGGCGCCTGCGCTCGCCGCGCCACCATGGCTTCTTGCTGGTGACGTTCGACGGGACGCCGGCGGGGGTCGTCAACGTCAGCGACATCATCCTCGGCTCGTTCCGCTCGGCGCACCTCAGCTACTACGCGTTCGCCGGGCACCAAGGTCGCGGGCTGATGCGAGAGGGCGTCGGGTTCGTCGTCGTCCACGCGCTCACGACCCTCGGGCTGCACCGCTTGGAGGCCAACGTGCAACCGGCGAACGTCGCATCGCGTCGTCTCGCCGCCGCCTGTGGAATGCGGCTGGAAGGCTTCTCACCGAACTACCTGACCGTCGACGGGGCGTGGCGCGACCACGAACGGTGGGCGATCACCACCGAGGACCTGGCGTCCTGACGCCATGCTCGTCGACGTCCAGCTCGACGCCGGGTTGCCGGCTGCAGGCGACCTCGCCCGCCGGTACGAGGAGCTCGGCGTGGCCGGCGTCTGGGCGGCCGAGGTCACGACCGACCCGATGCTCACGCTCGCCGTCGCCGCCGTGTCGACCGCTCGCGTCACGGTCGGCTCGAACGTGGTGCTGGCCTTCACCCGCAACCCGATGAGCGTGGCCATGCAGGCGTGGGACCTGGCGCGGGCCAGCGACGGACGCTTCATCCTCGGTCTGGCCACCCAGGTGAAGGCCCACATCACCCGGCGCTTCGGCATGCCCTGGAGCGAGCCGGTCCCGCAGCTGCGCGACTTCGTCGCCGCCGTTCGACACATCTTCGGCGCCTTCCAGGGCGACCACCCGCTGGACCACCGCGGGCCGTACTACTCCCACACGCTGCTGCACCCGCTCTTCAACCCCGGGCCGATCGAGCATCCGCACATCCCGATCGCCCTCGGCGGCGTCGGCCCCGGCCTGACCACCCTCGCCGGTGAGGTGGCCGACGGCTACATGGCGCACGCCTTCACCAACGTCGCCTACCTCGACGACGTCACCATCCCTGCGCTCGATCGTGGTTTGGCGCGGTCGGGCCGCACCCGCGCCGACCTGTGGACGATGGGCTACCTCCTCCTCGCCATCGGCGACACCGACGAGGAGCGATCGAGGGCCGTCGCCCACCTCCGCAGCCAGATCGCCTTCTACGCGTCGAGCCCGATGTACCGCGCCGTCCTCGATGCCATCGGGTGCGGCGACCTGCAAGGTGAGCTGGAGGCCGTCGTCAAACGAGGCGGCTGGAGCGACCTGCCCGACCTGGTCGATGACGAGGTGCTCGATCAGTTCATCCTCCAGGGCACGCTCGAGGAGCTGCCGGCACTGATCCGCCACCGCTACACCGGACGCTACGACCGCGTCGTGCCGTACCTGCCGCTGCGCGAGACGGACCCGGACCGCCTGGCGCAGTTCATCAGCGCGACGGGCGCTCCGCTCGGGCCCGCCGACTGATCGAGTGCGTCGAGCGTCAGCGCTCGAGCAAGGCGGCGACGAGGGCCTCGGCGACCCACCGTCCGTAGCGCGGGGGCGCCCAACCGCGCTGCAGGACGAGGAGCTCGAAGACCTCGGCGGAGTTGTAGGTCCACAGCACGTCGCGAGCGGCGCGCGCTGAGATCCCGGGCCGCAGGTGGCCTCGCTCGTGCAACCCCTGCGCGAACATCGTCATCCCGCGCAGCCGTTCGGCCTGCAGCTCGTCCCACACGGCCCGCGCCTCGGGATCGCTGCCGGCGGCATCCCGGATGACGAGCTGGATCGGGACGTGGCGGGGCGCCACGCTGGCCAGGAACTCGCCGTAGCGCTGGAACATCCGGCGGGGGTCCGGTTCGTCGCGCACCTTGGCGAGCGCCGGACGCTCGAGCATCGTCGCCGGCTCGTCGTCGCCGGCCATCGACGTGTCGAAGACGGACTTGGCGAGCCGAGCCTTGGTCCCGAACACCTTGTAGACGTTCTGCACCGAGACCGCGGCACCCGCGGCGACGGCCGGCATCGTCGTGGCCGCGAAGCCCCGCTCGAGGAACAGGCGCCGGGCGGCATCGATCATCGCCGTGCGGGTGTGGGTCGCCTGGGCTTCCCGCCGGGGGGACTCGTACCGACGACGAGGGTTGACAGGCGTCGACATTCGGTAGATCCTCCTCTATCAGTTAGAGGTAACACTACCGAACCTCAACATGATGGAGGAGGATCCCGTGCCCTACGCGTTCTCGTACGACGTCCCGGCCAGCGAGCAGATGTACCGGGCCGTGAAGGAGGCGATCGGCGACGCCACCCCACCCGGCCTGCTCGCCCAACTCGTCGTCCGTACCGACGGCGGGCTGCGCCACATCGGCGTGTGGAGCTCCCCGGATGCCTGGCAGAGCTTCCACGACGAAAGGGTCGAGCCAGCCGTCCACGCGGTGCTCCGCGCGGCCGGCTTCACCGAGATGCCACCGGATCCGCCGATCCAGGCCCTCGATCTCGTCGACCTGTGGGTACCGGACGCCGACGCGGCCTGAGCCCTGCCCACACCAGCGGCCGAGTTGGGCTCGGTCAGGTCGCCGGCGCCCGGGTGACGTCGGCCAGGAACCGCGGGTGCTTCTCGACCCGCCATCCCCCTGCCTGTGAAGGCGAAGTTGTCGATCACCCGCCGCACCGGACCGAACGAGCCATCACCGTTGCTCAACGCCACATACACCCCGGCATCGCCGAACCCCACGATGTCCGCCCGACCATCACCCGTGATGTCAGCCAAGAACCGCGGATGCTTCTCCACCCGCCACCCCCCTGCTGTGAACGCGAAGTTGTCCACGACCCGCCGCACCGGACCGAACGACCCATCACCGTTGCTCAACGCCACATACACCCCGGCATCACCGAACCCCACGATGTCCGCCCGACCATCACCCGTGATGTCAGCCAAGAACCGCGGATGCCGCTCCACCCGCCAACCACCAGCCGTGAACGCGAAGTTGTCGACCACCCGCCGCACCGGACCGAACGACCCATCACCGTTGCTCAACGCCACATACACCCCGGCATCACCGAACCCCACGATGTCCGCCCGACCATCACCCGTGATGTCAGCCAAGAACCGCGGATGCCGCTCCACCCGCCAACCACCAGCCGTGAACGCGAAGTTGTCCACGACCCGCCGCACCGGACCGAACGACCCATCACCGTTGCTCAACGCCACATACACCCCGGCATCACCGAACCCCACGATGTCCGCCCGACCATCACCCGTGATGTCAGCCAAGAACCGCGGATGCCGCTCCACCCGCCAACCACCAGCCGCAAAGGCGAAGTTGTCCACGACCCGCCGCACCGGACCGAACGACCCATCACCGTTGCTCAACGCCACATACACCCCGGCATCACCGAACCCCACGATGTCCGCCCGACCATCACCCGTGATGTCAGCCAAGAACCGCGGATGCCTCTCGACCCGCCACCCCCCTGCTGTGAACGCGAAGTTGTCCACGACCCGCCGCACCGGACCGAACGACCCATCACCGTTGCTCAACGCCACATACACCCCGGCGTCACCGAACCCCACGATGTCCGCCCGACCATCACCCGTGATGTCAGCCAAGAACCGCGGATGACGCTCCACCCGCCAACCACCAGCCGCATAGGCGAAGTTGTCGACGACGCGATCCACCGGCTGGTACGAGCCATCGGCGTTGCCCAGTGCCACGTACACCCCGGCATCACCGAACCCCACGATGTCGGCACCGACGGTCTGGGCCGGACGGAACGGATCGAGCACTTGGCGGATGCGTCGAGTGCACACCGCGCAGTAGGGCACACCGAGCATTCGCATGCGGCAGTTGAACTGTGGCCGGAACGCACCGCAATGGAAGTAGTGCGCACCCTCGAACGCACCGACGACGGTGGCGCCGACCGGGTTCGGCTGCGGATCGCAGCGCGAGCAATCGGCGTTGGACGTCGTCGGGACGGCCGTCGTGGCCGCGATCAGGTCACCCCACTTGATCGTGGCCCGGTTCGAGTTGACGGTCACGTTCGGCTCGATGGGCTCCACGGCCGAGTGCCGGTTGCGGTCGGTGTCGACCCCGCACCCGAGGAAGTACTCGTACTCATCGGCGAGGCCGAACGCGGTGTGGCCCATCTCGTGCAACGCGATCTCGTTGGCCGACGGAGCGAGCGAGAACGTGGCGACCGCACCGCCGGCCCCGCCGTAGACCAGGGAGTTCACGACGACCATCACCATGTGCCACTCCGGCACCTGGGACGACGCCACTGAGATCGCGGTCGCGTTGTTCACCAGCAGCAGGCGGCGGGCACCGCTGTTGCAGAACGACGCATCGAAGTAGGTGCGGGCAACCGTGCCCGGTCCGCCACACGGCGCCGGATCGTCGGCGCCGGAGTCCGTCGAACTGACGTCGACGCGGAACACGTTGATGGCCCGTCGCAGGTCATCGAACGGTGGTGTCGCGAACAGGACGTTGAGGAACGCCTGCACGTCGTTCGCGTACTGCCCGAGCTGCCCGGCCTGGTAGCCGTCGCCCAGGATCACCAGGTTCCATCGCAAGGACCGTGGGCCGTTGTTCACGACCTGCGTCGTGCCGACCACCATGCCATCCGCTGTAGTCACAGTTCCCTCCGTTGCGACGATCAGTCGTGCAGGTCGAATCGGGCGAGCTCGCGCGGCGTGTCCTGCGCTGCGGCACTCCGGTCGGCCGACGTGTCGGTGGATGTCGGGGCCGACGTCCCCATCAGCGCCACGTGATCGGCGGCGTCGAGGTCGGGCACCAGCACCGTGAACACGCCGCTCGAGGCGGTCGACGGGATCCGTGCGACCGATCGATCCGGATCATCCGAGAACACCTCGGCATCCCTGGGGATCGGATCATGGAGCGCCTGACGCACGAGCGCCGCCCCGTCCGAGTCGCGAAGCTCGACCCAGAACCCGGATCGCTCGGCGCCGCCGAGATCCATCTGGGTGCCGAGCGGCACCGTCATGTTGAGGCGTTGACGCGACTCGAGCGTGATGTCATCACCCTCGTATCGAATGACCAATCGCACTGCTCGAGCAGCCGACGGATCTCGACCATCAGGCGCGCGCTCATCAGACATCAGATCCTCCAACGCTCGGCGTTCGACCAGCCCGGACTCCCGAGAGCGACGACCGGCGACGCCGCCGTTCCGTGCTCCTGTCCGCGGTCGGGACGGTACTCCGGACCCCCGTCGGCACCGCCCGATTAATGCGGTGGCCGGTGGGGAGGCTGGGCGCGCACCGACATGGCACCGCGGCGCTGGCGGCGGCGCAGTACTACGCTCGGATCCCGTGACGGACTCTTCCTCGCCGGGCTCTGCGCCCACCGGTGACCTGTTCGATCGGTTCCGACGCGTCGCCGTCGAGGTGTTGTCGGTCCCCGCCGATGCCGTCCAGGTCGAGGCGCGGTTCGGTGACGATCTCGACGCCGATTCACTCGATCTGGTCGAGCTGGTGATGGCGCTGGAGGAGGAGTTCGACATCTCCGTTCCCGAGGAGGAGCTGGAGGGCGTCGAGACGATCGGCCAGGCCTACGAGCTGGTCACGTCGAAGCTGACGTAGCGGCCCGTCAGCGCAGCGGCGGCCGGTCCCCTGCTGGCGGCGGCAGCGGCGTGGGGTCGGCGAAGCGCCGCAGCACGTTCGTCGTGATCCGGGCCACGTCGTTGTCGTAGCCGTCGCGTGCCAGCGCGCCGAACCACGAGATCGAGCCGACCGAGAACACGGCGCCACCGTTGGGCGTCTCGAAGAAGACCATGTCGGCGCGGACGAAGGGATCCGGTGTCGGGAAGGCGACCGAGCCGCCGAACTCCTCCTTGGTCCGCAACATGTCGGGCCCGAACTCGGTGGCCGATGCCAGCACGACGGCGTGGCGCGGCGAGCCGAGGGCGACGTCGTAGCGGTCGATCTCCTGCCCTGCGGCGCCGCCGCCGAGGCCGGACGTGCCGATGCGCTCGCCGTCGATGCCGTCGAGGATCCATGCGGCGCGCGATCGGCGTGCTCCCTCGGCCACCCGGAAGTGGGTCGCCCGCTCGAACCCCTGGGCCGCGAACCCGATCCCGACGAGCTCGTTGGGTGCCCGTCCCAACCGCCGCCACAGGCCGCCGTACTCGCCGCCGAACGCGTGGTAGCTCTCGCCTGGGCCCGGCTGCCAGTTGCGCACCCCGTCCTCGGCGCGGCGCAGCTCCATCGCTCCTGGCCAGTCATCGCTGAAGGCCACCCGCCAGTAGAAGCCGTTGCCGCCGAGGTACAGGAGGCGGCCACCCTGTTGCTGCCAGGCGCTGAGCGCATCGAGCATCGCCGTCGACCAGTACTCGGGATGGGTGCCGGTGACGAGGACTCGGTACGGCGCCAGCGCGGCGACGCCTTCGGTGTGGACGTCCTCGTCGGCGATGACGTCATGGCCGATGCCGGTGTGGGTCAGGAAGGCGTCGAGATCGGTGTCGGGCGTGAAGTTCCAGCCGTCGGCGCCCGGGCGCAGGTTGAGCACCGGCCGACGCCGCGAGCTGAACATCACCCCACTTCCGTCGAGGTGCTCCTCGTAGTGCGACCGCCCGACCTCGGGGTGGTTGCGGACGTACTCGTGCTCGGGGCGCAGACGGGTGCGGGCGCTGAAGAAGTCGGCGCCGTCGATGAGCTGGCGGTGGTTGGCGTAGGCCATGTACGTGCAGCTCGGCATCAGCAGGGCGACATCCGCGGTCGGCGCGGCGAGCGCCGGTCGCACGAAGAACGGGATGCGGTCCTCACCGTGCGGGGCCCGCATGCGGAAGGCGTAGATCCCACTCGGCAGATCGGTCGGCAGGTCGACCGTGGCGGTCGTCGGCCACTCGGCGTCGTAGAGGTCGTCGGTGTGGAAGTGGACCGCGTCGTAGTGCGACGGATCGACCGTCCAGGCCTGGACCGAGCCGTCCCAACGCGGTCCGGTCACGCCCCGGGTCGGGAGCTGGTGGAGCACCCCATCGGGTCCCAGCCCACCGACCTCGACGATGGCGCGAGTGCCCAGCCGTTGCGAGAGATCCCATCGTCGGGCCGCACCGTCGACGTCGAGGGACAGCTCGCCGAGGCGGCCGTCGAAGTGACGGCCGGATCCATCGCGGCCGAGCAGGAGGCGCCCGATCGAGCCGTCCCACGTCACCGGCATCGTCACGTCGGTCGGCCCGTCCGGCTCGACGAGGTCGCGTCCCGGCGATCGGCTCGCCAGGCCCGCCACGTCGACCGTCACCGTCTGCGCGACGACGTCGATGGTGACCTCGATGCGATACCAGCGGCCGGGCTCGATCGGCGTCGCCCGCACGGGCGTCGACGCACCGTCGGCAATGACGACGAGCCGCCCATCGGCGACACCGACGGCGACGACCTCGTCGCCACGAACGTCGAGCAGCGCCCATGCGGTCTGGTCGAGCTGCGGTCGGGTCGCCAGCACGTGCACGACCATGACGGCCCGCCCGGTCGCCCCGATGTCACCGAGCTCGATCACGCCCCACGAGCCGGTCAGCAGCGGCTGCTCGTCGAGGTGCACCTCGGCCGGCAGCGCGGTCGCGACTGCGTGCTCCTCGAACCCCGGTCCGCTCCGCGTCGGATCGCCGCACACGATGCGCACGATGTCGAGCTCGATCGGACCCGGGACGTGGCTCGAGGCGTGCAGCGAGATGGGCTCGCCGGCCCGCAAGGAGAGCGGCTCGCAGTAGCCGACGATCGTCTTGTCGCGGTCGTCGGCCACGGCGAGCTCAGCGCGGCCCGAGCGTCGGCGACGGCGGGTTGGTGGCGGCCAGCACGGCGTCGAAGCGCGGCCGCAGTGCGCTGACCATGTCCATGTCCGTGAACACCCAGAAGCGATCCTCCACCACGGCGTCGTGGACGAGCTCGGCCACCTGGGCCGGTGGCATCCCGCCCCGGAGCTGGTCGAGGACGAACTCGCGCATGAACGCCGCCCGCTCGTCGACGGGCTCCTCCTCGAGCGATCGAGGCGCCGCCCACTCCGGCCGGTTGCGCACGGACGTGGCGATGTCGGTGTTGACCCAGCCCGGGCACAGGCACGAGACGCCGACCGTGGAACCCTCGGCCTGCAGCTGCTGGTACAGGCCCTCGGTGATCGCGACGACGGCCCACTTGCTCGCCGAGTAGGCGCTGTGACCGGGGTGGTGACCGGCCATCGACGCGGTGTTGACGATGTGCCCGTCGCCGTGCTCGAGGAGGTGTGGGAGGAAGGCGCGGTGGCCGTGCACGACCCCCCACAGGTTCACGCCGATGACCCAGCGCCAGTCGTCGAGCTCGATGCCGGGACCGACCATCGAACCGGCCACCCCGGCGTTGTTGCAGACCACGTGCACCCGGCCGAAGCGCTCGAGGGCGGCGTCCCGGAGGCGCTCGACCGCGTCGGCATCGGCGACATCGGTGGGCACGGCGATCGCCTCGACGCCTCGGTCCGTCACGCTCGCCGTCGCTTCGTCGAGCCGCGGCACCTCCACGTCGGCCAGGACGATGTTCATCCCGGCGTCGGCGAAGCGCTCGGCGAAGGCCCGGCCCATCCCGCTGCCGGCTCCCGTGATGACCGCGGTCTTCCCGACGAGGTCCTTCATCGGCTGGTCCCAACGTGCGTCACGGGCATCATTCCAATCGACGACGTCGCACGACACGTCATCGGGAGGCGCCCCACGCAACGACCCTGCCCCGGGGAAGGGGTGGGTATCGTGCGCCCCAATGGGCGGCCTACCACGCGGCGATGCCGAGATCGAGCGCCGCCTCGTCGCCATCGCCGCGCCCGGGCTGGACGGGCTGTCGACCGAGCAACTCGCTTCCGCCGTCCTGGACCGCGTCAGGGAGGTGCTCGATGCCGACACGTCCGCCCTCCTCGTGGTCGAACCGTCGCGCACCCATCTCACGGCGGCGGCCGCCCGGGGCCTCGAGGACGAGGTGCTGCAGGGGTTCCGACTCGCCATCGGCGCCGGGTTCGCGGGCCACGTCGCCGCCTCCCGGCAGCCGGCGATCCTCGACGAGATCGTGCCCGGCTCCGTCGCCAACCCGCTGCTCATCGCCCGCGGACTGCACTCGATGGCCGCCGTACCCCTGCTCGCAGGCGGTCAGCTGGTCGGGGTGCTCCACGTCGGGTCGCAGCAGCCGGCCCACTTCGACGCCTCGGATCTCGTGGCGTTGGAGACGGTCGGCGAGCAACTGGCGACGGCGCTCCTCGCTGAGCAGGCGGCGGCCGAGCGCTCCGCTGCTCGCACCCTGCAGCGCAGCCTGCTGCCCGGCCGGCTGCCGAGCATCGACGGCCTCGAGATGGCGAGCCGCTTCGTCCCGGCCGCCAACTTCGGCGTCGGTGGCGACTGGTTCGACGCCTTCTCCCTCCCCGACGGTCGGGTGGGCATCGTGATGGGCGACGTCACCGGACAGGGTCTCAACGCGGCCGTCGTGATGGGCCGCCTGCGCAGCGCGCTGCGCGCCTACGCCCTCGACGCCGCCGATCCCGGCGAGGTCCTCGACAAGCTGAACCGGAAGTTCATCCACTTCGAGCCGGGTCAGATGGCCACCGTGCTCTACCTGACGATCTCGCCCGACCACGAGCGCATCACGCTGGCCTCCGCCGGCCACCCGCCGCCCGTGCTGGCGACCCCGGACGGCGAGGCCGAGTTCATCGCCTGCACGCCGCACCCGCCGATCGGTGTCCTCGTCGACGAGCGCCCGGTGGTGACCGAATGCCCACTCGCCGTCGGCGTCACCGTGGCGTGCTTCACCGACGGGCTGTTCGAACGGCGCACCGAGCCGATCGACCTCCAGCTCGAACGACTCCGGCTGGCGGTCACGGCCGCCTCCGCCGAGACGGTGTGCAACGGCGTGATGCGCACGATGGTCGGCGACCAACACGTCGACGACGACACCGCGCTGCTCGTCGTCCGTCGCGTCTCCTGAACGACTCCGCCCGGCGTCGCGGGCGTCGACCACCGCCGATGCGGTCGCGATCGGGCTCGAACACCATCATTCGTCCATGAAGATCTCGACCACGCTCGGCTTCGACGGCGACCCCGTCCGCTACGCCCAGAAGGCTCGCGACCTGGAGGCCGCCGGCGTCGACCTCGTCTGGTCGGGCGAGATCTACGGGTTCGACCTCGTGTCGTCGCTCGCCTACCTCGCCGGCCAGACCACGACCCTCGAGCTGATGACCGGGATCCTGCCGATCTACTCGCGCACGCCGGCCCTGATCGCCCAGACCGCGGCGACGATCGACGCGTTGTCCGGCGGGCGGTTCCACCTCGGGCTCGGCAGCTCGGGCCCGCAGGTCATCGAGGGCTGGCACGGCGTCCCGTTCGACCGACCGTTGCTCCGCACGCGTGAGATCATCGAGATCTGCCGCAAGGTGTGGAGCCGCGACCCACTGACGTTCGACGGGCGCGCCTACCAGCTGCCGCTGCCTGCCGACCAGGGCACCGGGCTGGGCAAGCCGTTGAAGCTGATGGCGAAGCCCGTGCGCGCCGACATCCCGGTGTGGATCGCCGCGATCGGCCCGAAGAACGTCGAGCTGGCAGCCGAGGTGGCCGAAGGCTGGCAGCCGATCCACTTCGTGCCCGACCGCTTCCAGCAGGTGTGGGGCGACGCGCTGGCGGCCGGCGCCGCCAAGCGCTCCAGCGATCTGGGCCCGCTGCAGATCATGGCCGGAGGCACCGTCGCCCTCGGCGCCGGGCCCGAGGTCCGAGAGGCTCGAGAGGCCACGCGCGCCGGCGTCGGGTTCTACGTCGGTGGCATGGGCGCCCGTGAGAAGAACTTCTACAACGAGCTGTTCCAGCGCTACGGCTGGGTCGACGAGGCCCGCCAGATCCAGGACCTCTTCCTGTCCGGACGACGCGAGGAAGCGATCGCCGCCGTGCCCGACGAGTACGTCGACCTGGCGACGCTCGCCGGTGATGCCGGCTACGTGCGCGATCGCATCGGTGTGTACAAGGACATCGGCGTGACCTACCTCAACATCAACGTCGTCGGCGAGGATCCGCTCAAGATCTTCGAGCAGGTCAAGGCGTGGGCCGAATAGGTGTCGTCGCCAGCGCGGCAGACGTCGTCGCCGCATACCAGGCGCTGGCGCTCGACGGGCTGATCACGGGCACGGCCGGCAACGTGAGCGCACGAACCGAGCGCGGCATGTTGATCACGCCGTCGGCCGTGCTGCCGGAGGACATCGAGCCGACCGACCTGTGCGAGCTCGATCTGGCCACCGGGCTCGTGTCGGCGGGAACGCCGTCGTCGGAGTGGCTGCTGCACCTCGAGATCTACCGGGCCGGCGACGCCAAGGCCGTCGTCCACACGCACTCGCTGGCGGCGACCGCGGTGTCGCTGGTCGCCGACGAGCTCCCGGCCGTCCACTACTACATCAACCGCCTCGGCGGACCGGTGCCCGTCGTGCCCTATGCGACGTACGGCTCCGAGGAGCTCGCCGATGCCGTCGGATCCGGGCTGCGCGGCCGCCACGCCGTCATCATGGCGAACCACGGCGCCGTGACGACCGGCCCCGACCTCGCCACCGCCGTCGAACGGGCCCGGCTCCTCGAGTGGATCGCCGAGCTCTACCTCAAGGCGGCGGCGGTCGCCCCTCCCCGCTCGCTCACCGTGGCCGAGCTGGACGCCGTCCGCGCCCAGCCGGCGCGCATCGCCGAGCGGGGCTACCGGCGTGGCTGACCGATCTGCCGCGCCGGACGTCGTCTGCATCGGCGTGCACGTCCTCGACGTGCTCGGCGGTCCGGTGGACGAGATGCCGACGACCGGGCGAGCCGCCATCGTCGAGGAGATCTCGATGTCCGTCGCCGGCACCGCCGGCGGGGTTGCGGTCGACCTCGCCCGCCACGGGTTGGCGACCTCGACGATCGGTGTGATCGGTGACGACGTCGCGGGCCGGGTGATGCGTCAGATGATGACCGACCACGGCATCGACGTCAGTGGGTTGCGGGTCAGCGCCGAGCTGCAGACATCGATGAGCATGCACGCCATCGGCGTGGACGGCGAGCGGCGCCCGATCCACATCGTGGGCGCCAACCGCCTGCTCGGGGTCGACGACGTTGCCGCGGTCGCCGCCGCCGGGGCGCGAGCTGTCCACCTCGGTGGCCTCGACGTGCTGCCCGGGCTGTGGGCGGCGGCGCCGGACCTCGTCGCCGCGTGGCGCGACGCCGGCGCGGTCACGAGCCTCGACCTCCTCGGTCGACGTCCTCGCGACGCGGCGGTCGAGTGGGACGCGTTGCTGCCGCACGTCGACTGGTTCCTCCCGAACGATGCCCAGCTGCTCGAGCTCAGTGGTCGCGCCGGGTTGCTCGACGCGATCACGTGGGCCCTCGAGCACGGTGCCCGCCGGGTCGTGCTGACGCTCGGGGCCGACGGCGCCGTCCTGGCGACGCGTGACGACATCGTGCACGTGCCGGCCCGCGAGGTGACGGTCCGTGACACGACCGGGTGCGGCGACGCCGTCGTCGGGGGTCTGCTCGCCGCACTGCTCGCCGGCTACGCCGACACAGGCGCCGTCGAGCTCGGCGTCGTCGCTGGCTCGACGAACGCCCAGGCGATGGGCTCCGACGCGGGCGTCGCCGGCCTCGACGCCCTCCTGGACGCGGCGCGCACGCTGCCCACGCGACCGCCGTCGTCGGTGGTCACGCGGTAGCTGACGCCTGACGTCGGCGCGGGCCGCAGTGCCGCGGCCGGCGGTTCGTCAGACGCAGTGACAAGCTCGGCGGCGTGATCGATGACGCAGTCAAGGCTCATCTGCACGAGCACCTGCGCTGGGTTCGTGACGCGCTGCTGTGGAAGGTCGAGGGGCTGTCCGAGTACGACGTGCGGCGCCCGTTGACGCCGAGCGGTACGAACCTGCTCGGGCTCGTCAAGCACTGCGCAACCTGGGACTCGCGGTACTTCGGTGAGGTCTTCGGCCGGTCGTTCCCTGAGCCGCTGCCGAGATGGGACGACCCGGCAGCCCGCGGGAGCGATCTGTGGGTGACCGAGCTCGAGAGCCGCGCCGACATCATCGGCCTGTACGAACGGGTCTGTCGACACGCAGATGCCACGATCGGCGACCTCCCGCTCGACGCCCCCGGCTTCGTGCCGTGGTGGAACGAAGACGTTCGACTGTTCAACGTGATGTTGCACTGCCTGTCGGACACCACACGTCACGCCGGCCACGCCGACGTGCTCCGTGAGGGCCTGGACGGCGCCGTCGGCGTCGACCGTGACCGCGCGCCACGTTCGGGCGCTGACCGTGCCGAGTGGGCTGCACGATGGGAGACCATTGAGCGGGCAGCCAGAGCAGCCGCTCAGCTCAGCTGACAACAGCTCCCCGAGCGCCCTCGGTGTGCGTGCGAACTCGCCCGCCGTTTACGGCACCGGGTGGCAGACTGCGCTACCTGCCAGTCCCGGCGGGAGCGGACGGGGGATTCACGATGGACGTGCAGGGGTTCGACCTCATCCAGCAGCTGTGCGCGTCGCAGTACCTCGTGCGGTCGTTGCACGTCGCGGCGGAGCTGGGTGTCGCTGATGCCGTGGGCGAAGGCGGGCGCACCGTCGACGAGATCGCCGAGGAGGTGGGTGCGGACGCCGACGCGCTCAGGCGTGTGCTGCGACTGCTCGAGTCGCGGGGCGTCTTCGTCCTCGACGGCAACGTGGTCGAGCACAGCTCGGCGTCGCAGTTCCTTCGGACCGATCATCCGGCCTCGCTCGCGTCGTTCGCCCGGATGTTCGCGCAGCCCCTCCAGTGGCGGACGGCGGAGGAGCTGCAGCATTCGGTGACGACCGGCAAGTCGGCGGCCGACGTCGTCTTCCCGGACGGTGGACCGTGGGGCTACCTCGCCCAGCACCCGGAGGAAGGAGCGGTGTTCGGCCAAGCGATGGCCGCCAAGTCCGCGGTGCAGATCGCCGACGTCCTGGCTGCCCACGACTTCGCCGGGTACGAGCGCATCGTCGACGTCGGCGCCGGTGAGGGACACCTCCTGCGGGCCATCACCGCCGCCCATCCTGGCGTGACGGGGGTCGTCTTCGATCTGCCGCCGGTGGTCGAAGCGGCGCAGAGCGCGGGAACGCTCGAGCAGCTCGAGTTCGTCGCCGGTGACTTCTTCACCTCCCCGCTCCCGAGCGGCGACGCGGTGATCCTGATGGAGGTCCTCCATGACTGGGACGACGCCCGCTGCGCCTCGATCCTGGATGCGATCCGGCAGGCGGCCACACCCGACACGCGACTGCTCGTCATCGAGATCGAGTTGACGGACGGCAAGGGTCCGGCGTGGCCGAAGTTGCTGGACATCGTCATGCTCGGTCTGTTCGCAGCGCGGCAGCGGACCAATGATGAGTTCTGCACCCTCCTCGACAAGAACGGCTTCACCGTCACCAAGCAGACCAGCACTCCAGCCGGGATGACCATCATCGAAGCCGCACCGACCTGACCCCGCGACGAGACGATCTCGGCGGCGTCACCTCCGTCCAGATCTTCGATCAGCTGCTCGACAGGTTCGTACCCGGCGAGTCGCCCTCGACCAGGGCCGCCTGAAGCACGCCAGGTGTCACTCCTCAGGTGAGATCACTGGCACTATCGTTCGCTCCGTCTTCGTAAGGAATCGGCAGCATTGGCCTGGACTCCGGCCGCGCGTCACCTCACTGCACGCTGAACGGATCGGACCAATGGCGGAACTGTCAGAGACGCAAGCGAGCCTGCGGCGCTCTCGGGCGCAACGGATGCTGGCCGAGGGTCGTACGTTCTGTTCGATCCCGACCCAGTCTGGTGAGCAGTGCTTGGGCTGGGTCCGACCAGGCGAGAAGGCCTGTCGCCCGCATCAGGTCCGGCTCGCAGACCGTCCCAACCCGGCGATGCCCGCCGCCGCTGAGGCCTTGGTGTTGCAGCAGAGGTCCTGCGATCCAAGCGATCAGTTGCATGGTCATCGACGTCGGGCGGCCGAGTCGGACGACCCAGATCGCGCCACCGAGCCGCTGCGGGACAGTGGATGACGGAGGCAGTTCCTCGCCGCTGATGTGTTGGTCCCCCGGGGCGAGGCAGCGTCGGCTCGGGCTGCGGTGGCCGGATAGGGCTGGCCCGACTACCGAGTAGCAGGCGGCCCATGTGACTGTGTGGCATGGATGGCGCCGTGAACCGGTTGAGCGAGACCTGGGTAGCTGCCGTCGGGCAGATGGCGATCGTGTGGGCGTGGCCGTTGATCAACCTGCACAACCGACTGACCGCGTTCGCGCAGCTCCCGGCGCCAGGGCTGATGGGTGGCGTCGTGCCGGTCGCGCCGCCGAACTCGGTGGCGATGCTCCACGACTACATCACGCCCGACGAGAAGATGGTGGCCTGCCCGAACCAGGACGTCGTGTACGGCTTCGGGCCACTCGCTCCGGGCCGGGAGCCGGTCGTGGTCCAGGTGCCCGACTTCGGGGACCGGTTCTGGGTGTACCAGCTGTGTGATCAACGCACCGACGGCTTCGCCGAGCTCGGCGCGATGTACGACACCGCGCCCGGCAACTACCTCGTCGTCGCCGACGGCTGGACCGGCGACGTTCCCGACGGGATCACCGAGGTGCTGACCTGCCCGACAGCGGTCGGGATCTGCATCCCGCGGGTGTTCCTGAACGACACGGCGGAGGACCGGGCGGCCATCCAGCCGCTCATCAACCAGATCGCCGTCTACCCGCTCTCCGAGTACGACGGCACGACCAGGATCGTCGACTGGGCTGCAGCACCCACCTACCCGGCGCAGGAGGCGTCCGGAGACACCGAGTCCCAGTGGGTGTTCCCCGAGCAGTTCGCCGACCAGCTCCCCGTCATCCTCGACGAGGTCCCGCCGCGACCCGGCGAGGAGGCGTTCTACGACCAGCTCCACCAGGTCGCCGACGCGATCGCCGCCGACCCGTCGCTGCGCGACGCCTTCACCGTCGCAGCTTGCGCGGGTGCCGCCGAGATCGTCGACCCGCTCTTCCAGTTCCACCGCTACGGACAACGCCTCCCCGGGCACTGGACGACGATCACCAACAACGCCGACTTCGGGACCGACTACGTCACCAGAGCCGCCGCCGCCAAGTCGAACATCTTCGTCAACCGAGCCGTCGAGACCCGCTACTTCTACGGCGACCTCGACGCCGACGGCGACCGCCTCAACGGCGCCAATGCCTACACGATCACCTTCCCCGCCGACTCCCTCCCGCCGGTCCGGGGGTTCTGGTCCCTCACGCTCTACAACGAGCACCACTTCTTCCACCCCAACGACCTCGGCCGCTACTCCCTCGGCACCAAGAACACCGGGCTCACCTACAGCCCGGACGGCTCCCTCACCCTGCACGCCCAGACCTCCCCGCCAGTCGACACGAGCGTCCTCGCGAACTGGCTCCCCGCGCCCCAAGGCGACTTCACCCTCTACCTGCGCGCGTACTGGCCAGACACCGGCATCACGAACGGCACCTGGACCCCACCGCCCATCAGCCGCACCGCATAGACGAACGGGCGTCGCCATCGTCGGCACCCGAGCGCCCGCACGTGACCACCGCCGTCGACGCGGCGGGCGCGAGGACTACGCGTGACCGAGGAGGTCGCGTGCGGCTGTTTCGGCGAGCCAGCGTTGGTGGTGGGCGGCCGACCAGCCGAGTTGCTGGGTCATGAGCTCGTAGATCTCGGGGCTGGAGATGGCGAAGTAGCGCTGGGCGGCCTCGCGCATCGTGAGTCCGGGTCTGAGGTCATCGCTGATGTAGCTCCGGAGATGGGCGGTGTTCCGTTCGAGCCGGGTCTGATAGAGCCGGGTGCGCAACTCGTCGACGAACGCCTCGCCGCCCAACGCCTTGCGGATGACGGCGTGGATCGGTCGGGTGCGGGCGAGCACGTTGCAGCATGCGACCACATATGCCTCGAGCCGTTCGGCGGCTGTCGGCAACGCGGCGATCTCGACCCACCACGTCTGCAGTTCGGTGGGCACTCCGCCGGGCCCGTCGGCGGCCTCGTCGATGATCGCTTCGAGCAGACCGGTCTTGCCGCCGAGCGACTTGTAGATCGTCTGGGACGAGACCTCGGCAGCGGCAGCGATCTCGTCCACCGTGGTCGTCGTGTAGCCCTGCTCGACGAAGAGGTGACGGGCCGCGTCAACCACTCGTCGACGGGTGACTGCGGCTTGTGATTCGCGCAGCGGTGATCGATACGGACGGGACCCATTGACCCCTGCGACCATGATCGTTAGAGTACCGCTAGATCGACTATAGTCCCACTCTACCGATTTAGGCAGAGGTCGGACAAGGGGGGCCATGCCATGTCACGTCATCCTGTTCCGCTTGCTGCACGGCCGCTTCCGCTCGAGCTCGACCCGGCCGCCACCGCCGTCGTGGTCGTCGACATGCAGAACCACTTCGCGGCGCCGGGAGGGTCGTGGTCCATCGGCGGTGTCGACACGACCCCGATCCACGATCTCGTTCCAGCGATCGGACGGGTCATCGCCGCTGCCCGGCGTACCGACATGCCCATCATCTACCTGACCGCGCCGGTTCCTGCCCTGCCTGACCCCATCATCATGCCCCCGCAAGCGTTTCGGGGCACCGGCCTCGCCCGCTGGGCGCACTACGTGCGGAGTGCATCGACGGGCCGCACCACCGCGACCGACGACGTGCGTCCGTCAGGGTGGAACAGCGAGATCGTCGATGGACTGACGCCCGAGTCCGGCGATCGTGTCATCGTCAAGCCGTCCTACAGCGGGTTCTTCCACACCGATCTTCACGACCGCCTCGACGAGGCGAGCATCGCCACGCTGCTGTTCACCGGCTGCACGACGAGCGTCTGCGTCGAGTCGACACTGCGTGATGCAGCGTTCCGCGGCTACGAATGCATCCTCCTCGACGACTGCGTCGCCGAACCGGTCGGCGGCACCCTCGATCGCACCAACCACGACGCCACCGTCCACCTCGTCGAGACGGTCTTCGGCTGGGTGTCCGACTCGACCACCATCGTCGATGCGCTCGACACGGCGACCCTGACCGCGGCGACGTGAGCGGCGTCCATGGGTTCCGCGCTCTCGGCCACCTCCGCCTGCCGACGCGCGAGCAGCTCGCGGCGTACGCATCGCGCCAGCAGCTGGAGATCGGGGCCGACGAGGTCGATGGCTACCTCGCTGGGATCGCCAGCTCGTTGGAGCTGTTCGACGCGCTGGAAGAGCTGCCCGAGCCACGTGTTCCGCTCAAGCACCTCCATCGCGATCCCGGCTGGACGCCGACCGCTGCGGAGGACCCGTACAACGCAGTGATCCGGTTCTGCGAGGTGCGCGGTGCGCCGGACGGTCCGCTCGCCGGGCGTCGGCTCGGCGTCAAGGACTGCATCGCCGTCGCGGGCGTACCGATGACGAACGGCGGGCGCCGGCTGCCGGCCGCCGTGCCGACGGAGGACGCCGTCGTCATCGAGCGATTGCTCGACGCCGGCGTGGTCATCACGGCCAAGACCAACCTCGAGGACATGGGCCTCGGACTGGGCGAGGGTTCCGCGTTCGGCGCGTCGCGCAACCCACGAAACCCACGGTTCTCGACCGGTGGATCGTCCTCGGGCTCCGGCGCGGCCGTCGCCTCGGGCCTCGTCGACATCGCGCTCGGCGCCGACGAAGCCGGCAGCGTACGCATCCCGTCCGCGTGGTGTGGGCTGGTCGGGATGAAGGCGACGCACGGGCTCGTGCCGTCGTACGGGATGACCTACATGGACCACAGCATCGATCACATCGGGCCGATGACCACGACCGTCGCCGAGAACGCGCTGATGCTCGAGCTGATGGCCGGCAGCGACTGGCGCGATCCGCAGTGGGTCCGAGCCACGCCGGCGCCGGGCGACTACACATCGGCGGTCGCGCTGGGCATCGAGGGGATGCGGATCGGGATCGTCACCGAATCGCTCGAACCGTCCGGCGCGACTGCCGACACGATCGACGCGTTCGAGCGGGCGACGAAGTTGCTCACCTCGCTCGGCGCGACCGTCGTTCCGGTCGAGGTGCCACTGTGGACGAGCTCGCCGATCATCCTGATCGGCGTCCTCAACTTCGGGCTGGCTGCGATGGCTGCGTCGTTCGGTCAGGGCTACGGCCACCTCGGACGGATCGACACCAACGTGCTCGCCGCGACCGCCGCGCAGTTCCGCTGCGGCGGCCGCGACCTGCCGCTCACGCTGCGCACCATGCTGCTCACCGTCGAGCACCTGCGCAGCGCGTACCAGGGCGTGCACTTCGGACTGGCCCAGAACCTGCGCCTCGAGCTGCGCCGCCAGGTCGACTCGCTGTTCGAGGACGTCGACGTGCTGATCACCCCGACGACGCCGACAGGCCCCTTCGAGCTCAGCGAAGCGGTGCTCGGCGACGCCGGCGTCGTCGCCCACCAGGGCATCTCGGGGCTGCTCAACACCTGCCCGCTCGACCTCACCGGTCACCCTGCGCTGAGCATCCCGTCGGGCATCGGCGAGCACGGCCTGCCGACTGCGCTGCAGGTCATCGGACCGCCCTTCGGCGAGGCGGGCGTCTATCAAGCCGCGTTCGCGTTCGAGCGCGCCGTCGGCCCGCTCCCGCCGATGTGAGCAAGGTCGTGTGATGGCGGGCGTGTTCTCTGCGATCGCCGCGGATCGCCGAGCGGCGGCACTCACCGCGATCGCGTCGGTCGCTGACCCGGCGTCCGTCACCGGGATCAGTCCTGTGACCGGTGGCGCGTCGAAGGCGTCGACGCTGCGGATCGACGCCGGCTCGGGCGTCTACCTGCTGCGGCTCGAGGTCGACCAGCGCGGCTTCCGCAACCCACGGCGCAGCTATCCGTGCCTGCGGGCCGCGGCAGCAGCCGGCATCGCGCCGGCCGTGCACCACGCCGACGAGGCGACGGGCGTGGTGCTGATGGACTTCGTCGTCGAACGCCCCTTGACGGCCTTCCCCGGCGGCGAGCCGTCCCTGCTCCGCGCGCTCGGCGAGATGGTCGCCCGGCTGCAGGCGGCGCCACCGTTCCCCGCCGTGATGGCGGACTTCGGCGCGCTCGTCGAAGCGATGCTGAACCTCGTTCGCGACGGCGGCCTGTTCGCGCCCGGCGTCCTCGACAGGCACGTCGACGGCCTGGCCCGTGTTCGCGCCGAGTACCCCCGTGCGGCTGCGCAGGTGCCCGCCCACAACGACATCAACCCGCGCAACGTCCTGTTCGATGGAGAGCGGTTGTGGCTCGTCGACTGGGAGCTCGCGTTCGGCAACGACCCGCTCGCTGACGTCGCCAACGTTTGCAACAACTTCGCCGAGGTGCCCGACGTCGAGACGCTCGTCCTCGAGGGCTGGCTGGGCCGGTTCCCGGACGACGACACCCGCCGCCACCTCGCGCTGATGCGCGACCTCCAACGACTGTTCTCTGGCACCCTGCTGCTCAGCGAGTTCATCGGGCACCGCGATCCGGAGGCCGAGCTCACCGCCCTGACGCCCGACGAGCTCCGCGCTGCGATCACGCGTGGTGAGCTCCGGGGGACGCCCGAGCTGCTCTTCGTGCTCGGCAAGATGCACCTCGCCGGCTTCGGTGCCGCGCAAGGGTCGTGACGAGTCCGGCTCGCGACCGGGCGCACCGGTAGCGCCGCCGGGAGCCTCCCACCCGAGCCACCTCCCCGGCCGCGTACGCGTCGATGGCTGGTCGGGCGTGATTGCGGCGCGTCGTCGGAGCGCTACTGGCGGAGGGGCGGGAGCTCGTCGAATTCGTCGTGGCGGCGGAACCAGAACTCGCAGGGCGCCTGGGGCCATCCGTCTAGGACGTCCTCGCCCTCGACCTGTCCGCCGCAGGGCGTCTATGCGGCCACGCTCCAGACGCTTCCGATCATCTTGACCATGCCGCCGTGCTGCAGGAAGTAGGTGCGGTGCACCTGATCGCCATCGCGCAGGAAGACGTTCAGCCCGAACCACTCGTCGACGCCGAAGTCGGTGCTGACCCCTCCGAGCGGATCGTGTACCAGGCACGTCGTCCCAGCCCATCCGCTGGGCGTCGCGCTGAAGGCTGGCCTGGGGCGCCGGGGACACCATGGCGAAGGTGATGTCCCTGGCGTGGACGAGGCCGAGCTGGGGAACGCCGTCGGCGAACGACGAGCCCTGGTTCATGCCGCCGCTGCTTGTTAGGCGTCTCGGGCGAGGCACTCTGGTGAGGAACGTGAGGTCGACGGCACCTGGTACTTCGAAGCACGCGACCTGGTCCTCGACTGGAGCGAGACACGACCCTCGGTTGCCTCCGCCCGACCAAGTCCCACCGAGCTGCCCGCGACAGCTGCCCGCGGCCGCCCACGCGAGCATGTAGTGGGTGGCCGGAGCCTTGAGTCGGAGACGCCGATGACGACACACTCACCGCCATCCTCAGATGTCTCTGTTCGTCGCGCTGAGGAGCGGGCTGGGGCTCAGGTTGGCCGACGACCCCAGGTCGAGATCAGCACGGGACTCCCGACAAGCGTGTCGGGATCGGCGACGACCTCGAGGAAGTGATCGAGCTCGGCAGCGGTGAGCCCGGTCGCTTCGAGCTGGTCGCGGACCTGGCTGGTGTTGGCGGCAACGGCACGAGCGAAGCCGGTGCCGCCAGAGGCGATCGAGACATGGCCGCTCGAGCCGGTGTCGACGAGCCCTCGGTTCGTCAGCTCGCGCCGAGCATTGGCGGCGAAGCTGCTGACGCCACCGCGGGCACGCAGCAGCCCGTTGAAAGCGGCGGCGACGCGGGCGATCAACTCGTGGTTCGGGCCGTCTCGATCCGTCGTGCGAACCTCGGCCGTGTCGAAGTCCTCGAGCACCACCCAGCCGCCCGGAGCCAGCGCAGACACGATCCGATCGAGCACCTCGAGACGGGCCGGCACGTGCTGGAGCACCAGCCGCTCGTGGACGAGATCCCACGGGCCGGCGGGCAGATCCTCGGTCACGAGGTCGTGGCGACGCACCTCCAGCTGGTCGAGCGAGCCGGTCCGCACTCGCGAGATGTCGATGTCCGTGGCGACCACCCGTCCGGCCGGGCCGACCTGGGTGGCCAACCACGACGCGATCGAGCCACCACCGGCGCCAAGCTCGAGGCAGCGCCAACCCGACGCCACGCCGACCCGAACCAAATGCTGGGTGGTCAGCGCGTCGAACGCCTCGGCCAGCGCGTCGAACCGGGGAGCCGTTTCCTCCCTCGCGTTGGTCAGCAGGTATTCGGACTCACGCATGGCGCCACCGTACGTCGACGCCGACACCCCGCCATCCACGCTCTCGGGAGCATCCGAATACCACGTCCACACTTCGCGCCGACCGCGTCATCGAACGCCGGATTTCGGGCACCGAACGCCGGACGGCGACGGTTCGGGGTCGTGGTCCGCTCCGAGCGATGATGCCGATCGGCAGTTCTGCACCTCGGTGCCGGTGTGCAAGGGTCGTCGGGATGGCACAGCGCGTGAACGTCGACAACTTCGTGCGGGCGGAGACGAACCGGATGCTCGCCGGGCTGCACGCCGACGCGGGAGCGGTGAACACCTGGTTTCACCATCGCGCCCCGGCATCGGTCGACCACCAGACCGTGATCCGAATGAACCGGGACACGCTCTACAGCTTCGCCGTCGTCGACATCAGTGACGGCGCGACGCTCACGGTGCCCGAACACGGCGATCGGTACGTCTCGGTGATGATCGTCAATCAGGATCACTACATCAACGAGATCTTCCACGATCCCGGCGTGTACGAACTCAGCGTCGACCGCCACGAGACGCCCTACGTCCTCGTCGCAGCGCGGGTGCTCGTCGACCCGAACGACACGAACGACCTCAGCGCTGTGGCCGCAATCCAAGACGGCTTCGGACTGACGGCCAAGTCTGCCCAGGCATTCGTGATGCCCGACTACGACCAGGACAGCTTCGACACCACCCGCCAGGCAGTGCTCACCTTGGCGGCCGGGTTGAAGTCCGCCGACACCATGTTCGGCACCAAAGCCGATGTGAACCCTGTCCATCATCTGCTCGGCACGGCCGCCGGCTGGGGCGGGCTGCCAGCCGAGGAAGCCACCTACCTCGTCGTCAACGCCGGGCTTCCGGTCGGGCGCTACGAGCTCCACGTCGGCGATGACGTGCCCGTCGACGCGTTCTGGTCCATCTCGGTCTACAACGCCGACGGGTTCTTCGAACCGAACCCGTCCGGCGCGTACAGCGTCAACAGCATCACCGGCGTACGCGACCCAGACGGATCGATCACCGTCCGATTCGGTGACCACGGCCCAGATGCGCCCAACTCGATCCCGATCACCGAGGGCTGGAACTACGCGGTCCGGCTCTATCAGCCACGTTCCGAGATCCTCGACGGCACCTGGAAGTTCCCGACCATCACCCCAACCTGACCGGCAGAGCCGCTGATCGCGCTGGCACACCGGAAACCGGGATGCCGCTCCGAATGCCCGATCGGGAACGGTCCGGGCGCGTCCGGGAACGACCCCGACCAGCGCGTCGCAACGCGTCCGCTACCGCCCTGCTCGCAGCGCATCCTGCGGGCGGCGTCGTTGGGTCAGCCTTCGTCAGGTGGGCCGAGCACGAAGGTGGTGACTCGGCCGCTCGAGCAGTCGACGACGCCCTTGCCTGACCTCACCACGGACGGCTCGTCGGCGCGCTGCCAATCGACCTGCATGGTGAAGTGCCCAGTCGCATCCTCGGCTCGATACGCGATCCCAATCGTCATCAACGTGGCATCCACAGGCGCCTCGCCGAAGGACGCGACAAACGTTGTGAGCGTCGAACGATCGGCTGCCGGCTCTCCCCAACGCTCCGGGTTCAGCACGAACGCGTTGAACTGGCGGCCCTGCGCAACATGGTCGTCGACGGCAGCGACGTCGCCGACGGCCAGATGGTCAAACACGCCCTCGACCAAGCTGCGCATCGCTGCCGGCGAGCACGCTGTGGGCACACCGTCGTCGGTTGCGCCGGAATCGACCACGACCCGCGGATCCCGATCGCGCCCGGCGGCCTCGCCTGCGCACGCCCCGATCAACGTCCAAGCGCACACCACCCCGAGCGCCGGGGCCAGTCGCGTCGGTCGCCCGCGCGTTCCCTGGTCGAACCTCACGACGGCAGCGGCACCGCGGACAACGACAGGATCGCGACCCACGTCGAGTGTCCGGTACCGCCGGGGCGCGGGCCTCATGCAGCAGGTGAGATCGTGTGTCTCACTTCGTCCCGACTGCGACCGGCGACCCAGTAGGTGTGAGCGCCGATCACAAGGCGTCCTCCGTCGTCAGAGCTGACGCGAGTCGCTCCGCCGAGGGGATGCCGCTCCTCAACCACGCGGGGCTGCCTCGAGCGCAGCGCAGCGTTGCGAACCACAAGGATCTCGGTGTCCGTTCGAGCGATCGTGACGTAGGTGCGTAGTGCCGCCACGATCAGGAAGGCAACGACGCCGGCTACTGCACCGGCGAGTGCGGACAACGCCAGGCCGTCAATCGGGAGCAGCTGAACGAAGAGGAAGGCTGGCACGAACGCAAGGACCTCGAGTCCCGGACGCGGACCTCGGAACGCCGCGATCGCGGTGATCACTGCCGTGCGGGGCTCAACCGTGGCCCGCACCCTGTCCACCAGCACCCCGTCCACCATCGACGCAACGCGAGCGAGCGACGCGAAGCGCCGTACCTCCTGACGATCGCTTCCGCGCCCACTGTGCGGGCTGATGGACCGCGGGCTGCCCTCCGGAGGCCCACGCGCCTGGGAGGGTCCGATGAACGCCATCCGTCACGGTCCACGCCACGATCCGAGATCGCCGGACATCGGACGGCCAACGGCGGCGCCGAGCTGCCGGGGTCAGCAGGTCTGGGTCACACCGCCGCCGGTCGCGAGCACCCTGCAGTTGGGCGAGCGGGCGATGGCGGTGTTGTTGTCACCGCCGCTGGCCTCGGCCGAGCTGCCCTGAGCGCGAGCAATGGCGGTGTTGTGCTTGCCGGTGACGGCGAGCGCGGAGCTGTGGTCGCCGCTGGCGGTGGCGACGTTCTGGTCCCCGCCGTTGGCGTTGGCGAAGCTGTCTTCGCCACTCGCGACGGCCTTGCTGTTCTGGCCGAACCGGGCGACCGCGCTGCCACTGGCGCCAGTGGCGATCGCTGTTTGCTTCGTGCCTTCCGCTGTCGCGCCGCTATCGGCACCGGTGGACGTCGCGGTGTTGTTGTTGCCGACGCCGGCGCTGGCGAAGGTGCCGTCGCCGGCCGCGGTCGCGGTGTTGCCATTTCCGATGCCGGAGAACGCTTTGCTGTTGGCTCCGTTCGCCACGGCCCGGTTGTGCTGATCACCCGCGGAGGAGCCTGCAGTGGCGCTGCTGTTCGCGCCGAGAGCGATCGCCACGTTGCCGGACCCGGCCACCGACGAGCAGGTGGCCGTCCCCTCCTGCACCCGCACCGTGCCATCGATGGACACGCACCGGTCCTGCGCAGCGGACGCCGGGACGGCGGTCAAGGCAAGGAAGAGGGCTGTGCCGGCGACCACGACGGCCCCACGGCTGCTCGCTCTGAGAGCTCGGTTCATGCTCACGTCTCCCTCGTTGTGTGATCCCCCGGTGACCGCGCGTCAATTGGGGCCGGACAACAATCGCCCGCGTTGCGTGCCGAACGGCGGCTGGCGCCGCCGCTGAGCCAACACGTGGCGATGATAGGCACGAACGACGCGACGGGTTGACGGCACGTGAACTCGCGTCGCAACGTGAAGTCGCACGACACCACGGCACACACGACGGACCACACCCTCGTGGTGCGTAGCTCCTCATGGTGTCGTAAACCGCAAACGGTTGACGTTCTCGGAGAGGGATCCGGAATGACATCCGAACTGCCGCTCGGCAGGCACTGTGCCGTCATCGCTCCTCGATGAGAACCGCCTCGTGCTCCCGAGATCGGCCAAGACCCATCGCGCCGGGCTCGACATCCCGCTGCGTCGGCAAGATGGGGCACGGGAGCGTCGGTTCCCTCGTTGAGCGCCGCTCGAGCCCGGTCTCGTCGAAGACCTGCGGCGAACGGTAGGTCTGCCCGCGATCCGCATCGCGCTGCTCGCCGGGCACTCCCCCTCGAATGTGTTGGACATGCTCCGTCGCAGCGGCGGACCTCGCGCGCGCCGACGGTCGCGTGCGCGAACAGGCTTCGACACCGTCATCGTCCCCTGAAGGGAGGCCCTCGAGCCGAGACCCCACCCCCCAGCCGCTGACCTCCGGGTCAGCTCAGGGGATGGTTCCGTCTTACGTGTCTTGTTGGGCGGCAACGCCGGCCTGCCGAGGCGAAGCGGCAGGTCGGGTGGTCTTCATCGTTGGGTCAGGTGCGTTTGGATCGTCCGGATGGCGAGGCCGACGTGGCCGCTGCTGAGGCGGCCTGGGCCGAGTGGGCCTGCGCCGTTCGTCTCAAGGAGCGGTAGCGACGCCAGTGCGGTCGAGACGGCGTCGCTCATCGTGGCGACCTGCCCGCCGACCCAAGCGAGCACTGCGACGTCAGCGTCTTCGTCCGCGGCGAGCGCAGCGGCCTTCGCCGCGTAGCCAGCAGCGCCGAGCGCGTGCGCTCCCATGTGGGCAACCGCAGACGCCTGCTCCGCTGCGTACGCAGCCGCCTTGGCGGCCGGCGTCGGCGCCTCCCGCGCCGCGGCGCCCGCGTCACCACCACGGCGTCGTATGGCATCAGTGATCGCGAGGCCGCCGGACGCGAAGGCTCGTGTCTGCTCGAGCGCGTCGTGGACTCGCGAATCGCCTGGCGTGGCGGATGAGTAGATCGCCAGCACTTGCTCTGCGCAGTCGGCCGCCCACGCCGCCAGCAGCCGGCGATCCTCGGGAGGCAGTGTCTGCGGCGATCTCACCACCTCGCCGACGGTACCCGCACAGCCGAGGACAGGCACCGCGTCCTCCCCGCTGCCCGCAGGACGCAACCAACACGATCGCCCGAGGAAGCCCAGTTCCCACGTGTCCGAGAAATCACCAGCCAACCGATGACCGAGCGCCCTCGATCGCCAGCCAGAGGGCGAGGCGAACCCGGGCGTACGCTCGGTCGGCATGGACGAGGCCGCGATGGAACTGCTGTGGGCCGAACGAGCCTGCGAGCGGCTCGTGTACCGCTACGCCTGGCTCGTCGACAGCGGGGAGGCCGCCGGCATCGCCGACCTGTTCACGCAAGACGGTGTCTGGGCGGCGGGCGACAGCGAGCCGATGCGCGGGCGCGACGGCATCCGCGCCGGGTTCATCGCACGACAGGCGGTCACCCGCCGTCAGTCCCGTCACGTCATGACGAACGTGATGATCGATGTGGACGGCGACACGGCGACAGGACGCGTCTACCTCGTGAACTACCGACACGACTCGAAGACGGGCGTCGCTGAACGCCCGGCGCCGTCGGACTCGCCGAAGTTCGTCGGGGACTACGACCTCACGTTCCGCTGCGTCGACGGCGAATGGCTGCTCGCCACACTCGACCTCGACCTCGCGTTCCTCCGCCACCGCACGCCGTAGGAGTCGCTCCGCACTTCCAGCGCTGCCAGGGCTGCGCTCATCGTGACCGCGAGAATCCCCGCCCCGGGCGCCAGGTCAAGGGGTCCAGCGTTCGCCCGGGGATTGCTGGCGATGTGCAACGATCACGCTCGCGCCGGCGCACGTGCAAGGCGAGGGAGACGACAGCATGGACCGACCACCACGTGTGCGGCTCGTGATCGCCGCCGCGCTCGGAATTGCGGCCGTGGCCGGCTGCAACGACGACGCCGCGCGCGGCGCGCCATCGCCGTCGACCACCGCCACGTCGACGTCGACGGCGGCGGCCGCTGACGGGGACACCGGCAGCTGGCTGTTCGTCGTCGACGCCCGCGGCGGGGATGCTGCTGACGGCTCGATGACGCTGCACGACGTCGACCAGCACGTCGTCTCGTTCTCCGACCGACCCCGAGCGCGTCGTGCGGCGGATCGCGGTCGCCGACCTCGTGGCGGGGTGGGATCGGCTGGGTTTCGCCGACGACCCCCCGAACGCCTCGCTCACGTTCGAACAGGACGGCGTCGAGCGCGTTCACACGATGACGCTGTCATCGCCGGCGATCACCGGCAACGACGTCAGTTTCGCCGTCACACCGCTCGAGGGCGTCACCCCGTTGGCGCTCGGCGCGCAGACCGCCGAGGCGCCGGCGGACTTCGGCGCCGCCGCCCTGTTCATCGACGCGTCCGGCGCGATCGGCGACAACCCAGCGCAGATGACGATGACTGCGATCGGCCAGGACGAGTACACGAAGGCCGCCGCCGCCGCCCGGCAGCTGTCCGGGAGCGCATGCGTCAGCGGTCCGACACAGACGACGGCGTGCTCGAGCATCACCGTCTCCGCAGGTGCGGTGACCTGGAACATCGTCGTCGAGACACCCTTCGACGACAGTGGGGTCTTCAGCGCGATGTCCGTCGTCCCCGCCAATGGCTTGGAGATGGACGCCAGTGTTCCCGAGACCGGGATCGGCTCACGCTGGATCAACCTCACCTGGAGCTGGCCCGAGATCAGCACATCCGCGACGAGCATCCAGATGCCCTTCCAATTGTTCGGAGATGGCGCAGACATCTACGGCATGTGCACGCTGACGGTGTCGACCGGAAGCTATGGGTGCGTCGTCACCGACTAGCCGGGCCGGCTCAGCCGGCGGCGACCGCCGCTGTGACGACGTCCGGCGACGACGGCGCATCCGCACCGCTCACGAGTGGTGCCGTTCGGCCGACGGTCGTCCGGCGCTGCGCAGCACGGCGCCGAACGGCAGTTATGTGTGCGCGTTCAGGGGTCGGGGTTGTTGATGTCGCAGACGGCAATGGCGGGTGCGTCGCGGCGTGCCTTGTCGGTGGCCGTGTCGAGGTCGGCGAGTTGGGTGTAGGTGATACGGGCAGGGTCGATCCCGAGTGTCGCGGCGTCGGTCCGGTCGAGTCGTTCGATGAGCGATTTGGAGGCGAGTGTCCGGCCGCCGGTCGCGCAGGCTTCGATCCGCGCGGTCTCGTTGGCTTCGTCGCCGAGGGCGGTGACTTCGCTGCGTCCGACGGTGAGGATTCGCCCGATGTACAGGGTCGCACCCCAGTGGAGCCCGAACCGGAGTGACAGCTCGGATGGAGGGATCTCGCTGTGCGCGGCAATGTCCGTGAGCGAGTCGCGGCAGGAACGCGCGGCGATGATGCTCGATCTCGCGGCGGCGGATTCGGAGTCGGCCGTTTCTGCGAGGAAGTAGGCGACGATGCCGTCGCCGGCGTGGCGGCCGACGATGCCGCCGGCATCGACGATGCAACGGTCCCACGCGCGTATCAGCCCCCGCACGAATGCGAAGTACCGCGTCGTCGACAGACGGCGCGCCAGCGGTGACGACGCTTCCAGATCGGCCATCAGCACCGCGGCAGGGCGACGATCGGCGTGCTCGACGGCCCGCATCCGTTCGAGATGAGACAGGTCGACCGTTTGGGCCGCGGCGGCCAGCTGCGACATCCCCGCCGCGGGCTTGCTCAGGCTGCAGATCCCCGCAAGGTTTCCGTGCGCGTCATCGATCCGAACATGCATCGTCACCGTGGACACCTCCAACCCCGAGACCATGTAGGACAGCGCCGGGCGCACCCACACAGGGGGAGGATCTTTGGGTTCGAGTTGGTCGACCAGGTCAGCGAACTCGGGGTCGACGACCCGACGAAGCTCATCTCGGCCGCCCGGCGTGCTCGCAAGCATGTACGGACCAAGTTCCAAGAAGCGCGCTCGACGAACCTCCGGTAGCGCAATGCCGCCACGGTTCACCGACACGCGAAACCGCGTCATCTCCGCGCTGAACTGGTGGAACCCGATTGGCAGGACCGTGCCCGCTCCTGTGTCCCCGTACGCCAACCTGAACTCGTCCGACGCCCAGACGAGCCGCCACCCCGAGTCGTGCAGTTGCGCCCCGTGGCCGGCGTCGTTCATCGCCGACGCCCAGCGAGCCAGGTTCGGGTCGTCGGGCAACGGAAGCGACGTCAAGCGATCGGTCACGAGCGTACAGATTGCCCGGTAAGGAGCTGCCGACGAGCATCCGGAAACGACGCCGAGCATCGCTGGCTGTCGCGTCCGCGACCGCCGCGCTGCAGCAGTTCGCGTGCATGGCCTGAGGATGGCCATTCGCACCTACGGATCGACGGCACTGCCATTCGGCCCCCAACAAGTCGCCACGAACGGCTCGCCGCGTTCCAGCAGCTGCACGACTGGCACACGATCGCCCTGCGCCACGGCGCTGCCGCGCCCGTCGCGCTGCAGCCCAACATCGCCCGAGCAGCCAAGCGAGCGGCGCGCGACGACCTCGGCACGAACTACGACCGGATCATGACCTACGGGCGCACGCTGACTCACCCAACGATTCACCGACACGATCGATCGCCAACTCGACGCCCACCGCGTCGCCGACGCCGAACCACTGACGCCACCCGAGCCGACCGATGACATCCGCATGTGATGCCCTCACGAGCTCCAGCTGAGCTCGGAGTGGTTGCGACACCCTCGTCAGAGCCCGTCATCTCATCCGCTCAGTGAGCGCTCCCCCGTCGATCGCCGGCTCGTCGCGAGCGCATCTAGCCGGATCGGCGAGCGGCCGCTGCGGCCATCTCGCTGCGGCTGGCCATGCCGAGCTTCGTGAGGCAGTGCGAGACGTGGGTCTTCACGGTGGCTCGGCTCATCACCAGCCGGCTGGCGATCTGCGGGTTGGTGAGTCCCTCGACGACGAGGTCGACGACCTGGCGCTCGGTCGGCGTGAGGGCGTCCCAGCCGCTCGGTGGCCGGCGACGCGCCCCACGGCCGCGATGGGCGAGCGCCAGGGCATCGTCGGTCGACATCGTCGATCCCTGCTGGGCCAGCTCGTCGGCGGCGGCGTCGCCGAGCTGGGCGCGAGCCCCGGCGACCGCGGCGTCGATCCACGCCTGCTGATCGCGGAAGCGGAACGCGACACCCGTCGTCGCTCGGCGCGCCCGCTCACCGGCGCCGATGAGCACCAGCGCCCGTTGGTGGTCGTCACAGCGGGCGGCGACGACGGCGGCGAGCTCCAGCAGGTCCTGTCGCAGCTCCACCCACCCGTGCTGGCGCTCGGCGTCGATCGCGGCGGTGACCAGGCGGTCGGCGTCGAGCACGCGGTCGTCGTGGAGGGCGAGCACCGCCTGCATCACCGGGTCGGCGACCTTGCCGGACCCTGGGCCGTCGAGCCGTGAGATCAGGCGCGCGGCCTGGGCGCGCCCGCCGACCGACACCGCGGCCCGGGCGTTGGCGAGCCGCACGGTCGCCGGGCCCGGCGGCGGCGAAGAACACCTGGACGGCTCAACGCCTCGTCGTCGAGGTCGTCGCCGCGGACGATGCTGCGCACGCTTCGAGGCCGCGTCGCCAGATCTGGGCCACCGGCGCGTGCGGATGTCGCTCGAGCAGGGCGATGTTGGCGTCGAAGCGGTCGAGCCGACCGTGCACCAGGGTGTTGCCGAGCAGGTTGTTGACGTGGAAGAAGCGGTCGAACAGGAACAGCTCGTCGTCGCGCAGCTCCACGTCCGGCGACGGGCCGGCACGGAGGGGAACGCAGTTGGGCGGATCGCCGAAGTCCATCATCCACAGCGAGCTCGGCATCGGGCTGCGGCCGCGGGCGACGGCCTCGCTCGATCGCCGGGAGCAGCCGCTGCGCCGCCGCCGGGTCCTCGCCGACGACATGGCCGACGTACAGCGCGCCCAGCGAGGCGAGCAGGACGTCGCAGCCGTCGTCGACGGCGAGCTCGAGCGCGGTGGCCGTGCGGCGGGCCATCTCGCGACGTTGCTCGCCGACGCCGGCCAGGGCCATCAGGGCGGCGCGGCTGTCGCCCGCCGCCACGACGAGATCGAAGGCCTCGGACGCCGCGTGCGGCCATCGGTGCGCCAGCCGTAGAAGAACGCCGTCGCCGACGCCGCGTAGGCCCGGGCCCACGCCACCTCGTCGGCACCGTCGGGCGGACCGGCGGCCAGCCACCGATCGGCGTAGTGCAGGACGTCGTCGGTGTGGCCACCCCACGACCACCCGAGCGCGACGAGGGCCAGCAGCGCGTGGCGGCGATCGGGGTCGGGCTCGAGCCAGTCGAGCGCGGCGCGCACGTCGAGGAGGTGGCGGCCGAGGAGGTCGATCACCTCCCACGTCGGTTGGCGGGCATCGATCCGCTCGAGCTCGGCGAGCCACCAGTCGGCGTGGGCGTCGCGGAGCGCGGTCAGCTCGCCGGCGTCGCGGGCGCGGTCGAGGCCGAACTGGCGGATCGTCTCGAGCAGGCGGTACTGGGTGTCGGTGTGGCCGTGTCGGTCGATGTGGTCGTCGACCTGCACCAGGCTCTTGTCGACGAGCCGGCCGAGCACGTCGAGGACGGCCCAGGTGTCGAGGTCGCCGAACGTCGAGCCGAGCGCTTCGGCCAGGCCGAGCCGGAACGTGCCGGCGCACACCGCGAGGCGGCGCAGCAACGCCCGCTCGTCGGCGTCGAGGAGATCGTGGCTCCACGCCACCGACGCCAGCAGGGTCTGCTGGCGCGGCAGCGAGGACCGGGCGCCGCCGGTGAACAGCCGGAACCGCTCGTCGAGATCGCTGGCGATGCGCTCCGGCGCCAGCTGGCGGCAGCGCGCCGCCGCCAGCTCGATCGCCAGCGGGATGCCGTCGAGCCGGCGGCAGATCTCGACGGCCGCGCCCAGCTGCATCGGCGTCCATCCGCAGCTCGGGCCGGACCCGGCGGACCCGATCGACGAACAGCGTCACGGCGTCGTAGCCGTCGAGGCGGACGTCGGCGAGCTCCGTCCCCGGTGGCGGCACGGCCAGCGACGGGACCCGCCGCGTCACCTCGCCGGCCAGGCCGAGCGGCTCGCGGCTCGTGGCGAGCACGACCAGCTCGGGGCAGCTCGAGCGCAGGTCGTCGATCAGCGCGGCGACGTCGACGAGGAGGTGCTCGCAGTTGTCGAACACCACCAGCGCGGCATCGCTCCCGAGGCGGTCGCGAGCGACCTCGAGGGCCGGGCGGCCGCCGTCCTCGTTGGCCCGCATCGCCGCCAGCAGCGTCGAAGCGATCGCCGACGGGTCCTGCAGCGGTGCCAGGTCCACCCACCACACACCGCCGGGGAAGCGCTCGATGACGTGCGCCGCCGCGCTGGCCGCCAGCCGCGTCTTGCCGATCCCGCCGGCGCCGGTCAACGTCACCAGCCGCTCCCCCTCCAGCTCCCCCGAGATGTCGGCCAGCTCGACCGTGCGGCCGATCAGCGGCGTCGGCTCCAACGGCAGGTTGTGGCGATGGGCGTCGAGCGTCCGCAGCGGCGCGTCGACCGCCGCCAGCTCGTCGTGCCCAAGCGCCCACAACCGCTCCGGACGGGTGAGGTCCTTCAGGCGGTGCACGCCGAGGTCGACGAGCCACGCACCGTCCGGCAGCGCGTCGCGCCCGATCGTCGCTGCGCTCTCCGACACCAGGATCTGGCCACCGTGGCCGGCGTTGCGGATCCGTGCCGTGCGGATGATCGCCGACCCGACGTAGTTGTCCTCGCCGCGCTGCACGGCCTCGCCGGTGTTGATGCCCATCCGCACCCGCAGCGCCAACCCGTCCGGCCACGGCTCGCGCTGCAACGCCCGCTGGGCGTCCAGTCGCCGCGGCCAACGCGTCCGACGCCCGGCTGAACGCCCCGACGACGCTGTCGCCCTCGCCCTGCTCCTGAGGACGGGAACCGCCGTGACGCTCGATCGCGCCGTCGAGGATCTCGTAGTGCCGGGCGATCGCCGCAGCCATCGCATCCGGGTGCTCCTGCCACGCCGTCGTCGACCGCTCGACGTCGGTCAGGAGGAACGTCACCGTCCCAGTCGGCAGCGCCACGTCAACCGCCCCGCCAGCGACGACGGCGCTCGGGCGTTCGCTCGCTCGGCTCACGGCCCCCAGCGTGCACAGGGCCAGTCGATCACAACATCGCCCACCTGGCCGATCCGAGTGCGCCGCCGAAGGCGACCGACGGACACGCGCATTCGGAGTGGTGCGCACGAAGCGCGCCGAGATCTGGGAGGGTGGCTCGATGGTCGAGCGACGGACGCGTCGAACCCAGGCTGAACGGCGAGCGCTGGCCGAGGAACGGGTGCTGGAGGCTGCGGTCGTGTGGATCGCGGCGCACGGTTCGTCCTCGTTGACGCTCGCCGGGGTCGGTGAGGCGGCGGGCTACAGCCGTGGGATCGTGACGCACCACTTCGGGAGTCGGGACGCCTTGTTGCGCCGGGTGATCGAGGACACGCGACAGTTCGAAGAGCCCGTGTACGAGGGGAACGGGTTGCGCCAGCTCGCAGCGACGGTGGAGGCGTACCTGCGCAACATCGGATCACGCCGGCCGGCCGGTCGCGCGTTCCTTCGGATGTGGAGTGAGGCTGTCGCCTCAGACCCGTCGCTCCAGCCGCTGTTCGCCGAGCAGGACGCGTCGCTGCGGACGCGGATCGCCGTCGTGCTGCACTCCGGTGTGGCGGATGGCTCGGTGCGGGCCGACGTCGAAGTCGACGAAGGCGCCGTGTTCGTCGCCGCCTGCTTGCGCGGGACGGGGATGCAGCTCATCTCCACACCACCCGTCGGGCCCCTGGCGAGCGTTGTCGCCGCTTCGGTGACGCTGATCTCCAGCGCGTTCGCTGCGACGTGATCTCCCGCACTTACGTGTGTGTCAACACGCAAGTGTGTAGCTGTTTGCCATGACCACGCCGAACCACCGCCGCCTTCCGACCGTGCCCGCCTACTTCCTGGGACGCCCATCTGCCCGCTACGTCGAGCGCTATGGCCGTCCTCGCCGACCGGCGCCGAACGATCGGCACCAGGAGTAGATCGATGACGGAGCCGGCGGCCGGCCCGCCGCGCGTCCGAGCCCGGCGGGCCGGCCACCGTCGCCACGGTCGTCGGCGCGACGCCGAGTCGGCCCGTCGTCGTTGTTCACCGAAGGTTTCCAACGACACCCTTGCAGCTGACTGCAATTCGCGCGTAGGTTTCTCCGCGCCGCCGGTCATCGCACCGGCGCGATCGAGAGGGAGAGATCGATGACCGCTCGCGGGGCGCGCACGCGCGTCGGGGTTGCGCTGAGCGTCGTGCTCGCGCAGGTGGTGGCGACGATCGGCGTCGCCGCGTTCGGTTCGGGCAACGCGGCAGCCGTCGGACCGGTGGCACCGACACCGGTGCTCAGCGCCAGCGCGGCCTCGCCGATCGCCGCCGGCGCGCACGCGCTGATCGACGCAACGGTGTGGAACAAGGGGCAGACCGCGTTGGCGGCGCCCGTGCTCGCCGTCACCGGCCTCCCGGCCGGCGTCTCACTGTTGCGTGTCGACACGCGTCTGGTCGGGCGCAGCTGGAGCTGCACCGCCGCCACGGCAACCTGCCGGCTGGTCGGCGCCGACGGCACGACCCCGGCGTCGCTCGGCGGCGCCGAAGCCGGTGACGCCCGCATCCGCCTCGTGGCCACGAGCGGCGCGGCGATCGCGGCGAGCGTGGCGGTCGGTCTCAAGGTCACCGCCGGCGCGGTCCACTCCCCCGGCTGTGCTCGATCGCAGCGACGACCAGCGTCACCCTGACCCGGCTCGCCGCGACCCGCCCGGGCTCGCTCGAGGTCGTCGACGAGACCCCGGGCCTCATCGCCAGCACCGCCTCGTCGATGACGCTCGCCGTCACCAACCTCGGGCCGGCCGCGATCGGGGGCACCGGCGCCACGATCGTCGTCAACGGCGTGCTGCCTCCGGGATCGACCGCGTGGAAGGTGACGGGGACCGGCTGGACGTGCGCCACGGTGTCCGCGTCTGCCCCGTTGCACGTGGACTGGGACCAGCCGCGCCGCTGGCGCCGCCATCGACACCCTGCGACTCGACTTCACCGCGCCCCCGACCGCCACTGCCGCCGGCCAGCAACTGTCGTGGACCCGCACGGTCACCGCGACGCCGCGCACCGGCACCGCGGTCACCGCCACCGACACGGTCGCCCTGCCGGTGCTCCCCGACAACGCCCCGGTCGCCAAGGTCGTCGCGTACACGGTCGACAACGGCGCCGTCGAGAACGGCGGCACGGTCCGCATCGAAGCCGGCGTCGAGGGATCGGGCTTCGAGGATCCGGGTCGCACCGTGCAGGTCCGCACCACGTTGCCGGCCGGGTGGAGCTACGTCAGTCGCACCGGACCCGATCCGTGGACGTGCGCGGTGAGCGGGCAGGTGCTGACCTGCACGCGTCCCGCGTCGTTCGGAGGCGCCGCCTCGAGCACGACCACCGTCTCGATCCGCGCCAGCAGCGCGGCTGCCATCGGCACCCAGGTGCTGACGTTCACCGGCAGCGTCAGCGGCACCGGCGCCGGGCCGGCGACCACCAAGACGGTGGCCGTCGCCGTGAACCCGGGCGGCGCTCCGCTCCCGTCCGTTCGCCGGTGGGCGTACCCACCGGGGGCCAGCCCGGCCGTCGTGACCGACGGCAGCGCGCTCGCGGTCACGCCCGGGTCCGCCGTGACGGCCGGCTTCGACGTGCAGAACGTCGGTGGCGCACCGCTCGTGTCGGGCACCACCGTCGCGGTGGCGCTCGAGCTGCCCGGCGGTTCGTCGGCGACGGCGCTCGCCGACCCGGCGAAGACCTGGACGTGCACCACGCCCACGGTCGCCGGCAAGGTCCAGGTGCGTTGCACGACCACGCCGACCGCCGACATCGCCGTGAACGCCGCGACGACCAGGCTGAAGCTGGCGATCACCGTCCCGACGGCCACGCCGGCCGGACCGACGTCGTGGCCGCTCACGGCTCGCCGCGACGCGCGGCTCGGCGCCGGTGGCCAGCCTGGCGCTCGCCACGGCCGTCCCTGTCGAGGTGCAGGCCCCCGATCAGCGAGCTCCGGAGCTCGCCCTCGACGCGCGCGTCGACCGCTCGGCGCGCGTTGCGGGGAGAACCGGTCTCATTCGGCTGGCGCCCACGAACTCGGGGCAGGCGCCCATGCTCTACGGCTGGGCGCGTGTCGGCGAGCCTGCCGGCGCCGCTCACCGCCGCCCAGGCTCGCACGATCCCGTCATCGTGCGTCTACACGACGTTGATCGGGCCAGTCGTCACCTGCGCCTCGCTGTCGCCGTTGGCCGCCGGGTCTGCCGCCGCGCCGTTGTTGATCCCCGTCAACGCGCCCGGCGGCGCGACGACCGCCACCGTCTCCCTCGTCGGAATCGCCGCCGGGCGCGCCGGTGGCCAGGTCGTCCATCGACGTCCCGGTCATCCCGGCCCTGACCGCCTCGGCGATCGCCAGCCCTGATCGCGTCGTGCTGCCACCCGATCCGGCCGACCCCGTTGCGCCCGTCCAGCTCGATGGGCGGGCCAGCGTCACCGACGACGCCACCGCGACCTGGACCCAGGCGCCCGCCGCCGGCGAGCCGGCCGTGACCTTCGTCGGCCTCGCTCCCGGCCAGCCCTCGGAGGGCACGGTCGCGTCCTTCACGCCGCCGCGCGTGACGGCGACGACGACGCTGCACTTCAAGCTCACGGTCACCGACACCGTTCACCACGGCGACGGTCGTCGTGCCCGTGATCGTCGAGGCGCCACCGATCGAGCCGCAGCCCGCGCACCCTGGCCGCCGCCAGCGGCCAGTCCGCCGGCACGCCGACGACCGTCGCCTCGAGCACGCCGGACCGCAGGGCTTCGCCGCGAGATCCGCCAGCATCGCCGCGCTCGCCCTCCCGATGGCGGAGTCGACGGGCTCCGGATCGTGGACGTGGACCGTGCCGCCGACGATCTCGAAGAACGACCTCCCGGCGTCGGAGGGCCCGCCCGACTACCCGGTCATCGGGTCACGGGTGCGCTACCTCGACGACGGCCAGTACAGCTGGAACGGCCCCGGGCCGCTAGCCGACCGACATCACCGTCACCCACGTCTGGAAGGTCTGCGTGGGCGAGGGCGGCGACGAGGTGTGCGAGGAGGTCGGCTCGGATCCGAGCTACCAGACGTACGACTTCAGCACGCACATCCTCGTCACCGTCACCATCGCCGGGACCGACAGCGCCGGTCAGCCGGTCACGACGGCTGAGACGTACCGACTCGGTCTGGTCTCCGTGAACTACGCGGCACCGGTCAACCTCGTGGCGCCGAGCATCTCCGGCATCCCCGACCTCGGACAGCAGCTGACCGCCGATCCGGCGAGTGGTCGGTCGAGTACCGCGTGTCGTACCGGTGGGTGCTCTGCTTCGACACGGCGATCGCCAGCTGCACCTACTCGCTCGAGGGCGGCGGCAACAAGGTCTACGGGGTGAGCGACGAGGTCGCCGGCCGCGCCGTGCGGGTCGCGGTGACGGTCACCGCCATCGAAGGGCACTCGCCGCAGACCGCCGTACAGCTCGGCCCTGCGGCTCAACGCCGAGATCGCCTGCGGCGACGACTGCTACCGGTGGACGGCGCACACCGCAGATCGACCGCGACGGGTTCGGCGGCCCGACACCGGTCGTCCGGCCGCCCGGCAACGCTCGTCGACGACGGCCAGTTCGTCTGGGACGACCCGACGAGCGCCCCGGTGCAGACCGACGTCACCGTCGGCTGGTTCGAGTGCACCTCGCCCGCGTCGTGCACCCAGATCGGCGCCGGCCGCTCGGTCACGCCGACCACGCCGGGCCGATCGCTGGAGGCCCGCCTCACCGTCACCGGCCACCACGCCGAGGACGGCGCTGACTACAACGGCCACCTCGTCGTCCCGTTCGGGACGGTGGCCGATGGCGCCCAGGTCCCGGTGGCGACGACGCTGCCGTCGATCAGCGGCGGGCTCCAGGAGGGCAACATCCTGACCGCCGATCCGGGCGTCTGGACCGGTGCCGCGAACGGCAGCCGCACGTACCTGTGGCTGCGGTGCGTGGCCGCCGCTCCCGACGACTGCACGCCGACCGGGATCACGACGCAGACGTACCAGGTGACCGATGCCGACCTGACGGCCGCGGCCAGCGCGATGCGCGTCGAGGTCACCGCACCCGGCCTCACGTCACCCGGCACCGCACGCTCGGCGCCCAGTCTCGTTAACGGGCTACATCAAGGTCGGCCATCGCCCCGCCGGGGATCGATGCCGGCCCGGGTGGTCCGCGAGTCGGCGTGCCGATCACGTCGACGCCGGCCGTCTGGTCGGCGATGCCGCCGACCACCGTCGCCCCGACCCTCCACTTCCAGCTCTGCTCGACCGCCGCGCCGAGCAGCTGCGGCACCGGCCGGATCCCCGGCGACACGTTCACCCCGACCGACCTCTACGCCGGGTTCTTCATCCGCGCCGTCAGCGTCATCAGCTACGAGGGCTCCCCGAGCGCCTCGGTCGAGAAGGAGAGCCCGTCGGCGGTCATCGGACCGATCCAGCAGTCCATCGTCGACGTCACCGCGACGACCGACCTCCCGGGCGGCACGGCGAGCCTCGCCAACGGCGAGTCGATCCGGATCACCGGCAGCGGCACCGGCTTCGGCTCCCTCGGCTTCCGTTGGGAGCAGATCAGCGGCGACCCGCTGCTCGGCGCGGCGGTCGACGGCAGGTTCCTCGATGTGACGGCGCCGGCGACGGGCACCGGCACGGCGACCATCCGCCTCACCGTGCGCGACGCCCGCAACAACACGGCGACGACCGACATCACGATCGAGTGGGGCAACACCGGCGCCCCGGCCGAGCTCTGCCAGGCCGTCGACGCGGCGCCGGAGCTTCGGCCGCCAGCTGACCTATGGCAGCTTCCGGTTCGACTTCCTGTCCGCCCAGGCCAACCAGCCGATCTGCAACGACAGCAGCGTCGTCACCATCGCCAACGCGACCGTGACCGCGTTCGGGTGGCTGCAGCTCTCCCGACACGGTCACGATCAGCGCCTCGGGCATCGTCATCGAGAACGGCAGCCAGAACGCGGTCATCCGGCCGACAACGGGCACCCCGCTCGACAACAGCGGCTTCACGCTGCCGAGCGGCGCCTCGCTGAGCATCCCGTTCCAGGACGACGGCACCTACGAGATGGTCGGCGCCCTCGTCGGCAACCGCCTCGACTTCGTCGGCCTGGGTGCGCCGTGGGCCAGCCGCGGCACGCCTGGCGTTCGGCAACGCCGGCGGGGTCCAGACGATCTCGTTCGGCGGTCGCATGTGGGACGGCTCCGTCGGCGCCGCCACCGCCGCGGCCCGACCAGCTGCCGACACCGCCGGCCGGCTCACCGGTCATCGACGTCGCCGGCAGCGTCGCCACCACCGGCGCCCTCACGCTGAGCGTCGACGCCGTCGGTCTCGTGAAGATCGGCGCCGCCGGCATCGACTTCCACGGCTCGATCACCCGGGCCGCCGGCGGCGGCGTCAGCTTCACGGCCAGTGGCGACGCTCGCCGCGCCGGTCGACCTCGCCAGCGGCGTCACCCTGACGACGGCCAGCCTGGCATGGGACGGCGCGACGTTCAGCGGTGCCGGCGCCCTCGGCATCACGACGAACGGCGGCGCCCTCGCCGTCAACGCGGCGTTCTCGTTCCAGAACCCGAAGCAGTGGACGGCCTCGCTGTCGGTCGCCGGCGCCGGGACGTGGACGCCGGTCGCCGGCCTCCGCCTCACCGATCCGACCGTCAGCGGCACCATCGCCCGGACCGCGACGGGCGTCAACCTCAAGTCGCCATCGCCGCCGGCGCCGTGCCATCGCCAGCGGCGTGCGCTTCGACGCGCCGAGCTGGACGTCGACGTCGACTGCGCGTCCGGCGCCACTGCCGCGCTCGACGCTCAAGTTCTGCACCGGCCTCACCGTCACGATGTTCGGCGCCGCCCGGTCATCGCCGCCGTCGTCGGCTCGCTGAACACGGGCACGGGCGCCTTCACCGCCCAGTCGCCGGCATCGGCGCCTTCACGTCACCAACGGCCTCTCGTTCAGCTCGGCGACCTTCACATCGACAAGGGCGCCGCCGGCCTCGACGTCCACGCTCGACGCCAAGGTCCGCCTGTTCGGTCGAGACCACCGCTTCAACCTGACGATCCGCTACTCGGCCGCAGGGCGCGCTGGTCACGGTCGAGGTCGGCGAGTGGACACCCTTCAGTGGGGCGCCGGCGCTGACCAACACGTGGTTCATCTACTCGTCGTACGCGACCACCGTCGACATCGGCGGCGAGCACGTCGACCGTCGCCGCCAACTCGCTGCAGCTCTCGGCCAACACCGGCGTGCCGGCGTGGTTCGCCCAGCTGATCGGCGACAGCGCGGCCACCGCCCACGTGTCCGGCACGCTCGGCTTGTCGCCACTGTCGTTCCACCTGGCCATCGAGTTCGCGTTCAGCGGCGTCCAGGTGCTGAGCGTCGGCGGCGTCACCCTCCGCGTCAACGACGTGCTGCTCGAGGTCGACGCCAACGGGTCGAGCTTCAGCAGCTCGCTGACCGGCAAGGGGACGCTGCGCGTCCCGTCGATCGGCTCGGCGCCGGCGGCCGACCTGGCCGTCGCGGTCAGCCTCTACTACCAGCCGTCGAGCCTCTCGGTGGGCGGCTCGATCTCGTTGCTCAGCACGGGATCGGGACAGCCGGTGTGGGAGAACGCCTTCGGCGTCCCCGGCCTCGCGGTGCTGCAGCTGTCCGTCGCCATCGGCATCAACGCCACCGGCACGCCACGCCTCGGCTTCGCCGGTCGCGTCGTGCTCCCCGGTGAATGGTCGCCGCAGATCGGCATCACGCCGGGCACCGAGATCAGCCTGGCGGCCTCGATCGCCGGGCCGGCGAGCTGCTTCGGCATCGAGGTCGGCAAGCCGGGGCAGACGACGAACGCCATCGACATCGGCGGCGTCCACGCCCTGACGGCGCGGCACGCCAGCCTCTACGTGGCGCCCTCCGGCTGCACGATCGGCGTGACCACGATCGCGCCAGGACTGTCGCTGGCGTTCGACGGCGCCATCCTCGGGGTCGACGTCAAGGTCGCGGTCGCCGTCACGCCGACGCCACTGGCGATCTCGGCCAGCCTGTCGATCGGCAAGATCGACCTCAAGGGCCTGACGGTCGAGAACACGCAGGTGGCGTTCGAGATCTCACCCACGGTCAAGTCGCTGACGTTCAGCGCCGACGCCCAGGTGCTCGGCGCGACGGCCAGGGTGCGCGGCTCGTTCAAGCTCGTCGCCGGCGTCACCGCGATCTCCTTCAGCGGGACCTTCGCGACCCCGAACCTCGGCGGCTTCCAGCTCAACGACCTGACGGTCGGCTTCGAATACCTCTCGGCGCCGTCCACCATGACGATCACCGCCCACGTGGCGGTGGCCGTGCTCGAGCGCGACGGCGTCGATGGACCTCTCGTTCACGTTGATCGCCGGCCGCGTCCTCGAGGCGACCGGGTCCGCCGACCTGACGATCCCGATCGGGTCGGGAGCCAACCTCCTCACGATCACGGGACACGGCTCGTTCGAGTTCTTCGCCGGCAACTTCCCGTCGATCGACATCTCGGGATCGGCCGTCGCCGGCGGTCGCACGCTGACGACCGTGAGCGCGTCGCTGGCACCGGGCTTCCTGCGGTTCGCCGCCCAGCTCGACGTCGGCGGCGTCTTCAGCGCCAAGCCGAGCATCGCCGGCTACGTGGCCTGGCGGAGCGCCAACGGCGCCACGATGCCCAACGTCGAGGACGCCAACGGCAACGTCGTGACGGCGCAGCAGGGTGACTTCCTGTTCGAGGCCAACAACGTCGGCATGGCCGTCCAGGGCTTCAACCTGCTCGCCAACGTGCGGATCGGCCGCACGGGCGGGACCGTGTTCGGCGCCATCGCCACCCGGCTCGACCTCGGCATCGACCAGTTCGGCCTCGCCGCCGAGATCGTCGGATCGTTCGACGGGACCGGGAACGTGTCGTTGGCCGGCAACGGCCGGGCCACGATCGGCGGGGCGCTCAACGCCGCGCTGGCGTTCCGCGTCGTGCGCCAGGGCGGCGCCTTCGCCGTGTCGGCGAACGTGACGGTGACCGTGCCGACGGTCGGCGCGGCCGCCGTCGCCGGCAGCTTCAGCCGCGACGCCCAGGGCCGCACGCTGTACGAACTGAGCGGTTCCATCGCCTTCAACCCGGCCGGCTACAACTTCGGAACGGCAACGTTCGCGGCGTACCGCCGGGCATCCGGAGCGAGCACCACGACGGGCATGGAGGCGGGGCTGACCGTCAACATCCCGCAGCTCGCCACCGGCACCGCGCAGGTCTTCGTGTACGGCAACGGGTACTTCACGTTCACCGCCTACCTGGCCACCCAGGGAGCGTTCGGTGACGCGCTCAACCACCCGACGGCGCGCATCTCGTACCACCACGTCGTGACGGACACGTTCTCCTTCGCCGTCGACCTCGACCGCCCGATGAAGATCCCGGCGTCGTTCAACCTCTCGGGAACGATCAGTCGGGACGGTGGTTACGACGTGTCGGCCGGCGTCGCGGTGGGACCGTGGCACAACAGCATCGATCTCGGGGTGTGCGATGCCTCCTACACGGTCGCCGCCAGCCTGGTGGTCCGGGTGCGCGGTGGCGGCGCTCAGGCCTTCGCCGTCGGGATGACGGCCGATGGCACGGTCCGCGTCGAATGCGGTGTCGGGATCGGGGTCGGGTTCAGCGCCAGCCTCGACTTCCGGGCCCCGTCATCGTTCTCCTTCCGGGTCTCGGTCAACTTCGACATCGGGATCGACGACTGGGATGTGACGGTGTACTCGGGCTAGTCGGTGACCGCCACGCACCGAGCCGCGAGCGTCACCAACCGTGACCACGCGACACCTCAAGAACGGTGGTGGGCCACGACTCGCGAGAGGAGGTCGACGAGCACCCTGCGTTCGTCGGGCGCCAGGGGGCCAACAGCTCGTCCTGGACCTCGGCGAGGAGCTTGTCGAGCTTGCGGAGGTGCCGGCGGCCGGACGGCGTGAGCGTGACGAGGTTGCGGCGTCGGTCGGTGTGATCGGGCACCCGTTCGACGAGGTGGCGTGCGCTCAGCTCGTTGATGTCGGCCACGATGTCGCTGCGATCGATGTTGCTGCGGCGACCCAGCTCGGCCTGGCTCATCGGGCCCGCGTCGTCCAGCACGGCCAGGAGCACGTAGTGGTGGCGCCGCGCGTCGGCCGTGGAGAGTGCCTCGGCCACCAGTCCTACCAACGTTGGGCCACCAACGGAATCCACAAGGGACGTCGCATGACCAGCACCACCGATTCCAGCGACGCGCACCGACCACGACGTCGAGATCCTCGACCGAATGGCCATCACCGACCTCGTCTACCGGATTGGGCGTCTGCCTCGACGAGGGGCGCTTCGACGACATGCGCGAGCTCGCCACCGAGGGCGCGACCGTGCGGACGCCAGGCGGCGAGTCCGTCGGCCGCGAGGCCTTCGTCGCGCAAGCCCGGCGCAACCACCCCGCCGATCAAGCGTTCCACCACGTCACCACCAACGTCCTGATCGACCTCGACGGCGACCACGCCACGGTCCGCGCCAACCTCCTCGTCCACATCACCGACCGCCTCGACGACATCGCCGACGGCGCTCCGGCGCCACCGCCCCGCTGCAGCATCGGCGAGGTGTACCGATTCGACGTCGTTCGCACCACCGACGGCTGGCGACTTGCCCACGTCGAGGCCACCCCGACCTGGTTCCGCGGCACCCTGCCGCAGCGGCGGCCGTCGACCGACTGACCTGGACCTCGCCGCGCGTGGGCGGTTCAGGGCACGAGCAGCCAACGCCCGCGGGAGCCCGACTCGGACGACCCGTGGACGTACGCCGTGACCGCGTCGGCCAGTGGCGCGCGACCTGCGATCCGCACGGGCACCACGCCATCAGCGGCGAGGGGCAGCAACGTCCCGAGGCTCTGACCGTCGGGCGCCACTTGGACGGTGCTGACGGTGATGCCGCGCTGCGGCGTCTGGGGTTGACCTGGCTTGAAGCCGACGTAGTGGCCACCGGCACGCACCGCCGCCAACGCTGGACCATGCAGCGTGGCCGCGTCGAGCACCGCGTCGTACGACCCGGTCAACTCGGTGATCACCTCCGTCGCCGCGACCCGGTGCTCGGTGCCCGGCTTGACGAGTGCCGTGACGGCCCGGCCGTCGCGCCGCGCCAGCTCGACCAGCCAGCCACCGACGGCGCCGGCAGCACCGGTCACCAGCACGGTCTTCACGTCGGGCCCGAGCGGATCGAGCGCCTGGCGTGCGGTCAGCGCGCTGAGAGGGACTGCGGCAGCCACCGCGAGGTCGAACCCGTCGGGTACGGCCGCCAGGGCACCGGCGTCGATGACGACCTCCTCCGTGTGGGCGCGGACCGGGGCCGTGATGTCGGTGTGCAGCCCGGCGACCCGGTCACCGACTGCGAACTCGCTCACGCCCGGGCCGACCTCAGTGACGGTGCCGCTGAAGTCGAACCCCAAGCCGACCTCATCGGGCAGGCCGAGCGCTTCCTGATGGGCGGCGACGAACGCGTCGAAATACGTGAACGCGGCAGCCGCGACCGCGACGCGGACTTCATCGGCGCCGACCTGCCGGTGGGCGAGCTCGATGACCACTGGGCCGTCCGATCCGCGGCGGGCAATGACGGTCTTCATCTGAGCTGGTCCTCGGTGTGGGGAGTGCATGTACACCATCATCGGAGAGTTACTCTCTCTTGGGAAGACGGCACTTCGCAGTCGGTAGCGCACCTGGAGGTACCCGTGACCACGAGACTCGTCGAGCACCCGTTCGACGCGTTCAACGCGCACTGCCCCAGCCGCCGGTTGCTCGACGCGATCGGCGACAAGTGGGCAAGCCTCGCCATCGTCGCCCTCGGGTTGCACGGCCCGCTCCGCTACAGCGAGCTGTCCAAGCGGATCGCCGGCGTGAGCCAGAAGATGCTCACCCAGACCCTGCGCAACCTCGAACGCGATGGCCTGCTCACGAGAACGGTCACACCGACAGTTCCGGTGCGCACCGATTACGAGCTGACGCCGCTCGGCGACTCGCTCCTCGAACTGCTCAGCGATCTCAAGGAGTGGGCCGAGGAGCACATGGGCGAGGTGGACTCCGCACGGGCGGCGTACGACGCGCGCAACAACCGGTGATCGTGCGGATCCATCGGCTCGCCGACCGGACCGAGATCCAGACGCGGGCTCCGGGTGCCGGTGCTCACACGACGATCTGGGCGGCGCGCAGCTCGGCGATCCGAGCCGGTGACAAGTCGAGCAGTCGCCCGAGGACCTCGTCGGTGTCGGCGCCGGTGAGCGGGGCGGCGTGCTGCACCGCGCATGGCGTCGCCGACATCGTCCAGGGGATCCCAGCGTGGATGCGTCGGCCGACGACCGGGTGCTCCAGCTCGACGAGGTAGCCCCGCGCCGTGAGGTGAGGGTCCTCGGCGAGGTCCTTGTTGCTCATCGACGGGAACGCGGCGACGCCCGCCTGCTGCAGCGTCTCGGCGACGTCCCACCGGTCGCGACCGCTGGTCCAGGCCGTGACGATCGCGTCGAGGGCCGCCTCGTTGGCCTTGCGCCGCTCGGCCGTCGCGAACCGCTCGTCGGTCGCCAGCTCTGGCTGTCCCATCGCGCCGGCCAGGGCCTGCCACTCGTCCTCGGTGGCGACCACGATCGAGACCCACTTGTCGTCGTCGCCGGCGCTCTTGTAGGTCTCGTGCGGGGCCAGCAGCGCGTCGTGGTTGCCCTGCCGCTCGGGCTCGCGCCGGCGCATGTCCCACTCCAGCAGGCCTTCGGCCATGTGCACGAGGACCGCCTCCCACTGCGACTGATCGATGTACTGGCCCTCGCCGGTGAGGTCGCGATGCAAGAGCGCCACCATGATCGCGTAGGCGCCCATGAGGCCGGCGTTGGGGTCGGGGTACGACACGCCGATCTCGGCCGGCTCGCCGCCCGCGTAACCGGTGAGGGCGAACAGCCCCGACAGCGCCGACGCCGGCGGGCCATACCCGAGGAACCCGCGGAACGGCCCGGTCTGGCCGTAGCCCGACATCGAGATCTGGACGAGGTCGGGCTTGATCTCGCGCAGTCGGTCGTAGCCCAAGCCGAGGCGGTCCATCACGCCAGCGGCGAAGTTGTCGGTGACGACGTCGCACTGGGCGACCAGTTGGTGCGCCAGCGCCACCGCCTCCGGCTCGTGGAGGTTGAGGACGATGCTGCGCTTGCCCTGGTTGTACTGGTTGAAGTAGCCGGCGCGCCCGGGTCCCGGCTCGTCATCGGCGAACGGCGGGATCACGCGGGTGACGCACGGCGTGCGGGCAGTCGTCTCGACGCGGATGACCTCGGCGCCGAGGTGGGCGAGGTTCTGCGTGCAGAACGGCCCGGCCCAGACGGCCGTGAAGTCGAGGACGCGGATCCCCTCGAGCGGGCGCGAACCGGCTGCACGGCCCGGGCCCTCGACGCGCCGACTGCGCACGGCTCGGCCACACGCCGCCGTCGACGTCGACGTCGACGTCGTGCTCCCCGAGCCGCGGCGCCGGACGCCGCAGCGACCACGTCGTGCGGCCGTACTTGGACGGGGCACCGGGCAGGTGCAGCGTCCCGACGCCCGGCTGCTCGAACGCGACGAAGAACTGACGGTCGCGCAAGTGCTCGTTCTCGTACATCTGGCGCATCGTGTTGACCGGTGCGAACGGGATCCGCTCGGCCTGGGCCGTGCGGTAGAGGTCGTCGACCTTCCACGCGCTGAGCCAGTCGTCCATGAGGATCCGCAGCACGTCCATGTTGTGGCCGCGTGCGAGCCGGTCCTGGAACACCTCCTCGGAGGCCCACTCCGGCGTCCCCATCATCTCGACGAGCCGCTGCCACTGCTCCTCCTCCACGGCCAGCGTGAACACCTTGCCGTCGGCGCAGTCGGCGAGGAACCACGGGCCGAGGGCGCGAGCGCCGAGGCGCGAGGTCTCGCGACCGGCGTACGTCCAGTGCATGAAGTTCATCTCGAGCATGGCCGCGACGGCCTCCTGCTCGGACACGTCGACGGCCTGACCGACACCCGTGCGCAGGCGATGGCGGAAGGCGGCCAGCGACAGGAACGCGGCGTAGCCGGCGGCGTGGAAGTCGCACTGCGCGCCGAACGGCTTGAGCGGTGGCAGCTCGGGCGACGGCGAGGCGCCCGGACTCAGGAACGCCCACCCGCCGGCATTGGACGCAACGAGCTCGTAGCCCTTCCAGTGCGCCCGAGGGCCAGCGGCGCCGAACATCGAGATGGACGTCACGACCAGGTGCGGGAAGCGGGCGGTCAGGGTCTCGGCGTCGAGACCACACGCGATGCGGTCGGTGACCGGCACGTTGTGCACCAACACGTCAGCCTCGGAGAGCAGCTCGTCGAGGCGCTGCCGGCCGCCGGACGTCGTGAGATCGGCGACGATCCCCCGCTTGTTGGTGTTCAGGTACGTGAACAGGCCGCTGGCCTCCGGGTCGGGCCGGTCGTCGGGGAACGGACCGCGCCGGCGTGTGACGTCACCACCTGGCGGCTCCACCTTGACCACGTCGGCGCCGACGTCGGCCATCAACTTGGCGGCGTACGCCGCCGACACGCCCGAGCCGCACTCGACCACGCGCACGCCAGCACCTGCCGTCGCGGTCCCCACGCTCACAGCGTCAACTTAGGCCGGACCCCGATGGCGCTGAACGCGATGGTCGCGGGCCCAATGCTGCGGACCGATGTTTCAGCCGCGCTTCAGCGCGCTGGCGGACGATGACGAGGTCAGGCACCGAGCACAGCACCGGAGGTCGACAGATGCGCCACGTGATCAGGACGGCTGTAGCGCTCACACTCACGCTCGCGGCGTGCGGAGGGTCGGGTGAGGAGTCGAGCGACGAGTCGACTGCCGAAGCGCCCGAGGCGACGAGCCGGGCGACGGCCCTGACGATCAATCCGATCCACGATGCCCAGGTCGTCCGGGGCGACGACGGCATGGACCACGTCGAGTACGACCTCCTCGTCGTCAGCGTGTTCGGTGAGCCGGTGACCCTGACGAGCGTGGTGGTCCTCGGTCCCGACGGGGGTGAGCTGGCACGGATCGAAGGCGATGCGCTGGCGGCCACGACCCAGACGCTCTTCGACAAGAAGCCCTCCGCCGTGGTCCCCGCGTCGGCGGCCGTCGCCATCGACGTCGACGTGATCCTGCCGCCCGACACCGCGCCGGACCGGGTGACCCACCGCATCACGTACGCCCTCGACAAGGACTCGAAGACCGCGGCGATGATCGACCGCCCCGAGATCGACGGGCCCGAGGTGGCGATCGACCGCCAGCCGACGATCGAGGTCGCGTCGCCCGTCCAGGGAGATGGTTGGCTCGCCACCACGGCGTGCTGCAAGCCGAACGTGCACCGCGATCTCCGCATCGCGGTCGACGGGCGGCGCATCGACACGGCCGAGACCTTCGCCGTCGACTGGGCGCGGACCGAGGGGACCCGGCTCTACGAGGGCGACGGCACCACGAACGAGCAGTTCTACTCCTTCGGCGCCGACGTGCACGCGGTCGCCGACGGCACCGTCGTCGGGATCCAAGACGGCAAGCCGGAGCAGACCCCAGGTAGCGCGACGGTGCCGGAGACGATGTCCGACTACGGCGGCAACCAGGTGATGCTCCAGATCGCGCCCAACGTCTTCTGTTGGTACGCGCACCTGCAGCCGGGCAGCCTCCGGGTCAAGGTCGGCGATGTCGTCAAGGCCGGGGCTCCGCTGGCCAAGCTCGGCAACACCGGCCCCTCATTGGGACCACACCTGCACTTCGGCGTCCTCGACCGCCCCGACCCCGTCACCGGACGAAGCCTGCCGTTCGTCCTCGACAGCTACACGTTGGTCGGGACCGTCGACTTCGCGACGTCCCAAGGCGACAACTTGGTGATCACGCCGGCCGGGCGACAGATCCGCTCCGAGTACCCGCTGTACGGCGGCATCCAGAACTTCCCGTGACGCACGCCCGAACGTCAGCGGGCCGCCGCCGCTGACCGAACACGCTCCGGCGTGTTGTCGATCGGCTGGTACAGGGTGGCTCGCTGTCTGAGGTCGCGTCCGAGTGGCGCGACGAGGGCCGCGAAGTCGTCGGGTTCCATGCCTTGGCCGTGGGCGGCGCCGGCGGCGCGGCTGATGTTCTCGTCCATCAGGGTGCCGCCGAGGTCGTTGACGCCGGCTTGGAGGAGCTGGCGGGCACCGTCGGCGCCGATCTTCACCCACGACGCCTGGATGTTGTCGATGAGCCCGTGGTAGGCGATGCGGCCGACGGCGTGCATCAGCACGGTCTCGCGGAACGTCGGGCCCTCGGCGGGCTTTCCGCTGGAGGTAGATCGGCGCCGCCATGTGGACGAACGGGAGCGGGACGAACTCGGTGAACCCGCCGGTGCGCTGCTGGAGGTCGCGGGTGCGCACGAGGTGGCGGGCCCAGTGCACGGGCTGCTCGACGGCACCGAACATGATGGTGATGTTGGAGCGCAGCCCGACCGCGTGGGCCGTCTCGTGGGCCTCGAGCCACTCGTCGGTGGTGATCTTGTCGGGACACAGGACGGCGCGGATGTCGTCGTCGAGGATCTCGGCGGCGGTCCCCGGCAGGCTGCCGAGACCGACCTCGCGCAGCCGGACGAGGTAGTCGGCGAGCGGCTCGCCGAGGCGCTTGGCGCCTTCGGTGACCTCGAGGGCGGTGAAGCCGTGGACGTGGATGTCCGGCGCGGCCGCCTTCACGGCGCGGGTGACGTCGATGTAGTAGTCGCCGTCGAAGCTCGGGTGGATGCCGCCCTGCAGCGTCACCTCGGTGGCGCCGCGAGCCCATGCTTCGGCGGTGCGCTCGGCGATGTCATCGAGCGTGAGGAGGTACGGGGTGCCGCGCAGGTTCAGGGACAAGGGGCCCTTGGAGAACCCGCAGAAGCGGCACTTGAACGTGCAGACGTTGGTGTAGTTGATGTTGCGGTTGTGGACCCAGGTGACGGTCTCGCCGACGGTGGCGGCGCGCAGCTCGTCGGCGAGGGCGGCGACGGCGGCGACCTCCGGGCCGCGGGCGCCGAACAGCGTGACGAGCTCGTCGACGCCGGGCTGCTGCCCGGCGCGCACGCCGGCGAGGACCTCGGCGACGGCGCCGGTGACGTGTGGGGTGGCGGGGACGAGGGCCGGAGGGGCGACCGGCGCGCCTGAGTACCAGGCAGTGGAGCGGGCGCCGACCAGCACGACCTCGGCGCCGTCGGCGGTGTCGCGCGTGCCGCTCACCTTCTCGGGGTGGTGGGCACCCGGGTCGTCACGGCCGAGGCCCTCGGCGTCGGCCCGATCGAGCACTGGGAACTGCATCGCCGGAGCGAGCCAGCGAGCGGGGTCGAGGGCCCGCTCGGGGTAGATGGTCAGACGCGGGGCGAGGGCGAAGCCGTGCCGCTCGGTGACGTCGCGCAGCCGGTCGAGGTCGGGCCACGGGCGCTCGGGGTTGACGTGGTCCGGGGTGACGGGCGAGACGCCGCCCCAGTCGTCGATCCCGGTGTCGAGCAACGAGCCGAAGTCGTCGGTGAGGTTCGGCGGCGCCTGGAGGTGCACGTCGGCAGGGAGGACGAGGCGGGCCGCGGCGAGGGCCCAGCGGTACTCGTCCGACGGCGCGGCCGCGTTGCGGCGCATCGGGGTCAACGGCTTGGGCAGGAAGTTCTGGACGATGACCTCCTGCACGTGCCCGTGGCGGGCGTGGCTGGCGGCAACCGCGCGGAGGGCGTCGAGGCGGTCCTGTCGGGACTCGCCGATGCCGACGAGGATCCCGGTGGTGAACGGGATCGCCAGGTCGCCGGCCGCCTCCATCGTCGCCAGCCGGCGGGCCGGCGTCTTGTCGGGAGCGTGTCGGTGGCATTCGAGGTCGGGGTTCAGCGACTCCAGCATCATCCCCTGGCTGGCCGAGACGGGGCGCAGCGCAGCGAGCTCGTCAGCGCTCAGCGCGCCAGCGTTGGCGTGCGGCAGCAGACCGGTCTCCTCCACGACCAGCCGGCACATCGCCACTAGGTACTCCACCGTCGAGTCGTAGCCGTGCTCACGCAACCAGTCGCGCGCGACGGCGTACCGCAGCTCCGGTCGCTCGCCGAGCGTGAACAGCGCCTCGTGGCACCCGGCGCCGGCGCCAGCCCTGGCGATGCGCACCACGTCAGCTGGCGACAGGTATGGAACGGCCGCCCGGGCCGGCGACTCGGCGAACGTGCAGTAGCCACACCGGTCGCGGCACAGCGTCGTGAGGGGGATGAACACCTTCGGGGAGAACGTGATGCGGGTGCTGGTGCGCACGGCCGCGGCAAGCGGCAGCAGTTCGGCCAGCGGCGTCATCAGGAGGGTGCGGTCGTCCATCGGCGTGACCGTAGCCCGAGTAGGTTCGGAATGCGAACTCACTGCGTTGGTAGCGTCAGCGAGGTGGCCGACGGGAGTGATGCGACCATCGCCGCGGTCGCCGGGCTGATCGGCGACAAGTGGTCGATGCTGGTGCTGCGCGATGTGTTCCGCGGCGTCCGTCGCTTCGACGAGCTGTGTGGGGACCTGGGAATGAGCCGGGCCGTGCTGACCGAACGGCTCAAGCGCCTCGTCGAAGCCGGCGTGCTGACCAAGGTCCCGTACCAGGAGCGCCCAGTCCGCCACGAGTACCGCCTCACGCCGATGGGGGTCGAGCTGTCGCCGATGCTGGTGGCCCTGATGCGATGGGGCGACCGCTGGCTGGGAGACGGTGCGACGACGGCGAGGCTCGTCCACGGTCCGTGCGGCACCGAGCTCCACCAGGCGTTCTGGTGCCCCACCTGCCGCTGCACGTTCGGGCCGGCAGCGATCCGGTCGGCCTGAGCGCGCCGACGCGCGTCGGTGGTGGACGCACCAGGCGATGGTCACGCGTGCCAACGAGGTCGCTCGGCCGAACAGCCCGCAGTGGCCACCGGTTGATTCCGGTCCACAGGCGCGGCCGTCGTAGGTACTCCGACACGTTCGCCGATTCGCGACGGTTGGCCTCGCTGCGCGGAGGGTCGGCCAGTGACTGCTACGCCGGGCCGACTTGGGCCCAGAAGGCGTCGCTCTCTGCTGGCTTTGCGTCGACCATGTGCAGCTCGACGATCTTGCCGCCGGCGACGCGGAGCAGGTAGGCGGCGAAGTTGTGCAGCGCGTTGTCTCCGCGACGGGCGCGGACCTCGGTCATGATCAGTGCCTGGTCGGGACCGACGTGGATCGGTGTCTGGGTCAGCGTCACGGAGTACTCGATGGTGGTGAGGTCCATGGCGGCGAGCGCGGCCATGTACATGTCGACGCCGTCGAGCCGCATCGGGTTGCCATCGGGTCCGGTGATGAAGGCGACGGCGTCGTCGGCCACGGCGGAGCGGAGGGCTTCGAGGTCACCGCTGTTGAAGGAGCCCAGGAAGCGGTCGATGAGTGCGGCGGTGTTGTTGTTGTCGTTCATGACGCTCCAATGAGTTGCGAGACGGGTGCGGGTCGGGTCGTGCCGGTTGGCATCAGAAGCCGTTCGAACAGCGGATCGGGATCGGCGTGGTGGTCGCGGGCAACGCGGACGAGGCGTCGGCTCACGGCGCGGCTTGTGTTGACATCGCGTAGACGACGACACCGGCTGCGGCTGCGAGCCATCCGAGGTCGTCTGCGGAGATGTCCCGGACTCGCAGGACCTCGGTCGTGAGGACCTCGAAGTGGTGGTCCCTGGCTTCGAGGGCGGTGATCAACGCGACGAGGTGAGGTGTTCTGATGGTCGTCCAGGACGGTGAGCCCGCGGGAGCGGAAGCCTGGTTCTCGCCATGTCCGTCGGGTGTCGAGGTGTCCATGAGGCGATGATGACGACCTGCTCTGAGACGGTGCTGATGTCAACCGGTTCGATCGGTGATGTCGACTCCCACGGGCGAGGGCGGAGACCACCTCGCGAGGCTGGTGACGGCGCGCTGTTCGAGGCCGTGTGCGCCTTGGTCTCGAGCGATGCCGATGGCGGCGTGGAATGCCTCGATGGCCATGTCCAGGTGATCCGTCGCGACCAGCGCCTCGGCGCGAAGTCGATGAAGCTCAGCAAGGTGCCATCGAGCGCCTGACGGCTGGACGTGCGCGATGCCGTCGTCAGCAACGGCCAGGGCCTCGTCGAACAGGCCGTTCGACAACAGCGCAGCAGCAAGGAACCCAGATGAGGCATGCTGCCAGGACTCGGTTTCCGAGACGGCGAGCGCTTCGGAAACGGTCGTCACTCGTACCGCCTGGGTCTCGTCGGTGCCCTGCAGGGCATCGACCCAGGCGAGGTTGGCGGTGAGGTGGGGGATGAAGACCATGCCGTGCCCGGTGTCCATGATGTGGACGATGGCGTCTTCGCTGCGTCGCCGGAGGTCATCGGTGTCGAGCCTCATGCTGGCCACGACGGCACTCATCCACATGGCGAGCGACATCGGATAGTGGTCATCGACGATCGACGCGGCGAGATCAAGTGCGTGTCGAACCTGGCCTTCGGCCCTGCCGACGTCACCGATCAGGGACCAGTTCCACCCGGACATGCACGCCACCCACACGGCCGGGTGTTCCGGTACGAAGGGCTCGACGCGGTGGACGAGCTCGGTGCCGCAGAGCTCGACCGCGACGTCGAGGTGGTGTCGGGCCTCGGCGAGCTCTCCCCGATACGTGAGAACCGGTCCCAACATCATGTGTCCCGCCAACGTTCGGCGGGCATCGATCGGGTGGCCGGGGTCGTGAGCGTCGAGCAGTTGTTCCCCGATCTCCTTGGCCATGTCGAGCCTGTTGCCGACCATGTGGACCATGCCGAGCCTCCACAACGCAGGCACGAGCAGCTCGGGATCGTCCGTCGTGTCACACAGCTCCCGCATGCGGGAACACGCCTTGTCGAGTCCCGGTGCGCCGTAGCCCTTGGTCACGATGAGCACCACGGTGACCTCGTCCTGGACCGTCAACTCGAGCTCGTCGCGACGACGGCCGGGTGCCATGGCGCCGACGAGGCCGAGCGCGGCGCGTAGGTGCTCCTCGGCCTGTTCGTGAGCGAGGTGTCGTTGCGCCCAGCGCGCCGCGCGAACCGAGTATTCGATGGCCCGCTCAGGTGAGGCGGCGGGCACGGCGAGCGACCAGTGCTCGGCCAGCACCATGAGATGTGGCCCGTCCGCCAGTTCGTCGTCCTCGTACGCGATGCCGGCGCGTTCGTGGAGTGCGGCGCGCGCACCGACGCCGAGGCCCTCGTAGATCGTGTCCCTGACCAGACCGTGAGAGAACCTGTAGCGGCCAGCGGTCGCTTCGTCGGCGCTGACGAGCCGGGCGGTGAACGCAGGATCGAGACGGCGGAGCACCTCGACGGGTGTGAGGCCGAGCATCGCCGCCAGCAGCCGAACGTCGAAGTGGGTGCCGAGCACTGCAGCGGCGTGCATCACCTCGATCGTCACCGCTGGCAGGGACCCGACCCGCTGACGCACGACGTCTCTCACGCCGGTGGGAACCGTGGCGGGGTTGCGCAACTCGTCCGGACCAGGATGCAACCGGAGGGTCTCGACGATGAAGAACGGGTTGCCCCGGGTTCGGCGGTAGACCGCGTCGACGATCTCGCCGTCGACCTCGTGCCCCGAGGCAGTGATCAACTCGCCCACCGCATCACGATCGAGACCGGCAAGATCGACGTTGCGGGCCAGCGGCGCGCGGCCAGTTCGGCGAACGTGTCGGCAAGCAAGTCCGACGTTCGATCGCCCACGTTGCGGTACGTGCCGACGAGGAGCAGCGCTGACTCCAACATCGCCGCCGACAAGAACGTCACCATCTGCAGCGAAGCGGCATCGGCCCATTGCAGGTCATCGAGCACGATGACGACCGGCCGACCGGCACCGAGTCGCCGGAAGAAGCCGGTCAGCGCCTCATGGAGCCGGAACCGGTCGGCATCGGGATCGAGCGGTGGTGGCTCGCCGACGTCATGGACCAGTTCACGCACCTCGGGCACGAGCCGGGCGATCACGGACGCCCCACGACCGAGCGCGGCAACGATGATCTCGGGCGCGACGGAGGCGATCAACGACTGCACCGTCTGCGTCCACGGCCACATCGCCGGTGCGCCACGACCGCTGTAGCAACGACCGAACGCGATCGCGCCACCGCGAGCCCGCGCCAACGTGACGACCTCATCGGCGAGCCTTGACTTGCCGATCCCCGGCTCCCCGCCCAACAGCACAACCCGGCCATGACCAGCGATCGCGTCGTCGAGGTCGGCAGCCAACCCGCCAAGCTCGCCATCCCGCCCGACCATCGGGACCCCACCGCTCGAGCTCGCCCGGTCCCGTGGCATCGACGACGCCGTCCCATCTGCGGAACCGAGCGCAACAACGGGCGCGGCCAGACTCGGATCGTGCGACAGCACCGCCAGCTCCAGATCCCGCAGCTCAGGTCCGGGCTCGACGCCGAGCTCATCGATCAGCGTGCGGCGGGCATCGCTGTAGGCCTGCAGCGCGTCGGCCTGCCGGCCGCAGCGATAGAGGGCTCGGATCAACTGGGCGTGGAACCGTTCCCGCAACGGGTGCCGCCGTACCAGCTCGGCGAGCGGAGCGACCTGTTCGGCATGACGACCGCACGCCAGGTCCGCGTCGGCCAGTCCCTCGTGGGCGGCGAGACGCAGCTCCTCGAACCTTGTGATCGCCTCCAGCGCGAATGCGAAGTCGACGAGCTCACCAAGGGGTGGGCCCGTGATCAGCGCCAACGCGCTCTGGAACCCCTGGGCGGCGTTGCGATCGTCCCCCTCGCGAGCGAGCCGCCGAGAGCGCTCGACGAGCCGTTCGAACTTCAACGCGTCCACATCGTCAGCATCGATCGACAGCGCGTAGCCGGCGCCTTGACGGGTGACGGCGTCACGGCCGAGCAGGCGGCGCAGCTGCGACACCGAAGCCTGCAGCGAGTTCGCCGGGTTCGACAGCGTGTCGTCCGGCCACAGCTCGTCGACGAGCCGGCCGTCACTGACCGGACGTGACGGCGACAAGGCGAGCAGCGCCAGCAACGCTTGCAGCTTGCGGCCACTCACCGGCACGGGCACTGACGACCGGCGGGCCTCCACCAGTCCGAGCAGGCAAACCGCGATGCCGGCAGACACCGGACGTGGCTACCACGTCGCCCGAAGTGACACAAGGTCCCCGGGACAGACCTGAGGCCGAGACACAGGGAGGCGGGGCATCCGGATCACGTTGGGCAACCGGTCAGCCCGTAGGCGCTGATCAGTCCATCGGCCGCTGCGAACGGGTCCGGCTCGCCGAGCAGGATCGCCGGATCCTGCGCCGTCGCATCGATCGCCGCCTGGATCGCCGCAATGATCGCCCCGATCTCGACCTCGTCACCTGCCGGCACCGACAGCCTCGACAGATCGTCATGGGCGCGTTGAACAGCCGGAAGCACACCGTCGACGACAACTGCCTCGAGCTCGACCACCGATGAGTCCTCCGCCACCGACGACGTTGCCGCTGCGACGGCCGCCGTCTTGGCGCACAGGATTCGGTCTCCTTCCGCGATGAACTCCGGCTTCGTCGCGGCCGGCATCGTGGTCGGGATCACTGACGGCACGGGCGCCGTCGTCGCCGCGCCGTCGTTGCAACCCGCGACTCCGAGCGAGACCGCCGCGACAACGAAAGCGGGGCACGATCCCCACCATCGCCCCGCGGCGCGCCGGCGTGACCGTTCCGCTGTTCTGCACATCGTTGAAGACCGGACGTCGTGGTTGGACATGCCCCCACCCTGATCGAGGCCACTGATCCGGCTCTGAGATCCGTGCGGAGCATTGGTCGGCGGCGTGATCACACTGGACGAGGTCAGTCGGCGGCGGGAGGTCGCCGGTGCACGGTGAACAGTTCCTCGGCCGCCCATCGGGCGACGTGGTTCGGGAAGGGGGCGGGCAGGCTGACGATGACGTGCGGGAAGCCGGCGTCGAGGGCCTCGCCGATGGCGGCTCGGCCGGCGGTCGGGTTGTCGTAGCTGATCGAGGTCAGCACGATCGACCTCGTGATCTGGGCGGGGTCGCGGCCGATCTCGACGCAGAATCCGTCGAGGATCGCGCTGCGCTCGAGGGCGTCGGCGATGTCGCCACCTGGCACGTTCCAGATGTCGGCATGCTCAGCGACCACTCGCAGCGTGGCGGTGGCGCGGCCGCCGATGACGATCGGCGGATGCGGTTGCTGCACCGGCTTCGGGTTGCAGTACGCACCGCTGAGCTGGTGGGTTGCACCGTCGAAGTCGAACGGCTCGTCGTCGGTCCACAGGCGGCGGATGATCGTGCAGGATTCGGCGAGGCTGCTGACTGCCTGCGTGGCGTCGCCGTAGGGCAGTCCGTTGGCGTCGTACTCTCGACGGGCGGCCGGCAGGCTCGGGCGCGAACCGGCACCGATCCCGAACTCGAGCCGGCCATTGGCGACGTGGTCCACGGTCGCCGCGATCTTGGCGAGCATGGCCGGTGGGCGGAACCGGTTGCTCGTGACCAGCAAGCCGCCCCGCAGGCGCGTCGTGTGGGCGAGGAGCGCCGACAGCAGCGTCCATCCTTCGAGGATCGGGCCGTCAGGGTCACCACCGATCGGCATCAGGTGGTCGAAGAGCCAGGCGTGCTCGATCTCGGGAATCGCGTCGGCCTCTGTCCACACCTGCAGGACATCGCGATACGAGACCTGCTGCGGTGCGGTCATGATCCCGAAGCTGGGTGCACTGGTCATCGGATCGCCTCCTGGTTCTGGCATGCTGCAACCGGAGCAGCGCTCCGGTCGAACGATACGGAGCGTTGTTCCGTTTCGCTCCAGCGAAAGGAGATGAGGTGCCGCGAGCCCACCGAGCAGACGCGCGCCGCAACGAACAAACGCTGATCGATGCCGCCGCCGCCGTGTTCGTCCGGGCAGGCGTCGACGCCCCCGTGCGCGACATCGCCACCGCAGCCGGCGTCGGGATGGGCACGCTCTACCGGCACTTTCCCAGCCGCGCCGACCTCGTCGTCGCCGTGTACCAACACCAGATCGACGCATGCGCGAGCGCCGGCACGCGCCTGCTCCAGGAGCAGTCGTCACCGCACGCTGCGTTGGCCGAGTGGATCGACCTCTTCGTCGACTTCCTCGTCACCAAGCACGGGCTGGCGTCGGCACTGCAGTCGGACCGCGCCCGCTTCGAAACCCTGCACGCCTCGTTCCTCGACCGCCTCGTCCCGGTGTGTGCAGCACTGCTCGACGCCGCCGCCTCAGCCGGCGAGGTGGACGCCGGCGTCGACGCCTACGAGCTGATGCGCGCCGTCGGGAACCTCTGTGCCGGCACCGACGCCCGCTACGACGCCCGCCGCATGGTCCACGTCCTCGTCGCCGGGCTGCGTCGACCAGGCACCGCACCCGGCGTGCCCCCGTCGCGGAAGACGGCGGGCAGCAGGTGATCGACGCGCCGGATGCGGCTCAGAGCGAGTCGGCGAAGCTCTTGATGTCGCGGACCGTGGCCAGGTACACCTCGGGCATCGCCACGCGCAGCAGGCAGTCGCCGGCGTGGCATGTGCCGTTGACGGTGCGGCTGGCGACCGAGACGCCGGCATCGGCCAGCTTGCGGTAGTACGCCAGCCCCTCGTCGCGCAGCGGGTCGAGCTGGTTCACCGAGATCACGTGCGGCGGCATCCCAACGAGGTCGTCCGCCCCCGCGTGCAGCGGCCACGCCAGCGGGTTCGTCGTGTGGGCGACGTCCGGGTCGTACAGCTTGACCAGCACCCCGGCCATCGCGATGTCGATGAAGTACGTGTCGTTCTCCGTCAGCGACGCCAGCTCGGCCGGCGGGTCGGCGTACGCCCCGGAGATGTACGGGCACTGGGCGTACACGCCATCGATCTGGTCGAGCTTGCCGTCGCGCTTGGCCTTGAGCGTCGTGGCCAGCGTCAGGTTGCCGCCGCCGGACTCACCGGAGACGACGATCTTGTCGATGCCCAGATCGCCGCGGTGATCGTGCATCCACTGCAGCGCCGACGAGCAGTCGTTCAAGCCGGCCGGGAACGGGTACGGGCCGTGCTTGCCGCTGGCGTTGCGGAACTCGACGCCGACGACCACGAGGCCCGTCGCCGCGAGCTCGTCGCGCCAGCGCTGGTAGTTGCCGGCCGCGGCCTCGAGGAAGACCATGCCGCCGCCGTGGATGTGCAAGATGCCCGGCAGCGCGCCATCGGCCGACTCGGGCCGGGAGATGTACAGCGTGATGTCGTTGCCGTCGACGCCCGGGATCACCTCGACCGAGCGGGTGACACCGGTGACCGGCGCAAGGCCCTGCAGCAGGACGTCGCCCACCGCACCGAAGCCCTGCTCGCCCTCGGCCGCGTAGGCGTGGAGATCTTCGAGCGGATGGTCGACCGTGAGCGGGAACGGCTCGACCGGCCCACCGATGCCGAGCGGCGCCAACGCGGCGATCATCCGGGGATCGGCGCGCGGGTCGTCCGCAAGGGTCATGTCCGGCTTGCCCAGACGGCCGGGAAGGATCGGCGCGGCGCGCTCACTCATGCTGGAACCCCCTACGAGCTGACACCCGCCACAGTAGCGACGAACTCGGCCACCGTCGACGAGACCACCTCGGCGACGGGCTCGACGGCACCCGATATCGACGACGACGGACCGGCCACACCCGTCGTACCGTCACGACGTGCCCAGTGCCGAGCTCGACGACGTCAACGAGCTGCTGCGCGCCATCGACATGGCCGAGATGACGCTCGAGCAGCAGCGGGCGGCGTTCGAGGCCGGCATCGCGGAGCTGCCCGCCGGCATCGTCCTCGACCCGGTCGATGCCGACGGCGTGCCGTGCGAGTGGGTGACGTCGTGCGGCGGCGGATCGCGCACGATCCTCGCGGCACGCGGCGGTGGCTACTGCCTCGGCTCCCTCGCGAGCAACCGCCGCTTCTGCGCCTTGCTCGCTGACGTCACCGGCGCCCGGGTCCTGAACGTCGAGTACCGCAGCGCGCCCGAGCACCCATTCCCGGCCGCCCTCGATGACGTCCTGACCGCCTACCGGTGGCTGCTGCGCGACGGGGCCGACCCGACCACCGTCGCGTTGGCGGGCAACTCGGCGGGTGGCGGGCTGGTGCTCGCCGCGTTGTTGGCCCTTCGCGACGCCGGCGACCCCCGACCGGCAGCGGCGATCGCCCTCTCGCCGTGGACCGATCTTGCCGGCACCGGTGAGTCGGTGCGGTCCAACGCGGCCACCGAGGTGATGCTCGATCCCGTGCACCTGCCCGACACCGCCGCCATGTACGCGAGCGCCGAGCTGTTGCGCCACCCGTACGTCTCGCCGCTGTATGGCGCCTTGCACGACCTCCCGCCGTTGCTCATCCACGTCGGCGACGGCGAGATCCTGCGCGACGACGCGACGCGGTTCGCAGCGCGGGCCCGGGATGCGGGTGTCGACGTCACGATCGACGTCGTCCACGGCGTGCCCCATGTCTGGCACCTCTTCGCCGGCCTCCTGCCGGAAGCCGACGACGCCCTCCTCGGCCTCGCGATCTGGCTCGATGAGCAGATCCCTCCCGGATGATCGGGCAGGCGACGCCAGCGCGCATCGCCCGGGCCGCGCTGCTCGCCGGCGCCCTGAGCGGGCTCCCTTCGACGGTGCACGCCCTCGTCACCTCACGTCGCGTCCTGACATCGGTCCGCGCCGCGGGCACGCTCCTCGGACGCCCGACGATCGTTCGCGGCGTCGTGGCCCACGCCCTGATCACCACGCTGTGGACCGTCGTCATCGCCGCAGTGCCGCCCGCACGGCACAGCGCGGCGTCCGGTGCGGCAGCCGGCGTGGTGATCGGCATCGTCGACCTCGGCGTCGCCCGGCGCCGGTTCCCGATGATCGCCGCGCTCCCGAGAGGCCCACAACTGCTCGACCACGCCGCCTTCGGTGCGCTGGTCGCGGCGGCGCTCAGGCCAGCAGGAGCCGCTCCACCATCGCCGTGAGGCGCTCGGTCACGGCGGCGATCTCGAGCCCGCCTCGGTGTACAGCGTGTCGAACGCATCGAACGAGGTCAGCACGTACAAGGCGTCGCTGCCCTCGGCGACGGACAGGCCGTGACGGAGCGCGCCGGTGCTCGCCAGACGTCGCACGAGGTGGCGGGTGCCGTCGGCCCGACCACCGTCGAGGATGTCGATGGCCCGCCCGGCGTCGGGGTCGAGGGCGGCCCACGACCACAGCGCTCGGGAGACATCGCGTTCGGCGGCGTAGAGCCGCACCGATTCGCGAAGCGCCTCCCGCAACGCCAGCTTCGGGTGCGGTAGGCGCACCGCCGCCCCGAGGCGCTCGAACCCGATGCGCACGAGCAGGCGCTCGGCCACCGCCTCGAACAGACCGGCGCGGGAGCCGAACTGGACGTACACGGTCGAGCGGGCGACGCCGGCGCGCTGCGCGACGGCGTCGAGCGTCACCTTGGGGAGGTGCTCGGACGCCAGCATCTCGATCGTGACGTCGAGCACCGTCTGACGTCGTGCGGCCGCGGCCTCCGCTCGGGCCCCTTGTCGATAGTCCGATGAAAGACATCACGTCCGATGAGATGACGGTGCTTCCCATGTCCCTTCTCCTCACCTCCCCCGGCCCCCGCACGACGGCGGCACTGGCCGAGCTGCTCGCCGACCTCGACGACGCGGTCGGCTCCCCCATCACGACGCGACCGGCGACCGTCGCGACCGCCCTCGCCGGCCACCTCGGACGACCCGGTCTGCTCACCCCGGAGCTCCGCCGCTCGTCTGCCGACCGGTATCGGACGAACGTCGTCCACGTCGATCCGAACGCTCGGTTCTCGCTGGTCGCCCTGGTGTGGCGACCTGGCCAGCGGACACCGATCCACTCCCACGCCAGCTGGTGCGTGGTCGGCGTCCACGAGGGCTGCGAGCAGGAGCGCTCGTTCCGGCTCGTGGACGGGCGTCCCGTCGAGACCGGCCGTCGCACGATGGTGGCAGGCGACGTGGCGGCGCTCGACGCAGGCGACGACGACATCCACGAGGTCCGCAACGCCGGGCACAGCGTGATCGTCTCGCTCTACGTCTACGGGCTCGACTACCGCGCCACCGGATCCAGCATCCTCCGCTCGTTCGGCGAGGAGCAGCACGCAGCGTGATCCCCGGGACGGTCGAGCCGCCCCGGGGACCCGCGCCCACGCCGGTCAGTCGCAGCTGCCGCCGTCGCACCACATCTGGTTGATGTTGTGCAACCCGGCGGACGCCAGACCGAGCCCCTCTGAGCCGTCCGGCAGCACGTCGGCCTGGATGCCGTGGACGTACGGCTGCGAGATGATCCCCCACAGCACCCACGCCAGCCAGAGGCTGTAGACGTTCTCGCCGAACTGCCGGTTGACCGTCTCGGCGGCGGCCTTGCGGGCCGCCGGGTCGGGGTTCGACTTGATCGTGTTCAACGCCTCGTCGATCACCGGGTCCACGAGCCGGGCCGCGTTCAGCGCCAGCCCGCCGATCGGCGTCGCCGACAGGCTCGACCACCACAGCCGCTGCTGGTCGGGGTCGATGCCGCTGTAGCCGCGTCCCCCGAGCGACTGGAAGGCTCCGGTGAGGGCGAGGCCGATGTACTGGCCCTGCTCGATCGGCGTGATCTTGGCCTGCACCTGGTCACCGAACGCCTCGTTCCACATCGACTGGATGAGCGTGTTGCTCTCCACGTTGAACGGGTCGTTGGTGGTGTCGAACCCGAACTCGATGTGGTCGGTGCCCAGGGCGGTGAGGCACTTCTGCATCTCGGCCTGCGCCGTCGGAACGTCGAACTTCGGGTACCCGGTGTCCGCGAGGTAGCCGACGGAACCGGGCGGGAACGGGCCGTTGGCCGGCGGGGCCAGGCCTGCGTTGCGCTCCTGGTTGAAGCGCTCCTGATCGATCGCACCGGCCAGTGCCTTGCGGCAGTCGACGTTGAGCAGCGGGCTGGCGGCGTTCTTGCCCTCCGGGTCCGTGGCACCGGTGGCCAGGTTGAGCAGGAAGTACCCCGTCTCACCGAAGCGACTCGACGAGTTGACCTCCATCGACGAATCGTCGAGGAACTTGTCGATGGTGTCGCCCATCGACGACATCATCATGTCGAAGTCCCCCGATCGGACCGAGTTCGACCGGCTGTCCTCGTCGACAGCGACGACGTAGTCGATGCCGTCGAGGTACGGCAGCTGCTCGCCGGTGATGCCCTTGGGACCCCGCCAGTAGTCGGGGTTGCGCACCGCCTTGAACGCGTTGCCGTTCCCGGGCGTGTACGACTCGAACTTGAACGCCCCGAGCCCGACGGGATGCTGCGGGTCGCCACCGCCCGGCGTCGCCGCGAGGGCGGCGTCGTAGACGGGCGACTGCGGGTTGCGCTGCGGCACGTCATCGAGGGTGCCGAGCCACGCCGGCGAGAACATGTAGGCACACGAGCCGCCGATGAGGTACATCGGCAGGGCCACCCACGGTCCGCCGCGCATGGTGACGGTGACCTCCTGCCCGGTGGCGTCGATGTGGTCGATCGGCAGGTAGGCCGCTGCGGTCAGCGGGCTGGCCCGGCACGTGTCGATGTTGAACTTGACCGCCGCCCCATCGAGCGGGGTGCCGTCGTGGAACTTGATGCCGTCGCGGACCTTGATCGTCCACACCGTGTAGTCGGCGTTGTGCTCGTAGCTCTCGGCGAGGTACGGCACGATGTTGCCGTCGGGATCGGCTCCGAACAGCGAGTCGCTGATCCCGCGCAGGACCGCCAGGCAGCTCGTCGCGCACGACGTGCGATAGGGCGCCCACGGGTTGGCGCTGTCGGCTTCGAGCCCGTACACGATCGTGCCACCCTGCACCGGGTTCGGCGGATCCTCTGGTCGACGTTCACCAGGCGACAGCGTCGACGGCGGGGCGTCGGTCTGCGCCGGTGCGCTGGTCGCTGCGGCGGCCTTGGTCGAGGACGGACCAGCGCCGCTGGTGGTGGCAGTCGCCGCCGCGGTCGTGGCTGTGGCCGCGGTCGCGGCGCTGGACGGACTCGACGTCGCGTCAGCGCTGCCCCCCGTTGCCGTGTCCCCGGCGTCGTCGTCGCCGCTGCATGCGGCGACCGTGATCAAGGTGGCGACCGAGAGCGCGGCGAGCGCCTTCGATCGACGTGTGGTGCGGAGCACGCATCCCCCAGTCTCCGAACGGCTCCCCCAGAGCCGACGGCTGTGTGACCGCCCACCCGACGCGGTCGAAAACCTCTCGTTGCTCGTGCCGCAGGCCCGGATCGCCGGGGCGCGGCGTCACATCGTCCCTGGCATCACCTCCGTTCGGCGCTGCTGACGGCGGCGGCAGGTGACGTGGCCAATCAGGCGCGGCACTGTGATCTCGATCATGTTGTTGTGCCCCCCGACACAGACGAACGGCCGCATCTTAACGATCGCTCGGTTGGTTGTCGGACATCCACGCTCCTGGCTGGCCGCAAGCGTCTCCTCACCGCTACGGTCCGCCCCGGGTGGCAGCTGGAATGGGGACATGTCGATGCACGTGCAACGGACCGCGTTGTCCGCACGCGGGGCGTGACGGCATTTCGGACACCGCCCTGAAGGATCACCGAGAAGGGGAGACATGAAGACACGGAGCTGGAAGAAGCCCGTTGCACTCGCATGCATCGCGGCGCTGGTCGTCGCAGCGTGCGGCGACGACGACGATGGGGGCTCGGCGACGACGACGCCGACCACCGCGGGGGCGACAGCAACCACGGCCGGCAGCGAGACGACGGCCGCGAGCAGCGATGACACGACGGCGACGTCGACCGAGGCGACGACCGAGGACACCACAGAGGGATCGACAGCAGCGGCGGGGTCGAGCGCGGGCGGCAGCGGCACGTTCGGCTTGATCGACGACGTGTACCAGGGTCCCAACGACTTCACGATCGACCCCGCGGAGTGCCCCGAGGACTGGGATTCCAAGCAGGGCATCACCGACGACCAGATCACGTTCTTCATCAGCCTCCCGAAGGCCGGCCCGTTCGCCGGGTTCGGCCTCATCGCCGATGGCATCCAGAGCTACTTCAAGTACCTCAACGACAAGGGCGGCATCGACGGCAAGCAGCTCGTGCTGGAGGTCAAGGACGACGGCTACCAGCCCGACAAGACCAAGTCGAACGTCGACGAGGCCCTCGGGGCCGCGAAGTACGCGGCGCTCGTCGGCGTCCTCGGGACGGCCAACAACCTCGCCGTGTGGGACGAGGTCAACGACGAGTGCATGCCGCAGCTGTTCAACGCGACCGGGGCGCCGAACTGGGGTGACATCGACAACCACCCCTGGACGACCGGCATGCAGATCGACTACTTCAGCGAGGCCGGCCTGTGGAACGAGTGGCTCAAGGAGAAGCACCCGGAGGCCAAGACCGTCTCGGCGCTGGCGTTCAACAACGACTTCGGCAAGAGCTACGTGAACGGCTTCGCCAAGGCCATCGAGGGCTCCGACCTCAAGGTCATCGACCAGCAGTTCCACGAGCCGACCGAGCCGAACCTCACGAACCAGTTCACGACGCTGGCCGCCTCGAAGGCCGACGTCGTGCTGATCGAGACGTCGGGCGTGTTCTGCACCCAGGCGATGGCCGAGCTCGAGAAGCAGAAGGACTGGAAGCCCGTCGTCATCCTGTCGGCGACGTGCGGCTCGTTGAGCCAGTTCTTCCAGCCGCTGATCGACCAGGGCCTCACCGGTCAGGGCGTGCACCTGATCCAGTACCTCAAGGACGTCAACGACGAGGCGTTCGCCGATGACCCCATCGTCAAGCAGTTCCACGAGGTGGCCAAGGCGCAGGGCCTCGACGACAAGCAGACGACGTACGCCACGGGTTGGTGGCTGGCGATGTACCTCGAGCAGGTCCTCAAGCAGGCCGCGTCAGCTACGAGGGTGGCCTCGACCGCGGCAACATCATGCTGGCGGCACGCAACATCGACATGGAGAACCCGTTCGTGCTGGACGGGATCAAGAACGTCACCGCCGGTGCGTCCGACGCCTACCTCAACGAGGGCGGTCGCATGGTCGAGTACCAGATCACCGATCCGACGAAGCTCGGCACGTTCGTGCCGGACGGCGACGTGGTCGACCTCAACGGCACGCTGGGGAACTTCAGCGACATCAGCGGCGGCTGACCCACCGTCCACACACGCCGCGTCGGGCGGGTCGGGGATCCCCGGCCCGCCCGACGATCGGTCGGCTCAGCCGGGGCGCGTCGTCGAGGTCGAGCATCCAGTACAGGAAGTTCGTCGTCTGGTCCATGATCTGGGCGACGTGGTTGAACGGCACGTGACCCTCACCCTTGTAGGTCGTGAGGTACGACACGAGCCCGACGGCCTGGGCCTCGTCGAGGGTGTTGCGCGCCCACTGGTACGGCACGAGCGGGTCGGCGGTCCCGTGGAACATGAGGAGCGGGGCATCACCCGCGTCCTCGGACCCGAGCAGCTTGGCGCCCGAGAGCGAGACCGCGGCGCCCACCGCTGACGAGAACCCGGGGTTCCCGCTGTCGCCGGGATCGTCGGCGTTGGCGCCCACGTGCAGCGCGGTGATGGCGCCGGCGGACGTTCCGGCGATGGCGATGCGAGCGGGATCGATCCGGTAGGTCGCCGCCTCCTTGCGGAGGAAGCGCACGGCCGCCTGGGCGTCGTGCTGGGCGTCGACCATCGCCTGCACGCAGCCGGCGACGTCGCCGCCGCTGGCCGAGCAGCCGGGGCCGTAGAGGCGGTAGTCGATCGAGACCCCGACGTAGCCCTTCTTGGCCATCTCGGTCGCCTCGAACACGATCTCCCCCGACGTCTTGTCGAGGCCGGAGAAGCCGCCACCGTGCACCCACACGATCGCCGGACGCTGGGCGGCGCTGTCGTTCGTCGGCGCGTACACGTCCAGCGCCAGGGTGACGGTCGTGCCCTGCTGATCGACCGCGCTGCCGTAGACCACGTCATGCGTGACGGCCACGTCGTCGAAGATCACATCGCGGTACCGCAGCGGGGTCGCGCCCGGCGGCTGGATCGTGTGGAAACCGCAGCCCACCGTGACCACCGCCAGGATGAGCGTGACGAGCGCCGTGCGGATCCGCATGTCCAACCCCCTCGAGACCCGACTCGTGGTCAGTCTGACACGCCACCTGTCGACGAGCGCACGGCACTCCCCGACGGCCGACCGCTGCTACGCACGGCTGCCGGCACGACGACCGAACACCATGCCGGCCGCCAGACCGGTGCCGCCCGGGTAGTTGCCCCAGAACAGGCCGCCGAGCATCTCGCCGCAGACGAACAGCCCCTCGATCGGCGTGCCGGCGGAGTCCAGCACGCGTCCGTCGACGTCGCTGCGCAGGCCGCCGAACGTGAACGTGATGCCGCACGTGACCGCGAAGGCGTAGAACGGCGGCGCCTCGAGCGGGACGGCCCAGTTGCTCTTCGGCAGCGGGAGCGCGGCCCGCCGACCGTCCTTGACAGCCGGGTCGAACGGAACGGCGACGTCGATGCTGGCGTTGAACGCGGCGACCGTCGCCGCCAAGCGCTCCGGCGCGATCCCGATTCGCCGGGCGAGGTCGTCGATGGTGTCGGCGGTCTCGACCGAGACACCCGGCATGTCGTACTCCTCGGTGCGCAGCAGCGGCCGGGTGGTGCCGTCGAAGAGCTGGAAGGCGACACCGCCGGGCTGCTCGAGGACGGCGCGGCCGTAGCGGGCGTAGGTGTAGTTGCGGAAGTCGGCGCCCTCGTCGACGAAGCGCGCGCCGTCGGCGTTGACCAGGATCCCGAGGGGGTAGCTCTGGCGGGTCAGGCGGTTGGTGAGCTCGCGGTCACCGGCGTCGGCACTGCCGTGGTGGGCGTCCCACTGCACGCTGTGGGCCCCGGCCCAATCGCCGCTGGTCGCCGCGCCGATGTCAGTCGCCGCCGTGATCATGTCGCCCGTGTTGAGCGGCGTGCCGCGCACCCGCGCCCGCTCCCAGCCGGCGCCGAGGTGCCGGCGGCGCAAGTCGGCGTCGGCCTCGAACCCGCCGGCGGCGAGCACGACGGAACGGGCGACGACCTCGACCGGTCCGTCGATCCCGGTCCCCCGCACGCCGACGACCCGGTCGCCGTCGGTCACGAGCGCCGTGGCGCGGACGCCGTGGTGGACCTCGACACCGAGCCGGTCGGCGATGCGCATGTGGTCGGCCAGCAGCCCGACGCCACCGTCGACGTTGCCGACGTGCAGCCCCCCGAAGAACACGAGCCGGCCGTCCTGGCCCTCGTAGGCCTGGCGTTCGTACAGCAGCCGGTAGCGCATCCCCAGGCCGTGCAGCCAGCGAACCGCGCCATCGGCCTCGGCCACGAGCACCGCCGTGAGCGCCGGGTCGTTGCGACCGCCGGTGACGCGCGCCATGTCGGCGGCGTACTCGCGACGCGAGTAGGGAGGCACCACGGCGCGCGACGTGGCGCGGGTCCGGCTCGACGATGGCGAGGAGGTCGTCCAGCCCCTCGTGGGCGATCCGCGTCGCCCCGGCCGTGAAGTAGCTGTTGCCGCCGGCCGCGTCAGCGGTGCCCCGCTCGATCACGACGACGCGCCGGCCGCGCTCGGCCGCGGCGTGGGCCGCCGCGAATCCAGCGTTGCCACCCCCGACCACGACGACGTCGGTCTCGATGCGGGCGGCGGCCACGCCCGAGTTCTAGTCCGGCCGTGCGCCGCGGCGGTGCCGACGCATGCAACGCGGGCCGCGGCGTGCCGGGTGTTTACGATCGCGTGAGCTGACCGCACCGCCTCTCCATGACCACATCGTCGACGCCGCCTCCCACCACCACCACCGACACGCCGCCACCGGTCAAGTTCCTGCGGCTGCCGCTGATGCGCGGCCTCGCTCTGGCCCAGTTCTTCTCCGGCGTCGGGACCACCGTGGTGACGCTGGCGATCGCCTTCCTGTCCTACCAGGACTCGAAGTCGGTGCTCCACACCGTGCTCGTGTCAGCCGCCTACAGCCTCCCCACGGCGATCCTCGGGATGTACGCCGGGCGCCTCGCCGGGCGGGTCAGCCGCCGCCACCTGCTTCTCGTGCTCAACATCCTCAAGACCGGCCTGTACCTCGCCATGGCCGTGCTCGCGGCGCTCGACCTCCTCAACGTGCCCGGGCTGATGGTGATGAGCCTCGTCGCCGGCACGCTGTCGGCGTTCAACTCACCGGCATGGATGGAGTTCGAGCGCGACGTCGTCCCGCCCGACCGCCTCGAGGAGGCGAACGCGGTGCTCGGTGCGGCGTCCAGCTCAGCGGCCGTGATCGGCGCCGCCCTCGGAGCCGTCATGCTCGCCACCGTCGGTCCGTGGGCGATGTTCGTCGTCAACGCGGCGAGCTTCCTCGGATGGATCCTCGTCCTGCTGCGTGCCCACCCGACCGAGCAGATCTCCACCTCACCCCATCGCACGACCCTGCGCGAGGCGATCAGCTACATCGCACGCGACGCCGTGATGAAGCGGGTGTTCATCCGCGTCGCCCTGCTCAGCCTCTTCGTCGCTCCGATCGTGCAGCTGCTCCCGGCCGTCGCCGACGACCTCTCCGGGAGCAAGTCGTCGCTCGGCGTCCTCACCGGCGCGTTCGCCGTCGGTGCCATCCTCGTGGCCCACCTGATCGGCCGGCTCAAGGCCCACCACGAGAACGCCGTGATCCTCAACCTGACCTTCGTGGTGTCGGGCGTCGTCCTGATCGCCTTCGGCCGATCGGGGGATGCGATGCACGGGCGCCCGCTGTGGGTCATCGTCCTCGCCGCCCTCGTGCCGCTCGGGCTGCTGCTGTCGCTGGCCCAGTCGGTGCTCACCGGTGGCGTCGAGCGGAACGTGACGCCTGAGATGGAGGGTGCCGTCTTCTCCCTGTACGCCATCGTGTACACGGTGCTGGCGCCGCTCGGCGGGTTCGCCCTGGCCCAGTTCGCCGATCACCGCGACGTGTGGGATGCGCTGACGCTGTCGGGGGTCATCGTGGTGATCGGCGGCGTCCTGACCCTGCTGTTCTGGCGCACCGGGGTGGAAGGTGATGCAGCCGGGTCACCCCCGTCGGACACCAGCTCCGGCCACCACCGACTCGCCCTCGACGGACTCCTGCGCGGCCACCTCTTCGATCTCCACCGCCACCCGCGCCGGCCGAAACCAGGTCCGGCCGACCCCTGAGCGATCCGAGTGCCCGGTTCAGCGCATGGCGTCGTGCACGACCTCGCCGCCGCGTGCGATGAGGTCGATGCGCTCACCCTGGCCGGCGAGCACGTCGAGGTCGGCCACCGGGTCGCCGTCGACGAGCAGCAGGTCGGCGGCCGCGCCGGGCGCGATGACACCGAGCTCGCCGACCTTCCCCAGCAGCTCGGCGTTGACGAGCGTCGCCGAGCGCAGGACGTCGAGCGGCGATTGGACCTCGCGGCGCAGCTGCAACTCCTTCAGCTGCGACCGGTGGGTCTCGCCGAGCAGGTCGGTGCCGAGGCCGACGCGCACGCCGGCATCGAGGGCGTGCTGGATCGCCACCGTGCCGGCGCTGAGCACGGCGTCGAGCTTGCGCAGGCTCTCGGCCGGGAAGCCGAGCTCCTCGCCGCGCTCGGCGATCTGGTCGTAGGTCACGAGCGTCGGGACGAGGAAGCAGCCGTGCTCGGCCATCACGCGCGCCGACTCGGCGTCGAGGAGGTTGCCGTGCTCGATCGAGCGGATGCCGGCGCGGGCCGCCCGGACGATCGACTCGGGGATGTAGGCGTGCGCCATCACGTACGTGCGGCGGGCCGCGGCCTCCTCGACAGCCGCACGGAGCTCCGCCTCTGTGTACTGCGTCATGTCGATCGGGTCGTTTGGTGACGCGACCCCGCCGCCCGCCATCACCTTGATCTGATCGGCGCCGCCCTTCAGCTCCTCGCGCGCGGCCCGCCGCACGGCGTCAGCTCCGTCGGCGACGTGGGCGAAGCCGGTGGTGTCGATGCCGCACACGCACAGGCGCGGGTGGTTGGTCGGCGCCGCCGTGTCACCGTGGCCTCCCGTCTGGGACAGCACCCGCCCGGCGCGGAAGATTCGCGGCGCGGCGATCAGGCCGGCCGTCGCGGCCTCCTTCAAGCCCCGGTCCATCCCACCCGCGTCGCGGATCGTCGTGAAGCCGCGCCGCAGCATCCCTTCCAGAATCGCCTTGGCCTCGATGCCGATCCGGGTGAGCGGGCGATGGTTCATCGAACCGATGTCCATCTTGGTGATCGCCGCGTGCACGTGGGCGTCGATCAGGCCCGGCATCAGGGTGCGACCGCCGGCGTCGACGCGGCGCACATCGTCGCCCGCGGCCAGCCGACGCCCGTCGACAGCGACGTCGACGATGCGATCGCCCTCGACACGGACGCTCGACCCGTCGTGGCGCGCGCCGGCCGCCAGATCCAGCAGCACGGCACCCTCGATCACGAACCCATCCACGCCAGCAGTACAGCACGGAGCCACCGGCGGCCGCCGCTCGCACCTCGTTCTGTGTCACCGCACACGTCCCCGGGGACTTGTGCGGTGACACAGAACCGGAGGGCCGAGTCGACCGGGCTCGGGTCGTCGGTGAGGCCGACCGTAAGGTGGCGCGATGGCGTCCGCGGGGGGTGGGCTCGAGGTGCCGATCGCCGCGCGCTTCTTGCCCCGCGGGGTCTTCTACGGCTGGTACGTGGCCGTCGCATGCGGGCTGATGATGTGGGTGACCGTCGGCGTTGGCTACTACGGCCTGTCCACGTTCCTGCGTCCGCTCGAGGACGAGCACGACTGGTCGGCGGGGGTCGTGTCCGGGGCGTCCGGCCTCTTCTTCGTCGTGTCGGGCATCTCGGCCTTCGTCGTCGGGCCGATGATCGACCGCGGCGGGCCGAAGCGGATGATGGCCGTCGGCGCCATCCTGACCGGCGCCGAGCGCGGCGGCGGTCGGCTTCGTCGAGACGATCTGGCAGCTCTACCTCGTCTATGCGCTGATGGCCCTCGCCTACGGCATGGGGGCGGCCGTCGCGGTGGGCTCGATCATGTCCAAGTGGTTCATCCACCATCGGGCCAAGGCCATCTCGCTGTCGTCGACCGGGGTCTCGTTGGGTGGCGCCACCCTCGTACCGCTCGGCACCTGGCTGATCGGCGAGGGCGGCCTGCGGCTCGGCGCGCCCGTCCTCGGCGCGCTGGTCGTCATCGTCGCCCTGCCCGTGCTGTGGGTGGCGGTCGTCGCCGATCCGGCGGCGATGGGCCTGCAGGCCGACGGGCCGGGCGGGCCCGATGCCGTCCGCCCCGAGCGCCGCTCGCGCGTGCAGCTGCACACCCAATACCGGATCTGGACCCGCCAGGAGGCCCGCCGCACGTCCTCGTTCTGGGCCGTCCTGATCGGCTTCGCCCTCGCCCTCGCCACCCAGACCGCGGTGCTCATCCACCAGCTGTCGTTCCTCCAGGACGCCGACAAGCTGGGCTCCCGCTCGTCCGCCGCGCTGGCCGTCACGGTCACCACGATCGGGTCGATCATCGCCCGCCTGATCGTCGGCCAGTTCGTCGCCGACAAGGCCGACAAGCGGGCGATGACGGTGGTCCTGTTCGTCGGTCAGGCGACGGCCGTCCTCCTCTACACGATGGTCAGCGGGACCCTCGCCATCTACGTCGTGGCCCTGCTGTTCGGCTTCACGATCGGCAACGTCTACATGATGATGTCGCTGCTCACGGCCGAGATCTTCGGCATCCTGTCGTTCGGCAGCATCTACGGGGTGATCTCGTTGGGCGGCCAGCTGGGCAGTGGCGCCGGACTCGTGTTCATCGGCTGGGCCCACGACGTCACGAGTGGCTACACCGTCCCGTTCGTCGTGCTCGCCGGGCTCAACCTGCTCGCCGCGCTCGTCATCACGTTCGCCCGGCCGGTGCCTGCGCTGGCTGAGGCGCCCCGACCGGTGAGCGACGACGACGCCGGCGCGATCGCCACCGGCCTCACGACCTGACGCCACGTCCTGTCGTCGGCGCGGCCAGGCCGCGCAAGCCGTCCAGGCACTCGCTCATCACGACGGCGAGGTCGGGCGCCGGCGATGCGTCCACCCAGCGCTCGAACGCGATGCGGAACACCACCATCGCGGCCTCTCCAGCGAGGCTCGCTTCGAGCTCGCCGGCGTCGCGACGCCGCAGGCCGTCGCGCAGCGCCGCGCCGAGGGACGCCAGCTTGAGCAGCTCGCGCTCCTGCAGCTCGGGGTTGGCGGCGATCACGGCTCGCCGCCGCCGAGCGAAGTCGCGACGCTGGCCGAGCACCGCGGCGCCGGCCTGGAGGGCGGCGGCGACGGCCTGCATCGGCGGAGCATCGCGAGGGGTGGCGTCCATGGCCGCGACCATCTCGGCTTCCAGCTGCTCGGAGCCGGCGAAGAGCACCTCGCGCTTGTTCGCGAAGTGGCGGAAGAACGTGCGGGCCGTGAGCCCAGCGCGGTCGGCGATGTCGGCGACCGTCGTGTGGTCGTAGCCCTGCTCGACGAACAGGTCCAGCGCGGCCTCGCGCAACCGGCCCGCGGCATCCGGCTCCCAGCGACCCACGTCACGAGCCTACGTGATGACACATGCTGACATCCCGGCTATGGTGATGTCACTCACTGCCATCACTACGAGAGGGGTCAGCAGATGCGCATCTTCGTCACCGGAGGATCAGGCTGGATCGGCTCGGCCGTCGTGCCCGAGCTCACGCAGGCCGGCCACGACGTGCTCGCCCTCGCCCGATCCGATGCCGCCGCCGAGTCCGTCGCCGCGCTGGGGGCGGAGGTCCTCGGCGGTGACCTCGACGACCTCGACGCCCTGGCCAAGGGTGCCGCGGCATGCGACGGTGTCGTCCACCTCGGCTACAACCACGACTTCGCGAACATGGCCGACGCGGCGCAGACCGACCTCGCCGCGATCGAGACGATGGGCGCCGCCCTGGAGGGCCGCGGCGGGCCGCTCCTGATCGCGTCGGGTGTCATGGGGCTCGCCGCCGGCCGCACCGTCACCGAGGACGACGAGCCCGAGGGCGGCGGCCATCCGCGCATCGCCGGCGCCCACGCCGCTCGCTCGTTCGCCACGCGTGGCGTGCGACCGGTGATCGTGCGCTTCGCACCGACCGTGCACGGACAAGGAGATCACGGCTTCGTCGCCCGGCTCGTGGAGATCGCGCGGGAACGAGGCGTGTCCGGCTACGTCGACGAGGGCGCCAACCGCTGGCCGGCGATCCACCGCCTCGATGCGGCGCGCCTGACCCGGCTCGCGGTCGAGCAGTCCGCCCCCGGCGCGGCGGTGCACGCCACGGCGGAGGCCGGCATCCCGGCCCGCGACATCGCGGCGGCCATCGGCCGCGCCCTCGATCTGCCCGTGGTGTCGATCCCTGCGGCAGGCGCCGACGAGCACTTCGGCTGGCTCGGCCGGTTCTTCGCCGCCGATGTCTCGGCGTCGAGCGAGATCACCCAACGAGTCCTCGGCTGGACGCCCGTCCAACCCGGGCTGATCGACGACCTCGACGCCGGGCGCTACACCTGACCGACCGGGCGCCACGGACCCTCGCCGAGCTCCCGACGCAGGCGACGGGTCAGCGCCTGCACCGCCGGGTGGCGGGAGCGGCTGCGCCACACCGCGACGATCGTCTCGGTCAGCCGGCAGTCGTCCAGCGGCCGCCACGTCAGCCCATCCGATCCGGCCGCCAGCCGGGCCGTGCTGAGGCTGACCGCCGTCGGCACGAGGGGCAGCGTGGTGGCGATGCTCGGCACGGTGTCGGTCCCCGTGATCACGGTGACCTCTGCTCCGTGGCTGCGGAGCGCGTCGAGTGTCGTGTCGTAGAAGGCGGGAGCGAGGTCGCGGGGAAACCAGATCACCTCGTGGTCGGCCAGCTGCCGGCACATCACGCTTCCGACGCGAGCCAGCGGGTGGGTCACCGCCATCAGCACGCCGAGGTCGGCCTCGTGCACGACCAGCTGCTCGGTCCCGGCAGCCGCCTCGACCGGGCCGCGCACCAGCGCCACGTCGAGTGCGCCGCGTTGCAACAACCCGAGCTGGTGGCTCGTCGCCCCGGGCACCAGCACGAGACGGGCGTCGGGCCGCTCCTGCGCGACGAGCTCCTCGAGCCGGTGGACCACCCAGTCGGGTGCCCCGCTCGGGAGCCCGAGGCGCAGCGCATCTTCGGCGAGCCCGGCCGCCCGCCGGGCGTCCACCACCGCGCCCTCTGCAGCGCGCAGCGTCGCCCGGGCTCCGGCCAGCAACGCCTCCCCCGCCGGCGTGAGCGTGGCACCCAACCGGTGCCGCACGAGCAGGGGCGCGCCGACCTCGTTCTCCAACGCCCGGACCTGCTGGCTGAGCGTCGGGGTCGACAGGTGCAGGCGGGCCGCCGCCCGGCTGAAGTTCTCCTCCTCGGCGACGGCGACGAAGTAGCGCAGGTGGCGCAGCTCCACAGCCAGCAACGTTAGAGAAGGCCTCACGCGGCTTTCGCAGCAGGTCGTGGACGACGCCGTCGAGCGCGACGCACGTGGTGCTCATGATCGTGTTGCTCCGCCAGGCCCCGGTGTCCGTGCCGGACGACGTCGAGGTGACCGTCGTCCAGGTCGAGCTCCCACCCGGTGATCCCGGCGCACCCCCGCATCGCCACCCCGGTCCGGTGTTCGGCTTCGTCCTCGAGGGCGACCTCCGCTTCCGGCTGGAGGGCGAGGACGAGCGGGTCATCGGCGCCGGCGACGCGTTCTGGGAGCCCGGCGGCGACGTCATCCACCTGACGGCTGCCAACGCCTGCCTCGACCGGTGGACGCGCTTCGTCGCCGTCATCGTCGGTCGCCGCGGCGCCCCGCTGATGACGTTCCCCACGCCCGCCGAGCTGGCGGCGCGCCACCTGTGACCTGCCGGTCGCACCGACATCCGGAAAGGAACCCCCATGACGACCACCATCGCCGAGCTCCCGATCGCCACCGGGATCTGGACGCTCGACAGGTCCCACTCCAGCGTCGCGTTCAGCGTCCGCCACCTGGCGATCGCGCGCCTTCGCGGCCGCTTCGACCAGTTCGACGCCCGTGTCGTCGTCGGCGCCACGCTCGCCGAGACCACGGTCCGCGCCGAGCTCCTCGCCCGATCGATCGACACGGACGTCGAGGCGCGGGACCAGCACCTCCGCGGGCCGGACTTCCTGCACGTCGCCGTCCACCCCCGCATCACGTTCGTCTCCACCGCGATCGTCGAGGACACGCCGAGCCGCTACCACCTCACCGGTGACCTGACGCTCAACGGCGTCACCCGCACCGAGACCCTCGTCGTGACGTTCCACGGCATCGAGACCTTCGACGCCGCCGAGCACGCCGGCTTCGACGCCGTCGGCGCCATCAGCCGCAAGGACTACGGGCTCGACTGGAACGGTCGGCTCGCCAACGGGGGTGCCATCATCGGCGACCGGGTCGGCATCGAGCTCGACGTCGAGCTCCAGCGGTCGGCCGACGTCGACCATCCACAGGAGGTCTCCGCATGACCACGCGCATCCTCATCGCCGGCATCACCGGCGTGCTCGGCCGCCGCATCGCCCCGCTCCTCGTCCGCGACGGCCACACCGTTGCCGGCATCTCGCGGTCCGGCCGCGGCGCCGACGAGCTCAGGGCGCTCGGCGTCGAGCTCCTGATCGGAGACGTGTACGACCTCGACTGGCTGCTCGACGCGATGCGCACGCACCCCGCCGACGTGGTCATCAACCAGCTCACCGATCTGCCCGACGACGCCGCCGACCTCGACGCCCATCGCGCCGACAACGCCCGGATCCGGCGGGTCGGCACCGACCACCTGCTGCAGGGGGCGGCGGCGTCCGGCGTCGACCTCGTGATCACCCAGAGCGTGGCGTGGACGATCCCCGGCGAAGGAGGTCGTTCGGTGCAGGCGATGGAGGACGCCGTCCTCGCGATCGACGGGGTCGTCGTGCGCTACGGCCAGCTGTACGGCCCCGACACGTACTTCCCCGCCACCATCCCGCCACCGCCGCGGATCCACGTCGACGAGGCGGCCCGGCTAACGCTCCCCGCCCTGGGGTTGCGCAAGCAGGTGCTCACGCTCGTCGACGACGATGATCCCGCAGCGCCGGCGGACGTCGAACGCTGACCGGAGGGACGCCTCCCGCGGTCCGATCGACACGCCGACGACTCCTTGCGCCCCGCTGTCTCCTCGACGATCCGGACTCGTGGACCCGAGCTCCGCGCGCAGCTGACGGATCCACTCGCTCGCCATGGTGCGGCCGTTGGGGAGATCGTCACCTGGCTTACAGAGCCACGCGGTCACCATGGCGAGCATGAGGAGCCAGCTCTCGCGAATCAGTGATTGGTCGGCGCCGGCATAGTGCGCTCCGACCTCGATGGGCGGGCCGCTGACGCTGATGGTCGTGTGCGCGATGTCGAACTCGATCGGTCCGCGACAACACGTTTCGAGGTCTACGAAGAGCAGTCCGCTCCTCGTCCTCACGACGGTGCGTGGATGCGGCTCGCCGTGCGGGAGCTGTTCGGCAGCACATCGGTTGGTGGCCGCACGGCTCGTGGTTCTCAGCGTCGTGGCGAGCAGCTCGCGGTCGGCGCCGGCGAGCTCCGGGTTGTTGGTGGGGTCGTCGACGAGGCGCTGCGCCTGCTCAACGCGATCCGTGAAGTGTGGAAGCCAGCCGCCGGTCAGATCCGCCCGGCGCATCCCGGCGTGCAACCGTTCGAGTGCGTGCGCGTACTCCTTCGGCGCGATCGCGTGCGGCGGCACAGGCTCGTAGTAGGTCCACAACGTGACCACGAAGTCGCCCCACTCGTAACGCGCGACTCGACCCGAGGATCCAGCAATGCCAACGGGGCGTCCCTGCCGGCCAGGCGGCGAGCAACGTCGACTTCGAACTGCGCTGCGTTCTGCCGCGAGCGACTCGCAACGCGAGCAAGGACGTCACAGGGCTGAAGATGCACCGCAAGCCGGTTCGAGTCGTTCAGAACGGTGACGTCATCGACGAAGAGGCCGCACTCGGCCGCAACCGCCCCGCAGGCGGCCTCCGCAAGGGGAAACTCCGCTGGGTCCACCGCTCGCACGTCAGAGACGCCGTCGTCGCCAGCTGGTGTGCGCTCGCGTTCGGCCTCGCCAGACCGCCCAGCCGGATCAGCCACGACCTGGCAGTACAGGACGCGCCGCTGAGTCTTTCAGCGGTCGTTACCGGCGTTGACGATGGCGTGAGGCGCAGGCCTAACGCAGAGAGATGAAGGCGGCGCGCATCTCTTCGGAGAACAACTCGGGTTCCTCCCAGGCCGCGAAGTGACCGCCCTTGTCGACCGCGTTGAAGTAGACGGTGTTGGGGTAGGCGTTCTCGACCCAGCTGCGCGGGGTCTTCCAGATCTCACCGGGGAACGTGGTGAAGCCGACCGGAACCGACACCGGCGTGGGGGTCTGGCCCGCGGCGCGTGCGTTCTCTTGTGCTTCCTCCCAATAGGAGCGGGCGGCGGACGCCCCGGTACCGGTCAACCAGTACAACGTGATGTTGTCCACGATGTGCTCCCGGGTGAGGTTGCCCGATGGCTGTCCGTCGACGAAGGCGCGGGCGATCTTCTGGTAGCTGTCCGTGTCGTGATCGATCATCCAGGCCGCGAGAGCAATCGGTGAGTCCAAGGCGGCGTAGCCGATCGTCTGCGGGCGTGTGGCCTGCTCGATGAAGTAACCGGTGCCGGTGGCGTGGAATGCGGCGAGTTGGTCGAGGGCGGCTTGTTCTTCCGCAGTGGGCGGCGACGCGCTGAGCGCTTCTGGGTCGCCGAGGGCCGGCGTGAGGAGGTTGGTGTGGATGCCGACCAAGCCGTCGAGTCCCAAGCGACCCATCGCATCGGTGACTTGGGAGCCGACGTCGCCGCCCTGCGCGACGTAGCGCGTGTACCCGAGACGTCGCATCAACGCGTGCCACGCATAGCCGATGCGGATGGGGCCCCAGCCGACCTCCGTGGGCTCGTCGGAGAAGCCGTAGCCGGGGATGGACGGCAGGACGAGGTGGAACGCGTCCTCGGCGCGTCCACCGTGCGCCGTTGGGTCGGTGAGGGGGCCGATGGTCTCGAGGAGCTCGATCACCGAGCCCGGCCAACCATGCGTCATGATCAGCGGCAACGCGCCCTCGTGGCGGGACTTGACGTGGATGAAGTGGATGTCGAGCCCGTCGATCTCGGTCTTGAACTGCGGCAGGGCGTTCAGTCGGGCCTCGCACCGGCGCCAGTCGTACTCGGTCGTCCAGTAACGGGCGAGCTCCTGCAGCGCGGCCAGCTGCACGCCCTGGGATCGATCGCCGACGAGCTCCCGGCTCGGCCAGCGCGTCGCTGCGAGACGACTGCGGAGGTCGGCCAATTCCTCGTCGGGCACGTCGATCTTGAACGGGACGATCTCGCCAGCGGCGTCGGTGGTGCTACTCATGACGACCTCCGTTGTCGGTGAACGCAGGTCGATGGACCTTGCCGGAGCTCCGAACGTAGTCGAGCCCAATCTGGCCGGCGCTGCTGAAGCGCGCGTGATCAGGCCTTGGTCCAGGGCTCCTTCGAAGCGGTCTCAGCTGAAGGTGAAGACGAAGGCTTCGATGCCGGCGTCGAGGAACTCGATCTCGAAACGGCGGTCTTCGATCAGATCCGGCTGGCGGATGAGTTGGTACATCCGTTGGTAGTCGGCCGTGCCGTTGCCGTCCGCGTCGACGTCGACGCCAGCAGAGTCGCCGGGTTCCTGCGCGTCGACGAGGACACGGAAACGCACCGGCGGGTGGCCGGTCGGCGGACCCATCACCAGGTGCACGTCGCGGGCATGGAACTCGAACGTGATGGCACCACCCGGCTCGGTCAGCAGGACGGGCACCGGGCCGATCCGCCAGTCGCCCGTCAAGGCCCACTCATTACGGCGCAGCGTGTTCGGCGCCGAGTACCTCGTCACCGCATCCGCGGAGACGCCACCCGGCGAGGCGAAGCCTGAGGCGCGGTCGTAGCCGAGGTAGGTCTCCGGCGAGCCGACGTTGGACCAGTCGGCCGCCGCCTCGACGCCGGAGGGATCGATGCGCACTCGCGGCACATCGACGTTGCCGCCGACGGAGCGGAGCAGCATCTGGATGACCATCTCCGATTCGTCGTAGCCGCCCTCGCCGAAGTGGTGGTGGCGGATGCGACCGTCGTTGTCGGCGATGTACAGAGCCGGCCAGTAGTGGTTGGCGAACGCCTGCCAGACGGCGTAGTCGTTGTCGACGGCGACGGGGTATCGCACGTCCATCTCTGCGAGCGCCCGCTTGACGTTGTCGAGATCACGCTCGAACGTGAACTCCGGTGTCTGCACACCGATCACCTTCAACCCTCGTTCGGCGTAGGCGTCCGACCAGGCGCGGACGTACGGAAGAGCGTGAATCCAGTTGATGCAGGTGTACGTCCCGAAGCACACCACGACGACATGACCGCGCAGCGCGGCCGGCGTCGCCGGTTCGCCGTTCAGCCACGCTGTCGCACCCTCGAAGTTGGGCAGTCGGCTCTCGACCGGGTACTCGTTGCGGTGGCGGAACATCGTCGCGTCACCGCCCGGCCGACGCCGCCGCAGCGGTCAACCCGAACGTCAGCGAGGCCACAACGTCGTCGATCACTCCAGATTACGCCCCAGCGACCGAACCAGGCGAGAGACACGACGCGGCATCAAGTCTCCAACCCGAGTCATCCGTGGCCTCAGACCGGCGAGCTCGGACGCGTTGTGGGTCCGCTGCCGAGCGACGCTTTCGGACGTCAGAGCCGGAGCGGTGAGGCGAGTTGAGCGTGTCCTTCGGCTCAGAGGTACCGCCGATGACGAAGTGTGCGCTCGAGCGCTCGTGCAATGCCGTCCTGACCAAGCCGATCGCCGCGACCGTCGAGCCGCATGAGCTCAACGTCACCGCCCCGAGCCTGCAGCGCCTCGGCGAACATCACGCGCGGCGAGGCCGGAACGCGAGTGTCGGTGGCTCCACGGACCCTCGCTCGGAAACCCCGCGGGCACCGTCGCTGCCGCGAGGGTGAGAGCTCGACAGCTCCTGGCCGTTGCGCAGTCCCGTCGTCACGGACGAGACGGTGGCCATACGGCGCTGAGAGGCGAGAAAGCGATGGACACGCCGTGGCCCGGTTGAGACACTCGATCGGACCGATGGGAGGGGCGGATGGGGCGCGTCGTCACGATCGACACTCGCGAGGAGCTCATCCTCGCTTTGCAGGAGGCCGCACGCGTCGAGCACGGCTTGCTCGTGCAGTACCTCTTCGCTGCGTTGTCGCTGAAGCAGACCGAGGCGGAGGGCTTGGCGTGGGACGAGCTGGAGATGGTCAACGGTTGGAAGGCCGATCTGCTGCGGATCGCGAAGGACGAGATGGGTCACCTCGGCACGGTGATGAACGCGCTGTCCAGTGTTGGTGGCTTCCCGTCACTCCAGCGGCCGAGGTTCCCGTCGCGCTCCGAGGACTGGTTCCCGGTGCCGTACTCGCTGAACGCCTGCTCGATGGCGACGCTGCAGCGGTTTGTCCGCTTCGAGTCGCCGAAACCCCGACCCCGCGCTGCGTCGACGTTCGCCGTCGCTGCCCCGGACCTCCCGCACTTCGAGTTCGTCGGCGAGCTGTACCGGTCGATCAAGCAGGGCTTCGTCGACGTCGGAGCCGACACTCCGGGGCTCTTCGTCGGTCGGCCGGGCGCCCAGGACCCAAGCACGTGGGGGCTTGGCTTCCCGCCGCGTCCGATCACGTCCGTCGCCAAGGCGAAGGCGGCGATCGATGCGCTCGTCAAGCAGGGTGAGGGCACCCCGCGCGGAACGGACCCGCTGGCCCACTTCGCAACGTTCAGCCGCATCGTCGCCGAGTACGAGGCTGCGCTCCAGCGCAACCAGTTGTTCGTGCCGCACCGTCCGGTGGTGGACAACCCCGTGCTGCGGCCGCGGGCCACGGATGCCGACGGCACGACAGCAATCCCCGAGGACGTGCTCGGCTTCGCCGTGTGCTCCGTCCACGCCTCGGTGTACATCCTGCTGTTGCAGGTGCTGCAGGTGTACTACGACCCGGTGCCCGAGGAGGTCGCCGTACGGGCCGGGCTGCAGGACATCTGCCGGCAGCTGATGATGGGCCTGCTGCGTCCGCTCGGTGAGGTGATCACGCAACTGCCGGCGTCTGCCGATCCGGCCGGGCCGACGTGCGGGCCGAGCTTCGAGCTGTTCGGTGACATCGCGCTGTCGACGGATCCGAAGGTGCGCTGGACGCTCATGAACGAGCGGATCGTCGACGTCGCCGCGTCGTTCCAAGAGCTGATCGAGGGTCAGCACCCTGAGCTGCACCGCCTTCCGGGACTGCAGTCGGCGGTGCAGGCGATCGCGGCACGGTTCGCGTCGATCAAGGAGCAGATGGATGCTTGAGATCGATTTCGCTGGGTGGGCACAGGTGCGCCTGGCGACCGACCCAGATCCGTTCGACGAGATCCGCGGGATCTCCGGGTGGACGTTTGCGCTGCCGCGTGAGCCGGACCTCGACCGGGTCCTGCGCTTCCAGCCGGAAGGGACGGTGCGCCGGGTCGGGACGCCGAAGGTCGGCGTCACCGCCACCGCATTGCGTGCCGACGGTGCCGCCGTCCGACGCCACCCACTGCGTCGGGCGGCCGTCGATCTCCTTCGGGCGCCGGTGTTCGAGGGCAAGAACACGGCGGTCGCACCCGCCGGACGGGAGCCGATCTTCCCGTTCGAACTTCAGATGTCGGGGCGCGACGTCACCGTGCGCCGGGCGATGGTCGACGACCAGGGCGCGCCGCTGCTGCAGCCGAGCGTCGGGCAGATCGGCGGACCCCAGATCCTCGCCGCCGCCGGCGTCGCCGACGTGGCCAGCTTCCGCGCCGCGCGTCGCCAGCTCGTCGAGGCGGCGCTCGGTCGTGCCGACCCGGCTGGGCCGGTGGCGTTCGGTCTGCGCAAGCGGCTCGCCCAGTGGGGCCGCGACGACCAGCCCGGGCAGCCGCAGCCGCTGTTCTGGGGGCCGGTGCCGGCGCTCGCGGCAGTGCGCTACGTGTACGCCCTCAACGGCCCGGCCACGGTGGACGACGCCGCCGTCGCGTCGGGGACGATCGATCAACAGGCGCCGTGGAACGTCGATCTCTGGATCGGCTGCTTCGACGCCGACGCCCTCGGCGCGTTCGTGTCGGGGACGCTGTCGATGCCCACGACCTGACGAACTCGACCCGACGCCGGGTGGCCGCCGCGCTTCGCCGCTGGACACTGAGCCGTGGCCGCGTGGCGCGCGATGGTCCAGCCGCACGCTCCTCGACGGAGCCCTCGAGGTTCAGGAGGGCCCATCCGGGCCGGCCGCAGCATCGGAAGGGCCAAGGCGCTGCGGCGCCGGCCTCGTCGGACGTTCGTTGGTCGAATGACGGCGACGTGGGGGCCCGCCGTCCCGACCCGGCGGGCGACGCGACCCTTGTCGCGTGCCGCGCGATGGGGCGAGGTGATGCGCCTCAGCGGTCCCGGCGGTCAGTCGGAGGTCGCGGCGAGCGCGCTGACTGCGTCGCGAGCGGCCCGCACCTCGGTGAGCTGCCGCTGCACGACGTTGCGCAGGTCAGCGGAGATTTCGGTGTCGAGGGCCTTCTCGTAGTCCTTGACGGCATGGTCCTCACCTTGAGCCGCGACCTCGAGGATCGATTCCGGTGTGTCCTTCGTCAGTGCATCCTTGAGCGTCATCCAGCCACGATGAAGCGTCGCCCCGAGCGAACCGGACCGATCCGGATCATCGCCGTAGGCGTTCGCCATGCCCTGGAGCTCGTTGGCGAACTGGGTGCGCTGCTGGGCGAACTGCTGGAACGTTGCTGCGTGATCGGCGGCGCCGAGCTCGGTGAGCTTCTCGGCACCCTTCGAGAAACCGTCTTTGCCGTCCTCGAGCGTCTCGAGCAGATCTTTGGTCACGGACTCATCGGTGGACATGGGGGGCCTCCTCGGTGGCGTTCCTTGCCGGATGCCCGCTGGCCGTCAGGTCGACGCCAGGTGAGACGTCACCCGAGGTGGGGCTTCGTCACGCACGGCCCAGGCAGCTGCCGCTCATGGCCGATGAGACCTCATCGTCGGGAGGAAGGCGACGCGATGAACGAAGCAGCGAACGGGCGACCGACGTTCACCCGACCTCCACGTCGGTGGCCAGAGCGACCGGCCACCAACACGCTCATGCGGCAGCACTGCCCGTACGTCGACGGGGGCGCGTCAAGCGGGCGACTCGTCCTTGCCGTAACGGGCCTCGGTGTCGTTCGCCGCCGACCCCTCACCGTTGGCCTCGTCGGCCTCGGCCATCTCACGTTCCGAGTCATCGTCGGAGGTTTGAGCGTCGGGGTCACGGCTCATCGGACCACCAGCTCCCGTGCGGCTGACGCCGTGTCGTCTCGAAATGGTCTGGCTGCGGCGCTCACGTGCTCGATGATCATGGGGCTGTCCTCGATGCGGTCGCCAGGGATCAGAGCGACGAGATGGATTGACGGTCTATCCGGTCCCATCAGCTTGAAACCCTGCTCCAGTTCCGGCAACGAACTCGGCCACAGGCAGCGCGCCGGACGCAGTTGAGCGTGGTGCGGATCACGACGCCGCCCGCCTCGGCTCGGCGTTGCGTTCCAGCCGAGCGAGCCCGCTGGCGAAGCCTCCAACCACTCGGCCTGCGGTGCGACCGCTCGTCGTCACGACGACATCGGTTGGTTGATGGACGGCGGCGCCGGCAGCAAGCAGGCGACACCACAGCGCGTGGTCCTCTCCCTGCAGGCGTGGCGAGCGGATCGAGCTCGACGATGCCGGCGACGGCCGCCCGGCCACGGCTGGCGTGGCGCGCCTGGCGTTCGAGCCACGTATCCGGCACGACGCGGTCGGCATCGGTGCTCGCGAGCCACACCGTCGAACGTTCGGCGCCGATCGCCGCCAGGCCGGCTCGGACGGCAGCGCGGCGGCTCGGCCGGCGGAGCGCCACCGTCCTTCGATCACGTCGAGCCGGGAGTTCGCCATCGGCGTGGATCGGGCGACGACGACCGTGTCGTCGTGACAGCAGTCGGCCGCGACGACCACTGACACGTCCAACGTTGTCCTCGCGGCCGCCCGATCGATCGACGCGAGGCAGGCGGCCACAGATCGCGCCTCGTTGCGCGCCGGCACGATGACGATCACTGCTGTCAACGCCAGCGGCCCCGGCGGGACCGGTCCCCATGGTGGCCGGTGCCGCCGCCGTGGGAACCTGACAGGCGTGTCCTCGTCACCGTCGCGTTCGCGGATCGTGTGCGTGGCCGCGGCCGTGCTCGTGTCCCTGGTCGCTGCGTCGTGCGGTGACGACGACGCCGACGACGCCTCGCCGCCGACGAAGGAGACCGCCGACACCACGTCCGTGCTGACGACGGAGGCCGCCTCCGCCGTCTCGACGGCGGCGCCGACCACACCGGCGACGACCACACCGGCGACGACCACGACGACCGCGACGACCGCCGCACCCACCACGCCACCGCCGACCACGACGCCGCCACCGATCACCGGTGGTGCCGGCTACCTCGGCGACGCCCTGCTGCTGGGTGACGGCTCGATCGCCCGGGTCAACGGGCTGGTCATGGAGCCGCCAGCTCCCCTCGGCCTCGACCTCGACCCGGGGCTCACCCTGGCCGTGCTCGACGTCGAGCAGTGCGCCGGACCCGAGCCGATCGACATCGACCCGTTCGGCTGGAAGGTACTCCTGCCCGACGGCACGTCGTTCCGCGGCGAGGTCCTGATCTACGAGCTCCCGTCCCACCACCTGGCCAGCGGGACGTGTGCTCGGGGCGATGTCTACGTCGGCGTGGCGGCCGGCAGCACGATCGCCGCCATCTCCGTCGAGGACGTGTACGGCGATCCCGTCGGCTGGCTCACGGACCTGAGCACCGTGCCGACCAGTCCGCTCGTCGCGCCGGTCGCGGCGACCACCGAGCCCCTCGGTCAGGCGGCCCCGCTGCCCGACGGCGGATCCGTGACAGTCCGCGCGGTGACGGTCGGCGTGCCGAACCCGTACCCGCAGGATCCGATCCAAGCCGGCTGGCAGCTCATCGACCTCGACGTCGAGGTGTGCGGCGGCGCCGAACCGGCTCGCGCCAGCGATGCGTTCTACGTGTTGGGCAGCGACAACCGAGCGGGTTCGGCTGCGATCATCAACGGGGGCACCCTGGAGCCATCCGAGGCCGCACCCGGTGAGTGCCTGTCCGGCACCGTGGACGTCCACCTCCCGGCGACGTCGACGCCGCGCTACGCCGTGTACGACTTGGGGAGCGACACGATCCTCGTCTGGCAGCTCTGAGCGCGCCGGTAGCGCCGTCGCCATGGCATTCGACCGGCCGGTCCCGACCTGCCGAAGCTCATCGCAACGGGAGCAGTTCGACGTCGGCGAGGAGTCGCCGGGGCCAGTGCTCGCCAACCTGAAGACCGCCGGCTCGCCGAGGTGCTCCAAGAGCTCGTCGACGTCGGCTTGGACGCCGAAGGCGTGACGCACCCTCGGCGGTCAGCTCGACGGGTGGGCCATGGAGCGCAGGAGTCGCTCGACGAAGTGCTGCCAGGCGTCGCTGTCCGGAGGGTGCTGCCCTGCGCCTCGTTGGACGAGGAGACCAAGGTGCAACGTCTGCACGAGGTATTCCAGTGAGGCGAAGTCGGCGTCGGGGCTCGCCGACCCGTCGGCGGCAGCACGTTCGATGAGCGGCGCGGCGATCGTGTTCCGCCAGCGGGCGCGTGCCTCGGCGATCGCGGCGGCGAGCGTCGTTTCCCGTCGTGCGGCGATGAACGCTTCGAGTTGCGTCGCCTCTTGGTCGTCGAGCGGTTCGTCGGCCCGGCCGGCTTCGGCGAGCATCGCGGCGACCGGCCGCTCGCTGAATCGCCGGACGATCGAATTCTGCTCGACGGCGGCGATGACGGCGGCGAGCAGGAGCTCGTTCTTCGAGGCGAATCGACCGTAGACGGCACCGCTCGAGAGGCCGGCCGCCTTGACGATGTCCATGATCTTCGTGCCGTCGTAGCCCTTGGCGGCGAACACCCGAGCGGCTGCCTCGAGCAGTTGGTCGCGCAGCGAGTCGGGGGGCGGCTCGGTGGCGTCGGTGGACGCCTGCGGCTCGGGCGTCGGCGGAGACGCGGTCACCTCGGTGGTCAGTCGGCGACGTCGAGGATGCGGATTGGCAGCTCCCGTGGGCCGCGGATCTGTCCGACGCTCCATCGGGTGTCACCGGCGAGCTCGAAGCGCGGGAAGCGGGCGACGAACTCTTCGATGGCCACCTTCAGTTCGAGCCGGGCCAGGTTGGAGCCGAGACAACGGTGGATGCCGAGCCCGAACGCGGCGTGGCGGTTCTCCTGGCGGTCGACGATGAACGTGTCCGGGTGCTCGAACTTGAGCGGATCGCGGTTCGCTGCCGGGAACGGCAGCAGCACCCAGTCGTCCTTCTGCATCGGGCAGCCGTGGAAGTCGGTGTCCTTGGCGACCATCCGCGCCATCGTGACCGGGGCGTATGCGCGCAGGAACTCCTCGAGCGCAAACGTCATGACCTCGGGGTCGTCGAGGAGGCGTTGCGCGTCGTGGGGGTGCTGGGCGAGGTGCCACAGCGACGAGCCGATCGCCGACCAAGTCGTGTCGATCCCGGCGATGAGCAGCAGCACGATCATGCCGCCGACGATGTCGTCGTTGACTGGCTGGCCGTCGATCTCGACATGCAGGAGGAAGTTGGTGAGGTCCTCGCGGGGGTGTTCGCGGTGGTCCTGGATCTGGGCGTAGATGTAGTTGCCGAGGTCGTCCATGCCCTCTCGGGTGCCGGGCTCCTCGGCGATGCGCTCGAGCACGTCGTGGACGAAGCCTCGGAACAGGTCGTCGTCCTCGGCCGGGAAGCCGAGCATCCGCCCGATGACGCTGACCGGGATGTGCTGGGCGTACTGCACCGCGGCGTCGATGACGGTCTCCCCGGGACTGACGTCGATGGCGATCTCATCGAGCAACTGCTGGCACAGTCGCCGGATCTCGGGCTCCCACGGCTCGATCTGCTTGGGCGCGAACGCCGGAAGGAGGAGGCGGCGGGCCATGCTGTGGAACGGCGGGTCGCTGGTGATCGGCGGCGCCCCGCCGATCGGTGCCGGCATCGCCAGGTCGCCGGGACGGCCGACCGACACCACCACGGCGCGGCTGGTGAAGCGCTCGGTGTCGTAGGCGACCTCGTTCACGGTGTCGTGGGTCAGCGGGACCCACATGCCGCCGTAACGGTGGGAGTGGGCGACCGGACAGCCGCCCTCGCGCAGCTCCTTCCAAACCTGCGGAGCGTTCGGGTTGTACTCGCGCACGCCGTGGTCGAAGTCGGTGGCGTAGTCGGTCACCGGGCCGTAGTCAGCAGCGTCGTACGGTACGCGCTGCCAGATGTCGGTGCCCTCGGGGCGATCACCGAAGGTCATGACGTAGTCGGTGCCGCGCACCGCTTCGGTCGGGACGGTCGTGGACTCGTCGGGTTGGACGACGTCGGTCATGTCAGCCGTTCTCCGTGATCGTGATCGTGATCGCAAACTCAGGACAGTTGGATGCTGCGAGTCGAGCCTTCGCGTGGAGCTCGCCCGGCACCTCGTCGTCGACGACCAGGACGGCCTGTCCGACGTCGTCGACGTCGAACAACTCCGGCGCCAACGAACGACAACGGTTGTGGCCCTGGCACGTCCCGGAATCGAGGTGCATCCGCACGGTGCGACTCTACGGACCGCGCCTGGGTGCGCCCCGGCCGCGAAGAACATTTTTCCCCAGCGAGCCCTCGCCGCTCTCCGTCTGCCACACCGCATGCCCTTCGGCCTCCACGGAACGTTCATCCCCACCTGACACGCTGCGACCACACAGGACATCCGGCTCAGCGATCGCGGCCCGAGCGCCGCGGCAGGCCGTTTGGCGTCATCGGCTGGGCGTTGGAGCTGACGACGGCGTGTTGCTCAACTGGTCCAGCCTCCGTCGTTCCATCCGTCAGACCTGATGAAGGGCTTGCCGCCATCGGCGTGGGGTCGGGAGCGCTTGGCCCAAGCTGCGAGTTGACCCGGGTGGTTGGTCGCCCGTCGGAGGGCTGCTGAGAGGTCGAGGCGCTCAGCTGCGACCTGTGGCCGGCTCGGGTCGTTTCGGCTCAGTTCTTGCAGACGTTCCATCACACCGTTCAGGCGTGCTCGCACCTCGTCCGCCTCGAGAGGGTCCGGTTCCGCATCGTTCGGCACCAATCACAAGTCCGTCACGGAGGCACACCTCACCTAGGCCAGCGACCCGGCGATCGAGGACGCGCTGTCGGCCGTCGGGCGGTGACGTCATGGGCGAGGTGTCGGTGACCCTCGGTCCACCAATGCTCTTCGACCACCGACATGCCATCGCTCCGAGGACGCCGCGCTCTGCTCCCAGAGGCCGTGACCCCGGCGGTGGCGGGGCCGTCCGACGCGAATCGGTGGCCGGCGGGAGCTGGGTCTTCGCTTCAGTCGCTCACTGTTGGACTGCAGCGAGTCGCTCAGCCGCGAGGGCGGTGTAGTGGTCGACGTCCTCGGTCGTCGGCATCGTGAGCACCGACTGGTACTGCAGTGACGTGACAGCACGGCCGACTCGGACGGCCACGAGGTCGAGGTATTGGTTGAGGGTGTTGTTGTTGACCTCCACCTCCACGGTCACTCGGTAGCCGATGGCGTCGTCGCCGACCGCGGTGACGTTGAGCGGCGCCACGGTGACATCGGTGATCTTGGCGCCGTTCTCGAACTCGACATCCTTCGCCGCCTCGCCGGTGACGGTGGAAAAGCAGTCGGCGACCGTGTCGCCGCCAAGCGCGTCCATGTAAGCGATCGATTCGTCCTCCGAGGCAGCGAAGGAGACGGAGTTGCGGATGGCGTCCGTCGATGGTGCTGTGAAATCCCCGGTCTTGGCGATGGCGCCGCCAAGGTCGTTGGTCGTCGGCCGGTCCGAGCCGATGCATTCGGCGTTCTTGCGCTGTGTCTCAGCCTGCTGCTCAGTGGTCTCGACCGGCTGCTCGGTCCAACCGCTCGGAAAGTCGGCGAGTCGGAGCAGCGCCTGCTCCGCCGCGGCCTCGTCGTCATCGGAACTGGTCGACGTCTCGACCGCCGTCGACTCGTCCGCAGCGGACGTCGTGGCGTCGCTCGACATCGATGCCGTCGTCGGTGTCGCCTGGCTGGACGGCGTCGCTGTGCTGTCATCGTCACCGCAAGAGACCAACGTCGTGAGCAACACCCCTGTCGCCAGCCACACTCGCATCGTTTCCCCCTGCGTCGGGCCCGCAGGACCAGTGATACCAGATGTCGCTCTGAGACTCCACGACCCAACTCGCTCGGCCGGCGCGGATGCGGACGGGCGGCCGAGGTGCCTTCGTGCCGGCGTTCGAGGCCGCGGCTGCTCGCGATTGTCCCCGGTGGTATCGGGCACTCCGTACGCTCCGGGGCCGTGGAGCGTCGGATCGTTGGGTTCGAGCGCGATGACGCCGGTGATTGGGTCGCCGTGCTGGATTGCCTCCACCGTCAACATGTCCGGCATCGGCCGCCGTTGTGGCCGGCCCCGTGGGTCGACGACGACGTCGCACGCCAGCAGCAGATTGGCGCGCCGTTGGCGTGCCCCATGTGCGATCGCACCGAGATTCCCGCCGACCTGGAGGTCGTTCGAACGACGGTGACGTGGGATGAACACTCCATGCCGAACGCTTTGCGGCGAGCCCACCGGGTGGCAAGCGGAATGTGGGGTCGACTGCGAGTCGATGAGGGCCGTCTGCGCTTCGTGGCTCAAACGACGCCAATCACCGACGTGCTGGTCGAGGTGGGTCGGACGCAGGGCATCCCTCCGGGCGTTGAGCACTTCGTTGAGACCGATGGGCCGGTGCGCTTCGCGGTCGAGTTCCTTGCTCGCCAGCAGTGATCTCGAACTCCGCCGTTGTTCCGGCGGTACCGGACGCGGCCGTCCGCAATATTCAGCGGCGTTTCCGGACACCACTTGCTGCTCGCGTTCAAGCCGCAACGGGGGAACCCGCCCGCCGGCGCCCTTCATGTGGTCGGCTCGCTGGTCGTCGTGGCCGGTGGTAGCAATGAGCGGGTGTTGCGAGAAGCACGCTACGACACCGTCGCGGACTGGTACACGAACTGGGTGGGTGACGGGGACGGGCTGATCGCCGACGGGGCCGGAGACTTGGTGCCTCCAACGGTCCGCGGCGCGAGGGTGTTGGACGTGGCGTGTGGGAGTGGTCGAGCTTCACGTGCCATGGCCCGTTTGGGTGCGGCCGTGACAGGTGTCGATCTCTCCGCGGAGCTCATCGCTCGAGCACGCGCTCACGAGGCGGCGGATCTGCGCGGGGTTCGCTACTTCGAGGCCGACGTCGCGGACCTCGACCGTTGGTGGGACGGTACGGCCTTCGACGGCGCCGTGTGCGAGATGGCGATGATGGATATCGACGACCTTCGCGGCACGCTCAGCGCCGTCGCTACTACGGTCTGCCCGGGTGGCTGGTTCGTGATCTCGATGGTCCACCCGTGTTTCCCCGGCAACGATGACGGCCTGTCCAGCTGGCCACCGGAACGGTCCTACTTCGCCGAGGGTTGGTGGACATCAGCAGCGCACAACCCAGTTGGTGTTCGGATCCGGGTCGGCTCGTCGCATCGCACGCTCTCCACCTATCTGAACGCACTCGTCGAGGCGGGGTTCTCGCTCGAACGTGCTGTCGAACCGGCGGCGCCCGTCCCGACCTTCCTTCTCCTCCGGTCGCGTCGGCTCGCGCAAGCGGACGTGTGACTACTTGGCTCACGCGGCAGGCCCCGGTGAGACCGATCGCCACAAGCCGGCGGTCTCGGACACGAGCGGCGCGGATTACTGGACGCGGATGTCGGACACTCGCGGGCTCCGTACCTATGACCCAGCGTCGCGGACGAACGTCACGCTTCGTGCACGCCGCGGGCACGACCCGCTGACCAGCAGAGCGGTGACGTCCGTTCGGCGGACAGACGGGTTTACGCCTCGTCTTCGTACTTGAAGGAGACGCGTAGCTTGGTCCGGAACGTGGCCCCACCGCTGTCGTCCAGATCGAGATCCTGCTCGAGCACCTCGGCGACCCGCAGGTTGCGGATCGTCTCTCGCGCCTTCTTCACCGCAGTCAGCCCGGCGTCCTCCCACGATTCGGTGCTGGTGCCGATGATCTCGATGACCTTGTACACGCTCATGTCCGACCCCCTCGTCGTGATGTCGCGTCCGAAGTATGCCCCATCGACCGCAGCCCGACAGGCGGCGCCCGGGTGAACGAGGTCGCGGGTGCCCGTCGATCCGGGACGCCGCAATGAGGGAGGTCCCGGCGATTGCGGACGCGGTGCCCAGCGGTCGCCGGTCACGAATCTCGTGCCGGCGGCTGCGACGGTCTACGACATCGGCGTGCTCGACCTCCTGCCGAGCGACGGCCAAGGCGGTGATCTGCTCGTGACCCAGACCGACGACGGCGACTGCGTCATGTGGATGTGCACGCGCTCGTCGGCGCCGCCTTCCCGCGCCACATGGCGACAGGTGCTCCTCGCCGGCCCGGGCCCGGCACCGTCGACGTCGGGCGTGCCGATCTTCGTGGACTGGGCCCGCGTGGTGGACGACCTGGCCGTCGGCTTCCTGGCCGGGAGCGACGTCTTCCTCGAGGATCCGATCGGCACAGGCAGCTCGACCACCGCGTTGTTCCGCGGCTTCGACACCGACTCGTTCGTCCCCCGGCTGGTGGCCAGCGACTGCGTGGAGATCGTCGGCGGCCCGGACCACACCTTCACGCTCACGCTTGCCGCGCCCGCCGTGGATCCAGTGCTCATGCTCGCCTCGCTTGGGTCCAGGATCACGTTCGCGACCGGCACTGTCCTGACACGCGTCAGCGGCGATCCGGGGTTCGACGTCGACGGCCCGACCATCCCCGGCCCGGCTGCCGGCTCGCGAGACCTCGATGGCGTCGTCCGCCTCGAAGGGACCTTCACGACCATCACCTTCACGGCAATCTGCAACACGCCCGGTGTGCCCGACGGGATCTACCTCCAAGTCGGTGCCTGACGACCTGCGTCGGTCACCCTCAGTGTGCGGCGGCGTTCAGGACTCACAAGCCTGCTTTCCAATCAGGAGAGCAAGTACGGCTCGCCCCCGATTGCAACCCTCGGGTGGGTCGCGACCCGACGGCGACGCCCACGAGATCGTTTGGTGCCCATCGGAGAGGGGGCGATGAACGGCCGCTGAGCAGCGGGGCGTCAGCTACAGCCGGTTCTTGCCGCGTTATCCCGGCGAGCACTACACACCCGTCTCGTCGCGCAGACCGACGCGTTCACGGCGGCAGCCGAAGCCGACGAGAAGACTGGATGGGACGACCAGTACATGCGCCTGTCGATCCACTTCGACAGTGCAGCCACCTCCTACCGATGGCTCAACGCCTGCCTCAGCCGATCGCGGCCGTCCTCGACGAGACCCGGCGGTTCACGGTTGGCTCGAGGCGTGTCGGTGAGCGGGCTTTCGTCTCAGTCGACGCCATCACCGGTGGTGTCGTCGTCATCGTCCGGAGGCGGGGCGGCACGGACCTTCGGCTGGCGACCAGCACCCCCGCTCGACACGCAGAACGGGACCAGGTAGGTCGAGACGGCCTTCGCCCACACCACGGCCATGGCATCGCCGCTGCAGGTTCGACGCCGGACGTGGCGGGCATATGAAGTGCGTGCCATCTCGGGGCGAACGCGTGCCACCGGTCGCTTTGGTCGCGTACTAGGGCCTCCGTGCCTTCCGCGGGTGACGAGAGCGCGGCTTGGCCCCAGAGATAGCGGGCTGTGGGATGAGTCAGCGGGAGGACGTGATGAGCACCTACTGGTCGGGGACCCAGATGAGGCTGCGAGAAGAGCGGGAGGCGGTGCTGCGCGCGAAGGGCCGCCCGCTGTGTTCGATCCCGACGCGCGCCGGCCGGCAATGTCTCGGCTGGGTCCGGCAGGGCGAGGAGACCTGCCCTGCGCACCGGCCGAGTGGCCCATCATGAGCGCTCCCGCGCCCGGGCCAGACGTGCGATTTGCCGCACGTGGGCGACCCTCGTCGTCGCGACACCGATGTCGCGCTTGATCCGCGAGGGCTGATTCGCCGTCATCGACCGGGCTGACGTGTGCAGATCCGACGGCCTGACGCCGGCGTGCTGCGCCGACCGGCAGCACCCGCACATCCGCGCCCGGCCGCCGCACCGTGAATACGATCGCTTCTTGAAGAAGGGGGTACTCATGACTGCTGTCACCATGACCCCGCCGCGCGAGCCGTCGCTCGGACGGTGGTGGTGGGTTCTGCTCGTGACTGGGATCCTGTGGATCCTGTTGGGGCTGTTCGTGCTCCAGGCGCGCTACGACTCAGCCGTCGCGATCGGCGTCATGATCGCGATCTGGCTGATCTTCGGCGGGGTCGACGAGCTCATGCAGGCCGGCCTCACCGAGGGGTGGCGGTGGCTGCACATCCTCGTCGGCGTGCTGTTCCTGATCGGTGGGGTCGCCGCGCTGACGTCGCCGTTCCAGACGTTCACCGTGCTCGCCTCGCTCGTCGGGATCTTCCTGGTCATCAAAGGGACCTTCGACTTCGCGCTGGCCCTGATGGCGCGCCACGAGCTCGATCTGTGGTGGATGACGCTCATCGTCGGGATCATCGAGATCCTGCTCGGGTTGTGGGCGATGGGGTACCCGGGCCGGTCGGCGGCGCTGCTCATCGTGTGGGTCGGCTTCGGTGCGATCGTGCGCGGCATCGCCGAGATCGTCGCCAGCACCCGAGTCCGTCGTCTGCCGGCGGAGGTGACGCTGTGAAGCTGCGAGCCATCGCCATCAGTGCCGTCGTTGCGGTGTCCGCGCTGTCTCTCGTCGGCTGCTCCACCGAGGCGCGGGCGGAGCGCAAGGGCAAGGAGTTCGGCGAGCAGATCTGCAAGGCCAAGGACGCTGACAGCCCGGAAGAGGCGCAGCGCCACATCGACAACGCCAACGACAAGCTCGAGGACCTCATCCGGTTCACCGGGCGCGACGTGCGCGAGGACCTCCGGGAGATTGATCAGCAGCTGACGCAGATGGCACGGGGCGCGGCGCGCGACCAGGACGTCAACGCCATCGCCCGCAGCGTCCAGGACGTCCGTTCCTCAGTCGACGGCAACACCCTGGCCGCCTACGACGGGATGCTCGAAGCACTCGCCAGCTGCGACTGATCGCGCCCCGCGCGCAGCGCGTCCCGGCGCGCTCGCGTGCCGTCGCTTCGGTGAACAGCCTGCGCAGGAAGCGACATGGCGGACGTCGCAGACGCCGCCTCGCGGGCCGGGCAAAACCTCGCCGAACGCTGAGTCGGTTCCGCAGCCCTGATCACACCAGTTCACGATTCACGCGGAAGAACCCTTGGACGGGGTGCCTCGAGTTGGGCCTGTACGCCCGATCGCCGAGCTACTTGCGCGTCGAAGGCCCCGGCCTGGAGGCTGGACTGGGCGGCCGCCGGCGCCCGGTCGCCGCGCCGGGAGGGATCGTCGGTGAGGGCCACGGCGCGGCTGGAGGAACGCGGCGGCGGCGACCCCACCGCGCGCCTGGGCCCGGTCGGCGGAGCGCTCCAGCTCGGCCGCCACCTCGTCGTTGGTCTGCGGCGTGCCGTGGGCGCGATGCCAGGCCCGCCGGTCGGGATCGATCGCCGCGTCCGTGGCGTCGGCGAGGGCCAAGTGCACGCGGTGGCGGTCCTCGGCCGGCGCCGATCGATCGGCGGCCGATCGCACCAGCGGATGCGTGAACTCGACGCGAGCGCCGATCTTCGGGAGACCGGCGTCGACCCGCCGGACGGCTGGCCGCCATGGGGATCCCGAGGGAATCGGCGGCGCGGTGCAGCAGGACGGGATCGCCGATCGGCTCGGCGGCCGCGGCGAGCACGAGCAGCTGGGTGACGGCGGGCAGCTGCACGATGCGTTGGGCGTAGCTCTGCTCGATGCGGCCTTCGACGGCCTGGCTCCCCGGCAACCCGAACCCGCCGGCGAGCGCCGACGGGTCCCACGTGCGCGGCAGCTCGAACAAGGCGAGCGGGTTGCCGTGGCTCTCGGCCACGATCTGATCGCACACCGCCGTGTCCAGCGGGCCGTGCAAGTTGTCCATCAGCAACGCGCGGGCGTCGCCGTCCGCGAGCCCCTGCAGGCCGAGCTCGGGCAGCTCGGTGAGGACGCCGTCGCCGCTCCCCCGCCGGGCCGCCGCGATCACGGCGATCCGCTCGGCGAGGAGCCGGCGAGCCACGAACCCGAGGATCTGCGCCGACGCATGGTCGAGCCACTGGGCGTCGTCGACGATGCACACGAGCGGCTGGCGCTCGGCGACATCGGCGAAGAGCGTCAGCGTCGCCAGGCCGGCGAGGAAGCGGTCGGGAGCGTCGCCCGCGCTGAGCCCGAACACCGTCGTCAACGCGTCGCGTTGCGGCACCGGCAGCCGTTCGACGTGCTCGAGCATCGGCCCGCAGAGCTGGTGCAAGCCGCAGTAGGCCAGCTCCATCTCCGACTCGACGCCCGCCGCAGTCGCGACGTGCCAGCCCTCGACCCTGGTCGCGACGTAGCCCAGCAGCGCGCTCTTGCCGACGCCGGCCACGCCGCGCACGACGAGGACACCGCTGCGACCGGCGCGTGCCTCGGCCAGCACCATGTCGAGCGTTCGACACTCGTTGCGGCGTCCCAGCAAGCGCGGGGACCGGTCGCGATCCAGGCTCGTCGGCAGTCCCCTCACCCCTCCAGCGACCGGTCGACATCCGGTCTGGTGCGAGCCTGCGCAGCGCCGGCCAGACGTGAGGCACGGATGTCCCTACGGCGGCGCGTGCAGGGCCGTGGTCACCCACTCGGCCGCGGTGCCGCGGCACGATCGAGCACCAACCGGATCATGGCGCTGGTGAGGTCCGGTGCCGACTGCTGCACGTTGTGGCCGCTGCCGGCCGCCACGACGTGGGGCGCGTCGGAGCCGGCCGGCACGAGCGCGTCCTGGGCGGTGGCCCAGACGTCGTTGAGCTGGGAGATCACGGCCGGGTCCATGCCCGGGACATCCGGGAAGGGTTCACCGTGGCTGACGACCGCCGTCGGCACCGGCGGCATCGCCGGACCGCTCGTCACTGCGTGCACCGCGCCGTCGAGGTCGATGGTCTCCCATTCGTCCGTGTACAGGTCCCGCAAGGCATCGCCGGGATGATCGACCAGCTCGGCGTAGGCGGCCCAGTGGTCGCCCAGCGACTGCTGCAGCTCGGGCGCCAGCGTGTCGACGAACACGACCCCGGCCGTGTCGTCCGGATGTTGCTGGGCGAACAGGTGGACGACGAGCCCACCCAGCGAGTGACCGACGAGCACGTAGGGCCCGGGGATCTGCGCGGCGTCCAACAGCGCATCCAGGTCGGCAGCCATGCCGTCGAGCGAGCGGGGCTGCGCCGTCGGGGTGCTGCGCGTCGTCAGCACCGGCGGATCCGTGTACTCCACCGTTCCTGGGCGGTCGTAGGCGCACACGTGGGTGAACGCCGCGACCTCGTCGAACACCGGCGGGGCCGGCGAGTCGGCCACCGTCCACGTGTCAGAGGAGTCATGAGCACCGGCCTCCAGGATCACGGTCGGTGACCCGGTCCCGGCACAGCGCAGGTACAGCACGCGGCCGTCCCCGATCGCCACCTGTCCGCTGTAGGTCCCGCTCGTCGTGGTCGCCTTGTCGTCCGAGCGCACGACCAGCCCGATGACGAGGACCGCCACCAGGGTCGCAACACCGAGGAGCGCCGCCGCGACGACGCGCGTGTTCCGCTGTTCCACATCCACCTCTCAACCGCCGGGTGTCCCCACAGTACGAGACGCGGGGTCAGCGGGCTCCGGCTCGGTTGGACAGCAGTTGCTGGCCGCCGTCGATGTCGTACGTCGCGCCGGTCAACGCGGTGTTGGTCATCAGGTGCACCGCCAGCGCGGCGACGTCGGCGGGACCGATGACGCGGCCGATGGGCAGGGCGGCGCGCAGCTCGGCGCGCCGCTCGTCGAGGGCGTCACCGAGGAGTGCCGCAGACAGCGGCGTGTCGACGAAGCCGGCCGCGATCACGTTCGCCCGGAGCGGAGCCAGCTCGATGGCCAGGCTGGCGACGAGGGCCTCGAGCGCCGCGCTCAGCGCCGAGATCAGCGTCATGCCCACACCCGACGAACGCCCACCGGTGCCACCGATGAACAGCAGGGTGCCGGGCGGGCGCATCCGGGGCGCCGCCGCACGGGCGATCGCCAGCGTGCCGACGAGACGTTGGTCGACGTCCCGACGGGCGAGGTCGAAGTCCATCTCGGCGAGTGGCGCGTAGTACGGACCGGGGCCGGTCACCAGGACGTGATCGATCGGTCCGGCGAGCTCGGCGAAGAACTCCTCGAGGCGGTCGACGTCGGTGAGGTCGAACGACGCGGTCTCCCGGGCGTCGACGGCGGCGGCCGCCGCGCCGAGGCGGTCGGGGTCGCGCCCGACGAGGATCACGTCGGCGCCATGGGCCCGCGCCAGCCGGGCCGTCTCCAGGCCGATGCCCGAGCTGCCCCCGAGGATGACGATCGACTGTCCCCCGAGGTCGGAACCGTCGCTCACGATCTCAGCCCGCGCCCGCCTGCTCGGCCACGATGGACGCGGCGACGGCGTCGGCCCAGTTCGCGTCCCCCGTCGACTGATCGGCGTGGAGCGCCACGGCGCGGCGCAGCGCCGCCGCCAGATCGGCCGCCGATGCGAACGTCGTCTCGGCCGCATCGATCCGCCCCGGCAGCCGGGTCGTGATCTCTTGCAACAACCAGCCGTTGCCGTCCGGGTCGCGGAACGTGACGAACGACGAGTAGCTGGCCCCCTCGTCGGCCCGTCCGCTGGCCCGTCCGTCGCCGTCTTCCGGTCCGAACTGCGCGCCGGGCGCGGCGGCGTGGAACACCTCGGATGGGTCAGCGCCGTGGGCGACGAGGTCGGCGCGGGCAGCTTCGACGTCGCTGACGACGAGGTACGTGCCCTGCGCCGATCCGGGGGCCGCGGTGGTCATCGCGGTGCCGAACTGCAGTGAGCACGGCGAGCCGGGTGGCGTGAACTGGACGACGCGGAACCCGTTGTCGAACGCGAAGTCGGCGTCCAGGCGCCACCCCAGGCCGGCGTAGAACGTCTTGGATCGATCGACATCGGACACCGGGATGACGACGACCTCCAGCTTGAAGTCGACGTTCGGGACCTCTGACGTGCTCATGACCATCCTCCTTGTGCCGCCACCGACGCTGCCCCATCGTCGCTGACCGGGCAACCGTGGCGCACCCTGGTCGGACCACTGGTTCGGCGGGCGCCGGTCGAGCGGCTCGCTGGGCCGCGGGCGGCGCCCGTAGCGTGCGGGCCGTGTCGACGCCCGTCCAGCAACTGCGCCCGGCCGCCACCGTCGTGGTGGTCCGCGACTCCACGACGGCCGACGGCGCTCCCCGTCTGGAGACGCTGATGCTGCGGCGCAACGAACGCGGCCAGTTCGGCGGCATGTGGGTGTTCCCCGGTGGACGCGTCGACGACGACGACATCGATCCCGCGGCGCCCGACGACGACGTGGCGGCGGCGCGGCGGGCGGCCGCTCGCGAGACCCAGGAGGAAGCCGGTCTCGTGCTCGACCCGGCGGCGCTCGTCGTGCTGTCCCACTGGCGTCCACCATCGACGGCGCCGAAGGGGTTCGCCACGTGGTTCTTCGTCGCCGCCGGATCAGACGCCGCCGTCGAGATCGACGGTCACGAGATCCACGACCACGCGTGGCTGGCACCGATCGAGGTGCTCCGCCGGCGGGACGCCGGCGAGGTCACGCTCGTGCCACCGACGTTCGTCACGCTGACCGCGTTGGCGCAGCACGCCACGGTCGCCGACCTGCTCGCCGCACTCGGCGCGGCCACGCCGGAGCGGTTCCACACCCAGATCGGTCGCGAGGGCGACACGGCCATCGCCTGCTGGCACGGCGACGAGGTCTACGAGCTGCAGCCCGGGCCGAGCGGCGCCCGTCATCGGCTGATCATGTCCGACGACGGCTGGCGCTACGAGCGCTCGCCGCGCGACGCCTGACCGTCGGCGGCGGGGCGGTCCTCGACGCCGTCAGATCGCCAGGTTGAACACCGTCCTCGCGTACTGGGCGTAGGAGTCGGCGTTGTCGATGGCCTTCTTGGTCGAGATGTCGCACTGCGGCGGATCGGAGCAGTAGGCGTGGTCGCTGGTGTTGTCGAGGCGGTGGCTCAGCTCGTGCAGCACCGTCGCGCTGAGCAGCTGCAGGTTGCCGATCGAGTTGTCGAACCCGGCGCGACACACGCGCACGTCGCCGTACGGCGTCGACGCCGAGAACACGTGGCGCTTCTTGGTCACGTAGGCCAGCGTCACCCAGTGCGGGTTGTCGTTCGGGCAGGAGCCGGCGTCCTGCGCCAGGCACTCGAACTTGGGATCCCAGGCGAACCACTTGGAGGCGATCGTCCGGTAGCCGGCGCGGATGTCCGGCAGGTGGGAGGCATAGTCGGGTCCGAAGTACCGCTCGAGCAGGTAGTTGTTCACCGAGCCCTTGCCGGGTTGGGCCATCTCCAGGCCCTTGTCGAGCATCATCTTGGCGGCCGGCCATGCGACGCTGAGCATCTCCCGCTCCGGCCGGCTGCAGCCCTTGGTGTCCGGCTCGCGGCGCGGGATCGTCACGCCCGGCTCCTCGGCCTCGGTGACCTCGATCTCCCCGATGTCGATCACGCTCGGCACCTGGATGATCACCGAGCGGTTCAGCGCCCGGTCCTCCGGCGTCTCGTTGTCCACGGCGTGCTCGGTCACCGGCGCGCCCTTGACGGCGCCGCCGCGCGCTGCGGTCTTCGGGAACAGCGCGGCGACTGCCTGGGCGCGGCGCTGGCGCAGCGACGAGTTGCGCCCTTCGTCGCCGAGGCAGTCGGAGTAGCCGACGAACTCGTACGCCGTGGTCTGGCGCTCGAGGATGCCGACCCACGACGCCTTGAGCTCGGCCGCCGTCGACGATCGCAACGTCGCGCTGCCGATCGGGAAGTCGGCGACGACCACCGAATCACCGCCGGTCGAATCGATGTCGTGGGCGCCGGCGAGGCTGACGTCGCGACCGAGCACGCCGGCCGACGAGCCCGACTTGGCGCGCTCGGCCTTCTCGTACGGGGCGCACGCCCGTTGCACGAGGGGCGTGACGGCGCGGTTGCCGGCGAGGCGCTGCAGACCGAGGACCGCCGACGGCCCGAGGCGGGCGGCGTGGGCGGGATGACCGAAGGGGCGGGCGCCGACCGCGGTCGCAGTCGTGGTCGCCCGATGAGCCGGGTTCGGACGGTGGACGTGAGCCCGCGCCATCCGCGGAGTCTCGCGCGCGACGTGGGGCACCGGGGTCCCCGTTCCGTGCTCAGGTCGCGAACGTGAACCGCACCAGCGGCGTCAGGTAGCCGCCGGCGTCGCGGATCGCCGCGCCCCACGGCTCGATCGTGGCGAGCAGCTCGTCGACATCGTCGCCGAGCACTGCCAGCGCCGGCGCGACCGCGGCATCGGTGCGGTCCTCGATCTCGCCGCGCACCGCCCGGCCGTGTGCGGTCAGGCCGGCGGCGTCGAGCAGGCCGCGCGCCCGGAGCCGCTCCTCCCCGCTCGCCAGCTGATCATCGCTCCACCCCCGCCCGGCCGTGTGGGCGCGTGGTGCAAGACCCCAGAAGAGATCGCTGAGCAGGCCGATCTCGAGCGGATCGAACCCCGCCGCCGACCAGATCTGGATGTGCGAATCGCCGCGGAACTCGCGCAGCCGGTCGGCCGAGCGCCAGAGCCGACCGAACGGGTCATCCGGGATCGCCGCCCCTCGTTGGGCGGCGAAGAACGCCCGTCCGGCCAGCGGCAGGTCGTCGGCCGCGGCGAGCAAGCGCTCGGTCACCCACTCGATCCGGGCGGGCGCCGGACGGAGGATCCGGCGCAGCTGAGCAGCCGCCCCGTCGAGGCGCGCCGCCCACACCTTCGCCGCGTTCGCGAGAGCCTGGCCGCGCCGGACGACCGGGACGATCTCGTCGGGGTTGAACACCGCGAACGCGGCGGCGACGACCTCCGCCGGCACGTCGCCGAGCACCGACCCCCGTCCGGTGAAGAAGCCGCACCGATCAGGGACCGCCGTCCGCCCCACCATCCCCGGGCTGGGTGGGAACCCCAGCGCCTCGTAGTTGCGATGGCACTCCGGTGAGAACTGGGCCTGGCCGGCGATGGGCTCCAGGGCCCCGGCCAGCCGGCGGGCGAGCGGCACAGCAGTCCCCATGCGGCTGCACAGTACGGGCCCGACTCGTCGGGCCGCGGCGGCACGGTCCGGCGTGTGCCACGGTGGGCCCATGCTCGGCAGCGCCCCGATCGTCGCCTTCGCCCCGGTCACCGACACGGCGCGAGCGCGCGCCTTCTACGTCGACGTGCTCGGCCTGACCGTGGTCGAGGACACACCGTTCGCGCTGGTGTGCGACGCCGCTGGCACGACGTTGCGCATCACGCCGGTCGGCGAGCTCTCGCCACAGCCGTTCACCGTCCTCGGCTGGGCGGTCGACGACGTCGCCGCGGTGGGCCGCGCCCTCGCCGCCGCCGGCGTCGACCTGTTGCGCTTCGATGGCATGGACCAGGACGAGCTCGGCGTGTGGACGACGCCCGGTGGTGATCGCATCGCCTGGTTCCACGATCCCGACGGCAACGTGCTGTCGCTGTCGCAGCACGCCTGACGCCGGCGCGCGTCGTGGCTGGCGGTCAGCCGTACGGCGCGAGGTGGTCGATGATCGACCGGGCGATCCGGGCGCCGTCCTCCATCGGACCGAAGTGCGTCACCCCGGGCAGCACTTCCAGGCGCCCGTTCCCGAGCGCCTCGGCGACCAGCGGTGCGACCATCGGCGGCAGCTCGTTGCCGGTCGCCATCGCCGCGCCGGCCACGACGGCGGTGGGGCACGTGATCTCGGCGAACCGGGTGAAGTCGAGCTGCTCGTTCGACTCGTAGATGCTGGCCTCGGTCTCGCCTGAGCACGTCAGCTTCACCGTGCCGTCGGGCTGCGGCGCCGTGCCCGTCTCGACATAGGCCCGGACGGCCTCCGGCTCGCAGCCGGCGAACGGGGGCTTCGACCGGAAGCGCTCGATCGCCTCGTCGACCGACGCGAACACCAGCCGGCGCCGGCGCGACGCCTCGATCAGGTTCGACGGCGGCGGCTTGACGTCCCACGTGTCGGGCACGAGCACCGGCTCGAACGTCCAGCACGCGCGCAGGGTGCCCGGATGCTGTTGCTCGGTTCGCACCAGCGTCGCCCCCCCGAGCGAATGACCGGCGGCCAGCGCCGGCGCGCCACCGATCGCCTCCACGGCGGCCAGCACCTCGGCGACGAACCAGTGGCGCGCGACCGGGATCTGCTCGTGCGCCTGGCGCGATGCGCCGTGGCCGCGGAAGTCGAGGCCGAAGCAGTGGAACGTCGATCGCAGGTGCGCCACGACGGTGGCCCACATACCCGAGTTCAGGCCGTTGCCGTGGGTCAGCAGCAAGGCCGGACCGTCGCCGCCCAGGTCGTGCAGCGCAGCGTGCTCGCCGTCGTCGTCTCGCAACTGCTGGATCTCCATGGCGCGATCGACCCTAACGAGGTGCTGCCGCTGGGCCGAGAGTCGAGTTGACACGACCCGCACGTTTAGTTGATTTTTTATACTAAGCTGCCGGGATGCAGCTCACCGCCCCCTCGCCCGCCCTCGACGGGGCCTTCGTCGACGCCACCACCCCGCGTGCCGATGCGGTCGTGCCCGGTCGGTTCCACCTCGACTACGGGTACGACTGGACGTCCTTGCGGGGTGTCCACGGCGGGTTCCAGGCCGCCGTCGCCGTCCGGGCCGCCGCGGCGGTCGAGCCCGACCTGGCCGTGCGCACGCTGGCCGTGTCGTTCCTGCGCAGCGGTGTGGTGGGTCCGGCCGTGGTCGACGTCGACGTCGTGCGCCGCAGCCGAACGTTCGCGACGACGCTGATCACGATCAGCCAGGACGACCGCCCGGTGCTCATGGCGCGCGCGACGGCCGTCGCGGCGACCGTCGGCCACGAGTGGACGACGCCCGTCACCGACCACCCCGCGCCGCTGTCGACCACCGTCGCCTTCACCCCACCGATGCACCTCCCCAACTTCGCCCAGGTGCGCCTGCGGCTCGACCCGGACACCGTTCCCGGTGCGGGCGACAGCGAGCCGCGGATCGCCGGCTACCTCCGCCCGCTCGACGGGAACGACGTCGACGCCGCCTGGCTGGCCGCCGCCGGGGACTGGTTCCCGCCGTCTGCGTTCCGTCGGGTCGCCCCGCCGATCGGTGGGATCAGCGTCGACTACACGGTGCACCTGCACCGGACGACCACGCTCGCCGATGACGAGTGGGTGGCCGCCGTGTTCACCACCGCCAACAGCATCGGCGGGCTGGCGCTGGAGCATGGGGTGCTGTCGACGGCGGACGGCCTCGTCGTCGCCGAGACGTTCCACACCCGCTGGACCGGCTGAGTCACCGTCCGCCGGGCGCCACGATCAGGTGCGTGACGCCGTGGTCGCCGGCCACCAAGCGGCACAGGCCTTCGTGATGGCGCAGGCGCAGCAGCAGCTCGGCGAGGCGCTCGACCTCCGGCCGGCTGAGCCCGCCGGTGCGGTGGCTGAAGGCGTAGTGGACGGCCGGGCCGTGCTCGGTGTCGACGACTCCTGCCGAGACCAACAGACCGAGGCTGGTCCCACCGATCGGTAGGTGGTTGACCGGCACGTCGGCCGCTGACGGCGGGGGTCCGCCGGTCTCCGACAGCACCAGGGCGTGGTCAGCGGCGAGGGCCAGCTCGCGGACGTGGCGCGGGTGGCACAACAGATCGGCGCGCACCAGCCGACGGCGGCGGATCGCCGGCACGAGGAGCATCGCCAGGCCGATCGTCACCGGCACGATGACGGCGGCCGGCTGCCACGGCAGGACGCCGATCCGACCGCACCCGACGACGACGGCGCTCACGACGAGTGACGACCACTGGCCTTCCGAGAACCCGAGGAGGTAGCGCCGATCGGCGTCGCCGCGAGCGAACTCGAGGGCGAAGCGCAGGCCGGCGTAGGCGACGACCAAGCCGGCGAAGATCGCACCCGGCTCGGCACCGCGGAGCCATGCGCCGCTCCCCACGGCGACGGCGACCGCCACGCCCACCGATTCGATGGCCGGCACGGGAACGAGTCGCACACCGACGAGGTAGCCGGGGAAGCCCTCGGTGGCGTGATCGAGCCCGTAGCGCACGCCGTGCGACCACGGACGTCCGTGGCAGCACCCGACGCGGAGGCAGCCGATCCGACCGCACGCGAGGAACGCGGCGAGCCCGATGGCTGCGAGGTCGAGGGCGCGCAACACGGAGGCGCCGGCGATGGCGGCGACGGCTGCCGACGTCGCCAGCGCGAGCGCGGCGTGGTGGTAGAAGGTCAGCGACTCGGTGCCGGTGACGACCTTGGTCGCCATCGCGAGGACGAGGAACGCAGCCGCCACCGCAGCAGCCATCGGCGAGCACGAGGCCGGCACCGAAGGCGCGCTGGGCGCCGAGCGTCGCCGCCAAAGCGGTGCCGAGCACGAACCCGATCGCGCCGCACACCTGGAACGCCGGCAGGGCGCGCCCGCCGAGGTGCAGGTGCGGGCACCTCATGGTCCCCCTCCGACGCCGCACGCGGCGGCGTTGTCGTCGACGATCTCCTTGGACGAGTGGTTGCCGATGTTCGTGAGCACGGCGGCGTCCGGCGTCACCTCGACCTCCTTGCAGTCCTTCGTCCCGACCTTGGTGGCCGTCTTGTCCGACACCGTGTGCCACTTCTTGTCGTCGCGCTCCTTCGACTGGTTGGTGAGGCACTCGGCGACCGACGACCACGACTCCCACTTGATCCCGCTGCGCTCACCGACCCGCTTGCGGAACTCCTGGGTGCACGTGTCGCCCTTGAGCTCCTCCTCGCCGGCGACGCAGAAGCCGTCCTCCAGCTCCTTCACCGCGGCGATGTACTTGGCGACGCTGAGGTCCCACGCCCGGGCGAGGTCGCGGGCATGCTCGACCTCGGCCGCCTTGACCTTGGCGGCGAGCGCGTCGGTGACGACGGTGACGCGCGGGCGGGACTTGCCCTTGCACGGGCCGGTCTTGGCGACCGCGAAGCGCCGCGCGCCCTGCCCTCCGGTGTTCGGGTTGAAGTCGAAGTCCTCGTAGCGGCCGGCGGTGACGAAGAAGAACGGCGACAAGCTGAACGTCGGGTAGCCGCCGATGTTCGGCTTGCACGTCTGGTTGCACTTCTCGCTCACCGTCGACTTGGTGTTCGTCATGTCCTGCAGCGCCCGGACGAAGGCCGGCCCGGTCTGCCCGTACACGTCGCCGCCCTCGGCGTCGCCACGCCGGCCGGCCATCAGGTTCTCGGCGCGCGGGTTGTCGATGTTCCCCTCGGCCTTCACCGGAGCCAGTGGACCAGCGGTGGTCTTCGGGTCACAGCACTTGCCGGATGGACAGCGGCGCAGGGCGAGCCCGGAGCGGATCCGCGGTCCCGCGTTGCCGACGACGTCGGCGGCACCGGACTGCATCCCGCCCCACATCCGGGCCACCACCGACACGGCGGCCTGGTCGGCGTCGTGCTCGGCCGCCTCCTCGCCGTTGCTGGCGGCCGGCGCGGCACCGTCGGACGTGCTGCGCTGCTGCAGCACGTGGGCCACCTCGTGGGCGATCAGCGCGTCGCCCTCGAGGCTGCCCGGCTGGAACTCGCCATGGCCGAACGCGATGTCCTCGCCGATCGTGAACGCCCGCGCGTTCATGCCCGACGCCAGGCTGGCGGCCGTCGCGCCGGTGTGGACGCGGGTGCCTGACAGATCGGCGCCGAACGCCCCCTCCAACCCGACCCGGGCGGAAGCCGGGATCGGCTGGCCGCCGTCCTCCAACGACGCCTGGATGGCGAGGAGCTCCGACGGCGCCGGCTGGCGAGCGCCCCCGCGGCGGGCCTTGAACGAGATCGCCGGCACCTCGACGGCGTCGAGCTGACGGCCCTGCTGCTTGGCCGACGTCAGGGCGCAGGCGTCCCCGCACGTGTTGAACAGGGCCAGCCCGGCGCGGTTGCGCGTGCGGGAGAGGAAGTCGCGCAACGAGCGCCATCCCGAGGTGGCCTTCGCCGACAGCTGGTCCCACCACTGGCGCAGCTGGGCCCACGCCGCACGGCCGCGCTGCTTCAGCCGATCCCAGGTGTCGCGCAGCTGCTGCCACATCGCCTTGGCCTGTTCGCCCACGCTGCGGGCGAACGCCTTGACACCGGCGATGACCTGGGTGACACCGCTGCGCAGCCCGTCGAGCGCGCTGCGTGCTCCCTCGCGCAGCGTTCCCAGCAGGCCCGAGAACCGCCCGCGCAGCCCCCCGGACGCCTCACCGGCTTCGTTGTCAGCGCCCTTGACGACGCGGTCGGCGGCGCCCGTGATCGCGGCGACGAGCGAGCCGAGCATCCCGCGGAGACCACCGGCGCCGTCGGAGCGCTGCCGATCGACATCACCGGCGCCCGATTCGGCGTCCCGCTCGGCACCGCCGACATCGGTCGTGGCCTGGGTCTCGACGCCCGAGACCGACGTCCCGGCGCTGGTCTCGAGATCCATCTGCCCGGCATCGGCGGCGGCCGTCAGGCCATCGTGCTCCTGGCCGGTCTGGGCGATCGACGCGGCAGCGCTGGCGTCCAGCCCGCCGAGCTGGGCCCCACCGTCGGCGTCGCGGGCCGAGAACTGCGCCGTCAGGCCGGCCAAGCCGGTGTTCGCGGCGGCGCCGACCTCGGCCTCGCCTGGCCCGGCGAGCCCTTCGAGTCGGGAGCGGGTCGCCTCGGCAGTCGGCGTGTCGAGGCACGAACCGGTCATCGGCCCGAACGAGTTGCGCCCCATCCCCTTGAACCGCTCCACCACGCCGTTGGCGACGGCGCGGATGCGCTCGAGGAACGCGCGGGCACCGGCCTTGAGCGCCTCCCAGCCGTCGCGGGCGAGATCGGTGAGCCGGGTGACGCCCTGCAGGAGGCGGTCGACGGCGCCGTTGGCCGCCGCCCGCACCCGCTCCAGCACGGCCTGCAGGCGCTGGCGCAGCCCACCGAAGAGCGAGGTCAGCACCTGCAGCACGGCAGTGGCGGCTTGCTGCAGGCGGGCGCCGACCTGGCGGGCGAGGGCCTGCACGCGGTCCCACACCTGCCCGACCGCAGCGCGGATCGACGACACGAACGAGGCGGCCCGTGAACGCACCCCGGACAGCATCCCGGCGGCGTCCTCGGCGAGGCCGCGCTGCACCACCGGCGCAGAGGCGGGCACCTCGCTGCGCTGCACCGGCGGTGTGGTGCTCTCGTCGCCGTCGACGTCCTTCGCCGGGCCGGTCGAGCAGGTCCCACCGGACGCGCACCCGTCGCAGCAGGCCCGCGAGACGGCGATCGGCGTCGGCGTCCGCGTGCGCGCGATCCAGTCGCACGTGGCGGTGTTCCCCGCCGTCCGTTGCAGCTGCAACAGCACCTCCGACTTGGTCTCGAGACCGGTGCCGAGCGTGACGGGTCGGGCCAGCGGATCGGCCGCCGCGATGGCGCCGAACAGCGGCGACCACCCCGGCGTCGATGCGGTCTCCTCACCCCGTCCGCGCTCGTCGGACTTGGCCTCCTCGACCTTCGCCGGCGCCTCCAGGACCGGTGTCGGCACCCTCCGATGATGACGAACGTCACGCTGCCCGTGCGGACAGTCGTTCGGGCAACGCGCCAGCACGCCCCGGTCTGCTCGGGGGCATTGGCCGTCTCAGTACGCTCCGCGCCAATGGAGTCGAGGTTGGACGGAAAGGTCGCCGTCGTCACGGGCGGGTCGCGGGGCATCGGACTGGGGATCGCCCAGTCCTGTGCTGCTGCCGGCGCCGCGGTGATGCTCGTCTCGCGCAAGCCGGACGGGCTCGAAGCGGCAGCGGCGGAGATCACTCGGACCACCCCCGGGAGCGAGGTCGCCTGGCACGCCGGTCATGTCGGGCGGGCGGAGGATGCCGAGGCGTGCATCGATGCGACGCTCGATCGGTTCGGCGCCGTGGACATCCTGGTGAACAACGCCGCGACGAACCCGTACGCCGGACCCACGATCGGCGTCGACGCGGCCCGCCTCGACAAGACCTACGAGGTCAACCTGCGCGGGCCGCTGCTGTGGTCGCAGGTGGCCTGGAGCCGGTACATGCAGGACCACGGCGGGGTGATCATCAACATCGCCGCCGAGGGGGCCTACGAGACGTCGGGCCAGCTCGGCGTGTACTGCATGTTCAAGGCGGCGCTCGTCCACCTCACCAAGCAGCTCGGCGCCGAGCTCGGTCCAGGCGTTCGCGTGAACTGCATCGCGCCGGGTCTCGATCAAGACCGACTTCGCCCGGATCCTCTGGGAGGGCGACCGCGGCGCCGAGGTCGCTGCCGGACTCCCGCTGCAACGGCTCGGCGAGGCGTCCGACATCGGCGATGCCGCCGTGTGGTTGGCCGCCAACGCCACGTGGATGACCGGCCAGACCATCGTGTTGGACGGCGGTGGCCTCGTCCAGCTCTCGGCCGCACCCGGCACCGAGGTCTGAGGCCCGTTCTGTGTCACCGCATATGTCGTCGACGACGTATGCGGTGACACAGAACCGGCTCCTGTCCGGCTCAGGCGATGCCGGGCGGGGGCTCGATGTCGTCGTAGACGCGGGCCGCGGCCAGCCGACCGTCGGCGCCGCGCTCGTACACGCCGAGCGCCGCCTGGGGCGGGACGTCGTCAGGGCCCCAGCGCACGCAGTTGTACTCAACGGCGCAGCGGACGTCGTCGTCCGTCACCGCACAGCGCTGCAACCCGATGCCGCCGGCGCGGAAGTGCTCGGTGAAGAACGAGCGCAGGGCATCGACGCCGCGGTGGACCGGCCGCACCCCGAGTGCCTCCTGGTAGTACCCATCGGGGCCGAACGTGGCGACGATCGCATCGGCATCACCGGCGGCCATCGCCGCCTCGTACCGCTCGACGATCTCGGCCGACGGCGGCTCGCCGGACTCGAGGATGGCCGATCGCACATGACGTCGGCCGTCGACCGGCCACTGGCTGCAGTACGTGCGGAAGACGACCGAGTGCTCGTCGGGCGACTCGGCGACGACGGCCACCGGCCATCCGACGTCCGCCCCGTCGCCCGCGAGGTGGGCCAGCAGCTCGACCACCACACGCCCGCCGCTGTTGGTCGTGGCCACGGTCTCGGTGCGGGCGAGGCGGCCGGCCAGCCATGACTCGTTGCGTCGGATGAAGTGACGGAGCGCGCGATGGCCACGGACCTCACCGGCGCGCGGGTCGTACACGACCACCTCGCCCGGCCACACCGTCTCCAGCAGTCGGGCATCGCCTTCGGTCAGCGCGGTGAAGTACTGCCGCACCGGGTCGGCGCGTCCGGCGGCGCGCGTGTCCCGTCGAGCCAACTCCACGGCGCCGACGAACTCCGGGAACCAGGGCACGTCAACGCCTCGGGATCATCCGACGACGACGTGGTGGACCTCGGCCATGTACCGCCCCGCCGCCGCCACTGCATCGTCGGCGCCACTGCCCGCCTGGCGCGCCACCATGTACGCGGCGTACCAGTCCCACCAGTCGTGCGGTGGGGCGACGGCTTCGAAGTCGCCATGACGCAAGGAGGTCTCGTGCAGGAGATCGGCGAGCGCGGCCGTCGCCGCCTGGTCCTCCTGCGTGGAACGTTCGGTCGACATCGCACCACACTCGCGCTCCCGGCCACCGCTCACGCCCGTTGCCGGCCCTGGTCGCACCACTGGTCGGCGTTCAGCCGGGGGCGTCGGGCACCTCGATGACCTGGCCGGTCACGCCACGACCGTCGTCGCTCACGAGGTAGACGACAGCGTCGGCGACAGCGATCACGGACGCCCGGGCGCGCCGCACGACGACGGCGTTCACCGACACGTGGCGGCCGGCCAGGCGGCGCGCCAACACCGCTGCGCTGGTGTCGCTGGCATCCCCGACGACGTCGACGATCGCCCCGCCCTCGCGCACGGCGCGCGCCGCAGCCCGGCCCACGCACTCGGAGGGTCCCGAGGCGGCGTGGACGACGACGTCGACGCCACCGAACGCCCGAGCGGTCTCGCTGAAGAGGCGCTCGACGTCGAGCTCGTCGGCGACGTCCCCACGGACCGCCGAGCGCGGCGCCCCGTCGAGCGAGGACATCGTCAACCACCGCATCGGCCGCCAGCTGGTCGCGGAGGTACCCGACGACCACGGCGTGGCCGCCGGCAGCCAGCCGCTGCACGATCTGGCGTCCGGTGCACCCCGACCCGCCCGTCACGATGGCCACGGGCGGTCGCGCCTCGGCGTCGTTGTGGAACGACGTCACGTGAACACTCTGCGTCCGAGCGCATGGACCTCGCACTCGGGGGCACCCCAGTCCACCCCCTGGTCGTACAGTCCGACGACGTGGCCAACCCGCGCCGACCAGCGTTCCGCGGCCGGACCAGCGAGCGACAGATCCTCGACCGCCTCCTCGACGACGTACGCGACGGCGGGAGCGCGGTGCTCGTCATCCGCGGCGAAGCCGGCGTGGGCAAGTCGGCCCTCCTGCGCTACGCCGCCCGCCAGGCAGCGAGCTTCCGCATCGCCGAGATCGCCGGCGTCGAGTCGGAGATGGAGCTCGCCTACGCCGGGCTGCACCAGCTCTGCGCCCCGATGCTGCGCGAGATCGACGCCCTTCCCGAACCCCAGCAACGCGCCCTGCGGGTCGCGTTCGGCTTGTCGTCGGGTGGCGCCAGCGATCGGTTCATGGTCGCCCTGGCCACCCTCAGCCTGCTCGCCCACGTGGCCGAGGGTCGACCGCTGCTGTGCCTCGTCGAGGACGCCCAGTGGTTGGACGAGGAGTCCAGCCTGGTCCTCGGGTTCGTCGCCCGCCGGCTGCTGGCCGAATCGGTGGCGATGATCTTCGCGGTGCGCAACCCCGGTCACGAGCTGATCGGGCTCCCCCAGCTGCCGCTCGAGGGGTTGCCCGACGAGGATGCCCGGGCGTTGCTCGCCAGCGTGATCCCCGGCCGCTTCGACGAGCGGGTCCTCGACCGGATCGTCGCCGAGACCCGCGGCAACCCGCTGGCCCTGCTCGAGCTGCCCCACGGCGCCAGCGGGGCCGAGCTCGCCGGCGGTTTCGCCGTCCCGATCACGACGGACGTCCCCCAGCAGATCGAGGCGGCCTTCGTGCGCCGCCTCCGTGAGCTGCCCGAGGCGACGCAACGCCTCATGCTCGTCGCCGCCGCCGATCCAGTCGGCGATGCCACCCTCGTGTGGCGGGCCGCCCAACACCTCGCCATCAGCCGGGCGGCGGCCGAACCCGCCGTCGCCGAGCAGCTGCTGGACATCGGAGCCCGCGTGCGCTTCCGCCACCCGCTCGTGCGGTCGGCTGCGTATCGATCGTCGTCACCCGCCCAGCGGCGGGCCGCTCACGATGCGCTGGCGCAGGCGACGGACCCGCACACCGATCCCGATCGACGGGCGTGGCATCGCGCCCAGGCCACGGAGGGACCGGACGAGGAGTTGGCCACCGAGCTCGAGCGGTCGGCCGACAGGGCCCAGGCGCGCGGCGGGGTGGCTGCCGCGGCCGCCTTCCTCCAGCGGGCCGCCGACCTGACCATCGACTCGGCACGGCGCGCCGAGCGGATGCTCGTCGCCGCCCAGCTCGACGTCCAAGCTGGCGCGTTCGACGTCGCCCTCGGGCTCCTGGCGGCGGCCGAGTCCGAGGACCTCGACGAGCTCGGGACGGCGCGCGTCGCCCTCGTGAAGGGCCGGATCGCGGCGGCCGCCAACGCCGGCCGCGAGGCCCCGGTCCAGCTCCTCGCGGCGGCGAGGCGGCTGGAGGCCGTCGACGTGGCCCTCGCCCGAGGCACCTACCTCGACGTGTGGGGCGCGGCGCTGTTCGCCGGCCGCCTCGCCGATCCCGGCGGCGACATCGAGACCGTCTCCCGCGCCGCGCGCGCCGCCCCGCGCCCGACCGAGCCACCCGCGCCGAGCGACGTGTTGTTCGACGCCCTGGCGAGCCTCGTCATCGATGGGCGCGCCGCTGCCGCGCCGATGCTCCGGGAGGCCGTCGCGGCCTTCCGGTCCGATCAGGTCAGCGTCCAGGCGTGGCTGCAGTGGGGCGTGCTCGCCTCGTCGGCGGCGGTCAGCGTGTGGGACTTCGAGACGTGGGACGCGATCAGCAGCCGCCAGATCGCGGTCGCTCGCGACGCCGGCGCGCTGACCGTGTTGTCGATCGCCCTCACCGGGCAGGCGATGATCGCGACCTGGTGCGGCGAGCTGGACACGGCAGCCGCGTTGAGCGCTGAGCACGAGGGGGTCAAGGAGGCGATTGGCATCGTCTCGTCGCCCTACGGCGCCTTGCTCCTCGCGGCCTACCAGGGACGCGACGAGGACGCGTCACGACTGGTCGCCACGACCATCGACGACGCCGTCAGCCGCGGCGAGGGCCTCGGCATCCAGCTCGCCCACTGGACGACGGCCGTGCTCGACAACGGCCTCGGCCGCTACCGCACCGCGCTCGCCGCCGCCGAGCTGGCCAGCGATCACGATGGCGGGCTCTCCATCTCGGACTGGGCGCTGCCCGAGCTGATCGAGGCGGCCGTGCGGACGGCAACACCGTGATGGCCTCCGATGCCATGGTCCGCCTGTCCGCCGCCACCGCCGTCGGTGACGCCGACTGGGCGATGGGCATCGCCGCCCGCAGCGGCGCGCTGCTGGCGGCCGGGGCGGCCGCCGAAGGCCTCCATCGAGAAGCGCTCGACCGCCTCGGTCGCACCCGGCTGCGCGTCGAGCTGGCTCGCGCCCACCTCCTCTACGGCGAGTGGTTGCGTCGCGAGAACCGCCGTGTCGACGCCCGCCAGCAGCTCCACACCGCCCATGACATGTTCACCGCGATGGGCGCCGACGGGTTCGCCGAACGGGCCCGCCACGAGCTGTTGGCGACCGGCGAGAAGGTGCGCAAGCGGCGCGACGACAGCGGCACCGAGCTCACGGCGCAGGAGGAGCACATCGCCCGTCTGGCTCGCGAGGGGCGCACGAACCCGGAGATCGGCGCCGAGCTCTTCATCAGCGCGCGCACGGTCGAGTGGCACCTCCGCAAGGTGTTCACCAAGCTGGGGATCAGCTCCCGCAAGGGCCTCGGCGCCGCCCTGCCGGGACCCGTCCGCGGCGCCCGCACGGCGTGACGGACCAGGGCGCCGACCCGGGGCTCTGACTGGCGCGACCGGCCGGCAGCTGGCGCGACCGTCGTGGCGACGACCCGATCGAGGCAAGGTGACGATGAGCAGCGCAGACCCCGCCCCCGACTACGACGTCATCGTGCTGGGCGGCGGCGCGCCCGGCGAGCACTGCGCGGGCGCCCTCGCCGAAGGTGGGGCGCGCGTCGCCGTGGTCGAGCGCGAGCGGGTCGGCGGCGAGTGCTCGTACTGGGCGTGCATCCCCTCGAAGTCGCTGCTGCGGCCCGGCGAGGCGGTGCACGGCGCGCGCGAAGCGGGGGCCACGGCCGAGGTCGACGTCGCCGCCGTCCTCGCGTGGCGTGACTTCATGGTGTCGAACTACTCCGACGCCGGCCAGGAGACGTGGCTGGCCGACCGGTCCATCGCCCTCATCCGCGGCGCCGGTCGCCTGGCCGGCACCGGCATCGTCGAGGTCGACGGCGTCGCCCACACCGCCACCCACGTCGTCGTGGCGACCGGGGCCGACCCGTTCGTGCCACCGATCCCCGGCCTCCGCGAGCTCGATGGCGTGTGGGGCACCCGGGAGGCCACCAGCATGAAGGCGGTCCCGCGACAGCTCATCGTCCTCGGCGGCGGCGCGGCCGGCGTCGAGCTGGCGCAGGTCGTGCAGCGCCTCGGTGGCGCCGTGGTGCTGGTCGAGGCCGCCGACCACCTCCTCGCTCGCGAGCCGGCGCCACTCGGGGTCGCCCTCGCCGAGGAGCTCCGACGCGACGGCATCGAGGTGATCGTCGGCATCCACGCCGTCGCCGTCCATCGCGCCGGCGACGAGTTCGTCGTCGACCTCGACGACGGCCGCCAGCTGCAGGCCGAGCGCCTGCTGGTGGCCACCGGCCGGCGGCCGCGCGTGGAGGGCATCGGGCTGGAGACCGTCGGCATCACCCCTGACCCTGCGGGGATCGCAGTCGACGGAGGGATGCGGGCCGGCGACCGGCTGTGGGCGATCGGCGACGTCACGGGGATCTGGCCGCTCACCCACATGGGCGAGTACGAGGGCGAGGTCGTGGCGTCGAACATCCTCGGCGAGCCACGCGAGGCGAACTACGACGCCGTGCCACGCGTCGTCTACACCGACCCGCAGGCCGCCGCGGTCGGCGCGACGACGGCGCCCTTCTCCGCGCACCGTCTCCCTCCGCGACGTCGCCAGGACGGCGACCTACACCCACGCCTACGCAACGTCGAACGGCTTCCTCACGCTGCTCAGCGACGGCGCGCGACTGACCGGTGCCTACGCTCTCGGGCCGGAGGCCGGCGAGTGGCTGCAGCAAGCGACCCTCGCGATCCGCGCGGCAGTCCCGCTGTCCGTGCTACGCGACACCATCCAGCCGTTCCCGAGCTTCTCCGAGATCCACGCCGCCGGCATCAAGGCGTTGTGGCGCGAGCTCGGCGCCCCGACCTGAAGGGATCTCGACGATGCGTTCCGACATCACGCCCGGCGCCCCGTTCCCCGACTACTCGCTGCCGGACCACACCAACGTCGTCCGGTCGCTGTCGGAGCTGCAGGGCGACGATCCGATGATCCTCACCCTCGCTCGCGGGCACTACTGCCCGAAGGAGCACCAGCAGCACCTCGCCCTCGCCGCGGCGTTCCCGCAGATCGCCGTGGCCTACACCCAGGTCGTCACGATCTCGACCGACGCCCACCACGAGCTGCAGGAGTTCCGCGCCTCCGTCGGGGCACCGTGGACGTTCCTGTCGGACGACGGACGCACGATCCAGCGCGACCTCGACATCCAGGAGTACACCGATCCGGACCACGACCCGATGATCCCGCACACGCTCGTGCTGAAGCCCGGCCTGATCATCCACAGCATCTACAACGGCTACTGGTTCTGGGGTCGCCCGTCCGTGGAGGACCTGCGCCAGGACCTGCGGGCGGCCATGCAGGAGGTCCGTCCCGACTGGGACCTCGCTGCGCCGGGCCTGCGGGCGCAGTGGGACGCCGGCGACCTCACGGCGTTCCACGGCTGGTCCCGCCCCCGGTGAGCCGGCTGCCGATCGCCGACCACGCGCTGATCTCGGACTGCCGCAGCGCGGCGCTGGTGACGCGCCACGGCTCCATCGACTGGCTCTGCTGGCCCCGCTTCGACAGCCCGTCCGTGTTCGCTCGGATCCTCGACGACGAGGCCGGGCACTGGTCGATCGGGCCGCCCGCCGGCGCCGACGTCACGACGACCCGCCGCTACCTCGATCGCACGATGGTGCTGGAGACGACGTTCACGACGCCCGACGGGTCGGTGACGCTCACCGATGCCCTCGCAGTCGGCCCCAACGAGCGCGGCCACGAGCTCGGAGCCGCCGCCGTCGGCACGGTCCTGCGCCAGGTCGTGGGGATCGCCGGCGAGGTCGAGCTGGCGTTCTCCTACGCCCCCCGCCCGGACTACGGCCGCGCCGCACCCGAGCTGGTGCGTCGCACCGACGGCGCGGTCGTCGGCTCGGTCATCGACGGTTCGCTCGTGCTGACGTCGTCGCAGCCGGTGACGATCGACGGAGCGGGCGCCCACGCGCGGTTCACGGTCCGCGCCGGCGACTCGATGTCGTTCGCGTTGCACCATCAGGTGGACGATCGGCGGCAAGGTTCCGAGGTCGCGTCAGCAGCGGACGTCGGTGCGCGGCTCGCGAACGTGGCCGAGGCGTGGCGCACCTGGTCGGCACTGCACCAGAGCTACGACGGCCCGTGGGCCGATCTGGTCCACCTCAGCGGTCGCGTGCTGTACGCGCTCACGTACTTCCCGACCGGGGCGATGGTCGCGGCGCCGACGACCTCCCTGCCGGAGGAGCCGGGCGGGGCCCGCAACTGGGACTATCGCTACGCGTGGGTGCGCGATGCGTCGTTCACACTGCAGGCGCTGTGGGTCGCCGCCTGCCCCGACGAGGCCGAGAAGTTCTTCGAGTACGTGGCCGCCACCACCCGCGGCCCGGTTCGCGGCGGGCGCCGAGCTCCAGATCATGTTCGGCATCGGCGGCGAGACCGACCTGCACGAGCACGAGCTCGATCACCTCGCCGGATGGCGTGACAGCAGGCCCGTTCGCATCGGCAACGGTGCGTGGGAGCAGCGTCAGCTCGACGTGTACGGCGAGCTGCTCGATGCCGCCCATCGGCTGCCTGACAACGTCGACCGAACTGCAACCGGCGACGCGCCACTTCCTGGCCGACCTCGCCGACACGGCCGCGGCCCGCTGGCAGGAGACGGATCGCGGCATCTGGGAGGTTCGCGGCGAGCCGCGCCACTTCCTCTACTCCAAGCTGATGTGCTGGGTGGCGCTCGACCGGGCGATCGATCTCGCCGCGGTCCTGGACGCCGCCGATCGCGTCGCCGGCTGGCAGCGGCACCGCGACGACATCGCTGCGGCGATCATGACGAGCGGCTGGAACAGCGACGTCGGCGCGTTCACCCAGGCCTTCGGCAGCGACGAGCTCGACGCCGCCGCGCTGATGATGCCGATCGTCGGCTTCATCCCGGCCGACGACCCGCGGATGCAGGCCACGATCGACGCCATCGCCGTCGAGCTCGCTGACGAGCGCGGCCTGATCTACCGCTACCGCAGCGCCGACGGCCTGGTCGGGTCGGAAGGCACGTTCCTGCTGTGCACGTTCTGGCTCGCCCAGGCGCGTGCCCTGGCCGGGCAGCTCGACGCGGCCCGCGTCGCCTTCGAGTCCGCCGTCGCCTACGTCAACGACCTCGGACTGCTGGCCGAAGAGGTCGATCCCCGCACCGGTGAGCTGCTCGGCAACTTCCCGCAGGCGTTCAGCCACATCGGCCTCGTCAACGCGGCGTGGACCATCTCGGAGGCCGAGCGCATCGCCAGGGAGACGCCTGCCTGAACACGGCCCTGCCGCTACTGGGCAGCTGGGACGGGTGCGCGGCGGCGGTAGAGCCGCAGCGCCAGCGTGTAGGACACGACCAGGATGCCGGCGGACCAGGCCACGGCGATCCAGATGTCGGGACCGGCGGTGCCGTCGGTCAGCAGCGAGCGCAGTGATTCGATGATCGGCGTCATCGGCTGGTGCTCGGCGAAGCCTCGCAGCACGGGCGTCATCGAGTCGGTCGGGACGAACGAGGGGCTGATGAAGATCAGCAGCAGCAGGATGTAGCTGAAGGCGCCGGCTCCTTCGACCGTCTTGGCGAGCAAGCCGAAGAACATGGCCAGCCACGTCGTCGCCAGGGTGAACAGCACGAGCAGGCCGCCGAACGCGAGCCAGGCCCCGGCACCGGCGGTCGGCCGGAACCCGACGAGCAGCGCCACTGCGATCACGAGGGCGCACGAGAACAGGTTGGACAGGGTCGATGACACGGCCTGCCCGCTGAGCACCGACGAGGGCGCCACCGGCATCGTTCGGAAGCGGCTGATGATGCCCTTCTGGAGGTCCGTGCTGAGACGCACCGCGGCGTAGGCGATGCCACTCGCCACCGTCATGATGACGACGCCGGGCGTGATGTAGTCGACGTAGTCGATCGAGCCGGTCTGCGTCCCGAGCGCGCCACCGAACACGTAGACGAACAGCAGCAGCATGCCGATCGGCGTCACGACGACGGTGATGATCGTGTCGACGCTGCGCGTCGTGTGACGGAGGCTTCGCTTCGTCATGGTCCAGGTGTCAGTGAGCGCTCGCATGGCGGTCCTCCTTGTCGTCGTCGTCGTCGTCATCATCGAGGATCTTGAAGAACACGTCGTCCAGCGTCGGCAGCTGCCGGGAGAACTCGGTCGGCTCGATCCCGCTGTCGTCGAGGCGGATGAAGATGTCGGCCATCTCGGCCACCGAGCCCGTCGGTGCGCGACGACGAGCGTCGAGTCCACCCGGTTGACCGGGTGCCGGCTCGCCGAGCGCGCGCTGCGCTGCGACCAGCTGGTCTTCGGCGCCGAACTCCAGCTCGACGAGCCCGGCCGGGCAGCGTGGCCTTGAGCTCGTCGGGGGTGCCGCGGGCCACGATCCTGCCGCCGTGGAGGATGGCGATCTCGTCGGCGAGGCGGTCGGCCTCCTCGAGGTACTGGGTGGTGAGGAAGATCGTGGTCCCGCCTTCGGCGAGGCGCCGGATGGTCGCCACATGTCGGTCCGGCTCGCCGGGTCGAGCCCGGTCGTCGGCTCGTCGAAGAAGATGATGGGTGACGTCGCCGACCAGGCTCATGGCGATGTCGAGCCGTCGCCGCATCCCACCCGAGAACGTCAGCAGTCGGCGGTCGGCGGCGGCGTCGAGGTCGAACGTGTCGCAGCAGGTCGGCGGCCGTCCGCCGGCCGGATCGACGACGTGGCGCAGCTCGCCCATCAACACCAGGTTCTCCCGCGCCGTGAGCACGTCGTCCACCGCGGCGAACTGCCCGGTCACGCTGATCTGCTCGCGCACCTTGGCGGCTCGCTCGCGCGACGTCGAACCCGGCGACGCTCGCCGTGCCGCCGTCGGCCTCGATCAACGTGGTCAGGATGTTGATCGTCGTCGTCTTGCCCGAACCGTTGGCGCCGAGCAGCGCGAAGACCGTGCCCCGCCTGACGGTGAACGAGACGTCGTCGAGCACCGGCACTCCCTTGTATCCCTTGACGAGGTTCCGCACCTCGATGGCGTTGGTGGTTCCACTCATGTTCGTCATGACGGTCCTCTCCTTCGGCTGCTCGACGAGCGGGTGATCGCGACGTCGCCGAACGAGGTCCGGGCGCGCACCTGGACGGTCTCGGCTGACGGCTGCGGGTCAGCAGCGGGGACGAGGTGGTTGTCGACCCGCCCGAACTTGGTGGCCGCGTCGATCCAGGCCGCCGTGCCCTCCCTGATCCCGATCTCCAGCCCGCCGGACGCGGTCTCGACGATCACCGAGCCCCGAGCCACCTGACCCAGTCGGATGTTCCCGTTGGCGGTCTTCACCGTGACGTCGCGTCCGGCGTCGTCGATGGTGACGTCGCCGTTCGCCGACTTGACCCTGACATCGCCGCCGACCCGTCCGAGCCACGTCGTGCCGTTGAGGTTCTTGACCTCGACGTCGCCGGTGACGGCGCCGACGGTGACGTCGCCGGCGGCGACGATCTCAGCCCGGCCAGACCGCCTCCTCGACTGCGACGTGCCCGGCACCGGTGCGCACCCGCAGCCCCGCCGGTCCGGTCGAGCCGGACATCACCGGCGCCCGTCTTCACGTCGACGTCACCGAGGCGGCCGTCGCATCGGCAGATCGGCGACGCCGGCGTCGGTCGCGCAGCGATGATCCTTCCGGGAGCTCCACGGTCACGTCGACGGAGCCGCGCCGCTTCCATCCGACGACCGGCGCGGCGATGCCACCGGGCTTCGGCATCCTGATCGACAGGGTGCCGTTGGCCATGTCGACGACGGTCTTGGCGGCCGCCTCGACGTCGGCCGGTCGGTCCCGATCGCTCGGGTTGACCGCGACCACGGTGTCGCGGCGGTCAGTCGCGATGACGTGCAGCGCACCCTGGCTCAACCCGATCGATGCGGCGATCGGCGTGGTGGTCTCGAAGGTCGGCATGGTCACTCCTGTTCCGTTCGTGCTGAAGGGGGTCGTGGTCGTCACTGCGACCCATCCCGGTGAAGCGCTGGTTGCCCGCCGGGCTGCGCCGTGGCGTCGGGGGCTGGATGCCGCCGTCGACCGCGGCGGCCGCGGCGCGGACCAGCCACGCGTTGAGCGACAGGCCCTCGCGTCGCGCCGCCTGCTCGATCCGGGTCTTCAGCCCTTCGGGGAGCCGGAGGTTGAGCCGGGAGGTCCCGCCCTCGTCGTCCTCAGCCGCCGCGACGGCCGGTGCGGCGACGCTTCCGACGACGCCCCGGTCGCCGCTCTCGTCGGACGGCAGGCTGACGACGAACTCGGGGTCGCTGCCGCGCAGGCGCACCTCCACGGAACCCGGCGCCAGCTCCCGCGTGATCTCGTCGGCCGCCGCCGACAGCGCCTCGAGCAGGACGACACGCGTCGCTGCGTCCAGTCCGGGGACCAGGCGCTCGAGGACGGCGCGGCGTCTCGGATCCACCTGAGTCGGCGATCGCGAGCAGCTGGCCGCGCAGGGTCTCCACGTACAGGGCGAGGTTCACGTGAGCCACTATGGCACCACAGTGGTGCCATTAGGCGGTGACAGTTGGCACCAGGTGGTGCCGGCGATGAGTACGCGGGGCCGGCCAGGTCACATCACCATGACGTACGCCCCGGTGAACGACCTGCAGCTGTACTACGAGACGCGCGGCGCCGGCCGTCCGCTCGTCCTGCTCCACGGCGGCCTGATGACCATCGAGCTCAACTGGGGTCAGTTGCTCGAACCGCTGGCAGCGACCAGGCAGGTGATCGCGGTGGAGCTCCAGGGCCACGGGCGCACGGCGGACACCGACCGCCCGATGACGATCGAGGCGCTCGCCAGTGACGTCCTCGCGCTGCTCGACCACCTGGGCGTGGCCGAGGCCGACGTCTTCGGGTTCAGCCTCGGGGGGCTGGTCGCCTACGCGATGGCGCTCGCCGCGCCGGAGCGGGTCGGCAAGCTGATCGTCGCCTCCGCCGACGCCCACCGCCCGCCCGGCCGGGAGAGCGCCCCGCTCGACGACGACCGGATGCCGACCGCGGCGGACTTCCAGGCGATGCGCGACGCCTACGCGGCGGTCGCTCCCGACCCGGCGCACTTCGACGAGTTCGCGGCCAAGACGTCGACGATGGTCCACGAGTTCCCGGGCTGGACCGAGGAGCTGCGATCCCTGCACGCGCCGACCCTGCTGATCTTCGGCGACCGCGACTTCTCACCGTTGTCGGACGTCGCCGAGCTGGTCGAGCTGCTGCCCAACGCCCAACTCGCGGTGCTCCCGGGGACGACGCACATGGGCGTGGGCCAGCGACCCGCCGAACTGCTCGCGCTGATCACCCCGTTCCTGGACGCCCGCTGATCGGTCGTTGCGGCGCCTGATGTCCGCTTCGCTCGGTCAGCCGAGGCAGCCGAGCAGCGCCCCGAGCGCGGCGCGGTCGCCATCGGTCTCGTAGGTGGGTGCGCTGGGCGTGGTCGGCGTCGCCGGGTGGAGCAGGCGGATGTAGTCGGGTCCGAGCAGCGTGATCGTCACCACCGGTGGCTCGTGCTCGACAGGGTCGACGTCGAGGTGGCCCTCGTGGACGACGACGGTGGCGACGCTGGCGTCGGGGAACCGCAACGCGGCGACGAGCGAGGTGTCGCCGGCGAGCTGCGCGTCGAAGCGGTGCTGCAGCCCGAGCAAGAAGTTCGTCGGCGTCGAGACGCTCGGGTCGAAGTCGATGTAGCGGACGCGCTTGGCCCGGTTGCGGCGGGCGACGTGCTCGGCTCGCGACCCGGACGCGACGTAGACGTTCTCGGGCTTGCGCAGCAGCGGCGTGACGACCTCGCGTCGCCAGCGGGCGCGATCTGCGCTGTAGGGCCCGATGACGTCGTCGCCGGCGGGGCAGACGGCCTGGCAGTACGCCGACTTGTAGTTCGGTCCGAAGCCGAGTGACTGCCACATGCTGCGCGTCTCGTCGCCGCTGAACTTCGCGTCGTAGGCGGCGCGGTCCGGTCCGTCGGCGATCGTGCCGATCCAGTCCTGGAAGCCGAACTGGAACTCGCGGTAGTTGTGGTTCATGCAGGCGAAGAAGTCGAAGTGGTCATCCGTGCGGACGGCGCCGACCGGGCAGGCCACGACGCACAGGTTGCAGCCGTTGCACGGGTTGTACTCGAGCGGGTGATCGGTTGCGGTCACGTCGGCGTCGATGAGCACGGTGTCGAGGAGGATGAAGTTGCCGTAGCGCGGGTGGATGACGTTGCGGTTGACACCCATGTGTCCGAGACCGGCTTCGACGGCGACGACCTTGTGGGCGATCTCCCAGGTCGTGGCGCCGGGCTCGTGGCGCATCGGGAAGCCGATCGCCGTGGCGACGGCGCCGACCCCGTGCGCGCCGAGGGTCCGCACGATGTCGTGGGCGGTGCGGTCGAGCTCCTCGTGGTTGTGGTGCCAGGCGTTGTTGGCGACGGCCCGGGACTCGGATCGGATGGCTTCGGCGTTCGACACCGTGACGATCGACAGCAGGGTCCGCGTGCGCGCGAACAGGCGTCGGGCGTGCGCGCCCTCGTCACCGAGGGCGGTCCGATCGAGCTCGACGAGCCCGACATCGGCGGCGCCGGCGTCTCGACACAGCTGCTTCAGCCACGCGCTGTCCAGCGTGCGCACGGCGCGCTCGCCGGCGAGGTCGGATTCGTGTTGGCGGCGGGCCCCTTCGACCGCTGCGCTGCCCCGGAACACACCGAACTCGACCACGCCCGGATCGTCGCACAGGATTCTCCAAGTGTCAACACAGGAGTTGCAGAGTTGATGCTTGTCCGTATCGGACGGGCGTCGCTACAGTGCGGCCGTGGTCAAGCGCAGCTATCAGCAGTACTGCGGCTTGGCCGTCGCCCTGGATGTGGTCGGCGAGCGCTGGGCCCTGTTGATCGTGCGCGACCTGGTGCCTGGACCGCGTCGCTACACCGACCTGCTCGCGGGGCTGCCCGGTCTGGCCACCGATGTGCTCGCCGAACGCCTCCGCAGCCTGGAGGCCGCCGGCGCCGTGACGCAGACCACGCTCACCCACCCAGTGCCGGCCCGGGTCTACGAGCTGACCGACCGCGGTCGCGAGCTGAGCCGCATCGCGGGTGCACTCGCCGGATGGGGCGCCGCGCCGTTGCCGGACCCGGTGGGCGCGCCGCACCGCAAGAACCCGCGCTGGGCCCTGCAGTCGATGACGTCGCGGTACGAGGGCGGGCTCGTCGACGGCGACTACCACTGGACCATCGACGGCGCCGACATGACCGTCCGCATCGCCGAGCGCACCGCCCAGCTGCGCTACGGACCGCCACCGACCGACGCGGTCTTCCACATCCGTTGCACCGCGCCGGACTTCTATCGGCTCTTGACCGGTCCGCCGATCACCGACCGAAGGCACGACATCGCGATCTACGGGCGCGCCGACCTGGTCATCGCCTTCTTCGACGCGATGCCCATGGCGCTCCCCCACTCCGGCCCGGAAGCTGGCGCGAGCGCTCGCAACCGCCGCCGGTCCCCAGCCGACTGACCACCCACGCCGCGCCGCCGGCGTCTGGCTCGTCCCGATCGTCCGAACGCCCGAACAGGTACCGTCGGTCGCCAGCGAGCGATGAGGAGCGAGGTGCACGTCGAAGGATCGGTGACCACGATCTCGTGGGTCCCGGCGGAAGCGGTCGAACGGGACGCCCGAGCCGGACTTCGGCTCGGGACTGCGCGTGCCGACGACGAGCCACCCGCCGAGCTCGGCCCGGACATCGATGCCACGCTCGACGCGGTCAGCGATCACTACCGCTTCGCCAACCACCTGTGGGGCTTCGCCGAGTTCGACGACGACGGTGAGGTCCGGCGCTACGGCGAGCGGGGCAGTGGGCGGCTCGGCCACCGGACCGTCGACGGGGTCGAGCTGGCGATCGGGACCATCCCCATGCCCGAGCGTCGCGGCGAGCCGGAGGTCGGGCCGGGCTGGGTGCGCTTCCACCAGACGTGGGGAGGACGCACCGCCACGAACATGGCCAAGGCGACGCTGCGGCCGCCGTTCGTCCGCTTCAACGCGCCCGTTGCCTGGACGACCCTCGAGCTCACGCTGCATGCCGACGGGCGCGCCGAGGGACGAATGGCCGGCGCCTCGCCGTTCCCCCGCCACTGGGTGTACGACACCGACGGGCGCCTCGATGCCACCAGCGCCATCACGGACTGGAAGGCCTGGACGGAGACGGCGATCGGGGTCCACACGCCGTGGGGCGAAGAGGACTCGCCGGCCTTCGTCACCGCCGCGCAGTCGGCGTTGGAGCGCGAGCTGGCCGAGATGCTCCTGCGCGACACCCCGCACCCGCCCGTCCGCCACCTCCGGTCCGGCGAGGTGCTGACCCGCCAGGGGGATCCCGGCAACGAGCTCTACATCATCGTGGACGGCGTGCTCGTCGTCAGCGTCGACGGGGTCGAGGTCGTCGAGCTGGGTCCGGGAGCGGTGCTCGGCGAGCGGGCGATCCTGCAGGGCGGCCGCCGGGCCGCCACCGTCACCGCCGGCACGCCGGCCAAGGTGATGGTCGTGCCGGCCGATCGGGTCGATCGCGACCGCCTCGCCGGCCTCGCCGCATCCCACCGGCGAGAGCTGCCGCTGCGCCATCGGTGACGCGTCGGTCAGCGCGTCACGACGTCGCGCGATCGAGCAGCGCGACGATGATCGCCTGCTCGGCCTTGGCGTCGGCCGAGCCCGTGCCGCCTCGCCCGGTCGTCCAACCGGCCAGGTCGGACGCCGTCGACCCGTGGTCGTTCCGGAGACGAGGGTCGGCACCGGCGCGGAGCAGCGCGTCCACGGCGGCCGAGCACCGGTTGCGCACGGCGCGGTGCAGCGGCGTCACCCCGCCGGCGGCGGTCGCGTCGCAGTCGGCGCCGGCTTCGACGAGGTACTCGATGACCGCCCGCTGCTGCTCAGGGTCCCACTGGGCCGACCCAGGCCCGCCCCTCATCGCCGCGTGGAGCGGTTCGGCACCCCGCCGGTCACGGGCCCGGATGTCCGCACCCCGAGCCACGAGCTCGCGGGCCATCCAGGTGTCGTGGCTGAACGCCGCGGCATGCAGCGCCGTCGCGCCCTCGTACACCTGAGCCGAGCGAGCGGCCAGGAAGAGCTCATCGCCGCGACCCAGCCCCGCCGTGACCAGCGACGGCTTCGCGTCGAGGAGCGCGATCGCCGTGTCGTGATCAGTCTCGCGATCGCCACCAGCAGGTCGGCGAGCTCGCTCACGTCCCCAGACTGCCTCGTTCGGAGCGGGCGAACACCGCGACGCCGAGCGCCACCAGCACGACGCCGAGCGCGAGCCACGGCCAGGGACTCCACCGCTCGGCACAATCCACGCCGCCGTCGCCGCGGTGCACACCGTGCCCGGCCCGCCACGGTTGAGGTAGGCGATGTAGAGGAGCGGCACCCGAGCCCTGAGACCACGCCGACCGCCCCTCGGCGCATGGACGTCCTCGTCGCCAGGACCGCGGCGCCGAGCAGGGCGAGCGGCGCGACGAACACACCGATCGTCGGCATCGTCAGGAACCCGAGCGCGAGCGCCGCGCCGACGGCGGCCCACAGCCCGAAGGCCCTCATCCAGCCGACCCAGTCAGGCGGCGGTCGGCGAGCTCGCCGATCGTGAGCACATCAGCATCATGACCCGATCGCCCGCGCGGGCGCTCGGCGCGACGATGCCGGTGATGATCAGGTCGCGGACCTCCCTCGTGGCGCTCGTGTCGTCCGTCGCGCTGCTCGCCGCCTGCTCGTCCGGCGACGACGCCGCGCCAGCGTCATCGCCACCGCCGTCCGCGACCACCTCGACCACGTCGCCCGGCGCGACGTCGACATCGTCCACGTCATCGACATCGTCGACATCGTCGACCTCGTCGACCTCGTCCGCGTCGTCGACCGCCGTCACCGCGCCCGCCCCGCCGAACGACGCTGCGCCGGGCCCGTACCCGGTCGGTGTCACGACCGTCGTGCTCCCCAAGGGCGCGCCGGTCGAGGTCTGGTACCCGGCGGCAAGGCCGGCCACGGCACCGTCGCCTACGACGTGCGCGACTACGTGCCGGAGGGGGTCAGGGCGGTGCTGACCGACCGACATCCCGGCCGGCTACTCGTACCCGGCCACGCGCGACGGCGCGGTGGCCGACGGCGCCTTCCCGCTCGTCCTGTTCTCCCACGGCTACAGCGGGTTCCGGCTGCAGTCGAGCTTCCTCACCAGCCACCTGGCGTCGTACGGGATGGTCGTCGCCGCTCCCGAGCACGCCAGCCGCGACCTCGCACATCCTGAGCAGACGGCGACGGACGACGGGGCCGATGCGGTCGACGACATCCTCGCGACGCTGGACCTGCTGACCTCGCCGGCCGGCCCGTTCGCCGGCCACGTCGACGCCGACCACGTCGGGCTCGTCGGCCACTCCGCGGGCGGCTCACCGTCATCACCGCGGCGCTCGACGACCGCGTCGACGGCTACGTCTCGATGGCATCGGCGGGACCGGTGGGCGGCCAGCCGTACCCGACCACGCCGAGCCTGTTCATCGCCGGCGCCGACGACGGCGTCGTCCCGCCGACGGCCACCCAGCCGACCTTCGACGCGGCGCCGTCACCCTCGTGGTTCGTCGAGCTCGACGCCACCGGCCACAACGGGTTCGACGACTTCTGCACGTTCGGGAACGGCGCCGGGATCATCGGACTCGCCGAGGCGTCGGGACTCGGGCCCCGTGCTCGACGCCCAGCCGCAGTTGCGTACGCTCGGCCAGGATGGCTGCGTCCCGCCAGCGGCGCCGGTCGAGCAGGCGTTCCCCGTCATCCGACAGGCCATGACGTCGTTCCTGCGAACGATCTTCGGCCAGGAGGCGGAGCCGGCGCTCGACGCGGACCTCGGCGGGGCCGGAGCCGTCACCGTGACGATCGATGCCCACTGATCACGACCGACCGGAGGACACATGAGCGAGACCATCCCGACGACGCTCCCCACCACACCGCACACGCCGAAGCGCTGGGGCGACGTGCCGCCGCCCGACGATGCCCTCGAGGTGCAGAACCTCCTCCAGATGTACGGGTTCCTGGTCGACCAGGGCCGTGGCGAGGAGCTCGGCACGCTGTTCGCGGACGACGCCGAGTGGGATGGCACCGAGATCGGGGTCGGGTCGGCGCACGGTGCGCGACGACATCGTCGCCCTGATCACCGCCCTCATCGATCCGGACCATCCGATGATCCACCTCCCAGGACCGGCCGTGCTCACGGGCGGCGGCGACGAGATCCACGGCGTCTGCTGGTGCATGTTCACGATGTGGACCGGCTCGGGCACCGCACCGGTCCTCTACTTCCACTACGAGGACGTGTTCCAGCGCCAGTCCGGTGACTGGCGCTTCGCCGCGGACGGGTGCTGCGGCGCCGCTTCCCGAGCTCCTGATCTACGGCGTCGAGCGGCCCAACGGCTCCACGACGACGGGCACCTCGGCGATGACCTCGGCCTGGTGCCGGGTCGCCAGCCAGCAACCCGCGAGCACGAGCACGAAGCCGCCGATCGTTGCGATGGTGATCCGTTCGTCGAGGAACACGGCGCCGACGACCACGGCGACGGCCGGGTTGATGAACGTGATCAACGTCGAGCGCGCCGGCCCGACGGCCGCGATGAGCCGGAAGAAGACGACGAACGCCACCGCGGTGCACAGGATGCCGAGGGCGATCACGGCCCACACCGCTTGCGCCGGCGGCGCGACGTCGGGCCGCGTGAACCAGGCGATCGGCGCGTAGACGATCGCCACCGCAGTCAGTGAGACGGCGACGACACCGACGTCGGGAACGTCGGCCAGTTGGCGCGAGGCGATGAACGGCGCCGTCGCGTAGCCGATGCACACCAGCAGGACCTCGGCGACGCTCCACCCCGAGGACGTGCCGCTGACGTCCGTGGCGACGAGCAGGGCGACACCACCGAGCCCGAGCGCGATCCCGACCACGCGCCGCGGGGCCAGCGCGTTGCGGTCGCCGAGGGTGAAGGCGACGACGGCGCCGACGATCGGCACGCACGCGATCAACAGGCCGGTGAGTCCGGACGGCAGCCGTCGCTCGGCGTCGGTCAGCAGCAGCCACGGGATCGCCATCTCCAGGGCGGCGAAGGCCAGCAGCGGGCGCCAGCGCGCCAGGGCGGGACGGATCGCGCCCGACGCGCGCGGCGATGATGAGCAGCGGGACGATCGCCACCGCAGTCCGCCCGAACACGACGACGGGTGGCGCCAGGTGCTCGACGGCGACCTTGATGAACAGGTAGGGGACGCCCCAGATCGCGCCCATCACGGCGAACAGGGTCCAGCTGCGTCGGTCCAAGGCCGGCATCCTCCGATGCCGGCGCCCCGCGATGCAACCGCGATCGAGCGCGTATCGAGGCGCCCACGGCGCCCTCGGATCAAGCGACGCGAGGAGGCGGACATGGGACGACGCACGTACGGGTGGATGGCGATGACGGCAGCGGTGGCTGCGGTCCTGGTCGGCTGTGGGTCGGGCGACGACGACGGGGACAGCGGCGCCGCATCGACCGCAGCGGTGGCCACGTCCACGGCAGCCGCTGACGAGACCGACGACGGCGACTGGTGCCCGGTGACGACCGAGCAGGTCAGCGCGATCGTGCGCCACGCGGTCGTTGCGGGCGACACGTGCACCTGGGACGCGCCCGATCTCACCGCCGCCGTGCTCGAGGTGTACGTCAACGGCACCGACCCCGCCCACCTCAACAGCTCGACCGAGACCGTCGACGGCATCGGCGACGCGGCGGCCTTCGACGTGTCGGGCGCCCTGGTGTTCGAACATCGAGGTGGCTACTGGGTCGCCCAGATCATCAACATCGGCGGCGGCTCCGACGTCGTGTCGAAGGACGCCGAGCTCGAGCTGGCCAAGCTCGTCATCGACGGGATCGGCTGAGGACCCGTCACTCCACGGCGAAGCCGCGGTACGGGTACCCGGTGGCGCCACTCGGCTCGGGGGGACGGGTGGCGCTCGTCTGCACCTCGCCGTGACCATCCGTCGCCCGGGCCGCCACCAAGTGCTGGCCCGGCGCGACGTCGGCGAACGTGCACGTCCACTGCACCCACGTGTTGGTGGACGCCACCGCGGCGAGGCGCGCCGGCTGCCACGGGCCCCGGTCGAGCTGCACCTCGACCGCCGCCACCCCGGTCGGCGGGGCCCACGCCACGCCGGCCGCCACGACCGTCCCGGCCGACACGCGTGCTCCCGACGCCGGCAGGTCGATGCGCGTCTGCGTGAGGATCGACCCGTCGCGGTCCCACCCCCTGGCCACCCAGAACGAATCGACGTCCTCGAGGCGCGTCAGCTGCAGCTCGGTCAGCCACTTGGTCGCCGAGGCGTAGCCGTAGAGGCCGGCGACGATCAGCCGGGCCGGGAACCCGTGGGTGTCGGGCAGCACGTCGCCGTCGAGGCCGACGGCGACCATCGCCACCCGACCGTCGAGCGCCACGGCCGTCGGGATGCCCACCGTGAAGCCGTCGACGGCCCGGCCGACGAGCTGGGTGGCCTCCGGGTGCACACCGGCCGGCTCGAGCAGGGCCGCCAGCGGAACCCCGCGCCAGCGGCCGTTGCCGATGAGGTGGCCGCCGACGTCGTTGGAGACGCACGCCAGCGTCACGGGTTCGTCGACGAGGTCGAGCGACAGGAGCTCGTCGTACGAGTAGCTGGCCGGGTGGTCCACCATGCCGGTGACGCGCAGCCGCCACGTCGCGACGTCGACGACCGGGAGGAACGTGGCGGTGTCGATCCGGTAGAGCTGGCCGGCCGGCGTCACGTACGGCGTGAGCCCCTCGATCGGCAGCGACGCGTCGGTGGGGATGGCGGTGGTGCGTCCAGCGGGCGGCAGCGTGCCGCGACGGAGCGCCGATGCGGCCGGCACCCGGGCTCGCAGCCAGGCGCCGATCGATGCGGCGCCGATGGCCACCACCCCGACCACCCCGACTGCGATGAACTGGCGGCGGCCGACGCCATCGGCTGTGGCCGGCGCGGATGCTCGTGTCGGCCGGCCGAGCAGCAGCAGCGTGACGGCGCTGCCGACGACCGCGCCGAGCACGCCGGTGATCACTGCTGAGGGCAGGGCAGCCAGTGGGTCGAACGCGGCACCGACGATGCCCACGACGGCGAACGCGGCGAACCCGAGCACGACGGCGACGCGCCAACGCCGGCCCACGACACCGAGCGCCGCGCCGCACAGGAGCGCCACGACGACGATCCCGATCAGCAGCGCGGTCTTGTCGCGCTCGCCGAACGTGCGGATGGCGAACCCCTTGAGCGGGCCGGCCAACCACACCACGAGGCGTGACGCCATCGCGCCGATGAGGGACGGTCGGGTGCGGTCGAGCACCGCGGCCGAGAGCTCGACCGTGGCGAGCGCACACCCCGCGCCGACCACACCGGCGGACATCGCGGCGAGGAGACCGACGGAGCGTGCCGGATCTGCCGACTCACCTCGCCCGCCGCTCGCCACCCGCCCATCTGAGCATGCGTGCCGGCCCCGGCGACGCCGTCGATGATGATGACGAGGTGCTGACCCACCGCCTCGCCCGTGAGGTCGACGTGCCCAGGCTGCGCGGCCTCGCCGCCGAATCGATCGCCGAGCTGCAGCGCGAGTTCCTGCGACCGGACCAGATCGTCGCCAGCCACTCCATCATGGGCATCGACACCCGCCTCGTCGCCGACGGCACCTACTTCGTGGTCGAGGACGACGGCGCCATCGCCGGCTGCGGCGGCTGGAGCCGACGAGCCACGTTGTACGGCGGCGACCACAGCGCGGGCCGCGACGATGCGCTGCTCGACCCAGCCACCGAGCCCGCTCGGGTCCGGGCGATGTACACCCACCCGGCCTGGGTGCGCCGGGGCGTGGGCGCGTGATCCTCAGCGTGTGCGAAGCCGCCGCCGCGGACGAGGGGTTCCGAACGCTCGAGCTGATGGCCACGCTCGCCGGCCAGCCGCTCTACGCGGCCTATGGCTTCCGCCCCGTCGAGGAGGTCGAGGACACCTCGACCGGCATCGCCATCCCGCTCGTGCGGATGCGCAAGCCGATCGACGTCGCCTGATCGGGATCAGGCGGCCGGACGCCCGAACCACTGCTCGCGCAGCGGGAACAGGTAGGTGTCCGTGACGACGTTGAGGATGCGGCGCGCGTCGCTGAAGTGCTCGGCGATGGTCTCCAGCGTGGTCACCGACGCGCTCGGCGCGATCGATCTCTGGACGGCCAGTCGGTACCACCGAGCGCCCAGTCGCTCCAGCAGCTCGAACGGGCCGAGCGCCCCGGGCTCGACGCGCGACGCGTCGACACCCGCCGAACCCAGCAGCCGCACCTCGGCCGACGGCCGCCCCAGCGGGGTGTCGGCGGTGTGGTCGGGGAAGACGCCGGTGAGGAACAGCGCGAGGTCGCCGAGCCGACGCAGCACGCCGGCCCGCTCAGCCGGCGCAACGGTGTCGAGCAGCTCGGCGAGCTGCACCGGGTCGAGCTCGCTGAAGCGACGGCGCCGCCAACCCCGCCGGGTCGGGGTCCACGTCGACCCGCTCACCACGTGGGTGTAGGAGCCGAGCAGCTCGACGAAGAAGAACCGCCGCTGCTGATCGGCCAACAGCTGGCGCAGCGGCTCGACGGCGAACACGGGGACCCGACGGCGCGAGCCGACCCACTCCTCGACGTACGACGCGTCACGCAGGCGCTCGGCCGTGCGATGGACGGCCACGGCGAACGTCAGGAACGGCGAGACGCCGTGCAGCGCACCGCCGCCGGTGGGCGGTCCGAACACGACTGCGTCGAGCTCGGGCGACGCCAGGGCGGCCGGCAACGACCGCGCCGCGACGAGATCGCCGATCACGGCGAGGTCTCCTGCGGTGAGGTGATCTCGATAGGCCCGATCCAGGTCCCACGTCATCCCAACGCCCGACGGTACCGGCTCGGCCAGCCGGCCGCCGGGTGGAACGGGGGCGCCACGTCGTCATGGCATCGACACACGCGCGTCACCGCGAGCGCGAACGCGGCTGGTGGAGTCAGGAGCATGCCTCTGCTCGCCATCCTCGTCAGCGCCGCCGCCCTCGGCTGGGTCCTCACCCGGCTCGAGGTCACGACGTTCGAACATCGCCTCTGACCGTCGGCGACGCCGGGCGGCGTCAGCCGGCGTGACGGAGGTGCTCGATGGTGTCGGCGGAGCTCTCGACCAGCTTGTGGGCGGCTCGCTTGGCCCGCCACGGCAGTGACGGCCGGCCGCCAGTGCTGGTGGCGGCGAACAGCAGGCCCCCGAGCACGGCGACGTTCTTCAGCAGGTGGATCATCTGCGTCGCTTGGGCCTTCGGGTCGTCGTGCTCCCACGGGCGATGGCCGGCGAGCGTCGTCGGCACCAGGGACGCGGCGAGGACCGCCGCCGCCGGGCGGGGCAGGATCCCCAGCGCCAGGCAGGCGCCGGCCACGATCTGAGCCCCGGCGTTGACCTTGACGAGCGCCGGGCCGTCCAACCCGGTCGCCCGCTCCAGCGGATCGAGCACCGGCGAGGCGACATCGACCTTCTTGCTGGCATTGCGCAGCGCATCGATGCCCCCGTAGACGAAGACTCCGGCGAGCAGCGGACGGGCGACGACGTGGGCGAGGGTCACGCCGGGTTCCTACCCACCGGCGGACGTTGCAACCCGATGGTCGTGCTAGACGAGGCCGCATGAGCACCACCCGCTGGGCCACGTTCGACTGCTTCGGGACCCTGGTCGACTGGCGCCACGGCATCCGGACCTCCGCCGAGCTGTTGTTCCCCGGTCGCGGGGCCGACGTGCTCGATCGGTACAACGGCCACGAACCCACGGTCGAGCTCGAGCGGCCGACGGCGCGCTACCGGGACGTGCTCGCCGAGACGCTGCGCCGGGCGTGCTCCGACCTCGACCTCGCGCTCGGTGCCGACGACGCCGGCATCCTCGGCACCACGATCGAGTACTGGCCCGTGTTCCCCGACGTCGCCACCGAGCTCGGCGCGCTGCGCGCTGGCGGCTGGCGGCTGGCCCTGCTGACGAACTGCGACCGCGACATCATCGGCGCGACGCAGCGGCGACTCGGCGTGACCATCGACGCCGTCGTCACCGCCGAGGCGGTCGGCTCCTACAAGCCGGCCCTCGGCCACTTCACCCGCTTCGCCGAGTCGTTCGCCCCCGCACCAGGGGCCTGGGTCCACGTTGCCGAGGGCTACACGTTCGACATGCAACCAGCACGCGAGCTGGGCATCCCGAGCGTGTGGATCAACCGTCAGGGCGAGGAGCGCGACGAGTCGATCATCGGCGCCGTGCAGGGCGACCTGGGCGACCTGGCCGCGGCCGTCGAGCGGGTCGCGTGAGCGTCAGCGGAGCAGACGCACGCGCGACGCCGTCGTCGTCTCGTCGGCTGCGATCGCGTCACGTAGCCGGGCCCAGGCCTCCTCGACCGTGGCGCCGACGGCCGATGCCACGCTGACCTCGCCGTCGAAGCGCTCCGCTTCGGCCGTCCAGGTCGGCGCCACCTCGAGCAGCCGACCGTCGCGAGCTCGCAGGTGGTTCTCTCGATAGTCGAGCGTCGTGCGCCAACCCTCGCGCTCGAGGGCTCGGCGGTCGTCAGGCTGGACGAGGAGTCCGTGGCGACGGGGGCGGTGCGCCGATCGGCGCAGGTCCATCGACATGGATCGAGTGTGAACGATCGACCCTGTGGATCGTCAGTGCCGATTGCCTGTGCACAGCTTGGGGACGACGAGACCCGGCCTGTGGGCAGCGCGCGACGGCGTGGACCGGAAGTCGCTCGGTAGGGTCGCTACGTCGGCGGCCCGGGCGGGCCCACCGGCAGGCCTCGAGATGCGACGACGACACCTCCTCTTCGGCACGCTGGCCGTGTGGCTCGTCGCGTGCAGCGGCGGCGGCGAGACCTCGTCGCCCCAGGTCACTGGCAGCGCCGGCACGGCGCCGGCGGCCACGGCGGTGATCACCGCGCCTGGCGGCGCGCCGGGCCCGGCGCCGACCGGTGTGGTCGATCTCGCCGACGGCTCCCGCCGCTACGGCGACGGGCGAGCCCTGTTCGCCGCCAGCGACGGCGCCGGCGATCGCACCACCGTCGCCACCACCATCGGGGTGCTCTCGGTCACCGGCGAGGGGGACGCGACGGTCATCTCGCCGGCGCGGGCCGTTCACTTCGCCGCCACCGACGACGGCCTGCGGGTCGCCGCGATCACCAGCGAGGGCCAGCTCACGATCTGGGACGCCGTCACCGGGGGCGTCCTCGCGACGTTCGACGTCGCGGTCGACGACGACACGACGCTCCAGTTCGCCGGGCCCGACGACGTGCTGGCGGCCGACGGGGCGACGGTGACGCGCTACTCGGTCGACGGATCGACCGAGGTCCTGCTCACGGCGCCTGCGGACGGACCACTCGGCCCGCTCGCCGTCGACGCCCAGGGCACCGTGGCGATCCCGGTGCAGTCGCCGACACCGGCGCTCGTGACGTGGTCGCGAGCGGCGGGCAAGGGCGCCATCGCCCTCGGCCTCGCCAACGGATCCCGGCTCACCGGCGTCGCCTGGTCATCCGACGGCAGTCACCTCGCCGTGCTCGACGCGCCACCGTCGGCAGGCGATCAGCTCCAGATCTTCGACGTCGCCACCGCGAGCTTCGTCGGCGCCGCTGTGCCGCTCGCCAACTACGTGACCCCGGACCGGCTGGCGTTCCCGACGCCGGACCGCATCGTGCTGCCGCTCGTCGATCGGGTCGCCGCCTACGACCTCCAGGGCACCGAGGTCAGCTCCTTCCCGATCGGCGACTCGCAGATCAGCGCGCTCCGAGCGATGAGCGGGGCGACGGTCATCGCCCACCTCGACGGGTCGCTCGAGCGCTGGACGGTGGACGCGGCGCCGGTGCCGATGGGTGACCGCACGGTGGCGCTGGTCGACCAGCGGGCAGGGACGGCCACGTTGACGACCGTGGACCAGCGCGGCCTCGTGCGGACGTATGGCGGCGACGGGTCGGAACGGCAGACCTTCGAGCACTGGGCGGTCGGGGAGGCGACGAGCGTCGCCCTCGCCGCCGATGGGGCGACGATGGCCGTGTCCACGTCGACCGGCGCGGTGCGCCTGATCGACGTCGCCACGGGCACCCCGACCGATGTCCTCGACCGTGCCCAGGGTGACGTGTCGGACGTCGCCCTGGCGCCCGACGACACCGTCGTCGCCACCGGCGTGTCGGTGCAGAAGCGAGCCGAGGCGTGGGACGACACGATCGAGGCCACCCAGCTGGCGACGAACGACACGATGTTCACGCTCGGCGGCCAGTCCGAGGATGTCGACGGCTGCTCGTTCTACGAGGGGCACGTGACGTTCTCACCGGACGGGACGCTGCTGGCGTCGAGCTCCCACGACTTCACCGTGCAGGTCACGCCGCTCGCCGACCCCGGCGCCACCAAGGTCCTGCCGCCCCACCTCGGCACGGTGTACGACGTGCGCTTCTCACCCGATGGGACGCGCCTGCTGACGACGTCCGACGACGGCTCGTTGCGGGTGTGGCAGGTCGACGGCTGGAAGCTCCTCGGCGAGTTCCGAGCGCTGCCCGGCGGCTACGTCTCGCTCGCCTTCAGCCCCGAAGGCACGCTCGCCGTGTCCGGCACGACCGGCGAGATCGCCCTCGTCGACCCGGCCACCGGGACGGCGACGAGGACGTTCGCCGGCACCCGCGCCGTGTTCGGCGACATGGCCTTCACGCCCGACGGCCAGCGCCTCCTGGCGCCGCTGCCGGACGGTGCCGTCGGGATCTGGTCGGTCGCCACGGGTCAGCAGGTCGGCGAGCTCGTCGGGCACACGCTGCCGGTGACGGCGATCGCCATCACCGCCGACGGCACGCGCGCCGTCACGTCGTCGCAGGACGGCACCGTGCGCTCGTGGCCGCTGCCGACGGCCTGAGCTACGCCATCACGAGGCGGACGACGAACGCGGCCACGAGGGCCGGCACGCCGACGGTCCACCCGACCGCGGCATAGCGCCGCGCGCTGACGGGATGGCCGAGCCGGGAGAGCGTCGACTGCCACAGCAGGGTCGACAACGCGCCGGTCACCCACAGCAGGGGGCCGAGGTTGACCCCGAGCAGGAGGGCCCACACCCGGTCGGGGTGGGCGGCGAGCGAGGGCAGCGACACGACCGTCGCCGGGAGGTTGTTCATCACGTTGGCGCCCAGCGCGGCCGCGCCGAACACGGCCGCCTCGCCGGCGCGCCCGTCGACGGCGAACAGCCGGTCGAGGTGGAGGTCGGGCGCGGCGGCCACGGCGAGCGTCCCGAGGGCCAGGGCGAGCACCGCCGGTCCGATCGGCACGGCGCGCCACGGCAGCCGGCGGGTGATCACGATCAGCACGACCAGCGCGGACGCCGCGATCGTCCACGCCGGCGCGCCGAGCCGCTCCCCCACCGTGAACCCGATGAGCAGCCACACCACCACCGGGAGGCCGATGACGAGGGCCGAGCGGTCCACCTCGTCGACCACGCCGGGGCTCCCGACCGGCGCGGCGAAGCAGCGGCGGTACCCGAACCAACCCACCGCCACGGCGACGAGCGCCGCCGGTGCGGCATGCACGAGGAAGTCGCCGGCACCGACATCGAGCCGCTCGGCGACCACGAGGTTCGTGAGGTTCGAGACGGGGAGCACCGTCGATGCCAACGACGCCATCAGGGCCGGGATGAAGGCCAGCGCGAGCGGGTCGTCGCCGTGGCGCAGGGCGATGCGCACGTACAACGGCGTGAGCAGCACGACGGCCGCATCGAGGTTGAACAGGATGACCACCGCGGCGGCCAGTGCCCAGAGCCCGAGCCGCAGGTGCCGGCCGCCGTCGACCATGGCGGCGACGGCGGCGAAGAAGCCCAGCTCGTCGAGCACCACGGCCAACGGCACGGCGACGAGCAGGAACCCGAGCGGCGAGGCCAGCGCGTCGAGGGCATCGTGCAGATCGGACGCGTCGACCACGCCGGCGACCAGCGCCACCACGGCGACGACGGCCGCCATCGCCCACCCCGGCAGGCGACCGAACGGCACCAGCGTCGCCACGACCCCCAGCACGAGCGCCGCCAGCTGCCAGGTCACGAGCGGCGAACGTACCGGCGCCTGGCCATCACAGCTCGGCCGCTACCCTGAGCGCCCACCTCGCGGGTGTAGCTCAACGGCTAGAGCCCCAGCCTTCCAAGCTGGTGGTGCGGGTTCGATTCCCGTCACCCGCTCCAGTAGGAGGCCAGCTCAGCTGGCCGTCGACCTGGTGCGTATACCTGCAGCGGGCAGATCGGTGTCGGGCAGGCCAAGGCTCCTTCGCACCGGAGCCATTGACCGTCCTCCGACGGCCAGGCGTCCGCGCCCGGAACGTGAACCCTCTGGTTCCTCGACCCGCAAGTTGAGCGGTCCCCGTCTCAGGCCGTGGGTCGCCGACGGAGGCGTCGACCGATCCGCTGTCCGCCGCCGACCAGGGTGTGCCCGGCGCCGGCGGTCGAGGGGGTGCCCGAGGGCGCTCCTGCTCGTTGCGAGGATTCGACGGTGGTCGGCGCCTTTCGGCCTCGCACCGCGCGTTGTCGGGCGGACGTCCTCGGTCCCGCTGGACGCGACAGACATGACGTCGAGCGGACCCGTCACGTCGAGACCGACAGCGACGTCGATCTCGAGCGTTGACAACGGAGGTCGTTGCCTCGTCGACCCACGGTCGACGAGTTCGTCGCGGACACCTTCTCGGTGGGCACGTGCCATGCTCCCGGGAATGGGCGCGAACGCTGACGAGTTGCGCCTCGTGCCGGGGTACCGGGAGCTGGCGGACGCGTCCGACGTCCTTGCTGCGTCGCTGGCCGCGTCCCACATGCTGCCCGCCGACCGAGTCGGCGATCTCGTGCGGCAGGCCGGCCGGGCGATCGGCGCAACTGATGTGTCGATGTGGGTGATCGACTACGGACAGCTGGTCCTGGTGCCGATCGATGTTGACGGCGAGGGCGCCCCCGACGGGCCGCGCCCTGCGCTCGACGTGGCGACGACCACGGCCGGGCGGGCGTTCGCCCGAACGCATCCGATCGAGTCCGAGGAGCCAGATCCGCATCGCTGGATCCCGTTGGTCGATGGGACGGAACGGCTGGGTGTGCTGCGCTTCGCGTTCGCTGAGCAGTTGACCGACGAGAACCGTCGCCAAGCTGACGCGCTTGCCGCGCTCGCCGGTGAGGTGCTGGTCGGCAAGCGCGCCCACACCGACCACTACGCGCTGCGGCGGCGTCGCCGAGAGATGAACCTGGCGGCCGAGATGCAATGGCAACAGCTGCCACCGCTCGAGTCATCGGTGCCGTCGGCCGAGGTTGCCGGGTTCGTGGAACCTGCGTACGAGGTGGGTGGCGACGGGTTCGACTACTCACTCAACGGCGACGTCCTGGACCTCGTGATCTACGACGCCGTTGGTCACGGCCTCCACGCCGCGCTGCTGTCGACGCTGACCATGGCCGCGTTGCGCCGTGCGCGACGGATCGATCTCGGTCTCGCCGCACGCCTACGCGCCGCCGACGAGGCGATCGGAGTCGACTTCGCCGGTGACTTCGTCACCGCCCAGGTCGCCCAGCTCACAACGTCGACCGGCTCCCTCACCTGGGCCAACGCCGGACATCCACTACCGATGCTGGTCCGCGACGGCGGTGTCGTCGGCGAGCTGCAATGTGCGCCGCGGCCGCCGCTCGGCCTCGACAGGTTGCAGGTCGCTCCGACGGCCGTCGAGACCGTTCAGCTGCAACCCCGGGACCGGGTGCTCTTCTACACGGATGGACTCGTCGAAGGCGGACGTCAAGGCGGCTCGCGGTTCGGTTTCGAACGGCTCGCCGATCTGCTCCGGCGCACTGACGCAGAAGGATTGGGATGTGCCGAGACCGTCCGTCGTCTCGGCCACAGCGTCCTGGAGCATGCCGACTTCGAGCTCCGTGACGACGCCACCATGTTGCTCGTCGAGTGGCGCGGCCTGTCGGATCGGTGACGGCGGTTCGCTCAGTCAGCCCACACAGGTCGAGGGCGAGGAGGGCGAGCGTCCGGGCGGTGGCGGCGACGTCGGCTTCGGCGACGGATTCGTCGGGACCGTGCAAGGCGAGATGTGGTCGATCGCCTGCGACCGGTTCGCCGAGCTCGTCGACGGCGAGCCCATCGACCCACTTCACGTCGTCACCTCACGCGCCAGCTGACTCCGACACGTGAACCACACCCTCGGTGGTGGCTCAGTTGACGTCAAACGCGATTGGCTGCCGGAGGTTCGTGGATGCCGTGTTGACCGCAGGCGACGACGGACCAGACGGTCTTGCCGTCGTCGGTCTGCTCCCAGCCGAAGCTGGCGCTGAGTGAGCTGACGATCCGCAGTCCCCAGCCACCGGGGCCGCTGTCGGTCCGGAGCCTTGGAGCCGTGTTCGACGAGTCGTGCACCGCAAGTCGTACGGCACCCGACTCATGGGTGATGACAGTCCGTGAGGCAGCTGCGGTGTGCACCACCGCATTCGTCACCAGTTCGGAGAACACCAACACCACATCGTCCACATTGGCGCAGCCCCAGGCCTCCAGCCGGTGTCGGAGGCTGTGGCGGGCTGCTTGCAGCGCCTGCGTTCCATTCACGCTGACCTCGAACTGGTCATCGACCACGAGCCACGCCGACACTGCTCCGATCAGGCCCGGCGAGTCCGACGCTTCACGACCGGTCAATACCCGCTTCGAAGCCGCCGAACCGTCGCGCGCACTTCCGAGCACGGTCCGCCGCACGTCGTAGTACCTTCTACGACTGAGGCATGCCTCGTCGCCCCCGACAATGGTGGCGCAGCACGACTTGCAGCGCACGTGAGGGGAGATGGGATGACCGAGGATCGCGACGGCTCTCGGGACGACGATTGGTTGGTGCCGTTCGCCGTGTACGCCGATCCGCCCACGCTGCTCCACCTCTCAGGTGAGCTCGACGCCGCCAGCTCCTCGACGCTGGCCATTGCTCTCGACCCGCTGACGTCACGGGGCGGTGACGTCAGGCTCGACCTCGCCGAGCTCACGTTCATCGACTCGACAGGTATCAAGGTGCTCTGCGAGGCCACGCAACGACTCGGCAAGCGCGGTCGCGTCGTGCTGATCAACCCACCGCCAGTGGTGTTGCACGTTCTTGAGATCGCCGGCCTCGCAGGGATCTTCGAGATCGGCGACGAGGCTCACCCATCTCCAATCTGACCAGCGGTCTTCTTCGCGTCGCGACCATCTGCCATTGATCGAACAGCCTCCTGACATGCATCGCTGACGGCCACGACGACCGCCCCGCTCGCCGTTCTTGCCTTGGCTATTGACAACCACCCGCAGTCAGGGCTGCGGAAGCAACGTCCCGTGTCGCGGTTCTCGGTTGGGTCGGCCGGCGCCGCCCGGCGAGCGGCATCGCGTCGGCGGGCCCGTCGTCATTCGGCGTTGCGACATGGAGAGGTCCGTCGTCGAAGACCGTTGGCGGCAGGCCGGCGAGCTCGACGAGCCGCCGCACAGCCTGCGACGTGGCGCCGATGGAGATGTGGCCGCCCCGCCTGTGGGCGTCGCGGCGAAGCGTGAGGAGACAGCAGAGGCCCGACGAGTCGAGGAACTCGATGGCTTTGAGATCGATGCCGACACGGGACCCGAGGTGGGGCTCGAGGGCCTGGCGCACCGGGCCCGTCGCGGCGAGATCGAACTCGCCGGCGAGCACGGCCGTGACGGCCTCCCCGTCGTTCGCGATCGCGACGCTGATCGGAGCACACGAGACACCGTCGTGGGTGGCTGCGGCCCGGACCCGCTGCACGAGGCAGCCCAGTGGTGTGGTCCACCAGTCGTCACTGATGTGGCGGCTGGACTCGTCGGCCCACAGTGCCGCGACGATCTGGTCGGCTGCGGCGACCGAGTCCGGGCCGCACGGCGACATCCGCGCCACCAACTCGTCAGCGGCCGTGCGCACCCGGTCTACGGGGTCGCCGTGCTGAGCGGTGCCGTCGATGAGGGTCCGCAGGCGCCACACCCGGGCTGACAATTCGTCGACGAGTTGATCGACAGCTCGTTCCTGCTCTTGACAGATGAGATCACGATTCATCACTGACCTCCGGTGTCGGGCGGCGTGGGCCGCGAGCGGGCGCGTTGGAACACGCCCCATGGGATACGTGATGCCGGCAGGTGCCGGGCCGTTCAGTCGGCTCGGTCGTCGAGCTGACGCTGCAGGTTCGAGACCTGTTGTTCGAGATCCAGGATGCGGCTCGCCCCGGCGAGCGTCATGCCGTTCTTCATGAGGCCGGCGACCGCCGAGATGCGGTCGATCTCGACACGGCTGTAGCGGCGTTGTCCGCCGGGCGACCGCGCCGGCTGCACGACCTGCTCGACGTCCAATCGGCGCAGGAACGCCGGCTGCACGTCCAGCATCGACGCCACCTGCCCGACGGTGTACAACGCGGCGTTGTCGTCAGGGAACGACACCGGCCAGCGCGACGCAGACGAGGACTCCTCGTCGTTGTCAGCGCTCACAGGCTGTCGGGGGTCGGGGACATCGCCGGGTTGGCCGGGGATCAGCCATCGAGGTGCTCCTCTCCGAGGTTGCCGAACTCAGGACGCAGCCTTTATCGCGCCGCCGCAGCAAAGTGTCAAGCCCCGCTGGAGGGTTGCTCACCGTCCTGCGAGATAGATCCTCCAACCACACAACCGACGGTGTCCAGTACCAGGGCTGCGTACGCCCAACGAGGTCACGAAGGTCTGGTCGGGTGGGTTGGCCCAGCGGATGAGCGGGTGCCGTCGCCGGCGCGGCGGCGTGCCTACTTCTTGGCGTCGAGGTCGGCGGCGCGCTGTGTCAGGAGCTGCTCGAGAGCCGTGCGGTCCTTGTCGGTGAGCCCCCGTCTACAGCGCGGCCGGGTGTAGGGCAGCGATGAACCGGCGCAGACGTGGCGACGAGTCGGAGGTGGGGGCCAGGAGTCCTGCACCGTGGTATCGACGGTGAGCGCTGTCGTTGGTCAGGTGTCGGCGAGGCGTCCCACGAGCAGGATGGTGACGTCGTCGTCGTGGTGCTCGCGGAGCAGTCGTGTGGCGAGCTCAGTTGCTCGGTGCTCGGTGAGGCGGCCGGCGAGCAGGTCGGCGGATTCCTGTTGGAGGAGGGCGAGGCCATCGTCGAGCGAGAGGTGACGGGTCTCGACCAGGCCGTCGGTGTAGAGAGCGAGGGTGTCACCGGCGCCGAGCTTGACGACCCGCTCGGTCCGCTCGCTGGCCTGAAAGCCGAGGATCGAATCGCCGTCGAGCGGGACGAAGTCGGCTCCGTGGGCGGTGACGAGGAGCGTCGGGACGTGACCGGCGTGGGAGATCCTGACGATCGACGAGGTCGAGTCGATGATCGCGCAGACCACCGTGGCGGTGGAGTTGCGGAGGTTGGCCAACATGTAGCGGTCGAGACGTTCGAGGGCTTCGGCTGGCGCGGCGGTCTCGGCGAGGTACCCACGCAGGACGTTGCGCACCTGCGCCATCACGGAGGCAGCCACGAGGCCGTGGCCTGCGATGTCGCCGACGATCACGGCGATGCGGTCGCCGTCGATCTCCAGCACGTCGTACCAGTCACCGCCGATCTCGCCACGTCCAGGTGACTGCGCGAAGACCGAGAAGACGTAGCCAGCGCGCGACGGCAGGGTGTCGGGCCGCATCACGCGCTGCAGATCCTTGGCCAGCGACGCCGAGTCACGCTCGCCCCGGAGAAGTGCCGCACCAAGGTGGCGGGTGAACCGCTGAGCGGCCTGGAGCGCGCTGTCCTCCCACGGCTCGGCTCGCCCGCAGATGATCTCGCGCCACAGGTCGAACGACTTGCGGGGGCTGAGACGGACATCCGTCGCCCTCGGCCGCGCCCAACTTGGCGTTGTGCGGATCACCGCCCCAATCGATGGACTGGACGCGCTCGGACCTGAACCATGCGACGAGCTCGCTGCGGTCGTTCATCAAGGCAAACCCCATGACTCCGCTGGCCACCTCGGGGTCGGCGACGACGGAGGGACAGAGCTCACTGAGCCGGTCGGTCTGCAACACCTCGTGCTCGACGGGCCAGCACGCCACGATGCGGTCGACGACATCGTCCGACGGGGTGACCCCGAGTCGAATCGTCGCCCCGTCCACCCGCAGGACGAGACCCGTCGCCCCGGCGAGGGCCAGGACGTCGGCCTGGTGCGTGTGGAGGACCTCGTCGATGTCGCTGCGCCGCGCCGCCGCGAACGCGTGGGCCACGTGGTCAGCGATCGCCGTCAGCTCGATGGTCCGCGAGCGCACGTCGGAATCCAGCGTCTCGGCGATCCGCTGTGAGATGAGCTGGGCGAGGAACTCGGCGGCGTTGCGGACCGGGACGCTGACGTGGTGCGCACCCGAGTAGTGGTGGCAGGCGATGAGCCCCCACAGCTCGCCGTTGATCACGATGGAGACCGACATGGACCCACCGACGCCCATGTTGCCGAGGTACTCGATGTGGATCGGCGACACGCTGCGCAGGGTCGAGCTGCTCAGGTCGAGGGGTCGAGACGTGTCGTGGGTGACCGCCGGCGCGAGTGGCACCGGCGTGTAGCCGATGTCAGGGATCAGTCGCAGCCAGTTGCGGCGATACAGCTCGCGAGCCTGCGCAGGGATGTCGGACGCTGGGTAGTGCAGCCCCAGGAACGTGTTGAGGTCCTCGCGCTTGTGCTCGGCGATGACCTCGCCGTTCCAGTCGGGGTCGAAGCGGTACACCATCACCCGGTCGAAGCCGGCCAACGAGCGGACCCACCGGGCCGAGGCATGTGCGACGTCGACCACACTGCGGCACGCCTGCAGGGCCATCGCCGCCTCCCGCACGACCATTGCGTGCGGCGTGCCGTCGAGCCGGTTCCGTTCGATCTCGACGACGAGGTAGGAGCCGGACCTGTACAGGGTGGCGATCAGCGGACCGGACCGATGGGCGATGGCGACCTCGTCGAATCGCTGGACCCAGTCCACGCCCCGCACCCGGTCGACGATCGCCGCACCGTCCTCACCGATGAGCTGACCGAGCGGGCGACCGATGGCGTCGTCCGGCGAGATCTCGAACCAGGCAGCAACGTTTGCGGAGACGACGGCAACGAGGAGGTCCGGCTCCGTCACGGCGATCAGGACACCGTGCGGTTGGATCGACCCCGGGGTGTGGATCGGCTCGCTGGCGCAGTTGTCCAGATCGACGGGGGCGATCCACGTGGCGGTCATCGGCACAGCACCTTCGAGAACTGGTCGAACACGGCGACGGCAACTCGGGCCGCCTCGGACCGGTCGGACGCGGTGACCAGCCCCCGGTCGATCACCGCCCGACACGAGGACCAACGGGCGTCCACATCGACGCCGGACGACTCGAAGAACACGACCGGGACGTCGCGGCCGAGCACGGATCGGATGTGACGTGCGATGACGCGCCCGCCGAGCGTCGCACCCTCACTCACGTACAAGGCTCCGAACGCTCCCGCCACCGACGTCAGCGGAAACGCCACAGGACGGGGCAGGGACAAGCCGAGGCGGTCGAGGTCGACAGCCAGCGCTGGCATCCGTCGCCGCTCAACGGAACCAACCTCGGCCAGCACCCCCTCCGGCAGAAGCCGGAGCTGGCCAGCGATCTCGTCGTCCAGCGTCTGGTGGACCGATGCGAACCCGACGAGCAGCGACCCGTAGTCGGCCACCGAGAGACTTCCCGACATCAGACCGAGCTTGCGCTCCAGGCGGCGGTGCGACACCAGTGTCTCACGGCGCAGCATCGAGACAGCGCTGCCGCCAGCGCGGTGATCGCGATCGACGACCTGCATCTGCCCCATCGCGCCCTCAGACATCGGTCACGAGCTCGCCGGCTCGACGCGTCGGAAGCGAACCGCGCCCGCGCCGGCAGGTGGCGCGCGGACGGAGCATGCGTCTCGGGACGGTCACGTCGCCGACCTCATCTCGCGGCCGACCGAAGGAACCTTCGGCCCTGCACCGTGAGCTCGATGTCTTCGAAGCTCGAGCCACTCACCCGGATGGCCCAGACGAGCAGCCGACCTTTCGCATCGTCGATCGACGCCGCTGTCTTCGTGGACGTCCAGCCGAGGCAACGACCGAGCGACGCGCTGTCGAGCTGCCCGGAGGCGTCGTCGCGCCGGCTGATGCTGCGCAGCATCTCGACGAGCTCCTCGTCGGGCTTCGGTTCCTCGCGCGATGACTGGTTCGACGCGATCCGCGGCACCCCATCCACCGTGCGCTCCGCCGATCGAACATGCGCCTGGAGGATCATGCGGGCGTCGTCCGAGGAGTGGCCGGGCAATCGCGACTGGCCAGTCACGCCGAACTCCCGCGAGGGCCGCCGAGCCACACGATCTCGTCCAGTGAGATCATCGGACAACCGCCGTAGCGATCCCGGCCGAACCAAGCCCGATTGCCCACCGCATCGGTCGGAACGCCGGTGGCGGCGAGCTCGGACGAACACCAATCTCGGCGCCACGATCCACGATGACCAGACCGATCACGACGAGCTCCTCAGGTCAGCTCAGTCGAGACGTCGAGCCTGCGGAGGGCGACGAGACCGAAACGGCCGTCCAGCCCAAGCGAGGCGACTCTTCCAAGAGGTGTGCGACCAACAGTACCGGCCAGTCGACCGAAGCGCTTTGCCGGGGCGGCAATGCGAGGAGCATGCGTCCCGTCGACGCGCCCAAGCCGACGATCGTGCTCGTCCACGGCGCCCCAAGGACTTCCTCGCCACGGTCGCCGGCCCGATCGTGCTGGTCGGCCACTCCTACGGCGGCATGGTGATCATCGGCGCTGCACCGACAACGCCCAGGCCACCGCGCTCGTCTACATCGCCGCCTCGCACCCGACACTGTCGCGGGTCTTGCGGCATCCGCGCTGGGCAGCCTGCTCGGCCCCCGCCACGCTCACCATCCGGCCCTACCTCAAGCCCGACGGAACGCCCAGCGCAGACGGATACGTCACACCGAGCGAGTAGCACAACGTCTTCGCCGTCGCTGCACGGCCGACACTGGTCGCGATGCAGAAGCCTGCCGACCTGCCGATCCTCACCAATGAGTCCGGTGCGACGGCCTGGAAGACGATCTCCAGCTCATAAGCGCCGCCTGCGGCGCTAGTTGTGATCGTAAAGGGCTACGCCCTTTACGGTCGGGAGTTGCCAACGAACGGGCGCGTCGAGCGGCACAGGTCGTGGTCGTCGGTGCTCATCGCCGACCTGTTCGCGGTCGCCTGGGTGTCCAACGGGTCGAGCTGCACACGACCGCCGAGGGTGCGCGCTGTATTGATCCGTCGGGTTCATCAGCCCGGTCGGTGGGGAAGAGATGCGACTCGAACTCGCGCCAGGCCGGTGATCCTGTCGCCTCGCCAACGGCGCACACCTCGGTGACCGTGTTGAGCCACCGGTCCTGGTCGCCGACGGACAGAAGTCGTCCCTACGGGAGTCTGGTCCGTCGCTTCGGTGATCGTTGCGGCCCGCCACCGCCGCTGTCGTCCGGTCGGTCGGTCAGGCTGGCTTGTAGTCGGCGCCGCCGATGCCGAAGAACGCCTTCGGCGTGACCTTGCCGCCCTTGTACTCGAACACGCCCATCTGGCGCTTGATGACCGAGTGCGTCGTCTTGTCGAGGGTGAACGTGCCGATCGTGGAGTCGTCGCCGCCGTAGACGCTGACGACGGTGAGGTTCTCCTGGAGCGCCTTGTCGAGGGCCTCGCCGGTGATCTTGGCCTTGGGATCCGTCTTCCAGATGCGGCGCATGACCTCCCACATCACGAAGGCGTTCTCGTAGAAGTTGGCGGCGTAGAAGTCGGGGTTCTCGCCGTTGTCGGCCTTGAAACCCTCGACCATCTTCTTGGCCAGCGGGCTCAGCGGGTTCTCGGCGTCGAAGTAGTCGTACGAGAACGTGTAGCCGTCCGAGTCGTAGGTGCCCTTGGACGCGTTGAGGCCGTCCGGCGTGAACTCGAACCCGATGCGGATCGCCTTGAGGCCGGCCGTCGACGCCTGGTTGGCGAACGACCCCGGGTCCTGCCCGTAGACCACGACCAGCAGGAGGTCGGGCTCGTTGGCCTTGACCTTCGGCAGCACCTGCGAGAAGTCCTGACCGCCGATCGGGACCAGCTCGTAGAGGTTGTTGAACTCGTAGCCGCCGGCGGAGATCTTGGCGAGGACGTCGTCTCTCGTCTTCTTGTTGTTGTCCGCGCCGAGGTCCCACTGGACGATGCCGACCGTCTTGGCGTCCGGGTAGGTCTCCTTGGTCCACTTGAACAGGCCGGGCATCGGGTCGTTCGGCGTGATCGCCCGAGTGCCCCAGAAGTACGGCTGGCCCTGCCCGAAGATGCTGGTGCCGCCGCCGCCGTCCAGCGTGAACACCTTGTTCTCCTTCGTCGACGACAGCATCGATCCGATGTCGTCGGTGTACGAGGCGAACTTGGCCTGGATGCCCTTCGAGACGATCTCGGCCATCGCTTGCACGCCGGCCGCGGCGTCGCCCGACTTGTGGTCGAGGTATGTGTAGGCGAACGTCGGCCCACCGAGCTCCTGGATGTGCTTTGCCGCGAGGTCGAGGCCGCGGCTCATCGTCTTGCCGTAGAACGAGCCCGTGCCGGTGAGCGCCAGCACGGCGCCCAGCTCGATCGTCTGGCCCTTGCCGGCGCTGGCCTCCTCGACGCCGAGCAGCTTGGCGAGGTCGGTCTCGCCGCCGCCACCACCACCACTGGTGGTCGCCGTGCCGCCGCCGCCCGCGGTCGTCGCCGAGCCACCGGCCGCGGTCGTCGCCGAGCCACCCCCAGATGTCGTCGCTGCGCCACCACCGCCCGTCGTCGTCGGCGCCGCACCGCCGCTGGTGTCGTCGTCGTCCCCGCACGCCGCCAGCAGGGCGGCGGCGCCAATGGCGCCCGCCGTCGCCAGCAGCATGCGGCGTCGGGTGACGCCGTCTTGCACGGTCTCCGTCGAGTCCAGTTCATCCATCGGCCGAAGCCCCCTTGTTTCTGCGGCGCTGCCGCATGTGTCGGGGACACGGCCAGCGCGGGCCGGTGGCTCTGCGGGCCCGCCCAATGCGAACGGGCCGGCACGCCGCCGCCCCGGCGCCAGACTGCCTCTGGTCGACCAAGTTCCCCCTGTTGGGGGAGGAACGTACCTCAACCTGCACGACCGCAACGCACCCGACGCACCAGAGCCCCGGCGGTGCCTGATCCGTCCGATAACCACGAGCGACCGATCCCGGCGGCGCGTCCGAGATCGCCGGGCTGCGGCGTTCGCAGGCGTCCGGTATCACTCCTCGAGCCGCCGGCTGCTCCTGGTCCGCGATCGCTGGGCGTAGCCCGCTCGCGACGTCCGAGATGATCGTGGGCTGCGCGACGACATTGGTCCTTGCCGCCGCGCGGCGCTTAGCTAGGCCGTGTGAGCGAGGTCCGGTTGATTCTCACCTGCGGGTTGCCCGGAGCCGGCAAGACGCGACTCGCACGGCAGCTGGCCGCTGACCGGAGCGCAGTGCGCTTGACGAAGGACGAATGGTTGTGGGCCCTCGGCGCGACCCCCTGGGATGCATCGACCAACGAAAAGGTGGAGCGCGAACTCTGGCGTATCGCCCAAGAGATCCTCAGCCGTGGCGTGAGCGTTGTCGTCGACTTCGGGCTGTGGGCACGGGTTGAGCGAGACGAGCTCCGAGCCGCGGCCCGCGAACTCGGAGTTGGCGTCGAGCTCCACTACCTCGACGTGCCTCACGAGGAGCTGTGGCAACGGATCCAGGCGCGAAACGCTGAGCCGCCGTGGGACGCTGCGCCCATCACTCGCGCTCACCTGGACGATTGGGCGGCGCTGTTCGAGACGCCGGGCAGAGACGAGCTGGCCCTCTTCGACGCGCCATGCAGCTGACCGTCGACCAGGACCACCGACCTCGACCATCGGAGAAGGACGGCGTTTCCCCCGAGTGACTGGCGACCGAAATCGCCGGCTGTTTGAGTGTCGGGGGTGTGGCTCCGGTGACGCGCGTTCCGATCGGTTGGTGCTCATCGTTGGGAGCGGCGGTTCGTTCCGGCTTGGTTGGGGGTTGGGGGTGGGGTGGTGGTGGCCCGCTGGAGGAGTGCCTGTGCGGACCAGCGGGTGAGTTCGACGGCGTCGCTCCGCGAGAGTCCGGCGATGTCGACGAGCCAGACGATTGCTTCGATGCCGATCGTGGCGCGGATGCTGAGTACGAGCTGGTGGAACGGCTCGTCGGCAAGTTCGGGGCGGACACCGTCGAGCGCCTCGGTGATCCATGCGATCGCGCGCCCTTGGCGAAGCGGCAGTGGCCCTCGTTCGGAGGTGTCGGCTTCGAGCGAGAGGCGCAGCATCGTGCGCTGCTGCGCTTCGGTGTCGAGGATCATGGCGCTGAAGTTGACGACGACGGCGTCGAGACGTCCCGCCGGGTCCTGAGGCGGGTTCGCCGGGAGCATTGAGGTGGCGGCGATCTCGGGATGCGCAGCGAGCAGCAGTGCTCGTTTGTTCGGGAAGTAGCGGTACGCAGTGGTCCTCGAGATCGAGGAGGCGGCGGCGGCGTCCTCGACCGTCGGCGTGACGCCGGCGGCGACAAGATCGCGAGCGGCGGCGACAAGCGCGTTCCTGGTGCGAGCCTTCTGTGCGGCACGGCCGCCGGCCTCGTACGGCGTTGACATCATCTTCATGGTATGTCACTGTCGTCATGGGACTCGTGTCCCATGAAAGCAGGTAGCGCCATGAGCTCGAGTACCGCCCGGGAGTCCTTGGTTCGAGCGTCCGAGGAAGGCGAACGACGCTGGTTCTTCGGTGGAGGCCTCCACATCTGGAAGGCGACAGCGGAGCAGACCGATGGCGCATTTCTACTTTTCGAGGATCGGATGGACCACGGCAAGGTCACGCCGCTGCACCTCCACCCTGACTCGGACGAGACGATGATCGTGCTGGAGGGTGAGATCCTCATGCACCTCGACGGACGAGAACACACGATCAGCGCCGGTGGGATCGCCAGCGCTCCACGAGGCGTTCCCCACGCCTTCAAGGTCTCCGGCGTCGACGGAGCTCGACTGCTCTGCCTTCACACGCCCGGCTGCTGCCAGGCGTTCTACTGGGACGCCAGCGAGCCTGTCGCGAACGATGACCATCGCGGTACCGATGCCGGTCCAGTTGACATGGGCCGCGTGCAGGCTTCGGCCACAAAGAATGGTGGCATCGAGATCCTCGGACCGCCCCCGTTCAGCCAGACCACACAGGCCTGATCGACGAAGCTCTGCCCGATCGAGTAGGCGGCGCCAGATTGACGGCTCGGGGCGCAGTTGCGAGGCCTGGAACGCCACTCCGCGCCGTCGTTCGGTGCGCTCTAGGACCACGGTCTGGCGCTGCGCAGTTCCGTCGCTAGCGCCTTCGCTAGCGCAGAACCACCGAAGCTCGCTCCTCGAGGCCAAGCCGCACGTCAGCCAGGTCGACCGAGGGCCGTACGAGCTCGCGGCGCTGGATTCGGTCCGGATGAAGCATGCCCTCGAGGTGCTTAGCACTCTCCTTCGCACCAGGACGAAACGCGATAGGCATGTGCGGAATCGGCCGGACAATAAGGGCTGAAAGCGGAAGCGTGTCGGCGATCTCGGACAAACCCCGATCAAATGTGAGCAAGGTTGGAATGTTGATGACGGCCGAGTCATCGGGGTCTGGAATGAAGGCCATCTCCGCTAGCTGCAAATGATACATGTCCCATGAGACGTTGCGACAGTCGGACTGGATTCCGCCTTCCCCCGCCCACGGGCGCCGCTTCTGGTCCGACGGCGTCATTAGTCCTTTAAAAAACCGCCTTGGAGCCGAGCCAAGCCCAATAGCGGAAATATGGAAATAGAGCAATGCGAGTGTGTAGACGTTGTTGTCGAGGAAGTCGACCATCCGCTCCAAGCGTGCGGGTGCAGAAAGCTTCGGTTGCTCATGCGCCAGTAAGACTGCGTTGAGGAGAACAACGTACGCTAGCGCCCGTAACTCGAGCGCTGCCTCGACGAATTCATTGCGCTCGCGCCATCCATCGACTCGCTCCTCAATCTCCTGGTCAGTCGCCGGTGAACGCCTTTCGCTCTCTATCATCCAGCGTGCTAAGAGGCGAAGGTCGTCGGTACGACGGACATCCTGATTCTCCTCGAAATTCTCGAGCTGCCAAAGGCTAAGATCGAGTCCAACGCCGTTACGATGCAGTCTGCTGAGATGCTGAACCAGCACCTTGGTCGCGTGAGCGTTAGCGGACGCGCGTTGTCGGACAACCCTCTCGCCGACGGCCGGCGGGAGCACCGGCGCTTGGGTGACGCCCTTTCTGGTGCGAGTCGGGCATTGGGGGCGCGTGGTATCGGACGCCTCGGCGCTTGTCGTTCTGCACCGGCGATTCGGCGACGCCGGCTGTACCGAACGCTGACGAGAAGGCGGTTCGAGGACATCGCAGCGGCCCATCGCACCGCTTTCGATGTGCACGATCGCGAGGGATCGTGACGCACAGCGGGCCAGGCCCGGCCGGTGTCAGCCGGTGGAGGATGTTGCGGTCGTCGGAACGGGGAGGTCGGGGCACGTGGTGTGGAATGCGTCGAGCTCGCCGATGTTGGTGTCCCACTCGTCGCGTGTGAGGTTGCGGCCGGCGATCCGACATGCCGCGTCGACCCAGTGCCGCGGGTCGAGGTCCCAGATCTTGATGCTGTCGTGGGGGCCGCCACCGACGGCGAGCTGCGCGCCGTCCGGCGACAGTGCGGACAGCGCCGTTTCGTCGTCGCCGAGGGGGATGGCGTCGCCGAGGCGGGTGCCGGTCGCCACGTCGTACAGGATGACTTGCCGGTCGCCGCCTTGCGCAGCGACGATCGACCCGTCGGTGGTGCCGGTGAGGTAGCGCACGAACCCGCGGCTGCCGCCGAAGGTGCGGATCGGTTGCAGGGTGTCGAGGTCGTACAGGGTGAGCTCACCGCCGAGCGAGGACACGAACAGCTGGCGAGCGGGGGTGATGATCGCACCGCGCAGGGTGCTCCCACGGATGCGGCCGCGCTCGGCGCCGCTGAACCCGTCGTAGACGATGATGCCCTTGTCGGTGCCGACGGCGATCCGCGTTCCGTCCGCCGTGGCCACCAGCGACACGAGGGAGGCGTCGATCTTGATCGTCGGTTCCACCCGGTGGGTTGTGTCGATCGTCCGCACCTCGGATGTGGATGCCGACGTGTTGAACCCGAGTTGGGCGCGGCCCACGTCGTTGTCGAGGGCCGCCATGTCGGGCCGGTCGAACACCGTGCCGTCGGCGATCACCTCTCCGCCCGACAGCTGGTACCTGACGCCCCGCATCCCGTCGCCGTAGAGCACGGCTCCCACGAGCGTGTCGTCGTCCTTCCAGCCGGCGCCGATGACCCCGCTGAAGGACGCGACGACGGCGCCGGTGGCGGAGTCGAGGACCATGTTCGCGACTTGCTCGATCGGCGGGTCGACGACTTCGGCGAGCAGCAGCTTGCCGTTGGGACTGTACGTGTTGACTCCCCAGCCCTTGGCGGCGAGGCGGGTGATCGGACCACTGCCGTCGACGCGCCAGCGGGCGACGAGGGGTTCGTTGCTGGCGAAGCTGACCAGCTCGGAGCCGTCCCGGGCCGGCCACAACGAGCCGCTGCTCCCGTTCTGGGCGTCGAACGTTCGGCGCAGCTCGCCAGTCGCCAGGTCGCGCGTTTGGAGCCGGCCGAACTCGTCGCCGCAGTACACCAGACCGGTCGGCTCGATGACGGTCATGTTCACGCAGGTCCCGGCGGGGTCGAGCTGCTGCCAGAGGATCGATCCGGCCCCGATGTCGAGGCGAACGACCCCGGCGGGCCCGGAGCCCACGACGGACCCGTCGCCGACGGCGAGCAGTGATGAGGTGGTGCCGGCCGGGGCGATGATGGTCGACAACACCTGCAGCGAGGGGGGGTCGACGACGCGGACCTCACCCTGGCGCGAGCCGACGACCAGGCGGTCGCCGGCCAGTTCCAAGCCGCCGGGCGCGGGGGCCGGCGCGAACGGGTCGCGTCGGCTCGGCGGGGAGTGCTGCGAGCTCGCCGAGCTCGACACCGGTGGCTGTGTCGTATTGCAGCACCGCCGGGTCCGGCTCGCGCGCGACGAACAGGGTGCGGTCGCCAGCGCCGAACACAGCGTGGGCGGCGAGCGGGCCGTCGACCTCGATCGGCCCAGTGACCAGGGCCGCGGTCGTCACGTCGAAGATCCCGATCGTGCTCGTGACCGTGTCGGCGCCGACGGAGGTCCGGGCGACCTGGGCGAGGAACCGGCCGTCGGGTGATGCGCTGAGCGCCGACGACGGATCCGCGGTCGCGCCGAGCGCCGGGAGTGGCGCGCCGCGCTGCCCCGTGTCGAGGTCGTACGGGCGGACGCGTCCGTCGGTGTCGGTGACGAAGGCCGCCACACCGTCGGGCATCACGATCCCCGGAGCGTGACGTCTTGGTCGAGCCGTTGCGTGTCGAGCAACCCGAAGTCGGCGGTGAACGTCGACAGCAGCGCGGATCTCGTTCGTGGTGTGTCGGCGAGACGGAACGCCTCCACAGAGAGCAACGCGGCGGTGTCGCGCTGGGTGGTGCGCATCGACACGGCCCGTCCGACCAGTGCCTCGATCTTGGCTTCGCGCTCGGCGGCGGTCGCAGCGTCGGCGGCGGCGATCGCTTGGTCGGCGGCCGTGGCGGCCTCGCGGCGCTGCACGAGCGCGAAGGCGCCGGCGACGATGGCGACGACGAGTGCGGCAGCCACGCCGATCAGGAGCCGACGGAGCCGGCGTGCCGATCGCCGCGCCGTGTGGACCTCGGCATCTCGTGCCGTCCGTCCCGCCTCCACGAACTCTCGCTCCCCGGCCGACACGGTCCTGCCGTCGACGTCGAGGGCCTCGATGGCCGACTCCAATCGAGCGCCGCGGTACAGCTCGCCGGCGCCCCGCCCGCCGGCATCCCACGCTCGTGACGCCAGCTCAAGGTGTTGGAGCTGGTTGAGCCATCGGTGGTCGTCGTCGATCCATTGCCGCAGCCGTGGCCATCGTGACAGCAGCGCTGTCGTGGGCGACCTCGACCGTCGGTTCCCTGGTCGCCTGCTCGCGATCCGTGACGAGCAGGCGGGCGTCGACGAAGGCAGCGGCGACGGCACGAGCGCCGGGCGACAGCTCGCCGAGGCGGGCCCGGCGGCGCGTGTCAGGAGTGCCGTCGCCGGGGATGACCAGCCGGGCGAACAGCTCGCGGGCATCGGCCTGCGCCGCGGCGCCGACGGACTCGTAGACAGCTTCGGCCCGGCGCCCGATCGTGCCCGACATCCCTCCGAGCGCGGCGAGGGCGTCAGCGCCGATGGTGGCGTCGACGCGTCGGTCGTACAGCTCGGTCAGCGTGAACTGCAGCATTGGCAGCGAGCCGGGTTGCGCCGCGGCCTCGGCGACGAGGTGAGCGACGACTCCCTCGTCGAACGTCACGCCAGCCCGTGCGGCCGGCAGGACCACCGCGTCATCGAGTTGCGCCGGTGACAGGGGCGACAGGACGAAGGCGCCGTCACCCGACTGGTGGCCCAGCAATGGGTGCTGGAGTGGCCGGTCGAACATGTCGGCGCGCACCGTCGCGACCACCCGCACGTTCGCCGGTTCCCCATCCGTGACGCGGGCGATGGCGGTCAGGAACTCGTCTCGGCGTTCCGCCGTGCCGCGCGTCCAGCACTCCTCGAACTGGTCGATGACCACCGCCAAGCGCTCGGTGTGGCGGGCGACGTTGCCGACGACGATCATCGGATCGCCGCTCGCCTGCGGCTCGACCGACACCTCGCGCAACGCCTCGCAGAGCGCTTCGACCGGAGCGTCCCCCGGTGTCATGGTGGCGACCGTGTACCCGTCGCGGCGCAGCCGGGGGATCAGACCGGCCCGCACCACGGAGCTCTTGCCTGAGCCCGATGCACCGACGACGGTGACGAACGGCCGGTCGGCGACCAGCTCGACGAGGGCCTCGACGACCTCACTTCGTCCGAAGAACGTTCCGGCGTCGGCCTGGTCGAAGGCCTGCAACCCCTTGTACGGGTTGACGCCGGCGGCGGTGGCCTGGACGAGTTGTCGCGCCGCAAGTCGCCGCGCCGAGTCAGCGGCCAGCCGCTCGTCCGACGCCACCGGCCTGGGCACGCCAGCGGACTGTCCGACCGCGGCCCGCCACGCCAAGAGGAGATCGGCGACCGACGCATGGCCACGCTCGGGGGCCGTGGCCTTGGTCAGCACGGCGCTCAGCCCTTCGGGAACCCCGACCATCAGCCCGATCAGGCTCGGTGTCGCTCCGGGGGCGAGCGAGGACCGCGTCGCGCCCGCGGCCGGCGATGAGCCGGTGAGCAGCTCGAAGATCATCCAGCCGAAGCTGCGCACATCGTTGCGCTCGGCATCGTCCACCGAGCCCCGGTCGTCGCCGACCACGGCGATCCCGAAGTCGGTCAGATAGGCGCCGCTGTCGTCGTCGAGCAACACGTTGGAGGACTTGACATCGTTGTGGGCCACGCCCGCCGCGTGCGCCGCGATCAGCGCGCCGCCGATCTCCTCGACGAGTCTGCTGACGCGGGCGAGCGACCACGCACCGCCGGTGATCACCGCTTCACGGGCGGTCCCGCCGCTCAGGAACCGGAAGACGAGGAACGCACCGCCCGGCTCACGCCAATAGTCATAGAGCGGGACGATGTGCGGGTGCTCCAGTCGGGCCACCAGTTGGGCCTCCACCTCGAATCGGCGGATGAACTCGGCCGAATCGGCCAGATCGGGGCGGATCGCCTTGATCGCCACCCGGCGGTTGGTGCCCGGCTGGGTCGCCGAGTAGACCCGACCGAACGCACCTTCCCCGACAGCCTGGTGGAGGGTGTACCCGCGGAGCGGTCGACCGGATCCGCTGTCCACCGGTGACGCGACGTCACCAGCGATCGAACGTTCCAACGTGACCAACTCGGCGGTCGGATCGAGGCCGGTCTCATCGACGAGGCGGTTCCGGAACTGGTGGAACGCGCGCAGCGCCTCGGCCTGCCGGCCGGTGGCGTACAGGGCTTGCATCAGCAGGCTCACCGGGCGTTCCCGCAACGGATGCTCGACACTGAGGCCTTCGAGGTCGGCAACGGCCCGATGCTGGTGCCCGATCGCGATCAAGGCCGCGGCGCGCTGCTCTCTCGCCACGACCAGCATCTCCCCGAGCCGCCTCGACTCGGCCAACGCCCACCACTCGGCGGTGAACTCGCCGAACGCCGGTCCGCGCCACAGATCGAGGGCCCGGTCGTAGCCGTCGATCGCCCGATCGGGAAGCGACCGATCCGCCACGCCGACCAACTCCTCGAACTCGTCCAGATCGCGTCGGCCGCCGTTCGCGTCGAGCCGATAGCCCGAGCCCTCGGCGACGATGCTGCCGTTGCCGAGCACGGCTCGCAGGCGGGACACATACGTCGGCACCGACCGTGACGCGCCCTCGGGTCGACTGTCATCGGACCACAGCGCATCGACGAGGCGATCGGCGCTCACCACCTGACCGAAGTTGACGAGCAGCACGCCGAGGAGTCGACGCTGCTGCGGCCCTCCGACGCCCAGCGTGACGCCATCACGTTCGACCTCGACGGGACCGAGCACCCGATAGCAGCATCTGCGGCTCCTGCGACTTGCCCGAACAGTAGGTCCATCCTGCGATCGCGGCGTTGCAGATCGTCAACAGCGAAAGGACTGTTGACGCGTTGCAACGGCAGATCGCTCAACGTCCGTCGCGAACCAGGTCAACGCCCGGTCTCGAGACAGGAGACGATCATGAGCCACCCAAACCACCGGCACCGCCGCCCGATGATCGGCGTCGCGCTCGTCGCCGCAATCGCCGTCGCCGGGTGCAGCAGCACCGACGCACCGACACGAGCGCGCACCGTGACCACCGGATCATCCGTCGCCACGTCCACCGCATCGACGACCACGCCACGCAGCGGTCCCACCACCGTGGCCGCCACCACCGTTCCGACCAGCTCCCCCATCCTGCCCGACGGCGCGACACAGGCCCGGCTACACGTGGTCTTGGCCGACATCCTCGGCCCGAGCACCGACTTGTTCGTCGATGGGTCCGTTGCCGTCAACGGCGGCCAGTCGCAGGTCAACGTGCCGGTCGGCTACGTCACCGCCTACCTGTACCTGCCACCAGGCGAGCACCAGATCGCGCTGGCACCGACCGGCAAGGGATTGACGGACGCCCTTGTCGAGCCGCTGAGCGTGCCGATGGTCGCCGGTCACCGCTACCTCGTGGCGTTCATGGGCCAGATCGCCGACAAGAGCCTCGAGCCGCTGGTGATCGACGAGACGCAGGCGGCCGTCGATCTGGGTGCCGCCCCGAGCGACCCGGTCACGATCACGCTCAACAACCTGATCGGCGCGACCAGCCTCAGCTACGAATGGGCCGGCAAGGTCGTCAACCCCGACATCCCGTTTGGCGGGTTCGCCGCCGGCATCACTCCGGCCGGTGGCGGTCACGTCACCGTGACCGCGAAGGGCACGACCGACACCGTCGTCATGGACGAGGACAACTACGTCGTCCCGGGCGACTCCGTGTGGGGATTCTTCGGACACGACCCGACGGACACCTTCGCGTTGGGGGTCGCCAACTCTGCCCCGACCAGCGAGCTCGGCCTCATCGACTACCTGCACACCTTGGACCCCGAGAACCTGATCGGGCCCAGCGGCGACACCCCCTCGTTCCACACGGTGATCGACGCCATCGAGACCGCCGGCCTCACCGACATGTACAGCGCCGCCACCCCACTGCTGTTCCTGCCCCCGACCGATCAAGCATTCGCAGCGATGCCGGCAGCGGACCGCGACGCCCTGCTCGCCGACCCGACCGCCCTCGCCGATCTCCTCCGGGCTCACACCATCGAGGCCTACGTGCCACGAGGCAGCCTCACCACCGGCCCGGGCGTGACCCCGTGCTGCGCCTTCGACCGGACCTTCACCAACCTCCTCGGCGACACCATCAAGATCGGTAACGACTTCAGCATCAACGGGGCAGGCGGCGGCTTCAGCTCCACCTGGCTCGCCAACGGCACCCAGATCCATCCCGTCGCCACCGTCACCTTCCCGCCCGCTCCTTGATGCCCGTCGCTGCTCACTGTGGACGGACCAGCCATCGAACCCCGGCGCCACCGAACGCATCGCTCCCGCGTGGGCCGATCGAACACCAAACAAGCATCGGTCGGGATCGCGGTGACCTTGTGGGCCCGACGCAGCGCCGAACTTGGCGATCGTCGTTCTCGCCGGCTCCGCCGGCCCGAAGCTCGCGCTGCAGAACCCCAGGAGCCGATAACGACTCACCAGCGCGTCAGTCACCAGCGTCCTCGAACGCCGGGACGCCGGCTACGGGTCGGTGATCGAGCGCTTCGGATCTGAGGGCGGTTGGTGCGGGATAGGGGTCCAGGGCGCGGCACAGGGGCTCTGCGATTCTTAGCGATGTTCGACGGATCACCAACGAGGGCGCTGCCCGCAGGCCAACGGCCTCGATCTCCCTCCCCGTCGGTGGCGGCGATCGCCCCCAGCAGCGGTGACCGCGCCGACCGTCGTGCGCCGCTTCAGCCAGCTCGCGCCCCTCTTCGCCGACACGCCGATGGGGTTCTGAGGCACCCTCGATCGCCAGGCTGCCAGGCCGCGCCCGCACCGGCCTGGCAGCTCACTTGGTGTTAACCAGACGTCATTTACGATGCCCGGACCAGCGAGCGGGAGGTTCGAAATGAACAAGGCGGTAGCGGCTGCTCTGGCAGCCGTTTCAACGGTGGCAGTGGGCAGTGCAGCGCACGCTGCGTCCGGCGCGTACATCTGCAGCGGGGGTGACATCCCCTCGGGCAGCTACACCAGCATCACGGTGACGGGGCCGTGCACGGTGGCACCCAACGCTGTGATCAACGTCAGCCGCAACATCAACGTCGCTCCGGGCGCGCTGCTCGACGGGTCGGAGTCCCCAGCGACCATCGCCGTCGGGCGCAACATCACCATCGGGGCCGGGGCGCTCGTTGTCCTGGGCTGTCAGCCCGAGAACGCCATCGGCTTCTCCGCCGGGGTGCCCTGCACCACAGATCCGACCGGCCACACCACGATCACCGTGGGCCGCAACGTCACGGCGACCAACGCCGCCCTCATGACCCTGCGCGGCATGCGGATCGGCGGCAACGTCACGGCGACGGGCGGCGGCGACGGTGAGAACCCGTGGGCGATCAAGGGCGACACGATCGGCGGCAACGTCACGGTCACCAATATCACGCCGGAGTTCTTCCTGATCGGGTGGAGCACCATCGGCCGCACGGTGACACTCCAGAGCATCCACGAGACGGACACCGATCCCGATCCGTTCGTGGGCGTGATCCAGAACACCGTCGGACGCAACCTCAACTGCACGGACCTGCTGCCGCGGGCAGGCGGGGGCTTCGTCCCCGGCGCCGTCAACACCGTCGGTCGCAAGGCCACCGGTCAGTGCGCCGCCCTCGTATAGGTTCGTGACGTTCAGCCTGTAGTCCTTGCGGACGGCGTGCGTAGAAGAGGCCCCACCGCAAGGTGGGGGCCTCTTCTACGTGTGACAGCAGCGACACACGACCGGCAGAGACGCCGGTGATCAGCTCCGCTGACCTCGGCGAATGGAGGCTTGCGAACATCGGTGGCCTCTCCGGGAGAGTCACCGGACCGAGCATGTGGGATGCGCTCGAGAACAAGCGTCTCGACTTCGTGACCTACCTCGTGCCCGAGGAGGTTTAGCGCTCGGCGGCGCCATCCTTGCTCGTTGTGTGGCGTGCACTCCTGCGCACGGGCCCACGGGCAACTCCTCCTGGCGTCGCTCAGCAGTGAGCGGCGACGACGAACGAACACCTCGGTACGGGAGGCATCCGAATAGGACGCCGGATAACCCAGGGGGCCGCGTCCGGGACCGCCGGGCCGAGGGACATTGTCGGTGAATGTGGCTACAGCTCGGCCCATTCGACGACCGTCGGACGACACAGCGTCTCGGCGAACTGCTCGACACAGGCGTTCGCCGTCTCCACGGCGATCACCACGGATCCCGGCACCAACACGTCGCTGTGCGAAAACTCAACCTCGGCAGGAGCGTCAACGGTGGGATACCTCGGCGTGTGAGCCCCGACGTGAGCTGGCCCGGCCCCCCTCGCTTCTCGCCCGACGGTGGGCGGGTGCTCTCCGGAGGGCGCGCAGAGAATGGCGGCTCTTCGCTGTGGGTCGTTGCTGTGACCGGAGACGAGCCCACTCAACTGTTCGACGTACCACCGACTGCCCGAGCGTTCAACTCCGACTGGTCGCCCGACGGCAGCCAGGTCGTGTTCGAGTATTACGAGAATGGCTGGGACCGCAACGAGTTGCGCGTCGCCAACATCGACGGCTCCGACATGCGGACGATCTGGCGGGGCTCGATCGGCACCACCGCCGAGACCCCGGACTGGGGAGACTGAGCATGCACCCTCACCGCGCAACCCCCGTCGAGACTTGGCCGGGTTTCGTCGACCTCCCAGTCGACCACATGTCGAACGAGCTCCCGCCGCACGGACACCGTGGGCTCCAACGACCGTACGCGCTCATGCGGCGGCTCGCCACCGCAACACCATCGCTGCAACACGCCCAGTGCGCCGGACGGCCGCACTTCGCCGGTCCCGTGCGAGGACCGCACGAGCGCCTTGATCGTCTCGAACAACTATCGGCCGGCTAGCGGATCGCTGCATACGCCCACGCGGCTCGAGCACTTCTCCGGGGCGGATAGCGCCCCGACTAGCCAACGAAGGAGAGAAACGTGATGATCTGGATCATCGTCTTGTGCATCGTGGTGGTTGGGGCCATGGTCGCTGTTCTCATCAGAGCGCGCAGCAGTTACAGAAGGGGATCATCCGAAAGCCCCCCTGAGCTGGCCGGCACGTGGGAGGCACGACACGAAGCGGGCGTCGACGCGCAGCAGCACGGGAATCCTCCCAAGGCCCCAGGATTTCCCGCCGGCCCGTAAGCTCAGCCGACCCCATTCACGGGCACACCGCTTGCCCCGCTGGTCCTCGTTGCCCTGAGTCCTGATTCGTCGTTCCAATCCGCCGCCGAACGGTCGAGAAGCCGTCTCCGGACTTCCCCAGCCGCTGAGCGAGGTCAGCTGGTCTGGTACGACGTCGTGAGCACTTGGAAGCTTCATCGTGACGGACAGGGTCCCACTCCGGTCTTGGTCGTGTCCGGTGGCACCGTCAGTTACCTCGCCGATCGGCCGCCGGGAGCGCGTCCTCGAAGCGCTGTTACACGGGTGATCCACGGGGGCTGGGCTGTGGTCATCGAAGCAGGTTGAGCGGATCGGTGTCGAGGGGTGAGGAAGACCTCGGTGGGGTTGATCGTCCGCACTCTGATGCCTCGGGGTGCTCGGTTCGCGGCTCTCAGGCGATCGTGGGGCCTGGTTTCTGGGGCCGTTGTGTCGTCGGCGTCGTTGATGACGTCGATCAGCTCGTCGTAGAGCTTGGTGCGGGCGTGGTCGGTGTGGGCGGCGGCGTCGTCGCGTTGGCGGCGCAGGATGGTGACGAACTGGGGGCCGGTCTCGTAGAAGCCGCAGCCTTCGCAGATGGTCTGGAAGCGGCAGTCGAGCTCGAGTGGTCGGGTGCAGTGGCCGTTGCCGAGGAGCCGCCGGTGGAGCTGCGGCGTCGTCGGCTCGGTGTCGGCTGGCGGTGGCGACGGTGGTGGCGTTGCGGCTTCGACGGCTTGGGTGGCGCTGAAGTACTGCTCGGCGACGGTGGTGTCGGAGATGCGGGCGTAGACGAGGGTCATGCGTGGTGAGCGGTGGCCGAGCAGCGCGGCGATGGCTTCGAGGCACATGCCCCGGTTGATGCATTGGGTGGCCAGGGTGTGGCGCAGGGCGTGGGGGTGGACGTGGCCGACGCCGGCGCGGCGGGCGACGGCGGCGACGTAGCGGTAGATGGTGCGCGGGTCGATGGGTTGGTGGTCGTCGCGTTCGACGAGGAGCCCGGTGGCGGTCGGGTCCGCGCCAGGCCCGGTAGTCGTTGATCAGCCCGACGAGCATCGGGTGCAGCGGGACGGTGCGGTCGTTGTGCAGCTTGCCGATCGGGATGCGCAGCCACCAGGTGTCGCCGAGGCGATACATGGCGTCGTCGCGCAGTCCGCCGATCTCGCCGACGCGCATCCCGGTGCGGGCCAACAGCTCGACGATGAGCCGTCGCCGCCGGTTCGGTTCGACGGCCAGGGCGGCCATGAACTTGGCGGCGGTCGGGTCGTCGAGGAACTTCGGCAGCGGCTCGTCGGCTGTCGGGGATGTCACCGGTGAACACCGGGACGCGTCGGGTGCGTCGGGGTAGTCCCAGTCGATGATCCGCTCGAAGAAGGTGCGCAGCATGCCGAGGCTGTTGCGGATCGTCTCGGTGGTCGACGGTGCCGCCGTCGCGTCCCGGGCGGGCGGCGAGCGCGATCTTGTAGGCCTCGATGTGGCGGCGCTCGATCGCGGCCACCGACGATGCAGTCGCGGGTCGCTGGTCGGTGCAGGTGAACAGCGAACTGGCGCAACACCATCGACGCTGCTCGACACCGTCGCCGGTCGCGACGACACGGCGAGTTGTTCCAGGTAGGCGGTCATCGTGGCCGACCAGACGCGGGGCCCGGCGGCGGATCTCGTCCCAGGTCGGCTTCGACCGAGTCCACGCTCGCCGCGACGCGGCCGTCGGCGTCGGCGTGTCGATCGCGTTGCGGCAGCAGCTGCGGCGCTCATCGGGGCATCCCGACCAGCGCCTGGGCCTCGATCGCTTCGGCGGCCCGCCGATACTCGTCGGCCAGCCAGTCGACGCCGAGATGCAGATACAGCCGCGTCGAGGCGATCGAGCGGTGACCGGCCTGGGCCTGCAACGCCTCCAGCGACATGCCCGCCTCGCGCAGTCGGGTCAGGCAGGTGTGGCGCAGCTCGTGACAGGTGCCGTGGACAGCCCGGCACGGGCCCGGGCCGCGCTGATGATCTCGTCGAGCCCGTCAGCCGACAGCGGCCGACCACGGTTCGGGCCCTTCAACACGACGAACACCCGATCCGTCGCCGCGCCCGGCGGGTCGCTCGTTGTCCATGTACGCGGCGACGGTGGCGAAGAACGTCGGCGACAACGGCACCAGCCGTTGATGGCCGCCCTTGCCGTCGGCGATGAACACCCGCCACTCACCCAGCCGCAGATCCTCCAGGCGCAGCCCGAGCACCTCGCAGCGACGCAGCCCGCCCAGCACCATCGCTTGCACCATCGCCCGGTCCCGCTCGGTGCGCAGCGCCCCCATCAGCGCCGCCGACCTCGTCGGGATCCAAGATCCGCGGCAGCCGACGCACCCCGCGCACCAGCGGCAGCCCACGACCGTCGCGACGGCGTCGACGCGTCGGCAGCCCACGAGGCACCGGGTTCGTCTCCACGCCGACATCGCCGCGGGCGATCAGATAGCCATAGAACGCCGACACCGCCGCCAGCCGGCGCGCACCGTCGCCGCCGACAACCCCGACCCGCCGTCGGAGATCCGCACCACGTTCTCCGCCCCGGCCCGAGCCCGCTGCTGCGCGGTGATGAACGCCAACACATCCTTCGCGCCGCACCTCGACCGGGTCCTTGCCGACCACCGTGAAGAACATCTTCAGATCATGCGCGTAGGCACGCACCGTGTTCGGCCGCGCTCGACCCCCAGCGAACCGCAAGAACTCATCGACCAGCCGATGACCGACGACGATAGACGTCGCCGACATCACCCTCACCGGCAACACGACGAACCTGCGGAACCAGACCATGACGATCCTCCTCGCTCCGAGCTCCGCCCGAGGAAAGACTCCCCGGACGGTCAGCCCAGCTGGTGGATCAAGCGCCGTTGGACCGCGCCCGCGTCTGCAAGCACGCTTCGCTCCGGCCGGCACCCGGGATGCGCCGAGCGGTTTCGGCGAGGGTGCGGCCAGCGGCCCGGACTTGAACCTTGACGTACCTAATGCCCGGTCGGGAGCTGCCGACGAGCATCCGGAAACGACGCCGAGTATCGCGGACCGGCGCGTCCGCTACCGCCGGCTCGACGGCATCACCGAACATCCGATCTCGTCGTTCGGTCGTCCGGGACGGTTCGGCAGCCGGATGTAGAGCGGCATTCGGGCGCAGCCCCTCGTTGGACGGCAGACTCCACTCGTGAGCGACGTACTCCACTCACCCGTCAGTGGCCGACGGCGCCTAGCGAACCTTGTGTGGCTCCTGGCACTCGTCATCCCTGTCAGTAGCGGCCTCGGTTGCGGCGGTGCCGACGCTGACCGTGCCGCTGGAGACCGGAGTCGACCCCGCGCGTCTGCAACTCAACGTTGCCAACGGGTGCGCGCAAGTCTTGGTCCTTGGGCAGCTAGACGCCAATGTTTGCCAGGAAGCGATGGGGCCCGAAACGTGGGTGCCCCAAAACGCTGGAGGCAACAGGGCCACCACGGCCCCGTACATGCTGCTCTACATCACCAAGGACAACCTGTTGGAGGTCCATCCGGGTGGCTATGGCGTGATCACCAGCGAGCCTTGGATTCTGTTCGACCTCGACTACAAGGACCGGGCGCTGCCGAACCCAGAACTCGTGGTGCGGACCGACTCCGGGGACGTAGTCACCTGCAACTTCCGGGCTCTCAGCCCTGAGTGCTCATAGTCCCGTGCAGCGTTCATCCAGTCCACCGTGCATCGCTGTTGTCGTCGGGTCCTCGCTCGATGGGACGGCGTTCACGACCTCGTGAGCGACCGAATGCCCTGATCTGGGGGCGGCCAGTGGTGTCCGATAACGACGCCGAATATCGGGTGGTGCCGCGTCCGCTACCGCCGGGTTGATGGCGGTACCGGACGTCCGGCACCGTCGCTCGGTCATCTGGCGGTCGGCAGCGGGACGTCGACCGGCAACTCTGGCGCGTCCAGACCGGCACGTGTGCGGCGTGGACGAGGTCGGGCTGCCACGCGTACCGAGACGACGCCGCGGCCAGGCTTGCGCACGCCGCGCCGTCGATCGGACCGTCTATGGCGCGGCCTCGAGGGGCCCCTCACCTTTGAGCGCTTCGTGCGCGGCCAGGAACGCTTGCCGACCCGCCCGGCGTATCGGTACTTCATGCTTGCCCGCTTGTCCTCCCCGGAGACTGCCCCCCAGGGGTTACCGGAAGGTGGGCGGACCGGACAACGAGTCCGTAACGACGGTCGCCGGCAGCCGACCGCCCGGGGGGCCACGGGGCGAAGGCTTCATCCTCGCCATATCCCGCCGCCGCCATCGGGCGCAAGGTCAGCGCCGGTGAGCCCCTCCAGCGCGCCGGTGGCCGCGACATCTCATCCTTCGGAGCCGCCCATCTTCGCCGCCTGGGGCGTGTCTGAGGGGTTGCTGGTGCCGTCCTCGATCCACTGACTTCAACTAGGTAGCCTGAAGGAAGTGGCCTCTGACCAGGTGGTTTCCCGCAAACGAGGCGGGTTCGTTGGTGATTTGACGACGGATTGACGTGGTGTTGTGCATGGCTATGGTCTTAGCCGTGCGCGTCAAGGTGAACGGCTCCAATCTGTACGTCGATGTTGAGGGCGCAGGCCTGGTCGCGGACGGTCCGGAGATGCGCGAGCGGCCAACCGTCCTGTTGTTGCACGGCGGGCCCGGTTTCGACCACTCGTTGTTCAAGCCGGCCTACGGTGAACTGGCCGACTTCGCCCAGGTGGTCTACTACGACCACCGCGGTAACGGGCGCAGTGACTACGGCGACCCCGATGACTGGAATCTCGACGTCTGGGCCGACGACGTGCACGGCCTCTGCGAAGTGCTCGGGATCGAGCGGCCGGTCGTGGTGGGCTGGTCGTTCGGTGGCCTCGTGGCCCAGCGCTACGCCGACCGTTACCCGGACCACCCAGCGAAGCTGATCTTGCAGTCGACGTTCGCTCGCTGGGATCGTGAACGGGCGGTGGAAGGCTTTCGTACTCGGGGCGGGGACGAGGCGGCCAAGGCTGCGCGGGCCTTCTTTGCCGATCCGGGGACTGAGACCGTGGCTGACTTCATGCAGTCTTGCCTCCCCTTGTACAGTCCGGCGCCGCTCGACGCCGCTGCGACGGCGCGCTGTGTCGTCAACATCGACGTGCAGTTTCAGTTCTTCCGGGACCTCGACCTTGATCTCACGGCTGGTCTGGCCAACGTACGGTGCCCCACTCTTGTCGTCGCCGGTGCGCTCGACCCGATCACCCCACTCGCCGCCGCCACCGAGATCGTCGACGCGCTACCTGACGACCTCGTGACCTACGACGTGTTCGAACGGTCTGGACACTTCATCGCCGATACCGAACCAGAGCGTTTCTTCGCTACAGTCCGCGCCTTCGCTGAGAAGACCACGCCCGACGCTGACTCGTAGTCCCTCGTCGAGGCGAACGATGATGTGCACGCCGTCAGCCCACACGTAGACGTCGTCCCGGCCCGACGGGTCGCGTTCGGCGAAGACCCGCTGCTCGGCCTGTCAAAGGTGGTCAGCCAGCTGATCGCCTACGCCGACAGGCCCGCGGCCGGGCCGAAGAACCCGGCCAGCGCCGCGAGGCCCTCGGCGCGCGCACTGTCCAGTAGTCGCGGGGATAATGCTCGCCGCGACCGCGACCTAACGCCGGTTCGTCGCCCTGCGACGTTGCGCAAGGCGCGTCTGGTCGTGGCACAGGCGAGCTGGGGATCTGAGGCCGGTTACAGTGCTCCGCCATCGAGGCGCCATCGTCGAGCGGGTCCGTCGGTTCGCGACGGGAGCGGTTCAGCGTGGCAGCCGTGCAGGCGACGCCGGTGTTCCTTGACCGTGCCGGCACGTTGCAGGTCGCGCAGGAGGCGGTGGCGAACGCGGCCAGCGCTGGCGCCGACCTGGTCGTGTTTCCTGAGTCGTTCGTGCCGGGCTACCCGGACTGGGTGTGGCGGCGACCGCCGATGAGCGACGGTGATTGGTACGCGCGGTTCTACGAGCAGGCCGTCGACATCACCGGGGCCGACCTCGACCCGCTGCGAGATGCTGCCTGCGAGGCGCGGGTGTGGGTCGCCCTCGGCGTCACCGAACGGCTGCCGTCAGGGACGTTGTACAACTCCGTTGTGTATCTCGATCGCCAGGGCGAGATCGCCGGTGTCCACCGCAAGCTCGTCCCGACGGGGGCCGAGCGTCTGGTCTGGGGACACGGACAGGACCGCGTCCTCACGACGGTCGACATGGACGGCGTACGGGTCGGGGCGCTGATCTGCTGGGAGAACTACATGCCGCTGGCGCGAATGGCGATGTACGAGCAGGGCGTCGACGTCCTTGTCGCGCCGACGTGGGACAACAGCGACGAGTGGGTGCCCACGCTGCGTCACATCGCCAAGGAGGGCCAGCTGTTCGTCATCGGCGTGACCGCGTTCCTGCGCGGCAGCGACGTCCCTCGCGACCTTTCCGATGCCAGCGAGCTCTACGGGGGCGACGACGACCTGTTGTCCCGAGGAAACACCACGATCGTCGCGCCGGGTGGCGAGGTGCTCGCAGGACCACTCGTCGGGGAGGCAGGCGTGGTGTCGTGCACCCTCGACCTGGACCGCATCGCGAGCGGCCGCCGGATGTTCGACCCAGTCGGGCACTATGCGCGACCTGACATTCTGGGCCTACGGCGTTTCCCGCCCGTAGCGGAACCCTGAATCGCCTCGGATCGGCGAGCAGTCCTGCATCCGACGAACGACGCAACCTCGCCGATAACGACACGAGACAGCCCGGGACGCGACGTCCGTGTTCGCCGGGAGTATGTCGTTGGGTGTTTCCACCCGTCCGCGAGTCGACGCCGTGCCGGGTTCTGTTAAATCCGCGGAGCACGGAGTCAGGGATGGGTGCCGACGAGCAATTCGTCGGCCCCTTCGCACAGCCACGACAGCACGTGTCGTGCGGGTCGAATCGCGCTGACCGCGGCGGCGGAGTCGCTGGCATACATCGCCATGGCGTCGACGTGGCCGGTGGTGGTCACGCTCGGCGACAGCGGCGAACCTCTCGCCAGCGCAACCGTTCGCGTCCCGTACTGAACCTCACCGACCGTGGGTTTGGCGACACCGTGGACCGCTTCGACGCACTCGGCCAGGACGCGATGCCGAGCCGACGTGGCACACAGTGGGCACTGGTTCGCGAAGGCATCGGTGATGACCGATGCGCCGAGCCCGGCACGGACAACTGCGTTCTTGTAGGACGGGTGGGCGCCCGACTCGTCGGTGGCGATGAACCCTGTCCCGATGCGCGCCCCGCTCGCGCCGGCCGCGATCACGGCAGCCAACGCTCGAGGATGACCGATCCCGCCCGCGGCGAGCACCGGTACGTCGACAGTGTCGAGCACCGCGGCCAGCAGGGGCAGCAGCGACGAGTGTCCCCGAACGTGGCCGCCGGCTTCGCTGCCCTGGGCGATGACGATGTCGGCGCCGGCCTCGACCGCCGCCTGGGCCTCAGCGACCGAGCCGACCTGCCAGCTCACCAGCGCACCACCTTCATGGGCGATCTCCACCCAGGTCGGGTTCGGGTCGCTCCAAAAGAAGTCGACGAGGGCGACCCTGGATGCGGCCAAGCGCACCGTGTCGGCATCGATGTCGGCAGTGAGGAAGTTCGCCGCCACCGGCCCGTTGGTGCGTTGGGTGATCTCATCGAGGACCTTGACCAGGTACGCGCCGGACATCCCCGTTGTCGTCAAGCTCCCGACGCCGCCGCCCTCAGCGACGGCGACAACGAGATCGGGGCCCGCCACCGAGCCCATTGGTGCCTGCTGCACGGGCCAGCGACAGCCAACCATGGCAGCGAATCGACCACCCAGCACCATCTTCAACCTAGGCGACCGACACGGCGTCGCCGCGCAGCTCCGATCGCGGGAACTCGCGGGGCGGCTCGATGCCAGGTGTCGGGGTACGCGCAGCTTCTCTTGTTGCGAGGCACGCCCCCGGGGTTGGGCGGGTGCCCAACGCTCGCAGACCAAGTGTCCGAGTAAGACGGGGAATAACCTCGTCGGCCGCGTCCGCTACCGCCGGTTATAGGGCGCCTCCATCAAGGGTTGACCGCTCGGACGCTTGCCCTAGCGAGCACTCGCGCTACGGCACCGAACGCGCGCACGGAACACCGCCAGCGGAGTCGGTGATGACGCGCCAGAACGGCAGGTCGGTAGACCGGCCGACACCCGAAGCTTCCTTGGATGTCAAGCGGCGTGTGCGGGTGGTCGCTCGGCGTGGCGCTGTGGGGCGAGGTCGGTGGTGGTGGCGCGGTGCACTTCGCGGATGAGGTGTCGTTTGAGGCAGCGCATGACCATCTTCTTGGATCGTCCCTCGGCGAGCCGTCGTGCCATGTAGGCCTGCGTCGGCGGGTGCCATCGGAGTCGGCTGATGATGATCACGTGGAGCGCCCAGTTGGCTTGGCGGTCGCCGTAGCGGTTCAAACGGTGGTGTTGTTGCCGACCGGACGACGCGTCGATCGGTGAGACACCACACAGCGTGGCGAACGATGAGGACGACCGGAGCCGGTCTGGGTTGTCACCGGCAGCGGCAAGCAGCGCTGTGGCGACCTGGGCGCCGACACCGTTGATCGCGCGAGTGTCGGCGCTGCGGCAGTGGTGAGCTCGTCGAGTTCGGCGTCGAGCTCGACGAGTTCGTCGTTCAAGTACTCCCAGCGACGAGCGAGCGTCCGCAGCGCCAGCCGGGCTGCTTCGAGCGGCGTGTCTGGGCGGTGTCGGCGTCGGAACAGCGCGGTCTCGGCGACGATCGCCGTGGTGGGCTTGCCGACGAACCGTCGCCGGAGCTGTTCGGGGGCGGTGTCCACGACGGCGTGGATCTGGTTGCCGGCCTGCGTGCGGGCCTTCATCGCGGAGCGGCGAGCGACCCGCAACAGGCGGATCGCTTCGACCTGACCGGTCTGGGACTTCGGCGTGCCGAGCGCCTCGCCGGCGAGCACGGCACGGGCAGCGCCGATCGCGTCGGCCTCATCGGACTTGCCGTGACGGCGGCGGTGCTGCCGGTTCGGGCGCATCACCTCACGCACATCAACGTGGTGCGCGCGCAGATCACGGCTCAACCCGGCACCCCACGCACCGGTGCCCTCGATCCCGACAGCGATGACGTCGCCGTGCGAGCTCAGCCAGCGACGCAGCTGTCGATAGCCGGCCGCCGTCGTCGGGAACGACGACGTGCCGAGCAGCCGGCCGAGGTGGTCGAGCGCGGCTGCGACGTGAACGTCCTTGTGGGTATCGACACCGCCGAACACGCGCTGCGTGTCGTTCGGTGGCTGTGTCATCGTGGTCATCGCCATCCCCTTCGTCTGGTTGGTGGATGGCACGCACAGCCGGTCCCGGACAGGCCAATGACGAGGCTCCTTGCACGAGCTTCCTTCAGGTCACGTTCGACCAACTGGGTGTGCCGGTGGCGCTCCGCTCACCGAGCCGACGGATCGGACACAAGGACATCCCGGCAGGAGTCAGGCGTTAGAAGGGTCAGACCCGGCGAGCGGAGCGCCACCACCCATTCTCATTGGCGTTCGAGGATGCCCCGGCGACGCGATTACATGACGCGGTTACCGGACATCATCCGTGCCCACGACAGTCGGGCGGCGCCTGCAGCCGCTGGCCGGGGTCCAAGATCGGCGGTTGACCCAACGAGTGTCGATCCGTCGTCCTGCGCCCAGGCGGGCGTCGGGACAACGTCCCCGTGTTGCCGATACGGCACACCTCGCGACGCTCCTCAAGGACCGGGGCGGGCAACCCCGCGAGCTCAGATCCCTTGCGATGTGGCACCTGCCCGTCCGCGACCGATCCGGCGCAGCCCAGCTGGACGATCAATGTCGGCCAGATGGCCGATGCTGTGGTCGACTGGCGTCGTGCACGCTGCGACTCGTGATCGACGCCGCGAGTGATTGCGCTCGTGGCGGCGACCGAGTCGCCCGTGCCGGACGAAGGGCGGGTGATGTGTGGCGTTGCCGTCTGCCCTGCCGACCGGGACGGTGACGTTTCTGCTGGCCGATACCGAGGGTTCGACCGGCGCCGTGGCGTCGTCACCCGGAATCGATGTCGGCGGCCATCGCCCGCCATGACGAGATCGTTGCCGGGGCGATCAGCGCCTGGTCCGGGGCGCGGCCTGTCGAGCACGGCGAGGGCGACGGCGTCGTGGCTGCGTTCTGGCGTGCCACCGACGCGATCGCGGCGGCCGCTCGACTGCAGCTGGGCTGCAGCGTGAGGTGTGGCCGTGACGGGATCGAGCTGCGTGTCCGCATCGGGGTGCACACCGGTGAGGCTTGCCGTCGCGACGAGGGCAGCTACGTCGGCGCGGCGATCATCCGCACGGCACGGATCCGCGACGCGGCCAACGGTGGGCAGATCCTGGTGTCGGAGAGCGCCGCAGCGATCGCCGCCGGCGCGCTGCCCGACGGCGCCGCGCTGGTCGATGTCGGTGCGCACCGACTGGAGGGGATCGATCGGGCGGAGCGGTTGTGGTTGCTGACCCACCCGGATCTCGTTGCCGTGGACGCGGCGTTGAGGACGCTCGACATCCTATCGCCATAACCTGCCGGCGGAGATCACCCCGCTGATCGGTCGCGTAGCTGAGCTCGCGGCGTTGGCCGACGACTGGGCCGGGAGCGGCTGGTGACGCTCACCGGCTCCGGTGGGGTGGGCAAGACGAGGCTGGCGGCGCGCGTCGGCGCCGACATGCTCGACGGGTTCCCGGGTGGGGTGTGGTGGGTGGATCTCGCCCCGTTGCGTGATCCAGCAGGCGATCGGTTCGACGCTGCTGGCCGCGATGGGGGCGAACGAGGATGGCTCACGGCCGGCGATCGAGATCGCCCGGGATCGGCTTGTCGGGTGCGGCGGCGCTGGTGGTGTTCGACAACTGTGAGCACCTCGTTTCGGAGGCGGCCGCCGATGATCGAGTCATTGCGCGGACGCGTGCCACGAACCTCGTGGTGTTGGCGACGAGCCGGGAGCCGCTCGGGCTACCCGGTGAGGTGACGTGGCGTGTCCCCTCGCTGTCGGTACCGGCGCGAGATGCCAGCGGTCGATGTCGGCGCCCTCGACGGGTTCGACGCGATCCGGCTGTTCGTCGACCGCGCTCGTCGGGCTCGGCCGGACCTGCGTTTGAGCGCGGGGCAGCTCGAGGCGGTGGTGGACATCTGTCAGCAGCTCGACGGGATCCCGCTGGCGATCGAGCTCGCCGCGGCACGTTGCCGCCAGCTCGCGCCGGAGCGGATCGCCGACGATCTCGGGTCAGCGGTTCCGGTTGCTCACCGGCGGTGCGCGCACCGTGCTGCCGCGCCACCAGACCCTGCTCGCGTCGGTCGAGTGGAGCCATGATCTCCTCGACGACGATGAGCGGCGGGTGCTGCGCCGGCTGAGCGTGTGCTCAGGCGCGCTTCCGGCTCGGTCTGGCCGAGGCGCTCGGCGCCGCGGTGGGCGATCTCGACGGGTGGGCAGTCATGGATCTGGTCGGGCGACTCGTCGACAAGAGCCTCGTCCAACTCGACGAGCACACCGACCGTCACGGCCACGCGGAAGACCGAATACCGGCTGTTGGAGACCGTGCGCCACTACGCGCTCGACCGCGCACGCGACGCTGGCGAGCTCGCCCTGCTGCGCGATGCCCACGCCGACTGGTGGATCGCCGAACTGGAGCGGGTCGACGCTCGCCAGCCGACCTGGGACGTGCTCGACCTGCTCGGCCGCCACCTGCTCGACCTGCGCGCCGCCCTCGATTGGCTGGAACCGGACCAACGGCGACGATGCACGTTGCTCGCCCTCGTCGCCCTCGGTTGGTCATGGGGCGGGCACACCGACGACGTGCTGCACTACGTCGGTCGGTGGGTGAACGTCGACGGCGTCGAGCACTCCGTGCAGCTGGGCCCGGGCGTTCTGTGCCGCCGACGACGGCGATGTATTCGGGCATGCCCGCAGACCTCCCGACCTCGTCGGTGACGCCTTCGAACTGGCCGCTCAGGCGCGGGACGGGCGTGCCGCGCTGGCCGTGGCGGCACTGCTGAGCGGCGATCGCGACCGGCGCCCGCCGGCTGGAGACGGCAATGGAACTGGCCATTGCCGATGATTGCGATGTACTGCTCGCCTCCATCGGTGCCAACATGGAGGCCTACCTGGCGACGGAAGTCCCCGCCGAGGCCCGTCGCTACGCCATATCCGTCGACGCCGCGATCGCTCGGGGCCGTTGCCCCACTCGACCGGTGCGCCTGTTCGACCTCGGCGAACCACCGAACGGCGTCCCGCGCTGGCGCCACCCGGTTTGCCGACGTTGAGTTGCGCAGCGATGACCTGTTCCTGGTGGACCGATTCCTCTACGTGGTCGTCGTCCTCGGCAACGCGCTGGTCCACGGCCGCACCGATCAGTTCGACGCCAACCTCAGTTTCCTCGCCCGCTACCCGCACTACCCGGTCGGCGCGGCTCTGGTTCCATGGGCTCAGCGCCGTGCGCAAGGTCATCGACGGCGACGACCTCGACGAGCGGCGAGCAGAAGTCACTCACCGACTACTGCGTCAACGCGCCGGTCTTCGTCCGGTTGTACGCGGCGCGCGCCGCAGTGTCGGTCGGCGGACGACACCAGGCCAGTCGATTGATCAACGAGCTTCCCGGTGGTCCCGCCGGCTCGATCGCCGACGCGCTGATGCGGGCGGTGCTGGCGTTGCACGACGATCGCGTGCTCGACGCCGGCCGGCTGGTCATCGAGGCCATCAACCAAGAGGTCGATCACGTGTGGAGCGAACTCGAACCCGATCTGCTCGAGCTCGCCGCCGTCGTCGCGTCGCGTCTGCGACGACCATGAACGGGCCCTGATCCTGCTCGGCGCCGGCGAGTCGGCGCGTGCATGCGACGGGTGTTCACTTCCGCTACCGCGATCAGCAACGCTGGATCGACGACGCCTGTGAGCGAGCCGACCCGGCAGCTCGGCACCGAGGCCGCCGCCGAGCTCATTCCCCGGGGTGCGAGCGATGGCGACCGCCGATGCGTTGGCCTACGCCCGACGCGGCAGCGGCGACCGCAAGCGCCCGGCCGCCGGTTGGGACGCGCTCACGCCGACCGAGCTGCAGGTCGTCGATCTCGTCGCCCACGGGTTGACGAACCCCCAGATCGCCGACCGCTTGATGATGCGCCGGGCAACGGTGAAGACCCACGTGTCGCACTGCCTGGCCAAGCTCGGCATGGCAACCCGCAGCGAGATCGCCGCCGAAACGGCACGACGCCGCGACCGACGAACCCGGAGGAGCTTGAGATGTCTGACACCGTCCCGCCGCCGATCACGATGATGGGCTTGGTCACCGGCTATTGGGTCTCGCAGATGATCCACGTCGTCGCCAAACTGGGGATTGCCGATCTGCTGGCCGGCGGCCCTCGATCTGCGCCGCAACTGGCCGCCGCCACCGAAGTGAATGCGGATCGTCTCTACCGGGTGCTGCGAACCCTGGCGAGCGTCGGTGTGTTCGTCGAGGACGACGAGGGTCGATTCGACCTCACTCCACTCGCGAGCACGCTGCGACGAGACGTGCCCGAGTCGGTCCATGGGTTCGCTGTGATGATCCTCGATGACGCGAACTGGGAGGCGTGGAGAGAACTGGGTTGGGCGGTGAAGACCGGCGAGGTGGCCTTCCAGAAGGCGCTCGGCATGGCACCGTGGGAGTACCTCGCCGCCCATCCCGAGGACGGCCAGATGTTCGGGGAGGCCATGACGAGCATCTCGGCGTCGCAGAATCCAGCCATCGTCAAGGCATACGACTTCACCGGCATCGGAACGCTCGTCGACGTCGGCGGCGGCCATGGGAGCCTTCTGTCGATGATCCTGGCCGCGCACCCCGAGATGCACGGCGTGCTCTTCGATGTCCCGGCCACCATCGAGAACGCCCGCCGAGATCGAGCACATCAAAGCCCCAGCGGTCGCCGGTCGCGTCGACAGCGTCGGGGGCGACTTCTTCGACACGCTGCCCGCCGGTGCCGACTGCTACATGATCAAATACATCCTGCATGACTGGAACGACGACGACGCGCCTCGCATCCTGCAGAGCGTGCGACGGGTCGCCGCGCCGGGCACGAAGCTGTTGATCGTGGACGCCGTTGTTCCCACCCGGCAACGCACCGAGCAACGCCAAGATGATGGACGTCAACATGATGGTCATCATGGGCGGACTGGAGCGCACCGAAGCCCAATTCGGAGACCTCCTGACGAACGCAGGGTTCTCGCTCGAGCGTGTCATCGCCACGGAATGTCCACTCAGCATCGTCGAGGCGATCCCTACCTGAACGAGGACCTTCGGTGAGCGGAGACACCGAGGCCCTCGGCGGTTCTTTTGATGCTGTTCAAAGCGTGTTGGCCGACCAGCCGACGACGACGCGGCGAACTTCCTCGGTGTCTTCATACCGGCCCCCACCGACGGCAGAGGACGCACCCTCCACCGGAAACACTGCACTGCCCGACGCGTTCACGGCGATACGGATGCGTCGTCGAGACTGCTTGATTTGCGCTTCGGGGTCGGTCCGGTCATCGCCGCCATGCTGATCGGCAACAGCGGGTCCATGAGCCGCTTCGCGAACCGGGATCGCTACGCCGCCTACAACGGCACCGCCCCGGCCGAGTTCTCCTCCGGCGGAAGGACCGTGCACCGCGTCTCCCAGCGCGGCAACCGCACCCTCAACCATGCGCTGCACCTCGCCGCGATGATCCAGCTCCGCCAACGCCACAGCGAGGGCCGCGCCTACTACGACCGGCGCGTCGCCGAGGGCAAGACCGGCAAGGAAGCCGTTCGCGCCTCAAGCGGCAACTGTCCAACATCGTCTACCGACACCTCGTGACCGACAACATCGCCTGACCTCGAGGGCCCGGGAGGACACAAGGACACGACTCATCAGCCAGCGCGACCGGCTCCCATTCCTACAGACCGGCTCTTCGGCAAAGTCACTCCCGGACCCACTTCGGAACGCTACGACAACGACGACCAACACCCCGACGCGCCATCAGGCCACCCTTGACACAGAGAGGATTCGGTGCCGGACACCGAACGCTCGCACCGAACGCCGTCGTGCGCGGGCTGAGCTTGCGCACCGAACGGCAGATCGGTCGCGGGCCCTAAGGCGGCACGCGGCGCACCTGAAGGCCCGCTCGGTCCTAGGCGGTGACCTCAGGTAGGCCGCCCACGGAGTGAATCTCGGTCACGTTCCCATCGACGAACTTCACGCCTGCAGCGACGTGCACCGTCGCACCGCTGGCGTAGGTGTTCCGCCCAAGGAGCGCCAACAGACCGTCCGCTTCACTGCTGCCGACGACCTCATGGCTCTGCCACCCCAGAGCTTGGCGCATCTCGTTGAGGGCGGCCTGGATCACGGCTGAGCCCTCGATTTGTCCCTGAGGGCTGTTCCAAACGCAATCGACCGCGAACAGCGAGTCAAATGCATCCGCCGCCCCGTCATTGAACGCCCGGGCGCTCTCAGCCCATTTCGACGCCAGGGGCCCCTGATCAGTCATGCCAATCTCCCTCACTCTGCGACCTGGGGAACTTAGCTGCTTCCGAAACCGGGCCGTGCCTGCCCGTCCTGAGCATCACGCCCATCCGACGCCTTGACGACCCGCGGTCATCGAGGTGTGGCCCGCCATCGGTCAACCTGAGAGCGCCGAATGCCCGCCGCTCCGAGGTTGACAGGGGTCAACCGTCCGCACGCGCGTTCGGCACGGCGCCATGCCTGGCCGGAGGCTGCGCACCGAATGCGCACACCGAACGACCGTCGACGCAGGGCGTCGAGCGCGCCAGAACGGCAGCTCGGCGTCCGCGTCAGGAGTCCGATGCCCGGCGATCGAGAACGCCGGTTGTTCGATGGTACGGCGTTGTTCGGACGGTTCAGTGTCGTGCCACGCCTGAGGAGCGGCTGCTCGCGTTGTGCGTCCTCGCGATCTGCTCGCCCGCCGTCGGGTGCGGCACAGACGCTGGGCAGTTCGGCGTCCGGGTCAGCACGCGCGTCGACGAGCTGGTCCTCACCCTCGATGATGACGGGTGATCCGAACGGCAGCTGCGCCATCCCACCAACGGCTTGCGGGCACAACGCGGACTCCTCACCGAACACCGCGATCATCACGTCGGTGAACCCATCGATCACCGGAGTCTGGGCAACGAAGCCGGGCGCCGAGTTGACCATGCCGAGCACGCGGACCCACGACGCGACTCGATCGAGGTCACCGAGCTCGCGCTGGAGGTCGCCGAGCACCCCGAGCGCAGTCGAGCGGGCCGCGGCCTACCCCTGTTCCACCGTGAGATCAGCGCCGAGTTGGCCGCCAGGCCCGGCGGGGGTGGCATCGAGTTGCGTGGACCATGTCCCGCGATGTCAGCTCGTGTCCCGACGACGCGCACCGGGCGCCACAGCATGCGCACCCCGTCGGGCAGGACCAAGTCCGCGGGCAGCTCGAGGCCCATCTCGGCGAGCCTGGTCTCGATCAGCATCAGTGCTCTGCGCCAGGGACGGCGGCGCGGTCCCTCGGCGAGACTGGCCCTACCACGCGCCCAACGACCGACGCACCGCGAACGCGGCTCACCCGGATCCACCGACGGAACCAAGCCGCCCGACGACGCATCACCGAACGCCGTCGTTCCACGCGCCTGCCTCGCGCCATAACGGCATCCCGGCGGGTGCGCAGCGGGTCCCTAGCGTCGGGGGTTCACTGGCCGGTGGTACCGCCTAGGCGGCTCCTGCGTTGGTGTCACGGGGGAACTTTGGTCCGCTCGTTGTATCAAGTGTCGTCGTGCCCCTCACTTTGGAGAGATCCGGAAAAAGGGGTGTGACTGATGCGCCGTGTGCTCGCAGGCTTGGTGGCAACGATCTGGCTTGGTGTTGTGACGGCGACGCTGGTGGTGCCCGGCGATGCGGGTGCGGTGAACCCGTGCGACTCGCCGAACCCGCCGACGACGTGCGATCCGCGCGATCCCCACGGCCCGTCCGACCCGTCGGGCTCGCTCGTACAGGCGACGCGCGCGCCGGGCGGGATCCTCGTCAGCGGGTGGGTCAACGATCGGGACCGGCACGGCGCGGCGATGACCATCTTCGTCAGGGTCGGATACCAGTACGGACCTGGATCGCAGCAGTCGTACGTGACGGCGTCGTTGCGCGCACGCCGACGGTGCCGTCGGGTTCGAGGCGGTCGTACCGACGACCTTGAGCGGGAACCTGTCCGTGTGCGCGACGGCGATCAACCTTGGCGCGGGGAGCAACGACACCACCATCGGCTGCCGCTCGGTCCCCAACGTCGGACACGACCCCACCGGCAACCTCGACGAGGTGACGTCGGGGCTGTTCTCGGTCCGCGTCCGCGGATGGGTCATCGATCCGGACACGGCGGCGCCGATCGCGGTGCACGTGTACCGAGACGGCGTCTTCCTGACGCAGTGGACGGCCGACGTGAGCCGGCCCGACGTGAGCGCGGCTCTTCCCGGCTACGGCGACCATCACGGCTTCGACGGCGTGGTGCCGTACCCGTCGACGAACGGCGCCCACACGATCTGCGTGTACGGCATCAACACCTCCACCGGGACTGTGAACACACAGCTAGGTGGTTGCAAGACCTGGTCGGAGATCCACGCCCCGCCGTTGCCGCCGAACATCATCGCCCTGCAGCCATGGCAGCAGCCGGGCGACCGCAACGACCAGCTGACGGTCGTGTTCAACGACAACTCGACGGACGAGACGCGCTTCGAGATCACGCGCCAGGATCCAAACGGTCAGTGGACCACCGCGGCGACCGTCGCAGGCTCTCCTTCCGCCGGTGTGCTCTCGGTCGACACCGGTTAGCGTGGTACCCCAGGCTCGCTATTGCGTCGTGATCAAGGCCTTCGCCGCATACGACGCGTCCTCGAGCAGCACTGAGTGCTTGACGACACCGGCCCTGCCGCCGCTCAGTCCCGACAACCTCACCTCGATCGGAGCCGACTCGACGTCGATCACGCTCCAGTGGCGGGACAACTCGACCGACGAACAAGGCTTCAAGATCGAATACGGAGTCGCTGGCACCTCGGCGTGGGCGACCGGTGCGGACATGAGCTCTCACCCGGGCACAGGTCTCGTGACCGCCACCAAGCACTTCCTGCGCCCGTCGACGCAGTACTGCTTCCGGGTCACGGCGTACAACCAACGATCAGGGGGGTTGAGCGGCCGGTACAGCACGCCGTCCAACGTCACGTGCCCACGAACTGCCGCGCCCGACCCACCTGCGGCGCCGAGCGGCCTGACCGTGTCCGGTCACACCCAGAGCTCGCTCACGCTCACCTGGAGCGACAACGCCACCGACGAGACCGGCTATCGGGTCGATGTCCAACAGGGCACCTCCTGGGTGGGTGTCAGCAACCTCGGCGCCGACGCCCAGAGCTACACCGAAGCGTGGCTCGTGTCCGGCCTCACGAGGTGCTACCGGGTGGTTGCGGTCAACGCCGGCGGGGAGACCGCATCGGGCACCGCGTGTGGCACGACCGACGCCGGCACGCCGGATCTCATCGTCAAGAACATCCAGGAGATGGACTACAGCGACCCGACCACCATCGCCGGGCTGCTCCACGCTGGGGACCCATTCGTCATGGCATGGGACGTGTGCAACGCCGGTGCGGCTGCCGCCGGCAGCAACCAGACCGAGCTCGACATCTCGGATGGCCAGTCGATCGTCAGCAAGAACATCGTCGATGTCCCACCGCTGCCGAGCGGGTCCTGCTGGCAAGCGACGACGCCGTTCGGTCGCGGCCTGCCGACCAACCAATACGACGCCGGGGCAATGGCCGATTCCGGCGGCGCCATCGTCGAGTCGAGCGAGGCCAACAACGCCCTCAGGTACGGGTTCAATATCCTCTAACCGCGACGATCACCGGTAACCGTTCACCTTCCGGGGCTGCCCGGACGCATTGGCGGCGCGACCGGCGGCTGCCACGGCGAGTAGCACAAAGCCGGTTGAGTCGTGGCAGACCGACGTTGCGCGAATCCTGAACCGCCGGGTCGACTAACCCCGAGTCGCGACGGCGGTTACAACACAACGACCATGGTGCCGACACCTGCCAGTTCCAGACCACAGCGCGTCGGCATGCGGCTGGCGCACACACCCGGGACAGCGGCTGGCCTGCGGGGCCGGCACCGAATGTGCGCACCGGACACCGCCGTCGGACCTTCGTCGGGGGGCGCCCGAACGGCAGTTCGGCCGCGACTGCTAACCGGCGCCGCCCATGATGTGCCGAATCACTGCGGCGAACTCCTCGCTCGGCGAGAAGTCGACGTATTCGGTGTCCTCTACAGCGGACGGTGAATGACCCGGGGGCCAATAGAAGGCTTGACCTGTCTCATAGAGCTCATCACCGGACTTCGTCTTCATCTTGATCCGACCCTTCAGGATGTAGCCCCAGTGAGGGCACTGGCACATGTCATCCGGGAGCCCGGCGAGGGCCGGACCGAAGTCCGCTCCCTGCTTCAGTTGGAAGAAGGCCACGGTCATCTCACCGACTTCTGTCATTCGTACCTCGACATCGTCGGTTTGAATCGAGACTGGTACGTCTTCCCGCTTGATGGCACCCATGTCACGCCTCCAGAGTTCTTCCGGCTGGTCTCGGCACCCTAGCCAGCCACAAGACAGTGACGCCGCGGATGCCGAATGCCCGCTCGAGAGCTGCGGACGAGCATCCGGAAACGACGCCGAATATCGCCGGTCGCCCCCCGCCGAACGGCTCCGGTCCAACTTCATCCACGGCATCAAGCACCTGCCCTGCGAGCTCAGTCCTGTCCCATCGAGTCTGTGAGTTGATGCAGTCCCCGTGGCCGGCGAGTTGGATCCTCCCGCCGGCCCGATCGTGCGTGCTGCGCTCGCTGACCTCACCGAGGGCGGCGGTGGCGCCACCACCGCAAGAGCGAGCGGTCGCTTGTCGGCCTCCGTCACCGCCTTCCTCCACGCGAATCGGATCGTCCGACGGGCGTCCGCCGATGGCTGACCAGCAGCGCGGGTATCGTCGGCCCTCTCGTGCAAGGACACACGGGACAGCGCATCAGCGCTCGACCGACGACCGGCGATCAGTGCCGGAAAGGGGCTTGGTCCATGCAGCAACTCACCGGGATGGACGCGTCGTTCCTCTACAGCGAGACACCCAGCACGCCGAACCACATCTCCGGGTTGTACCTGTACGACCCGTCATCGGCTCCGGGTGGCAGCGTCTCGTTCGCCACCATCTTGGACACGATCGCCGGCCGCCTCGGGCGGGCGTCCAGCTTCCGCCAGCGCCTCGTGCGAGTACCCCTCGACATGGCTCATCCCTGGTGGGTGCAGGACGCGTCGTTCGACCTCGAGTTCCACGTCCGCGAGATCGCCCTGCCGGCGCCGGGCGACTGGCGTCAGCTCTGTGTGCAGACGGCTCGACTCCACGCCCGCCCGCTGGACCTGACCAGGGCACCATGGGAGATCACCGTCATCAGCGGTCTCGACAACGTCGACGGCCTCGCCAAGGGTTCGTTCGCGCTGATGTGGAAGACGCACCACGCCGCCATCGACGGCGCGTCCGGCATCGAGATCCTCAACGCCGTGCACGACCTGACGGCCGATCCGGGGCCGCCCGACGAGCACGACGATTGGCGTCCCGAGCCGATCCCGACCGCCGCGGAGCTCACGGCCCGAGCCGCGATCGACGCTCTGCGCCACCCGATGCGCGCCCAGCGAGCCCTCGTTCGCATGGGCCCGGCCATCGCGCCCGCCGTGCGTGGCGTACGCCGCGGCGTGATCCGGATGCAGGCGCCAGCGACTCGGTTCAACGTGCCCGTCACCGCCCACCGGGTGTTCGACGGGACGACCACGCCGCTCGCCGACGTCAAGCAGATGAAGGCAGCGCTCCCCGGCGCGACGATCAACGACGCCGTGCTGTCGATCATCGGCGGGGCGTTGCGGACCTACCTGGCCGACAAGGGCGAGCTCCCCGCCGAGCCGCTGGTGACGATGGTGCCCATCTCGATCCGCACCAAAGAGCAATCGGGCACCGCCGGCAACCAGGTCTCGATGATGGCGGCCTCACTGGCGACCGACATCGCCGATCCGCTCGAGCGCCTCGCCGCCGTGCACCGCTCGACCACCGACTCCAAGGAGCTGACCGAAGCGATCGGAGCCCGCACCCTGTCGCAGCTCTCCGAGGTGACCCCCGGCCTCCTCGTCGGCATCGGATCCCGCGCCGCCACCCGGATGAACGGACGGATGCCGTTCAACACCACGATCACCAACGTGCCCGGCTCGCCCGTCCCGCTGTACTTCTGCGGTGCCCGCATGGAGCGCATGTACGGCCTCGGCCCGATCCTCAACGGATCCGGACTGTTCCACGTCGTCGGCAGCTACGAGCGCAACATCATCATCTCGTTCACCGCCTGTCGCGAACTGATCCCCGACCCCGCGTTCTACACCGACTGCATCATCGACGCCATCGACGCCCTCCGCATCGCGACATCCACACACTCCAAACCACGCGCCCGACGCAACCGACGACACCTCGCAACCGCGATCTGACCCGCATCCAACGCTGGGGGCGGAAGTACCTCGGCTCGGGCGGCATCTCTGGGCGATGCCCAGGGGAGCACGCCGGGCTCCGAGCGCGTTGTCGCAGCACCCTTGCGAATAGGCGCCGATGACGCTCGGCAGCACCGGATTGCCGCAGAGCGGTTCCCTGCGAAGAGGCAGATGGACGTCCTCACCGACCGTTGACGTGGCGCCGGCGACCCACTACGCGCTCCAACCCGTTCAGCCACGTGCCGTCGCCAGCCTCTTCCGGCGCGCCAGGGATGGCCGAGCGAGCGAACAGCTACCGTCGAATGCCACGGCGAAGCCGATCTGGAGCGGCACGATCTCGTTCGGGTCGAGCGGCATTTCCCCGCTACCATCTCGGCCGCCTCGGAAGGGTTGTCAGGTTGGTGTCCGACGTACTTCCAAGCACTCCAGATCGACTGACCAGCGGTCCCGGGCGGAAGTGAACGACAACGGCTGCTCAGAAAATGGGCTGGTGATCGGGCGTTCTGGTGGCACGGTGCACAGCGTGAACTGGTACTCACGACGTGAAGAGGGCCCAGCAATCGTGCGCTGCCGAAGCGGCCACCTGTTCACGACCGTATGGGTGCCGTTCGGATCGTTCAAGGCGCTGCGCTTCGGGCGTCTGCGGTATCAGCGATGTCCCGTCGGCGAGCACTGGACGTTCGTCGAGCGCGTCGACAGACGACGTCACCGACGGTGAACGCCAGCTCGCTGCGCAATGGTTCGACGGCGCCGGGCCCTGACTGGCCGCTGGTGGCGATGAACGGCGCCCACGGCCACCGGCTTGGGACCGACGGACGCCAGCGGCGCGGATCGCCTGCTCGTCTACCTCGAGGCCCGGGGGTCCTCGGCACCGACTACGTCGACGCCAACCTCGCCGGCGCTGACGAGTTCATGATGGGCTTTCAGCGCCTCCTGACCGAGTGGGCCTGGGGCTACGCCTGGAGCCGACCAGGTCTGGACACGAAGACCAGGAGCATGCTGAACCTTGCGATCCTCACGGCCCTTGGCCGCCCGCAAGAACTCGGGATCTACGTCAAGGGCGCGCTTTCGACGGGGGTCTCAGTCGCTGAGATCCAAGAGGTGCTCCTCCACGCCACCGTCTACTGCGGTACCCCAGCCGGTCGGCAAGCGTTCCTCGCCGCGCACGAAGCGCTCGAAGCTGAGGGTGCCCTGGAGCCCGCGCTCTAGACGGTCCGATCGACGGCGAGGCGTGCGCAAATCTGGCCGCGGTGCCTGCCCGTTACGCGTGGCCGAGCGAACTCGGCCTCGGTCAGGTGTTGGACGGCTTGGAGATGAGGAGCGGGTTCGTGGTTGCGAGCCTGGACAGGACGTTGTCGGTGGTCGTGTCCTTCATCTCTTGGAGCTGTTCCTTGGTGATCCCGACGAGCTGCAGGAACTCGAGACGTCCATTGGAGGTCTCGATGCTTCCAAGCTGCGGGTCCGACGTGAACGCCAGCGCGTTGAGCGGAGATCGCTCGCCGTCGATCGGTCCGCCTGGATCGATGCGGTGCCCCGACCCGAACACCACGCCAGAGACCTGGGTCTGTCTGGCCACCCGTTCCAGCAGGTTGAACGCCCACGCTGGCGGCTCGTCACCGTCCACAGGGATCCGGAACGTCAGCTCGTAGCCCCAGCCGCTGGTGGACGGGTCGTCGCTGACCTTGTCGTAGAGCTCGGTCAGGCCATACGTGACGAGGTGCCAGTGATCGGCCGCCCGGTAGGCGCTGATGCCTTGAACGCCACCGCCGAACGCTGGACCAGGGACCGGTGCCCGATGGATGGGCTCCTCGTCGCCGTACAAGGTCGCCGCAGCCGCAGTGATGGCATCCCAACCAACACTCGCGTCATCGTCGTCTTCGTCGCTGGATGCGGCTGCCCCCGATGACGGCGGCGGAGGGTGAGCGGCCTGTCGGCGACGGCGAAACACGACCTCCATCCTGACGCAACGTTTGTCGAGCGTCTCGTCCGCAGCGACCGCACGGCACACCCCTGTCGTCAACGGGGGTCGACAAACCATCCTCGCCGCCGAGGCCCAGGCGCCAAGGGCCTCCGCACGAGGCGCGGCCAACCCGAGTGCTACGCCATCCGCGACCGTCGACAGCGCGCTGATGCCTTCGCCTTGCGTCGGCAGCGTGGCGCAGTCCTCCCTACGGCGTGGATTGCCGAAGGAAGTAGACGGTCATCGTCACGTCGTCTCCGCCATCGGTCACCCCGGTGTGGAACATGACGTCCTGTGCCTCGACGTCGCCGAGCGTGAACGCCGAGCGGTGCTGATGCCGCGTACATCGAGTTGCTCGGCCCAACCACAACGACAAGTACTCATCAGCGGGAGGCGGTTGCTCATGACACGGCCGGTCGTTGGTGCGACGACGCAACGCTCCCCGATGGCTGCGTGTGGAACCCCTTCCCGTCGTGGACACCCAGCGACGCCGGCTACTGCTACATCGACGGGCAATGGTGGTGGTTCGACTGGTACGGCGGCTACGGCACCTACTGACCTCACGACGCTTCGGGTCCGTGCCAACCCAAAGCCCGTCGGCTTCATGCTCGTCCCGCCACGGCAACGCTCCAACGACCACTCAGCGTGCGCCACCAGCCCGCACCACCGCACGTCGTGGACCGCAGCGCGGCGACGACAGAGACCCGCAGGTGACCTCGCACGTCCTCACACGCCGGTCAGGCGCTACCCGCCGCTTCGACCTACCCAGCCCTGCCGACGTCGCCGCACCACAGCCACCGTCGTCGCGGTCAGGCCGAGAGCTGTCAGCGAACAGGCGAGCACCTCAAGGATGGTGATGCCCGGGTCGGATGAGCCGTGGTCCATCCACGCTGGCGTGCCGTGCTCACTCATCGTCTCAGCGTTGCTCCTACTCGACGGTCCGAGAACGACGTCTCCACCCATCGACTCGCCGCGTGCTCGACCGCCGGATCGCAAGGCGGTTTTACCGTCAGATCGTGATGCGGGCGGCTGCGGTGGCGGCGTCGCCCGTGTTCGGTGTTCCGCTGGGCTCGATGAGCAGCAACTCGGTTTCCTCTTCGGCGACCGGCTGGTGTTCGACGCCGACCGGCACGACGAAGAGCTCACCGGGTCCGAGGGTGACGTTGCCGTCCGGCATGCGAATGGTGAGACGCCCGTTGAGCACGAGGAAGAAGTCGTCCGTGTCGTCGTGGTGATGCCAGACAAACTCGCCCTTGACCTTGACGACCATCACGTCGTGTCCGTTGAACTGCGCAACCGTGCGGGGCGACCAGTGCTCGCCAAACAGGGCCAGCTTCTGGGCGAGGTTGACGGCTTCTGTCGTTGAGGGCGACGACACCGCTCGAGCGTAGGTCGCCGGGGGTCTGAGTGCCGTCCGGGTTCTCGGCACGCGAGCTCGCGTCCGAAAGCCACGGGAGCGGCGAGCACGCCCGGCGCCCGATGGCGCCGGCTGACGACACCGACCGCGAGGTGGGGCCATTCGACGCCCATCGGAGCTGATCACGGCGATGCCGATTTGGCAGATCTGGCGGCGCGCCGTTCGGCGTTGTAGCTGTGACACCTGGTGGTCAGACCGTGAGGCTTCGTCCAGAACGGCCGATCCACGAGAAGCACTTGCGATGATGCGCGGCCTGTGCGTCTGGGTCACAGAATCCTTCGATGAGGAGGAGGCCGTGCGGGCGCTCAGTGCTGGTCCAGTCTCGATGGCACGACGCGTGGCGCGTGGCGTGTGGCGTGGCAGCGGTGGCGGTGGTCGCTGGGTCATCGACGAGCTGCAGCACATCTGGGCAGGGAACAAGCGCGACGTCGGCGGTCCCGCCGAACCTGGCCAGAGGGCGAGGCGAACCCGGGCGTACGCTCGGTCGGCATGGACGAGGCCGCGCTGGAACTGCTGTGGGCCGAACGAGCCTGCGAGCGGCTCGTGTACCGCTACGCCTGGCTCGTCGACAGCGGGGAGGCCGCCGGCATCGCCGACCTGTTCACGCAAGACGGTGTCTGGGCGGCGGGCGACAGCGAGCCGATGCGCGGGCGCGACGGCATCCGCACCGGGTTCATCGCACGACAGGCGGTCACCCGCCGTCAGTCCCGTCACGTCATGACGAACGTGATGATCGATGTGGACGGCGACACGGCGACAGGACGCGTCTACCTCGTGAACTACCGACACGACTCGAAGACGGGCGTCGCTGAACGCCCGGCGCCGTCGGACTCGCCGAAGTTCGTCGGGGACTACGACCTCACGTTCCGCTGCGTCGACGGCGAATGGCTGCTCGCCACACTCGACCTCGACCTCGCGTTCCTCCGCCACCGCACACCGTAGGAGGCGCCCCGCACCCAGATCGCTGCCAGGGCTGGCCTCATCGGTGGCCGCGAGAAACGCCCGCCCCGACCACACCGGATGTCCGAATCTGCATACGACAGCCCCGTCGCACATCGCCCGAGAACGCCGGGTTGCGGCCGGATCCGGCTGATGGTCATCTGCCGCCGGCCTGCCGGCACTGCTCGACGCTGCAGGATGTCGAAGTCGCGGCCATAGGCGAGGTCGGAGGGGCAACAGCCGAGACGTCAGTGTGCCGACAGCGCCGTGAGCATGGCGTCGTATGAGCCCTCTCGCTCGGCGAAGCGCAGCGGCTTCACGGCGGCGACGAGGATCTCGTCGCCGGTGGGATCGGCGGCCAAGAGGGACATGACCTCGTCGAGGAAGTATCGGGCGCGCTCCCCGCCAGCGTGCGCCGAGCGAGACCGCCGAGCAACGACTACACCGTCGTGTCCCGGCCGATCAGCGAGCGCCAGGCGACGGCAGGTGCGTGACGCCAACCCACGGAGCGCACAGCCACCGCGAAGCCGCTCCCGGCGACCGCGATGCCGATGACTCCGACGACGACTTGGATCGTCCAGATGGCCACGCGTGCGGTCCCGGTCGCACCGACGATGACCGCGAACGGAACCCACGACAGGATCCACAGGAGCACGCCGATTCGAAGCCGCACGAGCTCACCGTCTCCGCTGACCGCGGCTGGTCGGTCGAGGCTCCAGCCACGGCGAGACGACATCCATCCGATCATCATGGGGCTCGCCCGCGACGATGTCGTCACCCGCGACGGGGTGAACCTCATCCGCGCGCATCGGCGCGTTTGTTGCAGCGGCCACGTGACGAACGCGGCCTTCCAGGACGCGTCCGCGAAGATACGCGTCCGGGCCGCGTGGCCCCGCGCCCGATCTTCACGACGAGACGCAGTACTTCGAGATGTTCTGCAACCGGGGCATCTACCACAAGGGCTGGTCGGCGGTCACCAGGCGCCACACGCCGTGGCTCATCCGCAGCGCCGGCGTCCCGCTCGACGAGGACGTGTGGGAGCTGTACGACGGCTCGTCGGACTGGACGCAGGCTCACGATCTGGCCGCCGAGCAGCCGGACAAGTTGCGTGAGCTGCAGCACGTGTTCGACGTCCAAGCGGCTCGGTTCAACGTCATGCCGCTCGACGACCGGATGGTCGAGCGGGTCAACGCCGACATGGCAAACGGCCGCAACTGATCCGCGGCGATCCCCAGACGCTGTTCGGCGGGATGATCGGGCTGCAGGAGAACTGCATGCTCAACCTCAAGAACAAATCACACGCCGTGACGGCCCAGGTGACGATCCCCAGCGGTGGAGCTCACGGGGTGATCGTCAACGAGGGTGGCCGAACCGGCGGCTGGGTGCTCTACGTCGACGACGACGGCAAGCTCGTCTACCACTGCAACTTCCTGGGCATGGAGCGCACCACCGTGACGTCGACCAGGAAGCTGGCCGAGGGCTCGCATCAGGTGCGGATGGAGTTCGCCTACAACGGCGACGGGATCGGCAAAGGTGGCACCGCGACGCTGTTCATCGACGGGAAGAAGACCGGCTCCACCAAGATCGGACGGACACACGCCTTCAACTACTCGCTGTGCGAGACCGGCGGCGTCAGCGTCGACAGCGGCGCACCGATCAGCGACGACTACCCGTCCGACGGCTACCGGTTCACCGGTGACATCGACTGGGTGCGCCTCGAGATCGGCACCGACAGCCACGACCACCTGCTGGATCCCGGGAAGCTGTTCCACGTCGCCATGAGCCGCCAATGACGGCCCGTCGCTTCGCTGTCGGAGTGTCGAACGTCGGCTGAGAGTGCCCGACGACTCTTTGATCTCGACCCGTGTGACTGCGACACGGCCGGTCTCAAAGCCCCAACGAGCCGTGAATCGGTCGGCATGAGGACGAGAGCTATGGCAAGGTCGATCTGGAGCGGCACCATCTCGTTCGGTCAGATCGGCAATTTTCCGCACCAAGGTCGCCGAGTGCCGGGTGGCGCCAGAACGTCCGAGATCAGCGCTTCCCTTGCGGCCCCCCGGCGATCGTGGGCGTTCGTACCGGTGGGGAGCCGACGCGGCTGACTGTCGCCGACGGTGCCGTCGGGCGGGATGAGGCGCTGCGCCGGGTCGCCCACGCGTACAGCCGCTTCGCCGCCGAGAACCCGGTGCTGTATGACGCGATGTTCACCCGCGCCACAGGATTGCGATTCGCTGCCGAAGACACCCCCCTCCTGTTGAGGGCGGCGTTCGCCGAACTCCGAGAGGCAGTCGCCGACGTGGTCGGTGGACACGACGTCGAGAATTCACCGAGGTGCTGTGGGCTGCGTTGCACGGGCTGAGCACGCTCGGGCGCGGTGAACGATTCCGCCCGGACGCAACACCGATCGCATCGAGCTCCTCGTCACCCAGTATGGCGACGCCGGCTCGCAACGGCCATGAGAACTGCGGCTGTCGGCGCTCGGGCTCGGCGTGGGATCATTCGACTCCCGTTCGCCCTCGCCCACTCATCACGGCTCGACGAGTTCCTGCCACTCCACGTTGACGCTCGCGTGTGAGACCGGGCCTTCCGGCTCGCGGTGTGCCGGTGCTGTCGTCAGCTGTTCGAGCGGGCTTGTGGCAGCGGGTTCGGCGTGCATGTGAGGGGCGTGGTAGCTGCGCGCTTCGGCGGGTGGCCGACTGGGCTCAGCAGGACGGGTCACCGGCCGGTGAGTCGTTCGAGGTGTTCGGGATAGCGGGCGCCTTGGATCGTGATCTGGGCTGCGGCGATGTCGATCTCGGCGAGGTCGTCGGCGGTGAGCGTGAGGTCGGCGGCGGCGTTGTTCTCGTCGAGCCGCTCCAGGCGGCGGGTGCCGGGGATTGGCACGATCCACGGCTTCTGGGCGAGCAGCCAGGCCAATGCGAGCTGGGCCGGGGTCGCTCCTTTGCGGTCGCCGATGGTGTGGAGGACGTCGACGAGCATCTGGTTCGCCGCCATAGCGGTGGGGGTGAAACGCGGGATGGTGCTGCGGATGTCGTCCGTGCCGAACGTTGAGGTCGCGTCGACGGTGCCGGTGAGGAACCCCTTGCCGAGCGGGCTGAACGGGACGAAGCCGATACCGAGCTCGTCGAGGACCGGGAGCACTTCGTCTTCTTGGGTCCGGGTCCACAGGGAGTACTCGCTCTGCACGGCGGTCACGGGATGCACGGCGTGGGCCCGGCGGATCGTTGCGGCGGCGGCTTCGGACATCCCGAAGTGGCGAACCTTGCCGGCGGCGACGAGTTCGGCGACGGTGCCGGCGACGTCTTCGATGGGGACGTCGGGGTCGACGCGGTGTTGGTAGTAGAGGTCGATGACGTCGGTGCGCAGCCGCCGAAGCGATCCTTCGACGGCTTGGCGGATGTGGTCGGGTTGGCTGCACAGCCCGGTGTTGTGGCCGTCCTCGTCGAAGGTCCAGGCGAACTTGGTGGCGATCACGACCCGGTCGCGGACGGGGGCGAGCGCTTCGCCGACGAGGGCTTCGTTGACGAACGGCCCGTAGGACTCGGCGGTGTCGAAGAATGTGACGCCGCGGTCGACGGCGGCGCGGATGAACTTGATGGAGTCGTCGCGGGTGGGGGTCGGGCCGTAGCTCTGGGACATGCCCATGCAGCCGAGACCGAGTGCGGACACCTCGAGGCCTTGGCCGAGTGTTCGAGTCTTCACAGCTGGCTGCTCGTCGTGTCGTGTTCGGGGGTGGTGCTTCCTTGGGTGGCGGTGCGGAAGATCTCCTTGGCGACGGCCATGGCGGCCATCGCCTTGGGCCAACCGGCGTAGAAGGCGAGGTGGGTGATCGCTTCGATCAGCTCAGCCTCGGTGGCGCCGTTGCGCTTGGCGAAGTCGAGGTGGAAGCGGAGCTGGTCGGTGTTGCCGAGCGTGGTCAGCGTGGCGACGGTGATCAGGCTTCGTTCCTTGCGTGACAGGTCGGTGCGTTCCCACACCTCGCCGAACAGGACGTTGTCGGTGAAGGCGACGAGCGCCGGTGCGAAGTCGCCGAACATGCGCTGCGCGCCGGAGGGCTCAGGGTTCGCGGTGTCGGTCATGGTTGCTCCTTGTCGTTGGGGACGAGCCACGTGGCGGCCGTTGCGTCATTGGTGACCATGGCGGCGACGTAGCTCGAGCGGCCGTACTTGGTCCGGTAAGCGGCGTCGAGCGCAGCTGTCGCGCTGACCGACCGGTTCGAAGGCGACGTCGCGTTCGAGGGTGTCGACCCGGATCGGGCCGCGACCGGTGGCCTGTGTGGCTCGGTACCAGCTGCCGTTCGGGCAGTAGAACGAGCGACGAAGACTGCGTCACCGACTCGGACGACCCAGATCCTCGTCCCGCGACCATGCTCGCGTCGGCACGTACAGCGGCGATGTCGATCTCGTCCCCGTTGCCGATGGGGTTGAGGTCAGCGCTAGGCCAGGCGGTCATCCGGCGAGTCCTTCGAAGACTGCGTGGTCGGTGACCTGGCCCCGACCGGGGTTGCGCAGGCCGATCGCGATGCCGGCGGCGGCGAGGGCCGCGACGGCGGCGATCAGCAGGCTGAGCCGCAGCCCGTGCAGGAAGTCGTTGCCGGCGAGGAGAGCGCCGAACACGGCGACAGCCAGCGCGCCGCCGACCTGGCGGCTGGTGTTGAACACGCCGCTGGCGGTGCCGGCCTGGGCGTCGGGGACGCTGTTGAGCAACAGCGCCGTGATCGGCGGCATGACCAGCGGCCCGGCGAGACCGACGGGCACCATCAGCGCGGCGAGCACCCAGACGCTCACCGTCTCCGGGAACGCCGCCAGGACGACCAGGCCGACCGTCATCAGGGTCAACCCGGCACAGATCAACGTGCGGGGCCCGAACCGCAGCGCGATGCGGGCGATGAACGGGGTCAGCACGGCACCGACGATCATCATCGGCAAGAACACCAACCCGGCAGCGAACGACGACAGACCTCGCAGTTGCTGCAAGTAGAGGCTCATCACGAACGGCAGCCCGTAGTAGCCGACGACGAACGCGAACCCGACTGCGACGGCGACCGATACGTTCCGCGATCGGAACAGCTCGAGCGGCACCATCGGGTGCGTGACTCGAGCCTGTGACACTACGAACACCCCGAGCGCGACGACCGCGGCGAGGAACGCGACGATCACCTGTGGCGCAAGGAGCCCGTCGGCGCCGGCTTCGATCGCCCCGAACGTCAAGCCGGCCATCGCCACCACTGCGGTGCATTGCCCGACCCAGTCGAGCGGCCGCGACCGCTTCGGCGACGGCGCGACGCGGGTGAGCAACACGAGGGCGACGGCGCCGACGGGCACATTGATGAAGAAGATCAGCCGCCACGAGACCAGGCTCAACAAGCCGCCCAACACCGGCGCCGACGACGAGGCGATGGCACCGCCCATCGCCCACATCCCGACCGCCCACGCTCGCCGGGCGGGATCGGGGAACGCCTGACCGATGAGCGCCATCGAGGCGGGCATCATGATCGCGGCGGCGCAGCCCTGGACGAAACGGGCCAACACCAACACACCGATCGTCGGCGCCAACCCGCAGGCCATCGACGCGGCGACGAATAGGGCGACGCCGCAGCCGAACGCCCTGCGGGCGCCGGCCCGATCAGAGAACGCGCCCGACGTCAACAGCAACGCGGCGAACATCAACGTGTAGCCGTCGACCACCCACTGCAGACCGCTGATGCCCCCACCCAAGTCGTCACGGATCGACGGCAGCGCCACGTTCACCACGACGGCATCGAAGGTGACCACGAAGAACCCGAGCAACGCCGCGCCCAACGCCCACGTCGGCGAACCACCACGTTCGACGGGCGAGCTGATCGGGGCCCGATCCAAGAGGGTGTCTGCCACGACGTTCATCCTGAGGCCGTCCCCGACGGTCAGCCAGGTGAGGTCGATAGGGGTACTGGCAGCCTCTCCTTCCCGATCAGGCAGACTCCTACCGTGGCTGACGTGGCCAACGACAACCCGATCCGCGACTTCCTCACCACCCGCCGCGCCCGCATCACCCCCGACCAAGCCGGACTGCGCACCTCCGGACGACGCCGCGTCAAAGGCCTCCGCCGCGAGGAAGTGGCGCTGCTCGCCGGCATCAGCGCCGAGTACTACGTCCAACTCGAACGCGGCACGATCCGAGGCGTGTCCGACGACGTCCTCGACGCCGTCGGCCGCGCCCTGCAACTCGACGACGTCGAGCGAGCCCACCTCAACGACCTCGTCCAGACCGCCCGGCAACGACCAACCCGACGACGCCCACCCCCCGAACGCATCCGACCCAACGTGCAGCGCGTCCTCGACACCATCACCCATTCGGCCGCCTTCATCCGCAATGGACGACTCGACATCCTCTCCGCCAACCGGCTCGGCTACGCCCTCTACGCCGACGTGTTCTCCAACCCCGAACGCCCCGCCAACCTCGCCCGATTCGTGTTCCTCGACCAACGATCACACCACTTCTACGCCGACTGGAACGGCATCGCCGACGCCACCGTCGGCAGCCTGCGCGCCGAAGCCGGCCGCGACCCCTACGACGCCGACCTCACCGACCTCGTGGGGCAACTCTCCATGCGAAGCGACAACTTCCGAACACGCTGGGCCACCCACGACGTCCACCACTACCGCAGCGGAACCCAGCCGTTCCGACACCCCCTCGTCGGCGACGTCACCCTCAACTACGAAGCGTTCGACCTCGCCACCGACACCGGCCAGACGCTCATCGTCTATAGCGCCCCACCCGACACCCCCGACCAAGCCGCACTCGACCGGCTGGCCGACTTGGTCCACTCCATCAAAGCCGACATCCCGACCCGCATAGCGCTCAACACGGCGGTGCGCCGCAGTGCCGCCTCGCTTCGGACTGCCCGCCAGCCATCTCGTACCTACCGGCACACATCGATCACCTCGCGACAAGACGCCGAAGCCTCGGCCTTGGGTGCTCAGAGGCACTCGGTAACACGGAGCGAGCACAGCAGATCGCCGGATTTGATGCACACGATCTTCGAGGGCACGAGCGAGATCCATCAACTCGTCATCGCCCGGGCGATCTCCGGTCGGCGCATCAAGTGGATCGAGGCTTGGCGCCGGCTCACCACGACCGGCCTCCTTCCGAGCGAGTCCTGCTCGTACGAACGGTATGGTCACCGCGTCCGGCTCTGAAGGAGTGACGATGCAGCAGCTCAGTGGTATGGATGCGTCGTTCGTCTACTTCGAAACACCGGCGCGGCCGATGCACGTCGCGGGCCTGAGCATCTACGACCCGTCGACAGCGCCTGGTGGCAAGGTGACGTTCAAGGGCATCCTCGCCAACTTCCAGGAGCGCATCCACCTCGCCCGCACGTTCCGCCAGAAGATGGTGCCGGTGCCGATGAACCTCGACCATCCGTATTGGGTCGAGGACCGAGACTTCGATCTCGAGTTCCACGTCCGCCACATCGCGCTCCCCAAGCCCGGTGACTGGCGGCAGTTGTGCATCTTGGCGGCCCGCCTCCACTCTCGGATGCTCGACCTCAGCCGCCCGTTGTGGGAGACGTACGTGATCGAAGGCCTCGACAACGTCGAGGGTGTGCCACGAGGCAGCTTCGCCCTCCTGCAGAAGACGCATCACGCGGCGATCGACGGCATGTCGGGCATGGAGATGACGAGCGCCATCCACGACCTCACGCCGATTGCGGAGCGACCAGACATCGCCGACACATGGCGGGGGGAGGACGACCCCAGCGCGTTGACGCTGCTGCGGCCGTGCCGCGGTGAACAACGCGACGCGACCCATGCACTTCGGTCGCGTCGTCGCCCGCACGGTGCCCGGGATGGGTCGGGTCACGAACCGGCTTCGTCGTCAACAGTTGCAGCTGCCGCCCACGTCGGCGCCGCGGACGCGCTTCAACGGGACGGTGTCTGCCCATCGGGTGATCGACGCACGACGCTTCGATCTCGGCGAGGTCCGCCGCATCAAGACGGCGGTTGACGGCGCCACCGTCAACGATGTCGTGCTGGCGATCGTGGGTGGGGGTGTGCGCGCCTACCTTCGGGACAAGGGCGAGCTGCCCGACGCGTCGCTGCTTGCGATGGCCCCGATCTCGGTGCGTTCGGAGTCGGAGAAGGGTTCGCAGGGCAACCAGGTGTCGTCGATGGTCGTCAGCGTGGCCAGCAACGTCGCCGACCCGCTCGAGCGGTTGCGGGCGGTGCGCGAGTCGACGCATCAGTCCAAGGAGCTCAGCAGCGCCGTCGGGGCGCGAACCCTCACCGAGTACTCGCAGTTCATCCCCGGCGGTCTCGCTGGGCTCGCCGCCCGCACCGCGTCACGCTTCGAGATGGCCAACCGTGTCGACCCGACCGCCAACTGCGTCGTGACCAACGTGCCCGGACCTCGCGAGCCGCTCTACTTCGCCGGCGCCAAGTTGGTCACGATGATCGGGATGGGCCCGATCGGCGACGGTCTTGGACTCATGCACCCGGTCACCAGCTACGTGAACGAACTCGTCATCGCCGTCACGTCATGTCGAGAGATGCTCCCCGACCCGGCCGTCTACGCACAGTGCCTGCAGGACTCCCACGACGAGCTGGTCGCCGCCACCGCCACGAGCACGTCGTCACCGAGGCGACGGCCCCGACATCTCACGGCGGCGGGATCGGCCCCGAGCGCCCCGCGTCGTCGATCTCCCGCCCGGTCGGTCAAGAAGCGGTCGAGCTCCTGACATCGCCCTGGCGAGCGCCCGTGAGCAATGCACTTCGGCGCCCGTCCAGTCCCCACGTGCTCCCACCCGCGACGGAGGTGCTTGAGCCCAGGGCCCGAAGGGTAGTGAGCCGGTGTGAGTGAAACCGGGGTGAGGGCGCCGTCGCTCGCCCTCCAGGCCCTGGAGCAGTTCGCCGTGCTGGAGTACGGCGCTCTCGTGGCTTCATCACCGTTCCTGCGCCCCGCCGGGCGAGGCGACCGCCACCCCGTGCTCGTCCTGCCCGGCTTCACCGCCTCGGATCGCTCGACCGCGCCGCTGCGAGCGTTCCTGCGCAACCATGGATATTGGGTCCACGGGTGGGGCCTGGGTCGCAACATGGGACCGACGGCCGCGATCGTCGAGGGCATCGAGAAGCGGCTCGTCGCCGTCCACGAACGCCACGGCGTGAAGGTGAGTCTGGTGGGTTGGAGCTTGGGAGGGATCTACGCCCGCGAGCTGGCCCGACTCCATCCGGAGGCCGTGCGCCAGGTGATCACGCTCGGCAGCCCGTTCCGCCTCCGCGACGGCGACCGCAGCAGCGCCACCTTCCTCGCGAGTCGGCTCGCCCGACGGTTCGTGCCCATGTCGCCGGACGTGGGTCTCCCCGAAGACGAGCGGGTACCGCTGACCGTTCCGGCCACGAACATCTACACGCGCACCGATGGCGTGGTGCGATGGCACGTCTGCGTCGACTCGGAGGGACCGGCACGGGAGAACATCGAGGTGCGCGGGAGCCACAGCGGCCTCGGCTACAACCCGGCCGCGCTGCTCGCGATCGCCGACCGCCTCGGTCAACGCGACGGCGAATGGGAGCCCTTCCGCGCCTCGTGGCACCTGGCCCACCTGTTCCCCCGGCCCGAATGGCACCACGGGCAAGACCCAGTCGCGGCCTGACCATCACGGCGCCCGCACGGTCGATTCGGCGTGCGGCATCGATCAGCCCCCGACTCGCGGGCGTCGAACCCGACCCGCTTCCGATGCTCGTCACTCAGCGAGGAACCGGCCGAGGTGCTCGTACACCGCCTTGTTGTGCGCGAGGCCGCTGTGGCTGCCGCCGACGGTGACGTTGTCGCCGGCGGGCAGCTCGCTTGCCCGGGCGGGAACGATCGGATCGTCGCGGCTGGCGATCGACAGCACCTTCGTCGATGGCGCCAGCGGACGGACGATGTCCTGGACGTACTCGCAACCACACGCCGGGACGGTGCAATCCGGGTCGAACAGGCGCATCGCCTGCTGTCCGGCGGCGGCGACAGCCGAGTGCGAGACGCCGGCGGGGGCGAACGTGCCCTGCTGGCGGAACATCGTGACGACAGCAGGTGCCGGCGACCCCACGAGGGCGAGGTGTGAGACGCGTGCACCGAGGCGGGAGGCGAACGCCCAGCAGAGCATTCCGCCACGGCTGTGCCCGATCAGGGCGATCGGACCGCTCGACGTGTCCAGGTGGCGCCGGACGCCCTGTTCGACGGTCGCCAGCAGACGCTTCGGACACCCGGCGTTGATCGTCAGCGACGAGCGCGCCGGGCGGTAGCCCATGCGTCGCAGCCAGTCACGGAGCGGGCGCAGGTACAGATCGTTCCCGAAGAGCCCGGGCACGACGACGACGAGCCGACCGTCGCCTCGCGGCACGCCGCGGCCCCAAAAGACCGGCGAGACGTGTAGCGCAGCGAGCTCGGCAACGGATCGGCTCTCGATCCGGATCGAGTCGTCTCGACGAACAGCCATCACACACCCCCAGGGCGAGCGTAGGCGGCGACGCCCGCCGCGCCGGCCGACCGAGCGCTCCCGGCACGCCGGGGACCTCCTTCCGGGCTTCGAAGAGCGCCTGTACCTCCTCGCGGTCGACGGCCGCAACGTCGCCATCGAAGTCGGGCCGGAGGGCACCAGCCTCCCCGAGTACCTCGCCCTGGCCAGCCCGATCATCGACAGCCTCCAGTTCACCAGTTGAGCGAACGCCCCACCTCGTCGATCGTCGTCCCGGACGACCGAGGCCAGCTGAGCTCCTCGACCTCCACCGAACGGCCCACGAAGGAGCTCAACTCACTCCGAACGTTCGAGATGGGCGACCTCGATCGCTCTGCGACGCGACGCGCCGCCGGGCCAGTGCGGTCCGGGCCCGCTCGCTGCTCTGCGCCGAGAACTTGCCGAGCAGGCGGTCTGCCGCCTCGACGACGACGATGCGGCAGCGGCTGATGTCGAGGTGGGAGAAGTCCTTGGCGAGAACTCGGCTGTAGAGCTCACTGAAGGCGCCGGCCAGCTCGACACCTGTCGGTCCACCGCCACAAATGACGAGGTGCAAGCCGCCGTCGTGGATGGCAGCGGGGTCAGCGGTCGCCGACTCGAACCGCTCGAGCACCCGATTGCGCAGGTCGACCGCGTCGTCGATCGTCTTCAGCTCCAGCGTGTGGTCGGCGACCCCGGGATGCCGAAGTCGTGGCTGACCGCGCCGGCAGCGATGACGAGGGTGTCGTACTCGATCGTGGCGCCGGCGGCGGTGTGCACGGCACGCTCATCGAGGTCGACGTCCACGACGCGTGCCATCACGACGTCGACGTTGCGCTGACGGTGGAACACCCCTCGAATCGCGTGTCCGATGTCGTCAGGCGCCAGCCCAGCCGTCGCCACCTGGTACGCAAGCGGCTGGAAGGTATGGAAGTTGTTGGCGTCGACGAGCGTGACGTCGACGGCCTCACCGCGCAGGCCTCGGGCGACAGCGAGGCCGCCAAAGCCGGCGCCAATGATCACGACGCGGTGTCGCCGACGCTCGGCGCCAGGCGGGCGCAGCTGACTGATGGTCGAGGTGCTCATCGCTGTTCACCGCCACCACATGGCGACGGGTTGGCGTGGCGCATCCAGCTGTCACCCTCGAGGCCGAATGCACGGCCCACCCGTCGCGCGACGGTCGGGGCATCGGTGTCGATCGCCGATGTGTTCATGTGATCTCCTCAGTGGGTTCCCGGCGGCTTGCCGGCAGCGCGACCACGACGGCCTCGTCACAGCGATGATCGGCGTGGCACCTGTCATCACGATGAGAAGGCTGGGACAGAGCTAGGACAGCGAGCTCTCAGGTCGTGCGTCGACGGTGGCTCCATCCACCTCGCTACGACAGGAGCGAACCCATGAGCATCATCGAGGCCGACCCATTCACGGAGTCCTCATCGCCGACCGGCGCCGTGAGCGATCTCGGACCACCGGACCGAGTCCATCAGCATCGCTGGTGGACGTTGGCCGTCCTGTGCTTGACCCTGGTGTTGATCTCGGTCGACAACACGATCCTGAACGTCGCCATCCCGACGCTGGCGCGTGAGTTCGAGGCGACGGCGTCGCAGTTGCAATGGATCGTCGACAGCTACGTGCTGGTCTTTGCCGGGCTGCTCCTCACGGCCGGGTTCATCGGCGACAAGTTCGGCCGTCGGGGCGCCCTGATGGCCGGCATGGGCATCTTCGGGGTCGGATCCGTGGCCGCCTCGATGGCCGGATCGGCGTCGCAGCTGATCGCATGTCGGGCCCTGATGGGCGTCGGCGGGGCGCTGATCATGCCCGCCACGCTGTCGATCCTGACCAACGTGTTTCGCGAGTCGCGTGAGCGGGCCAAGGCGATCGCCATCTGGGCCGGGTGCTCGGGACTCGGCGTCGCCCTCGGTCCGGTCACCGGCGGCTGGCTGCTCGAGCACTACTCGTGGGGCTCGGTCTTCCTCGTCAACATCCCGGTCCTGGTGCTGGCCGTGATCGGCTGCCTCATCGTGGTCCCGAGCTCGAAGGACGCCGCGGCGCCCCGCCTCGACATTGGTGGCGCCGTGCTGTCGATGGCCGGCCTCGCGACGCTGCTGTGGGCGATCATCGAGGCTCCCGAGCGCGGCTGGACGGCCCCCGGGACGATGCTCGCCTTCGGTGCCGCCGCCGTTGTCCTCGGTGCGTTCATCTTGTGGGAGTCGCGCCAGGCCCAGCCGATGCTCAACCTTGGGTTCTTCCGCAAGCCTCGGTTCTCGGCGGCCAGCGGCGCCGTAACGCTGACGTTCTTCGCCCTGTTCGGATCGTTGTTCCTGGTCACCCAGTACATGCAGTCCGTGATGGGCTACACAGCGCTCGAGTCGGGCATCCGCTACCTCCCGCTGGCCGCGACCCTGCTCGTCGTGTCGCCACTGTCGGCCAAGCTGGCCGCCCGGTTCGGGTCCAAGGTCGTGGTGACTGCCGGGTTGGCCACGGTCGCTGTCGGGCTGCTGCTGATGCTTCGGCTCGACACCACCTCCGGCTTCGGCGAGCTTCTGCCTCGATGCTCGTGTTGGCGGCCGGGATGGGCCTGACGATGGCACCGGCGACGGAGTCGATCATGGGATCGCTGCCGCCGGCCCAGGCCGGCGTCGGTTCAGCCGTCAACGACACCACCCGTGAAGTCGGCGGCGCGCTCGGGGTCGCCGTGCTCGGCAGCGTGCTGTCGTCGGTGTTCGGGTCACGGATGGTGGACGTGCTCGCCGGCGGCCAGCTCCCGGCCGAGGCACGGCGCGTCGCAGAGCACTCCGTGACCGGAGCCGTCGCCGTGGCCAGCGAGATCGGCGGCGAGGCAGGGCGGGCCCTGCGCGACGGCGCCACCGCGGCCTTCGTCGACGGGCTCCACACCACCAGCGTGGTCGCCGCCGCCTTCGCCGCCGCCGGCGCCGTCATCGCCCTGCTGTTCTTGCCTGCCCGGTCCGCTGACGACCCAACGGCCCCCGACGGCTCGGCACGCCATGTCCACGGCGATGAAGACGCCCTGGCCGAGCTCGTCGACCGCTGACACCCCCAGAGTTGGGTCGGCGACGAATGTCGCCGCCCCAACCGGCGCGTCCGGACGAACAGCGGGCCGGTCGCAGCCGGCTGCCTCGCGAGTGTGGTGTTGGAGCCCCAAAGCCTCAGGTACGGACCAGCCGGGTTCGCCCAATCGCGATCCCCAGTCGCAGGCCGCGCTTCGCCGGCGCACGAGTTGCTCCGCGCCCGGGTCATCCGAATCGCACTTCCAGTACCAGTCGACTCACGCGACCGGGATCGCCGTCTTGTGGCGATCGGTCTCACCGGGGGGCCTGCCACGTGAGGCGGCTGATCGGAGCTTCCGAGCACGCGCCGGGCGCTGCGGAACTGACAGACAGCCCGTCCGGGAACGCCGATAGCCAACGCTCACCAGCGCAAGGGGCGCCACCTACATGCCGTCGGAGCGCACTCGCGTCTCCTCGCGGTGCGTCCATCGGTGGCGTCGTTCGGCCCTCGTTCACAGCCCCGGCCGCCGGAGCCTCTGAAGCGGCCTGCAAGGCCGCCAGGGACAACCGTCTCCTGGCAGCAGCTGATTGGAACTACTCGACGTCGTCGTCGAGACGGAAGCCGACCTTCATGGTGACTTGGAAGTGGCCGATCGTCTCGTCGACGAAGTGGCCACGGATGTCGGTGACTTCGAACCAATCAAGGTGATGCAGAGTCTTCGCCGCCCGTCTCGCACCGTTGCGGATGGCGTCGTCAACGCTGTCGGTCGACGACCCAACGATCTCCGTGATTCGATACACGTGCTCAGGCATGGACTGCCTCCTCATTCCGGCGGACACCAGCGGCGACGAGGACCGGCGCCACCCACGAGTGCGACGCTGCTGAGCTCTCGAACGGCGCCGACTCACCCCCCATCATGCTCCGACACGATGACTGCGCGATCCGAGATCGACTCCATCCGCCAGTCGAGGCTGGGAGCCGATCGCACCTTGGAGCGCTGGCGGCAGTCGACGTCACTCGGCCCAGTCGGCAGATTGGACCAGGAATGCCCAGCTGTCCCTTGATTCGGCTTCCGGCGGCGCGCATCTGACCGGCGCATGCGAATGGTCTTCGTAGGAACACGTCGCCGTCGATAGCGACACCGTCCAGGTTGAGCGCAGCCTCGCTACGGCGGCGGACATCGCAAGCTGGCCGCCGATGCGGGCGCCAAGGGCGCGGACTTGCCCGGCACAGCTAAAGCCTTGGTTGAGGAACAGGCTTTCCCTGATGTCGGCGGCGTCCAGGTCGATGGCCGCGAATTCGCTGGTTCCGGTGCCGACGATGGCCTCGGGAACGGCAGCGAGGCGGTTCCACAAGTCAGGGGCGGTCCGGCGCAGCTCGGCGGGGAACGACGGGCGAGGCAGTTCGCCGGAGAGCACTTCGCCCAGCGCCAGCTCGCCGGCCAGGACGTAGGTGGCGATCCCGGCCACGTAGCCCACCTCCCGCTGGATCTCGAAGCGTCCCTGCTCCGCCTCGTCCGTCCACGACACCACCTCGTCGAGATCTCGGTAAATGAGATCAACCGCCACACCGTCGACGCGCAGCCAGGCACCACCGTTGACGATTCGTCCCCAGTCACCCGGCGCGAACACCTGGCCCGGCAGGCCGAGGGCACGGACGTCGGGGTCGATGTCGCCTCGGATCACTGTTGGTTGTCAGCCCGGCTGCAGTCGGTTGTGCCTCGGAGGCACAGGGCTAACGTTTGCACACGCGCTCGGCCATGCTGCGACTGGTGGCAAGGTCGTCGGTGGTCGGTACAAGATCACCGAGGACGCTCTGGTGTTCGCGGCTGGGCTGATGTCGACCAAATGGAGGTCATCCTGCTCTGGGCGTCATGGACGTCGACCTCAAGCAGTCAGTCACACGGAAGGCGTCGGTGGCGGGCGGTGTCTCGACCGGCGGCTGCACCGTCGGTCGTGACGAAGCGCGGCTTACGGCACCAGGCGTGCTGGACGTGCGGATCAGCCCGGTCGGCGTGGCGGCGAGAACGCCGCCGGTGACAGCGAGGGCAGCTCGAGCATCTGGACCACGAGGCCGCCCCCAAACCTGAGCGTCGACCGCTTGCGTCTTCCTTGCCGCCGGCTGGCAGCAGCGGCGTCCCGGGCTGAGCCCGCGTCCGGTCATCGATGTGGGTCCGATGGCATGCGTTGTCGGTTTCGTCCAAGACGGGGAGCGATCGGTTGCCTAGCCTCCGGCGACGACGGGCATCGGCCGTCGCTTTCATCTCACCCGGCGTACAAGGAGCTGCCGAAGTACGTGGTGTCGACGACCCTCACCGAGGACGCGCTGGTCGACGGCTGGGGCCCGACCACCATCCTGCGTACGAGCGATGACGTCGCCAGGGCGAAGGAGGACGGGAGCGGCGCCATCTTCATCCACGGCAGCGCCGAGCTGGCCCGCCGGCTGTCGGAGGCCGATCTGATCGACCGGTACAACCTGCTGGTGTTCCCGGTCTTGCTGGGAGCGGGCAAGAGCCTGTTCGGCCGGGAGGACCGCGACAAAGCGCGATCGCACCCCCGGTACTCCGTCGCGCCAATTGCCATTGACGGTGCGTGCGGCGTCCGCTCTGATGGGGACCGACGATCTTCCGCCGCCGGCGGCACGGTGCGCGAGGCGGTGGCAGGAAGGGGAACTTGTGGGCACGGTTCGCTTGATGGCGGCGTTCGATGACCCGGGGGCAATCGTCGCGTTGGTCCGCCGCAGCGGCCCGTACCCGTCGATCGCCTCGTATTTGCCGCCCACAGCAACGCGCGGTGATGCCGCTGCGCAGACCGCGACAACGGCACCATGGTTCCGAGCGAACTGGGCGGTCGCAGGCCGTGCCCGGTTCGAAGACGCTGTTGCGATCCTCACCAACCAACGATTCATCGACGCCGCAGCGGTCGCGTTCCACGCCGTCGAGGTGACACCCACGACCGTCGTCGTCAACGTCAACGCGCCGATGCCGGCCGGCGCGGTCCATGTCGACATCCCATCGTTCCACGGCGCCACACGCGACACCTATCCGCTGCCATTGCTGCAGGCGATGGGGACGTCCGGGCTGTTCGAGGCCTGGCGGATCCTTGAAGCCGGGGCCGTGACCTGGTTCTACGACGGTCCAGGAGGCGCGTACGAGTACTGGCCCGACGGACTCGACCGCCCGATGTGCCAGGTCGCTCCTCCGTACACGAACACGGCGTTGGTCGCCGACAACGACCGGATCTACCACCGCATCGGAGCAGTCGGCCCAGCCGACGTCGCGACTCGCGAGGTGCCGACCAGCTCCACGATCATCCACCGTGCCGACGAGTGGCATGTCGTCGATGGCGACCGGACCATCGCCCGCTACGGCGACCCCGAGGTGCGCATCTCGATCCTGTGGAAGGCGCGCGTCAGGCTCGCTGACGAGCACATCCCGGACCCGCTGACACCTGACCGAGTCCTCGACACGTTCGGCGCCGACCTGGCCCGACGCGAGATCGACATCGCCCGACCTTGTTCCTGCCTCGACACGACATGGGTGGATGTCGTCCACCGCACCTACTACCCAGCACTCCAGATCGACTGACCTGCGGACCCAGCGGAGGTGAACGGCGGCTGGCGTGTTTGAAGCGACCGTCGAAGCGTGGACCGGCTTCACGGGTCATGAACTCGGGCCGCGGCATGCTGGTCGTCGGCTCAGAAAATGGGCTGGTGATCGGGCGTTCTGGTGGCACGGTGCACAGCGTGAACTGGTACTCACGACGTGAAGAGGGCCCAGCAATCGTGCGCTGCCGAAGCGGTCACCTGTTCACGACCGTATGGGTGCCGTTCGGATCGTTCAAGGCGCTGCGCTTCGGGCGTCTGCGGTATCAGCGATGTCCCGTCGGCGAGCACTGGACGTTCGTCGAGCGCGTCGACAACGACGACGTCACCGACGGTGAACGCCAGCTCGCTGCGCAATGGTTCGACGGCGCCGGGCCCTGACTGGCTGCTGGTGGCGATGAACGGCGCCCACGGCGACCGGCTTGGGACCGACGGACGCCAGCGGCGCGGATCGCCTGCTCGTCTACCTCGAGGCCCGGGGCTGGGGCTCGGTGGCGCGGGCGTCGGATCGGCGTCGCCTCGCCGGCGCTCGTGTGCCGGGATGGATGATCTTGACGGCAGGACTTCAACGACTGGTTAGAGGAGGCACAGATGGCAGAGAGCGAACAGTTCGAACGCGGCCTGGAGGTCCGCCGAGAGGTCCTCGGCACCGACTACGTCGACGCCAACCTCGCCGGCGCTGACGAGTTCATGATGGGCTTTCAGCGTCTCCTGACCGAGTGGGCCTGGGGCTACGCCTGGAGCCGACCAGGTCTGGACAGGAAGACCAGGAGCATGCTGAACCTTGCGATCCTCACGGCCCTTGGCCGCCCGCAAGAACTCGGGATCTACGTCAAGGGCGCGCTTTCGACGGGGGTCTCAGTCGCTGAGATCCAAGAGGTGCTCCTCCACGCCACCGTCTACTGCGGTACCCCAGCCGGTCGGCAAGCGTTCCTCGCCGCGCACGAAGCGCTCGAAGGTGAGGGTGCTCTGGAGCCCGCGCTCTAGACGGTCCGATCGACGGCGAGGCGTGCGCAAATCTGGCCGCGGTGCCTGCCCGTTACGCGTGGCCGAGCGAACTCGGCCACGTGCCAGAAGTGCCGGTCGGCTCGCTCGCGATTGCAAGCGTGGCTGCTGGTCACCACACGCTGTCTCGCGTGCCCGGTACGGCAGGAGCCGTGGCTCCTCGACGCGCCGACTCACCTTGGGCCAACAACTCCCAGCCCCGGTGAAGGCCGGCCTGTGGTAGTCAGCTTCTCGGAGGGACTGCGCCGCCGTCCCAGGGCGGAGCAGTGATGCTGATCGAGACCAGGCTGGCCAACATGGGACTCCCTGCCGAGTTGGTGCTTCCGGCCCGATGGTTGCAGATCTCGGAACGGGCGTGTGAGCAGAGAGCGCAGCGAGCCCACCGACACTGACGATCGCCGCCATGGACAACGCGATGCCGGCCCAAACGGTGCGGTCGACCGTCGCGAACTGGACAGCAGCAGCGATGAGGAAGGCGCCGGCCACTCCGGTCAGCGCAAGCCAGAGCTCGGGCCGCCACTCATCGCCATCCACCACAGGATCAGTCCACCACACCGAGTTCACCCGCTCCCTGTCCCAACACGATCGACAGGCGCCGACGACCGACACCCTGCCCGAATGATCTGAGACGACCGGAGCGTGCCTCCGTCTGATAGCGCCGGTTGGATGGCACTCCCATCAAGGGTTGATCGCTCCGACGCTTGCCCTAGCGAGCACTCGCGCAACGGCACCGAACGCGCCGACACCCGGAGAGCTCGGCCCGCGCCAGAACGGCAGGTCGGCATGCGACCGATACCCGGCGGTCGAGGAAGCGACGGTTGAGCGATATCGGGCGTCCTTCTCGGATGCTTCGCGGGACGGAGGGCGGTCGGGCTGTGAGCGATCGGAGGCGGTGCGGACACGGAAGGGCTCGGTGGTAGACCGAGCGCGTGTTCGAGCTCCAGGTGATCGCGTCGGACGTCATCCATGCTGTCTCGACACCCGCCGACTTGGCCGAGGTCCTCGGGCAAAGGATCGGCGGCGGCAACCACTTCGAGGTCGCCGTGACGGCGTCGGCGTATCCGATGCTCGACGTCCTCGTGCAGGATCAGTACGCCGTGGTGCACTACTGGTCGAGGGAGGGGATCGCCGGCGACCAGGCCGTCTCCACGCTCGCCGACGCTCCTGCCGAGGTTGAGTTTTCGCACAGCGACGTGTTGGTGCCGGGATCCGTGGTGATCGCCGTGGAGACGGCGAACGCCTGTGTCGAGCAGTTCGCCGAGACGCTGTGTCGTCCGACGGTCGTCGAATGGGCCGAGCTGTAGCCACATTCGCCGACAATGTCCCTCGGCCCGGCGATCGAGGACGTTCACCGCCCACTTTGCGTCGCGCGATATTCGGATGCGTGCGCGTCACCGTAGTAACTGCAAACCTGCCCGTGTCGGACGTCGATGCGGCCCGCCGCTTCTACGTCGACTACCTCGGTCTGAGCGTGGAGGAGATGAACCTCGGCTGGGTCACCCGGCTACCGGACCGAGGACGGACGGGCCTCGATCCAGGTCGTCACTCGTGACGCCACGAGCCCGGCCGACTCGGTGCTCTCTGTTTACGTCGGCGACGGGGTCGAGGAGGCGTACGCAGACGCTCAGCGTTGTGGCTACGAGATCGTCCACCCGTTGACGCTGGAGCCGTGGGGGCGTTCAGCGGTTCTTCGTGCGCGATCCTGATGGCAACGTCATCAACGTAGTCAGTCACGGCGACGACTGATCACTGCCGCCATGCAGCCGGAGATCTCGGACGCACAGCGGCGGACACTCGGCGGCATATTTCGGACACGTTGTCGCAGGCATCGCCGTCGCACCATGTGTGGGGCGTCCCTTCGTCACCGGATGGTCGACGACGGCATCGCCGGTGACAACGACCCGTCTTGCCTGAGCGTGGATGCTCACCATTGGGCGGGGCGGATGAACGCTGCGGCTGGCCGCCTGAGCCATTGCGTGACCCGCATGACCAGCTCCATGTCGGCAAAGGTCGCTGTTCGCAGGCCGGTGAGCCTGCTCGCTGTGCAATCGAGCTGCTCCGCCAGCCTCGTCCACGTGAGCTTCCGCTGCTGGCGTTCATCGTTGAGCGCAGTGTGCAGGTCGCTCAAGTCCCAGCGCAGCCTGTGCTGAGGTCCAGCTGTCGGCAGTTGCGCATCGCCGACGTCCACGCTCGGGTCGGTCAAGAAGTCTTCCGGCGGCCGTCCGAGCCACCGAAGCATGAACAGCGCGTACTGGCAAGACGTTGCTCCTCGCGCCTCCAGACGCGACAGCGCTCCGCCTCAAAGCGGATGGTCGTTGCGATGCGAGTTGAGGTCAGCGGACTGATCCCACAGCGCTCCGGCGAGATCGCCCCACGTCAACTCCTGCCTTCGTCGTTCGCGGTCGACTGCGGAGATGAACGCGTCGAAGTCGAACGTCGCAGGTACCGGCACGCCACGAATCGTATCGACATGCCCCAGAAGGCGCCCGGTGCTGAGCCAGCTCGGCCAGGCTCCCGCATCTGGCCTCCCTCCTCTGGGGACTCTGCCCAGAATCAGGTGCCCGAAGATCGGGGCCGACTCCATCGCCGTCGGTCTGGCGCGACGCGATGCCGAAGTTGCGCGTCCTCGAACGCGCACGAGCCGGCGGCGCAACCACCGGCTCGGGCAATCCCTCGTACAAGCTCACCGCCGTCGCGATCGAGATCAGAGCCGCGACCGGCGGCGGCTCAACGTCCACCCAGCGCTACGCCTACACGGGCGGCGGCGATGAGAGTGCACTCACCCTCAACACCGACGGAACCGTCGCCGAAGCCACCATCTCCCTGCCCGGCGGCGCCCTGTCACCAAGCGAACCACCGGCAGCGTCTGGTCCTACCCGAACATCCACGGCGCGCTGCTTCGACGAGTTTGCGAACCCTCGGATGAGCGGTACCCGACGTCGAGCTCGGATGCCAAGCGTCCGGGCCCCAGCAGCTCGACGCGGCGTTGACATGCCGCCGGCGGCGCGCGGTCGTCTGCGAACGGACCAGAAAGTACGAACGCGCGTCTCAGCACGCGCTGTCCCGGACGCGCTCCAGATCGATCGGGTGCGACGGCACGGCCTCGAGTTCTTGATCGCCCTGGCCGTGCCGCCGTTGGGAGGGCGACACCCCGAGGCTGGGGTGCCACCCACGGGGTGGTCAACGACTCGTCGGCGTTGCCGTCACGCGCGCCGGCGCTGTGAGCGGTCACGGCCCACGGGCCGCGGACGAGGCTGACGTAGCAGACACCGCCGACGACCGTCGGCAGTAGAGCCTGCGCGCAGCGGTAGGCGACGACGCCGAGTGACACCGCCGCTGCCGGCAGGCCGAAGCCCGACAACGTCGTGAGGTAGGCCCACTCGACGACGCCGGCGCCGCCGGGGCTGACCGGCACGGCGGCGAGCACGTTGGCGACGCCGAAGGCGACGAGCAGACCGTCGATGCCGGGGGCGTGACCGAAGGCAGCGAGGAAGCACCACAGCGACGCCGCGTCGAGCAGCCAGTTGGTGACGGCCCAGAAAGCGAGGCGCCGCAGCAGGGCACCGTCGGCAGCGATCGCCGCCAGCCGGTCACCGGCCACCATCACGGCGAGCTCGGCCGCAACCGGGTCGCGCCGGACCCGACGGGCGACCCATGCCGCTGCGCGCAGCGTCCAGCCGGCCTGACGGGCCACCGCGACGAGCACGCCGCCCATCGCCACGATGGTCGCCGCGCCGGTTGCGGCGGCGGCGAGGTACGGACCGTTGACGCCGCGGAACGGGATCGACACGAGCAGGCCGAACGCAAGGATGGCGTTGAGGGCGAGGGCCGACGTGAACGTCGCCGTGCCCAGGGCGACCGCGGCGTCGCTCGACGCGACGCCCGAGCGGGCAAGCATCCGATGCGTCAGCGCCGGGCCGACGGCCGAAGCGCCGGGCACCGTGTTGCCGACCGCCTGCGTCGTGACCTGGATGCGGGCAAGGCGTCCGAGCGACACCGCCCGCGGGTTGCGCAGGCTCGCCCGGGTCAGCACCGAGTAGGTCGCCCACGCCGTGACTTGGAGCGTGATGCCGGCCGCGACGAGCCACGGCCGCACGCCATCGAAGTTCCGTGCCGCCGAGCGCACCTCGGGCACGACGCGGAACCACACGATGGCCACGACGACGCCGAACAGCGCCAACTTGAGCGCCCGGGACCACGGGGAGGACGTGGTGGCGGCGGCCGTCGCGGACATGCGATCGACGGTACGGATCCGACCGCCCGGCATGAATCGGGGAAGCCCCCCAACCTCCTGGGGTACCTCCACCATCGCCTGGGGGGGTTACCCCCACCGCGACCACCAGCTTGACATCCTCATCCCCGCCGACACACCCGACGCCGAGCTCGTCGTCTACGAGACCGCGAACATCGACGTGCCCGCATCGCGACGCAGTCGGTGCCGACGTGTGGGACTCCGACCTGGCGTCGTTGACGCCGAGAATCGGACGGCCCACGCGGCGCCGATCTGCCGTTCGGGCGCTCGCTCGAGCAGCCGCACGCCGTCGTTCGGTGCGCGTGTTCGGTGTCCGGGACCGGCGGCTCCGCCGACGCCAACAACCGGCCGACCTGGTTGCGGCCGCTACGCACCTGCAACCGGGCGAGCTCGACCTCACCGACGCCGACCGCCACGGCGGTGTGCGATGCCTTATGCGCCTGCCGGCCTGTTCGGTCTGGCTTCCGATCGAAGTGCGGCTCGGTCGGAATCCTGTCGTGGTGTGGCTGGAGAGAGGAACGAGCGCGTCCGAGAACGCTCTCAGGCCGCCCGTAGAGTGCGTCCGAGAACGCTCTCAGACCGCCCGTAGGGTGCGTCCTCGAAGCGCGGCTCGACAGGAAGGCGAGACGACGCCACCGGGCATGACGCGTCTGCGCTGCGTCACGTCGGTGTTTCTGGACTGGTGACGGATCCGGCGTCGCGGTCAGGTCGGCGTGTCGACTCCAGGGGCGACGATCATCCATGGGGTGCCGAAGCGGTCGATGCACATGCCGAACGCTTCGGAGAAGAAGGTCGGGAGGAGCGGCTGGTTGATCTCGCCGCCGTCAGCCAGGGCGTCGAAGACGCGGTTGGCGTCGGCCACGTCGCTGGCCTCGTAGCTGACTTGCATGCCTTGGACGGAGCCGAAGTCGGGGTTGATTGGGTCGTCCGACCCCATGAGGAAGTCGTCACCAAGAGTGAGGGCGGCGTGCACGATGAGGTCGGCTTGCTCGGGCGGTGGCTCGTCGCCGGGCGCGTCCTTCATCGTCAGCAGCGCGAGTTCGCCGCCGAAGATCTCCTCGTACCGAGTGAACGCGTCACGGCAGTTGCCGCCGAAGAACAGGAAGGGGCGAAAGGCCATCTGATCCTCCATCAAGGTTGGTGGTGGTGTTTGGAGTCTGACCCTCGACGGTTGACGAACTCATCGCGGCCCGCTGCACGTCGAATCGCCGAGGTGCGCCTCCGAGGTCGAGATCCGTTGAGAATGCACCAGAGCGACTGGCGCCGAGGCTCGACGAGAGCACACCACTCGGCGTGCCAGAGCGGCCGCCTCGATCCGACGAGATCTCTGCCCCTGCCCGCCATGGGCGCTTGCATGATCCGGATAGTCACGGTCGCCTTGGGTGGGCGTGGTGTCCGGTTACCGCCGAGCTCGACTACACGGATGGAGGCCGGTCCGCGTCTCATCATCGGCCTCTGAGGAGCCCGAAACGCGTCATCGAACGTCGACCGTTTCGGCTCACATAGGCACCCGATATCGCCGGGTCGCTGCTCTCCGCTGGGAACTTGTTCGGCATCCAGCGCCGAGGCTGGGCATGCTGCGGGACGTGGCGATCGCCGATCTCTCCGAGCTGATGGGCAAGTCGCTGCTCGTCGGGATCACGTACCTTGGCGACGAGGACGAGGTGCTCTCGCAACTGCAGTTCGCCGGAGTCGTGACGGCCGTCGACCCGCTGGTAGCGATCGATCGCCCTGGCCTGGACCCATTCTCGCTGCCAGCCGCCGTCGACGCCTTCGATCACGCGGAACCAGGTGACTACCGGTTGCGAGCGACGGGCGAGACCGTCGTGAACCCCGACTTCATCACCACCTGGACGGTTCACACCCCCGACTGACGTCGCACGGACTCGACACCGAGCTCTCGTCGGCCCGTCCGATAATCCCGGAGACCGCAGCGGGCGAGGACTGTCCTCGAACGCCGGCTGGCGGCTCCATGCGCGATGTCTCCGGGGACGACACACCCACCTCATCACGTAGGTACCCCGGGTTGCGGACCTGGGCCTGACGGTGCGTCTGGCCCGATGTGACCTGGCGCTCCCATGGAGAGACCGTGGCGGCACCGGCGCTGTCGTATTGCTCGCCCTGTCGTCGCAAGGCTGCGCCACACTGATGCGGTGGAGGTCCTACCTGCTGAGGTGATCTGCCGCAATCGTCGCCGATGTCGAGCCGTCCGCGACCGTGCTGGGAGCATCGACCCTCTCCGGGGGATTGTCGTCGTGGATGACCACGATCCAGATCGAACGACCCGACGGCAGCCGGCACTGCCTCGTCGTGCGACGTGGACGGAGCGCCGACGCGGAGCGACACACCCTGCCCTTCGGCGTGGAGTTCGAACTGCTCCGCTGCCTCGACGCTCACGGCATCCCAGTTGCCCGGCCACGCACGTTCGACGACACCGGCCGCATCATGCCGCAGGCCTTCGTCGTGCTCGACTTCGTGCAGGGACAGACATGCTTCACCACCCACGACGCAGCCGGGATGGCCAGACATATGGCCGACGTCCTCGCCGTGATCCACGATCTCGACGTCACGGCTGCGTCCCTGCCTGTCCTTCCCCTCCACGTCGAGCGGATGCAGGGATGGGTGATCACCGATCTCACCCGCCGCCTCCCGGACCCGTCGCTGCGCGAGGACCTGGTCCGCCGCCACCTCAACGAGTACTGGCCGCCGCCCGCAACCGAGGTGTGCCTCCTCCACGGTGACTACTTCCCCGGCAACATCGTCTGGGAAGGCGATGCCATCGCTGCCGTGATCGACTGGGAATCGGCGGCCCTCGGCGACCCGATGGCGGACATCGCAACGACTCGACTGGACCTACGCTGGACGTTCGGCGCCGAAGTGGCCGAGGAGTTCACCCATCGCTACGTGACCACGACCGGTCGCTCGACGGCGACGCTGGCCGTCTGGGAGCTCGTCGGGTCACTCCGGCCCGCTGGCGCAGTCTCGCTGTGGGCAAGGGACATGGCCGCGCACGGACGACCCGACATCACCGCCGATTCAATGCGAACAGCACAGCACGCCTACGTCGACAGCGCACTCCAACGCCTCGGTGCCCTCGCGAACCTCGATCCGTGACGCGCCGACAACCGACGACCGCAAGAGGCACGCCCATCCCCCTCGAGTTCGACGCACTGATGGCCCGCGTCGAGGCGATCGAGGCACGCCACGAGCGCCCGAGGCGCACCGGACCGCCGACCACCAAGCGACCGGATCCCGACATCCGACAGTCGACGATGGCCGACCGAGACACCTTGACCGGGATCGACGCGACGACGCTGGTCCTGACGAAGGACACCTTCCAACTCTGGCGACGCGTCGGCGAATGGTGGCAGCTCCAGGCGCTACCGGTCTGCAACAGGTGCGACGAGAACGCCGTGGCCGCGATCGCTGCGACCTTCAACGAGGTGACGTTTGCGTGCGAGCAGCACCGCGCTGACGCGGTCGACTTCGGTGCACGAACGTTCGAGGTGCGTGACCGGGCTCTCCGGCAGCGCAACCAACTCCGCGCCACCGGCTGAGCGCAGCGATCGCGTGTCGGCGAGCAGGACGTTCGGCCCGAGCTCGCCGACGGGCCCTTCAGGCCCGTGCTCACTGGTCCTGACAGGGTTAGGTGCATGAGTTGCTGGCTACCTTCGCCTGCATGGCGGCGCGGTCGATCTGGAGTGGCACCATCTCGTTCGGGTAGACGAACCCTTTTCCGCTCCAGAATATTGGCCTCGCTCACCGGCATTCGGCGACCGCGGCGAGCCTCCTCTACGTGGGGGCGCGACCGGGACGGATCCGCCCGGCCCGTCGCGAGACGGATCGCTGGTTGTCGTGACCGCGTCGTCGACCATCCCCCACCGGCGCTTCGAGGATGCAACACCGGCAGCCGCGGCGAACGTTCGAGGACTGTGATAGCGGACGTTTTCGGCCCTGGACCCTGTGCTCGCCCAGCGTGCGCGAAGCGCGAACCGCTCCGCGATGCACGGTGTCGCCGGGCCGGAGCCGGTGCGGCCTGCGAGCGTCCCCGTGATCCCGGTCCATCGAGCCGATGCTGCACCGTGGCGATCGGCCGATGGTTTTAGGTGACACGCAGTTTGACGAGTTCGACGGCGCGGTCTGTCTGTCGCTGGTAGCGGTCATAGCGGCCGTGAGCGGTGCGGTTCACCAGCTCCCAAAGCCGGGGGTACTCGGGGTGGTGGGGGCCGATGACCTCTGCTTCGCCGGCGTACCGGCGGCGCCCGATCTGGACCTGGACCGACCCATCGGCTTTGAGGTTGTAGTACCAGCCCGGGGGCTGGTCGGCACCGCCGTTGGACGCGGCGACGATGAGTGTGGCGTCGGTGTCTTTCGAGTAGACGAGTGCCGCGGTGCGCCGACTCCCGGTGTGCCGTCCGGTCGTGGTCAGGAGCAGTGTTGGGACCCCGATCAGGCGGTGGCCAATCGCACCACTCGTCGCCTCGTAGATGGCCTGATGGATGCGCAACACGCGCGACTCCGTCGACAGGCTCGTGGTCATGCGCCAGCCGGTCTGGTCGTCGGGAAGGATAAGGCTGGGACGGCCAGCACCACGACGATGATCAGCGATGCGAGGAGGCCGGCCTGATCACCGCCCGAAAGGTGGTGGAGGTGAGCAGCGTGGAACCCGAGGTGAGCGACGCTCTGCACGATCCATGCCACTGCCAGGGCTTGATCTCCTTCGCGTGTCCACGCCGTCCATACGGTGGCGATGACGAGCGCCACGAACAGCACGCCAACGTCTCGCACGAGGTGTTCGTTGTACGGTCCACCCGTCATGGCGACCCAGCCTCGACCGAGTGGGAAGTCCTCGAAGAACGATCGCGGGAACAGTGCGGCCTGGACACCGACCGGCACCATGAACACTGCGATCAGCATCAATGGCCAGTTCGGCCGTCGTCGAGCCCGGGCTGAAAGCTCGGGCGCCTCTTGGCCAGCACGCGCGGTTGTCGCCATTAGCGACAAGGGTACGGTGGCACTGGACTGATGTCTTGCGCCAGTTGCCAGCATAGTTTCCAGACCAGTTGCATGCCCGACCTTCCGCTCGACATCGACCGAACCCGCAAGCAGCGCAGCCTGGAAGCAGCCCTGCGCGCCGCGATCCGCGCCGGCCGGCTCAAGCCGGGTGATGCAGTGCCATCGAGTCGCGGCTTGGCCGCCGACTTGACACTCTCTCGCGCCACGGTGGCGGCCGCATACGACCAACTCGTCGCCGAGGGCTACCTCGCATCGCGGCCCGGCGCGCTGACACGCGTCGCGGCCGGGCCGTGGACCGCCGAACAACCCGTCCCCCAACCTCCCCGGCCGACCTTCCGGCTCGATCTCATCCCCGGCGAACCGGACGGCGCCCAATTCCCGCGGGCCGCATGGCTGCGCTGCACGCGAGGTGTTGGCGACCGCCCCCAACGCACTGTTCGGCTACGGCGACCCCTCCGGGCTGGGACAACTTCGAGCTGAGATCGCGAGCTACCTGAACCGCACCCGCAACACCATGGTGGCCGCCGAGGCAACGACTGTGGTCCCCGGCGCAGGCGGCGGCCTCGGTCAACTTGCGAGACTGCTGCAGCGACAGGGCGCATCAACCATCGCCGTCGAGGAGCCCGGCTTCACCTTCCATCACGCGATCCTTCGGCGCGAAGGCCTCCGCCTCACGCCCGTGCCGGTCAACGACGACGGCATCGACGTCGACGTCCTCGCAGCAACCGGCGCGAGCGCCGTCATCGTCACACCCGCCCACCAATATCCCCTTGGCACCGTCATGAGCCCCGAGTGCCGCACGAGGCTCGTCGACTGGGCCCGCGAACGCGGCGCATGGATCATCGAGGACGACTACGACGGCGAGTTCCGCTACGACCGTCACCCCGTCGGCGCGCTCCAAGGCGTCGCGCCCGACCGAGTCGCCTATCTCGGCACCACGAGCAAGACACTCGGCGCCGGTCTACGCATCGGCTGGCTCGTCCTCCCGCCGCCACTCCGCGTCCCGATGGCCGAACAGCGCGGCCGCGACAGCGACGTCTCGCAGCTCGACCAAGCGATCCTCGCCCGGTTCATCGGCCAAGGTGATCTGGATCGGCACGTGCGGCGAGTACGCGCCATCTACTGCGCACGCCGCGACCACCTTCTCGCCGCGCTGCACTCGACCATCGACCAGCCCAACACCCGGGGTGTCTCCGCCGGCCTGCACCTCACCCTCGCGCTACCGGCCGGCCTCGACGAGGCCAGCATCGTTCAACGAGCGCTTCGCGACCACGGGCTGGCTCTGTGGGGCCTCCGCCAGCACTACAACGGCAACGACACCGTCGACGGGCTCGTCCTCGGGTTCAGCCGAACAGCCACCGACTTCGACGACAGCGTCACACGCCTCACCGACATCCTCCGCCATGAACCCCCACAGACGGCTCCGGTCGAGACGCCACCTGCCCTATGAGGCTCGGCGGCTCTTCTCAGCGAAGCTGTCCGGGTAGGCCGGGACCGTGACCGCTGCCTGGGGTGGGTTGCGATGGGTGATCGATGTGGACGCCGGCTGCAGGCGGCCTGTGTGGCAGTTCACGGTGCCCGGCGACCATGGCGCGGGTGGGACACTGGGCAGATCGAGACGGAGGACTGGCGTTGAGCACTCATCCCGCGACCGGCTTCGACCTGGACGAGGTCGATCGCCTGTTGACCACCACCAAGCAGGTTCGCAAGCGGCTCGACCTGGCCCGGCCGGTCCCGGTCGATGAGCTGCTGGAGATCATCGAGGTCGCCAACCACGCCCCGATGGGCGGCAACCTCGAACGCAACCGTTGGATGATCGTCACCGACGCCGACCTCAAGGCCCACATCGCCGAACGCTTCGCCGCTGTGGGTCGGCCGTATCTCGCTGCGAACGCCGAGACCCGCAGCGATGACCGGTCGCAGAAGGTGATCGCGTCGGCCGAGTTCCTGATCGATCACCTCGCCGAGGTGCCGGCGCTCGTCATCGCGTTGCGCCTCGATCGACCTCCGCTCGATCCGTCCACGCAGGGCGGGGCGGCGGCGTACTACGGCTCGGTCCTCCCGGGGGTGTGGAGCTTCCAGCTCGCGGCACGCGCCCGGGGTATCGGCTCGGCATGGACGACGTTCCACCTCGAGCACGAAGCCGAGATCGCCGAGCTTCTCGCCATCCCCGCGACTGTGACCCAGGTGTGTCTGCTCGCCGTGGGCTACCACACCGGCGACACATTCACCCGCGCGCCGCGACAGCCGGCGCGGGAGGTCACCTTCCTCAACCGTTGGAAGCACACTGTCGAGTAGAGGTCTGTTCTGTCGGTACCGCGGTCCAAAGGACCAGGTGGTGACGAGCACGGCGACGTCGCCCACCGCCAGGGCTCCTCGCCACTCCACTGTCGCGAGCCGGACTGGCGGTCCGCCCGCTGGGGAGCACCATCAAACATCGGACGGACGTCATAATGCGTTCGTGTCCGCGATACCTGGACGACGATCATCGTGCGACGATCGACATCGGCCGTCGGACGGCCAGGCGCACCGAACGCCCGCTCCGGGCGACAGGGGCGCCATCTCGGACGCGGACGGAACGCTCCCACACCAGGTGTCCGAGCAAGACGGGGAATAACCCGTCCGGCCGCGTCCGATGCCGCCGGGCTGCGGCGGGTTCGGGTGTCCGGATTCGTGTGCCTGCGGTGTCGACGAGAGGCACGAGTCAGCGATCGCTGAATGTCCCGATCGGTGTTTCTACTCAGGTCGGCGCGGCGGCGATCGCGTCGATGGAGATGAGTAGTCCGCGGGGCAGATGGACGTTGGCGGGTGCCGAGCGGGCCGGTGGCGGGTCGGGCATGTGTCGGGCGTACACCTCGTTGATGGTTGCGAAGTCGTCGACGTTGGCGTAGAAGATCGTCGTTTTGACTAGGTCGGCCATCGATGCGCCGGCGGCGTGGAGCACGGCGGCCAGGTTGACCAGCGCTTGTTCGGTCTGTGCTTCGATCCCGTCGGGAGCGGTTCCGGTTGTCGGGTTGATGCCAGCGGTTCCGGAGCAGAACACGAGCCCACGGGCGACGATCGCTTGGCTGTAGGGGCCGAGGGCGGCGGGGACTTGCTCGCTGGACACGGCTCGCCGGGTCACCACTGCCTCGTGTCGACATCGGTACCGATCCGGCGGATCGCGCCGGCGTGGCGCTGGTGTTGGGTCGGGCTTCCAGTCATCGTCACAACCGTGCCGGTTCCCGCGTCACGACGCGGGTGATCGCGCTGCCCGGTGCGTGGTCGTGTCGCAGGGCGATCAGGGGTGCTCGCGGCTCGCTGTTGCACATGTGGTGGGGGTTGGGGGTCATGAGGCGGCCCGGCGGCCGGGGGTGATGAGGTCGATGAGGTCGTCGCGGGACGGTCCCGGCAGGGGCGTGGGTGGGGCGAGGTGCCGGGTGCGCTCGATGATGTCGGGTCGGCCGGCGACGTCGACCCAGCGCTCGAGGAGCCCGAACACCGACATCGTCGCTCGCAGCAGCACAGGGTCGCGCCCGGCGCCGGCGGTGAGCGCACGCATGAACCGGAAGTCCCAGTCGGCGGGCTCGTAGCGCTGGCCGGCCAACTCGGCGGCCATCTGGGCGAGGCGATGGCGATCGAGGGCGAGCGTGTCGTCGACGAGCGGGTTGATGTCGCGCTCGGTGGCCTCGTGGATGGCGCTGACGAGCTCACGGTGATCGAGCCCGCCCGCGCCGCGCAGCACGTCGCGCAACGCGGTGACGTGGAGCAGCGCGATCGACGCCCCTCGACCGACCGATGGACTGGTGCACGACGCGGCGTCGCCAACCGCGACCACCCCCGTGGCCACCGGCACGCCATCGACGACGTAGCGGCGGATGCGGTCCTCGATCTTGGCCATCACGTCGACACCGGTCATCGCCTCGGCATCGACCCAGTGGGCAGCCAGCGGGTAGGCCTGCACGATGCGTGTCCACGTGTCACGGTCACGGGCCGCACGCATTGCCCCGTCGTCGCCGCGGGCGAACAGCACCACCGACCACCAGCCGTTATCGGCGGGGAACGTGGCGATCGACACGCTGGGGTAGTGCTGCAGCGGCGGAGCCAGCAATGCGGGCACAGATCCGTCGCGGGAACGGAAATGGCGGGCGTAGTACACGAGACCGCCGTCGGCGCGTTGCTCGAACGGGCGGCGGGCGCCGACGGCCTCGAGCCAGTCCGGCAGTGCCGAGCGGCGCCCACCGGCGTCGACCACCAGATCGGCCGCGAACACCTGACCGTCGTCGCTGACCACCTGGCGCACGTGCGGGACGGCACCCTGGTTGTCGGCGATCAGACCGCGCACCGCCACCCCGCGACGGATCTGCACGCCGGGCTCGCTCGCGGCCATCCCGGCGAGCACCGACTCGACCAGCGGGCGGCGACCAGTCACCATGTCGAACCGTTCGTCACCGGGCCAGACGCCGCCACTCACGGTGGCCGGTAGGGCCGTCACCCGGTTGTGTCGCAATGCGCCAGCCGCTTCGAGGGCCGGAACCACGTCAGGCAGGTCGTGTTCCAACTGCGCGCGGAACCGGGCCTGGAACCCGTGGGGGAGTCGGAACTGGCCGACGCCGCGTCGCTGCCATCCATCCCACGCCATGCTCGGCGGACCCGCCGGGGCGGCGTCGCGCTCCAGCACCGTCACCTGGTGCCCGTCGCGAGCCAACAACATGGCGCCGCACAACCCGGCGATCCCGCCGCCAATGAACACGATCCGCATGCCGGTCTCCTCACATCTCGCGTCCATGCCGGACACCGCCGATCCCCGCCTGATACGCCCCGAGACGACGTCGGGTTCTCCCGAACCCTTCGACGGACCTCGCGAGCGAGGCCAGCAACCAAGCAGCCCGCACAGCGGACCGACTCGACGAGACCTTCTGACCGCAACGCACGCCGCGCCCGGTCGCCGCCCGCGGCCTCCAGCGTCCGCCCGCGCCGCCGCCCGAGGGTCGCTGCTGGCCCGACCCCATAGCGTCCGCTCGGGAGCGGCGATCGCGACTCTTCCTCGGCACCGAACATCCAGGAGCCCGATCAGCCGATAATCACGTCCTGTAATCGCGTCGCCGAGCATCCTCCACCGCCGGCAGTCCCACGCCCACGCCGCCGACCAGGGTCGAGGACTGCCCATGAGTGTCTGACACTCGGAGTAAGGCGGATCGCCTCAGCCGCTTCACGTGCCCGGGAACGCCGGATCGACGGCACTACCGAACGGCGGATGACGGCGTTCGGGCCGCTGTCCCGTTCGGCGGCGTCACGCCGAGCGGCAGGTACGGCGCGCGAGCCAGGCGCGGTTGACGGCCAGTGCCCGAGCCGGGCGGCGCCGAACGCCGATTCGGTGGCGGTCGATCGCGGTGGCGCGCAGGATGAGGCACCATGTGCGTTGCCGACTTGGCGCGCAAGCCTGCGGTCGAGTGCAGCTGTCGATCGGAGGCTGGCCTCGCCCGAGAAGAGAGCTTCTGTGAAAGACAACCGTTCGGTCCCTCCGTGCACGGTCGTGCCGATACTCGTTTACCCCGACGTGCGGGCTGCTGTGAGCTTCCTGACCGCCGCCTTCGGCTTCGTCGAGCGCACGCGGATTGGAGACAGCCACCGGGCCCAGTTGGCCGTCGGCGACGACGGTGCTGTGATCATCGCCGACGTCGGCGGCGACCGGCGCGCACCGGAAGCGGAGGGGGTCACGCACGTTGTCCGCGTCCGGGTTGCTGGTGTCGATGATGCGTTCGCCCGAGCTCGAGACCATGGCGCCGTCGTGCTCGAGGCGCCAGTCGACCGAGAGTACGGGGAGCGGGACTGCACCCTGCTGGATCTCGCCGGCCACCGCTGGCAATTAGCCGAGGCAGTCGCGGACGTCGCACCCGAGGAGTTCGGCTGCCAGACCGTCAGCCCGTGGCCGGCCTACCAGTCGGCCAACCGCACCTGATCCGTGCGGGGATCGCCAGCATTGGTACGCCAACTCGCTTGGAGACCGTCGAAAGAACCGACTGACGCCGTACCTCGGCAACCGCGCACCGGACGGTTATCGCGTCCCGCGAAATGCGCTGGGCTGCCCCGAACGAGCGGACATATCGACAACGTGGCATCGCCCCGAGGTGCCGGTGGATCGCGCTCGCGGCAGCAAGCGCTCCGGCACGTCGGCGACCGTGTCGGTGATCATATCGACGGATTGGTCGCGTGCCCAGCGCCGCGTGGGCCGGATCGCTGACAGCGCCGAATGCCCGATGCGACGGCGGCGCGGGTATCCGAGTATCGCGCCGAATAACGCGACCAGGACTGTCCGGGATCGCCGGGTATCGGACGCGGGCGGTCGGGCCGACTGGCCGGATGCTCAGCTGCCGCCGGACTGTCGGTATTGCTCGACCACCGAGTTGGGGATTCGTCCCCGAGCGGGCACGGCGATCTTGTTGGCGCCTGCCCACTCGCGCAGCTGCAGGATGTCGAAGTCACGCTTCGGCTTCGAGCCGTTCGTCGACGGCGCCGCCTTGCGGCGAGTGGAACGAGCCGACGTGGAGCTGCGTCGCGCCGCGCTGACGTACCGCGCCAGGGACTTGCGGAACGCCGCGGCATTCTTCTTGCTCAGATCGATCTCGTACGTCGCATCATCGAGTCCGAACGTGACGGTCTCTGCGGCGTCACCGCCGTCCAGATCGTCGATCAGCTTCTCGATCACTTCTCGCGCCACAGTCACTCGCTTTCTCAGGTTGTTACGAACACGCTACGGCGACCGCCTCAAGCTCACTCGGCCTCCCGGCGGGGTGCGGGCACGTTGGGTTGCCCGAGGGCGAAGCGGTACCGTCGATCGCCTATGGCGAGGTCGATCTGGAGCGGCACCATCACGTTCGGGCGCATCGCGATCCCCGTGAAGCACCTCGCGGCGGCCCGGCACTGAGCGCGCCGTGCAGCAATCCGCTGGCGCGCAACAGCCCGTCGCGGGGCGCTGCGAGAACGAACGCTCGGGCAGACGTTCAGATGCGGCGGGCGCGCCGGGCGACAACCCCTGCGACGACGAGGCACGCGGCGAGTGCCAGCAGCGTCCACGTCGCCTTCGTCGCGCCGGTCGCCGGGAGCAGGCCGCCACCCGAGCTGATGGTGATTCGGATCGTCGCCGTTGCGCAGGCGCCGTCCTGATCGCACACCGAGTACCCGACGGTGACGGCCGTGCCCGACACGGCGCGGGCCGGCGCGACGTAGGTGACGATCCCATCGGCGCCCACGGTGGCCGTCCCCGACGAAGGCGGCGAGGTGATCGTGGGCAGACCCAGGACGGCACCGGCGTCGGGATCGGAGTCGTTGCGCCGCGGATCGATCGTCGCGGTGGCCCCGGGCCGCACGGTGGCGATGTCGTCGGCGGCGATTGGCGGCCGGTTGGCGACCGCGGTGACGTCCGGCGTCGCCGTGGTGGTCACGGTCGCCGAGGCCAATGCAATGAGCACCGAGTTGTCGGGCGGCACGCCCTGTGCCGTGGCCGAGTTCGTGACCGACCCTCGGTCGAAGTCGTCCTGGGTCACGGCCCGGGTTGCCGTGCACGTCAGCCCCTGGCCCGGCGCCAAGGTCGCTGGTGCGGATGGAGTGCAGTTCAGTGCCGACAGGCCAGGCTGCGGATCGGTGACACTGACGCTGGCGAGCGTGACGTTCCCATTGTTGGTCGCCGTGTAGGTGTAGGTGACGACGTCACCGACCGCCTTCGCGGACGTCGGACTCGCCGTCTTGGTCAGCGCGATGCCCTCGATCTGGTGGGCCGCCACGGTGACGGAAGACGTGTCGCTCACCTCCGGACCGCTCAACGGCATGCCGCGGGCCGTGCCGACGTTCACGATCTGGCCCGCGTCGAAGTCGTCTTGCACTGCCGTCCGGATGGCCTCGCACGTCACCGTCTGGCCAGGCTCCAACGTCACCGGTGCCGGCCGGTCGCACACCAGCGCGGTGAGGCCAGGTTGCGGGTCGGTGATCGTCACGTCGTTCAGCGCGACGTCGCCGCTGTTCGTCGCCACGTATCGGTACGTGACGAAATCGCCGACGACATTGACGGTGGCCACATCGGCCGACTTGACCAGGGCGATCGAAGGTGAGTCTCCTGCACCCGCTCCGACGACCGCTGGCGTCGCCACCGAGAGCAGCCCGACGATGGCGACCGCGAACGTCATCCGGATGCCGACTCGGCAGCGTCCTGACCGACGATCCTTGCTCACGCGCCACCTCCCTCACGCTGCTCACCCGGCCCGGCCGGACGCACCCTAACCCGAGCTCGATGCCCGGCTGAGGGTTGCGCGGCCGGCCCCGACCGGCGAGATCAATCGCGCGGGTTGCCCCCGGCGTTCCAGATCTCGAGCACGTCTTCCCAGTCGAGCATGCTCACGACGTTGTCCGCGTCGTCGATGAAGCCGATCGGACCATGGTTCTGGAAGTAGAGGACGGTCTGCTCTGGAAAGTTCGTGTGGTAGTGGTACACGCTGTTCGCCTCGTAGCCGTAGTCACCGGCACGAGCCGTGACCCCGCCAGCTTCTTCGCCGCCACGCAGCTCCACCACGCCTGACAAGACGAGGTACTCGCCGGCGCCGAAGTGGCGGTGGGCGGCAAACGACGAACCTGGTGGGCAGTTGAAGAGCACCGCCCATGAGCCGTTCTCAGGGCTCACCCGAAGGAGCTTGAACTCGATCCCCCCGCCGAAGTGCGCCCATTCCAACTCGTTGGTCCGGACGGCGATGTCCGCCAGCTTTCCGTTGGACGTGTCTCGATCAGTGGTGGCGGTGAGTGTCATTGTTGATCCTCCCTCTCGGGTGCTCGACGATCAGACTCTGCATGGCCGCTGGCCGCAGCGGTCGGACCCTCGGCGCTCGCAGTGGTTCGTTCGCACGGGTCGTGGACGGAGACTAGGCGCACGGAGAGCACCCCTCTGACGGGCGAACGAACGTCGCCGACGGCCCGTACGCTCGGGGTGTGGCGAACGCCTCTCCGTCGACGACACCGAACCCCGACGCGATGAAGTTCACGCTGGACAGCACGCTGCCCGACAAGCTCGACGTGACGAGCCCGGACGCCGCAGTCGGTGTGCCGTTCGCCGAGGCGGTGTTCGCCGCCCCAGGGGTTGCGTCGATCTACGGCGTCAACGACTTCGTGACGGTCAGGCGTCAACCAGGATTCGACTGGGACCCGATCGTCGCCGTGGTCGTCGCGGCGGCCGCGGCGCACCTGTAGCGCGGCGACGTGGACGAACGTCATCAACCCGAATCCATCGACGTCGCCAAAGAGGTCGGCGTGACCGTGACGTACTACGACGGCTACGTCGCTCAGTTCGACTTGGAGAGCCTGCGCCAGGGATGCCCGTGTGCGACGTGCCGCAACATCCGCGAGCGGGGCGAGGACAGCTGGCCCCGCCCTACGAGCCCGCTCCCGCTTCGTGTCGAGCACGCTGAACTGCACGGCGCCTGGGGGCTCAAGCTCACCTGGAACGACGGGCACGACACGGGCATCTTCCCCTTCGAGCTGCTGCGACAGTGGCACGAGGGCGCGCCAGGGCCACCACCGACACCGCAGGCCGGCACCTAGGACCACTCATCACGCGCGGACATGGCAGGCACGCGCCGCCGTTCGAGCGACTCCGAACGTCGCAACCGGTTCGACGCTCAGGGCGTTGCGGCCAGGGCTGCCATGAAGGTGGCGGACGAGGCGACGAACCCGAAGGCGAGCTCGACGTTGTACACGGTCGCATCCCAGCAGTACGTCGGTGAGTGCGTCGACGTGCAGTCGGCGAGCAGGACGCAGTCGTACCCTCTCGTCGCCGCTTCGATCAGCGACACGTAGACGCACTGGTCCGTCTGGACACCGGCGAAGCAGAGCGTCGTGATCCCGAGGTTGCGCAGGATGTCGTCGAGCGGGGTCGCATGGAAGGCACCGGGCCGACGTTTGTGAACCGTGATGTCGCCCTTCTCGACGACGAGCCCATCGGCGAAGTCGGCGCCCGGCGTGCCCTCGACGGTGAGTCCTTCCGGATGCGGGCGCGTCGCGGGTCCGATGCGTCCGGGTCGTACACGTGGAGCAGCGACGCCGGCACGTCGGCGAGGTCGTGGCGGTTCCCCCACCCGACGAAGACGACAGGGACGCTGCGGGCGCGAAACGCAGCGGCGAGGCCGTTGATCGGCTCGATGAGTGCACGTGCGGGAGCGGTGTCGCGTCCGTGGCGGTGGGCGAACCCGTCGTCGTCGCAGGCGTCCCTCTGCATGTCGATGACCAGCAGGGCCGACGTCGCCAGATCGATCTCGACGTCTCCGCGCGTGGTCGCCACGAGGACTGGGATCGGATCGCGCGGTTGCTGCTCCGTCCGGAGTCGCGTGCCGTCGCGCCACCAATGGTGCAGGCGCGACGTCGTCGTCGGACCCGTCTCGATGTTCGCAGCCATCGGGCGAGCACGATACGCCTCGTCGACGCCGGAGGACGGCGCCTCCCCCGGAACAGGCCGTCGGAGGTCCCCGACCCGTGCCCTGCGGGACGGCTCTCCCGCAGGAGCGTTCGAGTTGAACGCCACTCTGATGCACTTCAGCCCGCCGTCACCTTGGCGCCGGTAGACGCCCAGGTACTTGCCGTCCACGCGTCCCGACGGTTCCACGGTGAAGTGAACTCGCCCGTCTCGACGAGCAGGTCTCCTTCCTCGATCACGTCAAGCGTGGTGAGCTCGGTCGTACGAACGCCGCTGTCGAGAGGGAACGGAACATCCCCTCGATGGCGGACAGACAACCAGATGCACGCCGGCACCGGCCACAATCGGCGGGCGACAGGAGTCCGGGAAAGGGGCGGCGATGAGGATCGGTTTCGTGGGTCTGGGGAACATGGGCCACTTCATGGCCGCCAACCTGCAGACGGCAGGCCATGACCTCAGGGTCAACGACCTGCGGCCGGACAGCGCGGCAGCGCTGATCGCCAACGGCGCCACCTGGGCGGACACGCCTCGAGCGACCGCAGACGGCGTCGAGGCGGTCTTCCTCTCGCTGCCTGCGCCCCCCGACGTCGAAGCGGTGGTGAGCGGCGCCGACGGCTTGCTCGACGGAATGGCCGCCGGGAGCACGATCGTCGACCTGTCGACGAACTCGCCGGCGGTGGTCCGCAGGCTGGCGGCGCTGGCGGAGACCAAGGGCGTCGGGTTCCTCGATGCACCGGTGTCGGGCGGCACGCGAGGAGCGCGAGAGGCCACGTTGGCCGTCATGGTCGGTGGCGACGGCGACCTGTTCGCCCGCTTCGAGCCCGTGCTGCAGGCGATCGGTTCGAACGTGTTCAACACGGGGCCGGTCGGAACCGGCAACGTCGCCAAGCTCATCAACAACCAGCTCGCCTTCATCAACATGATGGCGATGAACGAGGCGCTGCTGATCGGGGCCAAGGCCGGCATCGACCTGGTGATGCTGCGCGACATCGTCCGGGCGTCGTCCGGCGACTCGTTCCCCTGGGGCGGTGGCGCCCAAGCGGTGCTCAAGGACCGGCTCCCGCCTCGGTTCACGACGACACTGGCCTGCAAGGACATCGGCCTGGCCCAGGAGCTCGCCACCGAGACCGGGGTCGACTCAGTGCTCGGCCGTGCGACCCACGAGCTCCTGGTCGGCTACCGCGACCACGGCTTCGGCGACGAGGACATCCTGGCCACCATCAAGGCCGTCGAGGAACAGGCTGGCTACCAGGTCCGGGGGCTCTGGCACGACTAGATCACCGCCTCCGGGATCGCTGGTGTCGGTCGGCGCCTCTCCGAGGCGCACGATGACGACGCCGAGCAGGATGGCAGCTCCGCCGATCAGCTGCGTCGTCGCGGGAACCTGGCCGAGCAGGAGCCAGGCGAAGGTCACGCCGGCGACGACTTCGAGCAACGACACGAACGACGCCAGCCGCGACCCGAGCCGCCGCCCGGCGGCGATGCCGAGGACGTAGGCCACGCCGGCAGTGACGATGCCGAGCAGGAGCACCGGAGTCCACCACGGCACGGTGGCTTCGGCGAACCCGACGTCGCTGGTGTTCGCCACGAGCGGCAGGACGCCGGTCAGCCCGAGCACGCCGAGCCCGACCGCTCCGACCACCAGTCCCCCGGCGGCGAGCGTGAGGGGCGGGAGCCCGGTCGTGTCGTCACCGTTGATCACGAAGTAGGTGGCACAACCGACCATCGCCGCCAGCGCCCAGGCGACGCCGATGCCGTCGAGGCTGACGCCCGTCACGACATCGAGGACCAGCACCAGCCCGAGTGCTGCGATGACGGCGCCGGCGACGGTGACGCGCGTCGGTCGTTGACCGTGCCGGGCCCACATCCAGCCGACGACGACAGCGGGTGCCGTGTACTCGATGAGCAGGGCCGGGCCGACGTCCATCCGTTGCACGGCGGCGAAGTAGCAGTACTGCGCGCCGGCGACCGCCAACAGTCCGTAGAGGACCACGAGCCCGGCGTTGCGGCGCAGCAGGTGCCAGCGCCCCGCCAGTGACACCAGACCCAAGGGCAGGACCACGAGGGCGCCGATCGTGACGCGGATCAGCACCACGGCCCCGGGGCTCCAGCCGGTGTCGAACAGCCCGCGAGCGAGCGAGCCGGACAGGCCGAACGCGAACGAGGATCCGATGGCGAGCGCCAGACCACCCTTCATGTGATGAGTCATCGTCGTGATGACACATGACGCTACTGGCACCGCTGTAAGGTGTCAACGTGAGCTTCGGACATGACACGATCGTGGCCCTCGAGGCGGGGGTGGCGATCGCCAACTCTGCGTTCGCGCCCGACACGTTGACGACGATCGCCGAGCTCGACCTGCTCTTCGAGCGCTTCGGGTACACCGGCCGCCACGACCGCACCCAGGCCGAGCTCGACGCCGTGCGCGACCTCAGGCCGCGACTCGTCGCGCTCTTCACGGCCGAGCGGGATGCGGCAGCGGCGCTGGCGAACGAGGTCCTCGCCGAGGCCGGAGCGCTCCCCCAGCTCGTTCGCCACGACTCGTTCGACTGGCACATCCACGCCGTGCCCGGCGACGCGCCGCTCGCCACCCGCATCGCCGTCGAGTCAGCGATGGCGATGACCGACGTGATCCGTGCCGACGAGCTGTCCCGCTTCGGCAGGTGCGCCGACGAGCACTGCGCCGGCATCGTGCTCGACCTCAGCCGCAACCGATCCCGGCGCTACTGCTCGACCGCATGCACCAACCGCAACGCGACCGCTGCCTACCGCGCCCGTGCCAGTCACCCACGGACCTGACGTGACGACGTCGACCATTCAGCGCGCGGTGAACGTCACTGGTAGGCGGCGGAGGCCGTGGAGGACGTAGCTCGGCTCGTAGTCGAGCTGCGACGGATCGGTGCCGTCGGTGAGGCGCAGGTCATCGAGACGTTGCAGCAGCACCTCCAGCGCGATCCTCGCTTCCGCACGTGCCAGTGCGGCGCCCAGGCAGAAGTGCTCGCCGTGCCCGAACGCGAGGTGGCTCATCAGCCCGTCGCGACATGGGTCGATGGCCTCCGGGTCGGCGAAGCGGTCGCCGTCGCGGTTGCCGGCCGCGTAGAGCAGGAGGAGGTGGTCACCGGCGGTGATCGTCACGCCACCGATCTCGGCGTCGACGACCGCGGTGCGATACAGCCCCTGCACCGGCGGCTCCAACCGCAGCGCCTCCTCGACGAACCCGGCGATGCCGCTCGGGTCGGCGCGCAACCGGGCGAGCTCGTCTGGGTGCTCGAGCAGCAAGCGGACGGCCGACGTGATCAGCTTCGTCGTCGTCTCGTTGCCGGCGACGAGGAACTGGTTGAGCATGGCCAGGATCTCGCCGTCGGTGAGCGGCTCGTCGTCGATCGTCGCCAGCACGAGTTCGGAGATCAGGTCGTCGCCCGGTGCGGCCCGTCGCTCGGCGATCCTCGCTGCGAAGTAGTCGAAGAACTCGTGCTGCGACAGCAGCACCGGACGCAGCTCGTCGGCGGTCATGGCGTGGTTGCCGATCAGCGCCACGAAGTCGTCGGACCAGCGCTTGAACTGCGGCAGCTCGTCGTCGGCGACGCCGAGGGCCTCGGCGATGATCGTCAATGGCAGGAGCACACCGAACTCGCTGACCAGCTCGACCTCCCCGCGCCCGACGAAGCGGTCGACGAGGTCCGTGGCGATCGCGCGGATCCGCGGCTCGAGGTCGCGGACCTTCGGCGGCGTGAACGCCCGGTTGACGAGCTTGCGTTGACGGACGTGGTCGGGCGGATCGGCGGAGATCAGGACGCGCGCCGCGCCGGACATGCGGCCGAGGCGCTCGACGAGCTCCGGTTCCGCAGCGAGCAGCGCACCGATCGCGGCGCGCTGCTGACGCGCCGCCACCGGCCCGGTCGGCATGATCGACGAGAACGTCGCTGGATCCCGCGCCACCCGGACGATGTCGGCGTAGCGGGTCACCAGCCAGCAGTCGATCGCCGGCACGAACATCACCGGCTGTTCCTCGCGGACTGCGTCGAAGTACGGGTACGGGCAGCGCACGGCGTCGGCGTCGAGCTCGAACACGGCGGTCACGCCCCCCACGGACATCGCAGCCAACGGTAGGCACGCCGGTGCCGGAGCACAATGGCCGTCACACATCGTCGGCAACAAGGGGGGCTCATGTCCGGACGACTCGAGGGGAAGGTCGCGCTCGTCACGGGCGGCGCCAACGGCATCGGCGCCGGCACGGCCCGCCGCTTCGTCGCCGAGGAGCGCGCGGTCGTGATCGCCGATCGACAGGTCGACGACGGCGCCGCGCTGGCGGCCGAGCTCGGCGACGCCACGCGCTTCATCGCGACCGACGTGACGAGCGAGGCCGACATCGCAGCTGCCGTCGACGACGCCGTCGCCGGCTTCGGTCGCCTCGACGTGATGTTCAACAACGCCGGCATCGTCGGCGTGATCGGCCGCATCGCCGACACCCCCACCGACGGGTGGGACCACACCGTCGCCGTCCTGCTGCGCGGCGTGTTCCTCGGGATGAAGCACGCGGCACGGGTGATGGTCCCGCAGGGCTCGGGATCCATCATCTCGACGTCGAGCTCGGCGGGGATCATGGGCGGTCTCGGGCCGCACTGCTACACGGCGTGCAAGCACGCCGTGATCGGCCTCACCAAGTCGGTGGCGTCGGAGCTGGCGGCGAGCGGCATCCGCGTCAACGCCATCTCGCCCGGCAGCACGGTGACGGCGATGACCTCGGCGGTGATCACCGGCGACCACACCGCCACCGACCGGACCGCCGCGGCCATCGCCGCCGGCTCGGCCCTCGGCATCCCAGCCTTCCCGGAGGACATCGCCAACGCGGCGCTGTACCTGGCGAGCGACGAGGCCCGCAACGTCACCGGGCACACGCTCGTCGTCGACGCCGGGCAGACGACGCTCAGCGGCCTCGGCCGGTTCCACCAGCAGGACTCGGCCGTCCTCCACGAGGCGGGACGCAGGACGTGACCGGCCGCCCGTCCACCGCTGCGAGTCCGAACCCGGTTGTCAGGATTTATGCTGAGGATTGTGCTCCGCTCGACTCACCGAGCCGGCGACGCGCTGCTCGACGTCTCGCACGTGCTGGGGCCGGTGGGCGCGGCCGTACTCGGGGCCCTGCCTGAGCGCGAGCTCGAGGAGCTCCTCGTGCTGCGGCGTGGTGCGCCATGGCAGGGCGATGTAGAGCGGCAGCCCGAAGCGACGCAGCGCGCCGAGGCCTCCGTACACGACCTTCTGGTACTCGTACCTGCTCTCCCACGGCCAGTCGGACGGCGCGAAGCCGGTGCCCGGGTCGAGGATGCAGAGATCGCGGATGCCATGGCGGTCGGCGGTGGCCAAGCGGGCGGTGAAGAACTCGGTCATCGCGGCGATCGGGTCCGTCGTCACGCGCACCATGTGCTTGGGATCCGGCCCGGACAGGAACGGCACGACGACGGGGACGCGATGCTCGGCGGCCAGCTCCCACATCACCTCGGACCGCATGCCGTCGGCCGCGTTCATCACCGTTGCGCCGGCGGCGAGGGCGCGGCGCATCACGTCCGGGCGCCACGTGTCGACGCTGAGCGGCACATCGAGCGCGGCCAGCGCGGGCACGAGCGCGGCCAGCCGCGTCCACTCCTCGTCGGGATCGACGACCGCAGCTTGGGGCGTCGAGGCCTGGCCGCCGAGGTCGATGCCGTCGGCCCCGTCGGCGAGGAGCTGTCGCGCCCGAGCCATCACCGCGTCGGGTGTCGTCGCCACCGACTCGCCGTCGAGCGAGTCCGGGCTGGCGTTGATGACGCCGAACAGCCGCACGGCGTCGAGGGTAACGATGGACCACGGTGCGGTCGCCGATGAGCACCATCCGCCACCTCGAGCCTGACCCTCGCGACGCGGGGCTGCTGGCCAGCACGAAGCAGGGCCGCACGATCGCCGTCTGCATCCCGTGCCACGACGAGGCGAGCACCATCGGCCGTCTCGTCCGCACGATCCGCCGTGAGCTGGTGGACACCACGGGCCTCGTCGACGAGCTGGTCGTCGTCGACGACGGGTCGACCGACGCGAGCGCGGCGATCGCCCTGCGGGAGGGGGCGACGGTCGTCCCGGTCGAGCCGACCGGCGCGCCCGGCGGCTCTGGCAAGGGCAACGCGCTGTGGACCGGGCTGGCCGCGACGACGAGCGACCTCGTGGTCTTCTGCGACGCCGACGTCACGAGCTTCCGCCCGGAGTGGATCACGCGGCTCGTCGCTCCACTGCTCGCCGATCCGACCCTGGCGCTCGTCAAGCCGGTGTACCGGCGCCCCACCGGCGACGGCGGCGGCGGGCGCACGACCGAGCTCGTCGCCCGGCCCCTGCTCGCGTTGTGCGCGCCGCCGCTGCACGAGCTCGCCCAGCCGCTGGCCGGTGAGACGGCAGCGCGTCGCGACGTGCTCGTGCGCCTCTCGCTCCCTCGCGGGTGGGGCGTCGAGGTGGCCCTCGTCCTCGACATCGCCGCCGAGCTCGGCCCGCACGCCATCGGCCAGGTCGATCTCGGCGTGCGCACGCATCGCCACCGAACGCTGGCCGACCTCACCGTGCAGGCCGCCGAGGTCACCGCCACGATCCTCGGACGCGTCGGGGTGTCGCGCCGCGGCCACGTCGTGCGGCTACCCGATGGCCGGGAGGTCCCGCTCGACCTCAGGGAGCTGCCGCCGCTCGCCTCCTGCGCTCAACGCCAGCCGATGTAGTCGTCCATCTGGGAGTCGAGCGAGTCCCGGTACAGCGTCGTGATGGCCCGGATGTGCTCGGCCATCAGCTGGCGCGCCTTGGCCTTGAAGCCGCTGACGATGGCCCTGGCGATCGCGCTGTGGTCGTGCTCGATGGTGTTGCGCGCGTCGCGCGGATCGGCGTTGCTGATGACGTGGTGGGTGACGATCTGGCCGGTCGCCATCAGCGACAGCTGCAGCACCTTGTTGCGGGCCAGCGACCCGACGATCGTGTGGAACTCGGTGTGGCGGACCACGAACTCATCGAGCGCTTCGTCCTCGGGGCCGTGCAGCTGCAGGTACGGCGCCATCGCCGCCTTCACCGTGGCACGGTCGGGGTTGGCCGCCGCCAGCTCGGCGATGATCGGCTCGCAGATCACCCAGGCCTCGAACAGCTCACCGTAGGTCGCGCCGGCGAGGTGGTAGTAGAGCGAGGAGACCCGGCCCAGGTTCGCCGGGTCGACGACCCCGACGATCGGGCCGCCGCCCGGACCACGCCGGATCGAGATCAGGCCCTGTACCTCGAGCAGCCGCAGCGCCTCCCGCAGCGTCTCGCGGCTCACGCCGTAGTGCTGCAGCATCGCCGTCTCGGGCGGGAGGCTGTCGCCCTCGTTCATGCGCTCGACGACGATGTCGTCGACGATGTCCCGGGCCACGCTCTCGGAGGCCTTGAGCGGACGCAGTGCTCCGCGGGTCGAGCGGATCGGGAGGAAGCTGCGCTGGACCGTCGTCCGTCGCTTCACCGATCGTGCCTTGCGGGGGGAGTCGACACGCTGCGCACGCTATCGACGCCGGGTTCGGCGGGTGTTGACAGAAGTTCCTCATGATGAATAAGCTCCCGACATCGGTCGACAGGGGGTCGGCCGCCGCCGCCCTGGACGGGGCCCCGCAGCGCACCGCCACCTCGGAAGGGACCACCGCATGAAGCTGACCATCGACGCCGCCATGTGCACCGGGCACGGGCGCTGCTACACGCTCGCCCCCGACCTGCTCTCCTACGACGACGCCGGCTTCCCCACCCAGAACGGCACCACCATCGAGGTGCCAGCCGGGCAGGAGGACGCCGCACGCGACGCCGCGATGAGCTGTCCCGAGGGCGCCATCACCATCGATGGCTGAGCCGCGCCGCGGCCGGCGGCCACGACGTCGAGGTGGCGCCGGTGCGCGCCGGCGAGGAGCTCGACTGGCCGCGCCTCGACGCCTACCTCCGCGAGCACGTGCCCGGGCTCGACGGTCCGTTCAGCGTGCTGCAGTTCCCGAACGGCTCGGCCAACCTGACCTACCTCGTGCGCATCGGTGCGACCGAGCTCGTCGTGCGCCGGCCACCCTTCGGACGGCTCGCTCCCGGCGCCCACGACATGCGGCGCGAGTTCCGGGCCGTCGACGCGCTGTCGCGCCACTTCGATCGGGCCGCGCGCGCCTTCGCTGTTCTGTGACGACCACGATGTGATCGGGAGCGACTTCCTCGTCGTCGAGTACCGCCACGGCGTCGTCGTGTGGGACCGCGTCCCCGACTCGATGGCCGCCCACGACGACGTGGCCCGGCGCATCGGGTTCGCCGTCGTCGACGCCCTCGCCGACCTCCACCTGCTCGACGCCGACGCCGTCGGCCTCGGCGACCTCGGCCGGCCCGACGGCTTCGTCGCCCGCCAGGTCTCGGGCTGGCGCAAGCGCTGGGACCTCGTCGACACCGGGCGGGTGCCGCAGATGGCGGTCGTGGCCGACCGCCTGGCCGCCACCATGCCGTCGGCGGCGACGCGGGTGTCGGTGCTGCACAACGACTACAAGATCGACAACTGCCAGTTCGACCCGGCCGACCCGGATCGGGTCACGAGCATCTTCGACTGGGACATGGCCACGCTCGGCGAGCCGCTCGTCGACGTCGGCGTGCTGCTCAACTACTGGCCCGACCCGACCGATGTCGACGGCGCCCGACCGCTGCACGTACCGGGGCTCGAGCGCATCGGTCTGCCCTCGCGCGGCGAGGTGGTCACGCGCTACGCCGAGCGCACCGGCCTCGATGTGTCAGCGGTCCCCTGGTTCGAGGCCTTCGCCACGTGGAAGACGTGCGTCGTGCTCGAGCAGCTGTACCAGCGCTTCGTGCGTGGAGAGAGCACCGATCCCCGCATGGGTGAGCGGGGCCGGCCGGTCGGTCCACTCAGCGACCGCGCCGCGCTGCTCCTCGACCGCCTCGGTGCGTGATCACTTCCACTCGATGATCTCCTGGACATCACCGTCCCAGTGGGACCGGTAGATCGGGGCGAGGCCGTCGATGTGGGCCAGCATCGCCGCACGGGCCCGATCGGCATCGCCATCGATCACCGCTGCCGCGATCGCGGCGTGGTCGTCGTCGATCAGCCGACGCAGCTCGAACGGATCGATGCGCAGGATCACGTGGGTGCGGATGATGTCGCCGATGGCGCCGACGACGAGCGCCAGCACCTGGTTGTCGGCGAGGTCGACGACCGAGAAGTGCAGGCCGTTCGAGTGCTCCTGGTAGGCGGCGACGTCGCCGTGGTCCGCGAAGGGCACGACGTGCGGACCGAGCGTGCGCGCCACCAGCTCACGGTCGGGGTTGCGGGCCGCCAGCTCGGCCGCCGTCGGCTCGAGCATCCGCCACGCTTCGAGCAGCTCTTCGTACGTGGCCCCGGCGAGCTGGAAGTACAGCGTCATCGTGCGAGCCAGGTTCATCGACGACGCCCTGCCGACGACCGGACCGCCGCCGGGGCCGCGACGGATGCTGACGATGCCCTGGGCCTCGAGCAGGCGCAGCGCCTCGCGCAGCGACTCGCGGCTCACGCCGTACTGCTCGACCATCTCGGCCTCCAACGGCAGCCGGTCGCCCGACTGCAGGCCGCGCTCGACGATGTCGCGGACCACGGCGAAGGCGACGACCTCTGACGTCTTCCAGACCGGGCGCGGAACCCCGGGCGCCAGCATCCGGTCGCTCATGCCCGGCTGCTGCACGACCGTCCGCCGTCTGGTCACTCCGACACCCTCACCTCGCACCGTCTGGCCCCCGCTGCGGAGCGTAGTTCATCATGAGGATCGGTTGACACCGTTCATCATGAGGAATAAGTTGACGTCGTCCCATGGGGCGGGACAGACCGACAGCGACGTCGGTCGCTGACCTGCCCGGGGGCCTGAAAGGGGGCAGGGTTCCGTGGTCATCGACGTCGACGTTCAGGGCGCGGGGGTCCCCCGCGCATGACGGCCGCACTGCGGATCCGCAACCTGTCCAAGACGTTCCCGGGCCAGCGCGCCCTCGATGCGGTGGACCTCGAGATCGCGCCGGGCGAGATCCACGCCCTCGTCGGCCAGAACGGCTCCGGCAAGTCCACGATCGTCAAGATCCTCGCCGGGTACCACGCACCCGACCGCGGCGCCGTGGCCACCGTCGACGACGTCGCGTTCGAGCTCGGCTCGGCATCGGCCGCCGCGCGCGGCCGGGCTGCGGTTCGTGCACCAGGACCTCGGCCTCGTCGAGACGATGACGGTGGCCGACAACTTCCGGATGAGCCGCCGCCTACGGGCCCTGTCGCCGCTGCGCCGCAGCGACGACCGCCGGGACGCACGCGCCGCCCTCGCCGCGCTCGGCTACGACATCGACCCGACGCGCACGATCGCCGAGCTGGCCGAGTCCGAGCGCACTGCGGTCGGTGTCGCCCGGGCGCTCGACGGCGCCGGGGAGGACGGGCGGTTCCCGCTGCTCGTGCTCGACGAGGCCACCGCAGCCCTGCCCGGCCCGGAGGTCGCGCGCCTCTTCGGCGCGCTGCGCCGGGTCGCCGGCGCTGGGACGGCCGTGCTCTTCATCAGCCACTACCTCGACGAGGTCCTGGCGATCGCCGATCGTGTGACCGTGCTGCGCGACGGCCGCCGCGTCGCGACCGAGGCGTCGGCGAGCCTCAGCCACGAGGGCTTGGCGAACCTGATGCTCGGCCGCGAGCTCGTCGCCGAGGCCGCCGCCCACACTCGACTCGAGGCCGCTGCCGCAGACGCCGCACCGGTGCTGTCCGTGCGCGGCGTCGGCGGCGCCGAGCTCGCACCGCTCAACCTCGACGTGCACGCCGGTGAGGTCGTCGGGATCGCCGGGCTCACCGGGTCGGGCCGTGACGAGCTGGCCAGCCTGCTGTCCGGTCGCCGCCTGCGCGTCGGCCAGGTCGTCGTCGACGGCAGGACGATCCCGCCGTTCGCCCCGCACGCCGCGATCGACGCCGGCCTGTGCGCCGTGCCGGCGGATCGCGCCAACGACGCCCTGTTCCGCGCCAACACGTTGCGCGAGAACCTGACCATCGGCGACCTCCGACCGTTCTGGTCCGGTGGCCGGCTGCGCACGCGGGCCGAGAAGCGCGACGCGAAGGTCTGGATCGACGAGCTCGACGTGCGCCCGCCGCGCAGCGAGACGATCATCGGCGAGCTGTCGGGCGGCAACCAGCAGAAGGTCGTGATGGCCCGCTGGTTCCGGTGCACGCCGCGCGTGCTCGTCCTCGACGAGCCGACGCAGGGCGTCGACGTGGGCTCGAAGGCCGACATCCACCGCCTCATCGACCTGGCGTCGACGCAGGGCACGGCGACGCTCGTGTGCTCGTCGGACAGCGCCGAGCTCGAACGGCTCTGCTCGCGGGTGATCGTCCTGCAGCGCGGGGTCGTGATCGCCGAGCTGCGGGGATCGGACATCACGAGCGAGCGCATCGAGGAGACCCAGCTGCTGCCGCTGGACGCGGTCGGCGCCGTGGTCGCCGCCGAGGCGCCCGGACAAGGAGCACCGTCGTGACCACCACCGTCTCCAGCGCGGCGCCGGTCGCCCGGCCCCGCCGCAACCTGCTGCCCGGCCTCGGGCGGGCCAGCGTGCTGTACCTCCTGGCGCTGATCCTCGTGATCTTCGGGCTGTGGATCCCCGACACGTTCCTGACCCAGGCCACGTTCAAGATCGTCCTCGGCGACCAGGTCGTGATCGGCATCCTCGGCCTGGCCGTCCTGGTGCCGCTGTCGGCCGGCGCGTTCGACCTGTCGTGCGGGGCGATGCTGGCGTTCGCCCTCGTCATCATGAGCTGGTTCCAGGCCGAGACCGGCGTCAACGCGGTCCTCTCGGCGATCATCGCCCTCGCCGCGTGCGGCGTGGTCGGCTTCCTGTCCGGGCTCCTGGTCGTCAAGTTCCACGTCAACTCGTTCATCGCCACGCTCGGCATGAGCCAGGTGCTCGCCGCGGCGACGCTGTGGATCTCCAAGAACCGCCAGATCGTCGGCGTGTTCTCGGAGAGCTTCCTCGACTTCGGGCGGCGCGACCTGTTCGGCCTGCCGATCGTCGTCTACTACCTCGTCGCCATCGCCCTCGTGATCTGGTACGTCATCGAGTGCACGCCGCTCGGCCGCCACCTGCTGGCCACCGGCGCCAACCCCGAGGCGGCCCGCTTGGCCGGCGTGCGCACCGACCGCATGGTGTGGGGCTCGCTCGTCGTGTCGGCGGTCGTCGCCGGCCTGGCCGGGATCATCTACGGCGCCAAGGTCGGTTCCTTCTCGAACACGTTCGGACCGCCGCTGCTGTTCCCGGCCTTCGCGGCCGTGTTCTTCGGCTCGACGCAGTTCAAGAACCGGGCCAACGTCTGGGGCACGATCGCCGCCGTCTACACGCTGGCGTTCGGCGTGAAGGGCCTGCAGCTCGCGTTCAGCGGCGGCGTCTACTGGATCACGCCGCTGTTCAACGGCCTCGCCCTGCTCGTCGCCGTCGCCCTGGCCAGCCGCAAGGCGATCCCGCGACTGCGGCCCAAGGCGGTCGCCGATGCCGAGGCCGAGGCCGACGCCGCGCCGAGCGCACCGGCCACCAGCGCCGTCGCGCCCGAGCTCGACCAACCACCCCGATCAACGATCGGCTCACCAGGGGGGAACCCATGAAACGTCTCTTGTCCTTCGTCGCCGTGGGTGCGCTCGCGGTCGCTGTCGTCGCGTGCGGCGACGACGACAGCTCCGACTCGGCCACCACTGCCGCGGCATCGGCGACGACCGCGGCCGGCGGCACCGAGACCACCGCCGGCGGCAGCGAGTCGACGGCCGGCGGCAGCGAGGAGACGACCGGGTCGTCGGCCGGCGGCACCGAGGGTGGTACCGAGGGGGCCGCCGCCGGTGAGGCCGCGGCGGCCCGCATCAAGCCGTTCCTCGAGCCGATCACGGAGATCCCGGTGACCGAGAAGCTCGACGCCGCCCCGGCCAAGGGCAAGAAGCTCTACTGGCTGGAGGGCAACATCCAGTCGATCCTGCCGATCACCGGCGGCTTCGAGGCCGCCACCAAGGCCATCGGCTGGGACCTCACCACGATCACGTACGACCCGTCGGATCCGCAGGGCCCGAACGCCGCGATGCAGCAGGCCGTCGACGCCGGCGCCGACTTCATCGCCATCTCCGGCCAGCCGGTGTCGGCCGTCGAGACGGCACTCGCGGCCGCCAAGGCCAAGAGCATCCCGGTGTTCGCGATGTTCGGTGAGAACGAGTCCGACCCCGACACCGGCATCGTCGCCGTCGTCGGTGGCCTCAACACCACCTCCTCCAACTCGCAGAACCTCGCCGACTGGGTGATCTCCGACTCCGAGGGCGAGGCGGACGCGCTGCTCGTGAACTTGCCCGACTTCACGATCCTGCAGTACGCCGAGAAGGAGCTGACCAACCACTACAAGGCGTCGTGCACGAGCTGCAAGCTGGACGTGCTGGAGACGACGATCGCCGACCTCACCGCCGGGAACGTGCCCGGCCAGGTCGTGTCGTACGTGCAGTCACATCCCGACGTGAAGTACGTCAACGTGGCGATCGGCGATCTCGCCACCGGCCTGCCCGAGGCCCTCGCGGCTGCCGGCATCAGCGGGGTCAAGATCAGCGGCGGCGTGCCGAACGTCGACCAGATCCAGTCCCTCATCGACGGCACGACGAGCGCGTGGAAGGCGTTGCCCCGGGTGTCGGCAGCGTGGATGATGGTCGACGCCATGGCGCGCTACGACCAGGACATGGACACCAAGGTCGACGAGGTCGTCGCTGACGCGCCGATCTTCACCCCGGAGAACGTCGAGAAGCCGGCGTCCGACTACGCCGGCGTGCCCGGCTACGAGGACCAGTGGAAGGCCCTGTGGGGGGTGTGAGATGAGCGCTGACACCGCGACGGACCTGGCGCCCGAGCTGCGCCGGCTCCTCGATCGCCAGGAGATCGTCGACCTGCTGCTGCGCTACGCGTCGACGATCGACGCCAAGGACTACGTGACGCTGCGGTCGCTGTTCACCGAGGACATCCGCGGCCAGTACGGCGAGGACACCGTCGTCAACGGTGCCGACAACCTGCTGCAGTGGATCGACGACATGACGAAGACGGCCACGTGGCAGCACCACATGCTGAACGTGTACCACGTCGACTTCGTCAGCGACACCGAGGCCACGACGCTCACGTACCACACGTCGCACCAGACGACCTCCGACGCACCCGACCGGTGCCGCAAGATCGTCGCCCGGTACTACGACACGGTGCGCAAGGTCGACGGCCGCTGGCTGATCGCCGACAAGTACATGCAGATCGGCTGGACCCAGGAGTTCACCGCCGACGCGACCTGACCCTCGCTCCATCCGAGTGTTGGCGGTCATCCGAGTGCGGGAGGTCGGGAAACCGGCCTCCCGACACTCCGATGACCTTCAGCACTCGGATGGGTCAGAGCTTGACGAGCTGCTTGCCGAGGTTGCCGCCGCGGAACAGGCGGTTCAGGGCCAGCGGCGCCTGCTCGAGGCCGTCGAGGATGTCGTACTGCTGGTGCAGCCGGCCCTCGCGGGCCCACGTCGCCAGGTCGCGCCGGGCCTCGGCGAAGCGGTCGGCGAAGTCGGTGACGAGGAAGCCCTCCATCCGGCTGCGGCGCATCGTGAGCAGCTGGTAGTAGAAGATCCCGACGTCGGGTCGCTGCGGCTTGTAGCCGGTGGAGATCGACCCGCACAGCACGACCCGCGACCGCTCGGCGATGTTGAACAGGCAGGCGTCGAGCAGCGTGCCGCCGACGTTGTCGAACACGACCTGGTACCCGTCGCGGTTGGCGGCGCGCAGCTGGCGCAGGACGTCGTCGGCGTAGTGGTCGACGCAGTCGTCGAAGCCGGCGACGTCGCGCACCCAGGCCCGCTTGTCCTCCGACCCGGCCGTCCCGATGACCTGGGCCGCTCCCTTGATGCGGGCGATCTGGCCGGCGATCGAACCGGTGGCCCCGGCCGCCGCGGTCACGACGACGGCGTCGCCCTCCACCGGGCGGCCGATGTCGATCATCCCGAAGTACGCCGTGAGCCCGGTCATGCCGAGCAGCCCGAGCAGGTGGTGCGGCTCGTCGACGTCGTCGGGCACGACCTCGAAGCGACCGGCGGCGGGGTCGACGACCGCGTAGTCCTGCCAGCCGACCGAGGCGTGCACCAGCTGGCCGACCGCGATGCCCGGCACGTCGGACGCCACGACCTCGCCGATGCCGTCACCCTCCATCACCGCGCCGAGCGCGACGGGCGGCACGTAGCTGCGCACGTCGTTGAGCCGGCCCCGCTGGGCCGGGTCGAACGACAGCCAACGCGACCGCAGCAGCACCTCACCGTCGCCCGGCTCGGGGATCGGCGTCTCGACGAGCTCGAAGTGCTCGCTGCCGACCTCGTCGGTCGGCCGCTCGCGCAGCAGCAGCTGGCGGTTCACGTCGCTCACGGTGGAGCGGCTCCGGCGTCGTCGATCGCCGCCACGATCGCCATCGGCGTCAGCGGCTGGGCGGTCAGGCGGGCCCCGAGGTGGGCCACCGCGTCGGCGACGGCGTTGATGACGGCGGGCGGCGATCCGATGGCCCCGCCCTCCCCCATCCCCTTGAACCCGCCGGGGTTGGTCGCGCGCCGGCGTCTCGATGTGGCCGTACTCGATGATCGGCACCTCGGCCGCCGTCGGCAGCAGGTAGTCCACGAACGTCGTCGACTGCGGGTTGCCGGCGTCGTCGTAGACCATGTGCTCGTAGAGCACGCCGCCGATGCCCTGCACGACGCCGCCGGCGATCTGGCCCTCGACGATGTCGGGGTTGATCATCACGCCGCAGTCCTCGCTGACGACGTAGCGCAGCAACGTCACCTCGCCGGTGCGGGGGTCGACCTCGCACGTGCAGGCGTGGCACGAGTTGGACCACGTGAACGGGGCCTTCGGGGTGTAGCGGGCCTTCTCCTCGAGGCCCATCTCCATGCCACGCGGCAGCCCGGCCGGGTTGAGGTAGGCGAGGCGGGCGACCTCGGTGATCGACGTCGCCCGGGCGGGCGTGCCGACGACGGAGATCCGCCCGGCCTCGATCTCGAGGTCCTCGACGGCGGCTTCGAGGTGGTGGGCCGCGATCTCGAGCACCTTGGTCCGCACCGCGAGGCGGCCGAATCGGCGGCGCCGCTCAGGATCACCGCGCTGCGGCTGCCGCCGGTGCCGGGACCGAACGGCGCCGACGCGGTGTCGCCCTGGATCACGGTGACGTCGTCGACGTCGACGCCGAGACGGTCGGCGATCACCTGGGCCACCGTCGTCTCGAGCGACTGGCCGTGGTTGCCGCTGCTCATCAGGGCCTGCACCTGGCCGTTGACGCCGATCGAGACGATCGCCCCCTCGCTGGCCATGTTGCCCATCGCCAGCCCCGACGGCTCGACGTAGAGCCCGAGCCCGATCCCGAGCAGCCGGCCCTCGGCGCGGGCTGCGGCCTGCTCGGCGCGGAACTCGTCGTAGCCGATCATCTCGACGGCCTGCTCGAGCGAGGCGGCGATCGACACCTGGTCGTAGACCATCCCGGCCGCCGTCGTGTACGGCAGCTCGTGCTCGCCGACGACGTTGCGCCGGCGCAGCTCCAGCGGATCGATCCCGAGCTGGCGGGCCGACGGTGTCCATCATCTGCTCGCGCGCCGTCGTCTCCATCATCCACGGGCCGCGGTAGGAGCACCGCCCGCACGTGTTGGTGTAGACGCCCTGGGCCGAGAACCCGATCCGGGGGATCTTGTAGGGCCCGGTGTAGAGGATCCCGACGAAGCCGATGGCGCTGCTGCCGGCGGCCGGGAAGGCGCCGACGTCCTCGACGAGCTCGGCGCGCGCCCCCAGGATGTGGCCATCGGCGTCGAGCGCCAGGCTCATCGTCATCCGGTCGTTGCGGGCGTGCTGGCCGGCCATCAGGTTCTCGCGACGGTCCTCGATCCACTTGACCGGGCGGCCGAGGCGCTTGCCGGCGAGCACGACGGCCAGCTCCTCGCGGGATCATGAACATCTTCTGGCCGAACCCGCCGCCGACGTCGCCCATCACGACCCGCACCCGGTTCTCGGGTAGCCCGAGGGCCCGCGACAGGAAGCCGCGCACGCCGTGGGCGCCCTGCGTCGACGTGTGCACGACGAGCTCGTTGCGGAAGCCGTCCCACATCGACACCACGCCGCGGCACTCCATCGGCACGCACAGGTAGCGGTGCTGGTCGAACGTCTCGGTGACGACATGGGTCGCAGCCTCGAAGATGGCATCGAGCTCGGGATCGGGAGCCGCCGGGATGGCCCCGTGGACGTTGCTGTCGTGGCCGGGGTGCACCGGCCGGGCATCGGGCGCCAACGCGGCGTCGTGGCCGACGATGGCGTCGATCGGCTCGATGTCGAGCTCGATCAGGTCGCAGGCGTCCTCGGCGATGTAGCGCGACTCGGCGACGACGAGGGCGACCGCCTCGCCGGCGAAGCGGACGTCGCCGTCGGCCAGGCAGCGGAACGGCCGACCGCCGACACCGCCCTCGAAGTCGACCCACGCCTCCTGCACGTCGCCGTTGAGGTCGGCCCCGGTGAACACGGCGACGACGCCGGGCAGCTGGCGCGCCGCGGTGACGTCGAGCGTGGTGATCGTCCCGGCGGCGATGTCGCTGCGCAGGAAGGCCACGTGCAGCATCCCGGGCACGACGACGTCGTCGACGTACGTGCCGTGGCCCGTCACCAGGCGGGCGTCCTCGCGGCGCTGGACCCGTTGGCCGACGAAGCGGTTGCCGGCCGACGCGCTCCTCGACTGCGGTCATGACGGCTGCCCCTGCCGGCCGGCCGCGGTGACCTTCACGGCCTCGATGATCCCCTGGTAGCCGGTGCAGCGGCACAGGTTGCCCGACAGGCCGTCGCGGATCGCCGCGTCGTCGGGATCGGGGATGCGATCCAGCAGGGCGGTGATCGACACGATGAAGCCGGGGGTGCAGAAGCCGCACTGCAGGCCGTGGCAGGCGTGCATCGCCTGCTGCACGTCGCTGAGCACGCCGTCGGCGGGCGCCAGGCCCTCGACGGTGACGACGTCGGCGCCGTCGGCCTGGACCGCGAAGATCAGGCACGACCGCACCGCCTCCCCGTCGAGCAGCACCGTGCACGCCCCGCACACGCCGTGCTCGCATCCGAGGTGGGTGCCGGTCAGGGCGAGGTCCTCACGGAGGGCGTCGGCCAGCGTCTTGCGGGCCTCGACGGTCATCCGCCGTGGCGCGCCGTTCACCGTCAGCGCCACCGTCGTCGGGTCAGCCATCTCGTGCTCCGTCCTGGGCCTGGGCCACCGCCCGCTGCCACGCCTCGGCGACCATCGCCACCCCGACGCGCCGGCGATAGGCCGCCGGCACCTGTGGGTCGTCGGCCACGTCCTCGATGTCGGCGAACGCCAGCTCGCCGAGCTCGGCGCCAGCGACGGCGCCGACGGGCTGGCCGGTGAGCGCCCGCTCGGCGGCGTGCGCCCGCACCGGCACGCCGGCGGCGCCGAAGACCGCGATGGCGGCACGGGCGACGCGGTCGTCGGCGATCTCGACGGCGGCGACGGCGCCGGCGATGGCGAAGTCACCGTGGCGGCGGGCGAACTCGGCGACGCCCACGCCCGTGCGCCCGGTCCACACCGGGACGTCGATCGCCGTCAGCAGCTCGTCGGGTCCGAGCGCCGTCGACCACACGCCGGTGAAGAAGTCCGCGGCCGGGACGGCGCGGGTCCCGGCGCTCGACGCCACCTGGAACGTGGCGTCGAGGGCCAGCGCCGACCGCCGGGTACTCCGCCGCCGGATCGGCGTGGGCCAGCGAGCCGCCGATGGTGCCCCGGTTGCGGATCTGGAAGTGGCCGATGTACGGCGTCGCCGCGGCCAGCAACGGCACGTCGGCGGCGATCGTCGGATCGCGCTCGATCACGGCATCCCGCGTGGCGGCACCGATGGCGACGTGACCGTTGCGGCGCTCGATGCCCCGCAGCTCCGGCACCCGGCCGATGTCGACGAGGTGCTCGAAGCGGGCCAGGCGCAGGTTGAGCATCGGCACCAGGCTCTGCCCGCCGGCGAGGACCTTGGCCTCGTCGCCGAGGTCGGCCAGCAGGCCGACGACCTCGGCGACGGTGGTCGGGGCGTGGTACTCGAACGGCGCCGGCTTCACGAGGTCGACGGATCCGTCACGTCGCCGCGACCGGCCACGCCAGCGGCAGCCGGAGCAGCGCGACCTGACCGCCCTTGGCCATCAGCGGCTCGGCGCTGTCGACGTGGAACTCGGGGATCAGCTTCACCCACTCCTCGATCGCCAGCTGCAGCTCGGTGCGGGCGAGGTGCGAGCCGAGGCAGCGGTGCTCGCTGGCGCCGAAGGCGATGTGCCGGTTCGGGTTGCGGTCGATCAGCACCTGCTCGGGATCCGGGAACTGCCGCGGATCACGGGTGGCGGCCTGGATCGTGAGCAGGACCATGTCGTCCTTCTTCATCGGGCAGCCGTGGAAGTCGACGTCGCGCGTGACCTTGCGGGCCATCGACACGATCGGGTAGGCGCGCAGGAACTCCTCCACCGCGTTCGGGATCAGCGACGGGTCGGCGACGATGCGGGCGAGGTCCTCGGGGTGGGTGGCGAGGTGCCACTGCTGCCAGCCCAGCTGGCTCTTGAGCGTGTCGAGGCTGCCCAGCGTCAGCGTGACCATGATGTCGACGATGTCGTCGTCGGGCATCGGGTCGTCGTTGAGCTTGGACTGGCTCATCATCGTCATGAAGTCGACGGTGGGATCGAGCGGGTGGCGGCGCCGGTCGGCGAGCATGGTCCGCCAGTACTCGGCGAGCTCGCCCCACGCCGCGGTCATCTGCTCGACCGCGCCCGGGTTGGCGCTGGTGTCCATGCGGTGGACGAGGGACACGAAGAAGTCGGCGTCGTCCTGCGGCAGCCCCATCGACGCGAGGAAGCCGGCCACCGGGAAGCGATCGCCGAACGCCGCCATGTAGTCGCAGTGGCCCTCGGCGAGCACCCGCTCGACCTCCGCTCTCGCCAGCTCGCGCAGGCGGGGCTCGAGGTTGGCGACCGAGCCGGGCGAGAACCACGGGTTCATCGGGCGCCGGTAGGCCATGTGGAGCGGAGGGTCGGAGAACGAGGGCAGGAAGCGGTAGGCCGGGTCGGGATCGGTGGGCACGATCGAGTGGTTGCAGAACACCTCGGGCGTCTGGAACGCCTCTCGGATGTCCTCGTACCGGGTCAGGACCCAGTAGCCCTGGGCTTCGTCGGCCCAGAAGAAGCGGTGCTGCTCACGCAGCTCGTCGATGCGGTTCCAGTGGGTCATCGCCGGCGCCGTGTGACCCAGCTCGACCCGCACGCGCGGCGGTGCGGACTCGGTGTCGGAGGACATGGTCAGCGCTCCCCTCGGATCGTCGTCGGATCTCGCCTCGAACGTGCCATCGCGGCCCCCACGTGCTCACGGCTGACGGCGGCCGGCGATGCAGCCCCGACCGTCGGCCTCTTGACCTTGCCCCAGTGCCGACCAATGGAACCACCCGCCCGGCCCCGTGTCAACTTTCCTCATGATGATTCTCGGCGGCCTCAGCCGATGATCCCCCGCTCCCGAAGGTCGGCGATGGCCGTGGCGTCGAACCCGAGCTCGGCCATCACGTCGTCGGTGTCGGCGCCCAGCCCCGGGCCCCGCCCGAGCTGCGTGACCTCGCCGCCGAACTGGGCCGGCGCCGGGACGAGGACGACCTCGCCGTCGTCGTCGTGGTGGATCAGCTGGGCGTACTCGTTGGCCTGGACCTGCTCGTCGTAGCGCACCCGTCCGGCCTTGAGGAAGACGTCCCACTGGCCCTGCTGGCGCGACAGCACGTCCTCCCACTCGGCCAGCGGGCGCTCGGCGAACAGCTGGTCCAGCATGGCCACACACGCCTCGGCGTTGGCCGCGCGTGACTGGATGGTGGCGAAGCGCTCGTCGGCGATCCACTCGAGGTGGTCGACGACCATGCAGAACTCGGGCCAGTAGCGATCGGCCTGCAGGAACCCGAGGGCGACGAAGTGGCCGTCGCTGGTGCGGTACTGGTTGGTCAGCGGGTTCGGCGACGCGAAGTGGCCCTGGTGGGGCAGCTCGTCGACGTCGAGGACGCTGGCACCCGAGATGGTCATGCCCATCGCCCACAGCCCGGCCGACATCAGCGACACGTCGACGATCGTGCCCTTGCCGGTGCGCTCGCGCTGGAAGAGGGCCGCACCGATGCCGCCCGCCAGCGCCATGCCCGACTGCAGGTCGCCGAACCCCGGCCCGGGCATCGGTGACGGGAACTCCTGGCCGGGCGTCGTCACGCCGATGGCCGCCCCCGATCGACCCCAGTACGTGATGCCGTCGAAGCCGCCCTTGCCGGCCAGCGGGCCGCGAGGGCCCTGTGCGGTGCCCCGCCCGTAGACGATGCGCGGGTTGCGGCCGAGCACGTCGTCGGGCTCGATCCCGAGCTTGGTGCGGGCGGCCGGGAGGAGGTTGGTGAGGAAGACGTCGGCGGTGTCGACGAGCGACATCAGGATCGCCCGGCCCTCGTCGGTGTTGATGTCGAGCCCGAGGGCCCGCTTGCCCCGGTTGCCGACCTCGAAGAGGTGTGACACGCCCTTCACGCGGGCGGGCACGCCCCACGCCGCGACCTGGCGCACCGGATCGCCCCACGACGGGTGCTCGATCTTGAGCACGTCGGCGCCCCAGTCGGCGAGGACGGCGGCGGATGCCGGGACGAACACGAAGCTCGCCACCTCGAGCACACGAACGCCATCCAACGGACCTGGCACGTTCTCCCCTCCTCGTCCCTCTTCCCCGAAGACCAATTGATCATGATGATCATGGCGGCCCCGGTCAACGCAGTCAACCAGCGCCTCGGCGGGATCATCCGGACGAATCGGATGATATTTCTCATGAGGAGTTGCCCACGGCGCACGCGAACGGCGTACAGTTCTCGGAGGCACGGGCGCGGGGCGAGATGGGGGCCGCGCCAGGAGTCAGACGACCGCACGGCGTCACCCCGGCGCCGAGCCCTGGAGGCACCGATGACCGAGTCGATCCCGCCGCTCGAGGTGTTCCTCGCGGACGCCCGGGCCTGGCTCGACGAGCACGCGGCGCGCGCGGTCACCGGTGACGACCGGAAGCTCGTGTGGGGCCAGGGCACGTTCAGCGTGTCGGTCTTCCATGCCCTCTCCCACGACGACGAGCGCGACCTCCTCGACCGGGCCAAGGCGTGGACCCAGCGCAAGGCCGAGCGTGGCTACCACGCCATCGCCGCGCCGGTCGAGGACGGCGGGCTGGGCTACCCACGCCGCTACGCCTCGGCGTTCGGCCGCTTGGAGCGCCAGTACGAGCGGCCGGCCAGCCACGAGACCCACAGCGTCACGACCCGGCTGATCGCACCGACGATCCAGCAGTGGGGCACGCCGGCGCAGCGGTCAGCGCTCGTCCCCCGGTTCCTCGCCGCTCGCGAGCTGTGCTGCCAGCTGTTCTCCGAGCCCGGCGCCGGCTCCGACCTCGCCAACCTCTCGTGCCGCGCCGTCCGCGACGGCGACGAGTGGGTCGTGAACGGCCAGAAGGTCTGGAGCTCCGGCGCCCAGTTCTCGCAGTGGGGGGAGCTGATCGCCCGCACCGACGTCGACGTCCCCAAGCACCGGGGCATGACGGCGTTCGTCATCCCGATGGACCTGCCGGGCATCGAGGTGCGCCCGATCAAGCAGATGAGCGGCGGGGCCTCGTTCAACGAGGTGTTCTTCACCGACGTCCGCATCGCCGACTCCATGCGCCTCGGTGCAGAAGGCGACGGCTGGCGGGTGGCGCTGACGACCCTCGGCTTCGAGCGCGACCACTCCGACGGTTCCGGCGGCAGCCGCGTCGGCGGTGGCTGGCAGCAGCTGCTGGCGACCGCCCGGGCGATGGGTGTGACCGCCGACCCGGCGACCCGGCAGGCGCTCGTCGACGCCTACGTCGGCGACCGTGTCGAGACGTTCGTCAACCGTCGGGCCGCCGAGCTGGCGCGGGGCGGCACGCCGGGGCCGGAGGGGTCGCTGGGCAAGCTGATCTGGACCGAGGGGATGCGCCGCACGTCGGACGTCATCTCGGGTGTCCTCGGTCCGGCGCTGATCGCCGACACCGGCGAGTGGGGCACCTACGAGTGGGGTGAGCACGTGCTCGGCGCGCCGGGCTACCGGATCGCCGGCGGCTCCGACGAGGTGCAGCGCAACATCATCGGTGAGCGGGTCCTCGGCCTGCCCGCCGAGCCGCGGGTCGACAAGGACGTGGCGTTCAAGGACGGGATCCGATGAGGAGGTGGTGCTGATGGCACGGGACGACGAGACGTTCCAGCACCGGGACCGCTGCGCGATCAGCGGGATCGGGTGGACCGACTTCAGCCGCGACTCCGGGCGCAGCGAGCTGACCCTGGCGACCCAGGCGTCGCTGGCCGCGATCACCGACGCCGGCCTCACGCCGCAGGACATCGACGGCATCGTGCGCTGCGACATGGACCTCGTGCGGTCCAACGACCTCGTCGACGCCCTCGGCATGACCCGCCTCGACTACTACGGCGACGCCGGTCCCGGCGGGGTGGCGCCGACCGCCCAGGTCGCCCAGGCGATGGCCGCCGTCATCTCCGGGCTGGCCACCAACGTCCTCGTCTACCGCTCGCTCAACGGGCGCAGCGGCCGCCGCTTCGGCCTCAGCTCGGTGACGTCGTCACGGGTCGGCGGCAACGGCACCTACGACGAGTTCTTCCTCCCGTACGGCCTGCTGACGCCGGGCCAGATCTTCGCCCTCATCGCCCAGCGCCACATGCTCGAGTACGGCACGAACGAGAAGGACCTCGGGGCCATCGCCATCGCCTGCCGCAACCGGGCCAACCAGAACCCGCGGGCCCAGATGCACGACCGCGCGCTGTCGATGGACGACTACCTCGCGGCGCGCATGATCTCGCGTCCGCTGCGGCTGTTCGACTTCTGCCTCGAGACCGACGGCGCCGCCGCGCTGATCGTCACCAGCGCCGAGCGGGCGCGTGACGCGCCCAACCCGCCGGCGCTGATCCGGGCCGCCGCCGCCGGGTCGCTCGTCAACCCACAGCCCGGCATCCAGTTCCCCGTCGTCCTGCGCGACGACATCACGACGCTGCCGGCCAAGCCGACCGCCGACACCCTCTACAAGCGGGCCGGGCTCGGGCCGGCCGACATCGACGTCGCCCAGCTGTACGACTGCTTCACGATCACCGTGCTGCTGCAGCTCGAGGACTTCGGGTTCTGCGCCAAGGGCGAGGGCGGGCGCGTTCGTGTCGAGCGGCGCCATCGAGCTCGGCGGCAGCCTGCCGATCAACACCGGCGGCGGCCACCTGTCCGAGGGCTACATCCACGGCATGAACCACATCGTCGAGGGCGTCCGCCAGATCCGCGGGACCTCCACGTCGCAGGTCCCCGACGCCGAGGTGTGCCTCGTCACGAACAACCCGCTGCCTCCTGGCAGTGCGCTGATCCTGAGGAAGGACTCGTGAGCGACCGACCGATGCTCTCCCCGGTCACCGAGGACCGCGACACGGGCGGCTTCTTCGAGGCCGCCGCCCGCGGCGAGCTGGCCCTGCGGGCGTGCACGAAGTGCGGCACCATCCTCCATGTCCCGCGCGCCTACTGCCGGGTGTGCGGCAGCTGGGACGGCGAGTGGCGCGTCGTGGGCGGCACCGGGTCGTTGCACTCGTGGACCGTCGTCGACCACCAGGTGCACCCGGCCTACCCGGTGCCCTACACGATCGTGCTCGTCGACCTCGACGACGCGCCCGGCGTGCGCCTGCTCGGCCACCTCGCCGGCAGTCCCGACCTGCGCGTCGGCCAGCCGATGCACGTCGTCTTCGAGGAGCGCCCAGACGGCGCCGTCCTGCCCAACTGGGAGCCGGCACCCGCCGGTCCCACCGCCGACTGAACCATCGATCGCGAGAAGGAGCCACCACCATGCTGGAGTCAGAGGTCGACCGCTACAAGGTCATCGACACCGACACCCACATCATCGAGCCGTACGACCTGTGGACGTCACGCCTCGACGTCAAGAAGTGGGGCGACAAGGTCCCGCACGTGAAGTTCGACGAGCGCTTCCAGGAGGACGCCTGGTACTTCGGCGACAAGCGCATCGGCGCCGCCGCCGGGGCGGCCCAGGCCGGGTGGGGCCAGTACCCGCCGCAGCACCCGCCGAGCCTCGACGTCGTCGAGCGGGCGACGTGGGACGCGCAGGACCGCCTCAACCTGATGGACAAGTACGGCATCTGGGGCGCCGTGCTGTACCCGAACGTGGCCGGCTTCGGCGCCGGCAAGATGCTCACGATCGGCGACGGCGAGCTGATGCTGGCGTGCGTCCGGGCCTACAACGACTTCCTCGCCGAGTACTCCGCGATCGCGCCCGACCGCTACATCCCGATCATGGCCCTGCCGTTCTGGGACCTCGAGGCGACCGAGAAGGAGATCGTGCGGGCCGCCGACCTCGGCCACAAGGGCGTGATCATGACCGGCGAGCCGTTCTTCTGGAGCATGCCGAAGCTGGCCGACCCGCACTGGGACCGCCTGTGGGCCATGTGCCAGGAGGCCGGGCTGTCGGTGAACTTCCACATCGGCTCGGGCGACATGTCGATCTTCGAGCGGGCCTACGAGGGCGCCGGTGACCACGCCAACTACGCCGGGTTCGGCGTGCAGTTCGGCGTCGCCAACGTGTCGGTCATCGCCAACCTGATCACCGGCGGCGTGTGCCACCGCTTCCCCGACCTCAAGTTCGTGTCGGTCGAGAGCGGCGTCGGTTGGCTGCCGTTCGCCCTCGAGCACCTCGACTGGCAGTGGCTGAACTGCGGCGTGCCCCAGGAGCACCCGGAGTTCGACCTCCTGCCGTCGGAGTACTTCAAGCGCCAGATGTACGGCTGCTTCTGGTTCGAGCGCGACAGCGTCAAGAAGGCGATCGAGCAGATGGGTCCCGGTTGCTTCATGTACGAGAGCGACTTCCCGCACCCGACGTCGATGGCGCCCGGGCCGGCCTCGTCCGCCGTCGAGCCCCGCGAGTACATCGCCAAGGAGCTCGGCGACCTTCCCGAGGACGTCCTGCAGGCGATCCTCCACGACAACGCGGCGAAGCTCTACCACCTCGACTGACGGTCGACGCCGTCAGCGTCGGTCCAGCAGCTCGGCCGCCGCCGCCGCGAAGCGCTCCTGCTTCGCGGCGATCGAGCCGTCCTTCGGCCACAGCTCGCTGGCCCACACCGTGACGTGTTCGAAGCCCTGCTCGGCGTAGCGCTCGAGCTCGGCTCGAGCCCGCCCGGCCATCCGCACGTAGACGGGGAGCGGGCCGTCGCGGCCGGCCGACTCGGCGAGCTCGACCAACCGGGCCCGCAACCGCACCGCCTCGTCGAACGTCGGGTTGCCGGAGCTGAACCAGCCGTCGCCCGTCGCCGCGGCCCGCCGCAGCGCCGGCTCGCTGTTACCGCCGAGGATCAGCGGCACCCGCACCGGCTCGGCGGTGACCATCACGTGCTCGAACGCCACGTGCTCGCCGGCGAACGAGATCTCCCCGCCGGCCCATGCGGCGCGCAGCACGGCGAGGGCCTCCTCGTAGCGACCGCGGCGCTCCACGAACGGCACGCCGAGGGCGGCGAACTCCTCCTCCAGCCACCCCGACCCGACGCCGAGCATGAACCGTCCGCCGGCGATGTCCTGCAGGGTCAGCGTCATGCGGGCCACGGCGAGCGGGTGGCGCAGGCCGACGAGGTAGATGCCGGTCGCCAACCCGATCCGCTCGGTCGCCGCCGCCACCGCCGCCGAGCGCGACGAGCGGGTCGAGCAGCTTCGTCGCCGGGTCGATGATCCGCGTGCGGTGCGACTGGTTGGCGACCGAGCCGGTCGTCGGGTGCTGCGCCTGGTAGCTGACCGGCAGCACGACGTGCTCGCCGAGCCACAGCGTCGAGAAGCCGGCGGCCTCTGCGGCCACCCCGAGGGCGACGAGCTCGGCGCCCGTGATGTCGTAGACGGACAGCCCGACGTCCACGGTCAGCGTCCGCGTCGGCTCACGTCGATCGCTCCCGGACCACGTCGGCGGCGACGAGCTCGTCGATCTCGTCGTCGCCGTATCCCAGCTGGCGCAGGATCGCGCGGCTGTGCTGACCGGTCACCGGCGAGCCGGCGACGTTGGGGCGATCCGACACCGAGAACGAGAAGGGCATGGCGACGTGCTCGACGACGCCGAGGTCGACGTGCTCGTTGCGAGCGACCCAGTGCCGTTCGTGCATGGCCGGATCGTCGAACAGCTCGCGGGCGTACGTCGACGACGCCACCTCGCACGGCACCCCGGTGGCGTCGAGGACGGCAGCCCAGTGCCCGGCGTCCGCACCGCGGAAGACGGCCCCCAGCTCGGCAGCCAGCTCGGCGTCGGCCACCCGTCGGGCGGCGGCGCCGGCGAAGCGGGGGTCGGCGCGCAGGTCGTCGCGGTCGAGCGCGTCGCACAGGCGATCCCACTCCTCGTCGTCGCTGACGTACACGCACAGCCATCCGGCACCGGTCTCGTAGAGCCGCTGCAAGGCCGAGAACCCGAACTGGCCGGCATCGATGCGGTCCCGGTCGGGACCGCTGCCGTCGGGCCGAGCGAACGTGGTGGCGTTGAACAGCATGCAGACGTTGAGGATCGACGTGTGCACGAACTGGCCCTCGCCCGTGCGCTCACGGTGGCGGAGCGCCTGGATCACGGCGGCCGCCGAGATGATCCCGTTGCCGGTGTCGCCGTAGGCGGTCATCTGCCAGATCGGTGCCGTGCCGTGGTGCGTGCCGCCCGCCTCGTAGGCGGTGCCGGCGAGGGCGTGGCCCATCTGGTCGTTGCCCGGCAGCGGTGTGCGTGGACCGTTGCGCTCGAAGCCACGGGTGTGGCAGTAGACGATCGCCGGGTTGATCGCCCGCGCCTGGTCGTAGCCGATGCCGAGGCGCTCGGCGACACCGGTGCGCATGTTGTGGTGGACGACGTCGGCCCGCGCGATGAGCCGATGAGCGATCTCCTGGCCACGCGGGTCCTTCAGGTCGAGGGCCAGCGCCTGCTTGCCGTGGCTGGATCCGACGTAGATGGCGTCGGTGAGGTCGAACTCGCGCGTCGTGATCTTGAGCACGGTCGCCCCCAGGTCGGCGAGGATCTGCGGGCCGAACGGGCCGGCGATGGCGAGCCCGAAGTCGAGCACGAGCACGCCAGCGAGCGGGGCGTCCGGTGCCGGGCCGGTCGGCGGCGCCGTCCGCGGCGACCAGCCAGCGGCGACCTCCGTGAGGTCGCTCGCCGTGACGGAGCGGGGCCGGATCGGCGGCGCCGCCACCGAGTCGAACCCGTACACGTGGCCGACCTGGCGGATCGGGCCGTGCTCCGGATCGTCGAGCTCGACGATCACGCCCTCGGCGGCCAGCGGCTCGTCGAGTAGCGCTGCCTCGGGAGACAGGATCGGCTGCAGCCCGATCCTCGCTTCGGCACCCATCCGCACCCATTCGTCGCGCGGCCGGGTCGCGACGGCCGCCGCGGTGTCGACGAACGCCTCGGCCTGGGCGCGGACGTTCGTCTCGTAGTCACCGAAGGGGATCATGACCTTCGGCGCGATCGCCGGGTCGACGCCGGCCGCGTTCGCCCGCAGGAAGGCGTGCTCGAACGGGGCCCACTGGTGCAGCCAGCGGCCGTCACCCGCCTGGAAGATCCCCTTCGGCGCCCGCCGGTCGAAGTACCACAGGCGGTAGCTCGGATGGACCGTGTCGACCCGCTGCCAGCCCATGGCGTTCATGTTGATGACGGACTGGGCGAGCGACGTCTCGACGTGCTGACCGACGCCCGAGCGCTCGACGACGTAGAGGGCGGCGCTCGTCGCCGCCGTCGCCAGGAGCGCAGCGCCGAGGCTGGCCCACGGCACAGCGAGGAAGATCGGACCTTCTCGGCACCCCAGCTGGTCGGCCCCATCGGGCACGTCGAAGCCGGGCGCGGCGAGGTCGACGCCCATGATGTGGTCCATCCGGGTGCCGTACCAGCCCCGTTGATCGGCTTGCAGCCCGGTGCGGGCGGTGACGAGCCACTCGACGTCGGGCCGGTCGGCGTCGGCGGTGTCACGCCCGTGCGCCGTGATGGACGTGTGCACGAGGCGGGGGTTGGCTGACCGCAGGTCGGCGTGCTGGATCCCGAGGGCGACGGCGTCGGCGGGCCGGAACGATTCCAGCACGACGTCGGCGCGAGACGCCAGGTCGAGCACCCCGTCGCGACCGCCGGACGTACCGATGTCGAGCACGACGTGGCGGGTCCCGCGGTGCCACACGACCTCGCCCGGCCGGTCGGGACCACGGTCCGGCGCGGCGACCCGCACGACGTCGGCGCCGTGGTCCGACAGCAGCATCGCCGTGATCGGCCCGGCGATCCCGGTGCTCAGGTCGAGCACGCGGACCCCGTCGAGGATGCCGGTCATGCGGACGGGCGCACGATCTTCGTCTTGGTCATCCCCCACCCCCCGGCGCGACGTTGCCACGAGGGTACGTTGGGGTGTCCACGCGGTCAAGATTGCTCATGAGGATCTTTTCCTCATGAGCAATCTGGGCTACGGTGGCCATGGATCGGGGGATCGATGCGGATGCGCGGAAGCTGAGTGGACCTGCTGGCCGACCGCCTCGCGATCGTCGACCTGACGATCGCCTACTCGTACGCCCTCGACGAGCGCCGCTTCGACGCCCTCGACGACGTGTTCGTCCCCGCCGCGACGGCTGAGCTCGGTCGGTGGCTCGAGGGCCGCGATGCGATCAAGGCGCGCATCCGTGACGCGTTGTCGCCGCTCGATGCCTCGCAGCACCTCGTCGCCACCCACCAGGTCGAGGTCGACGGGGACGTCGCGCGTGGACGCTGCTACCTCCAAGCCCAGCACGTCCGCACGAGCGCCCGCGGCGGCCCGCTGTTCATGGTCGGTGGGCGCTACGACGACCGCTACGCGCGGACGCCCGATGGCTGGCGCATCGCGCATCGTGCGCTGGTCGTGCTGTGGACCGACGGCAACCCGGCCGTCCTCACCCCATGAAGGAAGGGACCATGGAAGGCGACTACGAGGACGTCACCATGTACACGCTCGACGCCGATGTCGAGGAGCGACTGCTGATGGCGCACAACGAGTGCACGTTCATCTGGTCGAACAAGGAGGGCTGGCCGGTCGGCGTGATCATGTCGTACGTCTGGCGCAAGGGCCGGTTCTGGCTCACCGCATCCGGGCAGCGGGCGCGGGTGGCGGCCGTGCGGCGCGACCCGCGCGTCTGCGTCGTGGTCACGTCCACCGGCTCGCCGCTCCCCCGGAACAAGGCGATCACGTGGAAGGGCATGTGCACGGTCCACGACGACCGCGAGGTGAAGGAGTGGTTCTACGGCGAGCTGGCCCGAGCGCTCAACGCCGGCGACGAGCAGCGGTCCGCCGAGTTCGCACGGTTCCTCGACTCACCGCGGCGCGTCGTGCTCGAGGTCGAGCCGACGCAGCGGATCGGCTACGACGGAGCCAAGATGCGCGTCGCCACGGACGCCTTCCTCGCCGAGCGCTCGGAGCCGTGAGAGCGCACCCTCGGACGTCACGAACCGCACACGAGGACATCGTGTGGGTGCGGCACTCGCTCCAACCCGGTCGCCGACTCTCAATCGCCTGCCAGCAGCGCTGATCCGGCGCGCCGTGTCCGGGCTAGGCGGGTCTGCGGCGGGCGATCAGCAGGGCCACCGCGCCAGCAACGAGGGCAAGCAACGCGATGCCGATCATGTCGGCATTCCCACGCCTGCCAGTCGCGGGCAGCGGCCGCACGACCGTCGTGGCGCTGCCCCTGCCCGGCGACGCGGCTGCGGAGGTGGTGGTCGCCCCGGAGGTGGTGGCCGACGCCGCTGTCGTGTTCGTCGCCAATGAGGTCGACGTCGTGGCCGGCGATGTCGTGGGCGGCGGCACCGTGGTGGTGGTCGTGGTCGTCGTGGTCGACGTCGTGGGCGGCGGTCCCTCGGTGCACGTCGCGGTGAAGGTGGCGTTTGAGTTGTCCTCGTTCACCTCGTAGAGGACGGTGTAGGTGGCGTCGGCGGGGAACGTGTAGCTGAGCGTGGCCGGGAACCCACCGGAGTCCACGAGGGTGCCGTTGATCAGGAGCTGCGTCGACGATGGCGGAGAACCGCCGATGGGGATCTCGATGGGCTCGCCCGAATGGACCACGATCGTGTTGCCCGCCATGAACTCGGACCTGAACGAGATGCTGCCGCCAAGCCCGTTGAAGTCGCCATTGTTGATCTGGGCACAGATGGGTTGGGTGCCGGCCGACACCGGCTCGACGGCTCCGCCGACGAGGCTCACCGCGCTCAACACCGTCGCGGCAGCAACCAATCGGCCCAGAGGCGTCCTCCACCGTCGACGTGATCCGATCGCAGCCATCGCTCCTCCTCATGCGGGCGCACGACGAGGCCCGCCACGAACGACCACGCGCCGACCCATCGCCGCAGCGAAGGTAGCCCGCTCGTACCAGCCGGGTCGGTGACCCTCGAGGTGGCGAGTCGTCGCCGCCGTGCCGGATGCCGCGTGTCAATCGCCTGCTGGCACGCCGAGGAGCTCAACGGTCCGCCCGTCGGGGTCCTGGATCATCGCGATCATCCCGAAGCCGGGGTACTCGCCCGGCTCCCGCGTGACCTCGTAGCCCGCGGCCCGCGCCGCTTCGGTGACACCGACGCAGTCACCGACCTGCACGACCACCTTGCCGCCGTCGTCGTGGTAGGCGTGGTCCTCGCCATCGCTGAACTTCATCAACAGGATGGCCGCACCGCGGCTGCCCGGGAAGGTCAGCACGACCCGACGAGATGCTCGTCGGGAACATCGATGCGCTGGCGGCGACGGATGCGTGGTCGGACGCCCCGTCGTCACACCACGCAACGTCAGCTCGGAGTGAACGCAGCGCTGGCGGCGCGCTCGTGTTCTCCCTGCAGGCGGGTTCGTTGCGAGCTCGCCCGCTCGATGAGTCGCTCGAGCTCTGCGGTGTCGAGTTGGGGACGGGTGGCTGCAGCGAGTCGGAGCGAGCGCCAGAGGTTGGCCTTCCCGTCGATGCCGGCGAGGAGCGCTTCGAGCTCGACCACTCGACTCGACGGGGAGTAGTGGGTCAGCACCCCGTTGGTCTTGAGCCGCCCAACGACCTCGGCGACGTGCCCGAGTGCCGCCTTGAGCGGGTCTTCGGAGACGTCGAGGGCGCTCATGATGTCGCGCAGGCTGTCGCGGTCGGCGGCGATCTCGGCGGACACCTCGGCCATGACTGCGCCGAGCGGGTTGTCGTGGTTGTTGCGTTGGCACCGTTCGGCGAGGGCGAGGCCGGCGGCCGCTCCGGCGAAGTGATCGCGCAGGTAGACGGCCAGCAGGTGGTCGGTCGTCGTGGGCGTGGTTGCTGACATGGTTGGTGCTCCTGCTTCAGTTGGGCGCGTCGGTCGCCGGGTCGGCGACGTGATCAGCTGGCGGCCGACCGGACCTTCTTGGCGACTGCTCCGACGAGGTTGGTCGCGGCGTCCAGCGGAGCGACGACGGCGTTGGCGATCACGTTGCCGGGCGGTGTGTCGGGGCTGCGGGGGTGGGGCCGCGTCGGCGCGTCGGTCTTGGCTGCGGCGAGTTGGACGCCGAGCTCGTCGAGCTCGGTTCGCGACATCGCCTTGCGCACCTTCGGAAAGAGCTCTCGCTCCTCCTCCTTGACGTGGTGGCGCACGCTCTCCATGAGCACCGTGCACTTGGCGGCGAAGCGCTCGTCCTCCGATCGCATCGAGGCGAGCTCGGAGAGCGTCCACTTGACGACATGGTGTTCCTCGAGGGCTTCGAGGATGTCGTCGTCGGCGCCCGGCACCGATGCTCGAACGGCGGGATAGAAGACCGTCTCCTCGATGGCCGCATGTTGCGACAGCGACTCCACGATCTTGCCGACGATCGCTTCGCGACGCTTGTCGAGCGCGCGGGCCAAGGCCTTCGAACGTGACGAAGAGCGCTTCAACGGCGCGATGGTCCTGGGTCAGGACGGCGGTGGCGTTCGGCGGTCGGGTCGCCCGGGTCGCCGTCCGTGTGGCGGGTCGGCGGGTCGCGGTGGGGGTTGGCACGTCGCGCTCGTGCCCACGTGGCGCGTGTCCCAACCTCGTGGCCGGGGGGACTCTTCAGAATCCCCCGACAGAGCTCAGAGCCGGCCCGTCGAGGTCGTCGACATCGAGGACGAGCTCGCGAGGTCCGTGCGTCCTCCCAGCGATGCGCCACCAGGTGGTCGTAGACTGGGCGGTCGAGGCGAGGATCCGATCGATGCCAAAGTCCGAGCACGTGCTGCTCCAGGCTCTGTTGGATCCACATGCCACCGAGGGTGAGGTTGCGGGGCTGTCCGAGGTGGCGCCTTTCGTGGTGCCACCCGAGTTGATCCATCCCGACGGCGTTCCCCTGCTGTGGCAGTACGTCCAACTCGTGGATGCTGCCAGCCTCTCGACCACCGGGTTGGAGCGTCACTGCGCCCGGCTGGATGTGCTCCCGGGCATCCGCGTGCGGTGGCTCGATGTCGCCAGCCAGGACGTCGATCTCAAGGCACGAGTACGGGCGTTCAACCTGGGACGGTTCGGTTCGTCCACCACGACCCCGGCGGGCCCGGCCGACATGAGGTGTTCCGCCGGTCTCGACCCCTGCTGACACGGGGAGACATCGCTGCGAGCCGGAAGGTCAGGTTGATCTCGGCGGGATCCCGACGAGACGATCGACGGCCGCCACCGGCCCCGGACATCTGGCCAACTGATCACCCAGCCTCGCCGCGGCGCGCTGCGTGTCGGACGACAACGCCCACGCAACAGCAGCGGCGAGCTCGCTCGTCGTGAAGTGGTTCGGGTCGAGGGCGATGCCGCGCGAGGTCCGTTCCAGGTCGGCGGCGATGGCGAACTGATCGGTGGAGAACGGCATCGTGATGAGCGGGGTCGACGCGGCCAGCGACTCGGTCACGGTGTTGTTGCCGCCGTGGGTCACGACGACGTCGGCGTGTCGCAGCACGTCGATCTGGGGCAGCGTCGGAGCGGCGAGCCACCCCGCCTCCACCACCTCGTTGACTCGCGACGACGGCAGCGCCCGTGGCAACGGCCACTCGCACGTCGAGGTCGCCGAGCACGCCGAGCACCCGCCGGAGGACGTCGTGGCGCGCCGACAGGAACGTGCCGAACGACACGAACACGAGGGGACGATCGTCGCCGCTGTTCAGCCATCGCTGGGTCACTGCGTCGCCCTGCTCGTCCCGCACGCATGCGCCGAGGAACGCCGACGGTTCCGCCGCGCGACGGGCGTGGTCGAACAGCACGCCCGGGCTGTTGTACAGGACATCGTCGCCATGCCGCGCGAACGCGTCGTCGACATCCGGTCTGTGGCCACCGAGTGCGGCCGCAGCACGCCGGTACGTCTCGCTGAACCGCTCGGTGACCGTGCCGCAGCACGCCCACAGCTCGGCGAGGGCCGCCGGGGCCGGCTTCATGCATCGGGGCCACGCGACCGGGTAGCCGTACCGCTCGCCCGGCGCCGGCAGCTGTGAGGGATGACCTGGCACGAACGTCGTGAACGGGACCTGCCGCGCCGACAGGGCCATCGTCGCGGCGAACGCGAGATGGTCGACCAGGATGGCGTCCGGTTGGAGATCCGCGACGATCGTCAGCACCCGGCGGCCGACATCGACCGGGTTCCACAGCAGGTCGTCGGCGCGGGCGGCGGCCTGCAGCATGAGCGTGGGCACCATGCCTCGACGCGTCACGGTGAGGAACGCCCGGAGATCATCGTCTGGATCGTCGATCCGCTTGATGCCGGTGTTGTTGCCGCGGCTCATCACGAGCGGCTGCCACGACCAGCCGTCGTGGCGAACGCGATCGGCGAGGCCGCTCCCCGTCGCAACCGTGACCGCAACACCCCGGCGGGCGGCCTCGGTCGCGATGGCCGACATCGGGAGGTAGTGGGACAGGTAGTCGGGGCTGACGAGCAGCAGCTTCACGACGGCACCACCGTCCTGCTGGCGGCGAGGTAGATGTCACGCAGTCGCACCGCCATCCGCTCGATCGTCAACTCGTCACCGAGCCGGGCCGACGTCGCTGCGGCGCGCCCCGCCACGTGGGCGAGCTCGAGGCCACGTCGCATCGCGTCGGCGAGCTCCGACGTGGCGCGAGAGTGCACGAGGACGCCGTCGACGCCATCGTTGACGTAGGTGGCGGGCCCACCGGCTGCGGGTGCGACGACCGGCAGGCCCGACGCGAGCGCCTCGATGATGGCGAGGCCGAACTCCTCCTTGGCCGAGCCGGCGACGTACACCCCGCACGGGAACGACGGGTTGGACCACCCGGCGGCCACGTGGAGCAGGGTGGCGACGTCGTCGTGCGAGCGCCGGCCGAGCAGGACCAGTCCGTCGCGCGGCGTCGCGTGTCGCCGGATCGCCTCGACCTCCGCACGTTCGGTGATCGATGGTGACTCGAGGTCGCCACCGATGATCACCAGGTTGGTCGAGCGGGCCAGCGTGGCCCGCCACGCTTCGACGACACGGGCCATCCCCTTCGTTGGGTGGAGCCGCCCGACGCTCACGACCAGCGGGAGCCGCCGTCGGCGTCTGGGAAGCCGGGCCAGCGCGGCCATGAGGCCGTCGACGGCGGGGCCCAGATCGCTCAGTGGACGCTCGCAGACCCTCGCGCGGGCAGCCCGGATCCCCGCGGCGTGGAAGCCCTCGGGCACGACCGTTGCCCTCCCCTCCAACCCGTCCGTGTCGAGAAGCCCGGCCAGTGCATGGCGGCGACCGCGAGGCAGGAGCACCACGTGGGCGGCCTGGGCGATCAGCCGCTCGACCATGCGGACTCGGAACCACCAGTGCTCGCCGACGTCGCCGTCGCCGAACTGCTGCCGAGAGAGCATCCCGTCCGCGTCCATCGCCGCGATCACACCGTGCGGGTCGGGGGCCGCCGTGAACACGATCGGAACGCCGGCCCGTCGGGCGACACGCGCCGCGGCGAGCGTGCCGACATCGGCCATCCGCAGGTGCAGGACGTCCAGCCCGGGCAGCGAGCGCAGCACCCGCCGCACGCCCCGCTCGATGGCCACCCGGTGACACCACGCATCACGAAGGTCGACCCCGCCCGGCCCCCCGAACGGCACCGCCGCAACGTCCGGGCCGGCGCTCGACCGGGGCATCCCCGTGAGCAACGCGTCGAGGACTCCCCCGGATCCGATCGACACGACATCCCCGACGCCATCGAGGCCCGACAACTCGCTCGCCAGCAACCTCAGCAGCGTGGTGATGCCACCCTGATCGCCGGCACCGACGCGATCGTCGGCACCGAAGTCGCTGTGCACGAAGACCTGGGCCACGCCGACGCCGTGACCGGGCGGCGCGAGCGGCCCTCGTTCGAGCAGGCGGCGGTCGTGCAGCGCGAGGACGGCGTGCTCGGCGAGCTCGTCGGTGCGCCTCGTCAGCGCGAGCAACACGGCGTCGGCACCAGGACGGTCCCCGAGCGCCGCCACGGCGGCGATGCGCGTCGGCAGGCCCTCACCGTCGTCAGCGGCGATGCGCTCGAGGAGTCGCCAGGGCACCTGCTTCGAGCTCAGCCCGACGGTCTCCACCAGTCGGGCCCGGCTGGTGCCGTCGGCCACCACCTCGAGCACCCCACACGTCGCCGCCGCGACGGCAGTGGCGTCGGTCGCTGCCCACCCCTCGAGCGTCCGTTGCGCCAACATGCCCTGGAACCCGTTCGACGCCCCGACGATCCCGGCCAGCGGCACCATCGACGGCCGATGCGGACGCCGGGCCGACAGTGCCCAGGCCGCGTGCTCGACCACGAACTGACGGTCGTCATCGAGGTAGGAGGCCAACCGGTCGTCCGCCGCCGCGCCGGTCAGTCCGGCGATCACGTGGATCGCACCGATCACCGACAGCTGGTCGGACGATTCGTCGACGACCGACGCCAGGACGTCCATCCACTGCGGGGCCGGAGCCCCCCGCAAGAGCTCGGCGGCAACACGAGCCGCACGAAGCCCGGCGAGCACGCCGCCCGCCGCAGTCAAGTGGTGCAACGCCTGATCACCCGGTGCAGGAATCGAGCTCACCTGCTGATTCGGCGCCGGGCCACCCGTGGATGAGCTCGAGACCACCCGCACCACTGGTCGATCGTCACGGCCGGCTCAGGTTTGCCGACTCGGCACGGTCGCCAAGGCTCCTCGCGTGGATGCGACCGTGACGGCGATCGGCGTCGACATCGTGGCCGTGTCGCTCTGGAGCGTCGGTGTGTCGATGGTGGGCACGCGGCTGCCACACGACCGGTTCAGCGCTGACGGTGTGCTGACGAGGCTCCGCCCCTGGGAGCTCGACGGACGCGTCTATGAGCGGATGGGGGTCAAGCGGTGGAAGGACCGACTCCCTGACGCCGGCGTGCTGCTCGGCGGGTCGCCGAAGGCGCGGCTGCCCTCGAGGGACCCGAGCCGTCTCGTCACCTTCGCCGCCGAGACCCGCCGTGCCGAGCTCGTCCACTGGGCCGCCGCCGCCATCGTCGTCGTGCTCCCACTCTGGAACCCGGCACCGATCGCCGCGTCGGCCACGTTGCTCTGGATCGGCGTCAACCTCCCATGCGTGATCGTCCAGCGCTACAACCGAGCGCGCCTCGCCCGTGTCCTCGAGCGCCCAACGTCGCGCCGTCAGGGCGTCGTCGGAGGCGGGACGAGCTGATCGCGGCGCGCCCTTCGGGGTCTGCACCGGAGGCCCACACGCGCAGCGGTGCTCGTACGCTCCGGACGATGCTGCGACCCCAGGACATCGAGCGGGCGCTCGTCGTCACCGCCCACCCCGACGACGTCGACTTCGGCGCCGCGGCCACGGTGGCGACGTTGACCGACGCCGGAGCCGCAGTCACGTACTGCCTGGTCACAGACGGCGAGGCCGGCGGCCGCGATCGCGAGATGCCCCGCGCCGACATGGCCCAGCTGCGGCGGGAGGAGCAGACGACGGCGGCCAAGCACGTCGGGGTCGACCAGCTGGTCTGGCTCGGTCGACCCGACGGCCGGTTGGTCCCCGACCTCGACCTGCGCCTCGCGATCACCCGCGTGATCCGCACCGTCCGCCCCCAGCTGGTGATCACCCAGTCGCCCGAACGTGTCCTGGAGCGGATCGTCGGGAGCCACCCCGACCACCTCGCCACCGGGGAGGCGACGCTGTGCGCGGTCTACCCCGACTCGCGGAACCCCTTCGCCTTCCCCGAGCTGCTCGACGTGGAGGGGTTGGAGCCATGGGACGTACCCGAGATCTGGGTGATGACCTTCGCCGGAGCCACCGGCGCCGACACGATCGACGTCACCGCCAACGTCGACCGCAAGATCGCCGCCTTGCTGTCGCACGAGAGCCAACACGTCAACCCGGCGGCGATGGCCGACCTGGTCCGCGGCTGGATGTCGGCGAACGCGCAGGCGGCAGGCCTCGCTGAAGGGTCGTCGGCAGAGGTCTTCCGCGTCGTCACCATCCCGTGATGCCGGCGGAGCGATTTCGCCAACTTTCCGCGCTCGCGCCCGGACGGGTCCGGGCGCCAGCGCGGAAAGTTGGCGGATCTGCACCTCCGAGGACCGCCTGCGGTCAGGGACCGGTCAGGTCGTCGGATCGCCCGGCCTCGAGGCGCGGCCACTGGGCGATCGGGCGGCCGTTGACCCGTGTGATGCCGTCGTAGCGCGCGGCGGGGTCGGCGGAGGGCCGGACGCCCCACCCCTGCGGCCAGCCGTCGGGCGAGTCCTCCCACGGCTCCTGACGACCCCACACGGTCAGGTCGATGAGCCGATAGTTGATGTCCACCGCCTCGACGCCGCGGCCGGTCGTCCAGTACGTCTCGAACACGCGGTCACCGTCGCGCAGGTAGCAGACGACGTGCATGCTGCCGATCTGGCGACCGACCAGGAGCGTCTCGAGCGAGGCCTCGGCGGAGTACCAGGGCAGGTCCCAGCCCATGAAGTCCCGGTACCGACGGCTCTCGGGGTACGGCCCTTGGCACAGGACGGCATAGGTGATGTCGCGCGACTCGATGTAGGACCGCTCGACCACCTGGGTGTTGTTCCAGGTGCAGCCCTCGCACTGCTCGAACGCCGGGCGTCCCGGATACCACATCATGTAGTAGGTGATCAGCTGGCGGCGCCCCTCGAACGCGGCGAGCAGGGTGGTCGGACCGTCCGGCCCGATCAGCTCGGTCGCGGCGTCGACCTCGACCATCGGCAGCCGCCGCCGCGCTGCCGCGATGGCGTCGCCCTCTCGTGTGTGGGCCTTCTCCCGCCGCCGCAGCTCCTGCAGCTGCGCCTCGAAGGCGCCGCGATCGGCCGTCGGCGGCAGCTGCTCGGCGGTGGTCGCCCCGGGGATCAAGCCGCTGAGGGGTCTCGAGCTGTCGGTCATCTCGCACCATCCGATCTTGTTTCGCAAGTGGTTTGAAGGTACCTGCCGTCAGCAGAGCGAGCAAGCCGATCGTCGAGGCGTCGACCGCCGCGGTGGTCGCCGGTCATCGGGTCGATGGGCGACGATCGGCCCAGGGTTGCGCCGCCTCGAGCGAGGCGGCCACCTGCAGGAGCAGGTCGTCGCGCCACGGCGCGGCGACGATCTGGACACCGACGGGCAGGTCGCTGACGGGATCGTGGTGCAGCGGGAGCGAGATCGCCGGCTGCCCGGTCACGTTGAACAGCGACGTGAAGATCGCCATCGGGTAGCTGCGGTGGAGCGGCGCGAGCGGATCGACACCGTCCGTCCGCCAGAACCCCACCGGTGGGGGCAGGCACGCCATCGTCGGCGTGACGAGCAGGTCGAAGTGGGCGAGGAAGCCATCGACGATCTGCCGCGAGAGGCGCTGGATGTGGAGCACGTCCTCGACGTAGGTCCACGAGTCGATCTCCCTCGCCGCCTCGCGCAGCACGCGGTTGTGGGGCTCGACGCGTCCTGGGTCGGCGAGCGGGATGCCCGGCGGCACCGACGTTCCACAGCGTCGTGAACGCCTCGATCAGCTCGTCGACCGGCGGCAGCGGCAGGGCCGTGTCGACGACGACGTGCCCGAGGGCCTCGAGCAGCTCGAGCGTCGAGCCGACAGCGGCCGAGCAGGCGGGGTCGACGGCCATCCCGGCGATCGGTGACTCGGCGAGGACGCCGACGCGCAGCCGGCGCGGCGCCGCGCCGTCGGCGAACGAGCCGCGTGGCGTCGGCGGGGACCACCACGCCGCGGGGTCGTGACGGGCGAGGACGTCGAGCGTTGCGGCGGTGTCGGCGACGGTGCGGGTCAGGACGCCGTGGATGGCGAGGCCCTCCGCTTCGACCGGCCCGTTGGTGACCAGCCCGCGCGTCGGCTTGAGCCCGACCAGGCCGGTGCACGACGCCGGGATGCGGATCGATCCGCCACCGTCGCCAGCGTGGGCGAGCGGTGCCATCCCGGATGCGACGGCGATGCCGGCGCCGCTGGAGGAGCCGCCCGGCGTGCGGTTCGGGTCCCACGGGTTGCGGGATGTGCCGAGTGCCGGGCTCTCGGTGAACGGGACGGTGCCGAACTCCGACGTCGTGGTCTTGCCGAGGGGCAGGAAACCGGCGGCGACGAGGCGCTGGACGACCGGCGAGGACGACACGGCTGGGGCGCGGTCCGTCGCCGCCGAGCCGAAGGTCGTCGGCCAGCCGGCGACGTCGACGAGGTCCTTGAACGGCATCGGGACGCCGTGGAACGGCGGCAGGTCGTCGATCGAACGGGCGTGCACGACGGCGTCGGCGGCGAGCGAGGCAGCGTGGCGCACGGTGTCGTCGTCGCGGTAGCAGAACGCGTTGAGCTCCGGATCGAGCGCGTCGATGCGAGCGAGGCACGCGTCGACGACCTCGACCGGACTGATCTCGCGGTGTCGGATGGCTGCGGCGAGCTCGAGCGCCGAGCCCTGCAGATCGGTGGCGGAGCGCATGGTGACCTCCTGGTGGTCGGGTGGACACGACCAGGGTGACGACCGTCGTCGCCGCCCGTCTTGGAGGAATGTCGCGAGGCCGGTCGGCGAGCGACCCGTAGCGTGACGGCGTGGCGTCGACGACGCAGGGACACGAGGCCGCGGCGGTGTGGGACATCGCCGTGCCGACCGAGCAGCGGCTGCGAGGGCTCCAGATGGCCGGGTTCCGAGCCCGGGACACGGCGCCGATCGAGCTGCAGGTCGTCCCCTTCCCCGCCGTCACGTTGGTGATCGACCTCGGCAGCGGGCCGGTCCTCGTCGACGATGCCCGCGGGAGCCGACAGACCGGCAGCATCGCCGTCGGCATCGCGCCCGACGGGCTCCGGGCCCGCGGCCGCCGCATCGAGTGCCTGCAAGTACGTCTCTCGCCCGCCCTCGCCCACGACGTGCTGCACGGCGCCGCGGCCGACGCGAGCGGCGCGCTGGTCGTGTTCGACGACATCTGGGGTCGCGGTGCCGGTCGCCTCGAGCAGCAGCTCCGCGAAGCATCGGGATGGGCGGCGCGCTTCGCCATCGTCGAGGCGGCGCTGGCCACCCGCGCCGCCGACGCACGACGGACCCTCGACCCGGAAGTCGAGGGCGCCTGGTCCTCGATGGTGCATCGAGACGGCCAGCTCCGCGTCGAGGAGCTCGCCGCCGAGCTCGGCTGGAGCCGCAAGCGCCTCTGGTCGCGGTTCCGATCACAGATCGGCCTGACCCCCAAGCGGGCGGCCCAGCTGGTCCGCTTCGATCACGCCGCCCATCTGCTCGCCGCCGGCCAGCGCCCAGCGCAGGTCGCCGCCAGCACCGGCTACGTCGACCAGTCGCACCTGCACCGGGACATGTCGTCGTTCGCCGGCCTCACCCCGAGCGGCGTCGCCGACGCGGCGTGGCTCGCCGTCGACGACGTCGCCTGGGCATCCGGCTAGCGGCCGCGCCGACCGCAGGCCCCAGTCGGCAGCACTCCTGCGCCGACGTTGCTCACGCCGGACCCGCGCCCGCAGCGGGTCCGGCGCGGGTCAGCTCGCCGACGACGCCGCGCCCGTCAGTCGCTCGTCGAGGCCGCTGACCTCCAGCACCCGCCGCACCTGTCGCGACAGCGGAGCGCACCGCAACGACCCGCCCGCCCCCTCGAGCTCGGTGGCGGCGCGGACCAGGCTGCGCAGCCCGGTGGAATCGAGGAACGTCACCGCCGCGAGGTCGACCACCACCCGGCGGGCGCCGCCTCCGACCACGTCGTCGAAGGCGGCGTCCAGGGTGTCGGCGGTGGCGGCGTCGAGGTCGCCGAGCACGGTGAGCTCGACGACACCCGTCGCGCCATCGACGCGCCGGCGGACCGACGTCCGCGGCGCCGGCACGTCAGGTGAAGACACTGACACCACCGGGTCCGACCAGCAGCCCGACTGCGATGAGGACGATCCCGAGCAGCACCTGCCCGCGAACGGCCGTAACGAGCCCGGCGACGACGAGGACGACGGCGAGGATCCACAACAACGTGACCATGAGCCACTCCTTCCGGACCGGTGGTGGCCGGCCCAGGTTCGACTGAAGCACCCCTGCGGGGGGTTCGATACACCCCTAGGTGTCATATCGTGTGGGCGTGGCCGCTCGTCCTCTGTGCGTCGCTCTCGTCGACGACTACGACGTCGTGCTGATCGGGCTGGCGCACCTGTTCGACCAGTACGAGGACCGCATCGTGGTCGCCGAGATCGATGCCAACAAGCCGCTCGTCGACGACGTGGACGTCGTGCTGTACGACAGCTTCGCCCAGGCCGAGGCCGACCAGGACGACATCGACGTGCTCGTCGCGCACCCCGGCGACCACCGCGTCGTGGTGTACACGTGGAACTTCCACCCCGACCTGATCAGCGCGGCGCTCGACAAGGGCGCCAGCGGCTACCTGTCCAAGACGCTCCCGGCGCACGAGCTGGTCGACGCCCTCGAGGCCATCCACGCCGGCGACGTCGTCGTCAGCCCACGCCCGGCTCGGGTCAGCCCCGACATCGGGCTCAGCTGGCCCGGCAAGTCGGAGGGCCTGACGAGTCGCGAGTCGGAGGTCCTGGCCCTGATCACCCAGGGCAAGAGCAACGTCGAGGTCGCCGCCCTCACCTACCTGTCGAAGAACTCGATCAAGGCGTACATCCGCTCCGCCTACCGCAAGATCGGCGTCGCCAGCCGCACCCAGGCGGTGCTGTGGGGCATCGCCCACGGCTTCCAACCCGACCACCATCGCATCGACCACTGGCGCGGCGGACCGTAGGCATCGCGTCCGTCAGCTGACGGCCCGCACGTCGCCGACGTCGCGGAGCGCGATCGGCTCCTCGCCCCAACCGTAGGACCACTTGTAGACCAGGTGACCCGGGGCGGGAACCTCGAGGTCGATGGCCATCGGGAACGGGGCCGTTCCCTCGGCAGCAGGAAAGTGGCCCGGGCCGTCCTCGGCGATGACGGTCGTGATGTCGGAGTGGGTGTGCGACGTCACGAGCACGAGCCCGGTCGACGATCGAGCCAGCACGGCGTGCTCGTGATGGACGAGCTCCCCGCTGGGAGCGAGCACCTCGTAGGCCAGCATCACCCCGCTCCCGCCAGGCAGCGACGTGACCTCGATGCGCGCTTCGCCCGGTGGCTCGTCAGATGTGTCAGCTGGCCGCGTCTGCACGCCCACGTACAGTCCGGGACGGGCCAACAGCTGGTCGACGAGATCGGCCACGACAACCTCCACGATCGTGATGCGTCAACGACGGTACTCCCGATGCCCGAGCCGCGGGTCCGCCCGCCCAACCGCGATGAACCGGGCGCAGTGGCCGCTGCAGCGATGTTCACGCCTGGTGGTACGAACCGTTCCACGCGGCATCGGCCCGGGGGCCACCGTCGGGAGTGTCACTAGGGTTGCTGCAGCCGCTGGCGTGGACCGTGGGGCGGGGCGGTCCGCGAACGGGAAGGGAGCCGACGTTGGCTGGTCACAGTGACAAGGACGCCGCGGGCATCACCCGCAGGCAAGCGATCGGGCTGATCGCCGCAGCCGGCGGCGGCGCCGCGCTCGGTGCTCGGTCACCCCGGCACGGCCTTCGCCGCCACGCGCGACCGCACGCAGTTCCTCGACGGTCGAGTTGTTGCGTTCGGCATCCCGGGCGCGTCGGCGGTCTCGCAGGTGGGCGTGTTCCTCCCCGGAAGCCCGATCCACGACAACCCGGTGCTGGCCGAGCTCACGAAGCCCGGCGCGGTCCTGGACCCCACTCGCCTCGTGGTCGGGAGCCGGTCGAACTTCGGCGCGCCGAGGGCACACGACGACCAGCTCGAGGGGTCGTTCCTGTCGATCGATCCGGGCGCCGCTGAGGTGGAGGTGCCACCCCTGTTCGCGAGCACCGGCGACCAGGCCTCGACCCTGGGTGGCGTGGTGCAGATGTACAGCGCCCAGAGTCCGAACTTCGTCAACGGCGTCTACCACCCGACTGCGGTGACCGCCGATCAGGCTGCGGTCGCCAACCCACTGGGCATGTCGATCAACAACTCGTTCGGGCGACCATGGCCCGCCAACGCGCCGTACGGTCTCGCCGGGCCAGGATCGTCCACGATCGTCGACCCGGACGGCCGCCCGCTCAAGGCCGCGCCGAGCGAGCGGTTCGGCGGTGTGTACTTCGACGACCTGACCGGTCGAGTGCCGACCCAGGTGATCCCCGGCGCCCTGAAGACCGCCGCCGTCGGCACCGCGTTGCTCGGGCGCTCCCCCGACGGCACGGGTCGAGCAGTGTTCTGCGTCGTCGCGGCGGACGGGAGCATCGTGCAGGAGCACACCGAGAAGGCGCTGGACGGACTGGTGCCGGTCGGGACCGTGCAACCACTGGTCCGGCGATCCTGGCGCCGCGCCGACGATGCCCGAGGGCGCGGTGATCGGCGCGGCAAGGAACGCGATCCGCTCCCCCGTCTCGGGGTGCTCGCCAATCCGGCCCCCACGCTGACGCTGTTCGTGAGCCAACCGTTCGACGACTCCATCAAGGTGATCGACGTCGGCACCGGCGGACCCGCCGGCAACGAGGTGTTCCTCCCCGGCGCGACACGGGTGCTGCGCTCTCGCGCGCTGGACCAACCGGTCGATCTCGCCCCGGTGTCGATCGAGACCGGCAACCCCAACCAGTCGAGCAACACGACGATGAAGCCAGGCACCGACTTCTACGTGTGCAACCGCGGCAACGACACGATCGTCAGGATGACCCAGTCCGGACACGTCGTGGCGGTGCGCACGGTGCGCGCGGCCGGACGGTCCCTCGGGTCCGCCCGCCTGAACGGGATCTCCACCGCATCCGACGGCTCGCGGCTGTGGGTCACCTACGTCGGCCGGCTCCCCGGCTCCGACGATCCGTTCGGCGGCGTGCTCGAGCTCCCCGCCTTCTAGCTCGCAGCTGCGGCAGCTCGCGGTTCGCGCCCGGGCTGAAACGGCCGGGCCGCTCACGACCCGCCAGTTACCGTTGTCCGGTGGGTGGTCGTGGTGTCGACGGGTGAGGCGGGCGACATCCACATCGGCGTGCTCGGACCGCTCCGGCTCGTCGTCGGCGGCGTCGAGCGCCCGCTCACGGCGAGACGTCAGCGGGCGGTGCTGGCCTGCCTCGTGCTGCACCTGGGCGAGGCGGTCTCGGCCGACCGCCTGCTGCATGACGTCTGGGGCGATGAGATCCCGGCATCGGGCGCCAAGGCCGTTGCCTACCAGGTCCTCAAGCTGCGCGGGTTGTTGGGGCCGGACCACAGCTCGGTGCTCTCGACCACCACCGCCGGCTACCGGTTGGAGCTCGCTCCCGAAGCGATCGACGGATGCGCCTTCGACGCGCGGCTCGACCAGGCGCGAGCGCTGCTGCCCGCTGACCCTCCGGCCGCCGAGGCCCTGATCGCGCAAGCGCTCGCGCTGACCCGTGGTCGGCCGTACGCCGATCTCGACGAGGGCTTCCTCGATGCCGAGGTGCGGCGCCTGGACGGTCGCCACGTGCTGGCCCGGCGCACGCTGGCCGAGGCGCGTCTCGCCCAGGGTCGGGCGGCCGACGTGATCGACGACCTCGCAGTGCTGCTCGCCGAGCAGCCGCTCGAGGAAGCGATCGCCGCCCTCCTGATGGTGGCGCTCGATCGTGCCGGGCGGACCACCGACGCGCTGCGTGTCTTCGGCGATCTCCGCCGCCGGCTCGGGTCGGAGCTCGGCATCGAGCCCTCAGGCGAGCTGCGCCAGCTGGAGCAGCGCTTGCTGATGGGTGAGCGCGGCGGCGAGCCGGCGCGAGCGATGTCGTCCAACCTGCCGACGCCGCTGTCGTCGTTCGTCGGGCGGGAGCAGGAGATCGCCGAGATCGTCGGGCTCGTGTCCAACGCCCGTCTCGTGTCGCTGCTGAGCTTCGGCGGGGTCGGCAAGACCCGTCTCGCCATCGAGGTCGGTTCGCGGATGATCGACACCTTCGCCAACGGGGTGCGGTTCGTGGACCTGCTGCGGATCACCGATCCCGTCCTGCTCCCGGACGCGTTGATCGATGGGGTTGGGATACCCGGCACCGCGGCTCGTGACCCCGAGTCGCACCTCGCCGCCGAGTTGGCCGGTTGGCAGGCGCTCATCGTCGTGGACAACTGCGAACACCTCGGTGTCGAAGTCGGCCTGCTGGTGGGCCGGTTGCTCGCGCGGGCGCCGGGGATCCGCATCCTCGCGACGAGCCGTGTCAGCCTCGGTGTCAGCGACGAGGTCGTGTGGCAGGTGCCGCCGCTGCCGACGACGACGGCGGCGATCGAGCTGTTCACCGCGCGTGCCCTGCTCGTGCGACCGGATTCGGTGACTGCCACCGACGGTGCCCTGATCGCCCAGATCTGCGAGCGCGTCGACGGCATCCCACTGGCGATCGAGCTCGCGGCGGCGCGACTGCGCACGATGACGGTCGCCGAGGTCGCCGAGCACCTGGAGGACCGGTTCGGGCTGTTGACGCGCGCCGATCGTGACGTCGACGACCGCCACCGCTCGCTGCTCGCCACGATGAGGTGGAGCCACGACCTGCTCGCCGAGCCAGATCGCGAGCTGCTGCGACATGTCTCGCCGTGCATCGATGGCTTCTCCCTCGACGCGTCGGTGGCGCTCTGCGCAGGCGGCCGGCTCGATGTCGTCGACCGCCTCGATCGCCTCGTCGCCGCCGGCCTGCTCACGTTCACGGCCCGTTCCGGCGTCGGCCGGTATCGCTTGCTCGAGACCGTTCGTGATTTCGTCGCCTCCCTCCTCGACCAGGGCGAGCGCGTCGCCGCCGCCCTCGCCCACGCCAGCTACTACGCCACGATCGCGGCGCGGATCACCGAGCTGCGGACCGACGGCACGGACCAGTGGATCCGCCTCGGTGACCACGAGATCGGCAACCTCCGGGCGGCGATGGCGTGGGCGTTCGCCAACGAGCGGCCTCGCCTGGCGATGGCGATGGCGTCCGACCTGTGGCGGTACTTCTGGGAGCAGGCCAGCGGCAGCAACGAGAACGTGCGATGGGGTCGGCTCGCGCTCGACGTGATCGACGAGGACGACGATGCCGTGATGTTGGTCGCCGCCGGGACGGTCATCGAGGCCTACAACCTCGGCGATGTCGAGGCGATGCACGTCGCCGAGACCCGGGTGCGGCGGGGGTTGGCGAGCGATCGTGCGCCGGCGGTGCGGTCACGGCTCCTCACGGCGCTCGGGTCAGCGCTCACCGCGACGGCGCCGCGAGCCGCTGAGGCCTGCTTCGACGACGCCTGGGAGTTGGTGCCGGTCGGTCCGAGCTCGATCAACCTCCTCGGCAATGCCGTGGAGGCGTGGTGGCTCACCGGCACGCCTCGCGATGAAGCGATGGTCGTCGAACGCATGAATGCCGTGCAGGCGACGATGGCGGGCGGCCCGTCGCCGGCGCTCATCAAGGTCGCGGCCGGCATCGCGGCCTGCGCTGGCCGCTGTCACGAGGTGCTCCGACTCACCGACGACCTGAGCGGGCCGGACAAGGCACTGAACGACACGACCGTGCTGCGCATCGAAGCCCTCGGTTCGCTCGGCCGCTACGACGAGGCGCTGGCGCTGAGCGGTGAGCCGACCGTGAACGACTACTGGGTGGACGTGCAGCGGGTCGGCTACTTCGGCGCGGCGATCGACCTCTCCCGCGGCGAACCGGCTGCGGCACGCGATCGGCTGGACCTCATCGCCCGCATGCTGGCCGACGACGGGCGGACCTTGGCGATGGCGATGCACCTCGCTGCGTTGCTTGCCGCGACCCTGCACCCACTCGGGCGTCTCGACGACGCCGCCAGGTTGCTCGGGTTCGCCGACAGCGAGTGCGCCCGGCTGTCGATCGGCCTGCGGCGGTCGTGCCAGCCGCTGGTCGACGGCGCCGCTCGGGCCTGCCGTGTGCGGCTCGGTCGCACCCGCTACGACGAGCTCGTTGCCGCCGGCGCGGCGACACCGTGGCCCACGCTCGCCAGCGCCGTCGGGGCCGGCGGGACCTGACCGGCAGCGGTGCGGCCTGGCTCGAGGGGGTCGAGGTCGCGCGCCATCGCGGCGCTCAACTGCAGGAGCAGGTCGCCGACCTCGCCGGCATCCCAGTCGTTGCTCGCGATGCGGTCGGACGTCTGCAGCAACGGGAGCGCCAGCGCATCACGGGTCGACTGGTAGTCGGCGAGTGATGCGACCAGGGCCCGCTCCGACCCAGCACCGCCCAGCACCGCCATGGCGAGGAGCTCGGCGTCGCGCAAGGCGTCGGTGAGCCCGTGGGCGCTGATCGGGTCCTTGAACGAACCGGCGTCCCCGACGAGGGCCCAGCCCGGCCCGTGTGACCGTCTGATGTAGCCGGGTCGTCCCTGCCACGTCCGGGTGGCGAGCGGCGCGCCGGCCGAGCGGAGCCGTCCGGCGAGATCCGGATCGCTGCTCGCGATCGCTCGCTCGATCACCGCGACGCCGCCACGACCGATTCGCCGAGGCTGGGCGGCCGCGAACACGCAGGCCTGATCGTCGTTGGTGGGGATCGCACCGGCGCAGGCGTCGGGTCGGAACATCCACTCGTACCCGCGCAACGCGAGGTCGGTCCAGTACCCGTATGTGACGGCCATCGCGTGGGTGCCGCGATGCTCGACGGGGGCGCCGACGAGGCTCGCCACGCTGGACCGAACGCCGTCGGCCCCGATGACGAGGTCGGCCACGACGTCCTCGGTCCGACCGTTGGCATCGGTCCGGATGCCACGGACCCGTTGACCACCTTCGAGCAGCCCGGCGAAGCGCGTGTGGTAGCGCAGCTCAGCGCCGGCGGCCACCGCTGCACGGGCGATGATCGGGTCGAGCAGCGTGCGTCGCGGCGCGTACAGCGCATCGACACCGTGGCCCGGCTTGATCGGGATGTCGATCCGCTGGTCCCCGAACGTGAAGCCGGTGTGTCGAACCGCGGGCGTGCCGGCGGCGATCACCTGGTCGAGGAGACCCCACCGGTGCAGCTGCACGACACCACCGCGCATCAGGGCGTGGGTCGACAGGGTGTCGGCACCGGGAGCGCTGCGCTCCACGACGACGACGTCGACTCCCTGGCGGGCCAGCAGCATCGCCGTCGCTGCACCGGCGGCGCGACCACCGACGATCACGACGTCGCACGACCGTGGGGCAGGACGGGGGGATCGCACGGCTGCTCACCCAGCGTCGACGTCGATCGACACGGGCACACCGTTGGTGAGCACGTCGAGGACGGCGGAGCGGGCTTGGGACTGCTCGACCACCTTGCGCAGACGCTCGGGATCGTCGCCCCGCAGCTCGAAGCTGACGCTGATCCGCTCGAAGCCGTTGCGCACCGCGTCTCCGCCGAGACCGAGGATGCCGAGCAGGTCGATGTCGCCTCGGACGGTGGACGTGACGGACGTCAGGTTGACCCCACGAGCGGCCGCGATGTTGGCGATCCCGGCGGTGAGGCAGGCGGCGAGGGCGTGGAGCAGATGCTCGACGGGCGTTGCGCCTTGGTCGCGGCCGGCGAGCACGGCGGGGTGATCGGCGTCGTAGTGGTGCGCCTGCTCGTGGCGCATCTCGCTCTTCGCGCCGCGGAACTCGTCGATCGTGCTGCGGCTGTGGGTCCCGCTGATCCAGGTGTTGCGGGCACAGAACGCAAACTTGGCGAGGTCGGGATCGGACTTGACTGCGTTGATCGTGGCGAAGAAGGCGGCGGTGTCGATGCCGTTGCGGACGGTGTCGTCGGTGGTGGACATGGTGATCTCCTGTTCGGTGGTTGCGGATGGTCGGCGGGCAGGGATCAGCACGGGCGATGCGTGGCGCACCACGCGTCGAGCGGCGCGGGTGCGGCCGGTACCCGACCGATGCGGGCGTTGATGAAGGCCTGCTCCTATGGGCCGATCGGCTCGAAGTGATGTGACGCGTCGACGTGCGGGATCGTCGTGTCATCGACGGCTAGCGCCCGGATGCCGATGACGCCGGCAACGCCAACCGTGGCGACCATTGCGACGATCGCGACGGCGTGCCGCCGGCGCCGGGGCGGTCGGGCGGACCGGGATGACGTGTGGGCCCCGTCCGAAGTCGGCCGGATGGGGGCATCGCTCAGGGTGTGCATGTGGTCGCTCCTTCGAATCGACGGAGCCCCGATGGCGTCCGTCTCGATGGGCCCCACGGTCGACGAGCGCGGTTTGCTGCCGGTCAGCGACCGGTTTGCTCCTGGTCGCGCCGCTCGTCAGAGCTTGCCGGAGTGGCTGTCGAACCGCTCTCCGATCAACTGCACGCTGTAGGCGATGCGGAACATGATCCCCCCGTCACGGTCCTGCACCGCCAGATCGCAGTACACGTAGGCGTCGAAGTCGGCGACGGGAGGGTTGCCCTGCGTCTGCAGCCCGAAGGCGTCGACGGCCATCCCGCGCATCGGCGCTCCGGCCATCGCCGCTGGGGCCACGAACACCGTCCAGTTGCGCAGACGGAGCGCGCTGTGCCCCCCGGCCACCGCCGGCGGGAGGCCGTCCAGCGGCACCGTGAAGGTGAGCCGATCACGACGCCAACCCCCAGATGCGACGCCGCTGCCGAAGTTGACGATCAGCACACCGGTGTAGGTGGCGACCAACTCGTTGGGACGGCCGGTCGGGATGACCGACCAATGGCGGCTGCCGTACTGGTTGGCGTGGGTGTCGAACTCGATGAAGATGCTCATGGGTGCCTCCGGCTCGTCCTCGGTCGTGGTTGGACCGTGGTGTGCGTCTCTCGGGGCGAAGAGCGTGACGAGAAGACCCGTGATACGGGGGGCGACCAGTCGCGCAGGTGCGGCGCGATGATCTGTCGGTGGAGGTCGCCGAGGAGGTCGAGGTCCTCGTCGTCGGGGCGGGACCGTGCGGGCTGGTGGCCGCGAACACGCTGGCCGACCATGGGCTGGGCGTCATGGTGGTCGAGCGGCGTGATGGTGTGTCGAACCTGTCGCGAGCGCTGGTCGTCAGCACCCGCGGCATGGAGCTGATGCGCCGATTCGGGCTCGAAGCGGACGTCCGTGCTGGCGCGGCGGAGGTCGATCCGACTGCGTTGGTCACGTCGACGTTGATGTCGGGCGACGGTGTGGTGATGCCGCTCGGTTACCCGTCAGATGCGGAAGCTGCGGCCGTCAGCCCGACTCGTCCGTCGTGGACGCCCCAGGACCACCACGAGCCGCTGCTGTTGGCCCGTCTCGAGGCGGCCCCGAACGCGACGGTGTGCTTCGGCGCCGAGCTCGTCGGTCTCCGTCTGCACGACGAGCGTGTGCGGGCGACGTTGTTGGACCGCCGATCGAACGAGCAGCGGCTGGTCGATGCCCGCTACCTCATCGGCGCCGACGGGGCGCACAGCGCGGTGCGCACCCTGGCCGGGATCTCGATGGAGGGCTCCGACGGGTTGGCCGTCTACGACCGGGTCGAGTTCGTCGCCGACCTCGACGGCGCGGTCGGCGCGCGGCGTCACGCCCTGTACGTCCTCAAGGACCCGTTGGTCGACGGCGCAGTGCTGGCGCGACGCGGTCGCGGGCACCGTTGGAGCCTGTCGCGCGAGCGCCCTTCGGCGAGCCCCGGCCTGGACGAGCTGGCCGACGAGGACCTCGTCAGACTGGTGCGCGCCGCCGCCGGTGTCGACGACCTCGTCGTCGACATCGGGCCGGTCAGCACGTTCCGCTTCGCCGCGCAGATCGCCGATCGGTATCGCCAGGGTCGCTGCGCACTCATCGGCGATGCCGCGCACCGGATGACCCCACGCGGCGGCACCGGCATGAACACGGGCATCCAGGATGCGTTCGATCTCGGATGGAAGATCGCGTGGGTCGTGCACGGCTGGGCGCCGCCGGAGCTCCTCGACACCTACGAGGCCGAGCGTCGACCGATCGCCCTGCACAACATCGGGCGCGCCGCGTCGGCCGGCGGCGCCCGCCGGACGTCCGACGAAGCGCTGCCGTGGGACCTCGACGACCGCCTCGTGCACTGCTGGGTCGACCACGATGGGCAACGCGTCTCGACCCTCGATCTCATCAGCGACGGTCTGACCCTGTTCACGGCCACCGACGATCCCCGCTGGACGAGCGCCGCCGAGCGCACCGACTTCACCGCACCCGTCGCGATCGTTCCCGTCCAGCGCACCGTCGCCGCCGCCCTCCAACTGGGTCCGACGGGTGCCGTGCTCGTGCGCCCCGACGGCCACGAGGTCGCCCGATGGGCGTCAGCCGGCGACCCACCCGAGCCAGGCGCCGCCTGGCTCACGATCGCCGAAGGACGCGCCCACGACGGCTGATCGTCGTGTCCGCGAATGAGGCCCGGCGATCAGTCTCCGAAGTCGTTGATGATGGCGCGACCGACGTAGCGACCGGCTTGCAGCTCGTCGAAGACGTCGTTGATCTCGTCGAGTGCCGCGGTCCGCCCGATGTGGCTCTTGACCCGACCTTCCGCCGCCATGTCGACGAGCTCGCGCATGTCCTGCACGGTGCCGACGGCCGAGTAGATGAGCGTGGGGTCGCGCCGGAAGAACTCCCACGGGCTGATCTCCAGGTTGCCCTCGCTGCTCGCGGGGATCCCGACGGCCACGAACAGCCCGCCGCGGCGCAGCATCTGCAGCCCGAGCGTGAAGCCGGCGAGCTTGGCCGAGAACACCAGGCAGGCGTCGACGCCGCCGTAGGACTGCACCGCTTCGGCCGCCTCGTCGGCACTGAGCACCGAGTGCGCGCCGAGGGACTCCACGAAGGCCAGCCGCTCCGGCCCGACATCGACCCCGACGACCTTGTAGCCGAAGGCGCTGGCGATCTGGACCGCGTAGTGGCCGAGCCCTCCGGCCGCGCCGATCACCGCGATCCGCCGACCGGGGAGGATGTGGTGCTTGAGCAGCTTCTTGACGGCGCCATACGCCGTGAGGCCGCCGCACGCCAGCGCCGCCTCTTCATCCCCCACGTTGTCGGGCAGCTTCACCAGCGACTTGGCGTAGACGCAGAACTCCTGCGAGAAGGTGCCCATGATGCCCTTCGCCTGGGCGCAGTGCCGGGGGTCGCCGCGGAGGCAGTACTCGCACGCCCCGCACCAATAGCCCCCGCCGGTGCCCCCGAGCCCCAGGATGACGCGGTCGCCGACCGAGACGTAGCGGTCGGCCCCCGGACCGAGCTCGGCGACGATGCCGATGCCCTCGTGGCCGAGCGGCATGTTGCGCGGCACGCCATCCCAGTCGCCGCGCACGATGTGCAGGTCGGAGTGGCACACCCCCGCCGACCTCATGCGGACCATCGCCTCGTCGTACTTCGGCGTGGGCGAGGGCAGATCTTGGATCTCGATCTCGCCCTGAACCAGTCGTGCCGCTTTCACGCGATGTCCTCCCGTGCGTTCGTGACGTGCACCCAGGATGCTCACCGCACGTCTCCGACGTCCGATCGTGCGAAACGTCCGGACGATCGCGGCTCGCGGGGGTGGGACGTCAGGTCAGACGTTCGAGCGCAGTAGACCACGACGGCGGGCCGTCGGCACCCCGGATCGTCCATCGAACGAACGTGGTCGGACCCATCGCCGGCGCCAACGCCGCCATCAGCTCATCGTGCGGGCGGGTGCGCGCGAAGGCGTCGAGCGCAGCCTCGTCGCGCCACACCGACAGCGTGGCGTAGTGCTTGCGCAGCGGCTCGGCCAACAGCGCGAAGCCGACGATCCCGTCCGTCGTCAACAGCTGTTGCCTGACGGACCGCGACCCGCGGAACAGCTTCCACGTCGATGCGACGCTCTTGGGCGGGATGCTCGACGCCAACACGAGGTACTCGGCGCTCGGATCGAGCGCCGCCACGTTCTTCCAACGCGACTTCATGCCTGCAGTCTCCCAGCACGGCGAGGGCGCCGAGTCCTGCGGCTCGACGCAGCGCCGACCTCGCGGTCCGGCTGGGCCCTGGCCTAACGTCGCCACGGCCCACGACGACGGAGGTTCCTGGTGACGAGGACGTTCGAGACCATCCGCTTCGAAGCCGCCGACGGCGTCGCCCGGATCACGCTCAACCGGCCGGAGAAGCTCAACGCGATCTCCGCGACGATGCTGCGCGAGCTGCACGACGCGCTGTGGGACGCCGACGACGACACATCGGTGCACTGCGTCGTGCTGGCCGGCGAGGGTCGGGCGTTCTGCGCCGGCTACGACCTCAGCCCGTTGCAGCGAGCGGCGGCGACGACCCGGTGGAGCGGCGCGAGCAACCGGTCGTTCGACGACGACACCTGGCAGATGGAGCGGTCCCAGCGGTTGCGCATGGCGCTGTTCGACATGCACAAGCCGGTGATCGCCCAGGTGCACGGCTACTGCCTCGCCGGCGGCACCGACCTGGCGACCCTGTGCGACATGTTGATCTGCGCGGACGACGCCCGCTTCGGCTTCCCGCCGGGGCGGGACCTCGGCGTGCTCCCGACGCAGATGTGGCTCTACCACGTCGGTCCGCAATGGGCGAAGCGCTTGCTGATGACGGGCGACACGGTCTCCGGCGCCGAGGCGGCGCAGATCGGGTTGGCGCTCAAGTCGGTGCCGGCCGACCTCCTCGCGGCCGAGGTCGACGGCCTCGCCCGCCGCCTCGCGCTGGTCGATCGTGAGCTGCTGGCGGCCAACAAGCGAGCGGTCAACCTCGGGCTCGAGCTGATGGGTGCCCGGACCATGCAGCGGCTGGCGGTGGAGATCGACGCCCGCGGGCACCTCGCCGAGTCCGCTGCCGGGTTCCGCCGCACGGCGTCCGAGGACGGGTTGCGCGAGGCGCTGCGGCGTCGAGACGCCCCGTTCGGCGACGGGCGGGCCCGCGTCGTCGGTCCCGAGCTCCGTGACGAAGCCGGCAACCTCATCGACCCGCCGTCGCCCTGATCGGCGTGCGTCGGCGGCGCGGCGACCCGTCTCGTGCGGTCGGGAGGTGGCGCCGTTCAGGTCGGGAAGTCGGCGGCGGTGAAGCCGGCGGGATGCCCGCGCGGCCACTGGACGATCTCGATCTCGTTGCCGTCGGGATCGACCATCGTCGTCGTCAAGAAGTCGTCGGACCCGTCGGGTGAGGTCGGGCGTCTCGACGTCGATGCCGCGGGCCGAGAGCTCCGCGACGGTGTCGTCCATCGACGGGGTGGCGATGACGATGTGGCTCAACGCCCCGCCTGCCATGTCCACCGTGTGGTCGGGCGCGGGATCGTGGACCAGTTCGATGGTCACGAACTCGTCGCCGGGGAGCTTCAGCATCGTCAGATCGCCGATCGGCGTGGCGGGGACGCGGCCGACGATCTCGTAGCCGACGGCGGCATAGAAGGCGATCGATCGGTCGGCGTCGGTCACGCGAAGGCCGAAGTGGATGTCCTCATGTGGGCTGCTCCAGCGGTCGGTAGGTGGAGATGGCGGTGCCGGTCGGGAAGGTGCGGCACTCGACGAGCTCGAGGCGCAGCGGTGCGGGCAACGCCTCGAAGAGGCTGGCGCCATGACCGATCGCCACCGGGTGGATGACCATGCGGTACTCGTCGACCAGCCCGGCGCCGATCAGCGAGTCGAGGAACGTCTTGCCGCCGTGGGCGAGGATGATCCCGCCGGGCTCGCGCCGCAGCCGATCGATGTCATCGGCCAGGTCGCCGTTGGCGATGCGGCTGTCCGGCCAGTCGGCGCGGGTGAGCGTCGAGGAGAACACGACCTTGGGGATCTCGTTCATCACGTCGGCGTACACGCCCGACGCGGTGGGCCAGACGCTGGCCATCGCCTCGTACGTCGTGCGGCCCATGATGTGCGTGCCGGCCTCGCGGAGCGACGCCACCTTCCACTCCACCACGCCATCGTCCTCCGGCGGCAGGCCCCAGTCCTCGTAGCCCTGTGCGCCGTGCCCGAACCCATCGAGCGTCACACCCATCTGCACCACCACCGGCCGCATCGCATCATTCGTCATGGGAGATGAGACCCCGGTCCACCGTCCGACTCATCGCGGACGTGGTGCTCGCCACATCGCGCGGCGTGGCCGGGGGTCTCGGCGTGGCGTCGTCCTCAGGCGGCGCGCTTCGAGGGCGAGCAGCGTGGCCTTGGCCTCGATGCCGCCGAGGTAGCCACCGATGCCGCCGTCGGAGCGGATCACCCGATGGCACGGGACGACGACGGGCATCGGGTTGGAGCCGCATGCCGTACCGACGGCGCGAGCAGCACTTGGATGACCGGTCATCCTGGCGACGGCGCCGTAGCTCGCGGTGTGGCCGTAGGTGATGCTCGGGAGCACATGGAGGACGTCGCCGCGATACCCGCCGGCGAGGCGCCAGTCGAGGGGCAGCTCGAACGAGCGTCGTCGTCCGGCGAAGTACTCCTCGAGTTGACGGGCAACGTCGTCGAGCTGCGCCGGATGGCACAGGATGCGAGTGCCGATGCGACGAGCGAGGTCGTCGAGGACCAGGTCGTGATCCTCGCTCGAATAGGCGACCCGGACGAGCCCCTTCTTCGTCGACGCCAGCAGCAGTTCCCCGACCGGCGTCTCGATCGTGCGATAGGCGACGTCCAAGATGCCCTCGGCGGCTGCTCGAGTGGCGAGACGGTCGTGGAGCCGTTGGACGTCGGCCTGTTCGGTCACCAGTTCCTGGCGCCGCGCAGCGGTGAGTTCGGAGTCGGCGGTCATGGCTCTGCTCCAGTCTCTGAGGCCGAGGGCGGGCAGCTGCGACGCAGCTTGGCCAGGCCGTCGGCGGCAGCCCGCCTGGCCGATTCGGTGGTGCCGCCGAGGACCTCGGCGACACGGGCGTACGGCAGCTGGGCGATGTAGTGGTACACGATGGCGTTCCGCTGCTTGGTCGGCAGCGCGGCCAGTTGCTCCATCAGCGTCTGGTCGCCGAGGAGGTGGTGATCGTCGTACGAGGCGACGTCGGGCGGATCGTCGATCGGGACCGCTCGACGACCACTCGCCCGCAGGATGTCGAGCGCCTTGCGGTGGGCGATCGTCACCAGCCACGCCTCGACGTTGGCGTCGGCTGGGAGGGCGGGATGGGCCCGCATGGCGGCAAGGAACGTGTCGGACCACGCGTCATCGGCATCGGCGGGGCCGAGCAACGCTCGACACACTCGGAGCACCGTCGCGCCGTGACGGCGCACAACGGCTTCGAACGTGGCGTGGCCCTGCGGCTCTACCGGCTGTGCGTCCTTGCCGCCCGCGGGCCGTGTGCTCACGCCGGCGTGATGAGGCCGAGCTGCTCGAGGACGGTCACCCCGTCGTCGAGGCCGAGCTCCTCGGTGATGAGACCGCCTTGGACGCGCAGGACCGAGATGCCCGTGAACCGCATCGTCTTGCCGCTGCCGGCCTGGAGCTCGCCGATCGGCATGTCGTCGAAGGCATTGCCGGTGTGGGTGCCGCCGCCGATCCACTGGCCCACGACGTAGTCGCGCTCCGCGATCAGGTCGGCGGTGCCGCCGAACGCGAGGTCCGGGAACGCGGCGCGGAACGTGGTGGCGAACGCGCGCACCTCATCGCGGCCGCGGCACGGAGCGTGCAGTGAGTACTCGAAACGGATGTCCGGAGCGGCGAGCTCGTCGATGACCGCGGGGTTGAAGTCGGCTCCCCAGAACTCGGTGAACCAACGCCCGACGATCGCCTTGTTGTCGTCCTCGATGCTCATGTGGATCCTCTCCTCGTGACCTGTCTGGTCGTGACGCGGCGTCGACCGACGCCGTCACCGGGTAGACGCCGCAGCGGCCGCAAACGTGAGGTACGGGAGCGCGACCGCCCATGTGGAACGCCCACGTTCCGGTCGACGGCATCCCGACGAGTCCACACGCTGGCGTCGAGGCTCACGTTCGTGGGCGCCGCAGCGTCTACCGGACATGAGCACCTGCGAGACAGAACGCACGATGACCGCATCAGAGCGCACGTTCGCCCACCTGTGGGCGCTCAGCGGTGCTCGTCGCCTCGTGGGCTACGAAGCGATGTTGCTGGCCGCCTTGGCCCGGACCGACCTCCCGCTGTACGAGCAGCTCACGGCCGTCGATCTCGACGACCCAGACGCCACCCTCGACGCCGTCGAGGCGATTCAACGCTGGCGGCGAGCCGTGGCCACCGGCACCCGCTCGTTCGCCTTCGGGCCGCGCTCACCGCAGCAGGCCGACGTCCGCGCCACCGACCTGTGCTCGGAGGCGACCTCGGAATCTCGGCGGAGTACAGCGCTCGAGTGGCTGCCGGCCCGGGTCGTGTCCTCGAGGTGGGGAAGGCCGGAGCACGGAGCGGATCTCGCCGCTACTCCCAACACGACACGGGTCGGCAGTCAACCCGGTCTGCTCGCTACGGTCGAGTCATGATCCGGCTACGTCAGGTCGCGCTCGTCGCCACGGATCGGGATCGCGTCGTCGCCGAGCTGTGCGAGTGGCTCGGGGTGACCGTCTCCTACGAGGACCCGGGCGTCGGCGAGTTCGGCTTGCACAACGCGCTGATGACGATCGGCGACCAGTTCCTCGAGGTCGTCAGCCCGACGACGAGCGGAACAACGGCCGGACGGTTGCTCGCCAAGCGTGGCGGCGATGGTGGCTACATGGCGATCTACGAGGTTGACGACCTCTCCTCACGTGACGCGCAGTTGGCCGAGCGGGGTGTGCGCGTCGTGTGGCGTGTCGACCTGGCCGACATCGCCAGCCGCCACCTCCACCCACGCGATGTCGGCGGCGCGCTCGTGTCGATCGACCAACCGGTCCCGTCCGGCGCGTGGCGCTGGGGCGGACCGTGGACGGCCCATGCCGAGACCGCCACCGTCACCGGGATCGCCGGGCTCGACATCGCCGCGGACGATCCCGACGCCATGCGGGCGCGATGGGCGGACCTGCGGATCGACCACGCCGTGCGGTTCGTGCCAGCGGGACCCAGGGGCGAGGGCATCGACGCGATGGACGTGGTCGCGGCCGACCGCTCCCGCGCCGGCGAGGTGGCCACGATCGGCGGCGTCGAGATCCGCCTCGTGTGAGGCATCGGCGCTCGACCCGATGACCGGGCCGATGCGGCTGATCGCTCGATCCGCTCCCACGCGCACCGACCGTCCTCGATCGCCGGATCGACGTCGCGTACGGCGGCCGAGGACCTCAGGGGGTCATCGTGACGCCAGCGGCGCCGAAGATCTCAGCGAGCGCCTCGATCGAGCGCAGGTAGTCGTCGACGGTGCGTTGCGCAGGCTCGGCGACGACGTGTCCGACGCCGGCGTCGCGGTACGCATCGAGCTGGACGAGGATGTCGTCGCGGGTATCGATGAGCGGGTCCCAGCGGGTGCGCATCGACACGACGAACTCCGGCTCGGGGCGGTGCTCACGTAGGTACGCCACGGTGTTGCGGGTCTCCTCGATGCCGAGGAAGCCGCCGTGCCAGCCGTCGCCGACCCTGACCGCCCGCGCCGAGCGCGACCTTGGCGTGTCCACCGATCCAGATCGGCACGTGGCCCGCGGGTTGCGGCTTGGCGCGGATGTTCTCGAAGCGGGCGCCGTGGACGGGGAAGTCGGCCGTGATGTGATCGTCGGTCCACATCCGTCGGATCATCTCGATGGCTTCGTCAGTCCGTCGCCCGCGCTCGGCGAACGGCACGCCGAGCGCGTCGAACTCGGCTTCGAGCCACCCGGCAGCAGCACCGAGGATCACCCGTCCGCCACTGAGCTGGTCGATGGTGGCCACCGACTTGGCCACCACGACGGGGCCCCGCATCGGCAAGACGAGCACCGTCGTGCCGATCCGCACCCGTGATGTTGCGGCGGCGACCCACGACATCACGGCCAACGGTTCGAGCACGTACGCGGAGGGCGGGTACGGCACGCCGGCCGGCACGACCAGGTGGTCGCTGACCCAAACATCGGCGAACCCGAGCTCCTCTGCGAGCCGGGCCGTCCGCGTGAGTGCGTCACCCGAGGCCGCAGGACCTGCCTGCGGCAGGTGCACGCCGCCCGTCATCGATGCTGACGCAGTCATCGACGGCACCGTACCGGGCGACCCTGAACGCGGTCGTCAGCTCCCTCGCCAAACCTCATGTTGCGGGTCCGGGTCGCCGTGCCCGGTCGTGGTGGTGATGAGGCAGCGCTCGACATCCAGACGGAACAGGCTCTGCTCCGCCAACGACTCGGGTGGGATCGGGATTGATGAGCGCTCAGCGAGGAACTGCTGCTCAACGATCGTCCGGAGCTCTGGCTCGTCGTCGATGGCAACGGCACGGCCCGTCAGGTACGCGGCGTCTTCGTCGTCGGGGCAGGGAAACGAATGCAACGCGAACCGTCCATCGCGCGTGAGGTCTCCACGCTTGGGGCCGGGCACGACGAGCAGGTACAGCTCGCCATCGCAGATGATCGGACACAGCGGATGCACCCTCGGGCCGCCCGACCCGTCGACGGTTCCGAGGAACCCGAGGCCGACGCCGAACTGGTACAGCAACTGGTGGGCACGGGTCGCCAGTCGTGGCGCGGCGATCTCGAATTGGGACCAGGTGGCCATGACCAGCACAGTCGCACTGGACGAATTCGTCGTCAAGCGCTGGACGTGGTCGACTGACGACCGAGCACGCGATGAGTGAATCGATCAGGGCTGATCGGCGGCGAGGGCGAGGCTGATCGTGCGGACGATCTCGCGGCATGCGATTTGTCGGCGTCGACCTGGCGGGAGGCGGATGGCGACGTCGTGTACGAGGCGCAGCGCGGTCACGGCGGTGATGTGGGCGCGTAGCTTGACTCCGCGACGTTGACCCCAGCGTCGTAGGTGGAAGGCCAGCTCTGCGATCAGGTCGTCGACGACCCCGGCGGTGAGCACGCCCACGTGTGGGAGGGCGGGCGCAGTGTCGTAGATCAACACGTGCAGCGGTGACGCGTTGACGGCGACGAGGCATTGGATGAGCGATGTGGCCAGCGCGTGGCCATCGGGAGCAGTCGTCCTCCAGTCGGAGGTCAACGTGTCAACGGCGATCTTGGCGCTGCGCAGGTGTCGTTCCTCGAGGGCACCGAGCAGCGCGTCCTTGTTCGGAAAGTACTGGTAGAGCGACCCGATCGAGACCCCGGCCTCGGTCGCCACGTGGTTCGTCGTCGTTGCGGTGTATCCGCGCTCGGCGAAGACGTGAGCTGCGGCGTCGAGGATGCGGTCGACGGTGTGGTGGGAGCGCCGCTGTGCAGGTTGCTTGCGGGCCTCGAACCGCGCTCCGGGATGCGAGTTGACAGACATGAGGATTGCTCGCATCGTAGATCGGCGATGCCCACCGATGTCGCGGCTCCAGCACCCTTCCGTCACCGAGCGGCTGCGGCCGGCTATGACCTTCTGAACACGCTGTTGTGGTTGCCAGGTGGCAGCGATCGCCTTCGCCGCAGGTTCGTCGCCTCGATCGGCCTGCGACCAGATGACCGTGTACTCGAACTTGGATGCGGCACAGGGCTCGTCACCCGCCACCTCTGCGCCACCGCCGCAGACGTGACCGCTGTCGACAGGGCCGACGCGATGCTCGCAGCCGCCCACCGACGAGCTCCACAGGCTTCCTTCATCAGATCCGACCTCGGGACCGTCACCGTCGACGGACCGTTCGACCATGTCGTTCTGGCGTTCGTGCTGCACGAACTCGACGCCGCCCAGCGCGTCGAGGTGCTCCGACGATCGATTCGATGGCTCGCGGCCAGCGGGCGTGTCGCGATCCTCGAGTGGGCGACACCCGCCGGTCCGCTCCGCAGTCGAGCGTGGGCGGCCGTCGTGCGAACCGTCGAGCCACCCGTCGCCCACGACATCCTCGACCACGGCCTCACCGACGCGATCACCGAAGCCGGCCTGGTCATCGAGAACGACCGTGCCGCCGCGGGCGGCCGAGCTCGCCTCACCCACCTCACCCCGACAACCCGCGTACCTTCTCCGCGACCAGAACATCACACACGATCGACTTGAAGGGGCCCTCGCCATCGCCTTCCGGACTTCGTGCGCCGAGTGCGAGACCGCACCGAAGCGGCGGCGCAGAGGAGCGTGGTCGAAGCTGTGGACGCGAGGACAGATGGCGGCCGGCGAGACTCAGCGGGAGCCCTAACGCAGGTATCCGAACCACGGCACGCGAGATCGTGTCGACCGTCCGGAAACGCCGGCTCGCCGACGCTCGAACGCGGCGATTTGGGCCGGATGCGCTCACCGAGCTCAGCAGGTCACCGGTCGCCAGTGCGGAGCGGTCGTGGCGTGCGCGTTCGGCGTACCTGTTGGCGTGGGTTCGGAGTCGCCGAATGCGCGGCGCATGAACATGCCCCTCGCATGCAGGCCGAGATCTGACATCTCCCGGACCGGGTCCGGTCTTCGGCGGGTTCTGGTGGCGCTCGTTGGCGCTGGCCACGGCCGGTGGCTGCGTGATCGGCGCGAGCACCGTGCAGCGGAGTTCGAACCCGGCCGGGGGCGTGATCGTCGCGATGCGCAGGTGTGGTGCCCTATCGCCGAATGTCGTGCATCCCGCGTGCGAACACGATCTGGCTGTCCGGGGCGATCCTCACGATCACCCGTTCGGAGCGGATCAGATCGTCGGGATAGTCCGCGCCCAGGTACTTCTGGGCAAGCGCGTCGATGTTCGCCCGTGCCTCGGGGCCCGTCACGACCTCGACCACGCGACCTCTGATCTCGGCGAAGAAATACGGGTTCTTCCGGTCCCAGACGGTGACGGTGCATCGCGGATCAGCCTGCACGTTCTTGAACTTGCGCAGCTCGACCTCGGTGTTGATCACGACATGGTCGTCGTCGCAGTCGACCCACACCACGTGGGACTGGATCTGGCCGCTTGGCATCAAGGTCGCGATCGTCGCAAAGTTCTTGCCGGCAATGAGCGCCTTGACGTCAGCCCTGATCACGGATCCGAGCGTACGGTCAGGACTTCCGCCGACCGTCCATGTGGGAGCTACAAGCAGGTGTCTGCGGTGACGGTGGCGATCTCGTGTCCGAGGTGGTTGTAGAGCTTGGCGCCGACCGGCGAGGCGGCCGTCACGGCGATCAGCTCCCAGGTTGCGCGCTGCGCACGGAGTCGACCACTTCGCGGATCGAATCGACCACCAGTTGCGGGTTGTCTCTCTGGATGTAGTGCGTGCTGTTGGTCTCCGTGATGTGCTGACCTCCGGGGAACTGCGCGGCCAGCCGGTCCTGCGCGGCCATCTGCGCCACCCAGAGTGCGTCGGCGAACGCCTGATCCACGTCCGGAGGCAGCTGACCCGAGGCCAACATCTCTGGTGACAGCTGCGGACGATCCGCGGTCAGCACGATCACCGGAACGTCTGGCACTGGGGCCGATCCACGAAGCTGTTCGAAGGTCGCGTCCCAGTCGACGTCTTCGGCCCCTGGGACGGGCGTCGGACCATTCATCTCGACGTACACCGCTCGCTGCGCGGCGGTCAGACCGTCCAGAAGATCCTCCGACAGACCGTCGACGAGGACCAGCCCGGCCGTCTGTGACGGATAGGTGCTGGCGAAGAGCCTGATGACTGGGCCGCCGTAGGAATGCCCGGCGAGGACGTACGGGCCAACCTCGCCCGAGGCAGCAAGGAGACGCTCGAGATCAGCGGCGGCGTCCAACGCCGTGGTCGGCTGATCGACCGAAGTGGACCGGCCGGGACCGGTCCCAGGCCGGTCGTACGCGCAGACACGCGTGAACGCCGCGACGTCAGCGAAGACGGGGGACGCACCCAGCTCGGTCCACGCATCAGCGCCGTCGGGGAACCCCGAGACGAGCACGACGGTTGGTTCGCCCGTTCCGATGCACTGCAGGTAGATCTCTCGACGGTCGCCGATGTCGACGGCGCCAGCACGGTCCGGCTGCGCGCCCGTCGCAGCCGTGGTCGTGACGTCACGTACCGTCGACTCGGCGACATCGCTGGCATCGGACGCGCACGCGGTGACCAGGATCAACATCGCACCGACCACGATCCGCCGATGGCACGCCACCTGATGACGCCGGTTGCCCATCCCGACCGCCCTCCCCCATTTCTCGGCGCGAGCACCATCTTGCCCGGCCGGCGCTCACGCCCGAACGCGATGTGCGGGACACCGTGATCGACGCAACGGGCCCCGAGTCTCCGACAACGAAATCCTTCATGGGGTGTTGGGTCTTTCTGGTTTGTGAGATTCGTTGCCCCGGTTGCCCCCGATGGCCTCCGGCGCTCGGTGCTGCGTGCACCTGATCGGTCATGACAACCTTCGGATCTACCGTGGTATCAAACTAACTTTGGTATGAAGAGGACTAAGGTCCTTGTCCATGCGCATCACCATCACCCCGGGCCGCGGCCGGATCTCCGTCGGGCCACCGGGCGGACCGATCGAGACGATCCCTGCCGCCGTGACCGTCACCATCACCGACACCTACCCCTACGACGTGGAAGCTCGTCTCGAATGGTCCCCCGCCGTTGGCAAGCTCGCCGTCCGCCGGGTCTGTTGCACCGCCCTCCCGGGTGGCGACGATGTCTCACCCGCTGGCATCGCCCGCATCGCCCTGCGTGACACCGTCCAGACCGCCCTGGAGACCGAGTACCTCGGCGGCACCGGCTGGCCCGGCCTTCTCGCCAAGCACGGCGACCACGACCCGCAGTCCGTGGACGCCTTGATCTACCTGCTCGCCCTGGCCTTCCAGAGCCCGAAACCCACCGCCACCGTCGCCCTCGCCCGTGGCCTGTCACCCGCCAGCGGACCCAAGCGAGTGCTCGCCGCCCGCAACGCCGGACTCCTTCCCGACACCGAACCCGGCAAACCCGCCGGGGCCTGACCCGGACGGCCTGGTCGGGTCGTCTCCTGCTCCGCGGGCAGCGCCCCAAGCGCGAGCGCCGAACGCCCGATCTGGGGCGGTCAGTGGGCCTCCGGAAACGCTGCCGAACATGTGGGCAGGTCCGGCGGGGCGCCGAACGCCGATTCCGTCGCCTGAAGACCGCACCCCCGCCGGCGATCACGACGGACCCGCGCCCGAATGTCGCAGCGCGTCGTTCGGCGCTGATGGTGTGACCGGTCGCTCGCGCGGGCTGCGCGATTCGCCGCCCACCGGCGTTGCCGGGCGTGAGCCACGGCAGGTATGAACACGGAGTGTTGCGCAGCAACAGAGTCGGGCTTCGGGCCCGGCACGAGGCGGACGTTCCCATCCTGCAATCCGAGCTGTATGACGATGTGGCCGTCCGGTCGCGTGCCGATTCTCGCCCCTGGCGTCCGATCGCCCCCGGCTCCGCGGCCTCGCCGTACGCGGTTGCCGAGCCCAGCGAGGACGCCGCCTGCTTCTCGGTGGTCGATCTGTCGAGTGATGAACTGGCCGGCGAGACCCTGCTCTGGGGCATCGACACCCACAACCGGATCGCACACGTCGGGATCTCGCTGCGACCGGCGTTCCGCAACCGAGGGCTCGGCACCGACGTTCTTCGCGTGCTGTGCGGCTACGGGTTCGCCGTACGCGGACTCCACCGCCTGCAGCTCGAGACCCTCGCCGACAACACGGCGATGATCCAGGCGGCCACCCGCGTCGGCTTCACCCAGGAAGGCGTGCTGCGCCGCTCGGCGTGGGCCAATGGAGGATTCGCCGACGAAGTCATTCTTGGGTTGCTCGCGGCCGAGTGGAACGCCGCGGCCGACCACGGAAGGGCGTAGTCCAGCCGAGGACGCAGCCGAGCTGCACGCGCTCGCCTCGTCATTCGACCCATCCGAATACGCCGTCGCCCGGAGGACCGCCCACGCGTCCTCGAGCGCCGGGACTCCGGTGGCGATGAGCGTCCGGTACGACGCAGTCCGTCCAGGAGCAGGTCGTTGTCAGGGCCGGCACCCGCTGATCCAACCCGACGGCGGCCCGGCCGACTAGCTGTTCTCCACCGCGCCGAGGCTGTCGGCGAGCTGCGGACGTTCGCGCAGCGACCGCTTGAGCTCGGCGACGCCCGGGAACGTTGCCACCTCCCAGACGGCGTCCCACAGGCGCAGCGCGTCGGCCCCGCGTGGCACGCTGCTGATCACCGGGCCGAAGAACGAGTGCAGCTGGCCGTCGCGCCGGAAGCTGATGATCGGCGTGCCGACGTCCTTGCCGGTGCGGCTCAGCGCGTCGTCGGTCTCGGCCTGCAGCACGGCGTCCCAGCGCTCGTCGTTGGCCGCGCCGACGTAGGTGTCGGCGACGCCGACCGAGCGCAGGTAGTCGGGGAACCCGGCCTCGTACGCGCCGACGATGTCCTCGCGCCGTCCGCGGACGTGGATGTCGCCGCCGAACTGCGTGTAGAGGTCGCCGATCGGGTCGCGGCCCTCGGCATCACGCACCGCGGCCGCAACACGGAGCAGCTTCTGGCCGCTGCCGTGACCGGCGATGTAGCCGGCCGGGAAGTCGTGCTCGTAGTCCTTCGCCGCGTTGACGAGGCGCAGGCAGATGAAGCGCCAGTCGACGCGCAGGTCGCGCTGGGCGGCGACCTCGGCCACCCACCGCGATGTGAGCCACGCCCACGGGCAGACCGGATCCCAGAAGAACTCGACGTCGTACTCGTCGGACATGCGCGGGAACCTAGCGCTGCGCTGGAGGGCAGGTCATCCCGGCCGGCGGCCTACGCTGCCGGCGACGAAGGGGGTCGACATGGACGAGCACACCGCGGTGGACGCCGGGCTGGTCGCCCGCTGGGCCGAGACGTTCAACACCGACGTCGAGCGCATGATCACCGAGCTCTACGCGCCCGACTGCAGCTTCAGCGGTGTCCAGCTCGGCCACGAGAAGCTGCGCAAGTTCGAGCTGCGGGTCCTCGCCGCCGCGCCCCGACGCACGATCCGCGTCGAGCAGACCCACTCGGCCGGCGACGTCGTCACCGTCGAGGGCGTGCTGCTCGACCCCGACCGTGGCGACGAGTGGCGTCTGCCGTTCTGCGCCGTGCTCACCTGGCGTGACGGCAAGGTCGTGCGCGACAACACGTACGCCGACATGTCGCGCTGGCCCGGCGTCAACTGACGCCAAGGCTGACGGCCGCAACATCGTCGACGGGCGCCCCCAGGGCCGCCCGACCTGTCAGCGTGCGGCCAACATCGTTCGAAGCGTTGCGATGCGACCGTCCCGCACCGTCATGACGTCGACTCCTCGCACGACGGGCTCCGCTCCCGCGGGCCCGAACGCCCAGGCCAGCGCCGCCCACCCCTCGCTCTCATAGAGCGGCTCCACGGCGCTGAACACGAAGCCCGGCGCGCCAGCGAGCACAGCTTCGACCTTGGCGTCGATCGCCGCGTGACCAATGACGACGCCCTCCGGATCCGAGAAGACAACGTCATCGCAGTAGGTGTCGGCGATCGCCGACCGCCGTGCGGCGGCGTCCCGCTCGCCGAAGACCCTCAGCAGGTTCGACAGCGCGAGGTCTCGTGTTGTCATGTCTGAGCCCTTCCGTTGGGAGCAACGAACCACCACCGCATCACGGTGGGACGTCCGGCAGCCACAGCATGACTCGCCGATCGCTCCTTCGCTGCCGTCGGCCACGCAGTCCAGCTCACATGGCCGAGTAGACCGCCGGGCGACTCGTGGCCCAATCCGTCCGCGACTGTTGGCCCGTCATCCGAGCCGCATGCCGACGTCCCGCCCCGTCCTTTGACGCCGACAGCCGGAACGCCCGCAACCCTCCTGTAACGCCGGACCGAGGCGCTCAGGAGCATCCTCGAACGTGCAGCCTCGGGCGGAGCGGAGCCGTCACCAATCGCGGGAACCTGCCGGCGCGCGCCGGCGGCGAGCCTGGACTCGCAGTGTGGTCACTCAGTCCGGTGCATGGCCATCGAGGAGCTGGGTCGCGGTTCGATCACGGTGGACCGAAGTTGTTCTGGTCCAGGAGGGCCTGGCCTTCCTCGCCGGTGACGTACTCGATGAACGCCTGGCCGATGTCGTCGTTCGGGTCGGACGAGATGCTGGCGATGACGTAGCGGACGTCGATGTTCTCGCGGAGTGGGATCGGCACGGTGTCGGCGCCGCCGTTGGGCAGGACGTCGGAGACGAACACGACGCCGGCGTCGGCGGCTCCGGAGAGGACGACGTCCAAGGCGGCGCCGGCGTTGGGTGCCTCCTGGGCTGGGGTCACGGTCAGCCCGGCGGCGTCGAGGAGCTGGGTGCTGTGCTGGCCACACGCCGATTCGGCGGCGCACAGGACGACCTTGACGTCAGGCTTGGTGAGGTCCTGGAGTCCCTTGACGCCGGCCGGGTTGCCCGCCGGTACGACGATCGTCATCGCATTGCTGGCGAACGGGACCGGCGTGGTGGCGTCGACCGAGGCGGCGGTGAGCTTGTCCATCTCGGCGACGGCCGAGGACGCGAACGTGCCGGTGGCGGTCCCGTCGATGATCTGCTGGGCGAGCTCGTCGGACATCCCGAACGTGAACTTCGGGATGACACCGGGGTGCAGCGACACGAACGCGTTGCCGATGTCGGTGAAGGCGGCGCTCAGCGACTCGTCGGCGAACACCGTCAAGGCCTGCTGCTGGGTCGACGCCCCAGGCGAACCGCCGCTGCCGTCGTCGTCGCCGCACCCTGCGGCCACGAGCGGCACCAAGCCCGCAACGGCGACCGTCCCCCACCGCCAGATCCCCGAACGCCTCATCAGGGACCTCCGTAGGTGCGGGTCGCCCTGATCGGTGCACTGAGAGCTCACGACGTACCTCCTGGGCGATGGGCGAGACTCACGCCCTTCGACTCAAGCTAGGAGGTGGAGGGGTGTGCCCGCCTCACCCTCATCAGGGTGAAAGCGGCTGCAGGAGGTGAACGCGCAGGCCTGGCCACGTGGCGGTCGAACCGGGCTGCGAAGGACGGATCCTCACCATCCTTCACGGCCCCACCGCGAGCGACGGCGCCGATGGCCACGTCGCCGGCTCCCGACTGGCACGGTCCTGTCCCGCCGGGTCGCTTCCCGGCGACACGTGTCTGATGTGCCTCGGACCGCAGGGTCGGTGGAGGTTTGTGAGGTGGCGTGACGGCTCGCGGGCAGGCCGACTCGCTGGGCACAGCGTGGGCTCTCGATCGCCTCGCCTCGATCGCTGGAGCTTGCCCACCAGACCCTCACCGCCGGTGGCCTTGCCGTCGGTTCTGTCATCATCGACCGCCACGGCAACGTGCTCGCCAAGGCCGCAACCGGGCCTACGACGAGCCCACCAGGACCGACTGCCTCGAGCACACGCCGATCGCCCACGCCGAGATGAGCGCAATGGCGCGCCTCGACACCGATGCCAAGACGAGCGACCTCACGCTGTGGACGACCCAACGACCGTGCCCGATGTGTCAAGCCGCCATCGACTTCATCGGTGTCGGCAAGGTGATCGCGATCGCCACCGATCCCTCGGCACCCACCACCCCCGTCGACGAGCAACTCGATGACCGCTGGGTGGTGCTGGCGACCGCGATGTTCCTTACTGGTCCCTTCCGTCGTGGTGGACCGGATCACCCGACCGTGCAGGCCAACCTGCTGCTCGAACCGGAAGCCGTCGCGCTCGCCTCACGAGCCGCAACCGACGATCATCCCCTGACCGACGGGCGTTCGCTCCGCGAGGCACTCAGCGAGATCTGGGCCGACCTCCAGTCAGCAGCAGCCCACCGCCAACAACGGATCAGCGCAGAACCCGGCCCTCGCCCATAGGACGTTCAGGGACTACTGGTCGCGTTCGAGCTCATCGATGCGGCGCCGTGCGGTCTCGCTGATGTCGGCGAGCGCGTGCAGCTCGGTCGGCGTGAGGTGGTCGATGAGTGCGTTGCGCACGTCCGCGACGTGTTGGCGGGCAGCGGTGGCGATCAGGTCGGCGCCGCGTGGGGTGATGATCGCGATCGCTCCTCGCTGGTCGGTGAGGCATCGCTCCTTCGTGACCAGCTCACGTTGTTCCATCCGACTCAGCTGCTGGGAGAGACGACTCTTCTCCCACCGCAGCAGGGCGGCGAGCTCGAACGACCTGAGTCGCCCGTCGGCTGCTTCGGAGAGGTGGGCGAGCACCTGGTAGTCGGCGTTGGAGATCCCGAAGTGTCGGCGCAGCTGCCGTTCGAGGTACTCGCTGAGGCGGTCCTGCATGACCATCAGGCCACGCCACGCGGCGCTGCTCGTCGTCCGTCAACCATCGAACCCGGGCCATCCGGGAATCGTAGTCGTTGGTTGATATATGAACCACGTGTCGATACGGTCGTTCACACGTCAACCATTCGCAGGCCGGGCCCGCCGCTTGCCGGCACCGCCCGAGACCCACGAGATCCAGACGCGACGAAGGACCATGACATGACCACCATCAGCATCATCGGCGCCGGCAACATGGCCAGCGCCATCGGCACCCGAGCGGCGAAGCACGGCCACACCATCGAGCTCCTGAGCCGAGACGCAGTCAAGGCCCAGGCGCTCGCCGACCAGATCGGCGACGCAGCCACCGCCGGCACGTACGGGGCACGGCCCGCCGGTGACATCGTCATCGTGGCCGTGTTGCACGCCGGCGCGGTCGACGCGGTCGCCCACCTCGGCGATGCCCTGGCCGGCAAGGTCCTCGTCGACATCACCAACCCCTTCAACGCCGACGCGACCGGACTGGTGACGACGGCGGGCAACTCGGTGTCTCACCAGATCGCGGCCGCCGCCCCAGACGATGCCCACGTCGTGAAGGCGTTCAACACGATCTTCGGTGGTGTGCTGGCCGAGGACAAGCCGATGGACGTGTTCTTCGCCGGCGACAGCGACGAGGCGAACGCACGCGTCGCCGCGTTCATCGAGAGCCTGGGCATGCACGCGCTCGACGCAGGAGGACTCGAGATGGCCCACGCCCTCGAATGGGCCGGCCTCCTTCTGGTGGGCCTGGCGCGCAACGGCGCCGGCTTCGACACCGCCCTCGCCGTGACGTCCGTCTGACGGATCGCCGACGGAACGACGTCGAGAACACACCAGCCACCACCGAGCCGGACCGAGGAGGCACCGATCACCCGGGCATCGAGCGCTCGAGCGGGGGGAGGATCCGCGCTCGGGCGTAGCGCGGCCGGAAGACACAGCGCATCCCGGTGACGACGCGCGCTCGCAGCTCGTCGGCGATGTGGGGATCGGCGGCCTCGAGGTGCGCGATGGCTCGCTTGATGGCCTTGCTCACGGCGACCCGGGCTCGTTCGGCGTCATCGTGGAAGTGGCGACTGCGGCCGCCGAGGCCGGTTGCCTTCGTCAGCTCCTCGAGATAGCGATCGAGCTCGACACGCTTGGTGGCGGCCCGCTCGAGGTCGGCGCACGCGTCCGCCTCGTCGATGTCCTCCTGGAGTGAGGTGATGTGCTGGCGATAGGCGGCGATCGCCTGCGGGTCGAGGAGCGGCTCGGCGGGGACGCCGGTGAGCGTGAGCGCCGACCGCGAGGCGAGCTCGATGCACGGGATCTCCTGACCGGCCCGTTCGACGAGCGTGGCGAGGTACGACATCCCCGTGCTGTGTCCGACCTCGACCGAGCGCTCGTCGACGGCCACATGCCAACGGGTGCCGCGACGAGTCATCGTGACGGCTGCGACATCGCGCGACGCGGCCTGCGAACGCCAGCGTGCAGCACGCGCCGTCATGCCGTGCCGCTCTGCCGCGTCGATCGCCGACGACCGCAGCTCGACGGCGCGCCGGGCGTCGGCGGGAGCGGCGCGCTCCTCGAGCAGATCGGCCAACACGGCACAGTCGACGGCGTGGGCAGGACGGTTGGCGAAGGCGAGGTCGGCGACCAGCGCTGCGTCGAGGTGGTCGATCGCGCGGTCGAGGTCGCCCATGGCGTGGGCGGCCATGCCGAGCGGGCGGTGGGCGGAGCCGAAGCAGACGACGGCCAGGCTGATCGTCACCGGCAGCGAGGCGTACGGACTCAAGAGCTCGTAGGCCTCTTCGGCCGCGGCCACGTCGCGCAGGAAGTCGGCGGCCTCGCAGACGCACATCATCGTCGCCAGCCAGTTGCTCGAACGGGGGATGGCGGCGAGACCGTCTCGGCGCAGTCCCTCGAGCGCCGACCGGGCGGCATCGAAGTCGCCGGCGTCGGCGGCGAGGACCGCCAACCCGGCGAACACCATCTCGTTCGGGGTCGCCAACGTCGTCGAGTGCGCGAAGTCCGTGATGGCCGGCAGCAGCTCGGCGCTGCGCCCCTGGAACCAGTGGATGGCGGCGAGTTGCCCGGAGTAGAAGCCCAGCGCGTCGGCGTCGCCCACGGCCTGGCCCTGGCGGTAGCACGCTGCGGCCTGCACCTCGGCGTCGGCGAGATCGCCGCGCCGCACCGCCAGCATCACGTCCAAGGTGGCGACGATGTAGTCGAAGCAGTCGCACGGATCGACGGTGAGGAGCTCGCGCAGCTCCCGCAACGAGCGTTCGGCGTGCCGATCACCGGCGAGGAAGAGGTCGACCGCACGCCAGGTCAGTCCGCGAACAGCGTCGAACTGACGCCCGGTGCGAGCCGCGATGGTGACGAGCTCGTCGGCCAGCGCCAAGCGAGTCTGCGCATGGTCGGGTCCGAGGATGCCGTGGTGGGCGACCGCCAGCGCCTCGGCCAGCGCGATCGCATCGCCACACGCCCTCGTCGCATCCAGCTCGTCCATCACACGCTCGACGTCCTGCGTGAGGTAGGCCTCTTCGGCCAGCACGCGCATGCGCAGCCGGTGGGCGAGCGGTGACGCCGGCTCGACGAGCGTGAGGGCCCGACGCTGCAGCTCCAGCACCCGGGCCCGCTCGACGACCTGACGGTGCTCGTGGACCCAGACGCCGCCGAGCCCGAGCGCCGCGTCGGCGAACGCCTCGTGATCGCCGACGAGCTGGGCGCTGTCCGCCTCGGCCCAGAACTCGCGCCGCGCGTCGGTGAGCCGGCCTGCCTCGAGGAGCAACCGGCCGTTCACGTCGGGTCTCGCGCGACCGCTCACCGGCAAATGCAAGCACAGCACCGCGCTGATCCATCTTGATTTCGCGCCGCCCGGAGCGCGCGGCCGCCGGCGCGACGGTCGGTCACGACGATGTCACAGCCGTGTCACGCCCCGACGGGTGACGCCCGATCCCGGACGTCGACCCACGATCCGTCACCGACACGGGAGAACCCTCATGCGCCCATTCATCAAGGTGGCAACGCTCAGCGCTGGCCTGCTCCTCGGCACCTTCGAGCGCGGCACACGCCGAACCGCCACCAGTACCGTCCGACCCGGCGCCGAGCGCGCCTGCTGTGGAGCAGCCCGCAGCCGCTCCCGCAGGACCGGTGTCGGAGGCGGCGGTGCCACCGGTCGGTGGCGACGTGCTGCTCGACACCGACGCCCATCCGGTCCTGAACTGGAGCGTGCCGGACCGCTACGGCAAGAGCTGGTCGGCCTACAGCTCCACCAGCGCCACCTACGACCCCGATGTCATCAACCCCGCCGGCTGGTCGATGAAGCTCGATGGTTGCTCGTCGACGGCCGTCCACCAGATCGAGTCGTACGAGTTCACCATCGCCCAGGTCGGCACGACGTGGAGCAAGACCTACACCCGGCCGACGTGCGCCATCACGCTCAACAACGTGCTGCCGGCACAGGGTTCCTACCGGGTGAGCCTCACGCTGCACACGCGGTGGACGGCCACGCTGCGCGGGGTGAGCGAGCCCACGGAGCGCACCACCTGGGTCCGCGACTACCTGATCGTCTCGATGGGTGACTCGCTGGCGTCCGGCGAGGGGAACCCGGACGTCGTCGGCTCGTACGACGTCGACATCGACTGGGATCTGGACGTGTCGATCGAGACGAACACGGCGGCCCGCTGGCGCGACAGCCGCTGCCACCGTTCGGAGAAGAGCGGCCCGGCCGTGGCCGCCAAGCAGATCGAGGCGGCCAGCCCGTACACGTCCGTCACGTTCGTGAGCGTGGCCTGCTCCGGGGCCGAGATCCGCCACCTCGTCGCCGAGGGGTACGGCGGCATCGCACCGAGCGGCCAGCTCACGATGCCGCCGCAGATCGAGGCCGTCGCCGACCTCGTCGGGCCGGACTCGCCGCATGGCGGGCGTCCGATCGACGCCCTGCTCGTGTCGGCAGGCGTCAACAACCTGGGGTTCAGCGACATCATCGAGCGGTGCGTGCTCAACAACAACCTTGCCGGCGGTCATACGAGCTGCGTCACGAGCGACTTCATCGCCGACAAGGTGGACGCCCTCACCAGCGAGTACGCCGTCCTTGCGTTCGGCATCGCCTGGAACCTGCCTGACACGCGCCAGGTCTACGTCAACAACTACCCGACCGACGTGTTCCGGGGCGGGGCCTGTGGCGTGCTCGCCGGGCTCATCCCGACGAAGGGCATCGACGCCGCCGAAGCAGCGGAGATGAACAAGTGGGGCCAGCGCCTGAACCAGCGCATCGCGCAAGCGATCACCTCGTTCCACGGCGACCCGTACCGGTGGAACGCCGTGCCGGACCTGGCCCAGCCGTTCCGCCCGCATGCCTACTGCGATCATCCCTCGTGGTTCCGGTCGCTGGAGCAGTCCGTGTCCGGGCAAGGAGACGTGAACGGCACGGCGCATCCCAACGCCGCCGGTCACCTCCAGTACGCCTCGCTGCTCAGGAGCGCCATCCACTTCACCTGACGGTCAGCCGTGACGCGCCCGCCCATCACACGGGCGCGCGTCGCGGCCGCGTCCGCGTATCAGACCGTCGCTGCTCGCGTTCTTCTTGCGTGGCTGGGCCCCACGCGCTCAGCCGAGCAAGGAGCCCTGATGTTCAGGATCACCGTCGACCTCTTCTCCGGTCGGCCCAACCCCACCTGGATCGTTCCCGATGGAGCGACGACGGATCGCTTGCTCGAGGCGCTCGGCGAGCGTCCCGACCTGTACGGGGCGGTGGGCGGCGGCCACTCCGGTCTCGGCTACCGGGGCGTGCAGATCGAGTTCTTCGGGGACGACCACCGAGTCGACAGCGATGTTCCTGACCGCATCGCCCTCGCCGACGGAGCACCGGACAAGGACCTGCGCGGTGCCGCCGAGCTCGTCCGGCCGTTGCTCGAAGAGTTGACCGAGCACGCCCGCATCGCCCTCCCCGACCATCAGCTGACCCCGCTCGACGACTCGTTGCGGCTGACCGTGCTCGACTGGTTCGACCAGTTCGTGCTGGCGCCACCGCCGATCTTCCCGATCAAGCCCCGTGGCAGCAGGTTGATCCGCCGCACGGTGCGCGATCGCCAGTGTCGCGGGGCCTGCGAGTACGAGATCAGCCGCTTCAACCCGACCTTCTGGAACAGCGACCTCAACGTCCGCTGGAACAACAACTGCTACAACTACGGCCGCAACTGGCGGACCAACACGTTCGCCCAGCCGGGCCGGGCATCAGGGTTCCCGCTCGGTCCCGGCTTCACGGGTGCCGACGTGGTCGACTCGGCGATGCACGACGGCTTGCGCAAGCGGTGCGACTGCCTGCCGAGCGAGGAATACCCGCGTCGGTTGCTGGCGCTCGTGTACGCGCCGAACTTCGCCGGCGGATTTCCCGACTACCACTGGTACCGCGAGCAGATCGGTGGCTTCTGGGGTCACAAGCCGGGCTCCACCGAAGCGCGCAAGGTCGACAACAGCAACGTCGTCATCACCAACCCGGAGACGGCGGACCGTGGGCCGTACACCGAGTTCCACGGCTACTTCTACGCCGGGAAGTCGGTCATCATCGTGTGATGGCGGCCGGTGCCGAGATCGAGGTGGACGTCTTCTCGGGTCAACCGAACCCCCGCGGGACGCTCACCGCGGCGCAGACCGCCGAGCTCCTGGAAGGGGTGCGGGCCGCGCCGCTGACCGAGGCGCCGACCGGCGCGCCCGGCCTCGGCTACCGGGGTTACGTCGTGCGTCCGGTCGGCGGTCCGATGCTGCGCGTCCACGGCGGCCTCATCCGCGACGAGAGCTCCGGGGAGACGAGGCTCGACGTGGGCCGGCGACTCGAGCGGCGGCTGGCCGACTGGGCCGCAGCGTTCGTGCCGCCGGCGATGGCCACGTGGCTCCGCGACGCCGAGTGACCTGGCGATCCGCACCGAGCTAGGTTCCGAACGGCGGTCCGGTGGGCACAGGCAAGCACCTTGACCACGTTCTCGTCGCGCAACCTGTCGGAGGCCACGGTGCCCGTCGGTGTCAGCGACATCTGGGCCATCGTCTCCGACCCTGCCGCCTTGGCCGAGCTCACGCCCCTGGTCCGGCGGATCGACGCCGATGGTGACACCTGGATCTGGCACCTCAGCGGGATCTCGGCGCTCGGCGTGACGGTGGAACCCACGTTCACCGAACACATGACGTTCGAGCCCGAGCGTGCCATCCGCTACCGGCACGCCCCGCCGCACGGGCGCGCTCGAGCGCGCCGGCGCGCACGGCACCTACGAGCTGACGCCACGCGCCGACGACACGACCCACCTCGTCATCGACATCACGCTGTGCGTCGAGCTGCCGCTCCCCAAGCTCTCACGTCGCGCCGTGACGAAGGTGATGTCGGCCACGATGCAGCGCACCGGCGATCGGTTCGCGCACAACCTGTACCGGCGTCTCGGCCTCGATCCCGACATCGCCACGATCACGGTCCCATCGAGGTGAGCGGGTTCCAGTACCTCGCCGTGCTCGACCAGTTCGGTCCGCACGTGACACCGATGGCCGGGATCCGTCTGGGCGGCCGCTACTGGTCGACGACGTCCGCCAGCGCGGCGAAGGTGCGGGCGCTGCGGAGTGATGACCGGGCGGCGGTCCTCGAGGTCGACGGCGACCGGTGGTCGCTGACCGTCGGCACGACGACGATCCTCGACGTCCGCCGTCCGCTCGCTGCCGTCGACGACCCGGCGGCAGCCGGCATGGCCGGGCTCGCCGTCGCCCGCCTCGGTCTCACCCACGTGGACCAGATCGCCGGGTACATCGCCGACAGCCAGTCGATCCCGACGTCCTGGCGGCCGCGCAGCCGCGTCCTGCTCGCGGTCAGGCCGACCGGTCGGATGACGAGCGACGACGGCGACGGCGATCACACCCTGACCATCGCAGCCGGTGCGCGCCCGCTGCCGACGCGTCGCCGGCGGCACCGCGTCGGACCGCGCCGTGCTCGCGGCGGTGTCGGACGAGCTGCGCGGCCTCGTCGAGTCGCCGTGCCGATGTGTCGTCGGTCTCGTCACGCCGAGCGGCCCGATCGTGCTTCCCGGCCGCTGGGACCCTGCCGGGTCGGTCGTCGTGGAGCGAGCGCTGTTGCACCGGGCCGACGCAACACTGCCCGGCCGCTGCGCCGTCACGATCGACGTCAGCGACGATCGCCGCCCCACGGCGAAGGCCGGCGTCATGCTCCGCGGCGACGCCGAGCTCCTGGTCGCACGACCCGGGATCCCTGACCACGGGCAAGAGCTGAGCGTTCGGGTTCGGCGGGCGACCTCGTGGGCGGGCTTCGCCGTCACGACCCGCCAGGCGAGCTGACAGCTCGAACCCCGGTCACGGCGGGCGGCCGCTCGGCGTCGTCGGTGGACGAGCGCTGCGAACGAGTCGGCCGGCCGTGACGGCGCTGTGCATCCGTCGTTCCGTCCGGTGTCACGGGCGCGGAACGCCACACGGGTGACAGCAGCCCGGACGCAACCGCCACTGGCGGCCGCGACCGGTCGAGAACGAGAGGACTCGTCATGAACCTGAAGCTCGCGACCAAGGCCGCCGCGGCCGCCCTCGCAACGCTCGCCCTCGCTCCCGTGGCCGGGGCGATCGGTGACGCACCGGTCGCCTCTGCCGCGCCGGCCTGCCGGCTGTATGCCGAGCAGCCGACGTACAACGGCAGCATCAACGGGACGGGGAGCTGGTCCAACTGCCCAGCGAACGCCACGGTCACCGTCGTGCTCCGCAACGACCGCTCGTGGTGGCCGGACCAGACCCTCGCCTCGAGATCAGGCACGGGGAGCTTCGGCTCGCGAACCACCGTGTACGCGTGCGGCAACCACTTCGACCCCATCAAGGTGTTCGTCGAGGTGCGGTACGGCAGCCAGAAGGTCCAGTCGCCGCGGTCCATCCTGCCCTGCGCCTGAGGCGAGGTCTCCATCCGCGCGAAACGGGGGACCAGCGTCTTGATCACGGTGCTCGTCGCATCAGCGATGGTGCCGGCGACCCACACGGACGCGTTCAGCGTCAACATCCACGAGGGGATCACGTTCGCCGGGCTGTCCGAGCCCGGCATCAACTTCAGCTTCCTGCGCCCGGCCGTGCTCGACGACATCCTCGACCAGCACGAGCAGCTGGACAGTGGGTTCAGTGGCGCCAGGGACGAGCGGCACTTCGACGACTGTGAGTTCGACGGCGCCGCCGAGTACATCCGCGACCGCTACGGCGACGCCCGCCACGCCCTCGCCGCCGCGCAGCCCTGGAGCGCCACCGATCAGTTCGGCAACGCGCTGCATCCGGCGATGGACTTCTACAGCCACTCGAACTGGGTGGAGATGGGGTTCCCGCGCGCGGACAACCCGGCGACCTCCCGGGTCGAGGTGAGCCGATCGGATCTCGTCGATCTGAGCGGAGCGGCGGCGTCGCTGGCCCAGCCATGGGCTGCGCCAGACGGCGGCGGCGTGGTCCGCAGCGGCATCCGCCTGGGCGGCGATGACTGGAGCATCCCCCTCGGCTGGTCCATCGACCCCGATGGCGGGGGCCGGCACGTCCCGACGCTGGTGGACGCGAGCAATCGGACCCAGGGCCGTCTCCTCGTCACGGGGGAGGGCACGTGGGACGACGAGTGCGACGTCCCGTTCACCGGCACGCTGGTCAGGGCCTACGACGGGCTCGGCCACGACGAGCTCAACAAGGACGGCGAGAGCCGGCCGGGCCACGACCAAGCCGTGGCGCTCGCCACGCTGCAGACCAGCTACGAGTGGTGCCGCCTGGTGCGCGAAGCCGGCCTCGCCAACGCCGATGGCCTGCTCCTCGCCACCTGGGTCCGCTCGGGAGGCAATCCCCATCCGACGAACACGCCCTGCGCGGCCGCTGCGCCGGGTCCGACACCAGTCGCCGTCACCATCGACAGCATCCGCATCCTCGACTCGGGCGACGACGACGACTACGACCCGGGCGAGATCCAGATCGCCGCCGTCCTGTACGACGATCCGGCCAACTTCCGGCGGTCGGTCCACGTCGCCAACACCGGCGGCCGCATGCCCCTCGACGACGGAGCGCTCGTCCCGACCAACCGCCTGCCACCACCGATGCTGCTCTGCGTCGGGAGCGGCAAGGGCGCCACGCTGGCCGTGCACGGCTGGGACAACGACGACGACTCCGGCGACCTCAACGCCAACGACTTCGACGACATCGGCGACGACGACGAGCTGCTCGTCGGCTTCCAGCGTCGGTTCGGCTCCGTGCTCCCCACCGGGCAGCAGGTCGCCCGGTCGGCGGATCTCGAGGTCCGTTACCGGGTGAGCCGCGGCGTCCCGGGACCGACGGTGATCTGCCCGTCGGAGGGCGTCTTCACCGAGTGAGCGGGCCACGCCCGACCGAAGCACGGCCGACGAGATCCAACCAACCCAACCAGCAACCACCACCAAGGAGACAAACCCCCATGCACCAGCATCAACAGTCCGCGACGAGGAAGCGATGGGCATGCGCGGCCGCCGTCGGCAACCATCGCGTGAACCTCTCGGGTTCGATCTTCATCCACGACGACGACCTGTGGCCCAACCCGGACGACAACGGAACCCACATCTTCAGCGACTCGGTCCAGGTCGGCGGCGATGTCTTCAGCAAGACGTTCACCACCGAGGACTGCGTCGGCGGTGAGGTGCGCGGTCATCTCTCGGTCATCGTCGAGGACCAGACGTCCACCCAGATCAAGGTGCGGGCGCGAGGCCGGTTGTTCGAGCAGGAGAGCTGCAACAACGACGACCTCGATGGCGACAGCGGCGAGCGGGTCATGTTCGTGCCACTCGGCTCGACGCGCACGATGACGTTCCGGGTGAACAACGGCGAACCCGGCGACGGTGGCTACAACGACTACACCCTGCGAGTTCAGAACCTGCAGGCCTGACCGATGGGCGAACGACAGCACAGCGTCGCACCGGGCGCTGTGCTGCGTTCGCGATCTTCGTCGCACCTTCGTCCAACTGGTCAGGACGGCCCTGGGCCGGAACGGTGCAGAAGGGGAGCTGTCAGCTGGTCATCAAGCGCTGGCCTGCCTCAGCGAGGCGCCCGGAGCCGCCGTGGCGCACGATCCCGTCGACGTACATCCGCACGGACACAAAAGATCGGATCGGCAATGACCACAGCCGCGGCACGCTGCGCCCGCACCACAAGACGTCCGCGACACTGACGCCACGGCCAGCGCCGACGTCGAAGCACGAGCTGCCGACCCTCCCACCGACGAGCCAACAGGAGAACCGATGTGAACGCCCACGCCCGCGAGACGTACGACGCCATCACCCAGGGTCGAGCACCCCGCTCGCTGTCATGGACCGAGTTCGTCAGCTTCTGGGACGAGGTCGCCGATGACGTCGAACCCGGGACCGGTGACCAGCTCACGGTCCACCTCAACGGGCACCGAACCGTCTTCCGACGGCAACATGACGGCCGGGTCTCGATCGAGGACGTCGAGCGGGCACGGCACCTGCTCGCTGCGAGTCCCCGGACCTCGACCTTGGCCACGTCGTCGTCGTGGCCGTCGATGCCAAGAACGCCCGCATCATCGACTTCCAACTCGGGGACGGCCACGTGATCGAGGAGGCGTCCCGCACGATCGGCGACCCCGAGCGCGTCGCCCGACGACTCCGCACCGTCGAACGCCGCCACGGCCGCGACGACGTCCACGACCTCACCGCGTACTTCGACGACATCGCCACCGCCCTCACCGAGACACCGACGGCCACTCCCGTCGTCGTGCTCGGCGCCGGCCACGGCAAAGCAGACCTCGCGCCCGCGTTTGCCGATCGAGTCCACGAACACCACCACCTCCTGGGAGATCGCGTCCGCGGGGTCGGTGACATCGACCTCAGCGCGGCCACTGACGCCGACCTGGAGGCCGCAGCACGCCTCGTGCTCGACCGACCCTGACCACGCACCCGATGCGACAACAGCCGGTGCCTTCGGTATGAGTGCGACGTTGCGGACCGTCCTGAGGTTTCCGCCAGGTCTGTACGGCGGCCGCCGTGGCTGCAAGGCAGTCCGCGGCGGCCGTCGCACGTGGCCGGGCGGCGTTCGGTCATCGTCGCGATGCTGGCCTCAGCCGAACGGTGCGGTGGGCTCCGGGCAGCGGGCACCGAGATCGGGGAGGTGCCGCTCGATGAGCGCCGTGGCCTCGGCGTGGGAGACACAGTCGCTGCCCAGGAACGACGCCGGGTGACCGCCACCGTTCAGAGTCAGGAGCCGGGCGCCGGGAATCTGGGCCGTGAGCTCCCTGGCGTGGTCGAGTGTGCTGGCTGCGTCGTGTTCGCTGTTCACCAACAGGATCGGCCCAGTGGTCGACGGATAGGCGTCCCACCGGACCGGATCCGCGGCTCGGGCGGGCCATGTCGCGCACGGGAGGGAGAGCCACGCGAAGTTGGCTCCGAAGTAGGTCGCCTCGGCGTCGGCACGCTCGGCGATCGACGGCCACCGACTGGGGTCGTGCGGGTTGCGGGTCTCCGAACAGGCGACCGCAAGCAGTGCTTCCTGGTGGTTGTCGTAGTCGTCAACGGCCGGTGGCCCGTCGTCGGTCCGTCGTGGCTGGGCCGGCTGGAGCGGCGGCGCGCCGCGTCGACGAGATCGAGCAAGCCGGCGAGATCGGCCCAGATCGGGGGGAACTGGAGGCCGCCGCGGAGGCCATCGACGATGAAGGCGTAGGTGATCTCGGTCGGGCCACCGGGGCCGGCAGGGCCGGCGGGGAGGTCGACGGTGATCGGCTGTTCGCGCAGCCTCGCGAGCAGCGCGTCGAGCCGGCCGCGAGTGTTGTCCGACGCGAAGGCGCACCGTTGAGGTCCGGCTGCCTGGCACGAGTCGGTGAAGTAGGCGAGCGCGTCGCCGGCCGCGAGGTGGCTGTCGACTCGGACGCTGAACGGCTCGCGCCGGGTGGCCGTGGTGCCGAACCAGGCGGCCGGGTCGGGGGTCGCGTCAAGGACCATTGAGCGCACCCGGTCAGGATGCAGCTGGGCGTAGGCGAGGCCGATGAGCCCGCCGTAGGAGTACCCGGCATAGCTCAGACGGTCGTCGCCGACGGCCCGGCGCAGCAGATCCAGATCACGGGCCACGTCGGCCGTGCCGACGTGATCGAGCAGTGCGCCGTTGCGCGCCCGACAGGCCTTGCCCAGGTCGCGGGCGGCGTCGGTCGCTGCCTCGATCTCGGCGTCCGAGATTGGGAACGCCGGCAGCGAACCGAGTGCCGCCCCCTGGGCGTCGGCATCGCGGAAGCAGCGGATCGGGGTGCTGGCGCCGACACCGCGAGGGTCGAACCCAACGATGTCGAAGCGGGCCTGCACCTGCGCCGGCACGACTGCGCGGACGTCGCCGTGCATGAACTCGAGCACCGAGTTCCCGGGTCCACCGTTGTTCACGAACAGCGTGCCGATGCGGTGAGCGGGGTCGCTGGCGGTCAGCTTGGCGACCGCCAGCGTGATGTGCCGCCCGTCAGGGCGATCGTGGTCGAGCGGAACTGATGCGGTCGCGCATTGCAGGCCGTCGCCGCAGTCCGACCACGTGAGGTGCGGCACCGGTGACGGTCGGTGATCGGCGGCAGCCGCAAACGGGGCAAGTGCGACAACGGCAACGAGTGCTGCGATGACGGAACGACGGGGGTTCACGAGGTACTCCAGATGGATGGGTGAGGTCGAGAGCTGTCGACCTGCCGAGAGGCCGTGGAATCGATCCGCCCCGCCCGTGTGAGCCGGCCGGCCGACACCGCTGCCCTACGGCAAGCAGCGCTCGTGCGGTTCCCCCATCCATCGAAATCGGCTGCATGTCACCACCCCTCGCACGAGGCCGTCGATTGAATTCCCGCTCGGTCGCCCGGTGAGAGACCTTCGGCCACGCGGGAGGCGTCAGCCGGTGGTGGCCCCGGTGGCCTGGCCGAGCGCGAGCAGGTTGCCCTCCGAATCGCGGAACCACGCGCCCCTCTCGCCCGTTCCCTTGCTCGGGTAGTTGCCCGTGACGACAGCGACGCCGTCGATCATTCGCAGGGCCGGGCCATCGAAGTCCTCGAAGACCACGCCTCGGGCCCTGAGATCACGCATCGTCGCGTCGAGATCCTCGACGTCGAAGCCCATCTGAGTCGACTCGCCCGACGCCGAGCCTGACGATTGGAAGACATGGAACTCGGTGCCACCACAGACGTACCGAAGCCCGCCCTCGCGCTCCTCGACCGGCTCCAGACCGAGTTGCTCGCGGTAGAAGTGTCGAGCCCTTCCGAGGTCCTGAGCTGGAAGCTTCGTGATCGTGTTGCTCGTCCTGAGCGCGCTTTGGGGGTCGCTCTTGGCGTTCATCGCAGAGCCTTTCGTGGTTGGTGGTCAGCACGTCAGACCGTCGGTGGCTGACGAACTCATCGACGCGAAGCGTTCGTCGGTCGCTGCGGTCAGCTACCTCACCCACGTCGATTCGGAGCTGCCGTCGTCGAGCCCGACGACCTCGCCGACTCGACCCGACCCCTGTCCAGCGTCGACGTCGCAGACGACGATGCCACGCTCACTTTTCGTCGTCCTTGACGGCGGGTGGTGACCAACCCGATGACTTCGACGCAGCAGGATGAGGGTGTGGGGCCGAGACCGCCGGCGCGGGCACCGGATCGTCCTGCGGACGGCCTGACCACCGCCAGCGGCGTTGATGGTGGTCTCCGGCCGTGTCGAACCCAGTCGTACGCGCCGAGCGACGCCTCGCTGCAGGCCCGTCGGCTCGCAACGCAAGCACAGCGGGCGAGCCCGCTGAGCACACCGTCGCAAGAGCGCCGCCGTGTCGTACCGGTCCTCGTCTGCTCGTTCATCGAAGCCGGGTCGAGGCCTCTGTCGTGGTACGAGGGTTCAGGTGCGGAAGATCCTTTGCCGTGGATCCTCCGACAGTGGGCGCGGGGATCTGTTGCCGGCGAGGTGTCGGGAGCGCATGCGAGGGTGGGCGCCGGTCGCTGTATCTGGCGACGAGGGTGTCGAGGTCGCGGAGGTGGTCATCGATGACGGTGCCGCTGACATCGGTGTGTCCTTGCTGCCCGAGTCGTCGGGCCAGGTCGGGGCGCTCCAGGAGCGTTGCGAGGGCGTCGGACCACGCGGCGACATCGCCGGGTTCGGCGTGCACGCCGTTGTGGCCGTGGACGACCACGTCGGCGAGACCGCCCACCGGTGACGCGATGACGGCGGCCCCGGCGGCCATTGCCTCGAGGGCAACGGCGCCGAGGGGTTCTGGCCAACACGATGGGACGGTGACGATGTCGGAGCGTCTGAAGAGCTCGTCGGTGGCGTCGTAGTCGAGGTGTCCGAGGTACGTCCAGCTCAGCTGAGCGTTGGTCCTCGTTGCTGTGGTGAGCAGCTCCTGGCAGGACGTCCAGTACTGGTCGTCCTCGACGACGCCGGCGATGTGGAGCGCCACCGGTGTTGACGATCGGATCGTGGCGAGGGCCTCGATGACCGTGGCGAGGCCCTTCTCGGCGGTGATCCGTCCGGCGTACGTGACGACCGCCGGTTCTGTGGTTGCGGCCCGCAGACGAGGTCGCAGCGATCCGAGATCACGGATTGGTCGAGAGAGCACGTGCAGATCGGGAGCGAGTTGGGGGTCGGCGGCGACCAGGAGCGATCGCATGTACTCGCTGACCACGATGATGCCGTCCGCCGTGGCCATCGCCCCGCTCAACGCGGCGCCGGCGTTCGACGTCGCCGACGCCATGCACCCGATCGGGGTGGCGAAGCACGCAATGGCCAACGTCGATCGCAGCCACGCACTCGTGTCCCAGGCGCTGCGGGCAGGCGCCGATGTCGCGACGCCAACGAAGCTCGCTGAGACAGGTCAGATAGTGGTCGTGGACGTACCACAACACGACGCCGCGGCCAGCCAGAGCGGCGATGGCGGCCACGACGTCCGGGTCGAAGACGTTGTGCAGGTAGATGACGTCGGCGTCCAGCTCGGTGATCGTCGCCGCGACCTCAGTCGCCGTCTCGGGGTCGGGTCGTCGCTCGGCGAGACCGGGGATGACCCGGACGTCTTCAAGTCCCACCGGCAAGGTGCCTGTGACAACGCCACACACCAACGACGAGCGCACACCGTGGGCGCTGAGTGCCGCCGTGACCAGGGCGATGTACTCCTCGGTGCCGCCGAAGCTGCCGCCCTTCTCGTTGATGTGGACCACCGACCGGAACGACGTCGGGCCCGCTGCCGCGTCACCGAGTCCCGTCGTCACGGGGTCGGCAACGGCGTCAGTGAGGTTCACCGACGCAGACTACGAACCGCCCGAAACCGGTGCTGAGAAAGCAGCGCGCTCTGGGGCGCACCGACGCACGACCTCGGCCGATCAGGGCACCGTCGCAATCGCCACTCCAGCCCCGGCGACGCGACGGAACACCAGCCCGAACTCGTCCTCCCACCGGCGCAGCACCTCCTGCTCCCCATCCCGTTCGACGTCATCGAGCACGACCGTCGCTCCCGCTACCAGCCGATCGCGCAGCACCACCAAGGCGCGATGGCGGGCCAGGCCACGGCCGGGCTCGAAGGCCGGCGGACCATCGACGACCAGCAGGTCGACAACCTCGATCGCGGAATCGACCGCCGCCTGGTCGTACCACGCCAGTCCGCCAAGGTCGGCGAGCGGCCGCAACGGCGCTTCCACCACGACAACGTCGGTGCCCACGCCCTCCGCTCGGAGCTGTCCCATCACCCATCGGCGCCAACGCGCATCGTGTTCCACTGCGACCAGGCGTCGTGGGCTGGACCCGCCGAGTTGGGCCAGCAGACGCGCCAGCATCACCGTGCTCACCCCGCTCCCGAGCTCCACGATGTTGGAGCGATCGTTGAGGACCACGTCGTTGCACACCTCGACCAGGCCGGCCGGTCGCATCGACCCGGAACCCCACGGAAGATATGGGCCCTGCAGCGCTCCCAACGCGAACCATGCATCCACGTCGCCGAACACACGCCCCCGCCAGCTCGCCGGCGTCGCCCCGATCTCCTCTGCACCGTTCACTCCGCCAGCCTCGCACCCACCGATCGGCGCTGCCGAGGCTCGACGTGGTGGCGTGAGACGCACCCGCCGTCAGCGCGTCCGTGATCGTGGAGCGGTCGAGGCAGGAGCTTCGTCCTTACTGCGCCGTCGTGTCACCGCCTGGACATCGAGACGTTCCCAAGATGCTGTTGCGTCGAGCCTGCGGGCCCTCGGTCGGGTGCGACTCGTCACGCACGCGTTGCGTGGCGCTCGGTCGCGCCGGGGTGGTCGCTACGTCAAGACCTCGGCCGGCGGCCTCGCTCGGATCGTGACGAGGGCGGTGGCGCAGGTCGAGCGATGCCCGGCGCTGACGACGTCGATGTCGACAGCGGCCACGATCAGCGTGCCTGCCGGCTGCAGCGCTCGGCCAGTGGCGATGAGGACCTCGCCGCGCGCAGCGGTCAGCAGCTTGACGGTGAAGTCGACCGTGGCGGCCATGGAACCGACCGGGAGGGTGCTCATCGCGGCACTCGCGCCGGTGAAGTCGGCGAGCGATCCGATCGGTCCTGCCTGGAACGCGCCGGGAACGTGCGAGTGGTGGAGCTGCCAGGGCAGCCGGGTCTGGCACCTCCCGTTGCCGAGCGACGCGAACGAGAAGCCGAGCACGATGGCCGCCGGCATCGTCAGCACCCACTGGGCGATGTCGTCGCGGAAGTCCGTGTCCTCGCTCATGTCGCCTCGCCGTCGACGACGGTGAAGACCCCGGACGCGGCGACGATGAGCCGGCCATCGCAGTGGAACGCGCAGCTCGTGAACGCCATCCGACGCCCGGCGCGCAACACCGACGTCGTGCCCTGGATCCACCGTCCACCTGGCGCCGCGCCGACGAAGTCGGTCGTCAGTGAGGCGGTCACGACTCGCCGACCCTGACCCACGCGCTCCGCGGCGTGACCCATGATCGTGTCGGCGACGGCGACGAGGAGGCCGCCATGGACGATGCCGCGCGAGTTCGTGTGCCGTTCGTCGGTGAGCATGGCGACGGTCGACGGATCCTCACGATCTTGCAGCAACGGTCCGATGAGGTCGAGGTACCGGCTCGGGCGCGAATACGGCTCGAACGAGCCCGGGATGGTCATCGCCGCCTCAGCGCGTGCCACGCCCCGTCGGCCAGCTGGTCGGTGACCTGTCGCGGACGAAGCCGCGACCGGCCGCCGAGCCACTGACGACAGAACTCTTGCGTCGGCCCGAGCCACAGGGCGTGCAGCACTGCGAAGGCGCCGTCGACGAGCTCGCCGTCGACGATGTGTCGACGCAACCAGGCATCGACGACGCGGACGTAGTGGCGGCTCGGCTCGTCCAACCGCGGTGCGGCGGCGACGAGCACCTCGTCGTGCCAGTCGGCATAGGTCAGGCGGGCCAGCTCGACGTGGCCGTCCACCCACGTCGCTTGGAACGTGACCACGCCGCGCACCGCGAGCTCCGGCGACGTGGCCGTGTCGATCGCCGCGATGATGCCCTCCTGGCACTGCTGCATCCCGTCGATGTAGAGCTCGGCGGCGAGCGCCGCCTTGGTCGGATACAGGTGGTACAGGCTGCCGTTCGACACGCCCGCTGCCCGGCGAACCTGGTCCATCGAGGTCGCCGCGTACCCCTGCGAACCGAACAACTGCACCGCGACTGCTCTGATGCTCTGCTCGGTCCCGACGGCCATTGGAGACGCACTCTAGAGTGTCTCTCCAATCACCGCAAGACCGAGGCAGCCGTCGCTGTTCGGTTCGTCGCCTGGGGATCTGCCGACCCCGGGGCCCTCGTCACTCGGCGTGGGAGTTGCCGACGGGCTGCGTCGCCTCGGATCGGTCGCTGAGGTTCAGGTCGGCGAGGGCCTGGAGCTCTTCGTCAGGTGCTTCTTCGACGGCGATCAGATTGTGATCGGCACCAGTCGTGGCCCGGACGAGCTCGTCGAGCTTGCGCTGCAGCGCTGTCGTCTGTCGTGACTGGGTGTGCTGGATCACGAAGACCATCACGAAGGTGACCGAGCCGGTCACCACGTACAGCCCGGTCGCCCACCATGTCGGAAATCGCGCCACGGCGCCGACGATCAGCCAGCCGAAGATCATGGCGGCCGCGACGACACCCGCAGCCGCGTTGGCCACGCCCTCGCCAACGCGATGCAGCGCGCGGCTCGCCCAATGGCGCGACCGCCAACCGGTGTCGTGCCGCGGCGATCCACTGAACAGCCCTCGTCGCCACCGGTGCTCCTCGGCGTCACCAGTCAGGTCGTTGCGCCTGTTCTCGACCCACTGTCGCCGTTCGTTCACGGGCCCGGCGCCCTCACCCGGTGTCTGCGATCGATCATCATCGCCACCTACCCGACTCCGCACCACTGGAACCAAGGTGCGTGTCGAGGATGCGGCACGTGACGGAACAGACGCTTTCCCCTCAGCGGGGTGGGCTCATCGCTCGAACGTCGAGGCACTCGCCGTGTCATGCTGCACCGGTCAGGACGGCGGGGAGGGAGCGACGTGCGGTGGGCCGACCTTGTGGTGATGGTGGTGATCGTCGTCTGCGTCCTCGCGGGATGTCGAGCAGGAGCCGGCGGGGTCATCGGCTCGTTCGTCGGCGGCGTGCTGTTCTGGGGTGGAACTGTGTTCGCGCTGCGCCACATCCTCCCTCACCTTCCAGCAGATCGACCCGGGTGGCGGTTCATCATCGGCAACGTCGGATTGCTCTTGATGGTGCTGATCGGCGCGGCCGTGGGGCGCGCCGTCGTCGGTGGCCGTGGCGAGCCGCCGTCTTCGGGTAGCGCGGTCGTCGGCGGAGCGCTTGTGCTCGTTCTCGTCGGACTCGTTGGCTGGGAGCTCGCTCCCGTCGCCGGGCGACCGGGCAACCTCCACAACCTCCTCGAGGACTCAGCGACGGCAAGCCTGCTGGCCGACGTGCCGCCGCCACCCATCGATGTCGACCGCGTGATCACCTCCGACCTGCTGCCCATCTCGTTGACGCAGCTGCTGGGCGAGCCGGTGTTGCGGCCACCGCCCACGTCCGGGCCCGCCATCCCCGCTGACCGGATGCTCCGAGCCGAGGCCGCGACCGTGCAGTTCGCGCACACGGGTTGCGGCGGAGGCACGAGCCGCGGCACCGGCTTCTCGATCGGCAATGGGATGATCGTGACGAACGCGCACGTCGTCGAAGGATCAGGAGCCACGCTCGCCGTGATCAAGGACACCCGGACCGTCACCGGCCACGTGCGCGCGATCGATCATGCTCGCGACCTCGCCGTGGTCTCTGCGGCCGACCTCGACCTGCCGGCCCTTCCGTTGGCGGACTCTGAGGCCACGCGTGATGACCTCGTGTGGACGTTGGGCCATCCGGACGGTCAGGCCGAGCTGGATGTCGGGGAAGCGCAGGTCGAACAGGTCCGCCCCCTCGTCCTCCAGCTGGAAGGCCGCGACCCCACCAACGATCGGATGTACGTGCTCGCGACAGATGACATCCGCCCGGGCAGCTCCGGCGGTCCCGTGGTCGACGGGAACGGGGAGGTCGTCGCGATCATCGAGGGCGGACCACCCGACGATCAACCGGACACCTACGCCTTGGCCATCGCAACCGCCGAGTTGCGCCCACTGCTCGGCCTCGTCGGTACCGCCGACGTGGAAGCCGGTCCATGCCCGAAGAGGTGAGCACTGCGGCTCACGTCGGTGGATTCGCCCGGACCCCCAACGTGGTCGGGCTCACTCAGCCTCGGCGCTGGCGCTCATCGATCTCGGACAGCGCTCCGCTTGATCGTGGTCGTCAGCGCGTGCACCAGCAGGCGTGCTCGCACACGGCGCCCGCCCCGCCGGCCGCTGCGTCGAGATCCTCGTCCGACAGCGCGTCAGGTCGGGCGGGCAACACGACGTGCACGGTGTCCGCGGTGTCCTCGAGGACGGTGATCTTGGCGCCGGGCGGTGGCGTCAGGCCGCGCTCTTCGAGCGCGCCGCGTGGATCGGAGATGAGGCGCTGGCGGAAGCTGTCGTCGGTCCAGGCTTGCGACACCACCTGCCCCCACGTGCGCTCCCAATCCTGAGTTTCAGCCATCGAGGTTTCCTCCTGTGTTCAGACGTCGGCCGCGGTGCGGACGGTACCAATCGTGCGCTGATCGGGCGCTCAGGCGCAGTTGCAGTAGAGGCCACCGCTCGGCGGCTTCGGACCGATGCCACCGGCCGCCTGGTCGAGGTCCTCATCGGACAGCTCGGTCGGACGGGACGGGAGGACGACGTGGATCGAGTCGGCGGTGTCCTCCACGATCTTGACCTGCGTCCCGCTGGGCACGGTCAGGCCCTGCGTCTGCAGTTCGGCGGCCGGATCGCTGAGGAGCCGCTGCCGGTAGCCGTCATCGGACCATGCCCGGGCGACAACCTGTCCCCATGCTTGCTGCCAACTCTCGGACATCTCGTCCCCCTGGGTCACTCGGGCGGTGCGACGCCTGCGACCGTACCAGTCTCACTCAATGCACATGCACCGACGCGACCCCGTCTCGGATCCACCGACGTACGAGCCGAACCCGGGCGTCGTGGCTCAGCTCGCCGGGCAGCGCAGCCACCGCAACGGGCCGACCGCTGGCGAGCGCCTCCAGTGCCGGTGCGACCGAGGCCGGGTAGCGGACCCGTCGTCCGGGGAGCTCGATGACCACGCCGTCGCCGTCGGTGATCACCCGGCACCACCGCGACGTCACGTGCACCTCGGTGGCCAGCTCGACCTCGGTCGCGAGTGACGTGAACTGACCGGTCAGCGTCGGCTGTGACTCGTCGAACACACGGTGGGCCGATCGCGCGAGCGCTTCGTCGAGCACGGCGTCGTCGAGCTCGGCCAACCCGGCAAGCATCCGGCGCAGGCGCTCAGCCACCGTGCCGTCGGTGAGGTGGCCGACGGGCAGCGACTCGCGCAGCGCGACGTCGTGCGCAGCGGCGACCGCGACGGCGTCGAGGACGAGATCGACCCACCGCACGACGCGGACGCCGAGCGTGATGTGCAGGGACGGCGTCGGACCGGCGTGCGCCTCGTGCACCCAACCCCGGGGGACGTAGAGCACGTCGCCCGCGTCGAGGCGGATGTCCGAGGCCGGCTCGGTCATGACGGCGACGCCGGAGGGATCGTCGGCCAACGGCAACGCGGTGATCGGCGGGCCGATGCGCCATGTCTTGGATCCCTCGACCTGGACGACGAACACATCATGGGTGTCGTGGTGGGGCGGGAAGCCCTGCGCACCGGCTGGGGTGAGGTAGAGGTGCGCCGACACCGGGTGGTGGAGGGCGGCTTCGAGCTCGGCGCACAGCGTGGTGATCGGCGGCCAGCGCCCGCCGAGCGGACCCAGGACGACCGTCTGCCCGGACGCGTACCCGCGGTAGAGCTGCTGACGGTCCGGGCTGCCGTCGCGGTCGGTGGCGACCGGCTCGGACATCGGCTGCCCGTCCCGGTGGGCGATGAGTCGGGCCTCGAGCTCCCGCTGATCACCGGTGACCGGCCGGTTGCGCAACGTCCCCGCGATGGCGTCGACGTCGGCTCGGCTGACCAGGTCGGTGAAGTAGGCCGGATCATCGCGATGGACTGCGTGTGGGCGCCGCTCCCAGTGCTCGGTCAGGAACGTCGACCGATCGCATGGCGCGAGGAGCCGGTCCAGCGCATCGGTCGTCACGACGGCCCCAGGATGCGCGCCGCACGCCGCGCCACTGCCTCGGTCATGGTGTGACGAGGTCGATCGGGCGGCGTTCGGCGAGCACGATGTCGGCGGTGCAGAGGGTGCCGGCGCGGAGTCGGGGTGGGCCGTCGGAGCTGGACCAGTGGTAGCCGGTGGGGGTCGCTGCGGAGTCGGGTGCCACCCAGACCTCGACGGGTGTGCCGCCTGATGCGTCGATGAGGTCGTCGGCGAGCGAGTCGTTGTTGAGCAGGGCGATCATGCCGGCCCGGGTCGAGGGATAGGGGGCGACGTCCTGGACGTGTCCTTCGAGGAAGCCGAACTGTTGGCGGGAGGCGGTGTCGGGCGAGATGTGCACGGTCTGGCCGGGTGCCACCTCGCCGCTGACCTCCGGCGAGACGTACATGAGGACACCGAGCGGTTCGTCGTCGCGTTGGAAGTTGACGAGGGGGGCTCCGACCTGGACGAAGTCGCCCGGGCTGGCCAGGACCTCGATGACCTCGCCGGCTGCCGGGGTGGTGATCTCGGTCGTTTGGCCGTCGACGGTGTCGACGACGGCGACGGTCTGGCCGGCGCGTAGTTGGTCGCCGCGGCTGACGAGGACGTCGTTGATGGTGCCGGCGTCGGTCGTGACGACGTCGTAGGTGCCGCCGCGGGGGATGAGCACGCAGTCGGCGTGGACGGTGGAGTCGATGCTGCCGACGAACCCCCAGATGAGCACGCCGACCACGAGGGCGCCGATGGCGGCGAGGGCGATCCACCGTTTGGGGTCGGCGACGCGCATGCGCTGGTCGAGCTGGTCAGGTGACGACAGCCGATCGAGCGCCTCTTGACGGAAGAGGGTGGGTGGCACGGGGTCGGTTCGCTCAGCGCGGCACGGGCCCGGCATGGCCGAACGCGACAGCGCGGGCCAGTGCGGCATCCGTCGTCAACCCGCCCACGACCATGTCGAGCACGTCGTCGGACAGCTCGTCGGAGAACAGGGCCGGGCTGCTGGACGATGAGCTTTCCGTCGTCTGTGCCAGCGCGTCGCGCACGTTCTGCCTCCCCGAGCGACTGTGGATCGACGCTTCGCAGTATGGCATCGCGACGGTCACCCCGCCCACGGCATCAGCGGGGGCCACCGACGATCGTCTCGTGTCGTAGGACGAGGGGGAGGTGGGTCAGAGGAACATGGCGACGGGGTTGAGCTCGTCTTCGTGGAGTGGTTGGGGGATCCAGCCGAGTTGGACGGGGATGTCGTAGAGGCGGCCGGGTGCGTAGCGGGCCCAGAAGTGGCGGAGTCCGGGGGCGATCACGCGCACGACGCACAGCCCGATGTCGGGCCGGGTTTGATCGAGGACGAGCAGTTCGAGGCCGTTGGCGTGGAGGGTGGTCTGGCAGTGGTGGACGTCGGCGGCGAGGTCGTCGCCGGCGAGCGTCGGGTAGTCGCTGAGTTGTCGGGTTTGGCTGGTGGGGATGAGGTAGGGCTGGTTGGCGTGTGTCGCGGTGCGCAGCCAGGTGATCAGTTCGCGGTCATCGTCGTCGTCGACGGCGATCGTCGACCGGTTCTGGGTCGTGGCGGGCTTGGCCGGCGGCGACGACGATCTGGTTGAGCTCGGTGAGGGCGCGCAGGATGGCGACGCGGGCGTCGAGGTGGGCGCCGAAGCCGAACACGATCCGTTCGGGGCCGCCGTCGTTGCGCCATGAGACGGCGACGAAGGTGGGGATGGCGAGGTCGTTGGTGATGTCGAGCACGGCGACGTCGCGACCGAGCTCGGCGTATTCGTGGCGGAGGTCGTCGATGTAGGGGTCGGTGAGGGTGTCGAGGTCGACGCTGGGGCGGGGGATGCGGTTGTACCACCACATCGCAACGGCGTCGCGTTCGACGAGCTCGAGCGTGCCCTGCAGCACGGCTTCGGTGAGGGTGGTGCCGGCGGCGCAGCCGTTGGAGTCGGCGTGATAGGCGGGCGGGTCCTGGTCGTGGGGGGCGCCGTAGTAGCAGTAGCCGGTCGGCAGGTAGCGCACGGTGTCCGCGGTGAGCGACCACACCGGCGTCCAGTCGATGGGGGCTGTTTCGTCGAAGCGTGACGGCACCTCGTTGAACCCGGCCGGGTGCAGGGCAGCCCACTCGGCTCGGTGGTCGTACTGGGCGTCGCTCCAACGCATGCAGGCGTTCGGATGGATAGCGCTCGTCGAGGTCGGCGTAGGTGGCGTGTCGTCGGGGTTCGGTGCCGTCGAAGCGGCCCGAGTACCGCTCGAGGGACTCGCACAGGGCGCTGGTGCGGGCCTGGTCGTGGGAGCGGCCCTTGCCGCCGCTGCGCCGGCGGAGGCCGCCGCGGAGCCGGCCGATGGTGTCGGCCGGCATCGCCAAGTTGACCCCGGCCCGGAACACATGGAGGCGGTCGTGGTGCGACTCGTCATCGAGCGTGCTGACGGCACCGGTGATCGGGCTGATGTGGTGACGGAGCCGATCCCACGTCTGGTGCGCGTCGGTGGTGCGGTGGCCGCCATCCACGTGCGACGACTTGACGTCAGCGCCGAGCACCGGTCGGCCCGGTGGCGGGTGGCGGTGTCCCGCAGCTCGGGCACTGCGGGCGACGCACCACGGTGTGGGCGACACGTTCCAGGCTCACCCAATCGAGCGTGACCAACTGGTCATCGACATTGGTGGGGGCGCCGGCGACGACTTTGGTGATCTCCAGCGCGATGAGGGTCGCCGCGGCGTCGGCGGTGATCGCCGGCACCACACCCAACGGCGGCGGACGCGGAACATGACCGTCGTCGTCGCCGTGGCGGGCGGTGACGTAACGCTCGACGTCACGGTTGGCGCGCAGACGCTGCGCCAGACACGTCCAACACGCGTCTATCACCCGGCCGGAAGTGTGGACCCAACCACAACTGGCGGCCGCCGGGCCGCACGAGGAGCCACGACCGGCCCGTCGCCAACGCAGTCGGCGTTGATCTCGGCGAGGGCCGGCTGCAGATGATCGTCGGTGACCACGACCAACAGCGTCGCCGCGCCCTCATCGGTCGTCGTGGTGACCCCCACCCGTCGCAAGCGGTCGACGATCGGGGTGGTGTCGACGCCGTCACCGACCGCGACCACCGCCACCAACGCCGACAGCGAGGCGGCGCTCGGCGTCATGCGGATCGACACCGACCTCACCCCACCAACCGGCCCGATCAGCCGGCACACCCCCATCAACCACATAGCCACGGGCGCGCATCCGACCCAACGCGTAGAACACCTCCGCCGCCGACACCACACCAGCCAACGCGTCGACCAGCGCCCCGTCGTCACGATCACCCTCCACCAGCAACGGCGCCAACCGCACATACGCCTCGCCCCGCAACAAGCCGGACCCCCGCTCCGACAACAAGAACACCGCCTCACCGTCCACCACCTCAACCCGGAACCGGGGCGCAAACCTCACCACCCGCCCGGTCATAGCAGCAACGGCACCGGGTTGAGCTCCTCCTCGACTGCCGGCGTAGCCCGCCACCCGAGGCGGACAGGGACGTCGTAGAGCCGCCCGGGGGCCCGACGCGGCGGTCGGTAGTAGCGCAGTCCGGGCACGATGACCTGGGCCACCGGCAGGCCGATGTCGGGGCGGGTCTGATCGAGGACGAGCACCTCCAGCCCGGCGGCTTCGACGGCGTCCCGCACGGAGGTGAGGTGGTCCGTCGCGGTGGAGCACCTCGGCGCCGGTGCTGCGGTCGAGTCCGGCGCGAGGTGCGGTGCATCGACGAGGCGCGCCGAGTGCCACCAGGCGCGGGGGTCGTCGGGATCGCTCGGCGCGACGTCCGGGCGGGGCCGCGTCAGCACGCCGTTGAGCACGCCGATCATGGACAGCTCGGTGAGGGCGCGCCGAGCGGCGACACCGGTGTCGACGTCGGCGCCGAAGCCGACGAGGAGGTCCGGGCGCGTCCTCGTCCCGGCGGGCCGACACGGCGACGACCACCGGCACGCCGAGGTCGGTGGTCGCGTCGAGCGCCCACACGTCGCGGCGCAGCCCAGCGTGGGCGTCGAGCAACGCATCGACGGCCGGGTCGGCGAGCCGATCGAGCGCCACGGGCGGCCGCTGCAGCCCGTTCGCCCACCAGATCGCCACGCTGTCCCGCTCGATCAGCTCGAGCAGGCCGGCGAGCACCGCATCGGCCATCGTCGGACCGGCCGCATGGCCGTTGGAGTTGGCGAGCTGCCCGCTCGGGGCCGCGAGGCCAGGCGGCCGGTAGTAGCAGTGGGCGGTCGGGACGTAGCGCCAGTCCTGGGCGGTGAGCGACCAGACCGCCGTCCACTCCAGCGCTGTCGCCTCGTCGAACGGCTCGGGAACGTGGGCCCGACGCGCCGCCCCGATGTTGGTCTCGTGACGCCGGGCGTACTGGCTGGCGCTGAACAGGCGGAGGTCCTCGGGGTGGACGGCACGACCTGCGAGCTCGGCCCACGTCGCTGTGCGCACCGGCTCGTCGCCCTGGCGGGTGGCCGAGCGAACCTCCAATGCCTCGCCGAGGGCTCGCACGCGCGCCGCGGCGTCGTCGGTGCCGGCTCCCCACGCCCACGCCGTGGTGGGATCGTTGGCGAGGCCATCGTCACCGGCGACGGGCGAGCTGTTGCCGACGACGAAGAGGCGGAGCGCTGGGACGGCCGGCGTCGGGACGGCCGTCAACCGGGGGACGAGGCCCGTGATCGGGCTGACGTGGTGACGGCAGCGCTCCCACGTGTCCTCGGCGGCCGACGCGTCGAGGCGCGGTGCGCGCGGTGGCCGCGGGGTGGGGTCGCCGCAGCTGGGGCACTGCGGGCGGCGGACGAGCGGATGGACGACCCGGTCGAGCGTGATCCAATCGAGCGTGACGATGGCGTCGTCGACGGCGGTGGGCACGCCGTCGAGGATCTTCGTGATCTCGAGGGTGATCAGGTCGGCCGCGGCGTCGGTGGTGATGGTCGGCACCGTGCCGAGCGGCGACGGCAGCGACTCGGTCCCACTCGGACGGGTGGCACTCCGGTTGGTGCGCAGGCGGTGGGCGAGGCAAGCCCAGCAGGGGCCGTGGCCGGGTCGCAGGTGGGGGCCGAGCCAGAGCTGACGACCACCGGGGCGGGCGAGCAGCCACGGCCGGCCGGTGCTGACGGCGGTGGCGTTCAGCTCGGCGAGCGCCGGCCGCAAGTGGTCGTCGGTGACGACGACCAGGAGCGTTGCCGCGTCGTGGTGGGAGCACGTCGTGATGCCGACGTGCTCGAGCCGGTCGAGGACCGGTCGGGTATCGGTGCCGTCACCGATGCCCAGCACCGCCACCGAGGCTGCGACGGACATCGCCTACCGAAACGCCGGAGCCACGTCGTGGCTGACGACGTGGCAGCCGGTCGGGAGGATGTGAGGCAGCATCGTGAAGTCGGTCGTGTGGCCGGGGAGCTCGAGGAGGTTGCAGTCGCCGACCTCGATCTGATCGACGGCCGCCCTGACCGCTTCGAAGATGCCCATGGTCCGTGGTCGACGACGCGGTCAACGTACCTCCCCGCTCGCGTGCTGCGCGTGGTCGTCCGGCTCCGACAGCCGGTCAGGACAGGCCGCAGGCGTACAGCTTGTTGTTCGGGGTGCCGAAACCGAAGTTGCTGTAGCCGGATCCGAGTGGTCGAAGGACATCTCCACAACGCGGCGATCAAACTCGACGCGTGCCGGCGGGCCGAGCTCGCCGGCGCCTTGATCTCGATCGATGTGTCACAGCACCAGGTACTGCTTGCCGTCGAGGAGCTCGCGGACGGCATCGAGCTGACCGGCGTGGATCGCCGTCTCGACGATGACATGTAACAGCACCGCCCGGAGGTCGGGAAACGACAGCCCAGCGTCGGCCCACCAATCCTCAGGTCGAGTCGGTGGGTCGTCGAGGTCGAACCTGGCGATGATCGTGTCCGCACTGTCGATCGCCGCGCGATATTGCTCGATCACCTTCTCCGCTGGCTCATCGTCAGCGACGTGCCAATCAGCGTTGTGGCCTGCGGGCCAGAAATCGAGGGGCAGCCCGGCCATGACCACTTCGAACCAGTAGCGCTCGTCAGACAGCGTGAGGTGTCGCACCAACCCGAGACAGCTCCACCCTGACGGCAGCACTGGTCGACGAAGTTGGTCATCATCGAGTCCGGCGAGCTGCTCCAGGACATGGCGTCGCTGACCAGCCAGACGGCGGATCAGCAATGCTCGCTCCGGCGAGCCCTCGGTGCTCATCCCCGTCACGATGCCAGTTCAGTCGGATCGGTTGGAAGTGAGCGACAACAGTGCGCCCGCGGCGTCCTCACGGCAGCGCTGGCTACCATCCCAGACGCCGCAGATCAGAACGCAGCGTCGACGCTGGAGGAGGCTTGGCATGGACATCCCGTCGCCCGCCCGCATCATGGTCGAGCTCCAGAAGGCGGCAACCCGCGGCCATCGGATGCTGCTGCAATCTCCGTTGGGACCGCTGCTGTCGACGACACCATTCGGTCAGATGCTCGTCCTGCACACCACCGGTCGCCGTTCGGGTCAGCCTCGCGAGACGCCGCTGTCATACACGAAGGACGGCGACGCCTACGTGGTGATCGCGTCGGATGGAGGGTCACCCCACGACCCGGACTGGTACCTCAACCTCCAGGCTGAGCCAGAGGCTGATGTCGACGTACGTGGCCGCCGGTCGCGTGTGCACGCCGAGACGGTGGTTGGCGACGAGCGCGCCCGGCTGTGGCGGCAGGCCGTCCGGTCGTATGCGGGCTACACCGGGTACCAGGCGCGCGCCGAGCGGCAGATCCCTGTCGTTCGGCTCACACCGACCCAGTCCACCTGACCGAGCGGCCGCATCCGAGACCGCCGGTCACGCGGCGCTTCCGACAAGCGGTAGACGCTCGGACGTGCGCCCTCTCCGGCGCCGATGTTCGGCCAGCCGTCGACGTCGAGGCGGTTGGTAGCTTCCGCTCGTGCGTGTCGCCTTGCTGGGCTCGTTGCGAGTGGAGTCGACGGATGGCACCGAGCGGGTCGTGCCCGGTCATCGGGCTCGCCTGTTGACGGCGTTGCTGGCGAGTCGTCGGGGCGCCGTGGTCACCATCGACGAGATCACCGACACGCTGTGGCCGTCCGACCCGCCGTCTGCAAACGCACTGCACGTCCAGATCTCAAAGCTGCGCAGGACGTTCGCGTTCGAGGATGTCGACGCGCCGCTCCGCACGGTCGAGCGGGGCTACGTGCTGGAGGTCGGACCTGACGACGTCGACGTCGACCGGTTCGAGCGCTTGTACCGAAGCGGCGCCGAGCAGATGGCAGCAGGCCGCGCAGACGACGCGGTCACGACGCTCGACGCCGCGCTCGGCCTGTGGCGAGGACCGGCGTTCGCCGAGTTCACGGCCGAGTTCGCCGTGCTGGAGCGGCATCGGCTCGATGAGCTCCGCGGGATCGCCCAAGAGCAACGTGTCGACGCGCTGCTCGACTGTGGGCGCCACGAGCTCGTGATCGCAGAGCTCGAGGAGTCGGTCGCGGCGGATCCGTTGCGCGAACGTCGATGGGCCCAACTGATGACGGCGCTCTACCGCTCCGACCGCCAGGCCGACGCACTGCGGGCCTTCGGTCGGGCACGGCGAGCGTTGATCGATGAGATCGGAGTCGAGCCCGGTCGCGGCTCCGAGAGCTCGAGGGTGCGATCCTTCGCCAGGACCCGGCGCTGCTCCCGAGCCGGAACGACGCTGTGCCGCGTTCCATGCTGGAGCGAGCGGCGACACGCACGTCGAACATCCGCACCGAGCTGAGCTCCTTCGTGGGACGTGCTGTCGAGATCGAAGAGCTCGGCGCGACGCTGCAGCGACGCCGGCTGGTGTCGATCGTCGGACCAGGAGGAGTCGGCAAGACCCGGTTGGCGACGGAGCTCGCAGCCCGATGGAACCCGCCGCAGTCCGCCGGCGCGTGGATGCTCGAGCTCGGTGCAGCCACCGGCTCCGACGACGTCGCGCGAACGCTGTTGACGTGCTTCGGCGGCCACGCCGCGCCGGCGAACGGGCCGGTCGACGTGTTGACGGCGAGCGAGGTCATCGCCGGCGCCATCGGCGAGGCGACCGTCCTGCTGGTGCTCGACAACTGCGAGCACGTCCTCGCCGATGCCCGTTCGACCACATCAGCGCTGCTCGCTCGCTGCCCGAACCTGCACATCTTGACCACGAGCCGGGTCGTGTTGGCCGTTCCCGGCGAGCTCGTCCGCCAGCTTCATCCGCTTGCGCTCGATGATGCCGTGCGGCTGTTCGCCGAGCGCGGCGTCGACGCCGTCAACGGCTTCGCCATCGACCCCGATTCCGAGGAGTCCGTTCGGTCCATCTGCGAGCACGTCGATCGGCTGCCCCTCGGCGTCGAGCTCGCTGCCGCCCGTTTGCGCGCGTTCTCCCCGGTCCAGCTCGCCGGTCGTCTGAGCGCGATCGGCGGGAGCGGCGAAGGACGCACCGACCGACATCGGACGCTGCCGGCGACTGTCGCGTGGAGCTACGACCTGCTGTTCGATCACGAACGTGTGCTCCTCCGCACGCTCTCGGCGTTCCACGGGACCTTCGCCCTCGACGCCGTCGAAGACCTGACGGCCGACGGGGCCCTCGCCGATGCCGACATCGCAGACTCGCTGGCCCGGCTCGTCGACAAGTCCCTCGTCGTCGCCGACCGCACCGGGCCCGACCCGAGGTTCCGCCTGCTGCGCACGGTCGCCGACTTCGCAGCCAACGCGGCCGCCGATCACGGTGAGATCCACGGCCTCCGCCGCCGTCATGCCGAGTGGGTCGGCCGCTTGGCGGCGGCCGGTTCTGTCGAGATCCGTGGACCGAACCAGGACGCGTGGGCGCAGCGTCTACGCCACGAGGCCCCGAACATCGCCGCGGCGCTCGCCTTTGCTCGCACCGACGACGTCGCCCTCGGGCTCCGCATCGGTGCCGACCTCGCGTGGTTCGCGCTCACGTCCACTGCCCTCCCCACCGCCCGAGACGACCTGCTCGCACTCCTCGCTGTCGATGGTGCAGGCAGCTCGATGCCGCGCGGCGAGCGCTCGCGTGGGCGGCGGTGCTCGCTGCTGGCCTGCCCGATTCGTCGGCGATGGCAGCCGACGCCATCGAGGTCGCCCGCTCGGTCGGTGATGAGGCCACGCTCGCCGAAGCGCTCATCGTGACCGGCATCCCTCGGTTCCTGAGCGTGCCGACGGCGCCCATCGCCATCGAGGCGGCCCGTGAAGGGCGCGTCCTCGCCGAGCAGGTTGGCGACCGCTGGCTCGTCGCAGTCGCCGATGCCGTCGAGGGCGCCGCTCGCGGTCACAGTGTCGACGGCCTGATCGATGCCGCGTCGCTGTTCGAGCGAGCCGGCCACGGCTACGCCGAGCTCGGCGATCGGCAGTCCGCAGCGATCAACGTGTGGTACCTCAGCCAGGTCCTCGAAGACGTCGGAGCCACCGAACGGGCTCGCGCTGCGGTCACACCCTTCGTCGGAACCACCGACGTGCTGCAGACCGCCAGCGAGATCCTCGCATCCTCCCGACTCTCATGGCTGGCACAGCGTGATGGCGACACTGCGCTCGCCGTCCAGAGCGCGAGGCGGTTGGCCTCCATCCCGACCTTCCAAGAGCGTCGCCTGTTCTGGGGCGCTGCGCAGTTCGCCATCGGGCATGCAGCCCTCGTGTCCGGTGACCTCGAGCACGCCTCGACCGCGCTCACCGCGTCACTTGACGTCCACACCCCGGTCGGGTTCGAGCGATTCGTCATCCTGAGCCACGCATTGCTCGGCCAGGTCGCAGCGCGCGCTGGCGACGACCATCGCGCAGGCGCCCACCATGAAGAAGCCATCCGACGGGCCGAAGTCCATCCCCTCCCGCTGCCCCTCGTGCTCGCCCTCGAGTTCGCTGCTGACACCGCCTGCCGTCAGCAGCGGCAGGTCGACGCCACCCAACTGCAACGCCGGGCCGACGAACTGCGAGCACGGCACGGGCTCGAGCCGACACCACAAGAACGCGCCCGCGCCGACGCGGCCTACGGGACCTGACGAGCCGCTCGTCCGCGAACGCGCGCCCGGTTGCACTCGCCGGAGCACGTCTTGGGGGGCCCTTGTACTAGACCCGGTGGAGTCCGTGATGCCAAGAGGGGGTATGTGGATGCTGTCGTGGTGTCGTGTGATCGACTGCACCGACGAACGCGGCCAGCTCGCCGGATTGATGCTCGCTCAGCTCGGTGCCGAGGTGCTGCTGGTCGAACCGCCCGACGGTTCCTCCGCACGTCGGTGTCCACCGTTCGCGGGGGATCGACCAGGCCCCGACACCGGCTTGTGGCATTGGGCGTACAACCGCGGCAAGCGCTCGGTGGTGGCCGATCTCACGACTCCCGCCGGACGGTCGCGCCTCGACGAGCTCGTCGCGGAGAGCGACGTCCTGTTGTGGACGGGCCGGCCGATCGAGATGCCGTTCGCCTACGACGAGCTCGCCGCGGTCAACCCGGGCTTGGTGGTCGTGGTGCTGTCCCCGTTCGGGCTCGATGGGCCCAAGGCGAACTGGGCGGCATCGGATCTCATCGTCTGCGCTGCTGGGTGTGGGGCTGCGCTGATCGGCGACGCCGACCGGGCCCCGTTGCGTTGGGGGTCGCCCCAGGCGTACCTGCACGGCGCGGCCGACATGGCAGTCGGAGCGCTGACCGCGCTGGCCGAGCGCCGGCGATCGGGTCGCGGTCAGCTCGTCGACGTGTCGGCCCAGGTCTCGTGCCTGCAGTCCTCCTTCAGCCATGCCCTCAACCAGGCGTGGGGAACGCCGAACATGCGCCGCTGCGGTGACGGCCTTGACTACGGCGAGCTGAAGCTGCAGTGGACGTATCCGGCGGCCGACGGAGCCGTCAGCATCACGTTCTCCTTCGGACCGGCATTGGCCCACTTCACCGCGAACCTGTTCCAGTGGATCTGGGAGGAGGGCGGCTGCGACGAGGCCACGCGTGACACGCCGTGGCTCGAGCTGAACCAGGGTCTGGCGACCGGTGCCGTGCTGCCCGCGGAGATCGATCGGCTGTGCGCAGTGATCAGCGCGTTCACCACCACCCGCACCCGGGCCTACCTCGTGGCCGAGGCGGCGCGGCGGCGGGTGATGTTGGCGCCCGTCTCGAGCACTGTCGAGGTGATGGGCAATGGCCATCTGGCCGCCCGTCGGTTCTGGGATGTCATCCAGCAGCCGGGCATCGACGCGGCGTTCCGTCATCCAGGCCGCTTCGTCGTGGCCTCGGCGACGCCGTTGCGACCGCTGGGACCGGCCCCGCGCCTCGGGGACGGCGACGCGGCCGCGCCCGCCCGTCCGTGCCGCCGGCGGCGTCGACGTCGACGTCGGCGACGCCAGCGACGGCGCTGCGCTCGCCGGCCTGCGTGTGCTCGACATGACCTGGTCGGTTGCCGGGCCCCACGTCGGGCGCCTCCTCGCCGACTTCGGCGCCACCGTCGTCCACGTCGAGAGCCACACGCATCCCGACGTCGCCCGCACCGCGGGCCCGTTCCACCCCGACAGCGGCCAGTTCCCGCTCGAAGGGAGTGGGCTGTGGGCCAACTGCAACGCCGGGAAGCTCGGCATCGAGCTCGATCTCGCGGATCCGGCCTCGCACGACATCGTCTGGCAGCTCGTGCGATGGGCGGACGTCCTCATCGAGAGCTTCTCCGCCGGCGCCTTCGCCCGCATGGGCTTCGGCTACGACCGGATCCGCGCCGTCAACCCCAGCATCGTCATGTTGTCGAGCTGCCTGCAGGGCCAGACGGGGACGCTCGCGATCCAGGGCCTCGGCAACCTGACCAGCGCGATGTTCGGGTTCTCCAGCACCACCGGCTGGCCCGACCGTGCCCCGACCGGGCCGTACAGCGCCTACACGGACGTCGTGTCGCCACGCTTCGCGCTGGCCGCCTTGCTGGCCGCCCTCGAGCACCGCCACCGCACGGGCGAGGGCCAGTACCTCGACCTCTCGCAGGCCGAGTGCTCCATGCACCTGCAGGCGACCGCGTTGCTGGATGCCGAGGTCAACGGACGCCCGTTCGCGCTGCGCGGGAACCGCGACCCCGTGATGGCCCCGCATGGCACCTACCCAGCGGCCGGGACCGACACCTGGATCGCGATCGCCTGCGCCACCGACGCCGACTGGCAGGCGCTGACGTCGTGGCTCGAGCGGACCGACCTCGCCTCCCTCTCATCGAGCCAGCGCCACGAGCGCCACGACGAGCTCGACGAGATCATCACGGCCCGCACCAGTACCCGTGACGCCTCGGCACTCCAAGACGAGTTGCAGGAGTCTCGGCATCCCCGCCCACCAGGTGCAGAACAGCCCCGAATGCCTGGCCGATCCTCAACTCGTCCACCGCGGCCACTACGTGTGGGTCACGCACCCGCTTCTCGGTCCCGTCCTCGTCGAAGGACCGCGCTTCGTGCTCTCGCGCACGCCCGGTCAGGTGCGCAGTCCAGGTCCGGTCTACGGCCAACACAACGACGACGTACGTGCGCTCCTCGACAATGCGCTGGACCGCCGATGACCACAGCCAGACGTCCCGGCTCCACGCGTCCTCGACCGCCGGGCGATGAATGCGGCGGCTGTGATCTCAGATGGGTGCTGAGTGCATCTCGTCGGTGGTGAAGAGCGCGGTGCGGGTGTCGAGCCGGCGTCCACAGAGGAGGTCGCTGTAGCACGCGCCAGCTTCCTCGACGATCACAACGAGGGCGGCGTGGTCCCATGGGCCGCCGCTGAAGTGTGCAGACAGATCGACCGGCCGGCACGGTTTCGTCCTCGATCGCCGGGGGGCGGCTATGGCTCGGACTTGTTGAGGTAGCGCATGGCCCGCTCGACGTTCGCCGTCAGCGGTTCAACGCTGTCGAGCACCAGGCACGGGCCGGGCCAAAGCTGCCAGTCCCGTTGCTTCTCGATCACCTCGTCCCACGTTGGTTCGGGGAACCCGTCGATGTCCCTCGCTCGCCCTTCGAGCCGGCGCCGGTGCAGGTCGGAATCCGAGCAGACGACCTCGACGACCGCCATCGCGCGACGTGAGCGGTCGGCGATCCGCTTCCACAGGGCATGGATCACGAGGTAGGCGTTCACCGCGTCGACGACGACGTCATGGCCGAGTCTCAGCTGCTCCTGTGCCACCGCCGCCGCGACCTCGTACGCAGCAACCCCGGTCTCGAACGACGGCTCGATGCCGGCCCGCCAGATCGCCGCTTCGATCGGATCGACCGACAGCACCGGGGCGTTCAGCCGAGGTGCGAGCGCGTCTGCGACAGCACTCTTCCCGGAGCCGGGCAGACCACGCAGCACGGTCAGCACAAGCCGATCCTGCTCGACGGAGACGCGTGCTCGGCCATCCGGCAACGACGTCGAGGTCGCAGGTCCGTGATGGCGGACACCGCCCGGGCCGTTGACCGCAGGTCCTTCGTCGACCGTGTTGCGCGCAATCGGGCGAGGTCCGCATCGTCGACGTCAGGGGCGGAAGTCGAAGCGGGTCGAGAGAGCTGCGTACCGGTCGTCGGTTCCGAATGCCCACACGGTCGTTGGTTCGAACGCGAACACCTGGTACGGCGGCGGGCCGGCTGCCGGGGCCGCGAAGGGGGCGTCGAAGGCGCCGGCGTGGGTGACGGTGACGGGCCAGCCGTACTTGCGGTGGTAGGCGTTGGCGACCCGTTCGAGGTGGTCCGGTTCGTCAACGGCGACCGCGACCGCTTCGCAGACGAGGTCGATGCCGTCGGTCGACGCTGCGAGCGAGCACTGCGGATCACGCCCGAGCAGCCCGGTCTTGCGGGCGCCGGCGGACGTGGTCGAGCAGAGCACGCCGTCGCTCTCGACGGCGAACACGGGACGGACGTGTGAGTGGCCGTCGGGGCGTTGGGCCACCTGCCAGAACAGCGACGCGCCGGCCAGGTGCTGCACCGCCAGCTCCCAGGGCAGGACGTCCCCTCGGTCAGGAACCAGCAGCGTGCCGTCACCCCACTGGCGAACGACGTTGACAGCGGCGGCGGGCTGCGGGTTCAGTCGGACCGTCACGGTGTGCGCGGGATCGGCAGGGTGTCGCCGGCGAAGCTGTGGCAGGGGTGGACGTCGACGCGCATCATCCCGGCGCTCACGCACGGGTCGTCGGCCATGACGGCGCGGGCCTCTTCGGGAGGAACATCGAGGATGGCCATGCCGGCGAGCGTGTCGGAGCCGACGGGGCACAGGATGGCGATCACACCCTCGGCGCGCAGCGACACCATGCGCCGCTGGTGAGCAGCCTCGATGGCGTCCGCGCCGTCTTGGAACCGGTCGTCGCCCCACCACAGCAGCACGAGGCTGTACGGCACCGCGGTGGCGGCGAGCGCACGGACCTGGTCGTCGGTGACCGGGCTCATGACGCCGCCTCCTGGACGCCGCCGAGGGTGCTGGGGAGGCGCTCGGCGAAGTCGAGCAGGCCGACCCATTCGGGTCGCACCGCGATGCGGGCTTGTGTCGTGCCGGGCTGGTCCATCGCGGCGAGCATGCCCGCAGCGGCGTCACCCAGGTAGCGGTGGGCGGCCGAGGCGTATTCGGGTGCGAGCCCGTCGATCTCGTCGATCTCGGCTCGGCCCCGGATGGTGATGCTCTGGGGCGGCGACGTCTCGGTGTCGATGGTCAGGGCCACGGTCGGGTTCGCCCGCAGCGCTGCGACGCGGGCCGCAGGGTGGCGGATGCCTGCAGCAGTTCCGGCGAGGTAGGTGGCCATGACGACGGCGTCCCCCGTCCACTCGAACCAGGTCGACACCACTCGTGGCGTGCCGTCGATCGCCACGTACGCGAGCCGAGCTGGGATGCTCGAGCCGAGCAGCCGCTGGGCCAGGTCCGTGTCCAGGAGCCGCAGGTCTCCCTGCGGGATCGATGTCGTCGTTGCCATGTGCCTCTCACTTCCACATCAAGAGTTCCTTCAGGGAACTGTTAGCGTGCACGCAACGTAGCACAGCGGGTTCCTTGAGGGAACCCCTCAGTCGGAGGATCGAGATGCAGCGCACGACGTTCGGTGACCTGGCCGCCTGTTCGATCGCCCGCACCCTGGATGTGATCGGCGAGCCGTGGTCGCCGCTGATCCTGCGCGATGTGTTCGTCGGCATCGCCCGCTTCGACCAGATCCAGGCCGACCTCGGCATCTCGCGCAAGGTCCTCAGCGAACGCCTCAAGCGGCTCGTCGAGGCTGGCGTGCTCGACCGGCGCCAGTACCACGACCGACCTCCTCGCGACGAGTACGTGCTCACCGACAAGGGGCGCGAGCTCGTCGACCTGCTCATGGTGATGGTCGCCTGGGGCGACCGCTGGGCGGACGACGGCGCCGGCCCGCCGGTGCTCTACCGCCACCGCGCCTGCGGCGAGATCAGCCACGTCGAGCTCCGCTGCGCCCACTGTGGCACGACCATGCGCGCCAACGACGTCGACCTCATCGAAGGGCCCGGCGCCCACCGCGTGAGCCGACTGGCAGCCGCATCCGCTCCCGCCGGACTCGGACACGGACGGTGCGTTCAGGATTGGCGTCGCGAGGTGGTGAGCTGCTCCCGGAGGCCCATGTCGTCGCGGCATGCCCAGTGCTCGACGATCAGACCGTTGTCGACGCGCCAGATGTGGATGAACGACCATGCCGCAGCGCAGTCGGACACATCCAGGCCGGCGAGGAGCGGCATCGTCGAAGCCCGATGCGTGCCGTGGAGCGTGAGGTGCTGGGCGACGAGATCGCCGTCACCGATCAGGTGGTGTTGCTCGACGGTGACCGGTCCGAGGTCGTGGTCGATCGCCGCCAGGATGAGCCTCAGTCCGGCGCGACCTTGCGGGCCGGCGGCGTGGTTGACCATGTCGTCGGCGACGAGGTCATCGAGGACCTCGTCATCGCCGGCTCGTTGACGTTCGAACATCTCGGCGACCACGTCCTTGGCGCTGCGCTCGTTCATCGGGTGGCCTTTCGATCGATCGTCAATCGTGCGGTTCGGGTGGTCAGGTCGGCGTCGGTGAAGCCGCCCGGCTACTGGAGAGGCTTCACGCTCATGCAATGGGTACAGGCGATCCATGAGCGATCCCGATCTTCCACCCATCGTGCCCGACCCGGACCTGCCCGAGCGGCCCGTTCCGGACGACCCGCCCGAGCCGACCGTGCCCGACGAACCGAATCCGCTGCCGCCAGATCCGCCCGACGCCCCGGTCAATCCGCAGGCGTAGCCGCACTCGTGCTTTGGTCGCGATCCGACCGGCGGATCGACGGAAGGACGCGACCAAAGCGGTGCAGGCAGCGTCGTCTGGGAACCAGGATCATGGCGTGGACAGGATGACCGAGTGAGCCTCACCGGCTACCTCGCCCCCGTCGACTTCGAACACGAGCTGCGCGACGAGATGGCGGCGGCCGGCCGACGCGGCTCGCAGCATCCGCACGGGCGACTGGTGGTCAGTGCAGACGACCCGATGGAATCGGTGTGGGCAGCCAACGTGTGGCGCAACGTCGAGCAGATCCCGATCACGTCGATCGGTCACGCCGCCAAGGAGCTGCGTGATCGTCAACGCAACTGGGCGCTGTACGCGCCGCTCCACGGTGGACGAGCGAGGCTGATCGCCGAGAAGCTGCCGTCGGTGTCGGCCAAGCCGGTGCCGATCGGTGGGGCTGCGCCGGACGCGCCGCTCGGGTCGTGGACGTTGCTCACACCCGACCTGTTGCTCGCGGCCGGCGACTGCTCGAGCCCCTTTCCGAACGGCGAGCCGCAGCTGATCGAGGACCGTGAGGGCCCGCCGAGTCGCGCCTACCTCAAGCTGTACGAGTCGTTCGTGCGGATGCGTCGCTGGCCGACGGGCGGGCGAGACGTGCCTCGACCTCGGCGCCAGCCCGGGCGGATGGACGTGGCTGCTGGCGCAGACCGGCAGCGTCGGTCCTGGCGGTCGACAAGGCGCCGCTGGCCGACCACGTCGGACGCATGCCCCACGTCCGTTGGCAGCAGGGCTCGGCGTTCGCACTCGACCCTCGCCGCGAAGCGCCTGTCGACTGGCTGTGCAGCGACATCATCTGCTACCCACCGCGCCTGCTCGGGCTCGTGCAGCGGTGGCTCGACGCCGGCGCCGTTCGCAACGTCATCTGCACGATCAAGTTCCAGGGTGTCACCGACCAGGGCGTGGTGCGCGAGTTCCAGGCCATCCCTGGTGGGCGCGTGCTCCACCTGCACCACAACCGCCACGAGCTGACGTTCATCCGCGTCCAGGACTCGGTCGGCGACGAGTTGAGGTCAATGGGCCACGCGACCCAACGCTGAACCCGTCCACCACCGCCATCGTCAGCAGGCCAGTGGCGACGTGCACCTACACCAAGGTCATGGCCGAAGATCCCGACATCATCGGAGACGGCAGCGTCGGCCAGTCACCGTCGGCTGGATCTGGCCGGCCTGTCGCATCGTCGAGCGGCGTCTCGGCCGGGCGGGTGGGTCAGTCGCGGGCGAAAGCTGCTTCGAGGTGCTTCTCGACGTCGATGTAGGCGTCGTCGGCGACGTGGAACTCGACCTGCGCGATGGTCCCGCCGGTGAACGGGAACTGGTAGCCGTACTCCTTGGAGACGTTGTCGCCGCTGTCGACGCCGATGCACATGCCTTCCCCGCACAGCGTGAAGTGACCCGTCTGGGTGCGGATGGCGTCGGTCGCCACGGCCTGGTCGTCGATGTAGAGGGTGGCGGTGCCGTGGGATTCGCCGTGCTCACCGGCGGACTCCTTGGCGAAGTCGATGCCGAGGATGTGCTTGCCGGCGGTGAGGGTGCCGTCGCTGACGAGGTGCTGCTCGGGTGGGATGCCGAGGAAGTTGTAGACGTAGTGGAGGCGGTGGTCCTTGATGAACAGCGCGTGGCCACCGAAGCGCGAGCCGTGGGCCATGATCACGCCTTCGGCGTCGTCGGTGAGGTCGACCTCGGCGAGGATCCGGTACGAGACCCCGTGGGTGTTGGCGGCGCTGCGCTCGGGGACCTCGAGGGTGTCCGGGTAGTAGGTGTACACGCCGCTCGGCGGCACCGGGACCTTGAACTCGAGTGCGGTGACGCCGACGACGCCGAGGTCCGACAGCGGGAGCACGTTGTACTTCTCCGCTTCGCTGTTCCACAACGCGATCATCTCGGCGAGCCGTTCCGGCTCCTGGTCGGCGAGGTCGTGGGCTTCGGCGCGGTCGACGGCGATGTGGAACAGCTGCCACACGTCGTCGTCGAAGTGGCCCCGGTTGATCGGCTGGGGACCGTGGACGGTGACGGCGCGCCAGCCGTCCTTGTAGATGGCGCGGGTGCCCATCATCTCGTAGTACTGGACGGTCTTGGTCGTCGGGGCGTCGGCGTCCTCGAACGTGTAGCGCATGGACGTGCCCGGCAGCGCCGTCTGGGTGAAGCCGTTGACGGCGTCGGGCATCTCGATGCCGCAGCAGTCCAGGATCGTCGGGACGATGTCGATGACGTGGTGGTACTGGTCGCGGACGCCGCCGGCGGCCGTGATCCCGGCCGGCCAGTGGATGACCAGCGGGTCCGAGACGCCACCGAGGTACGAGTACCGCTTGAACATCCGGAACGGCGTCGAGAAGGCGGCGGCCCAGCCGGTCGGGTAGTGGTTGTAGGTGTCGGGGCCACCGAGCTTGTCGAGCATCGTCAGGTTCTCCTCGATGTCGTCCGGGAACCCGTTGAAGAACTTGTTCTCGTTGACGGAGCCCGTCGGGCTGCCCTCACCGGAGGCGCCGTTGTCAGCGGCGTAGATGACGATGGTGTTGTCGAGCTGGCCGGACTGCTCGAGGTAGTCGATGATCCGACCGACCTGGTGGTCGGTGTACTCGGAGAAGCCGGCGTAGACCTCGGCCATCCGTGAGAACAGCTGCTTCTCGGCGTCCGACAACGAGTCCCACGGCAGCACGGAGTCGCCCGGGCTGAACGTGCCTTCGGGCATCGGGTTGAGGTCGGTGATCTCGTGCCCTCGGGGAGGATGCCGCGCTCGATCATGCGGGGCAGGACCCACTCGCGGTAGGCCTCGTAGCCGTCGTCGAAGACGCCCTTGTACTTGTCGATCCACTCCTGCGGGGCGTGGTGCGGCGCGTGGTTGGCGCCGGGGCAGAAGAACGTGAACCACGGCTTGTCGGGGTCGGACTGCTTGGAGTCACGGATGAACGAGATCGCCTTGTCGGCGAGGTCCTTCGACAGGTGGTAGCCGTCCTCGGGCAGGTACGGCTGATCGATGAACTGGTTGTCCTGGGTGAGGTCGGGATACCACTGGTTCGTCTCGCCGCCGAGGAACCCGTAGAAGCGGTCGAACCCACGAGCGAGCGGCCAGTTCCGCTTGGAGCCGCCCATGGCCCACTCATCGATCGGGATGTTGTGGTTCTTGCCGACCCAGAACGTGTTCCAACCCCGCTGGCGCAGGACCTCGGCCAAGAAGGCGTTCTCCATCGGGATGTGCGAGTTGTAGCCGGGGAACCCCGACGCGATCTCCGAGATGTTGGCGCAGCCGTTCTGGTGGTGGTTGCGGCCGGTCAGGAAGCACGACCGAGTCGGTGCGCACAGCGCCACCGTGTGCCACTGCGAGTACGTCAGGCCACCGGCGGCCAACCGGTCGAGCGTCGGCATGTTGATCCGACCGCCGTACGGGGACCACGCCGCGAGGCCGGTGTCGTCGTACAGGACGACCAGGACGTTCGGCGACCCTTGCGGGGCGGTCGGGGCGACGAACGGCGTCCAGTCGGGCGTCGAGTCCCGCACGTCGAGCTCGATCACACCCGAGAACTGCTGCTGCGCCATCACGGCTCCTTCACCCACGGCCAGCGCCCTGCGTACCACGCCGACCGGCCGCCCACCGACTGCCCGCCGTGCCTGACCCCCGATGTTCATCGGGTCGTGACGAGCGGCCGCACGGCCAGCTCGGCACCGTGTGACGAGGCGCGGCGGCTACCTGGCGCTGTCGATCGTCGTCGAGGTGAGGGCCGCGACGAGGCGATCCGATTCGGTGGTCCAGCCGAACAGGGCCTCGACCACGGCCAGCGTGGCGTCGTGGTTCGTCCTCGACAGGTCGCTCCCGATCGCTTCGGCGCAGCAGTCGGTGAGCAGGAGGCAGTGGTAGTCCCGATAGAACGCGTCGCGCAGCGTCGACTCGACGCACACGCTGGTGGTGCAGCCGGTGAAGACGAGGGTCGTGATGCCCAGCTGTCGCAGGATGGCGTCGAGGTCGGTCTCGAAGAAGCCGCTGTAGCGATGCTTGGCGACGACGACGTCGCCGGGCTGCGGGGCCAGCTCGTCGACGATCCTCGTGCTCCAGCAGCCCTCGACCAGGATGCGGCTGCGCGTGCCGTCGGGAGCGTCGATCTCCTGGCCGACGCCCAGGGCGAGGTGGCGTTGACGGTTGGGTGCTGTCGCCGGCCCCAAGTTGGACAGGTCCGCGTCGAACTGCATGACCAAGTAGACGATGACGATCCCTGCTCGGCGGGCGGTGTCGAGCACCCGGCGGGTGGGCTCGACGACTGCTTGGATGCCGTCGACCGGGATGCCGGCGCGAGCGAACATGCCTTGCGGCGCGGCGAAGTCGTGCTGCATGTCGACGACGATCACTGCAGTGCGTGAGGGGTCGAGGACCACGTCGCCCGGCCGTGCCGTGACCTGGACGACCGGGGTTGTCTCCTCGAGCTGCATCAGGTGAGCTTCCACCTCGCCGGCACCAACCACAAGAGCTGGCCCTCCACGCCGACCGTCCGGATGACCGGCACCGAACAACGGCGGGACCGAGGTCATCGCGCCAGCGGCGGTTGACGACACGGGTGAGTGGTGCCGATCCCTGGCGCGCTCGGTCGATCGCTGAGAGGCTCGTGGTCATGGATGCCCTCGTCTCGACCTCCTGGTTGGCCTCACAGCTGGGCCAGGCCGACCTCCGCGTCCTCGACTGCACCGTCCTCCTCGCGCCGCAGTCGGGGGGCGGCTACACCGTCGAGAGCGGACGCGCCGCGTGGGAGCAGGCCCACATCCCCGGCAGCGCCTTCGCCGACCTCGCCGGCGACCTGTCCGATCCACGATCGCCGCTGCGCTTCACGCTGCCCACCCCCGAGCAGTTCGCCCAGGCGATGGGCGCGCTCGGTGTCGGCGACACGAACCGGGTCGTGCTCTACGACTCCCGCGTGAACATGTGGGCGGCCCGCGTGTGGTGGATGCTGCGGGCCTTCGGCTTCGACGCCGCCGCGGTGCTCGACGGCGGATGGCGGGCGTGGACCACGGATGGTCGAGCCACCTCGACCCAGGCGCCGGACTGGCCGCCGACGACCTTCACCGCCCGCCCCCGACCCGACCTGTTCGTCGGCAAGGACACGGTCGCGGCGGCCATCGAGAGCGGTGAGACCTGCCTCGTGAACGCCCTCGATCGAGCGCAACACCGCGGTGAGACCCAGCCCTACGCCCGGCCCGGCCACATCGCCGGATCGGCCAACGTCCCTGCGATGGAGCTCGTCGACCCCGCCACCCACCGCTACCGTCCGCTGGACGACCTGCGAGCCGCGTTCGCCGCCGTGGCCGGCCGGGACGAGCGGATCATCACGTACTGCGGCGGCGGGATCGCCGCCTCCAGCGACGCCTTCGTCTTGCACCTGCTGGGCCACGATGACGTGGCCGTCTACGACAACTCCCTCAGTGAGTGGGCCGCCGATCCCGCACTGCCGATGGAGACCTGAGCAACCGATCCCGGCTCGGGCCTCGTCACCTGCATCGGTCGCCGTCCGCGAGGCGTCCAGCGAGCCTGGTACACGACGTCGTCGCCGGCCCGCACGACGGCGAACGCCTGCTGCGTCCAGCTGATGTCGCCTTCGCCCGACGCCAGCACATGCTCCAGCTCCAGGTCGACGTCGGCGTCGTCAGGTGACGGCAGGTCAGCCGGTTCGTCCCATGTCAGCTGATACCGCTCAGCGCCCAGCACGGCTTCCGGTTGACTGCTCGACAATGACCACAGCCACGTCGGGCAATGAGATGGGCGCTTGGCCGTCACGCGAACCGTGCGTGCGGCCGGCCTGATCTGCTCGATCAACGAGGCGGCCGCCCTCGCCGCAGGCAGTGGTGGCGGCAGCGTGGCCCGCACTGGCGGGGGCGGCGGCGGGGATGGCGCGGGCGGCGGGGGCAGCGCAGTCATGACCGGCCCCTGCCTCGTGCGAGTGCGCACAGCAGTCGGAGGGAGTTGACGCTCATCACGGGCTTCAGTGGCGGCGCGTTGCTCGTCTGATACATCCGACCGGGCGTGCGCCGGCGGTGGCGGTGCAGACCTCCGCGTCAGGTCTTGGCGCGAGGCGGTCGTTTCCTGGCTGGCCTCGGAAGGTCCCGCTCCAACAGCTGGCCGACGGTCACTCCGCGTGCTCCCTCGAGCACCACCTCACCGAACGCGACCACCGGTTCGAGCTCGGGAGCAGTGCGCCTCACCACCTTGAGCAAGCGTCGGACGTTGTCCAGGTCCTCGTCGTCGAGCGGCCGTTCGAGCACGTCGTCGGTCGTGACGGCCTGCTCCACGAACGGGCGCAGCAGCGCGACGGCGGCTCGTCGTCCGTCACCCGTCATCAGCACCCGGACGAGGGCGGCCCGTTGCTCACTGATCAAGGCGGCGACGCTGGCACCCAGCGGCGTCGCCATGAAGCGCTCCTCGAGGTCTCGGGCCAACCCGCTCCGACGGGTGTCGCGTCGAGGTTCGAGGTCGGTCCCCTCGCGCTCGTCGCGCTCCTCAGAACGACCGCCGAAGACCGCTTCCAGCAGTGCCTCGAAGAGGCCGGCGCACACCGTCGTCACCTGCAAGTCCTGGAACACGGCGCGGATGGGGTGTCCAACGCCGTCATCGCCGCTCCCGCCCCAGTGGATCCCGACCACCCGCTTCCACGACCGGCCTTCGGGGTGACTCCGCTCGACGTACAGCGAACCGGAGTCGCCGCCCTCGGAGAAGTTGGAGCCGTCGCCGTCGATCCACAGATCGGCGTGCGAGCCGTAGTGGCCGCTGTCGTAGTCGATCAGCTCGACGAGCGCACACGTCAGCCCGGTCGTCTGACCGACCTTCTCGATCTCCATCCCGATGGTCGCGTCGGCGACCTCGAAGACGGCGTCAGTGCTGCACCTGATCTCTGACCTCACGTCGCGCCCGTCGAAGACCCGGGCGATGCTGGCGTCGAACGTCCCGGCGCGCACGACCGCGCCGATCGTGTCGGCCGGCGCCGAGCCGCCGTCGCCGATGCTCGGCTGGATGACGGTCGAGCCGGCACTCCCCCCGAGCACGTGGTGATTGCTGATCAGCACGGTCTGGTCGTTCACCGAGTCCCACACCCAGCCACCGAGCGTGCCCCCCGGCTGGGAGGAAAGGCCCACGCTGAAGCCGCCAGGGATCGGTCGCACCCGGTCACCGAAGTCGGTGTCACACGTCGCGCAGCGCACCTCCTCGGCCGGGGCGCGACCTCCCGGACGTCGGTCGGGACCGCGATGTCCTGCTGCTCCGCGCGAGTGGAACGTGAACGCGCGCGGGACGCGCTGGGCGACGTCGATCGCGTCGAGCGGTCGCTTGCGTTGGACGTGCACGACCAGCGCGATCTCCTTCGTGCGGCGATTGCCCTTGCGCTTGTAGCCGATGCCGACACCGTGGACGCCGGGGATGCTCAGCAACTCGTCGCCGTACAGCGCCTTGGCCTCACGCGCCCGCCGCACGTCGCGGTCATAGCTGTCCGTCGCCTTGCTCGTCGCCATCGTGTCCTCCCTGGCCGCCCGGCCAGTGTGACAGTCGCTCCCGCGGACCAGCGACGAATTGGCCCCGGCGAGGTGAACGCCAGGCTCGTCCTCGAGGACGCTCGGAACCTGCTCAGTACGAGTCCGGGCGGATGAGCAGTCGGAGCACTCGGTCGTCGTCGTCGATCTCGGCGAGCACCGTGGCGCCCGACTCCCCATCCGCGGGCAGGGTGTCGGTGAAGAGCACGGTTCGAGCACCACCCGACGGGTTGCGGGGCAGCCGCTTGGCGGCACCGAGGATCGCTTCCAGCTCGCCCGTGGTCAGGGCCTCGTCCGGGACGGCGGAGACCACGCTCGGTTCCCGCTCCACCCGCACGAACGACGTCCAGCTGCCATCGCTGTCGAGCGGACCATCGGGCCCACCGGCGCCGGCCGCCTCGCGCAGCCGAGCGATCGCGTCGGCCAAGCCCGTCACGGCCCGCCCGCCGGCAGATCGTTCTCGGGAGCAACGTCGTGGGCGGGACCGTCGGCCGGCGGCGGCGGCGCCGGCGTGCCGCCGGTGATGCCGGCTGCCGCGGCGGGACCCGTCGCCCACGAGTCGTTCTCCTCCGGCAGATCCTCGTGTCCCTCGATGGACCGCTGGCGCCGGGCGGTCGCGGCGTCCAACGCCGCCTGGTTGGCCGGCGACGGATCGGCGTCGAAGCGGGCCTGCGCCGCGGCCAGCGCCGTCCCGGCCCGGTCGAGCTCGGTGAGCACCGCGTCACGGTGGGCGCTGCCTCCGCCGTAGACGCTGTCCCACCAGCCCTGCGCGATCAGCGCCTGCATCGAGCCCCGTTCCAGCGGGTCGTCCTTGGCGAGCTTGGCGATCGGCCCAGGGATGCCGAGCTCCGCGGCGATGCCCTCCGGTGACAGCCCCTGGACGCCACGGAGCTGCGCCATCCGGTACCACTGCTCCGTGTGCCGGGCCTCGTGGTAGACGGTGTCGGCGAGCGCGCGGGCCTCGTCCTGCGTCATCGACGGCACGTCGAGCGCCTTGCGCCCCAGACGCATGGCCCAGCTGGGGAAGTTGAAGCTGCCGAGGTTGTTCTCGTTCTCGTCGAACGCCGGCTTGACGGTCGGAACACCCGCCGCGGCCAGGCGGCGGTTGACGATCTCCACCAACATGTCGCGCCACGCCTCGGCTGTCGCCAAGGCCGCCCACGCGTCCACGACGCCCGTCTGCACCTCGCCGCCGAACTGCTCGCCCTGGCCGGTGACGTTGAGGCCGTGCTGGAAGATCCGCGGCAACGTGCGGGGACCGGCCATCCCGTCGACCTTCAGCGGGAGGTTGGCGGCGCCGTTCGTCGACTGCCACTCGGCGACCGCCGCGACGAGCGCGTCGTCGACGCCGCCGGCCGGGTCGAGCCCGACGGCCGTCCGCAGCTCGGCGAGGATCGCCGGGGTGTAGCGCGTCGGTTGGGCCCGGTAGAAGCTCTTGGCATGTGCGACTTGCGGAGGGGTGAGCAACGCGGCCGGTTCCTCACCGTCGGCCTCCTTGCGCTGGACGGCGGGGGCCAGCAGCCCGCTGATCGCTGCGTTGCCGGCCCGACCCCACCTCGCGAGGAGCGGACCAGGCCTGACGGCAGACCCGTTCCGACGCGCCGTTCCTGCAGTCGTGACGCCATCCCGTCGCGGCCGCGCGGCGTTCGCGCGTCCCATCCGCCGATGTTAGGTCGCCCCTCCGCGCTGGGCGGCCCGATCACTCGTCGTCGCCGATCGCCCGATCGGCATCCACGCGGTCCAGCAGGTCGCTGACCGCCCGCCGGGACCTGAGGACGTGGACAGCCACGTGCCGGCCGTGCTCCGCGATGGCCTCGCGCTCTCGTTCCGGTTCCGAGTGCCGCTTCTGCCAGATCCGACCGGCCAGGAGCCACTCGTCGCGCCATCGGGCCCAGGCCGAGTAGTCGCACCCTGGCGGCAACTCGCCGGGCATGCGGAACCCGCGCCGCAGGGCCCGCCCGGAACAGCGCCACCACGGCATGTCGAGGACCACGAGGGTGTCGGCGCGTCCAAGCCGGAGATCGAGCGTCTCGTGGTAGTTGCCGTCGGCGATCCACGCATCGCCGGCGAGCACGACTCGCTGCGTCTCGCGCCACTCGGCCTCCGACGGCGCCACCCAGCCGGGCTTCCAGAAGCACAGGTCGAGGTGGATGACCGGCAAGCCGGTCTTCGCCGCGAGCGCGACGGCGAACGTGCTCTTCCCAGATCCGGCCAGGCCAGTGACGACGACTCGGCGTCCGATCGCCGACCGTGACTCGCTCATCGCACGCAGTGTCGCTCACATGCCGCTCCGTCGCCGCCCTCGTCGCGATCATCGTGCGCGCCGGGTCCGAGATGCGGCAGTTCGATCACTCGACGCGCCGGCGGCGCGCCAACAGCAGCACCAGGCCGAGCAGGACGGCGGCGACGAGCGCGACGTTGGCGATGGCCGGGCTGGCCCGCACGCTGGCCACGACCGCGATCGCGGCACCGACGACGACGCCGACCGCAACGGTCGTGGCGGTGATCGCGACCTCGGGTGCGGTGGGAGCGTCTCGGCCCACGGCGAAGCGACGGCCGAGCGCGGCGATCTCGGATCCCGCGAACACGCCGGCGCCGCAGGCGATCGCCGCGAGGTGTCCGTCGCCGAGGGCCACCGCGGTGAGCACGCCGCCGGCGACGATCGCGGTGGTCACCTCGCCCTCGCTGCTGCGCACCACCGACCGGACGGTGAGGATCGCGCTCACGACGCCGAGGGCGAGGACGGCGCCTCCGACCGCCAACGGGGCGATCAGGATGACGACGCCGGCGAGGATCGCGCTGCCCACGACACGGACGTCGATCCTCCTCACGAGCGCATCACCCGGGTCTGCCGGTGCAAGCGTGCGAGGCCGTCGACGACCCCGCCGAGCTGGCTGTCGTTGTTCCACTGGACGACGGGCACGCCTGCGGCGACGAGCTCGTCGTGGCGGTCGGCGATCGGGAGCGAGAAGATCCGTCGGGCCATCGCATCGGCGTCATCTGCCGCTGGGGGGTAGAGGTCGTCGAGGACGATCTGCACGACCATGATGGGCCGCCGGGCGCGGTGCAAGGCGAGGACGTCAGATGAGAACCGCTGGTCCACGAGCGAGGTGAGCGCGAGGAGCAGGGCGTTCGGGGGAAGGCGGCTGAGCGGCTGGCGGACGTAGGCGCCCTCGCCGGCAGCGACGAGGCCGCCGATCGTGAGCAGCGTGTCCAGCAGCTCGTAGCGGGCGCGGTCACCGCTGCGGGGCCGCAGCTGCGTGATGATGCGCCCCTGGGCGGCGAGCCCCACGCTGTCCTGCACGCCGAGGTGGAGTTGGGCGACGGTCCACGCGGCTTGGGCCGCCCGCGTCAGCGCGGCCTGGGCCGTCGTGCTCGCGATGCTGCCGCCGTCGACGCTGGTGTCGATGAGGAGGACCAGCTCGCCGGTGCGATCGGGGTGCCGGCGGTTCGTCTGGAGCTGGTCGGATCGGCTGCTGGCCCGCCAGTTCACGTCCCGCAGCCGATCGCCAGGTGCGAACGGGCGCAGTTCGGCGAAGTCGAAGCCATCAGCGACGAATCGAGAGATGTGCACGCCAGCGGACGATCGCGATGCCGGTGTCGGGAGCAGTTGGCGGAGGTGCTGGGGGTTCGGCAGCGTGTCGAACGACGCCGGATCGTTGGCGAACAGCTCCCACACGGTCACGCCGAGCGCCCGGCGCAGGGAGACCTGGATCGCGCCGAGGCGGTGCCGACCCCAGCTGTCCGCGCGCACGACGAACGGGATGGTCACCTTGTCGCCCTCGGGCCCGAGCGTCCACGTCAACGCCGGCGCCGGGTCCACCGCTGTCCAACCGGCGCGCTGATCGACCGAGAGCGTCGTGATCATGCCGCGAGGACGGACCACCTCGATCACTCCCCTGACCTCGTCGCCTTCGAGCGCGACTGCCGTGTCGTAGCGGACGAGCACCGTCACGTCGATCGGGTGGATGCTGCGCAGGCCGAGGACGAGCACCGCGGCGAACGGGGCCGCGAGGACGAGGTCGAGCGGCTCGCCGCGCACCAGTGCGAGCAGCGTGAAGCCGAACGCCAGCGTGAGGTAGCCGATCGCGCGGCGGTCTCGACGGGGCTCGATCACTGCCACGACGGTGCCGGCACGACCTCCACCGCGGTCTGGACGACGACGACCGGATCGACACGTCGGGCCCACGCCTCGGGGGTCAACACCACGCGGTGGGCGAGCCCGGCGACGGCGACCTCCTTGACGTCGTCGGGCGTCACGAAGTCACGTCCTGTGATCACCGCCCGCGCTCGCGCCAACTTGACGACTGACAACGAGCCACGCGGGCTCGCACCCACGGCCAGCTCGTTCGCCGCTCGAGTCGCCCTGACCAGATCGACGACGTACTCCATGATCACGGGATCGACCTCGACTCGCTCGATCGCCCGCTGCACCTCGTGGAACTGTCCGGCATCGAGGACCGCGTCGAGATGGACGTCGTCGACGCCACGTTCCAGGCGGCGGCGCACGATCTCGACCTCGTCACCGCGCGCCGGCAACCCGATCGACGTCCGCAGGATGAACCGGTCGAGCTGGGCTTCCGGCAAGGGATAGGTGCCCTCCGACTCGATCGGGTTCTGGGTGGCGATGACGAGGAACGGCGTCGGGAGGGCGTGGGCCACGCCGTCGGCGGTGGTCTGGCGCTCCTGCATCGCCTCGAGCAGCGCCGACTGGGTCTTGGCCGGAGCGCGATTGATCTCGTCGGCGAGCACGAGGGACGCGAAGATCGGCCCCGGCCGGAACCGCGGTTCACGCGTGGTCAGGTCGAGCACCGTGGACCCGGTGATGTCCGCCGGGAGCAGATCGGGCGTGAACTGCACCCGCGAGAACGTCAGTCCAGCCGCAGTCGCGATCGAGCGGGCGGTCAGCGTCTTGGCGACGCCGGGGATGTCGTCGAGGAGGACGTGGCCGTCGGCGAGCAGTCCGGCCATGACCAGCTCGATCGCCGATCGTTTGCCGACGACGGCCTTGGTGACCTCGTCGACCACGGCACCGACCATGTCGGCGGCCTCGGTCGGCGTCGGCACGATGGCGGCGGGGCGCACGTCGCTCACAGCGATTCGATCTCCTCGATGAGAGCCGAGAGCTCGTCTCGGGAGACCACGAGCGGTCTGGTGTTGAACGGGGGCACCGTGGTGAGCAACGCGTACGCGCGGCCCGACAGTCGGCGCCGGAGCTCGTCGTCACACTCGGCTCGGTCGCGGTCGAGGTGGTGGCGGCCGCGCAGCCGATGTTCGAGCGAGACGCGCAGCGGCCGCAGGACCTGCTCGGGCACTCGGTCGCCGCGCTGCATGGTGCGCAGCGAGTCGGCCATCGAGTCGAGGTCGCGCGGCAGGCTGGGAGGAGTCCGCCGAGCGCGCGGTCCTCCGGCGGCACTGGCCGATACCAGCCGGTGCAAGGGCAGGCCGACGCCGACGATGCCGATCGCGAGGGCGATTCCGATCGCGAACGTTCGCAACAGCAACCCTCCGATCGCCGGCTGGATCACGGCGATGAGCAGGATGGCCAGCGCGGCGCAGGCGAGCAGGCGCAGCCAGAACGGCGTCTCGTTCACGTCGGCGCGGCCATCGCCGCTTCGCGTCCGGGGAGCGACGAACGCAGCTGCTCGCCCACCTGGCGCAGTGCCGCCCGCACCGCATCCGCATCGGCCTGCGTCAAGGGGTGGGTGCTGAAGCGGGCGACGAGGAACCGGTCGACGACGAGTCGCATGTGTCCGGGATCGACGCCGAGCGTGACGAGGCTGCGGCGCAGGTGCTCCTCCGGCGCCTCGTGCGCTCGCCGGGCACAGCCGACGTCGCCGAGACCGTCGAGCAGCCGGGCGTAGGCGGCGATGATCGTGGCGCCGCGGATCGCCGCCTTCATCGAGCGACGCGGCCCGTTCGAACACGTCAGCTGCCCCCTCGACGTCGACGTCCTCGAAGAGCGCCTCGCCCTCGCGTCGGTTGCGCCGGCCGAGGACCCCGAGTCGCAGCCGCTTCGGCACCGAGAGGGTGCGGGCCGCACCGAGGACGAGGAACAGCGTGACCACGATGCCGATCACGACCAACGCCGCTTCCACCCAGCCGGGCATGCCGACCGGCCCCGACTCGCCGCGGCTCGATGTCTCGCCGGGCGCCAGGTCGACCGCTGCGTTGGGCTCGACAGCATCGACGGTCGGGGCCTCGGGATGCAGTGGCGCCGTCGACACGATCGCCGTCGCGCCCAGCATGGCGAACGTCAGGACGGCGAGGGCCGCGGCCATCGCGCCGGCCAGCCCGATCCTGTCGGCCAACCCGATGCGTCGCACCCCGAGCAGCAACCCGACTCCGAGCGCCGCGCCGACGAGCCCGCCGACCAGTGCTCGAACCGCAACATCGGATCCGCTGGCGACGCCGTCGCGGATGTCACTGGGCAGACCGGTGCCGGCGGCCACCACGACGAGCAGGACCATCAGCGCCGCCGCGATGCCCACCCGGCGGGTCGCGAACGCCGGCCACTGCCGCTCCTGGCCCGCCATCTCGTCGTTGTAGCACGCCGCGTCACGATGATCCGCCCGGGCGTCGGCAGCCCCACACTGGTCGATCGAATGACGGGAGGTCTGCGATGAACGGACGGTTGGCAGGTAAGACGGCGCTGATCACCGGATCGGCGGCCGGGCTCGGGCGCGTCGCTGCCGAGCTGTTCGGCCGTGAGGGGGCCCGAGTGGTGGTTGCCGACGTCGCCGATGGCAGCGCGACGGTGGCGGCCATCCGCGATGCAGGCGGCGAGGCGTCGGACGTCGCCCTCGACGTCGCGGACGACGACAGCGTGCGGGCCGCGGTTGCCCACGCCGTCGAGACCTTCGGTCGGCTCGACATCCTCTACAACAACGCCGGCATCTCGCCCGGTGACGACGACGGTCCGACGAACACCAGCGACGCGACGTGGGAGCGGGTGCTCGACGTCAACGTCACGGGTGTCGCCCGATGCTGTCGCTGGGGCATCCCCGCGTTGCTCGAGTCCGGCGGCGGCAGCATCGTCAACGTCGCCTCGTTCGTCGCCCACCTCGGCGCGGCGACACCGCAGATCGCCTACACCGCGTCGAAGGGCGCGGTGCTGGCGATGACCCGCGAGATCGCGGTGATCTACGCCCGCCAGGGGATCCGCTGCAACGCGCTGTGTCCGGGCCCGGTCCTGACACCGCTGTTGGCGAAGTTCCTCGACGACGACGCCAAGCGCCAACGCCGTCTCGTGCACATCCCGATGGGTCGTTTCGGTGAGGCCATCGAGATCGCCAACGGCGCCCTGTTCCTGGCGTCGGACGAGTCGTCGTTCATGACTGGTCAGTCGTTGCTGATCGACGGCGGCATCACGGCCGCCTACACGACGCCGGAGTGATGGCGGCGATGGCGACCAACGACCACGTCCCTCCCGAGCAGTTGCGGGCCGACATCGAGGGCGGGCGCATCGACACCGTGATCGTCGCGTTCGCGGATCATCACGGCCGGCTGATCGGCAAGCGCACCGACGGCGCGTTCTACCTCGACGTCGTGGCCCACGAGGGCACCGAGAACTGCGACTACCTCCTCGCATGCGACCTCGACGACACGCCGATCCCGGGCTTCCGGTGGGCCAGCTACGAGCAGGGGTACGGCGACATGCGTGGTGTCGTCGACCCGGCGACGATCCGCTACCTGCCGTGGCATCGGGCGACGGCGGTGGTGCTCGTCGACCTCGTGGACGTCGACGACGCCGCGCCCGTGGCCGTCTCGCCGCGCCGCATCCTCCAGGACCAGGTGGCCAAGGCCGCGGTGGCCGGGTACGTGCCGATGATCGGGAGCGAGCTCGAGTTCTTCCTCTTCAAGGAGGGCTACGACGCCGCCAACGCCGCGGGCTACCGCGGGCTCACGGCCGGCTCCCCGTGGGTCGAGGACTACGCCATCTTGCAGACGTCCAAGGAGGAGGACGTCCTCGGTGCCATCCGCCGCGGCCTGCGCGACGCCGGGTTCCCGCTCGAGTTCTCCAAGGGCGAGGCCGGCCGCGGCCAGCACGAGGTCAACCTGACGTTCCAGACCGCTGTCGAGATGGCCGACGTCAACCTGCTGTTCAAGACGGCGGTGAAGGAGATCGCCCACGCGGCCGGCCGTTCGGCGACGTTCATGGCCAAGCCGCACTTCGATGACGCCGGCAGCAGTGGCCACGTCCACTCCAGCCTCTGGAGCGCCGACGGCACGACCAGCCTGATGGCCGCCGACGGCGACGGCCACGAGATGAGCGAGCTGTTCCGCTGGTACCTCGGCGGGCAGCTGGCGACGGCTCGCGACTTCTCGTTGCTGTTCGCGCCGAACGTCAACAGCTACAAGCGGTTCCAACCCGGCAGCTGGGCGCCGACGGGGATCGGCTGGGCCGTCGACAACCGCACCCTCGGGTTCCGCGTCGTCGGTCACGGTCAGTCGATGCGGGTCGAGAACCGCATCCCGGGCGCCGACCTGAACAGCTACCACGCGTTCGCCGCAACGATCGCCGGCGGCCTGCACGGCATCGCCGAGCGCATCGAGCCGCCGCCGCCGTTCAGCGGCAACGGCTACACGACCGCCGATCTGGCGCGCATCCCGACCACGTTCGTCGAGGCCATCGAGCTGTGGCGGGCCAGCGACGTCGCTCGAGCCTGCTTCGGCGAAGACGTCCACCACCACGTCCTGCGCCACGCCGAGTACGAGTGGGAGACGTTCAACCGCAGCGTCACCGACTGGGAACGCCACCGCTACTTCGAACGCATCTGAGCCTGCGGCCGCGACGCGTTGCCCTGGCGCGGACTCGTCCTGCAACTCCGGCTAGAGGATCGGCTCCAGCGGGTCGAGGCCGAGCAGGACCCGGCCGGCGTCTTCGATGAAGTGCGGCGCCACCATGAGCTGCTGGGGCACGACCTGCACGTCGCGCAGGCACCGTCCGAGCAGCGAGCCGTCGAAGTTGGGGGTCGTCCCGGCGGCGTCGCACACCGTGCGCACGGCGCGCATCGCCTCCTGGCAGGCCCACGAGCTGGCGAGGCGCACCATGGCCCGTTGCTTGCGGTCGGCCACTCCCCCGGCCTCCACGAAGTCCCATTCCTCCTGCACCGCTTCGAAGCAGAACGCCCGGGCACTGCGCAGGATCGCCTCGGCCTGGGCGATGGCCAGCTGGGCCCGGGGCCGCTCCCGCAGCGGCCGGCTGGCGAGGCGGGGCACCTTGCCCTCGGCGATCGCGGTGAACTCGTCGAGCGCCGTGCGGGCGATCCCGAGGCTCACGCCCACCTTGTTGTAGGCCAGGCGGGAGTACGGCGGCAACCGGAACAGCGTGCCCTCGTGGCGCGGTTGCTGGGACCGGGTGTCGGTGGTCATCGCGTCCGGCACGAACAGGTCGCGCACGGCCACGTCGTGGCTGCCCGAGCCCCGCAACCCGTTGACGTGCCAGGTGTCGAGGATCTCGTAGTCGGCGCGAGGCACGAGGATCTCGAGGAACTTCGTGGGCGAGGACTCCTCGACGATGCACTGGCCCCAGAAGAAGTGGGCGTAGTGGCATCCCGACGCGAACGGCCACCTGCCGTTGACGATCCAGCCACCGTCCACCCGGCGGGCCCGGCCTTGCGGGTTGAGGGCGCCGCACATCACCAGATCGGACTGCTCGGCGAACAGCTTGGCCGCCGTCTCCGGGGCCATCAGCGAGCCGCCGATGCCGACGGTCTCGATGCCGATCATCAGCGCCCAGCCGGTGGCTCCGTCGCCGGCCGAGATGGCCTCGATGACCTTGATGGTGGTGACCGGGTCCGCTTCGGCACCCCCGAACACCGCGGGGGCGCAGATCCGGTACAGGCCGGCTGCCGCCATGGCCCGCACCACGAGCTCGGAGACGTAGCCCTGCGCTTCGGCCTCGTCGGCGTGCTCACGCACGAGCGCCTGCAGCGCCTTGGCGGTCTCGATCGGTCTCAGGTCGGTCGCCGTTGCCATCACTCCCCCTCGGTCGTGGCTCGACGAGAGGCCGACCCTGCGAATGTGGACGAAACCGCGCCCGGGGCCTCGTGCCGGTCATCCTGCTCCCGCCGCCGACGCGGTGTCAACGCGTGCCGGGCCCCGACGACCCCTCAAGATCGGTGGATGCGCTCGTCAGGAGGCAATCGACGAAGAAGGTGGCGCCGCAGTCGGGAGGTAGCGCTGGACCATCGCCTGGAGGTCGGTGGGCGACGACGTGACCTCGGCCTTCAACAGGCCGGCTTCCTCGACCTGACGGCTGGTCGGACGCAGCGTGTAGAAGATCACCGGCCCGGTGTACAGCTCCTTCTCGCGCAGAGATTCGAGCCCCTCCAGACCGGCACGGGCGTTTCCCTCCCGGCCGATGTCGGAGATGACGAGCGCGACGGAGCCGCTCGGGCGGCTGCTCAGGATCTGTTGGGCCTGCTCGTTCGAGGTCGCAACGATCACGTTGACGCCGGGTGGTAGCAGCGACTGGTCGTCAGCCTTCGGCTCGTCGTCGATCCACAGGACGGTGGTGCCCGGCGCAACCGGTGGCTGCCCGTAGCTGGACCCGGGCGCCACTGGGGTCGGCCCGGGAGCCGTCGACGGAGTGGTGACGAGCTCGTCGGAGCGGGCCATCCGGCGTACTTGGCGCTTGACCTCGTCGGACATCTGCAACACGAGGTCGCAGAACGGCCGGTCGACGACGAGCTGCGGGTACTCCGCCGGGAGGTCGGCGGTGAACGCCTGCAGCGACCCGGAGACGTCGTCTCCGACGACATACCCGCGCTGCTCGAGGATCGACTGCACCCGGCCCTTGTCGCCGCGCGACATCGCCTGGCGCGCTGCCGCGAAGGCGGTGAACTCGAACAGCGGGTTCTCGTCGTCGTCGTCGCCCGGCACGTTGGCCAGCAGGCGGAAGAAGGCGTCGTAGGACGCCTGCAACACCATCAGCTGGATCACCACCGCGGCGTCGACGTCATCGCCGACGCTGTCCTGGAGGAGGATGAACCGGTTGATGAACCGCTTCAGCTGGCGCGGGTTGCCATCGGTCGCATCGAGGAGGAGCTGGCGCTGGTCCACGCCCAGCACGTCCGTCGTGAGGCCGGCGGCCTCGCAGAGGTTGGTGGCGAGCCGGGTCAACTGCTCATCGGTCGGGGCGCCGGATCCGGAAGCCGAACTGGACGATCTTCTGGATGTAGCGCTCGGGAAGTCGATCTTCGGCGCCCTTCTCCGCGGCCACCGCGTGGAGCACCTGCTCGGTGTCCCAGCCGAGGATGAACACGAAGCCGGGGGCGTCGAGGTACAGCTTCATCGCCTCGAACACCTGCAGCACCGTGGCCGGCGAGCACCGGTCGAGGTCGTCGATGAACACCACGATCAGACGACCTTCGGATGACGAGCGCTTCTGCAGCCACGCGTTCATCGCGTCGCGAACGAAGTCGTTGAGCTCGTTGCGTTGCTTGGGATCGACCGAGACCTGCTCCCAGATCCGATCGACGACGTTGCCGACGCGAAGGAACCCCGCCAACACAGACGCCCCGAGCCGGAGCCCGCGGGATTAGCTTGCGGCGGCGGGCGACACGCCGAAGGATGTTCGTGTCGAGCTGGTCGAGGACCGACCTGATCAGCCCTTCGAGGGCACCGCCATCGGGCGCTGCCCACACGTTGAACCACACGGTGCGGGCGTCGACGCCGACGGAGTGCTGGTTGGGCGCCTTGCCTTCGAGCCGGCGCTGCACCCGACGCATCAGGGTGCTCTTGCCGGCACCCCACCCCGCCTCGATGCTGGCCGTGAACGGAGCCGACTCCCGCGACCGCGAGGATGATCCGCTCCAGGCGGGCGGCGACGGCCTCGAAGTCGAGGGCGTCGTCACCGTCCAGGGCCGGTACGTCCGACAGGACGCGGAACCGACTTCCATCGCGCCGCGCCGCGCTCCTGCGCCGCCATCACGGACCCCCCGGTGTCCGCAAGTGGCCTGCCTGTCGTGCTCCCATGCGCCGAACGCTATTCACAGGTGTGAAAGCTGACGTCGCCTTTCGCTGAGATTCGGTGAGATGTCGATCACGGCGACGGCGTTCGCGGCGGGCGTGCGATCATCGAAGCCCGTTGACGGTCCTTGTGCCGCCGGCGGACGAGACGAGGAGGCACACCACGTGCTCAAAGGGGTTCCTGCGCCCACCCACGCCCAGGGGCCTGCCGTGCACCACCTCGACGGCCACGACTCGGTCGCCGCCATCGAAGCCATCTTGACGCTCTTCCCCCTCGACCGCTCGCTCGACACTCGCCTGCTCGCTCCACCGATCGGGCGTGGGTGGACGAGATTGAGAGCCGCGGTCACCCGGCCGACCTCGATCGGTTCCCGACCGACGGCGTCATGGCTCTCGTTGCGGAATGATCGCGATCCGGCCCCGGAGATCAGTCGCCTGAGCGGATCGCACGCAATCGATTTCATCGCACTGGTGGTGATGGTGCGCAGGGCTCGAGCTCCGCTCGGCGAGGTCCCGTCCGCCGCAGGACATCGTTCTCCGGCCGAGGCGTCCGAATGAGATGCCCGTGTCCGTCCGCTCCCGACGAGACACTCGGCGCCCTCGCGCGACGAGATCAGCCACGTCGGCGGGTCGGCGCCTGCAGTCGCTGACTGCTCTCACGGATCACGAGCCGGGGCGCCAGCACGATGTCGCGCGCCGTTCGGTTCGGCTGCGCGTCGAGCAGCAGCTCGGCTGCTGTCCGCCCGATCTCGAGCACCGGTTGCACGACCACGGTGACGGTCGGACGCAGGAGCTGCGCGATCTGCGAGTCGTCGAACCCGACCAACCCGATGTCATCGGGGATGATCAACCCACGCTCGTGGATGGCTCGGATGGCTCCGACCGTCATCAGGTTGTTGGCGACGAACAACGCGTCAGGCGGGTTGGCCTGCTGCAACATGGCGGCGGTGGCCTTGTGCCCCCCGCCCTCCCGGTGGTCCGCACGGCGCACGATCGACTTGTCGTACCGATGGCCGGCCAGACGCAGCGCGTTCCGGTACCCGGCCAGGCGCTCCGATGACGTCGAGACCTGCGCCGGCCCCACGACGCAGCCAACCCGCTCGTAGCCCGATGAGATGAGGTGCAGCGTGGCCTCGCACGCGCCCGCGGTGTTGTCGACCACGACGGCATCGACCATCTCGCCGGCCAGCCGGCGGTCGATCGCCACGACGGGGATCCCGTCGTCGAGGAGCCGGTCGATGTGCGAGCCCGTCGACGACGCGGCAGCCAACACGACGCCAGACATCCGCTCTCGGACTGCGATGTCGAGGTAGACCGATTCCTTCTCGACATCCTCGTCGCTGTTGCACAGCACGAGGCGATAGCCGTTGAGGTGGGCAACGTCCTCGATGCCGCGAACGACGGACGTGAAGAATGGGTTCTGGATGTCGGCGATGATCACGGCCCAGATCCGAACTCGGCTCTGCCGCAACGCCTGTGCGGGCCCGAACGGCTCGTAGCGCAGCTTGTCGGCCGCGTCGCGAACGGCCGTGGCCTTCTCAGGAGCGACAGCGCCTGACGAGTTCAGCACCCGTGACACCGTCGCCTTGGAGACCCCCGCGAGCTCGGCGACGTCGCTGATCGTCGCCCGACCAGGCACTGGATCCCGAGCCACGAGGCGTGATCGTAACGATCGACGGTTCTCGACCGCCGCCCACTCGCGGTGACAGATCGATACGGTCACGTCGGTGGTCCGGGTCGTCTTGGTCGGGGACAGCCAGCTGACGGACACGTCGCCTCGCGCCGTCACGAAGCTCGGACCTCGACTGCGTCGCCGCGGACACGAGGTGGAGACACTCGCCGTCGGCGGGCTCGACACGCGGACCGCCGTGGTGTCCCGCTCGATCGCCGCACCCGCCGACTGGACGGTGTTCTGCTTCGGCGCCAACGACGCTGCTCCCTGGAAGCAGGTCCCGCTCGACGAGTTCGAACGCAACTACGAGACGCTGCTGCGTCGCGCCAACAGCGACGCCACCCTCGTGCTCGGACCGGCGCCGGTCGCAGACTCCTGGCGCCCGGGAGCCCGCACCAGCGCCGCGATCGCCCGCTACGCCACGACCGCGGCGACCGTGGCCCAACGATGCGGTGCCGCGTTCATCGCGCTGGGTGGCGTCCTCGGTCCCGACGACCTCGCCGACGACGGCGTGCACCTCAACGACCGCGGCTACGACACGCTCGAGCGCCTCGTGATCGGCACCTTCGAGCCGGCCCGTCCGGGCGACGGCTGAGTCATGCCGGTCGGGCCCGGGTGCTTGCTCAGAGCCCGGCCCTGCCGGGTGGCAACGCTTTGGTCGCGTTCTTCCGGTCGAATCCCCAGGTCTGATCGCGACCAAAGAGAGCGCACAGCTACCCGTTCCTCTCTGTGTCAGGGCACACCTCCGCCCCGCGCAGTTCTGGGTGCGTTCGCCGACGACAGTCGTCAGCGAACGCGCCCAGATCACCAGACGCGCCCAGATCGCTCCGACCAGCACCCAGCCGGGCGTGCGGCCACCCGCGGCCACCCGCCCAGCGGGCGCCGAGGCCCGACTGACGAGGGGCCGTCGTTAGGATCCCGCCGGTGGGGTTGCGAGGGGATGCGGTCATCGCCGGGATCGCCGAATACGCGCCGGAGCGCAAGTACCGCGGCGAGCGGACGTTCACGCTGGAGCAGTGGGCCGATCTGGCTGCGCTCGCGCTCAGCGACGCCGGGCTCACGTCGCAGGACGTGAACGGCCTGTGCTGCTCGACGCTGCGCGAGTCGGAGATGTTCGTGCCGTCGACGGTGGCCGAGTACCTCGGATGGAAGGTGAACTTCGCCGAGCGCGTCGACCTCGGTGGGGCCACGCCGATCGGCATGGTGTGGCGCGCCGCGGCTGCGATCGAGCTCGGGCTGTGCGACGTCGTCGTCTGCGCCGCGCCGAGCCGCCCGACGCCGTCGCTGGCGGCCAACATGCCGCGGACGTGGTCGCCGTTCGGGGCATCGTCCAACATCACCGGCTCCCCGCAGGCCGAGTTCGACATCCCGTACGGCAACCTCGCCCAGAACGGCGGGTACGCGATGATCGCCAACCGGTACGCGGCCGAGTACGGCTACGACCCGCGGGCCACCGCCAAGATCGCCGCCGAGCAGCGCGTCAACGCCTGCGCCACGCCGGGGGCCGTGTTCCACGACGAGCCGATCACCATCGACGACGTCCTGGCATCGAAGATGGTCGCCGACCCGCTGCACCTGCTCGAGATCGTGATGCCGTGCGCCGGTGGAGCCGCCGTCGTGGTCACGTCCGCCGACGTCGCCCGACGGCGCGGCAAGCATCGGCCCGTCCACATCGCCGGGTTCGGCGAGCACCTCACGCACAAGACGCCCACCTATGCCCCGGACCTGTTGCGCACACCGATCGGCCCCGCCGCCGATGCGGCGTTCGACATGGCCGGCGTGCAGCGCGCCGACATCGACGCGGTCCAGCTCTACGACTGCTACACGATCACGGTCCTGCTCTCGATCGAGGACTCCGGCTTCTGCGCCAAGGGCGACGGCATGGCGTTCGGCGCGACAACGACCTGACCTTCGGCGGCAGCTTCCCCCTCAACACCCACGGCGGCCAGCTCGGGTTCGGACAAGCAGGACTGGCCGGCGGCTTCTCCCAGGTCACCGAGGCGGTGCGGCAGGTGCAGGGCCGCGCCGACGGCCACCAGGTCCGCTCGTGCGACACCGTGTACTGCTCGGGTACCGGCGGGATCATGTCCGAACAGACGGCGCTGATCGTGCGCGGCGGCTGACACCGTGGACGACGAGCGTCCCCGTCCCGTCCCGATCGACGTCACCAGGCCGTTCTGGGACGGCCTGGCCGCCGACGAGATCCGGCTGCAACGCTGCCGCGACTGCTCGTCGTGGGTGTTCTATCCCCGGCCCCGTTGCTCGACGTGCCTGTCCGATGCCCTCGACTGGCACACCGTGTCCGGGCGCGGAACGGTGTACAGCTACACGATCGCCCGCCAGGCGACCCATCCGGCGTTCGCCGTCGAGGTCCCCCAGCTGCTGGCGATCGTCGAGCTCGACGAGGGTGTGCGGATGACCACCACCTTGGTCGACGTCTCGCCCGATGACCTCCAGGTCGGCTTGGCCGTCGCACCGGTCTTCGACCACGGCAGCGACGACATCACCCTCCTGCGGTTCCGGCCGTCCGCCGACGGCGCGCCGGTCTGACGGCCCCCAGCACCTGGTCGACCAGCTCGCGAGAGATGCGATCGACCATCGCCTGATCGACGGGTCCGCCGAGGTTCTGGGAACCGGCGAGCATCACGACGGAGAGGTCGGCGAACGTCTCGGCGCGTGACGACCATCGACGCCGAGGGCGCGGCAGACGTCGACCATGTAGGCCCGACGGTTGTTGTCGATGCGGCGCTGCACCTCGGCGGCGCGGGCGTTCGTGCGGGCCCAGGCGCGGATCGCCGCTTCCGTGTCATGGCGGCGATCGACCGCGAAGCGCCGCAGGCCCTCGAGGCGCTCGTAGGGATCCGTCAAGGCATCCGTGACGGCCTTGCGGCGGGCCACGTGCTCGGTGAACCAGTCGTCCAGGAGCTGATCGTGGAAGTCCTCGACGCTTCGGAAGTGGTGGTAGAAGGAGCCCTTCGTGACGCCGACGCGTGCGCAGAGGTTGGCGATCGTGACGGCGTGCACGCCACCCTCGGCGAGCAGCTCCTGGCCGGCCTCGAAGTAGTGCTTCCGGGTCACGCTGGCCACTGACGACGTACCCTACGGTATGGACGTGGCGGTGCGGGCGCTGGCAGTGGACCTCGACGGCACGTTGTTGCGCCCTGACGAGACGATCAGCGAACGGGATCGGCGCGCCGTCGCGGCGGCCGTCGAGGCCGGCTGGTCAGTGGTGCTGGCGACGGCCCGGTGGTACCAGTTGGCCGAGCGCACCGCCAGGGAGCTCGGCCTCCGCGACCCGGTGATCGCCTGCTCGGGTGCCGAGGTGCGGCGCCTCAGCGACGGCGTCGACCTCCTCGACGTACGGGTCCCCGCGGCGTTCACCAGCGAGCTCTACGCCCGGTGCGAGGAGCACGACGCGATGGTCATGGTCTACGAGGAGCGCGAGGTCGCGGTGCGCTCGAGGACGGCCACGCCGGCGCTGCCGGAGATGCGCCGCGTCGACACGTTGGCCGGAGCCGACCCGACGCCCCGAGCGGTCCTCGTGTTCGGCGACGAGCTGAGCCAGATCGTGCTCGACGAGCTGGCGCCGCAGTGGACCGACCAGGTGCGCTTCCTCGTCTCGATGACCGGGCGCGGCGCGGGTGTGTTGACGGTGACGAGCGCCGGTGCCGACAAGGGGCGAGCGCTGCGGGTGGCGTGCGCCGACCTGGATGTCGATCCGGCCGACGTGGTCGCCTTCGGTGACTCCGAGACCGACATCGAGATGTTCCGCGTCGCCGGTCGCAGCGTGGCGATGGGTCAGGCCGCACCGGCCGTGCGGGAGGCCGCGACCTGGGTCACCGCGGCGAACACCGCCGACGGGGTCGGGGTCGCCATCGAGCAGCTGCTCGTCAGTGGCGCCCTCGAGGGGGACTGACTGCGATCGGTGGCCGGTCGGTCGTGACCTGCGGACGTCGCGTCAGCTTGGCGCGCAGGGCCACGAGCCGGGTCCACGAGCGGTCGATGTTGAGGATCACGACGGGCCGCCGAGCGGTTCCAGGACTGCCTCCGCCGGTCCGCGCAGGTGCACGTCGACCGTGGCGCGACCCTCACCGTCGGCCCACACGGCGAGCGCCTCGCCGCCGATCAGCAGCCGGTGCTCGGCGCCGGGCGTCAGCGAGTCGAACGTGAGCGGCACGGTCACCGCCGTGCCGTCGCGCGGCCGGATCGCCAGCTCGAGCGTGCGCTCGTCGGGCGCGCGCGCCGACGTGACCAGCACGCGATCCCACGGGGCGTCGCGCAGCACCGGTCCCCGCGGCGCCACATGGCCGCGCAGATCGAGCGCCGCCGTGCTGAGCGGGCTGCCCCACCGCATCAGGAGGTGGATGCCGAGGTTCTGCACGCCGACGTGGAGCGGCCGTTGCGGCCAGCGCTCGCCCGTGCCGCAGTCCGCCTCCATCCGACGCAGCGCGGCGCGCGCCAGCTCGTGGCGGCCGACGGCACGCGCGCCACCGACGATGCGGGTCCATTGCGGCACCGCCGTCGTGATGAGCGTGTTGCGCTCGGGTTCCGGTGTCACGTCGAGCTGCAGGACGCCGTCGACGATGCGGTCCTCGAGCGCGGCCATCCGCTCGTCGGCGCCGCGCAGGCCGAGCAGCCCGGCCCGGGCCGCCAGGTCGGGTGCGACATCGGCGAAGCCGTTGGTGCCCGTGAGCAGGTACTCGCCGCCCGGAACCTCGCCCGTGTCGAACGACAGCCCCACCAGCTTCGATCGGATGTGCGGCAGGTTGCCGTCCGGCGTCATCATCTCGATCTCGACGGCGTCACGCCACCGCGGCTCGACGGCCGGCCAGTGCACCGTGCGGTGGATGGTGTCGTGGCCCTTCAGCGCCTGGGCGCCCATCGTGTTGCACGCCGTGAACACCCAGCCCGGTTCGCACGGGAAGAACCCGAGGGCGTTGGCCTCGAAGTTGCGCCGCACGGCCTCGACGATCGAGTGGTGGTCGTACGGGAACGTGCGCCCGTCCTTCCACACGAACGTGAGCGAGCCGGGCTCGTCGAAGCGCGTCGAGCCCGTCGCCGCCTCGTAGAGGTTGATCTGATCGGCGAGGTAGGCCGAGATCATGATGTTGTCGCGAACGATCGGGTCGGGGTTGGCGTCGAAGTTCCCGATCAGGTTCAGCGTGCGCCAGTAGCTCCACACCCGCAGGTCCGTCGCCTTGAGGATCAGGTTGGCGAGCGCCGACTCGACCGGCTGCGGGCAGTTCGGCAGCTGGTTGGCGGCGTAGACCGCGAGGCCGTAGCCGAGCATGTTGAGCTGGTAGCGCACACAGGTCGGACCGTGGATCTGCTCGCCCCAGTCGAACCCGTTGAACTGGTCGATCGGCTGCAGGGACAGGTCGTAGACCCAGCGCAACAGCTCGGCATCGAAGTCGGTCGGCGTGTTCGCATCGGGGACCCGCTGGGGCAACGTGGCGCTGGCGAGGTAGCGGTTGAGCTCCGGCACCTTGGCCAGCTTGCGACGGTAGGCCCGCTCCATGCGCACCACGGCGACGGCGACGCTCGCCGCGGCGAGGACGAACGCGACCGGCACCGCCCATGACCACGTCGACCCGTCGGCCACGAACAGCCGCGGGGCCTCGGCGAGGAGCGCGGCGGCGACGACCGACCCGAGCCAGACGAGCGGGATGGCCCAGTGCGCGCTGATGCCCCACCACAGCACGATGGCGAGCAGCAGCAAGGCGACGGTGACGACGAAGCCGATCGGCGACGCCACGTAGAGGAGCCCGGCGCCGGGGAACACGAGCGAGAGGCCCGCCGCACGCGTCGCGGTGCCACCGACGACCGACGAGCACGGTGCCGAGCACCTCGACGAGCGCCAGCACGACGATCAGGCGCAGCACGAGCCGCTTGCTCACCGGGCCCAGACGCGGCGGCGCCTCGGGCAGCAGCAGGACGCCGTTCGGCGCGGTCGGCGCGCGAGGCGCCCGGGTGGGCACGGCGGCGGTGACGGTCACGGAGCCCCCTTGTTCGGCCGTCGACGGCGACCGACCTGGTGTCGGCGGTCGACCGACCATACCATGCGGTACGGTAGTGGCGGCGAGCGGCATCGGGGGCGGTGCGACCGTCGCCGCCACCGGGGAAGCAACACGTCACGGGGGTCGACATGTTCACGAAGCCATCGCTCGGGGAGCTCCTCGACGGCGTCGCCAAGACGGCCGAGGAGATCGTGCTGCCGACGGTCGACGACCCGGCCGTCGCCGAGCGGCTCGTCGAGATGCTCGTCGTGCTCGACCGCGTGCGCGCCGAGTGGTCGAGTGCCGCCCACCTCCTCGCCATCGACAACCGCGACCTGCGCACGACGCTGGAGCGCATCGCCGCGCCGCCGCTCAACGCGTCGTCCGGCGCCGTGACGGTCGACGAGCTCGCCGTCGAGAACCGCCAGCTGCGCGCCGCGCTGACCGACGCCCTCGAGACGCTCGACCTCCCCGCCGACGAGGACGCGCCGCCCGAGCGGCGGGCCGCCGACCGCGCCGTGCTCGAGCTGCTCGAGCGCATGTTGCAGCGCGAGCGTGAGGCCCACCCCCCGACGCCGAGTCGTGTCGAACCCGCTCAGCAAGGCAGCCGCGCCACTGTCCGAGGCCGAGCAGGCGCGCATGGCGGCGGCGCTCCGATCGTTCATCGCCGGCGAGATGCCGGAGGCGACCGATGTCGCGGTCACCGCGGTGCAGACCCTCGCCGGTGGTGCGTCACGGGAGGCGTTCACGTTCGTCGCCGCATGGACGTCGCCCGACGGCCCGGTGGTCGAGCAGTGCGTGATGCTGCGCAACCCGGTGTCCAGCGTGCTCGAGAGCGACGAGTCCGAGACGAGCTTCACCGGATCGCGGCGGGTCGCCCGGACCGAGTTCCGCATGCTGCGGTGCATGGAGGCCAGCGGGATCCCGGTGCCGCACATGCTGTGGGTCGAGCCGACGGGGACGTGCCTGGAGCGGCCGTTCTCCGTGGCCCGCCTCATCGACGGCGAGTCCGACCTCAGCAAGCTCGCCGCCGAACCGCACCTCGAGCGCATGCTCGAGCAGTACGTCGAGATCCTCGCCCGCGTCCACACGCTCGACCCGGCTGACGCCGGCGTGGACTTCCTCAACCGCCCCACCTGCGAGACCGCGGCGTCCCAACAGGTCGAGCTCTTCGCCAGCGGCGTCGAGCGCCAACGACTCGAGGAGTTCCCGGCGCTCGCCTACATGATCCGCTGGCTGCGCAAGCACCAGCCGACGGCCAGCCGGGTCAGCGTCGTCCACGGCGACTTCCGGCTCGGCAACTTCATGTGGGACGCCGACGGCATCATCGCCATGCTCGACTGGGAGCAGTGCCACCTCGGCGATCCGCTCGAGGAGCTGGCGTTCATGTACTGGGAGCTGTGGACGTTGCACCCCCTCGTGCCGATCGACGACCTCATCAGCCGCTACGAAGCGGCGAGCGGGATCCCCGTCGACCACGACGCGCTCGCCTACTACCGCGTCTTCATCGAGCTGAAGATGTCCGTCGTGCTGCTCACCGGGTTGCGGTCGTTCTACGCGACCGAGCAGCGCCAGCTGAGCTATGGCGGGAGCCTGGGCTTCGGGATGCTGCGCGACTGCCAGCTGCGCTTCGTCGACGAGCTGCTCAACGACGGGCCGACGATCCACTTCGGCGCGCGGCTGGCGGCGGCGCAGTCGACCTGATCACCGACCCGAAGGGCGGGAGCGAGGGCGTGGAGCGGCGCTCGGCGATCCGGCTGATCACACCGTGGCACCGCGCCGTCGGGGCGGCCGTGCTCGTGGTCATGCTCGCCTACGACGCGGTCGCCACCGGCTGGCTCGGCTTCAACGAGCGCGTCGTCGCGATGTGCCGCAACGTGGTGCTCCCTGGCCTCGGCTTCATCGAGACCTCGCCGTGGCTCACGGCCGTCTTCGTCGCCCTCGCCGCGGCGGCGCTGGTGGCATGGCTGCGTTGGGGCACGGACTGGATCGTCGGTGTGGTGTGGCTGGTCGCCGTCGTCCTCGCGTTCGTGCTCGTGCCGACGCAGCACCAGCACGCCGCCTCGACCATGTCGTCGCCGGGGTCGATGCTCGTGCCGTCCCGGGCCAGCCACGAGTTCGCCGCCGTGCTCGTGCTCGTGACCATGCTGAGCCGGGCCCGCCTCGCCGTCACCGGGCTGCCCGGCGTGCGCCGGCTCGTCGCCCGACGCGTCCACGTCGCGCCGGACGCGGCGACCGCACTGGCCGCAGCCAGCCCGGTGGAGCGCTGTCGCGCCATCGCCATCGCCGCGGTTGCCGACGTTCCGGACGTGGACGGCGATCTCGCCGCCGCGCCCGACGTCGTACGCCGCGCCGGCTCGCGTCGAGGCGTGGGCTCGCTTGCGCCGCCGCAACGCCATGCGCCATGACAACGCCCACGCCCGAGCCGCGCTCGCCCTCACCGGGCGCCTGGACCCCGGCGCACTGGCCGCCTTCCGCGCCGACGGGACCCGGTCGCCGCTCGGCGTGCCGGCGAGCGAACCGACGTGGGTGCGCCTGCTCGATGGCACCCTGGCGGCGATCGCCCTCGACCGCCTCGGCGACCCCGACGTCGCCCGGCGCTGGCAGGCGGTCCTCGACGGGCCGCTGCGCCTCCGCCACGGCCGCCGCCACAGCGCCGTGCACGTCCCGACGCTGCTGCGGCTCACGACGGCCGTGACGTGGGAGCACGCCGCGGCCACGGCGCTGGCGCGGACCTGCGGCTGGATCGGCGACGGCGACTGGGACGTGCTGCGCCGCCCCGGCCTCGGCGCCGCAGCCCGTGGCGGCCGGCGCATCGAGGACGCCCGCCTCGTGGCGGCGACGCGCATCTGGGCCCAGCTGCTCGGCGATGCGGAAGCGATCACGATCCTGTCGCGGCCGACGCGTTCGACCGATCCGATCGCCGTGTCCCTCGACGCCGTGCACGACCGGGTGCGGACGGCCGCGGCTCCCCCTGCAGCTGGGTGAGAGCGTCCGTCAGTAGGACGGTGGGACTGGTTCCGGTTGTCCGCCGGAGTGATCTGGGCGGGCACCGTGCCATTCGGGCATCTGGGCGGGCTCCATGACGACTGTTGTCACCGAGCCCGCCCAGATTGGGCCTGAACGACCGGGCATCGTCGGATCCCGTCCGACAACTCAGGGCCGGCTGGCCGCCGCTTGGCGGGTGCTGGTCGCTGCGATCTGGGCCGCGTTCGCACCCTGTTGCGAGCTGGGCGACGTACGCCTGTGACACAGAGCGGGAGCGGGTGGCTGCGCGCTCGGCTTGGTCGCGATCGCGCCTGGGGATCGACGGGAGAACGCGACCAAAGCGTTGCGGACGGGCGGGGCCCCCTGCAGCTGGGTGACACGGACCAACGCCGCTCCGTACGATCGCCGCGATGGCAGCCCCGGCACGTCGGCCGACCACGTCAATCGGACCCGTTGTCGACAGCAACGTCCACCTGTGGGACCAGCACCGCAACCCGATCTTCTGGCTCACGGATCGGACCTTGGTGCGCGACATGATCGGCAACTACGACTCGCTCCCCGACACGTACACGCTGGCCGACCACCTGGACGCCACGGCGTCGTTCGACGTGCGCAGCGTGGTGTGGTCCGACGCCGGAGCCGCCGATCCCGTGGCCGCGGCGCAGTGGGTGGCCGCCCAGGACACCGCCGGACGGTTGACCGGACTGGTCGGACTCGCCGATCCCGCCGATCCCGGGTTCGCGCAGACCGTCACCGCGCTGCACGCCAACCCGCTCGTCAGCAGCGTCCGCATCCGCCTCTCCGCCTCGTTCGGCACCGGCGCGCCGGCCGGTGACGATCACCTGGTCGATGCCCTCGGCGTGCTCGAGGACCTCGGACTGGTCGCCACCATCGAGGCGAGTGCGGATCAGCTCGAGCGGGTGGGCGAGCTGGCCCGGCGCCATCCCGGGCTGCGGATCGTCCTGGACCACTTCGGCTGGCCGGCCGACCTCTCCGCCGCCGGGCGGCGGGCCCACCTCGCCGTCCTCGGACGGCTGGCCGACGAGTCGCCCATGTCGACGCGCATCGACGCCATCGGCACGATCTTCGGGGCGTGGGACGTCGCCACGATCAGACCGTGGCTCCTCGGGGTCGTCGACGCGTTCGGCCCGGCGCGGTGCATGCTCGGCTCGGATGTCCCGATCGAGACGCTGCGATCGTCCTTCGACGGCCTCTACTCGGCGTACGACGCGATCTTCGATGCCTACTCCGACGATGACCGCCGGCTGTTGTTCGCCGACACGGCGCAGCGGGTCTACGGGCGGTGATCAGTCGAGCCGCATGCCGAACACGAGGTGGTGCTCGTCGTTGACGAGCTCGTCGAGGCCGAGGTTCCGGTAGAAGCCGATCGCCCGCGTGTTGCGCGACGACACACCGAGGTGGACGCCGCGAGACCCGGCGTCGCGCAGCGACGTTGCCAGCCGCTCGACCAGCCGGCGGCCGGCACCCTGTCCCTGGGCGACCGGCAGCAGATCGATGTGCAGGTGCGACGGGTACTCGGCGACGACGGTGTCGTCGACCCGGGGTGGGTGGTGCAGCAGGTGCACCGCGAGGCGGTCGCCGGCGGCGGGGCGCGCCACGTCGAGCGGATAGTGCAACCGCAGCGCCGGCCACCACTCCTGCTCGAGGCGGGCCTCGAACGCCAGCGTGTCACGCGCCGCCAGGATGTAGCCGATCGCCTGATCGGCGTCGTCGACCACCACGAAGCCGTGCTCCGGTTCGAGCGCGACGTAGGGGCCGGCCCAGATGTGGCCGGGCAGCTCGAGGTCGGAGTAGAGGTGCGAACCGTCCTCGCCCGCGTCGGCCGTGCGCAGGCAGATCTCGTAGACGGCGTCGCGATCGGTGGCGCGCACCGATCGGATCGAGTGGCTCACCGCTCGGCCACGCTGCCGAGGGTGATCCCCCGCCGCTCGATCACGGCGCGGACGCCGGGATCGGTGAGCGTGGCGAGGTCAGCGGCGCGCCACGTCTGCGCCCACGAAGCGTTGTCGTCATCCGGGTCGCAGATCGCGCGGAGCTCGCTCGATTCGATCGCCGGGTGGCTCATCACGAAGTGGACGCCGTCGCCCAGCTGCTCGAGCCAGTGGACGAAGTGCGCGGTGCGCGCCGACAGGTCATCGCACGAAGCCAACGACAAGACGTAGAGCGAGTCGAACACGTGGTGCGGCTCGACCCCGCGGTAGATGAACCGCACCCCGAGGTCGGCGCAGATGGCTGCGTAGGCGCTCGGCACCGAGATGCCCATGTGGCAGTCGACGTACGCCAGGTCGAGCCCGCACGATCGGGCGCGGCGGGCCTGGAACCGGAGCTCGTCGAGACCTTCGCTCGGGTCGATCGACGCCGCCGCGTCGGCGACCGTCCGGCGCATCGTCCCGTCGTCGAGGCGCAACGTCGCGCCTGCGGACAACGGCGACCAACGCAGGTAGCGCCACTCGCACGTGAACGTCGCGTGCAGCCCGGTCGTGACGCCGAGGCGGCGCGCCAGCGCGGCCCCTTCGGCGAACCACGGCGTCGGGCCCATCACCGAGGTCTGGGTGACGATGCCATCGACCACCGCGTGCTCGATGCCCTCGTTGACAGCCCGGCACATCCCCAGGTCGTCGGCCTGGACGACGAGCCGGATCCTGCCCACGCTGCGACCCTACGCGGGCCCCGTCAACGGAGTCGGAGGTGGCTCAGCTCGAAGTAGTCCCGCCAGGCGGTGACCTTGTCGTCGTCGCCCAGCTCGAACACGCCCATCACGGGCAGCACGAACGGCTCCCGGCTGCCGTCCTTGCGCGCGAAGTGCTCGGTCCGCTCGGTCATCACCACACGATCGTCGCCGACGATGTTGACGACCGTCAGGCCGATGTCCCACTTCGCGCCCATGCGGCTGAGGATCGCGTGGGCGGCGTCGGGACCGATGTGGCGATCGCCCTCGATGGGCACGTTGCGATAGTCGCAGTCCTCCGCCATGACCCGCGGAAGTCCTCCAGGCTCATCGTCGCCCAGTGCTCGCAGATCTTGCGGACGGCATCGTTCCCTTGCGCACCCATCGTTCGCCTCCCCGGATCGAGCCACGATCCTGACCGATGGTCGAGCCCGAGGCAAGGGGACGGCCCGGCAGTTCCGCGCCGCCGCGACGGGGGCATGATCGCGGGCACGCACCAACGAAGGGGAACAGGGTGAGCACAGGGGAACAGCACGACCTCGCGTCGGTCAAGGCGATGGCCGAGCGCTACCGCAACTGGGGCAAGTGGGGGCCGGACGACGAGCTCGGCACGGTCAACTTCATCACGCCCGAGAAGATCATCGAAGCGGCCGGTCTGGTCCGCAAGGGCAAGGTGTTCTCGCTCGCCCTGCCGCTCGACGCCAACGGTCCGATGACCGGCGCCTACGGCCGGGTCAACCCGATCCACGTCATGCTGCAGGACGGCGGTGACATCGCGTCCGGCGCCCAGGACCACTTCCCCGCGCTGCGCTACACCGACGACGCCGTGTACCTCGTGCTGCAGTGCGCGACCCAGTGGGACGCCCTCGCGCACATCTACCACGAGGGCCAGATGTACAACGGCTACGGCACCGAGGCCGTGAACAGCCAGGGCGCCAACAAGAACAGCATCACCCAGGTCAAGGACAAGATGGTCAGCCGGGGCGTCCTGCTCGACATCGCCGGCTACAAGGGCAAGCAGTGGCTCGACGAGAGCGAGCCCATCGAGGCCGCCGACCTGGCCGGCTGCCGCCGAGAGCCAGGGCGTCGCGGTCGGTGCGGGCGACATCGTGCTGGTGCGCACCGGCCGCATCGGCCTCGTCCGCGAGCGTGGCTTCTGGGGCGAGGAGTACGCCGGCGGTCCGGCACCGGGCCTGGCGATCAGCTCGGCCGAGTTCCTCTGCGAGCGGTCCGTGTCCGCCGTCGCCACCGACACGTGGGGCATCGAGGTGCTGCCGAACGAGACGACCGACGTGTTCCAGCCGCTGCACATCATCCTGCTCGTCAACGCCGGCATCCACATCGGCGAGATGTTCGACCTCGAGGCGCTGGCGGCGGACTGCCGCGAGGACGGCGTGTACGAGTTCATGTTCGTCGCGCCGCCACTCACCGTCACCGGTTCGGTGGGCTCGGCGATCAACCCACAGGCGATCAAGTAGGCCGCGTTCCGGACCACATGTCGTCCGGAACTCGGCAGGATGGCGCCATGACCCAGATCCCGGCCACCGCCTCCCAGCTGCGTTCGATCATCGACGCCGAGGGCACGCTGCACCTCTCCTTGCAGACCGTCGACGTCCCGACCCCGGGTGAGGACGAGGTGCTGGTCCGGGTCGACGCCGCCCCGATCAACCCGTCCGACCTCGGGCTGCTCTTCGGCGGCGCCGACATGACCGCCGCGACGTTCGAGGGATCCGGCGCCGCTCGCGACGGTGACGGCGCCCGTCGCCCCGGCGGTGATGCGGGCGATGGCAGGACGCGTCGGCGAGTCGATGCCCGTCGGCAACGAGGGCGGCGGCGTCGTCGTGGCCGCCGGTTCGTCGCCGGCGGCCCAGGCCCTGCTCGGCAAGACGGTCGGCTTGCTCGGCGGGGCGATGTACTCCCAGTACCGCTGCGTCAACGTCCAGCAGTGCCTCGAGCTGCCGGACGGCGTCACCGCCGTCGAGGGGGCGGCGTGCTTCGTCAACCCGCTCACGGTCCTCGGGCAGGTCGGCACGATGCGTCGCGAGGGCCACACCGCGCTCGTCCACACCGCGGCGGCGTCGAACCTCGGCCAGATGCTCAACCGCCTGTGCATCGCCGACGACATCCCGCTGGTCAACATCGTCCGCTCCGAGCAGCACGTCGAGCTGTTGCGCGCCGCCGGCGCCGAGCACGTGTGCAACTCGTCGGCGGACTCGTTCATGGAAGACCTCACCGCCGCGGTGAGCGCCACCGGCGCCACCATCGCCTTCGACGCCATCGGCGGCGGACGGCTCGCCGGCCAGATCCTGACCTGCATGGAGGCGGCGGCCATCGCCACCGCCGCCGAGTACAGCAGGTACGGGTCGACGACCCACAAGCAGGTGTACATCTACGGCGGTCTCGATCGGGGTCCGACCGAGATCAACCGCAACTTCGGGATGGCGTGGAGCATCGGCGGCTGGCTCCTCACGCCCTACATGGCCACGGCCGGACCCGACGAGGTCGCCCGCATGCGCCAGCGCGTCGCCAGCGAGATCACGACCACGTTCGCCAGCAGCTACACCCGGCACATCTCGCTCTCCGAGGCACTGTCCGCCGACGTCCTCCACGGCTACGCCAAGCAGGCGACCGGGGAGAAGTACCTCGTCACGCCGAACGCCTGAGCGGTCGGGACCGATCGAGCACTGCCGGGTTGACGACGTTGGTGGGATGACCTCCGGCGAAGGCGTTGATCTGGTCGAAGACGTCGGCGAACTGCACGTCCCACTCGTCGCGTCGTCACGTAGCCGATGTGCGGGGTGCACACGACGTTCGCATCGAGAGCAGCGGATCGTTGCGCGTCGCCAACGGCTCGTGCTCGTAGACGTCGACGGCCGCCATGCCGGGCCGTCCGGCCGCGCAGCGCCGTCGACCAGCGCGCCCGGCTCGATCAGCCCGGCCCGGCTGGTGTTCACCAACAGCGCCGTCGGGTCTCATCCGCGCCAGGTCGCGCGGCGGTGACGATGCCCCGCGTCGCGTCCACGAGGCGCAGGTGCAGCGAGACGACGTCGGACGTCTCGAACAGCTCGGCCTCGCTGCTCGCGGCGACGCGTAGCCGTCGGCGACCGCGCGCGGTCAGCGACGCTCGCCGGCCCCAGACCTGCGACGCGCATCCCGAACGCCCGGCCGTAGCCGGCCACGACCTGGCCGATCCGCCCGTAGCCGTAGATCCCGAGCGTCTTGCCGCGCAGCGTGCGTCCGACGCCCATCTGCCACGTGCCGGCGCGCAGCGACGCCATCTGCTGCGGGATCTGGCGCACGGCGGCCAGCACCAGGCCCCACGTCAGCTCGGCCGCCGCGTACGACGGCGTGCCGGCGTGGAGGTCCGACGACACGACGACGCCGAGGCGGGTGCAGGCCTCGATGTCGATGTGCGGGTAGACGCTGCGTTGGCTGATCAGCCGCAGCTCGGGAGGCGTTCGAGCAACGGGGCCGCGCGATCGCCGTGCGCTCGCGGATGAGGACCAGCGCCTCGACGTCGGCGCAGCCGCTCGGCAAGCGCGTCGACGTCGTCGAGTCGTGGTCGTGTCGCAAGACCGTGACGTCGTGGCCGGCCAGCTTGGCGAAGCAGCCGAGCGTCCGCAGCGTGTCGAACCTAGTCGTCGAGGATGGCGACCTTCATCGCTCGTCGCCGCCGTCTCGTCGTGAGGGCGTGTCGACCGGCTCACAGCATGAACAGCGGCTGCTCGATGCCGAGGCGCACCTTGGTCCAGCGCGTCAGGGCGGCGGGGCTGAAGTAGGCGTGCTGGGCGGCGGCGTGCAGATCCCGGAAGCAACGCTGCAAGGGATGGTCGGCGTGGATCGCGCTCGGCGCCCGCTGTGGTCGAACGCCATGTCGACGGCGCCGCGGGCGGCGTGCATGGCCTGCTGGGCGGCGAGCTGGAAGTCGGCCCGCAAGGTCACCGATGGCACGTCGCCGCTGGTGGCCGCATCCCAGAGCGAGCCGACCGCGTCGTCGACGAAGGCGCGCGCCGCACGGAGCCCACCCTCGGCGTGGGCCAGGTCGGCCTGCACCGTCGGGTCATCGGCCAACGGCACGAACGAGCCGGCGCGCGCCTTGATCGGGGCGAGCGCGGCGAGCTCGTCGAGCGCGCGGCGGCCGACCCCCAGCGGGAACCCGACGAGGGCGACGCCGGCGAGGGTGAAGAACGGCAGGCGCCACAGCGCGCCGTCCTGCTGGGCCGGCTCGAAGAACGGGCTGATCACGTGGGCCTCGGCGATGCTGAGGTCACGGGCGGCGATGTCGTTGCTGCCGGTGCCCCGAAGGCCCATCACGTCCCAGCCGTCGATGATCTCGGCGTCGGCGCGCGGGAAGAACGCCAACCGCCAGTCCGGCCCGCGGCCGGCGACGATGCGCGGCGCGTCACCCTCGATGACGAACCCGCCGGCCAGCATCCATTCGGCGTGCCGGCACCCGCTGGCCCACGGCCAGCGGCCCGACACGTCGAAGCGTCGACCGCCCGCCGGCACGAGCCGGCCGGTCGGCGCGAACACCGTGGCGGTGGTGACGTCGGCGTCGGCACCGAGCAGGTCCCGGGCCACGTCCGGCTCGAGCCACGAGGCGAACGCGTTCCCACCCATGCCGATGAGCGCCGTCCAGCCGCTGGAGGCATCGGCCGCGGCTCAGCGTGGCGACGATGTCGATCACCTCGGCGGGGGCGAGCTCCATCCCGCCGAGGGCGCGCGGCTGGATGGCGCGGAACAGGCCTGCGGCGCGGAACCGTTCGACGAGATCGCCCGGGAGCGTCCCGTGCCGCTCGATCTCGCCCGATCGGACGGCGAGCTCGGGGCGCGATGGCCTGCGCCGCGGTGAGCGCATCGTGGGTGGTCGGGATCAGCGTCGCCGGTGTCATCGTCGTCTCCTGAGCAGTTGATACAGTTGCTTGTAACTAATACAGGAGCATGTACTGAATGTCCGACCCCGTCAAGCGACAACCGTCACGGCGCTACGACTCGACGCGCCGGCAGCACCAAGCGCAGCAGACACCGCACCGCCGTGCTCGACGCCGCCCGCACGCGGTTCCTGGCCAACGGGTACGCCGCCACCACCCTCGCGAGCGTCGCCGCCGACGCCGGCGTGTCGGTCGAGACGATCTACAAGATGTTCGGCAACAAGGGCGGCGTGCTCAAGGCCTTGTTCGACGTGTCCGTCGCCGGCGACGACGACCAGACGCAGATGGCCGAGCGCGACGTGATCCGGGCGATCATCGACGAGCCTGATCCAGTGCGCAAGATCGAGCGCTACGGCGCCCACCTGGCCGACGCGATGGCGCGGGCGGCTCCCGTCCAGCTGCTCGCTCGCGCCGCGGCCGACGCCGATGCCGGCGCCGCCGGCGTCTGGGCCCAGACCCGCGACGAGGTCCTGGCGGCCATGACCATGTTCGCTCGCGACCTCGAGTCCACCGGCCGCCTGGGCGTGTCGGCCGAGGTCGCCCGCGACGTGCTGTGGACCTACCACGCCCCCGAGCTCTACGAGATGCTGGTGCTGGAGCGAGGGTGGCACCCTGACCGCTACGGCGCGTTCTTCGCGACCGGCGTCACCGCCGCGCTGATCGCGCCCGACCCGGCTGATCCGTCGCCTCCACGGCCGAGGAGGTCGACGTGACGGTGCGAGAGGTCCGAGCAGCGGGGCGCGACGCCCTCCTGCTGGCGTCGGCGTTGTTGCAGCGCGCCCGCCGAGCCGATGCCGAGGCCGGCCTGTGGGAAGCCGCGGACGTGCAGTGGTGGTGGCGGACGCCGCGACGGTCGGACGACGTCGACGAGCTGTTCTGGATCGACGACGAAGGGCCCGTCGCCGGCGTGCTGCTGACGAGCTGGACCGACGACGACTGGCAGTGCGACCCGATCGTGGTGCCCGGCGTGTCCGGCATCGACCCCGGGGACGTGTGGACCCGGGCCATGGAGCACGCCGGGCAGTCGACGACGAACGGGTTCGCGGTGCCGGTGGACGACGACGACGGGACGTTCCGAGCGCTCGCCCGCCGGTCCGGACTCACCGCTGACGACCATGACAGCACCGCCTGGATGGACGCCGCCGAACGGCCGTCCGTGCGCGCTGCCGATCGAGGGCTTCGTGATCGTCGATCGCACGCAGCGTCGGGACGCGCCGCATCCGATGCGCCCGCGCAACGGGGACCGCGTGGCCCAGCGCCTCGGCGAGTGCCCGCTCTACGACCCGGCGCTCGACCTCGCCGTCGAGACCGTCGACGGACGGCCCGCCGGCTACTCGCTCTACTGGTTCGACCCGACCACGAACGTGGGACTCGTCGAGCCGGTCAGGGTCGAGGACGAGTTCCAACGCCGGGGACTGGCCCGCGCCATGCTGACCGTCGGCATCGACCGCCTGGTCACGAGAGGTGCCGAGCGGGTGAAGATCTCCTACGAGTCGGACGCCGCCGGCGCCCTCTACCGAGGCCTCGGGTTCCGACCGACATCGGCCACCACCTGGTATCGGGCGGCGGCCCAGTAGCGCGACCGCCGCCGCCCGCGATCAACGCGTCGAGGCCCTCGCTCGAGGTTCGATCAGCCTGGACGTCGCTGGACCTCGTCGACGAGCTCCATGGCGATGTCGCGCAACTTGCGGTTCTCAGCCTGTGATCGCTCGCGGAGCAGGTTGAACGCCTCGTCCGGACTACAACGGTTGGCGGCCATGACGATGCCCTTGGCCTGCTCGATCACGCCCCGGTGCTCCATGGCTGCCGTCAGGTTGATGCTGCGCTCGTGCGCCGACCAATAGGCCATGACGTTGGTGACCGCGATCGCCGCCTCGGCCGCGAACCCCTCGGCCATCACCTCCTCGGCCGCGCTGAAGCCGACCTCGGCCGCGCCGTAGACGTTGAGCCCTCCGAACGTGTCGACGTCGGGCATCACCATCGGCACCGACAGCGAGCACGTCACGCCACGGTCCAGCGCCGCCTGCCGGAACGTCGGCCAACGCAGATCCGCCGAGATCGCGTCGATCCGGACGAGGCGCACCTCCCGAGCCGCCGTCACGCACGGCCCGTCACCGCTGCTGTACTGCGCCTCGTCCAGGGCCTGCGCGACGTCATCGGTCGCCGCCATCGTGACCGGACGGCCAGCGGTCAAGATCGTCACACTCGCCGCCCGGCAGTGCTCCAACATCCCGCAGCCGGCGGTCGCCAGCCGACGCAGGCTGGCGGCCAGGTCGGCGTCGTCAGTCACCCGGCTCAGTGCGCCGGGCCGAGGTGCGGCCGGATGACCCTCACGGTCTGACGCGCTCATGCCTTCCTCGAATCGATCGAGAAGCCAGCAGACGACCCTGTGCGCCAAGGAGGAGTGACAGACCTCAGGTGGACTCGAGCCTACCGACGGCCGCGGTGACCGACCGATCCGTTCACGGCGTCGACAGCACGCCCGCGCGCGCCGCTGTGAGGGCGGCGGCGACGGCTCGATCGGCGCCCGCCTCGGTGAGCGGGCCGACCTGGGCCCGACGAGCGGCCCAGAAGGCGCTGACGACCGCCGCCGAGCGCGTGGCCGGATCCCCCAACTGTTCGGTGAGGCGGTCGATGCGTGGCCGTGTCGCTGAAGAGTTCGGCAAGCGAGGACGACTCGCGGCCGTCGTCAGGCCGTCGCAGAACCCTCCGCCATGAGCCAGCGCAAGGACCGCTCGATGGTTCGCATCGCCACGATGGTGCGATTGTGAACGGCCGCCGGGAGCGCTGCAAGCGTCGCTGCTGTCCGCCGTCACGCTGACGGCGGGCCGTCGCTCCGGCCTAGCCGCGCGGCACCTTGTTCCAGGCCACGTCGCGATCGACGCGCACGTCGCCCGGAAGCCCGAGCACGCGCTCGCCGAGGATGTTGCGCAGCACCTCCGACGTGCCGCCCTCGATCGAGTTGGCCCGGCTGCGCAGGAACGCTCGCGCGATCGCTTCGTCGCCTGTGGTCGGCCGATCGTCGTCGTCGGCGTCGTAGCCGCCGAAGAGCAAGCCATCGGCGCCGAGCAGGTCCATGCACACCTCGTACACCCGCTTGTTGTTCTCGGCCGACGCCAGCTTGCCGATCGAGCCCTCGGGACCGGGCACGCCCATCTTGCGGTTGCCGGAGGCGCGGATGTTGTTGAGGCGGATCACCTCGGCCTCGATCCACACCTGCATCAGGCGGTCGAGGACGGCAGGCGAGCGCGCCGCGACGGGCAGCGCCTTCCACAGCTCCACCGCCGAGGCGATCGGCCCCGACCCGCGTGGGGGTGTCGCGCCACCGATCGATGTGCGCTCGTTCATGAGCGTCGTGATGCTCACCCGCCAGCCTTCACCGGGCTGACCGAGCATCTCGGATGCCGGCACCCTGACGTCGGTGAAGTAGATCTCGTTGAACTCGGCCCCACCGGTCATCTGGCGCAGCGGACGCACGTCCACGCCCGGCGCGTGCATGTCGACCACGAACGCCGTGATGCCGGCGTGCTTGACCGCCTCCGGATCGCTGCGACAGATGATCAGACCCCACCTCGCGCGGTGGCCGAGCGACGTCCACACCTTCTGCCCGTTCAACACCCACTCGTCACCGTCGAGCACCGCCATCGTCGCCAACCCGGCGACGTCGGAGCCGGCGCCGGGCTCCGAGAACAGCTGGCACCAGATGTCCTCGGCCGTGAAGATGCGGCGGATGTACTTGTCCTTCTGCTCCGGGCTGCCCCACTCGACGATGGTCGGACCACACATGCCGTAGCCCATCGGGTTGCGTTGGAACGGGTTCGTCGCGCCGGCCGCGAACACGCGGTTGTTGATGATCGGCTGGTACTTCGGAGACAGGTCGAGACCGCCGAGCCCGACGGGGAAGTGGACCCAGGCGAGCCCGCGGTCGAACTGCTCGCCGGCGAACGTCGTCTGGTCGGCGGTGGGGTCGGGGCACGTCTCGAGCAGCTCGTCGACGAGGTGGTTCACCTCGTCGAGCGCGGCGTCTCCGTGGGGTGCGAGTTCGGTCGTCGACATGCCCCGGACGATAGCCAGCAGGCCCTGCGCCGACCCGGTCCGCCGGGACGCCCCGCCATCGGCGCCGGCGCGGTCCCGACGACGGTCGTCAGGAGCTGCGCCGCCAGCGCGCCGCGCTGAACGTCACGCGGCGCGCCGACCGATCGATCGACTCGACGTGGCGGCCGGCGTCGAGCCACGCCTTCACGTGCCCGCCCGAGCCCTCCGTGCGATCGTTGCTCCACCACTCGCGGCGGAGGGTGGCGGCACGCGGGAGTGGCCCGACGAGGCGCTCGATCTGCTCGAACGTCATGTCCAGGGCATCGTCGTCGGCGGCGCAGAGGTGTCGGAAGAGGGGCTCGTACTTGGTCACGGGACGGGCCGTCCTCCCGGCGTCATCAGCTCTCCGACGTCCAGCTCGACGTCAGCTGGCCGGGAGGACGTCGTGGTCGACGTATCGCTCGCCTCGCGCGTCACTGATCAGGTTGATGGCGACCCGGGCGCCGTCACCGGCCGTGACGATGGTGTGCACGCTCACGCCGGCGACGGTGCCCGCCGCCCAGATCCCGGGCACCGACGTGCGACCCGCACCGTCGACGGCGACGATCGACTTGATGCGCGGCTCGGTGCCGGCCGTGGTGGCCACACCTGCCGCCTCGGCGAGCGCCACGCTGACGCCGGTGGCGAGCAGGACGCTCCCAGCTTCGAACGTCTGGCCGTCCGACGCACGCACGGTGAAGCTGCCGGCCGTGCCCTCGATGGCCTCGGCGCTCCCATCCACCCACGTCGCCCCGGCGCCCTCCGCCTGGGCCCGTCCGCCGTCGACCAGGTCGGGCCCGGTGACGCCGTCGGCGAAGCCGAGGTGGTTCTGCAGCCAAGCGCGTCGGGTCATGCCCTTGTCGGCGTCGATCACCGTGGTCGCGAGCCCGGCGCGGGCCGTGAAGATCGCGGCGCTCGCTCCAGCGGGGCCTCCCCCGACGATCACGACGCTGGCTGGTTGATCACTCATTCGGTTCGCTCCTCGTCCTTCGGCGACACCGAAGTTGGCCGGCGTCTCCGAACGCATCGTAAGGACCGATGGCTCGTCGACAGCACGTCCTGGACGGTTCGGTCTCGAGGTCGTTCCCCGTAGCGTGGATCGCGCATGAGCGCTGGCCACACCATCACCATCACGCCGACCGACGCCCTGGTCGAGGTCCGTGTCGACGGCGAGCTGCTCGCCACCTCGGCCGCGCCCTGCGCCTCAGCGAGACCGGTCTGCCCGATCGCTACTACGTGCCGAAGGACGACGTCGCCCTCCACCGCTTCCGACCGACCTCGTTCTCGACGACGTGCCCGTTCAAGGGCGAGGCGTCCTACTGGTCCGTCGAGATCGAGGGCCGCTCCCACGACGGCATCGTGTGGGCCTACGAGGATCCGATCCCAGGCGCCGCCGCCATCGCCGGGCACCTCTGCTTCTACCCCGACCGCGCCGCAGTCACCGTCGACGGCGTCCCGATCTGACGTCTACGTCCCGCGGGGGCGGAAGATGGAGTGATGGCGGATGCGCGCCAGCTCGGGACAGTCGGCCGCGCCGCCCTGTCCGACGACGAGGCCGTCCAGCACCTGGTACCAGTGGTCCTTGCGGTCGTACACCTCGACGAGCCGCGCTCCGACGACCACCTCCTGGTCGGCTCGCGCCGGCCCAGGTGCTGGATCTGGGTGCGCACGTGGATCGTCGGTCCGTACGTGAAGTTGTGCCGGGTCAGCGGGGCCATCCGCCCGGCCAGGAACCACGGGTGCAGGCAGTCATCCGGGACGCGTGAGGTGAGCTGGCCCAGGTCGTCGAGACGGAGACGGCGGGCGCCGTCCGCCGAGACGAAGCACCGCAGTGGGTGAGCGCCTGTCCCACAGGTGCGCTCTCGATCGTGTACGTGGGCCGCGGCGTCGGCGGCTCGCGGCCCGGTTCGGGAGCCGGTGGATCGAGGTCGTCGAGCCACGCCGCCGGCCCGAGCCCGATCTCGCCGTCGAGCACCACCCGGCCGTCGACGGTCACGTCGACGGCGCACGTCGCGGCGGTCCCCGAACGTGCGACGACGATCCGCAGCTCGTCGCCGACGTACACCGGCCGGCGCATCGTCACGTCGGCCCACCCGGCCTCGAGCCAGCTCGCACCGAGCACCTCGATCGCCGACTCGGCGACCCAGCCATACGTCCGCACGCCGGCCACCAATGCGCCGGCGTACCCCGCACCATGCGCTCCGTCGTCGCCATGGATCGGGTTGGCGATCCCCACCGGAGGTGGATCCGCCGTCGCCGTCACCGACCGCACGAGCGGATCATCGACACTGGTGGCGACCACCGGCCCATGGTGCCACGCCGCTCCCGGTCGCCGGTTCCGACGGCTCAGCCGATGTCGGCGCCGTAGACGTGGTCGACCGTCATCGTCATCAGCACGCGACGGTCCGCCACCATGACGGATCGGTACTCGTCCCAGTCCGGGTGCTCACCCGCGGCCTTGCGGTAGTAGTCGACCAGCGCCGCGACCTCGGGACCGTCGGCGTCTGCCCCGGGCCCGACGAGCGTTGCGCTCCCCTCGGCCGTCGCCCACGCTCGACCGTCGGAGCGCGTGACCTCCAGCGTCGCCCGGCCGTCGCGCCGCAGGTTGGCGGTCTTCGCTCGCCCGTCGGTCATCGAGACGTAGATCAGGCCGCCGGCCCGGTCGTAGTACGGCGTCACGGGCGAGAGCTGCGGGCGGCCGTCCGCCTTGATGGTGGCCAGGACGGCCAGCCGGCTGTCGGCGAGGAGCTCGTGAGGGTCGAACGACGAGGCGGTCATGACGACATGAACGGCCGCACCGCCGCGGCCTATTCCCCCGGTCGGCGGCGCGCTACTCCTTGACGAACCCGAACACGCGGCCGGCGTAGAGCGTGTCGGCGTACTCCTCGAGCAGCTGGACCTTGCCGTCGCGGCACGTGTACACCCAGCAGTACTCGTTGGCGTAGTCGTTGCCGTTGCGCGCCGTGGCGGTCAGCCGCTGCTGCACCACCGCCCGGTCACCGTCGGCGATCACCGAGCGCACGTCGCGCTTGATCGTCGCGACATCGAGGATGGCGCCCGCCGCGCCGCCGGTGAGGGCTTTGACGACCTCATCGCGGCCGTGGAACGGGCCGATGCTGGCGCTGGCCGGCGCATACCACGCCGCGTCATCGGCCAGCAGGTCGGCGAGCGTGGCGGCGTCATTGCTCGCCCGGGCCTCGAGGAACCGGTTGATCAGTGCTCGCGTCGTCTCGGTCTCCATGCGCCCCATCCTGACCCCGCACCTCGAGATCCGTGTCACCGGACACATCCGCGGCCCGAGCCCCTCTCTGTGGGAGCGAACAGGTCGATGTCGCGCCTGTTCGCTCCCACAGAGAGCGCGTCACTCAGGCCGCGACGGGCGCCAGGAGGCCGCGGCCGCTGACGATCCGCTCGACGATCCAGCCGGCCTCGGGAGCCAGCTCGTCGACCAACGCCTCCAGCTCGGAGAGGTGGCGCTCGTCGATCGCGATGTTGACGACATCGAGCTCCTGGTCGTGGCCGTTGGCGACGAACGCGGTCGTCGGCCAGCCCTTGGCTCGCAGCACGTCCGGAAGTCCGTGGTGGCTCGACACGATGACCTGCACCTTGAGCATCTGCGGCGTCGCCCGGCGATCGAGCAGGCCGCCGGCCGCGACGCCGAGGGCGACGCCAGCGGCGTACCCGGCGATGCTCCAGCCACCGCCGAGGTCACCGACGAGGCGGACGACGACGGTGATCTGGATGATGGCTCCGACGCCGCCGAGCACGGCGCCGCGCAAGAACTGGCCCCGGCCGGTCACCGCGACCCGCCATTGCCACAAGGCGACCTCGACGAGGACGAGGCCCATGATCATCAGCGGCTTCATGCCGTCACCGTGACGGATCTCGGGAGCGCACACATGGGGAGGCGACCCCCATCTTCCTTGTGGGCCTCCGGTCCTGGTCCTACAGTCCGCACCGACGGGAGGAGGTGCGCGATGACGATGACGGAACGGGTTGCGACCGATCGAGAGCGCGCGCCGCGACCCGCGCAGTCCCGCGCCACGCAGGATGCGTCGCCGCCGGCCCGCCTCCTGGCCCTGCAGCGGTCGTTCGGCAACCGGGCCGTCACGACGCTCGTCCAGCGCGCGTGCACCGGTGAGGGTTGCTGCGCGGCGTGCAGTGGCTCCTCGCAGGACGCACCCGCGGAGGCCGTCGAGGGTGGCGCGGACCACCTGCAGCGGCAGGCCGTCGACGGGGCGCCGGGCTAATTGCGCCGCGCCGAGCGATCGACCCTCGGCAAGATTGGCTCGCAGCACGCGGCGAGGGGGATTCCGTTGATGGCTCGATCCAGTGGCAGCAAGGCACGTGGTGGGCGGGCCGTCGCGATCGCATCCGTGATGGTGCTGCTCGCGGCGGCCGGTTGTAGCGACGACGACGACGCCGAGCCGGCGACGACGACCACGGCTGCGACCACCACGACGGAGACCGCGACGACCGTCCAGGCCACCACCACCACCACAGCCTCGGCCACCACCACTGCCACCAGCAACAAAGCCTCGACCACGACCGCCGCGACGACCGCCGCCACCACCACCACCACAGGCTCGACGGGCCGCTACGACTTCTCGGCGATCGGGCCGATCGTCCAGGCCTTCGTCGACGCGCACGGCCTCAACGGCGCCGGCCTGGTCGTGGTGGATCGCGACGACGGCGTCGTCGACGAGCAGTACTGGGGCGAGTTCGGTCCCGATCGGATCTCGCTCATCGCGTCGTCGAGCAAGATGATCACCGCCGGCGTGCTCCTGCGCCTCCAGGACCAAGGCCTCCTCGACATCGACGCCCCGGTCGCCGCCGTCGCCCCGTGGGGCGCGGGGAACCCGTCGATCACACCGGCCGAGCTGCTGTCGAACAGCTCGGGGCTGGTCGGCTTGGGCCCCAACCCCGGCTACCCGCCGTACCTCTGCCAGTACCTGCCCGCCGGAACGCTGCAGGACTGCGCCGCGAGCATCTTCACGACCGCCGACGACGACGCCGACATCGTCGCCCCGGACACCGAGTTCCGCTACGGCGGCGCGCAGTGGCAGGTCGCCGGCGCCGTCGCCGAGGTGGCGTCCGGCAAGAGCTGGGCCCAGCTGATCGACGAGACCTACGGGCAACCGTGCGGCCTGACGACGCTCGGCTACAACAACCACTTCACGCAGCTCGGCGCGGTGACGTTCGACTACCCGAAGGCCTTCAACGGCGACCCGGGGAGCCTCCAGCCGACGGACAACCCGAACATGGAGGGCGGCGTCTACACCGCGCCCGGCGACTACGCCAAGCTCCTGCTGATGCACCTGCGGGGCGGGCGCTGCGATGGTGGCCAGGTGCTGTCCCAGGCCGCGCTCGATCGCATGCACGCCGACCGCATCGGCCCGGCGTACAACGGCAGCGCCGCTGACGACACGGGCTACGGCATGGGGTGGTGGGTCGACCGGATCAGTGGTCGGGTCAACGATCCCGGGGCCTACGGGTCGGTGCCGTGGCTCGATCTGGAGGACGGCTACGGCGCCTACCTCATCATCGAGGCCGACACCGACACCGGCATCCAGCTGGCCAACCTGCTGTACGACCCGGTCGACGCGGCGGTCAAGGCCGGGTGACGGCCCGCCGTCACTCGTAGCGGGGTCGAGTCGCCTCGCGGCGACGGGCCCGCCGCGTCGCCATGGCGGCCTTGATCAGGAACCACGGCGAGGGCGGGATCCAACCGAGCTGCATCGCCGTGCCCTGGTCATCGCGGTTCGCCCAATGCTCGATGACCTTGCCGTCGCGCAGCCGCAACCAGTGGGTCTGTGTCGTCGCGAACGGCTTGCCCGTGGGGGGCATCACCTGGGCGACGTTGCCGTCGGGGCCGTAGAGCATGGCCGGCCCGGTCTGGCGTCCGGACATCGTGTTGTGCACCACGACCAGGTCGCCCTCGGCGACGACGTCGTGGACCTCGAACGCGAGGTCGTCGAACCACGCCCGCAGCCACAGCGCCGTCGCGTAGAACGCGGCCGGGCCGTGGCCGCGCGTCTCGGGCGGCTCGTCCTTGCTCTCGCGGTTGACGGCCTCCGGGTGGACGACGGCGTCGAAGTCCTCCCGGCTGCCATCGGCCATGATCTGCATCGACCGGATCGCCAGCGCCTTCGCCTCGTCCGCCGTCATGCCGCCGAACGCGGCCGTTTCCATCATCGTCATGGGAGTCGATGATGTCGACGCGGCCGGGTCGACGCTTGGAGATCAGCGGGAGTTCCGGTGGAGGTCGACCGGCCACGAGCCATGACGACCTCGGCTGAGGTCCGGCGACGCCCGCGGTGCAGACTCGCGGACCGTGAGCACCGCACTCGTCCCACCCGAGACGTACGCCGCCGTCGGGTCGGCCCTCGGGCCGCCGACATCGGCCGTCGTCACCCGCCGGGAGGCGCAGCGCTACGCCCGCGCCGTCGGTGACCTCGACCCCGTGTACTTCGACGAGCAGGCGGCGCGCGATGCCGGCTACGACGGCATCGTCGCCCCGCCGACGTTCGTCGCCTACGCGTTGGTCGAGGGGGGCGACCTCGACGAGCTCCGCGAGGACGGCCTGTGGCGCGATCGCGGCGGCACGCCGATCCGCCTCCACGTGTCGCGGACGATGTTCGGCGGCGAGGAGTGGGAGTTCCGGGCCCCGGTCCTCGTCGGCGACACGATCACCGCGCAGCGCCGGCTCGGCGCCGTCGAGGAGAAGGAGGGCAGCTCGGGTCCGTTCGTGCTGCTGCACTACGAGACGACGTTCACCAACCAGCACGACGTCGTCGTCGCCATCTCGCGGCTCGTCGGGATCGCCCGATGAGCGGGCGGCTGATCACCGACGTCAGGTCGACGACGAGCTCCCGCCGGCGACCCGCAACGCCTCACGGGCGCAGCTGTTCCTGTACAGCGCGGCGACCCACAACCCGCATCGCATCCACTACGACCGCGAGTACGCGGCCGTCGAGGGTCACCCCGACATCATCGTCCACGGGCCCGCTGCAGGGCGCGTGGCTCAGCCAGTACGTGACCGAGTGGGCTGGTCCCCGCGGCCGGATGCTGACGCTGACGTGGCAGAACCGTCGTTCCGCGGTCCCCGAGCACGACTACACGTTCAAGGGCGTCGTGCGCTCCATCGAGGGCGACGTCGTCGGTCTCGAGGTGTGGGCGGAGGACGGCGACGGCACCAGGCTGATGCCCGGTACCGCCACCGTCCGCCTTCCGACCGGTTGAGGCGACGGCCTCAGCCGCAGTCGCCGTCGTCGCACCAGATCTGGGCGATCTGGTGGCGACCACCGAAGTAGACCCCCGGCCCCTTGCCGCCGCCGGGAAGGTTGTTGACCTCGACGCCGTTGACCTGCGGCTGCGTGATCACGCCCCACAGCGCCCAGCTCATCCAGAGGTTGTAGACCTGCTCGCCGAAGCGGCGGTTGATCGCCTCGGTGGCGGCCTTGCGGGCTGCCGGATCACCGTTGGTGCGGATGATGTTGAGGTTCTCGTCGATCACCGGATCGACGAAGCGCCCGAAGTTGGTCCCCGTCGTGCCGAGCGGCTGCGCCGTCGACGACGACCACCAGCGACGCTGCTGGTCGGGATCGGAGCCGCTGTGGCTGCGCCACCCGAGGATCTGGAACTGGCCGGTCAGGCCGAGGCCGATGTACTGGCCCTGCTCGATCGGCGTGATCGTGGCATCGATCTGGTCACCGAAGGCGTCCTTCCACATCGACAGCACCAACGAGTTCGACTCGACGTTGAACGGGTCGTTCGTGGTGTTGAAGCTCAGCGTGATCTTCTGCTGACCCGTCTCCTGGAGGCACTTGTCGAACTCGGTCCTCGCCGCGTCGAGATCGAACTCCGGGAACCCGGTGTCCTCGAGCCAGCCGATCGATCCCTTCGGGAACGGGCCGTTGGCGATCGTGGGCAGGCCGGCCTCGCGCTCCTCGTTGTAGCGCTCGTGGTCGATGGCGTGGGCCAGCGCCTTGCGGCACGACAGGTGCAGCAACGGGCTCGCCGCGTTCTTGCCCTCAGGGTCGAGGGGCACGTTGAGCGTCGCGTTGTTGCCCTCGGCGACGTTCAGCATCAGGTAGTTCGTCTCGCCCAGCGTGTCGCTGACGTGTGACTCGAAGCCGTCGTCCTCGAGGAAGGCGGCGATCTCGTCGGTGTTCGACGTGTGCATGATCTGGAACTGGCCCGAGCGCAGCGCGCTCGACCGGCTGTTGATGTCGACGGCCACGACGATCTCGATCTTGTCGAGGTACGGCAGCCCTTCACCGGTGGCGTTCGGACCGTCACCGCGCCAGTAGTCCTCGTTGCGCACGGCGACGAAGGCGTTGCCGTTGCCCGGCGAGTAGCTCTCGAACTTGAACGCGCCGAGCCCAACCGGATGGGTGGCATCGCCGTCGGCCGGCGTCGCCGCGATCGCCTCGTCGTAGACGGGGCTCGCTGGATCGCGCTGGGGCAGGTCGGGCAGCGTCTTCAGCCACTCGCCCGACAGCATGTAGCTGCAGCCGTGGTTGGTGGCGAAGTAGGCCGGCAGGGAGACCCATGGCCCCTCTGTCGTGAGCGTCACGACCTGGCCCTCGGCCTGCACGTCCTTGATCGGCGAGAACCCCGACCGCGACAGCGGCGCGGCGCGGCAGGCGTCGATGTTGACCTTGACGGCCGCGGCGTCGAACGGCGTGCCGTCGTGGAACGTGATGCCGTCACGCAGCGTGAACTTCCACTGCGTGAAGTCGGCGTTGGGCTCCGCCTTCTCGACGAGGTGCGGCGTGGTCTCGGACTTGTCGTTGGGCAGGAACAGCGGATCGGTGACCGAGCTGATCACCACGTAGCCGGCCGGGGCGAACGACGCCCGGTAACCAGGCCACGGGTTGGCGGTGTCGGCCTCGATGCCGTACACGAGCGTCCCGCCGCGCACCGGCTCGCCCTCGTCGGTGGGCGCGTTGCTCAGGCTCGGCTTGGCATCGTCGCCACCCTCCGTGCCCTCCGTCGCCTCGGTGGTGTCGGAGGAGTCGGAGGCCTCCGTGGTGTCGGCGGCGTCGTCCGACGCCGCCGTCGTGGTCGGCTCGTCGGTCCCGCTGGCGACCGAGCCTGGCGCGGCGGCCGTGGTGGTCTCCGCTGCGTCGTCGTCGTCACCGCACGCGGCAGCGATCAGCGCCACCCCGCACAGCATCGCGACCACGCGACGACGCGACGACCAACGACTGCGGGGCGATCGCGCCCCCCGGGAACTCGACGCGCGCGCGTCGAAACGACCATCCATCAAAGCAACCACCCCTGGTCTCAGATGAGCGCGGATTGCGCCCTCGGAGGCTCACATTAGAAGAGGTGCGCCATGCATCGACGGACCGAGCGCCCCGCCGCGAGCTCCGCTGTCAGACGGTCATTCCTTGGCTTGGTCCATGCCGAAGGCGATCTGACGACCGAGGTTGGCCGGCTTGTAGTCGGCCGGCGCGGCGATCTCGACGATGGGATCGTCGCGATCGTCGTACTCGAGGCGCAGCGCCTTCGTGATCACGGCGTGCATGGAGTACATCATCGTGATGTAGGTGAACTCCATGATCTGCTCGTCGTCGAAGCCGAGCTCGAACAGCTTGTCGAAGATCGCCTGATCGACGCGGCCGAAGCCGAGGACGAGGGCGTCGGTGTAGGCGAGCAGGGCTCGCTCGAGCGGATCGAAGAGATCCGACACCTGCCAGGCCTTGAGCGCCTCGATCTTCTCGTCGGAGAACCCGTAGCCGTGGCAGGCCTTGCAGTGCTGGGAGAAGACGAACTGGCTGCCGACGAGCCATCCGGCGCGGGTCTGGCCGAGCTCGCGCAACGCACCGGGGACCTTGCGATCGGGGCCGGCATAGAGGCCGAAGCCGCGACCGGCGTGCTCGAGGACGTCGGGCGAGTTGGCGAACACCGTCCACCAGTTGCCCGGCGTCCCGGTGGCCGTGCCCGGCTCGGCGACAGGGTCGCGGTCGCCGAAGAGCCGCTGGTACATCGACATCACCACGGGCGAGGTGACCTCGGACCGTGGGACCTGACGAAGCCGTGGTGCCATGGCCCCGGACACTAGGCAGCCGGAGGCCGCCCCTCCTGATCGGCGTTACTGCTGGTAGTGCTCGACGACGTCGGCGCTGCGAACGTGGGCGTCCTCGGGGTTCTCGCCGTACTGCCGCTTGGCCCGGCGCTGGCGCAGGAGGTCCCAGCACTGGTCGAGCATCACCTCGATGTCCTGCAAGCGATCGGAGTCGCCCTCGGGTCCGGCCTGGCGGATGGTGTGCTCCTCATCGGTGAGCGTCCGCAGCTGCTCGAAGATCGCCTGATCGTCCATCGCATCGTCCTCCTCGGTCCACCCCCGATGCTACGGCGACGCGATCGGGTCCGCCGGGGCCGTGGTGGCTACCGTCTGGTGGTCGCTTCCCGGCGAATCGAGTCGACATGACCACGCCACCCGCCGCCGCCCGGCGCAAGACCACCGTGCCCGCCATCATCGCGATGAAGGCCAGCGGCGCCAAGATCGCCATGATCACCGCTTACGACGCGACGTTCGCGTCGATCGTCGACGCCGCCGGCGTCGACATGATCCTCGTCGGCGACTCCGTGGCCACCGTCGTCCAGGGCGAGCACACGACGATCCCGGTGTCGCTCGACGAGATGGCGTACCACGTCCGCCTCGTGGCGCGGGCGAGGACCGCCGCCCTCGTCATCGGTGACCTGCCGTTCGGTTCGTACCAGGTCAGCCCGCAGCAGGCGCTCGAGAGCGCGGTGCGGCTGATGAAGGCCGGCGCCGGGTGCGTGAAGTTGGAGGGTGGCGTCGTGATGGCCGACACCGTCGCCGCCATCGCCCGCGTCGACATCCCGGTGGTCGGGCACATCGGGTTGACCCCGCAGAGCTATCACCGCATGGGCGGCCATCGCGTCCAGGGCCGGGAGGCCGGCCACGAGGCCGGCGGGCGCGACCGGCTCCTCGACGACGCCGTCGCCATCGAGCGGGCCGGGGCGTTCGCCGTGGTGATCGAGGGCGTGCCGCGAACGCTGGCCGCCGAGATCACGGCCAAGATCTCGATCCCGACGATCGGCATCGGCGCCGGCCCCGACTGCGACGGCCAGGTGCTCGTGCTCCACGACGTGCTCGGGCTGACCGACCTCCGCCTGAAGTTCGCCAAGCAGTTCGCCGACCTCCGCACGGCGTCGATCGACGCCGCTCGCGCCTACGTCGACGAGGTCAGGGACGGCGTCTGGCCCGACGACGAGCACTCGTTCCATTGAGCCGGCCATGGACGTCCTGACGACACCCGGCGACATGCGCGCCTGGTCGATGGCGCGCCGCACGACCGGCACCCGAGTCGGGTTCGTGCCGACGATGGGTGCCCTCCACGCCGGCCACCTCTCACTGGTCGACCTCGCCGCCGACCGCACCGACCACGTCGTCGTGTCGATCTTCGTGAACCCGCTGCAGTTCGACCGCCGGGCCGACTTCGATGCCTACCCGCGCCCGATCGACGACGATGTCGCCCGCTGCGCCGACGTCGGCGTCGAAGCCGTGTACGCGCCGACGGCGGGCGCGATGTACCCCGACCGCTTCCAGACCCACGTCGAACCCGGCGCGCTGGCCGACGTGATGGAGGGCGCCGCTCGCCCCGGTCACTTCCGCGGCGTGACGACCGTGGTCAGCAAGCTCTTCGGGGCCGTCGCGCCTGACGTGGCCGTGTTCGGTGAGAAGGACTTCCAACAGCTCGCCGTGATCCGCCGGATGACGTGCGACCTCGACCTCGGCATCGAGATCATCGGCGCACCGATCGTGCGCGAGCCCGACGGGCTGGCGATGTCGAGCCGCAACGTCCGCCTCTCCCCCGACCAGCGCCGGGCCGCGGTGTGCGTGCCCCACGCCCTCGACGCCGCCACCGCCGCGGCGCGAACTGGGCGGGGGTCGGCCGCCGCCATCGCCGCCGGCGCCGACGTCGTCGCCGCCGAACCGCTGGCCCGGCTGGAGTACATCGAGATCTTCGATCCACAGACGTTGCTCCCGGTGCCCGATGCGGTTGCCGGGTCGCGGATCGCCATCGCCGCGTGGTTCGGCGACGTCCGCCTCATCGACAACGCCGCGCTTCTGTAGCCGCGGGCGCTACGCGGGCGGACGCGGCGGAGCGAGCGCATCCACGCCACGAGTCCGGCACCGATCGCGGGCCACGTGAACTCGGACTCGTAGCGGGCCCGTCCGTTGCCCGCCAACTTGGCGCGCAGCTCCGGGTAGCGCGCCGCCATCGAGCAACGGGCCGCGAACTCGGCCGGGTCGTCGGCCACCAGGACGTCCTCACCGTCGGTGGCTTCGAGCCCCTCGATGGCGCGGCTGGTGGCGACGACGGGCACGCCGCGCGCCCAGGCCTCGATCACCTCGACGATCGTGCCCGAGCCCGAACGGATCGGCGCGATGACGACCGAGCGTGAATCGAGCACCGCGCCGAGGTCGTCCAGCGCTGCCGGTGACCTCGATGCCGTGGAGCTTCCCGAACGCCGGCATCCAGTCGGGGCACTCGCCCGCGAACACGATCCGGTTGGCCGGCAGCAGCTTGCGCAGCGGTGGCAGGACGTACAGCGCGAACCACTCGGCGGCGTCCTGGTGGGGCGGGTACAGGAACGAGCCCGGGAACACGAACTGGGTGACGGGGATCTCGTCCGCCGGCGGCGGCACGATGCCGGGATCGTCCACGCCGGTGCGCACGCAGTGCCCGCCGGCGCGAACCTCACGCGGGCTGGCCACCGTGACCGCCGCGGCGCGGCGACCGACGTAGCGCTCGACCCAGCCGCTGCCGATGCCGCCCTGCACGTCACGGGCCAGCCCGAACACGCTGGCGTCGACGCCGCCCTCGTGGGTGATGCGGCGCTTGATGCGGTGCACGGCGACGCGCGCCAGCTCCCGCCGGTTGCGGCTCGGGAGATCGACGTAGTCGACCACGGCGCGCGAGCGCAGCCGCTTCGGCACGGCGAGGAAGGCCTCGGCCCCGGCGCACCAGATCAGCTCGGGCTGCACCCCGTCGAGGTGGGCGGCCAGCGCGGCGCGGGCTGCCGCGGCGTCCGTGCGCGTGGGCGGCCACCCTCGCCACGGTCGCGACAGCGCGGCGACGAGCCCGGCCCAGCGACCGCGTCGGCGGGTGCCGAGGGCGACGACGGGCACCCCGAGCTGGGCGGCCAGCCAGCCTGCTCGGTGGGGTTCACATCGAGCACGACGGCGGCGCTGGCCTCGTCGATCCCGCACACGGCCGCGGCAAGTCGCCTCCACCGCGTCGACACGGTGGAGTCGTCAAGAGGAGCGTCGAGGAAGACGCATAGGACGCGTGTGCTTGGCCGATGCTCGGTCCCGTCCCTGCAGCATGGTGCGCAGAGCGTAGGGCGGCTGACGGCCGCGCGGACGTCGAGATCCTCAACTGCTGTGCACGTCGGCGAATCGCGGTGTCCCCGGCTCGCGATCGACGCGTGCCGTGTTCGCCACGAAGCTGATGGCGTGGTACCAACCGCAGAGCATCACGACGTCCAGCAGCTGCGCCTCGCTGAGGTGCGTGCGCAGGCCGTCCCACAGCCGATCATCGACGGCGGCGTGGTCGTGGAGCTGGTCGACCAGCTCGATGAGCAGGCGCTCGACCGGCTCGGTCCAGCAGGCGTCCGCCGGCCCGCCGTGGACGAGCGACGACGTCTGATCGACGGTCAGACCGACGCGCTCGGCGAAGAACAGGACGTGCACGCCCCACTCGTACTCGCAGCCACAGCGTGCGCACGTGCGGTCGATGACGATCTCGCGGTCGCGCATCGGCAGCGAGAGGTGGCGGCTCGAGCTCGTAGGCCCCCCACCCGTGCATCGCCGTCGCCATCGGCATGTTGCGCACGAACGTGCGGAACAGCCCGATCGGTTCCACGCCCGGCGGCATCATCCGCTGCAGCTGCTCGCCGACGTCGGGCTGGTAGGGCGCCTCGAGCGGGGGCGATGCGGGGCATCGTCGTCATCACGACCTCCTGGTGTCTGGTGCTTCGCAATTCGAAGCACTCGACCACACCATAGCGATTCGATTTCCGAAGCGCCACCCTCAGTATGGTTGCGTCATCGCCCGCACCGACCGACCTCCGCGCCGCTGCCCGGCGCCGCCGTTCGCGGCTCGTCCAGCGGCCGTCCCCTGATGGCCGCGCTCGACCTGCTCGGCCGCCGCTGGGCGCTGCGCGTGCTGTGGGAGCTGCGCGACGGGCCGCTCGGCTTCCGGGCCCTCCAGACGGCGTGCGACGGCATGTCATCGAGCGTGCTGCGCGATCGCCTGCGCGAGCTGTCGGCGGCGACGCTCGTCGAGCAGCGGCGACGACGAGTCGTACGCCCTGACGGCGCTCGGTGTCGACCTCAGCACGGCCCTCGCCCCGCTCTCGCAGTGGGCGGAGCGGTGGGGCGCGCAGCTGCCGCCGTGATCAGTGGATGGCGGTGTCGGGCGAGACCTTGCGGTGCACGAACCGCCAGCCGTCCGGCGTGCGCCGGAGCACGTCGTCGTAGACCGCCGTCGTGGACACGATCGGCGCCGCTGCGTTGTTGACCGCGATCAGGTAGCAGCGCGACCGGGCGTCGTCTCCGTCCACGTCGATCACGAAGTCGCTCGTGCAATGGCGGCCGACGACGGCGGCGATGTAGCCGGTCGCGAAGGTGTGCAGCGCTTCCGGACCCGTGTGCTTGCCGAGGGCGGTCGACTCGAACGTGCCGTCGGGCACGAACGTGGCGACCCACTCCTCGGGTCGGCCCTCGTCGATCGCGTAGTTGTAGCGGGCGACGAGCTCGCGGATCTCCAGCTCGTCGGCCAGTCGTTGCAGCGCCTCAGCATCCATCGGTGGACCCCCTTGTTCCGCCGCGGACGGTAGTGCGTGCGGTCCTGGCGAACACCGTTCGGCGCCGTGGCTACCGTGAACGCATGAGCAGCGGCACCGATGCCTACCAGGACCTCTTCCGGCTCGACGGGCGGCGCGCGCTGGTCGTCGGGGCAGGCAGCGGGATCGGCGCCGCCTCGGCGACGGGCTCGCCGCGTTCGGTGCGGCGGTCGTGTGCGCCGATGCCGACGAGTCGGCCGCCGAGAAGACGGCGGCGGCGATCGGCGGCGACGCGACCGTGCAGCACATCGACCTCCTCGACCCGGCGTCCGTCGCTGCCGTCGCCGACGCCGATCGGGGCGCCCGACGTGCTCGTCACGACGCCGTCGGTGAACGTGCGCAAGCCGATCATCGACTACTCCGACGACGAGCTCGACCGCGTCGTCGACCTCAACCTGAAGGGCACGTTCCGGCTGTGCCGCACGTTCGGCGCGGCGATGGCCGCCGCCGGGCGGGGCTCGATGATCGGCTTCTCGTCGATCCGTTCGCAGACCACCGAGCCGGGCCAGGGCGCCTACGCGGCCACCAAGGCGGCCACGGTCATGCTGTTCAAGACGCTCGCCGCCGAGCTCGGACCGCGTGGCGTGCGGGCCAACACGATCGCACCCGGCGTCGTCGAGACGCCGCTCACGGCACCGATCAAGGCCCAGGCGGACTGGTACGACGCCTACGCCCAGAAGTCGATCTTCGGCGGTGGGCACAACCATCGGAGATGGTCGGCGCCGTGGTCTACCTTGCGTCTGATGCCAGCAGCTACGTCACCGGCACGACGATCTTCGTGGACGGCGGCTGGACGGCCGCCGACGGCCGCTTCGCCCCGCCGACCTGACCGCCCGCAGCCGATGAGCGCCGTCGACGCCGCCGCCTCGTCGAGCTCACGCAGCAGCTCGTGCGCATCCCGAGCGTCCACGACCCGCATCGCGGGCTCAGCGAGCAGCCGGCCGCCGAGCTGGTGGCGGCGACGATGCGCGTCGTTCGGCTGGACGCCGGAGCTCGACGAGGTCGCAGCCGGGGCGACCCAACGTGCTCGCCGTCATCGAGGGCGGCGGCGGGCCGGGCCCGACGCTCATGTTCGAGGGCCACACCGATGTCGTCACCGAGGGCGACCGGGTTGGACGGTCGACCCGTTCGGCGGCGAGCTCGTCGACGGCCGGCTCTGGGGCCGCGGCTCGGCCGACATGAAGGGCGGCCTCGTCGCCGCGATGTCTTCGCCACCGACGCCCTCGCCCGGCGGCGGGCCGTTCCCCGGACGCATCGTGCATCGCCGCGCTGGTCGACGAGGAGGGCATGATGGCCGGCGCCAAGCACTTCGTCGCCACGGGGCCGCGCCGACGGCGTCGACGGCGCTGATCTGCTGCGAGCCCGAGGGCGGCGAGATCTGCCACGTGGCCAAGGGCGCGCTGCGGCTGCGCCTCGACTTCACCGGCAAGATGGCCCACGGCGCGATGCCGTTCCAGGGCCGCAACCCGAACCGGGCCGTCGGCGCCGCGATCGGCGTGCTGGCCGACCTGGAGGCAGCCGTGCAGGCGCGTGCCCGGCGACCACCCGTACCTCGGCAAGGTCGTGGATCACGCCGACCGTGCTGGCCGCCGGCGAGCCGGTGCAGATGAACGTGATGCCGGCGACCGCCGCGATGTGGGTCGACGTCCGCACCATCCCGGCGATCGACCACCCGGCGCTGGTCGCCGAGTTGACCGAGCTGATCGGCACGTCGGCGCGTGCCCTCGGCATCGAGACCGCGGTGGAGGTCATCGACGACCGTCCGGCCGTCGCCACGCCCGAGGACGACCCGTTGGTCAGGGCGGTGTGGGATGCCCACGCGGCCGTCGGGCCCGACGACCCGCGCCTCGGCGGCGTGCCCGGGGCCACCGACGGCACGATCATCACGTCGCGCGCCGGTGTGCCGTCCGTGGTGTACGGGCCGGGCGGGAAGTGGATCGCCCACCAGGCCGACGAGTTCGTCGAGGTCGACGACCTGATCGCCCATGCCGAGGTCTACGTCGAGGCGGCCGACCGCTTCCTGCGCCGTACCTCGTGAGCGACGGGTCGCGCGCGGGGTCGCGCGCAACGACATCACCGACATCGCCGGCATCGCCGTCGGCCACCACCAGCGCACCGGGCGAGGGTGGCTGACGGGCACGACGGTCGTCATCCCGCCCGTCGGCACCAGCGCGGCCGTCGACGTGCGTGGCGGTGGTCCGGGCACCCGCGAGACCGATCTGCTGCACCCGGCCAACATGGTCGGGGCCATCGACGCCATCTGCCTCACCGGCGGCAGCGCCTACGGCCTCGACGCCGCGGGCGGCGTGATGGCCGTCCTCGAGCGCCAGGGCCGTGGCTTCGGCATCGGCACCAAGCCCGGCCTGGTCGTCCCGATCGTCCCGGCCGCCGTCATCTTCGACCTCGGCGCCGGCGGCACGTTCGCCAACCGGCCCGACGCCACGTTCGGTGCCCGCGCCACCGAGCGGGCCTCGACCCGACGGCTGCGCCAGGGCACGATCGGGGCCGGCACCGGCGCCCACGCCGCCGCGCTGAAGGGCGGGATCGGCTCGGCGAGCGTCATGCTGGAGCGCGGCGTCAAGGTGGCCGCCCTCGTGGTCGTGAACTCGGGCGGCTCACCGGTCGATCCGAACACCGGCGAGCTGTGGGCCACCCGCTACGGGCTGCGCGGCGAGTTCGCCACCCTCAAGCGCCCGTCGCGGGCCGAGCTGCGGGCCTTCAACGCGCTGCCCTGGCCCCCGCGCCCGGCTCAGCCGACCAACACGACCCTCGCCATCGTGGCGACCAACGCCGCCCTGTCCAAGGCCGAGCTGCTGCGCGTCGCCGGCGCCGGCCACGACGGGATGGCCCGGGCGATCAACCCGATCCACACCTACACCGACGGCGACGTCGTGTTCGCCATGGCCACCCACGAGGCGCCCGTCCCCGAGGCGCCCGAGCGACGGGTTCATCCAACCGATGGTCGCCCGCTTCACCCAGCTCGCCCCGGTCATCAGCGGCGCCGCCGACTGCGTCGCCCGGGCCATCGCCCACGCCGTCCTCAACGCCACCAGCGCCGGCACGATGCGCAGCTACGCCGACCAGCTGCCGTCGGCGATCCGCCGCTGAACGCGCTCTGTGTCGCTCGGCTGCAGCGGCCGTCTCACCCAGAGCGGGGTTTCCGGCTGGGCGCAGCGGCGGACCCAGTACCTCGGTGCTGCGGCACGGTGGCCGAGGAGCTCTAGGAGACGGGGGGGGCTCGTCGGGTGACGGGTCCGGCTGGTGTGCCGGCCGGCCGCCGGGCCGGTCAGGCGGCGGGGGCTCGGGCGGGTGGGCGCCAGCGGCCTTCGTGGATGAGGTGGTGGTGTCGGCTGCACAGCGGCAGCAGGTTGACCAGGTCGGTGGCGCCGCCGTCTCGCCATTCGGTGAGGTGGTGGATGTCGCAGTCACCGAAACGCACCGGACAGTCCGCCGCCGCGGAGGTGCGGTGCATGGCGCGCAGTGCTCGGCGTTGATCGGCAGTGGCGAGACGTCTGGCTCGTCCGACATCGACCACCTGGCCGTCGCCGCCCAACACGACCGGGATGATCTCGGCCTCGCAGGCCAGGCGGCGAACCGTCGTCAGGTGGGACGGGCTGTCCGTCGTAGGTCTCGCACACGCTGTGGTCGTGCAACCCGTCTCGCAGCGTCGTCCAGGTCGCACAGCACGATCAGCTCGGCAGGCCGCCGAGCACCCGGCGTGACCGTCGACGTCACCATGTGCATGAACGCATCAGCCCGGACCTGATCGAAGCTGCGGCCATCGTCGGGCTTGGCCTTCTCGGCAGCCACCGCGGCATCGAACACGGCGGACAGGCGGGCGTCGGTCTCGGGGTCGACGCTGAGCTGGGTGTGGCACATGCCCTGGCGGTCCATCCACCGCCGCACCGTCCGCTGCGACCGCAGCCGTTCGTGGTGCCGCAGACCGTCATCGCGGGAGATCCGCCGGGCCAGGTCACGAACCCTGCGCCCGAACGCGTCCACCGACATCGACGCCGCCTGCTCGACCAACTCCGGCGCCCGCGCAACCAGCTCGCCGCGTTCCTCATCGTCGAGCCGGGTGGCCGCCCGGGCGATCGCGTCGGCATGCCCGGCCGACAACGTCCCAGCCGCCAACGCGGCGTGGACCTCGGGCATCGCCGCGCACACCACAGCCCGATCGACCACCACGTCCGCCTCACGACACGAACGACGGCCCCCGGCCAACGCCAACTCCCCCGCCCGGGCCACCAACGCGGCGTCGACCGAGTCGAGCCAGCACCGCAACCGGTGCACACCCGCAGACAACGCGTTCAGCTCGCCGGCATCGCACGACGCCGCGTCCGTCGCGGCAACCGAGCGCACCACCTCGACGAGATCGCTGGCCAACATGAGACGATGGTATCGTACACATGTTCCCTTGTCAAGCAGTTCACGCCCTCACGGCCCTCACGGCGGAGCGGCAGCGGCGAGCTCGTCGACGATGTCGGCGAAGGCGCCGAGGTCGGCGACGTGGCGGTGATCGCCGCGGTACGTGCCCCAACGGTCGAGCACGACGGCGAAGATGCCGGCGGCCTCCCACGCCGCGACGTGCTGCGGGCCGTCGTCGACGGCGATGCACGACGCCGGGTCGAGGCCGAGGTCGGCGAGGACCGTCGGCTTGTCCTGCGCCAGGTTGACCGACTCGACGACGAGGTCGTGGAGGGCCAGCCAGTGGTTGGTGGCCGCCATCGCCGCTTCGGCGCCGGTGATGTCGCGGGCGGTGACGAGGTGCAGCCGGTGGCCGCCGGCGCGCAGGCGGGCGATCGCATCGGGGACGTCGACGTACGGTTCCCCCTCCCACCAGAGCTGGCGATCGTTCACGCCCTGGGTGACGAGCTCGACGAAGCCGGCGTAGTCGACGCCCCACAGCTCGTAGAACTCCCATCGCGTCGTGTCGAGCTCGAGCTCCCGGCCGAGTTGCAGCGAGGCGTACGGGGTGAACACCTCCGGGAACGGGTACAGCACGCCGTCGATGTCGATGAGGACGTCGAACGTGCGCATCACGTCGGCAGTCGCGGGACGGCGGCGAGCAACGACCGCGTGTACTCGTGCTGCGGCGACGAGAAGACGGCCTCGGTGCGGCCGCGCTCGACGACTTCGCCGCTGCGCAGCACCATCACGTCGTCGCACAGGTAGCGGACCACGCCGAGGTCGTGCGACACCAGGACCAGGGTGAGGTCGTACTCGTCGGCCAGCCGGCGCAGCAGGTCGAGGATCTGCACCCGCACCGACACGTCGAGCGCGCTGACCGGCTCGTCGCCGACGAGCAGCCGGGGCCGCGGCGCGACGGCCCGGGCGATGGCGATCCGCTGCTGCTGGCCGCCCGAGAACTCGTGCGGGTAGCGCGAGCGCCACTCGGGGTCCAGCCCGACGGCGATGAGCACCTCGGAGATCCGGGCGTCGTGATCCTCGTCGACGTCCAGGCACACGAGCGGCTCGCGGATGATCGAGGCGATCGTCATGCGCGGGTCGAGCGAGCTGAGCGGATCCTGCAGCACGATCTGCGCCTCCCGGCGATACCAGCGCAGCGGACGCGGCTTGCCCGGCTCGATCGGCCGCCCGCGGTACCGCACCTCACCGCTCGTGGCCTTGTCGAGCCCGAGGAGGATGCGCACCAGCGTCGACTTGCCAGAGCCGGACTCGCCGACGATCCCGAGGCTGCTGCCCTCGGCGATGGCCACGTCGACCCCATCGAGGGCGACGCCGCGTCGAGCGCGGCCCGAACAGCGACGTCCGCGGCAACGGGAAGTGCCTGGTGATGCCGGCGCCGGACAGCAACGGATCGCTCATGTCTGCGTCCCCTCGTACGACGTGCGGCGGGCCGCCTCGAGCAGCTGCCGGGTGTACGCGTGCGCGGGCGCGATGGTGAGATCGGCGACCGGACCGCGCTCGACGATCCGGCCGTCACGCATGACGAGGACGTCGTCGACGACGCCGGAGACGAGGGCGATGTCGTGGCTGATGAACAGCAGGGCGGTGCCGTCCTCGACGACGAGCTGACGCAGCAAGCCCATCACGTCGGCCTGCACCGTGACGTCGAGGGCGGTGGTCGGCTCGTCGGCGATGAGCAGCGCCGGCCGACAGGCGAGGGCCATGGCGATGCCGACGCGCTGGCGCTGCCCGCCGGACAGCTGGTGCGGATAGGCCCGCGCCGCCCGCTCCGGGTCGGGCAAGCCGACGCGGGCGCAGAGCTCCTCGGCGAGGACCGCCGCCGCGCGCCGTCCCACCCCTCGGTGCAAGCGCAACGGCTCCGAGATCTGGCGTCCGACCCGCATGACGGGGTTGAGCGCGGTCCGCGGGTCCTGGAACACCATGGCGATCTGCTCACCGCGCACCCTCGTGTAGCCGCGGTCGCTGCGTCCGACGAGCTCCCGGTCATCGAAGCGGACGCTTCCTGTGACCGTCGCGTTGTCGGGCACCAATCCGACGATCGCCAACGCCGACATCGTCTTGCCGGATCCCGACTCGCCGATGACGCCGAGTCGCCCACCCTCGACGATGTCGAACGACACGTCGTCGACGACGCGCCGGCCGCCGATCTCGACGCTCAGCCCGGCGACCTCGAGCAGCGCCATCACTCCCCCGCCCCACCGGCGACCGGCACCGCCGTCGGGTCCTGATCGACGACGCTCGTGAACACGGGCGACGCCGTCGCCGCCCGCCCCCGCAGCCGCGGGTCGACCGCGTCGCGCAGGCCGTCGCCCAGCAGGTTGAACCCGAGCGTCGCCAGCACCACCGCCAGGCCCGGGAACACCAGCGTGCCCGGGTGCACCGTCATCGACTGCTGCAGCGACTCGAGCATCCGACCCCACGACGGCGTCGACACCGGCGTCAGCCCGAGGTAGCTCAGGGCGGCCTCGCTGAGCACCGTGAGGGCGGCGATCAGCGACAGCTGGACGATCACCGTCGGCGCGATGTTCGGCACGATGTGGCGCCACACCGTGCGCCACGTCGACGACCCGGACGCGGCAGCGGTCACGATGTAGTCCTGGGTCAGGACCCGCGCCACCTCGGCCCGCACGACGCGGGCGAGCACGGCGCCGAAGCCGACGCCGAGAGCCAGCGACACCGTCCACACGGCCCCTCCGAGGGCGGCGACGAACACCAGGGCGAGGATCAGCGTCGGTAGGGCGATCAGCACGTCGATCACGTGGGCGACCGACTCACCGACGTAGCGCGGCGTGATCGCGCTGATGACACCCAGCACCAGCCCGATGACGGCGGCCAGCACGACGGTCATCAGCGACACGACCAGCGTCGTGCGGGCGCCGACGAGCACCTGGCTGAAGAGGTCCTTGCCGGCGCCGTCGGTGCCGAACCAGTGGTCCCACGAGATCGGCAGCCACTTGTCCCGGGGCACGACCGCCTGGGGGTCGTACGGCGTCCACACCAACGAGACGAGGGCACTGACGACGAGCAGCCCGACGAGCACCGTCCCGATTCGCCCGGGCCACGATCGCCACACGGCGCGCATCAGCGATCCCTCATGGACCGACCCGCAGGCGGGGATCGACGACGTGATGGAGGATGTCGACGACGAAGCCGATGACGAGCACGATCACGGCGAGCAGGAGCACCGTGCCCTGGACCTTCTCGAGGTCCCGGGCGCCGATGTCGCGCACCAGCATCTGGCCGACGCCCGGCAGGTTGAACACCCGCTCGATCACGACCACGCCGGCGATCAGGCTGGCGATCTGCACGCCGAGGATCGAGATGATCGGGAGTGCCGCGTTGCGCAGGCCGTGGCGGTACAGCGCCTGGGTACGCGTCAGCCCCTTGGCCCGCGCCGTGCGGATGTAGTCCTGGTGCAGCACGTCGAGGGTCGCCGAGCGCACGAACCGCAGGAGCACCGCGCCCTGTGACACGGCGAGGGTCACGGCAGGCAGGATCAGCGACTGCACCGCCCGGCCCGGATCGTCCCAACCGTCACGGGGGAAGCCGCCCGACGGGAGCAGGCCCCACGAGACGGCGAACACGACGATCAGGATCTGGCCGGCCCAGAACGTCGGGACGGCGATGCCGAGCTGGCTGACCGCTGACAGCGACACGCCGTCGGCCCTGCGATGGCGGGCCCCGGCGATGATGCCCAGCGGCACGGCGACGATGATCGACAGCACGGTCGAGACGACGACGAGCGGCGCGGTGACCGTCAGCTTCTCGCCGAGCTGGCTGGTGACGGTCTCGCCGTTGAGCGCCGACACGCCGAAGTCGCCGTGCAGGATCCCGCCGACCCAGTCGAGGTACTGGCGCACGAGCGGTTCGTCGAGGCCGAGCTCCTTGCGGATCGCCTCGATCTGCTCCGGCGTCGCCTGCGTGCCCCCGATGACCTTGGCCAGGTCACCGGGCAGCAGCCGCAGGAGCAGGAAGACGACGATGCTCGTGACGACGATCGCCAGCAGCAGCAGCCCGAGTCGCCGCACGACGTAGAGCGTCATGCCGACATCGTCGCCACCGGCTCAGTTGCCGACCGTGATCCCGGAGGCGTCGAAGCGGGACGCCGTGTCGTTCGTCGGGTAGCCCTTGACGGCCGACGACGCGACGGTCAGGTCGGACGCCAGGATCAGCCAGTCGACGGGCGAGTCCTCGGCGATCTGACGGGCCGCCTTCTTGAGGTCCTCGACGGCGGCGTCCGGGTCGGGGTTGACCTTGGCGCTCTCGATCAGCTGCTGGACCGTGGGGCTGTCGTACTGCCAGTAGTAGTCGGGGTTGGCGTAGTTGCCGATGTCGTGGGGCTCGACGTGCAGGACCGCCGTCATGTCGTAGTCGTGCTTCGTGAACACCTGGTCCAGCCAGACCGAGAACTCGACGGGCGTGATCGTCACGTTGACGCCGACCTTCTTCAGCTCGGACGCCACGAACTCGGCGTACTTCGTGGCGTAGATGTTCGGCCAGACGAGCGTGAGGTTCAGCGGGCCGGCCGCGTCGAGCACGGTCTTGGCCGCGGCGGGGTCGTAGGGCACCAACCCGGTGAGGTCCTCGTACCACGGGTCGGTCGGCGGCACCGGGCCCACCGATCAACGTGCCGTAGCCGTCGCTGAGCTCCTTGTAGGCCTCGTGGTCGATGGCCTGGCGGATCGCCTTGCGCACGGCCGGATCGGTGAACGGCGCCTTCTTGTTGTTGAAGCCCAGCGTGAACTCGCCGTTCGTCGTGCCCTCGTTGACCACATAGTCGGGGTTGTCCTTGAGCGGACCGACGAGCTCGGTCTCGACGCCGGTGAGGATGTCGAGGTCGCCGGTGGTGAACGCGTTGACCTGGGCGTTCGGATCGGTGAAGTACTGGAACGTGACGCCGCTGATCGACGGCTTGGCGCCCCAGTAGTCGTCGTTGCGCTCGAGGGTGATCGAGGAGCCGACCGACCAGTCGGTGAGCTTGAAGGGGCCGGTGCCGTTGGCGGTGTTCTCGAGGCCCGTGGCGTCGGCTTGCAGCACGGCCCCCGCCCGACGCGTCAATCGGTACGCGAAGTCGTTGTCCCGCGAGTCGAGCTTGACGACCACCGTCGTGTCGTCGGGGGCATCGACGCTGACGATGCCGGCGAGGCGGGCCGCCTCGTTGGCGCCCTCGGCCCGCTGGGCATCGAGGGACCACTTCACGTCGGCGGACGTCAGCGGCTCGCCGCTCTGGAACTTCACCCCGTCGTGGAGGGTGAAGGTGTACGTCGTCCCGTCGGCGCTGATCTCCGGGAGCTCGGCCAGACCGGCTGCGACGGCGCCTTTGTCGTCGGCCTTGAGCAGGGTCTCGTAGACGTTGTCGAGCAGCACCTGGTCGAGGGCGGCGCCAGCGACCTTGATGATGTCGAGGCTGGTCGGCTCGAGCCGGGCGCCCACGGTGATCTCCACGTCGGTGTCGGTGCCGTCGGTGGCATCCGGCGCCGTGGAGCCGGCCGCGGTGCCCGCCGTCGTGGTCGCCGCGCCGGCGGCCGTGGTGGCCGAGCTGTCGTCGTCGTCGCCGCAGGCGGCCACCGCCAGAGCGCCGACGAGCAGGAGCCCGGCGAGGCGGCGGCCCCATCGGGGTTGGGCGGAGCGGCTGAGCATGGCGGGCACCCTACCTAAAGTTGACCAAATTGGTCATGATTCGTTCGTCGTCGCTGGCTAGAGTGATCCGAGCCTGCCCGGACGGGCCAGACCTGGAGGACCGAGACGTGACCGTACCCGCTCCCGACGCTGGCCTCCCCGTGCTCGACGTGGCGCCGTTCCGAGCCGACGAGTCATCTGCTGCCGCTGCCGCCTTCGTCGCCGCCCTCGGTCGGGCGGTCCACGAGATCGGGTTCTTCTACGTGGTCGGGCACGGCATCCCCGACGGCCTCGCCGCCGACCTCGACGCCGTGGCCCGTCGCTTCTTCGCCCTCCCCGACGAGGAGCGGCTGGCCATCGAGAACGTCCGCTCGGCCCAGTTCCGCGGCTACACCCGCTTCGGCCACGAGCGCACCAACGGCCAGGTCGACCTGCGCGATCAGCTCGACATCGGCCGCGAGCTGCCCGCCCGCACCCTGGGCCCGGACGAACCGGCGTGGCTGCGCCTGCGTGGCCCGAACCTGTGGCCGGCCGCCGTCCCCGAGCTGCGCCCCCTGGCGACGGCGTGGATGGAGCACCTCGAGCTGCTCGGTCACACGCTCCTGCGGGCCCTGGCCATCGCCCTCGAGCTGCCGGCCGCGACGTTCGACGCCGCCGTCTCGCCGCCCGAGGTGCTGCTCAAGGTGATCCGCTACCTCACCCCGAGCGATGCCCCCGCGCCCGGGCCCGACGGCACCGGCCAGGGCGTCGGCGCCCACCGCGACACCGGGTTCCTCTCGTTCGTGCACCAGGACCACGTCGGCGGGCTGCAGGTCGAGCGCGACGGCCGGCTCGATCGACGTGACGCCGCGGCCGGGCGCCCTCGTCGTCAACATCGGCGAGATGTTCCAGCTCGTCACGCGCGGCTACTACAAGGCGACCGTCCACCGCGTCGTCAGCCCGCCGCCGGGCGTCGAGCGGATCTCGCTCGCCTACTTCTTCAACCCGCAGCTGGAGGCGACGCTGGCCCCGATCGAGCTACCGGCGCACCTCGCCGCCCTCGCTCCCGGCGGCGACAGCGACGATCCGGACAACCCGATCCTCGCCAACTACGGGGACAACTCGCTGAAGGTGCGCCTCCGCGCCCATCCTGACGTGGCCGCCGTCCACCACGCCGACCTCCTCGCCCTCGGCACCTGGACCGCGCGCTGACGGCCGCCGCACCGATCCGGTCGCGAGGGCCGGTTCGACATGCCGCGGTCAGGGGTACACGGGCCCCATGAAGAAACTCCTGTTCGCCATGGCCGTCGGCGCCGCCCTGGCCTGGCTCTTCGATCCCGATGCCGGCTCGAAGCGCCGTGACTCCCTGCGTCGCAAGCTGGATCAGCGTGGGATCGGTGCCGCCGTGCCGCCGATGACATCGCCGGCGCTCGTCGACGACGCTCCGACCCTGCTCACGGCGAGCCGATGAGGAGGCCCGACATGAGCACGCCGACGATCCACGTCCCGCACGTGTCCGTTCCTGACGTCCCGCGCGTCGATCTGTCCGATGTCGGCGATCGCGCCGGTGACGTGTGGTCCAGTGGCCTCGAGAAGGTCCAGGACCTCGCCGCCGCCGCCGTCGACCTGGCCGGTGATCTGGCGTCGGCCGCCGTCGATCGCTTCGACGACCTCCCCGACAAGGCGCTCACCCTCGCCGGGGCGGCGATCCCGGCCTTGCGCCCGCGCCAGAAGCGGTCGAAGAAGCCGTTCATCCTGATCGCGCTGGTGCTCGTCGTCGTCGCCGGCGGGTTCTGGTTCAAGCGCCGCCGCGCGAGCGCCACGGTGGCGCCCTACGACGCGTCAGCGACCCGCACCGAGGCTGCCGTCTCGGCCGCGTCCTAGCGCCGCGTCCCCGCCGTCGTCCGGTCAGACCCGTCGCAGCCGGACGACGGCGATCTGGCGCTGCACCTTCGCCTGGTAGTCGTTGAAGCCGTCGTAGGCGGCGACGAAGCGGTCCCACAGGGCCTGCCGCTCGTCGTCGCCCGCCTGCTCCGCCACCACGGTGAAGCGCTCGCCGCGCCGTTCCACCTCGGCGTGCGGGTCGGCGAGCAGGTTGAGCCACCACTGGGGCTCCCGGTCGACCCCACCCTGCGACGCGACGACGAGCAGGTCGTCGCCCTCCGGCAGGCTCATCAACGGCACGGTGTGCAGGCGTCCTGACGACCGCCCGCGCACGGTCAGCAGCACGAGGTCGCTCCCGCCGAACCAGCGGCTGCCGAGACGTCCACCGCTGCGGCGCACCACCCAACGGTGGGCCCGACCGAACGTCCGCATCGTGCGCACGAGCCGACGATCCTTGCTCGACAGCGGGACGACCGGTGCAGGGACGATCTCGGCGGTGTCGGGCAGCGTGGCGTCGGTGGTCATGACGCCGAGCATGGGCGGCATCGCGTGCGGCCGGCGTGGAAGCGAGGTGTGCGTCGTCAGTCGATGTCGTCGTCGTCGACGCCGGTCCCCTGGCCGCGCCGGCGCATCTGCTCGAAGCTGCGGCGGAGCAGCCGTGAGACGTGCATCTGGGAGATCCCGATGCGCTCGGCGATCTCGCTCTGGCTGAGCTCGTGGTAGAAGCGCAGTCGGACGATCTCCTGCTCGCGCGGCGGCAACGTCTCGAGCAGGTGCTCGACGACGGTGGTGTCGGCGACGTGGCCGAACCCTTCGTCCTCACCGCCGATCTGGCGGGTGCCGTCGCCCTCCGCGCCCATCGGCGCGTCCAGGCTCGCCGTGGTGTAGGCCGACCCGGCGGCGATCCCCTCCACCACCTCGTCGGTCGAGATCCCGAGGTGGTCGGCCAGCTGGGGCACGGTCGGCGAGCGCCCGAGCTGTTGCGTCAGCTCGTCGGTCGCCCGGCGCAGCCGCAGGTGGGTCTCCTTCGCCGATCGCGGCACCCGCACCGTCCACGTGTGATCGCGGAAGTGGCGCTTGATCTCGCCCTCGATCGTGCGTCCGGCGAACGTGGAGAACGCGACGTTGCGATCCGGCTCGAAGCGGTCGACCGCCTTGACGAGGGCCAGGAACGCAACCTGGCGGAGGTCGTCGTCGCTCGGCCCGCGTCGTCCGAAGCGGCGGGCGACGTGCGCGGCGAGGCCCATGTGGCGCTCGACGAGCTCGTTGCGCAAGCGCCGGTTGCGGGTGGCGCGGAACTCGCGGAACATCGCGTCCTCGTCGAGTCGATCGGCGCTGCGATCCGCGACCGGCTGCTGTTCAGCTGTCGCCACGCAGGCTCGATCCCTTGCTGAGCGAGAACGAGGCACCGTCCACCTCGTGGTGGTCGACCACGGCCTCGACGATCCGGCGGGTCAGCTCGTCGACCTCCACGGGCTCGGCGTCACCCTGCAGGCTGCCGCGCACCGTGATGCGCACGTCGGTCACCTCGAACTCGAGGTCGACCCGGGCTCCGGGCGCGGCGGCCTCCACCAACAGCGAGACCAGCTCGTTGACACCCAGGCGCAGGTCGTCGAGGTCGTCAACGCTGAGGCCGGCCTCGACGCCGAGCGACGCCGCGACGACGCGCGCCGCGGCGAGGAACCGCGGCGACGCCGGCACGCTCAGCCGCACCGGCTGTTGGGCAGTGTCGTGGTCGCGCACCGGTTGAGACGGGTCAGGTGAGGGCGTCACAGCGCCAGTCTGGCCGACGCGGGCTCGGACTCAACCGACGTCACGCGGCGTCAGCTGGTGGCTCGACGCCGCCACTGCAGCCTGCGCCCGGTTGTGCACGTCGAGCTTGGCGTACAGCCGCTTGACGTACGTCTTGACGGTCTCGATCGAGAGGTACAGCTCGTCGGCGATCTGGGCGTTGGTGAGACCCTTGGCGATCAAGGCGAGGACCTCCGACTCGCGGTCGGACAGGTCCACGACCCGGGAGGCCGGACGGCCCGAGGCATCGGTGTCGAAACCGACCCGCTCGCCCGCGACGACCCGCTCGATCCCGTCGACCAGCATGTCGGCCGAGCGGGTCTTCAAGATCACGCCGGAGACGCCGACGTCCTGGGCGGCGCGCACGAACGCCGGCGCCGCGTCCCACGTGTAGAGCACGACGTGACGGGCCGCGCCATGACGCACCATCTCGGCCGCCCGACTGAGCGTGTGGCGGCGCCCGGCGAACGTGTCGAACAGGGCGACATCGGCCGGGAACGTGGGTTGGCCGCCGGCGTCGAGCTCGACGACGCAGACCCGGTGCTCGTAGGGCGCCAGCATCGCCGCCACCCCGCGCACGACCACTTCGTAGTCGTTGAGGATGCCAACGGTCACGACCTTGTTGCCCACCGCCTCGTGGTGCCCACCGTTGCCGTTGGGTGCAAGGCCGATGTCACCATCGGTGCCGCGCTGCTCGAAGCTGGTCGTGTCGATCATCGTGTTGGTCCCATGCTCGTACTGGTTCATGGCATCGCTCCTCCATCCGGCAGTTGACGCCGGCAAGTCACCACGGCGAGCTCGCCGCGTTGTTCGACGGCGACGTCGTCGCACAACCGACGCACGATCCCGAGGCCGCGACCGGACAGCGCGGCGGGCGAAGCCGGGTGCCACTCGTCGACCGGTGGGATGGCGTCGGCCGGGCCGACGTTGGCGACGCTGAGGACGACTGCGTCCGTCACGTCGACGTGGATGTGGACGACGCTGGTTCGTCCGGTCGGCTGCGGGTGCACGATGGCGTTGGTGACGAGCTCACTCGTCACCAGCTCCAGGTCGTCGACGACGACGGAAGAGACGCCGCGCCCGCTGAGGTGGTCGACCACGAGGTGCCGCGCGACGGCGACCTCGTCTCGCCGCGCAGACACGTCGAAGTCGATGGCCTGGTTGGCGAGCACTGCCACCGTCCCTTGCGTCCATGGCTCCATGGCGCTGAACATGCGATCTCGCTCGCCGCGCCTCATGGTGGGACCCTTCCCTCCTGCTTGCACGGATAAACGAATCGGTGGATGGCGACGTCCCCGCCCGCAGCGGTTGGCCCGGCCCGGCGAGTGGTACACCGGGGCCATGCGGAGCCGGCTGTGAAGCAGCGCCTCGGTCGGGTCCTGGCCCGCCTCGACGGCTTCCAGCAGCGCCATCGCACCCTCGGCTTGCCGATCGCCGTGTTCAAGCGCTTCGGCGAGCACGGCGGCGGGCGGCTGTCCGCGACCGTCTCGTACTACGCCTTCTTCAGCCTGTTCCCCCTGCTCCTGGTGTTCGTCACGATCCTGGGCATGGTCCTCCAGGACAACACGGACCTTCGCGACGACCTCGTCGAGGGGGCCCTCGGGCAGATCCCGGTGATCGGGTCGCAGCTGAAGACCGACTCACTGCCGGGTCATGGCTGGGTCCTGGCCCTCGGCCTCGCCACCGCCCTGTGGGCCGGTCTCGGCGCGGTGACTGCGGTGCAGCACGCCCTCGACACGGTCGCCGACGTCCCGATGCACGATCGGGGCAACTCGCTGGTGCGCAAGGGCAAGGCGATCACCTACCTCGCCCTGCTGGCCGTCGGCGTCACCGCGTCCACCTACCTGTCCAACTTGGCGTCCGTGGTCGACGGAGGCGTCGTGACCGGTGCGCTCGGCCTCCTCGCCACGTTCGTCGTCAACGTGCTGCTGCTCATCGCACTGGTGACCGTGCTCCCCGCCCACCGCATGCCGCTGCGCCACGACCTCCCCGGCGTCGTCGTCGGCGCCGTCGGGCTGCTGCTCCTCCAACAGCTCGGCAGCTTCGTGGTGCGCCACTTCATCGCCGGCGCCAGCGACACCTACGGGACGTTCGCCATCGTCATCGCCCTGCTCAGCTGGTTCTTCCTGGTCACCAGGCTCTTGCTGCTCGCCGCCGAGCTCAACTACGTGCTGGCCGGCCAGCTGTGGCCGCGCCGGCTGGTCTCGGCCGACGAGCCGACCGAGGCCGACCGCCGGGCGATGATGCTCGATGTGAACCGCATCCAGCGCGACGCCCGACTCGGTTACGCGTTGTCGGTCGAGGGGCAGGTCGCGACGAACGAGGAGCCGCTCGGCGTGGCCGACGATCAGCCGGCGACGTCGAGGTGACCGGCCAGCCCGCTGATCTCGAGGAGCCGCTGGACCGCCGCGCTCGGCGACCGCAGCACGAGGCGCGACCCGGCAGCCAGCCGGCTCTGGTGGGCCTCGACGATGACCCGCAGCCCCGATGAGTCGATGAACGTGACCCCGGCGAGGTCGAGGACCTCCGCCGGCGGATCACCGGCGAGGCGCTCGGACAGCTCCGGCGCCGTGTAGCTGTCGATCTCGCCGGTCAGGAGCAGGGCCCCGTCGACGTCATCGGCGAAGGCGAGCCGCGGCTCCTCGGTGGGCATGGCGGCACACCTTACCGTCGCGGGCCGGAGCGTCGACAGCCTGCACGGGGCGATCACGGGATGATCGTGAACCCGTCCCCCACCACCCGAACAGGGGATGGCCAGCCCCGATCGGCCACGGTCAGGCCGGCCACGCCGTACGCCGTGGCCAGGTCGGCGGCGGCGCCGGCCCCGGCGACGAAGGCCACGACGTCGACGTGGGCCGCCCGAAACCTGCTGTCGTGGCCGGCGGCCACCCCCGCCAAGGCGTGGGCGAGCTCGTGGGTGAGCGTGCCAGGGGTCAGCTGACCGCTCGCCAGTCGAACCAGGGCGACCGACCCGGCGGCCCGGGCCGACGACGAGTGGGCGGCGATCGACGCCGCCTCGACGCGCACGCCGGGTGCCCCGCACATCCGCCACCACTCCGCCCCCGTCACCGTCGCCGCCAGTGCCACGAGCGCCTCGAGCGACGTCTCGGCATCGAGGTCGCTGCCGCCGAAGGCGTCCTCCTCGGCGGCGTACGTCGCCGCCCGACCGAGGTCCTCGCTCACCCGCGACCGAGCTGTGGCCGACCGGCCAGCCGGGCCCGCCCCACGTCGGCCGACGACGCCTCGCGATGCCCGCGCTCCCACCCGCCGGCCACCGCCGCCGCGGGTGCCGACGCCGGCACGACGCGTCCGAACGCCGTCTTGGCGAACTCACTGACCTGGGCGGCGCGGCCCGGCAGGTCGGGCAGCGTGGTGCCGGCCGCCGTCGGGGTGTGCGCTTCGACGTCGCGGCGGGCCTCGCCGAGGATCTCGCGCACCCGAGCCGCGTACCCGAACAGGAAGGCGCGCCGCCAGCGCTGCGTCGCCGCCGGCGTCGCCCGCCGCACCGTCGCCATCCGCGCCGCCGCTTGCAGGTGCAACGACTCGTAGAGCACGGCCGTGGCGTCGAGGTCGGAGGTGAAGCCGGCCAGCTTGGCGACCGCCCCCTCGGTGCTCGAGACCCACACCAGCTCGCAGTCGTGGCTGCCGGCGACGGCCCCCAGCAGCGCCAGCCGAGCCCGCACGTAGGCGCCCCGTCCGATCAGGAGCGAGCGGATGGTCAACGCTTCGGTGCGGCCGGCGGCGGCGAGCCGGGCCGTGTCGATGCGATGGGCCGCGATCAGCGCCGCCGCCTTGGCTGCGAACGCGTCGGCCTCGTGGGTGTTCTGGGTTGCCTCGGCCTTGGCCAGCAGCTTGCGGACCTTGACCAGCAGCGGCTCGTCGACGGTCATCTGCCCGTCAGCCCGGGTTCCGGCAGGCGCACCTGGGCCACCAGGGGCAGGTGATCGGAGAGCGCTCCGAGCTGCTCCAGGGGATCGTCGAGCACCGTCGCATCCTCGACCACCGAGCCCGAGGGCGCCAAGATGTGGTCGATGCGCAGGGTCGGCGGCCGGCCCCGCCGATCACCGGACGTCCAGTTCGTCGCCCCACCGGGGTCGCCGTTGGCCCGCTGCCAGGCGTCGATCCACCCGGCTCCGACGAGCTCGGCGTGGGCGCCGTGGCGGGGCTCGTCGTTCAGGTCGCCCACGACCAGCGGGGCCGGCACCTGACGCCCGGCACGGTCGATCAGCAGGCGGGCCTCGACCCGTCGCGCCTCGTCGGCATCGTGCGGCGAGAGGTGGACGTCGAGCAGCCGGACGACGACGGCGCCGGTGTCGATGGTGACGTCGATCCCGACCCGGCGACGCCACGTCCAGATCGGTCCGCCGCGGATCCGGAACGCCTCGACGGTGACGATGCGGTGCGGCGTCAGCACGGCCAGGCCCTCGGCCCGGTGGATGATCGGCCAGTGCTTCAGCGCCCAGCGCCGGCCGGGCATCGCCAACGCTCCGGCGAGTCGCGCCGCCTGGCGACGCTGCACCTCCTGCAACGCGACGACGTCGGGCGATTCAGCCCGGATGTGGCGGGCGACCGCGTCCACGTCGACGCCGGCCGATCCCTGCACGTTCCACGTCAAGACCCGCACCGGGGCGCTCACGGGCGCCAGCGTGGCAGACCGACAGGCGGCCGTCGCGTACCGTCGGAGCCATGGTCGACGCCGCCCTGCCCGCCTTCCTCCACCCGTTCGCCAAGCCGACCCGGTCCAGCTTCACGGTCATCGCCCGCGGCGAGGGCGCCCTCGTGTGGGATGCCGACGGCAACGAGTACGTCGACGCGATGGCCAGCCTGTGGTACTGCGCCGCCGGCCACGGCCGGCGCGGAGATCGCCGACGCCGTTGCCAACCAGCTGCGCACGATCGAGGCGTACTCCTGCTTCGACCCGTTCTCGAACGGCGCGGCCGACGAGCTGGCCGCGACGCTCGTCGAGCTGACGCCGATCCCCGATCCGCGCGTCTTCTTCTGCGGCTCCGGCTCGGAGGCCGTCGACACCGCGATGAAGCTGGCCCGCCTGGCCCAGGGCCTGGCCGGTCATCCCGAGCGCACGATCATCGTCAGCCGCGAGCGGGGCTACCACGGCACCAACCTCGGCGGCACGAGCGCCCAGGGCATCGCGCTGAACCGTGAGGGCTGGGGCCCGCTCGTGCCCGAGGTGGTGCAGGTGCCGAGCGACGACGCCGAGGCGCTGGCCCTGTTGATGGCCGAGCACGCCGGGCGCGTCGCCGCCGTCATCACCGAGCCGGTCCAGGGCGCCGGCGGCGTCTTCCCCCCAGCTCCGGGCTACCTCGCCGAGCTGCGCCGCCTGTGCGACCACCACGGCGCCTTCCTGATCTTCGACGAGGTGATCACCGGGTTCGGTCGGCTCGGTCAGTGGTTCGCCGCCGATCACTACGGCGTGGTGCCCGACATGACGACGTTCGCCAAGGCGGTCACGTCCGGCTACCAACCGCTCGGCGGCGTGTTCGTCGGGGCACCGGTGCGGGCCGCGCTGGAGGCCGATCCGGCGTACATCCTGCGCCACGGCTACACCTACTCCGGCCATCCGGCCGCCTGCGCGGCGGCCATCGCCAACCTGGCGATCTTGGCGCGCGAGGAGCTCGTCGAGCGGGCCATCCCGGTCGGCAAGCGACTCGGGGACGGGCTCGTGGCGCTCGCCGCCGACGGCACCATCGATCACGCTCGCGGCGATGGCGCGGTCTGGGCCGCCGGCCTGCGATCCGACCAGGACGCCATGGCCATCCGCGACCGGATGCTCGCCGGCGGCGTCATCACCCGCGCCATCGGCGCCGACACGCTCACGTTCTGCCCGCCGCTGGTGATCTCCGACGACCAGATCGACCGCATCGTCGACGTGCTGGCGACGTCAGCGGCGAGCTGACGACCAGGCGCCGGCCAGCGCCCGCAAGCCGACGGAGATGTCGTCGGCGATCTCGCCGTCCCGTGATGGGTCGCCCTCGTCGAGCCAGTTGCAGATGGCGTCGACGAGGTGGGCACCCGCCGTCCGCGTCGCCCACGGCAGGATCGCCGCATCGTGGATGAACGTGGCCAGGATGGCGCCGGCGTAGAGGCTGACGTAGCTCCGGAACTCGCCGGCGATGTCAGCGAACGGCGGCTGCTGCCACGCGTCGCGCCACAGCAGTCGGAAGGCCGCGGGGTGGGCCCGGGCGACGGGCATGATCACGGTCGCCGCGCCGCGCTCGGCGACCTCCTCGAACGTCAGCCCCTCGAAGGCCGCGCCGAGGTCGCGGAGCACCTCGCGCAGCACCTCCCGGTAGAGGTCCTCCTTCGAGGCGAAGTTCCGGTAGACGATCAGGCGGCTCACGCCCGCGGTCTGGGCGATCTGGTCCATCGACGTCTTGTCGAAGCCATCGCCGAGGAAGGCCGACGCGGCGGCGGCGACCAGCTGAGCCCGGCGGGCCTCCCGGGGCAGGCGGGGCGTCGGTGCCATTGACGTATGTATACACGTGTGTTTACATGTGTGCTGAGGATCCGGCATGTGTCGGCGGTCGGTCATGCCGATCTTCGCTGACCTGCCGGTCGCCGCTCTCAGGTGATGCGTGCCACAGGTTGACGGGCCGTGGCGGCTTCGCCGGAGGGAGAGCGGTCGTCGGCCCGGAGGACGCATCGGCCAGGCGCCGACTGCGTCGCCGGGCCTGGCGCGCCGACTACTTCTTCTTGACCTCGGCCTTGGCCGGCTTGAGCACGCCCTTGGCGAGGGCGTCGTCGAGGTAGGCCTCGGCGTCCTCGGCCGACACCTTCAGGGCCGGCGAGATCTCGCTCACCAGGTTGACCCGCGCCCGCTCGTACATCGTCCGCTCGGCCGCCGACAGCGAGGCATCACGGTTGCGGGCGGCGAGGTTCCGGACCACCTCGGCGACCTGGTACACGTCGCCCGACTTGAGCTTCTCCTGGTGGTTCTTGAAGCGCCGGCTCCAGTTCGACGGCACGCGCGGGTCGGGCTTCGACAGCACGGCCACGAGGTCCTCGAGCTCGTCCGCCGACACCGGCGGGCGCACCCCGACCTCCTCGGCCATGTCGACTGGGACCTTGAGCGTCATCTCGTTGATGACGGTCTGCAGGATGAGGTATTCGCGCTTCTCGCCGAACGCCTCCATCTTCTTCGTCCCCATCACGATGCACGCACCGTGTTGGGGATAGATGATGGTCTCGCCCTTCTTGAAATTCACCAACGACCTCTCGGGGACAGAGCTGCGTGGCCGCAGACAGGCGGTTCTCCACGATACGGCCGCGGGACCACTTTCGGACCGGGGGGACCGCTGAATCGCCGGCCATGGCCCGTCCTGACCCCGCCCTAGGCTGCAGCGTCCGGCTCCCGTAGCTCAGTCTGGACAGAGCAGCGGCCTTCTAATCCGCAGTGCGCAGGTTCGAATCCTGTCGGGAGCGCGTCGGGTCCGGACCTCGCCGTGGCCTTCTCATCCGCAGTGCGCAGGTTCGAATCCTGTCGGGAGCGCACGCGGCGCGCGAGGATCTGCGAACTTTCCGCGCACGCGCCCCGCATGTGGGCGCCAGCGCGGAAAGTTCGCGGATCCGCCAAACGGGTCAGGTGGCTTCTGACAGCTCGAGGCGGCGGCGGAGGAGGTCGAGGGCGTTGATGACGGCGAACTGGCGCACCTGCTCGCGCAGCGAGCCGAGGCGGACGGTCGTGGCGTGCGAGCCGGTGGGCAGGGCGATGCCGATGCACACCGTGCCGACCGGGACCCCGTCCTGCTCGGTGGGGCCGGCGACGCCGGTCAGGCTGAGCCCGACGTCGGCGCCGAGCAGCCGTTGCACGCCCTCGGCCATCTCGATCGCCGCCGGCTCGTTCACCACCGGCCCCGACGACACCTCGAGCAGCTGGTACTTCACCTCGCTGGCGTAGGAGACGACGGCGCCGCGGAACACGTCGCTGGCCCCGGGGATCGCCGTGATCCGCCCGGACACCAGGCCGCCGGTCAGCGACTCGGCGACCGCGAGCGTCAGCCCGTGACGGCGCAGGAGGTCGAGCACGACGGTCTCCATCGACTGGTCGTCGACGCCGAACACGAGCGGGCCGAGCACGTCGCGGACCTCGGCCTCGTACTGGTCGAGCAGGGCGGCCGCCGCGATCTCGTCGGGCTGGCGCGTCGTCAGGCGGACCTCGAGGCCCTCCCACCCCCGCGCGAGGAAGGCGATCGTCGCGTCGCCCTCGACGTCGAGGCGGGCGATGATGTCGTCGAGCCGCTCGTTGAGACCGCTCTCGCTCTCGCCCCACGTCTTCAGCACGCGGCTGGCGATGATCCCGGCCTCACCGGAGCGGGCCCGCAGATCCGGCAGCACGGCCCGCTCGAGCATGTCCTTCATCTCGTGGGGCACGCCGGGCACGGCGTAGATGACCTTGTCGCCGACAGGGCAGATCAGCCCGGGCGCCGTGCCGCGGGTCTGCGGGATCACCGTCGCGCCGACCGGCACCAGCGCCTGGCGCATGTTGTTCTCGGGCATCGGTCGGTTGCGGTTGGCGAACAGCTGGCGGATGACATCGGCGACCTCGTCGTCCTGCACGAGCTCGACCCCACCCATCACCGCGGCGATCGCGTCGCGGGTCACGTCGTCGTGCGTCGGGCCGAGGCCACCGGTCACGATCAGCGCGTCGGCGTCCTCGAGCAGGCGGCGCAGCGCCGCTTCGATGCGGCCCACGTTGTCGCCGACCTTGATCTGCATCAGCGAGCCGATCCCGTTCAGGGCCAGCCGATCACCGATCCACGACGAGTTGGTGTCGTTGATCTGACCGAGCAGGAGCTCGGTCCCGACGGCGAGGACGTCACAGCGCATGGCGCCGATCGTCGCACGTCGGTGTGGTCAGGACGCCATGCGGACGGGCGCGGCCGGCGGCTCGGCCCGCGCCTTGCGCAGGTAGTCGTAGCCCGACACCAGCGCCAGCACGACGGCCAGCCACAGGAAGATCTGAGCGATCCAACTCGCGTCGACGGCGGTCGTCGGGGCGATCGCGAACCCGACGGCGATCTGCTGGACGAGCGTCTTGCGCTTGGCGAGCCGGCTGGCCGGCACGCTCACGCCGCGGGCGCCGACGACGCTGCGGTACACGCTGACGATGAACTCGCGCGCCGCGATGATCAGGACGGGCACGATCCAGAACACGTCGTTGGCGACGAGCGTGAACATCGCCCCGAGCACGAGGACCTTGTCGGCCAGCGGATCGAGGAAGGCGCCCGACCGGCTCGGCCCGCGGCGGCGGGCGACCCAGCCGTCGAACGCGTCGCTCGCGCAGAGCACGACCCAGAGGCTGAACGCCACCCAGGTGCCCTCGGGGTGGCCCTGGATCGCCAGGAACACGAGCGGCGACAGCAGCAGCCGGCTGACGGTGATGGCGTTGGCCCAGCTGGCGAGCGCGATCGGGTCGAGCACGTCAGTCCTCGCCGTCGCTGTCATCGGGCACGAGGGCTCCGGCCGCGACGAGGTCGGGACCCAGCGCGTCGACGATCACCACCTCGGCGAAGTCACCCACACGGAGATCATGCCCGACGTGGACGACGCCATCGATCTCGGGCGCCTCGCGGTGCGAACGGCCGACGCCCGGGGCATCGACGAGCACCTCGACGGTGTGCCCGATCAGCGCGTCGCGCCGCCGCGCCGTGATGTCGTCCTGCAGCTCGGTCAGCTCGGCCAAGCGCTCGGCGACGAGCCCGGCCGGCACCTGCTCGTCGAGGTCGGCGGCGTACGTCCCGTCCTCCCGGCTGTACGAGAAGAAGCCACACCAGTCGAGGTCGGCGTCTTCGACGAAGCGCAGCAGCTGATCGTGGTCGCGCTCGGTCTCCCCCGGGTAGCCGACGATGAAGTTGCTGCGGAAGGCGGCGTCGGGCTCGCGCTCGCGGATGTCGGAGATGCGGCGCAGGAAGCGGTCGCCGTCGCCCCACCGCCGCATCCGGCGCAGCAGCGGCTTGCTGACGTGCTGCAGCGACAGGTCGAAGTACGGCACGCCGGTGTCGCAGATGGCATCGATCAGCGCGTCGCTCAGGTCGCTCGGGTAGAGGTACAGCAGGCGGACGCGATCGGTGCGCTCGGCAACGGCCCGCACCAGGCCGACGATCGACCCGGCACCGAGCTCGTCGGGCACGTCCTTGCCGTACGAGGCGAGGTCCTGGGCGACGAGGACGATCTCGCGCGCCGCCAGCTCGTCGACCTCGCGCAGGATCGACTCGACGGTGCGACTGCGCTGCGGCCCGCGGAACGACGGGATCGCGCAGAACCCGCAGGAGCGGTCGCACCCCTCGGCGATCTTGACGTATGCCCACGGCGCGGTCGCCGCCGGGCGAGGCAGGTTGAGGAGATCGAGCGACGGTGGCTCCACCGCCTGGACGGGGATCAGGCGACGGGACGCGGCCGGCGGCGCGGCGGCCGGGACCAAGGCCACGCCGAACCCGGCGACCTGGTCGACCTCGGGCAGCGCGGCGGCCAGCTCGGCGCCGTAGCGCTCGGCCATGCACCCGGTGACGACCAGCCGGGCGCCGTCACGACGGGCGTCGGCGAGCGCCAGCACGGTGTCGATCGACTCCTGGCGGGCCGCCTCGATGAAGGCGCACGTGTTGACGACGACGAGGTCAGCGGCACCGACGTCGTCGGTGGCGACCATCCCGTCGGCCAGCAGCGTGCCGACGAGCTTGTCGGAGTCGACCTGGTTCTTGGGACAGCCCAGCGTCTCGACGTAGAAGCGCTCGGGCACGTCGCTCCACGCTATCGGCGGGCCTCGGCGGGGGGCTCGATGACGAGCCAGCTCACGGACGGTCGTCTTCGGCCTGCTGCAGCAGCTCCAGCTCCTCGACGGTCATCAGCACCGAGCGCGCCTTGGAGCCCTCGCTCGGGCCGACCACGCCGCGCTGCTCGAGGAGGTCCATGATCCGCCCGGCGCGGGCGAAGCCGACCTTCAGCTTGCGCTGCAACATCGAGGTCGACCCGAGCTGGCTGCGCACCACGAGGTCCATCGCCTGGCGGACCATCGCTTCGTCGTCGTCGTCCGCGCCCGCCGAGAAGGCGTTGGCGCTCGACGTCACGTGGTCCTCGCCGTCGCCACGGCCACCGGCGCTGCCACCGCCACCATCGGCGTCGACCCCGCTGACGTAGGCGACCTCGGGCGCCTGGCGGCGCCAGTGGGCGACGACCTTGCGCACCTCCTCCTCGCCGACGAACGACCCCTGGATGCGCTGGGCCACCGACGAGTTGCCGGGCAGCAGCAGCATGTCGCCCTTGCCGACGAGCTTCTCGGCGCCCGGCTGGTCGAGGATCACGCGGCGAGTCGGTGAGGCTGGACACGGCGAACGCCATGCGGGCCGGGATGTTGGCCTTGATCACGCCGGTGATGACGTTGACGCTCGGACGCTGCGTGGCGACGATCAGGTGGATGCCGACGGCGCGGGCCTTCTGGGCGATGCGCGTGATCGACTCCTCGACGTCGCGGGCGGCCACCATCATCAGGTCGTTGAGCTCGTCGACCACGACGACGATGTAAGGCAGCCGCTCGTACTGCGCGTCGGACGGGCGCGGCGGCGGAGCGTCGGCGTCGCCGTCGCCACCGTCATCGACATCGGGGCCGCCGGCCTGGAGCTCGCCGCGGTCGAACGCCGCGTTGTAGCCGCCGACGTCGCGGAAGCCGACCTCCGACAGCAGGTCGTAGCGCCGCTCCATCTCCTTGACCGCCCAGCCGAGGGCGTTGGCCGCCTTCTTGGGGTTGGTCACGGGCTGCGTCAGCAGGTGCGGCAGCCGGTTGTACTGGCCCATCTCGACCTGCTTGGGGTCGATCAGGATGAGGCGCACCTGATCGGGCGTCGTGCGCATCAGCAGCGACGTGATGATGCAGTTGATGCCGCTCGACTTGCCTGCGCCGGTGGCGCCGGCGATCAGCAGGTGGGGTGTCGTGGCGAGGTCGAGGAACACGGCCTTGCCGGCGATGTCCTTGCCGACGGCGACCTCCAGCGGGCCGGTGGCGGCAGCAGCCTCGGGGGCCGCCAGCAGGTCACCGAGGGCCACCAGCTGGCGGGTGTGGTTCGGGACCTCGACGCCGATCGCCGATCGGCCGGGGATCGGCGCCAGGATGCGCACGTCGACGGCGGCCATCGCGTAGGCGATGTCGCGCTGCAAGCTGGTGACCCGGGCGACCTTGACGCCGGGGCCGAGCTCGAGCTCGTATCGAGTGACCGTCGGACCGACGGTCATGCCGACGAGCGAGGTGTCGACGCCGTGCTGGGCCAGGGACTCCTGCAGCACCCGCCCGCGGGCCTCGACCTCGGCCCGGTTGATGGTCTGGGCGCCCGTGCGGTGCAGGAACGCCTCCGGCGGCAACGTCCACGACCCGAGCTGCGCGCCCGGACTCGGCGCCGCCGTGCTCGGCGCCGCCTTCGTGGCCCGCCGAGCCTTGGTGGTGGCCGGCGGCAGTTCCGCGAAGTCGGCCGCCGCGTCGTACACCGTCGGCGGCGGCAGCAGCCGGGGCTCGCCCGGCAGTGGGGCGTCGAGGGCCGTGGCATCGAGCGCCTCGTCATCGCGATCGCTGCTCAGCGACGAGAGGTCGCGCAGCGCTTGACGGGCGGCGCGCCACGCCGGGCGGGCGACCGAGCCGACGCCGCGCCCGGTGCGCTCGGCCATCGTCCGCAGTGAGGTCTGGGTGACGAGCAGAGCCCCACCGATGACGATGCCGGCGAAGATCACCCCGGCCCCCACCGGCGAGACCAGCGCCTGCAGCGGTGCGCCGACGGTGGCCCCGAGGAGGCCGCCGCTGTCGTAGAGGGAGTCCCAGTCGGAGAACGAATCGGGCCCGTTGATGACGTGGACGATGCCCTCGAGCGCGAGCCAGGCCAGCCCCCAGCCGACGAGGAGGCGCACCGGGCTCGACGACTGGCCGCGCCGCACCAGCGACACGCCAGCAGCGATCAGGGCCACCGGGATGATGAACCGCCCGAGGCCGACGATCCACCCCGTGAGCAGCTCGATGCCGCGGCCGAGCGGGCCGGCGAGGTGGAAGTAGAGGGCGAGGGCGAGGACGATGCCGCCGACGATGAGGGCGATGCCGACGAACTCGTGCTCGCGCCCGCCGACGGCCTGGCGCAGCTCGTCGGTGGTGGCCTGGCGGCCGCGAGGCGTCGCTGGCGGGGTGTCGCTCGAGACGGCGGCCTGACCGCCGGCGGCGCGTCGGCCGCTGGACGGCGCGCGGCCGCCGGCCTGGTAGGAGCCGCCGGCGCGGCCCGCCGACCCGGAGGACGACGCGGCGTTCGATCGGCCGGTCTTCTTCTTCGATGGGCCCCAGGTGGTCATGACCTCGTCAACGGTACCAAGGGGGTGTCAGGCCACCCCGCCATCCCCCTGAGCAGGGACTTTCAGCTGCCTGGGTCGACCGACTGCACCGCACCGTCGGCGCCGAGCGTGACCTCGAGGCTGCCACCCTCCGCGGACTGCACGCCGGCGGTGTACTGCACCGCGCCGCCGGGGCCGCCGGCGATCGTGAACAGGACGATGTCGGAGTCCGGCAGCTGGTCGGTCACCTGGTCGAGGATCGTCGCCGGATCGAACGTCGCCGCCGACGCGGCGAACGTG
>CAWIKD010000012.1:0-29321 GCA_963836545.1 uncultured Acidimicrobiia bacterium | reverse complement strand
ATGGCCACGCCACGACCCACCCGGCGGCGCACGATGCCGTGGACGAGCACGATCCAGATGCAGAAGCAGGCGACCTCGACCAGCTTCAACCGCCCGTAGTCGAGCCCCCACTGCTTGACGAACGGTGACAGCAGGAGCGGGAAGCCCCACGGATAGGCGATCGGGCTGAACCCGAAGTCGGAGTTGAGGACCGCGAAGCGGTTGTCGGCGACGACCTGGGCCGTGTCACCGTCGAAGATGCTTCCGCGCCTGGCGCAGTTGCACCGCGAAGTCGTCGCCCTGGTTGTGGCCGTTGCGGTGCAGGTTGATGGCGAGGATGGCGCCGGTGAGGACCACGACGCCGAGGGCGATGGACCAGCCGACGGTGCGGCTGCCGAACGAGGCGCGGCGCGTTGGGGTCGGATGGCGAGGCGACGACGGTGTCGCCCGTGGTCGTCACTGCGTCTTGCCGCGCGCCGGATCGCTGCCCGTCGTGCGGCCACCTTGTCCGGGCTGAACATCGTGCGCTGCCACATCCGGGAGTCGCGGGCCTCCTGCTCCCAGCCGTCGTCGTCATGGGTGATCGCCGCATAGGTCGCGGATCTGACGGATGCCGTCCTGCTCGTTGCCGCAGATGTCGTTGGCGATCGAGCGGGTGAACGGGATGAGGTCGGCGTGGGCGACGACGTGGTTGACGAGGCCGAACTGGAGCGCCTCCTCGGCGCCCATGAAGTTCCCGGTGAAGCTCATCGCCCGGCCTCGCCGCACGCCGACCGCCTGGGGCAGCAGGACCGAGGCCCCATCCGGGCATCACGCCGAGCGGCCGTGGGTGTCGCCGAACTTGGCGTGCTCGGACACGATGAGGAAGTCGCAGTTCAACGCCAGCTCGAACCCGCCGGTGATGGCCACGCCGTTATCGCGCCGATCAACGGCTTGATGAGCTTCGGGAACGGGCCTCGGGCGCCGGTCGTGGCGCGGGAGCCGTCGATCCGCCGCCGGCGCCGAGGTTGCCGCCGGACGAGCCGAGCTCCTTGAGGTCGAGCCCGGCGCAGAACGCCGGGTCGGAACCGGTGAGGATCAGCACGTCGACGTCGTCACGCCCGTCGGCCTCGTGCATCAGCCTGGGCAGCAGCGACAGCACCTCGCTCGACAGGGCGTTGCGGGCCGCGGTCGGTTCAGGGTGAGCGTGGCGATGCGCTCGCGCACATCGAGCAGGACCGGCGGGCCCGGGTCGCGTCGGTGGTCATCTCGTCATTCTGTCCGCTCGGTGTCGCCGGCGTAGCGGCGTCGGGCGAGCCGACGCTGAGTCGACGGTGCCGTCGTCGGCGGGCAGGAACGCGAAGCGCAGATCACCGAGGCGCACGAGGGTCGCCGCGACCCAGCCGCCGAGGGCGCCGAAGTGCTCGTCGAGGAGCGAGCTGGTGCCGTCGGCGAGTGTCTCCTCGGCGGGCTCGTAGAGCCCCTCGTACGTGATCTCGACGGCGTACTCGAGCTCGGTGCACTCGCCCTCGGGCAGCTCCTCGGCTGGATCGGGGTGGGCGATCTCGATCGTCAACCCGGCCCGCTCGAGGCGTCCGTCGCCGATCAGCGGGCTGGCGTCGGGGGAGCGTCGCGAAGACCTCCTCCGGTCGCGGCTGCTCGGCCAGCCGCTGGATCCGCAGCACGATCTCCATCTCGATCGCCGGCGGGCTCTCGAGCTCCTCGTCGACGTACCAGCGCCGGTACGCGGTCTGGCTCCAGCTCGGCCAGTCGAACGTGACGTGCAAACGACGCGCGGTGGCTGTCCCTCGCCGGGCAGCCCGTAGCTCGTCTCCCACGTGATGTCGCCAAGCAGCACGTTGACTTGGAAGTGCTCCTCGAACGCTTGGCGCTCCAGGAAGGCCGCCTCGACTCGTCCCGCAGCGCGCTGATGGCATCGGTGAACACGTGGTCGAGCATCCGGCGTTCGAGCGTACTGGTGGCGGGGGGCTGCAAACCCCCATGTCCCTCGTGCTGACCTCTGTGACCGATGGCGTCGGCACGCTGACGCTCAACAACCCCGACGAGCGCAACTCGCTCACCGGGCCGATGGTGGACGAGATCGTCGCCGCCGTCGACGCCTTCGAAGCCGACGAGTCGGTGGGGGCGATCGTGGTGACCGGCACGCCGCCGGCGTTCTGCGCCGGCGCCAACCTCGGGAACCTGCGCACGGCGGACAAGTCGAGCCTCGGGAACGTGTACGAGGGCTTCCTCAAGGTCGCCCGCAGCCCGCTGCCGACGCTCGCCGCGGTGAACGGCGCCGCCGTGGGGGCCGGGATGAACATGGCCCTCGGCTGTGACGTCCGCATCGCCGCCCGCCGGGCGCGCTTCGACACCCGCTTCCTGCAGATCGGCATCCATCCCGGAGGCGGTCACACGTGGATGCTGCGACGCATCGCCGGGCCCCAGACAGCGATGGCGGCGGTGCTGTTCGGGGAGGTCCTCGACGGCGCCGAGGCCGAGCGCGTCGGCCTCGCCTACCGCTGCGTCGACGACGATGCCCTGCTGCCGCTGGCCCAGGAGATGGCGGCGAGGGCGGCGTCGGCGCCGCGCGAGCTGCTGATCCGCACCAAGGAGACGATCCAGGCGATGGCCGGGATCGGCGAGCACCCCGCCGCCGTCGATCGCGAGCTGACGCCGCAGCTGTGGAGCACCCAGCAGCCGTGGTTCGAGGAGCGCATCGCCGCGCTGCAGGCGAAGATCTCGTCGAAGAAGTAGCGGTCGGCGCCAAGCCGGCGGCGCCCCGTCGACTCGACGGCTAGGGTGACGGGGCAAGGGGAGAGCAGGCACACACCACCAGATACGGCACCCGGCGGGTGCAACGAGGAGGTCCTTGATGAGCCAGCGACACCGGTCGACTGACGTCCTGCCGCCACCGAGGGAGGCGCTCCGAGCGCAGGCCCACGGCGAGCGACATCGGATCCACGGCGAGTTGCAGGACGTCGCCAACCAGGTGTCAGCGGGTCTCGATCCCGCCGACTGCCACGAGCCCGGAGCGGCGTGGAAACCGGTCCACCACCGCGACCCCGATGTCGCCCGGGAGAAGGTCGCCAAGGCGAGCCGCACCAAGCGGCACTGGAAGCTGAAGATGTGGAAGCGCCGCTCGGCCACTCGCCAAGCGCGTGCCGAAGCGATGCGCCTCGTCGAATAGCGGCGCCTACATCCAGGAGGTCTCGAGCTCGGCGCGGCGCTGGGCCCACTCCTCCACGGTGATGCCGTAGCGGACGTGGTCCTCCCACGCGCCGTTGATCTCCAAGAAGCGCTGGGCGATGCCCTCTTCGCGGATCGCCAGCTTCTCCATCACCCGGCGGCTGTTGCGGTTGCGCGGCACGATGCAGATCTCGAGGCGGTGCAGGTCGAGCTGCTCGAAGGCGAAGGCGGCGACGACGACCACGCTCTCGGCGATCAGGCTGCGGCCGGCGCGCGCCTGGTCGATCCAGTAGCCGATCGTGCCGCTCTGCATGGCGCCGCGCACGACGTGGTTGAGGTTGACCTCGCCCGAGAGCCGGTGATCGACGAAGACGCCGAAGCCGTAGGCCAGCCCGGCGGAGGCATCGCGGTCGCGCGCCAGGCAACGGGCACCGAACGCCTCGCGGTTGAGCGACGGGTCGAGCTGCGCGGGCGGCCGACGGGGCTCCCAGGGCAGCAGCCAGCTCTCGTTGCGGCGCCGGACCTCGCTCCACTCGGCGAAGTCGCCGGGCACGAGCGGACGCAGCGTGACCCGCCGACCGTAGAGGCGGATCGGCGCCGCCTGCGACGTCACCGACGGGTGCCGGGCCATCAGGCAGCCGCCTCGATGGTGACGGCGGCGAGTTGGAGGCGGCGCATCATCCCGACGAGCACGCAGCTGGTGGCGAGCACGGTGTCCACCCGGGCGGGCTCGAGTCCCGGGTTGTGCAGGCGCTGGGCCCGTGTCTCGGTGGCCAGTGCCCGGAACACCTCCTCGGCCGCGTCGCGCTCGATGACCACGCTGGGCGGCGTCAACGCGTGGCCCCGCTCGACCGCCGCCAGGTGCCACATCTCCTCGCCGCGGACGTGGACGTCATGGGCGTCGACCGTCTCGGGCACCTCGCGCAGCACGTCGTCGACGTGATCGGCGACCCGCCCGACGGCGTTGGTGAGCTGCTCGGGTGTCGGCGGGTCGGGATCGACGAGATCGGTGGCCAGCAGCTGGCTGGGCCCGACAGGGATGCGGAAGTCCCGGCCGGCGTGGCTGAACGAGGTCGACGTCGGGCCCACCTCGACGTCGAGGCGCGCCGCGCAGCTGGCGCTCGATCCACTGGCCGACCGGATCGATGCCGCCGGCGAGGTGCCACGCGTAGTGGGCGTGCAGGCACTTGACGCCCTGGCGCGTCCCGGCGACACCGCCGGACGGTCGCGGGCCGTCGGTGGGACCGACGGCCTCGTCGCGCTCGGCGGCGTAGCGCAGGTGGGCATCCTCGATCGCCCGCGGGTCGATCTCGGCCTCCGCCCGCTGCACCCCGCCGGCCGCCTCGAGGCGACTGACGGCGAGCACGGCGCGTCGTCCGACCAGCCAGTAGCGCGTCGGCATCGGCGTCCCGTCGTCGAGGAACGGTCCGTTGCGGATGACAACTGGTTCGCCATCGCCGTCGCGGACGACCACCTCGAAGGGACCCTGCGGCGGGCGGCCGAGCAGGGCGGTGACTCGGGCGACGTCGTCGCCGTCCATCGGACCCGCCGGACCTGTCAGGACCGGCGGCGGCGCAGGATGAACAGCAACAGCAGCATGCCCACGACCACGGGGGCCAGCCGCTTGAGGATCGCCGGCCCGGCCATCCCGGCGAGGTCGACCGGCTCGCTGGCCGGGCTGTCGATCTTGCGCACCTTCGGCGGCTCGGCCGCGGGGCGGCGGCCCGCGGCGTGTCGCCGCCCAGCGCGCTCTCGGCCGGCGTCGGATCGGTGGACGCCTTCGTGTCGGACGCGTCAGTCGCCGCGGTCTCGGCGGGCGGGTCGCCGTTGGTGGTGTCGGGCTCGGCGTCGAGCATCGTGTTCAGGTTGCCGGCGAACTGCGCCATCAGCTTCTTGGACACGTCGCCGATGATGCCCCGACCGAACTGGGCCACCTTGCCGGTGATGTGCAGGTCGGTGGTGACGACGACTCGCGTCGACGTCGGCGACAGGCTCTCGGCCTGCGCGGCGATCTCTGCCGAGGCGTTGCCGCGACCGCCGGTGTCACGCCCCTCCGCCTTGAGGGTGGCCGTGTGGGCGGCGTCGTCGCGCTCGATGAACGAGGCCTGACCCTTGAACTGCGGCGTGATCGAGCCGAGCTTGATCTTCACGACCCCGCGGTAGATGTCGCCCTCGATCTCTTGCAGCTGGGCGCCCGGAAGGCAGGGGGCGATGCGCTCGACGTCGGTGATCACCGCCCAGGCTTGGTCGATCGGCCGGTTGACCGTGAACTCGTTGACGAGTTGTTCTGCCATCGGCGGAGATCCTCCACGGTGTCGATGTCGATCGGTGAGCCATCGCACGGTACCCCAGCCACGAGATCGGGTCGAAGGCGCATCAAGGTGCGGGCCCCCTCGTCGCCCTCGACGGGCAGCAGGTCCCACACGTCGGCGCGCAGCTTGACGGGGTGGCCGCGGGTGCCTTCGTAGGTCGCCACGGCGATCGCGGCGTCGGCCGCGGCGACGGCGCGCCACGCGTCAGGCGTCACGAACGGTTGATCGCCGAGCCCGACGACGACGGCCCCGGCGCCGAGCTCGCGCGCCGCCTCGATCCCCCGCCGCAGCGAGGTGATCTGGCCGTCGGCCCAATGGTCGTTGATGACGTGGACCACGGTGGGGTGGATGTCGCTGGCCAGCTGACCAGCGGTGACGACCACGACGGGACCGATGCCCGCGCTGAGTGCGGCACCCACCGCCCGGTCGACGAGAGCCCGTCCGCCGACCGCCGCGTCGAGCTTGTGCCCGGGGCCGCGGAAGCGGCTGCCACCGCCTGCCGCCAGGACGACGGCGACGACCGGGGGAGCCGGAGCGCGGGCAGGCACGTTGCAGAGTCTCGCCGAGATCCGCGGGGCCCGGGCACCACGTCGATCGGGTGACGAAGGCGTCGGGGTCATGTCGGTGACATGACGAAATCATGTCGGTGGGGTTGAACGTTGCAGTTCCATGACGGTAGGTTTCGCCGCCAACGAAACAGCCCGGCTGCAGATCCCACCGCCGATGTTGGGTGATCCGGCCAGATGACCTGCCACGGACTGATCTTTTGATTCCAATACACCAGACGCCGCCGCAGTCGCGCCGGCGAATCCGCCGAGGCCTCCTGGCCGCGCTCGCCGGGGCCACCGGCGCCGTGGCATTGGCCGCCGGCACTGCCGAAGCTCGCATCTCGGGTGACCACCACTCCCCGCCGGTCGTGCTGGCATCCAACGGTGCGCTCGGTGCGCTCGACGCCTTCGAGGCCAGCGGCACGCCCGGCGCCTTCGTCTCCTACGTGCAGGCCCGCGACGCCGCGGCCGACAGCGTGGCGGTCGAGATGCAGCTGGATCCGGCGGCGCTGCGGGCGGCATGGGCCAAGGCCGACCTCGCCCACCAGGAGGCGATGCTCGCCGCGCTGACCCAGCTCGGCGTGGCGTACCGGGGCTACAAGGCCGACCCGGGTGTCGGGTTCGACTGCTCGGGGCTGACGTCGTGGGCGTGGGCCCGGGCGGGTGTGCAGATGGCCCACCAATCGAGCGCCCAGATCAGCGCCGCCCGCAGGGTGAGCGAGTCCGACGCGGTGGCCGGCGACATCGTCCAGTACCCCGGCCACGTGATGCTCTACCTCGGCGTCGACCGGGCGATCGTCCACGCGTCGAACCCGTCGACCGACGTCGAGCTCTCCTTCGTCCCGAAGTCCGTCCGCTTCGGCGACCCCGAAGGCTGAGCTCCGCCGGAGGACGCGATCTGGCCGTTTCTGCGAACTCTTTGCAGATGCGGCCGGAATCCGGCCGTTTCTGCAAACAGTTGGCGGATCCGGCCACCACGCTCAGGCGTGGATGGGGCCTTCGGAGTCCTTGAGGCTGGGGGCGGTCTTGCCGGTGCGGGTGGCGATGATCTCGGCGCAGATCGAGATCGCCGTCTCCTCCGGCGTGCGGGCGCCGAGGTCGAGGCCGATCGGCGACATCAGGCGATCGAGGTCGGTCGGGTCGACCCCCGCCTCCAGCAGCCGTTGCAGCCGCTTGGCGTGCGTCGTGCGGCTGCCCATCACGCCGATGTAGCCGACGTCGGTGGCCAGCGCGGCCTTCACCGCCGGCACGTCGAACTTGTTGTCGTGGGTGAGGATGCAGACCGCATCGCGCGGTCCGAGCGACGAGCCGCGGCGCTCGAACAGCGGGCCCGGCCACGACACGACCACCTCGTCGGCCATCGGGAAGCGGCGCCGGGTGGCGAAGATCTCGCGGGCGTCGACGACCGTGACGCGGTAGCCGAGCACCTTGGCCACCTTGGCCAGCGCGGCGGTGAAGTCGACGGCACCGAAGATCCACATCTGCGGCGGCGGGGCGTAGGACTCGACGAACACCCGCAGGATCGGGGAGTCCTCGAGGTCCTCGGGGGTCGTCTGGCCCTGCGGCCCGTAGTGGCGGACACCGGAGCGGGCGGCCTCGAGCTCGGCCAGCGTGTCGCGGGCGACGACGCGGTCGAGGTCGGGATCGCCGAGCGACCCCTGCGCCGGCTCGCCCGGGGTGACGAGCAGCTTGGCGCCGCGTGTCGGCCCGTCGATGACGGTGGCGAGGGCGACCGGTTGCTCGGCCTTGATGCGGTCGCGCAGCTGCTCGTAGATCATCACCAGTCCAGCGGCTCGATGAACAGACGGATCGTGCCGCCGCACGTCAGCCCGACGGAGAACGCCTCGTCGTCGCTGTACCCGAACGTCACGATGCGCGGCTCGGCCTCGCCGTTGAGGATCGCCAGCGCCTCGGTGACGACGGCCCCCTCGACGCAGCCGCCGCTCACGCTGCCGGCGACCTCGCCCTTCTCGTTCACCGCCATCGCCGCGCCGGGAGCCCGCGGGCCGGAGCCTTCGACGTCGACGACGCGCGCCAGCGCCACCTTCGTGCCCGCCGACCGCCAGCGGTCCAGGTCGTCGAGGATCTCACGCATCGCGCCCTCCATTCCTCATGCTTCGTCCAGCACGTCGGCCAGCTGCTCCATCGCCGCCAGCGAGTGCCCTTCCACGAACCGGTCAACGTACGGCAGGGCCGCCGCCATCCCACGCGCCAGCGGTGCGTAGCCCGGCGTGACCTTCAACGGGTTGACCCACACGATGCGGTGGGCGACCCGGCCCAAGCGCTGCATCGCCTCGGCGAGCTCGGCCGGATCGCCGCGGTCCCACCCGTCGGACAGGATCACGACGACCGCCCCGCGAGCCATCCCGCGCACGCCCCACTGCTCGTTGAAGCGACGCAGCCCGTCGCCGAGGCGGGTCCCGCCCGACCAGTCGACGACCCGCTCGGCCGCCTTGCGCAGCGCCTCGTCGGGGTCCCGCGATCCGAGCTCGCGCGTGATGCGGGTCAGCCGCGTGCCGAGCGCGAACGCCTCGACGCGGCGGCGACCGGCGACGGCGGCCTGCACGAAGCGCAGCAGGGCGCGGGCGTAGGGCTCCATCGATCCGCTGACGTCGAGCAGGAGCACGATCCGGCGGTAGCGCGTGGCCGGGGTGCGGAAGTGGCGGCGGATCGGCTCGCCCTCCGTGCGCAGTGCGGCGCGGACCGTCCGGCGCAGATCGGGTCGCGCCGTGCGGTGGGTGGTCGGTGCCATCCGCAACGACCGGCGCGGCGAACCGGCGAAGCGCAGCCGGGCCATCAACCGATGGGCTTCGGCGAGCTCGCTGTCGTCGTAGGCGGCGAAGTCCTTGCGCCGCAGCACCTCGGTCATGCTGAAGCGCAGCTCCAGCGACGGGTCCTCGTTGGGCGCCGCCGAATCGGGCTCGTCGCCGTCGGTGGCGTCCTCGTCGCTGTCGACGGCGATGGTGATCGTCTCGGGCTCCCCGTCCTCGTCGGGGAGGGCGCTGGTGGCGCCGTCCCAGAAGACGCGGAACGCCCGCTCGTACAGGTCGTGGTCCTCCGGACGGTGGACGAGCGTCGACCGACCGGACCAGTAGACGTCGTCGCGCCGATCGAGGCCGACGGCACCGAGCGCTTCGGCGAACGAGACGACGGCGCTCACCGGCACGTTCAGCTCGGCTCCCCGCAGGATCCGCGCGAACGCCACCGCCATCGCCTCCGGCGATGTCTCGGGGGCCGCCGTCGCGGTCATGCGCTCCCGCGCGCCAGCGCCTGCTTGACGATGTCGGCGAGGCCGTGCTGGTCGGCGTGCTCGTGGTCCTCGCGGTACTTGAGGACGGTTCCCAGCGTGGCCTCGACGGAGTGCTCGTCGAGCTGGCGGACGCCGAGGCGGCCGAGGGCGGTGGCCCAGTCGATGGTCTCGGCGACCCCCGGCGGCTTGTACAGCGACAGCTCCCGGAGGGCGGCGACGGCGCCGGCCACCTGGCGGGCGAGCGACACGCTGACCTCGGGCACGCGCAGCCGCACGATGGCGACCTCGCGGTCGAAGCCGGGGTGCTCGACCCAGTGGTACAGGCAGCGCCGCTTGAGGGCGTCGTGGACGTCGCGGGTGCGGTTGCTGGTGAGGACGACGAGCGGCGGGGTGTCGGCGTGGTACGTGCCGAGCTCGGGGATCGTGATCTGCCAGTCGGACAGCACCTCGAGCAGGTAGGCCTCGAACTCGTCGTCGGCCCGGTCGACCTCGTCGACGAGCAGCACCGGCGGCGGGCCCTCGCGTGGCTCGATCGCCTGCAGCAGCGCCCGCTTCACCAAGAAGCGCTCCTGGTACAGCTCGGCCTCGAGGGCATCGGTCGTTCGTCCCGCCGTCGCCCCGGTGGCCTCGGCCGCCCGCAGGTGCAGCAGCTGGCGCCCGTAGTCCCAGTCGTAGACGGCCTGGGCGGCGTCGATGCCCTCGTAGCACTGCAGCCGGATCAGCTCGCCGCCGGTCCACGCCGCCAGCACCTTGGCCACCTCGGTCTTGCCGACGCCCGCCTCGCCCTCCAACAGCAACGGCCGCCGCAACGAGATGGCGAGGAACACCGCGGTCGCCAACCCCTCGTCCGGCAAGTACCCGTTCCCCGTCAGCGCCCCGGCGACCTCGTCGACGTTGGTCGGCGGGATCCACGACGAGCTCATCAGCCCAGACTACGGCGAAGGCCCCCGCCGCCCAGTGGGGCGACGGGGGCCAGACCCGACGAGACGACGAGGTCAGACCAGGGCCGGCTCGCGAACCTCCGGATCGGACCGGGTCGCTGAGCTCGTGCGCAGTGGGTCCGAGCCGCTCGGGCGTGAGCTCCTGTTCGCTCCGGGCAGGGAGCCACTTCCACGCCACCAGGGCGCCGACGAGCACGACGCCGAAGCAGACCCACGAGCCGGCGTGCCAGCCGTCGACGAACGAGTTGTTGATCGCCGTGTGGACCAACGACTCGGCCTGCGGGCCGCCTTGCTGGCCGGCCTGCTGGGCGACGACCTCGGCCCCGCCGACCGACTCCTTGGCGATGTCGATCGCCTGCTGCGGGACCGGTGAGCCGGCCAGCGCGGTGCCGATCTTCGAGGCGTAGATCGACGAGAACACGCTGCCGACGATGGCGACGCCGAGCGTGCTCCCGAGCTCGCGGGCGGTGTCGTTGACCGCCGAGCCGACGCCGGCCTTGGCGGGCGGCAACGAGCCCATGATCGCTTCGGTGGCCGGGGCCTGGATCAGGCCGAGGCCGCCGCCGAGGAAGAACATCGCCACCACGATCACCCAGTACGACGTGCTGACGCCGGTGACGGCGGAGACGGCGAACCCGACGGCCATCGACACCAGGCCGGCGGTGACGATCCGCTTGGTGCCGAAGCGTTCGGCGAGCTTTGCCGACAGGGGGGCGGTCGAGGCGGTGAAGATGGCGAACGGGACGGTGCGAACGCCGGCGCCGAGCGTGCTGTAGCCCCGCACGAACTGGAAGTACTGGGTCACCAGGAAGACGAACCCCATCAGGGCGAAGAAGGCGAACGTCACCGAGATCGACCCGGCGGTGAAGCGCATGTTGGTGAACACCGAGACGTCGAGCATCGGGTGATCGGTGTGGCGCTCCCAGGCGATGAAGCCGGCGAGCAGCGCGGCGGCGAGGGCGAAGGCGGCGATCGACGTGGGCGACGCCCAACCGTGGACCGGGCCCTCGATGACGGCCCACACGAGGGTCACGATGGCGGCGATCGACAGGACCGTGCCGAGGGGGTCGAAGCGGGCGATCGTCGAGTCCTTCGAGTTCGGCACGAAGATGCCGATCAGCACGAGGGCGACGATGACGACGGGCACGTTGATCATCAGCACCGAGCCCCACCAGAAGTGCTCGAGCAACCACCCGCCCGTGACCGGGCCGAGGGCCACCGCGAGGCCGGCGGTGGCCGCCCACACGGCGATGGCGACGGCGCGCTCCTTGGCGACCGTGAAGACGTTGACGAGGATCGCCAGGGTGGCGGGGAACATCAGCGCGGCGCCGACGCCCATCGCCGCCCGCCATCGCGATCAGGGCGTTGGCCGAGCCGGAGGTGGCGCCGAGGGCGGAGAACGTGGCGAACAGGCCGAGGCCGCCCATCAGGACCCACTTGCGCCCGACACGATCGCCGAAGCTGCCGGCGGCCATCAGCAGGCCGGCGAAGACGAGGACGTAGGCGTCGACGATCCACTGCAGCTGGCTGGTGGAGGCGCCGAGCTGGGTGGCCAGCGTCGGCAGGGCGACGTTGACGATGGTGCCGTCGAGCACGACGACCAGGACCGACGCGCACAGGACGCCGAGGATCAGCCACCGTCGCCGGTCGGCGGTGCGGCTCGTCTGGGGTGGATCGGTTGCCGTCGCGGTGGGGGAGTCCATGGCGGTGTGCCTCCTGTCGTGGAACGTCGTGATGACAGTGTTATCACGCTGCGATAGCATGTGCCACATGACGAACGCCACAGCCGACTACGGTGAGCGCCCGATGGCCCAGGCGCCCGCCTCACCCCGGTCGCGAGCTGGCAAGCCCGACGAGACGCGCGAGGCGCTGCTGGCCGCCGCCCACGACCTGCTGGCCACGGAGGGTCCGGCTGCCCTCACGGTGCGCCGCATCGCCGCCGCCGCCGGCGTCAGCACGATGAACGTCTACTCCCGGTTCGGCGGCAAGGACGGCGTGCTCGACGAGCTGTTCATCCACGGCTTCCAGCGGATGTCCGACGAGATGGCCGACTCGCCGACGAGCGACGATCCGATCGAGGACCTGATGGAGTGCGGCCGGGCGTACCGGGCCTTCGCTCGCAACAACCCGACGTACTACTCGTTGATGTTCGACCGCTTCGCACCCGACTTCGCGCCGTCGGACCGTGCCATCGAGACCGCCCTCGCCGGGCACGCTCGCGTCATCGACCGCGTGCAGCGGGCGATGGACGCCGGCGCGATCAGCAAGGGCGATCCGTTCCAGGTGGCCTCGGCCCTGTGGGCGTGCGATCACGGCCTGGCGTCGCTCGAGTTCCGCACCCCGACCGGCGCCCGCGCCGAGCTGTTCGATTGGGACGCCATCTCGGAGACGGCGATGCGGGCGATGCTGCGCGGGCTGGCTCCCGACTCGTGATCCCGGTGCGGGTGCGGGCGCCGAACGCCACGGTCGTCACGCTGGTCGAGTTCGATCGCAACGGCGGCGAGCGCGGCCGTCAGCGGCTGGAGCGCGACGGCGACACGTTCGTCGGCGAGGTCCCCGAGGACGCGGTCTACGGCCTCGTCGCCGAGGGCGACGGCCCGCGCTTCGACGCGTCGAAGGTGCTGTTGGATCCGTGGGCCACGGAGGTGTGGTTCCCACCCGGCCACGACCGGGCGTTGGCCACGCAGCGCGGCGTCGACAACTCCGGGCGCGGTCCGCTCGCCGTCGCCCGGGCGCGGCCGCCGGCCGCACCGTCCCGGCCGACTCGGCGCGGCCACGTCGTCTACGAGCTGCACGTCCGCGGCATGACCCGGCAGGCCGACGTCGACGCGCCAGGGACGTATGGCGCCCTCATCGACGAGCTGCCCCGGCTCGCCGCCCTCGGCGTGACCGTGATCGAGCTGCTGCCCGTGCACCAGAACGATCCCCAGGAGGGCAGCTACTGGGGCTACATGCCGCTGGCGTTCGGCGCCGTCCATCGCCAGTACGCGCGACGAGCGACGACCCGGCGGCCGAGCTGGCCGCGTTCGTCGCCGCTGCCCACGGCCACGACATCGAGGTGTGGCTCGACGTCGTCTTCAACCACACGACCGAGGTCGACGAAGCCACCGGGCCGACGTACAGCGAGCGGGGGCTCGACGACGCCGCGTTCTACCGCCTGCGCCCGGACGGGTCGTACATCGAGACGACGGGGTGCGGCAACGACCTCGACGTCACGTCGGCGGTCGCCCAGGACCTCGTGCTGTGGTCGCTCGACCGCCTCGCCGACCTCGGTGTCGACGGCTTCCGCTTCGACCTCGCCGCGGTGCTGGCCCACGACCTCGGGTTCGTCGAGGCGATGACGACGTGGGCGCGGCGGCGCGACGTCGTGATGATCACCGAGCCGTGGGATGCGGTCGGCGCCCACCTGCTCGGACGGGCGTGGCCGGCGTCCGGGTGGCGGCACTGGAACGACGCCTTCCGCAACGACGGGCGCGGCTTCCTGCGGGCCGAGCCGGGTCTGGTGTCGGCGATGGTGCAGCGGGTGCAGGGCAGTCCCGACCTGATCGCCGCCCCGCTCGAGAGCGTCAACTTCCTCGCCTGCCACGACGGGTTCACGCTGCACGACCTCGTCGCCTACGACCGCAAGCACAACGACGGCCAACGGCTGGGGCGGCACGGATGGTTCCAGACGACAACCGCTCGTGGAACTGCGGGTGGGAGGGCGAGGACGGGGCGCCGGCAGAGGTGCTGGCGCGGCGCCGACGCCAGCTGCGCAACGCCTGGTGCCTCGTGATGATGTCGCACGGCACCCCGATGGTCGGCATGGGCGACGAGTGCGGCCGCACCCAGGGCGGCAACAACAACGCCTACAACCAGGACAACGCCACGTCGTGGTTCGACTGGGATCGGGCGGCCGAGTGGGCCGAGCTGGAGCGGTTCTGCGGCGAGCTGCTGGCCCTGCGCCACCGCCACCTCGAGCTGTCGCAGCCGGCGTGGTGGGGTGACGCGGTCAGCTTCTTCGGCGCCCACGGACCGCTCGACCAGTCGTTCGAGTCGCGCTCGCTGGCGTGGTGCGTCGGCGGGCTCTACGTCATCGCCAACGCGTGGTGGGAACCGCTGCGCTGGACGATCCTGCCCGCCGGCCCGTGGCGTCGTGTCGTCGACACGTCGCTGCCGTCACCGGCCGACATCGACCTCGCCGGCGTCCCCGTCGACGGCCTGACCTACGACGTCGCCCCGCGCTCCGTGGTCATCCTCGAACGCCATCCGAGGGTTTGAGCGCATCGGAGGGTTTGGCGCGGGGAGGCCCCGCACGAAACCCTCGGATGCAACGAAACCCTCGGATGGGGGCTACTTGCGGGCGATGACCTCGACGCTGGGGACGACGAACACGGCGTCGCGCTGGTCGATCCACTCCTGCCAGCCGGCACGGAGGTCGGCCAGCTCGGCCTCCGTCGACAGGCCGTACTCCAGGGCCTGGGTGGCGTACGACGACGCCAGGACCCGGTCGGCCCACATCCCGCCCCACCACTCGCGCCCGGCGGCGTCGGCGAACGTCCAGTTCGAGCTGGTCACGGTGACGTCGCTGAACCCGCCCGCCCGCACCCACTCCGGGAGGTGGCGTCCGGCGTCGGCCTCGGCCCGGTTGCGCGTCGTCAGCTGGTGGTACAGCTCGAGCCAGCGCGACAGCCGCTCGTTGGCCGGCGACCAGAAGAACCCGGCGTAGTCGCTGTCGCGCACGGCGAGGATGCCGCCGGGCCGCAGCACGCGGTTGGCCTCGACGACGGCGGCCACGGGATCGGTGAGGTGCTGCAGCACCTGGTGGGCGTGGACGACGTCGAACGAGGCGTCGGGCACGTCGAGGTCGTAGGCGTCGCCGACTGCGAACTCGGCCCGCCCGTCGGCGATCGCGCGCCGGCCTTGGCGATGACGTCGTCGGACGGCGTCGACGCCCAGCACGCGGCCCGGCGCGACCCGACCGGCGAGGTCGACCGTGATCGTGCCCGGGCCGCAGCCGAGGTCGAGCAGGTCCATGCCCGGGCGGAGGTGCGGCAGGAGGTAGCCGGCCGAGTTCTCGGCCGTGCGCCAGGTGTGGCTGCGCAACACCGTCTCGTGATGCCCGTGCGTGTAGATGTCGCCCACGAGCAGGAGCCTCGCGCACGGCGGGTCGCGAACGAGAGCTGCGTTTGCGCACGAGCGACGGGGAGCTCGCCGCAGCTGCGCGAACGCGCTGGATCGTTCGCTCGCTCGACGACTCGCTCGGCTCAGGTCAGCTGTCGAAGCCGAGCCCGAAGCGGTCGAGGGCTCGCAGCCACACGTTGCGGCGACCGGTGGTGTCCTCGCGCTCCAGCGACCAGCGCGTCGCCTGGATCCCGATGAAGCGGAACGGCTCCGGCGGGAACGGCAGCGGCTTGTCCTGCACGAAGTCGGTCGACGTCGCCACGCTGCGGCGGCCGTCGATGAGGTCGAGCATGACCTCGGCTCCGAAGCGCGTCGACGCCACACCGAGCCCCGTGTAGCCCATCGCGTAGCCGACCCGCCCGCCCATCGCCGTGCCCCAGAACACGCAGAAGCGGCTGCACGTGTCGATCGCCCCGCCCCAGATGTGGCTGAAGCGCACCCCGTCGAGTTGCGGGAAGGTGTCGAAGAAGTGCTTGCTCAGCTTGGCCCACGTCTCCGGGCGGCTCTCGAGCTCGTGGGCGACCTTGCCCCGGAAGTAGTAGATGGCGTCGTACCCGCCCCACAGCACCCGGTTGTCCTCGGTCAGGCGGTAGTAGTGGAACTGGTTGGGGATGTCGGACAGGCCCTGGCGGTTGGGCCAGCCGATCGACGCCAGCTGCTCGGGCGTCAGCGGCTCGGTGACCATGCAGTAGTCGTAGACCGGCGCGATGTAGTGGCGCAGGCGGCGCAGCAGCGGCTTGAACGCGTTGGTGCCGAGGGCGACGCGCGCCGGCGCGCACGTTCGCCGAGCGGCGTCTTCACGAGCACGCCGACGCCGTCGCGCTCGATGGCCGTCGCCCGGGTGTCTTCGTAGATCCGCACGCCGAGCTGCTCGTGCCGCCGTCTTCAAGCCCCACACCAGGCGGGCCGGATCGACGAGTGCGGCGCGGCCGATCCGCCAGAGCCCGCCGGTGTACGTCGGCGAGGCGACCTCGGCGCGCATCGCGTCGGCGTCGAGCCAGTCGAGCGTCCTGGCCGAGGCGGCGCAGCTGCAGGGCGTCGTCGCGCAGCTCGTCGAGGTAGCGACGGCGGGTGGGCGGTCGTGGCGACGTCGATGACGCCGGTGCGTTCGAAGTCGCAGTCGATGTCGTAGCGGTGGATGGCGTTCTCGATCGCGTCGAGGTTCTCGAGGCCGAGCTGCTCGAGCAGCTCGAGCTCGTGCGGGAAGCGCTCCTGACCGTTGGCGATCCCGTGGGTGAGGCTCGACTCCATGAACCCGCCGTTGCGCCCGCTGGCGGCCGAGCCGACCTCCGCCGAGTCGATCAGCACGACGTCGCGCGACGGATCGCGCTCCTTGGCGATGACGGCCGTCCAGAGCCCCGTGTAGCCGCCGCCGATGACGCACAGGTCGCAGCTCTCGGTCCGCACCAGCGTCGGGTTCGACTCCGGCTCGTCGACGTCGTCGTACCAGTACGGGAACAGGTCGGCGTCGGCGATGGCGTCCAGGTGCCGCCGGTCGATGTCGTCGGTCGGGTCCATGGCAGCTCGGGCGGAGTGTAGGGCGCGGAACTTTGTGGGCGCCGAGCGCAATTGTGTCTCGAATGCGGCACAATGTCCCCCACCATGGCGGGCAACACCATCGGGCTCTTCTCTGGCGCGGCGCGGAAGCAAGTAGGCGGCTTCCAACCACGTCTGGCCCTCTCCCTCTTCATGCTGCGGCTCCTGCCCAGCTACGCCTTCGGCGGCCTCCGCGTGCGGCTGCTGCGATTCGCCGGCGTACGCGTCGGCACCGGTTCCGGGATCGGCGGCAGCGTCTGGGTGGCGGGTGGTCCTGACCCGGCCAGCCGGCTTTCGATCGGCGACCGCTGCTTCGTGAACGACGGCTGTCGGTTCGACACGTTCGCGTCGATCATGATCGACGACGACGTGCACCTCGGCCACGACGTGGCCCTCCTCACGGCGACCCACGAGATCGGCGCGGCCGCCGGGCGGGCCGGCCGCAACGTCGGGATGCCGATCAGGATCGAGAGCGGCGCCTGGATCGGCGCCCGGGCGACGATCCTCGCCGGCGTCACCATCGGGGCCGGCAGCATCGTCGCCGCCGGTGCCGTCGTCGATCGCTCGGTCGGCCCGAGCATGCTCGTCGGCGGCGTGCCGGCACGGCCGATCAAGGCCCTGAGCACCTGATCTAGGTTTCCCGAGCATGGAGCTCGGGATCTCAGGTAGGCGGGCGGCCGTCGCGGCGGCGTCCAGTGGGTTGGGGTTGGGTGCCGCGAAGGCGCTGCACGCCGAGGGCGCGCTGGTGGCCATCTGTGGTCGCGATCGCGTGCGGATCGAGGCGGCGGCAGCGGCGATCGGACCGCGGTGCACCCCACTCGTGTGCGACGTCAGCGATGCGGCCGGCGGCGAGGAGTTCGTGGCCGCGGCCAACGAGGCCCTGGGCGGCGTCGACATCCTCGTGACGAACGCCGGCGGTCCGCCGCCTGGCAACTTCGCGTCGACGGCGGTCGACAGCTATCCGGACGCGATCGATCTGAACCTGATGTCCGTCGTCGGGATGTGCAAGGCGGCGGTCCCGGCGATGCAGCAGCGGGCATGGGGCCGCGTCGTCGCCATCACCTCGCTGTCGGTGCGCCAGCCGATGGCCAACCTCATCCTGTCCAACACGGCACGCGCCGGGGCGACCGGCTTCTTGAAGACCATGGCGCGCGAGGTCGCCGAGCAGGGCGTCACCGTCAACTCGGTGCAGCCCGGCTCACACTGGACGAAGCGGATCCAGACGCTGTACCCGGGCGGGCGCCCGGAGGACGTGCGGATGGGCGACGCCGACGACTTCGGCGCCATCGTCGCGTTCCTGTGCAGCGAGCAGGCGAAGTACCTGACCGGTGCCCAGATCCACGTCGACGGCGGCGCCTACCAGGCGCTGCAGTAGGTCAGCTGCTGGCGGCTTCGAGGGCCCGCCGGGTCAGCACCTTGGCGAGGTGCGTGCGGTACTCCACGCTGGCGTTGAGGTCGGCCTGCGGGTCGGCCTCGGCGACGGCCTGCTCGGCCGCATCCTCGACCGATGCGCCGCCGGCCAGCGCCGACGCGACGCTGGTGGCGAGGATCGGCGTCGAACCCATGTTGACGAGGCCGACGCCGGCGTCGCCGTTGCGGCGCCAGGCCGCGACACCGACGATCGCCCAGTCCTGGGCCCGGCGGTTGAACTTCTGGAAGCTCCACCCGGCACCGGCCATCTTCGGCACCCGGATCTCGGTCAGCAGCTCGTCGTCGGCCAGCGAGTTGGTGAGGAACGCCTCGTAGAAGTCGGCGGCGGCGATCTCGCGAGTGCCGTTCGGCCCCTGGGCGACGTACGTCGCGCCGAGCGCCAGCGTCGTGGCGGGGAGGTCGGATGCCGGATCGGCGTGGGCGATCGAGCCGCCGATGGTGCCGCGGTGACGGACCTGCGGGTCGCCGACGTAGCTCGCCGCATGGTGCAGCAGCGGGGCGTGCTGGGCGAGCAGGTCGGAGTGCTCGATGTCGTGGTGCCGTGTGAGGGCACCGATGGCGATGGTGTCGCCGTCCTCGCGGATGTACGACAGGTCGCTGAGGCGGCCGATGTCGACGAGGACGCTCGGCTGGGCGAGGCGCAGCTTCATCAGCGGCAGCAGGCTGTGGCCGCCGGCGATGAACTTGGCCTCGTCGCCGTGCTGACCGATCAGGCTGATGGCTTCTTCGGCGGAGCCGGCCCGGACGTAGTCGAAGGCGGCGGGGATCACGCCGGCGCTCCGGCAGCTGCGAGCACCGCGGCGACGATGTTGTGGTACCCGGTGCAGCGGCAGAGGTTGCCCTCGAGGCCGATGCGCACCTCTTGCTCGGTGGGATGCGGGTTCTCGTTCAGGAAGCTCGTGGCCGCCATGACCATCCCCGGGGTGCAGAAGCCGCACTGCAGGCCATGGTTCTCCATGAACGCCTGCTGCATCGGGTGCAGCTTGTCGCCGTCGGCGAGGCTCTCGATGGTCGCGATGTCGGCGCCATCGGCCTGGACCGCGAGGATCGTGCAGCTCTTCACCGACTCACCGTCCATGTGCACCGTGCACGCCCCGCACGATGACGTGTCGCAGCCGATGTTCGTACCGGTCAGCCCGACCTGCTCGCGGATGTACTGGACGAGCAAGGTGCGTGGCTCGACGTCGTTCGTGTGCTGCTCACCGTTGACGGTGACAGTGATCTCCACGGAATGGCCCCCTTCGAGGTGAAGCGTTGTCCCTGCGTGATCATGACACGCCGGAGCGCGACGGCGGAAAGCGCCAGCCGTCAGTCGTGCAGCTGTTGGGCGAGGTAGTGCTCGGCCCCGATCTGGCGGATCGTCTCCTGCTGGGTCTCGATCCAGTCGATGTGGTCCTCCTCGGAGACGAGGATCCGCGCCAGCAGCTCGCGGGTGCCGTTGTCGCCCTTGCCCACGCACGCCGCGATGCCCTTGTTGAGGCGCTCGACCGCCGCGTACTCGAGCTCGAGGTCGAGCTGCAGCTGCTCGGGGACCGTCTCGCCGACGCGCACCGGGAACAGGCGCTGCATGTTGGGCACGCCGTCGAAGTAGAGGATCCGCTCGATGACGATGTCGGCGTGCTTCATCTCGTCGATCGACTCGTCGCGGCCGTGCTCGGCAAGGCGGCCGTAGCCCCAGTTCGAGCACATCTTCGAGTGGATGAAGTACTGGTTGATCGCCGTCAACTCCGCGGTGAGCACGTCGTTGAGGAGCTCGATGGTCTCGGCGTCACCCTGCATGATCCGCACCCTAGAGGCGTTGGGGCGAGGCAGCCATCATGATCTTGTGCGTCAGGACGTCCACTGAGCAGGGCGAAGGGCCGCTCCGACGTCGTCCGTGAGGGTCGCTTGACGGCGTCAGCCGACGAGGCGCAGGCGCCGTCGACCGGGGTCGGCGACCGCCGTGACCCGTTGGTGCTCGACGAGGAGGTCGTCGATCGTCGGATGGCAGCCGTGGCAGCACGAACCGGCGAGGCAGCGCGCCGCCACCTCCTCGATCGTGTCGGCCCCGTGCTCGATCTCGCGCCGCACGCGCCGTTCCGTGACCCCGTGACACAGACACACCAGCGCCATCGCTGCGTAAGGTACCCCTAACGGCGCGTCCGATACAACGCGGAGGCGATGTCAGGTGACGATGCTGATGAAGTCCTGCACCGCGAGCACGATGAGGAACACCAAGACGGTGCCGCCGAGGGCGAAGTACCACCAGCGCTTGGGGTGATCGGCGCGGAAGAAGCGGCGCATCGACATCACGATGCAGACCATCGCCGCGAGGTTGATCACCAGGCCGATGACGGGTCCGACGCCCTTGGCGATCCCGACCGCCGGCAGGACGAACGGGAAGACCACGTACATCAGCAGGCAGCGGAACGTGGCGACGATCAGCGAGGTCTGGAACGCCTTGCGAGCGCCGGCGGCCGACCCCGGTGGCGCGTCCACCGGGAGGCGCAGCACGCGCCGCATGAAGCGGTCGGCCGACGTCCGCTCGGTCGTGGCCGGCTGCGCACGGCGGGAGCGCCGTGGCGAAGGGGAGGTGTCGAGCCCGGTCGTCGCCATGCGAGAGATGACGCTATTCGACACTCTGTGTCACCACACAAGTCCCCGGGGACTTGTGCGGTGACACAGAGCGTCCGGGGTCAGGCGACCGCTTCGTCGACGGGGGCCGTGGCCAACCGGACGACATCGGCCGGGGTGGCTGCCACGGCCCAGGCGCCCGCGCCGGTGAGCTCGGCGGCGCCGCCGTAGCCCCACAGGACGCCGATCGTGTCGATCCCGTGCACGGCCGCGCCGTGGACGTCGTGATCGCGGTCGCCGACCATCACGACGTGGGCACCGGGCTCGGTGCCGAGCTCCCGCAGGGCGTGGGTGATGACCTCGTCCTTGGTCCGCCGGCCGGGCTCGTACGTGGCCCCGGCGAGGACGGCGAAGCGGTCGGTGAGCTCGAAGTGCTCGAGGACGCGCACGGCCGTCTCCTCGGGCTTGGCCGTGGCCAGCGACAGCACCATGCCGGCGGCGGCGAGGGCGTCGAGCATCTCGGGGATGCCGTCGTAGACCGTGCAGTCGTACAGGCCGCCACCCTCGTAGTGGACGCGGTAGCGGTCGATGACGGCCCACAGCTGATCGCCCGGCACCCCGACGAGCGGGAGGCCGAGCTCGAACGGTGGTCCGACGACGGAGCGCAGCGCCTCGTCCGACGGCACGGGCAGGTCGAGGTCGCGCAACGCCAGCTTGAGCGACCCGGTGATGGCCGGGAACGAGTCGGTGATCGTGCCGTCGAGGTCGACGAGCACATGGGTCCGCCTGCTCATCGAGCCGCTTGGTTCGCTCGCTCGAAGACTCGCTCGGCTCACCCCGGCGACGGTACCGGGGTGATCGCGGCGGACGCCGTCAGTTCTTGGCGGCCTGGATCGCCAGCCACACCCGCTCGGGCGTGGTCGGCATGTCGATGTGACGCACGCCGAGGTGGCTCACGGCGTCGACGACGGCCGACTGGATCGCCGGCGTCGAGCCGATCGAGCCCGACTCGCCGATGCCCTTGGCGCCGAGCGGGTTGATGAACGTCGGCGTCTCCATCGGCACGAGCTCGAAGCTCGGCAGCTCGGCGGCGCTGATGAAGGCGTAGTCGGCGAAGTTGGACGTGATCGGGTTGCCGTCGTCGTCGTAGCGCACCTCCTCCATCAGGGCCTGGGCGGCGCCCTGGGCGATGCCGCCGTGGCGCTGGCCGTCGAGGAGCAGCGGGTTGATGACCGTGCCGGCGTCGTCACACGCGATGAGGCGCGCCAGCTTCACGCGACCGGTCTCGGTGTCGACCTCGACGACGGCGACGTGCGCCCCGAACGGGAAGGTGGCGCCCTGGGCGTCGAAGCGGGTGTCGATCGTCAGCGGCTCGCCGTTGCCCGTCGCGACGGTGGCCAGATCGGCCCACGTCTTGGACACGGCCGGGGTGCCGGTGACGTGGAACGTGCCCGCCTCGATGTCGAGCTCGATGTCGGCTTCGGCCGCCTCGAGGGCCTGGGCGGCGAGCTTCTTGCCCGCTTCGGCCAGCTCGATCGCCGCCTTGTCGACGGCTGCGCCGCCCTGCTGCAGCGACCGTGAGCCCATCGTGCCGTCGCCGACCGGCGTGAGGTCGGTGTCGCCCCAGACGAGCGTGAACTTGTCGATCGGGATGCCGGTCTTGGCGCTGGCGATCATCGACCACGCGGTGTCGTGGCCCTGGCCGTGCGGCGACGTGCCGGTGTAGATGGTGGCCGTGCCGTCGTCGTGGACCTCGATCTTGGCGTTCTCGCCGTTGCCGACGCCGCCCGTGATCTCGACGTAGATCGACACGCCGATGCCGAGCTGGACGGTGTCGCCGGACGCCCGACGGGCTGCCTGGTCGGCGCGCAGCTGCTGGTAGTCGGCGGCCTCGAGCACCCGGTCGAGCGACCCGACGTAGTCGCCGACGTCGTAGGTCTGGCCGACCACGGTCGTGTGGGGCTCGGTGAACGGGGCGATCAGGTTGACGCGACGCACGTCGGCCGGATCCATGCCGATCTCGGCGGCGAACATGTCCATCGCCCGCTCGATCGCCGCGGTGGCCTCCGGCCGCCCGGCGCCCCGATAGGCGACGGTCGGCGTCGTGTTGGTGACGACCGACGTCGTGCGGCACTCGATGTTCGGGATCGCGTAGACGCCCGACGACATCGGCCGGGTCATGAACGGGGCGAGGATCGTGCCCATGTCGGCGAACCCGCCGGAGTCCTGCAGCACCCGCAGGCGGTAGTGCGTGACCTTGCCGTCGCGGCTGCCGCCGATGGTGACGAACTGGACCTGGGCCCGCCCGTGGCCGAGGCCGACCATCGACTCGCTGCGGGTCTCGGTCCAGCGGACCGGGCGCCCGAGCGCCTTGCTGATCGCCCCGAGGACGATCTCCTCGGGGTAGGTGCCGATCTTGGCGCCGAAGCCGCCGCCGACGTCGGGCGTGCGCACCCGGACCTGATCCGGCTCGAGCTTGTTGTTGGCGACGTACACGCCCTTGATGCCCTGGGCGTGCTGTGTCGACGCCCACTGGTGCAGGCGCCCGTCGATCCACGTCGCCGCCGAGCCACGGACCTCCAGCGGGCAGGGGGCCACGCGCTGGTTGACGAAGCGGCCCGACACCGTGACCTCGCAGTCGGCGAAGTACTCGTCGCCCGTGAGGTCCGGGGCGCCGAGGGCCGTGGAGTCGAACACCACGTTGCTGCCGGCGGCGTCGTAGAGGATGATCGACGACTCGACCGTGTCCTCCAGGTCGATGATGGCCTCGAGCACGTCGTAGTCGACGATGACCGCCTCGGCGGCGTCGGTGGCCTGCTCACGGGTCTCGGCGACGACGGCGACGATCGGCTCGCCGACGTAGCGCACGCGATCGCTAGCGAGGATGGTGCGGGCGACGGTCGGGTTGAACGGCGACGGCGCCGGCTCCAGGCCGAGGTCGTGGGCGGTGAACACGCCGACGACGCCCGGCATCCCAGCCGCTTCGGCGGTGTCGATCGACGTGATCTCGCCGTGGGCGACGCTGGCGCGGACGTACACGACGTGGGCGGCACCGGCGAGCTCGGGCGTGTCGTTCAGATCGTCGAGGTACTTGCCCCCGGACGTGAGGAACTTCGGGTCTTCCTTGCGGATCACCCGATTGCCGAGGATGCTGCCGGGCACTCGAACCTCCTGAGGTCGTGTCGGGCGTGTTGCCGCCCTGGTCGCCGGCACTGTAGCGACGGGGCCTCCGGCGACCCTGATCGACCGGGGCAGAGCGGATCACCTCGGGATCGGCGTGCCATGCTTCGGCGGTGGGCTGGCTGATGAGCGACACACGTGTGCTCGCGTCCACGGAGGTGGCGGCGAATCCCAAGGCGTGTCGCCGCGGGCTGTTGAAACGGGACCACTTCGAGGGTGCGTTCGTGTTGCGGCCGTGTCGCTGGGTCCACACGATCGGGATGCGCTTCCCGCTCGACGTCGCGTACGTCGACGGCGAGGGCCTCGTCATCAAGACCACGCGCATGGGCCGCCATCGCCTCGGTTGGCCGGTGTCCAAGGCGGCGTGGGTGATCGAGGCCGAGGCCGGCGCGTTCGAGCGGTGGGACCTGTCGACCGGCGATGTCGTCGAGCTGCGCGAGGGGCCGACGCCGACAGCCGAAGCCGGTGGTTGAGCGAGGGCGCGGCAGCCTCGTCCTGGTCGCCACGCCCATCGGCAACCTCGGCGATCTGTCACCGCGGGCACGCGAGGCGCTCGCCGCGGCCGCCCTGATCTGCTGCGAGGACACGCGGCGCACCGGACGGCTGTTGCAGCACGCCGGGATCAGCGGCGTGCGGATGGCCGTGTGCAACGAGCACACCGAGGCGGATCGCGTCCCCCAGGTCCTCGCGGTGCTGGGCGACGGTGGCGACGTCGCGGTCGTGACCGACGCCGGCACGCCCGGGATCAGCGACCCGGGGGAGCGGCTCGTGCGGGCGGTGCTCGACGCCGGCTACCTCGTCACGACGGTGCCCGGCCCGGCGGCGGTGATCAGCGTGCTCGTCGTCAGCGGCATCTCGACGGCGCGCTACGTGTTCGAGGGGTTCCTGCCGCGCGCCGGACGAGCCCGGGCCGAGCGGCTGGCCGAGCTGGCGACCGAGCGCCGCACGATCGTCCTCTACGAAGCGCCACACCGCGTGCTGCGCACGATGGCCGACCTCGCGGCGGCGCTCGGCGCCGATCGTGCGGTCAGCGTGGCGCGGGAGCTGACCAAGCTCCACGAGACGGTCGCGCGCGGGACGTTGGGCGACGTCGACCTCGGCGCACCGCGCGGCGAGTACGTCCTTGTCGTGGCCGGCGCCACCGCCACCGTCGTGGTGCCGGACGACGACGTCGTGCGGGCGGCCGTGCGCGCCGAGCTGGCGGCCGGACGGTCGCGGCGCGACGCGGCGACGGTGGTCGCCCAGCGGCTCGGCGTCGCCCGGCGGCTCGCCTACGACCTGGCCATCGCCGAGCCTCGAGGGGCGCCCGGGACTACCCTCGGAGACGGCCCGAGCCCGGGGTAGCCCCCACCCGCGATCGAGAGGCCCGTGATGAGCGACGAGCCGGCGACCGACACCCTCGAACCTCCCGCCGACGAGCCGGCGCACGACGTCGCGCCCGAAGGGCGCGACGCAGCCACGCACCCCGACGACGGGTACCGCAGGATGGTGGGCGGTGGTCCGAGCGCCGCCTTCTTCGACCTCGATCGCACGCTGATCTCCGGGTCGTCGGCGTTCATCATGGGCCGCACGGCACGCGCCGCCGGGCTCGTGCCGACCCGCCAGTTCATGCGCGATGCCGGGTCGGCCGTCGTGTTCAAGCTGCGCGGTGGGAGCGACAAGAAGACCGATGACGTGCGCGACCGGATGCTCGCGGCCGTCACCGGGATGCGCCAGGACGACCTGATCGCCTCAACGCCGAGGTGCTGCCGAAGCTGCTGGCGAAGATCCGGCCCGAGGCTCGCCGCTCCTCGACCTCCACCGCCGGGCCGGGCGCAGCACCTACATCGTGTCGGCGGCGCCCGTCGAGATCGTCGAGCCGCTCGCCCTTGCGCTCGGCATGACGGCCGGGATCGGCACCCGGGCGCGGTCAAGGACGGGGTGTACAACGGCCGGCTGGCCGGGCCGTTCTGCTACGGCGAGGGCAAGGTCGTGGCGATGCAGGAGATCGCCCGCTGGGACGGGCTCGACCTCGAGCAGTGCTACGGCTACTCGGACTCGGCCAGCGACCTGCCGATGCTGCAGGCGGTCGGTCATCCGGTCGCCGTCAACCCCGACGCCCGCCTGGCCCGCCATGCCCGCGCCTACGGCTGGCCGATCGTCCACTTCAGCCAGCGCACCAAGTCGGTGATCCGGCGCAGCGTCGCGGCGGCTGCGGCGACCGAGATCGCGGCCGGCAGCTTCGCGGCCGGCACCGTCTACGCCAAGCGTCGGTAACTCCGGGACGAACGCCGAGGTCACGGCCATCGGCGCATCGGTAGCGTTCACATCGTGAGTCGGTTCTACGTGACGACGCCCATCTACTACGTGAACGCCGAACCGCACCTCGGCCACGCCTACACGACGATCGTCGGCGACGCCCTCACCCGCTGGCACCGCCTGCTCGGCGACGACGTGAACTTCCTCACCGGCACCGACGAGCACGGGCTCAAGATCCAGCAGGCCGCCGAGGCGGCCGGCTTGACGCCGCAGGCGTTCGCCGACTCGATCGCCCCGACGTTCGCCGAGGCCTGGAAGCGGCTGAACATCGCCAACGACGACTTCATCCGCACGACCGAGCCGCGCCACACGGCGGCCGTCGAGGAGCTGCTGCAGCGGTGCTACGACGCCGGCGACATCGAGCTCGACCTGTACCGCGGCCTGTACTGCGTGCGTTGCGAGCTGTACTACACCGAGGACGAGCTGATGCCGGGCAACCTCTGCCCGATCCACAAGACGCCGGTCGAGTACTTCGAGGAGGAGAACTACTTCTTCCGCCTGTCCCGGTTCCAGGACCGGCTGCTCGACTGGTACGCGGCCCATCCCGGCGCCATCGTCCCCGAGCTCCGTGGCAACGAGGCGCTCGGCCTCATCCGGGGCGGGCTGCGCGACTTCTCGATCAGCCGCACGAGCATCGAGTGGGGCATCCCGCTGCCGTGGGACCCCGAGCACGTCACCTACGTGTGGTTCGACGCGCTCACCAACTACCTGGCCGCCGTCGGCTTCGGCGCCGAGCCCGAGCGCTTCGCGGACTGGTGGCCGGTCGACTACCACCTGATCGGCAAGGACATCGTCCGCCAGCACTGCGTGTACTGGCCGGCGATGCTGATGTCGGCCGGCATCGAGCCGCCGAAGGGTTGGGCGGTCGGCGGCTGGCTGCTCAGCGGCGGCGAGAAGATGAGCAAGTCGACCGGCAACGTCGTCGAGCCGCTCGACCTCGTCGACGCCGTCGGCGTCGACGGCTTCCGCTACTACGTGCTCGCCGACACGGCCTACGGGCAGGACGGCGACTTCACGTACGAGGGTCTCGTCGGTCGCTACAACTCCGACCTCGCCAACAACCTCGGCAACCTCCTCGCCGCGTCGCGACGGTCGTACGTCGAAGTGCGACGGGACGGGGCCGGCCCCAGCGCCCGACAGCCCACTCGCCGCGGCCGCCGCTGACGCCGTGGACGGCGCCAGCGCCGGGTGGGACATCGTGCAGCCGAGCCGCGCCCTCGACGCCACGTGGCCGCTCGTCCGGGCCACCAACGCCCACCTCGAGGCCAACGAGCCGTGGAAGCCCGACCCCGGTCCGCAGGTCGAGGCCGTGCTCGGGCGACGCGCTCGAGGCGCTGCGCATCGTCGCCATCCTCGCCGCGCCGGCGATCCCGACACCGCGCAGGCGATCTGGGACCGCATCGGCCTGACCGGCTCGTCGCTCGATCAACGGGTCCCGACGGACGCGGCCTGGGGCGGCTACCCCGGCGGGCTCGCCGTCACCAAGGGCGCCGCGCTGTTCCCGCGCGATCACCCCATGACGGCCGGCTGGCTGGACTCGCACTGCCACCTGCCCGCCGACGACGCCGCCGACCTCGTCGCCGAGGCGGCGCGCCGCCGACGTGTCCACGATGATCACGGTCGGCTGCGACCGGGCCACATCGATCGAGTCGCTCGCCATCGCCGAGCGCTTCGCCGACGTCTAGGCCACCGTGGGGTTGCACCCTCACGAGGCGCGTACGGCGTCGACACGATCCACCTGTTCGACGGCTCGGTGCGACCGGTCGCGGTCGGCGAGTGCGGCCTCGACTACCACTACGACCACTCGCCTCGCGATGCCCAGCGCGAGGCGTTCGCGGCGCAGTCCGCTCGGCCATCGAGCTCGACCTACCGCTCGTGATCCACACCCGCGAGGCGTGGGACGACCGTTCGACATACTCGATGGCGAGGCGTGCCGGCGAGCCGTCTTCCACTGCTTCACCGGCGGCCCGACGACGCCCGGCTGCCTCGATCTCGGCGCGTTCATCAGCTTCTCGGAATCGTCACGTTCAACGGCGCACCGGAGGTGCGCGAGGCCGCCGCTCTCGTCCCCCTGTCGCGGACGTCGGTCGAGACCGATCATATAGAAGATGCTGAAGGCGGAGTCGCGGCGGGAGTCGCCCTGCGCGTAGAGATTGCCGACTAGCGTCGAGATGTTGGGCTTGAAGAGTCCGTTGCCAAGGACGAGCAGGAACAGCGAGCCGTAAAACGCCGTCATGTTCGGCCAGCCGAGCAGGAAATACCCGCAGGCCAGCAGGCAGGCTCCGGTCAGGACCGCGCGACGGTAGCCATAGATCCGATCTGCGAGTACCCTGCCCAGAAACGGCGACAGGTAGACGAAGAACATATACCAGCCGTAGGCGTTGAAGGACTGCTCTTCAGTCCATTGGAGTCGCTCATTCAAGTAACAGGGTGAAGAGCGCGAGCATCAGGTAAAACCCGAAGCGCTCCCACATTTCGGTAAAAAATAGGACGTAAAGTCCCTTCGGATGTTTTGTCACCATCGGCCAACTCACATGATGGCCCTAACTCATGCTCACATGTAAAGACAAAAGTTTGCCTTGGTCGGGTCATGATCCTTGATGTGTAGACTTTGATTGTGTGGCCAACTGCACAATCTGAACATAAGCGCAGATACCCGTTTTGCGGTCTGTGGTAGCGCCTGTGTGGTATACGACAGCAGATGTCGAACTTGGCTCTCGATCGAGCTGCTGTCGAGGCGCTCGTACGGGCTGCGCTGTCGGAGCGGGCCGCCGAGCCTCAGCCGCCGACCACCCCGTCCCGGACCGGACGCGGCGCTGACCAAGCCAAAGGGCAAGAAGAAGCCGAAGCTGGTCGTCGTCGGCAACGGCAAGACCAAGGTCCCCGGCGGAGCGACCCGCAAAATCGCACTGCGCCTGAACAAGATCGGCGCCGCCGTCCTCAAGCAGCGCGGCAAGGCGAA
>CAWIKD010000011.1:0-184614 GCA_963836545.1 uncultured Acidimicrobiia bacterium | reverse complement strand
TCGACCCCTGCACCGAGGCTGCGATGATCTCCGCAACCTCACGCTCCTCAGTTGGAATATGGGGCCACCTGCTCACCGGCACCGACGGGCCTGAGCTCCGGACGATCGGAGGCGCGTCCAGGGAAGCTGCGCTCACAGATGCAACTCCTCTGCTACGCCTGAGAGGATCCGGGACGGCCCGTGTCCGCAACGCGCCCAGCCCGCCGCTCATCCGATTCCCATCCGCGTCTGATGGGAAGGTCGGGAAGCTCTCGCTCGAGGCTTTCCACCATCACCCGCCGATGACTTGCACCGCGTTGCTCGCACACGATCAACTCGCCATGTGGGGGTCGCGCCGTGCGAAGGACGTCGATGCTCCGCGACAGCAGCGCCGGATCGTCGCGGAGCACGATGAAGACCCGGGCGAATACCGAGCACATAATCCGCCGCCGCTCGCGGGGACCGTAGACCCGCATGAGCCCACGGATGCCCGAGATCGACGACAACCGTGTCACATGTCAACTCGCTCAAGGCCGGGGCGATGGAGCGAAGACAATCGCCGATCTCCAGACCGTAGGTGCTGCGGAGCCCCGGGATCACGCGCAGGCCCGATCGATCCGGCACAGGGATCGTCTGGGCACCGAGCATCGCCGCCGTCACCGGTCGATCGCCAAAGCAGTTCGCCAGGCCGCGGTCGTCGAGACGGAGATACAGCAGATCCGCGATGGTGCCGCCCTCCATGTCGCAATCGACGAGCACCACTGAGCGGTCCCCGGCGATGTGCCCATGCAAGGCTGGTCGCCCAGGACGTCGATGTCTGCCCAGCACGCGTGGTGCAGACCCCCAGGAGCAACGTCACGGTGTCGTGGCGCTTCCGGTCAGCCCTCCGCAAGCTGTACCGCACAGGAGATGGATCGCTCCGTCGGCACTTAGCGGCGCCGGTGCAAGCTGTGAGCCGGGCGTGGTGAGCGCAACATGCAGCGGCGTGTTGGATGCGCCGACGGCGATCCACGACGCCTCGTCGGCGACGGGGACCAGCAACGTGAGGGATCCGCCGGAAACGGCGTTGACGATGAGGTCGTGTCCGATCAGGACCTGCTGATCGGCGGTAACGGCGGCGAAAACGTCGATGGTGTTGCCAGCCGCCAGCGTCGGGGCGTCTTCCACCTATTCGACCTCGGATTTCGGCTCACCGGAATCAGATCATCGGTTCGGAGAATGTCATTGACCACCAGACTTCGTGCGAAGAGCGCCTGGACGTTCCTTGGGCCGTCGACCTGGTAGTTGAAATCGCCTGACCCAGCTCGGACTTGCACCAGTTGGACGTCATCGGAACTGTAGGGCGTGCCTGCGGCAACGTTGTGGGTCACCACCCATACCGACGCGGTTGCCGTCGCGTTGGTTTGCTCGGTGTAGACGATCAGCGCAAGAACGACAACGATGACTGCGCTGAAGAACATGGCAGCAGCGAGCCTTCTTCGACTTATGCGATCAACCCCTCCCCGAGACTCCCCCGCCGCCAGGCAAGGATCAGCATAAGGCAAGTGGGGGTAGGTCGGTAAACGCAAGATCACGGCAGCGCCGAGCCCCAGCACCGAAGTCCACTCGAGTGTGCGGATCTGGATATCCAGCCGGTAGGAGCGGACAAGGGTTGACCGGTTTCCCGCTCACCAGGACCTCGAAGTGGAGATGATCGCCGGTCGCACACCCGGTCATGCCCTCAAAGCCAAGGGGTTGTCCCACGACGACACTCGCGCCGTCAGGCGCCGCGTACCCGCCGAGATGCCCGTAGAGATATGTCCGGCCGCCGGCGTCGAGCACACCGTAGGTGCCCAGCCCTCCGGTCCGTCCGGGCGGGTACGGGCATGCGATCGGTGCGCCCTGATTACGGTGAAAGACACCATCGGCAACGGCCACGACCATGGTCGCGGGTGGGCACACGATGTCGATACCGGTATGCGGGTGCTCCCATGGCGTATCGCCGTATCCCTGGCTGACATACAGCGAAGGACAGTTCATCGGAGCACTCACGATGCCGCCGGCCGATGCGGCGCAGAGGATGACGGCGCCTCGTGGACACGCCGCGTCACCTCCGATGCCGATCAGCTGCGCACTGAGGGCCACAAGTGCGCTGCCCACCGACACAACGACGACCCCAACCATCACAACACACGCACTACATCCCACACAGGAGGTGAGGCAGCAGGCGCGTCGCCCTCCGCTCCGCTTCGACGGCCCACCGCCGACCAGCGATGTCAGCGCGCGTACGGAGCGACCTCTGGACAGGGCCGCTCCAACGACTGCCGGGAGTGCCACTCCTAACCCACGACCGCGGTAGCCGGTTGCGATCGGGCCTCCGGTGAAGAGTTTGCGAGAGCGAGCAGCGCGGGTCCCGGGACGATCGATACCACCGTTCGCTCTCCGCCGGAGAGCAGTACCGCGCGTCCTTGAACCGGTGGACTGATCGCCGCGATCTCATCGTCACTCAGCCCAAAGACGTCGCGAACATCCGAGATCGCTGCCTCTTCGATCCCGAGGATCACCTTGGTCGCAGCGGTGGCCACCAGGGTTCTCCCCAGGTCCGTGCCCACGAAGTCGTGGACCTGTTGCGAACACATCCAGACGCCCGCGCCGTGCTTGCGAGCCTGCCGGACGAGCTGTCCGAGGACCTCACCGGCATCCGGATCGATCGTGATCCGGTGCGCCTCGTCAACGACGACGATCAGACGACCATGGTCCCTGCCAAGAGCGGCGAGCACGGAGGTCAACACCACCGCCAGCGCCGGCGTGAGGTCAGCGGCGTAAGTCAGCGCGAAGTTTCGCAGCCCGATGGAGACTGGACGAGCACCCACGCGGAACGTTGACGGGCGATCGAGTATCTGGGCTCGATCGCCTTGCGTGAACCGACGAAGTCGCGCGGTGATGATCCGGCCCCGATCCCTCTCACGTCGTGTCAGTGCCTGGTTCGCCGAGGTCGTCTCGATAAACGCAACAAGGTCATGGATCACCGGCTCACTGCCGGGGCGCTCCCGCCTCCAGGCTGCGAAAAACGCGGCTATCTCGCCATGGATCCACCCCTGATCCTCGTCAGGCAATCGTCGAATCGGGCGGCCGTCTTTGACTCCCTTCTCGTCGCCCGCCATGACGCTGAGCACCGGCAGCAGCAGGCTCGCCGCGAAATCTGGTGCAACGTCGCACCCGGGCGCCAGCGGATTGAGAGCGTCTTCACCGAGCTCGAAATGGAGGCCACCAACCGCATTCATCACGCGCCGGTATTCAGAGTCGGCAATTCCATGACCACCGCTGACGCGCCCTCCATCACGTGGCGAACCAGGAGCGATTTAGCGGCGACACTCTTGCCCGACCCCGAGCTGCCAACCAGCACGGCGTTGTGATTGGGACGGCTCCAGATTGAGAGGTATGCGGGCGCTCCGGTGAGTTGGTTGATCCCGATGAGTGGCTGCCGTTGGTCGCCAAACGGAGTGCCCAAAGCGGGAATCAGGCATGCAGCCACGGCATCGGATGTCAGACTGCAGGCTGCGCCCGAGGGGCGCCCCTCCTGGTGCTACGGCGAGGGGGAAGGGGAACAGACCCGGTGAGGTCGGGTGAACCATCTCGAAGCCCTGACCTCGCAGAAGCCCGTCGAGTTGCTCGGCGGTTTCCGCCCGCCTTCGCAAGGATGCAATCGCGCACGGCGAAGCTCAGCGCGATGCGACACGGAATGAGCTGACGCTGAGCGGTTGCCGCCAGCGCTGCCGTCGTGTCGGCCAGCGCGACCTGATTGTCAACAGCGTCGTTCCCCTCGCGTGCCGTGTATCGCTGCATCGCTGCGCGACGGTGAAGCACAGTGCGCGCCACCTTGGCATCGACAGGAATCACGTGAAGGCTGGCGAAACCCTTTGCACGACTGCGGATCAGGGCGTCGACGACAGCACCGGGATGCACGGTCGAAGGAAGATGGGGTCGCTGTGAGGATGATCTGGAACTCGTCACCGATGCGCAGAACTCCGGGCCCACTGACGGCCGCACTCGGTGAGCCAATGACCGTATCCACGAGGACATTCGCAACGTCGTCGCGATCGGCAATGGCGACGGAGAGCCCCAAGCCCGGCGCCGTTCGCAACGCGGTGAGGAGAGCCCGCGCCGCATCCTCATCGGTAGCTTCGAGGGCCCTGGGGAGCCGCGTCACGCGACTAGCCATGGGATTCCGTCTGATGCGGCGATGCCGGGCGCGAGCACGATGAAATGACGGAGACCGAGGCTCTGCTCGGCGACCCTTCCGGCCAGGTCGCGCTCGAGCTCCGCGAGGCGCGTCCGCGGCCAGCCCTTGACTTGGCACGTCGAAGGCGATCTGAGCGCGATGGCTATCGAAATTGCTGACAACGCTCACGAGTTGGGATGGGCAATCGAGGGCAAGGAGCCATTGCAGAACGGTCGCGCACCAGCGCGTGTGTCCCTCGCTCGTCGGCGATCCGCCGGGGCCTTCCAACGTCGAGGATTCCGCGAGCACCGCCCGGGCTCAACCGAACAACTCCGGCGTCTGCACTGGTGACGGTAGGCAAGACGGTGAGATGCCGGAGGGGTCGAAGCGGCGATCTCCACGAAATCTCCGCGCGTATGTGGGCTACCTGCATCGCGTCTCCAGACGATCGAACTCGTGCCCGCCGCCCCTCGCCTTCCAGGACGGCGGTGGGGAGAACGCGATTGGCAAGTCGATAGAGACACCAGGTGCCAATCCATATCTGTCCGCAATCGCGCGGCCAGAGTGAAGCCGTCGGCGTCGAACCGGCAGAAGTGGGACTTCGTCGTCGTCACCGATCGTGAGCGGCTCGGCCGAGCTGGCCACCGTGTGGCAGGGCGCCCGCCACATCCCAGGCTCGCAGGCGACGATCGTGCTCGTCGTGCCCGACCCGGAGTGGAGCGCTTCCTGGTCATCGACCGGTACGACCTCGGCCAGGCGACGATGGCGATGATGATCGCGGCCGCCGACCTCGGCATCGGCAGCGGCCACTCCTCGGTCGGCGACCAGGACGCGGCGCGCCGCATCCTCGGTGTGCCCGAGGGCCACACGCTGCTCGCACATGATCGGCCTCGGCTACCCGGCGACGGCCCGCTCGCCCACCCGTCAAGCTGACCGCCGACCGTTCGACGACGTCGTCCACCGCGGCACCTGGTGACGCCGGCGTGGCCCGGCTGCTGCTCGTCCACCACACGCCGTCGCCGGCCATGCACACGTTGTTCGGAGGCCGTGCGGCCGGGGCCACCGACCCGCAGATCGAGGGCGTCGAGGTCGTGGCCCGGGCCGCCCTTGCGGCGACGGCCCCCGACGTCCTCGAGGCCGACGGCTACCTGCTCGGCACGCCGGCCAACCTCGGCTACATCTCCGGCGCCCTCAAGCACTTCTTCGACCAGTCTACTACCCGTGCCTCGAGGAGACGGCCGGACGGCCGTTCGGCGTGGACGTCCACGGCAACGACGACACCACCGGCGCCCTGCGGGCCATCGAGGTGATCACGACCGGGCTGCGCTGGAAGCCGGCCCAGGCACCCGTCCGCGTCACCGGCGCGCCGACGCGCGCCGACCGCGACGCCTGCTGGGAGCTCGGCGCGGCGGTGGCCGCCATGCTCAGCTGATGGCAACCCACGCCGAGCTCGTCGGTGACTTCATCGCCGCGTGGCACGACCGCGACATCGACCGCATCTGCGCCTTCCTCGCCGACGACATCCGCTACCACGACATGCCGCTCGAGCCGATCAACGGCCTCGCCGGGACCCGCAAGGCGCTGCAGGGCCTGCTCGACCGGGTCGACGACCTGCGCTGGGACATCCGCTTCGTGGCCGAGGCGCCCGACGGCACCGTGCTGTACGAGAAGACCGAGCACTACCTGATCGACGGGTCGTGGGTCGCCCTGCCGTGCATGATCGCCCTCGAGTTCGACGACGCCGACAAGATCGACCACTGGCGGGCCTACTTCGACATCGCCACCTGGACCCGCCAGCAACCGCAGGGGACCGCGGCCTCGAGCGGCCGCTGACGCATCTGCTTCGTCTGCCTCGGCAACATCTGCCGCTCGCCGGCTGCCGCTGCCGTGTTCGCCGACGTGGCGGCCCTCGATGGCGTCGAGGTACGATCGACTCGGCCGGGACCAGTCGCTACCACCTCGGCGAGCCACCCCACGAGCACACCAGGGCCGAAGCGCGGCCGGCGCGGCATCGCCGTCGAGCACCGCGCCCGCCAGTTCACGGCGGCCGACTTCGACGCCTTCGACGTGATCGTCCCGATGGACCGGGCCAACCGGCGCGACCTGCTGCGCCTGGCACCCGACGACGACGCCCGGCGCAAGGTGCGGATGCTGCAGGTCGACGGCGAGGACGTCGAGGTGCCCGACCCGTGGGGCCTCCCGCCGAGCGCCTACGCCGAGATGTTCGACCTCCTCGACGCGGCGTGCCGGGAGCTGCTCGCCGACGTCGGCCGCACGCCGTGAGCGCACTCCCGGCGGCGCTCGTCGACGGTCTCGGCGTCACGGCGACGACGCCCGTGAGCGGTGGTGACATCGCCACCGCCTACCGGTTGGCCACGCCCGACGGACCGCTGTTCGCCAAGACGCTCGCCGACCCGCGCCCCGGCATGTTCGAGCGGGAGGCGGCCGGCCTGCGGGCCCTGCGGGCGACGGGCGCCATCGGCGTCCCCGAGGTGCGTGCGCGAGGACCCGCTCGGGCTGGTGCTGGAGTGGATCGAACCGGGGCCACGACGCCCGGGCACCGAGGCCGACCTCGGCCGACGGCTCGCTGCCGTCCACCGCACGACCGGGCCGTGGTTCGGTGGCCTCGATCCCGACCTCGGCGGCTTCATCGGCTCGCAACCGGTCGACCTGACACCGACCGACGAGTGGGCCACGTTCTACGTCGAGCGCCGCGTCCGGCCGCTGACCGCTCGTGCCGTCGAGGCCGGCCGGCTCGACGCCGGCGCGTTGGCGCTCCTCGATCGTGTCGCGGCACGCAGTGGCGAGCTGTGCGGTCCACCGGAGCCGCCGGCCCTGCTGCACGGCGACCTCTGGGGGGCAACCGGCTGGTCGACCGCGACGGCGCCAACTGGCTGATCGACCCGGCAACGTACTGGGGCCACCGGGAGGTCGACCTGGCGATGATGCGGCTGTTCGGCGGCTTCGGCGCCGAGGCGTTCGACGCCTACGCCGAGGCCCACCCGTTGGCGACCGGTTGGGCCGACCGCGTCGAGTGGTACCAGCTCGTGCCGCTGCTCGTGCACGCCATCCTGTTCGGCGGCTCGTACGGACGCGCCGCGATGGACGTGCTGGTCAGCTCTTCGCGACGATGACCGACACCAGCACCGAGACGACCATCACCGCGACCGGCGTCGCGTAGGTCGCCCACTTCGGGACCGGTCGGTGGTGCGGGTGCATGATCACCCACCCCGCCAGCACGCCGCCGATGATGCCGCCGACGTGGGCGCCGATCGAGATGCCGGGCAGCGTGAACGTGAGCAGCAGGTTGATCACCAGCACGGTGCCGATGCCGGTCGAGAACGGGTTGACGCCACGGTTGCGCAGCCCGACGAACGCCGCCGCCATCAGCCCGAACACGGCGCCCGACGCACCGCCCGAGAGCGAGTTCGGCGACACGATCAGGGCGCCGGCCGAACCGGCGAGGAGGGCAGCGAAGTAGAGCAGCCCGAACCGGACCCGTCCGATCGCCGGCTCCAGCAGGTTCCCGAGCTGGAACAGCAGCAGCATGTTGAAGGCGATGTGGATGATGCCGAAGTGCAGGAACCCCGACGACACCAGCCGGTACCACTCGCCGTCGCGGAGAGGAACGGCTCGGCGAGGCCGAGGTCGAACTCGCCCTGGGTGGCGTTCGAGCTCAGGAACGCGGAGGAGTCCTGGATCACCAGCCAGATGAACACCGCGACGTTGAGGGCGATGATCGAGTAGGTGACGAGGATCGGCTGGCGGGCGCTCCAGTAGCGGGCCCTGGTCGCCACGGCCGGCCGGTCCTGCTTGGCGCACTCGACGCAGTGGCTCCCGACGGATGCTTGCACGAGGCACTCGGCGCACGCCGGTCGTCCACAGCGCGTGCAGCGGCGGCCGGCCTCCCGCCCGGGATGGCGGAAGCACGTCGCGGTCTGGGGCATCGGGGGCTGGGGCAGCGCCATGGTCCGCTCCAGGTTAGGGAGTCCGGACCCCGGTACAAGGTCGCTCACACCGTCCCTTTAAGGTCACGCGCCTATGGCATGGGACTTCAAGACCGACCCAGACTTCCAGGAGAAGCTCGACTGGATGGAGACGTTCGTCCGGGACGAGATCTTCCCCCTCGAGGTCCTCGGCGACGTGTGGCGCACACCTGAAGGGCGCACCGCACTGGCCAAGATCACCGACCCGCTGAAGCAGAAGGTCAAGGACGAGGGCCTGTGGGCCGCCCACCTGCCGCCGGACATGGGCGGCCTCGGCTTCGGCCAGGTGAAGCTGGGCCTGATGCACGAGATCCTCGGCCAGACGGGGCTCGGGCCGAGCATCTTCGGCAACAACGCGCCCGACTCGGGGAACGCCGAGCTGATCGCCGTGGGCGGCACCGACGACCAGAAGGAGCGCTGGATGCAGCCGCTCCTCGACGGCAAGTACCGCTCGTGCTTCTCGATGACCGAGCCCGGCGCGGGCGCCGACCCGACGCTGCTCACGACCAGGGCCGTTCGCGATGGCGACGAGTGGGTCATCAACGGCCACAAGTGGTTCTCGTCGAACGCTTCGGTGTCCGACTTCCTGCTCGTCATGGTCAAGACCGGCGACACCGACGACAAGCCGTACCAGTCGTTCTCGATGATCATCGTCCCGACCGACACGCCGGGCGTCAACATCGTGCGCGACGTGCCGACGATGGGCGAGCCCGATCACAAGACCGGTGAGCCCGGCGGTCACGCCGAGATCAAGTACGAGGACGTCCGCGTGCCGTTCGAGAACATCATCGGTGGCGAGGCCGGGATCGGGCAGGGCTTCTCGCTGGCCCAGAAGCGCCTCGGGCCCGGTCGCATCCACCACGCCATGCGCTGGCTCGGGCAGTCCCGCCGGGCGTTCGACATGCTGTGCGAGCGCTCGCTGAGCCGCTACACGCACGGGTCGATCCTCGCCGACAAGCAGATGATCCAGGAGTTCGTCGCCGAGTCCTACGCCGAGCGGACGGCGGCCCGGCTGCTGACGCTGCAGGCGGCCTGGACGATGGACGAGCTGCACGCCGCCGGCAAGCACTACAGCGACGCCCGCCTGGAGATCGGCGTCATCAAGTTCTGGGGCGCCAAGGTGCTCTACAACGTGATCGACCGGGCGATCCAGGTCCACGGCAGCCTCGGCTACACCACCGACCTGCCGCTCGAGTCGATGTACCGCCACGCCCGCGCCGCCCGCATCTACGACGGCCCGGACGAGGTGCACAAGGTCACCGTCGCCCGCCAGCTGCTGAAGAACTACCGGGCCCACGAGGTGCCGAGCGAGCACGTCCCGACCCGTCGCGCCGCGGCGATCGAGAAGTTCGCCGATCAGCTCGAGGGCATCAGCATCAACGCCTACTAGCGCGTTTTGGTCCGGATCCTGGTCGCAGCTGCGACCACGATCCGACCAAAACGAGACGTCAGCCGGCCCGCGCGTAGGTGCCGGACACGTCGGCGACCGTGAGCGCGGCGGGGCCGGCGACGGACTCCAGGTCCTGGCCGGTGAAGGCGTCGGGCAGCTCGGCCTGCTGGCTCAGCGCGTACATCGTGAAGCGGTACGTGTGGGCGGCGCCGGCCGGCGGGCACGGGCCCTGGTAGCCGGTGCTGCCGAAGCTGTTGGTGCCCTCGATGGCGCCGGCGAACGGCGAGCCCTCGGGCTTCTGGCCGGCGGTCGGGGGGATGCCGACGACGGCCCAGTGGATGTAGTTGGCGCTCTCGTCGATCATCAGCAGGGCCATCTCGACCGTGCCGGCCGGGGGCGCCGTCCAGCTGATCAGCGGCGACACGTCGCCGCCGTCGCACGTGAACCGTGGGTCGATGGCGGCGCCCTCGGCCCACGGCAGGATCAGGGTGAACGGGGCGGTGGCGATCCCGGAGGTGGGCACCACGGCGGGGAACGTGGTGCCGCCATCGACGTCCAGGGCCGTGCCGGCGACCGTGGTCGACGTGGTCGTCGTCGGCTGTGCGTCCCGCTCGGCGCTCGTCGGGGGGCGCAGCGTCTTGCCGTCGCCGGTGTCGCAGGCGGCCGCCACCACGACGAGGACCGCCGCGACGGCTGCCGTGACGATCGACCGGGCGCGCACGGCGGGGGAGCGTACGTGACCCGACTCGTCGTGACACGGCGCGGGTAACGTCGGACGGGTGACGGTCCCAGTGCCCCCCGGGCTCGCCGGCTGATGGCGGAGCCCAGCGCCGCGCCGCGGCTCACCCTGCTCTCCGTCCACGCCCACCCCGACGACGAGGCATCGAAGGGTGCCCCGACGGTCGCTCGCTACCACGCCGAAGGCGTCCACACGGTGCTCGTGTGCTGCACGGGCGGCGAGGAGGGCGAGCTGCAGAACCCGTCGCTGCGCGCCGAGGGCCAGCCGTTCCACGGCCTGACGCCCGAGGAGGAGAAGGCCAAGGTCGCCTCGATGCGCGAGGCCGAGCTGGCCGAGTCGGCCCGCATCATCGGGTTCGACGAGGTCGTGATGCTCGGCTACCGCGACTCCGGCATGGCCGACACGCCGCCGAACGAGAACCCGGACTCGTTCAACATGGCCGACATCGACGAGGCCACTGGTCGCCTGGTCGCGATCATCCGGCGCACGAAGCCGCAGGTCATCCTCACCTACGGCGACGATCAGCGGGGCTACCCGCATCCCGATCATCTGCGGGTGCACGACATCTCGGTGCTGGCGTTCGACCGGGCCGGCGATCCCGACTGGTACCCCGAGCTCGGCGAGCCGTTCCAGCCGTCGAAGATGTACTACTCGGGCTGGTCACGGGCCCGCACGCTGGCCGTGCACGAGTTCCTCATGGAGCGCGACGGGAAGTCGCCGTTCGACGAGAAGTGGTTCAAGCGGCCCGATCAGGACCACCGCTTCACGACCAGGATCGACGTCGCCGACTACCAGGCCGCCCGGGCCGACTCGTTGCGGGCCCACGCCACGCAGGTCGACCCGAACGAGGGCTGGTGGTTCGCGATGGCCGATGCCGAGCTGGTGGCCCTGCACCCGTGGGAGGAGTGGGTGCTGGCCCGTTCGCTCGTCGGCCCGATCCCGGACGGGCCGACCGAGGACGACCTGTTCGCCGGCATCCGCGATCACGCCCGGAGCCAGTCGCGATGACGGTCCAGTACCGCGTCGTCGTCGGCAAGAAGGACGAGCGCGCCGAGGGCCCGGATGACGCCGAGCTCGCGCTCACGGTGCCGCTCGACGTCGTGCAGGCGCCCGGCTTCGACGCCACCGTCGCCTACATGCAGGGCCGCCTGAAGACCGCCGGGCCGACCGGTCCGCTGTTCGACCTGCTGCGCTCGGGTGAGGCCGGCAGCGAGCTCACGAAGCTCGCTGCGCGTCCCTGAGCTCGCTGTAGCCGATCAGCACCGCACCGACCTCGGCCAGCAGGGCGGGGATCGACGGGTCGTCGACCACCAGGGCGAGGTCGTCGATCCACCCTTCGGCGGCCGGTGAGATGGCCCGCACCTCGGGCGTGTCGATCGCCGGCTGGACGTGGATCTCGGTCACGCCCGGCGGCAGCGTCTTGATGGCGTGCTGCACCCGGTCGCGGCTGCCGGCGCGCCAGTCGTGGTCGAAGTGGTCCGGGAAGACGATGCCCTCCTCGGCGGCCAGGCGCCGGAACGGGAAGCCGGCCTGATCGGGCGTGATCGTCGACGGCAGCCGGATCGGCAGCCGGAACTCCACGGCCATGTCGAGGTAGATGTCGAAGAACTCGGGGCGCAGGGTGATCGCCGTCAGGTGCGGGGCGAGGTGCGTCACGTCGATGCCCCATGCCAGCGCCCGCTCGATCTGGGCCCGGCACTCGCGCCGCACCTCCTCGGGGTCGGCGTGCTCCCAGAGGTCGTCGATCGAGCGCGGGAAGCCGCCGTCGCCCGACAGCAGCGACGGGGCGTGGGTGATCGGACCCCAGCGGTAGTTCTCGTGCTCGCAGTTGAGCGTGAGGTGGACGCCGATGTCGTCGCCCTCCTCGTACATCGACGCGGCGTGGCGCGACCACGGGGCCGGCACCATCAGCGACGCGCACGTCGCCGCGCCCTCGCGCAGCGCGGTGTACACGCCCACGTCGGCGGCGTGGCACAGCCCGAGGTCGTCGCACGAGATGATCACCAGCCGGGCGTCGGCCGGGTGGCCCAGGCGTTCCGCCAGCGTCGGGGTCGCGTCGGACACGGGGACCGACGCTATCCGCCGCACGCGCCCCAGAGGCCGAGTCCGGCCGCTTCGGCGGCGCGCGCCGCGGCGACGAAGCGCGAGGCGAACGTCGAGTTGGGCGGGATCGTCAGCGGTTGGGCGAAGCCGCCGGCGATGATCAGCTCGTTGACCATGCGTCCGTCGGCGGCGAGGTACACGTAGGCGAGCAGCCGGCCGTAGTCGTCGCGCCCGACCACGTCGCGCTCGAGCCGGACTGCGGTCCCCTCGGGCAGCAGCTCCTTCGTGAACGCCGACGCCTCGGGGCCGAAGCACTCGGGTGGCCCGTCGGTGACGTACACCTCCGGCGTGTCGATGCCGATCAGGCGCACCCGCTCCTCGCGATCACCGAGCACGACGTCGACGGTGTCGCCGTCGACCACGTGCTCGACGACGCCGCCGTCCGGCGGGGCGTCCGGCGTGCAGCCGGCGAGGGCGACGACGACGAGGAGGCACGACCGGACGCCGGCACGCATGCCCACGATCCAACCGCATCCGCCGACCGGTTCCGAACCGGTCGGCGCAATGGCGGCCCGGCGGTGATCCCGAAGGTCAGTTCGGGTCACAGCCAGCCGCGGTCGTTGGCGACCGTGGCCGCCTCGACCCGGTTGCGGGCGCCGGTCTTGGCGATCGCCGCCGAGAGGTAGTTGCGCACCGTGCCCTCCGACAGGTGCAGGGCGGCGGCGACGTCGGCGACGGTGGCCCCGCCGCGCGCCGCGACCAGGACGTCGCGCTCGCGATCGGTGAGCGGCGACGGGCCGTAGGCGAGCGTCGCCGCGGCCAGGTTCGGGTCGACGACGCGCTCGCCGGCGGCGACCCGCCGGACGGCGTCGGCGAGCTGCTCGGCGGGGGCGTCCTTGACGACGAAGCCGAGGGCGCCGGCCTCCATCGCCCGCCGCAGGTAGCCGGGACGACCGAACGTCGTCAGCACGAGCACCCGACACGAGGGCAGCGCGGCGCGCAGGGCGGCCGCCGCGTCGAGGCCGTCGGCGCCGGGCATCTCGATGTCGAGCAGCGCCACGTCCGGCTGGCTGGCGAGCGCGGCCGCCACGACCTCGTCGCCCCGGCCGACCTCGGCGACGACCGTGAAGTCGGGCTCCAGCGACAGCAGCGCGGCGAGGGCCGAGCGCACGAGGGCCTGGTCGTCGGCGACCAGCAACCGCAGCGTCACGACGCGCCGGCCACCTCCACCCGCAGCCGCCAGCCGGCGCGATCGCCGCCGGCCCACGGGCCGGCCTGCACCTGTGCCGCCGACCGCCGCCACCCGCTCGCCGAGCCCGGTCAGGCCGTTGCCGGCGACGGCCGCCGTCGACCGCCCGTCGTCGGCGACCTCGACCCAGTCCGGCCCGACGGTGATCGTGCACGTCGTCGCCCGGGCGTGGCGCACCACGTTGGTGACCCCCTCGCGCACCACCCAGCCGAACAGCGCCTGGCGGCTGCTCGTCGACGTGCTCGACCGATCGCGGGAGGGACGCCTCGATGCCGGCGGCCCGCAGCACCTCGCCGGCCGGTGGCCAGCTCGCCGGCCAGCGTCACCTCGCGGTAGCCGGACACCGTCGGCCCGCACGTCGGACGAGCGAGCGCCGGGCGATGTCCTCGACCTCGGCGATCTCGGCCGCGGCCCGCTGCCGGATCGGTGGCCGACAGCCGGCGGGCCAGCCCGGCCTTCATCGTGATCGTCGTCAGCGAGTGGCCGAGGAGGTCGTGCAGGTCGCGGGCGATGCGGCTGCGCTCGCCCTCGGCCGCCAGCCGGGCCACCTCGCTGCGCGCCGCGCTGAGCTGCGTGTTGGCCTGCACGAGGCCGAAGAACGCCGCACATCGCCATCGAGACGATCAGGATCGTCGACGCCCATGTCGACGTCGACGCCCGCGTCCCACGACGGGACCAGCGCCGGCACGAACGTCGCGGCCGAGGGCCATGGCGACCACGACGTCACCGTGCGCGGCCCGAGCATCGCCATCGGTGAGCACGGCGATGAACACGCACATCACGAAGGCGTCCTCGTGGGCGAACGGCACCTCGACGACGAACAGCGCCAGCATCGCGACGAACAGCGACCGGTGAACCGCTGCGGGTGGTCGCCCCACGCGGGCCGGCACGCCGCCAGGTAGCACGACGCAGAAGGCGATGAGCACGACGTAGCCGAGCAGCGCCTGGCCGCCCGACGCGTGGACGCCGATGCCGTGCGCCGTCTGGCCGAGGTAGATCAGGAACAGCCCGGGGAAGATCAGGCTGCGCCAGCCGCGGGCCCACTCCGCTGGTTCTGGTCCCACTCGTCGAAGTCCATGAACGGACGACCGGCGATGGCGTCCTTCAGCCTCCCGGTCGGCTCGCACGCGGTCCACGCTAGGACCGCTCGACGTCCGGCAGCGGCGCTCAGACCCGCTGGTGTCCCGGCGGTAGACCCGCACGGCGAGGCGGTCAGGACCGACGGTCCACACCGCGATCACGATCCACGCCTCAGCGGCCACGCGTCGCCGCCGTAGGCGCGTCTTGCCGGCCTGCACCAGCCAGTACGAGGGCAGCAGCTTGACGAGCGTGCGAGCAGCCAGCCGCCGTGGCCGATCGGTCCCCACGCCCCGCCGAGCAGCGCGAACAGCGACGTGAGCCGCCCAGCGCCGGGCCCATCGAGTCGACCGTGAGCAGGTGGCCGAGCAGGATGCCGAGCACGGCGAAGGGGATCAGCCCGACCAGGATCAGCCCGGTCATCTGCGACCCAGTCGACCAGCGCCGGCAGCCGCACGCCGAGGGCGGCGCCGGCGATGTACAGCAGCACGATGCTGACGAGCGCCATCGCTGTAGCCGCTGACGCACCTTGGTCGCGAAGTAGGTGCGCAGTCGGCAGCGGGGTGATGCGCAGCTGGCGGTTCCAGCCGACCGAGCGCTCGGCGGCGATGCGGGCCCCGCCGGCGATGACCGCCGCCATCGTGCCCCAGGCCGACCATCCCGGCCATGTAGTAGATAGGGAACGGGATGCCGCTGCAGCGTCTGGTCGCGGTTGGCCCGGCGACGAGCAGGAACAGGATCAGCGGGAAGACCAGCGAGAAGATGAAGAAGCGGAGGTTGCGGAACGTCCGCAGCAGCTCGTAGCGGACGTAGGTGCGTCGAGCGGTCATCGGTGGCGATCTCCTGCGTCGGTCGGCGTCGGCGCGGTGTCGGCGGTCAGCTCCATGAAGGCCTCCTCGAGGCCGGCGCCGCGGACCTCGATGTCGCGGGCCTCGGGGTAGGCGGCGAGCAGGGCGCGGATGGCCGGCGTCGGAGTCGGTGCACGTCAGCACGACGGCGTCGCCGTGGCGGTCGGCCTGGACGACGCCGGGCAGGGCGGCCAGCTCGGTCGACGGTCGACGCCGGGCAGCGTGGCGCGGATCGTGCGCGGCCGACCATGCGCCTTGATCTCGGTGGTCGGACCGTCGGCGACGACCAGCGCCGTTGGCCATCAGCACGATGCGGTCGGCGTAGGCGTCGGCCTCCTCGAGGTAGTGGGTGGCGAACACGACCGTCTTGCCGCCGGCGGCGAAGCCGCGCATCGTCACCCAGAAGGCGTGGCGGGCCTCGACGTCGAGGGCGACGGTGGGCTCGTCGAGCACCAGCAGGTCGGGGTTGGCCACCAGGGCCAGGGCGAAGCGCACCCGCTGGGTCTGGCCGCCCGACAGCTTGTGGGTGCGGCGGTCGGCGATGTCGGCGATGCCGGCGGCGGCGAGGACCTCGTCGACCGGCATCGGGTCGGGGTACAGCGAGCGCCACCATCGTCACGCAGCTCGCGGACCGTCGAGGTCGCGGATCAGCGCGCCGGTCTGCAGCATGGCGCCGACCGCGCCGTGGCTGACGGCCGTCGGCCGGCGGGTGGCCGAACACGGCGACCGTGCCGCGGTCGGGCCGCGCCAGGCCGAGCAGCATGTCGATGGTCGTGGACTTGCCGGCGCCGTTGGGGCCGAGCAGGGCGACCGTCTCGCCGGGTGCACGACGAGATCGACGCCGCGCACGGCGTGGACCGATGCCGAACGACTTGGTCACGCCGCGCAGCTCGATGCCGGGCGCGCTAGCGGTGGGGGGAGGTTGCTCGACACGGCCAGTGTGCGCTTCCCCCACGTCAGCGGGTAGTGAGCGCCGCCACCGATCGGCCATGACAGATGTCAGGCCGTCGCGCCGGATCACCCGGCCGCGGTCGTCGGGCAATTCCTCAAACTTTCCGCGCTCGCGGCCCCGCATGTGGGCGCGGAGCGCGAAAAGTTCGCGACTGCCCTCGTCGGGTCGCGTCAGAGGCGCTCGATGATCGTGCCGGTGCCGAGGCCGCCGCCGCAGCACATGGTGACCAGGCCGTAGCGGCCGCCGGTCCGCTCCAGCTCGTGGAGGGCCTTGGTCATGAGGAAGGCACCGGTGCCGCCGAGCGGGTGGCCGAGGGCGATGGCGCCGCCGTTGGGGTTGGTCTTGCTCGAGGTCGGCGCCGACCTCCTTGGCCCAGGCCAGCACGACCGAGGCGAACGCCTCGTTGATCTCGAACAGGTCGATGTCGGTCGATGGTCAGGCCGGTGCGCTCGAGCAGCCGCTGGGTGGCGTCGATCGGGCCGGTCAGCATCAGCACCGGGTCGACGCCGACGAGGCACGTGTCGACGACGCGGGCCCGGGGCGTCAGCCCGAGCTCGTCGGCCTTGGCCTCGGTCGTCATGCAGCACGGCGGCGGCGCCGTCGGAGATCTGCGACGACGAGCCGGCGGTGTGCACGCCGTCCTCGCGGGCGACCGGCTTGAGCGTGGCCAGCTTCTCGAGCGATGGTCTCGCGGAGGCCCTCGTCGCGCTGCGACGGTGTGCGTCGACCCGGTGGGCTTGCCCTCCTCGTCGAGGTCGGCGGCGTCGACCGGCACCACCTGGGTGTCGAAGCGGTCCTCGGCCCACGCCCGGGCGGCGCGCTGCTGGGACGCGAGGCCGAACGCGTCGCAGTCCTCGCGGGTGATGCCCCACTTGTCGGCGATGCGCTCGGCGCCCTCGAACTGCGAGGTGAACTCGTAGCGGCCGAAGTAGGCCTTGGGGATCGGCACGCCGAGGCCGAGCTTCTTGGACGAGTTGACGCCGATCGGGATGCGGCTCATCGACTCGACGCCGCACGCGACGGCCACGTCGACGACGCCGGCGCCGACCAGCGACGGTGGCCAGGTTGGTGGCCTGCTGGCGACGAGCCGCACTGGGTGTCGACCGTGGTGGCCGGCGTCGTCGAGGGGCAGCCCGGCGGCGAGCCACGCGGTGCGGGCGATGTTGAAGGACTGCTCGCCGACCTGGCTGACGCAGCCGCCGACGACCTGGCCGATCTCGGCCGGGTCGATGCCGGTGCGCTCGATCGATGGCGCTCTGGACGTCGCCGAGCAGGTCGGCGGGATGGACGGTGGACAGGCCGCCGCCGCGGCGGCCGATCGGGGTGCGGACGGCTTCGATGATGACGACGGGCGAATCACTGGCCATCGCGTGAGCCTACGCAGCACAGAATCCCGTCACGCCATCCGGTCCCGCCGGTTCCGTAAGCTCCGCGCGATGGTGAGCGCCCACGACCTCCAGGCCCTGGAGGCCGGTCTGGCCCACGGCACGGCCGTCGATCTCACCCGGCACCGCCGAACGGCCGTCGGGTGAGCTGGTGGCGCTGCTGGCCCAGGGCGCCCACACCTCGCCCGGCGCGATCATGCTCACCGACGCCCAGCTCGACGAGCCCGGTCCGGTGATCCTCTACGTCAACCCGGCCTGCGAGGCGCTCACCGGCCATGCCGCCGCCGACCTCATCGGCCAGACGCCGCGCATCCTGCACGGGCCGGCCACCGACCGCACGGTGCTCGACGCGATGCGGCTCGCCCTGGCGGCCGACAGCGGCTTCGAGGGGCGGGTCATCAACTACCGCGCCGATGGCACGCCGTTCGTGATGCGCTGGCGCGTCGCCGCGTCACGGGATGCGGCGGGCGAGATCACCGGCTACCTCGCGGTGCAGGACGACGACAGCGCATCGTGGCTCGCCGAGCTGCGCGTCCACGAGCGCATCAGCGTGCTGCAGGGGATGATCGCGCCGCCGACCGTCCCCGACCTCGAGCACCTCGACGTCGTCGTCTACCAGGAGCCGATCGACGACAAGAACCACGTCGGCGGCGACTGGTGCGACGTGATCGAGGGCACCGGACGGCCGGGTCCACCTCTCGTCGGCGACATCACCGGCCACGGCGTGCTCGCCGCGCTGCAGGTCGGCCGCTTCCGGGCGACGCTGCGGGCCCTGCTGCAGACGGGCATCGCGCCGGCGACGGCGCTGCGCACGCTCGCCGCGGTCAACGACGACGCGCCGGTCTACGCGTCGATCGGGCTGGTGTCGATCGACCGGCCGAACCAGGCCGAGATCATCACGGCCGGCCACCCCGACGTGATCGTCAGCCGGCGCGGCGGCCACGAACGGATCCGCAGCGGCGATGCGCTCGTCGGCATCGAGACCCGCGACATCGAGCCGACGCCCGTGGCGATCGCCGACCTCGAGCCCGACGATGTCGTGTGCCTCTACAGCGACGGCCTCATCGAGCGTCGCGACGAGGACGTCGACGCGGCGATCGAGCGGGTGGCGCCGATGGATCGACGAGCACCCGGTGGCGGCGGGCGTCGGTCTGCGCGAGCACGCCGGTCGGCTGGTGCACGACCTCCGCGGCACCACGCCTGCGCGACGACGTCCTCGTCGTGATGGCTCGCGTCACCGCTGAGCGCGGCCCAGGCCCGGTAGCCGCCGGCGAGGTCGGTGGCCCCGTCGAGGCCGAGGTCGAGGAGGGTCGCCGCGGCGAGGCTCGACGCGTAGCCCTCGTTGCACACGAGCACGACGCGCCGGCCCTCGTGGGCGACCGGCAGCTCGTGCCCGCTCGTCGGGTCGAGGCGCCACTCGAGGACGTTGCGATCGATGACGATCGCGCCGGGCAGCTCGCCCTCGTCGCGGCGGTTGGCCTCGGGGCGGATGTCGACGACGAGGGCGCCGGCGGCCATCTCGGCGGCGAGCTCGGCAGGCTCGACCCGGTCGAGGCGGGCGCGGGCGGCGGCGAGCAGGGCGTCGATGCGAGCGGCGGTCACGGCGCGATGTTCGCGCCCGCGGGGTGCAGGGCGTGGGCCCACGACGTGGCGTCGACGAGCGTCGACTGCTCGTGGACGGCCTCGACGCGCACCAGTCGACCGTTGGCGCCGTAGAAGCCCATCGCCGACAGCGGGTGCGAGTACACGTGGATGCTCGTGGCGTTGCGCGCCGAGCGGTTGCCGACGTCGTGGATCGACCCGGACGGGCACCTGCCCGAGCTCGCCGGCCGACAGCCGCTCGACATCGAGCCGGCCGCCGTCGACGGTGGTCTCGGCGAGCTCGCCGTCGACCACCACGAAGGCGCCGTTGGCATCGCCGTGGTCGTGCAGCCCGACCGACTGGCCGGGCGTCCAGCCGAGCAGCCACACCTCGTAGGCCGGCGTGGCGAGGAGCCGGCGGCGCACCCGCTCGTGGCGGTCGTGGGCGACGTGTGGCCTCCACAGCGACTCGGCACGCGACAGCCCGGTGACGATGTCACCGAGCACGTCGAGCTCGAGGCGCCGTGCTGCGGGGGGAGGCAGGACGGCGCCCGAAGGCGCTGTGGAGGCCATGCCGTCGACAGTATCGTAATCCCGACCTAGTTTGTCAAGAATTATCGACGGTCGCTCAGGTCTGGTACGAACGGCCGTGTATGAGCGCCTTCGAACCGACCACGATCGTGCCCGACGGTGTCGACGGCGAGGTCTTCGTCCACGTCATCGGGGCCTCGGTCTGGACCGACGAGCGTCCGGCCGACGACGCCTGGCGCACCCACGTCGTCGGCGTCCTCGGCGGCGCCGTGTGGCACGCCGTCGACGTCCCGCACGGCGAGGACCCCAGCGACGGCGCGGCCGTCGACCTCTACGGCTACCACGGGCGGGCCGGCGAGGACGCCTGGCTGGCCGCCGGCCGCGCCGTGCAGCTCGTCGAGTGGGGCCGCACCCACCGCTTCTGCGGGCGCTGCGGCACGCCGACCGAGCCGGCGCCGGGGGAGCGGGCGATGCGCTGCCCGGCGTGCGGCCTCTCGGCGTTCCCGCGCCTGGCGCCGGCGATGATCACGCTCGTCACCCGCGGCGACGACGGCCCGGACCAGGAGGCGCTGCTCGCGCGCGGCGTGCTCTGGAAGGTGCCGATGTACTCCTGCCTCGCCGGCTTCGTCGAGCCCGGCGAGTCGCTGGAGGGCGCCGTCGTGCGGGAGGTCAAGGAGGAGGTCGGCCTCACCGTCGGCGACGTCCGCTACCAGAGCAGCCAGCCGTGGCCGTTCCCGCACAGCCTGATGTGCGGCTTCCGCGCCCGGTAGGAGTCGGGCGACATCGTGTGCGACCCGACCGAGATCGCCGACGCCAACTGGTACCGCCGCGACGACATGCCGCCGATCCCACCCGGCATCTCCATCGCCCGCAAGCTGATCAACGCCTGGCTGACCGAGGACTGACCGACCGATCCCGCCAACTGTTCACGCTGGCGGCCATCCAGTGGCCGCCACCGCGAACAGTTGGCGGATCCGGCCAGATCGGCGCCCGCGCGCCGGCGTCAGCGCTTGGCGCGGGGCTTGCGGCGGGGGGCCAGCTTCTCGGTGAACCAGTCGAGGACGATCTCGGCGCGCATCTCGCGGTGCACCGGCGAGCCCGAGCGGGTCAGCTCGTGGCCCTCGCCGGGGAAGCGGTAGAACGTCACGTCCTTGCCGAGCAGGCGCAGCCCGATGAACAGCTCCTCGGCCTGGATGATCGGGCAGCGCAGGTCGTTCTCCGAGTGCAGGAGCAGCATCGGCACGTCGATGGCGCGGATGTCGACGATCGGTGACATCCGCACGTACTCGGCGGCGTCGTCGAGGTAGGTGATGCCGTGCGTCGCCTTGAACGCCGTGCGCGATGTCGCTGCCCCACTCCTCGGTGAGCATGTTGTTCACCGCCCGCTCCGAGCACAGGGCACGGAAGCGCCCGTCGTGGCGGGTGGCGAGCATCGTGGCCATGTAGCCGCCGTAGCTGCCGCCGAGCATGCCGACGCGGTCGCGATCGCAGAACGAGTAGCGGTCGAGGGCGCCGTCGATGACGGCGAGCACGTCGTCGACGTCGACGCTGCCCCAGCCGGTGGCCCCCTTGACGGCCTTCTGCTGGCGTCCGGCGATCGCCTGCCCCCACCACGTGTGCCGGCCGCTGCTGCCCCGCGGGTTCGACATCACGACGACGAAGCCGGCCGCGGCCTGCATCTGGGCCTCGTCGAAGAACGTCTCGCCGTACTGCGTGAACGGGCCGCCGTGGACGTTGAGCAGGACCGGGTACTTGCGGCGCGGCTCGAACCCGGCCGGGCGCATGATCCAGGCGTCGATCTCGTCGGTGCCGTCCGTCGTCGGGACGGTGAACTTCTCCCATCCCGAGCCACGAGCGGGTGACGGCGGTGACGGGTCCGTCGAGCGTGACGATCTCGGCCTGGCTGATCGACCGTGGCCTGGGCCATGGCGATGCGTCCGCCGGCGGCATCGAAGCCGGCGACGCACACGGGGCCGGACGTGAGCGCCTCGGGCGTCGTCGCGTTGGCGATCGACAGCCGGAAGAGGTGGGTGTCGCCGCGATCCTCGGCGGTGGCCAGCAGGGTGTCGTCGTCGAGCCACACGGGCGACCGCGCGCCGGCCGTGGCGTAGAACGTGCGGTCGAGCCCGTCGGACACCCATCGATGGGCGCCGCCGGTCACCGGGATGACGCCGACCTTGGAGTTCTGCGGGTCGTTCGAGCGCGTCGTCGAACCCGATGAACGCGACCGTCGAGCCGTCCGGCGAGACGGACGGACGGCCGTAGGAGCCGGTCTGCTTGGTGAGCGCGACGGGCTCGCCGGCCAACGGGACGATGTACAGGTCATCGGCGAGGTCGAGGTCCCAGCCGTCGTGGCGACGCGCCGACGTCACCACCCCGGTGCTGTCGGCCAGCCACGCCACGCCATGGTGCTGGAACGGGCCGGGCGTGAGGTTGCGCGGCGCGGCGGTGCCATCGACGCGGGCGACGTACACGTGCGACCGGCGATCGACGATCCAGCCGACGTTGTCGAGGCGGGTGAAGAACGTCTCGATCTTCCGCGGTGGCTGCGACCGCTCGTCCGCCGCGTCGTAGCGGGCGTCACGGGTGCGGCTCGTGTACGCCAGCCACGTGCCGTCGGGCGACCACCCGAGGTCGGCGATGGCCTCGGGCATCGTGGCGATCGTGCGCACCTCGCCGGGTCCGCCGATCGGCAACACGTGCAGCGTCGCGTCGCGGTCCGTCTCGCCGCGGCCTGACGTGAACGCGAGGTGGCGACCGTCGGGTGACCACACCGGCGACGCATCGCGGGGCCCAGCGGTGATCGGTGCCGGGTCGCCGTCGGGACCGGCGAGCCACACCCGCGACACCGTGCGGTTGCGGTCGAGCTCGATCGTCGACACCACGAAGGCGATCGACTGTCCGTCCGGGGAGACGGCGGGGGCGCTGGCGGCCGACCGGCCGTCCAGCAGATCGGTGGCGATCGCGGCGTGCGGGCTCGGGGCGCGACGTCGTTCGATCCATCGGTCTCGCTCATGGTTCGACGGTACCGCGTCGCCTTCGCGAGCGGTCTGCGCTCAGCTCCCGAGGACGCGCGATTGCAGCTTGCGCATGCCGGCGAGCCAGCGGTCCGGGTCGTCGGCCTTGCGCTTCATGAACTCGTGGACCTGGGGGTGGGGCAGGATCAGGAAGCGCTCGGCGGCGATGGCGTCGGCCACGATGTCGGCGACCTCCTCCGGCTCCATGACCACCCCGGCGCTGCGGACCACGCTGGCCCCGCCGCCGAGCTGCTCGCTGCCCCGCAGCATGTCGGTGTTGACGCCCTGCGGGCACAGGCAGCTGACCCTGACGCCCGCGGTCGCCGTACGTCACCGAAAGCCACTCGGCGAACGCCACCGCAGCCCGCTTCGTCACGGTGTAGGGCGCCGACCCGATCTGGACGAGCAGCCCGGCCGCCGACGCCGTCGAGCAGAAGTACCCCTCGCCGGCGGCGAGCCAGCCGGGCAGCAGGTGCTTGGCGGCCCAGCGGTGGGCGTTGACGTTGATGTCGAAGACCTGGGCCCACGCCTCCTCGGTCGTCGACTCGAGGTCGGTCCCGCCGCCGATCCCGGCGTTGGCGAAGAACAGGTCGATCGGGCCGAAGGCCTCCTCGGCGCGCCGGATCAGCTCGACGTTGCCCTCCTCCGAGGAGATGTCGGCGGTGACGCCGAACGCCCCTTCGCCGATGTCGGCGGCCGTGTCCTCGGCCCCGGCGAGGTCGGCGATCGTGACTCGGGCCCCGCCGGCGTGGAAGCGGCGGGCGAGGGCGGCACCGATGCCGCGACCGGCTCCGGTGACGACGGCGTGACGATCCTGGAGGTCCATGGCCGGCGAGCCTCGCGCAAGTTCACACGCTCGTGACATCTGTGAACGAGTGCGCGGGGGGTCCGCGGGGTACCGTGAGCCGGGATGACCGAAGAGCTCGACCGCTCCTCAACCGATAGCCACGATGCGGTGATCGCCGAGGCGCTCACCGTGATCGATCAGGCCCTGGGTCAGATGATGCAGCCGCGAGCTGGTCTCCTCCATCGAGGTGGCCGACCTGCTGCTCGACGTCCGATCGGCGCTCACCGACGCCGATGCCCGAGCCCGAACAGGTCTGAGCCCCTCCCGGCGCCGTCAGGCGTCGAGGAGGTCGGCGAACGCGCCGTCGAGGTGCTTCGCCAGCCGCTGCCGGTTCGGTCACGGCGGCGGCATCGATGTTGATCCCCATGTCGAGGCTGCCGTGGTACGACAGCAGCGTGAGGTTGAAGGCGACCCCGGCGAGCGGTCCCATCGGGTAGTTCTCGAGCAGCTGGGCGCCGGCGATGTAGACCGCCATCGGCGCCGCCTTGACGTTGGACGTCGCGAAGTCGACGGTCTGGGCCTGCTGGCGGGCGAGGCGGGTGACCAGCGACGTCGGCAGCGCGGCGGCGACCGCGGCCAGCGTCTGCAGCGACGCCCCGCCGCCACCGCCGCGAGCCTCGGTCGCCAGCGCCTGGATGGCCTGGAAGCGGTCGGCGATCGGCATCGGCCCCGTGGGCACCATCAACCGGGCGAGCGAGAAGGCGTTGGTCTCGCTGCTCGACGTCCGGGTGCTCACCGCCATCGTCGTGCGCAGGGTGTCGACCGGCGCGCCGAGGTCGATGTGGTAGCGGGATGCGGCCTCGGCGGCGGCGGCCATGAACGCCGTGTTGAGCGTGCCGCCGAGTCGTTTGGCGGCGTCCTTGGTGTCACGGAACGGCGCCCGCACGACCTCGAAGTGGCGGCGCAGCGAACGCTCCGTCCACAGCGGTGAGTGGGCCTTCTCGACGTCCGACAGCTGGGACATGACGGCGCGCACGGTGTCGACCGTCGCCACGCTGGCGGCCGGGATGGCGGTGGGGTCGACGAGCAGCTCGCGCACCTGGCGGGCGACGCCGAGCGGCAGGCGGAAGCTGCCGGCCACGAGATCGCGCATCGACTCGGCGGCCGTCGGACTGGGTGGCGGCGGGGTGACGTCGGCGGCCAGCTCGTCGATCGGCGGCGGCGGCGGTGCGTCGCGCTCGAAGTCGAGGAACTGGAGCGACATCTGCACGCCGCCCTCGCCGTCGGTGATCGTGTGGTGCATCTTCTGCACCAGCGCCGCCTTGCCGCCGCGCAGGCCCTCGATGACGATGAACTGCCACAGCGGCCGCATCCGGTCGAACGTGTCGTTCACCAGCAGCGTCGCGAGGTCGAACAGCTGGCGCATCGAGCCCGGCTTGGGCAGCGCGATGCGGCGCACGTGGTTGTCGATGTCGAAGTCGGGATCGTCGACCCACATCGGCGCCGACAGGTTGACCGGGGCCGGCTGGACCCGCCACCGCAGCCGCGGGACGGCCCACGTGGCCCGCTCCATGCGGGCCCGCAGGGCGTCGAAGTCCGGCGGCCGGTCGAGCACCGAGACGGTGCCGAACGTCGACGAGAGGTGGGGATCCTTGTCGACCCGCCACATCAGGCCCTCGGCGTCCGACATCTTGCGCTCGTCGGTCACCGCTCGATGATCGCACACGGACGCCGCGTCGACCGCGGCCCGGTCGGCGCCGTCAGGTCCCGCTGATCAGCGCGTCGCGGCCCTCCCAGTGCGGCGCGCGCAGCTCCCGCTTGAGGACCTTGCCGGCGCCCGACTTGGGCAGCGGCTCGGCCCGCAGCTCGATCTGCTTGGGCACCTTGTAGCCGGCGATGGCCGTGCGGCAGTGGTCGATCAGCTCGTCCGGCTCGACGTCGCCGCGGAGCACGACGACCGCGTGCACCGCCTCGCCCCAGTGGGCGTCGGGGATGCCGAACACGGCCGCCTCGAGCACGGCCGGGTGGCGGTACAGGACGTCTTCGACCTCGGTGCTGTACACGTTCTCGCCGCCCGTGACGATCATGTCCTTGGCCCGGTCGACGAGGAACAGGTTGCCGCCGTCGTCGAGGTAGCCGAGGTCGCCGGTGCGGTAGCGGCCGTCGACGATCGCGGCGGCCGTCTCGGCCGGCTTGTTCCAGTAGCCGGCCATCACGTTGCGGCCCCGCACGGCGACCTCGCCCACCTCGCCGGCCGCGCAGGGCGCGCCGTCCGCACCGACGATGGCGATGTCGACGCCCGCACACGCCGGACCGCACGAGCGGGCCAGCGGTGTGTCGAGCAGCAGCTCCTCGTGGGGCAGGCAGGTCACCATGGGTGACGTCTCGGTGGCGCCGTAGATGTGCATCAGCTCGGCTGCTGGGAAGGCCTGGTGGGCGCGGCGCAGCGTCTCCGTGGCGACGGGCGAGCCGCCGTGGGCGATCAGCCGCAGCGTCGAGACGTCGCGGGGCGAGCGAGCTGCTCGTCGCTCATCGCCGCCAACATCGTCGGCACGACGAGCGTCGCCGTGATCTGCTCCGACGCCACCAGGTCGACGGCGGCGCCGGGGTCGAACGCCGGCAGCACGACGTGACGTCCACCGTGCCAGACCGTCGCCAGCACGGCGATCGAGCCGGCGGCGTGGAAGAGCGGGGCGACGATCAGCCAGCGGGTGTCCTCCTCGAAGCGATAGGCGGCCTGGAGGTGGAAGGCGTTGGCGACGAGGTTGGCGTGCGTCAGCATCACGCCCTTCGATGCCCCGGTCGTGCCGCCGGTGTAGAAGAGGCCGGCCAGGGCGTCGTCGTCGACGTCCGGTGGCCACTCGTCGGCGGTCGCCTCGGCGGCGCCGCGGGCGAGCAGCGCCTCGTAGCCGTCGCTCAGGTCGATGACGTGGCGCACGCACGGCGGCAGGTCGGTGACCGCACGGCCGGCGAACAGCACGGTGACCCCGGCGTCGTCGAGGGCGTAGCGGAGCTCGCCGTCCGTGTGGCGCTGGTTCAGCGGCACCAGCACCATCCCGGCGCCCGGGACGGTCTGGTACAGCTCGACGTAGCGGTGGCAGTTGGGGCCGAGGACGGCGACCCGGTCGCCGGGCCCGAGGCCGAGGCCGCGCAACCCGGCGGCCAGGTGACGGCAGCGGGCAGCGGTCTCGGCGTAGGTGAGCGACGTCGTCGCGCAGGTCACCGCCACCCGTTCGGCGGCGATCCTCGCCGCCCGCTGCATCGGCCACATCATCGTGGTCACGTCATCGCCCCCCTTCCGGCCGCGGTCGACCGCGAGGCGAACGGTAGCGGCAGCGTCAGCGCGGGATCGACGTGTGCTTGAACTCGTTGAGCGTCGGCCAGTCGATCTGGTCGAGCAGCCGCTCGATCGTCGCCGTCGCCTTGGCGGCGTCGCCCTCGGGGCGCTCGAGCAGGCGGACGAACACGGCCTCGTCGCCGACGACGAACGTCGGCACGCCCCACACGGTGTGGGAGTCGACGAACGCGGTGTGCTCCTTCTCGATCGTCGCCAGCGGGCGGCCGCTGTCGACCTCGGCCCACATCGCGTCGACGTCGACACCGGCGCGCCTCGAGGACCGGCGTGAGGTCGGCGCGGTCCTTGATCTGACCGGCGTCGGCGTGACGGTGCTCGTACATCGCGTAGTGGGCGTCGACGAACTTCTCGGGCTGCGTGTCGCGGATCGCGAGCGCCGCCTGCAGGGCGACGATGCCGGTGTCCTGCTCGGGCTGCTCCCAGACCGACGGCTGACCCTCTTCGACGTGGGCCTGACCCAGCGAGAACGGCAGGAACGTGACGTCCCAGTCGGCGCCGGCCCGCAGGGCGGTCACGACGTGCTCGTGCACGATGCGGGCCCATGGGCAGCGGTAGTCGAAGGTCAGGCCGAACTGTCGCGTCATGGCGAGGTCAACCCGGTGACGGCGGCCATGATTCCCGATCCGGCGCAGGATCGTGCGGGCGCCGAGGCCGAGCACGGTGCCGACAGCCATCCCGGCGACGACGTCGGAGGAGTGGTGGATGCGGACGTAGGCCCTGCTCACGGCCACCGTCGACGCCAGTGTCCACCACAGCGGGGCCGACCGCTTGCCGTCCCACGACGTCAGCAGGACGGCGGTGAACGCCGCCGCGCTGGCGTGCCCGGACGGGAACGACGAGGTCAGCGGCCGGCGCACCGGGTAGCGGGGATCGCCCTCGGCCGTCGGGCGCGGTCGCTTGAACAGTCGCTTCAGACCCTGGTTGACGAGCAGGCTCTCGGCGCCGAGGGCCAACGCCAGCACCGGCGTCTGGCCGGCGCGGCGGTCGCTGGTGAGGCCGCGCGACACGTTGACGAGGTGCCAGATCAGGCTCCAGTCGCCGAGCTTGGTGGCCGACATGAAGACGGTGTCGGCGATCGGGTTGCCGCGGATCCGCTCGAGGGTGAGGTCGGCCCATCGATCGAAGTGGGCGATCGCCGGCCCGAACGCCGAGCGGCCCGGCGCGACGTAGACCTGGGCGCGACCGCGGGCTGGCCGGGATCCCCGGACGCGGCGTCCGTCACGTCGTGACCAGGCTGGGCGCCAGCAGCGCCGGCGCCTCGACAGATGCGCCCGGTCGGGGTCGCCGCCGAACGCCGGGCACCACGGCTGGAAGCTGCACGAGTTGCACAGTGCCCCGGTGCGCGGGCGGAAGTCCTCCGTCTGGCACGCCCGCTCGACCGCCTGCCACACGGCCTTGGTGCGGGTGGTGATGAAGCGCACCGACTGCGCCGACGGCGTGGCCTCGATGGTCTCGCCCGTGCTCAGGTACATCAGCCGGATGGCGGCGGGGCGCCGACCGAGCACCTCCTCGCACAGGAACGAGTAGAAGTGCACGCCGGCCAGGCTCTTCTGCTCCCAGTTGATCGATGGCGCCCGGCCGGTCTTGTAGTCGATGACGACCAGCTCGCCGTCGTCGCGCAGGTCGAGGCGGTCGATGATGCCGCGCAGCGCGAGCGAGCCGACGTCGGCGGACAGACGCAGCTCGATGCCGATCGGGTGGACCTGCGTCGGGTCCTCCATCGTCAGGTAGCGCTCGACGAGGGCGCGGCACTCGGTGTCGAACGTGGCCAGCTGCTCGTCGTCGAGGTGCAGGTCGACGAGCTCGGGCAGGGCCAGGAACTCGTGGCGGGCGACGGCGAGCGAGGCGACGAAGGCCTCGCGGGTGCGCTCGGCGGCCGGGCGGGCGTAGGCGAGCTCGAGCGCGCGGTGGACGAGCGAGCCGCGCGTGGCGTGGATCGACGGGCGTTCCGGGAGCTTCTCGATGCTGGCGAACCGGAACGCCAGCGGGCACGACGTGAACTTCTCGACCCTGCTCGGCGACAAGCTGGTCGGCACCTCGAACACGCCACCCACCCTACGACGGGGGTGTGACACCGAGGATGGATGGGTCGGCCGCCGTCGTTGACTTCGCCGAGCCGGCGGAGGAACCTGGCGGGGACGAACCGGAGGGAGGGGGATCCATGGGCTTCGCCGAGGATCTGCACGCGGCGTGGAACTCGCACGACGCCGAACGGGTGGCCTCGTTCTACGCCGAGGACGGCGCACGCGAGGAGCTGATCGTGACCCAGGCCAGGGCGGTGGGTCGACCGGCCGTGGCCGCGCAGGTGCAGCTGTACCTGGACGCCATGCCGGACCTCGACCTCTCGATCCGCAGGGCCTCGGAGGGCGCCGGCACCCTGACCTTCGAGTGGTTCGTGACGGCGACCCACCGCGGCGACGTGCCGGGCTGGCCGGCCCGCGGCGAGCCGGTCGCCTTCCCGGGCGTGAGCGTGATCGACCTCGATGCCGACGGGATGATCACCGAGGAGCGGGTGTACACCGACTTCACCGGGCTGCTCGCCGGGGCCGGGATGATCCCGGGTGTCGAAGCGCCCACGTGGGGCGCCGCCGGCTGACCGAGCTGGCTCGACGAGCACGAAGGGAACCAGCCGCCGCGAGGGCCGAGCGACGCCTCGACAGGCCCGCCGGATGATGGGGCCGCCCGGCCCCAGTCGTCCGTTCATGTCGCGTCGCTCGACCCTCGAACCAGACATCGGCCGCTCGACGCGATCCGTTACGGGTGGTGGCCCGCGAACGTGATCGCCTGAGGTGTAACGAACGCCACCCGCGTGACGTTGATCAGTGAGAGATGCGGAGTGGGCAGGACGCCGAGCCTTCGCGGACGTGCTGGCCGCGGCGCGGGCCGGCGACGATGCCGCCTTCGCCGAGCTCTGGCGTTGGCTGCACCCGCCGCTCGCCCGCTGGCTCGGCGTCGTCGTCGTCCGGCGACGTCGACGACATCGAGTCCGAGGTGTGGATCTCGATCGCCCGCAACCTGCGGCTCGTTCCGGGGTGACGAGCATGACTTCCGCGGCTGGGTGTTCACGATCGCCCGCCGCCGCGCCATCGACTGGGGTCGCCGCCGCCAGCGCCGGCCGCGGTCACCAGCCTCGACGGGGTCGACCTCGCCGACGTCACCAGCGGTGCGTCGGTCGGCGACCCACACGGCGGCGGCGCTGGAGATGCTGCAGCGCCTGACCCCGGAGCAGCGCGAGGTGCTGGCGTTGCGGGTGATCGTCGGGATGATCGGTCGGCGAGACTGCCGCCGTCGTGCCCGGTCCGAGGGTGCGGTGCGCATCCTCTGCCACCGCGGGCTGCGGCCGCTGGGCGCCAGCTCGAGCCCGTCGCCGATCCGACGAGGTCGCGCCGTGAACGAGCGGCCCGAGGACGACGCCATGTTCGACGACCGGACGACCTGGTGTGGCTCGAGCGCCTGCTCGACGGCGCCGACGGCGCCGATGCCATCCAACGCGAGGACGCACCGGCCTCCTGCGCCGGTCTCGCCGACGTGCTCCTCGCCGCCTGGGCGCCGGCCTCGCCCGACGACTTCGCCGGCGAGGCCGCGGTGAGGGCGATGTTCCGCTCGCTGGCGGCCGGCGAGCGGGCCGAACGGACGCCGCTCGCGCGGCGCGCCAAGGCGATCGCCGTGGCGGCGCCGCTCGGAGCGACGACGATGACGGGGGTCGAGCAGCGTCCGGCGATTGCCACCGGACCTCCAGGACAGGGATCGCAGCGCCGACCCGATCGGGATCCGTCCCTGCGCACCGAGCGGCGGCATGTGCCGCTCGAGGTGCCGGCCGGCGTGTCCAACGGGGTCGGCGCAGGGGCCGCCGTTGCGCCGACCGTTGGGCCGCCCGGTCCGCGACCGTCGACCGAGAGCGGCGTCGTGCAACCGTCAGCCGCACCGGCTCGACGTCGTCACCGCGCCGGCGATCCCGACCGCGGTGCGCCGACGTGCCGCAGGAGGCGACCATCGACGACGCCGCCGCCTCAGCCCCGCCGACCGACGCGCTCGCGCCGGTGCCCGACGGGACGACACCGCTGACCTCCAAACCAGTTGTGGGGCCGAGCATCCAGGTGGCCGGCGGCCGAGGCGATCCCCGCTCCGCCGGAGGGTCATCCGACGCCGGCCTCGGCGGCTGCGCCGGCCGCACCGCGGCGCCCGGCGAGGAACCGACGCAGGCGGCCGACCACGGGCAGCAGGCGGCGCCGCGCGTCGATCCCGCCCGTCCCCATTCGATGGGCGTCGGGCGCGGGCACGCCGGTCCGCCTGCTGGTCCGCCCGCCAGTGTCCCCGCCGATCCGCCCGCGTCGCCGCCGGCCGGTCCGCCTGCCGACGTCCCGGGCGCTCGGCACGCGTCCACCGCCGGCCGGCCCGCCCGCCGAAGTCCCGGCCGCCCGTGGCGCACCACCGAGCGCGACGCCCGGCCGGCCCGACGGGGTCGGTCCGCCGGCAGCCGCTGCGGATCCGCCCGGTCCCCCGGCCCGACCCTGAGCCTCGTTCACGTCACCCCGCCACGCGGCGCTGACCCCGACACTCGGATGCGGGTCAGTCGGCCGCGGCGACGGCGGCGATCAGCTCGGCGATCTCGGTCGGGTGGGTCAGCGGGCCGAAGTGGTCCATCGCGCCTTCGAGGATGAAGCGGCCGTTGATCGCCTCCTCGGCGACGAGCGGCGCCACCATCGACGGCCGCATGTCCTCGGCAGGACCGGCGACGACGACGATCGGCGTCCGCAGACCCGTCTAGCGAGTCCCACGTCGAGTGCTTGCCGCCGTTGTCGAACGTGTCGGCCTCGGTGTCCGGATCGCACTTCAGCCGCACGACGTCGCCGGCTTGCCGGAACCCGTGGCGGACGTAGGCGTCGAGGACGTCGGGGTCGAACGCCGACATCGGCGGCTTCGACGTGTAGTTGGCGATCGCCTCCTCGAAGCAGCGAACGTCGCCCGCCGGCGGCGGGCCCCGTCGCGCAGCGGGTTGGGGGCGTCGGGGTCGCGGAGCCGGTCAGTGGGGAAGACGATCGGCTCGAACAGCACGAGCAGCCGGAACAGCTCGGGCTGGCGGGCGGCGGCCATCACCAGTGCGGCGCCGCCCATCGAGTGGCCGAACGCCACGATCCCGCCCGCACCTCCGGGCAACGCAGCGAGCGCCGAGGCGGCGGCGAACGCGTCGTCGCCGTAGCCGTCCCACGACACCGTCCACCCGCCCGGCAGCGGCGTGTCGCCGTGACCGCGGAAGTCCATCCCCCACGAGTGGAAGTGCGGGGCCAACGCCTTGGCGATCGGGAGGTGGGCGTGGCCGTGGAACCCGGTGGCGTGGGCGAGCAGGACGATCGGGTGCGGCGCGCTGCCCGCGAGGTCGTGGATGGCGACCGAGACGCCGTCGCTGGAGGCAGCGTGGATCATGCCGACCGGCCCGTGGTCAGCGCGGCGGGGGCGGCGGCAACGTCCGGGCCGCCTTGCGCCGGTTCCACCACCACTGGATGACCCGGTCGAGCAGGATGCCGACGCCGACCAGCAGGGCGAACATCAGCCACGCCGGCCACCGGAAGTGGACGAACAGGAAGTTGAACGAGACCCCGCCGAGGTTCGACAGGATGAACGCCAGGCCGATGATCCCGGCGATGATCGCGATGACGACGGTCGGCGAGATGCCGTCGCGCTGTCCTTCCTCGTTGTGCTCGAGCACGTCGCGAGCTTGCCACGCGACCTGCGATCCCGGGCGGATCCGTGCTCAGCGCAACGCCTTCACGTACACGGCGGTCTCCTCGCCGAGGTTGGCCGGCACGGTGTAGCCCTCCTCGTTGCGGTGACGGCGTCCCAGTTGTCGCGCGACGTCCTCGACCGTCAGGTCCTCCTTGTAGTAGCCCGGGCGTCTCGGCCGATGAAGACCTCGGCGACACGCGGCCGCCGCCGACGGAGTAGAGCTCGCCGGTGACGGTGCACGACCTCGTGGGCGAGGTACGTCACGATCGGGCGAGACCAGCCTCGGGCTCAGCTTCTCGCCCAGGCTGCCCATGATGTCCTCGGTCATCCGGGTCCGGGCGACGCGGGGCGATGGCGTTGGCCTTGATGTTGTAGCGTGGCGCCCTCGACGGCGAGCACCCGGGTGAGGCCGACGAGGCCCATCTTGGCGGCGCCGTAGTTGGTCTGGCCGAAGTTGCCGAAGACGCCGGCAGCTCGACGAGGTGTTGATCGACCCGGCCGTAGCTGCTGCTCGCGCATGATGCACCCAGGCCGGCTGGGTGACGTTGAAGGCGCCCTTCAGGTGGACGTCGATGCACCGGCTCGAGCGAGCTCGGGCGTCATGTTGTGGAACGTCTTGTCGCGCAGGATGCCGGCGTTGTTGATGACGATGTCGACGCGTCCGAAGGCGTCGATGGCGGTCTGCACGATGGCCTCGCCGCCCTCGGGCGTGGCGACGCGAGTTGGTGTCGGCGACGGCCTTGCCGCCGGCCGCCTTGATCTCGTCGACGACCTGTCTGCGCCGGGCCGCTCGAGCCGCCCGAGCCGTCGACCGCGCCGCCGAGGTCGTTGACGACGACCAGCGCGCCGCGCTTGGCGAGCACGAGCGCGTGCTGACCGGCCGAGGCCGCCGCCGGCGCCCGTGATGATCGCGACCTTGCCGTCGAACCCGAGGTCAGCCATCGGCGCTCGACGGTACCGGCGACGTTGGCGAGCCTCCGACGGCTCACAACACGAATCACGCCGCTCGACGTCGGGGCGTAGCGCCTTCAGCAACGCCTTGTAGTCGAGCTTGCCGTTGGCGGCGCGGCCGATGCTGTCGACCTCGATGACCCGCTTCGGCGCCTTGAAGCCGGCGAGGTGGTCCTTGACGTGGGCGATCAGCGCCGCCTCGGCGACGTGCGTCCCGGGGTACGGCTCGACGAGGGCGGTGATCGCCTCGCCGAAGCGCTCGTCGGGGACGCCGACGACGGCGGCGTCGGCGACGGTCGGGTGCGGTCTTGAGGACCTCCTCGACCTCCTCCGGGTACACCTTCTCGCCGCCGGTGTTGATGCACTGGCTGCCGCGCCCGAGCAGGTGCACGGTGCCGTCGGCGTCGACGGTGGCGAAGTCGCCGGGGATCGTGTAGCGGACGCCGTCGATGACCTGGAACGTGGCCGCCGACTTGACCGGGTCCTTGTAGTACCCGACGGGTGTGTAGCCGCGCGATCGCCACGCGACCCATCTCGCCCGACCCCCACACGACGTCGCGCCCGTCGTCGGTGACGACGCGGGTGTTCGGGCCGATCGTGAAGGCGGCTGTCTTGGTGGCCTCGGAGGCGCTGACGGTGCTCGAGGCCATGCCGATGGCCTCGCTGGAGCCGAGCGAGTCGACCATGATCAGGCGTTCGTTGTGGGTCGAGCAGGCCCTGCTTCGTCGCCGCCGACCAGATCACGCCGCTCGACACGATGACCCGCAGCGACGCGATGTCCCAGCGGGTCGGCTCGGCGTCGAGGGCCCGCAGGATCGGCTTGGCGAAGGCGTCGCCGACGATCGACATCGAGTTGATCCGCTCGGTCCTGCACGGTGTCGAGCAGCTCGACGGGATCGAAGCGGCGGCCGGTCATCGTGACGACGCTGCCGCCGACCATCAGGTTGGAGAGCGCGTTGAACAGCCCGGTGCCGTGCATCAGCGGGGCGGCCGGCAGGTTGCGCGGACCGGGCTTGGTGACCCGGGCGGTGGCCGCCGTCGAGGTCCTCCTGCGGTCGGCAGGCGCTTGCGGTTGGCCGAGTCGAGGGCGCCGAAGAGGTCGTCCTGGCGCCACATCACGCCCTTCGGCAACCCCGTGGTGCCGCCGGTGTAGAGCAGCAGGAGGTGGTCGCCGGATCGGCCCCACGGCCCCTGCACGTGTGGCCGGGCGTCGGCGGTGGCGGCCGCGGTCTCGTACGGCGTGGCCCAGTCGGGGCACGGCCCGCTGCCGTCGTCGACCCACAGCCACAGCCGGATCCGCGGCACGCGGCCGCGGATCTCGGTGATCCGATCGGCGAACGTGCCGTGGAACACGACGGCGACGACGTCGGCGTTGTCCCACAGGTAGACGAGCTCGTCGTGGGCGTAGCGGAAGTTGGTGTTGACGATCGCCAGCCCGGCCTTGAACGCGGCGAACGCCGACTCCAGGTACTCGGGGCAGTTGTAGAGGTACTGGGCGACCTTGTCCTGCTCGACGACGCCCGGCCGCCAGCAGCGCGGCGGCGACCCCGTCGGCGCGCCGGTCGAACTCGGCCCACGTCCAGGTCGACCCCGGCGTGGCGCTGCGCCATCGCGTCCGGGTTCCCGCTCGGCCAACGCCTCGAACAGGTCCGCGAAGTTCCAACCGCTCACTCCCCGGGACCGTACTCCCGTGCGCTCGGTCGCCCGGCGGTGGGGCCTAGCGTCCGGCGCCGTGGATGCCCTCGCCGCTGCCCGTTCCGTCGCCGACGTCGTCACGGCCGGGGCCGACGAAGCCGAACGGATGCGGCGCCTCCCGCAGTCGACCGTCGACGCCCTCGTCGCCGCCGGGCTGATGCGCCTGTACGTGCCGGCCGTGTACGGCGGGCCCGAGGTCGACCCGCCCACGGCGCTGGAGGCGATGGCCGAGGTGGCCCGGGCCGACGCCGCCGCCGGGTGGTGCACGATGATCGGCGGCACCACGTCGTCGTTGGCCGTCGTTCCTGCCGGCGTCGCACGGCCCGCGAGATCTACGGCGACCCGACCGTCGTGACTGGCGGCGTGTTCGCCCCGAACGGTCGCGGCCACGTCGACCGGCGACTCGGTCACGGTCAGCGGGCGCTGGCAGTGGGGGAGCGGGACGCAGCACTGCCAGTGGATCGTCGGTGGGGTCCTGTGCGACGACGACCAGTTCCGCGTCTGCTACCTCGACGCCGCCGACGTCACGTTCCACGACACGTGGTACACGTCGGGCCTGCGCGGGTCGGGCTCGCTCGACTTCTCCGTCGACGGTGCCGTCGTGCCGCTCGAGCGGTCGTTCCTCGCCTTCGGGGCGCGCGTCGAGAGCGGCTCGCCGCTCGGGCACTTCCCGAACTTCACGCTGCTCGCCGCCGGGGTCGCCGCGACCGCGCTCGGCATCGGGCGGCGGGCGCTCGACGAGATCACCGCGCTGGCGACGGAGAAGCGTCCGCAGTTCTCGAAGCGGACGCTGGCCCAGAACCCGTACACCCAGATCGAGCTGGCCCGCGCCGAGGCCGGGCTGCGCTCGGCGCGGGCGTTCCTCCTCGACGAGGTGGCCGGCGCGTGGGCCACGTGCGTCGGCCGGTGACCCGGTGACGGTCGAGCAGCGGGTCGCCATCCGCCTCGCCGGCGCCAACGCCGCCCAGCAGGCGTCGCGCGCGGCGGACGCCGCCTACACGCTCGCCGGCGGCGCGGCCGTCTACGACACGTCGGTGCTGCAGCGGCTCCTGCGCGACGCCCACGTCCCGACCCAGCACATCCAGGCCGCGCCGAAGCTGTTCGAGACCGTCGGGCGGGCCCTCCTCGGCCAAGAGGTCGACACCGCCACGCTCTGAAGACCGTTCTGTGTCACCGCATACGTCGTCGAGGACATGTGCGGTGAGAGCGTCTGCTGACGGTCCGGCCCCGGTGCCGGCGGCGTCGCTCTTGGTCGCGTTCATCCGTCGATTCCGTGGTCACATCGCGACCAAAGCGAGAGCGCAGACGCGCCGCAACCGGTTCGTGTCACCGCAGACGTCGTCGACGACGTATGCGGTGACACAGAACGAGGTCCGGCCTCCCGGTGAGGAACCGGCAACACGCGGCCCGGCCTGGCCGCGTCGTACACGTGGCGGCGGGCCGCCGAGGCCCATCTCCACTTGTACTCAGCCGACCGCGTGCGTGACGAGCGGCCGGTGCGCTCGGCGAGGACGGCTTTGACGCCGGCCGGGCCGGCGGCCCGCTGGGCCGTGGCGGCGAGCTGGCGCTGGGCCGCGACGTCGCCGTCGAAGGCGGCGATCGAGAGCTCGGGCTCGACGTTGGCGACGGCGAGGATGGCACCGGTCGCGCCCAGCGGTCCGGCCGCCGACAGCAGCCACGGCGAGCCGACGTACAGATCGCCGTCGAACGTCTCCAACGTGCGGACGAGGCGGGCCGGGTCGCCGCTGACGAGTCCTTGAGCCCGGCGACGCCGACGTCGGTGAGGCGCCGGCAGCGCATCGACGTCGATGCCCGGCGCCGACATCAGCGGGAAGTGGTAGCCGAGCACCGGCACCGCACCGGCGGCGCTCACGACCTCGCGGTAGTAGGGGACCGGGTCGGCGGCGAGCGGCGGCGACAGCACGAGCACGGCGTCGGCGCCGCCGGCCACGACCTCGGCGGTGAGCCGGGCGGCCTGGTGGGCGGACGGCGCGCCGGTGCCGACGACGATCGGCACGGCGGCCGGGATCGCCTCCCGGACCACCTTGACGAGGGCGACCCGCTCGGGACCATCGAGCGTGGCCGCCTCGCCCGTCGAGCCGGCGATCACGATCGCCTGCATGCCGGCGGCGGCGAGGTCATGGGCCAGCTCGGCGGTGGCATCGAGGTCGACGCCGTCGTCGTCGTCGAACAGGGTCACGAGGGCGACGCCCACACCGGTGAACACGGGATCGGCCATGCCGCGACGCTACGCCGACCCGTACGGTCGGTGCCCGTGCTGCTCGTCGACGGCAACAACGTGATGGGCGCGGCCGCCGACGGATGGTGGCGCGACCGACCGGCTGCGGTGCGCCGCCTGCTCGGTCGCCTGCAGTGCCTCGGCGAGCCGCTGGTGCTGGTGCTCGACGTCCCGCAGCCCGACCTGCTGGAGGGCGACCACGGCTCGGTGCGGGTCGTCTACGCCACCCGACGCGGCCGCGACGCGGCCGACGACCGGATCCGTGAGCTCGTCTCGGTGGGTGACGAGGTCGTCACGTCGGACCGCGCGCTCCGCGTCGACGTCGAGGCGGCCGGGGCCACTGTGACGGGCGCGGGGACGTTCCTGCGCCGCCTCGGCGAGGCCGGCTGCTGAGACGCCGGTCACAGGTACGCTCGGTCGATGGCCGTCTCGAACATCGCCGACATCCTCCGGTCGCACGCCGACGCGATGCCCGACAGCACCGCGCTCGTCCTCGGTGACCGGGAGATGTCGTGGTCCGAGTTGTACGAGCGGGCCAGCCGAGTGGCCGCCGGACTGGCGGCGGCGGGCGTCGGGCCCCAGGACCGCATCGCCTTCCTCGACAAGAACGGCATCGAGCACTTCGAGGTCTTCTTCGGCGCCGCCCTGCCAACGCGGTCTGCGTCGACGTCAACTGGCGGCTCGCCGCACCAGAGGTCGAGTTCATCGTCAACGACGCCGCCGCCAAGGTGCTCATCGTCGGACCCGACTTCGTGCCCGTCCTCGACGCCATCGCCGACGCGCTGACGTCGGTCGGCACGATCCTCGTCATCGGCGGCCACGAGAAGCACCAGGACTACGAGGAGTGGGTCGCCGCCCACGCTGCCGACGACCCGGCACGCGCCGAGCGGGCCCGACGACGTCGCCTTCCAGCTGTACTCGAGCGGGACGACCGGGCGGCCGAAGGGCGTGATGTTGTCGAACGACAACTTCTTCGCCCTGCTGCCGCTGGCCGCCGACATGTGGGGCCTCGGGCCGAGCTCCGTGAACCTCGTCGCCATGCCGCTGTTCCACATCGGCGGTGGCGGCTGGGCGGTCGCCGGCCAGTACGAGGGCGCCACGCAGCGTGATCGTGCGCGACCTCGACCCGGCCGCCCTCGTCCGCTTGATCCCCGAGCCGCCACGTCACCCACGCCTTCCTCGTCCCGGCCGTGCTGCAGTTCATGCTGATGTCGCCGGGCGTCGACGACGCCGACTTCTCCTCGCTCGACACGATCGTCTACGGCGCCTCGCCGATCAGCGAGGAGGTGCTGGCCCGCAGCGTGGCCACGTTCGGCGCCAAGTTCTGGCAGGCGTACGGGCTCACCGAGACCACGGGCGCGATCGTCAACCTGGCGCCCGACGACCACGACCTCGACGGCCCGAACCGCCACCGGCTGCGCTCGCTGCGGCCTCGCCGGCCCCGGCGTCGAGCTGCGCATCGTCGACACCAGACTCCGGCGACGACGTGCCGACCGGCGACGTCGGCGAGATCTGGATCCGCGGCCCGCAGGTGATGAAGGGCTACTGGAACAACGACCGCGGCCACCGCCGAGGCCGTCGATCGCCGACGGCTGGTTCCGGTCCGGCGACGCCGGCTACCTCGACGCCGACGGCTACCTCTACATCCACGACCGGGTGAAGGACATGATCGTGTCGGGCGGTGAGAACGTCTATCCCGGCCGAGGTCGAGAACGCCCTATGAGCCACCGACGGCATCGCCGACGTCGCCGTGATCGGCGTGCCCCACGAGAAGTGGGGCGAGACGGCCAAGGCGGTCGTCGTCAAGGCCGCCGGCGCCGACGCCCACCGAGGACGAGATCATCGCCTACGCCCGCGAGCAGCTGGCCCGGTTCAAGTGCCCGACGAGCGTCGACTTCATCGACGCCCTGCCCCGCAACCCGAGCGGGAAGGTGCTCAAGAAGGACCTCCGAGCGCCGTACTGGGCGGGCCGCGAGCGGCAGGTCAACTGAGGGCCCGGCCGTGATCCGCCGGGTCGGCAAGAACATCGGGCTGTACAAGGGCGATCCGTCGCCGGCCAGCGTCGAGCTCGAGCGCGACGGCTACAGCGTGCTGCGCGGCGTGCTCGACGCCGATGAGGTCGCCGCCCTCGCCGCCGAGATCGAGCGGTCGTTCGTCGAGCGCGACGCCGAGCGCGGGCGATCCGATCGCGAGGAGTTCCGCTACCAGATGCTCAACCACGGCCCGTGCTCGCAGGCGGTGATCGGGCACCCGGCGATCCTGGCCGCCATCGAACCGCTGCTCGGCGAGGACTGCCACGTGATCTCCAACACGGCCTGGCGCAACCCGCCCGAGTTCGGCGGCGGACCCTGGCACTGCGACGCCGGCCCCCACGTGCCGCGCCCGCAGGACGTCGAGTGGGACGACCGCATCCCGTACCCGGTGTTCGCGATCGGCGCCCACATCCTGCTCAAGGACTGCCCGCTCGCGTGCGGCCCGACCGCCGTCGTGCCGGGCAGCCACCGCTCCGGCCGGCTGGCGCCCCGTGACCGCCTCGACGATCCTGATCTGACGTACGACGGCCGTCCGCCGGTGGCGCTGACCGCGGCGGCCGGCGACGTCGCCATGTTCGTCTCCGATGTCTGGCACCGCGGGACCCCGGCGACCGGCGGCGACGGACGGCTGTTCCTGCAGGTGCACTACGGCCGGCGCGACATCGCCCAGCGGATCCGCCCGACGACCGAGGTCAACCACCTCTCGACGGAGGCCATCGAGCGCGCCGTGACGCCCCGGCAGCGTCAGCTGGTCGGGCTCCACGACCCGTTCTTCTACGACGGCTGACCGCCGACCGAGGAGACCGAACCTGACACTGACGTCGGATTCGCGTTCGGCTCCGGGATGGCTGCCACCATGGCCGACGTGGATTTCGCCTTGCCGCCCGATCTTGCTGCCTACCTCGACGAGTTGGATGACTTCATCGAGAAGGTGATCAAGCCGCTGGAGAACAAGGACGACAACATCCGGTACTTCGACCACCGTCGGGAGGACGCCCGCACCGACTGGGATCGTGGTGGGTTGCCGAACGACGACTGGGAGGACCTGCTCGGTGAGGCCCGCAAGCTCGCCGACGAGGCCGGGCACTACCGGTACGCGTTCCCCAAGGAGTACGGCGGCAAGGACGGCACCAACCTCGGGATGGCGATCATCCGCGAGCACCTGGCTGCCAAGGGCCTGGGACTGCACAACGACCTGCAGAACGAGCACTCGATCGTCGGCAACAACGTCGGCCTGCTGCTGATGTTGGAGTACGGCACCGAGGAGCAGAAGAAGGAGTGGGTCGACGACCTGGCGCTGGGGCGCAGGGGGTTCGCGTTCGGGATCACCGAACCGCAGCACGGGTCCGACGCGACGTGGATGGAGACCCACGCCGAGCGCGACGGTGACGAGTGGGTCATCAACGGTGAGAAGACGTGGAACACCGGGATCCACAAGGCGCAGTACGACCTGATCTTCGCCCGGACGTCGGGCAAGCCGGGTGATGGCGACGGGATCACCGCGTTCCTCACGCCGACCAGCGATCCGGGGTTCGAGATCGTCGAGTTCCTGTGGACGTTCAACATGCCCACGGACCACGCCCACGTCCGCTTCACCGACATCCGGGTGCCGCACGGGTCGATCTTCGGCGGCGAGGGCACGGGCCTGCAGGTCACGCAGCACTTCTTCAACGAGAACCGCATCCGCCAGGCGGCGGCCAGCCTCGGCGCGGCGCAGTTCTGCATCAACGAGGCGGTGAAGTACGCGATGGAGCGCAAGCCGTTCGGCAAGCCGCTCTCGTCGAACCAGGGGATCCAGTTCCCGCTGGTCGAGCTGCAGACGCAGGCGGCGATGTTGCGGGCGCTGATCCGCCAGACGGCGTGGGAGATGGACACCAACGGGGCGTTCTCCGCCTCGGACAAGGTGTCGATGTGCAACTACTACGCCAACCGGCTCTGCTGCGACGCTGCCGACCGGGCCATGCAGGTGCACGGCGGGCTCGGTTACAGCCGACACAAGCCGTTCGAGCACATCTACCGCCACCACCGCCGCTACCGGATCACCGAGGGCGCCGAGGAGATCCAGATGCGCCGCGTGGCCGGCTACATGTTCGGCTACATGAACCAGCAGGCGCCCAAGGGCGTCAAGTCCGTCACGGGTCGTTAACTTCCGGTCGTGCAGTTCGTCCCAGAAGCGGCCGACCTCCTGGCCGCGATCGGCAAGCTCCTCGACGAGAAGGTGCTCAACGTCGTCCCCCCTGACCTCCAGCACCAGGTGCGCGTCGCCGCCCACCTGGCCACGTTGCTGGAGCGGGAGGCCCGCCTCGGCCCGGCCGGCGCGGCGAAGGAGCGCGAGCTCCTGACCGGCCTGCTCGGCGAGGAGGTCGACGACCCCAACGCCGCGCTCGGCGGCGCGCATCCGGGAGGGCGACGACGAGGCGTTCGAGGCCCAGGCGTGGCCGATCGTCGCCGAGATCACGAAGATGGACCTGGCGATCGCCAAGCCCGGTCACGACCGCTACGAAGGGGAGTGAACGATGCCTGTCGAGGTCGGGCCGGGGCTGGCCCACTACCTGTCCGAGGCCTGGGGCCAGGACGTCGAGATCTCCAACCTGTCGCAGTCGACGGCCGGCGCCCGGCGCCACAACATCCTGTTCGACGCCACGGCCGGCGGCACGACCCACCACCTCGTGGCCACGATCGTCCCGTTCGGTGAGACGATCATCAACGGCGTCGACGCCGAGGGCGAGGTCCGCAACGTCGCCGAGAAGCACGGCGTCGCCGTGCCCCACGTCCACCTCGTGCGGACCGACGGCGACCTCGTCGGTGGCCCCTTCTTCATCTCGGAGATGGTGTACGGCGAGACCGTGCCCCGACGTGTGCTGCGCCTGGTCGAGGAGCAGGGCAACGGCGAGACCGTCGTCCGCCAGCTCGGCGAGTCGCTGGCCCGCCTGCACTCGATCGACCCGTCCGAGGTCACCGTGCCGCTGCGCACCCGCGAGTTCGGGGGGCCGCCGGCCGTCGCCGCCCTCGCCGGGCTGCGGGCCCAGATCGACGAGATGCCGCTGCGCCGGCCGGCGTGGGAGCTCGGTCTGAAGTGGCTCGAGCGCCGCATGCCCGACCCGCCGGCGCGCGAGACGATCGTCCACAGCGACACCCGCAACGGCAACCTGATCGTCGGCGAGGACGGCCTCCGGGCGGTCCTCGACTGGGAGGGCACGCTGGCCTCCGGTGACCCGATGCAGGACCTGGCCTGGCCGTCGCTGCGCATGTGGCGCTTCCGCAACGACGACCGCGAGATCGGCGGGTTCGCCGGCCGCGAGCGGTTCATCGAGGGCTACGAGTCCGCCGGCGGCAACGTACGACGCCGGCCGCTTCCACTGGTGGAAGGTCGAGGGCACGCTGCGCTGGGGCGTCGGCCTCGCCGGCCAGACGATGGGCTTCCTCGAGGGCCGCGTGCCGAGCATCGTGATGGCCGCCAGCGGCCGCCGGGTCCCCGAGCTCGAGTGGGACCTCCTGATGTTCATCCGGCCGTAAGAGCCAGGGTTCTGTGTCACCGGACAAGTCGCCGGGGACCTCTGCGGTGACACAGAGCGCTATCCGACCGCGCGCGTTCCACGGCGGCGTGGGCGAGGAGGCGGGTCGAGTCGAGGGTCGGGAGCGACGAGTCGTCGGGGCCGATGAGCAACGGGATCTCGGTGCACACGAGGGCCACGGCGTCGCAACCGCGGGCGGCGAGGCGGTCGATGACGGCTTGGTAGGCGTGGCGGCTCTCGACGCGGAACGACGCCGTTGACGAGCTCGTCGAAGATGATCCGGTCGACGGCCTCGAAGTCGTCACGGTCGGGCGTGACCGCCTCGATGCCGGCGGCACCGAACGCCGTCGGGTAGACGGGCCCGCCCATCGTGAAGCGGGTGCCGAGGATGCCGACGCGGCGGGCGCCGAGCTCGACGGCGCGGGCGGTCACGGCGTCGGCGATGTGCAGCCAGGGGAGCGGCGTGGCGGCCTGCAGCGGTTCCCAGCAGATGTGGGCCGAGTTGTCCGGGCAGATGGCGAAGTCGGCGCCGGCGGCCGCCAGCACGCCGGCCGAGTCGAGCATGATCGCGGCCAGCGCGTCGAGGTCGCCGGCGTCGAAGGCCGGCATCCAGCGAGCCATCGCGATCGAGTCCATCGTGACCCGCGGGTGATCGTGGCGCCCCACGAGGTCGAGGCCGACACGGGCGATCTCCTGGTAGCAGAGCGCGGCGCCCTCGGCGCTGCAGGCGACGATCCCGATGTGCTCGATGGTGGCGACCGTACCGGCTGTGGCAGCGTGCGCCCGATGGGCCTCGTGCGCTACATCTCGCACCCGAACGTCGTCGTCGACCCCGATGTCCCGGTGCCCCAGTGGCACCTCAGCGACCTCGGGCGAGCCCGCCTCGCCGCCATGCTGACCCGACCGTGGGTGGCCTCGATCGGTCGCGTCGTCGCCAGCTCGGAGACCAAGTCGATCGAGGCGGCGACGGTGCTCGCCGATCACCTCGGACTCGACGTGGAGATCCGTCCGGAGACCGGCGAGATCGACCGCTCGGCGACCGGCTTCGTGCCCGGCGCAGAGCACGAACGGCTCGCCGATGCGCTCTTCGCCCACCCCGACGTCAGCTCGGCCGGGTGGGAGACCGCCACCGCCGCGCAGGCGCGCATCGTCGCCGCCCTCGACGACGTGCTGGCGGACGCCGCCACCAGCGGCGACGTCGCCGTCGTCGGGCACGGGGCGGTCGGGACGCTGTGGTGGTGCCACCTCGCCGGCGAGCCGATCGATCGCCGGTGGGACCAGCCGGGCCAGGGCCACCTGATCACCGTCGACGCCGCGACGCGCCGGCCGCTGCACCACTGGTTGCCCATCGACAGCTAGTCAATCCGGACTAGAATCGACCCATGTCCTCCACCCGTCTCCTCGTGCTCGGTGCGGTCCGGATCCTGCAACCGGTGCACGGCTACGACGTGCGTCGCGAGCTGCTCGGCTGGCACCTCGAGGAGTGGACGAACGTCGAGACGGGCTCCATCTACTCCGCCCTGAAGACGCTCGAGAAGGACGGCATGATCCGCCAGACGTCGGAGACCGAGCGCGGCGCCCGCCCGGCCAAGACGCAGTACGAGCTGACGGGGGAGGGCGAGGCCGAGTTCCAGACCCTGCTGCGGATCGCCTGGTGGCGCGTCTCCTACGGCGCCCAACCCCTGCTCCCGGCGTTGGCGATGTTCCCGTTCATGTCCCGCCAGGAGCTCACCGCGGCGGTGCAGTCGCGCCAGGGTCAGCTCGAGGCCGAGATCGGCCAGCTGTCGTTCACGCGCGCCGCGATCCAGGACGGCGCCACCGGCGAAGCAGGCGGTCCGCCCGAGCACGTGCGCGAGTCGATCGACTTCATGACCGCCCACGTGCGGGCCGAGCTGGAGTGGATGCAGACGTTCCTCCGCCGGCTGCGCGACGGCACCTACCAGTTCGAGGACGAGCGTACGAACGGTTGACTCTTAGTCAAAGTTGACTAAGATCTGGTCGTACATCTCGACCAGGGGGATCGCATGATCACCGCTCGTGGCCTCACGAAGACGTTCACCACCAAGTCCGGACCCGTCGACGCCGTGCGGGCCATCGACCTCGACGTCGCCGCCGGTGAGATCGTCGGCCTGCTCGGACCCAACGGCGCCGGCAAGACGACGACGCTGCGCATGCTCACGACCTTGCTCACGCCGACCGCCGGCACGGCGACGGTCGCTGGAGCCGACCTCCTGCGCGAGTCGCGCGACGTCCGCCGGCGCATCGGCTACGTCGCCCAGGTCGGCGGGATCCCTGCGGCCGGCACACGAGTCGGCGAGGAGCTGGTCGTCCAGGCCCGGCTGCAGGGGATGAGCAAGGCGGCCGCCCAACGCGCGCGTCGCCGAGCTGGCGCCCCGACTCGACCTCGCCGGTCTCGAGGGGCGCGACCTGACCGAGCTGTCGGGCGGGCAGCGCCGCCGCGTCGACGTCGCCCTCGGGCTGATGCACTCACCGCAGCTGGTGTTCCTCGACGAGCCGACGTCGGGGCTCGACCCGCAGAGCCGCGCCAACCTGTGGGACCACGTGCGCTCGCTGCGCGACGACTTCGGCGTCACGATCGTGCTCACCACCCACTACCTCGACGAGGCCGACGCCCTGGCCGACCGGCTCCTCGTCATCGACCACGGCATGATCGTCGCCGACGACACCTCGGACAACCTCAAGGCCGGGGTGTCCGGTGACGTCATCAGCCTGCAGGTCGAGGGCGACCTCGCCGTCGCCCAGCAGGTTGCCGGCGCCGCCATCGAGTGCCGCGCCAACGTCGTCGAGGGCGACCGCCTCGTGCTGACCGTCGAGCGCGGCGACACCGCGGTGCCCCTCCTCCTGCGGGCGCTCGACCACGCCCGCCTGCCGCTGGTGTCGGTGCAGGTGCACCGACCGACGCTCGACGACGTGTTCCTGACCCTGACCGGCCGCTCGCTGCGCGAGCCGGCCGCGGCCTGACGAAAGCGAGTGATCGTGCTCACTGAAACCCTGGTCGTGTTCCAACGACAGATGCGCACGCTGCTGCGCAACCCGGTGTGGGTCATCTTCGGCCTGATCCAGCCGGTGCTCTACCTCACCCTCTTCGGCCCGCTGCTGACCAACATCAGCGGTGGCGGGCTGTCCGGCGAGAACGCGTGGGAGGTGTTCGTGCCGGGCCTGCTGCTGCAGCTGGCGATCTTCGGCGCCGGGTTCGCCGGCTTCGGCATCATCCAGGAGCTGCGCGAGGGCGTGATCGAACGCCAGCGGGTGACGCCGGCGCACCGCCTGTCGCTGATCCTCGGACGCACGCTGTCCAACGTCGTCACCATCGGCGTGCAGGCCGTGCTCCTCACGCTCGTGGCCATCCCGTTCGGGCTGCGTCCCTCGTGGGGCGGGGCGCTGCTCGCCGTGCTGCTGGTGTCCCTGCTGTCGCTGGGGATGGCCGCCGCCTCCTACTCGATGGGCCTGATCATGAAGGACGAGGACTCCTTCGCGCCGTTCGTCCAGGGCGTGACGCTGCCGCTGATGCTGCTGTCGGGCGTGCTGCTGCCGATGACGCTGGCGCCGACGTGGTTGCGTCGCGTGTCAGAGGCCAACCCGCTCAGCTACGTCGTCGATGCGGCCCGGGCGACCTTCCGGGGCGACATCCTCTCGGTCGACGTGTTGAAGGGCCTGACCGCCACCGTGGTGGTGACGGTGGTGCTGGCCTGGTGGGGCGCCCGTCGCTTCCAGCGCAACAGCGCCTGAGCCGTCGGTGCATCGGAGTCGACCAGCGCCGCACGAGCGTGACAAGACTGGGTGACGCGAAGACTTCAAGAGCGCAGCGGGCCGTCGGACGAGGTGATGTCGTCGTCATCACCGGGGCGTCGCGCGGGCTCGGTCGGGCCGTCGCGATCGCGGCTGCGGAGCGCGGCTCGAACGTCGCCCTGCTCGCCCGTTCGACCGCCGATCTCGAGGCCGTCGCCACCCTGACCGGCGGCATGCCGGTGCCGTGCGACGTGGGCGATGCGGCTGCCGTCCGGAGCGCGATCGACGCCGTCGTCGATCGCTTCGGGCGCATCGACGTGCTGGTGGCCAACGCCGGGGTCGGCTCGTACGGGCGGTTCACCGACCTCTCCGACGAGGCACTCGACGCCCTCGTGCGGACCAACGTCCTCGGTGTGATGCACGCCGTGCGGGCCGTGGTGGCGCCGATGGACGCCGCCGGGCAGGGCCGGATCGTCCTCGTCGGCTCGATCGCCGGCCGCATCGGCGTGCCCCTGGAGGCGGCCTACTCGGCCACCAAGCACGCCGTCGACGGGCTCGGACGGGCGCTGACCGCCGAGCTGGCGCCCTCCGGGATCGCCGTGACCGTCGCCAACCTCGGCCCGATCGACACCGGCTTCGCCGAGACGGCCGGTCACACCTACGACCGGCGCCGTCCGCGCCCGATGCCCGTCGACCGGGCGGCCGCCGCCGTCCTGCGGGCGGCGGATCGACGGGCGGTCGAGACGATCACCCCGCGCTGGCTGCGGATCTCGGTCATCACCGATGCGCTGGCGCCCCCGCTGTACGTTCGGGGCGCAGAGCGCGCCTGTGCGGGCGAGCTCCGAGGGTTCCGGGACATGGGAAGAGGCAACGAGAGCGCCGCGGGCGTCACGACCAGGCTGAGCCCGCGCGCGCCGGCTGACCTGCTCGCCCGCGCCGGCCAGGAGAACTTCCGGGTCGCGCCGCGCTTCCTCCCGGCCGCCGTGCGGGCCGATCTGATGGCCCTGTACGGCTACGCCCGCCTCGTCGACTGGTTGGGCGACGAGTACGACGGGGATCGCGTGGCGATGCTCGACTGGGCCGCCGACTCGATCGACCGGGCGGCGGCCGGTGCCGCCGACGTCGAGCCGGTGTTCGCCGAGGCGGGGGCCACGATCCGGCGTCACGACCTGCCGCGGCAACCGTTCCACGACCTCATCGAGGCCAACCGACGGGATCAGGTCGTCACGCGCTACGCCACGTTCGCCGAGCTCGTCGCCTACTGCCAGCTGTCGGCGAACCCGGTCGGGCGCATGGTCCTCGGCGTGCTCGGCACGCCGACGCCCGAGACCGCGGCGTGGTCCGACGACGTGTGCACCGCGCTGCAGGTCGTCGAGCACTGCCAGGACGTCGGCGAGGACGCCCGCGCCGGGCGGGTCTACCTCCCGGCCGACGAGCTGGCGGCGCAGGGCGTGGCGGACGCCGAGCTGCTCGCGACCAGCGCGTCAGCGGGCCTGCGCGCCGTCGTGCTGGCCCAGACCGAGCGGGCCCGGACGCTGCTCGCGTCGGGGTCGCCGCTGGTCGCGACCCTTTCGGGCCGCAACCGCTGGTTGATCGCCGGCTTCGTGGCCGGCGGGATGGCCACGGTCGACGCCATCGAGCGCGTCGGCGGTGACGTGCTCGGGCATCCGTGCAAGCCGACCGCCGCTCGCACGCTCGTGCGCCTCGGCGAGGTCCTGCGGCCGACCCGGAGCACTGCCGCATGATCGACGTCGAGGCGGCCTATGCCGAGTGCGCGCGGATCACCGCACACGAGGCGAAGAACTTCGCCTACGGCATCAAGCTGCTCGACCGCCCCCGCCGCGATGCGATGTCGGCCGTCTATGCGATGGCCCGGCGGATCGACGACATCGGCGACGGCGACATGGTTCCCGACGCGAAGCTCGACGCGCTCGGTCGCGTCCGTGGGAGCATCGCGACGTTGAGCGCCCCCGATGATCCCGTCCTCGTCGCCCTGGCCGACGTCGTCGACCGCTACGACATCCCCCTCGACGAGTTCGGCCTCCTCATCGACGGCTGCGAGCTCGATGTCCACGGCGCCGGTTTCGAGACGTTCGACGACCTCGTCGGCTACTGCCGCTTGGTGGCCGGCTCCGTCGGTCGGCTGTCGCTCGCCATCTTCGGCACGCGCTACCCCGAGTCGGCCGAGCCCCGCGCCGAGGCGCTCGGCGTGGCCCTGCAGGTCACCAACATCCTGCGCGACGTCGTCGAGGACCGCGGGATGGGTCGGGTGTACCTGCCGAGCAAGGAAGCGGCCGAGCTCGGCTGCGCGCCCGATCTGTCCGGCCCGACGCCGGCGGTTGCCGCCCTGGTGGCGGCGCAGATCCCCCGCGCCGAGGAGCACTTCACCCGTGGCCTCGAGCTGCTCCCGTTGCTCGACCGCCGCAGTCGGGCCTGCGTCGCGGCGATGGCGGGCATCTACCACCGGCTGCTGGCGCTGATCGCCGCCGAGCCGGCACGAGTGCTGCGCGAGCGGGTGTCCCTGCCGGCGCGCCAGAAGGTGTGGGTCGCGGCCCGGAGCATGTCGGTCGGTCGTGCCTAGCGCGAGCGGCCGCCGGGTCGTCGTGGTGGGCGGCGGTTTGGCTGGCATCGCCGCGGCGCTCGACGCTGCCGATGCCGGCGCGACCGTCACCCTCGTCGAACGGCGCCGCCGCCTGGGTGGCCGGACGTGGTCGTTCCATCGCCACGGCCTGCTGATGGACAACGGCCAGCACGTCTTCATGCGCTGCTGCACCGAGTACCGCGCCTTCGTCGAACGCATCGGCGGCGGCGAGATGATCGCCATGCAACGCCGCCTCGAGGTGCCGGTGCTGGCGCCCGGCCAGCCGCCGTCGCGCATCGCGCGGGTCGGCCTCCCGGCGCCGGCCGCACCTCGCTCCGTCGCTCGCTGCGTACCGCCACCTGCGCCCTCGCGCCAAGGTGTCGGCGGTGCGCACCGCGCTGCGGCTCGGCCGGGTCGACCCCGCCGCGGCGGCCACCGACGAGATCGCGTTCGGCGACTGGCTGGCCGACCACGGGCAGGGCGAGCAGGCGGTCGCCGCCCTGTGGGACCTCATCGGGCGGCCCACGATGAACGTCGTCGCGCGGGACGCTTCGTTGGCGCTGGCCGCCAAGGTGTTCCGCACCGGACTGCTCGAGTCGGCCGGCGGTGCCGACATCGGCTGGCCGCTCGTGCCGCTCTCCACGCTGCACGACGAGCTGCCGTCGGGCGCCCTCGACGCGGCCGGTGTCGAGGTCGTGACCGGCGCGCCGGTCGCAGTCGGTGGTGCGCGGCCGGCAGCGGCTTCGGTGTCCACGGCCGATGGCGGGCGGCGCTGGGACGCCGATGCGGTCGTCGTGGCCCTGCCGCACCAGGCCGTGGCGGGCGTGCTCCCCGACGGCGCGTTGACGCCCGGTGTGGAGCCGGGGCGGCTCGGAGCATCCCCGATCGTCAACGTCCACCTGGTGTACGACCGGAGGGTGACCGATCTGCCCTTCGCTGCCGCCATCGGCTCCCCGGTGCAGTTCCTGTTCGATCGCACGACCACCGCCGGGCTGCGTGGTCCCGGCCAGTACCTCGCGATCTCGCTGTCGGCGGCCGACGCCGAGGTCGACCAGAAGGCGAGCGCGATCGTCGCCGGGATGACCGAGGCCGTCGCCGCGCTGCTGCCCAAGGCGGAACGGGCGCAGCTCGTCGACGCGATGGTGTCGCGCGAGCGGGCGGCGACGTTCCGCGGCGGGCCCGGCACGGCCGCCCATCGCCCAGCCGCCGAGACGGCGATCCCCGGCCTCGTCCTGGCCGGTGCGTGGACGGCAACTGGGTGGCCCGACACGATGGAGGGTGCGGTGCGCAGCGGCCGGGCGGCGGCGCACGCCGCCCTCGGCGCGACCATCACCCACGTCGCGGGGAGCGCGGCATGACGGCGACGGCCCCGGCGATCCTCGGGCGCACGCGCCACGCGATCCAGCCGGCCATGCAGTCGGCGGTGGGCCGTTTGGCGCCCCGGCTGCGCCGCCCCGTCGAGTACCACCTCGGCTGGCTCGACCTCGATGGCCGTCCCGTCGAGAACGACGGCGGCAAGAGCGTGCGCGCCGGCCTCGCCCTGCTGTCGGCGGCCGCCGCCGGCGCCGACGAGGAGGTCGGCGTCCCGGGCGCGGTGGCCATCGAACTGGTCCACAACTTCTCGCTGATCCACGACGACTTGATGGACGACGACCGTGAGCGCCGCCATCGCCCGACGGTGTGGGCCGTGTTCGGCCCGGCGACGGCGATCATCGCCGGCGATGCCCTCGCCGCCCTCGCCGTGCAGGTCGTGCTCGACGCGCCGGGCGAGCCGCCGCGGCGGGCCGTCGAGGCGCTGCAGGATGCGACGGCGAGGATGATCGCCGGACAGGCCGACGACCTGGCGCTCGAGGCGGAGCCCGACGTCACGATCGGCGCCTGCCTCGCAATGGCCGCCGGCAAGACCGGTGCCCTGATGTCGTGCGCCGCGGCCCTCGGCGCGATCCTCGCCGACGCCCCACCGGGTCAGGTCCGAGCGCTCGGCGACTTCGGTGCCCAGTTGGGGTTGGCGTTCCAGGCCGTTGATGACATCCTCGGCATCTGGGGTGAACCGGTGGTGACCGGCAAGCCGGCCGGCAACGACATCCGGCGGGCCAAGAAGTCGATCCCGATCGTCGCCGCGCTCGAGCACGACGACAGCGGCGAGCTGCGCGGCCTGCTCGCCGATCCCGATCTCGACGATGCCTCCGTTGCGAGGGCGGCGGACCTCATCGATCGTCTCGGCGGGCGGGCGTTCACCGAGGACATCGCCAGCTCCTCGCTCGCGGCCGCGTTCGCCAGCCTCGAGCGCAGCAGGGCGGTGCCGGCGGTCGTCGCCGAGCTCGAGCACGTCGCCCGCTTCGTGGTCGGCCGAGACCGTTGAGCGCCCGCTGATGACGGACCTGAGCACGACCATCGACCGTGGCGTCGACGCCCTCATCGGGATGCAGGACGGCGACGGCTGGTGGAAGGGCGTGCTCGACACCAACGTGACGATGGACGCCGAGGACCTGCTGCTGCGCCAGTTCCTCGGGGTGCTCGATCCCGAGCTGGCTCGCCGCAGCGCGGCGTGGATCCGCTCGAAGCAGGGCGAGGACGGCTCGTGGGCGACGTTCCACGGCGGGCCCGGCTGACCTGTCGACCACGGTCGAGGCCTACGTCGCGCTGCGCCTGGCCGGCGATGCCGTCGACACCCCGCACCTCGCAGCAGCCGCGGCGTTCGTGCAACGCAACGGGGGCGTCGAGGCGACGCGGGTGTTCACGCGGTTCTGGCTGGCGCTGTTCGGGCTGTGGTCGTGGGACGACCTGCCGGCGATGCCGCCCGAGGTCGTGCTGCTGCCGCGCTGGGCCCCGCTCAACATCTACGACTTCGCCTGCTGGGCCCGCCAGACGATCGTGCCGCTCACCGTCGTCGCCGCCCACCGCCCACAGCACGCGATCCCGTTCGGCATCGACGAGCTGCGCACCGGCCGCCGCCCGACGCCGGCCCGTCCGGCCTCGTTCACCGGCCGGGCGCTGCTCGCGCCTCGATCGGGTCCTGCACCGCTACGAGCGGCGGCCGCTGGAGAAGCTGCGGGCGCCGGGCCCTGAAGCGCGGCCGAGCGGTGGATCGTGGCCCGCCAGGAGGCCGACGGCTCGTGGGGCGGCATCCAACCGCCGTGGGTCTATTCGATGATCGCCCTGCACCTGCACGGCTACCCGCTCGAGCACCCGGTCATGGTCCGGCCTTCGCCGGGCTCGACGCCTTCAGCGTCCACGAGGGCGAGACCCGTCGGCTCGAGGCGTGCCAGTCGCCGGTGTGGGACACCGCGCTCGCCGTCGTCGCGCTGCGCGACTGCGGCGTCGAGCGCTCGCCACCCCGCGCTGACCGGTGCGACGCGGCTGGCTGCTCGCCGAGGAGGTCCGGATCCGCGGCGACTGGGCCGTCCGCCGCCGCCACCTCGAGCCCGGCGGGTGGGCGTTCGAGTTCGCCAACGACAACTACCCCGACGTCGACGACACCGCCGAGGTCGTGCTGGCGCTGCGCAAGCGCGGCCACCGCCGATGTCCGGACGTCGGCCATCGCGGCCGTCGAGCGGGCCCGCCGTTGGGTGCTCGGCATGCAGTGCAAGGACGGCGGGTGGGCGGCGTTCGACGTCGACAACACGAGCCAGCTGCCCCGGATGCTGCCGTTCTGCGACTTCGGCGAGGTCATCGACCCGCCGAGCGCCGACGTCACCGCCCACGTCGTGGAGATGCTCGCCGAGCTCGGCACCGACGGTCCGGCGATGCAGCGCGGCGTCGAGTGGCTGTGGCGGGCGCAGGAGGACGACGGCTCGTGGTTCGGGCGCTGGGGCGCCAACCACGTCTACGGCACCGGCCACGCCGTCCCCGCCCTCGTCGCGGCGGGCGTGGCCGCCGACGATCCGCGGATGGTGCGAGCCCGCCAGTGGCTGCACGCGCACCAACAGGACGACGGTGGCTGGGGCGAGGACCTGCGCTCGTACCGCGACCCGGCGTGGATCGGTCGGGGCGCATCGACGCCGTCGCAGACGGCGTGGGCGCTGCTCGCCCTGCTCGCCCTCGGCGAGCGCGGCCCGGCGGTCGAGCGGGGATCGCCCACCTGGTAGCCGCGCAACGCGCCGATGGCACGTGGGACGAACCGTGGTACACCGGCACCGGGTTCCCCGGTGACTTCTACATCAACTACCACCTGTACCGGCAGGTGTTCCCGTTGATGGCCCTCGGGCGCTACCAGGAGGTCGCATGACCGAGCGAGTCCTCGAGCGAGGTCGAGCAGCACGGTCGGAGCCCATCGTCGTGACGCCGATGCGCCTCGAAGGGCGGGCCGTGCGGACGTCGGGCACCGCGGCGCGGGTCATCACCAGCGGCATCGGGATGCAGCGTGCCCGCGCCCTCGGGGTCGGACTCGCGGCCGCCGGCGCGCCGATCGTCATCGCCGGGTTCGGCGGCGGTCTGCAGCCTGGGCAGCGGCCGGGCCAGATCGTCGTGGCCACCGAGGTCCGCATCGCCGGCGGGGCCCCGGGTGGGCTGCCCGTCCCCGCAGGGATGGCGCTGGCCGACCAGCTGCGACGCGCCGGCCACGACGTCGTGACCGGGCCGATCGTGTCCAGCCGCAGCGTCGTGCGCGGCGCCACCCGCCGGCGCCTCGGCAACGAGGGCGCCCTGGCCGTCGACATGGAGTCGGCCTGGCTGGCCGGCCGGCTGCTCGCCACCGATCCGACCCGCATCGCCATCGTCCGGGTGCTCAGCGATGCGCCGGGACACGAGCTCTTCGACCCGCGGGTGCTGCGCAACGGGCTGATCGCCTACAAGGTGCTGCGCCGGATCGCCCCGGTGTTCGACACGTGGGCCGCTGCGGTGGCGCCGCGCGAGGTCCTCCTCGCCCAGCCCCGCTCCTTCTGCGCCGGCGTCGAGCGGGCCATCGCCACCGTCCGCCGGGCGCTGGAGCTGCACGGCGCGCCGGTCTACGTGCGCCGCCAGATCATCCACAACACCCACGTGGTCGAGGACCTCGCGGCGGCGGGCGCGGTGTTCGTCCAGGAGCTCGACGACGTGCCGCAGGGAGCGGTCACCGTGCTGGCGGCCCACGGCGTGTCGCCCCTCGTCCGGGCCGAGGCCGCCCGTCGCGACCTGCAGGTCATCGACGCCACGTGCCCGCTCGTCGCCAAGGTCCACGCCGAGGTGCGCACCCGTCGCGACGCCGGCTACTCGATCGTGCTGATCGGCCACGAGGACCACGAGGAGATCGCCGGCACCCGCGGCGAGGCGCCGGAGGCGATCCACGTGATCGCCACGCCCGAAGAGGTCGCCGAGCTGGCCGTGCCGGATCCGGATCGGATCGCCTACCTCACCCAGACGACGCTCGCCCTCGACGAGACGGCGGCCGTCATCGAGCGGCTGCGCGAGCGGTTCCCGAGCGTCGTCGGACCCCGGGCCAACGACATCTGCTACGCCACCCAGAACCGTCAGCTGGCCGTGCGCGAGCTCGTCGGTCGCGTCGACCTGATGCTCGTCGTCGGATCGGTCAACTCGTCCAACTCCAACCGCCTCGTCGAGGTGGCCCGCCGAGACGGCGTCGCCGCCCACCTCGTCGAGGACGAGAGCCAGGTCGACCTGGCGTGGCTCGCCGGCGTCCGCCGTGTGGGCGTGACGGCGGGTGCGTCGGCCCCCGAGCACCTCGTCCAGCGCGTCGTCGAGCGCCTGGCCAGCCTGGGCCGGGTGCGCGTCGCCGAGCACGCCGTCCGTCGACGAGGACGTCCAGTTCACACTTCCCGTGGAGGTCCGCTAGTGCCCATCCCCCTGCGCCAGAACCTGCGCGTCGGCCAGTACCTCATGAAGCAGAAGCTCGCCGGCCGGGACAAGTTCCCGCTGATCGTCGAGATCGAGCCGCTCTTCGCGTGCAACCTGGCCTGCCCCGGTTGCGGCAAGATCCAGCACCCCACCGACATCCTCCGCAAGCGACTGAGCGTGGAAGACGTGCTCGCCGCGATGGAGGAGTGCGGGGCGCCGATGGTCTCGATCGCCGGCGGCGAGCCGCTGCTGCACCCGGAGATCGACCGCATGATCGCCACCCTCGTCGAGCGCAAGATCTTCGTCTACCTCTGCACGAACGCGGTGCTGATGGAGCGCCGCCTCGACCGCTTCTCGCCGTCGCCGTACTTCTCGTTCGTCATCCACATCGACGGGCTGCGCGAGCGACATGACGAGGCCGTTGACCGCGAAGGGGTGTTCGACATCGCCGTCGCCGCGATCAGGGCCGCCCGTGAGCAGGGCTTCCGCGTCACCACCAACTCGACGTTCTTCAACACCGACTCGCCGAAGACGGTCCGCGACGTGCTCGACTTCCTGAACGACGACCTCGGTGTCGACGCCATGATGATCTCGCCCGGCTACGCCTACGAGAAGGCGCCCGACCAGGAGCACTTCCTCGGCGTGACGCAGACCCAGGAGCTGTTCCGGCAGGCCTTCTCCGACGGCCGGCGGCGCAAGTGGCGCCTCAACCACAGCCCGTTGTTCCTCGACTTCCTCGAGGGCCGCGTCGACTTCTCGTGCACGGCGTGGGCGATCCCGTCGTACTCGGTGCTCGGGTGGCAGAAGCCCTGCTACCTGATGAGCGACGGGTACGTGGGCAGCTACCAGGAGCTCGTCGAGACGACGGACTGGGACAGCTACGGCCGCGGCAAGGACCCGCGGTGCAACAACTGCATGGCCCACTGCGGGTACGAGCCGTCGGCCGTCGTGGCCACGACGCAGTCGCTGCGCCAGTCGCTGCGGGCCATGGTCAGCGCCCGCTGAGCGTCCCTTCCCGCCAACTGTTCGCGCTGGCGGCCACCTGGTGGCCGCCACGGTGAACAGTTGGCGGATCCGGCCAGTTCGCGGCGGCCGGCGGCGAGCTCGGGGGAGGGGGTGTGCGACGACGGCGGGATGGCGGCCACGACCTCGGACAGGAGCGGGCAAGTTCCCATTCCGATTCGTTGCGCCGATGAGCTGCTCGCGGTGTCCGGGCGGGTCCACCGCTGCCGGCTCATCAGGTTGTCACCACCCCGCCGTCGTCTCTCGTGCGTCCGTCGCGGACAGGGGTGTTGAACAGGCGGGCGTCCGTTCACCACCACCGTGCTCGATTCGTGGCCGAGGCCACCGAGCATCCGTCCGCCGTGGACGACAACGGTCGATGGTCATGATGACGGCCGCCCACCGCGAGGGCATCCGGGAAACCCCGTGCGGCCCTCGGCACGGGTTGTGGGACGCCGTTCGATCTCTGTCACCCGAACGGGGAGCGCATCGGGCGTTCTGCCACCCGCCTCAGTGACAGGTGTCGCCCGAGAATCGGACGAACACGGGGTTCCACGGGTTCACAGGAGTTGACGAGTCTGTCAACATGAGACCTGTCCTCGACGAGAGCGGGGGGCCGTGGCGGACGGTGCCCCGACCTCGCTGAGGACACAGACGGGCGGCGTCGGTCCTCGGACCGGCGGGCGGGCAATCACGCTGACACCTCACGCTGCAACGGAAGGTCGAAGCGTCGGAGGCCCCAGGGCATCGCTACGCCGGGCGGGCGAGCGGTGCCCTGGAGGCCCCGACAACCCTCCGGCCGGCCCTCGGTTAGAGCACGACCACCTTGGTGCCGACGCCGGCCCAGTTCCAGATCCACAGCGCGTCGTCATGCGACTGGCGCACGCATCCCGCGGACAAGGGCTGCCCGAGCTGCGCCGTCGATTGCAGGGGCCGACCACGCTTGGTCGGGATCTCGTGGAACCCGATGTTGCCGCCGCCCGGGCCCTTGGCGAAGCGCACCATGTAGTTCCAGGTCACCGCTGGGTTGTCCTTCGAGTACGTCGACTGCGAGCGCGAGAAGACGCGGTACGTGCCGGCGGCCGGCTCGTGCAAGCGGCCCGACACTCGGTGGGTGTTGACCACCCGGCCCTTGGCGTCGATGGCCCACACCCGCTGCTTGGCGCGGTCGTACACGATCCGCCGGCCGCTTCCCGAGTGTGCTGGGGTGCTGGTCGGCGTCAGCGCGACCGCCGAGGTCGGCGCAGCCGCCGCCGGGCTCGCCGCCACGACGACAGACGCGGCGAGTACCAGTCCGATGGCGATGCGCCGCAGACGGCGAGATCGCGGTGGGTCCCAACTCCCCCCGGGCACATCGGCCACGTTACGCGATGTTTGCGATACGAAACAGTACTGACATCGAACTGACAAGCGCCCAGCCGGCTGATGCGAGGCCGTGAGGCTGCCGGTAGCGTCGCCCGCGTGGAGGCCCGCGAGGTCGCCTTGCTGCTCACTGATGTCGAGGCGTCCACGGGCCTGCTGGTCCGACAGGGGAACGCAGGCGTCGCCGCGCTCGGGCGAGTTGCCGAACTGATCATGCTGGTCGCCGGCCAACACGGCGGACAGGTCTCGACGAGCCAAGGTGAGGGTGACAGCGCGCTCGTCCTGTTCCGGTCGGCGTCTGGGGCGGTCGCCGCGGCGCTCGACGTGAACGAGCGGATGGCCCACGAGCCGTGGCCCGCCGGCGAGCCGGTGGCGGTGCGCAGCGCCGTCCACGTCGGCGACGTCACTGCGACGCCCGACGGACTGTTCGGACTCGAGGTGCACCGCTGCGCGCGTCTCCGCGGGCTGGCGGCGGGCGGGGAGGTGTTCTTGTCGGAGGCCGCGGTGACGGGCGTCGGCCACGAGCTGCCCGTTGGCGCGTCCCTGGCCGACGAAGGCCTCGTCCTGCTGCGGGGGTTCGCCCAGCCCGAGCACGTCTGGCGACTCGTCCATCCGGCGCTGCGCCCGCGGCACCGACCGATCGCCGGCATCGCCGCGTCAGCGCCCGCGCTTCCGGTGTGGAGGACGTCGTTCGTCGGGAGGTCACCCGAGCTCGCGTCGGTCGCCGCGCACCTCGACGCCGGTCGCCTGGTGACCCTCGTCGGACCGGCCGGAGTCGGCAAGACCCGTCTCGCGGTCGCGGTGGCGTCCACGTGGGCGTCGCGGGTCTGCTTCGTGGATCTGACCGGAGCGACGGCCGACGGCGACGTGCACGCGGCAGCCGCCGAGGCGTTGAGCGCTGATCCCGCCCTCCCGCCCCTGGCGGGCATCGAGACGGTCCTGGGGTCGGCGCCGGCGCTGCTCGTGGTCGACAACTGCGAGCACGTGCTCGACGGCGCTGCGTCGCTGGTCGACCACGTCCTCGCCCGGTGCCCGACGTCCTCCGTCCTGGCGACGAGCCGGGCCGCGTTGCGCGTCGCCGGTGAGGAGGTCGTTGCCGTCGCGCCGCTGTCGAGCGCACCGCACGGTGCGGCGGCCACGTTGTTCGTCGACCGAGCGCTGGCCGCGCGAGGGGACCTGATCGTGGACGACCGGCTCCGTGAGGAGATCGACGTCGTGATCGATCTGCTCGACGGTGTCCCGTTGGCGATCGAGCTCGCCGCGGCTCGCGTGACGACGTTCTCGGTCGGCGAGATCTCCGCCCTGTTGCGATCCGACTTGGCCGGGTTGGGGGATGCCGCCCGGCGTGGCCCGGATCGTCACCGCACGGTGCGGGCGGCGATCGAGTGGAGCTTGCGCATGGTCGGCGACGCAGAACGGCGGCTGCTGTGCCGCTTGGCGGTCCTGCCGGGCAGCTTCCGCCTGGCCACCGCCATCGCCGTGGGCGCCGTGGGAAACGACGGCGGTCGGGCGGTGGTCGCGGCGATGCCCTCCCTGGTCGCCCAGTCGTTGGTGACCGCCGAGCACCGCACCGGATCGACCCGCTACCGGCTGCTCGAGATGATCCGGGCCGTGGCGCGCGACGCCACCGCGGTGGACGAGCACCAGGCCGTGCTCGACGCGCTGGTCGTCCACTGCATCGGCGAGCTGGCCGGGCTGGGCGGTCACGAGGCCCCTGCGGACGGGGTGGAGGGCGAGATCGCGAGAGATCACGCGTTGTACAGCACCGCCGTGGAGCACGCCGTGGCAACGGAGCAGACCACCCTCGGTCTCCGCCTCGTGTACGACCTGTTCCCGGCGTGGCACGGGGCCACGCAGCGCGGGACGCTCGATCGATGGATGACCGCGCTCGTCACGCAGGCCGCGGCGCCGAGCTCGCTGCGGGGCATGGTGCTGCGGCGCCAGGCGATCATCGCCGCCGAGGACCATCGCGACGATGAGCGCGCGTTCCGGCTGCTCGCCTCGGCGGAAGCCGACGCCATCGACCTGGGCGACCGTCAGCTGCTCGGCCATGTCCGGGCGACCCGGGCGGGCGTCGAGTTCGAGAGTGGCCGGGTGGACGGGCTGGAGCCGACGCTCTGGGACGCCATCGCGTTGCTCGAGGAGACGGGCGGTGCGTACGTCGCCGACGCGCTGACGACCCTGGCGGACGTGTGCATCCTCCAGGCCCGGTTCGACGAGGGCGACGAGCTCCTCACCCGCGCCACGGCGTCGAACCCCAACTGGCTCCTGCGGATGCGGATCGAGCACGAACGTGCCTGGTGCGCGTTGATGGCGGGACGCGTCGAGTCGGCGGCGTCCTGGGCGGCGTCCGCCCTCGACATGGCCGAGCGGAGTGAGGACACCGATCTCATCGCCCATGCCGTCGAGGTCGCCGCCTACGCCGCCTTGGCTCGCGGTGAGACCGCGCTGGCGAGCGAGCTGTTCGTCCGGATGGAGACGTTCACCCGCGAGCACGACCTCACGCACCTCTCGGCCGCACTGACCGGACTGGCCATCGTGTCAGCGCTCAGCGGTGAGATCACCGTGGCCCGGTCGTGCCGGGACGAGCTCCTCAGCCGACAGCTCGGAACGGCCGAGACGCTCCTGCAACGCCGCTTGGCGTGCGCGTTCGTCGACCTGGTCGACGGCGACGCCACAGGAGCGGCCGCCGTCGCGCGGGAGGTCGTCGCCGATGCCGAGCTCGACGGGCGACCGTACGCCCACCTGCTCGGCCTGGAGCTGCTCGCCGCCAGCGTGGCGAGCGGCGATCCACGGCGCGCCCGCGAGCTGCTGGCGGCGGCGAGCGAGGAGCGGACAGCAGTTGGGGCTCGCGCCTGGCCGCTCGAGCCCTATCGGCACGTGGCCGCCCGCACCCTCGAGCAGGCGGGCTGAACCGATGGTGCGCCGCACGCGGCACTAATCGGCGAAGAGGTCACGGACGGTCGTGGGGAGACGCGTCGAACCGCTGGTGAGCGCGGCGGTGGCCGTGCTCTGGGCCCCGGCCATCTCGTTCAGACCGAGCTCGGCCCGCATGTCGGTGGTCGCCGCCAGGGTGCCACCGTCGAGCGGGATGCCCGTCGCGTCGGCCACCCGCGTCAGCCCGTTGAACGCGCCCACCGTCAGGCACGCCTCGAGCAGACCAGCGGACCCGACGGCGGCCAGGACTGCCCGGCGGGCGGTCGGCAGATCGGGATCGTCACGATGGGCGGCGGCGGCGAACCTGAGGAGGACGTCGCCGTGCGGGATCCCGGCGCCGCCGTCGAGGGCCGCCCCGACGTCGATCGTGGTCCCGAGCGCTGTGCTGCTCGCACGGAGCAGCGCCGTGTGGCTCGACGTTCAATAGAAGCACTCCTGGAGCAGCGACACCTGCGCCGCGACGAGCTCGATCTGGGGCCGGGTGAGGGCGCGCTCCCACGTCAGCTCGAGCATCTGGGGGCCGCGGCTGTACGACTCGGTCACGAGGGCGCGCCAGGTCGCGTTGGTGCGCGGCACGAGCGACAGCGCGCGTGACACGTTGGCGAGGGCCTTCTCCTCGGTCATCGGGATCCACGCCCCGACATCGCCCATCCCGTCGGGACGTTCGGCCGCCGGCGCTCCGTCGTGTGGCGCCAGCAGCTCGAGGGGGCGATCGCCGATCGCGCGGGTGGTGACGTCCAGCGCCGTCACGATCGCGGTCACGCCGACGATCTCGGCGTACGGGCCGTCACCGAGCACCGCGATCTGGGCGTCGGCCCAGCGGTGCGTGAGCCGCCCGGAGTCGTTCACGACGCGATCGATCACCTCGACGGCGGCGGCGGGCAACGCTCGGCGGCCAGTCGGCCCGCCGCCATTGGCTGCTCGCGCCTCCTCGATGATCGCCCGGCGCGCCGCGCCGTCCCACCAGTCACCGGGGCCGGCCAGGTCCGTGAGCAGGCGGTGGTGCAGGGCGGCGATGCCATGGCGGTCGACCGGCATCAGTCGTCGCCACCCGGTGGGAGCTCGGCGACGTTGAGCCAGCGTCCGCCGGTCACCTGGCGGACGGCGAACGTCGTGGCGAACGGTGACGACACGCGCGCCTGCAGGTGCCCGCCCGCGTCGTACGTCTCCTCGGTGACCGTGCCCCGCGACTCGAGGCCCAGGCTCAGGCCGTCCTGCTTGCCGAACGGCACGAGCAGCGTCACGTTGACGTCGTCGATCAGGTACCGCTCGATGACGGTCACGCCCGTCGCCGCGGCCGTCGACAGCCGACCGCGCATCTCGTCGAGGCGATCGCCGTGGTCGACCGCGGTCAGGATCGTGGCATCGGCGCGCAGCAGCGCCTGGTTCTCGAGCTCGAGGTTCTCGGCCAGGTTCAAGACGAGCTGCCTGGCGACCGGCCCGGCGATCTCGTGGTTCCAGTCCGAGACGTCCTGCTCGACCGAGATCTCGGGGAACGTCGCCGGGTCGACGTCGTGGGGCACCCGCCCGAGGACGTCGTCCGCGGCGAGGACGGGCGTGCCGCGCGCCGGCGAGCCGGCGACCACGACCGCGACGCCGACGGCGACGACCACGGTGGCGATCAACCCGACGCGGGCGACGACACGCCAGGGAGCGTGGTCGCGGCCGCCCGTCGCCAGTCGCGTCGCGAAGCGGCTCGGTCGATCGGCGTCCGACCGCGGCGCCGGGACCAGTCGATCGATGAGCGGACGACACGCGCAGATCACCACGAGCCCGCCGAGCAAGGCGACCTTCGTGCCGAACTCGTCGGTCTGCGGTGCCATGAGCAGCGTGCTGGCGACGGCGACGAGCAGCCCGAACGCCACCCGCCCGACCCGCCCGGCCGGCACCGTCTTGGGGTCGGTGATCATGAAGAAGAGGAAGATCAGGACCTCGGGCGACGTGACGATCACCCGCCAGTAGTCGAACCCGCACACGGGGGCGAACGCCCAGCGCGCCGTGATGCAGTGGCCCGCCGCGGCGAGCACGCCGACGCCGACGGCGAGCGCGATCCAGAACGTCGCCGCCGCGGCGAGGAGGTGCAGCCGCCCCGTGATCAGCAGCCCGCCGCCGAGGATGACGGCGTAGGCCACCACCATCCAGCCGTCCAACGGCGCCCACCAGAAGTCGAGCGGTTCGATCCGCTGGCTCCCGAGCACGACGAAGGCGACGACGAGGCCGATGTTCGACGGGTTGAACAGGTGGGCGCCCCGATACCGGATCACGTACTTCGTCAACAGGGAGAAGGCGGCGATCCCGGCGAACAGGTACCACTTGTGCGTGCTCCAGGCATCGTCCGGTGTGCCCGGCACGCGCAGGATGAGCGCGACGCCGCTCCCGGTCAACATCGCGCTGGCCGGCCAGACGAACGTCCGCCGGGCTCGGAACGTCAGGGCCACCTCGAGGACGGCGCACGTCAGGATGGCGGCGAGGATCTGCGGCACGCTCACGTGGAAGCCGAGCACGACCTGCCCCAGAACGTGGATCGTGATGATGACCGCGGCGACGTGCAACCGCGGATCGCGGGTGTTGGGCAGGATCACGGGATAGGCGCTCGTGCCGAGCACCAGTGTCCGGCTGGTCACATCTCCCCCCGCAGCGCCCCCATCGGTGCACGCGATCCTAGGACTGCGGCGTCCACGTGGTGGCCTGGGTCGCGCCTCGCTCGATCGTGGCGAACTGGTTCGCCCCGAGTGTCATCCACGGACCGATCTCGCCGTCGGGCCAGTGCACGCGCACCTCTGCGCTGTTGGCGCGTCCGAGTCCGGTGTGGATCCAGCCGAGCTGCCCGCTGGCGTGGCCGCCGCCCACCGTGACCTCGTGGACCGTGGTGCGGTCGCCGACCCGGGTCTCGACCCACGCACCGATGGCGTCGACGTTGCCCGTCGGCTGGTGGAGGCGGATGGCGACCCACGAGCCCAGCGGCGCGGTCCGCTCGGCATCGCCGCCACCGACGTTGCGCCACACCGCCACGGGGGCGGCGCGGTTGACGACGACGAGGTCGAGCAGCCCGTCGAGGTTGAGGTCGACGAGCGCAGCACCACGGGCCCGCTCGTAGCTGAGGATCCCGGCGGCCTCGGCGCCCTCCTCGAACGTGCCGTCGCCCTGCCCGATCAACAGGTTGCTGGGGTCGCGCGTGGCGTACCCGTCCTCGGCCTCGACGTTGCCCTTGGCGATGAACAGGTCGCTGATGCCGTCGTTGTTGACGTCGGCGAACTGATCGTGCCAGGCCGTCGACGGCAGCACGTCGCCGCCCGTGAACGGCCGATGGGCGGTCGCCCCGCGTGAGAGCGCGATGTCCTCGTACGTCGGCTGGTCGGGCCCGGCGGCGAGGGTCTGCAGCTTGTTGTCGCCCTGGCTCGTGAGGAACACGTCCGGGTAGCCGTCGCCGGTGACGTCCTCGCTGGCGATGCCCATGCCCCACACCTGGAGCGGGCGCCACCCGTCGGCCTCGGTGTACAGCCGGGGAGCCTCGCCGGGCCCGACGTGCCACAGCTGGTCGCTCCCGTCGCGGTAGTACTGCCGGTCGTTCGTCATCCGCAGGTCGCGCCGGCCGGTGCGGCTCCAGTCGCTGAACAGCATCGACAACGTGCAGTAGCCCGGGGCCAGCGCTACCGCCGGCGCGTACCCGTCGCCGGTTGCGGTGGGCCGCAGCAGCCGGCTCTCGGCACACGACTGGCGATCCGGTTCGAGGTACCCGCCGAACGCCAGCGTCGGCAGCTCGTTCGATCCCTCCCACGTCGCGCTGAACGCGACGGTCCACGTGTCGCCGTCGTGGATGCCGAGCGACTCGTCGACGCGTTCGAAGCGGCAGCCGCCCAGGCCGCGCAGGATCTCGTCCTGGCCGGCGCGCAGCACGGCGAGATCGGTGTGGCCGTCGCCGTCGATGTCGAGGGGATAGGCGCCGGTGACCGCTTCTAGGTCGGTGACCGGCGACGGCACGCGGGAGAACGCCAGCGCCCCACCCGTCGGGCTGTCGTTGTGGTAGAGCGCCGCCGGCGCGCTGCCGCCGGCCAGGAACAGCTCGCTGCGGCCGTCGTCGTCGCAGTCGAACGCCGCCACGCCACCGCCGACGAAGTACTGGAAGTCCCCCTCGTAGCGGTGATCGATGCCGCCGTCGTCGGCCACGAAGTGCGGCGGGTCGGTCGCTGCCGGCGCGGCGTCGCCGCCTCCGCATCCAGCGGCCGCGCCGAGCGCGACGATCGCCACCGCTGCACTGCCCGCGAGCCCCCGCACGAGCGGATTGAACCACAGGAGCCGAGCGCGCGCGACTCGGGCCGCCATTCGGCGCGGCGGGTGCTTGACACCGCCGCGGGAGTCGTGAAGTGTGTGCTCCACGAGTTTGCGCCCGCGAGGCACAAACTCGGTGAGCCGGCGTTCGGGGACTCGGGGGACGATGGTCGGGGACAATGGGGAGTGACAAGGGGCAGCGCAGCGAGAGCATTCGGCGCGCCAACCTGAGCGCGCTGGTGCGGGCGCTGCACGCCGAGGGACCGCTGTCGCGCACCGAGCTCGGCGAGCGCACCGGCCTGACCCGCAGCGGCATCCGCCGGCTCGTCGGCGACCTCGTCACGGCCGGCCTCGTCGTCGAGGAGCGAGGGGAGTCGCTGGGTCTGCCGGGCCGGCCCTCACCGCTCGTCCACCTCGCGCCGGAGCGCGCCGTCGTGCTGGCCCTCGAGATCGCCGTCGATTCCCTCGCGGTGGCGGTGGTCGGCCTCGGCGGCAACGTGATCGACCTCGTGCGCGTCGACCGCCCGCGGGGTCACCTCACCGTCGACGACATCGTCGCCGACCTGCGCCAACTGGCCGACGGCGTGGCGACGTCATGGCAGCACCATGCGCTCGTCGGGATCGGGATGGCCGTCGTCGGCGTCGTGCGGCGTGACGACGGCTTCGTGTCGGCCGCTCCCAACCTCGGATGGCGCGACGTCCCGCTCGGGCAGGCCCTGACTGCGGCGTTCGGTGCCGCCGTGCCGATCGCCGTCGCCAACGAGGCCGACCTCGGTGCCCTCGCCGAGCAACGTCGGGGCGCCGCGGCCGGCGCCGAGGACGTCATCTTCCTGTCTGGGGAAGTCGGTCTCGGCGGGGGGCTCATCGTCGGCGGCCGGCCGTTGACCGGGATCGCCGGGTTCGGCGGCGAGGTCGGGCACATGCCGGTCAACCCCGTGTCCGGCTCCACGTGCCGCTGCGGTTCGATCGGCTGCTGGGAGACCGAGGTCGGCGAGCCGGCCCTGTTGGCGCGCGCCGGTTGGCCCGTCGACGGTGGCCGAGCAGCCGTCGAAGGTGTGCTCGCCCAGGCGGCCGCCGGCGATGCCACGGCGCTCGCCGCGCTCGCCGATGTCGGGCGCTGGCTGGGCATCGGACTCGCCGGCCTCGTCAACATGCTCAACCCGGCGCGCGTCGTGCTCGGCGGCCACCTGGCCAGCCTCCACCGCTTCGTCGCCGCGACCATCGAAGCCACGCTCGACCAGCGCGCACTCGGCGCGCCGCGTGCGCTCGTCGAGATCGTGCCGGCGACGCTCGGCGCCGACGCCGCCGTGCTCGGCGCCGCCGAGCTGGCGTTCGAGCCGCTCCTCGCCGATCCGGCGAGTTGGTTCCAGCGACCCGTCGCAGCGACTGCGCTCGCGGGTCCACTCGGTCACAGAACAAGGGGGGGTACACAGCACATGAGCAAGTTCTCGCGGTCCCATCGTGGCCCGCGCCACGCATCGGGGGAGGAGACCCACATGCACGTACGTCGAACGGCCGCGCTCATCATGGGCGCGGCACTGGTCCTGGTCGCCGCGTGCGGTGACGACGACGACTCCGGCAGCGCCACCACGGCGGCGGGGGGCGCGGCAGCCACCACGACGGCGGGCGGCGGGGCCGCCACCACGACGGCGGGAGGACGGCGGCCACCACGACGGCGGGAGGAGCGTCAGCCACCACGACGGCCGGCGGCGGCGGCGATTGCGTCGTCGGCGTCTCGTGGAACAACTACCAGGAGGAGCGCTGGGCGAAGTGGGACGAGCCGGCGATCAAGGCGGCGATCGAGGAGGGCGGCGGCAGCTACGTGTCGAACGACGCCAAGTCGTCGGCCGAGACGCAGGCCAGCAACGTCGAGAACCTGATCTCGCAGGGCGCCAACGTGCTGATCATCCTGGCCCAGGACGGCACCGCCATCAAGCCGTCGGTGGCCAACGCCACGTCGAACGGGATCCCGGTGATCGCCTATGACCGCCTGATCGAGGATCCGGCGCGTGCTGTACGCGACGTTCGACAACGTCGAGGTCGGTCGGATGCAGGCCCGCGAGATCTTCGCCAAGGTTCCCAAGGGCAACTACGTCATCATCAAGGGCAACGCGGCCGACGCCAACGCCGACTTCCTGCGCGGCGGCTACGAGGAGATCATCGGCGACGCCGTCAAGGCTGGCGACATCAAGATCGTCGGCGAGACGTACACCGACAACTGGGATGCCGTCGCAGGCGCAGACCGAGATGGAGCAGTTCCTCACGGCGAGCAACAACGACGTGCAAGCCGTGCTCTCCGAGAACGACTCGATGGCCGGCGGCGTCGTGGCCGCCCTCACTGCCCAGGGCCTCGCCGGGCAGGTCCCGGTCTCCGGCCAGGACGGCGACAAGGCCGCCCTCAACCGGGTCGCCCTCGGGACCCAGACGGTCAGCGTTTGGAAGGATTCCCGCGAGCTCGGGACGGCCGCCGGCGAGGCTGCCGTGGCGCTCTGCGCCAACCCCGACGTCAAGAGCGTTCCGGGGACCGAGCAGTTCAAGTCACCGGACGGCAACGACCTCACGACGGTCCTGCTCAAGCCGCAACCGATCACGACCGAGAACCTCGACGTCGTGCTGGACGCCGGCTGGATCGACAAGGCCGCGCTCTGCCAGGGCGTGACGGGCACTGCCGTCGCGGCCTGCGCCTGACGGGAGGAGCGGTGGCGTTCGCGTCCTGCGTTGACGAGTCGGCGCAGGGCGCGGTGCCGACCGCGGTGGCCTCATGACAGTCGAGGCGACTGCGACCACGCCTCGTCCGGCGGCGCCAGCCGGACGAGGCGTCCGCTCGATGGTGGCGTCGACCGAGATCGACGTGCGCCTGTTCGGCATGGTGGTGGCGCTGGCGGTCATCTGGATCGGCTTCCACCTGTTGTCCGGCGGCGACTTCCTGACCGCCCGCAACCTGTGGAACCTGTCGGTCCAGAGCGCGTCGATCGCCATCATGGCGACGGGCATGGTGCTGATCATCGTGTCCCGCAACATCGACCTGTCGGTCGGGTCCCTGCTCGGCTTCCTCGGCTACACGATGGCGATGGTCCAGACCGAGTGGATCCCCAACTCGCTCGGCCTCGGGTTCGACCGGTGGTACACGTGGATCCTCGCCCTCGCTCGTCGGCCTCGCCTTCGGTGCCGCGATCGGGGGCGTCCAGGGCTTCATCGTCTCGTACATCGGGGTGCCCTCGTTCATCGTCACGCTCGGCGGGTTCCTCGTCTGGCGGGGCCTGATCTTCCGCTACCAGCAGGGCCAGACGCTGGCCCCGCTCGACAAGACGTTCCAGCTGCTCGGCGGGGGCACGCGCGGCTCGCTCGGCGAGTGGAAGAGCTGGCTGCTCGGCGGGCTGGCGTGTGCCGGCATCGCCTACAGCATCGTGGCGGCCCGGCGCCGCCGTCAGCGCTACCGCTTCGCGCTGCGTCCGCTCGGCGTCGACATCGGGCTCGGCGTGCTCGGTGGTCTCTTCGTGCTCGCCGCGGTCTGGGTCGCCAACAGCTACCCGTGGCCGCCGCAGCTCGCCAAGGTGTACGCCGCCGCCCACGGCATCGTCGAGCCGCCCGGTGGTCTGAAGATCCCGACCGGCGTGGCGTACCCGGTCGTGATCATGATCGGCGTCGCCCTCGCTGATGACGTACCTCGCGCGGCGCCGGCGCTTCGGCCGCTACGTCTTCGCCATCGGCGGCAACCCGGAGGCGGCCAAGCTCAGCGGCATCAACGTGCGGCGGACGATCATGTTCACGTTCGTGCTGATGGGCGTCCTGTGCGCGGTCAGCGCGGCGGTCCAGACGGCCCGCCTCAACGCCGCCGTGACGAGCCTCGGCGTGCAGAACGAGCTCGACGTGATCTCGGCCGCGGTGATCGGCGGCACGTCGTTCTCCGGTGGCGTCGGGACGATCCCCGGCGCGGTGATCGGCGCGGTGGTGATGCAGTCGCTGCGCTCGGGCATGGTGCTGCTCAAGGTCGACGCGCCGGCCCAGGACATCGTGGTCGGCATCGTGCTCGTCGCCGCGGTCGGTCTGGACTCGGCGCTGCGTAGGCGGTCGTCGTGACCGACGCTGCCCGCGGTTGGCGCGCCCGTCCCGTTGGTCGAGATGCGCAACATCCGGGTGTCCTTCGGCGGCGTCCACGCCGTCGACGGCGTCAGCGTCGACCTCCACGCCGGTGAGGTCGTCGCCCTCGTCGGCGGCAACGGCGCCGGCAAGTCGACGCTGATGCGCGTCCTGTCCGGCGCCCATCCGGCGAACGCCGGCGAGATCCTCATCGACGGCCAGGTCACACCGATCAACAACCCGCGCGACGCCCGGGCGGCCGGGATCGAGTCGATCTACCAGACGCTGGCGCTGGCCGACAACATGGACGCGGCGGCCAACGTCTTCCTCGGCCGGGAGATGCTGACGGGCACGGGGGCGCTCGACGACTCGGCCATGGCGTCGGCGACGCGCGAGGTCATGCGCCGCCTCAACCCGCGGTTCACGAACCTCAAGACCGCGGTCAGCTCGCTGTCCGGCGGCCAGCGCCAGGCGGTCGCCATCGCCCGCGCCATCCACTTCAACGCCCGCATCCTGATCATGGACGAGCCGACGGCCGCGCTCGGGCCGGCCGAGACGAGCCAGGTGCACGAGCTCGTCGCCCAGCTGAAGTCGGAGGGGATCGGGATCTTCCTCATCAGCCACGACATCCACGACGTGTTCGACCTCGCCGACCGCATCAGCGTGATGCTCACGGGCGACCTCGTCGGCACCGTGAACAAGCACGACGTCACCAAGGACGAGGTGCTGGCGATGATCATCATGGGCAAGCAGCCCGACGAGCTGACGGCGAGCGACATCGCCGAGTTCCACGAATGACCGGACGCTGAAAGCAGGGCATGCGATGGCCGAGTTCTTCACCGAGGTCACCGAGCGGATCCCCTACGAGGGACCCGACAGCGACAACCCGCTGGCCTTCCACTGCTACGACGCCGACCGCGTCGTCGCCGGGCGGCGGATGGAGGACCACCTCCGGTTCGCCGTCTGCTACTGGCACTCCTTCAACTGGGACGGCTTCGACATCTTCGGCGCCGGGACGCTCGACCGCCCGTGGCACCCGACGTTCGCGCCGACGCGCCGATCCGATGGAGGCGGCGCGCCAGAAGATGGCGGCCGCGTTCGAGTTCTTCGCCAAGCTCGGTGCGCCCTTCTACTGCTTCCACGACCGCGACATCGCGCCGGAGGGCGGGTCGTTCAAGGAGTCGGTCGCCCTGCTCGACGAGATGGTCGACCACGCGGCCGAGCACCAGGAGCGCACCGGCGTGCAGCTGCTGTGGGGCACCGCCAACCTGTTCTCCAACCCGCGCTACCAAGCCGGGCGCGGCCACCAACCCCGACCCCGAGGTCTTCGCCTACGCCGCCGCCCAGGTCGCCCACTGCCTCGACGCGACCCACCGGCTCGGCGGGCAGAACTACGTGCTGTGGGGCGGGCGGGAGGGCTACGACACGCTGCTCAACACCGACCTGCGGCGCGAGCTCGATCAGCTCGCCCGGTTCCTGTCGATGGTCGTCGAGCACAAGCACGCCATCGGGTTCACCGGCGCCATCCTGCTCGAGCCGAAGCCGTTCGAGCCGACCAAGCACCAGTACGACTACGACGTCGCCGGCGTGCACGCCTTCCTGCAGCGCTACGGCCTCGCCGACGAGATCAAGGTCAACATCGAGGTCAACCACGCCACGCTGTCGGGCCACGACTTCGCCCACGAGATCGCCACCGCGGTCAACGCCGGCATCTTCGGGTCGATCGACGCCAACGCCGGCGACGACCGGCTCGGCTGGGACGTCGACCGCTTCCCCGTCTCCGTCGAGCAGATGGCGCTCGGCATGCTCGAGATCCTGCGCGCCGGCGGGTTCACGACCGGCGGGCTGAACTTCGACGCCAAGCTGCGCCGGCAGTCGATCGACCGGACCGACCTGTTCTACGCCCACATCGGCGGGATGGACACGATGGCGCGGGCGCTGCTGGTCGCCGCGGCGGTCCGCGACGAGCTCGACGCCTACCGCGCCGACCGCTACGCGGACTGGGACGGCGAGCTCGGCCGGTCGATCCTCGACGGGCCGGCCACGCTGTCGACGCTGCACGACCGCACGCTCGATCGTGGTGAGCCGGGACGGGTGTCGGGCGGGCAGGAGCGACTCGAGAACCTGGTCGCCAGCTACGTGGCCCGCGTCCGCTGATGGCGCTCGTCGCCGGCGTCGACTCGTCGACCTCGGCAACCAAGGTCGAGATCCGCGACCTCGACACCGGACGCGTCGTCGGGCACGGCTCGTCGCCGCACCCGCCGACGCAGCCGCCACGGTCCGAGCAGGCCCCGGCGGCGTGGTGGACGGCGTTCGAGGCGGCGTGGCGGGAGGCCGGCTCGCCCGCTGTGGCGGCGATCAGCGTGGCCGGCCAGCAGCACGGCATGGTCGCCCTCGACGAGCAGCGCGAGGTGCTCCGGCCGGCCAAGCTCTGGAACGACACCGAGTCGGCGCCGGACGCGGCGTGGCTGATCGGCCAGCTCCCCGGCGGGCGCCAGGCATGGGCCGACGCGTGTGGTTCGGTGCCCGTCGCCAGCTTCACGATCACCAAGCTCTCGTGGCTCCATCGCAGCGAGCCCGAGACGTGGCGGCGGCTGGCCCACGTCGTCCTGCCCCACGACTGGCTGACGTTCAAGCTGACCGGGCGGCTCGTCACCGACCGCGGCGACGCATCAGGGACGGGCTACTGGTCGGCGGCGACGGGCAGCTACCGCGACGACCTGCTCGCCGTCGTCGACGGTGATCGGGACTGGTCCGACGTGGTGCCGGTGGTGCTCGGCCCGCGTGAGGTCGCCGGCGAGTGGCGCGGCGCGATGGTCGGCGTGGGCACGGGCGACAACATGGCGGGGGCGCTGGGCGTCGGGCTGCGCTCCGGCGACGTGGCCGTGTCGATCGGGACGTCGGGCACCGTGTACTCGGTCAGCGACGACCCGGTCGCCGATCCGTCGGGCATCGTCGCCGGGTTCGCCGACGCCACCGGGCGCCACCTCCCGCTGGTGTGCACGCTCAACGCGACGAAGGTCACCGAGGCGGCGCGGCGACTCCTGGGCGTCGAGCACGACGAGTTCGACTCACTCGCCCTCGCCGCCGCGCCGGGCGCTGGCGGACTCGTGCTGCTGCCGTACCTCGACGGCGAGCGCACGCCGGACCGCCCGGACGCGACGGGCGTGCTCTCCGGGATCCGCAGCGATGTGTCCCGCGAACAGCTGGCCCGGGCCGCCGTCGAGGGCGTCGTGTGCGGGCTGCTCGACGGGCTGGACGCGCTCGCCGCGTTCGCCCCGGCCGATGGACGCCTGATCCTGCTCGGCGGCGGGGCCCACTCCCGTGCGTACCGCCAGGTGCTCGCCGATCTGTGCGGGCGGCCGGTGCTCGTGCCGCGCGACGACGAGCAGGTCGCCGCCGGCGCGTGCGTGCAGGCGGCCGCCGTCGCCAGCGGGGGCGAGCCGGCCGATGTCGCCGATCAGTGGCGGCTCGGGGACGGCGACGTCGTCGAACCGGGCCCGGGCGCGGCCGCGGCCGCCGATGTCCGCGGCGCGTACGCGACGCTGCGGGAGGCGACGTGAGCTCGTTCGTCCCGGTGCGATGGGGTGTGCTCGGGTGCGCGTCCATCGCCACGCGCAAGGTGATCCCGGCGATGCAGCGGTCGGCGCGTTGCGACGTGATCGCCATCGCGTCACGAGATCGCTCTCGGGCCGAGGTGGCGGCCGCCGAGTTGGGCATCCCACGGGCCTATGGCTCGTACGACGAGCTGCTCGCCGACGCCGATGTCGAAGCGGTGTACATCCCGCTGCCCAACCACCTCCACGCCGAGTGGACGCGACGCGCCGCGGCCGCCGGCAAGCACGTGCTGTGCGAGAAGCCGTTGGCCATGAGCGTGGCCGAGGCCCACGAGATGATCGCGGCGTGCGAGCAGGCCGGCGTGGCGCTGATGGAGGCGTTCATGTACCGCCTCCACCCGATGTGGCGGCAGGTGCGCGCGCTGGTCGACGACGGTGCGGTCGGCGAGCTGCTCACGATCCAGGCCTTCTTCTCGTACCGCAACACCGAGGCCGACAACATCCGCAACATCGCCCACTTCGGTGGTGGTGCGCTGATGGACATCGGGTGCTACCCGATCAACGTGGCCCGCTGGATGTTCGATGCCGAACCGGACGGCGTGGTCGCGACCGTGCTGCGTGATCCGGTCTTCGGCACCGACGTCCTCACGTCGGCCGTGCTCGACTTCGCCGGCCGCCAGGCGACGTTCACGTGCTCGACGCAGATCGAGGACGATCAGCGCGTCCACCTCGTCGGCACGGCCGGGCGGCTGCTGGTGGAGATCCCGTTCAACATCCCTCCCGATCGTCCGACGCGCATCGTCCTCGCGGCAGGCGGCGACCCACCCGTCGCGCCGGACGTGCAGATCATCGAGGTGCCGGCGGCCGACCCGTACGGCGTGCAGGCCGATGCCTTCTCGACCGCCGTGCGCGACGGTTCACCGGTCCCGCTGCCCCCGCTGGACGCGGTCGGCAACATGGCCGTCATCGAACGCATCCTCGGCGCCACCTGACCCGCGCGCGCGCCGGACACCGTCGCAGGACACCGCCCGGGACTGGCGGCCTGGCCGGATCCGCCAACTTTCCACGCGCCGCGGCCAACATGCAGCGGCCGCCAGCGCGGAAAGTTGGCGGATCCGGCCACGGGTGCCGCCACGTCGAGCGGCGCATCGTCGTCCCGGGCGTCGCTGTGACACCCCGCGCGTACCGTGCCGACATGAGCACGGTTGATCCTCTGATCGTGCGCATCGCCGAGCGGCGCCTCCACCTCGTCACCGACGACGAGACTACAACGGCTTGGCCTCCCTCACCGAAGCATCCGGCGCTGGATCCAGCTCAGGCAGCTGCACCGATCGCTCCCGGCGTGCTGTCCACCTCTGCCGGTCCTTATGGCGTCTCGCAACGCGAGCTCGCGCTGTGCCTGTCGTTGCCGTGCCGCGGTGCTCTCGCATGCCAGCGCGGCAGCGACTCTGGGGCATCCGGCGGGTGCCGAAGGATCGCCTCGACGTCACCGTGCCGAAGGGCACGCGGGTGCCACGACCACCGCGCGATCGTGCACTACAGCACTCGCCTCCCGGATCACCACGTCGTCGACCTGATCGACGGAGCCCGTGTGACCTCGGTGGCCCGCACCGTGTTCGACCTGGGCGGGGTGCTGCCCGAGTCTGCGCACCTCTCCGTGATCGAGGACGTCCGCAACAAGCGGTTGTGCACCGACGCCGAGATCGGCGAGGTCTACGACGATCTCTGCGGACGAGGTCGGCGCGGATCAGCCGCGTGGATGCGGTTGGTCGCATCTCGTCGAGCGCGCGCGCGCGCCCGACGATGTCGGAGCTCGAGCTCGAGCTGCAGCAGGCGCTTGGTCGACGCTGGGCCTGCCGCCGGCCGATCCAGCAGCACCCGGTCGTGCTTGCCGAACGGTCGCACGGTGCACCTCGACCTCGCGTACCTGAGCCAGCGCGTCGACATCGAGGTCGACCACAACGAATGGCACGCGACGCCGACGGCCGTCGCGCAGGACAAGCAGCGCGACCTCGGCCTCGCCATGCTCGGCTGGGAACGGCTGCGGTTCACCGGATCAGGCCGTGAAGCGCAACCTCCGCGTCTGCGTCGCCATCGGTCCGCGCCGTGCTCGACCTCCGTTCGCCGGCGCCGCCTCCCTCGCCCTCGACTGCGGCGTGATGCGTGGCGGATCCGCCAACTGTTCGCGGTAGCGCGCCCTCCATGTGGCCGCCACCGCGAAACGTTGGCAGAGTCGGCGCGCTTGCGCGGTCGCTGCACGGCGGTCGAGCGAGCCTCTGCCGCTCTCTAGCGTTTCTGCTAGAGATGCGCAGAATCCGGCATCATGGCGCGTAGGGTCGGGCCGTGGACCCGGTGACGAACCCGTACGCGCCGGGGGCCGGGACGCCGCCGCCGCTGCTGGCCGGGCGCGATGGGGTCATCGAGGCGTGGGACGTCGTGATCGGGCGGGCGGCGGCGGGGAACTCGTTCCAGCCGATCGTGCTGTCGGGCCTGCGCGGGGTGGGCAAGACCGTGCTCCTGCTGGCCTTCCGTCAGCACGCCATCGAGGCCGGGTGGTCGATCGAGCTGTTCGAGGCCCGTCCGGGCGGCGATCTACGGGCCCAGATCGCCGAGGCGCTGCCACCGATGATCCGCAACGTCAACCGGCGCTGGCGCAACCAGGAGCGGGCCCAGAAGATCGGGCGCATCGCGGCCAGCTTCGCCCGCGCCGTCCAGGCCCGCCTGGTGGCCGGCGGCTTCCGCATCGAGCTGGAGCCAGAGCCCGGCTACGCCGACACCGGCGACCTCGAGACCGACCTCACCGAGCTGCTGGTCGCGCTGGGGGAGGGGGCCCGGGACGAGGGCGTCGGTGCGGCCCTGCTCATCGACGAGCTCCACGAGGTGCCGCCCGACCAGCTCAGCGCATTGATCGGCGCCGCCCACCGCGTCAACCAGGAGCGCCTGCCGGTGGTCGTCGGTGGCGCCGGCCTGCCGCCGGTCGGCCGCGTCCTGTCCGAGGCCCGTTCGTACTCCGAACGGCTCTTCAGCATCCGCCCCGTCGGCGCGCTGTCGCCCACCGACACTCGGGAAGCGTTCGAGGAGCCGGCCGCCGAGATCGGCATCTCCTTCGAGGCCGCCGCCCTCGACGAGCTCGTCGAGCTGTCGGGTGGCTACCCGTTCTTCATCCAGAGCTACGGCAAGCACGTGTGGGACGTCGCCGATGACTCGCCGATCGCCCTCGACGACGTCGACCTCGCCCGCCCCCGTGCCTCGAGAGAGCTCGTCGACTCGTTCTTCCGCCCCCGCTACGACCGGGCCACGCCGGCCGAGCGTCGCTACATGCACGCGATGGCCGACATCGGCGACAGCCCGGTCTCGTCGGCCGAGGTGGCGACCCGACTCGGCCACGATCAGCCGGGCCGCGTCTCGCCGCAGCGCGACGGCCTGCTCACGAAGGGCCTCATCTACGCCCCCGATCGCGGCCAGCTGGCGTTCACGGTCCCGCACATGGAGGCCTACCTGCGCGGCCTGCCGGAACGGCCGTGACCGCATCCCGGTTCCGCGTCTGGCTCGCCGTCATCACCGCGATCGGCGCGGCGTGGCGGATCGGCTACCTCGTCGTCGCCAAGCTCGGCGCGCCGCTGCTGCTCAACGACTCGCTGTACTTCAGCCTGCAGGCCAGCCGCAATGCCGACCGGCGACTGGTTCCGCGACGGGCTGAGCGACCTCCCCGGCGCCGAGCACGGGCCGCTGACCTCGCTGTACCTGACGCCGTGGAGCCTCGGCAGTGACGACATCGACTGGCAGCGCGTCGCGATGACCGTGCTCGGCATCGCCACCGTGTTCGTCCTCGGCCTCGTCGGTCGGCGGCTGGCCGGGCCGCGCGTCGGTCTGGCCGCGGCTGCCATCGCGGCGGCGTACCCGAACCTGTGGATCAACGACTCGCTCGTCATGTCGGAGACGCTGGCCCTGCTGCTGGTATCGCTGGCGTTGCTCGTCGCCTTCGACCTCGACGATCGCGGCGGCTCGTGGCGCGCCGTCCTGCTCGGCGTGCTCGTCGGCCTGGCGGCGTTGACGCGCAGCGAGCTCGGCCTGCTCGCGATCGGCTTCGCCGGGCTGGCCTGGTGGCGGGCGAAGGACTCGGGGCGACGGTGGCTGCAGCCGTTGCTCGTGCTGGCCGCCACCGCCGTCACGTTGCTGCCGTGGGCCACCTACAACACCAGCCGCTTCGAGCGCACGGTGCTGCTGTCGACGAACGACGGCTCGACGCTCCTCGGCGCCAACTGCCCGTCGACGTACCAGGTCGACATCGGTGGCTGGGACATCTCCTGCCTGCCGCCGCTTCCCTCCGACCCCACGATCGACGCCTCGGTGCGGTCGGCCGAGCGGCGGCACCTGGCCGTCGACTACGTGCGCGATCACCTCGGCCGGGTGCCGGTCGTGGTCGCGGCGCGCGTCGGCCGGGCCCTCGACGTCTACGGGCTGGGGTCGTTGGTCGCCCTCGATCGCGGCGAGGAGAAGGCCAACTGGGCCGTGTGGGCGGGCATCGTCTCCTGGTGGGTGCTGGCGATCGCGGCGATCTTCGGCTGGCGCCGCCTCGGCCGTGATGAGGCCACGAGACGCAGCCGCTGGTGGTTGACCGTGCCGCTGTTCACGGCGCTCGTCACGACGATCGCGTTCTACGGGGCGCACCGGATCCGCGCCCCGGCCGAGCCGGCGATCGTGCTCCTCGCAGCGGTCGCCGCGGTCGAGGCATGGGATCGGGTTCGCGCTCGGCGCGTGGCACACTCACCGGCGTGATCGACGCCCGGCTCGACGCGCTCGAGGCCGAGCTGCGCTCGCTCGGGCGGGTGGTCGTCGCCTTCAGCGGCGGTGCCGACTCGGCGTTCCTCGTCGCCGTCGCCCAGCGCACGCTGGGTCGCGACGCCGTCCACGCCGTCACCGCCGTGTCGCCATCGCTCGCCGGCGCCGAGCACGACGACTGCCGGTCGCTGGCCGAGGAGTGGGACCTGCGCTGGACGCCGGTGCCGACGACCGAGATGGAGCGGGCCGCCTACCGCCTCAACGACACCGACCGCTGCTACCACTGCAAGGCCGAGCTGATGGACGTCGTGGCCCCGATCGCCGCCGCCGAGCACGCCACCGTCGTGCTCGGCGTCAACCTGGACGACCTCGGCGACCACCGCCCGGGCCAGCGCGCCGCGACGGAAGCCGGCGCCGCCTTCCCGCTCGTGGCGGCCGGGTTCACCAAGGCCGACGTGCGGGCCGCGTCGCAGGCGATGGGCCTGCGGACGTGGGACAAGCCGGCGGCCGCCTGCCTCGCCAGCCGGGTCCCGTACGGCACCGAGGTCACGGTGACGGTGCTGTCGCGCGTCGAGCGGGCCGAGGCCGTGCTGCGGGCGCTCGGCCTGGCGCAGGTCCGCGTCCGCCACTACGGCGACACCGCCCGCATCGAGGTCGAGCCGGACGAGCTGGCGACCGTCCTGGCCGCGCGCGAGGCCGTGGTCGCCGGCATCCGGGGCGCCGGCTACCGCTACGTGACCCTCGATCTCGAGGGCTTCCGCAGCGGCAACCTGAATGGCTGAGGCCTCCTGGGGGAGGTCTAGGGTCGGCGCCATGAAGCTGGCCATGGCACTCAACTACTCGGGCGACTTCCACGCCGACGTCACCCGCGTCCAGGAGCTCGAGAAGGCCGGTCTCGACGTCGTGTGGGTCGCCGAGGCGTATTCCTACGACGCCATCAGCCAGGTCGGGTACCTCGCCGCCAAGACCGAGCGGATCGAGATCGGCACCGGGATCATCAACGTGTTCTCGCGGACCGCCACGGCGATCGGGCAGACCGCCGCCGGCTGCGACTTCGTGAGCGACGGTCGCTTCATCCTGGGCCTCGGCGCGTCGGGCCCGCAGGTCATCGAAGGCTTCCACGGCGTGCCCTACGAGCACCCGATGCCGCGGATCCGCGAGACCATCGAGGTCTGCCGGATGGTCTGGAAGCGTGAGCCGGTCGTGTTCGACGGCGAGACGATCCAGGTCCCGCTGCCGGCCGGGCAGGGGACCGGGCTCGGCAAGCCGCTGAAGCTGATCAACCACCCGAAGCGCGCCGACATCCCCGTGTTCTGGGCCAGCCTGATGGGCCTGTCGGTGGCCGAGACGGCGCGCGTCGCCAACGGCTGGCTGCCGATCTTCTTCGACCCCGAGAAGTTCCAGCAGGTGTGGGGCGACGACCTCGCCAAGGGCATGAAGGACCGCGACCCGTCGCTCGGCGCGCTGCAGATCTCGGCCGGCGGGATGGTCGCCATCGGTGACGAGTACGCCGGCGACGGCGCCGATCGCGTGCTCGACTACGCACGCCCGAACGTCGCCCTCTACGTCGGCGGCATGGGCGCCCGGGACAAGAACTTCTACAACTCGATCGCCAAGAAGTACGGCTACGTCGACGAGGCCACCGAGATCCAGGACCTCTACCTGTCCGGGCACAAGGAGGAGGCGGCGGCCAAGGTGCCGCGTGACCTGCTCGCCAACACCAACCTCGTCGGGCCCGAGTCGTACGTCGCCGAGCGCATCGCCGCCTACAAGGAGGCCGGCGTGACGCACCTGTCGGTGAACCCGATCGGTGCCGACGCGGTGAAGACGATCGAGACCCTGCGCGGCCTGCTCGACTAGCGAGCGCGCAGCGCGTCGACGACCTTGGCGACGCGCTTGGCGCGCGTGGCCTCGGTCTTGGCGCCGGTGATCGACTCGGCGTTGAACGAGATCAGGAACTGACCGCCCGTCGGGGCGATCGTGTTGCGGAACTGGTAGCCGCCGTCGATGGTGACGACGACGGGCACCCGCTCGCCCCGCTCGAACGCTGCGACGACGACGGGGAACCGATCTTCTTGGTCCGGATCCTGGTCGCACGGGCGACCAGGATCCGGACCAAAACGCGCTGTCCGCCGATCGCGCTTGACCTCAACCCCGCTCGATGGGGTTGGCTGGCGCGATGGCCCCGCGACGTCCGTCCTGCCCGCCGACGCCGACCGCACGTTCCGCCAGCTGCTCGCCAACTCCCTCGTCAGCGGCGTGACCAGCTCGTTCCTGTGGTTCGCGCTGACGTTCTGGGTGTACCTGGAGACCCGGTCGGTCGTCGTCACCGGCGTGATCGGTGGTGCCTTCAGCATCTCGGCCGCCATCCTCGGCCCGGCGTTCGGCACGTACGTCGACCGTCACCGCAAGCAGCCGTCGATGGTGCTGGCCACGGCGATCATGGCGCTCGGGTTCATCGGCGCCACCGCGGTGTTCCTGATCGTTCCGGCCGACGACCTGCTGAGCCTGAGCAACCCGATGTTCTGGGTGATGACCAGCCTCACCCTGCTCGGCTCGGTGGCCGGCCAGATGCGCAACATCGCGATGTCGACGTGCGTGACGCTGCTCGTCCCCGAGGACCGGCGGGACCGCGCCAACGGCATGGTCGGGACGATCACCGGCGTGTCGTTCGCGGTCACATCGGTCTTCAGCGGCCTCGTGATCGGCAACCTCGGCATGGGGTGGGCGTTCTACCTCTCGGTCGTCCTCACGCTCGTCGCGCTCGTGCACCTGCGGGGCATCCACGTCGAGGAGCCGGAGCCGGTGCCCGCTGCCGACGGCTCGTCCGCGAATCGACGTGCGCGGCGCGCTGGAGTCGATCCGGGCCGTCCCCGGGCTGATGCTCCTCGTGCTGCTCGCCGCGTTCAACAACCTGCTCGGCGGCGTCTTCATGGCGCTGATGGACGCCTACGGCCTGTCGATGGTGTCCGTGCAGACGTGGGGCCTGCTGTTCGGCGTCGTCAGCTCGGCGTTCATCATCGGTGGCCTCGTGGTCGCCAAGGTCGGGCTCGGGTCCCGCCCGGCCCGCATCGTGCTCGCCGGGAACCTCGTCAACTGGATCGTGTGCGCCACGTTCACGCTGCGCTCGTCGATCGTGCTGTTGGGCATCGGGATGTTCATCTGGTTGCTGCTCATCCCGGTCATCGAGGCCGCCGAGCAGACCGTGCTGCAGCGCTCGATCCCGTTCGAGCGCCAGGGCCGCGTGTTCGGCTTCGCCCAGCTCGTCGAGAACGCCGCCGCCCCGCTGACGGCGATGTTCATGGGACCGGTCGCCGAGCGGGTGTTCATGCCGTTCATGACCGACGGCAAGGGTGCCGACTGGATCGGCGGGTGGTTCGGGACCGGACCCGAGCGCGGCCTGGCGCTGATCTTCACGCTGGCCGGTCTCATCGGCATCGTCGTGACGATCGGCGTGCGCCTGTCGCGCTCCTACCGCCGCCTCAACGTTCCGCCGCCGACCGCCGTCGCGACGGGCTGAGTGGGCAGATCCGCGAACTTTCCGCGCGACGCGCCCCGTATGTGGGCGCGAGCGCGGAAAGTTCGCAGATCCGCCACGGTCACCGGGGGTTCAGGCGTTCCAGCGGAGGGCGACGTGGCGGGGGCCGCGCACCTGGCCACCTGACCAGTGCGCGTCGTCGGCGTCGTCGATCGTGAACGTCGGGATGCGGGCGAGGAACGCCTCCATCGCGACGCGCAGCTCCATGCGGGCGAGGTTGGAGCCCAGGCAGCGGTGGATGCCGGCGCCGAACGCGAAGTGGCGGTTCTGGGCGCGGTCGATCTGGAACTCGTCGGGGTCGTCGAAGATCGCCGGATCGCGGTTGCCTGCTGGGAACGTCAGCAGCACCTTGTCGCCGGCGTGCATCGGGCAGCCGGCGAACTCGACGTCGGCGACGACCTCGCGCGCCATCGTCACCGGGCTGTAGAAGCGCAGCATCTCCTCGACGGCCGTCGGCAGCAGCTCGGGCTCGGCGCGCAACCGGGCCTGATCCTCGGGGTGGGTGGCGAGGTGCCACAGCCCGGCGCCGATCGCGCTCCACGTCGTGTCGATGCCGGCCAACAGGAGCAGGAAGCACGAGCCGAGCTGGTGGTGCGAGCGTGAGCGGTGCGCCCTCGTGCTCGGCGCCGACGAGGAACGACAGGACGTCGTCCGGGCGCTCGTCGGCGGGCACCGCGGCGCGGGCCTCGAGCTGCTCGCCGAAGTAGGCGAGGACCTCGCGGATCCCCTCGGCCGCGATCGCCGGATGCTCGACGCCCTCCTGCAGGACGCGCACGGCCCAATCGGTGAAGCGCGCCTCGTCCGACAGCGGGATCCCGAGCATCGTCGCGATCACCCGCACCGGGATGTGGCGGGCGTACGACAGGGCGACGTCGGAGGACCCGGCGGCGGCGAACTGGTCGAGGAGGTCGTCGGCGATGCGCTGCGTGATCGGCGTCATCGCCTCGATGGCGGTCGGCCCGAAGCGGGTCAGCAGCAGGCGACGGGCCCACGTGTGCATCGGTGGGTCCGACGTGATCGGCGGGGCGGTCAGCACCTTCGACCGCTCGCCGTCGGCGTGGCGGGCCGTCACGACGCCGACGTCGCGCGACGAGAAGTGGTCGGTGTCCTGGGCCAGCGCCCGCACGTCGCCGTAGTCGACCGGGCAGCCACGTGGTCCCGCGCCGCTCGGTCTTGGCGATCGGGCAGCGCTCGCGCAGGTCGCGCCAGATCGGCGCCGGATCGGTCAGGTACGCCGGGTCGAACAGGTCGAAGTCGGTCGCCCAGTCGGCGACCGGGCCAAACGTGTGCTCCGACATCGCGAGTCCCCTTCGGATCGAGCTCGACGGGCCACCCCAGGTCCGTCGACCCCGACCGTACTCGGGTCGCCCGTTCAACCGCTGCGCTGGGCGACGTCGCGTGCCACCTCGCCGAGGCGTGCGAACGACGACGGATCACGGCGCCGCATGGCCTCGGCGAAGTACAGGATCAGCCGTGACGCCACGCCGTCGTAGCGGTCGACGAGCCGATCGCCGAGCTCGTCCCAGCTCGCCTCGACGGCGAACTCGGCCAACATCTCGTCGGTGATGAGCTCGGCCATGCCGGCGACGTCGCCGGCCTTGAGCCGCTCGTTGAGCCGCGCCGACGTGCCGTCGAACCCGAGCATGTCGAACTGGAAGGCGTAGTTGCGCGTCGAGCCGTAGAAGGCGATCTGCGAGCGGGCGAGGGCTCGCCACGGTGCCCGTTCCTCCGCCGAGTCGCCGACGACCGTGAAGACGGGGATGGCGAGGGCGACGGCCCCGGGTCGCGCCCGCCCTGCCGCGGCGCCGGCGGCGATGCCGGGCAGCAGCCGCTCCTCGATGTAGCTCATGCTGTGCAGCGGGTGGACGTGCACACCGTCGGCGACCTCGCCCGCCATGCGCACCATCCACGGCCCGACGGCGGAGATGTAGATCGGGACGTCGGGATGGGCGATCGGCCCGGGCGACCACATCGCCGGCAGCAGCTCGTGGCGGTAGTACTCGCCACGGAACTCGAGCGGCGCGGTCCCCTGGAAGGCGCGGAAGATGGCCCGCACGGCCTCGACGTACTCGCGCAGCCGGGGCCCGGGATGCTCGAACTCGCTCGAGTAGCGGCGCTCGATGTGGGCGCGGACCTGGGTGCCGATGCCGAGCAGGAACCGCCCGTCGGTCAGGTCGGCCAGCTCCCACGCCGTCGCCGGCCGTGACCATCGGGCTGCGGGGGAAGGCGACGGCGACGCCGGTGCCGTACGTCGAGCTCGGGCGCGGCGAGGGCGGCGGCGGCCACCGACAGGTAGGCCGTGCGGCCGGTCTCGGTGAACGTGATGCCGGCGAACCCGCGGCCGCGGTCTCGGCCGCCAGCTGCTGCACGTCGCGCAGCGGTCCGCCGCCGGCCATCACATCGACGTCCATCGCTGCGCATCGTCGCGCGATCAGCTCGGCGTCACGGCACAGCGCGCGTGGGGGTCAGCCCGCGGCGGGCACCTCGACGACGGCGATGTGGTTGCCGTCGGGGTCCTGCATCATGAACAGCAGCGGGGCGCCGGGGAGGTCATCGGCTCGGAGTCGAGCGTGATGTCGCCGAGCGCCTTGAGCCGGGCGTACTCGGCGTGGACGTCCGGCGTCTCGATGCCGATCCCGCCACCGCCGGGCGTGCCGCCCATCGGCGGGTTCAGCGCCAGGCGCGCCGTCGACCCCGGCGGAGCGACCTCCAGCCAACGCATCTCGCCCTGCTCGCCGAACGTCATGTCGGTGCGCAGCTCCCACCCGAGCTTCTCGGTGTACCACTTCAAGGCGGCGTCCTGGTCGGCGACGGTGAACATGGCGACGCCGAGGTTCGAGACGGTGGTGGGCTGCTGGTCACTCATGCCACTTCGACGGCGCGGCGGTCGAGAACTCATCGCGCCCGGCGGGCGGCGTCAGACCATGCCGCGGAGCCACCACATGGCGGCGGCCATGGACAGCGGCGATCAGCACCAGGGCGATGGCCGCCCACTGCCACGTCAGCTCGTTGGTCTGCTGGACCTCGTCGCCGAGGGTGGCGCCGATCGCCGACTGGATCTTCTCGTAGGCGTCGTTGCAGCTCGGTGTCGGTCGCTGCCGTGTAGGCGGTGCCGCCGGTGGTGTCGGCCGTCTCCTGCGAGCGGCTCGGGCTTCACCGGGACCGGGACCGTCTCGCCGCTCTGCGGATCGACGATCGAGCCGCTGTCGGTGCCGAAGGCGATCGTGAACACCGGGATCTTGGCGTCGGCGGCCTGCTGGGCGCCGTCCGCGGTCGGCTGGCCGACGGTCGTCTCGCCGTCCGACAGCAGCACGATCGCGCCGGGCGCCTTGCCGTTGGAGCGGCGTCGCCGGCCGCCTGCACGAGCAGCCGGGTGCCGGTCGACAAGGCGTCGCCGATCGCCGTCGACTCGGCCAGCTGGAGGCCGTCGATGCCGTCGTCGAGGCGCTGGCGGTCGAGCGTCGGGTCGACCTCGACGTTGACGTTGCCGCTGAAGGAGATCAGGCCGACCTCGACGTCCGGCGTCGACCTGGTCGACGAACTTGCGCGCCGCCTCCTTGGCGGCGTCGAGGCGGCTCGGCTGCGACGTCGGTGGCCTCCATCGACAGCGAGACGTCGAACATCAACGAGGATGCGGCCCTCGGCTCTGGGTGCGCTCGGTCGTCGTCGTGATCGGCCGGGCGATGGCGACCACCCCGGCGGCGAGGCCGAGCAGCTGGACGCCGGCGACGACGTGGCGGCGCCAGCCCGGCCGTGACGGCGCGACCTTGTCGAGCAGGTCGACCTGGGTGAAGCGCACGGTGGCCCGGCGGCGCCAGAACTGGGCGCCGACGTAGCCGGCGGCGAGCGCGACGACGGCGAGCAGCCACCACAGTCGTTCGGGGGCAAGGAAGTCGACAGCGATCATCGGGGGATCCTCGGTGCTGGTGGGGGTGTCGATCATCGCCGCAGGACCTGGGCGTTGACGGCCTGGGTACGGCGGCGGGTGACGTGGCTGACGATGGCGGCGAGCCAGTCGCTGTCGGTGGCCAGCTCGATCAGGTCGGCGCCGGCGCGGCGCACGGCGAAGCGGCGCGCGCTCGACCTCCTCGGCGGCGGCCTCGGCGAAGCTGCGCTGCACGGCCGCCGTGACGCGGACCTCGCGACGCCGCCCGGTCGACGGGTCGACGACGTCACCAGCCCGATCGGCGGCACGTCGAGCTCGCGGGGGTCGTGGACCGAGATCGCCAGCAGGTCGTGGCGCATGCCGAGCGCGGGCGAGCGGATCGACCCAGTCGCGTCGCCGGCGAAGTCCGACATCACGGCGACGAAGCCGCGTCGCTTGCTGACCACGCGCGACCCGATCGATGGCGCCGGCGAGGTCGGCGCGGCCGAGGCCCTCCGACGGCGGGGGCGTCGGCGGCGTTGGCGAGGATGGCGCGCACCTGGTCGCGGCCGAACCGCGGCGGCATCGACCTTGATGCTCGGGGCCGCCGACGAGCACGGCGCCGAGGCGGTTCTGGTTGCGGGCCGTCAGGAACCCGACCGCCGCCGCGGCGACGAGCGCGGCCTGCGCCTTCTCGGCCACCGTCGTGCCGAAGCGCATGGCCGCCGACATGTCGACGACCAGCCACGCCTCGAGGTCGCGGTCGGCGATCTGGTCGCGGACGTGGGTCTCGCTGGGTGCGGGCGGTGACGTTCCAGTCGATGCGCGCGGACGTCGTCGCCCGGCTGGTAGAGCCGGGACTCGCCCGGCTCGCTGCCGTGCCCGGGCGTGATGCCCTGGTGGTTGCCGTGCAGCGCGCCGTCGAGCCGGCGGTTGATCGTCAGCTCGAGCGTGCGCACGAGCTCCGCGACCTGCTCGGTCGGCGGCCCGGCGGGCCACTCGACCGTGGCCGCGGCCAGGGGATGGCACGGTGCCCACGTGTCGGCTCAGCCGCAGCGCTGTGGTTCGGCTTCGGCGACACCCACGTCGCCGGCACCGTCTCCAGGATGCGGTTGACGATCATGTCGGGGGTGATGTCGCGGGCGAGCGCGTCGTACGTCAGCAGCAGGCGGTGGCGCAGCACCTCGGGCGCGACGTCGAACACGTCCTGCGGCGTGGCGTAGGTGCGGCCGCGGATCAGGGCCAGGGCGCGGGCGCCCTTGACGAGGTTGAGGCTGGCGCGGGGGCTGGCGCCGAGACCGATCGAGGGCTGCAGCTCGGCGAGCCCGAAGAGGTCCGGCTTGCGCGTCGCCTGCACGAGGTCGACGGCGTACTGCGCGACGCTGCGGTCGACGAACACGGCGTCGGCCTTGCGTTGCAGGTCGCTTGCAGCCCGTCGAGGTCGATCACCTGCTCGGCGACCGGCGGGTTCACCGCCATGCGGTCGATGATCACCATCTCCTCGTGCGGCCGTCGGGTGATCGAGGACGATCTTCATCATGAACCGGTCGCGCTGGGCGTCGGGCAGCTGGTAGACGCCCTCGCTCTCGATCGGGTTCTGGGTGGCGACGACGAAGAACGGGTCGGGCACCGGGTGGGTGATGCCGCCGATCGTCACCTGGTGCTCCTGCATCACCTCGAGCAGCGCCGACTGCACCTTGGCCGGGGCCCGGTTGATCTCGTCGGTCAGCAGGAAGTTGACGAACACCGGGCCCAGCTCGACGTCGAACGTCTCGCTGCTGCCGCGGTAGATGCGGGTGCCGACGATGTCGGACGGCAGCAGGTCGGGCGTGAACTGGATGCGGGCGAAGGACCCGCCGACGACGTCGGCCAGCGTCTCGGCGGCCAGCGTCTTGGCCAGGCCGGGCACCGACTCGAGCAGGCAGTGGCCGCGGGCCAGCAGCCCGACGAGCATCCGCTCGAGCAGCCGTGACTGGCCGACGATGACCTTGCGCAGCTCGAAGAAGATGCGCTCGACGGTCTCCGCCGTCTTGGCGTCGTCCATCGGCGTCGGCGGCACGAGCCGGTTGATCGGCGTCGGGACCGTGTTCGGGGTGTCGGGCGAGATCGTCATGGTCTCCTGCGTCCTCCTGGGGGTGCACTGACGCTACCCACGAGGTCGTAAGGCCCTGGTGAGAGGCACGCAGCGATCTGGTGATGAAGGGGGGAGGCGGTACGGTCGACCGCATGTACCCGGGGGAACATGCCAAGGCCCATCCCGATCAGGTCGCGCTGCGCATGGAGCCGTCGGGCGAGCAGCTGACCTACGCCGAGTACGAGGCCAACTGCAACCGCCTCGCCCACCTGTTCCGCGCCAACGGGCTGGTCAAGGGCGACCACGTGGCGATGTTCCTCGAGAACCACCTGCGCTACTTCGAGCTGCAGGGGGCGGCCGAGCGGGCGGGGCTCTACTTCACGTGCATCAACTCGTACCTGACGCCTGACGAGGTCGCCTACATCGTCGACAACTGCGAGGCCAAGGTGTTCTTCACCTCGGTCGCCAAGTCGGAGGTCGCCGTCGAGGCGGCCGCCCAGACGCCCAAGGTCGAGGTGTTCCTCTGCATCGACGCCACGGCGCCGATCGGGCCCTTCCAGCCCTACGACGACGCCGTCGCCGCCTTCCCGCCGACGCCGATCGACGACGAGCAGCTCGGCGCGGCGATGCTCTACAGCTCCGGCACCACCGGCCGGCCGAAGGGGATCCTGCGCCCGCTGCCCGACGTGACGCCCGGCGACGGCCTCGCCCTGATGGACTTCATCAAGCAGATGTTCCGCTTCCGGGAGGGGATGATCTACCTGTCGCCGGCGCCGCTGTACCACTCGGCACCGCAGGCCTCGGTCTCGGCGACGATGCGCCTCGGCGGCACGAGCGTGATCATGGAGCGCTTCGATCCCGAGCAGTACCTCGCCCTCGTCGAGCGCCACGGCATCACCCACAGCCAGGTCGTGCCGACGATGTTCAGCCGGATGCTGAAGCTGCCCGAGGACGTTCGCACGCGCTACGACCTGTCGTCGATCGAGACGATCATCCATGCCGCCGCCCCGTGCCCGGTGCAGGTGAAGCAGGACATGATCGAGTGGTTCGGGCCCAAGATCATCGAGTACTACGGCGCCACCGAAGCCAACGGGTTCACGTGGTGCGACAGCGAGGAGTGGCTGGCCCACCCGGGCACCGTCGGCCACTGCATCGCCGGCACGCTGCTGATCCTCGACGACGACGGCAACGAGGTCCCGCAGGGCGAGACCGGCACGGTCTGGTTCGACGGGGCCACCAACTTCACGTACTGGCGCGATCCCGAGAAGACGGCCGAGAGCCGCAACGCCAGCGGCTCCGCGTCGACGGTCGGCGATGTCGGCTACGTCGACGCGGACGGCTACCTCTACCTGACCGACCGCAAGACGTACATGATCATCTCCGGTGGCGTGAACATCTACCCGCAGGAGACCGAGAACCTGCTGATCACCCACCCGAAGGTCCTCGACGCGGCAGTCATCGGCGTGCCCAACGAGGACCTCGGTGAGGAGGTCAAGGCGGTCGTCCAGCTGATGGAGGGCGTGGCGGCCGGCCCCGAGATCGAGCAGGAGCTGCAGGCGTTCTGCCGCGCCAACCTGGCCCGCTTCAAGTGCCCGCGCACCATCGACTTCACCGACGAGCTGCCCCGCTTGCCCACCGGCAAGCTCTACAAGCGGCTCCTGCGCGATCGCTACTGGGGCAACACGACGTCGCGGATCGTGTGAGTGCGAGCGAGCGACGTGGAGCGGCGACGGCCCGTATGGTGGGCATCGTGACCGAGGACGGCGGCGCCCGCGATCCCGAGGAGCAGGCGCACCTCGACGCCATGGCCGAGGCCGACCGGGCGCGGGTCCACGCGGCCAACGAGGTCGACCGCAACCGCAGCATGATCGCCGAGGGCCGTCGCAAGGCGGGTGCCGTCGGGGCGGCGATGGCGGGGGCGATGATCGCCATCCGCGACATCGTCGAGGGCCCGCCCAAGGACCAGGGCGTGGCGGTCGTCGAATCGCCGACCGACCCCGTGGACCTCGACGAGGACGGCGTCCAGCTCGACGCCGACGAGGTCGGCGGCGCCCACGACATCAACGTGCCGGCGCAACCTCGGCGGGCCCCCGTCGTCAAGGGCCGCCGGACCAGTCGCCGTCGGCGCTGACGGCGGCGACCTCAGCGCAGCGGTCTGGCGACCGCCAGCGGCACCATCGCCTTGATGCCGAGGCGGCCGTCCTCGCGGGTCAGCAGGTACAGCACGTGGACCTGCTCGTAGGGCTCGTCGCCGGCCCACCGGGTCACCGTCACCTCGAGGGCGGCCCGTCGCGGCGACTGCTCGCCGAACCCCTCCCGCGGCGTGAAGGCGGCGTCGTCGGCCATCACGCGGACCGTGTCGATCGTGCTGCGCGTCCACGTCGGGGGCAGCACGGGCCAGAGCTGATCGGGATCGGTGACGACCACCGGCGTCGTGGCGGCGGCGTCGACGCCGTCGGCCGGCAGCCGCAGGATGCTCACGGGGAGGTGGAAGAACCCGACGAACGCCGCCTCGTCGCGAGCGTTGAACGCCTCGATGTACCGCTCGTACAGGTCGAGCAGCTCGTCGCGCCCGTCCCCGTCCGTCCCGTCGCTCGCCGTCACCATGGTGACGATCATGGCGCCTTCGGGGGCCTCGTTGCCCACCTCGTCGTCGAAGGGTGGTAACACGAGGCCCATGACACGTGTGCTGGTTGCCGTCGACGACTCGGAGAACTCGGTCAACGCCGCCGAGACGGCCCACCGGCTGTTCGGCGACACGGCCGAGTACCTCGCCGTGAACGTCACGAACATCGTCGACCTGGCGTCGATCCCGTGGTACGGCGCCGGGTGGGGTTCGCCGTACGCGGCGCCCTACGGCGCCGTGTGGTCGTACCGCTCGGACGTCACCCTCGACCCCGACGGCGTGGCCGACGGGGAGAAGACGGCCGAGGCCCAGGCCCGCGAGGTCGCCGACGAATCCGGGCTGCAGGGGGCCGAGGTGGTCGGCGAGGAGGGTGACCCCGCCGACGCCGTGCTGCGCGCCGCCGAGGAGCACCACGTCGACGTCATCGTCGTCGGCACCCACCACCGGGGCTGGTTCGACCGCCTGGTCCGGCCTTCGGTCTCCAAGGAGATCATCAAGGAGTCCAAGGTCCCGGTCCTCGTGGTCCACTGACGCAGAACCCACCGGCATCGCCGCAGCCGGGTGCCCACTGCCCGTACGGTAGGGACGTGGACGCCGTCGCGAAACCGCCGTTCGGGCAGGGTCGCACGGCCGCTCGGGTCCTCGGCAAGGTCATCGCCGGCGCCGTCTACATCGGCAGCCGGGTGCCGTCGTCCGTCGCCCACGGGATGGCCTGGGTCGGCGGCAACCTCGAGTGGTCCGTGCGCCGCGGCAAGCGGGGCGTGCTGGCCGTCAACCTCGGCCACGCCGTCGGCAAGCCGTCCGACGCCCGGGCCGTGCGGCGCATCGTCCGTCGGGAGTTCATCAACGAGGCCCACCGCTCGGCCGACCTGCTGTGGGCGCTCGGCAAGCCCCAGGACTTCCTCGCCGCCCTCGATGTCGTCGGTCTCGAGCACGTCCACGAGGCCGCCGAGCTCAAGCGCGGCATCGTGCTCGTCGGCGTCCACGTCGGCGGCTGGGAGCTGGCGACGACGGTGCCGGCGGCGCTGATCCCGGTGCCGACCACGGCGCTGGTCGCCGACGACTGGCTGGCGTGGTCGATCGAGGACATGCGGGCCCGGGTCGGGCTGCGCGTCGTGTTCCGCACCGATCCCGTCGCCAAGATCGGCGCGCTCCTGCGGCGCGGCGAGGCCCTCGTCGTCATCGGCGACGATGCGTCGGGGACGCAGCCGCGCATGCACACGGTCCGCTTCCTCGACGCCGACGCCGAGCTGCCGTCGGGGGCGGTGACGCTGGCCCGGCTGTACGAGTCGGCGCTGGTGGGGTTCCACGTGCTGCCGCTCGGGCACCGCCGTTGGCGCCTCGTGTTCGAGGAGCCGATCGTGCCCGATCGCCGGGCGGAGGACGAGAAGCTGCTGCAACAGCTGGCCGACGGCTGGACGACGCTGCTGCGCGAGGTGCCCGAGCACTGGGCGGCGTCGTTCCCGATCCGCTGGCTGCCCGCTCAGCCCAACGGTGAGAGCGAGTCCAGCGAGATCTCGTAGTGCTCGGTGTAGTGCACGTCGCCGACGGGTGATCCCTCCGTCGTCGTGATGTCGGAGATCTGCCGCACGACCAGGTCGGTGCCGGCCAGGTACCACGTCTCGGTGCGCTGGCTGTCCCGAGCGTCACCATCGTCGATGGTGACGACGACGTGGTCGACGGCGACCAGCTCGCCGCCGACGACCGCCGTCTCGGCGCCGACGACGGTGCCGGTCCACGTCGCCGCGTCGTCGCCGTCCACGCAGCGTGCCGTCCACGTGGTGCCGACGGCGGCGCCGAGCGGCCGCGGTTGGCCGTCACACGTCGACGTCTCGGTGTCGTCGGTGCCGAAGAAGTGGTGCAGCGACACGAACCGCTGCAGCTGCAGGGCCCCATCGACGGTGCACGTCGTGAGCTCGTCCCACCGTTCGGCCGCTGCCGTCCAGCGCTGCGTCGTGGCGCAGCCGTCGACGGTGACCGTGATCGTCGACGTCGCCGGGTACTGGTGGCTGGCCCCGCCGAGCGCGTCGACGGCGTCGCCGCCGGTCGTCGTGTAGCGGTAGACGCCCGGCGGCGGCTGCACCGGCTGCGTCGTGACGGTGGCCGTCGAGCTCGTGGTTCCCGTCGTCATCGTCGTCGTCGTCGGAGCGACGGCGGTCGGTTCAGGTGGTGGTGGCGGCGGCGGCGAGGGCTGCGTCGTGCGGCGGTACTCGCGCAGCAGGTCGTCGAGGCTGATCGCGGTGGTGGTGTGATCGGTGCGCGCGTGCAGGTACCACCAGGTCCCCCCGACGGCCGCCACCAGGGCCACGGCGGTGATCACCTCGATCCATCGGCGCCTGCGCATTCGCAGCACACGACCAGTCTGCCGAGTGCGAGCAACGACGGACGGGACCGTTGCTGCCGCCGGCTGCTCACGCCGACGTGAGCAGGCGGGTGCGGAAGAGGTCGAGGACCTGGTCGAGGGCGACCCGGGTCGGCTGCCCGGGCTCGTCGATGAGGTGTTCGGTCAGCACCGAGTGCGGCGCCATCGCGGCGTCCGGGTTCGCCGCCTCGTCCTCGAGCTCGACGGCGACGAAGGCGTCGCCGAGCTGCTCGCGGAGGTACGTGAAGCGCTGCGCCGGCACGAAGCGGTCGCCTTTGAAGCGCAGGCCGAGCACGGTCAGCCCCTCGGCAGCGCAGCGGCCCTTCACGACGTCGAGGTCGTCGACCGAGCAGTCGATCGACGCCCGCTGGGCCTTCGTCACGGCCATCGGCATCGACGGTTGCGAGAGCACCGGCGCGAGCAGGCTGGGATGGGTGGCCATCGCCAGGGCGAAGCCGCCGGTGAAGCACATCCCCACCGCGCCGACGCCCGGCCCGCCGCAGCGCTGGTGCTCGTGGCCGGCGAGGGCGCGCAGCCACTCGATCGCCGGCGACGTGCGGTTCGTCGCCCAGGTCGTGAACTCCCGGCTCACGCACAGCGGCACGAGGGTCGACAGCCCGTAGGCGGTGGTGCGCAGGCGGCCGCCGGCGAGCGGATCCTTGCCCGGCCGGCCGAAGAGGTGCGGCATCACGGCCGTGCAGCCGATGGCCGCGACGCGACGGGCGAAGGCGGCCACGTTCGGCGTGATGCCGGGGACCTCGGCCATCACGATCACCGCCGGCCCGGTGCCCATGCGGAACACCGTCCGCTGCTTGCCGTCATGGTCGAAGGCGTCCCACTCGAAGTCCACCAGATCGTCGTCGGCCATGCGGACCGTCCTCCCTCTCGTCCGGGTGGGCGTGGCCGTCGTCGTCCGGCGCCCGTCGGTCCATCCTGGCAGCTGTGCCGAGGGGCATCGGTGGGGCGGGTTCCGGATTGCAATCGGAGCCGCCAGACTGGCCGCATGGTCGCGGTGCACGCCCGACCTCTGTCCGCTAGGACAGAGGTGTGAGCGCGTCCTCCCCGCGCGATGGTGGATCCAGGTTCAACAGCACCAAGTTGGCGCCGCTCATCGCCGCCGTGGCACTCGTGGGCGTGGTGGGCACCGTCGGCGCCGTTGGCGTGCTGACGAGGAACGATGCTGACGCGGACGGCCCGAAGACGACGCCGGCATCCTCGCTGGCCAGCGGAGCCAGCGTCATCGCGATCAGCACGACGACATCGACGCTGCCGCCGCCGACCACGGTGCCGAAGACGACCATCGGCGGGCCGCTGCGCCGCGGGATGGCCGGCGCCGAGGTGCAGGCCCTGCAGCAACGCCTGCAGGACATCGGCTTCCAGCCCGGCCCGATCGATGGCCAGTTCGGCGACCTCACGCGGATGGCCGTGTGGGCCTACCAGAAGCTGATCATGAACGTCCCGTTCGACCAGCCCGACGGCGTCGTGACCCCCGACATGTGGCTCAGCTTGCAGGATCCGCTGCCGCTCCACGCCCGCCGCCCCGATGCCGGCAAGCACGTCGAGGTGTACCTGCCGAAGCAGGCCGTGGTCGTGTTCGACGGGGACACGCCCGTCTTCATCAGCCACGCGTCGAGCGGCGAGCTCGCACCGCCCGGCAACGACTTCAACAAGGGTGCCGAGTGGAGCGCCGAGGTCACGATCGACCCCGGCGAGCTGGGCAACGAGAAGGGCACCGAGCCGATCAAGAAGGGCGTCATCGGCAACGCCTGGACGCCGGCGGGTGTCTACACGGTGGACCGCAAGGTCGAGGGCAAGCGCGAGAGCCGCCTCGGCGGGATGCTGAACCCGGTCTACTTCAACTACGGCATCGCCATCCACGGCGCGTACCAGGTGCCGCTGCACCCGGCGTCGCATGGTTGCATCCGCATCCCCAACGCCATCTCGCCGACGTTCTTCGCCCTGGTCGACAAGGGCCAGCAGGTCTTCGTGTTCGACGACATCAAGGAGCCCGAGCAGTACGGCTCGCCCCCCGGCTTCTTCGACCGCAACGACCCCAACTACACGACCACGACGTCGTCGACCACGACCACGGCGCCTGCGCCGACCACCGCCGCCCCGACCACGACGGCGAAGCCGGCACCGGCGACGACGGCGGCGCCGGTGGCCACCCCGTCGGCCACGACGACGACGGTGCCGGCCGCCCCGCCCGTCTCGCCGCCCGGCGCCACGCCGTAGGCGGTCAGGCGTCGGGCGACGCGGTGGCGTCGGCGGTGAGCTCGAGCAGGAGGGCCACCAGCTCGTCAGGTCGGTTGCTCGGGATCATGTGGTTGGTGGCGATCTCCCGGTAGCGCCACGCCGGCGACCGCCGGGCCCGGTCGGCGGCGGCCCAGAACACCCCGCCGGCTGGTGCGTCGGGCGCATCGGCGGTGGCCTTGACGTAGGTCCGCGTGAAGGGGAACGCCTCCAACGGACGACTGAGGTGCACCGGCTCGGTGAAGCAGCGCACAGGCTGGGATGTCCGCCGGGCGTCGGCGAACGCCGCCTCGTCGGGGTCGTCGTAGTCGCGAGGCGCCGGCGGGACCAGCCAGTCCTGGCCGATCGTGATCCGTCCCGGCGGCGGACCGCCGGCGAGCCCGATGAGCGTGTCGCCGCCGCGCGGCACGAACGCGTCGACGAACACGAGGTGGGCGACGCGCTCGCCGATGTGGTCGAGCGTGCCGGTGACGACGAAGCCGCCGTAGGAGTAGCCGACGAGCACGATGTCGTCGAGGTCCTCGTAGAGCACGGTGTTGACGACGTCGAGGACGTGCGTCGACAGCCCGACGTGGGGAGCGGTGAGATGAGCGCGTTCGCCGACCCCGGTGAGGCTCGGGGTGAACACCTCGTGGCCGGCGTCGTGCAGCAGCCGCCGGACGTGGCGAAACCCATGGGCGCCGCCCCAGGCGCCGTGGACGAGGACGTAGGTCGTCATTGGTGTGTCCCTCCCTGGCGTCATCATCGCGGACCGATCTCGTGGCGCCGGTCGGAATCGGCGGCGGTGTACCGGATTGACAAGGGAACATGTGTACGATAACATGAACTCATGTTGGCCAGCGATCTCGTCGAGGTGGTGCGCTCGGTTGCCGCGACGGACGCGGCGTCGTGCGATGCCGGCGAGCTGAACGCGTTGTCTGCGGGTGTGCACCGGTTGCGGTGCTGGCTCGACTCGGTCGACGCCGCGTTGGTGGCCCGGGCGGGGGAGTTGGCGTTGGCCGGCGGCCGCCGTTCGTGTCGTGAGGCTGACGTGGTGCTCGATCGGGCTGTGGTGTGCGCGGCGATGCCCGAGGTCCACGCCGCGTTGGCGGCGGGGACGTTGTCGGCCGGGCATGCCGACGCGATCGCCCGGGCGGCCACCCGGCTCGACGATGAGGAACGCAGCGAGCTGGTTGCGAGGGCGCCGGAGTTGGTCGAGCAGGCGGCGTCGATGTCGGTGGACGTGTTCGGGCGCAGGGTTCGTGACCTGGCCCGGCGGATCTCCCGCGATGACGGCCTGCGGCACCATGAACGGCTGCGGTCGCAGCGGACGGTGCGGCGGTGGATGGACCGCCAGGGCATGTGCCACACCCAGCTCAGCGTCGATCCCGAGACCGACGCCCGCCTGTCCGCCGTGTTCGATGCCGCGGTGGCTGCCGAGAAGGCCAAGCCCGACGATGGCCGCAGCTTCGATCAGGTCCGGGCTGATGCGTTCATGGCGCATGGTGACCGTCGACGATCACGCCGGGTGCTCGGCGGCCTGCCGAGCTGATCGTGCTGTGCGACCTCGAGACGCTGCGAGACGGGTTGCACGACCACAGCGTGTGCGAGACCTACGACGGACAGCCCGCTCCCACCTGACGTGGTGCGCCGCCTGGCCTGCGAGGCCGAGATCATCCCGGTCGTGTTGGGCGGCGACGGCCAGGTGGTCGATGTCGGACGAGCCAGACGTCTCGCCACTGCCGATCAACGCCGAGCACTGCGCGCCATGCACCGCACCTGCGCGGCGGCGGATTGTCCGGTGCGCTTCGGTGACTGCGACATCCACCACCTCACCGAATGGCGAGACGGCGGCGCCACCGACCTGGTGAACCTGCTCCCGCTGTGCAGCCGCCACCACCACCTCATCCACGAAGGCCGCTGGCGCCCACCCGCCCGAGCCCCCGCTCGCCTGACCGGCCCGGCCGGCCGGCCCGGCAGCACAGCCAGACCCGTCACCACGACGAGACCCATCCCCCTGTCTCCTAGAGCTCCTCAGCCACCGAGCCGCAGCACCGCAGCGCCGAAGCGAAGGCCAGCGCTCGCGCAGGGCACCGACCAGAATCGACGCCGTGCCGTCGGAGACGCCCCCACCCCCCAACCTCGACCGGTTCAGCGGGTTCGCCGACCTCTACGACGCCAACCGCCCGACGGCGCCGGCCCGCCTCGGGCCGCTGCTCGCTCGGTATGCCGGCGTGGCGCGCCCGGTGGTCGTGGATGTCGGGTGCGGCACCGGCCTGTCCTCGCGCTGGGCGGCGGGCTGGGCCGATCGGGTCATCGGCATCGAGCCGAACGACGACATGCGCGCCGTCGCCATCGCGCACGGCACGCCCAACGTGGAGTACCGCGCCGGCGTCAGCCACGCCACCGGCCTGGCGGACGACTGCGCCGACGTCGTGGTCGTCGTCCAGGCGATGCACTGGATGGAGCCGACGTCGACCCACGCCGAGGTGGCCAGGATCCTGCGACCGGGTGGCGTGTTCGCCATCGTCGACGCCGATTGGCCGCCGGTGAGCGGGCTGGTCGCGGCGGAGGTGGCGTGGGTCGACGTCCACCAGCGGATCCGGGTGCTCGAGGCCCGCCTCGCCCGCGGCCTGGACGGCGCCGCGCTGCGGGCGCCGATCGCCGCCGATGATCCCGAGTTGGCCACCGACGACCTCGCCGACCCGCACCTCGACCGGACGATGCGTGGCCACGCCCGCTCGTGGTCGAAGCGGGATCACCTCCGCCGGCTGCAGGCGAGCGGTCACTACGCGTACGCCCGTGAGGTGCTGATGGACCAGGACGTGCCGGGCGGCGCCGATGCGTTCGCCGCTCATGTTGCGCAGCCAGGGCAGCTACCAGGACCTCATCAAGGCCGGCCTCACCGACGACGAGATCGGCGTGCCCGGGTTCGCCGCCGCCGTCGACGCCGCGTTCGCCGCCGCCGCAGGGCAGGCCGCGCTGTCGTTCTCGTACCGGACGCGCCTCGGCGTCACGCCGCGCTGACCCGGGGGTACGGTCGACGGCCGTGCGCTATGGCTTCAAGACCGCTCCGATGAACACGACCTGGTCGGCGATGCTCGATGTCTGGCGGGCCGCCGACGACATCGACGTCTTCGAGTCGGGCTGGAACTTCGACCACTTCGAACCGATCTTCTCCGACCGCTCCGGACCGTGCCTGGAGGGCTGGTCGATGCTCGCGGCGATGGCCGCGGCGACGTCGCGCGTGCGGCTCGGGTGCCAGGTCAGCGGCATGCCGTACCGCCATCCGTCGGTGCTCGCCAACATGGCGGCCACCATCGACATCATCAGCGAGGGCCGGCTGATCATCGGGCTCGGCGCCGGTTGGAACCAGGAGGAGTCCGACGCCCTCGGCATCCGCCTGCCCCCGCTGAAGGAGCGCTTCGACCAGTTCGAGGAGGGCGTGCAGGTGATCATCGCCCTGCTCAGCGAGGACCGCGCCTCGTTCAAGGGCGAGCACTTCACCCTCGTCGACGCGTGGTGCGAGCCGAAGCCGGTGCAGCGCCCGCACCCGCCGATCGCCATCGGTGGCAACGGTGAGCGGCGCACGCTGCGGATCGTCGCCGAGCACGCCCAGCACTGGAACTCGACGCTGGGTGACGTCGCCGAGTGGCAGCGCAAGGTCGAGGTGTTGGAACGCCACTGCGCGGATGTCGGGCGCGACCCGTCGGAGATCGAGCGCTCGGTGAACGTGCGGCTCCTCGCCGGTGCCGACCCGCAGTCGCTGCAGCCGGCCGTGCAGGCGTGGAAGGACGCCGGCGCCGACGTGTGCATCGTGTACCTCGGCACGCCCCACGACGCGGCGGTGCTGGAGCCGCTGGCGGCGGCTCTGGCCGAGATCGGCTGACCTCGCCGGGGCCGGCCCTTGCTTTGATCAAGGGTCGGCGCGCCGCGCTACGTTGACGGCGAACGCGACGGTCAATGGCGATGAGGGAGATGCCGGCGATGGACGTGAGGACGTTTCGACTTCGATTTGCGGTGCCGCTCGCGGCCCTCGTGACCTTGGCGGCGGTCGCCGTGCCCGACACCGGCTCGGCGTACACGCCGACCGTGTGCGATCAGGCGCTCGCCCAAGCCGGCACCGGCCAGGGCCCATACGGGAGCTACCGGCTGGTGCGCGCCCCGGCCAACGGCGGCTCCGGCTCCCAGGTCGTGGTCGGCACCGCCGGCCCCGACCGCCTCTCCGGCGGCTCCGGCGACGACGTGCTGTGCGGGCTCGGCGGTGACGACTTCCTCGACGGTGGCAGCGGCAACGACTACATCGAGGGCGGTGCGGGCAACGACACGTTGCAGGGGGGCAGCGACGACGACGTCCTCGACGGCGGCGCCGGGCTGGATCGGGTCTCGGGCGGCAGCGGCAACGACACGATCAGGAACGGCGAGGTCACCGATGGTGGCTCCGGCGTCAACCGGTACGCCCCCCTCGTCCTGGGCATCAACCCCAACCGGGGGCCGGTGCAGGGCGGCACGGTCGTCGCCCTCGAGGGGAACTTCTTCGACCCGACACCGGGCGCCACCACGATCACGTTCGGCACCGTCGCCGCGACGAACGTCAGCTGTGCCACCTCGCGCCGGTGCACGGCGACGAGCCCGCCAGGTTCGGTCGGCGTCGTCGACGTCACCGCCACCACCTCGGCCGGCACGAGCGACGCGGTCGCGTTCGTCTACACCGAGCCGCTCGGGACGACGCTGCAGGCCGACAGCTCATCGGGGATGCCGGTCGTCCAGCGCGACGAGATCACGGGGGACTTCGCTGGCCTCGGCTACGAACGGCGCATGCGGGCCGAGAACACGAGCCTCAACATCTACGAAGCCCAGAACCGCGGCGGCGCCCTGCTGCCGGGCGCGGCGTCGATGGACCTCGCCCCCCCCGGTACACAGGTGGCCTACGCCTGCGGCATCAACGGCAGCCAGATCTGCCAGGCCAACCCGTGGTCGCAGTACTCACAGCCGAGCTCGTTCAGCTGCGGCGGCTGCTTCGGGAACTGGTTCAACACGTTCCACCTCAACACGATCTACCTCGCCGACAACGCCAGCAACATCTTCATGAGCGGGGTCGGGGGCAACTCGACGATCCCCGGGGTCGGCAACCCGTACTCCAACCTGGTGTACATCCTCCCGCACGACGGGTCATGCGGGAGCGGGTCGTGCGCCGAGCACGTCATCAGCCTGCCGACGATCTACAACGCCTGCGGTTCGTGCATCGGCGAGGTGCGCGCGATCAGCGTCACGTCGCTCGCCGCCGGCTACGTGGGCGGGAACCCGTACCTCGCGGTCGGGATGACCGACGGCGGCGTCCAGATCTACTCCGTCGGCAACCCGAACTATCCGCAGCTCGTCTCCACGTTCACCGGGATGGGGACGGGAGACGGCTCGCAGACGCCGGTGACGGCGCTGGCGTGGGACCCGGCGGGCTCGGGGCTGCTCGCCGTCGGGGTCGTCAGCTGGTCGAACGTCGGCTACGTCGTGCGCGTCAACGCCGACGGCACGCTCCCGTCGACGTGGCTGACGTGGTCACAGACGGGGACGACCTCGCTGACGACCGGCGTGCTCTCGGCAGCGATCGGCCAGAAGGCCGATGGCTCGCCAGTCGCCGCCTTCGGGTTGAACACCGGTGCCCTGTCGCTGGTCGATGCCTCCGGCACCGGCACGGCGAGCACGCTGGTCTCGTCGACCCCGGTCAACGGCGTCTCGGCAGTCGAGGCGATCCCGCGGTTCTTCGGCGACGCCGGCGGGACGGACTTCGCGGTGGTGTACCAGAAGACGGCCGCGCCCGACTGGAGCGGGACGGGCGCCGTCCTGCGCTACGACGTCGTGAACAGCGCCGGCACGTTGGCACCGCTCCCGATGAGCGGCACCCCCGGTCAGCCGTCCACGCAGGTGTTCCAGACGGCGGACTGGAACAGCTACCGCAACTGGTTCCCGGGGATCAAGGAGGGCCGGTTCCAGATCCACAACACCTCGGACGTGCCGGTGACCGTCTCGTTGGCCACCGGCGCCGACTCGCCGTCTGGCTGCTGGTACGCACCGAGCTGGGCCGACGCGCCGGCGTTCCCGAGCGGAAAGCTCACCGTGGCCGCCGGCCAGACGTCGGCGATCTACACGATGGGCGCCTACACCGCCGGGCCCGACGGCAGCTGCTCCACGTCCGGCCTCCAGTGGCGGGGCTACCTCGTGATCACTCCGGTCGGCCAGGAGGCGAACGCCCGCCTCGTGCAGCTGAGCCTGAACACCGACTCGAACATGTCGGTGAGCGTCGGCGACGTCGCCGGCGATGACGGCGAGCAGGCCGGCGGGTCGACGACGGTGTCGATCGCCGAGGGGCTGCCGCACTACGCGGCCTACGGGTTCTGGACGATCACGGTCAGTCCGCCGGCGCCGCTTCCCGTGGCGACGGCGCCGACGCTCACCGGCACCATCGTCACCCCGACGACGATGCAGGTCACACCGGTGTACCGGTTCGACGTCACCGACACGAGCTTCACGCTGGCGAGCACGCCCGACCAGATCCTGATCCCGCCGTACATCGTGCAGGGCTCGAACGACAAGACGAGCTGGACCGACATCGGCACGCTGGTCCCGGCCACGGCGCCCTCGATCCCGCAGCAGGGCGGGCAGCTCGACGTCGGGCCGGCGACGTTCTGGTGGGAGAACGCGACCGGTCAGGCGAACTACGCCTACATCCGGGTCACCGTGGGTGCCGGCGGGACGCCCTCGACGCCCGTGACGCTGGCCGGCCTGACGGCCCCGACGGCGCCGACCAACGCCAGCTCGCTCGTGGTCGCTCCGACCACCGCCAACACGATCGCCGTCCCGACCGACTCAGGTGTCGACCAGGCCCCGTTGACGGTGCAGATCACGCCGGTCAGCAACCCCAACGGAACGCTGCCGAACGACGATCCGAGCTACGCCCGGATCTACTACCGCACGGCCGACCACCGACCTGTTGGTCACCAACCTGTTCCTCGCCGGTGCCGACCCGAGCAGCTTCATCGGGGTCAGCCCGTACGCCGGTGCCTACCCCAACAACGGCTCGGCCGGGGACGGCCCGACGGGGGCCTTCGAGGGCTTCCACTACGTGGCGACGACGAGCACCGCCAACCAGAACCTGCTCGGCTACCTCGGCCTGCAGGGGACGACGCCGACCGTGACCAGCAGCAACATCCAGGTGCACGCTGTCGGGCTCGACCCGATCGGCGACGCCGCGTCGGCGGCCAACGGCATCTCGCTCACCGGGTGCACCGACTTCCCGCCGGACTTCTGCCAGCTGGCCCAGACGACCACCGATCCCAACACCGGTGCCAGCAGGCCGCCGATGTACCTCGACACCAAGTCCGGGATCCAGATCGGGCTGCTCACGGCGATGCAGGTGACGACCGCGGCGTCCGATCTCCCGCTGCTGGCGGCTCCAGGGGTGCCCCACCGGCTGGCGACCGCGCCGTTGACCATGACGCCGGCCGCCGGCACGCTGCAGAACACGTCGGCGTTCGGCTCGAACGACCACGTGGACACGAACCTGGTCACGCACGGCAAGTTGGCCTCGGTCACCGCCGTCTCCGTCAAGCAGCAGTGAGGGCGGCGTGAGCGGCCGCGGCACCCGTCCGCCGCTGACGTTGCTCGTGACGTTGGCGTTGGTGGTGGGGCTGTTGGCCGTCCCCGTGGCGGCGCTCGACGGGTTGCGGCGGGTCGACGCGGCGGGTCCGGTGTCGGGGGCGATCGGTCTTGGCGGTGGGTTGTCGGGGTCGATCGACGAGCGGACGGGGTTGTTCTCGGTGTCGGTGCCGGTGGTGTCGGTGGCCGGTCCGGGCTCGGCCGGGGTGTCGTGGTCGTTGGTGTGGGATCAGGCGCGCGCCGTCGACGGGGTGGATCGGTCGGGGTTCGGGGCGGGGTGGTCGTTGGGGGCGTCGTTCGTCGAGACGTCGGGGGCGGTGCAGGTGTTCCCGGCCAACGGCGGGGCGTACCGGGAGGGCGGCACGTACGCGTCGAACCTCGAGGACTACCCGCTGCAGGACGTGGCGTTCCGGCGGGGGGCAGGGGAGCACCCGTTCGAGCTGGCGTATGACGATGGTCGGGTCGACGGCTTCGATGCGAACGGCAACCTGGTGTCACGGGTCGATCGGTTCGGCAACCAGACGACGCTCACCTGGGTCGCCAAGCCGGGCCGGCAGTGGGCGCCGTCGTCGATCACCGATGGCTACGGGTTGACGACGAACTTCGAGTACTCGGGCGATCAGATCACGGTGACCGGCCCGGCCCGTTCGGACGGCGTGCGCGCCGCCACGACGATCACGTTGGACGGGTCGCGCGGGGTGTCGACCGTGCAGGATCCGTCCGGGGCGACGGCGTCGTTCGAGTACGCGCCGGTGGCCGGTTCGACGGTCGAGCTGTTGACGACGATCACGTCGACGACGCAGGCCAAGACGCACATCCGGTACCAGGACGGCGGCCCGTCGGGCTTGGTGGTCGTGGCCTCGGTGGCGACAACCGATGCGTCGAACAACGTGTTGGGTCCGGTGCGGTTGTTCTCGCTGAACCCGGCCGGCAACGACGATCACACCTACACCGGCTATCCGACCTACAGCGGTGCGACGACGGACGAGCTGTTCGCGTCGCGCAACACCACGTACCGGTACACGACCGAGATCTCCAGTTGCGTCATCCCGGCGTTGCCGGTGCCGCCGCAGTGTCCGAGCCCGCCGATCTCGACACTGTCGACGTACGACTCGCAGCACCGGTTGGTGCAGCGTGACGTCAAGGCCGGCGCCGTCACCGTGCAGCACCAGACCTCGACGTACCCGCCGATCGAACCCGGCGAGCTGGGCGGCAACTACGCCCGCCCGCTCTCGACGACCATCGAGTACGCGGCGACCTCGAGCGTGGCCGGGATCGCCAGCGCCGCGGGGACGCGCACCGTCACGACGACCCGCTCCTACGACCAGCACGGTCGGGTGCTGACGTCGACCGACGAGACGGGCACGACCACCGCGATCACCTACGACGAGCGGTTCGGGTTGATCGGCAACGTGACGATCACGGGGGCGGACGGCTCGCAGAGCGTGACGTCGCACACGCTGTCGGCCGACGGCACGACGATCCAGGACGCCACGACGGCCTACGCCGAGCCCGGCCAACCGCTCGCAGCCCGCACGACGACGAGCTACCTCTACGACCAGTTCGGCCAACCGCACCAGCGCACGATGACGTGGGCGCCGGGCGCCAAGCCAGCAGGCGACTCCGGCGGTCCCGACACGGTCGTCACGACGTTCGACTCGGCGATCGACGCTGCGGCGCGGACCCGCACCATCATCACGACCACGGCGGTCGGCACACCCGACGCGGCGGCGACCACCAGCGTGCTCGACCTGGTCAGTGGACGCCCGGTGCGCAGCATCGACGCCCTCGGGCGGGTCACGAGCTACGCCTACGACGAAGCCGCCCGCCGGACGAGCACGACGACCCCCGACGGGCTGACCACCACCACGTCCTACGGCACGGCGACGGCGTCGACGTCGGCGACGCGCACCGACAGTTCCTCGGACGGTCACGTGGTGCTCACGGGCTACGACTCGCTCGGCCGCAAGGTCCGCATCACCGACAACGTGCACGATCAGGCGTTCACCGCGTCGCCGACGGCGCGGCAGCTGTCGGCGTTCACCTACAGCCTCGACGGCACGACCACCACGGCCACCGATCAGCACGGCCGCACCATCACGACGAAGCTCGACGTCCTCGGCCGCCAGGTGCAGCAGGTCGGCGCCACCGGGATCACCCACACCACCGCCTACGACGACGCCAGCCACACCACGGTCCAGGGCGTCGTCCCCGTCGGGGCTTCTGACCCGGTGTCCCTCCGCACCACCGCGTACGACGACGGCAACCGCGCCGTCACGATCACGCGTGGCTACAGCGACGGCAGCGCCGACCCCGACGAGGGGACGACGTTCGACGGCCTCGGGCGCGTGACGTCGCAGACCCAGGACGACCTGGCGCTGGACTCCACGTACCTCGCCGGCCGATCGACCACCCAGACCGCGATCCCGGTCGACCCCGTCGCCTTCCCCGGTGGCCCGCTCGACCTGACGAGCAGCCTCGCGCTCGGTGGGCAGCAGACGGCCAGCGAGCGCCAGCTCGACGGGGCGGCGAGCCAGGGCACGCGATGGACGTACGACGACGCCGGTCGCATGGTGACGTCCACGGATCAGAACGGTCGCACGACGAGCTACACGTACTACGCCGACGGACGCGTCGCGACGCGAACGAGCCCGTCCGGCACGGTCGTGACCGACACCTACGACGCCACCACCGGACAGCTGCAGACGGTGACGGCCGTGGCACCCGGTGGTCCCACCGTGACCACGGCGTACACGTACGTGCCGGCGGGTCAGCTCGGCGCCGGGCGGGTCCACTCCTTCAGTGATGGGTCCGCCACGGTGACGGTGGGCTACGACGCCGATGGTCATGTCGTGTCGCGTGCCTACTCGGATGGCACGTCGACGGCGGCGGCGTACCTCGACAACGGGTTGTTGCACACCACGACCGACGTGACCGGCGCGGTGACGACGTATGGCTATGACGGGTTGGCGCGGATGACGTCGGCCGTGCAGCGACGGGGGACGACGGTGTTGTCGTCGGTCGGGTACACGTACGACGAGCTGTCACGCGTCCACTCGACGACGCGCGGCAACGGCGTGACGACGATCAACACGTGGACCTTGCGCAACCAGCTCGACACCCAGACCACCACCGCGGCATCGGGTGCGTTGATCGAGGCCCACGCCTACACGTATGACCGTCACAGCAACGTCGACACCCGCACCGACACCACGTCGGCGGGGACGTTCACGACGAAGTACCGCTACGACGCCTACGACCGGCTGCTCGGCTCGACGGTTCACAGCGGGCCGGACGTGACCGGTGCCGTGACGACGTCGACGAGCTACACGTTGAACACGGCCGGTGACGTGGTCGGTGCGACGTCGGGCGGGTCGTCGGTGACGAACACGATCGACGGGGCCGGCCAGCTCACTGCCCGGACCACCGATGGCACGGTCGTCAACCAGAGCTTCGACGGCGACGGGCGGATCACCGGGTCGTTGACCGGATGGCAGATGACGTACGACCCGTTCGACCGGATGATCGGCGCCACCCGCGGCGACACGGCGTCGACCTACGCCTATTGGCCCGACGGGACGCGCCGCTCGACGACGACCGCTGCCCCGCCGCCGAACGTCTGTGACGAGGCGATGGCCGAGGCCGGCACGGGTCGCGGGACCTACGGCAACTACAAGGTGGTCCGGGCGCCGGCCAACGGCGGGTCCGGCTCGCAGCTCGTGCTCGGCACCCCCGGTCCCGACCGCCTGTCGGGCGGTTCCGGTGACGACGTGCTGTGCGGGTTCGGCGGCGACGACCTGCTCGACGCGGGCAGCGGCAACGACCAGGTCGACGGCGGCGAGGGCGCCGACACGCTGCAGGGCGGCAGTGGCATCGACGTCCTCGACGGCGGCCTCGGCGTCGACCGCCTCTTCGGTGGCAGCGACGACGACACCCTGCGCAACGGCGAGCTCAACGACGGCGGGTCCGGTCAGAACACGATCACCACCGGCGGGCGCACTGGCTCGAGCACGACCGCCCAGACGTTCCACTACGGCGCCGACGGCTCGCTCGTGAACGACACGACGGCCGACATCACCACCGGCGATGTCGCCACGACGGCCTCCTACCTGCTCACCGCCGGTCGCGAAGCGCGGGTGCTGCAACCCGGCACCACCGCGGTCGGGACGTTGCCGGCCGGGGCGCCGGCCCCTGTCGCCGTCGGCGCCGGCACCGGGTACGTGCTGCGCGATCGCCACTCCTCGGTCACCGCGCTCGTCGACGCCAGCTCGGCCGTCGTCAACACGTACGCCTACGGCGACTACGGGACGGCGACGGGGCCCGACGGGCAGCCGGCGCCGACTGCCGCGGCCGGGCTGGGCGGGCGCGCCAACCCGTTCCAGTGGACCGGCGCGTCACCGATCTCCTCGATGGCCGACACCGCCACCGGGCTGCTCCTGCTGCCCGCCCGTGACTACGACCCGGCCCAGGGGCGTTTCACCAGCCGCGACTCGGCCAACGTCTTCAACCGCTACCAGGGCTTCGCGACCAACCCGATCGGCACCGTCGATCCCACCGGCCACTTCCCGGGCTCGGACATCCTGCTCGACGTCGGCCTCTTCATCGTGTTCGCCGTCGCCGCGGTGCTGACCGCCGGCGCCGCCCTGCCGGCGCTCGCCGGGGTTGCTGCGGGGGCGGCCACGACCGGCGCCATCGCCACGGCCATCGGGACCGCGGTCACCGCCGCCGCCGCCATCACCGGTGCCGTCGCGTCGGGCCTCAAGGCGGCCGACGACATCGACGACGCGGTGTCCGGCAAGCACTTCCTGAGCGCCGAAGCACGCTCGGCGCTGGGCACGGTCCAGCTCGTCGCCGGCATCGTGGCCGCGGTCGGTGGCGGGTTCTCCGCCTTCGCCGAGGGCGCCGAAGCAGCCGAGGCCGCCGACGCGTTCGTCGACCCCAAGCGCTTCGCCGTCGTCGAGGGCGAGGACGACATCGACAGCCCGTTCGACCCGCCGCAGTGGCCGATCGAGAACGTCGGCAAGATCCCTCCCGACCCGGATCTCGTCGACACGTCGTCCGAAGACTTCGAAGGGTCCGGTTCGGTGCCGTCGTGGGACGGACACGGCAGCCATCTCGACCTCTCGGACGGGGTCGGGGGCGGTCCGGCGGAGCCGGCACCCACGCTCCCGAAAGCGAGCGATCCCATCCCGATCGGGCGCAACGTCCTACGTGCCGTGAACGGTGGGAACCAGCAGACCACCACCGATCAGATCGTCTACTACGCCGACCCCGGCCTTGCGACCTCGTTCGACGCCGACGATGCAGCGGAAGAGCTCTCGTCGGCGTCGCTGGACGAGGCCGTCCGGCCGATCCCCCACGGGCCGGTCAACTCGGCCCTCGAGGGCGACCCGTTGCGGGAGGCCGATCTGTTCGGCCAGAGCGAGAGCTCGTCCGACCTCCGCTGGCAGCTCGCCGCCGACGACCACTCGGACTGGAGCTATGACCGCGAGTACTCGTCAAGCGGCTCGTACTGAAGGCCCTGGCGCTCTTCGTGAGAGCGTCCGTCCGTTGCCCGTTGCGGAGGTCCCGCTTCTGCGTCAGAGCGTCTGCCCAGAGCGCCGCCGGCCGCCATGGTTCGAAGAGCTCTGAATGATCGGGATCGGCCAGGTCGTGCTCCGGGCCTGGCTCGGTGCTGCGACCCGTCCTCGTTCTGTGTCACCGCATGTGTCGTCGACGACGTATGCGGTGACACAGACACGGAAGTGGTCCTCGCGGTCACGCTTTGGTCGCGATTGCCCCTGGTGAATCGACGGAAGAACGCGACCAAAGCGGCTCGTACTGAAGGCCCTGACGCTTTCGTGTCACCGCACAGGTCCCCGGGGACGTAGGCGGTGACACAGACCCGATGAGCCGGCTGGCAGGCTCAGTCGTCGTCGGGACCGAAGTCCATCGCCTCGTAGTTGCGCAGGAAGGCGACCTGGTCCTCGGCGGCCAGATCGCGGAAGATCCGACTCGAGTACACGTCCATGCCGAACAGCTGCTCGTCGTAGTCGCCGGCGACCGCCCAGACGGTGTCGGACCTCGCCGGCCCGAACAGGTCGAGGATGTCGGGGTACTCGACGGCCCGGGCGACCTTGGCCTGGACCTCGATCGATTCGTCGAGCTCGGGGTCGGACCGGAAGACCGCCCGGTCGACCGCCAGTTGCTTGTTGCCGCCGAGGATCTCCTCGACGGTGTCGTTGGCGGCCGGGACGTCCCCGGCCACCGACGGGGTCACCGGGGGCTGTGGGACCTCACCGCCGGTCGGCCCGTCCACGACCGCGTCGATGATCGTCGCCGTGTTGCTGGGGGCCTCGGGCGGTGGCTCGTCCCCGAGCTCGGAGGACGAGGACTCCGAGTCGGCGTCGGGACCGGTCTGTTGCGGTGGCGTCTCGACGGGCGGCTCGCCCGCTGACGCGTCGTCGACGTCGTCCGCTGCGCTGCCGAGGAACTCGCCGACGTCCTGCACGGGGCTCTCGGTGAGGATCACGCCGGCCGATGCGGCACCGACGGAGGCGAGGCCGCCCACCACCGCCACGATGCCGGCGACCATCTGCACCGTCCCCAGCGCGGCCTGCGCCTGGGCGCTGAGGAAGTGCTTGCCGCTCACGCCGTCGTGGGCCTCGTCGGCCATCTTGACCGTCGAGGCGACGAAGCCGGTGGCACTGGCGACGGCGCTCGCCGCCAGGCCGACGGTCGTCGCGACCGCGGTGGCGGTGGCCGCTCCCACCTCGGCGGCGGCGATCGCCGGCAGGGCGGCGAGCGCCCCGCCGGCGCTCGCCACGGTGGCGATCGCGAACACGATCATCATGCCGATGTCGACGAGGAGGTCGGCGAGCGAGAAGTGCCCGGTGGGGTCGACGAGCAGGATCGGGTTGGTCGAGAAGCCCTGGTAGTGGTTGAAGACATCGGCGGTGTCGCGCGTGGTGAAGCGGCCTTGCGACGGGTCGTAGTTGCGGGCGGGGAGCAGGAGCTGCCCGGTGACGGCGTCGGTCGTCGAGCTGATCGGTGTGGCGCCGGTCCACTGGAAGGGGTTGGCGCGACCGCCGGGCTCGGGGATCGTCGCCGCCAGGAGCCGTCCGTCAGGACCGGCCGGTTGCCCGTAGTCGCCGTAGGCGTACGTGTTGGTGACCGCGCCGGTGGCGTCGACCAGCGCGGTGACCGACGAGTGGCGGTCGCGCAGCAGGTACCCGGTGCCGGCCCCGACCGTCACCGGCGCCGGCGCCCCGGCCGGCAACGTCCCCACCGCTGTCGTGCCGGGCTGCAGCACGCGCGCCTCGCGGCCTCCGGTGAGCAGGTAGGACGCGGTGGTGGCGGTGCCGCCGGTGGTCGTGTCCGCGGTGGTGTCGTTGGCCAGCGTGCCGTCCGTGCCGAAGTGGAACGTCTGGGTCCCGGTGACCTTGACGGGACCGGGCGGTGGCGGTGTCGCCTGGCCCGACCCGGGGTCGTTGACCTCGCCGTTCACCAGGGTGTCGAAGTCGCTGCCACCGGAGAGGCGGTCGAAGCCGGGGCCGCCGTCGAGGACGTCGATGCCGCTGCCGCCCTGCAGGGTGTCGGCGCCGTCGCCGCCGTCGACCCGGTCGTTGCCGCTGCCCGCGTCGAGCAGGTCGTCGCCGCCGAACCCGCACAGCACGTCATCACCCGAACCGCCCGACAGCCGGTCGGGACCGGGGGTGCCCAGCACGAGCTGCGACCCGGACCCACCGTTGGCCGGCGCCCGCACCACCTTGTAGTTGCCGTACGTGCCATGGCCGGTGCCGGCCTCGGCGATCGCCTGGTCGCACACGGGCGTGGTCGCCGTGGTGGTCGATCGGCGGGATCCGTCGGGCCAGTACGCGTAGCTGGCGGTGGTGTCGCCGCGGGTGGCGCCGATCATCCGGTCGAACGGGTCGTACGTCATCTGCCAACCACCCAATGAGCTGGTGACCCGTCCCTCGCCGTCGAACGCCTGGTTGGTGACGGTGCCGTCGGTGGTCTGGGCGGTGAGCTGGCCGGCCCCGTCGATCGTGTTCGTCGACGTCGACGCATCGGTGGTCGTGCCGACGACGTCCCCGGCGGTGTTCAACGTGTAGCTGGTCGACGTCGTCACCGGCACCGGTCACGTCCGGCCCGCTGTGAACCGTCGAGCCGAGCAGCCGGTCGTAGGCGTCGTAGCGGTACTTCGTCGTGAACGTCCCCGCCGACGTCGTGTCCGTGCGGGTGTCGACGTTGCCGTGACGGTCGTAGGTGTAGGCATGGGCTTCGACCACGGCCCCTGACCCGGCGGTGGTGGTCTGGGTGTCGAGCTGGTTGCGCAGCGTCCACGTGTTGATCGTCGTCACGTCGTTGCCGCGCGTCGTCGAATGGACGCGCGACATCTCGTCGTACGTGTACCCGACGGACGACAACACCGTGGCGCCGCGTCGCTGCACGGCCGACGTCATCCGGGCGAACTCGTCGTAGCCGTACGTCGTCACCGCGCCGGTCACGTCGGTCGTGGTGTGCAACAACCCGTTGTCGAGGTACGCCGCCGCCGTCGACGTGCCATCGGAGTAGGCACGCGACACCACATGACCATCGGCGTCGTAGCCCACCGTCACCGTGCTGGCGCCGTCGCTTGCCGAGTGCACGCGGCCGGCGCCGGGCTGCCCCGCCGGCACGTAGCTGTAGCTGAGCGTCAGCGTCGGCCCAGCCGGCGCGACCGCCGTCACCGTCGTCAGCTGTCCGGTGGTGGCGTCGAAGGTGTCGGTCACCACCGTGCCTGACGGGGTCGTTCGCGTCGCGACGCGTCCGTCGGCGTGGTACGTGTAGCTCGTCGTGCGGCCGTTCGGATCGGTCTTCGTCGCCAGGCGCCCGGCCGGGTCGTAGGTCAGGGCGGTGCCGACGCTCGTGGCGCCATCCTGTCGGCGCTCGCTGGTCGTCTGCTGCCCGCCGAGGGCCACGGCGTTCGTCAGGTCGAGGGGGGCGCCGGGGAAGGCGGCGGGATCGACCGGGATGGCCGCCTGTCCGGTCGTCGATCCGCCGGCACCGAGGTAGCTGTGCTGGAGGGTCAGGTCGTTCTGCGTCCGGGCGACGATGCGGCCGAGGCCGTCGAACTGGTTGCCCTCGTCGGGGTCGGCGCTGCCGTCGCGGTAGTCGCGCTCGACGATGACGGGCCGGTTGCCGTCGTCGTACGTGGTGGTTCGCGTCGACTCGGAGTCGCTGTCGCCGAGAGGGACGACGCTCTGGGCGGTGGTGTGGGCGGCGTCGTCGTAGGCGGTGGTGTGGGTGATGCCGGTGGCGCCGACCTGCTGCACCTGGCGGCCCAGGACGTCGAGGGTCGTGGTGATGGTGCGGCCGTGTTGATCGGTGGCCGTGGTGGTCGTGCCGTCGAGGCTGTAGCTGAACGCCGACAGCTGCCGCGCCGTCGGCGACGCGGTGAACGCCTGATCGTGGACGTTGTCGGTGATCCGGGCCCGGCGGCCGAGGACGTCATAGGTCGTCACCACGACGTGGCCGTCCGCCGAGGTGTCGGTGCGCGTCGCCGGCGTCGACGTCGTCGCGTTCGCGTACGCCGTGCTGGTCGTCAACCCGTCCGACGTCGTCCGGCTGGCTTGGCGGCCCGCTCGGTCATACGTGAACGTGGTGATCCGGCCGAGGGCGTCGATGACGCGGACCGGGCGCCCGGTCACGAGGTCGAGCACCGTGCTGGCGCTGGCCGCGACCGGTGTGCCGACTGCCGTCGTCGTGGTGATGGTGCGGGTCCGCGCCGCAGCGTCGATCGCGCTGTCGAACGTCGTGACGACCGTGTCGGGGCCGCCGGAGTCGCCGGCCGGCTTGGCGCCCGGTGCCCACGTCATCGTGCGCTGGTGCGGTTGGCCGAACTCGTCGTAGTCGTACGTCGTCGTCGTGCGGGCGCTGAGCGGCCGACCCGGCTCGGCGGAGGCCGTCGTGGCGCTGTGGATCGTCGTGCCGTCGGCCGACAACGTCTGCGCGGTCACGCTCCGGGCGCCGTCGGCGCCGGTGATCGTGACGTCGGTGATCAGCCCGAACCGGTCGTCGTACGTCGTCGCCGTCGTCGTCCCCGTCTCGTCGGTCGACGTCAGCACCCGGCCGTGGTCGTCATAGGTGTGGTTGCTCGTCGCCGTCCTGGTGGCCGACGAGGACGCGATGCCATGGATGTCGGAGCTCGCGAGGTAGGTGACCGACGTCGACAGTGGACGGGCGTAGTTGCCGCTCAGGGGACCCGGCTCGATCGGCGGGTAGGTCGAGGTCTGGTGCTGCACGATGACGGCGCCGGCCTTGACGTCACGCTGCACCAACCGGTGCTGCGAGTCGTACGTCGACAGCGTCGAGATCGGCGGGCTCGGACACTGCGGCGGCACCGGCAACGCGGCGACGACGCAACTGGAGATCTCCGTGGTGTACCGGTACGTGGTGTTGCGCGAGGCGAAGAGCTCGTCCGTCGTCCCGCCGCTGTAGTCCGGCGCGCCGGTGTAGTTGTGATCGTCGTTGCCGGCCGGGTTCATCGAGAACAACCGCACCGGGCCCAACACGTTGTTCGACGCATCGGTCGTCGCCACCGACGCCACCGCCACCGGCTGATCGCCGCTGATCCTGGTACCGGATCTGCGTCTTGGCCTGGGTGGTCGAGGTGATCGTCGTCAGCAGCTCGACCGTCGAACCGGCCACCGGCGTGTACTCGAACGACGCCGTCGCCCCGGCGGGATCCTCCACCGTCGACACCCTGCGCTGACCGTCCAGCGTGATCGTCGTCGTGGCCTGGAAGCCGTCCGAACGTGGCGGGGCCGTCACCGTGATCTGATCACCCGAGTACGCGAAGTTCGTCGTCAACCCGTAGCCATCGGTGATCGACGACGGCGCCCACCGCCGCCCCGGCATGGCCTGCCACGTCAGCGTCGTCTGGTTCCCGAACCGATCGACCCGCGAGACCAAGTTGCCGTCACCGTCGAACCCATCGACCCGACCATCGTCATACGCCAGCTCGAACGCGAAGTCCCCCGACCCCCGCCGGAACACGAGATCCTGCAGCGGGTAGTCCTCGAGGTTCGAGGCGTACGTGCCGCCCTCCCGGTACGCCCCGCCGTTGGCCGGGAACACCTGCACCGCCCCCGACGTCTCGACGAACGACGCCCCCAACGACCACCCCGCCCCGAACCCCGACCGATCCACACCGTCGACGGCGCGCGCCTGATCCCACACCAGCGACCACGACACCCCGGCCGAGCCCGGACCGGCCACCGACACCACCGGCACCGACACCGAGAACAACCCCGTCCGCTCGTCGATCGACCCCGACAACCCACCGCCAAGACCGATCGCCCCCGACACCGGACCCGCCGCGTCGACCCGGCCGTACGAACGCACGGCAATCGACGTCACCAACAGGGTCGCCACCAAGGCTGCCGTGAGCAGCACCGCGACTGGCGGTCGCACCACGCGCCGCACACGGATCGTTCCTGCGCTCATGCCCGGCATCTCCCTCGTCGCCGTTGACCCACGGGCGCCACGGCCCAGCGGTCAACGTAGCGCGACGGGCCGAGGGCCGATCGATGCAACCCACCGCACGTTCACTCGCGACGAGATCGCGGCGTGGACGGCCTCACGGGGCGACGTCGAGGACCGCCTCGACCTCGTGATCGTCGATCGGGCGACCGGCGCCGTCGTCGGCGAGGTGGTGATCAACGACTGGGACGGCGACAACCGCTCTTTGTCGTGTTCTCCGTCGATTCGCCAGGTCTGATCGCGACCACCACGGGCGATCTGGGCGCGAAACCGTCGCAGAAATGAGCCGGTTCCGCGCCCAGATCACGTTCTGAGACGATTCGCGCCCAGATCAGAGGATCTGGGCGAGGAACGTCTTGGTGCGCTCCTCGGTGGGCGCGGTGAAGAAGTGCTCCGGCGGGCCGACCTCGACGATCTCGCCGTCGGCCATGAACACGACCCGGTCGGCGACCTCGCGGGCGAAGCCCATCTCGTGGGTCACCACGACCATCGTCATGCCACCCTCGGCGAGCTCCTTCATCGTGTCGAGGACCTCGTTGATCATCTCCGGATCGAGCGCCGACGTCGGCTCGTCGAACAGCATCACCTTCGGTCGCATGGCGAGGGCGCGGGCGATGGCCACCCGTTGCTGCTGACCGCCCGACAGCTGCCCGGGGTACTTGCGGGCCTGCTCGGGGATGCGCACCTGGGTCGAGCAGCTCCATGCCGAGCTCCTCGGCGGCCGCCTTGCGCATCCGCCGCACCTGCCGGGGCGCCAGCGTGACGTTGTCGAGCACGGTGAGGTGGGGGAACAGGTTGAACTGCTGGAAGACCATCCCGGTCTCCCGTCGCACCTCCTGGATGTGGCGCAGGTCGCGGGTCAGCTCGATGCCGTCGACGACGATGCGGCCTTCGTCGTGCTCCTCGAGGCGGTTGATGCAGCGGATCAGCGTCGACTTGCCGGACCCCGACGGGCCGATCACGACGACGACCTCCTGGCGGGCGACGGTGAGGTCGACGCCGCGCAGGGCGGTGAACGACCCGAACCGCTTCACCACGCCCTCGGCCACGATCATCGGTTGCGTCTCGGTCATCGTGTGCCGACCCCCAGCTTCTTCTCCAGCCGCTGGCTCTCGCGGCTCATGGTGATGCACCCGATCCAGAACACGAGCATGACGAACGCCAGCACCTCGGCGGACAGGTTCTGGCCCTGGAACGCGGTCTGCGACGTGACGGCCTCGCGCACGCCGTAGAGGTCGAGGAACGCCATCGCCGCGCCGGCCAGCGTCGTGTCCTTGAACAGGCTGATGAACTGCCCGACGATCGCCGGGATGACGTTGCGCAGCGCTTGCGGGAGGACGATCAGGAACGTCGTGCGCACCGGACCGAGTCCGAGCGCGGTGGCCGCCTCCGCTTGCCCGCGGGGCAGTGATTGCAGCCCGCCGCGGACGATCTCGGCGATGTACGCCGCCGTGAACAGGGCGAGGGCGACGACGGCTCGGACGACGAACCCCGGCTTCGACGCGCCGGCCGGCCAGAACAGTCCGAGGGCGATGTTCGACAGCAGCAGGAGCACGAACAGCGGGACGCCACGGAACAGCTCGATGTAGATGATCGAGAGCCACCGGATGATCGGGAGCTTCGAGCGCCGGCCCAGGGCGAGGGCCACGCCGAGCGGGAAGCACAGCACGATCGCGGTGAAGGCGAGGAACAGGTTGAGCATCAGCCCGCCCCACTTGTCCCACCCGAGGGCCCGCAGCAAGAACAGGGTGGCGGCGACGAAGCCGACGAGACCGAGCAGGGCCAGCGCCCATCCGGCTCGCGTGGGCAGGTGTCCGCCGACGAATCGCCCGATGACCGCGGCGCCGATGGTCGCGCCGACGATGACCGTCGGCCCGGCACTCGTGGTCAGGGCCAAGAGCAGGACGGTGCCGCCGACCAGCGGCCACTGCCGTGCGAGCAGCGACAGGACGCGCCGCCACCACGGGACCGGCGGCGCATCGGCGTCGAGGCCGAGACGGCGGCGGCGGACCGCCACGTAGCCGGCGACGAGCCCACCGAACAGCCCGATCCCGACGACCACGACGCTGATCCGCCACAGGTCGTCGAGCGGGTAGCGCCCGACCATGAACAGCTTGAGGTTGGCGCGGACGATCTCCCAACGGCCGGTGACGAACACGTACCGGGCGAGGCGGTAGAGGATGTAGCCCACGATCCCGGCGGCCACCAGCGACATGACGATGTCGGCAGGCGAGCGGGCGAGGTTGCGGCGGATCCAGTCGGCGGGGCCGGTCGCCGGAGGTCGCGCCGGCTCAGGCGGCGGCACCGCCATCGTCTCGGCGAGCACCGGGTCCATCGACTCAGCGCTCCACGATCGCGAGGCGGCGGTTGGCGAGGTTGACGACCAGGGAGATCAGCAGCGAGATCACGAGGTAGATCCCGAGCAGCAGCATGTACGCAGGCACCGGAGGCGACCCGGTGGCCACCGTGAGCGACGTGATCTTGGTCAGCTCGGGGAAGGCGATGATCGCCGCCAGCGACGAGTTCTTGGCCAGGTTCAGGTACTGGTTGCCCATCGGCGGCACCCCGATGCGCAGCGCCTGCGGGAGCACCACGTACCACAGGCGCTGGAACCCGGACAGGGCGAGGGCGTCGGCCGCCTCCCCCTGACCCCGTGGCACGGCTTGGATCGAGCCGCGGACGATCTCGGCGATGTGGCTCGACGTGTAGGCGACGAGGGCCAGCAGCGACGCGAAGTACGCCGGCGTCATCGTGATGCCGCCGGACACCCGGTTGCCCTCCAGCTCGGGCGTGGTGACACCGAGGCCGAGCACGAGCCACGCGCCGACGAGCACGATCGCGGCGACCAGCAGGCCCCACAGGCCCGAGTGGGCCGGGCGGCCCGATCGGTCGGCGTACGACTGGCGGTAGCGGGCGACGACGAGCCCGGCGACGAGCGCGACGACGACGGCCACGGCCGCCCGCCACGTCGCTCCCTCGTACCAGATGGCGCTCGTGCCGCGGACGTTGATCACGGCGATCGGTCCGAGCACCCACGAGTCCTGCAGCCGCGGGAACGCGTTGAGCACGACGCCGAGGTGGAGGAGCACGAGCAGGACGACGAGCGGGACGTTGCGCACGAACTCGACGTAGGCGCGCGCCGCCGAGCGAACGATGAAGTTCTGCGAGAGGCGGGCGACGCCGATGATGATCCCGAACACGGTGGCCAGGACGATGCCGGTGATCGACAGCCGCAGCGTGTTGACGAGCCCCTCGACCAGGGCGTCGCGCACCGGCTGGGTCTGGCGGAAGCTGCTGTCGGCGATCGGGAACTGCGCCGGCTGGTCGAGGAACTTCCAGTTGGTGGGGATGCCCTGGCGCGAGGTGTTGGTGCGGTAGTTGTCGACGAGCCACCACAGGACGGCGGCGACCGCGCCGACCACCACCAGTTGGAACGTCCACGCGAGGGCGCGGACGTCCCGCCAGGGTGGTGGCCGACCAGCGGTCGTCGCCATCGTGTCAGTGCGATCGATCAGGCTCCCGTGGGATCAGCGGTACGGCGGTGCGTACTGCAGGCCGCCGTCGGACCACAGGGCGTTGAGGCCGCGCTCGGTGATGCTGATCGGCGCCAGGTTGGTCTCGAAGATCTCGCCGTAGTTGCCGACCTGCGCCACGACCTTGTTGGCGAAGTCGACCGGCAGGCCGAGGCCCGGATCGAGCGTCGTCCCGTCGGCGTTCTTGCCGCCGAGGAACAGCACCTTGGCCGCATCGGTGCCGGTCGAGTCGGCCTGCACGGTGGCCTTGGTGATGCCGAGCTCCTCGGCCTGGATCGTCGAGTAGATCGCCCATTCGACGGCCTGCGCCCACGCCGTGTCGCCATCGGCGACGGCCGGGGTCAGGGGCTCCTTGGAGAACACCTCATCGAAGATCACCAGTGAGTCGGGCCCGTCGGGGAAGCTCGCCCGTTTCGAGGCCAGCTGGCTGCCGTCGCTCGACCAGCCGTCGCAGCTGCCGGCCTGGAACGCCTCCTGAACGAGGTCGACGTCGGCGAACGACTGCACGTTGACGGTGAGACCGCGCTTGGCGAACTCGGTGGCCACGTTGCCCTCGGTCGTCGTGCCGGCGGCGACGCAGACGGTCGCCCCGTCCATGTCGTCGATGCTCTTGTAGCCGCTGTCGGCGGCGACCATCATCTGCTGCCCGTCGTAGAACGTCGGGTGCAGGAAGGTGGCGGCGTCCTTGCCGTCGCGGCTCGCCGTCCAGGTCGTGTTGCGCACGAGGACGTCGATCTCGCCGGACTGCAGGGACGGGAACCGGTTCTCGGTGGCCACATCGACGAACGTCACCTTCTTGGCGTCGCCGAGGACGGCGGCGGCGATGACTCGGCAGAAGTCGGCGTCGAAGCCGACGTGGTCGCCCGTCGCGGCGTCCAGGCTCGAGAAGCCGGCGAGGTCGTCGCGGACGCCGCACTTGACGGTGCCGGCCGCCTTGACCCGGTCGAGCACGGACTCGCTCGTCTGGACCTCGTCGGCCGAATCGGGGGTCGATCCGGCGGCGCTGTCGTCGGTGGCGGCGCTGTCGTCGGGCGCCGCGCTGTCAGCGGTGGCGACGCTGTCGGGCGTGCTGCCGGCGGCCGAGTCAGCCGGCGCGGCAGCCGAGTCGGCCGGCGTCGACGCATCGTCGTCGCTGGAGCAGGCCCCGGCACCGATCGCGATGACCGCGATCGGGATGAGGGTTCGGATGAGGACACGTCGCATGGAGAACTCCACTCGTCGATCGGATGGTGTCGCTGCCCGCGAGATGCTCAACCTAATCGAGACAATCGGACCGCGCGTCCGCAATGCGTGGCTGGGCCAGGAAGCGGTCGATCTCGTCGCTGGTCACGGCGTAGGCCGTGTCATCCGTTCGGTTGTCGAGCACGACGATTCCGACGAGGTGATCGCGCTCGTCGAGCAGCGCGGCCCCACTCGTCCCCTCGGGCACGTCCGGCACGAACGTGTGCACGCTCCGCTCGTGGCGCTCACCGGTCGTTGCATCGTGCACGATCAGGCGCCCGGTGCGCAGGACGTGCACCGGCGTTGCGTTGTTGGTCGTTGCAACGTGTGCCGCTTCGCCGCTCAGTGTTTGCAGCTGTGCCGGACCGCCGGTGACGTCGGCGGCCAGCAGGGCGAGGTCGGTCCGGTCGTCGAGCGCGACCACGGTGGCGGCACGACCGTCGACCGTGATCGAGCGACGCGGGCCGTCGACGACATGGGCGGCCGTCAGCACGAGGCCGTCGTCGACGACGACCCCCTGGCCGAGATCGCGCGTCGGCCGACGACACGGTTGGGCGGCGACGGCCACGACGTGTGGCGCGGTGTCGCGCGGTCCGTCGTCGCGACAGCCGGCGAGGGCGCCGACGATCAGGGCGCCGGCGACGAGGCGTGGGCGCCGAGCAGGCGGGCGATGCACTCGGTGACCCGGCGGGCCGTCGGCAGGTGGAGGAACTCGTCGGGGCCGTGGGCGTTGCTGCCGGGGACGAGGGCACCGGTGACGACGAACTGAGCATCCGGGAAGCGGGCGCCGAGCATCCCCATGAACGGGATCGAGCCGCCCTCGCCGAACGTGCGGGCCGGCTTGCCGAACGCCGCAGTCGAGACCTCGTCGAGGGCCGCCTCCAGCCACGGCGCCAGCGCCGGGGCGGCCCACCCGGGCCCGGTCGAGTCGACACTCCAGCGGACCACCGCACCAGACGGGGGATCGGCGGTGAGCGTGCGCTCGATGGCGGCGGCGGCGACCCGCTCGTCGCACGTCGGCGGCAGCCGGAAGCTGAGCGTGAGGCGCGTCCACGGCCGCAGCACGTTGCCCGCCCGGTCGGGCGGCGGGAAGCCGTCGGCGCCGATGTAGCTCAGCGTCGGCTTCCACGTCGTGGCGAGGAACTGGCTGGCCGGGTCGGCGACCATCGGCTGCGTCGACCCGGCGAACGGGAACTCGTCGGCCGGCTTGAAGTCGATGGCCGCGGCGGTGTCGGCGGCGGCGGCGACCCGATCGGCCGGGATCTCGACCTGCAGCTCTGGCACGAGCACGTCGCCGGTGGCGCTGTCCTCGACCCGGTCGAGCAGCTCACGGATGACCCGGAAGCTCGACGGCACCACGCCGCTGGCCTGCCCGGAGTGGGTGCCGGCGGTGAGCACCTCGACGGTGAGCTCGCCGTTGACGAGGCCGCGCAGCGACGTCGCCAGCCACAGCCGCTCGTCGTCGAGGCAGCCGCCGTCGAGGCAGATGACCAGCTCGGGCGAGCCGAGGCGATCGGCGAGGGCCTCCACGTAGGCGGGGAGGTCGGGGCTGCCGCTCTCCTCGCTGGCTTCGATCAGCAGCACGAGGCGGGCGTGCGCGATGCCCTCGGCCTGGGCGCACTCGATGGCGACCAGGGCGGCGAAGGCGGCGTAGCCATCGTCGGCCCCGCCCCGGCCGTAGAGCTTGTCGTCCTCGATCACCGGCACCCACGGCCCGAGTCCCTCGCGCCACCCGGCCATCTCGGGCTGCTTGTCGAGGTGGCCGTACAGCAGGACCGTGCGCTCGGCGAGCGCGGGATCCGACGCCGGCACCTCGCACACGATCAGCGGCGTCAGCCCGGGCAGGCGGTGCACGCCGACGGTGAGACCGTCGATCGGGCGCGCCGCGCACCAATCACGGATCAACGCCGTGGCCTCCTCCATGTGTCCGTTGGCCTCCCAGTCCTGGTCGAAGGCCTTGGAGACGTTGGGGATCCGGATGTACTCGGTCAGCGTCGGCAGGACGTCGTCGTCCCATCGGGCGTCGATCCGGGACCCGAGGTCGGTCGCCGTCTTCATCCGACGAGCGTGCCAGACGCGCGCGCGCAGCGCGCGCTCCGCCTCGGCGACCATCTGCACGACGAGCTCGCCGGCCGGGATCAAGCCGTGGATGGCGCCGACGCCCTGCCCCGCCGGCATGAACTCGCGAGCGAGGTCGACCGGCTTCCCGCCGTGATCACCGAGGTGGCTGGCGCCGGCGCGTGCGGCGGCGATCGCCTGGCCGGGGAACGGCTGCAGCTCCTCGGGGTGCTCCTCGAAGTGCTGGGTCCACTCGTTGCGGACGACTCGGCAGGTCTTGCCGGTGAACGAACGGGAGATGACGGTGCCGTCCTCCGCCAGTTCGATGAGCGTCTCCTTGTAGCCGTTCACCGTGCGGGCCTCGGGCGTGGCGATGAAGCGGGTGCCGACCCACACCCCGTCGGCGCCGAGCGCGAGCGCGGCGGCCAGGCCGCGGCCGTCGAAGAGGCCACCGGCGGCGACGACGGGAACCTGCTCGCCGACGGCGTCGACGACCTGCGGGACGAGGGCGATCGTGGCCACCGTCCCCGTGTGCCCGCCGCCCTCGGTGCCCTGGGCGACGACGAAGTCGCACCCGCTGGCCACCGCGTTGACGGCGTGGCGCACCTTGCCGCACATCGATCCGACGAGGACGTTGGCGTCGTGCAGCGCGTCGACGGCCTCACGCGGCACGCCGAGCCCGGCCACGAAGATGCGGGCGCCGCCGGTGATCACCGCCTGGATGCCGGCGTCCACCTGACCCGGCATCGCGGTGAGCAGGTCGACCCCGAACGGTTTGTCGGTCAGCTCGCGGACGGCGGCCATCTCGGCGGCCAGCTCGTCGCCCATCGTCGACGCACCCAGCGTGCCGATCCCGCCGGCCTCGCTCACCGCGGCGACGAGCTGGTGGTACGACACCCCGCCCATCCCGGCGAGCATCACCGGGTGCTCGATGTCCAACAGCTCGGTCAGGCGGGTGCGCATGAGGGCAACGTAGAGCGCTCCCTCACGTCCAGGTGACGTGGACCCTGTCGAGGAACAGCGCGAGGAGGTCGGGGTCGCCGGTGACGTCGAGCGGCGCCGAGACGGGCCGGTTCCAGAGGGCCTGGTACAGATCGGACGCCTCGCCGCGCACCGTCGCGTCGGCGCGGTCGGTGCCACCCGGCTGCGTCGTGACCCGCTCCGGACCGACCACGACGTCCCAGTCGCCGTCGGCGTCGACGGTCGTGACGCGCAGCACCTGTGGCTCGGGCGACGTGAGCCCCGTCTTGCGGCGGGGGACGAAGCAGACGAGCAGCTCGTCGATGCCGTCGGCACCGAAGGACGGCTCGAACGGCGTGCCCGACGCGCCGAGCGCCGACTCGCCGTCGACGCGGTGGATCGCCGTCTCGTGGGCCTGGCGGCGGGCCCACATCGCGAGCGGTGACGTCGCCTTGAGGAACGCCCAGCACTGGAGCGCGGGATCGGCGGTCTCGAGCGCTCGGGCCAGCGTGTCGGCGCCGTCCTGGAGCCACGTCGTCAGCGCCGCATCGTCGGGCCACGTGCCGACGACCTCGGGGAGATCGACGTTCCACGGCTCGGTGCGCGGCGTGGCGACGATCGACGTCGCCCAGCGCTGCACCCCGCCGAGGTGCTGGACCAGGTCGCGCACGACCCAGTCGGGGCACGTCGGGACCGGGGCATCAGGCCCGGCGGTCGCGGCGGCCGAGGCGAGCGTCGCCGCGTCCGTGCGGATGGCGGCGGCGTAGGAGGCGATCGGCAGGGGCGGGCGCAGGGTCGTGTCCACGGCCCGATCCTGGCCGCTCAGCTCGGGGCGAACGCGCGCAGAAACGTCTCGACGCCTGCGGTCGCGGCCGCGGCGAGCTCGTCGTCGTCGAGCACTCGGGTGCCGAGCCGGGTCCGTTCCGGCAGCTCCGCCGCGATGAGGGCGAGGAACTGGCGGGCCGCGAGGCGGGGATCGGGCAGGCGCAGCAGCCCAGCGTTGCCGAGCATCGCCAGGCGCCCGGCGAGCGCCTCCACGATCGGCTCCATCGCCCGGGTGCGGATCGACTCGAAGATGTCCGGGTCGCGGGTGATCTCGGCGTGGATCTGGCGCTGCAGCGAGCGGGCGCACGGCGAGCGTTGGCACTCGACGAGGGCCGTGGCGAGGCGGTGGAGTGACTCCTGCCAGTGCGCCGGGCTCACGTCGAGGGCCAGGATGGCGGCCATCGAGTCGGTGTTGAGCTGGGCCGCCGACTCGCCGATCGAGGTCCGGAACAGCTGCTCCTTGGTGCCGAAGTGGCTGTAGATGGTCGGCTTGGACACGCCGGCCGCGGCGGCGATCGTGTCGATGCTGGTGCGCTCGTAGCCCTGGGTGCCGAAGACCTCGGCGGCGGCGTCGAGGATCGCCTGGCGCTTGTCGACGCGCCGACGGGCGGGGCGGTCGGTGGTCTCGGTGGGCACATCATCACTCTACCACGTCCAGTTGTCTTTACTGAACGGTGTAGTTAACGTCTCTTGGCGATGGATGCAGCAATCGATGTCCCGTCGGTCGCCGAGGCCACCGAGCGGCTCGATCGCCGCACGATCCTCGTGGTCGCCGTGATGGCCGCGGCGGCGTTCATGGCGGTCCTCGACGGCACGGTGGTGACGGTCGCCATCGACACCTTCACGACCACGTTCGACAGCTCGGTCGCGACCATCGGCTGGGTCAGCGTCGGCTACCTCTTGGCGGCCGCCGTGTCGCTGCCGGTCTCGGGCTGGGCCGTCGAGCGCTTCGGCGGGCGGCGCGTGTTCCTCGCCGGGATCGGCGTCTTCGTGCTCGGGTCAGCGCTGTCCAGCCTGGCGTGGTCGGCCGTCTCGTTGATCGCCTTCCGCGTGCTGCAGGGGTTCGGCGGCGGGGCGCTCGAACCGACGGCGCTGACGCTGGCGGCGCGGACCGCCAACGGACGGCGGGTCGGCACCGTCATGGGCCTGCTGTCACTGGTCGTGAACATGGCACCCGTGCTCGGCCCGCTGGTCGGTGGGTTGCTCGTCGAGGGCGGGCACTGGCGCTGGATCTTCCTCATCAACGTGCCGCTCGGCCTCGTGGTTGCCGCGGTCGCGCTGCTCGTCGTCGCCAACGATCCCGGCGACCCGGAGGCCGTCGGCAGCGACCTGCGCGGCCTCGGGCTGCTGTCGCCGGGCTTCGCCGCAATGCTGTTCGCGATCGACGGATCGGCGCCGAGGCGACGCCGTGGTCGATCCTGCTCCCGGCCACGCTGGGCGTCGTGCTGCTCGGGTGGTACGTGATGCGGTCGTTGCGGGTCACCCGTCCGGTCATCGACCTGCGGCTGTTCGCCAGCACCGGGTTCGCCAGCAGCGTCGGGGTGATGGCGCTCGTCGGGTTCCTGATGTACAGCCAGCTCGTCGCCCTGCCGCTCTACGCCCGCGACGTGCACGGCCTCACCGGGATCGCTCCGGCGTCCTCGTGACCGCGCTGGGTGTCGGCCTGCTGGTGTCGATGGCGCTAGCCGCTCGGCGCAGCGACGTCGTCGGACCCCGACGGCTGGCCGGACCGGGCGCCGTGGTGACGACGCTCGGGCTGGCGGTGTTCGCGGTGATCCACGACAGCGTCCCCATCGGCGTGCTGGTGGCCGTGTTCGTCGTCGTCGGCCTCGGCTTCGGCGCGGTCGCCGCACCGACGTTCTCCAGCGTCTATCGCACGGTGGCGCCGGCGCGGGCGGGGCAGGCGACGACCACGATGTTCATCGTCGTCCAGACGAGCGCATCGTTGGGGGTGACGATCATCGGGCTGCTGCTCGCCCGCCTCGGCAGCGCGGCGTACGGGTCGCTCGCCGTGATCCTGACCGTGTCGCCGCCCTCATGGCCGTGCTCAGCCGCCTGCTCCCAGGGCCGCCCGGCGATAGCTGACCTTCGGAGTCGGCAATGCCAGGGCCGCCGCTACGGTGATGACCGATGGCGTCGCCCGTCTGGAGCTTCCCCAACCCGGTCAACGAGAAGGCGGCCCGCACCGTCGCCGCCGGCGTCGCCGTGCTCACCGCCGTGGTGCTGGCGACGCGCTGGTGGTGGCTGACCCCCGTGCTCGCCCTCGGGTTCCTCGCCCGGGTGCTGACCGGGCCGACGCTCAGCCCGCTCGGCCAGCTGGCCACGCGGGTCGTGGCGCCGCGGCTCGGCCCGCCCAAGGAGGTGCCCGGACCGCCGAAGCGCTTCGCCCAGGCCATCGGCCTGGCGGTGACGACGGCGGCGACGGTGGCCTGGTTCGGCTTCGGCTCCGGCGTCGCGACCGCCGGGCTCCTCGGCCTGCTGCTGGCGTTCGCGCTGCTCGAGTCGGTGGTCGGGTTCTGTGCGGGATGCTGGATGTTCCGGGCGTTGATGCGCGCCGGCGTGATCCCGGCGTCGACGTGCGAAGCGTGCGCCGACATCTGGGCCCGCGCTCGCTGAGCACGACGCGTGACGGGTGATCTGGGCGCGAAACCGTCGCAGTTTTGCGACGGTTCCGCGCCCAGATCGCGTTCTGCGACGATTCGCGCCCAGTTGGCCGTGGCGGACGGGCTGACCCAGCGCCCCGCCGCTCACGCGCCGGCGGTCTCCATCGCCGCCACGGTCGCCAGCAGGACCGGGGCCAGCTCGTCGAGGCGGGTGTCGGTGAGCCGGGCGCTCGGGCCCTGGAGCGCGACGGCCGCCCACGTCCGCCCGGTTCGATCCCGGATCGGCGCGGCCATCGTGCGCACCCCGCCGTGGCGCTCGCCGTCGTTGAGCGCCCACCCGCGCGCCGCGGTGCGGTCGAGGTCGGCGAGCAGCGCGTCGCGTGATGTGAGCGTGGCCGTCGTGAACGTCCCGAGGTCGGCGAGCGCAGCCACCTCGGCCGCCGGGTCGGGGGCGAACGCGAGCAGCGCCTTGCCCATGCCCGAGGCGTGGACGGGGACGAACGTGCCCGGCTGTTGGTCGAAGCGCAGCGGATGGGGTGAGTCGACGTGCAGGACGATCAGCACCTCGTCGCCGACGCGCGTGCCGAGGCTGACCGACTCGCCCGTCTCGGCGGCCAGCTGCTGGAGGCGGGGGAGCAGGTGATCGAACGGCATCCGGGCCTCGGCGCGGCGACCGAGCGCCACGAGCGTCGGGCCGAGGTGGTAGCGCTCGGTGCGCGGATCCTGGGCGACGAGGCCGTCGTGGCGCAACGCCTGGAGGAGGCGATGGGCGGTGCTGACGCTCAGCCCGGTGCGCGCCGCGACGTCGGAGACGCCGAGGTCGTCGTCGGCGGCGGCCAGCGCGCGCAGGACCCCGAGCGCTCGCTCCACCGACTGCGATCCGCTGCGTCCCATCGGCGGCCGATCTTCGCGCGCCGATCGGATCGGGTCAGAAGACCTCGGTGAAGAGATCGAGCATCGCCCGCCACGAGCGGGCGGCCGTGTTCGAGTCGTAGCGCAGCGCCGGGTTGCCCATCGCGTCGACGGCCGGGTTGGTGAAGCTGTGCACCTGCCCGCCGTAGAGGTTCATCCGCCAGTCCACGCCGCCGGCGCGCATCTCGTCCTCGAACGCGGCGCGCTGCTCGGGTGGCACGAACGGGTCCTCGCTGCCGATGCACACGAGCACCCGGCCCGAGATGTTGCCCGCATCCTCGGGGCGGGTCGTGCTGAGACCGGAGTGGAAGCCGACGATCGCCTTGAGGTCGGCGCCTGATCGCCCGAGCTCGAGTGACATCGTGCCGCCGAAGCAGAACCCGATCGACGCCACTCGGGAGCGGTCGGCGTAGTTGCTGGCGAGCAACTGCTCCAGACCGGCGTCGGCGATCGCTCGCGTGCGCAACCGATCGCCGTCGAGCTCACCGAACCGGGCGCCGATGTCCTCGGGGGCGAGCGGCTTGCCGTCGCCGTAGTAGTCGAGCGCGAAGGCCACGAAGCCGAGCTCGGCGAGGCGGCGGGCGACGTCCTTGCTGTGATCGGTCAACCCGTTGCCCTCGTGGCACACGAGCACGGCCGGCCGGATGCCCGCCGTGGCGTCGTCGACCGCCAGCTCGCCGACGAGGCGGAGCCGGTCGAAGTGGTACTCGATGTCCTCGGTGTGCACGGCCACGGCCGGACCGTATCGGGTCGCCCGCGTTCAGTCCCCGGCGCGCCGGCGGATCAACGCGTCGATGCCGTCGAGGATGGTCGCCAGCCCGAACTCGAACTCGAGGTCGTCCGGATCGCCGTCGGTGAAGAGGCCACCACGGACCGCGGCGTGGAGGGTGGGGAAGCGCGACTCGGTCACGAGCGACCCGAGCAGCGCCTCGTAGTCGGCCTGCACGGATGCCGGCGTCGAACCGGCCCGCTCGTGACCGCTGGCGAGGTCGCGCGTGAGCGCGGCGACGTTGCGCACGTACCCGCTCAGCAGCAGCATCACCGAGAGCCGCTCGCCGATCTCGAGCGCCGTCGAATCCAGCTCGGCGAGGCCCCAGTCGAGCCACGCCAGCTGGTTGGGGAGCGCCGGCGGGCCGGTGATCGGGATGTCGAGCGCCCATGGGTGGTGGCGATAGGCGGCGAAGATCCCGTGCGCCCACCGCGTCAGCCCGGTCCGCCACCCGCGCCGGCGAGCCCGCGGTGGCATGTCGCCGAGGGCGGCGTCGAACATCAGCGCCAGCAGGTCGTCCTTCGACGACACGTGGCGGTACAGCGACATCGTCGTGAACCCGAGGCGCCCGGCGACCTTCGCCATCGACACGGCGGCGAGTCCGTCGGCGTCCGCGAGGTCCATCGCCGCGGCGACGATGCCGGCCGCCGTCATGGCCGGGCGCGGGCCGCGCGCCGGAGCGCTCTGGATGCCCCAGCCGACGGCGAGGACGTGGGGGAGGGATCCGCCGGAGGTTTCTTCGTCGGCCATCTTGTTCCGCAGCATAGAACTGTGTAGACAATACACATTGTCTATGACGTACACAGAAACCCTCCCGCCGGCGATCCGGGTCGCCGGCCTCACCAAGCGCTGGGGCGAGCGCACCGTCCTCGACGGTCTCGACCTCTCCGTCACCCCCGGCTCCGTCTACGCCCTGCTCGGCCCCAACGGCGCCGGCAAGTCGACGTTCATCCGCATCCTCACGACGCTCGCGCCGGCTGATGACGGCGTCGTGGAGGTCGCCGGCCACGACGTGGCCGCCGCCCCTGCCGAGGTCCGCCGCGCGATCAGCGTCACCGGCCAGGCGACCGCCGTCGACGAGCTGCTCACCGGTCGTGAGAACGTCCGGATGGTCGCTCGCATCGCCGGCCTCGGTCGCCGCGACGCCGCCGCCCGCGCCGACGAGCTGCTCGCCGAGTTCGATCTCCTCGACGCGGCGGACCAGCGCGCCGGCTCGTACTCGGGCGGGATGCGTCGACGCCTCGACCTCGCCGCCAGCCTCGTCGTCGTCCCGGCCGTGCTGTTCCTCGACGAACCGACCACCGGCTTGGACACCCGCAGCCGGCAGACGCTCTGGCGGCGCATCGAGGAGCTGGCCGCCGCCGGCACCACCATCCTGCTCACCACGCAGTACCTGGAGGAGGCCGACGAGCTGGCCGATCGCATCGGCGTCCTCGACGGCGGCCGCCTCGTCGCCGAAGGCACGGCGGCCGAGCTCAAGGCACGCGTCGGGCACCGAGGTGCTCGAGCTGACGATCGCCGACGACGCAGACCGCTCGTTCGCGGCCGGCCTGCTCGACGCGACGCCCGGCGGGCCGGACTCGATCCACGTGCCCACCGACGGCTCGGGCAACCACCTCCGCGGCGTGCTCGAGCTGCTCGCCACCCACTGCATCACCGACGTCCGCGTCGCCGTCCACGCACCGAGCTTGGACGACGTGTTCCTGGCGCTGACCGAGGTGGCGCGATGAGCGTCGCCGTCGAGGCCGAGTTCGTGCGCCGCGGCATCCGCCACACGGCGCGCAACCCGGACGCGCTGATCACGTCGCTGGCCTTGCCGATCATCCTGCTGCTGCTGTTCGTGTACGTCTTCGGTGGCGCCATCAACACCGGCGGCGAGTACGTCGACTACGTCGTGCCCGGGATCATCGTGCTGTGCGCGATGTTCGGCTCGGCCGGCACCGCCGTCGGCGTCTGCACCGACAAGGTCACCGGCGTCATGGACCGCTTCCGGACGATGCCGATCCGGGGCGCCGCCGTGCTCGTCGGCCACGTGGTGGCCAGCCTGTTGCGCAACCTCGTCGCCACGGCCCTGGTGATCGGATTGGCGATCGCCATCGGCTTCCGGCCCGATGCCACGCCGGTCGAGTGGTCGGCGGCGATCGCCGTCATCGCGCTCGTCGTCCTCGCCGTCACGTGGCTCGCCGCGGCCGCCGGGCTGCTCGCCGGTTCGGTCGAGAGCGCCAACGCACTGGGCTTCGCCGTGATGTTCCTGCCCTACCTCAGCTCGGCGTTCGTCCCCGTCGACACGCTGCCGTCGTACCTGCAGGGCGTGGCCCGTCACCAGCCGGTCACCCCGGTGATCGAGACGCTGCGCGGCCTGCTGATCGGCACGCCCATCGGGCATCAGGCGTGGTGGGTGATCGCGTGGTGGGGCGGGCTGCTCGCCGTGTCGATCGTCGCCTCGTCGGCGTTGTTCCGGCGGCGCGCCGGGTCGTGAGCAGACTGCGGCCGTGAGCTCCATCGTCGACCTCAGCCACCCGATCACCGACGGCCTCATCACGTACCCGGGCCTGCCCGGACCGACGATCGTCGATCACCTGTCGCGCGAAGACTCGCGAGCGCGGTACGCACCCGGCTACGAGTTCCAGATCGGCCACATCGAGATGGTCTCCAACACCGGGACCTACCTCGACACGCCGTTCCACCGCTTCGCCGACGGCCACGACCTCGCCGGGCTCGACCTGCAGCGAGTCGTCGAGGTGGCGGGCCTCCTGATCGATGCGACCGTCGGTCAGGAGGCGACGCTGCCCGACGGCGTCGATGTCGCCGGTCGGGCGGTGCTGTTCCACACCGGCTGGGATCGCCACTGGAACACCGACGACTACGGCGACCCGTCGCACCCCTTCGTCGGGATGGCCGCCGTCGAGCGCCTCGTGGCCGATGGCGCGGCGGTCGTCGGCATCGACTCCGTGAACATCGACGACACCCGCACCGGTGAGCGGCCCGTGCACACCGCGCTGCTGGGTGCCGGCATCCCGATCGTCGAGCACCTGCGCGGCCTCGCGGCGCTGGACGGGGTGACGTTCACGTTCACCGCGGCGCCGCCGGGCGTGGTCGGGATGGGCACGTTCCCGGTGCGGGCGCTGGCGCGGATCGCCGGAGGCTGAGCCAGCCGACACCGACGGCGACGACGTGCACGGCGCCGATCGCCACGAGGCCGGCGGACGTGGCGCGGCCGTCGAGCAGGCGTCCGGCCGCCAGCGCGCCGATCGAGGCGGCGCCGAGCTTGGCGCTGGCGCCGACGGTGAACACGGTCGCGCGCAGGCGCGCTGGGCTGGCCGCCCGGGCCGCGAACACGCCGACGAGCAGCGGGCCGTCGACGACGCCCATCGCCACCGCCCCGACGAGCAGGATCGGCCACGAGCCGACCGCCATCGCCGCCAGCACGGCGGCCAGCGCGGTCAGGCTGGCGAGGACCGTGGCGGCGGGATGCCGCGGCGCGCCGCGGCGGGTCATCAGGAGCGAGCCGAGGAGCCCACCGACGGCGCTGGCGGTGAGGGCGATGCCGGCATCGCCGGGCGGCCGGCCGAGGGCCGTCGTCGCCGCGACGAGCGCGAATGACAGCCCGCCGAGGGCGGCGAAGGCGATGGTCGTCGACGCGGTGACGGCGCGCAGCGCGGGGTCGGTCCCGATCACTCGGACGGCGGCGGCGAGCGTGCGACGCAGGGGTGGCGCACGCCCAGCCGTCGCGGGTGCCGTCAGCCCGAGCGACGTCACGGCCGCCACGGCACAGGCGGCGCCGATCCCCACGAGGGCCCACGCCGGCGATGCCACCAGCGCGAGGAGCGTGACGATCGCTGGCCCGGCGAGCCCGGCGACGTTGTACGCGAGCGAGTCCCAGGCGAACACACGGGGTGACCACGCGGCGCGCCCGGCGAGGGCGCTCAGCCCGCCGGTCAACAGCGGGGCGGCCAGCGCCAGCGCCACGGCGGCCACGATCGGGACGACGGCCGGGGTCCGTCCGACCGTCGCCGCGATCGCGACGGCGGCGCCTCCGGCGAGCGCAGCGGCGCCGCGCACCAGCGACCACGGGCGTCGCGCGCCGTCCAGCCAGGGGCCGACCAACGGGCCGGTGGCGAGCTGCGGCAACGTCGACGCGGCGACCACCGCGCCCGCCTGTGCCGACGAGCCGGTGCGATCGAGGGCCAGCAGCACGACGGCCAGGGCCAGGCCCTCGTCGAGTGATCGGGCGAGCGACGCCGTCGCGACGAAGCGAAGCAGTAACGTCCTCAAGCAATGAGGACGTTACACACGCTCGACCCGGGCCACGACGGCGTTGCCGTGGCCCGTGCGGTGGCGCTGGTCGACCTGGTCCATCGCGGCGGTGCCGATGCGCCGGCGATGCGGGCCCTGCTCGAGGCTCACGGGGAACACGACGTGGCACTCACGCGGCGTGAGGCGGGCGAGCTCGCCGACGTCTGCCGGCGCCTGCGAGCGATCCTCGTGTCGACGTCACGAGACGACGCCGCCGCGGGGCTGAACGCGCTGCTGGCCGAGTTCGCCGGGCCGCCCCGGCTCGTCCGCCACGAAGGTTGGGACTGGCACCTGCACGTGGACCGCGGCGACGACGCGCCATGGGCCGCGTGGCTGGCCGCATCGGCGGCGCTCGACCTGGCGGCCCGGCTGGCGGCGAGTGACGAGGTGCCGTGGGGCGAGTGCGGGGCCGCGTGCGGGCGGGTGTTCGTCCACGACGGGCGGGGTGGGGAGCGCCGCTACTGCTCGTCGACGTGCGCCACCCGCGAGCGGGTGCGGCGGCACCGCGGGCTCAGGCGAACGGACCCGGGCGCGCCAACACCCGACGGTGCCAGCGCGACGGCGTGAGCGCCACGGCGCGCGGCTCGTCCTCGAACATCCAGCGGGCGAAGTTGCGCCGGCTCCACCCGCCGGCGTGATCGAGGATCGCCACCGCCGCCCGAGCGCCCCGGCGATGGGCCAGCACGCGACCCAGTCGGGCCGACATCCGATGGTCGGCGACGAGGTGGTGGTGCACGGCGACGCGGTAGTCGTCGGCGACGGCGGTCGGGTCGAGCGCGCCCGCCGGCGACGATCGCCTCGGCGGCCAGCCGGCCGGTCAGCAGGGCTTGGCCGATGCCCTCGCCCGTCATCACGTCGGTGGCCATCGCGGCGTCGCCGACGAGGAGCACCCGGTGCCGGGCCAGCGTGGCGGCATCGACGCGGGCCGGGATCGGCCACGCCGTGTGGCGGCCCTCGAGGCGGGCGTTCGGACCGAGGGCGGCGCGGATGTGGGGCCGGTCGAGCAGGCCCTCCCACATCACCTTCATGTCCTGGATGCGGCGGGATCCGTCGCGCAGCACGCCGAAGCCGATGTTGGCGCGGCCGTCGGGGAGCGGGAACGACCACGCGTAGCCGGGCAGCAGGTCCTCGTCGAACCACACGAACAGGTCATTGGTTGCCGGGCCGTCGACGCCGTCGGCATATTGGCGGAAGGCGTGCCACTCCCCGAGGTAGCCGTCCGGGCTGACGCCGATCGCCTTGCGCACCGGGCTCCACATGCCGTCGGCGGCGACGACGTAGCGCGCGGCGATCGGTGGATGGCCGGTGAGGCCGACGAGCACGTGGTCGTCGTGCTCGGTCAGCGTCCCGTCGAACCCGTGGCCCTGCAGCACGGTGGCGCCGGCCTTCACCGCCAGGTCGACGAGCGCGTCGTCGAGCTGCAGGCGAGGGGCGACGGCGGCGAACGTGCCCGGGCCCGGCGGCAGCGGCACCCGCACATGGCGCCCGCTCGGCGAGCGGATGACGGCGCCGTCGACGACCTGCCAGTCGCCGACCGCCGCCGGGTCGAACCCGAGCAGCTCGAGCTCGCGCAGCGCCAGCGTGGTGAGCCCGTCACCGCAGCACTTGTCCCGGGGGAACACCGCCTTGTCGACGACCACGACGTCGCGCCCTGCTCGCGCCAACGGCACGGCCGCAGCCACCCCGGCCGGCCCGGCCCCGACCACGAGCACATCTGTGACCAACACCGCCCCCGAGGCTACGAGCCCTTCCCCATCCGAGGGTTTGGATGCATCCGAGGGTTTCGTGCCGGTGGGCCCCGCACGAAACCCTCCGATGCAACGAAACCCTCGGATGGGTCCGACATTGGGGCTTGCTCGCTACCGGACGTAGCCTCCGGGGTCTGACATGGCGCCGCCGGGGCGCCGGGGACTCGAGGAGAAGTCGGAATGGCGAAGCTGTGTGAGGGCCGAGTTGCGATCGTGACGGGTGCAGGGCGCGGGATCGGCCGCGAGCACGCCCTCTCGCTGGCCCGCTACGGCGCCAAGGTCGTCGTCAACGACCTCGGCGGGAACATGGACGGCACCGGCGCCGACGAGTCGCCGGCCCAGCAGGTGGTCAACGAGATCAAGGGCATGGGCGGCGAGGCCGTCGCCAACGGCGACAACGTCGCCAGCTTCGACGGCGCCGAGGCCATGATCAAGCAGGCCGTCGACACGTTCGGCGACCTCCACGTCGTGGTCAACAACGCCGGCATCCTGCGCGACCGCGTGCTCGCCAACATGACCGAGGCCGAGTGGGACGCCGTGATCAACGTCCACCTCAAGGGCACGTTCGCCCCGAGTCGGTGGGCCGCCGCCTACTGGCGCGAGCAGGCCAAGGCCGGCAACCCGGTGAGCGGCCGGATCATCAACACGACGTCGGTGTCGGGCATCTACGGCAACCCGGGCCAGACGAACTACGGCGCCGCCAAGGCCGGCATCGCCGCCTTCACCAACATCGCCGCCATGGAGCTGCAGCGCTACGGCGTCACGGTCAACGCCGTCGGCCCCGTCGCCCTGACCCGCATGACCGAGGGCCTCGGCCCGGCACCGGAGACGGACGAGGAGCGCGAGGCCCGGGCCCCGCACTGGATCGCCCCGATCGTCACGTGGCTCGCCTCGGAGGAGTCGGCGAACGTGACCGGTCGCGTGTTCGAGGCGTCGGGCCAGGTGCTCGCCGTCGCCGAGGGCTGGGTCCGCGGCCCGTCGATGTCGCCGATCGAGGATCCGACGCAGATCGGTGACGCCGTCGCCAAGCTGCTCGCCGACGCCCGGCCGAACAGCGGCATGGACGGCAAGCCCGGTTCGTGGCCGCAGACGACGCTGAAGTAGGCAGACGGCCATGCCGTTGAACCCCGATGCTGTCGGCGCCACGAGCGAGCCCGCCGAGTTCAGCTGGACCAGCAAGGACGCCCTCCTCTACGCCGTCAGCATCGGCGCAGGGGAGGACGAGCTGGCCTTCACCACCGAGAACACGGCCGGGGTCGACCAGGTCGTGTTCCCGACGTTCCCGGTCGTGATGGGCTACGGCGCCGGGCGCGGCGTGATGTCCAACATCGGGAAGTTCAACCCGGCGATGCTCGTCCACGGCCAGCAGGCCGTCACGCTGGCCCGCCCGATCCCGCCCGAGGGCACGGCCACGTTGACGTCGCGCCTGACCGACATGTTCGACAAGGGCAAGGCGGCCGTCGTCGTCACCGTCAACGACGTGACGATGGACGGCGAGCCGCTCTACTCGACGCGCATGTCGGCGTTCATCCGTGGCGAGGGCGGCTGGGGCGGCGATCGCGGGCCGTCCGGTCCGCAGAACGAGCCACCGGATCGCGACCCGGACAAGACCGTCACGTACCAGACCTCGACCGACCAGGCGTTCCTGTACCGCCTCAACGGCGACCGCAACCCGCTGCACACCGATCCGTCGTTCGCCGCCGCCGGCGGGTTCGACAAGCCGATCCTGCACGGCCTGTGCAGCTACGGCTTCACCGGCCGCGGCCTGCTGCACCTGCTCTGCGACTCCGATCCGGCGACGTTCCACCACATCGAGGGCCGCTTCGCATCACCGGTCCTGCCCGGCGAGGCGCTCACGATCAAGGCGTGGGAGACCGCGCCCGGTGAGGCGGTCTTCACCACGTCGGTCGGCGATCGCGTCGTGATCGACCAGGGCCTCCTCAAGTACGGCTGACCGCGCCGCACGTACACGCCGGGCGTGCCGGGATGACAACCTGGGGGCGTGGCGCACCAGGCCTGGTACCGGGCGATCAGGGGCTCGATCGACGAGCGTCGTGAACGCAACCGCGTCGTCGGCTGGATCGTCCACGCCAAGCGCTGGGAGGTCGTCGCGGCCGGCGTCGCCCTGTACGGCGTCCTCGTCGTCGGATTCGCCCTGCTGTACTGGGCGACCGACGGCCTGAACAAGTCCGACATCGGCTCGGCGCTGTACTTCAGCGTCGTCACCCAGGCCACCGTCGGGTACGGCGACGTGGTGGCGACGGGGCCGGGTCGCTTCCTCGTCGTCGGTCAGGTGCTCTCGGCAGTCGCGTTCATCGCGGTCGTGCCGGCGATCATCCTGCTGCGCGTGCTGTCGCCGCCGCGCGACACCTTGGTGTTCAGCAAGTGGGCGGTCTTCGATCCACACGTCGGCCAGTTCCGCTTCCGGTTCGTCAACGACAGCGCCCTGCGGGCCATCGCGACGGCGTCCGTGCGCTTCCCGCGGCGCGTCGGGCACGTGCGCTCGCCCGACGAGGTGTACACGAAGTACTTCCACGTCGACCTGGAGTACGACGACCTCCCGCCCGCCGACACCCACGTGCCGGTGATCGTCCGGACGCGGGCGTGCTCGACCGAGCCCGACCTCCTCGACTCGGCGCACCACCGGATCCGCCTCCACCCGGCCCACCTCGAGCCGGGCTCGCACGTCAGCCTGCGCCTCGACGTCACCTACGCGACCTCGGCGATGCACGTCGTCGTGCGCGAGATGGACGTCAACGAGATCCGGTGCGGTCGCTTCGTCGACCTGTACAAGGACGGCCCGCGCCGGTTCCGCTACTTCGACCAGGTCGCCGGCAGCCCGGCCCTCGACGAGCACGGCATCAGCCCGTGCGACACGACGTGCGAGTACCGCGTCGGGTGCCTGCTGCCGAACCGGATCCCGAGCGCGAGCGGGGCGGCGTCATGACCGCCGAAGCAGAGGAGGTCGAACGCCGCTGGCGGGTGCTCAACGAGCCGTTCGCCGAGCGCGACGGCCGCGGTCCGGCCACCGCGCCGGTCTTCGAGATCACGACGAGCGACGGCCGGGCCGTGGTGTCGGCGGTCCACGCCGTGCGCCACTTCCGCCGACGCCGCGGCTGGAAGGCGCAGGACGTCCAGACCGGTGGCCTGGCCCTGGCGCTGGCCGAGGCCACCGGCTGGTCGGTGGCGACCTGCACCCGGTCGACGGCCGAGGTCGAGGACGCCAACCGCAACACGCACCACCCGATCAAGGTGGAGCTCGAGGGCTGCGGGCTCCCTGGCCTCGGCGGCGCGCTCCTCGACCTGCACGGCATGGCCGACGCGCCCGACCGGCCCGACATCGCCCTCGGCTTCGGCATCGAGGACGAGTTGACGCGCGAGCTGGCCCACCAGATCGAGATCGCCGCGGCGCGCCACGCGGTCACCGTCGGGCGCGGCGATGCGTTCGGCCTCGGTGCCACGGGCCAGGGGACGATGACCCGCTGGGCCCAGGACCACGGCGCCGGCGCGTTGCAGCTGGAGCTCGCCGCTCGCGTCCGCGAACGCGGGTCAACGGACGGTCGGCGACGGGTCGTCGACGCGCTGCTCGACGCCATGCGGGCCATCGGCGCCCAGCTGCCGCAGGCCTGACGCCGGCTCGTCGAGGTTCGACCTCCAGCTCGGCGAGGAGCTCGCGTAGGGCGCGCTCCCGATCGGCGAGCTGAGATCCTCACGTCAACGTCAACGTCACACATCAGATTGGCGCGGGCGGTGGGTGTTACGTTCCCGACCCGGCGGGCGCGGAAGGGGTGTGGCAGGTGCAGGTGCGGCGCAAGGTCCTCGGGTTCGCGGTGGCATCGGCGCTGTTCGCCCAGTGCGCACCCCAGTGCGCGCCGGCGCCCTCCTCGGCGGCTGCCGCGTGGGCCACGTTCGACCGCCAGCTGTCCAACCGCGTGCTCGGCAGCGGCCGTTCCAGCGCGATGTCGGTCACCGTGAGCAACGACGGCACGATCGTCCACGACGCCGCCTTCGGGCGCCGCGTCGCCGGTGGCAGTGACCTGACCGTGCCGACCGACCGCTACCGCATCGCCAGCATCTCCAAGGTCCTGACCGCGGCGGCCGTGCTGCAGCTCGTCGAGCAGGGCCGCCTCGGCATCGACCAACCGGTCGGGTGGGCGCTCGCCGGCTCCCTCGGCGCGACGCCCATCGACCCACGCGTCGGCGACATCACCGTCCGGCGGCTGCTGTCCCACACCGCCGGGTTGGGGGTCGGCGAGACGCTGACGTTCGGCGGCGTCGTCAGCTCGTGCCCCGAAGCGGGCGCCCGCGTCCTGTCCGCGGCGCTCGCCTACACGCCCGGCACGGGATACGTCTACGCCAACCTCGGCTACTGCCTCCTCGGCCTGCTCGTCGAGCAGGTCACCGGGCGGCCGTACACCGCCGTCGTGCAGGACGGGCTGCTGACGCCGCTCGGCATCGGCGACATGGCGATGGGTCCCACCTACGGCACCGGGCCGTCGGACGTGGCGCACTGGACGAGGGCCGGCACGACGTACATGGAGGTGCTGTGGGCGGCGGGCGGGTGGCTGGCCACACCGTCGGACCTCGTGCGCATCGTCGACTCACTCGACCCGACCAAGCCCGGGTACCACCCCCTCTCGGCCGCGACGACGGCGTCGCTGTGCCAGCAGTCGGGCTTCCTGGACGAGCCCGATCGCTGGTACGGCCTCGGCATGATCTGCTTCTACGGCGGGCAGTGGGGGCACACCGGGACGCTCGAGAGCGCCCACGCCATCGTCCTGCACCGACCGGACGGCATCACGTGGTCGATCCTTGTGAGTGGCAACGAACCCCGCGAGACGGACGACCTCGAGTCCATCATGAACGAGGTGCTCACGACCTCGGGTGTGATGGCCTACCTGTAGCCGTCAGCTGGCGACGACCGCGACGAGGTGGGCGACGGCGTCGGCCACCGCCACGTCCTCGCGGTCACCGGTGCGGCGGTCCTTGACCTCGATGGTGCCGTCGGCGATGCCGCGCCCGACGACGACGATCGTCGGCACGCCGATCAGCTCGGCGTCCTTGAACTTGACGCCCGGCGACACCGAGTCGCGATCGTCGAGGAGCACGCGGACGCCGGCCGCTTCCAGCTCGGCGGACAGCGCCTCGGCCGCCGGCCACTGCTCGCCGCCCGGCTTGCCGGCGATCACGATGTGCACGTCGGCCGGCGCGACCTCGCGCGGCCAGCAGAGGCCGATGTCGTCGTAGGTCGCCTCGGCGATGGCGGCCACGGCGCGCGAGACGCCGATGCCGTAGGACCCCATGGTCACCGTGATCGGCGTGCCGTCGGGGCCCTGCACCGTGAGCCCCAAGGCGTCGGCGTACTTGCGCCCGAGCTGGAAGATGTGGCCGATCTCGATGCCGCGGGCGAGCTCGAGCTCCTCGCCGTCGGGGGAGAGGTCGCCGGCCACGACCTCGGCCACGTCGAGCACGCCGTCGGGCGTGAAGTCGCGCCCCGCGACGAGGCCGACGACGTGGCGCCCGGTGGTGTCCGCACCCGTGACCCAACGGGTGCCGGTGACGACCCGCGGGTCGGCGACGTAGCGGATCCCACTGGACCCGGCGGCGCCCAGCGCGCCCGGCCCGATGTAGCCCTTGGCGAGGGTCGGGTACCGGGCGAAGTCCTCGTCGGTGAACGGCACCGCCTCGGCCGGGCTCGTCGCCGCCTCGAGGCGCTTCATGTCGACGTCGCGGTCGCCGGGCACGGCGATGGCGAGCGGCTCGGTCGTGCCGTCGGGGTGACGCAGCTTGACGATGACGTTCTTGAGCGTGTCGGCGGCCGTCCACTCACGGTCGTCGCGTTGCAGCTCGGGATGGGCGTTGAGGTGATCGACCAGCGTGGCGATCGTCGGCGTGCCCGGCGTGTCGTGCACGACGGCGGGCGGCGCGTCGTCGTAGGGCACGTCGGGCGGCGGGGTGACCTGCACCGCCTCGACGTTGGCGGCGTAGGAGCCCGACTTGGTGCGCACGAACGTGTCCTCGCCGACGTCGAGCGGGGCGAGGAACTCCTCGCTCGCCGAGCCGCCCATCGCCCCCGACATCGCCGCCACGATCACGTAGGGCAGGCCGAGCCGGTCGAACGTCCGGATGTAGGCGTCGCGGTGGCGCTGGTAGGAGACGGCGAGCCCGGCGTCGTCGAGGTCGAAGCTGTAGGAGTCCTTCATCACGAACTCCCGTCCGCGCAGCAGCCCGGCTCGGGGCCGGGCCTCATCGCGGTACTTGGTCTGGATCTGGTAGATGCACAGCGGCAGGTCCTTGTACGACGAGTACAGGTCCTTCACGAGCAGCGTGAACATCTCCTCGTGCGTCGGCGCCATGATGAAGTCGTTGCCGCGACGGTCCTTGAGCCGGAAGACGTTGTCGCCGTACTCCGTCCAGCGGCCCGAGGCCTCGTAGGGCTCACGGGGGAGCAGGGCCGGGAAGTGGACCTCCTGGAAGCCGGCGGCGTCCATCTCCTCGCGCACGACGCGCTCGACGTTGCGATACGTGAGCCACCCGAGCGGCAGCCACGTGAACCCACCGGGCGCGGCCCGACGGATGTACCCGGCGCGCACGAGCAGCCGGTGGCTCGGCACCTCGGCGTCGGCCGGATCGTCCCGCAGGGTCCGGAGGAACAACGTCGACATCCGCAGCACGGGGTGAACCTACCCGTGTGCGTTTCGGTCCGGATCCTGGTCGCAGGTGCGACCAGGATCCGGACCAAGACGAGTCAGAGCTCGTCGCAGGGGAGGCCGAGGGCGAGGCGGCCGCCGTGGATCAGCGTCACCTCGGGGCTGAACGGGTGCAGCTTGAGGGCGCGGATGTCCCGGTACGCCCGCTCGATGCGCGAGCCCTTGCGGTACGCCGCACCGCCGGCCAGCTCCATGGCGAGGTCGCAGACCTCGACGCCGGCGATGGCGATCTCGCGCTTGGCGGCCATCACCGCGGCGACCGTCTCCATCGACGGGGCCGGGTTGTCACCGACGGCGGCGAGCGCACCGTCCAACGCCCAGCCGGCGACGCGCAGCTTGTGGCGCAGCAGGCCGACCTGGCGCTGCACGTTCGGGTCGTGGGCCCGCGACCGGGCCGACTCGATGGCGTCCTCGGCGGCCCCCTCGGCCACGCCGAGGTAGACGGCGCTGACGATCGGGAAGGCGATGCTGCAGATGACCTGCAGCGGCGGGTCGACGACGCCGTACGGGCGGTCGGCGAGGATCTTGTCGTCGGGCACGAAGACGTCGGTGACCTCGATGTCGTTGCTCGCCGTGCCGCGCATGCCGAGCGTGTCCCAGTTCTCGATGATCTCGACGCCTGCGCCGAACGGCACGGCCAGGTTGAGGACACGGCGGCCGCGCTCGGGATCCTCGTAGGTGAACATCGTCGACATCACGGCGCCGACGGGCGACTGGCTGGCGAACTGCTTGCGCCCGCTGACCTTCCAGCCGCCGTCGACCTTGACGGCGGTGCCCTTCGGATGGGTGAAGTCGCCGCCGCCGGTCGACACGAGGACGGTCTCACCGCCGGCGACCCGCTTGAGGGTGGCCTCGGCGCCGGGAAGGTCGCGCCGCCAGCGCCAGGCCGTGAAGGCGGTGACGTGGTGGTGCATGGACAGGGCGAGGGCGGTCGAGCCGCAGTGCTTGGCCAGTTCGCGGTCGACGGCGGCGATCTCGGCGATCGACGCGCCCATCCCGCCCAGCTCGCTCGGCACGCCGAGTGTGAGCAGGCCGGCTTGGCGCAGCGCCTCATAGGGCTCGGCGACCCAGGTGCCGTCGCGGTCATGGGCGGCGGCGTGCTCGCGCAGCACCGGAGCGAAGCTGGCGGCCAGTGCAACCAGCTCCTCCGCCCGAGGGGTGTTGGTCTCCATCTGCATGGTCATGGCGTCACCGTGAGGCTTTCGGACCGAGCGTTCCAGTCCAAGATCGGAACCTTCCCAGTCCCGATTGTGAACCGTCCCGCGGTCGCCGTTGCGCGACGATCTGCGGATGTCCGACTACAACCGGTACTGCCCGATCTCGATGGGCAGTGACGTCATCGCCGATCGCTGGACACCGCTGATCGTTCGCGAGCTGGTCCTCGGCAACACCCGGTTCAACGACATCGCCCGCGGCCTGCCCGGCATCTCCCGCTCGCTGCTGGTGCGGCGCCTCCACCACCTCGAGCGGGCCGGGGTCATCGAACGGGTGCCGTCGCCGACGGGCAAGGGCAGCGAGTACCTGCTGACGTCGGCCGGCCGGGACCTCGAGCAGGTGCTGGTCACGCTCGGGCGCTGGTCGGTGCAGTGGCTGTACAGCGAGCTGCGGCCGCGCGACATCGATGCCCAGACGCTGATGTGGTGGATGCACCGCCTCGTGGTGCCGGAGAAGCTGCCGACCGGCCGGGTCGTCATCGAGTTCCGGCACACCGCGCCGGTCCGCTGCACGATCTGGATGGTGATCGACCGGGGCGAGGTGTCGGTCTGCATGCAGCACCCCGGCTACGACACCGACATCATCGTGACCAGCCCGACGACCGCCTTGTCGGGCGTGTTCAGCGGCATCGACTCGTGGGCCCACGAGGTCGCCGAGGGCCGCATCGTGGTGGAGGGTCCGCCGCGCCTGGCCAAGGCCCTGCCGACGTGGTTCCAGTGGGGCATGTTCGGCCCCGAGATGCGCGCCGCCCAGACCCACGCCCTGGCCACCTGAGCCTGCGGATCCGCCAACTTTTCACACTGGCGGCCAGCTGGTGGCCGCAGCCGCGAAAAGTTGGCGGATCCGGCCATCTCGGCGTCCACCCGGGGGGCTCCGGGCTCCCAGGCCACCGGTGAGGCGGTATGCTGGACGACCGTTCTGTTGGTACTGCTGCGAGCAACCGAGAGGCGTGGGCTTCGGCCCACGCCTCGTTTCATGAGAGGAGGAAGGGATGGACCGAGACACCGCCGCTGACAGCCCCGTGCTGGCCCGCGTGCGCGAGCTCGTAACGCCCATCGCCTCCGACCTCGGGCTCGACGTGTACGACATCGAACAGCGCGGCGGCACCATCCGCGTCACGCTCGACACCCCGCCCGGATCGCCCGGTGGCGTCACCCTCGACGACCTCGCGCTGGCCAGCCGGTTGGTCTCGCGGGAGCTCGACGCCGACGACCCGGTCCCGGGTCACTACACGTTGGAGGTCACCAGCCCCGGGGTGGAGCGGGCGCTGCGCACCCCGGCGCACTTCCGTCGCGAGATCGGCAAGGTCATCTCCATCCGGCTCGCCGACGTCGGCCACGACGAGCGCCGGGTCACCGGCACGCTGATCGCCGCCGACGACACGTCGGCCACCGTCGCCGTCGACGGTCCCGAGGGCGAGTCCGAACGGACCGTCCTCTACGACCAGATCGACCGCGCCAAGACCGTCTTCGAATGGGGCCGCCCAGCCCCCAAGCCCGGCTCGGGCACCAAGCGCAAGAAGGAGCATTCGTCGTGAGCAATCTCGACATGACCGAAGCGATCCGCCTGCTCGCTCAGGAGAAGGGTCTGTCGGAGGATTCGCTGCTGCACGTCATGGTCGACGCGCTGGCCTCGGCCTACAAGCGGCGCCCCGGCGCGGGCGACGAGGTCGTCGTCGAGGTCGACCCGCTGACGATGGAGTTCACCTTCACGGCCTACGACCTCGACGAGGACGGCAACTGGGTCAACGAGCGCGACGACACGCCCAAGCGCGACGAGCTCGGGCGCATCGCCGCCCAGACGTTCCGCCAGGTGATGAGCCAGCGGATCCGCGAGGTCGAGCGCGATCGCAAGTTCGAGGAGTACGCCAACCGCGAGGGCGACATCGTCACCGGGATCATCCAGCAGACCGACACCCGCTACACGCTGCTCGACCTCGGGCGCGTCGAGGCGCTGCTGCCGCAGGCCGAGCAGGTGCCGTTCGAGCGTCCGCAGCCGGGCGATCGCTGCAAGGCGTACATCGTCGAGGTCCGCAAGACGGCCAAGGGCCCGCAGATCGTCGTCAGCCGCACCCACCCCGGCCTCATCAAGCGCCTCTTCGAGCTCGAGGTCCCGGAGATCGCCGACGGCATCGTCGAGATCAGGGCCTGCGCCCGCGAGCCAGGGCACCGCACGAAGATCGCCGTGTGGTCGAACGACCACAACGTCGACCCGGTCGGCGCCTGCGTCGGCGCCCGGGGCGGGCGCGTCCGCATGGTCGTCAACGAGCTGCGCGGCGAGAAGATCGACATCGTCCCGTTCAGCGAGGACTTCAACGACTTCGTCGCCAAGGCGCTCTCGCCGGCCAAGGTCTCCCAGGTCATCGTCAGCGACGACGGCACCCAGGCCGATGTGATCGTGCCCGACCACCAGCTCAGCCTGGCGATCGGCCGAGAGGGCCAGAACGCCCGCCTCGCCGCCCGCCTCACCGGCGTGCGCATCGACATCCGCTCCGAGACCCAGCTCGCCGAGGGCATCCCGGCCCGCCGTGACGAGCTCGAGCCGGGCGTCGAGTACGAAGAGGGCCAGTGGGTCGCCAACGCGGAGACCGGCCTGATGGAGTGGCACGCCGCCGACGGCAGCGTCATCAGCGAGGCCGAGTGGAACGCCCAGGCCGCAGGGGTCACCGACGGTGACGCCCAGCCGACGGCCGCCGCCGACGGTGAGACGGCCGCCGCTGACGGTGACGAGGTCACGCCGGCGGGCGACGGCGGAGACGCCGAGGTCGCGGGCGACGACGAAGAGGCCGAGGTCGCCGCCGCCGGCGGTGACGTGACTGCTGCCGGTGACGCCGATCCCGGCGACACCGAGCAGAGCGAGGCCCTCGAGTCGTGAGATGGGCCTCCCCGAGCGCACATGCGTGGGCTGCCGCCAGCGTCGAACGCAGGCGGCGCTCGTACGCTGTGTCCTCACGGCCGACGGTCGGGCGACCGTCGATCGCTCGGGGGGCGGTCGCGGGGCGTGGTTGTGTTCCCCGGCACAGGAGTGCTTCGGGCTCGCGTTGCGCCGCAAGGCCTTCGAGCGAGCCTGGCGTCGGCCGGTCGGCCCCGACGCCCTCGCCCAGCTCGGTCGCGAGCTGGGCGTGCCAGGTGACGACGAGAAAGGTTGAATGACGACGTGGCGAAGAACATGCGGCTGCACGAGCTGGCCAAGGAGCTCGGGATGACGAACCAGGAGGTCGTGGACCTCTGTGGTGTCCTCGGCGTGCCCGTGAAGAGCCACTCGTCGTCGCTCAACGAGGCGTACTCCGACATGGTCCGACGGCGGGCGACCCGCGACGGGCTGACCCGAGACGAGCAGCCGGAGGAGCCGAAGGTCGACAAGGCCCCGGCGAAGAAGGCGGCCGCCAAGAAGGCGCCGGACGACGCCGCACCGTCGACGACGCCCGAGCCCACCCCGATCGAGCCGGCCGCGGCCGAGCCCGCCACCAAGGTGGAGCCGGCGGTGACCGCCGAGCCGACGCCCGCTGCGCCGGCCGCCACGCCCGAGCCAGCGGCCACGCCCGAGCCTGCGACCGCAGCTGCGCCGACCGCGCCGGTCGCGACGCCCGAGCCGGCCCCGGCCGCGCCGGAGCGCCCTGCGGTCGCCCCGGTTGCCGAGCAGCGCCCCGCACCGACGGCGCCGCCTGCCACGGCACCGGCGTCTGTCCCGGCCCCGGCCGCGGCTCCCGCCGCCGAGCGCCAGGCCCCACCGGCCGCTGCGGCTGCCGCTGCCCCGGCGCCGGAGCGTCCGGCCGCCCCCCGTCCCGCCGAGACCGCGGCACCGACCGCGCCGGCGCCGCGTCCGGCACCCGAGCGCCCGGCGGCCGTCGCCCCCGCGGCAGCGGCCCCCCGACCGGCGACGGCGCCCCCGGCGGCTGCCGCCGCGCCGGCTCCGGCTCCGCCGCGCTCGATGCAGAGCGAGCGTGTGATCTCGTCGGGCCGCCCGACGCCAGGTGAGCACCGTCCGGTCGAGGCCCCCGTCGCCCGAGCCGATGCGCCCGTCGCCCGCCAGGCCCCGCGGCCCGAGCCGGTCCCGGCCGGCGCTGGAGCGGCGCCCCCGGGTGCCCCGCCGCGCCGCCCGATGTCCCCATCGGGCCGGCCCATCCCACCGCCCCCCGGTCGCCCGCTCTCGCCGTCCGGCCGTCCGATCCCGCCGCCCCCGGGCAGCGCTCGTCCTTCCGGCGCCCGTCCCAGCGGTGGGCCCGGCGGTCCGCGCACCGGCGGCCCCGGCGGTCCTCGGCCCGGTGGGTTCAGCCCCCGTCCCGGCGGTCCCGGTGGTGGGCCCGGTGGCCCGCGTCCCGGTGGTGGTCCCGGCGGGCCTGGTGGCCCGCGCCCCGGTGGCGGTCCCGGTGGTCCCGGTGGCGCCCGTCCGTCCGGTGGGCGACGCCCACCACGTCGTGGCCGCAGCCGTCGTCGTCGTCGCGACCGCGAGGAGCTCCAGCCGCAGTTCACGAACTACACGCGCAGCGACGCGCCGGTGCCCGAGGGCACCGTCGTCATCGAGCGCGGCGTCTCGGCCCAGGAGTTCGGCCCGAAGCTGAACCGCACGTCGGCCGACGTGATCCGCTTCCTGCTGAACAACGGCGAGATGATCACGGCGACGATGGACCTCTCGGACGAGCAGATGGAGCTGTTCGCCCTCGAGATCGGCGCCGACATCATGCTCGTCGAGCCCGGGCAGCAAGAGGAGATCGGTCTCCAGGCGCTGTTCGACGACAGCGACGACGAGGCCGACCTCGAGCCGCGGCCCCCGGTCATCACGATCATGGGCCACGTCGACCACGGCAAGACGACCGTCCTGGACAAGATCCGCCACGCCAACGTGGTCGCCGGCGAGGCCGGCGGCATCACGCAGCACATCGGCGCCTACACGGTCGAGCAGAACGGCGGGAAGATCACCTTCCTCGACACGCCGGGCCACGCCGCCTTCACGCAGATGCGTGCCCGCGGCGCCGACGCCACCGACATCGTCGTGCTGGTCGTCGCTGCCGACGACGGCGTGATGCCCCAGACGATCGAGGCGATCAACCACGCCAAGGCGGCCGAGGTGCCGATCATCGTGGCGGTCAACAAGATCGACAAGGACAACGCCGATCCGCAGCGCGTGCTGACCCAGCTCGCCGAGCACGAGCTCGTGCCCGAGTCGTGGGGTGGCGACACGATCGTCGTCGAGATGTCGGCGACCCAGGAGCTCGGCATCGACGATCTCCTGGAGCAGCTGCTGGTCGTTGCGGAGCTCGAGGAGCTGCAGGCCAACCCGAACGGCCGGGCCAAGGGCGTCGTGCTCGAGGCCAAGCTCGACGTCGGGCGTGGTCCCGTCGCCACGGTCCTCGTCGACAAGGGCGAGCTGAAGGTCGGCGACCCGATCGTGGCCGGCGCGGCATGGGGCCGGGTCCGGGCGATGATCAACGACAAGGGCGAGCAGGTGAAGACGGCCGGTCCGTCGACGCCCGTGCAGGTCCTCGGCCTGGCCTCGGTCCCCGAGGCCGGCGACGAGTTCCGCGCCGCTCCCGACGAGAAGACGGCACGAATCGTGGGCGAGGCCCGCGAGTACCGCCTGCGGATGAAGCACCAGCGTGGTGATGCCCGGGTCAAGACCGGCACCAAGCTGGAGGACATCTTCGCCCAGATCCAGTCGGGCGAGACGGCGACGCTCAACCTCGTGCTCAAGGCCGACGTCCACGGCTCGTTGGAGGCCGTCACCGAGAGCCTGCGCAAGCTGGACCGCCCGGAGGTCGAGCTGACGTTCGTCCACCGTGCCGTCGGCGGCATCACCGAGAACGACATCTCGCTGGCCGCCACCACGAACGCCACGATCATCGGCTTCAACGTGCGACCGGACCGCAAGGCCCGCGAGCTCGCCGAGGCCGAGGACGTCGAGATCCGGACGTACGAGATCATCTACAAGCTGCTCGAGGACATCGAGCAGGCGATGGTCGGCATGCTGGCGCCGGAGTTCATCGAGGTCGTCACGGGCGATGCCGAGGTGCGCGAGATCTTCCGGGTCCCGCGGATCGGTGCCATCGCCGGGTGCTACGTCCAGAACGGCGTCATCACCCGGGGCTCGAAGGTCCGCTTCCTGCGCGACGGCACGATCATCTGGAAGGGCTCGGTCACGTCGCTCAAGCGCTTCAAGGACGACGCCACCGAGGTGCGCGCCGGCTTCGAGTGCGGCATCGGCTTGTCGGACTTCCAGGACCTGAAGCCCGGCGACGTCATCGAGACGTACGAGGAGCAAGAGATCGCCCGTACGTGATCACCCAGGAGGCAGTCAGTCCATGAGCTCCGAGCAACCGCCCGTCGACGTCGAGTTCTTCCTCGACCCGATCTGCCCGTGGTGCTGGCTGACCTCCCGCTGGGTGAAGAACGTGCAGGCCGAGAAGGACTACCAGGTCGCCTGGCGCTTCATCTCGCTCTACGTCCTGAACGAGGACAAGGAGCCGTCCGAGGAGATGCGCCAGGCCCACCTGGCCGGGTTGCGCTGCCTGCGCGTGCTCGATCACGTCCGCACCGAGCACGGCAACGAGGCCGTCGCCAAGCTCTACACCGAGCTCGGCACGCGCATCCACGTCGATCGCCGTCGTGACGAGCTGGTCGGCGATGCCGAGTCGTTCGTCGCCGAGGCGCTCACCGCGGCCGGGCTCGACCCGGCCCACGCCAAGCACGTCCACGACGAGTCGCACGACGCGGCGCTGCGCGACGAGGTCGAGCTGGCGCTGTCGCGCACCGGACCGAACGTCGGCACGCCGATCCTGACCTTCGCCCCCGGCCAGGGTGAGCGCGAGGGCAGCTTCTTCGGCCCGGTGATCTCCAAGGCCCCGACCGGCGACGATGCGGTCAAGCTCTGGGACGCCGTCGAGACCCTCGCCACGTCCGGCGTCGCCGAGCTCAAGCGCAGCCTCCGGGCCAAGCCGGATTTCAGCTAGCTCATCCGAGGGTTTCAGCGCATTGGAGGGTTTCGTGCGGGGCCTCCCCGCACGAAACCCTCCAATGCAGCGAAACCCTCGGATGGACGAGTCCGTAGCCTGTCTCCCATGAGTGCACGACGCAGCTCCAGCGGCCATCGGTACCCACGCAGTGCCCGGCTCAGCGAGACGCTGCGCGAGGTCATCGCCGAGGAGCTCGTCAAGATCGACGACGAGCGGCTGGCGTTCGTCACGATCACGGCCATCGACGTCGACAACGAGCTCAACCGGGCGTACGTCTACTTCGATCACCTGGAGGGCGAGGACAGCGACGCCCAGCTGCTCGAGGTCCTCGAGCAGCACCGTCGCCGCATCCAGTCGTCCATCAACAAGCAGATGCGCACCAAGAAGACCCCCGTGCTGGTGTTCCGGCCCGACGACGTCATCCGCGCCGCCGAGCGCATCGAGGGCATCATCCGGGCCGATCGCGACGACCGCGCGGCGCGGCCGGAGTAGTGGCCCGGCGCCGCCCGCCGAGCGTCCACGGGCTGGCCATCGTCGACAAGCCGGCCGGCGTCACCAGCCACGACGTGGTCGGCATGCTGCGCCGTCGCCTCGGTGAGCGCCGCATCGGCCACGCCGGGACGCTCGACCCGGGCGCCACCGGGGTGCTCGTCGTGGGCGTCGGCTCGGTGACCCGGCTGATGCGCTTCGTCGGCGACGGGCACAAGCGGTACACCGGCGAGGTCGTGCTCGGCGTCGAGACCGACACGCTCGATGCCGACGGGGCAGTCGTCGCCACCCACGACATGGCCGGCGTGTCGCTCGACGACGCCCGACGCGTGGTCGCCGCCCACCTCGTCGGCGACATCCAGCAGGTGCCACCGATGGTGTCGGCCATCCACGTCGACGGCCGCCGCCTCCACGAGCTGGCTCGCGAGGGCATCGAGGTCGAGCGGGCCCCTCGGCCGGTCACGGTCGAGCGCTTCGACGTCGCCGCGACCGAGGACCCCGCGGTGCTGGCGATCGACGTGGAGTGCTCGGGCGGCACGTACATCCGCTCGCTGGCCGACGACCTCGGACGCCTGCTCGGTGGTGGCGCCCACCTGCGCAACCTGCGCCGCACGGCGGTGGGTCCGTTCACGATCGAGGAGGCCGCGGCACCCGACGCCGTCGAGCTGCTGCCACCGCTCGCCGCGCTGCGCGGCATGCCGATCGTCGACGTCGATGCCGCCACCGCGGCGCTCGTCGCCAACGGCCGGGTCCTGCCCGCACCCGACGCGGGGCCCGGACCGTGGGCCGTGGTGACCGGCGGCGACGCGCTGCTCGCCGTCTACGAGCCGTTCCGCGCTGGCCAGGCCAAGCCGGTGGTCGTGCTCGCCTGACCGATCGAGCAGGGCGGCTGCGTGGCCGCAGAGCTAGCGTCGCAGGCCGTGCAGGTGATCACCGATGTCGACGTCGCTCCGTGGCCCGGCGAGCGCGCGGTCGTCACGATCGGCGCGTACGACGGCGTCCACCTCGGGCACCAGGCCGTCATCGCCGACGTCCGCCAGCTCGCCGTCGGCGCCAAGGCCAAGTCGGTCGTGCTCACGTTCGACCGCCACCCGGCCACCGTCGTGCGACCGGAGTCGGCGCCCCAGCTGCTCACCGACAACGAGCAGCGCCTCGAGCTGCTCGCCGCCACCGGCGTCGACGCCACGGTCGTGCTGACGTTCGACGAGGCGCTGGCCAAGGAGTCGCCGGAGGAGTTCATCGAGCGCGTGCTCGTCGGTGCGCTCGGCGTGAAGATCGTCGTCATCGGCGAGGACTTCCACTTCGGCAGCCATCGTGACGGCAACGTCCGCATGCTCGAGGAGTACGGCGAGAACAACGACTTCGTCGTCGACCCGGTGCACCTCATCGGCCGTGGCGACAACATCGAGGAGCCGATCTCCAGCACCGCGATCCGCCGCGCCCTCGCCGGTGGCGAGGTCGAGCTGGCGGCGCGCATGCTCGGGCGCGAGCACGAGGTCCGCGGCATCGTGGTCGTCGGCGACCAGCGCGGCCGGCTGCTCGGGTTCCCGACCGCCAACGTCGAGGTCCCGAACACGATGTGCCTTCCAGCCGACGGCGTCTACGCCGGCTGGTACGACCGCCCCGACGGCAGCGCCCACCCGTGCGCCATCAACCTCGGTCGGCGCCCGACGTTCTACGAGCACGCTGATCACTCGCTGCTCGAGGCCCACCTGATCGACTTCGAGGGCGATCTGTACGGCGAGCGGGCGCGGGTCCGCTTCTCCCACTTCCTCCGCAGCGAGCGCAAGTTCGACGGCCTCGACGCCATCAAGACGCAGCTGACCCACGACGTCGATCACGCCCGCCAGCTGCTGCTGGGCGACTGAGCACCCGGCGGCGCACCGCTCGCGCCAGCGCGCCGACGGCCAGGACGCAGACGCCGGTCACGACGGACGGAGACCGGCAGGGTGACGGCGAGCGTCGCGCATCCGACCAGCCCGGCGACGGTGAGCGCCCGCGGCCATCGGCGTTGCGATCGGGGGAGCGTCCACGCCGCCGCGTTGGCGATCGCGTAGTAGGTGAGGACGCAGAACGAGCTGAAGCCGATGGCGCCCCGGAGATCGGTGAGCGACACCAGCACCACCACCAGCGCGCCGGCGGCGAGCTCGGCGCGGGACGGCACGTGGTTGGTGGGGTGGACGGCGTCGAGCCACCCCGGCAGCTCGCGATCCGACGCCATGGCGAACGTGGTGCGGCTGACGCCGGCGATCAGCGACAGCAGGACGCCGAGGGCGGCCACGGCGCCGCCGATGCGAACGGCCGGGACGAGGGCGTCGAGGTCACCGGCGCGCACCGCGGTGGCCAGCGGCGCGTCCGACTCGGCGAGGGCGGTCGGTCCGACGGCGGCGAGGGCGCTGACGGCGACGACGAGATAGACGCCGAGCGTGATCCCGAGCGCCCGCGGGATGGCCTTTGGGATCGTGCGGGCCGGATCGTCGACCTCCTCGCCGAGCGTGGCGATGCGGGCGTAGCCGGCGAAGGCGAAGAACAACAGCCCGCCCGACCGGAGGATCCCCCCGATGCCTCCGACCCCCAGATCGTCCAGGTTGTCGACGCTCGCCGAGCCACCGAACGTGGCGCCGGCCACGACCAGCGCCAGCGCGACGAGCACGATCGTCACGATCACTCGCGTGAGCAGCGCCGTCTTGCGGACGCCGAAGTAGTTGACGGTGGTCAGCGCGACGACGGCGGCGATGGCGATCGGCCGTTGCCACGTCGGCGCGGCGTAGGCGCCGACGGTGAGGGCGATGGCCGCGCAGCTGGCCGTCTTGCCGACGACGAAGCCCCAGCCGGCGAGGAAGCCCCAGAACGGCCCGAGCCGTTCGCGGCCGTAGACGTAGGTGCCACCAGATGCCGGGTAGACCGCGGCCAACTGGGCCGAGGAGGTGGCGTTGCAGAACGCCACGACGGCGGCGATCGCCAGCCCGATGAGCAGCCCGGCACCCGCCGCCTCGGCCGCCGGGCCGATGGCGGCGAACACACCGGCGCCGATCATCGACCCGAGGCCGATGACGACGGCGTCGCCGAGCCCGAGGCGTCGGGCGAGCCGGCTCGGTGGCGCCGTCAGCTCCGTCGCGGGCCGTCGGGGATCAACGGCTGGCGTCGTCGTACCTCACGAGCTGGACCTCGACGCCGCCCTGTTGCGTGAGGAACGACGTGTACATGCGGGCGAAGTCGCGTCGGTGCGGCGCCTCGTTCGACTCCATGCCGTCCGCCACCAGGTCCTCGTGGGTGGCGTCGACGTCATCGGCGCGGAACCCGAAGTGGCGGAAGTGGACGTCGGCATCGGGGGAGCGGCCGAGCTCGATCTTCAACCCCGACGCCGGGTCGGCGATCAGCGCGAAGTGCTCGGTGCGGCCCTCGACGACCATGCCGAACGCTCGCGTCAGGCGGTCCACCTGGGCATCGAGGTCGGGCACGGTGAGGGCGATGTGGTCGATCCCTGGCGTGATCATGATCCGGCTGGTTGGAACAGCTCGACGAGGTTCCCCGACGGGTCCACGGCGAGGACCTGGGCCCCTCCGGGGCCGGTCACGATCTCGTTGCGGAACTTGACCCCCTCGTCGCTGAGGCGCTCGACCTCCCGGTGGACGTCGTCGACGATGAGGTGGATGCGGTTCCAGCCGCCTGGGCCGGGGCGCTCGCCGTCGGACATCGGCTTGCCGGCCGAGCTCATCGGGCCCGACAGCAGCAGGCGCAGGCTGCCTCTGGTGACGTCGGCGAACGCCGGGCTGTTGATCCCGACGGTGAAGCCGAAGTGGCGGGTGTAGAAGTCGACGGACGCGGCAACGTCGTCGACCAGGTACCGGACGTTGACGGTCTCGGCATCAGCCATGGTTGGTCCTCTCCTCATGGGCTGCTCGCAGATCAGCGAGCAGCAGGGCCACGCGGTCGTCGATCTCATCGGCGACCTGCTCGAACGCGGGATACGACGCTTCATCGGTGGCGCCGGCCGCGGCGGGGTCGGCGATGCTCCAGTGGGCGGTGGTCGGCGTCCCGGGGAACTCGGGGCAGATCTCGCGCACCTTGTCGCAGAGCGTGATGACCCGGTCGAAGCGGTTGCGGGCGAAGCGGGTGAGTGGCTTCGTGGTGTTGCCGGCGATGTCGATGCCCCGTTCCGCCATGACTCGCACCGCGTTCGGGTGCAGCGGCTTGGGGTGGCTGCCGGCGCTGCGGGCCTCGACGGTGCCGGCCGATCGGTGCTCGACGAGGGCCTCGGCGATCTGCGAGCGGGCGCTGTTGCCGGTGCACAGGAACAGCAATCGGGTGCGGGCGGTGCGGCGTCCTGCGCCGGTGGGGGATGCCGGCGCCAGGGCGAGACCGGGGTGCAGCGTGCCGCCGGCTGCGCCGAGGAGGTCACGGCACCGGAACAGGTCGGCGCGGTAGTAGACGTCGCGGCCGTCGGCGGAGCTGCGCCGAGCGCTCACGATGTCGGCCTGCCGCAGCTCGGCCAAGTGGTACGAGACCACGTTCTGCGGCTTGCCGACGAGCTGCACCAGCTCGCCGACCCGCCGGTCGCTGCGCCCGAGCGCAGCGACGAGCTGCCACCGCAGCGGGTCGCTCAGCAGCCCGAGGATCGTCGGCGGTGTCGTCGCCATGAGGCAATTAGATCAGATCAGATTGATGCAAATCAAGCTGTTGCGTTCTCGGGCGCAGGGCGCGCTCTTCACGGGCCCGGCGACGGCCGGTGTCAACGGGCCAGCGCAGCGTTGATCAAGCCGGTCAGCTCGGCGGCGACGCCGGTGTCGACGTCCCACGCGAAGTGGGCGCCGTCCGGGCGCAACACCGCGTCGTCGAGGCGCGGCTGCACCCACGACGCGAGGTCGAGCACCTCGACCCCGTCCTCGGCCGCCAGCCGATCGACGACCTTGTCGATGGCGGCCATCCGCGCCGGGTCTCGTGAGGCCAGCAGCTCGGCCGAGAGGCCGGCGGGTCGCACCGTCTGGCTCATGCGCGGGCAGCGGATCCAGAAGACCCTCGAGATGCCGGCCGCCCGCAACGTCTGCACGGTGGTCGTGTACTTGGCCAGGACGTAGTCGTCGAACACCGGGTCACCGGGCGATCGCTTCGCCGACTCACCGGGCAGGCGCTGGCTCACCAGCTCCCACTGGCACGATGCCACCACGGCGACGTCGATCTGGCGGGTGGCCGCCGCAGCGGCCAGGCGGTCGGTGAGCCCAGCGCACGGAGCCCCGTCGGATCCGGCGGCCAAGACGTTCGGGCCGACACCGCACCCGATCTCGAACTCGCCCGGGCCGCCGTCGAACTGGGCCTGGTCCACGGTCTGGCCGAGGCTGAGGGACAGGCTGAAGGCGATCGAATCGCCGAGCAGCTCGACGTGGGGGCGGGCCGGGAGGGGATTGCCGGACGCCGGCGCACCGGCGGGGGCTCCGGCCATGGTGGTCGTCGGGATGGTGGCGGTCGTCGTCGGCGGCGCCGCGGCCGCCGCCGTGATGCGATCGAGCAGATCCTGCGACGCCAGCGTCTGGGCCGGCACCACGAGCGCGATCGCCATCGCCGCGGCGAGGCCGCCGACGCCGACGGTCATCAGCTGGCGGTCGACGCGCCGCCGCCGGACCGGCAGCTCGATCAGCTGCGCGCTGAGCCAGGCGAGGGCGACGGAGATCCCGGTGGCGACGGCGAACGCCAACACCGATGGCGCCGGCGTGACGTGGCGCAGGGCGACGAACACGGGCCAGTGGATGAGGTAGAGCCCGTAGCTGAGGTCGCCGAGCCAGCGCAGCGGCGGCAGACCGGCCAGCATCCGGATCGGTCCGGGCAGCATCGCGGCGAGGACGATGGCCGTCGACAGCACTGCGGTCAGCGGCAGGAGGCCGCGCCGCAGGCCGTCGGTCCCGGCCTCGAGCGTGCACCACATCACCAGCGTGACGACCGCGGCCACGACGCCGACGACGGCGACCGGTCGCGACCACCGCAGCAGCACGGCGCGGCGTCGACCGTCGGCGACGACGGCAGCCAGCGCCAGCCCGACGAGCAGCTCGCCGGCGCGGGTGTCGGTCCCGTAGTAGACGCGGTCGACGCTCATCGTGAACACGAACGGCAGGGCGAACGAGACGACGCCGACCGCCACGGCGATCGTGCCGAGGGTCGGCGCCGCCCGCCGCCCGAGCCGCCCGAGCAGCAGCGCACCGAGCCCGACGAGCACGTAGAACTGCTCTTCGATGGCGAGGCTCCAGAAGTGCAGCACGGCCGATGGTCCAGTGAACAGCGAGCCGTAGGACTGATCGGCCGCGATGACGTGCCAGTTGGCGACCTGCAGCCAGGCGGCGAGCACGTCGCCGGCGCTGGTGGAGACGAACACCGTTGACGTGATGCGGGCGCCGGCGATGACCGCGAGCACCACCCAGGCGGCCGGCAGCAGCCGACGGCCGCGGCGGATCCAGAACGCGCGCAGCGAGAACGCGCCGTGGCGCTCGATCTCGTGGAGGATCACGGTCCCGATGACGGTGCCGGAGATCGTGAAGAACAGCGAGACCCCGAGGTAGCCGCCGGGGAGCCAGCCCAAGCCGGTGTGGAAGAGGACGACGGCGGCGACGGCGAGGCCGCGCAGCCCGTCGAGGCCGGGCTGGTGGCGGATCCCGGCGCCGTCGGTGAGCCGAGCGAACGACGCCCGGTCAGCCGCCCACGAGTTCCGCACGCAACTCCCGCTTGAGGAACTTGCCGTTGGCGTTGCGCGGCAGCTGGGTGTCGCGGAACCAGATCGTCGCCGGGATCTTGTGCTTGGCGATGCGCCCGTCGAGGAACTCGCGCAGCTCGTCGGCATCGGCCTCGAAGCCGTCGCGCAGCACGACGACCGCGCCGACCTCCTCGCCGAGGCGCTCGTCGGGCACGCCGAACACGGCGACCTCGGCGACACCATCGTGCTCGTAGATCGCCGACTCGACCTCCGAGCAGTAGATGTTCTCGCCGCCGCGCAGGACCATGTCCTTGGCCCGGTCGACGATGAACACGAAGCCGTCCTCGTCGATGCGGGCGATGTCGCCGGTGTTGAACCAGCCGTCGCGGATCGACTCGGCCGTCGCCTCCGGCCGGTTCAGGTAGCCCTTGATGACGACCGCTCCGCGGACGCACAGCTGTCCGATGGTGCTCGGGCCGGGTGGCAGGTCGTTGCCGTCGTCGTCGACGAGCTTGGCGTCGAGCGTCGGCATGACCGGCCCGCACGACGCCGGCTTGAGCAGGAAGAAGCGCGAGCTGTTGGCGGTGACGATGCCGTGGGTCTCGGTGAGGCCGTAGCCGGTGGCGGGGGCCCCGTCGGACAGCGACTCGTCGATCTTCTCGACCAGGTCGGGCTGCAGCGGCGCGCCGCCGCCGCCCATCCCGCGCAGCGAGGAGTGGTCGCGGGTGTTCCAGTCGGGATGGTTGATGAGCTCCCGGCTCATCGTCGGCACGCCGGAGAAGTTGGTGACGCCCTCCCGCTCGATGAGCTCGAGCGCCCGGGCCGGGTTCCACTTGTACGTGAACACGATGGTGCCGCCGGTGAGCGTGCACGGGTGCAGCAGGCAGTTGCACGCCGTGACGTGGAAGAGCGGGGTGGGGGCCATGTAGACGGCGATCGCCGGCGCCGGACGCGGATCGGCCGGGCCGCTGACCTCGCCGACGGCGATCGCCTTGGCCTCGGCGGCGGCCGTGACCATCGCCCAGAAGACCAGGTGGTAGATGTTGTGGACCGACCCGCGGTGGGTGAGCTGGGCGCCCTTCGGGTTCCCGGTCGTGCCCGACGTGTAGAAGATCGTGGCGTCGTCGTCGGGGTCGATGTCGGCCTCCGGCAGCTCGGCCGGGGCGCCGACGACGGACACGACGTCGGACCACCGGACGCTGTCGGCCGGAAGCTCACGGTCGGTGCGCACGGCGATCAGCGCCAGCGGCTGCTCGCCCCGCAGCGCGTCGAGGACCGGCAGCACGCGCTCGATCCGCTCGTCGTCGGCGATCAGCACCTTGGGCCGGGAGTCGCGCAGGCCGAACTCGAGCTCCGGCGTCGTCCACCATGCGTTGAGCCCGACGACGGCGGCCCCGATCGAGGTGATCGCCCAGTAGCCGACGACCCACTCCGGGTAGTTGCGCATGCCGAGGGCGACGCGGTCGCCACGACCGACACCGTGGACGTCGCGCAGGTGGTGGGCCAGCGGCGCGGACCTGGGCGCCGATCTCGGCGTACGTGTGGTGCTCGTCCTCGTAGACGACGTACGTACGGTCGGCGAAGAACACGTGGAGGTCCCAGATCGCCCGCATCGTCGGCGGAGCGCTGTCGAAGACGCGGGTCGGGACCCCGCGCACGTCGATGGTGGACATGGCGAAAGGGCCGCCGGGAGCTGTCATCTCGTCCCAGGCCGCCCGCAGGTGGTCGATCACGCCGTCGATGATGCCAGCGCCGCCGCCGAGTCGCGCCGGACCCCCATCCGAGGGTTTGGTTGCATCGGAGGGTTTCCTGCGGGGGCCACCCGCACGAAACCCTCGGATGGGCTCAGCCGGTGGGCCAGATCACCTCGGTGCCGTCGTAGACGGCCTCGATGGGGGTGGCGTCGACGAACGTCGCAGCGTCGGGCGGGGTGCCGCCGAAGAGGCCGACCTTGGCGTAGGCGTCGAGCTCGGCCTGGAGGGCGGCGACGTCGGGGACGCCGATGCCGGTGCCGGCCGGGTTGTCGGCCTGCAGCGCCTTGGCGTCGGTGTCCCACCGGTACGTCTCGCCCTCCAGCGACAGGTAGCTGGGGTTGCCGTGGGCCTGGACCAGGTCGAGCGCCGTCTTGGTGGCGGCGGCCGGATCGGCGAGGGCGTCGGCGAGGCCCTTCATCGTCGCCCGCAGGAAGTCTTCGGCGGCCGTCGGGTGGGCGTCGACCCAGGCCTTGGTGGCGAAGATGATGCCGAACGAGCCGGGCACGTCGAACTTCGTCGGATCGAAGAGGTCGTACTTGAGACCGGCCCGGTCGAGCTGGCCCGGCTCGTTGCTCTTGTAGCCGGGGAACCCGGCGATGCCGTCGAGGTGGTAGTGGGCGACGGGGTCGAAGCCGTCGAGCAGCACGGTCTGGTAGTCGGTGCCCTCGACGAGCCCGGCGCCGGCGAGCATGGCGGCCACACTCGCCGGGATCTTGCCCTTGACGCCGATCGTCTTGCCCTTGACGTCGGCCAGCGTGGTCGCCTCGCCGGGCTTCATGATCAGGCTGTCGATGGCGGTGCGGCCCTCGACGTCGATGGCGACGAGCCCGAGGTCGTTGGCGGTGGCGTAGTCGACGACCTCGCTGAACGAACCGCCGGACGCCAGCTCGGCCTGGCCGCCGGCGATGATCGGGTAGTTCGCCGTCGAGAACCCGGGCTGCAGGTCGACGTCGAGGCAGAGGTCGTCGAAGTACCCCCGCTGCTCGGCGATCACGACATCGATGATCGAGGCGGTCGCGGCGAAGTCGAACCCCGACAGGTAGCGGATCTTGCCGGCCGCCTTGTTCTGCTCACAACGGGCAGCTGGGAACGGCTGACCACTGGCGACCGCGTCCCCGGCCGGTGCGCCGGACGTCGACGCTGCGCCGCCGGTGGTTGGGGATGCAGTGGTGGTGGCCGGGGTGGCGTCGTCGTCGCCGCCACAGGCGGCGAGGGTGAGCACGGCGGCGGCCGCGAGGCCGAAGAGGGCGCGCTGGCGCATGGTCGAGGACCCTTCGATGGTGGGTGGATCGAGTTGTGCCAGTGCACCCGACCGGGCGGGAAGCGAGAAGGTCCGCTCCGGTCAGTGGTTGCGTGCGGGACCCACCGTACCCACACCGCACGGTGGCGCGCTCGAAGTGGTGCTCGGTGCCAGGTGTCACGTCACCCGGGCCCGCGCTCGGGTGCGCTGCGAGACGTGCCAGCGCAGGGCGAGGCGCTCGATGAGCGACAGGGCGGCGAGGAACAGCGCCCCCAACGCCGCCGTGCACAGGATCGTGGCCCACAGCACGTCGGCCGCGGCGCTCTGGCCGATCGCCCGGCGTCCGACCGCGCCGAGGCCCTCGTTGCTCTGGTTCCCACCCTCGGCGTAGAACGCGGCGGCGAGGGCCAGGCCGAGGTTGTAGCGGGCGGCGGCCAGGATCGTCGGCAACGCGGCGGGCAGCCGCAGTCGCCACAGCACCTCCAGCCGGCCGGCGTCCACCGAGGCCAGCAGCTCCCGGGCGGCCGGGTCGGCGGAGCGCATCCCGGCCACGGTGGCGAACACGAAGGCCGGGGTCGTCACGAAGGCGACGAGGAAGATCACCGGCGCGTCCCCGGGACCGAGCCACAGCACGATCGACGTGAAGTAGGCGATCCACGGCGCCACCAGCACGCCGATCAGCACCGGCTGGGCGGCTTGCTCGAGGAACCGCGACGACGCCAGCACGGCGCCGATCGGGACCGCCACGACGAGCCCGATGGCGATCCCGATGGCGCTGTGGCGGGCTGTCACCAGCGAGGCGTCGAGGTAGAAGCGAGGGTGATCCCAGATCTCGCGGACGATCTCGGATGGGGCGAGGAGGATGAAGCGCTGCACGTCGAACAGGCGCACGTACAGCTCCCACAGCCCGAGCACCACGGCCACGCCGAGCACGCCGGCGAGCACGACCCGACGGGTCGTCACCGTCCGGCGCCCTCGTGGAGCAGGCCGCGCAGCCGGGTCTCGATGGCGAAGAACGCCGGGTCGTCCTCGAGCGCGGGATGGCGCGGCCGGGGCAGCTCGATCGGCTCGACGCCCACGATCCGCCCGGGACGCGCCGACAGCACGACGACGCGATCGGAGATGAAGACCGACTCGGCGATCGAGTGGGTCACGAACAGCACGGTCGTCGCCAGCTGCTCGCAGAGGCGGGCCAGCAGGTGGCGCATGTCGGCGCGGGTGATCTCGTCGAGGGCCGCGAACGGCTCGTCCATCAGCAGCAGCGGGGCGCCGAGCACCATCGCCCGGACCAGCGCGACGCGCTGCTGCATGCCGCCCGACAGCTCGTGCGGGTAGGCGTCGACGAACCCGCCGAGCCCGACCTCGGCCAGCAGCTCGCCGACGTCGGGTCCGCTCGTCCGGTTGCGCCGGTTGACGTCGAGCAGCAGGCGGGCGTTGGCGCCAACGGTCCGCCACGGCAGCAGCGCCGGCGACTGCGGCACGAAGCCGATGCGCTTGGCGGCCCGGGCGACGTGCGGGCTGGCGCCGTCGACGCTGACGGACCCCGCGGTCGGCTCGTCGAGCCCGCCGACGATCCGCAGCAACGTCGTCTTGCCGCTGCCGCTCGGCCCGAGGACGGTGACGATCTCACCGCCGGCGATGTCGAGGTCGATCGGTGCGAGCGCGGCGAGATCACCGAACGACTTCGTCACCCCCGTCACCGCGATCGTGGCCGACACGGCGGCCGAGCGTACCGACGGTCCGTTGTCCGGGTTCGGGTGCCGGCGCCGTAGCCTTGCGGGGTCCGTCGCAGCCCCGGCTTCGACGTGATGCCGACGCACCGCCCGGTGCCCGGCGTGGCCACGACCCGAAAGTGTGGACCCCATGGCATCTGCCGAGATGGCCAAGCAGGAGACGATCACCGAGCATCGGCTCCACGAGTCGGACACCGGCTCGCCGGAGGTGCAGATCGCGCTGCTCTCCAAGCGCATCAGCCACCTGACCGAGCACCTCAAGACGCACCCCAAGGACCACCACAGCCGGCGCGGCCTGCTGATGCTGGTCGGGCGCCGTCGCCGGATGCTCGACTACACCCGGTCGATCGACGTCAACCGCTACCGCGAGATCATCCAGAAGCTCGGCCTGCGCCGCTAGGAGCATCCGAGACGCGTCGCTCAGAGCGGCCAGGACGCAGCGGGTGTCGTGCTCAGCGCGTACGACAGGCCAGTGGTACGCGAACCACCGGTGTGCAGTGCGCGCCGAGCTCAATGCGCAGTAAGACCTGTTCGCTCCGGGTATCGTGGGCAAAACAGACTGAGCGGCCGAAGGTTCGGTTGTCAGTCGCCCATTCCGTGATCTGATCCCCGCCGGGCGGTGGGTGAGTGCAGATCGGCGGAGTCGCCGACTGGGAACCGAACGGCCGCTCCAGACAGCGCCCGGACTGGAGTCCGGCGCGAAAGGAGCCATTCGTGGCTGACCCAATCCGCGTGAGCGGTCCCGTTTCCGGTACCGACAAGACGCTTTCATTCGAGACCGGCAAGCTGGCCCCGCAGAGCCAGGGCGCCGTCGTCGCCTCCCTCGGGGGCACGACCGTCCTGACCACGGCCAACGCCGCCTCCGATGTCCGCCCGGGCGTCGACTTCTTCCCCCTGACGGTGGACGTCGAGGAGCGCTCGTACGCCATCGGCAAGATCCCCGGCTCGTTCTTCCGGCGTGAGGGCCGGCCGTCCGAGGACGCCATCCTCACCTGCCGCCTGACCGACCGCCCGCTGCGCCCGTCCTTCCCGAAGGGCTTCCGCAACGAGACCCAGGTCGTCACCAACGTCCTCGGCGCCGACCACCAGCAGCCCTACGACGTGCTGTCGATCAACGCCGCCAGCGCGGCGCTGATGATCAGCGGCATCCCGTTCGACGGCCCGATCGGCGCCGTGCGCATCGCCTACTCGCAAGAGGGCGACTGGATCCCGCACCCGACCTACGACGAGGGCAACAACGGCACGTTCGAGCTCGTCGTGGCCGGTCGTGAGCTCGACAACGGCGACGTCGCCGTGATGATGGTCGAGGCCGGCGGCACCGAGAAGTCCTTCGAGTACTACGCCACGGGCGCCAAGGTCGTCGACGAGGCCGTCCTCGCCAGCGGCCTCGAGGCCTGCAAGGTGTGGATCAAGGAGTCGATCGCCCTGCAGCGCCAGCTCGTCGCCAGCGTGATCGCCACCAACGGCCCGATCGAGGTCCTGCAGTTCGAGGCCGTCGTCGACTACACCGACGAGGTCTTCGCCGCCGTCGAGCGCGTCGCCAGCGACGACGTCGCCAAGGCGGTCACGATCGCCGGCAAGCACGAGCGCAACGAGGCCACCGACGCCGTCAAGGCGAGCACGCTGGCCGCGCTGGCCGGCACCTCCGACGCCCCCGGCGAGTTCGCCGGCAAGGAGAAGGAGATCAAGGAGGCCCTCCGCTCGCTGCAGAAGAAGCTGGTCCGCAAGCGCATCGTCGACGAGGGCCTGCGCATCGACGGTCGCGGCATCACGGACCTGCGTCCGGTGTCGGCTGAGGTCGGCCTGCTGCCGACGGCGCACGGCTCCGGCCTGTTCCAGCGTGGTGAGACCCAGGTCCTCGACGTCTGCACCCTGGCCATGCCCCGCATGAACCAGCTCGTGGACACGCTGAACCCGGAGACCACCAAGCGGTTCCTCCACCACTACAACATGCCGCCGTGGGCCAACGGCGAGACCGGCCGCGTCGGTTCGCCGAAGCGCCGCGAGATCGGCCACGGCGCCCTCGCCGGACGGGCCATCCTGCCCGTCGTGCCGAACCAGGAGGAGTTCGCCTACACGCTGCGCCTCGTGTCCGAGGTGCTGAGCTCGAACGGCTCGACCTCGATGGGTTCGGTGTGCGCCTCCAGCCTGTCGCTGATGGACGCCGGTGTGCCGATCAAGGCGCCCGTCGCCGGCATCGCCATGGGCCTCGTCTATGCCGAGGGCAAGTACACGACGCTGACCGACATCCTCGGTGCCGAGGACGCGTTCGGCGACATGGACTTCAAGGTCGCCGGCACCGCCGAGGCGATCACCGCCCTGCAGCTCGACACGAAGATCGACGGCATCCCCGCCGACGTGCTGACGGCGGCCCTCGACCAGGCCAAGGTCGCCCGACTGCAGATCCTCGAGGTCATGAACGCCGCCATCGCCGCCCCGCGGACGAGGTGGCCCCGAGCGCCCCGAAGATCACGACGATCCACATCCCGATCGACAAGGTCGGCGAGGTCATCGGGCCCAAGGGCAAGGTCATCAACACGATCCAGTCCGAGACCGGCGCCGACATCAGCGTCGACGACGACGGGGCCCAGGGCATCGTCACCATCGGCGCCGTCGAGGCGTGGCGGATGGAAGAGGCCAAGGCCGCCATCCTCGCCATCGTCGACCCGCCGAAGGCCGAGCTCAACAAGGTCTACAACGGCCGGGTCGTGAACATCACCAAGTTCGGTGCGTTCGTGAACATCCTCCCGGGTCGCGACGGCCTGCTCCACATCTCGAAGCTGGGACGGGGCAAGCGCATCAACGCCGTCGAGGACGTCCTCTCGCTCGGTCAGGAGATCGAGGTCCGCGTCGACGAGATCGACGACAAGGGCAAGGTCAGCCTGAGCCCCGCCGGTGACGCCCCCGAGGTCGCCGAAGGTGCACCCAGCGGCGCCGGTGCCGGTGCCAGCGACGGCAACGGGAACGGGAACGGCAGCGACGTCGTCGCGGTGTCCTTCGAGGACGCCTTCGACGCCGAGCTCGCCGGCGAGCTGGGCGACCTCGGTCCGGCCAGCGCCTCGACGGGTTCCGGTCCTGGCGAGAGCCGGGGCGGCAGCCGCGACGGTGGTCGTGGCCGCGGTGGCGATCGTGGCGGTGACCGCGGTCGCCGTCGGCATCGCTGAACCACCTTCATGAGCGAGCACATCACCGAGCTCGCGAGTGGCCTGACGATCGCCACCGATCGCGTCCCTGGGGCGCGGTCGGTGGCGATCGGCGTCTGGGTCGCCGTGGGGTCCCGCGACGAGCCACCGCGGCTGTCGGGCGTCAGCCACTTCCTCGAGCACCTGCTGTTCAAGGGCACCCCGACGCGGAGCGCGACCGACATCTCGCGCGCCGTCGATCGTGTCGGCGGTGACATCAACGCCTTCACGTCGAAGGAGTACACGGCGTACTACTGCCGCATGCCCCGTCGTCACGCCGGCACGGGCGTCGAGCTGCTCGGCGACGTGCTGACCCGGTCGACGCTCGCCGACGCCGACGTCGAGAGCGAGCGCCAGGTGATCCTGGAGGAGCTGGCGATGGACGACGACTCGCCCGACGACGTCGCCTTGCGCACCCTCGCCCGCCAGCTGTTCGGCGACCACGGCCTCGGCCGGGACACGGCGGGCGAGCGCGAGACCGTCTCGTCGATCGACGCCGGCGACATCCGCGAGTTCTTCGCCGCGCACTACCGCGCCGGCGCGACGACGATCGCCCTCGCCGGCGACGTCGACCATGACGAGGTGGTGGCCGAGGTGACGGCGGCGTTCGCCGACCTGCCGATCGGTGACGGACGCATCGCCCGCGCCGCGCCCGGACCGTCGGAGGCGGGCATCGAGATCGACGACGACTCCGAGCAGGTGCACCTCGCCATCGGCGGCCGCTCGGTGCCGCGTGACGATCCCGACCGCGAGGCCCTCGACGTCGTCAACCACGTGTTCGGCGGCGGGTTGTCGAGCCGCCTGTTCGACGAGATCCGGGAGCGTCGCGGCCTCGCCTACAGCGTGTACTCGGCGACCTCCGCCTATGCCGATGCGGGAGCGTGGTCGGTCTATGCCGGGGCGATGCCCGATCACGCCGGCGAGGTCGAGCGGCTCGTCGGCTCCGAGTTGCAGCGGCTGGTGACCGACGGCATCAGCGACGACGAGCTGGCCATCGCCATCGGCTACCTGACCGGCGCCTACGAGCTGGGGCTGGAAGACACCGGCGCCCGCATGTCGCGCCTCGGCGGGATGCTGGCGACGCTCGGACGCGTCATCCCGGTCGACGAGCAGATCGCCCGGTGGGAGGCGGTGACCCACGCCGACGTGCGCCGCGTGCTGGCCCGGGTGTACGGCGCCGACCGGCCGGTGATCGTCGCCGTCGGGCCCGCCTACGATCGCTGATCGATGAGGGTCGGCGTCAGCGGGGCAGGGGGGCGGATGGGGGCCACGGTGTGCGCGGCCGTCGCTGCTGACCCCGAGCTGGAGCTCGTCGCGGCCGTCGATCCCAACGGGGCCGGCACCACGGTCGAGGGGCTCACGATCGCGGCCGAGCCCAAGGCGTTCGCCGACGCCGGAGCCGAGGTGGTCGTCGACTTCACGGTCGCCGCGGCGGCGCGCACGACCGTGCCGTGGCTGGCGATGCACGGCATCCACGCCGTCGTCGGCACCACCGGCCTCACCGCCGACGACCTCGAGACGTTCCGCACCGAGTTCTCAGGCGACGGCCCGAACTGCGTCGTCGCTGCCAACTTCGCCATCTCGGCCGTGCTGATGATGCGCTTCGCCGAGCTGGCGGCGCCGTTCTTCGACACGGCGGAGATCATCGAGCTGCACCATGACGCCAAGACCGACGCGCCGTCCGGCACTGCGCTGGTGACGGCCGACCGGATGGCCGCGGCGTCGCCGCAGTGGGCGCCCGACCCGACGACGACCGAGGTCGTGCCTGGTGCCCGCGGCGGCACCGGACCGGCCGGCATCCACCTGCACTCGGTGCGGATGCGCGGGATGGTGGCCCACCAGGAGGTCATCCTCGGGGCCGCCGGCCAGACGTTGATCCTGCGCCAGGACAGCTACGACCGGGTCAGCTTCATGCCCGGCGTCCTGCTGGCGTGCAAGCGGGTGGCCGACCACCCCGGCTTGACGATCGGCCTCGACGCCCTGCTCGAGCTGTAGGGGCTACTCGTAGCTGCCGCCGACCTCCGGGAAGTCGGCGAGGCGCTCAGCGGGGGAGGCACCGGAGTCCTCGCGGTTGTGCGTCCAATCCGGCTGCTTGGTGGCGTACGACGTCTCGACCTCCGACTCCTCACCGCGCACGACCCGCAGCGGGGCGATGAGCACCGGGGTCACGGCCGGCACCCGCTCGGGCGACGTCTCCATGTGGCGGGCCAGGTAGCCGGGGAACAGCGCCAGCAGGCTGCCGGCGACGAGCTGTTGCTGGGTGGCCAGGCTGCAGCGTGCCTCGTCGGCCACGGTGTCGATGCGCGACGCCAGCTCGTCGACGTCGGCCTCGGAGGCGTTGGACTCGCAGAACTTGAACAGCAGGTTGGCGATGGCCAGGCCGTCCTGCTTGCACGGCGTGCACTGGCCGCACGACTCGACGGCCAGGAAGCGGGCGGCGCCCTGGGCGACGGCCACGAGGTCGTCGCGCTCGTCGAACACGATGAAGCCACCAGCGCCGAGGCCGGAGCCGGCGGCCCGCATCGCCTCGTACGTGAGCGGGGTGTTGAGCTTGGCGTCGGGGATGAACGTGTTCGACACGCCGGGCAGCACGGCGAGGATGTGCACGCCGGGCTCCGGGCCGCCCCCGATCTCGGTGATCACCTCACGCAACGTCGTCCCCATCGGCACCTCGCCGATGCCGGAGCGCTGCGTCGACCCGGTGATCGTGCAGATGATCGTGCCGGGCGACTGCTCGGTGCCGTACTCGCGGAACCAGTCGGCGCCGTTGGCGAGGATCAACGCCACGTTGGCCATCGTCTCGACGTTGTTGGCGAGCGTGGGCGGCGCGCCGCCCTCGCCGGCCATCGCCAGGTGAGCCGCCGAGATGCGACCCTCGCCGATCTCCTCGGCGCCGTGACGGTACGGCGGGGCGATGCGGGGGAACGGCGGGCGCCCATCGACGACCTCCAGCAGCCCGGTCTCCTCACCGAACAGGTACTCGTTCGGACCAGCAACGATGTCGATGCTGACCCCCTCGCTCCAGCCGGCCTCGACGAGCTCGGCGATCGCCGTGCGCAGGGCGGCGATCTGGTCGGTGAAGGTCGCTTTGACCGCCACGATGATCTCGTCGGCGCCGACCGACGCGGCGGCGATCAGCCCGCCCTCGAGGATGCGGTACGGGTTGCGGGCCATCAGCTCGCGGTCCTTGAAGCAGCCCGGCTCGCCCTCCGCGCCATTGACCACGACCGTCGCCGGCACGGTGGCCGACTCGAAGCTGGCGACGGTGCGCCACTTGGTGCCGGTCGGGAAGCCGGCACCGCCGCGGCCGCGCAGACCGGCGGCCTCGAGCAGCTGGATCGTCGCCTCGGGCCCGAGCTCCCGGGCGGCCGTGAGGCCATCCCCGCCTCCGGCCGCGATGTAGGCGGCGAGCGACGTGACCGGTTCGGGATCGAGCACCCGTGAGACGAGCGCCATGATCAGCCGAGGGCGGCGAGGGCCGAGTCGTAGTTCGGCTCCTGACCGATCTCGGGCACCTGTTCGGTGTAGGTCACCACGCCGTCGCCGTCGACCACGACGACCGCTCGCGACAACAGGCCGGCCATCGGTCCGTCGCTGATCGTGACGCCGTAGCTCGCGCCGAAGTCGCTGCGGAACGTTGACCCGTTGGTGACGCCCTCGATGCCCTCGGCGCCGCAGAAGCGGGCCTGCGCGAACGGCAGGTCGGCCGACACGTTGAGCACGGTGACGTCGTCGCGGGAGCCGGCCTTCTGGTTGAAGTTGCGGACGCTCGCCTGGCACGTCCCCGTGTCGATGCTCGGGAAGATGTTGATGACGAGGGCCTTGCCGGCGAAGTCGCCCAGCGTGACGTCGTCGAGCTTGCCGCCGGCGAGGGTGAAGGCGGGGGCGGGGGCACCGACGACCGGCAGGTCGCCGACGGTGTGGATCGCATTGCCACGGAGCGTGATCTCAGCCATGGGCGGATCTTTGCACGGTGACCCCCGCCGTCAACCCTCCGCCCGTCGACCGGTCACCCGGCGCCGCGGCGGATGTTGCGCACGTTGACGATCAACACGAGGGCCAGCGACGCGCCGAGCACCCACCACTGGTACCGGGTGACGAACGACAGCAGGTCGAGGAGCTGGTCCTCGAACGCCTTGGCGAGGATCCAGAACAGCACGAGGCGACCGGCGATGCCGATGGCGAGCAGCGCGGCGAGCTTGACCGGCTTCGTGCGGTGGACGCCGGTGAGGACGGCGACGATGTTGCTGCCGGCGAAGAACGGGATCAGCGCGATCTCCGCCTTGGAGAACCCCTCGCGCACCCCGTCGAGCTGCGACTGGCGCATGCCCATGAAGCGCACGAACCACGACAGGGCCTGGTCGCGGTAGGCGCGCCCGACGAGGTGGCACACCACGAAGGCGAGCGCGATCCGCACCGTGGCGACGATCGCGTAGGCGGCCGGCGAGATCCCGCCGGCGACCGCCAGCACCAGGTAGCGCTGACGGGACGACAGGGCGAGGAGGGCGGCCGGGTGGTCGTCGGCCCACGACGCCCACACGACGTTGGCGACGTTGGTGCACACGACGAGGGCGACGAACGCCACGAGGGTCAGCGGCGCCCACACGGGTGGACGGTGGACGACCACCTCGGCGTCGCTGGCTCCGGCCCCCGTCGCACCGACGTCGGCGGCGTCGTCGCCCTGCGGGTGCACGGGACGACGCTACCGAGCCCCGTCGGCGATCGGGCCCGGCGGCCCGTGGCTCAGCCGGTGGTGGTCGTGGTCGTCGCGGCGTCGCTCGCGGCCCCGCAGGTCGATGCCTGCTCCACGGCGGCGGCGACCTTCTCGTCGTTCTCGGCGTCGGTCAGCTGGTTGGCGAGCAGGGCGGCGGCGATGTCGGTCGTGATGACCTTGCGCTCGCAGTCCTTCTGCTCCTGCGGCACGCTCTCGGAGGTGATGAAGGCGTCGGCGAGGTCGCCGCACTCGCTGAAGGCGGCCTGCAGCGCGGGCGCCTGCTCGGCCGTCAACGCCGGCTCCTCCTCGCTGAGCTGGCCGCCGCTGTTGGCGAACTCGTCCGGCGACAGGCCGCTGGCCTCGATGCGGTCGAACCCGATCTCGTCGACGACGGCCTGCGACAGGCAGGTGGCCATGTCGTCGTCGTCGAGGTTGATGTTGGCGCGCAGCGCCGCGACGTAGTCAGCCTCGTCGCCGGACGCCGAGCCGCCGCCGGGAGTCGAAGCATCGCTGAGGTCGGTCGTGTCGAGGGTGGCGTCCGTCGCGTCCGTCTCGTCCGTCACGGTCCCGCTGACCGTCTCGTCGGTGCTGGCGGCGCTCGAGGTCGTCGTGGTCGCGGCATCGTCGTCATCGCCGCATGCAGCAACGAAGCTGGTGACGGCCAACAGGGCGATCGAACCGGCGAGCAAACGGGAGCGGGGGGAGCGCTTCATGGTGCCGTTCCTACCCAACGGGCCGTGGTGCCACCCAGCGGAGCGGTCCCCCCGACGCAGCGCTGCGGGCGTCGGTCGCCAGAATGTCGCCTATCGTCGCTGCTCATGCAGGGGTTGATGCAGGACGTGCCGTTGACGATCACGCACCTGTTCGAGCGGGCCGAGCGGGACTTCGGGCGCAAGGGGGTGACGACGGCCACCGCCACCGGGCGCGAGCACATCACGTACGCCGACTGGGCGGCGCGGACTCGCCGCCTCGGCGGCGTGCTCGACGCGCTCGGCATCTCCGCCGAGGGTCGAGTGGCCACGTTCGCCTGGAACACGTCGCGCCACCTCGAGCTGTACTTCGCCGCCCCGTGCACCGGACGTGTGCTGCACACGCTGAACATCCGGCTGTTCCCCGAGCAGGTGACGTACATCGTCAACCACGCCGAGGACGAGGTGATCTTCGTCGACCGCTCGCTGCTCGGCCTGCTGGCACCGCTGCTCAAGACGTTCGAGGGCGTCAAGCACCTCGTGCTGATGGACGACGGCAAGGGCGACATCCCCGACGACCTGAACGGTCACGAGCTGCTCGCCTACGAGGACCTGCTGGCGGCGGCCGCCCCGGTCGAGTTCCACGTCGACGACGAGTACCGCGCCGCCAGCATGTGCTACACGAGCGGCACCACGGGCAACCCCAAGGGCGTCGTCTACAGCCATCGCAGCACGTTCCTGCACACCATGGCGGCGATGACCGCCGACTCGTTCGGGATCGGCGAGGCCGACCGGATCCTGCCGGTCGTGCCGATGTTCCACGCCAACGCCTGGGGCCTGGCCCACGCCGGCGTCGGCGCCGGCGCCGACCTCGTGATGCCCGGCCCCGACCTGTCCGGTCCGGCGATCGCCGACCTCATCGTCGAGGAGAAGGTCACGGTCGCCGCCGGCGTGCCGACGATCTGGATGCAGGTGCTGCCGCTCCTGAAGGGGCGCGACACGTCGTCGCTGCGGGCCATCCCGTGCGGCGGCTCGGCGGTGCCGAAGTCGCTGTCGGAGGGCTATCGCGAGCAGCTCGGCGTCCCGATCCTGCAGGCGTGGGGCATGACCGAGACCAGCCCGGTCGCCTCGACCGCCCGCCTCGACGCCGACCAGCTGCTGCTGCCCCAGGAGGAGCAGGCCGACCTGCGAGCCGGCGTCGGGCGTTCGGCGTTCGGCGTCGAGTGCCGGGTCGTCGAGCCGGGCGGCACCACGCCCGTGCCGCGCGACGGCGAGTCCAGCGGCGAGCTGCAGTGTCGGGGCAACTGGGTGGCGGCGACGTACTACAACGACCCGCGGGCGGGGGAGAGCTTCACCGACGACGGGTGGCTGCGCACCGGCGACGTGGCCACGATCGACGAGCGCGGCCGCATGCGCCTCGTCGACCGGACCAAGGACCTCATCAAGTCGGGCGGCGAGTGGATCTCGTCGGTCGAGTTGGAGAACGAGCTGATGGCCCACCCGCAGATCAAGGAGGCCGCCGTCATCGGCGTCGCCGACGACAAGTGGGGCGAGCGGCCGCTGGCGTGCGTCGTGCTCGAGGAGGGCGCCGAGCTGTCGCGCGAGGAGATCATCGAGTTCCTCGGCGGCAAGGTCGCCAAGTGGCAGCTGCCCGACCGCGTCGAGTTCATCGAAGAGGTCCCGAAGACGTCCGTCGGCAAGTTCTCCAAGAAGACCCTCAGAGAGCGCTTCGCCGACGCCTGACGCCCATCTTCCCATCCGAGGGTTTGCCTGCATCCGAGGGTTTCGTGCGGGTGGGCCCCGCTCGAAACCCTCCGATGCAACGAAACCCTCGGATGGAGCTAGAAGCGGCCGGCGTCGATGACGCGTTGGAGGAAGCGCTGGGTGCGCTCCTCCCGTCGGCGCGCCGAGGACCTGCTCGGGCGGGCCTTCCTCGACGACGCGACCGGCGTCGAGGTAGCAGACCCGGTCGCTGATCTCGCGGGCGAACGACATCTCGTGGGTCGCCAGCACCATCGTCATCCCGGCGGCCCGCAGGTCGCGAACGACGTCCAGCACCTCGCCGACGAGCTCGGGGTCGAGCGCGGAGGTCACCTCGTCGAGCAGCATCACCTCGGGATCCATCGCCAGCGACCGGGCGATCGCCACCCGCTGCTGCTGCCCGCCCGAGAGCTGGTCGGGATAGGACGCCGCCTTGTCGCCGAGCCCGAGGCGGGTCAGCAGCACCACCGCCGCCTCGCGTGCCGCCGCGCGCCGACGTCCCGCGCACCTTGCGCGGCGCCAGCGCCACGTTGTCGACGACGCTCAGGTGCGGGAACAGGTTGAAGCTCTGGAACACCATGCCGATGCGGCGGCGGATCGGGTCGGGGTCGAGGCCCGGCACCGAGATGTCGACGTCGTCGAGCAGGATCACCCCGTCGTCGATCGGCTCCAACAGGTTGATGCACCGCAGCAGCGTCGACTTCCCGGACCCCGACGCCCCGATCAGGGCGATGACCTCACCGGCGTCGACGGCGAGGTCGACGCCGTCGAGGACGCGGTGCGTCCCGAACTCCTTGACGACGGCGCCGAGCTGCAGCTTCATCGCACTGCGGTCCCGGACATCCGCCGTCGCTCGCGCTGCAGCAGGTGGTCGGTCATGCGGGTCAGCGGGATCGACACGCACAGGAACAGCGCGGCGGCCGCGACGTAGGGCGTGAAGTTGAACGTCCGAGCGCTGGCGTTGGACGCCGCACGCAACGCCTCGACCGGACCGAGGATGCTGATCAGCGCGACGTCCTTCTGGAGGCTGACGAAGTCGTTCATCAGCGGCGGCACGACGCGCCGCACCGCCTGTGGCAGCACGACGGCGCGCATCGTCTGGCCGGACGACATGCCGAGCGAGCGAGCTGCCGCGCGCTGCGACTCGTGGACGCCCTCGATCCCGGCCCGGAACACCTCGGCGACGTACGCCGAGTACGTCACGACGAGGGCGACCGAGCCCCAGATGATGAACCCGCCGTACCACTCGCGGGTCTGCAGCAGGGCCGGGATGCCGAACCCGAGCAGCGGGATCCACAGGATCGTCGGGATGCCCCGCACGATGTCGATGTACAGCGTGCAGAACAGGCGCACCGGGTACAGCGCCGGCGCCCGCACGCTGCGCCCGAGGGCCAGCAGCAGGGCGACGACGACGATGCACGGCGCGCACCACAGGAAGATCTGGACGTCGTACCAGAACGGGTTGAGCAGCTTCGGGAAGATGTCGGCGAACGCCTCGGGGTCGAAGAACGACGCCTGCACGCTCTCCCAGCCCGACGTCTTCGGGATCAGCCACACGAGCAGCAGCAGCACGATCACCGTCGAGTAGACGGCGATGGCGACGCTGCGCAGGCGTTGGCGCCGTTCGAAGCGGTGGCGGCGGTGACGGGTCGAGACGACGACCGCCGGCACCTCGTCCGCCGCCGTGCTCACGGGGCGCCACTCACCCCAGGGCGATGTCGCGGATGTCGCCGCCCTCGGTCATCCAGCGCTCGGTGATGGCATCGAGGATGCCGTCCTTGCGCAGCGTGGCCAGCGCCTCGTCGACGCACTCGTGGAGCGGGTTGTCCTTGGCGAACAACATGCCCCACGGTTCACCGCCGCTGTCCGTCGACGTGAACTGCCCGTAGACCTGCACGCCCTCCAGCTCGACGTCGCGCATGTAGATGCCCGTCGGCAGGTCGACCACGATCGCATCGATCTGCTTGGTGTCGATCGCCTGCTTGGCGGCGGCGTTGTCGTTGTAGACGAACGGGGCGGTCGTCGGCTTCAGCACGTCCTGGACGAACGTCAGGCTCGTCGTGCCGGCCGCGACGCCGATCTTGAGCTTGCGGAAGTCGTCGGCCGAGGTGGCCGTCGCGGCGGGGGAGTCGGCGGTGCCGAGGATCGCCTGGTTCGCCGAGTAGTACGGATCGCTGAAGGTGACGACCTTCTCCCGGTCCGGGTTGATCGAGTACTGCTGCAGGTTGAAGTCGAAGTCCTTGGGGCCGGGCTGGATGGCGCCGTCGAACGTGGTGCGCTCCCAGGACACGGCATCGGGCGCGAAGCCCATCGCGCCGGCGACGGCGTAGGCCAGGTTGGCCTCGAAGCCCTGGCCCGACTCCGGCTTGTCGTCGATGACGTACGGCCCGAACGCCGGCTGGCCGGTGGCCACGACGAGCTTGCCGGGCGACAGCGTCTTGTCCTCGGCGCAGGCGGCGGCCGCGGGGTCGGCCGGGTACGACGCCGGCGTGTCGTCGGCCGTGCTGGCTGTGGTCCCGGTCTCGCCACCCGCGGTGGTCGTGGCGCCGCCGCTGCCGGCCGTCGTCGTGGCCGCGGCGGCCGTCGTCGGGGCGGCGGTGGTCGCGGCGCCACCACCGTCGTCGTCGTCACCGCATGCACTCAGCAGCAGCAGGCCGGCGGCCACCGAGATCGACAGAGCGGTCGCCAGGCGGCGTCGCATGGGGCGCATCGCGGCGACAGTACCGCTGCCCCGGACGGCACGAGCGGATGTCACACCTCACCGCATTGACGATGAGACGCCAAACGTCCTAGTGTCTCATCGATGGTGAACCGCATCGCCCGCGCTCAGCTCGCCACCGGCACGGCGGCGGTCGGCTCGCTCGAAGACCGCGTGCTCGAGGCCACCCGCCGCTGCTGCGAGAAGTGGGGCATCGCCAAGGTCACCGTCGAGGACATCGCCGCCGAGTCGGGCGTGTCGCGGGCGACCATCTACCGCATGTTCCCCGGCGGCAAGGACATCCTGTTCGAGGCCATGCGGGTCCGTGAGCTGGAGGACTTCTTCGCCCTCCTGCGCTCGCAGGTCGAGGGTGCCGACTCCCTGGAGGACCTGCTCGTGCGCACCGTCGTCGCGGCGACCCGTGAGCTGCGCGCCGACGACCACCTCGCCCTCATGCTGGCGTCCGAGCCCGGCACCGTCCTCAGCGACCTGACGGTCGAGGGCCTGCCGCGGATCATCCGCTTCGCCAACGCCTTCCTGGCCCCGCTCGCCGATGCGTACCTCCCGCGGGACGAGTCGCGTGGCGTCATCGACGTCCTGGCCCGCCTCACCATCAGCTACTTCCTCTCGCCGAGCGACCACGTCGACCTCGGCGACGAGGCGTCGGCCCGGCGCTTCCTCGCCCCGGTGCTGCGCGCCTTCCAGCCCGCCTTCCAACTCCACGTCCTGATCGGAGACCCCCTTGTCCACCACCCACCGCGACAACGACGAGATCATCGGCCGCGCCGACGTCAACGACCTCGAGGCCATCCTCGCGATCACCAACACCGACGTCGACGAGGTCCTCCACGCCGTCAAGGACAACGCCGACGCGCTGTTCACGTGGGACTACTCCCTCGCCCGGCCGCAGCTGCGCAAGCTGTACGAGAAGGGCAAGGTCGGCCAGTGGAACGCCTCCACCGACCTGCCGTGGGACACCGACATCGACATCGAGGCCGTCGTCTCGAGCGATCAGATCGCGATGGCCGCCGGGCTCGACCCGAACCACTACGACGGCACCGTCCTCGAGAAGTGGGGCGACAAGGAGTGGATCGACTTCGGCATCCAGAACCGCAAGTGGACGCTGTCGCAGTTCCTCCACGGTGAGCAGGGCGCGCTGCTGTGCACGGCCAAGATCACCGAGACCGTGCCGTGGTACGACGCCAAGCTGTACGCCGCCACGCAGGTCGTCGACGAGGCCCGCCACGTCGAGGTCTTCGCCCGCTACCTGGACGAGAAGATGGGCGGCGGCTACCAGGTCAACGCCCACCTGCGGATGCTGCTCGACGACATCATCAACGACAGCCGCTGGGACATGACCTACCTCGGGATGCAGGTGATGGTCGAGGGCCTGGCGCTGGCCGCCTTCGGCTTCATGCACCAGATGACGGAGGAGCCGCTGCTCAAGCAGCTGCTGCGCTACGTCATGAGCGACGAGGCCCGCCACGTCGCCTTCGGCGTGCTGTCGCTGAAGGAGGTCTACGACGGCATGACCGATGCCGAGATGAAGGACCGCCAGGAGTTCGCCTACGAGGCCGCCGTGCGCATGCGCGACCGCTTCATGTCCCAGGAGGTCTGGGAGCGCCAGGGCGTCAACCCCCGCGACGTCCTGCCGATCGTGCTGCGCGACCCGACCCGTGACCTGTTCCAGCAGATGCTGTTCTCGAAGATCGTGCCGAACTGCAAGAAGCTCGGCCTCCTCGACCGCAACGAGAAGTGGCTGCGCCACCGCTTCGAGGAGATGGGCGTCATCCAGTTCGAGGACCTCGAGGACACCGGCGAGGAGTACATCAAGTTCGAGCTCGGCGCCGAGGCCCCCAGCCCCGTCTGAGGCCCGGCCTCCAGCCGACCCGGGGGACGCCCGCCATCTGGGCGGCCTCCGTGCCACCCGCCGATCTGGGCGGGCTCCGTGACGACACCTGTCACGGAGCCCGCCCAGTTCGCGTTCCGGAAGCTGCACTCCCGCTTTGTGTCAGAGCGTCCGTCAGTCGGCGTGCTGCGACGCCCGAGAGCGAAGAGCTCTGGATGGCGGGGACAGGGCGGGTTCGTTGACGGGTTTGCCTCGGTGCTGCGGTCGGCCCGTTCGTGTCACCGCATACGTCGTCGACGACGTATGCGGTGACACAGACGGCGGCCGGTGCGGGCCGGCAGAACTCGGGCTGCGATCTGGTCTGGACGCAGCGTCGATCAACTTGTATGGTACTTGTATGGTCACCGACGCTTGGAACCCGGCCCAGTACGGGAAGTTCGCGGCGGAGCGGGCGCAGCCGTTCTGGGACCTCGCCGCGCTCGTCGAGCGGGATCGCCCGATCCGGCGGGCCGTCGACCTCGGCTGCGGGCCCGGCGAGCTGACCGCCGCGCTGGCCGACCGGCTCGCCATCGCCGAGCTGACGGGCATCGACTCGTCGCCGGCGATGCTCGCCAAGGCCGCCGAACACGACAAGGCCGGACTGCGGTTCGAGACCGGCGACATCGCCACCTGGACGTCGCGCCGCGACCTCGACCTCGTCTTCAGCAACGCCGCCCTGCAGTGGGTGCCCGACCACCAGGGCGTCGTCGCCCGCTGGTGGGCCGGCCTCGCGCCGCGGCGGCCAGCTCGCCGTGCAGCTGCCGGCCAACGGCACCCACCCGTCGCACCGCATCGCCGGCGAGGTGGCCGCGACCGAACCGTTCCTGAGCGCGTTCGGCGGCGCGCCGCCCCAGGACACGGTGACCGCCAACGTCCTCGACCCGGTGCAGTACGCGATCCTGCTCGATCACCTCGGCGCCGAGCGCCAGCACGTGCGGCTGCAGGTCTACGGGCACACCCTCGAACGCTCGGCAGACGTCGTGGAATGGGTGAAGGGCACGGCCCTGACCCGCTACGAGCGGGCCCTGCCGCCGGAGCTCTACGCCGACTTCGTCGACGAGTACCGGCGGCGGCTGCTGCGGGCCATCGGCGACACCGCGCCGTACTTCTACCCCTTCCGTCGCATCCTCTTCTGGGGACGCAAGCCCGGCTGAGCGAGCGAACGGCGTAATCTCCCGGTCATGGCACGGTTCGGTCGGGTGATGACAGCGATGGTCACGCCGTTCACTGAGGACGGTTCGCTCGACGTCGACGGTGCCGCCACGCTGGCCCGCTGGCTCCAGGAGCAGGGCAACGAGGGCCTCGTCGTCGCCGGCACGACGGGCGAATCGCCGACCCTCACCGACGACGAGAAGCTGACGCTGTGGGAGGCCGTCGCCGACGCGGTGACGATCCCGGTGATCGCCGGCTCCGGCACCAACGACACGGCCCACTCCGTGCACCTGACCGCCGAGGCGTCCAAGCTCGGCATCGCCGGGATCCTCGCCCTGTGCCCGTACTACAACCGCCCGTCCCAAGCCGGCATCGAGGGCCACCTGCGCGCCGTCGCCGAGGCCACCGACCTCCCGGTGATCATCTACGACATCCCGGTGCGGACCGGCCGCAAGATCTCGACGGCGCTGCTGGCCCGGCTGGCCCACGAGGTCGACAACATCGTCGCCGTCAAGGACGCCGCCGGCAGCCCGGCCGAGACGGCGCGGCTGATCGCCGCCGCGCCCGTCACCTACGAGGTCTACAGCGGCGACGACGCGCTGACGCTGCCGCTGCTGGCGGTCGGCGCCGTCGGCCTGATCGGCGTGGCCACCCACTGGTGCGCGCCGGATGTCGTCGAGCTGTTCGACCACTGGATCGCCGGCAACACCGCCGGCGCCCGGGCCGTCAACGCCCGGCTGATCGAGAGCTGGACCTATGAGACCGGTGACGACTGCCCGAACCCGGGCCCGGCCAAGGCGATGATGCGCCACCTCGGCCAGCCCGCCGGCCGCTGCCGCCCCCCGATGGACGCCGACCCGCCGTGGCTCGCCGATGCCGCCGCCGAAGTGCACGGGAACCTGATGGCTGCCCGTGGCTGACGCCCTCCGCCTCGTCTTCCTCGGCGGCCTCGGGGAGATCGGTCGCAACTGCATGGCCGTCGAGCAGGGCGTCGGCGACGACCGCCGGATCCTGCTCATCGACTGCGGCCTGATGTTCCCGGGCCCCGACCTGCACGGCATCGACCTCGTGCTGCCCGACTTCACGTACCTGCGCGACAACGCCGCGCTGATCGACGGCCTCGTCGCCACCCACGGTCACGAGGACCACGTCGGCGGCATCCAGTTCCTGCTGCGCGAGGTGAGCGTGCCGATCTACGGCTCGGCGCTGACGCTCGGCCTGGCCCGCAACCGGATCGAGGAGGCCGGGCTGCTCGGGCGCACGACGCTCAACCCGGTCGAGGACGGGGCGCGGATCCGCATCGGCGCCTTCGACGTCGAGTTCATCCCCGTCACCCACAGCGTCCCGCACGCCCACGCCATCGCCGTGCACACGGCGCAGGGCGTGATCCTCCACTCGGGCGACTTCAAGCTCGACCTCACGCCGGTCGACGACCGCCGCACCGACCTCGCCCGCATCGGCCAGATCGCCAAGACCGAGGGCATCCGCGTCCTGCTGTGCGACTCGACGAACGCCGAGGAGGCCGGCTACGCGCCGAGCGAGCGCAGCGTCGGGCGGGTCTTGCGCTCGCTGTTCGACGAGCACCGCGACCGGCGGATCATCACGGCCAGCTTCGCCAGCCACCTCCACCGCATCCAGCAGATCGCCGACGCCGCCATCGCCGGCGGCCGCAAGGTCGCCACGCTCGGGCTGAGCATGCGCAAGAACGTCCAGCTGGGCCTGGACCTCGGCGTCCTGCACATCCCGCCGAGCTCGTTCATCGACGTCGAGGACATCGACCGCTACCCACCGGGGGAGATCTGCGTGATCTCGACCGGGTCGCAGGGCGAGCCGATGTCGGCCCTCGCCCTCCTTGCTCGCGGCGAGAACAAGTTCGTCAAGCTCTCCGACCACGACACCGTGATCCTGTCGAGCCACGCCATCCCGGGCAACGAGAGCAACGTCAACCGGGTCATCGACGGGTTGCTCAAGCTCGGTGCCGTCGTGGTGCACTCCGGTGTCCACGACGTGCATGCCACCGGACACGCCCAGGCCGACGAGATCAAGACCTACCTGTCGATCGCCAACCCGGAGTGGTACGTGCCGATCCACGGCGAGTTCCGCCACATGGTCGCCAACGCCGAGCTCGGGCACGTGATGGGGCTGCCGCGCGATCGGGTGATCGTGTGCGAGGACGGCGACGTGCTCGTCGTCAACGACCGCGGGGTGGAGATGGCCGGCCGCGTTCCCGCCGGCTACCTGTACGTCGACGGGATCGTCGGCGACGTCGGGTCCGGCGTGCTGCGCGATCGTCGGTTGCTGGCCAGCGAAGGCGTGGTGGTCGTCGTCGTCACGGTCGACTCGCAGACCGGCAAGGTGCTCGTCGGGCCCGAGATCATCACCCGTGGATGGGTCTACGCGCCGGAGGCCGAGGACCTGCTCGACGAGGCGTGCGACACGATCGCCAAGGCCGTGGAGTCGGCGCTGTCGGCCGGGGTGCGCGACGTCGAGGCCTTGGAGCGCGACGTGCGCCGGGCCGCCGGCAAGTTCGTCAACGAGCGCACCCGCCGCCGCCCGATGATCGTGCCGGTGGTGATGGAGGCGTGAGCCGATGACGCGGCGCGTCGTGGCGTTGGTCGCCGCGGCGCTGGTGGTGGGGGCGGCGAGCTGCGGCGGAGGTGACGATGCGGCGGCGCGCCCGGCGCTCGATCAGATCGCCCCGGCGGTCGCCGCCGTCGAGGCCAAGCTCGGCGGCCCACAGCAGTACTTCGAGATCAACGCCACGCCCCAGCTCGTGAACCTGTTCGTGGCCGACGCCGCCAAGACGACGGTGACGCCGTACGTGTACGTCGGCGGCGCGGTCGCCGAGGCCGGCCCGTCGGCGGGGGCCCAGGGCAACGGTAAGGCTGACGATCATGGACGCGACGGTCAGCACCGTTGGTACCAGTTTCGAGAAACCGTCAGTGTATTTGAGGCCGATCGCCCAGCCGATTTCGAACAGGCCGGCGAAAAACAGAAGAATCCAGGACATCGGAAAACGCTCCATCCAGCATCGGGCCGGAACACAATCCGATCCGGGATGCTTGATCAATGTGGGCGGGTCGTCCCGACCGAATTTTCGGAGGTGCGGGGTCGTCCCCGCGCCAGAGATATAGGCTTGTCCAAACGCCCGATCAACCCGGCGGCATTGCCTGACGCCGCCGGTGGGATTCCGCCGCGTTTGCCGAGGCCTACTTCTCTTTGATGCGCATCGCCTTGACCGGCGGCGCCTTCAGGGCGGGAGCGGCTGCCGGCTTCTTGGCATCCTTCTTCGGCTTGCGAGCTTCCTTGCCTGCCTTCATCGCACCTTTAGCCATGATTCGTTCCTCCAGTTGCGGGGAGTGAAGTGAAACAAGAGAAACGCTTTGCCGCAAGAGGGCAGCTTCTGTCACGACTGCCGGTCGGCCGCTTTCAACCGATTTCTAATTTGCTCGTAAACCATGGCGGTCCGTGCCATTGTCATTCTCGCACTGCAGCATCGATCCGTGCTTTCGCCGGGTGATCGTCAGGCAGGCGGTCAGGACGACAATGCGGATCCACATTGGCTGCGAGATGAGCTTCGACTTTCCGCAGGAAACGCCGCTCATTGCGATGCTCAATGTCCACTATTCCCGCGCCTCCGACCTTGAGCGCCCGGATTTTTTGACCTCCAACCCGCCGGTGCCGATCGAGAGCTACCGCGACAGTTTCGGCAATTGGTGCAACCGCTTCGTTGCGCCGCCCGGCCGGTTCACCTTCGGCACCGATGCGGTCATCCGCGCGCCCGGCACATTCGAGATGGGCGACCTGATGGCCTGGCAGCACGAGGTGCGCGACCTGCCGGCGGAGACGCTGCTGTTCCTGCTGCCCAGCCGGTTTTGCGAGAGCGACCTTCTGGCCAGCGAGGCGTGGCGGCTGTTCGGCCATACGCCGCTCGGCATACCGCGCGTGCAGGCGGTTTGCGATTTCGTCCACAACCATATCGTCTTCAGCTATGGCAATGCGCGGCCGACGCGTACTGCAGCGGAAACCTACCGCGAGCAGAGCGGCGTGTGCCGCGACTTCGCGCATCTCGCCGTCACCTTCTGCCGGGCGCTGAACATCCCGACGCGTTACTGCACCGGCTACATCAGCGATATCGGCCTGCCGAAGCCATGGTCGAGCATGGATTTCGCCGCCTGGATGGAAGTCTATCTCGGCGGCCGCTGGCATGTCTTCGACCCGCGCAACAACTCGCCTCGCATCGGCCGCATCCTGATCGCCTCCGGACGCGACGCGGCGGATGTGCCACTGACCCATATTTTCGGACCGGGCACGCTTGCCGGCTTCAAAGTATGGACCGACGAGATCGTCGAATAGAAGGCGTTCCCGCCGCAAGTTCTCAAAGGTCTGAACGACCGGACGGTTCGCGCGTTGTGCTGCCTGTGGAGCTTCAGCCGCTGGGCGGCTACGATGGGCATCCTGAAGAGGACAAGAACGCATGGCCGGGCATGGCGGCTCGAAAACGGTCATCTACGCGGCGCTGGCCGGCAATCTGGCCATCGCGGTCACCAAGTTCGCCGCGGCCTTCTTCACCGGCAGCTCGGCGATGCTGTCGGAAGGCGTCCACTCGCTGGTCGATACCGGCAATGGCGGGTTGTTGCTCTACGGCATGCATCGAGCCGCGCGCCCCGCCGACCGCACGCATCCGCTTGGCCACGGCCGCGAGCTCTATTTCTGGAGTTTGATTGTCGCCTTGCTCGTCTTCGCGCTGGGCGCCGGTGTGTCGTTCTACGAGGGCATTATCCACATCATGGCGCCGGAGCCTGTCGCCAACGTCAAGGTGAATTATATCGTTCTCGGCCTGTCGTTCCTGTTCGAAGGCAGCTCCTGGCTGGTGGCGCTGAAGGAATTCCGCCAGCAAAAAGGCAAGCAAGGCTGGCTGCAAGCCGTGCAATCGAGCAAGGACCCGAGCGTCTATACCGTGCTGTTCGAGGACAGCGCGGCGCTACTTGGCCTGATCGTCGCCTTTGCCGGCATATTGGCGGCGGAGCTGCTGGAGATGCCGGAGCTCGACGGCGCGGCTTCGATCGGCATTGCGCTCATCCTCGGCGCGACCGCAATCTTCCTCGCTCGTGAAAGCAAGGGGCTGCTTATCGGCGAGCCGGCCTCTCCCGAAGTGCAGAAAAAAGTGTTGGCGATCGCCCAGCAAGATCCGGCGGTGCAACGGGCGAACGGCGTCCTGACCGTTCACATGGGACCGCAAGAGATCGTTGCCGGGCTCAGCATCGAGTTCGAGGATCACCTGACGGCGCCGGAGATCGAGGCCTGCGTCGAGCGCCTTGAGGCGCTGCTGAAGAAAGAGATGCCGGAGATCACGCGGCTGTTCGTCAAACCGCAGACGTCAGGCACTTGGGAACAGCGTCGCAAGCTGATCGAGGCCGCGTCCAACTAGCCGCTGGACCATCGCTGCGCCGTTGCCCTGCCGCGCGGCCCCGCTAAGATCGGTCGATGGATTTTGGAGGAGCGAAAATGAAAATCGACGGCGGATGCCATTGCGGCGCCATCACATATGAAGCGGAGGTCGATCCGGAAAAGACCTCTATCTGCCACTGCACGGACTGCCAGCAACTGACCGGGACGGCCTTCCGTCTGACGGTTCCAGCGCCTGAGAACCATTACCGGATCACCCGGGGGACGCCGAAAATCTACATCAAAACCGTAGCGAGCGGCGCCAAGCGCGTTCAGGCCTTCTGTGCCGACTGCGGTTCACATCTTTACGCAACGTCGGTCGGCGATGGCCCGAAAATCTATGGGATCAGGGTAGGCACTGCGCGGCAACGCCAGGATTTGACCCCAAGACAACAGAAGTGGCACAGGTCGGCTCTGCACTGGCTTCCGGAATTCGAAGGCATGGCGACCGTGGAGGAGCAGTAGCACCTCTCGGGTGGAAAGCCGCCCAAGACAAGCGATTATGTGCTAGCCTCGCTCGCCATCAAGGGCGGGGATAGCCATGTTGGAAACGGACAAGCTTTTTGCCGGCTCGATTCCGGAAAACTACGACCGCTATATGGTGCCGCTGATTTTCGAGCCGTTCGCCACGGACCTTGCACAGCGAGCAGCGTCCTTTGCGCCCAGCGCCGTCCTGGAAGTCGCCGCGGGCACCGGGGTCGTCACCCGCGCACTGGCGCCGAGACTGTCCCCAGACGCCAGTTATGTCGTGACCGACCTCAACCAGCCAATGCTCGACTATGCCGCGTCGCAACAGGCGCCCGACAGTCGCATCCAATGGCGCCAGGCCGACGCCATGGCGCTGCCATTTGAAGATGCGGCCTTCAATCTCGTTTGCTGCCAGTTCGGCGCGATGTTCTTTCCCAGCCGCCCCTCGGCCTACCGCGAAGCAAGGCGGGTACTGAAGCCCGGCGGCCATTTTCTGTTCAACGTCTGGGATCGCATCGAGGAGAATGTGTTTGCCAATGATGTGACGAATGCCCTGGCCAGGATTTTTCCGAACGATCCGCCGCGATTTCTGGCCCGCACGCCGCATGGTTACCACGACACGGCATTGATCCGTGGAGACCTTGAGGAGGCTGGTTTCTCCAGTGTGGCGATCGAGACGAGGGCCGAACAAAGCCGCGCATCGTCCCCGCGCATCCCGGCCGTTGCCTATTGCCAGGGAACTGTTCTTCGCACCGAAATCGAGGCCAGGGATCCGGGGAAACTGGACGCTGCAACGGACTATGCCGCAGCCGCGATTGCGGCCAGGCATGGTAACGGTGCGGTTGCCGCCAAGATTCAAGCACACGTCATCGTGGCTGTGGCCTAGGCGGAAAATATCCGTTCAGTCGTCGCCTTCGACGACCCTCAGCCTGAGCTGCCCGGTCTTCGAATCGGCGACGCGGGCGCCGCCTGTGTCGATCTTCGCCGCGGGCGCCCGTGATGCAGCGTCGGGGCTGGCTTCGCCCTCGGCCTGTACACCGAACTCCAGCGCCTCTATCTTCTGGCCGCGCTTGGTTACCTTCGATGTCGAGACGAGGATATCGTCGATGTCCTTGGCCGACTGGCCGAAATGGACCTGCAGCTTGCGCACGCGCTCATCGACGCGGGCGACATCCTCCATCAGCCTGATCACCTCGCCCTGGATCAGATGCGCCTGTTCGCGCATGCGGGCATCCTTGAGGATCGCCTGGATGACCTGGATCGACAGCATCAGCAGCGACGGCGAGACGATGACCATGCGGGCGCGATGCGCCTTGTGGACGATCGCCTCGAAATTCTCGTGGATCTCGGCGAACACCGATTCCGACGGCACGAACATGAAGGCGGTGTCCTGCGTCTCGCCCTGGATCAGGTATTTTTCCGAGATGTCGCGGACATGGATCTCGATGTCGCGGCGGAAAGCCTGCGAGGCGACCTTCTGCAGGTCGGCGCCATCGGCGGCGCGGATGGCGTTCCAGGCTTCCAGTGGAAATTTGGCGTCGATGGCCAGCGACGGCGCGCCGTTCGGCATCTTCACCAGGCAATCGGGCCGGCTGCCATTCGACAGGGTCGCCTGGAATTCGTATGCGCCCATCGGCAGGCCGTCGGCGACAATCGCCTCCATGCGCGACTGGCCGAAGGCACCGCGCGTCTGCTTGTTGGAGAGGATCGCCTGCAGCTGCACGACCTGGCCGGCGAGCGACTGGATGTTGCCTTGCGCGACATCGATGATCGCCAGCCGCTCCTGCAGTTTCGCCAGGCTCTCATGCGTGGATTTGGTCTGCTCGGTCATGGTCTGGCCGAGCCGGCCGGTCATGGCGTCGAGCCGCTGGCCGATCGACTGCGTCAGCTCCGCCTGGCGCGCCCCGAACACTTCGGCGATGGCGCCCATGCGACCCTGCATCTCGGCCTGGCTTTGCAATATGCCGGCCATCCGCGCTTCGGCATCGCGGGCATGGTCGGCGGCCTCCGCGGCAGCAACCGCACGCGCCTTGGCCGACCGCCACAGCGCGATGACCAGCGCCACGAACAGGCCGAGAAACAACAATGCACCGAAGGCCAGCGCATGGCCGAGCGTGATCGTCGTGGCGCCAAGCCGTGCGACAGGCTCCGAAAGGATGGTGGTCAGGTCATTCATGTGGACAGCATAGCCGATTCGGCCTGATGCACAGATCAAAACGAGAACGCGGCTGAGATGCCCCGGTTGACGCTTTTCGCCGGAGGTCTTAGGTGGAACGCCATGCCGATCAAGCCGCTCATCATCCTTCCCGATCCCATCCTGCGCCAGCTTTCCAAGCCGGTGGAGCGCGTCGACGCGCCATTGCGCGCATTAGCCGACGACATGCTGGCGACCATGTATGACGCGCCGGGCATCGGGCTGGCGGCAATCCAGATCGGCGAGCCATTGCGCATGCTGGTGATCGACCTCGCCAAGGAAGACGAGACACCGGCGCCGCATGTCTTCATCAACCCTGAGGTCCTCAGCAGCGCCGAAGCGCGCTCGGTCTATGAGGAAGGCTGCCTGTCGATCCCGGATTACTACGCCGAGGTCGAACGCCCGGCTTCCGTTCGGGTGAAATACCTCGACCGCGACGGCAAGCTGCAGGAGATGGAGGCCGAGGGCCTCATGGCGACCTGCCTGCAACATGAGATCGACCATCTCAACGGCGTGCTGTTCATCGACCACATCTCGAAGCTGAAGCGCGACATGGTGGTGAAAAAATTCAAGAAGCTCGCCAAGGACAAGGCACCGGGCAAGCTGGTGGGATAGCAGCTCGCGATGTTCATTTCGCCTTGTCCCTTGGCCAATTATCGAATTTCGTTGAGCATGGGCATAGTTTTTGATATCATTGATATCAATCACCGGAGGTGCCCATGGGCGACATGTTGATCAGAGATATTCCCGAACCCTTGAAGCGGGAAATCGAACAAGCGGCGCGTAAGGGCGGCCAAAGCCTGTCAGGCAAGGCGATCGATCTTTTGCGTAAAGGCATGGTCGCGGAAAAGGCGCCGAAGCCAGAGCCGGGTCTTTCAGCATGGGACGCGATTTACTCGCATTTGTCGCTGAGAATGCGATTGGCGATGAATTCTCGAAGATCATGGACGAAATCGAAGCAGATAGGAAGCGCCACTTCGGCCGCCCAGTCGAGGATTTCGAGTGATTGTCCTCGATGCCAATGTTGTGTCGGAGGCCAGCAAGCCCGTGCCGACTCGAATGCTCCACCTGGTTCCGCAAACAGGATCTTCTCGCCCTCTATATGTCGGACCAGTTGTCATGGAGCAGTCTTTCGGTGCCGAACGGTTTTTGAACAAGACAGGATCGGACCGCTATGTTCGTGTGCTCGATCAGCTGGTTTCCCAGCAGTTTACCGGTCGTATCGCGGAATTTTCCGGTTCCGATCCCTCGACTTGCCGGCAAGCTGCGTGCAGCACGGGAAAGGATGGGGCGCCCGATCAGTCTGTCCGATGGTATGATCGCCGCAATCTGCCTCGCCCACGACGCAACCCTTGCGACGCGCAATGTCCGCGACTTCGACGGGCTTGACCTGAAAAGCTCGTAAACCCGTTTGAAGCTGGAGCATAAGCCAGCTCACGGCGGGCAAGCAGAAGACAGGATATCGGAAGAAGAATGCCCCTTCGCGTCATCTTCATGGGCAC
>CAWIKD010000010.1:0-216348 GCA_963836545.1 uncultured Acidimicrobiia bacterium | reverse complement strand
AGGCCGGCGATCTGCGGGAACACAAACCAAATCCAGTGGCTGCGCTTGCGGCCGGCCCGCAACTCGTCGAGCACTTCTGCGTACACCCGCGCCTGCGCGTCAACGAAACGCTGCAGATCGAAGGGGTCGCTCGCGGATTGCATATGACCTACGGTGGCACAGTGGTCAAACGGCGGATGCCGAAGGTGCGTGACCTTGCGCCGCTGATCCGATTCCGCAAGCCCCGGCTGGACCGCGTACAACGTCGTCTTGACGACGCGCAGACCATCGAGGATCTCCGGCGGCTTGCCAGGCGACGGACCCCGAGGGCGGCTTTCGATTACACCGACGGCGCGGCCGAGGACGAGATTTCGCTGGACCGTGCCCGACAAGCCTTTCGCGACATCGAGTTTCACCCGACGATCCTGCGCGACGTCAGCGCTGCCCGCACCGATTGGCAGGTGCTGGGCGGGCACGTCGCGATTCCGTTCGCGATAGCGCCGACGGGCTTCACCCGGCTGATGCATACCGAGGGCGAGCCGCCGGCGCCCGAGTCTCCGCGGCGGCCGGCATCCCGTTTTCGCTGTCGACGTTGGGGACCGCTTCGATTGAGGACGTGGCGGCGGCTGCGCCGCAGGGCCGCAGGTGGTTTCAGTTATATATGTGGCGCGATCGGGACCGCTCGATGGCACTGGTGCGGCGGGCGGCCGAGGCCGGTTTCGACACCCTGCTGGCCACCGTCGACGTCCCGGTTGCCGGCGCGCGACTCCGGGATATCCGCAATGGGATGTCGATTCCGCCGGCGTTGACGCTGCGGACGGCCTTCGATGCGGCGCTGCGACCGCACTGGTGGTTCGACCTGATGACCACCGAGCCGTTGTCGTTCGCGTCGTTGGATCGCTGGTCGGGCACCGTCGGCCAGTATCTGGACACGATGTTCGACCCCAGCCTGACCTTCGACGACCTGGCGTGGATCAAATCGCAGTGGCCGGGCAAGCTCGTTGTCAAAGGCATCCAGACCCTCGATGACGCACGCGCAGTGGTGGATCTCGGCGTCGACGGCATCGTGTTGTCCAATCATGGCGGCCGCCAACTGGATCGGGCACCCGTGCCGTTCCACCTGTTGCCCGTCGTCGCGCGTGAACTCGCCGCCCACACCGAGATCCTTGTCGACACCGGCATCATGTCCGGCGCCGACATCGTCGCCGCGGTCGCTCTGGGTGCGCGCTGCACCCTCGTCGGCCGGGCGTACCTGTACGGGCTGATGGCCGGCGGCGAAGCCGGCGTTCGCCGGGCCGTCGAGATCCTGTCCGGCCAGCTGACCCGCACCATGAAACTTCTCGGTGTTACCTGCCTCGAGGAGCTCTCGCCGAAACACGTGACTCAACTGCGACGGCTGCTGCCGGTGGCCCCGCCGAACTGAGGTTCGCGTCAGACCGGTCCGGCATAATCGACTGTTGTTGCAGGCCAACTGATTTCAGCCGGTGCTGTAAGCCCAATAGTCATACGCCGCCGGGCACCGGGCACAGGTCGTCGTATGCGGCCAGCACGAAATGAGCCGCTTCGTCGGTGGTCAGCTGTGGATGGTCCCGCACCAGGCCCGCCGCCACCCCACTACCCGAGGCGTGCTGATTCCACAGTTGCCAGCAGACGTTGTAGCCATCGCCCAGCATCGCCGGATCCGTTCCGGTGATGCCCGCCGCCCGTACGGCGCCCAAGAAGTCCGGGACGGTGCGGGCTGGCGTCGTACCGGGCCGGCACCGGCGGGCGCGGCCAGGCCTACGGAAATGACGGCTCCAGCCGCACTGACGAGGACTTTCCCGATCACGAGAGATCCGCGTCGCCGGTTGTCATCAGAAATAACATTCATGGCACGCCCTTTGCCTGATCCCGGTCGGTGGGACCCTTGGTAACCTCAGGGGTGGGTTATGGGTCGATATCCATTTCGCCTGCCTCCATCATATTTCGTGTGTTTCGAGGTAGTTTATGACTCTCAGCTTCGCGCCGCAAGCACGAAAAGTCTTCGCCGCTAACGCCAATTGCCCATGCCGGTTAGCGGCAGTTAGCGGTTACCAGCTAGCTGCAATCAGCCGCGGGACGGTGAACAAACGCGCATCGCAAAGGACGGCGTAAGTTGTTGGAAGGGAAATAGTTTCTTGAGGCGTCCGACGATCGGCAGATCTACTTCAGATGGCTATGACCGAGGCGACCAATGGCTGCGGTGATCGCACCAGCCGACAGGGCGGACTGTGTTTCCGCGTCAAAGTTGGTATGGAGCTGCAGGAGTTCGCAAGCGTGGCGGAGGTGCTGCAGGCCGAGTCTGACTGCAACGCCTCCGGCTGTCTTGGCGGACAAACGGTCTCGTGGCGGACCCATGTCACCACACCAGGCAGCGCGCTGCTGTTTCCAGCTTGTGCATGCGGACTGGCAACTTAGCGGGACACAAAGCCGACTCGCCGATCGAGTAATGCGGTGACCGAAACGCAATGATGCCCAGACGATGTCGGACCCGTCGGCAAGATCGTGCCGACCGCGTCGCCGCCGAACCGGGACGGAACCACGTTGCCCGCACGACCCGTCAAACCGGCTCATGCAGCTACCTCGGGCCGGCCCCACGCGACGCCGACGACGAGCCACCACCGTTTTAACTACCGCGGTCGCTGTCGGTGCTGCGGATCCAGATTGGGATAGAAAATCCGTAATCTGCGGCAATACGTCGCTGGCCGTGTTGATATCGGTTCTACTGCAGCATGTGTGGGCGCGCAGGTGGAGGGGAACGACTGGATGGTGCTGACGATGTATGTATTGCGGGTGATGAGCGGTGTCGGCCGGCCTTGTCGTAGCCAGTACGGTGCTCGGCGGCGCGATACTAAGCGCTGGTGCGGCGAGCGGCGACGGCCCGGTCCAAGTACGAAGCCGATTAGGCGATGCCTGTCTGGACGCCCCGAGTTGGATCGGAGACGTTCCGGTGGTGATCAACCCCTGCAACGATTCGGACTTCCAGCGCTGGAATCTCAATGGCCGGCAGCTCGAGAACGTGGCCTTCCCCGGAAAGTGCCTCACAGAGCAGGAGAAGAGTTCGGTTTTGCAACTCGGTCCCCGACACCACCCACTACATCCAGAACCAGCGCCCCGACGCCGTCGTCGACGCGATCCGCGACGCCATCGCCCGCATCTGACGACCGCCGTGGCCGTCTCGGTCAGTGGCCTCCCCCGAAACGACCGTGGAGCCGCCGAGACGGACCCGGCGGCTCCACGCGTCCATCGGGTCAGACGGAGCGGACGTCCTTGGCTTCCTCGCTCTTGCGTCCGGGACCCACGTCGAACTCGACGGTCTGGCCTTCGGCCAGGGTCGTGGACCCGGCCCGCAGGTTGGAGACGTGCACGAACACGTCCTCACCGCCCTCCCGGGAGATGAAACCGAACCCTCGGTCGTTGTCGAAGAACTTCACTGTGCCTTGCATGGCGTAACCAACTTTGTCTCTCGACCGACCCAAGCGGTCGGCCGAGGGTCAACCGTACGGGCTTTGTCGACGCGACCGGCGTTGTTCCTCGTCGATCGATGCTGATGACCTCGCCGCGCGTGGGTCGGTCAGGCCGCACAGCGAATGCAGCGCGTCGCTGTCGGGAGCGTCGCCACGCGCTCGAGGTCGATCTCGCGACCGCACACCGAGCAGATCACGCGTCGATCGCTCTCCAGCTGTCGGCGTGTGATCACCAAGGCGTCGAAGTCCGCACGCGCTTGCCGCAGCAGCGCGCCGGCCTGCGCCCGCTCGATACGCGATCGTCGCACCTTCGGGGTCGTGCTCGTCATCGGTGGAGGTCAGCTCCGACCCCTCGACGATGGCGGCGACGGCAGCCTCGAGCGATGCGATCTGACGCCCCGTTCGAGCTTGCTCGGCCGCAACGGCCGCCAGGACGCTGTCGAGGTCGATCGGCTCCACTCCGATGAGCGTGGCCGACCATTCGAGACGCGGCAACCCACGCCGTCCCGCGGGCGGCCGAACCACGACGGCCCAGCCGAGAGGTGTTGAGCCCGGGTCGGCTCTCCGGCGTTGTGTCAGGTGCGGGCGAATTGGGCGATGCTGGCTGCGGTCTGGGCGGCGACGTCGGGAACCAGCGCGGCGAACACGTCCATGCCGTGTGACGTGCCCATGACGACGCGGCACTGCGCGCTGACGCCGGTGCGCAGCAGCAGCCGATAGAACTCGATGCCCTCGTCGCGCAGCGGATCCGCCTCGTTGACGCTGACGAACGTGGGCGCCAGCCCACGCACGTCGTCCTCGGTGGCGAACGAGGGCCACGCCAAGGGATTTCCGGCGTCGAGTTGCTCGATGCCGTAGGCGACCGCGCCGCGATTGTGGTGCAGGTTGAGGAGGATGCCTTCGTTCTCGATCGATGACGGGAACCGCTCCTGCGGCCAGCGTCCCGCGATGTACGGGCACAGCGCGTACAGGCCACGGACGAGTCCCATGTCGCCGTCGCGCAGCAGCTGCATGCCCGTCGCCAGGGTCAGGTTCCCGCCGCCGCTCTCACCCGCGACGATGACGCGATCGGGATCGATGCCGAGCTCGACTGCGTGGTCGACGGTCCAATGGACCCCGGCGACACAGTCGTTCAGGCCGGCAGGGAACGGCTCGATCTCGACCGCCGACGACGGCGTGAGGCAGTTGCGGAAGTCGATCATCACCACCGCCAGACCGTGCTGGGCCAGCACGCGGCCCCACATCCGGTACAGGGCATCGAAGCACGAGCCCGTCTGCATCCCTCCGCCGTGGAGGTACACGACGCCGGGGACGACGTCGTCGCTCTCGGGGCGGATGAACTGGACCTTGACGGTGTTGGCGTCCGGCGACGACGCGAACTCGCGGGCTTCGATCCGCAGACCGTCGAAAGGTGCCGTGTCTGCAGTGTCGAAGCGTGCGTAGAGGCCCTCGAGCTTCGCGGCCATGGCCAGGGCCGACTCGGAGTTCGAGATCTCGACCAGCCGTTCGCGACTGTCGATGTCGGTCACCCGGCGCGACGGGACGCTGCGCAGCGCTCGCTTCACGCGTGGATCAAGACGGGGATCGTTCTGCACGTCCGGTTGCGACGCGGCCTCGGTACTGGACGTCATCGGCGCAGTCTTGCCCGACGAGGTGGCGCACCTCGACCGGGGATCCGAGACACTGCAGACGACGGACGGCTGGGCCCGAGTCCGTCGCGTCCGAGCGCGCTGGGGCGCACGGGCGCCCGCCCCGTGGCGACCGTTGTCGTGCGGGCCGTTCCCGCCTGCGGTCGAGGTGCCGGTGATGGTTATGTTCGCCCGGTGTTGCAGGCATCGGATCGTCGAGCCCAGGCGCTCGGACGGGTGGCCGGCGGGCGGATGAACCAGGGGCCGGATCGGTTCCTCGGCGAGGAGAGGATCATCCCGTGAGGTTCCATTGGTTCGCGCAGCAGTACTACACGAAGCTGGCGGCGGAGTTCGGCGACTCTGTGCGCAGCGCGTGGGTGACCCCTGCGACGGCGAACGCCGATCCGGCGCAGGTCGGGCGTGACTACCACATGTACCTGCGCCTCATGCAGGGCGCTGACCGTTTGGGTTGGGACTCGTTGCTGCTCAACGAGCACCATCAGACGCCGCACGCGATGACGCCGTCACCGAACTTGATGGCGGCCGTGTTGGCGGCAACCACTGAAAGTGCGGCGATCGCCCTGTGCGGCAACTCGCTGGCGCTGTACAACCCGCCGACGCGGGTCGCCGAAGAGCTGGCGATGATCGATTGCCTCTCCGGTGGCCGCCTGATCGCGGGCATGGTGTTCGGGACGCCGATGGACAGCGCGTTCTCGTACGGGGTGCCGCCGATCGAGCTCCGCGATCGGTTCTACGAAGCACGCGAGCTGATCCTGCGCGGCTGGGCGGCGACCGAACCGTTCGCGTTCAACGGCAAGTACACGTCGTTGCGCTACGTCAACCCGTGGCCTCGGCCGATCCAGGAGCACGTCCCGATCTGGATCCCTGGCTCGGGCAGCGTGGAGACCTGGGAGCTGGTCAACGAGTTCGACTACTGCTACGGGTACCTGTCGTTCTCGGGGAAGAAGGCCGCGCTGCCGATCGTCAACGGCTTCTGGGAGTACACCGAAGCGCACGGCGGCACCATGAACCCGAATCGCATGGCGTTCACCCAGGTCATCTGCTGTGCGGACAGCGACGAGGAGGCGGAACGCCTGTACTCCGATGCGGTCAAGTACTTCTATCGCCAGAACCCGGTGGCGCTCGAGTTCGCGACACCGCCGGGCTACCTGACCGCCGCGTCGACCAGGGAGGCGCTGCGCCGTTCGAAGAACGTGTCGATGGAGGAGCGGCGCAAGGCCAGTCGCGGTGAGCTCGACTTCTGGGAGTACGACGACCTCGGCTACATCATCGCCGGCACCCCGCAGCGCGTCGAGCAACGCGTCCGCGAGCTCGTCACCGAGCTGCGCCTCGGCCAGCTGATCACCTGCATGCACGTCGGCAACCTGCCCGAGGAGGTGGCCGCCCACAACAACCACTTGTTCGGGACCGAGGTCATCCCCAAGTTGCGAAACATCTGGTCCGAGCACGAGGACCGCTGGACACCACAGGCCAGTCAGCGACTCGTCGCCGAGCGGTTCCCCGTCGGTGCACCGGCATGAGCTCACCACGTGGCGCGACGGTGACACGAAGCACGGTCGGCGCGTTCGAGGTGAACGTCTGGACTGCTGGCGCAGGCAGCCCTGTCGTCTACCTCCACGGCTACGAGCGGCACCCCGGTGGCGCGCCGTTCCTCGAGCGCCTCGCGGAGCACCACCTCGTCTACGCGCCCGAGCAACCCGGCTACGGAACCTCCACCGGGCTGACAGAGGTGCGCGACATCTTCGACCTCGTCCTCTTCTACCGCAGCCTGATCCGCAACTGGGGACACGACCGTGTGGCCGTCGTCGGTCACTCGACCGGCGGCATGCTGGCGGCCGAGCTGGCGATCGTCGCCCCCGAGCTCGTCGACACGCTGATCTTGGTCGACACGTTCGGTCTCTGGATCGACGACCTGCCCACCCTCGACCCGTTCGGTCCATCCGCCCTGGTGAAACAGGCAACATGGCACGACCCGCAGCGGCGTCCCGATCCCGAGCCGACGATCTTCGTCGACGACCCGGATGACCCCGCAGCGGGTCACATGTTCGAGGCCCAGAACCGTGCGGCGGCCACCAAGCTGATGTGGCCGATCGCCGAGCGCGGCCTCCGCCGCCGACTGCCATACCTCGCGACACGCACGCTGATCATCCACGGGGCGTCGGACGGCCTCCTGCCGCTCCGCTACGCGACCGAACTGAGCGAGCTGATCCCCGAATCCGAGCTCCGGGTGATCGACGCACGCCGGTCACTACCCGATGATCGAACAGACCGACGAGTTCCTCACCTGCATCGAGGAGTTCCTCCAGGCGTGACGCCGGTAGCCGGTGGTCACGGTCACCTGGATGGGGCGACGATGCCCGGTCTCGACTCAACCAGCCAGAACCCCCGCGGCGTCCGGATTGTCGATGACGTACTTCCACGTGCCATCGCCTTGGCGGCGGGCCACCTCGGCGCTGATCGCCGAGATCTCAGCGTCGCCGACAGTTGATGTCCAACGATTGCTCAGCAGCGCGATGTCGCCCTTCTCGATCACGTATTGAGTGACCAGCGTGGTCTGTTGGGACATCCCCAACATCTCGGTCCATGCGGCGCGAATCGCGTCAGTCCCTTGCACTGGCCCAGCAACTCCGAACAGCCACGCATCATCTTCGTAGAGCGCGACGAGTGCGTCGACATCATGTTCGTTGAACGCACTTTCGACAGCGTGATGAAGGTCGCCCGGTGTCATGGGAGCGCAGGTTAGACGACCACATTCACCGCAATGGACGGTGCTCCGAATGCCCGACCCATCGCCGCGAGCCCGCATCTGCGGGCCACACAGCGCCCGGTTCCTCCGGTAAACGGCCAGATCGGGTGATCAGGAATGCGGCGACAGCGCGATGGCGAAGCGAGCCGGTCGAGTGTCGGCGCCTGGAACGTGCGAGTCGACGAGGTCGAGCACCTCGACCAGGAGTGCTTCCAGGTCGGCCATCGCGTCCGGCGTCGGACTGCGCAATCCGTCAGCGATCCGTTCCACGACAGCCGACGGGACATGTTCGAGTCGGCCCAGGTGCCACGGCAGCCACTTCGGGTCGTCGACCGGGATGAACACACGGTTGACGGCACCCAGCAGCGCCACCGCGTCGAGCAAGACCTGCGACACCCTGGCCATGAAGCTCAACACATCCCCACGGGCGTAGGTGAGGTCGAAGAGCGCCACCGGTGACAGCAGCCGGCGACTCCGAGTGGCCGCCTCCGCCGACGCGATCGCGTCGGAGAACACCATCCGGCGCTGCCATCGCACCAGCTCGTCAGCGCCGAGCACCGGCACTGCGTCGCGCAGCCCGGCCGCAACCTTGACCACCTCACCGGACAGCCCAGAGCCGGCGTCCAGCGCTTCCGCGATCCGCTCGAGCGCGGCGATCTCGACGCTCTCGACGTCGACGAAGCGACCGTCGCGCCGATACTTCTCGAACACGCCGCCCGGAGTCCCCACCGCGAAGACGCGAGCAGGCCCGGCGGCCGACAGCGCGCTCGCCGCCTGCAGCCGGTCCCGATCGAACTCATCCCAATACAGGTAGATGTCGATGTCGGAGGCGGCGTCGCTCAGCCCTCGAGCTGCTGAGCCGGTCAGCAACACCATCCGCAGCGATCCCAGACATGCGTACTGATCGGCGGCCATCTGCCCCAACCTCATCGCACCCGCGGCGCTCCCCACCCGGACAGTGTGCCCCGACCACGTCAGCCCTCCGGCCCTCGCGGTCACCTCAGCCGCTGAGCGCAACAGCCTCGTCAGTCGTCGCTGTGGCTCACGATGTTGATGACGTTGCCGTCGGGGTCTCGCACGAAGAACCGTCGAACACCCCAGGGCTCCGTCGTCAGCGGATGGACGATCTCGTAGCCGAGGCGCTGCGCCTCGACGTACGCCTGCTCGACGTCGTCGCCGACGTGGACCGACAGCACCGAGTCCACAGGGCTCGTGACGTCACGCGTCACCAGCTGCACCGACGCTCGACCGTCCTCGGTTCGGTAGCGAGCGACCCAACCGAGGTTCATCTCCTCGACGCCGAGGCCGAGGTAGTCGGCGTAGAAGCGGCGGGCCGCCTCAACGTCGGAGACGGGCAGGTTGGCGGTGACTCCGGTGACTCGCACCATCCGAATATCTCACGCTCTCGGCAACGGCCGCGCCGTCCGGGATCGCCGGCTCTCGACGTGCGGTGACGGGTCTCGTCACACCGATCGGCCAGCGAACGCCGCGATGCGTTGATAGGCGTCGGCATCGGCGGGTGCCGGCTGCTCGGGCCCGAACGCATCGCCCCGCATCTCGTCGGTCATCGACGAGGTCATGAAGGCGCGACCCTCGTCTGCGACCTCGGGATCGAGATCGGCGGTCGATCTGCCCAGGGCGGTCGCGAGGTCGTAGGTGTGCACGGCCAGCTCCGCAGCGGCCATCCCCTCCGGGAACGCACCATCACCAGCATCGAGCGCTTCGACCAGCGAGCTTCCTTCGCGCTGGAGCGCCGAGGTCGGGTCGTCGTGATGGGTCGTGGTGGCCCAGTCGGGCTCACCACCGCGCGCCATGGTCGCCATGCCGGCCGTGCTGTTGACGATGTGGTCACTCAGGTCGGCGACGGTCCAGTCCGAGCACGGCGTGGCGTGCTCGACGTCCTCGGGCGTGACCGCGCCGAGGAGGGCACCGAGCTGGTCGAGCCCACGAGTGACGATGGACGTGCTCATCGCTCATGTCTACACAACGCCACGGTCGACGCCGAGGCCCACACCGCCCGACCGACATCGCCGTCGGACCAGCGCGGGATGGACCGCGGGTCTCGGCGGGGACTCGCGGCGGCACGTACGGGCGGCGTCAGCGGGCGGACTTCGTCTTGATGAGGTCTTCGACGGCCTGGGGGATGGTGGTCTCGAAGTCGAGGAGCTTGGCCCAGGTCGGGGTGATCGTGATGACGGCCATCTCGTCGTAGAGGGCCTGGACGCCGGCGACCCATTCCGGGTACTGGTCATCGGTCATCACCTTGTGGCCGGCGGTGAGGTAGCCGTCCGGGACGCCCGCGACGAGCACGACCTCGGCGGTCCCGCGGATCAGCAGCACCTTCGGCGGGAAGGCACCCTGATCGATGGTGAGCGCGACCTTCGGGTTCGCTCGGAGGGCGGCGACCTTGGCCGCCTTCGGCACGGTGGCCATCACGATCCGGTCGCCTTCGGTCCAGAAGCCGATCGGGATGACCCGTGGGTCGCCGTCCAGGCCGTTGTACGCCATCCGGGCCGGCTCGGGGCCGTTGAGGAGCTGTTGTGCATACGGCTTGGCCAGGATCTCGGCGATGTCGTCGGCGGTCATGAGGGGTCCTCTCGTTCGGTGCGTTGCTCGTCGAGGAGACGAAGCCGTCATCCGATCCTCGACATCGTTCGGTCGGAAATCGTTGACGATCTGGCCCGCGTCGCAGCCGAGATCGCCGGGCCGTCGGCTCCGAAGCGTGGCGACCTACGATGCGGGCCACGGCGACCGGCGGCTGCTCGACGCCGGTCATGGGGGTTGAGCTGGGATGTTGTCTCCGTATCGAGTGGTCGATGCCACCGATCATCGCGGCCAGCTGGCTGGGATGGTGCTGGCCGAGCTCGGCGCCGAGGTCGTGCTGGCGGAACCGCCGGGCGGCCTTCCGGGTCGGGCGGCCGGCGGCGGGCTGACGTGGTGGGCCTACAACCGGGGCAAGCACAGCGTCGTGTGCGCGTCCGACGACGACGTGCTCGACCTCGTCCGCACGGCCGACGTCCTGCTCGACAACGGCCAGTTCGACCCGGCCGTGGTCGCCGCCGTCAACCCGGCCCTCGTGCACGTGTCGGTGACCGCGTTCGGCTGTGACGGACCCAAGTCGCACTGGGCAGCGTCAGACCTCACGGTCCTCGCCGCCGGCTGCGCCCAGGCCCACAACGGCGACGAGGACCGGGCCCCGGTCCGCACCTCCGTGCCCCAGGCCTGGCTGCACGCCGGCGCCGAGGCCGCGGTCGGCGCGCTGCTCGCCCTCACCGAGCGCCAGCACAGCGGTCGCGGCCAACACGTCGACGTGTCGGCGCAGCAGGCCGTGATGCAGGCCGGCATCCCGGGCGTGCTGCTCACGCCGAACGACAACCCGGAGCTGCAGCGGACGTCGGGCGGCGTCCTCGTCGGTCCGCTCCACCTCCAGTTCGTCTATCCAGCGAGCGACGGCCACGTGTCGATCACCCTGCTGTTCGGCTCGATGATCGGCCCGTTCAGTCAGCGGTTGATGGAGTGGGTCCACGAGGAGGGCCACTGCAGCGCCGAGATGCTGGCGTGGGACTGGGACGCCTTCGGGCTGCGGATGATGACCACGGAGGAAGGTCCGAGCGAGCTGGAGGACGTCAAGGCCGCCGTCGCCGCCATGACCAGCAGCCACACCAAGGCCGAGCTGTTCGCGGAGGCGCAGCGGCGGCGGGTGCTGCTGGCCCCGGTCGTCACGGCCGCCGAGCTCGTCGCCGACGAGCAGCTGCAGGCCCGCCAGTACTGGACGACCGTCGACGGCCGGACGTGCCCCGGCCCGTTCGTCAAGGCGTCGGCGTGTCCGCTCCCGGTGCTGCCGGGACCGCCGGAGATCGGCGCCAACGGGCTGGCGCGGCGCGCCGCGCCGGCGGTCGTCGCGCCGGAGGACGGAGGGCCGGACCGACTTCCGCTCGACGGGCTCAAGGTCGTCGACCTGACGTGGGTGTTCGCTGGCCCGCTGGCCACGCGGGTGCTCGCCGACTTCGGCGCCACCGTCGTGAAGGTCGAGGGCCCGACGCACTTTGACGCGTCGCGCGGTGGCGGCGGCGCGTTGTGCGGTGACCTGTCGCCGGAGGGCAGCGTGGCCTTCGCCCACTTCAACTGCGGCAAGCTCGGCCTCAGCCTCGACCTCACGACGCACGCCGGACGTGACGTCCTGCGCGACCTCGTGCGTTGGGCCGACGTCCTCATCGAGTCCTACACGCCCGGCGTGATGGACGCGTGGGGCCTCGGGTACGAGGACCTGTGCGCCGTCAACCCGCAGCTCGTGATGCTCAGCACCAGCCTGATGGGCCAGACCGGACCACGGTCGGCGTTCGCCGGGTTCGGCAACCTGGCGGGGGCGATCACCGGCTTCTACGAGCTCACTGGATGGCCCGACCGGGCCCCGGCCGGGCCGCTCGTGTACACCGACTACGTCGCCCCCCGCTACATCGTCGCCGCCCTGCTCGCCGCCCTCGACTGGCGGCGGCGTACGGGCAAGGGGCAGCACCTCGACCTGTCGCAGGCCGAGGCGTCGATCCACTTCCTCGCCCCGGCGATCCTCGACCACACCGTCAACGGCGTCGCCCCGACGCGGGCGGGCAACGCCGACCCGGTCTTCAGCCCCCACGGCGTGTTCCCGTGCACGGGTGACGACGAGTGGGCGGCCATCGCGTGCGAGGACGACGCCCAGCGGGCCGCCCTCGCCGGCGTGGTCGGCGCGACGACCGACGACGCCATCGAGGCGTGGACGTCGACTCGCTCGGTGGCCGAGGTGGAGGACGCCCTGCAGGCGGTCGGCGTGCCGGTGCACGGCGTGCAGAACTCGGCCGCCTGCTGGCACGACCCGCAGCTGGTCCATCGGGGCCACTACCTGACGGTCGAGCACTCGGTCCACGGGCAGTGCATCGTCGAGGGCGCTCGCGTCGTGCTGTCCCGGACGCCGGCCGTGGTGCGACGGGCCAACCCGCGGCTGGGTGAGCACAACGACCACGTGTTGCGCGACCTGCTCGGCTACGACGAGGACCACGTCACCGAGCTCGTGATCGCCGGCGCCATCGGCTGACCCCGACGATCGTCGGCTCGATGCGGACGACGCGTCGGCCGCAAGGGCCTAGTCCTGGGTTGTTCGGGAGCGGCCGAGCTTGTCACCGAACGCGACGTTCATCCGCTGCTCGAGGCGCTCGAGGGCGTCGGTGAGGGTCTCGGCGACGACGAGGTCGTCCATCACCTCGCGACGGACGAACCCGGCGTCGACGAGCCGTTCGAGCGCGTCGAGGAGCGGTGTCCAGAACCCGTTGATGTTGAGGAGGCCGACGGGGTCGTCGTTGAAGCCGATCGGCCGCCAGCTCCACACCTCGATGATCTCCTCGAGCGTGCCGAGGCCCCCGGGCAGCCCGAGGAACGCGTCGGCGAGCTCGGCCATCTTCGCCTTGCGTTCGTGCATCGTGTCGACGACGTGCACGTCCGTGAGGTCGGCCCGTCCCCACTCGCGCTCGATCATCGAGCGCGGGATGACACCGACCACCTCGCCGCCGGCGTCGAGCGCGCCTTGCGACACGTCGCGCATCAACCCGTGGCCGCCGGCGCCGTAGACGAGGCCGATGCCCCGTTCGGCGAGCTCCCGGCCGACGTCGTACGAGCGACGAGCGAACTCCGGATCGGTGCCCGGGGTCGATCCACAGAAGACGGCGACGCGGCGGATCTCGCTCCTCACCGGAACCACGCTACGAGCACCAGGGTTGCGGGACGGCTACCGTCCGGCGGGGCTGACTGACCTGGGGGGAACGTGGAGATCGGGTTGTGCATCGGGTCGAAGATCGACGACATCGACTACGTCGTGCGGGCGGAGGAGCTGGGCTACTCGCATGCCTGGTTCGCCGACAGCCAGATGATCTGGTCCGATGTGTATGCGTGCTTGGCCGTTGCCGCGACCCGCACCTCGCGGATCCAGTTGGGCACCGGCGTGTCGATCGTCGGGACGCGCACGGCCCCGGTCACGGCTGCCGCGATCGCCACCATCAACCGTCTGGCTCCGGGCCGGACGTTCCTCGGCCTCGGCAACGGTCACACGGCGTGGCGGCTGATGGGTCAGAAGCCGGCGACGATGGCGGAGTTCGAGGACTACGTGCGGGTCGTCCGCAGCCTCCTCGACGGCGAGGAGACCGAGTACGCGGTGCGTGGTCACACCGCAGGGATCAAGTTCGACATGGCGCATCTCGGCTACCTCGACCTCGACCACCACGTGCCGATCCATGTGAGCAGCTTCGGTCCACGCGGCCAAGCGATGGCCGGCAAGTACGCCGAGGGCGTCGTCACGGCGATGGCCGCTGACCCGGACGCCATCGGATCGGTGTGGGCGAACGTGACGGCGGGCGCCGATCAGGTCGGGCGGACCATCGACCGAAACGACTTCCTGTTCAGCGCCTTGACGGCGGCGTGCGTGCTACGCGCCGGTGAGGACCTGCGGTCGGATCGCGTCATCGACACCGTCGGCTCGATGGTGATCGGCGGCTTCCACTACGCCTACGACTACGTCCGCAACTTCGGCGGTGAACCGCCCGAGTTCTTGGCCGACGACTGGGACGAGTTCGCCGCGCTCGTCGAGGCGGTGCCCGAGGCGCAGCGCCACCGCCGCATCCACGTCGGTCACTGCACCTGGCTGGAACCGGCCGAGCGCAAGTTCGTCACCCCCGAGCGGATCGCTGCGACCTGCCTGGTCGGCAGCGGCCCCGAGATCGTCGAACAGCTCCACGCCTTGGACAGTGTCGGGCTTGGGCCACGTCATGTTGCTGCCCTCGCTCGAGTCGCAGTACGAAGCGCTCGACGACATCAGCCGCGAGGTCATCGCGAAGCTGTGAGCAACCCCGGGGAGACCATCCGACCGGTCACCGAGACGCACCCCACCTCGTGGACGACGCTGGCTGAGCCACACTGACTCCGCGATGAGCGGACAGCTGCAGGTGGCGAGGCTAGGGCTGGCCCCGCTCGTCGAGGATCGAGCAGAGGCGGCGGTAGACCGCGTCCTCGGACGCCTCGAGCCCGACCGGGACGATCCGTGAGTTGGTCCTGGCTGTCGGTAGGCGGGTGAGGCGGTCGACTGCGTCGATGATGAACGCCTCGACGTCGGCGTCGGCGATGTCGCGTTCGGGATGGGTCTCGCCGCGCTCGATCATCGCCCGGCGGCGGGCGCGGAACCGGTCGATCGCGTGGGCCGCGTCGATCGCAAGGACCACCTCGACGAACGTGGCGTCGTGCTGAAGCGCCATCGCTTCCAACGCGACGATGTAGCCGAGGCGCCCGAAGTACTGGGCCATCATCACGTCGCGTCCCGCGCCAAGGTGCTCGACGACCGCGCTGGCGGCCAGGTCTCGGGCGGCGAGCCTCGTCGCGTCGTCCTGCTCCCAGTTCGGCAGGGTCATCCGAAGCGAGTCGATCTCGACGAGGACACCCTGGTCGTGGTCGTCGACGTAGCGGCGAGCGAGCGTGGACTTGCCCGAGGCGGGAGCTCCGTTGACGAGGATCAGCCGTGCGATCCCCGCATCTTTGCTCTCCGCTCTCATGCCCTCTCGACCGACTGGCCCCGCCACTGCGCATCGCCCGGACGTCTCGAGGACGTCGGCGAGCTCGGCACGGCTACGGTTCGTGACCCATGGCCGTCGGGGAGGTGCGCGACGAGCTGTTCGCTCGTATCGATGCCATCGCGCCGACGCTCGACGCTGACATCGCGGACGGTGACGAGTTGCGCCGACTCCCTGACACCACCGTCGACGCCCTGCGTCGCAGCGGCCTGCTGCGGCTCAAGGTTCCCCTCGCGCTCGGCGGACATGAGGCCGAGCCTGGCCTGCAGTTCGAGGTGTTCGAGCGCGTGGCCATGGTCAACGTTGCCGCGGCATGGTGCTACTTCATCTGGGCGGACTCGGTCGGTGATGCGTGCGCTCGGCTGAGTGACGCTGGCCTGGCCCGACTCCTTGCCGACGACGACGTACCGATCGTCTGCGGCGGCGGCGGCCTGCGGCCGGGAACCCTGCAGGAGGTGGCGGGCGGCTACCGCATGACGGGCACGTTCCGCTACGGCAGCGGGATCCACGCCGCCTCGTGGGTGCTGCTGTTCGGGCGGGCCGACGCCGGCGGTGGAAGGCGCGAGATGCGGACCTGCCTCGTCGCCAAGGACGATCTCACCCTGGGCGACGACTGGCACGTGCTGGGGATGCGCGGCACCGGCAGCGTCGGTTTTGCTGCCGACGACGTGTTCGTCCCGGCCGAGATGACGTACGCGGCGAGCGACCGACCCCGCCGCGGTGGTCGCGTCTACCGCACGGGGATCATCGGCTACCTCGGCTTCCCGTTGCCGGCGGTCACGCTGGCCATCGCCCGGCGGGCGCTGGACGAGCTGACGGCGACGGCGTCGACGCTGACGCGCGGCTACACCCGGCCGCGGACGCTTGCCGAACGCTCGACGTTCCAGCACTTCCTCGGTGAGGCCGACGTGCGCCTCGCGGCGGCGCGGGCGCTGATGCTGGCGCGCGGCGCCGAGCTGATGGATGCCGTCGAGCGACCGGCTGTCGAACTGCGATCGGTCGAGGCCGCCGTGCGGGCCGCCGGCGCCCACGCCGCTCGTGTCGCCTCGGACGTGCTGGCCGACACGGTGCGCTTCGTCGGCGGGGCGGCCACACGGCAGGGGTCGGTGTACGAGCGGGCGGTGCGCGACCTCACCGTCGCCGCCAGCCATCTCATCGTCGACGAGTCCGCCTACGAGAACCACGCCCAGTTCATGCTGGGACTGCCCGGCGCCGATCCACTCGCCTGAGCGACAGTCCGCTCGACTCCCACCGAGTCCGAATGCGATCTCTCGCTCATCGAGTGAGACGTATGCTCACCACGATGTGCGTTGTCGCGATGGGGGTCCTCCTTCTGACGTAGGCGAGCCGACCGTTCGGCCCGCCTGACACCTCCTGCGCCTGACGGCCGGGAGGTTCTTTCGTTTTCGGATGACGCCGACGAGGACAAGGAGACCGTGATGAACCCGAGGTGCAGCTCACGCAAGGAGGGCCCGCTCCGATGGAACAGCCCTTCGAGGTGCATGAGGTAGAGGCTCGTTGGCGGGAACGCTGGCGGCACGAGGGTACGGGGGTGGTCGACCTCGATGCTGTCGACGCCGACGCCGTGTTCGTCAACCTGGTCGAGTTCCCGTACCCGTCAGCCGAGGGGCTGCACGTCGGGCACGTCTTCAGGTATTCCGGCGTCGACACCTTTGGCCGGTGCATGCGGATGCGCGGGCGCCAGGTGTTCCAGCCGATCGGGTTCGACGCCTTCGGGATCCACACCGAGAACTACGCCCTCAGGGTCGGCGAGCACCCGGCGACGCTGACCGCGCGCACGACGGCCCGGTTCGCCGAACAGCTCAGTCGGCTGGGAATGGCGTGGGACTGGGGCCGTGCGATCGACACCAGTCAACCCGACTACTACAGGTGGACGCAGTGGGTCCTGGCTCGCTTGTTCGAGGCCGGGCTGATGTACCAGGCCGTCGCGCCGGTGCTGTGGTGCCCGTCGTGCCTGACGGTGCTGGCGCGCGAGCAGACCGAGGACGGCGGAACCGTGTGTGAGCGCTGCGGGTCGGCGGTGATCGAGCGAGTCATGGAGCAGTGGTTCCTGCGCATCACCGCGTACGCGGAACGCTTGGTCGACGGGCTCGAGCAGCTGGATTGGCCGGAGCGCGCCAAGCGCCTGCAACGCCAGTGGATCGGCAGGTCAGAGGGACGCGAGATCGACTTCGGCGATCTGACCGTGTTCACCACCAGGCCCGACACCTTGCCGGCGGTCACGTTCATCGCGGTGCCGGTGGGCGATCCGGCCGCGGGGAGGTCCGTCCCGCACCCGTCCACCGGCGACGCCCTGCCGGTCTACGAGGCCGACTACGTCATCGAGGCATACGGGACCGGCGCCGTCATGGGCGTGCCAGCCCACGACGAGCGCGATGCCCGATTCGCCGCCGAACACGACATCCCGGTGTCGCACGCCGAGCTCCTGTCACCCTCGGCGGCCGGTCAGGTCGGCCGTCCGGCGGTCCGCTACCGGTTGCGGGACTGGCTGATCTCGCGCCAGCGGTACTGGGGGCCGCCCATTCCGATCATCCACTGCCCGGTCTGCGGGCCGGTCGTGGTTCCCGACAGCGACCTGCCGGTGGTGCTGCCCGACGTCGAGGACGTTCGTCCGGCCGGCACCGGCCAGTCACCGCTGGCCCAGGCCCACGACTGGGTCCGCGTCGCGTGCCCCAATTGCCAGACGACCGGGCGCCGGGAGACCGACGTCAGCGACACGTTCGTCGATTCCGCCTGGTACTTCCTGCGCTACCCCTCGACCGAGTTCGACGATCGAGCATGGGATCCCGAGCGCACGGCGCGCGTCCTGCCCGTCGACTTCTACGCCGGTGGGCCCGAGCACGTGCAGCGCCATCACCTCTATGCCCGGTTCGTCACCATGGCGCTCCACGATCTGGGACTCGTGCCATTCGAGGAACCATTTCCCCGCATCCGCCTCGGCGGCGTGATCGTCCACCACGGCGCCAAGATGTCCAAGAGCCGTGGCAACGTCGTCACCCCGGACCACTACGTCGATGCCCACGGCGCAGACGTGCTCCGCTGCGCCCTCCTGTTCGCCGCCCCGTGGGATCAGGGAGGCGACTTCACCGACGACGGGATCGTCGGCATCCAGCGGTTCTTCGCCCGCATCCGCCGAACGATCGCCAGCTGCGACGAGGTGGACGACGATCCCATCGCTGTCGCCAAGGCCATCGTCGCGGTCACCGACGCGGTCGAACGGCTGGCGTTCAACGTCGGCATCGCCAGGCTGATGGAGCTCCTGCCCTCCGTTCGCTCTGCGCTGAGCAAACGCACCTTCGTCCTGCTGCTCGCACCGTTCGCACCACACCTCGCCGAGGAGCTGTGGCATCAACTCGGCGAGACGTTCTCGGTGCACACCCAGCCCTGGCCGACCGCAGATGCCGCTGTCCTCCGAGCATCACCCGTCGAGATCGTCGTTCAGATCGACGGGCGCCGCTGCGGCACCGTCGACGCCGCCCAACGATCAGCGCAGGCCGCGATCGTCGAGCTGGCGCGCGAGTCCATCGCGGGCGTGCCCGCCGACGACGACCTCCACAGGATCGTCTTCGTGCCCGACCGCCTCCTCAACTTCGTCACCCGACGCGACTGAGCCGACCTCACGCGCTCGGCGCGCCGGGCTCGCACCGCGTGGTCACAGCACGCGGTAGAAGGGATTGGGAAGGAGGAAGCTCTTGGCGGCGTGGCCACCGAGCAAGTCGGAAGGCTGGTCGCCGACGTTGGCGATGATCCGGTAGCCCTGCTGCTCGATCTGCTCTCGAATCGGGGTCTTGAAGTCGGCGGCCGAATCGAAGTGCGCACCGTCGGGCGTCATCGACAGCTGGGCGTAGCCGGTGTAGCCGGCTGCGGCGAGGTTGCGTTCGGTGGCTGCTCGTTGGTCCTCGGGTCGCCCGGTGATGAAGAAGACAGCGACTCCGAGGGACGTCGCCTCCTGGAACAGCTCGAGGGAAGGTTGGATCGCCGGGTCACGGCCGAGTTGGTCCCAGGCTGCCCATCCACACGGAGCGCCGGATGATGGATCACATGGTCCATCGATCGGTCGCCCGAAGTGGTCGAGCTTGAGGATCTCGAGGTTGGACAGGGCCGTCTCGTCGATGTCCAACACGAGGGCCGTCTTCGGTGTGTCGTCAGCATGGGCGACGACCCACTCGCGCGCCGCGTCACCGACATCTTCCAGGCCTCGCTGGTAGGCACCGGAGTCGATGTACGCCGTGGCGGCGTTGCCGGCGTCGCCGACGTTGGATGGTTGTTCGTCCACGGTGACGAAGCCGTCACCGTTGAACGTCACGTCATCCGACCCATCGCACGCAACGGCCGCGCTCACGAGCACCGCCACCGCCCCACACCTCACGACACGTGTCCACGTCATCACCGCAAGCCCGCCTTCGTCTCATCCGGAGGTCGCCATCTTTCCAGCACCCCGATGTGATCTCGTGGACCTGTCGACCCACGCGGCGACGTCGTCCAGCAAGCACGCAAACGTCAGCGAGCCATCGATGCTGCTGGTGGTGGTGTGGTCGGTCCTCCGCGGCCGCGCGTCACGCTGTGCGGGCAAGCGCCGTCGCGACGGCGTCCCAGACGTCTGGGTCGACGCCCATGCCGAGGTGCGTCGAGGACACTTCGACGTTGCGGACGTCGGGCGTGAGCCGATCGATGCATGCCGCCGGGGTCACCACGCCATCGTTGCGGCTCCAGATCGCTGTCACCGGCACCGTGATCGGGCTGCGGTCACGTTCCTCGCCGAGCTCTGCGATCTCGGCCAGCCGCTCGGCTCGGTACCGGCCGGCCAGCGCAGTGAACGCCGGGCCGCCGACGACCGGCGTTCCGAACGTCACCACCCCGTCGATCACATCCGGCCGATCACGCGCTGCTTCGCGGGCGAGCACCCCGCCGATGCTCCAGCCGACCAGCGACACTCGCCGCCCTCGAGCGTCGGCGAGCCGGGCTGCGTTGTCGGCCAGACGGCGATAGAGCACCTCGACGTCATCGCTGATCGTGCCGAGGCGAGCGGGATGCACATCGTGGCCGAGGCGACGCAGCACCTGACGCAGCGGGACCATCGATGCATCCCCGGCGCCAAAACCGGCAACCGTGACCACCGACCCGCCGTCGCCGCGAGCCATCGTTCGCGCCGAGCCGGCGCGACGGGCAAGCCGGACGAGGTCCCGACCGATCAGCAGCTCCTTGCTGCGCTGCACGAACGACGGGGGCGCCAGCACCCGACCATCCTGCCAGCGCAACCGGCCAGCCAAGGCGTGCTCTTCGATCAGCCCCACGTCATGGCTGAAACACAACGCCCTCGCCGAAGCCGGAATCGTTGAGCGGTGCTCCGCCGTCAGCGGAGACTTCCTCAGCGAAGTGCCCGCAGACGGGTTCAATCCCAGTTGTCGCGGGCCCAGTTCACGATTGCGACGAGACCGTCGCCACCAGCCGCGCAGGCCCATGTCTCGGTGCCCCCGACCGTCCAGTCATCGGTGGAGCCCGAGTGCACACCGACGGCGCATGGGTTGCCCTCGCCAAACCAGGCGAACAGAGGGGAACCGGAGGCGCCTGAGGCCTCGTCGGCGTCACTCTCCACCTGGGTGGTGTCGTAGGTGTCTCCGGCGAGCTCGATGTCGTCGCCGTCGTCATCGTCGCGCACATGGATCCCGTGTTGGACCGACATGCCGAACTTGCTTCGGTCATATGGAAACCCGGCCATCGTCCACACGCCCCGGTCCTCCCAGTCCGAGTCGTAAACCCGCGCCCCGAAGAATCCGAGCCGATCGCCCACCGGGTCGGCCAGTTGGCACAGTTGCAGATCGTTTCCCGAATCAGAATGCCACCATCGCCGTCGTCGCACCCAGGTGATCATTCCGGCGCCGAACACCGAGTTGTTCGCCCAGCACGCGGGGATCACCTTGATCGCCGTGACGCCGTCACCCAGTCGCCTGCCCTCGAAGGCGTGCCCTGAGGTGAGGAGCGTGCTCCGGCCGATCAGGAACCCCGAGGCATAGTCACCTGAGGCCACCCAACCACGTCCACCGGTGTCGAGTTGCCAGAGCTCGAGCTTGCACACGGCGGTGTACGGGAAGAAGTCAGGACGGAGGAAGTCTCGCGACTCCCCGTTGAAGATCGTGCTGTGGTTGGGACCGTCCTGCGTTGTCACCACGGTGTCCGAGAGCAATGCCGTGCCGCCACGTGCCGACTGACCGCGCCGGCCGTCTTGGATCGACGTGAGGATCCGCGGTAGGTACGCCACCGGCACACCTGACGGGCAGAAGCCGTCTGCTCTGGAATCGCTTCGGTTCCGGCTCTCGGTCCGAGGGGATGCCTTCTGCATCTGGCGAGCGTGCTCCCGCTCGCCGACGGTGCGGGCGATGACGCGTCCCTCTGCGCCTTCCTCGTCGACGAGAGGAATGCCGTGCAAGATGGGACCGTTCCCGCGAAGGAGGTACCCACCCTCGATGTCGGCGCGCTCGAGGGTGATCTCAGATGCGCACCAGAACGGGAAGGCGTAGTCGTTCGTGTGCCCCCACGGCCGGCCGTCCCGCTCGGGAAACGACTGCTCGTCGAGCTGGAGCAGATCCGCTGTGTGAAGCGGTTCGGACTGGTCGGTGTTCATGAGGATTCCTTGGTGGCCCGAGTTGTGCTGATCTGAGCTGCAATCGCTGAGCTGCCGACAGCGCAGAGGGAGGAGAGCGTGGTCGGCGAGAGCGACCCGCAGATCGTCCGCTCTGTCGTCGAGCCTGCCAGAGCGTTGGCCGAGCTCCCGGCGAATTCCACGGGCGTCGCGGGCCCGCGTCCCCTCCGGCGCGTCGGTCCCGGGGCGTCCCCGCTGCGGTCCGTCAGCGGCGCACGCGAGAGCTCAGGTGGAGCACCCGGTTGCCCTGGATCACCACGTCGGCACCCTCCAACAGGTGCTGCGCGTGGACCGAGCCGAAGTAGCGCTTGCCGGACCCGAGCACAACGGGTACGACGTCCATGCGCACCTCGTCGACCAGGCCGGCGGCGAGCACCTGGCCGCCGACGTCGCCTGCGGCGACCTCGACGATGCGATCACCCGCTGACGGCGACCGCCCTCAACCCGAGACCCGACGCCAGGTGATCATCGTCGTCGCCTCGGCCCCGCCAACGAACGTCGGCGGCGTCGTGAAGATGGCCAGGTCACCGTCGAACGCGACGCGGCGCACGATCCGAGTCCCGACCAACGCCGGGTCGACAGCGCCCTCCGGGGTGAGGATGAAGATCCAGGCCATCTCATCCACCTCGTACGTGCCGAACATCGCGACGACGGCCGCGTCGCTTGCGTCGCGGTCGCTCGAAGCGAGCTGAACACAGAAGTTGCTGCCATCGAACATGAACATGCCCGTCGGCCGCTCACCCATCGGCCGGCTGACGTGGCCGGCAGCCGTCCTGGTCTCCATGGCGACGAGCCGATAGGTCCCCGGCAGCCGATCCTCGAGCGACATCGATCCCCTCTGGCCGGGTCGATCTGGACCGGCACCATCTCGTTCCGGCAGTCGACGATTCTGGTCCGGACCGCGCCATCAGGTCAGCGGGTCCGGCTGGTCTGCGACCGCTATGTGGTCGGTGTCGATCCCGCAGGGGCGGCCGATGCCTCTTCGACCGTGGCGTAGGTCCCGAGGTGACCCTCGAGGTTCTGCAGCGTGCCGACCGGCACGAGGGTGCCGAGCTTGGTCTTGTCGGTGACGGTGTATTGCACCATCTGCCCGCCTTCTGCGGTGTAGCCGTCCTTCAACCCGTCGGTGTACGTGGTGACGCCTGGGTAGAACATCGGGTTGTTCTCGTTCATGGCCCGCGCCGCCAGCATGATGTTGCCCCTGTCGAGGCCGCCCTGGAACGTGGCGGCCCGCTCGACCGCATGCACCGTCGACCACGCGTACAGCCACCCGAGCGCGTAGCTGGTGTTGTGCGGATCGAGACCCTGGGCGGCGACCGCCTTCTGGTACTCGATCACTGCGGGATCGGACTGCATCGCTGGGTCGTTGACGTCCTTGTAGTACGTCTCGAAGACGGCGCCGTCGCCCGTCAGCCCTTGGTCGATCAGGGGCTGGAAGATGTTCGTCGGCGAGCCACACGCGCTGCTCAGGATGATGAGCGGCTTCCACGCCGTCTGCCGCTCCATCCCGGCGAGGCCCTGGGTGCAGAACGAGGCCGCCGACTCGATGATCAGCACGTCGGCGTTCGTGGCGGCCAGCGAGGTGAGCTGGTTGTCGAGGTTGGGCGCGGTCGGCTCGTGGATCTCTGAGCCGACGATCTTCAGCGGCGTGCCCTCGATCGCCGCGGGCAGCGCCTCGAGGTACACGTGGCCGAAGTCGTTGTTGAAGGTCACGGTCGCGATCGTGGTGAGCTCGGGATGTTCGGTCTGCAGCCAATTGGCCCACAGCGCAGCTTCGGTCCAGTAGTTGCCGGCCCCGCCGATGGTGAACTTGTAGTTCTCGGGGTCGCCCCACTGTGGTCCGCCGGTCGCGACGAACAGGTTCGGCATGCACTCGTCCTCGGTGGTGTCCCGGATGGCGCCGACGTTCGGCGTGCCGAGGACGTTCGTGAACGCGGCGAACGTCCCGGACTCGATGGCCTCGTCGACGTTCGACTTGGTCTTGTCCGGCTGGTACGCGTCGTCCTTGATCTCGAGCGAGAGTTGGCGTCCGTCGACGCCCCCCTTGCTGTTGACGTAGTCGAAGTAGCTCTTCACCCCGTCACCGATCGGGCCGAACCCGGCGAGCGGTCCCGAGCGCGGCAGCGACATCATGAACTTGATCTCGGTGTCGGTGATGCCCTGATGAGGGTCCCAATCCGCCGGGCAGTCCTTGGGGTCGATCGTGAAGCCGGACGTGCCCTTGTACACGCCGTCGATGAGGCCGAGCTGCGACACAGGCGTGTCGTTGGGCTGCGGCGCCGAGGCGCCTCCCGGCGGCGAGGTCGATTCCTCGGTCGCCGGCGCCGACTCGGCCGACGACTCGGTGGTTGCCGACGACTCGGTGGTTGCCGACGACTCGGTGGCGGCCGTGGACGTGGAGACGGCCGACGAGGCCGCGCCACTGGTGGACGCCGTCGTCGCGTCGTCGTCTCCACACGCCGCGGCCACGAGGCACGCTGCCACCCCGCAACCGATGATTCGCAACACCCTGTTCATGTCCCCCCCAATTCGCGTTCTTGCGTCCAGCTCCACCCCCAGAACCGAACGTAGCTGCCCACGACACCGCCCAGTGACGGGTGCTGCACGCACCGCCCGACGGTGCCCACACCGATGGACAAGGATCCGGACGGTGGACGACACGACGCGAACAAGTCGGCACACGTGGGACGAGGCGTCGGCGAAGTACGTCCGGGAGTACGCAGCGACGCTGGCCATCGCCGCGAACGGCTCGTCGCTGCTGGACACCGAGCGGGAGCTGTTGCGCGACGTGCTGCGGCGATCGCCTCGTGTCGTGCACCTCCAAAGCGGGAACGGCACCGACGACGTCGCCCTCATCCGCGCCGGCGCACGATCGGTGATCGGCATCGACTACAGCGAGGTCGCGGTGCGGAGCGCCCGACGACGCGCCGTCGACCTCGGTGTTCCGTGCCACTACATCGTTGCCGCGCTGCCAGGCGCCCCGCTCGCCACCGCCAGCGCCGACCTCGTCTACACCGGCAAGGGCGCGTTGATCTGGATGCCCGACCTGGCGCGCTGGGCCCGCGACGTCGCCCGGTTGCTGAAGCCGTCCGGACATCTCTTCGTTCACGAGGAACATCCCGCCGCGACGCTGTGGAGTTGGGACGCCGACGAGCCGAGGGTCCGAGCGGACCGCAGCTACTTCGCCACCAGCCACGTCGACGAGGTGTTCCCTGCCGGTGGAGCAACCCGATGGCAGTGGAGCCTCGGCAGCCTCATCACGGCGATCGCCGACGCACGACTCCAGATCGTGCACCTCGCCGAGCACCCGGAACCGTTCTGGCGGCCCGACGGGGTGTCAGCCGCCGCGTGGACCGGCCGCCTCCCGAACTCGTTCTCGCTCCTGGCCCGCCGCCCGTAGGTCGCGGCCGAGGTTCTCTCGCGAATCGCGCCGACCTAGCGTCGAGTCCATGCCAGACGCGTCCGATCCATCCTTCGCACGGGAGGAACGTCGAGCCCGGGCCCGGCGCGCCGCCTCGGAGGCGTCAGCCGAACGCCAGCAGGAGTTGCGGTCGAAGTACGCCCCCGCGCCACCCCCGCCTCCCGAGCCTCGCAGGACGAGCGGCGGCCGGACGCAGGCCCGCCACAGCGGCCCGCCGATCGACGCACAGCAGATCGCCGCATCGGCGCGGGCTGCGCTCGACGCTCATCCATCGACGTGGACGAGCTACGCCGAGCTGTGTTCGGCGAACGGGCTCGACCGGAGCCTGTCGCCGGTCGTTGCCCGCCAACTCATCCCTGAGCCGACGGGAGACCACTGGTTCCGGATCCGCAACAACGACGGTGTCTACGACGTCCCAGCAGGCGGGGCCAACCGAGGCGACGCCGTGCGGCACACCCAGGCCGAGGCCGACCGCGCCCTGGAGGCCATCGGCGTTCGCGTGGTCGGGCGTCGCGCCGACCCTGAGTACAAGCTGTTGTGGATGCACGGTGAGTGGTGCCTGGCTGCGCGCTGACGACCGCGTCGGCGACCTCGCGCCGTCTGATCCCTCCGGACGTCTGGATGGCGAGTCCGCGGTGTCGTTACGGTGATGAGTCGACGATCGATCGGATTGGGGGACGAGCGTGGGGACTTCGCCGGAAGCGGTTGGGATGAGCGCGGAGCGCCTGGAGCGCATCGATCCGATCATGCAGTCCTATGTCGACGAGCGCGGGTTCGCCGGTCTGAGCGTGCTGCTCGCCCGTCGCGGACAGACGGTGTTCTCGGCCCAGTACGGCCAGCGCGACAAGGAGGCAGGGAAGCCGGTCACGGACGACACGATCTTCCGCCTCTACTCGATGACCAAGCCGGTCGTCAGCACCGCGCTCATGATGCTGTTCGAGGAGGGACGGATCCGGCTCATCGATCCCGTCGCCACGTACATCCCGGCCTTCGCTGACACCAAGGTGCTGGCGGACGACGGATCGCTGGTCGACCTGGTCCGCCCGATCGTCGTGCGCGACGTGCTGACCCACACCAGCGGCCTGACGTACGACTTCATGCCGGCCTCCCCGGTCGCCCAGCAGTACCGGGATGCCCGTCTCATCAACGACGGCACGCGCTCGCTCGAGAGCATGATCAGCGAGCTCGCCCAGCTGCCGCTCGCGTTCCAGCCCGGCACGCGCTGGCACTACAGCCTCGGCATCGACGTCGCCGCCCGTCTCGTGGAGGTCGTTTCGGGCCAGCCGCTCGGCGAGTTCCTGCAGCAGCGCATGTTCGACCCGTTGGGCATGACGGACACCGGGTTCGCCGTGCCGACCGAGAAGCTCGACGACCTCGCCGCCATGTACGGCCTGCCCGACATCGCCGGCAAGGGCCAGACGATGGAGACGCTCGTCGAAGCAGCCCTCAACGGCGTGAACGTGCGCAGCGACGTGTCGGACAGCTACCCGACGGACGCCGGTGACGTCTTCGCCCGTGGTGGGCACGGTCTCTTCTCGACGGCCGACGACTACCTCCGCTTCGCGCAGATGCTGCTCAACGGTGGCGAGCTCGACGGCCGCCGCCTCCTCGGGCGCAAGACGCTCGACCTCATGCACAGCAACCACCTCCCGCCGGCCCTGCTGCCGTTCGAGATCGCCGGCATCCCGAACCCCGGGTTCGGCTTCGGGCTCGGTTCGCGGGTGATGATGGATCCCGCCGCCACCGGGGGCCCGGGGTCGATCGGTGAGTTCGGTTGGGCGGGAGCAGCCAAGACGTACTTCTGGGTCGATCCCGTCGAGGAGCTCGTCGGCATCCTCATGTCGCAGTACATGGTCGGGATGGACCTGCCCGAACAGGACCTGCGCGCGCTGGCCTACCAAGCCATCATCGACTAGGAGCACCACCCGTCCGAGGTTTGCGGCAGCGCTCAGCCGCCGGGGATCGCGGCGGCGCGGGCGAGGGCCAGCCGTGTGGCGGCGATGACGAGATCGGGCTCGGTGACCTGGATGTAGTGGATGCTCCCGCTGGCGATCATGTGCGGGGTGTTGGGGAGCAGGTCGACCAGGCTCTGTTGGGCCTGTGGCCACACCGCGTCCAGGTCGGCGGTCGCCATGCCGGCATCGGGCCCGAGGTCAGGGAACGCCTCGGTCTTCGACAGCACGACGAAGGGCAGCCCCGTTGGCAGGGGCGGCGCCGCGCTGATCTCGTCCACGCTGGCCTCGACGTCGAACTTCTCGTACCTCGGATCGGAGCTCAGGGCGTCCGCGCCGGGCGGGTCGTTGAGCACCTTGGTGTAGGCGTCCCACTTGTCGCCGAGCAGCTCGCGCAAGTCCGGGGCGAAGGCGTCGACGAGGACGAGACCAACGACGTCGGCGGGGTAGGTCCGGGTGTAGAGCTGACCGATCATGCCGCCCCACGAGTGGGCCACCAGGAGGTACGGGCCCGACACATCGGCCGCCGCGAGGAGGCGGTGCAGGTCGTCGACGGAGTCGGCGATGGTCCGCGGCATCGGGACAGGTGACGAGCGCGTCGTGATCGACGCCGGCTCGGTGGTGACGACGGTGCCGGGCCGGTCGTAGCGACACACCCTGTTCGTCGTCGCCAGGCCCTGCATCACAGGCGGGTTGGCGGCCGGCGGGATCAGCTGCGACACCGACCAGTAGTCGCTGGCGTCGTGGATGCCGGATTCCAGGATGATCGTCGGCTCGCCGGAACCAGCACACTCCAGGTACAGCGTGCGGCCGTCGCCGATGTCGACGCTGCGCCCCTCAGCTGCCACTCCGGGCTCAGTGCCAGCGGTCGCGACGGCGGTCGTCGACGCCGACGACCTGTCGTCGTTGGCGTCGTCGGCGCAACCGACGAGCGCCACGGTCGCGGCGACGATGGCGAACCTGGACATGCGTCGCGCCCGCCCTCGACCTGTCCACCGCATGTTGACCTCGTTCGATCGTCGTCAGAGATGCGACAAGCCGACTGGTCCAGGGACGGCGAAACCGGCCCAGCCCGACCGGGGCCACCAGCGCACGGTACCAGCGAGCCCCCAGCGGCGCGTCGTGGACAACCGGGCACGTTGGCGGGGCGCAAGGTGCACACCGACGAGACTCATCGCTGATGTCTTCGAGACGACCGCGAGATCACTACACCGGTCTCGTCGCCACCACATACCGGTACTTGCGGTCGGTGACCTTCGACCCGGCGCCGTACGAGCGCTTCGTCCGTCGGGTCGGCGAGCCGGCGCTCGAGCTCGGCTGCGGCGACGGCGATCCCCTCCTCGACCTCGTCGCCGCAGGGCTCGACGTCGACGGGCTCGATTCGTCGGCGGACATGCTCGAGCGGTGCCGGCAGGCGGCCGAACGGCGCGGCCTCGACGTCACGCTGCACCTCGCCGGCATGGAGGACATGGACCTCGGACGTCGCTACCGGTCGATCTACTTGGCCGGCGCCACGTTCAACCTGCTCGTCGACGACGCCGCCGCCGGCGCCGCCCTCGGTCGGATCGCCGCCCACCTCGAACCGGAGGGCGTGGCACTCGTTCCCCTGACACTGCCGGCGTCGACACCGCCGGAGGCCCTCGGCAACGCTCGCCAGCACGTCACCGAGGATGGGGCCACGATGCGCGTCGCCGTGCTTGCCGAGGAGCGCAACGAGGTCGACCGGATCCAGGTCGCCCACCTCCGCTACGAGCTCGCCCGTGATGGCGACGTCGTCGAGTCGACGGAACGATCCTGGGTCCTGCACTGGCACACCCAGGCCGACTTCCACGCCCTCGCCGACGCGGCCGGGCTCTCCGTGCTCGCGGTCGTCGACCCGGACGGCGGTCGGGCGACGCAGGACGCGACGACGTTCGCCTTCCTGCTGACACCACGGTGACCGTCCGGCCCACGTCCTCCGCCGGGGCCGGTCAGCCGGCGAGCTCGTCGATCGTCGTGACGACGAGGCGGGCGAGGTCGGCGATCGACAGGGCTCGGCTGTCGTCGAGCAACGACTCGAGGTCCGCGGCGCCGAGGTCGGCGAGCAGTCGAGCCTTCAGCGCCGGGAACCCCTGCCTGTCGCGCGCCACGAGGTCGAACTCAGCATCGACACGACCCAGGATCGTGGCGGCGATGCGAGGCCGACCGGCGTCGGCGAATGCCGGCACGAGGTGGCTCACCGCTGGCCAGACCTGATGCCAGGCGCCACTGCGGACGTAGCGCGGGATCGCATCGGTCGCGAGCATCAACGCCTCGTGCGGCCGGCCCAGCTGGGTGTACAGCGATGCGAGCTCGTCGCGAGCCAGCGCAGAGATGTCCTCGACGCCGAGTGGCGCGCAGATGTCGAGCGCCTGCTCGAGCAACGCGAGCGCCCGGTCCGGCTCGGACCTCCGCAACGCGGTCCCCAACGACGTCAACGCGCTGCCGACTCCGCTCGGCTGCCCGAACGCGACGGCGCCCGCCACGACGTCGCTGATGCGTGCGACGTCGTCGACTTCGTCGTGGAGTGGTTCGCCGTCGCGGATCAGGGTGGCGAGGATCGTCGCCTCGCCGAGCGCCGCCGCCTGCTGCCAGGACAGATCCGCTGCCTGCTCGGCCCGACGCCGCAACGCGGCGACGTCACCGAGGGCGACCGCCGGTCCGCCGTTCCACTGGTTGACGACGGCTGCCTCGACCCACGGCTCGCCGACCGCCCCGAGCCGACCTTGCTCGGCGCGGGCAGCTTCGAGTGACCGCCGATCACCGTCCTCGTCGCCGCGCGTGTGAGCGAAGAGGGCCGCACCCGCAAGCACGGCTGGCCGCAGCGGGTGATCCGCCGCCGACGGGACGCTGAGCGCGAGCTCGCACCAACGTTCGGCTTCGAGCTTCGTCCGCGACGTCGCCCACCAGAGCGACGCTCGCACCAAGCGGCACGCCGCGTCGCCGTCGTCGACCGCGCAGGCCCACCGGAACGCGTTGCGGACGTTGGGCCAGTCGGCGGCGAACGCCTCGTGCCAGCGCAGCTCATCGGGCCCCCTGATGCCCGCGTCGGCGGCCTCCGTCCACGCGACGTAGTGGTCGAGCTGCCGGCGCATGCTGAGCGCGACCTCCCCTCGCGCCTGGAGGCGAGCCTCGCCGTATTGGCGAACGGTCTCGAGCTGACGGAACCGTGTGCCGCGCGGACCGCGCGTCGCGATCAGGAGCGACTTGTCGACCAGCGAGGTCAGCAGGTCGTCGACGGGCGCTGAGGTCTCACCACCGACCGCGCGTGCTGCGTCGGGACCGAAGTCGGCGCCGAAGACAGCCACCTGATCGAAGAACGACTGCTCCTCGTCGGTGAGCAGGTCGTACGACCACGCGACCGTGGCGCGCAGGCTCTGATGGCGGGCGTTGACGCCACGGCGGCGGACGAGCAACTCGAACCGATCGTCGAGGTGAGCTCGGAGCTCGTCGAGGCTCATGGCCGACAGTCGGGCGGTCGCCAACTCGATCGCCAGCGGGAGGCCGTCGAGCCGGCGGCAGATCTCGCCGATGATCGCCAGGTCTCCATCGGAGGGTTGGAAGCCGTCGAGCACGGCTGCGGCGCGCTCACAGAACAGTCGCGCCGCGTCGGATCGGTCACCGGCACCATCGAGGTCGAGTGGGTGCAGGTTGAGACGGACCTCGTGGCCGAGCCCGAGCGCCTCGCGACTCGTCGCCAGGACGGTGATCCCCGCGCACCGAGACTCGATCGCCGCGACCAACGGCGCGACGCCGTCGATGACGTGCTCGCAGTTGTCGAGGACCAGCAACGCGTGCTGGTCGGCCAACGCCGCGACCGTCGACGCGACGGCGTCGGTGCCGAGGGCAGGCTGCAGGGCCAACGTCGTGGACACCGCAGATGGGACGTCTGCACCGTCGAGCAGCTCGCCGAGCTCGACGAACCAGGCGCCGTCCGGGAACTCGCCGGCGACGACGTCAGCGGCAGCGAGGGCGATGCGGGTCTTGCCGGCGCCGCCGGTCCCGATGACGGTCACCAACCGGTGGGCGCCAACCATGTCGACGAGGCGGCGCAGGTCGCCTTCCCGTCCGATCAACGTGGACGACGGACGTGGCAGGTTGCCGGCGCGCTCGCGGCGCACGCGGAGGGCCAGGGCGACCACCGGCAGGGCGGGAGGGTCCACGCGCACGATCCGCTCGGGCCGCTCCAGACCCTTCAACCGATGAAGACCGAGCTCGACCATCGACCATCCGTCGTCGGCGACCAGGTCGGCGGTCGTGGCCGACAACAGGATGTGGCCGCCGCGACCGATCGCCGCGACTCGAGCGGCACGGTTGACGACGCCGCCGAAGTAGTTGCCGTCTCGCTCGGTCGCCGTGCCGCTGTGCATCCCCATCCGCACGTGCACGGCAACGCCGCCCGGCCACGATGCCGAACGCAACGACCCCTGGCCATCGGCCGCCGCGGCAACCGCATCCGAGGCCGATGCGAACGCGGCGCCGAACCCGTCGCCTGCCGTCGTGAAGATGTGACCGCCACGACGAGCGATCGCCTCCCGCAGGATGGCGTCGTGACGCGCCAGCACCTCGTCCATCACCGAGGGGTGCTGCTCCCACAACACCGTCGAGTCCTCGACATCGGTGAACAGGAAGGTGACGGTGCCGGACGGACCGTCCGTGCTCCCACCCACGCCCGCACCCGCCGTCATCCCGCCGGGACGCGCCGCCAACCGTCCGAGCTCACGACGGTTGTCCGCGCCGAGCTTGCGCAGCAACGACGACACGTGGGTCTCGACCGTTCGCTCCGACACGAACATCCGCGCCGCGATCTCGGCGTTCGTCAACTGCTCGCCGAGCCCACTCAACACCTCGGCCTCCCTGCGGGTCACCCCGGTCGCGGAGCGTCGGTCGGCCACACCGCCATGATCGCGCCCTCGCCGCCGGCCGCTCGCGACGAGCCAGGGGTGCGACAGAACTCCGTGCCAATCCCCGTACCGGGTACGGAGGTCTGTTGCGGGCGATCGGCGCACGCTGCCCCCAGAGAGGAAGCGGCGACGGCGACCCCCGCCGAAGCCCACGTGACGCGATGAACCAGGACCTGCAAACGGCCACCCAAGAGCGGCGCCAGTGGATCGATGCGCGGCGGGCATCGGTCGTCGCCGCCTACGACGAAGAGGCCGCGACCTACGATCGGCACCCCTACCCGAACCGTCCGCAGCTGCTCTGGGTCGAGCGTCTGCTCGCGCTGTGCCCCGAACACGGGATCGTGCTCGACGCACCGTGCGGCACGGGCCGGTACTTCCCCGTCGTCGCGGCCGCCGGGCGACGGGTCGTCGGCATCGATCAGTCAGCCAACATGCTCGCCGAGGCCCGACGCCGCGCCATCGCCGTCGAGCTCCACCACGTCGGTCTGCAGGAGCTCTCGTTCGCCGAGCGATTCGACGCCGTGATGAGCATCGACGCCATGGAGCACGTCGCCCCTGAGGATTGGCCCGTCGTCCTCGCCAACCTGCGCGATGCCCTGCGACCCGGCGGTCACCTGTACCTCACCGTCGAGGAGCACCCTGATGTCGATCTCAACGTTGCGCATGACGCGCTGCTCGCTCGCGGGCTCCCTGCAGTCGCCGGCGAGGTCGTCGACGGCGACGTCGCCGGTTACCACTTCCTGCCCCGCCGTGAGGAGGTCATCGAATGGCTCGCGGGAGCTGACCTCCGCGTCGTCGACGAGGCGTACCACCAAGAGGACGGTTGGGGTTACCGCCACCTCCTGCTGCAGCGCCCGGCATGACCGCTGGTCGTCAGGCGGGTGGCAGGTTGAACGAGCGCACCCAGTCCGGGTGGATCCGGATGACCTCGCGGCTGAAGCCATCGGCCGGTGGCTCGACATCGCGCCGCGCCTCGGCCGTGCCCCGGATCTCGAGGTAGATCGGGTGCCAGCCCTGCGAGGTGTCGACGATGTCGACCACGAACGCGACACGTGACCCGGCCTCCACGTTGCGGAACTTCTTGGTGGCCCCCATCCGCATCCCGCCGATGTCGATCGTGTCGTCCGCGCGGACGAAGTAGGTGACCGGGGCGTTGCCGAGCGTGCCGTCCGGCGCCACGGTCGCCAGGCGACCGAGGCGCTGGCTCGCCAGCCAGGAGCGCTCATCCGCAGTGAAGCCGTCGAAAGCCATCGGACCAGGATGACATCGGCGAGGCGTCGCCGATCAAGTGTTTGACGATCGGGCATCTGATCTCCGTGATGATGGCGGAGACCGCAGTGGTCCGACCGGTACCAGGGGGAGCGATGGAAGAGCTGGATGGGTTGGACGCGGTGGACCAGGCCGATCTGGTGCGTCGTGGCGAGGTCAGTTCGCGCGAGTTGGTCGAGGCGGCGATCCGTCGGATCGAGGCCGCGGCCGTGCTCAACGCGGTCGTCACGCCGACGTTCGAGCTGGCGCGTGCCGCGGCGTCCGCTCCCCTGCCCGACGGGCCGTTGGCCGGCGTGCCGTTCCTCGTCAAGGATTTCGGGACGGAGTGGGCCGGGGTCCGGTTCACCGAGGGTTCCCGCTGCCGCGGGCGACTACGTCTCACCGCACGATCAGGAGCTCGCGGCGCGGTTCCGGCGGGCCGGGCTGGTGCTCTGCGGCAAGACCAACACGTCGGAGTTCGGGTTGACGATGACGACCGAGCCGACTCGCTTCGGACCGACGCTGAACCCGTGGGACCACACCCGATCACCCGGCGGGTCCAGCGGCGGGTCCGCCGCAGCGGTCGCTGCGGGGCTCGTGCCCGTCGCGCACGGGAACGACGGTGCAGGGTCGCTCCGTCAGCCCGCTGCGTGGTGCGGCGTGTTCGGCCTCAAGCCGACGCGGGGCCGCAACCCGCTCGGCCCGCGCTACGGCGATCTCGCAGCCGGGCTCGTCGCCGAGCACGTGCTCTCGCGCACGGTGCGCGACAGCGCCGCCGCCCTCGACGCCACGGCGGGTCCGGCACCCGGTGATCCCTACGACATCCAGCCGCAGGCGGGCCCGTACCGTCATGACGCCGCCGAGGATCCGCGCCCGCTGCGGATCGCGCTCACGACGACCCCGTTCATCGACGCCGACGTCGACCCGGCGTGCGTGGCGACGACGCTGATGGCGGCAGAGCGTTGCGCGGCGCTCGGCCATCACGTCGTCGAGGCCCACCCCGTCTTCGACAGCGGTGCGTTCGAGCGGCACTTCCTCGGCGTCTGGGCTGCGGTCACGGCGTGGATCCGCATCGATTGGGAGGAGCGCCTCGGCCGCCCGATCGAGCGCGACGAGCTCGAGCCGATGGCCTGGACCATGGCCCGCAACGGCGCAGAGCAGAGCGCCGGGCAGCACCTCAAGAACGTCCAGGAGCTGCAGCGTGTCGCCCGCACCGTCGCCGAGCAGCTCGCGGATGTCGATGTGATCCTGACACCGGTCGCCGCGGTGGCGACGCTGCCGCTGGGGAGCTTCGAGGGCCGGGCGGGATTCGAGAACGCCCGGCGGTGCATGGCCTTCACGATGCTGGCCAACGCCACCGGGCAGCCGGCGATGTCGGTCCCCATGGATCCCACGCCGGACGGCCTGCCCGCGGGAGCCCACTTCATGGCACGATCCGGCGACGAAGCGACCCTGTTCCGACTCGCCGGTCAACTCGAACGGGCCCACCCCTGGCGCGACCGCCGCCCACCAACCCCACCCTGACCACAACGCACCCGGGATCCCGAGCAACCGCATCCCCGGACGCTGAGCGCTCCAGCTCGGGAGTTCGCCCCGAATGGTCGGCAAAGTGGTGCAGTGCGCAGCCCCTTCACCGCCGTTGCCGGCGACGCCGTGCGCGGGTTGCTTCGGGAGGCCTGGGGCATGGACGTCGTGCGGCTGGACGACGTGCTGGAGGGCGGCGGCGCCTACCACTGGTCGGTGGCGACGGCCGACGGCCACCGTTGGTTCCTGACGTGCGACGATCTCGCCGTCAAGCCGTGGCTCGGCGACGACGTCGACATCGTCTTCCAACGTCTCACGGACGCCTACCGCACGGCGCTCGAGCTCCGTCGTCGCGGCCTCGGGTTCGTCGTGGCACCCATCGCCTCACGATCGGGCCCACCGGCCGCCCGGCTCGACGAGCGTCACAGCCTCGCGGTGTTCGAACACGTCGACGGCACCCCGGGTCGATGGGGGCGACCGCTCGTTGCGCCCGAGGGGACCGAGCTCGTCGAGCTGCTCGCGTCGCTCCACGGCCACACCGACGCCACACCCGCCCGAGCGGCCCGCCACCTCGAGGTCCCGGACCGATCGGCGTTCGAGCACGCGCTCACACTGCTGGATCAGCCGTGGGATGCCGGTCCGCTCGCGCCCGACGCCCGCGAGCTGCTCCGCCGCAACCTGGACGTGATCACCTCGTCACTCGCCGACCTCGACGCGGCCGCCGACGTGGCGAACGCGATGACCCGACGCGTCGTCCTCACCCACGGCGAACCGCATCCCGGCAACCTGATCTGGACCCGCGACGGGCTCCGCCTGGTCGACTGGGACACCGTCGCCATGGCACCGCCCGAGCGGGATCTGTGGATGCTCACCCACGTCGACCCGACCGCGGCCGCGCGCTACGAACGACTCACCGGCACCCCGTTGGACGTGGACCTCCTCGTCGCCCACCGCCTGCTGTGGACCATCGCCGACGTCGCCTCCTTCACCATCCAGCTGCAGGGCCCCCACCTCGGCAACGTCGACGATCGCCGCGCCCTCGTCGCCCTCCGCCAGCTCCTCGAGGGCGACGAGCCCGCCCCCTTCACGGCATCACCTCGTTCGACGTGACACGGCCGCGCTGACCGGGCCTACTCGCCGCCCGTCGACCAGAGGGAGGCCGAGCGCTCCCATCGGCCGTGGCACGGCGCCTCGCCGGTCCAGCGGATGATCGGGGGGTCGGGCTGGTCCTCGACCGTGATGACGGTGGACGACCGGGTGCCGTAGTCGTCCTCGTCGGCATGCACGCAGATCGCTCGCGCGGCGAGGGCGAGTCGAGGGTTGGTGGTGTCGGCCGGCGGCTCGCCGGGTGGGATCACGTGGTCGCCGAGCAGCGTCGCCAGGTGCTCGAGCAACGCAAGCGGCGGGCTGCCGAGCGCGGGCTCGAGCAGCTCCCGCACTCGCTCGGCCTTCGGTGACGCCTCGTGGACGTCGCGGTTCTCGAGCACGTGGACCCCGGGTTGCAGGTGCTCGACGATGACGTCGTCGGTCGCCGTCACGTCGACGAAGAACGCGTCGTGGCGGTCGGCGACCAACAGCCACGACGGGTTGTACGCGCCGGGATCGATGGCCGTGCCGAAGGCGGCGACCGCACCGGCTGCGGTGGGGTGGCGGGCCAGCGCGAGGGGGAGCTCACCACGCGACCGCTTGGCCGCGTCGGGACCGTCGCGCAGCGGACGGTTGGTGAGGCCGGCGACGACACCCGCCTCGTTGGTGGCCAGCCACGTGCCCCCACCGACCTCGTCGCGACCACCGCGGATGCGCAGTTCGTCGACCCCGTCGAGCCTGGTCATCGGGATCGCCGGGCGGTCGCGGCGCTCGTCGCGGTTGGCCGCCACGATCAACGGCAGCCCCGGGACGACGCCGCTGATCACGATCAACAGGCACATCGCAGGGCAGCGTAGGAGCCGGCCGGCCGCCGGACCGAGTGCGCTCGCCAGCCGCCGCGACCGCCCCTTCCCCCGCCATCTTCAACGTAGCCCAGGGGTGGGGGCTTGCTGCAAGGAGCTTGTTCGTGCTGAGAATGCTGGCCGAACCGCCCCGGCCGTGGCGCACGGCGACGGCCGGGGAGCGGTGGATCGAGAGGATGAGATGGCTGCAGAGACCACGACACCCCACTGCGACGTGCTGGCGCTCGAGGAGATCGACGCGACACAGGTCGCCGTCGCCGGCGGCAAGGGCGCCAACCTCGGCGCGCTGTCACGGATCGACGGCATCAGCGTGCCGGCGGGGTTCTGCGTGACGACGGCCGCGTTCCGCCGCTTCATGGCCGCGGTGCCGTCGATCGACGATCACCTCGATCGACTGGCGGGCGTCGATCCGGACGATCGGCCGGCGATCACCACGTTGAGCGCGGACGTCCGCGAGCGGGTCGAAGCGACCGCTGTCCCTGACGATCTGGCGGCGGCCATCGAACGTGCCGTCGACCGGCTCGGCGCGCACGACGCCGTTGCCGTGCGGTCGAGCGCGACGGCCGAAGACCTGCCGACGGCGTCGTTCGCCGGCCAACAGGACTCCTACCTGAACGTCGTGGGCGCGGCGACGATCATCGAACACGTCCGCCGGTGCTGGGCCTCGCTGTACACCGAGCGGGCCGTGACCTACCGGCTGCGCAACGACGTCGACCACCGCACGGTCGAGATGGCGGTGATCGTGCAGCAGATGGTCACCCCCGATGCGGCCGGCGTGCTGTTCACGGCCGACCCGGTCACGTCGAACCGGAAGCTCGCCGTCATCGAGGCGACGTTCGGCCTCGGCGAGGCGCTGGTCTCCGGTCGGGTGAACCCGGACGTGTACACCGTGCGCGACGGCGAGATCATCACCGCGGCGGTCGCCACGAAGCAGATCGCCGTCCTCGCGTCACCGACGGGCGGCACGTGGGAGCGCACGATCGATCCGGCGCGGCAGGCGCAGCCGGCGCTGACCGCCGCCCAGGTCACCGGGCTCGCCGACCTCGGCCGGCGGATCGAGGCCCACTTCGGCTCCCCCCAGGACATCGAGTGGTGCCTGGTCGACGACGACTTCCAGTTCGTCCAGAGCCGGCCGATCACCACGCTGTTCCCCGTCCCCGACGTCGGAGACGACCGCCGCCACGTGTTCGTCTCGGTCGGTCACCAGCAGATGATGACGGACCCGATGAAGCCCCTCGGGCTGTCGCTGTTCCAACTGGTCGCGTTCCGGCCGATGTACGAGGCGGCCGGCCGGCTGTTCGTCGACGTCACTGACGACTTGGGGGCGCCGGCGAGCCGCAGCCGCCTGCTGGGCCTGTGGCGATCCGATCCGCTCATCGGTGGCGCGCTGCAGACGATCGTCGATCGCGGCGACGTCGTGCCGTTGCTCCCGGACGACGGAGCCGCGCCGCCGCAGCCGGCCGGCGCCGCCCCCACCCAGATCGAGACCGACCCGGCCATCGTGACGGACCTCATGGAACGCGCCCAGGCGTCGATCGCGGCGTTGCGGCGCGACATCAGCGGGAGGTCCGGTGAGGGGCTGCTCGACTTCATCCTGGCCGACATCCCGGAGCTGAAGCGGATCCTGTTCGACCCGCAGAGCCACCAGGTGTTCATGACGGCGATGGAGGCGACGTGGTGGCTCAACGACCACTTGGAGGCGTGGCTGGGCGAGAAGAACGCCGCCGACGTCCTCACCCAGTCGGTCCCCCACAACGTCACGTCGGAGATGGGGCTGGCGCTCCTCGACGTCGCCGACGTGATCCGTCCCCACCCGGACGTCGTGGCGTTCCTGCACGACGTCGACGACGACGGCTTCTTGGAGCAGCTGCCGACGATCACGGGCGGCCAGGAGGCGCGCGACGCCATCGAGGCCTACCTCGACGCGTACGGCATGCGCTGCGTCGGCGAGATCGACATCACCCGACCGCGGTGGCGCGAACGCCCGACCACGCTCGTGCCGATGATCCTCGGCAACGTCAAGAACTTCGAACCCGGTGCCAGCGCGCGGCACTTCGAGCAGGGCCGAGTGGCGGCGTGGAACCGGGAGCAGGAGCTGCTGGCCCGGCTGCTGGCGCTCCCCGACGGCGCATCCAAGGCCGCCGAGGCCAAGGCGATGATCGACCGCGTCCGGACGTTCATCGGGTACCGCGAGTACCCGAAGTACGCCAAGGTGTGCCGTGAGTTCGTGTACAAGCAGGCCTTGCTGGAGGAGGCCGCCCGCCTCGTGCAGGCCGGCGTGATCCGAGACGCGCAGGACGTCTTCTACCTGACGTTCCAGGAGCTCCATGACGTCGTGCGCACGAACCAGGTCGACGATCAGCTCATCGGCCGGCGCAAGGCGGCGTTCCAGTCGTACGGCGCGCTGACGCCACCGCGGGTGTTGACGTCGGACGGCGAGGTCGTCATCGGCGCGTACCGTCGCGACGACGTGCCGGCCGGCGCACTGGTCGGTCTGCCGGTCTCCTCCGGGACGGTCGAAGGGCGGGCCCGCGTCGTCATGGACGCGGCGGGAGCGGAGCTCGACACCGGCGACATCCTCGTCACCGCCTTCACCGACCCGAGCTGGTCGCCGCTGTTCGTCACGATCGCCGGCATGGTGACCGAGGTCGGAGGTCAGATGACGCACGGCGCGGTGATCGCGCGGGAGTACGGGTTGCCGGCCGTCGTGGGGGTCGAGCGGGCCACGCAGCTGATCCGCGATGGCCAGCGCATCCGGGTCAACGGCACCGACGGGTACATCGAGATCCTCACCGACGAGCCGGCCGGCGACCCGACGACGACCCGTTAGTGTCGGCGCCCGGGGACAGGCCGGGGGCGCGTGCCGATCGGTTGCTGCGTCGACCGATGCGGTCCCCGTACACGACCAGGAGGCCGTCCCCGATGAAGCTCGCCCTCTACCTGCCGAACTTCCGCGACAAGGTGACGGTCAAAGAGCTCGAGGACCTCACGGCGCTCGCCGAGGAGCTCGACTTCGACTCGGTCTGGACGCTGGACCGCATCGTGGTCCCGGAGGCGTCCGACCGCCAGGAGCTGCAGTACTCGTTCGGCATGATCGAGGGGTTCCCCAAGGCGCTGCCGGTGTCGTCGCGCGGCGAGTTCCTCCAGGGCATGCCGCTGATCCCGTGGCTGGCCGCGAAGACGTCGAAGGTGCGCATCGGCATGAGCATCATCGACACGCCGTACCGCGCCCCGGCGTCCTCGCCGCCGAGATCGCCACCGTCGACCACCTCTCCAACGGTCGGGTGAACGTCGGCATCGGATCGGGCTGGATGCCCGAGGAGTTCGCTGCCGCCAGCGCCGCCCACATCTTCCCTCGGCGCCACCAGCACGTCCGCGAGACGATCGAGATCATGCAGGGCATCTGGACGAACGAGCTCTTCGAGTACCACGGCGAGTTCGCCGACTTCGACCGCTGCGGCTTCGGCGCCAAGCCGGTGCAGCAGCCGCACCCGCCGATCTTCTTCAGCGGGCTGCGGGACCCGAAGCGCTCGGCCAGCCGCATCGCCAAGTACGGCCTCGCCGGGTGGATCGGGATCCAGGACTCGCCCGAGGAGCTCACCGAGTGGCGCAGCGCGATCGGGAGCGAGCTCGAGGAGCTGGGGAGCGCACGCTCGATCGACGACCTCGAGATCTGCAGCATGCTGTGGTTCGTCATCACCGACGCCGAGGTCGACCAGACGCCGCAGGGCAAGGGCACCAACCTGATGGTCGGGACCGCCGGCCAGATCACCGACAACCTCAAGCGCTACCAGGAGGCCGGGCTCACGATGCCGCTCCTGTGGCCGCCGTTCCAGGACGTGCCGGTCGCCAAGACGCTCGACGACATGAAGCGCCTGCAGCAGGAGATCATGCCGAAGGTCGCCGCCGGCTAGCCGTGGCGGAGGAGTTCGAGGGCGATCTGACCGGCGCCGTGTTCTGGGGCGCCGACCTGCGCGGCGCTCGCTTCCGCGACGTCGACCTCACCGCTGCCTCGATCTCGCATGCCCGGGTCGTCGACGTCACGATCGATGCGTTCGTCGACCGACTGGTGGTCAACGGCGTCGACGTGACGGCGTTCGTCAACGAGCACGACCGCTGGTACCCGACGCGAGCCGCGCTGGGCGCGACCGACCTCGAGTCGATGCGCGCCGGGTGGGCCGCACTGCGCGAGGCGTGGGCGGCGAGCATCGCCCGGGCCCGCCAGCTGCCGGACGACGCCGCGCACGCGTCGGTCGGTGGCGAGTGGTCGTTCGTCCAGACGCTGCGCCACCTGCTGTTCGCGACGGACAAGTGGTTCACGGCGCCGATCCTCGGACGCCGGTTCGATCCGCTCGGGCTGCCCAACAGCGGCTCGTCCGACTTCCCGTGGCCCGACCTCGACGGCGACGCGTCACCGTCGTTCGACGATGTCCTCGCCGCCCGCGCCGAGCAGACGACGCGCGTCGGCGATCACCTCGCGGCGATGGCGCCCGACGACCTGACCCGCACCGTCGACGTGTTGGAGAACGGCCCGCACCTCGCGCGCGACTGCGTGGCGACCGTGCTGGAGGAGGAGTTCTGGCACCTCCGCTACGCCGAACGGGACCTCGCCGAGCTCGACGGCGGTCCCTGAGCCCTCAGCCGGCTGCGCCGAGGGCGGCGTCGACCGCAGCCAGGTCGGCGGTGGTGAGGGTCCAGTCGACGGCGGCGACGTTCGCCGCGACCTGCTCGGGCGACGTCGCGCCGGCGATGACCGACGAGATCGCCGGCTGGGCGGCGAGCCACGCGAACGCCAGCTCGAGCAGCGTGTGCCCGCGCTCGGTGGCCACGCCATCGAGCGCCTCGACGAGGCGGTGGTTGCGGTCGCTGGCGAACGCCTCGGCCCGCTTGGCCGGCCACGACGCCAGGCGGGTGCCCTCGGGGAACGCCTCCCCCGACTTGTACTTGCCCGTCAGCATCCCCGACTCGAGCGGGAAGAAGGGCAGGAAGGCGATCCCCAACCGCGTGCACTCGGGGATCACCTCGGCCAGCGGCTCGCGGTGGAGCAGGCTGAAGCGGTTCTGCACGCTGACGAAGCGCGGCCACGAGCGGTCGTCGCTCAGCGCCTCGGCGGCGTCGATCTGCGCGGCGTCGAAGTTGGACGAGCCGATCTCGCGGACCTTGCCGGCGGTGACGAGCTCGGCCAGCGCTCCCTGGGTCTCCTCGATCGGCACGTCGGGATCGAACACGTGCTGCTGGTACAGGTCGATGCGGTCGGTCTGGAGGCGGCGCAGCGAGCCCTCGACGGCCTGGCGGATCCAGTCGGCCGAGCCCCCCTTGCCGGGCGGGTCGCCGTCGAACGGGGCCGCGAACTTGCTCGCGATGACGACGTCATCCCGCCGTCCGCCGGCGAGCGCCTTGCCGATCATCTCCTCGGACGCCCCCTTGCCGCCGTAGACGTCGGCGGTGTCGAGGAAGTTGATCCCGGCGTCGAGGGCGGCGTGGATCACGGCCGCCGACTCGGCCTCGTCGAGGCGCATCCCGAAGTTGTTGCAGCCGAGTCCGACGAGGCTCACCTCGAGGCTCCCGATCCGTCGCTTCTCCATGCCGGCCGTCCTACCACGGCGCGGCGGTCAGGACGGCACGCGGAAGGCACCGAAGCGGGCGATGGCGCGGCGCGTGAAGCCGAGCTGCTCGTAGACCGGGATGGCCGGCGTGTTGGTGACCGCAACGTGGAGGAACGGCGTCTCGCCTCGCGCCAGCACGCCGCGCGAGACCTCGGCCGTCACGATCGAGGCGTAGCCACGACGGCGGGCATCGGGGTGCGTGCACACCGCGCTGACCTCGCGGAACCCGGGAGGGGCCAGGCGCTGGCCGGCCATCGCCACCAGTTGCTCGCCGTGGAAGATGCCGACGTAGCCACCGAGCTCGATCGTTCGGTCTCGAAACGGTCCCGGCTCGGTGAGGGCGACGAGGGCGACCATCGCCTCGACGTCGTCGTCGCCGAGCGGGCGCATCGTGACCGCCGCGCCGGTCTCCGGGTCGGTCGCGGGCAGCTCGGGTGTCGCGGCCAGCGGCTCGGTCAGCACCATCTGGTGGCCGTCGCCGGCGAACAGCTCGGTCCAGCCTGGGGGCGGCGTGATCCCGCCGGTGCGGAACAGCACGACCGTGCCATCCGACGACGCCAGCGGGACGAGGTCGGCCCACGATGACTCGTCGCGATCGGCGACGGCGTGGAACACCGACACCGCCGGTCGGTAGCGCCGGGCCCGGCCCGTCGCCCTCGGCGAGGTCGGCGTGGGCGCCGACGAGCGAGTGCCAGCCGGCGTTGTCGAGGACGGCGTCTTGGTCGCTCACGGGGCGACGCTACGACGAGCCCGTTCGTCGGCCGCGCTCGAAACCGTCGTCAGCGCGGCCCGGGCGAGGGCGTCGTGCTGCCGGAACGCCGGCGCGTTGGTGCGCGGTCGGGCGAAGGCGCCGGCGGCCGGGCGGTTCGTGAACATGCCGACGCCGAAGCGGCGCGGCGCGCTCGACCCGTCGGGGAGCACCAACCGGTTGGCGTCGTCGACGACGACCTTGCCGGTGTTGACCGACCAGCCGTCGTCGTCGGCCACGACCTCCTCGGTCACGTCGCCGCGCCCGTGCATCCGGGCGAGCATGGCGTCGGCGGTGCGGGTCACCGACGAGGTGGCGATGCGGGCGTCGACGTAGGCGCGCGCCGCCACGATCTCGTCGTGGCTCGTGCTGCGGGCGACGAAGCGGCGCTCGAACGGATCGGCCTCGACCGTCGTGCCGGCGCCGATGAACCGGACGAGCCCGACGTCGGCGAGCGCCAGCAGCTGGCGCAGCCGGGGCGGCGGCGGCCCGCTGGCGTAGTACATGAAGAACGAGAACCACCACGCGCCGATCTCGGTGATGCGCGATCGGGGGGCGACCTTGCCGGATGCGCCGATGCGCCCGACGGTGCCGAACGTCCACAGCAGGCCGATGAACGCGCCGAGGTCGGCGCTGTAGGCGGGGTTGGTGCGCCGGGCCACATCGGCCACGACGTGGGCGGCGACGTGATCGTGGAGATCGTGGCGGCTGTCGAACTGGAGCCCGGCGAGCGGACGGTCGAGCGCCGGGATCGAGAAGCGGTCGATCGGGTCGGGCACCGTCGCCGCGACGAGGGCGTCGAGCTCCTCGTCGGTCGTGGCCGCGCTGTAGCGCTCGGCGAAGTCCTCCCACCCGCACGCCGTGCGCTCGCCGTGGGCGTTGAACAGCTCGTGGTAGTAGGTCCAGCCGACCTCCTTGGTCACGAGCGGCAGGATGTCGCGCCGGAACTGCAGCGGGTGCGGAGTCGCCAGCAGCCGGTCGACCGCGGCGTCGTCGAGGAACTTCGGCATCGGCGCCTTCGGGCCCTGCAGGCGGTAGTCGAGCTTCGAGCGGTACGGCACGCCGCGCCGCGAGCCCGACGTGCAGGACCGGCTCGTCGCCGCTCGGGTGGTACGTCACGCGACCGTCGGTGGCCGTCTCGAAGCGTCCGCCGTGGCCCTCGGTCACCAGCGCGACGAGATCGGTGAACGCCTGCCCGAAGCCGAGGGCGATGACGTCGGCTCCCGGTTCCAGCACCGAGAGGTCCTGGTCGGCGGTGTGCCCTGCCGGGAGGTGGACGAGGTCGTTGGCCGCGGCGAACTCGATCATCGCCCCGCCGTCGCGCGGGCCGGCATCGAGGTGGCCGAGGGCGAGGATGACGGTGTCGGCGACGAGCGGCTCGTCCAACCCCTCCAGCCAGACGGCCTGTGCGCCGTCGGGCGTGTCGCGCACGTCGACGGCGCGCCGGCGGTGCTCGACGATGTCGATGTTGGCCGGCGCCGATGCGAGCACGTGCCGGCGGAACCAGGCCAGGTACGCCGACTGCACGAGGCGGCTCGGGAACGTCGAGGGCGCGATGGCGCGGATCTCGGCGGCGACGGCCGGCGTGGTGACCGCGGCCAGCGTCTCGTCGTCCACGGTGCGGGTCCACTCGAGCAGCGTCGGGCCGGGGCAGATCGGACCGGCGCAGCGCACCGAGTCGTCGGTGAAGATCGTGACGTCCTCGGCCATCGAGTTCATCCACAGCAGCGGCGACAGGTCGGGCCGCCACACCCGGCCCTGCCCGGCCGGGAACGGGTCGACGAGGTGGATCGACAGCGCCCGCTCGCCGAGCAGCTCCGGCGCGTTGGCCACGATGCGCTCGAGCAGCGACGACGCCGTCGGACCGGCGCCGATCACGACCAGCCGCGACGGCGCCGCGACCTGCTCACCGGCCTGCTCGGGGTGGCCCATCGGGGCAGCCTAGGCGCGCCGACCCGAATGTCGACCGTCTTGATCGGCTTTCGACGGTCCTCCACCGTGACACCCCTTCCGTACCATCGAGCCGTGGCCGTGTCCGTCTCCACCACCCCCCTCGGGGCGCCGGCGCTCGATGCGCTGGCCGCTGCCGTGCGCCGGGCGCAGGGTGGCGACCCACTGCGGGCGGTCACCGTCGTGGTGCCCACGAACACCGCCGGGGTGATGGCCCGGCGCGCCCTCGGGCGGCGCGGTGGGTTCGCCGCCATCGACGTCGTCACGATCTTCCGCCTGGCCGAGCTGCTCGGCGCGCCGGCCCTGCACCGCGCCGGCCGCAAGCCGGTGTCCACACCGGTGGTCGATGTCGCCGTGCGCCAGGTCGTGCACGCCAACCCGGGCCTGTACGCCGGCGTCCAGCACCATCCCTCCACCATCGTCGCCCTGCGCGACCTCTACCGCGAGCTGCGCGTCGCCGGGCCGGGAGCCGTGACGGCGCTGGCTCGCACCGAGCGCGGCGGCGAGCCGGCGCGGGTCGCCGCCGAGGTGATGCGAGCGCTGCGCACCGACTGGTACGACGAGGGCGATCTGCTGGCGGCGGCCATCGTCCGCGCCCGCGACGATCTCCCGGATCGGTCCTCGCGGGTCGTCGTCCACCTCCCCCAGCGGCTGCGGCCGCTCGAGCTGCAGCTGCTGACCGCGATCGGCGAGCGCGGGTCGGTCGAAGCGGTCGTCGGCCTCACCGGCGACGAGGGCGCCGACGCCGACGTGCTCGCCGTGGCCGAGGCGCTCGCCGACGGTCCGGTGCCGGCATCGGCGCGGCCACCGGCACCCGACGAGAAGTCGGCGGTCGGGCTGGACGTCGCGTCGACCACCGACGCCGATGACGAGGTGCGGATCGCCGTGCGGGCCGTCGTCGACGCGGCGCGTGCCGGTACCCGCTTCGATCGCATCGCCATCCTGTTCCCCAGCGATCGGCCGTACGCCCGGCTCGTCGAGCACCAGCTCGACTCGGCCGGCGTGCCGTGGAACGGAAGGCCGGGCACCACCGACGGCGAGCGGATGGCGCCGCGCGTGCTCGCCGAGCTGCTCGAGCTCGACCGCCGCGGTCTGCGCCGCACGGAGCTGATGGCACTGCTCGCCGACGTGCCGGCGATGTTCGAGGGCCGCCGCACGCCGACCGCGCTGTGGGAGCGCGTCGGGCGCGCCGCCGGCGTCGTGCGGGGCGACGACTGGGAGCCGGCGCTGACCCGCTTCGCCGCCGAGGCCCGCCGCCAGGCCGCCGAGGACGGCCGACCAGCCGCAGAGGCCGAGGCCGCCCTCGGCCTGCTGCGGTTCGTCCACGAGCTCCAGGCCGACCTCGGCGATCCCGGCGAGCTGCGCCCGTGGGCCGAGTGGCGGGCGTGGGCCGCCCGCGCGCTCGAGCGCTGGTTCGGTGCGGGCAACCTCGATCGACTCGACGGCGCCGAGGGTCGGGCGTGGGCCCAGACCTCGCGCGTGCTCGATCGGCTCGCCCACCTCGATGGCATCGGCGGCCCGGTCACCCGCGCCGAGTTCCGCGCCACGTTCATGGCCGAGCTCGACGTCACGCCGGGGCGCCACGGCAAGCTCGGCGACGGCGTCCACGTCAGCACCCTGGCCGGTGCCGTCGGGCTCGACGTCGATGTCGTCGCGGTGGTCGGCGCCGCCGAAGGTCTGCTGCCTCCGGCGCCGGTCACCGATCCGCTGATCGGCGACCGAGAGCGGGCGGCTGCTGGTCTGGCGCCGTCGGATCAGCTCGCCGCGCTCGTGCACCGCCAGTTCCTCGCCGCCGCCACCACCACGCCGCACGCCCTCGTCACCGTCCCCCGTGGCGATCTGCGGGCGACCGCGGTCCGACCGCGCACCCGCTGGCTCGATCCCCTCCTGCCCGCTCGGCGCCGAGCGGGTCGTCGACTCGCACGCCCAGGGCCTGGCGTCGACCGCCTTCCCCGTCTCCGCCGGCGAGCACCGCCTCCGCGAGATCTGGGTCTGCGCACGGGCCGGCTACGACGTCCGCGATCTCGACGTCGCCACCACCGACACCATCCTGCGGCGGGCGCTGGCGCTGCGCGACGCCAGGGCGTCCGACGAGTTCACCGCCTACGACGGCAACCTCATCGGCCCCGGCGCCCCTGCGCCTCCCGGACCTGGTGTCGCCGACCCAGCTCGAGGCGTGGACGGCGTGCCCGCACGCCTACTTCGTCCGCTACGTGCTCGGGGTGCGACCCATCGAGGAGCCGGCCGACGTCGAGCAGCTCGACGCCGCCGATCGGGGCACCGCGCTGCACGCCGCCCTCGATCGGCTGCACCGGGCGGTCATCGACGGCGACCTGCCGCAGCCCGGCCCGGCGGGGTGGAGCCCGAGCCACCTCGCCCACCTCCAGCAGGCGTGCGCCGACGTGGCCGACGAGCTCGAGCAGCGGGGCCGCACCGGCTGGGCGGCGTTCTGGGCCAACGACCGGTCGGCGCTGCACACCGTGCTCGACGAGTGGGTCGCCAACGAGAACGCCGGCTGGCCCGGGTCGCGCATCGTGCAGTCCGAGCGCCGGTTCGACCGCGCCGACGCCGTGGCCCTGGCGTTGCCGAGCGGTCGGGTGGTGTCGTTCAAGGGCTCGATCGACCGGGTCGAGGAGCTGCCCGACGGGAGCCTCGTCGTCACCGACCACAAGTCGGGCAAGGCCCGCGGCCTGGAGAAGCTGTCGGTCGACGATCCCACGCTCGGCGCGTCCCGGTTCCAGCTCCCGGTCTACGCCGCGGCCGCCCGGTCCACGCTCGGTCGACCCGCGGCGGACGTCGAGGCCCGGTACACGTTCTTCCGGGACGCCTTCCGGACGGTCGCCATCCGGTTCGACGACGACGTGTGGGCGCGCGTCGGGAGCGCGCTCGAGCTCGTGGTCGCCGGCATCGAAGGGGGCGTGTTCCCGTCCCGTCCGGAGCGCCCGGCGTTCCGGCCGTGGGTCGCGTGCCACGACTGTGAGCCCGACGAGCTCGGCACCGCCGTGCGTTGGGGTGAGTGGGAGCGCAAGCGCCACGCGCCGGAGCTGGCGCGGTGGTTCCCCGACGACCAGGCGGCCGACGACGACGGGGGTCGCGGTGAGACCTGAGCAACCGAGCCTGTTCGACGTCCTGCCCGACGAGCCGCCGCCGCCGCCGCTCGCGCCCGACCAGCCGGCGCGCGACCGCATCGCCACCGACCTCGCCACGACGTTGTTCGTCGAGGCCGGGGCCGGGGCCGGCAAGACGACGGCGCTCGTCGGTCGCATCCTCGGGCTCGTCGCCGCCGAGGTCCCGATCGACGCCATCGCCGCCATCACCTTCACCGAGAAGGCCGCCGGCGAGCTGCGCCATCGACTCCGCGAGCGGCTGCTGGCCGCCCCGCAGACAGCCGCCACCTCCGCCGCGCTGGACGGGCTCGACCACGCGCCGATCGGCACGCTCCACGCCTTCGCCCGCCGCCTGCTGTTCGAGTTCCCCGTCGAGGCCGGGCTGCCGCCGGGCTTCACGGTGCTCGACGAGCTGGAGAGCCAGCTGGCGTTCGACGAGCGGTGGGAGGACCTCCTCGACAGCGTCCTCGACGATGCCGAGCGGGAGGTCGCGCCCGACCTGCGCGCGGCCGAGCTGGTGCAGCTGCTCGGCTGGCGCAAGTTCGGCGTCACCCGCGGCCTGCGCCAGGTGACCACCGACTTCCAAGCCAACTGGGACCTCGTCGAGCAGCGCGTCGAGCTGGCCGCGCCGTCGCGCCCGACGATCAGCCCGGCGGCGCTGGTCACCCGGGCCCGGGCGATCGCCGCCACGCCGACGCCGATCGACGACCGGCAGGGCGAGCGGGTGGCCCTCGTCGGCCAGCTCGCCGATGAGGTCGAGTCGGCGGGCGACCTCGGTGTCCGTCTGGCTGCGCTCGACGAGCTCGGGCGCGTCGCGCGCGGCTCGATCAAGGCGGGCAACAAGAACAACTGGAAGGGCCGCCTCGACGACCTCGAGGCCGTGCGCGCCGAGCACGGCGTGTTGGCCGACGAGGTCGACGCCCACCTGACGCAGTGGCAGCGGTACCGCGAGCGCATCGTCGGCGCGATCTGCGGGCGCTTCGTGCTCGACGGCGCCGAGGCTCGCGCCGCCGCCGGCACGCTCGAGTTCCACGATCTCCTCGTCCTGGCCCGCCGCCTCCTCGCCACCGACGGCGGCGCCCGGCGCCGCCTCCACGAGCGCTACCGCCGCGTCCTGCTCGACGAGTTCCAGGACACCGACCCGATCCAGCTCGAGATCGCGGTGCGCCTCACGGCCGATCCGGACGGCCAGCCGACCGACGGCATCGACGGGGTGGTGCCGCTGCCTGGCCGGCTGTTCGTGGTCGGGGATCCGAAGCAGTCGATCTACCGGTTCCGGCGGGCCGACATCGCCACCTACCTGCGCGCCGCCGCGCAGGTCGACGCCACCGGGGCCGTGCTCTCGGCGAACTTCCGGTCCACCGATCACGTCATCGACTGGGTCAACGGGGTGTTCGGCGTCGTCATCGAGCCCCAGCACGACGTGCAGCCGGTGTTCCTCCCGCTCGACGCCGCCCGCCCCGGGCGCCGCGATCACGGCTCGGTGCACGTGCTCGGCGGCGCCGAGCACGCCGACGACGACGTCGACGCCGAGACGCTGCGGCGCCGCGAGGCCGCATCGGTGGCGGCGGCGGTCGCCACCGCGCTGCGCGACGGCTGGCCGGTGGGCGACGGGGCCGGCGGGCTGCGCCCCTGCCGGGCCGGCGACATCGCCATCCTGCTGCCGGCGCGCACGTCGCTGCCGATGCTGGAGCCGGCGCTGGCCGAGCTGGCCGTGCCGTACCGGGCCGAGAACGCCTCCGTCGTGTACCTGGCACCCGAGATCCGCGACACGATGCTGGCGCTGCGGGCGGTCGCCGACCCGACGGACGAGCTGGCCCTCGTCGCCGCGTTGCGCTCGCCGCTGTACGGGTGCTCCGACGTCGAGCTGCTCGAGTGGCGCACCGCCGGCGGGCGCTTCCGCCTCCATGGCGCGGTGCCCGAGGCCCTGGTCGACCACGGGGTCGCCGAGGCGATCGGCCACCTCGAATCCATCGCCCGCGACGTCGGCCGGGTGACCCCCGCCGACCTGCTCGACCGCGTCGTGGTCGAGCGACGGTTGCTGGAGGGAGCCCTCGGCGGCGCCGACGCCGCGGGATGTGTGGCGCCGGGTCCGCTTCGTCGTCGACCAGGCCCGGGCGTGGACCGACGCCGGGGGCAGGGGCCTGCGCCGCTACCTGCGGTGGGCCGCGTACCAGGCCCGCGAGGGTCGGGCCAGCGACACCATCCTCCCCGAGCGCGATCACGACGCGGTGCGGATCATGACCGTGCACGCATCGAAGGGTCTCGAGTTCCCGATCACGATCGTCAGCGGCATGACCACCGAGGTGCAGCGACGCAGTGGTGTGTCCGTCGTGTGGCCGCCGGGCGCGTGGGCGCTGGCCGAGAAGGGCAGCGAGCTGTTCGAGGAGTTCAAGCCCATCGACGAGCAGATGGGCGACGCCGAGCGGCGGCGGCTGCTGTACGTCGCGTGCACCCGGGCCGTCGACCACCTGGTCGTGTCGCTGCACCGCAAGCCGCGCGACCCGAGTCGCGGCGTCGGCACCCTGCCGAGCTCGAACCTGCTCGCCGCGTGCGGCGCCGCCGAGCACGGTGCCGCGGTGCTGGACGAGCCCGGTGTCGCCATCGTGCGGGTGCCGGCCGAGCCGCTCGAGCTGCCGTGGCCCGATGTCGGTGCGTGGGGCGCAGAGCGGGATCGGGCGATGGCCGTCGGGCGAGTGCGGTCGGCGACGAGCGCCACCGGGCTGGCGGTCGAGCTGGCCGCACCGGGTGACGACGAAGCGATCGTGGCGGCGACCACCATCGCCTTCTCCCCAGGTCCGGGCGAGCGTTCGGACGGCGACACGCCCGATCCCGGGCTGGCCAAGGACGGCGTCGACCTCGATCAGCCGCCGTGGCAGCGGGGGCGCTACGGCACGGCGGTCGGACGGGCCGTGCACGCCGTGCTGCAGGACGCCGACCTCGCCACGGGTGACGACATCGAGGTGCTGGCCGCTGCGCAGTGCGCCGCCGAGGGCATCTTCGGGCTCGAGCAGCGGGTCACCGACCTGTGCCGATCGGCGCTCGGCGCCCCGATCGTCGCCGCCGCAGCACGCGGCGCCGAGCACTGGCGCGAGCTGTTCGTCGTCGCCGAGCTCGGCGAGCAGGTGCTGGAGGGCTACATCGACCTGCTCGTGCGCACGCCGGCTGGGCCTCGTGATCGTCGACTACAAGACCGACCAGTGGCGCCCCGGGGCCGACCAGGACGGTCGCGTCGCCCGCTACCGGCGCCAGCTCGCCGCCTACGGGTTCGCCCTCGGACGCCTGCTCGACGAGCCGATCGCCGGTGGCGTCCTCGTGCGCTGCCGCCTCGACGGCCCCGCCGACGAGATCCCCCTCGCCGAGTGGTCCCAGGCCCTCGCCGACGTCGCCGCCCTCGGCGTCGTCACCACCGCCTGAGCGAGACCCGGCTGACCGGATTCCCCAACTGTTTGGTGTGGCGGCCAGAAACTGACCGCCCACCGAACAGTTGAGGGATCCGGCCAGAGCGTCCGCCACAGGGACCGGCACCAGTCCCGGCCGCAGACCACCGAGCACGACCCGGCCACAGTTCGCCGACGTCGCTTCGGTCGCGGTCCTCCGTCGAAATGAGCCATCTGACGCGACCAAAGCAGCGCCCACCGGCGTCGCTCACCTCTGTGTCACCGCACAAGTCCCCGAGGACTTGTGCGGTGACACGGAACGAAGACGGCCCGCAGCTCCCTACTGACGGATGCCGGCCAGCGGATCAGTGGCGGCGGTCGGCGTCTTCGAGGTCGCGGTTGACGTTGGGGCGGGACCGCATCGCGCCGCGGACGTCGCGTTGCTGGGTCGACGTGCGCACGACCGCCGTCGCACCGCGCCACGCGCCAGTGAACATCCAGCGGATGAGGACCAGCACGAACACGACGCCCATGACGATCATGAGCGGCAGCAGGATCGCCCGCAGCATCCGGCCCTTGGCGTCGAGCAGCGGCTTGAGCAGGCTGTCGTCGACCGGCGTGCCGTCGGTGTGCAGCGTCCGCACCGGGCTGACCAGCGTCGGGCACTTGAGGTCCTGCTGGGCGGCGGCGATCACGCCCTCCCCGCCGAACGCCGGCTCGGCCTCCCGCACCGTCGACGACAGGGCGCCGGACGCCGGATCGACGCTGGCCCCGATCAGGTACTGGTCGCCCTTCGCGAGGTCCTTGGTGTCGGCGCCGTAGCGGACGTCGACGATCCCGTTGAACGTGAACTTGTCGAGCGATCCGGCTCGGGCCTGGTCGAGTCGGAAGCGGGCGGTCTCGTTCTCGGTCGTGTCGGCGAGCCCGGCCGGGGTGCCCTTGTCGAGGAGCGTCCCCACGAACACGACGTCGGGGAGGTTGGGCACGGTGCACCCGACCGGCACCGGCACCAGCCACGGCCCGACCGGCAGCAGCTGCCGCCGCGCCGGCCGGGGCCGCGGCGCCGCCCGGCGTGGTCGGCGGCGGGGCGGCCACGGTGGTGGTCGGGTCGGGTGCGTCCTGCGCCGCGACCTGGCCGGCCGGCAGGACGGCCGCCGCCAGCAGCAGCCCGCCGAGCCCCGCGATCACCGCAGCGACGGCGCGGCGCGCCGGGGTCGAGGCGGTCAGCGGCACGGGTTCAGGGTACGCGACCGTCCCGGCCGCGATCGGTCACTGCGCGCCGGTGCTAGCGGCCCTGGAACGTCGGGTCGCGCTTCTCGAGGAACGCCGCCACGGCCTCGGCGGTGTCCTTGGTCACCATGTTGATCGTCTGCGCCGCGCCCTCCTCGTCGAGCGCCTGCTCGAGGGTGATGCCGACGGCGTTGTTGAGCAGTCGCTTCGACTGGGCGAGGGCGATGGGCGGCCCGGCGGCGAGGCGGGTGGCCCACTCGTCGACGAACTTGTCGAGCTCGCCGTCGGGCACGACGCGGTTGACGAGCCCGATGCGGTCGGCCTCCTCGGCGTCGATGATGTCGGTGAGCAGGGTGAGCTCCTTGGCCCGGTGCATCCCGATCCGGCGGGGCAGGACCCATGACCCGCCGAAGTCGATGGTCAGCCCGCGCCGGGCGAAGATCTCCGAGAAGCGGGCCGTGTCGCTGGCGACGACGAGGTCGCACAGCAGCGCCATGTTCATGCCGGCGCCGGCGGCGACGCCGCGGACCTTGGCGATCGTCGGCTGCGGGATGCGGTACAGGGCCGTGGCGACCTCGCTGATGTGGCGCATGTTGGCGAGCCCGTGCGTCTCGCGCCCGCCCATCCCGGACACGTCGGCGCCGGAGCAGAAGGCCCCGCCGGCGCCGGTGAGGACCACCGCGCGGTCCTGGTCGTTGGCCGCGATCTCGCGGAAGTTGAACAGCAGCTCGTCCCACATCGGCCCATTCGCCGCGTTCTTCTTCTCCGGACGGTTCAGCGTGATCGTCACGATCCCGTCGGCGCGGTCGACCAGCAGCGTCTCGAAGCTCATGTGGCGGACGATACTGACGGCCGTGGGCTTCAACCCATACCGGAAGTTCAAGGCCCGACCGGCCGACTACGTCCTCGTGGTCGCGGCCGTCCTCGTCGCCCTGGCCCTCGTCCTGTGGGGGATCCTCGGCTAGAACGCGCCGGCGATGACCTCGAGGTGGTCGCCGGTGATGGCGACGACGTCGAAGCGGACCTCGACGCCGCGGACGCCGGTCGTCGCCAGCCACTCGGCGGCGAGGTGCCGGAGGCGGCGTTGCTTGACGAGCCCGACCGCTGCCGCCGCGGGTCCGTAGGCGTCGCTGCGGCGGGCCTTCACCTCGGCGATGACGACGAGGCGGCGGCGCCCGACGACGAGATCGATCTCACCGATGGCGCAGCGCCAGTTGCGCGCCAGCAGCCGGTAGCCGTGGCCGACGTACCAGGCCGCGGCGAGGTCCTCGCCCCAGCGCCCGGTGTCCAAGTTGCGGTGTGGCACAGGCCCCTCCGTCGTCTCGAAACGGTGAGGAGCGCGCCGGACGCCCGAAGCGATCGAGGGTATCCGGCGGTCCGGTGGCCGAGCGGGACGACCACCTACAGTGCGGCCTTCAACCGTCGAAGGGAGGTCGGTGTGATGGCCATGCGTGCACGAGGCGCCGTCGCTGTGCTGGCGGCCGGAGTCGGGCTCGCGCTGACCGCCGCTGCACCGGTCGGGGCTGGCAGCGACGGCATCAGCGGGTCGGCCAACTGGTCGGTGGCGTTCGCCGAGCCGGGTGCGACCGTGACGTTGGCCGGCTCGTACCAGACGGGCTCGCCCGGCCCGGACACGTTCGTCGTCCAGCTCAGCATCTCCGGCGGCGGGAGCGGGTTGATCACGTCGTTCACCAACAGCGCCAACCTCACCGGGTGCGCAGCCGCTGACGGGACCACGATCACGTGCACGTGGGACGCGACGGCCCAGAACGAGTCGGCGACCATCACCGCCACGGTCGTGGTCCCGTCCGGACCGATCGGCCAGACGTTGGAGGGCAACGCCACGTACCAGAACATGCTGCTCGGCCAGGACGTCTTCGAGATCGTCGCCCCGAGCCCCATGGTCCCGGAGACCACGACCACCGTCCCCGTGACGACCGTCGCGGGTGAGACGCCGACCACCGTCGAGGCCACGACGACCACGGCGGCCGCCGGCGGTGGCGGCACGGCCACGACCCGGCCGCGCTCGGCCGCGCTGCCGGCGACGGGATCGACGTCCTCCGGCGTGGTGATCGCCGCCATCGCCTCGCTGCTGGCCGGGATCCTGGTCGTCGTCGCGGCTCGGCGCCGACCGCTCCACTGATCCTGCGGTCCCCGGATCCAGGGATCTCGTCACCTACTGTTCGCCCCGCAAACCGTCAGAGGGAGATCGGTGTGAGCACGAAGTGTCTACGGCGCACGATGGTGGCGCTGGCCGCTGGAGCAGGGCTGGCTCTGGTTGCGGCCTCACCCGCGGCGGCAGGCGCCGCTGGCATCACGATCACGGCGACGTGGACGCCCGCATCGGCCGCGCCAGGAGCGACCGTCACGCTCACCGGTGGCTTCCAGACGACCGCCACCCTCACTCAGACCATCCCGGTGCGCGTGAACGTCGCCGGCGCCAACCCCGGCGACATCGTGTCGTTCAGCGCCAGCGCCAACCTCTCCGGATGTACGAACGACGGCAGGATCGTGGCGTGCTCGTGGGTCACACCCACCGTCGGTGACCAGGCCACGCTGACCGCCACGGTCAACGTGCCCGCCGACGCCACCCCCGGCGACGTGTGGCAGGGCGATGTGAGGGCAGGTGAGGACGGTACGACCGATTTCTTCACGGTCGCCCAGCCACCGCCCCCGACGGAGGCGCCGACGACGACCACCGCCCCGGCAACGACCCTTCCTGGCGAGACGACGACGACCGTCGAGGAGACGACCACGACGGCCGCCGCGAGCGGTGGCGGCACGGCCACGACGCGGCCCCGTCCGAGCGCGTTGCCAGCGACGGGATCGACGTCGCCGGACCTGGTGATCGCCGCGGCGCTCTTGGTGCTGGCCGGCGGCGTGATCGTGATCGGCGCCAGGCGGCGCCAGGCCGACTAGAAGTCGCGCTTCTCGCGGATGCGGGCGGCCTTGCCGGTGCGGCCGCGCAGGTAGTACAGCTTCGCCCGCCGGACGTCGCCGCGCCGGACGACCTCGATCTTCGTCACCGTCGGGGTGTGCAGCGGGAACGTGCGCTCGACACCGACGCCGTAGCTCAGCTTGCGCACCTTGTACGTCTCCTGCAACCCGCTGCCCTGGCGGCCGATGACGTAGCCCTGGAAGACCTGCACCCGCTCCTTGTTGCCCTCGACGACGCGCACGTGCACCTTGACCTCGTCGCCGGGCGCGAAGTCCGGGATGTCGTCGCGCAGCTGCTCGTTGTCGATGAGGTCGGTGACTTTCATGGCGGCATCCCTGGATCGCGTCGGAGCCCCCGGAGGGGGCCGGTCAAGGATACGGGAGCGGCGGGAACTCTTCCAACAGCCGCTCCTCCTCCACCGACAGCCCGCCCCGGGCGGCGATCAGGTCCGGGCGCCCGGCGATCGTGCGGTGCAGCGCCTGGGCCCGCCGCCAGCGCTCGATGCGCCCGTGGTCGCCGCTGCGCAGGACGTCGGGCACGTCCCAGCCCCGGAACGACGCCGGCCGGGTGAACTGCGGCTCCTCCAGCAGGCCCCGCTCGCCGAAGCTCTCGGTGATCGGGCTGACGTCGTTGCCCATCACCCCCGGCACGAGGCGGGTGACGGCCTCGATCACGAGGCAGGCGGCGACCTCCCCGCCGGCCAGCACGACGTCGCCGACGCTGAGCTCGTCGTCGACGAGGTGCTCGCGGATGCGGTGGTCGACGCCCTCGTAGCGGCCGCACAGCAGGCTGAACCCGGCGGCGGCCGCCAGCGAATGGGCCAACTGCTGGTCGAAGCGGCGTCCGCCGGGACCGAGCAGGTACAGCGGGCGCGGCGGATCGGCCGCCTCGACGCTGGCGAAGATCGGTTCCGGGCGCATCAGCATCCCGGCGCCGCCGCCGAAGGGGCTGTCGTCGACGGTGCGGTGGACGTCGGTTGCCTGGTCACGCGGATCGTGGGTGCGCACGTCGAGCAGCCCGGCGCGCCGGGCCTTGCCGAGCAGGCTGGCGTTGCAGAACGTGTCGACGACGTCGGGGAAGATCGTGAAGACGTCGATGCGCACGGCGCTACTCGATCAGCTCGAAGAGCCCGGCCGGCGGATCGATGACGATCCGCTCCGACGAGTGCTCGGTGACGAACACGACCGGGACGAGCGCCCCGGAGTCGAGCTCGAGCAGGTCGGCGGCCGGGTTGTCGATCACCGCGACGCACGTGCCGCGAGCCGTGCCGTCGACCTCGACGACGGGGACGCCGATCAGCTCGTGGACCCAGAGCTCCTCGTCGTCCTCGAGCGGCTCGGCGTAGGCGGGGGCGTTGGTGAAGCGTTGCGCAGCCAGCCGGTCGCGGACCTCCTCGAACGTCATCAGCCAGCGGTCCTGGTGCGGGGATGCGGCGACGACCGTCAGCCACTGCCCACGGGCGAACCAGCGGGCTCCCTTGGCGACGCGCTCTGGGCGGTCGCTGGCCAGCTGCGCGTTGACCTGCCCGCGCACCCCGTGGGCCCGCCGGAGGTGTCCGATCTCGAGCAGGCCGTCGGGCCGCTCGTCGCCTGGCACGGGCGGATCAGTCGTCGAGGAACTCGACGTCGACGTCGACGTCGTCGCGTGCCGCCGCCGCCCGCACCACGGTGCGGATGCTCTGGGCGGTGCGGCCGCGTCGACCGATCACACGGCCGAGGTCGCCGGGACCGACGCGGACGTCGAGGCGCACCTTGCCCCTGCTGTCGGACGTGTCCACATGGACGGCGTCGGGATCGTCGACGATCGACGTGACGATGTGGGTCAGCACGGCGACGGCGGTCGGCGCGTCCCCGTCGTTGGCATCGCCGTCGACGGCGTCGACGTCGCTCATGACGTGCTCGCGGTCGACGCCTTGGTGGCGCCGAACTCCTCGAGCGCACCCGAGATCTCCAGCAGCTTGCGCACCCGGTCGGTCGGCTGGGCTCCCTGCTGCAACCACTTCACGGCCTTCTCGTTGTCGACAGAGAGCGTCGACGGATCGGTCCGCGGGTTGTAGTGGCCGACGATCTCGATGAAGCGGCCGTCACGGGGCGAGCGCGAGTCCGCGGCGACGATGCGGTACTGCGGCTGCTTGGTCTTGCCGACGCGGGTGAGACGCAGCTTCACGGCCATGGAGGGAAACCTTCTTCAGACGGGTGCCAAAGGACCACGTGAGACTATCGGGGGAACCCCGGCATGCCCCCGCCTGGCGAGCCGGCGCTGCCCATCAGCTCCTGCAGGTCGGGCATGCCACCGGGCGGCAGGCCGGGCATCCCGCCGCCGCCCTTGCGCCCCTTCTTGCCCTTCTTGCCCATCCCGGCCATGCCGAAGCGCTTCATCATCTTCTGCATCTCGCCGAACTGCTTGACGAGGCGGTTGACGTCCGACGGCGTGGTGCCCGACCCGTTGGCGATGCGCGTGCGCCGCGAGCCGTTGATGAGCTGCGGCATCGCTCGTTCCTCGAGGGTCATCGAGCGGATGATCGCCTCGACCGGCTTCAGGTCGTCGTCGCCGATCTCGGCACCCTTCAGCTCCTTGGGCATGCCCGGCATCATCTTGAGCAAGCCGCCGAGCGGCCCCATCTTCTTCAGCTGCTGCATCTGCTCGAGGAAGTCGTCCAGCGTGAACTGGCCCTCCATCAGCTTGCTCGCCGCTTCCTCGGCCTGGTCCTGCTCGAAGGCCTGCTCGGCCTGCTCGATCAGCGTCAGCACGTCGCCCATGCCGAGGATCCGCCCGGCCATGCGGTCGGGGTGGAACTGCTCGAAGGCGTCGAGCTTCTCACCCGTGGAGGCGAAGGCGATCGGCTTGCCGATGACCTCCTTGACCGAGAGCGCGGCGCCGCCGCGGGCATCGCCGTCGAGCTTGGAGAGGATCACGCCGTCGATGGCCAGCGTGTCGTTGAACGCCTGGGCGACGCCGACGGCGTCCTGGCCGGTCATCGCGTCGACGACGAGGAACGTGTAGTGCGGAGCGACGACGCCGGCGATCATCCGGACCTGCTCCATCATCTCCTTGTCGATCGCCAGGCGACCGGCGGTGTCGACGATGAGGACGTCGCGGCCGAGGCGGCGGGCCTCCTGCAGGCCCTTGGCCGCGGTCATCACGGGATCGCCGGGCTCGGAGAAGACGGGCACCTCGATCTGGCGGCCGAGCGTGCGCAGCTGCTCGACGGCGGCCGGGCGCTGCAGGTCGGCGCCGACCATCAGCGGGTTGCGGCCCTGTTGCTTGAACCAGCGGGCGAGCTTGGCGGCGTTGGTGGTCTTGCCGGACCCTTGGAGGCCGGCCAACAGGACGACCGTCGGTGGACGGCCGCTGTAGGTGATCTTCAGCGTCTCGCCGCCGAGGATGCGGGTCAGCTCGCCGTTGACGATCTTGACGACCTGCTGGCTCGGGTCGAGGGCTTGCGTCCGGGTGGCGCCGATGGCCTGCTCGCGGATGCGGGCCACGACCTCGCGAGCAACGCCCACGTTGACGTCGGCCTCGAGCAGGGCGGTGCGGATCTCGCGCAGGATCTCGTCGACGTCGGCCTCGGTCAGCCGTCCCTTGCCGCGGATGCGCTTGACGATCCCCTCGAGGCGGTTGGAGAGGTTGTCGAACATGCAGTTCGGACGCTACCGCCAAGCCTCGACTGGGCAGATCCGCCAACTTTCCGCGCTCGCGCCCCGTATGTGGGCGCGGGCGCGGAAAGTTGGCGGATCCGGCACGTTCTTTCGCAAGGCTAAGTAGCTAGGCTCACGATCTGTGGCGACGGAGGTGGTGTCGGAGGAGAAGACGGCCGCGGCCGACCTGGCGGCGAGCCTGCGCATCGGCGTGATGCGGCTCGGGCGGCGGCTGCGCGTCGAGCGGACCGGTGACGACCTCACCCTGACCCAGCTCTCCGTGCTCGGCACGCTGGCCCGCTACGGCGCCCTGCCGATCGGCGAGATCGCCGCCTACGAGAACGTCAAGCCGCCGTCGATGACGCGCACCGTCGCCTACCTCGAGGAGCTCGGCCTCGTCACCCGCCGCCCGAGCGCCACCGACGGTCGCCAAGTCGTCGTCGACCTCACCGGCGAGGCCGAGCGCGTGCTGGACGCCGACCGCCGCCGTCGCGACGCGTGGCTCGCCCAGCGCCTCGTCGCCTTGACCCCCGAGCAACGGGCCCTGCTGCGCCAGGTCGCCCCGCTCCTGGACGATCTGGCGTCGTCGTGACCCGCTCAGCCGAGACGTCCAAGACGTTCGCCTCCCTCAAGTTCCGCAACTACCGCCTGTTCGCCGGCGGCTCGCTGCTGTCCAACATCGGCACGTGGATGCAGCGCGTGGCCCAGGACTGGCTGGTGCTCGCGTTGACGGGCAGCGCCGGGGCCCTCGGCATCACCACCGGGCTGCAGTTCCTCCCGACGCTGCTGTTCTCGCCGTTCGCCGGCGTGCTCGCCGACCGCTTCGCGAAGAAGACGGTCCTCAACTGGACGCAGGCGCTGATGGGCACCACGGCCCTCGTGATGGGCTTCTTGGCCATCACCGGCCGGATCGAGCTCTGGCACGTCTACCTCCTGACGTTCCTCTTCGGCACGGCCGCGGCCCTCGACGTGCCCGCCCGCCAGGCGTTCGTCAACGAGATGGTCGATCCCGAGTACATGGCCAACGCCGTCGGGCTCGGATCGGCCTCGTTCAACCTGGCCCGCATGATCGGACCGGCGCTGGCCGGCGCGCTGATCGCGGCGATGGGCTCCGGCGTGGCCGCCACCGGATGGGTCATCCTGCTCAACGGCGTCAGCTACGGCGCCGTCGTCATCTGCATGGTGATGATGCGCAACAGCGAGCTCCACCCGACCAAGCAGCTCACGCGCACGAAGGGCGCGCTGCGCGACGGCGTGCGCTACGTGCGGGCCCGGCCGGACATCCTGCTGATCCTGGCCATCGTCTTCTGCGCCGGCACGTTCGGGCTCAACTTCCAGATGACGACCGCGCTGATGGCGACCGAGGTGTTCGGCAAGGGCGCCGGCGAGTACGGCCTCCTCGGCTCGATCCTCGCCGTCGGATCGCTCGCCGGCTCGCTGCTGGCTGCCCGCCGACGCCGGCCGCGGCAGGTGGTGATCGTCGCGACGGCGATCGCCTTCGGCGCCTCCGAGGTGCTCGCCGGCGTGATGCCGACCTACTGGACGTTCGCCGTCGTCCTGCCGCTGTGTGGCCTGACCGCCCTCGTCATGATCGCCACCGCCAACGCCTTCGTGCAGATGAGCGTGCAGGCCGAGATGCGAGGGCGGGTGATGGCCCTGTACATGTGCATCTTCATGGGCGGCACGCCGCTCGGCGCCCCGATCCTCGGCTGGGTGGCCGAGCAGTGGGGCGCCCGCTGGACCTTGATCGGCGGCGGGGCGCTCACCGTCGTCGGCACGATCGCGTCCACCATGTGGCTCGCCAACCGCCAGGGCGTCGATCTCTTCACCCGGAGCGGCCGGGTCGCGCTGCGCCCGGGGCTCAGCGCCTACCCGCGCCAGCGGACCGCGAACCGATGACTCGAGGTACGCGCTGAGCGCTTGCCTGCAATGGGTCCGGGCCGCTCCGGCTAGAAGAGCGCGTCGACGAACTCGTCGGGGTCGAACGGCACGAGGTCGTCGATCGTCTCGCCGACGCCGACGAGCTTGACCGGGATGCCGAGCTCGGTCTCGACGGCGAAGACGATGCCGCCCTTGGCCGAACCGTCGAGCTTGGTCAGCACGACACCCGTCACCTGCGAGACGTCGCCGAACTCCCGCGCCTGGGCGAGGCCGTTCTGGCCGGTCGTGGCGTCGATGACGAGGAGCACCTCGGTGACCCGGCCGGCGCCCTTCTCGGCGACGCGACGGACCTTGCGCAGCTCCTCCATCAGGTTGGTCTTGGTGTGCAGCCGACCGGCCGTGTCGGCGAGCACGAGGTCGACCTTGCGCGCGGTGGCCGCTTCGACGGCGTCGAACACGACGGCCGACGGGTCGCCGCCCTCGTTGCCGCGCACGAGGTCGACACCTGCCCGCTCGGCCCACGTCCCGAGCTGCTCGGCGGCGGCGGCGCGGAACGTGTCACCGGCGGCCAGCAACACGGAGCGACCATCGGCCTTCTGCTGGTTCGCGACCTTGCCGATGGTGGTGGTCTTGCCGACGCCGTTGACGCCGACGAACAGCCACACGTTCGGGCTGCCGTCGTCGGCGACCTCGTAGTGCAGCGCCCGGTCGGCCCCCGCCAGCTGGTCCTTCATGTCGCCGCGCAGGGCATCGAGGAGCTCGTCGGGCTCGGTCAGCTCCTTGGCCTTGACCCGCGTCCGCAGATCGTCGAGCAGGTTGGTGGTGACGCCGACACCGACGTCCGCCAGCAGCAGCCCTTCCTCGAGGTCGTCCCACGTCTCGTCGGTGATCCCCCGTCGGCCACGCACGCCGGCGAACGCCCCGGCGAGGGTCGAGCGGGCGCGCGACATGCGCTCACGAAGGGTGAGCGGGGCGAGGACCTCGGGCTCGACGACGTCCGGCGGCTCCTCGACGACGACCGCTGGCTCGTCCAGCACCGCCGTCCCGGCGGCCGGCCCTTGGGGCGGTGCGGTGGGCGGCCGCCGGGGCGGCGTCGACGGTGCGCCGATCGAGCGCTGGGCTCGACGGCGGTTGACGACGAGCACGCCGATCCCGAAGAGCAGGACGAGCCCGATGAGGACGAGGAAGATCCACTCCATCGCGGGCGACGCTACCGGCCACTCGCGGCCACAGCCCTAGAGTCGAGTCGTGACGACGTTCGACGTGGCGCCGGTGAGCGGCGTCCTCGGCGCCGAGGTCCGCGGCCTCGATCTGGGCAGCGATCTCGACGCCGCCACGGTCGCCGACCTGCGCCAGGCGTTCTGCGCCCACCAGGTCCTCTTCTTCCGCGACCAGGACCTCTCCCCCACCGCCCAGATCGCCTTCGGACGCCACTTCGGCGACCTCGGGTCACACCCGTACGTCGAGGCCAACGCCGAGCACCCCGAGATCATCGATGTGGTCACCGAGCCTGACGACCGCGTGAACTTCGGCGGTGGCTGGCACACCGACGTGACGTTCCTCGCCGAGCCCGACCTCGGCTCGATCCTGTACGGCGTCGAGATCCCGCCGGCCGGCGGGGACACCCTCTTCGCCAGCCAGCTCGCCGCCTACGACTCGCTGAGCGACACGATGCAGGGCCTCCTCGACGGCCTGATCGGGATCCACTCGGCCGGCCCGCAGTACGGCGGCGCCGGCTACTCGACGCAGAGCACGGCGATGACCACGAAGGGCATCGACGACGCGGTGGTCAGCCGGGTCGAGCACCCGGTCGTGATCACCCATCCGGAGACCGGGCGCAAGGGCCTGTACGTCAACCCGGCGTTCACGATCGGCATCAAGGGCATGCATCGCGGCGAGTCGCAGGCCCTCCTGCGCTTCCTGTACCGCCATGCCACCGCCGAGGAGATGACGTGCCGCTTCCAGTGGCGGCCGGGCTCGGTGGCGATGTGGGACAACCGCAGCGTCCAGCACTACGCCCTCCACGACTACAAGGGGCATCGTCGGCGCATGCGCCGCATCACGATCCGCGGCCAGCGTCCCCACGCTTGACCTTCGGGCGACCCGAAGGTCGAGGGTCGGTGCATGGTCGAGAGCATCTATCCCGTCGTCAGCTGCCCCGATGTCGACGCGGCCCGGGACTTCTACGCCCCGCTGCTCGACCTCGACGTCGTGTTCGAGTGCGGCTGGTACACGCTGCTGCGCTCGCCGATCAGCCCGGCCGTGCAGCTGGCCTTCGTCACGGCCGGCCACGAGACCGTGCCGACGGCGCTCGCGCCGCAGGCCGCCGGGGTCCTGGTCAGCGTCGAGGTCCCTGACGTCGATGCCGTCCACGCGAGGGCGACGGCGATGGGGGCCGACGTCGTCTGGTCGCTGCGTGACGAGGTGTTCGGGCAGCGCCACTTCATGGCGCGCGACCCGACTGGCCTGGTGCTCGACGTGATCTCGCCGATCCCCGTCGGCCCCAGCTTCCGACGCGAGGTCGCCCGGTGGCGGCGGAGTCGGACCTCACGGTCCCGATGACGACTCGCTGAGCGTCAGGCGCGGGCGGCGACGCGCTCGACGATGACCTTCGACGACCCGCCCGGCTGCATGGTGACGCCGAGCAGGCTGTCGCCGGCTTCCATCGTGCGCTTCTGGTGGGAGACGATGAGCAGCTGCGCCTCGCGTCGGAACTCGGCGACGAGACCGAGGAAGCGGTGCAGGTTGACGTCGTCGAGCGCTGCCTCGACCTCGTCCATCACGTAGAACGGCGACGGCCGGCTACGGAACACCGCGAACAGGAACGCCAGCGCGGTGAGGCTGCGCTCGCCGCCCGACAGCAACGACAGCTTCTTGACGTTCTTGCCACTCGGCTTGGCCTCGACCTCGATGCCGGTGTCGAGCAGGTTGTCGGGCTCGGTGAGCACCAGCTGCCCGCTGCCGCCCGGGAAGAGGCCGTCGAACAGCGCGGTGAAGTTGGCGGCCACGTCGGCGTAGGCGGCGGCGAACACCGACTGGATCTCCATGTCGACGGCCTTGATCACCCGGTTCAGCTCGCGCCTCGTCGTGCGCACGTCCTCCAGCTGCTCCTCGAGGAACCCGTGGCGCTGCTGCAGCTCGGTGAACTCCTCCAGCGCCAGCGGGTTGATCGGACCGAGCAGGCGCAGCTCACGATCGAGCTCGCGGACACGGGCCGGCGCCGAGACACCGTCGGGCAGCTCCGGCATCGGGGCGACTTCGGCGGCGTCCGGCTCGACGTCGAGGTCGCGGCGCAGCATCTCGACCGCCGACTCCAGCCGCAACCGGGCCTCGGCCTCGTCGACCTCGGCGCGACGCGCGCGCTCCCGAACCTCGTCGAGCGAGCGTTCGGCGGCGGCGCGCGACGAGCGCAGCTCGTCGAGGTGGGCCGACAGGGCGCGCACCTCCTCGCTCTGGCGACGGCGACGCTCGCCGAGCTCGGCGTGGTGGGCATCGAGGACGGCGCGGTGCGCCTCGACGAGGGCGGCCAGGCGATCGAGCGTGATGAGCGAGCGCTCGACCTCGACGCGGCGCTGCTCGGCGAGGACGCGCGCCTCGGCGTCGGCGGCCAGTCGGCGCTCGGTGTCATCGAGGCGGTCCTGGAGGAACTGGGCCCGCTCGGCGAGCCCGCCGGCGCGCACGTCGAGGTCCCGGCGGCGGCCGGTGAGCACGGCGGCGCGGGCATCGAGCTCGGCGCGGGCCTGTTGGCGGGTCCGGGCGGCGTCGGCCTCGGCGGCCTCCCCCGCCTCGAGCCCGGGCAGCAGCAGCTCGAGCTCGGCGACCCGCTCTCCCTCGACGGCGAGGTGGCCGGCGAGCTCGTCGATGCGCGCCTGCAGCGGCTCGTGCTCGGCCTCGGCCTCGCGCCGGCCCCCTTCGGCGGCGGCCAGCTGCTGGGATGCGGTGGCGGCGCGGGCGGCGTTCACATCGCGCTGGGCGATCAGGTCGGCGACGAGGCGGCGGGCATCGTCGAGCGTGGCGGCGGCCGTGGCGCACCCGTCCTCACACGTCGCGAGGAGGGTGGCGAGCTCGGCGGCGCGAGCCTCGGCGTCGGCCAACGCGGCCGCGGTGACCCCGCCGGAGGCAGCACCGACGCGCCAGCCGGCGGCACCGAAGCGGTCACCGTCGCGGGTGACGACGACGGCGCTCGGTTGCCGGGTGGCCAGGTCGGCGGCGGCGACCAGGCTCGCCACGCACACCGCGCCGGCGAGCAGGCGGTCGAGCAGCGTGGCAACGCCTGCGACGTCGGCGCTGACGTGGGGCCGGACGAGATCGCCGGCGACCGGCGCGAACGGCACGACCGGGGCGTGCAGACCGAGTGCCAGGACGGCGCCGGTGGTGTCCGAGCTGCGCAGCGCTTCGAGCGCCCGCCCGGCCGCCGTGGGGTCGTTGACGACGACGGCGGTCACCGCCTCGCCGAGCGCCGCCTCGACGGCGGACTCCCAGCCCACGTCGATGCGGACCAGGTCGAGCAGCGTGCCGAGCACGCCGTCGACGCCGGCAAGACGTTCGGCCCCGGCGCGGGCATGGGCGGCATCGAGCGCCAGTTGCAGCGCTTCGACGCGCGACGCCAGCCCGGCGGCGCGCTCGGCGAGGCGGTGGCGCTCGGCGACGCGGTCCTCGTGGGCGCCGACGGCGGCGGCTGCCGCCGCTTCGGCAACATCGAGCTCGGCGACCAGCGGTCCGGCGACCTGATCGCACTCGTTGCGGTCGGCCTGCAGGGCGACGACGCGGTGGGCCAGCTCGCCCCGACGGTTGACCAGCTCGTCGGCGCGCCGGCGAGCGCGGGCCAGCTCGGTCTCGGCCCGCTCGAGCGCGGCGCGGCGCGAGCGCAACTCGCCACGGACCTCGGCGATGGCGCTCGACGCACTGGCCGTCGGGCTCGGATCGAACAGCGACAGCACGCCCTTGCGCTCGCCGGCGAACTGCTCCTCGGCGAGGTCGAGGTCGATCAGCTCCGGCCCGAGCGCTTCCTGGTCGGCGCGCACCGTGGCCAGCTCGGTGGTGAAGCGAGCGGCGTCGCCCTCGAGGCTGGCGACGACGTCGGCGTCGAGCAGCTGGCCGCGATCGCGCTCGCGGGCCCGGCGTCGCTCGACGATCACGGCGCCGATGCCGCGGGCCCGTTCACGCAGCTGCTCGACGAGGCGCAGGCGGTCGCTGACGTCGTCGGCGCCACGCGTGGTCAGCTCGGCACCCGCGGCCAGCACCTCGGTGTCGAGGCGGATCAACTGCTCCTTGAGCTCGGCCTCGCGAGTGGCGGCATCGACCTTGGTGGTGGCGAGGGCGGTGAGCTTGGTGCGCAACGTCGCCAGCTCGCGCCCGGCGACGTAGACGCGCAACCCGGTCAGCTCGCCGATCAGCTCGCCGTGGCGGCGCGCCGCCTCGGCCTGGCGCTCGAGCGGTCGCAGCTGGCGGCGGACCTCGCGCAGCAGGTCCTGGACCCGCAGCAGGTTGGCCTCGGTGGCATCGAGGCGGCGCTCCGCCTTCTCCTTGCGCTTGCGGTACTTGAGGACGCCGGCCGCCTCCTCGATGATGCTGCGGCGCTCCTCGGGGCGGGCGTTGAGGACGGCGTCGATCTGGCCCTGGCTGACGATGACGTGCTGCTGGCGGCCGACGCCGGCGTCCGAGAGCAGCTCCTGGACGTCGAGCAGCCGGCACGGCACCTCGTTGATGGCGTACTCGCTGTCGCCGTTGCGGAACAGCGTGCGGCGGATCGTGACCTCGCTGAACTCGATCGGCAGGATGCCGGCCGAGTTGTCGATGGTCAGGCTGACCTCGGCCCGGCCGAGCGGCGAGCGGGTGGCGGTGCCGGCGAAGATGACGTCGTCCATCTTCTGGCTGCGGACCGAGCTGGGGGCCTGCGCCCCGAGGACCCAGGCGATGGCGTCGACCACGTTGGACTTGCCGGACCCGTTGGGACCGACGACCACGGTGACGCCCGGTTCGAGCTCCATCGTCGTGCCCTCGGCGAACGACTTGAAGCCCTTGAGGGTGAGGCTCTTCAGGAACACAGCGGCAGCGAACCTACCGGCCCGTTCCCGTCAGATGAGGGACCCCGCCAGCAGCACGAACCCGAGGGCGGCGAGTCCCCCGCCGTAGATCCGCTCGAGTCGATCGGCCCGCATGCGCAGGGCCACCCGGGCGCCGTAGCCCGACAGGGGGATCGAGGCCAGGCCGAACGCCAGTGCCACCGACCAGTCGATGTGGCCGAGCACGGCGTGGACGATGGTCCCGGGCAGGGCGAGGACGCTGGCGACGGCCAACGAGCAGGCCAGGGCGGTCTTGATCGGCAGCTTGAGGGCGGCCAGGTAGAGCGGCACGAGGAGGAAGCCGCCGGCGTTGGCGAGCAGCCCGGCGAGCAGGCCGACGGTGGCGGCGACGGCGATCGTGCGGGCCATCCGATGGGTGACCTCGTCGCGGACGACCTCCGTCGGCGCCGGCCAGCACACGAGCTTGAGCCCGATGAGCAGCACGAACGCGTCGGTGACGGCGACGAGGAAGTCGCCGCTGATCCAGCGCGTCGCCACGGCGCCGGCGATGGTGGCCGGGACGCCGACGATGATGCTCGTGCGGATGACGTCGGGGTCACCGAGCCCGAGGCGCCGGTAGCGGCGGTAGGCGACGAGCGTGCCGGGGACGGTGGCCGGCAGCGGCGAGGCGACGGCGACGATCGGCGGGATGCCGACGGCGGCGAGCAGCGGGGTGGCGATGGCGGAGCCGCCCTTGCCGAACAGTCCGCCGAGGAAGCCGACGACGGCACCGATGCCGATGATCGCCAGCCACTGCACGACACCCAGTGAAGCGGCGACCGAACCATTCGTCCAAGACATGTTCACTCTCGATCCCATAGGATCTACCTATGGATCTGCGGCAGCTTCGCTACGCCCTGGCGGTCGTCGACGAGGGCACGTTCACCGCTGCCGCCGCGACGTGCCACGTGGCCCAGCCGTCGCTCTCCCAGGCGGTCGCCGCGCTCGAGCGCGAGCTGGGGGTGGCGCTGTTCGAGCGACTGGGCCGGCGCGTCGCGCTCGACGGCTGCGGGCGACGCGTTCGTCCCGGCGGCTCGCGAGGCGCTGCGGGCGGTTGCCACGATCGTCGCCGACGTCGGTGCCGTCGCCGGCGTGACCGCCGGCCACCTCGACCTCGTCGCCCTGCCGACGCTTGCCGTCGATCCGGTGACGCCGCTCGTCGGCGCCTTCCGGCGGGCCCATCCCGGCGTCGTCGTGCGCCTCGCCCACCCCGACGACACCGACGAACTGCTCGAGCGGGTGCGCTCGGGGGCCAGCGAGCTCGGCATCACCGAGCTGCCCGTGCGGGCCGAGCGCATCGTCAGCCGCGACCTGCTGCGCCAGGAGCTGGTGGCCGTCCTGCCGCCCGGAACACCGGCCCCACCGCGTCTGCGGGCCGCCGAGCTGGCGGCCCGCCCGATGGTGACGATGCCGGTCGGCACCTCGACTCGCGACGCCCTGGACACGGCGCTCGGTCGGTCGGGGCGCCGGCTCACGGCGGCCGTCGAGACCGATCAGCGGGAGGCGATCGGCCCGCTCGTCCTCGCCGGCGCCGGCGCCGCCGTGCTGCCGCGACCGATGGCCGAGATCGTCGCCGCCCACGGCGCGGTGGTCGTCCCGCTCGACCCGCCCCTGTGGCGCCGCATCGGCATCGTCCACCGCGACGCCCCGCTCTCCCCCGCCGCCCGCGCCTTCCTCGACCTGACGTGAAGCCGTTCTGTGTCACCGCACACGTCCCCGGGGACGTGTGCGGTGACACAGAGCCTCAGTTGACCGCGCGGTCGAACGGCTTCCAGTAGGCCTCGCGGAGCTTGAACTTCTGGACCTTGCCGGTGGCCGTGCGGGCGATGGCCGGCACGATCTCGACGGACGTCGGGCACTTGAAGTGGGCCAGGCGGTCCCGGCAGTGGGCGATCAGCTCGTCGGGCGTCGCCGACGCGCCGGGCCGCAGCACGACGATCGCCTTGACCGTCTCGCCCCACCGCTCGTCCGGGATCGCGATGACGGCCGCCTCGGCCACCGCCGGATGGCGGCACAGGCAGTCCTCGACCTCGATCGACGAGACGTTCTCGCCGCCCGTGATGATGACGTCCTTCTTGCGGTCCGAGATCGACAGGTAGCCGTGCTCGTCGACCCGGCCACCGTCGCCGGTGTGGAACCACCCGCCGGCCAGCGCGGCGTCCGACTCGACCGGCTGGTCCCAGTAGCCCTGGAACACGTTGTTGCCACTGGCAAGGACCTCGCCGTCGTCGTCGACGGCCAGCCGGACGCCGATCGCCGGCGGGCCGGCCCGCCCGAGCCGGTCGGCCCGCTCCCCCGGCGTCAGCTCGTCCCATTCGGCGCGCCGACGGTTCAGGGTGAGCAACGGTGACGTCTCGGTCAGGCCGTAGATCTGCATGAACTCCCAGCCGAGCTCGGTCTCGACCCGTTCGATCGTCGCCGATGGCGGCGGCGCGCCCCCGACGACGATGCGCATGCGACCGCGGCCGGTCGCCAGCCCGGGGTCGGCCGCGGCCGTCGCCAGCAGCGTGTTGATCACGGCCGGCGCGCCGCCCATGAACGTGACGCCGTGGGCGTCCATGCGCCGCAGCATCTCCGGCCCGTCGACCTTGCGCAGCATGACGTGGCGGCCGCCCATCGCCGTGATGGCGTAGACGAGTCCCCAGCCGTTGCAGTGGAACATCGGCACCGCCCACAGGTAGACGTCGCGGTCGTCGACCCCGGCCTGCCAGCCGAACGTGAGGGCGTTGACGTACAGGTTGCGATGGGTCAGCTCGACGCCCTTGGGCCGGGCCGTGGTGCCGCTCGTGTAGTTGATCGAGGCCACGACGTCCTCGTCGGCGTCGTCCCACTCGAGCGGCTGGCGGTCGAAGCGGAACAGCACGTCGTCCGACGCCCGCCCGAGCACGAACCGGTGCGGCGCCGTCACGTCGGCCAGCGCCTCGTCGAGCTCGGGGTCGATGAGCAGGACCGAGGCACCCGACTGCTCGACGATGTAGGCGATCTCGTCGGCGTTGAGCCGGAAGTTGATCGGCACGATCACGCGGCCGTAGCCGCACACGGCGAACATCGAGATGAACAGGCGGGCGCTGTTGGGCGAGACGATCGCCACCCGCTCGCCGCGGCCGATGCCGAGGGCGTCGAGGCCGGCAGCCATCGCCCGGGCGTGGTCGGCGACCTGGCGCCACGTCATGGCGCCGAGGCTGTCGGCCGGTTGGTCGGGCTCGTCGACGACGCCGATGCGGTCGCCGTACACGTGCTCGGCACGGTGGAGGAGGTCGAGGACGTTGAACGGGACCTTCATGAGCGCGCTCCTCTGTTGCTGCGGGCGCGGCCGGTCCGGTCGAGCGCGGCGCGCCACACCGAAGCCGGGCGGCCGAGGTAGGAGGTGGGCAGGGACGGGACGGGGTGGCGGTGCGGTGACACGACGCCTCCTTCGGGGTGTTTGGGTTGGTTGGGGGGAGATCAGCCGGCGAGCGGCAGGCGCTCGGGGCGCAGGACGTAGAGGTCGTGGGCGCGCACCGCGGCGAGGTTGCGCAGCACGGCGTCGAGGTCGTCGTGGACCGACAGGTGGCGGCCGCTGAGGCGGTCGCCGTCGCCGGCGACCAGGCGCACGAGCAGGTCGATCGCCCGCTCGGGGTCGGCGCCGCGGCCGTGGGCGATCTCGGCGGCCGTCCAGTCCTGGATGTGCGCCTCGTAGGCGGACGTCGGGCGGTGGGCGGCCATCGTGTCGCCCATCCCGATCGGCAGCAGCCCCGGGTGGACGCTGAACACGCTCACGCCGTGGCGCTTGGTCTCGAGGGCGAGGTTCTCGGTGAGCTTGACGACGGCGGCCTTGGACACCGAGTAGCCCGAGACGAGCGGCCAGCGGTGGACGCCCGCCTGGCTCGTGATGTTGACGATGCGGCCGTGCCCGGTGGCGACCATCTCCGGCAGCACGAGCTGGGAGGCGAGGACGGTGCCGCGCACGTTGACGTCCATCGTCGTCCACCACTCGTCGGGGTCGAGCTCCCACAGTGGCCCGATCGGTCCGAGCACGCCGGCGTTGTTGACGAGCACATCGATCGGCCCGAGCTGGTGGCGGAGCTGGGTGAAGGCCGCGCGGAGCCCATCGGCATCCGTGACGTCGGCGGGCGCGGCCGCCACGGCGCCACCGGCCGACGCGATCAGCTCACGCGTCTCGTCCAGCTCGTCGCCGGAGCGGGCGACCAGCGCCAGCGCCGCGCCGTGCTCGGCGAGCCGGCGGGCCAGCCGCCGGCCGATGCCGCGCCCGGCACCGGTGACGAGCACGACGGTGCCGTGGAGATCGGGGGTGGTGGTCATGAGCCGCATGGTGCGCCGCCGGGGACGACGACGTCCTGAGCACCGCCTGCTCAACTCGGCGCGCCGATCACACCGAGTAATCGGCGCGGATGAGCAACGATTGCTCAGGCGAACGGCGATGGGGCGGTGGTGCAATGGGCCCATGACGCCGAGCCAGGTCACGACGGTGGAGACGACGGTGCAGGCCGTCGATCTCGACGAGCTCGTGGCCGACTTCTACCGGCGGGCCTTCGCCGCCGACCCCGAGGTGGCGGCGATGTTCACGTCCGACCCCGAGATCCAGCGCCAGCGGTTCGCGCTGGAGCTGCAGACCATCGTGGGATCGATCCGCGACCTCGACGCGTTCTGCTCCTCGGCCGCCGCCCTGGGCGCCCGCCACCGCGGCTACGGCGTGCGGGCCAGCCACTACCGCACGATGGGCGACGCCCTCCTGGCGAGCCTCGCCGCCGCGCTCGGCGACGCGTGGACCCCGGCCGTCGAGGAGGCGTGGACGCTCGCCTACAGCCTGATCAGCGAGTCGATGCTGGCGGGGGCCCTGGAGGGACGTCCGCCGGGCTGACGCCGGCTCGCGCCAGGGCGGCCGGCAGCGCCCGGCGGCCGCTGATGCCGAGCTTCGTGTACACGTTCTGCAGGTGGTTGTCGACGGTGCGCACCGACACGACCAGCCGCTCGGCGATGGCCCGGCTCGATTCGCCGCGGGCGGCGAGCGTCGCGATGTCGCGCTCGCGCGGCGTCAGCGGCGAGACGGCCACCGGGGCGATGACGCCGGGGGTGACGGCTCCTTCGCAGGCTGCGCCGAGCGCCGCGGCGCGAGCCTCCTGGGCGGTGGCCTCGCGACGCTCGCCGCGACGCTGGAAGGCCTGCGCCGCCTCGTTGGCCGCTTCCGCGGCGAGCAGCACCATGCCGAGCTGCTCGAACCGGTCGGCGGCCGCGACCAGCGCCGCCGGATCACCGGCCGCCGCGGCGGCGGCGTGGGCGGCGTACCCGCTGACCAGCGCGCCCTCGGCCCGTTCGGCGAGCGCGGCCAGCCGCTCGTGGACGGCTGACGCGCCGCCGAGCCGGGCCACGTCGTGGAGCGCCCACGCCTCCGAGCCCAGGTACCCGGCGGCCGCCGCCAGGTCGGCGGTGTCGAGGAGTCGCTGCCGCGCCGTCGCCAGGTCGCCCTCGGCGACGGCCAGCCACGCCAGCCCCAGCTCCTGCTCGGGCCGGGTGAACCGGAACGGCGGGCGGGAGGCGAGCAGCGCCGCCGCCTCCTGCGCGTCGGCGTGGGCGCCGGCGAGCACGTGCGCCATCACCAGCGCCGAGAGCACCAGCCGGCTCGGACCGACGTTGTCGAGGTCGTCGCAGCGGGCCAGCGACTCACCGAGCCAGCGCCGCGCCGTCTCGGGTCGACCGGACAACAGGGCGCAGCGGCCGAGCTGGAAGCTCATCCACATCAGGCCGTCCGGTGGGGCGCTCGGCGGCGTGGCGTCGTAGGCGAACTGGGCCAGCTCGGCCGCCGCCGTGATCTCGCCCGCTTCGGCGAGCCCGTAGATCTGGTGCAGGACCAGCACGCCCGGGTCGGGCAGCGTGTGCTGCTCCTCGAGACCCGCGGCCACGGCGTAGTCGCGCCGGGCCTGCTCGACCGCCGTCACCGCCCGCCCGGTGGCGATGAGCGCCGGCACCTCGGCGATCGCCCGCAGCACCGTCGCCCGGACGTCCGACGGCGGTCCGAGGCCGGCCAGCAGGTCGAGCGCGGCAGCCGGGTGCCCGGCGTAGGAGCGCAGCAGCGCCTCGTCGAGCACCAGCTCCTCGCGGGCACGCGCGCGTGGTGACCCGTTGCTGGCCGGCGGCGTTGACGGCCAGCCCCTCCTCGTCGCGGCCGAGTCCCCACATCAGGTTGCGGGCCCGGATCTCCACGACGTGGGCCAGCAGTGGGTCGTCGTCAGCGGCGGCGGCCTCGACCGGCGCCAACAGCCGCTCGGCGTCCTCGAAGCGGCCGAGCTCGTGGAGCGCCTCGCCGAACAGCACACCGGACTCGGTGGTCGGCCCGGCCGAGTACGCCGCGGCGGCCAGGCGCTCGACGCGCACGAAGTCGTGGTCGACTCGCGCCACGCGTGCCGCCCTGATGAGGAGCGCCGCGTCCGCCGTCCCCGTGGCGTCGAGGCGGGCGAGGGCGACGCGGATCGGGTCGTCGCGACGGCGGGCGCCGTGGGCATCGATGCGAGCGGCGAGGTCCAGCAACAGTCGGCGCCGCGTCAGCACCGGCATCCGGTCGCGCAGGATCTCGCGGTACTGCGGGTGCGACACCGTCACGACCTGGCGGCGGCCGTCGGCGCGGACCGTCAGCAGCCCGGCCCGATCGAGCGCTTCCAGCTCGTCGTGCCCGACGGCGTCCTCGAGCATCGCCAGGCCGACCGGCTCCCACACCGCAACGCGGTCCAGGGCGTCGAGCACCGACGGCGACAGCGATCGGAGGCGGGCCGCCACGACCTCGCGCAGCCGCGGCGTGGTGATGAGCGGGCCTCCGAGTCGCCACACGCCGTGCTGCACGAACAGGTGGCCACCGTCGAGCGCGCCGAGCACCAGCTCGCGGACGTACAACGGGTTGCCGCGGCTGGCCTCCCAGAAGTCGTTGATCGTCGTGCGCTCGACCGGACCACCGAGCACCAGGTGCAGCAGCGTGTCGACGCCGTTGCGATGGAGGTCGCGGAGATCGATCCGGCGCACGCGGGCCCGCTGCCAGACGGCGTCGAGACTGGACGGGAGCGCCTCGCCGTCGCGCACCGTCCCGACGAGGAACAGCAGGTCGGCGTCGAGCAGCTGCCCGATGAACGCCGCCGACGTGGCGTCGAGCAGGTGCATGTCGTCGACGAAGAGCACCATCCGACCGTGCTGGCCCTGTTCGAGGAGCACCGGACGGACCTCCGACATCACCTTGACGAGATCGGCCCGTTCGTCGCCGATGCCGGGTGGCAGCAGGTGGGCGAGCGCCCCGAGCGGGATCATCGCCAAGCCCTCGGTCGCCGTCGCCCGCGCCACGTTGCGACCCCTGGCATCGGCCACGGCGAGGCACTGGTCGGCGAGGCGGGTCTTGCCCACGCCGGCCAGTCCGTGGATCACGAACCCGTGGGCGCGGGGCTCGTCCAGGGTCGCGCCGAACAGCTCGACCTCCTCGTGGCGACCGACCAGCGGCCACTGCAGGGGAACGCTCCCGTCCGTGGACGCGACCGTACGCCGCGGACCTCGTCCAGCGCGGCGTGCGTTGGCCGGCTCAGCGCTGGGCGACCGGGAGGCGTTGGCACCACGGGCAGAAGTGGGTGCTGCGGCCGCCGGCGACGGTGCGCCGGATGATCCCCCTGCCGCACGTCATGCAGCGTTCCCCCGCCCGGCCGTACACGCGGTGGTCCTCCTGGTACGACCCGCCCGAGCCCATCAGGTCGACGTACTGGGCGTCGCCCAGCGTGGATCCGCCGGCGCCGACCGCGGCTTCCAGGATGCGGTGCACCTCGTCGTGCAGCCGCACCACCTCCGGCCGGCGCAGCGACCCGGCGATGCGCTCGGGGTGGAGCTTGGCGGCGTGCAGGATCTCGTCGGCGTAGATGTTGCCGATGCCGGCGATCACGTGCTGATCGAGGAGCAGCGGCTTGAGGCGGGTCCGCCGGCCGGCGAGCACGGCCTGCAGCGTGATCGCGTCGAGGCCGTCGCGAAGGGGGTCGATGCCCATCTTCGCCAGCTCGGGGAGCTCGACGTCGACATGCTCGGGGTCGAACACGACGACCTCGCCGAACGTGCGCGGATCGACGAACCACAGCTCCTCGGCCGGCGCCCCGGACAGGCGCAGCACGACGTGGGTGTGCGGTGGCCGCGGGGAGTCGACGGGCGCCAGCAGCAGCTGGCCGCTCATCCGCAGGTGCACCATCAGCTCGTCGCCGGAGTCGAGCGGCAGGAGCAGGTACTTGCCGCGACGGTCGGCGTCGAGGATCCGTGTCCCGGTCAGCCCGTCGATGACCTGCTGGCGCGACGTCCGCCGCACCGACCGCTCGCGACCGACCTCGACGCGCTCGATGACCCGCCCGACCACGCGATCCGCGAGGCCCCGGCGGACCGTCTCGACCTCGGGGAGCTCAGGCACGGGCGGCGTCGAGCTGGGCGCAGGCGTCGGAAGCCGCGGCCTGCTCGGCCGCCTTCTTCGACCGCCCGGTGCCCTGCCCGATCACCGACCCGTCGACGACGACGTCGGCGAAGAACAGCTTGGCGTGATCGGGACCCTCGGCGCGCGTGACGTACTCCGGCGGCGAGCCGCCGTCGAGCACGACCTGCTCCTGCAGCCGGGACTTGTGGTCCAGGTGATCGAGGTTGGCGGCCGTGGCCGCCAGGCGCGGTCCGATGAGGCGCTCGACGAGGTCGTAGGCGGCCGGCGACCCGCCGTCGACGTACACCGCGCCGATCACCGCCTCCAGCGCATCCGACAGGATCGACGGCTTCTCGCGGCCGCCGGCGGCGTCCTCACCGCGCCCGAGCAGGAGGAACGAGCCGAGGTCGAGCTCCTCGGCCACGTCGGCCAGCGCCAGCGCGTTGACCACCCCCTTGCGCACGCCGGTCAGCGCGCCTTCCGGCAGGTCGAGGAAGCGGCGGAAGGCGAGGTCGGCGACGACCCAGCCGAGCACCGCGTCGCCGAAGAACTCGAGGCGTTCGTTGCTGATCGTGCCGGGGTGCTCCGCGGACCAGGAGCGGTGCGCCATCGAGCGCGCCAACAGCTCCGGATCGACGAACGTGTAGCCGATCCGCTCGGCCAACACCTCGGACGTCAGGCGCCCTCCCGGGTCCGCGCGCGTGCACGTAGTCGACGGCGTCGCGGACCGTCTTGAGGTCGGCGAGGTCCTCGTCGTCGATGCGGAACCCGACGGTGCGATCGCCCACCTCCGACTCCAACGCCTCGACGAGCTCGATCAGGGCGAGCGAGTCGGCGTCGAGGTCGTCGACGAACGACTGGCCCTCGCTGATGGTCCCGGGCTCGATCTCGAGGATGTCGGCCAGGCGGTCGCGCACGATCTCGAAGATCTCGTCACGCCCCAACGGGCCCTGTTCGACGTGGGTCTCGGCAGGCATCGGCGGGCCACGCTACTGCGGGTCGGGCGTGGTCGACTGCACAGCGCGCCGCAGCTCGTCCACGATGCCGCCCGCGACCATCTCCTCGGCGATCCGGATGCCGTTCAGCATGGCCGTGGCGCCGGTCGATCCGTGCGAGATGACGCACACGCCCGCCGACGCCGAGCAGCACGGCACCGCCGTACGTATCCGGGTCGAGCGTCGTCACCAGGGGGTCGATCACCGGCCGCAGGGCCGCGACGTGGGCGCCGTCGGCGACGCTGGCGATGGCGTCGACGAACGCCTTCTTCACCAACATCACGCAGCCCTCGAGCGACTTCAGCACGACGTTGCCGGTGAACCCGTCGGTCACGACGACGTCGACCGTGTCGGTGAGGATGTCGCGGCCCTCGACGTTGCCGATGAAGTCGAGGTGCGGCGCCGCCTCGAGCAGCTTGAACGCCTCCTTGCGCAGCGGATCGCCCTTGCCGGCCTCCTCGCCGATCGACAGCAGGCCGACCTACGGTCGGGCCATGCCGAAGCGGTGGCGGGCGTAGACCGAGCCCATCTGGGCGAACTGCACCAGCCACTCCGGCTGCACCACGGCGTTGGCGCCGACGTCGAGCAGGATCGTGGGCGTCGAGCCCATCACCGGGATCGGCGTGGCGATCGCCGGGCGGTTGACGCCCTTGATCCGACCCATCCGCAGCAGCGCCGAGGCCATCGTCGCCCCGGTGTTGCCGGCCGAGATCATCGCCGACGCGTGACCGTCGCGAACGGCCTCGGCAGCACGCACCAGCGTCGAGTCCTTCTTGCGGCGCACGCCTCCGGCAGGGTCCTCGTCCATCGCGATGACCTCGCTGGCCGGGATCAGCGGGAGGTCACCGATGTCGACGCGCGAGGCGAGGTCGGCAGGGCCGACGAGCACGATCGGGATGCCTGCCGCGGCGGCCAGCTTGGCGCCCTCGACGATCTCCCATGGTGAGCGGTCACCGCCCATGGCGTCGACCGCGATCGGCAACATCGAACCCGCCAGGGATCGAGGATCAGGCGTTGACGTCGACGGCGACGCGGTTCTTGTACCAACCGCAGGTGGGGCACACCGTGTGCGGCTGCTTGGCGTTGCCGCACCGCGGGCACGTGCTGCGCGAGGGGACGTCGAGCTGCCAGGCGCCGGCACGCCGGCTGCGGGTCTTCGACTTCGACTTCTTCTTCTTCGGGACGGCCATCGTGCTCTCCGGCGGGTCAAGGGCTCGGACAGGTTATCGGTCGCGGTGCCGGAGCGGGCGTGTCGCTCAGAGCGGCCAGGACCCAGTGGGTTGCACGCTCGAGCGCGTACGGCACGTGCTCGGTCTCGCGCGATCCTGCTCCGCGGATCGGCTACTCGACCGGGTCGCTGGGCTCGTTGCGCAGTGGGTCCTGGGCGCTCTTCAGCTGATCGAGCGCCGCCCAGCGGTCGTCGCGGATCTCGTCGTCGCAGCCGCACGGACCGTCGTTGCGGTCGGCGCCGCACGTCGGGCACAGGCCGGCGCAGTCGGGGCGGCACAGCGGGGCGTCGGGCACAGCGAGGAGGACCTCGGCCCGCACCATCGGCGCCAGGTCGATCTGGCCGTGCTCGATCGGGAAGGCCTCGGGATCGACCTGGCGGCGACCGGTCGGGTCCGCCTCGGCGTAGCGCTCGTCGATCTCGACGACGAGCGTCTCCGACAGCGGCTTCAGGCAGCGCCGGCACTCGTCCGACCACGCCACGGCGAGCCGTCCGGTGACCATGATGTCGTCGATCGTCGACAACAGGGTGACGTCGACGCCGACCGAGCCGGCCAGGCGCGGGTCGTCGATGTCCAGGTCGGCCAACGGCAGGGCCACGTCGACGTGGCGCTCCGAGCCCGGCCGGTGGGCCAACTCGGCCGTGTTGACGAGCAGGGCGGATCGCACGGTCGTCACCGGTCCTGGTCGAAGAACCCCTTCGTGGGGTCGTCCTCCTCGACGTCGTCGTCCACCGCCATCGGGGCCGAGCCGATCGACAGCCGCTGGCGGCCGGCACCGACCGTCTTCTGCAGCTTGTCGAGCAGGATCTCGAAGCTCCCGAGTCGCTGATCGAGAAAGTCTTCGGTCTCGTGGCGGAGGCGACGGGCGTCGGCTTCTGCGGTCTCCATGACCTGTCGCGCCCGCTGCTCGGCCGCCCGCACGACCTCGGTGCGCTGCACCATCCGCTCGGCCTGCACGCGCGACGCCTCGAGCAGCTCGTCGGCTTCGCGCCGCGTCTTGGCGACGAACTCCTGGCGCTCCTTGAGCATCCAGCGGGCTTGGCGCAGCTCGTCCGGCAGGCGTTGCAGCGCCTCCTCGAGCAGCTCGATGATCTCGTCGCGATCGATGCGCGGCGACGACGACAGCGGCATCGTCGGGGCCGTGGCGATGATGTCGATCGAGCGGCGCAGCAAGGTCTCGGCGTCGCCGACGTACCCCTCGCCCGGTTCGGGGTACTCGTCGTCGATGTCGTCGTAGTCGTCGAACTCGTCGTCGTCGTCGTACGTCATGGGGTCGGTTCGGATCGCTCGGTGTCCTGGAACTGCTCGCGCAGCGCTCGGTCGACGCACTGCGGCACCATGTGGGTGACCGACCCACCGTACCGGGCGATCTCGCGGACGAAACGGCTGCTGATGTACCCGAGATCGGCGCGACACGGCAGGTAGACGGTGCGCACGCCGTTGACCGAGTGGTTGGTCAGCGCCATCTGCTGCTCGATCTCGAAGTCGGCCGCCGTGCGCAGCCCCTTCACGATGAACGCGGCCCCGACCTCGCGTGAGACGTCGAGGGCGAGCCCGGCGTGCGCGGCGACCGCGACGTGCTCGGCGATGCCGGCCTCGGCCGCCGAGTCCCGCACCAGCTCCATGCGCTGCTCGACCTTGAACATGCCACCGGTCTTCTCGCGGTTGTGCATCACGGCGACCGTCACGTGGCCGAACAGCTCGACGGCCTGCTCGATGACGTCGAGGTGCCCGAGGTGGATCGGGTCGAAGCTGCCGGGGTACAGGACGGTCGCCATGGGTGTGGAAACCGTAGTGCGATGCCGTCGGACGTCCCGCGTCAGACCCGGTCGTCGCCCTCCCGCAATTCCCGTGGGTAGCGGGCAGGGCGTCGCTAGGTTCGGCGCCGTCATCGGGCGGGATCAACGGAGGAGATGACGATGCGGCTTGGTGTGGCGTACGGACTGGTCGGCGTGCTCGCGCTCTCGACGATGGCAGCGGCGTGCGGTGACGACGACGACGGCGGCAGTGGCGGCGGCGGCGCCGTCTCGGCCGAGGCGAAGCCCTACGTCGACGAGCTGCGCAAGAGCATGATGGCCGATGGCCAGGAGCTCCAGCTGACCAGCAGCCAGGCCGACTGCATGGCGCCGAAGTTCATCGACGCGATCGGTGTCGACACGCTCAAGGCGAAGGGCGTCAAGCCCGAGGACATGGCGTCCGACAGCGACATGGACTTCGACGAGCTCGCGCTGACGGACGCCCAGGGCACCGAGCTGGTCGACAGCTTCTCGGCATGCGACGTCAGCCTCAAGGCCCTGTTCATCGACAGCCTGTCGAGCGACAGCGAGATCAGTGCGGACGACAAGAAGTGCGTCGAGGACGCCCTGCCGGACGAGCTCGTCGAGCGGCTGATGGTCACGACGTTCACCAAGGGCAGTGACGCGCTGCAGCAGGACGAGGACCTCATGGGTCAGATGCTCGGCGTCTTCTCCAAGTGCCCGGGAGCCGTGCCGGACAGCTGACCAGCGGCCGCGCCAGCGTCAGGCCTGGTCGGTCTCCTCGTCGGGGCGGTGCAGCAGCGTCACCCACGTGCGGCCGTAGCGCTTGATCCGGCCGCGCTCCCAGCCCTGCGCGACGGCGACCTCCTCGGCGACCTCGGCCTCGGCCTCGGCGACGAGGAGCGGCGCCCGCACGGCGCGCAGCAGGCGCGGCCAGTCGGCGAAGCCGTAGGGCGGGTCGGCGAAGGCGAGGTCGGCCTCAACGGCCGCCGCGGTCGCGATCCCATCGCCCACGACGACGCGCGCGCGGTCCCGCAGCCCGAGTGTGGCGATGTTCTCGTCGATGGCCCGCACGGCCGCCCGATCGCGTTCGACGAACGTGCAGTGGTCGGCGCCGCGCGACAACGCCTCGATGCCAAGGGCGCCGCTGCCGGCGTACAGATCGATGACGCGGGCGCCGATCACGACGTCCAGGCTGCCCAGGACGTTGAACACCGCTTCACGGACCTTGTCGGTGGTGGGCCGGGTCGTCGTCGCCGGAGGCGCTACGAGGCGCCGGCCGCGGAGCTCCCCGGCAACGACGCGCATGACAGCGAACGGTACGGCACGTCGGTATGTTCTGCGCCGACGTCGGGCGAAACGGAACGACTGAGAGGGAGAACGATGAAGATTCGTGTTGCCTTGGCCACCGCCGCCGTTGGGCTGCTGACGCTGTCCGCTGCCGCGTGTGGTGACGACGACGACAAGGGCGGTGACGCGGCGACGACGACGGCCGGCGCCTCGGCCACGACCACGGGTGGCAGCTCGGCCGGTGGGGGCGACGCGAGCGGCGCCACCGAGGAGGAGTACCTGGCGGCGATCGAGGCCCAGTTCACGCAGGGTGGCAGCGACAGCCTGCAGATGACCGAGGAGCAGGCCAAGTGCGTGGCGCCGAAGTGGCTGGACGTGATCGGCGTGGACCGGCTGAAGGAGAAGGGGGTCACGCCGGACCAGGTCCGTGCTGACACCGACAACGAGCAGCTCGCCGCCCTCGGTCTGACCGAGAGCGAGGGCAACAAGATGTACGACGCCTACGGCGAGTGCGACGTCGACATCCGCGCCGAGTTCGCCCGCAGCATCTCGGCCAGCACCGAGGTGGACGAGGACTGCATCAGCGACGCCATCGACGACGACCTGTTGCGGCGCCTGTTCGTGACGTCGGCGACCAAGGGCGACGCCGGGCTCGACGCCGACGAGTCGTTGACCAACGACCTGTTCGCGGCGCTCGGGAAGTGCGCCCCGGCGACGTCGACGACCTGACGCTCGCGACGACCGCGCCGGCGGCTACTCGGCGACCCGCACGATGCGGGTGCCGACGTTGCCGCCGGCCAGCAGGTCGACGAACGCGTTCGGAGCCTCGTCGAGGCCGGTGACCTCGTCGTGCAGTGACACGAGGTCGCCGGCCTCGAGCCAGGCCCGCATCTGGGCCCGGCCGTCGTCGTAGCGGTCGGCGAAGTCGAAGACCAAGAAGCCCTCCATCCGCACGCGGTTGTTGACCAGCAGGCCGGGGATGCCGCGTGGACCGGGCTGGGGATCGTTGGTGTCGTACTGCGACACGACGCCGCAGCAGACGATGCGGCCGTGCGGCGCCATCCGCCGCAGGCACGAGCCGAGGATGTCGCCGCCGGTGTTGTCGAAGTAGATGCCGATGCCGTCGGCCGTCGCCGCCTTGAGATCGTCGCGGAACGTGGCCGAACGATGGTTGACCGCGACATCGAAGCCGAGCTGCCCGGTCAGCACCTCGCCCTTGGCATCCGACCCGGTGATGCCGACGACGCGACAGCCGTGGATCCGCGCCATCTGGCCGACGAGGTGGCCGACCGACCCGCTCGCCGCGCTCACGACGACGGTCTCGCCGGGCTGCGGCGCGCCGACGTCGAACAGGCCGAAGTAGGCGGTGAGCCCGTTGATCCCGAACAGCGACAGGTGCAGCGCGGGGTCGACGCCGGCATCGACGACGCGCGCGTCCTTGGCCTTCAACACGGCGTAGTCCTGCCAGCCCGTCGGACCGGTGACGAGGTCGCCCACGGCGATCCCGTCGGCGTTCGACGCCTCGACGCGACCGACGCCGCTGCCCCCCATCACGACGCCGGTGACGGGCGCACCGGCGTAGCTGGCGCTGCCCTGCAAGCCGGCCCGCTGCCCGGCCCCGATCGTGATGGCGAGCGTGCGGGCGAGGACCTCGCCGTCACCGGGCTCCGGCGCCGGCGTCGTGACGAGCTCGTAGTCGTCGGCGGCCAGGGCGCCGCTCGGCAGCGACCGGATCAGGATCTGACGGTTGTCGGCCATGGTCGGGCATCTTGCCCCTCCCGGCACACTGGTCGGGTGCTGGAGCCGGCCCCCGTCATCACGTGCATCGACTGCGGCGGGCGGGCCCACCTCCTGTCGGCCCCGCACGTCGACCCGGAGGACGGCTCGGCCGCGCCGTGGGAGCCCGGCGACATCGTCGCCTACCGCTGCGAGGACTGCCTCGACCGCTGGGACCTCGTCCTCGAGGAGGACGACGATTCTGATGCAGTTGAAGGGCGCTGAGCGCCCTTCGACGTCGTCAGAATCACGACCGGGTCAAGAACTCGGTGTCCTCGGGGGTCAGGAGGAGCTCGATCTCGTCGAGGAGCAACGGGTTGTGCGCCAGGCCCGGGTCGGCGTCGACGATGTCGAAGGCGGCGTCCCGCGCCAGGCGGACGAGCTCGCGGTCGCGGCGCAGCGACGCCAGGCGCAGGTCGCTGCGGCCCTTCTGGGCCGAGCTCATCAGCGTCCCCTCCCCGCGCAGGTCGAGGTCGACCTCGGCCAGCTCGAAGCCGTCGGTCGACGCCACCAGCGCGGCGACCCGCGGGCTCGGCTCGTCGCCCTCCGCCGGCTCGCCGGTGACCAGCCAGCACTGCGACTCGTGGGCGCCACGCCCGACCCGGCCCCGCAGCTGGTGCAGCTGGGCGATGCCGAAGCGATCGGCGTCGAGGATCACCATCACCGTCGCGTTCGGCACGTCGACGCCGACCTCGATGACCGTCGTGGCGACGAGCACGTCGAGCTCACCGGCGCGGAAGGCGGCCATCGTCGCCTCCTTCTCGTCGGGTCGCATCCGACCGTGCAGCAACGCCAGCCGCAGCCCGGCGAGCTCGCCGCCGAGCAACCGGTCGTACGTCTCCTCCGCCGACGCCACCTCGAGCTTCTCGCTCTCCTCGATGAGCGGACACACGACGTAGGCCTGGCGCCCCTGGGACACCTCGGCGCGCACTGCCGCCCATGCGTCTTCCTCGGCCGATCCTGCAGCCCACCGCGTCACGATCGGCGTGCGCCCGGGCGGGAGCTCGTCGAGGATGCTGACGTCGAGGTCGCCGTACACCGTCATCGCCGCGGTGCGCGGGATCGGCGTCGCCGTCATGACGAGCAGGTCGGGAACGACCGCCCCGGCCTTGTCCCGCAGCGCGGCGCGCTGCTCCACCCCGAAGCGGTGCTGCTCGTCGACCACCACCACGCCGAGGCTGTGGAAGGCCACCGCCTCCTGGATCAGCGCGTGGGTGCCGATGGCGAGGTCGACCGTGCCGTCCGCCAGCCCAGCGAGGATGCGCTTGCGCTCGGCGCCGGTGACGCGGTTGGTGAGCAGCTCGACGCGCAGCGGGCGGTCGGCGAACAGGCTGTCACCCTTCGTCGGGACCTCGAGGTCGGCCAGCAGGGCCTTGATCCCGGTGGCGTGCTGCTCGGCGAGGACCTCGGTCGGCGCCATCAGCGCACCCTGGTGCCCGCCCTCGACGGCCGCGAGCAGGGCGGCGACGGCGACGACGGTCTTGCCGGCGCCGACGTCACCCTGCAACAGGCGGTGCATCGGATGCGGGGCCGCGAGGTCGGCGTCGATCTCGCCGATCACCCGGGTCTGCGCCGCGGTCAGCGGGAACTGCAGCGCACCGAGGAACCGCGGCACGAGCTCGCCTCCCATCACGTGGCGGATCCCGACGGCATCGCGCTCCATCGCCCGCTTGCGCATGACGAGCACCAGTTGCACCCGCAACAGCTCGTCGAACGCCAACCGACGGCGGGCCTTCTCCTTGTCGGCGATCGTCTCGGGCAGGTGGATGTCGTGGAGGGCGGTCCAGCGATCGATCAGGGCCAGGCGCCGGCGCACCTCGGCCGGCACCGGCTCGGCGAGACCTCGCGGCCGGGCCTTCTGCAGCGCGTCCTCCACCCAGCCGGCGATCTCCCACGTGTTGAGCTGGGCCTTCTCGGACTGCGGGTAGATCGGCACGATGCGGCCGGTGCGGTCACCGATCAGGTCGACGACCGGGTTCGCCATCTGGAGGCCGCCGCGGTACGAGTCGACCTTGCCGTACAGGGCGACCTGCAGGCCCGGCGTCAGCTGGCGCTCCCGCCACGGCTGGTTGAAGAACACGATGTGCAGCCGGCCGCTGTCGTCGCCCACCACGGCTTCGACCATCGTGCGGCGGTTGCGCATCTGGCGCCGCTTCGCCGAGCGCACGGTCACCAGCACCAGCGCCTCGGCGCCGGGCTGGAGGTCGCTGACCCGCGCCTCGTTGCTGCGGTCCACCCAGCGCCGCGGGTAGGTGGTGAGGATGTCCAGGACCGACGTGACCCCGACGGCGGCCAGCGACTCCTCCTTGCGCTCGCCGACGCCCTTCAGGCGCCCGACAGGGATGTCGTTCAGCTCGCGCAGGCTCAGCGGGTGCTCGAGCGGCGGCACATCGCCACCATACGGCGGCCCTGTGACGACTCGATGATGTGGTCATCTCCGCCCCTGCTCGCTAGCCTTTGCGTCCTGTTCGTCCCTGCTACGGGACGCCCAACCACCCCCGAAGCGACGATCGGTGACGACCCATGGCCTCAACGTGTGAAGTGTGCGGAAAGAAGCCCTCGTGGGGCATGTCCGTGTCGCACTCCCATCGCCGGACGAAGCGCCGTTGGGACCCGAACATCCAGCGGGTCCGAGCCCTCGTCAACGGCACGGTGAAGCGGGTCAACGTGTGCACCGGATGCATCAAGTCCGGCAAGATCACGAAGGCCCCGATCTCCGTCCCGACCGAGACCGTCGGCTGAGAAGGCGCCGAGGGTCATGCAGGGCGTCGTCAAGGCCTACGACCCGGTGACCCGGGACGGCGTCGTCATGTGCGACACCGACTTCGCGGACTACGACCTCAGCAGCACCGCCCTGGAGGGCTCGGTGCTGCGCATGCTCCGTCAGGGGCAGCGCGTCATCTTCGACCTCGACGACGCCGGCCGCGCCACTGGGCTGCGCCTGGGCTCCGAGGTCGACATGCAGACCCCCGGCGTGCAATGACGCGCGTCTGGGTGTTCACCGCGCCGGCACGCGTCGGCGCCGCATCAGCGGGAACGACATTGGAGGCGAGCACACGATGAGCGGCACGACCGGCAACGAGAACCTGAAGCAGTGGGTCGACCACTGGGCAGGCGTGCTCCAGCCGGCAGACATCTACTGGTGCGACGGGTCGGCCGAGGAGTACGAGCAGCTGTGCGGGCAGCTGGTCGCCAGCGGCACGTTCACGACCCTCGACCAGGCCAAGCGGCCCAACAGCTACTGGGCCCACTCCGATCCGGGCGACGTGGCCCGGGTCGAGGACCGCACGTTCATCTGCTCCACCTCCGAGCGGGATGCCGGCCCGAACAACAACTGGCGGCAGCCCGACGAGATGCGGGCCACGATGCTCGACCTCTACACCGGCGCGATGCAGGGCCGCACGATGTACGTCGTGCCGTTCTCGATGGGCCCGCTGGGCTCCGACATCGCCCACATCGGCGTGCAGCTGACCGACTCGGCCTACGTCGCCGTGAGCATGCGGATCATGACCCGCATGGGCCAGAAGGCGCTCGACGTCATCGGCACGAGCGGCGAGTTCGTGCCCTGCGTCCACTCGGTCGGCGCCCCGCTGGCCGCCGGCGAGCAGGACGTCCCGTGGCCGTGCAACCCGGACAACAAGTACATCGTGCACTTCCCGGAGACCCGCGAGATCCAGTCGTTCGGGTCGGGCTACGGCGGCAACGCCCTGCTCGGCAAGAAGTGCTTCGCCCTGCGCATCGCCTCGGTGATGGCGCGCGACGACGGCTGGCTGGCCGAGCACATGCTGATCCTCAAGCTGACCAACCCGGCGCAGGAGTCGAAGTACATCGCCGCGGCGTTCCCGTCGGCGTGCGGCAAGACGAACCTGGCGATGCTGGTCCCGACGATCCCCGGCTGGTCGGCCGAGACCGTCGGCGACGACATCTGCTGGATGAAGTTCGGCGACGACGGCCGGCTCTACGCGATCAACCCCGAGGCCGGCTTCTTCGGCGTCGCCCCCGGCACCGGCTGGGACACCAACGCCAACGCGATGGAGACCCTGTGGGGCAACTGCATCTTCACCAACACCGCCCTCACCTCCGAGGGTGACGTGTGGTGGGAGGGCATGACCGACACGCCGCCGGCGCGGGCCACCGACTGGAAGGGCAACCCGTGGAACCCGGAGGTCGAGACCCCGGCCGCCCACCCGAACGCCCGCTTCACGGCCCCGGCCTCGCAGTGCCCGTCGATCGCCGCCGAGTGGGAGGACCCCAAGGGCGTCCCGATCTCGGCGATCCTGTTCGGCGGCCGCCGCCGCACCACGGTCCCGCTCGTCACCGAGGCCTACGACTGGGAGCACGGCGTGTTCCTCGGCTCGATCATGGCGTCGGAGACCACGGCGGCCCAGGCCGGGGCGGTCGGCAAGCTGCGCTTCGACCCGATGGCGATGCTCCCGTTCTGCGGCTACAACTTCGCCGACTACTTCGCCCACTGGCTCTCGATCGGCAAGTCGACCGACACCGCCAACCTGCCGAAGATCTTCTTCGTCAACTGGTTCCGTCGGGACGAGGACGGTCGCTTCCTGTGGCCCGGCTTCGGCGAGAACAGCCGGGTCCTGAAGTGGGTCTTCGAGCGGGTCAACGGCGATGCCGACGCGGTCGAGACGCCGATCGGGCGGCTGCCGACGCCGGACGCCCTCGACACCGACGGGCTCGAGATCGCTCCCGATGACCTGGCGACCCTGCTCGCCGTCGACACCGCGGGGTGGAAGCAAGCCGTCCCGCAGATCCGCGAGCACTACGGCCAGTTCGGCTCGGACCTCCCGGCCTCGCTGACCGTCGCCCTCGACACCCTCGACGCCCGGCTGTAACGCCCAGAGCGGCACAGCACCCACTGCGGAACGAGCTCAGCGACCGGCGTCGTCAGTGGTTCGCGTACCACTGACGACCCCGGCCGCTGAGCATGAGACCCGCTGGGTCCTGTTCGCTCTGGGCGTTACGGGATCCGCACGGTGATCAGCTCGGTGCCGTCGGCCACGCCGGGGTGACGGCTGGCGTTCGGGAGGTTGTTGTCGCAGCCGAGCAGCAGCCGGTTCGGGGCGATGATCCGCAGCGCCTCGATCGACTCGCACGTCACGCGGTACGGATCGCCGACCCCGACGTCGCCGGGGTTGCTCGAGGCGAGCGACACCAGGTCGGGATCCGGGATCGCGGTCAGGTCGACGACCCTCGTCTTGATCAGCGTGCCGTCGGCGGCGACCTTGCGCAGGTCGACCGAGTAGACCCCGCGATGCAGGGCGGTGAGGCCGCCACCGGTGTTGTCCCGCTCGATCAGCAGGAGGCGGTGGTCGTCCAGGGCCTGGGCGTCGGCGATGAGGATCGGATCGGCGTTCGTCGGTGTGGGCCCGACGACATCGACCTTGTACGTCGCCGCGACGCCGACGTACGCGCGTGACCGGACGTCGAACTCGTAGATCCGCCGCGTGCCGACGGGATCACCAGGAACGGGCTTCTCGAGGATCGAGTAGAGCGTGCGGCCGTTCGGCGACATCGCCATCGCCTCGAAGCCGCCGCTGTTCTGCAGCGTCCCTGGTGACGTGGGGTGGCTGGGCGACGTCAGCCCGCCGGGCAGCGGGTACGGCGCCTCGAGCAGGCGGCCCTCGGCGTCGAAGTGCAGGATCCACGGGCCGAACTCGTCGCCGACCCAGAGCGTGCCGTCACGGCCGCGCTGGATCGACTCGGGATCGACGTCGGCGCCGGTGAGGACGCGCCCCGGCTTGCCCTCGTTGGCGATCGGGAACCCGAACTTGTGGCGAGGATCGCGGAACTCGATCCAGTCGATGACGTCGACCGCGCCGGTGCCACCGCGCGCCGTCTTGAAGTCGGGGCGGATCGTGTAGGCGCGGAGGTTGAAGTCCCGCGAGTTCAGCTTCGTGCCGTAGCCGTTGTCGGCCATCGCCAGCCACTCGCCGGGTCGCTCACCCTCGACGATGGCGGAGAGGCCTTCCACCGGCTGACCGGCGACGGGGAACGTGTAGCCGTTGTTCGAGGTGATCATCGAGCCAGACGGCGGGCCGTCGGCGACGACGTCGACCGGGATCACGGCGCGACCTTCGAGGCGGGGCACGTCGCGGGCGTGGCGGTCGCCGGTGGCGGCGGCGAGGCCGGCCGGCGCCAGCACGGCCAGTGCGGCGAGGACGGTTGCAGTCGGGCGGATGTGTCGGGCGGACATGGCAGCTCCCTTCATGGCGGCTGGTGCGATCGTGGGAAGCGCACCGTCCCGTCCGCATCGGGCTGCGGTCCCGCCCGGCGTTGCCGATGTCCCGACCTCGTCCCGACGCAGGGAGGGACACGGGTACCATCCCGACGGGACGCCAGGCGCCGTACGGTCGGCACGGAGGATGGCGATGGGTCGAGCGCGACGAGCAGCCGGTGGCCGGTGTGCGAGCACCCCTCGCGGCGCGGGTCGCGTGCGGCGTCGCCGCCGCGGCGGTCGTCGGCGGGCTGGCCTGGGTGGTGTGGCTGCGCACCGACAACGACGGCGCCGAGCCGACCGGCGAGAACTGGTGGCTCGTCACGCTGTTCGTCGTCGCCCTCGCCTACGGCGTCGCCGGCGCCGCGCTGCTGTTCGCCGCGCCGGGGCGCCACCGCGCGGTCGGCGGGGCGTTCGTCGTGATCGCCGGCGGCGCCATCCTGACGGCGGCATCGATCCAGTACCGCGGCCACGAGGACAGCATCGGAACCGACGGCGGTTGGCTCGGCGACGCCGCCGACTGGACCCGCCCGCTCACCCTCGGGCTCCTCGCCGGCGTCGTGCCGTGGCTGGTGCGCCCGGGCTCATGGCGACGGGCCCGCCAGGCCGCCGCCGGCACCGCGGTCGTCGTCGGCATCACCGTCGTGACCGCCGACCTCGACGGACCGGCGTGGCTGGACGCCACCGCAGTGTGGGTCGTGGCGATCTCGGCCACCGCCGCCGTCGGCGCCCTGGTCGGCGTGTGGTGGCCGGTGCGCCACGGCGACGACCCGCTGGCGGCCTGGCTGACGGCCGGCGCGATCGCCGGCTGGATCGGCGTGGTCCCGGCCAGCGTCGTGCCCGAGGGCTGGGTGCTCGCCGACAATGACGTCATCGCGGCGGTGTTCGTCGCGGCGACGGTGCCCCTCCTCGTCGGCGGGGCGGTCGTCGCCGCCATGCGCGACCGCGTGTCGTCGGTCCTCGGCCTGTCGCGGCGGACGCTCGAGTGGGCGATCCTCGTCGGTGGCATCGTCGCCGTGTACACCGGGGTCGTCGTCGGTCTCGGGACCCTGATCGGTGGCAGCGGACCGACGTGGATGCTGATCGCCGTGACCGGCGCCCTCGCGGTGGCCCTCGAGCCGATCCGCCAACGCCTCCGCTGGCTCGTGGACCGGCTCGTCTACGGGGACCGTGACGATCCGCTCGCCGTCGTCCAGCGGATCGTCGATCAGCTCGGCGCCGACACCGGCGACCACCTGCTGCAGGTCCTGGTCACCAACCTCCACGACGAGCTGCACCTCGACGCCGTCGCCATCGACGTGCGCGCCGCGGACGGATGGCAGCGCGCCGCCGCGCTCGGCCCGTCGACCACCCACCATCGGGTCGTCCCGCTGACCCATCGCGGCGAGGTCGCCGGGCGCCTCGTGCTCGGGTGGGACGACCAGCCATCGCTGCGCGAGCGCGACGAGCGGATCCTGGCCCAGATCGCCGGGCCGCTGAGCCTGGCCGTTGGTTGGGTCCAGCTCACCGACGACCTGCGGCGCTCGAGCGTGGCCGTCGTGTCGGCTCGCGAGGAGGAGCGCCGCCGGCTGCGCCGCGACCTCCACGACGGCCTCGGTCCCTCGATGACCGGGGTGTCGCTCGGGCTGCGCACCGCCGTCCGCCAGCTCGGACGGATCGATGACCGCGCCGCCGTCGCGCCGGCCCACGACCTCCTCGCCCGGGTCGCCGACGAGGTCGACGCCGTCGTCGTCGAGCTCAAGCGGATCGTGCGCGACCTGCGCCCGACCGCCCTCGATCAGCTCGGGCTGCTCGGCGCCGTCGCCGAGTTCTCGCGCCGGTTCGGCGACACGGTCGAGATCCACCTGACGCTGCCGACCGAACCGGTCGAGCTCCCGGCGGCCGTCGAGGTGGCGACGTATCGCATCGTGACCGAGGCCCTCACCAACGTGGTGCGCCACGCCCACGCAGCGCGTTGCTGGCTGACGATCACGACCGGGCCGAGCGTCACCATCGAGGTGGTCGACGACGGGGTCGGGATCGCCGCCGGCGAGTGCCACGGCGTCGGGATCACGGCGATGCAGGAACGGGCGGGCGAGCTGGGTGGGACGATGCGGCTGCTACCGAACCGGCCGTGCGGCACGCGGGTCCAGGTGCTGCTCCCGGCGGCGCTGCCGTGACCCCGCCGCTGCGGGTCGCCATCGTCGACGACCATCCGATGTTCCGCATGGGCCTGGCGGCGGCCATCGGTGACATGGACGGCATCGAGCTCGTCGGGGACGCGCAGCGCGCCGACCAGGTCGCCAGCCTGGTGGCCGCGACCGCGCCGGACGTCGTGCTCCTCGACGTCCGCCTTCCCGACGGGTCGGGGCTGGAGGTCAACCGCTGGATCGCCGCCCACCACCCGGAGGTGCGGGTCGTGATGCTGACGATGTCCGAGGACAGCGACACGGCGCTGACCGCGCTCCGCGATGGCGCCCGCGGCTACCTCGTGAAGGGCGCCGGCCCACAGCGCGTCGAGGGGGCGCTGCGGGCCGCGGCCGCGGGCGACGTCGTCCTCGACCAGTCGTTGGCGCAGGCCGTCAGCGAGCTGGCCGTCGCCCGCCGGGCCGCGCCGACCCGCCCGTTCCCCGAGCTGACGGACCGCGAGTTCGACGTCCTGTCGTTGCTCGCCGAAGGGATGGACAACCAGGCCATCGCCCGTCGGTTGTTCCTGAGCCCGAAGACGGTGCGCAACCACGTCTCGAACGTGTTCGCCAAGATCCACGCCAACGATCGTCCACACGCCGTCGTCCTGGCCCGCCGAATGGGCCTCGGCACCTGAACGACCTGTTCTGTGTCGCCGCATCCGTCAAGACGGAGCTGCGGCGCCGGAGCGAAGAGCTCTGAAGAGGAGGTGGGCCGAGGCTTCCGGTCAGTCTGGCCGCGGCGCCGGACCCGGGCGCCGGCCGCGCCGCTTTGGTCGCGTTCTTCCGTCGAGCCAAGCTGCGTGATGCCGGTGTGCGACCGATCACCGGTCGTCCGTATCACCCCCAGACCACCGGCAAGGTCGAACGGTTCCAACAGACGTTGAAGCGGTGGCTGCGCCGCCAGGACCGTCGTCGCGGCCTGGCCGGCGACCTCGGCGAGCTGCAAGCCCGCCTCGACGAGTTCGTCGCTTACTACAACCACGAACGACCTCACCAAGGCATCGGCAGGGTCACGCCCCTGTCCCGCTGGCATGCCACCGCGGCCGCCACCGCCGGTGATGCCCCGTTGCCACACCCGACGCCGCGCCCCAAGGCACATCAGGCGACCATCACCGACCGCGGCACCGTGCGAGTCGACCGGTGGATCATCGGTGTTGGCAGCGAATGGGCCGGCTGCACAGCCACCGTTGTGTTGGACGGCCGCTACGCCACCGTCTTCGCCGACCGCGAGCTTGTCCGACACCTAAAACTCGACCTCAACCACCGCTACCAGCCCACCGGCCGGCTACGCCGCTGACCCCGCCTCCCACGCCGCCCAACCTCATGACCTGTCACCAATGTCGCCATATGCACCGATCGCGACGAAGTCGATTCACCAGGGGCGATCGCGACCAAGGCGTGAGCGGGGCGACCGTGTCTGTGTCTGTATCTGTGTCAGAGCGTCCGTCAGGAGGACGGTCGGACTGGTTCCGCTCGTCGGACGGAGCGGTCTGGGTGGGCAGCGTGCCATTCGGGCATCTGGGCGGGCTCCGTGACGACTGTTGTCACGGAGCCCGCCCGGATCCGACCTGGGCGACGTGGGCCCATGACACGGTGCGGAGGCGGGTGGCCACGCGCTCGGCCAAAGCAGCGCCCCCGGCGTCGCCAACCTCTGTGTCACCGCGGAAGTCCCCGGGGACGAATGCGGTGACACAGAACGAAGACGGGTCGCAGCACCGAGCCAGACCCGGAGCACGACTTCGCCGATCCCGATCATTCAGAGCTCTTCGAACCACGGCGGCCGGCAGCCGTTTGTGTCACCGCACATGTCGTCGACGACGTAGTGCGGTGACACAGAACCGGTCTTAGAGCAGCGCGGCGAGCTCGTCGACGAGCTCGCGCTGGGCGCCGACCTCGGGGCCGGCCATCGGGCGGTGGTCGGCGACGTGGGCGAGGGCCTCGTCGCGGGACTGGCCGTGTTGCATCAGCACGCAGACGGCCACGGTGCCGGCGCGGCCGATGCCGGCGCCGCAGTGGATCAGCACGTGGTCGCCGGCGGCGATCCGCCGACCGATCTCGGCGAGCAACGGGCGCAGGTCGTCGAGCGCCGGCGCGTGGAGGTCGGGGATCGGGAACCACAGCGCCGTCGTGCCGTCATGGCGGCGCAGCCAGTCGACGTAGCCCGGGTAGCGGTCCTCGAGCTCGGCCCGCTGGTTGAGGCACACGATGGTGCCGGGGCCGCCGATGCGCTCGAGGGCGGCCTCGGGGTCGGCGCCGACGACGTGCTTGCCGCACAGCCACAGCTCGCCGGCGACGCCGGGCACCGGCACCCGGTCGAGGCCGCCATCGCGCCAGCGGTCCCGCCGCACGTCGCTCGTCGTCACGGTCGAGGAGGCTACGGCGCCACCGACGCGGCGCGGCGGCGATGACCCGACACGTCATCGCTTCGGCGACGCGCCGGGTGGAAGATGGGATCCATGAACCCCGCCTACGCCGTGGCCCACCTCCGCACGCCCACCCTCCACGAGGACGTCGTCGAGTACCTGGAGCGCATCCAGGACACGATGGATCCGTTCGGCGGTCGCTTCGCGGTCCACGTCCCGAACCTCGAGGTCCGGGAGGGCTCGTGGGAGGGCACCCTCGTCATCCTCACGTTCCCCGACATCGAGGCCGCCAGGGGCTGGTACGACTCCCCCGCCTACCAGGAGATCCTGCACCTGCGCACCGACCACGTCGCCGGCGACATCGTGCTCGTCGAGGGCGTCGCCCCCGACTACGACGTGCACCACACCGCCGAGACGTTCCGCCAGGCCCTGGCGTCGGCCGGCTGACGACCGCCCCCGTAGCATCCGGCCGTGGTCGACGACACCGCCCTGGTCGGGCGCATCCTGCACCCGCCCGGTGACGGCATCGCCTACGGACCCGGCGTGGTCGCCGCGCAGCTGGCCGAGCTGCTGGCGCGCACCGGCGTCACCAGGCCGTTCGTCGTGACGACCGGATCTGTCGTGCGGGCCGGGCTCGTCGACGACGTCGTGGCCGCCCTCGGCGTCGACGTCGCCGGGGTCTTCGACGGGTCGCGGGAGCACACACCGGCCACCGTCGTCCTCGCCGCTGCGGCGGCGGCCCGCGAGGCCGGCGCCGACGGGTTCGTCAGCGTCGGCGGCAGCTCGGTGGTCGATCTCACCAAGGGCGTCGCCCTCGTCGTCGCCGAGGGCGACGAGCGCATCGGCCCCCGTCCGGCCGGTGGACGACCACCGGCCGCGGCGCGACCGCGGCCCCACCTCGCCGTGCCGACGACGCTGTCCGGCGCCGAGTTCACGGCCGCCGCCGGGATCACCGACGAGACGACGGGCCGCAAGCGCGGCCTACGTCGATGCCGCGCTGGCGCCGCGCTGGGTCCTGCTCGATCCGCACCTGACGCGGGCCACACCGGCCGGGTTGTGGGCGGCGACCGGGATGAAGGCCCTGGCCGACACGATCGAGGTGCTGTGCTCGCGCCGGGCGACGCCGCTGTCGGACGCCGTCGCCGCCAGCTCGTTGGCGATGCTCGACGCCGACCTGCCACGTTCCACCGCCCACCCCGACGACCTCGCGGCGCGCGGTCGCTGCCAGGTCGCCGTGGCGATGACCCTGCTGCAGCTGGTCGGCGTCGGCGTCGGCATGGTCGCCGCCCTCCGCCACCAGCTGGGGGGCGCCCTCGGGGTGCCGCACGGCGAGGCCTCGACGATCGTCCTCCCGCACGTCGTGCGCTGGAACGCCGCCGCCGTGCCGGGCCCGCTCGGCCGCGCCGCGACCGCGCTCGGTCGCCCGGACACCGCCGCCGTCGTCGCGCGGCATCGAGGAGCTCATCGCCGAGCTCGACCTGCCGCACCGGCTGCGCGACGCCGGCGTCGAGCGCGAGTCGTTCCCGGCCGTTGCCGACCTCGTCCTCGCCGACGGTGCGCTGGCCACCAACCCCCGACCCGTCACCGGAGCGGCCGACGTGATCGAGGTCCTCGAGGCGGCGTACTAGGCCAGCGCCGGGCGCCGGCAACCGTCAGGTCGACGTGTCGTTGATCCGCTGTTGCAGGACCGCCGCCGACACCACGCCGTGGTGCATGAAGTCGCGCAGCACGTCGGCCAGCTCGTCGGGGACGTCGGACGGCACGAAGTGGCCGACCCGGCTGAAGACGTGCAGGGTGGCGTTCGGCAGGCGCAGGTAGTCCTCCAGGTTGGCCCGGGCGAGGCCGTCGGCGGCGCCGACGACCATGAGCGTCGGTGTCGTCAGCTCCCCGAGCCGATCGGTGACGTCGAACTCGACCATCGACGTCCACGAGCCCTCGTAGTGGCCGACCGAGACCGACAGCCCGCGGTCGACGCGCTCCTTGATCTGCACCTCGTCGACGAGCTCGGGGCGCGCCGCGCCGGCGATGCGCTGACGCACGAGCTCATCGGCGTTGCGGTCGTGCCACAGCTGCGCGGCGGCCTCGCGCATCCCCGCCGGCACGGCGACGCCGCCCGACCCGACCGGGGTGACCAGCACCAGCCGGTCGAGTCGATCGGCGTGCTCGAGGCCGAGCCACATCCCGATGCCGCCACCCATGCTGTGGCCGACGTACGTGAACCGCTCGATGCCGAGCGCGTCGACGAGCGCGATCACGTCGGCCGCGTACTGCTCGATGGTGTAGCCGTCGTCGGGATGGCTGCTGTCGCCGGCACCGCGACCGTCCATCATCACGCACCGGAACTCACCGCGCAGCTGCTCGATGATCGGAGGCCAGCTGTCATGGCTGCCCGTGTAGCCGTGGTGGAACAGGATGACGTCGCCCGCTCCCCCGCTGTCCTCGTACCACAGGTCGAAGCCGTTGATCGATCGGTGCGCCATGGTCAAACCCCCTCGGTCCGGCACCGACCGTAGTGCGGGTCCGTTCCGCCCCGGCCCGCTCACTCCTCGTAGGCGGCGGCGACCTTCTTCGGCACGCACATGCGCCACGCGTCGACGAGCAGCTCACGCAGCTCGTCGACGTCGATCGCCTCGAGGCGGACGCAGACCCACCGGAACCGCATGTCGGAGGGGCGCGGCAGGAGGAACTTGTCGGGCTCCGATGCGACGAGCACCTCCCGCTCCTCCCGCGGGAACGCGAACCCCATGATCGTCTCGTCGTCGTAGAAGGCGGCGTACACGATCGAGCCCACGCGGAACCGGACGCTCCCCCGCACGACTGCTTCATACGAGCGCGGAAGCCCGGCGACGACCGCTCGGGCGTCGTCGATCGTCACACCGGTCGGGGATCGAGACATCACCGCGATCCTCCTCCCCTGCGGGACATGACGCCATTCCCTCGAGGGAGTCGGGGGACTGCTCGCTAGCTCAGGGCCAGCAGCTCGCGCAGGCCGAGGCCCATGATGAACAGCGACCCGGCGCTGTAGAGCAGGTACTTCTTGCCCTTCATGAACGAGCTCGTGCGGTAGCTGTAGAGGATCCCCACGGCGACGATGGCCGAGAACCCGTACAGGGCGTGCAGCTGCGGCGGTTCGATGTCGTCGCGGGCCATCAGCCACGCACCGGTGCCGGCCTGGGCGAACGTCGTCGCCTGGGCGAGGCCCACGGTGATCCACAGCGGCCAACCGCGCAGGATGACGTAGCGGTGGGCGGCGAGGCACCACACGCCGGCGAGCGCGTTCGAGGCGATCAGCGCGATGGCGACGCCGTGGTGCCAGCTGATCGTGGCGTTGGCCAGCATCAGCGGATCTGGGTGTCGGCCTCGGCGCCGATGTGGACGAGGACAAGTCCGGCGGGCGACGTCTCGACGACGGTGACCGACGTGTTGTCGAGGCGGTTCACCATCACGCGGTCGTCGCCGGCGCAGTGGCCGATGACGGTGTTGATGCCGATGAAGTGGGACACGACGACGGTGTCCACGGTCAGCCCGGCGACGTAGGCGACGAAGGCGTCGCGGTACGCCACGTAGCGGGGACCGAGCGCGGTCCACGTCCCGGCGATCGCCTCCTGCAGCCACGGCACCCGACGGCCGAACGGGACGCCGTCCGGCGAGGGCAGCTCGGTGACGAGCGGCTCGACGACCGGCTCGCTGCCCCACCGGGCGGCCAGCGGGGCGGCGGTCTCCCGGCACCGCCGAAGCGGGCTGGTGACGAGGTGCGGGAGGTCGCCGGCGCCCAGCGGCGCCAGGAGATCGGCCACCACGTCGGCCTGCACACGGCCGACGTCGTCGAGCCCGGGATCGGGGTCGGCGTCCCATCCGCCGGACGCCCGGCCGTGGCGCACGAGCCGCACCGTCGCCATCAGACGGGGTCCAGCAGCCAGCCGTCGTGCATGTGGTGCTCGTCGCCCGGCACGATGAACCACTCGGTCCCGAAGAACACGTCGAACACCTCCGGCGGCATGGCGATCATCATGCCGACGTCGCTCGTCTGGCTGGCGTGCGAGGCGAGGGCGCGGCGCTTCTGATCGAGGTACGCGGACACGTCGACGCGCAGGTCGATCCCCGACTCGGGTGTGCCGAACGGGTTGCCGTCGTCGGCCGGTCCGTCAGGGTCGAAGTCGAACTCCTCGCCCGCCCCCTCCTCGACCGGCACGGGTGGCCCTTCGGCCATGCGTCGCTTCATGGCGTCGCGGTTGTACGTGGACTCGAACCGGCGCGGGGTGCCGGCGAGTTCGGCCCCGCGGTGGCCGACTCGGTGGACCTGCACGTGGTCGGGGTGGCCGTAGCCGCCGTGCCAGTCGTACAGCACCACGACGTCGGCCTGCTCCTCGCGCAGCACGGCGGCCAGCCGCTCGCCGGCCTCGTCGATGTCGGCCTGCCAGAACGACGCCGGGTCCTCGTTCTGCTCCCACCCGGTCATGCCGGAGTCGTGGTAGCCGAGCCAGACGGTGCGGGCGACGCCGAGGATGGCCGTCGACGCGGCCGTCTCCTTGCGCCGCCGGTCGACGACCGTCTCGCCGTCGGCGAGGTCGTCGGGCGCCTCGCCGAGGTCGCCGTTCGTGCACACGACCAGGACGACCCGGTGGCCCTCGGCGGCCGCGCGCGCCATCGAGCCGCCGGTGCTGCTGGCCTCGTCATCGGGGTGGGCATGGACGAAGACGATGGTCGACATGGCTCCGCCGAACCTATCGGCGGATCGTTTTCGTCCGGATCCTGGTCGTCAGTGCGACCAGGATCCGGACCGAAACGCTCTCAGCTGGCGGCGACGGCGCCGGACTCGACGAGCTCGTCGATGCGGTCCTTCGGGATGCCCCAGTCCTCGAGGATCTCGCGGCTGCCCTGGCCGGGGTGCTGGCCGTCGCGGGTGACCTCGGGGACGGTGCGGCTGAAGCGCGGCGCCGGCGCCGGCTGCTTGAGGCCGTTGCGCTCGATGATCATGTTGCGGGCGACGTTGTGCGGGTGCTCGGCGGCCTCGGCCATCGTCAGCACCGGCGCGAAGCAGACGTCGGTGTGCTCCATGATCGAGCACCACTCGTCACGGGTCTTGCCCTTGAACACCTCGACCAGCCGCTCCTTCAGGGCCGGCCACTGCGACTTGTCCATCTGCTTGGCGAACTGCGCGTCGTCCGCCAACCCGGTCAGGCGCAGCAGCTCGGCGTAGAACTGCGGCTCGATCGAGCCGAGCGAGATGTACCCGCCGTCCGAGCACTCGTACGGGCCGTAGAAGTGGGCGCCGGTGTCGAGCAGGTTGACGCCACGCTGGCTGCCGTCCCAGACGCCGGTCTGCGACATGCCCCAGAACATCGACATCAGGATCGCCGTGCCGTCGACCATCGCCGCGTCGACGACCTGACCCTCGCCGCTCTTCTGCGCTTCGAGGATGCCGCAGACCACGCCGAAGGCCAGGAACATGCCACCACCGCCGAAGTCACCGACGAGGTTCAACGGCGGCACCGGCGCCTCACCGTTGCGGCCGATGTGGGCCAGGCAGCCGGCGAGTGAGATGTAGTTGATGTCGTGCCCGGCCCACGCGGCGTACGGGCCCTCCTGGCCCCAGCCGGTCATGCGGCCGAACACGAGCTTCGGGTTGCGGGCGAGGCACTCGTCGGGACCGATGCCGAGGCGCTCCATCACACCGGGTCGGAAGCCCTCGATGATCGCGTCGGCCTCGGCGACGAGGTCGAGCAGCGTGGCCACGCCGTCGGGGTGCTTGAGGTCGAGGGCGATGCTGCGGCGGTTGCGCAGCGAGACGTCCTTGGGCGGGTCGGCGGGCGCCGCGCCCCTGACGTTCTGGGCCCGGTCGACCCGGATCACCTCGGCGCCCATGTCGGCGAGCAGCATGGCGCAGAACGGGCCGGGGCCGATGCCGGCGATCTCGATGACCTTGTAACCGGTCAGTGGTCCGGACATGTGGGTCCTCCTGTTGGTCGAATCGGTGCGTCAGACGCCGACGGGCGTGCCGACGGCGAGGTCCTGGAACGTGGTGATCGTCGGGACGATCACCGGCCACAGCGGCTCGGGCGTGTCGTGGCCCATGTCGGCGAGCAACAACAGCGTGGCGTTGGGGATCGCCTCCGCGGTCAGCGTCCCGCCCTCCGGCGTGATCAGCGTGTCGTCGCGCCCGTGGATGACGAGCGACGGGACGGCGAGGTCGTGGAGGGCCGCGGTGCGATCACCGCTGGCGTAGATCGCCGCCAGCTGGCGCGACATGCCCTCGGGGTAGAACGCCCGGTCGAACGACACCGCGGCGCGAGCGCGGGCCTTGGCCGGGTCGAACCACCGCTTCGAGGCGATGATGCGACCGTTCTCGGCGTTGGCGATGTAGGCCTCGCGCTCGGTGGGCGGCGGCGACATCAGGTACGCCAGCGCCTCCTTGGTCGGCTTCCCGGCGCGTGGGTCGCCGGGCGAGCTCATGATCGACGTCATGCTGAGGCAGCGGTCGGGGTGCTCGATCGCCATCGTCTGGACGAGCATGCCGCCCATCGACGCCCCGACGATGTGCGCCTGCGCGATGCCGAGCTCGTCGAGCAGGCCGATGCCGTCGTTGGCCATGTCCGACAGGGTGTACGGCACGGCCGGCACGTCCGTGCCGTCGAGCTGGGCCCGCATCACGGCCTGGGCGTTGACCTTGACGCCGTCGAAGTGCGTCGACAGGCCGACGTCGCGGTTGTCGTAGCGGATCACATGGCGGCCGCGTCCGGCGAGAGCCCGGCAGAGGCCGTCCTCCCACGCCGTCAGCTGGGCGCCGAAGCCCATCACCAGCAGCAGCGCCGGGTCGTCGGGCGACCCGATGGTCTCGTACTCGACGTCGATCCGCTCGGGGTTGGTGGTGGCGACGGATGCGCGCGGCATCGAAGGAGTCTCGCGGACCCGGCTACGTTCCGACGACATGACGGGGACGCGCTTCGGAGTGCACACGGGCCTGCAACACACGACGCCGGACGAGCTGCGAGTGCTCTGGGCGCGCATCGAGGCCCTCGGCTTCGACTGGATCTCGATCTGGGACCACTTCTACGGGGCCACCGGCCAACCCGACGACGCCGCCTGCCTCGAGGCCGTCGCCTTGCACGCCGCGCTGGCGTGCGAGACCGAGCGCGTCGAGGTCGGGTCGCTCGTGTACTCGATCGGCTACCGCCATCCGGCCGTGCTGGCCAAGGCGATCACGGCGATCGACCTGATCTCCGGCGGACGCGCCGCGATGGGGATCGGCGCCGGGTGGGCGGAGGTCGAGTACCGCGCCTACGGCATCGACTTCCCGTCCATCGGCACGCGCATGGACCAGCTCGAGGAAGGCATCGCCGTCCTGCGCGGGATGCTCCACGACGAGTCGACGACGTTCGAGGGGCGGTGGTTCTCGACCGTCGACGCCCGCAACGAGCCGCGGCCGGTGCAGGCGAAGGTGCCGATCTGGGTCGGCGGCGGCGGCGAGAAGCGCACGCTGCGCATCGCCGCCCAGTACGCCGACGGCTGGAACGTGCCGTTCGTCGATCCGCCGACGTTCGCCGCCAAGCGCGAGGTGCTGCACCGCCACTGCGCCGACGTCGGCCGCGACCCATCCGAGATCCGTTGTGCCGTCAACGTCGGCCTCGCCTGGACCGAGGAGAGCCTCCTCGCGCAGTTCGGGGCGATCGCACCACGGGTCCGTCCGGGGGTGCTCGGCGGTTCGGTGGAGGAGGTCGTCGATCGCATCGGCGAGTACGTCGCCGCCGGCGCCGACCAGGTCAACCTGGCGCTGCGGGCGCCGTTCGACGTCGACGCCCTGGAGCAGTTCAGCGAATCGCTGGCGCTGCCGGTCTGAGGCGCTCGATCGCACCCGGCGTGCGGGTGCCCCACCAGAACAGGTCCTGGCCGTCGACCAGTTCGACGGACGCGTCAGGGAACGCCGCCCGCAGCTCGTCGACGTGTGCGTCGGTGAACGAGTACGGCTCGCTCGGGACGAGCACGAGATCGGGAGCCATGGCGGCGACGTCGGCGAGCTCGACCGTCGGGTAGTGGTCTGGTGACGTGGCCGTGACGAGCTCGATCCCGACGGCCCGCAGCACCGAGGCCCCGTACGTGTCGCCGTTGATGGTCATCCACGGTCGCCGCCAGATCGGCACGAACGCCCGCCGCGCGGCGACCACCGGGGGCGGCACGGCGAGCTCGGGCTCCGGGCGTCCGGTCCGGCGGGCCAGCGCGCCGACCGCGGCGACGGCGTCGTCGACCGACCGCACCGCGAGCACCAGCAGCTCGAGCCCGGCCGCGGCCAGCGCGTCGGCGTCTTCGCGGCGGTTCTCCTCCTCGTCGACCACCACGAGGTCGGGTGCGAGGGCGACGATGGCGGCGATGTCGGGGTTCTTGGTCCCGCCCACGTGGGGCAGGCCCGGCTGCTCGCAGAACCGGGTGCAGGCGATGACGTCGGCGCCGAGGGCGAGCAAGGTCTCGGTGGCCGACGGGACGAGGCTCACGACCCGTGGTGCGGGCACCCGATCAGCCCAGCAGCTTGCGCTTCTGGTCCTCGAACTCGGCCGCCGTCAGCGTGCCCCGCTGCAGCATCCCCTCGAGCTTCTCCAGCTGGCTGGCGACGTCAGTCCCGGCAGCGGCAGCGGCCCGCCGCCCGCCGTACATCTTGTCCTCGTTGACGTCCATCTCCTTGTGGATGGTGTTGGTGACGCGGTCGGGGTGCTTGACGTCGGTGAAGCGCTGCTGGCCGCTCTCGGCACCCGACTCGATCAGCAGGTCGCCGGCGCCGAGGATGCGCTCGAGGAAGCCCTGGTTGAAGTGGACGCTGTTGACGCGCTCGAGGGGGATCTCGATGCCGGCCTTGGCGAACGTCCCGTGCCGGAAGATGACGCGGTCGCTGGTGACGACGAAGTTCGTGGTCAACCAGTTCACGTAGCGAACGAGCAGCCAGATCGCGCTGGCCACGATGAGCACGAGGCAGACCCACTTCGCCCCGCTGGGCCAACCCATGGCGAGGGCCACGATGGCGAGGATGAGCGACGCGACCAATGCCACCGCGGCCTCGACGAAGTACCACCAGTGGGGGTGGAGGTCGAGGACGACGGTCTCGTTGTCGTTCAACAACTTGGTCGGGTAGGGCATGGGACGCACGATAATCCCGACGACCCGTAGGGTGACCGGGATGGGGCCGGTCGCCGAACCCGAGCGCCCGCCGCCCGCGCTGCTCGGCGATCTGACCCCGGCCCAGGCAGCGGCCGTCACGACGCCCTCCACGCTGGTCGCCGTCATCGCCGGCGCCGGCTCGGGCAAGACGCGGGTGCTGACGCGCCGCATCGCCCACCGCATCGAGATCGGCACCGCCGACGCCCGCCACACCCTGGCCCTCACGTTCACGCGCGAGGCGGCCGGCGAGCTGCGACGTCGGCTGCGCCGATCGGGCGTGCGCGACCACGTCGAGACCGGGACCTTCCACGCCGTGGCCCTCGGCCTGCTGCGGCAGCGCTGGGCCGACCGCGACCGTCAGCCGCTGACGATCGTCGCCGATCGCGCCCGCCTGCTGGCCGAGATCGCCGGCGGCGTCCCGCTGGCGACGCTCGGCGCCGAGGCCGACTGGAGCGCGGCCCGCGGCCTGCCGCCCAGCAGCTACGTCGCCGCGGCGCGCGCCGCCGGCCGGCGCGGGGGGACCGAGCCCGACCGCATCGCCGCCGCCCTCGACGCCTACGCGACGTTGAAGCGCCGGCGGGGCGTGGTCGACTTCGACGATCTGCTCGGCATGTGCGCGACGGAGCTGGCGGACGACGGGATGTGGGCCGACGCCGTGCGCTTCCGCTACCGCCACGTGCTCGTCGACGAGGCCCAGGACCTCAACCCGGTGCAGCAGCGGATCCTCGGCTCGATCGTCAGCGGGCAGGACGACCTGTACCTGGTCGGCGATCCGGCGCAGGCGATCTACGGGTTCAACGGCGCCGACCCGGCGCTGCTGCTCGACATCGCCAGCCGCCTCCCCGGGATCGAGGTCATCGCCCTGCCGGTGAACCATCGCTGCACGACCCAGGTGGTGGCTGCGGGGGTCGCCGTGCTGCACGCCGGCGGCCAGGACCGCCCGGCGACGTCGGCGCGTGGCGACGGTCCGGCGGTGCGGGTCATCGCCGCCGACGACGAGGAGCACGAGGCCGCGCTGGTCGCCGCCGTCGCACGGTCCCTCGACCCGGGCGAGGTGCGCGCCGGCGCCGTCGCCGTGCTGGCCCGCACCAACGCCCAACTGCCGCGGGTGAGCAAGGCGCTGGAAGCGGCCGGGATCCCGGTGCGCCGTCAGCAGCTCGCCGCCGGGACGCCGCTCGCCGCCGCAGCGCGGGCGGCAGCTGGCCTGCCATCGGCGAGCCGGCTGCGGGCGTGGGCCCACGACGCGCTCGACGGCGACGGCACCGGTGCCGATCCCGTGGTGGCGGCCGAACGGCGCGTCGCCGTGGCCGTGCTCGACTACCTGCGCGATCAGCCCTTCGGCGACGGTGCCGGTTTCCGTTCGTGGTTGGCGACGACGAGCACGTTCGGCGACGACGACGGCGGGGTCGACCTGCTGACGTTCCATGCTGCCAAGGGCCGTGAGTGGTCGACGGTCGTCGTGACCGGCGTCGAGACCGGCCTCGTCCCCCACCGCTCGGCGTCGACCAACGCGGCACGCGATGAAGAGGCGCGCTTGCTGCACGTCGCCGTGACGCGAGCATCGGACCGCCTCGTGTTGACGTGGGCGGCGCGACGCGGCGGCTACCAGCGCCGGCCGAGCCCGTTGATCGCCGACATCGACACTGGTGACCTCCCGCTGGTGGCCCCTCCGGTCGAGCTGCGCTCGGCGCCGGCGGCGCACGACCCGGCGCTCGACGCGCTGCGCATGTGGCGCGATCGGGCCGCCATCGCCGCCGGCATCCTCCCGGACGAGGTCTGCACGGACGCCGACCTGGCCGCGGTGGCGGCGGGCCACCCGACGAGCGCCGACGAGCTGGCCGCCGTCACATCGATGGGCGTCCTCACCGCGGGCCGCCTGCTCCCCGGCATCCGCGCCGCCCTCGACGGGGCGAGTCGCTGAGCCGACGAGCAGGCGCGTCGCCCGCGATCAGCCGAGGTACTTGGACCAGGGGCCGGTGATGGCCAGCGTGATGCCCGGGCTCTGGATGTTGACGAACAGGACCTTGCCGTCAGGCGAGAACGTCGGGCCGGTGAACTCCGAGTAGGTCGGGCTCCCGTTCGACGTCCCGTTGCTCAGCTGGTTCCGAGCGATCGCGTAGGCCGGGCCGCCGGGCACGGCACTCAGCACGTGGGAGGCCCGGGCGCCGTCCTCGGCCAGGACGAGCGTGCCCCATGGGGTCACCGACACGTTGTCCGGGCCATCGAACACGAGGTCCTGGTACTTCGGGAACGCCCCCTCGCTCTCGGCGACCGGGTTGTGGGGGAAGTACGTCACCAGGGTGATCGTCTCGTCGGCGTAGTCGTAGAACCAGACCATGCCGTCGTGCTTCGTGGCGTCGGCGGGCAGGTCGGTGGCGCCGAACGCGAAGCTGTTGACGATGTAGGCGCCGCGGTCGGTGCTCCAGATGCCCTCGAACTTCTTGCCGCGCGTCACGGTGCCGTCGGCGAACTGGCCGCGGACCGGGCCGCTCGTCGCGTCACGATCGGGGACCTCCGTCCACGACACCTTGAACGGCCGGCCGAGCTGGGCCGAGGTGATGTACGCGACGTCCGGCAGGACGCTGCCGTCGTCGAGCAGGATCTGCATCGCCTCGAGTGCGCCCGCGGTGTCGGCGAGCGTGTTGGCGATGCCGGCCCGCAGCCGCACGCCGCGCGGGGCCGTCCAGCGGTAGACGAGCCCGTTGGGCCCGCTGGCGTCCTCGGTCAGGTACACCCGCCTCTGGCTCGGCTCGACGGCGACGGCCTCGTGGTCGAAGCGGCCGAAGGCCTTGATCGGCTTGGGGAGCTGTTGATCGGAGCGCCCCTGGAAGACCTCGTACACGTAGCCGTGGTTCTTCTCGTACGTGCCGGTCCCACCAGCACCCGTCCAGGCCGCGCCGGCGGTGATCGTGGTCTCCTCGCAGGTCAGCCAGCTGCCCCACGGCGTCGGACCACCGGCGCAGTTGCGCACGGTGCCGGAGATGCCGACCCACTCGCTCGACCCGGTTGCCGCGACCGTCGGTCGTGAGCACGGTGCAGCCGCCGGCGTTGAGCGCGCCGGCGTCGTACACCGTCCCGGGCACGTGTGGCACGCCGAACTGCGACGGGGACGGGTTGGGCCCGAGCTCGTGGTTCTGGATCAGGATGAAGGAGCGACGGTCGGCACCGACGACGGCCGTGCCATCGTGCAGGTCGGGCGTCTTGCCCTGGCCGAACGACAGGTCGGTCTGTCCTGCGCGGCTGGCGATGGTGTACGCGAAGCCCTGGGGCAGGGCCAGGATGCCGTTCGGATCGTCCTGCAACGGTGGGAACGGACGTCCCCCGTCGCTCGAGCGACCGTTCGACGGGAACGAGGACGGGGCGGCGGCGACGTGGCCGGCGCCGAGGCTCGGCATCGTTCCGGCGACGGCGAGGCCGACGCCGGCGGCGGCTCCGCCGGTGAGGATCTGACGGCGCGTGAGGGTCATTGGGGTCTCTCCCGTTCGGGTCGACAGGGCGACGCTGGCCTGCAGCTCCGCCCGCATGTGGTGACGGATCCGAACTTGGCACGCCGACGGTGAACGGCCGTCGACACCTCAGCAAACTCAGCGTGACCGCTCAGCGGCCGCGCAGGGAACTCCTAGTCCAGCGCGCTGGCGGCGTACAGGTCGCCGAGGCGGGCATCGTCGTAGCCGAGCTCGCCGAGCAGGATGTCGACGGTGTGCTGGCCGAGGAACGGCGGGACGCCGACGACCTCGGCCGGGGTCTCGCTGAGCTGGACCCGGCAGCCCTCGACGACGATCGTGCCGTGGTCGGCGTGCGGCAGCGTCACCCAGTGCCCGAGGTGGGCGAGCTGCGGATCGGCCCAGCACTCCCCCGAGTTCTGCACGGCGTGGGCCGGCACGCCAGCGGCGATCGCCGCGTCCATGGCGTCCTCGGGCGAGCGGGCGGCCGTCCACCCGCCGACGATCTCGTCGAGCTCCTCGCGACGCGCCAGCCGCTCGGGCGTCGACAAGCCGGCGAGATCGTCGCGGTCGATCAGCGCGGCGAGCGCCCGCCAGTCGTCGTCGTCCCGGCAGGCGACGGCGACCCAGCGGTCGTCGCCGGTGCTCGGGTACACACCGTGCGGGGCCATGTGCGGATCGGTGTTGCCGGCTCGCGTGCCGGAGCGACCGTTGACGGCGTCGTCGAGGATCATCGGCGACAGGAAGTGCACGCACGCCTCGGCCTGCGAGAAGTCGATGTACTGGCCCTCGCCGGTGCGCCGGCGGTGGTCGAGGGCGGCGAGCAGCGCGCACAGCGCGAAGCGCGGCGACGGGTAGTCGCTGTAGGCGCCGAACGGGCCGCACGGCGGGCGGTCGGGCCACCCCGTGAGGTGGAAGAACCCGGCCAGCGAGGCGCCCATCGTGCCGAACCCGGCGTAGCGCTGCAGCGGACCGGTCTGCCCGAACAAGCAGCTCGACAGCATGATCAGGCCTGGGCGGAGGGCGGCGAGGCGCTCGTACTCGAGGTTCAGCGCGGCGCGGCCACGGGGCGAGAACGACTCGACGATGACGTCGGACCAGCGCACGAGGTCGTCGAGCACCTGGCGCCCGAGCTCCTGGCCGAGGTCGACGCTGATGCTGCGCTTGCCGGCGGTCATGTTGAACAGCAGGCCACCCGAGTCGTTGCCGGGGGTGTCGTTGACGAACGGTCCGATCGTGCGGGCGACGTCGAGGTGCCCGCTCGTCTCGACGCGGATCACGGTGGCGCCGAAGTCGGCCATCACCCGCGTGGTCGCCGGGCCCGCCATCGCCCACGTGAGGTCGAGCACCTTGATGCCGTCGAGCGCGTGCTCCCGCGCCGCCGTTGGCCACCGGCACGTCCGGCCGCCACGTGGTCGCTTCGTCACGGACCTCGGCGGTGTGCTCGCCGAGCCGGGGGCGCGACCGAGGCGCACCTGCGGGACGGCGGTCGAGCGCCACCAGGTCCCGGGCGCATGGACCGGGACCTCCGACAGCGCCTCGTCGGGCACGTCGTCGAAGTAGTCGCGCGCCGCGAGCTGCGGGCTGGTGTTGACGTCGTGGGGCGTCGTCACCGGGGCGATCAGCAGGATCTTGTCGCAGGCCGCCTCGAGCAGCTCGGCCTTCGTCCTCGTCATGCAGAACTCGCCGATGATCGCCTTGAGCCGGTCGTACTCGGCGATCGGTTCGCGCCCGTCGTAGAGCTGGTTGGCGTAGTCCAGCCAGTCCTTGTCGCGCGTCGCCTCGTCGCAGAAGCCCTCCTCGCAGATCCAGTGCATCAGCCGCTTCGAGAACGGGCCGATCGAGGCGCCGAAGAGGAACGTCACCGAGACGAAGCCGTCCTGGCACGGCCACAGCAGCTTGATGTCGAGGCCGCCGGTCTTGACGCCGCCGGCCGCCCGCTGGGCCGCCGTCCCGCCGAGCGGCACGGCCAGCGCGTAGCTCTGCGTCGCCTGCATCATCGACCGCTGCGCGGAGATCTCGACGTGCTGGCCCCGGCCGCTCGTCGCCCGCTCCGTCAGGGCGACCGACGCACCGACGGCCGCGTCGGCGCACGCGTGCAGGAAGGCCTGGGGCACGGCCGTGCGCACCGGCGCCCGGTCGTCGTCGCCGGACATCGCCAGCTGGCACCCGGCGGCCTGCACCGTGAGGTCGGTGGCCGGCCAGTCGGCCTTGGGGCCGGTCGCGCCGAACGGGGTGATGGACACGGTGATGAGCGCCGGGTTGGCGGCGCGCAGCGCCGCCAGGTCGACCGGGACGGCGCCCGACTCGAACACGACATCGGCGCCGGCGCAGAGCTCGGCGAGCACGGCCTGGCCCTCGGCGGTCTCGAGATCGGCGACGACGCTGCGCTTGCCGCGGTTCCATCCCCAGAACGTGAGCGAGCGCTCGGGGTCGACGTCGTCGGCGGCGTACGGCCCACGGAACCGGCCGCCGCTGCCGCCCGGTGGTTCCACCAGCACGACGTCGGCGCCGAGGCCGGCGAGGATGTGGGCGGCCAGGTTGCCCCGGTCATCGGTCAGGTCGATGACGCGGTAGGTCTCGAGCATCGGTGCGTTCCCCCGGTTCTGCAGCACGCGCTGGGCCACCGACTGTAGCGATGCCCCACCGGGCCGGCGGGAGCGGGCCCCTCCCGGATCTGGGCGCGGAACAGTCGCATTCCTGCGACGGTTTCGCGCCCAGATCGGCGTTTGCGACGATTCGCGCCCAGATGTACGGGGTGGCGATGGGTCGGTCAGTCGCGCAGGTCGACGATCACCGGGGCGTGGTCGCTCGGCTGCTTGCCCTTGCGGGCGTTGCGGTCGATGACGCACCACTCGGTGCGCTCGACGACCGGTGCCGACGCCAGCACGAGGTCGATGCGCATCCCGCGCCCCTCGTGGAAGTCGCCGCGGCGGTAGTCCCACCAGGAGAACACCTTGGCGGCGTCGGGATGGACGTGGCGGAACTCGTCGGTCAGACCACGGTCGAGCAAGGCCTGCAGCTTCTCCCGCTCGGGCGGGCTGACGTGCGTCTGGCCGACGAACGCCGCCGGGTCGTAGAGGTCGTCGTCGGTCGGCGCGATGTTGAAGTCACCGGCCACGAGCAACGGGGTGTCGTCCGGGGCGACGACGTCGAGGTGGGCCTGGAGGCGATCGAGCCACGCCAGCTTGTACTGGTAGTGGTCGGCGTCCAGCGCCCGCCCGTTGGGCACGTACACCGTGACGACGGTGATGCCGTCGCAGCGGGCCGTCATCAGGCGGGCCTCGGGGTCCGGCTCGGCACCGTCGGCGAAGCCGAACGACACGTCGTCGAGCCCGACGCCGCGACAGGATCGCCACCCCGTTCCAGCGACCTTCACCGTGGTGGGCGGCCGAGTAGCCCATCGCCTCGAACGTCAGCTGCGGGAAGGCGCTGTCGGCGAGCTTCGTCTCCTGGAAGCAGACGACGTCGGGCTGCACGTCGACGAGCCACTGCTCGACCCGCTCCTGGCGGACGTTGAGCGAGTTGATGTTCCAGGTGGCGAACCGCATCAGGCGCCCTCCAGCTGCGGCGCCGCGGCACGCGCCCGCGCCGTGCGCTTGGCCGGTGCGGCGGCCGCCTTGGCCGCCGGTGCCTTCTTCGTCGTCGTCGTCGCCGCCGCCTTCTTCGCCTTCGCCGGTGCCTTCGTGGCCGGCGCCTCCGTCGCCGCCTTCTTGGCGCTCGCCTTCTTCGCCGGCGCCTTGGCGGCGGCGGCGGCGGCGGCGGCGACCGCGACCGCCGGCGCGGCTGCGGCCGCGGCCTTCTTCTTCGCCGGCGCCTTCTTGGCGGGCGCCTTCTTCTTCGTCGCCGCCTTGCGAACGCGCGCCGGTGGCGCCGCCTCGACAGGTGGCGTGGGCGGCGAGGACCGGTGCCTCGACGACCTCCAGCGCGGCTTCGGCAACGGCCTCGTCGATCGCCGCCGCCACCGGCTCTGGGGCCGCCGACTTCTTGGCCGACCGCCGGCGAGCCGGCTTGGCGGCCGCCAACTCCTCGGCGATCCCCTCGAGCGCCGGGTTCGGCACGAGCTCGCCGACCAGCGCGACCTTGGGGATCGACAGGTCGATGCTGCGCCGCGCCGGGGCGAAGCTGGTGACGACGAGCGTGACGGCGTCGCCGAGCTTCATCACCTCCACGCGCGCTGCGCGGCGGCGGCTCGCCCATCAGTCGCAGCGGCACGTAGCCGAGCACGTCGCCGATCGCGACGTAGGCGCCGTGCGACGAGTACGACTCGACGACCCCGTTGACGCTGCTGCCCACCGGATGGTGCTCGACGAAGTCGAGGAACGGCAGCAGGTCGTTGACCGGACCGCCGGTCGGGACGGTTGCGGCGCGCTCCGGGGCCACCGACGCGGGCGCCGCCGCCGCTGGCGACGAGCGCTCCCCCCGTCGGACACCGGGCGGCGGGGCCGACGGCACGGGCATCGGCAGGCTGGCTTCGCGGCTCGCGGGGCGGCGCGACGACGACCGGTTGTCCCGACCGTCCCGACCCTCCCGACCGTCGCGCCCATCACGGCCGCCGCCAGCGCGATGACCGCGTCGCCTTGCGGCTCACCGGTCCCTTCACGGGAAGGCGCTCGACGAACACCCAGCCGACGAACGGGACCGGCTTGCCACCGATCAGGCGACCCTCGTCGAACAACCACGGGTACTCCCCGTGGAACTCCTGGAACGAGTCGTTGCTGAGGATCCGCGCCCCGACCTTGTTGGCGATGCTCAGTACGAAGGCGTCACCGCGACCGATCGCCCCGGCCGGTGGGGCGACGACCTCGTTGTGAGCGACCGCCGCGTCGAACTCGGCGAGCTCCGACTTGTCGATGCGGTGGCCGAACGTGGCATCGACGACGACCGTCACGACGGCGTCGGGGAACTCTTCGGTGAAGGCCATCACCGCGTCGTTGAGCTGCGTCAGGCTCGGCATCGACCGGCCCTCGGTCGCGATGTTGGATCCGTCGACGACGACCACGTTCGTGGTGTCGGACTTGGCTGGGGTCATGCGTTGTTACGTCGTTCTGATCGTCGTGTCCGCGCTCGGCGCGAGGCAGACGGCGCCGACGTGATTGTCGGACGGCCGCGGCCCCATCGTAGAGTCGCCGCCCGTGATAAGAGCGGTACTCTGGGACTTCGGTGGCGTGATCCTGTCCAGCCCGTTCGAGGCGTTCCGTCGCTACGAGGCGGAGCACGACATCCCGCTCGACTTCATCCGGGGCGTCAACGCCACCAACCCCGACCTCAACGCGTGGGCCCGCCTGGAGCGCGCCGAGCTCGATCACGACGGCTTCGACCGCGTCTTCGCCGAAGAGTCCAAGGCCCTCGGTCACGAGGTTCCCGGCGCCGACGTCCTCGCGCTGCTCTCCGGCGACGTGCGCCCGGAGATGGTGACGGCGCTCGATGGCGTCATCGCCGCCGGCTATCGCACGGCCTGCCTCACCAACAACGTCGTGCGGCGCGACGACGAGACTCCAGATCGGCCGGAGGTCGCCGCGGTGATGGCCAAGTTCGACGTCGTCGTCGAGTCGAGCAAGGTCGGCATCCGCAAGCCGGAGCTCGGCTTCTACACCAAGGCCTGCGAGCTGCTCGACGTCGAACCGGCGGCGTGCGTGTTCCTCGACGACCTCGGCATCAACCTCAAGCCGGCCCGCGAGATGGGGATGACGACGATCAAGGTCGGCGAGCCGGCCGAGGCGATCGGTGAGCTCGAAGAGGTGCTCGGTCTGCGCCTCGCCTGAGGGTGGTGTTCCGCTTCCTCCCGGATGGGGGATGCTGTCCCTGGTGCGACAGATCCAGTTCGACCTCCGCGAGGACGAGCAGAGCGCGTGGGTGCCCGTCGACCTGCTCCCGGACGCCGTGACCGGTGACCGGGTCGCCGTCTCGAGCGATCTCCTCGCCACCGCCCGCATCGGCACGGTCGTCGAGACCGTCGACGACGACCAGCGGGGACGCTTCCACCGCGTGTCCTTCGAGCCGGACAGCTGACACCCGTGCGCGCATCGCAGCGCATCGACGGGTTCCAGCAGCGCCACCCGGTCCTCGGGTTCCCGCTCGCCGTGCTCTACAAGTTCATCGACGACCAGGGGATGTACCTCGCCGCGCTGATCACGTACTACGGCTTCCTGTCGCTGTTCCCGCTGCTGTTGCTGCTCGCCTCGGTGCTCGGCTTCGTGCTGCGCGACAACGACGAACTGCGCCAGCAGATCCTGGACTCGGCGATCGGCCAGTTCCCCGTCATCGGCGACCAGCTCAACGATCCGCAGGGCCTGCAGGGCAACACCACGGCGATCGTGATCGGCGCCGTCACCGCGATCTACGGCGCGCTCGGCGTCGCCCAGGCGCTGCAGCACGCCATGAACGTGGCGTGGGCGGTGCCGCGGCACCGTCGGCCCAACCCGATCAAGGCCCGCCTGCGCAGCCTGCTGTTGCTGACGACGGCCGGCATCGCCGTGCTGGCGACGACCACGTTGTCGATCGTGGCTGGCAACGTCGGGACGGGTGGCCTGACCAGTCCGATGGCGATCGTGGCGACGATCGGTGCCGTCGCCCTGAACACGGTGATCTTCGGCGCCGTGTTCCGCATCGCCACCGCCCGGACCGTGCGGTTCTCCCACAACGCGCCAGGCGCCGTGCTCGCCGCGCTCGTCTGGCAGGCGATGCAGATCTTCGGCACGGCCTACGTCAACGGGGTGGTCAAGGGGGCCGGCGTCGCGTACGGCGTCTTCGCCTTGGTGCTCGGGCTGATGGCGTGGACGTTCATCATCGCCATCGGCATCGTCCTGAGCGTCGAGGTCAACGTGGTGCGCAGCAAGCACCTGTACCCGCGGTCGTTGCTGACGATCTTCAGCGACAATGTCGACCTGACCGCCGCCGACCAGGTGGCCTATCGCGATGCCGCCACCGCCCAGCGCCACAAGGGCTTCGAGGAGGTCACGGTCTCGTTCGAGCACGACGGGCTCAACCGCACGGCGCGCCGAGAGCAGGACGACGAAGCTGTGAAGTCGCCGTGAGTTCGGGGCATCGACGTCGTTGGCCGACCGCCGCTCGGCACACTCGCACGATGCCCGACCACCACGACGACGATCTCCACCGGGGCCTGGCGTTCGACCTCGGGTCGATGGTCAGCCGGCGCACCGTGCTGGTCACCGCGCTCGGTGCCGGCGCCGCCGCGCTGCTGGCCGCGTGCGGCGACGACGACGCGGCCTCGAGCTCGACCACGCAGCCCACCGCGCCGTCGACGAGCACCACCGAGCCCGCCGGCTCGGGCGGACCCGGTGGTGGCTCGGGCGGACCGCCGGCTGGCGGATCGGGCCCAGGCGGTGGGCCTCCCGGTGGCGGCGGGCCCGGTGGCGGAGGGCCCGGAGGCGGCGGCGGCACCACGACGACGAGCCCGGAGAGCGGTCTGAGTGCGGTGCCGGAGGAGACGGCGGGGCCGTATCCCGGCGACGGCAGCAACGGCGTCAACGCCCTCACCGAGACCGGGGTCGTGCGCAGCGACATCACGTCGTCGTTCGGCTCGGCGAGCGGCACCGCCGACGGCGTGCCGATGACGTTGCGGATGACGATCATCGACGTCGCCGACAAGACCCCGCTCGAGGGCGCCGCCGTGTACGTGTGGCACTGCGACGCCGAGGGCCGCTACTCGCTCTACTCGCAGGGCGCGACGGACGAGAACTACTTGCGTGGCGTGCAGATCGCCGATGCCGATGGGACCGTGACGTTCACGAGCATCTACCCGGCGTGCTACGCCGGCCGCTGGCCGCACATCCACTACGAGGTGTATCCGTCCGAGGCCTCGATCACCGACGCCGACAACAAGATCGCCACGTCGCAGCTGGCCCTGCCCGACGCCGCCAACCAGGCCGTCTACGCCGACGCCCGCTACGCCGACAGCGCCGGGAACTACACCCGGGTCTCACTCGAGTCCGACGGCGTCTTCAGCGACGGCACCACCAACGAGGAGCCCACCGTGACGGGCGACGTGAAGGCCGGCTACACCGTGGAGATCACGAGCCCGGTGTCTGCGTCCTGACGAGCGTCAGCCGAGGTCGCGTCGGCCGAACACGATCTCACCGGCGACGACGATGGCCGCCGCGAACCCGGCGAAGACGAGACCGCCCTCCAGCGGGCTGAGGGCGTTGTTGTCGGCGGTCAGCATGGCCTGAGCCGCCGTGAACGGCAGGTACTGCCCGGAGTCCCCCGGCATGATCGCGCCGAGGGCGCCCTCGACGACGCTCGGCACCGCGATCACCAGCGCCGTCGCCAGCGCGTTCGACTTGAACAGTGACCCGACGCACACGCCGATGAGGCCGTACAGGACGATCGCGACCACGAGCCCGAGCGAGATGCGCAGCACGTCCGGGTCGTCGAAGCCGATCGAGTAGTCCTTGCCGGTCAGCCCGATGAACACCACGGCGATGGAGAGGCCGGAGCAGATCACGCCGTAGACGAACGCCACGACGGCCATCAGCGCGCACTTGGCGAAGAACAGCTCGGCGCGGATCGGCGCGGCGATGGCAGCGCTCTGCATCGTGCCGGTGCGCCACTCGTTGCCGAAGACCCGCACGCCGACGATCGAGATGAAGATCAGCGACATGATCGAGCCGGCGCTGATGAGGTCGGCCCGCTTCAGCGTCGACGTGTCCGCCACGCTGTCGCCGACGCTGTTGCCGAAGAGGCTGACGAACAGCACGACGATGACGAGCGACACGGCGACACCGACGAGGAGCAGGATCCAGTTCGAGCGGCTGGAGCGGAACTTGATCCACTCCGCCCGGATCAGCTTGTTCATGACGCCGTCCCTTCGGTCGCGCCGGGCTCTCCGTCACCGGACCGGTACTCGCCGCGTCCGGACGTGATCCGCAAGAAGGCGTCCTCGAGCGACTCGCGCAGCGTCGTGAGCTCGTGGATGGTGATGCCGTTGGCCGCCGCGATGTCGCCGACGATCGCCGCCGACGTGCCGGTGACGAGCAGCACCCCGTCCTGGGCGATCACCTGGAGCTGACGCGAGGTCAGGATCTGCTGGAGCTGGTCGAGCGTCGGGCTGCCGACGCGCACCGTCTCGGTGGTGCCGGCTCGGCTGGTGAAGTCGGCGAGGCTGCCCTCGGTGATGAGCTGCCCGGCGGCGATCACGACGAGGTGATCGACGTACAGCTCGAGCTCCGACAGCAGGTGGCTCGAGACGAGGATGGCCCGACCCTCTGCAGCGCAACGACGGAAGAACTCCCGCATCCAGTGGATGCCCTCGGGGTCGAGGCCGTTCGTCGGCTCGTCGAGGATCATGTACTGCGGGTCACCCACCAGGGCGGCGGCGATGCCGAGGCGCTGGTGCATGCCGAGCGAGAAGCCGCCGACCTTGCGACCGGCCACGGCGGTGAGGCCGACGAGGTCGAGGGCCTCGTCGACCCGCTGGTCGGAGATCCGAGCGCAGGCGGCGATCCAGCGCAAGTGGTTGCGAGCGGAACGGGACGCGTCGATCGAGCGGGCGTCGAGCATCGCGCCGACGACCCGTCCCGGGTACTGCAGGTCCTCGTACTTCTGCCCGTCGAAGCGGGTCTGGCCGGACGTCGGGACGTCGACGCCCAGCATCATCCGCATGGTGGTCGACTTCCCTGAGCCGTTCGGTCCGAGGAAGCCGGTGACGCGACCCGGCTCGACCGAGAAGCTGAGGTCCTGGACCGCCAGCTTGTCCCGGTACCGCTTCGTGAGCCCGGTGTTGACGATGGCCATCAGCGCCCCCTCAGCCCGTCGTCGCCGCGATGATCGCGATCGGGATCGTGAGGACGAACAGGGCCAGTGACACCCACGCCAGGATGCGCCCGGCCTTGAGCGACGATCCGACCTCGGCGCCCTGCTCCTCGACCTCGCGCTGGCCCTTGAACGCGTAGTACAGGGCGACCAGCGACAGCACGCCGATGAAGATGCCGATGATCCCGAAGATCAGCGCCAGCTTGCCGTCGTGCTCGCCAGGTGGCTCCCCGAGGTGCGCGGACGCCCCCGAGCTGGACCCACCGCCGGGTGGCGGCGGCATCGGCGGCGGCGGCATCGACGTCACGAACATCTCCCTCGATCGTCGCCGGTCCTGGACAGGGCGGCGGTCGTTCCCGTTCGTGGTTCTAGCAGTTCGCGATCACACGCGAACGGGAGGCCGCGGGTCAGAGACCGCCGAACGTCTCGTCCATCAGATCGGCCAGCTCCTGGTCGTGGATGCCCTTGGACCCCGTGGCCGGGCTGCCGGACTCGACGCGGGCGACGTGGCGGAAGTCGTAGCCCCGCTCCTTGACCCGCCAGACCCGGCTCTCGACGAACTTCCAGCCGCCCATGTTCTCCGGCTCCTCCTGGAGCCAGACGAGCTGGCGGGCGTTCGGGTACGACGCCAGGAGCGCGTCGAGCTGCTCGAGCGGCGACGGGTACAGCTGCTCCACGCGCACCACGGCGACGGGGGCCTGGCGCTTGTCGCGCTCGGCCATCGCGTCCCACGCCACCTTGCCGCTGCAGAACACGATCTGGCGGATGGCGTCGCGGTCGGTCACGAACGGGTCGTCGACGATCTCCTGGAACGACCCGTGGGTCAGCTCCTCGATCGGTGAGCGGGTCTGGCGCATCCGCAGCCCCTGCTTCGGCGTGAACAGGATCAGCGGCGTGTGCCGCTCGGTGTGCACCTGGCGGCGCAAGAGGTGGAAGTACTGCGCGGCGGTCGTGGCGTTGCAGACCTGGATGTTGTCCTCGGCCGCCGCGGTGAGGAAGCGCTCGATGCGGGCCGAGCTGTGCTCCGGGCCCTGTCCCTCGTAGCCGTGGGGCAGCAGCAGCACGAGGCCGTTGCGCTGGTTCCACTTGTCCTCGGCGGCGACGAGGTACTGGTCGATGATGATCTGGGCGCCGTTGATGAAGTCGCCGAACTGCGCCTCCCACAGGACCAGCGCCTCGGGGTTGCTGTGGGCGTAGCCGTACTCGAACCCGAGCGCGGCGTACTCCGACAGCAGGGAGTCATAGACCCAGAACGTGCCCTCGGCGCCGGGGATGTCGGTGAGCGGGATCCACGGCTTGCCCGTCTCGTAGTCGGTCGAGCGCGGCGTGGCGCTGGCTGAACGTGCCGCGCCGGGAATCCTCGCCGGCGAGGCGGACGCTGTGCGCCTCGAGCAGCAGCGAGCCGAACGCCAACGACTCGGCCGTCGCCCACTCGACCTCGCCGTCCTCCTCGTACAGCTTGGTACGGGTGTCGAACTGGCGGCCCAGCTTCGGGTGGACGATGAACGACTCGGGATAGTCGGTGAGGTGGTGGAAGATCAGATCGATCGTCTCGCGCGGCACGCCGGTCTCGATGTGCGGCAGCACGCCGACCGGCTTCGGGGGCTTGGCCGCCTTGACCGGGACGATGGCCGCGGCGCGGGTCTCGTCGAGGGCGACCTGCAGCTTGGCCTGGAAGTCGGCGAGCGCCTGCTCGGCCTCGTCCAGCGTGATGTCGCCCCGCTTCACGAGCGCCTCGACGTAGAGCTTGCGGACGCTGCGGTGCTGCCCGATCGCCTTGTACATCAGCGGCTGGGTGTAGCTCGGGTCGTCACCCTCGTTGTGGCCGTGCAGCCGGTAGCACCACATGTCGATGACGACGTCCTTGTGGAACCGCTGGCGGTACTCGAAGGCCATGCGGGCGACGCGCACGCACGCCTCGGGATCGTCGCCGTTGACGTGGAAGATCGGCGCCTGCACGGTCTTGGCGACGTCGCTGCAGTAGAGCGACGAGCGGGCGAACTCCGGCGCTGTCGTGAACCCGATCTGGTTGTTGATGATCAGGTGCACGGTCCCGCCGACGCGGTACCCGGTGATGTCGCTCATGGCCAGCGTCTCGGCGACCACGCCCTGACCGGCGAACGCGGCGTCGCCGTGGATCTGGATCGGCAGCACCGGGTACGAACCGGGCGGATCGACCTGGTCCTGGCGGGCCCGCACCATGCCTTCGACGATCGGACCGACGGTCTCGAGGTGGCTCGGGTTGGCCGCCAGCTCGAGCATGATGTCGGCGCCTGACGGGGCGACGTACTTGCCGCTGGCGCCGAGGTGGTACTTGACGTCACCGGAGCCCTGCACCGACGACGGGTCGAGGTGGCCCTCGAACTCGCGGAAGATGGCGTCGTAGCTCTTGCCGATGATGTTCGACAGCACGTTGAGCCGACCCCGGTGGGCCATGCCGATGACGGCCGAGTCGAGCCCGGCGTCGGCGGCGGCCGAGATCACCTCGTCGAGGATCGGGATCGCCGACTCCGACCCCTCCAGCCCGAAGCGCTTGGTGCCGACGTACTTCGTGGCGAGGAACTTCTCGAAGGCCTCGGCCGCGTTGAGGCGCTCGAGGATGCGGCGCTTGGCCTCCTTGTCGAACGGCGCCTGCGCCGCCTCGACCTTGGACTGGATCCAGCGCTGCTCCTCGGTGTCCTGGATGTGCATGTACTCGATGCCGATGGTGCGGCAGTAGGCATCGCGGAGCACCCCGAGGAGGTCGCCGAGCGCCATCTTGTCCCTGCCCGCGACGCCGCCGGTGAGGAACTCCCGCTCGAGGTCCCAGATCGTCAACCCGTACGTCAGCGGGTCGAGCTCCTTGGGCATGACCGGCTCCTTCCAGCGGAGCGGGTCGAGGTCGGCGATGAGGTGGCCGCGGACGCGGTAGACGCGGATCAAGGTGGCGACCTGCATCTGCTTGTGCAGCATCGCCTCTTCGCGGTCGATCGGGTTGACGTCGGGGCGCCAGCGCACCGCCTGGTACGGCATGCCGAGGGCGGCGAACACGTCGTCGTAGAACCCGTGCTCGCCGAGCAGCAACTCGTGGACCCGCTTCAGGAACATGCCGCTCTCGGCGCCCTGGATGATGCGGTGGTCGTACGTCGAGGTGATCGTGACGACCTTGCAGATGCCGAACGAGCTGAGGTTGGCGCGGTCGGCGCCCTCGAACTCGGCCGGGTAGTCGATCGAGCCGACGCCGACGATGACACCCTGGCCGGGCATCAGGCGGGGCACGCTCTGGACGGTGCCGATCGTGCCCGGGTTGGTCAACGACACGGTCGCGCCCTGGAAGTCGTCGACGGTCAGCTTGTTCGCCTTGACCTTGCGGATCAGCTCCTCGTAGGCGCCGAGGAAGCCGGCGAAGTCGAGGTGATCGGCGTCGCGGATGACGGGCACGACGAGCGTGCGGCTGCCGTCGGACTTCTCGACGTCGACGGCGAGGCCGAGGTTGACGGACTCGTTCTTCACGAGGCGGGGCTTGCCGTCGGCGCCCTCGAGGAAGGTGTTGCGCATCACCGGCACGGCGTCGGCGATGGCGCGCACGATGGCGAAGCCGATGAGGTGGGTGAAGGACACCTTGCCGAGCCCGCTGCGCTGGCGGTACCCGTTGATCACCTTGCGGTTGACCTCGAGCAGCTTGGCCGGCACGTTCCGGAAGCTCGTCGCCGTCGGCACCGTGAGGCTGCGCGCCATGTTGGCGGCGATCGTGGCGCTGACGCCTCTGATCGGCTGGCCCTCTTCCTTGGCCGGCTCGCCCGGCTGCCCCGTCGCGACGGGCGCCGCAGGCGCGCCGGGTGCCTTCGCCGGCCCTGCTGGCGCCGTCGCCACCGTGGACGCGGCCGGCGCCTGGGTCACGGGAGTGGGCGGCGCCGGCGCAACCGTCGTGGTCGCACCGTTCGCCGTTGGTGACGCGGTCGCGGCTGGCTCGTCGTCGAGCTCGTCGGGGGTCGGGGCGGAGGCGTGGGCTTGCAGGGCGGGGTTGGTCGACTTGTAGTCGGCGAAGAACTCCTGCCACGCCTCACCGACGGAGTTCGGGTCCTCCCGGAACTGCTCGTACATCTCCTCGACCAACCACGAGTTGGTCCCGAAGTCCGAGTCTGTCGACGGCGCGCTCACGACCGTCCAGGGTACCGGTCGCAGCAGGGGCGGCCGGGCCCAGGATCGCCGTCCACCTCCCGTTTCCCGGTCGTTCGGCGGCTCACTACAGTCACGGCCGGGGTCCGGTTCCAACGACCTGGGGGGTCAGGATTGAACAACCCGTCGACCGACAAGATCCGCAACGTCGCCGTGCTCGGCCACAGCGGGGCCGGCAAGACGACGCTCGCCGAAGCGCTCCTCGTTCGATCCGGGGTCGTGCCCAGGGCGGGGCGGGTCGAGGACGGCACGACGGTGTGCGACACCGAGGCCGAGGAGCTGAAGCGGACGATGTCGCTGTCGCTCGCCGTGGCGCCGTTCGACTGGAAGGCCTCCGACGGCGAGACCTACAAGATCAACCTCATCGACACGCCCGGCTACGCCGACTTCGCCGGTGACGTCGACGCCGCGCTCTCGGTGGCCGACCTGGTCGTGCTCGTCGTCAGCGCCGTCGATGGCGTCGAGGTCGGCACCGAGTCGGCATGGGCCCGCGCTGCCGCCGCCGGCATCCCCCGGATGGTGTTCGTCAACAAGGAGGACAAGCAGCGCGCCGACTTCCATCGGACGCTCGACCAGTTGCGCGCCATGTTCGGTTCGGGGTTCGTGCCCCTCGAGCTGCCGCTCGGTGAGGAGGAGACGTTGCACGGCATCGCCGACGTCCTCACCGACCAGGGCTTCGAGTACGAGCCCGACGGTCAGCACCACACCGAACCGCTGCCCGACGACGTCGCCGATGAAGAGCACCGCCTGCACGACGAGCTCGTCGAGGAGATCGTCTCCGGCGACGACGAGCAGCTCGAGCGCTACCTGTCCGGCGACGTGCCCACGGCGGCCGAGCTGGAGCGCACGCTGGCCCACGAGCTGCTGGACCAGCTCGAGTTCCCGGTGCTGTGCGGCTCGGCGCTGACCGGCGTCGGCGTCGACCGGCTGGCCGACTTCATCTGCGAGCTCGGCCCCTCCCCCGCCGACCGCCCGACCAGCGTCGCCGCCGGCAACGGCGACGGCAGCGTCACCGTGGACGTCGGGGCCGACCCGACGGGCAAGCCACTCGCCTACGTCTTCAAGACGGTCGCCGACCAGTTCGTCGGCCAGGTGTCGATGTTCAAGGTGCTCTGCGGGACGGTGGCCGTCGACGAGCGCCTCGTGAGCTCGGCCAGCGGCACCGAGGAGCGCATGCACGGCCTGTTCCACCTGCGCGGCAAGGACCACCTCACCGCCGACCGGATCGTCGCCGGCGACATCGGCGCCGTCGCCAAGCTGTCCGACACCCACACCGGGACGACGCTCGCCCCGAAGGACCAGCCGGTGCGCGTCGCCCCGCCCGATCCGCCGCCTGCGGTCTTCGGGCTGGCCCTCAAGCCGGTGACGCAAGCCGACGACGACAAGCTCTCGGCGGCCATCCAGCGCCTCCTCACCGAGGATCCGGGCCTCGTCGTCGACCGCAACGAGGAGACCGGCCAGACGGTGCTCCGTGGTGCCGGCGACACCCACGTGGCCGTCGCGCTCGAGCGCCTGGCCCGCAAGTTCGGGGTGAACGTCGAGACCGAGGAGGTGCGGGTGCCGTACCGCGAGACGATCGTCGGCACCGCCGAGGCCGAGGGCAAGGTCAAGAAGCAGTCCGGTGGCCACGGCCAGTACGCCGTCGCCAGCCTCCGGGTGACCCCGAAGACGCGCGGTGACGGCACCGAGTTCAAGAACTCGATCGTCGGCGGCACGATCCCGAAGCAGTACATCCCGGCCGTGCAGCGCGGCGTCGAGGAGACGATGGCGTCGGGCGGCGTGCACGGCTTCCCCGTCGTCGATGTCTGCGTCGAGTGCTTCGACGGCAAGTTCCACTCCGTCGACTCCTCCGACATGGCGTTCCGCGCCGCCGCGTCGCAGGGCCTCAAGGAGGCGCTCGCCAAGGCCGGCTCGGCCGTGCTCGAGCCGATCTCGCTGCTCACCGTCCGAGTGCCCGAGGGCCACCAGGGCGACGTGCTCGGCGACCTCAACTCGCGGCGGGGGCGGGTCAGCGGCACCAGCTCGACGGGCGACGGCCGGCACGAGATCGTCGCCCTGGTGCCGGCGGCCGAGATCCAGCGCTACGCCGTCGAGCTGCGGTCGTTGACCGGCGGCCGGGGCACGTTCAGCGCCGTCCACGACCACTACGACATCCTCCCGAGCCACCTCGAGTCGAAGATCAAGACGGCCGAGACCAACGGCGCCCACTGAGGTTGCCTGCGTTCACCTGCCTGGTACCGACCGTGCGAACATGCCCGGCGTGCCGACCGAAGCGACGATGCTCGCGCCCTACCGTGTCCTCGACCTGACCGACGGCCGGGCCGAGCTGGCGACCGCCATCCTGGCCGGGCTGGGAGCCGACGTCGTCAAGGTCGAGCCGCCGGGCGGGGCGGCGTCCCGCCACGAGGGCCAGCTCGTCGACGGCGAGCCGGCCGAGCTCGCCAGCCTGCGCTTCCACGCCTTCAACCGCGGCAAGCGCAGCGTCGTGCTCGACCTCGCCGACGATGCCGACCGCCGCCGCTTCCTCGACCTGGTCGCCACCGCCGACTTCGTGTTCGAGAACGCCGGGCCCGGCGTGATGGACGCCCGGGGGCTCGGGTTCGCCGCCTTGGCCGACGTCCGTCCCGACCTCGTCTACGTCGCTCTGTCGCCGTTCGGCCAGGACGGTCCGTACGCCGATCACCTCGCGACCGACCTGACGATCGCCGCGATGGGCGGGGCGATGGCCCTCAACGGCGAGCCCGATCGCCGGCCGGTGCGGATCACCGTCCCGCAGACGTGGTACCACGCGGCGGCCGAGAGCGCGCTCGGCGCGCTGGTCGCCCACCACCGTCGCGTGGCCACGGGCGACGCCCAGTTCGTCGACGTGTCGGTCCAGGCGGCGGTGTTCTGGACCGGGCTCAACGCGATGGTCGCCCACGCCATCCAGGGCCGCGACATCGAGCGCAACGGCACCGTGCTGCAGCTGAGCACGCTGACGACACCGCTGTGCTACCCGTGCGCGGATGGCGAGGTCGTGCTGATCGCGACGTCGGCCACGCTCGTCGGCATGGTGCCGTGGATGGTCGAGAGCGGCGCCGTCACCGCCGAGTGGGCGGCCCAGGAGAACTGGGCGACGTACGAGGCGCGCATGCTGACGACCGACGACCTCGTCATCCCGTTGGAGGAGGTCCGCGAGCAGATCGTCGTGTTCCTGGCCACGCACTCGAAGCAAGAGCTGTTCGAGGGTGGCATCGCCCGCAACGTGACGATCGCCCCGGTGAACACCGTCGCCGACGTGATGGCGATGGAGCAGCTGGCGGCCCGTGAGTACTGGGACGAGGTCAGCCTGCCGAGCGGTCGCACGCTGCGGGCGCCCGGTGCGTTCGTCAAGGCCGAGCGCGACACCGCTGGCGCGGAACCGTCCGACGCCGGCCGTCGGCGAGCACACCGCCGAGGTCCTCGGCTCGCTGCAGCCGCCGATCGTGACCGCCCGCACCCGGGCCCCGGAGCCGGCCACCCGTCGGTTGCCGCTGGAGGGCGTGAAGATCGCCGACTTCTCCTGGATCGGCGTCGGACCCATCACGGCCAAGGCGCTCGCCGACCACGGCGCCACCGTCGTCCACATCGAGAGCGACGCGCCGGCCGATCGCCTGCGCCTCGTCGGCCCGTTCATGGACGACGTGCCCGGCATCAACCGCTGCCAGTTCTTCGGGTCGTTCAACACGTCCAAGCTGTCGCTGCAGCTGAACCTCAAGCACCCGGAGGGCCTCGACCTCGCCAAGCAGCTCCTCGAGTGGTGCGACATCGCGCTCGACTCCTTCACCGCCGGCACGATGGGCGAGCTCGGCCTCGGCTACGACGTCGCTCGGCAGCTCAACCCGAGCATCATCATGGCGACGACCTGCCTGCTCGGCCAGACCGGCCCGGCCGCCCGCCTCGCCGGCTACGGCTACCACGCCGCCGCGGTGAGCGGCTTCTACGAGATCACCGGCTGGGACGACCGTCCGCCGGCCGGCCCGTTCAACGCCTACACCGACACGATCGCGCCCCGGTTCCTCACGACCGCGCTGCTCGCTGCGCTCGACCACCGCCGACGCACCGGCGAAGGCCAGTTCATCGACCAGGCCCAGATGGAGTCGGCGCTGCACTTCCTCGCCCCCGAGCTGCTCGACGTCCAGGTGACCGGCAGCAACGCCCGACGCAACGGCAACCACGACCCGCACCGCGCCCCGCACGACGCCTACCCGTGCGCGGGAGTCGACGAGTGGTGCGCGATCGCGGTCGAGACCGATGATCAGTGGCGGTCGCTGGTCGCCGTGCTGGGTGCGCCGGCGTGGGCGACGGACCCGACGCTGGAGACGCTCGCCGGGCGCCAGGCCGCGTCGGCCGACATCGACCGCGAGCTCGGTGCGTTCACGTCGCAGCACGAGCCCCGCGAGCTGATGCTGCTGCTGCAGGGCGCCGGCGTCCCGGCCGGCATGGTGCAGCGCTCGAGCGACCACATGGAGGACCCGCAGCTCGCCCACCGCTCGTTCTTCCGGCGCCTCGAGCACCCGGAGATGGGCGAGGTGCCGTACGAGGGCCACCAGTACCGGATCAGTGGGTACGACAACGGGCCTCGCTTCCCGGCCCCCTGCCTCGGCGAGCACACCTTCGAGGTGCTCACCGAGGTGCTCGGGCTCGACGTCGACGAGGTGTCGCGCCTCCTCGGCAGCGGCGCCTGCGGCTGAGTCGTCTTCTCTACTTCGCAAGGAGCACGCAATGGACATCAAGGACCGCATCGCGATCGTCACCGGCGGCGGTGGCGGCATCGGCTCGGCGGTGGCCCGCCACTGGATGGGCCTCGGCGCCCGTCACGTGGTCGTTGCCGATCGCAACGGTGAGACGGCGCGGGCCGTCGGCGAGGAGATCGGCTGCCTCGGCGTCGAGCTCGACGTCACCGACGAGGCCGCCCTCGACGCGCTGGTCGAGCGGGTCGAGACCGAGATCGGCCCGATCGACATCTTCTTCTCCAACGCCGGCGCCGGCGGCGCTGGCGGGCTCGTCGAGGCGTCGAACGAGGCGTGGCAGCTGCAGTGGGAGCTGCACGTGATGGCGCACGTCTACGCAGCCCGCGCCGTGCTCCCGTCGATGCTCGCGCGCGGTGAGGGCTACCTCATCTCGACGGCCAGCGCCGCCGGCCTGCTCGCCGCGGTCGGCTCGGCCCCGTACAGCGTCACCAAGGCGGCGTGCATCAAGCTGTGCGAGACGATCGCCATCACCCACGGCGACGACGGCATCGGCGTCTCGGTGCTGTGCCCGCAGGGTGTCAACACGGCGATGGCGCCGCGCCAGCTCGGCGATGGCGGCACCGACGGGATCGTCGAGCCGGAGTACGTCGCCGAGGTCGTCACCGCCGCCGTGCGCGATGGCCGGTTCCTGATCCTCCCCCACCCTGAGGTGCAGACGTACGTGGAGCGCAAGGCCACCGACCCCGACCGCTGGCTCAAGGGCATGCGCCGCCTGGCCGCCCGCAGCGCCGACCAGGCCGGCTGAGCGCCAGGCCGCGTCGTTCCGCGGTCAGCCGTCGGCGAGGCGGGCGGGGAAGCCACCGGTGGCGATCGGGCCCCAGCGCGTCGGGGTGATGCGCAGCAACGACTTGCCCTGGGCGACCATCGCGGCGCGGTACTCGTCCCAGTCCGGGTGCTCACCGCTGATGGCGCGGAAGTAGTCGACCAGCGGCTCGAGGGCGGCGGGCAGGTCGAGCACCTCGGTCGTCCCGTCGATCTGTAGCCACGGGCCGTTCCACTCGTCGGACAGCACCATCACCGACGCCCGGTCGTCACGCCGGAGGTTGGCGACCTTCGCTCGCTCCGGGTACGTCGAGATCACGATCCGGCCGGCGACGTCGACGCCGCCGGTGACCGGCGACAGCTGCGGCTCGCCACCTCGGCGCCGGGTCACGAGCACCATGTGATGGCGCGGCCGGACGAACTCGAGCATCCCCTCCCGGTCGACGGTCGTGTTCGTGGCGATCGTGCGGGCCATGCCGCCGAGGCTACGAAGCCACAGACGCGCGCCGATGACGCTCTGTGGGAGGGAACAGGTCGATGTAGCGCGTGTTCCCTCCCACAGAAGCTGGTCGTCGGGCCCCGCCGTGCCCGAACCGTCGCCCGGGCCGCAGCGCAGGGGCTCCGGTAGCCTCGAACGCCGACATGGCCCACGAGTTCATCTACACCTGCTACAAGCTCGCCCGCTTCTATCCGCCGGACCGCCAGGTGCTCGAGAACATCTCGCTCTCCTTCTACCCGGGCGCCAAGATCGGCGTCATCGGATCGAACGGTGCCGGCAAGTCGAGCCTGCTCAAGATCATGGCCGGCCTCGACGACGGCTACAGCGGCGAGGCCCGCCTCACCCCCGGGTTCACGGTCGGCTACCTGGCCCAGGAGCCGCAGCTCGACCCGGCCAAGGACGTCAAGGGCAACGTCATGGACGGCGTCGCCGCCGTGCAGTCGATCATCGACCGCTACAACGAGGTCATGGCGATGTGGGCCGAGCCCGACGCCGACTACGACAAGATCGGCGTCCTCCAGGCCGAGCTCGAGGACAAGATCGCCGCCGCCGACGCGTGGAGCCTCGAGCGCAACGTCGAGATCGCCATGGACGCCCTGCGCTGCCCGCCCGACGACGCCGACGTCACGACGCTCTCCGGTGGCGAGCGCCGCCGGGTCGCCCTGTGCCGGCTGCTGCTGAGCCGCCCCGACCTCCTGCTGCTCGACGAGCCGACCAACCACCTCGACGCCGAGTCGGTCGACTGGCTGGAGCAGTTCCTCCGGGACTACCCGGGCACCGTCGTCGCGATCACCCACGACCGCTACTTCCTCGACAACGTCGCCCAGTGGATCCTCGAGCTCGATCGCGGCAAGGGCTTCCCGTTCGAGGGCAACTACACGTCGTGGCTCGAGCAGAAGCAGGAGCGCCTGACCCGCGAGCAGAGCAAGGACGAGGCCCGCCGTCGCACCCTCGAGCGCGAGCTGGAGTGGGTGCGGATGGCGCCCAAGGCCCGCCAGGCCAAGGGCAAGGCCCGCCTCGCCGCCTACGACAAGCTGCAGGCCGAGGCCGAGGCTGCCCGGGGCGACGACCAGCGCCTGGAGATCGCCATCCCGCCGGGACCGCGCCTCGGTGACACCGTCATCGAGATCGACGGGCTGCGCAAGGGGTTCGGCGACCGCCTGCTCATCGAGGACCTCTCGTTCTCGTTGCCGCGAGCCGGGATCGTCGGGATCATCGGCCCCAACGGTGCCGGCAAGACGACGCTGTTCAAGATGCTCACCGGTCAGGAGTCCGTGGACGACGGGTCGATCAAGATCGGCGAGACGGTCGAGCTGAGCTACGTCGACCAGTCGCGCGACAGCCTCGACGACGACGCCACCGTCTACAACGAGATCACGGGCGGCGTCGACCACATGAAGGTCGGCAACCGCGAGATCCACGGCCGGGCCTACGTGGCCAGCTTCATGTTCAAGGGCGCGGATCAGCAGAAGCGGGTCGGCGACCTCTCCGGCGGCGAGCGCAACCGGGTCCACCTGGCGAAGGTCATCAAGTCGGGCGGCAACGTCCTGCTGCTCGACGAGCCGACCAACGACCTCGACGTCGACACGCTGCGGGCCCTGGAGACCGGGCTCGAGAGCTTCCCGGGCTGCGCCGTCGTGATCAGCCACGATCGCTGGTTCCTCGATCGCATCGCCACCCACGTCCTGGCGTTCGAAGGCGACAGCCAGGTCCGCTGGTTCGAGGGCAACTTCACCGAGTACGAGGAGTGGCGCCACAAGGAACTGGGCGCCGCTGCGGACCAGCCGCACCGCATCAAGTACAAGAAGTTGGCATAGCCGCCACCGACACTCCCATCGAGACCGACGCCGAGCTGGCGATCCGCCTCGCGATCCAGGCCGGGCGTGGCCTGGTCGACCTGCGCGCGCGGATGACCGCCGACGGCGCCCACACGTGGCAGGTGATGGACGGCGGCGACACGGCGGCGCAGCGGTTCATCTCCGACGAGCTGACCCGGCTGCGCCCCGACGACCCGGTGCTGTCGGAGGAGGGGTTGGAGGATCCGCGCCGCTTCACGATCGACCGGGCCTGGATCATCGATCCGCTGGACGGCACCCGCGAGTACGGCGAGCCGGGGCGGCCGGACTGGGCCGTGCACATCGCGCTGTGGGCCGACGGCGCGTTCCTGGCCGCCGCGGTCAGCCTGCCGGCGATCGGCGCCGTGTTCGCGATGGACCCGGCCCCGGTCCTCCCGCCGATCGAGCGCGAGCGGCCGATCATCGTGACGTCGCGATCGCGAGCGCCGTACGCGGCGGCGGTCGTCGCCCACGCCCTCGACGCCGAAGCGGTGCGCCTCGGCTCGGCTGGTGCCAAGGCGATGTCCGTCGTCAACGGCGAGACCGACATCTACGTCCACGACGGCGGCATGTACCAGTGGGACTCGGCCGCCCCGGCTGCGGTCGCCCTCGCCGCTGGCCTGCACGTGAGCCGCATCGACGGGTCACCGATCGTCTACAACGCCCGGGATCCCTGGCTCCCCGACTTCATCGTCTGCCGCCAGGAGTGGGCCAAGCCCGTCCTCGACGCCCTCTGGGACTGAGCCAGGATGGGTCGGATGGAGTTGAAGGCGACCCGGTACGAGGTCGACGGGCACGTGGCCACGGTGTGGCTGCACCGACCGCACCGCCACAACGCGTGGACCGGGCGGATGCACGCCGAGTACCGGTGGATCCTGGCCGAGCTCGCCGCCGACGAGCGGGTCCGCGTCGTCGTCCTCACCGGCACCCCGCCGGCGTTCTGCGTCGGCGCCGACTCCCAGGCGCTGGCCGGGCACGCCGAGCGCGGCGGCTACGACGACGGCTTGCGCGAGCCCCCGGCCAACCCGGGCTACGGGGTGCGCCCGGAGTTCGACCGCTCGTTCTCGTTCCAGCTCGGCCTGCCGTACGTGATGGTCGCCGCCGTCAACGGCGCGGCAGCGGGCATCGGGCTCGCCATCGCGTTGTTCTGCGATCTGCGGTTCGTCAGCGCGACGGCGAAGATCACGACCGCCGCCCCGAAGCTCGGCCTGCCCGCCGAGCTCGGCATGAGCTGGATGCTGCCGCGCCTCGTCGGCGTCACGCGGGCCAGCGACCTGTTGCTGTCGGGGCGCGCGGTCACCGGCGCCGCCACTGCCGACTGGGGCCTGTGGAACGACGTCCTCGCCGACGGCGAGGCCACGCTCGTTGCCGCCCACGAGTACGCCGCGATGCTGGCGACGCAGGTCGCGCCGAGCTCGCTGCGGATGACCAAGCGCCAGCTCTACGACGACCTCTTGACCCATGACGTCGGGGCCGCCCTCGACGAGGCCCACCGCCTGCTCGACGACGCGATGGGCTCGGCCGACTACCGGGAGGGCGTCGCCGCCCTGCGGGAGCGACGACCGCCGCGCTTCTGACCCCCGTAAGCTGACGAGCGGGGATGGACGAGGGCGCGTTGCAACCGGTCGAGCGGAGCAGCTGGGTCGATCGCGCCCAGATCGCCGGTCTGGCATCGGTCGGCGCCGGTGCCATCCACCTCGCCGCCGCCGGCATCCACGCCGAGCACCCCGGGCTGGCCCGCATCTTCGTCCTGATGGGCGCGGTGCAGGTCGTCGCCGGGCTGTGCCTGGCCCTCAGCGGACGACGGATCGCCGCTGCTGCCGTCGTGCTCGTCGGCATCGCGGCCGTCGGCGGCTGGGTGCTCACCCGGACGACGGGGATCTCCTGGGTGCAGGGGCTCGAGGAGGCCGAGGACCCGCAGTTCGCCGACACGGTGAGCGCCGCCCTCGCCGGCATCGGGCTCGCCCTCGGCGCCGTCGTGCTGTGGCGCGGCGGGCGACCGGCGCCTCGCGTCAGCCTGCTCGCGCCCGGTGCCGTGATCGGCGCGGTCACCGTCGCCGCCATGCTCACCGGCGCCACCCACGTGCACAGCCACGAGCACACGGAGGCGGAGGCGGCCGCCGGGCACACCCACGACGACACCGCGACTGAGGGGGCGGCGGCGGCCGGGCACACCCACGACGACGCGGCCGCCCACGACCATGGCGCCACCGATCCGACGGCGTGGCCGCGACCGTGGGACCCGACGGCGCCGATCGACTTCTCGGGCGTCGCCGGCGTGACGGCCGACCAGCAGGGCCGGGCCGAGACCTTGGCGGCCAGCACGCTCGCCGACCTCCCGCAGTTCGCCGACGTCAACACGATCGGCGCGCAGGGCTTCTTCTCCATCGGCGACGCCGGCACCGGGTTCGAGCACTGGCTCAACCCGGCGTACATCGGCGACGACTCGTTCCTCGACCCGAACAAGCCGGAGTCGCTCGTGTACCAGGTCGACGGCGACCGCAAGACGCTGGTGTCGGCGATGTTCATCGCCAAGGACATGGAGCTCGACGACCCGACGCTCGCCGACTACGGCGGCCCGCTGATGACGTGGCACGTCCACGACAACCTGTGCTGGAAGCTCGAGAACGGCAAGCCGGTCGTCGCCGGGCTGAGCGATGCCGACGGCAACTGCCCCTCGGGAACGATCAAGGCCGGCGGCCGCAACCCCATGGTGCACGTGTGGATCGCGCCCAACGAGTGCGGCCCGTTCGCCGCCCTCGAGGGACACGGCGCCGGCCAGGCAGCCGACGGCACCGAGCGGACCGACCAGTGCGTCCACCACCACGACGCGTCCGACGACGTCGAGCACGCCGACGGCCTTCGATCCGACGAAGCCGGTCGACCTCTCGGGCACGCCCGGCGTGACCGCCGAGCAGCAGGCGTTCGCCGAGGCCCTCGTCACCCGCACGCTCGCCGACCTCCCGCAGTGGTCCGACCCCAAGGCCGCCGAGGCCGCCGGCTTCCACTCGATCGGTGACGCCGGCACCGGCCACGAGCACTACGTGCAGTGGACCTGGATCAACGACGACGTCACGCTCGACCCCGACCATCCCGAGAGCCTCGTGTACGAGCCGCAGCCGGACGGGTCCAAGAAGCTCGTGTCGGCGATGTACATGCTCCCGACGAGCACGGCCCTCGACGCCGTCCCCGATTGGGGCGGGCCGCTGATGCAGTGGCACGTCCACGACAACCTCTGCTACGACGACGATCCCGTCGCCCCGCAGGTCCGCGGCCTGACCCGCGCCGACGGGACGTGCCGGGCGCCGCTGGTCAAGCACGACGAGGCCCCGATGATCCACGTCTGGATCACCCCCAACGAGTGCGGCCCGTTCGCCGCCCTCGAGGGCGTCGCCGCCGGCACCATCAAGGCCGGCGAAGCACGCCTCTGCGACCACGTCCACGGCGGCTGAGCGCGGGCAGATCCGCCGAACTTTCCGCGCTCGCGCGCCAACGGGTGGGCAGCCACGTGAACAGTTGGCGGATCTGCCGGATCTGCCGGATCTGCCCGGATCAGTCGGCGAGGACCGGTTCGGCGGTCTTCGACGGTCGGCGGGCCAGCATCGTCTCGCGGGCGTCGACGTCCTTGATCATGATCGAGGCCAGCACGAGCCCGATGAGCGACAGCGCCACGCACAGGGCGAACGTCCAGTGGTATCCGACGAGCGCCCGCTCCGGATCGGCCGGGGTCTCGGTCAGCGTCGTGAAGCTGGCCAGCACCGTGGCCATCAGGGCGATGCCGATGGACGCCGACATCTGGCGCTGGGTCGAGAAGATCGCCGACGCCCGCCCGTTGTCGGCCGGGACGATCTCGGCGTAGCTCGCGGCCTGCGACGACACGAAGCAGAAGCCGATCGACAGCCCGCGGAAGAACATGATCACGCTGACCCACCCGAGGGGGGTCTCGAGGCCGACGAACAGCAGGCAGGCCATCGACACCGCGGCCCCGAAGAGCCCGAACATGATGAGGCGGCGCGGCCCGACGCGCGGGTACAGGCGGCCGGCCACCTGGGACGAGATCATGATGCCGATCGCCTGCGGGAACGTCGTCAGGCCGCTGTGCAGCGGATCGAGCCCGCGCAGCCCCTGCAGGTACAGCGGGATCACGAACGTCAGCCCGAGGAAGCTGGCCATGGCGAAGGCCATCACGACGTTGGTCGCCCGGAACAGCCGCAGCTTGAGCAGGCGCAGGGCGAGCATCGGGTGGGGCTGGTGGGTCTCGACGTACACGAGCGCGGCGAACGCCAGCGGCCCGAGGATCCCCAGCGCGACCACCCACGGATCGGTCCAGCCGACGAACGGGCCCTGGTTGATGGCGTAGGCGATCGACGCCAGACCGACGCCCGAGAGCACGAACCCGGCGATGTCGAAGCGTCCGGCGCTGGGCTCGGTGTGCTCGCGCAGGTAGATCCACCCGAAGGCGAGGGCGACGGCGCCGAACGGGACGTTGACGTAGAAGATCCAGCGCCAGCCGATCGTGTCGGTGATGAGGCCGCCGAGCACCGGGCCGAGGGCGGGGGCGACCAGCGTCGGGATCATCACGATCGTCGAGGCGCGGGCTCGCTCGATCGGCGGGAAGGCGCGGAACAGCATGGCGATCCCGATCGGCGTGAGCATCCCGCCGCCGACCCCCTGGAGGACCCGGAAGGCGACGAGCTGACCGATCGTCTGCGCCAGGCCGCATGCCATCGAGCCGCCGACGAAGATCAACAGCGCGGTGAGGAAGACCTTCTTGGTGCCGAAGCGGTCGCCCATCCAGCCGCTGGCCGGGATCCACACCGCGAGGGACAGGGTGTAGCCCAGCACCACCCACTCGATGGCCTCGGTCTGGAAGTCCTCACCGATCGAGCGCAGGGCGACGTTGACGATGGTCGTGTCGAGCAGGTCGAGGAACAGGGCCGACACGAACACGGCGGCGACGACGTACTTGTACGCCACGACCCGCCCGAAGATGTGGGCCGGCGGTTCCTCGCTGGCGTACGCGTGGGTCGGGGCATCGAGCACGTCCCCGCCACCCCCGTCGGTCATCGGCCGAACCGTAGAACAACGTTCCCTCAGGTGGCGATCCCGGCGCGATCCGGGCCGCCGAGCGCCATCCTGGAGGGTGATGGGTCGACCAGCCGATCTCGAATGGGGCGCCTTCGACGACGAAGCGCCGTGGGTGCTCGATCGCGAGCGCGTCTCGTGGTGGGCGGAGGCCGAGCAGCTGCGCCTCCTCGCCGCCCAGCAGGTCCCGGACCTGATCACGCCGCGCCGGTTCCCGCCGGGTCGCCGCGGGGTGGTGGTCACCGCCCGCCTGGCCCGCGCCGTCGTCCCATGGCTGTGGCGGCGCAAGCGGGGCCGCGCCGACGGTCCGGCGGGTGTCGCCGACATCTCGCGTCGCCTGCGCTTGGCCGCCGAGGCGCTCGGGCCGACGTTCATCAAGCTCGGCCAGATCATCTCGTCGGGCGAGGGCCTGTTCCCGCCCGAGCTCGTCGAGGAGTTCAAGCGCTGCCGCGACCAGGTCCCGGCCGAGCCGTTCGACGTCGTGCGGGCCACCGTCGAGGGCGAGCTCGGTCGGCCGTTGGAGGCCGTGTTCACCTCCTTCGAGCGCACGCCGATCGCCGCGGCGTCGATCGCCCAGGTCCACGCAGCCCGCCTGCACACCGGCGAGGACGTCGTCGTGAAGGTGCAGCGGCCATCCGTCGGGCGGCTCGTGCACACCGACCTGCGGGCGATGGCGTGGCTGGCGCCGCACTTGGTCGGCCGCATCCCCGTCGCCGCGCTGGCCAACCCGCCGGCGCTCGTCGAGCTGTTCGCCGACACGATCGTCGAGGAGCTCGACTTCCGCGTCGAGGCCGCCAACATGCTCGACGTCGCGGCGATGCTGCACGAGCTGGGCCAGGACGGCTACATCGTGCCCCGCCCGCACCCCGAGCTGGTCACCCGTCGGGTGCTCGTGATGCAGCAGCTCCACGGCTTCAAGTTCGACGACGTCGCCGGCATGCGCGAGGCCGGCGTCGACACCCACCGCGTCGTGCGCACGCAGATGGTGGCGCTGATGGAGGGGGCGATGATCGCCGGCATCTTCCACGGCGACCTGCACGGCGGCAACCTGCTCGTGCTCCCCGACGGACGCACCGGACTGCTCGACTACGGCATCGTCGGACGCCTCAGCGGTCCCCGCCGGGTGGCGTTCATGCGCCTGATGGTGTCGGCGACGACGAACGACATGGTCGGGCAGATGGCGGCGCTGCGCGACCTCGGGGCGCTCCCGCCCGGCACCGACCTGCAGGCGGTGATCCACGACCTCGGGCTGGACCAGGCACCCGTCGACCCGACGACGCTCACCGGCGACCAGATGGTCAAGGAGGTGCAGCGCGTCGTCAAGGGCCTGCTCGGCTACGGCGCCCGCATGCCCAAGGAGCTGATGCTGTACGTGAAGAACATGGTGTTCCTCGACGGCGCCATCGCCCGCCTGGCCCCTGATCTCGACATCCTCGCCGAGATCGCCGCCATCTCCGTCGGCGTTCGCCCAGCGTCACGGGGCCCAGGTCGGCCGGGACCTCGGGATCGGGCCGGTCGAGCTCGACATGGACGGCGTCAAGGCCAGCTTCGGCCTCGACCCGAACGTCGAGCGCCTCACCCACCGCGAGCTCCGCGACCGCCGCGCCCTGATCCAACAACGCATGCGCGATCGTTGACGCCCAGAGCGGCCAGGACCCACTGCGCCGAGAGCTCGGCGCGTACGGAACGTCCGTGGTCCGCGTGCCGAGCGCTCGGTGTACGCGCTGAGCACTGGCCTGAAATGGGTCCTGTGCGCTCCTAGGTTGCAGGGATGCGGTTGGTGATCGCCCGGTGCTCGGTGGACTACGAGGGGCGGTTGTCGGCGCACCTCCCCGAGGCGGTGCGGCTGATCATGGTCAAGGCCGACGGCTGCGTTGCGATCCACGCCGACGGCGGCGCCTACAAGCCGCTGAACTGGATGAACGCCCCCAACACGCTGGTGACCGGGGACGAGAGCTGGCTCGTCACCAACCCGAAGGGCGAGCGCCTGACGATCACCATGCACGAGGTCGTCCACGACTCGCTGTGGGAGCTCGGCGTCGACCCCGGCCTGCAGAAGGACGGCGTCGAGGCCCACCTGCAGGAGCTGCTGGCGGCCAGCCCGCACGCCATCGAGGAGGGCTTCACGCTCGTGCGCCGCGAGTACCCGACGGCGATCGGCCCGATCGACCTCCTGTGTCGCGACGGCAACGACCAGGTCGTGGCGATCGAGGTCAAGCGGCGGGGCGAGATCGACGGCGTCGAGCAGCTCGCCCGCTACATCGAGCGCCTGCACCTCGACTCCTCACTCGGCGCCGTCCGCGGCGTGTTCGTCGCCCAGGTCGTCAAGCCCCAGGCCCGCGTCCTCGCCGAGGCGCGCGGCTTCCGCTGGGTCGAGGTCGACTACGACACCCTGCGCGGGATGGCGCCCACGGACCTGCGCTTGTTCTGAGCTACCTTCCGGCCATGCCGCAGGAAGTGCGTGGAGTCGTGGCCCGGGCCAAGGGCGAGCCGGTCAGCATCGAGACGATCGTGATCCCGGACCCCGGTCCGGGTGAGGCCGTCGTCAAGATCCAGGCCTGCGGTGTCTGCCACACGGACCTGCACTACCGCGAGGGCGGGATCAACGACGAGTTCCCGTTCCTGCTCGGCCACGAGGCGGCGGGCACGGTGGAGGCCGTCGGCCCCGGCGTCACCGAGGTCGCACCCGGCGACTACGTGATCCTCAACTGGCGGGCCGTCTGCGGGGAGTGTCGGGCCTGCCAGCGGGGCGAGCCCTGGTACTGCTTCAACACCCACAACGCCACCCAGAAGATGACGCTGCAGGACGGCACCGTCTTGTCGCCGGCGCTCGGCATCGGCGCCTTCGTCGAGAAGACGCTCGTCGCCGCCGGGCAGTGCACGAAGGTCGATCCTGAGGCCCCGGCAACGGCGGCCGGGCTGCTCGGCTGCGGCGTGATGGCCGGCATCGGCGCAGCGATCAACACCGGCAACGTCACGCGTGGCAAGACGGTCGCCGTGTTCGGGTGCGGCGGGGTCGGCGACGCCGCGATCGCCGGGTCCAAGCTCGCCGGCGCACGGACGATCGTTGCCATCGACATCGACGATCGCAAGCTCGAGTGGGCCAAGGAGTTCGGCGCCACCCACACGTGCAACTCGACGACCACCGATCCGGTCGAGTTCGTCAAGTCGGTGACCGGCGGCTTCGGCGCCGACGTGTGCATCGAGGCGATCGGCAACCCCAAGGTGTACCGCCAGGCGTTCGAGGCCCGCGACCTCGCCGGCACCGTCGTCCTCGTCGGCGTGCCGCGCCCCGAGGACACGATCGAGCTGCCGTTCCAGGAGCTGTTCGGCCGCGGCGGCGCGCTCGAAGTCGAGCTGGTACGGCGACTGCCTGCCGACGCGCGACTTCCCGATGCTCATCGACCTCTACCGCCAGGGCCGCCTCGACCTGGATCGTTTCGTGAGCGAAACGATCGCGCTCGAGGACGTCGAGGCGGCCTTCCACAAGATGGAGCAGGGCGAGGTCCTGCGGTCGGTCGTGGTGCTCTGAGGCGATGACGATCGAGCTGGTCACCACCGACGGCATCTTCGAGCTCGACGGCGGCCGCTTCGACGTCACCAACAACATCTGGCTCGTCGGCGACGACCGCGAGGTGGTGGTCATCGACGCCGCCCACGACCACCACCCGATCGTCGACGCCATCAACGGCCGCCGGGTGCGGGCGATCCTGCTCACCCACGGCCACAACGACCACATCAACGCGGCGATCCCGCTGCGCGACGCGGTCGACGCCCCGATCTGGCTGCACGACGCCGACCACATGCTGTGGCAGGTCGTGTGGCCCGGCGACGAGCCCGACCACCACACGGCGCCCGGCGAGTCGATCACCGTCGGCGGCCACGAGCTGGCCGTCCTGCACACGCCGGGCCACTCCCCCGGGTGCTGCTGCTTCCACGACGTCGCCGCCGGCACCGTCTTCTCGGGCGACACGCTGTTCTGCGGCGGACCGGGCGCGACCGGTCGCAGCTTCAGCGACGAGCCGACGATCCTGCGCTCGATCCGCGACGTCCTGCTCGCCCTGCCCGACGACACGACCGTGCACACCGGCCACGGCGAGTCGACGACGATCGGCGACGAGCGCGACCGAGTCCTCGAGCGGGCGGCCGAACTGGGGCTCTGACCGCCCGCCCGAGGGACGGCACGACGTCACGAGTCGTGCCGCCGATCGAGGCTCAGTGCACCGGACGCAACAGCTCGCGGACCGTCGTGGCGCCGATCCGGGTGCCGCGGTCGCGGCCGACCTCGACCGCGTTGCGGAAGTGCCAGCCGAGCAGGATGCGCGACTCGCCGTTCTCGACCGAGGCGTCCGACAGTCGACGGTACGGGCGGGTGACCTCGGCCGAGCCCCCGCACTCCTGGGCGTCCAGCTCCATCGTGTAGCTGCAGATCTCGAACGTGATCCGGTCCGTGCCGAGGATGCGGCGCATGATCTCGGCCGACGCCGCGCCCTCGATGCTGTGCCCTGAGTCGTACTCGGGCGTCGCCCCGTTGGTGCGCAGCGGGCGCCACGTCAGGTCGCCATCAGTCCGCGGGTTCGTGTCGAAGTCGCCCTGCTGGATCGCCGTCTCCGGGCGCCATCTGTTGTAGACGTCGTACTTGGCGTCCCAGTTGGCGATGTAGCCATCGGCTTGCGCCGCGTTGAGCAGCCCGAACAGCCGGGCCGCCTGCCATGCGTCGAGGCCACCGGCGACGGTCCGCGCGATCCGGTTCCACCGCAGCGGCGAGCTCTCCATCCAGAACAGCGCGATCTGGGTCTGCTCGGGGCTGCGTGCCGTCGAGTTGACGTCCGCCATCTCCTTGACCTCGTTGAAGTCATCGGCGTAGCGACGGCTGTCGAGCGCGTACGGCGGCCGTGGTCGGATGGTGGTGATGTCGTCGTACACGAACGGAGTCACGTGACCCCACTTCGGGGCGAACGCGAGGTCGTCATCGGTCGTGTCGGCGCCGATGAACCGGTACTGACCTGGTCCCGGCTTCTGCGGGTAGTTCCTGTCGACGAACGGGCCGATGTTCGAGCCGTCGCCGGCGCGCACGGCGATCATCATCTGCGCGGCGGCGGCGCCGACCGCCATGCCCTGCTGCTTCGCCGTGCCGTCTGCGACGGCACCGAGCGCCTGATCCCGCGCCGCGTCGATGATCGTCAGGGCCGCGGCCACGTTGAAACCGAGCTCCGCGGGGAGCTCGCCGAACGCCGACGCGAGCGCGTCGTGGGCCGCCACCGCAACTGCAGCTGCCGGCGAGGCGTCCGGAACCTCCCGCCCGCCCATCGCGTACGGCTCGTAGCGCCGGTCGATGGTGTTGAGCGCGTCGTGCATCGCGAGGTGGGCCATGGCGTAGATCCGCGACTCGTGGAGTGGGTCGAGGTCCGGCGTGATGCCGGAGGCCAAGGCGGCCTGCGCCATCGTCTCGTTCCATCCCAGGATCAGCGCCCCACTGAGCGGCGGACCGTGGTGACGATCACCCGCCCCCACCGGACTCGTCGTTCCCGTCGCACCGAGCGTCACGCCGAGCGCGAGGCCCACCGCTGCCAACACATGCCGTCTCATTGATCCCTCCGAGGCTGGACGTTGCCGTCGGCAACCATGCGCCGGGCCGCTTACGGCGGGCTTACAGGCGACCGTCGGCCAGCGCCGCGAGCAGCTGGACGGTCATCGCCTCGGGGGCGACCAGCTGGCCGGCGGAGAACGCACGGGCCCACTGCTCAGGACCGAGCGCTGCGGCGACCACGTCGACCGTTCGCCGCACCTCGGCGGCGCCGGCCCGCACACCGCCGCAGGGTTCGCGCGCCGCGGCGCGCAGTTCGGCGGCCGTCCCCAAGGCGTTGGCTGCGACGTCGTACCGTTCCCGTCGCGCCAGGACCACGGCTGTTAGCTCGACGACGTCCGCGAGCCACCGTCGCGTGCCGAGCTCACGCAGCAGGTGCAGCAACTCCTCGATGTCGACCGCGGCCCGGTCGTCGTGACCAGCGATGACGTGCGCCTCGGCGGCCCGGACGAGCGCCATCGCCAACACGGCGCGCACCTCGAACGACCGCGCCGCTTCGAGCGCTTCGCCGGCGAGATCGTCCGCCCGCCGGCCGTCTCCCAGCAAGGCGACCACCGGCGCCAGCGCCGCCTGCGCATGCGGCAGCAACCACTCGCCACCGGGGTCGTCGCGCGCCAGCTCGACGGCGAGCTCGAAGGACGAACGGGCGCCGGCCCAATCGTCGTCGACGAGCGCCATCCACCCGAGGTAGTGCTGGCACCACGCGACGCCGGCGACGAGGCGGGCCCGTCGGTACACCTCCATCGCCTCGAGCGTCCGGGCGCGAGCTTCGGCGAACCGCTGGCGGCTGATCGCCCACTCGACGAGGATCAGGTTGACGGATGCCCGCACGACCGGATCTTCGCTGTCGTCAGCGAGCTCCGCCGCCTCGCGCGCGAGGACCTCGATCCGAGGCGAAGCACCCTCGCCGCAGTCGGCCAGGGTGAGCACCAGCAGCGCCAGGACCCGGCTGCGGAGCGGGTGGGCGGCCGCAGCCGGGTCGGCGAGCACCCGCTCCAACCACATCAGCATCTCGGCGTCACGCGGCAGCATCCACGACTCGACCTGGAACGTCACCAGCTCGAGGGCGGCTGCCGCCTCGCCCTGCTCCCACGACCACTCGGTGGCGACGCGCAGGTGGACGCGGTCGGCATACGCCCGCCGGCGCTGCTGCGCTGACAGCAACGGCCAGATCGAAGCGCATCGGCAGCGGTAGACGTCGCGGTGGGCGCGGCGAGCCGCCGACGTCTCGCCGGCTGCAGCAAGCCGCTCGGCGGCGTACTGGCGCACCGGCTCGAGCACGCGGTAGCGCGTGCCGCCGGCGGCCAGCTCGATCCACGAGCGATCGACGAGATCGGCGACGACGGAGAACCCGTCGGGGCCGGCCTCTTCGAGCGGTCCGACCCCGGCCACCACGCCGATCGCCGCATCGAGGTCGAAGTCACCGGGGAACACGGCCAGTCGGCGCAGCGCCGCCCGCTCGTCCGCGGTGAGCAGCTCGTGGCTCCAGTCGAGCGCGGCGCGCATCGTGCGATGGCGATCCGGCATGCCGCCACCACCGGCGCTGAGCATCGACAGGACGTCGTCGAGGCGCGCGGCGAGCTCGTCGACGCTGAGCATCCGGACCCGCGCCGCCGCCAGCTCGATCGCCAGCGGGATGCCGTCGAGCCGGCGGCAGACCTGCGCCGCTGCCGCTTGCTCCCGCCGACTCAGCGGCGTCGCCGGCCGGGCCATCGCGGCGCGCTCCAGGAACAGCGTCACCGCATCGGCCGGACCGTCGTCGCCGCCCACCCCCATCGGCGGCACCGCGTAGATGACCTCGCCGGGGACGTGGAGCGCCATGCGGCTGGTCGCCAGCACCGAGAGGTTGGGGCACGCCGTCAGCAACGCGCGGGCGAGGCGCCCGGCCCCCGCGGTCACGTGCTCCGCGTTGTCGAGCACGACGACGAGCCGCCGGCCACCGATCCACGCGGCGATGACCTCGGTCGTCGGGCCCGGCGCTCCTGCGGTCGCCAGGCCGAACACGTCGGCGACCGCTCCCGGCACCGCGCTCTCGTCGCGAACCGACGTCAGCTCGACGAGCCACACGCCGACGCTGTGATGCGTCTGCGTCGCCGCCGCCTCGAGGGCGAGGCGGGTCTTGCCCACACCGCCGACCCCGGTCAACGTCAGCATGCGGTGGTCGGACCGCAGCGCGGCGATCTCGGCCAGCTCGTGCACCCGACCCACGAAGCGGGTGAGGGCGACTGGAAGGTGTTGCGGAACCCGGTCGATCGACCGTCGGCGAGCGGTCAGATCACGCTCGAGCCGATCGATCTCGTCACCGGCGTCGACCCCGAGCTCGCTGGACAACCGCGCCCGGAGGTCCCGGCACACCCGTAGCGCCTCGATCGGCCGGCCGATCCGATCGAGGCACGTCGCCATCTGCGCCGTCAGCCGTTCACGGAGCGGATGCGCGGCGACGAGCCGGCGGGCGTCGTCGAGGACCTCGACATGGTGGCCACAGCGCAGCTCCGCGTCGATCCAGTCCTCCGATGCGTCGACGAACGCATCGGTGAGGCGGCGGGCTTCGGTCTCGAGGGCCAGGCACCCCTGCGCGTCGGCCAGGACCGGCCCCCGCCACAACGCCAACGCATCGCCCAACACCCGAGCGGCCGCCGCGTGCTCGCCGCCCGCACGGAGGGTGGCCGCGCATCGGACGCCGGCCACGAAGCGTGCGCTGTCGAGTCCTTCGGGGCCCAGATCCAGCCGATAGCCCGGCGGCACCGACACCAGCACATCGGCGGCGCCCGCCTTCCGCAACGCGGCGCGCAGCTCGGCGATGCGGACCCACAGCACCCGGCGGGCCCGCTCGACGTCGAGGTCGGGCCACAGCTCGTCGATCAGCCGATCGCTCGAGACGACCTCGCCGGCCTGGACGGCCAGCAGCGCGACGAGGCTTCGGGACTTCGGCGCCTGTGGGGTGACGTCGACGTCGTCGACCATGACCCTCAGGTTCCCCAGCACACTGACGGCGCACGGCACCGCTGGGCAGGCTAGACGGCCACGTCCGTCAGATCTGACGGACGTCGCATCGCGCTCAAGCCCGGGCGAGGTCGTGCTCGAACCCGAGCAGGACGATGCCGTACTCGCGCACGTCCCAGTCACGAGCGGGGACGTGGCGGAAGCCGAGCCGGCCGTAGAGGCGGTGGGCGGCGTGCATCCAGTCGCCGGAGTGGATGAAGACGCCGCCCCGACCGTCGCGCCGAGCGGTCTCGAGACACGCGTCGACCAGCGCCGCGCCGACGCCGCGGCCCTGCGCCGCGGCGGCGACGCCGAGCATCCGGAAGCTCGCTTCGTCGTCCGCCAGGTGCTCGGCGAACGGGCTGGTGACGTCGCCCACGTACGTCACGCAGCCGAGCGCCTGGTCGCCGTCGGCGGCACCGATCACGGTGGCGCGCGCGACCCGGCCGGCGACATCGAGCAGCTCGGCGTCGTAGGACGGATCCGCCGGGTGGCCGGCCAGCTCGAGGTACGACGCCTGCACGATGCGGCCGTACTCGGCGAGGTCGTCGTCAGCCGTCAGCGGCCGGATCATCAGCGCCACAGCTCGGGACGGTACCGAACGCTCAGCACGTGCGTCCGGGCACCTGCTGCACGGCGGCGACGGCGTAGGTGACGTTCGACTCGCTGAAGAACGTCAAGGTGGTGGCGTCGTCGAACAGCGGCGCGGCGACGTCGGCAGGCAGCACGGCGCATTCCGATGCGTCAGCGAGGCGGACCGGCGCAGCCGGCGGCCACGGCACGATCGTCGGCTCCACGTCGACGTCGAGCGTGGCCGGGTCAACCGGCATGGCCTGGATCAGGTACTGGTCGGGTGCGTACGGCTGCTCGGGACCGAGCGCGCCAGCGCCCACCGTGGGCTCGACGTTGCTCATGATCTCGACGAACTCCTGGAGGTGCTGGCGAGCCGCGTCCTCCGGTCCGCCAGCGAATCCGAGGGCGTACGCCTGGTGGTGGTAGGTCCGGCCGCCGACGGTGATGTCGACGACCGTGTCCGGGGCGTCGGCGACCTGATCGTTGCGTGAGTAGGTGACATCCGCCAGCAGGCCGAGCTGATCGGCCTTGGCGAGCAGCTGCTGGACGCCGGCCGGTGTGATCGAGCGCTCGAGGAGGTTCGGGAGCAGCGGCCCCGGATAGATCATCGTCGTCGGTCCCGTCGAGAGCAGCCGACCGTCGCCCGACACCAGCGCTTGGGGCGTCGCGGCGAACAGCACGCCGGGCGGCACGAAACCGCCGGCCTGACGCACCGAGATCACGACGTCGTCGGGCCCCGTGGCGACCTCGAACGGCGTCGCGGCCGGCGGCGCGGACGGCCCCGTCGACTCGACGGGCGGCAGCGTCCCGCCGGCATCCGGAGGGCCGTCGTCGCCGCATGCCATCAGCCCGACGACGGCGAAGGCGAGGAGCACAGCGTGGACCGGGTGACGCATGACCGATCCGACGATGGCCGATCGGTCATGGTTCCCAGGCCCTAGCCTGCGCGTGGTGCAGTCGGTCACCGGCATCGTCCAGCACTATGCCTGGGGCGACCACGAGTTCATCCCTCGATTGGTCGGGCAGCCAGCCGACGGGCGCCCGTGGGCCGAGCTGTGGCTGGGCACCCATCCCAACGGCCCGACCTCGTTCGCCGACGGCCGGCCGTTGCGGGACGTGACCGGACCGCTGCCCTACCTGCTCAAGGTGCTGGCGGCGGCCGAGCCGCTGTCGCTGCAGGTCCATCCGTCACGGGCCCAGGCTGCCGCCGGCTTCGCCGCCGGCCGCTACCCCGACCCCGAGCCGAAGCCCGAGCTGCTGTGCGCACTGACGCCGTTCACCGGCTACTGCGGCGTCCGTCCCGTCGACGCCACCCTGGCGCTCCTCGCCGAGCTCGGAGCCCGCGAGCTGGCGACCGTCGTCGCCCACGAGGGTCCCGGCGGGGCGCTCGCCGCGCTCTACCGCGGCCACCTGCACGTCGACCCGATCGTCGCCGCCGCGGCGCGCAGCGAGCGTCCCGAGGCCCGCTGGGTCACGCTGCTGGCGGCGCGGTATCCCGGCGATCCCAGCGTCGCTGCGACCCTGCTGCTCAACTTCGTCGAGCTGGCGCCTGGCGAGTCGATGTTCCTCGGCCCCGGCAACCTCCACGCCTACCTCGCCGGCGCCGGGATCGAGCTGATGGGCGCCAGCGACAACACCGTCCGCGGCGGGCTCACGCAGAAGCCCGTCGACGTCGACGACCTCCTCGCGGTGATCGATCCCACGCCCCTGGATGACCCCGTGCTGGCCCCGAGCCCGACGATGGCGCTGCCCGGCACACCGATCCGCCTGCTGCGCTTGGACGGACCGACCAGCCGTACCGCCGAAGGCGACGAGCTGGTGATCACGACAGCCGGCGCCACCGGCTACCTCGCGCCCGGCGCGACGCTCGAGGTTGCCGTCGACACCACGGCCTACCTCGCCACAGGTTGAGGTTCAGCCGACGGTCTTGCGGATCTCGACGATCTTCTCGGTGGCGTGGTTGGCATCGGCGCCCTGCTCGCTGAGCAGCGCGCTGCGGTCCTTGGCGGCCTCGCGCTCGGCGCGCGTCGTGTCGGCCCGTTCGATGGCCGCGTCGACGCCGTGCTCGTTGATGAACTCGGCCCACTCGACGAGCGCCGAGACCATCTCGTCCTCCGGCACCACGGCGACGTTGCGACCGCGCACGAACAGGTGGCCGCGCTTGTTCCCGGCGGCGATGCCGATGTCGGCATCACGTGCTTCCCCGGGCCCGTTGACGACGCACCCCATCACGGCGACCTGCAGCGGGATCTGGCGATCACCGAACGCCTCCATCGCCCGATTGGCGACGTCGATCACGTCGATCTCGGCCCGCCCGCACGACGGGCAGGCGATGAGGTCGACGTTCTTGCGCTCGCGCAGACCGAGCGACTCCAGCAGCTGGCGCCCGGCGCGGGCCTCCTCGACCGGGTCGGCGGTGAGCGAGTAGCGGATGGTGTCGCCGATGCCCTCGAGCAGCAGCGTGGCGAGCCCGGCCGTGCCCTTGATCAGACCGGCGGGCGGCGGGCCGGCCTCGGTGACCCCGAGGTGCAGCGGGTGGTCGGTGACGTCCGCCAACTGGCGGTAGGCCTCGACCATCAACGGGACGCTCGACGCCTTGACCGAGATCTTGATGAGATCGAAGTCGACCTCCTCGAAGTAGGCGATCTCCCGCTGCGCCGACTCGACCATCGCCTCCGGCGTGACGCCGCCGTACTTCTCGTACAGCGACGGGTCGAGCGACCCACCGTTGACGCCGATGCGGATCGGGACCTGACGATCGCGAGCCTCCGACGCCACGGCCTTGATGTGCTCGGGCTTGCGGATGTTGCCGGGGTTGAGGCGGAGACCCTGGACACCTGCCTCCATCGCCGCCAGGGCCATCCGATATTGGTGGTGGATGTCGGCGATGATCGGCACGGGCGAGCGGGGAACGATCTGGGCCAGCCCCTCGGCGGCCTCGGCCTCGTTGCACGTGCAGCGGACGATGTCGCAGCCGGCCGCGGCGAGGGCGTAGATCTGCTGCAGCGTGCCCTCGACGTCGGCCGTCTTGGTGATCGTCATCGACTGCACGCTGATCGGCGCAGCACCACCGACCGGCACCGCGCCGACGTGGATCTGCTTCGTCGGCCGGCGCTCGGAGATGGTGCCGATCTTCACGGGCGCGTCACTTCAACGGCCGTGCGATGTCGAGGTACAGGCCGGACATGAACAGCAGCGCGAGCACCACGATCACGCCCATCGCGAACGGCATCAGCTTCGAGACGTCGGCGAAGTAGCGCTTGCCCTTGCGCTCCCGGGCCCGCTCGTACACCGCGATGGCGGCATGGCCGCCGTCCAGCGGGAGCAGCGGGAACATGTTGAAGATCCCGACGAAGACGTTGAGCCCGGCGAGCAGGAAGAGGATCCCGAAGATCCCCTCCTCGTCACCGATCGAGCCGCTGAACTGCGTCACGCCGACGACGGTCGTCGGGCGCGTCGCCGGATCGGCGTTCTCGTCGCTGAGGTGGTCGATGATGTTGACCGGGTTGAGGACCTTGACCACGCCGGCCGCGGCGTCCCATGCGTACGGCCACACGTCGGTGACGCTCGAGAGCGCGGCCTCGCCGATCCCCATCGACTGCCACTGGGTCGCCCCGTGCGACGTCACGCCGAGGAGGGCGGCACCGAAGTTCGGATCGCCCTCGGTCGTGTTGGCGCCGAGTCCGACCTGCAGGGTCTGTTGAGCGCCATCGCGCTCCAACACGATCGTGGCCGTGTCGCCCGGCCGGTGGGTGCGCACCGCGGCACCGAGGTCGTCGGCGTCGTTCACGGCGGTGCCGTCGACGCTCAGGATGACGTCGCCGGGCTGGATGCCGGCGCTCTGCGCCGGCCCGCCCGTCGACAGGCCTGCACCGTGGCGCCGGGTGCGGCGGCGAGCTCGCCCTTCACGGCGTAGATCCCGAACAGCAACACGATGGCGATCAGGATGTGCATGATCGAGCCGGCCGAGATCACCAGCATCCGGCGGGGGAAGCTGGCCTGGCGGTAGGTGCGCCCCTCGTCCTGCGGCGGCACCTCGTCGAGGTTGTTCATGCCGATGATGCGCACGAACGCCCCGATCGGCAGGGCCCGCACGCCGTACTCGGTCTCGCCGCGCTTGAAGCTCCACAGGCGTGGCCCGAAGCCGAGGAAGAACTGCGTCGCCTTCATCCCGGTCAACCGGGCCGTCACGAAGTGCCCGGTCTCGTGCAGGAACACCGAGATCACGATGCCGATGGCGAACACGAACATCCAGATGTTGATGTACGCCAGCCATCCGAGCAGCGCCAGCACGATCAACCCGGTGACGATGCTCGTGGTGCGCGATGCCGGGGCGCCCTCGCCGGGTTCGTCGTCGTTGCGCTCGGTGACCGACCCGCCGGCCATCACCTCGTTGCGGAAGCGGTCGAACCCTCGCCGGCTGGCGTCGGTGCCCGGCTCCGGCGGGGGGAACGTGGTCTTCATCGCGCCACCCGGACCATGCCGGCGACGACGTCGCGAGCCACCCGGCGAGCGGCCTGGTCCGCAGCCACCACGTCGTCAACGCTCGTCGGCATCCCTAGATCATGCCGGTCCAGAGCGGCCTTGCACACGTCACCGATCTGCTGCCAGGAGATCTCACCTTCGAGGAAGGCGTCGACGGCCACCTCGTTGGCGGCGCTCAGCCACGCCGGGGCGCTGCCGCCGGCCCGTCCGGCCTGGTAGGCGAGGTCGAGGCAGCGGAACGTGACACGATCCGGCGGCTCGAACGTCAAGGTGTCGAGCTGGCTCCAGTCGATGCGGCCGAAGGGCGTGCGGATGCGATCGGGCCAGCCCAGGGCGTACCCGATCGGCAGGCGCATGTCGGGCATGCTGAGCTGGGCGATCGTCGAGCCGTCCGTGAACTCGACCATCGAGTGGACGACGGATTGCGGGTGGACGACGACGTCGATGGCGTCGTACGGCACACCGAAGAGCTCGTGGGCCTCGATCACCTCGAGGCCCTTGTTCATCAGCGTGCTCGAGTCGATCGTGATCTTCGGACCCATCGACCAGGTCGGATGGGCCAGCGCCTGCTCGACCCGGACGTCGGCCAGCTCGTCGGCGGTGCGCCCGCGGAACGGGCCGCCGCTCGCCGTGAGCAGCAGCCGGGCGACCTCGCGATCGGGCGCCACCGACGAGCGCAGGCACTGGTGCAGGGCGCAGTGCTCGCTGTCGACGGGCACCAGCTCAGCGCCCGGCGTGGCCCGCAGCGGCTGCACGACCGGCCCGGCGGCGATCAGGCTCTCCTTGTTGGCGAGGCCCAAGCGCTTGCCGGCGGCCAGCGTGGCGATCGTGACCGGCAGCCCGGCGAAGCCGACCACCCCGTTGATCGACGACGTCGGCATCCTCCACCAGATCGGCGAGGTCGTCGACGACGGTGGCGAACGGGCAGCGCCGCAGCCACCTCGGCCCGTCGCGCCGGATCGCCGACGGCCACCCGCTGCGGGTCGCAGCTCCTTGGCCTGCTCGATCAGGACGTCGACGGACGAGCCGACGCCGAGCGCGACCACCTCGTATCGGGGCGCCTCGGCGCGCACGACATCGATCGTCTGGGTGCCGATCGACCCCGACGAGCCGGCGATGGCGACGCGGTCGTCGTCAGGTCCAGGGCTCGAGGACGAGCGTGACGTAGTACGTCACGGGGAGCACGAACAGGAAGGCGTCGAAGCGGTCGAGCACGCCGCCGTGGCCGCTCACCAGGGCGCCGAAGTCCTTCACGTCGAGGTTGCGCTTGAACATGCTCTCGGTGAGGTCGCCGAGCGGGGCGAAGATGGCGATCAGGACGCCGAGCAGCAGCAGGTGCCCCGTCGACCACGTGTCGCTGCGCCCGGTCAACCCGACGACGAACAGCACGAGCAGCGTGAGCAGCGTCCCGCCGATCAGGCCCTCGACCGTCTTGCCGGGGCTGATCCAGCGCGCGCAGCGGCGTCTTGCCGAACGATGAACCGACGAGCAGGGCTCCGATGTCGTTGGCCACGACGCCGATCACGACGACGAACAGGGTGTCGGTGCCGATGTGGCCGCCGAGCGTGTTCGACCAGCGGACCATCAGCGCGGCGTACGAGCCGAGCAGCCCGATCCACACGACGCCCATCGTGGTCACGGCCATGTTCGGCAGCGGGCCCGACTCCACGCCCGGGGCCCCGATGAACCCGATGGCGCCGGCGATGAAGGCGAAGGTGATGACGAGCGGCAGCCCGCCGTCGCCGACCCAGTAGGCCACCAGCGGGGCGGCGACGCACGCCGCCAGGCCCGGCGCCACCGCCGGGCGGTACCCCTTCTCGGTGACCTTGCCGAAGTACTCGAAGCCGGCGATGGCGAGCACGATCGTGATCAGGGCGATCACGCCGGCCGGGCGCCACAGCGTGAGGATCACGAAGATGCCGCCGAGCACGAGCCCGGCCCCGATGGCGGCCGGCAGGTTGCGCGGCGGCGGGGCCTGGACGGCCGTCGTGCGCGCCGGGCCGGCCGGGCGGCCGGAGCGGGTCTGGGCCGCGGCGCCACGGCGGCGCGAGCCCTGCGGCGGACGCCGGGGCACGCCCGACGGGTCGGTGCCGATGGTGATCCGACCGGGCTCGCGTCGCGGCGGCTCGATCGGGACCTCTCCCGTCGGCGGTCGCGACAGCGGCTCCGACAGCTCGTCGGGACGCACCTCGCCGGTCAGGTCGGCATCAGCGGGCTGATCGCCGGTCGGGTCGTCGGCCACGTCGTCGCGCCAGATCGGCGACTCGGTGGTGAACGACGACCAGACGTCGACGTCGTCGTCCGACGTGTCGTCGCCGGACGAGGCGGCCGGCGCCATGCGCGGGATCTCGCCGGTCGGCGGATCGGTCCAGTGCGGCAGCGGACCGGTGTCGTTGGGACCGAAGCTCAGCCGGCGCTCACCGGTGTCGTCGGGACGATCGGCGGCGGCCGAAGCCCGTGTCCGGGAACAGGGGGCCGCCGAAGTCCTCGGCCTGGTCGCGCTGCTCCCGCTCTCGGCGGCGCCACATCTCGTCGCTCATCTGCTCTCCCTTGTCATCCGCTCCGCGAGACGGCTCGAGGTGTCGTCACACCTCGAGCAGCTCGGCCTCCTTGCGGCCGAGCGCGGCGTCGATCGATTCGACGTGCTCGTGGGTGATCTTCTCGAGCTCCTTCTCCGCTCGCTCCAGCTCATCGGCCGAGATCTCGCCGCCGCGCTCATCGTGCTCGAGCGTCTTGCGGGCGTCGCGGCGCAGGCTGCGCACGGCGACCCGGCCGTCCTCGGCCATGTGCTTGACGACCTTGACGTACTCCTTGCGCCGCTCCTCGGTCAGCGGCGGGAACGACAAGCGGATGGCCACGCCGTCGTTGCTGGGGTTCACGCCGAGATCGGAGTCACGAATCGCCTTCTCGATCGCCGCCAGCGAGCCGCGATCGTGGGGCCGGACGAGGAGCTGGCGGGCGTCCTGGACGGTGATCGAGCAGAGCTGCTGCAACGGGACCTGCGAGCCGTAGTACTCGGCAGTCAGCTTCTCCACGAGGGCCGGTGCGGCGCGCCCGGTGCGCACGGTCGAGAACTGCGACTGCACGTGCCCGACCGCCTTGTCCATCTTGTCGATGGCCTCCAGCAGCGTCTCCTCGATCACAGCACGGCAGCGTAACCGTGCTGGCCGGTCCGCCGGGATATGCCCCTGGTCAGGTGCGCACGCACTCGGACGGCCGCACCTCCCTCAGCGGACGATGGTGCCGACCTTGTCGCCTTCGAGGATCGATCGCAGGCTGCCCGGCGCCGACATGTCGAACACCACGATCGGGATCGCGTTGTCGCGGCAGAACGCGATCGCCGTGGCATCCATCACCTTGAGGTCCTTGGTCATCACCTCGATGTAGCTGATCTCGTCGTACTTCACGGCCTCCGGGTGGAGGCGGGGGTCGGCGTCGTAGATCCCGTCGACCCCGGAGTGGGTGCCCTTGATCAGCACCTCGGCGTCGATCTCGGCGGCCCGCAGGGCGGCCGCGGTGTCGGTCGTGAAGAACGGGTTCCCGGTGCCGGCGGCGAAGATCACGACCCGCCCCTTCTCGAGGTGGCGCACGGCCCGCCGGCGGATGTACGGCTCGGCGATGCGCGGCATCTCGATGGCCGATTGCACCCGGGTCGGCTGCCCGACGCGCTCGAGCGCGTCCTGCAGGGCCAGCGCGTTCATGACCGTGCCGAGCATGCCGATGTGGTCCGACTGGGTGGCGTCCATCCCCTCCATCGCGCCCGTGCGGCCGCGCCAGAAGTTGCCACCGCCGACGACCACGGCGACGTCGACGTCGAGCTCCTGGCGCAGCGCCATGATGTCGCGCGCCGTGGCGTCGAGGGTGTGGCCGTCGATGCCGCGACCGCTCTCCCCGGCAAGGGCCTCACCGGACGGCTTGAAGACGATGCGCCGCCAGCGCGGGACGCCGCGGCGCCGTCGGACGCCGCTCCCACCCCGCTCACTGGTGCACCATCACGTCGGTCGACGCGCCCAGCGAACTCTCGAGGACCGAGGCACCAGTGAGCAAGGACCGCAATCCTGGTTCGCTCGCTCGAAGACTCGCTCGCTCACTGTGGTCCCTCAGCCGATCTCGACCTGGGCGAAGGCGACGATCGTCGCCTTGCCGATGAGCTTCGAGATGGTCTGCTTGTCGTCCTTGGCGTAGGGCTGCTCGAGCAGGGCGACCGTCTTGTAGAAGCCCTGCAGGCGACCGTCGACGATCTTGTCGAGGGCCGCCTCCGGCTTGCCCTCGTTGCGGGTGATCGCGGTCAGCGTCTCGCGCTCGGCGGCGACGATGTCGGCCGGCACGTCGTCGCGCGACAGGTACTTCGGTCGGGCGAAGGCGACGTGGACGGCGACGTCGTGGGCGAGCTGCGGCGTGCCGCCGGACATCACCACGAGCACGCCGTTGACGCCGCGCCCACCCTGGATGTGCAGGTAGCTCTCGACGAGATCGCCGTCTGGCGCCTCGAGGCGCTCGACCCGACCGACCTCGATCTTCTCCTTCAGCGTGATCTTGAGGTCCTCGATGCGGTCCTGGCGGTCGCCGACGGCGTCCGGGCCCTTGGCGGCCACGAGGTGGGCCAGCTCCTGGGCCTCGAGCTTGAAGTGCTCGCTGCTGGCGACGAAGTCGGTCTCGCACTTCAGCTCGACGAGCGCCCCGACCTGACCGTCGACGACGAGGGCCACGACGCCCTGGGTGTTCTCCCGCTCGTCGCGCTTGGCGCTGGCGGCGAGACCCTGCTCACGCAGCCACTGCTTGGCGACCTCCATGTCGCCGTCGTTCGTCTCCAGGGCGCGCTTGGCATCCATCATCCCGGCGCCGGTTGCCTGGCGCAGGGCCTGGACGTCCTTCGCGGTGAACGCCATCGAGCTCTCCTCGTTCAGCTCGGTTGCCACGTCGGCGGGGGTGCCGGCGGGGATCTCGGGGGGCTCGGCGTCGGTCGAGTTGGACTCGTCGAGGCCGGGCTCCGACGCCAGCTCGGCGTCGAGGGCGACATCGGCGGCCATCTCGGCGGCCTCGTCGGCGGTCACGGAGTCGGCGGCTGCAACCACGGCGTCCGCCGCGACATCCAGCTCGGCCGACAGCTCCTCGGCCGGCGCCTCGGCGGGCTCGGCAGCGGGCGTGGCGGTGCGGGCCGCGGCGAGCCGGGCGTCGCGCTCGGCCTGCGCCCGCGCGGCCTCGTTGCGAGCCTCGGTCTGGCGGGCCATGAAGGCGGCCTCCTCGTCGGCGTAGCGCACGACGGGGGCGTTGCCCGGATCACGCTTGGCGGCGATGAAGCGGCCTTCCTCGACGGCGTCCGCGATCACGCGGGCCAGCAGCGAGTTGGCGCGGATGGCGTCGTCGTTGCCCGGGATCGGGTACTGCACGAGCTCCGGGTCGACGTTGGTGTCGACGACGGCGACCACCGGGATGCCGAGCTTGTTGGCCTCGGTGACGGCGATGTGCTCCTTCTTGGTGTCGAGCACGAAGATCGCGTCCGGGCGCTTGTTCAGGCCGCGGAGGCCGCCGAGGTTGCGCTGCAGCTTCTCCATCTCGCGGGTCAGCAGCAGGGCTTCCTTCTTCGGCATCGCCTCGAACTCGCCCGAGTCGCGCATCCGCTCGTACTCCAGCATCTTGCCGACGCGCTTGGAGATGGTGTCGAAGTTGGTCAGCATCCCGCCCAGCCAGCGCTCGTTGACGAACGGCATGCCGCACTTCTCGGCGTAGCTGCGGATCGGGTCCTGGGCCTGCTTCTTGGTGCCGACGAACAGGATCGTGCCGCCGCCGGCGACGAGGTCGCGGACGTAGCCGTAGGCCTTCTCGACGCGGCCGAGCGTCTGCTCGAGGTCGATGATGTAGATGCCGTTGCGCTCACCGAAGATGAAGCGCTTCATCTTCGGGTTCCAGCGCCGGGTCTGGTGTCCGAAGTGGACACCGGCCTCGAGCATCTGTCGCATCGTGATGACAGCCATGGACGGACTCCTTCGCGGTTGACAGCCCGCCACCGGCGCCGAAGCGACCGCAGGTGGTGGCGAGTGCAGGATCGATGGCCCACCGGGCGGCGGACCGGTCGAGCAGTGTACCGGTCCGGATGCCCGACAGCACCGCTGAGCAGGTGCTGGCCGGCTCGATCGCGGCGCTCATCTCGACCCGGACCGCGGCGCACCGCAGGCGGGGCGGCGGCGCCGGTCGTCGCGCCGTGCCGTCCGTCGGCACGAGGCGCGGCCGCTCGACCAGCCGACCGAGCAGCGGCGCCGGGTCGACGTACGTCTCGCCCCGCCGCAGCCCGAAGTGCAACCCGTGGTCGCCGGCCCGGCCGACCACGGCGCCGGCGACCACGACGGCCCCGACCTGCAGGTCGCTCACCGCCAGGTCGCCGTACGTCGCCCGCAGCCCGCCCACCGCGTGCTCGATCACCACGTACCTGGTGCCGGCCACCACGCCGGCGAACGAGACCACCCCGGCCGCCGCCGCCCGCACGACGGCACCTGGCCGGCGCGGCGTACTGCAAGCCCCGGTTGCCCGGGCACCACTCGCACTCCGGCGCCCGGAACGGATCGCTGACCGGCGCGGCCACCGGCGGCAGCAGGCACGAGGGCGAGCGGCGGCGCCAGCCCGGCCGGGGCGAGCAACGACACCACGAGCGCGATCGACCACATCTCGACTCCTCTCCACGATCAGGATCGGCGAGCGCTCCGCTCGCGAGGCCGGTTCCTCAGGCGACGCCGGCCGCCGCCATCCGAGCCCGCAGGTACAGCACCGACTTGGTGTGGATCTGCGGGACCCTGCTCTCGCTCACGCCCAGCACCCGGCTGATCTGGGCGAGCGTGAGGCCCTCGTCGTAGTACAGCGACAGGACGAGCTTCTCCCGTTCGGAGAGCTTGTCGATCTCGGCGCGCATCACCGACCGCACCTCGCGCTCCTCGACGACCGTCGAGGGCACGATCGGCACCTCACCGCTGAGGGCCCTGGGCTCGGCGCCCAGGGCGAGGGCCCGCTCCAGCGGGCCGACGGTCGTCGAGGCGATGGCCGACAACCACTGCCAGAGCTGGTCCTTGGTGATCCCCAAGTGCTCGGCCAGCTCATCGTCCGTTGGCGAGCGCCCGAGGTGCGACTCCAGGTCCGCCATCGCCCGCTCGACCTCGCGGGCCCGGGCCCGCACCGAGCGCGGCACCCAATCGAGCTCGCGCAGCCCGTCGTAGATGGCGCCCCGGATCCGCGGGGTCGCGAACGTCTCGAACTTCACGCCACGAGCCGGGTCGTAGCGCTCGATCGCGTCGATGAGGCCCAGCACCCCTGAGCTGACGAGGTCGCCCGGGTCGACCGTGGTCGGCAGCCCGGCGCCGACCCGGCCGGCGAGGAACTTCACCAGCGGGGCATACGACACGATCAGGTGATCGCGAGCCGACGCACTGCGCCGCTTGAGCCAGCGGTCCCACTGCATCGCAAGGTACGGATCGACATCAACGATGCTCATGCGCGGGGATGGGCATCGGCATAGGCCGCCCGCAGCCGCTCCCGGCTGACGTGCGTGTAGCGCTGCGTCGTGGCCACATCGGCGTGGCCGAGCAGCTCTTGGACGGCCCGGAGGTCCGCGCCCCCGTCGAGCAGGTGGGTGGCGAAGCTGTGCCGCAGGGCGTGCGGGTGGGTGGGCGAGGGCGAGCGGCGGTCGAGGATGCGGCGCACGTCGCGTGGGCTCAGGCGGCCGCCCCGCTCGTTGCCGAACAACGAGGCGCCGTTCGGCGACACCTCGGGAACGTCGACCACCACGTCGGCGCGGACGCGCAGCCACGCTCGCAGGGCGGCAACGGCCGGTGCCGACAGCGGTACCCGCCGCTCCTTGGCCCCCTTCCCCCACACCGTCACCGCACCACGGGCGAGGTCGAGCGAGCCGATCTCGAGACCGCACAGCTCGCTCACCCGCAGCCCCGAGCCGTAGAGGATCTCCAACACGGCGTCGTCGCGCTTGCGGCGCCAGTCCGGTTCGTCCTCCGGGGTCGCGCCGTCGAGCAGCACCTCGAGGTCGCGACGGTCGAGCACCCGCGGCAGGCGACCATCGCCGCCGCGCGCCTGCACGCCGACCGTCGGATCGGCCGAGAGGTGCCCGGCGCGGACCATCCACTTGAAGTAGCGCCGCAACGCCGCGGCCTTGCGAGCGATGCTGCGCCGGGCGTACTGGCGGGTCGTCAGGAACGCGAGGTAGCGCCGCAGGATCGGGCGGCGCACCGCGCCCGGTTCGGTGATGCCGGCGCGCGCCGCCCAGGAGGCGAATCCACGCACGTCCGAGGCGTACGCCGCGACGGTGTGTGGCGACAACGACGAGAGCGACATGGCGAAGGCATCGACACGCCAGACGGCCAACCCGTCGTCGGCCGTCGTCGACGCGGGCGCGTCGACGACAGAGCTCCGAGACCGCGGCACACGGCCGAGGGTATTCCCTGATCATCGATCCGACCATGACACCACCGGTTCGAACCAGCCCCCGGACTCCCGGACCCAACCCGTGCGCTCGAGGCGGGCGAGCGCCATCGCGGCATCGGCCATCGACAGCGCGAGCGCCGACACGACGTCGTCCAACGTGCGGGGATCGTCCTGGCACGCCGCCAAGACAGCGGCCTCGACCCCGCGTGGCAACGGCCGCGGATCGAACCGCGTCGACCCGGCCCGTCGGGTGTCGAGCCCCAGGGCGACCAGCACGTCGTCGACGCCCGTGACGGGCGCCGCGCCATCGCGCAGGAGGTGGTTGGTGCCGGCTGCGGCCCGGTTCCGTGGCGAGCCGGGGACGGCGAGGACATCGATCGATCGCTCCAGCGCCGCTTGGGCCGTGATCAGCGACCCACCTCGCTCGCGGCTCTCGACGACCACCAGCACCTCGCTCAGGGCGGCGAGGATCCGGTTGCGCATCGGGAAGCGGAACGGCTCCGGTGGCGTGCCCGGTGGCCACTCCGACAGCAGCAGCCCTCGCTCGCAGACGTCGGCCCAGAGCTGGGTGTGGACGCGCGGATAGGGCCGATCCGGGCCGTTCCCGACGACGGCCGCCGGCCGGCCCGCGGCCGCCGCCGCGGCCAGTGCGCCTCGGTGGGCCGCCCCGTCGATGCCCTTGGCCAGGCCCGACACGACGGTGACGCCGGCCTCGGCAAGCGCCCGGCCGAGCCCGAACGCGGTGTCGCGACCGCTCTGCGTGGCGTTGCGCGTGCCGACGATGCCGGCGCGTCGGGCGTCCAACACGTCGAGGTCGCCGCGCACGAACAGCACCGCTGGCGGCTGCGGATCGACGCGGAGCGGATCGGGGAAGGCGTCATCGCGAGCGGTCACGGCGACGATCCCCAGTGCTCGACACGCGGCGGTCCACGTCGCAGGGTCCCGGCGCGCCGCCGAGGCTCGCCAGGCGGCGGCGACTGGCGGGCGCATCATCGCCGCGACGGCGGGGGCGGGCGCGGCGCGACCGGCCGCCACGGCGAGTGCTTCTTCCGGCCCGTGGTGGTCGAGCAGGGCGTGCAGGCGGGGCACCGTCATGAGATCGAGCCCGGCCAGTGCGGCGAGGACGCCGGTGACATCGAGGGTGACCGCCATCACGCCACCAGCCCCGGCGTCGTCGCACGGACGCGTGTCCGCAGCGAGAGCGCGACCTCGACGTCGGTGACCTCGATGTCGCCCGCGCCGCGCGTCGGTGGCGAGGCCTGACCGGACGCGGCGCAGGTCGGCGATCGTGCGGGCCACCCGCCGGACTCGGTGGTAGCCGCGGCCGGTGAGGCGACCGCGCTCCATCTCGACGCGCAGCACGTCCAGCGCGGCGGGCGCCAGCCGAGCGTGGAGGTCGAGCAGCTCGCCGTGGAGTGCGGCGTTGAGCCGACCGGCGCGGGCCAGCGCGAGGTCCCGGGCGGCGGCGACACGCGCCGCGACGATCGCCGTCGGCTCACCGCCCACGGCGGCGAGGAGATCGTCGACCGATGGTCGTTGCACCGCGACGCGCAGGTCGAAGCGATCGAGCAGCGGGCCCGACAGCCGGCGGATGTAGCGGAGCCGGGCCACGTCGTCGCACTCGCACGCGCCCGGCGGACCGCCGCCGCACGGGCACGGGTTGGTGGCGGCGACCAGTTGGAACCGCGCCGGCAGGACGGCCCGGGCGTGGGCACGCGAGATCCGGATCACGCCTTCCTCCAGCGGCTCGCGCAACCCGTCGAGGGCAGCCGGCGTGAACTCGCCGAGCTCGTCCAAGAACAGGACGCCGCCGTGGCTCAAGCTGATCTCGCCGGGTCGCAGCGCCGCCGAGCCGCCACCGACGAGGGCGATCGTGGACGTCGTGTGGTGCGGGGCGCGGAACGGCGGCCGCACCACCAGTCCGCCGCGCGGCATCGACATCCCGGCGGCCGAGTGGACCATCGTGGCCGCCAGCGAGTCGGCGCGGTCGAGCGGCGGGAGCAGGCCGGGCAGGCGCGTGGCGAGCATCGTCTTGCCCGAGCCGGGCGAGCCGACCATCAGGAGGTGGTGACCGCCGGCCGCCGCGATCTCGAGCGCGCGGCGGGCGACCGGCTGCCCGCGCACCTCGGCGAGATCGGCGACCGGGTCGTCGTCGGCGGCCGCCTCCTCGACGGCGACGTCCGGCCACGGTTCGAGGCCGGCGAGCGCGCCGAGCACCTCACCCAACGTCGACGCCACCCGCACCGGGCGTTGCGACGCGACCAGCGCCTCGGCTGCGGAGCCGGCCGGCACGACAGGGTCGAGATCGCCGAGCACGGCCACCATCGGCGCGACGCCAGGGACCCGCCGCAGCGACCCGTCGAGGCCGAGCTCACCGACGAAGCCGAGCCCGTCGACGCTGCCCGCCGGGAGCTGCTCGCTGGCCACGATGACGCCGACGGCGATGGCGAGATCGAGGCCGGCGCCGATCTTGCGGGGCCCCGACGGGGCCAGGTTCACGGTGATGCACTTCGTCGGCCACTCGTGACCGGTGCTCATCACCGCGGCTCGAACGCGGTCGCGCGACTCCCGGCACGTCGGATCGGGCTGGCCGACGATGCGGAAGCCGGGCAGGCCCTTGCCGATGTGGACCTCGACGCGCACCGGGATGCCGGTGGCGCCGAGCAGGCTGGCGGACGGGATGGAAGCGAGCACGGGCCCTCCCTCGAACGACTGACGGATCGGGGAGGGGCGACCGGCCCCACGACGTGGATGTGACGGTAGCGGGAGGGTGTCACAGCGAGGACGGGCCGGTCTGGGGGTGGGCGCAGGGGCGAGCTGCCGGGCCATCCGGGGATGGTCCATGCCAGACTCCGCCCGTGCGGCTCGCTCCCCCCGTGATCGCCTCTGTGGCCGCGCTCGCGGCATGCGGCGGGCTGCTCGTGGGCTGCGGTGACGACGGTCCACCGGGGACGGCGAAGTTCTGCGGTGAGGTGCAGGAGCACTCGCGAGCCCTGCTCACGGCGCCCGCGACGGTCGCCGAGATCTCCGCCTTCGTCGATCTCTACAAGCGGCTCGAGCGCGACGCGCCACTGGCCATCCAGCCGCACTGGCAGGCCCTGGTGCTCAACTACGAGACGGCCAGCACCGTCGATCCGGCCGACCCGGCGTCGGTGCAGCGGTCGTACGCGCTCGCCTACCAGACCGAGGAGTCAGCGGTCGCGGTGAAGACCTTCCTGCTGGACAACTGCAACGTCGATCTGGGCCCGGTGGCGACGATCGTGTCGCACGACCCCGTGCCACCGGCCGGGACGGCCCCGGCGACGTCGGCCGGCTGATCGCCCAGTCGATCAGACCGCAGCGATCTCCCCGCGGCGCGTCTTGACCTCGTCGCACAGCCCGTACTCGACGGCCTGCTCGGCGGTGAACCAGCGGTCGCGCTCGGAGTCGGCCTGGATCTGCTCCAGCGACTTGCCCGAGTGGAAGGCGATCAGCTCGGCCATCCGCCGCTTCGTGTAGGCGTGCTGCTCGGCCTGGATGGCGATGTCGGCCGCCTGGCCGCGGAGGCCGGCGAGCGGCTGGTGCATCATGATCCGGGCGTTCGGCAGCGAGTAGCGCTTGCCGGCGGCGCCGGCGGTCAGCAGGAACTGGCCCATCGAGGCGGCGAGGCCGAGGCACACCGTGGCGACGTCGCACCCGACGAACTGCATCGTGTCGTAGATCGCCATGCCGGCCGTGACCGACCCGCCCGGGCTGTTGATGTACAGCCAGATGTCCTTCTTGTCGTCGTCGCCCTCCAGGTAGAGGAGCTGGGCGCAGACCTGGTTGGCGATGTCGTCGTCGACGGCGGCCCCGAGCATGATCACCCGGTTCCGCAGCAGGCGGTTGAAGATGTCGGCGCGAGGATCCATCCCGGCGTCGAGCATGTGGGGGAGGACGATCTCGGACATGTGATCGAGGTTACCGGTCGGTTGCACGTCGGGTCGGGGTCGCCATCCGAGGGTTTGGTGCGGGGGCCACCCGCACGAAACCCTCCGATGCGACGAAACCCTCGGATGGGCTTCAGCGCTGGACGCCGCTGAAGATGACGGCGACGCGTTCGGTGGGGTCGGCGGGAGCGCCGTCGGGGGTGAGGAGGCCGGCGAGGCCGGCGGTGCCGGTCGCCGACACCGGGATCCCCGTCTGCAGGCCGAGCTCGTGAGCCTGTGCGATCGCGGCTTCCGGGACGACGATCGGGCGGCCGCCGGAGCGCTCGACGACGTCGCGGACGCCGAGCCAGTCGTACGTCTCGTCGTCGAGGATCCCGTCGGCGGACGAATGCGGGTCGTCCCACGGCGTCATCACCGCCGGCCACGCCGCGCCGGGGTCGGCGACCGCTCGCGCCAGCGCCCGGGCCAGCGGCGCGCAGCCAGCGGTCTGCACGGCGTCGAGCCGGACGCCGGCGCCCGAGTCCCCACCCCGTGCACGTCGCCAGCGCGCCGCCACCGACCTGCACGACCGCGCGGTCGAGCTCGACGGCCGCCATCTCCCACCCGATCGTGCGGCCACCGTCCAGGCACAGGGCGTTCTCCGGGCCCTGCACGCTGAACGGCACGGCGCCGGCGGCGACGGCCTCGCGGAAGCGCAGCACGGCCGGGTCGCCAGGCGGATCGGACGCTCGCCGCTCGCACGGGTGGATGCGGGCGCCCAGCGACTCGAGCAGCCCGAGCACCTCGGCGCCGGCCCAGGTCGGCACGAACACGTCGAGCGGCCACTCGGCTCGCCGCGCCAACGTGGCGGCGGCGATCGCCGCGTTGCCGCAGGAGGCGATGGCGAGCGGCGGTCGGACCCGATCGACCAGCCCGAGCGATTCGGCGGCCACGAGGTGGAGCAGGATCGTCACCAGGTGACGGCCCTTGTGGCTGCCACCGACGTTGCCGGTCTCGTCCTTCACCCACACGTTCGCGCTGATCGCGCTGGTCACCAGTGCCGAGTGCGCGAACGGAGTGACGGCGAACCCGTCGGCGAGCGTGCGGGTCAGGGCGACGCACGCCGCCTCCGTCATGCCGTGCGTGCGGGCGAACGCCCACCATGCGAGGCGGGGGCCGAACGCGACGAACGGGTTCGGGTCCTCCAACGGCGCGGCGAGCGCACCGACCTCCATGGGGTGGAGCACGTGGTACGGATCGGCGGGGGTCGCCCGCGGGCACCGGAACGGGTGGACGGCGGCGACGTCGACGGTGGTGGCGCAGACCGCGCAGCGCCAGCCGGCGATCACGCCGCGCTCATCGGGCCTGGACCCGGGCGTTGAACTCCGTGATCATCTCGTCCCACACCCCGACGTAGCGGCGCAGCCCGCGCCAGAACGACTGCTGGCGGCGCTGCTCGAACAGCTCGAACGGCGTGCCCTGCTGCTCGACCCAGGTGTAGTAGCCGAGGTTGAAGATCCGGGTGCGGTCGCGAGCCGTGCAGTCGATCGTGCCATCGGTGTCGACGTCGGCGAGGTGGCGGCCGAAGACCTCGGCCGCGTCGACGTCGGTGAAGTCACCGCCGAAGCGCTCGGCCAGCAGCGTGGCCCGCTCGCTCGGGTACATCGCCCCGCCGTCGGTGGCCACCGTGATGATGGCGTCGTCGGGCCCGAGGTCGAGCAGCTTCGCCGTCTTGATCGCGGCCAGCACGTTGCACGTCGACGACAGGCCGAAGTGGGCGAGCGCCGCGATCACGTCGTCGGCGACACCCTTGCGAGACAGCAGGGCGCGACCGGCAGCGGTGTTGTAGAGGACGTCGAGCTCGTCGGTGGCCCGGTCGGAGATGCCGACCACGACGTCGGTGTTCATGACGTTGTGGATCAGCGGGATGTGCTTGTCGCCGATGCCCTGGATGTTGTGCTCGCCGAAGCCGTTCTCCAGCATCGTCGGGCACTCCAGCGCCTCGACGGCGACGATGCGCGTGCCGAAGGTGTCCTTCAGCCGGTCACCGGCGGCGATCGTGCCGGCCGAGCCGGTGGCCGACACGAAGGCGGCGAGCCGCAGACCGGTCTCCCCGGCGACGGTGTCGAAGACGTGCTCGAGCGCCCGGCCGGTGACCTCGAAGTGGCCGAGGTGGTTGCCGAACTCGCAGAACTGGTTGAGCACGACGTTCGTCGGATCGAGCGCCAGCTCGTTGCAGGCGTCGTAGATCTCCTTGACGTTGGACTCGGTCCCGGGCGTGCGGATCACGTCGGCGGCCGGGTCCTCGCACCATCGGTCGAGCCAGTCGAAGCGCTCCTGGCTCATCCCCTCGGGGAGGATCGCCACGCCGCGCGACGCCATGATCCGGCTGATGGCGATGCCGCCGCGGGCGTAGTTGCCCGTCGACGGCCAGATCGCCCGCTGCCGGGTCGGGTCGAACTGGCCGGTCACGATGCGCGGCGCCAGGCAGGCGTAGGCGGCGAGCACCTTGTGGGCGGTGATCATCGGGAAGCGGTCGCCGAACACGACGATGATCGGGCTCTCGACGCCGGTCAGCGCGCTCGGGCAGCACGACGTGCTCGGGCACCGCGACGAGCGAGCCGTGCAGGTCGTTGTACCAGTGGTTGCGCCACAGGTTGCGGGCGTCGGGGCCCTGCGGATCGGCGTCGCCGACCCGGGCCGGGTCGATCGTCGCCGGGTCGGCGAGCTCGGCGAACGTCGGCAGGGCGATGCCGCGCTCGCGGAAGCGGTCGATGCTGTTGGCCAGCGCGGCGTCGTCGATGACGCGATCGGCGAGGCCGTAGAGGCGCTCGAGGGCGTCAGCGGACTCGGTGACCGTCACCCCGCCATTCTGCCGACCCGGCCATCGGAGTGTTTCGTGCGGGGCCTCCCCGCACGAAACCCTCGGATGCAACGAAACCCTCGGATGGGGTCAGAAGCGGGTCTCGTCGGGGGGCAGGGTGGACGGGCCGACGTGGGTGTCGAGCCAGGTGCACAAGGGCTGCACGCCACCCCACGTGTCGCGCAGCTTGGCGGCCGCCTTCTTGCTGTGCATCCACGCCGCCACGGGGAACTGCCGCGACGCCATCAGGCCCTTGCGACGCAGCAACTCGACGCGGGGGTGGTCCTTGGCGTAGCCCCGGGGCGCCGTCTTCAGCTCGTCCATCGCGCCGATCGAGTAGCCCTTCTTGCCCAGGGCGGCGGTGATCCGCTCGACCTCGGGACCCGCGGCGTCGTCATCGACGGCGGCACGGAAGCGCTCCAGCTGGTCCTTGGCCATCGAGTAGTAGCCGACGCCCGCCATCAGCCCGTCGGCGCCGATGTGGAAGTAGTAGCCCGCCCCGCCCTCCGACTCGCAGTACGCGCCCTGGTGCACCTTGTACGGCGGCCGGCCCTTGGCGAAGCGCTGGTCGTTGTAGGGCCGGAACACGTGGAACGGCCCGATGTCGTCGAGCTCCGCGGCACAGCGCCGCCGTCGGTGCCTTCACAGCCTCGTCGAACGTCGCCTTGTTGGCCTGCCAGAACGCCTTGGAGTTGTCCGCCTCGAGCTGGTCGTAGAACTCGAAGGCCGCCGGCGGGAACCCCGTGAACGCTCATGCGGCGCGAACGCGTACCCATGGCCGTCACTACGTTGGACCCCATGGCTGAGCTGTTCCTCGGCGGGCTCGTCGACGCCTCGTCCCACACGCGCACGGACCAGGACGTCAAGCTCGACGCCGCCGACTTCACGACCCACGGCGTGATCGTCGGCATGACCGGGTCGGGCAAGACCGGCCTCGGCATCGTGTTGATCGAGGAGGTCCTGCGGTCCGGGCTGCCGGCGCTGCTCATCGACCCCAAAGGGGACCTGACCAACCTCTGCCTGACGTTCCCGAACCTGGCGCCGGCCGACTTCCGCCCGTGGATCGACGAGGGCCAGGCCAAGAGCGCCGGGGTCTCCCCGGACGACTTCGCCGCCCAGCAGGCGACGCACGTGGAAGGACGGCCTCGCCGGGTGGGGCGTCGGTCCGGAGCAGATCGCCGCCCTGCGCGCCGCCACCGACTTCACCATCTACACGCCGGGCTCGCAATCGGGGGTGCCGGTGAACATCGTCGGCTCGCTGCAGGTCCCGGCGACCGCCGACGCCGAGGTCGTCGGCGACGAGATCGACGGCTTCGTCGCCGGCCTGCTGGCCCTCGTCGGCATCGAGTCGGATCCGCTGTCGAGCAAGGAGCACATCCTGCTCGCCAACCTGATCCAGGCGTCGTGGTCGCAGGGCGTGGCGCTCGACCTGCCGATGCTGGTCGGCCAGATCCAACAGCCGCCGATCCGCAAGCTCGGCGTGTTCGAGCTCGAGCAGTTCTACCCGGCGGCCGAGCGCACGAAGTTGGCGATGAAGCTCAACGGCCTCCTGGCGTCGCCGTCGTTCGCGGCGTGGGGCATGGGCCAGCCGCTGGACCTGCAGTCGATGCTCTACGGGCCCGACGGCAGGGGCCGCTGCGCGATCGTCACGACGGCCCACCTGTCCGACGAGGAGCGCCAGTTCGTCACCGCGCTGATCCTGTCCAAGCTCGTCACGTGGATGCGCCGCCAGAGCGGCACCACCGACCTGCGGGCCCTGCTGTACATGGACGAGGTCGCCGGCTACCTGCCACCGACGGCCAACCCGCCGACGAAGCAGCCGATCATGCTGCTCATGAAGCAGGCCCGGGCGTTCGGGATCGGCGTCGTGCTGTCGACGCAGAACCCCGTCGACGTGGACTACAAGGCGATCTCCAACGCCGGCACGTGGATGGTCGGGCGGCTGCAGACCGAACGCGACAAGCAGCGCCTCCTCGACGGCATGTCGGCAGCGGCCGGCACCGTCGACGTCGGCGCCGTCGGCGACACGATCAGCGGGCTGGCCAAGCGCGAGTTCGTGCTGCGGCGCGCCGGCAAGGACCAGCCCGAGGTGTTCACGACACGTTGGGCGATGAGCTACCTGCGCGGCCCGATGACGCGCGACCAGATCGAGCTGGTGATGCGCGGCGCCGCGCGGCCGACGGCTGCGGCCGCCGCGCCGGCCGCGACCGCTGCACCGCTTGCGCCGCCGACCGGCGCCCCGCTGCCGGCGCCCGATGTCACGACCCCCGCCGCGGCGCCGGCGCCGGCGGCCGCCGCCGCCGTCGATCCCGACGCGACGCCGGTGATGCCTGAGGTCGGCGGTGGCATCGCCGTTCGCTGGGTCGACCCGGCGGCGCCGTGGCTCGCCGAGCTCGGCGGGGCGTCGTCCTCGTCGACGTACGCGGCCGCCGTCGTCGCCCGGGTCACGCTGCGCTACGACGACACCAAGGCCGACCTCGTCCACGACGAGGAGTACGAGGCCGTGCTGTTCCCGTTGACCAGCCATCCCGACGTGACGACCGCCAAGGCCGTCGACTACGACGACCGCGACCTGCGGGACGCCGCGCCGACGCCGATCGCCTACCGGTTGTCGGACGGTCCGATCGGCGAGCGGTCGTTCTGGAGCCAGCTGCCCAAGGACCTGGTCGACCACCTCACCCGCAGCCGGGCGTTGGAGATCCCGACCAACACCGCGCTCAAGTTGTTCGGCCGCCCCGGGGAGAGCCCCGACGAGTTCGCCGCCCGTTGCCGCCAGGCCGCCGCCGACAAGGCCGACGCCGAGACGGCCAAGCTGCGCACCAAGTACGAGGCCAAGGTGGGCAAGCTGCAATCGCAGATCGCCACCGCCGAGAGCGCCGCGGACGTGGCCGAGTCGCAGCAGAAGGCGCGCCAGCGCGATGACCTCCTGTCATCGGCGGGCTCGATCCTCGGCGGGCTGCTCGGCGGCCGCAAGTCGACGGGCGGCCTGCTCGGCCAGCTCGGTCGGGCGGCCGGGCGCACCGGCAAGACGTCGGCGGCCGGGACGCGCGTCGACGCCGCCCAGGGCAAGGTCGAGCGTCTCGAGGCCCAACTGCAGGACGTCGAGTCCGAGCTGGCCAGTGAGCTGACCGAGATCGGCGCGCGGTGGGACGGCGTCGCGGCAGAGACCACCACGACGTCGATCCCGCTCGAGAAGGCCGACGTCAAGGTCACCCAGCTGGTGCTGGCGTGGCTCCCCGTGTCGTAGTCCCGCTGCGACACCCCTTCGGGTTCTGTGTCACCTCATACGTCGTCGACGACGTATGAGGTGACACAGAGCGAAGAGTCGGAGCTGCGGCCGGCTGTCCCGTCCCGGCGATGTGGGCGCGCAGCCTGGCTCGCGCCATCCGGGTGCGTTCCCTGACGACAGTCGTCACGAAACGCACCCAGACCGCGCTTCGAACTCAGCACGCCGTGCTCGCGTGGCAGGACACGTGCGACGGCCGAGCTTCTGGGTGAGAGCGCGCGTCAATCGGGCTGTTGCCCCGGTGTGGTTGGAGGAACTCTCGACGATCCGGGGGAGTCGGATCTCGCTCCGGGTCTGACTCGGTGCTGCGGGGGCCGTCCTCGTCTGTGTCACCACACAAGTCCCCGGGCACTTGTGTGGTGACACAGACGACGGCTGGCGGGGCGACCGTCGCGAACTGTGAGCGCAGCGAGCAGGAATCCGCCGTTTCAGCTCACAGATCGCCGCAGCCGGCCACCGACCCAGCCCACCCCATCTTCAAGAGTTCAGCGACCTCCAGCGGTGCCGGTGGTGGGATTCGAACCCACACTGACGCCCACCTAAAAGGCGTGCCTCTTCCGTTTGGGCCACACCGGCCGGCAGCAACGGCGTCAGCCTACGTGGCACACTCGGCTGACCATGGAGGTGCACGACCTGCCGACGCCGGCGTTGATCATCGAGCGGCGCGCCCTCGACGACAACCTGGCCACGATGGCGAGCGCCTTCCCGGGTCAGCGTCTGCGACCCCACGTCAAGGCCCACAAGTGCACGTCGCTCGCCCAGCGCCAGTTCGACGTCGGCCACCGCTCGTTCACGTGCGCCACACCACGCGAGGCGGTCGGGCTGGCCGCCCTGGGCCTCGGTGACGACCTGCTCGTGGCCAACGAGGTCGTCGATCCGCGCCGTCTCGAAGCGCTCGCCGCGCTCGCCGACGAGGCGTCCATCACCATCGCCGTCGACAGCGAGGCGACGATCGCCGCGGCCGCGCTGGCCGGCATCCGCGCCTGCCTGATCGACGTCGACGTCGGGCTGCCGCGCTGCGGTTGCGACCCGGCCGATGCCGGTCGCCTCGCCGCGCTCGCCCGTTCGAAGGGCATCGAGGTGCGCGGCGTGATGGGCTACGAGGGCCACCTCATGGCGCTCGAGGATCGGGCCAAGCAGCGCGAGCAGGTCGAGGCATCGATGGCCACGTTGCTCGCCGCCCACGACGACGTCGGCGGCCCGATCATCTCGGCCGGCGGCACCGGCACGTACGACATCCACGCCACCACGGGCGTCACCGAGGTCCAAGCTGGCAGCTACGCGCTGATGGACACGGCCTACGCCAAGCTCGGCCTCCCTTTCCGGCAGGCGGTCTTCGTGGTCGGCACCGTCATCGCGGTGCGCCCGGACCACGCCGTCGCGGACGTCGGGCTCAAGGCGCTCGGGATGGACCACGGCAACCCGTCGATCGACGGGGCGCGCGTCTGGTTCTGCAGCGACGAGCACGTCACGTTCGCGCCGAGCGACGAGCGCCCGACGGTCGGCGACCGGGTGCGCGTCGTCCCGGCCCACGTCGACCCCACGATGGCGATGCACGAGGTCGCCTGGCTCGTCGACGGTGACGAGGTGCTCGACCGGTGGCCGATCGACCTCCGCGGCTGGGGATGACCTCGAAGCGGGAGGGCGCGGCGTGGCTCGCCGTGGCCGGGATGGCGGCCACCGCCGTCGCGCCCTGGGTCGGACCCGTGCGCCACCGTGTCGTCGCCGCGACGCGCTCGCTGATGCCGTGGTCGGCGTTGTCGGCGGTGCCGGTCGCCGTCGGCGCCGCGCTGACCGGTCGCCGTCGACTCGCCATCGCGGCCGGCGCCGTTGGCGCGGCCGGCGTGGCGATGGCCGCCCCGATGGTCGTGCCGCGCCGCCAGGCCGCGCCCGATCCGGCGGTTCCCCCGCTGCGCATCACGCACAGCAACCTGCTGTACATCAACCGCCGGGTGGCGGCCGTGCCCGACGTCCTCGCCACGCTGGACGCCGACATCCTCACGTTCAGCGAGCTGACCCCGACCCACCTCCGTCGCCTCCATGCGTCGGACCTCGTGGGCCGCTACCCGCACCGGGTCGAGCTCGCCGCCGGTGCGGCCAGCGGCACCGGGTTGTGGAGCCGCCATCCGTTGACCGCCCACCCGATCGAGACCGACGGCCACCACACCGTGGTGGCCGACATCGACGCGCCCGGCGGGCCGGTGCGGGTCATCGTGATCCACACCCAGAGCCCGATCGTGCACCACGGTGAGTGGGAGGCCGACCTGGCCGAGCTCGCCACCTACCGGCCGCCGGGTCCGGCCGTGATGACCGGCGACTTCAACGCCTCGCTGTGGCATCCCGAGCTGCGCGCCGTGCTGCGCGACGGCGGCTGGCGCGACGCCCACGTCGTGCGCGGTCGGGGGCTGTCGTGCTCGTGGCCGACCGAGAAGTGGCACGCCGCGTTCAAGGTGCACCCACCGTTCGTCCGCATCGACCACGCCCTCGTGAACGACGGGCTCGTCGTGCTCGGCGCCGAGAACTTCGACATCCCCGGCAGCGATCACCTGGGGCTCGTCGTCACCGTCCAGCGAGCTCGGTCAGCAACGCCCTGAACGCCCGGCCGCGATGGGACATGGCGTGCTTGGCGTCCTCGTCCATCTCGGCGAACGTCCGCCCGTCGCCGTCGTCCGGGATGAACACGGCGTCGTAGCCGAAGCCTCGAGCTCCCCGCTCGACGGTGGCGATCGTGCCCTCGCAGGTGCCCTCGGCGACGACCTCGCGACCGTCGGGCCACACGACCATGGCAACCGTGCGGAAGCGGGCCCGGCGGTCGGCGACCCCGTCGAGCTCGTGCAGCAGGAGGGCGCGGTTCTCGGCGTAGCTGGCGCCCTCACCGGCGTAGCGCGCGGTGTGCACGCCGGGCCGACCGCCGAGGGCGGCGACCTCCAAGCCCGTGTCGTCGGCGACGGCGGCCGCGCCGGCCGCGGCGGCGATCGCCACCGCCTTGAGCCGCGCGTTGCCGACCAGCGTGTCGGCATCCTCGACGACGTCGGGAACACCGGGCGGACGAGGCACGAGCTCGACCACGTCGCGCAGGATCGCCTCGATCTCCGCCACCTTGTCCGGGTTGGCCGAGGCGCAGACCAGGCGCGGCTTCATCGAGCGGCCGGCGGCACCGACACCATCTCGGCCTGCAGGTCGGCCAGCTCGGTGAGGCCGCGCTCGGCAAGACCGAGCAGCTGGTCGAGCTCGCCACGCGTGAACGCCATCCCCTCCGCCGTGCCCTGGACCTCGACGAAGCGGGCCTCGCCACCGGTGACCGGACGCAGCATGACGACGTTCATGTCGACCTCGGCCTTGCTGTCTTCGACGTAGGGGAGGTCGAGCACCGGCGTCCCGCCGACGATGCCGACGCTGATCGCCGTGCAGTACGAGTGCAGCGGGTGGGCCGTCAGCTTGCCCTGCTGGATCTGGCGGGTCAGCGCATCGTGCAGGGCGATGAAGCCGCCGCAGATGCTCGCCGTGCGGGTCCCGCCATCGGCCTGCAGCACATCGCAGTCGACGACGATCTGGCGCTCGCCCAGCACGGCCATGTCGCACGCGGCTCGCAGGGCCCGAGCGATGAGCCGCTGGATCTCGACGGTGCGCCCGCTCTGCTTTCCCTTCGCCGCCTCGCGGTCGACCCGCTCCGGCGAGGAGCCCGGCAGCATCGAGTACTCCGCCGTCACCCACCCCTTGCCGCGCCCGCGCATCCAGCGGGGCACGTCTTCATCGATCGACGCCGTGCACAGCACGCGCGTCTTGCCGAACGAGACGAGGCACGAGCCGGCCGCCATCTCGGTGAAGTCGCGCTCGAACGACACGGGTCGGAGCTCGTCGGGTGCGCGTCCGTCGGGGCGAGGCATGGCTGCTTCCTCTCTCAGGGATCAGGGGGTCGGCGGCACCCACGGTGCCGTGTGGTTGAGCTCGGGCCCGAGCAGCCCGCGCGCCGAGGTCTCGGAAGACCTCGATGTCACCGCTCGACAGGAACCGATGGGCACCGACGTGCGCGGCGTCGCCGAGCAGGCCGAGCTCACCGAGGATGCGACGGGCCGCGAACGCCGTCTCGTCGGCCGAGCCGACGAGCGTCACGCCGGGGCCCATGACGTCACCGATGACGCGGGCCAGGAACGGGTAGTGCGTGCACCCGAACAGCAGGGCGTCGACGTCGGCGGCGGCGACGGGGGCGAGCAAGCGCTCGGCCAGCACGGTGATCTCGTCGCCGGTCGTGAGGCCGCGCTCGACGAACTCGACGAAGCCGGGGCAGGCGGCGGACGTCAGGCTGACCTCGACGCCGGCGGCCGCCGCGGCGTCCTCGACGGCGCGGACGTAGGCCCCGGAGGCGATCGTGCCGACGGTGCCGATCACCGCGACGCGTCCCGGACGTCGTCGCCTCGACCAGCGACGCGGCACCGGGGTCGACGACGTCGATCACCGGCACCGGGAGCGAGGCCCGCAGGTCGTCGAGACCTGATGACGCGGCCGTGTTGCAGGCCACGATCAACGCCTTGACGTCGTGCTCCTTGACGAGGCTCCAGGCCAGCTCGGCGGCGTAGCGGCGGATGTCCTCGGGCGGCTGCGGCCCGTACGGGTAGCGGCCGGTGTCGCCGATGTAGACGAGGTCCTCGCCCGGCAGCAGGTCGATGACGGCCCGGGCGACGGTGAGGCCGCCGAAGCCGGAGTCGAACATCCCGATCGGCCGGTCCACGGCCCGCCAGGCTACGACCTCGACGCCAGGACGGTCAGGACATCGTCGTATGGTCGCCGCCCGTGAGCACGCGCGACTTCATCGAACAGACCAAGGCCATCGGCGACCTCGGCGGCGCGCCCTGGTACTTCGACCCGCAGACGCTGGCGGCGGGCAAGGAGCACAACCTCGACGGCTTCCGCTTCTACTTCCTGGGGCGTGGCGGGGTCCTCGGTGACGTCGAGGCCGAGGTCGTGGCGAGCGCGTTCGGCTACTTCAACCCGGCCCTCGTCGACAAGATCTGGACCACGGCCAAGGAGCGCATGGCGCCGCGCGACGCCGCTCGGCTGTACCTGTCGTGCTGCCACCAGTTCGGCCGCGACCACTTCGCCGCCGTCGACGGGCTCGACGCCTACTGCGCGGCCGCCGAGAAGGTCAACGACGCCATCGACCCGGCTGGCCTCGCCCTGTACGCCGGCATCGACAGCGAGCCGGTGCCCGACGATGCCCCGGCCCGTGCGCTGCACCTGACCGCCGTGCTTCGCGAGGCCCGCGGCAGTGCCCACCTGCTCGCCATCGTTGCGTCGGGCCTGGCGCCGCGCATCGCCCACGCCATCAAGCGCCCGACCGAGGGCAAGGAGTTCGGCTGGGACGACACGCCGGAGCCCACCGCGGACGACCTGGCCCGTTGGCAGCAGGCCGAGGAGCTGACGAACCGGGTCCTGGCGCCGGCGTTCGCCGTCCTCGACGAGTCCGAGCAGGCCGCCCTGCTCACGGGCCTCGAGGGCATGAAGGCCGCGCTGGCCTGACGTCTGATCAGGTCAGTTGGAAGAGCCGGCCGAAGCGGGCAGCCGCCGGATCGTCGGTGGCCAGGAGCTGACGTTGGCCCTGGCGGGCGGCGACGAGGTCGCGGGCCGAGATCGCGATGACCGCGTCGGGCGTGTCGTCGGGCCGTCGGCGCAGTGAGAGGCGGGCGCCGTCGGTCAGCACGTCGAACGTCCGCCCGTCGACGTCGAGCCGAGCGTGGAAGCGGTCACCGTCGGGCTCGGGCTCGTGGTACGGGGCGAGCATCCCGTACACCGCGACCTGCGGCTCGACCTCCTGGTCGTCGGGCGGCCCGAGGCGCGACGCGCCGAAGCGGGCCAGCGAGCGCAGCACCGGGATCAGCTCGCGCCCGAGGGGAGTCGCCGCGTAGACGTTGCGGGCGGCCGGCGGCGGCAGCTCCTTGTGCTCGACGAGCCCATCGGCCTGGAGGTCGCGCAGGCGGTCGGCAGCAGGTTGGGGGCGATCCCCGGCAGCCGGTCGCGCAGGTCGGTGAAGCGCCGGTCGCCGGCGACGAGCTCGCGCATGATCAGCAGGGTCCAGCGATCTCCGACCACGTCGAGCGCGGCGGCGACCGGGCAGTACTGGTCGTAGCTGCGGGCCATGTGACCGAAGTCTAGGCACGTCGATACTTGACCTCAACCGCATGGTTGATAATTTCTACCAACATGTCCATCGACGCCGCCGTGGTCGACCCTGCTCCCCCGCCGACCGTCGAGCGGGCCAACCTGGCGCTGCTCGTCGCCGGGCTCGGGATCTTCATGGTGTTCCTCGACACCCAGATCCTGTTCGTCGCGTTCGGTGCCATCGAGGCGTCGTTCTCCGACGTCGGCACGAACACGATGTCGTGGGTCCTGTCCGGGTACACGCTGGTGTTCGCCGCCCTCCTCGTGCCCGCCGGCCGGCTCGCCGACCGCTGGGGCCGCAAGCGGATGTTCCTCGGGGGCCTGCTCGTGTTCACCCTCGCGTCCGCGCTGTGCGGGTTCGCCCCGAGCGCCGGGTTCCTGATCGCCGCCCGCCTCGTCCAGGCCATCGGGGCCGCCGCCCTCACGCCGACGTCGCTGGCCCTCGTGCTGCGGGCGACGCCTCGCGAGCGGATCCCGATCGCCGTGGCGGTCTGGGGCTCGATGAGCGCCGTGGCCGCCGCCTTCGGCCCCACGATCGGCGGCCTGCTCGTCGACACCGTCGGTGGCGCTGGGTGTTCTTCGTCAACCTGCCGGTGTGCGTCGTCGCCCTGATCGCCGGGCGCCGGGTGCTCGTCGAGTCACGCGAGGCCGATCCCGGCCCGTTCCCCGACCTCGTCGGCTCGGGCGTGCTGGCCCTCGGTGTCGGTGCCGTCTCGCTGGCCCTCGTCCAGAGCGACGTGTGGGGATGGGTCGACGCCCGCACCATCGGCGCCATCGTCATCGGGCTCGCCCTCGGCGTCGCCTTCGTGGTGCGCTCCCGCACGCAGGCCGCCCCTGCGCTCGACCTGTCGCTGTTCAAGATCCCGAGCTTCCGCTACGGCAACCTGGCCACGGCCGTGTTCGGGCTCTCGTTCACCGCCATGTTCCTCGCCAACATCACGTTCCTGACGAACGTGTGGGGCTGGGGCATCGTCAAGGCCGGGCATCGCGATGGCCCCCGGGCCGCTCGTCGTGCTCGTCCTCGCCCGTCGCTTCGGCCGCCTCGCCGCCCGCATCGGCACCCGCCCGCTGATCATCACCGGCGCCCTCGTGTACGCCCTCGGCGGCGTGATCCTCGTGACCACCGTCCACGAGACGCCGAACTACGCCACGTCGATGCTGCCGGCCTGGTTGCTCACCGGCCTCGGCGTCGCCCTCGCCCTGCCCCAGCTGTCGAGCGCCAGCGTGCAGGGCCTCCCCCAGGATCGCTACGCCCTCGGCTCGGCGGTCAACCAGACCATGCGCCAGCTCGGCGCCACCTTCGGGGTCGCCCTCGTGGTGTCCTTCATCGCCGGTGCCACCCCCGGCGACGCCCTGTCCCACTTCCAGCGGGCATGGTGGATGGTCATCGCGTGCGGGACCCTGACGAGCGTGGTCGCCTTCGCCCTTCCTCACCCCGTCCGGGCGAAGGCGACCGCGCCGGCGGTCGTCGAGGTGTAGGTCGGTCAGGACTGGATGAGCTTGTCCAGCGTGTGGACGTAGCCGTCACCGGCCTGCACGCTGTCGGTGACCTTCGCGCCGAGGGTGCCGATCGTCTGGCTCGTGCGGTTCACCGGCACCGGCCCGCCCAGCGTCTGCAGCTCGTTGGCTCCGAACAGGTCCTGGGCATCGAGATCGACGCTCACCATGTGCAGCATCAGGATCGGCGCGATCGTGTTCGGATCGGCGCACGGGTCGTTGATGCCGGCCGCCGTGAACGCCGCATCGTCGGGCGCCAGGACCGTGCGGGCCTTGCCCGACAACACGTCGGCGTCGAGCTTCGTGCACGCCAGTGCGTCGGCGAACGTCTGGAGGTCCGAGTTCGCGGTGATCTCGGCGAGCAGCGGGCGCCCTGGTGGGACCGTCGTCGTGGGCGCGGCCGTCGTGGTCGGCGCGGCCGTCGTGGTCGGCGCGGCGGTCGTGGTGGGCGGCAGCGTCGTCGTCGAGGTGGTCGTGGTCGTCTCGGGGACGGTCGTCGACGTGGTCGTGGTCGTCTCGGGCACGGTCGTCGACGTGGACGTCGTCGTCTCGGGCACGGTGGTCGAGGTGGTCGACGTCGACGAGGTCGACGACGTGCTGGTCGTCGACTCGATCGACGGCAGGGTCGGCCCGGTGTCGTCGCTGTCGTTGCGCGACCAGATGATGAGGGCGATGACCACGACGATCAGCGCGGCGACGCCGGCGATCAGTGCGGCCAACGGTCCCGGCTGGCGGTACCACGGTTCCGGCTCCTGATCGAACGGCGGCTCGTCACCGCCGCCGCCGCCTCCACCACCGTCGCCGCCGTACGGCGGGCCGGGATCGAACGGGCCGCCGGTCGTCGGCATCGCCGTCGTCGGGATCCCGCTCTGCGTCGGCGGAGCTGGCCGGCGGCATCACGGTGGTCGGCTCGGGATCGCGCTCACTGCCGATCGGCGGCAGGCCCTCCGGGGTGGGGGGCGACTCGGGTGGGAGCGGCGGGAAGGCCTCGGTCGGCTCCGGATCCTGACCGTACGGGCCGCCATCGCTCATGGGTCGATCGTCGCACACGGCATGGGCCGGCCCCTGGCATCGCCGCCGAGCGGCCGGCTGTCGCTCAGAAGTAGATGACCGACTCGGCCTTGGCCTCGGCGGCGTCGAGGTCGTCGGTGTAGGCGCCCGTCGACAGGTACTTCCAACCGCCGTCGCTCACGACGAACACGATCGCGCCGCGCTCGATCTCGGCCGCCACCTTGGCTGCCCCGGCCAGCGCGGCCCCGGCCGACAGCCCGGCGAACACGCCGATCTCGACCAGTCGACGGGTCCACTCGATCGACTCCCGTGGCCGCACGACCCGCTTGCGGTCGAGCAGGTCCTGGCCGTCCCACTGCTCGAACACGGGCGGGATGTAGCCGTCGTCGAGGTTGCGCAGGCCCTCGACGCGCTCGCCGAGCGGCGGCTCGATGGCGATCACCTTGATGTCCGGGTTCTGCTCCTTGAGGAAGCGGCCGGTGCCCATCAGCGTGCCGCTGGTGCCGAGACCGGCGACGAAGTGGGTGATCTCGGGGCAGTCCTGCCAGATCTCCGGCCCGGTGCCCTCGTAGTGCGCACGCGGGTTGGCGTCGTTGCCGTACTGGTAGAGGAAGCACCACTCGGGGTGCTCGGCGGCGAGGGCGTTGGCCCGCTTGACGGCGCCGTTGGAGCCCTCGGCCCCTGGGGTGAGGATGATCTCGGCGCCGAACACCTCGAGCATCTGGCGGCGCTCGATCGACACGTTCTCGGGCAGCAGGATCTTGATCGGGTAGCCCTTGATGCGGGCGATGGCGGCGAGGGCGATGCCGGTGTTGCCGGACGACGGCTCGACGATCGTCTGGCCGGGCACGAGGTGGCCGTGCTTCTCGGCGTCCTCGATCATCGCCTTGGCGATGCGGTCCTTCACCGACCCGAACGGGTTCTGGCTCTCGAGCTTGGCGAGGATGCGCACGTCGGGGTTCGGCGACAGCTGCGAGACGTCGACCAACGGCGTGTGGCCGATGAGGTCGAGCACGCTGTCGTGGACGCCGGCGATCGTGAGCATGGGTCGGTGCGCCTTTCCGTCGGTCGTCGAGCCAATTCCAGACAACCCCGATGGGCTTGGTCAACAATCGTACCCGCTGGCTGCTTCCCACTCGCCTCTCGGCGTCAGGCGCAGGCGCAGCGCCAGCATCTCCAGCAGTCCGTCGCGGCCGGCCGCCGACCCGTCCTGCAACTGCAGGCAGATCACCTCGTCGGCGATGCCGCGGTACGCGCCGAGGCGGGCGGCGCAGTCGGCCGGCGTCCCCGTGATCGTCAGGTGGTCGATCAGCTCGTCGTCGATCGTGGCCATCGCCTCGCGCCAGCGCTTCTGCGGTGCCAGCTCGCTGGCCGCGTCGGCGACGCCGGCGTAGCCCTGCTCGCGGAGCAAGAAGTCGTAGTACGGGTGCGGCACCGGGTGGAAGAGCCCGCAGATCGCCCGGCGGGTCAGCAGCCGCGCCCGCTCGACGTCCTCGTCCACGCTGACCATGGCCGCCATCGGGAAGCGCACGGCCGCCGGATCGCGTCCCGCCGCGGCGGCCGCCGCCTCGGCTCGGGGCCGGATCTCGCCGGCGAGGTGCTCGGGCGAGATCAGGATGCCCAGCCCGACGCCGTCGCTCTCCGTCGCCGCCAGCTCGATCATGCGGGGTCCGGCCGCGGCGACCAGGAACGGGACCCGGCGGGCAGGGCGGCGCACGAAGCGGGACTGCAGGTGGTGGATGTCGCCGCCGACCTCGTCGCCGTCGGGCACGTCCCCGGTCAGCAGGGCGGCGAGGACGGTGAGGTAGTCGCGCATCTTGGCCATCGGCCACGACGAGTCCACCCCGAACACCCACTCGTTGACGTGCCGGTTGCCGGCGCCGACACCGAACGTGAAGCGGCCACCCGACAGCTCGTCGAGGTTGAGGGCCGCGAACGCCGCCGCCTGTGGTGTGCGGGCGTAGGCGTTGGCGACGTACGTGCCGATCCCGATGGTCGTCGTCGCCGCGGCGATCGCGGCGAGCGGCACGAACACGTCGTTGACACCCTCGATGCCGTACACGGCGGCCACCCCGACGGACTCGGCCCGCTGGGCCAGCGCCACGCCGTCGGCGATCGACGTGCCGGGGCTGAGGTGCAGCGCGAACGTCGTCTCGGCGGATGGCATGGGCGCCATCCTCTCAGGCGACGACCACGTCCTCCTCGACGACCTCGCCGTCGACGATGCGGTAGCTGCGCAGCTGGGGATCGGTCTCGTCGCGCAGGCTGACGATGGCGTAGTGCCAGCCCGGGTCGGGCGCTTGGGCGACGTCGGTCGGGCTCGGGTAGGCCGCCGTGTGGGTGTGGCTGTGGACCACGCCGATGATCTCCCAGCCGTGGTCCTCGGCGTCGCGCTCGGCGCGCAGGTGATCGCGGGGTTCGATCGTGTACACGCGTGCCGAGGCGGCGGCGTTCGAACAGCGGTAGAAGCGCGTCACGGCGTCGCCGCCGGCTGGCCCGGCCAGCAGTCCGCACGCCTCCAGCGGGTACTCGGCCACGGCCTGCGCCACGATGTCGTCGACGATCTCCTGGGGCAGCTCGAGCACGGCGGGCACGGTAGCGACTGGCGTCGCCACCGCCGTCGGTCGCGCGCGGCGTCGCCACGATCGACGTGTGGGCCGATCGACGCGCCGCCACCCGATCGGCCGGCGGGCCTGTGGGCCGTAGACCGAGAGCGTGACGGAGGACGCGATGTCGTCGAAGGAGCGCATGGTCTCGATGATCCGGGACCGCGGCGTGCGGCGCAGTCCGCCGACCGGTGGACGCACCGGCTGATCGCGATGTCCGCCGATCGGTGGACACGAACGCCGCCCGGCGCCCGGCCGGGCCACCGCTACCCTGGCCAGCCCCATGGCCAAGCGCACCACCCCTGGCGACGGCACGTCGACGATCGCCGCCAACCGTCGCGCCCGCCATGCGTACAGCGTGCTCGACACCGTCGAGGCGGGGATCGTGCTGCAGGGCAGCGAGGTCAAGAGCCTGCGCCTCGGTCAGGTGCAGCTCGCCGACGCCTACGCCCGCGTGAGCGGCGACGAGCTCTGGCTGGAGGGCGTGCACATCGCGCCGTACCAGTTCGCCAACGGCGTCGGCGCCCATGATCCCGACCGCCGCCGCAAGCTGTTGTTGCATCGCGACGAGATCGACCGGCTGTCGGCTCGCGTCAACCAGGAGCGCCTGGCGCTGGTGCCGCTGCGGCTCTACTTCCGCGAGGGCAGGGCCAAGGTCGAGCTCGGCCTGGCCAAGGGTCGCCAGCGCAGCGACAAGCGCCAGGCGATCGCCGAGCGCGACTCCAAGCGGGAGATGGAGCGCGCCCTCGGGCGCCAGCGCAAGGGCATGCGCTAGCGCGTCTACGGTCGCGCCGATGAAGGTCGGCGTGCTGCAGTTCTTCAGTTGGCCCGAGCGGCGCGTCCCGCTCGAGCAGGTCTACGCCCGCGCGCTGCAGCGCATCGAGGTGATGGATCGCAGCGGCTACGACGCCGTGTGGCTCGCCGAGCACCACTTCACGACGTACAGCGTCTGCCCGTCGGTGCACCTGATGGCGCTGGAGGCCGCGCACCGCACGTCGAACCTGCGGATCGGCACCGCCGTGTCGCTCGCCGCGCTGTACCACCCGTTGCGACTGGCCGAGGAGGTCGCGCTGGTCGACGTGCTGACCGGCGGCCGCATCAACTGGGGCGCCGGCCGCGGCTTCGAGCTGTCCGAGTTCGCCGCCTTCGGCGTGCCGACCGACGAGACCGCGCCGCGCTTCCGCGAGGCCGTCGAGGTCGTGCTGGCGGCGTGGACCAACGAGCGGCTGACGTTCCACGGCAAGTACTGGGACTTCGACGACCTCGAGGTGCTCCCGAAGCCGTTCCAACAGCCGCACCCGCCGACGTGGGTGGCCGCGACGTCGCCGGACGCCATCGGCTGGGCGGCGTCGATGGGGTACCAGATCCTGATGGACCCGCACGCGTCGTTCGACGAGATCGGCGCCAAGTACGACCACTACATCGGCGAGTTGACGGGCAACGGGTTCGCCGTCCCGGAGGACACACCGATGGCCCGCCTGGTGGCCGTCGCCGCCACCGACGAGGAGGCCGAGCAGATCGCCTACAACGGCGCGGCGTGGACGATCGGCGCCTACGCCCACGGCGCCGGCGCCACGAGCATGGGCCACGACCCCGCTGGCGAGGTGGCCGAGCGCATCGAGGGCTACGTGCGCGAGCGGATCATCTGGGGATCACCCGCCCGCGTCCGCGACGAGCTGGCCCGGCTGTCCGAGGTGATGCGCCTGCGCTACTTGATGATCGCTCCGCTGTCGCACGAGTCGTTCGTGCGCTTCACGGACGAGGTGCTGCCCGCGCTGTGAGCCGGGTCGACGCGTTGCGCTGCTTCCGGGCCGCACCCGTCGGCACGCCGCCGTCCCAGTGCTCCACCGTCTGCAGCACCCAGAACACGGCGAACGGGGTGAGCTCGCAGATCTCGAGCACGAGGACCTGGTGGCGCCACTCGGTGTCGATCCGAACGCCGACCAGGGCGACGACCACCCCTGCCACCATCGCCCCGAAGAGGCCCCAGTAGTACGGCCGATAGGGCCGTCGGGCGGTGAACGCGTTGATCACCATCACGACGGCCACCATGCCGAACATGGCCCCGGCGGCCCCGCCGTGGGCGTGATCGAGGAAGTTGTCGCGGAAGCCGTAGTACCAGACGAGCCCGACGACGAGCAGCGCCACGCTGATGAGGAGCCCGATCCGCAGCGGGTTCGGGTTCGGCTGCGGCGCGGGCAGCGCCGCCGCCGGATCGTCCGTGTCGGTCGTGGCATCCGTGTCGTGACCGGAGCGCTTGACGAACCGGCCGATGCAGAACGTGAGGATGATCGCCAGCGCGCCGCCGATGGCGAACGACAGCAGGTTGTTGTCGATCATCGCCTTGGGGTTGTCGCCGATGAAGCCGGTCGCCTTGCACACGTCGTCCGCCCGCGGCGGCGACGTCGGCACGAAGGCCACGATCGGCGCCAGCACGCCGGCGACGTTGAGCAGCGCGTCCTCGAGGTCGGTGCTGCCCTTCACCGCGATGAGCGCGACGCCGATGGCGACCAGTCCCCCGACGAAGATCGAGTGGGTCGGCGTGAAGTAGTAGGCGCTGATCGACTCCTGCCAGCAGCCGGCATGGATCACCTCCAGCAGCACCGATGCCATCAGCGCGGCAACGACCACCACGATCGACAGCCGCAGGTAGCGGTACGACTTGATCGCGAACGGAACGAGTTGCTGCTGACCGGTCATCTGCGAGCCCCCTCAACGCCGGATGGATGGACGCTACTCACGTCCTCCTGAGCGGCCGGGGATTTCCGGCCGGGGTGTGCTCGGTGCGCGCTCTGGAAGACTCGCTCGGTGCGCAAGTACGTGATCATGGGCGTGCAGGGCAGCGGCAAGGGGACCCAGGCCGGACTGCTGGCCACCGACCTCGATCTCGTCCACGTCAGCGTCGGCGACACGTTCCGCTGGCACGTGCAGCACCACACCAAGATCGGCGCCCAGGTGCGCCGCACGATGGCGGCAGGCGGGCTCGTCGACGACGACCTCGTCGAGGCGATCGTGCGCGACCGCTTGGCCATCCACGATTGGAACTACGGCTTCATCCTCGACGGCTTCCCGCGCAACGCCCGCCAGGCCGAGTTCTTCCTCGAGAGCTACGACATCGACGGCGTGATCAACCTCGAGCTCCCCGACGAGGTGGTGCACGAACGGGTGCTGGCGCGGCGGCTGTGCTCGGGGTGCGGGCTCGACTGGAACCTGCTGGAGAACCGCCCGAAGGTGCCCGACGTCTGCGACATCTGCGGGGCGCCGTTGGTGGCACGGGAGGACGACAAACCGGAGGCGCTGGCGGCGCGGCTGCGCGACTACCACGCCAAGACGGCGCCGGTCCTCGAGCTGTTCGAGCGCAAGGAGTTCGTCGCCTCCTTCGACGCCACCCAGCCGGTCGACGTGATCCAGGCCGAGATCAGGGTCCGGTTCGCGCTCCCGCCCGCCAACTGACCGCGTCGCGCCTGGTCAGGGCACACATCTTCACTGTGACACCCCCTCCTCATGATGGTGCCATGACCTCGAGCACCATCCCCCACACGGCCGAGCAGCTGACCTTGCTGCCCGAGCCGGCGGTGCCGCTGCGCTTCCGTCTCGACGAGGCGACGCGGCGCCGAGGCCTTCGTCACATCGCCGAGATCCGGGCCCGGCTGGCGCAGCCGGTGCCATCGGGTCCGGCCCTCCTCGACGTCGAGCGCCCGGCCGCCTGACGTCCCACCTCGTCGGGCCCGTGCCCGACCAGTCTCCGTCGACGCCGTTCAGCCCGCAGCTGGCGCCAGGGAACGGGCGGCGTCCCAGAACTTGACCTCGGGGTCCAGCGCCATGATCGCGAGGCTGCTGGTCGTCACGCCGTTGTCGAAGTACTGCTGGATGCGCGCCCGGCACTGCTCCGGCGACCCGTGGACGAACAGGTCGTCGACGACCTCGTCCGGGATGGCCTCCAGGGCGGCGGCCCGGTCACCCGCCGCCCAGGCGTCCCACATGCCCTGCAGCAGCTCGGTGCGCCCGAGCCAGCGGTGGAACTCGGCGTAGACCGGGACGTTGAGGTACGCCGCGATGGCTCGCCGCGCGCCGGCTCGCACGACGTCGGTGTTCTCGCTCGGGCACACGAAGATGCGGGCCACGACCTCGCGGTCGGCGCCCCCGGCCGCGTCGTTCACGACCTTCGTCACCGTCGTCACGTCGGTGGCCGACAACCAGTTGATGATCACCCCGTCGGCTTCCCGGCCGGCGAGGCGCAACATCCCCTCGCGGAGCGCGGCGACCAGGATCGGGGGTGACTGCTCGGGCCGGATGCCGAGCCGGAACCCCTGGATCTCGAACGTGTCGTACTTCTTGGCGACCTTCTCGCCGGACAGGGCGTCACGCAGGAACCGCACGACGTCGCGCACCTTCTTGTACGGCTCCTCGAACGGCACGCCGTTCCATCGCTCGACGATCACGTTGCTCGACGACCCGATGCCGATGGCGAACCGGCCGGGGGCGGCGTCGGCGAGTGACGCGACGCTCTGGGCGAGGCAGGCCGGGGCCCGGGTGTAGGCGGGGACGATCGCCGTGCCGAGGCGCAGGCGCGGCTCCCATGCCGCGGCCAGCGCCAGCGGGGTGAAGGCGTCGGCGCCCTCGGCCTCGGCCGACCAGATGTCGGTGTACCCGAGGTCGGCCAGCTCGGCCAACCGATCACGATGGGTGTGCAGCGGACCGGGCAGCGGTGCAGTCATGCCGGGACGGACGGGCAGCGTCATCGCGCCGTTGTAGCCGATCCGCCCCAGCCCCCCGCCCATCCGAGTGTTGGCGGTCATCCGAGTGTGGGAGGGCCGGTTTCCCGACCTCCCACACTCGGATGGAGGCTCGGGGGCACCGCCGCACCGTGCTGCTAAATTGCAAGCATGCCGAGCGTGACGATCCGCGACCTCCCCCCGGACGTCCACGCCGCCCTGACGGCACGGGCCGCTGCCGCCCACCAGTCGCTGCAGGCCTACCTCGCCAGCCTGCTCGCGGACGAGGCCGCGACGCCGTCGCTGGAGGAGCTGTTCGCCTCCGTGGACGCTGCCGGCTCCGGGACGGCCGCCCTCGACTCGATCGTCGCCGGCATCCGCGCCGAGCGCGACGGCGCTTGATCGTCCTCGACGCCTCCGTCGTCGTCACCGCGCTCATCGGATCGGACCTTGCTGCCGAGGTCGCCCGGCAGCGGATGAGCGGCGAGACGTTGGTGATGCCCGACATCGCTGACGTTGAGGTGCTCAACGCCTTGCGTCGGGCCGAACGACGCAATGAAGTCGACGAGGACCGCTTGATTGGCGCCGTACGGGCGCTGATCGCCCTGCCGGCCCGCCGGGTCCCGGCGCGCCGGTTCATCGCCCGCGCCGCCCAGCTGCGCCACAACGTCGCCGTCGCCGACGGCATCTACGTGGCCATCGCCGAGCTGCTCAGCTGTCCGCTCGTCACCGCAGACGGACGTCTTGCCGCGGCGCCCGGCCCGACCTGTCAGATCGAGCTGCTCCCCGGCTGAGCGCGGCGCGCACGACGGGTGGAGGCGTCGTTCAGGGCGTCGGCGAGCAGCGCCCGCTCGATCTCCGCTACGTCGTTGGGATGGCGATGAGTCGGTCGAGTTCTGCGAGCCGCAGCGCACGGGTCGACGGTGACGCTCAGGCGTCGCGTACGACGCCGCCGTGCCCCTCGACGACCTCGGCCACCTGCTCGGCCAGTGGCATGGCATCGTCGCCTGGACCGTGCCAGTACCGCATGATGCAGCTCTGGCTGGCCGTCGCGAGCAGCGTGCCGTCCTCGGCGAACATGTGGACGAGCCCATGGCCGAACCCGCGCTCGACGGCGTGGACGCGGATGTCGAGCAGGACCCAGTCGGTCGGCACCAGCTTCACCATCCGCAGCGTGTTGTCGAGGCTGTTGCCGCCGCCGCGGATCCCGAGCGCCTGGCCGACACCCATCGGGACGAAGTCGCCGAGCACGGCGAGCGTCGCGCCGTCGACGCCGTCGAGGACCTCGGGGATCCGCGCCCACAGCAGGGTCTGACCGTCGCCACGCGTCCCGTCGAGGGTCTCGAAGTCGCGACCCTTGGCGACGCGCTGGTCGAGCCGGGCGTGGACGGTGTCGCCCGGGTCCATGCGGTGGACGCGCTGCAGGCACTCCTCGGGTCGCGGGACGCCGGTCGGCATCGTCTCCCACTGCCCCTCGTGGTCGAAGTCGCGGTGCCCGAGGGCGGCGTTGACGGTGAGGATCTCGCGATCGGCGACGTGGCAGACGGCGCGGGCCTGCGTCATCTGGTGGCCCTCGACGGCCAGCGTGACGTCGATGTCGACGTACTCGCCGGGGCGGGCGAACGAGAGGTACTGGGCGGTCGCCCAGATCGTCTCGCGCCCCGACGTGCCCTCCATGGCGGCGATCGCCGCCCCCAGTCCGGCCCCGCCGAACATGAAGTCGCCGCCCGTGCAGATCCCGCTGGTCACCGGCAGCTTCCATCGGAACCGGTTGTGCGTCGGCTCCAGGCCGAGGAAGGTGCGGGTGTCCATCGCCGGCGATCGTAGGCAGCGCCGCCGAGCGCGACCCGGTGCCGTTCAGTGCACGGGCGGCGCCGCGGCTACCTTCCGATCGATGGGGGACACACCATGGCCGGGAGACGCATGTTCGCTCGTGGAGGCATTTCGCCGCGGTGAGCGCTCGCCGGCGGAGGAGCTCGACGCGGTCTATGCCGCCATCGACGACAGCCCGTTGAACGCCTTCTGCCACCTCGACCGGGAGCACGCCACGCTCGCCGCCGGGGTCGCCGACGTCGCGCTGCCGTTCGGCGGGGTGCCGATCGGCGTCAAGGAGCTCGACCAGGTGGCCGGCTGGCCGCACAGCATGGCGTCGGTGCCGCTGCGTGACGTGATCGCCACCGGCACGTCGACGCAGGTGCAGCGGATCCGCGATCTGGGCGGGGCCGTGCTCGCCGGCCAGACGACGGCGTCGGAGTTCGGCGGCGTCAACGTCACGCGCACCGTGCTGCACGGCGTCACGCGCAACCCGTGGCAGCTCGATCGCACCCCGGGCGGATCGTCCGGCGGGTCGGCGGCTGCGGTCGCCGGCGGGATCGTCACCCTGGCCACGGGTGGTGACGGCGGCGGTTCGATCCGCATCCCGGGCGGCTTCTGCGGTCTGGTCGGCCTGAAGACGACGTTCGGGCGGGTGCCGATGTCGCCGAACGCCCACTACGGCAACCTGACCTCGATCGTGGGCTGCATGGCGCGGTCGGTGCGGGATGTGGCGCGGTGGTTCGACGTGGTCAACGGGCACGACCCGCGGGACCCGCTGAGCCTGCTGCGGGTCGCCGGCTGGGAGGCCGGCCTCGGCACGATGACCGATCAGCTGCGCGGCCTCAAGGTCGCCGTCGTGCCCGACTGGGGCGGCGCCGTCGTGTCGCCGGTGATGTGGGACCTCCTCGCCGGTGCCGCCGACGACCTCATCCGCGACGCCGGCCTCGTGCGCGTCGACGGCCTCGACACCGGGCTGCCGCGCATGGGCCGGGCGTGGGCGGTCAGCGGGTCCATCGGCACCGCCGCCGTGCTCGGGGACCACTGGCCGGCGTGCAAGGACGACCTCACGCCGGAGATCCGCGCGTCGATGGAGAACAACGCCGACATCTACGACGCCCACTCGTACGCCCTCATCGAGCGCAAGCGGATGGAGGTCAACGAGGCGATGGCGATGATCTTCGATCCCGTCGACGGCGTCGACCTGATCATCACGGCGAGCAACCCCGACGTCGCCTTCGCCGCCGAGGGCCCGCTGCCGAACACGTTCGGCGGGGTCAAGGGCGGGGCGGGCAACAACGGCAAGTTGACCTTCCCGGCCAACCTCCACGGCAACGCGGCGATCTCGATCCCTGCTGGTGAGGTCGACGGACTGCCGATCGGACTGCAGGTCATCGGCCGCCACTTCACCGAGCCGCTGCTGCTCGAGCTCGCCCTCCTCGTCGAACGCAACCGTCCCTGGCCGCTGATCGCGCCAGCCGTGCAAGGAGCACCGTCATGAAGGTCCCGATGACCGTGAACGACTTCATCCAACGGGCCGAGCTGCTGTACCCCGATCGCGCCGCGATCGTCGACGAGCCCGACCAGCCGGCCGAGTCGTGGGGCACGATCGACTACCGCGAGATGGCGCGGCGGGCCCGGGCGATCGCCGCCGGTCTCGACGAGCTCGGCATCGCCGTCGGCGAGCGGATCGCGATGGTCAGCCACAACTCGGCCCGGCTGCTGACCGCCCTGTACGGCGTGTCCGGGTCCGGACGCGTCCTCGTGCCGATCAACTTCCGCTTGGTCGCCGAGGAGGTCCGCTACATCGTCGAGCACTCCGGGGCCCGCATCCTGCTCGTCGACCCCGAGCTCGAGGACGCGATGAAGACCGTCGAGTGCGAGTGCAAGCTCGTCATCGGCGCCGAGACCGACACCGCGCTGATGCGCTACGACGTCGAGCCGCGGCCGTGGGACGCCGACGAGGACGACACCGCGACCATCAACTACACGTCCGGCACCACGGCCCGCCCGAAGGGCGTCCAGATGACCCACCGCAACATCTGGCTCAACGCCACGACGTTCGGCTGGCACGTCGGCGTCAGCGACCGCGACGTCTACCTGCACACGCTCCCGCAGTTCCACTGCAACGGCTGGGGCCTGCACTACGCGGTCACCGGGATGGGCGGCCAGCACGTCATCATCCGCAAGATCGACGGTGCCGAGATCCTCCGCCGTGTCGAGCAGCACGGCGTGACCCTGATGTGCGGAGCGCCGGCCGTCGTCAACATGGTCCTCGACGCCGCCGCGACATGGGAGGGCGAGATCCCCGGCCGCGACCGCGTCCGGATCGTCGTCGCCGGCGCCCCGCCACCGACGCGCACGATCGAGCGGGTCGAGACCGAGCTCGGGTGGGAGTTCATCCAGATCTACGGGCTCACGGAGACGTCGCCGTTGCTCACGATCAACCGCACCCGCGCCGAGTTCGACGACCTCTCCCCCGCCGACCGCGCCGTCAAGCTGAACCGCGCCGGTGCCCCGGCGATCGGCTGCCAGATGGCGATCGACGCCGAGGGCGAGGTGCTCGCCCGCAGCAACGTCGTGATGGCCGGGTACTGGCAGCAGCCAGAAGCCACGGCCGAGGCGATCGTCGACGGCTGGTTCCACACCGGCGACGGTGGCTCGATCGACGAGTTCGGCTACGTCACGATCTCCGACCGCAAGAAGGACGTCATCATCTCCGGCGGCGAGAACGTCTCGTCGATCGAGGTCGAGGACGCCATCTTCCAGCACCCCGAGATCACCGAGGTCGCCGTCATCGGCATCCCCGACGAGAAGTGGGGCGAGCTCGTCACCGCCCTCGTCGTCACGACGCCGGGCAGCGCGCTGACGCCCGAGGACGTCATCGCCTTCACCCGCCAGAAGCTGGCCGGCTACAAGTGCCCGAAGCGGGTCGAGTTCCGCGACGTCCTCGACCGCACGGCCACCGGCAAGCTGCAGAAGTTCAAGCTGCGGGCCCCGTTCTGGGAGGGCCAGACCCGCCAGGTCAACTGACCCGGCCGCGCACCGCTACGTGAGCGGCACGCCGGCGTCGCGTGCTGCGTCGTCGAAGATCTGGCGCAGGTTCCCCGTGGTGCCGGGGTACTCGCCGCTGACGAGCACCGACCACGTCACGCCGTCCGGACGGTCGACCACCATGGCGTGGGTGTTCTCGATCGTGCCGGTGTGCCCGAACGTGCCGTCGCCGAACACCATCATCCCGAGGCCGTAGCCACGGCCGTCGGGGGGCGGTCCACCACCGGTCGGCACGATCGTGCGCATCAGGTCGACCGTTGCCTGTGACAACGGATGGAAGCCGCGCTCGTTGAGGTCGAGCGAGTCGAAGATCTTGATGAGATCCGACGGCGTCGCCGTCCATGCGCCGGCCGCGCCGAGCGCTTCCATGTAGTTGCGTCCGGGGACGGACGGGTGGATCACCGAGGTGGCATCGGTGTCGGCGGTGGGCGCCATCCGCATGCTGTCGATGCCGAGCGGCGCGAGCAGGCGGTCGGTGACCACTGCTTCGTACGGGCGGCCGGCGATCTGCTCGATGAGCAGGCCGAGGAGGCAGAAGTTCAGGTTGGAGTAGGTGTAGTTCGTGCTCGGCTCGCTGCTCAGCGATTGGCTCAAGGCGTAGTTCGCGAGCTCCGGGCACGACCCGTAGCGGCCGCCGAAGAAGGCCCGCTGGTACGACGGGAAACCAGCGGTGTGGGACAGAAGCTGGCGCACCGTGATGGCCTCGACGCGAGGATCCGAGACGGTGGCGCCGACGAGCTGGGCCAGGCGCCCGCCGACGGCATCGTCGAGTCCGAGCTGCCCGGCCTCGACGAGCTGCAGCACGACGATCGCCGTGATCACCTTGCTGATGCTGGCGATGCGGAAGCGGTCCTCCGGCGCGATGACCGTTCCCGGCGTGCCGTCGACGACGGGCCCGGCCGTGGTCGTCGCCGCCTCGGTCGTGGCCGACTCGGTCGTGGCGGCCGCGCTGGTCGGGGGCGTCGCTTCCGGCACTGATCCCTCGACGGGCGGGATGACCCCGTGTCCACCGGCTCCGGCGGGGCCGGCGCGACCCGGTAGCCCAGGTCGGCGGTGTGCACGATCGTGCCGCGGATGGCGACGGCGACGCCGACGGCGTAGTCGCCCCGATCGAGGAGCCGGTCGGCGAGCTTGGCGTCGAACACCGCCCACGGATCGACGGCCGGAACGGCCGTCGTGGTCGTGACGACATCCGTCGGGGCGGGGCTCGGGATCGGCTCGACGCTGATGTCGGTCGGCGCGCTGTCGGGTGTCGTCGTCCCCGGCACGGTGGTGCGCGGCGGACGCGATGTCGTCGGCGGTCGCGTCGTCGCCGTCGTCGTGGACGACCGCTCGGGGGCGACGGCGACCGGCGCCGGCCGTTCCGCCGAGCATGCGGCCAGCGTCGCCACCGCCACGAGCACCGCCGCCGCTCGCCGGCGCCTCCAGACCACGCACCCATGATGGCGGCCCGACCCTGCCGGAACGCGTCACCCCAGCTGTGGCAGATGTTGCTCGACGGTGAGCAGGGCGGCGAAGAGGTCGCCGTGCTCGGCGACGCGAGCCAACACGTCGGCGGCCTCGAAGCGCAGCTCGAGCTCGCCGTCGGCGCACGCCTCGACCTCGTCCCACGTCACCGGCGTCGACACCGTGGGCTCGGGGCGGGCCCGCAGCGAGTACGGAGCGATCGTCGTCTTGTGGTGGGCGTTCTGGCTCCAGTCGACGAAGATCTTCCCCGGCCGCACGGCCTTGGCCATCGTCGTCGTGACCTGCTTGGGCAGCTGCTTCTCCAGGACCTGGCCGACGGCGAGGGCGAACTCGGCCGCCTGCTCGTGGGTGACGCCGGGCGTGTTCAGGGGGACGTAGAGCTGCATGCCCTTGGAGCCCGACGTCTTGCAGCACCCCTCGAGCTCGACGGCGCCGAGCACGTCGCGGACGCGCAGGGCGATCGTGCTGCAGTCGGTGATGTCCGTGTTCGGTCCGGGGTCGAGGTCGAAGACCACGGCGCGCGGCCGACCGAGGTCCTCGGCCCAGGCCATCGGCGCGTGCAGCTCGATGGCGGCCATGTTGGCGGCCCAGATGAGCGACGCCGCCGAGTCGAGGCAGCAGTACTCGATGCCGCCCTGACGGTCGCCCGGGCCGAGCGCGACGTTGACCCACTCCGGCCGGTGGCCGGGACAGCGCTTCTCGAAGAACCCCTTGGTGTCGGTGCCGTTGGGGAACCGCTTGAACGTCAGCGCCCGCCGTTCCAGGTGGGGCAGCGCGGTGTCGGCGATGCGGGCGTAGTAGTCGACGACCTCGCCCTTCGTGAACCCCGACGGGTAGAGGACCTTCCCGAGGTTCGACAGCTCCAGCTCGTGCCCGTCGACGTCGACGGTGACGGCCGTGCGCTTCGGCGCCACGCCCCGATCAGGCCGACTTCTTGGCCTTGGCCTTGTCCGTCGACGCCGGATGCCGCTTGCGGGCCGACTTGGCCGCCTCGACGCTGGCCTCGAGGGCCGCCATGAGATCGACGATCTTCGGCTTCTCGGCCGCCACCTCGGGCACCTCGAACTCCTCGCCGGCCGCCTTCTTCTCGATGAGGCCGAGGACCTGCTCGCGGTAGTCGTCGCGGTACTTGTCGGGGGCGAACTCGTCGGACAGCGACTCGACCAGCGCCTCGGCCATCTTCACCTCGCGCGCCGAGACGTCGACGTCGTCGAGACCGGCCAGCTCGTCGATCGAGTCGGCCAGCACGACCTCGTCGGCGTAGGCGAGCGTCGACATCATCGAGCCGTCCGTCGATGGCCCGGATCGCCGCCGTGTACTGCTTGTTGCGCATCACGAAGCGACCGATGGCGACCTTGCCGGCCTCCTCCATCGCCCGGGCCAGCAGCACGTACGGCTTCGGGTTGGCGTCGGGCGCCGACGTAGTAGGCGTTCTCGTAGTAGATCGGGTCGATCTCGCTCTGCTCGACGAACTCCTCGAGCTCCACCGTGCGGGTGGCCGACGGGATGAACGGCTCGAGCTCGTCCGGATCGACCAGCACGTAGCGGCCCTTGGACACCTCGTAGCCCTTGACGATGTGCTCGTCGGGCACCTCTTCACCGGTCTCGTCGGACACCTTGCGGTAGCGGATGCGGCTCATCGTCCGCTCGTCGAGCTGGTTGAACGAGACGCCCTTGTGGCGCACCGCGTTGAACAGCTTGATCGGGATCGCGATCAAGCCGAAGCTGATCGTGCCACTCCAGACCGGTCTGGGCATGCGACAACGCTACTCGACCGCACAACCGTTCGGTAGGGCGAGCTAGGCGGCGAGGACAGCGCGAGCAACGAGGTCGGTACCGAAGGCGGTGAGGATCGCCAGGTACAACAGGCCGGTCGCGGCCATCACCGCCGAGTACTCGCGCTCACGCAGCGCCGCCTTGGTGACGATCACGAGCCCGATCGTCGTCACCGCGCAGGCGGCCCAGAACCAGCCGAGCACCCCGCCCCATCCGTCGTCGACGGCACCGGTCCAGACGCTGATCATCCCGGTCGGCAGCAGCAGGGCGACGACCTCGATCGGCCACACCCAGCCAAGTGCGTCGACCAGCTCGTGGAGCAGGCCCCGGGGCAGCCCGGGCTGGACCAGGTACCAGTGCCCGAGCAGCATGGCGTCGGTGACAGCGCCGAGGAAGGCGGCCCCGGCGAGCGTGCGCAGGAGCGACACGACGGGGTTGCCACCGGCGTCGAGCGCCCCGGCGACGAGGCCGACGACACCGATGACGACCGGCACGAGGTCGAGCACCGGTGGGAACTCGGGTCCGGTCGGCGCCGGCGCGACGCCGACGTCGGCCGGCGCTGCGCCCGGCCGATCGATGCCGGTCATCGCCGCGACCCGTGCCGAGCGCCGGTCGTGCTCGGCCCGTTGGCCGCTCACGCCGGCCCCCTTGCGGGCGATCGACACGCCGAGCGCCACGAGGCAGGCCACGACGAAGCCGATCCCTGCCGCCTCGCGCACCGGCACGATCCCGAACGCCAGGCCGCAGGCGACCGCGCCGGCCCCCATCAGCGCGTAGATGCTGCGCAGCAACCAGCCGTACCCGAGGCCGACCTCGCGGCGCCGCGTGGTGAACCAGCAGAACGCCATCCCGCCGACCGCCCACTGCAAGAGCACCGTGGCGGCGTCCAGGGCGATCACGCGTCCGGAGGGTATCGGCGGCGCCGATCCGGACTGCGGGAGCCGACGAGTGAACCCCGTGACAGGGCCGTACCCTGGCGCCGCCATGACCCGCCGAGCGTCCTCCGCCGCCCGCCGGGCCGGCACCCTCGGCGCCGCAGCGGTGATCACCGTCGCCCTCGCCGGCTGCTTCACCGGGCCACGTCCGACGCTCGCCGATACTGCGGGCGAACGTAGATGTATCCGGCGCGTTCCGGCGCCCAGTAGCCGGGATTCCAGCTCCAGTCGTAGCCGGTCCAATCCCAGTACCCGTCCACCCACAGGTAGCCATAGCCGGGGGGCGGGGGACGGTATTCAACGACCGGCGCCGGGGGAGGCACCGTGGCGTAGGCTGTTCCGTAGTCGTCAGACGACACTGTGGCGCTGACGTCCACTGCGGGACGCGAACGCACCACACAACCTGCTGCGCTCAGAGCGGCCAGCGCGGATGCCAGCCAGAGTTGCCGGTTCATGGGGGGTCTCCTCATTTGCGATTGGACGGAACGTAAGCACTTCGCATTCGACAGCGGAACGATCCTACCACTTGCCTACCACTTGCCTTCAGATACCTAGCAATTCGCGAGCCAAAACGCGGGCTTTTCCGGCCGCGGCTTGACCCCACCGCGCACCGGCGAATATGACGGCCGCGATGGTTCACGCGCCCCCGGCCCGTGCCTGCCGCTCTCCGTCGCCCTCGTTGTCGTCGCTGGTGGGCTGCTCCAGCGGCGATCGCGGAGGCTCGCCCGAGGACGCCGTCCGGCAGCTCATTGCTTCGGCGCGCGCCGGGGACGGCATTGCTGTTTACCGGCGGCTCGGTCCGCGCACGCGCGGGCGTATCGAAGGGATCCTCGCCTCGGCGCGCAAGTCGGGCGGGGCGCGGTTGCTGCGTCCCGAAGATCTGGTGACGGTCGGCTGGGTCCCGCCAGCGTGGGAAGCGTCGAACGTCCACGAACAGAACCGCACCGGCGACGAGGCGGACGTGGAGGTGGCGTCCGCCGCCGGCGATCGCCAGACGGTGCACGTGGTTCGCGAGAACAAGCGCTGGTTCGTCGAGCTGCCGCTGCGTTGACGCCGGTGCTGGCGGCGGGACGGCGCGGCCGTCCCGCCCGTCCTCCCATACGCCGCCACGGCCGATTCGTCCGCGCATCATACCTTCGGGCAGCGCCGGCGCCGGCGGCCGGCGGAGGCGGCGGATTTCGCTCCCGCACCTGGGTCTGCTCGACCGATTCGATGTCTGCCTCGGCCAGCTCGATGACGATCTCCTCGAAATCGGGCAGCAGGATGTGCGGATCGGTGTTGTCGGCGCCGGCGGCGCGCGGCGGGGCACGCCGCTCGCCCACGCGACGCTCGCGCGGGAAGATGCGCCGATCGGAGCCGTCGCCGCGGCGATCGCCAACCCTTCGTTCGCGGTCCAGCTCCAGGCGGATGGCGTTGATGGAAGTGGGGATGTTGTCCATCCGGGCGATGCGGCCGGCACAGCTGTGGCAAAGGGCGCGGCTCTTCATCTGCAACTCGACCAGGCGAAGCTCGCTGCGGCGGCGTTCGTGGCAGATCACGCAGGCGGCGCCCTTGCCCACCGGACGGGATTCGCCCCACCTGGTGTAGCAGCCCCAGCAGCGGCCGCGCCGCAACTCCGATACCTGTGCGCCGCACACCCCGCAGGGCAGAGTCGCCCGATCGATTTCCACGCTCATGGATCGAGTAAACCCCGCGCGTAACGCGGGGGCAAAAAAACCGCTCGTGGTATCCTGATGCGCCGTGGATGGACCTGGCAATCAGGGTCCGTGCCGGCCCTGATATGGGGAGCGTACTGGTGCTGGAGACGAACGAGGCCATACGGCAGCAGCTGCTGCTGGGGCTGCGGGGTCACGGCATCGAAGCCGAGAGCGTGGGCACCATGGCGGGCCTGGCTCGCCTGGTTCAGGCTCGCCCGCTGGGGCGGCCCCGAGGTGGTGGTGGTGGTGGGGCCCGATGGCGGCGTCGATCCAGGACGTCGTGGAGATCCTGAATCATCTCGCGCGAGCTGCCGGGTTCGGAGGAACAGGCGCCTGCCCGCCTCGGCCACGGTCGATGCGCGCTTCCAGAGGTGATCGCCATTGTCGAGGAAGGCGCCGCCGGCTGGCGCCAAGTCGGAGGGGGGCACCGTCACCGCCCGACATTCGAGGCGCGCCCTGGCGGCCGGGCTTCGCGCCATGGGCGACGGGGCCACCGACTTCGTACCGCTGGCGGCGGTGGGCGGAATGGATGGCGGAGCTCGCTGTGGCGGTCCGCAAGGCGCAGGCTAGACGACGTCTGGCCAGCCAACCGGGCCACCGCGAACGACCTGCCGCCGCGACCCGAGCAGGCACGGTCGGCCCCCGGCGGCTCGCCGACCGACGGGTTTGAGTCAGCGGCACCAGAAGCAGCGGTCGCGCAATCAGCGGTGGCGGCACCCTCAGTCGCCGCGGCGGCGCCCGCGACGCCCGTCATGGTGGGAGCCAGCCCGAAGATTGCCGCCGTCCTGGCGCTGGTACGACGGCTGGCGGCGGTGCGAACCGCCGTGCTGGTGGGCGGCGAATCGGGAACGGGGAAGGAGCTGGTCGCGCAGGCGCTACACGACCAGTCGCCCTGGCGCGCCGGCCCCTTCGTGGCCGTGAACTGCGGGGCCATCGCCGCCGGGTTGATCGAATCCGAGCTCTTTGGACATGTGCGCGGCGCCTTCACGGACGCCGTGCGCGACAAGCGGGGCCTGTTCCAGGCGGCGAACGGCGGCACGCTGTTTTTGGACGAGATCGCCGACCTGCCGCTGGACCTGCAATCGAAGCTGTTGCGTGTCCTGCAGGACGGCATCGTGCGGCGGGTGGGGGACAGCGAGGACCTGCACGTGGTGGTGCGCGTGGTCGCGGCCACCGCACGCGTGCTGACGGCGGAGGTGGCGGCGCGGCGCTTTCGCGAGGACCTGTATTACCGCCTGGCGGGCGTGACCATCCAGCTGCCGGCGCTGCGAGAGCGGGCGGCGGACATCCCTTTGCTGGCCAGGCATTTTCTGGCCCGGGCGCGAACCCGGTTGGGCGTGAACGTGCACGACATCGATCCCGAAGCGATGGAGCTGCTGACCACCTACCCCTGGCCGGGCAACGTGCGCGAGCTGGAGAACACCATCGAACGAGCGGCGGTTCTCTGTTCCGATGGTCGGGTTGACGTGGCCAGCCTGCCCGAGCGGATGGTGCCGGCCTCTCGCGGCGGAACCGCCAGAACTTCGGATGGGGTCGCGGCAGGCGCACCGTGGGGATCCTCCGCCTTCGGTCCTGGGCCGCCTGACGACACCCTGAGCGACAACCTGTCCATCAAAGAGGCCGCGCGGCGTTCGGAGCAGACGTTGATCCGCAAGGCCCTGGCGGCGACGGGGGGAAACCGCACCAAGGCGGCGGAGCTGCTGGAAATCAGCCATCGCGCGCTGCTGTACAAGATCAAGGAGTATGGAATCAGAGTGCCGGCGTCAGGCGCGATCCGGAGCGGCGAGGCTGACGCGGGGCGCAACCGCGCCAAAGTCTTGATTTTTTGACCGCCGCCGACATTGGAATACACTGTAGGTGGAGATGGGTGTAGTGTACACATTGGGATTGCGCTGCGGGGTCACCACATGGCGGGTGAGTGCGTGGGCCTGGACATCGGTTCCAGCACCATCAAGGCCATCGTCCTGAAGGTCGGGCGCAAGGAGACCCGCCTGTTGAACTTCGGCATCGAGCCCCTGCCGGCGCAGGCGATCGTCGACGGCACCATCATGGATCAGGCGGCGGTGGTGGAGTCGATCGTCCGGCTCAAGACCGCGCTCGGTTTCAAGAACAAGCTGTGCGCCACCGCCATCTCCGGGCCACTCGGTGATCGTGAAGAAGATCACCTTGCCGCCGGTGTCGCGCGAGGACCTCAACGAGCAGATTCCCCTGGAGGCCGAGCAGCACATCCCGTTCAAGCGCGACGAGGTCGACCTCGACTACCAGGTGCTGACCCCCAAGAACGCCAAGGGGCAGATGGAGGTCATCCTGGTCGCGGTGAAGAAGGAGATGATCGCCGACTACCCTGCAGGTGATCCGCGACGCCAAGCTGCAGCCGGCCGTGATGGATGTGGCGGCCTTCTGTCTGCAGAACGCCTACCAGGCCGCCTACGGAGCGCCGGCCAGCGCCGAGTCCGGTGGCGCTGATCCACGTCGGGCACGCCATCACCCACGTCAACATCATCGCCGGCGGCGTCAGCGTATTCGCCCGCGACGTCACCGTGGGTGGGGCGCAGTTCACCGAGGAGATTCAACGTCGGCTGCACGTCGGATCACGACGACGCGGAAATTTTCAAGATGGCCTTCGGCGAGCCCGGCGGCGAGGCGGTGCCGGCCACGGTGGGGCCGGTGCTGGAGGAGGTGGCGGAAGGGACCGCCGCCAAGCTGCAGCGGTCGCTGGACTTCTTCCTGGCGTCCTCGCCCGAGATCGCCCTGTCGAAGATCTATCTGTCGGGTGGGTGCGCCCGCGTGCCGGCGCTCGGTCAGCTGCTCACCCGGCGCGCCAAGGTGCCGGTGGAGATTCTGGATACCTTCAAGCGCACGGCATTCGATGCGACCAAGCTGGACGCCGCTTTCGTGCAGGCCCACGCCGCGGAGGCAGCGGTCGCTTTCGGCCTGGCGTTGCGCCGGCCGGGAGACGCCGGGCCATGATGATGCACATCAACCTGATCCGGGCCAAGCGCGCCCGGCGGCGGGATGCTGGCGAACGCGCTCTGGTGATCATGGGCGCGGCCGTGCTGGCCGCCGTGGCCCTGATGGTGGTCGTCACCACCAGGGCGGGAAGCGAGCTGCAGACGCTGGTGCGGGCCAACAACGTGCTCAAGGACGACATCGAGCGCTTGAAGTCCGAGCTGGGTGACTACGACGTCATCAAGCAGCAACGGCTGGACCTGCTGAAGCAACAGAAGACCATCGATGCGTTGAAGGAGGGGCGCACCGGGCCCGTCTATCTGATGCGCGAGCTGTCGGAGATCCTGACCGCTGGGGAAGGGCCCGACCTTCGATCGGCTGAGCTACGAGGAGCGCCTGCGCCGAGATCCCAACGTCGGCTTCAACGCCGGCTGGGATCCCCGGCGGGTCTGGCTGGAGAGCTTCGACGAGACCCAGAGCAAGGTGCGCATCCATGCCTCGGCGCGGACCAACGAGGACGTGGCGGAGTTCCTGAAGCGGCTGCAGCTCTCCGTCTTCTTCGCCGATGTCACCCCCGAGTCCACCACCCAGGTGCAGGAGGGGACGCCGCCAGCAACGGCGGAGCCAAGCACGTCACCTTCAATCTGAGCGCGCGGGTGGTCTACTGACATGAACGAGCTGCTGCGCAAGCTGCACAAACTGACCATCCCCAAGAAGGTGGGGGTCACGCTGGGGGTGATCCTGTTGCTGGGGTTGCTCGACTATCAGTTCTTCTACTGCGACACCGCCAGCAAGATCGATTCGGCGCGTGCGCATCAGTCGGAGCTGGCGGACGAGCTGGCGAGCTACCAGAAGCGACGCGGGGAGTACCTGGGCTATCGCAACGAATTGAAGCAGCTTCAGGACGAGCAGCGCGACCTGCTGCGCGCGCTGCCCAAGCGCGCCGAGATCCCGACCTTCCTGGCCAATGTGCAGGAGCAGGCGGAGCTGTCAGGGCTGGAGGTCCTGAGCGTGGACATCGGACAGGAGGCACCGATGGACCTGTACATCAAGATCCCGGTGAAGATGGAGGTGCGCGGCACCTACCATCAGGTGTCGCGGTTCCTGCGCAACGTCGGCGAATTGCCGCGCATCGTGAACGTCGAGAACCTCTCGCTGACGCCCGACCGAGACAAGATCGCGCCGTCGGACGTGCAGGGCGCCGACGCCGCCCAAGCTGCGGGCGAAGTTCATCGCGGCGACCTTTCGCTTCAACGAGAAGACGGCCGGCGGAGGTGGCACATGAAAGCCTGGTTGTGGGTACGCGTCGGCCTGCTGTTGCTGGCGGGCTGGGCCATGGTGCAGCAGCGGGGGGCGGCGGTGGCGGACGGCCACGGGGGCGTGGGCAAGGGCGGCGGCGCCAGGGCGCGGCTCTGGCAACGCCGGCGGTGGCGCCCGTCGGCCCGGCGGCGGCCGCCGCTGTACGGAGCCGGCGGGCCAGCGCTGGCGGCGGCGGGGCCGGGGATGCCGCGGCGACGGCCAAGCGGCTGGCGGCGCTGCGCAAGAAGGTGCTGAAGGACGAGGACTTCGTCGAGAACGACGAGACCAACCGCGACCCCTTCCATTCCTATCTGCGGCTGTTCGTTGACCACAGCACCGCCAAGAGCCAGAAGGTGCCGGCGATCTTCGACAAGGTGGGTCTGGACGAGCTGACCCTGATCGCCATCGTGTCGGGCGACGAAACGCCGCGGGCGATGTTCCGGGATGCTACCGGGTTCGGGCAGTCGGTCAAAAAGGGAGACTTTTTGTCTCGCGCCGGCGCTCGTGTCACAAAGATATTGTCCGATAGGGTGATTGTGGAGATCAGCGCGACCAGCGGGACCGGGGAAGCGCGCGTGGTCGAGAAAGCCATATTGGTCAATCCAGGTGATACGCCATGAGAACGATTGACCGAGCCGCCCGCTGCACTCCGTACGTTCCTGGTGGCGGCGACAGGCGGCGACGCTGGCGGGACGGCGGTGTTGCTGGCGTTGACGCTGGCGGGGACGAATGTCGCGGGCGTGGAAGAGATCCCGGGGATCGGCGGCACCGTTCCGGCGGCCCCGGCGGCGCCGGCTGCCACGACGGCGCCCACCCCGACCAAGATCACCACGTCCAATCCACGCGCCGACGCGGTCGAGCCCGGAGGCGCCGGTTCATCATCCCCGGCACGTCCCGCCGGCGGCGGCGCCGCTGCGGCTGGCGGCGGCACGGCCGCGCCGGCAGGCGGGCGGGGCGGGCGCCGCCAACGCTCTGGGCATCCTGCGCGGCGGCGCGCCGCCGCTACACCGGGCGGCGCATCGATCTCGACTTCAAGGGCGCCGACATTCACAACATCCTGCGGCTGCTGTCGGACGTGGGCCAGGTGAACATCGTCACCTCGGACGACGTGAAGGGCGAAGTCACCATCAAGATGCGCAACGTCCCCTGGGACCAGGCGCTGGACGTCATCTTGCGCTCCAAGCTGCTGGGCCAGGTGCGCGAGGGCAACCTGATCCGGGTGGCGCCCCTGACGGTGCTGGAGAAGGAGCTGGAGCAGGAGATCGCCCGGCAGAAGCAGCTGGCCGACGTCATGCCGACCGAGACCCGCATCATCGCCGTCAGCTATGCCGACGCGAAGGCGCTGCAGGACCGCGCCCATGACCTGCTGACCGCGCGCGGGCGAATCTCGGTCGACGAGCGGACCAACCAGCTCATCGTCTCGGACGTGGCCGCCAATCTGAACCTGGTCGAGGATCTGGTGCGCAGCCTCGATTCCCAGACCTCGCAGGTGGTGATCGAGGCCCGCATCGTCGAGGCGCGCTCCAACTTCGTCCGCCAGCTTGGTGTGCAGTGGGGTGGGTCCGCCTTCCGCGACGCCGCCCACGGCAACGCCACCGGGCTGGTGTTCCCCAGCGACGTGGCGGCGGGCGGCGGCGCGTCGGATGCCACGCGCCCCGGCGGCCTGGTCGAGCCTGGGCCCGGCGGCCAGCCCCGACTTCGCGGTCAACCTGCCGGCTGCGGTGGGCGCCGGCAGCGGCGGCGCCCTGGGACTGATGCTGGGCTCGGTGGGCGGCGCCTTCAATCTGAACCTGCGTCTGTCGGCCATGGAGAACACCGGTCAGGTGCGCATCCTGTCGTCGCCGCGCATCTCCACCATGGACAACATCGAGGCGTCGATCGAGCAGGGCGTTTCCATCCCCATCTCCATCGTCAGCGCCCAGGGCATCCAGACCATCTTCGTCGACGCCAAGCTGAACCTGACCGTGAAGCCGCACGTCACCAACGACGGCACCATCATCATGAACGTGCACGTCAGCCGCAACGAGCCCGACTTCGTGAACACCGGCGCGCGTGGCGATCCCACCATCCTCAAGAAGGAAGCCAAGACGGTGATGCTGGTGCGCGACGGCGACACGGCGGTGATCGGCGGCATCTACCAGCGCAACTCCGGCCTCAGCTATGCCAAGGTGCCTTTCCTGGCCGACCTGCCCATCGTGGGGTTCTTCTTTCGCAGCCGCCGCGAGAACGACGATCGCACGGAGTTCCTGGTCTTCATCACGCCGCGCATCGCCAACCGCGCCGGCCCGCCGCGCCCAGATCCAGCGATAACGCGCCGATACAACAACAGCCGGCGGCGCTGTTGTTGTAGTGCTGGGCCGCGTGGCAGCAAACGTCAGCAGCGGCGGCGGCGGCGCCGCCGCTGTTCTTGATTGGCTTCATGGCTTCCGGGAAGACCACCGTGGGGCGCATCGTGGCGTCGCGCGTGGGATGGCGCTTTCATGATCTGGACCAGATGATCAGTCAGGCCGCGGGGCGCTCGGTGGCCAGGATCTTCGCCGACGAGGGGGAGGCGGGCTTTCGGCGCCGGGAAACGGAGGCGCTGCGCGCGGCCACGCGTCTGAATGGCGCGGTGATCGCCACGGGCGGAGGAGCCGCCTGCAACGAAGACAGCCTTTCGCTGATGCTGGCCTCCGGCACCGTGGTGGCGCTGCTGGTCACCGCCGATGAGGTCTGCGACGCGCCGGCAGCAGCTCCGGGCGTCCGCTGCTGGATGCCGGCAACACGCGGCCCGGGCGCCGCGGAGTTGCTGGCGCGGCGGGAATCGTTCTACGCGCGGGCGCACCATCGCATCGACACCGTCGGAAAAATGCCCGATGAGGTTGCCCGTGAGGTGCTGGGACTGATAGAGGCCGTCCGGTCATGATCACCATCCCGGTTCCCATCCCTGGACGCGCCTACGAGGTCCGCATCGGCCGCTTCGGTTCGGCGGACGCCGTGCGGAAACGCTGGCGATCCAGCCTGGGGCGGGTCTCGGGCGTGGCGGTGCTGGTCGACGAGACGGTCGGGCAACGCTCGCCCCTGGTGGCGCCGCTGGTCGAGGCGCTGGCGGGACGGCTGCCCAACGTCAATGTCCGCCGGTACGACCTGCCGGGGGCGAGGCATGCAAGAACCTCCGCGAGATCGAGCGCACCACGGAGTGGCTGGCGGCGCAGGGCTTTGACCGCGGCGCCGCCGTGGTCGGGGTGGGGGGCGGCGCCGCTGGCGACCACGCCGGGTTTGCCGCCGCGATTTACCTGCGCGGGATCGCGTTCGCGCTGTGCCCCACCACGCTGCTGTCCATGGTGGATGCGTCAGTTGGCGGCAAGACCGCCGTTGACCTGGGCGCCGGGAAGAATCTGGTGGGCGCCTTCCACCAGCCCCGGGCCGTGGTGGCGGAGCTGGCATTTCTGGAGACCCTCCCGCGCGCGCGAACGGATCGCCGGACTGGCCGAGGTGGTGAAGGCGGGGCTGATAGCGGACGCCGCCCTGCTGTCGGAGCTGGAGACGCGAGCCGAGGTGCTGGCGACCGGCGCGATCGATGACGGCCTGGCTCGCGTGATCGCCACCGCCGTCCGGATCAAGGCAGAGGTGGTGACGGAAGACGAGCGCGAAGCGGGCCGGCGGGCGATTCTGAATTTCGGACACACCGTGGGGCACGCGCTGGAGACGGCCTCGGGATACCAGTTGCTGCATGGCGAGGCCATCTCGCTGGGGATGATGGCGGCCTTGTCGTTGGGGGTGGCGCTGGGGATCACCGCCGCGCCGCTGCGTGACCGCGCCGGGGCGCTGCTGTCACGGCTGGGCCTGCCCACCGATGTAGAGCGCCGTCTGACCGCCGAGGTGCTGGCGCACATTGATGTCGACAAGAAACGAAAGGCGGACGCTGTTCGCTTTGTCTTCGTCACCGAGGCGGGAGCCACGCGCCTTCAGGAACTGCCACTGACCGAGCTACGCCAGCCGGCTGCTGTCAACCTGACGTAAAATCAGCCGCCGGCGCCGGGGCTTGGCGCCTGCGCCTCGGGCCGCCTCGGATCTTGCGCCTGCTTGGACGGCTCGACCTCGACCTATCTTGGAAGCGCGGGGGCCTTCGCCTCGCCGCGCGGAAAGGAGCAATCCGGGCGCGCATCCCATCGTGAGATGGAGCGCGCCCGCCTGCTTCACTTCGGTGCTACCAGCGACCGCCGCCGCCGCCGCCGCCGCCACCGCGGCCGCCGCGACCACCGCCGCCGCCGCCGCCACCACCGCCACCGTAGCTGCGGCCCGCCGCCGCCGCCGCCACCACCGCCGTAGCCGCCACGCCGCCACCACCGCCCGTGCGCTCGCGCGCCTCGTTGACGGTCATCGCGCGGCCTTGCAGCTCGCGATTGTTGAGGTTCTCGATTGCCTTCTGGGCACCTTCCTCGGTGGCCATTTCGACGAAGGCAAAACCGCGCGGACGGCCGGTCTCCCGGTCCATCACTACTTTGACCTCCGCGACTTCGTGACCTTCGGCGCTGAACGCGTCGCGAAGATCAACTTCGGTTACCGAATACGAGAGATTCCCTACATAGAGCCGTTTTCCCATGTGACTTCCTGTTCTGTGATGGACCTGTTGATATGACGGAGCAGAGACGTGTTGGCCGCGGGCGGGGCAGACAGCGTCTGCGCCCAGGCGGAAGAGTTTCGAAAGTCAGATGGCGAAAAAGGCGGTGGGGACCAGAGAGGAGATGGTTCAACCACGTGACAAACAGACCGTGGGGACTGCTCTGTCGGGTGGAGGGGTCGAGATTCAACTCGTTTCCCGAGAAAAACGCAAGCTGGCCCGCAACAGCGGTCAGGCGAGACGCGCCACCCTGGGGACCGCGAGGCGGTGAATGGCCTCGAAGGAACGGGGCGACGTGTGTCGGGGGCGTGCAATACGGCGACTCTGCGATGACCCGAAACTGCCTAAAAATAGCACGATTTGCGCGTACACAAGAATTTGTGATGTCGACCTGGCAGGCCGGTTGTCACCAGGTTTGAAAAGGCTCTTTCAAAGCGGATCTTCAGCCGTGCCAGCCGAAGTTGACCACGACTGACATAGCTCGTGGGAGCTCCCAGTCAGCGGCCCTTGAAATCAGGTACTATCCCGTCATGTTCGGATGCCGCCAAGCGTTCATCAGGGGAGCGATCGTCGACTGGTCTCGCTGCCGCCGCGGCCTTGTTGGTTGTGGCGAGAGGCGCGCCGGCGTGGGACCGCTCGCGACATGATGCCGCCGCCGCGCCGCCGCGGGCTTCCGACGGACTTCCGATGGGGTACCGACGGTGCGTCCGACGGGGCAGCGACGGCGGCGATAGACGGCGGCGATGGACGGCAATCAGACGGACACGTTGCCTGCGCCGCTCTTCATCCTTGCGCCTGATCGATGACATGGAGCACACCGACCCGACACTTCCCGCGTTCCCCGGCGGGATCGTCTTCGTTTTTCTGGAAGTCAGGGACCTGGGGAACTGGTTCGTTACCTCTTCGGGCGGAATGCATCGGCGACGCGCACATCGATGACATCATCCCGCCGTCCCCCTACGGCAAGAAGGCGCTGCCACGTCACCGGGGGCCAATCACCGGCAACCCGCGTCGATCTCTGGGCGCAGCTGAATCATCCCACCGGTGCGCCAGTGGATCTCAGCGCCTATATCGGCATCGCCTTCAGGGCGCGGCTGCGAAGCTCGACCGGCCAGTTGACGGTGGCGCTGAACGACGTCGCGGGCAGCGAATTTTTTCGCTGCAGAATCGAGCGCCGTCGCCCTGGCCAACGCGCACCGTGACCCCGCCTGACTGGGAGCGTGTGGTGGTGCTGTTCGAAGACTTCTCCACCGTGCCTACGGCAACCGACGGACCGGCCCCCGGCTCGCTCGCCCAAACTCTCGACCATTACCAGCATCGATTTCGTGGTGGGGACGGCGTCGAGCAGTTCGACCTCTGGCTCGACGAGCTGGCTCTGGTCTGCAAGGGCACCTGCGCTCCGTAGGCGAAGCCATGCCCAGCGTCCTCATCGAGGTCCGAAGAGCGTACAGCCAGGAACAAGAGCTCGCGCTCATGGAGGCCGTGCACGCGGCTCTGCGCTCGGCTTTCGGGATACTGCCCGGTGACAGAAACGTTCGTCTGCTGGTCCACGAGCCTCACCGCTTCGCCTGCCCGCCGTCGAAGGAAAAGCCCGACCTCTACACGCACATCAGCATCGACGCCTTCGCCGGCCGATCCGTGCAGGCCAAGCGAAACCTCTACGCCGCCATCGTCTCCAATCTCGAAGCCTCTGGGCATCCCCCGCGACCACGTGAAGATCCTGCTTCGCGAGCTCCCACGCGAGAACTGGGGGATCCGCGGCGGCCAGGCCGCTTGTGACGTGGAGCTGGGATTCAAGATCGACGTGTGAGGCGCGGGGGCCGTGCGGCACAGTGCGACGGCAAGACTGGTTGGTGCTGGAGGAGGAATCTCTCCCCATGCGGTCGACTGGTCCGACGCGAGGCGGACACGGCATCGGCAATCACGATGTCCTGATTCACTGCTTCTGTTGCGGTCAGGTGCATCCAGTACTTCGCGCACCTTTCGGGTCAGCGCTCCGGGAGTCAGCGGCTTCTGAAGAAACGCAGCGCCAACGGCGAGCTGGCCGACCAGCGCTCCATCGGTATAGCCGGACATGAAGAGCACCTTCATTTCTGGTCGAACAGAAGCAAGTCGGTCGGCGAGTTGTTTGCCGTTCATCTGAGGCATTACCACGTCGCTCAACAGCAAGTGGATGGTGCCACTGTGTTGCTCGCAGGTGAGCAGCGCCTCTCCCGGCGTTGCGGCACTCGATCACGCGATAGCCATGGCGCTGGAGGATTTCCCTCGCCACGTTGCGAATCTGCTCCTCATCCTCGACGAGAAGAACCGTCTCCGTTCCACGGAGGGTCGTAGGAACGGCCTTCGGTGGGGTGGCCTCTGGCACCTCGTCTGTGGAAGGTATGTAGACTTTGAAGGTCGTGCCTTTGCCAAGCTCGCTGTACACCCAGACGCTGCCGCCAGACTGCTCCGCGATGCCGAAAACGGTGGAAAGGCCGAGTCCCGTGCCCTTGCCGGTTTCCTTGGTGGTGAAGAACGGTTCGAAGATCCTGTCCTGGGTGGCCTTGTCCATACCCGTCCCCGTGTCACTTATCGCCAGCATGACGTAGTGGCCGGGCTTGACGCCAAGGTGTGTGCACGCGTATTCGTCATCAAGTTCCACGTTCGCGGTTTCGATCGTCAATTTGCCGCCGCTCGGGCATCGCATCGCGGGCATTGACGACCAGGTTCATGATGATCTGCTCAACCTGTCCGGCGTCACTCTTGCATTTTCTAAGGCCGGCGAAGGGAAGCGTGGTCAGCTCCACGTCTTCACGGATGATGCGCCTCAGCATCTTGTCCATCTCCTTGATGATCTCGTTGAGGTCGAGCACCTTCGGGTCGATGACCTGCTGCCGGCTGAACGAGAGCAGTTGGCGCGTCAGAGCGGCCGCTCGTTGCCCCGCCTCGTTGATCTCCCTGGACATCGTCTCGCATGGGATCCTTCTCAGGAAGGTCCTCCAGCAGCAGCTCGCTGCAGCTGAGGATGACGGACAGGACGTTGTTGAAGTCGTGTGCGACCCCTCCGGCGAGGATCCCGATGGCTTCCATCTTCTGCGACTGCCGGAGCTGCTCCTCGGTTCGCCGCAGACACCTCGAGGGCTAGTTTACGCTCCGTTACATCCCGAAAATTCCCGACGATGGCCGCGGTCGTCGGTTCGTCGAGCAGATTTGTGCCGACCGCCTCCAACCAGCGGACTGAGCCATCGGGGAGCAGAGCGCGGAGTTCGACAGCAGCGCTAGCCTTCGGCTGCTCCATGAGCTTTGCCCGAAAAGCGGCGATTCGGGCGCGGTCATCCGGATGGATGAAAGAGAACGCATCTGTTTCATCTCCACCAGCGGCTGTGACGATGCGTTTCGCCGCCGGACTCATGTATAGCGTCTTGCCTTCGCGAGACGTCAGCACGATGCCGTCTTGGCTATGTTCAATCACCGCCCGGAACCGGACCTCCTGCGCCCGCAATGCCTCTTCCGCGCGGCGTTGGGCCGCGCGGCCTTTGGCGTCCTGAAGCTCCCGAGCGAGAGCAGGCGCCAGACGCGTCAGCTTGTCCTTCAGAACGTAGTCGTGAGCACCGGCACGCATCGCTTCCACCGCGCTCTCCTCGCCGATCGTACCCGAGACGATGATGAAGGGGAGGTCGACCCCCATCTCCTTCATCAGCGCCAGGGCTTCGAGCCCACTAAACTGTGGCAGCGACCAGTCAGAGACGATGGCATTCCACCTTCCTGTTTCGAGGGCTGCGCGCATGGCCACCGCGTTCTCGACCCGCTCACAGTGGACAGCAGCGGCACCTCCAAGAGCGTGGATGACCAGCTTGGCGTCAGTCGCCGAGTCCTCGACAAGAAGAACGTGGATCAGGTCGCTCACTGCGCCCCTTGAGGCCTGGGAGGAGCCTGATTCATCATGAGCCAGAAGAAACCGAGCGTCTGGGCTGCCGATGCGAACTCGCTGAAGTCGACCGGCTTTCGAATGTAGGCGTTCGCTCCCAGAGAGTAGCTGCGGACCACGTCCTCTTCCTCCTTTGAGGCCGTGAGGATGACGACCGGGAGCAGCTTCGTGCGCTCATCGCCGCGGATCCGCCGCAGAACTTCGTGGCCGTCGATCCGGGGCAAACTCAGGTCGAGCAGGACGACCGACGGGAACTGCCCTGGCATCTCGTCCCGCGTGCTGGCCATCCGGCGAAGAGGTAGTCGAGTGCCTCCGCGCCGTCGCGGACGACAACGATCTCGTTCTCCACGCCGCACTTCTTGAACGCTCGAAGGGTCAGCTTCTCGTCGGTTGGATTGTCCTCCACCAACAGCAGCGTATTGTTCATGCCGAGTCTCCAATCGTCCTGAAGGGCAGGGTGAAGTAGAAGGTTGCGCCCGCGTCGACGCGACCTTCAGCCCAGATGCGTCCGCCGTGGCGGTGGACAATCCGCTGGGCAGTGGCGAGTCCGATCCCGGTCCCCTGAAACTCGGTGACCGTATGAAGCCTCTGGAATGGGGCGAACAGCTTCTTGGCGTGCGCCATGTCGAAGCCCGCACCGTTGTCGCGAACGAAGAAGGCTTGCGCGCCGTCCTTGCGCGATCGCGCCGAACTCGATCCGAGGGGACGGACACCTTGCCGGTGAACTTCCAGGCGTTGCCCGAGGAGATTGTCGAGGAGATTGCGACAGAGCTGGGGGTCGACGTGGGCAGAGAGGCTCGCCTCCACGACGACCTCGACCTGTCGATGGGGGTCACCAGCCGCCAGTTGCTTGGCGGCTGCGTGCACGACGTCGCTCAGGTTCGTCCACTCGGGCTTCAGCTCGCTCCTGGTCGTGCGGGCCAATGACAGCAGAGCGTCGATGAGGCCGGCCATGCGAACCGCGTTGTTGTGAATCTCGTGAAGACAATCCTGGCCCTCGGCGTCGAGCTTGTCCTTGTACTCATCGAGAAGAATTTGCGCGAAACCGTTCATCCCTCTGAGCGGGGCCCTGAGGTCGTGGGCGACCGAATAGCTGAAAGATTCGAGTTCCCGGTTGGCGACGGTGAGAGCGATTTCTGTGCGCTTCCGTTCGCTGATGTCGCGGATTGCGCTCGACACCAGCATCCCGTCCTCGGTGTCGAGAGGGCTAAGGCTGATCTCGATGGGGAACTCGGTCTTGTCCTTTCGCACGCCGTATAGCTCGAGCCCCGTCCCCATCGCCCGGGCCTTGGGATCGGCGAAGTAGGAAGTGCGGTGCCCGGGATGGTGCCCGTGGAAACGCTCGGGAATCAGCAATTCCACGGGCTGTCCGATCAGCTCGGTTCGGTCGTATCCAAAGAGTTTCTCCGACTGGACATTGACGAGGACGATGCGGCCGTCCTTGCCAACGATGACCATCGCATCGGGCGCAGACTCCAGAAGACCGCGGAACTTCGCCTCGGCTTTCTTGCGGCCGGTGATGTCGCGAATGGCACTGGACACCAGAGTGCCTTCTTCGGTCTTCAGCGGACTCAGGCTGATTTCAATGGGAAATTCGGTTCCATCTTTGCGAAGACCAAACAGCTCAAGACCGGAGCCCATGGAACGGACCTTGGGACCAGCGAAGAAGCCTGCCCGATGCTGTGGATGCTTGGCCTTGAACCTTTCGGGAATGAGCTTTTCGATAGTCTGCCCGAGCAATTCCTTGCGCGTGTAGCCGAAAAGCTGCTCGGCTTGCGCATTGACGATCTCGATGTTCCCGTGGCGATTCACGATCACCATTGCATCGGGAGCCGCATCCAGGAGCGCGCGGAACTTGTCTTCCACGCGCTTTCGGTCGGACATGTCGCGGATGGCGCCCGAAACCAGCAGCCCCGTCGTTGTCTCGATAGGGCTGAGGCTGATTTCGATGGGAAATTCGGAGCCATCCTTTCGCATTCCATACAGGTCAAGCCCCGATCCCATGGAGCGAACTTTTGGGCTGCTGAAATAACCACCGCGGTGGCTGGGGTGCCTGGCGCGGAACCGACTCGGAATCAGGATCTCGACCTTTTGGCCCAGGAGCTCGGATCTTGAATAGCAAAACATCCTCTCGGTCTGAACGTTGACGAGGGTGATGGTTCCGTCAGGCCCTACGAGCACCATCGCGTCCGGGGCGGCCTCCAGGAGATCTCGGAACTTTTCTTCCCCTTCTTGGCTGGCCTCGGCGTTGGCGATGATTTCGGATTGGGTCTTTGCCTCCTTGATTCGGAAAGCCAGGTCATCGAGCAGTACGTTGAGCGCAAGCGCAAAACGCGTCGAAAGATGCTCAACTCTGCGGATTGTCGGGCAAGCGAACCCGGGCGGTTGGATCGCCCAGCGATGCAGCCGACATGACCGCGAAAATCTCATCAAAGGTGGGGTCACTCGTCATGCGGCGATGCCCTTTTGTCGCAGCCACGCACGAGCACTCGCCTCATTCGCGAACCCCTTCAGCTGTATGCCGGTTCCGAGGCTGAACATCTCCGCAACCATGCGGATGACGGGACCCATATTCGTAACAGCGACGTATGCTCTGTGGCGATGTAGCTTGAAAAAATCGCGAGTCTTCATCCGGTATTCAGAATCAGCTCCGCGAACGCCCTTCGTATCGGCCAGCAGACCGAACCCCTAGGCTCTGCGCCAATCCAGCTGGTGAGTGAGTCAACGAGGAGCGCACCTTCTTTGGCTCCGAGGCTTATGTTGGGGCGAACTGCAGTACCGCAAGCCGGGATTCCGGATACCACGTCATCTCCATCGATTCGCTAGTGACATGGGGGCCGCCCGCGAGTGGCATCATCGGTCCCCACTGTCCGCACGGAAAGCGTTGAAATGGATTCCGACGGCGACGTCATTTCGATCCCGCAAGTTCCTCCTCTCGACAGCATCGCCACGCATTGTCCCACTCAGTGCTCCCCTCATCCGTGCTCGCTGGTTGAAGTAACACCTATTGCTCCGGAGGAGGGTTTCGAACCCCCGACCCGGCGGTTAACAGCCGCCTGCTCTGCCACTGAGCTACTCCGGAATGGCGGGCAGCATTATGGAGGTCCGGGGGTGGCAGTCAAGGGCGGGCGGCGCGTCGGTCACAGATGGGTGCGCGGGGGTCGGTTTCCAGTGGAGGACGCGGGCGGCGTTGTCGAAATAGATCTTGCGCAGGATGGACTGGGGGAGTCCCACGCCGTCGATCTTCCAGCGGCCCTGGATGGGGGTGGGACTTTCGAACTGCTTGTCAGCGGTCTCGAAGTAACGCCAGGTGCTCTCGAAGAAGCGTTGTTCGTCGGCCAGGGTGGGGGGATTGGGACCGTTGGAGCCGTACATCATGTCGTCCTGGGTGGGGCCCACCCCGGTGTCGGTGCCGAACAGGATGCGATCCTGATATTTCTCGAAGAAACGGCGCATCTGCCTGGCGTCGTGGCGTCCCATCTCCGGGACGCGGGCCGCGGTGTCGATGAAGAAGTTGGGATACTTGTCCAGCATCTGCGGCCACGCGCTGCGGGTCCTCCGGATCGTTGCCGAAGTGCACGGCGATGAAGATGGTCTTGGGGTGACGGGCCACGCGTCGTTCGAAGGCGGCGTAGAGCTCCTCCCAGGAGGGCACCGGCTGACCGTAGAAGCTCCATTCGGGGTGAGCGCCAAGCTCGTCCCAGCGCTCGTTGTCGGGGGTGGCCGGTTTCCAGAACGCCTTGGGATCGCCGATGTGGATGGCCACCGGCATGCCGAGCTGCCCGGCCTTCTCGAACAGCGGATCGAGCCCGCGATCATCGACGGACAGCAGGTGCTGGCCGTCGGCGGCCGTGTAACCGAGGCCGAGGCCCTTGGGGATCTTCAGGCCGATGGCGCCCAGGCGCTTTGACTCGACGAGGTCGGCCGCCATGGCCTTGCCGTAGTTCTTGTCGCGCCCCACGCGGCGAAAATTGGCGTTGGCGAACACGGCGATGCGGCCGTGGGCCCGCGCGGCGGCCCCGAGCTGCGTCTCGAGCATGTTGCGCGGCGGCCCCGGATACATGCCAGACAGGTTCACCGCGCCGCTGATCCCCCAACGATCCATGAGCGCGATGGTGCGGTCGATGGCGTCGGGGCCGATGTGCATGTGAACGTCTATCTTGGGCAGCGCGCCGAAGGGCCGCTGCGCCAGCCGGCGGCGACGAGGCGAGCGGCGGCGCGGCAGGAGCCGGTGGCGGGCAGCCGACTGGTCCCCGGCTTCTCTTGCCTGCGGTTGCAGCGGCTGTCTCCGCGGCGGAGCGCGGGGAAGGTGCCGGCGCGGTGGTAACGCTGCTCCTCGCAGCGCGGCGGCAACCGCCGCTACCCGGTGCCGCCGAACGCCATCGCCACCATCGCCACCATCGCGATGATGACCTGGCAATCTTCGTCGCGCGTTCATGTGCTGGCGTCTCGGAAGAGGTCAGATGGCGGTGATCAGCTCGCGCGGTCGGCCGCCGGTCCATGGGGCTCAGGCTTGTTGTCGGTCGCCGGCGGCGCTCTTCGGCGGGAGGGAGCGGGCTGTCGGGGCCACGAGCGCGGCCTTGGCGGGAGCCGCGTGGTTTTGGGGCGGCCGCGCGGCCGGCGCTCGTCGTCCCACGCTGCCCACCCACCGGGCCCGGCTCGGTGGCGGGACGACCCTCGGCGCCGGCGATGGCTTTCAACTTGGCGTTGATCTTCAGGACCTGGAGCGCCGTCTTACCCTGGGAGGGCTTCGCCTTGCTCCAGCCGGACGTGGCGCTGATCATCTGTTCGAACGGTTCGAAGCCATCCTTGCGCAGGGCGATGAAGTGCGGCGCCTTGATGTCGGCGATGCCCGACGGTGAAGGGCGTCTTTCCCACGGTCTGACCATCGAGTGTCACATCGGCCCCGTCCGGTTTGGAGGTGACTCGAATCTGATGAGAAGGACCATCCGCCTCGGCGGCAGCGGCGCGCTCTGCTCCTCGGCCTTCGCGGGTGCGGTGGCCGTTTTCGCGGGAGCGGCGGCGGCCGGAGCAGTCGCGGCAGGAGCGGCGGCAGCGGCGGGGCCCGACTGGCCTGCTTTGTCTGCTGCCCGGTGCGGCGCCGGGAGCCGCATTTTCGCGGCCGGGACCGCGGGTGGACCTGTGCTTCGTGATCGACTTCCGGTTGCTGCCGTGTCGGCGCGGCTGCCGCGGTAGTCAGGCGCCGGCGGCTCGGCAGGCGCGGCGACGGCACCGCGGGGAGCGGCGCGGGCCTGTCGGCGATCCCTCCGCCGCCATGGCCGCGGGATTGCTGCCGCTGCCGGTGCTACCGGCGCCCCCAGCCTGAGCGCTTTCGGATGGCGGCGTTTCCGGGGCTGTGTTGCCGGCGGCCGCGGGGTGCCTCGGCCGGCGCCGCGCCGGGGGCAGGACCAGCGGTGGTCGGCCCGCCCGACGCCAGCGATGGGCCGGTCTGCGTCGATTGCGAGGCGAAAAACCGGTACAGAAAAATTCCGCCGCCGCCCAAGCACGATGGCGGTGGCCATGACCAGCGCTGCTCCGGAACGTCTGGACTGGCTGGGAGACGAGGACGAAGCCGCGGGTTTCGCGGCAGACTTGGGGGATGCGGCCTTGTCGCCGCCCTTGGTGCTGGTCGTCTCCGCGACACTGGTGGCAGGTGGCTGGTTGGCACTGGCGTCCGGGGCGGCGTTCGACGAAGCAGTCGCCTTTGCCGCGACGTCTCCTTCGCCCGCGGCCTGCGTGGCGGCTGTTGCTTGCGAGGTCGACTCCACCTTCGCGTGTTGTGCGGACGGACGCCGCGTCTCCCCAGCGGACACGTCTGGCAGGTCTTTTGTCTGTCCGTCCGTCGACGCACTCTTCCGGCCCTTGTCCTTCGGCGCGTCCTTCCGCGCTTTCCAGCGGGTTGTTCCGCCCGCCCCATGCCGGGCACGAACCACGTGACGAGGCGGTCTTGTCTTTGCGGAGTCATCCGCTTTTGCCGCGAGATCTTCCGCCGATTTTGCAGTTCGGCCTTGGCTTCGGTGTTCCTGGTGGGGATCTGGGCATTGGCGACGGTCGCGTCGTCATCGGACAGCAAGAACGACGGCAGTCGCCCCGCGATCTGGGTGGGCTCGTCACTTATGTCGTCGAACGGCGCCGCGGAATCATCGGCATCATGGTCGGTCGCCGCCGCGATCGGACGTGGAACCTGGCTTTTCTGCCGCGTTTGCCCGCCCCCCGCCGAAAACGGATTGCGAGCCTTGCCGAGGGGCTGATACGCCGGAGCCTGGGTCTGCTGCGTCGGCTCGCCGGTGCCAGCGTCGACGGGCGCCGAGGTGGCGGATGCGCCCTGGAAAGCCGAAGAGGCGACCTGCGAGGTGACCGTCGCCAGGGGGCCGAGGGAAGTGGCGGGCCGAACCGGACCCGAGCCCGCCGAGCCGACCGGTGAGGGGCCCTAGCGGGAGGACCCGAGCCGGCGCTCGGGATTCGAGCGCGGAAAACGTGCTGGAGGGGCGGCGAACGGCGATGCCTCCGGCGCCGTGGGTCCCTGAACCCGGAACACCGCTGCGCTCGCGCTTGGCCTTTTCCACAAGCAACTGTTCCAGCACCGACTGACTCTCCGGAGTCAGCTTGTCGAACCGCACGCCCATGCCCGGGCGGAACGGTGGTGCGATTCGCATCGAACTCACGGATCCACACCACGGTGCCGTCGCCGGCCATCAACGGCGTCCCGTTCTGGAACTGGAAGTCGAGCTTGAGCTGCGCGCGGGCAACGACGTGCCCGGGGTGATGCTGTCGACCGCCGTCCGCCGGCTCATCAGGCTGCACGCGGTCAAGCCGGGCCAGCGCGCGGTGGTGCTGACCGCCAACGCCGACGGCGACGCGGCAGCCGCCGACCTGCGGCAGGCCGGGGTCGAGGTCGCCCGGGTGCTCGACGCCCGGGCCGGCCAGGACATCGTCCGGGTCCGCGGCCGCGGTGCTGGCCAGAATCGGGGCGTGAAGGCGGTCGAGGCCGCGGACGGGACCACGACCGAGTGCGACCTGCTGGTGACCGCGACCGGCTGGACCGCGCCGGCCGCCCTGCTCACCATGGCCGGCGACCAGCCCGGCTACGACCCGCGGGCGGCCAGGTTCTTCCCCCGCCACCTGCCGGACGACGTGCTGGCCACGGGCGGCATCGCCGGGGACGGCAGCCACGAGGAGCTGATCGCGCACGCCGGGGCGGTGGGCCGGGAGGCGGCCCGGCGCGCGGCCCGGATCCGCCGGGAATGGCAGGCGGCGGTGCCGACGCGCGCGCCGGCCAACGGGGCCGAACGGGCCGGCGACGACGGCCCTGCTGGCCTGGCCGCCCCCGCGGGCCCGAGGCCATCCCGGAGCTCCCGGTCGACGCCCACCCCGAGCTGTTCCGGGCCGGCACGCACGGCATCGTGGACTACTGCGAGGACGTGTCGTCCAAGGACATCGCCTCGGCGGTGCGCGAAGGCTACGACTCGATCGAGCTGGCCAAGCGCTACACCACGGCCACGATGGGGCCGACCCAGGGCAAGATCGAGCTGGTCAACGCCATCGCGGCGGCGGCCGAGGCGACCGGCCGGAGCATCGCGGACACGGGCACGACCACCTGGCGGCCGCCCTATGCCCCGGTGACGCTCGGGGCGCTGGCGGGGCGGCCACTTGAGCCCGTTCGGTACTCATCCATGCAGCCATGGCACGAGGCGCACGGCGCCCGGCCGCTGATCGCCGGCGCCTGGATCAGGCCCGATCACTACGGTGACCCGGCCGCCGAGGTCAGGAACGTGCGGAGCAAGATCGGCATCATCGACGTCACCCCGATCGGCAAGCTCGACCTGCGCGGCCCCGACGTGCCGCGGCTGCTCAACCTGGTGTACGTCAACAAGTGGTCCAAGCTCGGGATCGGCCGGGTCAGGTACGGCGTGATGTGCACCGAGGACGGCGTGGTCTTCGACGACGGCGTGACCGGGCGCCTGGGCCAGGACCACTACCTGATGAGCACCACGTCCTCGGGAGCCGCCGCGGTATGGGAGTGGCTGGAGAACGTGCTGCAGACCATGCACCCGGACTGGGCCGTGCACGTCACCCCGGTCACGACCGCCTACGCCAGCATGAACGTGGCCGGGCCGGCATCCCGTGACCTGCTGCTGCGGGTCACCGAGGGGATCGACCTGGCCAACGAGGCGTTCGGCTACATGGAGGTGCGGACCGGGCGGATCGCCGGGGTGGACGGGTGCGTGCTGTGGCGGATCGGCTTCACCGGCGAGCTGTCGTACGAGCTGCACGTGCCCGGCCGGGTACGGGCTGCACGTCTGGGAGACGCTGATGGACCGCGGCGCCGACCTCGGGATCGCGCCGTTCGGGGTGGAGGCCCAGCGCATCCTGCGCCTGGAGAAGGGCCACCTCATCGTCGGCCAGGACACCGACGGCCTGACCCGCGGCTTCAGCGCGGGTCTTGACTGGGCGATCAAGCTCGACAAGGACGACTTCCTCGGCAAGCCCGAGCTGGCCTGGCAGCACGATGGGGCCCCGGGCGTGCAACTGGTCGGGCTGCAGCCGGACGACGGCACGGTGGTGCCGCCCGAGGCGAGCCAGATCGTCGACGGGCCGCGGATCGCCGGCCGCGTGACGTCGAGCCGGATGTCGCCCACCCTCGGCCGCTCGATCTGCCTGGCGCAGGTCGAGGCGGCGCTGGCCGCGCCCGGGACCCAGGTCACGGTGCGGCTGCCGGGCGGCCGGCTGATCGGCGCCCGGGTGATGGAACACCTCGCCCACGTGGATCCCGAAGGGAGCCGGATGCGTGTCTGAGCCTGTGTCCCGGAGTCCGATTGCCCCGGCTCCCCCGGTGCGGGTGGAGGCGGGCTGGGAGGTGAGCGGAGCCCGCAGCGACGCCGCGCTCACGATCACCGACTGCACGCCGCTGGCCAAGGTCCACCTGCGGGCACCGTGGAACGGCGCGATGGCCAAGGCGCTGGGCGTGCCGTTCGGGCGTTGCGGCCGTGAGGACCCGGACGGCCCGCTGGCTGGTCGTGGGCTCGGGTCCGGGCGAGTGGCTGGTCCTCGCCCCGCCCGGCCGCGGCCGCGGCGGTGGCCGGCTGGCTGGACACGGTGGCGGCGGATTCGGCTCCCGAGGAATTCGTCAGCGTGGTCGACCTCACCCACGGCCGGGCGCTGATGCGGATCACCGGCCCGGACGCGGCGGAGCTGATGGCCCGGCTGTGCGGGGCCGACCTGCACGACGACATGGCCCCGGACGGGGCGGCGCTGCGCGCGCCGGTGGCCGGGGTGGCCACCGACATCATCAGGGACGACCGTGCCGGGGTGCCCTCGTACCTGCTGCACTGCGAGCGGTCGTCGGGCCAGTACCTGTTCGGCGCGCTGGTCAGCGCGGGCGAGTCGCTCGGCATCGGCGTCGACGGCTTCCGCCTGCCTGGTATCTGACATCTGAGAAGAGGAACACCATGGTCTTCCCGAGCGACCTGGAGATCGCCCGCGGCGCGGCGCTGAAGCCGCTCGAGGACATCGCGGACGCGATGGGCATCGCCCGCGCACCTGCTCGAGCCGCACGGCGAGGAGGTGATGAAGATCAAGCTCGAGGCCATCGCGGAGCTGGCCAGCCAGCCCGCCGCCAGGTACGTGGTGGTGAGCGCGATCACGCCCACGCCGCTCGGCGAGGGCAAGACCACCACCACGGTCGGCCTCGGGCAGGGGTTCAAGCACATCGGGAAGCGGGCCACGGTCGCGATCAGGCAGCCGTCGATGGGCCCCGACGTTCGGCATCAAGGGCGGCGCGGCCGGCGGCGGGTACAGCCAGGTGGTGCCGATGGAGGCGCTCAACCTGCACCTGACCGGCGACATGCACGCGGTCACGGCGGCCCACAACCTGCTGGCCGCGATGATCGACAACCACCTCTACCAGGGCAACGACGCTCGGCATCGACCCGCACAACATCACCTGGCGGCGGGTGCTCGACGTCAACGACCGCGCGCTGCGCAACATCATCATCGGGCTGGGCGGCCGGGCGGACGGGGTGCCGCGCCAGACCGGCTTCGACATCACCGCCGCCTCCGAGGTCATGGCGACCCTGGCGCTGGCCGGCTCGCTGGCCGACCTGCGCGCCCGGCTCGGCCGGATCGTGATCGGCTACACCCGGGACGGGACCCCGGTCACCGCCGAGCAGCTGGCCGGGGCCGGGTCGATGGCGGTCCTGCTGCGGGACGCGGTCAAGCCGAACCTGCTCCAGACGCTGGAGAACACGCCGGTGCTCGTGCACGCGGGGCCGTTCGGGAACATCGCCACCGGGAACTCCTCCGTGATCGCCGACCTGATCGGCATCCACGCCGGCGACTACCTGGTCACCGAGGCCGGCTTCGGCGCGGACATGGGCGCCGAGCGGTTCTTCAACATCAAGTGCCGCACCTCCGGCCTGCGCCCCGACGCCGCGGTCATCGTCGCCACCGTCCGCGCGCTCAAGGCGCACTCGGGCAAGTACAAGATCGTCGCCGGCCGGCCGCTGCCCGAGGACCTGCTCCGCGAGAACCCGGACGACGTTATGGCCGGGGCCGCGAACCTGCGCAAGCAGATCGAGAACATCCGGCTGCACGGGGTCTCCCCCGTCGTGGCGATCAACAGCTTCCCCACCGACCATCCCAGCGAGCACCAGGCGATCAGGGACATCGCCGCGGAGATGGGAGCGCGGGCGGCGGTGTGCACGCACTTCGCCGACGGCGGCCGGGGCGCCATCGAGCTGGCCGAGGCGGTGGCCGAGGCGGCCGAGGAGCCGTCGGACTTCCGCTTCCTCTACCCCGACTCGGCCAGCCTGCGGGACAAGATCGCGGCCGTGGCCACGCAGGTCTACGGCGCGGACGGGGTCAGCTACTCCACCCAGGCCGCCAGGCAGCTGGACACCTACGAGCGGGCCGGCTTCGGGCAGCTGCCGGTATGCATCGCCAAGACGCACCTGTCGATCTCGTCCGACCCCGCGCTCAAGGGCGCACCGACCGGCTGGACCCTGCCCGTCCGCGAGGTGCGGGCGTCGGTCGGCGCGGGCTTCGTGTACCCGATCTGCGGCGACATGCGGACCATGCCCGGGCTCAGCTCCAACCCGGCCGCGGCCCGCATCGACCTCGACGACGACGGCATGGTCGTCGGGCTATCGTGACGTCGTGACCCTCCCCGGACTCGCCCCTGGACTCGTTCCTGGACCGGCCGGTACGGGGCTTCCTGGATCACTCGCGGCCCGGACGCCGACCCCGGGCGGCGGCGGAGCGGCCGCGGTGACCGGCGCGATGGCCGCCGGGCTCGTCGCCATGGCCGCGCGGTTCTCCGCCGGCAGCTCCAGGGGCCGGCGACCTGGCGGACCAGGCCGACGAGCTGCGGTGCCTGGCGAGCCAGCTCGCGGACCTCGACGCCCGTGTCTACACGC
>CAWIKD010000009.1:0-282580 GCA_963836545.1 uncultured Acidimicrobiia bacterium | reverse complement strand
GCCGTCGTCGACGAGCACGTCGGCGGGCCGCTCCCCCGTCTGGTCGAGCACGCGCCCGCCGCGGATCAGCAGGCTCACGCATCCACCTCCGTGACCTCGGCGGTCGACGAGAGCAGGTCGAACAGCACGGCCATCCGCACCGCCACCCCGTTCGTGACCTGCTGGGTGATCACCGCGCCGGGCAGCTCGGCCGGGTCGACGAGGATCTCGACGCCCCTGTTCATCGGCCCCGGGTGCATCACCAGCGCGTGGTCCTGCAGCCGTGCCGCCCGCTCGGCCGTCAGCCCGAACCGCGTGCTGTACTCCCGCAGCGACGGCACCAGTGCTTCGGTCATCCGCTCCTGTTGCATCCGCAACAGGTAGAGCACGTCGACCTTCTCGAGCACCGAGTCGAGGTCGTCGGTCGACGGTGCGGGCGACACCGGCGGCAGCAGCGTCCGCGGCGCGACGAGCGTCACGTCGGCGCCGAGCATCTGGAACACCTCGACATCGCTGCGGGCCACCCGGCTGTGGCGGATGTCGCCGACCACGGCGATGTGCACGCCGTCGAGGCTCTCCGAGCGGCCGAGCGCCGAGCGCACCGTGTAGGCGTCGAGGAGGGCTTGCGTCGGGTGGGCGTGCCAGCCGTCGCCGCCGTTGATGATGCTGGCGTTCGTCCACCGGCTGATCTGCCACGGCACGCCGCTCGCCTTGTGGCGCACGACGAAGGCGTCGACGCCCATCGCGGCGACGGTCTCGATCGTGTCTCGCAGGCTCTCGCCCTTGTTGACGCTCGACGTCCCGACGCTGAACGTCATCACATCCGCAGACAGCCGCTTGGCCGCCGTCTCGAACGACAGGCGGGTCCGGGTGGAGTCCTCGAAGAACAGGTTGCACACCGTCTTGCCGCGCAACGCCGGCACCTTCGGGTTCGGGCGCTGGTTGACCTCGACCATCGTGTCGGTGAGGTCGAGCAGGCGGCGGACGGCGTCGGGGCCGGCCTCGCTGATCGAGCGGAAGTGCTTCATGCGACGAGGTCCACGCCGTCGGGGGTCACGCTGACCTCCTCGTCGAGCGAGGTCGGGAGGTTCTTGCCGACGAAGTCGGGGCGGATCGGCAGCTCGCGGTGGCCGCGGTCGACCATCACCGCCAGCTGCACGGCCTGCGGGCGGCCGTACTCGGCGATCGCGTCGAGGGCGGCCCGCACGGTGCGGCCGGTGAAGAGCACGTCGTCGACGAGGACCACGGTCGCCCCGTCGAGGTTCGTCGGGATGTCGCTGCGACCGGCGGGCACGACCGGGCGCAGGCCGATGTCGTCGCGGTGCAGCGAGGCGTCGATCGACCCCACCGGCACCGGCCGTTCGATGCGCTCGATCTCGGCGGCCAGCCGTTCGGCGAGCCAGACCCCGCCGGCGCGGATCCCGATCAGCACGACGCCGTCGAGGCCGCGGTTGCGCTCCAGGATCTCGTGGGCCATGCGGGTCGTCGCCCGCCTCACGTCGTCTGCGGTCAGGACCCGCTTGGGGTCCGACCCGCGTCCTGGCGCTGGTTGCGCCGCGCGCTCTGCCACGTTCCACTCCTCCGTCTGGGCCTCACGGGACCCGCTTCACGGTCGTCGGCGAGGGTAGCAGCGGCAGCCGTCGAAGGCTGGGGATCGTCAGCCGGGCGTCACGCGCTCGGCCACGACGACGTCCTGCTGGTCGAACAGGATGCGATAGGGATCGCCGTCGATGAGGCCGTCGAGCAGCTGGCGCTGCGCCTCCCCCACCTGCTGGCGGTCGATGACGAGGTACTGGATCGTCGATGGATCGGGCAGCCGGTAGGTGTCGTTGTTGCCCCAGTACGCAGGCTGGAACGGGTTCGGCCAGTCGTAGATCTGCTCGCGGTGGGACAGGTGCGGACCGAGCCCGTACGTCGCCGTCACCGACGCGTCGTCGGGAACCAATGACACCGCGTGGTCGAGGCTCGCCTGGCGGGCGTTCGACTGGACCCAGACGTTGTACTCGTTGCCGATCGGTGAGTTCGACCACGCCACGTTGGTGACGTAGGCCCAGATCAACAGGTACGGGATCAGCAGCCGGCGCACGACCTTGAAGCGCCACAGCTTGTGGGCCCCCTCGATCGCGGCGATCACGATCGGGGCGATCATCACCGCCGTGTACTGGTACTTGATCATGCGGGCGTAGGGGCTGGCCCCGATCACGCTGGCCAGCATCTGCGGCAGCAGCATCAGCAGCTGCAGCGGGGCGAGCAGCGGCAGGCCGCCCCACGGCAGCAACAGGTCGCGGTAGAACTGCAGCCGGTCGGGCTCGATGCCGTCGCGCACGACGCGGTCCGGGTGGCGCAGGATGTTCCCGGCGATCTCGGGGATCGACCCGCCGTAGCTCCCGTAGAAGTACTCCAGGTAGAACGGCTGGCGGCCGTCGTTGGCCCACGGGATGAGCAGCTGGGTCGTGATCAGGTACCACACGACGCCGAGCACCATCGTCCCGACCGCCATGCGGCGGTCGAGGCGGGTGCCGCGCCAGTTCATGACCAGCAGCACGATGCCGAGCATGAACACGGCCATCGCGGTGTCCTCGCGCGTGGCCAGCGCGAGGCCGATGAAGACGAAGAACCACCCCCACCGCTTGTGCATCGCGAACCACCAGCCGAACAGGAACGGCGTGATGACGAGCGCTTCGGGGTGGTAGTTGGCCCAGCTGATCCACTGGATCGGGGCGTACATGAGGAAGGCGACGGCGAACGTCAGGCCGACCCACGGGCGGTGGAAGCGGTCGCGGGCGATGAGGTACACCGGCAACGCGCCGAGGCCGAGGACGATGGCCTGCGAGATGTACAGGAACGCCGGCCCGGCCCCGAGCCAGTAGAAGGGCACGTACAGCAGGGCGACGAGGTTGATGTGCTGGCCCCAGAACTCGAGGCCGCGCACGGTCATGAACGTCTCCCCACCACGGGAGACCAGCCAGTAGCCCTGGTCGTAGATGCCGAGGTCGAACGACCACGACCCGTAGTGCTCGTGGTGGCGCACGCCGAGCGTCCCGAAGATGGCGGCGAAGGCGACGACGCCGGCGAGGGTCAGCCACATCGCCGGGTGGACGTTGCCCAGCCACTCGGCGAACCGGTCGCGGCGCGACGGCGGCGTCGCCGCCGGCTCGATCGGGTCGTCGGTGTCGTCGGTGTCGTCGGTGTCGTCGGGTCGACGACGTCAGACGTGTCCGTGTGGCCGTTGGTGGCGACCGCGTCCTCCTGGTCGGACCACGACCTCCTCGCTCATCGGGCGGAGATGTTACGACTGGGCTCGGCGGTGCAGGTGGTGCAGGTGGCGCAGGTGTGCCGGGACGCAGCTGCGGGACGAGGGCCGACAGGACGCCGTTGACGAAGCGCCCGCTGTTGTCGGTGGAGAAGCGCTTGGCCAGCTCCACGGCCTCGTCGATGACGACGGCCACGGGCACGTCGGGGCGCTCGGCCAGCTCGAAGGCCCCGAGGCGCAGGACGTTCAGGTCGAGCACGGGCATCCGGCCGAGCGACCACCCCGGTGGCCCGCTCGGCGATCGCCGCGTCGAGCACGTCGCGATGGTCGACGACGCCGCGCACGAACAGGGCGGTCAGCTCGTCGGGCTCGACGATCTGGCGGTCCAGGGCGTCGACGGGCGAGATGTCCTTGGCCTGCGCTTCGTAGAGCAGGTAGAGCGCCCGCTCCCGAGCGTCGGAGCGCCGGTCGGGCGTCTTCACGTCGTGCTCAGACGCGGGTCATGTAGTCGCCGGTGCGGGTGTCGACCCGGATGCGGTCGCCCTGCTCCACGAAGAGCGGGACCTGCACCGTCTTGCCGGTCTCCAGGACGGCGGGCTTGCGGGCGCCGGACACCCGATCGCCCTGCACGCCGGGCTCGGTCTGGGTGATCGTCAGCTCCACGGATGCCGGGATCTCGACGCCGATGATCTGGTCCTGGTACTGGGCGATCTGGGCCACGGCCTGCTCGATGAGGTAGTCGGCGGCGTCCCCGAGGGCGACCTTGGGCACGTTCAGCTGGTCGTACGTCGACGTGTTCATGAACACGTAGTCGTCGCCCTCCTTGTACAGGAACTGCATGTCCTGGCGGTCGACGATGGCCTGCTCGACGCGGATGCCGGCGTTGAACGTGCGCTCCAGCACGCTGCCCGTGCGCACGTTGCGCAGCTTCGTCCGCACGAACGCACCGCCCTTGCCCGGCTTGACGTGCTGGAACTCGACGACCTGGAACAGCCCGTTGTCGAGCTGCAGCGTGATCCCGGTCTTCAGGTCGTTGGTGGTGATGGCAGGCATGGGGAGTCCTTGGACAGGTGGGTCAGGCGGCGGCCACCGGTGGCGGTGACCTCGACGAGGTCCTCGATCCGGAACCCGCCGAAGCCGCCACGATAGAGGCCGGGTTCGACGGTCACCACGTCCCCCACCAGCAGCTCGGCCGTGGATGCCTGTGAGGCGAAGGGATCTTCGTGGATGTCGAGGCCGACGCCGTGGCCGGTGCCGTGGAGGTACCAGTCGCCGTACCCGCGGTCGGCGAACATGCTCGCGACACGCCGTGTCGACCTCCCGAGCGGTCGCCCCGGGGCGCACCGCGTCGAGCCCGGCCAGCTGGGCCTCGAGCACGAGCTCGTAGATCGACGACTGCTCGACGGTGGGATCGCCGACGACGAACGAGCGGGTCATGTCGGAGTGGTAGCCGTCGACGAGGGCGCCGACGTCGATGATGACGGTGTCGCCCTCGACGATCGTGCGGTGGCCGGTGTGGTGGTGGGGGCGGGCCGCGTTGTCGGGCCCGCTGGCGACGATCGTGTCGTAGCTCGGCCCGTCGGCGCCGGCGCGGTGCATGAAGTACTCGAGCTCGTCGCGGACGTCGGCCTCGGTGGGGCGCGCCGCGAGCATCGGGGCCACCGCGGTGAGGGCGGCGTCGGCGATCCCGGCCGCCTGCGTCCATGCGGGCCAGCTCGCCGCGATCCTTGACCCGGCGCAGCATCGTGATCGTGCCGGCGTCCGGTTGCCAGCGTCAGCGCGCCGGCGAGGTCGAGCCACTGGGCGTGGGTGAGGTGGTCGGCTTCGGCGCGCACCGGGCCGGCGCCGGCGACGGCCACGACGTGGTCACGGATCTGCGGGCGGGTCGTGCCGACGACGACGTCCACGATCCCGGCGAGCCCGGCGGCGTCGATGTCGGCGGCGGCCCGTTCGGCGTAGCGGCCGTCGGTGACGAGCGCACAGCGCTGCGGGCCGACGACGACCCATCCGAGCGATCCGCCGAACGACGTCAGCCAGCGGATGTTGGAGGGGTTGGAGACGAGCAGCGTGGCCCCGTCCAGCTGGGCCCGGACGGCGTCGGGTCGCGTGGCGTACCCGATCGGCGGGAGCTCGACGGTCATGCGCCGCTCCCGAGGAGGTGGGCGACGGCCTCGGCGGCGAGCCGGTAGCCGTCGCCTCCGAAGCCGACGATCGAGCCCTTCGCCACCGGCGCGATCACGCTGGTGTGGCGCCACGGCTCGCGGGCGTTGGGGTTCGACAGGTGCAGCTCGACGACCGGGCCCGTCGAAGGCGGCGAGGGCGTCGTGGATGCTCCACGCGTAGTGGGTGAAGGCGCCGGGGTTGATGATGATCGCCGCGCAGCGGCGCCGGGCGCCGTGGATGGCGTCGACGAGCTGGCCCTCGTGGTTGCTCTGGAACGCCTCGACGGCGAGCCCGTGGGGTTCGAGCGTCCGCTCGGTCGTGGCGACGTGGTCGGCCAGCGTCGCCGTGCCGTAGACCTCCGGCTCCCGGTCGCCGAGCAGGTTGAGGTTGGGCCCGTGCAGCAGCAGCACGATCGGCGTCTCCGAGTCCACGGCTCCCTACGGTACGTCCCCGCCATCCGAGGGTTTCGATGCATCCGAGGGTTTCGTGCCGGTGGCCCCCGCAGCAAACCCTCCGATGCGGTCAAACCCTCGGATGAGATCAGCGCCGCAGCCGGTAGAGGACGTGGCGGCGCAGCGGGTTGCCGGGGTCCAGGTTGGGGTGATCGAAGTCGCCGGCCGGGTCGTGGACCATGCCCAGCTTCTCCATCACGCGCCGCGAGTTGGCGTTGTCGACCGACGTGAAGGCGACGAGCTCCGGCACAGCGAGGACGTCGAACCCGTACGTCACTGCGGCAGCTGCCGCCTCCGGCGCGTAGCCGTGCCCCCAGTGCGGCGCGGCGATGCGCCAGGCCAGCTCGACCACCGGGTCGGCGACGTGCGCGAACGGCGCCGTCCACGTCGGGGTGGCCACGCCGGCAGCGCCGATGCACTCGCCGTCGAGGTCGACGCACCACCACCCGTACCCGAGCTCGTCCCACCGGGCGAGCACCCGGTCCAGCAGCGCGTCGGCGCCGGCCCGGTCCAGCGGCGCGGCGAGCGTCGCCATCACCACCGGGTCGGCGTGCATCGCCGCCCACGCGGGACGGTCGGCGTCAGTGAAGCCGCGCAGCACGAGGCGCTCCGTTCGAAGCGACGGGATGTCGATGGTCACGGTCGGCGGGCGTCGTCGAGCGCGGCTCGCACCGCCGCCTCGGGCACGTCGGTGACGACCTCGACCCCGTCCGACCCGTCGAGCACGAACGTCAGCCCACTCGACAGCACCTTCTTGTCGCGACCCATCAGCGCCACGAGGTCGTCGGCGGCGAGGTGATCGGGGACCGTCGTCGGCAGGCCGTACGTCTCGCCGACGACGGCCCGGTGCTCGGCGACCCGCTCGGCGTCGATGCGTCCGAGGCGGTGGGCCAGCTCGGCGGCGTACACGAGCCCGACGCCGACGGCCTCACCGTGGGTCATCCGGTGCTCGGTGGCGATCTCCAGGGCGTGGGCCAGCGTGTGCCCGTAGTTGAGCAGGGCCCGACGACCGCCCTCGCGCTCGTCGGAGGCGACGACGTCAGCCTTGATCTCGACGCAGCGGGCCACCCGATCGGTCAGCGTCATCGCCTCCAGGTCGTCGCCGGTGAGGAAGTGGTACTTGGCCATCTCGCCGTCGCCGGACCGCCGTTCGCGATCGGGCAGCGTCGCCAGCGCGTCGAGGTCGCAGATCACGCCCGACGGCTGCCAGAACGCCCCGACGAGGTTCTTGCCCTCGGGCAGGTTGACGCCGGTCTTGCCCCCGATCGCCGCGTCGACCATCCCGAGCAAGGTCGTTGCAACGTGGACGACCGGCACGCCGCGGTGCCAGACCGCAGCGGCGAACCCCGCAACGTCGGTGACCATCCCGCCCCCGACGCCGATGACGACGTCGTTGCGGGTGAGGCCGATGCGGGCGAAGCCCCGCGTCAGGAGGTCGATCGTGGTGAGCGTCTTGGCCGGCTCGCCGTCGCCGATCTCCAGGCGCTCGGCGGTCAGTGCGACGTCGACGGCGAACGGGATCGTGGCCTGCGAGACGATCGCCGCCCGCCGCGCCGTCATCGGCAAAAGACTGGGCAGCGCGGCGATCGCGCCGTGACCGATGACGACGTCGTACGCCCGCTCCCCGAGCGGCACGGTGATGCGTCGCAACCCTGCGACGGCCTGCTCGACGATGCGCGTGGCGACGGTGTCGGGATCCAGGCGGTCGGTGTCGACGACGAGGTCGGCGGCCGCCCGGTACAGCGGCTCACGCTCGGGCAGCAGGCGCTGCATCGCGGCGACCGGATCTCCATCGAGCAGCGGCCGGTGCTGGCCGCGGGTCGCGCGGTCGGCGAGCACGGCCGGGTCGGCGCGCAGCCACACCACCTTGGCGAACGAACGTCGCAGGGCGTCGCGGTTCTCCTCGCGCAGCAGCACGCCTCCAGCGGCGGCGATCACCAGCGGCTCGGGCTCGGCCAGCGCGTCGACGAGCGCCGCCGTCTCCAGCGCCCGGAAGGCGGGCTCCCCTTCGGCCTCGAAGATCTCCCGGACGGTGCGGCCGGTCCGCGCCTCGATCATCTGGTCCGAGTCGAGCAGCGGCCGACCGAGGAGCGTGGCGACGCGGCGACCGACCGTGGTCTTGCCGGCGCCCATCATGCCGACGAGGACGAGGTGCGGGGCGTGGGGGGCCATCGGTGCGACGTCGCTCAGGGCAGGGTGGCGCGGAAGGCGGCGGCGTTGCGGACCATCTCGTCGACCGAGTCGCCGCCGAACTTGCGCTGCGCCTCGGCGGCCAGCACGAGGGCGACCATCGTCTCGGCGACGACGCCCATCGCCGGCACCGCGGTGACGTCGGTGCGCTCCTTGAACGACACGGCGCGCTCCTTGGTCTTGGTGTCGACGGTCTCGAGGACCGGGACGTTGAGCGTCGCCAGCGGCTTCATCGCCGCCCGCACCACGATCAGCTCACCCGTCGACATGCCCCCCTCGATCCCACCGGCGAGCGTCGTGTCGCGGCGGTACTGCTCGTTGGCGTCGTCCCAGCGGATGGCGTCGTGGGCCTCGCTCCCCCGGCGCCCGGCGACGTCGAAGCCGTCACCGATCTCGACGCCCTTGACGGCCTGGATGCTCATCACGGCCTGGGCGATCAGCGCATCCAGCTTGCGGTCCCAGTGCACGTGGCTCCCGAGGCCGACCGGCGCACCTTCGGCGAGCACCTCGACGATGCCGCCGAGCGAGTCGCCGTCCTTCGCCGCCGCCTTGATCTCGAGGATCATCGCCTCGGCGCCTTCGGGGTCGAAGCAGCGCACCGGCGACTCGTCGACCTGCGCCAGATCGGCGAACGTGGGACGGGCGCCTGACGCCACGGCCTGGCCCATCTGCACGACGTGCGACAGCACCCGGACGTCGAGCTCGCGCAGCAGGAGCTTGGCGAGGGCACCGGCAGCGACGCGCGCCGCGGTCTCGCGGGCGCTGGCCCGCTCCAGGACGTCGCGGGCGTCGGTGAAGCCGTACTTCTGCATCCCGGCGAGGTCGGCGTGACCCGGACGGACCTGGGTCAGCGGGTCCTCGGTCTTGCCGGGCGCCGGGTCCATCTCGGCGTGCCACTTGTCGCTGCGGAACCACTCGGTGTTCTTGATCTCGATCGCCACCGGCGACCCCAGCGTGCGTCCGTGACGGACACCGCCGATCAGGGTCAGCTCGTCGACCTCGAAGCGCTGGCGCGGCCCGCGGCCGTAGCCGAGACGGCGGCGGGCCAGCTCCTCCTGGATGTCCTCGACCGTGACCTCCAGCCCGGCGGGCAGGCCCTCGACGATCACGACGAGCCCCTGGCCGTGCGATTCGCCGGCGGTCAGGTAGCGCAACATCGGCCGCGAGGCTACTGGCGGGCCGCGCCCGCCGACCAGGACGATGCATCCGAGGGTTTCGTGCAGGTGGCCCCCGCACGAAACCCTCCGATGCGACGAAACCCTCGGATGGGATCAGCGGCGGGCGAGCTCGGACTCGGCGGCGGCGCGCAGCACGAGCGGGTCGGGGCGGCGGCCGGTCCAGATCTGCTGTTGCAGGACGGCCTGGTGGACGAGCATCCCGAGGCCGTCGACGGGCGTGCAGCCGGCTGCTCGGGCGGCAGCCAGCAGCGCCGTCTCCAGCGGGTGGTACACGAGGTCGGCGACGACCTGCCCCGATCGCAGCAGGGCCGGATCGATCGGTAGCTCGTCGGTGCCCATCCCGACGGACGTGGCGTTGACGACGATCTGGGCGGCCCCGACGTCGTCGGCCGATCCGACTCGCCCCGTGGCCGCGAGCGCCGCCGCGGCGGCCGCCTTGTCGGGCGTCCGGTTGACGACCGCGATGTCGATCGCACCGGCTCGTCCGAGCGCGTCGACGACGCTGCGCGCCGCCGCGCCGGCGCCGAGCACCGCGACCCGAGTGCCGTCGACCGCCACGCCGGCCGCCGCCAGCGAGGCCACGAAGCCGTCACCGTCGGTGCTGTGCCCGACCAGGCGGCCGTCGTCATCTCGCGACACCGTGTTCACCGATCGCAGCGCGGCGGCTGCCGGGGCGAGGACGTCGACGGCGGCGGCGACGTCCTCCTTGTGCGGCATCGTCACCGAGAGCCCGGCGATGCCGAGCGTCCGCATGGCGTCCAGTGCGGCGCCGGCGGCTCCCGGGGCGACGTCGAACGCGACGTAGCGCCAGTCCAGGCCGGCCGCCGCGAACGCCGCGGTGTGCAGCGCGGGCGACAGCGACTGCTGGACGGGGTGGCCGATGACGGCCGCGACCTGCACGGGCGATCCGTCAGAGCAGGCCGGCGGCGGCGGCCGCGGCGACGTTCGCGTCGTGCTGCGCAGGCGTCACGGCGAACACGTGGTTGCCGTCCTCGTCGGCGATCACGTAGTACAGGTACTCGCACGCCGTGCCCTGGGGCAGATCGGCGCACAGCGGGTCGCCGACGCTGGGGTTGGCCGCCGGGTTGAGGGCGGCGCGGATCGAGGCCCGCCCGGGACTGGCGATGGGGGTCGGCGGCAGTCCTTGGTTCAGGTACGTGTTGTACGGCCCCGGCGTCTCACGCTGCTGGCTGAACGGGACGGTGTCGGGATCGACGCCGGACACGACCGTGCCGTAGCGGACCGCGGCATCGATGGCGAGGGGCATCCCCTTGGCGAGGCGGTTGTAGATGACCCGGGCGATCTTCGGGCGATCGGCGTCCGTCTTCGCCTCCCGCTCGATCATCGAGGCGATGACCAGGATCTGGTACGGCGACATCCCGAACTTCGGCGCCTTGGTCTCGATGTTCTCCTGGCCGACGACGCGCTCCATCTGCCCGACCATCCGCCCGAGCACGTGACCGGGCGTCTCGCCGTTGGACACCTGGTAGGTGTCGGGGAACAGCAGGCCCTCGAGCGTCGTCACGTCGGGCGGGCGCAGGCTGGCGACGAGCGTCGGGTCAGCGGCCGCGGCCAGCACGTCGGCGGCGGTCATGGTCGGCATGTCGCGATCGAGCCGGGCGGCGATCTGGGTCAGCGTGAACCCCTCGGGGAACGTCACCTTGGTGTAGGTGTCCGACGGTGGCGTGCGCAGCCGGGCCAGCACGTTGCCCATGTGGTCGCTGGTGCGCAGCTCGTAGTACCCCGGCGTCAGCTCCAGCCCGCCGTGGTGGTCGGCGTACCACCGGAACAGGCCGGCGTCGTCGACGAAGCCCTGCTGCTGCAAGCGATCGCTGACGGTCTGCACCGTGTCGGCCGGATCGATCGTGAAGGCGACGGGCGGTCCGGGGTCGCCGGCCGGGTTGACCTGGTGGATGTACCACCACCCGACCGCACCAGCAACGAGGACGGCCACCATCACCAGCACGAGGAGCGAGTAGGCGACCCACTTGATCGAGCGGGTCTGCCAGCGGAGGCGTTCGACGGAGCCGGCAGCGACCGCTTCGTCCCACGGGTCGGTCGACCAGTCGAGCATGTCGAGCTCGTCGAGCGAATCGACGTCGTCGATGCCCCGAGCACGGCTGACGTCACGCCGGCGATCCTGCTCGGCCCGCCGCCGGGCCTCCTCCCGCTCCCGCGCCAGCTCGTCGGCGATGCTCATCCTGAGGAGCTCCGGCGGGCGTCCAGCCACGACTGCAGGATCACGGCCGCCGCCACCTTGTCGATGACCTGGCGCCGCGCCGGCCCGCGCACGCCGGACTCGGCCAGGGCGCGGTTGGCGGTCACCGTCGTGAACCGCTCGTCGTAGCTCTCGACGGGCACGCCGACAACGCTAGCCAGCGCCGCGATCTCGGCCGTGGCAGCTCGCGCCGCCGGCCCCTGGGCACCGGAGAGGCTGCGGGGCATGCCGACGACGACCAGCTCGGCCTCCTCCTCGCGACCAGCGCGGCGATGCGCTCGTGGTCGGTGCGCCGCGATCCGCTGCGTTGCAGGACGGTGAGCGGCGAGGCGATGGTGCCCGAGCGGTCGCTGACCGCGACGCCGATCCGCTTGGAGCCGAGGTCGAGGCCGAGCGCCCGCACCGCGCTCAGGAGCGGGCGGCGGCCGCCGCGTCGCCGGCGATGCGGATGGCCTCGTCGATGCCCGACGGGTCGCGCCCGCCGGCCGTCGCCACGTCGCCCTTGCCGCCACCGCCGCCACCGACGGCCTTGGCGGCGTCCTTGATGAGGCTCGACGCCTGGATCCCCGTAGCCGGCGCGACCGCCGCGACGAGGCCGACCCCGCCGCCACCGGTGACACCGGCGAGCACGACGATCTCGACGCCGGACTCGTTGCGCACGGCGAGCGCCAGCTCGCGGAGGTCGTTGGTCTCCAGACCGTCGACGCGCTGCACGACGACACCGTCGACCGCCGTCGCCGCCAGCTCGCCGGCCCGGCCGGTGGCCAGCTGGCGACCGCAGCGCCTTGAGCTCGTCGCCGAGGGCGCGCAGCTCGTCGAGCTTGCGCTGCACCCCGCCGAGCAGGTCGTCGCCGGTGGCCCCGACGAGCTTGGCCGCCTCGGCGAGCACCCGCTCGTCGCGCTGCAGCAGGGCCACGCTGCCCTCACCCGTGACCGCCTCGATGCGGCGCAGGTTGGACCCGATCGAGCCCTCCCCGACGACCTTGATCGTGCCGATGTCGCCGGTGGCCCGCACGTGCGTCCCGCCGCAGAGCTCGATCGAGGGCCCGGCCTCGAGCACGCGCACGATGTCGCCGTACTTGTCGCCGAAGAAGGCGATCGCCCCGAGCTCCTCGGCCTCCGACTTGCTGGTCTCGAACGCCCGCACGCCGGTGTTGGCGAGCGTCGCCGAGTTGGCGATCCGCTCGATCTCCTCGATCTGGTCCGGCGTGACCGCCTCGTAGTGCGAGAAGTCGAAGCGCAGGCGCTCCGGCGCGACGAGCGAGCCGGCCTGCTTGACGTGGTCGCCGAGCACCTGGCGCAGGGCGTGGTGCAGGAGGTGGGTGGCCGTGTGGTTGCGGCGGGTGGCGTCACGGCGGCCGACGTCGATGGCCGCCGTCGCCGGCTGGCCGGTCGTGACGGTGCCCTCGATGAGCCGGCCGACGTGGCGGCGCAGGTTGGGCAGGGCGAACGTCGTGTCGAGGACCTCGACGGCACCGGTGTCGGTGCGGATCGTGCCGCGGTCGCCGATCTGGCCACCGCTCTCGGCGTAGAACGGCGTGCGGTCGATGATCACCTCGATGAGGTCGTCGTCGCCGTCCTTGGTGGCGTGCGGCAGCACGGCGAGGACGCGGGCGTCGGTGGCGTCGTCGGTGTAGCCGACGAACGTCGTCGTGCCGAACTGCTCGACGACCTCGCGGTAGGCGTCGAGGTTGGCGTCGTCGGCGCCCTTGTGGCGGGCCGCCTTGGCCCGCGTGCGCTGGGCCGCCATCTCGGTCTCGAACCCGGCCGTGTCGACCGTGACGTCGCGCTCGCCGGCGATCTCCTGCGTCAGCTCGAGCGGGAAGCCGTACGTGTCGTGCAGCGCGAACGCGGTCGCCCCGGAGAGCTGGCCCGAGCCCGACGACAGCTCGCCCTCGAGCATCGACAGGCCGTTGCGCAGGGTCTGGCGGAAGCGCTCCTCCTCCTTGCCGAGCACGCCGATGATGAAGTCGGACTGGCGGGCGACGTCGGGGTACGCGGTGCCCATGACCTGCACGGCGACGTCGGCAAGGCTCGGCATCACCAGCTGCTCGGTGCCCAGCAGGTAGGCGTAGCGGACGGCGCGGCGGATGATCCGGCGCAGCACGAAGCCGCGGGCCTCGTTGCTCGGGAACACCCCGTCGGCGACGAGCATCGCGGCGGAGCGGGCGTGCTCGGCGAGGACCCGCACGGCGAAGCTGTCGCGGTCGACGTAGTCGCCGGGGCGGTACGTGCGGCCCGTCAGCGAGCAGGCCTCGTCGATCAGCGGGGCCATCAGGTCGGTCTCCCACACCGCGTCGACGCCCTGCAGCAGGCACAGGATGCGCTCGAGGCCGGCGCCGGTGTCGATCTGCGGCTTCGGCAGTGCCGTCCGGGTGCCGTCGGGCGCCTGGTCGTACTGCATGAAGACGAGGTTCCAGAACTCCATGAAGCGATCGCCGTGGGGATCGCCGAGCGGGCCGCCGTCGGGGCCGAACGCCGGGCCGCGGTCGATGTGCAGCTCGCTGCAGGGACCGCACGGACCGGTGTCGCCCATCTGCCAGAAGTTGTCCTTGTCGCCGAGGCGCTGGATCCGCTCCATCGGGACGCCGACGACGTCATGCCAGATCTTCTCGGCCTCGTCGTCGCTCTCGTGGACCGTGATCCAGATGCGGTCGCCGTCGAAGCCCCACGTCTCGGTGACCAGCTCCCAGCTGTACGGGATCGCCAGCTCCTTGAAGTAGTCGCCGAAGCTGAAGTTGCCGAGCATCTCGAAGAACACGAGGTGGCGCTTGGTGCGCCCGACGTCGTCGAGGTCGTTGTGCTTGCCACCGGCCCGCACGCACTTCTGCGAGCTGACCGCCTTGGTGAACGGCGGCACCTCGTCGCCGACGAAGTACGGCTTGAACGGCACCATCCCGGCGACGTTGAACAGGACCGTCGGGTCGTGCGGGATGAGGCTCGCCGACGGAACCGGCGTGTGGCCGCGTGCGGCGAAGAAGTCGAGGTACGACTGACGGAGCTCGTCGGCGGTGCGCGGTGGCGTCATAGCTGCTCAGGAGCCTACCTGCGGGCCGCGAACCGGGCCGCGGGGCAATAGCGTCGCGGGGCGATGGCGACGCCCCCCGACGATGTCCACGAGTGGATCTCCTTCGAGGACCCGACCGAGCTGCGGACCTGGGTGTTCGACGCCACCTTCCTGCGCTCCAACTACCGCTGCATCTACGGCGCCGGGTGTCCGGGCATCCTCGACGCGCCGGCGCCCGAGCTGGAGCAGGGCTGCTGCTCCTACGGCGCCCACTTCGTCGACGACGACGACGTCGAGAACGTGGTCAAGGCGTTCGTGCGCCTGACCCCCAAGCACATGCAGTTCCACGCCAAGGCGACCCGCGGCGGGTTCCTGCGACCGGGTGAGCCCGGCGACGACGGCGTCGAGCCGACGGTGACGCGCCTCGTCGACGATGCGTGCATCTTCCTGAACCGGCCGGGCTTCGCCGGTGGCGCCGGCTGCGCCCTGCACATCGCCGCCCTCGAAGCCGGCGAGCGGCCGCTCGACTGGAAGCCCAGCGTGTGCTGGCAGGTGCCGATCCGCCTCGAGCACTCGACCGACGAGAACGGCCACCTGACGTCGCGCCTGCGGGAGTGGAAGCGGCGCGACTGGGGCGAGGGCGGCGCCGACTTCCACTGGTGGTGCACCGAGTCGCCCGAGGCGTTCGTCGGCGATCGCGCCGTCTACCAGGAGTCGCGCGACGACATCGTCGAGCTCGTCGGCCAAGGCATCTACGACCTGCTGGTCGCGCAGCTGGAGCGTCCCGGCTGGATCCCCCTGCCCCACCCCGCCCTGCACCGCTGACCCTGCGCTTCCGCCTCTGCGTGAGCGATCAGGTGGATGTCGCGCATGATCGCTCACGTAGAGCGATGGACATCGGCGCGCGCCGAACGACCGCAGATTTGGGGTGACAATGGTACCGCCCGGTCAGCGGGCGGGGGAATCAGACGGCGACGTCAGTCGTCGTCGTCCTTGTCCTTGTCGTCGTCGTCGAACTCGACGCCGTACTTCTCGGCCAGGGCGGCGTAGTCGTCGTCCTCCCCATCGTGTTGGGCAGTGGTCGTCCCCCGCCCGCGGTCACCGAAACCGAGGTCGAAGGCCCCCGGGCCCGACTGCTTCAACTTCCGCGCCTCTTCGAAGCGGCGATGACGACCCTTCTTCACGTAGGGCTCCCACGACTAGTGCGTTGACATTGCGTTTCACTCTACCGTCCCGACTCCGTCCGGAGCGGCATCCACGGTGCCAGGAGTGGCAGGATCGCCGCCGATGCCGCGTGCTGCTCTGAGCCCTGCCCGACGCTCCGTCGCCGTCCTCAACCAGAAGGGCGGGGTCGGCAAGACCACCGTCACGCTGGGCCTGGCGTCCGCCGCCGCGGCGGCCGGATGCCGCGTCCTGGTCGTCGACCTCGATCCGCAGGCGTCCGCCACCTGGGTCCTCGACCACGAGCCGGTGGAGGGCGACGTGCTCGTCTCAGACGTCCTCGCCGGCGCCCCGCTCGACAAGGCGATCGTGCCCACACGCTGGGACGACGGCATCACGCTGGTGCCGGGGTCGGCCGCCACCGCCGACGCCGTGGATCGCGACGGGACGGCCCGCCTGCGCACCGCCCTGGCGGCGCTCCCGGACGACGCCTACGACGCCATCCTCGTCGATTGCCCGCCGACGCTGGGCGGCGCGACCCTGACCGCCCTCACCGTCGCCCGCCACGCCCTCATCGTCGTCGACCCGTCGGCGCTCGGTCTGCGCGGCATCGGTGCGGTGGCCGACGCCGTCGATGGCGTGTGGGACGGGGACAACCCCGACCTCGATCTGTGCGGCGTGGTGGTCAACCGGGTCCCCGCGGTGTCCAGCGAGGCCGACCGCCGCATCGACGAGCTGGGCCGGATCGTCGGGCGCAGCGCGGTCTGGCGCCCGCCGATCCCGCAGCGGGTCATCGTCAACCAGGCCCTCGGCGAGCGCAACCCGATCCACGGCTACGGCAGCCGCGCCGCCGACGTCACGGCGGCCTTCGACGAGCTCTGGAAGCGCCTCCGCAAGACCGTCAGGTAGGCGCGGCGACGTCGATCAGCTTGAGGCTGCCCTTGCCGTCGAACGTCAAGCCGGCCCGACCCTCCATCAGGCGGGTGAGACCGTCGCCGACGAGCTCGGCCCGCCAGCCGTGGGCCAGGCGGGCCCCGGGGTCGCCGCGCAGGATCGCCACCAGGTCGGCACGCGTCGCCAGCAGGGCGGTGTCGATGCGGGCGTCGCGTGCGACCTGGCTGACCCAGGCCGACACGAGCGTGATCGCCGGACGCTTGGAGCGGTCCAGCTCGTCGACGGCATCCGGCAGCACGGGCGGCTCGGCGACCTTGCCCTCGGCGACGGCGGCGAGGATCTCCCGCCCGATGCGGCCCCGACGATGGCGCTCGTCGACGCCGCGGGCCTGGGCCAGCTCGTCGATCGTGGTCGGCTGGCGCTGCGAGATGCCGAGGATCGCCAGGTCGGGCAGGACCTGGCGCACGGGCGAGTCGTTGGACGCCGCCTCGCGCTCGCGCCACGCCGCCAGTGACTGCGCCACGGCGCGCGCCCTGGCGCGCAGCGAGCGGGCGTCCTTCAGCTTCATCCACGCCACCATCGGGTCGATGGCGCCGGTGGGGCGGATGCGCAGCTCCTCGCACGCCTCCTCGGCCCACGTGAGGCGGCCGAGGGACGTCAGCTCGGCCACGAGGCGGTCCTGCAGCTCGAGCAGCGACGCCACGTCGGCCGCGGCGTAGGCCTGCTGGGTCTCGGTCAACGGCCGGCGCAGCCAGTCGGTGAGGCGGTCGCCCTTCGCCGGCGTGATGCCGAGCTCACCCTGCAGCAGCGAGACCAACGACGGCGTGCCGTAGCCGACGAACCCGGCGGCGACCTGGGTGTCGAACAGGTGCGCCGGCACTGCGCCCACGGCGTGGGTCAGCACGTCGAGGTCCTGTTGGGCGGCGTGGGCCACGGCGACGGCCGGGCTCTCGAACAGCTTGGCCAGCGAGGGCGGGTCGATGGCCAACGGGTCGATCAGCACGAGGCCGCCGGGCCAGGCGATCTGCACCAGCGCGAGGCGCGGGTAGTACGTCTTCTCGCGGTGGAACTCGGTGTCGATGGCGTACCGGGGCTCGGTCACCAACTCGGCGAGGACGTCGTCGAGATCGGCCTGGCGGTCGATCCAGCGGTCGGTCACGAGGGCTGATCCCCGCCGACCGTCTCCCGCCCCGACGCCAGCCAGGCCAGCGTCCCTCCCGCCACGTTGACCACCTCGACATCGGCCAAGCCGAGCGCCGCGACGTGCTCGCACGCCCGCATGCTGCGCGCCCCGGACCGGCAGATCACGTACGTCGTGCCGCCGCCGGTGAAGGCGTCGACACGGTCCGGGACCTCCCCCAGCGGGACCAGCACGGCGCCCGGAACGTGGCCGTCGGCGTACTCGTCACGCTCGCGGACATCGATCAACCGGGCGCCCTGGTCGAGGTGGTCTGCCAGCTGTTCGACATCGATCTCCTGGACGGGCACAGGGGCCAAGCTATCGAGCGTCGGCCTCGGCGGCCGACAGCTGGTCCGGCGTGTTCACGTTGCGCAGCGCGGCGGCGGGCACCTCGACCAAGGCGCTCGGCACGGCAGCAACGAGCTGGTGGAGGGCTCGCGCCCCGGCATCCCATTGCACGCGCACCGGGTCGGCGGCCACCTGACGGCGCCACGCGGTCAGTGAGAACTGGGCGCGATCGGTGCTCGCCACCGCCACCCCGAGGGCGACGTCGGCGGCCAGCGCGGCGACGACGGTCCGCACCACGCCCGGCTCCAGCAGCGGGAGGTCACACGACGCGACCACGACGAGCTCGGTCGCGAGGCTGGTCAGCGCGGTGACGACGCCGCCGGCGGGCCCGGCGCCGGGCCAACGGTCGGCCACCGTCGGCAGGCCGGTGCGGGCGAGCAGCGCAGCGTCGCCGCCGACGAGCAGCACCGGCGCGCACCCGGCCGCCGCCAGCGCGGCCGCGACCCGCTCGACCATCGCCACGCCTCCGACCTCGACGAACGCCTTGTCCGTGCCCATCCGCCGGCTGCTGCCGCCGCACAGCACGGCGGCGGCGACGGTCACGACGCGGGTGGGCCGTTCGGGTCGAGCTGGGCCAGGAACAAGGCGATGCGCTCGGCCTCGTCGTCCTCGTGGATCGCCGCCGCCATCGCCCCCAGCCCGGCCAGGGCGCGCAGGAACCCCTCGTTCGTCGGTTGCGTCCAGCGCACGTAGCCCGATCCTCGCCACCCGTTGGCGCGCAGGGCATCGAGGCCACGGTGGTAGCCGACGCGGTAGTACGCGTACCGCTCGATCTCGTCGCGGCCCTGGTCGCCGAGGGCCGCCCACACGTCGAGCGAGCGGGGCCAGCGGGCGGCGATCGCGCCGAGCGCCGACCGGCGGGCATCCCCGTCGAGGGCCAGTGCGTCAGCGAGCGCCTTGGCGGCGGCCGGCTCGGCCGGCGGCAGCACGGTCGACGGCAACCCGCTGGACATGTTGATCGGCTGTTGGTCTGACATCGCGCCCAGAGCGTATGCCGCGATCGCGCCGGGCTCGATGGGTACCGTCGCGCCGGTGCTCGGGCTCGATTTCGGGACGGTCCGTGACGTCGCGCTGGCGATCGTCGTCGGCGCCGTCGTCCTGGCGATCGTCGCCGCGCTGATCGTGAAGATGATCGTGTCGAAGCTCGTCGTGGTCGCCCTCCTGCTCGATCGCGGCGGCGGTCGTGTGGCAGCAACGCGGCGCCGTCGTCGACTGCGCCGACAGCGTCCGTCAGACGCTCTCGCAGGGCACCGCTGACGACACGACGTGCACGTTCTTCGGCCGCGACGTCACCGTGGCGTCGCCGCTCGGCTGACCAGCTCGGCGAGCGTGGCGGCCACCGCGTCGGGGTGGGTGTTGGGCCCGAAGTGGCGGGCCCCGTCGATCGTCACGACCGAGCAGTCGGCGAGCACGCGGTCGAGGTGGTCGCTGGAGCTCCGGTGGTGCGCCCGGCCCTCGCTGCCGTGCATCGTGACGACCGGCAGCGTGATGCCCGCCGGGTCCCACGGCTCGTGGGCCGCGATGTCGGCCAGCTCGTCGACCATCGCCAGCCCCTCGGCGCGCCGAGCGCGTCGGGTGCCCGACGGCAAGCGCTCCCACCGGGCGTCGCCGATCATCCGGCGCATGAAGCGCTCGGCGGCGTCGTCGGGCGCGAGGTCGTCGTCCGAGCCGGAGTCCGGCCACCAGTCGAGCCACGGCAGCGGGGGCTCGTACACGGCGACCGCCCGGACCAGATCGCCGTGCCGATCGGCGAGCGCCAGCGCGACGTCGCCGCCGAAGCTGTGGCCGAACACCACCGCCGGGCGGCCGGCGAGCACCGAGACGAGATCGGCGACGTGGCCGTCCATCGTGAACGGGCCGGCGTGCGGTGCCGACCGGCCATAGCCGCGGCGGTCGTAGCGCAGCACGCGGAAGCGATCGTCGAGCCGGCGCGAGAGCTTGAGCAAGCCCGCCGAGCGATCCATCGAGCCGTGCACGAGCGCGATCAAGCGGGGCGTCGGCATCGCCGGCCTCCGCCGACCAGATGCCGCCCGACGACACGGCCGTCACGTGACGCGCACGACGCGCAGGACGTCGGTGGCCCCGCCGCTGTGGCCATCGGGTGCGCCGGCGAGCACGAGCACGATGTCGCCGTGGGCGATGCAGCCGTGCCGCAGCGCCGTTTCGACCGCGAACCACACCATCTCGTCGCTCGTCGTGTACTCCTCGACGTGGAACGACTCGACGCCCCACGACAGCGACAGCGCGTTGACGGTCTGCGGATCGGGCGACAGGCCGATGAGCCGGCACGCCGGCCGGAACCGGGCGATCGCCCGCGCCGTGCGGCCGCTGCGCGTGCAGCACAGGATGGCCGTGGCGCCGGCGTCGTGGGCGGCCTGCCACGCGGCGTGCGACACGGCGGCGGTGATGCGTTCGGTGGGTGACCCGTCCCAGCTGCGCTGCTCCTGCCCGAGGCGCTCGGCCCACTGCTTGTAGCTGGCCTCGACCTCGGCGTGCGCCGCGATGCGAGCCATCGTCTCCACGACGAGCACGGCGTACTCGCCGACGGCCGTCTCCCCGGAGAGCATCACCGCGTCGGTGCCGTCGAACACCGCGTTGGCCACGTCGCTGACCTCGGCCCGGGTCGGCGCCGGCGCGGTGATCATCGTCTCGAGCATCTGCGTCGCGGTGATGACCGGCGTCCCGACGCTCACGCAGTGGCGGATGATGTGCTTCTGGAGGTGCGGGACGTCCTCCAGCGGGCAGTCGATGCCGAGGTCGCCGCGCGCCACCATCACCGCGTCGGCGGCGTCGGTGATCGCCGCCAGCTCACCGAGGGCCGACGCGGTCTCGATCTTGGCGACGATGCCGGCGCGTCCACCGACGACCTCGCGCAGCGCCAGGACGTCGGCCGCCCGGCGCACGAACGACAGCGCGACGTACTCGACGCCGACCGCCACGACCGCCTCGGCCAGCTCGAGGTCCTGGGCCGTCGGGGCGAACATCTGCAGGCGTTCGCACGCCAGGTGCACACCCGGACGGCCCTGGGTGTGGCCGCCGCTCTCGACCTCGCACAGCACCGCGACCTCGTCGATCGCGAGGACGCGCATGGTGATCCCGCCGTCGCCGATCACGATGCGGTCACCCGGATCGACGTCGGTGAGCAGCGTCGGGTAGTCGACCGCCACGATCGCGGCGGTGCTCGGCCCGACACCGGGCACCAGTCGCACCGGCTCGCCGGCCGGGATGTCGACCCCTCCATCAGGGAACGACCCGGCCCTGATCTTGGGCCCCGGCAGGTCGGCCAGCACGCCCACCGGCCGCCCGATCTTGGCGGCCACGTCGCGCACCATCTCCAGCCGCTCGAGGTGCTGGGAGAGCTGACCGTGGCTGAGGTTGATCCTGACGACGTCGACGCCGGCCTGCAGGAGGGCCTCGAGCCGCGCCGGCTCGTCGCTGGCCGGGCCGATCGTGGCCACGATCTTCGTGCGCCGCAGCACGCCCGTTTGTCTAGTCGCTCGTCGCCGGACGCGCGGCGGCGCCATCATGGCCGTCGTGGCCACCGTCTCGCCCTCCGCCCCGGACGACCCGACCGCCGCGCTCCGTCGCTTCCTCGACGCGTCACCATCGCCGTGGCACGCCGTGCAGTCCGCCGTCGACGCGCTGACCGCCGCCGGCTTCGCTCCGATCGACGAGACGGTGCCGTGGGCCGACGTCGCCGACGCCGGCTTCGTCGTGCGAGGCGGCGCACTCGTCGCGTGGCGCCGTCCACCCGGCGCCGGTCCGCTGCCCGTGCGCCTCGTCGGGGCCCACACCGACTCGCCGAACCTGCGCATCAAGCCGCGTCCCGACATCGACCGGGCCGGGTGGCGTCAGCTGGGCGTCGAGGTCTACGGCGGCGTGCTGCTCAACAGCTGGCTCGACCGGGATCTCGGCATCGCTGGTCGCCTCGTCGCGCCCGACGGCACGAGCTCGCTGGTCGCCGTCCACGAGCCGATCGCCCGGGTGCCGCAGCTCGCCATCCACCTCGATCGCGATGTCAACGAACGCGGCCTCGTCCTCGATCGTCAGGCCCACATGAGCCCGGTCTGGGCCACCGACCTCGGCACCGCCTTCGAGTCATGGATCGCCGAGCGGGCCGGCACCGGCGTGCCGGCGGCCTGGGAGCTCGGGCTGTTCGACGTGCAGCCGGCCGCCGTCCTCGGCGCCGACCGCTCGCTGCTCGCCAGCGGGCGCCTCGACAACCAGGTGTCGTGCTGGGCGGCGACGACGGCCCTGGCCGCGGCCGAGCCGGACGCCCACATCGCGATGATCGCCCTGTTCGACCACGAGGAGGTCGGGTCGGCCTCGACCGCCGGCGCATCGGGCCCGATCCTCGAGGTCGTGATCGAGCGGCTGACCGTCGCCGCCGGCGGCTCGCGCGACGACCTCCACCGCACGATGGCTGCGTCATCGTGCGTGTCAGCCGACAACGCCCATGCCGTGCACCCCAACTACGTCGAGCGCCACGACCCCGACCACGCCCCGCTCGTCAACCAGGGTCCGGCGATCAAGCTCAACGCCAACCAGCGCTACGCGACGCTCGGCTGACACGGCGGTGCTGTTCCAACAGGCGTGCGCCGCGGCCAGCGTGCCCCACCAGGTGTTCGTGTCGCGCAACAACGTCCCGTGCGGGTCGACGATCGGCCCGCTCACGGCGACCCGCCTCGGCATCGCCACCGTCGACGTCGGCGTGCCCCAGCTGTCGATGCACTCGGCACGCGAGCTGTGCGGTGCCGATGACCCGACGTGGCTGGCCGCCGCGCTCGACGGCGTACCTCGCCGGCTGATCAGAGCTTCGCCGCGGCCTCGTCGTAGAGGCGCTGCAGCGTCTCGAACAGCTCGGCGGTGACCTCGCGGACCGCGCTGCGCGGCACCTTGCCATCGGCGACGGACGGCGGCGGGAGGATCGGTGGGCCGATGATCACGTGGACCTTCGCCGGGTGGATGAACTTGGCGCCCTTCGGCATCACCGCCTCGGACCCGGCGATGCCGACCGGCACGATCGGCACGCCGGCCTTGAGCGCCACGTACGCCGCGCCGTCGAAGAGCGGCTGCACGACGTCGCCGGACTTGCGCTCGCCCTCGGGGAACAGCACGAGCGGCTCGCCGGCCTCGACGACGGCGATGCAGCGCTTCAGCGCCTCTCGATCGGCGGTGCCGCGGGCGACCGGGAACCCACCGAGCGACGAGAGGAACCACGACACCGGTCCGCCCTTCCAGAGCGAGTCCTTGCCCATGAACCGCAGCCGGCGCCGGGACACGCACGCCGCGATCGGCGTGTCCATGTTCGAGCGGTGGACGGGGGCGAGCACGTACGCGCCCGACGTGGGGACGTGCTCGCGGCCCTCGAGGCGCATCCGGGTCCACACCCGCGTGAAGCCGGTGACGACTGCCCGGACGACGTAGTAGAGGCCCCGGCTGGCCGCGCCTTGGCCGGCGAGGAACGTCTCGACCTTCTTGCTCGGCGTCGCCGCGGTCATCGGTCGTTCGCCGGGAGCAGCTCGATGATGCGCTCGACGACCTCGTCGATCGACAAGCCGGTGGTGTCGACGACCGCGGCGCCGTCGGCGGCGCGCAGCGGACCGTCGGCGCGGCTCATGTCGCGGCGGTCGCGCTCGGCGATCGACGCCGCCACCTCGTCGACGTCGCCTCCCATCTCGGCGACGCGGCGCTCGGCCCGCACGCGTGGCGACGCGGTGACGAACAACTTGAGCGTGGCGTCCGGGAAGACCACCGTGCCGATGTCGCGACCCTCGATCACACCGCCCCCGCGCGCATCGGCCCATTGTCGCTGACGAGCACGGAGCTCCTCGCGCACCGGGGTGTTGGCGGCGACCGCGCTGACCGCCTCGGTCACCTCGCGCCCGCGGATCTCGGTCGTCGCCTCGATGCCGTCGACGACGACGCCGTCCTCGGACACGTCCAGGGCCAGCTCGCGAGCCAGGTCGGCGACGGCCGGGTCGTCCGAGACCGGGATGCCCCGGCGCAGGGCGGCGAACGCCACGGCGCGGTACATCGCCCCGGTGTCGAGGTACTCGAGCCCGAGGCGGCGGGCGACGGCCCGCCCGACGGTGCTCTTGCCGGCCCCGGCCGGGCCGTCGATCGCGATCAGGATCACCAGGACGTGCCGAGCGGGCGGCCCTCGTCGTAGCCGGCACCGCTCTGCACGCCGACGACAGCCCGCTCGTGGAGCTCGGCGATGCTGCCGGCGCCGGCATAGGTGCACGCCGAGCGGACACCGGCGACGATCTGGTCGAGGATGTCCTCGACACCGGGTCGCTCGGGGTCGATGTACATCCGCGAGGTGCTGATGCCCTCCTCGAAGAGCTCCTTCTGGGCCCGCTCGAAGGCGCTGTCGTCCTGCGTGCGGTGCTTGACGGCGCGGTTGGACGCCATCCCGAAGCTCTCCTTGTACATCCGCCCGTCGGGATCGCGCAGCGTGTCGGCGGCCGACTCGTACGTCCCGGCGAGCCAGGAGCCGAACATCACGCTGGCCGCCCCGCCGGCGAGGGCGAGGGCGACGTCGCGCGGCCAGCGCACACCGCCGTCGGCCCAGATGTGCTTGCCGAGCCGGGTGGCCTCCTCCGCGCACTCGACGACCGCCGAGAACTGCGGGCGGCCGACACCGGTCATCATCCGCGTCGTGCACATCGCTCCAGGCCCGACGCCGACCTTGACGATGTCGGCACCGGCCTCGATCAGCTGGCGGGTGCCGTCGGTCGTGACGACGTTGCCGGCGACCAGCGGGACGTCACCGCTCACCGCCCGCACCGACTCGATGGCGTGCAGCATGCGCGTCTGATGGCCGTGGGCGGTGTCGATGACGAGGACGTCGGCGCCCATCTCGACGAGCGCCTTGGCCTTGGTGTCCGGATCGGCGTTGACCCCGACGGCGACGGCGATCATCAGCTTGCCGTCGCGATCCAGCGCCGGCTGGTACATCGTCGAGCGCAGCGCGCCCTTGCGGGTCACCACGCCGACGAGGCGGCCGTCGTCGTCGATCACCGGCTCCATCGACCGGCGGTTCGCCGACAGCAGCTCGAAGGCGCTGCGGGCATCGGTGCCGTCCTGGACGGTGACGAGCTCACGGCTCATGACGTTGCGCAGCTGGGTGAAGCGGTCGTAGCCGGCGGCGTCCTGCTCGGTGAAGACGCCGAGCGGCCGACCGCCGTCGTCGACGACCACGACGGCGCCGTGCGCCCGCTTGTGGATCAGCCCGAGGGCGTCGGCGATCGTGTGGCTCGGCGACAGGGTGATCGGCGTCTCGTAGACCGGGTGGCACGACTTGACGTAGTCGATGACCGAGCCGACGACGTCGAGCGGGATGTCCTGGGGCAGCACCGAGATGCCGCCGCGACGGGCCACCGTCTCGGCCATCCGCCGCCCGGCGACCGCCGTCATGTTGCTGACGACGACGGGGAGGTGGGTGCCGACGCCGTCGGGCGTGGTCAGATCGACGTCGAGGCGGGACCGCACGCTCGACAGGCTCGGCACCATGAACACGTCGTTGTAGGTGAGGTCGGTCCCGGAGTTCGGGTGCAGCAGGCGCATGGGCGGTGTCGTGTCCTGTTCGTGGGAAAACGGCCACCCAAGGTTACGGCGGTATTCCCCATCGGAGGGTTTGGTGGCATCCGAGGGTTTCGTGCAGGGCCTCCCCGCACGAAACCCTCGGATGGGCAGGACCGTTGGCGGCGGGCCCTACGCTGCGGCCGTGCCTGACAACGCCGCGCCGATCGTCCTCGTCCACGGGTGGGGTGGTTCGTTCCAGACGACCTGGCGCCAGAGCGGGTTCACCGAGCTGCTCGCCGACGCCGGTCGGGAGGTCATCGGGGTCGACCTGCTCGGCCACGGCGAGGCGCCGAAGCCGCACGACCCGGCCGAGTACGCCGACATGACGACGCGGATCACCGACGCCCTGCCCGATCGTCCGGTCGACATCGTCGGCTTCTCGCTCGGCGCCATCACCACCCTGCGCCTGGCCACCCGGCGCCCCGAGCTGTTCCAGCGCATCGTGCTGTCGGGCGTCGGGCGCAACCTGTTCGAGCGCGACATCGAGCGGGGCAAGCGGATCCTCGCCGGGGTCGAGGGCACCGGCGATCCCGACGACAACGAGGGCCGGCTGTTCGGCCAGTACGCGACGCAGCCGGGCAACGACCGCGAGGCCCTGGCGGCGGTCATGCGACGACCCGACGAGGGCGTGTTCACGGCCGAGGAGCTGAAGGTCGTCGAGTGCCCGGTGCTCGTCGTCATCGGTGACCGCGACTTCGCCGGCCCGGGCGATCAGCTCGCCGAGTCGCTGCCCGACGCCCGGCTGGTCGTGCTGCGCAACGTCGACCACTTCGCGACGCCGGAGTCGTTCGGGTTCATCGACGCCGTGCTGGAGTTCCTCGAGGCCATCCCTGCCTGATCCGCTCGTCACGACCGACCTCTCGCTCGCCGCCGACCGGCTGCGGGGCGGCGGCCTCGTGGCCATCCCGACCGAGACCGTCTACGGCCTCGCCGCCGACGCGTCCTCCCCCGCCGCCGTCGCCCGCATCTTCTCGGTGAAGGGCCGCCCCGCCGACCACCCGCTCATCGTCCACGTGCTCCCGTCGTGGCTGCCCGACTGGGCGGCGTCCGTGCCACCGGCCGCGGCCGTGCTGGCCGCCGCGTGCTGGCCGGGGCCGCTGACGCTGCTGCTCCCCCGGTCGCCCCGCGTGCCCGACGCCGTCACCGGCGGCCGCGACACCGTCGGCCTGCGGGCGCCGGCCCATCCCCTCACCGAGGCGCTGCTGCGGATGACCGGACTCGCCGTCGCCGCCCCGTCGGCCAACCGCTTCGGCCGGGTGAGCCCGACGACGGCGGGTCACGTCGTCGAGGACCTCGGCCCGTTCCTCGACCCGACGCGCGACGTGATCCTCGACGGCGGGCCCAGCCCGATCGGCGTCGAGAGCACGATCGTCGACTGCACGACCGATCCCCCGCAGCTGCTCCGGCCCGGTGGCATCCCGACCGAGGACGTCGAGCGGCTGCTCGACATCGGGCTGGCCGCCGCCGACGGGCCGTCGCGAGCGGCCGGCATGCTGGCGTCGCACTACGCGCCGGCGGCGACCGTCGTGCTGGTGCCCGACCGCGCCGCGGCCGACGAGCAGGCGACCCGCTTCGAGCGCGAGGGCCTGCGGGTCAGCGTCATCGACCACGGCGGCGACCTCGTCGCCTACGCCCGCGACGTCTATGCCGAGCTGCGCGGCCGCCGACACCGCCGGCGCCGACCGCATCGTCGCCGTCATGCCCCCACCCCACGGCCTCGGCCACGCCGTCCGCGACCGCCTGACGAAGGCGGCGGCCACCAAGCCCGGATTCTGATGCAGATGGCGGGCGCTGAACGCCCGCCAAATGCGTCAGAAACCGTCCTCCGGGCGACCGAGGGTGTTGAGCTCGGCGACCCAGGCGTCGCGGACGGTGTCGAGGTCGGGGACGGGGCGGGCGTCGATGCTGCCGAGGGTGAGGGCGACCGTGCTGGCGCCGGCATCCGGGACGAGGTCGAGGCGGCACCAGCAGCCGTAGGGCTCGCCGAGCCAGACGTCGAGGCGGTACGGCGGGTCGTCGTCGATCACCTCGCCGAGCCAGGACGCCACGACGAGCAGCGCCTCGAACGCCTCGACCGGCAGCGCCTCGATCGTGAACGAGGCGACGTCGTGGGCCAGCCGCCCGCCGGGCCGAGGCACCGGGCCAGCGCGTCGGAGGAGGAGCAGATGCAGGGTCGGCCGCCGACGCAGCCGGAGGCGCAGTCGGCGGACGACCCGACGGGGCCGACAGCCGGGCCAACGCGGCGTCGAACGCCACGTTCAGCCGTTGCATCGCGGCGGTCGCGGCAGCCGTGCCGCCCGCCCGGTCCGGATGGACGTCGCGCGCCAGGCGACGCCGGGCCGCCCGCAGCTCGTCCGCTGTCGCGCCGGGCTCGACGCCCAGCACCGCATACGGATCGTCAGTCACCCCACTCGCCGAGCCAGTCGGGCTGGCGACCCCACACACCGTCCTGGAGGATCGTCCCGAGCGGCTTGCGGCGCAGCGGCCCGTGGCGTCCGGCCGGCACACCGAGCGTGATGCAACCGTGCAGCGCCACCCCGTCGGGGATCCCGAGCTCGGCCCGCAGCTCGCGCTCGACCGGCCCGTGCCAGCCGGTCAGCACCCCGCCGTACCCGAGGGCGTGGGCGGCGAGCAGCAGGTTCTGGCAGGCCGGGAACACCGAGGCTCCTTCGGCGAAGTGCTCCTTCCGGTAGCGCTCCAGCCCGACCAGGATGAAGACCGGCACCCGGTCGATGTGGTCGACGTAGTGCTGCATGGCGGCCTGCATCCGAGCGCGCGGCGAGTCCGGCTCGGGCGCACCGTCCCGATCGAGGTCGGCCTGCTTGCCGACCCACCCCTTCTGGAACGACTCGGCGAGCAGCCGGCGGCCGGGCTGCGCCACCGGATCGTCGCGGCGCAGCGTGAGGAAGCGGAACTTCTGGCGGTTGGTGCCCGACGGCGCCCGCTGGGCGTACCAGAGGATCTCGGCCAGGTCGGCGTCGGGGATCGGGTCGTCGGTGTACCGGCGGATGGCACGCGTCGTCGCCATCCCCTCCAGCAGGCTGAGGTCGCGCTCCGCGCTCATCGGCCGGTGAAGTTGGCCGGTCGCTTCTCGAGGAAGGCGGTGACGCCCTCCCGGAAGTCGCTGGTGTTGAGCAACGGCAGCAGCTGCAGGAAGACGTGGTGCACGTTCTGCTCGAACGTCTCGGTCTCGGCCGCGCGCATCATCCGCTTGATCGCCCGCACGGCGAGCGGGGCGTTGGCCGCGATCTCGCCGGCGATCTGCGCGGTGAAGGCGGCGAACTCGTCATCCGGCACGGCGTGGTTGACGATGCCGGCCTCGAGCGCCTCTGCCGCGGTCAGCGTCTGGGCCCGGAAGACGAGCTCGGCGGCCTTGGCGTAGCCGACCATCCGCGGCAGCAACCACGTGCCACCGCTCTCGGGCAGGATGCCGCGCTTGGCGAAGCCGGTGTTGAGCTTCGCCGACGCCGTGGCGATGCGGATGTCGCAGCCGAGCGCCATGTCGAGGCCGTAGCCGGCGGCGCCGCCGTTGAGGGCGCAGATCGTCGGCGTGTCCATGTTGTGCAGCACGACCGGGGCGCGCTGCGCAGGTCGAACTCGCCCGCTCCACCAGACGGCGTGCCGAGGTTGCCGAGACCCCCGCTCGTGGTCTTGGCCTGGGCGGCGAGGTCGAGGCCGGCGCAGAACGCCCGGCCGTTCCCGGTCAGCACCACGCAACGGACGTCCGGGTCACCATCGGCCTGCAGCAGGAACCGGGAGATCGAACCGAGCATCGGGCCCGAGATCGTGTTCATCCGCTCCGGCGCGTCGAGCGTGATCGTGGCGACGTGGTCGGCGACCTCGTAGCGGACCTCGTCACGAGGTGCCGGCGCGTCGGCTGGTGGGGCTGGAGCGTCCGTCGCGGTCATGGCGCGAACGTATCGGCCGGGGCCGGTGCGACGTCCATGGACCGGGCCGGCTCGACGGCGGCCGTCGCCAGCACCAGCCACACGGTCATCGCCCACAGCGCGGTGGCCCCGGCGACGTGGATGCCGACCAGCAGGGCCGGGACGTCGTTGAAGTACTGGATGTAGCCGATCGCCGCTTGCAGCAGGGCGACGAAGATCCACGACGACAGCACGCCCTGCAGGACCCGGCGGTCCCCGCCGCGGCGCTGCAGCCGGACGGCCAGGACGGCCGCGAGGGCGACCGCGATGATGACGAGCGTGCCGTGCACCCGCGCCGCGTCGGCGATCGGGACGTCGTAGCGACCGACGTCCTCGTCGCCGGCGTGCGGACCGGCGCCGGTGACGACCGTCCCGGCGACGATCGCCACACCGGTGACCGTCGCCATGGCCCAGACCAGGCGACGCGACGTCGTCGTGACGGACGGCCGGCGTGGCCGGTCGGGCTCACCGGCCCGCTTCACCAACACCACCGCGCAGGCGACGATCGCCTGCGAGAGGAGCATGTGGCTGCCCACGGCGATCGGGTTGAGGTCGACCAGCACGGTGATCCCGCCCAGCACGATCTGACCGATCACGCCGGCGACCAGACCCACCGAGAGCCATGTGAGGTCGCGCCGCCGCGGTTGCCGCCACAGCGAGCCGAGCACGGCGAGGATGACGGCCAGGGCGACGAGGCCGGTGAACAGCCGGTTGACCTGCTCGATGGCCGCGTGACCGGACGACACGTCGACGAGCTGTTGGTCGTTGCACCGCGGCCAGTCGTCGCACCCCAGCCCGGACCCGGTGAGGCGCACCGCGGCGCCCGTGACGACGATGACCATCAGCAGCCCCAGGGCGATCGCCGTGATGTTCCGGTAGCGCTCGGGCGACATGCGCACGCCGTGAGGCTACGAGGGCCCGGCCCACGCTCCCAGCCGGCTGGAGCGGACGTTCCTGCGCGCCGCCGTGCGGGGAGCTACGGTTCCCCGCCAATCGAGGCGGGCTGCCCGAAGGACAGCTCGTCCCAGTCATGTTCGGACGGGGAGGTCCGTTGATCCGCAGAATGCTGTGCGCGCTCGCCGTCGCCGGCTTTGCCGTCCTCGGGGTGGCGGCCGGCACCGCGGCCGCTCAACAGGACAGCAAGGAGCTCCTGCAGGGCAACGTGCGCAACGAGCAGACCGAAGACGGCAAGGTCACGCGGGTCCCCGTCCCGAACGTCAAGCTCTCCGTGGCCCAGTCCGGCGGCGCCGTGGTCGGCGTCGCGACCACCGACGCCGAGGGCCACTACGAGCTCCCGCTCCCCGGCCCCGGCGACTTCACGGTGACGATCGACCAGGCGACGCTGCCCGACGGCGTCGACCTGCGCGACGAGGCGCAAGCGGAGGTCGTGGTCAACATCCGGCCCAACGAGCGCCAGGTCCTCAACTACTTCCTGGGTCAGTCGGCACGCCAGACCGAGTCGCGCCTCTCGCAGCTCCCGCAGACGATCGCCAACGGCATCAAGTTCGGGTTGATCATCGCCATCACGGCCATCGGCCTGTCGCTGATCTACGGCACCACCGGCCTGTCCAACTTCTCCCACGGCGAGCTCGTCACGCTGGGCGCCGTCGTCACGTGGTGGATGAACCAGAGCGTCGGGCTGCACCTGCTGCTGGCGATCCCCTTCGGCATCGCCGCGGGCGCGCTCGGCGGCTACCTCTCCGAAGCAGGCCTCTGGCGACCATTGAGACGCAAGGGCGTCTCGTTGACGTCGATGATGATCGTGTCCATCGGCGTCGGCCTCGCCGCCCGCTACGTGTTCCTGTTCACGTTCGGTGGACGCTCCCGCGCCTACAAGCAGTACGCCGTGCAAGAAGCGATCGCCATCGGCCCGATCGACATGACCAAGCGGGAGCTGTTCACCGTCCTCGTGTGCGTGCTCGTCCTGGTCGCCGTCGCCCTGTTCCTGCAGAAGAGCCGCCACGGCAAGGCCATCCGCGCCGTGTCCGACAACCCCGACCTGGCGTCGGCCACCGGGATCAACACCAACCGCGTGATCATGCTCGTGTGGGTGGCCGGCGGCGCGCTGGCCGGTCTCGGCGGCGTCATGCTCGGCCTCGACCAGCAGGTGTCGTGGAACATGGGCTTCACCAGCCTGTTGCTGATGTTCGCCGCCATCACCGTCGGTGGCCTCGGCAACCCGTACGGCGCCCTCGTCGGGGCACTGGTCGTGGGCCTCGCCGTCGAGCTCTGGACGTGGGTGTTCCCGTCGGCCGTCGAGCTGAAGAACGCCGGCGCCCTGATCATCCTCATCGTGGTCCTGATGGTCCGCCCCCAGGGCCTGCTCGGACGGAAGGAGCGTGTCGGCTGATGCAGTGGGACCTGATCTTCTCCAACGCCCTCTATGCGGCGATCGCCGTCAACGCCATCGGCTACTGCCTCATCGCCATCGGCCTCAACGTGCACTTCGGCTACACCGGACTGCTCAACTTCGGGCAGGCCGGGTTCGCCGCCATCGGCGCCTATGCCGTCGCGGTGCCGATCGCTCGCTACGGCTGGTCGCTGTGGGCAGCCATCCCGATCATCTTCGTGGGCGGGATCGTGCTCGGCCTGATCCTCGGTGTGCCGACCTTGCGGTTGCGGGCCGACTACCTGGCCATCGTGACGATCGCATCGGCCGAGATCATCCGCCTCGTGCTCGGTTCCGAGCGCTTCCGGTGGCTGTTCGGCGGCCAGGACGGCCTCCAGGGATACACCCAGCAGCTGCAGGACCTCAACCCGTTCGGCGACGAACGCCACACGGTGTGGGCCCAGTCGTTCGGCGGCTACGACCTGTTCATCATCGTCATCGGCTGGATCATCGTCGCGCTGACGTCACTGCTGGTGTGGTCGCTGATGCGCAGCCCGTGGGGCCGCGTCCTGAAGAGCATCCGCGAGGACGAGGACGCCGCCCGCAGCCTCGGCAAGAACGTCTTCTCCTACAAGATGCAGAGCCTCGTCGTCGGCGGCATCATCGGCGCCCTCGGCGGCACGGTCATCGCCGTCGGCAACCGCGCTGCGCAGCCCGGCAACTACTCGACCACGCTGACGTTCTTCGCCTTCACCATCCTCATCCTCGGCGGGGTAGCGCGGGTGAAGGGACCGATCGTCGGCGCGATGATCTTCTGGTTCACGATCACCATCGTCGACAACATCCTCGCCGAGGCGGTGCGCGCCGACGCCATCCCGAGCTGGCTGGGCTGGCTGAACATCACCAACGCCAACTTCGGCCAGGTGAAGTACATGATCGCCGGCGCCGCACTGGCCGTGCTGGTGATCTTCCGACCGCAAGGCATCTTCGGTGACCGACGGGAGCAGGCCTTCGATGTCCGATGACCCGCTCGCCGAGATCGTCGCCGACCTCCCGGCGTCGACGACGACCGCCGCGAACCCACTCGAGGGCGTCCCGTTCGAGGTCGGGGCTCCGAAGCCGGACCCGATCCTCGTCGCCGACGGCGTGCACCGCCAGTACGGCGGCCTGATCGCCGTCGACGTCGACCACGTCGAGATCCAGCGCGGCCTGATCACCGCCCTGATCGGCCCCAACGGCGCCGGCAAGTCGACGTTCTTCAACCTGCTCACCGGGTTCGACGAGCCCGACCACGGGCGCTGGACGTTCGACGGCGACGACGTCACCGGCCGGGCCGGGCACAAGCTCGCCCGCGCCGGGATGGTCCGCACGTTCCAGCTGACCAAGAGCCTGAGCCGCCTGTCGGTCATGGAGAACATGAAGCTCGGCGCCCAGCACCAGATCGGCGAGCACTTCTGGTCGAGCCTGATCCCGCCGACGTGGCGGGGCCAGGAGAAGGCCAACGAGGAGCGGGCCGACGAGCTGCTCGGCCGCTTCCGGCTCGACCACATGCGCGACGGCTTCGCCGGCAACCTGTCGGGCGGCCAGCGCAAGCTGCTCGAGATGGCCCGCGCCCTGATGGCCGATCCCAAGCTGATCATGCTCGACGAGCCGATGGCCGGCGTGAACCCGGCGCTGACCCAGAGCCTGCTCGGGCACATCAAGTCGTTGCGCGACGAGGGTCGCACCGTGCTGTTCGTCGAGCACGACATGGACGTCGTCCACGACATCAGCGACTGGGTGATCGTGATGGCCGAGGGTCGCGTCATCGCCGAGGGCACCGCCGACTCCATCGGCACCAACACCGACGTCATCGACGCCTACCTCGGCGCCCACCACGACCTCGACCTGGGAGCCCCCGATGAGCTCTGAGCCCACCACCGACGCCGACCCCCGATCGGGCGTCCGGTGTGCTGCTGGAGGCCACCGGCATCGTCTCGGGCTACGTCCCCGAGGTCAACATCCTCAACGGGCTCGACCTGACGCTGCAGCGCGGCGAGTTCGTCGGCATCATCGGGCCCAACGGCGCCGGCAAGTCGACGTTCCTCAAGGCCGTGCTCGGACTGGTCCCTGTGCGCGACGGCACCGTGCTGTTCGAGGGCGAGGACATCACCGGCCACCGCGCCGATCAGCTCGTCGAGAAGGGCGTCGGGTACGTGCCCCAGACGCGCAACGTCTTCCCCAGCCTGACGGTGAACGAGAACCTCGAGATGGGCGCCTTCCTGAAGCCGTCGCGGTTCAAGCGAGCAGTCGGAGTACGTGTTCACGCTGTTCCCACGGCTCCGCGATCGGGCGAGCCAGCGCACCGGTTCGCTCTCCGGCGGTGAGCGCCAGATGGTGGCCATGGGACGGGCCCTGATGCTCGCCCCCAAGCTGCTGCTGCTCGACGAGCCGTCGGCCGGTCTGTCGCCGATGCTCCAGGACCAGGTGTTCCTGCAGTGCCGCCAGATCAACCAGACCGGCGTGGCCATCCTGATGGTGGAGCAGAACGCCCGCCGGTGCCTCCAGGTCTGCGATCGCGGCTACGTGCTCGACCAGGGTCGCAACGCCTACAACGGCACCGGACGCGAGCTGCTCGGTGATCCGAAGGTGATCGAGCTCTACCTCGGCACCCTCGCCCGCAACGCATGACGCGCCGGCGCTGGCCGCCGGCGCTGCTCGCGATGGTGGTCGTCGGCAGCCTCGCCGCGTGCGCCGACGACCCCGACGACGCCACGCCGACGACGTCGCCGGCAACCTCCGCGTCCGTCGTCACGGCGGTGGACGGTCCGGTCGACCCGCTGCTGTGCCCCACCGTCCAGGCGTGGTCGGACGCCATCGTCGATGCCGTGCGAGGCTTCACCAAGGTCAGCCGCACGCTCGACGCGGCCGGTCGCCAACAGCACTACGCCGAGGCGTTCGTGGAGCAGTCGGCACTGCACGACCGCCTCGCCGCCGCCCTCGACGAGCTGACGATGCCGGACGTCGTGCGGACCACGCTCACCGCCGCCCTGGCCAGCGTGGCCGCCACCATCGCCGACGGCGCGGCCGGGGCCGCCGCCCTCCCCGAATCCGCCTACGACACCGTTGCGGTGCGCGACGGGAAGCTGCTCGTCGGCACGGAGAAGTCCAAGGCGATCGTGTTCAACACCCTCGCCGACCTCGCCGACGCCGGCGTGCCGAAGGGGTGCGGACGGCGCGGCGCCCTCGACCTGTCACCGTCGGTCACGTTCCCGTCGTGACGCGACGGAGCCCGGCCTCGCGGCCGGGCTCCGTTCGATCGTGACGGTGGCCGCAGCCCCGTCAGCTCAGGTCACTTGCCGGCGTCGAAGTTCTCGCCGAGCGCGTTCCCGGTGTCGCCGTCGGTGCCGTAGACCTTGATGTCCTTCGGCCCGATGCCCTGCTCCACCATCTTGGTGAGGATCTTGGACGCCTCGTCGAAGGAGATCAGCAGCACCGCCTCGGGGTTGGCTGCCTTGACGGCCCCCACCTCGGCGTCGAACGTCTGGGCGTTCTGCTCGTAGATCTTCGTCAGCACGACCTCGACACCCGCCTCCTTGAGCGCCTTGGCGGCGTCCTCGGCGAGCCCGGTGCCGTACGAGTCGTTGCGGGCGACGATGGCGATGGTCGCCACACCCTCACCCGCGATCACCTCGCCCAGGGTCGCGCCCTGGAGGATGTCCGACGGCGCCGTGCGGAAGTACAGGCCCTTGTCGTCGTAGGTCGACAGCGCCTTGGACGTGTTGGCCGGCGAGAACTGGACCACGCCGGCGCCCGTGATCTTGTCGATCACGGTGAGGCTCACACCCGAGGAGGCGGCGCCGATGATGGCGTCGACGTTCTGCGAGAGCAGGCGGTCGACCGTCTGGTTCGCCGTGTCGGTCGAGGTGTCACCGGAGTCGCCCGGGATGCCCTGGACCGGCTTGCCGAGGACGCCACCGGCGTCGTTGATGTCCTTGATCACGAGATCGAAGGCGGCGAACTCGGGTGGTCCGAGGAACGCCAGGTTGCCGGTCTGGGGCAGGATCGACCCGAACGTCAGGACGCCGTCACCGGCGCGATTGCCGACGACCGGGACCTGGGGCACGTCGGCCTCGGCGGGTGCCGAAGCTGGCAGGTACTCGGTCTGGGCGTCGTCGATGCGGTTGTTGGCACCGAACGTCAGCAGGCCGTAGCTCGCCTCGAGCGGCTCACCGTTGCCGGCGAACTCGAGCGGGCCGGAGATGCCGTCGTAGTCGGGATCGCCACCGGCGTCGATGATCGCCTTGCAGCTCTTGAAGTCGGTGCACTTGTCACCGGTGCGGGTGATCCCGTTGATCTTCTCGGCGTAGGCGATGCCGTCGTCCTTGGCCTCCTCGACAGCGAGGGCGATGATCGTCATCGCGTCGTAGGTCTCGGCCGAGTAGTTGTAGTCGATCAAGTTCGGGTTGATCGCCAGCAGCCGGTCCTTGAAGTCCTGCGAGAGCTCGACGAGCGGCGTGGTGCCCTTGAAGCCCTCGAGGGCTCCGGCCTCGCCGGGGATCCCAGCGACCGTCGTCGTGGCCCCCGCGCCCGTGGTCGTGGTCGCCTTGGCCGTGGTCGTCGTCTCGGCGGCCTCGGTGGTCTCCGGCGCTTCCGTGGTCTCCGCGGCAGCAGTCGTCTCGCTGCTCGCCGTCGTCTCCGGCGCCGCGGCCGTGGTCGCCGAGCTGCCCGAATCGTCGTCGTCACCGCAAGCTGCGGCCACGAGCGCCAGTCCGACCAGCAGAGCGCCGACGCGGCGCGCATTGGTCATCCTCATCAGTGGTTGGTTCCTCCCCCTGGTCGCAGGCACCCACCTGCAGTCAGGTCAACCGGGGAGGATAGTCGCCGCCGCGCCGTTCTGCCCTCGCACCGGAAGAGGCGTTCCGTGACCTACGGAGCGGCAAGGACTCAGGGGGTGTCACGCTCGGCCACCAGGTTCTCCTGTTCGCGCACCTCGTGGCGCCCCGGGGTCACGTGTGGCGGATGGACATGCCGCCGTCGACGGGGACGATGGCGCCGTTGAGGAAGCTGGCGGCCGGGAGGCACATGCTGAGCGTCATCTGGGCGACCTCTTCGGGATCGCCGTAGCGGCGCAGCGGCACCCGGCGGCGGGCGTAGGTGTTCTTGTCCTCATCGGAGATCCCCGCTGTCATGCCGGTGCGGATCGGACCGGGACAGATGCAGTTGACGGTGATGCCCTCGCGGCCGAGCTCCACGGCGAAGCTCTTGGTGATCCCGACGACGGCCGCCTTGGTCGCCGTGTAGGCCACCATCCCGGCCGTCGTGAGGATCGACTCCGTCGATGCGATGTTCACGACGCGACCCATCCCGGCGGCGCGGAAGTGCGGGAGGGCGAGGCGCACGAGGTGGACGTGGGCGGTCTGGTTGACGGCGACCGTGCGCTCCCAGTTCTCGAGGAACTCGTCCTCGTCCTGACCGGTGTTGGTCGGCAGCGCCACGCCGGCGTTGTTGACCAGGATGTCGAGGCCCCCGAAGGCGCCGACGACCGTGTCCACGAGCTTGTGCAGCTGCCCGAGATCGGAGACGTCGGTGACGACACCGAGCGCCGCGTCCTCGCCGTGCGCCTCCTGGATCTCCTTGACCACGGTGTCGACGCGATCCTGGCCGAGGTCGACCACGGCCACGCGTGCTCCCTCGTCGGCGAACAGGTGGGCCGTCGCCCGGCCCATGCCGCTGGCGGCGCCGGTGACGAGCGCCCGCTTGCCGTCGATCGATCGGGACAGTGAGGTCAACCGCATGGCGCCGACCATATGGGGCCCCCGGGCGGGGAGCAGGATCGGCCGGTCCGACGGGGCCGGAACCGAAGTCCCGGCCCCGTTCGTCGGAGCTTCCTCCCCAGGGCTCGCGAGCTGGCGCGAACAGCGTGGGGTCGAGACGACTGTCGACGCAGGGCGCGCCTCGCGCACCCTGCAACCGGGCCGCCCGCCCGTCGTTGGTTACCGGAGGGTAACACCGGCCCATTGCGATCGCAATGCGACGTCAGATGCGTCTTGGTCCGGATCGTGGTCGCCGGTGCGACCGCGATCCGGACCGAAACGGAGGAAGCGCTGCCTACGGGCGCACTTCGTAGAAGGCGTTCACGGCGTGGTCCACCGGAAGCTTGCGGAACTGCGTGAACCCGGCCTCGCGAGCCATCGCCTCGGCCTTCGACGCCGAGAGGCCGAGCGTGCCGAGGCCGGCACCGCCGGGTCGGGACAACGCCGACGACATGCACGAGAACACGCTGATCCCGTACATCAGCGACGCCATCGGGTTCTTGGCGACGTTCTCCTCGAACGTGTCGCGGGCCTTGATGTCCACGAGCAGCCACGTGCCGTCGTCGCGGACCGCGTCCCTGATGGTGTGCATCATGCCCTGCGGGTCGGTCATGTCGTGGATGCAGTCGAACGTCGTGACGAGGTCGAGCGAGCGGTCGCTGGGCAGTGGGGCCTCGCGGGGATCGGCGAAGGTGGCGTTCGTCAGGCCGGTCTCGGTCAGTCGCTCGTTGGCCCGCGCCAGCGCGTACTGCGAGATGTCGTAGCCGGTGAACGTGCTGGCCGGGAAGGCGCCGGCGAGCAGCAGCACGGCGCCGCCGGCGCCGCACCCGACGTCGGCCACTCGCGCCCCAGCGTCGAGGCGGTCGGCCATGCCGTCCATCGCCGGCACCACGTCCGGCAGCAGGTGGGCCCGGTTCCAGGGTTCGAAGCTGCGCTCGATGCCGACCGCGCCCTCCGGGCCGTGGCTGTCGTAGTCCTGGCCGAGCCCGGTGCGGAACATCTCGGGCAGCTCGCGCAGCGTCGCCATCGTCTGCGGCAGCCGGTGGAACATCCCCATGCCGAACGCCTCGTGGTCCGGCGACGCCAACACGGCGGCCGCCTCGGGCGTCATCGTGAAGCGCTCATCGGTGCCGTCCCCACTGACGGTGAGCAGCTTGGCGGCGGCCTGGTTGTGCGCCCACTCCCGCAGCCACCGCTCGTCGAGCCCGGTGGCAGTGGCGAGCTCGCCCGTCGTCATCGGGCCGCCGTCGGCGATCGCCCGGTACAGCCCGAGCTTGTCGCCGAGGTGGATCATCCCCGACGTGATGGCGCCCTCGAGCTTCATGAAGACGAGGAACTGGAACTGCTTCAGAGCATCGGCGTCGAGCGACATGCCCGCAACGTAGGCCGAGTTTCGGCGGCAACGAGACGTCGGGCTCGTTGGGGACGTTCGCCGATGCGGGGTGATGCGCTGAGCTCGTTGCGCAGTGGGTCCTGGCCGCTCTGACTAGCGGGTCCGGTCAGCGGCCGCCAGGTGCTCGACGTCGCTGAGCGCGGTGAGGCTGAAGATGTAGCCCTCGCCGGCCGGGATCGCCTCCAGCCGGCTGATCGACGCGTGGCGCAGGACCATGCGATCCCACTCCCACGGCGTCGGCTCGAGGCCGAGCAGGTGGCAGATCACGATCGTGTTCGTGCCGGCGTGGGCGATGAGGGCGATGCGCCGACCCGGGTCGGTGATGTGCCACACCGGCAGGGCCAGGTCGAGCCGATGGACCCCGCGCTCCTGGAGGAACTTCTCGGCGCCGAGGTGGATGCGATCGACGAACTCGCGGATGTCCTCGCCGCCCGTCAGGCCGCGCCAGCGGTCGGCCGGCGCCCGGTCGCGCAGCTCGGCGTAGGCCTCGGCCGCCCGCTCGGCCGGGGTGCCGTGCCACTTGGGGTCGCGGATCTCCTCCAGCCACATGTCGATGTCCTCGGACCGGCCGAGCGCCTCGAGCACCGGCGCGGCGGTCTGCCGGGCTCGCAGCAGCGGGGAGACGAGGACCTCGTCGAGCGCTTCGCCGATCATCGTCTGGGCCAGCGCGGCCGCTTGCCGCTGACCGAGCTCGGTCAGCGGCGGGTCGACCACGTTGAGCCCGTCGCGCACCCATTCGGGCTGCCCGTGGCGGACCAGCAGCAGCTCCATCGACGCAGGCTACGTCTACAGTCCCGGTCGTGAGTGGCTGGTATCCCGACCCGATGGGCCGGTTCGAGTACCGCTACCACAACGGCCAGGCGTGGACGGCAGACGTCGCCACGGGCGGCCAGCGCTACGTCGATCCGGTGTCGGGACCGACGGGATTCGGCCCACCGGGGGTGCCCGGCCCGACCGGCCCGACCGGTCCGAGCGGCCCGATCGGGTTCTCGGGCGCCCCCCTCCGACGGGCCGGCAACGGCATCGCCCTCGCCGGCATGGTGTGCGGCATCGTCGGCCTGGTCACCGGCTGGGTGCCCTTCTTCGGCGTCATCGGCATCGTGGCGTCGATCGTCGGCCTCTGCCTGTCGATCCCGGGCCTGCGCCGATCTCGTGAGACGGGCGAGCGACGTGCCTTCGCCATCACCGGCATCATCACGAGCAGCCTCGGGATCATCGTCGGCGTGCTCGGCATCATCCTCACGGTCTTCCTGTTCCGAGCCGTGCAGCGCTTCGAGTCCCCCGGCCTCGTCGACGCGCGCGTCGACTCGTGCACCGTCGAGGACGGCTACCTCGTGGCGCGCGGCGAGCTCACCAACCGCAGCAGTCGGACGCGCGACTACACGGTGCTCGTGGAGCTCGACCTCGGCGATCGCCGTCGCGTCGAGGTCGACGATGTGGCCGCCGGCGAGTCGAGCGACTTCGTGGCCCGCAGCGAACGGGCCAGCTACGACGAGAGCGACCGGGGCACGTGCGACATCGTCGACGTCAACGGCCCGGTGCCGTTCGGCCTCGATCCCGACCTCTTCGACTGAGCACCGGCGGGTCAGCGGTCGGCGCCACCGGTGGCGGTCGCCTGCATCCACGCCGCGTAGAGGTGGGAGTACACGCCACCGGCCATGACCAGGTCGTCGTGGTGCCCGTCCTCGACGAGTCGCCCGTCCTCCAGCACGAGGACGCGGTCGGCCCGCGCCGCGGTCGACAGCCGGTGGGCGATGGCGATCGTGGTGCGGCCCTCGGCGAGGTGCGTCAGGGCGCGGGAGATGCGGACCTCGGTCAGGGCGTCGACGGACGACGTCGCCTCGTCGAGCACGAGGACGTCGGGATCGGCGACGCCGGCGCGCAGCAGGGCGACGAGCTGGCGCTCCCCCGCCGACAGCTGCTCGCCGCGCTCGCCCACCCTCGTCATCAGGCCGTCGGGAAGGCTCTCCACCCAGTCGCCGACGTCGAGGCGGGTCACGACCTCGTCCATGTCGGGCAACGACGTCCCGGGACGGGCGAAGCCGATGTTGGCGGCGATCGTGTCGTCGAACAGGAACGGCTCCTGCGACACCACGACGAGCCGGCGCCGCAGCTCGTCGTTGGCGACGTCGTGCAGCGGCACGCCGCCGAGCCGGATCTGCCCGATCGTCGGATCGGCGAAGCGGGCGATCAGCCGCCCGAGCGTCGTCTTGCCGGAGCCGGTGGCGCCGACCATCGCCACTTGCTGACCGGCCGGGATGTGCACCTTGACGTGACGCAGCACCGCCGCGTCCACCTCCGCCGTGACGCCGCGGGTCGGATAGGAGAACGTGACGTCCCGGACGTCGATGTCGAGGGGACCGGGTGGCAGGGCGCGTGGCGACTCGGGTGGTGGCGGGCCCACCGGAAGGTCGAGCACGCCGAGCACTCGACGCAGACCGGCCACCGCCGTCTGCGTCTGGTCGAGGACCTCGGTGAACTCGGCGATCGGTTCGAGGAACCGGTAGGTCAGGAAGATGAAGCCGATCATCGCCCCTGCCGTCAGCCCGCTGTCGGGCCCACGGGCGACGCCGACGATGATCACGGCGGCCACCGTGAGCACGGAGAACACCTCACCGGACGGGAACAGGAAGGCGCCGATCACCTGGGCCTTGATCTGCGACTTGGTGCGCTGCTCGATGACGTCGTCGGCCGCGTCGCCGAGCACGGCGCCGGCGTCGTAGGCGCGCGCCGTCGCCGAGCCGGTCACGACCTCCGTGACCGCGGCGAGCATCTCGCCGTTGCGCTCGCGCGCCTCGTCGTAGGCCTTGACGAGATGTCGTTGCACGGCGCGCAACACGAGGGCGAGCGGGGCGGCGACGGCGAACGCGACGAGGGCGAGGATCCAGTCGTAGGCGAGCATCACGGCGGCCACCATCAGCATCAAGGGTCCGTCGAGGAGCCAGGCGAGCCCACCCCACTGGAAGAACTGGGCGAGCGTCTCGATGTCGCTCGTCACCCGGGCCACCAGGGCGCCACGGCGCTCCTCGTTGTGGTCGGCCAGGCTGAGGCGGTGGATGTGGGCGATCAGTCGCGCCCGCAACAGGTACAGCGCCTGCTCGCTGCGCCGCCCGAGCCGCACCACGGCCGTGCGCTGGGCGAGCGAGGCGATGAACAGCGCGACCGCGCCGATCACGGCGAGCAGGGCGACGAAGCCGAGGTCGACGCCGCCCTCGCCGACGATCCCCTTGTCGATCGCTTGCTGCAGCAGGATCGGCACCACGACGCGCCCCGTGGCGCCGACCGCGGCGAGTCCCCATGTGACGCCGAGGCCCTGGCGCAGCACCGGCGCCTCCTGCAACCCGCGGTTGATCGTGTGGGCGGCGCCGAACCGCCCGACGGGCTCATCCACCGCCGGCTGCTCCCCCGCCAGCGCCGCCGACGTAGACCTCGGCCTCCTCGTCGGCGTCGCGACGATCGGTCTCGAACGCCTCGACGAGGCCGCGGTAGCCGGGTTGGCGGGCCATCGAGCGCGCTGTGCGGGCCGTGGTCGACGACCTCCCCTGCCGCCAAGTAGACGACCTCGTCGGCGAGGGCGATGGTCGACGGGCGCGACGCCACCATCAACACCGTCGTGCCGGTCAGCACGCCGCGCAGGTTGCCGAGCACGGCACCCTCGGTGGCGGGATCGAGGGCCGACGTGGTGTCGTCGAGCAGCAGCAGGGCCGGGCGACGCACGAGCGCCCGAGCCAGCGCGATGCGCTGACGCTGCCCGCCGCTGAGGCTGACGCCACGCTCGCCGACCACCGTGTCGAGACCCTGGGGTGTGTCGGCGACGAAGCGCTCGGCGCGTGCCAGCCGCAGCGCCTCCCACAGTTCGTCGTCACCGAAGCCTTCGTCACCGAGCACGAGGTTGTGGCGGATCGAGCCGGCGAAGAGGAACGGCTCCTGGAACACGATCGCCCGCCCCCCTTGGCCGATCGCCACGGTGCCGGTGTCGGGCGGCACGAGGCCGCCGACGATCTCGACCAACGTGGTCTTGCCGGCGCCGGTGGGACCGACGACGGCGACGATGCGCCCACGACCGACATCGAGGGACACGTTCCGCAGCGCCGCTCGCGTGTCGCCGCTGAACGTGTAGCCGACATCCACGAGCTGCAGCCCGCGTCCCTCCGGGGCGACCCCGATGGCCGCCACCGGGTCGGGCTCGATCGGCTCGTCGAGGACGTCGCGCACCCGCCGCCAGCCGGCCAGCGAGTGCGGCAGCTCGGACAACGCGTAGCCGATGAGGCGCAGCGGGAACACGAGCAGCGTGAAGAGGTAGATGAAGCTCGAGAGCTGGCCGACGGTGATGTGCCCGCTGTCGACGCGTGCCGCGCCGAGCAACACGAGGCCGACGTTGGTCATCGACGGGAGCACGTCGAGCAGCGCCTCGAACGTGCCGCGCAGCCGGACGGCGCCGATGCGGGCCGTGCGCAGGTGGCCGGCCATCTCCGCCAACCGCTCGGTCTCGCGGGCCTCGGCGCCGTAGGCCTTGACGAGTTGGACGCCGTCGAAGCTCTCGTGGACACCTGCCGACAGCGCGCCGAGGTGCTCCTGCGCCGTCTCGTAGTAGACGTCGACGCGCTTCTGGTAGACGACGTTGAGGCCGATGAGCAGCGGGAAGACGGCGACGGCGACGCCGCCGAGCACGAGGTCGGTGGCGAGGAGGAACGCCGCCGACACGACGATCAGCAGCACCGTCCCGGTTGCGAACGGCACGGGCGCCAGCACGGAGACGGCGGCGTCGGTGTCGACGCCGACGCGGGCCACGAGGTCACCGTCCGGTCGTCGGTCGTGCCACGAGAGCGGTTGGCGCACGAGGCGATCGACGACGCTCTGGCCGAGCGTGCCGGCCACCCGCCACTGCGTCGTGCCGGCGAACGTCCGCCGCACCACCACGCCCATCGCCCGCAGCAGCCCGATGCCGATGATCAGCCCGACGCCGGCGGCGACGGTGCCGGCGGCGACCGAGCCCTCCTCGAAGCGCGGCACGATCACGTTGTCGGTGACCCACTGCACGGCGATGCTCGACGCCACGGTGCAGAGGGCGAACATCGCGGCACCGGCGACGGCGATCAGGAACGTCCGGCGGTGGAGGGCCACCATCGCCCGCAGCATCCGCATGCTCTCGCGCGCCCGGACGAACCGTCGCGTCGAGACCTCCGGAACCACGAACCACGTTTCTACCGGGTCTGGTGACCGCCTTCGTGAGGGCGGGGGCGGCGAGCGCCTGTCGGTAGGGTTCGGGCGTGCACCAGGCCGATCTCGCGCTGCTCGCCCTGCGGGTCGTGTTCGGGGTGTTCCTCGCCCTCCACGGCTACAACAAGGTCTGGGGCGGCGGGAAGCTCGCCGGCACGGCGGGGTGGTTCGAGTCGATCGGGATGCGCTGGCCGCACATCCAGGCCCGTCTCGCCGCGACGACCGAGCTGGGTGCTGGCCTGCTCTTCGCCCTCGGGCTGCTGACCCCGCTGGCGGCGGCCGGGATGATCGGCGTGATGTTCGTGGCGAGCTACACGCACCGCGGCTTCTTCGTGTTCAAGGACGGCTGGGAGTACAGCGCGTCGATCGGCATCGTCGCTTGGGCCGTCGCCACGATGGGGCCGGGCGAGTGGAGCCTCGACCACGCCATCGGCCTCGACTGGACGGCGTGGGACGGCTGGATCGGCCTCGTGATCGCCGGCGTCGTCGGCCTCGGTGGCGCCGCCCTCCAGCTCGCCGTGTGCTACCGGCCGCCGCCCAAGGAGGCGTCCTCGTGACGGCGACGGCCACGCCGCCCACTGCGCCGGCCGACGAGCGGCCGTCCAGACACAGCCCGTGGCGCTACATCATCAGCGCCGTCGTCGTGCTGTTCGCGGCGTTCTGGATCTGGGCCCTGTTCTTCGCCTCCAAGGAGGCGGTCAACAAGATCGGCGATCGCGCGTGGGCCACCCGGGCTCAGGGCATCTGCGAGGCCGCCAAGGCCCAACGCCTGGGGCTGGCCGACCTCCGCCACGTCGACGGCGACGACCGGGCGATGCTCGCCGAGCGCGCTGACATCGTCGACCGGGCCACCGACATCGTGGCGCGGATGGTCGACGACGTCACGGCGGTCACCCCGTCCGACGCCAAGGGCCAGGCGATCGTGCCCGACTGGACGCGGGACTACCGGACCTACATCGAGGATCGCCGGGAGTTCGCCGACGACCTGCGCGCCGGCAAGAACGAGCCGTTCGCCGAGACCGCCGTCGACGGCATCCCGATCAGCGAGAAGCTCACCGTCTTCGCCGGCGACAACCGCATGCCCGACTGCTCCCCGCCCATCGATCTGGCGTAGCTCAACGGTTCTGTGTCACAGCACGAGTCCCCGGGGACTTGTCCGGTGACACAGAGCGAGCGAGCCGGCTCAGGGGCGCGACGCGTCGATGGTCTCCTTGACCAGATCGAGGAGCTTGGTCGTGTTCGCCGCGGCGTCGAAGTGCTCCTCGATGTGGCGGCGTCCGGTGTCGATGAGACGTTCGGTGTGGTCCCTCGGCAGCGTCCGCAGCTCATCGATGGCGGCGGCGAGCGTGTCGACGTCGTCGGGGACGGTCAGGAAGCCGGTCTCGCCGTGGATCACCATGTCGGAGATCCCGCCGACGTCCGATGCGATGACGGGGATCCCGGTCGCCATCGCCTCGAGCACGACCCATGGCGACAGGTCGTAGCGCGTCGGCAGCACCAGCGCGTCGGCCTCGCGGAACAGGGTCTGCATCTCGGGCGAGCCGGGTGTGAGGTCGAGGTGGACGCGCACGCTCGGCATCGCCGCGATGCGTCGCGCCAGATCGTCCGGCAGGCCACCGGACTGGGTGGCGACGTCGAGCTCGCACGTGTCCGAGAGCCGCGTCGAGAACGCCTCGACGAGGGTGTCGAGGCCCTTGCGGATGGCGTCGCCACCGACGAAGAGCAGCCGGAACGGCGCGCCGTCCTCCGCGGGCCGCGACGGCCGCTGCGGCCACCGGTCGAGGGGCAGCCCCGGGTGGACGACGTGCATGCGCTCGCCGGCATCGGCACACGTCTCGCGGATCCCTTCGCTGACGTGCTGCGACCACGGGATGAACAGGGTCGTTCGACGCTGCGCCCGCCGCAGCAGCCGAGCCCCGGCCTTGCCATGGGGGCGCGTCGGCGCGTCGGAGTTCTCGACGAGCACCGACCGCAGCCGCAGGACGTCGTGGAACGATCCGTACGGCCCATACATCTCCGGCGCGTGGACCACGACGGCGTCGAGCCGGCGCGCCATGAACAGCCGGCCGGAGTCGAGCAGGTGCCGGGCGCGGACACGCAGCCACGCCGGCGTCACGCGGAGCCAGTCGTCCGTGACCCAGCTGCGCAGCGGGTACCACTGGGCGTCGACGGTCGGATCCTGCTCGACGAGCTCGCGCAGCATCCGGTAGCGGTACATGTTGCCGACCATCACCGTCTGGAGGAAGCCGATGCGGTATCGGCGCTGGTCGCTGCGTCTGTTCACGTCTTTCCTCGGGTGGTGATCGACGCCAACCATCGCGGTTCCAGGCGGCTGCTTGACCGGCACGATAGTCGACCACTCCTGCGCCGGGACCTGGGATGTGGTCGGGCGCCCACCCTGGACCCACGTCAGACGCCCGGTCGTCACACGTCGTGTGCGATCGTGGCGGCTGTGTTGAGCGCAACCCGCGGCGGCGGCCGATGGTGTCGCGATGATCGTCGACGGACGGCAGATCCCGGCCGCGACGACCCTCGACGTCGATGTCTGCATCGTCGGCAGCGGGCCGGCCGGGATGACCGTGGCGGAGCAGCTGACCGCGCGAGGGCTGACCGTCGTCGTCGTCGAGCGGGGCGAGATCGGAACACCTGCGGCGCCGCCCGAGCTCGAGTTCGAGAGCCCGCACTTCGACTCACCGGTGGGGGCGCTCAGCTTCCAGTTCGGGGGGATGGTGCCGTCGTGGAACTCCTGGCTGCCCGACGGCACGCAGGCGGCGCGGTACCTCCCGTTGGAGCCCGTCGATCTCATGGAGCGGTGGTGGATGCCGCACAGCGGCTGGCCCATCGGATACGACGCGCTGCTGCCGTACTACGAGCGGGCGCGATCCCGCTGCGGACTGCCCTCGTTCGATCCCCGGTCCGGCGAATCGGTCGATCCGGCCCGGCACCCACTCGTCGGGAGCGGGCGTCTCGTCACCCGGCTCGATCAGCTCGGCCCGGCCGACGTGTTCGGACCAGATGCGGTTCCCGAGCTGCCGACTGCACCGACCCTGACCCTCGTCACGAACGCCGCGGTGACGGAGGTGCGTCCTGACCCCGACGGCGTCGCGGTGCAGACGCTGGTGCGCTCCGACCACTCGTTCGCCGTCCGCAGCCGGGCGAGCGTGCTGGCGTGCGGCGCGATCGAGAACGCCCGGCTCATGCTCAGCTCGACGGGGTGGCATCCGGCGGGCCTGGGGAACCACGCCGACCACCTCGGTCGGTACTTCATGGACCACCCGCGGATCCAGCTCGGCCACGGTCAGCTCAGCGACGACGCGATCGCCGACCCCGGTCGCATGCTCGGCCTGTACGAGACCCATCAGATCGGCGCCGACGTCTACATCGGCAAGCTCACGCTCAGCGAGGAGGTGCTCCGTCGCGAGCGTGTGCTCAACGGCAACATGCTGATCGCCCCCCACCACCTCGGCGCCCACGAGCTCTCGGCGATCCGCTCGGCCCGTCGCGTGGCCGAACCGCTCCGCAGCCGGCGGCGACCGCCGCACCTCGGGTGGCACACGCGTCGGGTCGGGCGGGGCGGGTTCCAGGCCGGGGCACGGATGGTCGACGCCCGCCTGCGACCTCGGCCGGACCTGGCGACGGCCGGATCGGAGCGCTGGACCGATGTCATCGCCCGATCGTTCCGGCTCAACTACCAGGCCGAGCAGGCGCCCAACCGATGGAACCGCGTCTCACTGACCGAGCGCGTCGACGCCCTCGGTGTGCGCGTCGCCCGGTTGCAGTGGCGCTGGTCGTCGCTCGATCTGGCCAGCATCGCCACGGTGCGGCGAGGTCGTCGCCGACGAGCTCGCCGCGAGCGGTGTCGGCCTCATGGTGCCGCCCGCACCCGACGACCTCCCCGTGGGCGAGCTCGGCGGCCGTCCACAATCGGCCCACCACCACCTGGGCACGACGCGGATCGCAGCGCGTCGGCTCGCGACGGCGTCGTCGACCCGGACTGTCAGGTCCACGGCGTCCCCAACGTCTTCGTGTGCGGCGGCTCCGTGTTCCCGACGGGCGGCCATGCCAACCCCACGCTCACCGTCATCGCGCTGGCGCTGCGCCTCGCCGACGAGGTCGCCCGGCGGCTCGACGGCGCCGCCTGACCGGGACGGTTCAGGCGCCCTGACGGGGCCACCGTTACGATCCCGGGATGGAGATCGGGCTCGTCGTCGAAGGTCAGGACGGGCTGACCTGGCCGATCTGGCGGCGCTTCCTCGGCAAGGTCGAACAGCTCGGCTTCTCGTCACTGTTCCGTTCCGACCACTTCTTCGTGGGCGAGCAGCGCGATGCGATCGAGGCCTACACGTCGTTCGTGCTGGCGGCCGTCGAGACGAGCCGCCTCCGCTTCGGTCCGATGGTGACGCCGGTGATGTTCCGACCGCCGGTCGAGATCGGGCGGATGGCCGCCCACGTCGACGGGCTGAGCGGCGGGCGCTTCGTGTTGGGCCTCGGCATCGGGTGGTACGCCGACGAGCACGTCGCGTACGGCGTGGCGTTCCCGCCGGTCGGTGAGCGCTTCGATCGCCTCGAGGAAGCGATCACGATCTGCCGCGCCATGTGGGCAGATGGTCCGGCGTACGTCGACGGCGCGTACTACTCGCTGGAAGGCGCCGACTGCCGCCCGAAGCCACCGCGAGGCACGATCCCGATCCTGGTCGGAGGCGTCGGCGAGCGGCGGGCGCTGCGCGTCGTCGCCCGTCACGCCGACGAGTGGTGCTCGGAGTGCCTGACGCTCGACGAGTACGCCCACAAGGTCGAGGTGCTCGAGGCCCACTGCTCGGCGATCGACCGCGACCCGCGCTCCGTGCGGCGGTCGATGATCGTCTTCGGCGATCTCGTCCCGTCGGCCCGACGGATCGTGCGTGGCGCGCTCAAGCACACGCTGCACGCCACCGGTGTCCGCCGTGTCCCGACGAGCACGTTCGACGTGGCGCCGCGGGCGGGTGGCTTCGTGGTCGGCGGCAAGGCCCAGATCGTCGACACGCTCGGCGAGTACGCGGCGCGCGGTCTGCAGGAAGCGATCTTCAAGGTCCCGGATCTGCACTCGGACGCGTTCGTCGAGTTCCTCGGCACCGAGGTGATCGGGCCGGCCCGGGCCCTCTAGCTCGGTGGCGCCTGGCGCTGGTCGCGGATGACCTTGGCCGGGTTGCCGGCGGCGACGGTGAAGTCGGGGATGTCGCCACGCACCACGCTGTTGGCGCCGATCACCACGTGGCGACCGATCGTGGCGCCCGGCAGCACCACGGTGCCGTGGCCGAGCCACGAGCCGTCACCGATGCGCACCGGCCGTTCCGGCATGGCCTGCACCGAGATCGGTCGGTCGAGGTCCTCGTAGCCGTGGTTCTGGTCGGTGATGTACACGTTGTGGCCGGTCCACACGTCGTTGCCGATCTCGATCGAGAGGTGGCCGACGATGCCACTGCCCCGCCCGATGAGGCAGCGGTCGCCGATGCGCACGACGGGGTCGGTCACGCAGACCTGGCCGGGCACCATCCCGGCCGAGAGCGACACCTCGGGGCCGATCATCGTGCCGACGCCGATGTGGATGTAGCGCTCGTTGACCAGGGCGGCCGGAGGGAAGCACACGACGCTGCCGTCACCGAAGGCGCCGAAGCGACGGCCGCGGCGAGTTCGGGGGCCGATCGCGCCGAGCTCCTGGACCTCGTGCCACGCCCGGTGCACGACCTCGCCGGCCGCCCAGCGGACACGGGACGCCGCCCGGTGCCACGGCGTATCGGGGACCGGACGCCGTTCCAGCACGGCCGGCGAGCGTAACCGTCCGGCGCGAGGATGGCGCCGTGGAGCCCGCAGTGACCGGCGCCCGAATCGTGCAGCTCACCGACACCCACCTGTCGGCGCGCGCCGGCGTCCCCGCGGTGTGGCCGGCCGTGCTGCAGTGGCTGACGGCAGCGCCACCCGACCTCGTCGTGCTGAGCGGCGACCTCGTGTACGAGGACCCCGACGACGACGCCGACCGGGCCTTCGCCCATGCGGTCCTGAGCGCGATCCCAGCGCCGACGGTCGCCATCCCCGGCAACCACGACGTCGGCTTCTACGGCGACGAGGACCGGCTGCCCGACCGGGTGGCGGCGTTCGTCGCGACGTGGGGTGCCGACCACTTCGCACGCGACCTCGCCGGGTGGCGGGTGGTCGGGATCGACGCCTACCGGCTCGGCGAGGAGGCGCACGACTCGTGGTTCACGGCGGCGGTCACGACCGACGCGCCGGTGCTCGTCTTCGTCCACCAACCCGTCGGCGGCGACGGCGCCGACGAGTGGGTGATGACGGCGACCGCCCAAGCCGCCTTCGCCCGCGCCATCGTCGGCGCGGATGTCCGCGTCGTCGCCAGTGGCCACCGCCATCGCCATCACCGCGTAGGACGCGCGGTGTGGGCGCCCTCGCTGACGCTGACCGGCCCGCCCGACCTGCCGGGCGATCCCCATCCCGGTTGCCTCGAGCATCGCCTCAGCGCTGGCGGCGGCTACGAGGAATCCCTCGTGCGGCCCTGGCTCAGCGGGTGAGCACGACGGCCAGGACGACCGCGTTGAGGATGGCGTGGGCGAGCATCGTGGGCGGGATGCGGCGGAGCAGGTAGGCGGCGCCACCGAGGGTGATGCCCACGGCCGACAGGATCAGCGCCAGCCCGACGTTGCCGACACCGCGGGCCGGATCCACGTGGGCGATGCCGAACACCACGCCCTGCACCAGGACGGCCCAGACCCAGCGCATGCGACTCAGCAGGCCGGCCAGGATCAGCCCGCGGAAGACGAGCTCCTCGACGATCGGCGCGGCGACCACGGCGGTGACGAGGATCGAGATGACATAGGTCCGGTCGAGGTCCAGCTCGCCGATCCCTTCCGTGTTGCTCGTGAGCGGCACGCGTAGACCGAGGATGACGGCGGTCACCGTGCCTTGGGCGATCACGGCCGACAGCCAGATCAGCGGCCCCCATCCGAGGTCCGACCATCGGGCGCGCAGCCCGAGGTCGGCCCACCGATCCCCCGTGCCCCAGCGGGCGGTGGCGTACCAGCACCACCACACCGAGGGGCCGTAGCCGACCACCACGCTGATCGCGACGTACACGACGATCGGCCACTTGAACTGGACGAGGTGCTCGACGAGGACGCGGCTGGCGATCAGCGACACGAGCAGCACCACGACGGCCCCGATGGCCACCACGATCGGGAGCCGACGGTGCGGTGGGGTCGGCACCGCCATCGGCACCACGTGAGGGGTCCACACCCGACCGTCGAAGAAGCGCAGCATCGGCCCGCCGTACGGGTCCGGGTACCAGGCTGCGGGGCCGACGGTGGGTGGTCCCCAGTGCGTCCGACCGCCCGTTGCCCGGCCGTCGACCACCGCGGCAGCGTAGTGGTGGCTCGGGATCGGCGACCGGCAGGTGCGACGATGGCGCGGTGCAGTCGTTGTGGGCGGCGACCATGCCGGTCGATCGGTACGTGTCGGGTGCCGCGCTCGCGGGCGACGTCGAGGTCGATGTCGCGATCGTCGGCGCCGGCTTCACCGGCCTGTGGACCGCGCTGTCACTGGCGCAGCGTGATCCGGCCTTGCGGATCGCCGTGCTCGAGCGCCATGCCGTCGGGTTCGGTGCCAGCGGCCGCAACGGCGGGTGGTGCTCGGCGTTGTTGACGACGAGCCTGACCGCGCTGGCGCACGACCACGGGCGAGACGCGGCGATCGCCGCCCAGCGGGCGATGCACGCGGCGGTCGACGAGGTCGGGCACTTCGCCGCCGATGCGGCGGACGACGCCGGCTTCCACAAGGGCGGCACCGTCACGTTCGCCCGCACGCCGGCGCAACACGCCCGGCTGGCCGCCGAGCTCGACGAGGCCCGGGCCTTCGGCTTCGGGTCGCCCGACGTGCGATGGATGACCGACGACGAGCTGACCGCCGTCGGCCGGCCGCACGGCACCCTGGCCGCGCTCACCACACCGCACTGCGCCGCCCTGCATCCGCTGCGCCTGGTGCACGCCATCGCCGGCGCCGCCGTCGCGGCCGGTGTGCGGCTGCACACCGGCACGTCGGTCGTCGCCATCGAGCCGGGTCGGGTGACGACGCCGGCTGGGGTGGTGCGGGCCGAGGTCGTCGTCCTCGCCACCGAGGCGTGGACGGCGCAGGACCCCGACCGCCGGCGGGAGCTGATCCCCGTCTACTCGCTGATGGTCGGGTCCGAGCCGCTGTCGGCCACGCAGTGGGATGCCGTCGGGCTGGCCGATCGACCGACGTTCCACGATGCCCGCCACATGATCATCTACGGCCAGCGCACCGACGACGGTCGCATCGCGTTCGGCGGCCGCGGCGCGCCCTACCACTTCGGATCGCGCATCGACCCCGCGCACGACACCGACGCGGTCGTCCGGGACCGGCTGATCGCGACGGTCCGCGAGCTCTACCCGGCTCTCGCCGACGTCGAGTTCCCGTACCACTGGGGCGGTCCGCTCGGCGTCCCTCGAGACTGGCGCCCGACCGTCCGCTTCGACCGGGCCTCCGGCCTCGCCGTCGCCGGTGGCTACGTCGGCGACGGGGTGGCGACGACGAACGTCGCCGGGCGCACCCTCGCCGACCTCATCACCGGCTGCGACTCCGAGCTCACCATGCTCCCCTGGGTCGGCCACGACTCGCCGCGCTGGGAGCGCGAACCGTGGCGCTGGCTCGGCGTCAACGTCGGGCGCATCGCCGCCGGTCGCGCCGACGCCGCCGAGGCCGGGTCGTCGCAGGTCGCCCGTTGGCGGGCGGCCGGGTGGCGGCGCGTGCTCGGCGCCCTGACCGGGCACTGAGCGGATCACCGGGTCAGCCGGGGAACGTCGCCGGCAAGGTCGTGGCGAACAGCCAGTCGTCGAAGAACGCGGTCAGGTCGCGGCCGGCCACCGTCGGCGGCGAGGGCGATGAAGTCCGCCGTCGTCCGCGACGTCCCCGTGTTCTGCGCCACCCAGCGCTGCAGCAGCGTGAAGAAGGCGGCGTCGCCGAGCTCTCGCCGCAGCGCGTGGAGGACGACCGCCCCGCCCTCGTAGCGGTCGAAGCCGAACAGGCCGGCGACATCACCTGGCCGACCGGTCGGGTCGCCGGACCGCTGGCGGGCCACCAGCACCCCGGCCGCCGTCGCATCCAGATCGATGCTCCCGGTGTGATCGAGCCAGAGCCACTGCCCGTAGGTGGCGAACGACTCGTTGAGCCAGAGGTCCTCCCAGCGCGCCGGCGTGACCGCGTCGCCGAACCACTGGTGGGCCAGCTCGTGGGACTGGAACATCTCGGTGTTGGCGTCGACCGACCCGTCGAAGTCGAGGCGCGAGAACATCGATCGGCCGAGCATCTCCATCGCCACGCCGCCGACGCTCGGCGCGAACGCCAGGCCGTAGTGATCGAACGGGAACGGTCCGAAGAGGCCTTCGAAGAACGTGATCTGCTCGGCGGTGCGGGCGAAGTACGGCTGCATCCGCGCGACGTCGTCGCGCAGCGCGACGTTCGTCAGGGTGGTCGTCCCCACGCGGCCGCCGTCGAGGACCTCGTAGTCGCCGATCAGCAGCTGGACCAGGTACGTCGGCATCGGCACCGGTTCGTCCCAGACCCACGTCGTGGCGTCGCCGGCCTGCTGCGCCCCGCCGAAGTGCCCGTTGGCGACGGCGGCCAGCCCGGCCTCGACGGTGAGCTCGAAGTGCCACGTCGCCTTGTCGCTCGGCGTGTCGTTGCTGGGCAACCAGGCGCGCGCCCCGTCGGGTTCGTTGAGCACCCACGACCCGTCGTCCTCGGCGAACCACCCGGAGCCGAACTGGATCGGCCCGTCGATGTCGTGCCGGTCGTCGTGGTAGGTCACCACGAGGATCACCGGACGACCGGGCGGTGCGGTGGCCGCGGCGTGGATGAGCAGCTCGGACGCGGTCTGCTCGAACGTCGCCGCCGCCCCGTCGACGGTGACCCCCTCGACGACGAGCTCCTCGGCGTCGAGGGCGATCACGTCGAGCGGGCGATCGAGCATCGTCGTGATCGTCACCGTGGCGTCGATGCGGTGCGTCGGGACGTCGTACGCCAGCCGCAGGTCGTAGGACTGGACGTCGAGATCGGCCGAGCCGAGCTCCGGGAAGAGGCGGTCGCCGACGCCGGTCGACGGCTCCTCGGGGTCCCCCGCCACCGTCGTCGACGGCAGCGACCCGGCCGGGGCGTCGGTCGGCGGAGACGCTTCGGCGTCCGCCGAGGTGGTGGGAGGCACTGACGGCGCCGGGCGAGGCCGCCGGCGCGGTCGTCGGTGGGATCGTGGTCGGTGGCACCGTCGGACGGACGGCCTGCTGCGTCGTGACACCGGCGCCCGTGCAGGCCGCGAGCAGCAGCGCGGCGACCGCGACGGCGCGGCGCATCAGCGGTGGAGGTCGGGGTCCGTCACCGTCGCCCGGTAGCGGATCGTGTGCACCGAGTCCCCGGAGAGCACCCCGCCACGGCCGAGCAGCCGGCCGCCCTGCCAGTTCGAGAGCCCGAGCTCCGGGGTGTCGAGCGCGTACTGCCCGTCGACCCAGCGCGTGAAGCCGTCGCCGACGAACGGCGCGTCGACAGCGGCGTAGAAGCGCTCGTGCTCGGCGGCGTCGGTGCTGACGAGGCTGGCGACGAAGCGCGGGCTGTGGCGGTTGCAGAGGGCGACGGCCGCGTCGACGTCGGGCGTCACGACGAGCGAGAGCTCGGGCGACTCCTCCCACTCCCACTCCCGTCCGAGGTCCTCGGCGGCCAGCTCGGTGGCCAGCGCCTCGATGTGCACGCCATCGGCGCGCCGGACCTCGATCTTGGTGCTGAACAGCTCCTCGGGCACGGCGTGGCGCGAGCCGGTCTCCACGTGGAGACGCAGCGCGGTCCCCCTTCGGTCGGCCGCCTCGCGCGCCGCGTCGATCGCGATCGCCACGAGGTCGGGCCGTCCGGTCGGCAGGCAGCAGACGTTGAGCGTGTTGCAGACCTTGCGGTCGAGCGAATGGAGCACGGCACCGCGCAGGCGGTCGGCGTCGGCGGTCTCGCCGACCACCAGCCACGCCCCACCGGTGCCGTGGAGGCTGACCGGCGTGCCCGCCTGCCGGGCGACGGCGCCGAGCTGGGCGACTGCCGCACCGGACCCGCGGGCGACGGCGAGCGACAGGCGGCGGTCGTCGAACAGCGCCCAGCCGGCGGCGCGCGACGCCGACCGCACGAGCGACATCGTCCCCATCGGCAACCCGCTGGCGGCCAGCGCCGGCCGCAGGGCGTGGTCCTCGATCGCCTGCGCCGTGCCCAGTGCATCCGAGCCGATCCGCATGACGACCGTGTTCCCGGTGCGCACGACGCCGGCCGCGTCGGCGAACACGTTCGGACGACCCTCGAAGACGAACCCGACGACACCGAGGGGTGCTCGCCGCGCCGTCACCGACCACCCGGCGTGCTCGATCGTCCCGACGGGCGCATCGCGGCGCAGGTCGGCGTCGCGCCACGAGCGCAACCCGGCGACCATGTCGTCGCGCATCCGCTCGGACAGCACGAGGCGGGTCGTGGAGCGTCCGGCCTCCTTGGGCCCGCGACGACGTCGGCCTCGTTGGCGGCGCGGATCGGCACGATCGCGTCGGCGTCGACGAGGGCAGCGGCGAAGGCGTCGAAGAACGTCGTGATCTGGTCGTCGTCGCAGGCCGCCAGGGCGCCGAACGCGTCGACGGTCGCATCGACCGCACGGGTCGCCTCGGCGTGCTCGGCCGCCGGGACGTGCAGCACGTCGCCGGTCTCCTGGACCACGACCAGCCGGTCACCGCGGCGGAAGTCGGCCGCCAGCTCAGGCCACACCCGGGCGATCCGGTTGCCCCCGTAGATGATGGGCTGGCCGACCTCGAGGTGATCGAGCAGCGCGTCGTCGTGACCCACCCAGTGGAGCGTAGGGGCCCGGTCGTGACGATCACCGGCGGCGCCACGTAGCGTGACCGCATGGCGACGGACGACCGGCTGTACTTCCGCCAGCTCCTGTCGGGGCGCGACTTCGCGGTCGGCGACCCCGTCGCGACGCAGATGGTGAACTTCGTCTACGCGATCGGCGATCGGGCCACCGGCGAGTGCGTGCTCGTCGATCCGGCGTACGGCGTCGACGACCTCGTCGACGCCGTGGAAGCCGACGGGATGATCGTCGGCGGCGTGCTGGCGACCCACTACCACCCGGATCATGTCGGCGGCGGGATGATGGGCTACTCGATCGAGGGGGTCAGCCGGCTGCTCGAGCGCGTCGCCTGCCCGGTCCACGTGCAGCGGGCCGAGCTGCCGTTCGTCGCCAAGACCACCGGCATCGCCGAGAGCGAGCTGGCGGCCCACGACGCCGGCGACACGATCACGGTCGGCGGGATCGAGATCGAGCTCGTCCACACGCCCGGCCACACCCCGGGCAGCCAGTGCTTCCTCGTCGACGGCAAGCTCGTCTCCGGCGACACCCTGTTCCTCGACGGTTGCGGACGCACCGACCTGCCCGGCAGCGACGTCGAGCAGATGTACGAGAGCCTGCAGCGCCTCGCCACCCTCCCGGCCGACACGATCGTCTACCCCGGTCACCGCTACTCGCTGCCGTCCAGCGCCTCGATGGAAGCGATCCGCGAGCAGAACTACGTCTTCCGCCCCCGCTCCAAGGAGCAGTGGCTGATGATGTTCGGCCAGTCGTAACGCCCGGAGCGGCCAGGACCCGCTGAGTCCAGCGCTCAGCACATCGCCGGTCCGCGCGCCTCCGGACATCTGGGCGCGAATCGTCGCAAACGTGCTTCTGGGCGCGGAACCGTCTCATTCCTGCGACGGTTTCGCGCCCAGATCCGATCAGCGGAACACGTTCCGCTCACCAGGTGTCGAGGTTGGGGCGCTTCTTGGTCGTGCGGGGCGGGGGGTCGCCGGCGGCGTCGAGGACCGCCGTGAGCCAGCGGCGGGTGTCGGCCGGGTCGATGACGTCGTCGATCTCGAAGAGGGACGCCACGCTGAGGGCCTTGCCGATCTCGTACATCCGCCCGACGAGCTGCTGGAACAGGGCCTCGCGCTCGTCGGGATCGGAGACGGCCGCCAGCTCCTTCGGGTAGCCCAGCCGCACCGCGCCCTCCAGGCCCATCCCCCCGAACTCGCCCGTCGGCCAGGCGAGGCACGCCAGCGGCGCCTTGGTCGTGCCGCCCATCATCGCCTGGGCGCCGAGCCCGTAGGCCTTGCGCAGCACGATCGTGGCCAGCGGCACGGTGACGTTGGCGCCGGTGACGAACAGCCGGCTGCAGTGGCGCACCAGCGCCGTCTCCTCGACGTCCGGGCCGACCATCATCCCGGGCGTGTCGCACAGCGTGATGATCGGGATGTCGAACGTGTCGCACAGCTGCATGAAGCGGGCCGCCTTGTCGGCGCCCGGTGAGTCGATGGCGCCGGCGAGGTGCGTCGGGTTGTTCGAGATCACACCGACCGGTCGACCTTCGATGCGCGCCATGGCGGTGACCATCCCGTGCCCGAAGTCGCGCCGCAGCTCGAGCACCGAGCCGGTGTCGAACAGCAGGTCGATGACCTTGCGCACGTCGTAGCTGCGCAGGCGGTCGGCCGGGATGGCGTCGCGCAGCAGCGTCTGGTCGGCGCACTCCCAGTCGGCCACCCGGCCCTGGAAGTACGACAGGTACTGCTTGGCGACGCGCACCCCCTCGGCCTCGTCGGCCACCACGACGTCGACCACGCCGTTGGCCCGCTGCACCTCGATCGGACCGATCGCCGTCGGCTGGTAGACGCCGAGGCCGCCGCCCTCGATCATCGCCGGCCCGCCCATGCCGATGTTGGAGTCCTCGGTGGCGATCACCACGTCGCAGCAGCCGAGGATGGCGGCGTTGCCGGCGAAGCAGTACCCGGCGTTGACGCCGACGAGCGGCACCAGCCCCGACAGCTCGGCGAAGTACAGGAACGCCATCGTCTCCAGGCCGGACGCGCCGATGCCGTCGGTGTCGCCGGGCCGGCCCCCACCGCCCTCGGTGAAGAACACGATCGGCAGCCGCAGCCGCGCCGACAGCTCGAACAGGCGGTCCTTCTTGCGATGGTTCTGCATGCCCTGGGTGCCGGCGAGGACCGTGTAGTCGTACGACACCGCGATCGCCCGCGACGCCTCGGGCCCGAACAGCTCGCCGTTGACGGTGCCGATCCCGCCGACGAGGCCGTCGGCGGGCGTGTTGGCGATCAGGTCGTCGAGGCTGCGCCGGCGCCGCTGGCCGGCGACGACGACCGGGCCGTACTCGATGAACGATCCGTCGTCGACGAGGTCCTCGACGTTCTCGCGGGCCGTGCGGCGCTGCCGCGCCCGCCGCTTGGCGACGGCATCGGGACGCGCCGCGTCGAGCCCGACGCGGTGCCGTTCGAGCACGTCGGCCAGGTCGGCCCGCACCACCGCCGGACCATCGACAGCGGTCGGTGTGATCGCCGCCGGCTGCTCGGCGTCCGCGGACACCTCGACCGCCTCGAGGCGCACGAGCAGGTCGCCGGGCATCACCGCGGTGCCGACCGCGACCGTCAGCTCGGCCACCCGACCGCCGGCGTCGGTCGTCACGTCGTGGTGCATCTTCATCGACTCGACGAGGAGGAGCACGGCACCCGGCCGCACCACGTCGCCGGGCGCGACCTCGAGCGACACGATCGTGCCCTGCAACGGGCTGCGGACCTCTTGCACGTCTCCTCCTCGGCTGGACCGGCCCCGATGGTGGCCGCTGGCACCCGCCGGCGACCAACCGGTCGGCCGTCAGCCCTCGAGGGCCCGCTTGAAGTACTCGGCCGTGCGGGTCAGCCCCTCGCGCAGATCGATCACGGGCTCCCAGTTGAGGTGCTTGCGGGCCAGCGTGAGGTCGGGCTGGCGCTGCGTCGGATCGTCCACCGGCAGCGGTTCGTACGTGATCGTCGACGTCGAGTTGGTGACCTCGACGGCGAGCTCGGCCAGCTGGGCGATCGTGAACTCGTTCGGGTTGCCGATGTTGATCGGGCCGGTCACGTCGGCCTCGAGGAGGGCGAGGAAGCCGCGCACCTCGTCCTCGACGTAGCAGAACGAGCGGGTCTGCGAGCCGTCGCCGAACACGGTGATCGGTTCGCCGCGCAGCGCCTGGACGAGGAAGTTCGACACCGAGCGCCCGTCGTCGAGGCGCATGTAGGTCCCGTAGGTGTTGAAGATGCGCACGATGCGCACGTCGACGCCGTGGTGGCGGTGGTACGCCATCGTGAGCGCCTCGGCGTAGCGCTTGGCCTCGTCGTAGACGCCGCGGGGACCGATCGGGTTGACGTTGCCCCAGTAGGTCTCGGGCTGCGGGTGCACCAGCGGGTCGCCGTACACCTCGCTCGTCGAGGCGAGGAAGAACCTGGCGCCCTTGGCCTTGGCCAGGCCGAGGCAGTTGTGGGTGCCGAGGCCGCCGACCTTGAGGATCTGGATCGGGATGCGCTCGAAGTCGATCGGCGAGGCCGGGCTGGCGAAGTGCATGATCGCGTCGACGTGCCCCGGGACCCACACGTACTGGCTGACGTCGTGCTCGACGAACGTGAAGCCGCGGTGGCCGAAGAGCTCGTCGATGTTGTTCACCGAGCCGGTGACGAAGTTGTCGACCGCAACGACCCGTCACCTCGATCGAGCAGCGCCCGGCACAGGTGCGACCCGAGGAACCCGGCGCCGCCGGTCACGACGATCCGTGCCATCGACTACCTCCCGATGCCGTCGTAGGTGAACCCGGCCCGCCGCCACTCGCCGCGGTCGAGCAGGTTGCGGGCGTCGACCACGGCCCGCGTCGTCATCGACGCTGGCGACCTTGGTCGGATCGAGCCAGCGGAAGTCGTCCCACTCGGTGAGCACGGCGAGCACGTCGGCGCCCTCCGCAGCGGCGTACGGGTCGGCGCAGATCTCGATGTCGGCGGGCAGGCCGGGCTTGGGTCCGCTCACCGTCGGGTCGTAGGCCTTGCACCGTGGCGCCCGGCGGCCAGCAGGCGCTCGATGATCGCGACCGACGGTGATTCGCGCAGGTCGTCGGTGCGGGCCTTGAACGTGAGGCCCCACACCGCCGACGACCTTGCCGCTGACATCACCGCCGGCGGCGCGCCAGCATCTTCTCGCGTCACCCGGTCGAACTGCTCGTCGTTGACGGCGACGACGCCCTGCAGGAGGTCGAATGAGTAGCCGGCGTCGTCGGCGATCTTGAGCAGCGCCCGGGTGTCCTTCGGGAAGCAGCTGCCGCCCCACCCCGGACCGGGGCGCAGGAACTCCTGGCCGATGCGCTTGTCGTAGCCCATGCCGAGGACGACGTCGTTGACGTCGGCGCCGACGCCCTCGCAGATCGCCGCGATGGCGTTGATGAAGCGAGAGCTTGGTGGCGAGGAACGCGTTGGCCGCGTACTTGATCGTCTCCGCCGACGCCGGGTCGGTGACGATGACCGGGGCGGCGACGTTGAGGTACAGCGACGAGACCTTGATCGCCGCGGCCTGGTCGGTCGCAGCCGACGACGATCGCGGTCGGGCTTGAGGAAGTCCTGCACGGCCGAGCCCTCGCGGAGGAACTCGGGGTTCGACACGACCTTGACGTCGGCGCGGTCCGAGCACCCGCTCGACGACCTTGGCGCCGAGCCGACCGGCACCGTCGACTTGTTGACGACGACGCTCTCGTACGGCAGGAGCGCTCGAGATCTCCCGGGCCGCCGCCTCGATGTAGGTCAGGTCGGCCGCGCCGTCGTCGCCCTGCGGCGTCGGCACGCACAGGAACGCGATCTCGCAGTCCTCGACGGCGTTGGCCGCGCCGAGCACGAACGCAGGCGTCCCGATGCGCAGGCCCTCGTCGACGAGGCGGTCGAGCCCGTGCTCGACGATCGGGATCTCGCCGGCGGACAGGCGCTCCACCTTGTCGGCATCGATGTCGGCGCACACGACCTCGTGCCCGAGGTGGGCGAAGCAGGCCCCTGTGGTCAGACCGACGTAGCCCGTGCCGACGATGGCGATGCGGGTCATGGCCCGAAGCTATCCCGCCCAACCCCTGGTCGGCCTGGCCGCGGGATCCCCGGGCCGCTCCGGGGGTGCTCACTACGGTGGCACCGATGCAGGCCGCCGAGCCGGACCCGGCACTCCTCGACGCATGTGGCGACAAGCCGAACGCGGTCTGCAAGTGGGTGTGGGAGCAGACCGACAACGAGGTCCTGTCGACGATCGCCGACTGGTTGATCGGCCGGCCGCTGGAAGCGCTCCTCATCCTGCTCGTCGCCTGGGTGGCATCGCACGTGGCGCGGCGGATGATCCGGCGGGCCATCTTCCGCGTCGTCGTCGCCGACCGCAACGCCGCCACCCGCGCGCTGGACCGGATGGTGCCGCCGCAGCGGGTCAGCGTCGAGGATCCCCGCCGCACCTCGCGGGCGGCCTCGATCGCCACCGTGGTGTCATCGACCGCCTCGGTCCTCATCTGGGTGGTCGCCATCCTGTTGGCCCTCGGTCAGCTCGGGCTCGACCTGGCCCCGTTGATCGCCGGTGCCGGGATCGCCGGCGTCGCCCTCGGCTTCGGCGCCCAGAACCTGGTCAAGGACTGCATCACCGGGCTGTTCATGCTGATCGAGGACCAGTACGGCATCGGCGACAGCGTCGACCTCGGGGTGGCCAGCGGCAGCGTCGAGCGGGTCACGCTGCGCACCACGGTGATGCGCGGCCAGGACGGCACGGTGTGGCACGTGCCCAACGGAGAGATCAGGCGGGTCGGCAACCGCACGAAGCTGTGGTCGGTCGCCGTGCTCGACGTCGTCGTCGCCTACGACGCCGACCTCGGCCGGACCCGGGAGATCGTGCAGTCGGCGGCCGAGGAGCTGGTCGCCGACGACCGCTACGAGGGCGACGTGCTGGCCGCGCCCGAGCTGCTGGGCGTGGAGTCGGTTGGCGCCGACGGCGTCGTGCTGCGGCTGCTCGTGCGCACCGGCCCCGGCGCCCAGTTCCGCCTCCAGCGGGCGCTGCGCGAGGCGATCAAGGGCGCCCTCGACGCTGCCGGCGTGGACGTCCTGCCCCCGCCGGTGCGCGTCGCGCCGCTGGCCGAGGAGGGCTGGCGACGGCGGCGACGGCGCCGGCGACCGACCCTCCTTCGTGACCCTCGGGGATCGATGAGCGGCGGGCGACGCCGTGCCATGATGACCGCCGTGTGGGGCCGAGCAGCGGGCGAGGGGTGATCGGTCTGCTGGCGTTCTTCACGCGACCCGACGGCGGGCCGCTGCTGTGGTCGATCCTGCTGCTCCTGGCCACGCTCGCCCTGCTGTTCTACGCCGGGATCAGCACCCGACCGCCGCGCCTCGTGGCGTCGACGCGCTCGGCCGAGCTCGGGCGCCGAGTCGCCGGCGGTGGCCAGCCTGCTGACCAACGGCTTCGTCGTGACCCCGCACGCCGCCGTCGCCACGCTGCTCGACCTCGTCGCGCGGGGCTGGCTGCGCATCGAGCCCACCGAGCACGAGGTCGTCGTCCTCACCGACCGCCGCGGTCGCGAAGGTGACGCCCTCAAGGGCTACGAGCAACAGGTCCTGAACCACATCCACCGGATGACCGCCGGCACGTTGACGGGCGTCTCCGGCGCCGGCGTCGAGATCGCCGGGCTGCGCCTGTCACGGCGGTGGTGGCGGCGCTTCACCCGTTCGGTGGCCGCCGATGCCCGCCGCCAGCAGCTCTCGAAGCGCCGGTGGAACGCGCTGGCGGTCGGGCCGCCGGTGATCACGATCGTGCTCAGCGCCCTGCTGTGGTGGCGGTCGATGCGCAACGGCGACGACGTCGCCGTCGTCGACTCGCTGGCGTCGCGGGCGCATCGGGTTCGCCGTCGGGATCGCCATCGTCGCCGTCGCCCTGCGGGTGCTGAAGCGGATCCGCTCCCATGCCCAGCGTCCGACCGCCCACGGGCTCGTGCGCGCCGAGCACTGGCTGTGCGTGCGGGCGTGGATGGACCCGCGGGGGTTCGAAGGGGCCTCCGCGATGGCCGCCAACAGCTCCAGCCGTGCGCTCGCCTACGCCGCCGCCCTCGGCCTCGCCGATCGGGCGGCCGACGAGCTGCCGATCGTGCCCGAGGACGACCGCCTGGCGTGGAGCAACGCCACCGGCGAGTGGCACGTCGTGCGGGTCCGCTACCCGTTCCGTCCCGGCTACGGACGACATCCGGCGCTGATGCTCGTCCTCGGCGTCGTCGTCGGCGGCGCCCTCATCGCCCTGCAGCGGCTGCTGCTCGGCGTCGCCCGCGGTGACCGGCTGATCAGCGTCCTCGACGACTTCCCCGACCAGGTCGACCTCATCCAGGACATCGCCCTCGTGCTCGCCGCCCTCCTCATCGCCCCGATGCTGTGGATGGCCTGGCTCGTCATCGCCGGGGCCTTCGACCTGTTCTCCACCGTCGAGCGCCAAGGCGTCGTCGTGCGGGCCCGTCGCCCGCAGCGGGTCGTGCCGTTCCCCGCGCCTGCTGCGTCCGCTGGCCCGCCGCGACCGCTTCGCGCTGTTCATCGCCGTCGACGACGGCCGCTCCGACCGGGTCAACGCCTGGCTGTCGAACGAGCGCACCGCCGTGCCGCAGGGCGCGCGGGCGCGCGTCAAGGCGACGCCCGGTGCTCGGCTACGTCCGCCGATCGGAGCCGATCGGCACGACCCGCAGCTGACGTCGACGATGCCCCGCCTGCTGGTCACCAACGACGACGGGATCGACTCCGTCGGCCTCCACGTCCTCGCCCGCGCCCTCGTCCCGCTCGGCGACGTCGTCGTGGTCGCACCGGACAGCGAGTACTCCGGCGCCTCGGCGGCGCTCGGGGCCCTGCACCTGCTGCAGCCGGAGGTCCGGCGCGCCCACGTCGACGGCATCGCCGAGGCGTGGACGGTCAACGGGCCGCCCGGGCTGTGCGTGATGTTCGCCCGCCTCGGCGTGTTCGGCCCGATCGACCTCGTCGTCGCCGGCATCAACCCCGGCGCCAACGTCGGGCGGGCGATCTACCACTCGGGCACCGTCGGCGCCGCGGTGACGGCGCGCAACGGCGGCACCAGCGGCGTCGCCGTGAGCCAGGCGGTGACCGAGTACGGCGTCGAGGGCCAGGGCTGGGACGAGATGATCGCCGACCAGCGCTGGGCGACGGCGGCCCGCGTCGGCGCCGAGGTCGTGGCCGCCGTGCTCGCCGACCTGCCCGCCGAGCCGGTCGTCGTCAACGTCAACGTGCCCAACGTCGACTTCGACGAGATCGCCGGGTGGCGCCAGACCGAGGTCGCGATGCTGCCGCCGCGGACCGTCGCCAGCGGTCGGCTGCACCCGATCGAGGGCCGTGACGGCGCGTTCGCGGTGGAGATGGTGTGGGGCGAGCCGATCGAGCTCCCCGCCGACACCGACAGCGGCGCCATCGAGCGCGGCGAGGTGACCGTGTCGTACCTGAGCCGCATGGTCGACGAGCCGCGACCCGACCTCGGCCGCGTCGCCGCGGCCTCGATCGCCTCGTCGGGGCCGCTCCTACACTCCAACCATGACCACGGCCGACCTCGACCGCACCGCGGAGTGGGACGACCTGCGGGCCCGCTACCTGCTGGCGAAGCCGCAGCGCCCGGCATCCACGGCGCGTGGCGTGCACCACACCGCCCACCTCAGCGCCGACGTGGCGACGACCATCGACTTCTACCAGGGCCTCCTCGGGTTCCCGCTCACCGACCTGTTCGAGAACCGCGACTACCCCGGCTCGACGCACTTCTTCTTCGACATCGGCAACGGCAACGCGCTCGCCTTCTTCGACTTCCCCGGCCTCGACCTCGGTCCGTACCAGGAGGTGCTCGGCGGCCACCACCACCTGGCCATCAGCGTCGAGCCGGCGCAGTGGCAGGTGCTCAAGGACCGCCTCGACGAGGCCGGCATCGAGTACCACGAGGTCGGCGGCGTCTCGCTGTACTTCCGCGGGCCCGACGGCGAGCGCCTCGAGCTGCTCGCCGATCCGCTCGGCGAGATGTACGGCAAGGAGGTCCTGTGACGACGGACCAGCAGCTCGACGCGTACCGGGCGAGCATCGACAACATCGACGCCGCCCTCGTGCACCTGCTGGCCGAGCGCTTCAAGATCACCCAGGCCGTCGGGCGCTACAAGGCCGAGGTCGGGTTGCCGCCCGCCGACCCGACCCGTGAGGACCAGCAGATCGCTCGCCTGCGGGCGCTCGCCATCGAGTCCGGCCTCGACCCCGCCTTCACCGAGAAGTTCCTGCGCTTCATCGTCGACGAGGTCATCCTCCACCACAAGCGCATCGCCGCCGGCTGATCGCGCCGCCCGAGCGGTACGGTCGGCGCGATGGTCCGGTGGCGGGGTGGCGTGGTGATCCTGCTCGCCCTGGCCGCGTGCAGCGACGGCGGCACGACCACGCCGACGACGGCGCTGGCGCCGCCGGTCCCCACCGCCCCGGCGACGACCACCACCACCACGACGGTGGGACCGACGACCACCACGACGTCACCGCCGGCCACGACGATCGCCACGACCACCACGACCACGACGACACCGCCGACCACCACGACCCACCACACACGACCACCGTCCCAACGACGACGTTGCCGGGGGTCGCCGGGCTCGCCCGTGACGCCCTGCAGGTCGCCGAGATCGGACGGTCCCTCGACGGGCGGCCGATCCGGGCCGTCGAACGTGGGACACGTGGCGGCACGCCGGTGCTCGTGATCGGCGTCATCCACGGCGACGAGCAAGCCGGTGTCGCGATCCTCGACCGGCTGGCGACCGCGCCGGTCCCGGCCGGCGTCGACCTGTGGCTCGTCGAGTCGATGAACCCCGACGGCCAGGCCGTCCCACAGCGTGGCAACGCCGACGGTGTCGACCTCAACCGCAACTTCCCCGACGGCTGGGGTCCGATCGGCACGCCGGGCGACGGGCAGTACGCCGGCACCGGCCCGGCCAGCGAGCCCGAGACCCAGGCCATCGTCAACCTCGTGCGGGTGATCCGGCCCGAGCTGACGCTCTTCTACCACCAGGACCTCAACCGGCTGTCGCCGAGCAACGGCTTCGAGGGCGAGCTGAAGGAGCGCTACTCGGCGCTCACCGGCCTGCCGATCGAGCGCATCACGGGCGGCACCTACACCGGCGTCGCGGCGACGTGGATCCGCAAGCAGACCGACAACCCGTCGTTCATCGTCGAGCTCGGTCCGGCGCTGACGCCCGAGCAGGCCGACACCCACGCCGGTGCCGTCCTCGACATCGCCGCCATGACGGCGGCTGCCGGCTGAAGACCGACGGTCTGTGTCACCGCAGACGTCGTCGACGACGTATGCGGTGACACGAACGTGGGATCAGACGGCGTCGGCGCCGCGCTCGCCGGTGCGGATGCGCACGATGTCGTCGACCGTGGTCATCCAGACCTTGCCGTCGCCGATCTTGTCGGTCTGGGCGGCCCTGACGATGGCATCGACGACGTCCTCGGCGAGCACGTCGTCGACGACGATCTCGAGCTTCACCTTGGGGACGAAGTCGATCTGGTACTCCGTGCCGCGATAGGTCTCGGTGTGGCCGCCCTGGCGGCCGAAGCCGCGGACCTCGGTCACGGTCAGGCCGACGACGCCGGCCGCCTTGAGGGCGTCCTTCACGTCGTCCAGCTTGAACGGCTTGATGACGGCGGTGATCAGCTTCATGGGTTCCTCTTCCCTCTCAGACGCCGTGGTAGGCGGTTTCGGCGTGCTCGGCAAGGTCGAGGCCCATGACCTCTTCCTCCTCGGACACTCGCACCCCGATCGTGGCCTTCAGCGCCAACATGATGATCGTGGTGACGGCGAACGACCAGATGATGGCGGCGCCGTTGGCGATCACCTGCTCCCAGAACAGGTGCAAGCCTCCGCCGTAGAAGAGGCCCTCCGCGAACGTGGCGTCGGGGAAGAACGCCGGGTTGGCGAACAACCCGACGAGCAGCGAGCCGACGAGCCCGCCGACGAAGTGGACGCCGACGACGTCGAGGGCGTCGTCGAAGCCGGCCTTGAACTTGATCTTGACGGCGAACGAGCACACGACGCCGGCGATCAGGCCGATCCACAGCGGACCGGCACCCGACACGTAGCCGGACGCCGGCGTGATCGCCACGAGGCCGGCGACGATGCCCGACGCGGCACCCAGGTTCGTCGGGTGGCCGTCGCGGATCCACTCGACGACGACCCACGCCAGGCCGGCGACGGCGGCGGCGAGGAACGTGTTCATGAACGCCTGGACCGCTTGGCCGTTGGCGAACAGGGCCGAGCCGGCGTTGAACCCGAACCAGCCGAACCACAGGATCCCGGTGCCGAGCATGACGAGCGGCATGGAGTGCGGCGGCGAGACGTCGTGCGGCCAGCCCTTGCGCTTGCCGAGCACGAGCACGGCGGCGAGGGCGGCGATGCCGGCGTTGACGTGGATCGCCGTGCCGCCGGCGAAGTCGATCGAGCCCCGCTGGCCGAGCCACCCGCCGTAGACCCACTTGAAGATCGGCACGTACACGAGGATCGACCACAGCGGGACGAACACCGCCCACGCCGAGAACTTCATCCGGTCGGCGACCGCACCCGAGATGAGCGCCGGCGTGATGGCGGCGAACATCCCGAGGAAGGCGACCGTGGCCAGCCGGCCACCGTTGTCCTCGCCCATGATGCTGATGCCCTTGAGGAACATGTTGTCGAAGTTGCCGATGATGTTCGCATCGAACGGCTCCTGGGCCAGCGAGAAGCCGATGACCGCCCACAGCACGGGCACGATCAGCAGGCAGTAGAAGTTCATCATCAGCATGTTCAGGACGTTGCGGCGTTGGTCCATCCCTCCGTAGAAGAAGGCCAGCCCCGGCGTCATGAACAGCACCAGTGCGGCCGAAGCCAGCACCCAGGCGATGTCTCCTGGTTCCATCGATCCTCCCGTCTTGCGGCCGCCCACGGCGGCGCTGGGGCGGGACCGTAAAGACGCACTGTTACGTCGATGTTTCAGGTTTGTCATCGCTCCGTGACGACGTCCGTGGGGTTGGATCGACCGCGGTACCGGCCGATGTGCGACCATGACCGGCGTGGGCGAGACCTGGCCGCCGCCGTCATGGACCGCGGTCCTCGCCGACATCGCCGAGCGGGCCGCCGAGCACGACCGTGACGGGTCGTTCCCGTTCGAAGCCTTCGGCGCGTTGCACCCCACGGGCGCGCTGCGGCTGACGATCCCCACCGATGCCGGCGGCCTCGGCCGACGCCTCGTGGCGGCGACGGAGATGGTCGTCACCGTCGGCGCCGCCGACCCGTCGGTCGCCCTCGTGCTGGCCCAGCACACCCTGTACCACGCCCTGCTCGACGAGATGGGCCTGCCTCCGGCCGTCCTGGCCGCGGTGCGGTCGTCGGCCGTCGCCGACGTCGCGTTGATCAACGCCCTGCGCGTCGAGCCCGAGCTCGGCACGCCGGCGCGGGGTGGGTTGCCGGCCACCGTCGCCGAGCGCCTCCCTGACGGCGGCGGCTGGCGGTTGACCGGGCGCAAGATCTACAGCACCGGCATCCCACTGCTGCGGTGGCTGGTCGTCTACGCCCGCACCGACGACGCCGAGCCGGCGGTCGGGAGCTTCATCGTCGAGGCGGGGACGCCCGGCTACCGCGTCGAGCGCACGTGGGACACGCTCGGCATGCGGGCCACGCGCAGCGATGACGTCGTGTTCGAGGGCGCCGAGGTGCCGCTCGACCGCGCCGTCGGCCTGTCGACCACACCGCCTCCCCTGTCGCCGGGCGCCGTGATCTGGAACTGCATGCTCATGTCGGCCGTGTACCACGGCGTGGCTCGGGCGGCGCGCGACTGGCTGGCCCGCTACCTCACAGAACGGACGCCGAGCAACCTCGGCGCGCCGCTCTCGTCGCTGCCCCGCTTCCAGGAGGCGATGGGTCGCATCGACGCCGACGTCATGGTCGGCGACCAGCTGCTGGCGGCCACCGCCGACGCCGTGGACGCCGACGCCCCGGATGCCATGGCGCGCTCGATGGTCGCCAAGTACACCGTCACCAACGGCGCCATCGACGTCGTGTTGGAGGCCGTCCGGCTCACGGGCAACCCGGGCCTGATGCGCCGCCATCCCCTCGAGCGCCACCTCCGCAACGCCCTCCACGGCCGCATCCACACGCCCCAGGACGACACGATCCTGGCCGCCACCGGCCGCGCCGCCTTCGCCGCCCTGTGACCGCGCCACGTGCGCGAGGATCGTCGTCGTGGCACCGCAGGTGACGCTGACCATCGACAACGGGCCGACCGCCGGCGTGACCGACGCCGTGCTGGACATCCTGGGCGACCACCGCGTCGAGGCGATCTTCTTCGCCGTCGGCCGCCGGACGGTCGATCCGGCCGGCCGGCGACTCGTGCAGCGCGCCGTCGCCGAGGGTCACCTCGTCGGGTCGCACACGTGGAGCCACCGGCGCACGTTCGGCGACGCCGACCCGGCCGTCGTCGATGAGGAGCTCGACCGCGGCCGTCAGGCGGTCGCCGACGCCGGCGGCGACCCGTTGCTGTTCCGTCCCTACGGGGCCGGCGGGGCGATCGACGATCGGCTGATGAGCCCGCACGGCACGGCGCGGCTCGTCGCCGACGGGTGCACGTGCGCGCTGTGGAGCTCGGTGCCGCGGGACTGGGTCGATCCCGACACGTGGCCCGACCGCGCCCTCGCCGACATCGAACGGGCTCCGTGGTCGGTGGTGGTCGTGCACGACGTCCCCGACGCCGCCCTCCCCCGCCTCGACGACTTCCTCACCCGCAGCGTCGAGCGCGGCGCGGAGTTCACGACCGAGCTCCCCGATGCCTGGACCCCGATCAGGTCCGGCGCGCCGACGCCTTCTTGGCCCCTGCTCGGCGTCGGACCGGCGCCACCTGCTCCGTTCCCAGGTCGATGAGCTGCTGGTAGGCGGCCGCGATGTCGTCGCGCAGGCCGACGACGTCGTCGATCGCCGTCGGGTCCATGAACAGCCCGATGCCGAACCGGCCGGCGTAGGACATCGCCGTGATGTTGAAGGCGGTGCCGGCGAGCGGTCCGAAGGCGTACGACTCGGCGACCTCGGCGCCCGACATGAAGTAGGGCCGCTTCGAGCTGCGCAGGTTGGAGGTCGCGAAGTCCATCCCGGCCGCCTGCCGCCGGGCGATGCTCGTCACGAGCGACGTCGGCAGCAGGTTGGCGATGCCGGCGAGGCCGGCGAGGGCGCCGCCGCCGGACACCTGGGACTTCTTCTCGGTCATCGCCTCGCTGATCAACCGGAACCGGGTCGCCGGCTCCATCGGCCCCGCCGGTGCCGCGAAGCGGGTCGGTGTGAAGGAGTTGCCGCCGATCGCCTTGTCCGACCTCGTGCTCACCACGAAGCTGGTGTTGAGCGTGCGCAGCGGCACGCCACGCGCCTCGTGGTAGGCGACGCCGCCGTTGACCACACCGGTGACGAACCAATCGTTGAGCGAGCCGCCGAGGCCCTTCGACGCGGCCAGCGCGTCGGCCAGTGGGAACGACATGACCTCGAGGTGGCGGTGCCGCGACCGGTTGCGCCACAGCGGCGATCCGCCGGGGAGCTGCGCCTCGCCGTCATCTGCCGACGACTCGCTGGCGCCCCCTCCCCCGCCGGTGACCTGGTCGCGCAGCTGGCCGACGGCGCGCGCCGCACCACCGACGGCGTCGACGGCCCGGCGCGGATCGGCGCCCCACATCGCCACCTCTCCAGCGACTCGTCGGGCGATGCCGGCCTGGCGCCGGGCGAGGTGGGTGGCCGTCCCGACCGCCGACTCCACCAGCGACGGCCGCGGGTCCGCCGCATCGGCCTCCACGGCGGCGGCGACGGCCGCCCGCAGGTCGACGGGCGGCGGCTCGGCGGCGTCTCGGGTCGGCTGGATGAACAGCTCGGAGAGCCGCGCCGCGCCGGTGCCGTCGGCCACCGAGTGGTGGATCTTCCACAGCCACGCGGCGCGGCCGCCTTCGAGACCACCGATGACGTGCATCATCCACAGCGGTCGAGTCCGGTCGTAGGGGTCCTGGTAGATCCGCGTGACGGTGTCGAGCAGCTGTTGCATCGAACCGGGCGCAGGCAGGGCGCTGATGCGCAGGTGCTGGTCGAGGTCGAACTCGGGGTCCGGTCGCCACGTCGGCGGGCTGTAGCGGCCGAGCCCGCCGACCACGTGCTCCATCAACCGAGGGACGGTGACGATGGCCACCGCCAGCTGGGCGCGGAGGTGCTCGACGTCGGGCATCCGATCGAGGACCGAGAACGAGCCACCGCTGGGGTTGAGCCACGGATCCTTCTCGACGTTCCACATCAACGCCTCGGCGTCGGACATCCGCCGTTGGAACCGCTGCTCCCGTGCCGGCGCAGGGCCGTTCCCGGTCTCGGTCATGAGCGCTTCCTCCTCGTGGTCGCCGTCTTCGCTGCGCCCGGCCTGCCCCGGAGGACGGCCCGCTCCAACAGGTCGAGCTCGACCGGCATCCGGGCCACCAGCTGATCGAGGTCCTGGAGCGTGTCGCGGCAGGCGACGGCTCCGACGTCGATGGCGTCGTGGCTGGACTGCAGCCCGATGTGCAGCGGCGAGAGGTCGTTGATCGTCAGCACCGGGTGGCTCGCTTCCAGCGGCCGCCCGGCGAGGTACATCTGCTGGCGCGAGCCGGGGACGTTCGTGATGGCGACGTTGACCGTCGGGCTCAGGATCGGCCGGTGCGGCAGCGCGCCGACCACCCGTCCGGCCAGCGCGCCGAGCGCGGGCGGGGCGAACAGCGAGATGTCCTGCATCAGCGATGCCGGCACGGGCACCATCCGCTGCTTCGCGGTGGCCAGCGCCTCGCTCGTGCGGGCCAGCCGCTCGGCGGGAGTCGCGGTGGTGGTCGGGAGGGGGACGATCAGGCCCGCGACATGGGCGTCGTCGGCGTCGTCGCTACCGACGAGCATCGGGACGAGCGCGACGATCGGCGACGACGGGAGCTCGTCGTGGACCTCGAGCCATTCGCGCAGCGCCCCGGCGCACACCGCGATCACGACGTCGTTCACCGTCGTGCCGGCCGCCCGCTTGATGGCGATGATCCGGTCGAGCGGCAGGCTCGTGACGGACACGCGGCGGTGCGGCGTGATGGGCGCGTTCCACGACACCGCGGGGCGCGAGCGGCTGCGCGCGTGGCCGGGTCGCTGCCGTTGCCTGGTGCCGGGAGGAAGCGGGCGATCGGATCGAGCCCCGGCGTCCGGCGGACCGTCTCGACCAGCGTGTCGCCCATGCCGGCGAGCTGCCCCTCGATCCCGTGCCGCGCCCGGGTGACGATGCGGCCCGGGAAGCGGGCGACCTGGCGCAACTGGTCCACCGGACCCTCGAGGACCCGCCCGACGCCGTTCGACCGCTCGATCGGTGGCTGCGGCTGGATGTGGCGCTGCCCGGCCCGGTCAGGATCGAGGAGCGCGGTCATCACCTCGGCACCGGTGACGCCGTCGATGGCCGCCATGTGGATCTTGGCGTAGAGGGCGACCCGGTCGTCGCGCAAGCCGTCGATGACCCACAGCTCCCACAGCGGGCGGGAGCGATCGAGCGGAACGGCGTGGAGGCGGGCGATGAGGCGGCCCAGCGCGGCGGCGTCCCCGGGCGGCGCGAGGCCGGTGTGGCGGAGGTGGAACTCGAGGTCGAAGCCGTCCGCCGGCCCCCAGGACGGGCGGGCCAGCCCGAACGGGACCTCGACGACCACCCGCTGCGCCGACGCGATGAGGGGCAGGCGCTCCTCGAGCAGGGCCCGCACCTCGTCGTACGTCAGCCGCCCGTCCTCGCCGGGCCCGAAGATGGACACGCTGCCGAGGTGGCGCGGCTCGGCGGGACGTTCCATCGCGAGGAAGGCGGCGTCCATCGCCCGCATCCGCGTCATCGACCGACCTCGTTGCGTGGCCGCCGCCACGGTCCGGCGCTGGCGAACGCCCGCAGCCACGTCGGCGGTCGGAACGGCTCGTGGATCCCCGGCGCCTGGGCGAGGCGGTCGGCGACCACGTACAGCGCCGCCGGGTTGTGCAGCAGGCCGATGTGGCTGCCGGGCACCTTGACGTTCTCGCTGCTCGGCGCCTCCTCGTCGATGCACGAGTGCCACGCCACGACGCCGTCGCTGCGGGAGTAGATCGCCGTCGACGGCACGGGCAGCGGCTGGTTCATCCGCTCCAGCACCTCGGGTGGGATGCCGTCGATGCGGGTGCCGGTGATCGATTCGTACATCGGCCACACGACGTTCGACTTGAGGTCACCGCCGAACGGACTGCCGAGCGTGATGACCCGCCGCACGTGCTGCGGCGCAGCCCGGGCGATCTCCCTGGCGTAGATGCCGCCCAGGCTGTGCCCGATCATGCTGACCGGTCCCCCGGCGAGCTTGACGACCTCCTCCATGCGCTTCACCGCCACCGTGCTCAGACGGTGCAGGGCGAGGATCTCCGAGCGGCTCCACGGGTGCACGCGGTAACCGAGCTGCGACAGGTAGCGGCGCATCACCGCGGTGAACGCGTCACCGGCGCCGAACGGCGGGATGGCCACCACGTGGTGACCGTCGCCCCGCGGCGCTCGGAGGAGGAACGGCAGCGAGGGCAGCAGCGCGGCGGCCTCGATCGGCGCCCGTGCCTCGGCGAGGAGGTAGCCGAGACCCGGGCTCTTCTCCAGCGCCCGCCGAGCCAGCGCGACGTCGTCGACCATCCCGACGCCGGCCACGTCGGCCGCGTCATCGACTCGTTCCACGTCCTACCCCCAGGTCACTCGCCGGCCCATGCTCGCGCTTCGCACGCCGGGGATTGAACAGACCCGCGCCGAGCACCCGCGGTCGTCAGGCGATCGTGTAGCCGATCGGGTTCGGGCCGAGGTTCTCGATGCGCACGCTCATGCCCATCGGAACCCGAACGGCCCGGGCTCCAGCGGCCCGCGGGCCGGTCATCAGCGGCGGCCCGACCCTGATCGTGGCATCGGAGATGACGAAGGGCGACGGTCCACCGACCTCGGCGAGCGTCAGCGAGCGCTCGGCGACCGTGCTGCGCTCGATCGTCACCTCGGACTGGGCGTCCACCTGGGGCATCGTGTCCCTCCTCCCGGTGACGGCGATGCTCCCACGCCCTCCGGATCGCGTCAACGGCCCGATCACCGGGAGGCATGATCGCGGCGTGACCGCGCGTCCTGACCCGCTCGACGAGCTCGTGCTCACCGTCGTCGTCGACAACGAGACCGACACGTTGTCGAGCATCGATCCCGGCGTACCCCAGCTCCCCGAGATCGCGTCGCTGATGCAGCGGGTGGCCCCCGTCCACCGCGCCGGCCACGACCTCGTCACCGCCTTCGACCAGCTCTGCGTGGCGTGCCACGGTCTGTCGGTCCTCGTCACCGGCCGGATCGGCGACGACCGCCGCAGCGTGCTGTTCGACGTCGGGCCGTATGGCGACGTGTGGCTCGACAACGCCGCCCGCCTGGACCTCGACCTGGCCGCCATCGACGCCATCTTCCTGTCGCACTGGCACTGGGACCACAGCGGCGGGCTGCCGGTCGCGATCGGCGCGATCACGGCCGCCCGCACCGCCGCCGGGCGAACGACACCGGTCGTCGTCGACCTCCATCCCGACCGTCCGGATCAGCGCGGCATCCGCGGGCCGACGGGCGTGCTGGCGATGCTGCCGGACGAGCCGACGTTCGAGGCCCTCACGGCCGCCGGCGGTCTCGTCGAGCTCCACGACGAGGCCCACCTGCTGGCCGACGGGCGCTTCCTCGGCAGCGGGGCGATCCCCCGGCGCACCGCCTACGAGACCGGCCTCACCGGCCATCAGACCCGGCGCGGCGACGAGCTGGTGCCCGATCCGCTGATCATGGACGAACGCTTCCTCGCCGCCGAGGTGCGCGGTCGCGGCGTGACGGTGCTGTCGGCCTGCTCGCACGCCGGCATCGTCAACGCGTGCCTGGGTGCCCGTGACCACTTCCCCGACACCGCGGTCGACGTCGTGCTCGGCGGCTACCACCTGGCCGGCGCAGCGATGGAGCCGCGCATCGACGCCACCGTCGACGACCTCGACACCCTCATCAACCCGCGTGTCGTCTCCCCGGCCCACTGCACGGGCTGGCGGGCCAAGGCGGCACTGGCCGACGCGGTTCGCGCCCGGTCGCTACGGACCGAGCGTCGTCGGCAGCCGCTACGTGCTCACGGCGAGCTGAGCACTCGGCGGCGACGCTCAGGCCACCTCGGCCCGCCGGGCGGCGAGGAACTGGCGCTCGGCGGGGTTGGTGGTGAGGGCGACCGCTCGGTCGTAGGCGGCGACGGCATCGACGCGGCGTCCGGCGCGCGCCAGGAGATCGGCGCGAGCGGCGTGGAACGGCTGGTACTCCTCGAGGGCCGCGGCATCGACCTCGTCGAGCGCGGCGAGGCCAGCCTCTGCTCCGTGCAGCTCGCCGATCGCGATCGCCCGGTTCATCCCCACCACCGGGTTCGGTAGGTGCACGTGCAACAGGTCGTACAGGGCGACGATCTGCGACCAATCGGTGGCTGCGGCGGACGACGCATCGGCGTGCACGGCGGCGATGGCGGCCTGGATCTGGAACGGGCCGGGCTGGTCCCGCCGGAGGCACGCCCGCACGAGCGCGTGGCCCTCGTCGATCAGGGCCCGATCCCACACCGTGCGGTCCTGTTCGGCCAGCCGGACCAGCGTGCCGTCCGGGCCCGTGCGGGCGAGGCGACGAGCGTCGGTGAGCAGCATGAGGGCGAGGAGCCCGACGGCCTCCGGCTCATCCGGCATCAGCTCGACGAGCACCCGAGCGAGTCGGATCGCCTCGTCCGACAGGTCGGCACGCACGAGGTCGTCACCCGACGTCGCCGTGTGGCCCTCGGTGAAGATGAGCGAGATCGCGGCGAGCACGAAGCGGAGCCGGTCGGGCAGCTCGGCCGCCCGAGGGATGCGATAGGGGGCGTGGTTGTCGCGCAGCTTGCGCTTGGCCCGCACGATGCGCTGGGCCATCGTGGCCTCGGGCACGAGGAAGGCGCGGGCGATCTCGGGGGTCTCGAGCCCGCCGAGCAGGCGCAGCGTGAGGGCGACCTGGGCATCGGGGGCGAGCGCCGGATGGCAGCACAGGAACATCAGGCGCAGCTGGTCGTCGGGGACGACGTCCGTGAAGTCGTCGAGCTCGTCGAGCTCGGGATCAGGGTCGGGGTCGGGATCCATCTCGGTTCCGTGGAGTCGTTCGGCGGCGATGTAGCGATCGGTGCGAGTCGCCTCGCGCCGCAGACGGTCGATGGCCCGGTTGCGGGCCGTCGTCGTGATCCAGCCACCCGGGTTCGGTGGGATCCCGGTCAACGGCCAGCGCTCGGCGGCGATGGTGAACGCCTCCGCGACCGCATCCTCGGCGAGGTCGACGTCGCCGAGGATGCGGATCAGGGTGGCGGTGCACCGGCCGGCTTCGCGCCGGAAGATGGCCCCGAGGTCGTCAGCCACCCTGCATCGGACGGACCTCGACCGGTCCCTCGCAGGCGGCGGCGGCCTGCGCCGCCCAGTCCAGGGCGACGTCCATGTCGGGGGCCTCGATGACCCAGAAGCCACCCATCTGCTCCTTGGACTCGGCGTAGGGGCCGTCGGTCATCGAGACCTGGTCGGCCTGGGCCCGCACGACGGTGGCCGACGAGGCGGGGTGCAGGCCGGCGCCGAACACCCAGACCCCGGCGCTCATGATCTTGTCGTTGAAGGCGCCGACCCGGGCGACGTTGCGCTGGGCCTCCTCGCTCGAGAAGTCGACGACGTAGTCCTCGTCGTGCCAGACGGACATCAGGTACTGCGGCATGGTGGTGATCCTTCGGTGCGTGGGTGGGTTCGGTCGATGGGACGTGGTCAGCGGGCGGCGCGGCGGGCGAGGACGGGAACGATGATGGCGGCTGCGACGAGGTGGGTGGCGACGAGCGTCAGCTTGGTGGCGGCGTCGGGCGGCAGGGCGACGGACGGGACGCACGACGCCACGACGAGGGCAGCGGCGATGACCTGGAAGCGCTGGCGGGCCCGGCCGCTCCACCGGTTCAGGGCGGCGACGATGAGGCCACCGAGCACGGCGGCGACGAACGTGAGCTGGGCGAAGCCCAGGACGGGGATCTGCTCGCCGTCGATGGCCAGCGAGACACCGGCGGCGTGGGCCACGGCGGCGACGGCCGTGGTCGCCGCGGCGGCGACGAGACCCGACACGACGGTGGCCTTGAGCAGCGGGTGGCTGCGGCGACCGGTGGTGGTGGTGCTGGTGGGGGCGGTGCGTGGCGGTGGGGGCGACGGTGGCGGTCATGGTGGTTCCTCTCTGCGGTGGCGGCGCCCGATGCGCTGCCGTGCCATCTCCACGAACGCCCACCCGCCGATCGACAGCCTCGACCGAAGAAATCTGCGAACTTTCCGCGCTCGCGCCCAGGGGGGTGGGCGCGAGCGCGAACAGTTCGCGGATCTGCCCAGTGAGCGCCCGTCAGGAGGGCGGGCCGAGAGGACGAGTTTCGAGCTGTCCGAGGGAGTGATCTGGGTGGGCAGCGTGCCATTCGGGCATCTGGGCGGGAAGCACCGGCCATCGCCGGATCCGGCCGACGACTCGGCGCGTTCAGGGATCTGGGTGCGTTCGCTGACGACTGTCGTCACGGAACGCACCCAGATCCGAGCTGGCCGGGCGCTGCCCGGAGGGCGGGTCGCAGCACCGAGCCAGACCCGTGGCGGGTGATCTGGGCGCGAAACCGTCGCAGAATTGAGCCGGTTTCGCGCCCAGATCGGGTTCTGAGACGATTCGCGCCCAGTTCGACGATTGCGCGGATCTGGCGGTCGCAATCCCGACTCGTTTGGTCGGACATAGGCTGCTCGGATGCCGACGCGACAGCTCACCGTCGAGCCGCTGACCGGGTCGACCGGTGCCGTGCTCCACGGCCTGGACCTCACCACGGCGCTGTCGGATGAGGTCGTCGCCGACGTCCGCGCGACCCTGCTGCGCTGGCGGGTCGTGTTCCTGCGCGATCAGCACATCACGCCGCGCCAGCAGGTCGCCTTCGGGCGGGCCTTCGGCGAGCTCACGCCGGCCCATCCGCTGCAGGGCGGCCTCGACGCCGAGCATCCCGAGGTCCTCGTGCTGGACAGCCAGGACTACCGCCTGGGCATCGGCGACCGCGGCGACGGCACGAGCTACAACAACCGCTGGCACACCGACGTCACGTTCTCGGCCCAGCCGCCGATGGCCTCGATCCTGGCCGCCAAGCAGATCCCGGAGCGCGGCGGCGACACCCTGTGGGCCGACCTCGTGGCCGCCTATCGCACCCTCTCCCCCGGCCTGCGCGCCTACCTCGATCCGCTGGTCGCCGTGCACGACGCGACCCGGACGTTCGACCGCTTCCAGGAGGGCGGGCGCGAGCGGGTGGCGGCGATGGCCCCGGTGCGCCATCCCATCGTCCGCGTCCACCCGGAGACCGGTGAGCGGGGCCTGTTCGTCAACCCCGTGTTCACGTCGCACATCGACGGCGTCGTCGCGACTCGAGAGCGAGCGCATCCTCGGCCTCCTCTACGACCACATCACGGCGCCGGAGCGGGTCGTGCGCTGGCGCTGGCAGGCCGGCGACGTGGCGATGTGGGACAACCGGGCGACCAGTCACTACGCGGCGGCCGACTACGACGGCCCCCGGTTGATGCACCGCATCACGGTCGCCGGCGACCGACCGTTCGGGCCGGTGCCGCTGCCCTGACCTCCGCCTCAGCCGGCGATGTACGTCGCGAGGTGCTGGCCGGTCAGCGTCGAGCCGTCGGCCACGAGGTCGGCAGGGGTGCCTTCGAACACGATCCGCCCGCCGTCGCGCCCGGCGCCCGGACCGAGGTCGATGATCCAGTCGGCATGGGCCATCACCGCTTGGTGGTGCTCGACCACGATGACCGACGTGCCGGCATCGACGAGCCGGTCGAGCAGCCCGAGCAGGTGCTCGACGTCGGCGAGGTGGAGACCGGTGGTCGGTTCGTCGAGGACGTAGGTGCCGCCGTCATCGGACATGTGGGTGGCCAGCTTGAGCCGCTGACGCTCACCGCCCGACAGCGTGGTGAGCGGCTGGCCGATGGTCAGGTAGCCGAGCCCGACATCGACGAACCGGCGCAGGATCGTGTGGGCGGCCGGCGTACGGGCGTCGCCGGCGCCGAAGAACGCCTCGGCCTCACCAGCAGACATCGCCAGCACCTCGCTGATGTCACGGCCGCCGAGGTGGTGGTCGAGGACGGCGGCCTGGAACCGCTTGCCGTCGCACTCCTCGCACGTGGTGGCGACCCCGGCCATCATCGCCAGGTCGGTGTAGACGACGCCGATGCCGTTGCAGGTCGGGCAGGCGCCCTCCGAGTTGGCGCTGAACAGCGCCGGCTTGACCCCGTTGGCCTTGGCGAACGCCTTGCGGATCGGATCGAGCAGACCGGTGTAGGTCGCCGGGTTGCTGCGCCGCGAACCGCGGATCGGCGTCTGGTCGATCGACACCACGGCCTCGCCGGCGGGGATCGATCCGTGCACGAGCGAGCTCTTGCCCGAGCCGGCGACGCCGGTGACGACGACGAGCACGCCGAGCGGGATGTCGACGTCGACGTCGTGCAGGTTGTGCTCGCTGGCGCCGCGGATCGAGAGCACCCCGTTGGGCCTGCGCACCTCCTCCTTGAGCGCGGTGCGGTCGTCGAGGTGGCGTCCGGTGAGCGTGCCGCTCTTGCGCAGGCCGGCAACCGTGCCCTCGTAGCAGATCGTCCCGCCGCCCGCGCCGGCACCTGGTCCGAGGTCGACGACGTGGTCGGCGACGGCGATGGTCTCGGGCTCGTGCTCCACGACGAGCAGCGTGTTGCCCTTGTCCCGCAGCCGAGCCAGCAGGTCGTTCATCCGCTGGATGTCGTGGGGGTGCAAGCCGGTCGTCGGCTCGTCGAAGACGTAGGTGACGTCGGTGAGCGATGACCCGAGGTGGCGGATCATCTTCGTGCGCTGGGCCTCGCCACCGGACAGCGACCCCGAGGGCCGATCGAGCGACAGGTAGCCCAGCCCGATCTCGACGAACGAGTCGAGGGTCTGTTGCAGCGCCTCGAGCAGCGGCGCGACCGACGGTTCGTCGAGGGCGCGCACCCAGTCGGCGAGGTCGCTGATCTCCATCGCGCAGACGTCGGCGATGCTCGTCCCGTTGATCTTCGACGACCGCGCCGCCTCGCTGAGCCGAGTGCCGTCGCAGTCGGGGCAGGTGGTGAACGTGACGGCGCGCTCGACGAAGGCGCGGACGTGCGGCTGCAGCGAGTCGACGTCCTTGGACAGCATCGACTTCTGGATCTTGGGGATCAGTCCCTCATAGGTCAGGTTGATCCCCTCGACCTTGATCTTGGTCGGCTCCTTGTGGAGCAGGGCGTGGAGCTCCTTCTTGGTGAACGAGCGGATGGGCTTGTCCGGGTCGAAGAAGCCGCAGCCGCTGAAGATGCGGCCGTACCAGCCGTCCATGCTGTAGCCGGGGATCGTCAGCGCGCCGTCGTTCAGCGACTTGCTGTCGTCGTAGAGCTGGGTCAGGTCGATGTCGTTGACCGCGCCCCGGCCCTCGCAGCGGGGACACATCCCACCGGTGCGGCTGAACGAGACCCGCTCGGTCTTGGCGCCGCCGCGCTCGACGGTGATCGAGCCGCTGGCCGTGACCGACGGGACGTTGAACGAGAACGCGTTCGGCGAGCCGATGTGCGGCCGCCCGAGCCGGCTGAAGAGGATGCGGAGCATGGCGTTGGCGTCCGTCGCCGTCCCGACGGTCGAGCGCGGGTCGACCCCCATGCGTTGCTGGTCGACGAGGATGGCGGTGGTCAGCCCGTCGAGGACGTCGACGTCGGGCCGCGAGCGCGTCGGCATGAAGCCCTGCACGAACGCGCTGTAGGTCTCGTTGATGAGTCGCTGCGACTCGGCGGCGATCGTGCCGAACACCAGCGAGCTCTTGCCCGACCCCGACACGCCCGTGAACACCGTCATCCGCCGCTTGGGCAGGGCGATGCTCACGTCCTTGAGGTTGTTGACCCGCGCCCCGTGGACGCGGATCAGGTCGTGGCGGTCGGCGGCGTGCGGGGCCAACGGCGTCAGCGCCGTTCCTGGATGCGGACCATGTTCCCGGCCGGGTCGCGCAGGGCGAAGTCGCGGACCCCGTAGTCCTGCTCGATCGGCTCCTGGACGATGTCGGCGTCGCTGGCCTGCACCCGCTCGAACGTGGCGTCGAGGTCGGACGTGGCGAGCAGGATCATGCCGTAGGTGCCCTTGGCCATCATCTCGGTGATCATCCGCCGCTCGTCGTCCGTGATGCCCGGATCGACGGCCGGAGGGGCGAGCACGATCGACGTTCCCGGCTGGTCGGGCGGGCCGACCGTGATCCAGCGCATCGACTCGTAGCCGACATCGAGGCGCACCTCGAAGCCGAGGACGTCCCGGTAGAAGGCCAGCGAGGCTTCGGGATCGGTGTGTGGGAGGAAGCTGGAGGTGATGGTGATGTCCATGGGGTCAACCTAAGAACAGCGCGGCGCGGTCGCTTCTCGATTCCTGACCGGTCGCGTGGCGTGCTTCACGACGCACGACGGCAGCCCCGCAGTCGCCCTGGCCGCGGCGCGGGCGTAGGCGCTCGGCGACATGCCGACGAGCTCGCTGAAGCGGGTGCTGAACGTCCCGAGCGACGAGCAGCCGACGGCGAAGCAGATCTCGGTGACGCTGCGGTCGCCGCGACGCAGCATCGTCATCGCCCGCTCGATCCGCCGCGTCATCAGGTAGCTGTACGGCGACTCGCCGTACGCCGCCTTGAACTGCCGGCTGAGGTGCCCGGCCGACATGTGCACGCCGCGAGCGAGGGCCTCGACGTCGAGCGGCTGGGCGTAGTCGCGGTCGATGCGATCGCGGACGCGGCGCAGCAGCACGAGGTCACGGAGGTGGTCGGAGGTCGGTTTGGTCGTCATCGGCGCCCGTCAGGATGCCATCCGCTCGGCGCACCACCGTCGCACCCCGCAGCAGCCGGTGCCGACCTGGCTACCGTCGCCGTGTGCGGATCTCCCACAAGGTCGCCTACGCCGTGCGCGTCACGACGACCCTCGCCCGGCTGACGGCAGCCGAGCCAAGCAGGGCGATCGCCGGGCACGTGCTCGCCACGACCGACGACCTGCCACCGGGGTTCCTGCACGACATCCTGCGCCTCCTGCGCAACGGTCGCATCCTGCAGAGCAAGCGCGGCGGCGAGGGCGGGTGGACGCTCGCCCGTCCGCCGTCCGAGATCACCGTGGCCGACATCATCCGCGCCGTCGACGGTCCACTCGCCTCCGTCCGCGGTGTGCGGCCCCACGAGCTGGCCGCGGCCGGCGAGGAGGAGACGTTCGTGGCCCTGTGGATCGCCGTGCGCGCCGCGCTGCGCTCGGTCCTCGAGCGGGTCACCGTCGCCGACCTCGCCGCCGGCGAGCTGCCGGCCGACGTGATGGCACTCGCCGCCGACCCGGACGCCTGGGATGACCGGCGCGCCGCACCAGGCTGACAGGCCCCGAACCGTAGGGGAGGCCCTACTTCCATCGATGGGCGCGACGCGCGCTCGATGACGGCGATGGGACAAGCGATCGGCGACATCCTCCCCTTGGCGGTCGGCGTGGCGCTGAGTCCGGTGCCGATCATCGCCGTGATCCTCATGCTCGGGACGCCGCGGGCCCGCACCAACGGCCCGGCCTTCGCCATCGGATGGGTCATCGGGCTGATCGTCGTCAGCGTGATCGTCGTGCTCCTGGCCAGCGGCGCCGACGACGCCGACTCCGGGAGCTCGACGGCGCTCGACGTGATCAAGCTGGTGTTCGGCGTCCTGTTCCTGCTCCTCGCGCTCAAGCAGTGGCGATCGCGTCCGCAGCCGGGCACCGAGGCGGCGATGCCGAAGTGGATGGCCGCCATCGACTCCGTCACGCCGGGCCGCGCCCTGCTGCTCGGCGCCGCGCTGTCGGGCGTGAACCCGAAGAACCTCGCCCTCACGCTGGCTGCGTCGGCGTCGATCGCCCAGGCCGGCCTCGACGGCGGCGGCACGACGGTGGCCATCGCCTGCTTCGTCGTGATCGGCTCGTTGACCGTCGCCGGCCCGGTCGTGTTCTTCGTCCTGGCGTCGGGTCGGGCCGCCGGGCCCCTGGAGTCGATCAAGGACTTCATGGCGGCCCACAACGCCGTGATCATGATGGTCGTGCTGCTCGTGCTGGGCGCCAAGCTCCTCGGCAGCGGCATCGCCGGCCTCGCCGACTGAACCGCCCACCGCCGGTCTACTGGCGCATCATCGCCGCGTTCATCCGGTGCTCGTCGGTGATGAGGTGGCTGTGGTCGTCGTCACCGAGGTCGATGCGGACCCACTCGATGGTGCCGGTGAAGACGTTGTCGGACGGCCCGTACTCAGACGACACCGGTGAGGCGGCATCGCTGCCGACGTCGGCCGTCTCGTCCATCGAGAACATGAACGGGATCGTCGCCTCGACGCGCCCCTCGCCGATCTTGGTGTCGCCGGTGAAGAGCGACACCGTGCCGCCCTTGCCCAGGCCACCGCCGTCGTAGGCGAAGTGGGCCCGCACCTCCTGGTCGCCGGCGCCGAGCGCGGTGTCGGCGGCGACGGTGAAGGTCTCGATGCCGAGGACGTTGTAGCAGTACTTCAGGACGCCACCGACGGTGAACAGGGTCCAGCCGCCGGTGCTGCCGCCCTGGGCCATGATCACGCCCTGCGCCGGCGTGTCAGGCACGGTGATCCGGGCCGTGACCGTGTGCGACTTGTTCTTCGTCGTCAGCACGGCGTTCTCGTTGAGTCGCTTCATCCCCGCGTAGAGGGTCTGCGTCGTGCCGGTGAGGAGCTGGGGACGGCCGGCGATGTCGGGGTTGAAGCGCTCGGCCGAGCGGATGTCGAGGGGCAGCACGTTGAACCGAGCGGCCTGGACGATGAACAGCCGCTCCAGCTCGGCGACCTTGTCCGGGTGCTCGGCGGCGAGGTCGTTCGACTGGGTCCAATCCTCCTCCACGTTGTAGAGCTCCCACACGTCGTCGTCGAGGCCGTGGTCCGACGCCAGCCACGGGTCCTTGTGCTTGGCGACGGCGGTCCAGCCCAGGTGGTAGATGGCCCGGTTGCCGAGCATCTCGAAGTACTGCGTCTCGTGCTGCTCGGCGGCGCCGGCGTCGTCGAAGCAGTAGCGCATGCTGACGCCCTCCATCGGGCGCTGGGTCACGCCGTGCACCGTCGCCGGCTCCTCGATCCCGGCCGCATCGAGGATCGTCGGGGCGACGTCGATGCAGTGGGCGAACTGGTTGCGGATCTCACCCTTCGCCTGGATGCCGTTGCCCCAACGAACGATGGTGCCGTTGCGCGTGCCACCCCAGTGCGAGGCGACCTGCTTGGTCCACTGGTACGGCGTGTCCATGGCGTGGGCCCAGCCGATCGCGTAGTGGTTGTACGAGCGCGGCGTGCCGAGGTCGGCCACGTGCTCGACCATGTAGTCCTCGGTCTCGAGCTGGTTCATGTGGTTGATCGTGAAGCCCTCGTTGGTGGTGCCGACGAAGTTGCCCTCGGCGGACGCCCCGTTGTCGCCGATGATCACGTACACCAACGTGTCGTCGAGGATCCCGAGCTTCTCGACCGCATCGATCAAGCGCCCGACGTGGTGATCGCAGTACGACAGGAACCCGGCGTACACCTCCATCTCGCGGGCGAGCACCGGCTTGATCTGATCGGACATCTCGTCCCACGCCGGGATGCCGGGGCTGCGCTCGGTGAGCGTGGCGTCGGCCGGGATGACACCGAGCTCCTTCTGGCGGGCGAACGTCTCCTCGCGGATGGCGTCCCAGCCGGCGTCGAAGCGGCCCCGGTAGCGGTCGGCCCAGTCCGTCGGCACGTGGTGCGGGGCGTGCGTCGCGCCGGGCGCGAAGTAGGTGAAGAACGGCTTGTCAGGGGCCAGCGCGGTCTGCTGGCGGATCCAGGCGATCGCTCGATCGGTCATGTCGTCCATGAAGTGGTAGCCCTCCTCGGGCGTGCCCCACGGATCGACCGGCGTCGTGTTCTCGTAGACGTTCGGGTACCACTGGTTGGTCTCACCACCGATGAACCCGTAGAAGTACTCGAACCCGCCACCGGGATGCGGCCAGTGGTCGAACGGCCCGGTGGGGTTGGCCTCCCACACCGGCACCTCGTGGCACTTGCCGAACTGGGACGTGCTGTAGCCGTTGAGGCGCAGGACCTCGGCGATCGGGGCGCACGTGTTCGGCCGCAGCGAGTTGTAACCGGGCGCTGACGTGGCGATCTCGGTGATCCCGCCCATGCCGACCGTGTGGTGGTTGCGGCCCGACAGCAGGGCGGCCCTCGTCGGCGAGCACAGCGCCGTCGTGTGGAAGCGGGTGAACTTGAGCCCCTCCGCCGCCAGCTTGTCGAAGTTCGGCGTCTCGCACGGGCCGCCGAACCCGCTCGACGCCCCGAACCCGACGTCGTCGATGAGGATCACGAGGACGTTCGGCGCACCGGCCGGCGGCCGCAACGGGACGATCGGCGGGAACTTCGTGTCCGGTGACGTGGCGTCGTACGTCACGGTCCCCGTGTAGGCGAGGTCGGGGATCGGCAACGCGCCCCGGTTGATCTGATCCCGTGCAGCCATGACGATCCTTCCGTGGGACGGCGACCGTCGTCGCCGTGCCCAACCGGACCAGGCCGGGCGCCGCGCCGGTAGTAGGGAGTGCCCTACGGGATCGGGGTGGCGATGCCGGTCGGTGGTCGACCCATCTGGCGCAGCCAGCGGACGTGGGATTGCACGGCGGCCGTGAACGTCGGGTGCTCCCGGTAGGTCAGCCCGCGCTCGTCGCACGCCACGCGCAGCCGACGGGCCAGCAGCGGGTACAGGGTGTGGGGCAGTCGCGGGGCCAGGTGGTGCTCGATCTGGTGGTCCAGACCGCCCATCAGCCAGCGCAGCGCGGCGGACCGGGTGCGGATGTCGACCGTGGTGCGCAGCTGGTGCAGCTCGAACGCCGCGCCGCGGCGGGGCTCGTCGCCCGCCACCGCCTCGACGTTGTCCACGCAGTGGGCGAGCTGGAAGATGATCGCGAGCAGCAGGCCGACGAGCCACGAGCAGGCGAGGTAGAAGGCGAGCACGACCCACCACGGGTGCAGCAGCAGGGGGATGGCGATGGCCCAGGTGAGGTGGGAGGCCTTGCCGACGAGCATCACGGCGATGTCCCGACGGCGGGGTCGCTGGCGGAACGCCTGGGGGCCGACACCGCCGCGCAGGAAGTTGGAGAAGTCGCCGAACACGAGCCACTTGAGGGCGAGGAACCCGTAGAGGAACCACATGTACAGGTGCTGGTAGCGGTGCCAGCGGCGCCATGGCTGGTCGGGGGTGAGGCGGGCCCACGGCGCCTGGCTGATGTCGCTGTCGACGCCGTCGATGTTGGTGTTGCCGTGGTGGAGGTTGTTGTGGGTGAACCGCCACAGCCACGAGCTGGCACCGAGCAGGTCGGCGCTGTAGCCGACGGTGCGGTTCAGCCGCGGCGAGCGGACGAGGGCGCCGTGGTTGGCGTCGTGCATGATGCACGTGGCGACGGCGGTCACGGCGACGACCAACGTCGCCGCGCAGACCAGGGCGGTCCAGATCCCCCGATCGGCGATCACCAGGCCGTAGTACGACGCGCCGGTGAGGGCGACGATGAACAGGGCCTTCGCCTGGGCCCGGCGCCGACCGACGGTCACCTCGGCCGCCGTCGGCATGATCACCTGGGCCAGCGACGCAGGCGGGGAGAGCGGCTCGGCCGACGGCAGCTCGGCCCGCTCGATGGTGGCTTGCAACGCTGCTCCTGACGTCTCTGGCGATCGCTCCTGGGATCAGCCGAGGTCTGGAGCTGGGTGGTGCGCAGGGTGCGCTCGACCGGGGATGGCGGCGCAGGGCCCAGCGTACTCGTCGGATCGCCCGGGCCGAGCGCACCCCGCCAGATCCCCGGGGGTGCATCCGGGCTCGCTGACGGTCATGATGGTGGTTCGTTCGGGATTTGCGACTCTGGTCTGGTCCTCGCTCAGCCGCCGCCCCCTCTCGACTGGGCACGCGATGACCACATCAACAACGGACGCACCGCCGTCGGGCCACGATGCCTGACGATCGGCTGCTGCGGATCCTGTCCCGCCTGGCGACGGCAACGGATGACGTGGTCACCACCCGGCTGTGCGTGGTGAGCGCCGAGATCACCGTGATGAGCGGCGCCAGCATCATGCTCATGCTCGACGACCAACCGCAGGGCTCGCTGTGCTCGTCGAACGACACCAGCTCGGTCATCGAGGAGCTCCAGTACACGCTCGGCGAGGGCCCGTGCATCGACGCCCATCGCCTGCAACGGCCGGTGTTGGAGCCCGACCTCGCCACCCCCACGCAGCCTCGCTGGGGCGCCTTCAGCGGCCCGGCGGTCGATGCCGGCGCGAAGGCGGTCTTCGGGTTCCCGATGACGACCGGCAGCGTCCACCTCGGTGCGCTCAACCTCTATCGCGACCGTCCCGGCCCGCTGACCGACGACCAGCACGCCGATGCCCTGGTGCTCGCCACGGTCGCCGCGCGATCGCTGATGGGGATGCAGATCGATGCCGCGCCCGGCGTGCTCGGCGACGAGCTCGAGCACGGCACCGACTTCCGCTTCGTCGTGCACCAGGCCGCCGGGATGACGTCGGTCCAGCTCGGCATCCCCGTCGCTGTCGCCCTGGCGCGGATCCGCGCCCACGCGTTCAGCACCGGCCGGCGCGCCAGCGAGGTCGCCCACGAGATCGTCGACCGCCGGCTCCGGCTCAGCTCGGCAGCCGACGACGGACCGACGTGAGCGGGCCGCCGAGCAGACGGCGACGTACGCTCCGAGCCGTGCCGACCACATCGCCGCACGTGCCCTGAGGGAGCCCGGGATGAGCAGAGAGAGCCTCGTCGTGCGCACGATGGTCGAGCTGGCCGACACCCTGGTCGACGACTTCGACGTCGTCGACCTGTTGACGACACTGGCCGAGCGGTGCGTCGACATCCTCGACGCCACCGCCGTCGGGATCATGCTGGCCACCCCCGAGCGGCGAGCTGCGGGCGATGGTGTCGTCGAGCGAGGCGATGCGCGTCGTCGAGCTGTTCGAGCTGCAAGCCCAGGTCGGCCCCTGCTTCGACTGCTTCCGCACCGGGCACCCGGTCGCCAACCAGGACCTCACCGCACCCGACCAGCCGTGGCCGACGTTCGCGGCGGTCGCCCGCGCCGAGGGGTTCCTCGCCGCCGAGGCCGTCCCGATGCGGTTGCGCTCGACCGTCATCGGCGCCCTCAACCTGTTCCGCACCGAGCCCGGGCCCCTGACGCCGACGACCTGACGGTCGCCCAGGCCCTCGCCGACGTCGCGACCATCGCCATCCTGCAACATCGGCACGCGGTCGACGCCGACACCGTCAACCGGCAGCTCGTCGCCGCCCTCGACAGCCGGATCATCATCGAGCAGGCCAAGGGCGTCATCGCCGAGCGCCGTTCGATCACCCCTGACGCGGCCTTCAGCCTGTTGCGCACCAGCGCCCGCAACCACAACCAACGGCTGGCCGACCTCGCCCGCCAGGTCGTCGTCGGCGCCGCCAACCCCGACAACCTCTGACCGGATCCGCCAACTGTTCGCGGTGACGGCCACTGGGTGGCCGCCCGTGTGAAAAGTTGGCGGATCCGGCCATGTCACGTCATGTCGTCGGGGCGAGGTCGTCGGCTGGTGTGAGCAGGACGGTGCGGGGCGTGCCGGCCAGTGCGGGTGACGCATCCGTGTTCGTCCAGATGGTCGTGGTGAGGAGCTCGAGGAACGACGCCGCCTGGATCTCGTCGGGGAATTCGAGCTGGATGACGACGTGGTGGTCGTCGTCGATCGGCTGGAACACGCGCTGGGCGATCACGCCGGCCTGGGCGCGCAGCGGTGCGAAGCGATCGAACGCCGCTCGCCAGGTGGGGTAGTCGCTGATGGGGTGCTCGATGTGCAGCGTCGTCATCGGTCCGAGTGTGTGCGGGGAGCACCCACGGCACCATCCCAACCTGTTGGGATGGTGCCGTGGACGTCGAGCGCCGGGTCGAGCAGGCGTGCAGTGGAGCGCGCGACGAGCGCGAGCTGCGCGTGGCGGTGCTGGCCGAGCTGCGCCGACTCGTGCCCTTCGATGCGTACGTCTGGCTGCTCACCGACCCGGTGTCGTGCGTCGGGTGGTCACCGGTCGCCGACGGGCCCGAGCCCGCCGACCTGCCCGAGCTGATCCTCGCCAAGTACCTCAGCGTGGCGGGCCGCTGGACGACGCTGCCGGCCGGCGTCGCGACGACCCTCGTCGACACGACCAGCGGCGAGCTGTCGCGCAGCCCGTTCGGCCACTTCGTCACGTCGCGCTACGCGATCACCGACGTCGCATCGGTGGCGCTGCACGACAACACCGGCTGCTGGGGCTTCATCGACCTGTGGCGCCGGGACGCCGCCTTCGACGCGACGGAGCAGGCGGCGCTGGCCGCGACCGCCACGATCGTCACGCCGCTGCTGCGCGGCGCGTTGCTCTCGACGTTCGAGTCCTCGGGCAGCACTCCGGTCGACGGGCCGGCGGTGCTGCTGCTCGGCGAGGACCTGCGACCGATGGCCCAGACCGCGGCATCGACGCGCTACCTCGAGGCCCTGCTGCCGCCCGGTCCGCAGCGCGCCGCCGTCCCCGCGGCCGCGCTCAACGTGGCGGCCCAGTTGCGTGCGGTCGAGGCCGGCGTCGACGACCACGCGCCCGAAGCGCGGATCCACGTTCCCGAGCGGTCGTGGATGACCATCCGCGCCGGCCGCATCGACGCCGCTGCGACCCCCGGCGCCGCGATCACGGTCACCCTCGAGCCGGCCCGCCCGGTCGAGCGGTCGACGCTGTACGGCGCCGTCGCCGGTCTCAGCCGGCGCGAGGCCGCCGTGCTGGACGCCGTCGCAGCCGGCAACGACACCCGCCGCATCGCCCAGCAACTCGGCATCACGGAGCACACGGTCCAGGATCACCTCAAGGCGATCTTCGCCAAGACCGGCGCCGACTCGCGACGCCAGCTCATCGCGCGCGCCACCGGCACCGCCAACTGACGATCGATCAGGCCGCGTGCTCGTGGCGGTGGTGGATGTCGGGGACGTGGGGGTGCTGGTGGACCACCGGCTCGTGGCGATGCACGTGCTGATGACGGCCGACGAAGCCGCTTCCGTGGGCGTGTTCATGGTGCCGGTCGTCGTGGACGTGTTCGTGGTCGTGCTCGACGGCGTGGTGGTGGTGGCGGTGCTCGTGGTCGCTGTGGAGCACGAACGACACGCCAGCCGCGGCGAGGACGATCGACACGATCTCGCGGCCGGCCACCGGCTCACCGAGGATCGTCCAGGCCATGATCGCGCCGAGGAACGGCGCCGTGGCGAAGACCAGCTGGCCACGAGCCGCGCCGAGCTCGCGGGCCCCGGCGACCCACAGCGTGATCGAGATCCCGTAGCCGAACGCTCCGATCACGAGCGCACCGATCGTCGCGCCGAGCGGTGGCCCACCCGCGGCGATCAGCCCGATCATCAGGTTCGCCGAGCCGGCGATGACGCCCTTGGCGAGGGTGATGTGGGCCGGGGCGAGATCGTCGAGCGCGGCCGTGACGCTGTTGTCGACGGCCCAGCACAGGCAGGCCCCGGCGATCAGCAGGGCGCCCCAGCGCAGCTCGGGACTTCCCGACCAGGTGAGGGCCAAGCCGCCGGCGACGACGAGCACGGTGCCGGCCGCGACACGGCGGCCGATGTGCTCGTGGAAGACCAGGGAGGCGACGAGGATCGTGAACACCAGCTCCAGGTTGAGCAGCAGCGATGCCGAGGCCGCCGGGACGTCGACGAGGCCGGCGGCGAGCAGCACCGGCGCGATGGCGCCGCCGACGACGACGGCGACCGCCAGTCGAGGTGTCGCGCGGCGCACTCGTGCTCGGGTCGGGCGGTGTCGTGCGGCGAGCGGGAGCACGGCCAAGGCGGCGCCGACGTACAGCAGTCCGGCCAACGTGAACGGGTCGAGCTCACCGGCGAGGCGCGACGCGAGGGGAGCCGAGATCCCGAACAGCACCGCCGCCAGCGCGCAGCGCAGCACGCCACGGCGGCTCATGGTGCAGCGCGCTCCGTCGCCGGCATCACGCCAGTCTGCCAACCCCGGCGTGATCCGGCCGACGGAATCCGGTCAGGGATCGACGCGCAGGGCACGCCGCATGATCTTGCCGGTCGTCGTCTTCGGGAGGTCGTCGAGGAACTCGATCTGGCGCGGCACCTCGTGGGCGGCGAGGCGGGTGCGGATGTGCTGGCGCAGCGCGTCGGCCATCTCGTCGCTCGGCTCGTATCCCGGCTTGAGCACCACGAACGCCTTGGGCACCTGGCCGCGGCGCTCGTCGGGGACGCCGATCACCGCCGCCATGGCGACCGCCTCGTGGCTGCCCAGCGAGCTCTCGATCTCGCCCGGGCCGATCCGGTAGCCGGCCGAGTTGATGACGTCGTCCTTGCGCGACTGGAACCACACGTAGCCGTCGGCGTCCACCAGCCCGAGGTCGCCGGTGAGCAGCCAGTCGCCGAGGAACTTGTCCTTCGTCGCCTCGGGGTTGCGCCAGTACTCGACCATCGTGTTGATGTGGTGGCGGTCGATCGCGATCTCGCCGACCTGGTCGACGACGGGCTCGCCGTCCTCGTCGAGGATGGCGACGATCGTCCCGGGCAGGCCCTTGCCCAGCGCGCCCGGCTTCACCGGGAACACCGACGCGCAGTTGCCGATGCACGCGTTCAGCTCGGTCTGGCCGAACCCCTCGTTGACGATGCAGTCGAAGAAGCTGGTCGTCCAGTTCGAGGAGGTCGGCGCCGACGGCCTCACCGCCGGAGCAGACGGCGCGCATCACCAGCCCGTCGCCGGACAGCCCGGTGGCCCGGATCATCCGCAGCGCGGTCGCCGGCAGCAGCGTCATCGTGACCTCGTGGGTGCGCATCAACCACAGCGCCCGCTCGGGGTTGAACACCGTGTCGGCGTCGGACACGACCGGGACGCCGTACCACCACGCCGGCACGAGGATGTCCATGATCCCGGCGATCCAGGCCCAGTCGGCCGGCGACCAGATGACGTCGTCGGGTTGCGGGTAGAAGTCGTACACCGCCTCGAAGGCGGTGATGTGCCCGTACACGAAGCGGTGGGCGTGGAGGGCGCCCTTCGGGTCGCCGGTCGTGCCCGACGTGTAGATCAGCAGGCACGGATCCTCGGACGCGGTGTCGGCCGGCGTGAAGTCGGGCGACGCCGCGGCGAGCGCATCGGCGTACGCCACCTCACCCTCGGCCGGGTCGCCGATGACGATGCGGGCGACCTCGCGGCCGACGGCTGCCTCGCGCACCTTCGGCGCGTTGGCCGCCGATGCGATGACGACCTTGGCCTCGCTGTTGCCGAGGCGGTAGGCGATGGCGTCGGGACCGAACAGCGACGACATCGGCAGCGCCACCGCCCCCATCCGGAAGATGGCCATGAACGCCACGGCCGTCTCCAGCGACGCCGGGTTGACGATGGCGACCACGTCGCCGCGCCCGACGCCGAGGCCGGTCAGGACGTTCGCCAGGCGGTTGGCCTGCTCCTTCACGTCGCCGAACGTGTACGTGGTGTGGGTCTCGTCCTTGGCGACGACGACGAGGGCGGTGGCGTCCTGGTCCTGCTCGTCGACGCAGACGACGCCGATGTTCATCCGCTCCGGGACGTCGAACGTCCGGAAGTCGACCTGCTGCCACAGCTCCTCGTAGGTGTCGACCTTGTGCAGGAACGGTCCCCTTGACATGCCTCGCGTACCCCCTGGCGCCGACCCGGTGCCGGCTCGACCGTCGACACTAAGCGCATGCGATGGGCGTCGTTCAGCGCCGACCGCTGAGGTCGAGCAGCTGGACCTGCGGCGAGTCGGTGCTGCGTCGCGTCGCCGAGGGGCTCGATGCCGAAGCCGAGACCGTCGGGCATGGCCGTCACGACTGCCAGCACCGTCGCGGCCGAGCGCGCCGTCCAGCTGCTCGTCGCCGTCGACGGCGCGGGCCAGGTCCCACACGTGCACCGTCACGTCGAACACCCGCAGCTCGAGGAAGCGGCGACCGGTGATCGAGCCCGCGGGATGGTCCACGACGGCGTCCAGCAGCGCCTGCGGCACGGAACGCGTCGCGCTGCCGGGCCACGATCTCGTCGTAGGCCGCGACCGGATCGCTGCCGAGCAGGTCGTCGCCCAGCACGACCTCCATCGCCTCGCCGGTCGTCGCGCCACCGAGCACCAGCTCGGCGAAGCGGTTGCCGCCGACGACGTGGGCGGTCAGGAACCGAACGTCCCAGCCGTCGCACGGTGTCGGCCGGGTCCACTGCTCGCCATCCACCGCGACGAGCCGCCGTCGGAACTCGGCGACCGCTACGTCCAGCGCGTCGAGGAGATCCATGACGAGATGCGTACTCGGTTGCACCACGGCGGCCGCACGTCGGGCAGGACCGGACCTGGTGGCTACCGTCGGGCGCGTGGACGAGCAGGACGAGCAGCCGACCGGGTTCGACGTCGAGGCGGTGACCAGTTGGCTCGGCCAGCAGGTGCCCGATCTCGCTCCCCCGCTGCGCTGGACGAAGCTCGCCGGTGGGCACTCCAACTTCACCTACCGCATCGACGACGCGGCCGGGCGCACGATGGTCGCCCGCCGCCCCCCGCTCGGCGAGCTGCTGCCGACGGCGCACGACATGGGCCGGGAGTTCCGGGTGATCTCGGCGTTGTGGCCGACGCCCGTGCCGGTGCCCGAACCGGTGGCCTTCACCGACGACATCGCGGTGACCGGCGCCCCGTTCTACGTCATGGGCTGGGTCGAGGGTCGATCGCTGTACACGGCCGAGGAGACCGCCGAGCACATCCCCACCGAGGAGGCTCGGCAGCGCACCGGCCCCTCGTTCATCGACACGCTCGCCGCGCTGCACCGCCTCGACCCGGACGCCATCGGCCTCGGCACCCTCGGCAAGCCGTCGAACTACGTCGGCCGCCAGCTGCACCGGTGGTACGAGTCGTGGAAGGCGTCGAAGGACCGCGACCTCACGGAGGTCGACCGCCTGCACTCGTTCCTGGTCGATCGGCTCCCGGAGCAGACGAAGGTGAGCGTCGTCCACGGCGACTACGGGTTGCACAACTGCCGCGTCGCCACCGACGGGCACATCGCCGCGGTCGTCGACTGGGAGATCTCCACGCTCGGTGACCCGCTCGCCGACCTGGCGTACTGCATCAACGCGTGGGTCGAGTCACCCGACGAGGTCGACGGTGGCGTGCTCCCGCCGACGACGCTGCCCGGCTTCTGCGACCGCCAGCTCCTCATCGACCGCTACCGCGACCAGACCGGCGCCGACCTCACGCACATCGACTACTACCGCTGCTTCAACCACTGGAAGTCGGTGTGCATCATGCAGGGCGTGTACGCCCGCTACGTGCACGGCCAGAAGAGCGGCGAGGGCGTCGACGTCGACGTCTTCCCGTCCCGCATCGACCGCAGCCTGCGCCTCGCCACCGAAGCCGCCGACCGCCTCCCCGCGTGAGGATGGCGACATGCGGCTCGCCAAGGCACGGATCGACATCGGGCTCGCCACGAACCACCTCGATCCGCTGCTCGCGTTCTGGCAGGGCGAGGTCGGCGCCCAGTTCGACCACGTCCTGCCCATCGGTCGCGGCCATGCCCAGCACCGCCATGACATCGCCGGCAGCGTCCTCAAGGTCAACCACCACACCGCGCCGCTTCCCGCGACCGCGCCCAGCGGCTACCTCGAGCTGATCATCGCCCGAGCCGGCCTGGCCGCACCCGTCTCGACGGCGGACCCGGACGGCAACCGCGTGCTGCTCGTCCCACCGGCCACTGACGGGGTGACCCAGATCGGCGTCCGGATCGGTGTGCGGGACGTGGACGCCCACCGAGGGTTCTATGCCGACGCCCTCGGTCTGCCCGAGGAGTCGCCAGGCAGCTTCCGTGCCGGCGAGAGCCTGATCATCCTGGAGCAACGCCCTGACGCGCCGACCGATGCCGAGATGCGCGGTGCCGGCTGGCGCTACATCACGTTCCAGGTGTTCGAGGTGGACGAGGAGCACGCGACCGTCGTTCGGCGCGGCGGCCGCGAAGCGCTGGCCCCGATCACGCTCGGCACGACGGCGCGCATCTCGATGGTGCGCGATCCGGACGGGAACTGGATCGAGCTGTCGCAGCGGGCCTCGATCGTCGGCAGCATCGACCCACCGTGATGCGGCGCCCGTCGACCGCGCCATCATGGGTCGGTCACGCCGTCGGGTGGAGGGAGACAAGACCGTGATCCAGCCGTACAACGCCGTGGGCCTCGTGCCGACGGTGTGGGGCGTCGGCGCGCGCTCCGAGATCATGCGCAACATCGAGCACCACGCCCACATGATGAAGGCGGCGTGCTGGCTGGCGGCGCTGGATCTGCCGGTGCGCCTCGTGGCGCTGCCCGAGGGAGCCCTCCAGGGGTTCAACGACGAGGTCCTCGACACCGATCACGCCTGGTACGCCGAGCACTGCGCGATCGACGTCCCCGGCCCCGAGACGGCGGCGCTCGGCGAGCTGTGCCGGGAGTACGACGTGTACATGATGGCGCAGGCCAAGGCCCGCCACCCGGAGTGGCCCGAGCGCTACTTCAACGTCGGGTTCATCCTCGACCCGGCCGGCGAGGTGATCCTCGTCCACCACAAGACGTCGCCGCTGTTCCCCGTCGAGCACTCGGTCTGCCCGCACGACGTCTTCGACTGGTGGATCGAGCGCTACGGCCGCACGCTCGACGCGTTCTGGCCGGTCGTCGACACGGCGATCGGCCGCCTCGGCATCATGATGGCCAACGAGGGCTCCTACCCCGAGAACGCCCGGGCGTTGGCGATGAACGGCGCCGAGGTGGTGTACCGGGCGTCGATCCCGCACCCCGCCGCGTCGCACGACTTCTTCGAGATCCAGAACCGCGCCCGCGCCCTCGACAACAACATGTACCTGATCGCGCCGAACATGGGCACCTACTACCTGACGGCCGAGTCAGAGGCGCCGATCGACACGTTCGGCGGCCGCTCGATGATCGTCAACCACCGCGGCGAGATCGTGGGCAACCAGCCCTACGGCGGGGTGTCGACGTCGGTGTGCGGGCCCGTCGACATCGAGGCGATGCGCCACCACCGCGCCGTCAGCCCGTGGACCAACTGGATGAAGGACCTGCGCACCGAGATGTACCAGCTGGTCTACGAGACGCCGATCTACCCCAAGAACCTGTACCTGGATCGCCCGCCGTACACCCACGCCGAGTACCGCATCGAGGTCACCGATCGCCAGATCCGCCTGATGCACGAGCGCGGGATCTGGGCCCCGCCGGCCGGCCACGACAGCCCGGGCGCGACCTGATCTCGCCGGCCGGCAGGGTCAGCCGGTGATCTCGGCGACCTCGTCGACGAGGAGGGCCGAGATGGCGTCGCCGTCGAGGCCGAGGATGGATTCCAGCACGTGCCAGGTGTGCTCCCCCAGGCACGGCCCCGGGCCGGGCACCGTGCCCGGCGTGACCGACAGCGTCGCTTGCATCCCCGAGTACGGCACCGGTCCGTAGACGGGGTGGTCGGTCGGGACCCAGTAGCCGCGGTGCAGGATCTGGGGGTCGGTGTGCAGCTCGGGCACCCCGAGGACCGGCGCGCAGGCCACGCGGGGCTGGAGCCGGGCGGCGATGTCGCGGCCGCGGCGACTGGCGGTCCATGACGCCAGCAGCGCCTCGATGCGGTCCTCGTCGGCGCGCCGACCGGCGGCCGTGGCCCACCGTTCCTCGTGCGGGAGGTCGGCCAGGTCGACCAGGGCGCGCCACTGCTCGTCGTCGGCGCAGCTGATCGCCACCCATCCTTCGGCGCCTTGGCCGCCGTCGGGGTAGCGGTCGGCACGCTCGGGTTCGGGGAGGCACGGGAACACGCCGTGCGGCACGAGGTCGGGGTGGCGGTTGCCGGCCCGGGTCGCCACCCGCCCGTCGAGCTCGTAGGCGAGGAGCTCCGGGCCGAGGAACTGGAGGGCCGCCTCGAGCTGGGCCACGTCGATGTGCTGGCCCTCGCCCGTGCGCCGCCGATGGTCGAGCGCGGCGAGCAGCGCCGTCGCCGTGAAGCGCTGCGAGATGAAGTCGGTGTAGGCGCCGTAGATCATCACCGGCGTGCGGTCGGGCCATCCGGTGACCTCGTAGAACCCGGCCAGGCCGGCCATCAGGTTGCCGAAGCCTCGATAGAGCCGGCGGGGACCGGTCTGGCCCTGCATGCACGTCGACAGCATCACCACCGACGGGTTGCGTTCCCGGATCTGCGAGTAGTCCATGTCCCAGGCGGCGAGCGCCTTGGGGGTGAACGACTCCAGGATCACGTCGGCCCACTCGATGGCCCGCCACGCGACGTCGCGTCCCCGTGGATCGCTGAGGTCGAGGCCGAGGCTCAGCTTGCCGGCGTTGAAGTCGCCGTAGAAGTGGCTGTTGTTGATCTCCGGGACGCCATCGCGGAACGGCGGGTTCAAGCGCAGCACGTCGGGCCGCTTCGAGGACTCGATCTTGAGGACGGTCGCCCCGTACGACGCCAGGTAGCCGGCGGTCATCGGGCCCACACCGACCCACGACAGGTCGAGCACGTTGAGCCCGGCGAACGGCGCGGCCGCCGCGTCGTGCTGCTCGGCCGGGGACGTCGCGCCGGCCCGACGTGGCCGTGACGCGAGCACGTCGTCGTGCTCGCCGATGTGCGGCGCCCGACGGGTCGTCGTCAGCGGCGTGGCCGACAGCCGGGCCCACGGTCCCGCCCAGGCGACCGGGCCTCGCGCACCCTGGTCGGCGTCGACGAAGTACTCGCGCGAGGCCAGCTGCTCGTCGGCGCGGATGTCGGCCACGGTGTAGAGCGGGGCCACGAACAGGAGGTGCTCGAGCGCCGCCTGGTACAGCTCGGCCTTGGTGTGCTTGGCGAAGAGCGCCGCCAAGGTCTCGCGCAGCGCGGCGAAGAACTCCTCTGGCTCGTGCTTGAAGTTCAGCGTGAAGTAGTCCCGGTCCCGGACCAGGGGGTCGGCGACGCCCTCGGCGTCGGCCCAGTCCATGATGAACCGCATCATCGCCCCGCCGACCGGGCCGGCGGCGGCGAGCGCGGCCACGAAGCCGTCGAGGCACTCGTTGATGATCCGCAACTTCGACGGACCTGTGGCGTAGTCCGGTCCGGAGCGGAACAGCTCGTAGCCCTCCAGGACGTGGAACGCCTGGGCGTTCATCAAGCACCTGACGCCCGCCAGCTGGGCCGACACGTCGACGTGCTGGCCGATGCCGGTGCGCTGGGCGTGCGAGAGCGCCACCAGGGTGTGCACGGCCGCCTCGGCGCCGGCGTGGAGGAACAGCTGGTCGCTCGACACCCGCAGCGGCGGTCGGTCGACATCACCCGTCAGCCACAGCTCGCCGGTCATCGCGGCGACGGTGAGGTCGGTCGCCGACCAGTCGGCGTAGGGACCGGTGCAGCCGAAGGGCGTGATGGACGTGAGCACCAACGACGGGTTGGGCGCGAGCAGCGCGGCGTGGCCGATGCCGCGGGCGTCGAGCCACCCGTTCGGGAACGACTCGATGACGACATCGACGTCGGCGACGAGCTCGAGCAGTCGCGAACGGCCGGCCGGGTCGTCGAGGTCGAGCACCACCGACGACTTCCCGCGGTTCTGGAACCACCACGAGAGGTTCTCCTCGACGTCCGGTCGCGCCGGATCGGCGAACAGACCCTTCGTCCGACCGGGATCGCCACCCGGCGGCTCGACCTTGATGACGTCGGCGCCCAGGTCGGCGAGCAGCCGCCCGCACAGCCAGCCGCGCTCGACGGTGAGGTCGAGCACGGAAGCGCCGGCCAGGGCCGTCATGTGGTGCTCTCGTCGGCCATCAGCACCAGATCATGGCGCGTGGAGATGACCGCCTCGACACATCAGCCCACTGCGGCGATCTACTCGAGGAAGTCCATGACGAGCTCGAGGAAGCGGTCGAGCTGGTCGTGCTGCACCCAGTGACCCGCCCCGTCGACCACGGCATGGCGGGCATCGGCGAAGCCGTCGACGAGCGCGGTCGTGTCACCGCCCGAGCGGATCCAGCTCTCGGAGCCGGCGATCAGCAGGACCGGGCAGGCGATGTTGCGCCACAGCGCCCGGACGTCGTCGGTCGGCAGGTCGAGCAGCTGGCTGGCGTGCGTGTAGTTGTCGAACTTCCACGAGTACGTGCCGTCCTCGTTCTGGTTGGCGCCGTGGATCGTGAGGTGGCGGGCCTGGTCGGCGGACAGGTGCGGGTTGGCCTCCAGCATCCGCCGGTAGGCGTCGTCGAGCGTCGCGTAGCGGCGCGGCTGGCGGGCGGCGAGCGATCGTTGCGTCTCGATCCAGCTGCGCATCCCATCGGGCGGACGGGGCCGCTGGTGGCCGGGAACGATCCCGCCCCATCCTTCGATCACGACGAGTCGCTCGACGTGCTCTGGGAAGGTCCCGGCGTAGCGCAGGGCGACGTTCCCACCCAGCGAGTGGGCGACGACCCGCAGCGGCGCCAGCTCCTGCTGGTGCACGAGCTGGGCGATGTCGTACACGAACTCCGCCGGCGCGTACATCGAACCGGCGCTCCACTGCGAGTCGCCGTGGCCCCGCAGATCGGGGGCGATGATGTGGTAGCGGTCCTGGAGGCGCGCCGCGGCCCAGTCCCAGTTGTGGGCGTGATCCCGGTTCCCGTGGATCAGCAGGAGCGGCGGAGCATCCGGGTTGCCCCAGTCGAGGTAGTGCAACCGCAGCCGCTGGGAGAAGTAGGAGTGCGACGTCGGGCCCGGCATCGCCGGGAGCCTAGGCAGCGGACCCCGATCCGGGTGGATGAACCGATTCTGATGCCACTGAGGCACGTACAGCGGGCCTCAGTGGCATCAGAATCCGGACGTCGGCTCGTGGGGGAGGTTGACGGGCGGCGCGGGCTGCACCGGGGGCTCGGCCGGGGTCGGCGGATGGTGCCCACGCGGACGCGCGCACGTTACCCCGGCGTGCGTTTCGGTTACCGGACCAGCGCTGATCAGAGGTCGAGCGTGACCTCGCCGACTGGTCGGGCGCAGCAGATGAGCACGGAGCCCGGCGGCGGTGGTTCGAGGGGATCCGGCCGGTAGCCGACGTCGCCACTGACGAGCCCGGTCTCGCACGTGTGGCAGACACCGGTCCGGCACGACCACCTCACCGGGACGTCACACGCCTCGGCGAGCTCGAGGAGCGATGCGAACGAGGGATCCCATGCCACCTCCAGGTTGCTGCGGCTGAACGCGATCGTCGGGCCGGGGCCCCGCGGCCCGGCAGGAGGATGAGGCGTCGGCGCCGGCCGTCCAGCGATGCCGGGCGTGATCGGGTCCTCCGGACCGAACACCTCGCTGCTCACCCGCTCGGGCGGCACCCCGCGTGCGGTCAAGGCGGCAGTGATGTCGCGCATGAACGGGCGCGGCCCGCAGAGGTAGAAGTCGGCGTCGGTCGGGATGCCGGCGTGCTCGAGCACCTCGCCGGTCACCCGCCCGGTGACGTCGAAGCCGTCGTCATCGCGATCGGGTCGGCTGAAGCAGACGAGGCGGTGAGCATCCGGGAGCTGGGCCACCAGCGCGTCGACCTCCGACCGGAACGGACGCTCGGCAGCGTCCCGCGCCCCCTGCACCCACCACACCGGTCGCGTCACGTGCTCGTGGGCGAGCGTGTGGAGCATCGCCAGCACCGGCGTGGCGCCGACCCCCGCGTGATCAGCACGACGGGCCGATCGCCATCGCGCAGCACGAACGAGCCGCGCGGCGCGCCGGCCTCGATGACATCGCCGACGCGCAACGTGCTGTGGAGGTACTCGCTGGCGACGCCGCCGGGCTCACGCTTCACGCTGATGCGGTAGCGCTCCGGTCCCGGGAGGTCGGAGAGCGAGTAGGTCCGCAGCAGGCGGACCGCCGCCGGGCCGGGCTGCAGCCGAACGGTGAGGAACTGCCCGGGTTGGGCAGCGACCGCTGGTTCGCCATCGACGGGCTCCAGGCGCACCGAGATGACGTCCGCGCTCTCGCGGTCGATCGCCGTGACCCGCATCGGACGCAGCCCGGTCCACGCCAGCGGGGCGACGTCGCCGCTCGGCGCCCGCTCCAGCAGCTCCCGGAACGAACCCCGCCAGCCCTCGCTCAGCGCCGGGATCTGCACTGCCCTGGTCAGGTCGCGGCGGGCGTGGCCGGGCAGGTACAGCAGCCCGTCGATGGCCGCCACCGTCATCGACCCGGCGCCGCGCTCGAGCAGCTCGATGTCATCGCCGGCTCCCACCTCGCCCTCCTCCAGCACGCGGAAGTAGAAGCCGGGTCGGTGGTGGGCGACGAGCAGGGACGGCATCTGCGGTTCACCGGTCCTGATGCCGACCCGGTAGCACGTCACGCGGGGCTGGCTGACCTCACACACCGCCGATCCGATCCGGTAGCGATCGCCGATGCGCACCTCGTCGTCGGCCAGGCCGGCGACGGTGAAGTTCTCCCCGAACTGCCCGTACACGAAGTCGCGGGCCAGCAGCTGCTCCCAGTAGCGGTAGGACTCGACCTGGTACACGAACACGGCGCGGTTGACACCGCCGTGCCCGGCTCGGTCGCCCTGGCCGTCGCCGTCGATGTTGAGGCGCCGGACCATCCGCCGGTCGTCCACCGGCTCCTTCCAGATGCCGGTGTGGACGACGCGCCCGTCCCACTCCACGTCGCGTGGCAGGCCGACGTTCAGCGACACCAGCCGTCCGGCGACCTCCTGGGGCACGTTCGGAGCAGACATCTACGCCGTCGGCATCCCGAGGCGCAGGGAGCTCGGCGCCTCGACGAGCGTCTGCAGCACGCGACCGAACGGACCGGCGTCGTCGCTGAGCACCGTCTCGCAGAAGCCGACGCCGAGGTGGGAGGCATGGACGCGACTGTCCATCAGCAGCCACGGCCCCACGGGATGACGGTTGAGCTGGAGGGTGACGTCGGTGTTGATGAACGCCGCACCGCTCGGGCTGGGCTCCCAGCCGACGGCGATCGCGACGTCCGACAGCGTCATGAGCGAGACCAGCCCCGACGTCGGCTCACCGGCGACCACCGGTGTTCGGAGGCGGACCCACGTGATGCCGGGTCCCGGCGTCTCGGTCGTGCCGTGCAACGGGCGCAGCTCGACGGCGTCGCAGTTGAAGCCGGGACGCGGGTAGTCGAGGTCGGTGACGGCGCCGGGGTCGGCGGCCTGATCAGGCCGCGCCGGCACCGGTTGCCGCGCTGGCGGGGCCTCGCTCGGGTGGTGCACCACCCATTGGGTCGTCGCCCGGGCGACGACCCCGGCGTCCGTGGCCAACGTGGCCTCGATGACCTGCGTCCGCCGGCCGGGCTTGACGACCGCGCTGGCGGTGTGGAGCGGGGCGAGCGGCACCATCGAGCGGATCTCGACCGTCGCTCGCGCCAGCAGGAGGGCGTCGTCGGTGCCGGCTTGCTCGAGCGCCCACCCGATCGCCCCGCACACCGCGCCGCCGTGGAGGTAGCCGTGATCCCACGGCCCGCGGCACAGCAGGGTCGGCAGGAGCGTCGCCCCGTCCCGCTCGAAGAGGGCAGCCGGCATGTGCATCGCGCCGATCTGATCAAGCGCACGCCTCGCCACGCGAAGCCGGGGCGTCGATCAGCTCGGTGCGGTGAAGTCGACGTCGTCGGTCAGCACGGTGCCGCCGACCCGGCCCGGCGCCGCCGCCTCGTCCCAGTACGAGTTGGTGAAGGCGATGACCTGCTCGGCGTTGAACGGCAGACCCCATTGGCTCGGGTCCTCCAGGGTGTGGGCGTCACCGACCAGGGTCGTGTCGTAGCCCCGCGCCAGTGCGCCGTGCAGGGTGGCGCGGATGCACAGATCGGTCGAGGCGCCGGTCACCAGGACCCGCCCGACGTGGCGGCTCGCCAGGAGGTCCTCGAGATCGGTCTCCTCGAAGGCGTCACCGAAGTGCTTGTGGACGACGGGCTCGGCGTCGTTCCGGGTGAGCTCGGGCGCGTACTGCCACTCGTCCGATCCTTCGACCATGTGGTCGTCCGAGTGCTGCACCCACACGACGGGCGTGTCGCTGCTGCGCGCCTGCTCGAGCAGCGTGTTGATCCTGGCGATCACGGCGTCGCGATCGTGGGCCCCGCCCGTGTTGCCCTGCTGCACGTCGACGATCAGCAGCGCGGTGTTCGGTCGGTCCCCGAGTGTCGTCATGCGGCAATCCTGGTCCGCCGCCGGACCCGCTAAACCGAACCGCTGGCTGGGCGTCCCGCCGCGGCGCGCTTCACCTCGAGGCGGCGGGCGTGCAGGATCGGCTCGGTGTACCCGGACGGCTGCTCGATGCCGGAGAGCGCGAGCTCGCACGCGGCCAGGAACGCCGGTCCGTCCAGGGTCGGTGCCATCGGCGTGTAGTCCGGGTCCCCGGCGTTCTGGCTGTCCACGACGGCGGCCATGCGGGCGAACGTGGCGCGCACCTGGTCGGCATCCACCACGCCATGACGCAGCCAGTTGGCGATGTGCTGGGACGAGATGCGGCACGTCGCCCGGTCCTCCATCAGCCCGACATCGTGGATGTCCGGGACCTTGGAGCAGCCGATGCCCTGGTCGACCCAGCGCACGACGTAGCCGAGGATGCCCTGGGCGTTGTTGTCCAGCTCGGCTTGGATCTCGTCGTCGCTCCACCCCGCCGCGGCGAGCGGGATCGTGAGCAGGTCGTCGAGCGTCGCCCGCTGGTCGCCGGCGGCGACCGCCGCGGCCAGGGCGGCTTGACGGGCGGCCACGTCGACCCGGTGGTAGTGCGTCGCGTGGAGCGTCGCCGCCGTGGGTGACGGCACCCAGGCGCAGCTGGCCCCGGCGTCGGGATGGGCGATCTTCGTGGCGAGCATGTCGGCCATCCGGTCCGGCGCCGCCCACATCCCCTTGCCGATCTGGGCCCGGCCGCGCAGTCCGCACGCCAGCCCGATGTCGACGTTCCAGTCCTCGTAGGCCGGTGATCCAGCGCTGCGGCCCGCATGTCGTTCTTGCGCACCATCGGCCCGGCGAGCATCGACGTGTGGATCTCATCGCCCGTGCGGTCGAGGAACCCGGTGTTGATGAAGGCGACGCGCGCCGAGGCGGCTCGGATGCACTCGACGAGGTTGACGGAGGTTCGTCGCTCCTCGTCCATGATGCCGATCTTCACGGTGTGTCGAGGGAGCCCGAGCACGTCCTCGACGCGGCCGAAGACCGCGTCGGCGAACGCGACCTCGTCGGGACCGTGCATCTTCGGCTTGACGACGTACACCGATCCGGCGCGCAGGTGCAGCGGGACGCCGGCGCGCAGGTCATGCGTCGCGCACAGGACCGTCACGAGCGCGTCGAGCAAGCCCTCGGGAACCTCGTGCCCGTCGGGGTCGAGCACGGCCGGGGTCGTCATCAGGTGTCCGACGTTGCGCACGAGCAGCAGCGCCCGACCGGGTCGGGTGATCTCGGAGCCATCCGGCGCGATGTACGCGCGGTCGGGGGCGAGCCGCCGGGTGGACGATCGGCCGTCCTTGGCGACCTCGGCGGTCAGCGCGCCGGTGAGCAGACCGAGCCAGTTGCGGTACGCCAGCGCCTTGTCGGCACCGTCGACTGCTGCCACCGAGTCCTCGCAGTCGACGATCGCGGTGACCGCCGACTCGAGCACCACGTCCGCGACACCGGCGGGGTCGTCGCGACCCACGGCATGATCGCGGTCGATGACGATCTCGATCCCCAAGCCGTTGTGCTCCAGCAGGATCGCGGACGGCGCGCTCGCGTCACCGACATGGCCGGCGAACCACGCCGGGTCGTCGAGCCCGGCCGTCGCTCCGTCCCGCAGCGCGACCGCCAGGGCGCCGTCGACCACCCGATAGCCCGCCGCATCGGTGTGCGAGGCGCCGCGGAACGGCACGACGTCGTCGAGGAACCGTCGCGCCCAGGCGATCACCCGGGCCCCACGTTCGGGGTCGTACGGCCCGGGCGGTGGCGAGTCACCGAGCGCATCGGTGCCGTACAGCGCGTCGTACAACGAACCCCACCGAGCGTTCGCCGCGTTGAGCGCGTACCGCGCGTTCGTCACCGGCACCACGAGCTGCGGGCCGGCCACCACGGCGATCTCGGGATCGACGCCGCTGGTGGAGATGGTGAACGGCGCGCCCGACGGGACGAGGTAGCCGATCTCACGGAGCATCTCGCGGTACTCAGTGCGATCTGGCCGCCCGGGGTGCTCGAGGTGCCAACGGTCGATGGCGGCCTGGAGGTCGGCGCGCTGCTGCAGCAAGCGCCGCGTTCCGGGGGCCGAAGTCGGCGACCAGGGCGGCCAGGCCGGCCCAGAACGCGTCAGGGGCGACCCCTGACCCCGGCAACGCCTCGTCGTCGAGGAAGTCGGCCAGCTCCCCCGCGACGTCGAGGCCGGCGCGGGCCACCCGCCGGTCGGTCGGCGTCAGGACGCCTCGGCAGATCGACGAGCCAGCGGGCCGCGCAGCAGGCGACCCGGCAACGCGCCGGTCGGGACACCGTCGGTGAGCACCGGCTGTCCGCCGACGATCGTCGCCTTGATGCCCTGCGCCTTCTGCACGAGCCGCCGGGCGCCGGCCGGCAGGTCGGCGACGAGCTCAGGCAGCTGCGGCGCGATGGTGTCGGGGTCGATGACGTTGAGGTCGGCGGCCATCCCCTCGCGGACCAAGCCGCGGTCGGCCATCCCCCACAGCGTGGCCGGGACGTAGGTGATCATGCGCACCGCTTCCTCGAGCGTGAACACCTCCCGCGCCCGCACCCACTCCGCCAGGAGGTCGGTCTGGATGGACGAGTCCATGATCTGGCTGACGTGGGCACCCGAGTCCGAGAAGGTCATCGCCGTGCGCGGGTGCTTGAGCATCGTCTCGATCGCCGCACTGTCCGGCTTCACCGGGAACTGCTGGAAGAAGATCTCGAACTTCGACTCGAGGGCGAGGTCGATCATGATCTCCACCGGATCGCGGCCCGACGACTCCGACAGCTCGGCCAGCGTCGGGTTGCGCCCGTGCGAACGCTCGAGCACGTGGATGCGGTCGTAGCGCGGCTTGCGGGCCTCGGCGCCGACGGCTCGGCCGAACTCGCCCTCGTTGGCGGCGCGGACGAGGCGCTCGCGCACCTCGGGGCGAGCGAGCAGCTCGGCTTGGGCGTCCAACGGCAAGGCGCGCAGCTCGGCCCACTCCGGCAGCCGGTCGAACGGGAGGTTGGTCTTGAACGACAGCAGCACCGAGACGCCACGGCAGTGCGTCTGCGCGAACATCCGGCCGCCCTCGGCCGCGGTGGCGTCGAGCAGGTCCAGCTGATCGCGCCAGATCTGCGGGTCGCCCGCGCCGAGCACCCCGAACGTCACCGGGACGCCGGTGTCGACGGCCAGCCGGCGCAGTCGAGCGTTGGCCTCGGCGCGCGCCTCGGGATCGCGAGCCGCGACCTGTGACTCGTTGGCCAGCTCGAACAGCCCGACCCCGAGCTCGCCCATCGTCCCGACGAGCTGCTCGATCTCCGACCAGTCGGCCAGTCGCGAGGCCACCGGGAGCCCGTCGGGGGTGAGGTGGTTGGTGCTGCGCGAGGTCGACATGCCGATGGCCCCGGCGTGCAGTGCATCGCGCAGCTCGCGCTGCATCGCGGCCAGGTCGTCAGGCGACGATGCCTCCTCGAACGCGCGGGCACCCATGACGTACGTGCGCAGCGCCGAGTGACCGACGTAGGCCGCGTAGTTGATCGCCTTGGGCAGGCGGTCGACGGCATCGAGGTAGCCGCGGTAGTTGTCCCACGACCATTGGATGCCGGCAGCCATGGCCTCGCCGGAGATGTCCTCGGCGCGCTCCAGGTTGCGGACCACCAGCTCGCGTTGCGACTCGGGAGCCGGCGCGAGCGAGAACCCGCAGTTGCCCATGACCACGCTGGTGACGCCGTGGTAGCAGGAGCAGCTGCCGATCGGGTCCCAGAACACCTGGGCATCCATGTGCGTGTGGCCGTCGACGAACCCGGGTGTGACGACGAGGCCGTCGGCATCGACCTCGCGCCGGCCGGCCTCATCGATCCGTCCGACCGCCGCGATCGTCGATCCGTTGACGCCGACATCAGCGCGATAGCGCGGCAGCCCAGAACCGTCGACGATCGTTCCGCCCCGCACGACGAGGTCGTAAGACATCGGTACCCCCGATCGTTCCGCCAGACGTGACGTTCGTCCGGTCGCTCCCACCGTACCCATCACCGCCCGTGCCACCGGCGTCCAGCGCGCGCTCACGTGGGCGGGTCGACGATCGGCGCGTTGATCAGTCGACGCAGCCAGCGCGCGAACCAGCGGGCGAGGCGCTCGAAGGGCCACCACGTCCACGCCACCCGGCGGCCGTCTCGACGCCACCCGTCGACCCACCAGCCGACGTGGCGGCCTTGGCGCACGACGACGCTCGGAAAGGTGCTGATCTCATCGGAGTCCATGGGCCGAGCATGCGGCCCGGCGCTGACGTGTCGCTGAGGCGTCCTGTCAGTCGCCGTCGTCAGGCGCGGTCGTCGCAGCGAGGAGGTGCCGGGCGCGACGGCCGAGGTCACCCAGATCGACTCGTCCCGCTTCCGCCGCGGTGGCGAGGCGCTCGGCGAGATCGAGCGCCTCGGTGAGGATCGGTGCGTCGGCGGCGGCCCCCTGGCCCATGTCCTGCAGGATCGTCCGCTCGGTCCGCGAGGCGATGATCGGCTCGCTCAGGCCCTCGACCCACACCTTGGTGCGCTTGCCATCGCCCCGCTCGACGCCACGGAGTGGTTCCAGCGCGTAGATCTTGTCGGCCCGGGCGAACTTGCCGAAGCCGAGGGACACCATCCGAGACTCGGTCGCCATCACATCCAGTATCGCCCGTTCGCCTTGGTCGCGATCAGACCGGCGAATCGACGGAGGACCGCGACCAAAGCGTTGTCGCGGGCAGGACCCGGGCTCTGCGTGAGCGATCAGGTGCGTGGAGCGCCTGATCGCTCACGCAGAACGGCGGACCGTCGGCCGCACCAGGCGGTCGTTCAGGCGTCGTCGATGGCGGCGAGCAGCGCGCCGAACGTCTCGGCCAGCGGGGTGGCGATGCCGAGGCGGGCGCCGGCCCGGACGACCGCGCCGTACAGCGCGTCGTGCTCGGTTGCCCGGCCGGCCCGCCGATCCTGGAGCATCGACGTCGGCCCGTCCGGGTCGACCTGGTCGAACCCAGCGAAGAACGCGTCGACGTCGGTCGCCGAGAGCTCGGCGCCGTCGGCGGCCGCCACGGCCCACGACTCGAGCAGCAGGCGCCGCCCGAGGAGCTCGATGTCCGGCCGGCGGAAGACGCCCAGCGGCCGGCCGGTCAGCGCGGTCACGCCGTTGGCCATCACGTTGATCCCGAGCTTGCGCCACGCCTCGGTCAGGTAGCCGTCCGTGACCCGGATCTCGACGGGGGTGTCGCCGAACAGCGCGGCGAAGCGGACCGACGCCTCGCGCTCGGGGACGATCAGCGTCTGTGACTGGCGGTGCACGACGTAGCCGGGCGCCATGAGCTCGGTCGCGCAGTAGACGACGGAGGCCACCACCTCGGCCTGGCCGCTCAGGGGGGCCAGCCGCTCCTCACCCTCGATGCCGTTCTGCAGCACGACGACGGTCGTGTCCGGCCCACAGAGGCGGTCGAGCCAGGGAGCCGCGGCAGCGGTCTGGTGGGACTTGACGGCGACCAGGACCCACTCGGCCGGGCCCTCGAGGTCGGCCGGATCGGTGACGACGTACGCCGGCGCGCGGCCGGCATCGACGCCGACTCGATGACGTATTCGTCGAACGGCCGGCGGGCGCACGCCACGACGTCTCGCCCCGCCGCCGCCAGGTGGGCGGCGAAGAACGCACCCACCGAACCGGGACCGACGACTGCCACTTCTGCCATCACTCGGCACGGTACGCGACGACGCCCGGAGCCCACCCCTCGTGCTCCAGCTTGATGCCACGCCGCGCCCGTTCCAGCGCACCCGGAACTGGAAGTCCTTGTACGGGGTCGCGTCGCTGCCAGCTCACCGCAGATCTCCCACAGTCCGTCTTCGTCGGTCCCGGGCCGGCGCGATCACGGCGGGATCTGCCCGGCGAGCTGCTGCAGCCGGATCACCACGAACTCGGCCGGCTTCAGGGGTGCGAACCCGACGACGACGTTCACGATGCCGGCGGTGATGTCGTGCGCCGTCGTCGTGGCCCCGTCGCACCGCACCCAGTAGGCGTCGCGGGGCGTGGTCCCCTGGAACGCGCCCCGCCCGAAGAGCTCGTACATGAAGTCGGCGACGGTGAGGCGGATCTGCGCCCACAGCGGTTCGTCGTTCGGTTCGGACACGACCCACTCGAGGCCTCGGGACAGGCTCTCCTCGACGTACAGGGCGGTGCGCCGCACCGGCGAGGTACCTGAACTCGTCGGGGGCGGCATCGGTACCGCGCATCGTGCGCGCTCCCCACACGACCAGGCCGACGCCAGGCAGCGATCGGAGGCCGTTGATCCCACGGGGACCGAGGAGGCCGTTGTCGGCGTCGGTGAGGTCGATCGACAACCCCACCGCCCCCGTGAGCGTCGCGTGGGTGCCGGCCGGCGATTCCCACACGCCGCGCTCGGCGTCCGTCCGCGCCAGCACGCCCGCCACCATGCCGCTCGGCGCGAACGTGTCGACCTGACCACCGAGCTGCGCGTCGGACTCCCGGACCCGCGGGAAGTAGATCGCCGCGTTCCTCGCCCGATCGCCGGTCAGCCCCATCTTGCCGACCCCGGCTCGCGCCGTCGCCGCATCGGTCCAGGCTGCCTTGGGGTCGACGATCAACATCGCTCGACGCTGCACGCAGTAGTCGAGGGCCGCGCCGTAGGCCTCGTCGGGAACGTCGCCACCCCGTGCGTCGGCGGTGATGCACAGGAGGTTGAACAGGTCCGCGTGGTCGAGCGCGTGGAGCCCGGTCGCGTCGGCCGCACTGCCCTCGTAGTCGGCCGCGACGAGCGCTGCGCTGTCGGCCGCGGCGGCGTTGCCGTTCGAAGAGGCCGATGTCGACTTCGTGTCGTCCGTCCAGACGTCGGCGTCCGTCGACGCGCCAGCGTGGGCCGGCGGGAGGGCATCGGCCGGCAGCTGCGTGGTCACCCTGACCAGCCGTGACTCCGCGGCCAGGACCCGGTCGGCACGCCGGGCGCTCTCCTTGCTCGTCAGGTTCGGGAACGACTCGATCGTCGCCCCGTCGAACACGGTCAGGTCGAACAGATCGCCCGCCGTCAGTCCGAGGCACTCCGCAGCCTCGGCGGCCTCGGCGTCACCCTGCGCCTTGCGATCGACGCGGACCCGCACCTGGTTGCCCCACTGGCCTTCATCGGCGGCCTCCAGACCCAGGTTGGCGACGTCGATCGTCGCCTTGGCCGCCGCCGCTCCCGGCTGCTTGTAGAGCCGGACGACGACGGCGTGGGTCCCGCCGTTGGCGAAGAAGTCGCGGACCGCGTAGCCCAGCATGAGGTCCTGGCGCAATCCACCGAAGGTGCGCTCGAAGTCGACGAAGCTGGTGATCTCCGTCGCCCGGTCCACCGGGCCCCGCACCGCCTTGCCGAGGAAGGCCGTGATCGACGAGGCGACGCCGACGATGGGCTGGGTCACAAGCTGCGGCTCGCCTGCGTGCCCTTGTCGGCGCCGCGAACGCCGTCGAGGACTGCGTGGGCTTGCTGATCGACGAGCCGGGTGAACAGCTGTTGGGCGTAGCCGAAGACCGCGGCCCAGGCCAGGATCTGGGCCGAGGTGTCGAGGGCGCTGAGTCCCGGCACGAAGCCTCCACGCATGAGCGTGATCCCGAGGACGGCGGTGATCGCGCCGGTCGGCAGCTTGAGGACGGCCAGGGCGATCGGGACGCCATAGGGCTCCGACGATCCTCGGAGCTTGCGAATCGCGGCTGCTGCGGCGACCGATGCCCCGGTCGCACCGACGATGGACACGAGGGCCACGTCGAGGCGACTCACGTTGGCGTCCTCTTCCGTCTCGATCTGCGTGGCCGACACCGATGCTTGCTCGTCGGTCGGTGAGATCGGCCCTGACTGCGTCGTCGGGCAGACGACCGTCACCTGATCGAGCTCTTCGGGGGCGAAGCACAGCGGGATCGTGGCTGGTGCAAGAGCGCCCAGGACGATCAGGCCGACCGACACGACCACCATCGCGGCAGACGCTGCGACGACGGCGTTGCGGAAGCTGCGCACCCGGATCTGCTCACGAAGGGCTGCGGAGCTCGCGCCACGGAAGGCTCCGACGATGACGGAGCGATGCCGATCGACGCACGCGTGAGCGGGGAGCCTCGACGAGCCAGGGGTGTTCGCCGCCGCCGGGCCCGACGAGACGGCGTCGTCGCTCACCCCGGTCACCGGCTCGTCGACGTCGCAGCGCATCGCCGGCGTCACCTCGCGGACGAGTCGTTCGAGCTCGAGCCGTCTCGGATCGGTCGGCTGGAGATGCCGCTCGACGGTGTTCAAGATCGACGGGAGCTGGCCCACGACGTATTCCGCCGGGGCGAGGTACAGCAGCTCGGCCTCCGCTGCGTCGATGCTGCTCAAGGCGGCGTCGATGTGCAGTGCATGCGTGAAGCGACCTTGGTTCTGTTGCATCGCGTCGTACGCGCGACCCAAGTGGTCATCGATCGCCCGCTTGAGATCGAGCCGAGACGCCCCGATCCAGTCGTGCCGGACGTCCTTCGCCCGTGCCGCCCACTCGGCGAGCGCGGCGATCTCGTGGGCGCGCGTGAAGCTGCGCCCGCACCAGGCCGGTCGACGACCTGACATGGTGGAACCGGGTCCGTCCGACACCAGCAACTCCCTCCGTCGTGGCTCGTCGCAAGTATGACGACGGTGAGCGATCGCCCCCGGCGAATTGGTGGCCGGCGACGCGACGCGTCAGGCGGTCGCGTCCGAGCGGGCCGGCGGAGCCGGCTGGAGGTCGCGGCGGTAGACCACCTCGAGCTCTCCGTCGTCGCCTCGGCACGTCCCGATCTCCACGAACCCACCGACACGTTCGAGCACCCGCACGGATGGCGTGTTCTCGGTGGCGACGGACGCCAAGATCGCGCCGACCTGGCCCGTGCCAGCGGCCCAGTCGACGAGGGCACGCACCGCTTCGGTCGCCATGCCGTGGTGGCGGTGGTCGGGGAAGATCGTGTAGCCGAGCTCGACGACACCCCCGGCCGCCGGGTCGTGTCGACCGACGAACGTCGGATCGTCGAGACCGAGCTCGATCGATGTCGGCGGTCGATGGAACCCGGCGTGACCGACCATCTGGCCGTGGGCGTCCACGACGGCTCGCGGCCCCCATGCGACGTCGAGCTCGGCCTGCGCGGCGCGGTCCACCCACATGGCCAGATGGCCCCGGTCGAGCTCGTCGGGCCACCACGACGGCCAGGCGAACGGCGCCCCCTCGCGGCGATCGCCGATCATCGACGCCATCAGTTCCCGCGTCATGACGACCAGCGACACCCGCTCCGACTGGATGGGCGCCGACAGCCCTGACCGATGTCGGTCGGGGCGGTCGGTCACCGCTTCGTGACCGTGACGGTGCTCGACACGACGGTGAGGCCCGACACCAAGTCGGACGTCATCGCGCTGCGCACCGGGTGGGTGCCCCGCGCCGTGCCGCGCACCTGCAGGGCGTATGAGTACGACTGCCCCGGAGCGCCGGGTGTCGTTGCGATCACGTAGTCCTCGAGCGGCGGTCCGGCGATCTGGCCGCCACCCGTCCCGGAGGTGTTCTCGGCGCCGACGGTCAGGCCGTAGCCGGGCGGTGTGTCCTGCCCGATCGTCGACACCGGGTCGTACGTGAACGACACGTCCTCCACGCCGTTGGTGCCGATCCAGACCTGCATGACACGCAGATCGCTCGTGCCCCACACGAAGAGGCGCCACTCGAGCACCGTCCAGCTGTTGGTCCCGTCGGTGAGGCTGCCGGCGAAGATGCCAGGCGCCGGGTTGCCGGCACCGTCGACGCCGTTCAGATCGGTCCAGTACGGGGCGAGCACGCCGTTCGGCAAGGCCGGATCGGGCAGCGTCTGGGGCAAGAAGTCGATGTCCTGCGCGCTCGTGGTGCCGCCGAGCACGAGGTAGCCGTTCGACGTCATCCCGATCCGGTTGAAGGTCTTGCCACCGAAGACGAAGTCGTCGACGTTGAAGTTGAACGCCGCCTCGTCGCCGATCGGGATCGGTGTGATGCCGAACAGGTCGAGTGGCAGGTAGCCGGCAGGCGAGACGCCAGGTGCGATCGCCGGCGTGGCATCTTGCTTGGCCGCGAGCACCACCGGTCCGGCGGTGGCGGTGCTGCCGTTCTTCGAGACCGTCGCGCCGCTCGCCCCGACGATCCGCAGGCCGTTGCCGACGTTCGTCCCGACGCTCACCGTGGTGTCGCCGAACGTGTCGTTCGACGCCGTGACCGTGCACGTCGTCGAGGCCTGCAACCGGATCGGGTCAGGCGTGCACTCCTGCGCCAGGGTGACCTGTCCCTGCTGGTTGTTGAACGCGACCGGCAGGTGGAGGGTCGGCGTGCGACCCCCGCGGAAGCGGATCTCGCCGAAGTTCTGGCCTGGCGGGGCGTTCGACGCGATGTAGATGTCGAACTGCTTCGACTGGCCCGGCTTGATGCGACCGTGCGACGGCACGACGCTGATCCGCGACCCGGGCGGTGCGGTGGTCGAGACGTCGAAGTCGTAGTTCTTGTTCGTGACGTTGCGCGCCGTGCGCACGACGTGCACGACGCCCGGCATCGTCGGGACGTTGACCGACGGGGTGTTGACGTCGATCGCGGTCAGCAGGTCTTGCCCGTTGACCACCATGTTGTTGGCCGAGTCCTCGAACACGATCGGTGCCGCGCCGGCCGTCGTCAGGTCGACGCGACCGGCACCGAAGTCGAACGGGTCGGCCGGCGTGACCGTGTCCTCCTTGACGACGGCGGTCGTCGCAGTCGTCATGAGCGCCGACTTGATCGCACCCGGCGACCAATCGGGGTGCAGCGATTGGAGCAGGACGGCGGCGCCGGCGATGTGTGGTGCCGCCATCGAGGTGCCGGCGATCGCCTGGAAGTACTCGCCGGCCGGGCCACCGGGGATCTCGTCAGGCGTCGGCGTCGTGCCGGCGAGGATCTGCACGCCGGGCGCCGTGATGTCGGGCTTGAGGAACAGGCCGTTCGGGCCCCGCGACGAGAACGACGCCATGACGTCGGCCTGGTCCAGTCCCTTGACGCTGTCCGTGAACGACGCGACCGCACCCGGGTTCGCAGCCAGGAAGGCGAGGAAGTCCGTGCCATCGGCGAGGTGGACGGTCGGCAGGAAGTGGTTGTCCGTCTCGGTCTCCTGCAACGGCAGGTTGTACAGGATCATGCCGACGGCACCGCCCTGGAGGACATCGAAGCCCTTCTGCACGCGACCGACCGGGTTCCCGTCGACGTCGAACCCGCCCCGCTCGCAGACGACGATGCGGCCAGTGACCGAACCGGGCGGCAGCGGCGTCGCGCAGAGGCGGTCGTTGTACTCCGGCACGTCGACGGCCATGACCACCGGCGTCGGGGTCGCGATGCCCTTGGTGATCGACGAGCCGGTCACGACGAGCTTGTTGGCGCCGTTCGACACCGTCAGCGTCGATTGGAAGGCGCGGGCCTGCGTCGAGGCGCCGACGGTGATGACCCACGGCGACAGGTGCTCGGTCGTGCCCGCGCCCGGGCCGTCGTTGCCGGCTGAGGCGGCGACGGTGACGCCGGCGTTGTACGCGTCGAGGAACGCCAGCTCGACCGGATCACCGAACGGGTTGGTCCCGCCGCCGACGGAGAAGTTGATGACGTCGACCCCGTCGATGATCGCCTGCGCGACCGCCGCTGCGGAGTCGGACGGGAAGCAGCCCTCGAGCCCGCACACCTTGTAGCTGATCACCCACGCGCCGGGCGCGACCCCGCTGATCCGACCGCGGTCGACACCGAAGATCGGCGTGCTCGTCACGACGCTGCCGGCGGCCGTGCTCGTCGTGTGCGTGCCGTGGCCGTTGCTGTCACGAGCGGAGTCGGGGTAGACCTCGCCGCCGAGGATCGCGTTGTAGGTGTCGATGAACGGCTGGCCACCGATCAGCTTCTTCGTGCACTCGAACACGTCGGGGCCCGGTGTCAGCGGGTTGTCGCCGAAGTTGCACGCTCGCGGCGTGCCATCGGCCTTGGCGGGCGGCGTCGCCATCACACCGGTGTCGGCGAAGGACGGGTGCTCCGGCCACACGCCGGTGTCGAGGTCGCCGAAGATGACCCCGTGGCCGGCGCGAGGCTGACCACCCTGCTGCTTCCAGATCGTCGGGGCCCCGATGAAGGCCGTGCTGGCGTCGGTGTGCAACTGGCGCAGGTCGTCCACCTGCACCGCGGCGACGTTCGGCAGCGAGAGCAGCGTGTCGATCCGGTTGGCAGGGAGCTGCATGACCACCCCGCCGTACACCCGCACGATCGACTCCCCGACCTGCGCTGCGGGGATGGCGCGGGCGACGTCGGCGCGGAACTGCGCATCGATGCCACCGGTGTACGACTCATACGAGACTTCGGCGGCGGTCGCGCCGGTGAGCTTCACGCCGGTGACGCGCTGGCTCGTCGCGGCCAGTCCGTCGATCTCGCCGGCGTACGTCGCGGTCGCGTCGTAGTCGAGCTTCACCATGACGTTGACCCGCGTCGGGTCGGAGCGAGCGAGCAGCGATGGATCCGATTCGGCCAGTCGACCGGTCGCCGACTTGAACCCTTCGACGGTGTCGGTCGCGGCCAGCGGCGTGGCGGTGAACCCCTTGGCGTCGTCGCCACTCCCGGCCATCGATCGCGATGGCACGACCACCGCAGCGGTCACCATCGTGGCCACCACCAGCACCACACGGCGCGTTCCCGTACGCATCACCCCACCGCCCTTTCAGGCCGCCGCCACGGTCCACTTCCCGCGGCGCCGCCGCAAGCTACCGCGTCCACGAAGTCTGCTCGGCTGCCATGTCGAGACCGGGCCGTCCGCTCCGACCTCCCGCTGTGAGCGTCCATTCGGGATGTGTCACCGTCAACGATCAGGAGGCAGTCATGGCCCAGGTACGCGTCCACAACTTCTCGATCTCGCTGGACGGGTTCGGGACCGGAGATGGCATCACGCTCGACGCCCCGTTCGGGCATGCGGGCGAGCGCCTGCACGAGTGGATGTTCGCCACGCAGTACTGGCGCACGATGACGGGTCAGGCCGGCGGAACCACCGGTGTGGACCACGCCTTCGCCGAGCGCCACGGCGTCGGGTTCGGTGCCGAGATCATGGGCCGGGGGAAGTTCGGTGTGCAGACCGGCGCCTGGACCGATCTCGGCACGGCCGACGAGTGGCGCGGTTGGTGGGGCCCGAACCCGCCGTTCCACACCCCGGTCTTCGTGCTCACGCACCACCCGCGTCCGTCGATCGAGATGGAGGGCGGCACCGTGTTCCACTTCGTCGACGCCAGCCCGCACGAGGCGCTCGACCTGGCCCGCCGGGCCGCCGGTGACCTCGACGTGCGCATCGGAGGTGGCCCGACGGTGATCCGCGACTTCCTCGTCGCCGGCCTCATCGACACCATGCACGTCGTGCAGGTGCCGATCCTGCTCGGCCGCGGCGTTCGCCTGTGGGACGGCGCCGAGGGCATCGAAGATCGCTACGCCATCGAGGCCGTGTCGTCATCGTCCGGCGTCACCCACCTGACCTTCACGCGTCGGTGATCCGCCGTGGTCACCGCCAGGTTGGTCCTTGTTCGACATCGGCGCCCAGCTCAGCCGCGACATCGGGGAACGGTGGGCCCGAGCGATCGGCCGGGACCGCTACGCGGAGCTCGTCGCCGCGCTGCACGCGATCCTCGCGCTCGACAACGACGCAAGCGACCCGCCCTGACGGATCCGACAGTGTGGATCTGGGCGCGAATCGTCTCAGAACGTGATCTGGGCGCGAAACCGGCTCAGAACTGCGACGGTTTCGCGCCCAGATCGCGCCTCCGCAATCCCTAGGCGGCGTCTTCTTGGTCTGCCGTGCGGGCGGGGCTCGGCGTGGTCGTGCCGGTGCGGAGGTAGTCGAGCTCCAGGCCCTTCATCAACCAGGAGATGCCGAAGGCCCACACCGAGACCGCCTCGCCGATCAGCAGCGCCTTCGCCGGGCCACCAGCGAGCGCGGCGATGCCGATGAACGCGAGCGATGCGGCGATCGCTCCTGAGCACGCCCAGTGGAAGTTGCGCCAGAACCGCGGCGAGCGCTTCTTGGGCCGCGGCGGCCGCCCGCCCTCCCGAACGCCGAAGAACAAGCAGATCACGGCGAGCGCGGCGATGAACACGAATGCGGCGCTGAAGTGGACGGCCTGCACGACGCCCTCGCCGAGTCGATCCTGCAGTGGGGTGAGCGCCACGTCCTTGCTCGGTCGCCCGGTGGGGAAGATGGCGACGAGGAGGACCGCCGCGCCGGCCACCCAGCTCAGCGTGTTGTCGAGGGTTCTCGACACGACCTTGTACGTGATCAGGAACACCGCTGTTGCGCAGAGGATCCCGACGAACACCTCTCGCGGCACTCGAGTAGTAGTACGCGCTCAAGGACCCACGCGGAAACGGCTCGCCGTCGAACGGGATGCCGTCGCCCACGATGAGGAGCACCGGCAGGGCGATGCCGAGCGCCCCGACCATGGCCCGCATGATCAGATAGGAGCGGAGGTATCGGGCGGTGTCCGGCGGCGGGAACGGGTCGGGCCGTTCCACGGTCCGCTCGGGTTGCAGATAGCTGTTCACCCGCCTCCGATCCCCCTCGAGGTCCCAGGTCGTCCGGGATTGTCGCACCCTGGTGCCTCGACGTCGACCGAGATCCGGGCGCGACGTGGTGGCGCCACGGCATCCGGCAACGCAGGATCTACGTGGCTCGGCGTTGCCAGGCGCGGTGCTGTGTGGTGTAGGGCGCGATGGCGCGGCGTGGGTCGTCGTCGGCAACGACTCCCCACCCGGAGCTCCATCCCTTGGGGTCGCCATGCCGAAGGCCAGCGCGCTCGCCGTCCCACCACTCGACGCACGTGCCACCGATCAGCGCGGCGACGAACTGGCGCATGTCGCGTGCGACCTGCGCCGGCTGCTCATCGCACGCGTCACAACCGCAACGAGGGAACCGCGAGAAGATCCAGGCACCGAACCGGACGTCCACGCCGGGGAAGTCGGTCAGCCCGATCTGCAGGCAGGCGCCGCCAGCGCTCGGACACAGCATTGCCACGTGGAACCGGGACAGGCCGCGATCGTCGGTGGTCGGGTCTTCAGCCATCGACAGTCGCACCTCGTACGCCGATGCCAGCTCGTCGACGAGCCGAGCAGCCTCGAGCGTGCAAGCTCGCGTAGCGCTGCGGGTTGGTGACTCGCCCGTAGGCCTCAGGCGGCGGCGAACCGTCCACCTGCCCCATGGTGGTCCACGCGGTCCGAGGAGCGCAGCGAGTTCCGCACACCTGCGCGCTTCGTCCCCGCGCACCGCCTTGCTGCGGCGGATTGACAGCGCCGCGACCACGTCACCCGATCCGGACCGCCACGCGCCGGGCCTGCTACCTCGCGCTGTAGGTGACGTGGGTCGCGTACGGCGAGACGCGCACCTCGGTCTGTCGGAGCTGTCGTCTGGCCACTCCCGCCCACAGCGGCGTGCCGGCGCCCAACACGAGTGGGCTGATGTGCAACACGACCTCGTCGACCACGTCCAGGTCGACGGCCTGGGCGATCACGTTGCCGCCTCCCATGATGACGACGTCCTTGCCCGTCGGGCACGCCGCACGCGCCGCGTCGACCGCGCTCGCGACGCCGTCGGTGACGAACGAGAAGTCCAGGCTCAACCGCACCGCCGACGGCGGCCGGTGGGTCACCACGAAGAACGGCGGTCGACCGACGTTGTGCGCGCCGTAGCCGATCTCGTCGTTCCACCCGTCCGGGGCGTCCACCACGTCGAAGAGGTTGCGGCCCATCACCACGGCACCGCTCCGCTCCATCGCTTCGGCGAGCACCGCCTCGTCGACCTCGTCGCCGTTGAACACCCACTCGTGCAACGGCATGCCGGCGTCTCCGAGGCCCGCGCCAGGACCTGCGTTCGAGCCGGTCACGAACCCGTCGAGGCTCATCGTGATGTCGGCCACCACCTTCGTCATCCACTCGCTCCTTGTTCAGCTCGCACGTTCAGACGAACACCAACAGCCCGATTCATCGCTGCCCCCTCCACCGATCGGTGGACACGACGTTCATCCGCCACATCCACCGACCGGGCGATGCCGCGCGAAGCCCGCAACCGGCAACGTGGTTGGCGGCTCGGGAAAACGTCCCGACCGCACAACACGAAAGAACTCTGACAATGCGCAAGCTCCTCACCGCCGCCACCATCTCCACCCTCGCCAGCCTCGGCGCCGTCGCCGCAGTCGCCGGCAGCGCCAACGCCGCCAGCGGCCCCGGCGTCATCATCGACTCGACCTTTTCCTACGAGGACCCCACCACCAACAGCGACCAGGTCCACCACTTCAACCAGGGCGACATCGTCGAGACGACCTGCTGGACCGACGGCGAGTACATGGACGACACCCACACGTGGTTCAAGGTCAACCACAGCGGCATCGCGGCCTACGTCCACCGCGGCTCGATCAGCCCGCCCACCGGGCTCCCGCACTGCTGAGCGGACGTGCGCCGGGGGGCGACCCCAACACCCCCCGGCGCATCGCTTCGGCAACGCCAACACCAACGCCAGCGGCCTCGGCCGCTGCGCAGCTCGGAGCTGGACGCGGCCGTCGCCGCGCCAGCACCGTGTGGTTCACTGCCCGCTGTGAGCACCAGGTTCCACCCGCCGGTCGTCGAGCCGAGCGAGTGGATGTTCGCCGCCGTCGCGGCCGACCCAGCACCTCACGACGTGCAGCTGCGAGCGCTCGCGACGGGACAGCGGATCGACGTCGGCATCGTCGGTACGGCCGAGCCCGACTTCGCTCGATTGCTCACCGTCTTCCTTCGTCATTTCGATCGCCCCAACGTGCCGGGCTACTTCTCGGGTCTCGTCGTTCACCATCGCAACGATCACCAACGGCTGGAGGAGTGGGCGGCCGAGGATCGACCGGCGAGCGGGCAGATCGAGGCCCGCTGGACGCCCGGCGCGATGCTCGAATGGCTGGGCCATTGGCGCACCCACCAGCCGCGGTCGGTGCGCGACGACCTCATGTCGTCAATGATGCGGCTCGTCGTCGAGGACGATGGCGAGTGGTCGGTCCGTTCGCGCACGGGACGCGCCGGCACGCCATGTTCCTGCCGGAGCAGGCGCCCGTCACGACCCAGTCCGAGCTGGCCCGCGCTCTGATCGAGCACCTCGCCCGCGCCTTCTAGACCCCGGCGACGGTCAGCCGGCGAGCAGCGCGAGCACCTCGTCGAGGACCGCCGGGCCGTCCTTCAGCGCGGCGAGCCGGGCGAACACGTCCGCCGCGGCGAGGTGGAACCCACCGGGCAGGCCGGCACCTTCGAGCGTCCGGGCGATCTCCACCATCTCGCCCTCCCACCGCCATGCCTTGCGGGTGCTCGCCACCGCGCCGTCGAGGCGCCGGTCGAGTGCCGGCTGCGAACGCCCCCACTCGGCACGTAACGCCTCCTCGACCCCGAGCTCACGGGCCGCCGTCACCAGCGCGAGGAGCAGCGCCGTCGTCGCCTTGGTCCAGCCGGCGTAGACCATCTTCAGTGCCGAGGCGGAGTACGGGCCGCCGTCGAGCACCACCGACTCGACCGGGTCACCGCATTCGATGGCCACCTGGGCGGCGTCGGCGCCGGCGAGGAACAACCGGGGTGCGTCCGGCCCGCCGATGATGCCGCCATCGACGTAGCGCGCGCCGCCGGCGGACACGTGCTCGTCAACGGCGCCGGCGGTGGCCGGCGAGATCGCGTTGGCGTCGACGTAGGTGCCGGCGAACCCGCAGGCCGCCACCGATTCGGCCAGGCTCACGGCGGCGTCGGGCGGGCACACCGACACGACGACATCGACCTCCGCAACGAGCGCGCCGAGCGAGTGCACGTCGCGCAGCCCGGCGGTCACCGCGCGCGCCAGCGTCGCGGGACTGCGTCCGGCGCCCACCCACACCACATCCGCCCCACCGGCCCGGAACCCGGCGGCGATCGCAGCCCCCATCTCGCCAGGATGGAGCACCCCGATCGTCGTCATGCCGACATGATCGCGCCGGGCGCCAGCTACCGCTGCGGCTGCTGCGCCGCAGTGGTGAGGAGCATCACGGCGTCGGCGACGTCACCGGGGCGGGTGAGGAGGGCGAGGTGCCGTCCCTCGAGCCGGCCCGTCGGCCATCCCCACTGTTCAGCGCGGGATCGCTCTTCCTCGTAGGCGGGGCTCAGCTGGAGGAACCCGGCCGGTCGTCGCCACCACAGCTCGGGGAGGGTGATCGGCTCGTCGTAGAACGCTCGCGAGAGCATCGGGTTCTCGGCCGCCACCGCTGCTCGCAGACGCTCGTCCGGCACGAGCCGGGCGAAGATCTCGGGCGGCCACCACTCGTGCCACGGAGGAAGCAGGCCGTCGACAGCCGGGAGCTGGTCGATGAGCGCGAGCAGCCCGACCGAGGTCCTGACGATCGTCGCGGCGTCGGGAACGACGGCGTCGACGAACACCGTCACCGCTGCGTTCACCTCGTGGGCGATCACGGGCAGCACGGCGCCGGCGCCGGAGTGACCGATGACGACATCCACGTCGCGGCCGGCCTGCGAGGCGGCGGCGGCGGCGGCGAAGGTCTGCGGCGAGCTCAGGGACCCACGGAGATCCGGCGCACTGGTCGTCCACCCGCGATCGGCGAGTGCGTCCGCCAGCGCTCGGGTCGTCGTCGGCCCGACGAGCGGGCTGTGCACGATGAGGGCGTCGATGTCGCGAAGCCTGCCATCACCACCGGCGACGCCTCGACGGACGGACGTGCTAAGGACGTCAGTGTCAACGACGAAGGGGAAAGATCATGCCGAGACGAATCGTGACCGGGGTCGACCAGTCGGGGAAGTCGGTGTTCGTGAGCGACACCGAGGTGGAGGGCACGTTCGTGGCCGGCTCCGGGACGATGTACGACGTGTGGGGTGTCGACGGCACGTTCACGGCGCCGAACGACGGCAACTCGCCGTCGTACACGACGTTCTTCCCACCCGCCGCAGGGTTCCGGTACATCGTCGCCACGTTCCCGCCGGACTCGTCCGGCGACGACGCCGCCGGCCTCCCCGAGGACGTCGACACGCTGCTGCCAGGCGCAGGCGAGTTCCTCGAGGCCGACAACCCGGGCATGCACACCACGCAGACCGTCGACATCGGCGTCGTGCTGTCAGGTGAGCTGTGGCTCGAGCTCGACGATGGCGCTGAGGTCCACCTCAGCCCTGGCGACGTCGTCGTGCAGAACGGGACGCGGCACGCGTGGCGCAACAAGAGCGCGCAGCCGTGCACCGTTGCCTATGCACTGGTCGGCGCCGAAGGGCGCTGACCGAGAGGACACGCGACCGCTCCCTCGACGCCGGCGACGGGCGAGGCAGCCGAGGGCTGGATCAGCCGGCGCGGTCGGTCACGCCGCCGTCGCGTTCGGGACGAGCCCGATCATGCCGGCGCACACCTCTCGGGCACACGACGTGAAGGCGTCGATGTCCGGCCGGTCTTCGCCGTGACGCCGACCGACGGCGACGATGGACGGTGGCGCGTCGGTGATCGGGATGCTGCGCAGGAGGGGCGACGCCATGCCGTAGCGCCACGCGGAGGCGGCGACCGGCTGGGACACCTGCTCACACAGGAGCGTGAGCTGCAGCGCCGCGAGGGTGACGGCGGGGTCGGGTCGGGTCGGCCCATCCGTCGCCCGTTGCGGGGCGAGGTGCCAGAAGTCCATCCAGCGCGGCGGGGCGTTGACGAGCCCGACGAACGGCTCGTCCAAGAGGTCGTCGATGAGCAGGCTCGTGGCGTCGCCGAGCGGGCTGGCCTGGTTGACGCACAGCACGACGGGCTCGGCGAACAGCGGCACCGTGTCGATCGGATCGGCGAAGTACGGCGGCCGCACGATGGCCACGTCGACTCGACCATCGAGCAGCGCGTCGACGTGGTCGCCGATCGTGAGGTCGACCAGCTCGACGTCGTAGCGAGGATGGCGGTGGCGGAACGCCATCACGATCGGCGCGGTGAGCTCACCGGCGGCGACCACGCCGCACAGCAGTCCGACCCGGAGCGGTCGCGACGACTCGGTCGCTCGATCGTGGACGAGCGCCAGGTCGTCGAACCGGTGCACCAGCTCATCGGCCCGGGCGTAGAACTCGCGGCCCGCACATGTGAGCTCGATGCCGCGCGGCGAGCGGGTGACGAGCCGGGTGCCCAGCTCGCGTTCGAGCCGGCGCAGTGTGGTCGACACCGCGGGTTGGGCGATCATCAGACGACGCGCGCCGGCATGGATGCTGCCCTCTTCTGCGACGGCGACGAACGCTTTGAGCTGTCGGACATCCATGCGCTACGACCCCCCGGGCGAGCATCCCCGGAGGGACGCTAGTCGTGGGGATCGTGGCCTGCGTCAGCCGACCGCAGCGACCGCGCTGCTCGACTCGAAGCCCTCGTAGCCGCGTGCTGCCACGCCGTGGATCGTGTCGAAGTAGTTGTTGGCGCCGCCGAAGTAGAACAGCACGACGTGCGGCTTGCCAGGCACGTTGGCGCCGAGGAACCAGGAGTTGACCCGTTCCCCGCGCCCCAGGAGCGTGGCGTCGAGGATCGTGTTCATCAGTGCGCACCACTCCTGGACGGCATCCGTCGTCGGCTCGAAGGTGCGCAGCCCGGACTGCTCGACGTGCGTGAGGGCCGTGCCGATCCACTTCACGGCGTTGTCGATCACGACAGGGATGTTGGCGAACGGCGACTGCGGGGCCGAGATCATGAACAGGTTCGGGAAGCCATCGACGGCGAGGCCGAGGTAGGTCTCAGGACCCTGCTCCCACCGCTGGCGGATGGTCTGCCCCTCGCGCCCGACGATGTCGATCGCCATCAGGGTGCCGGTCATCGCGTCGAAGCCGGTGGCGAAGATGAGGACGTCGAAGTCGTACTCCGCCGCCGCGGTCCGCAGCCCGCTCGCGGTGATCCGCTCGATCGGCGCGTTGTTGATGTCGACGAGCTCGACGTTCGGGCGGTTGTACGTCTCGTAGTACCCGTGCCCGAGGGGTGGTCGCTTCCCACCGACGGGATATCCCTTCGGGCTCAGCAGCTCAGCGGTCTCGGGGTCATCCACCGTCTCGCGGATCTTGGAGCGGATGAACTCCGCGGTGGCCTCGTTCAGCTCCTCGTTCACGAGCAGGTCGTCGAACGTCTCGAAGAGGAACTGGAACCCACCCGTGCGCCAGCCGTCCTCGAGGATCCCTTGGACGTCGTCGGCGGCCACGTCGCTCCCGATGCGACCGGCGGCCTCCATCGGGAAGGCGAACACCTGGCGCTGCGTCTGGTCCCAGATCGCGTCGTAGCGCTCCTTGATCGCCTGGCGTTCGTCGTCGGTGAGGCGCCGGTTGCGCGCCGGGATCACGAAGTTCGGTGTCCGCTGGAACACGGTGAGGTGCTCGGCCTGCTCGGCGACGAGCGGGATGACCTGCACCGCGGTGGCACCGGTGCCGACGATCCCGACCCGCTTGCCACGCAGGTCGACTGGCTCCTTCGGCCAACGTGCCGTCAGGTACCAGTCGCCGCGGAAGTCGTCGAGGCCGGGGAACGGCGGATCGAGTGGCAGCGAGAGCGGTCCGGTCGCCGTCACGAGGAACGTCGAACGGAACTCCCGGCCGTCCTCCGTGGTGACCGCCCACTCGGCCGTCTCCTCGTCGTAGACGGCACGGGCGACACGCGTGCTGAACTCGATGTCCCGCCGCAGGTCGAAGCGATCGGTCACGTGGCCCAGGTAGCTCAGCACCTCGGGCTGGGCCGGGAACCGCTCCTGCCAGTCCCACTCCTGCTGGAGGTCGTCGTCGAACGAGAAGCAGTACACCCATGACTCGGAGTCGGTGCGGGCGCCCGGGTAGCGGTTCCAGTACCAGGTGCCACCGACATCGGTGCCCGCTTCGAGGACCTTGCCGCTGAAGCCGCGCTGGCGCAGCTCGAAGAGCATCCGCAGTCCCCCGAACCCGGCCCCGATCACCAGGCAATCGGTCCGCACCACGTCCTCGGTGGTCGCGCTCATCGGGCGACGTCCAGGCGCTCGCGCAGCCACACCCCGATGCGGGCGATCGACTCGTCGGCTTCCGGTGCCCGTCCGGCCATGAACTGGAACACGTGCTGCATGCCGTCCTCCAGCTCCAGGACCACCTCGACGTTGGCGTTCTTGGCGGTGTCGGCGAAGCGTTCGGCGTTGTCCTGCAAGGCTTCGTGGGTTCCTGCCGTCAGGTAGATCGGTGGCAGGCCGGTGGCGTCGGCGTACAGCGGGTTCGCCAGCGGATCCTGACGGGAGCCCGCCTCGCCGAGGAACATCGCCGACATGCTCTCCACGACCCCCTCGGCCACGAGCGCATCAGTTGCTGCGTTGCTCTGCAGCGTCGGGCCGTTGCACTCCATGTCGTACCAGGGCGACAACCCGACGATGGCGGCCGGGAGCGGGAGGCCGTCCTCGCGGAGCTTGAGCACGACCGCGGTCGCCAGGTTGCCGCCAGCCGAGTCGCCGGCCGTGGCGATGTGGCCCGGTTCGATCCCCTCGGCGAGGAGCCAGCGGTACGCCGTCACGGCATCGTCGAGCTGAGCAGGGAACGGGTGCTCGGGCGCCAGCCGGTAGTCGATCACCAGGGCGTGGGCGCCGGCGGCCTTGGCGAGGTGGGCGGCCAGCTTGCGATGGCTGTGCATCGTGTTCGAGACGAACCCGCCACCGTGGGTGTACAGGATGACCCGATCGCCGGCGGCGTCGAGCGGTTGGCACCAGAGCGCAGGGATCCCGCCGGCGTCGACCTCCTCGTAGGTGACCTGCGTCGGCTCGGCCGCCCGGTCGGCGAGCTCCTCCAGCATCGACCGCAACGTCCGCAGCTCCATCTCGGGGTTGGCGGCCATCCGGTCCGACATCGACTGGAAGTGGTCCCGGAGCGCATCGGACTGAGTACTCGGCATCGTCCCCTCCTCGATCGAGCGAATCCCCCACCACCTTCGTCGTGCCGGCGTCCGAGGGGTAATACGAATCCGCTATCCCACCGCTCGTGGCCGCGTGCCTCCTCGGTCCGCCCGTCGATCGCGACGACGCTGATCGCCGACACACCTGGGAGCCTGCGTGATGGCTCTGACCAGGTACGTCGTCAGTGTCGGAGGGGGGACTTGAACCCCCACGAGCATTAGTAGCTCACTAGCACCTCAAGCTAGCGCGTCTGCCATTCCGCCACTCCGACGTGGTGGGCACCCGAATCTACCGGACCGGGCCGGTGGCGCCTACGTCCGCTGGAGGAGGAACGACAACGCGACGACGCTGAGCACCCACGTCATCGCGAAGCAGGCCGTGATCCGGGTGAGGTTGCGCTCGGCCGCCGAGGATCCGAGGGCTGCGCCACCGCCGCCGCCGAACATGTCCGACAGGCCTCCACCACGTCCGCTGTGCATCAGGATGCCGGCCACCATGCCGACCATCGCCACGACGTTGATGACCAGCACCAGGTAGAGGATGATGTCGCGCACGGCCGGTCAGCCTACCGAGTCGTCTGCGAAGTCGACGTTCGGCACGAGCTCGGGGAGGCGCTCCGGGTAGTGGCACGCGATGGGGTGACCGAACCCGCGATCGATGAGCTCCGGCTCCTCGACGGCGCAGCGCGGCTGGGCCTTGGGGCAGCGGGTCCGGAAGCGGCATCCGCTGGGCGGATCGATCGGGCTCGGGATGTCACCGACGAGCATGATCCGCTCCCGCTCCCGCTCGATCACGGGATCCGGTTCCGGGATCGCCGACAGCAGCGCCTGGGTGTACGGGTGGGCGGCGCGGATGTACAGCTCCTCGGCCGGCCCCACCTCCATCAGCTTCCCGAGGTACATCACGGCCACGTAGTCGGAGATGTGGCGCACCACCGACAGGTCGTGGGCGATGAACAGGTAGGTCAGGTCGAGCTCGGCCTGGAGGTCCTGCAGCAGGTTGATGACGCCGGCCTGGATCGACACGTCGAGCGCCGAGACCGGCTCGTCCAACACGATGAACGTGGGGTCGAGGGCCAGGGCGCGGGCGATGCCGACGCGCTGGCGCTGGCCACCGGAGAACTCGTGGGGATAGCGGCTGGCGTGATCCGGCGACAGCCCGACCAGCTCGAGCAGATCGTTGATCTTCTTGCGGTGGTCGCCGCCGATCTTGTGGATCTGCAACGGCTCCCTGATCGCGCTACCGACGGTGAGTCGAGGATCGAGGGACGCGTACGGATCCTGGAACACCATCTGCATCTCGCGACGCAGCGGGCGCAGGTCGTCGCGTGTCAGCCCGACGAGCTCTCTCCCCTTGTACTTCACCGAGCCGGCGCTCGGGTCGATCAGCTGCAGCACGCAACGCCCGAGCGTCGACTTGCCGGAGCCGCTCTCGCCGACCAGGCCGAGCGTCTCGCGACGAGCGATCGAGAACGACACGTCGGACACCGCCTGGACGAGGCGCTTGGTCACCCGCAGGCCCTTGGCCCGGCGGACGGGGAAGACCTTGACGAGGTCCTTCACCTCGACGACCGGCTCCTCCGCCGTTGCGCCGTTCGTCTCGATGCTCATGACGGGACGCTCTCCTGGGCGACGAGGTCGCCGGCTCGGATGCACGCCGTTGCGAGATCGCTCGAACGGCACCAGCTCCGGCAGCCCCTCGGCGCACGCCGGGATGGCGAACGGGCACCGGACACGGAACGCGCAGCCCGATGGTGGGTCGACCATGTTCGGCGGCGAGCCGGGGATCGGCGACAGCCGTTCGCGGCCCAACGCCGGGATGCTCGACAGCAGGCCGCGCGTGTACGGATGGCTGGGGTGATCGAAGATCGGGCCGACGTCGCCCCGCTCGGCCGCCCGCCCGGCGTACATGACCTGGACGCGGTCGGCGACGCGGGCGACAACACCGAGGTCGTGCGTGATCAGCACGACGGCCGTGTGCATCTCGCGCTGCACGCGCTGCAGCACCTCGAGGATCTGCGCCTGCACCGTCACGTCGAGGGCGGTCGTCGGCTCATCGGCGATCAGCACCTCGGGATCGTTGGCGATCGCCATGGCGATCATCACCCGCTGGCGCATGCCGCCGGAGAACTCGTGCGGGTACTGCGCAGCCCGATCGCGCGGCTGCGGGATGCCGACGATGTCGAGCAGGTCGACCGCCCTTCTCCCACGCCTGCTTCTTGCCGACGCTCCTGGTGCGACCGGATCATCTCGACGATCTGGTCGCCGATGCGGTGCACGGGGTTGAGCGCCGAGAGCGGGTCCTGGAAGATCATCGCCACCCGTTGGCCGCGCACCCGGTTGGTCACCTTCTTCGCGCGCCGACGAGCTCGAGGCCGCCGACGGTGGCCGAGCCCTCGACGCGGGCCGACTTCGGCAGCAGGCCCATCAGGCCGAGGAACGTCACCGACTTGCCGGAGCCGGACTCGCCGACGATCCCGAGCATCTCGCCGGCACCGACGTCGAGGTCGATGCCGCGGACCGCCTTGACGTCGCCGAAGAGGGTCGGGAACGTGACGCGGAAGTCGCGCAGCTTGAGGACGGCGTCAGTCGCCCGCGCGCCGGCAGCTCGTCCACGGGCATCGCTCGCCGGATCGATCGTGGTGTCCGCGTCCTCGACACCCGCCGTGTCGGTCACCTCAGCCCCGCTGCAGCTTGGGGTCCGTGGCGTCGCGCAGGCCGTCGCCGACGAGGTTGATCGTCAGCGCGACGAGCAGCAGCATCGCGCATGGGAACACGACCATCCACCAGTTGCCGGTGAGCACGTTCTCGCTCGACCCGCCGACGAGCAGCCCGAGCGACGTCGTCCCGGAGCCCGGCTGCGGTCCGTAGCCGAAGAACCCGAGCGTCGATTCGGCGATCACGGCGGCGACGACGGCGAACGTCATGGCGACGAGGATCGGACCGATCGAGTTCGGCAGCAGGTGGCGCACGACGATGCGCCGGTTGGTCGCACCGAGGGCCCGGGACGCCTCGATGAACTCGCGTTCCTTGAGGGCCAGCACCTGGCCGCGCACGACGCGGGCGACGCCCATCCAGCCGAACACGGCGAGCAGCAGGACGGTGAAGCGGATCGACGTGCGCTCGCCGATGATCGGCTCGAGCCACGGGATCTCGGCCAGCATGTTGCGCATGACGAGCAGGGCGACGAGGAACGGGAAGGCCAAGAAGATGTCGGTCACCCGCATCAGCACGTCGTCGAACCAGCCGCCCCTGATCCCGGCCCACGCGCCGGTGGCGGTGCCGATGACGACGCCGATGATGGCCGCGGCCAGCCCGATGGCGAGCGACACGCGGGTGCCGTAGATCAGCCGGCTGTACATGTCGCGACCGATCGCGTCGGTCCCGAGCCATGCGACCTTCGCGCGGCGACAGGTAGTTGTTCGGATTGCCCGGCGACGACTTGAAGACGGCCTCGTCGACGCCATAGCGGGCCGTGATCGGCGCCAACAGCACGAAGAGCACCATCAGCAGCAGGATCACCGTGGCGATCATCGCCGGCTTGTGGGTGCGGTAGCGGCGCCACGCCATCTGGCGCGGCGACAACGACTTGCGCCGGAGACCTTGCGCGTCCGTCGCTCTCCGGGATCTCCTCCGTCGGTGCCGACGGTTCGAGGAGCGTGGGGTTCATGAGCTCGGTCACAGGCGGATCCTCGGATCAAGGAAGGCATAGGACAGGTCGGCGAGCAGGTTGAAGATGATGACCGCCATGACGACGATGACCATCCACGGCATCAGCTCTGGGAAGTCGCCATTCCCGTACGCGGTGAGGAAGAACTTGCCCATCCCCGGGTACTCGAAGATGTTCTCGGTGATGATGAGACCACCGAAGAGCGCTCCGAAGTCGAGCGCGGCGAGGGTGACGATCGGGAGCATGGCGTTGCGCATGGCGTGCCTGACGAGGACCGTGCGCTCGCTGATGCCCTTGGCGCGAGCGGTGCGCAGGTAGTCGCTGTTCAGCACGTCGAGCAGGGAGGCCCGCATGTAGCGGGTGTAGACCGCGACGGTCTGGATCGCGACGACGATGACCGGCAGCGTGAGGTAGCGGAGCATCTCGACGAGGTCGAAGCCGTCCTGTCCCGGCGGGTACACGCCCGACGTCGGGAAGTGCAGCCACGTGGCGTTCGGGAACCACTGCTGGGTGTAGACGGCGAAGATCAGCTGCAGGATGACGGCGGAGACGAACGGCGGGATGGAGAGCATCACGAGGGCCGAGGTGTTGATCCCGCCGTCGCGCATCGAACCCGGCTTCAGCGCCGAGAACACGCCGAACGTGCAGCCGATGATGATGCCGAGGCAGGCGGCGATGCCACCGAGGCGGAGCGAGTTGGCCATCGCGTCCTTGAGCGGCGGCCACACCTCGCGGTTGCCCTTGATGCTGTTGGGCCAGTTCCCGGTCAGGAACTGGCCGAGCCACTTGAAGTAGCCCTTCACGTAGCCGCCGAAGCCGGTGTAGAGGCCGTTGTCCTCGATGTACTGATCGACCTTGGCCTGGCTGGCCCTGGCGTTGGCGCGCAGGTAGCTGGCCACCGGGTCGGTGCCGACTCGGATCGCGCAGTAGACGAGGAACGTCACGATCAGCAACGTCGGTACGGCCCAGATGAGCCGCCTGACGATGAAACGGAACACTGCCACCCCCTCCCCGGTCGGTGGTTCAAGGTTGCCCGTGGGGCCGGCCGCAGCCGGCCCCACGAACTGAGGTTACGAGGTTCTGAACGGTGGTGCGTTCAGAGGACCTTGATGACGGGCTCTCCGGTCACGAGGTTCGAGGCCTTGAACTGCCCATCCTCGGTGGTGTCCCACACGCCTGGGAGCAGGGGGAACGCTGCGGTCCACACTGCCCACGACGAGTTGGCGCACTCCGTGATCGGGTTCAGGCAGGACGGCCACTGCTCGGCGCCGATGACGACCTGGCCGTCACCGTCGGTGTCGGTCCACAGCGGGAAGTTGTTGAAGCCGCGGAAGTTCCGCGTCTCGTCCGGCACCGGGCCGCCGACCTTGTCGGTGCGCCACACGCTCGTCTTCGGGAAGGTGAACAGCGGCAGCAGCACGTGGTCCGTGTCCTGCAGCTTGAGCGCCTTCCAGATCAGGTCCGTACGGGCCTTCTCGTCCGTCGTGACGTCGGCGTCGTGGAGCGCCTTGGAGGCCTCCTCGTTGCACCAACCGGACTGGTTGGCGCCCTTCTGGCCGTTGGCGTCCGACGGGATCTGATCGCACGTGTAGAGCGGGGTCAGGAACGTCGGGTCCGGCGGGGCCGTCTGGATGAACATGCCCATGTCGTAGTCGAGGGTTGGCAGCCGCTGCTGGAAGACGCAGTCGGCGTCGCAGTTGTCGGCGACGACGTTGAAACCGGCCTGCTGGAGCAGCGGGATCAGGTACGCCTGCGTGTCCTCACGGCGCTTGTTGCCGGCGTTGATGACCCAGCGGATCTCCGGGGCCGCAGCCCCGTCCTTGGCCCAGTAGCCGTCCCCGCCCTTGACCCATCCGGCGTCGGTGAGGGTCTTCTCAGCGGCAGCCGGGTCGTAGGTGTTCTGGAAGTTGTCCGTCGGGCAGTACGGGCCGGGCGTGATCGAGCCGCAGTTGAGCAGCTCGCCCTTGGTCCCAGCAGCCACGAAGATCGGGCCGTAGATCTGGTCGAAGAGCGCCTGGCGGTCGATCGACTGCGAGAACGCCGCACGGAAGTCGTCGTCGGCGAACGGACCCTTCAACTGCTGGAAGTAGATCGCCTCGAAGTCGCCACCGTTCTTGATGTCGAGCTTGATGTTCGGGTCACCCACCACGGAGCTGATGGCGTCGCTGAGCTGCGGGTAGACGAAGTCGACCTGTCCGCCCTTGATCGAGGCCAGCTCGGTGGTCTGGTCGGTCTGGGGGACCATGACGACCTTCTTGGACACCATCTTGTCGTCGCCCCAGTACTTGTCGTTGGGAACGAAGACCGACTGGCTCGGGGACCACGACTCCATCTTCACGTTGCGCCCGGAGATCGGGATCAGGTCGCTGAAGTCGGCGGAGATGTCCATGCAGTCCTCGACCGCAGCCTTCTTGATGACGGCCACGGTCGCCGCGTTGAACAGCGACTTGTACGGCGCGTACACCGTCTTGAAGCTGACGACGGCCTGCTGGTCGCTCGTCCCCTTGTCGACGGACGTGATCTGGTCGTAGCCCGCAGTGACGAGCGAGCCGGGCGTGTTGAGCGCGGCCTGCCACGTGCACTGGAAGTCCTCCCACGTGATCGGGGTGCCGTCCTCCCAGACGGCGTCCGGGTTCACGTCGATCGTCAAGGTCATCGCCGTGTCGCCGCTTGGTGCGACACCTGCGGCCGTGGTCTCCGACCCTTCGGTCGTCTCGGTGGCATCGCTCGACGCCGTCGTCGTCTCTGCTGCCGCGGTCGTCTCCGACCCGCTGGTGCCAGCAGGGGCTGTGGTAGCTGCCGAGCCGCCGTCATCGTCGTCGCCGCATGCGGCGAGGGCGATCAGGGACAGGCCGGCTGCGAGGGCCACGAGCCGCTTGCTGCGCCTCATGTTGCTCACGTGGTGGTCCTCCTCATGGGATCAAGATGGGAGGGAGGTCGCGGACGCGAGGTCCACGGATGGGCAGCGCCACAGCGCTGCCGGCCTCATGAACCAGTTGTCGAATCCCCATCGTCCTCCCCGATCGGTGGGGCGACTCGAACATAGCAGTTCCGACATCGCACTGCGCCGGAACGGCCGTTACAACTTGCTGGACGTCGGTGGCTCGACCTCTTCGTCCGGTGGCTCCACGCCGGCATCCGGCGACTCACTGCCCTGTCCCTCCGGGGACGCACCGCCTTGTCCCTCCGGCGACCATGGCGACACATCGGTCGGGCGGGTGAGGTTGACGGCCGAGCGGGCGACCGCGTCGCGGTCCCCGGCCAGCAGGGCGTCGCGCTCGCCTCGGCGCAGGCGCTGCTCGTCGGGGTCGGGCACCGGCACGGCCGCCAGCAGCCGGCGGGTGTAGAGCTCCTGCGGCTCGGTGAGGATCTGCTCGCGCGTGCCCGAACTCCACGAGGTGGCCCTTCTCGAGCACCGCGATGCGTCGCGCCAGGACCTCGACCACCGCCAGGTCGTGGGAGATGAACAGGCACGCGAAGCCGATCTCCCGCTGCAGCTCCTGGAACAGGTCGAGCACCCGTGCCTGCACCGAGACGTCGAGCGCCGAGGTGGGCTCGTCGGCGATCAGCAGCCGGGGATCGAGGGCCAGGGCTCGGGCGATGCCGACCCGCTGGCGCTGTCCGCCGGAGAGCTCGTGGGGGTAGCGGTTGCGCAGGTCGCGGGACAGGTGGACCCGATCGAGCAGCGCCTCCACGCGCTTGCTCAGCTCGGCGCCCTTGGCGATCTTCTGCAACAGCAGCGGCTCGCCGATCGACTCCCCGATCGGCAGCCGCGGGTTGAGCGACGACCCGGGGTCCTGGAAGACGAAGCTGACGTCGCGCCGCACCTTGCGGAGGTCGTCCTTGGAGATGCCGACCATGTTCGTGCCGAGCACGTCGGCCTCGCCCTCGACGAAGGGCAGCAACCCGACGATGGCCCGGCCGATCGTGGTCTTGCCCGACCCCGACTCCCCCACCAGCCCGACGACCTCGCCCATGCCGATCGACATCGTGACGTCGTCCACGGCTCGGAACGCGACGCCGCGGCCGCGCTTGGGGTACTCGATGGCGACGTCGCCGAGGTCGACGACGGGTGCCACCGCGGGGACGTCACCGGTCGGTTGCGCCGGCTCGCGATCGGCCTCGAACTCGTTGGAGACGATCGCCCCGAGGTGGGGCACGGCGCCCAGCAGCTCGCTGGGTGTACGCGTCGCGGGGCCGCTTGAAGACCTGCTCGGCGGTGCCTTCCTCGACGACATCGCCACGCTGCATCACGATGAGGCGATCAGCGATGTCGGCGACGACGCCCATGTCGTGGGTGATGAGCAGGATGCTCGCCGCCGATGCGGTCGCGCAGATCGCGCACCAGCTTGAGGATCTCGGCCTGCACCGTGACGTCGAGGGCGGTCGTCGGCTCGTCGGCGACCAGCACCGAGGGGTCGCACGCCAGCGCCTGGGCGATCATCGCCCGCTGCCGCTGGCCGCCCGACAGCTGATGCGGGTAGGCCTCGATGCGCCGCTCCGGATCGGGGATCTCGACGAGCTTGAGCAGCTCGATCGCCCGCTGGCGGGCCAGCCGCGGCGACATCGCCTGGTGGCTGCGGAGCATCTCGGCGATCTGGAACCCGATCGTGTACACGGGGTTGAGCGCCGTCATCGGCTCCTGGAAGATCATCGAGACGACCCGGCCACGCATCGAGCGCAGCGCGCGGGCGTCGAGCCCGACGACCTCGCGTCGGACCGACCAGGATCGACCCGTGCACGGAGGCGTTGACCGGCAGCAGGCCCATCATCGCCAGCGCGATCGTCGACTTGCCCGACCCGGACTCGCCGACGATCGCCATCGTCTCCCCGGCGCGCGAGGTCGAACGACACCTGCTTGACGGCCGGGTACCAGGTGCCGTCGACCCAGAAGTCGACGTCGAGGTCGCGGACGGCGACGACGGTCTCGGCGGCCTCGCGCCCCTCGGCTGCGCTCGTCACGAGCAGCGCCCAGCGCGAACGACCGCGGCGGCGCCGACCGCTGGCACGATGGCGGGATGATCGAGGTGGTCCGGCCGTGGTACGGCCGCCTGCTGACCGTCGTGATCGCGCTGATCAGCGCGGCGATGGTGGTGATCGCGGTGCTGCAGGGCGGCTGGGCCGACGGCGCCCGCATGCTGCCGTGGGCGCTGCTCGTCGGCGGCGGGTGCTGGGCGACGTTCTGGCGCCCGCGCGTCGAGGTGTCCGACGCCGGCGTGGAGGTGGTCAACGTGACTCGCACGATCCGCATCCCGTGGCCGGCGCTGCGCGACATCGACACCAAGTGGGCGCTCACGCTCGACACGGCTTGGGGCCAGTACACCGCGTGGAGCGCGCCGGCTCCCGGCGCCCGAGGCGCGCTGCGCACGCTCGCCGATCGGCGTCGTCAGCCGGTCGTCGCCCCGTCGGGCACGATGGCGCCCGGCGACCTCCCGGACTCGCCGTCGGGCAGCGCGGCGGTCGTGATCCGCGATCGCTGGGATGCGCTGCGGCGCGCCGGTCACCTCGACGACCCGCGCCTGGAGCAGGACCGCCCGCCGGTGCGCTGGCACCTCGGGAGCCTCATCGCCGGTCTGGCGCTGTTGGCCGCCGGCATCGTGTCGTTGCTCTGAGGTCACGCCGGCTCCGCGCCGTGGGCCGGGGCGTCGACGTCGCGAGCGTCGTGGCGACCCGCCTCGCGAGCCTGCTCGGCTCGAGGTCCTTGCGCTTCGGGATCCGCTTCTGGCGGGGGTCGAACGCGTCGCGCAGGCCGTCACCGATGAACTGCAGGCACAGCACGATGGCGACGACGAACACGCCCGGCCACAGGAACAGCCACGGGCGGCTCGAGTAGGCGCCGTCGTAGTCGCTGACGAGCGTGCCGAGCGAGACCTGGGGCGCTTGCACGCCGAAGCCGAGGAACCCCAGCGCGGCCTCGGTCAGGATCCCGGCGCCCATCAGCAACGTGACGCTCACGACGATCGTCCCGACCGTGTTGGGCAGGATGTGCTTGAAGATGATCCGCCGGTCGGGCGCGTTCGGCGACTCGGGCGGCGTCGACGAACTCGCGCTCGCGCAGGGCGAGGAACTCGGCCCGCACGAGACGGGCCAGCCCGGTCCACGTGAACAGGCCGAGGGCCAAGGCCACGGGCCACATGCCCGTCGCAGCCCGAGGGCGAACCCGGCGACGGCGGTGATGAGCGAGCAGCGGGATGACGATGATGACGTCGGTGAAGCGCATCAGGGCGCTGTCGACCCAGCGTCCGTAGTAGCCGGACAGCGCACCGATGACGACGCCGATCGTCGTGGCGAGGACGCCGAGCACGAAGATCACGACGAGGCTCGTCTGCACCCCCCGCATGGTCATCGCGAACATGTCCTTGCCGAGCTCGTTGTCGAGCCCGAACGGGTGGTCGCCGAGGTGGATGCCGTCGCCACCGAGCCACGTCGGGCGCAGCGACATCGTCGGTGCCCCGTCACCGGACTGTGTCGGGACGAGGTCGGTGTAGCTCCACTTCCACCATCCGGGGATCGGCCCCCAGCCGATGCTGGTCGTCGCCAGGACGACGATGAGCAACAGCACGATCAACGCGGCCATCGCGCCCGGTGGCGGAAGAAGCGGCGACGGACGATCTGGCCCTGGCTCAGGCCGGCGACCTCGGCCTGCTCGTAGGACTGCTCGTCGGCGCTCGCCAGGCTGACTTGTCGACCGCGTCGTACTCGACGTCGGGGCGATGCTCTTCGATGCTCATCTCAGTCCCCGATCCTGATCCGCGGGTCGAGCGCGGCGTAGGTGATGTCGGCCAAGAGGTTGAAGACGACGGCGAAGATCCCGGTGACGACGAAGAAGGCCATCACCCGGTTGGGATCGATGTCGCGCAACCCGTCGACGAAGAGCCGGCCCATGCCCTCCCACTCGAACACCGTCTCGGTGATCACGGCGCCGCCGACGATGCCGCTGATGTCGAAGGCCACGATGGTGGCCAGCGGGATCAGGGCGTTGCGGAAGGCGTGGCGCACGACGACGGTGCGGTTGGTGAGGCCCTTGGCCCGCGCCGTGCGGATGTAGTCCTGGTTCAGGACCTCGAGCATGCTCGCCCGCGAGTACCGGGTGTAGGTGGCCACCGAGATCAGCATCAGGGCCAGCGTCGGCAAGATGAGGTGGCTGAACGTGTCGTTGGTGATCACCCAGAACGAGCCGGTGAGGCGGTCCTCGCTGTCGCCGATCGTCTTGATCGGACGGTTGCGGATGACCGGCGAGGCCGAGTACTCGGCCCAGGACTGCATCGCCCGGTCGATGAACAGCACGACGCCGATCAGCACGGCCGTGATCGCCCCGGTACGCGCCGACAGGCCCCTGTCGAAGCCGCCGACCGCGTACCCGACGAGCACGCCGATGAGGATCGCGCTCGACGCGCGAGCCCGAAGATGACCCACAGGTTGACGTCCTGGTCGAACAGCCACTGCAGCGGGAAGTAGGCGACGATGCCGATCCCGGCGGTGATCAGCGCGGTGTACCGGACCCTGACGTTGCGCCACCCGGCCATCACGCCGATCGTGCCGACGGCGATCCCGACGGCGATGAGGGCGAACACCACCGGGCCGAACCCCGGGTTGAGGAGCCACTGGTGGGCGGAGATCCACGCCATCAGCGCGGCGACGGCCGCCGACCACCCGAGCGCGAAGAGGAGCCGCCGCGGGCCATCGACCTCCGGCGAAGGAGAAGCCGACGACGGCGACGATGATCGCCACCACGACGATGAACGACACCGAGAAGTGGGCGCCGTCACGCAACCAGTCGTTGAAGTTGATGCCACCCCACGCCTTGAGGATCACGGCGACCCAGAAGACCGGCAGCGAGAAGAAGACGAACGTGAAGAACGTGACGAGGTAGTCGAAGCCGGAGTACTGCCGCAAGGCCGTCACGATGCCGACGGAGACGCCGACGAGGATCGACATGATCGTGGCGGCGCCGACGAGCTTGAGCGTCATCGGGATGCGCATCTTGAGCTCGTCCCACACCGGTTGCTGGGTCACCGAGACGAGCCCGAAGTCGCCCTCGAACAACAGGCGGCGCAGCCAGTCGAAGTAGCGCTCGATCGGAGACTGATCGAGGCTCAGCGTCTCGATGACGACGTCGCTGCACGGCGGCGCGCTGCGTGGGGTTGGTGATCTGCAGCGTGAAGGTGAGCGGATCGCCGGCCTTCGTCATCAGCATGTAGACGATGAACGAGGCACCGATGAGGATGAAGAACGCGGCGACCAGGCGCCGGGCGATGTAGACGAGCACTCCAGGTGCCTCCTGACCTGTCGCCGACCAGCAGGGCGGAATCGTGCCGGGCGGGCAGCGCTGGCTGCCACCAGCCCGGCGCAGGGGTGGAGCGCCGATCGGCGCCCCACCCCTGCGGGGTCAGGTCAGACGGTCAGCTCGCCGCCTTCCAATCCCACACGTTGTAGAAGAACGTCGGGGAGATCGGGATGTTGCTGACCCCCTCGACGTACGTCTTGTTGTACGCCGTGATCGACGGGTGCTGGAAGATGGGCAGGCCGAAGGCGTCGCCGAAGAGGTTCTTCTCGACCTCGATCAGGATCTCGTCCTGGCGGTCGGCATCCGACGTCTTGTTCAGCTCGGTGTTCAGCTCGTCGATCTTGGCGTTGCTGTAGCCGTAGTAGTTGTTGGCGCCGTCGGTGACGTAGTTCGCCATCGAGTCGGACACCGCGACCGCCGTCGTCTGCCACCCGAAGAGGGCGGCGTCGTACAGCGACGTGTTGGGCAGGTTCGGGCTCCAGTTGATGTCGCGGCCGTCGATCAGGTTGAACCCGGCCTTGGCGACGGAGTCGCGGATCAGCTCGTACTCGCTGGCCCGCCGCGGGTTCTGGTCGGCGAAGAGCAGTCGGACGGCGATCGGTGTCGCCGTGCTGATGCCGGCGTCGGCCAGCGTCTTCTTCGACAGCTCGATGTCCGTCTTGGCGTACTCGTCCGACCCGTTGGCGGCGACCAGCTTGTCGTAGAACGGCTCACCCGGCACCGCCACCTGGGCGTTGCGGACCTCGGCGTTCTCGTTCAGTGGCTTGATCAATCGGTCGATGATGTCCTGGCGGGGCACGGCGTGGAGGAACGCCTGGCGCACGGCCAGCGCCTTGGCGGCGTCACCGCCGTAGGTCGCCGGGTCGAACGGGCCGCCGTTGTTCACGGCGAGGTCGATGTGCTCGTACGTCGCGCCGTCGTCCTGGATCACCTCGACGCCGCGATCGGCGATGCCCTTGAGCTGGGTGAGGATGTCGGCCGTCGCCTGTGGCTGGATGACGTCGACCTCTTCGTTCTCCATGGCCTGCACGGCCGCCGTCGGGTCGCCGATGATCGAGTAGACGATGGTCTTCACGTGCGGCTGCGGGCCCCACTTGTAGTCCTCGTTGGCCTCGAACGTCATCGTGCCGTCGTCGGTGAAGGCGGTCAGCTTGTACGGCCCGTAGCCGGCATAGACACCGGCGTCGGCCGGCAGCGACGTGGCGTCGAAGTACGTGTTCCACGTCTCGGCGATCGGCTTCAGCTTGGCCGTGTCCTTGTCCTGGATGGCCTTGACCAGCGCCGCCTCGGCCGCCGCCGGATCCGAGATGCCGAGCGCCTTCTCGGCCACGACGTGGGCCGGGACGCCGGGCAGCACGCCGGCCGTCGGGTAGTCGACGTAGAACGTGTCCCACGTGGCGGTCAGCGACCGGCCGTCGTCGGAGATGGTCGGCGTCTTGGTGATCAGCTGGAGCGACTCGCTCGAGCCGTCGAACGCGATGCCGGTCGACGCCTTGTAGGTGTAACCGTCGAGCAACGCGCCGCTGTCGGCGTCGAACGCGGCGGTGTAGGCGGCCTCGTTCGTCGAGTCGATCTCGGCGCCGTCGGGCCCGATGACCACGGGCGAACCGTTGGCGTCGGCCTGGGCGGTGACGCCGGTGTCCTCGGTGACGACGGTGTCGGCATCGTTGAAGACGCCGCTCTGACCGGCCCACGTCAGGAGCATGTCGGCGGCGCTGACCTGCGCGCCGTCACTCCACGTGACGCCCTCGTTGATCGTGTACTTGATCGTCAGCGGGTCGAGCGACTCGACGGTGCACGTCCCGAACTGATCGTTGTTGATGTAGTTGAGGTCCTTGTCGTAGTACGCGAACCCGCTCTGGCTGATGCCGCCGGTCAGGAGGTACGAGATGTTGGCGTTCGCCGACGCGTTGCCGCGGATGGTGTTGGTGTTGAACGAGTAGGCGGCCTGGTTGAAGGCCACGCGCACCTCGCCGGTCGGCGCGTCGCCGGCCTCGTACGGGCCGTGCGGGATGCCGCACGCGCTGCCGCCGACCTTGCCGACGTCCTCGGCGCCGGGCAGCGTGGCGGTCGTGCCCTCGGTGGTGTCCGCGGTCGACTCGTCCGTCGCCTCGGTGGTTTCGGTGGCGTCGGTGCCACCCGTGCCCTCGGTGGCCGCGGCGGTGGTGGTCGCTGCGGACCCCGTCGTCGCGTTGCCGCTGACCGCGTCGTCATCGTCGCCGCTGCTGCAGGCAGCCACGACGAGCGATGCAGCGGCAAGCGCGCCGAGCAGTTTCAGACTTCGGCGTCGACTCACGTCAATCGCCCTCCTCATCTTGTTCACGTTCGTGCGCAGGTCGGACCTGCGTCGGGAGGGGACGGCTCGTGCGCGATGGCGGACGCGCCGACAGGGGTCCTCCCAGGTCCCTGTTCCTGCAGACGATACCCCGACCGGTCCGCCCGCCATGGTCCATCGCGTCCATTGCGGACGGCGTGGGGCACGGATGTTCCGCCCGCGCCCCGAACGGGTGACACGGTCGACCCGGCGGGTTCGGCTGGCCCCCGCGGTTCAGTCCGCGAACTGCACGATGCGGGCGAACTCGTCTGGATCGAGGCTCGCCCCGCCGACCAGCGCGCCGTCGATGTCGGGCTGCGCCATCAGCTCGGCGATGTTGGCAGCCTTCACCGAGCCGCCGTACTGGATGCGCACGGCGGCCGCTGTCTGCTCGTCGAAGAGCTCGGCGATCTGGGTGCGGATCGCCGCGCAGACCGCCTGGGCATCCTCGCTCGTCGCCGTGCGGCCGGTGCCGATCGCCCAGATCGGCTCGTAGGCGACCACCAGCCCGGCCACCGCCTCGCGCGGGCGTCCGGTGAGCGCGGCGACGACCTGGCCGAGCACCTTGCCCTCGGTCCCGCCGGCCTCCCGCTCCTCCAACGTCTCGCCGACGCAGACGATCGGTGTCATGCCGTGGTGCAGGATGGCGGTGGCCTTCTTGGCGACCATCTCGTCGGTCTCCCCGAACAGCTCGCGCCGCTCGCTGTGGCCGCAGATGACGTACTGGACCGCGAGCTTGGCGAGGAACGCCGGCGAGATCTCACCGGTGAACGCGCCCTGCTCCTCCCAGTAGCAGTCCTGGGCCCCGAGGATGAACGGCAGCTTGTCGCTGTCGATGCCGGTCTGCACGGTGCGCAGGTCGGTGAACGGCGGGTGGACGGTGACGTCGACGTCCTTCGTGGCCGCCTTCGGCACGAGGTAGCCGAGCTTCTGCACCGTCTGCAGCGCCTCGAAGTGGTTGAGGTTCATCTTCCAGTTGCCGGAGATGAGCGGGCGGCGCTGCTCAGCCACGGGCGGCCGCCTCACGCAGCGCGGCCAGGCCAGGCAGGTCGCCGAGCTCGAGCAGCTCGAGCGACGCCCCACCGCCCGTCGACACCCAGTCGACCTCGTCGTCGAGCCCGAACTCGGCGAGCGCGGCGGCCGAATCGCCGCCGCCGACGACGGTGAACGCCTTGGTGTCGGCCATCGCCCGCGCCACGGCCTTGGTCCCGGCGGCGAAGCGATCGTCCTCGAACATCCCCATCGGACCGTTCCAGAACACGGTGCGCGAGTCCATCACGACGTCGCCGAACTCGGCCGCCGAACCCGGGCCGATGTCGAGGCCCTTGGCGCCGTCGGGGAGGCTCGGACCGAACGTCTGGATGTTGCCGGCGGCGTCGAGGCCGACGATGTCGCTCGGCAGGTGGATCGGCTTGCTGGCGCTCGCCAGCAGTTGCCGGCACGTCTCGACCTGGTCGGGCTCGAACAGCGACGCACCGATCGAGTTGCCCTGCGCGGCGAGGAACGTGAAGCACATCGCCCCGCCGATGGCCAGCGCGTCGACGGTCTCCAGCAGCGCCTCGATGACGCCGAGCTTGTCCGACACCTTGGCGCCACCGAGCACGGCGATGAACGGACGCGCCGGCTTGGTGCGCATCCCGAGGAGCACCTCGACCTCGCGCTGCAGCTGCCGGCCGGCCGCGCTCGGCACGTACTTCGGTGGGCCGACGATGCTGGCGTGGGCGCGGTGCGAGGCGCCGAACGCATCGTTCACATAGCCATCGATCCCCGCGACCAGCTTCCTGGCGAAGGCATCGTCGTTGCCCTCCTCACCGGGGTCGTAGCGCAGGTTCTCGAGCAGCTCGACTCCCGGGGCCAGCTCGCCGAGGCGCTCGCGGACGGCGTCCATCGAGTACTTCGGGTCGGGGGTGCCCTTCGGGCGGCCGAGGTGGCTCGCCGTCACGACGGCGGCGCCGCGCTCGGTCAGCCACTCGATGGTCGGGAGCGCGGCGCGGATGCGGAAGTCGTCGGTGATGCGGGTGGCGTCACCGTCACGCTCCAGCGGCACGTTGAAGTCGACGCGCACCAGGATCCGCTTGCCGTCGAGCGACCCGAGCGCGGCCTCGAGGTCCTCGAGCGTTGGGAGCTCGGTCACCCGCTACTTCTTCTTGCGCGAGCCGAGCTTCTTGCCGGCGTACAGCATGAAGTCGACCATCCGGTTGGAGTAGCCCCACTCGTTGTCGTACCAGCCGAGGACCTTGACCAGCTTGCCCATCGCCATCGTCAGCTCGCTGTCGAAGATGCACGAGTGCGGGTCGCCCTGGATGTCGGAGGAGACGATCGGCTCGGTCGTGTACTTGAGGATGCCCTTCAGGGGGCCGGACTTCGACGCCTTGAGGAACGCGGCGTTGATCTCGTCGACGCTCGCCTCCTTGGCGAGGATGGCGTTGAAGTCGGTGATCGAACCGGTCGGCACGGGCACCCGCAGCGAGGTGCCGTCGAGCTTGCCCTTCATCGACTCCAGCACGAGCGACGTCGCCCGGGCGGCGCCGGTGCTCGTCGGGATGATGTTGATGGCCGCGGCGCGGGCCCGACGCAGGTCGCTGTGCGGGCCGTCGACGAGCTGCTGGTCGCCGGTGTAGGCGTGGATGGTCGTCATCAGGCCCTGCTCGACGCCGAACGCGTCGTCGAGGACCTTGACCATCGGCACGAAGCAGTTGGTCGTGCAGCTGGCGTTGGACACGACCTTGTGGATCTTGGGATCGAACGTCGTGTGGTTGACGCCCATGACGAACGTGCCGTCGGCGCCGGCCGACGGGGCCGACACGACGACGAGCGGGGCGCCGGCCTCGAGGTGGGCGGCCGCCTTGTCGCGGGCGGTGAAGAGGCCGGTCGACTCGACGACGAGGTCGACGCCGAGCTCGCCCCACGGCAGGTCGACCGGGTTGCGGACCTGCAGGACCTTGATCTCGTCGTCGTCGACCGTGATCGAGTCCTTGGTCGCCTTGATCGTCTGCGGGAGCACGCCGAGGATCGAGTCGTACTTCAGCAGGTGGGCCATCGTGTCGAGGGAGCCGAGGTCGTTGACGGCGACGAAGTCGATGTCCGCGCCGCGCTGCTGAGCGGCTCGGAAGAGGTTGCGGCCGATCCGGCCGAAGCCGTTGATGCCGACACGAACGGTCATGCTGACGTGGTCCTTTCACCGTGGGCGATGCCGCCGTCGACCCTAGCGGGGTGGCCCGGTCCCGATTCTGATGCCAGTTGAGGCGCGCTCAGCGGGCCTCAACTGCCTGAGAACGCGCCCGGTAGACCGCCCTGAGCTCAGCGGCCGGTGGCAGCCGGCCGTCGCGCGGCGTGCTCGTCGAAGCGGACGACCAGCCAGCCGACGGCGCTGCAGCGCCCGATCACGGGCCTGGTCCCGGCGCTGGCCGAGGTCGCCGCCGTGCCACCACGAGTGCCCGGGCTCGACCGCGAGGCGGATCGCGCGGCCACGCGAGGTCGAGGTGGATCACCTCGCCCGAGGGCAGTCGCAGCGGGTGCTGGCGCTCGGGCTCGGGCAGGCCGGCGCGCTCGACGATGGCGAGGAGGTCGAGCTCGAGTCCGCTCTGCGCCGGGCGATCGCCTGGAGCGCCGCCTTCTCCAGCCAGTCGGCCATCCGCTTCACCCCGCCGCGGCCGGACCGCCGGATCGCCTCGAGGTACGCCCACGCCTCCTCGGGCGTGGCCAGGCCCTTGTGCCACACGTCCTCGGCCGCCCGCTCGAAGCGGTGCTGGTTGAACTGGCCGGCCAGCCCGAACAGCATCCGCAACGGCGACGCCAGCCGGATGCCGTCGTCTCGGACGCACGACGTCGCGCTCCTCGACGATCCAGCTGCGTCTGCACGAGCGCGGCACTGGGTGGCAGCCACGACGGCCGCCGCTCCCGGACCGTCATCTCGACGACCGCCGTCGGCATCGCGCGGAGGCCGTGCAGCGCGCCCGCGGTCGGCCCGCTGACGAACGCCTCGCCGCCGGCGGCGAGCTGCGCCGAGCAGCGCCCGCCCCTCGAGGCTCAGCTCGACGCCGGGCACCGACGACGACGCCCTGGACCGGCGACCGGATACGCCCGGTCCGGCGGGCGTGCTCGAGCGCCGACTTCGACACCTCGAGCTCGCGGAGCTGCTCGACGCTGGCGACCCAGTGGTGCTGCGGCCAGGAACTCCACGACCTCGGGACGGTTCATCACCTCCCCATGGGTGTTCGCGAGCCCCCCGATGCGGAACCGGATCGGATTCTGATGCCAGCCGAGGCACGCTGCAACGTGCGTGGCTGGCGTCAGAATCCGGGCTTGGCCGGCGGCGGCGCTATCGGGTCACGTCGCGGTGGGTGGTGCGCACGGCGGTGCCGCGGGTGCGGAGGCGGCTGGCGAGCTCCTCGGCGATGGCGACGGAGCGGTGGCGGCCGCCGGTGCAGCCGATGGCGATCGTGAGGTAGCTGCGACCCTCGGCCTCGTAGGCCGGCAGGACGGTGCGCAACAGGTCGTCGAGGCGCTCCAGGAACGCCGACGTGTCGGCCCGCTCGAGCACGAAGTCGCGCACCGCCGGGTCGTGGCCGGTGAGCGGGCGCAGCTGCTCCTCCCAGTGCGGGTTGGGCAGGAACCGCACGTCCATCACGATGTCGGCGTCGAGCGGCAGGCCGTGCTTGAACCCGAAGCTCTCCACGGCGACCTGCAGCCGCGACGAGCGGGCGTCGTCGAAGGCCGACACCAACCGCTCCTTGAGCTGGTGGATGTTCAGGTCGGTCGTGTCGATGACGAGATCGGCGGCGTCGAACGTCCCGCCGAGCAGCCGCCGCTCCAGCCGGATCGCCTCGACGAGCCCGAGCCGGCCGTCATCGAGCGGATGCCGGCGGCGGGCGACGTCGTAGCGCTTGACGAGCTCGCCGTCCTGGGCGTCGAGGAACAGCACGGTGACGCGGTGGCCGGCGGTGCGCAGGGCGGCGACGGTGTCGAGCACGGTGCCGTGGTTGCGGCCGGACACCAGCGCCAGGCGGTCGATCCCACTGCCCGGCATCGACGCCAGCTCGACGATCTTCTCGACGAGCGACGTCGGCAGGTTGTCGACGACGTACCACCCGAGATCCTCGAGCACGTCGGCGGCCGCCGAACGCCCAGCCCCCGACATGCCAGTGATCAGGACGATCTCGGACACCTCGCACGAGGCTACTCACGAGCGAACTTGCGGGCACGGAGGAAGAGCAACCGGGGCACGGTCGCCTGCTCCGTGTACTCCTCGGCGAGGGCGAGGAACCCCGGCGGCGGGGCCGGCTCGACCATCCGCTCGACGAACAGCCCGTTGGCGGCCAGCGCGTTGACGTAGCGCGACAGCGGGCGGTGGACGAAGCGGATGTGGACGTCCAGCTCGACCTCTTCGATCGTCACCGCCTCCGGGAGGTACGGCCCGATCCGCCAGTACTGCTCGGGCGGATCGAGGATCTGGTCGTCGATCCAGCCGCTCCCCGGGGTCTGCAGCAACGGGTGGTTGAGGAAGAAGCAGAACCACCCGTCGGGCCGCAGCACCCGCGCGATCTCGGCGATCGCCTCGTCGACGGCATCGATGTGCTCGAACACGAGGCAGGCGACGACGGCGTCGAACGACGCGGCAGGGAACGGCAACCGGTCGGCGCCGGCCCGGGCGAACCCCGACGCGTGGCCGCGCTCGGCGGCCACCCGGATCTGGTTCCACGTCGGATCGATCCCGACGGCCAAGGCGACCGAGTCGAGGCCGGCCGCGAGCCGGGTGATCTGGCCGTCGCCGCACCCGACGTCGAGCACCCGGGTGGCGCCGGCGAGCTCCTCGGCCGCCAGCGGCAGGATCTGCTCGGCGTACTCGGGGTCGGCGCCCTCGGTGAAGCCGTCGATCCACCACTGGGCGTACTGCTCCCAGAGGTCGTGCGGCGCGTCGGCTCACGCGCCGTCGCCTGGGTGGAACTTGGCGTGCACCGCGACCGCAACGGAGTCCGGCAGCCACGTCAGCTCCTGGAGATCGGCCAGCGCGGCCTGCTTGACCGCGTTGACGCCGCCGAGCTCCTTCACCAGCCGCTTCTTGCGGGTGTCGCCGAGCCCGGCGATGCCGTCGAGCGCGCTCGTCGTCATCCGCTTCGACCGCCGCTCGCCGTGGAACGTGTTGGCGAAGCGGTGGGCCTCGTCGCGGATGCGCTGCAACATGAACAGCGCCTCGCTCCCCCGCGGGATCTCCACCGGCTCGGAACGGCCGGGCACGTAGACCTCCTCGAACCGCTTGGCCAGCCCGGCCAGCGGGATCTCGTCCTCCAGCCCGAGCTGGCGCACGACCCGCTCGGCCACGCCGAGCTGGCCCTTGCCGCCGTCGACGACCAGCAGCTGCGGCGGATAGGCGAAGCGGCCCGGCTTGTCGCCATGTTCGAGCGGCGGCTTGTCGCGCTCGATGAGGTACGCCGTCAGCCGCCGCGTGAGGACCTCCTCCATCGCCGCGTAGTCGTCGTTGCCCGGCACGTGGACCTTGAACTTGCGGTACTCGCGCTTGTTCGGGAGCCCGTCCTCGAGCACGACCATCGAGCCGACGTAGTCGGTTCCCTGGAGGTGGGCCATGTCGTAGCACTCGATGCGCAGCGGCGCCTCGGGCAGCTCCAGGTACTTCTGCAGCTCGGTCAGCGCCCGGCTGCGGGTGTTGTGGTCGCTGGCCCGGCGCAGCCGGTGGCGCGTGAACTCCTCCTGGGCGTTGCGGGTGACGGTCTCCAGCAGGGCCCGCTTGTCGCCGCGCTGGGGCACCCGGATCTGCACCCGGGAACCCCGCTGCATCGACAGCCACTCCTCATAGGTGTCGAGGTCCTCGGAGATCGTCGGCACGAACACCTGCTTGGGGACGCCCTGGGGCGGGTCCTCGCCGTAGAGGTTCTCGAGGATGCGGTCGATGAGGCCGCCGGGGCTGAGCGCTTCCACCTTGTCGACCACGAAGCCCTTGCGCCCGACGACCCGCCCTCGCCGCACGAAGAACACCTGGACGCTCGCCTCGAGCTCGTCCTCGGCGAGACCGATCACGTCGAGGTCTTCGTTGCGGTCGGCGACCATCTGTTGGCGCTCGATCGCCCGCCGCACCGCGGTCAACCGGTCCCGCAGGCGGGCCGCCTTCTCGAACTCGAGCTCCGTCGCCGCCCCCCGCATCTCGGCGTCGAGGCGCTTGACGATCGGGTCGGTGTCGCCCTCCAGGAAGTCGCACAGCTCGTCGACCAGCTGGCGGTAGGCGACCTGGTCGACCTCTCCGACGCACGGCCCGCTGCACTTCTCGATGTGGAACAGCAGGCACGGGCGGCCGAGCCGCTGGTGCTGGTTGAACTTGGACGGGCTGCACGTGCGGATGGGGAACGACCGCAACAGCTCGTCGAGGGTGTCGCGGATGGCGTAGGCGTGGGCGTAGGGCCCGAAGTACCGGGTGCCCTTGCGCTTGCGGCCCCGCATGACCAGCGCCCGCGGCCATTCCTCGTCGACGGTGACGGCCAGGAACGGGTAGCTCTTGTCGTCACGCAGGCGGATGTTGAAGCGCGGCTGGTGCTGCTTGATCAACGAGTACTCGAGCATCAACGCCTCGACCTCGTTGCGCACCGTCGTCCACTCGACCGACTCCGCCGTCTGCACCATCTGGGCGGTCCGCGGGTGCATGTAGCGGGGGTCGCCGAAGTAGTTCGACAGGCGTTGGCGGAGGCTCGCCGCCTTGCCGACGTAGATGACCCGGCCCTGGGCGTCCTTGAACTGGTACGAGCCCGGCGCGTCCGGGATCGTTCCAGCTGGGGGACGCTGCACCATCAACAGTCGAGGATACGGTTACGGCCCATGGCCGGACGGTTCTCGTTCTCGGTGCCCGAGCGCCGGGGCACCAGCGATCCGTGGTTCCGCATCGGCACGCTCGACGTCACCACGACGATGCTCGTGGTCATCGCGTGCGTCGCCAGCCTGTTCGTCTGGGCGGCCAGCGAGACGGTCCACCAGTACCTCTGGCTGCTGCCGGACGAGGTGAAGCACGGCGAGCTCTGGCGCCTCGTGACGTGGCCGCTGGCGAACGTCCCCGACCTCTGGACCGTCATCACGATCGCCATCTTCTGGTACTTCGGCCGCCAGGTCGAAGGCATGGTCGGGCGCAACCGGTTCGCCATCATGCTGCTGCTGCTGGCCGTGATCCCGGGCCTCGTCGGCGTGGCGCTGAACATGGGCCAGGCCGGGCTCGGCCCGATCGAGCTGGCCGTGTTCCTCGTGTACATCGCCGAGTACCCGTTCGCCCGCTTCTTCTTCAACATCCCGGCGTGGGCGATCGGTGCCGTCGTCGTCGGCATCCAGGTGCTGCAGTACGTGGGCAACCGCGACCGCAACAGCATCGTGCTGCTGGCGGTGACGATCGCCGTCGCCGCCCTCACGGCGCGGGCGTTCGGCCTCGCCGAGAGCTTGCCGTGGATCCCGAAGATCCCGCTCCCGTCGGGCGGCAACCGGCGCCGTCGCAAGGCCCGCAGGCGCAGCGGTCAGGGCGACGTCATCAGCGGTCCGTGGCCGGCGAACGCCCCACGTGAGCCGTACCGCGGCTCGACGCTCCCCCAGCCGCCCCGACCGGCCGAGGACCCCCAGGACCAGGAGGAGCTCGACGTGCTCCTCGAGAAGATCTCCGACGGCGGCGGCCTCGACGCCCTCACGGCGGCCGAGAAGCGGCGGCTCAACGAGATCAGCCAGCGCCTCCGCAAGAACCGCAGCTGACCGGCCGATTCCGCCAACTCTTTGCCAGAACGGCCAGAAACTGGCCGCCTCAGCAAACAGTTGGCGATTCCGGCCACCCGACCCGGCCACGCGGCCGGCGCAGGCGCGGGCTCAGGCCTCGAGGAGGTCGCGGAGGTAGCGGCCGGTGTGGCTGGCGTCGACGTGGGCGACGTCCTCGGGGGTGCCCTCGGCGACGACGCTGCCGCCGCCGGAGCCGCCCTCGGGCCCGAGGTCGATGATCCAGTCGGCCGTCTTGATCACGTCCAGGTTGTGCTCGATGACGAGCACCGTGTTGCCCTGGTCGACGAGGCGCGACAGCACGACGAGCAGCCGTCGCACGTCGTCGAAGTGGAGTCCCGTCGTCGGCTCGTCGAGCAGGTAGATCGTGTGCCCGGTCGAGCGCTTGGCCAGCTCGGTGGCCAGCTTGACCCGCTGGGCCTCGCCGCCCGACAGCGTCGGCGCCGGCTGCCCGAGCCGGACGTACCCGAGCCCCACGTCCATCAGCGTCTCCATGTACCGGTTGATCGACGGCTGGTTGGCGAAGAAGTGGACGGCCTCGGCAACTGGCATGTCCAGCACGTCGGCGATGTTCTTGCCCTTGAACTCGATGTCCAGGGTGTCGCGGTTGTAGCGGGCGCCCTTGCAGACCTCGCACGGCACGTAGACGTCGGGCAGGAAGTGCATCTCGATCTTGATCGTGCCGTCGCCGGCGCACGCCTCGCAGCGCCCGCCCTTGACGTTGAACGAGAACCGTCCCGGCAGGTAGCCGCGCACCTTGGCCTCGTTCGTCGACGCGAACAGCTTGCGGATCGAATCGAACACGCCGGTGTAGGTCGCCGGGTTCGACCGCGGCGTGCGGCCGATCGGCGACTGGTCCATGTCGATGACCTTGTCGAGGTGCTCGATGCCGGTGATCCGGCGGTGCTTGCCGGCCGGTGTCTTCGACTTGTAGATGCGCTGCATCAGGACGGGCAACAGGATGTCGCGCACGAGCGTCGACTTCCCCGACCCCGACACGCCGGTGATCGTGACGAAGTTGCCGAGCGGGATCGTCACGTCGAGGTCGTGGAGGTTGTGCTCCCGAGCCCCCTGGATCTCGAGCTCCTGCAGCCCTCGCGGCCGCCGCGATGACGGCACCGGTATCGACTTGCGACCGGACAGGTACTGCCCCGTGACCGAGTCCTTGACCTTGAGGATCCCCTTCACCGGGCCGCTGTAGACGACACCGCCGCCGTGCTCGCCGGCGCCGGGCCCGATGTCGACGATCCAGTCGCTCTCGAGGATCGTCTCCTCGTCGTGCTCGACGACGATCACCGTGTTGCCCAGGTCACGCAGCCGGGTCAGGGTGTCGATGAGCCGCCGGTTGTCGCGCTGGTGGAGGCCGATCGACGGCTCGTCGAGCACGTACAGCGTGCCGACCAACCCCGAGCCGATCTGGCTGGCCAGGCGGATCCGCTGGGCCTCGCCGCCGGCGAGCGTGCCGGCCGAGCGCGACAGCGTGAGGTAGTCGAGACCGACGTCGAGCAGGAACCCGAGCCGGGCGTTGACCTCCTTGGTCACCCGCTCGGCGATCATCCGCTCCCGCTCGGTCAGCTCGAGGGCGGCCAGGAACTTGGCCGCCTCGCCGATCGACAGGTCGCAGACGGCCGAGATGTGCTGGTCGTTGATCGTGACGGCCAGGGACTCGGGCTTGAGGCGGGCGCCGTCGCACACCGTGCACGCGACCTGGCGCATGTAGCCCTCGTACTGCTCCGCGCCCAGTCGCTCTCGGCCCCCTCGTGGCGCCGCTTGATCCACGGGATGATGCCCTCGTACGTGGTCGTGTACTGGCGCTGGCGGCCGTAGCGGTTCTTGTACTTGACCGTGATGTTGCCCTTGGTCCCCTCGAGGATGACCTTCTGCTGCTTGGCGGTCAGCGACGACCACGGGGCGTCCATGTTGATCTTGGCGTCGGCCGCGACCGAGTCGAGCATGCGCGTGAAGTACTGCGTGTGGGCGCTGCGCCACGGGGCGATGGCGCCGTCGTTCAGCGAGAGGTCGCCGTCGGGGATGACGAGCTCGGGGTCGATCTCGAACGTCGTGCCGAGTCCGTCGCACGTCGGGCAGGCGCCGTAGGGCGAGTTGAACGAGAAGTTGCGCGGCGCCGGCTCCTCGAACGAACGCCCGTCGACCGGGCAGACGAGGTGCTCGCTGAACGTCAGGATGTCGTCGTCGTTGGGCGCCTCGCCCTCGCGCCGCACGATCTCCAGCTCGGCCACCCCATCGGCCAGCTTGAGCGCCGTCTCCAGGGAGTCGGTGAGGCGGCGGGCGACGCCTTCGCGCATGACGAGGCGATCGACGACGACCTCGATCGTGTGCTGCTCGTAGCGGGCCAGCTTCTCCGGTCGCTTCAGGAACTCGTCGATGTCGACGACCTCGTGGTCGACCTTGGCCCGCACGAAGCCCTGCGCCGAGAGGTCCTCGAGCAACGTCTCGTACTCGCCCTTGCGGCCCCGAACGACCGGCGCCAGGACCTGGAACCGGGTGCCCTCGGGGAGCAGGAGGACGCGGTCGACGATCTGCTGCGGGGTCTGGCGCCCGAGCACGTTGCCGTGCTCCGGGCAGTGCTGCACGCCGATGCGGGCGTAGAGCAGGCGCAGGTAGTCGTAGATCTCCGTGATCGTGCCGACCGTCGAGCGCGGGTTGCGCGACGCCGACTTCTGGTCGATCGAGATGGCCGGCGACAGGCCCTCGATGACATCGACGTCGGGCTTGTCCATCTGCCCGAGGAACTGGCGGGCGTACGACGACAGCGACTCGACGTAGCGGCGCTGGCCCTCGGCGTAGATGGTGTCGAAGGCGAGGCTCGACTTGCCCGATCCGGACAGGCCGGTGAACACGATCAGCTTGTCGCGCGGCAGCTCGACGCTGATGTTCTTGAGGTTGTGCTCGCGTGCGCCGCGGACGCTGATGGTCGGCTGGTTGGCGGTTCGGGGGGCCATTCGACCGTCCAGACTAGCAGCGAACACTTGTTCCGTCGGGAACGTTGGCCGGGTGGCTACCCGGCGTCGCGCATGGTGCGCCGGAGATCGTTGATCTCGTCGCGCAGACGGGCCGCGTACTCGAACCGGAGGTCGGCCGATGCCTCGTGCATCTCCTCCTCCAGGGTCTGGATGAGGCGGCCCATCTCCTGCTGCGGCAGCGTCTTGAGGTCGCGCTGGACCTTCTCCCGCTCCCGCTGGCGGCGCCGGTCGCGCCCGGGCACCGGGGCCCCGGAGTCGGCGGGCCGGAGCATCGACAGGATGTCGCCGACCGCCTTGCGGATCGTCTGCGGGTTGATCCCGTGCTCGGCGTTGTAGGCGACCTGCGACGCCCGCCGGTTGTTGGTGAGGTCGATCGCCCTGGTCATCGAGTCGGTGATCTTGTCGGCGTACATGATCACCTGGCCGTCGACGTTGCGGGCGGCGCGCCCGATCGTCTGCACGAGCGACGTCTCGGAGCGCAAGAAGCCCTCCTTGTCGGCGTCGAGGATCGCCACCAGCGACACCTCCGGGAGGTCGAGGCCCTCCCGCAGCAGGTTGATGCCGACGAGCACGTCGAACTCGCCGAGGCGCAGGGCCCGCAGGATCTCGATGCGCTGGACGGTGTCGATGTTGGAGTGCAGGTAGCGCACCCGCAGCCCCTGCTCCAGCAGGTAGTCGGTGAGGTCCTCGGACATCTTCTTGGTGAGCGTCGTGACCAGGGCCCGGTCGCCCTTGGTGACCCGCTCGTTGATGTTCTCGATGAGGTCGTCGATCTGCCCCTTCGTGGGCCTGACGATGACCTCGGGGTCGACGAGCCCGGTGGGCCGCACGATCTGCTCGACGACCTGATCGGAGACCCGCAGCTCGTACGGGCCCGGCGTCGCCGACATGAACACGCACTGGTGGATGCGCTCGAGCACCTCGTCGAACTGCAGCGGGCGGTTGTCGCGCGCCGACGGCAGGCGGAAGCCGTGCTCGACGAGCATGTCCTTGCGGCTGCGGTCGCCCTCGTACTGGCCGTGCAGCTGGGGCACGGCCTGGTGGCTCTCGTCGATGACCAGCAGGAAGTCGTCGGGGAAGTAGTCGAGGAGGGTGAACGGCGGCTCGCCGAACTCACGGCCGTCGATGTGCATCGAGTAGTTCTCGATGCCGTTGCAGTAGCCGACCTCGGCCATCATCTCGAGGTCGTACTGGGTGCGCATGCGCAGCCGCTGGGCCTCCAGCAGCTTGCCCTCCTGCTCGAACCAGGCGAGCCGCTCCTGCAGCTCGGTCTCGATCTGGCCCATCGCCCGCTGCATCCGCTCGGCGCCGGCGACGTAGTGGGTGGCCGGGAAGATCTGGGTGCGCGGCAGCTCGCGCAGCGTCTCGCCGGTGATCGGGTCGATGACGGTGAGCCGCTCGACGGTGTCGCCGAACATCTCGATCCGCAGCACCGTCTCCTCGTAGGACGGGTGGACCTCGATGGTGTCGCCGCGGACCCGGAAGCGACCGCGGCCGAGCACCTGGTCGTTGCGGTCGAACTGCAGGTCGACGAGGCGGCGCAGGATCGAGCGCATGTCGTAGTCGACCCCCACCGAGAGGTCGATCATCGAGCCCTTGTACTCCTCGGGGTTGCCCATGCCGTAGATGCACGAGACCGAGGCGACGACGATGACGTCGCGACGCGTCAGCAGGCCGGCCGTCGCCGAGTGCCGCAGGCGGTCGATCTCGTCGTTGATCGAGGAGTCCTTCTCGATGTACGTGTCGCTCGACGGGATGTACGCCTCGGGCTGGTAGTAGTCGTAGTAGCTGACGAAGTACTCGACCCGGTTGTCGGGGAAGAACTCCCGCATCTCCTGGGCCAGCTGGGCGGCGAGGCTCTTGTTGGGGGCGAGGATCAGCGTCGGGCGCTGGGTCTTCTCGATGGTCCAGGCGATCGTCGCCGACTTGCCCGACCCGGTGATGCCGAGCAGCGTCTGGAAGCGGTCACCGCGCAGGATGCCGGTGCTGAGGCCCTCGATCGCCTTCGGCTGATCGCCGGCAGCACCGAAGTCGGAGACGACGCGGAACGGCTGCTCCTGCATGGAGCCAGCCTAGCTCAGCGAACGCTCGTTCGCCTGCGGCGGGATCCGATCAGCAGGAGGCCACCGCCGGCGACGAACGCGGCGGCCGCCAGCAGCAGACCGTCGAGGTCGGTGCCGGTGGACGGCAGGTTCCCACCGGTGGTGCCCCCGCCCCGGAACGGCGTCCAGCAGACGCAGATCGGGTCGGTGCCACGGATGTTGTCACGCGGCACGCCGGGCACGTTGTGCGGCACGTCGGGCCAGCGCGGCGGACCGCACTGCGGGAAGTCCGGGTTGCACCTGGCGCCCGGGATGATCGCCGGCTCGTCGAACGGCTCGAACGGCGTCAGCAGGACGTCGGTGCCGCCGGCGTAGGCGAGGCGGCGGATGAACCGGGCGATCGCCGGCGTGTAGAAGCGGTTGACGGTCGGCGCGCCGTAGAAGCCGAACGGCACGTAGAAGTCGTTGAAGTCGCCCGTCCAGTCGAACAGGCGGTCCATCGCCGTGTTGCCGATGAGGATGTCGCGGTCGGCACCGCCGTAGGCGAAGTCGCCCTGGGCGAACCAGGAGTCCTCGAGCTCGGGGGTGTCGTTGAGGCCGCCGTTGGTCCAGTGGTTGTCATCGGCATCGAGCAGGTCGTAGCCCCAGCCGCCGAACAGCCAGTCGAAGTACGTGCCACCGACGAGCCAGTCGTCGCCGGTGTCGCCGAAGATGCGGTCGAGGCCGTCGTTGACCTGGACCGGTCCGCCGTCGATCAGCAGGAGCTGGCCGGTGGTCGGATCGGTCCAGTAGGTGTCGAAGTCGAGGAAGAACCCGGGGATCCCGGCCCGTGGGTTGAACGGATCCCACCAATCCGACAGGTGCGTCGTCGGGTTGATGCGCAGCGGGTTGGTGTCGGTCTGCGGCGCCTCGTTGTAGAAGGGCAGCAGCGCCTCGGCGCCGGAGATGGCATCGTCGCCGCCGCCGCCGTGCAGGAAGTCGTCGCTCAGGCCGCCGTAGATGATGTCGGACCCGCCGAGCGTCCACTCGAGCAGCATCGCGGCCTTCTTGATCCGGCCCGGGTAGGCCACGAAGGAGCCGGTGAAGCCGTCACCCAGCTCGTAGCGGGTGAACAGGTTCGGGGCGAACAGCATGTTGAGCGGCTCGGTCAGCCCGTTGCGGCTGGTGAGGATGAAGCCGTCGTCGCCGAGGATGCCGTCCTCGCCCGAGCCGCCGTAGATGCGGTCGGACCCGATGCCACCGACGATGTCGTCGTCCTGGCCCTCGCCGAAGATCACGTCGTTGCCGACCATGCCGAAGATGGTGTCGTCGCCGTCCTCGCCGTGGATCAGGTCGTCGCTGCCCTGGTCGGTCGGCGCCCCGCCGAACGTGTAGTCGAGGAGCACGACGGCCCGCGGGATGAGGTGGATCGTGCCGCCGTAGTCGTCGTAGTTGAAGCGCAGGTACACGGTGCGGTGCCGTCGCCGACCTGGGCCGACGAGCGTGAAGATGTCGCCGTTGTCGCCGATGATGACGTCGGCGTCACGGGCGTGCCCGTCGGGCGACTCGTCGCCCCACGTGTTGTAGCCGATGCTGGGTGCCGGCCCCGCCGAAGATGGTGTCGAGCCCGTTCGGCCGCAGCTCCGGGATCGTCAGGCTGTAGAGGTCGCTGGAGCCACCGATCAGGTCTGTCCTGCCCGAGCCCGCCGAAGATCGTGTCGTCGCCGCCGTTGCCCTCGATCCAGTCGCTGGCCGTCGGTGCCCGGACCGGCGAAGTCCTCGATCGACTGCCCGTCGTGCCCTTGACATCGATCGACGTGGAGCCGTCACCCTGGATCCAGTCGGCGCCGAGCTGGCCGAAGATCACGTCGTCGCCGGCGCCGCCGGCGATGTTGTCGTTGCCCCACGTGCCCGGCGGCGTCGTCGTCTCGATGGTCGAACAGGACGACCGACGCGCTCCTCGTTTCAACGGGTTCGGGTCGTACGTCCCAGCCGGCGCCCAGCTGCGCTTGGCCGTTGGTGTCGTAGATCGAGGCGGCCGAGGAGCGTGCGGTACCGCACGCTGTACGACAGGCCGGTGCGCCAGATCTCGGCGTTGTCGCCGGCGATCCAGTCGTTGCCGGCGCCGCCGTCGAGGGTGTCGTCACCGTCGGACCCGTGGGCGACGTTGTGGCCGCCGATGATGTCGTCGTCACCGTCACCGGTGGTGATGCGGTCGCCGCCCTGACCGCCGATCACGACGTCGTCGCCGGAGCCGCTGTGATGATGTCGGCGGCCCCGCCGTCGGCGAGGCCCGTGTCGATCGACCGCCACGAGAACGGTGGTCCCGTCGCCGATGCCCGGCAGCAGGCCGACGTCGATGGCGTCCCGACGACGAAGCCGTGGTCGCCGAACACGAGGTCGTTGCCGCCGGCAGTGGTGATGACGTCGGCGCCGGTGCCACCGAACACGATGTCGTTGCCGCCGCCGACCACGATCGTGTCGGCGCCGCCGAAGGTCGGGTCGCTCGTCATCACCAGGGTGAGCACGCCGTCGACCCACATGATCTGACCGTTGTCGCCGATGACGATCTTGTTGCCGTCGGCGTCGGTGATGATGTCGCCACCGGCGCCCCCGAGCACGCCGTCGCCACCGTCGCCGATGTCGATGATGTCACCAGCGCCGAACTGGGGATCGGTGGTCCGGGCCCGCAGCAGGCCGGCGGCCCAGTCGATCGCCCCGTTGTCACCGACCACGAGGTCGTTGCCGGACCCGGTGGAGATGACGTCGGCGCCGGCGCCGCCGATCACGTAGTCGCCGCCGTCGCCGGTGGTGATCTGGTCGGCGCCGCCTTGGGCGGGGTCGGTGGACCGCACGCCGTTGGCGTCGAGCAGGCCGTTGTCGCCGACCACGATGTCGTTGCCGTCGCCCGAGTCGATGACGTCGGCGCCGTCGCCGCCGTAGCACGAGGTCGGCCGCCGGCGCCGGTGGTGATGCGGTCGGCGCCGCCGGTACCGGCGTCGGTCGTGCGGCTGCCGGCGGTGTCGATGGCGCCGTTGTCACCGATCACGATGTTGTTGCCGCCGCCGGTGACGATCACGTCCTCGCCGGTGCCGCCGATCACTCGGTTCAGGCCGCGGCCGGTGGTGATCTTGTCGTCGCCGCCGACATCGGGATCGGTCGTGAACGTGGCGTCCCTGCGGATCTCGCCGAGGTCGCCGATCACCGTGGTGTCGCCGTCACCGACGTCGATGATGTCGTCGCCGTCGCCACCCAGCACCCAGTGGACGCCGTTGCCGGCGACGATCAGGTCGTCCCCGCCGAAGCCGGGATCGGTGCTGAACGCCACGTCGGCGGTGACCGAGCCGTGATCGCCGAGCACCGTCTTGGCCCCGTCGCCGGTGAGGATCACGTCGTCGCCGTCGCCACCGAGGATCCAATCGTCACCGTCGCCGCTGAGGATCGCGTCGCTGTCACCTGAGCCGGGGTCGGTGGTGAACGCCTCGTCGGCCGACACGAAGCCGAGGTCGCCGAGCACCACGTTGTCGCCGTCGCCGGCCGCGATGACGTCGATCCCGGGGCCGCCGAGGATCCAGTCGTTGCCGTCGCCCGTCACGATGACGTCGTCGCCACCGAAGTCGGGGTCCGTCGTCGAGGCGATGACGGTCAGCGGCGGGACGACGCCCAGCGGCACCCGGGCCAGCGGCGCGAGCACGATCGCCACCTGGCCGAGGTCGCCGAGCACCACGTTGTCGCCGTCGCCGGCGAGGACGATGTCGTTGCCGTCACCGGCCAGCACCACGTCGTCACCGTCACCCGTGGTGATCCTGTCGTCGCCACCGAACCCGGGATCGGTCGTCGCCATGAAGGAGCCGAAGATGACCAGGCCGAGGTCGCCGAGCACCACGTTGTCGCCATCGCCTGCCTCGACCTCGTCGTCGCCGTCACCGGCCAGCACGACGTCATCGCCCTCACCGGTCACGATCTCGTCGTCGCCACCGAACCCGGCGTCACTCGTCACCGCGAAGGCGCCGGCGAACACCGCGCCGAGGTCGCCGAGCACCACGTTGTTGCCATCGCCGGCGTCGACGTCGTCGTCGCCATCACCGGCCAGCACGATGTCGTCGCCCTGACCGGTCACGATCACGTCGTCGCCGCCAGAGCCAGGATCGGTGGTGGTCATGAGGCCGACCACCAGGAGCACGTCGCCGAGGTCGCCGAACACGATGTTGTTGCCATCGCCGGCAGCGACGTCGTCGTCGCCATCACCGGCGAGCACGATGTCGTCACCGTCGCCCGTGACGATGAGGTCGTCGCCACCGGAGTCGGGATCGGTCGTGAACAGCTCCTCGCCGACCACCACGTGCCCGTGGTCGCCGAACACGATGTTGTCGCCGTCGCCCGCGTCGACGTCGTCATCGACGGCACCGGCCAGCACGATGTCATCGCCGACGCCGGTCCTGATCAGGTCGTTGCCGCCGGAGTCCGGGTCGGTCGTGAAGAGCTCGATGCCGACCAGCACGTGGCCGTGGTCGCCGAACACGATGTTGTTGCCGTCGCGGACATCGACGTCGTCGTCGCCGTCACCGGCCAGCACCAGGTCGTCGCCGTCGCCGGACCTGATGAGGTCGTCGCCGCCGGCATCCGGATCGGTCGTGTACAGCTCGACGCCGAGCAGGGCGAAGCCGAAGTCGCCGAACACGACGTTGTCGCCGTCACCGACATCGATGTCGTCGTCGCCGAACCCGCCCAGCACGGCGTCGTCACCGTCGCCGGACCTGATGAGGTCGTCGCCGCCGAAGTCCGGATCGGTCGTCGCCAGCTCACGGTCGAACACGGCCACGTGGCCGAGGTCGCCGAAGACGATGTTGTCGCCGTCGCCGACGTCGATGTCGTCGTCGCCGTCGCCGCCGAGCACCGTGTCGTCGCCGGCGAGGGACCTGATCTTGTCGTCGTCGCCGGCACCGGGGTCGGTGGTGAAGATCTCGTCGGGACGGACCACGCCGAAGTCGCCGAGCACGATGTTGTCGCCAGCGCCGGCAGTGATGTCGTCCTGGCCGTCGCCGGCGAGGATCACGTCGTTGCCGTCACCGGCCTCGATCACGTCGCTGTCGCCGGCGCCGGCGTCGGTGGTGGTGATCTCGCCGGTGCGCACCACGCCGTGGTCGCCGATCACGATGTTGTCGCCCTCACCGGCGACGATGACGTCGCTCGCCGCCCCGCCCAGCAGGACGTCGTCCCCGAGACCGCCGAAGATCTGGTCGGGCGCCCCGTTGTCCGGCTCGGCGGTGCGGATCTCGTCAACGTCGATGATGCCGTCGCCGCTGAAGACGATGGTGCCGTGGTCGCCGAAGATGATGTCGTCGAAGTCGCCCGGGTCACCCGGCAGGTCCTCGGCACCTTCGCCGAACAGGGTGTCGCTGCCGGCGACCAGACCGTCGGCGCTGACGTTGACGCTGGTGTTGGCCGTGACGACCGTGCGGGTGAGGTCGATGACGCCGACGATGAGGCCCGAATCGCCCCAGATCCGATCCGGACCGCGCTCGCCGAAGATCACGTCGTCGCCCGAGCCGCCGAGCAGCATGTCGGCGGCCTGCGTGCCGAGGATGAGGTCGTTGCCGGCGCCGCCGTAGGCGACGATCCCGAGCGTGGGCAGGTCGCCCGGCTCGGCGTCGACGAACAGGGCTTCGGCGTCGATGAAGTCGTTCCCCGGGTTGGAGAACGGCACGGCGACCGGGAACAGGAAGCGGCCACCGCCGAACGGCTTGGCGCCGGCGTCGATGCCCGCCGTGCCGCCGGCGTACCACGCGCCGTCCTGGCTGGTGTCGCCGTAGATGACGAGCTGCGTGACCGGGCCGGCCCCGCCGGTGACCGTGATCGCGTCGCCCCCGCCGCCGCCGTGCACGACGGTCAGGGTCACCCGATCGTCGACGTTGACCAGCGTGCCTTCGACGGTGAGCTGGTCGTCGCCCCGACCGAGCAGCAGGTTGAGCCGCTCGAACTCGGTCAGCCCGGTCGACGGGTCGCCGAACGTGATCCCGGCCGAGCCGCTCCACGTGAAGCCGGTCGAGGTGAGCGTGCCCGAGGCATTGGTGCTGCGGCCGTCGTCGTAGATGTTGAGGACGTCGATCTGCTGGTCCTCGGGCGGCTGCGGCGGCGTCGGACCGAACGGCGTGTCGAGCTCGCCGGGCAGCTTGATCGCGGCGATCAGCGGGCGGGCGGGGCCCTCGCCACCGACAGCCGTGAGCGGCCCGGCGATGTTCGTCAGGACGTGGGGCACGACCGGGAACACGATGTTCGGCACGAGCACCTTGATGACGTCGCCGGTGACGTTGATGGTGTCGCTGCCGAGCCCGCCGTACACGGTCGTGGCGGTGCCGGGGTTCGTGGCCTGGACGTAGATGTCGTCGTCGGCCTCCATGGCGTCGACCACGAGGATCTGCAGGTTGGCCCCGAAGATGTTGTTGCCGGCCCCGACGATGCGCAGGCGGTCGATGGCGATGGCGTCGTCACGCTCGGTGCCGATGACGAGCAGGTCGTTGACCCCGACCCCGCCGTCGATGGCGATCACCGCCTTGACGATGTACTGGCCGGTGTCGAAGTCGAGGAAGCTGCGGACGGTGAAGTGGTCGTTGCCGGCCTGACCGTTCAGCGTCAGCGTGTCTTGGTTGTTGTAGACGGTGAAATCGTCGTCGCCATCGCCGCCGTTGACGGTCAGCGGCAGCGTGTTGCCGGGGCTCAGCCAGCTGTGCGTCACGTGGTACGTCAGGGGGAACACGTTCGGCGCCAGGACGTTCGGCGGGACCCGCTCGGAGCCGTAGAGCTGGCCGACCTGGAACGTGTCGTTGCCGACGCCACCGTCGATCACGGTCACGGCGCTGACGTCGTCCGTGGCGAACGTGTCGTCACCGGCCATGCCGAAGATGCTGAGCAGGCCGTCGATCGCCGTGTCGTAGTTGACCCGCTGCTGGTTCGTCGACGACGCCTGGCCGTCCGGGCGACGCAGGGAGTCGAGGGTGCCGTGGAGCAGGTTGGCCATCGCCGGGCCGTTGGCCACCTCGTTGCCGACCCGGTCGGGGATCGACGTGATCCGGCGGAGCAGGAACACGTCGTTGCCGTCCGCCCCGAAGATCGTCAGGTTGTCGAGGCCGCCGGCGCCGGTGTCGAGGACGTTCACCACGTAGTTGCGCTCGATCTGCGAACCCGTCGTGTACACGAAGTACTCGTCGTGGTCCTCGCGGCCGTCGAGCAGGAGGGTGTCGCCGTTGGCCACGTCCATCGTCTGGATGCGGTCGACGATGATGACGTCGTTGCCGTCGGGACCGACCGACGTCGCCGTCGTGCCGAAGACCCGGGTGCGAGCCCCGAGGAACGTCTGGTCGAAGACGATCCGGTCGTCGTCGGTGTTCGCGTAGATGAAGGTGGTGCCGGTCCGAGACGGCGGCCCGTTGAGGTCGTACAGCCCGCCGACGCGTCCGCCGAACACCATCAGCGTGCCGAGGCCGGGGTCGGCGTCGAGGTAGTCGCCGAAGATCGTGATGAGCCCGCCGGACACGATCTCGGTGTCGCGCGGCGCGTCGACGTTGTCGCCGACCTGGAGGGTGATGGCGACGCGAGCCCAGATGCCGGCGCGGGCGTCCGCCGTCTCGGTCGAGGGCCCGACCGTCTCGGGATCGCCCTGGTGCACGAGGCGGGTGCCGCGCGGGATCAGGATGAGGTCCTCGCTGGCGAACAGGGGTGGGCCGCGCGGGGCGTTGACGTCCGGCACGGTGAGCCACACGAAGTCGCCGAGCGCGGTGGCCGCCAGCACCCAGAGCGACCCCTGGGTCTCGGTGATGATGATGTTCTCGCGAGCGGTGGCGTACAGCCGGCCGCTGCCGCGACCGTTCGTGGACGAATCGATGTCGAGGGCGTTGGTGATGAGGCCGATGCCGGTGGCCGCCATCAGGTCGATGCGGTTGCCGAAGAGATCGTTCTCCGAGTCCGACTGGGCGTCGTAGATGCCGCCGGAGCGGGACACCAGCACGAGATCGCTGTCGTAGGTCGCGTCGCCCTCGGTGGCGGCGACGAACCAGACCCGCATGTCGCCGTCGACCTCTTCGAGGTAGGCGCCGTGCTGCGCCTGGGCGTTGATCCGCCCGGTCTGCTGCACGCCGTTGACGGTGTCGAGGAGGTTGATCTCCAGGAAGTCGGCACCGGTGCCGATGTTCACGCCGGCGACCAGCCCGATGTTGACGCCCTCGACGTCTTGCGGATCGGTGGCCGACACGTGGTCGGCGGGGTCGGCGTCGAGGATGCTCCCGTCGATCGAACGGAGCAGGACGTCATCGGTCCGCGACCGGACCAGGCCGACCCGCATGTCGCCGGTGAGCTCGACCAGGTTCACGGCGCCGTCGACGTTGACGTTGAGCAGGCCAGGGGTGACGTCGCGCATCTCGATCCAGCCCCGCACGCTGATCCGCGGCGTCGACCCGAGATCGGGGGCCAGGCCGCTGGCGTCGGCGAGGCCCTCGGTGTCCTTGATCCACAGGTCGCGGCCGGCATCGATGCCGCCGGCGGTGAGCGGCGTGGCCGTGGCCGTGAAGAGGGTGAAGCGCCCGCCGCCGGCGGCGTCGGCGGCGAACCGGGTCACGCCGTTGAACGGCTGCCCGACCCGGGTGGCGACGACGTTGCCGAGGTGGATGACGTAGGCGCCGTCGATCTCCACTTCGTTGCCGGTCGTCAGGATGCCGGTGCCGCTGTGCGCCGCGCTGCCGTTGGTGGGTGCCGGGTCGTACACCGCCGGGACGTTGCTGTTCGCGCCCCGGAAGTGGTACTGGTGCGGCTGGCCGTCCACGCCCCCGAAGGGGATGCCCCAGAACGAGGTGAACTCGAACGGCACCGAGACGTCGACGAACCCGCCGGCGGCCCCACCCGGCTGGCGGACCGTGGTGCGCAGCTCGATGCCGACGTCCCGGCCGGCCTGCACGTGGTCGATGGCAATGGTCATCGGCACCTGGCGGACCACCGACAGCGAGCTCAGCCCGCTGCCCGGAACGCCGCCACCACCGGACACCAACGCGATGCCGAGCACGGTGGACCCCACCGACGTGACCCGGTAGATCCGGTTCCCGCCGGCGAGGCCGAACACGGTGATCAGGTCGCCGACGACGAAGCCGTCGTCTGCCCACGTGCCCGTGCCGGCGGCGCGGGTCAACGACGAGGCGGACGGTGGTGATCGCCCCCGTGAAGGTGTTCGTGCGATCGACGCCGCGGAGGCTGAGGTAGGCGTCGACACCGGCGTCGACGACGAGGCGCGGATCGAAGAAACCGCCGACGGGATCGCTGAGCGACGGGAAGGCGCGGTAGCGCACGAGGTCGACGGCGAGACGGGCGGCGGCGCTGCCGATCGAGCCGGCGGTGGTGCTCGGCGCGTAGGCGTCGAGCTGGTTGGTGACGACTCGTCCGGCGGCGGTGGCGGTGATCGGGCCGTTGAGGTTCACGAGGCGGGTCAGGCCGATCGGGTTGTCGATGAAGCCGGCGATCTGGAGGACCTGCGACGTCGCGCTGCGCTGCTCGATGTCGACGTACGACGACGCCACGACGCCGAGGCGCAGGTCGAACTCGAGCGTGACCGGGACAGCTGTACGAGATCGGCTGCCCGCCGTTGAGGCCGATCAACCGCACCCTCGGGTTGCGGTCGGAGCCGTCGTCCATCACCTGCACGCCCTCGATCACCAGGTCGAGTGGTGCCTGGTTGACGATCGTGACGTCCGAGAGCGTGCTGCGGAACTCGAACGTCGGCCAGGCGGCGTTGGGGTTGCCGGCCGGGCCGGCCGCGTAGTCCTGGTTGGCGATGGAGTCGTCGGCCTGCATGTCGATGTCGGCGGCGCCGCTCGGCACGATGGCGCCGACGACGATCTGCCCGCCGAACAACGGGACCGGGTTGCCGACGACGGGCGTGACGAGCGTGCCGGCGCCGTTGCGGACCTGCACCCCGTTGGCCGCCAGCACCCGGCCGTCCGTGCCGACGACGAGGTAGCCCTGGCCGCCCGAGCCACCGAGGATGATGACGTCGGCGTCCCAGTAGATGTTGCCGGCGCGGATGGCAGTGCTGTTCTGATCCCACAGGTCGTCGTGGGTCTGCGGGTAGTTGGGCGCGTCGCTGTGCGCCAGCACGAACAGCGCCGTGTTGAGGCCCCCCTGCGACGGGAACAGGCCGCCGGCCGGAGTCGCCGCCCGAGCGCCGGCGATGACCAGCGCGTGGGCGTCGGTGTTGACCTCGTTCGTCATCGAATCGGTGCCGGCCAGCGTGGAGCGCTGGGGCGGGATGATGGCGACGGCGATGCTGTAGACGTCGCGGATGATGTTCAGGCTGTTGCCGTCGCCAGCCACGGTGTCGACGTGGCGAGCCTTGAGGTCGACGCCCTCGTAGCCGGTGATCACGGCGTTGGCGAGCACCTGCACGAGGGTCGACGAGTACAGGTCGATCTCGGCGTCGGCGTAGGCCGTCGCCGTGCAGAAGAGCGGGCAGTAGGACTCGGCCTTGGCCTTGGCGTTGAGGTTGAGCGCCACGACGGCGGCATCGAGCTCGACCGTGCGGGCCGTGAGCTGGGCGCCGGTCCCGATGGTGATCGAGCGCATGGCCGGATCAGCCGCCGTGCCGATGCGCACGCCGCGAGAGTCGGAGTTGTTGTGGTCCGAGAAGCTGAAGACGCCGCCACCGAAGAGCCAGGTCTCCGACGAGGTGGAGGCCGACACCGTGGCGGCGATGTCCATCCGCAGCGCCCGACCGGCCGTGACCACGCCGTTCGAGCCGACGGCGATCGTGACGTCGTCGTCGACGAAGGCGTGGGTCTGGGCATCGTTGACGGCGATCAGGCCGCCCCCGACCGCACGGCCGCTCGACGTGATGTTGTGGTCGATGAGGCCGGTGGCGGTCACGTCACGGCCGGCCGACACGGTGGTGCCGGCGGCGATGTCGATGCTCGTGGGCGAGTCGCCGAGGTCGGTCCACGACTTCACCGTGCCGACGGCGATGGCGCCGCCGAGGTCGGTGTTCGCCGACGAGCCGGCCTGGAAGGCCGAGTCGGCGGTGAGGACGACGTCGGCCCCGGCGATCAGCTGCAGGGCGGCGATCGTGACGGCGACGCTGGGCGTCCCGGTGATCTCGGCGTACAGGAACGAGCCGGCGAAGAGGCCGCCGTTGCCGCCCTGGGCCGCGGCGGTCGAGATGCCGTCACCGGCGGCCGGGACGACCGTGCTGAGCGGCTGGCCCGATGGCGCCACGAGCCGGCCGCAGTTCGCCGCGCAGCTCGACGTGATGTTGGCGAACAGCGCCTGGGTCGTCGACGCGCCGGGTGAGAACGTCGGCACGTCGAGGTCGATCTCCACGATGCCGATGCGGTGGGCGCCGGGGCGGTTGGCGGCGTCGAGGACGAGGCCGGGGCCGCCGGCCGTGGCCGCCGAGCGTGATCGTGCTGCCGGTGATCGACGCCACGTAGTACGTCTGGCCGTCGATGAGGCCGCCGAGCGAGCGAGCGATGTTGTGCTCGACACCGTTGGCCGTCCCGACCGTGAGGTTGACCGCCGTCTGCGTCACGCCGTCGCACGCCGCGCTGCCGTCGTCGCCGACGGCCAGGCAGAACGAGGCGGCGAAGCGGACCGTGTACCCGTCGCCGCTCTTGATGACGTAGTAGGTGGTGTCGTTGGTGAGCCCGAACGACGGGCCGCTCGAGCGGTAGCGCACGGCGTCGCCGTTGTTGAGGGCGCCGTACACGTCGCTGCCGACGAACACGTTCTCGAGCGTCTCGTCGTGGGTCGTCGACGGATGGTGATCGACTGGCCCTCGATCGTCCTCCGTCACCACCGAGACGTTGACCTGCGAGCCGAGGAACGTCGAGGAGGTGTTCACCGGCGCCCGGTAGATCACCTGGGTGCCGACGGCGAGGCCGGCAGCGGAGGAGACGGCGAGCGGCGTCGGATCGCCGGCCGTCGCCGGCGTCCCCGGTGTCACCGTGACCGTCGCGTCGCTGGTGGCGAGGGCGGCGGCGCGTGTCGACGTCAGCTGGATCGTGCGCACGTCGATGACCCGGACGAAGTAGCGCTGGGCGCCGGCGACGGTCGTCGTCGTGTTGCAGCCGCCGGTGGCGTCGTTCGCCTGGGCACCACGGACGACCATCGAGGACCCGGCACGTGGGTCGTACCAGACGCAGTCGCCCGACTTTGAACCCGTGGGGGATCGAGAACGTGATGGTCTCGCGTACCGGGTCGATCGACGTGGTGTCGAACAGCGCACCGAGCCGGATCAGGTTGTCGCCGGCGTTGAGCACGGTGTAGGCGGTGTCGCTGTTGAGGCCGCCGATCGTCGGGCCCGTGTACATGACCTGGGTCCCTTCGCCGACGCCCGGGTAGGTGAACGTCAGCGTGTCGGCGGTGGCGCTGACCGACTGGATCACGTCGCGTGGCGACGACGCCGCCCTTGGTCAGCCGGGCCGGACGTTGATCGAGCCGGTCGCCACGACGATCGTCGAGCGGCTGGTGCCCGCGTCGTGCCGACGTGGGCGTCGACGGTCGGGTCGACGAACGACCGTCGCCTGCGGCACGGCGACCTGCACGGCGCCGCCGCCGGATGCCGTCCCGACCGAGTCGGCCTCGCCGCGCCCGATGGCGATCACGGCGACGTCGCCGCTGCACGGGTGCCGCCACCGTCCCCAGCGTCACGCCGTCACCGATGTACGCCTGGGTGATGACGAGGCTCTTGGCGCTGGGGCTGACCCCGTTCATGCTCGATGATGCCGCCCGAGCCGACCGTCACCGCTCGAGCTGGCCGCGGCGTTGAACACCTCGGCCCGCAGCTGCACGTTGCCGGCCGCGGCGATCGTCGAACCGTCGCCGATGAAGGACCGGATCGTGCTGCTCACCGTCGCCGTGGCGTTGAGGAAGTCGACGGCGAGGCCGCCGCCACCGCCGCCGGAGATCGGGGTGCTGGCGATCTGCGAGGACGTGGCGATGAGGTCGAGCACGCCTCCCGTCGTCCGCACGATGGTGGCCGCCGAGCCGGTGGTCGGGCCGATGTAGGTCTCGACGTCGTTGTCGATGGTCGCGGTGGCGCTGCCGCCGGCCCCGGCGAGCAGCGACACCGTGACGGCCAGCAGGGTGGCGGTGGCGGTGTCGACTGGCGTTGGCCAGCAGTCGCAGCGAGCCGGCCTGGACGTTGGCGCCGGCGCCGACCTAGGCGCGGGTGCCCATCCCCGAGCCGGAGGTCGGAGCGACGGTGGCGGTGGAGAAGAACGCGCTGACGTCGAGCAGGCCGCCGGACCCGCCGACGAGCGTCAGCCTTGGCGTCGGCCGTGCCGTTGGCCCGCACGAGCGCGGCGCCCCCGACGACGACGTTGGCGCCGGCGCCGATGAAGGCGTCGAGGCTCCCGGTGATCCGCGCCGTCGAGCTGCTGCCGGCACCGCCGGCGAGGGCGACCGAGCCGACCGTCGAGTTGGCCGTCGCCGAACGCAGCACCGGGTTGCCGTCGACGGCGGTGACGCCGCCGACCTCGATCGTCAGGCTCCCGGCCCGCACCACTGCGCCGTTGCCGATGAACGCCCGCGACTCGCCGTCGAGGTACGCCTTCACCGTCAGGCCGCCCGCGCCGACCAGGCTGCCGGAGCCCGCCGACGTGTTGCCGATGGCCGTCTGCGAGACGGCTGCGGTGATGGTGACGGCACCGGCGATGTCGACCTGGCGCGGGTTCGCCGGCGAGCTCGTGCCGAACCCCGGCCCGACGTACGCCTGCGTGGTGCCCGACGACTGGGCCTGGGCATCGCCGCCGGCGCCGCCCGCCAGGCCGACGCTCACGGTGAGGACGTCGATGGTGACCGTGGTGGTCGCCGATGCCTTGACGGTCAGGCTGGCGGCCGAGACGCCGGTGTTGGCACCGACGAACGCCGAGGTGTCGGCGCTGTGGGTGGCCTTGACGACGACGGCGATCGTCCCGAGCCCGCCGCCGGTGCCGCCGCGACCGCTGGCCTTGGTGGTCGTCACCGACGTCGCCGTGATCATGACGTCGCCCGTCGCGGTCACCGCCGAGCCGTCGGCGATCGAGGCGCTGACCGCGCCGTTGTCAGTCGCCGTGGCCTTGCCGCCGGCGCCGCTGACGAGACCGAGGCCGGCGACCACCAGCTCGGCCAGCGTGGTCTCGGTGGATCCGCCGGCGACACCGCGACGGGCGGTCACGGTGACGCTCGCCGCACCGGGCACGATGGCGCTGGGACCGATGACGGCCGTGGTGGTGATCGATGTGGTCGCGCTGGCGTTGATCACCGAGATGGTGACGCCGCCACCGTCGCCGCCCTCGGCCTTGGCATGCGAGCGAGCCGACGTGTCGGCTCCCACGGTCAGGGCGCCGGCGGCCGACACGGTCGCCGACCCGATCGCCGCCCTGGTGGTGCCGCCGACCGTCGCGTTGGCGTTGGTGACGCTGATGCTGATCCCGGCGGCGCCGCCGATCGTCGTCTGGGCGTCAGCGGTGGCGACCTGCGTGGCCTGCAGCGTCACTGCGCCAGCGAGGTCGGAGACGGTGGCGCCGTCGCCGATGAACGCCTGGACGTCGCTGGTGATGGACGCGGTGCCGTTCAGGCCGCCCGCCGACACGAGCGCGCCGGACCCGGCGACGGCGGTCACCGTCGCGGTCTGCGTGCCGGACGCGATGACCTCGACCGTGTTGCCGGTCGTCGTGATCTGGGTGGCCGCGGTCCCGCTGCGCAGACCGACGAAGGCCTCGACATCGGAGTCCACCGTCGCCGTGCCGTTGGCGCCGGCGCCGGCGGCGAGGGCGACGGAGACGGCGAGGACGTTGGCCTTGGCGGTGTCGGTTGCCGTGGCCGACAGCTTCAGCGAGCCGGCGTTGATGTTGGCGCCGCCACCGACCCATGCCCGCGTGCCGATCGCATCGGCGCCCAGCGGGGCGATGGTGGCGGTGGCGAAGAAGGCGCTGACGTTGATGGCACCGCCGGAGCCACCCTGGGCATCGGCCGTCGCCGTGGCCGTCCCCGTTGCCTTGACGGCCGCCGCGCCGCCGACCGTCACGACGGCGCCCGCTCCGATGAAGGCGTCGAGGCTGCCGCTCACCCGCGCCGTCGAGCTGCTGCCGGCACCGCCGGCGAGGGCGACCGTGCCGACGATCGACTTCGCCGTCGCCGTGCGCAACGCCGGGTTGTCGGCCACGCCGGTGACCCCGACGATCTCGACGGTCAGCGTGCCCGCTTGGACGTCGGCGCCGGCGCCGATGAACGCCTGCGTCGAGCCGTCGACGTAGGCCTGGGCCACGATGCCGCCGATGGCGACGAGGCCGCCGGCGCCGGCCGACGTGTCGGCGGTGGCGCTCTGGCTCACCGCGGCCCGCACGATGACGGCGCCGGTGACGACGACCTGGCGCGGGTTGGCCGGCGAGCTCGAGCCGACGGCCGGCCCGATGCGGGCCTCGGTGTTGCCGGACGTGATGGCCCGAGCCTCGCTGCCTGCGCCGCCGGCGATCCCCACGGAGACGGCGAGGGTGTCGACCGTGACGGCGGTGGTCACCGACGCCAACACCGTCAGCGAGGCCGCCGTGACGCCGGTGTTCGAGCCGACCGCAGCGGTGGTGGCGGCGCTGTGCGTGGCGTGGGCCTTGAGGGCGACCGTTGAGATGCCGAGCCCGGCGCCGCCGCGGGAGTGCGCCTTGGTGGTGGTTGGCGAGGTCGCCGAGACCAGCACCGCGCCGGTCGTGGTGACGGCCGCGTCGTCGCCGATGATCGCGCTCAGCGCGCCGCTGTCGGTGGCCTCGGCCCGACTGATCGCGAAGGCGGCGATGCCGACGCCGACGACGAGCGTCTCGGCGTGGGTCGCCTCGACGTGCCCGTCGAGGGCGTCACGGCGGGCGGTCACGTTGACCGACGTCGCCTGCGTGACGACGGCGCCCGGTCCGATCAGCGCACTTGTCGCGACGGTCGTCGTGGCCTCGGCGGTCATCAACGAGATCGCCAGACCGGCGCCGTCGCCGCCCCTGGCGCTGGCGTGGGACCAGCTCGAGTTGTCGGCGTCGACCTCGAGCGTGCCGCCGGCGTCGATCGTGGCGGCCCCGTCGATCGAGGCGCCGACCGTGCCCCCGACCGTCGCGTTGGCGGAGGTGGTGCTGACGCTGGCGATGCCGGCGCCGCCGGCCGTCGTCGTTGCGTCGACGGCTGCGGTGAGCACACCGGCGACCCTGACGTTGCCGCCACTGGTGACGGCTGCCCCGGAGATCGCGGCCAGCACGTTGCCGGTGCGCGAGGCGGTGGCGTTGATGCCGAATCTCGCGGTGATGGCACCGACGCCGCCGACCGACAGCGTGGCGCCGGCGGTGGCGCTCTGACTCGCCAGCACGGTCACCGCGCCGGAGGCCTGCAGCGTGCCGCCTCGGACGAGCGCCTGCACGTCGCTGGCGATGCTGGCGGTGGCGTTCAGCGAGCCGACGTCGACGGCGCCGCCGGTGCCGCCACTGCCGGTGGCGGTGGCCTTCTGGGTGGCCGAGGCGACGACGTCGACGTCGCCGCCGGTCGCGTGGATGGCGTTGGTGCCCGTCCCGGCCCGCGGTCCGATGACCGCCTCGACGTCGGAGTCGACGGTGGCGTTCGCCGAGCCACCTGCGCCACCGAGGAGCGTGACGGCCACGGCGATGACTGCGGCCGTGGCCGTGTCGGTTCCCTGCGCGGCGACACGGACGTTGCGGCCGGTCACCGACGCGCCGGCACCGATCGACGCCCGGGTACCGATGGGATCAGCGCCAGTCGGTGCGATCGAGGCGGTGGCGAAGAACGCGGCCACGTTGACGGCACCGCCGGTGCCGCCCCGAGCGTCGGCCGTCGCGGTCGCCGTGCCGGTGGCGAGGACGATGACGTCGAGGGTGGCGACGACGACGGCGTTGGTGCCGATGTAGGCGTCGAGGCTGCCGCTGATCCGGGCCGTCGAGCTGCTCCCGCCACCACCGATGAGGGCGACATTGCCCACGGTCGAGGTGGCGCTGGCTGTCCGGATGGCATCCTCGGTCGTGACGCCGGTGACCTCGACGTTCAACGAGCCGGCCTGGACCCGGACGCCGTCGCCGAGGAACGCCCGGGTGGAGCCGTCGTTGTAGGCCTGGACGGTGAGGCCACCGATGCCGACGGCCCCGATGGCGATGCCCAGCCCCTCGGCCGTCACCCGCTGTTCGACGGCGGCCCGGACGAGCACGGCACCGGACACGACGACCTGGCGGGGGTTGGCCGGCGAGGTCGTGCCGAACGCCGCGCCGAGGCGGGCCTCGGTGAGGCCGGTCGACTCGGCCGTGGCATCGCTGCCCGCGCCGCCGACGAGGCCGACGACCGCGGTGATCGCCTCGATCCGGACGGTGGTGGTGGCGATCGCCTCGATCGTGAGCGAGGTGGCCGTCACGCCGGTGTTGGCACCGACCGAGGCGAGGGTGTCGGCGCTGTGCGTCGCGTGGACGTTCGGCACGACGACCGCTGCGCCGGCGCCGGCCCCGCCGTGGGCGTTGCCCTTCGTCAGGGTCGTCGAGGTCGCTCGCACGACCATCGCGCCGGTGGTGACGACGACGCCATCGGCGACGGCTGCGATCACGTCACCGGAGTCGACAGCCTTGGCCCGGCCGCCGGACCCGGCCACGATGCCGATGCCCACGACCAGGATCTCGGCGAACGTCGACTCGCTGCCGGGCGTCGCCGCCTGGCGGGTCGCCGTGACGCTGACGCTCGCCGCGTCGACCGTCGACTCGGTCTCGATCGTCGCCGTCGTGGTGACGGACGTCGTCGCCTCGGCGATCATCGCGTTGATGGCCACGGCCGCTGCGCCACCGCCCTCGGCGTCGGCGTGCGAACGGGACGACGTCGTCGCCGTGATCGTCAGGGCGCCACCGGCGTCGATCACCGCGCCGGGCCCGAGCCGGGCGGCGACGCTGCCACCGACCAGCGAGTAGGCCTCGGCACCGCCGACGCTGATGAGGCCGACGTCGCCGACGATCGTCGGTCGCGTCGGCCAGCGCGGTCTGCGAGGCGGACAGCGTGACTGCACCGGACGCCGTGACGGTGGTGCCGACGACGGCCTGGACGGTGCTCTGGACCGTGGCGTTGCCGATCAACCAGGACACCGTCAGCGCCCCGACGCCGCCACCGCTGACCGGCGCCGTGGCGCTCTGCGTGGCGGTGGCGATGACGTCGACGTTGCCGCCGGTCACGGTGACGACGGTGCCGGAGTGGCCGTCGCGCGAGCCGATGATCGCTTCGACGTCGGAGTCGACGAGCGCCGTGGCGTTGCCGCCGGAGCCGGAAGCGAGTGAGATGGCCACGGCGAGCAGGGTCGCCTTGGCCGTGTCGACGGCGGTCGCCGTGACACGCAGGCTGCCGGCGGTCAGGACGGCGTCGGCGCCGATCCACGCCCGGGTGCCGATCGGATCGGCACCGGCCTGCGGGGCGATCGTCGCGGTGGCGAAGAAGGCGGCGATGGCGATCGCGCCGCCGGCCCCGCCTCGGGCATCGGCCGTCGCCGTCGCCGTACCGTCCGCGCTGACGGCGGCGGCGGCGACGACCGTCACCCGTGCCCCCGCGCCGATGAAGGCGTCGAGGCTCCCTCGCACTCCGCTGGTCGAGTTGCTGCCGGCCCCGCCGATGGCCGCAACGGTGGCGACCGTCGAGTTGGCGGTGGCCGAACGAACCGCCGTCCCGCCGCCGATGCCGCTGACGGCGATCGTCAGCGTGCCGGCCTGGACGGTGGTGCCGTTGCCGATGAAGGCCCGGGTCGAACCGTCGGCGAACGAACGCACCGTGATGGCACCGATCCCGAGGCCGCCAACGGCGACCCCGATGGTGTCGGCCACCACCGTCTGGTTGATCTCGGCGCGGATCGACAGGTCACCGGCCACCGCGATGCGGCGCGTGGTGGCCGGCTGCGTGGCGCCGAAGGCCGGGCCGACACGGGCCTCGGTCAGCCCCGTCGACTGCGCCTGGGCATCGGCGCCGGCGCCACCGAGGACGCCGATGGCGAGCGTGAAGATGTCGATCCGCACCGTCGTGTTGGCGCGAGCCCGCACGAGCAACGACGCCGCGCTGACGCCGGTGTCGGCGCCGACGGCGGCGACCGTGTCCGCGCTGTGCGTGGCGTAGGCCGTCGGCACGACGATCGCACCGCCGGCGAGGGCGCCGGCGTTCGACGTCGCCTTGGTGGTCGTCGTCGACGTGGCGGTGACCGACATCGCGCCGCCGGCGACGACGTCGAGCCCGTCACCGACGAGCGCCCGGACGGCGCCGCTGTCCGTGGCGACGCTCTTGCCCCCGACGCCGGCCAGGAACCCGGCACCGCCGACGACGAGCTCGGCCAGCGTCGACTCGACCTTGCCGGTGACCCCGGACCGTGTGGCCTGGACGACGATCGCCCCGGTGGCCGTGACGACGGCCCCTGCGCCGATCCGCGCCGTCGTCGTGACCGTCGTCGTGGCCGTGGCCAGCATGGCGGAGATGGCGACGACGGCGCCGGCGCCACCTTCGGTCTTGGCGTGCGAGCGGGCCTCGGTGGTGGCGACGACGGACAGCGCGCCCGCCGACACGACGGCACCGTCGATGCGGGCCGTGGTCGACCCGCCGACGGTGGCGGTGGCCACGGCGCCGTCGGCGGCGATCCCGATGGCCACGGAGATGGCGAGCACGAACGAGTCGGCGTCGGCGTCCTTGATCGACTGGGCGACGACGGTGACGTCACCGGTCGTCGTGACGGTGGCGTTCTCGATGGCTGCGTCGACGGCGACCGACAGGTTGGTGCTCGCCAACGCCACGCCGATCGCCAGGCCGACGCCGACGGCGACGACGACGGCGGCGCCGTCCGACTTCGCGGTGGCCCGCGTGATGTCGAGGGAGGTCACACGCACCGAGGCGCCGGAGACCGTGGCCCCGCCGCGGATGGCGGCGACCACGACGCTGGTGTCGGTGTTCTCGGCGTTCGAGCCGGCGCCGGCGAGCCCGACGCCGATGCCGGCCTCCGGGTTGGCGATGGCCACCGAGACGGCGACGGCCACGGCGCGGGCGACCATCCGCACCGAGTTGAGCACGACGGGGCCCGAGTCGGCGCCGACGACGACCCCGCCAGCCGCGTCGACGATGGCCGCCGCCTCGATCGTTGCCGTGACCCGGCTGTCGAGCACGTTGCTGGCCAAGCCGACGCCCACGGACCCGGCGACGGAGACGCCGGACGTGCTGGCCGCCAGCGCGACCGATGCGCCGATCCCGGTGGCGTTCAACGTCGAGCTCTCGTTGGCCTGCACGAACACGCCACCGGCCACCGCGGTGACGCTGGTGCCGGCGCCGGCGATGGAGGCGCTGACCGTCGAGCGCACCGCGTTGGTCGCCTGGGCGCCCGTGCCGGCCAGTGCGACGGCGACACCCGACGCACCCTGGATGCTGACCGCGATGGCGAGGCTGAACGCCGTCACGGAGGCGATCACCTCGGCCCTGACGGAGACCGTGGACGCGCCGACCGTCGAGCCACCGTCGATCGCCGCCCGTGCCGCACCGGTGGTGACGTTGGACGCCAACGCCACACCGATCGTGAGGTTGCCGCCGTTGCCGACCCCGACCGTCAGCGATCCGGCCCCGACGTTGGCCTCCATCGCAGACTGGGTCGTGGCGAGCACCAGCACGAGACCGACGACGCCGCCGCAGCCGACACCCGGCGCCGAGCCGACGCACACGGTGGCGCCGTTGGCGATCGTCGCCGCCGAGGTCATCGCATTGGTGTTCGTGGCCGTCGCCACACCGACGCTGACGCCCACGGCGACCCCGGAGGAGACGGTCACGCCCAGTGTGACGGCGGCGACCGTCGCCTTGAACGTGGGCGTCGAGCCGAGCGGCAGGCCGGCGGTGGCGCGGACGGTGACCGACAAGACGGCCGTCACCGACGACCCGTCGATCGTGGCGACGACGACGTCGCTGCGAGTGTTGAGGGCCTCGGCGCCGGCCCCGGTGAGGCCGACGTTGACGCTGCCGCCGACGGAGATCGCCACGCCGACGGCGACGGCGAGGGCGTCGACCGGCGACGTCGAGTCGGCCGTGACGTTGACGCGGCTGCCGACCACGACGGCCCCACCGCGGATCGCCGCCGTGATCTGGTTGTTGACGGTGTTGACCGCCCTGGCGACGGCGATCGTCAGCGTGCCACCTGCGCCGATGTTGGCGCCGATGCTGAGGGCGACGACCGTGGCCCTCACCAGCCCGCTGTTCACGGCGCTCACGGTGACCACGTCGGCGGCCGTCACCGAGCCGCCCTGGATCGCGGCCTCGACCTGATCGGCTTGGGCGTTGCTGGCCAGCGCCACCGCGACGTTGACGCTGAGGGCAAACCCGGAGCCGGCCGAGATGCTGACGCCGACCGTCACCACCACGGCGGTGGCCGACGGTGTGGTCGGGGTGTCGGCCTCGTTCTCGGCCGTCACGTCGACGGTGCCGTTCGAGATCAGCGTCGAGCCGATGACGAGCGCACGAACCTGGACGGCGGTCTCGTTGACGACCTGGGCGCCGGCGCCACTGAGCGTGATCGCCGCGTTGTCGCCCACGGTGATCCCGATGGTGACGGCGACGGCCAAGCCGTCGACGCCGCCGATCTGATCGGCGGCGACCTCGATCGCCGAGCCCTGCACCGTGGCGCCGCCCTCGATGCGGGCCTCGACCTGGCTGTGCAGCATGTTGTGGACCAGGGCCACGGCGATGGTGACGGCGCCGCCGCTGCCGAAGCTGCCGCCCAGGTTGCCGACGCCGGCCGTGCTCTTGATGCTGCCCCGCTCGACGGCCAGCACGCGCACCGGCGCGGTCCGGCTGCAGGTGCCCCCGGCGCGGCCACCGCCACAGACGTTGGCGCCGTTGCGGATGGAGGCCAGCACCACGTCGTCGATCTCGTTGACCGTCTCGGCGACGGTCACCGTGATGGTCACGGCGAACGAGCCGGCGGCCGCGGAGATGGTGACGCTCACCGCGGCGACGGTCGCCGTGATCGTCGGCACCCCGACCGCGGTCCCGGCGTCGGCCGAGACGGTGACCCCGCCGACTCCCGTGACCGTCGCGGCATCGATGCGGGCTTCGGCGCGATCGGCGAGCGTGTTCTTGGCCGATGCGCCGGCGCCGTTCAGACCGACGCTGACCCCGCCGGACGACACGCCGAGGGCGAAGCTGACGGCGACGACGGTGGCCTTGAGCGGGATGACCGAGCTGGCGTCGACGGTGACCGTGCCGAGCGCCGAGACGACGGTGGTGGCGCCGTCGATCGAGGCCAGGATGTCGTCGCGGACGTCGTTCTCGGCGACGGCAGCGGCCCCCGTCAACGAGACGGCGGCGCCGGCGCCGCCGACCGAGCCACTGAAGTTGCCGGCCCCGACCAGGTTCGTGGCGTCGCCCTCGTTGCCGGCCGACACGAGGATGTCCCGGCTGGCGGTCAGCTGGGCCCCGCCGGTGACGTTGGCGTCGATGTCGTTGGCGATCTTGTTCAACGAGATCGAGATGGCGATCGTGCCGCTGACCTTGGCCCCGCCGCCCGACGCGCTGAGCCCGGCGGCGGCGGCGATGATCGTCGAGGTGATGGAGGCGTCGGCGAGCGCCTTGACGGTGATGGTGCCATCGGTCGCGGTCACGCCGATCGCCGTCACCGTCGCCGCGTCGATGTGGGCGAACTCGTTGTCGGTGATCGTGTTGCTGGCCCCCGCGCCGGCACCGGAGATCGTGATCGCCACGCCGTCACCCGACGCCGTGATGCTGCCCGCCGCGGTGGTGGCCGAGACCGAGATGACACCACTGGTGGTCGCCTGCACCAGCACGGACGTGCCGGTGACCCGGGTCGTCGCGCCGATGATGGCGGCGTCGAGCTCACGGTCGATCACGTTGCGGGCGGCGGAGAACCCGATGGCGACCGAGCCGCCCTGGCCGATCGTCCCCGAGAGCACGGGAGCCACGGCGATGGCTGTGATCCGACCGATGGCGTCGACCGACACCTCGATGGCGCCGCTCGGCGTGCAGGTCGTGCCGCTGCGGGTCCCGGCGCACAGGTCGGAGCCGTTGCGGACCTGGGCGTCGATGTCGCCGCGGATCTCGTTGAGCACGACGGCCCCGCCGACGGCGATGGCGGCCGATGGGACGACGGCGTAGGGCACGGCGACGGCGACCGACGCGCCGAGGGAGAACACCTCGATCGTGGCCGACTCGTCGGCGCGCACGGTGATCCCGGCGGGCGCCGTCAACGTCGAGGCGTCGACGATGGCCCGCACCCCGTTGCCCCGGTTGGTGGTCGCGTCCTTGACCCCGATCGAGTTGACGGCCACGGCGATGCCGACCGTCAGCGTCGCCGACACGGTCTCCGAACCGAGGTTGAGGCCGAACGTCACGCCGATCGTGCGGGCCCAGATCGTCGGGTCGCCGCCGGCGGCCTCCGGCATGCTGGCGAGGACCTTGATCGTCGTCCCGCTGAGCGTGGACCCGGTGACGCTGGCTTCGACGATGTTCTCGACCTTGTTGCCGGAGCCGGAGCCGGCGCCGGCGAAGTTGAGGTCGAAGCTGCTCGACCCGCCGGACATCTTCTGGATGCTGACGGCGACGGCCAGCGTGAAGGCCCGGATCGTCGGCACCGAGGTGGCGAGCACCGAGACGGCGCCTTGGGCGGCGATCGTCGAGCCGACGACGGTGGCCTTGACGTCGTTGGCGATGCGGTTGATGGCGACGACGATGCCGAGCGACAAGGCGGCGTTCACCGAGCTCGGGTTGTTCGACTGCGTGACGTTGATGGCGATGGCGAGCCCGCCGGCGTCGGCGACGATCGACGAGCGGTCGTTGGCCTCGATCCGGACGTCGCCGGCTGCGGTGATCGTCGAGCCGCCGGACACGTTGGCCGTGATCGTGTTGCTGATCGTGTTGCCCGAGCCGGCACCGGCACCGGCCCCGGAGCCGCCGGCGCCGGCGATCGTCAGCGACTTGATCACGGCGCTCGAGATGGCCTCGACGACGACGCTCTCGGTGCCGCCGGTGAGCACGCCGCGGGCGGTGACCGTGGTCGGGTCGATCGAGGCGGTGACGGTGTTGGTGATCGTGTTCAGCGCGATCGACAGTCCGACGGCGACGCTCTTGAGGGCCCCGCCGCCGCTGGTGTTCGCCGAGATGGCCACGCCGCCGGCGTCGACGCGGACGCGGGAGTCGTCGTGAGCTCGAACGAGCACGCCGCCGTCGGCCTCGAGGATCGACCCGGTGACGGTCGCCGAGACCGTGTTGATGATCGTGTTGCCGGCGCCGGCGCCGGCCCCGGCGAGGGTGATGATCGAGTTGGCCTGGCTGCCGCCCGTCCCGACGGCGAGCGCTCCGGCGACGGCGAGGGCGTCGATCTCGGGCGTGGAGTCGGCCTCGACGATGATGTCGACGGCCGACACGAGGACCGCATCGGCCACTGACGCGCGGGCCGTGCTCTTGATCTCGTTGATGGCGAAGGCCACGCCGAAGGTGGCCGCGACGCTCGTGTCGCCCTTGGCCTTGGCCCAGGCGAGGGCCACGCCGCCGGCGTCGGCGGTGACGTCGGCATCGTCCGTGGCGCGGACGGTGATCGAGCCGGTCGTGCTGGTGATCGTGCTGCCTGCTCCGACGATCGCCTCGGAGGTGGACTCGACGAGGTTGACCGATCCGGCGGCTGCTCCGGCCAGGGCGATGGCGGCCTTGGAGATGCTGTTGTTCCCTGGTGGGCCGCCGCCGCCGGCACCGCCACCGGACTGACCGGAGTTGATGGCCACCGAACCGGCGATGGCGAGGCCGTACAGGTGGGGTGCGGACTTGGCGGTGATCGCCACCTCGGTGCCGGTGATGGTGGCGTCGGTGACCTTCGACGAGGCGGTGGTGTTGACGAGGATGATCGCCGGGGACAGGGCCACGGTGACGTTCTGCGAGCCGGCCGCCCCCGACAGGACGATGAGCATGATGTCATCGGTGACGCTGGCGTCGATGCGGACGCCCCGGACCTCGGCGCCGTCGAGCTGCAGCGCCGGATCGCCGGCCTGCAGGTTCGTGCCCTGCGTGATCGTCGCCCCGGCGCCGACGGTGGCGGCCACGTTGCGGGTCAGCGAGGTGACGCCGACCGCCAGGCCGATCCCGAGGCTCTCACCGAGGAAGGCACCGGCGCCGGCGACCGCGACGACCTTGGCGTCCGAGCCGGCCTCGAGGAGGAAGTGCTTGCCGGCGTCGACCGTGGCGTTGGCGCCGATCGAGGCCCCGCCGCTCGTGCCCAGCAGCAGGACGTCGACCGAGACCCCGAAGTTCATGTCGCCCTTGATCGCCAGCGAGGCGGCGACCGAGATGACGTTGACGGTGGAGGTCATCGTCACGCGGATGTTGCCGCCGGCCGTGACCGTGGCCCCGTCGCCGATGAAGGCGCGGACCTGGTCGTCGACGATCTGCACCTCGACGGCAGCGCCGACGGCCGCCGTGCCGCGGAAGGCGATGGCGCCGGTGACGGACAGGAGGTCGAGCAGCCGCTTGGCCTCGATGACGACGTCGCCGTCGACGGTGACGGTGGTGCCGGCGCCGATGAAGGCCTCGGTCGTCGTGCGGTGCTGGGCGACGGTGGCCGAGCCGGCGATGTTGATGGTGGTCGGCGACTCGCCGTCCTCACCCTCCTTCTTCGGCGGGGCGACGCCGAGGCCGGCGGTGATCGTGATCGGCCGGTCGTCGGTGACGGCGACGATGCGCAGCGAGGCCGCATCGACGGCACCCGCCGTGACGTAGGCCTGCGTCACCCGGCGGTCGGTGCCGTCGGGTGAGCCGTGGAACGTGTGCCCGCTGAACTCGTTCCACGAGAACGCCCCGGCCAGCGTGACGCCGCCGATGGCGGTGTTGAAGACGATGGCGCCGGCCACCGCGACGACGAAGGCCCTCGTCGTCGCCGACACGTCGATGGCGCCGGCCACCGTCACCGTGCCCGGGATGTTGATGCCGGCTTCGGTGGTGTCCTTGATGAAGTTGACCGCGATGTCGGCGGACAGGCCGAACCCGTACACGGGCTTGTCGGCATCGTTGCCGAGGGCCGTGCCGGTCTCGTCCTGCTTGTCGTTCGTCGCCGTCGGGTTCAGCTTGGTCGACTGCGACATCTTCTCGGTGAGCGGCTGGGAGGCGGCGGCACCGAAGGCGTAGAGCGTCAGGTTCGAGAGGGCGGTGATCGTCAGGTCGCCGTCCACCACGACCGCCGCCACCGGGCTCGGCGTGCCGGTGATGCCGGCGATCAGCGCCTTGGTCGTCGTGTCGAACGAGTTGACGGCGATGCCGACACCGACCGCCACGCGACCGCCGCGCTGGATCACGGCGCTGATCGTCACGGCGAGCGGATCGTTGGTGGCAGTGACGTCGAGGTCGCCGCCGGTCGTCACGATGGCCGTGTCCTCGATCAGCGCTTGGGCGACGCTGGTCTGGTCGAGCAGCGAGAAGGCACCCGAGATGCCGACCTTGGTGGCGTTGCCGCCCTGCTGCGTCACGACGAGGATGAGCGACCGGTTGAGGGCGGTGACGTCGACGTCGGTCAGGGCGGTCACCCGGGCGCCGTCCTCGATGGTGGCCCGGGCGCCGAGCGTGACGGTCACGCCCTGGTAGGTGCCGCCGATGCCGACCTTGCCGGTGGTGCCGATGCCGAGCAGGAAGGCCTTGAGCTCGACCGGCTGGGCCAGGCCGGCGAGGTTGATCAGCCGGGTGTTGGTGGTGGCGATGACCTCGACCCGCTGGGTGGCGGCCGCCGTCACGGCGAAGTCGGCGTCGGGCTGGACGTTGACCAGGGCACCGGTGCCGATCGACGCGTTGGCGGTGTTGCTGATCGAGAAGACGGTGACCGTGCCGCTGATGGCGGCCGTCGTGCGGTCCTCCTCCTGCGGGTTCCCGTCGTCGTCCTTCTTGGTCTTCTTGCCGCCCGAGAGGGCGCCGACGTTCGTCGTGACCAGCCGGTTCGGCAGGTACTTGGCCATCAGGATGACCGGCCGGGCGACGCCGTTGATGAAGCCGAGCGGGGCGGTGGCGCTGTCCTTGACCCAGGCCAGGTACGCCTTGGCGGCGTCGGACACCTGCTGGGCGATGGTCAGCGGGTCGCTGGTGTCGATGTTCGGCGACGGCGGCGCCGACCAGATCGGCCGGGCGAGCAGCTGGGCGAACAGGTCGTCGAGCGTCAGCTGGCTCGGGATGACCGCATCGGCCTTGACGGTCAGCTGATCGGCGACGTTGACGATGGCGCCGTCGCCGATCCGCGCCGTCGCCCCGTTGTGGTAGTTCGACACGACGACGGCGCCGGCCAGTGACACCTTGGCGATCGAGCCGTCCTGGGCTGGCTCCGCCGGCGGATCCTCGTCGTCGCCGGCCTCGGCGGGGGCGTCGGCCTTGGACTCCAGGGTGCCGATGGCGATGGCGTAGGACTTGACGTTGTCCTCGGCGTAGGCCGACACCAGCAGGTTGCCGCGGACCGAGATGCGGGCGCCCGGGGCGATGACGGCGGAGGCGTCGTTGCTGCTGTTGGCGACGACGACGGAGCCGGCGCCGGAGATGGCGCTTGGTTCAGAGGTCGGCTCGAGCTTGACGTCCTTGAGGACCTCGGCGACCTTCTTCGACTTGCCGCCGCCGATGCCCGGGCCCTTGTCGGCCTGCAGCGTGGTGCGGGCGTCGGCGTAGTTGTAGACGCCGACCGAGCGGGCGCTGACCGTGAGGTCGCCGGTGGTCCGGACGGTGCCGCCGACCGACACGTTGGCGTCGGAGTCGATGTTCGAGACGACGACGGCGATGGCGACGCCGGTGTTGGCCTTGGCCAACCCGCGGACGGCGCTGGTGGCCGTCACCTGGAAGTCGTTGCTGTTGTTGGCCGAGATCGTGACGTTGGCGCCCTGGATGGTCGCGCCGGCGGTGACCGTGGTGTTCGACTGCGAGCTGGCCTCACCGACGGCCGCCGTCAGCGCCGGGCCCGGCAGCAGACCGGCCGGCTTGTCGGTCACCACCTTCATGGCGTAGATCAGGCGGGCGTTGATGCCGGTCGTGACGATGGCGCCGACCCGCAGCTCGTTGGTGATGTTGGTGGCCAGCTGGACCGCTGCGCCGGCGACGATCCGGGTCCCGTTGCCGACGGTCAGCGTCGCGGTGGCGTTGCTGCGGCCGTAGTTGACGCCGACCCACAGGCTGTCGGTGCGCAGGCGCAACTGCGAGTTGGTCGTGGCCGTCGCGGTGACGTTGCCGGTGGCCTGGATGTCGGCGCCGGTGATCGTCAGCGTCGAGCTCGGCGACTGCATCATGACCTGGGCCCAGAAGCCGGCGAGCCCGAGGACGCCCGTGCCGGACAGCTTGTCGAGCAGCGTCTGGGCGAGATCGCCGAGGTTGAACGGGTCGTTGGGCTTCTCGACGACGTCGTAGGGCAGCAGCCGGTTGATCTCGACGTCGCGCAGCATCTCCTTGACGAACGGCGCCGAGTCGTCGAGCTCGAGCGTCAGGACCGTCGCCGTCACCGCGGTGACGAGGAACTGGCCCTGGTTGACGGTGCCGCCGTGGATCGTGATGCGGTCGTTCACCTTGAAGCCGTCGGCGATCCAGCTCCCCCGGGAGCGGGTGATCGTCTTGGCGTCGAACGTCAGCTCCGGGTTCATCAGCGACTGGACGGCGACGACCTCGGGGTCGGTGTCGCTGTCGCTGGACTTCTCCTCGGCGAAGGTGGCCCCGGTGAGCGTCAGCTCGGTGGCGGTGAGGGCCGAGACCTTCCACTTCCCGTTGCTGGTCTTGGTCCCGGCGATCTCGATCGTCTGACCGACGGCGAACCCGTCGTCGATGAACGAGCCCGACGTGCGGGTGACCTTGTCGTCCTTGAACGTCAGCGTCGGCAGGCTGGCGCTGGTGGCCCCGCCGAAGAGGGCGATCGACGCCACCTCGACGCCCTTGGCGACCTTCTCGTTGGTGAGCGTGCCCGGGTCGGCGATCGTCAGCACCGTCGCCGTGACGCCCGTGATGAGGTAGCTCCCCCGGTTGACCGTCGGGCCGTCGACGATGGCGAACTGGCCGACCGCGAAGCCGTCGTCGATCCACGAACCGGCGGTGCGCACGATCGTGTCGCCCGTCGCCCCGTTGTCCTTGAACTCGAGCTCGACGTCCTCGGGCTGCAGGGCGACCTCTTGGTCGACGACGGCGATCGGCAGGATCGCCGGGTTGCCCTGGGCCCAGATCTTGATGCCGGTGAGGCCGTTCTGGATCACGAGGCCGGTCTGACCGGCATCGAGCGTCAGCGTCGTCGCCGTCACGTCCATCAGGGCGTACTCGCCGTCGTTGTCGCCCTCGCCGTCACCGTCGAGGTCCGGCGTGCCCTCGATGCGCACCGTCTGGCCCTTGCGGAAGCCGTCGGCCACCCAGTCGCCCGTGGTGCGGATGACGATCTGGGCGCCGAGGTCGAGCGTCGGATCGCCGTCGGGGACGATGACGGCCTCGATGACGACCTCGCTGTCGCCCACCTCGGCCGTCAGCTCCTCGTCGGCCTCGAGCGTCAGCGTCGTGGCGGTCACGGTCTTGACCTTGAAGAAGCCGTTGTTCGACGTCGAGTTGGTCACCCGGATCGTCGTGCCGCCGACGAAGCCGTCGTCGATCCAGCTGCCGTCGTCGGCCTCGCGGGTGATCGTGTCGGGCTGGTCACCGCCGTCGACGAACGTGACGAGGGTGCCCTCGGCCATCCCCGGGCTGAGCCCGTCGATGAAGTCCTTGAGGCGCAGCTCGTCGAGCTCGAACTGGCCGAACTTCTTCATCGAGGCGTCGACCCGCAGCGTGATGTTGGCGGCGCGGAGCGAGGCGGCTTGCACGTCCAGTTGACCGGCGACGTTCTCGGCCGGGAAGAACGGCACACCGGCGGTCCAGCCGCTGGCCAGCTCGGCGCTGACCGCGATCGTGAGGTCGCCGGTCGCCGTGATCGATGCGCCGGTGGCGATCGTCGCCGTCCGGGTGGCGTTGAGCACGATCGTGGCCGCCGACAGCGTGCCGGTGACCGTGATCGACTTGGCGTTGTTGACGGTGAGCGTGGCGCCGCCCAGGTTGATGATGCCCTGGATCGTCAGCTTGCCCTTGCCGGCGTTGATCGTCAGCGAGCCGGTCGGCACGACGAAGTCGATGTCCTCGGCGCCCGTCGCCTGGATCGTGATGTTGCCGTTGGCGAGGACGGTCAGCACGAGGTCGTCGTCCTCGGTGCCGTACGTGAGGATCACGTCGGGCGAGGGCACGTTGGAGGTCACCGGCTCGAGCCCGACGAAGTCGAACGTCCGGGCCCCGACCAGCACGCGACCGGCATCGGGGCTCGAGGGCAGGTACGTGATGCCGCTCGCCGTGCCGCCGTCGAAGCGCATCGTGTCCCAGCCGCCGTCGCCGCCGGCGACGATCCCGGCGAGCGAGCCACCGGCGGTGAAGGCGAAGACGTCCTGGTTGCCGGCCGCACCGACGAGGTCCTCGACGCCGCTGAACGCGACGCCCGCCACGGTGCCGGCACCGGCGCCGGTGATCGTCCACGTGAGATCGACGGCCGGGCCGTACACGGCGTCGCGACCAGCGCCACCGGCGAACGTCACGGCGGTGGCCAGCACGCCGGAGATGCGCAACACGTCGTTGCCGTCGCTGCCGGTGATCACCAGGGTCGGCACATCGGCCGCCCGGCGACGCGCCGAGACGCCGTCGACGGAGAGGACGAGATCGGCGCCGTCGGCCGTCACGGCCACCACACGCCCGGCCGGACCAGCAAGGTCGACGAGCCAGGGGGCGGCACCGACGGGAGCGCCGAGGAGCCCGGGGTTCGCCACCGTCAGCGTCAGTGCGCCGGCGGTGAACACGGCCTCGGGGCCGCGGAGGTCGAAGATCGGAGCGCCGCCGGCTGGTGGGCCACGGGCGAGGACGGACCGGTTGACGCCGTCGACGACGACCGACTCGATGATCGCCACGCCGGTCCCGTTGATCTCGAGGCGGACCGGGCTCGACCCTGAGGCGAGGCCGGCGGCGTGGAACGTGGCCGTGCCGGAGGCACTCCCGACGACGCCGCGACCCGACAGGAGGAACGAGCCGGCGATGGCGGCGACGGCGAACAGCTGGACGAGCGTGCCCAACGGGGCGAGCGATCCGCCGGTCACGTCGGCCACGACGACCCGCTCACCCGAGGCGGTGATCGCGTCGTGCAGCGTCATGGCGCCGGTGATCTCGCCGGCGGCGGTGGCGAGCGTGGCGGCCGAGCTCTGGAGCCGAGCCGTGCCGGTCGAGTCGACCCGCAGCTGGAACGAGCCGGCCGGGGCGACGACGCCGGCGGCGGCCGGGGCGAGCGTCACGGGGGCGTCGAAGCTGGCGCCGCTCGACGTGATGACGAGCTGGAGGGCGCCGGTGAGGGTGGCGGTCAGCAGGCCGCCGGGGCCGCCGAACGTCGCCGTCGCACCGGAGCCGCCGGTGATCCACAGGACGGGGCCGGCCGCGTCGTGAGCGCCGATGAGCGTCAGGTCGATGTCGGTGAACGTCAGGTCGCCGACGGTCAGGGTCACGCCCTGGCCGGTGGTCGTGACCGAGCCGGCATCGGAGTCGACGGCGGCGGTGAAGGCACCGTCGAAGCGCACGCCGGGGGCGCTGGTCGTCACGACGCCGGTGATGCGACCGGTGAGTCGGGTGGGGGTCAGCAGCAGGGACCCGTTGTCACCCGTCAGGACGTACAGCGGGGCGGCCGGGTCGCCGTAGCTGACGGCGGCGCCGGTGAGGTCGAGGGTGGCCGCATCGGCCGTGCCGCCGACGGTGAGGTCACCGGAGATCTCGTGATCGGCGACCTCGATGGAGACATCGCCGGACCCCTGGGGAGCGTCGGACTTGCCGGCGAGGAAGGCGAAGAAGTCGTCCGACGCGGTGGTCGTCGGGAAGGTGATGGCCACCTGATCGGGCAGGGCGGCGACGTCGACGTCGTACCCGTCGTCACCGCTCACCGGCTTGAGGTAGTTCCCCTGGCCGCGATCGAGACCACGGAACGACGTGAAGTCACCGAACGCCCGCAGGAAGCTCAGGAAGCGGGTCGTCGTCGTGGCGAGGAGGCCGTGGACGTCGAGCGTGCCGGCGAGGTGGATCTCGTCGACGGTCAGGCGGCCGCTGAGCGAACCGTCCTGGCTGGCGACTCGAAGCCGGTCGGCGGCGCTCAGGATCAGGCGGGCGAGGTCGGCGGCGCCGGACGCCACGTACGTGTCGGCACCGGGGCCGTCGACGAGGTCGTCGACGCCGGTCCACGTCACCGCCAGCGAACCGCCGCCGTCGAAGACGTCGCCCTGGCGGCTGCCGTTGAGGCGAACGGTCGACCCCCCGCCCGGCAGGGTGAGGGCGTCGTCGCCCTCGCCACCGTCGAAGCGAAGGGGGGCGCCGAGTGCCCCGAGGACGGTCAGCGAGTCGGCGTGCGCCGAGCCGGTGACGACGATGTCGTGCACCGCCGAGACCGGACGGGTGATGTCGGGGATCGAAGGATCGTCGTGGTGGATCGTGATGGTCACGCCGTCGGAGGAGATCGTGGCGGCGCCGCTGAGGTCGATCGCCCACGTCGTCGACTCGACGGCGGGGGCCGGAACCGGATCGGCGGTGAGGGCAGCGAGATCGGCGGGCGCCGTCGCGAGAGCGGCGGCGGCGGCGGCGGCGGCGATCGGATCGTCGGCCACGGCGACCGGCGCGGTCGTCGCGTCGGCGGGGCCGGCCTCGCTCGTCGTGATCGGGTCGATGGCCGGCGCGCCACCGGCGGCCGGAGCGTTCGTGTCGGGTGCCGGCGACGAACCGGCGGGCGGCGTCGTCGTCTCGGTCGCGTCGTCGTTCGTCGTCGGCGCGGTCGCCGTGTCGGTCGCCGGCGTGGTCGCGGCCGGCGTGGTGGTCTCGGTCGCGGCGGGCGGCGTCGTGCCGCCGGCAGGCGTCGGGTCGGTGGCGGGCACCGTGGTCGGCGGCGTGCTGTCGGCCGGCGTCGAAGCGGGCGGATCGGCCGGCGTCGTGGACGGCGGCTCGGCGCTCGCGGCGGGGTCGGGCGTGGTCACGGGAGGAGCGGCCGCGGTGTCGGTGACGACGACCTGGTCGACGACGACGGGCTCGCTGACCTGGGCCGACGCGCCCTCAGAGAACCCGAGCGCGATGGCGGCGGCGACCGCCGTCGAGCCGATCGCGCGCAACGTGAGACGCAGCCAGCGCCGTGGCGCGGTGTCCTCGGACTGGGCCGTCATGGAGGCCCGGCGGGGCCGTCGACGGGCCAGCGCATCGATGCTCGCGTACAGCACCACGACCGCGAGGACGACGTTCACGTCCCGCCCGCTGCCCTAGACAAACCCGCTGCCCTGGTTGCGCGCGTGTGGCTCCCTCTGCCGCACACCGGGGGAAGGTCTAGCAGAAAGTTTGCGCGATGAAAATGGTTGCGTCGTCAGGAAGCGACCGACGGCGGCCCGGCGGCGCGAAGGCCCTGCAAGCGGGCCCACAGGTCCTCGACGTTGGCGTCCAGGCTGGCGACGTCACCGGCGTTGTCGATGACGATGTCGGCACCGGCAACGCGCTCCTCGCGTGAGATCTGCTTGCTGATCCGAGCCAGCGCGTCCTCGGCGGACATCCCGCGCTGGGCGACCAACCGTTCGACGGCGACCTCGATCGGGGTGTCGACCACGATGACCGCGGCGAACACCAGACCCTTGGTGACCGTCTCGGTCATCAACGGCGTGTCGAGCACCACGACGCGATCGGTGTCGGCCTCGGCATCGATGCGCCGGCGGATCTCGGCCCGCACGGCCGGGTGCATGATCGCGTTGAGGGCCGCGACCGACTCGTCGTCCTTGAACGCGATGGCCGCCAGCCCGGCCCGATCGAGCGATCCGTCGGCGAGGATGATGTGCTCGCCGAACCGCTCGGCCAGCTCGGTGAGCAACGGCGCGCCAGGAACCTGCAGCTCACGCACGATGCCGTCGGCGTCGACGATCACCGCACCGCGAGCGGCAAGGCGCGTCGACACGGCCGACTTCCCGGCCCCGATGCCGCCCGTGAGGGCGACCAGGATCATCCCCGAGTCACTCGGCGCTGTCGTCGGCGACGGCCTCGACCGCAGCCTCGACCTCGACGGCGTCGTCGCCGACGATGACGTCACCCTCGACGACCTCGGCACCTTCGGCACCTTCGGCATCTTCGCGCCCTCGGGCGGCGGGCCGTCCTCGCCGTAGTACTCCGACCAGGCGGCCTCGCGCTCGGCGTCGGTGTCGCCGGCGGTCCAGTTGCCGTGCTCGTCGACCTCGAAGTGCTCGCGGTACTCCTCGGCCAGCTCACCGCCCTCGGCGGCCTGCTTGATCGAGAGGCTGATGCGGCGGCGGGCGAGGTCGAGATCGATGATCTTGACCCACAGCTCCTCGCCGGGCGTGACGACCTGATCGGGCGAGTCGACGTGGTGCGTGGACATCTCCGAGATGTGCACGAGCCCCTCGATGCCGTCTCCGACCTGGACGAACGCGCCGAACTGGACGAGCTTGGTGACCCGGCCGTAGACCAGCTGGCCGACCTCGTGGCCACCGGCGAACTCCTGCCACGGATCCTGCTGCGTGGCCTTGAGCGAGAGGCTGATGCGCTCCCGGCTCATGTCCACGTCGAGGACCTGGACGTCGACCTCGTCACCGACGGCGACGACCGAACCCGGGTGGTCGACGTGCTTCCACGACAGCTCGCTGACGTGGATCAGGCCGTCCATGCCGCCCAGGTCGACGAAGGCGCCGAAGCTGACGACCGACGACACGGTGCCGTGGCGGACCTCGCCGACCTTGAGGTTGTTGAGGAACTGGTCGCGCGACTCCTTCTGGGTCTCTTCCAGGTGCGCACGACGGCTCAGGACCACGTTGTTGCGGTTCTTGTCGAGCTCGATGATCTTGGCGCTGATCCGCTGCCCCACGTAGGGCTGCAGGTCACGCACGCGGCGCAGCTCGACGAGCGACGCCGGGAGGAAGCCGCGCAGGCCGATGTCGACGATCAGGCCGCCCTTGACGACCTCGATCACCGGACCCTCGACGACGCCGTCCTCCTCCTTGAGCTTCTCGATCGTGCCCCACGCCCGCTCGTACTGGGCCCGCTTCTTGGACAGGAGCAGGCGGCCCTCCTTGTCCTCCTTCTGCAGGACCAGGGCCTCGACCTTCTCGCCGAGCGACACGATCTCGTGCGGATCGACGTCGTTGCGGATGCTCAGCTCACACGACGGGATGACGCCTTCGCTCTTGTAGCCGATGTCCAGCAGGACCTCGTCCTTGTCGATCTTGACGATCGTGCCGTTGACGAGCTGGCCGTCCTCGACCTCGACCATCGTGCCTTCGATGGCATCGGCGAAGGACATGCCGAGGTCGTCGATCGCGACCTCGCGAGGCGTGTAGTTGCCCTCCTCGTCGAAGGTGCCGAACCCGGTGGTCGGCGTGGTGGCGGCAGAGGAGGCGATGGTGTCGGACAAGGACGGGCTGCTTTCGAAGGTGGACAAGAGATGACTGGACGATGGAGGTTCTGACGAGCCCCGACGCTCGCTGGGAGCAGGGGACGAGGGTAGCAGCGGACCTGTTCGATCGCTATGGGAGATGCGTTCGAGCGCGGAACGAACGGGCCTTGGCCCGGTTGCCGCACACCGCCATCGAGCACCAGGTGCGGGAGCGGTTGCGCGATTCGTCGACGAAGGCCCACCGGCACGTCTCGGCTGCGCACAGCTTGACACGCGACCAGCGCCCGGCCTCGGCGAGCCGGGCGGCCGCCGCCAGCACGGCTGCCGCGGCGTCGCGCACCACCGTCTGCGGCACCCCGTCGATGACCCCGACGAGGACGTCGACGGCGAAGCGGCGGGCATCGGCGTGACCTTCGTCGGCGGCGGCCGCGCGCAGCGCGTGGCGCGCCGCGCGGGCCGTCGAGAGCGGCCCGGCGGACGGCAGCCGGCGGGCCGCCGACCACGATTCCCACGCCGCTTGGGTGGTCAGCTCGTCCTTGCCGGTCTCGACATCGAACGTGTTCAGAAAAGCGACCACGAGCAGGGCATCTCCGCGGAGGTCGGCGGCCACGCAACCATCGTAGAGGCAATGGTGGTTTGAGGGGTGGGATCACTGGTGTACCGTCGATGGCGGTTACAACACCAGGAGGAGACCCATGTCCGACGTTGCTGTCCCCCGCTTCCACTCCGTCGCCATCGACTGCCCGGATCCGGCCGCGCTGGGCGCGTTCTACGCCCGGTTGCTCGACTGGCCGGTGCCCGCCGACGACGGCGAGTGGATCACCCTGCAGGCGCCGGCCGGTGGCCCGACCATCGCCTTCCAGCGCGCCGACGGGTTCGTGGCGCCCACCTGGCCGACCCCCGACGTCCAGCAGCAGCTGCACCTCGACCTCGAGGTCGCCGACATGGACGCCGCCCACCGTCGCGCCCTCGAGCTCGGCGCCCGCCTCCTCGACACCCAGGAGACGTTCCGCGTCTACGCCGACCCCGTCGGCCACCCCTTCTGCCTCTGCGCGTCCTGAGGCCTCCTCCATCGGAGGGTTTCGGCGCATCCGAGGGTTTGCTGCACGGGCCACCCGCACGAAACCCTCGGATGGGTTCAGGGGTTGGTCGCGAGGACCAGGAACTCGGGGGACTCGGTGGTCGGGGGGTCGGCGCCGTAGGCGCCGGGCTCGACGCTGGAGATCGAGTCGACGACCAGGCCGTGCGCGGTCAGGAGGAGACGCAGCTCACGGGGCGTGTAGCAGCCGGTCCACAGATCGACCTCGGCGACGTCGCCGGTCGGTGAGCGGACCTCGGTGCGCTCGTGGGACACACCGGTGGCGGCGTCGAACGTGGCGGTCTCGTGGTAGCGCACGGCGAAGTAGGCGTTGAACGCGCTGAGGGCCAGGCGTCCCCCGGAGCGCAGCGCGCCGGCCATCCCGGCGACCACCAGCTCGTCCTCGCCGCCGGCCGTCATCAGCCCGAAGGCGCCCTGGCAGAGGCAGATCACGGCGTCGAACTCGCCCCCGTACGGCAACCGGCGAGCGTCGAGGCGCTCGAACGTCGCCCCCGGCGGGGCGCCGATCGCGGCGAGGTCGATGAACGTCGCCGAGATGTCGATCCCGTGGACCACCATCCCCCGCCGGGCCAGCTCGTGGGCGTGTCGACCTGGCCCGCAGCCGACGTCGAGCACCCGCATCCCTGGCGCCAGCCCGAGTGCCGCCACGATGTGGTCGACCTCCTGCACGGTCCCCTTCGTGAACGAGTACCGCAGGTAGGCCGACCCCAGATGGTCGGCGATCGGCTCGAACCAATGCTGGTGGCTGCGTTCGCTCGAAGACTCGCTCACTCCGCTGTCTCGCTGCGCCTGGCGGCGCCCGGCCTCCGGCCGAACGCTCGACCTGACCATCCGTGCTCACTGCGGACAGGGGCCGAAGCGGTCACGGCGCTCCCCATCACGGTTCGCGCGACCTCATCGGCTACTTCGTTTCCGCCCACGTGGTGCCCCAACCCACGTTGACCTCCAGGGGCACGTCGAGGTCGGCGGCGTGGCGCATGAGGTCGACGACGAGCGGTCCGACCACCTCGCGCTCCTCGTCAGGCACCTCCACCAGCACCTCGTCGTGCACCTGCAGGACGAGGCGACTCTCGACGCCGCGCTCCTCCAGCGCTTGGTCGACCCGCACGAGGGCGACCTTGAAGATGTCGGCGGCGAGGCCCTGGATGCCGGCGTTCATCGCCTGGCGCTCCCCCGCCTGGCGGATCCGCCAGTTGCCGTTGAGCAGTTCGGGGATCGGCCGCCGGCGCCCGAACAGGGTCTCGGTGTACCCCCGCTTGCGAGCCTCGACGACCGTGTCGTCCATGTACTTCTTCACGTTCGGGAAGGCCTCGAAGTAGGCCTCGAGGATCTTCGCCGCCTCCTCGGTCGGGATGTTCAGGCGCTGCCCGAGGCCGTAGGCCTCCATCCCGTACGCCAGCCCGTACGAGACCATCTTCGCCTTCGACCGCTGGTCGAGCGTGACGTCGACGGAGGCGACGTCGAAGATCCGCGCCGCCGTCGTGTTGTGGATGTCCTCGCCCTCGGTGAAGGCGCTGACGAGGCCCGGATCGGCGGCGAGGTGGGCGATGCAGCGCAGCTCGATCTGGTTGTAGTCGGCGACCAGCAGCTTGCCGCCCGGCGCGGCCATGAACGCCTTGCGGAACAGCCGTCCCTCCTCCCGGCGCACGGGGATGTTGTGGAGGTTGGGGCGGTCCGAGCTGAGCCGCCCGGTGCGGGCGACGGTCTGGTTGAACGTGGCGTGGATGCGTCCGTCCGTGGCGATCTCGGCGAGCAGGCCCTCGCCGTAGGTCCCGCGCAGCTTCTCGACCTCGCGGTACTGGAGCAGTGGCCCGATGAACTCCGGCCATTCCGGTTGCAACTTCTCGAGCGTCGCGGCGTCCGTGGACGCGCCGGTCTTGGTCTTCTTGATCGGCGTCAGGCCCCGGCCGGCAGGCGGGGCGCCGTAGAGGATCTCGCGCAGCTGGATCGGCGAGTTGATGTTGAGGTCGTCGCGCCCGACGACCGTCTTCAGCTCGACACCGAGCCGCTGCACCTCGGTGGTCAGGCGGCCGTGCAGCTCGCGGAGGTTCTCGACATCGACGGCCACGCCGGCATGTTCCATCCGGGCCAGCACCCTGACCAGGGGGTTCTCGATGGTGGCGTACAGCTCGGCCATGCCGTCGTCGGCGAGGCGAGTCATGATCGGTTCGACGAGCTGGTGGACGGCGAGCGCCTCGCGCCCGGCGATGGCCGACGGCTCGGCGGTGGTCCCGTCGAGGTCGAGCTGGCCCTTGGCAGCCGGCTCCTCGGGTGCCAGGGCGAAGCGCGTGTAGCGCTCGACCAGGTGGCCGAGCTGGTAGCGGGCCTCGGCCGGGTCGATCAGGTAGGCGGCGATGGCGGTGTCGAGCGCCAAGCCGGCGAGATCGATCGGCGGCTCGTGGGCGAGGAGGGCGCGCATCAGCGGCTTGGCGTCGTGGGCCCGCACGGCGGCGTGCCCGAGGGCGTCGGCGACGGCCGGGTCGTCGAGGTGGGCGGCCGGGATCCACGTGACCGCGGCGGCGTCGGCATCGGTGACGACGGCCAGCCCCACCAACGGCGTGCGTCCGGCCTCGCCCTCCCACGACGCGGCCAGGGCGACGGCGTCGAGCGAGGACAGCGTCGCCGCCGACTCGGCCGGCGCGACCGATGCCGCCACCTCGGCGACCAGCTGCTCGCGCTCGTCGCTCGACAGCACGACGGCGGCCGGCCCGAGCGCGTCGGCGAGGCGCTCGGCGAACGTCCGGAACTCGAGGAAGTCGAACAACTTCTGGACCTCGGCCATGTCCGGCTTCATGACCAGCGACTCGGGCAGCTCGATCGGGGCGTCGCGGCGCAGGATCATGATCTCGTGGTTCTTGCGGACCCGCTCCTCGTGCTCGGCGAGCGACGCCCGCAGCTTCGGGGTCTGCTTGTCGACGTTCTCGAAGATCCCGTCGAGGCCGCCGTACGTCTGGATCAGCTTGGCCGCCGTCTTCTCGCCCACCCCCGGCACGCCGGGCAGGTTGTCGCTGGGGTCGCCGCGCATCGCCGCGTACTCCGGGTACTGGGCCGGCGTGACCCCGGTGCGCTCGACGATGCCGGCTTCGTCGTACAGGGCGTAGTCGCTGACCCCGCGCCGGTTGTAGAGGACCCGGATGTGCGGGTCCTGCACCAATTGATAGGCATCGCGGTCGCCGGTGACGATCAGCACGTCGTCGCCGCGGCCCACGGCCTGCTCGACGACCGTGGCGATGATGTCGTCGGCCTCCCAGCCGGCGAGCTCGCACGTCGCCACGCCGAGCACCTGCAGCACCTCGCGCACCAGGCCCATCTGCTGGCGCAGCGGGTCCGGGGCAGCGTCCCGGTTCGCCTTGTACGTCTCGTCGGCCAGGTGGCGGAACGTCGGCTCCGGGCGGTCGAACGCCACGAGCACCTCGTCGGGGCGCTGCTCCTTGAGCACGTTGATGAACATCGACGTGAACCCGAACACGGCGTTGGTCAGCTGCCCGCTCGCCGTCGACATGTCCTGCGGCAGGGCGAAGAAGGCGCGGTAGGTCAGCGAGTTCCCGTCGACGAGCAGGAGCTTGGTCACGCGTCCGGCCTGAGCGTGCCGTCGATGATGCGCTCGGCGATCTGGCGCATCTTCGAGCGCTCGCTCATCGCCGTGCGCTGGATGTAGGTGAAGGCGTCCTGCTCGGACATCTTCAGCTCGTCCATCAGCACCCCCTTGGCCCGTTCGATCGCCTTGCGCGCCTCGAGCTGCTCGCCGAGGGCGTCGATCTCGCCCGTCATCGCCCGCAGCTCCCGGAAGCGCCCGATGGCGACCTCGATGGCCGGCACGAGGTCGCTCTTCTGGAACGGCTTCACCAGGTAGGCCAGCGCCCCCGCGTCGCGGGCCTCTTCGACGACCTCCCGCTGGCTGAACGCGGTGAGCACGAGGACGCCGCAGAGCTTCTCGGCGTTGATGAGGCGGGCGGCCTCGAGCCCGTCCATGCCGGGCATCTTGATGTCGAGGATCGCCAGGTCGGGCAGCAGGTCGCGGACCAGCTCGACGGCGGTGTCGCCGCGTCCGGTCTCACCCACGACCTCGTAGCCCTCCTCCTCCAAGGTCTCGCGCAGGTCCATGCGGATGATGGCTTCGTCTTCGGCGATCACCACTCGGATCGTCACAGGGGTGGTCCTTTCACCGGCCGGAGCGGTCCATTCAACCGCATCCCACCGTCGCACCGCGACGACGCAGGGGACAAGCTCAGGGTGCGCTCAGCCGATCGAGGAGCTGGTCCTGGCGGACCTCGAGATCGGCGATCTCGGCGACGACGTGCTCGCGGTGGCGACGCATCGCGTCGACGTGCTTGCGGGCGTCGTTGGACTCGTGGTTCGCCGAGGGCGTCTCGGACATCAGCGCCCGCAGGGCGAGGTCGGCGGCCTCGTCGGCGAGCTGGGTGAGCTGCTCGTCGATGATCGCCAGCTCCTCGCGCAGGGTACGCAGACGTGTGGCGACCTGCGTCAAGCGCCGCTCGGTGCGCCATGAGCCCATGGGCCAGACGTTACGACGGGACCGTGACGAACGTCATGTCCGATCGGCGTGTGAACAGGAACCGGACCGGCAATGCTTACTTCTGCAAGCACTCGTCACACAGGAGACAGCAGTCCGATGCCCAGCACCGACATGATCACCGAGCGCCTCGACGCCCTCGAGGCCAACCTCCCCACCATCCCGGCCAAGGTGTTCCACTTCCAGCGCGCCGTCGCCGCCAAGACCTACGACAACTACGCGACCGCCATGGGCGCCGTCGCCGAGTCGTACAAGTCGTTCTTCGACACCGCCCTCACTTCGTCCAAGACGGTCAGCGGCCAGGCCCGCGCCGCCGGTGAGCAGCTCGTCGCCACCCTCAGCAACGGCATCAAGACCGTCGCCGGCCAGACCGTCGCCCAGAGCAAGAAGGTGTCGGAGGCCGCCGAGGCCGAGGTCACCGGCCTCGTCGACTCGGCCATCGACGCCGTCGAGGACGCGCCCGGCGCCGGCACCCCCTACGAGCAGTGGACCAAGGTCGAGCTCGTCGCTCGGGCCAAGGAGCTCAACGTCGTCGGGCCGACCCGCATGAGCAAGAAGGAGCTGATCAAGGCGCTGCGCGCCTCCTGATCGCTTCGGGTCGGCCGGGGCGGGCGGCGTTACGCTGCCCCGGCCGCCCCGGTAGCCCAATTGGCAGAGGCAACGGCCTCAAAATCCGTACGGTGTGGGTTCGAGTCCCACCCGGGGCACCGACCCGTCGTGCCGCCGCCCATCTGGGCGCGAATCGTCGCATCCGGACATCTGGGCGCGATCCCGTCGCAGTACTGCGTCGGGATCGCGCCCAGTTCCGCGTCGGGCCGGCGCGCCGCTCCGCCCTACCGTGGCCCCATGCGGGTCATCGACGCCGACGCCGCGGCCACGCTGGTCCGGTCGGGCCAGACGATCACGGTCAGCGGGCTGGTCGGCAACCTCGTCGCCGAGCACGTCCTGCAGGCACTCGAGCGACGCTTCCTGACCACCGGCGAGCCCGAGGGGCTGACCGAGATCCACCCCTGGTTGTACGGCGGACCCGACGGGACCGGCCTCAACCGCTTCGCCCACCCGGGCTTCCTGCGCCGGATCATCGGCAGCACGTTCATCCTGCCGGTGCTGTCGAAGACCGCCGAGATCAACCGGCTGATCCTGGATGACGCCGTCGAGGCCCACTGCTGGCCGGCCAACGCCATCTTCCAGTCGCTGCGGGCCACCGGCGCCGGGCGCCGCGGCTTCACGACGACCGTGGGCATCGACACGTTCGTCGATCCCCGCCGCGACGGCGGCCACCTGAACGCGTCGACGAAGGAGGAGCTCGTCGAGCTGGTGACGCTCGCCGGCGAGGAACACCTCTTCTACCCTGCGCTGCCGATCGACGTCGCCATCATCAAGGCCAGCACCGCCGACACCGAGGGCAACCTGACGTGTGAGGACGAGGGCCTGACCCAGGGGATCCTCCTGCAGGCGACGGCCGCCCACAACTCCGGCGGCATCGTCATCGCCCAGGTGAAGCGCATCGTGGAGGCCGGGTCGCTGCACCCGCTGATGGTGGAGGTGCCCGGCGTCCTCGTCGACCACGTCGTCGTCCACCCCGACGCCCACCAGTGGGAGTACGGCGCCGCCGAGCCCGACACCCCGGCCAGCACCGGGGCCCAGCGGCTGCCGCTCCCGCCCGCCCCGACGATCCCGCTGGGCGCGCTCAAGGTGATCGGCCGGCGGGCGCTGATGGAGATCCGTCGCGGCGACCTCGTCAACGCCGGCGGCGGGGTGCCGATGTCGGCGCTCTTCCCGATCGTGGAGGAAGAAGGTGTCGGTGGCGACTTCCGCTGGAGCGTCGAGCACGGCGTGTTCGGCGGCCGCCCGCTGTCATCGACGCACTGGAACCCGACCGCGATCACGTCGCCCGGCTGGCTGCTCGACTTCTACGACGGCGGCGGCCTCGATCAGTCGTTCCTCGCGTTCGGGGAGGTCGATCGGCACGGCAACACGAACGTCGGCCGCCTCGGTGATCAGCTGCCCGGACCGGGCGGGTTCACCGACATCGCCAGCTCGACGCGCAAGGTGACGTACACGGGAACGATGACGAGCGGCGGTCTGCAGGTCGAGGTCGGCGACGGCCGGCTGCGCATCGTCCGCGAGGGCCGCGTCCCGAAGTTCGTCGCCGACGTGCAGATGGTCTGCGCCAGCGGCGCCCGCGCCGTCGCCAACGGCCAGGAGATCATGTTCGTCACCGAGCGGGCCGTGTTCCGTCAGACGCCCGACGGCATCGTGCTGACCGAGGTGGCGCCCGGCATCGACGTGCAGACCGACGTCCTGGACCAGGCGGCGTTCCCGATCGCCGTCGCCCGCGACCTGCGGACGATGGACGAGCGGCTGTTCCGCGACGAGCCGCTGGGGCTCGTGCTCGCCGACCGCGACTAGTTCGGCGTCACCACCATCGACGCGTTCTGGCCGCCGAAGCCGAAGGCGTTGAGCTGGATGGCCTGCACGTCGATCGCCCTGGGCTCGTCCAGCACGAGGTCGAACTGGACCTCGGGGTCCGGGTTGACCGTCGAGGCCGTCGGCAGGATCTCGCCCCGGCGCATGCCGATGGTGGCGGCGACGAGGTTCATCGCCGACGCCGAGCTGCCCGGGTGACCCATGTGGCCCTTGAGCGAGGTGACGGGCAGCGTGGCGATGCGCTCGGCGAACACGTCGTTGAGGGCGTGGATCTCGGCGATGTCGCCCTTCGGCGTGCCCGTGCCGTGGGCGTAGACGCCGGAGATGTCGGCTGGACCGACGCCCGCCTCGCGCTGGGCGTTGCGCATCACGAGCGCCTCCCACTCCCCCGTCGGGTTCGGCGACGACGGGTGGAACGCATCGGCGCACTGGGCGTAGCCGCGCACGACGGCGAGGATCTCGGCGCCGCGTGCCTCGGCGTGCTCGCGGGACTCCAGGACGAACATCCCGGCGCCCTCGCAGCCGGCGATGCCCGTGCGATCGCGATCGAACGGGCGGCACGCCTTGCGCGGGTCGGTGTTCGGCGTCGTCATCCCGTAGGCCAGCGAGTTGGCACCGAGCGCCGACTGGAACTCGACCTTGCCGGTGCCTTCCGTGGCGCCGGTGATGGCGACGTCGGCGAGCCCGGCCTGGATCTGGCGCACGGCCTGGCCGACGGCGTCGATGCCGCCCGCGCACGCCGTCGTCACCGTCAGGCACGGGCCGTGGAGCTGGTAGCTCATGGCGATCTGGGCGGCGGCCATGTTCGGCCAGATGAGGATCTGCAGCTTGCGCGGCACGGCGTCGACGCCGCCGGTCTCGAGCAGGTGCTGGCCCCGCTCGACGGCCCGCGTGCCGCCCATCGACGTGCCCATCACGATGGCGGTGCGGATCGGGTCGAGGTCGTCGCCGCCGAGCCCGGCCTGGGCCAGTGCCTGCTTGCACCCGGCGAGCGCGAACTGGCTGAACCGGTCGGTGCCGTCGATGATCTTCTCGGACATCCAGTCCTCAGGACGGAAGTCGTCGCACTCCGACACCCACAGCCCGGAGTCCGGGTTCAGGGGTGACGGCTTGAGCGCGATCTCGCACGCGGCCAGCCGGTCGTAGTAGCGCTCGACATCGGTGCCGTACGGCGACACGATGCCCAAACCGGTGATGACGACCTCGTGCTTGTCCACCTGGGTTCCCCCGTTCCTCGGCCCGTTCCCCGATGGTAGGGATGCGCGACGGGGCGGACCCGAGTCGGACGCGTGCATCGACGAGGGGCGGGCGCGACCGGTCTAGGTTGGACGCAATGCTCGCGTTCACCTTCCCGGGTCAGGGCTCGCAGCGACCCGGCATGGGTCGACCCTGGGTCGACCACGAGAGCTGGGAGTTGGTCGAGGAGGCCAGCGACATCGCCGGGCGCGACGTCGCCGCCTTGCTCCTCGACGCCGACGCCGAGGTCCTCCGCGACACCCGCAACGCTCAGCTCACCACGTTCGTCTCCAGCCTGATGGTCCTCGACGCCGTCGAACGCCTCGGCATCGAGCCCAGCTTCTGTGCCGGGCACAGCCTCGGCGAGTACACCGCGCTGACCGCCACCGGCGCGCTCGGCTTCGACGACGGGGTGCGCCTCGTCGTCGCCCGCGCCGACGCCATGCACGAGGCCGGGCTGGCCCAGCCGGGGACGATGGCCGCAGTGCTCGGTCTCGACGACGACCAGGTCGACATCGCCTGTCGCCGCGCCGACGCCGACGTGTGGGTGGCCAACTACAACGCGCCGGGGCAGGTCGTCATCGCCGGGTCGCCGGAGGGTGTCGCCGCCGCCACCGCCCACGCCAAGGAGCTGGGCGCCAAGAAGGTGATGCCGCTGCAGGTCTCCGGCGCCTTCCACACCCCGTTCATGACGGCGGCCCGCAACCAGCTGCGCGTGGCGATCGCCGAGGCCGATCCTCGCGACACCGAGGTGCCGGTGATCGCCAACGTCGACGCCCTCCCGCACCACGAGGGCAAGGAGTGGGCCAGCCTGCTGTCGGCCCAGCTCTCGTCGCCGGTCCGCTGGAAGTACTGCCTGCAGGAGCTCGAGGACCTCGGCGTCACCGACTACGCCGAGCTCGGGCCGGGCGGCGTCCTCAGCGGGATGGCCAAGCGCACGGTGTCGAACGGCCGGACGATCTCCGTCGCCACGCCCGAGGAGCTCGACAAGCTCCTCGAGTGGGTGAGGGAAGGCGCCACCAGCGGTCCGGCGCGGCTCGAGGGCGAGCACCTCTTCGCCCACGAGCGCCTCGTCGTCAGCCCGGGTGCCGGCATCTTCGTGCCGGCGGCGGGCATCGCCGACGGGATCGAGATCGAGGTCGGCACGGTGCTCGGCCACGTCGGCGAGCGCGAGGTGCGCTCGCCGTTCGCCGGCATCCTGCAGAGCTACATCGCGGTCGCCACGGAGCGGGTGACGGCGCGCCAACCGATCGCCTGGCTCCGCACCAGCTGAAGGGGGAACCTCATGCCTGCCGTCCGTCCCGGTGTCCGCGGCGCCGTGATCACCGGGTGGGGCACCGCCCTGCCGCCCAAGACGCTGACGAACCAGGACCTCGCCGACATGGGTCTCGAGACCAGCGACGAGTGGATCGTCGAGCGCACCGGGATCCGTGAGCGCCACGTCGGCGGCACGACCGCCGGGCTCTCCGCCGAGGCCGGCCGGCTCGCCCTCGGGATGTCCGGGCTCGACCCGGCCTCCATCGACGCCGTGATCCTCGCCACCACCACGCCCGACCGCACGGTGCCGGCCACGTCGGCCACCGTCGCCAACGAGCTCGGGCTGCGCTGCGGGGCGTTCGACCTCAACGCCGCCTGCTCGGGCTTCACCTACGCGATGGTCGTCGCCCACGGGCTGATCGCCACCGGCGCCGAGCGGATCCTCGTCATCGGCACCGACACGCTGGCCCGCATCACCGACTGGGAGGACCGCAACACGGCGATCCTGTTCGCCGACGGCTCTGGTGCGGTGGTCCTCGAGGCGGTCGAGGGGCGCGGCGAGCTGCTGGCCTGGGACCTCGACGCCGACGGCAGCGCCGAGCGCTACCTCTATGCCGAGGTCGGCGGGACCATGAAGATGGACGGCAAGGAGGTCTTCCGCCGGGCCGTGCGGATCATGGTCGACTCGGCCCAGAAGTCGATGGCCGCGGCCGGCGTCACGGCCGACGACATCGCCCTCGTCGTGCCCCACCAGGCCAACATCCGCATCATCGAGGCCGCCTGCAAACGCCTCGGCGTCCCGATGGACCGCGCCGCCGTCGTCCTCGACCGCACCGGCAACACCTCGTCGGCCAGCATCCCCCTCGCCCTGGTGGACGCCATCGACCACGACCGGGTGAAGGAGGGCGACCTGGTGCTGCTCGTCGGCTTCGGCGCCGGCATGACCGCGGCCAGCGCGCTGATCCGGTGGGGCGGGGACGCCCCGTGAGCGACGACGGCCGCATCGTCCTGGTCACCGGCGGCTCGCGCGGCATCGGCCTCGCCATCGCCCACCGCTTCCACGCCCTCGGCGACCGGGTGGCGGTGACCTACCGCTCGGCCGACCCGCCGACCGGGCTGTTCGCGGTGAAGTGCGACGTCACCTCCAGCGCCGACGTCGACGAGGCGTTCAAAGCGGTCGAGGAGCACTTCGGCGGACCGGTCGAGGTGCTCGTGTCCAACGCCGGCATGAACAAGGACATGCTGCTGCTGCGCATGGGCGAGGACGACTTCACGTCGGTCATCGACGCCAACCTCACCGCCGCCTTCCGCGTCAGCAAGCGGGCGGCCCAGGGGATGCTGCGGGCCCGCAAGGGGCGGATCATCCTCGTGTCGTCGGTCGTCGGGCTCCTCGGCTCGGCGGGGCAGTCCAACTACGCGGCGTCGAAGGCCGGCATGGTGGGCTTCGCCCGGTCGCTGGCCCGCGAGCTCGGCTCCCGCAGCATCACCGTGAACGTCGTGGCCCCCGGCCCGGTCGAGACCGACATGACCGCCGCGCTCGGCGAGAAGCGCCTCGCCGAGTTGACCGCCGCCGTGCCCCTCGGGCGGATGGCCACCCCCGACGAGATCGCCGGGACCGTCGTGTTCCTCGCGTCGGCCGACGGGGCATACATCACCGGCGCCCTGATCCCTGTCGACGGCGGCCTCGGGATGGGGCACTGACCGTCCGGCCGCCTGTGTCACACTTCTGGCGAAGGGCCGATACTGTCCATTCGGCCTTCGTCGTCGCACACCCGTTCGTTCCGGCGAACGGACCCCAGCCGCCCGTCTCATGGAGGAGCCATCGTGGATCAGGAACTGTTCGGCCGCTTCAAGAAGTGCGCCGTGGAGGTGCTCTCCGTCAGTGAGGACAAGGTCATGCTCGAAGCACGCTTCGGCGACGACCTCGACGCCGACAGCCTCGACTTGGTCGAGCTGGTGATGGCTCTCGAGGAGGAGTTCGACATCTCCGTCCCCGAGACCGAGCTGGATGGGATCGAGACCGTCGGCGAGGCGTACGAGCTGGTCGCCGGCAAGCTCTGACGGCGCCGGTCGATGGAGCCGAAGGGCCGCCGCGTCGCGGTCACCGGACTCGGCGTCGTCGCCCCGTGCGGCATCGGACGCGACAACTACTGGCGTGGCCTCCTCGGTCCGGGGATCACCGGGGGCCGGGCCGACCGAGATCGCCGATTGGGATCCGTTGCCCTGGTACGCCTCGCCGAAGGAGGCCCGCCGCGCCGACCGGGTCGAGCAGTTCGCCATCGCCGCCGCCACCGAGGCGTTCACCCAGGCCGGTGATCCGAAGGGCGGGCTGGGCATCGATCCGGCCCGCTTCGGGACGATCTTCGCCACCGGCGTCGGGGGCCTCCACACCCTCGAGGAGCAGGTCGAGGTCCGCATGACGAAGGGCGAGCGCCGGGTGTCGCCGTTCCTCGTGCCGATGATGATGGCCAACGCCGCCGGGGCGGCGATCTCGATGCGCTGGGGCCTGCAGGGCCCGAACGAGACGATCGCCACCGCCTGTGCCGCCAGCACCCACGCCATCGGCAACGCCGCCCGGCTGATCGCCTGGGGTCGCTGCGACGCCGTGGCCACCGGCGGGGCCGAGTCGTCGGCGACGCTGACCGCGCTGGCTGGCTTCGGCAACATGACGGCGCTGTCCAGCACCGGGATCAGCCGCCCGTTCGACGTCGACCGCGACGGGTTCGTGATGGGCGAGGGCTCGGCCGTGCTGATCCTCGAGGAGTGGGAGCACGCGGTCGGCCGCGGCGTCCGCATCCTCGGCGAGATCGTCGGCGCCGCCAGCAACGCCGACGCCCACCACATCACCGCCCCGTCACCGGGCGGCGTGGGCGCCGCGGCGTGCATGCGCCTGGCCCTCGACGACGCCGGGATGGCGCCCGGCGACATCGCCCACGTCAACGCCCACGGCACGTCGACCCCGCTCAACGACGCCGCCGAGGCCGAGGCGGCGCGGACCGTCTTCGGCGACGACGGCCCGCCGATCACGTCGATCAAGGGCGTGACCGGTCATCCGCTCGGCGCCGCCGGCGCCCTCGAGGCGGCCGCCGTCCTGCTGTCGTTCGAGCACCGCCTCATCCCGCCGACCGCCAACACCAAGGTCGTCGACCTCGGCATCGACGTCGTCACCGGCGACCCCCGCGAGTGGGAGCCCGGCCCGACGATGTCGAACAACTTCGGCTTCGGCGGCCACAACGGCTCCGTGATCATCAGCCCACCCAGCTGAGCATCCGAGTGTCGGGCGCCTCATCCCACAAGAGCGTCTGTGTCAGTGCACAAAGCCGACGTCAGTTCTGTGCACTGACACAGAGCAGTCGAGTCCGTCCGAGTCGTACGCCGGCGGCGTCTCGATGGCTCATGCCAGCGCTCGCGACGCGAGCTCGACGAGACCGTTTGTGTCACCGCATACGTCGTCGACGACGTATGTGGTGACACAGAACGTCGTCCTACGCGTCCACCACCACGAACAGCAGCTCGCAGCTGCACGCGAGCTGACCGTCGAGGAGGGCGCGGCCGCTGCCCTTGCCGGCGCGGGCCGACATCCGGCCCAGCGTGACCTCGAGCGTGAGCTCGTCGCCGGGGCCGACCTGCTTGCGGAAGCGCGCCCCGTCGAGGCCGCCGAACAGCGGCAGCTTGCCGGCGAAGCGCTCGTCGGTCAGCACGGCGATGGCGCCGACCTGGGCGATCGCCTCGCACATCAGCACGCCGGGCAGCGTCGGTCGGCCGGGGAAGTGGCCCTGGAAGAACCACTCCTCCCCCGACAGCCGCCACGTCCCGGTCGCCGACTCCCCCGGCACCAGCGCCGTGACGGCGTCGACGAACAGGAACGGCGGCCGGTGCGGGATCACATCGACCGGCGCCGGCAGGTCGGGAGTGCTCACGTCAGGGCGGCGAGGAGGTTCTTGGGCGTGTCGGCGGGGCTGATCTTGTACCAGGCCTCGGCGATCTTGCCCTTCTCGTCGATCAGGAACGCCGACCGCTCGATGCCCATGTACTTGCGGCCGTACATCGACTTCTCCTTCCACACCCCGAACGCCTCGGCGACCCCGTGGTCCGGATCGGACAGGAGCGGGAACCCGAGCCCGTACTTCTCGGCGAACTTGAGCTGCTTGGACGGCTTGTCGGGGCTGATCCCGAGCACGACGGTGTCGCCGATGTCCGCCAGCACGTCGTTGAGCCCGCACGCCTGCTTCGTGCACCCCGGCGTGTCGGCCTTCGGGTAGAAGTACACGAGCACCTTGCGCTTGCGGAACGACTTCAGTGCGGTCGCCTGGTCGTGCTGGTCGGGGAGGGTGAAGTCGGGAGCGGCGTCGCCGGCGGCAAGGGTCACGGCGCCGATGGTAGGCGGGCCGCGGTCACGAGCCGGCCGCCGGTACGACCTCGAAGACGGCCATCATGCCCATGTCCTCGTGGTTCAGGATGTGGCAGTGGTACACCGCCTTGCCGGTGAACTCGGTGAAGCGGATGCGGAACGTCACCGAGCTGTTCGGCGGCAACGGCACCGTGTCCTGCCAGCCGTGGGCGTCGTAGGGCTGGTCTCCGATGGCGACGACCTGGAAGTCGTTGATGTGGATGTGGAACGGGTGCCAGAAGTCGGAGTCGTTGTGCACCGTCCACTCCTCCAGCGCGCCGAGCTCGATCGTCTGATCGACCCGGTTCGGATCGAAGGCCTTGCCGTCGATGACCGCCCACCCGGTGTCGTCGTGGTTGGAGAACGTGATCGAGCGGGTCTTGTCGACGGTCTCGTCGCGGAGGTCCTCGAACGGCAGCAGCGTCGTCGGCAGCGGTGCGGCCTGGACGGGATCGCCCTCGACGACGAGGGTCGCGATGACCGCTGACGCGCTGCCGCCGAACGGGTTGGCGCGCAACGAGTACGTGCCCGGCTGGCCGGCCTCGATCAGCGCCTCGATGCGGTTCGCCGGCGCCATCACGACGGAGTCCTCGGCGACGACCGACTCGAACGGGTTGGCATCGGCGGCGATCTGGTTCAGCTTGTGGCCGTCGAGCGCCAGCTCCATGAAGTCGTTGGCCTGGATGTTGGCGATCCGCCAGCGCTGCACCTCACCCGGGTGCATGCGGATGACCGGGTTGAGCTGACCGTTCACGAACCGGGTCACCGAGGTCGTCGACTGGTCGGCCACCGGCACCATCTGTCCGGAGGCGTCGAACTGGCTGGCTTGGATCATCAGCACGTGTTCGGGGACGCCGTTGATCCCCGGCAGCTCGTCGAGCGCGCCCTCCACGATGATCGCACCAGCAAGGCCGCCGGTGACCTGCGGTTCGGTGTCACCGTGCTGGTGGGCGTGGTACCAGTACAGGCCCGGCGCGAGGTCGGTGGGCGTCGGGATGTCCATGTCCCACGTGGCCCCGGGATCGAGGTGGTGCAGGACGTTGTCCCCGAAGCCGACCGGCGACACGTGCCAGCCGTGGGTGTGCAGGTTGGTGGCGCCGCCGGAGTCGTTGACGAGCTTGACCTTGAGGTCGTCGCCGGCCTGGAGGCGCAGCGTCGGTCCGGGGAACTGGCCGTTGTAGACGAGCGTCGACACCTGCTTGCCGCCGACCTCGACCGGGCTCACCTTGGCATCCAGCGTGGTCGCGAGGACGCCCCCCTCGCTGGCGATCACCTGCGGCTCCACGAGGTCGGCGCCCGGCGGAGGTGGTGGCGCGGTCGTCGACGTCGTCGAGGCGCCGCCCGTCGTGGGGGCGGCGGTGGTCGCCGCCGCCGCGCTGCTGCTGGCGTGGTCGTGGGTCGTGGCAACGGCGCTCGTCGGACCGCCGGCGTCGTCGTCGTCGCTGCAGGCCGCAGCCACGACCACCACCGCCGTCAGCCGAACGCGAGCAGCCTGCGAGATCCCACCTTCACCACCACCATCGTCTCCCTCGTGCGACTCGCACCCATCATGGCGCACGTCCGGGCGCCGGGGCAGCGATGCGTACGGTGGGGGCGACACGGGCACGAGGAGGGGTGATGGCAGAGCGACCGGGTCCGGTGCTGGTCACCGGCGCCAACTCGGGGATCGGGCTGGCGACGACGCTGCTCCTCGCCGAGCGGGGCTGGGACACGTGGGGAACGGTGCGGTCGAAGGCCAAGGCGACCGGACTGCGCCAGGCGGCGGAGGAGGCCGGCGTCGGGGCGACGGTCACGCCGCTGGTGCTCGACGTCGGCGACGACAAGGCCGTGGTGGCGCGGTGGCCGGAGCTGCCGGACTTCTACGCCGTCGTCAACAACGCCGGCTACTCGGAGCTGGGCGCGGTCGAGGACGTGGCAGCGAAGGAGGCCCGCGCCCAGCTCGACGTGAACGTGGTGGCGCCGGCCGTCGTGTCGTCGTGCGCCCTGCCGGCGATGCGCGAGCGCGGTGACGGACGCATCGTCATGGTCTCGTCGATCGCCGGGCGGGCCGCGATCATGCCGCTCAACGGGTGGTACCACGCGTCGAAGTTCGCCCTCGAGGCGCTCTCGGACGTGCTGCGGATGGAGGTCGCCGGCTTCGGGGTGAAGGTCGTGATCGTCGAGCCGGGGTTCTTCCGGACCGGCATCGGCTCCAGCGCCCGAGATCGGGCCGACACCCGGGTCGCCGACGACTCCTCGGCCTACGCCACCGCCTACCGCCGGGCGACGAGCGGGCTGGACGCGATCGAACGCCTCGCCCCGCCGCCCGACGCCGTCGCTCGCGTGATCGTGTCGGCGATCGAGAGCCGCCGACCGCTGCGCCGCTACCTCGTCGGCATGGACGCGCTGTCGGTCGCGTCGACCCACCCGCTGATCCCCCGGGCGCTCACCGACGCGGCGACGCGCCTGGTCACCGGCCTCGGCGGCGGACCTCGCACCTACACATAGGCCCCCAGGGTTCATCCCGGCGTCACCTGATGGTGCCGGTTTCGGTGTCAGTCGATGACTACGGTCGGCAAGAGTCTGACGAGGGACGGAGACAGCGTGCGAGGTCGGTTCGTCGGGCGGGAGCGACAACTGGTGGTGGCGAGCGAGCAGCTGCTCAACGCGCGCGCCGGGCGACCCGCGCCGATGCTCATCACCGGCGAATCGGGCGCCGGCAAGTCGATGTTCCTCGACCGTGTGGTCGAGGAGGCCGAAGCGGCCGGGTTCCGGGTGTTCCGAGTGGACGGCGAGTCGCCCACCACGGCGGGCCCCCATCGGGCGCTGGCCGGCGCCGTCGCGCAGTGGGCGCAGGATCGACCCGGCGCCGCGGTGTCGGCCCTCGCCCTGCACGTCGCGTCGGGGCGGGCGACGCGGCCGCGGGACATGGCCGACCGCCGACTCGTCATCGTCGACGCCCTCCAGCACTTCTTCGAAGGCGAGTCGGCGCGCCGGCCGGTGCTCCTCGCGATCGACGATCTGCACCTGATCGACGACGACACCGCCGACGCCGCGTTGTTCCTCATGCGCCACCTCCGCCGGCAACGGGTGCTCGTCGTCGGGACGTGGCGGACCGACGTCGCCGTCGACAACACGTTGTCGAACGACCTCCAACGGGCACTCGCCACCGGCCAGCTGCTCCCGGTCCCGCTCGGGGCCTTCGACGGCGACGAGCTCACGGCCCTCGTGCGATCGCGCACCGGCAGCGAGCCCACCGCGGCGTTCCTCGACGCGCTGCGAGCGCGGACCGGAGGGATGCCGTTCTTCGCGGCCGAGCTCGTCGACGCCATGGCCACCCACCCGGCGAGCAGACCCCACGAGGCCGACATCGTCGAGTTGCGCCTGCCCCGACGGGTGGCCACCACCGTCCTGCACCGGGTCTTCGCGCTCGGCGCCGATGCCCGGCAGGTCGCCACGGTCGTCGCCTTGCTCGGCTGGGTCGGCGTCGATCGACTGCCGACGCTCGCCGTGGTCACGACGATGACCACCGAGCGCGCCGAGGACGCCTTCGATCGGCTCGTGCGAGCGCGCGTCCTCGTCCCCGACGGCGTCAGCTACCGCTTCAGCCACGCCATCGTCCGCGACGCCCTCCTCGCCGACACCCACCCGGCGCGCCGGCGGCGCCTCCACCGGCTGATCGCTCGCACGCTGTCCGACGAGCGTCGCGCCGGTGTCGAACGGGACATCGAGGAGATCGGCGACCACCTGCGACGCGGGGTCGCCGGACACGATGCGGCCGCCGCGGCCCTGCTCGTCGAGGCCGGCGATGCCGTGGTGTTCGAGACACCCGCCAGCGCGGCGAGCTGGTACCGCGAGGCGCTGGTCCGGTTGCACCCCGACGAGACCGACGCCGCGATCACCCAGGTCCGCCTGAGCCGGGCCCTCAGCCTGGAGGGGCGCCACGTCGAGGCGGGCAAGGTGGCGACGGCCGCCCTCGCCAAGCTGCCGCCGGGTGACGACCGCACCGACGCCCTGATCGTCGCGGCGCACGCCGCGCTCGTCACCGGTGCTCGCCAGCGCGCCGGGCAGCTGCTCGCCGTCACGCCCGGCGCCGCGCCGTCGAGCCAGCGCGTGGTCCTGCGCGCCGTGGTCGATTGCTTCGACGCCTCGCCGGCCGACACGATCCGGCTCACGGAGGGGGCGGTGGCGGACGGTGCGCCGGGCCAGGACCCGACGGTGCTGGCGACGCTGGCTGCGGCCCGCGCCGCCACCGGCGACTTCGAGGCGGCGGCCGCGCTCACCCGCGAGCTCCACGCGTCGTCGCCGTCGCGCTCGCCCGCCGACCGCTTGCTGGCCACCCTTCACGCCTGCCTGCTCTCGGCCGTCGAGTTCGAACCCCGCGACGCGCTCGGCGACATCGGCGATGCCCAGCACGGCCGACCGCTTGGCCGGTTGGTTCCTCGGCGCGGCGCTCGTGGGCGCACCTGCGGCATGGGGCACCTCGACGACGCCGTCGCAACCGGCGAGTCGGCTCGCGCCTGCATCGACCCGACCGTCGGCGACCTGCTGATCGAGCTCACCGTGCCGGCGCTGATGGTCGCCCGCCTCGAACGGCACGAGCTGCACGAAGCGGAGGAGATCGCGGCGTGGGCGGCCACCGTGCCCGTGTTCACCGCCTGGAACCGGCCTGCGCGTCGCCACTGCCCGCCTGCACGCCGCTCGCGACGACCACGACCAGGCGCTCGAGATCCTCCGAGGCGCGGTCGACGTCGAGGCGGCGCGCGGTCGCCACAACGTCGTGAGCATGCTGTACGCCGAGATCGTCGAGCTGGCGGTCGCGACCGACGACCGCGCCGAGGCCCGCGCCGCCAACGCCCGGCTGCAGGTGCTGCCCCGCAGTCGGAGCGCCATCGCGATGAACATGCGCTGCCTGCTGAGCGACGCGCTGTGCCGTCGCACGAGCGACCTCGCCGGCGCCGCGTACCACTACGCCCTGCGCCACGGGCTCGAGCTCGACGCCGCTCGGGCCCTCGCCCTCGATGGCGAGATCCGCCGCGACGCCGACCTCCTCACTGCCGCCCACGGTGCGCTGGCCCGCCTCGGCGCGGTGACCAGGCAGCGCGTCGTGGCGGGGCAGCTGCGCGCCATCGGCCGGCGCACCGGGCGCGACCGTGACCACGGACCGACGCTCAGCGCCACGGAGGCGGCAATGTCGGCGCTCGTCGCCGAGGGCCTGACCAACCGCCAGGTCGGTGCCCGCATGGGCCTCAGCCCGAAGACCATCGAGGTCTACCTCTCACGGATCTACGCCAAGTCCGGGTGCCGCTCGCGCGTCGAGCTCGCCGTCGCGGTCCGCGACGGGACGTTGCCGATCCCGGCATGACCTCGTGTCCCCACCCCGGAGGGTCCGGCCCGGGTACGGTCGCCCCCACACCGACGGGAGGGATCCTCGTGTCCGAGGTCTTCGTTGGGCGGGTCAAGGAACTGGCGGTCGTGGCCGATCTGCTGCAGCGCGCCCGGTCCGGGCGTCCGGCGCCCTTGCTCGTGAGCGGTGCTCCCGGCAGCGGCAAGTCGACGTTCCTCGGTCGCATCGTCGACGACGCTCGCCACCAGGGGTTCCGCACCGTGGTGATCAGCGCCGACCGGGTCGACGCCGAGATCCCCCACGCGGCCATCCGCCTGGCCCTCGATCCCCTGTTGTCCGACGAGCCCGATCCCTCGCTCCACGCCGCCGCAGCGGCGCTCGGTGAGGCCCTCGCCGCGCCGACCGCCGGCGTCGCGCGATCGACTTCACCCGCTCATGCAGCGGGTGCTCGACGGGTGGGCCTTCCGGTCGCCGGTCCTCGTCGCCATCGACGACCTGCACCACGCCGACGCGCACTCCGCGACGACGGTCGTCCACCTCATGCGCACGATCCGTCAGGCACGTGTGTTCATCGTCGCCACGACCCGGTCCTCGCCAGCCGTGCCGATCGACATCGACGCCGGACTCGAGGACCTCGTTCGATCGGACATCCTGCGCTCCATCGTCCTCGGCGAGCTCGACGACGACGAGCTGGCGCAGCTGATCCAGCAGCGCACGGCGCGTCGGCCGACGGCCCGGCTCGTCCACCTGCTCAGCGACCGCTCCGGCGGCACGCCGTTCTTCGTGATCGAGCTCCTCGACGCGATGGCCCGGTCCGGCGACCTCGTCGACGACGGCGCCACCGTCGACGTCGTCGACACCGAGCGGCTGACGCTGCCGCGCCGGGTCTCGACCGCCGTGCTGCACCGCGTCTTCACGCTCGGGTCGGACGCCCGCCTCGTGGCGTCGGCCGCCGCGGTGCTCGGCACCGTTCCCCGCGACGGCGTCGACCTGCTGGCGACGGTGTCGAGCCTCCCGAAGGAGCGGGCGAGCGCCGCCTTCGACGCGCTGTGCGAAGCAGGTGTCGTCGTCGTCGACGACGACGACGGCTTCCGGTTCGACCACGCCATCGTCCGCGACGCGGTGTACGAGGACATCGGCCCGGCGGCGCGGCAACGGCTCCACTCGCGGGCCGCCCGCTCCTTGCACGCCGCGTGCGTCCAGCGGCACCGTCGACGTCCTCGAGGTCGCCCGGCACACCCTGCACGCGACGGCCGGTCATGACCCCGCAGCGGCCCAGACCCTGGCCGCTGCCGGCGCGCTGGTCGCCGACGTCGCCCCGCGGGCGGCGTCGGTGTGGTTCCGGGCCGCCATCGCCCGGCTGCCCGCCCACGACCCGGCAGTCGTGCCGATCCAGATCTCGCTGGCGCGCGTCCTCGACCTGGGGGGCGCCCACGCCGAGGGGATGCGCGTCGCCGAGGCTGCGCTCCGGGCGGCCACCGACGAGGACACCCGGCGGCGGGCGTTGGAGCGGCTGGCGGTCGGGCTGATGGCCGTCGGACGACGCGCCGATGCCGTCCACCTGCTCGACGGGGCCCTCGCCGATGAGGCGATGCGGACGCCGAGCCTGCTCCTCCACCTCGCCCAGTCGCTGTTGTGGAGCGAGCGGTCATCCGAGGTGCCGGGACTCCTCGCCGAGGCCCGGCCGGGCACGGGCGAGCGCCACCGTCCGATCATCGATGCCATCTCGATGCACGCCGCCATCGCCAACGGACGATTCGGCACCGCGGTCGCACTGTGGCAGTCGTTGTCGGCCGACGTCGACCTCCTGCGGCCGTCGACCCGGATCATGGCTCGGTCGTCGCTCTGCGCCGCCGCTGCGTTCAACTTCGCGCCCGCCGACGCCGTCGCCCTCGCCGAGCACGATGAGCACGACACGCCGCTCGCCCGCTGGCTGGCGTCGTTCACATCGGTGGCCCAGTGGCGCGCCGGCCGGTACGCCGATGTGGAGGTGGCGGCGGCCGCGGCGCGCGACGAGCCCGACGGCGAGGACGGCCGGCTGTCCACCGGGATCTGGCTGATGGCGGCCATCGCCGCCCGGGTCGAGCGAGCGGATCCGGCGGCCGCCGAGCTGGTCGCCCTCGCCGACCGGACCTCGCGGATCCCGATCCTGAAGTCCGGGGTCGAGGTGGCGTGCGCCATGTGGCATCGCTTCAACGGCGACCACACCGACGGCGGCGTCGCTCGTCGAACGAGCCGTCGAGCGGGAACGTCGACGAGGGCAGGTCAACTTCCTCGCGATGGCCCTCGGCGCGTCGATCGCGGCGGCCGTGGATCGCGGCGATCAGGAGGCCGCCCGACGCGACAACGAGGCGCTGCAGGCCATCGCCGACGCCGACTCCGTCGCCATCACGATGGAGAGCCTCCATGCCCACGCCGTGGTGCACGGTGATGTCGAGGCGGCGACCGCGGCGTTGGCGCACGCCCGGCGCCACGGCCTCGCCGCCGATGCTGGTCGCGCCCTCGGACTGGTCGGCGCGCTGACCGCAGACGCCGGGCTCCTCGGCGATGCCTACCGCGAGCTCGGGCAGCTCGGCGCGACCTGGCGCCAGCGGGCGGTCGCCCACGATCTCCGCCGCCTCGGCCGTCGCGTGCCGCACGCCCCGCCGAGCGCGGCCGAGCTGAGTCCAGTCGAGTTCGAGGTCGTCAGCCTGGTGTCTGCGGGGCTCACCAACCGCCAGATCGCCGAGCGCATGGGCCTGAGCCCGAAGACGGTCGAGGTGTACCTGTCGCGCATCTACGTCAAGACCGGCCACCGGTCGCGGGTGGAGCTGGCCGTCGCCCGGCTCGACCAGCGCGCGCCCGGCGCCGACCAGTGACCAGCTGGTCAGAGGTGATGTCGACGCACCAGCCAGCGGTAGCAGAACCATCCCCAGATCGGGGGCAGATAGAAGCTCGTGAACCGGTACGCGAGGGCGATGGCGAAGGCGGTCTCCGAGGGCACGCCGGCCGCGGTGAGGCCGAACGTGAGGCCCGCCTCCGAGACGCCGATGCCGCCCGGCACCGGGATCAGCGAGGAGAACAGGGACACGACGGTGTTGATGAGCAGGAACTCCGACAGCGGCAGGTGGACACCGAACGCCTCGGCGGTCACCCCGAAGGCGATGGCGAACATGACCTGGCTCAGCAGGTTGCCGCCGAAGAGGCGCAGGAGCTTGGCCGGCGACCGCAGCACCCGCAGCGCGTTGCCCGCCTGGTGGAGGATGGTGAGGACCCACCGGCGCACTGGCGGCACGAGGGCCACGACACCGCCGGCCACCACTGCCACGGCGAGGACGATCAGCAGCGATGGTCGCGGCCCCCGACGTGCTCGACGCGTCGGTGCTCAGCCCGAGGTCGAGGTCGGACGTGAAGAACACCGCCACGAGGATCACGATCTGGACCACGAAGCCGGAGACGGAATCGATCACGCCGGCGGTCATCGCGGTCGCCGGCGGGACCCCGTAGCGCTGGAAGAACCGCACGTTGATGGCGACGCGCGCGGCCGTGCTGGGGATGGCCAGGTTGACGTAGCAGATGGCGAACTGCAGGGCCGTCAACGGTCCGAGCGGCAGCGGCGTGGCCAGGGAGCCGGTCGTGCTGATCGCCGACGCGACACGTGCCACCTGGGCGAGGACGAGGGCCAAGGCCAACCACCACCAGCTGGCGTCGCGCAGCGCGTCGAGGAAGGACGCGAGGTCCATCCCGCCGAACGCGGCGATCAAGGCGTAGGCGGCGACGCCGAGGAGCGCCAGGTTCAGCAGCGATCCCGCGGTGACGCGACGCAGCTTGATGAGCTGTTGCTCGTCGGCGCCGAGGGCGACGCGAGTGCGGTTGCGGACCTTGTCGACGTCGAGGTGGGCCGCGCCGATGGCGTCGTGCACGCCGCTCGGCAACGCCGCCTCCTGCAGGTAGCGCAGCGCTTCGAGCACGCCCGTCGTCTCCGAGCCCGCGGCGGGCACTGGCCACGGCGCGCTCCTCGCCGACGACCGCGAGCAACAGGGCGATCGCCTGGGCGTCGTCGTGGCGGCGGTCGGCGTCCGTCTCGGCGACGCTGGCCGACGACAGGTCGCCGAAGCCGAGGCTGCCGTCGTCGTGGCGCACCACGCAGTCGAGGTCGATGCTGTGGTGGGCGATGCCGGCCTCGTGCAGCCGGCCGAGCTCGCGCCACAGCGAGTCGAGCTCGTCATCGCTCAACGTCTCGCCGACGGTCGCATCCTCGACCAGATCGAGCGGGATGCCCGCCGGCCGGACGACGACGAGGGCGTCGCCCTGACCGGCGCTGCCGGCGGTCACCAGCTGCTGGACCCGAACGCCGGCCCGCTCGGCGAGCAGCGTCACGAACCCCTCGTGCTCGACGAGCTCGATCCGGGTGAGCCGCGCCGTGCGCTGGCTACCCCGGTACCACGCGAGGCGCCACAGCGTCGCCAGCAGCTGGGCGTCCCAGGCATCGCGGCCGTACACCTTGACGTGCACCACGCCGCCCGCGTCGTGACCGACGAAGTGGACGACGCCAGCGTCATGACGGGGCGCCGGCTCCAGGTCGGCGACCTCGACGCCGAGCTCGTGGAGGGCCAGCTCGATGCGCGAGCTCGTCGGGCGCCCGCCGGGCGAGCCGACGATGAGGTGCACGAGGGCCGCGGCCAGGAGGCCGACCATCGCCGCCGCGACACCGCCGCCGGGACTCGCCGCGCCGAGCATGACGACGCCGACCACCTGCCCGACGAGCAACCAGCGACCGAGGTGGCGGACGGGTCGGCTGAGGTGGGGCGACGCGATGGCGATCGCCGCGGCGGTGAGCGCGATGGCGCCAGGCGGGAAGGCCGGCGGTTCGTCGAAGTCGACGAACCGGGCGACCGCGACCCACGGGTCGCCGTCGACCGCCGCGCCCACGACGGCGGCGATCGCGATGGCGAGGATGACACCGGCCGTGATGTCGCGTGCGAGGGGCAGGCGCCGGCGGACGACGGCCGCCAGCACCAGCACGACGGCCCATGCGATCGGTGCCCAGGCGAGCAACTTCCACAGCGGATCGAGGAACGGTGGGAAGTCATCGAGCACCGCGGCGAGGCGCGTATCGAGGTCGGCACCGACGTTCGCCAGCACCGTCGCGACCACCAACAGGAGCCCGGTGGTGATCGCCAGCGCCACGTCCGTCGGACGACGCGCTCGCGCTTCTCGAGGTGTCGATGCGAACAGGATCGGACCCGATGCACGACGGCGGGTCGCCGCACGCGTCATGCTGCGGATCGTACGGTCGCGCTCGCGACTGGACGCGGATCGTCGAGGGAGGCCGATCGATGAGCGAGGAAGCAGATGCGATCATCATCGAGGACGTACCGGCCGTCGCTGCCGCCGCCGATGCCGAGGAGTCGAGAGCAGGTCCACGGGGCGGTCGCGTCCGCACGGTCGTCGCCGCGGTGCTCGGCGCGCTCGCCGTCATCCTCCTGATCGTCACCGTGGTCGGCGTGTGGGCCAAGGTCACGATCCTGCGCAGCGAGCCCGTCGCCAACCTCGTCGGGTCGGCGCTCGCCGAGCCCGACGTGCAGGCCGCCCTCGCCGCCCTGCTCGCCGACGAGGTGCAAGACGCGGTCGACCTCCAGGACAAGCTGGCGTCGACGTTGCCGAGCCCCGTCAACCGGTTCGCCGCACCGATCGCCGCCGGTGCCAACGCCGCCCTCGAGCGTGCACTCGGACGGGTCCTCGCCCGCCCCGAGACGCAGGAAGCGATCACGACGCTGGTCGAACGGGCCCACGGGCGGGCGATGCGCCTACTGCGGGGCGACGGGTTGCTGGACGGCGTGAACGTCGCTGAGGGCCAGGTGTCGATCAACCTGCTGCCGCTCGTCGCCAACGGACTGACCGCGCTGCAGTCGATCGGGTTGCTCGACGACGTCAACGTGCCCGCGCTGACTGCCGATGGTGACCCCGACGAGCAGGCGGCCGAGCTGTCGGGCGCCCTCGGCCGCGACCTGCCCGACGGCTTCGGTCAGCTCGTCGTCTACCAGAGCGACAACATCAAGAGCGCCGAGGCCGCGGTCGAGACGGCCCAGCGCATGCTCGTGATCACCCAACGGGCGTTCTGGCTGGTGCTTGCCCTCGCCATCGTGCTGATCGCGGCCACGATCCTCGTCGCGCCGCGTCGGTTGCGCGCCGCCCTCGTGCTGGGCCTGGGCGTGGCCGCGGCCATGGTGCTGTTGCGGTCCTCGGTCCGGGAGGTCGTCTCGCAGTCTGCCGAGCTCGCCACCACCGCCGGTGGGAAGGCGGCGTCCAACGCCATCATCGGGGGCGCCGGCAACGGGTTGAAACGTCTCGCCGGCGTGCTGCTGATCATCAGCCTCCTCGTCGTCGCCGCGGCGGTGCTGTACCGTCGCCGCTGGCGCGACGACCTCGTCCTCGTCGCCGCCGTGCTCGTCGGGGTCTTCACCGTGGCGCTGCTCGGCGTCAACGTGTGGAGCCTCGTCACCGGCCTCGTGCTCGCCATCGCCATCCCGATCGTCGCCCACTGGGCGCTCCCGGCCCGCCGGGCGACCCCCGAACCCACCGTCGCCGTGCCGTGATGGCACCCGACCCCGACGACCCCTTGGAGGTCCTTCCGTGTTGATCATCGGCATCCTGTTGTTCGGACTGCTCGTGGGCGCCGCCGCCCAGTTCGTCCTCGGCCGTGACGGTCGGGGCATCGACTGGGGGATGGCCCTCGTCGCCGGCCTGGCCGGCTCGTTCGTCGGTGGGCTGCTCGTCAGCCTGCTCGCGGGTGACGGCCTCGACTTCCGCCCGAGCGGGCTCATCGGCTCGTTCGTCGGCGCCGTCCTGGTCACCCTGGTCTGGCGGGCGATCGCCGGCCGCCGCCAGTCGGCGCCGGCCCCGACCCGCCGGCGCTGACCGGCGCCTCGACCGGCGTACGGCATCCGTAGGGGATCGCCTACATGACCGCGGCGGCGGGGCCGGACCAAGGTGGCCGGGTGAGCGCGCCACGTGCCCAGGCGCTGGCGCGCCTCGCGGTGCCGGCTGCCCTCGTCGGCGTAGGGAGCGCGCTGACGCTGATCGCGCTCAGCGTGCTCGCCGACAAGCTCGAAGACCTCCTGTGGGACGTCGTGCCGAGCGGCCTCGGGCTCGACGGCAGCGAGGCGGTGTGGATCATCGGCGTCCTGACCTTCGTCGGCCTCGTCACCGGGATCCTCGTGTCACGTGTCCCGGGCCACGCCGGGCCGGACCCGGCGACCCAGTCGCTGGTGTCGCCGCCGCTCGCGCCGGCCGTGCTGCCGGGTCTGGCGATCGTCGTCGTGATCAGCCTCGGGGGCGGCGTCAGCCTCGGTCCGGAGAACCCGATCGTGGCCATCAACGTCGCCCTGGCGATCTGGCTCGGTCGCCGGGCGATGGGCCGCGTCCCGGCGCCGCAGTGGATGGGGTTCGCCGCCGCCGGCACGATCGGCGCGATGTTCGCCACGCCGGTCGGCGCCGCGCTCGTGCTGTCGGAGTCGGCCGCCGATCCGAAGGGGGGCGCCACGTGGGACCGGATGTTCGCTCCCCTCGTGGCTGCCGCTGCCGGCTCGCTGACGATGTACGCCCTCGAGCAGCCGGTGTTCGCGGTGGCGGTGCCGGCCTATCCGGGACCGGCGTGGAGCGACCTGCTGAGCGGGCCCGTGATCGCCATCGCCGGCGCGCTCATCGGCCTCGCGCTCGTCGCCGCGTTCCCATTCCTCCACGACTGGTTCGGTCGCCTGCGCCATCCCGTCGTGATGCTGACGGTCGGCGGGCTGGCGCTCGGGGTGCTCGGCGCCATCGGTGGCCCGATCACGCTGTTCAAGGGCCTCGACCAGATGCGTCAGCTCGTCACCGAGCAGGACGACGCCGGCCGCCTCACCGTGGTCGTCGTCATCAAGTGCCTGGCGCTGCTGGTCGCCGCGACATGTGGGTTCCGCGGCGGGCGGATCTTCCCCGCCGTCTTCATCGGCGTCGCCGTCGGTCTCCTCGCGCAACGCATCGCGCCCGGGGTGCCGCAGTCGCTGGCCGTCGCCGCCGGCGTGCTCGGCATGCTGCTGGCGGTCAGTCGCAGCGGCTGGCTCAGCCTGTTCATGGCCGTCACGATCGTCGGCGAGGCCGAGGTGCTGCCGGTGCTGTGCATCGCCCTCCTCCCGGCATGGCTGTTGGTGACCGATCGGCCGCAGATGGAGCTGCCGCCCTCCGTCGACGGGGCGCCGGCCCCGGCGGCGGCGCAGTGAACGTCTGGTACGCGATCTTCTGGGGCGGGCTGTCGTCGGCCGCCCTGTTCCTCGGCCAGGCGCTGGCGCCGGTCCTCGAGCCGCACCCCAAGGCCACCGGGCTGCTGATGGGGTTCGGCGCCGGCACGATGCTGAGCGCCGTCGCCTACGAGCTGGTCCCGGCCAGCGACGCCGGGGAGGGGTGGGGCGTCGGTATCGGGTTCCTGATCGGTGCGCTCGTGTACTACGTCAGCGATCGGATCATCGACAGCAAGGGCGGCGACGACCGCATCGATCTCGATGGCGACGATGCCGAGGGTGGGTCGGGGTCGGCGATGTTCCTCGGCGCCCTCTTGGACGGACTGCCCGAGGCGTTCATCCTCGGCGTCGGCATCGCCATCGGCGGCGGGGTCAGCGTGGCGTTCGTGGTCGCCGTGTTCGTCTCGAACGTCCCGCAGGGCACGGCGGGGACGCTCGCCCTGCGCCAGGCGGGCACGTCGAGTCGCACGATCGCCAGGATGTGGGGGTCGCTGACGATCGCCAGCGCGGCGGTCGCCGCCGCCGGGTTCCTGTTCGCCGACTCGATCCCCCGTCAGGGGCTCTGGGCGCAGTCGTTCGCCGGCGGCGCGGTGCTCGTCATGCTCGCCAACTCGATGATGCCGGAGGCGTTCAAGCACGGCGGCAAGACCGTGGGCCTGATGACGGTCCTCGGCTACCTCGTCGCCGCCGTCCTCGGCGTGATCTGACCGACGTTCTGTGTCACCGCACAGGTCCCCGGGGACCTGTGCGGTGACACAGAACGAGGGCCGGGTCAGCCTCCGGCGGCGACGCGGAAGCCGAGGTTGTCCGTCGTGCTGTCGGGGGTGTTGGCGCTGCGCGCCGCGACCCGGTAGCGGCGGCAGTACGACTCGTGGCAGAGGTACGAGCCGCCGCGCATCACGCGGTGCGTGCCATCGGGCGGACCCGGCGGATCGCGGCGGGCGCTGCGTCGGTAGTACGTCGGCGAGAACCAGTCGGCGCACCACTCCCACACGTTGCCGGTCATGTTGTAGGCGCCGAAGCCGTTCGGCGCGAAGGCGTCCACCGGCGCCGTGACGTGTAGCCGTCGGCCCCGGTGTCGCCGTCGGGGAAGCGGCCTTGGAACACGTTCATAGCGTGGCGCCCGTCGGGCTCCAGCTCGTCGCCCCACGGGAACGTGGCCCCCCGCCGGCCGCCGCGCGCGGCGTGCTCCCACTCGGCCTCGGTGGGCAGGCGGCTGCCCTGCCACGCGCAGTAGGCGACGGCGTCGACCCACGACACGTGCACGACCGGGTGGCGACCGAGGCCACCGAGGTCCGACTGCGGGCCAGCGGGGTGGGCCCAGTCGGCGCCCTCGACCTGGCGCCACCACGGCGTCTGGGCGACGGCCCGGGTCGGCGGGAAGTCGTCGGGGAGGTGGCCGGCGAACACGAACGACCACCCGAAGCGCTCGGCGTCGGTGACGTGGCCGGTGGCGGCCACGAACGCCGCGAACTCGTCGTTCGTCACGGTGTGGGCGGCCAGCCGGTAGGGCGACAGCTCGACGACGTGGATCGGCGCCTCGCCGTCGGCGTCGTAAGCCAGCTCGCTCACGTCGCCCATGCGGAACGCGCCGCCCGGGATGTCGAGCAGGTCGGGGGGAGGTCCGGTGGCCGGCCCCGTGGTGCCGGCGGTGTCGGTCGCTTCGGGGTCGGGTCGCCCCGGCGCGCGAGCAGGCCGACATGATCAGCCCCTCTCCGGCACGGGTGCCTGCCGAGCCGCGGCGATGGCCCCGTCGATCGTGGCGTGCACCGCGAGGTGGCTGGCCGCGTCCAACGCGATGAGATCACCGACCTGACCGAGGTCGTGGGCGATCACCAGTCGCTGGCCGCTGTCGGGTGAGCTCGTCGGCGAGCTCCTCGAGCATCCGCACGGCGGTGACGTCCACGAACGCCATCGCCTCGGCGTCGAGGACGACGCCAATGGTGCCCGGCCGTGCGGCCCGGTCCCGGATCGCCTCGCGCACCGCTTCGGCGTTGGCGAAGAACAGCCCGGACTCGACGCGCAGCACGGCGACGTCGGCCTCGGGCGCGTCCTCCGGGTGCCGATCGACATCGCCGAACTGGCCGGGCGCACCGGGCACCCGACCGAGCTCGGCGACGTGCGGGCGCGACGCCCGGTACAGCAACAGCAGCAGCGACACGATGATGCCGATCACCAGCCCGGGCAGGGTGTCGAACACCAGCACGCCGAGCATCGCGGCCACGGCGGCGATGAAGTCCGGCCGCGCGGCGCGGCCGTAGATGCGACCGAGCTGGCGGCTGTAGAGGCCGTAGAACCCCCGCAGGGCACCGATGTCCACGAGCTCGACGACGGCCGCGATCACGACCGCGGCCAGGGTCGCCTCGGGCAGGTCCTCGAACAGGCTGGTGAGGAACAGCAGCGTGATGATGGTGAACACCGCCACCGCGAGCCCGGACACCTGTGAGCGGGCGCCGGCCGAGCCGTTGACCGCCGTCTTCGACAGGCTGCCGTTGACGACCATGCCCGTCATCAGCCCGGAGCCGATGTTGGCGGCGCCGAGGCCGATCAGCTCCCGGTTGGGGTCGACCTCGTAGTGGGCGCGGGCGGCGTACGTCTTGGCCGCGCCGAGACCCTCCGCGAACCCGACGAGCATGATCCCGGCGGCGGACCCCGCGGCGCTCAGGTAGTCGGCGAACGACCGGCCCTCGGGCAGCCCGATCCGCGGCAGCCCGCTGTCGATCGGACCGACGATCTCGACCCCCTTGGCGTCGAGGTCGAACAGCTTGACGGCCACGACGCCCAGGATGACGGCCACCAGCGAGCCGGGCACCATCGGCAGCCACCGGCGCAGCGCCGAGCACGACGGCCAACGAGCCGGCGCCGACCAGCAGCGTGCGCCCGTGCGTGTCGCCGAGGTGGCGGATCACTCCCCACGCCTGCTCGAAGAAGTCGCCGTCCGTCTTCTCGACCCCGAAGATCTTCGGCACCTGGCCGATGATGATCGTCAGGGCGAGGCCGATGATGAAGCCCTTGAGCACGGGCTCGGAGATGAAGTTGGCCAGGAAGCCGAGCCGCAGCAACCCGGCAGCCAAGGCGATGATGCCGGTGACGATGGCCAGCACGCCGGTGAACGCGAGGACGTCGTCGGGTCCACCCGTCGTGAGGTCGGCGACGGCCGCCGCCGAGAGGGCGGCCGTCGCCGACATCGGTCCGACGACGAGGTGGCGCGAGCTGCCGAAGGCGGCGTACAGCACCAGCGCCGGGGGTGCGGCGTAGAGGCCGACGACGGGCGAGACCCCGGCGATCGAGGCGTAGGCGAGCGCCTCGGGGACGAGCACGGCCCAGACGGTGAGCCCGGCGAGGAGGTCGCCCTTGAGCCAGTTGCGGTCGTAGCCGGCGAGCGACGAGAAGATCGGCCAGTGCCGGCGCGCCGGAGACGAGCTGACGGCGGCCGTCACCGAGGCTCAGTCCTCCTCGGCGAACGCCTCGCGCAGCTTGGCCTCGTCCTCGTTCGAGAGGTTCGTGTGGATCAGCTCGGGGTGGACGCCCTCGAACGCCTCCTTCACCTTGTCCAGCACCGCATCGGCCGAGAGCAGGAACAGCGCCGACGTCCCGGGCGTGACCTTCTCCTTCACGCTCTTGATGAAGTCGTCGCTGATGCCGGCGTCGGCGAGCGAGCCGCCGAGCGCGCCGGTCGCCGCACCGACGGCCAAGCCGAGCAGCGGCACGAAGAACAGGATGCCGAACAGCAGGCCCCAGAACGCACCGCCCAGGGCGCCGGCGCCGGTCAGGTCGTTGAGCTGGCGCGTCTTGGGCTTGCGCTTGCCCGGCAGCCACTCGACCGTCGCCGCGTCGTAGATCGTGATCAGCTGCTCCTTGGAGAGCCCGACCAGGATCCCTTCGGCTTGGGCGGCCCCGGCGGGGGTGTCGAACTTCCATGCGGTCAGCGTGGCCATCAGTGCTCCTGTGATTGGTGGCGCGGGACGGCGGCGCCTGTGCCGCCTCGGTCATCGAGCCACGCGACGGTCACGCGCGCTAGTAGGGAACCCCCTACGAGAGGCGGCGCGCGTCAGCGCTGGCGGCGTCGGGCGGTCGAGCGGGCGGGATCGGTCTGGGCGCGATCGACGAGCGCCTCGAGGTGGCCGAGCAACTCCAGCCAGCCCGAGAACGATTCCCGTCCGTAGCGCGATTCGACCTCCCCCTGGACGAGCGTCGACCCACGCGGGCTGTCGTCGACGCGAAGGATGACGCTCACCTCGTAGCGCACGAGCGCACCGTGACGCTCTGATCGCTGCGGCCGCAAGTAGGCGAACCCCTATGGGCGCGGGCGCGCCGCGCCGAAGAGTAGGGGTTCACCTACGTGTGGCGGCCGCCACGCCCCCTCTACGGTCTCGTCCGAGGGAGGTGGCCCATGCCTGCAGACACCGTCACGGCGCCCGTCGAGATCGCCATCATCGAGTTCCCGGGAAGTCGCTTCAACGGCGAGATCGTCCCCGCGCTGACCCAGCTCGTCGACGACGGGATCGTGGCGATCATCGATCTCGTGCTCGTGAGCAAGGACGTCGACGGGTCGGTCACCGTCCTCGAGCTCAGCGAGCTCGACGACGACACCGCCGGCGCCTTCGACGATCTCGACGGCGAGGCCGGTGGGCTGCTGTCCGAGGACGATCTCGCCCAGGCAGCCGAAGCGCTGAGCCTCGGCAGCTCGGCCCTGATGATCGTCTGGCAAGACACGTGGGCGACGCGACTCGTCGAGGCCATCGCCGCCTCCGGCGGGCGGCTGGTCGCCCACGACCGCCTCGATGCCGAGACCGTCGCCGAGGTCCTCGCCGACACCGACACCGACAGCGACTGAAGACCGAGAAGGGGCTCCGAGATGTTCAGACGACCAATGGCCCGCCGTCCGATGGGGCGTGGCGGGTTGCTCGGTACGGCAGCGCGGACCGCTGTCGTCGCCGGCACCGCCACCGCCGTGGTCGGCGGCGTGCAGCACCGCCAGCAGGCGCGCGCCGGCCAGGCGGCCGACGCCCAGGCGTACCAGGATCAGCAGGAGGCTGCCGCCATGCAGGCCGCCGCCGAGCAGGCGGCCGCCCAGCAGGCCGCGACCGCTCCCCCGCCGCCACCGCCGCCCGCCGACCCGGTAAACGAGCTCGAGCGCCTGGCGAACCTCAAGGCGCAGGGCGTGCTGACCGACGAGGAGTTCTCCGCCGCCAAGGCGAAGCTGCTCGGGATCTGAGCGGCGTCGCTACGGCGCGCCGCCGACCGCCCCGATGACCACGGCCGCCGCCGCCCCGCCGTCGCGGTGGGCGCGATTCGTGCCGGCCGTCGGATGGGTCCGCTCCTACGACCGCGCGAACGTTCGGGGCGCGACCTCCTCGGCGGCCTCGCCGCGGGCTCGGTCGTCATCCCGCAGGCGATGGCGTATGCCACGATCGCCGACCTGCCGCCCGAGGTGGGCCTGTACACGTGCATGGTCCCGATGGTCGTGTACGTCCTGCTCGGCGGGTCCCGCACGCTGTCGGTCAGCACGACCTCCACCGTTGCCGTCCTGACCGGCTCGACGCTGCTCGCCGCCGGGGTGGCGGCATCCGGCGACGACCCGGCCCGTGACCTCGCGACGCTCACGCTGCTGGTCGGCGTCATCCTGCTCGTCGCCCGGATGCTCAAGCTCGGCGCCCTCATCGACAACATCTCGGAGGCCACCCAGACCGGGATCAAGATCGGCGTCGGGCTCACCGTCGCCGCCGGCCAGCTGCCCAAGCTGCTCGGGATCACGGGCGACCCCGATGCCAGCTCGTTCGTCGCCGAGGTGCGCGGCCTGGTCGAGGACCTCGGCGACGTCAGCTGGTCGACCATCGCCCTGTCGGCCGTCACCGTCGTCCTCCTGCTCGCGCTCTCGCGCTTCGCGCCGCGTGTGCCAGGACCGCTGGTGGCGGTCGTGCTCGGCATCCTGCTCGTCGCCGTCTGGTCGATCGACGAGCACGGCGTGGCGCTGATCGCGCCGGTGCCGTCCGGGCTCCCGACGCCGGTGGCCCCGACGTTCGAACGGCTGGGCGATCTGCTCGGCGGGGCGTTCGCCATCGCCATCATGTGCTTCCTCGAGACGGCCTCCGTCGCCGGTGCCGTCCGCCGCCGCGACGAGCCGCCGATCGACAACGACCAGGAGCTGGCCGCCAACGGGATCGCCTGCATCGCCGGTTCCTTCTTCCGCGCCATGCCGTCGGCCGGCGGGTTCTCGCAGACGGCGATCAACCAGCGGGCGGGCGCCGTCACCCAGGGCAGCGAGGTGGCGACCGCGCTCTTGGCCGTGGCGTGCGCGCTGTTCCTCGGCGGTGTGCTCAGCGACCTGCCGCAGGCCACGCTCGGGTGCATGGTCATCGTCGCCGTGGCCGGCCTGATCCGGCCGTCCGAGCTGCGCCGGTTCTGGCGGCTCGACCGCATCGAGTTCTGGGTCGCGGTGGTGACGACCGCCGCCGGGCTCGTCCTCGGCCTGCTCGCCGCCGTGCTCGTGGGCGTCGTGCTCACGCTGGGCCTCGTGCTGCGCGAGCTCGATCGCACTGGGGTGACCGAGCTGCGCCCCACCCTCGACGGCGCCGACCTCGGACTGGCCGGCTCGGATGCGGCGCCAGTTCCCGGTCTCCTCGTGCTGCGCTTCAACGGTCCGCTGTACACGGCGAACGTGCGCGGCGCCAACCGCCGGGTGCTCGCGGCGGTCGACGCCGCCTCCCCCGACACCCTCGTCCTCGACATGTCGGCCGTGGCCCGGGCGCCGCTGACTGCGGTCGACCACTTCGCCGATCTCGAGGCCGAGCTCATCGCGCGCGGCGTGCGCTGCTGGTTCGCCAACCTCCCGCCCCAGACCTTGGCCACCGCCCGCCTGCTCCCGCGCTGGGACGAGATGGCGGCGGACGGCCGCCTGTTCCCCACCGCCCTCGCCGCCGTCAAGGCGTACCGCGCCGAGCGGGTGAGCTGAGGGACGTGGCCGTCATCGTTGGCGTGCACGGCGCCTTCCACGAGCTGTGGGGGCCGCACCAGATCGCCGGGCGATGGATCCCCGCGATCCGCGACGGTCTCGCCCTCGCTGGCGCCGACATCGAACCGGACCGCATCGCGGTGTCGTTCTACGGCGACCTCTTCCGGCCCGACCCGACCACGCCGCTCGACGACGCCGACCTGCGTGAGGTGGCCCGACGCACCGGCCTGCTCGACGCCGCCACGCAGCTCGTCGGGACGGACGGGCTGGCCGCGCTGGTCGACCACATCGGACGGGAGCAGGTCCGCCGCACGATCGCCCAGCTCGGGCGGTACTTCGACGACCCCGCGCTCCGCGACGCGGTCCGCGCTCGGGTGCTGGCCTCGATCGGGCCCGACACCCGAGTCGTCGTCGCCCACTCGCTGGGCACGATCGTCGCCTACGAGGTGCTCGCTGCCCTGCCCGGGCCGGCGCGCCTCGACCTCGTGACGATCGGCTCGCCGCTCGGGCACCACGCCGTCGTCGGCGTCGACCTCCTGCCGCCACTCCACGATGGCGCCGGCCGATGGCCGGCGTGTGTGCGGCGGTGGACCAACATCACGGCCGTGCACGATCCCGTCGCCGACGGACGCCCGCTGGCTGCGGTGTTCGAGGGCGTCGTCGAGGCGCGGGTCGACAACGGCCACCGGGCCCACGATCCGGAGCCCTACCTGTGCGCCCAGGTCACCGGTGCGGCGATCGCCACAGCGATGGGATGATGCGTCGTGGCGCAACTGCCGTCGGCTGACGACGACGAGGTCCCCGGCGCGCCCGCCGAGGAGCACGGTCGCCTGCAGGGCATGGTCGACCTTGGCCGCGATCGGGTCAGCGCCGGGCGCTCGTGGGCGATCGGGGTGTTCGAGCGCCACCGCCATCGCCCGCTGATCGACCTCGGGCTGCGGATCTACGAGCGCGACAAGGAGGCCGCCGGGAGCGTCGTCGGGAGCGCCATCGCGTTCCGGCTGTTCCTGTTCTTCGTGCCCACCCTGCTGTTCGTCGTCGGAGTGCTCGGCTTCTTCGCCGAGTTCGTCACTGCGAGCAACGTCGACGACGCCGGCATCACCGGCACGATCGCCGAGCAGATCAACACGGCCTTGCAACAGCCGAACTCGACGCGCTGGATCGCCGTCATCCTCGGCCTCTTCGGCATGGCGAGCACCGGACGCACCCTCAGCAAGGCCCTCGCCCAGGCCAGCTGCCTCGGTTGGCGGCTGCCGATGAGGACGAAGGCGTCGGTGCGGGTGATCGCCGCCACCATCGGCCTCTTGGCCGGCATCGCAGTCGTCACCGCCATCGTCAACCGGATCCGCCAGGAAGCCGGCCTCGCCATCGCCGGGGTCTCGTTCGCGGCCGTGCTCGTCATCTACGTCGTCGGCGCCCTCCTGCTGGCGGCCCTCCTGCCCCGGCCGACGTCGGACCCCGGCGTGCTGCTGCCGGGCGCCGTGCTGGTCGGCCTGACGATCACCGGCCTGCAGGCGGTCAGCCAGCTCTACCTGCCCGACCGGTTCGACCGGGCCTCCGAGCTGTACGGCGCCATCGGCGCGACCGTCGTCACGCTCGGGTGGTTCTTCATCGCCGGGCGGGCGTTCGTGTTGGCGAATGCGCTGAACGCCGCCGTCTTCGAGCGCTTCGGCAGCATCACCTCGTTCGTGTTCGGGCTGCCGCTGCTGCGCGCCGTGCCCCGCCGGTGGGCGTGGCTGCGCCGGCGCTTCGACCTCCCCGAACCGGGTCAGGACACGGGGTAGCCCGTCGCCACGATCGTCGCGACGATGGTGGCCGGGTCGACCGCGTCGGCGTCGTACTCGACCGCGACCCGCTTGGCGGCGAGGTCGACCGTGCTGGCGCGCACCCCGGCCAGGTCCTCCAGGCTCTCCTCGATGTTCAACTTGCACGCGCGGCAGTGAACGGTCGGGACGCTGAGCTCGATGGTGGTCATGCCGGGATGCTCCTGATCGGTGGGGGCGTGGTGTCGACCTGGTGGCCGCGGAACCCCCGGAGGCGGAGGCTGTTGGTGACGACGAAGATGCTGGAGAGGGCCATCGCCGCACCGGCCAGCATCGGGTTCAGCAGGCCGGCCGCCGCCAGCGGGAGTGCGCTCAGGTTGTAGGCGAACGCCCAGAACAGGTTGCCCTTGATCGTCGCCAGCGTGCGTCGTGACAACCGGATGGCATCCACCGCGGCCCGTAGGTCGCCGCTGACGAGGGTGAGGTCGCTGGCCTCGATGGCGACGTCGGTGCCGGTGCCCATCGCCAGGCCGAGGTCGGCCTGGGCGAGCGCAGCGGCGTCGTTGACCCCGTCGCCGACCATCGCCACGACGCCGTGCTCCTGCAGCCGGCGGACCACGGCGACCTTGTCGGCGGGGAGGACGTCGGCGATGACATCGTCGGCCGGGATGCCGACCGCGGCGGCCACCGCGGCGGCGGCCCGGGCGTTGTCGCCCGTCAACAGCACCGGCCGCAGCCCGAGGGCGCGCAGGTCCTCGATCGCCGCCGCGCTCGTCGGCTTGACGGCGTCGGCGACGACGAGCATCCCCTGCGCCACGCCGTCCCAGCCGACCAGCACCGGGGTGCGCCCGGCGGCCTCGGCGTCGTCCTTGGCCCGGCGCAGGGCGTCGTCGACGGTGATCCCCCGCTCGGTCAGGAACCGCTCGCGACCCACGATCACGGCCCGACCCTCGACGATCCCGGTCACGCCGAGGCCCTCGACGTTGGCGAACCCGTCGACCGCGGGCAGCGGGTGACCACCTCGCCGAGCGCCATCGGCGACGGCCTTGGCGATCGGGTGCTCCGACGCATCCTCGAGGGCACCGGCGACGCGCAGGACGTCGTCGGCACCGGTGCCGGCAGCGGCGACGACATCGACCAGCGTCATCGAACCGGTCGTGACGGTGCCCGTCTTGTCGAGCACGATCGTGTCGACGCGGCGGGTCGACTCGAGGACCTCGGGTCCCTTGATGATGATGCCGAGCTGGGCGCCGCGGCCGGTGCCCACCATGATCGCCGTCGGCGTGGCCAACCCGAGGGCGCACGGGCAGGCGATGATCAAGACGGCGACTGCGGCGGTGAACGCGGAGGCGGCCGATTCGCCGACGCCGAGCCAGAAGCCGAGGGTGGCGACGGCGAGGGCGATGACGATCGGCACGAAGACGGCCGAGATGCGGTCGGCGAGGCGCTGCACCGGCGCCTTGCCGGTCTGGGCCGCCTCGACGAGGCGGCCGATCTGCGCCAGCTTGGTGTCGGCCCCCACCCGCGTGGCCCGCACGATCAGCCGACCGCCGGCGTTGACCGTGGCGCCGGTGACGGCGTCGCCGGGTCCGACCTCGACCGGCACCGGCTCGCCGGTCAGCAACGACGCGTCGATGGCCGAGGTGCCGTCGGTGACGGTGCCGTCGGTGGCCACCTTCTCCCCGGGGCGGACCACGAACACGTCGCCGACGGCGAGCTGGTCGATCGGGATGCGCACTTCCGTGCCGTCTCGGAGGACGGCGACATCCTTGGCGCCGAGCTCGAGCAAGGCCCGCATCGCGGCGCCCGACTGACGCTTGGCCCGGGCCTCGAAGAAGCGGCCGGCGAGGATGAACGTCGTCACGCCGGCGGCGACCTCGAGGTAGAGCATGCTCGCGCCCTCGCCGCGCTCGGCGCGGAACGTGAAGCCGTGGGTCATGCCGGGCACCCCGGCGTCGCCCAGGAACAGCGCGTACAGCGACCACCCGAACGCAGCCAGCACACCGAGCGAGATGAGCGTGTCCATCGTGGCCGTGGCGTGGCGCAGGTTCATCCACGCCGCCCGGTGGAACGGCCACGCACCCCACGTCACCACGGGCGCAGCCAGCGTCAGCGAGAGCCACTGCCAGTACTCGAACTGGAGCGCGGGGATCATCGCCAGCAGCACGACCGGTGCGGTGAGGATGGTGGCGATGACGAGGCGGTCACGGAGCCGGCGGGCCTCGTCCACGCCGTCGTCGAGCGTCGCCTCGTCATCGGCCACGCGCCGCCGGTCGGGCGTCGCGCGCCGAGTAGCCGGCCGCCTCGACCTGGGCGATGAGGTCGCCGACCGCCACACCGGCTGGGGCGCGCCCGCTGGCCCGCTCGGTGGCGTAGTTCACCGTGGCGGCGACACCGTCGAGCTTGTTGAGGCGGCGCTCGATGCGCGCCGCGCACGATGTGCACGTCATGCCGCCGATGGCGAGGTCGAACGGCACGTGCTCGGCGCCGGGCGTCGCGGCCGGTGTGGGTGTTGGTGTGGTCGTCATGGCAGCTCAGTCCGCGTGGTGGTCGTCGGCGGCGGGGAGGTCGGCGGAGGTCGAGGCAGCAGCGATGACGCTCGCCGTGTGGACCGATCCGCCGTGCGAGAAGTCGAAGTACAGGCCGTACGTCCCGGCGGTCGGGACGTCGACGGCGAAGCGGACGGCCGGGCCGCCGGCGCCGTCGACCGGGTCGAGCGGGTGCACGTGCAGGTAGGCGAGGTCACCCTCACGGATGGCGACGAGGTGACCGAGCGCACCGAGGTACGGCTGGAGGTCGGTGACCGCCGCACCGTTGCGGTGGACGGTCACGGTGATCGTCGAGTCGGCACCGGCCACGAGGTCGCCCTCGATCGTGACGTCGTAGCCGTCGACCGCCGCCGCGGCACCCGGCGCCGGCAGCGGCCGCGGAACGAATGGTCCGGGTACCGCCAGATCGGTCGCCAGCGTCAGCCCGTCGTGACCGGTCGGGACGAAGTCGGCGTAGACGCGGTACGAACCGGGCGCCAGCGCCGGCCCGGTGACCGTCCAGGTGCCGGCGGCATCACGCTCGGGGTGGAGGTGGGCGTACGTGCCCAGGTCGCGACTGACGACGATGAGGTGCAGCTCCTTGTCGTGGGCCACGTCGTAGGCCGTCACCGGGCGGCCATCGGGGCCGGTCACGACGAAGCGCAGCGGTGCCGGGACGTCGGCCGCCACCGTCGCCGACGCCAGGTGGAGGGTGTAGCCGTCCTGGCTCACGGCGATGCCGGCCAGCGCAGCCGGCGCCGAGCTGGCGGACTCGCCGTGCTCGCCGTGCGTCGCGGGCGGTGCGGGATCGGGCCCGATCGTGGCCCCGACGACGGCGCCGCCGCCGAGCGCCCCGACGAGGATCAGCGCGTAGGCGCCGAGCTTCCCCACCGGCGTTCCCAGGATCCTCGACATCGACATCATGATACCTCTAGGGGGTATGAGTACTCGTACGACCGGGATGATATACCCCCATAGGGTATATGACAACCGATCGCGCGATACCCACCGGTGGTATCCTCGGGCTCATGGCCGCCACCACTGCCCGCGGGTACAGCATGCAGAAGGACGACTACCTCAAGCGCCTCCGGCGCGTCGAGGGTCAGATCCGCGGCCTGCAACGGATGGTCGAGAACGACGAGTACTGCATCGACATCCTCACCCAGGTCTCGGCGGCCACCAAGGCGCTGCAGAGCGTGGCCGTCGGTCTGCTCGACGAGCACCTCCGCCACTGCGTGGCCGACGCCGTCGCAGCCGGCGACGAGGTCGAGTCGGGTCGGATGATCGGCGAGGCCACCAGCGCGATCGAGCGCCTCGTCAAGTCGTGAGCGGCGGCGATGCGATGCCGGCCGTGGCGCGACGGCGACCGAGCCACAGCGGGATCACACAGCTGAGCACCATGCCGACGACCATCCCGCCGGCGTAGAGCGCCGACTCGCTCGGCTCGTCGAGCTGGGCCGGTGGCAGCAGGTTGATCACGACGACCGCCACGCACGCGACGGCGCCGACCCCGGTGGCCACGACGAGACCCGGCGCACCTCCCGGGACGCGGAACGGTCGCGGCGTCTGCGGTTGGCGGCGGCGCAGCTGCACCACGGTGGCGTACATCAGGACGTACATCAACAAGACGAGCTGGGTCTGCAGCGCCGTGAAGATCCAGTACACGCCGTTGACCGACGGCAGCAGCAGGAACAGCCCGGACAGCAAGGTCCCGAGCGCGGCCTGCAGCACGATCATGCGCGTCGGCATCTCGTGGCGGTTCGTGACGCACAGCGAGCGGGGCAGCGCGCCGCGCCGGCCCGCTTCGACCACGCCCCTGATCGGTCCGTTGAACAGGACCTGGATCTGGACCACCAGACCGGCGACGATCAACACCGCCATCACCCGCGCCATCCACTGCAGGTCGTAGACGGCGAACATGGCCGTGAACGCCTCGCTCAACCCGCCGACGAGGCTGAGCTGCTTGGCGGGGACCACGGCCGAGATCGCCAGCGTCGCCGGGACGATCAACGCCAGCACGATGATCGTGGCCAGCAGGATCGCCCGTGGGAAGTCTCGAGATGGCCGGGCCACGTCGCGAGCGTGCGCTGCGGACTGCTCGACGCCGGCGAAGATGAGGAACGCCGTGCTCGCCAGCACGAGCGTGTGCACGTTGCCGAGCTCGGGCAGCAACTGGCGGCCGGCGCCGGTCATCTGGTTGGGGCGCCCCTGCAGCACGTACAGCAAGCCGACGACCGACAACACGACGCCGGGCACGACGATGCCGGCCACGACGGCGGCGTTCGTGATCCATGCCGACTCGCGCACCCCCCGGGTCGCCACCAGGGTCATGCACCAGATCACGGCGACGATGACCACGAACACGAACAGGCGGTTGTTCCCCAGATCGGGATCGAAGATGTAGGCCGCGTTGACCGTGATCACCGACATGATCGCCGGCATCGAGATGACGACGCTGCTCCACTGCAGCCACACCGTCATGAAGCCGATGCGATCGCCGAACGCCTCGCGCGCCCAGGCGTACACACCGCCGGTCTCGGGCCAACCGGTCGCCAGCTCGGCCGCCACCAGCGACGTCGGCACCAGCAGCAGGACGATCGCCAGCGCGTAGAACGAGATCGACGACATGCCGTACTCGGCGAGCGCCGGCGTCCCGCTGAGGCTGGCGATGTAGGCCACCGTCAGCATGGCGAGGGGGAACGTGCCGAGCGCCCGCCCCGCGCCCGTGGCCCCTGCCCGCCCGTCACCGCCCACCGCCGCAACCTACCCAACCACGATCGACCTCCTCGGTACCATCGGCGTCGTGCGCGCCACCCTCGCCGTCGCAGTCGTGGTGGGCGCGCTGACCACCGCCGCGTGCGCACCGGGCTCGGGCGATGCGCACAGCGTGGCCGATGTCGAGCAGGCGATCGCGGCGGCCGGCCTCGTCACGTGCGCCACCGACGGGCCGTCGCCGGGACCGGCCGGAACGCCGGCGGTGATCGGCCTCGATGTCGCCGTCGGCACGTGCGACGGCGGCCCGTCGGGACGCATCGTGGTTGCGACCCACGAGTCGTCCACGGCGCGCGATCGGGTGGTGCGCGGCATCGTCAGCCAGACCAAGCCTCGTTTCGGCGACGCCGTGTGGACGTTCGGCACGACCTCCGTGCTGCTGTCCGGGCCGACGAGCGACGAGGTCGTCAGCCACCTCCACGACGCGATGGCCGCGCTCGGCGCCTGACCGCCGGCGCGCCCGGCTCGTCAGCCGGGGACGATCTTCTGGATGCCCTGGGTGTGGGTCAGGACGTAGAGCTCGCCGTCGGGCCCCGTGCCGAACCCGGTGACCAGGCCGGGCACGTTCAGCTGCAGCTTGGTGATCTGGTCGCCGGCGCCGACGGCGAACGTCTTGCCGCCGATGTCGGCGAACACGTAGGCGCCGTCGAGGCCCGGGATCGCCGTGCCCCGGTAGACCCGCCCGCCGATCGCCGCCGGTCCGACCTCGGAGTGCAGGTAGGCGAACAGGGGCGGCACGGCATCGGCCGGCGCATCGTCGTGGTTCACCTGGGTGCCCTCGATGGCCGGCCAGCCGAAGTTGAGGCCCTTCTGATCGGGCAGGATCCGGTCGATCTCCTCCATCGAGTGGTTGCCGACGTCGGCGGTCCACAGGATGCCGGTGAGCGGATCGCGCCAGAACCCCCACGGCTCCCGCAGTCCCTTGGCCCACAGCTCCGGGCGCTTCGACGGGTCGTTGAGGTACGGGTTGTCGTCCGGGAAGTCGTACGACGGCTCCGTCGTGCGAGGCACGATGCGGATGATGCTGCCGAGCAACGACTCGTAGTTCTGGGCGTCGCGTCCGTTGGTGCCACCACCGTCACCGAGCGCGAGGTACAGGATCGAGCCGTCGAAGCTCATCCCGCCGCCCTTGTGGCCGAACCCGGTCGAGGGCACGTCGATCACCGGCCACATGCCACTGACGTCGGCCGTGCCGTCGGGGAGGATCGGGTACGACACGAGGTGCGCCTGCGCCTGCACATCGGTGTAGAAGACGAACAACCGTCCGTCGACCGGGCTGAAGCCGATGCCGAGCAGGCCGCGCTCAGAACCCTGCTCGTACGGCGACGTCTCGGCGCTGAGGTCGAGGGCGAGCACGGGCGCGGCGGGATCGGCGAGGCGCCAGACCTGGCCGGTCTGCGACGACGCGTAGACGACCTGGTCAGCAGGGCGCACGATCATCCCGGTGACCTTGTCGACCGCCGCGTACGGCTGGAGGGCGAGCGTGAGGGCGGCCAGCTGCTCGACCGGTGGGGCCGCCGCGACCGTCGTGGTGGTCGCCCCCGAGGCGCCGCTGGACGCGGTGACGGCACCGGCGGTGGTCGGCGTCGACGTCGAGCCGCTCGCGACGCTGGCCGGGCTCGAGCTGCCGGTGGTGTCGCTGGTGGCGTCGTCGTCACCGCTGCACGCCACCAGGCCCAGCGCCAGCGCGACGAGCGCGAGCGAGCGGATCGTTCTCGTGGGCCCGGGGATCACGCCGGCGATGGTACGCAGCCGGCCTCGTGGCGGACCAGCATCCCCGTCACGCCGCGTCGACGTCGCGCATCGCGCGCGACGCGACGTATGCCGTCGCGAGGTACAGCACGAACAGCGCGAACCCGACGACGACCTGACCGGTGAGCCGCCCCGAGATGTCGTCGGGCGGGTCGCCGTCGTTCCAGCTGCTGACGCCGCGCAGGCCCATGCCGATCACGACGCCGGCGATCAGCAGGCCCTGCCACAGGCTCACCCACGACGTCGGGCGGCCGCGATGGACCGCGACGCGGCGCAACTGGATGAACGGGAGGATGGCGTTGGCATAGGGGATCCACCACCCGCCGCACGCCAGGCCCGGCGACACCCGCGCTCCACCGGCTCGAGCGTGGCGCGCCGTCCGCAGCGACCAGATGCACAAGACGATGATCGCGGCCAGCGCCACCACCACCACGACCACGGCCATCGCGCCGACCAAGTTGTCGGCATCGTCGACCGAGGCGACCTTGTCCGCCGACGGGTCGTCGATGGCCTGCTCGAACCTCGCCTTGCGCACCGTGAAGGCGATGGCGAGGCCGGCCAAGGCGGCCGCCGCGCACCAGAACAGGATCACCGTCGCCCGGCGCAACCCGGCCGTGTCGGTCGGTGGCCCGGCCGCCACCGGCGTCGTGTGGACCGCACCCGGTGGCGGGGGCGGGGCGAACGACGGCGCCGGTGCAGACGGCGGCGGCGCAGGCGTCTGATTGCTGCCGGGTGGCGGCGGCGGAGGCAGAGGCGTCGACGACACGGGCGCGAGCTTGTCACGCACCGTCGGTGGCGCGGCGCCGAAAGCCCCGGCCCCACGTCCTCGGGCGAGCGTGGGCGTGGTAGTGGGTCGGGATCGTGCGCAGGTTGTCGTCGACGACGTGCGGGTCCTCGAACACCTCGGCCATCACGGCCGCCAGCTTGTCGTGGAGCTTCGCCTTGACGTCGTCGGGCGGGTTCGGGTCATGGGTCCGCCACACGACCATCGGCACGCTGCACGACTCGCACTCGGCGATCCAGCAGTCGTCGTCCTCGTAGAACCACTCGGTGAACCGCGCCGCCTGGCAGAGCTCACAGGTCGGATCACCCGGCGTCGTCATGGCCGCTCGTCGATCGCCGCCCGGACCTCGGCGACATAGGCGCCGACGGCGTCGGGGCCGTGCTCCATCAACCGCCGCACCACGGACGCGCCCTGCACGACGCCATCGGCGACCGCGCATGCCTGACGCGCCTGTTCGGCGTTGGACACCCCGACCCCGACCAGCACCGGTCGGTCGGTGATCGCCTTCAACCGCGCCGCCAGCTCGGTGGCCGACGCGGCGAGCGTGGCCCGCTCCCCCGTCACGCCGAGCAGGCCGATGGCGTACACGAAGCCGCGGGAGCGGGCGGCCACGCGAGGCAGCCGCTCGTCGGGCGCGGTCGGCGCGGCCAACATGACCGTCTCGATGCCGGCGGCGTCGGCCGCCACGCACCACGGGCCGGCCTCCTCGAGCGGCAGGTCGGGCAGGATGCACGCGTCGATCCCGGCGGCGGCGAGGCGACCGGCGAAGCGCTCGTGGCCGTCGTGGTGGACGAGGTTGTAGTACGTCATCACGGCCAGCGGGACGCCGACGTCGAGCTTGGCGGCGGCATCGAGCACGGCCGGCGGCGTGATGCCGGCCTCGAGGGCGGCCTGCGACGCCTGCTGGATCACCGGCCCGTCGATGACCGGGTCGGAGAAGGGGATGCCGAGCTCGATCCCGTCGGCACCGTTGGCCGCCGCCGCCCGGATGGCGTCCTCCCACCCCGGGTACCCGCCGGTGATGTAGGGCACGAGCAGCTTGCGGCCCGCGGCGCGCGCCGCTCGGAACTGCTCCTCCATGCGGGCCACGTCAGCCGTCGGTTCCGGCGTCGCCGATGAGCTCCATGGCCTGGGCGACGTCCTTGTCGCCGCGACCGGACAGGCACACCACGATCGTCTGGCCCTGCAGGTTCGGGGCCTCACGGGCCAGCCAGGCGATGGCGTGGGCCGATTCGAACGCGCACAGGATGCCCTCGGTGCGGGCCAGCAGGGTGAAGGCGGCGAGGACCTCGTCGTCGTTGACCGACGGGTACTCGGCGCGCCCGATGGAGGAGAGGAACGAGTGCTCGGGGCCGACGCCCGGGTAGTCGAGGCCGGCCGAGACGGAGTGCGCCTCCTCGACCTGGCCGTACTCGTCCTGCATCAGGTAGCTGCGCATGCCGTGGACGACGCCCGGCACGCCCCTCCCGACGGCCGCTCCGCCGGCCGGCTCGGCGCCGACGAGTCGGGCGTCGGTGTCGACGAACCCGGCGAACAGCCCGGCCGCGTTGGACCCCCCGCCGACGCAGGCGACGACGACGTCGGGATCGCCGCCCGTCAGGGCGCGGCACTGCTCGCGTGCCTCGTCGCCGATCACCCGGTGCAGCTCGCGCACCATCCACGGGTACGGGTGGGGGCCCATCACCGAGCCCAGGCAGTAGTGGGTGTTGCCGACGGTGGCCACCCAATCGCGCAGCGCCTCGTTGACGGCGTCCTTGAGCGTGCGACTGCCGGAGTGGACGGACTCGACCTCGGCACCGAGCATGCGCATGCGGAACACGTTGAGCGCTTGGCGGTCGACGTCGACGGCGCCCATGTACACCTTGCACTCCAGCCCGAACAGCGCGGCGGCTGTCGCCGTGGCGACGCCGTGCTGGCCGGCACCGGTCTCGGCCACCAGCCGCGTCTTGCCCATCCGCTTGGCGAGCAGGGCCTGGCCCAGCACGTTGTTGATCTTGTGCGAGCCCGTGTGGTTGAGGTCCTCCCGCTTGAGCAGGACACGAACACCGAGACGGTCACCGAGGTTGTGGCACTCGGTGAGGATCGACGGGCGCCCGGCGTAGTCGCGCAGGACGTCGTCCAGTTCCTTCCTGAAGACGGGATCGGCCCAGGCGGCGCGGAACTCGCGCTCCAGGTCCATGCACGCCGGGACGAGCGTCTCGGGCACGAACCGTCCGCCGAACTCGCCGAAGCGGCCGGTGGCGTCGGGCTCGCGCATCAACCCGCTCGGCTGGTCGAGGTCCTCCTCCACCGTCATTCGTCGCTCCAGTCGTAGGGCAGGTCGTCGGGTCCCAGGTACGGCAGCGGCGCCGCCGCCCGGGCCCGCTCGATGAACCGCTTGACCTTGATCGCGTCCTTGCGCCCCGGCGAGCGCTCGACACCGCTGGACACGTCGACGCCCCACGGCTCGACGGCCCGGACGGCATCGGCGACGTTCTCCGGATCGAGGCCGCCGGCGAGGATCAGCCGCACCCCCTCGGGCACCTCACCGGCCAACGTCCAGTCGAAGACGTGACCGGAGCCGGGCGAGGCGGCGTCGAGCAGGATCAGGTCGGTGGCCAGCTTGCCGGCCTCGAGCACCCGACGGTCGCCGGCGGCGTAGGCCTTGATGACCCACTTCACCGAGCGGGCCACCTCGGCCACGACGTCGGCGGACTCGTTGCCGTGGAGCTGGGCCGCCTTGACGCCGGAGCGGTGCACGAGCTCGACGACCGCGCTTCGGGTGGTCGTCGCGGAAGACGCCGACGGTGAGGATCTCGGGCGGCAGCCGGCGGGTGATGTCGTAGGCCTGCTGGACGGCGATCTGGCGGGGCGACGGGGCGAACACGAACCCGACGGCGTCGGCGCCCATCGCCACCGCCAGCAGGGCATCGTCCTCGTTGGTGATCCCGCAGATCTTCACGAACATGCGCCGGTCACCGTAGCGGTGGCGGAACACGTCAGAGCAGGTCCGTTGCCTTCCCATCCGAGTGTTTGGAGGCATCCGAGGGTTTGGTGCGGGTGGCCCCCGCACGAAACCCTCCGATGCCGTGAAACCCTCCGATGGGGTCTACCCCAGGAGGGCGCGGACGGCGGCCGCGGGGTCGCCGGACGTCACGAGGGTCTCGCCGACGAGGATGGCGTCGTAGCCGGCATCGGCCAGGCGCCGGGCGTCGTCGCGATCGCGCACGCCGGATTCGGCGACCTTGAGCACACCGTCGGGGATCGCTGCGGCCATCCGCTGAGCCCGGTCGTGGTCGACCTCGAACGTCACCAGGTCGCGCTGGTTGACGCCCACGAGCGTGGCCCCGACGCCCAGGGCAAGCTCCAGCTCGGGCTCGTCGTGCACCTCGACCAGCGCATCGAGGCCGAGCGACGTCGCCAGCTCGTGGAACTCGAGCAGCTGGACGCGGTCGAGGGCGGCGACGATCAGCAGCACGGCGTCGGCACCCATCAGCCGGGCGTCGGCGACGTCGCGCGGCGACACCGTGAAGTCCTTGCGCAGCACCGGCAGGGCGGTCGAGGCCCGGGCGATGTTGAGGTCGTCGATCGGACCCCCCGAAGAACTCGGCGTCGGTCAGCACCGACAGGCACGTGGCCCCGCCGACCTCGTACGACTCGGCGACCAACCGCGGATCGAGGTCGACGTTCAGCGGCCCCTTCGACGGCGACCGTCGCTTGATCTCGGCGATCACCGACAACCCCGCCGACGCGGCCAGCGCGCGGGCGAACCCGCGCGTCGGCCACATCGTCTGCCCGACGCCCACGAGGTCGTCGAGCGGACGGAGATCCTTCGCCGCCACCTCGCGGTGGCGGGCGAGGATCGCGTCGAGGTACGTGGTCGTCAGAGTCCCTTGCCGATGACCGGCGTCAGGAACTGCAGCTCGGGGCGGCCGCCGGCGAGGTCGCGCAGCGACTTGCCGATCTCCTTGAAGCGGTCGCTCGTGCCGTGGGCGGTCAGCGCGTCCTGATCGGTGTAGAGCTCGTAGAAGAACACCGTGTCGGGGTCCTTGTCGTCGGTGTGGAGGATGTAGGTGAGGGTGCCCTCTTCGGTGTTGGCGTTGTCGATCGCGGCCTCGAGGGCCTTGACGAGCTCGTCGCGCTTGCCGGGCTGGGCGGGGATGCGGGCGAAGACCGCGACCTTCTTGCTGTCACTCATGTCGCGAGAAGGTAACGGCTGCCACCGACGAACCCCGAACGCTCAGAACCCGACGCGGTCGGCGATCTCGCCGACGAGGTCGTCGATCGGCACCCGTACCTGGTCCGTGGTGTCGCGATCGCGGATCGTGACCGCCTTGTCGTCCAGCGAGTCGAAGTCGACGGTGACGGCCAGCGGGGTGCCGATCTCGTCCTGGCGGCGGTACCGACGGCCGATCGCCTGCGTCTCGTCGTAGTCGACCATGTAGCGCTGGCTCAGCACCTTGCGGATCTCGTGGGCCAGCGGCGTCAGCGTGTCCTTCTTGGACAGCGGCAGCACGGCGACGGTGTACGGGGCCAGGCGCGGGTGCAGCCGCAGCACGGTGCGGTCCTCGCCGTTGATGACGTCCTCGTCGTAGGCCGACAGCAGGAAGGCGGCCATCGTGCGCGTCGCCCCTGCGGCCGGCTCGATGACGTAGGGCGTGTAGCGCTCGTTGGTCTGCGGATCGAAGTAGTCGAGCCGCTCACCCGACGCCGCGGCGTGGGCCTTGAGGTCGTAGTCGGTGCGCTGGGCGATGCCCTCGAGCTCGTCGAACCCCCACGGGAACATGAACTCCACGTCGGACGTGCCCGCCGAGTAGTGCGACAGCTCGTCGTCGTCGTGGGGCCGCAGCCGCAGCTGGTCGGCGGGGATGCCGTGGCGCACGTACCAGTCGAGGCGCTCGGCGCACCAGTACTCGTACCACTGCGCGCTCTCGGCCGGGGGGACGAAGAACTCGAGCTCCATCTGCTCGAACTCGCGAGTGCGGAAGATCCAGTTCTGCGGCGTGATCTCGTTGCGGAACGACTTGCCGACCTGGGCGATGCCGAACGGCGGCTTCTTGCGCGTCGTCTGCAGCACGTTCGAGAAGTTGACGAACATGCCCTGGGCCGTCTCCGGGCGCAGGTAGGCGACGGCGGCCGAGTCCTCGACCGGGCCGGCCTGCGTCTTGAACATCAGGTTGAACTGGCGGGCCTCGGTGAACGTGCCGTGCTTGCCGCAGCTCGGGCAGGTGTTCGGGTCGTCGAGCTTGTCGAGCCGGAAGCGGTTCTTGCAGTTGGTGCAGTCGACGAGCGGGTCGGTGAAGTTGGTGAGGTGGCCGCTGGCCTCCCACACCTGCGGCGGGCCGAGCACGGCGGCGTCGATGAGCACGACGTCGTCGCGTTCTTGCACCACGGCGCGGATCCACGCGTTCTTCACGTTGCGCAGCATCAGGGCACCGAGCGGGCCGTAGTCGTAGGCGCTGCGGAAGCCGCCGTAGATCTCCGCCGACGGGTACACGAAGCCGCGCCGCTTGCACAGGTTGACGATCTGGTCGAGGTCCCTCGCCGGCATGGCGGCCCAGGCTACGGCCGGGACCCCGCCCACCAGTGCTGGGATGTCGCCGTGGCGGCCTCCTGGCTGCGGACCCCGGCGCGGTCGGCCAGGTCGGCGACGTGGTGCAGCCACGCCGCGATCCACGCCAGTGCGACCACGGCGCCAGAGGCGTCGACGGCGGCCGGGTCGGCGACGCACGCGGCGACGGCGGCGACGTCCCGATCGACCGCCGAGCCCGAGCCCGAGCCCGGCGCGGCGACGGCGCCGGCGCCGGCGCGTCCGGGTGCTCCAGGCGCTGCGCCAGCGCGGCGGCCTCGGCGGTGAGCGCGGCGCCGGCCGCCGCGAACGGGGCGCTCGGCATCGTCAGCCCGCTCGTCTGGTCGACGGCCCGTCCGGCGAGCTCGACCAGCATGCCGATGGCGACCAGGCTGCCGGCCGTCTCGACGGTCATGCGACGCTGGCCGCGCTCGCCGATGAACGCGAGGAACGCCTCGTTGGCCCGGCGGTCGGCCGAGACCGCCGCCCGGCGGATCCGCACGACCTCGTCGTCGGTCGGGTCGGCATCGGCCCCCCGGCACAGGGCGGCGACCGTGGTGGCGACGTGGCGCCCGCCGGCCGCGATCGCGCCCAGCGCCGACGTCCGCAACGTGGCGCTGGCGCCACGCGGCCAGAAGATCACGCTGACGACGAGGCTGACGGCCGTCCCGACGGCGATGTCGCCGAGGCGGATGAGACCCGTCTTCCAGCCCTGCGGCTCCAGCAGGTTGAACAGCACGACGACGAACACCGTGAACGACGCCTGGCCGATGACGTAGTGGATGGCCGACGGGGTGTACGCCGACAGGAACACGGCGATCGGCAGCAGCGCCCACAGGAACCAATCGGCGGACGTGATGCTGACCAGCCCGGCGGCCGCGAGGAAGCCGAGGAACGTGCCGGTGAGGCTCTGGAACACCGTGAAGCCGGTCGACAGGGCGTTGCTGCGCAGCACGCTGAGCGTGCCGAGGGCGACCCAGAAGGCGTGCGGGACATCGCCGGCGAGGGCGATGGCGATGGCGATGCCCAGGGCCAGCCCGTAGCGGACCGCTTCGCGGAGCCAGAACGCGTCGTGGGTCAGCTCGGCGCCGACGAGCGTGCGAGCGCGCAGGACGAACGCGCCGAGGGAGCGCCCGCCGACGGGGTCGACGTCAGGCACCTGGTCGGGCAGCTCCTCGCCGTGCATGACGGCGATGTCGTGGCCGAGCGACAGCACGGCGTAGGAGATCGCCAGCGAGCCGAAGGCCAGCTCGAGCCGCTGCGCCGTCGCGTCGGCTCGTGCCGGGTCGCCGGCGGCGGCACGGACCTCGGCGTCGAGGTCGTCGATCCGGCGCTGGCGCAGGGCGAGGTCCGACTCGAGCGCCACCGGCGTCAGCGACCGCAGGGCGTGCGCCGACGTCCGCAGGTCGTCGGCGTTCGAGCGCAGCAGCGCGACGTCGCCGGCGTCGACCGTGTCGCGGTCCGAGAACAGCCGGGCCAGGTCGAGCGTCCACGCCGTGTGCTCCATCGCCCGCACGACCGCCCGGTCGCGGGAGCTCGGACCGACCGGCCGACGCGTCGACGAGCGCCAGCGGGCCCGGGCGTCCTGCAGGTGCTCGCGAGCCCGGCTGGCGAGGGGGTCGACGGTCGCGCCACGGGGATCGTGCGCCACCGCCTCGAGGAGATCGGCGAGCGCGTCGCACGTCGCGGCCAACGCAGCGCTGATCTTGCGCCGCTCGTGGACCGGCCACAGCAGCACGCTCGCGAACGCCGCGCAGAGGCCGCCGACGACCCAGCCGATCACGCGGTCGGACATCGGACTGCCCTCGGTCGGCAGGGCGACGGCGAGGACGTAGGCCAGCGTGAGGGCTGGGCCGCTGGCCACGGCGTAGCCGCCGAACAAGCCGGCCAGGCGCACGAGGAAGGCGACGACGGCCATGCCGAGGGCGGCGAGCACGATCCACTCGGCGAGGAACGTCGCCAGCACGATCAGGACGGCGCAGATCGCCGTGAGCACGAGGTACCCCACGAACCGCTTGCGGATCGGGCCACCGAGGTCCGTCATCGCCATCAGGCAGAACGAGCCGAACGACGCGAAGATCGCCATCGTCGGCCGGTCGAGGACGAAGCCGCTGAAGGCGAACAGGACCGGCATGATGATCATCACGCGCAGCGCCCGCCTCAGGATGACGCGGTCCGGATCATGGAGCTTCCCGCGCAGCAGGCCGGCGAGGTGGCCGGGCTGGGTGGCCGGACCGGTGGCCGCTGGCGCGGCGACGGTCGTCGGCTCGGTCGTCGCCATCGCGCTAGTGGCGCTCGAACATGGCGATCGCCCGCAGCCGCCGCTCGAGGTGGTGCTCCATGGCCCGGGTGGCCAGGACGCCGACCTCGTGGGTGGCCGGGGACTCCGGTGCGGCCAGCGCGGCGTTGAGCGCACCGCCCAGGATGCCGCGCAGCAGGGTCAGCGCCTGCGGGGAGATCGCCGTGCCGGACCGACATGACCGGCACATCACCCCACCTTCGGTGAGGTCGAAGGCCACGAGGGCCACGTCCGGCTCGCCCTCGCCGCAGCGCACGCAGACGTCCAGCTCGGGCCGCAGCCCCTCGGCCGCGAGCAGCTTCCAGAAGAAGGCCGGCACGACGAGCGGACCGGGACGATCGGCGATCGTGCGCAGCACGCCGACCAGCATCCGGTACAGCTCGGGGTTCGGCTCGCGCTCGAGGGCCAGCTGGTCGGCGGCTTCCAGCACGGCCATCCCCTGCGAGGCGGTGTCCAGGCTGGCCAGGAGCGGAGCGAGCGGCTCCACCGATTCGGCCTGGCTGACGATGTCGAGCTCGCGGCCGCGGTGCAGCAGCAGCCGGACGTGGCTCAGCGGCTCGAGGCGGGCGCCGAACTTGGACTGCGTCTTGCGCACCCCCTTGGCGACGGCGCGCACCTTGCCGTTCTCGGCGGTCAGCAGCACGATGATGCGGTCGGCCTCGCCGAGCTTGTAGGTGCGCAGCACGACGGCCGTGTCGCGGTACAGGTGGCTGGTCATGGCTCCCGCGTCACGAGTCGAGGCCGCCGAAGCGGCGCCGCCGCCCGTGGAAGTCGTCGACCGCCTGCTGCAGGTGCTCGGGGCGCAGCTCGCCGAGGGCGATCGGCGAGAACACCAGCTCGCTGTAGGCGAGCTCCCACACCAGGGACGGCGGCAGGCGGGTCGGCGGGCCGAGCACGAGCACGAGATCGGGTTCGACGTCGGCGGGCTCGTACAGCACGCCCGTCACCGCCTTCTCGTCGACGATCACCGCCGGCGGCAGGTGGCGCATCGCCTCGGCGAAGCGCTCCCGGCCGTCGCTCACCGGGTCGACGATGATCGTGCAGCGCCCGTCGGCCGTCGTGAGGTGGCGGCGGACCAGCTCGCGGGGGTCATCCATCACGACATCGCCGGACTCGTACGCCCGCAACGTGAGCCAGGCACCGCCGGCATCGGCGACGACCTGGCCGAGGGCTGTCGCCAGCCCCGACCAGGCGCGGTTCGTCGAGCTCGTCCCAGTCGCGGGGGGTGCCCGCGACGACCATGACGTGCGCGAGCGACGAACCCACGTCCCCAGTTTCTCACGTGGCGGGGCCGGGACGGGTGCTCGCCCGAGCACCCGTCCCGGTGGGGGTCAGCTCACCGACACCAGGCGAACAGCTCCGGGTTGGTGAGGTGCAGCTTGATGACGGTGCCGAGCGAGAGGTACGAGCCGTCCGGCAGGGTCGTGAAGATCGGACCGTTCTGCGGGTCGGCGAAGTCCGAGTAGTCGACCTGGCGACGGGCGGCGTCGTCGAGGATCCCAAGCTGGGCGAGCGTGCGCACGCCGGCGGCCACGCAGCGCAGGCCGCGCTTCGGGCCGGCTGCGTCGCGGTGCTCGACGGTGTGGGCGGGCGCGGGCGCGGCCCCGGCGATGGCGGGCGTGGCGGCGAGCGCGCCCACGGACAGGGCGGCGCCGGCCGTGATGGCAGCGATGCGGTGGCGCATGGCGGATGCGTCTCCTCGTTGGTCTGGTCCTGCGGACCGGGGGGTTCAGTGGCGATCCCCCGGCATGTCTTCGGCGCCGACCACGATCCGTATGACGGCGCGCACCCCGGTCGTATCGTGGGAGGCACCGTGACCCCGACCACCCCGTCCCCGCCGCCGGCCGCCCGCCCGCTCCACGTGGCGTGCATCATGGACGGCAACGGTCGCTGGGCGGGTCGGCGGGGCCTGGCCCGCACGGCCGGCCACACCGAGGGGGAGGAGAACCTCGCCCGCCTCGTCCGCGTCGCCGTCAAGCGCGACATCGGCTGGCTCACCGTGTTCGGCTTCTCGACCGAGAACTGGATCCGGCCGCGCGCCGAGGTGCGCCACATCCTCGGGCTGCACCACAAGCTCTTCGGCCGGGTGTCCGAGCTCAACGAGCTCAACGTGCGGATCCAGTGGATCGGGCGCCCGTTCGACGATCCCGAGGCCCGCACGCCGAAGTACGTCCAGCGGGCCATCCACAAGGCGATCGCCGACACCGCCGGCAACACCGGGATGCTGCTCACCGTCGCCTTCGACTACGGCGCCCGCCAGGAGCTCATCGACGCCGTACGCCGGATCCGCACCGAGGGCGTGGCGCCCTCCACCGACACCATCGCCGAGCACCTCTACCTGCCGGAGCTCCCGCCCGTCGACGTGCTCGTGCGCACGTCCGGCGAGCAGCGGGTCTCCAACTTCCTGCTCTGGCAGAGCGCGGGTGCGGCCATCCACTTCACCGACAAGCCCTGGCCCGACTTCGACGCCGCCGAGCTCGACGCCGCGCTGGCGCTCATCGGCGCCTGACCGTCTCTGGTGGTCGACCTCACCGCCGTCACGGCCCGGCTGCCCGGTGCGGAGGCCCGTCCTGGCCAGCAGCAGATGGCCGAGCTCGTCGCCACGGCGATCGCCGAGCGGCGGCACCTCGTCGTGCAGGCCGGCACCGGCACCGGCAAGACGCTCGCCTACCTCGTGCCGGCGATCGAGTCCGGGGCGCACGTCGTCGTCGCCACCGCCACGAAGGCCCTGCAGGACCAGCTCGCCGGCAAGGACCTGCCGTTCCTCGACGACGCCCTCGCCGCGCCGTTCGAGTGGGCCGTGCTCAAGGGCCGCAGCAACTACGTCTGCCTGCAGCGACTGCGGGAGATGCACGCCGACGCCGCCGGCCAGCTCGAGCTGGAGGACATGGCGGCCACGACGCGCGAGGAGATCGCCCGCATCGCCGAGTGGGTGGCGACCACGGACACCGGTGACGGCGCCGAGCTGCCGTGGTCGCCGAGCGACGCCGCGTGGCGATCGGTGAGCGTGGGCAGCGACGAGTGCCCGGGCGCCGACCGCTGTCCGCTCGGCGACCCGTGCTTCGCCGAGCAAGCCCGGCGGCGGGCCCAAGCAGCCGACGTCGTCGTCGTCAACAGCCACCTCTACGGCTTGCACGTCGGCAGCGGCGGGGTGATCCTGCCCGAGCACGACATCGTCGTGTTCGACGAGGCCCACGTCCTCGAGGACGTGATGAGCGACACCGTCGGCGTGCAGCTGGCCCCGGGACGCTTCATCACGATGGCCGGCACGCTGCGGCGGATCATCGACGATCCGCCGCTGCTGGCCGCGGTGATCGATCTGGCCGACGTGCTGCGCGACGCCATCGGGCCCTACGCCGGCAAGCGCCTGCCCGTCCCGTACCCGGCCGAGGTGCACGAGGCGCTGGCCGAGGCGCGCCTCCGCCTCGACCGCGTGTCGGCCGCGCTCGTCGCCATCCAGACCCCGGTCGACGACGCCAAGCAGCGCAAGCTGCGCGCCCAGGTCATCACCGGGCGCGCCATCGAGCACCTCGACCTCGCGCTCAAGGACCACGACGGGTACGTCGACTACGTCTCGGGCTCGCCCGAGCACCCGCGCCTCGAGATCGCCCCGCTCGACGTCGGACCCGTGCTGCGCGATCAGGTGTGGGCCGAGCAGGTCGCCATCCTGACCAGCGCCACCATCCCGACGTCGCTGCCGACGCGCCTCGGGCTGCCGCCCGACCGCACCGACGTCGTCGACGTGGGCAGCCCGTTCGACTACGCGACCCAGGGCCTCCTCTACTGCGCCATGCACCTCCCCGACCCGCGGGCCGACGGGTACCGGGAGGCGGTGCACGACGAGCTGACGGCGCTGATCACGGCGGCCGGCGGGCGGACGCTGGCCCTGTTCACGAGCTACAAGGCGATGGACCTCGCGGCGGCCGCGGTGCGCGAACGCGTCACGGTGCCCGTGCTGACCCAGCGCGACCTCCCGAAGCCGGCGCTGGTGGCCCGCTTCGCGGCCGACGAGGCCACGTGCATCTTCGCCACCGCCGGGTTCTTCCAGGGCATCGACGTGCCCGGGCGCACGCTGAGCCTCGTCGTCGTCGACCGGCTGCCGTTCCCGCGCCCCGACGACCCGCTGCTGTCGGCCCGCCGGGAGGCCATCGGCCCGGCGGCGTTCAACGAGATCGACGTGCCGCGCGCCGCGATGCTGCTGGCCCAGGCGTCCGGGCGCCTGATCCGCACGGCCACCGACCGCGGCGTCGTGGCTGTGCTCGACCGCCGGCTCGGGAGCGCCCGCTACCGGTGGCAGATCGTGCAGGCGCTGCCACCGATGCGGCGGACTCGCGACCGGGCGGACGTCGAGGCGTTCCTCGCCACGCTCGACGCCTGAGTACGTTCCGACCCATGACCGATGAGGACGAGCTGGTCCATGTCGCCGTCGAGGACGAGGTCGTCACGATCACCCTCGACTCCCCCGCCAACCGCAACGCGCTGTCCCGCAAGCTGGTCGCTGACCTCAACGCGGCGCTCGACGTCGCCGAGGCGGCCGTCGACGCGGGCGCTGGCCGGGTCATCGTGCTGACCCACGTCGCGCCGGCGTTCTGCGCGGGCGCCGACCTCAAGGAGCGCCGGTCCGGTCCGTCCGACTCGGCGCCGATGGTCGGGGCGATGAAGCGGCTGATGGACGTGGCGGCCCCGACGATCGCGGCCGTGAAGGGACCGGCCCGGGCCGGCGGGGTCGGGCTGATGGCGTCGTGCGACCTCGCCGTCGTGCAGTCCGACATCATCTTCGCCTTCACCGAGGTGCGCATCGGCGTCGCGGCGGCGATCATCTCGGTGCCGATCCTCGCCCGCGTGACGCCGAGCAAGCTGCGTTCGGCGTTCCTCACCGGCGAGACGTTCACCGCCGAGTTCGCCCGCGACGCCGGGCTCATCACCCACGTCACCGACGACGTCGACGCGACGGTCGCCGAGCTCTGCCTCGGTGTGCGGATGGGGGCCCCACGGGCCGTCGCCGAGTCGAAGAAGATGATGCGCGTCGTGCCGGGCCTGCCGCGCGACGAGGCGTTCGAGCAGATGCGGGTGCTGTCCGACGAGCTGTTCAACGGCTCGGACGGCGCCGAAGGGATGGCGTCGTTCGCCGAGAAGCGCAAGCCCCGCTGGCAGCCGTGAGGGCCGCCGGGGTTACGTTCCGGCCATGACCCCGACGGAGATCGACGCGCTCGCTGAGCAACTGTTCCGGGCGTTCGAGGCCAACGACGCCGACGCCGTCGCTGCGCTGTGCGACCCCGATGCCCAGTTCCGCCAGAACGCCGGACCGGTCGTCAGGATGGCCGACATCATCCCCGGCTTCGCCAAGCTCCACGAGCGCATCGGGTACCACAAGTACGTCGACGTCCAGCGGGCCACCTTCGTCGACGGCTTCGTCGAGGAGCACCGCGCCGTGTCGACGCTGCCCGACGGGAAGCCGATGGACATCCTCGCCTGCGTCGTCGGGCGGGTCGGATCGTCGGGCAAGCTGATCGAGCTGCACGAGTACCTCGACACCGCGCAGCGCGCGACCTGACCGGAGGAGGACCAATGCTGGATCCCGCCCGCTACGAGGCGATCTCGATCGACCAGCGCGACGACGGCGTCGTGCTCGCCACCCTGAACCGTCCCGACCGCCTCAACGCGGTCAACGCCCAGATGCACCACGAGCTGGCCTGGCTGACGCGTGACGTCGATGCCGACCCGACCGTCCGGGTGCTCGTGATCACTGGCGCCGGGCGGGCGTTCTGCGCCGGCGGCGACTTCGGCCCGCAGCCGGCGACGTCCGATCCCGGGATGACGCTGGAGGAGGGCCGCCAGATCGTCGACCACCTGCTGGAGTGCTCGAAGCCGGTCATCTCGGCCGTCAACGGCTACGCCATGGGGCTCGGCGCGACGGTGGCCCTGCTGTGCGATGTCGTCTACGCCGCGGAGTCAGCCGTGTTCGCCGACACCCACGTGAAGATGGGCATCGGCGCCGGCGACGGCGGGCAGGTGATCTGGCCACTGCTGATGGGCGTCAACAAGGCCAAGTACTTCCTCGATGACCGGCGACCGGTTGACCGCCGCCCATGCAGAGAGGATGAACCTCGTCAACTTCGTGGTCCCCGACGGCACGGTCGTCGACGAGGCGCTGGCCCTCGCCAGCCGCCTGGCCGCCGGCCCGGGCGTGGCGATCTCGGCGTCGAAGATGGCGATCAACAACTGGATGCGCTCGGTGTCGAGCACCGTGCTGCCGCTGTCGCTCGCCCTCGAAGGCGCCTCGATGCGCTCCTCCGACCACCGCGAGGCCGTCAAGGCCTTCCAGGAGAAGCGCGACCCCAACTTCACCGGGGGCTGAACGACGTTGTGGTCCGGATCGTGGTCGCACGTGCGACCACGATCCGGACCAAAACGCTCATTCGTCGGCGAACACTGGGGGTGTGCCGCCCAGGCCGAGCTCGGCGGCGTCCTCGATGGACTCGACGGGGCCGTGCAGCGAGCCCTCGGCGGCGAGGTGGTGGGGCAGGTAGCGGTACACGATCACGGCACTGCCGAACGCCAGGACCGACGCCCCGAGCACCGCCACGTGGAGGCCGGACAGGAAGGACTCGTGGGCCGCCGACGTCAGCGCCTCGCTCGCCCGGCGGCCGAGGTCGGCCGCCACGTCGAGGGCCCCACCGATCGAGCTGGTCGCGGCCGTGCGGTCGGACGTCGACAGGTCGCCCACCGCCGGTGCGATCAACGATGCGTACCTGGAGGCGGCGATGCTGCCGAGCACGGCGATGCCGAGGGCGGCGCCCAGCTCGCGTGTGGCGTCGTTCATCGCCGAGCCCATCCCGGCTCGGCGGGCCGGCACGGCCGACATGATCGACGCCGTCGACGGGGACATCGCCAGGGCCATGCCGCACGAGAACGGCACGAAGCAGCAGATGATGAACCAGTAGTGGGTGTCCAGCCCGAGGCGCGACAGCAGCAGCAGCCCGCACCCGAGCGACACCATCCCGCCGGCGACGGCGCGGTTGGCTCCGAAGCGCGCCGTGATGCGCGGCGTGAACAGCGACATGACGAGCAGGATCATCGCCATCGGCAACAGCCGGGCCGCCGCGTTCAACGGGCTGTAGCCGAGGACCAGCTGGAAGTACTGGGTGACGAGGAACATCGTCCCGTACATCGCCATGAACAGCAGGATCATCCCGGTCGAGCCGGTGCTGAACGCCGGGTTGCGGAACAGCCGCATGTCGAGCATCGGCTCGGCGACGCGCAGCTCCCACACCACGAACAGCGTGAGGACGATGGCGGCGATGATGAAGGCGGTGATCGTCGGTGCGCTCAGCCAGCCCCGCTCGGGGGCCTCGATGAGCCCGAACACGAGGGCCACGATGCCGATGATCGACAGCAGCGCGCCGACCGGGTCGAGGTTGCCCTCCTCGGGGTCCTTCGAGCGCGGCACGAGGAAGCGACCGGCCACGAGTGCGAGCACGATCACGGGGACGTTGATGAGGAACACCGACCCGTACCAGAAGTGCCCGAGCAGCCAGCCGCTGATCACCGGCCCGAACCCGCCGGCGGCACCGGTGAGGCTGGCCCAGATGGCGATCGCCTTGGTCCGCTCACCGGGTGGGAAGACGTTGATCAGGATCGACAGGGTCGCCGGCATGATCAGCGCGGCGGCGGCGCCCATCACGGCGCGGCAGGCGATGAGCTGCCACATCTCGCCGGAGAAGGCGGCGAACGTGGCGGCGACGAGGAAGATGGCGAGCCCGAGCTGCAGCGTCCCCTTGCGCCCGTAACGGTCACCGAGGGCGCCGGTCGAGAACAGCAGCCCGGCGAACACCAGCGAGTACGACGCCACGATCCACTGCAGCTGCGACTCCGAGGCGTGGAGCTCGCGCGACAGCGTCGGCAGGGCGACGTTGAGGCTGGAGTTGCCGATGATGACGATCATCAGGCTCAGGCACAGCACGCCGAGCGTCCACCAGCGCTTGTCGTGCAGGCGCTCGATGTCGGTGAGGGCGGCTGCCTCCACTGATCCTCCGGTCGATTGGGGGGCGGCGGATCGGGGGGAACCGCCGTTCGACAGACGAACCTATGCGCTCGCAAGCACCGCGTTCAATGCGAACGCCTTACATCGTGCGCCGCGCCCGATGTCACGCCGCAACCGGTGCGTTCTGTGTCACCGCATAGGTCCCCGGGGACCTATGCGGTGACACAGAACGAAGACGGGCCGGGCAGCTGGTCGGTCGTCGGGCTCAACGCGCCTCAGCCGCGGGGCACCTCGCTCCACGGGCGGTCCTTGTCGAGGCGCGGCTCGGACGGGAGGCCGAGCACTCGCTCGCCGACGATGTTGCGCTGGATCTCGGTCGTGCCGCCCTCGATCGAGTTGGCCCGGGTGCGCAGGAAGAACTGGCGGGCCGAGCCGGGCGGACCGACGTAGCCGAGGTGGTCCTCGCGGCGGAACTCGTAGTCGAGGTCGACGAGCGCCGCGGCCCCGAGCAGGTCGACGCACAGCTCGTAGGTCCGCTGGTTGACGATGGCGAAGGCGAGCTTGGCCGTCGAACCCTCGGGCCCCGGCGTGCCGCTGCGGCGGGCGGCCGACGCCCGCAGGTTGGTGAGGCGCAGGACCTCGGCGTCGGACCACAGCCGCATCAGCCGGTCACGGCGGGCCGGGGTGCGGACCGCCGGGTCGGCCGCCTCCCAGATCCGCAGCGCCTCGGCGATGGCGCCGCTCCCCCGCACCGGCGCCCGCCCGCCGCCGCCGATCGACGTGCGCTCGTTGGACAGCGTGGTCATCGCCACCCGCCAGCCGTCGCCGACGTCGCCGATGCGATCGGCGTCGGGCACCCGGACGTCGGTCAGGTAGACCTCGCTGAACTCCGCCTGGCCGGTCATCTGGCGCAGCGGGCGGACCTCCACGCCCGGCGCCGTGAGGTCGAGGGCGAAGTAGGTGATGCCCCGGTGCTTGGGCTGCTCGGGGTCGGTGCGGGCGATCAGCATCGCCCGGTTGCAGAGGTGGGCGTTCGTGGTCCACACCTTCTGCCCGTCGACGACCCACTCGTCACCGTCACGAACGGCGCGGCAGCCGAGCCCGGCCATGTCGGACCCCGCGCCGGGCTCGCTGAACAGCTGGCACCACGAGTCCTCGCCCGTGAACGACCGCCGTAGGAGGCGGGCGCACAGCTCGTCGCTGCCGTGCACGGCCATCGTCGGCCCGGCCAGCGCGACACCACCGCCGGCGGCGAGGGTGCCGACGGCGATGCCCTGGTCCTGCACCCGGCGCACGACGTCGAGCTGGCGACCGGGTGCCACGCCGAGCCCGCCACGGCCGACAGGGTGGTGGACCCACGCCAGCCCGAGGTCGAACAGCCGGCCCCGCTGCTCGATGGGATCCGCCGGCGTGGTCGCCAGCATCTCCTCGATGGCGTCGTCGACGGCGTCGGTCATGCGGCAAGGAAAGACGGCCTCTGTGTCACCGCACAAGTCCCCGGGGACTCATGCGGTGACACAGAGCGCTCGGATGGCCGCCTCGATCTCGTCCTCGGAGACGAGGACCAGGCGGGCGGCGTCGCCGAGCGGGATGAACGAGTCGGCGCCGGCCAGGCGGCGGACCGGGCCGGCGAACCCGGCGTCGGTCAAGGCGGCCAGGATCGCCTCGCCGGGACCGCCGCTGCGCCGCGTCTCGTCGACCACGAGCACGCGGCCGACGGCGCCGGCGTGGCGGACGATCTCGTCGACCGGCAGCGGGGCCAGCCAGCGGATGTCGAGGATCCGGCACCCGATCCCGTCGGCGGCCAGCCGCTCGGCAGCTCGCTGAGTGAGGAAGCGACCGTTGCCCCACGTGACGACGAGGACATCGTCGCCGTCGCGAACGATCGCCGGCACACCGATCGGGATGTGCTCGTGAACCCATGCGTCCGGCCCCGCGTAGGGCGCCGTCCAGCCCTCGTCGCCGTGCTCGTGGAGGTCACGGGTGTGGTACCGGGCGATCGGTTCGAGGAACACGCTGACCGTCCCATCGACGACTGCCGCGGCGACGCAGGTGCGCAGCATCGCCGGGGCGTCTGCCGGATGGGCCGGCGAGGCGATCACCAGGCCCGGGATGTCCCGCAGCACGGCGACGCCGTTGTCGTTGTGGAAGTGGCCGCCGAACCCCTGCTGGTAGCCGTACCCGGCGATGCGGGCGACGAGCGGGTTCGTGTACTGGCCGTTGGAGAAGAAGCGCAGGCTGGCCGCCTCGCCACGCAGCTGGTCCTCGGCGTTGTGGAGGTAGGCGAGGTACTGGATCTCGGGGATCGGCACGAGCCCGGACACCGCGGTGCCGAGGGCGAGTCCGAGGATCGACTGCTCGTCGAGCAGGGTGTCGAACACCCGCCGCCGACCCGCCTTGCGCTGCAGCCCTCGCGTGACCCCGTACACCCCGCCCTTGACGCCGACGTCCTCGCCGAACACGAGCACCCGCTCGTCGGCGCACAACAGGTCGCCGAGCGCCCGGTTGATCGACTCGGCCAACGTCAACGGGCCCTCGTCCTCCGGGAGGCGGCCGAAGAACGCCACCCGCCGCTCGGCCGGCGCGGCGACCGCCGCGGTGTCGGCCACGGCGACCGGTCGATGTGGGGCCAGCGGGGCGATCACCTCGGCCGCGGTGCGCAAGCGCGGACGGGAGCGCAGCTCGTCGGCGCGCTCCCGCACCTTCCGACGGCCGTCGAGGTAGCGGGCGACGATCTCGGCCGGCGTCGTGAGCCCGGCGTCGACGAGGACCCCGGCGGTCGCCAGCAGCGGGTCGTGGGCGAGGTCGGCGCGGATGCCGGCCGCGCTGCGGTAGGCCGACTCGACGTCCGTGCCGGCGTGGCCGCCATAGCGCACCGTGCGCAGGTGCACGACGGCCGGTCGGGCGGTGGTGCGGACGTGATCGGCCAGCTCCTCGGCGGCATCGTGGACGGCGATCGGATCGGTGCCCTCGACGCGCTCGTAGCGCAGGCCCGGCCGGCCGGCCAGGGACGCCTCGACCCACCCCGACGGGCTCGGCACGCTGATCCCCCACCCGTTGTCCTCGCACACCAGCAACAGCGGCATCGGCATCCCCTGGTGCGCCGTGTACGCGGCGGCGTTGAGGGCCCCCTGGGCCGTCGAGTGGTTGAGCGAGGCGTCGCCGAAGCTCGCCACGGCGATGGCGTCGACCGGCCACCGCGTCGGCAGTCCGAGGCGGGCGGCGCGACCGATGGCGAACGCCACGCCCATCGCCCGCGGCAGGTGCGAGGCGATCGTCGACGTCTGCGGGATGACCGCCAGGTCGGCGTGGCCGAAGACCTTGTGGCGACCGCCGGAGATCGGCTCGTCGACCGCCGCCAGCAGGCCGAGGAGCACGTCGTCGACGCCGTCGTGATCGGCCACCTGACCGGCTCGCGCCAGGTAGAACCCGCCCGATCGGTAGTGCAGGAGCGCCGGATCGGTCGGGCGCAGGGCGGCGGCGACCAGCGCGTTGGCCTCATGGCCGGCCGAGCCGATCGTGTAGAAGCCGTCTCCTCGCGAGCGCAGCCAACGGGCGGCGTGGTCGAGGTGGCGGCTGGCGAGCTGGGCGTCGAAGACGCGGTCGAGGCCGGCGGCCGTGAGCGACGAGCCGGGCGCCAGCGCGGCATCGGACGCGACGAGCGCCGCCGACGACGGCTCGCGGGCGGCGATCGCGACGAGCAGGGCGCGCTCCAGATCGTCGAGGTCGGTCGGCCACGTGGCGTCGACGACAGGATCGTCCCGCAGGCTCATGGAACAGACGTTACAATCACGACGAGGATTGGAACGGAGGAACCATGACGATCACCGAGCCCGTCGGGCAACTGCCCGATCTCGCCCCGGATTCGCCGGCGCCGGATCTGCGCACCGAACTCCCGGGACCCGTGGCCCGCCAGATCATCGCGCGGGACGAAGCCGTCACCAGCCCCTCGCTCACCCGCGTCTATCCACTGGTCGTCCGGCGGGCCAAGGGGTGCGTCATCGAGGACGTCGACGGCAACCGCTTCCTCGACTTCAACGCCGGCATCGCCGTCACGGCCGCCGGCCACGGGCACCCGGCCGTCAACGCCGCCATCCACGCCCAGGTCGACGACGTCCTGCACTACTGCTCGAGCGACTTCTACCTCCCGGCCTACGCCGAGGTCTGCACCCGCCTCGCCGCCCTGGCCCCGATCCCCGATGCCCGCGTGTTCCTCAGCAACTCCGGCACCGAGGCCGTCGAGGCCGCCCTCAAGCTGGCCCGCCACCACACGGGACGGCCCAACGCCATCGCCTTCTTCGGCGCCTTCCACGGCCGCTCGATCGGCAGCCTGTCGCTCACGGCCAGCAAGGCCCGCCAGCGATCCGGCTTCGGCGCCCCGGCTCCTGGCACGTTCCACGCCCCGTACTTCGATCCGTACGACCCGGACGCGCTGAGCGGCGCGGCGTACATCGAAGAGGTCCTGTTCAACACCGTCACCGACCCGTCCGACGTGGCGGCGATCTTCGTCGAGCCGATCCAGGGTGAGGGCGGCTACATCGTGCCGCCGGCCGGGTGGCTGGCCGACCTGCGCCGGCTGTGCGACGCCCACGGCATCCTGCTCGTCCTCGACGAGGTGCAGACCGGTGTCGGCCGCACCGGGACGATGTGGGCGTGCGAGCATGACGGCATCGAGCCCGACATCATGTGCATCGGCAAGGGCCTCGCCAGCGGGTTGCCGTTGGCCGGCATCATCGCCCGTGCCGCGGTCATGGACTGGCTGCCCGGCGGCCACGGCTCGACGTTCGGCGGCAACCCGGTCGCGTGCGCCGCGGCGTGCGCCACGCTCGAGCTCGTCGAGGACGGCCTCGCCGACAACGCGGCGGTCGTCGGCGAACGGCTCCTCGCCGGGCTGCGTGCGTTGCAGGCCGAGCACCCGCTGCTGGAGGACGTGCGCGGTCGCGGCCTGATGATCGGCATCGACCTGCCCGACCACGACGCGGCCGAGGCGTTGGAGCGGGCGTGCTTCGAGCGCGGCCTGCTCGTGCTGACGTGCGGCCGCCGGTCGATCCGCATGGCTCCCCCGCTCGTCGTGACCCCGGAGCAGGCCGACACCGCGCTGGCGATCTTCGCCGACGCCGTGGCGTCGTTGGCGGTCGCCGCGTGACGGCGACCTTGCCGACCACCGGCGCGCTCGTCGACCAGATCGTCGCCACCCTCGACGCCGTCGGCGTCGGCCGGCGCACGGGCGAGCTCGGCGCCCGCACCCCGATCACCGGCGGGTCGCTCGGCGCAGCCGGCGACGTCGGCGATGTCGACCAGGCGGTTGCGGTCGCCAACGAGGCCTTCACCACCTGGCGCACGACGCCGGCACCGGTGCGGGGCGCGCTCGTCCAGCGCCTCGGCGAGCTGCTGCGCGACCACAAGGCCGACATCGGCGAGCTGGTGTCGATCGAGGCCGGCAAGATCCGCTCCGAAGGCCTCGGCGAGGTCCAGGAGATGATCGACATCTGCGACTTCGCCGTCGGGCTGTCGCGCCAGCTGCACGGGCTGACCATCGCCAGCGAGCGGCCGGGCCATCGCCTGATGGAGACGTGGCACCCGATGGGGCCGTGCGCCGTCATCACGGCGTTCAACTTCCCGGTCGCCGTCTGGTCGTGGAACGCCGCCCTCGCCCTCGTCGCCGGCGATCCGGTGATCTGGAAGCCCTCGGACAAGACGCCGCTCACCGCGCTGGCATGCGACGCCCTGCTGCAACGGGCCGCCGCCGACGTCGGGGCGCCGGCCGGGCTCAACCAGGTCCTGCTCGGCGGCGCCGACGTCGGGGCCGCGCTCGCGGCCCATGACGGGGTGGCCGTCGTGTCGGCCACCGGCTCGACGCGCATGGGCCGTGCCATCGCCCCGGTCGTGGCGTCGCGATTCGGCCGCCTGATCCTCGAGCTCGGTGGCAACAACGCCGCCATCGTCGCCCCGTCGGCCGATCTCGAGCTGGCGACGCGCGGCATCGCCTTCTCGGCGGTCGGCACCGCCGGTCAGCGCTGCACCAGCCTGCGCCGCCTGATCGTCCACTCGGCGGTGCGCGACGAGCTCGTCGACCGCCTCGCCAAGGCCTTCGCCAGCGTCCCGATCGGCGACCCGCTGCGCCAGGGCACGCTCGTCGGCCCGCTGATCGACGGCGGCGCCTTCGAGCGCGTCATCGACGCCATCGCCGTCGCCACGGCCGAGGGCGGCGAGCACGTCGTCGGAGGTGATCGGGTGCTGGCCGCCGAGGCCCCCGATGCCCACTACGTCTCCCCCGCCATCGTCGCCATGCCGGCGCAGACCGACATCGTGCGCACCGAGACGTTCGGCCCGCTGCTGTACGTCCTCGGCTACGACGACCTGGACGAGGCCATTGCGCTCCACAACGATGTGCCGCAGGGCCTGGCGTCGAGCATCTTCACCAACGACCTCCGCGAGGCCGAGCGCTTCATGGCGGCCGACGGTTCGGACTGCGGCATCGCCAACGTCAACATCGGGCCGAGCGGCGCCGAGATCGGCGGGGCGTTCGGCGGCGAGAAGGAGACCGGCGGCGGTCGGGAGTCCGGCTCCGACGCGTGGAAGGCGTACATGCGCCGGGCCACCAACACCGTCAACTACTCGCGAGCGCTACCGCTCGCCCAGGGCGTGCAGTTCGACATCTGACATCGGTCCACCGCCGCCGTCAGGGCACCTAGCGTGCCTCGCATGGCACCAGAGGCGGTCGGCATGAGCAGCGAGCGCCTGGCCCGGATCGACGAGCTGTTGCAGTCGTTCGTCGATGACGACGGGTTCGTCGGCGTGAGCGCGGTGGTGTCGCGCCGGGGCGAGACCGTGTACTCCGGCGAACGCGGCCAGCGCGATCGCGAGGCCGACCTGCCGATGACGGACGACACGATCTTCCGCCTCTACTCGACGACGAAGCCGATGATGGCCTGCGCGCTCATGACCCTCGTCGACGAGGGCCGGCTGGCCCTGACCGACCCGGTGGCCACGTGGATCCCGGCGTTCGCCACCGTCCGCGTGCTGAGCCCCGACGGACAGCTCGTCACGCCGGGCCGCCCGGTCCGGGTGCTCGATTTGCTGACCCACACCAGCGGCTTGACGAACGAGCTGCAGGACACGCCGGTCGCCGCCCTCTACCAGCAGGCCGGCATCCACGCCGACGCCACCCGCTCGCTGGCCGAGTTCATCGACGCCTTGACCGAGCTGCCGCTGGCGTTCCAGCCCGGCGAACGCTGGCACTACAGCGCCTCGCTCGACGTCGCCGCGCGGCTCATCGAGATCATCGCCGACCAACCGCTCGGTGAGTTCCTCGACGAGCGCATCTTCCGGCCGCTCGGGATGGCCGACACCGCGTTCGGGGTGCCGACCGCCGAGCACGGACGCCTGGCGGCGATGTACGGCCGGCCCGACGTGCTGGGTCGCGGGGAGACGGCGATGGGGATCTACGAGGCCTGGACACGCGGCGAGAACGAGCGCCGCGACGTCTCGAGCACCTACCCGGCTGACGCGTCCGACGTGTTCGCACGAGGCGGGTTCGGCCTGTTCTCGACCCGGGCGGACCTCCTCGCGTTCGCCCGGATGCAGCTCGGTGACGGCGCGGTGGACGGGACCAGGGTGCTCGCCCCGGAGACCGTCCGACTGATGTACCGCAACCAGCTCGACGCCGCGCTGCTGCCGTGGGAGGCCGGCGGCCAACCCGTCGTCGGGTTCGGGTTCGGCCTCGGTTCGAGCGTGCTGATGGACCCGGCAGCGGCCGGCCGAGCGGCATCGGCGGGCACCCACGGCTGGTCCGGCGCAGCATGCACGCACTACTGGGTCGATCCGCGCCAGGACCTCGTCGGCATCCTGATGGCGCAGTCGATGATGCGGATGGACGAGCCGGACGTCGCCCTGCAGGCGCTCGTCTACGACGCCATCGTCGACTGAGGCCGCCGACTACAACCGGGTCGGTGATGAACCCAGACGCACCACTGACCGGCCTGCGCGTGCTCGAGCTGGCGGGCGGGGTCGCCGGGCCGTACGCCGGGCGGCTGCTGGCGATGCTCGGGGCGACGGTCGTCAAGGTCGAGCCGACGGGTGGTGACCCGGCCCGCACCAAGCAGGTCGACGACGAGCCGCTCGCCGGCACCTCGCCGCTGTACCTCCACCTCAACGCCGGCAAGCTGAACGCCTCGCCCGGGGCGACCGGGTCGAGCGACTGGGACGCCGTGATCGACGACCGGGTCGGCGCCGCCGTCGCCGGCACGCCGTTCGACCCGGCACGACCCGGCGGGCCGCTGCTGGTGTCGATCACGCCCTACGGCTTCGCTGCCGACGATGCCGGCACGATCGAGCACGACGTGCTGGCCCAGGCCCGCAGCGGGCTGATCGGCGTGCAGGGCGACCCCGGCCGCGAACCGGTGCGCCTGCCGGGCTGGCAGGCCCAGTACCTCGCCGGGGCGACTGCGGCGGTGGCCCTGCTCGCCGGGCTGCGGATGCCGGGCGTCCGCCACCTCGACATCTCGTGGACGGCCTGCCTGATGACCGGGTGCGAGCTGCACTTCGCCGATGGGATCACGGCCGGGCGACGCTGGCCGCCCACCGGGCCGTTCCCGATCACCGCCTTCCCCGGTGGTGCGCTGCCGTGCGCTGACGGCTTCGTCGTGCCGGGCAGCTTCCGCGACGTCGACTGGGAGACGCAGTGCCTCCTCTACGACCAGCCCGAGCTGATCGTCGACGAGCGCTACCGGACGCGAGCCGCGCGCGCCGGGCGGGTCGACGAGGTCTGGGAGCTGGTCCGCGGCTGGTACGCCGAGCGCACCAAGGACCAGATCTTCGACCTCGCCCTCGACACCCCGTGGACGGTCGGCAAGATCATGACGGCGACCGAGGCGCTGGTCGATCCCCACCTCGTCGCGCGCGGCTTCGTCGGGCGGCTGACGACGCCCGACGGTGAGGTCGCCGCACCGGTGCGCCCGTTCCGCACCGCCGGGCTGCCCGTCGCCGACCAGCGGGTGCGGGCGACGGCGGAGTCCGACGGTGATCCGGTGCTCGACACGCCGCGCCGGGACGTCGGGCGGCCGCCGCTGGCCGGGTTGCGCCTGCTCGAGGTGACGACGGCATGGGCCGGGCCGTTCGTCGGCAACATGCTCGGCGCGCTCGGCATGGACGTCCTCAAGTTCGAGGGCCTCCCCCCGTTCGACGGCTACCGGGTGCTGCGCCTCCACACCGACAGCGACCCGTCGGCCTGGGCCGAGTTGAAGGACGACAACCGCTGGTTCGAGTCCAGCGGCCTGCACAACGCGGTCAACCGCAACAAGCGCGACGTCGTCGTCGACCTGCGCGCCGCCGAGGGTCGCGAGGTGTTCCTCGACCTGGCCCGCCACGCCGACGCCGTGCTGTGCAACTTCACGGCCAAGGTGCTCCCCGCGCTCGGGCTCGACTTCGACGCCCTCGCCGCCGTCAACCCCGGCATCGTCGTGGTGCGCATGCCGGCGTTCGGGACGGTCGGCCCGTACAGCGCCAAGGCCGGCTACGGCCCGGTGATCGAGGGCATGGGCGGGTTCGGCGCCCGCTTCGGCTACGCCGACGAAGGCGCCCGGATCTCCGACCTGTACTGGCCCGATCCCGTCGCCGGCACCCACGCCGCGCTGGCGGTGCTGGCAGGCATCGAGCGCCGCGACCGCACCGGCGTCGGCTGCGAGATCGACCTCGCCCACATGGAGGTCATGTGGAGCGCGCTCGGCGAAGGGATCGTCGTCGCCGACCAGCGCGGCACCGACATCGGCCGGATGGGCAACCGCGAACCCGGCGTCCCGGCGTCGGGGTTCGTGGCCGCCGCCGATGGACGCTGGGTGGCGTACGTCGGGCCGGCCGCGCTCACCGAGCTGACCGCCGAGATCGCCGGGCGCCCGTGGACCGACGTGGTCGACGCGGTGCGGGCCGCGGGTGGGGCGGCGGAGGTCGTCAACGAGGTCCTCGACGCCGTCGCCGATCCGCGCCTCGCCGATCGCTTCGAGGTCGTCGATCACCCCGTGACCGGCCCGATGCGCCACGTCCGCGTCGCCGATCGTCGTCGACGGCGAGGCGACCACGACACGCCGCCGGGCCCCGCTGTTCGACGAGCACACCGACGCCGTCCTCGCCGAGCTCGCCGGCTGCGATGCGAGCCGCCTGACGGCGCTGCGCGAGGCCAACGTCATCGGCGGCGTGCTGCCGGCGCCGGCCGACCTCGGCCTCTGACGGTCACGGGTCAACGAGCTCGTCCGCGTCAAGGCGGGCACGTCACCGACCAAATGAGTATGTTGGTGACGCATGGACGGGCACCCGGTCGACTCCTGCGGGCTCGTGCTCCCCGAGCCGAGCTGGCCCGACCAACCCGGCTCGGCGGGCGCCCTGGAGCCGCTGCGTCGCTTCTGCAACACCACCAACCGGGAGAACGGGGCCGACGCGTGGCGGACGCCGGATGAGCTGACGGCCTGGCTCGCCGGCGAGGGCCTGGTGATCGAGGCGGCCATCGCGCCGCCGGACCTCTACCGGTTGGTCGCGGTCCGCGAGGCGCTGTGGGTCGGCGTGGGCAGCGGCGACTACGCCGAGTTCGCACGGGTGACCGGCGAGCTGGCGGTCCGGGTCGAAGCGACGCCGGGCGGCGGAGCGCTCGTCCCGACGGGGTCGGGGACCGAGGGCGTCGTGGCCGGCTTGGCGCTGGCCGTCGCGGCGACGAGCGCGACCGGCGAGCTGCGGCGCTTGAAGGCGTGCCACCACTGCCGCTGGGTGTTCCACGACACGTCCAAGAACCGCAGCGGGCGCTGGTGCTCGATGACGGCCTGCGGCGGCCGGGACAAAGCACGCTCGTACCGTCGGCGCCAGGTCGGACGTCGCGCCGAGGCGCGGCGTTGAGGCCCGCCCGCATCGCCGCGCGTCGTCGTCGCCGCTGCCCTCGGCGTCGGCTGCGCGTCGGACCCGCCGGACACGGCGGCGCCGACGACCCTGGCGCCGACGACGACTGCGGTCTCGACGAGCACGACCGCATCGGCCGAGCAGCCGACGCGGATCGACGGGCTGACCGCCACGCTCGAGCAGTACCGCGAAGACGAGATCGCCGGACTGCTGAGCGTGCAGACCACGAACCACTCGCCGTCTACCGTGGCGTTCAGCGACCTGCGCCTGGACTGGCCCGGGCTCGGCGACGAGGCGCCGCTCGCCCACTCGACCCAGCTCGCGCCCGGCGTCACGTTCGACATCCGCGTCCACCAGGGCGATGCGGTGTGCGGCAGCCCGCCGGCAGCGACCGGCTCGCCACCCCCCGACGAGCCGGTCGCCATCGGCCACGCGTCGGTCGACGGCGGCGCACCGCAGCTCATCGCCGTGCCGATCGAGGACCGGCGGTCGGTCCTGCCGCGCGTGTACTCGATGTCGTGCCAGGCGCAGCGGCTGACGTGGGCGGCCGATGTGCACTTCGGCGACGAGTGGACGCCCTCGACCACTGCGGACGGCCGGCCGGCGGTGGTCGGCACCCTCGAGGTCCGCCGCAACGAGTCCGACGCCACCATCACCGTCACCCGCATCGACGGCAGCGTCCTGTTGCGGATCAGCCCCGTCACGCCGGCCGATCCCCTCACCGTCCTCGCGCCCGGCCAGCAGGCGGCCAGCATCCCGATCGTGATCGAGCAGTCGGGCAACTGCTCCCCCCACGCCCTGGCCGAGAGCAAGAAGACGTTCATCATCCCGGTCACCGTCGGGATCGGCGAGGAGCCCGCAGCGGCCGACGTCGTCACGTTCGACGCGCCGGCCAAGGCGGTGCTCAACCGCGTGATCAACGAGAGCTGCGGCGTCGGGTGAGCGCCGGCGTCAATCGGGTCAGGCCACCATCTCGGCGAGCTCGTCGCGGAGGTCGAGGAAGCGGGGATCGCGCAGCACGTGCAGGGCGCGATCACCGAACGGGACGGTGACCTCCTCGGCGATGCGGCCCGGTCGCGGCGACATCACGTAGACCCGCCCGGCCAGGTAGAGCGCCTCCTCGACGTCGTGGGTCACCATGACGATCGTGCAGCCCGTGCGCTTCCACAGGGTGAGCAGGAAGTCCTGCATCGAGCGCCGGGTCTGGGCGTCGAGGGCGGCGAACGGCTCGTCGAGGAGCAGCACGTCGGGCTCGGGAGCGAGCGCCCGCCCGATGGCGACGCGTTGGCGCATGCCGCCCGACAGCTCGCGCGGCAGCTTGTCGGCGTGCTCGGTGAGGTTCATGATCCCGAGCAGCTCGGCGACGCGGGTCCGGCGCTGCTGTCTCGACGCACCGCTGACCTCGAGGCCGAACGCGATGTTCTCGGCGACGGTGCGCCACGGGAACAGCGAGTAGCCCTGGAACACGACGCCCCGGTCAGCGCCCGGTCCGACCACCAGCTCACCATCGACGCGCACCTCGCCCTCGGTCGCGACGTCGAGTCCGGCGATGATGTTGAGCAGCGTCGACTTGCCGCAGCCCGACGAGCCGAGCAGGCACACCAGCTCGCCGGCGGCGACCTCCATCGACACGCCGTCGAGGGCCAGCGCGGCGTGGCGGCGGCGACCGAACGTCCGACTCACCTGGTCGACGACGAGCTTCGGGGCGCTGGTGGTCACGGCCGGGCCCACCTCGCGACGAACCAGCGCAACCGCCGCAGCAGCAGGTCGCTGACGAGGCCGATCACGCCGAACGTGATGAGGAGGGCGAACATCGTCGGGATGTCGCGGAAGCGCTGGGCCCGCACGATGCGGAACGCCAGGCCCTCCTGGGCGGCGAGCAGCTCGGCGACCACGAGCATCAGCCAGGCCGCGGCGAGGTTGATGCGGGCGACGTCGATCATCCCCGGCACCGAGTGCGGCAGGATCACCTTGCGCACGGTCGTCCACCGGCCGGCCCCGAGCGTCGCCGACGCGTTGAGCAGCTCGCGCGGCGTCGCCCGCACGACGTCGGCGATCATCAAGACGTTGTAGAAGACGGTGCCGACGACGATCAGGGTGATCTTCGGGCTCTCGCCGATGCCCAGCCACAGCAGCAGCAGCGGCGTCAGCGCGCTGGCCGGGATGTAGCGGAGGAAGCCGATCTGCGGCTCGAAGAACGACTCGGCCGACACGAACGTGCCGATCAGCACGCCGAGCACGGCGCCGATGGCCATCGAGATCGCGTAGCCGATGCCGACTCGTTGGAGCGATGCCGCGAGGTCGCCGCCGAGGGTCCCGTCGCGCCACATCGCCGTGAAGGCGTCCCACGCCGCGGCCGGCGTCGGCACCAGGAACGACTGGGCGTCGTCGAGCCGCCACGACAGCACCAGCCAGGCGACGAGGATGGCGGCGACGCCGATCGCTCCGAGGGCGATGCGCCAGCCGAGGCCGAGCGGGCTGCGGATCCGGCCGAGCGGGTGCTGTCGCCGCCCGCGCGTCGGCCGGGACCGACGGTCGGGCGACGGTGGCTCGACGGCGGCCGCGATGGTGGCGTCCGTGCCCGTCGGCGCCACCACCGCGGTGTCCGACCCGGTCAGCGACCGGCTGACGCCGGGCGACGTCATGCTCACCCGCCGTTGCCGTCCACGTACGCCTGGGTCAGCTCCGGCATGAACAGGCCGGTCAGATCGGCCTCCTGCTTCGTCAGCCCGGCCTCGACGAGGAACGGGTTGATGCGGCGGGCCATCTCGGGCAGCGACGTCGGGTCGCCGGCACGATCGGCGAAGGAGTCGAGGGCCTGCTGCGACGTCGAAGATCGTCGTGCCCTCGGCGTACGCCTCGTAGTCGGCGGCCGAGACGCCGGCCTGCTCGGCCATGATCGCCGTCGCCTCGTCGGGGTGGTCGGCGATCCACGCCAGCGTGAGGTACCAGGCGTCGACGAGCTTCTGCAGCGCCTCCGGGTGCTCCTCGGCGGCGGCCGCAGTGGCGACGAAGTGGTCGGAGATCGTGCCGGGGTAGTCCTTCGAGCTGAAGAGCACGTGCGATCCGCTCCGAGCGAGCGCCTGGGTGGTGAACGGGGCGAAGACGCCGACGCAGTCGAACTGGCCGCCGGCGAAGGCCGCGGCGGCGGCGTCGGTGGGGAGGCCGGAGAACTGGATGTCGGCCTCCGTCATCCCGGCGTCCTGCAGGCCCTGCAGCAGCAGGAAGTGGTCGACGACCCCGGGCTCGGCGGCGATCGCCTTGCCCTTGAGGTCGGCCGACCTTCGTGATCGCGGCGTCGCAGATGATCGCGTCGTTGCCGGTCGAGTTGTCGTTGGTGAGGAAGATGCGCTGCTGACTGCCGGCCGCGACGCCGAAGATCGTGTCGTTCAGCGTCTGCGTGTTGACGTCGATGCTCCCGGCCACCAGTGCGTCGAGCGACGAGATGTAGTCGGCGAAGTACGTCAGCTCGACGTTGACCCCGGCCTGCTCGAAGATGCCCTCCTTCTCGGCGACCGCAAGCGGGAACCACCCCGGCCAGGCGCTGTAGCCGACCTTGAGGGTGACGGCGTCGCCGCCGCGTCGTCGGCATCCGGCGCGGTGTCGCCGGCGGGGCGCCGCCGTCGTGGTCGCCGCCGTCGCTGGGTGGCGCGGTCGACGCGGCGCCGCCGGCGTCGTCATCGTCCCCACCGCAGGCTGCGGCCACCAGGGTGAGTGCGACGAGCGGGAGCACCGCAGTGCGCCAACGACCAGCCTGCATCCGGGTCCTCCCGATCTCGTGCCCTGCGCCGGGTTCGCCCGACGGGGTCGAACGTAGGGACCGTCCGTTTCCGGCTTCGTTTCGTGCTCGCGAACGGAGCGCTACTTTCGAAGCAGATTCGAAAGTTCAGGCGTCGACGGCTCGGGCCCGCTCGCCGACCGTGACCAGGTCAGCGGGGCGACGCAGCAGCGCAGCCCACCGCCAGGTCAGCCGTCGCCGCGCCGATCGCCTCCGGGTCGCGGATCGGACGGGTGTCGTGGCGATACCAGTTCTGCACCGCCTCGTCGTTCGACATCAGCGTGATGCGACACGAAGCGCGGCGTCGACCTCGCGCAGCGAGCCGTCGGCGATCCCCTCGCGGATGATCGCGGTGAGCCCCGACTGCAGCGTCCGCCGCTCCCGCCAGTACGTGGCGAACCGCTCCCGATCGCGGGCCGCGATGCGGTGCACCTCGTTGATGTCGAACGGCAGCACGCACAGGGCGACGACGTCGCCGGCGACGAACCGCCACAGCCGCACCGCCGGCGCCAGCGGCTGGTCACGGACCCGCCGGACCAGCTCGAGCGGGACGACGTTGGCCTTGGCGACGATGGCGGCGAGGATCTCCTCCTTGCTGCGGAAGTAGTAGTAGAGCGACGACTGCTGGAGCCCGGCGCCGGCCGCGATCTGGGCCATCGTCGTGCCGTTCACGCCGCGATCCCCGAACAGGGTGCTGGCCGCGGCGAGGATCTCGTCGGCCGCATCGCCGGCGCGATCCCGTGGCTGGAGACGTGGTCGCCCCATCCGCCCGGCACTCGACATGGGCGGGCAGCGTAGGGCGCCGTGTTTCCGGGATGTGAAACCTCGGCCCCTCGCTTGCACGACGGAGCCTCGATCGACAGACTTTCGAAGGACATTCGAAAGGAGACGGTTGGTGTCGACCGCGAGCCTCGAAGGCGCCCGTGACCATGCCCGCAGCCAGGCCGGCAGCATCGCGCCGACGCAGCGGACCCTGCCGGCGAGGACGGCACGACGACCTGCCCACCGGGCGTCGGCCGCGACGGGCGTGCGATGGGACGAGACCATCGCCGGCGGCGGCTACGCGAGCCACGAGCTCCCCCGCGGCAGCGTGCTGCGGATCGTCGATGTCGACGGGCGACGCCTGCCGTGCACCTCGTCGTCCACCACGCCCGGGCGACCGCCGAGCGGCTCAACGTCGCCGACACGGTCAAGGTGCAGTGGCAGGCCTACCTCGGCGCCGGCGCCGTGCTGCTGTCCGACATGGGCCGCGCCCTCATGACGATCGTCGCCGACACCAGCGCCCGCCACGACGCCCTCTGCGGCACGACGAGCGCGCCGGTCGCCGCCGACCGCTACGGCACCACCGGCATCCACTCCGCTGCGCCGACCGCCCGCCAGCTCCTCACCGTCGCCGCGGCCAAGCACGGCCTGACGGTCCGCGACCTTCCGCCGGGCATCAACCTGTTCAAGTCGGCCGTCGTCGCCGACGACGGGTCGGTTGCGGCTCGACGGGGCACCGCGTCCGGGCGCGGCGATCGAGCTGCGCGCCGACCTCGACGTCCTCGTGATGGTCGCCAACGTGCCCCACCCGCTCGACGACCGCCCGACGTACACCTCGTCCACGGTGCGGCTCACGGCGTGGGACGCCGAACACCCTGGGCTCGACGACCCCTGGCGGTCGTCGAGCCCCGGAGCGCCAGCGGGCCTACGAGAACAGCCGACGACTTCCTGGCCGGGTGGGCGCGATGACCGTCGTGCTCGACGAGGTCGTCGAGGCTCGGGCCGGCGTGGTCGGGCGTCGTCCGCGGCCGGGCACGTCCTGCGGATCGTCGACCTCGGCGGCAACCAGGCCGTCGACTGCCTGCTCTACGCCGCCGCCGACCCGACCGAGCGCTACTCGGCCGCCGACACGATCGCCGCCCAGGGCAACATCTTCCTGGTCACCGGCACCGTGCTGCGCTCCAACGAAGGGCGCCCGATGATGACGATCGTCGACACGACCTGCGCCTACCACGACACCATCGGCGGGGCGTGCAGCCAGGAGTCGAACACCCTGCGCTACGGACACCACACCCGGCACCAGCACGCGTGCGTCGAGAACTTCCTCGCCGCCGGTGCCCGCCACGGGCTCGGCAAGCGCGACCTCGTCCCCAACATCAACTGGTTCATGAACGTGCCGGTCGGCGCCGACGGAACGCTCGGCATCGTCGACGGCATCTCGGCGCCCGGCCTCTACGTCGACGTGCGGGCCGAGATGGACGTGCTCGTGCTGATCTCGAACTGCCCGCAGATCAACAACCCCTGCAACGGGTTCGACCCCACGCCGATCCGGGTCGTCGTCAGCGGCCCGGCGTGACGGCGACGGCGGCGACGACCCGACGTCGCGTCGGACTCCTCGCCGGCGACGCTCGAGGTGCTCGACGGCGGTCCGCTCACCACCGTCCAGGACCTGCCGGGGCGGGTCGGCTACTGGGACGTCGGGGTGCCCCCGTCGGGACCGATGGACGACCTCACGCACCGCCTCGTCAACCAGGTCGTCGGCAACGACGAGACGGCCCCCGCCCTCGAGCTGACGACGGCCGGGCCGGCGCTGCGCGCCGGCGCGGCGCTGACCTTCGCCATCGGCGGCGCGGCCATGCGCACGACCGTCGACGGCGTGGCGGTACCGGCCTGGACGGCGATCGAGGTCGCGGCCGGCGCCGTGATCCGCGTCGGCGCCGTCGACGGGCCCGGGGATGCGCGCCACGCTCGCCGTGCGCGGTGGGTTCGCCGTCGCGCCCTACCTCGGGAGCGCGCTCCACGTTCACGCTCGGCGGCTTCGGCGGGCACGAGGGTCGCCCGCTGACCGCCGGCGACGTGCTCACCGATCGGCGCCGCCGCCGGACGGCTCCGGTCGGCGCGCTGCCCCCGGGGCTGGCGCCGGTGCTGACCCACGAGTGGGAGCTCGGCGTGCTCATCGGCCCGCATGCGCGCGCCGGACTTCCTCACCGCCGACGGCCTCGAGACCCTGCTGCGCGCCGAGTGGCGGGTCCACTTCAACTCGGCGCGGACCGGGGTCCGCCTCCTCGGCCCGCGGCCCGACTGGGCCCGCGGCGACGGCGGCGAGGCCGGGCTGCACCCGTCGAACATCCACGACACCGGCTACGCCATCGGCGCCGTCGACCTCACCGGCGACATGCCGATCATCCTCGGACCGGACGGCCCGAGCCTCGGCGGGTTCGTGTGTCCGGCCGTCGTGGCCGCCGCCGAGCGGTGGAAGCTCGGCCAGCTGGCGCCCGGCGACCGCGTCCGCCTCGTGCCCGTGGACCGCCGACGAGGCCGCCGCGCCGACGCCCAGCGCGCCGCGTGGCTGGCCCGCGCCACGCGGCCGGCCGAGCCGCTGGCCCGGCCGACGTGGAACCGCCCGGTGCCCCGGCCGGCCCGTCGCGATCCGACGCGGTGCTCGCGCGCCGCGAGCCCGACGGCACCCACCCCGGCACGACGTACCGCCGCGCCGGTGACCGCTTCCTGCTCGTGGAGTACGGCCCGATGGTCCTCGACCTGGCGCTGCGCGTGCGGGTCCACGTCCTCGAGCGCTGGGTCCGCGATCACCTCCCCGACGTCGTCGACGTGACGGCGGGCGTGCGCTCGCTGCTCGTCCAGGTCGACGGACGTCGGCACTCGGTGGACGACGCCCATCGGCTCATCGCGGCGGCCGAGGACGACCTCGGCGACGTCGAGCAGATGGCCGTGCCGTCGCGGATCGTGCACCTGCCGCTGTCGTGGGACGACCCGGCCACGCGGGAGGCGATCGAGCGCTACGTCCACGGCGTGCGGGCCGATGCCCCGTGGTGTGAGCCGAGCGAGCGAACGATGCCGAGCGAGCGAACGATCCGACGCGGCCCGTGGAACATCGAGTTCATCCGCCGCATCAACGGCTTGGCCGACGTCGCCGACGTGCACCGCACGGTGTTCGACGCGTCGTACCTCGTCGTCGGGCTGGGCGACGTCTACCTCGGCGCGCCGGTGGCCACGCCGCTCGATCCCCGTCATCGCCTGGTCACCACGAAGTACAACCCGGCCCGCACGTGGACGCCGGAGAACGCCGTCGGCATCGGCGGGCGCCTACCTGTGCATCTACGGCATGGAGGGCCCCGGCGGCTACCAGTTCGTCGGACGCACGGTGCAGGTGTGGAACCGCGATCGCCGCGGCCCGCACTTCGCCCGGCCATGGCTGCTGCGGCCGTTCGACCAGTTGCGGTTCCACCCCGTCGGCGCGGCCGAACTGCTCGACCAGCGGGCCGAGCAGGCGGCAGGGCGGCTCGAGATCGCGCATGGACGAGAGCCGGTTCCGCCTCGCCGACCACCGCGCCTTCCTCGCCCGCCACGCCGCCGAGATCGCCACCTTCCGCGACGCGCAGCAGGCCGCCTTCGCCGCCGAGCGGGCGGCGTGGACCTCCAGTGGCGAGTCCGGGCGATGACGACGGCCGTCGACAGCCGTCGACGCCGCGCTGCGCCGCATCGCCGACGACGGGCGCCCCGGCATCTGGATCGCGCTGCACCGAGCCCGACGTCGCCCGGGCTGCGGCCCACGACGTCGACACCCGCCGAGCACGCGGCGTCGAACCTGCCGCTGGCCGGGCTGACGCTCGCCGTCAAGGACAACATCGACGTCGCCGGCCTGCCGACGACCGCTGGTTGCCCGGCGTTCGCCTACCAGCCGACGACCGACGCCGCGGTGGTCGCCGCGCTCAGGGCCGCCGGCGCCGTCGTCATCGGCAAGACCAACCTCGATCAGTTCGCCACCGGACTGGTCGGCGTGCGCTCGCCGTACGGGATCGCGCCCAACGCCTGCGCCGACGGTCTGATCCCCGGCGGATCGAGCAGCGGGTCGGCCGTCGCGGTCGCCACGGGCATGGTCGACGTCGCCCTGGGGACCGACACCGCCGGCTCGGGGCGGGTGCCGGCGGCGTGCAACGGGATCGTCGGTCTCAAGCCGACACGGGGCCGGGTCAGCACCCGAGGTGTCGTGCCGGCCTGCCGCTCGCTGGACTGCGTGTCGTTCTTCGCTCGCGACGTGTCGACCGCTGGGCTCGTGGCGTCCCTCGCCTCCGGGGCCGACGCCGCCGACCCGTGGAGCCGATCGTCGCCGAAGCGAGCGGTGCCGACGCGACCGCTGCGCGTCGGCGTGCCGGCGGAGCTGGCGGCGATCCCCGCCGGCACCGCGGCCTTGGCGGCCGCCGGCGTGTCGCTCGTCGACGTGGACCTCGCCCCGTTCGTGGCCGCCGGGGACCTGCTCTACGGCGGGGCGTTCGTCGCCGAGCGCTACGAGGCGGTCGGCGCGTTCGTCGACGCCCACCGCGCCGACGTCCACCCGGTCGTCGGCGAGATCATCGGCGCCGCCGCGTGCGTCCCGGCGTGGCAGCTCTTCCGGGACCAGACCGAGCTCGCTCGCCTCCGCGCCCTGACGACGCCGGTGTGGGACGACATCGACGTCCTCGCCGTGCCGAGCGTGCCGCGCGTCCCGACGGTCGACGAGGTGCTCGCCGAGCCGCTGGCCGTCAACTCGATGCTCGGCACCTACACCAACTTCGTGAACCTGCTCGACCTCTGCGCGCTGACGGTGCCGGTCGGCGGGCCGGCGCCGTCGGCCCCGCCGCCGAGCATCACCCTGATCGCCCCGGCGTGGTCCGACGATCTGCTCGTCAGCCTGGCTGCCGCGGCTGCCAGATAGGCCCGCCAGCCTCCGTACGAGGTGATCTCCGGTGCGCCGCGCAGCGCGTACGGCTCGCAGACGAACCCGGCGACATCGCTGTCGTCGTCGAGCACGATGCGCCCGATCCCCAGCGGCGCCGGGATGGCATCGACGAACGACGCGAACGCGGCCGGCTCGAGATCCCACACCTCGACCTCGATGGCGCCGGCGCCCTCGTCACCGTCCACGACCCGCACCAGACCCGGCTTCGGCGGGTCGGTGGCCAGCGCGTAGAGGCGATAGATCGGCGCCGTCTCGGTGCGCCGCACGAACGTGGCCCGGCGGTCGGTGAGCTGGTGGTTCAACGGCTGCCCGTCCAGGTGCGCGCCGACGACCGCCAAGAGCATGGCCCGGGACTCTATGCATCCGAGGGTTTCGTTGCATCCGAGGGTTTCGTGCACGGGCCACCCGCACGAAACCCTCGGATGGGTCGACGCCGGGTCGCGCGGACTGGCGCGCCTACGGTGACCGGCGTGACGGTGCTCGGGGATCACATCGACGAGCGCAGCGAGGCCTACCAGGCCAATCGGGCCCACCTCCTCGAGCTGCTCGCCGAGCACGGCCGCCAGCTCGCGCTCGTCAACAACGGCGGCGGCGACAAGTACATCGAGCGCCATCGCCAGCGCGGCAAGCTGCTGTGCCGGGAGCGCGTCGAGCTGCTCGTCGACCGCGACGCCCCGCTGCTCGAGCTGTCGCCGCTCGCCGCGTGGGGCAGCGACTTCCCGGTCGGCGCCGGCGTGTTCACCGGCATCGGCGTCGTCGAAGACGTCGAGTGCGTCATCATCGCCAACGACCCCACGGTGCGCGGCGGCACCAGCACGACGTGGACCGTCAAGAAGACGCTGCGGGCGATGGAGATCGCCCGCGAGAACCGCCTGCCGCTGATCTACATGGTCGAGTCCGGCGGCGCCGACCTCCCCCACCAGAGCGAGATCTTCATCCCCGGCGGCGAGACGTTCCGCAACCTCACCCGGCTCTCCGGCGCGGCGATCCCGACCGTCGCCATCGTCTTCGGCAACTCGACCGCGGGTGGCGCCTACGTGCCCGGCATGTGCGACCACGTCGTGATGATCGAGCAGCGCTCGAAGGTGTTCCTCGGCGGTCCGCCGCTCGTGAAGATGGCCACCGGCGAGGACAGCGACGACGAGAGCCTCGGCGGCGCCGACATGCACGCTCGCGTCAGCGGCCTCGCCGACCACTACGCCGTCGACGAGGTCGACGCCCTGCGGATCGGGCGGCGCATCGTCCGCCGCCTCAACCACCGCAAGCTCGGCCCCGCGCCGCGGGGTGCGGGTCGCCCACCGCGCTACGACCAGGAGCAGCTGATCGGGATCCCGTCGGCCGACCTGCGCGTCCCGTTCGACCCGCGCGACGTCCTCGCCCGCATCGTCGACGACAGCGACTTCGACGAGTTCAAGCCGCGCTACGGCGCCTCACTGGTCACCGGCTGGGCCGAGCTGCACGGGCACCCGATCGGTGTGCTCGCGAACCATCGCGGCGTGCTCTTCAACGAGGAGTCGCACAAGGCGGCGCAGTTCATCCAGCTGGCCAACGAGACCGACACCCCGCTGCTGTTCCTGCAGAACACGACCGGCTACATGGTCGGCAAGGAGTACGAGCAGAAGGGCATGGTGAAGGACGGCTCGAAGATGATCAACGCCGTCTCCAACTCCCAGGTCCCCCACCTCACGGTCAACATGGCGTCGAGCTACGGCGCCGGCAACTACGGGATGTGCGGCCAGGCGTACGGGCCGCGGTTCCTGTTCACGTGGCCCAACGCCAAGACCGCCGTGATGGGCCCGCAGCAGCTCGCCGGCGTGCTGTCGATCGTCGCCCGCCAGTCGGCGGCGTCGATGGGCCGCCCGTTCGACGAGGAGGCCGACGCGGCGATGCGGGCGTCGGTCGAGGACCAGATCGAGCGCGAGTCGCTGGCCCTGTTCATGACCGGGAAGCTCTACGACGACGGGATCATCGACCCGCGCGACACCCGCACCGTGCTCGGCATCTGCCTGTCGGCGATCCACAACAACGAGGTCCGTGGCCAGCGTGGCTACGGCGTGTACCGGATGTGACCCGATGATCCGCTCCGTCCTCATCGCCAACCGCGGCGAGATCGCCGTCCGCATCGCCCGCACGTGCCACGACCTCGGCATCCGCACCGTCGCCGTGTTCAGCGACGCCGACGACGGCGCCCTCCACGTGCGCTCGTGCGACGCCGCCGTCCACCTGCCGGGCAACAGCGCCGGCCGACACGTACCTGCGCATCGACCTCCTCGTCGACGCCGCTCGGCGAGCCGGCGCCGACGCCGTGCACCCGGGCTACGGCTTCCTCGCCGAGTCGGCCGCCGTTCGCCCAGGCCGTCATCGACGCCGGGCTGACGTGGATCGGCCCGCCGCCGGCGGCGATCGCGGCGATGGGCTCGAAGATCGAGGCCAAGGCGCTGATGCGCGCGGCGGCGTGCCGGTGCTGCCCGACTCAGTCGTCGAGGGCGCCGACGACCCGGCCGCCATCGGGTTCCCGCTGCTCGTCAAGGCGTCGGCCGGCGGCGGCGGTCGGGGCATGCGCATCGTCCGCGCCGCGGCCGAGCTCGACGACGCCGTGGCTGCCGCGACGCGCGAGGCGGCGTCGGCGTTCGGCGACGGCACCGTGTTCTGCGAGCGCTACGTCGAGCGGGGCCGCCACATCGAGGTGCAGGTGTTCGGCGACACCCACGGCCACGTGATCGCCCTGCCCGAGCGGGAGTGCTCGATCCAGCGCCGCCACCAGAAGATCGTCGAGGAGTCGCCGTCGCCTGCCGTCGACGACGACCTGCGGCGACGCATGTCGGACGCCGCCGTCGCGGCCGCCCGGGCCGTCGACTACGTCGGCGCCGGCACCGTCGAGTTCCTGCTCGACCCGGATGGCGACTTCTGGTTCCTGGAGATGAACACCCGCCTGCAGGTCGAGCACCCGGTCACGGAAGCGATCATCGGCTTCGACCTCGTGGCCGCTCCAACTGTCGATCGCCGAGGGCGCCACGTCACTGGACGACGCGCTGCTCGACGGACACCGCCTTCGGGCCAGCGCCATCGAGGTCCGCCTGACGGCCGAGGACCCGGCCGCCGGCTACCGGCCGTCGACCGGCCCGTTCCACGACGCTTCGAGGACGACTCGCCGTGGCTGGTCCGGGTCGACACCGGCGTCGAGTCCGGCTCGATGTGTCACGCCGTACTACGACTCGATGGTCGCCAAGGTGATCAGCCCAGGCCGACACGCGGCCAGCGGCGATCCGCCAGCTCGTCGCCGTGGCTGCGCGGCGCCGCAGCTGCACGGCCCGGTCACCAACCGCGACCAGCTGATGCAACATCCTCGAGCACCCGGCGTTCGTCGACGGCCACCTGCACACCGGGTTCCTCGACGAGTTCCCGTGCACCGACCCGATCCGCGGCGACGTGGGCCTCGCCGCCGCCGCCGTGGCGATGGCCGAGCAGGCCGCGAACCGCGCCGCGGCGGGCGTGCTCGCCGACATCCCGTCGGGATGGCGCAACAACGGCGCCGTCGACCAGGTCGTCGAGCTGGCCCTCGACGAGACGCCGGTGCGCGTCACGTACCGCCTCGGTCGCGACGGCCACCTCGAGCGTCGACGGCACACCGATCGGCCCGACCGTGGTCGGTCGCCGATCCCGACACCGTCGTGTTCGACGACGTCGGCGCTGCGGCGCACGTTCCGCGTCGGCCGCGACGGCGACCAGTCGCTTCGTCGACGCCGCCGACGGGCACGTCACGTTCACGCTGCTCCCCCGCCACCCCGATCCGGGCGCCGGGATCGCCGCCGGCTCGCTCGTCGCGCCGATGCCCGGCAGCGTGCTGCGCGTGCTGGTCGCTGCCGGCGACGACGGTCGTCGACCGGGCAGCCGCTGGTCGTCGTCGAGGCGATGAAGATGGAGCACCAGGTGCTGTCGCCTGGCGATGGCACCGTGGCGACCGTCCACGTCGCCGCCGGCGACCAGGTCGACACCGGCCAGCCGCTACTGCAGATGGAGGAGACCCCGACGTGAACGACCGGCCCGTGATCGATCGCCAACTGCTCGGGCTTCTACGGCGACCGCATCTCGGCGGCGCGCGAGATGGTCGAGGGCGGGCCGATCGACGTGCTCACCGGCGACTGGCTGGCCGAGCTGACGATGCTGATCCTCTGGAAGGCCAAGGCCCGCAACGCCGACGGCGGGTACGCCGACGACGTTCCTGACCCAGATGGAGCAGGTGCTCGGCACGTGCGCCGACCGCGGCATCAAGGTCGTCACCAACGCCGGCGGGCTCAACCCGGCCGGCTGCGCCGAGCAGGGTCCGCGACATCGCCGACCAAGCTCGGGCATCACGGTCAACGTCGCCCACATCGAGGGCGACGACCTGCATCGACCGCATCGACGGCCTGCGTCCGCAGCTCGCCAACCTCGACACCGGCGCCCCGCTCACCGCCGACCCGGTCAGCGCCAACGCCTACCTCGGTGGTTGGGGCATCGCCCGGGCGCTGGCCGAGGGCGCCGACGTCGTCGTGTGCCCCCGGGTCACCGACGCCGCCGTCGTCGTCGGCCCGGCCGCGTGGTGGTGGGGCTGGTCGCCGACCGACTGGGACCGCCTGGCCGGCGCCGTGACGGCCGGCCACGTCATCGAGTGCGGCGCCCAGACCACCGGCGGCAACTTCGCCTTCTTCGACGAGCTCGGCGACCTCGCCGACGCCGCTCGGCTTCCCGATCGCCGAGGTCGACCGCGACGGCTCCGACCGTCATCACCAAGCACCCCGGCACCGGTGGCCGCGTCACCGTCGACACCGTCACCGCCCAGCTGCTGTACGAGATCCAGACGCCGTCGTACGCCAACCCCGACGTGATCACCCGCTTCGACACGATCCAGCTGTCCGAGGTCGGGCCGGACCGGGTGCGCATCAGCGGCGTCCGCGGCGAGCCGGCGCCCGCCGGCGACCAAGGTCGCCATCAACTACGAGGGCGGGTTCCGCAACAAGATGACGTTCGTCCTGACCGGGCTGGAGCAGGAGGCGCAAGGCGGCGCTGGACCGAAGCAGGCGCTGGTCACGGCGATGGGCGGCGCCGACCGCGTGCGCGACGGCCGGGATCACGATGGACGACCCGGTTCGTGCCGGCTCCGACCAGACGGCGCCGACCAGGAGCGGCTCGAGCGGGCTGCTGCACGTGATCGTCAAGGCCGCCCGACGAGCGCGCTCGTCGGGCGGGCGTTCTCGTCGGCCGCCGTCGAGCTGGCGCTGGCCAGCTACCCCGGCTACTTCACGACGACGCCGCCCGGCCCGGCCTCGTCGTTCGGCGTGTACTGGCCGGCGCTCGTGCCGGCGACCGAGATCGACCAGATCGTCGTGCTCGCCGACGGCACCCGGATCCGCATCGACCCGCCGCCGACCGGCCCGGCATCGGAGCGAGCCGATCGTGCCGCCGGCGATCGACGTCGCGCCGCCGGTGATCGAGCCGGGCACGCCGCTCGGCACGTGTTCGGCGCCCGCTCCGGCGACAAGGGCGGCAACGCCAACGTCGGCATCTGGGCCCGCGACGACGCCGGCTACGCCTGGCTCGCCGCGACGATGACCCCCGACGTCGTCCGCCGGCTGATCCCCGAGGCCGCCGACCTCGAGGTGAACGTCCACCAGCTCCCGAACCTGCGGGCGCTCAACATCGTGCTCGTCGGCTACCTCGGCGAGGGCGTCGCCAGCTCGACGGCGTTCGACCCCCAGGCCAAGGGCCTCGGTGAGTACCTGCGATCCGGAGCTCACCTAGAGCGGCCAGGACTGGCCGGCCGATCTGGAGCCGCAGCCGACAGCCCCCTAGAGACGGTTTGCGTCACCGCACATGTCGTCGACGACCTGTGCGGTGACACAAACGGTGCGCTCTAGGCGATCAGGCGGTAGCCCAGGCCGCGGACGGTGACGATCAGGCGCGGGTCGTCGGGGTGGTCCTCGATCTTCACCCGCAGGCGGCGGACGTGGGCGTCGACGAGGCGGGAGTCGCCGAGGTACTCGTAGCCCCAGACCCGCTCCAGCAGCTGGTCGCGCGACAGCACGGCGCCGGCGTGGTCGGCGAACTCGCACAGCAGCCGGAACTCGGTCTTCGTCAGGCTCGACCTCGCGGCCGGCCTTGAGCACGACGCCCTGCTCCCGGCGCAGCTCGACGTCGCCGAGGCGGGTCGGCCCGGTGGCGCCGACGTCGACTCCTGCAGCTGCACCCGCCGCAGCAGGGCCCGGATCCGCGCCGCCAGCTCCTTGGGCACGACGGGCTTGGTGATGTAGTCGTCGGCCCCCGCCTCGAGCCCGGCCACCAGGTCATAGGTGTCGGTCTGGGCCGTGATGATGATGATCGGCACGATGCTCGCCGCCCGCAGCGCCCGGCACACGTCGAACCCGGACATGTCCGGCAGCCGCAGGTCGAGCAGCACCAGATCGGGCTCGCGCTCGGCGAACGCGGCGAGGCCGCTGGCGCCGTCGGGCGCCTCGTGGACCTGGTAGCCCTCGTCCTCGAGGGCCATCCGCAGGGCCAGGCGGATCTGGTCGTCGTCCTCGATGAACAGGAGCGGGTGCACAGTCCGGACAGTCTGGCGCCGTCCTGCGCGTTCTGTGTTGTTACAGAAATCGCGCACAAGCGAGCAGCGCCCGTCACAGACGGTCACGATGATGGCGACTGTTCACGCTGCCCCGGTGGGGTACCTTCCTCCCCCTGGTGCCTCACCGGCAGCGGCGAGCTCCTGCCACACTGGCTCCGTGCTCGGAAGACGCCCGATGCGCCTGCGCACCAAGGTCAGCCTCCTCTTCGGGGTGATCGCGCTCGTCGCGACCGTGACGCTGACCGCCGTCACCTACGGCTACGCCCGGTCGTCCCTCCTCGAGCAGCGCACCGAGCTGGCCAGCCGCCAGGGCGTCAGCAACGCCCAGCGGGTCCGCGACCAGCTGCGCGGCGGATCGGCCAACTTCGGCGAGTGGTTCCAGGGCCTGCGGACCGAATCGGGCGGGTTCGCGGCCGCCGTCCTGACGGGCGACGAGCGGGCCAGCACCGACACCGCCCGCTACTCGTACCAGAGCTTCCCCGACCAACTCCGCCGGGCCGTCGACGTCGGTCAGTCGGGGATCCAGCGCTTCTCGCTCGGCGGCAACCGCTACGTCGGGATCGGCATCCACATCGCCGAGGTCGACGCCAACTACTTCGAGGCGTTCCCGCTCGATCCCACCGGCAACACGTTGCGGACCATCCTGTTGGCCCTCGATCATCGGTTCGCTCATCACCGTCGCCGCTGGCATCGGGCGTCGGGTGGTGGACCAGTGGGCGGCTGCTGCGACCGCTCGGGCGGATCACCGACGCCGCCGGCGAGATCGCGGCCGGTGACCTCGACACCCGGGTGCAGCGCGAGAGCGACCCCGACCTCGACCGGCTCGCCGACTCGTTCAACAACATGGCCGACGCCGTGCAGGCCCGCATCGAGCGCGAGGCCCGCTTCGCGTCCGACGTCAGCCACGAGCTGCGGTCCCCGATCACCGCCCTGGCCGCCGCCGCCGAGGTCATCGACGGCCGTCGCGGCGAGCTCCCCGACCGCACCCAGCAGGCCCTCGACGTCGTGGTCGGCCAGGTGCGCCGCTTCGACGCCATGGTCATCGACCTGCTCGAGCTGTCGCGCATCGACGCCGGCGCGACGGACCTGCACACCGAGGAGGTCGGGATCGAAGCGCTGTGCCGGCGGATCGCCACGCGCGCCGGCTTCGCCGACCTGCCGATCGACGTCACGACACGCGTCGAGCAGAACGGCACGCCCCCCACGGCGGTGCTCGACCGGATGCGGTTCGAGCGCATCCTCACCAACCTCCTCGAGAACGCCCAACACCACGGCGGCGGTCCGACGCGCATCTCGATCGAGCCGACCGACGGGCCGTTCCTGCTCGTCGCCGTCGAAGACGCCGGGCCCGGCGTCGCCCGCGGTGAGCGGGCCCGCATCTTCGAGCGCTTCGCCCGCGGCAGCGCCGCCCGCCACCGCATCGGCACCGGCCTCGGCCTCGCCCTCGTCGCCGAGCACGCCACCGCCCAGGGCGGCGAGGCGTGGGTCGAGGATCGCCAGGGCGGCGGCGCCCGCTTCGTCGTCCGCTTGCCGGTGGGGACCTGATGCGGCGGCTGATCGTGCTCGTGACGGGGGCCCTGACGCTCCTCGTCGTGACCGCGTCGTGCGGGATCGGCGGCGACGACAACCTGCGCCAGTTCAACGACGACGACCTGTTCGGCCTCGACGAGACCACCACGTCATCGACATCGACGACGACGACGATCGCCCCGCCAGCCTCGTCGGTGCTGCCGACGATGCAGGCGAGCACGACGACGATCGTCACCGAGTCGGTGCAGGTGTTCTTCCTCGACGGCAACCGCCTGCAGCCGATCACCCGGGACCTCGCCGGCGAGGCGACGCCGAGCCGCGTCATCGCCGCCCTGGAGGCCGGGCCGCCGACCGGTCCGCTGGGCATCGGCCTGCGCACCCTGTTGCCAGAGGCGTCGTCGGAGGTGCCGCCGCTCGTCAACTCGGTCGAGCCCACGACCCTCGGCTTCGCCACAGTCGACCTGGCCGCCGCCGCCTTCTCGCTCATCGACCCGGCCGACCAGCGCCCGGCCATCGCCCAGATCGTGTTGACGCTGGTCAACCGGCCGGGCATCGGTCAGGTCCGCTTCACGCTCGACGGGTCGCCGCTGAGCGTGCCGCGACGTGAAGGTCTGCAGAGCGATCCCGGGGCGATGGTGACGAAGCAGGACTACGAGTCGCTGCTCGGCGACGCCGCGTCGACGACGACCGTCGCGGCCACGACGACGACCGCGGCGCCGGTCACCACGGTCACGCCGCCGCCCTCGACACCCCCCGGCTGACCCGCCCCGTCGGGGATGCCGTAACCCGCCGCCCGTTGCCGCCCGGCCTCGAAGGCGCCTGCCGAGGCGGCCGATCGCTCGCTAGTAGAGGCGGTCGACGCGATCCGGGCGGCGCTGCCAGTCCTTGTCGACCTTCACCCGCAAGAACAGCGAACGTGCCCTCCGGCAGCTGGGCTCGGGCCTGCTCCCCGACCTGCTTCAGCACCCGACCGCCCTTGCCGATGACCATCCCCTTCTGGCTCTCGCGCTCGACGATGATCTCGACGGTGATCCGGTTGCCCTCCCACTCCGACACGCGCGTGGCGATCGAGTACGGCAGCTCGTCGCGGGTCACGGCCAACAGCTGCTCGCGCACGAGCTCGGCGACCCACTGCTCCTCGGGCACGTCGCGCACGACGTCGTCGGGGAAGAACTGCGGACCCTCCGGCGAGCGGGCCACGAGGTGATCGACGAGGGCGTCGAGCCCGACGCCCGTGCGCGCCGACACCGGGAAGTAGGCCTCGGCGACGAGCTCGGACGCCGCGGTCAGCTGGGCCATCACCTGCTCGCGGCTGGCCCGGTCGACCTTGTTGACGACGACGACCGCGCTCGCGCAGATCGAGGTGGCCGGCGACCCAACGATCACCGGAGCCGAACGGTGCCGTGGCGTCGAGGACCAGGCACACCACGTCGACACCGGCCTCCGAGTCCCCGACGCTGTCGATCGCCGTCGAGTTGACCTTGCGCCCGAGCGCCGTCACCGGCTTGTGCAGCCCCGGCGTGTCGACGAACACGAGCTGGGCGCCGGGCCGGTTGAGGATCCCCCGCACGCGGTGGCGGGTGGTCTGGGGCTTGTCGGAGACGATCGACACCTTGGCCCCGCAGATGGCGTTGACGCAGCGACGACTTGCCGACGTTCGGCCGCCCGACCAACGTCACGAAGCCGGACCGAAACCCCCGGAGCGGCTCGGTCGGCTCGGGTTCCACGCTCAGCGCTGACCTGTCATCGTCGCGATCACACCTTGGACGCGCGGCCGGCCCAGTACGGGGCGCGCAGCTCGCGCTTGAGGATCTTGCCGGAGCCGGTCTTCGGCAGCTCGTCGAGCCACGAGATCGAGCGCGGCACCTTGTAGCTGGCCAGGTGCTCGCGGGAGTGCGCCGACACCGCGGCATCGTCGAGCGCCGAGCCCGGTCGCTTCACCACGACGGCGTGGACGAGCTCGCCCCACTCCTCGCTCGGGATGCCGAACACGGCGGCCTCGTAGATGTCCGGGTGGACCTCGAGGGCGGCCTCGATCTCGGCCGGGTACACGTTCATCCCGCCGGAGATGATCATGTCCTTCTTGCGGTCGCAGATGTACAGGAAGCCCTCGTCGTCGCGGTAGGCGATGTCGCCGACGGTCTGGAACCCGTCGCGGCTGTCCTCCTCGAACTTGTCGTGCTGCTTGTAGTAGTCGGCGAACACCGACGGGCTGCGCACGAAGAGCTCCCCCGTGGCGTCGGGCCCGGTGCCGGTGACGACGTTGCCGTCGTCGTCGTAGAGGCGCACCTCGACCATCGGCGCCTCCTTGCCGCACGAACCCGGCTTGCGCATCTGGTCCTCCGGCCGCAGGATCGTGTTCACGCCGAGCTCGGTGGAGCCGTAGACCTCGAACAGCGATTCGCCGGGGAAGTTGGCGACGTACTGCTGCTTGAGGGCGAAGCTCCACGGCGCCGCGTTGGCGATCATGATCCGCATCGACGACGTGTCGTAGCGCGCCATGACCTCCGCCGGGCACGTTGCAGATCATGCGGATCGGCGTCGGCGCCGAGAACGTCGACGTCGCCTTGTACGTCTGCAGGAGCCGCAGCCAGTCCTCGGGGTCGAACTTGCGCTGCAGGATGACGGTCTGGCCCATCACCATGGCCAGGCCCATGAACCCGCCCGGACCGCTGTGGTACAGCGGGCCCGTCGTGATGTAGACGTCGTCGGGCGTGTAGCCGATGAACTGCAGCATCGCCGCGCCCTGGGCGGGATCGGCGCCGCTGCGGCGCAGCGCCCCCTTCGGCTTGCCCGTCGTGCCCGACGTGTAGATCATCGTGGCGCCGGTGTCGGCCGTCGCCGCCGGCTCCTCCGGTGGCTCCGTCGATGCCGCGGCCATCAGCTCGTCGACCCCGGTCATGCCCGCCGGCGCCGGGCCGTCGAACACGAGGATCTGCTGCACCTTCGGGATCTCGGCCCGCACCCGCTCGAACAGCGGCGCGTACTCGCTGTCGACGTAGACGATCGTGGCGTCGCTGTGGTCGGTGACGTAGGCGGCCTCCTCGTCCGAGAGGCGGTAGTTCAGCGGCACCGCCGTCGCCCCGACCTTGCGGGCGGCCACGACGAGGTTGGCGATGCCCATCGAGTTCTGGCCGCACCACACGACCTTGACGCCGGGCCCGGCGCCGTGGGCGAGCAGGACGTGGGCCAGCCGGTTGGTCACGCCCTCGAACTCGGCGTACGTCACGGTGCGCACGTCGACGCCGAGGCGGTCGTCGACGACGGCGATCTTGTCCGGCTGCAGTCCGGCGTAGGTGGTCAGCACATCGGGC
>CAWIKD010000008.1:0-356061 GCA_963836545.1 uncultured Acidimicrobiia bacterium | reverse complement strand
GTGGCAACACGTTCAGCCGACCGGTACTAATCGGCCGAGGGCTTGGATTGAACAGCTCGTGCTTGCTCTGGAGTCCTCAGGGTGCCTCGCGCACCTGTGGACAACTGATTTCGGTGGCCATGGCGACAGGGTCACACCCGTTCCCATCCCGAACACGGAAGTTAAGCCTGTCAGCGCCGATGGTACTTGGGGGTAGACCCCCTGGGAGAGTAGGACGCCGCCGAATTTCGCCACGCAAGGGCGCCTCCTGTCGGAGGCGCCCTTCGTCGTTTTCGGCCTGTGGCCGGCCGGTGGCCGTAGCATCGATGGACATGTCCACGGGTCGACCCTCTCGTCCACCGCGCCGCGAGGGCGGTTCGTCCGGCAACCGGCCGCCGAGCCGCGGCAACGTCCGTCGCGGCGGCCCCGCCCGCGAGGAGGGTTCCGCGACGGGACCCACGGGGCCTCCCGGCCAGACGATGGCGCGCCTCGTGGCGACACCCGTCGGGGTCGACCGTCGAGCTCCGGACGGGCCGCCGGGGGGCGGCCGCGCCCCGCAGGTGGCCGGCCCGGCGGCGGTCGGGGGCGCCCGGGCGGGTCCCGGGGCGGCGACAAGGAGGGCCCTCGACGACCGTTGACCACGGCCGAGAAGCGGGCCGCCGAGGTCAAGGCCACGCGGCCCCCTCGCGCCCCGCGTGATCCGGAGGCCGAACGAGCCAAGATCGAGGGCCGCGAGCTCGAGCAGTGGGTCGACGAGGGCGCCATCCGATCGGAGGCCACGTCGGCCGCCAATCGTGCGGCGGCGCCACCGCGACGCGTCCGTCGGCCGCGCTCTGTGGCACCCGAGGCGGCGGCGCGCATCGGCACCGACGCCCGCGATCCCAAGCGGGCCGCCGTGCTCACCGAGCGGCTCGGCCAGGCCCAGGAGGCCCTCGATCGCGAGCACCTCGACGAGGCCCGGCAGCTCGCTCTGCAGCTGCTGCGGGAGCTGCCGAACGTGGCCGCCGTGCACGAGATCCTCGGTCTGACGGCCTACCGCATGGGGCGCTGGAAGCAGGCGGCCACCGAGCTCGAGACCGCCCAGGCCCTGCACCGCTCGGTGGAGCTGTTGCCCGTGCTCGCTGACGTCTACCGCGCCCAAAAGCGCTGGGCCGACGTCGAATCGGTCTGGTCCGACGTGCGTGACGAATCGCCGTCGCCCGAGGTCGTCGCCGAAGCTCGCATCGTCGCCGCCGGCGCCCAGGCCGACCAGGGGGACCTGCAGGGCGCGCTGCGCACCATGGGCCGCGCCACGCAGGTGCCGAAGAAGGTGCGCGATCACCACCTGCGCCAGTGGTACGTGCTCGGCGACCTGTACGACCGAGCCGGCGAGCCGCTCGAGGCGGTCCGCTGGTTCGACCTCGTCGCCTCCCACGACCGCGACTTCGTGGATGTCACCGAGCGCTTGCGGGCACTCGGGCGCTGATCAGCTCTCGAGCACGAGGCCGATCTCGGCCGCCATCGCCGACGCCACTGCGTCCTCCTCGGCGGCGCCCTCCAGGTCACCTTGGGCGCGCAGCACGCGGCCGAGGGCGCGATGGGCCCGCGCCTCGTGGGGGCGGGTGCCGTCCAGCCGGTTGCGGGCGATGGCCGAGCGTTGGAACGCCGCCGCCGCCTCGAGGTCGCCGGTCGGCCTCGGCGGCCAGGCCGACGTAGTGGCTGACCGGTCCGATCGAGATCCCGGCCAGGCCGCTGGTGGCGATGCGCGCCGCGTAGGGCTCCAGTGATCGGCGCACGACGGCGGCCCGCTCGGGATCGTCGATCGCCACCGCCACCTCGGCCAGCGTGCACGTGGCGGGCAGGAACATCTGGTTGTCGCGCATCTGCACACCGTCGAGGCGGACGAGGTCCTCGTAGTGCACCCGCGCGTCGTCGAGGCGGCCGGCGGCGACGAGGCTGCGCACCACGGCGATCTGCCACATCCGCAGCCGCGGGTCGGCGGCGTGCTGGCGCTCGCTCTCGGCCAGCGTCGTCGGCAGCGTGCCGAGGTCGAGGGCCATCCGGAACCACACCCCGGCGTAGGCCACCTCGGCGTTGACGCCGTGCGACTTGCGGCCGGCGGCGAGGGCGGCGTCGGCGAGGCGCCGAGCCTCGGGGTAGTCGCCCGACGACAGGGCGTGCGACGCCTGCTGGAACATGCCGTACACCTGGAACAGCACCACGTGGGCCTCGTCGGCGCGGCGCGTGAACTCGTCGAGCATCGCCAGGTGCTCGGCCATGCGACCCTGCTCCAGCAGGTCGCTCATGGCGAACAGCATCGCCGTCAGCTCGAGTTGGATGTTGCCGGCGTCGTGGGCGTGGCGCACCGCGGCGAGGACGGCGTCCGTGCGCTCGCCGAGGCGGTCCAGCTGCCACCAGGCCAGGCGCCGCGCCAGCAGCGCCGAGGCCATCAGCTCGCTCTCGTTGCCCACCGCGGCGATGGCCATCGCCTCTTCGGCCAGCTGGATGCGGCGGGTCGGGTCGGGATCGGGGACGAGGACCGAGGCCAGCATGCTGCGCATCCGCACCTGGTAGCGCCGCAGGTCCGGCGGCAGCTCGGCGATGGCTCGCTCGAGCAGCTGGACGAGGGCATCCTCGGTCGGCACACCGATGTCGAAGCCGACGCCCGACAACGACATCATCCAGCTCTCCGCGGCGTTGGCCAGCAGCATCGGATCGCCGTCGCGACGGGCCCAGACGGCGCCGTCGCGGGCGGCGGTGATCGCCTTGGCCCGGTCGCCCTGGCCGCGCTCGAGGTCGGACCGCAACAGGGCCAGCAGAGCCCGGTCGTGCGGCCCGACCTGGTCGGTGACGAGGCCCTCCACCCGATCGGCCCAGGACGCCGCGTCCTCGTAGGCGCCGAGGTCGACCGAGCGCCGTCCGGCGCGCAGCCCGGCGGCGATGCGGGTGTCGCGGTCGACGAGCGAGCCGGCCTCGAACAGGTGGTGGGCGAGCACGGCCGGCGACGACTGGCGGTCGCTCGACTGCTCGATGGCCGCGGCCACGCGGCGGTGCAGATCGAGGCGCCGGGTCCGGCCGAGGCGGGCCCGGATGGCCTGGGCGATCAGTGCGTGGGGCACGGTGAGCCGGCCGGCGCCGTCCTCGACGAGCAGGCCGGCGGCGACCGCGACATCGGTGGCGTCGAGCAGGTCGTCACCCTCGAGCCCGCTGGCGTCGACGAGCACCGGCAGCGTGGCCGCGTTGCCGGCGACGGCCGCCAGGTTGAGGACCTGGACGACGCGCGGATCGAGGCGATCGAGGCGCAGCCCGATCATCGCCCGGATCGATTCCGGCAGCTCGTCGCCGACGTCGCGCTCGGTGTGGCGGATCAGCTCGGTCAGGAAGAACGCGTTGCCACCGGTGGCGGCGTGCAGCTCGGCGGCTTGGGCATCGTCGTTGCCGGTGCGCCGCAGCAGCTCGGCGACGGTGTCGGTCCCGAGCGCATCGACGCCGAGGCGGGTCAGCAACCCGTCCCGTGACAAGGCGCTGGCGACGCGGTCGAGCTCCGGCGTCGGGTCGTCGGACGGCACACGGACCGTCGCCAGCACCATCACCCGTCCCGGCAGCTCGTGGCGCAGCACGTGCTCGATCATCTTGAGCGACGGGGCGTCGGCCCACTGCAGGTCGTCGAGGACGATCAGCATCGGGTGCACCGCCGACTCGCTGCGCAAGAGCTCGGCGACGGTCTCGAAGAGGAGGTAGCGCTCGACGCTGGGATCGGGGCGCTCGGCTCGCGCTTCCGGGACGAGCTGCTCGAGGTCGGGCAGCAGCAGGGCCAGGAGGCCACGCTCGGCGACGACGCGGCGCCGGGCTTCCATGGAGACCGACCGCAGGACGGCCCGCACGGCCTCCACCATCGGCTCGAACGGGACGATCGCCTCGGAGGTGGCCCGACCCCACAGGACGACGGCGCCGATCGGCGTGCACCTCGGCGGCGAACTCGGCGGCCAGGCGCGACTTGCCGGCACCGGGCTCGCCCTGCAGCAGCGCGAGGTGGCTGGCCCCGTCCGACGTCGACCGCCACACCGCCCGCAAGGCGTCGAGGTGGGCCTCGCGGCCGACGAACTCGCCGCGGCGGCGCGCATCGCCGGGCCCGGGAGCGGGACCGGCGACGGTCCCGGCGGGGCCGGCCCGGCCGCGGCCTGGGCGGCCTGCTCGGCGCCTTCCACCGCCGCCGCCGGCGGCGTCCACGAGCTGGCCGGCGCGGCGAGGTCGGGATCGTGGTTGAGGATCGCCGTCTGCAGGTCGACCAGCTCGGGCGTCGGGTCGAGGCCGAGCTCGTCGGCGAGCACGCGCACGCGTCTTGGCGTAGGCCCGCAAGGCGTCGGCCTGACGGCCCGTGCGGTAGAGGGCGACCATGAGGCGGCGGGCGAACCCCTCGCGCAACGGGTGCTCGTCGACCATCCGCTCGAGCTCGGGCACCGCCTCGGCGTGGCGACCGAGCGCCAGCAGGGCGTCGAAGCGAGCTTCGAACGCCTCCAGGCGCAGCTCGTCCCAGCGCACCGCCGCCGGTCGCGCCCAGTCCTCGTCCGCCACCTCGGCGAGCACCGGGCCGTGCCACTCGGCGAGTCCGGTCTGGAGGTGGGCGAGGGCGCGGGCGGGATCGCTGGCGAGGGTGGCGCGGGCTTCGGTGACCTCGTCTTCGAAGCGGTGCACGTCGAGCAGGCCGCGGGACACGGTGAGCACGTAGCCCGGCCCCTCGCGCCGCAGCAGGCCGGCGTCGCCGAGCGCTCGGCGCAGCAGTGACACGTAGCTCTGGAGGGTGTTCACGGCCGTCGCCGGCGGCGTCCCGGCCCACACGTCGTCGACGAGCCGATCGACGGTGACGACCTGCCCGGCGACGAGGGCCAGGCGGGCCAGCACGGCGCGCTGGCGCGGCCCGCCGAGCGAGACCGTGTCCCCGTCGCGCTCGGCGGCGATCGGGCCGAGCAGCCGGATGTCGAGCGCGCGCTCGACCACCACAGTGCCTCCGTCCACCGTCGCCACGACGTCGCACTCTACGAGGCGCGACGTCGCGGCGAGCAGTGGGGTTAGCTGTCCCGCTCAGCGATGTCACCCGGGCGGGTGGCTGACCGTCAGGCCGGCTGCAGCATCCCGATGAGCTGGTCGAGCACGCTCTGGTCGGGGAGCGGGGCGACGGCCATGTCGGGCAGCATCCGCATGCGCTCGAGGGCGAGGCCGATCGACGCCCCGGTGAGCTGCGGGCCATGGGCGCCGACGATCACCTTGGGGGCCAGCTCGGCGACCCGGTCGACCCATGCGCCGAACTTGACCGGATCGACGACCTCGTGCCACGGGCTGAGCATCGAGGAGAAGGCCATGCACGTCTCGGCCAGCATCTCGGCCGGCATCTCGGCGACGTCGTCGACCAGCCCGAGGACCGGCGTGCCGAAGGCGTCGCTCGACCAGTAGACGCCGGTCTTGGTGTCGTAGAGGCCGCGGGTCGTGGGCGAGTCCCACGTCGGCGGACGGACGGCGACGAACGTGCGGTCGCCGGCGTCGAACGACTCGCCGTTGCCGACCCAGCGCTGCCGGTCGAGCGGGAGCTCCATCTCACCGGCCATCCGCTCGCTGGCGAACCAGCTGGTGACGAGCGTGGCGTTCGGGCACATCTCGAGCACCATGTCGAGGTTGCCGGTGTGGTCGGTGTCGTCGTGGGAGAGGAAGATCCACCTGACGTCCTGCGGCTCCACGAGCGAGAAGACCTGCTCGGCCCACGGCTCGCGCAGCAGCTTGGCGTTGGTGTCGACGATCACCGGCTCGGCGCCCTGGATCACGAGCGAGTTGACGTGCATGGCGACGGGCGTGCCAGGCGCCTGGCCGAGCGGGCGGATGAGGTACGTGCCCTCAGCGATGCGCAGGGGGTCCGGGAAGGTGATCGACATCTCCATGTCGCCGTACTTGGCCCGCCGCCCCGTGGGCCGGACATGTGGCGCCGAGCCCATGCCATGAGGACGGCATGAAGTACCTGGTCGCTAGCGTGCTCGCATGGCCGGTCACCACTTCCGGGCGGGTGTCATCGCGCTGGTGCGCCGCGCCGACGGACAGGTGATGGCGTTCGAGCGGGTCGACAAGCCGGGGGAGTGGCAGCTGCCGCAGGGCGGCCTCGAGCGCGGCGAGCAGCCGGTCGATGCGCTGTGGCGGGAGCTCGGGGAGGAGACCGGGCTCGGGCCGGCCGACGTCGAGCTGGTCGGCGAGCCGAGCGAGTGGCTCGTCGCCGAGTGGCCGGCCGACGTGGTCGGCACCGGCGGCCGGCTCGGCCAGATCCACCGTTGGTTCGAGCTGCGGCCACGCGACGACGACATCGTGCCGCACCCCGACGGTCGCGAGTTCCGGGCGTGGAAGTGGGTGGACCCGGCGTGGCTCGTGGCCAACGTCGTCGAGTTCAAGCGACCGGCCTACCGCCGGGTGCTCGGGCCTGAGCCGGGCGAGTCCTCGAGCGAGCGAGCGATCCGGCGCGGTGGCTGAGGACCTGTTCACGGCGGCGGCGGCCGATCGTCTCCGGGCCCAGGCCCCACTCGCCGCCCGGTTGCGGCCGCGGACCATCGACGACGTCGTCGGCCAAGCCCAACTGCTCGGCCCCGGTCGCCCGCTGCGCCGCCTCGTCGAGCAGGACAAGCTCTCGTCGGTGCTGCTGTGGGGGCCCCCGGGCACCGGCAAGACCACGCTCGCCCTCGCCGTCGCCGGCACCACCGCTCGCGCCTTCGAGCAGCTCTCGGCGGTGACGGCCGGCGTGAAGGACGTGCGCGAGGTGATCGAGCGGGCCCGTCAGCGCCTCGGCGAGCGCGATCAGGGCACGATCCTGTTCCTCGACGAGATCCACCGCTTCACCAAGGCCCAGCAGGACGCCCTGCTGCCGGCCGTCGAGGACGGCACGCTCGTGCTGATCGGCGCCACCACCGAGAACCCGTTCTTCGAGGTCAACCCGCCGCTGCGCAGTCGCTCGACGCTGTTCCGCCTCGACCCGCTCGCCCCGGACGATCTGCGCATCCTCATCGGGCGCGGCCTCGAGGCGCTCGGCACGACCGCCGCGCCGGATGCCATCGACCTGCTCGTCGACCGCAGCGGTGGCGACGGGCGCCAGGTGCTGACGTCGGTGGAGGTCGCCGCCGCCCTCGCCCACCCGGGCGCCATCACGATCGAGCACACCGAGGCCGCCCTCGGCACGAGCGCCGTCCGCTACGGCCGCGATGACCACTACGACGTGATCAGCGCGTTCATCAAGTCGATGCGCGGCTCCGACCCCGACGCCGCCATCTACTGGCTCGGGCGCATGTTGGAAGCCGGCGAGGACGCCCGGTTCATCGTCCGGCGGATGGTGATCTTCGCCAGCGAGGACGTCGGCATGGCCGACCCGCAGGCGCTCGTCGTCGCCACGTCGGCCGCCCACGCGCTGGAGTTCGTCGGCCTCCCGGAGGCCCAGCTCAACCTGGCGCAGGCCGTCATCCACCTGGCGACGGCGCCGAAGAGCAACCGCAGCGCGCTGGCGATCTGGAACGCCCGCTCGGACATCGCGGCCGGCGCCCTCGGGGAGGTGCCGGCCCACCTGCGCGACAGCCACTACCAGGGCGCCAAGGTGCTCGGTCACGGGACGGGCTACGAGTACCCTCACGAGCACGACCACGACGAACTCGGCGCTTGGGTCGACCAGGGGTACCTCCCCGACGAGCTGTCGGATCGCCACTGGTACCGCCCCAGCCGCCATGGGCACGAGGAGGAGGTCGCGCGGCGCATGAGCGCACGTCGACGAGACACGACCGAGGAAGCGCCGGGGGAGCCGGCATGACCGCTGGGGAGCTGGCGCTCGTCGTCGCCGTCGTGCTGTGCGTGCTCGCCTTCGCCGCCCTCGCCGTCACGCTCGTGCGGGTCCGCGACACGCTCGGCTCGCTGCGGGCCGAGGTCGCCGAGCTGCGCGCCGAGACGACCCCGTTGCTGGAGGACCTGCGGACGTCGGCGGCCGAGGCCGACCGGGCGATGGCGATGGCCCGCCAGGACCTCGAGCGCTTCGACCGCGTCCTCGGCTCGGTCGAGGCGATCGGCAACACGGCGGCCCGCTCCAGCAAGCTCGCCCGCACCACGTTGTCGGTGCCGATGATCAAGGCGGCCGGGCTGGCGACGGGCACGAGCCGGGCCGTGCGCCGACTGCGACGAGGCGCGTGATGCGCCGCGTCGTCTGGTTCGCCGGCGGGATCGCCGCGGGCGTCGCCAGCGCGGGGTACGCCAAGCGCAAGGTCAGCCAGGCGACCCAGGCGATGGCGCCGGTCAACGTGGCCCGTGGTGCGGCGCGCACCGTCGGCCGCACCGGGCGCCGGGTCGCCGATGCCGTGCGCGAGGGCCGCCAGGCCGCGCAGGTCCGTGAGCGCGAGCTGCGGGCCGAGCGCGACGGCCGGCTGATCCGCCTCGATGATCACCTGCGGCCCGGCGACGAGGTGCTCGTGGACGGTGAACCGATCGAGTCGGCCCGTGTCATCCTCATGCGCCGCCCGGAGCGTGCGGAATGAAGCTGCTGCGCCGCAACGAGGCAGCGCGAGCGGCGCCGGCGCCGATCGTCACCGAGCTGCGCGCCGCGCTGGCGCCCGATCGAGTTCACTCCGGGCCGACCGAGCTGTCGCTGTACCGCCACGACGCCTCGCACATGACGGGCGCCGCCGTGGCCGTGTGCTTCCCGACGTCGACGGCGGAGGTCCAGGCGTGCGTGCGCGTCGCGCGTCGCTCGCGGCGTCCCCTTCGTCGCCCGTGGCTCGGGCACCGGGCTCGCCGGCGGCGCCGTGCCGCCCGAGGGGGCGATCGTCATCTCGACGACGAAGATGAACCGCGTCCTGAGCGTCGACCCGGCGGGCCGCCGGGCGTGGGTCGAGCCCGGCGTGCTCAACCTCGATCTGACCCGGGCCGTCGCCGTCCACGGGCTGCACTTCGCGCCCGACCCGAGCAGCCAGCAGACGTGCTCGATCGGCGGCAACGTCGCCAACAACTCGGGTGGGCCGCACTGCCTTGCCGAGGGCGTCACGAACGCCCACATCATCGCCCTCGAGGTGGTGCTGCCGGACGGCACGGCAGTCGAGCTCGGCGGCGAGGATCCCGAGCCGCTCGGCTTCGACCTGCGCGGGGCGTTCGTCGGCAGCGAGGGGATGCTCGGCGTGACGACCAAGATCTGCGTGAAGCTGACGCCGGATCCGCCGGCGATCTGCACGATGCTGATGGACTTCGAATCGGTCGAGGCCGGCGCATCCACGGTGAGCGCCGTCATCGCGGCGGGTGTCGTCCCGGCGGCGATGGAGATGATGGACCAGCTGTGCCTGCAGGCCGTGGAGGCCTACATCAAGGCCGGCCTGCCGGTGGAGGCCGCGGCGGCGCTGCTGGTCGAGGTCGTCGGGCTGCCCCACGGCGTCGAGGCCGACACCGAGCTGATCACCCAGATCGCTCGCGACCACGGGGTGCGGACGGTGCGCGTGGCGGCCGACGACGTCGAGCGGGCGCTGCTCTGGAAGGGCCGCAAGTCGGCGTTCGGCGCGATCGCCCGGATCAAGCCGAACTACTACCTGCACGACACCGTCGTGCCGCGCGCGCAGCTGCCGGCGGTCTTGGCCAAGGTGTACGAGATCACGGCCCGGTACGACCTCCTGGTGCTCAACGTCTTCCACGCCGGCGACGGGAACCTGCACCCGTTGCTCGTCTACGACGGCCGTGAGCCGGGCGTGATGGAACGGGTCCACGCGGCCGGCGAGGAGATCGTGCGGGTCTCGGTGGAGGCCGGCGGGGTGCTCTCCGGCGAGCACGGCATCGGGCTGGAGAAGCGCGACCTGATGCCGCTGATGTTCTCGGCCGTCGACCTGGCCGCCCAGGCCGCGCTGCGTGACGCCTTCGACCCGCGCGGCCTGGCCAACCCGGGCAAGGTGCTGCCGAGCCCGGCCGGCTGCGGGGACCTCCAGGTCGCCAAGGCCGTCGCCGAGGGCGCGTGGATCTGACGGCCTTCGCCGAGGCCGTTGGCACGACCGATCCGGTCACGATCGGCGGACTGGGAACGCGTGGCGGCCCGGTCTCGGGGGTGCGGACGGTGGCCGCCCCGGTCGGCATCGACTGGATCCAGCCGGCCGAGATGACGGCGTTGGTCGGCGCCGGCACCCCGGTCGCCGAGCTCGACGCCGCGCTGGCGGCCTACGGACAGCGCGTGGCGCTGCCGCCGGGCGGGACGGTCGGTGGCGCCTTGGCGGTCGGGCGCAGCGACATCCGCCGCCTCGGCCACGGACCGACCCGCGACGCCGTGCTGCAGGTGCGCTACATCTCGGCGGCCGGCGACGTCGTCAAGGGGGGAGGGCCGACGGTCAAGAACGTGAGCGGGTTCGACCTGCCGCGGCTGCTCGTCGGATCTCGCGGCACGCTCGGGTTCCTCGGCGATGTCATCCTGCGGACGTGGCCCCGGGCCCGCTGTGAGCGCTGGTACGCCGGGGCGATCGACCCGGACGAGGTGGTGGCCGGCCTCTACCGGCCGGTGTCGGTGCTGTGGGACGGCACGACCACGTGGGTGCTGCTGGAGGGCCACGAAGACGACGTGGAAGAGCAGGCCGGCGTGCTCGCCCTGGCGCCGGTCGACGGTCCGCCGCCGCTGCCGACCGGCGGGCGCTGGTCCGTGGCGCCCGGCGCGGTGCGCTCGATGACCGGGACGTTCGTCGCCGAGGTCGGCGTCGGGGTCGTGCACCACGCCGATCCATCGCCACCACGCACGGCGGATCCGGCGATCCTCGACCTCCACCAGAGGTTGAAGGAGCGGTTCGACCCCACCGGGAGGTTGAACCCCGGCGTCGACCCGCATGGCGCCGTGACCGCATCCCGGCCCTACGTCGACGGACCACCTGGCCCACCGGAGGTGGTCGTCGCCGTGGCCGAGCAGGCCGCCGCCCGATGGGGCCTGCCGCGGCCGACGCTGTTGCGCGTCGGCATGAACGGGATCCTCACCGCCGGCGATGTCGTCATCCGCGTCGGCCGGGTCACCGCCGACCCCGCGACAGCGATCGAGCTGGCCGAGCTGCTCGGCCGCCACGGCGTGCGGGTGCCGGCACCGGCCCGGCCCGATGCGTTCGTCGACGGCGAGCTCACCGCCACGGCCTGGGAGCGTCTCGTGATCGTCGACGCCGCGCCGGACTGGGCGGCGGTCGGGCGGATGGTCGCCGCCGTCCACGCCCTGCCTGCTTCCGAGGTCCCGCCCGGGTACCCGCAGCCGCCAGCCGAGGCGTTCCCATGGTGGGACTTCGATCGCCTGCTCGCCGACGTCGGCGATGCGCTCGACCCGGCGGCGCGCGCCGGGCTCGTCGCGGCCGTCGATCGGCATCGTGGCTGGTCAGCGGGCACCGACCGGGTCGTGTGCCATGGCGACGTCCACCCCGGCAACGTCGCCATGACCGCCGACGGACCGGTCCTGTTGGACTGGGACCTGCTGTGCTCGGCGCCGGCTGGCTGGGACCACGCGATGCTCCTCACGCTGCCGCAGTGGGGTTGGCCGGCGCGCTGGTACGACGACTTCGCGTCGGGGTACGGCCGATCGCTGGCGGGCGATCCGACGACCGAGGCGATCGCCGAGCTGCGGCTCGTGGCGGCCACGCTGATGCGCCTGCGCGCCGCCCGCACCGACCCGGATGCGACCGCCGAAGCCCAGCGGCGGCTGGCGTTCTGGCGGGGCGATCCCGATGCCCCGACCTGGCGGCCCCAGTGACCACGGACCGTAGGGTGGCCTGATGCCGCTCGACCTGCACCTCGACGAGGAGGAGCTGTCGTCGTGCGTCGCGTGTGGCCTGTGCCTGCCGCACTGCCCGACGTTCCGCGTCACGGGTGAGGAGGCGTTGTCGCCACGTGGTCGGATCGACGCGATGCGCGCCGTGCAATGGCGGGACGCGCCCGCCGACGGCGACTTCGTGCGCTTCATGGAGACGTGCATCCAGTGCCGCGGGTGCGAGCCGGCGTGTCCGAGCGGCGTGCCCTTCGGCCACCTGATGGAAGGGACCCGCGAGGTGTTGGCCGCCGAGCACCGCACCGCGCCGCGGTGGCTGCGGACCGGCTTCGGCGTGCTGGGGCGGCACCGCGCCTTGCTCGCCGGCTCGACCCTGCTCGCCGTCGCGCAACGACTGCGCCTGGTCCCGAAGCGAGCCGGGCTGGCCCGTCTGCCCCTTCGTCGAGGACGCCGCGTCGAGCCATCAGCGGCGCCGGGCCCCGACGCCGTGTGGCTCTACACGGGTTGCGTGATGGACGCCTGGATGCGCGACACCCACCGCTCGACGGCGGCCGTCATCGAGGCGACGGGCGCCACGTTCCGCGTCTCGCCCGACGGGTGCTGTGGGGCGCTGCACAGCCACGCCGGCCTCGGCCCGGCCGCCCGCCGCTTGGCCGAGCGCACGATCGAGTCGATGCCCGGCGACGCACCGATCGTCGTCAACTCGGCCGGATGCGGCGCCGCGCTCAAGGACTACGGGCACCTCCTGGGCACGCCGGCGGGCCACGCCTTCGCAGCTCGAGTGGTCGACGTCCACGAGTGGGTGGCCGGCCGCCTCGGCGACCTGCCGCCGGCGCGGACCTCACTCGGTCCGGTCATCGTGCAGGACCCCTGCCACCTGCGCCACGTCCAGCGGGCCCACGAGCCGGTCCGGGCCGTGCTCGGTCGGGTGGCCGACGTCGTCGAGCTCGACGACGAGGGCCTGTGCTGCGGGGCGGGCGGCGCCTACTCGGCCTTGCAACCGGAGCTCGCCGGCGAAGTGCGGGCGCGCAAGGTGGCGGCGATCGAACGGGCCGTCGCCCGGTCGGGGGCCACCATCGTCGCCAGCGCCAACCCCGGGTGCGCGATGCACCTCGCGGCGGCCGGCGTGGATGTGCGCCACCCGATGGACCTCGTGGCCGAGGCCCTCGATCTGCCGCCCTCGGGGTGACGCAACGCCCGCTGGGCCGGCGTCGGGGACGACCGTGACGGGGCACGCCCGACGTCGACGACCAGCGGCGCGCTCGGTGCGCCACCGCCGTGATGCAGGTCGTGGTGGAGCAGGCCCCGCCGACGACCACGACCCCGACCCCGACGTCCACGACTGTGCCACCGGCGCCACCGCCGTCCGCGACGCGGCCGCCCGGCGGCAGCGGTGGTGGCGGTGGAGGCTGGCTCCCCGGGACCGGGTCGGACGTCGCCGCGATCCTCCTGCTGGCCGCCGCCCTGGTCGGCCTGGGCCTGGTCGGCCGACGACTCCGGCGCCCCAGCAACTGACGGTTTTCAGCGTTCGCGCACCAGCAGCGGTCCCGGCGGCGACAACTGCGCGATCGCATCACGATCGACCGGTCCGAGCGGTCGGCCAGCGGTTGGCAGCAGCGGGGCGATGGCGCCGGCCAGGCTGACCTCGATGTTCGCGCCGCCATCCGGCTCGGCCAGGGCGCGCAGCACGGCGGTGAACGCGACCAGCCCGGCGAGCGGGTCGGGGTAGGCGAGCAGGGCCGGTGCCGGCTGGCCGGCGACCATCCCGAGCCCGCTGGCCGCGTGGACGCCTCTGCCGAAGGCGACCCACGACGACTGCGCGAACGCGCGGATCGAGATCACCCGCAGGTCGGGGTTGATCCGCCAGAGCTCGTCGACCGGAGTACCCGAGGTTGGGCAGGACTCGGTCCGAGAACGACTCGACCAGCACGTCAGCCCCGGCGACCGCCCCCTCGAACGCCGCCCGATCCTCGCGTTCGCGCAGATCCCACGGGACCCGCCGCTTCCCCTGCGCGAACGCGGCGAACTGCCGAGGTGAGCCGCGTAGGCCGTCGGGACGGACGGCCGGCTCGACCGTGGTGACGTTGGCCCCCCAATCGGCGAGCAGGCGGGTGCAGAGGGGGCCGGCCCACATCGTCGTCAGATCGAGGACCTGGACGTCGGCGGGGCGCACGACCCGGCGTCCGCGCCCGGTGCGGTCGTCGCGCGGCGCCGCCCACGACGGGACCGCGGTGCGATAGGGCGTCACCGGCAGCCGGCACGTCTGGGCGCGGGCGGCGAGCGCCTCGGCATCCGGCGGCGGCGGTTCGGCGACGAGGAGGGCGAGCAGCGCCTCGTCCTCGTCCAGCACATCGGCGTGGACCCACCCGCCCGCCGGCGCGACGACCGGATCCGGCACCGTTTGTTCATCGCCGACCACCAGGGGCAGCAGCAGATGCGCGAACGCGGCCTCCGGGTCGACCCGGTGGGCGACGCCGGTCAGCGAGGATGCCGCCTCGGCCGCCCGCGGTTGCCAGGTCGAGGGCGAGGGCCGCCGTGCCCCGGGGGATGCCGGCGTCGTAGCGACCAGGCTCGTCGACGCTCACGCCCGAGCACGGTACGAGGCTCGCCGGCCTCGTGAACCATCATCGCCACGGGCCGCCACACGACAGGAGTGCAGACCGGGATGGATGAGCAGGTGCGTCAGGAGTTCGTGCAGCGGGCGACGGAGTTCCTCGAGGCCAACGCCACACGGCGCGTCGAGAAGTCCGACGAGTTCGTCTGGGGCGAGGGCGAGGGCCACGTCCGCCTGATGTCCGGCGAGGGCGATCCCGACGCCCGCATCGCGGCGGCCAAGGCGTGGCGGGCCAAGGCCTACGACGCCGGCGTGGCGTGGCCCGGCGGCCCATCCGAGTACGGCGGCGGCGGTCTCGATCCCGAGCTCGACCACCTCTACCGCGAGCTGGAAGCCGACTTCGAGGTCCCCGACCAGGGCATGTTCGGCGTGGCGTGGGACATGGTCGGGCCGGCCGTGGCGGTCCACGGCAGCGATGACCTCAAGCGCCGCTACCTCGGCCCGATCTACCGCGGCGACCTGCTGTGCTCGCAGCTGCTGAGCGAGCCCGAGGCCGGCTCCGACCTCGCCGGGCTGAAGACCCGGGCGGTCAAGGACGGCGACGAGTGGATCGTCAACGGCCAGAAGGTGTGGAACTCCTACGCCCACAAGGCCCAGATCGGCCAGCTGATGGCGCGCACCGACCCCGACGTCCCGAAGCACCAGGGTCTGACGATGTTCCTGCTGCCGATGGACACGCCGGGCGTCGAGGTCCGTCCGCTCAAGCAGATGACGGGCGACGCCGAGTTCAACGAGGTCTTCCTGACCGACGTCCGGGTGCCCGACGCCAACCGGGTCGGCGAGCCGGGCAGCGGGTGGCGCGCCGTCCTCACGACGCTGATGTCGGAGCGAGCCTCCGTCGGCTCGGGGGCCGCCAACAAGGCCGTCAGCCCGGTGAGCATGCTGACCGAGCTGGCCAAGCACGTCGGCGCCACCGACGACCCGATCGTGCGCCAGCAGCTCGCCGAAGCGCACACCGTGGACTTCCTCATCCGCAAGGTCGCCCAGCGTGGTGACGATCTGCGCACCGCCACGGGAGCCGAGCGGGGGGCCGAGGGCTCGATCCTCAAGCTCCTCGGGTCGAAGCAGAACTTCCGCCTCGCCGGCATCGCCGCCCACCTGCTGGGCCCGAAGTTCACGGCCGACACGGGGGAGTGGGGCACCTACACGTGGGCCGAGTTCCTCACCGGCGCGCCGGCCATGCGCATCGCCGGCGGCACCGACGAGATCCAGCACAACATCCTCGGCGACCGGGTCCTCGGGCTGCCGCGGGAGCCGTGACCCGCTACGGCGACCTCGCCGACCAGCTGGAGGCCGTCGTCGCCGAGCTCGACGAGGTCTCGTTCGACCTCCTGCAACAGGCCGTCGCCGACGGCGCGACCTCCCGCCCGCCCGCCGACAAGACCCTGACCCAGGCCCGCCGCGCCGTCGAGAAGGCGGCCGCCCTGCTGCGCCAGCTCGAGGACTGAGCGTTCGCGCAACAACGACGGCCTGGCCCGTCGTTGCTGCGCGAACGCGCGATCAGGCCGGGTCGCGGAGCACGACGAGGAACAGGCGCACCGGGTCGTCGCCGGCGATCGACCAGCGGTGCGGGACGTGGGCGGCGTGCACGAGGCAGTCGCCGGCCTCGAGGACGACGTCGTCGTGGCCCTCCAGCTCGACCCGCAGCCGACCGGCGATGAGGTGCAGGACCTTGCGGCCGTCGTGGGCGTACCAGACGTCGAGATCGGCGCTGGCGTCGGCGACGTACTCGTAGACCTCCAGCCCCTGGCCCTCGTCGGAGACGACCAGCCGCCCGACCGCCGAGCCGGCCCGCTCGCTCGACGGCACCAGCGGACCCTCCCCGGCCCGGATCACCTGCACGTCGCCGTGCGGCTCGTCGGGCAGCAGCGTCGACGGCGCCACCTCGAGGGCCTCGGCGATGCGGTAGAGGGTGGCGATCGACGGCATCGACAGCCCGCGCTCGACGGCGCTCAGGAACGGCTGGCTCAGCCCGCACCGGGTGGCGAGGGCGCGCATCGAGATGCCCGCCGTCTCGCGGGCACTGCGGATGGCCCGCCCGAGCTGGCGCCCGAGCGGGTCGACGACGACGGCATCGGTCATCGCAACGCCGCCAGCTCGGCCACGAACGACGCCCGCAGCGACCGGCGATCGGCGTCGTCGAGCCACGCCGCGTCGACGCCCGCCAGGCACAGCGCCTCCACGGCCGGCCACGTCGAGGTCGAGGGCGTCGCGCACCGCGATCAGCTCGTCGGCGGCGTCGACACCGAACATCGCCGCGTTGTCGGAGTTGATGGTGACGTGGGCGCCGGCGGCGAGCAGGTCCCGGACCGGATGGGCGGCGACCGACTCGACGATGCCGATGGCGACGTTGGAGGTCGGGCACACGGTGAGCGGGACGCCCTGCTCGACGACCCGCGCCAGCAGGGCCGGATCCTGCACCACGCTGACGCCGTGGTCGATGCGCTCGACGCCGATGACGTCGAGCCCGATGCCGACATCAGCCGCCGGCCCCTCCTCGCCGAGGTGCATCGTCGTGCGCAGGCCGCGCCGGCGGGCGGCGGCGAACAGCGGCCCGAACGAGGCCAGGTCGACGCCCACCTCGCCACCGTCACCGCCGATGCCGACGAGCACGTCCCGGTCGCACGCTGCCGCCAGGTCGACGAGCTCGGCGGCGGCGGTGGCGCCGCCCGGCTTGTGCACGTCGACGATCACGCGGCCCACGATGCCATGGTCGGTCTCGGCGTCCCGCAGGCCAGCGGCCAGCCCGGTCCAGATGGTCTCGAACGAGACGCCGTGGCGCATCACGAACGCCGGCGAGCACATCACCTCGCGGTAGCGCACGCCCGCGGCAGCGGCGATGGCCATCGCCTCGTACGTGACCCGGTGGATGTCGGCGGCGGTGCGCAGGCAGCGACAGACCAGGTCGAACACGCGCAGGAAGTCGGCCAGGTCGCGGTAGTGGTAGAGGTCGGCCGGGTCGTCGACGCCGAGGTCGATCCCGTGGCGCTGCGCGAGGTCGGCCACCGTCGACGCCGGCGCGGCACCCTCGATGTGGACGTGCAGCTCGACCTTGGGCATCGCCCGCACGTGGGCATCGGACGGGCGGGTCACTCGTGGCCGTCGAACAGCACGGCGGCGACCCGATCGGCGATGGCGTGGAACTCCGGGCTGCGCTGCATCTCCGGCGTGCGCGGGCGCGGCAGGTCGACCGGGATGACGTCGACGATGGTCGACGGTCGGGGCGACATCACGACGATGCGGTCGGCGAGCAGCACGGCCTCGTCGATGGCGTGGGTGACGAGCAGCGTCGTCGTCGCTCGCTCCATCCAGATCCGCTGCAGCTCCTCGTTCATGCGCTGGCGGGTCATCGCGTCGAGCGCGCCGAACGGCTCGTCGAGCAGCAGCACCTTGGGCTCGGTCACCAGGGCCCGGGCGATGGCGGCCCGCTGGCGCATGCCGCCCGACAGCTGCGACGGCTTGGCCTGCTCGAACCCGTGCAGCCCGACCAGCTCGATCAGCTCGTCGACGAGCGCGTCCTGGCCGGTGCGTCCGGTGGCCTGCAGGGCGAGGCGCACGTTGGCCCGCACCGAGCGCCACGGCAGCAGGGCCGGGTCCTGGAAGGCGATCCCGAGGTGGTGCTCGCGCCGGGCCACCGACGGCGGCTCGCCGTGCACCCGCACCGTGCCGGCGGTCGGTGTGTCGAGGTCGGCCAGGATGCGCAGCACGGTCGACTTGCCGCACCCGGACGGGCCGACGAGGGCGGTGAGGCTGCCGGCCGGGGCGACGAGGTCGACGTGGTCGATGGCGACGAGCTCGCGCCGGCGCAGCGCGAAGACCTTGCGCAGCCCCGTGATCTCGAAGCCCTTGACGGTGTCGGTCTTGATGTCGTCGCTGGTCATGGTCATGCCTTGGACCGCCCGGTCTCGTGGTCCGGGAACACGTCGGCGTAGGTGTCGCCGGGAACGTAGGGGAAGCGCTCGGCGACGTCGTCGGGCAGGGCGACGCCGAGCCCCGGGCCCTCGGGTGCCGCCAGCTCGCCGCCGCTGAGGTCGCCGAGCCCGATGGCGCCGAACTCGTCGATGAGCGGTTGGTACGGGTCGATGTCGTACTCCATCCAGTCCACGTCGGCGGCGACGGCCCAGTGCAGGTTGGCCGCCAGCCCGATGATCGTCGGCCCACCGACGTGGGGGTAGACGGCGATGCCCCGCTGGCGAGCGGCCGCGGCGATGTCCATGCACGCCAGCACACCACCGCACACCGAGGCGTCGGGCTGGAACACGTTGGCCGCACCGCGGCGGGCGAGGTCGTCGAACTGGCCGGGGGAGTAGACCCGCTCGCCGACGGCGATCGGGATCGGGCTGCGGGCGGCCAGCCAGGCGAGGTCGTCGACGCGCATCTGGGGCACCGGCTCCTCGAAGAACCCGATGCCGAGCGGGGCCAGCGCGGTGGCCACCTCGAGGGCCGTGCGGGCGTCGTGGAACCAGTACGAGTCGACGCCGATGAAGGCGTCCGGTCCGACGTGCTCGCGCACCGCCGCGACGGTGGCCACGTCGTCGGCCACCGACCGTCCGAGGCGGACCTTGAAGCCGCCGAAGCCGTGGGCCAGGGCGTCGTCGAAGTAGTGGGCGTGGTAGTCGGTCGTCTCCTCGAACATCGTCGTGCCCGTGCCGTACAGCCGCAGCGGCCGGTTGGCGGCGCCGAGCAGGCGGTGCAGCGGCTGCCCGCACGCCTGCCCGACGATGTCCCAGCAGGCGATCTCGACCGCCGCGGCGACCTGGCTGGTGAACCCTTCCCACCCGAGGTAGCCGTCGAGGATCACGTGGAGCTGGCGCAGCCGGCCGCGCACGTCCGTCGGGTCGGTGCCGAGCAGCGGGGCCGCGCACACGTCGCGGATGGCGGCCACGAACACCGTCGGGTACATGTGGCCCCAGTTCGTGCTGGCCTCGCCCCAGCCCACGATCCCCGCGTCCGTCTCGATCCGCAGCACGGCGAAGTTGCGGGCCATCGGGGGGTCCGTCTTGCGGTACCCGAGCGCCAACGCGTCGACCGCGGTGATCTTCATCGGTGCCCCATCTCGTCGCTCGACGGAGCACCGCGAGGCGACTCCAGAGCACCGATGAAGAAACGGACCGTGCCGCCGGTTCGCTCGCTCGAAGACTCGCTCGCTCACGTCAATGAATGGGCGTCGGCCATCACCGTCGCGTCGAGCAGCTCGGAGACGGGCGGGAGGTCGGTCTCGCCGGAGGCCTCGTAGCTCGGGTACACCTCGCCCTCGAGGTACGCCGGGTCGATCGACAGGCGACCGTGGGCCTTGGTGTAGTCGGAGTCGAGGAGGGCGATGTACGCCGGGTTGCCGGCCTCGCTGTAGGCCAGGTCGATGTCGGCGTCCTTGCCGTAGTCGTCCGTCAGCAGCGGCAGGACGGCCTTCGGATCGGCGACGTTGGCCTCGACGCCGGCCAGCAGCCCGGCGAAGTAGTGCACGAGCAGGTCGCGGTTGGCCGCGACGTACTTCTTCGACGCGAACAGCACGTCGCCGTAGGCCTTGAGCCCGAAGTCGGAGTTCGGCAGTGACTTGTTGGCGATCCCCTTCAGCTGCAGCTGGATCGGCTGGTTGGTGACGTAGCACGTGATGGCGTCGGCATCACCGTCGATCAGCGGCTGCGGGTCGAAGCTCATCTGCACCGTCTCGTAGTCGGGCTCGAGGCCGTTGATCTTGAAGATGGCGTTGACGCGGATCTCGTCGCCGGTCGTCAGGCCCAGCCGTTTGCCGACGAGGTCCTTGGCGGTGGCGATCTGGGTGTCGGCGAGCCAGACCATGCCGTTCGGCGAGCGCTGGTACATGGCGCCGAGGATCACGAAGTCGGCGCCCTCCTTGTTGGCCTGGATCAGCTGCAACTCGTCGCTGGCGACCCCGATGTCGGCGTCGCCGGCCGCCAGCACCTGGGCGACGGCCGGGGTGTTCGGACCACCGTGGACGAACGGGCTCGTGACGCCCTGCGCCGCGAACAGGCCGTTGGCATCGGCGAGGTACCAGGCCGACCACTCGACGTCGGGGACCCAGTTGAAGGCGGTGCGCACCGTCCCGGACGGATCGGGCGTCGTGCCGGCGGTGGTGCCGGCTGCTGCGGTCGTCGCGGCGGCGCCGGTCGTCGTCGCACCGGCGTCGTCATCGTCGTCACCACCACACGCCGCCAGCAGCGGTGGCCCGATGAGCACGGCACCCCCGAGGAGCCGGGCGGACTGGCCGAGGAACGAGCGGCGGGTTGGCATGACGGTCTCGCTTTCAGTGGTGACGGGTCGATGGGCGGAACGGAGGTCAGGTCCAACGGCGGTGGACGGCACGTTCGAGGGCGCCGGCGGCGGCGAACACCACGACGGCCACGACGATGATGACGATCGCCGCCCCGAACGCACGGGGCAGCTGCAGTTGGCGGTAGGCCTTGGAGAACTGGACGCCGAGCCCGTCCTTGCCGATCAGGCTCTCGCCGACGACGGCGGCGATGACGGCCGAGCCGGCGGCGATGCGGACGCCGCTGGCGAGGTGCGGGACGGCGGCGGGCACGGTCAGCAGCCGGAAGCGGCGGCCGGACGGAGCACCCATCGCGTCGAGGGCGTCGACCGCCTGCGGGGAGGCCGCGGCCAGCCCGGACCGGGTGTAGACGAAGACGGGGAAGAACACCCACACGGCGGCGAGGTAGCGGACCGTCGACGGCTGGTAGCCGAGCACTCGGGCGAACAGGGGGAGCAGGGCGACGAGCGGGGTGGCCGCCATCACGACGACGATCGGCACGATGGCGCCGGCGAGGAACCGGGTGCGGGCGGCGAGCACGGCGGCGAGGGCACCGGCGACGACACCGATGACGAGGGCGATCGAGGCGGTCAGCAACGTGGCCCCGGTTGCGCTGAGGTAGGCCCCCGGATCGTCGACGAGGTCCTCCCAGACCCGCGACGGCCGGGGCACGACGATCGGGGAGACGTCGGCGAGCTCGATCCACGCCCACCAGATCGTCACCAGCACGACGCCGAGCACGATCGCCGTGGCCAGCTCGGCCAGACCGGTCCGCACCAGGTGGCGCTCGCCGGACACCGGCTCGTCGGTCCGCACGACCGAAGATCCGTATTTGTTCACCAGGGTCCGGCGGACCAGCGCGAAGAGCACGAACGCGAGGAGACCGCACGCCGCGCTCGAGCAGGGAGGCGGCCCACAGCCGTTCGGCGCGGCCGCTCTGCATGCCGCTGAGCAGCAGGACGCCGAGGCCACGCTCGGCGCCGTACCACTCGCCGAAGATGGCGCCGGCCAGCGCGGCGGGCGCGGCCAGCTTGAGCCCGTCCAGGAGCGACGGCCAGCAGCCGGGCAGCTGCACCGTGCGCACCCTGACCGAACGCGGGGCGCCGAGGGCGGTGAGCACGTCGTGGGCGCTGCGCGGCGCGGCCGACAGCCCCACCGTGGCCCCGACGAACACGAAGAAGAACACGGCGAGCGCCGCCACGGCCGTCGGGCCGTTGTCGCGACCCAGCACGACGAGCAGGCACGGGGCCACGGCGACCCACGGCGCCGCGTTCGCCAGTGCCGCGAGCCGGTTGATGGCCCGCCGCAGCGGCGGCACGGTGGCCGTGAGCAGGGCGGCGACGAACGCCAGCACGCCGCCGATGACCAGGCCGCGCGTCGCCGACCACAGCGTCGCCCGCGTCGCCCGCCAGTAGAGGTCACGGGTGTCGCCGACGATCGGGCTGATCGCCTCGGCCGGCGTGACGACCATCCCGTTGGCCCAGCCGGCGCGTCCACCGATGATCCACAGGGCGAGGACGACGGCCAGCCCGGCGAGTGGGGCCAGCCAGCGCGGGATCTGGAGCGTTTGGGCGCGAGTGATCGCCAACGTCATGGTGTTGCACCAACGCGAGCGTCGGCGGCACGGACCAGGTCGAGCAGGACCCGCCGCATCTCGAGCGTGATCCGGTCGGCGCGGGTGTGGACCTCGGCCTGCACGTCGAGCGGCACGGCCTTGGACACGATCCGCTCGAGCAGCACGCGGTCCTCCTCGGCAACGGCGAGCTGGAAGGCGACGGTGTCCTCGATCGCCGTGCGTCCGTCGGCGATGTCGTTGCGGATGTCGAAGCAGTACAGCTTCGTCGTGGTGGCGTCGACCGGCTGGTGGAAGAACAGGATCGTCAGCACGACGTCGTCGGCCGGGTAGTCGATGCGCAGCCGGATGGCGAACGGGGCGACGTACCACCACGTCGAACGGCGGGGCGCCACCTCGAACGCCTCGGTACCCATCGAATCGGCCAATCGCTTCGTCGAGTGGACGTAGTCGCACGTGAACGCCAGCCCGTCGCGCTCGACCGAGTACGGCGGGACCTCGATGTCGTCGGGATCCCCGAACGTGCCGAGGTGGGTGAACGGGAAGTGGGCGAGGTCCAAGAAGTTGTCGACCATCTGCGCCGCCCCGGCCTGCCACTCCTGATCGGGCAACGGGGCGACGACGAACGCCGGGTCGTCCCACTCGGGCACCTCGATGATCGGGGCCAGCGGCGGCTCCGGCGCCAGCCAGACCAGGCCATAGCGCTCGTCGACCGCCGCCGCAGCGCGAACGTCGGCCTTGGGCGGGATCGTCGCCGCCGGGCCGAGCGCCGGGATCGCGACGCAACGCCCGTCGCCGCGGAAGCGGAACCCGTGGTAGGCGCAGCGGACGGTGCCGTCGACGACGCAGCCGGCGCTGAGGGGCGAGCCGCGGTGCGGGCAGCGATCGGCGAGGGCGACGACGTGTCCGTCGATGCGGGCGATCGCCCAGTCCTCGCCGAGCAGGCGGATGCGCACGATCGCGCCGTCGGCGACGTCGGTCGAGCGGCACACCGGGTGCCAGCACGCCGCCAGCGCCGGGTGCACGTTGTCCAGCTCAGGTGCGATGTCGCCCACGCATCTCCTCCCAGCGATAACCGTGGCCGATCACCGATGCAGCGGCGTGTCGGCTCCGTGAACGGTGTGTTACCGACCCGGCGCATGGCCGCCGGACGAGGCGCTTCGGGCCCGACCGGGCGCGCCCGGCGTGCTACGGATGGGACCGTGTCGGAACGCACCACCGAAGACCTGATCCGCCGATTCCATCACGAACTGTGGGGTGTCGGTGACATCTCGGCCATCGACCGCCACGTCGCGCCCGACGCCGTGACGGCGATGACGGGCTTCGAGGGCAGCACCGTCGACGTCTTGCGGGAGGACGTCGAGCGCTACATCGGGGCGTTCACCGAGGTCGCGACCGAGGTCCTCGACCTGATCGTCCAGGGTGATCGGGTGGCGCTGTGGTGGCGGACGTCCGGCCGCCACGTCGGCCCGTACGGCGACATCGCCCCGGAACCGACGGACCGGCGCATCACGATGGAGGGTGTCGACTTCCTGACCGTTCGCGACGACCGCATCGTCGCCGTCCGCAGCTTCTGGGACGCCGCCGAGGTCTACCGCCAGTTCGGGCTGCTCGCCGACGGCCTCTGATCCTGCGTTCGCGCACCAGGGCGTGGTGGATCGCCACTGGTGCGCGAACGCGTGATCACTCCGGAGCGCGTGCGCCGACGGGTGATACGAACCCGTTGACGGCGTCGATCAGCGCCCGCAGGTCACCGGAGCGGTGGCGCCGGAACACGAACCGCAGGCGCGGCAGCTCCACGTGGTCGCTGTGGCGGCGCTCGATGTCGAACGGGTTTGCTCGTTCGATGCGGCCCCGCGCCACCAAGTCCGCGAACCGTGTGTTGAGGTCGGCGAGCTGGGCGTCGGTCGGACTGTGCAGCAGGCGCAGCACGAGGTTGTCGCCCACGTAGCGGATCGAGTGGTAGTTGGCGTAGAAGCGGGTGATCTCGGCCGTCGCCTCCTGTGCTGAGGCGGTGACCAGGTACAGGCTGCGGTCGGCGGGACCGACGAGCCCCCGCTCGATGAGCGACGATTGGATCCACTCGTCGATCTGCTGCCAGAACGGGTCGCCCGGCGTGTCGAGGAGCACGATCGGCACCGGCAGGCCCTTGCCGGTCTGGGTCAGCGTCAGCAGCTCGAACGTCTCGTCGAGCGTCCCGAACCCGCCGGGGAGCGACACGAACGCTCGGCTCTCCTTGACCAGCATCAGCTTGCGGGTGAAGAAGTAGCGCATCGTGACGTACTTGTCGTCCCCGGCGATCACCGGGTTGGCGCCCTGCTCGAACGGCAGGCGGATGGCGACGCCGATGCTGTGCTCGCGCCCGGCGCCCTCCATCGCCGCCTGCATGATTCCCGGGCCCGGCGCCGGTGACGACCATCCAGCCCATGGCGGCCAGATCGCGGGCGATCCGGTCGGCCTGGGCGTACACCGGATCGTCCGGCGCCGTGCGAGCCGAGCCGAACACCGTCACCTTCGGCACGTCGCGATAGGGCGCGAACACGGCGAACGCCTCGCGCATCTCGGTCATCGCGGCGGCCGCGATCTTGAGGTCGAGCGGATCGGGGTCGTCCCCGAGCAATCCGATCGCGCTGCCCAGGAGCTGCTCGGCGTTGCGCCGATCGACGCCCGGCGCCAGGTCTTGCAGCGCCGCAGCGACCAGCGCCTCGACGTGGTCGCCGTCCGCCCGCCCGACCATCGGGGTCAGTCGCCGGTGAGCTCGGCCGACTTCGCCTGCAACGTGTCGAGGAGCTCGTCGAAGCTCTTCTCGAAGCTCGACACGCCCTTCGCGCTCGAGCGTGGCTGCGACGTCGTCCATGTCGACGCCGACGTCGGCGAGGCCCTTCCAGACCGCATCGACCTCGTCCATGTCGGCGTCCACCCGACGAGCGAGCGTGCCGTGGTCGGCGAACGCCTCGATCGTGGCATCGGGCAGCGTGTTGACGGTGTGCGGGCCGATCAGCTCGTCGACGTAGAGCGTGTCGGGGTAGGCCGGGTTCTTCGTCGACGTGCTCGCCCACAGCGGCCGCTGCACGCGGGCACCCTTGGCGGCCAGCGCCTCCCAGCGAGGACCGCTGAACGTCCGCTGGAACTCGCGGTAGGCCAGCTTGCCCTGGGCGACCGCGCCCTTGCCACGCAGCGCCAGCGCTTCGGGCGACCCGATGGCGTCGAGCCGACGGTCGACTTCGGTGTCGACGCGGGAGATGAAGAAGCTGGCCACGCTGGCGACCTTCGAGAGGTCGGCGCCGGCGGTCGCCGCGTAGGCCTCGAGCCCGGCGAGGTAGGCCTCCATGACCTCCTGGTAGCGCTCGAGGCTGAAGATCAACGTGATGTTGATGCTGCGGCCCTCGCTCAGCATCGCCTGGATCGGGGCGACGCCCTCGGCCGTCGCCGGGATCTTCACCAGCAGGTTGCGGCGGTTGATCGTGGTGTGGAGGTGGCGGGCGGCCGCCTCGGTGCCGGGGCCGTCGTGGGCCAGCGACGGCGCGACCTCGACGCTGACGAAGCCGTCACCGCCGTCGCTCGACTCGTAGAGCGGGTCGAACACGTCGCACGCGCCGTGGATGTCCTTGGTGACGAGCGCCCAGTAGTCGTCGACGATCGGCGTCGAGTCGTTGGCGATGGTCTTGAACTGCTCGTCGTAGTCGGACGAGTTGGCGATCGCCTTCTGGAAGATCGTCGGGTTGGAGGTCAGGCCGCGGATGCCACCGTCGCGGAGCTTGGCCAGCTCACCCGACGTGAGGTAGCCGCGCTTCAGGTTGTCCAGCCACGGGCTCTGGCCGAACTCCTCGTACAGGCGGATCAGTCGCTCCATCACCATTCCTTCAGCGTCTGCGTTGCTGCGTCGTTCTGTCGTTCAACCTACGAGCGTGCGAGCCGTCTCCACGACGTGCTCGACGTTGATGCCGAGGCGCTGCAGCACCTCGCTGCCCGGTGCGCTGACGCCGAAGCGGTCGATCCCGATCGACGCGTCGGCGAACTCGGCCCAGCCGAACGTCGACGCGGCCTCGACCGACAGCACCGGCACCCCCGTGGGGAACAGGCTCGCCCGGTACTCCGGGCCTTGGGCGCGCAACCGATCCCAGCTCGGCAGGCTGACGACGCGGGTGAGGATGCCGTCGGCGGTCAGCTCCTTCGCCGCGTCCAGCGCGACCCACACCTCGCTGCCGGTGGCGACGATGACCAGGGCCGGATCCTTGGCGTCGGCCACGATGGCGCCGCCGCGCTCGACGGCCGAGCCGTCGGTGCAGACCGGCACGCCCTGGCGGGTGAGGACGATCGCCGTCGGGCCCTCGTCATGGCCGACGGCGGCGCGGAAGGCGGCGAGGGTCTCGTTGGCGTCGGCCGGGCGGATCACCTGCAGGTCGGGGATCGCCCGCAGCGTCGCCATGTGCTCGATCGGCTGGTGCGTCGGGCCGTCCTCGCCCACGCCGACCGAGTCGTGGCTCCAGACGAAGACGACCTTGGCCTTGGACAGCGCGGCGAGGCGCACCGGCGGGCGCATGTAGTCGAGGAACACGAAGAAGGTGCCGGTGAACGGCAGGATCCCGCCGTGCATCGCCATCCCGACGGCGGCGGTGCCCATCCCGTGCTCGCGGATGCCGTAGTAGACCTGACGCCCGCCCGGGTTCTCGGCCGTCTGGTGGCCGGCGTCGGCGGACAGCTTGACGCCCGTGTTGCCGGTGAGGTCGGCGGCGCCGGAGACCATCCCCGGGAAGGAATCGAACACGGCGCCCAGGATCTTGGCCATCGCCTGGCGCGTGGCCACCTCCTCGCCCTGCTTGAACGTGGGCAGGAGGTCCTCCCAGCCCTTCAGGCCGGTGCCGTTCCAGGCCGCGTCCCAAGCTGCGCGCACCTCGCCGTCGAGCGCATCGAACGCCTCGACCCATGCCGCCTTGTCGTCGCGGACCCGCTGGCGGGCGGTGTCGCGATAGGTCGCGACGACCTCCTCGGGCGCCCAGAACGATTGGTCCGGGATCCCCATGACCGCCTTGGTGCGGGTGACGTCCTCGGCCGTGAAGGGGTTGCCGTGGGCGGCGGGATCGTCGGTGTGATCGGGTGACGGCGTCCCGATGTGCGAGCGCAGGATCAGGAGGTGGGGGCGGGTGTCGTCGGCCTTGGCCTCGAGCAGCGCGGCCTCGAGGGCGTCGCAGTCGTCGCCGACCTCGCCGAGGAGGTGGACGTTCCAGCCGTAGGCCTCGAAGCGACCGCCGACGTCGTCGGAGTACGACAGCTCGGTGCTGCCGTCGATCGTCACCCGGTTGTCGTCGTAGACCACGATGAGGCGGCCGAGCCCGAGGTGACCGGCGAGCGACGCCGCCTCGTGGCTGACGCCCTCCATGAAGCAGCCGTCGCCGGCGATCACGAAGATGTGGTGGTCGATCAGCTGGGCGCCGAAACGTTGGCGCAGCACGCGCTCGGCGATCGCCATGCCGACGCTGTCGCCGAGACCCTGGCCGAGCGGGCCCGTGGTGACCTCGATGCCGGGCGTGTGCCGGGCCTCGGGGTGACCGGGCGTGCGCGAGTCGTACGAGCGGAAGGCCTCGATGTCGGCGAGCTGCAGTCCGTACCCCGTCAGGTAGAGCATCGAGTACTGGAGGATCGAGGCGTGGCCGTTCGAGAGGATGAAGCGGTCTCGGTCGGGCCACTCGGGATCGTCGGGATCGTGCTTCAGGATGCGGCTGTACAGGACGTTGGCCAGCGGAGCGAGCGCCATCGCCGTGCCTTGGTGGCCGCTCTTGGCCCGCAGCGGCGCGTCCATGGCGAAGCCACGGATGATGTTGATCGCCTGGGCCTCGACGTCGGGCGGGAGGGTGGTCGGCATCGAGGGCGACCCTACCCAACGATGTGTTCGCGCAGTACCGGCGGCTGCGCCGGCCGGTCCTGCGCGAACGCAGAGCTACGAGCCGATATCAGACCGGTGGCAGCAGGGTGAACGGCACGACCGTCCACGGGCCGCGGTCGACGCGGCAGTGCGCGAACACCTGGCCGTAGTCGGCGAACTCGAGCTCGCCGCGGACCAGTCGGTACGTGAACTTGCCGGGTTCGACGGTGAACGGGCTGACGTTGCGGGCGACCGTGTCCTCGTCGGTGTTCGGCTGATCGGGATCGTCGGTGCGCCGGAACACGACCTCGAAGACACCTTCGCCGCGGTCGGCCGGCGGGCAGTAGATCAGCCCCAGCAGGTGTGGGGTGATCGTGAACGGCGCCGGCTCGGGTGCGACCATCGAGAACATCGCGCCGGTGATGTCGATGCGGGCGGACGGCCCGGGCGCCTGCCGCATCTCGAAGTTCTCGACGAAGAGCGCGGCGACGATGTGCATGGGCGGCGAGGGTAATCATGCTGGCCCTCGCCTCGGCGGCGTGGCATCGTCGGGCGTGCCCGAGTACGTCGATCTCAACCGGGCGAACTGGGACGAGCGGGTCCCGGCCCACGCCGCCTCCCCGGACTACGGCCTGGACCGCTTCGACGATCCGGCGTTCCTCAGCGAGGTCGTCCGCTTCGACCTGCCGCGCCTCGGCGACGTCGCCGGGTTGACGCGGCGTGCACCTGCAGTGCCACATCGGCACCGACACCGTGTCGCTCGCCCGCCTCGGCGCCCGCATGACCGGCCTCGACTTCTCGGCCCCCGCGCTCGACGAGGCCAGACGACTCGCCGCCCGCGCCGGTGCCGACGTCGCGTTCGTCCAATCGGAGCTGTACGACGCGCCGGAGGTGCTCAAACGCGAGTCCTTCGACCTCGTGTACACCGGCATCGGCGCCTTGTGCTGGTTGCCCGAGCGTGGACCGGTGGGCCGGGGTCGTCAGCGCCCTCCTGTGCCCGGGTGGGCGTTTGTTCATCCGCGAGGGCCACCCGGTCCTCTGGGCGACGGCTGATCGACTGCCCGACGGCCTCCTGCTGCTCGACCACCCCTACTTCGAGCAGCCGGGCGGCACGCGCTTCGTCGCCGACGGCACGTACGTCGCCACCGACGTCGAGTTCGCGCACAACACGACGATCGAGTGGAACCACGGCCTCGGCCAGATCGTGACCGCCCTCTTGGACCACGGCCTCGATCTCACGATGCTCATCGAGCACGACAGCGTCCCGTGGGATGCGCTCCCCGGCCACATGGCCGACATCGGTGGCGGCGAGTTCCGACTCGTCGACCGCCCCGAGCGCCTGCCCCACAGCTACACCCTCTGCGCCGTCAAGCGGGTGTGATCGCGTTCGCGCAGCAACGGCGTGCCCACCAGCCGCACCTGCGCGAACGCGCGGTGCACCCGTTGGCGCCACCTGTTTGGACCGGCTATGCCATGGGGGAGAGAACGTCCGTCACCACCTGCGGAAGGAACCCAGATGCCCTTCTCCCTGCCCGAGCTCCCCTACGACACGACCGCTCTCGAGCCGTACCTGTCGGCCGAGACCTTCGAGTACCACTACGGCAAGCACCACAAGGCCTACGTCGACACGCTCAACGGCATGCTCGAGCCGAGCGAGGAGAAGGCCTCGCTGGAGGACATCATCCTCAACTCCGAGGGCAAGAAGTTCAACCAGGCCGCCCAGATCTGGAACCACAACCTGTACTGGGTGTCGATGGCCCCCGGCGGCGGTGGTGCGCCGAGCGGCGCGGCCGGTGACGCCGTCAACGAGGCGTTCGGCTCCTTCGACACGTTCAAGGAGCAGTTCAAGACGTCAGCGACCGGTCAGTTCGGCTCTGGCTGGACGTGGCTGACGCTCGACGGCGGCAAGCTGGCGATCTCGTCGACGAGCAACGCCGACCTGCCGATGAAGCACGGCCAGACCGCGGTCCTCACGTGCGACGTGTGGGAGCACGCCTACTACATCGACTACCGCAACCGGCGCCCCGACTACGTCGACACCTTCCTCGATCACCTCATCAACTGGAAGCTGCTCGAGGACGCGCTCGGCTGAGCCGAGGTCGGCCGACGTCAGCTGAGGTCAGCTACGCGGCGCGGGCCGCTGAGGCCTTGGCCGCCGGCGTGAGCCGGAGTTCGCTGAGGCGCACCCGGGCCAGGCGCAGCCACGTCAGCACCTTGATCACCCACCAGCCGTAGTCGATCTCGAACCAGCGGTGCGAGAGCTTCGCCGAGGTCGGCGCGGCGTGGTGGTTGTTGTGCAGGCCCTCACCGGCGGTGATGAAGGCCAGCCACTGCAGGTTGCCGGCCGTGTTGTCGTAGGGCTTGCGGCCGAAGTGGTGGCCGATGGCGTTCACCGCCGCCGAGCCGCCGAGGTAGATGTTGACGTGGAAGAAGGCGGCGAGCAGGCCGACCTGCCAGCCGAACACGAGCGACCAGGATCGCCACGCCGAGGCCCAGCCCGAGCAGGGCGTGGTCGTAGAACAGGCGATCCATCTTCGTCTGCGGGAGGTCCTTGGCGTAGCGGGCCAGCGTCTCGGGGTTGCCGGCTTCCCGCTTGTACATGGCGACGTTCTGGATCTGCACCTTCACCCAGCCGTGGATGACGGGGGAGTGCGGGTCGCCTTCGACGTCGGTGAAGGCGTGGTGCTTGCGGTGCACGGCGACCCACTGGCGGGGCCGGATGCCGGTCGTGACCCAGATGAGGAACCGGAACACCTGGTCAACCGCCGGGTTCAGGGTGAGCGCCCGGTGCGACAAGGTCCGGTGCAGGTACACCGTGGTGCAGATGTTGGCGAGGACCGAGATCCCGAAGCCGATGACGAGGGCGACGAGGATCGTCTGCAGCATCGAGTCGAGGGTAGCAGGACTACCTACTGGTCGGTAGGCCGCCCGATAGCTTGTGGGCATGGCTCAGCGCGTCGTGGGAGATCGTGAGGAGGCGCAGGCCCGACCGACGATCCGCACCACGCGCGAGGCGATCCTCGACGAGGCCGTCGCGTGCTTCGCGATGGCCGGCTACGAGGGCACGTCGCTCAACGACATCGCCGCGGGCGTCGGCATCCGGCGCCCGAGCCTGCTGCACCACTTCCCGTCGAAGGAGGCGCTGTACGGCGAGGTCTTCGAGCACCTGCTGTCGGACTGGTTCAGCCGACTCGATGCCGCCGTGGCCTCGGACCGCAAGGCCTGGGACAAGGTCGAGCTCGTGCTGCGGGCCGGCTTCGAGTTCTTCGTGGACAACCCGGCCTACGTCCGCCTCGTGCGCCGGGAGGCGATCGACGGTGGCAGCCACCTCGGCATCGACCTGGCCGCGGTGCTGCGACCGATGTTCGACCTCGCCGCCGACTACTTCGGTCGGGAGATGGCCGCTGGACACTTCCGCCAGCAAGACCCCGCAGCAGCTGCTGATCACCGGCTACGGCGCCCTGCTGAGCTACTTCTCCGACGCGCCGTTCCTCGGCGGGCTGCTGGACCGCGACCCGCTCGGCTCGCGACGCCCTCGAGCAGCGCCTCGAGCACGTCCTCGCGTTCTTCCACGCCGCGCTCGTGCCCGACGGACGCTGACCGCCGCCCTACATTGCGGCGATGCCCACGCTCGTTCGCGACGGCGTCACCATCGGCTACGGCCTCGACGGTCCCGACGACGGCACCGCGCTGCTCCTGTACCACGGCACGACGATGGATCGACTGGCGTGGGACATGGTCATCGCCGCCCTCCCCGCCGACCACGGGTTGCGGTTCGTCAAGCCGGAGTTCCCGGGTTCGGGTGAGTCGTCCATGACGACGGGCGCCCTCACCGTCGACCAGCTCGTCGCCGACGGGCTGGCGGTGCTCGACGAGGTCGGCATCGACCGCTTCCACGTCGCCGGGTACTCGCTCGGCGCGGTGATCGCCGCAGCGACCGCCGCACAGGCTGGTGACCGAGTGGCGTCGGCGACCCTGCTCTGCGGCTGGACCGTCTCCGACCCGCGGATGATCTTCACGTTCGACCTGTGGAAGCGCCTCATCGCGGACGACACGGCGCTGTTCATGCGCTACGCGGTCGCCGACGGCTTCACGCCGGGCGCCATCGGCGCCCTGTGGGACTCGTTCGAGGAGGTCGTCGCCGTCGGCGCCACCGCGATCGCGCCGGGCTCGGCGGCCCAGCTCGACTTGGACATCGCCCTCGACATCACGCCGGTGCTCGGCTCGATCACCGCACCGACGCTCGTCATCGGAGCCGAGGACGACCGCTGGGTCGACGTGTCGCACTCCCGGACGCTGGCCGCCGGGATCGCCAACGCCCAGCTCGAGGTCCTGCCCGCCGGCCACATCGTCATCCAGGAGCTGGCCGGCGACGTGGCCCGCCTGCTGCACGGGCACATCGCCGCCAACCGATGAGCCGCGCCGACCAGTACGAGGAGCTCGATCCGGCGACCAAGGCCCGCTGGCTGCGCTACGGCCGGCCGAGCGAGGATCGCCGGGACGTCTTCGCGTCGCTCATCGGGCTGCGGGTCGAGGACGTGCGCCGTGACTACTGCCGCTTGCGGCTTGGTCTACCGGCCCGAGCTGATGCAGGCCGGCGGCGTGATGCACGGCGGGGCCATCGCCTCGCTCCTCGACTCGGTGCTGGTCCCGGCCATCGGAGCCTCGTTGCCCGAGGGCAGCAGGTACGCGACGGTCGACCTCCACGTCCAGTTCATGGAAGGGGTCATCGACTCCGACGTCGTCGCCGAGGGCTGGGTGGTGCGTCGAGGCCGCCGTGTGGTCTTCGGCCAGGCGGAGGCGACAGCCGTGTCGACCGGTCGACTCGCGGCCACGGCGGTGCTCACCTACGCCGTGTCGCCGCCGCCCGGCACCTACGTGCCGCGAACCGCGGCGACCGACCGGGCGTACTACCGCTCGTGGACCAGTCGGACGCACCGCTGCGTATCAGCGGCGACCTCATGCGCTCATCATGTCGACGTCATGCACTCGCACCGACGATGACCGACGTCCCGTCCACGACGCACGGAACGGATCCCCGCATGAACGACGCAGCCGCCCCCACCCAAGTCCCGAACCACGATGAGCTCACGATCGACCCCGCCACGCTCGTGCGCCGGGCCATCCTCGCCAGCGCTCGAGAGCTCGACACCGCCCTCGCCACGGTGGCCGTGTCCGACCGCCGGCGCCAGAAGGCGCTCGACCGCTGGTTCAGCGGGTTCGCCGCCCAGGTCCGCAGCCACCACGAGCTGATCGACACGCTCGTCGTGCCGACGCTCGGCGCCCGGGGCGCCCTCGACGACCGCTCACTCGACGTCCTCGCCGACGACCACAGCTACGTCGACGAGCTGCTGTCGGACCTCGGCGACGCGCTCGGCGTGCTCTCGTTCGGCCTCGGGTCGGAGCGCTTCTGGATCGGCAAGGCCAGCGACCTCGCAGGTGCCCTGGCCCACGTCCTGGCCGGGCAGCTCGACCGTGAGGAGCGCATGCTCACCGCGCTCGTCGCCGGGTGCTTCAGCGCCGAGGAGCGCACCGTCGTCGCCGGCGAGACCCTGCGGGCGGTCGCCACCGGACCGGTGCGGTTCTCACTGTCGTGGCTCTACGCCCACGTCACCGACGAAGAGCGCGCCGCCATCTCGGCCCACGTGCCGGCCACGAGCCGACTCGTGTGGCGCACCCGGCGCAACGCCTACGACCGATCGAGCGTCGCCGCCCTCGGCTGACGCAGACCCTCCGGCCCGTTCCCACCACGGTCCGTCGAGGTACAGGTGGGGCCCGCCCAGTGCGTCGGGCGGGCCCCACCTGGACACTGATCACGTCCGGTTGATCACCTCCCTGCCGCTGCCGCGTCGGTACGTTGGCGGGCGATGGCGTCACGCACCCTGTCCGAATCCGAGTCGAAGCAGCTGCTCGCCGGGTTCGGGGTGCCGGTCGCCGGCGAGCGGCGGGCCGCGACGGCCGACGACGCGGTCGCCGCGGCGGCCGAGCTCGGGTTCCCGGTGGTCGTGAAGCTCAACGGAGACGCGATCGCGCACAAGACCGAGCGGGGCCTCGTCAAGTTGAACAATCGCGACGCCGCCGCCGTGCGCGACGCCGCAGTCGAGCTGCTCGCCGCGGCCACACCCGCTGACGGGGAGGTCGACCTCGTCGTGGCCCCGATGATCCGGGGCAACCGCGAGCTGATCGCCGGCGTGCTGCGCGATCCCCAGTTCGGGCCGACGGTCATGCTCGGGCTCGGCGGCATCCTCGCCGAGGCCGTTGCTGATGTGGTGTTCCGGCCGGCGCCGCTCGACGAGGTCACGGCCCACGAGATGATCGACCAACTGGCGACCCAGCGCCTGCTCGGAGCGTTCCGCGGCGAGGCGGCCGTCGATCGAGATGCCCTGGCCGCGATCCTGGTCGCGCTCGGGACGGTCGCCGTGCAGGACGACATCGAGAGCGTGGACGTCAACCCGCTGATCGTCAGCCCCGACGGCGTCCCGATCGCCGTCGACGCGCTGGTCGAGCTCCGCGTTCGCGCAGCGAGCGATGGTGCCACCGCCGTTGCTGCGCGAACGCCGACTCCGGCTCAGTTCAAAGCGCTGTTCGAGCCCCGCGGCGTCCTCGTCGCGGGGGCCTCGTCGCATCCCGGCAAGTTCGGGTTCGTCGTGATGCACAACCTGCTGGCCGCCGGCTACGTCGGGCGGGTCTTCGGCAGCAACCTCCAGCGCGAGGTCGTGCTCGACGTCCAAACGGTCGCCGACCCGTCGGAGCTCCCGGACGACTCGATCGACCTCGTCGTCGTGTGCACGCCGGCATCGGCCAACCTCGCCCTGCTGCGGGCCTGCGCGGCCAAGGGCGCGACCGCTGCCTTCGTCACGTCCGCCGGCTACGGGGAAGCGGGCGAGCAGGGCAAGCAGGCCGAGGCCGAGCTCGTCGCCCTCTGTGCCGAGCTCGGGATCCTGTTGGCCGGCCCGAACGGCCAGGGCGTCGTCAGCACGCCGGTCCACCTCTGCGCCCAGATGGTCGCCCCGTACCCGCCGGCCGGGCGCATCGGCATCGCCAGCCAGAGCGGCAACTTCGTGTCCAGCTTCCTCAACCTGTCGCGTGCGTCCGGTGTCGGTGTCAGCCGGGCCGTCTCGGCAGGCAACGCCGCCGCCGTCAGCGTCGCCGACTTCCTCGACCACTACGCCGACGACGAGGCGACGGCGGTCGGCCTGGCCTACGTCGAGGGGATCGGTGACGGTCGTGTCCTGGTCGAGCGCTTCGGTCAGGCTGCGGCGCGCAAGCCACTGGTGCTCGTCAAGGGCGGTGCCACCGAGGGCGGGGCGCGCGCCGCGGCGAGCCACACCGGGGCCCTGGCCGCCAACGACAAGGTGTTCGATGGAGCCTGCCGGTCGGTTGGCATCACCCGGGCGGAGACGATCGAGGAGGCCTTCGAGGCGGCCGCCACGTTCGCGACCGCAACCACCGCCCCCGGGACCGAACGTCGTCGTGCTGACGACGGCCGGGGGTGGGGCGTCGTCACGGCCGACGCCATCACCCGGGACCCCGATCTGGAGCTGCTCGTGCTGCCCGACGATCTGCGCGACGCCATCGACGCGCTGCTGCCTCCGCGCTGGAGCCGCAACAACCCGGTCGACTGCGCCGGCGGCGAGACCCGTGACACCATTCCGGACGTGCTGGCGTTGCTGGCCCGCCACGACGACGTCCACGCGATCGTGTACCTCGGGCTCGGGATCCAATCGAACCAGGCCCGCATGATGCGCGCCGGCCGCTTCTTCCCCGGCTACGGCCTCGAGCGCATCGTCGCCTACCACGAGCGCCAGGACACCCGCTTCGCCGAGGCCGCCGATGAGCTCAGCCGGGAGACGGGAAAGCCGATCCTCACGGCGACCGAGCTGGCCCACGCCGATCCCGACAACGCTGGGCCGGTCGCCGTGCGGGCCAGCGGGCGGCTGTGCTATCCGAGCGGCAACCGGGCCGTCACCGCCCTCGGCCACCTGTACCGCGACGCCCGGTATCGGGCCCGGCGAGGCTGGTGATCGGCAGGTCGTGAGCTCGCGAGGACGGCGGGCCCTCAGCCCGCTCGTGGTGCTCATCGTGCTGGCGCTCGTGCCGGGTGCCGCGCTGTTCGCGCTGTGGCGGTGGGCGCGTCGACTGCCGCCGCCGACGAGCCGCCGCCGCCCACGACGATCACCCCGCCGGCTCCGTCGCCGACGCTGGCAACCCCGCTGCTCTCGTTCCGTCGCGCTCCGGGCGTGCTGTCGCGCGACGTGAGCCTGCCGCCGTTCCAGGCAGCGGTCGCCGAGTTCGGCGCGACGCTGGATGACCCGTCGTGCGTGGCGGTTGCGGTCGACGGCGCCCCGGTGGGTGCCGTTCGTGCCGACATCCCGTTGATCCCGGCGAGCAACCAGAAGCTGCTGACCGGCGACGTCGCCCTCGAGGTCCTCGGCGCCGACCACCGCTTCACGACGGAGGTTCGGGCTGGTGCGGCGCCGGTCGGGGGCGTCGTCGCCGGCGACCTCTACCTCGTCGGTGGTGGCGATCCCTTGCTGACGAGCTCGACGTATCCCGTCGCCAACGACCCCAACCCGGTGATGACGCCGACGTCGCTCGATGCGCTGGTCGACGCGCTCGCGACGGCGGGGGTGACGCAGATCCAGGGCGGCGTGGTCGGCGATGGATCGCGCTACGACGACGAGTTCTTCGCGCCGAGCTGGGTCAACGACGTCCGCGGCATCGAGGCCGGGCCGTACGACGCGCTCGTCGTCAACGACGCTCGCGTCACGGGCGACCCGAAGCGGGCGACCAACCCGTCGCTGGCCGCAGCGACCGAGCTGACGCAGCTGCTCAACGCCCGAGGAATCACCGTCGCCGGGGCGCCGTCGGACGGGACCGCGCCGGCCGGCGCGGCGGTGCTGGGCTCGGTGCAATCGGCGCCGCTGAGCGATGTCGTCAAGGAGATGCTGTCGACGAGCGACAACAACACAGCCGAGCTGCTGGTGAAGGAGCTCGGGTTCACCAAGGGCGGGGCCGGCACGAGGGATGCGGGGATCGCCGTGATGACGTCGACGCTCACGGCGGCCGGTCTGCCGATGAACGGGGTGGTGATCGCCGACGGCTCGGGGTTGAGCAACGACGACCGGGCGACGTGTGGGCTGTTCGTCGGGCTGCTCGCCAGGCACTCGCCCACCGATGCGTTCGGTGCCGGTCTCCCCGTCGCAGGGGTCTCGGGAACGCTGCAGGACATCTTCACGGACTCGCCGCTGGCCGGGAAGCTGCTGGCCAAGACGGGGACGCTCGGGAACGCGCCGTACAACGCCGACCCGCCGGCGGTGAAGACGCTGTCGGGGTACGTGCCGCTCGATGGTGGCGGGGCGATCGAGTTCTCGCTGCTGTTGAACGCGTCCGGGACGTTGACCGATCAGAGCGTGTACCGCCCGATCTGGGACCGCCTGGCCACGGTGCTGGCGACGTACCCGTCCGGGCCGACGCCGGCCCAGCTCGCACCACGGTGACCGGTGCGTTTGTGCGCCGGCGTGGCCTGCCGCCACGCCAGGCGCACAAACGGCGCGTACGGTGGCCCGCATCGCCGTGATGCCGATGTTCCCGCTGGGTACCGTGCTGCTACCAGGGGCGGTGCTGCCGCTGCACGTCTTCGAGCCGCGCTATCGCCAGCTCGTCATCGACTGCCTCGCCGACGACACCGGCGACCCCGAGTTCGGCGTGGCGCTGATCGCCAGGGGTTGGGAGGTCGGCGGGGGAGACCAGCGCTCGGACGTCGGCACGGTGGCTCGGATGGTCCGCGTCGAAGCCCTGGAGGGTGGCCGCTACGCGCTCGTGGCGGTCGGCACCCGCCGGATCCGCATCAACACCTGGCTCCCGGACGACCCGTACCCGATCGCCGACGTCGACGATTGGCCGGACGACGATGTCGATCAGCCGGGACTGCGCGAACGCATCGACGACCTCACGACCCGGCTCCAGGCGGTCCTCGCCCTGGCTGCCGAACTCGGAGAGGCGCCCGCTGACTTCGACCTCGGGATGATCAGTGACGAACCCCTCGTCGCGAGCTACCACCTGACGGCGTTGGCGCCGGTCGGCCCCGCCGACACCTATCGGCTCCTCTGCGCGCCGACGCCGGCGGCCCGCCTCGACGGCCTCGCCGCAGCGCTCGACGACGCCGAGGCCATGTTGCGCTTCCGCCTCGGCGACGCTCCCGATTGACCCAGGCGGTCGCGTGCTAGAACCTCCTGGATGACGGCCCAGCAGACGCGCCCGCCTCGCGACGACCGCGCCGCCGACGCCGACTCGATCGGCGACGTCGTCGACCTGGTCAAGGCGTACGCGCTGCAGGAGACGGTCGGCCCGCTGAAGGGCGCCGGCAAGTGGCTGGCCATGGGCGCGCTCGGCGCGCTCTGCCTCGGCCTCGGCCTGTCGCTGGTCGTCTTCGGCCTGCTGCGACTGCTGCAGTTCGAGTGGACGTGGTCGGCCACCGGCTCGTGGTCATGGGTGCCTTACCTCATCGCACTGCTCGTCACCGTTGGCTTCGCAGCGCTCGCGATCACCCGCATCAACCGGGACAGCCTCAACAAGGAGCCGAAGTGATGGCCAAGAAGGCGGCGCCGACGACGCCCGACGAGCCGATCACCCGGGCTGATCTCGAACGCAGCTTCCGCAACATCCAAGACGGCGTCAAGAAGCAGGTCGGGGACCGCAAGTCGACCCTGCTGACCGTTGCCGGCGGCGTCGGCGTGCTGCTGACGGTCATCATCTTCCTGCTCGGTCGGCGCAGCGGGAAGAAGAAGACCACGTTCGTCGAGATCCGGAGGGTGTGACATGCCGCACCGACTGCCGCTCGTGCCGACGGCCTCGATGCTGGTCGTCCGCAAGGCGATGGTGGAAGGCGTCAAGGGCGAGAACCGGTTCTGGCGCTACGTCATGTTCGCGATCATCGCTCGGCGCGTCCTGCGGCGGCTGATGGACAGCGATCCCCGGACCGTCGCCGTCGAGCGCCTGCTGCCCGGGCAGTCCCTGATCCTGCGCGGCGTCACCTCGCGCGACGTGCCCAAGCGGTGAAGGTGCTGCTGCGCAACCCGCGACGGGAAGTCGACGTCGCCGGGGCGCGCACGGTGCGGGCGCTGCTGAACGAGCTCGGGCTGGATCGCGAGGCGCACCTCGTGATCCGCAACGGGACGCTCGTGCCAGGAGATGAGCGACTCGAGGATGTCGACCTGGTCGAGGTGCGTCCCGTCATCTCGGGGGGCTGAGCCGCTGTGTCGAAGTGCCGAGTCTGTCGCGGGCCGGCGATCATCGACCTGCCGCGACACAACGCCAACTTCTGCGCCGAGCACCTCCAGCAGCTGTGCCGCCGACAGGTCGAGAAGGCGATCGCCGACCACTCGATGCTGGCGCCGGGTGAGCGCGTGCTGGTGGCCGTCAGTGGCGGCAAGGACTCCTTGGCCCTCTGGGACCTCCTCCTCGATCTGGGCTACGACGCCGACGGCCTGTACATCGGCCTCGGGATCGGCGACTACAGCGACGAGAGCGGCGCGTTCGCGCAGGAGTTCGCGTCCTCCCGGGGCTTGACGCTCAAACGCGTGGATCTCCGAGCCGACCTCGGCTACGACGTGCCGACCGCCGCTCGAGCGACCGGTCGCGTCCCGTGCTCGGCGTGCGGCCTGTCCAAGCGGCGTTTGTTCGATGATGCCGCGCGGGACGGCGACTACAGCGCGATCGCGACGGGACACAACCTCGACGACGAGGCGGCCGTGCTGCTCGGCAACACCTTGCGCTGGGATGTGGACTACCTGGCCAGGCAGATGCCCGTCCTCCCGGCCGGCGGCGGCTTCCCGCGCAAGATCAAGCCGCTCGTCCGGCTGACCGAACGGGAGACGGCTGCGTGGTGCATCACGCGGGGCATCGACTACCAGGTCGAGGAGTGCCCGATGGCGGCCGGCAACCGGCACCTCGGCTACAAGGCCACGCTGAACGAGCTCGAGGCCCGCTCGCCCGGCACCAAGGCCTCGTTCTACCTCGGGTTCCTCGAGCGGATGGGCCCGGTGCTCTCCGAGCACCGGGCGACCGAGGTTGCCGCGCTCTCGACGTGCTCGCGGTGCGGTGCGCCGACGACGGGCGAGATCTGCGCGTTCTGCCGCCTGGTCGAGACGTCCGCCGCCCACGAGCCAGTCCCCGTCGAGGTGTTGATGGCGCGGCGCGGCCGTCGATGAGCGCGTTTGCTCATCGGGCGCTGGCTGGCCCGGCGTCGCTGCGCGAACGCAATCCGGGATCACCGTGAGTGGGCCGCTCGCGTCGGGGACCGGGTGCTGCTGCTCGACGTCAAGCGCCGGCGCTACCTCATCGTGCTGGCCGAGGGCGGAGAGTTCCACAGCCACGCCGGCTACGTGCCGCACGCCGACATCGTGGGTTCGCCCGAGGGTGTCGTCCTGCGGTCCACACGGGGTGCGGAGTACACCGTGCTGCGCCCGACCCTCGAGGACTTCGTCGTCGAGATGCCTCGCGGCGCCCAGGTCATCTATCCCAAGGATCTGGCGCCGATCTGCATGATGGCCGACATCGGTCCCGGTCAGCGCGTGTTCGAGTCCGGCGTCGGCTCGGGCGCGCTCTCGATGACCATGCTGCGGTGGGGCGCGGACATCGTCGGCTACGAGCTCCGCGAGGACTTCGCCAACCGGGCCCGAGCAAACGTGCGCAGCTTCCTCGGGACGGCGGCCCTCGATCGCTACCAGGTCGAGCTCCGCGACAGCTACGAGGGGATCGATGACGGACCGTTCGACCGGGTCCTCCTCGACCTGCCCGAACCCTGGCGGGTCGTCCCGCACGCCGAGCGCGTGCTCCACGCCGGCGGGATCTTCGTCGCCTACACGCCGAGCATCATCCAGGCGTCACAGGTTCGCGAGACGCTGCGGGGCCGGTGGATCGACGCCCGCACGACCGAGGTGCTCCATCGCACCTGGCACATCGAGGGAGCCGCAGTGCGGCCCGACCACCGGATGGTGGCCCACACCGGCTTTCTGACGGTGGCGAGGTATCTCGGTCCCGGCGGGCGCCTCCTCCAGGGTGATGCGGAGCGCGCGTCGGCCGATGTGCCCTAGGCGGCGAGCCGCCGCCAGACGATCAGGGCTCGATGTAGATGCACTCGCCGGGGCACTCCTCGGCGGACTCGATCACTGCGTCGAGCTGGCCGTCGGGGATGTTGGCGAGTCCCTCGGCGCCCTCGGGGTTGCCCTTGGCCGCGGCGTAGATCGTCGCCCCCTCCTTGACGTAGGCGAGACCATCGTCGAGCAGGGTGAACACGTCCGGCGCGATCTCCTCGCAGAGACCGTCCCCGGTGCACAAGTCCTGATCGATCCAGACCTTCATCGTGGAGCCTTTCGTCGGCGGGTACGCGAGCTGTCGTCGACTTTACACGGTGGATCGCGTGGAAACGCGATCGTCACCGCCCTGCCGCATGGCACGCAGAACATGCCGCAGCGCATCGCGACCTCGCGTGTAGGTTCGATCGCAGAGCGATGGGAAGGAGGCCAGCGTGCCCCAGTCAGGTGATGAGACCACCACGGCATTACACGCCCAGGTCGACGCGCTGAACGAGGAGATCGCCCACCTCCGCACCCGCATGGCCGACGCGCCGAAGCGCGTTCGCGCACTTGAAGAGCGCCTGCTCGAAACCAAAGGCCAATTGGCGCAGGCCGTCGCCCAGAACGAGAAGCTCAGCTACACCCTCCGCGAAGCTCGCGAGCACATCGCCGCCCTCCGCGACGAGGTCGACAAGCTCACCCAACCGCCGTCGGCGTACGGCGTCATCGTCGGCAAGAACGAGGACGGCACCGTCGACATCCTCACGAGCGGCCGCAAGATGAAGGTGTCGACCCACCCGGACATCGACATCGACCAGCTCGACCGGGGCAGCGAGGTCGTCCTCAACGAGAGCTTCAACGTCGTCCTTGCCCGCGCTCCTGAGCTGACCGGCGAGGTCGTCTCCATCAAAGAGGTGATGGAGGACGGCGTTCGCGCACTGGTCGTGGGCCGCGCCGACGAGGAGCTCGTGTGCGAGATGGCCGACGCCGTTCGCGGGATGCACCTGCGCCCTGGCGACACGATGCGCCTCGATCCGCGTTCGAACCTGTTGCTGGAGAAGCTGCCCCGACCGGAAGTCGAGGACCTGCTGCTCGAGGAGGTGCCCGACATCGCCTACAGCGACATCGGCGGCCTCGACGACCAGATCGAGCAGATCGCCGACGCGGTCGAGCTGCCGTTCCTCCACCGGGACCTGTTCGTGGAGCATCGCCTGCCGGCGCCGAAGGGCATCCTCCTGTATGGGCCGCCAGGGTGCGGCAAGACGCTGATCGCCAAGGCGGTGGCCAACAGCCTCGCCAAGAAGGTGGCGTCAGCGACGGGCGACGAGAAGGGCCGCAGCTACTTCATCAACATCAAGGGCCCGGAGCTCCTCAACAAGTACGTCGGCGAGACCGAGCGCCAGATCAGGCTCGTCTTCCAGCGGGCGCGGGAGAAGAGCGAGGAGGGTTGGCCGGTCATCGTGTTCTTCGACGAGATGGACTCGATGTTCAGGACGCGCGGCTCGGGCATCAGCTCCGACATGGAGTCGACGATCGTGCCGCAGCTGCTGGCCGAGATCGACGGCGTCGAAGGTCTGCGCAACGTGATCGTGATCGGCGCGACGAACCGCGAGGACCTCATCGACCCGGCGATCCTGCGGCCGGGCCGACTCGACGTGAAGATCAAGATCGAGCGCCCGAACGGGGCCGCCGCAACGCAGATCTTCTCCCAGTACCTCACGACCGAGATCCCCATCGCCGCCGGCCAGAGCGTGCCGGAGATGATCGAGGCAACGGTCGAGGAGATGTATCGAGAGGACGAGCGCAATCGATTCCTCGAGGTCACGTACCAGAACGGCGACAAGGAGGTCCTCTACTACAAGGACTTCGCGTCCGGGGCGATGATCGAGAACATCGTGCGACGGGCGAAGAAGCTCGCCATCAAGCGGGTGATCAACGGTGGGGAGCGGGGTGTCCGGGTGGACGACCTCTTGGCGTCGATCAAGCAGGAGTACAAGGAGCACGAGGACCTGCCGAACACGACGAACCCGGACGACTGGGCGAAGATCTCTGGCAAGAAGGGCGAGCGGATCGTGTTCATCCGCACGCTGGTCAACGAGGGCAAGGACGACGATCCGAAGGGCGGCCGTGCGATCGAGCGGGTCGCCACCGGCCAATACCTCTGACATTCCGATCGCGTTCGCGCAGCGGTCGCTGATTGCCGGCGGTGGCTGCGCGAACGCGAACTGCCGCCGGCCCGCCATCACCGCGGCAGCCGCCACATCCGGGCGGCGCGGTCGTACAAGGCGGCGAGCTTGGCCTCGATCTCGGCGTCCTTCATCCGCCATGTGAAGTGCAGGCCGATCCAACCTCGCTCGACGAGTCCGTTGCGGCGCCTGACGTCTCGGTCGAGGTCGGAGGCGTAGCGGTGGAACCCGAAGCCGTCGCCTTCCAAGTACACCTTGACCTCTGGGTAGGCGAAGTCGAGGCGGGCCACGAACGAGCCGTCACGAACCCAGTGCTGGCCCACCGGCGCCGGGAAGCCCTTGCGGCGGATCACCCGCCGGATGCGAGCCTCCAGCGTCGACTCGCCCGGCTCGTACGTCTCGTCACGGGCGGCGACGACGGCGCGGAGCACCCGCATCGATCGACCCGGTGCCGCCCGGAGGTCGGCGATCCGCTCGCGCAGCTGCGCGACGGTCAGCAGCTGACGTCTGAGCATCTCGTCGACGAGCCGGCCCGTGCCGTCCATGCCGAGGCGGGAGCTGAGATCGATCACCGTCCGCACCGGTGACGTCACCGGCAGGCCGGCGTGCACCACCACGTCGCCAACCGCCCACGTGCCGGTGCGGTGCCCACGGACGCCGGCGAGTCGGATGTGCCGCAACAGTGGTGCTGCGAGCTCGATGAAGGCGCCGTCGCGGCGCCATCGACGATGGACCGCCTTCGGCACCTCGAGCCCGTAGACCCGCACCGCGCTGGCGTGCGACACGGCAACCGGTTGTCCAGCAGCGAGCGCCGCCATGCGGACCGCCTGGCGCCACGTCGGCGGCACACCTGCGATGCGCAGGACGCCCCGTCGGGACCGTCGATATCGCCCGTTGCACCGTCGCCACGCGATCTGGCCGGCCGTCACGCCCAGCAGCCGTGCCTGCTGCACGCTCACCACGCCGTCCTGGCGCTCCGCGAGGTCCTCGAGCGTCGGCATGCGGCGCTCGACGGTGTCCGAGGTCGTCATCTCGATCCTCCGTCCTGGGAGGCGCGCGCCGCACAGGGCGGCGGCGCCACGTCATGCGGGGGAGTCGGTGTGGTGGACCGTACGCCGGGGGTGTCACAGCGAACCGGACCGCTCGACGGAATCGGCGTTTGCGCACCGGCCGGCTGCCCGGCCGCCTTGGGCGCACAATCGCAACAACATTGCCCGTGCGTACGGGTGAGACGTCGCTAGGGTCCACCCATGGCGCTGCCGAAGGTGTGCGGCATCGAGACCGAGTACGGCATCGTCGTACGCGGCGCGGAGAACAACCCGGTCTCGGCGTCCTCGCTGCTGATCAACGCCTACATCGCGGCGACGACCAGCCCCCAGCGTGGCCGGGTCGGGTGGGACTTCGACGACGAGCACCCGGCGAACGACGCCCGTGGGTTCTCCCTCGACGACATCATCGCCCCGGAGATCGAGACCACCCTCGTCAACGCGGTCCTGACCAACGGCGCCAGGTACTACGTCGATCACGCCCACCCGGAGATCTCGACCCCCGAGGTCTCGAACGCGCTCGAGGCAGTGCGCTGGGACCGGGCCGCCGAGGAGATCATCCGCCGGAGCATGGTCCACGCCTCGGCCAAGCTCAGCGCCGGCGCGTCCGGTCCCGCCGAGGTGATCGTCCACAAGAACAACTCCGACGGCAAGGGCAACAGCTACGGCTGCCACGAGAACTACCTCCTCGCCCGGGAGACGCCGTTCGGTCGCATCGTCGCCCAGGTCACCCCGCACTTCGTGACCCGCCAGATCTTCACCGGGGCCGGCAAGGTCGGCTGCGAGCTGCCCGGGGTCCCCAACGACCACGTGCCGTACCAGCTGAGCCAGCGGGCCGACTTCTTCGAGGAGGAGGTCGGGCTCGAGACCACGCTCAAGCGACCCATCGTCAACACGCGCGACGAGCCGCACTGCGACGCCCAGAAGTACCGCCGGCTCCACGTGATCGTCGGCGACGCCAACATGAGCGAGGTCGCCACCTACTTGAAGGTCGGCACGACGGCGATCGTGCTGGCGATGATCGAGGACGACGCCCTCGGCGACGACTGGTTGCTCGGCAACCCCGTCTCCGCCATCCGCCAGGTCAGCCACGACCCGACGCTGACCCGCACGATCCCGCTGCGCGACGGCCGGCGCGTGACGGCGCTCGAGATCCAGTGGGGCCTGCTCGAGCGGGCGCACAAGTACGAGCAGCTGCACGGGTTGGCGTGCGTCGGCGAGGCGATTGGCCCCGACGTGCTGAAGCGTTGGGAACAGGTCCTCACGGGGCTGGAGCACGATCCGCTGTCGGTCGCCCACATGGTCGACTGGGTGGCCAAGCAGCGCCTCGTCGACGGGTACGCCGAGCGCCACCAGATCGAAGCCGGCTCGGCCAAGCTCAAGGCGATCGACCTGCAGTACCACGACCTGCGACCTGACAAGGGCCTGGCGTCGCGGGCCGGGTTGGAGACGATCGTCGACCAGGCCGACGTCGACGACGCCGTGTCGAAGCCGCCCACGACGACCCGCGCCTACTTCCGTGGCCGGTGCCTCGACAAGTACCCGGACGAGATCGTGGCGGCCAATTGGGACTCGATCGTGTTCGACGTTGGTCGGGAGCCGCTGCGGCGGGTCCCCATGATGGAGCCACTACGCGGAACCGCAGACCACGTGGCTAGGTTGATCGACGAGAGCGACAGCGCCGTCGAGCTCCTCGAACGCCTCGGTTCCTAGGCGGAGGGGAAACGACAGCAAGGAGGGCCAGAGCCATGGCCGAACAGACCCGCAAGCAGAAGACGACTACCTCCCGAACCACGGATGACGAGGTCATCGAGGACGCCGCTCCGGCGGTGTCCGAGAGCGGCGAGAAGCTCAAGGCGGAGCTCGACGATCTCCTCGACGAGATCGACGAGGTGCTGGAGACGAACGCCGAAGACTTCGTGAAGTCCTACGTCCAGAAGGGCGGACAGTAAGCCTCCATGGCGATGCCGATCTTCACCCCGGGTGACGACCCGGGGTCGAACTTCCCGGAGCTGCTGCGTCGGATCGGCGCGTTCGCGCCGAACGCGCTGACTGCCAACGGTGCCAGCGCGAACGCGTTCGGCGACGTCCCGCACGCGACGACCTGTGTCGCGATGCGCTACGCCGATGGCGTCGTCATGGCCGGTGACCGGCGGGCCACCGCCGGCAACCTCATCAGCCATCGGGCGATGGAGAAGGTCGTCGAGGCCGACCGCTTCAGTGGCGTCGCCATCGCAGGGGCTGCCGGCCCGGCGATGGACATGATCAAGCTCTTCCAGCTGCAGCTCGAGCACTACGAGAAGGTCGAGGGCACGTCGCTCAGCCTGGAGGGCAAGGCCAACCAGCTGTCGATGATGATCCGCGGCAACCTGCAGGCGGCGATGATGGGCCTCGCCGTCGTGCCGATCTTCGCCGGCTACGACGAGCGTCGCAATCGCGGCCGGCTCTGGGACTACGACGTCACCGGCGGCCGGTACGAGGAGCGCGAGTACGTCGCCACCGGCTCCGGAAGCCTGCACGCCGGCACCGTCGTCAAGCTCGGTTGGCGGCCCGATCTCGATCGCGACGCGGCCATCGACCTCGCGTGTCGGGCGCTGTGGGAGGCGGCCGACGCCGACTCGGCCACCGGCGGTCCGGACCTGCTGCGCGGCATCTATCCGATCGTCGCCACGATCACGGCCGACGGCTGGACGCGCGTCGACGACGCCGACCTCGCCACGCGCTACGAGCGCATCGCGCTCTCGCTGCGGGAGAACGCGGCCCAATGATCCTCGCGTTCGCGCAACTGCAGCGGGCCCGGAGGGCCTCGCTGCACAATCGTGACGAGCAACCTCGGAGGCCGCGGCCGTGAGCATGCCGTTCTACGTCGCGCCCGAACAGGTCATGAAGGACCGGGCGGACTACGCCCGCAAGGGGATCGCCCGGGGCCGCGCCCTCGTCGCCCTGCGCTACGTCGAGGGCATCGCCATCGTCGCCGAGAACAGCTCCGAGACGCTGCGCAAGATCAGCGAGATCTACGACCGCATCGCCTTCGCCGGGGTCGGTCGCTACAACGAGTTCGACCAGCTGCGCGTCGCCGGGGTGCGGGCCGCCGACCTCAAGGGCTTCCAGTACAGCCGTGACGACGTCGACGCCCGCAGCCTGGCCAACCAGTACGCGCAGATCCTCGGCCAGATCTTCACGCACGAGATGAAGCCGTTGGAGGTGGAGATCCTCGTCGCCGAGGTCGGGGTCGACCCGGCCGGCGACCAGATGTTCCACATCCAGTACGACGGCACGGTGTTCGACCACAAGGACCACACCGTGCTGGGCGGCGACGCCGACGCCATCCTCGGTCGCCTCACCGAGACCTACGCCGACGACCTCGACGCCGGCGCCGCGGTCCGCACGGCCACCGCCGCGCTGGCCGGCCCAGATCGCACCCTGGCGCCGACCGACCTCGAGGTGGCCCTGCTGGCGCGGGGCAATGGGCGACGCTGCTTCCGGCGCCTCACCGACGACGAGGTCACCGCGCTGGTCTCCGACAGCGATTGAGCAGCGGCGGCGGTTCTGCCCAGCCTCGTTGCGCGATCGCGATCGACTTGACACGACCATCGCGCACGGGCGAATCTCACGTCGCATAGATTCGGAACTCGGCGGATCGTAGATCCGTTCAAGTCGTCGACAGGGCCGTCGACACGGGAATCGCAGGGGACAGGGGACGGGGGGGTTCAGTGTTGGTCGGACGACGTCGCGTGCGCGAGTACCCATGAGCGCGAGTGCGGTCCTCGAGGTGGAGGAGATCACGGTTCGCTTCGGCGGGATCATGGCCCTCGATCGCGCCTCGTTCTCGATCGAGCAAGGCCAGATCTGCGGGCTCATCGGGCCCAACGGCGCCGGCAAGACGACGCTGTTCAACGTCATCAGCCGCATCTACGACCCGTCGAGCGGGCAGATCTCGTTCGAGGGCAAGGACATCCTGCGCTCCCGCCCCAGCCAGATCGCCAAGCTCGGCATCTTCCGGACGTTCCAGAACCTCGCCCTGTGGCCCGGCCTGACCGTCCTCGAGAACGTGATGGTCGGTGCCCACTCGAACACCAAGGCCAACTTCATCACCGCGCCGCTGCGCCTCGGCACACGCGGCGAGGAGCGCAAGACCGCCGTGCGCTGCTTCGAGCTCCTGCAGCGCCTCGGGCTGGCCGAGATCGCCTTCCAGCCGGCCGCCGGCCTGCCGTTCGGCACGCTCAAGCGGGTCGAGATCGCCCGCGCGCTCGCCGGGGACGCCAAGCTGCTGATGCTCGACGAGCCGGCCGGCGGGTTGACCCACTCCGAGGTCGACGACCTCGGTGAGCAGATCAAGCAGATCCGTGACGACTACGGGTTGACGATCCTCCTCGTCGAGCACCACATGGCGATGGTCATGGGCATCTCGGACAACGTCGTCGTGCTCGACTTCGGTCGCAAGATCGCCGACGGCACGCCACAGCAGGTGGCGACCGACCCTCGGGTCATCGAGGCCTACCTGGGAGAGCAATGAGCGACACCATGCTCGAGGTCCGCGGTCTGGTCGCCCGCTACGGCGCCATCGAGGTCCTCCACGGCGTCGAGTTCGAGGTCAATCGTGGCGAGGTCGTCGTCGTGCTCGGCGCCAACGGCGCCGGCAAGACGACGACCCTGCGGGCGATCTGCCAGATGGTCAGCACGGGCGGCTCGATCCTCCTCGACGGCAAGGACCTGACCGGCAAGGCGACGAGCGAGATCGTCCGCGCCGGCGTCGCCCACGTGCCCCAGGGCCGCGGCACGCTCAACGATCTCACGGTCGAGGACAACCTGATGGCCGGTGCGTACGTCCGCAAGGACAAGGACGTCGGCGCCGACCTCGAGCGTTGGTACGCGATGTTCCCCCGCCTCAAGGAGCGCCGCAGCCAAGCTGCCGGCAGCCTCTCGGGAGGCGAGCAGCAGATGCTCGCCGTGGCCCGGGCGTTGATGAGCCGGCCCAAGCTGTTGCTCCTCGACGAGCCCTCGCTCGGCCTCGCGCCCCTGATCGTGCAGGACATCTTCCGTGTCTTCGCCGAGCTCAACAAGGACGACGGCATGACGATGCTGGTCGTCGAGCAGAACGCCAACGTGGCGCTCGACCTGGCAGATCGGGCCTACGTGCTGGAGGCCGGCGAGACCGTGCTGTCCGGCAACGCCGACGATCTACGCCATGACGATGCCGTCCGCAAGGCCTACCTCGGTTACTAGGAGGAAGATGTGAGCAGCAGCAGCTCGGAGTCAGAGACCGCGGTCAGGAGTCTGAACAGGAACGTCTCGTCAGGCATGCGGTCGTTGGCCAAGGTGGGCGACTACCGCCGGCTGTGGCTCGTGATCGGGCTCGTCCTGCTCGCCGGGTTCAGCATCTGGGCGATCAACGACGGAGGTTCGGAGCTCTTCTTCCAGCGCGTCTTCGACGGCCTGGGCAACGGCTTCATCTACTCGGCGATGGCCATCGCCCTCGTGCTGATCTTCAAGGCGACGGGCGTCGTCAACTTCGCCCAGGGCGAGATGGCGATGATGGGCGCGTTCATCGCCTACGCCATCGCCAACGCCTTCGACATCCCGGGCGCGCTGGCCGTGCTCATCGCGATGCTGCTCTCGGCGATCGTCGCGGCCGGGATCGAGCGGGTGCTCCTGCGGCCGTTCGATCCCTCCAACCACCTCGCCATCGTCATCGTCACGCTGTCGCTGTTCCTGATCCTCAACGCCATCGCCGGCGTCATCTGGGCGTTCGACGGGCGGGCCATGCCGTCGCTCTTCCCGGGCCGCAACAAGACGTTCTCGCTGCTCGGCGCCGAGATCGAGTACGCCGACCTGTTCACCTGGATCACCGTCCTCCTCGCCGTGTTCCTCGTCACCCTGCTGCTGCGCAAGACCAAGATCGGCCTCGCCTTCCGCGCCGTGTCGTGCAGCCTGGAATCGAGCCAGCTGCTCGGGATCCGCATCGGGCGCACCCTGCAGTTCGGGTGGGCGCTGGCGGCCGCGATGGGCACGCTGGCCGGCTCGCTGGTCGCCCGCACAACGCTGCTCGAGCCCAACTTCATGGGCCGCGTGCTGATCTACTCGTTCGCCGCGGCCACGCTCGGCGGTCTGGACAGCCTCGGGGGCGCGGTTGTCGCCGGCATCATCATCGGCCTCGTCCAGACGATGGGCGGCGGCTACGTCGACGCCATCGGCTCCGAGCTCGCCCCTGCTGTCGCCCTCTTCGTGATCGCCCTCATCCTCGTGATCAAACCGAGCGGGCTGTTCGGATCCAAGCGGATCGAGCGCGTCTGATGGCGCTGATCACCGTCCGCCAGGGATCGACCGGCTACAAGGCCTACCTCGCGATGGCCTGGGCGCTCGTGCTGCTGGGCGTGCTGTACATCGTGTTCGCGCACTCGAGCTGGATGCCGTTCTCGTTCTTCTCGTTGGACAAGGCCTTCCGGATCAGCCAGATCAACGACGTCGCGGCGTACGCCGTCGCCATCCTCGGCCTGAACCTCGTGATCGGCTACTCCGGACAGCTGTCGCTCGGCCAGTCGGCGTTCGTCGGACTCGGCGCCTACACGACGATCATCCTCGTGGCCGACTACCACTGGAGCTACTTCGCCACCATCCCGGTCTCGGCGGGCCTGTGCTTCGTGGTCGGCATGATCGTCGGGCTTCCGGCCCTGCGGATCAGAGGCTTGTACCTCGCCATCGTGACGCTTGCCGTGGCCTACGTGTTCCCGACGTTGGTGCTCAAGTTCGAGAACCTGACGGGCGGCCCGAACGGCAAGAAGCCCGCTCGCGGTGAGGGTCAGCTCCTCCCGCCGTCGTGGATGCCGTTCGCCGACGACGGCCGCATCGCCGGACCGCTGTGGGTCTTCTGCATCCTCGTCGTGATGTCTGCGGTGCTGTTCCTGCTGGCCCGCAACTACATCAAGAGCCGGCCCGGCCGCGCCCTCATCGCGGTGCGCGACAACCAGACCAGCGCGTCGATCAGCGGTGTCAACCTGCCCCTCTACAAGTCGATGGCGTTCGGGGTCAGCGCCGCCTTCGGCGGTCTCGCCGGCACGATGCTGATGATGAACCGGCCGTTCGCGTCGGACGTGCAGTTCGGGCTCAACCTCGCCATCTTCCTCGTCGTCGGCCTGGTCGCCGGCGGCGCCGGGACGATCTCCGGCGCCATCCCGGGGGCGTTCATCTACGTGTTCGTGCCGTGGTTCGTGGCGCAGTGGACGCTCGACCAGGCGGGCATGCCGCCCGGCCTGCGCCAGATCACCCAGCCCTTGTTCGACTGGCTCGAGAACCGCCAGGGCGGCGACGCGATCTCCGGGGTCTTCTTCGGCCTCGGTCTCCTCGCGCTCGTCTTCCTCCTCCCCGGCGGCTTCATCTCGGGCATGCGCAAGCTGCGCGCCCGGGTCATCCGGGTCGTCCCGAACCCGGCGTGGCTGCGCGACGTCGAGGCGGAGACGGGTGAGGTGGTCGAGATCGTCGAGCCCACCGAGGCGCCAGAGGCGAACGTCTTGTCGACCTGACCACGTCGGTCGCATCATCGAAACAGAAAGCAATACAGGGGGAATCATGAAGAGACGGTCCTGGCGGACACCCGTCGCACTGGCCTGCGCCGCGGCACTCGTGCTGGCGGCGTGCGGCGACGACGACGACAATTCCAGTGCCACCACCGCAGGGGCGGCGCCGACGACGGCGGGGGAGGCGGCAACGACGACCGAGGCTGCGGCCGAGACCACGGAAGGCGGCACCGAGACGACCGAGGCCTCGACGGACAGCACCGAGGCGGGCGCGGACACGACGGCCGCCGGCGGGGGCGGTAAGTTCGGGCTGATCGATGGCGTCTACAAGGGCGGGGACGGCTTCGAGCTCGATCCCGCGGAGTGCCCAGAGGACTGGGATCCGATGCAGGGCATCACGGGCGACACGATCACGCTCTACTCGAGCATGCCCAAGGCCGGCCCGCTGGCCGGGTTCGGGTTGATCGCCGACGGCATCAACAGCTACTTCAAGTACATCAACGACACGAACGGCGGCGCCGCCGGCTACAAGATGTCGCTCGAGGTCAAGGACGACGGCTACCAGCCGGACAAGACCAAGTCCAACGTCGACGAGGCCCTCGGCCAGAACAAGTACGCCGGGATGCTCACCATCATCGGCACGCCGAACAACCTGGCCGTCTGGGACACCCTCAACGACGAGTGCATGCCGCAGCTGCTGAACGGCACGGGCGCACCGCAGTGGGGCGACATCGTCAACCACCCGTGGACGACCGGCATGCAGCTGGACTACGCGTCGGAGGCCGGCCTGTGGGCCGAGTGGCTGAAGAAGACGCACCCGGACAAGACGAAGGTCGCCGCGCTGACGTTCAACAACGACTTCGGCAAGAGCTACGTCAACGGCTTCGCCTCGTTCATCAAGGGCAGCGACATCCAGCTCGTCGACCAGGAGTTCCACGAGCCGACCGCACCTGACGTCACGAACCAGCTGACGACGATCGCCGCATCCGGCGCCGACGTCGTGCTGCTCGAGACGACGGGCACGTTCTGCACGCAGGCCATGGCCGAGCTGGAGAAGAACACGTCGTTCAACCCGATCGTGATCATGTCGGCGACGTGCGGCTCGCTGAGCCAGTTCTTCCAGCCGCTGATCGACCAGGGCCTGACCGGTGCGGACACGTACATCGTCCACTACCTGAAGGACGTCAACGATCCGCAGTACGCCGACGACGACATCGTCAAGCTGTTCCACGAGACGGCGAAGGCGCAGGGCTTGGACGACAAGCAGACGACGTACTCGACCGGGTGGATCTTCGCCATGTTCATGGAGGCGATCGTCAAGGAAGCTGCCACGTACGAGGGCGGCGTCAACCGCGGCAACATCGCCGTGGCTGCTCGCCACATCACGTTCCAGAACCCGTTCGCCATCGATGGCGTCCGCCAAGGGACCGACTTCGGTGCTGATGCCTACCTCTTCGAGGGCGGCGAGATGGCGAAGTACACCATCGATCCGGCCGACCCCGCGAAGCTCGGCAAGTTCGTCGCCGACGGTGACGTGATCGACAACAACGGGAAGATCGGCAACTACGACGACTTCCTCGCCGCCAGCGGTGGCTGACCTCCGCTGAACCCTGACTGCCCGGGTGGTCGATCGGCTCCGGCCGGCCGACTGCCCGGGCGGTTGCGCGTACGCTCCCCACCGGTGGTGGCGATCGACCTCAACAGCGACCTCGGCGAGTCCTTCGGGGTGTGGCGGCTCGGTGACGACGACGCGATGTTGGAGCTGGTGACGAGCGCCAACGTGGCGTGCGGGTTCCACGCCGGCGACCCGTCGACGCTGCGCCGGGTGTGCAACGCGGCGGTCCACAACGGCGTGGCGATCGGGGCCCAGGTCTCGTATCCCGACCTGCTCGGGTTCGGGAGGCGGTTCATCGACATCGATCCCGGCGAGCTGCGCGATGCCGTGCTGTACCAGCTCGGTGCGCTCGACGCGTTCGCGCAGGTGGCGGGGGCCGAGGTGGCGTACGTGAAGCCGCACGGCGCGCTCTACCACGCGACCATCGACGGGGCGGCGCAGGCCGATGCCGTGGTTGCTGCCGCCGCCGAGTACGACCCGTCGCTGGCGGTGCTCGGCGCACCGGGCTCGCTGCTCCTCAAGGCGGCGGATCAGGCCGGGCTGGAGCCGGTCATCGAGGCGTTCGTCGACCGCGCCTACCTCCGCGACGGGCGGCTGGTGCCGCGTTCGGATCCCGATGCCCTGCTCGTCGAGGCGGCCGAGGTGGCCGCCCGCGCGGTGCGTTTGGCCGTCGACCACGAGGTGGCCAGCGTCGATGGGACAATCGTGAAGGTGGCGGTGCGCTCGCTCTGCCTGCACGGCGATACGCCGGGGGCGGTGGGGCTGGCCCGGGCGGTTCGTGACGCCCTCGACGCCGCCGGCGTCAGTGTCCACCCCTTCACGGCGTGACGGCCGCGCCTGTTGCCGTACGGCCCCGGCGGCTGGCTCGTCGAGGTGCCCGGGCACGAGGTGATCGGGTACGCGGCCGCCGTCCGCGCGATCGCGCACCATGCCATCGCTGAGGTCGTCCCCGGTGCGCGAACGGTGCTCGTCCGGGTCGCCGAGCCGGGCGCGCTCGACGAGATCGGGGCGATCCTGGCTGCGCTCGTCCCGCAACCGGTCGAGGAGGCGACGGCGCGGACGGTCGAGATCCCGGTGACCTACGACGGCGAGGATCTCGCCGACGTCGCAGCCGCGACCGGTCTGTCGACCGGGGAGGTTGCCGAGCGTCATGCGACGCCGACCTACACCTGCGCCTTCTGTGGGTTCGCGCCCGGGTTCGCGTACCTCGTCGGGCTGGACCCGGCCCTCCACCTGCCCCGGCGGTCGACGCCGCGCACGAGGGTGTCGGCCGGATCGGTCGCCATCGCGGCCGAGTACTCCGCCGTGTACCCGTCGGCGTCGCCGGGCGGCTGGCACGTGATTGGTCAATCAACGCTGGCCCTGTGGGATCCACTGCGCGAACGCGCTGCGTTGGTCGAGCCCGGGACGTCGGTGCGCTTCGTGCCGGTCGGCGCGATGACCGAGCTCGTCGTCGAGTCGGCGGGCTGGGCGACGACGATCCAGGACGCCGGGCGCCATGGTCACGCGGCCATCGGCGTGCCGCCCAGCGGCAGCGTGGACGGCCCGACGCGAGAACTGCTCAATCGATTGGTCGGGAACCCGCCGGACGCCGCGGTGGTGGAGACGCTCGGCGGGCTGCGGGTCCGGGCGACGGTCCAGACGGTCGTCGCCACGTCGGCCGAGTTCGCCCCGGCGGTGTTGGCAGCGGGTGACACCGTCGTCGTGGCCCCCGCCGACGGGGCCCTGTGGGGCTACCTCGCGGTCCGGGGCGGCATCGCCGTCGACCCGGTGATGCGTTCGCGCAGTGAGGACTCGCGCTCCGGCCTCGGGCGAACAAACGTGATCGACGGTTCCACGCTCCCGGTCGGACCCGATCCCGGCACACCGATCCTCGTCGACCAGGCGCCGCCACCGCCGCTCGACGGGCCGGTCGGCGTCTGGCCCGGACCGCGTGTCGACTGGTTCGCGCCCGATGCGCTGGAACGGCTCGTCCAAGGTCCGTGGACCGTGTCAGGCGACGTCAGCAGGGTCGGCGCGCGCCTGGACGGGCCGCCGTTGCGCCACGCCCGCGACGGCCAACTGCCGAGTGAGGGCCTGCTGACGGGAGCCATCCAAGTGCCGCCGGATGGCCGCCCGGTCGTGATGCTGGCCGATCACCCGACGACCGGCGGCTATCCGGTGCTCGCCGTCGTCGACCCGGCCGTGCTCCACGTCGTCGGCCAATCGCGCCCGGGCGCGGCGATCCGGTTCCGTCTCCTACATTGACCGCCGGGGACCACACAGGGGGTTTACGACATGTCAGATCGACTGCGCTTCGGCATCTTCATGGCGCCGTTCCACCAAGCCGGGGAGAACCCGACGCTGGCCATCGAGCGCGACCTCGACCTCGTCGCCCACCTCGACAAGCTCGGCTGGGACGAAGCCTGGATCGGCGAGCACCACTCGGCGGGGACCGAGATCATCGCCTCGCCGGAGATCTTCATCGCCGCCGCGGCCGAGCGCACGCGCCACATCAAGCTCGGCACCGGCGTGATCAGCGTGGCGTACCACAACCCCTACATGGTCGCCGAGCGAGCCGTCCTGCTCGACCACCTGACCCGGGGCCGCTTCATGCTCGGCGTCGGACCGGGCTCGCTGCCGACCGACGCGATCATGCTCGGGCTCGACCCGACCGAGACCCGGCCGCTGCTCGAGGAGGGCCTCGACGTCATCATGAAGCTGCTGACCACCGAGGAGCCGGTGAGCAGCCAGACCAAGGCGTGGAACCTCGTCGACGCCCGCCTCCACCTGCGTCCGTACTCGAACCCACTGTTCGACGTCGCCGTCCCGGCCGTGGCGTCGCCGTCCGGGCCCCGCCTCGCCGGCAGGTACGGCGTCAGCCTGCTCTCCATCGGCGCCACCCAGGCCGCCGGGTTCGACGCCCTCGGCCTGCACTGGGACGTGATGGAGGAGCGGGCGGCGACGTTCGGCACCGTCGCCGACCGGGCCAAGTGGCGACTCGTCGGCATGATGCACATCGCCGAGACCAAGGAGCAGGCCGCCAAGGACGTCGAGTTCGGCATCCGCCAGTGGTTCGACTACTTCCAGCACACCGCCGCCTTCCCGCAGATGGATGTCGGCCCATCGACCGCGGCCCACGAGATGATCGACTTCGTCAACGACTCGGGGCTCGGCTCGATCGGCACCGTCGACATGGCGTGCGAGCAGATCGAGCGACTGCAGGAGCAGTCCGGCGGGTTCGGGTGCTACATGTGCCTGGCCCACGAGTGGGCGAACCCCGACGCCACCAAGCGCAGCTTCGAGCTGATCGCCCAGCGCGTCTTCCCCGAGTTCCAAGGCCACGCCAGCCCGACGCTCGACAGCAAGGAGCGGGCGCGGGCCGGACGGGAGCACCTCGCCGGGCGCAACATGAAGGCCGTCGAGGAGATGGTCGAGCGCCACCAGAAGGAGCTGGCCGACAAATCGTGAGCGCGTTCGCGCACCGGCGGCGGCGCAGCCGACGCCCGGTGCGCGAACGCATCGGCAACCCCGGGCGTTCTGCCACGTCGGGGGGGATGGGCCGCTGTAGCCTCCCGAACATGGAGAGGCGGATCTACGGCCTCGAGAACGAGTACGGCGTCACGTGCACCCTGCGTGGCCAACGCCGGCTCAGTCCCGACGAAGTCGCCCGCTACCTGTTCCGTCGAGTCGTCTCCTGGGGCCGCAGCTCCAACGTCTTCCTGCAGAACGGCGCCCGCCTCTACCTCGACGTCGGCTCCCACCCCGAGTACGCCACGCCGGAGTGCGACAGCCTCTACGAGCTCGTCGTCCACGACAAGGCGGGAGAGCGGATCCTCGAGAGCCTCGTCGAGTCGGCCGAGCAGCGCCTCGCCGAGGAGTCGATCCGCGGCACCATCTACCTCTTCAAGAACAACACGGACTCCGCCGGCAACAGCTACGGCTGCCACGAGAACTACTGCACCAGCCGCCACGACGACCTCGGCCACTACGCCGAGGTGCTGATCCCGTTCCTGGTCAGCCGCCAGATCTACGCCGGCGCCGGCAAGGTCCTGCACACCGCTCGGGGCGCCACCTACTCGATCGCCCAGCGGGCCGAGCACATCTGGGAGGGCGTCAGCTCGGCGACCACCCGCAGCCGCCCGATCATCAACACCCGCGACGAGCCGCACGCCGACGCCGAGCGCTACCGCCGCCTCCACGTCATCGTCGGCGACTCCAACATGTCCGAGTACACGACCTTCCTCAAGGTCGGCGCCGCCGCCTGCATGCTGCGGATGCTCGAGGACCGCAGCGTCGTGCTGCGCGACATGACGCTGGAGAACCCGATCCGGGCGATCCGCGAGATCAGCCACGACCCGACGTGCCGCCGCACCGTCCGCCTCAGCAACGGGCGCGAGGTGTCGGCGCTCGACATCCAGCGCGAGTACCTCGACCGGGCACTGCGCTACGCCGAGACCAAGGGCTTCCCGCCGCTCGAGCAGCGGGCCCTCGAGATGTGGGAGCACTGCGTCACCACGATCGAGAACGATCCCCTCAAGCTCGACCGCGAGGTCGACTGGGTGATCAAGTACAAGCTGCTCGAGGCGTTCCGAGCCCGCCACAACCTCGCCGCTCGGGCACCCTCGGGTGCAGCTCCTCGACCTGCAGTACCACGACGTCTCCCGCGCCCGCAGCCCCTTCTACAAGCTGCAGGATCGGGGCATGGTCGAGCGCCTCTGCACCGATGCCGACATCGAGACGGCCATGGACGTCCCGCCGCAGACCACGCGGGCTCGCCTGCGCGGCGAGTTCGTCCGGCGGGCCAAGGAGCGCAAGCGGGACTACACGGTCGACTGGGTCCACCTCAAGCTGAACGACCAGGCCCAGCGCACGGTGCTGTGCAAGGACCCGTTCAAGAGCCGCGACGAGCGGGTTGAGAAGCTGATCGAGTCACTGTGACCGCCGGGGATCCGACCCCGGCGAAGGGGCAACCGCTCAACCGGGAGGGCGTCGTGGTCACCGACGGGGAGGACGGGCCACCAGCGGAACCCGAGGCCCCGGCGGACCTCGCCGCCCGCCGGCGCCGGGCCCTCCTCGACTGGGTCATCGTCATCGCCGTCGCCCTGCTGGTGGCGTTCCTCGTGCGCACGTTCGTGCTCGCCCACTTCGTCGTCGACGGGACCTCGATGTCCACGACGCTCCACGACGGCGACCGCGTGTTCGTCAACAAGCTGTCCTATCGGCTCCACGATCCCCACCGCGGTGACGTCGTCGTGCTCCACGAGATCCGCGGCACGACCGACCGGGACCTCATCAAGCGGGTCATCGGCCTGCCCGGCGAGACCATCGAGATGCGCAACTGCGAGGTCACGATCGACGGCGCCAAGCTCGACGAGCCCTACCTCGACCCGCAGGTCGTGACGCCGGGGAACTGCGGTGGCGACCTCACGCCGACGGTGGTCCCCGCTGACAACGTCTTCGTGATGGGCGACAACCGCGGCGGGTCGCTGGACAGCCGCGCCCTCGGGCCGATCGCCGAGGGCGACCTGGTGGGTCGGGCCTTCGTGGTGTTCTGGCCGAAGTCCGACTGGCAGTGGCTCTGACGCGTTCGCGCACTGGGCGTTGGCTGGCCCGGCGCTGCTGCGCGAACGCGACGTCCTAGACCGATCCGAGCTCGGCCACGAAGGCGTCGACCATCGTGTCGACGTGATCGCTGAACACGCCGTCGAGGCCCATCCGCAGCGCCGGCCGCATGATGTGCTCGAACTGCATGTCCCAGCCGAAGCACACCCGGCTGAACCGATGGAACAGGGTGGCCAGCCCGCCGTTCCAATCGCTGTGGTGCAGGTTGATGGCGTCGATGCCCCGCGCCGCCAGCGTCGCTCCCCGCCGCTCGGGCCCCTCACGCAGCCGGCTCAACCGGGTCGAGTTGACGAGCTTGACGTCGGGATCGACCTCGCGCAACCGGGCCAACAGCTCGATGTCCTCCTCGCACAGCCAGAGGCGGGGGAGCATCTCGGGCGCCGCGTGGCGGATCGTCGTGACCACCGCTGCGCCCGCCCGCACGTCCTTGAGGTCCAGCGAGAGGTGGTAGTCGCTGCCGCAGCGCGCCAGCAGGTCCTCGAGCGCCGGGACGTGCTCGGGCAGCTCCTCGCGGCGCAGCTGCCCGATCTGCCGCTTGCGCCGCCCGATCCGCACGACGCCGTCGTGATCCAGCACGGGCACGCCGTCGCTGGTCAGCCAGACATCGCTCTCCAGCCCGGTCGCGCCGAGCCGGAGGCCGAGCTCGAAGGCCTCGAGGGTGTTCTCGCGGGCGTGGGCGCGGGCCCCGCGGTGGGCGAAGGCGATGGGTCGCGCGAGGAGCGAGGGGAGCCGTTGCTGCACGTCAGCCGATGATGGCAGGCCCTTAGACTGCCCGCGTGTTCAACGTCTCAGGGGGCGAGATCATCGTCATCCTGCTGCTGGCGCTCGTCGTGCTGGGCCCCGAGAAGCTTCCGGAGGCCCTGCGGCGAGCAGGGCGCACGTACGCCGAGCTCAAGAAGATGGGCAACAGCTTCCAGTCCGAGATGCGCAGCGTCCTCGACGAGCCGATGAAGGAGATGCGCGACACGGCCGACCTGCTCCGCAAGGCCGTCGACGTGACCGTCGAGACGGCGACCACCGACACCCGTGCTCCGAAGGCGGTCCCGAGCCCGGCGGTCGTCGACGAACCGGTGCCCGAGGTCGCCGCCGCCATGGTCGAGCTGGAATCGGTGAACGGCGATCCGCAGCCCGACCCGGCGACGAACACCCCGGCGATGGACGACGAGGTGGAACCCGAGGCGCCAGCCGCCGCCGACCCGCCGGTCGCGCCAGTCGCGCCCATCGCGCCGACTCCCATCCCGACGCCGGCGGCGAGCACGGACGACGATCTGATCAACCGGACGCTCAGCGGTGATTGAGCCGTGACGTCTGACCGTGCCGCTGCGGCACCCCCCGGACCCATCGCGTCATGAGCCCCTCGTTCCGGCGCCGCCAGGAGCGGCCGGCGATGAAGTCGCCCGACGACGTCATGACGCTCACCGAGCACCTCGGGGAGCTGCGCGTCCGCATCATCCGCTCGGCGCTGGCGATCACCCTCGGGGCGATCCTCATCATCGCCTTCTACGACCACGTCCTGGACTTCCTCCTCCACCCGTACATCGAGATCTGCAAGCAGCACTCCGAGGACTTCTGCGGCTTCGACGCCAACGACCCCAACGCCCACGCGCTGTTCATCTTCGATCCGATCGACGGCCTGGCCACCCGGCTGAAGGTCGCCAGCTACGGCGGGCTGATCCTGGCCATGCCGGTGGTGCTGTGGCAGATCTGGCGGTTCATCGTGCCGGCCCTGCACGCCAAGGAACGGCGCTACGCGATCCCGTTCATCGCCAGCTCGGTGTCGCTGTTCCTGCTCGGCGGGTTGCTGGCCTACCTCACGTTGGGCAAGGCGATCGAGTTCCTGATCGCATGGAGCGGCAGCGACGTCGGCGCCCTGTTCCAGGTCAGCAAGTACATCCGGCTGGTCGGGCTGATGGTCGCCGCGTTCGGCATCGGGTTCCAGTTCCCGGTGCTGCTCGTCTTCTTGATGCTCGTGGGCGTCCTGACACCACAACAGCTGATCAAGCAGTGGCGCTACGCGCTGATCATCATCTTCGTGGTGGCGGCCGTCATCACCCCGTCGGGCGACCCGATCTCGCTGTTCGCGCTGGCCGTCCCGATGACGATCCTGTACTTCGTGTCGTACGGCCTCGGGCTGTTCCTCATGCGCCGGAAGCGACGCAAGGAAGCAGCGGCCTGAGAGACTGAGCCCGTGCAGGCCGACGGCGACCAGCGGGCCGAGATCGTCGGTGCTTATCCCTTTCCGCTCGACCACTTCCAGGTCGAGGCCATCGACGCCCTCGACGCGGGGCACCACGTCGTGGTGGCGGCGCCGACGGGCAGCGGCAAGACGGTCGTCGCCGAGTACGGGATCGAGGCGATGCGGCGGGCCGGCCGGCGGGCCTTCTACACGGCGCCGATCAAGGCGCTCTCGAACCAGAAGTTCCGCGACCTGCGCGAGCGGCATGGCGCCGGGAACGTCGGGCTGCTGACGGGCGACAACGCCATCGACGGGGACGCCCCGATCGTCGTGATGACGACCGAGGTGCTGCGCAACATGATCTACGCCGGCTCGGCCCAGCTCGACTCGCTCGGGTTGGTCGTGCTCGACGAGGTGCACTTCCTCCAGGACACGTACCGCGGCCCGGTGTGGGAGGAGGTCATCATCCACCTCCCCGAGCACGTCCAGCTGGTGTGCCTGTCGGCGACCGTCAGCAACACGGCCGAGCTGGCGGCGTGGATCCAGACGGTGCGCGGACCGACGACGCCGGTGGTCGAGCTGCGCCGGCCGGTCCACCTGCACGATCGGTACCTCGTCGGCGACCGCACGAACGACCGGTTGCACTTCCTCGAGACGTTCGAGGGTGGGCGACCGAACCCCGAGGCGCTGCGCCTCGATGCCTCGGCGGTGCGGCGGCCGAGGGGCGGTCGTGGCGAGCGCGTCGTGCGGGGGAGCGGCCGGCGAGTGCTCTACACACCGGGTCGGGTCGAGACGATCGAGCTGCTCGACCAGCGCCGGTTGCTGCCGGCCATCGTGTTCATCTTCAGTCGCAACCAGTGCGAGGAGGCGGCGCGCTCGTGCCTCGCCGCAGGGCTGCGGTTGACGACCGCCGAGGAGCGCGACCGCATCCGCGAGATCGTCGCCGCCCGCCTCGATGGGATCAGCGACGAGGACCTCGCCGTGCTCGGCTACGGCCAGTTCGTCGCCCAGCTCGACGCGGGCATCGCCGCCCACCACGCCGGGATGGTGCCGGCGTTCAAGGAGGCGGTCGAGGCGTGCTTCGTCGAGGGGCTGATCAAGGCGGTGTTCGCCACCGAGACGTTGGCCGTCGGTGTGAACATGCCGGCTCGCACGGTGGTCATCGAGAAGCTGACCAAGTTCACCGGCGACCACCACGAGATGCTCACGGCGGGGGAGTACACCCAGCTCACCGGGCGCGCCGGGCGGCGGGGGATCGACGACGAGGGCCACGCCGTCGTGTTGTGGAGCCCGTTCGTGTCCTTCGAGCAGGTGGCCACGCTGGCCTCGAGCCGGACGTTCCACCTGCGGTCAGCTTTCCACCCGACGTACAACATGGCCGCCAACCTCGTCGGCAGCTACACCAGCGAGCAGGCCCACCACCTGCTCAACCTCTCGTTCGCGCAGTACCAGTCGGACCGTGACGTCGTGCGGTTGGAGGCCCGGCTGGAGCGGGTGCGCACCCAGCTCACGGCGGCCCGGGCGGCGGCGGAGAGCCCGCACGGCGACATCTGGGACTACCGCCGGACGCTGGACGAGATCCGCTCGCGGCGCCGCGGGCGCGACGACCTGATCTCGGTCGGCATGGCCCGACTGCGGCCCGGCGAGGTCGTCCACGCGGCGAAGGGCCGCTACCGCGGACCCGTCGCCGTCGTGGCCAGCGCCCATCGCAAGGGCGGGATGCGGTTGACGACCGTGACACCCCGCGCCGATCTGCTGCTGCTGACGCCCGAGGACTTCACGGACGTGCCCCGCTCGATCGGCACCGTGCGGCTGCCCCAGGTCTTCAGCCCGAACCGGGCCGAGTACCGCAAGGAGGTCGCCCGGGCGCTGAGCGGGACGACGCTGCGGCGCCCGACGCCCGGTGCGCGGCACCGGATCTCCGACGGGCCGCACGACGTCGAGTCCGACCCCGAGCTGCGGCAGCGGATGCGGGCGGCCGGCCAGGTCGAGCGATTGGAGCGCGAGCTCGTCGAGCTGAGTGGTCGGGTCGAGGGCCATGGGCAGTCGCTGGCGCGGGAGTTCGACCACGTCCTCGACGTGCTGGACCGCCGGGGCTACGTCGATGCCGACCGGTGGATGCTGACGGAGCGGGGCGAGGCGTTGTCGCGGGTGTTCCACGAGTCGGACCTGCTGGTGGCGGAGTGCGTGCTCGGTGGGGTGTTCGAAGGGCTCGACGCGGCGACGCTGGCCGGGCTGCTGTCGGTGTTCGTCTACGAGCACCGCAGCCCCGAGCCGCCTCCGCCGCCGTGGTTCCCGTCGAAGGACGCCCGCCAGCGCTGGTTGCGCATCGTGGCGATCAGCGAGGACCTGGCCGCCGACGAGCGGTCGGGCGGCCTCGCCGAGCACCGCCCACCGGACCCCGGGTTCGTCGGCGCCGCCCACGCGTGGGTCGCGGGAGAGGGCCTGGCCGAGGTCGTCGGGGACGAGGAGCTGACCGGCGGCGATTTCGTCCGCACGATGAAGCAGTTGGTCGACCTCGCCCGGCAGGTGGCGCTGGTCGCGCCTGACGCGGCGACCCGGGAGCGGGCGCGGGAGGCGGCGGCGACAGCGTTCCGCGGCGTGGTCGCCGACAGCGTGGTCGCCGCCCAGGCATGACGATCCGGCCGGGACAGGACTGGGGCACGCCGGCCGACCTCCCCTCGGACGTGGTCGACGTCACCACCGATGCCGACGCGGTCGAGCAGCTCGCTGCGGGACGAACGGTGCGTTTGTGCGGCGGCGACGGGTGGACATCGCTCGGTGCGCGAACGCGGGATGGGGTCGTGATGGCGTTCCCGGTGGACCTGTTGAGGGTCGAGGCCGACGGCCAGGCGTTCGTGGCGATCGCCCATGTCGTGGCCAGACGATCGTGGTGGCGGGGACCGGTGCTGGCGGTGATGAACGTCGATCGGCTCGGCCGGTGGGACGTCGCGCCGCGGGCCCACCCCAACGACGGCCGGGCCGACGTCGTCGAGGTCGCCGCCGAGATGGGCGTGCGCGCCCGGTGGCAGGCGCGCTCGCGTTTGGCCAGTGGCACCCACCTGCCCCACCCTCAGTTGCACAATCGCAGGATCACCGACGAGACGTGGACGTTCGACCGGCCGCGTCGGCTGTGGGTGGACGGTGTCGCGCGGGGGACCGTACGCTCGCTGCGCGTCGCCGTCGAGCCCGACGGTGCGACGGTTCTCGCCTGAGCCGGTCGATCGAGGAGGACGCTGTTGGACGCTTGGATCCTGGACGAGTCACCCGGCGCGTACCGGTGGGGCCAGATCGACCCGCCACCGCTCGCCGCTGACGACGTCCGCATCCGAGTCGTCACGAGCGCCCTCAACCACATGGACCTGTGGGTCCAGCGCGGCATGCCGAAGCCGCCGCTGCCCCACGTGCCCGGCTGCGACGTCGCCGGTGTCGTCACCGAGATCGGCCCAGCGGTCACCCACGTCGCCGTCGGTGACGAGGTCGTCGTCAACCCGGCCGTCTCGCCGCTCGAGGACATCGTCGCCCTCGGCAACGACAGCCCGATGGGCCCCGGCTTCGAGATCTGGGGCGAGCACACGTGGGGCGGCCACGGCGAGTACGCCACGGCGCCTGGCCGCAACGTCGTCAAGCGCCCGGCCAGCCGCACCTGGGAGGAGTGCGCCGCCTATCCGCTGACGTCGCTGACCGCCTACCGCATGCTGCGCCGAGCCCGCATCAAGGCCGGCGACACCGTCCTCGCCGTCGGGATCGGTTCGGGCGTGTCGTGCGCCGCGCTGGCCCTCGCCAAGCACCTCGGCGCCGAGGTCATCGCGACGAGCCGCAGCGAGGCCAAGCGCGAGCAGGCGCTGGCGATGGGCGCCACCGCGGCGATCGACTCGGCGGCCGACAAGTGGCCGGTGCAGGCCGACATCGTCATCGAGAGCGTCGGCGAGGCGACGTGGGACAAGTCGGTCCGGGCGCTCAAGGCCGGCGGGCGATTGGTCGTCTGCGGCGGGACCTCGGGCTCCAACGTCACCGTCAACCTGCCCCGGCTGTTCTTCAAGCAGTTCGAGATCATCGGCTCGTCGATGGGCAGCTACCAGGAGTTCGCCGAGCTCACGGCGCTGGTCGACAAGGGCCTCGACGTCCAGGTCGATCAGGTCCTCCCGCTCGACGGCTACCAGGACGCCCTGACCCGGATGGAAGAGGGCGAGCAGCTCGGCAAGATCGTCCTCCAGCACTGAGGATCTCGCGTTCGCGCAGCCGGCGCTGCGGAGCAGCCGCCGGTGCACAAACGCAGCTCACGGGTGATCCCCGGGGGCGGTGATGGCCGTCTCCTAGAGTGCAGCGCCGTGGCTGCCTACGTGCCGGAGGAGTTCACCCCGGACGAAGCCGACGTGCTGCGGCGCTACTTCACGAACCTCGACGGACCGGTGTTCGCGCTGGTCAACCTGCCCGAGGTCGTCAAGGGCGCCCTGTTCGCCCGCTACAGCCGCAGCGCCAAGAGCCTGCGCCGGTTGTTCCTCGACGAGTTCGTGGGCGACCTCGACATCAGCGGCGACCAGACGATCGACGCCACCGTCGGCGTCCAGCGCGCCGAGGCGCTGTACGAGAAGGTCTTCGTCGAGTACGGCGACGACTCGGTGGCCCAGCTCGGCGGCGTCCACCTGGCGTGCGAGCAGGCGTCCAACATCCTCACCAAGGTGCTCGAGTGGGGCCGGCTGATGAGCTACCTCGAGCAGAGCACCCGGTACATCGCCTACGACGCCCGCCTCGGCGGTCGCTACCGCTTCTACCGGGACCCGGCGATCCTCGCCAGCCGCCTCGGCACCCGCTACGTCGGCGACATGGACCGCCTCTTCGACGCCTACAGCCAGGTGCTCGGCGCCGTCACCGACCACGTCCGGGCGACGGTCGACCGCCACCCAGACGACAGCGACTTCGTGTTCCGCCAGGCCACTCGCGCCAAGGCCCTCGACGCTGCCCGCGGCATGCTGCCGGCTGCCGCGCTGTCGAACCTCGGCATCTACGCCAGCGGCCAGGCGTTCGAGGCCCTGCTCCTGCGCCTGCGCGCCCACCCGCTGCCGGAGGCCCGGGACTACGGCGAGCTGATGCTCCACGAGCTGCGCAAGGTGATCCCGAGCTTCCTGCGTCGCGTCGACGTCGCCGAGCGCGGCGGTCGCTGGAGCACCTACCTCGCCACGACCCGCCAGCGCACGGCCGAGCTCGTCGACTCGCTCTTCGCCGACGAGACACCGGCGCCTGCCGACTCGGTGACGCTCGTCGACTGGGACCCCGATGCCGAGCACAAGCTGCTGGCGGCGATCTGCTACCCGCACTCGAACCTCCCCGAGCACCAGCTGCTCGACAGGGTGGCCCGCCTCGGGGCCGCCGAACGGCTGGCGCTCGTGCGCGCCTACGTCGGCGAGCGGGAGAACCGGCGCCACAAGCCGGGCCGGGCGTTCGAGCGGGTCGACTACCGCTTCGACGTGCTCTCCGACTACGGGGCGTTCCGGGACCTCCAACGCCACCGTCTGCTCACGATCGAGTGGCAGCCGCTGACGCCGCACCATGGCTACGTGCGTCCGGAGGTCGTCGACGACGCCGGCCAGGCCGGCGCGTTCGACGAGGCGATGCACCGCTCGGCCCGGCTCTACGACGCCCTCCGCGACGACTTCCCCGAGCAGGCCCCGTACGCGGTGGCGATGGCATACCGCCTGCGCTACGTGATGCAGTTCAACGCGCGCGAGGCCATCCACCTGCTGGAGCTGCGCTCCAGCGCCCAGGGCCATCCGGCCTATCGGCGCATCGCCCTCGAGATGCATCGCTTGATCGCCGAGCAGGCCGGACATCGGGCTGTCGCCGAGGCGATGACCCATCTGACCAGCGAAGCACCCGAGCTCGAACGGCTGGAATCGGAGCGTCGCGCCGAGCAACGCCGATCCACCTGACGACGGCGGTGTGACGGTTGTCACGATATCGGCCGCTGGGGCTTCGGGCACCGAGGCCTAGGCTCCGGCCGCGAACCCGCCGGTCAGGTGGGTCGCCGACGAGATCGGGGCGAAAGAGCGCAGATGGCAGCCGACGACGACGACGTAACGACGCCCGATGAGCCGGAGGAGGAGGTCGAGGAGGAGGTTGCCGACCTCGACGCGGAACCCGACGCCGAAGAGCTCGACGAAGACGAGGACGTGTTCGTCCTCGGGGACGAAGATGACGAGGCGGTGGTCGAGGAGACCGTCGACGAGGAGGATGACGAGGACGAGACCGACGAGGCGCCGACCACCCGCACGAAGCGGCGCGTCGTGGCGCCCGGCGAAGAGGAGGAGGACGACGACGACGAGGTGCTGTCGCCCGACGACGTCGAGGCCGACCTCGATCGGATCCTGAAGGACCGCCTCGTCACGGTCGAGGAGGACGACGACGACGAGGACGAGGAGGAGCCCGACGATCGCAGCGAGCAGGGCGACCGCTTGCAGCCGAAGCGGGCCGACGAGCAGCTCTGCCCGAACTGCTTCCTGCTCGTGCGATCCACCGCCCCGGGGTGCCCGGTCGGCGACGACGCCTGCCCGATCTTCGGCTGATCCGACGCCGCTCGAGATGGCCACGGTGACGGACGATCCGATTCGCGCCGAGGTCGAGCGCGTGCTGCACGTCCTGGTCTCGGCGACCGTCGTCACCCCGATGGCGGTCGCCACGGCCGTGCCGCGGTGCCTCGTACGGCGGGTGTGCGCGCTGCGGCATCGACTGGGGGAGCCGGCTCGCGTCGCCCGCTCGTTGCTCGACCTCGTCGGCGCCGGTCCTGCCCGCGGCGTGATCGCGCCGGACGACGCCCCCGCCCCCGCCGCCGACGAGCCAGCGGCACGACGGGACACCTCCACCGATCCGGCCAGCGCACCGCCGTCCGACGACCACCTGCCGATCGACGAGTACGAGAGCCTGGCGGCCAGCCAGGTCGTCGCCCGCCTGCCGGCGCTGCGGCCCGACGAGCTGGCGGCCGTGCGCACGTTCGAAGCCGGCCATCGCGGACGACGAACCATCCTCGGCAAGATCGATCAGCTGCTCGCATGATCGACCCGCTCGTGCGCCGGGCGACCAGCGGTGACGCCGGTCCGCTCCGGGTGCTGGAGGCCGAGGCTCGTGCCAGCCTCATCGAGGCGCGCGGCGGTTCCCGGTGGCTGCAGGAGCACCACCTGATCGGGGAGCAGTGGCCGGCTCGCCTGGCCGACGAGCAGGTCTTCGTCGCCGTGCTCGACCTCGACGACGGCACGCCCGGGCTCGTCGTCGGCTACCTCGTCCTGGAGATCGCGCTGCCGATCGCCACGGTCGACCAGGTCTACGTGCTCCCGGACGCCAGGGAGCTCGGCTACGGCGACGCCCTCCTGGAGGTGGCCACGGCGGCCGCGGTCGACGCCGGCGCCCACGTCATCGAGGGCTTCGCGCTGCCCGGCGATCGCAACACCAAGAACCTCTACGAGCGAGCCGGGATCACGGCCCGGCTGATCACGGTCTCCCGCTCGCTGCGCTAGTCAGCGGCCCTTCCAGGTCGGGGGCCGCTTCTCGATGAAGGCGGTGAGGCCCTCCTTGAGGTCCTCCGAGCCCATCACGACGCGCATCGCGTCGTCGGTCATCCGCTTCAGGGTCTCGTCGTCCTCGGAGGCGGCAGCGCGCACGACGGCCCGGCTCTGCCAGACGGCCATGGGAGCGCTCAGGCAGATCTGGTCGGCGAGCTTGCGGGCCTCGACGACCGCCTGGCCGGGCTCGGCCAACCGTGAGACGAGGCCGAGGTCGTACGCCCGCTGGGCCGGGATCGGCTCACCCGTCAGGATGGCCTCCATCGCCGCGGCCTGACCGATGGCGCGGGGGAGCCGGAACAGCCCGCCGGCGCCGGCGACCAGGTTGCGCTTGACCTCGGCCAGTCCGAACGACGACCGGGTCGTGGCCACGACGAGGTCAGCGGCGAGGACGATCTCGCAGCCACCGGCCGTCGCCAGGCCGTCGACGGCGACGATCACCGGCTTGCGCCGTTCTCGGTACACGAAGCCGGCGAACCCGCCGCGCGACGTGCCGAGGCCCGTGTCACCGGCGTTGACGGCCTTGAGGTCGGCGCCGGCCGAGAACACTGGCCGTTCCTGGCCCTCGTGATTGGCGGCGAGGATGGCGACCCAGACCTCGTCGTCGGCCTCGAGACGGTCGATCGCCGCTTCCAGCCCGTTGGCCAGCTCGGAGTTGACCGCGTTGCGCGCTTCGGGCCGGTTCAGCGTGATGAGGGCGACGCGCCCGTCCGTCTCGTAGGTGACGATGTCCGACATGCCGGGAGACTGTAGGGAGGCGGTCTGGACGCCGCGGCATCCGGCCCGGCCCGGTCAGCTGGTGCGCAGTGGCGGGAACCGGCCGCGCAATCCCTTGGCGGCGACCTGGTACAGGGCGACCGGGGCAGTGACGCCGCGGAGGTGGTGGCTGCCCAGCGCCGTGAAGCGGACGCCGTCCGGCGCCGACGCCTTCACCGCCTCGCGAGTGTTCGCCGACACCACGATCTGGCCGCCGTGGCCGAGGGCGCAGATCCGTGACGTCGTGTTGACGTCGATGCCGACGTAGTTGCTCGGGGTCGACGTGGGATAGCCGCTGTGGATCCCGATCCGCACGCGGACCGCCGCCCCGCCCGGCCACTCGCGTTCGGGCAGTGCACGCTGCACCGCGATGGCCGCGTCGACCGCGCCGCGTGGCGCCTCGAACGCGGCGAAGAACTCGTCGGCCCGGGCCTCCACCTCGTGCCCGCCGGACGCGTTCGCGCAGGAGCGGAGGGTGGACCACAGCTCCTCGATCAAACGCGGGAAATCGGGGCCGACGTGCTGGACGATGGCGGTCGAGCCCTCGATGTCGGTCATCAGCAGGGTCACGAAGCCGCTGGGGAGCGTGGCCGTGCCGGCGTTGGGGCGAGCAGCCTGGTCCCGTTCCGACTGCAGCTGGCCGGCGATGAAGCCGATCGGCACGATCTTGAACCGTTTGGCTGCGTTGAGCAGACGGTGCCGGGCCCGGTCACGAGCCGCCTCGGACTCGAACGTCACCTGGCTGAAGCGAGCCAGGGCGTTGCGGACGTGGGCCGCGTCGTTGATCGGCAGGCGCCGGCGCCCGGCGGAGTCGACGTCGGCGAAAGCCCGGTCCGGGAGGTCCGAACGCTCCTTCGGACCGAGGCGCGCCATGCGCCCGACCGTAGCAACGGGACGTCAGTCGCCCGGCGGCCGTTCGTGCTCGTCGGGGGCGATGGTCGCCTCGGGCGGCGCATCGTCGGCAGCGCCGGCGGGCGACTCCTCGGGCGGTGCGTCCTCGGCAGCGGTGGCGGCCGGCGACTCTTCGGGCGGTGCGTCCTCGGCACCAGCGGCGGCCACGGGCGGCTCTTCGGGCGGCGCGTCCTCGGCGGCGGCGGCGGCGGGCGACTCCTCGGGTGGCGCGTCCTCGGCGGCGGCGGCGGCCGGCGACTCCTCGGGTGGCGCGTCCTCGGCGGCGGCGGCGGCGGCGCTCCTCGGGTGGCGCGTCCTCGGCGGCGGCGGCGGGCGGCGACTCCTCGGGTGGCGCGTCCTCGGCGGCGGCGGCGGCCGGCGACTCCTCGGGTGGCGCGTCCTCGGCAGCGGCGGCGGCCGGCGACTCCTCGGGCGGGGCGTCCTCGGCAGCGGCGGCGGTCGGCGACGTCCTCGGGCGGCGCATCCTCGGCAGCGGCGGCCCGTGCGTCGCGGCGCGGTGCGGGAGGCTGGGCGGGCTTGGCGGCCTGCTTCTTCGGGGCGTCGCGGCGGGGCGTCGGGCGCAGCGGCTTCGGCGTCGGGGCGTTGGCGGCGATCTCGATGCCGAACAGCGCAGCGACCTGCGGGAGCAGCGGGCCGAGCCGCTTGACGGTCGCCAGCAGCTCGTCCGAGCGGGCTTCCGGCGCGGCGGTGGGCGCCACGATGGCCCGCACGGGCGAGAACGCCACGGCCTCCAGCACGGCCGACCACCGATCCGGCCCGTCGAGCGGCTGCAGCGATGCGGTCGCGGCCTCGGCGAGCCGGGTGGCCAGTGCTCCGGGGAACGGCACACCGGCCTTCGGTGGCTGCGACGACAACCGCAGGGCGCGCACGACGCGGCCGACGTCGAGGGCGGCCTCGACATCGCCGAGCCAGAGCGTCAGCTCCTCTTCCTGCTTGGTCACCAGCGCGGCCTTGAGCGCGACGGCCAGGTCGCGGGTCGTCTCGTCGCGGGCCACCAGCGGGTCGTCGGACGAGGCGACGACGCTGCGGAGGTCGCGCAGGTCGAGGTGCTCCAGCTGGCGCTGGGCGGCCTCGGCCCGGTCGAGCCAGTCGGCGACGCGCAGCTTGGGGAGGAGGTCCTCGGCCATCTTCATGACCGCCGCCTCGGGCATCTCCGGCTTGCCCTCGGCCTTGAGTCGGACGTTGTCCTCCCGGAGCCGTTGGCGGACCGCCGCCATGCCCTGCAGGGTCAACTCGGCGACCGGACGCTGCTCCTCGGGGGTCGCCGCCAGCACGTCGGCGCGATGCTGCTTGCCGGGGCGCAACCGCTTCGGCTTCGGCCGCTGCGGCACCTCCGGCGGCGGGGTGAAGTGCGGCCGCTGGCGGCGGCGATCGTCGCCGCCGCCGCCCTCACGCCGCGGCCCGCCGGCGCCCTCGCGGACGTCACGTCGGTCGCCGCGATCGCTGCGGTCGGGGCGCGGGCCGCTGTCGCGGCGATCGCGCCGGTCGCCATCACGCCGATCGCCCCGGTCACCGTCGCGGTCACGACGCGGCCGGCGGGGCCCATCGCTGCGCCCGCCAGGGGCGCGGTGCTGGACGACGGGCTCGAAGCGCTCCTCGGTCGGGAGCAGCTCGAGGAGCCCGGAGCGACCCGGCTTCTCCTTCGCCGGCACGACCGACAGCACGCGGATGCCGTCGAGGTCCTTCTCGGTCTCGACGCGCAGGTGATCGCCGACCGAGGATCCACTCGGCAGGATCGTCCCATCGAGGACGCCACGCGGCTCCCGGGCGCCGGCGGCGCGCCAGGTCCACGAACCGTCTGGGGCCGAGCTCGTGAGCTCGATCTCGATGCGGACCGACATAGGCGCGCCACCGTACAGGTTCACTTCTCGCCGACTCCAGTGAGGAGGACGGGCAGTACCGTCGGGCCCGTGCCCATCTATGCCCTCGGCGACGACGTGCCGTCGATCGACGCCACGGCCTACGTCCATCCCGACGCCGTCATCATCGGCGCCGTCACGATCGGCCCCGAGAGCTCGATCTGGCCCCACGCCGTGCTGCGGGGCGACGACGGCGAGATCCGGGTCGGTGCCCGCTCGAGCATCCAGGACTGCACGGTGCTGCACACGACGATCGACGATCCGACGATCGTCGGCGACGAGTGCGTGATCGGCCACATCGTGCACCTCGAGGGCTGCATCGTGAAGGACCGGGCGATGGTCGCCAACGGCGCGATCGTCCTGCACCGCTCCGTCATCGGGACGGGCGCCATCGTCGCCGCCAACGCCGTGGTGCTCTACGACGTCGACGTGCCGCCAGGCGCCCTCGCCGTCGGCGCGCCGGCCACGATCAAGCCCGATCGGGCCCGCATGGAAGAGATCACCAACGGCGTCGCCAAGTACGTCGCCCGAGGCCATCGCTACCGGCGCGAGCTCCGGCGGATCGACTGAGCCGATGCTGGCCCTCGTCGTCACCGTGCCAGCCAGCGAGGCCGAGCTGGCGAGCGATGCGTTGTGGGCGCTCGGCGTGGCGGCCATCGAGGAGCGCCCGGCCGACGGCGACGCTGATCCGACGGAGGATCACTTCGTCGAGCTGTGGACGTCGCTCGGTGACGACGTCGACGCCGTCACGCGAGCCGCCGAGGCGTTCCCGAAGCGGTGGCGGTGGCGGATGGTGGAGCTCGATCCGGCCGTCGCCGAGAGCTGGCGAGCCCACGCCGTGCCCTCGTGGGTCGACGCCGACCTGGTGATCGTGCCGGCGTGGCACGACGTCTCGACGCCTCCCGCCGTGCTGCGCGTCGACATCGACCCCGGGGCGGCGTTCGGGCTCGGCGACCATCCGACGACGATCCTCTCGCTGCGACTGCTGCGCCAGGTGCAGTGGCCCGGCGCCAGCGTGCTCGACGTCGGATGCGGCAGCGGCGTGCTCGGCATCGTGGCCGCCCGGCTCGGCGCGCCGTACGTCGCGGCGATCGACATCTCGCTGGCTGCTGTGAGCGCGACCGACGCCAACGCCCGGCGCAACGGCGTCGGCGGCGCCGTGTCCGCCAGCACGACCCCACTCGCGGCGATCGACGAGCGGTTCGACATCGTGCTGGCCAACCTGCTGGCCCCCGTCATCGTCGACGTCGCCGCCGACCTGCGCCGGGTGACGGCACCCGGTGGCGTGCTCATCGTCAGCGGGATCCTCGAGGCATCGCACGAGCACGTCGTCGAGGCGCTGGCGCCGATGCGCGTCGTCGAGACGGTCGGGCGCGAGGGCTGGGCCGCCCTCCTCCTACGCCACTGATCAGCCGGCGAGCAGGGCCGCGATGTCGGCGGCCATCGGCATCGACGGCACGGCGCCGCGCCGGGTGGTGGCCAGTGCGCCGGCCGCCGCCGCGGCGCGCACGGCGAGGTCGAGCGGGTCGCCGGCCGCCAGGCGAGCGGCGAGGGCGCCGCAGAAGGCATCACCGGCGCCGGTCGTGTCGATCGCCTCGACGGCGAACGGCGGGACGTGCCACTCCTGGTCGTGGGTGACGACGCGGACGCCCGACGCGCCCAAGGTGGTCACCACCGCACCGACCCCGGCAGCGATCAGCGCGTCGGCCGAGCCGATGAGCTCGAGCTCGTGCTCGTTGGGCACGAGGACGTCGACGAGGCGCAGCACGTCGCCGCCGAGGGCGGTCGCCGGGGCCGGGTTGAGGACGGTGCGGGCGCCGACGGCGCGAGCAAGCTCCAGCGCATCGAGCACGGTGTCGACGGGGACCTCGAGCTGCGCCAGCACGACGTCGGCGGGCGGCAACGCGGTGATCCGCACCTCGGCGTTGGCACCGGCGACGACGACGATCGAGTTCTCGCCACGGTCATCGACGGTGATGACAGCGCGGCCCGTCGGTCGATCGCTGTGCGCCACGACGGGCTCGATGCCGGCGGCGGCCAGCTGATCGAGGAGGAAGCGGCCGGCATCGTCACGCCCGACCGCACCGACGAAGGTCGTGGCGGCGCCGGCGCGGGCGGCGGCGACCGCCTGGTTGAGGCCCTTGCCGCCGGCGTGCTCGGCGTAGTCGGTGCCGAGGACCGTCTCGCCCGGCGCCGGGAGGCGTGCCGTCGAGGCGACGAGATCGAGGTTGGCGCTGCCGACGACGCACACACGTCCGGCGCGTCGCTCGCTCACGGCGCAGCCCCCAGCTGCGCCGGACGGGGGATCAGACGGCGCGGGCGTGGACGCCGATCGGGGCGATCAGGCGATACCCGGCGGCGTGGCGCTCGTCTTCGCTCTCGCCACCCCAGAAGCCGTACTCGTGGTGCAGCCTGGCGAACTCTCGGCACGACCCGGTGACCGTACACGTGGCGCAGACCTGGCGGGCCGTGGCCTCGCGGCGTTCGCGCGCTTGTGGGCGCTCCGCTGATGACGGGAAGAAGAGGTGCGTGAGCCCCCTGCACGCGGCATCGTGCATCCACTCGTCTTCGACCGATCCGACGCCGACGAATTCGACAGCTGCCATCCAGAAACCCCCTCGGCTGGACTACGCCCAAGGGAGGCTTCCCCGGACGCGACAACGTCAGTCATCATACGGTCAAGTAATCGAGCGGTCAATTCTTTGAAGCAAGTGCCTTAGTTGACTGTGTCACACCCGCCGCGACGCCGGACGCGAACGCTGCGACATCGTCGTCGGAGGTGTCCCACGCGGTCATCCACCGGACCTGGTGCCGGGGGAGGTCCCAGTCCCAGAAGAAGCACCACTCCTGGAGCGGCGCGATGAGCTCGGCGGGCAGGATCGGGAAGAGGCTGTTGACGGCCGGCGCCGGCCCGACGTCGATCCCGTCGATCCCCGCCACCGCGGCGTGCAGGCGGGCCGCCATCGCGTTGGCGTGGCCGGCCAGGTCGAGCCAGCGGTCGCCGTCCAGGAGGGCCAGGAACTGGGCGGCCACGAAGCGCATCTTCGACGGCAGCTGGGTGACCTGCTTGCGGACGTAGACGGCACGCGCGGCCAGCTCGGGCCGCAGGAAGACGACGGCCTCCCCGCCGAGCAGCCCGTTCTTGGTGCCGCCGAACGTCAGCACGTCGACGCCGGCGTCGATCGTGAGCGCCCGCAGCGTGGCCACGCCGCCACCGAGGGCGGCCGTGGCGTTGGCGATCCGGGCGCCGTCCATGTGCACGCGGAGGCCGAGCCGGTGGGCGACGTCGCAGATCGCCGTCACCTCCGCCGCCGTGTAGAGCGTGCCCAGCTCGGTGCTCTGGGTGATCGAGACGACACCCGGCTGGGCGTGGTGGGGGTTCCCGATGAGGTGGGCGACGGACTCGATCTGACCCGGCGTCAGCTTGGCGTCGTCGCTCGGCAGGTCGATCAGCTTGGCGCCGAGGATGCGCTCCGGCGCGCCCGTCTCGTCGACCGCGATGTGCGACCACGCCGGAGCACACGACGGCCTCGGCCGGACCGAGCAGCGACGCCAGCGCCAGCACGTTGGCGCCGGTGCCGTTGAAGGTGAGGAGGGTGGTGACGTCTCCGTCGCCGAACAGCTCGCAGAAGGCGGCTTGGCAGGCGGTCGTCCACGGATCGTCGCCGTAGGCGGGGGCGTGGCCGACGTTGGCGCGGGCGATGGCCTCCAGCACGGCCGGGTGGGCGCCGGCGAAGTTGTCGCTGGCGAACGAGCGCGACGGCGCCGAGGGAAGCTGCAGCTGCACCCGCCCAGCATCGCGCCCCACGCAGGTCAGGGTTCTGCTCGGTGCCGGAAGGGACGTGCCAGCGGGGCCCGGGGGTCGCGGCGCCCCTTCCACTACTGTGCGGCCGTGCCCGAGATGGAGGTGGAGCAGCGCGTCCGGGATGCCGGTCCGCAACTGACGACGGCCGAGCGCCGGGTGGCCCAGGTCGTGCTGGCCCGACCGCAGCTCGTCGGCTTCGGGACGGTCGCCGACCTCGCCGAAGCGGCGACCGCCGGCGCCGCCACCGTGGTGCGGCTGGCGGCCAAGCTCGGCTTCGACGGGTTCAGCGCGCTCCAGGCGTCGATCCAGCGCGACCTCGCCCGTCAGCTGCGTCCGGCCGCCGAGCGCATCCGCGAGCTCGGCGGCGACCAGCCGATCGCCCGCCACCGCGCCGCCGAGCTGTCGAACGTCCAGGCGACGCTCGACGCCGTCGACCCGGCGACGCTCGACGCCGTCGTCGGCTTGCTCGCCGACACCGCCCGCGAGGTGCTGGTCGTCGCCGGTGATGCCGAGCGCGGCGTCGCCAGCCAGTTCGCCACCGACCTCGGATCGCTGCGTGCCGGCGTCTCGACGGTGCACGGCAGCGAGGTCACCGTCCGCCGCCAGCTCGCCCTCGCCGGGCCCGGGGCCACGATGATCGTCATCGACCTGCGCCGCTACGAGCGCTGGGTGCTCAAGGCGTTCGAGCAGGGCCGCCTCGCCGGGCACACGATCGTCGCCCTCACCGATGGCGTGCTCTCGCCGCTGGCATGGGCGCGCACCACTCCTTCGCCATCTCGGCGGCGTCGGTGTCGCCGTTCGACAGCCACGTCGGCACGCTGGCGCTGTGCGACCTGCTGGCGGGTCAGGCGGCCGAGCGGCTGAAGGAGTCGGCGACCGAGCGCCTCGAGCGCGTCGAGATGGCCTGGGCCGAGAGCCGCGCCCTCATCGACGGCTGAGCGCCCGAGGGCGGGCCGTCGCCAGCGACCGGGCCAGCGCGTCGGGGGCGTCGCCGAACGCCAACGCCAGGCGGCGGAGGCACTCCTCGTAGATCGGCACCGGATCCTGCCCGAGCGCCTCGAAGTAGCCCGTCAGCTCGATCGTCATGTGGCCGTGGACCGTCGACCACACGACCTGCCCGGCGAGCTCGAGGTCGTCGACCTGCAGGCGGCCCGCCGCCACGGCACCGCGCAGGCGGGCGAGCAGCGACTCGAACGTTCCCCGCGCCACCTGCTGGTCGGCCGGGTCGTCGAACCGGAACGGCACCAGCCCGTCGCCGAACATGACCCGGTAGAGGTGGCGGTTCTCGAGGGCGAAGCGGCGGTAGCCCCACCCCTGCTCGACGAAGTCGGCGATCGGGTCGGCGCTCGTCGGCGGCGCGTCGAGGGCGGCGCCGAAGCGGGCGAAGCCGTCGCGCCACACCTGCACCAGGAGCTCGTCCATCCCGCCGAAGTTGGTGTACACGGCCATCGTCGACGTCCCGACCTCGGCGCCCAGGCGGCGGGCCGTCACCGCGGCCTCGCCCTCCTCGGCGAGGATCCGGGCCGCCGCGTCGAGGAGCTGGCGGCCGATCTCCGGGTTGCGGGCGCGACGGCACTTGACAAGATTACATCACGGCGTTATCAATAACAGCGTCATGGAACGAGGAGGGATCCGCCGATGACCGTCGACGACAGCACCCGGACGCACAAGTGGCTCCGCGGCCTGTACGCCCCGCTGACCGAGGAGCTCACGGCGTTCGAACTGGACGTGACCGGCCGGCTGCCGGCCGAGCTCGACGGGCGCTACCTGCGCAACGGCCCGAACCCGGTCGGTCCGGTCGACCCGGCCCGACTACCACTGGTTCACCGGCGACGGCATGGTCCACGGGATCCGGCTCCGCGACGGCAAGGCCGAGTGGTACCGCAACCGCTGGGTGCGCTCGACGGCGGTGAGCGATGCGCTCGGCGAGACGCCCACGCCGGGGGAGCGCCACGGCGGCATGGAGACCGCCAACACCAACGTGATCGGGCTCGCCGGGCGCACGTACGCCATCGTCGAGGCCGGCGGCCGGCCCGTCGAGCTGTCGGACGAGCTGGAGACGATCTGCCACAGCGACCTCGGCGGGACCCTGCCGAACGGCTACACGGCCCACCCCAAGGTCGACCCGGCGACGGGCAGCCTGCACGCCATCGCCTACCACTGGGCCCTGCCGCACCTGCAGTACGTCGTCGTCGGCGCCGACGGGCTCGTCTCCCAGGTCGAGCCGATCGAGGTCGAGGGCGGCCCGATGGTGCACGACTGCTCGATCACCGAGCGCTGGATGGTCGTCTACGACCTGCCCGTGACGTTCGACCTCGACGCCGCGATGGGAGGCGCCAGCTTCCCGTACCGCTGGAACGAGGAGCGCGCGGCACGCGTCGGGCTCGTGCCGCTCGGCGGCCGCGGCGCCGACGTGCGCTGGTTCGAGGTGGCGCCGTGCTACGTGTTCCACCCGCTCAACGCGTTCGACGACGGCGACCGGGTCGTGCTCGACGTCGTCCGCTACGACCGCATGTTCGACCGCAGCCCGCTGTTCCCGGAGGAGGGTCCGCCGCTGCTGTGGCGCTGGACGCTCGACACGACCACCGGTCGCGTCCACGAGCAGCAGCTGTCGGACGTGCCCCTCGAGTTCCCGCGCGTCGACGAGCGGACCGTCGGCCGGCGTCACGCCGTTGGCTGGGCGTCGGCGGTGGGGCACGACGACACCGGCAACGACTTCGGTGGTCGCCTGGTCCGCATCGATGGCGCCACCGGCGACACCCAGGTGGTTGACCTCGGTCGTGGTCGCCTGGGCGGGGAGTGGGTGATGGTGCCGCGCGGCGACGGCCAGGAGGACGGGTGGCTGATGAGCCTCGTCTACGACCGAGCGACCGACCGCAGCGACCTCGTGCTCCTCGACGCCGCCGATCCGAGCGCCGGCGCAGTCGCCACCGTGCACCTACCCACCCGCGTGCCCCTCGGCTTCCACGGCAACTGGGTGCCCAGCAGCTGAGCGTCGTGCCGGCAGCACCGGCACCAGCTCGGGCGGACCGGCGCGCTGGATGTGGGGCCGGTCGAGCAGCGCGCTCGGTGGTGATCAGCCCGGCCATCACGATCGCCGCGATCAGCCAGGCCGGACCGGGGCCGAGCCACGAGAACAGCGGGGCGGCGGTGAACGCCCCGATCGCCGCGGCCGCCGAGCCGGCGGCCTCGGCCAGGCCCTGGGCCGACGCGGCGTCCTCGACGGGCGCCGCGTCGGCGACCGCCGCCTGGGTGCCCGGTGACTGGATGGCTTCGCCGATGCCGTGCGGCACGGCCATGAGCATCACCAGGGGCACCAGGCCGACGAACCCGTACGCCGCCATCAACGGGACGGTCGCGGCCGCCGCCAGGACCGAGGTGATCCGTGGCCCGTAGCGGTCCGACAGGCGGCCGGCCCACTTGGCGATGATCAGCATCGGCAGGGCGAAGACGGTCAGCGAGATGGTGATCGTGAACGTCGACGCGCCGAGCGAGTCGAGGTAGGTGGCCCACAGCGGTTCGAACACCCCGACCGAGTAGCGGAACGAGACCACGATGAGGATCGCCGCGATGACGCGGCGCGAGCTGATCAGCCGGCGCAGCACCTGCTTGTCGGCCGTCTCCAGCGGGACATCGCGGGCGCCCGGGGCGTCGACCACCACGTTGCGCAGCGACACGCTGCTGACCGCGACGGCGACCCCGAAGACGAGGAACGGCAGGCGGACATCGGCGATCACGGTGAGGAAGCCGGCGATCGGCGGGCCGAACACGAAGCCGGCGAGGTAGGCGGCGTAGAAGACGCCGAGGCGTTCGCCGAGGTTGCCGTCGGAGGCGATCACGATCGCCCGCCGGGCGGCGGGGATGATCATCCCGACGCTCGCGCCGAGCAGGGCGCGAGCGGCCACGAACTGCCACAGCTCGGTCGCCGCGGCGAACCACAGCAGCCCGACGGAGGCCAGGGCCACGCCGGAGCGCAGCAGCACCAGGCCGTACCCGCGATCGGCGTAGCGGGCGAGGCCGAGCTGGGTGGCCAGCGCGGCGGCGAAGGCGGAACCGGCGATCAGCCCGAGGCTGCCGGTCGAGAGGCCATAGCGGTGCTCGAGCTCGGCGAGCAGCACGAACACCGCGCTGGTGCCCGCCATGACGACCGCCGCCACCACGTAGAGCCCCCTCACCCGATCGAGTGTGGCAGGCGCGACGACGGGCGCCGGGATCGGTCAGGTCGGTGCGATGCGCCCGAGCCGGTTGGTCGACAGCTCGGTGAACCACAGCGCGCCGTCGGGTCCGAGGACGATGCGGTGCATCACGGTGTCGGTCGACGGCGTCGTGTGGTACGTGAACGTGACGTTGTCGAGGTTGCCCGGGTCGGCGGTGCGGATGTCGCGGTCGATCTCCACGATGTGGTCGTCGCCGTCTGGCGCCGGTTGACGAGGGTTGACGTACTGCTGCACCCACAGATCGCCCTGATCGTCGAACGAGAGGGCGGCGAGGATGTTGTTGGGCTGCACCATCGGCACGGGGAACTCGGTGATCGTGCCGTCGAGGGTGATCCGGGCCACCTTGTTGCCGGCTTCCTCGCTGAACCACATCGCCCCGCCCTGCGGATCCTGGACGAGCGAGATCGGCCGGCTGTTGGCGGTCGGGATCTTGAACTCGGTGAGCACGCCGTCGGGCGTGACCCGACCGATGGCGTTGCCGACGAGCTCGGTGAACCACATCGTGCCGTCGGAAGCCTGCTCGATGTAGATCGGCACGCTCCCGACCGTCGGGATCTGATACGTCGCCACCGTGCCGTCCGGGCTGATGCGCCCGATCGTGCCCATCGACTTGCCCGTGAACCACAGGGTGGCGCCGTCGCCACCGACTGCCAGGCCGTGGGGGCTCGGGTTCAGCGGCTGCGCGCACGAGGCGCAGGGGATCTTGATGTCGATCGTCTGCACGATCGTGCCGGCCGGGTCGAGGCGGACGATCTCGCCGGCGAACTCGAGCGTCACCCACAGCTGGCCCTTGGCGTCGAACGCGATGCCGTGGGGACCGCTGCCCTCGGGCATCTCGAACGTCTGCATCGAGCCGTCGAGGGCGGCCTTGACGATGGTGCTCTCGTTCTGGCCGGTGATCCAGAACGCGTCACCGGCCGGGTCGGGGGTCAGCTCGTGGGTCGACCCGGCGCCCGTGCCGTGGGCCATGCGATCGGCCGGGTACTCGATCGGGAACTCGGCCACCCGATCACCGCCGTTGCCGCCACCGCCGTCGGTGTGCTGGGTGGTCGGCGCGGCGTCGGCGACGGTCGTCGGCGCGACGGTGGTCGGCGCTGCAGCACTCGGGGCCGGCTGCGCGTCGGCAGCCGAGCTGTCGTTGCACCCCGCTGCGGCAGCCACCACGAGCAGCGAGACGGCGGCCAGCAGCGCGGATCGTTCCCTCACGACCGCATCGTGTCACGTGGGTGCGTCGTCACCCGGCAACGGCAGTCGGCGGACGATCTCCCACAACGGCGGGATGTCGGCGACGACGTCGCGGGGGAGCGCGGCGGCGCGATGCCACGCCACGCGGTCGCGCTCGGGCACCAACGGGGCGTCCCGATCGGCGACGAAGCGGTAGCCGAGCAGCCAGTGGCGGTGCGGTGGACCGACGGCATCGGCCGGCGCTTGGACGAGCGTCAACGTGACCGGATCGGCGTCGATCGACGCGAGCTGGAGCCCGGTCTCCTCGGCGAGCTCGCGGGCCGCGGCCTCCGCCGGCGACTCGCCGTGCTCGACGTGGCCGCCCGGACAGCTCCAGCCGTACGTCCGATGGTCGACGAGCAGGAGCTGGCCGCGGTCGGACGTGAGCACCCAGGCGATCGCCGCGAGCTGATCGTCGCGTGGCGCACCGTCGGCCCGCAGCAGCGCGACGAGGTCGGCCGGCGCCGCGCCCCACGACGCATCGATGCGCGAGATCGCCGGGATCAGGGGGACGAGAGCAGGGGAGGGGAGGTGGACCGCGCCGGGCGGGTGCCCCATCAGCGTCCGCGGGTGCCGGTGATGAACCCCATCGCCTCGGCGCGGGCCCGCGCATCGTCACGGAAGTGGCCGCGCACCGCGGAGGTCACGGTCAAGGCGCCTGGCTTCCTGACCCCGCGGATCGACATGCACAGGTGCTCGGCCTCGAGGACGACGAGCACGCCGGCCGGCTTGAGGGCGTCGCCGAGCGCATCGGCGATCTGCGTCGTGAGCCGCTCCTGGACCTGCGGGCGGCGGGCGAAGCCATCGACGAGGCGGGCGATCTTGGAGAGCCCGGTGATCATCCCCTCGTCGCCCGGGATGTATGCGACGTGGGCGACGCCGATGAACGGCACGAGGTGGTGCTCACACGTCGACGCGAACGGGATGTCGCGGACCATCACCATCTCGTCGTGCCCGGCGTCGAACGCGGTCTCGAGGTGGGCAGCCGGATCCTCGGCCAGTCCGGCCATCGTCTCGGCGTACATCCGAGCGACCCGGTCGGGCGTGCTGAGCAGGCCGTCGCGCGCCGGATCCTCGCCGATGGCCAGCAGGATCTCGCGGACGGCGGCTTCGATGCGGGGCAGATCGACGGCGCTCACGACGACCATCTTGTCGGGGACCGGCGCCGATCCCTGCGTTCGGGACGGGCACGTGCTCGAACCTCGTCATGACGGAACTTCCTCGACATCCGTCAGGAGGAAGGCGACGGTGCCGACAGGGATCGAGACGCGCCCACCTTGCGCCGCGACGGTCGCGCTCGTCGGTGGTGTCTGACCGACCACTTCGTCTCCCTCTACGGCACCGGTCCAGCACGTGCTCGCCGCTGAGCCACCACGCCGATCGATCGCCTGAGGTCGCGAGTCGATCGGCATCGGCCAGGCGCTCAGGAACGATACATCTGAGGGTCCCGCCGGGCCGACGACCGGATCGGTTCGGCACCTGCCGCGATCACGGTCCGTCGGTGGGCAGGAGGCGATCGATGTCGTCGATCGCCGTCTGTTGCTGCGTGACGAGCGCCTGCAGCTCGGCCACCTTGGCTCGCAGATCGGTCGGGGTCGATGGTGCGTCCACGGTCGGCGACTTCTTCGACGGTGCGAGGAAGAGGTTGGCCAGGTAGCCGGTGAAGGTGCCGAAGATGCCCACGCCGATGATGATGATGACGGCACCGAAGAACCGGCCGCCGTTCGTCACGGGGTACCGGTCGCCGTAGCCGACGGTCGAGATGGTGACGATGACGTACCAGAGCGCGTCGGATCCCGTGGTGATGTTGGCGTCCGGCGCGTACTGCTCGATGTTGAGCATCTCGAGGCTGCCGACCTCGAGGACGAGGATGCCCATGAGCAGGAGGCTGAGCAGCGCACTGCCGGCCCGGTTCTCGAGGAGGCTGCGCACGATCCGCCGTGCGCCGTGGGCCCGCAGGAGGCGGAAGACCCGTACGAGGCGGAAGACGCGCAGGATCTTCACCTGTGCGACGGGCAGGCTGGCGAGCAGATCGGCCCAGCCGAACTGGCGCACGAAGTAGTTGGACTTCGACTCGGCCGTGAACAGCCGGTAGGCGAAGTCGCCCAGGAAGATGACGCTGATCAGCGCGTTCATCGCCGCGAGGACCGTGTCGAGGTTGGCGTCCTCGATGGCGTACAGCAGGACGAGGTTCACGATCGAGAGGACCGACAGGATCGCGATGAAGATCTCGTAGCCGGTGTTCTTCAGCTCGTTGTCGTCCCGTTGTGGTGCATCCATGACCTTGGCTCCTCGAGGAGATCATCGTGCCGGGGCGCCGAACGCAGGCCGGGGCAGTGGTAGCCGACCATCTTGTCCGGGACGGTGCCGATCCCTGCGTGTGGGACCGGCACATGCTCAAATATCGTCATGACGGAACTGCGGCGATGCCGGTGGTGCCGGCGAGCGCTGCCCGAGCGGAGCGGACCGGGGCGCACTCGGGAGTTCTGCTCGCAGCGCTGCCGCCAGTGGGACTGGGTGGCGCGCCAACGGGCCCGGGAGTTGGAGCTGAGCGACGGCGAGCTGGTGATCGCCAAGGCGACGCTCGACGAGTTGCACGACGAGCTGTACGTCCTGGCGTGCGCGGTGGACGACGTCGAGCGCGATCTGGCCGCCGGCGGCGCGTCGCCGTCGACCGCCGATCTGCGCCAGGCCCTCGACTGGTTGCTGGAGGCGGCCCGACCGCTCCGGGAGCGCGAGATCGCCGCACCCTCCACCCCACCCTCCATTCCGTCATGACGGAATAGGGCCGGTCCGGGCCGGGTCCGGATCGCGCCGCGTTCGCGCATCGAGCGCTGGCCACCAACCACCACTGCGCGAACGCGCTCCGATCCGCCCGGCAGCTCGACAGGAGGCGACCGGCCGGATCGGCGGATGGGTCCCGGCCGGCTGACGGGCCCGAGGTCCGGCTGAACCCAACGTCGGCGCGTTCGCGCACTGGGCGCTGTCCACCAATCGCTGCTGCGCGAACGCACCGTCCACCGTGACCCGTACCGCCCATAATCCTCGTTATGTCAAGTACAAGTGGAGCGAACGGTGGGGCGAGGAGGGTGGCGATCTAGGCGCTGAGCAGGGCTGACGCGTAAGGCCCGGACGTCGGCGGGCGGGAACGCTCGTTCGCTGCGGGTCGATGCTCCTCCTCCTGCGAGTCCGAACGGCCGAATCACTTGTGTCCGTGTGAGGAGGCTCCGCCAGATGTTCGAATCGTCAACCGTCCGTGTCCGCCGTGCCCGCCGCGCCAGCGCGGCGGTGCTGCTGGCGACCGGGCTGGCGGTCGGCGCGGTCGGCGTCACGATCCCGTCCGGTCCCGTAGCGGCCGCGCCGGTGACCGCCGGCGAGGTCGTCGGGCTCACGAAGGGCGCCACCGGCGAGCCGGTCCGGGCCCTCCAGAACGCCCTGAACCGCGTCGGGGTGGGCGTCAAGTACGGCGTGGACGGCGTCTTCGGGTCGGCCACGCAAGCGTCGGTCAGGGCGTTCCAACGCTTCAAGGGCCTCCCGGTCACCGGCGTCGTCGACGCGGCCACGGCGAAGGCCCTCGGGTTCGCGGCCCCTGCGCCCCGCGCCGCCCCCGCCCCGGCCAGCGTCGCGTCCGGCGCCCTGGCCCTCGGCGCACGCGGCGCCAAGGTGCAGCAGCTCCAGCAGGCCCTCACGGCCGCCGGCCTGCCGCCGACCGGCGGCGCGGACGGCATCTTCGGCGCCGGGACTCGCCAGGCGGTGTTGCGCTTCCAGCAGCGCGCCGGGTTGCGCGCCACCGGGATCGTCGACGCCGCGACGTCAGCGGCACTCGCCGGCGCAACACCGGCCGCGCCCGCCCCGGCTCCCGCACCCGCCGCGACGGCGATCGTCGGCCTCCAGCTCGGCGCGACCGGGCCACTGGTCGCCCAGCTGCAACAGGCGATCGTGAAGATGGGCTGGCCGCTCGCCCGTGGCGCCGACGGCAACTTCGGCGCCGGCACCAAGGCCGCGCTCGCCGCGGTCCAGCGGGCCAACGGCCTGGCGCCATCCGGCGTCGTCGACGACCGCACCGCTCGCCTGCTCGGCCTCGCCGGGGCGCCGGCCGCCGCGGCGCCGGCGGTCGCCGCCGCCAGCACCTCGGCGCCGGCCAGCGGATCCACCGCCGCCGGCTTCGCGGCCTTCGACGAGCACGGCGCCCGCGTCGTCGCCTTGCAGCGAGCACTGGCCGCGGCCGGCGTCGGGTTCCGCGGCGGCAGCGACGGCGTCTTCGGCTCGGGCACGCTCAACGGCATCCTCGCCCTGCAGCGGGCGCGCGGACTGCCGGCGTCGGGCAAGGTCGACGCCGCCACCGCCGCGGCGCTCGGCCTGGCGCCGATGGATCCGCCCGCCGCCAACGCGCCGGTCGCGATCGCGCTCGACGCCAAGCCGGTACAGGGCCCTTGCTACACCGGCGACACCTGGGGCGCCGCCCGCTCCGTCGGGCGCACCCACCTCGGCATCGACATCCTCGCCAAGGAGGGCAACGAGCTCTACGCCGTGTCCAGCGGCACGGTGTCGAAGATCTACACCGTCGAGAAGGACCCGCTGACGGGGAACGGGCTGCGCATCGCCCGCCCCGATGGCACGTACTTCTTCTACGGCCACCTCTCGTCGTTCGCGCCGGGGATCGCCCTCGGCACGGCGGTCTCGGCCGGCCAGGTCGTCGGCTACGTCGGACACACCGGCAACGCCGGTGTGTCGCACCTCCACCTCGAGGTCCACCCCGGCGGCGGATCCGCCGTGAACCCCTATCCGATCGTCAAGGCCATCGGCGCGTGCTGAGGCCCAGGAGCTCCATGTCCCCCTGCATACCCCGTCGTACCCGTCTCCGTCGCCAGGCGGCAGCCGCCGTGCTGTCGTCCGGCCTGGCCTTGGGAGCCGTCGCGATCGCGTTTCCTGGCCCACCGGTCGTGGCCGCCCCGGCGGCCCCCGCGGCGAGCGTGATCGGGTTGCGCAAGGGCATGTCCGGCGAGAACGTCCAGGCCCTGCAGAACGCCCTCAACCGCGTCGGCGTCGGCGTCAAGTACGGGGTCGACGGCTACTTCGGCTCGGCCACCCAAGCGTCGGTCAGGGCGTTCCAGCGGTACAAGGGCCTCGGCATCACCGGGGTCGTCGACGCTGCGACGGCCAAGGCGCTCGGCTTCAGTGCGCCGGCCGCGCCGGCCAAGCCGGCCGCCGCCGCCGCCGCCGCCAAGGCAGCCACCGCCCCGGCGCCCAAGCCGGCGCCCGCTGCTGCCGGCGCCACCGCCAACGGTCCAGCCGTCGTCGCGCTGCAGCAGGCGATCACCCGCGCCGGTTGGCCGCTGGCCGCTGACGGAATCTTCGGCGCCCGGACCCAGGCCGCACTGTCGGCCATCCAGAAGGCCAATGGCATCCCGGTCACGGGCACCGTCGACGATCGCACGGCCCGCTTCCTGGGTCTCACCGGCGCCCCTGCGGCCGCCGCGCCGGCCGCCGCAGCCCCGACCGCCGCCGCGCCGGCGCCTGCGACCACGGCGGCAGTCGCCGCCCCGTCAGGACCGCCGCCGCCGGTGTCACCGGGAGCGGCCACCGCAGTGGCGGCTGCCATGAGCCAGCTCGGCGTGCCCTACGTCGCCTTTGCCCTGCAGCCCGGCGTGGCGTTCGACTGCTCGGGCCTCACGGCGTGGGCATGGGCGCAGGCCGGCGTGTCGCTCCCGCACCAGTCGGGGATGCAGTTCGCCGCCAAGCCGCACGTGGCCGTCGGCGATGCCCAGCCCGGCGATCTGCTCTTCTACCACTCACCGATCAGCCACGTCAGCATCTACATCGGCAACGGGAAGATGATCCACGCTCCCAGCGCCGGCAGCGTCGTGCAGATCGGCACCGTCAACTGGTCCAACGTCGTGGGCATCGCCCGTCCCGGCTGATCAGATCGCGCCGGCGCACCCGCCGGCCACCAGTCGAGGGGATCCGCCGTCCGTCCGCCCGCAGGCGACGGATCCCCTCCCTCACTCCCCCTATTGCGTCATGACGGAATAGGGGACGCGCCCTGCCGGGGCCCGGAGCGGTAGCCTCGGCAGCGCTGACGAACCCGTCCGGGAGAGCCGTCCATCGCGAGACGGCGCCGAAGGAGCAACCGACCCCGGAATCTCTCAGGCGAGCGGACCGGATGGGTGAGGCAACGCTGGAAAGCAGTGCGGTCCCCCGGGACCGGGCTCACCGAAGGGGAAAGTCCGGCAACGGCGCCGGGTGAAACTCTCAGGTATCGATGACAGCGCGGGGGAACCGAGCATCAACGCGCATCGGAGCCCAGCATGCCCACTCCCCTCGCCCAGCTGACCAGCCACGACGAGTTCATCGCCCGCCACATCGGGCCGAGCCCCGACGACCTCACCCGGATGCTCGACGTCCTCGGCGTGGGCTCGCTCGACGAGCTGCTCGACCAGACCGTGCCGGCGTCGATCCGCATCGACCATCGCCTCGACCTGCCGGCAGCCCGCTCGGAGACCGAGGTCCTCGCCGCCCTGCGCACGCTCGCCGAGCTCGACGCGCCGCGCACGAGCCTCATCGGCATGGGCTACTCCCCCACGATCACCCCCGGCGTCATCCAGCGCAACGTGCTCGAGGACCCGGCGTGGTACACGGCGTACACGCCGTACCAGGCCGAGATCAGCCAGGGCCGGCTCGAGGCGCTGCTCAACTTCCAGACGATGGTGACCGAGCTCACCGGGCTCCCCGTCACCAACGCCTCGCTGCTCGACGAGGCGACGGCCGCCGCCGAGGCGATGGCCATGGCCCGGCGCCTGAGCAAGGCCGCCAGCACCCGCTTCGTCGTCCACCCCGACACGCATCCGCAGACCATCGCCGTCCTCGCCACGCGCGCCGAGCCGATCGGGCTCGATGTCGTCGTCGGCGACCTCGACGAGCTCGACGACGGCTGCTTCGGCGCCCTCTTCAGCCTGCCGACGTCGACCGGGGCGATCGTCGACTGGCGCGCCGCGATCGAGCGGGTGCACGCCGGCGGCGGCCTCGCCGTCGTCGCCACCGACCTGCTGGCCTGCGTGCTGGCGACGCCGCCCGGCCAGCTCGGCGCCGACATCGCCATCGGCTCGGCCCAGCGCTTCGGCGTCCCGATGATGTTCGGCGGCCCGCACGCCGCGTTCATCGCCGCGAAGGAGTCAGCGGCGCGGGCCCTGCCGGGTCGCATCGTCGGTGTCAGCACCGACACCGCCGGCCGCCCGGCCCTGCGCCTCGCCCTGCAGACGCGCGAGCAGCACATCCGCCGCGAGAAGGCGACGTCCAACATCTGCACCGCCCAGGTGCTGCTGGCCAACATCGCCGGCTTCTACGCGGCCTACCACGGGCCGGCCGGGCTGCAGCGGATCGCCGAGCGCACGCAACGGATGGCGTCGGTGGCCGCCGATGCCTTGCGCGCCGCCGGTCTCTCGCTGCGCCACGACACCTGGTTCGACACGGTGACGGTCGACGGTGTCGATGCGGCGCGCGTCATCGCCGAGGCCCAGGACGAGGGCATCGACCTCCGGCCGGTCGACGAGACCACGGTCGGCATCTCGTTCGACGAGACGACCACGCTCGACGTCGTCGCCCGGGCCGTCGCCGCCTTCGGCGCCGTCGTCGACCGCAGCCGCGTCGACGAGGCCCCCGACGGCCTCACAGCGGCGAACCGGCGCACGGGCGAGCTCCTCACCCAGTCGGTCTTCAACCGGTACCACACCGAGCACGGCATGCTGCGCTACCTGCGTCGACTGTCGGACGCCGACCTCGCCCTCGACCGCACGATGATCCCGCTCGGCTCGTGCACGATGAAGCTCAACGCGACCACCGAGATGGCGTCGGTGACGTGGCCCGAGTTCGCCGGCCTGCACCCGTACGCGCCGCTCGACGAGTCGATCGGGCTGCGCCAGCTGATCACCGAGCTGGAGGCCTGGCTGGCCGAGATCACGGGCTACGACGCGGTCAGCGTGCAGCCCAACGCCGGCAGCCAGGGCGAGCTGGCCGGCCTCCTCGCGATCCGCGCCTACCACCGCTCGCGTGGCGACGACGATCGCACCATCTGCCTGATCCCGTCCAGTGCCCACGGCACGAACGCGGCGAGCGCGGTGATGGCCGGCCTCGACGTCGTCGTCGTCGCCACCGACGACCGCGGCAACGTCGACGTCGCCGACCTCGGCGCCAAGCTCGAGGCCGTCGGCACCCGCCTCGCCGGGATCATGCTCACGTACCCGTCGACGCACGGCGTCTTCGAGGAGTCGATCGGCGAGATCTGCGACGCCGTGCACGCCGCCGGCGGCCAGGTGTACGTCGACGGCGCCAACCTGAACGCCCTCGTCGGCCTGGCCCAGCCCGGTGCCTTCGGCGCCGACGTCAGCCACCTCAACCTGCACAAGACGTTCTGCATCCCCCACGGCGGCGGCGGTCCCGGCGTCGGTCCGGTCGCCGTGCGCGCCCACCTCGCCGAGTTCCTGCCCGGCGACCCGCTCGCCACCACGTCCCAGCCGGTCGGTCCGGTGTCGGCCGCGCCGTACGGCTCGGCCGGCATCCTGCCGATCCCGTGGGCCTACATCGCGATGATGGGGCCCGATGGCCTGGCTCGCGCAACGGCCGTCGCCATCGCCTCCGCCAACTACCTCGCCACCCGCCTCGACGCCCACTACCCCGTGCTGTACAGCGGCGCCCAGGGGCGCGTCGGCCACGAGTGCATCCTGGACGTGCGGGCGATCACGCGGGCCACCGGCGTCACCGCCGAGGACGTCGCCAAGCGCCTCATGGACTACGGCTTCCACGCCCCCACGCTCAGCTTCCCCGTCGCCGGCACGCTGATGGTCGAACCGACCGAGAGCGAGACGCTCGCCGAGCTCGATCGCTTCTGCGACGCGATGATCGCCATCCGCCAGGAGATCGATCGCGTCGGCGCCGGCGAGTGGCCACTCGAGCAGAGCCCGCTGCGCTGCGCCCCGCACACCGCGGAGGATCTGCTCGGGGACTGGGATCGCCCGTACTCCCGCGAGGTCGGCGCCTACCCCGTGCGGTCGCTGCGGGTCGGCAAGTACTTCACGCCGGTGTCACGCATCGATGCCGCGGGCGGTGACCGCAACCTGATCTGCTCGTGCGAGCCGCTGGAGGCCTACGCGATCTCGCTCGCCTGACCGCCTAGCGTCACGCCCATGGCTGACCCTGGTCGCACCGATCCGTTCGCGGACATCATCTCGCTCGTCGCCGGACCGATCGCGTCGGTCATCCGATCCTTCGACCAGCTGCGGCGCGGCGCCGACGAGCTGATGAAGGGCTTCGAGAACTTCAACGCGACGATGACCAACCTCAACGAGACCGCGCAGCGCGTCAACCGGCTGCTGAACGACGTCGAGGAGCCGGTGCGGGCGATGATCCCGCAGGTGACGCGCACGGTGAAGCTGGCCGACGACATCTCGAAGCGGCTGCAAGCGCCGCTCGAGAACGTCATCCCCGGGCTCGACCGCCTGGCCGAGCACGCTCGACAGCCCGGTGCTGCGCAGCCTCCCCACCGACCTCGGGCAGTTCATGGAGGTCATCAACGACCTCGCCCGACGGATGTCGCCGCTCGCCCAGCTGGCCGAGCAGGCCGGCGGGATGTTCGGCCTCCGGATCCCCGGGTTCAACGCGCCGTCCACGTCGGCAACGAGGTCCACCACGACCAACGCCCCGACGCCGCGCACCGAGCCGCCGATCCCGACGACGTCGGCGACGACCCGACCGGCTCCGGCCAAGAAGGCGGCGCCGAGGAAGAAGGCGGCCGCCAAGCGCCCGGCGGCCAAGAAGCGCTGAACGTCAGCGGCTGACGAACGGCGTCGCCACCACGGTGCCGGGAAGGGCCGTGCCGCGCACGTCGACGTCGACGGCGGCGCCCTCCCCCACCGACGGCGGGACGAACGCCAGGGCGATGCCGTGGCCGAGCACCGGCGAGAAGTTCCCGCTCGTGACCTCGCCGGCCACGTTGCCGTCGACGAGCACCGCGCACTCGGCGCGTGGCGGGCGACGGCCCTCGGTGGCGATCCCGACGAGGTGGCGGGCGACGCCGGCCTCGCGCTCGGCCTCCAGCGCGGCCTTGCCGCGGAACGACGGCTTGGCCCACGCCACCACCCAGTTCAGACCGGCTTGCAGCGGGGTGATGCCCGGGCCGAGCTCGTGGCCGTGCAGCGGCAGACCGGCCTCCAGCCGCAGCGTGTCGCGCGCCCCGAGCCCGGCGGGAGCGATGCCGGCGGCGGTGATCGCCGCCCACAGGTCGGCGGCGGCGACGGCCGGCACGGCGATCTCGACCCCCCGCTCCCCCGTGTACCCGGTGCCGGCGACGACGCACGGCACACCGGCCCACGTGGCGTGGGCCACGCGGAAGCGGCCGACCGCGGCCGCCTCTGGGAACACCTCGCCGAGGCGCTCGACGGCCGCCGGCCCCTGCACCGCCAGCACGGCCCGTTCGTGCGTCGTCTCGCGGCCGCCGATGGCCGCCCGCACCCGCTCGGTGTTCGACGCGTTCGGCATCACGTCGAAGACGTCGCCGGCGTCGCCCGGGTGCCACCACACGATGATGTCGTCGAGCACCGAGCCGTCGCCGTCGTCGAGCAGGTGGGTGTACTGGGCTCGGCCGGGTGCGATCTTGCCGAGGTCGTTGGACAGCACGTCCTGCAGCGTGGCGAGGGCGCCGGCCCCGGCGACCTGCACGGTGCCGAGGTGCGAGACGTCGAAGACCACGGCGTCGGTGCGGCAGGCCATGTGCTCGGCGAGCGTGCCGGTCGGGTACTCGAGGGGCATCTCCCACCCGCCGAAGGGCACCATCCGGGCCCCCAGCTCGCGGTGGACGGCGTCGAGCGGTGAGTGCTCGGCCACGTCAGATGGCGCGACGCGGCCCCGGCGGCCAGGGCGTCGTCGTCGAGCGGCACGAGCTGGGCGTCGATGTCGTCCTTGACCCCGGCGAGCGGCAGCACGTTGAGCACGCCCTGGCCCCGCCGCAGGACGTCGACGAGCTGGTCGCCGTCGCACAGCATCACCTGGCTGCCGCTGATGACGATGTGGGCGGCCGCGATGTCGGACGTCACGTGCCGACGGAGGTAGGTGAACACCTCGCGCACCGACTCCAGGCGGATGCCGGCGTCGAGCAGGGTCTTGATCACGCGCAGCTCGAGCAGGTCGCGGTAGGAGTACCGCCGCCGGCTGCCGGAGCCGGTGGCCTCGGCCAACGAGGGGCGGATGAGGTCGGTCCGGGCCCAGTAGTCCAGCTGGCGGTACGTGATGCCGACGATCTTCGCGGCCTGCGTCCCGCTGTAGCCGGGATCATCCCGCTCGACCCGTTCGACCATGGCCCAACACCCTTCGACGGCAACACCGGCGTAGTTACGTCGATGTGAGAAAGGGCACGCTACGTCCGCCCCGGACCGCCGTCAAGGGGCACGACCGAGGACGTCGCGCAGCGCGGCCGCCTCGTCACGCAGCCGCTGGGCGTGGTCGTCACGACCAGCCTGGTCGTAGCCGATCGCCGCGTCCTCGCGGTCGGTGACCTCGGTCCAGACCAGGGCGGCGATCTCGTCGTCGCCCAGCTCCCGCCGGGTGGCCTCCGCCGCGCCGAGGCCCGCGACCGCACCGGCGATCGGACCCTCCGACAGCGCGTGGGCGTCGACGGTCGGGGCCACCGCGCCGGCGTTGTCGATCGCCGCCAGCGCGGCGCGCAGCGCCGCCACGGCGTCGCGATCGCGGGCCTTCATCGCCGTCGTCAGGGTCGCGCGCAGCCGCGCCGAGAGCTCGTCCATGGGGTTCGCCGGGTCAGGCGAAGTCTTCGGGGTTCACGCTCTCGATGAAGTCGCGGAACTCGTCGATGATCTCTTCGGCTTCTTCTTCCGGCTCCGGCGTCGGGTCCTGGCCGACCTCGTCGAGCAGCTCCTCGGACGCGAACAGCGGGGCCTGGCAGCGCACGGCGAGGGCGATCGCATCGGACGGCCGGCTCGACATCACGGTGAGGTCGCCGCCGGTGCGCCGCAGGTGGAGCTCGGCGAAGTACGTGTGGTCCCGCATCTCGGTGACGACGATCTGCTCCAGCTGGACGCCGAGCTGGGCCAGTGTCTGGATGAACAGGTCGTGGGTCAGCGGGCGGGGCGGGGTCACCCCTTCGAGGGCGTAGTGGATCGACGTCGCCTCGGCGGTGCCGATGTAGATCGGCAGCAGGCGGTGGCGCCCGGTCTGCTCGCGCAACAGGACCATGGGCGTGTTCGCGGGGACCTCGACCCGGACTCCGACGAGCTCCAGCGGCACCACGTCAGCGACTGTACCCCTGCGGTGCGCCGGCGACCCGACGGGATGTGTCACTCGAGGTACTGGCGCAGGGCGGCGCGCATCATGGCCGCCCGCAGCTGCCCGCCGAGGGCGTCCAGCTCGCCGATGTGCTGCGCGGCCTGCGTCCTGGCCTGCGGGTTGCGCTGGCGCAAGGTCGGCAGGATCAGCTGCTCGTACAGGCCGGCTTCACGGTCGGCGGAGGTCCGCCAGGCCCGCAGGTGGCGGGCATCGACGCCGGCGCGCAGGAAGCCGCCCGCCGCGGCGGCGATCTCCACCGCCTCGTCGCCGTAGAGGTCGCCGGCGTTGCCGCGCTTCGGGACGACCCCGTACTCCTCGAGCTGGGCGAGCTGCTCGCGCGTGATCGACGCCATCGCGCACAGCTCGTCCCGGTTGACGAGCACGCCCGGCAGCAGCCGGGCGCCCGGCTGCGACTCGACCGGCACCGCTCGCTCGGGGACGGGGCGCGGTGACGGGGCCACGGTGGGCGTTGGGGTGCTCGCCGGTGCCGCCGTCCGCACGGGGTCGTCGATCGGCGGACGCCGCACGGCCGGTGCCGTCGGGCTCGACCCTGCGGCGGGGTGGTTGGCCACCTGCGCCGACGTCGGCTGGTCCTGGCCCCGCGGTGGCGTCGGATCGCGAGGGTCGATCTGGCCGGAGTCGATGCGGTCCTTGATCACCCGCAGCGGCAGGAAGCGCTCGCGCTGCTCGCGCAGGATCACCCGGAGCAGCTCGACGTCGTCGTCGAAGAACTTGCGGTACCCCGACGGCGTGCGCTCGGGCTCGATCAGGCCCTGGCTCTCCAGGAACCGGATCTTGGAGATCGTCACGTCGGGGAACTCCTCGAGCAACAGCCCGAGCACCTCCCCGATCGACAGGTGGACTCCTCGCGGTTCAGCCATCGGCCCGCTCGAACAGCACGAGGCGGAACTTGCCGACCTGTAGCTCGTCGCCGTGGTGGAGGACGGCTCGTTCGATGCGTTCCTGGTTGACGTACGTCCCGTTGAGCGAGCCGGCGTCGGTGACGACGTAGCCCTCGGGTGTCTGCTCGATGGCGGCGTGGCGCCGAGAGACGGTGATGTCGTCGAGCATGATCTCGCTGTCGGGGTGGCGCCCGAGCCGGGTCTCGGCTGCCGACAGGGCGAAGCGGTCGCCGGACTGCGCCCCGCTGCGCACGATGAGCACGGCGGCGCCCCGAGGCAGATCCCCGACGGTGACCACGATGTCGTCTTCCACGCCGGGCGCATCCTGCAAGGGATCGACCGCCGTCAGCGTGACCGTGCGGTCACCCTTGAGGTCGAGCGCCGATCCGCAGCTGGAGCAGAACGCGCTCTCGGGCGGGTTGCGGTGGCCGCAATGGTTGCAGAAGACGTACGCCACGCTCAGCCCTCGATGAGCGCCCCGTAGGCCGCCGCGTCGAGGAGAGCGTCGAACTCGGACTGGTCGCTCATGCGGATGGTGCAGATCCACCCGTCGCCGTAGGGATCCTCGTTGAGCGCTTGGGGTGCGTCGGCCAACGCCTCGTTGACCTCGAGGACCGTGCCCGCGACCGGGGCATAGACGTCCGACACGGACTTCGTGCTCTCGACCTCGCCGAACGAGTCCCCGGCCTTGACGACGTCCCCGACCGACGGGACCTGGACGAACACGACGTCGCCGAGGGCGTCTTGGGCGTAGTCGGTGATACCGACCCGCACGACGTCCCCGTCCCGGCTGACCCACTCGTGATCGCTCGAGTACCGAAGTTGGTCGGGAACGTTCATGGGCGGCAACCGTATCGAAACATGGGGGTCGACTCCGCCGTCATCGGGACAGGCCAGCAGCCCGTCCGACCGTCACGCCGTGGCGGATCTGGGGGACGTAGAGGATCGCCGTGTACCACGACAGGACGAGGCCCGGGATGCCGAGGATCCAGGCCACCACGAGGAACCCGATGTGGCCGGGGAAGTCGCTCCAGCCGATGACGAGGCCCGGGATGGCGAACATGAGGAGGAACGTCGCCGCCTTGCCGAGCACCGAGACGTCGAAGCGGGCCATCGAGAAGAACACGGTGGCGATGGCGATGGAGACCCCGACGAGGAGCTCGCGTGCCAGGATCGCGATGCAGAACCAGCGGGGCGCGGCGTCGGTGCCGATGATCGCCAGCAGGGCCACGATGAACAGCACCCGGTCGACGGTCGGGTCGAACTTCCGGCCGAACTCGCTGACCTGGCCGAGGCGCCGGGCGAGGTACCCGTCGACCCAGTCGGTGGCCCCGAGCCCGCCGAGCAGCCAGCCCGCCGCCGCCGGGTTGTCCCGGGTGATCAGCAGGTACAGGAACAGCGGGAGGCACAGGAGCCGGAGCAGGGTGAACAGGTTCGGGACCGTGAGCAGGGTGTCGACCTCACCGGGGGCCAGCCCTGCTGGCTCGTTCGCTCGCTCGAAGACTCGCTCCCTCACGGTGCGACTGTACGGGGTGGCCTGGCGCACCGGCGCCTAGGGTCCGGTCCCATGCCCACCGTGTTCACCCGGATCATCGGCGGCGAGATCCCCGGCACGTTCGTCTGGCGCGACGACCGCTGCGTCGTCTTCATGTCGATCAACCCGATGGCTCGCGGGCACGCCCTGGTGGTGCCCATCGAGGAGCTCGACCACTGGGTCGACGGCGACCCCGCGCTCGTCGCCCACCTCTTCGAGGTCACCCGCATCATCGGCGTCGCCCAGCGCGCCGCCTTCTCGCCCGAGCGCGTCGGCGTGATCATCGCCGGGCTACGAGGTGCCGCACACGCACATCCACGCCATCCCGACCGATTCGATGGCGCAGCTGTCGTTCGCCAACGCGGCGACGGCGGTGGACCGCGACGACCTGGAGGCGGCGGCCGAGTCGATCCGCGCCGAGCTGCGCGGCGATGGGCCGTCCCGAAGTCGTCTGACGCGAGGTCACGATGAACGCGCCGCCGTCCGCCCTCGCCGACACGGAGGTCTTCGACATGACGTCGACGTCCGTCGGCGACGACTTCCGCATCTTCGTCGCCCGCTGCCACGCCCCCGACGCCACCGACGTGCCGGTCGCCTACCTGACCGATGCCAACGGCACGTTCGGCATGACGGTCGACATCGTCCGCTACCTCCAGCTCGGACGGCTGCTCCCCGGCCTGCTCGTCGTCGGGATCGGCTATCCCGTCGCCGGCTTCCGCGGCGCCCAGCGCTTGCGATCGCGCGACCTGACCCCGACGCCACGCGACGAGCTGAACGACGGCGAGGGGAACCCGCTGCCGAGCGGCGGCGCCGAGTCGTTCCTCGCGTTCGTCGCCGACGAGCTGCAGCCGGCGGTCGCCGCCCGGTACCCGATCGGCGACGACACGACCTACATCGGGCACTCCTTCGGCGGGCTGTTCGGGGCGTACACCCTCCTCGAACGCCCGGCCACGTTCGACCGGTACCTCCTCGCGAGCCCGTCGATCTGGTGGGACGACCGCGTCATCCTCGACCGCACTCGACAGGCGACGCCCTCCGCCCACGGTTCCGGCGCGACCGTGGCGATCCTCGTCGGCGAGGAGGAGACGCCCGAGGGCCGCCACGCCGCGGCCGTCGCCGCGGGCGCATCACCAGCCTCGGCGATGAGCGCCCACGATCTCCTCACCGACGCCCACGACTACGCGGCCGCCCTCAGTGCGTGGCCATGGCCGGAGCTCGCGGTCAGGTACCGCTCGCTGCCCGACGAGCACCACACGACGGTGCCGTCGTTCGCCATCTCGCTCGGCCTGCGCGCCCTGTTCGGTGCCCCCGGCGCCGACCGCCTCGTGCCGCTGCTCACCGGTTGAGCGCCGGGCGGCGTCGAGCGCTCGCTCGGAGCGCGACGCCGGCCATCACGAGCGCCGCCGCCATGGCGGTGACGACGAGTGGGCGGGCGCCGGTCTGCGGCAGCTCGGTCGCGACGACCCGTGTCTCGCCGCGTCGAACGGCGTCGACGACGGCGCGGGTGGCGTCGACGACGAGGTCGGGCTCGGCGAGCTGGATGTAGTGGCCGCTGTGGGCGGCGATCACCTGGCGCGCGCCCGGCACGAGGCCGACGAGCCGCCGTTGCAGCCCGGACAGGATCTCCTCGAACTCGGCACTCGGGAAGTCGGGCGGGACCGGGTTCTCGGCGCTGACCGGGATGCCGTGGGTGAGCACGACCAGCGGCATCGCGTGCAATGGCGAGGACGACTGGGCATCGCGGACCTGGTCGCCGCTCTGCTGGAACAGGATCCGCTCGACCTGCGGGTAGACGGCGACCACATCGGCGGCCGGGTGCTCCGAGCCGAGCAAGACGGGATCGACCAGCTCCGGCGGCATGATCGGCAGCAGCTCGTCCACCTGGTCCTCGTGGCTGGTGTCCACGAGCACCAGCCCGGCCACGTTCTCGGGGAACGTCGTGGCGAAGAGGCGGGCGAACAGGCCGCCGATCGAGTGGGCCACGAGGACGTACGGACCGGGCTCGCCGGAGGCCTGCAGCATGGCGTGCAGATCGGCGACCACGTCGGCCGCGGTGCGCGGCTGCGGCGCCGCATCGCTGCGCGACAGGTGGTCGCCGGTCGCCGTGCCGGGACGGTCGTACACGCACGCCCGCGTGAAGCCCGACACCGCCTGGAAGACGCCGCCGTTCGACCACACCGTCCCGTCGTTCGGCCACCCCGACTCGAAGATGACCGTCGGGCCGCCGGCACCCTGGCACTCGAGGTACATCCGGCGCCCTCCCCCGACGTCGATCAGCCGCCCGTCATCGGCCGCCGCCGAGCTCCACGGTCCCACGACACCCAGCGCCACCAGCGCGACGACCGCCGCGACCCGCCTCGCTCCCACCAGCACCTCCGTGTGACCACGTTCGACCGCCATCGTGGCAGATCGCCGGAGACCGCCCTGCGGCTGCGATGCTCGGTCGATGAGCCGGGCGACGGAGGACACCAACCGACGCATGCTGCGCGCCCGCGACGCCATGGACCGCGCCTACGCCGACGCGCTCGACATCCCCACGCTCGCCCGCATCGCCGTGGTGTCGGAGGCCCACTTCATCCGGACGTTCCGGGCCGTGTTCGGCGAGACGCCTCATCGCTACCTGCAGCGCCGCCGGGTCGAGCGGGCGATGTTCCTCCTGCGCACGACGGATCGTGCCGTCACCGACATCTGCTTCGAGACCGGGTTCGGCAGCCTCGGCACGTTCAGCCGGACGTTCTCGGCCATCGTCGGGGAGTCGCCGACCGAGTACCGCCGACGCGGCGTCGTGCCCGCGGTTCCGTCGTGCTTCGCCATGGCGTGGACCCGGCCGAGCTCGTTCACCCAACCGAAAGCGAGCAGTTCCGGAGAAGCGCGCCCACGGCGCGCTTGCTTACCGTCGACCCCATGATCACCTCACTCGCCATCTCCCAGATCTTCGTCCTCGACCAGGACGAGGCGCTCGACTTCTACGTCGGCAAGCTCGGCCTGGAGGTCGCCACCGACATCGACCTCGGCTTCATGCGCTGGCTCACCATCCGCGTCCCGGGTGACCCGGCCCGCGAGATCCTGCTCGAGACGCCGAAGCCCCCGGTGTACGACCCGGCGACGACCGACGCGGTGCGGGAGATGGTCACCAAGGGCGCCTCCGGCGGCACGCTGTTCTTCAACACCGACGATGCCCGCCAGGCGCACGCCGAGCTCAAGAGCAAGGGCGTCGAGCTGGCCGAGGAGCCGACCGAGCAGAGCTACGGGATCGACTTCGGCCTGCGCGACCCGTTCGGCAACAACATCCGCATCGCCCAGCGGTCGACCCCGACGCCCTGAGCGGCGGTGCGCCGCTTCCGTGTCTGTGTCACCGCACACGTCCTCGACGACGTATGCGGTGACACAGAACGAGAACGGCGGCGGGCTACGACTCGGTGTCGTGCTGGGTGACGGGCTCGATCAGCGCGGCGCCCTTGTTGCGGACGTTGTTGACGTCCGACGACACGGCGTGGAGGTCGAGCAGCGTGTCGGGGGCCGGGATCAGCAGGCCCGAGAGCGTCTCGAGGTCGTTGTTCTCGGGATCCAGCCAGGTCGCCCACGCCGACTGCGGGAGGATCACCGGCATGCGGTTGTGGATCGGCTCCATCGTGCCGTTGGCCGCGGTGGTGACGATGGTGGCGCTGTGCAGCCAGTCGGCGTCCGGCCCGACTTCCTTGTCGCGCCACGCCGACCACAGTCCGGCCACGGCCAGCGGTTCCCCGTCGAGGCGGTGGATGAACTGCGGGATCTTCGCCGGCTTGCCGGCCTTGGTGAGCGGACCGCCCGGCTCGCCGGCCTTCCACTCGTAGAAGCCGTCCATCGGGATGATGCACCGGTTCTTCTTGAACACGCCCTTGTACGCCGGCTTCTCGGCCAGCGTCTCGGCGCGGGCGTTGATCATCTTGGAGCCGATCTTGCGCTCCTTGGCCCACACCGGGATCAGGCCCCAGTGGAAGACCTCCAGGCGCGGCATGCCGTCCGGACCGGCGACCACGGCGTAGATGTCGTTGGTCGGCGCCACGTTGTAGTTCTCACCGAGCGTCTCACCGTCGAAGGTGGCGCCGAAGTACTCGGCGATCTTGTCGGGCGTGCTGGATGAGACGAAGCGTCCGCACATGCCCTCGACGCTACGGGATCACGACGCCGGTGGCGCGGCCTCCAGGGCGGCGCGCAGCAACCGATCCAGGGCGATCCGGAGATCGGCCGGCGACGCCGTGCTCGGTGACGACGACTGGGTCGGACGACGGCGAGGAGATGAGGGATCTCGGGGGTTCACAGGGCAAGGGTCGCTCCCGGCTCGGGGCTCGCATGGACCTGGCGGGCGCGCCAGGGGTGACGGTGGTCTGACGGAGGTACGACGGCCACCCCACGCGCGGTTCGCCGCGATCGGTCAGGCCGGCGGCCGGCGGGCCCGGGTGAGGTCGATGATCGCCCGCTGGTGGGTGCCCTCGCCGAGCAGCCGGTCAGCGACGTGGGCCGACACGTCGAACGTCAGGAACCGGTCGCGCTCGATCGTGCGCAGCTCGGTGCGCACGGTCACCTCCTCCCCCACGCGCGACCCGGCGACGTGCGAGACGCACACGTGCACGCCGACGGTGGACTCGTGGCCGTCGAGGTGGAGCTGCACGAGCCCGGCGCTCACGTTCTCCATCAGCTGGATCATCGCCGGGGTCGAGAACACGGCCGTCCCGGTGTGGGCGGTCGTCATGGCGTCGGTGATCGTGAAGGTCGCCTCGGACCGGAGTCCGGGCGCGACGGTCGGGTGCATGGTGGCTCAGCTGCGCAGGTACGACGTGAGCGCGCCGGCGATCGTCTCGAGGACCTCGAGGTGCCGCTCGACCGGGCCGAGGTTGGCGTTCATCGTGTTGATCGACAGGTGGCTGGCGCCGACGTCGCGCCACCGACCGACCTGGTCGACGAGCTTCTCGGTGCCGGCGTCGGTCCAGGTGACCCGCCCCTCCATGCCGATCGTCGTCGGATCTCGCCCGGCCTCGGTCGCGGCGGCGTCGACGATCGCCAGCGCTTCGTCGAGGCGCGGCCCCGGCGCCACCTGGGGGAACCACCCGTCGGCGAGCCGGCCGACACGCCGGTACGCCGGCGGCGACTGCCCACCGATCCAGATCGGCACCGGGCGCTGCACAGGCAGCGGGGCCAGGCCGGCGGCCGTGATGCGGTCGAAGGCACCATCGTGGGTGACCGACTCCTCCGTCATCAAGCGCCGCAACAGCGGGATCTGCTCCTCCTGCCGCTGGCCGCGCGTCTCGAACGACAGCCCGAGGGCCTCGTACTCGACCGCGTTCCAGCCGACGCCGACGCCGAGTCGGAAGTTGCCGCCGGTGAGCAGATCGACCTCGGCGGCCTGCTTGGCGACGAGGGCCGTCTGGCGCTGCGGCAGGATGATCACCCCGGTCACCATCTCGAGCGACGTCAGCGCGGCGAGGTAGCCGAAGAGCACGAACGGCTCGTGGAACGTGGTGTGCACGTCGTAGGGACCGTTCCACGGCGCATGGGCGACCGGATCGGCGCCGAGCACGTGGTCATACGCCAGCACGTGGGCGAAGCCGAGCTCCTCCACTCGGGTGCCATAGGTCCGCACCGCCTCGACGGCGGCACCGATCTCCGTCTGCGGGAACACGACTCCGATCTGCATGGCGTCGTTCTAGCGTCGCCCGCCTGCTCGCGATGGCACGGAGACATGGGCGGGCACCGGGCCGGTGCGTATGGTGCTCGTCGTGGCGGCCGGTCTGACCCTCAGTGAGCAGTTCTTCCGGGATCAGGCGTCGTCGGGCGCGAGCGGCGATCTGTCGACGGTGCTCAACCGGATCAGCCTGGCGGCCCGGATGATCGCGTCGGAGATCATGCGGGCCGGGTTCGTCGGCAAGCTGGGCCTCACCGGAGGCACCAACGTCCAGGACGAGCAGGTCCGCGAGCTCGATGTGATCAGCAACGACATCGTCAACCAGGTCATGGACCACGCGCCGATGATCGCCGGCATCGGCAGCGAGGAATCGGAGGACGTCTACTCGATGGGCGGCTCCGAGCACGGGAAGTACGTGTTGACGATCGACCCGCTCGACGGGTCGAGCAACGTCGACGTCGACGGACCGATGGGGACCATCTTCGGCATCTACCGGCGTGACGGCGCGCGGGTCGGGCAACCCGCCGGGTTGATCGACTTCCTGCAGCCAGGACGGGATCTGGTCGCCGCCGGCTACGTCCTGTACGGCCCTTCCACCATGTTCGTGTACACCGTCGGCGGTGGCGTCAACGGGTTCACGCTGGACCGCTCGATCGGCACGTTCTTCCTCACCCACCCGGACATCCGCATCCCTGACGGTGTCGGGATCTACTCGGTCAACGAGGCCAACGAAGCGATGTGGGACGACCGCACGCGCGCCATGGTCGCGGCGTTCCGCCGCCAGGAGACCTCCTGCGGGCCGCGCCAGGCCCGCTACACCGGCGCCCTCGTCGCCGACGTCCACCGCACGCTGCTCAAGGGCGGCGTGTACCTGTACCCGCCGACGTCGCAGAAGCCGAACGGCAAGCTGCGCCTCCTCTACGAGAACGCTCCGCTCGCCCTCGTGATGGAGCACGCCGGCGGGGCGGCCACCGATGGGCGCCAGCGCATCCTCGAGATCACGCCCACCGAGCTCCACCAACGCACCCCGCTCTACATCGGCAGCCAGGCCGACGTCGCCGAGGTCCAAGCGCTGCTCGGTGCGGCGCAGCCGAGCTGAACGGCGGCCGCGCGCTTCTCCAACCCATGGTCAGCTGATCTCCATGACGCGTCGCGGCGCGTTCGGTTCGATCGGACGATGGCAGCACCGCCCGACCTCGGCCGCCGCACGTTCGTCAAGCTGGCCGCCGGCACCGCCGTGGCCGGGTTCCACATCGGCTCCCGGAGCTGGGTGGCCTCGGCCGGCCGGCCGCCACGCTCGCCGTTCGAGCACCTGCCGCCGCTCGACGGGGAGGTCGTCCTCGACGCCGCCAGCCTCGACGCCGCAGGGCAGGACTTCGGACAACTCGTGTTCGAGCGACCGCTGGCCGTGCTGCGGCCGGGATCGGCCGACGACATCGCGCGCATGCTGCGGTTCGCCCGCCGCCACGACCTCCGCGTCGTCGGGCGAGGCGCCGGGCACACGACGTTCGGCCAGTCGCAACACGCCGCCGGCATCGCCTTCGACATGACGACCCTGGACTCGATCGGTCCCGTGCACGGCGATCGCATCACGGTCGGCGCCGGGTGCCGATGGAACCAGGTCCTGCCGGCGACCCTGGATCAGGGGATGATGCCGCCGGTGCTGCCCGACTTCATCGGTCAGACCGTCGGGGGCACGCTCTCCGTCGGCGGCATCGGCGCGATGTCGTTCCAGCACGGGGCGCAGGTCGACCACGTGCTGTCGATGGTCGTCGTCACCGGCGACGGACGCGTCGTCGAGTGCTCGGACCGCCACCACCGCGAGCTGTTCGAGATGGTGTTGGCGGGCCAGGGCCAGGTGGGTGTGATCGTCGAGGCGACGCTGCGCCTGGTCCCCGCCCCCACGGATGTGCGGGTCTACGACCTCGCCTACGCCGGCCTCGATCCGTTGCTCGCGGACCTCGCCCTCCTGATGGAGGACGGCCGCTTCGACCAGATGGAAGCGTTCGTCATCCCGACCGGGCCCGATCAGTGGGTCTACGTGCTCGAGGCGATCGGGTTCCACGGACCGACCGGCCCGCCTGACGACGCCGCGCTGCTGACCGGCCTCCAGCACGTCGCCGCGAACCCCCCGGCCGACCTCGACTTCCTCACCTGGTCCTCACGCGTGTCGGGCCTGCGCCGGCAGCCGCATCCCTGGATCGACCTCCTGCTCCCCATGTCGGCGGCGCCGACGTTCCTGCGCGAGGTGCAGGACGAGATCGCCCCGATCGCCACCGGCGACACGTACAGCCTGCTGCTCATCCCGCTGCGTCGATCGCGGTTCCGTCGACCGCTGTTCCGCACCCAGCGCGAGGAGCTCGGGATCGGCTTCGACACGCTGCGCGCCCTGCCGGCCGGGCTCGACGCCGAGACGGTCGTCGCGTTCAACGAGCAGCTGTACGACCGCTGCACGGAGCTCGGCGGGTCGCACTACCCGATCAGCGCGGTGCGCCTCGACGTCGACGACTGGGCCGAGCACTACGGCGAGCAGTGGAAGCGACTCGTCGCTGCCAAGCGCCGCTTCGACCGCGACGACGTCCTCGCCGGCGGGCCCGACGTGCTCGGTGGGGTCCGCTGACCGGTTGTTCCCGGACGGGTCGCGTCAGCTCGCGCCCGAGCCATCGAGCTCGAGGCCGGCCAGGTCGCCCTGCGCGCGGTAGTCCTCGAGGAGCTCGGCGAAGGCGTTGGTGCCCGGGGTGTAGGCGCCGAAGAACGAGCTGCCCGCCTTCGTGTGGCCTTCGTTGTTGTAGTAGCCGGGCGTGCAGCTCTCGAGGAAGCCCATGCCGCCGACTCGGAAGCCGTTGATGACCTCGAGCCACCCGTCGACGCCCTCTTCGGTGGGCTCCACCGTGGTCGCGCCGCGGCGACGGGTCTCGGCGATGAGGTACGCGATGTGGCGAGCCTGGTCGTCGAACATCGACGTCATGTTGACGCTGAAGGCGTTCTGCGACACGCCGATGTAGAACCAGTTCGGGAAGCCGCGGGTCGTGAAGCCGTGCAACGTCTGCAGCCCGTCGGCCCAGTGATCGAACAGCGACAAGCCGTCACGGCCGTTGACCTCGATGCCGAGCCGCCGCCGGAAGTCGCTCGAGATCTCGAACCCCGTGGCGTAGATGATGCAGTCGACCTCGTACTCCTGGCCGTTGGCGACGATGCCCGTCGGCGTGATCCGCTCGACGCCCTTGGCCGCGCTGACGTCGACGAGGGTGACGTTGTCGCGGTTGAAGCACTCGAGGAACTCGTCGTTGAACGTCGGCCGCTTGCACATCTGGCGGTAGTAGGGCTTGAGCGATTCCGCGGTGTCCAGATCGCCGACGGTCTCCTCGACGCGCTGGCGGAGCCTGTTCATCTGCCGGAAGTCGGCCAGCTCGACGACCCGGTTGCGCTCCTCCTTGGTCTTCGGCCGGTCGGCGCCCTTCGGCGAGCTGACGACGTTGCGGAAGATGTGCGTCCACCCGTCCTGGATCAGGTCGACCTCCACCGGGTGGCCAGCCGCCATCGCCCCGAAGTTCTCGCGCCGCTCGCGCTGCCATCCCGCCTCCAACCCCGTCCACCACTCCGGGTCGGTCGGCTTGTTGCCGCGCCAGTCGACGGATGACGGCGTGCGCTGGAACACGTACAGGTGCTCGGCATCCTGGGCGACGCGTGGGACGCACTGGATCGCCGTGGCCCCGGTGCCGATGACCGCCACCCGCTTGTCGGCGAGGCCGGTCATGGCGCCCTTCGTGTCGCCGCCGGTGTAGTCGTAGTCCCAGCGGTTGGTGTGGAACGAGTGGCCTTCGAACTCGTCGATGCCGGGGATGCCGGGCAGCTTGGCCCGCGTCGTGGTGCCGAGCGCCATGATGACGAAGCGGGCCCGCATGTCGTCGCCGCGGTTGGTCGTGATGTGCCAGCGCTGGAGGTCCTCGTCCCAGTCGATCGAGCGCACGCGGGTCTGGAAGCACGTCTTGTCGTAGAGGTCGTAGCGCTGGCCGATGCGCTGGGAGTGCTCGAAGATCTCGGTGACGAAGGAGTACTTCTCCTGCGGCATGTAGTCGAGCTCTTCCAGGAGGGGGAGGTAGCAGTACGACTCGGTGTCGCACTGCGCACCCGGGTAGCGGTTCCAGTACCAGGTGCCCCCGAAGTCGCCGCCGGCCTCGATGATGCGGATGTCGGTGACACCCTGCTCGTTCAGCCGGGCCGCGGCGAGCAGGCCGCTGAAGCCGCCACCGATGATGGCGATCTCGACCTCGTCGGTGAGCGGCTCGCGGCTGAAGGCCGGATCGGCGTACGGGTCGTCGTCGGCGTAGCGGGCGAACCTCCCGGCGATCTCGATGTACTGCTCGGCCCCGTCGTCGCGGAGCCGCTTGAGGCGTTCCTGCTCGTAGCGCTCCCGCAGCTCGTCGGGATCGAATCCGAGTTCGTTGACCTGCTCCGGAGCCATCGGGTCACGGTGCCACCTGGGGAGCGGCCCCGGCGAATCGGCGCCCGACCGCATGCCGCGCCAGTTGCGAACGGCCGCCCTCGGCATCGGAACTAGCGTCGCTCCGCCAGACGTGTGAAACGAGGGAGCATGGGTTTCAACTCGGTCGTGGTCGAGGTCGCGATCGGCCTCGCCCTGGTCTTCTTCTTGGTCGCAACGATCGCCGCGGCCGTCAACCAGGTGATCAGCCGGTGGACCGACGCGCGGGCCAAGACGCTGTGGCAATCACTCGCCAAGCTGCTCGAGCCGGCGCCGGTCGTGACCGCGCCGGTCGCTGCCGCCGCGCCGGAAGCGCTCCCGGCCGGGGCGGACATCGGCACGCTGACGGCGCTCAAGATGGGTCTCGGACGGGTCGACGCCCGGCCGAACGGCACGACGGACGACTGGCTCGACGAGCTGCTCGCGACGCCGAGCATCCGCGCCCTCGATCCGGTCAGCGAGCCCGGCAAGCCGACCAAGATCGACTACATCCCGTCGCAGGTGTTCGCGACGGCGCTGCTCGAGTTGGCCAAGATCAAGGGGAGCCAGGACTCCGACACCGTCGAGCAGAAGCTCGTCCAACTGGCGAGCGCGTATCCGAACACGCCGATCTCCACGTTCGCCGCATCGATCGCGTCCGGCATCGGCAACGACATCGATCGGTTCTTCGACACCGCCGGTTCGTGGTTCGACGGCCAGATGTCGCGACTGTCCAGGATCTATCGCAAGAACACGCGCTGGATCCTCCTGCTCATCGGCGCGTTCGCTGCGCTCCTCTTCAACGTCGACGCGATCCAGGTCGGGAACACGCTGCGCGACGACTCGAACCTGCGGGCCGGCGTGCTGACCATCTCCGAGCAGATCGGCGACAACGGCGTCACCGCCGGCTGCACGGTCGCCTCGGACGCGCAGGATCGCGACCTCGACTGCGCACGGCAGGCGCTCAGCTCGTTGAACGGTCTCCACGTCCCGATCATCGGCACGTGGACCTGGGAGACGTGGAAGCAGGGTTGGACGGACAACGCGTTCTGGCACGTGCTCGGCCTCCTGCTGACCGCCGGCGCCGTCTCCCTCGGCGCCCCGTTCTGGTTCGACACGCTGAAGCGCCTCTCCGGCTTCCGACGATCGGGGTGACCGCGTCCGTCGGCGTGATCTGGTGGGCAGCGTGCCAATCGGGCATCTGGGTGGGCTCCGTGACGACTGTTGTCACCGAGCCCACCCAAATGACGCCTGAACGATCGGGCGTGTCCGGTGAGCTCGGCGACGTGGGCCCGTGACACAGCGCGGAGGCGGGGTGGCCGCGGGCTCGGCTTGGTCGCGATCAGACCTGGGGATCGACGGAAGAGCGCGACCAAAGCGCCGCGGACCCCGGCCGGCCCGGTGGGGATGGGATGCTGGCGCCTGTGAGCGAGCGATCGGCGTTCAGCGGCGGCGACCAGCACTACCTGCGTGATGTCCAATACGGCGCGCCGACGAAGCTCGACGTCCGTTCCCACCTCCACCGCACGTACGCGACGTCGCCGGTGCCGTTCCCCGTGTTCGAGGCGCGGCTGATCGACTGGCCGACCGGCGCGGCGGTGCTCGAGTGCGGTTGTGGATCGGGCGCCTTCTGGACCAACGCCGAGCTGCCCCGGAGCATCCTGCCCACCCTGACCGATCTCTCGCCGGGCATGGTCGACGCCGCGCTCGCGGCAGCGCAGGGGAACGGGTTCGGGCAGGCCCGCGGCGAGGTGTGCGACGTGCAGGCGCTCCCCTTCGACGACGGATCGTTCGACGTCGTGATCGCCAACCACATGCTGTACCACGTCCCCGATCCCGACCGCGCCGTCGCCGAGCTCGCTCGCGTCGTAAGCCGCGATGGCGTCGTGTTGGCGGCGACGAACGGGTACGGACACATGCGCGAGATCAACGAGTCGCTGGCGGACGTGTTCGGCGATCACGGCGAAGCGCTGTACGAGGTGTTCGGCATCGAGTCCGGCGAGGCCCGGCTCCGCGAGCAGTTCGCCTCGATCACGTGGCACGCGTTCGACAACGACCTGGTCGTCGACGAACCCGGCCCGGTGGTCGACTACGGGCTGTCGTTCCCGCCCGGCGAGGACGCCACCGACGACGAACGAGCGCGCTTCGTCGACGCCGTCGCCCGTCGGTTCGTCGGCGGCCGCCTCCGCATCCGCACTCGCGCCGGCGCGTTCGTCGCCCGCGCTCCTCGCCGGCGGGAGTGACCCGTACCGCGGCCCGTCAGCGGCGGACGAGGCCGTCGCGCAGCGCGGCCACCTCGGCGTCGGTGAGACCCGCGACCTCCCGGAGGTACCGGTCGACACCGCCGTACACCTCGTCGACGGCATCGACGGCGGCCGCCATCGCCCAACGCGGTGTTCCCAGGACAGCTGCCGCCGCCTCTGGTGACACGCCGTTGGCGAGCAAGCTGGCCAGGCTGTCCTGCTGATCCTCGAGACGGCGGTAGCGGCGGGTGGCCTCGTAGTCGTCGAGCACCGTCTCCCGGTCGACACCGAGTGCCAGCAGGAGCACGGCGGCCACCACGCCGGTGCGGTCCTTGCCGCCGTGGCAGTGGAAGACGGCCGGCACGGCGTCGGGATCGGCGAGCCCTCGCAGCACGGTGGCGACGTTGGTGGCGCTGTGCTCGAGGATCCCGACGTACATGTCGCGCAGCAGCTGCTCGCCGTCCGCCGCGAACGTCTCGGCGGGCGGCGGCGGAGCGACGACGCCGACGGGGCGGCCACTGATCGGTACGTGGCGCGATGGCACCGGACCTGGGAACTCGTCGCGCTCGACGTCGCCGCGCAGGTCGAACACCGTGCGCACGCCCAGTTCGGCGAACGCCTCGAGGTCGTCTGCGGTGAGCTTGTGCAGGGCGTCGGCTCGGAAGACCTGGCCCCATCGGGTCGTGCCGCCGTCCGCGGTCGGATATCCACCGAGGTCGCGCAGGTTGGTGATGCCGACGAACGGGACCCGTCGTTCGGCCACGATGGTCGGGGGTCCACCGGCTGTCGTGAGCGACACGTAGGCGCGACCCGGGCCGATGCCGTCGAGCCGAACCGGAGACGACGCCGTCGCGACCACCGCACGGTGCTCGTCCCATGCGGGGGTCGCGCCGACCGCCACATCGACCGCGCTGCCGTCGACGCTCGTCCACGACACGATCAGCGCGCCGTCGTCGTCGCGATCCACCCGCACATCGCTCAACAGCGCCACGGGTCGAGCATGGCGGACGGTCGTGGAGCCGGTCCACTCCGCACCGGTTCGACCTCCCTCGACCGGGTCCGATCGAGGGAGGCCGAACCGCTCGGCGCTCAGGCGCGGCCGCGGACGCGGTGCGTCATTCGCACTTGCCCTTGTCGCACCACATCTGGTTCATGTTGTGCACGCCGAGGAACGCCAGCCCGATGCCCTGCGAGCCGTCCGGCAGCTTGTTCGCCTGGACGCCGTGCACGTAGGGCTGGGAGATGATCCCCCACAGCACCCAGCTGGTCCACATGTTGTAGACCTGCGAGCCGAACTCCTTGTTGACGTCCTCGGCCGCCGCCTTGCGGGCCGCCTGGTCCGGGTTCGACTTGATGATGTCGAGCGCGGCGTCGATCTTCGGATCCTTGAAGCGGCCGAAGTTCAGGGCCAGCTGGCCGATCGGCGACGAACCGGAGCTCTGCCACCACACCCGCTGCTGGTCTGGGTCGCTGCCGAAGTGGCTGCGCCAGCCGAGTGCCTGGAACGTGCCGTTGAGGGCGAGGCCGATGTACTGGCCCTGCTCGATCGGCGTGATCGTGGCCTTCACCTTGTTGCCGAACGCATCGGTCCACATCGAGATGACCAGCGTGTTGGTCTCCACGTTGAACGGGTCGTTCGTCGTGTTGAAGCTGAACTCGATGTGGTCCGCCTTGAGCCCGGCAAGGCACTTGTCCATCTCGCCCTGCGCCGTCGGGACGTCGAACTTCGGGTAGCCGGTGTCCGCCAGGTAGCCGGCGGAGCCGGGTGGGAAGGGACCGTTGGCGGGCGGTGCGAGTCCGGCGCTGCGCTCCTTGTCGAGCCGGTCCAGGTCGATCGCACCCGCGAGGGCCCGGCGGCAGTCGACGTTGAGCAACGGGCTGGTGGCGTTCTTCCCGTCCGGATCGGTGTCGCCGGCGGCGACGTTCATCATGATGTAACCGGTGTCGGCGAAGTGGCTCGAGGAGTTGACCTCGAACTGGTCGTCGCCGAGGAACTGGCTGATGGTGTCGCCCATCGACGTCATCATGATGTCGAAGTCACCGGACCGAACGGAGTTCGACCGGCTGTCCTCGTCGACCGCGACGACGAAGTCGATCTCGTCGAGGTACGGGAGCTTCTCACTCGTGACGCCGTTCGGGCCGCGCCAGTAGTCCGGGTTGCGCACGGCCTTGAACATGTTGCCGTTACCTGGCGTGTAGGCCGCGTACTTGAACGCTCCGAGGCCGACCGGCTGCAACGGATCGCCGCTTGCGGGTGTGGCCGCCAGTGTGGCGTCGTAGACCGGCACCTTGGGATTGCGCTGCGGCACGTCCGAGAGGCTGCCGAGCCACTTCGGCGAGAACATGAACGAGCATGGCAAGAAGTCGCCGAAGCCTTGCGGCAGCGCCACCCACGGTCCGCCGCGGGTGAACACGGTGACGTCCTGGCCGGTCGCTTCGACGTGATCGATCGTGCCGAACGACGATGCCGTCAGCGGGCTGTCGAGGCAGGAGTCGATGTTGAACTTCACGGCGGCCCCGTCGAGCGGCGTGCCATCGGTGAACTTGATGCCATCGCGGATGTGCATCGTCCACTGCGTGTAGTCGGCGTTGTGCTCGACGCTCTTGACGAGCACCGGAACCGGCTGACCGTCCGGGTCCTCCGAGAAGAGCGGATCGCTGATCGCCTTGAGGATCGCTCGACCGCTGGTCGCGGTCGACGCCCGGTACGGCGCCCACGGGTTGGCCGTGTCGGCCTCGAGGCCGTACACCAGCACGCCGCCCTGGACCGGGTTGGGCGGATCCTTCGGTGTCCGCTCCCCCGACGAGATGGTCGCCGACGTCGTTCCTTCCGTGGAGCCGGCCGATCCGCTGGACGGTGTCGATGCGCTGGACGGCGTCGATGCGGTGCTCGACGCTGACGAGCCGCTGCCCGGCGTCGTCGCGGCGGCTGCTGCCGTCGTCGTGTTGCTGGCGTTGTCGTCGTCGTCGCCGCATGCTGCGACGGCGACGAGCGAGATCATCGAGAGCGCGGCAAGCACCCTCGTCGTTCGCGGTCTGTGGTGCACGAATCCCCCTGTGCGTCGCCGGGTCGTGAGACCCGGCGGGGTTGGGGCACGGTCGAAGTGCGAACCGTTGCCCACTGCGCGGTGCTGCATCGAGCAGCCCGCGTCACGTCATCCGATCAGTTGTCGAGCACCACCCCGCTGCGCGACGTCAATGCGTCGTCTGTGGCGTTCGCCTCCCTTTGGCCCGCGTGTCGTGTGCGGCCTTGTCAGGCCGAGCACGGCGGACCGTAACGAACGCTCGGTTAGCGGAACCTCAGCGCGCGGTGAGCGCCAACGACGCGCCGCCGCGACGTGGGGCCGGCATCACGCGACGAGCTGTCGAGCGAAGTGCTCGAGGACGGCCTTGGTCTTCGTCGAACCGGTCGCCGCGACATCGAGGCGCTCGTCGGCCGCCCACTCGGTGAACCTGCGCAGCCACTTCTCGGCCTTGCCGAACTTGACGCGGATGGACAGCTCCAGGAACTGCAGATCGCCGGCCGTCCACTGCTCGGCGCCGAGCTCGTTCCCGAGGTCATCGCGGGACGTCTCCTCCCAACGCAGCGCGCTGACCGGGCCGAGCGGCTGGAGGTCGGCGAGCTCGACGGGTGTCGGACCGAGCAGGTCGGCCGCGAACCGTCGCTGGTCGGCGGAGAACAAGCGCCGGTCCAACGGGGGTCCGTCCGACCCGGCGGCGTCGATCGTCGCGCCGCTGATCTCGGCCGTGAGCGACGCCGCGACGGTCTGGGCGCTCGTGGTCCAGTCGCCCTCGACCTTGAGGTCGTCCGTGGTCCTGGGAGACCAGCCGGCGGGGAGGTGCAGCGGAGCCTCGCGCCGGTACTTGACGGTCGAATCGCTGTCGCCTCCCTCCTTGTGACGGAGGCGGACGATCACGCCGCGATCGGACAGCGCGAAGTGCAACGTGTTCGCCTGTCGCCGCGGCACGTCGCAGAACCAGATGGTCGCGTGCGTCGCGTCGGCGTCGTCGAGTCCGAGGTGCTGCTTGGCCCGGAGGACGCCCCGGGCGTTGACGTTGAGCTTGAGCTCAACTTGCTCCGGGTCCATGGCGAAGTGTTGCTCGCGACCTTGATCGGAACGGCCGATTTCCGATGGACCGGGCTGCCGGGCGCTTCGCGATCAGGTCAGCCGCGCCGCAGGTCGCGGAGGTTGGCGGCAAGGATGGCCGCGGCGATCACGACGAAGACGACCGCGATCAGGGCTCGCCAGCGTTCGAGGACGCCCTCGACGGCCGCCAGCGCGACGAGCAGCGCAACGGCGACAGCCGCCACGGTGAGCACGAAACCGACCAGCCGCCCGCGCGGTGGCCTCGATCGTCAAGAACACGACGGTGAACGCGAGCAAGCCGGTGAGGACACCGAGGCTGTGATCGACGATCAGCCACGCTGCGGCAGCGAAGAGCAGCGGCGTGCTGACGGTCGACCACACGCGCAGGAACCGGATGCGTTCCCGGTCCGCCTGCCCGACGGGCACGACCTTGTGGCGGAGGTGGGCGTGCGGGTCGACCGGCGGTGGCGGGTCGGCGAGGGTGGCGCGGTGGGCGATCAGCTCGTCGTCCGCCGTGGCGCGGACCGCAACGAGGTCCTCGAGCTCGCGCTCGCGCTCACCGACCTGGACGAGCTGTGCGGTCGCGACAGCTGCGAAGCCTTCGCGACGCTCGAGCGACGCCGCGCTGGCGGCGAGCAGACGCAGCTCGCGACGGCGGGCCGCGATCGTGTCGTCGAGCCCGTCGACCTCGACGTGGAGCTCGGCGATGCGCCGTTCCAGCAGGGCCGCCGACTCCCCCGCCGTCGCCGGGACCTTCTGCAGGCCGGCCCATCCCAGCGGATCGATCCAGGACCGCCGCTCCGTCCCGGCCCGCTCGAAGCGCGGTCCGGCTGGCGCCCGCTCCCCGCCGAAGCGATCTCGGGTGTCGAGACCCCACAGCCCGCGGTAGGCGGTCACCCAGGGTGTGGTGGCGTCGACGACGACCGGCGACCACGCCCGCGCCGCACCGGGACCGATCACCTCGCCATCGCCGCGGGCGTAGTCGACGAACGGGATGCCGAGGCCGCGCGAGATCATGCCGCGCGACCACGGGGTCAACACGTGCGCGACGGCCTGCGACCAGCGCAGGGCGTTGTGCAGACGGCCGGGCGGATCGACGGCGGTGACGTAGTCGCCGGCCACGAACGCGCCGGAGTGCGACCCGGCGCCGGCGTGCACGACCGGGTGATCACCGACTCGAACGACCTCGGGGTCGTCCCACCGTCGGCGGAGGTCGTCGCCGACCTCGTCGTGCGCCGAGCACGCCACCCACGCCGGCTGCAACGTCCCGTCGGCGCTCGGCGCCAGGTACATCGTGACGTGCTCCCAGTCGGCCTCGTGGTCGTTGGCGCCGCCGAAGCTCGATCGCCAGTCGTTCATCGCGTAGAAGCACCAGTACTGCAGCACCACGTAGCCGCCGTCGCGCACGACCCGGCCGTAGTAGGGGTGCTCCAGCGGATCGAGCAGCGTGCGGTAGCGCTGCTCGGCCGCCGCCGCGAGCCCGCCCGGCACGCGCCCGCGCAACAGCAGGCCGACTCGGAAGAGGGCGTCGATCAACCGCGACAGGAGGCCGACACGGGCGAAGCGCCCACCGGATCGGAACACCGGTCGTTCCGGCCGCCGCCGCCATTCGCGCACCGCCGACCGTCCGAGCGGGGCATCGACGAACCGCAGCGACAGCTGGGCCGCCGGTTCCGCCCTGGCCACCTGGACCAGCCGGTCGATGGTCAGGGCGCCGGCAGGCACGACGCACTCGGCGGCCCGCCCGCTGGTCATCCGCCACAGCGACGCGCTGGCGACGTAGGGCTCCACCGCGGTCGGGAGGAAGAGCTCACCCTGCGTGAACCGGATCACCGGCTCGTAGGCGCGCAGCAGCTCGACATCGCTCCGACCGTCCGTCACCGCACGGACCTCGGTGTCGCGGCAACCACCCGATCACGGTAGGAGACGACGAGTCGCGACGGACCACCCCTGCGCCGACCATTCGCGATGCTGGGAGGACGCGTCGGAGGTTTGGCAGGGGTGCGCCTGTCGACCTCGCTTCGAACGGGAACGGCGACGATACGCATACCTGGATGTCATCGGCGGACGCGCTCAGCAGACAGCGCATTGCCACGGTTCGGGCTCGTCCGCCGAGGATGCTTCCCTACGGTCAGGTACGGATGGACGTCGGAGAGCTCGCGATCGGGTTCGAATCAGTCCTGCACGTGAGCGCGTCTCTCCGCGCTGTGTTCGAGCGGGCAGTCACGGCAGCAGGTGTCGACCCTGACGACGTGCTCGTCGTTCGCGTGACCGAGGCCGGCGCCGAGGTCGACGCCATCGACGATCGCGACCGCAACTGGCCAGCGCGAACCGTCTTGGTGAGCGCCGCGGCGATGCAGCATCGAGGCGCGCCGGTGAGACCTGACCCGGTCGCCCTCGGGCGATACGAGTCGCCGCGCTGATCCAGTCGCTGGGACGATCCCAGGCCGATCACATCTACGGGCGGAGGGGACCTGACGAGTCCGGGACCGGCCGCGTCTCCACGTCTGCGCACAGCGACCGTTGCGGACATCGGAGTCGTTGAGCGGACGTTGGCGGCGCGCGCTGAGGCGAGGAACACGGCGACGGTGGCGCACCTCCTCGCGGGCCGTCAGGTCGGCGATCCGAACGCAGCGATCCACAGGTCGTTCGAGGTGAACATCCGATCGACGTCGTCGAGATCGACGTCGGCAGCTGCGGGATCGGCGACGACTGGGCCAGCGATCCACCACTCAGCACCTGGCAGACCAGCCGATGCGTAGGCGCGCTGCCCCGGCTCGACGACCTGGTACGAGGGTCGGGGGCGAGCTGCGACGTCGCCGTGCGCCGGCTCCCACAGCGGTACGAGGCCGGAGCTCTCAGCGCCGAGCACCACCGCGTCGAACCACCTCCACACGATGACCTCGTTCCCCGACTGCGAGGTCGCCACGGCAACCAGGTGACCCGGCTGGACCCGCTCGATGCGCGGCGACGGAAAGAGCGGCGCGAACCGGATCGACGCGATGCTGCCGCCCGTCCATGCATCGCAGCTGTCCTCGGTGACGCCGACCACCACAGCGCAACGCAGGCTGGCGGGCACGGCGACGTCCACAGGCGAGCCAGTCACTCCTACAGTCTCGCCCTCCCCAGGCCGGTCGAGCACGTCGTCTTCGATGCCGACCTCATCTGGTCGGCGTCGTCTGGTCTTCGCTCGTGTCGTGATGGTTCAGTTCTCGTTCAGGACGTCGCGGAGGCGGCCGGCGAACGCCTCGGGTTGGCCGGCGTAGCCGAACTCGCCGCCCATGAAGCCGCCGTGATGGCTCGGGAAGACGGTCACGGCCTGACCGAGGAGCTCAGCGGTTGCGACGGCACAACGACCGGTGACCGTGTTGACGGACTCTGCACCCACGGCGATCACGACCCGTGTCGGCGCAGCTTCGATCGCGGTCACGTCGGGCTGGTAGCGGGTGATCGGCAGTGACCGGTCCGACATCAGCGGGTCATCGCGTGCACCATCGTCGTCGGTGGGCAGCCCGAACGGCCGCAGGGTCCGGTGTGGGCTGCGCGAAGAAGGCGTCGTTGAACTCGCCCTCCCACGCACCCTGCGCGATGAACGCGGCCATGCCGGCACCGAACCCGTCGGCGTCGTAGCGCTCCCGCACGAGGTCCTGCGAACGGACAGCAGCCTTGGCGTCGGGCAGCAGCGACAGCATCGGTGGCTCGTGAGCGACGAGGGTGCGCACGACGCTCCCATGTGCCGCGACGAGCGCCAACGCGGTGACCGCACCACCGCTGCTCGCGAACACCTCGACCGGTCCGACGTCGAGGGCGTCGATGATGGCGCGGACGTCGCCCGCTTGGACCTTCGGGTCGTGGTCGACTCGGCCGTCGCGTCGTGTGCTGCGCCCGAGGCCCCGAGGGTCATAGGTGACCGTCGTGCGATCCGGCATCTCGGCGACCAGCGTCGAGAAGCCGCTGGCGTCCATCGGCTGTCCGATCAGGACCAGCGGCGGCCGACCATCCTCGGCCGGCAACGGCCCGTGCACGTCGTACACGAGATCGACGTCCTCGAGATCCAACGTGATCGTCACCATGACCACACCGACTCCCCGACGCCGGACAACTCATCGCCGGAACCCGCGTTCGAGGATCCAGCGGTGCTCGAGCGTCGCCGGCATGGCATCCCACTGACACGAGCGACGGCGACGTCGACTCGGCGCAGGGTGGTCGTGCAGGCGGGGAGGTTTCGTCGTCAACTCGTTGGACAGGCCCCCTGGATGCAGCTGCGCTCCAGATCGACGTCGGACACGGTGCGAGTCCTCGGGCAGGTGGCGCTCGGCGCCGGGCTCGCGTTCGCCGGGATCGGCCATCTGACGTTCGCCCGTGAGGAGTTCCGGGCCCAGGTGCCGACGTGGGTGCCGCTCGACACCGACGTCGTCGTCGTGGCATCCGGCGTCGTGGAGATCGCCTTCGGCGGGGCACTGCTGGCCACCTGGGTGCAGCCTCGTCGGGCGCTCGTCGGTGCGACCGTCGCCGCGTTCTTCGTCGCTGTCTTCCCCGGCAACATCGCCCAGTTCACCGGGCATCGCGATGCGTTCGGCCTGGACAGCGACACCAAGCGGTTCGTGCGCCTGCTGTTCCAGCCGCTGCTGGTGGCGTGGGCCCTCGGCGCCACCCACGCCCGACGGTTGCTCGGGTGACCTGACCCACGACATGGTGGAGCCGCACGCTGGCGGGCAGAGGAACGACGCAGCGAAGCCCGCCGTCGGGGGTCGTTCGATGGATGGGCGGGTAGTCGGCGGTCGTGGATCTCGGAGAGCTGCTCGGCATCGACGTGGACCGATCGAGCAAGGACAGCGCTGTCGCCACGTTGACGGCCGACGAACGACATCTCAACCCCGGCGGGACGGTGCACGGCGGCGCGATCGCCACGCTCGTCGACGTCGCGATGGGCGCGGCCGTGTTCGCCGGCGGCGACGATGACGAACGTCCGGTCACGATCGAGATCAAGCTGAACTACCTGGAGGCCGCCGACGCCGGCCCACTCCACGCCACGGCAGTTGTGCGTCGACGCGGCAGCCGCTTCACCGTGCTCGAGGCCGAAGTGACACAGCACAACCAGGTGATCGCCTTTGCCACCGGCTCGTTCACGACCGTCTCGGCATGAGCCCGCCGGCGCGCCCTCGACCACCCTGACACCGGCCTCGCCGAACACGCGACCGGGATCGTCACGGTCCTCGGCGGGATCATGATGCGCTTCGTGATCACCGAGTACACCGCGGGCCGGTCATGGGCCTGGGAGGTGGCGGGCGTGCCGGCGACGAGGCACCGCGTCGAGGATCGCCGCGGACGCTGTCACGCGTCGATCGACGTTCCGATCATCGCCGCCCCGTACCTGGCGATCTGCCACCTCGGTCTGCGTCGTATCGAACACCTCGCCATCGCCACCTGACCGGTCAGTTCGTGGCGTCCTTGACCGAGTCGGCGGCCGCGGTCGCCGTGTCCTTGGTCGCGTCCATGCGCTCGTGGGCGGTGTCCGCGACGGCCTGCTTGCCGTCGGCGGCCGTGTCCTTGATCTCGTCCAGCGCGGCGCGGGCCGATCCCTTGAGCTCGTCGGCGACGTCGTGGCCGACGGCAAGGAGCTCGTCCTTCACCGGCTCGGCTTTGTCGAGCAGGCCCTGGGCGGCCTGCTGCTCCGGTTGACTCGGCGGCAGGACGGCGGCGATCAAGAAGCCGACACCGAACGCGATCGCGCCCGTTGCAAGGGGGCTGCCCTGGGTCTGGGCCCGTACGGCGTCAGGCGTCGATGTGATCGTGTCGACGGCGCTGCCGGTGCTGTCGCTGAGACCGTCCTTGGCGCTCGACACGGTGCCCATCAATCGGTCACGCAGCGACTGGAAGCTCTGCACGGCCCGGTTCTTGCGTCGCTCCAAGACCCGTCCGGGGCTCACGCGGTCTCCGATCGCGTCCAGGGTGTTCGACAGACCATCACGCGTCTGCTCGATGTCACGTCTCAGCTCTTCTGTGCTTTGGCCCATGCCACGTCCTCCTTGAGTGTTTCCTGTGTCTGCGGCAGCGCCTCGACGGTCTTGAGGCGCCGGCGGCCGGTGGCTGCCAGCACCGCCGCGGCGATCGTCCAGATGACGGCGACGATGGCAAAGGCCAGCGCCGTGTTGATCGCTTGGTCGAGCAGCCATGCCAGCGCGAACGACAGCATGATCAGCGCCAACCAACCAGCGAGCCCGGCGGCGCCGAGCATCGCCGCACCCTTGCCGGCCCGTCCGACCTCTTCGCGAGCTTCGACCTTGGCGAGCTGCACCTCCTTGCGGAAGAGCTCGCTGAGGTCGGTCGTCATCTCGGAGATCAGCTCGCCGAGCGAGGCGTCCGGTCGTTTGGGTTGGGTCGCCGGGTCATAGGCGGGAGTCGTGCTCATGGGATCACGGCACCTGAGCGATGGCCGGCCGAGACGCCGCTGGCGCTTCCGCAACGTCCGACGGCACCGTGACCGTCGCCGGCGCCGAACCGAGCGCCGGCGGCGTCAGCCGTGACGACGGCGCTGACGAGGTCAGCGACATCGTCGAGTGGTCGTCCTCTTGGACGGCGGCGCGCCCGGCGCGGGCGAGGCGACCCGCCACGAAGCCGGCGCCAACGGCCGCAGCCAAGAACACGATGGGGCGACGTCGAGCGAAGCTCGACACGTCGGCAGCCAACTGGCCCGGACCGCCCGACTCCAACCGCTCGGCGAACGCCGACACACGTCCATGCGCCTCGCCGAGCAACCCGGCCAGCGGTCCGGATTCTTCGGGCCGGCCGTTGGCCAGTGCGTCGACCTGACCGGCAAACACCCGGAGCCCGTCAGCCGCCTGTTTCGTGCGTTCGTCCGCCTGCTTGGACAGCTCGCCCCGGGTCTGGTCGACCAACGTCGACACCTGCTGGCGTGCCTCACCAGCCACGGCCTTGGCTTGGTTCACGGCTTCGTCCGCCACGTCCTTGGCGCCTTCCCGGGCGGCGCCGGCGACGTCGCCCGCACCGCTCGTCGCTGCGTCGGCGACGTTGCCCGCCGTGGACTCGTGTTCGCGCGTCGGCGGCATCGGGGCCGCGCTCATCTGACCGGTCTCGCTCATCTCGCTCCTCCTCGACACCGGATCTGGTGCCTCTCATCGGGTGGTTCGCCCGTCAGCGCTCCCCACGGACGGTCACGACACGCAGTACCCAACGCCGCGTCGGCCAGCCGCGGCCGACCGGGATCAACCCCTTCGGGGGACGTCTCGCCGGCCCATTCGAATCGGCGGGCCGCCTGGCGCGCCGACGCGGCACGTCGGCACGGCCTGTCGTCCCTCGGGTGGGGGCTGTCGGGGGCGCCGGGCGTGAAGCGACCGAGGGCCGGGTAGCGGCCGATCCGGTGCTCGCAGCCCGTCATCCGCGGTCCTGCGGTCGGGTCCGCACGAGCGCTGGAACTGGGCCGCGAGATCCGCAGCCGACCGGAGCTGCGTTCGATTGGAGGTGACCTGAGGATGGACGGGCGGGCATCGGTGCTCGATGTCGCCATCGTGGCGACGGCGAGGTTCGACATCGCCGAGCCGTTCGCCGGGGGCCTCGAGGCCCACACCCATCTGCTCGGCTCGGAGCTGCATCGTCGCGGCCATCGCGTCACCGTCTATGCCGCCGGCGGCGACGGTCCCTACGACGTCCGTCGGATGCACCCCGTCAACTTCGAGGCATCCGCCGACGCCCGTCGCGACGTGTCGTGCGGACCGCGCGATGCGCTGGCCGAGCATCACAGCTACCTCGAAACCATCCTCGAGCTCCAGCACCGTGGCCACGACGTCGTGCACATCAACGCGGTCCACCACCTGCCGTTCGCGTGCGCCGGCCTGCTGTCGCCGGCCGTCGTGACAGCGACCCTGCACACGCCGCCGACACCCTGGTTGGAGTCGGCGCTGGCGCTCGCCGCGGCGCGACGTCTGTCGCCGTCGCTGGCGTCGGTGTCTCACGCCAACGCCGCCGCGTGGCGATCGGTGGGCGCGGCCCGGGTGATCCACAACGGTGTCGATCTCGACCGGTGGGCAGCTGGGCCGGGCGGTCATGGGGCGTCGTGGTCGGGCCGGCTGGTACCGGAGAAGGCGCCGCACCTCGCGATCGACGCCGCTCGTGTTGCTGGGGTGCCGCTGACGCTGATGGGGCCGATCCACGATCGGGAGTACTTCGAGGCCATGGTGCGACCGCGACTGGGCGGGCTCGTGGAGTACGCCGGCCACCTCGACGTCCCCGAGTCGGCTGCGATCGTGGGACAGAGCGCGGTCGCCATCGTGACACCTGTGTGGGACGAGCCCTTCGGTCTGGTGATCGCCGAAGCCCTGGCCGCCGGCACACCCGTCGCGGCGTTCGACAGCGGCGCGATCGGCGAACTGGTCGACGACCGGACGGGCCAGCTGGCCCGCTGCGGCAACGTCATGGCCCTCGCCGGCGCGATTGCGACCGCGACGACGCTCGACCGCGCGGCGTGTCGCGCCCGGGCCGAGATGTGCTTCTCGTCCACGGTCATGACGGACCGCTACGAAGCGTGGTTCGACGAGCTCCTCGACGTCAGCGGATGCGGCATGAAGGTCGTGCACCATCCCGGCGACCACTGCTACGTCCGTCACATCGGACACGGACGACCTCGCTCGGGCCGATCGATCTGGGACGTCGCCGGCCTCCGCCGCGATCGCGTCCACGTCGTCCACCTCCACTTCGGGTTCGAGAGGTGGTCGTCCGACGAGCTGGACGGTTGGGCGCAGGACCTCGCCGACGTCGGGATCGCGTTGGCGCACACCGTTCACGACGTCGACAACCCGCATCTGACCGACCAGCGCGACCACCATCGTGCCGTCGGCACGCTCGTGGCCCGGGCGCACGCCCTGACGACGCTGACGGGAGCGGCCGCCGACGTCGTCGAGTGCCGCCACGGGCGGCGGCCGCTCGTGATGGCCCACCCCCACGTCGTCCCGCTCGGCGAGATGGTGCGCCGACGTCGTGTGACCCGAGCTCGCGGCGGTGTCTACGTCCATGCCGCCACGGGTCGTCCCAACCTCGACCTCGACGCCATCGCGTGATCGCCCTGGCGGCCGCACCGGCCGATGTCCTCGTCCACGTCCGGCCGGACGCGCCGGCGGCGACGATCGAGACCTTGGATCGACTGGCCCGTCGCGGTCGGCTCGTCCTCGACGTACGGTCCCGCCTCGACGACGGCGAGCTGTGGGATCGGCTCGGCGCCGCAGCGCTGGTGCTGTTGCCGTACCGGTGGGGGACGCACTCCGGTCTTCTCGAGGCGGCCCACGACCTCGGCACCCCGGTGCTGGCACCGGCGTTCGGCGGCTTCGCCGATCAAGGGGCCCACGTGTACCACGGTGACCCGGCGGCGCAGGTCGCGATGGCCATGGCTGCGCCGCCGGCCGTCACCGTTGAGGACCGACTTGGCGCCCGCCGCAGGTTGCGGACGGCCCATCGCCGCCTGCACGCCGACGCCGTGCGGTCGCTGCGATGAGCGGGGCCGTGCTCTGGTACGTGCACGACCACGGATCGGGCCACCTCGCGCGCGCTGCCGCTGTCCTTCCACACCTCTCGTCGAAGGTCGTCGTGGCCGCCGGACCGGGCGTCGCCGCCCTCGCCACCCGCGTGCTCGACACCCCGATCGTGGCCCTGCCGAGCGACGTACCGCTCGAGCCATCGCCGACGATCGGGCCATGGCACCACGCGCCGGCCGGCGCGACACAGCGGTGCCGAACGCTCGGCCTGGTCGCCGCGATCGAGGCCCACGGCTGCACCACCGCAGTCGTCGACGTCTCGATGGAGGTGACGGTGCTGGCCCGACTACTGGGACTGCGACTCGTCACCGTGCGCCAGAGCGGGCGGCGAGATGACGCCCCTCACCGACTCGGCTTCGCCTCCGCCGACGTGGTGTGGGTGCCCCAACACCGCGACCTCGAACCACTCGACGGGTCGCCCGACGAGCGCTGGACGTTCACCGGAGCGTTCAGCCGCTTCGACGACGCTCGACGGGCCGATCGCGTCGAGCGCTGCGGCCGTCATGTCGTGCTGCTCCTCGGCGCGGGCGGCACCTCGTTCCGGGCCGAGACATGGCGCGCCGTGGCGGTGCCGGACGGATGGACGGTCACCATCGTCGGGACGCCCGATCAGTGGCAGACGGGCGCGATCCGGTGCGTGGGTCGACTGGATGACGTGCAGCCGGTCCTGGCTGCAGCTGACGTCGTGGTCACGAGCGCCGGATGGGGTGCCGTCGCCGATGCCGTTGCCGTCGGCGCCCGCTTGGTCGTCGTCGCCGAGGACCGGCCCTTCCACGAGCAGGCGACGCGCGCCGGTGCGCTGCACGCCGCCGGCCTCGCCATCGCGCTTGACCGTTGGCCGACGCCGTCGGAGCTGCCGGATGTGCTCCGCGCAGCCGTCCGGCTCGATCCCGGCGACTGGGCTGCGTACTACGACGGCGGGGGCGCCCGGCGCGCCGCCGACATGATCGACGAGCTCCACGCCGCATGACCGTCACCGTCGTCGTGCCGGTGTCCGGCCGCTCCGTCCACCTCGCCCGCACCTTGCGTGGGCTGGCCGATCAGCGACGGCCACCTGATCGCACGGTTGTCGTCGACATGGGACACGCCGACCTGCGCGACTCGCCGATCCCGGTGCACCACGTGCCGCTGTCGGCCGACGGGTCGGCGCTGCCGCTGGCCGCGGCGCGCAACCTCGGCGCCGCGCACGGAGACGAGGGGCACCTGGTCTTCCTCGACGTCGACTGCATCCCGCACCCCGACCTCATCGTCGACCACGTCGCCGCGCTGGGCCGGCACGCCGACGTGGTGGCCTGCGGACAGGTCCGCTACCTCCGCCAAGGCTGGGCGGACGGGCCGGCACCGGTTGATCTCGACGTCCGAAGCGATCCGCACCCGGCCCGCCCGATGCCACTCGAAGATCTGCTGGACGCCGATCGCCACGAGCTGTTCTGGTCGCTGAACTTCGCCGTGACGACGGCGACGTGGCGGCGCCTCGGCGGCTTCGACGTCGGCTACTGCGGGTACGGCGCCGAGGACACCGATCTCGGCCTCCGCGCGGCCGCAGCGGGGATCCCCCTGCTCTGGGTCGCCGGGGCGACGGCGTACCACCAGTGGCATCCACCATCGAGGCTCGACCCGGCGCGCTTGCCCGAGATCGTGGCCAACGCCCGCCGCTTCCACACCCGTTGGGGGCGCTGGCCGATGGCCGGTTGGCTTGCCGACTTCGCGGCCGCGGGGGCGGTGCGCTTCGATCCGGGCGCCGACGTGCTCGAGGTGATCACGTGATGGCCCCGGTGACGGCGATGGTGGTCGGGCCGGACGAGCACGGCGTGGTGCGCCACGCCATGACGATCGCCGAAGCGGTCGACGCACGGATCGAGCGCCACTTCGATCTGGCGACCGTGACGGCCCGGGCCGCCGGCGCCGGGGTCTGCCACTGGCACTTCACCGATCGCCTCTTCGGGGCATCGATCGAGGAGTCCGCCGAGTCGTTCGTCGACGCGTTGGCCGTCGCCACGGCTCGTCACGTCGTGACGCTCCACGACGTGCCGGCGCCGACCGGTTCGTCACGCAGCGCCCGCCGGGTCGCCGGGTACCGACTGGTGGCGGAGGCCGCCGACGTGCTGGTCGTGGCGAGCGCCCACGAGCGGGCGCGCCTGCGACGGGCCGGCATCTCCGCACCGGTCTTCGTCATCCCGTTGCCGATCGTGCCGTTCGGCGCGCCGACCACGCGGCGGCGGTCGACGCGGCGGCGCAGCGTCGCGATCCTCGGCTTCGTGTATCCCGGCAAGGGCCACGCCGAGGTGATCGCGGCCGTGAGGTCGCTGCCGCCCGACGTCCAGGTCGTCGCGCTCGGACGCCCGAGCGAAGGTCACCAGCCGCTCGTCGACTGCTTGCGGCGCACCGCGACCTCGACGGATCGACGGCTGCTCGTCACCGGGTACCTCGACGACGCCACGCTGGCCGACGCACTGCACCAGGTCGACGTCCCGGTCGTCGCAGCCAGGTCGGTGTCGGCCTCGGCGTCGGTGGCGACGTGGATCGCGGCGGGCCGCCGGCCGCTGGTCGCACGCAACGCGTACACGACCGAGCTCGCTGCCTACGACGCCGACCTCGTCACGTTGTTCGCCCCGGAGGACCTGCCCGCGGCGATCGAGCGTGCCATCGACGACCCGGCGACGACGCGTCGTCGTGGACGGATCCCGCAGGCGCTGCGGCTGTCCAGCGTCGCCGAGGCCCACTGCGAGCTGTACGGACGCACGGCGCGTTGACCGAGCCCGTCGAACACGAGGGCCGGCTGTGGGTGCCGGGCAACCGTTGGGACCTCATCGTCGACCGCATCGGTGTCGGCCCCCGGCAGCGCAGCGCCGTCGTCGTCACCCACTTCGAGCAGCCCGCGTCGCTGGCGCGGATGTACGCGGCGCTCGGTGAGCTCGACCCGGCCCGGTTCGAGCTGGTCGTGACCGACGACGGATCGTCACGTCCTCCGTCGCCGCCGCCGCGTCGACTTCCCGCTGCCGACGACCCTCGTCGGGCAGGAGGACCGTGGCTGTCGGCCGGGCGCCGCCCGCAACCTGGGCGCGGCATCGACGACAGCTCCGAACCTCGTCTTCCTCGATGCCGACACGGTGCCCGCACCCGGCACGGTCGCTCGCCTCGCCGCCTGGCCCGACGCCGCGCCCGACGCACTCGTGGTCGGCCGGCGCGGGCACGTCGATCTCACGGGGTGGACGCCCGCCGACACCGTCGCCTGGCTCCAGGGGCAGCAGCCCGCGCCGCCGCGGCGGCCCGACCCGGCCTGGCTGGCCGACGGCTACGGCCGGACGCGCGACCTGCTCGAGGTCGACCACCGCAGTTACCGCTTCGTCATCTCCGCCGTCATGGCGTGCGCCCGCTCGCTGTGGGACGACCTCGCCGGCTTCGACGCGACGCGCGACGAGTACGGCGGCGAGGACTGGGAGTTCGCCTACCGCGCTCACAACAACGGTGCGCTGCTCGTGCACGACCCGACGTGCGTCGCCTGGCACGACGAGCCGGACTGGGAGCAGCGCAGCGGTGGCGACGATGGCAAGGACGACGAGACGCTCTGGCTCGGGTCGGTCATCCCGGAGCCGGCGACGCGCCGGCGTGGGATCGTGTCGCGATGGCCGGACTCGCTCATCGAGGTGTCGATCGCGCCACTCAGTACCGCCGGGTCCATCGTCACCGTGGTCGGCGACCTCCTGTCCGACCTTCCTGACTCTCGCATCCACCTCGTCGGCGACATCCCCCGGTGGGCCGCCCGCTACCTCGGCGACGACCCTCGAGTCGCCACCACACCGCCGACGCGGCAGCAACGCCAGCGTGCCCGCCACACCCTGACCGTCGGGACCCGCTGGCGATGGCCGCCCGGCGCGGCGGGACGTCTCGTCGAGGCGCTGCACCCCGACGGCCCAGGTGCGATCGACATCATCGACGCCCTGGGCGATGTCGTCGCCGTCGCCACCAGCACCCGTGCCGCGGCCCGCCGCCGCCGGGCCGCCTGCGCGGCGGTCGACCACCTCTTCACCCGGCGATGCCAGACCACCGACGAGGCCCGCCTCGTCGCCATCGACGCCGACATCGACCTCGCCACGACGTTCCGCACGGCGGCGAACCGATCGTTGGGTTCAGGTGTCAACCGTGCCTGAGCTCCCTGACGCGGCCGGCTACCGCCGGCTGCTCGCCCGGTCGCTGCACCGTCTCGATCACGTCGAGCTCGTCGACCCCGACGTGCTGCGCAACGCCGACCGGGCGGCGCTGGACGACGCCGTCAACGACCAGTACGTGCAGGTGGTCGAGCGGCGTGGCAAGTGGCTCGTCGTCCGTGTCGAACGCGGCGGCATCGTGATCCACCTGGGCATGACCGGATCGCTGGTGCTCGCCGACGCCGGCGACGCCATCGCTCGCGACGATCGGGTGGTCTTCCATGGCGACGCCGAGGTCCGCATGCGGGACCGCCGACGGCTCGGTGGGATCTGGCTCGCTGTCGACGCCGCGGACGTCGCCGACATCACTGGGCGGCTGGGGCCTGACGCAGCCGCCATCTCCGTCACGCAGCTCGCGGCCGCGCTCGGCCGCCGACGGGCGGTGCTCAAGTCGGCCCTCATGGACCAGTCGACCATCGCCGGACTCGGCAACACCCTGAGCGACGAGGTCCTGTGGCGTGCTCGCCTCCACCCGGAAACGCCCGCCGACTCGCTGTCGCCCGACCAGCTCGCCACGTTGCACGCCGCACTGCGAGATCGCGTGCGACGGGCCTCCCGTGCCGGGGCGATCCCACGGACGCCGTCGTGGCTCACGAGCCAGCGCAGCTCACCGACGCCCACCTGTCCGCGTTGCGGCCGCGGCCTCGAGCGCAGTCGCGTGACGGGTCGAACTGCCCTGTGGTGCCCCTCGTGCCAGGCCGACGGATCGGCGGGCCCGGACCGAGAGCGACGCGACCGATGATCGTCGGCGACCTCAGCTGACGATGCTGCGGACTCGGCGGGCGGCGGCCTTGTTCAGGTTCGCCGCGACGTCGAGGGGTGCGGTGAGCACTTGGGCGACGAGGTTGCCCGGCGGCGTGTCTGGGGCTTCGGGGTGGGGGCGGGTCGGCGCGGTGCGCTTGGCGGCGGCCAGTTCGGTACCCAGCTCGCGCAGCTGACCCGGATCGAGTGCCCGCCGAACGGTCGGGAACAGCTCGCCTTCTTCTTCCTTGACGTGGTGGCGGACGTTCTCGATCAGCACCGTCACCTTGGCGCCGTAGCGCTCGTGGCCAGGATCCATCGCCTCCAGCTCGGCCAGCGTGAGCTTCACCAGGTGGTGCTCCTCGAGCGCCTCCAACACCCCATCACCGGCAGCGGCGACCGATCGCCGGGCAGCCGGGTAGAAGATCTCCTCTTCGATCGAGGCATGGATCGACAACGCCTCGGTGATCCGCGCCACGAGGTCCGAGCGCCGCTTGTGCGCTCCCTCACCGGTCTTCTCGAAGCGGACGAACAGCTCCTCGACGTCGCGATGGTCGTCAGTGAGCACCCGGATCGCATCAGGTTGCTGGTGGCCGTTCGACGATGCCGACGTGCCCTTGCCCGCGCTGGCCTTCTTCGACGCCGTGCGCTTCGCCGCATTGGCCGCTCGCGTCACTGGCTCGACGGCCTTCTTGGCGGCTGCAGCCGCTTGCTTCGGCGCACTTGTGTTGTTGCGCTTTGCAGCCGACTTCTTCGCCGACGCCGTTCGGGTCGCATTGGTGGATGGGCGGCTCGCGCCCTTCGGCTTGGTCGTTGACTTCTTGGTGGGCGCCATGACCCGCAACTACCCGCAGGTCACATGTCGCAACCGGCGGGGTGTCATGTCTGCCGGCCGCTGGCCAACGGCGGTCATGGTGCTTCGTCTTGGTAGGCGGAGCGGCCCTGGTCGGGGTCGATGTGATCGCCGCGTCGCGCATCCTGCTCGTCGCGGCCGCTGGACTCGGCGTCGAACTGGACTTCGGCGTCGGCCTCACCGAGCTCGCTGGTGAGCCGGTCGGCGAGCTCGGCATCACGCTCGACGCTCTGGCCGAACCAGTCCTCGACTCGGCTGTCGGTGCCTGGCTCGGGTTGCTTGGCGTCTTCGTTGGCGTTCACGGTTCCTCCTTGGGTGCGCCGGCGTCGGCGGGTTACCCCGATGACGAGCGCCGAACCAACGACCCCACGTTCGGGTGGCACCCTCGATCTGTCGTCCGAGCACGCGTCATTGAGGGGCCGAGACGCCGATCCCCGTCGTTCGGGATCGATCCGTCACACGCCGACGAGCGCGACGGGCGCCGGTGTCTTCGGCTGGAGCTGCCTGCCCTCGAGCGATGCGGTGATCAGCGCTCCGAGTGGTGTCGCTTGCCACGGGGCAGGGATCGGCACCCCGGGGGGTCGCGGCCACAGCGTGCGCGAGATGGACCTGGCGACGGCGTGCGATTGGGCGGAGATGAGTTGTCGGACGATGGCGTCGGCCCGTTCCCTGATGTCTTCGACAGAGGGTCCGGCGTCGGCGAGCGAGGTGCCGACGAGCGCGTACAGCGCGGTGAGACGCTGGCAGATCTCGTCGACCAGCTGGTCGGTTGCGCCTTCCAGATCGGCAACCGGGCGATCGGATCGGTTCATCGTGAGCTCCTGGAGCGCAGCGGGTTCAGGTGGTGAGACGGGCGACGTGCCGGCGCAGCTCGGCGATCTCGTTCTCGAGGTCGATGATCCGTTGGGCGCCTGCGAGGGTGAGGCCTTCGCTGATCAGCTGGACGAGGGCGGAGATGTGGTCGACCTCGTCGCGGCTGTAGCGGCGCTGTCCGCCGTTCGTGCGCATCGGGACGACGACGCCTTCGCCGTCGAGGCGCCGCACGAACGCCGGCTGGACATCGAGCAGCGCGGCTACTTGGCTGACGGTGTAGAGCGGGGCGGCGTCGTCGGGACGTGGCGCGCTTCGTCGGACACGGCTGGTCTCTGACGGCGCCGCCCCACCCGTGCTGGTCACGAGCTGGATGCGCCGACCGGTGCACGGCCTCCAGAGCTCGAGGCGGTGGCACTCGCTTCGATCGATGAAGGCTGCTGCGTCGTCACGGCGATGTCGACGCGGCGCGGCTTGGCCTGCTCGCGGACGGGGATCCGCAACCGCAGCACGCCGTCGATGTACTCGGCCGTCAGACGATCGGCGTCGAGAGCTTCGGCGAGGAACAGCTGGCGGCTGAACGTGCCCTGGGGACGCTCGCCGATCAACAGTTCGACGTCGTCGTCGCCGGGCCGGCTGCGCTCGGCGTGGACGGTGAGCACGTTGCGCTCGATGGTGAGGTTGATGGACGAGGCGTCGACGCCGGGCAGGTCGAACATCACCATGAACTCGTCGCCTTTGCGATAGGCGTCGATGGGCGTCGAAGCCGGCCTGGCGGTGGTCCCGAAGACCTGCTGGGCGACCCGGTCGAGCTCACGGAACGGATCGGTGCGCATCAACATGTTCGTGGACTCCTTCCATGCGGTTCCATGCTGACAAGACGACGAGTTTCTTTCAATCACATCGCCGCAAGACTGTCAAGTGGAGTTGTAAGGATCTTGTTGCTCGCCGGGGTGGGCGACCCGGGGAGTCGCGGCGTGCCTTCGCGAGGCGGAGCCACCCGGTGGTGCGTCGCGGCCGTGGTGGAGATGACACGCTCGGGCGACTTGCGGCAGGTCGGCGCGAGCGCGCATCGTGCTGCAGGGAGTGCGCGGGCGAGCCGTCGAATGAGGCATCGGTGCCGCAGTCGGCACGCGGCGGTCGGAGGTGACTCCGACATCACTCCGGGATCCGAGGTGCGGGCACGCCTTGGATCCGCGCCCGTCCCGACGCCGACCCCCGACGTCAGAGCCGCGACAGGGGGCGAGCGTGGTCGGTAACGGCCTGCGACCTGCTGAGGTCGCGCCCGGCGACGCCCGTTCGAGGTCGCTCGGAGTGGGACCGTCGAGAGACTTCGACGGACGGCACGGGTTTTCCCGGATGTCGCTGTCGGCGCGCGAGTGTGCTCGATGGAGTCGAGCTGTTGTCGTTGGCGCGGACACGGAGGCGGACCGCACCGGCGGCGGAGCTCGCCGGGCACGACCCGTGCGGGCGACAGGATCGGGGCGTCGGGCGGCGCTCCGATCCGGCCCTGCGCCGCCATGGGTCAGGCGACACCGCAGACGTCGAGCGCCAGGAGCGCAACGGTGCGAGCGCAGGTGACCAGCTCGTCGATCGGGACGGACTCGTCCGGACCGTGGGCGAGCGCGGCGTCGCCTGGGCCGTACTGCAACGTCGGGATGCGCCCGATGTTGGTCAGCAGCCGCAGATCGCTTCCATAGGGTCCTGCCCACACGTCGATCGGACGACCGCCGGATGCGACCTGATGAGCGGCACGCACGCGCTCCACGAGGTCGCTGTCGGCCGGCAGACGACCGGAGGCGAACTGGCCTCCCCACCACTGCACCTCGACGGGGTGATCGCGCAGCCACCGATCGCCTGCGCTGGCCTCGGCCACGGCCGTTTCCAGCGCTGATCGGGCCGCCTCGACCGATTCGCCGAGCGCCACGCCGAGCCGACCCTCGGCCACCAGGAGATCGGGCACCGACGAGGCCCAATCGCCAGCGTGGATGGTGCCGATCGACAACGGATGGGCGAGCGGCCAGCGCGCCGCCAGCGGGTCGACCGACTGGTGCCGCCGAGCCTCGAGCGCAACGAGTGCCTCCCATACCAGCCAGAACTTCTCGATCGCGCTCACCCCCTCGGTGCGACGGGATGCGTGGGTCGCATGGCCGTGGACCACGAGCCGGAACGTCAACGCCCCGGAGTTCGCGGGCACGAGGTCCAGGCTCGTGGGTTCTGCGATCACGCACGCGTCGGCACGCCACCCACGGCGCAATGTGGCGAAGGTCCCAAGGCCTCCGTCCTCCTCTCCCTGCACCGAGGCGAGGAGCACATCGCCACGAAGTCGCACCCCGGCGCGACGGATCGCTTGCACCGCCCCCGACGCCGCGACGAGCCCGGCTTTCATGTCACACGTGCCCCGACCGAACATGGCGCCGGTGGTGACGCGGGCCTCGAACGGCCCGACCGACCAAGCGTCTGGATCACCGATCGGTACGACGTCGACGTGGCCGTTGAGCATCAAGGTGGCGCCGTCACCGCGGTCAGTCCCAGGGAGTCGACCGACGAGGCCCCACGCCTCTCGTCGCTCGACCTCCATGCCTGGAAAGTCCGGATCGGCGATCAGCTCCTCGAGTCCGATGCGCCAGTGATCGACCTCCAGCCCGCCCTCGGTGAGCAACGCCGCGACGTGGAACTGCGCATCGTTCTCGGCGTCGGTGCCGCTGATGCTCGGGATGCGCACCAGTGTCGCGGTCTGCTCGACCAGCTCGTGGGCCATCGCGTCGACCTCCGACAGCACTCGTTCGACGACCGACATGCGGCTAGTGCTGACCGTCGAGGTCGGCGGTGAGCTTCGTCAGCAGCCGCTCGAGGGCATGGCGGTCCTCGTCGGTGAGTCCCCTGAGCAGGCCTGCCTCGGTCGCCAGCAGGTCGACGGCGGCGGCGTCGATGAGCTTCTGCCCGTTGGCGGTGAGCGCGACGGAGACGGAGCGTCGATCGTGGTCGGAGTGGGTGCGGCGGACGAGGTTGCGTCGCTCCAGTCGGGTGAGGCGTTCGGTCATCGTGCCCGAGTTCACGAGCACGCTCCGCGACAGCTCGGTGGGCGTGAGGCTGTGTGGTGGGCCGGTCCGGCGCAGGGCGGCCAGCACGTCGTACTCGCCGGCGTCGCATCGATGTCGCCGGTAGACGTCGCGCAGTGCTGCGGACTTGTGTCGTTCGATCCGGCTGATGCGACCGAACACCGCCACCGGAGAGACGTCGAGGTCGGGACGCTGCGCGCGCCACTGGTCGAGGAGGTCGGACACGTGATCCCTCACGGCGCTCAGACTAGCACACACCTCGGTGTTGAATTACTCGTTGACGAGACAGATAGCTCGTGGTTGAATAACTCGACATCGAGTTGTTCGCCGTGGAGTGCGGCGCAGCAGCGCTCGCCAAGGAGGAATCATGAGCAAGGTGATCGCACAGGCGATGATGTCGTTGGACGGGTACATCGCCAAGCAGGACAACACCATCGGTCGCCTCTTCGACTGGCTGCAGAACGGAGATGTCGAGGTCGTCTCCCCGCGAGGCGACAGGACCTTTCGCCTGACCCCACAGAGCGCCGAGCACTGGCGCAGCTGGGCGTCGAGCTTCGGGGTCCTGGTCTGTGGTCGAACCCTGTTCGACGTCACTGACGGCTGGGACGGTCGTCACGACTTCGATGTCCCCGTCGTGGTCGTCACCCACACGCCCCCCAGCGACTGGATCGACGCCCATCCCGATGCACCGTTCCACTTCGTCACCGACGGCGTCGAGGCTGCGCTCGACCTCGCCCAGCAGCTCGCCGGCGACCGCGCCGTCAACGTCACCGCAGGCGTCGTCGCCGGACAGTGCCTCGAGCTCGGACTGCTCGACGAAGTCGCCATCGACCTGGTACCCGTCGTCATGGGCGGCGGCCGACCGTTCTTCGGCCATGTCCCCATCACCGACTACCCGCTCGGCAACCCGACCACCTGCATCCAAGGCGACCAGGTCACCCACCTCGTCTTCCCGGCGACCGGCTGACGCTTGCCGTCTCGACGACTCATCCGGCAACCTCATCTCCTCGACCCTCCGCATGCGTCCGGGATCGTCGACCGAAAGATGAGTCGGCCACACCAGGAGTCGTGGCCGAGCTGTGGCGGTGTGCGGGTCGGGCGCGTCGGGAAGTCGCCCCCCGTGATGCACCGTCGGCCGGGCTCCGCGGCGACACCTGCCCGTGCGGGGTCCGACGGATGAGTGGCGAGCTGCGCGTCGGGTGCTCGGGATGGTCCTACAAGGACTGGCGCGGGCCCGTCTATCCGCCGGCACTCCCCCAGCGACGCTGGTTCGAGCATTACCAATCGCTCTTCGACACTGTCGAGCTGAACGCCACCTTCTACCGCTTGCCCGCCGCGACGACGGTCGAACGGTGGGCCGATGAAGCCGGGCCCGGCTTCGTGTTCGCCGTCAAGCTCGGCTCGTTCGGCTCACACCGCATGAAGCTGCGCGACGCCCGCGCTTGGCTCCCGAACCACCTCGACCGGGTTGAGCGGCTGGGCGTGCACCTCGGGCCCACGCTGGTCCAGCTGCCGCCAAGGTGGAAGCGCGACGTCGGTCGGCTCGACGAGTTCCTCGAGGTGGCTCCGACAACGATGCGCTGGGCGGTCGAGCTGCGCGAGCCGTCGTGGCTCCACGAGGACGTGTTCGAGGTCCTGCGGCGCCATGGCGCCGCGCTCTGCATCCACGACCTGTTGCCGGAGCACCCCGTCGAGCTGACCACGGATTGGACCTACCTCCGCTTCCACGGTCCCGATGCGCTCGCCCAGCCGTATCACGGCTCCTACGGGCCGTCTCGCCTCGACCCCTTGATCGACTGGCTGCGGCCGCTGCTCGAGGACGGGTGCGATGTCTACGCGTACTTCAACAACGACTGGGACGGCCACGCGGTGACCGACGCGACGTATCTGCGAACCGCGATGGCCGCGCCGGGACGGACCTGAGCGCGTGACGCCCACCGCGACCAGGGAGCGAGGAGCGCGCCAGATGTCGAGGAGTTCTGGGCTGAGGTCACGAAGCCTGGGCTGCGCCGACCAGCGGGACGATGTGGCGGCGGACAGCCCAGATGCATCAGCCGGACCGAGACATCGCCGATACATGCCCTCACGCGACAGAGCCGGTGCCTTGCGGCACCGGCTCTGACCTGTTGCTCTCGGTCGGGCTGGGGAGATTCGAACTCCCGACCTCTTGACCCCCAGTCAAGCGCGCTAACCAAGCTGCGCCACAGCCCGTGTGTCGGTCGCCGAGCCTACCGCCCAGGTCCGCCGGCACCCATTGGAGGGTTTCGTGCGGGTGGCCCGTGCCGCAGGCCCTCCGATGCACCGAAACCCTCGGATGGGCGGGGCGGCGGCGGGCTCAGGCCAGGAACATCTCGTAGCCGCGGTACACGAGGTACACCACGAGCAGCACGACGAGCAGCTTGAAGTGCCACGGGGCCTTCTCGTCGGCGGTGCTGGCCTCACCGTCGGGGCCGGCGGTGCCGTCGCCGTGGTCGGGGTGGTCGGGTGCGTCGAGCGACGCGCCGCACGTCGGGCACGTGCCCTCGGGCGTCATGGCCGACGGCGCCCAGTAGCGGTCGCAGTCGTCGCACCATGGCATCAGCCGCTCCTCTTGCGCACCCGCAACTTCAGCGGGGTCGAACCGAACTCGAACGCCTCACGGATCGAGCGTTCCAGGTAGCGCACGTACGTGTGGGGCAGCTCCCTGTTGGCGAAGAGCGTGAACGTCGGCGGGTCGCTGGCGCCTTGCACGGCGTACAGCACCTTGGCGCCGCCGCCCGCGGGGTGGCGCTGCTGGGCTTCCACGATCACCCGGTTGACGTCCTTCGTCGGCACCCGCCGGTGGTACTGGGTGATGGCCTCCTGGAGCACCGGCCGGAGCTTGTGGACGCCCTTGCCGGTGAGCGCCGAGATCTTCAGCACCGGCGCGTCGCCGACGAAGGCCAGCTTGCGCGACAGCTCGGCGAGCACGCCGAGGCGGTCGTCGGGGTCGGTGATCAGCTCCCACTTGTTGAGCACGATGAGCACCGGGCAGCCGGCGGCGTCGATGCGCTCGGCCAGCCGCTGGTCCTGGCTCGTCACGCCCTCGGTGGCCTCGATCACGAGGAGGGCGATGTCGGCGTCGTCGATCGAGCGCAGGGCCCGCACGAAGCTGTAGTACTCGGCCGAGTCGTCGATGCGTGAACGACGGCGCATGCCCGCGGTGTCGACGAACACGATCGGCCCGTCCTCGGTCTCCACGAGCGTGTCGATCGAGTCCCGCGTCGTGCCGGCGAGGTCGTGGACGACGGAGCGGTCCTCCCCCACCAGGCGGTTGAACAGCGTCGACTTGCCGACGTTCGGGCGCCCGACGATCGCGACCCGCGGCGGCGGTGCCTCGTCCGGCGACCACGGTGGCTCCTCGAGGCCGTCGAGCGTCGCGGAGTCGAGCTCGGGCGCGGCGTCGGTCACCGCCGCCGGGAAGCGGGCGAGGACCTCGTCCAGCAGGTCGCCGGCGCGGCGGCCGTGCAGCGCGCTCACGGGGAACGGCTCGCCGAGCCCGAGCGCCAGGAACTCCCAGCGGTCGTTCTCGCGGCGGTCGTTGTCGGACTTGTTGACGACGACGACCACGGCCTGGCGACCCTTGCGCAGCCACGTGGCCATCGCCTCGTCGTCGTCGGTCATGCCGACCGAGCCGTCGACGACGAACAGCACGACGTCGGCCTCCCGCACGGCGGTCTCGACCTGGCGGCTGACCTTCGCTTCGAGGTCGGAACCGCCGGGCATCCAGCCGCCCGTGTCGATGATCCGGAACGGCACGCCGAGCCAGTCGGCCTCCAGCGACTTGCGGTCGCGCGTGACCCCGGGGCGGTTCTCGACGATCGCCGCCTGCTCGCCGACGATGCGGTTGAACAGCGTCGACTTGCCGACGTTCGGCCGACCGACGACCGCGACGACCGGGAGGGTGTCGATCTCGCTCATCGCAACTCCAACGCTTGGCGCAGGGCGTGGCCGTCGGTGGCCACCACCTCGACGGGACGAGGCAGCTCCTCGACGGTCCCACCGTCGAGGAAGCGGCCGTCGTCGGACAGGCACACGTCCGGCAGCAGGTAGCGGTGGCCGACGGGTTCGGCGGTGAGGACGCGGGTCAGGTCGGCGCCGGTCAGCAGCCCCGTCACGCCGGTGTTGCCGCCGAAGAACTCGTTGCGGACGGGGATCACCCGCACGTCGTCGCGACCGAGCTCGTCGATCAGTGGGCCGACGACCCGTGCGCCGAGCTCGCCGGACAGGACGCCGATCGGCGCGTTGCGCCGCGCCCGGAGCGTGACCGACGTCGTCGGGGCGGCGCGCAGGCCGGTGTAGGCGGCCGGGTTGGGCGGCAGCACGTCGCCAGAGGAGCAGGCGCTCACATCGGCGGCGGCGAAGAACCCGCGTCGCACGCCGGTGGCATCGGCGACCTGATCGCGGAACTCGAGCTCGAACGTGCGGGCCATGCCGATGCCGTCCTCGTGCATCTGGAAGCCCTCGTAGGCCTCGGCGGCGGGGAACGGCCGGCCGGCCATGAGGTAGTACTCGTCGGCGGCGTGGACCAGCCGGCGCCCGAGGGCGGCGCGGTAGATGTCCTGCCAGTCCTCGACGGCGGCGACGACCGCGCTCGCCTCGGCCTCGGTGTGCAGGCGCATCGCCGCCTCCGGGTTGAAGCGGGAGATCCCGAGCGGGACCACGGCGACCGAGCTCAGCTCCGGGTACTCGTCGAGGATGCCGGCCAGCGTGTCGTCGAGCGCGCGCCCGTCGTTGACACCGGGGCAGATGACCAGCTGGCCGCGCACCTCGATGCCGTGATCGAGCAGCGCCCGCAGCCAGCGCAGGCTCGTGGCCCCACGGGGGTTGCGCAGCATGCGGGCCCGCAGTTCAGGGTCGGTCGAGTGGATGCTGACGTGCAGCGGCGACAGGCCCTCGGTGACGACCCGCTCGAGGTCGGACTCCGTGAAGCGGGTCAACGTCGTGAAGTTCCCGTACAGGAAGCTCAACCGGTAGTCGTCGTCCTTCAGGTACAAGCTGCGCCGCAGGCCCTTGGGCAGCTGGTAGATGAAGCAGAACTCGCAGTGGTTGTCACAGGTGCGGACCCGGTCGAACAGGGCGCTCGAGACCTCGGCACCGAGTGGCTCGCCGGCCCGCTTCTGGACGTCCAGCTCGAGGTCGATGCCGTTGCGGGCGATCTCCAGGCCGACCACGGCCTCATCGGACCACAGCCGCCACTCGATGACGTCGCGCGGCACGCGTCCGTTGACGCGCCTGACCGCATCTCCGGGGCGGAGCCCGGCATGATCGGCGGGTGATCCCGCGGCGACCGCGACGACGAGGGGGGCTGACATGGCCGCTCCAGGCTACCGGTGGCCCCCGCTGGGTAGCTTTGGGAGTGCCATGACTGAGGACGCGGTCACCACGGGCGTCGAGCGGGTGATCCTGGCCGAGCCGCGTGGCTTCTGCGCCGGCGTCGAGATGGCGATCAAGGCCTTGGCCTGGATGGTCCGCAGCTTCCCGGCCCCCGTGTACTGCTACCACGAGATCGTCCACAACCGGGTCATCGTCGAGCGCTTCGAGGCCCAGGGCGTGGTGTTCGTCGACGACATCGCCGAGGTCCCCCCGGGGTCGCCGATCATGCTGTCGGCCCATGGCTCGGCGCCCGCCGTCGTCGCCGCCGCCGAGGAGCGCGGCAGCTACGTCGTGGACTCGGTCTGCCCGCTGGTCACCAAGGTGCACCACGAGGTCCGGGTCCGCGCCGGCAAGGGCTACCGGATCCTGTACGTCGGCCACGAGGGCCACGAGGAGGCCGTCGGCACGATGGCCGTCGCCCCGCAGGCGATGACGCGCGTCGAGTCGGTGAGCGACGTCGAGGCGCTCCCGACGTTCGACGAGCCCGTCGCCCTGCTCGCCCAGACGACCCTCTCGCACCGGGATTGGGAGGGCGTGGCAGTGGCCGTCCGGAACCGCTTCCCGGACGTCTGGTCGCCGGGCCGCAGCGATCTGTGCTTCGCCACGACCAACCGGCAGGCTGCGTTGACGGCGCTGGCCGGGCGCTGCGACGCCATCGTGATCATCGGCTCGGCGAACTCCTCCAACACCGTCGCCCTCGAGAAGTTGGCGCGCGAGTCCGGCTGCCCGATCGTGTGTCGGATCAACGCCGCCGCCGAGCTGCCTGCCGACATCCTGCGCGACGCGCGGATCGTCGGCGTCACCGCCGGAGCCTCGGCGCCCGATGAGCTCGTCACGGCCGTCGTCGACCGCCTCGACCCGCGCGACGGGGTCGAGACCGTCCGGGTCACCACCGAGGACGAGTACTTCCCTCCGCCGCGCAAGCTCCGCGAGCTGCAAGCCACCATCGGCACGGCGGCCACGGCGATGCTGGGCGGCTCGCTGACCGGTCGGCGCCGGGTCGACGATCGCAGCCTGGCGGCCAGCGACGTCCTCGCCGCGCTCGCCTGCTGACCATCCGGCCTGTGCGACAGTGGCGCGGTGGACGCTGACGCAGGTGCGCACTACCGGGTCGGTCGGCTGCGGCTGAGCGAGCTGCTCGTCGACCAGCCCGCCGATGTGTGGGCCCTGCCGGTCCCGGCGTGCCCCGGATGGGACGTGCGCGGCGCCGTGTCCCACCTGCTCGGGAACATCGAGGACGCGATGGCCGGCCGACTGACCGGGCCGCCGACCGAGGCCCAGGTGGCCGAGCAGCTCGCCCGTCACCGCGACGGGCCCGCGGTGGCGTTGCTCGACGAGTGGGCCGATGCGGCGGCGACGTTCGAGGACTTCGTGTCGCAGGCCGGGATCTGGCCGGTCGCCATCGACGTGGTCGCCCACGAGCAGGACATCCGCGGCGCCATCGACCAGCCGGGGGCCCGCGACAACGACACCATGCTGCTGGCGGCGCGGATGCTGTCCGACGTCGAGCTGCCCGTGACGCTGACGTTCGACCTCGGTGCCGAGCGCCTCACCACCACGGACGCGGGCGGGGCGGCCCACGCCCTGGCGACGACCGCGTTCGAGGTCAACCGGATCCGCCTCGGCCGGCGCTCGCCGCAGCAGGTCGCGGCCTTGCCGTGGGAGCCGGCGCTCCCTTCGGTCCCCGACGGGCTGTTCATCTTCGGGCCGCGGACGACGCCGCTCGAGGAGTGATCAGGCGGCGGCGGCCGCCAGGTTGGCCTTGACCTGCGGCACGACCTCGGCGGCGAAGCGCTCCATCGACGGCGTCAGCACCGCCGGCTGGAGACCGGGCGCCGAGCCCCACGTGACGACGTCGGTGAGGCCGTAGCGCTGGACGAACGTCGTCAGCTCGGCCACGCACTCATCGACGTTGCCGACGAACGCTCGCTGGTTGATCCGCTCCAGCTCGTTGAACGTGCCGGCACCACCGAGTCCGGCCTCCTCGAAGAACCGCCCGTACACCTTCATGCGGTAGCGCTCGGCGGCGCGCAGCGGCGGCCAGTCGTGCTCCGGATCGTCCGTGACCAAGAAGCTGCGGATGATGCCGACCCGCTTCTCCGCCGGCTCGCCGCCGGCGGCGGCGAACTTCTCCCGCCACGCGTCGAGCAACGACACCGGGCCCTGCGGGAGCACGTTGACGCCGTAGCGCACGGCCCGGCCGACGCTCGGACCGCTCGACACCGCCATCCACAGCGGCGGGCCGCCCGGCTGGACGGGGTCCGGCGTGACCCGCACGTCGTCGAACTGGTAGCGCTTGCCGGCGTAGCTGAACCGTTCACCGGACCACGCCAGCTTCAGGATGTCGACGCACTCCTCGGTGCGCGACACCCGGTGCGACACCGGGAAGCCGAACGCCTTGAACTCATGGACGGCGTAGCCCAGCCCGACCCCGAACTCGATCCGGCCACCGGACAGCTGATCGAGGATGGCGAGGTCCTCGGCGAGGCGCAACGGATGGGAGAACGGGATGATCGAGATGTTGGTCGAGATCCGCATCCGCTTCGTGCGCGCCGCCGCGGCGCCGGCAACGGGCGCGAACGACGGCAGGTAGCCGTCCTCGACGAAGTGGTGCTCGCTGAACCAGACCTCGTCCAGTCCCAGCTCGTCGAGCCGGGCGATCTGATCGATCGTCTGGGCGTAGACGTCCTGCAGCGTGTAGTCGCTGCCCGGCGGGCAGCGGAAGTCGTGGGCGACGCCGAAGCGGACAGGAGGAGTCACGGCCGGACCCTAACGAAGCGGTCTGAGCCCGCTCGGGCCGTGGTCCCGATCAGCCGGCGGTCGGGTCGACGACCTCGAGGAGCTGCATCATGCCGTGGTCCTCGTGGAAGAGGATGTGGCAGTGCATGACGAACTGGCCGGTGTAGTCGTCGAACCGGTGGCGGATCGTCAGCGTCTCGAACGCCCGGATCGTCGCCGTGTCGCGGAGGTGCTGCTCGTCGACGGCGACCTCGTTGCGGGCGACGACCTGGAACGGGTTGACGTGGATGTGGATCGGATGGGGCTCGTACGTGCGGTTCGTGAAGTGCCACTCCTCGGTGGCGCCGAGCTGCATCGTCTCGTCGACGTGGTGGTGGTCGAACTGCTTGCCGTTGATGTAGTACGTGAAGTGGTCGTTCGGCCCGACACCGCGGGGCTCGCGCTCTTCGAGCACGAACTCGCGCCGCTTGTCGATCGTGGCGTCGGCGAAGCTGGCGAACGGCAACAGGTCCGTCGGCAGCGGCGGGCCGCTCACCTGGTCGCCGCGTGACCGCAGCGTCATCAGCATCTGCGGCATCGGCACCATGCTCGTGAAGAACACGCCGTCGTCGTCCTGGCTGAGCGACTGCAGCTGGTACTCGCCGGCCGGGCCGCCTTCGACGAGCACGTCGTAGCGCGAGCCGGGGGCGATCTCGATGACGTCCTGCGCCACCGTCGCCGCCAACGCGTTGCCGTCGACGGCGATCACGTGGGCGGCGTGGCCGGCGAGCTGGAGGCGCATGAACGTCGAGCTGGCGTTCAGCAGTCGCCAGCGCTGCACCTCGCCGGGAGCGATCTCCATCGTCGGCTGGTAGTTGCCGTTGACAAGGGTGACCTGCTGGGCCATCGGGCTCGAGTCGCCGTCGGCGACGGCCCCATCGACGATCTGGGTCTGGCTGATCGCCAGGATGCGCTCGGTGCGGCCGGCGACGCCGGGCAGCGCGTCGAGCGCGCCGCGGATGACGAGCACGCCGAACAGCCCCCCGAAGACCTGCGCATCGGCCAGCGTGTGGTGGTGGGCGTGGTACCAGAACGTGCCGCCGGGATGATCGGCGGGCAGTTGGTAGGCGTACTGGTACGTGGTGCCGGGAGCGATGCTCAGCAGCACGTCGTCGGCCGGCGCCTGCGGCGACACGTGCAGGCCGTGGACGTGCAGGTTGGTCGCCTGGTCCAACGCGTTCGACGAGGTCGACACCGAGCAGCTCGCCTGGGCGCACCTCGATCGTGGGTCCCGGGTACAAGCCCTCGTAGGTCGTGGCGACGACGTCGCTGCCACCCATCGACACCGGTCCGGTGGCGACGCGCAGCGACGTGGCCAGGCCACCGGTGCCAGACGCCCGCAACGGCGGCTCCGGCCATGCGGCAGCTGCGGTGTCGCCGCCGCACGCGACGAGGTACCGCACGCCGATCAAGCCCGCCGCACCGGCCACGAACGTGCGCCGGCTGATCCGCAGTGGGCTGCGCTGCTCAGGCATCGTCGGCCTCCCGCACGACCTGCACCACGTGCTCGGCCGGCGGCGATGCGCCGACCGTCCACTGGATGGTGATCGTCCTCGCGTCGCTGGCCGCGCAGTCGAACACGATCGTCGAACCGATGCCACGCGCCGTTCCCGCGGTCACCGCGAACGGCAGCTCATCGTGGATCCCGGAGTGCACCGGCGCGCCGTCGAGCAGGATCGTCACGTCAGTCGCCGTCGGCACGTCCCACCCGACCGTGACCTGCGCCTGGCGCGGGTCCTCGGCGAGGCAGACGAACGAGTCGGGGGCGACGAACTGCTCGACCACCGGGGCCCCGCCGGGCTCGGTCACCACCGTCGCCGGCGCCGTCGGCGGGACGGGGCGCGTCGGGATCGACTCGGCGTCAGCAGCGTCGTCGGACGCGCTGCACCCGCAGAGCACAGCGATCAGCAGCAACGACGCCACGCTGGCGCCGCCGCTTCGCGAGACGCGAGACGACATGGGACCCCCTCGTCCCGCAAGTTAGTGACACAGGAACCGACCGCCACCATCCGGCGAGGGCGGCCGCCCGTCAGTTGCGCGGGACCTGGCTCCAGGGGACTTCGCGGTCGACACGGACGTCGCCGGGCAGGCCGAGCACGCGCTCGCCGAGGATGTTCTTCATCACCTCGGTGGTGCCGCCCTCGATCGAGTTGGCCCGGCTGCGCAGGAACGCCTTCTGGTTCGTCTCGAAGCCGCTGGCGACCTCCGGGCGGATCATCTCGTACGAGCCGTACAGCAGGCCGTCGGCGCCCATCACGTTGATCGTCTTGGCCCAGACGTCCTTGTTCAGGTCGGCCGACGCCATCTTGCCGATCGAGCCCTCGGGCCCGGGATCGCCCATCTTGCGGTTCTGGTTGGCGCGGATGTTCGTGAGCCGCAGCACCTCGGCGCGCACCCACAGCTTCATGACCTCGTCGAGCTCGGCTTCGCGGCGCTCGGGCGGCAGGGCCTGGAACGCCTTGACCAGCGGGCTGATGACGCCCGACCCGCGCTGCGGGATCGAGCCGCCGATCGAGACCCGCTCGTTCATCAGCGTGGTCAGCGACACCCGCCAGCCGTCGCCGACCGCACCGAGGCGCTCGCTGTCGGGGATGCGGGTGTCGGTGAAGTACACCTCGTTGAACTCGGCCTCGCCGGTCATCTGGCGCAGCGGCCGGACCTCGACGGTCGGGCGCGTGCATGTCGACGACGAACGCCGTCAGGCCGGCGTGCTTGACGGCCTCCGGGTCGGTGCGCACGACGAGCAGACCCCACCGGGCGAGGTGGGCGAGCGTCGTCCAGACCTTCTGGCCGTTGACGATCCATTCGTCGCCGTCACGGACGCCACGCGATGACAGCCCCGCGAAGTCAGACCCGGAGCCCGGCTCCGAGAAGAGCTGGCACCAGATCTCCTCGCCGGTGAACAGCGGGCGGAGGTAGCGCTGCTTCTGGTCGTCGCTGCCCCACACGGCGACGGTCGGTCCGCACATGCCGTAGCCGATCGGGTTGCGGTAGCCGGCGTTCGGACCGCCGGCCCCGAAGACCCGCTCGTTGATGTTCTTCTGCAGCTTCGGGTTGACCCCCAGGCCGCCGAGGCCCTCCGGGTTGTGGACCCACGCCAGGCCGCGATCGAACTGCTCGCCCAGGAACGTGACCGGGTCGGTCGACGTCGGCGGGAAGTTCTCGAGGAGGTCGTCGACGAGCGCCTCGACACGCTGCTCGTCAGTGGTCGCGGAGGACTCGGTCACGGTCATGGCGTTCAACCGTACCCGCCGGTAGGTAGCGGTCCTCCAATCGTCACTGGGGCTCGTCGAGGCCGTCGTCGAGCCCTGTCGCCCCGGCGCGGCGAGCAGTTCGTCGCGGACGCTCATCCCTGGTTCGCGGGCCCGGTCGCCGGTGACGCGCCAGCCGAGCCGGCTCGAGTACAGCAGCGGCGGCTCTCGCAGACGACCGGGGACGACGGCCGTCACGCGGGCGAAGAACAGCTCGTGATCGGCGAGGGTCGTGCGCTGGAACGTGGCGCAGCGCAACCAGGCGACGGCGTCCGGCACCACCGGCGGCCCGGCCGGATCCCCGGGCCATGGTGCCAGCAGCTCGTCGGCGACGTAGCGCAGCTTGTGACCGGGGTAGCTGAAGTACTGCCCGGCGACGATCTGGTCGCCGGCCAGGATCGAGACCGAGAACTCCCCTGCCGCGACGATCAACGGGTAGGTGTCGTGCTTGGGCGAGACGCTGGCCATCACGATCGGCTCCTCGAAGCTGACCTGGGTGACCCAGTGGCTGGTGTAGGCACGGCTGACGCCATCGTGGGTCGCCCCGACGACCTCGATGCCCTTGATCATCTGCCCGAGGCAGCGCTTGATGTCCCGGTCGATCATCATTGCGACATTGAACCGGTGGGAGGCAGGGACGACGAGCAGCAGTCCGGCATCGCCACGATCTGCGCGATCGCTGCGGTGGCCGGGGTCGTCATCGGCTTCGTGGGCGGCGCGTTCCGGTGGTGCCTCGTGCGTTCGGACGACTGGGCCGCCGACGTCGTCGACTGGAGCAAGGACCACGCCGGCTTCGGCTGGGTGATCCCGCTGGTCCTCGCCGCGGTGGCGGCCGTGATCGCGCGGTGGATCGTCGTGCGGGTGCCGCTCGCCGGTGGCAGTGGGATCCAACACGTCGAAGCGGTCTGGCGCGGCGAGGCCCGCTTCGCGCCGCCGCGGGTCGTGCCGGCCAAGTTCGCCGGCGGCGTGCTGGCGATCGCGTCGGGGCTGCTCCTCGGCCGTGAGGGACCCACGGTGCAGATGGGCGCGGTCATCGGGGTCGAGACCGGCCGCCGCTTCCGCCTCCACGATCACGACCTGCGCGTGCTGCAGGCCGCACTCGCCGGCGCCGGGCTCGCCGTGGCGTTCAACACCCCGTTCGGCGGCGCCATCTTCGTCTTCGAGGAGATCGCCCGCGAGTTCCAGGCCCGCCTGGTGCTCGTCGCGCTGGCCAGTGGGCCGGTGGCGGTCGTCTGCTCGCGCGTCCTGGTCGGCAACGTGTTCGACCTCCCCGTGCCGCAGCCGCCGACACCTGGCGTGTTGGCCATCATCCTGTTCGCCGTCTTCGGGCTGCTGACCGGGCTCCTCGCGGCCACATACAACCACCTCATCCTCGGCGCCATCGATCTCACCCGGCGCGTCGCAGTGCACCGCCCACTCGCGTTGGCCGGCATCGTCGGCGCCGGCATCGGCGTGCTGTTCTACGTGCAGCCGCTGCTCGTCGGCGAGGGCACCGAGCTCACCCAGCTGGTGCTGGCTGGGCAGGTCGCGATGTGGCCGCTCGCCGGCTACGTCGTCGCCCGCGGCCTCCTCGGTCCGTTGTCGTACGCGGTCGGGACGCCCGGCGGCCTCTTCTCACCGCTGCTCGCAGTCGGTGCCGTGTGGGGCGCGCTGTTCCACGGGATCGCCGACTGGGTCCTGCCCGGCGCCGGGGCCGGCGCCACGGCGTTCGCGGTCGTTGGGATGGCCGCGTTCTTCGCCGGCGTGGTCCGGGCCCCGCTGACCGGGGTCGCTCTCGTCCTCGAGATGACCGGGGCCACCCACTTGGCGGCGGTCACACTCGCAGCCAGCTTCGCCGCGACGCTGACGGCGACGAAGGTCCGCTCGGCGCCGATCTACGACTCGCTGCGCGAGCGCATGCTGCAACGCCTCGCCTGAGCACTCCCGCCGCCGGCACAAGTGGTCGCTGGTTCGGTCTCCTCAGTTGAACACGGCGCCGAGTCGAACCGCTTCGGCCGACGCGCCGGCGCCGAGCTCGGGGATCGCTGCCCGCATCCGGGCGACCAGCGCCAGGCCGACGCGATCGGCGCGGCGCTCGTACGACGCCCGCAGGTTGGTCAGCATGCGCAACACGATGAGCCGCGGCCGGTGTGGGTGCCAGGTGCCGATCGTCCCAGGGCAGCCGCCCGGCCGAGAGGGTCTCGAAGCGACGCCGGGCACCGAGGCGATCGAGCGCCTCACCGGAGAACGGATCGACGAAGGCATCGTCGTCGTCGGCCGCCCGCACGAGGAAGTGCATCGGCATCCCGATGCCGACGCACGGGACCTCGCAGCGTCGCCCGACCTCGATGACGACCGTCGCCAGCAGGATCGGCAGGCCGCGTCGACGATCGAGCACGACGTCGAGCAACGAGTTGCGCGGCTCGTCGTAGTGCTCGGCGTCGCCGGCGAAGCCGAGCTCGTCGAAGATGTGGCGGCGCAACCCGTCGAGCGAGCGGTCGACGCAGCCGGCCGCCATCTCGTCGAGGACGTCGGCCGCGCCGTCCGTCGGGCGGGCCCGGAGCACGGCGGCCATCGCCAGCGCGGCCTCGTCGAGCCGGACGGCTGCCGGGTCACCGGTGACCACCTCGGCGAAGTGCTCGAGGCGGGCGAACTGGGCCGCCCCGGGATCCATCGCGAGACCGTAACTCCCGGTACCTTCCGGAGGCATGTTCCCCGGAGCCTTCGTGGCGACCCAACCCGACAAGGCTGCCTACGTCATGGCCGGCACGGGCGCCGTGGTGACGTTCGGCGAGCTCGACGCCGCGGCCAACCGGCTGGCCCACCTGCTGCGAGCCGCCGGCGTGCAGCCCGGCGACCACGTCGCGTTCTGCATGGAGAACCACCCGCGCTACCTCGAGGTGGCGTGGGGCTGCCACTACGCAGGCGCCGTGTACACGGCGTGCTCGTCACGGCTGACCAGCGGCGAGCTCACGTACATCCTCAACGACTGCGCGGCGAAGGTCTTCATCACGTCGAAGTACAAGGCCGACCAGGCGACCGAGGTGCTCGCCGACACGCCCGGCGTTGCGCTGCGCCTGATGCTCGACGGGACGGTCGACGGCTACGAGTCGTACGAGGCCGCCGTCGACTCGCAACCCGCCGAGCCGCTCACTGATCGGATCGCCGGCTCCGACATGCTCTACTCCTCGGGGACGACCGGGCTCCCGAAGGGCGTCACCAAGGCGTTCGTCGCCGAGCCGCTGGAGACGTTCCCGTTCGGCGTCACGGGCGTGCTGCAGCTGCTCTTCGGCGTCAGCGAGTCGTCGGTCTACCTCTCCCCCGCCCCGATGTACCACGCCGCGCCGTTGCGCTTCTCGATGAGCATCATCGCCCTCGGCGGCACCGTCGTGGTGATGGAGCAGTTCGACGCCGAGGAGTACCTGGCCCTGGTCGAGCGCCACCACGTCACGCACAGCCAGGTCGTCCCGACGATGTTCGTGCGCCTGCTCAAGCTCCCGGCCGACGTGCGGGCGCGCTACGACGTGTCGTCGCTGGAGTGCGTCATCCACGCCGCCGCGCCGTGCCCGGTGCCCGTGAAGCGGGAGATGATCGAGTGGTTCGGCCCCGTCATCCACGAGTACTACGCAGGCACGGAGGGCAACGGCTTCGTCTACTGCAACAGTGAGCAGTGGCTGGCGCATCCGGGCACCGTCGGTGCCGCCCTCGGCTGCGTGCTCCACATCGTCGGCGAGGACGGTGAGGAGGTCCCGCCCGGCGAGGCCGGCACGATCTACTTCGAGGGCGGCGCGGCGTTCGAGTACCACAACGACGCCGAGAAGACGAAGGGCTCGCGCCACCCCAAGGGCTGGAGCACGCTCGGCGACGTGGGCTACCTCGACGGGGACGGCTACCTGTTCCTGACCGACCGCAAGGCGTACATGATCATCTCGGGCGGCGTGAACATCTATCCGCAGGAGGCGGAGAACGTGCTCGTCACCCATCCCAAGGTCGTCGACGTCGCCGTGTTCGGCGTGCCCAACGACGACTTCGGCGAGGAGGTCAAGGCCGTCGTCCAGCCGGTGGCGATGCCGGTCGACGCCGCCGCCGGCCACGCGCTGGCCCAGGAGCTGATCGCCTTCTGCCGCTCCCAGCTGGCCGACGTCAAGTGCCCGCGATCGATCGACTTCCGTGAGGAGCTCCCCCGCCACCCGACGGGCAAGCTCTACAAGCGGCACCTCAAGGACGAGTACTGGGCGGCGGCCGGTCGCTCGATCTGAGCACGTCCGGCGCCGCCGTCAAGCGGCCCGATCTCGGTGCCCATCACCCCGTCGTAGAACCGCCAGAAGGCGACGGCCCGCGGTCCGACCGATTCCCCGATCGGCATGCGGTCGATGAACAGGCGGACGAACCCGTTGCCCGAGATGCCGCGGCCGTCCGGCTGCTCGCCGTCGCCCGGCCCACCGCCACGACCCGTCCGCGTAGACGACGCCGCGGCCGCCCAGCGGCTCCGGCGTCGGCGCGTGCAGCAGCGACGTCCCGCCGGCGCGGTGCTCGTCCGCGGCGGCGAGCAGCTCCCGCTCCAGCCACTCGGCGGTGACGCCGAGCGACCGGCCGCCGACGACGAGGTCGAGCACGAGCGTCAGGGGCACGTCGATGCCCCACGTGATCGTCATCAGCCCGGCCCCGAACCTGGGGTTCAGCTCGGTCGGTCGGAACCCGTCTCGGGTGGCGACGCCGTCGAGCGTGAACGCGCCCCGGAAGTCGACGTCGGCGCGCAGCTGCTCGCCGACCCGCCGGGCCGCCGCACGCATCTCCTCGCGCACGGCAGTCGGCGGATCCCAGTACGTGCTGCAGCCGGCGTACACCAGATCGTGCCCCCGGCGCAGCGTCACCAGCTCGACCGGGCGCAGCACCGCGACACCGTCGGGCAACACGATGCCGTGCACCGACGTGGCGATCCCGTCGAGGAATGGCATCACCCGCACGGTCTCCGCCGACGGTGCGAGCTCGGCCACCACCGCCGCCGCCTCGTCGTCGTCGGTGACCCAGCGGGTCCCGGCGCCGCCGCCGTGGAAGCCGTTGCTGGCATCGGCCGCCCACACCGTGCCGGCGCCCGCGTCGAGCTCGCGCCAGCGTGACGCCGCCTCCTCGATCGGCACGACGAACGACGGCGACCGGACGACGCCGGCCCGGTCGAGCACGTCGGCCAGCCGGGTCTTGTCCTCCAGCGCCACCCACGCCGGACGTCGGTGGGCGACCAGCGGGCGACCCACGAACGTCGGTGACTCGGTCAGGAAGCTGCCGAGCACGACGGCCGTGCGATCAGGATCGAACGCCTCAACGGCGTCAACGACGTGCGGCGGCGGGTCGTCGACGACGCGGATGCTGGCGTGCAGCGCGGCCATGTTGTCGTCGCCGTGGTCCTCGCGCTCGACAAGCACGACCTCGGCGTCACGCGGCGGCTGTCCGACGCCCATCCCCTCGGTCCCGACGACGAGCACGGCGGTCGCTCCGAGCTCGCGGAGCAGGGCCGCGGCATCCGTCCACATCACGGCCGGGCCACCGACCAGGATCAGCTTGTGCCCCGCGACCAGCGATCCCAGCGGGGCTCGCCACCACTCCATCGCCACACGGTACGGCGGGGGCCCTTGACGCTCGCGCGCCGTTCTGACTGACTGGGGCGATCGCCAGGGGAATGGGGGCCGCGCCACAATGATCACGTCGCTCGCGTACATCGGGTTCACGTCGCCGCACGTCGATGCGTGGCGCTCCTTCGGGCCGGAGGTGCTCGGCGCCGAGCTGGCGCCGGACCGACCGGACGGGGCGGTGCGACTCCGCGTCGACGACGTCGCCCACCGCATCACGATCCACCCGGGCGAGCGCGACGACCTCGCCTACCTCGGATGGCTCGTCGACGACCTCGATGCCACCGTCGCCGCGATCGAGGCCGCCGGCACGACGGTCTCGGGCGAGGAGCCGCGCTCGTTCGTCGACCCGTTCGGGTTCCGCCACGAGCTCGTCACCGCCCTCGACCACGGCGCCCCGTTCACACCCGGGCCGCCCGATGGCCGGTTTCGTCACCGGCGCCCAGGGCCTCGGCCACGTCGTGCTGCTGGTGCCCGACCTCGACGATGCCGAGCGCTTCGTCACCGAGGCGCTCGGTCTGCGCCGCACCGACACGGTCGAAGGCGGCGGTCTCGACCTGCGCTTCTTCCATTGCCCCGGCTCGGCGGCCCGCCACCACACGGTGGCGTTCGCCGCGGTGCCCCGCCTGGCCGGCCTCCACCACCTCATGCTCGAGGTCACCAGCCTCGATGACGTCGGCACCGCGCTCGACGTCATCGGCGCTCGAGAGATCCCCCTGGCGATGAGCCTGGGCCGCCACACCAACGACCTGATGACGTCGTTCTACGTGCGCACGCCGTCGGGTTTCGAGATCGAGTACGGCACCGGTGGCGTCGTCGTCGATGACGACACGTGGACCGTCGGCTCCCATCAGCGCGGCAGTCGCTGGGGCCACCACCCACCGAGCGACGGCCCGCTGCGCCCCAGGATCCTGCGCCCCGTCGCCTCGCAGCCGGCATGAGCCTGGCCACCGAGGCGGCGCGCCTCGCGGACAGCCTGGCGGCGGCGTCGGCGGAAGGTGACGAGCTGCGCCGGCTCCCCGATCACGTCTGGAAGCAGCTGCTCGAGGGCGGGGTGCTGCGGGCCCTGCAGCCGCGGCGCTGGGGCGGCGGCGAGGTCCCCTACCCCGAGTTCCTGGACGCCGTGATGGCGATCGCGCGGGCCAACCCGGCCGCCGGATGGGTCGCCGGGGTGATCGGCGTGCACCCGTGGCAGCTGGCCCTCTTCGACGAGCAAGCGCAGGCCGACCTCTGGGACGAGGACCCGACGACGATGCACTCGTCGTCGTACAACCCGACGGGCCGCGCCGTGCCCGAGGGAGACGGCTACCGCGTGTCCGGGCGGTGGTCGTTCTCGTCGGGGTGCGACCACTGCGGCGCCGTCGTCGTCGGGGCGGTGCTGCCGGGCGGCGAGATCGCCGACTTCCGTTCGTTCCTCCTCCTCGGCGATCAGTACCGCATCGACGACAACTGGTACGTGGCCGGTCTGCAGGGCACCGGGAGCAAGGACATCGTCGTCGACGACGCGTTCGTCCCCTCCTACCGCACGCAGTCCCACCTCGACTACGCGTTCGGCGCCCCGCTGCCGGGTCAGGTCGGCAACGACGGCACCCTCTACCGACTGCCGTGGTCGGTCGTGTTCAACATGGCGATCGCCGCCGGGGTGCTCGGCGCGGCGCGCGGCTTCATCGACATGTGGACCGCGGAGTCGGTCGATCGCAAGGTTCCTGGCGTCGGCCGCATCGCCGACGACCCGCTGACGCAGCGTCGCCTGGCCGAGGCGGAGTGGGACCACGCCGCCGCCGTGACGGTGCTGCGGCGTGACGCCGAGGCGATGTGGGCCGTCGCCGCCGCCGGCGGGACGGCGTCGATGACCGATCGCGCCCGCATGCGGTGGGACGTCAACCGCGGGTGCGAGCGCGTCGGCGCCGCGATCGACGAGCTGTTCCGCGCCGCATCCGGACGGACGGTGTTCGTCGATCACCCGCTGCAGCGCCGGTACCGGGACATCCAGGCCGGGCTCAGCCACGCCTACTTCGGGCCCGATCCACTGGCCAGGGCCGTCGGTGGCGCGCTGCTCGGCGCGACGAAGCCGGCCTTCGTGCTCTGACTCGGCGTCAGTCCTCGACCCGGCGTCCGTCGTACATCGAGACGTAGCGCGTCGTGGCGAAGCCCTCGAGGTAGGGGAAGGCGCGCAGATCGCCGAAGCGGACCCGCTCGATGCGCCACCCGTCGGGCGTGTGCACGAAGTCGTTGTGGTAGGCGGCGACCATCACCAGCGCCTGGCGGCCGTCGTCGCTCACCGCGCTGGCGAGCTCCAGCACCAGCCAGCGTCCCTCGCCCCGCATCGCGTCGGCCGATACGGTGACCGCGGGGTTGCACAGGTAGTGGGCCGTGAACGGCAGCAGGTCCGGGAGGTCGCGGAACGTGGCGTGCAGCGCGTCGCGTCCGCTGATCGGCTCACCTTCCAGGCCGAGGTGCCCGAACGTCTCGTAGACGGCGTCGGCGGTGAACAGCGCGGCGATGGCGTCGGCGTCGGGCCCTTCGTCGACGAGGCGGGCGTACGTCGCCATGAGGGCGGCGATGTCGCGCTCGGCCTCCAAGCGGGCCAGGCGGGCTTCGACGTCGCTCATCGCCCGACCGCCGCCCGGCCGGTCACGGCTCGGAACGCGGCGGCGAGCCCACCGAGCCGATCGAGGAGCTCGGCGCGCGACGGCGGCATCGGCATGAACAGGCGGACGTCCGTGACACCGGCGGCCACGAGGTCCGGCACTGCCGCCACCGCCTGATCCGCAACGACGTCCGGCGCGACGACGATCGTCCCGACGACACCGAGCCCGTCGGGGTCGCGACCCAGGGCGGCGACGCGCTCGCGCATGACGGGGATCGACGCTGCGAGGTCGTGGCCGGCGTCGCCCCACGGGATCCACCCCGCACCGAAGCGGGCCAGCCGGGCGATCACCCGCGGGTTCGAGGGTCCCGCTGACCCAGATCGGCACACCGCCTGCGGCGATCGGCTTGGGCATCGCGTGGATCCCGTCGAACGAGAGGTCCGCCGAGGCGTAGCTGGCTCGCTGCTCGCGCCACAGCGTCTGGCACACGTCCAGCGTGTGATCGAGGAGCCGACCGCGATCGTCGAAGGCAAGGCCGGCCGCCTCGTACTCCTCGCGCTGCCACCCGACGCCGACGCCGAGGTCGAGGCGGCCGCCCGACAGCACGTCGAGGGTCGCCGCCGACTTGGCGAGCACCGCCGGACGGCGCAGCGCGGCGAGCAGGATGTTGGTCCCGAGGCGGACACGTGTGGTGGCCCCGGCGATGACGGCGAGGGACGTGAGCGGCTCCAGCCAGAAGCCGTCCGGTCCCGTCGGCTGGCGGCCTCCGACGGTGCCGCCGACCTCGGGCCGGCCGTACGCCTCGAGGTCCTCCCCCATCACGACGTGATCGGAGACGGCCACCCCATCGAGGCCGGCCTCTTCAGCAGCCGTCGCCCGGTCGACGAGGTAGCCCCAGTCGCCGGGGTGGTGGGCCGAGAAGTTGACGAGGGCGACGGACAGCGCCGGCGTCGGCAGCGGCGCGACGATGGCCGACGATGCTTGATCGGACATGACCAAACAGTCTACTCTGTCCATTCAGTCGACTTATTACCCGATGCATCGCCTGCGGTCGGTGCGCCGGAGCCCCGGGGGTTCACCATGGATGAAGCGAAGATCGTCGCCGACGCACGGACGTGGTACCGCGACGCGTGGGACCCGTCGATGTCCGTCGGCGAGTGGTTCCGCCTGATGTACGAGAGCGGGTGGGGCTACCCGACGTGGCCCGAGCAGTGGAGCGGCAAGGGCCTGCCGACGTCCGGCGCCAAGTTGGTGCGCGCCGAACGACGCGCCGTCGGCGCCCTCGGACCGCCATCGGGCATCGGCCCGACGCTGCTGGCGCCGATGCTGTTCAAGCACGGCACGGACGAGCAGTGCGACCGGTTCCTGCGCGGCATGGCCTACGGCGGGGAGACGACGTGCCAGATGCTGTCCGAGCCCGATGCCGGGTCCGACCTCGCGGCGTCCCGCACCGCAGCCGTCCGCGACGGCGACGAGTGGCGGATCACCGGCAGCAAGGTGTGGACGAGCAACGCGCTCGATCGTCAGCTACGGCATGCTCCTGGCCCGCACCAACTGGGACGTCCCCAAGCACCGCGGCCTGTCGTTCTTCCTGTGCCCGGCCCAGCAGCCCGGCGTGCAGCCGCGCCCGATCAAGCAGATGAACGGCCGGTCCGAGTTCAACCTCGTGCACTTCGAGGACGCCATCGTCGCCGACGCCGACCTGCTCGGCGGCGAGGGCGAGGGCTGGGCGGTCACCCGCACGTTCCTGACCTACGAGAAGAACTCGTTCAACCCGGCCGCCCACGAGGGTGGCCCGTTCGGGCCCGTCGACCTGGCGCGACCGGCCGGCGAGCTCGTCGACGAGATGGTGCGCGGCACGGCCGCGCCGGCGCGCGGCAACCGCGGCGTCGGGCGCATCCTCAACCAGCTCGTCAGCGACTTCGACCGCGCCGGCGACCCGCACGTGCGCCAAGACCTCGCCGTGCTGCACACGCGGCGGGCGATCATGGGCTACACGAACCTGCGGATGCGCTCGAGCAGCGTGCCCGGCCTCGAAGGCCCGATCTCGAAGATCACCGTCTCCGACATCACACGGGGCCAGCGCGACCTCGGCTTGGAGGTCCAGGGCGCGGCCGGGATGCTCGTCGGCGACGACGCCCCGTCGGCCGGGTTCCAGGACTTCGCGCTGAGCAGCCCGGCCACGTCGATCGCCGGCGGCACCGACCAGATCCAGCGCAACCACCTCGGCGAGAAGGTGCTCGGCTTGCCCCGCGAGCCCGGCACGGACCAGGACCAGCCGTTCCGCGACCTCGCCCACGGCGGTGGGGCGTGGCGGTGACCGACGACGGACCGCTGTCCGGCGTCCGGGTCCTCGACCTCACCCGGGTCGTCGCCGGGCCGCACTGCACGCGGATGCTCGCCGAGCTCGGTGCCGACGTCATCAAGCTCGAACCGCCCGGCGGCGACCAGACCCGCGCCGGCCGCGACGGGCAGGTCCCCAGCCCACCCGGCTTCGTCCAGCTCAACCTCGGCAAGCGGCTGATCGCCGTCGACCTGGCTCAGCCGGCCGGCCGCGACCTCGTGCGCCGGCTCGCCGGCGCCGTCGACGTGCTCATCGAGAACTTCCGCCCCGGCGTGATGGCGGCGTGGGGCCTCGACCACGCGTCGCTGGCCGCCGAGCACCCCGGACTGATCTACGTGTCGATCTCCGGCTACGGCCAGACCGGCGACTGGCGCGAGCGGCGGGCCTACGCGCCGTTCGTCCACGGCGAAGCCGGCTACCTCGACACGGCCGCCCTGCTGCGGTCGGCGGCCGTCGAGCACGACCCGATGTCGATCGCCGACCTCGCCGCGGCCAAGGACGCCACGATCGCCTTGCTCGCCGCCCTCGTCCAACGCGAGCGCACCGGACGCGGCCAGCACATCGACATCTCGCTCGCCCACTCGATCCTGTTCCTCAACGAGTTCGCCTCGGCCCTGCTGACCCCGGGGATCAAGCCACCGAAGTCGGGCTCCACCCCGCAGCACATCTTCACCACGTCCGACGGCCACCGCTTCAGCGCCGGCAACCCGGTCAGCGGGCAGGTCTTCGCCACGCTGTGCCGCTCGTTCGGCTGTCCCGAGCTGATCGACGACGAGCGCTTCGCCGACACGGGCGGCCGCCGCCAGCGCCGGGCCGAGCTGCTCGGCGAGCTGCAGGCCGCGCTGCTGCGACAGGGCGGCATCGACGAGGTCGAGGCCGTGCTCGACGCCGCCGGGCTGGCAGTCGGGCGGATCCGCTCCGTGGCCGACGTGCCGGCGACGGCGTGGGCCGCCGAGCGCGGGGCGATCGTCACCGCCGACGTCGAGGGCGGACAGCCTGTGACGCTGCCGAGCGCGCCATGGCGGATGTCCGGCGCCCCGCTCCGCCCGACTGCCGACCATGCACCCCTTCGGGGCCGATGACGACGACGTGGTCGCCGAGCTGCTGGATCTCGACGCCGAGACCATCGCCGACGTTGCACGCCGACGGCGTGCTGCTCGTCGACATCGCCACCACCAGCGCCGGGCAGGTGTCGTGACCACGGTGCCCGACGTCGACGTCGAGGGGTTCATGACGACGCTGTCGAACTGGGGCCGCTGGGGTCCCGACGACGAGCTCGGCACGCTCAACCTGATCGACGAGGCGTGCCGCCGGCGAGCGGCCGCCGCTGTCCTCGACGGCACGGCCGTCTCGTGCGCCAGCGACATCCGACCGGAGGGCCCGAACGCCCAGCGCTACATGATCGGCACCGGGCTCGAGCGCAAGGAGGGCGACGACGGCGCCACCCGCACCGGGGCGTCCGATCACGGCCACGCCTCCGTCGCCGCCGAGTTCCTCGGGTTCATCTACCACGGGATGACGATCACCCACCTCGACGCGCCGAGCCACGTGTTCTGGGACGGTTGCATGTACAACGGCGCCCCGGCGAGCCTCGTCGACGACCGTCACGGGGCGACCCGCAGCGACGTCCGCGTGGCATCCCGGGGCATCGTCACCCGGGGCCTCCTCGTCGACGTGCCGGCCCTCCTCGGCATCGAGGCGATGGCGCCGAGCCAGCCCGTCCTCCCCGAGCACCTGGATGCCGCCCTCGGCGCCGCCGGCGTGACCGCCGAACCCGGCGATGTGCTGCTCGTGCGCACGGGCGAGGCGGCGCGGCGGCGCGCCGTGCGCAGCGGCTACACCGGCGCCGACCAGCCCGGCCTCCACGCCTCGTGCCTGCCGTGGCTGCGAGAGCACGACATCGCCGCCCTCGGCTCCGACGTCGCCCAGGACGTCCGGCCGACGGGCGTCAAGGGCTTCTCGATGCCGATCCACACGGTCGGCCTGGTGGCGATGGGCCTCTGGCTGATCGACAACTGCGACCTCGACGAGCTCGCCCAGCACTGCGCCGATCGCGGCCGCTGGGCGTTCCAGTTCGTCCTCGCCCCGCTGCGCTTCCGCGGCGCGACGGGCAGCCCGGCGAACCCCCTCGCCATCTTCTGATCACCACCCCCGGACCCGGCGGGGTCCGCATCCGAACGGAGACATCGTGACCAGCAACGGAGATGCCGCCCCCGACGGCCGGGACCTCCCGATCCGCGTCGACCCGGTGACGGGCCGCAAGATCTTCGCGACGCCGCGCCGCGCCGGCCGCCGCGAACGCGCACCAGCAGCGGATACGCCGTGGTCGCCGACGAACGCCTGACGACGCTGCCACCGCAGCCGCCGGGCGCCACGTTCGACGCCGAGGAGCAGGCGAGGTACCGGGCGTTCAAGGAGGCCCGCCGTGGCGCCGCCGACTACATGGCGATGGAGGGCGAGTTCAGCCGCTACCTCGACGACGTCTACTCGGCGGCACCGGTCCCGCGCGACCCGCTGACCGACGAGTGCGAGATCCTCGTCGTCGGGGCCGGGTTCGCCGGGCTGCTGCTGTGGCACAAGCTGCGCGAGGCCGGGTTCGACGGACGTCCGCTTCTGCGAGAAGGGCGGCGACGTCGGCGGCACCTGGTACTGGAACCGCTACCCGGGCATCGCCTGCGACGTCGAGTCCTACAGCTACCTGCCGCTGCTCGAGGAGATGGGCTACATCCCGTCGATGAAGTTCGCCTCCGGCTTCGAGATCCTCGAGTACTGCCAGCTGATGGCCAAGCGCTTCGGCTTCTACGACCACTGCCTGTTCCACACCACGGTGGACAAGACGGAGTGGGACGAGGACCGCGCGCGCTGGACGGTCTCCACCGACCGCGGCGACGCCATGCAAGGCCGCGTTACGTGATCCTCGCCAACGGCATCCTGACCAGCCCGAAGCTGGCCCGCATCGACGGCATGGAGACGCTTCGAGCGGCGAGTGCTTCCACACCTCGCGCTGGAACTACGACGTCGACCTCGAGGGCAAGCGGATCGGCATCATCGGCACCGGCGCCACGGCCGTCCAGGCGATCCCCGAGCTGGCCAAGGTCGCCGGGCACCTCGACGTGTTCCAGCGCACGCCGTCGACGATCGACGTGCGCGACCAGCGCGAGACCACCGCCGAGGAGCGCGACGGCGTGGTCGCGGGAGCCGGGCTGGGCCACGGCCCGGCGGGCCCGGTTCGCCAAGATCTCGGCCGGCCGCACGGCGATGAAGGCCAACGACGACTACCTCGCCGGCAAGATCGACGACTTCAAGGAGCGCAAGCAGCACGCCGCGAGCTGACGCCCGAGGAGATGATCGCCAAGCAGCTCGACTCGAACTTCCGGATCATGGAGCAGATCCGGGCGCGCATCGACGCCATCGTCGAGGACCCGAAGACGGCCGCGGCGCTCAAGCCGTACTACCCGTATGGCTGCAAGCGACCGACGTTCCACGACGAGTACCTGCCGACGTTCAACCTGCCGCAACGTCACGCTCGTCGACACCGCCCCGATGGGCGTCACCGAGATCAACGAGCGCGGCGTCGTGCACGACGGCGTCGAGTACCCGCTCGACGTGCTGATCTACGCGACCGGGTTCCAGTGGATGGCCACCTCGACGTTCAACATGATCACCGGCCGGGGCGGGCGCACGCTGCGCGAGAAGTGGCAGACCGAGGGCACGCGGACGTTCCTCGGCCTGCACAGCCACGGCTTCCCGAACCTGTTCATCATGACCGGCCCGCAGGGCGGCGGCGGCAGCTTCAACTTCACCGACGCCATCGACGCCCACTCCGACTACGTCGTGTGGATGCTCGACCGACGATGCGACAGCGCGGCGTCGACGTCGTCGACGTCACGCAAGGCGGCGGAGGACGAGTACGCCGAGCACTGCCGGGTGGCCGACATCGCCACCGCGCCGCTGCGCGACTGCCTCTCCTACTACAACGGCCACGGCGACGCGCCCCCGGCAGCCTCGCCTACTACGGCGGCGCCGCCTGGCAGCGCTACCGCGCCGACGCCCAGGAGTCGCTCGCCCCCTACGAGTTCGGGCCGGTCACCGCCGCCGCCGACTGAGCGCGGCTCACGGCAGCAGTCCGGCGTCTCGTTGTCTGCGTGAGCGCGTCCGTCAAGGGAGCCGCGGCTAGCTCGGCGGCCGAGTCAATGGACGGCGCGAACTGTGAGCGCAGCAGGCAGGGATCCGCACGCTGAGCTCACAGATCGGCTGCGCCGCCACCGCGGAGGCCGACGCCCAGCACCAAATGACCGACGCTCTCCCGCAGTGCGACCGGCGACGCAGAGCTGCGATGCGTTCACGGCACGAACTGGTCGACCGTCCAGTCGACGAACGTCTCGCGCTCGGCGAAGCGCCAGCCGTCGGCCGTCCGGCGGTAGCGATCGAGGTAGCGGATGTGCATGACGTGGTCGACGTGGCCGCCGTCGTCGCGCGGCGCGAGGTGATGGGCGACGCAGTACGCCTCGCCGGTCGCCTCGTCGCCGTGGATCGCCACGGTGTGGTTGCCGACGAGGTGGTACGTCACGGGGAACTGTCCGAGCCGGCGCACCACCGACGCGATCTGGCGATGGCCGCGGCTCTCGACCGGGGCACCGTCGTCGCCGCGGCGGACCATCCGCAGCACGGCCTCCGGTTCGAACAGGGCGGCCACGAGATCGGGCTCGCGGCGGTCGGCGTGACGGGCGTACGCCGCGACGAGCGACTGCAGGGCGAGGGTGTCGGCCACCTCGCCGGCGGTCACGTCGGATCCCACGCCAGGGGCAGCTCGTCAGGTCCCCACATCATGAAGCTCGCCTTGCGGCCGGGTGGTCCGGCGAGGCGCAGCCCGCGCAACCGGGACGCCAGCAGCTCGAGCGTGACCCGAGCCTCCAGGCGGGCCAGCGCGGCGCCCGGGCAGAACCAGATCCCGACCCCGAAGGACAGGTGGCGACGGGCGTCGCTCGGGGCGCGGTCGAGGCGGAAGGAGTCCGGGTCCGCCCACACCTCAGGATCGCGGTTCGCCGAGGCGTAGAGGCCCTCGACCTTGCACTCGTCGGGGATCGTCACCCCGTGCACCGTCTGGTCGCCCTTCGCCGTGCGGAACAGACCGAGCACCGGCGGGTCGAGGCGCAGGCTCTCCTCGATCGCCGCGTCCCACAGGTCCGGATCGCTGGCGATCTGCTCCCAGAGGCCGAGCTCGAGCAGCCGTCCGACGAGGCTCCCGATCAGCGAGGTCGTCGTCTCGATGCCACCGACGAGGAGCAGCAGGAGCAGCGGCAGGAGCTGCTCATCGGTGAACGGTGCGCCGTCGTCGTCGCGTGCCAGCAACAGCGAGGTCACCACGTCGTCGGGCAGCACGTCCGTCGGTGCCGCTGCCGGGTCGGCCGCCAGCACGTCTCGGCGGCGTTGCAGCTCGGTCGCGAAGTAGGCGTCGATCTTGGCCCGAGCGGCGCCCTGCACGGCCGGGTCGGCGCTGTTCTGGCCGGCCATGAACTCGTCCGACCACTGCTTGAACTCGGACCCTCGATCGTTCGGGACGCCGAGCACCTGGACGATGACGTTCATCGGCAGCGGGGCGCCGTACGCGGCGATGAGGTCGACGGTGCCGTCGGCGGCGAAGGCGTCGATCAGCGCTGACGCCGTCGCGCGGACGAACGGCTCGAGCTGCGCCGTCCGCGCCGCCGTGAACGCCCCGACGACGAGCCGTCGGTACGTCGTGTGCTCGGGCGGGTCGCTCTTGAGCCCGCCCTCCTTGACGTAGATCGGGCCCTGGCCCCAGTCCGCCGACCACCGTGCGGTGTCCTTGAACAGGTCGACGACGTCGTCGTGGCGGGCGAGCGTGTAGAAGCCACGGTCCCCGAACCCGGCGTGGTGGTGCACCGGGCACTGCGCCCGGAGCTCGCCGTAGGCCTCGAACGGGCTGGCGAGGACCTCGGGCGCGAAGGGGTCGTAGGACGCGGTGAACGGATCCGGCATGACTTCCTCCGGCGCGACAGGGGCTCACCGACTCTCACGATGAAAGATCGGTTCAGTAGCCTTGATCTACTGAGTGTTGTCAACGTAGAACGGTGTGGGACCGCCGTCAACGGCTCGCCCTCGAGCGGGGCGCGAGGGGCAGTTCCGCTTGACAAATCGATCTAGTCAACTAGTATGCCGCAACAGGGCCGGGGGGCCCGTCCACTCCGCAAGGCAAGGAAGTGGGGACTGATTGCGCCGAGTGCCGATGGGCCGTTCGCCCACGCCTCGCCGCAACCCCGACCTGCGGTCCGGACCCTCCAGCAGTTCCTCGCATCAACTCACCAGGGGGAATGGGATGCACCATCGGCCAAGCCGCACCAGGAGTCGGTCCACGATCGCGCTCGCCGCGCTGAGCGCCATCGTCCTCACCGTCGCCGCGTGCGGCGGCGACGACGATGATGACGGCGCCGGCGCAGCGACGACCGCCGGCGCTGCGGCCACCACGACCGCCGCCGCCGGATCTGATGGCACGGCGGCGCCCGGCACGACCGGTGGCGCCACCGACGACACCCAGTCGGCCGGACCGGCCACCGGCGAACCCTTCCTCATCGGCATCAACGCCGACACGACGGGTCCCGGGGCGCCCTACAGCGTGCCCGCCTTCAACACGGTGAAGAGCACGATCGAGCTCGTCAACAAGAACGGCGGCGTCCTCGGCCGGCCGCTCGAGCTGATCCAGGGCAACGACGAGAGCGACGCCACGAAGACGCCGGCGGTCCTCGCCCAGCTCAAGGACAAGGGCGCCATCTTCCTGCTCAGCCAGCAGGGCGTCCCGACGCCGAACACGCTGATCGAGTCGACCGGCCTGCCGTTCATGACGGTCACCGGCGTGTCGTCGACCAACGGCACCCCGCCGGACAACACCTACGGCTTCACGATCGCCAACCCGCTCGACCAGTGGGCGCCGGTCTTCTGCGCGTCGTTCAAGGCCGACGGGGTCAAGAAGGTGGCGATCCTCGCCGAGGACTCGGCGACCATCAAGTACCTCAACGGCGTGCTGCTCGACGGCATGGCGGGTTGCGTCGACATCGTCGCCCAGGAGACGGCGCCGATCGACTCGTCCGACCTGACCGCACCGATCACCCGGATCAAGGACGACGGCGCCGACGCGGTGTGGGTCACCAGCAGCGGCGGGCCGTTCGAGGTGCTGGCGTTCAACACCCTGGCCCAGATCATGCCCGACTCGAAGCGCTACTCACTGGCCAGCATCGCCAACGAGCCCGAGCTCTGGCCGCTCGCCAACGCCGGCGCCATGGAGGGCCTCGTCGGCCTCGGCAGCCTCAGCGACGACAACGTGCAGACCCAGAAGCTGCGCGAGATCCTCAAGGAGGACCGCGGCGACGACTTCGTGGCCACCGCCTTCGACGCCCAGGCGTACGACGCCGTGATGATCATCAAGCGGGCCCTCGAGACGTCCAAGGGCGACACCAGCCCGATGGCGATCGTCAAGGCGATGGAGTCGATGAGCTCCTACCCGGCGAGCTTCGGGTCACCGGGCTACGAGCTGAGCTTCTCGCCCACCAAGCACACCGCCTTCTCCGGGGAGTGCGGCATCGTGATGGTGCAGTTCGACGAGAACAACACGCCGCACCCGTGGCCGGTCTACCAGCCGACCTGCTGAGCGCTGACGTCACGGCCCCATGCGCAACACGCAACTCTGGATCTCGGCGCTGACCCTCGGCTCGTTCTACGGGCTCCTCGGGCTGGCGTACTACCTGATCTTCATCGGGGCCGGGTTCTTCAACATCGCCATCGGGGCTTACGCCAGCATGGGCGGGCTCGTCACCTCGTGGTTGGTCGTCAAGAAGGACGTGTCGTTGTGGCCGGCGGTCGCGATCGCCCTGATCGGGGTGATGGCGATCGCCGGGCTCACCGAGGTCGCCGTCGTGCGCACCGTGCAACGGCGCGGCCGCGGCACCGAGCTGGCGGCGCTGGTGTCGGTGACCGCGGTGCTGTTCCTCATCTCGCAGTTCGCCGGCTTCACGTTCGGCTACACCACGCTCCCGGGCCAGCAGCTCGTGAAGATCGACCCGATCCAGGTGGGCGACGCCGTGATCACCGCCAACACGCTGATCATGATCCTGTTCACGTTCGCCGCCTTCCTCGTCCTCGCCGTGCTCATCCGCACGACGCGAGCGGGTCGCCTCTTGCGGGCGGTCGGTGACAGCAACCCGGTCGCCGGGCTGCTCGGGTTGCCCGTCAGGCGCGTCCGCCTCGGGGCCTTCTTCATCGCCGGGCTGCTCGCCGGGATCGCCGGGCTGCTGTTCTCGTCGCAGGCCGGCGTCAGCTCGACGAGCGGGCTGAACTGGGCGATCCTCGGCTTCCTCGCGGTCGTCATCGGCGGCTCGGGGAACGTCTTCGGGCCGCTCGTCGGCGGCCTCGTGCTCGGGGCGCTGCAGATCTTCGTGCCCTACTACTTCGGAGGCAACGCCCTGAACATCGTCCTGCTGGGCGTCGCCGCGGTCTTCTTCTCGCTGCGCCCGCAGGGCGTCTTCTCGCAGCGGGTGCGCGTGTGAGCGAGCGAGTCCTCGAGCGAGCGAACGAGGTGGCGCGGTGAGTGCCGAGGTGACCGAGGACCGTGGCCTCGTCGAACCGGGCGACCCCCAGCGTCCCCGATGCGCCCCGCCAGGTCGAGTCGGCGCGTCGGCGCGGCGTGCACGACAAGGGCGCCCTCGTCACGGCAGTCGTGATCGGCGGGCTGCTGATCCTCTGGGCCGGCGACAACTCCTACCGCTACAGCCTCATGCAGACGGCGGCGGCCTACGCGCTGATCGGCGTGGGCGTCTACATCCCGTTCGTCATGGGCGGGTCCTTGTCGCTCGCCTACGCCGCCTACGCCTCGATCGGCGGCTACTCGGTCGCCCTCATCGCCGACAAGACCAGCCTGCCCGTCCTCATCGGCTGGGTGATCGGGCCGATCGCCGCCGGGTTCGCCGCGGTGGTGCTCGGCCAGCTGACCCGGCGGTTGTCAGGGCTCTACCTGGCCGCCATCACGTACCTGTTCGCGCAGGCCTTCCAGTCCTGGCTCAACTCCGCACCCGGCATCACCGGTGGTGAGGCGGGCATCGGCAACCTGCGCCCGACGTCGCTGTTCAGCTGGATCCCCGGCGACCGCGGCGAGATCGTGCTCGCCGTGCTGCTCGTGCTGGGGGTCGGGTTCGTGATCGACCGCCTGCGGCTGAGCCCGTGGGGTGTCTCCCTGCGCGCCATGAAGGAGGTGCCCGAAGCGGTCGAGGCCACCGGCATCCGCGTGTCGATGCTCACGCTCGTCGCCCTCGGGCTCGGCGCCGCGGTGGCGGCCCTCGGCGGCGCCCTGTTCACGACCGCGACGTCGGTCATCACGCCGAGCACGTTCACCCTCAACCTGATCTTCCTGGCCGTGTTCATGTCGCTCCTCGGCGGGCAGGGCACACCATGGGGCGCGATCGCCGGTGCCGTGCTGATCGTCGAGCTGACCCTCAACGTCCCCTACTTCTCGACGTCGGGCAGCCTCCTCGTGGCCGCTGTCGTCCTCCTCGTCATGCTCGTCGCCCCCAACGGCGTGCTCGGCATCCTCAACGCAGGACGCACCGGGATCATGCGGATGGTCGGCGGGCGGCGGCGCGCCGCGGCCCCCGCTGCGAGCGAGGAGCGCGCCGCATGACCGGGCGGGAGCCGCTGCTGACCGGGCAGGGCATCGACAAGCGCTACGGCGGGGTCGTCGCGGTCGACGGCGTCGACATCGACGTCTCGGCCGGCGAGATCCTCGGGCTCGTCGGGCCGAACGGTGCCGGCAAGACGACGCTCGTCGACGTCATCTCCGGCGTCCAGCAGATGGATGCCGGCACGCTGACGCTGCTCGGGCGCCCACTGGCCGGCTCGTCGTCGCGACGGGCCCGGGCCGGGCTGGCCCGAACGTTCCAGCACCCGCAGCTCGCCCTGTCGCTCACCATCGCCGAGAACCTCGAGGTCGGTCGCACGGCGCGTCGCTTCCCCGGCTTCTTCACGATGCTCGGCCGCGCGATCACCGGGGTCCTCGACATCCAGCCGCGGGCCGACCTCGACGCCATCGAGCGCATCGCCGACGAGCTCGGCATCACCGGCCTCGACCGGCGTGCCGACTCGCTGACCCTCGGCGAGCAACGCCTCGTGGAGGTCGGACGGGCCCTGTGCCAGGACCCCGACGTGCTCTTGCTCGACGAGCCGTTCGCCGGCTCCGACGCCGACAGCCTCGCCGGCATCGCCGATGTGATCCGCTCGCTGCGCGACCGCGGCCACGGCGTGATCCTCGTCGACCACAACGTCGATCTCGTCGCCTCGCTCGTCGACCGGATGATGCTCCTCGAGAGCGGCCGTGTCGCCTTCGTCGGGCCGGCCGACGCGTGCCTCGCGAGCGACGAGATGCGACGCGTCTACTTCGGCGCCGCGCTGGACGCCACGACGACGCTCGAGGACGAGGCCACGGCAGCAGCCGAGCGGGTCGTCACGTGACGCACACCCTCGACATCGAGCAGCTGACCGTGCGCTACGGGCGCGCCGTCGCCGTCGACGGTGTCAGCGTGAAGGTCCCCGGCGGTGCGGTGACGTGCCTCGTCGGGCCCAACGGCGCCGGCAAGAGCAGCATCATCCTCGCCGCCTATGGCGCGGTGGGCGCCAACGGGTCGGTCGAGCTGGACGGCGAGCAGATCGCCGGCAGCCCGTCGGTGGCCCGCGCCCGCAACGGTCTCGCCATCGTGCCCCAGGGCCGCCAGCTGTTCCCCCGCCTCACCGTGCGCGAGAACCTCGCCGTGTACGCCGACATGCTCAAGCTGCCGTCGGGCGCCGTCGACGGGGCCCTCGACCGCTTCCCCATCCTGCGCGAGCGGGCCCGCCGACTGGCCGGCATCCTGAGCGGCGGCGAGCAGCAGATGCTCGTCGTGTCGCGGGCCCTGATGACCGAGCCCCGGGCGATCCTGCTCGACGAGATCATGACCGGCCTCGCCCCGCGCATCGTCGAGTCGCTCGTCGACGTGGTGCGCGACCTGAGCGCCAGCGGGATCGCCGTCCTCATGGCCGAGCCGTCGATCCACGCCGTGCGCGGCGTGCTCGATCGCGGCTACGTGATGATCCGCGGTCGAGTCGTCGACGTCGGCGAAGACGGCGGCATCGACCTCGACGAGCGCTACCAGCGGGCGATGGGTGTCGCCCAGCGGGTCCCGGCGGTGGCGTCGTGACCCGCCTGCACCGAGGAGGAGCCAGATGAGCGAGCGGATCAGCACCGTCGTCCTGTTGGAGGTCGAGCCGGGCCAGCGCGACGAGGTCGAGCGCCACATCGCCCGGTTCTGCGCCGACGTCGCAGCGCAGGACCCCGGGACCGAGGCGTACATCGTCGTGCGGGCCACCGGGGAGGGCAGCGAGAACACGCTGGCGATGTTCGAGGAGTTCCGCGACGCGGCCGCCGTCGCCACCCATGGTGAGATGGCGGCCGAGCTGACCGAGACGCTGCGCCCCCTGCTGCGTCAGGTCACCGTCGTGACCGGACCGGCCGTCAGCCGCAAGTAGCTGGCGGCCGGCACCGCGTCACTCGGGCAGCCAGACGGCGCCCCGGGCAGCGAGGTCGTCGATCTCGGCGTCGTCGATCCCGGCCCACTCGGCGAGCACCGCGCGGGTGTGCTCGCCGAGGCGCGGCACCGGACCCTTCACGCCGCCGGACGGGCGCACGGTGCGCTCGATGGCGCCGGGGTACTCGATGCGGCCGAGATCGCGGTGGTCGAGCTCGACGATGAAGCCGCGTGACCGGAGCTGCGGGTCGCGCGCCAGGTCGGCGGCATCCTGCACCGGAGCCGCGGCGACGCCCGCGCGTTGCAGCATGTGCGCGGCCTGGAACGGCGAGCGCTCCCCCGCCCACGCCTCGAGCGTCCGCGTCGCGGCCTCCACGTCGTCGGGACCCGGCGCGCCGTCGGGGGCGTGGTGCTCGATGGCCGCACACAGCCGCGCCCAGTCGGCGAGGTCGATGGCCTCGACGGCCAGCCAGCGGTCGTCGCCGGCGCACCGCACGACGGCGGCGAGCACCGAGCCAGGCGCGTGGTTGTCCCGTCGCTGGTAGGTCGCGCCGGTCGCCAGGTGTTCGACGAGGATCGGCATCATCACGCCGGCGCCGGCCTCGACCTGGGCCAGGTCGAGGTGCACGCCGCGTCCGGTCGCCGCCGTCTGGCGCAGCGCGGCGAGCACGCCGAGGGCGCCGTGGTAGCCGGCGACGTAGTCGAAGTGGTAGCCGTGGGTGTGGCCCCACGCCGCGCTCAGCCCGACGTGGTTGCTGATGTTCGAGGCGTACGCGGCATAGCCCGATCGCGGACCGGTGCGCCCGTAGCCGGAGATCGACAGCATCGACAGCCGGGGGTTGATCGCCTGGAGCTCGGCGAACCCGCACCCGAAGCGGTCGAGCACGTGGGGCCGGAAGTTCTCGACGACGACGTCGGCCGATGCGGCCAACCGGCGCAGCACCTCGGGTCCGCCGGGCCCGCTCAGCTCGACGGCCGCGCTGCGCACGCTGCGGGCGAGCCCGCCGTACAGCGCGGTCGTCGGCATCCCCGACGGCTCGAACACGTCAGGGTGATCGGGGAAGTACGTGTGGCGGAGGGCTTCGGGGCGCACCTCGGACTCGATCTTCACGACGTCCATGCCGAGCTCGGCGAGGATCAGGGCCGCCGTGTTGCCGGCGACGAACGCGCCGAACGTGAGCACCCGCAGGTCGGCGAGCGGTCGATCGAGCGGGGCGGCGAGCTCAGACAAGGCCGGCCTCCCGCCACGTCCGCAGCTCGGCATCGCTGTGGCCGAGCTCGCCGCCGAGCACGTCGTCGGTGTCGCCACCGGCCATCGGCGCCACGAGGTCGCGCTGGTAGAAGGTGCCGCCGACCCGCGCTGGCGGCCCGGGCACGTCCAGCGTCCCCAGGGTCGGGTGCCGCAGGGTGCCGAACGGATGGCGCTCGTCGGCCCGCTGGTCGGCGACGAACTGCTCGGGCGTGTTGGCAGCCGAGCACGGCATGCCGTGCACCTGGCCGTCGGCGACGAGCTCGTCGCGATGGCGGACGCGCAGCAGAGCGGCGACCGTCTCGCCGAGCACGTCGTGGAGCTGGGTCCGCATCGCCCGGTCCTCCCACATGGGGTCGGTGAGCTCGGGCGGCGAGCCCATCGTCTTGACGAACGCCTCCCAGTGGCCAGGCGTGTTGACGGCGATGTCGACCCGGCCGTCGGCGACGTCCCACGTGCCGCTCGGTGGCACCCCGAAGTTGACCCGTCGACGCACCACGAGACCGGCGACGTCGAAGCGGTGGATGACGTCGTCCTGGCTCGTCGCCACCTCGTGGGCCGACACGTCGAGCACCTGGCCGCCGACCCACGGCCGCTCGTGCAGCGCTGCCGCGACGCACGTCGCCGCCCGGACGCCGGCTTCGTCCCAGTGCTGGCGCCCCGGCATCGCCAGGGGCGGGCCGTCCTCCGGTCCGACGGGGTACATCAGCCCGCTCACCGCATGGGCCGTCAGCGGTGTCACCTTCCAGTCACGCAACGGACCGGTGGCCCCGAACGGCGTCAGCAGGCACGTCACCACCGACGGCGGGCACCATGTGAGCCCGAGCGGCTCGTCGACGAACCCGACGACTGGTGTGTTCGCGGTCGGCGACGCCACGACGACGTCGACGGTCGCCGCCAGCTCGGCGAGCAGCGGCCACGCCTGGTCGTCGGCGACGTCGAGCGTGATGCTGCGACAGCCGGCCGAGTACCACGCGTCGAGCCACGCCGTAGCGACGTCACCGTCGTCGGGCGGCCGGATGCGCGGTGACTCGACGCGGACGACGGTGGCGCCGTAGGCGGCGAGCACCCGTCCGCACGTCAGGCTGACGGGCGCCGCGAGGTCGAGGACGCGGATGCCGGCGAACGGCAGCGCGACTGCCCTGTCCGGATCAGGCATCGGCACCGATGGCGACCCGCGACGTGATGAACCCGTCGATCCGGCGGCGGGCCTCGGCCGCCATCGCAGTCGGGAACGTGTCGAAGCCGTGCAGCGACTCCGGGTACACGGCGAGCTGCGCGTCGTTGCCGGCCGCGGTCCAGCGCTCGTACATGAACAGGGTGTCGTCGAGCAGCGCATCGGCCGTCCCGACGCTGAACAGCGCCGGCGGCAGGCCGCCCAGGTCGGCGTACAGCGGCGAGATCGTCGGCACCCGGCGCTGCTCGACCGTGAGGCCCGGGTACACCAGCGACTGGGCGTCGTTGAACACGGCGAGGGCGCCCTCGTCGAGGCGCTGGCTGGGTCCACCCGACACGTCGTAGAGGCCGTACGCCAGGGTCGTGCCGACGATGTCGTCGCCGAGGCGGCCGGCGTCGCGCAGCGCCAGCAGCGTGAGCACGGCGAGCGTGCACCCGGCCGACTCCCCGATCAACACGAGCGGCGCCTCGCCGATCCGCTCCCGACCGGCGCCGCGGACCCAGTCGACGACGTTGAGGGCGTCGTCCAGCTGGGCCGGTGGCAGGTCCTCGGGGACCATCCGGTACTCGACGCTGACGACGGCCACCGAGCAGCGTTCCGCGATCTCGGCGCTGCGGGCGTCGCCGGCGCGCGCCGAGCCGATGATCCACGCGCCCATGTGGAACTGGATGCAGATCCCGTCGACTCGCGGCGGCACGAAGAGGCGGACCGTCACCTGCGGATCGGCGGCGCCGACGTCGAGCACCTCGGGCTGGAGGCGCTCCGGCGCCAGCTCGGGCACGGCGGCGTCGAGGACGGCGCGGGTGCGCAGCGCCTCGTCTGCGGTGGCGAACCCGAGCGGCGTGGCGGCCATCGCCGCGGCGTACTGCTCGTTGAACTGGCGGGTCTCGGGGACGTGGGCCAGCAACGTCTCATCGATCTGCATCGTGGGGACCTTCTCTCCTCAACGTACGTGGGACGGCGAGCCGGCGCCGACTGCGCTGCCGCAGGCCGCGGCCAGCTCGGCGAGCACGGCGAGGGCGTCCTCGAGGTGGCTGCGCTCGTCGACCGGGACGCCGACGAGCACCCGGTCGATGCCGCCGTCGGCGTAGCGCTCGACGATGTCGCCGAGCTGGCGGCGCGCCGCGGCGTCGTCGCAGTACCAGGCGGCACCCGGCATCTGGCCGGCCATCTCGACGACGCTGACCTCGATGGTGCGGCCTCGCTCGGCGGCGAGGGCCCGCAGTCGGGCCGTGTCCTCGACGGTCGTCGGCCCGCTCAGGGGGTACCACCCGTCGGCGAGGTCGACCACGTCGGCGAACGCCCGCTTCGTCGCGCCGGCCCCGAGCAGGACGGGCGGCCCGGCCCCGAGGTCGCCCCGTTGCACCGGCTTCGGCAGCGACCACGACGGGGTGAACGACGAGTAGGTGCCGTCGTGCTCGACGACGTCGCCGTCCCACAGCGCCCGGATCACCGCCAGGTGCTCGCGGAACACGGCGCCCCGCGTGGTCGGGTCGATGCCGTTGTTGGCCATCTCCGGGGCGTTCCACCCGTAGCCGACGCCGAAGTCGACGCGGCCGCCGGACAGCACGTCGAGGGACGCCACGGCCTTGGCCAGCCGCAGCGGCTGATGCTCGGCGACCAGCACGACGCCGGTCCCGACGCGCAGGGTCGTCGTGCAGGCGGCGGCGGCCGCCATCGTCACGAAGAGGTCGGGGAAGCGACGGTAGAAGTCGGGCACCTCGCCGCTCGGTCCCGGGTACACCGTGTCGACCGGGATGTGCGAGTGCTCGCCCTGGAAGATCGAGTGCAGCCCGGCCGCTTCGACGAGCGGGGCGACCTCGAGGATCGAGAGCGTCGTGTCGTTGGTGATGAGGTTGGCGCCGATGTGCACGGGTGGATCCTCTCCGTCAGCGCTGCGCGCTGCCGCCGGCGGAGACCTCGATCGTCTCGCCCGAGATGAACCCGGCGCGGTCGGAGGCCAGGAACAGCACGGCGTGGGAGATCTCGATCGGATCGAGCCACGGGACCCGCATCGGGTTCATCGCCTCGTAGCGCGGTCGCACGGCGTCCTTCGTCCGCACCTCGATGTCGGGCGCGAAGAGGCTGTAGAGGGCCTCGTTGTGGACCATCGGCGTGTCCACGGTCGCCGGGCAGACGATGTTCGCCGTGACGCCGGACGCCGCCACTTCGAGGGCCACGGACTTGACGAAGCCGATGACGCCCCACTTGGTGGCTGCGTAGTGCGACAGGTTCGGCGTGCCCGTGCGACCGGCGCCCGACGACGTCGCGATCAGCCGGCCGCGGCCTTGGGCGACGAGGTGCGGCACCGCGGCGCGGAAGGTGTTGAACACGCCGGTCAGGTTGACCGCCAGCATGTCGTCCCACTGCGCCTCGGTCAGCGTCGGCATCTGGCCGAACCCGCAGATCCCGGCGTTGGCCACGACGATGTCGAGACCGCCGAGCTCCTCGAGGGCGGTGGCGATCACGCGCTCCATGTCGTCACGCCGCCGCACGTCGGCGGTGACCACGACGGCGCGGCGACCGGACTTCTCGACCAGCCGCGCTGTCTCGGTCAGCTCGTCCTCGGTGGCCAGCGGGTAGGGCACCGATCCGATGTCGCGGCAGACGTCGGTGAGGACCACGTCCGCACCGGCCTCGGCGAGCGCTTGGGCATGGGATCGACCCTGGCCCCGCGCCGCCCCGGTGACCACGGCGACTCGTCCGGTCAGCTCTGGCACGTCGGCCCCCTTCTCACGTCTGCGGCCCCCCGAATGACCGCCGCAGCTCGACTCATGAGATTAGATCGACTGAATCAACCTGTCAACGCGAGGACGCGCCGGTCGGACGTCGAGCCGGGGCGTGGGCCGACCGACTACACCTGGGGGTGATGTCCGCCGCTGCCGACCCCACCGACGAGCTCTTCCACCCGGTCGGAGATGATCCGGCGTGGAGCGAGAGCTACTACTTCAACTTCGTCGATCCCGACAGCGGCGTCGGCGCGTTCACCCGGATGGGCTTCCGACCCAACGACGGGTGGGCCGATGCCCTGCACGCGGTCTACCTGCCTGAGGGGAGGGTCCTGTTCACGTACGGGCGGCGCACCGACCTGACGCCGGCGGTCGTCGACACGCTCGGCCCGGTCGATCCGGCCGTCGGGAACCTCACCCTCCGGCGCGGCGACGCGTTCACCCGTTGGGACATCGTCTACTCCGGCGAGGCCCAGGACATGGACGACCCGACGGTCATGCTGGCGGCGACGAGGGATCGCCCCGAGGGGTGGAGCCGTCCCGTGCAGCTCGAGATGGACGTCGCGTTCGAGGCGATCAGCCCGCCGCACTACGCCGTCGGGGGCGCCCAGGGGCACTTCGAGCAGACCGGCGCCGTGCACGGCACGATCAGCGTCGGCGACGAACAGTGGGACGTGCACGGCTACGGCGTGCGCGACAAGTCGTGGGGCCCGCGCACGTGGCAGGCACCGAGCGGCAAGGCGGCCAAGGCGGCCGGTCCGGCCGCGGTGGCGAACGGTTGCTTCCTCAACTGGTTCTCGATGAACTTCGGTGCCGACCTCGCCCTCGGTGGCGCCTGCGGGCGGACGGCGGACGGCACGTTCCGCGGCAAGGGCTGGATCCAGCGCGGCGATGAGACGCTCGACCTCGAGGAGGTGACGATGACCACCGCCTACGACCCGACCAACCCGCTGCTCCACGACACGGTGCAGCTCCAGGCGACCGACAGCAACGGCGCGTCGATCGTGGTCGACGGCACCGTCCTGACGATCTGCCCGACGAAGATCCCCCGGCGCGACGGCGTCACCTTCGTGAACGAGGGGCTCGCTCGCTTCGAGACCGCGGGGCGCGTCGGCTTCGGCATCTCCGAGCACTGGCACGCCGTACCCCGCTGACGGGCGCCGCGCCGGCGCCGTCAGTGCCAGCGGACGGTCTGGTCGAGCATCGAGCCGAACTTGCGCTCGCAGTACTGCAGGCTCATCTCCAGGTGCTTGCGCAGCACGGACTCGGCACGCCGCGGGTTGCCGTCGACGATCGCCTTGAGGACGTGCTTGTGGGCCTCGAGCACCTCACCTTGGACCTCGGAGACGACGACGACGTCGCCCCACAGGATCGACGTGATCCAGTGGTTGCCGCGCAGGTAGAGGAACAGGGCCCGGTTGTCCGCCATGCGGGCGACCGCGTCGTGGAAGGCGACGTTGGCGGCCATGTAGGCGTGGCCGTCGTTGAGCGGGATCGACGCTTCCTGGTCGACCGCCGCCTGCAGCGCGGCGATGTGCTCCGGGTTGCGCTTGGTGGCCCCGATCGCCGCGATGGGTGGGGCGGCGATGATGTTCGCCTCCATCAACTCGCGGTACGTGCCGCCGTTCATCCGCAGGAACAGCGACCACATCGAGGCGAAGTGGCTGATGTCCGGATCGCGCACGATCGGGCCACCCGTGGGTCCGGTGCGCACCTCGAGGATGCCGCTGAGCTCGAGGATCCGGAACGCCTCGCGCAGCGAGCCGCGACCGGTGTTGAGCTCCTCCATCATCACGATCTCGGACTCCAGCGAGTCGCCGTCCTTCAAGCGCGACGACGTGATCCGATCGACGAGCATCCGAGCGATCGACTCGGAGCGCTTCAGTTGGCGCACCGGGCGCTTCATCATCCGATGTGGCTCATGCCGCTGCTGACGTCCCTCTGTAGACCACCCGAGGCCGCCCGCTCAGGCGCCGCGACGTTACCATCGCCCCTCGACGCAGGCTGGATGGCTGCCGACCCGCGAGCACGAAGGGGGCGGCGCGTGGTCAACCGACCGTCGCCGCGACGTTCATCTCGTGGACCGCCGGCACGACCTCGCGGCCGAACAGCTGGATGCTCTTCTCGGCGGCCTCCGGCGGCATGCCGCCGTAGATCACCTGCATGATCAGCTCTTCGCAGCCGTACTTGTCCTTGACGTGCTCGATGCGGCGGATGCACTCATCAGGTGTTCCCACGATCTGGTCGACGTAGAACAGGTCCTGCGGCTCGACCGGCTTGCCCTTGGTGCTGGCCGGCTGGGCGTAGTGCTGGTACGTCTTCAGCTTGGCGAGGTGATCGCCACCGAACTCGTAGTGCGTGAGCGCGCTCTGGTGGTACTCCCCGGAGTAGCGCGTGGCATCGGCGACGGCCTGCTCCTGGGTCTCCGCGCAGTACCCGAACAGCACGATCGTCGGCGGCACCGGCGGCAGGCCCTCCTGCTCCTCACGGATCTGCTTGAACTCGGTGAGGTCCTTGTCGTAGTCGCCGAGCGGCTTCTGCGGGTTGAGGAACGGCTTGAGGCCGGCCTCGGCGACGACGCGGATCGAGGGCGGGCTCCCCCACGCGCCGTAGATGCGGTCGACGAGCCCGGCGCCGTCCTTGGGGTACGGACGGATGGAGGTCGGCGGGATGTGGAAGTGCTCGCCGTCGAAGGAGAAGCGCTCGTTGGTGAGCGCCATCTTGAGGACCTGCAGCACCTCGTCGAAGCGCGAGCGGGACTCGTCCATGTCGATGCCCAGCGACCGGTACTCGCGGCGGGCCAGCCCGCGTCCGACGCCGATGTGGAGGTTGCGCTCGTCGCCGAGGACGGTCTGCAGCATGGCGACCTCCTCGGCGAGCTTCAGCGGCTCCCACCACGGGAGCACGCACACCATCGACCCGACGTCGATGTGCTTGGTGCGCCCCGCGATGTACGTCAGCAGCTGCAATGGATCGGGGATCAGGCAGTACGGCGTGAAGTGGTGCTCGACCGACCAGAGGGCGTCGAAGCCGAGCTCGTCGGCTTGCAGGAAGATGTCGAGGTGGTCCTGCCAGGCCTTCCAGTCGGGCATCCCTGCGGTCCCGACCTCCTCACCTCGCTCCATGGCCAGGAACCGATCCCAATCCGAGAAGTTCTGGAACATCATCCCGAGCGACAGCCGCATGCTCTTTCCCCCAGACGTCAACGTCGATCTGCTAGCGCCGGTTTAGCGCACTAGATCGCCCCTGTCAACGAATAGGTCCAAATCGCCGGGCATCGCCCGAGACATCAGGGTGAGAGCACGACCATCCGCAGCTCGGTCATCTCCCGCACCGAGTACGCCGGTCCCTCGCGCGTGTTGCCGCTGTCGCGGACGCCGCCGTACGGCTGCTGGTCGGCGCGCCACGTCGGCACCTCGTTGACGAGGACGCCGCCGAAGTCGAGGGTCTGGAAGGCGTGCATGGCGTCGGCGATCCGGTTGGTGAAGATCGCCGCCTGCAGGCCATAGCGGGTGTCGTTGGCGAGACGGAGCGCATCGTCGAGGTCGTCGTAGCTCGCGATCGCGACGACCGGTCCGAAGACCTCCTGCGAGCACACCTTCATCTCGGGCGTGGCGCCGGTGAGCACGGTCGGCACGAGCACGCCGTGCTCGTCGAGCTCGCCGCCGTGGGCGACGACAGCGCCCTGCGCGATCGCCTCGTCGACCCACTCCTTCACCCGGTCCCGCTCGCCCTCGGTGATCAGCGCCGAGACGTCGGTGGCGTCGTCGAGCGGATCGCCGACGACCAGCGACGACACCTCCTTCACGAGCGCCTCGGTGAACGCATCGGCGATGTCGCGGTGGACGAGGATGCGCTGCGTCGAGATGCAGCTCTGGCCGGCGTGGGAGAAGCCGGCGACGCGGATCTTGGTGGCCGCCGTCTGCCAGTCGCTGTCGGGCTCGATGATCACCGGGGCGTTGTTGCCGAGCTCGAGCCCGACCTTCTTGCGCGGCGCCCGCGCCCTGATCGACCAGCCGACGTCCGGCGACCCGGTGAACGTGATCAGCGCGATGTCGTCGTGGTCGACGAGCGCGTTGCCGACCGTCGAGCCGCTGCCGGTCACGACGTGCAGCCACTCCGCGGGCAGCCCGCAGTCGTCGATCAACAGCTCAGCGAGGGCGATCCCGCTGAACGGCGTCTGGCTGGCCGGCTTCAACACCACCGGACAACCGGCGGCGATGGCGGGGGCCAGCTTGTGGGCCACGAGGTTGAGCGGGAAGTTGAACGGGCTGATCGCGCCGACGACACCGATCGGCACCCGCAGCGTGAAGCCGATCTTGCCGACGCCGCTGGCGGTGGCGTCGAGGGGCACCATGTCACCGGCGAGCGTGCGGGCTTCGGCGGCGGCGAAGCGGAACGTCTCGACGGCCCGCTCGGCCTCGCCGCGCGCGGTCTTCAGGGGCTTGGCCGCTTCGACCGCGATGATCTCGGCGAAGTGATCGCGCCGTTCCGCCAGCAGGCGGGCCGCGGTGTCGAGGATCTCGGCGCGCTGCCAGCGCGGCAGCGCCCCCGCGGCGAGTGCCTGCGCGGCCATCGCCACCGCCCGGTCGACCTCGGCCGGGCCACAGACCGGCACGCGGCCGATCACCGTGCCGTCGTACGGCGACCTGACCTCGGTCGAGTCGGTGCCGGTGAAGCGCTCACCAGCGAGCGGTACGGCGTGGACCGCCGTCGAATCCGAACCAGACGCAGCCATGGGTCGACCATACTTCCGGCCGTGGCGACCCGATCTCGGCCCAGTCACCCGTTCTTCGATCATGCCGGTCCGCTGGCGTTCGCCCACCGCGGTGGAGCCAGCGAGGCGCCGGAGAACACGCTGCCGGCCTTCCAGAACGCGGTCGACCTCGGCTACCGCTACCTCGAGACCGACGTCCACGTGACGGCCGACGGCGTCGTCGTCGCCTTCCACGACGACGACCTGTCCCGGACGTGCGGTCGCCCCGGCCTGATCCACGAGCTGCCGTGGTCAGAGGTCGCCACTGCCCGCGTCGACGGCAAGGAGCCGATCCCCAGGCTCGACGAGCTGCTCGCTGCGTTCCCGGAGCAGCGCATCAACATCGACTGCAAGACCGACGCAGTCGTCGAGCCGCTCGGTGACGTGTTGGACGCCGCCGCGGCGCTCGATCGGATCTGCGTCGGCGGGTTCAGCGACCTCCGCCTGCGCCGCATCCGCCAGCGCTTCGGGTCGCGCCTGTGCAGCAGCGCCGGCCCGGTGGAGATCGGGTTGCTGCGCTTCCTGGGCGTCGCCGCGCCAGGGGTGCGGGCGGCCCAGGTGCCGACGACGATGAAGGGCATCAAGGTCACGACGCCGGGGTTCGTCCGGCGCTGCCACGACCGGGGCGTCGAGGTCCACGTGTGGACGATCGACGAGCCGGCCGAGATGGACGAGCTGCTCGACCTCGGCGTGGACGGCATCATGACCGACCGCCCGGCGATCCTGAAGGACGTGCTGGTGCGGCGTTCGGCGTGGGTGACGTGACGGGACGGCGACCGACGACGAGCACGGCGATCGAGCCGGCGAGCAGCACGCCCGCGCCGATCGTCGTCACCGTCGGCCCGATGGCCCGGGCCAGCACCCGCCCCCGCGTCGGGGCGGACAGGATGGCGACGCCGACCGTCCCGGCGTAGACCGCGGCGATGACGCCGATCACGCCGCCCCGAGCGCGCCCACCCCCACCACGCAGCGACGACGGCGACGACGGCGAGCAGCGGGACGACCGGCCAGCCGCGGATGACCACGGCGGCGGCGCCGTCGGGAGCGAACCCGAGGTCGCGCACGACGCGGAACAGGTCGAAGCTGTTGCGCGAGCGCCCACCGGTGCGGATCCACGGCAGCAGCGCCCCGACGATGGCGAGCGCCGCCCCGGCGGCCATGACGGCGACCGGGATCGCCCGTCGACCGATCGGGGCGTGCAGGGTCATGGCCCCGAGGATGGCAGCCCCGGGTAGGGTCGCCGCCGATGAGCTTGCGGGTGCCCGCCGCCCCCGTCCGGGCCCTGCGCGCCGTGGCGGCGACTGCCGACCAGGCCGCCACCCAGGCCGCCATGGAGGTGTTCGCCCACCGCGGCAACGCCGTCGACGCCGCCATCGGCGCCAACGCCGCGATGGCCGTGGTCGCCCCCCACCTGTGCGGTCTCGGCGGTGACCTCTTCGCCCTCGTGCGGACGCCCGACGGCACCGTCCACGGCCTCAACGCGTCGGGCCGCGCCGGCTCGGGCGCCAGCGCCGAGGCGCTGCGCGCGGACGGCCACCGCACCATGCCGATGCGCCACGACATCCGCACGGCGACGGTGCCCGGGTGCGTGGACGGGTGGGCCGCGCTGCACGAGCGCTTCGGGTCCCTCGACCTCGCCACCGTGCTGGCGCCGGCCGTGCGGCTCGCCGCCTCGGGGTTCCCGGCGAGCCCGCTGCTCGTGCGCTCGCTCGGCATGCTGGACGATGCGGCCGCCGATCGCTTCGGCGAGCTCGTCGAGCAGGCCACCGGTCCCGGCGCCCGGATGCGCCGACCCGGCGTCGCCCTCACGCTGCGGGCCATCGGCGCCGGCGGTCGCGAGGCGTTCTACGGCGGCGCCTTCGGCGAGGGTCTGCTGGCCCTCGGCGACGGCTGGTTCGCCGAGAGCGACCTCGTCGCGAGCCAGGCCGATTGGGTCGCCCCGTTGCAGGCCCACGCCTTCGGCGTCGACCTCCACACGATCGGCCCCAACTCGCAGGGCTACCTGTTCCTCGGCGCCGCCCGCCTCGCCGACGCCGTCGGGCTGCCCGCCGACCCCGACGACGCGGCATGGGCCCACGTGCTCGTCGAAGCAGCGGCCACGGCGGGCTTCGACCGGCCCGACGTCCTCCACGACGACGCCGATGGCGCGGCCCTCCTCGATGCGATCCACGGGCGCGTCGATCTGCTCGACCTCGAGCGGGCCGGACGCCGACCGGTGGCCGCCAACCCCGGTGACACGACGTACCTCTGCACCGCCGACGCCACCGGCCTCGCCGTCAGCCTGATCCAGTCCAACGCCTCGGGGTTCGGGACGTGGCTGGTCGAGCCGATCACCGGGATCAACATCCACAACCGCGGGCTCGGCTTCAGCCTGCAGCCCGGACATCCGGCCGAGCTGGCGCCCGGGCGGCGGCCGCCGCACACGCTGTGCCCGGCGATGGCGACTCGCGACGGGGCCCTCGCCGCGGTGTTCGGCACGATGGGCGGCGACGCCCAGCCCCAGATCCTGCTCCAGGTCGCCGCCCGCCTGTTCGCCGCCGGCAGCGGCGTCGCCGACGCCATCGCCGCCGGTCGCTGGGCCCTCCAGGGCGCCGGCAGCGGCTTCGACACGTGGACCAGCGGCGGGCCGCCTGCCGTCGCCATCGAGGGCCAGGCGGCCGCGGACTGGCGACCCGGGCTCGTGGCTCGCGGCCATGTCGTTGCTGATGCACCGGCGTTCGACTCCGGGTTCGGGCACGCCCACGCCATCGTGGTCGAGCCGAGCGGTGCGTTCGCTGCCTCCGCCGATCCGCGCGCCCGCGTCGGCAGCGCCGCCGGTCTCTGATGCCCGAAGGCCACACGCTGCACCGCCTGGCGCGCGCCCAGCGCGCCCGATTCGCCGGCCGACCGGTCGCCGTCTCCAGCCCGCAGGGTCGCTTCGTCGACGCCGCCCTCGTCGACGGACGCGTGCTCGACGAGGTGACCGCCCACGGCAAGCACCTCTTCGCCGCGTTCGGTGACCGCATCGTCCACGTCCACCTCGGGCTGTTCGGGAAGGTGCAGGAGGGTGACGGGCCGGCCCCTCCGCCGACCGGTGCCGTGCGCATGCGCTGGGTCGCCGAGACCGGGTGGAGCGACCTGCGGGGCCCGACGGCGTGCGAGGTGCTCAGTCCGTCGGAGGTCGCCGCGATCCGCGACCGCCTCGGACCCGATCCGCTGGCGGCGCGGCCCGACGGCCGTCGCGCCTTCGCCCGCATCGCCCGCAGTCGGGCGCCGATCGCCGGCTTGCTGATGGACCAGGCGGTCGTCGCCGGGATCGGCAACGTGTACCGAGCCGAGATCCTCTACCGCCACCACGTCGACCCGTACCTGCCCGGCCGCCAGCTCGACGAGTCGCGCTGGGCGCCGTTGTGGTCCGATCTCGTGACCCTGATGCGCGCCGGGTTCCGGTCCGGTCGCATCGTCACCACCGAGCGCGTCGACCGTGCCCGCCGCAGCGGCCAGGCGCGTGGCGAGGACGCCCACTACGTCTACCGCCGCGCCGGCCTCCCCTGCCGCATCTGCCACACCCCGGTGCGGATGCAGGAGCTGTCCGCCCGCAAGCTCTACTGGTGCCCCGTCTGCCAGGCCGCGTAGCCGGGCGTCTGTGTCACCGCATACGTCGTCGTCGACGACGTATCCGGTGACACAAACCGCCTCTTGGGACCGCACCTCGCCGGCCACCGAGCCCGGACCCGGCCATCGTTCGCCGCCGTCGCTTCGGTCGCGGTCTTCCGTCGAAATGAGCCATCTGACGCGACCAAAGCAGCGCCCCGCCGGCGTCGCTCACCTCTGTGTCACCGCACAGGTCCCCGGGGACTTGTGCGGTGACACAGAACGATGACGGTCCGCAGCACCGAGCCAGACCCGGAGCACATCCCGGCCCAGTCCCCTTGTCCAGAGCTCTTGCATGCCGACGGAGCATCTGCCGTCTTGACGCACCCTCCGCCTCAGACGAGGGGCAGGACCTCTTCCTTGAAGCGGGCCATCTGCTCGTCGGCCTTCTTGTAGGGGTCGCCCAGGAGGTGCGGGAAGATCGTCAGGTGCCGCAGGCCGAGCAGGTCGCGGTAGAAGGCGATGCCCTCGGCGACCTCCTCCGGCGAGCCGATCAGGATCGTCTTGTTCTCGATCGACTGGTCGAGCGTCGGGATCAGCCCGGCCGGCGCCGGCTTGCCGTCGGCGCCCATGTAGCCACGGCTCCAGCCGTACGGGCCGAGGAACTTCCAGAACTCGTCGTGACCGGGCGTCGCCGTCTCGACCGCCTTCTCGTGGGTGTCCTCGACGCGCACCGCGATGACGAGCATCCGCTTCTCGTGGTCGGCCAGCTCCTGCCCGTCGTGCGCGGCGGCGTAGCGCGCCCCGTAGGTGTCCCAGAAGCGCTTGATGAAGGCGTGGTGCTGGTTCCAGAACACGGCGCCGTGGCCGACGACGGGCACGTAGTCCAACGTCGGCGGGCTGGTGACGGCCTGCCAGATCTCGTAGGGGTGCCGCGGCCGGGGCACCAGGGTCAGGTGCTGGACGGTGCTGCCGCGGTCGGGGATGCCCGGGACCGGCAGCTGGAAGAACTCGCCCTGGTAGGAGAACGTCTCCTCGGCGAGGGCCATCCGGATGATGTCCATCGACTCCTCGAAGACCCGCCGGTTGCGGTCGTCGTCGGCGGCCTGGTCGGGGTTGTCGTGGGAGCCGATCGACACCCCCTTGTCGTTGAGGTGGAGGACCTCCCGGGGCACCGTGCCGCGCCCGACGCCGAGGATGCCGCGGCCGCCCGACAGGTTGTGCAGCGTCGAGAAGTCCTCGGCCAGGCGCAGCGGGTTCCACTGCGGCACGACGTTGAACATCGTGCCGAGGCGGATCCGCGACGTGTGGGCGGCGATCCACGTCGACAGCTGGATCCCGTTCGGGATGACCTCGTAGCCCTCGTGCTGGAAGTGGTGCTCGGTGGTCCAGAACGAGTCGTAGCCGAGCCGTTCGGCCTCCACCGCCGAGCTGACGTAGTCGGTGGTCGCCTTCCACGCCTGATCGTTGGAGATCCGGCGGTCCATCGGGGCCGGCGGGCCGGCGCCGGCGTCGTCCAGCTCGACGCCGCCGAAGAAGAAGGCACCGAGCTCGAAGGGGTGCATGGGTGGTGGACCTCCTGGCGCGACTCCGATGAGCCGGAGCGTACCAATGGGTAGGTTGCCGACGATGGGCGACGACGGGACGGTGCTGCGTGGGGTGACGCTGGTCGGACGGGTCGCGGGCCGACGTGACGCTGCGCGGCGCGACGATCGAGTCCGTGCGCCCGCCGGGCCCGACCGACGGCGGCCCCGGCGCCGATCTCTCGGGGCACCTCCTCCTGACCGCCGCCGTCGAGCCCCACACCCACCTCGACAAGGCGTTCCTCGCCGAGCGCCTGGTCAACCGCACCGGCGACCTGAACGGGGCCATCGAAGCGATGGTCGCGGCCCGGCCGGCGCTCAGCATCGAGGACACCGCCGAGCGGGCCGAGCGGGCCGCCCGCCTGTTCGCCCGCCAGGGCTACCGCGCCGTGCGGACCCACGTCGACACGACGCTCGACCACGGCCTGCGCAGCGTCGAGGCGCTGGTCAAGGTGCGCAGCCAGGTCGCCGACGTCATCGACGTGCAGATCGTCGCGATGTGCGGCTGGCCCGTCGCCGGATCTCCCGGCCAGCCACAGCGGGCCCTGTTGCACGAGGCGATGGCGGCCGGGGCCGATCTGGTGGGCGGCTGCCCCCACCTCGACTTCGACACCCGGTCGGCCACCGAGACCTACCTCGAGCTGGCGGCCGAGCACGGCGTGGGGCTCGACCTGCACACCGACGAGACGCTCGACGACGACGTCGACGGGCTGTCCGAGCTGGCCGAGCTGGTCATCGCCACCGGCTTCGAGCTGCCGGTCACGGCCAGCCACTGCGTCAGCCTGGGCATGAAGCCGGCGCAGCGCCAGCGGGAGGTCGCGGAAGCGGTCGCCGCTGCCGGCATCGCCGTCGTCGCCCTGCCGGCGACGAACCTCTACCTCCAGGGCCGCGAGCACCAGCAGGCGATGCCCCGGGGCGTGACCGCGGTGCGGGCGCTGCGCGAGGCGGGCGTGGTGGTCGCAGCTGGGGCCGACAACGTGCAGGATCCGTTCAACCCGCTCGGCCGGGCGTGCCCGTTCGAGACGGCGGCGCTCATGGTCCTGACGGCCCACCTCCAGCCCGACGAGGCCTGGACGTGCGTGACCGCGATGGCCGCCCGCGCCACCGGTCTGGTCCCGAGCAGCATCGCCGCCGGCGAGCCCGCCGACCTGATCGCCGTCCCTGCCGTCGTCGCTCCGCGAAGCGATCGCCATGGGCGGACCCGGGCGGCGGGTGTGGCGCCGCGGCGTCGAGGTCAGCGCTGCCGGGACCGGGTGAGCTCCATCCGAGGGTTTCGCGCCGGGGCCACCCGCTGCGAAACCCTCCGATGCGCTGAAACCCTCGGATGGCGCCGGTCAGCGTCGCCGGGAGGGCACCTTCGCCGGTGCGGCCTGCTTCTTCGCCGGCTTGGCCGGGAGCACGGGCCACGTCCGGCTCGTCCGGGGCACCGTGACCGTGATGGTCGCTCGCTTGATCTGGGCGTCGGCACCGGTGCGGGCCGCCCAGGCGTCGAGCGCGCACATCCACGGTGGCAGCCCCGCGGGCAGGTCGATCGGCGGGATCGGCGCCAGGTCGGTCTTGGCGATCGTCGCCCCGTAGGGCACCAGCGCGACCGCCGCGTCGGGATGCACGGTGCCGTGCAGCGCGGTGAGGGCGTCGTTCCACGACGTGGTGAGGCGGGCCATCGCCGCCGCCTTGGTGATCGTGCCGGTGGCGCTCGCCGACTCCGGGTAGGTCGGGTGGATGACGTTGCGGTGGGCAACCGTCTCGGCGCCGGGCACGGCGGTCTCGGCGCGCCAGCGTTGGTAGGAGACGTCGGCGAGCTGACCGAGCGACAGGATGGCATCGAGCTCGTTGCGCTCGACGAGCGTGTCGAGCCAACGGTTGCGATAGGCAACGATCCCGTCGTCGTTGACGTGCTTCGTCCCACCGCCCTGCCCGTACACCGAATACAGGAACGTGTTGATCAGGACGTAGCTGCGCGTGATCCCCAGCTTGGCCAGGAAGCCCTGCAGGCGCTGGCCGGCCTCACCGACCAGGATGCGCCGGCAGATCGTCTCGTGGGTCGCCGGATCCTGGCCGAGCACGAGCACGCGCGCCGACCCGTCGAGACGCCCGCGATGGAAGATCGGCCCCCACTCGGTGCGGAACGCGGCCTGCGGATAGACGTCGTCGCCCGGGGCCTCGCGCACGAGCCGGTCGTAGGGCCGCCGGTACCCATCGTCGAAGCTCGCCGCCATGGTCCCCCCTCGCTGCCCTACGCGCTGGCGCCATCCTGGCCCACTGGACGGGGCCCACCGGACGAATTCGGTCAGTCGGCGAGGGCGAGCAGCGTCTGCAGCAGGACGTCGGCGCCGGCGGTCACGTCCGCCGGATGGGTGTGCTCGGCGATGTTGTGCGACAGGCCGGCCACGCTGGGGGTGAAGATCATCGCCGACGGGCAGATGCGGGCGAGCATCTGGGCGTCGTGGCCGGCGCCGCTCGGCATCCGCAACGTCGTGTGCCCGAGCCGCTGCGCCGTCGCTTCGACGAGGTCGATGGTCGCCGGATCGAAGGCCACCGGTTCGAAGCGGGCCAGCGAGCGGGTGGTGACGCGCACCCCTTCGGCGGCGGCCACGCCGACGACGGCGTCGGCGAGGTGGCGCTCGGCCTGCTGCAGGAGCGACTCCGAGGTGTTGCGCAGATCGATCGTCAGGGTCGCCCCGTTGGGCACGACGTTGACGAGGTCGGGGTGCACCTCGAAGCGCCCGACCGTGGCGACCTGCGCCCCGCCCATCGTCACCGCGATCTGCCGGGCGTGGACGGCCAGCGAGGCGGCCGCGAAGCCGGCGTCGCGGCGAGCCGCCATCGGCGTCGTGCCGGCGTGGGCCGAGCGACCCTCGATCGTCACCTCGGTCCACGAGATGCCCTGCACGCCCTCGACGACGCCGATGGTCACGCCGGTGTCCTCGAGCACCGGCCCCTGCTCGATGTGCAGCTCGACGTAGGCATGGGGCGGGCGGGCGGTCGGGCAGGGCAACGGGCCGGCGTAGCCGATGCGGTCGAGCTCGTCGCCGAGCCGGGCGCCGTCGTCGACCGCCCGCACGTCGAGGGCTTCCTCCAGGGGCAGCCCGCCGACGAACACGAGGCTGCCGAGCATGTCGGGCGCGAAGCGGCTGCCCTCCTCGTCGGTGAAGAAGGCGACGGCGATCGGGTGGCGGGTGGCGACGCCGTGCTGCTCCAGCGTCTCGATCACCTCGAGCCCGGCGAGCACGCCGAGGTTCCCGTCGAAGCGGCCACCGGTGGCGACGGTGTCGATGTGCGAGCCGCACAGCACCGGCGCGGCGGTCGAGTCGGTGCCCGGGCGCGTGGCGACGACGTTGCCGATGGCGTCGACCGTCACGTCGAGGCCGAGGTCGCGCATCCACCCGATGACGAGGTCGCGTCCGGCCTGGTCCGCATCGGTGAGGGCGAGCCGGGCGCACCCCTCCTCGCCGTTCGGGCCCTTGATCGCGCCGACCTCGCCGAGCTCGACGAGGCGGGCCCACAGCCGGGCGCCGTCGACGCGGAGGTCGTCCCTCACACCCGATACTCGAAGGCCGCGATCTCCCGCAGCGCGGCGCCGAACGCGGCGACGGATCCGGCGAACAGCTCGGCGCCGCGCGCCGCGGTCGCCGCCGTCGGGTCGCCGATGTGGCCGTCGTCGGCGAAGTCGTTGGACAACCACCCGAACGACACCGGGCCGCCGAAGCGCACGTAGCGGTTGTCGGCGAGGTGCTCCGGGATCCGCCGCACTGCGGTCGTCATGTCGACCAGCTCGGGGGCCAGGTGCAGCATCAACGACGTCTCGTCGGTGCCGCCGTGGATCCCCATGCCGAGCTCGTCCGTCGGCGACGACCCGCCCTGATCGGCGGGCAGGCCCGGGTGGGCGAGGAACGTCATCAGCCCGTGGTGCAGGCGCAGCTCGCGGTTGGCGACGCCGACGAGCGCGCTGTTGCCGCCGTGGCCGTTCAGGAACACGAGCCGCTTGGCGGGCGTCATCGCCACGCAGCGCCCGATGTCGTCGAGCACGGCGAGGAGCGTCGACGCCGACAGCCACACCGTTCCGGGCGACCAGGCATGCTCGTTGGACTTCGTGTAGGCCAGCGGGGGCAGCAGCCAGGCGTCGACCTCGTCGCCGATCTCGGCGAGCGCCGCCTCGGCGACCCGCTCGGCGACGAGCAGGTCGGTGTTGAACGGCAGGTGCGGTCCGTGCTGCTCGATGGCCCCGAGCGGCTGGACGATGATGCTGCCCGGGCCCAGGCAGCGGGCGATGTCGGGCGCTCGGAGCTGGGCGAGGTGGCGATCGACGGGCACGCGCGCACGCTACCGGCCGGCCAAGATGGGCTGGTGGGCAGGAAGCAGACCGGTGACGCGGGCGCCGCTGGCGCTGCGCCCAGGCACCGATCACGACGTGATCGTCATCGGCGGCGGGCACAACGGACTGGTGACCGCGGCGTACCTCGCCCGAGCCGGGCTGCGCACGCTCGTGCTCGAGGCCCGCTCGATCGTCGGCGGCACGGCGGCGTCGGAGACGTTCGCCGGGGCGCAGGTGAACATCTGCAACTGCGACCACACGACGATCCGCACGACGCCGTTGGCGGACGAGCTCGACCTCGCCGCCCATGGCCTGCGCTACGTGGACATGGATCCGTCGGGGACGGCGGTGGCGTGGTCGGGCGGTCCGTCGTGGCTGCACCACCACGACGTCGGTCGCACCATCGACGAGCTGGCGTCGACGTATCCCGACGAGGTCGACGGATACCGCCGCTACGTGCGCGCGGCTCGTCCGGCCGTCGAGCTGATCCTGCGCGCCGGAGTCGAGCCGCCGTCCGCCGTCGGGCTCTCGCGGCTGGCCCTGCGCCGGCGCCTGGCCGGCGTGCCGACGATCCTGCGTTGGAGCCGGCGCAGCGCGGCCGACGTGATGCGGTCGTTCTTCCACCACGATGCCGTCATCGGCCCCGGTCTCGTGCTCGGCCCGATGGTGTGGGGCATCTCGCCCGAGTGGAAGGGCACCGGGCTGGGGGCGATCTCGTACGCCATGAAGCACGTCGGCCAGGTCGGCCGCCCGGTCGGGGGCAGCGGCGCGCTGACGGAGGCCCTGGCCGCCGCGGTGCGCAGCGCCGGGGGTGTCGTGCGATGCGACGCGGCGGTCGCCGCCATCCGTTGCGACGCCGGACGCGTCGCCGGCGTCACCCTGGCCGACGGCACCGAGCTGTCGGCATCGATCGTCGTGTCGGCGTGCGACCCACAGCGCACGCTCGTGCAGTGGCTGCGCGACCCGCCAGCGGAGTCGGCGGCGCTCATCTCGCGCTGGCGGGACGCCCGCGAGCGCGCCGGGCTACGAGTCGAAGATCGACGCCGTGCTCGACCGTGAACCGATGCTGCGCGATGGACGCTCCCTGTCGCCGACGCTCACGGTGGCGCCGACGGTCGCCGAGATGGACCGCGCCGTGACGCTGCTGGCGGCCGGCGACGTCCTCGAGCAACCGGCCTTGCTCGCCAACGTGCCGACGATCGCCGATCCGACGATGGCCCCGCCGGGGCACCATGTCCTGAGCCTCGAGGTCCTGCTGACCCCGTACGCGCGCCCCGGCGGCTGGGCCGGATCGGCCGAGCCGCGACGGTGGTTGGAGCTGTTCGCGACGCGCTGCGAACCGGGGTTCCTGGAGTCGATCGTCGACTGGCGGGCGATGACGCCCGACGTCTACGAGCGCGAGTTCCGACTCCCGGAAGGCCACGCGGCGAGCTTCGCCGGCGGCCCGCTGGCCGCCTTGCGCAGCACCCAGCCCGAGCTGACCGGCTACGAGACGACGGTGCCGGGCTTGTTCCTCACCGGTGCGGCCACGTTCCCCGGCGCCGGGGTCTGGGGGGCCAGCGGGCGCAACTGCGCGACGGTCGTCCTCGCCCGCACCGCCTGAGTCCCGGTCATCACACCGAGTTCACACCGACCGCCGTGATCGGGCGAGGAGTAGCCTGTCCCCACCGATGCTGTCCGGATCGATATCGCTCGGCCGCCTCGCCGGGGCCCCGTTGCGGATCCACTGGAGCGCGGTCCTCGTCGGCGCCATCGTCGGCGGCGCGCTGTACCCCGACTTCGGCCTGTTCGGCACGATCGTGGTGGTCCTCGCCTTCTTCGCCTCGATCGTCATCCACGAAGCCGCCCACGCGCTCGTCGCTCGCCGCTACGGCATCTCGACCACGTCGATCGACCTCTGGGCGCTCGGCGGCATGGCCCGCCTCGAGCGCGAGCCGTCGACGCCGCGCGCCGAAGGCTGGATCGCCGCCGCCGGACCGCTCGCCAGCCTGGCCATCGGCGCCGTGGGCATCGGCGCCAGCTTCGCCCTGTACGCCCTCGACGCCCCGCTCGACCTGCTGCGGGTCTGCGCATGGGTCGGCCTCGTGAACGCCGCGCTCGGGGTCTTCAACCTGCTGCCCGGCTCCCCGCTCGACGGTGGTCGCATCGTGCGCGCCGTGCGGTGGAGCCAGCACGGCAACCGCTACCGGGCGATGCGCGAGGCCGGACAGGCCGGACGGCTGATCGCGTGGGCCCTCGCGGCCCTCGGTGTCGGCCTCGTGTTGACCCACCAGGGCAACGGCATCTTCGTGCTGCTGACCGCCATGTTCGTCGGCATGAACGCCCGCGCCGAGGTCTCCTACGCCGACATCGGCGAGCGGCTGCAAGGCGTGACCGTCGGCGCCCTGACCTGGTACGGCGTGGCCGAGACCGGCCACGACATGGACACCGACTCGATGATCTGGCAGCGCCAGCGCATCGGCGGCGCCGGCGCCGTCGCCGTGCGTGGGGATGACGGCAACCTCGACGGCCTCGTCCTCGAGGACCAGCTGTGGGCGGTTCCCGTCGAACAGCGCCAGTGGACGATGCTGACGACGCTGATGGCGCCGTTCAGCCGGTTGGCGCGCGCCGACCCCGACGACGAGCTGGCCACCGTGCTGCCTCGGCTCAACCCGCTGCGGCCCGTGGTGACCGTGTGGCGCGACGGCCGGCTGCTCGGCGTCGTCCCGCCCGCCGCCGTCAAGCAGCAGCTGCAGCGCCTCGTCGGCGCCCGCCTCTGACCTCGGCGAGTCTCCGCCGCCCTGCACCGACGTCCGTTTGGACCTTCTCGCCACGGGGCACCTGACTACGCTTCGTGGTCAGTCGGGCGTGACGCAGGAAGGATCGGCATGCTCGGCACCACGGCGGCGCAGCGGCTGACCGCCGCCCGACCGCGATCCACCGCGGACGTGGGGGCCAGTGCGGTCGCGTGAGGTGACCACCGCCCGGGATCGCCGGGCCACGGTGGTCCCGGTCGGCGCCTCGTCGGGCTCGGCGGCCAGGCAGTTCGCGGCGCTCGCCCTCCTGGCCGTCCTCGTCGTGGCGGCCTTCGTGGTCTGGGTCCACCTCGAGATCGGCGGCGCCACGACGACGGTGTGGGTCAACGACCTGGCCGAGCTCGCGGCGGCCGTGGTCGCCACGCTGGCATGCCTCTGGGCCGCCCGCCGGCGCCGTGCGACGCGGCGGGCGTGGGCGTGGTTGGCCGCGGCATCGGCGGCGTGGGCGGCCGGGCAGGCCGTGTGGTCGTCGTACGAGCTGCGCGTGGGCGATGCGCCGTTCCCGTCGCTGGCGGACCTCGGCTACTTGGCGTTCGTCCCGTTGGCCGTCGTCGGCGTGCTCCTCTTCCCCTTCGCGCCACGGCGATCATGGAGCCGGTACCAGGTCCTGCTCGACGGGCTGATCATCGCCGCCTCGTTGCTGTTCGTGAGCTGGGCGACCGCGCTCGGGGCCGCGGTCGACGCCAGCTCCGAGTCCGCCCTCGCCCAGGTCGTGGCCCTCGCCTACCCGGCGACCGACATCGTGCTGGCCGGCGCTGTCTTCTCGGCGCTGGCGCTCGCCCGGGGACGGTGGCGCGTCGTGCTGGCGCTCGTCGGCAGCGGCCTCATCTTCTTCGCCGTCGGCGACAGCAGCTTCGCCTACCTCTCGGCCAGCGACTCGTACGGACTCGGCAACGCCGTGGATGCCGGGTGGGTCGCCGGGTTCCTCCTGATCGCCCTGGCCGCAGCACTGCCGATGGCGGAGGACGCGGTGCCCCACGATGCCGGCGAGGTGGCCAAGGGCCAGCTGGTCATCCCCTACGTCCCCCTCGGGTTGGCCCTGCTGGTCGGCGTCCTCGAGCTCACCGTCGGCGACGGCCTCGACGCCGTGCTCGGCGTCCTCGCCGTCGTGATCGCCGGGCTCGTGATCGTCCGCCAACTCGTCGCGCTGCTCGAGGCCGCCGACCTGCGGCGGGCCCTCGTCAAGCGCAACTCCGAGCTCGCCGAGAGCGGCACCCGCCAGCGCCTCATCCTCACCGGCGCCGCCGATGGGATCGTCGGCCTCGACGGGGACGAGACGATCGCCTTCGCCAACCCGGCGGCGCTGACGATGCTCGACCGCTCGGCGGACGACATCGTCGGCGCGAGCCTGCACGACATCGTCCACGGGCCGGCGTGCGACGAGCCGAGCTGCCCGCTGTCGTCGAGGCTCGACCGCGGCGGCTTCCGCTCGGACGCCGACGAGGAGTTCATCCGGGCCGATGGCACGGCGTTCCCCGCCGAGTTCTCGCTCACCCCGTTCGACGCTCGCGGTCCGACGCGCGGCGCGGTCCTCGTGTTCCGTGACATCGGCGAGCGGCGCGCCGTGGAGCGGATGAAGGACGAGTTCCTGTCGGTCGTCAGCCACGAGCTGCGGACGCCGCTCACGTCCGTTCGCGGCTCCCTCGGTCTGCTCGGGTCGGGCCTCGGCGGCGAGCTGCCCGAGAAGGCCAGCCGCATGGTCGACATCGCGGTCGACAACGCCGACCGCCTCATCATCCTCATCAACGACATCCTCGACGTGGAGCGGATGACCAACGGCCACATCGCGCTGGCGCACGAGGAATGTGACGCTGCCGACCTGGTCGCGAAGGCCGTCCGCATCGTGACGCCGACCGCCAACGGCGCCGGCGTCAGCGTGGAGACCGCAGCCGCCGACGGCCGGGTGTGGGCGGATCCGGATCGGATCGTGCAGACGCTGACGAACCTGCTGTCGAACGCCGTGAAGTTCTCGTCGCGAGACCAGGTCGTCGTCGTGCGGGCGGCCGCCGATGGCGCCGTCGTCCGCTTCGTCGTGGCGGACTCCGGCCGCGGCATCCCGCCGGAGAAGCTCGGCGTGATCTTCCACCGCTTCCAGCAGGTCGATCCGTCCGACGCCCGGGAGAAGGGCGGCGCCGGCCTGGGGCTGGCCATCGCCAAGGGGATCGTCGAACAGCACGGCGGCCGGATCTGGGTGGACAGCGCCGAGGGCGTCGGCTCGACGTTCGGGTTCGAGATCCCGCGTCGTTGACGAACGATCCCGGCGGCTGTCGGTGTCAGACGGTGAGCGAGCCCGACCCGGCGGTGATCGACGGGTACAGGGCGTCGGCACCGGCCGCGGCCGATGCCCGGCCGAGCCGAGCGCTCCATGCGGTGTCGTGGCCGTACTCATGGCGCCATGACCACAGTCGTCGGCTGAGGTGTTGGAGCGGGTACTCCTGGGTCATGCCCATCGCGCCGTGGGCCTGGTGAGCGGCACGCGTCGCCGACGCGGCAGCCTGGCCGGCCAGGACCTTGGCGGCGGCGATCTCGAACGTGGCCGGGCCGCGTTCGGCGGCCGCGACGGCGACGTCGGCCGCCATCGTCACCAACGCGGCGTGCTGAGCGGCGTGGACGAGATGTTGCTGGACGGCCTGGAACTGCGCGACCGGCTTTCCGAACTGGCGTCGTTGACGGGTGTAGCCGACGGTCATCCGACTCATCCGATCGAGTGCCCCGGCCATCATCAGCACCCGCGTCAACGCACCGCGCTGACGGAGCGCGTCCGGGTCGAGCCACGAGGGCGCAGGCGCGACGTCAGCGGTGGCGCGGTCGAAGACGACGGTGTCGCGTGGCTCGCCGGCGAGGTTGACGCCCGGCTCGACGGTCGCCGCGTCGACCGCGATCGACGCGACCATCCAGCGAGCTCCGTCCGGGACCAACGCAACGAGCCGCTCGGCGCGACGGCCCCACGCGACGTGCACGGCGCGTCCGGAGATCGTGGTGCCGGACAGCGCGAGCGTGTCGTCGGCGTGATGAGCAACGGTGACGGGTCCTTCGGCCAGCGCCAGTCCGGCAGCCGCGGTGAGCCAGCCGCCGAGCAGACCGGTCTCCGCCAGCGGGATCGGCGCGGCGTGGGCGCCGGCGATCGTGAGGATGGCCGCGGCGTCGGTCAACGTGCCTCCGGAGCCGCCCGCCGACTCGGCGATCGACACCCATGGGAAGCCGGCGTCGGCGACGGACTGCCACACCGTCGGCGCCCAACCATCGCGCTCGGCGTCCTGCACGACGGCGTGGGTGCACGCGTCGGCGAACAGCCGGCTGGCGGAATCGACGAGCAGCTGGTCGCTCATGACTCCAAGCCCTTCGAGGCGACGGAGCGGAGGATCTCGATCGTGCCGCCCCGGATCGTGAACGACGGACCGGTGAGGATCGCCGCGGCCAGCAGCCGCTCGAACAGCGACGTCGACGCCGGTGACGGTTCGACCTCGACGAGTTGGACGACGCGTTCGAGCGCGTCCTGTTCGAAGCGGGTTCCCATCTCCTTCACAAGTGCCGACTCGACCGCAGGGGCCTCGCCGCGATCGATCTTGCGGGCGATCGACAACGACAGCTGGCGCAGCGCCCACCAGCGGGCGACGAGGTCGCCGAGCAGCAACGCGCCGCGCTCCCCTGCCGCGTCGTCCGGATGCTCGCGCAACCAGTTCTCGACGACGAGGAAGGTCGACAGCCAGCGGTCGGGCCCACCGCGCTCGTAGGCCAGCTCCGACGTGTTCTGCGCCCATCCCATGCCGACCCCGCCGAGCACCAGCTCGTCGGGCACGAACACGTCGTTGAGGACCACCTCGTTGAAGTGCGAGCTGCCGTCCAGGAAGCGGATCGGGTGGATCTCCAACCCGTCGCTGTGCAGGTCGACCAGCAGCTGGCTGAGACCGTGATGGCGATCGCCCTCGTCATCGCCGGTGCGGCAGAGCACGACGAACCAATCGTTCTCGTAGGCGCCGCTCGTCCAGATCTTCGTCCCGTTGAGCAACCAGCCGTCCTGGGCACGAGTCGCCCGTGTCGACACGGAAGCCAGATCGCTGCCCGAGTCGGGCTCGCTCATCCCGATCGAGAACGACAGCTCACCGCGACAGATCGCCGGCAGGAACCGCTCCTTCTGCTCCTCGGTCCCGAACCGGTTGATCACCGGACCGGTCTGCCGATCGGCGACCCAGTGATGACCGACCGGTGCTCCCCACCGCAAGAGCTCCTCGACGACCACGAAGCGATCGACCGCCGTGCGGTCGCGACCCCCGTAGCGCGCCGGCAACGCCATCCCGACCCACCCCCGCGCCGCCATCGCCTTGGAGAAGCCCGGGGTCGCGGTGGGCACCCATCCCCAGTCCCGGTTCGAACGTGCCCCTCGGCAGCTCGGACGCCAGGAACTCGCGAACCTCGGCCTGGAGCGCCAACTCCTCGACCGTCAACTCCGTCGGCTCGAACCGCATCTCGCCCCCATCCGTTGGTGCGTCCACCAGCCGGGCGATGACACGCCCGACGACGCGACCACTGCTCTATCGCTTCGAACCGAGCCCAGCCAACTCGTGGGCGCGGCAGGCCCCGTCTCCGAGTCGCCGTCATCGCCGCCTTCGTCGCCTGTCTGAGCACCTACGCACACCGTCGTCTCGTTGTCATCCGTGCAGTACACGGATCTCACCACGGAGGTTCGCGGTCGTGCTTGACTCGCTCGGTCGAACGGTTCATGGTCCGTGCATGCGCACCGATCAGGACGACACCGCGACGCCGCTCGCGGCCCGCGACGACGCGCTCGCTCACCGTCCACGAGCGGTCGATCCCACCCGGGTTCGGAGCCGCGGGTGCCTCGCGATCGCGGTGTCGGCGGCGTTGCTGTGCGTTGCTGCGTGCACGGACGATTCGTCCGACTCGACGGAGACGACGGTGACGGTGGCGTCGACGACGACCGCAGCCCCCTCGACGACCGATGCCGCGCCGACGACCACTGGTGCGTCGTCCGCCCCCAGCAGCTCGGCTGCGCCGGGGACCACGGTCGCAGCGGGAGGTCGGATCGGGGACGTGCCCGGTCTCGACGCGGCGGCCGTTGCGATCATGAACAAGCCGCCGTATTCGCAGGGGCAGTGGGCGATCTCGGTGCGCGACCTCGAGACCGGCGAGACGGTGATCTCCTACAACGACACGACGCTGTTCCCAGCCGGCTCGGTGACCAAGACCTACAGCAGCGGCGCCGCGTGGTTGCAGTTCGGCCCGGACTCGACCGTCGTCACCCCGGTCAAGCGCATTGGTGAGGTCGCTGACGGCACGCTGACCGGCAACCTGGTCCTCGTCGGCCAGGGCGATCTCACGATGGGCGGCCGCACCAAGCCGGACGGCACGATCGACTTCGCCAACTTGGACCACAACGACGCCAACGCCATCCCCGGTGCCACGCTGACCCCGGAGGATCCGCTGACCGGGCTGAACGATCTGGCCGCCCAGGTCAAAGCGGCCGGCATCAGCACGGTGTCCGGTGACGTGATCATCGACAACCGGCTGTGGGGACCTCACCGCCTCGAGAACGGCCCGGTGACCCCGATCATCATCAACAACAACGTGTTGGACTTCACCATCACCCCCGGCGCCGAGGGCCAACCCGCGACCGCCGAGATGCGACCGCAGATCGCGCCGTGGACCGTGCGCAGCGAGGTCCAGACCGTCGCCGCCGGCCAACCCAAGGACATCACCGTCAGCTCACCCGAAGACGGCGTCGTGGTCCTGTCGGGCACCCTCGCTGCCGATGCCGGACCCGTCGTGAACATCTACGCCGTCCCCGACCCCGCCACGTTCGCCCGCACCGCCTTCATCGAAGCGCTGGGACGCGCCGGTGTCACCGTGTCCGCAGATCCGGTCGCCACCAACCCCGACGCCCAGCTGCCGCCGACCGCCGACGTCCAGGCCGCACCCACGGTGGCGCAACTGACATCGCTGCCGCTGGCCGAGGAGCTGACCTACGTCCTCAAGGTCAGCTACAACCTCGGCGCCGAGACCATGATCTGCCGGCTGGCCGTCGTCGCCGGCAGCACCGAGTGCGCCGACGGCATGGTCAAAGCAGCCGCGATCTGGCGGGCCGCCGGCATGGACACCACGACGGCATCGTTGATCGACGGGTCCGGCCTGACCGGCAACCTGATCACGGCAGCGAACCAGGTGCAGCTCGAAACGATCATGGCCAAGCGTCCAGACGCCGACCGATGGAAGGCAACACTCCCGATCCTCGGCGTCGACGGATCGCTGGCGCTGGTCAGCCCGGGCGGCCCCGCCGCCGGCAAGGTGGCCGCCAAGACCGGCACGCTCTTCGGTGGCGACACGTTCAACCTGCGCTACCGCATCGCCACCAAGGCCCTCGGCGGCTACATCGACACCAAATCCGGCCGGAAGTTCGCGTTCGCGATCATCTCGACCGACAGCACGTTCCCCGACATCGACGGCGTGTTCGCGGCCAACGACGACGTCGGCAACGTCGCCGCCTCGATCCAACAGACCAACTGAACGGCGGCGAGGTCGGCCACGTTGCACGTTCACGCGGCGCGCCGATCACCGTCGCCGACGACGACCGCCGGAGGGCAGACAATTGCGGATTGAACCTGTCGTGACCCACTCGACACGCCAGTCGAGCGGCAATGCTGGTCGGATGCGAACGCGCCGGCGCCACGGGTTCCACGTCGTGTCGATCGTCGCCGCGGTGGCGACGCTGCTGGCCGCGTGCAGCGACTCGTCGGCCAACGATGCCGGGCCCGATCGCCAAGAGGCGCTCGACCAGGCGGTGAAGGAGCTGGTGGCCATGCCAGGCGGTCCGCCGGGGGCGATCGTCGTGGTGCAGCGCGGGGCGGCTCGTTCGGTGCACGCGGCGGGGGTGGCCGCGGTGGGGTCGGACGCGGCGCCGAGCGTCGACGACCACATGCGAGTCGCCAGCGTGGCGAAGGCGTTCCAAGGGGCCGCCGTCCTGGCCCTCGTCGACGACGGCGTCCTGGCGCTCGATGACACGATCGGCGAACGCCTGCCGGACCTGCCCCAGGCATGGCACGACGTCACGGTGCGCCAGATGCTCGACCACACCAGCGGGCTCCCGGACTACACGAAGACCGATGCGTTCGTCGAGGCGCTCACGAACTCGCCCGGTGTGGCGCCGCCGCCCACCGAGCTGCTGGCGTGGGTCGAGGACAAGCCGCTCGTGTTCCCCAGGGGAAGTCAATACGAGTACTCGAACTCGGACAACATCGTCGTCGGGTTGATGCTCGAGGCAGTGACCGGCAAGTCGTACGCGGATGTCCTGGCCGAGCAGGTGTTCGGGCCGCTCGAGCTCGAGCAGACGTCGCTGCCGGCCGAGACCGAGATGCCCGACCCCCTGTTCCACGGCTACGCACTCGACCCCGACGGCAAGCTGGAGGATCTGAGCACGGTCTTCTCGGCCGGGTATGCGTGGGCATCGGGCGGGATCGTCTCCACCCCCGGCGATCTCAACGACTTCATCCGTGGCTACGTCGGCGGCACGCTGTACGGCGACGCGCGCGCGCCGCCCAGCAAGACCTCTTCATCCCCGGCGGTGGCTCCGAACCCCGCGGACCGGGCGACAACTCGGCCAGCATGGCCCTGTTCCGGTACGACACCGCGTGCGGCACCGTGTACGGCCACACCGGGAACTTCTTCGGCTACACGCAGTTCGCCGCCGCCTCGCCCGATGGTCGACGATCGGCAACCGCGTCGATCTCACTGCAGCGCACACAGGGGAACACGGGTCAGGACGCAAGTGTCTTCGCCGCGCTGCAGCGCGTCGAGGAGGCAGCGATCTGCTACGCCCTCGAATGAGAGCGCCCGTCCGCAGCGCTTTGGTCGCGCTCTTGCGTCGATCCGCAGGTCTGATCGCGACCAAGCCAAGCGCGCAGCCACCCGGAGTTGTCGGACGGATCCGACGATGGTCCGTCGGTCAGGCCCAATCTGGGTGGGCTCGGTGACAACTGTCGTCACGGAGCCCGCCCGGATGCCGGAGTGGCACGCCGCCCGCCCAGATCGCTCCGTCGGACCGCCTACAGGCGGGCGCTCTGACCGCATCTGACCGCCGGCGGGCGTGGCGGGCTACGCGTCCTTGACGGCCCACTCCCGCTTGGCGACGGGGTCCTTGTCGCTCCACGGGAAGTTGATCCACAGATCGGTGCGCTTCCACACGTAGTCGCACTGCACGACGGAGTGCGACTTCTCGTAGAGCACCGCGGTGCGCACCTCGGCCACCTTGCCCTCGCAGAACGCCTGCACGCTGCGCAGGGTGTGGCCGGTGTCGGCGACGTCGTCGGCGATCAGGATGCGGGCGTCGTGGAGATCGACGAAGTCCGGCGCCGGCGGCAGGATGCGCGGCACCTCGAGACGCTCGTCGACACCGGTGTAGAACTCGACGTTCATCGTGTAGACGTTCTTCACCGACAGGGCGTAGCCGAGGGCGCCGCCGATGAGCAGGCCACCCCGGGCGATCGCCAGGATCATGTCCGGCTCGTAGTCGTCGTCGGCGACCATCTGGGCGATCTCCCGAGAGGCGACGCCGAACGTCTCCCACGCCATGATCTCCCGCTCGGACAGGTCGGGGGCTGCCATGCCGCCGAACCTACCGAACGTTCCGTGTCACCGCATACGTCGTCGACGACGTATCCGGTGACACAGAGCGTCCGTTCGTCACAACGCGATGTCCGACGGGCGCACCGGCACCCGGTCGATCGGCTTGCCGACGCCGTCGTGCTGGCGCAGGGCGTCGCGGATCGCGGCGGCGATCGCCGGGGTCACCGAGATGCACGGCGGCTCGCCGACCCCCTTGGCGCCGAGGGGGGCCTGCGGGTCGGGCTCCTCGATCAGCGTGGCGACGACGTCGGGCATGTCGAGGAACGTCGGCAGCAGGTAGTCGGTGAAGCTGGCGTTGCGGATCCGGCCGTCGACCTGGACGATCTCCTCCATCACCGCCAGCCCCAGGCCCTGGCTGATGCCGCCCTCGATCTGACCGAGCACCGACAGCGGGTTGAGCGCCCGACCGACGTCTTGGGCCGTCGCGACCTGCACCACCTTGACGAGGCCGAGCTCGGGATCCACGTCGACGACGGCGCGGTGGGCGACGAACGCGAAGGCCATGTGGCAGTTGCCCTGGCCGTCCTCGTCGAGATCCTCGGTCGGACGGTGGTGGTACTCGACCGTCTCGTCGAGGTGCAGGCCGACGGTGGCGTCGGCGACGGGAACCCGCAGGTTGCCCATCGAGTCGACGACCTCGGTGCCCTCGATCACGAACCGCAGCGGGTCGATGCCGTTGGCGGCGCCGACCTGCTCGAACAGCCGCTCCCGGACGGCCCGGCAGGCGGCGTCGACGGCGCCGCCGCTCATCCACGTCTGTCGCGACGCCGACGTCGAGCCGGCCGAGCCGATCCCGGTGTCGATCGTGTCGAGCACGACGATGTCGACACCGAGCACCGTGCGGGCGATCTGCTGGGCGATCGTCACGAACCCCTGCCCGACCTCGGACGTGGCGAACTTCAGCGTGGCGACGCCGTCGGCCAGCTGGCAGCGCGCCGTCGAGTAGTCGTCGAAGCCTTCGGAGTACATCAGGTTCTTGATCGCCACGCCGTAGCCGATGCCGCGGTAGACGTGGCCGACGTCGGCGGTGAGCCCGGCCCCACCCGGCAGGCGCATGGGGTCGATCGCGCCCGGGACGTCGGGGGCGACGCCGATCGGCGTGTCGGGCATCGGCAGCGCCGCCGTCTCGCGGATGCAGCGGGCGACCGGGGCGACGCTCTCGACGACCTGCCCGGTGATCAACCGGTCGCCGGTCTCCATGGCGTTGCGCAGGCGCAGCTCGACGGGATCGATGCCGCACGCCGCGGCGAGCTTGTCCATCTGACCCTCATGGGCGAAGCAGGCCTGGACGACGCCGAAGCCGCGCATCGCACCGCACGGCAGGTGGTTGGTGCGGATCGCCCATCCCTCGACCAACGCGTTCGGGCACTTGTACGGGCCCTGGGCCTGGGTGATCGCGTTGAGCAGCACGGCGTGTGACGTCGACGCGTAGGCGCCGCCGTCGAGCACGAACCGGGACTCGATCTTGACGATCCGCCCATCGGAGGTCGGCGTGGTGGCGCATCCAGATCGTCGCCGGGTGGCGGTGCACGTGGCCGAGGAAGCTCTCGGCCCGCGTGTAGGCGACGCGCACCGGCCGACCGAGGCGCAACGCGAGCAGGCACGTGTGGACCTGCAGGCTGATGTCCTCGCGAGCTCCGAACGCCCCGCCCACGCCGCCGAGCACGAGCCGCACCTTGTCCTCGGGGAGGCCGAGGCAGGCGGCGACCTGCTTGCGATCCTCGTGCAGCCACTGCGTGGCGACGTAGAGCTCGACACCGAGTCCGTCGTCGTCGGGGATGGCCATCGCCGCCTCGAGCCCGAGGAAGGCCTGGTCCTGCATCCCGATCTCGTAGGTGCCCTCGACGACGACCTCGCCGACGGCGTCGACGTCACCGCAGCGGATCACCTGATGGCGAAAGATGTTGCCGTCGGGATGGATCGGCGGGTGCGACCCGGCGATCGCCGCCTCGACGTCGAGGAGCGGGTCGAGCACCTCGTACGTCACCTCGATGGCCGCCAGCGCCCGCCGGCAGGTCTCGGGGTGGTCGGCGGCCACGGCAGCGACCGGTTCGCCGACGTAGCGCACGTACTCGGTGGCGAACACCGGCTGATCGGCCGAGATCAACCCGTAGGTGAGCTTGCCGGGCACGTCCTCGGCGGTCAGCACGGCGGAGACGCCGGCGATCGCCAGCGCGGCCGCCGTGTCGATGGCGACGATGCGCGCGTAGGGGTGCGGGGAGCGCAGGGTCGCGCCCCACGCCGCGCCGTCGATCGGGAGGTCCGACGAGAACGCGAAGCTGCCCTGGGCCTTGATCATCCCGTCGGGGCGGGCCGGCGAGTCGCCGAGGCGTCCACCGCCGACGCGCCGGGCCTGGTCGAGGAGGGTCAACGTCGGCTCCGCGCGACGGCCACCTGCTGCACGGCTTCGATCAGGCGCCCGTACCCGGTGCAACGGCAGATGTTCCCCGAGAGCTCCTCGCGGATCTCGGTCACCGTCGGGGTGACGTTGCGGTCGAGCAGCGCGTGGGCGGCCATCACGAGGCCGGGGGTGCAGAAGCCGCACTGCACGGCGCCGGCATCGACGAAGGCCCGCTGCACGTCGCTCGGCACGCCTGGTTCGGCGAGGCCCTCGATCGTGGTCACCGGCACGTCGAGCGCGGTCGCCGCGAGCACGAGGCAGGCGCACACCAGCTCGCCGTCGACGAGGACGCTGCACGAGCCGCACTCGCCCTGCTCGCATGCCCCCTTGGCGCCGTACAGGCCGAGCCGCTCGCGCAGCACGTAGAGCAGGCTCTCGCCGAGCCAGGCGTCGGCGACGGGATGGGCCGTCCCGTTCACGTGGAGCGCGTACTGCTCGCTCATGTCCCGGGAAACGCCCTCCGGAGCAGCCGACCGGCCAGCACCTCGACGGCTCGCCGTCGGTAGGCAGCGCTGGCCCGGTGGTCATCGATCGGCCGCGCCGCGGCGGCCGTCAGCGACGCGAAGCGGGCGACGGCATCGTCGGCGACGGTCCCGGCGTCCCAGTCCACGGCCGTCGCGGCGAACGCCTCGGCGTCGGGGGCCCGCACGACGGTCGGGGCGACCGAACCGAGGGCGATGCGCACGTTGCGGCCGGGGCCGTCGACGGCGAGGCAGGCGCCGGCGATGGCGATCACCATCGCGTTGCGCACACCGACCTTGGCGTAGCCCTGCCACCCGTCGAGGAGCGGCATCGTGACGGCGGTCAGCAGCTCGTCCGGACGACGCGCCGTGCGCTTGACCCCCGTCATGAAGTCGCCGACCGGCATGGCGCGCGTCCCGTCGGGCCCGATCAGCTCGACCACCGCGTCGAGGGCGGCCAGCACCGGCAGGCCGTCACCGGCCGGCGAACACGTCGCCAGGTTGCCGCCGATCGTCGCCGCGTTGCGGATCTGCGGCGACCCGACGGTGCGGGCCGCCTGCCCGAGGGCCGGCAGCAGGTCGGACAGCGGGGCGCGGGCGAGCTCGGCGTAGGTCACGCCGGCCCCGAGGCGCACCATGCCCGCAGTGGGGTCCACCGACCACGCCCGCAGCTCGGGCACCCGGTTCACGGCGATCACCGTCTCGTCACCGGACAGCACCCGGTGGGCCTCGTTGATCTCGACCATCAGGTCGGTGCCGCCGGCCAGCACCAGGGCGTCGGGATGCGCACCGATGGCCGCCACGGCCTCGTGCAAGGTCGCTGCGACCAGTACGCCCACGGCCGGAACTGTACAAACCGTCAAGTGACGTGCGCTCGAAGCGCGCCCCTCACGTGACGACGAGGCCCTCGATGCCCTCTTCCGGCTGCGGGTACTGCGGGTCGAGCTGCTCGAGGTGGTGCCGCAGGATGTGGGCCACGGCGAGGTTGCGGACCCACTTGCGGTCGGCCGGCACGACGTACCACGGCGCGGCGTCGGTGGAGGTGGCGCGCAGCGCATCGCGGAAGGCGGCCATGAAGTCGTCCCACCGGGCCCGGTCGTCGAGGTCGCCCTTGCGGAACTTCCAACGCTCGTCGGCGCTGTCGATGCGGTCCTGCATGCGCAGCCGCTGCTCCTCCTTGGAGACGTGCAGGAAAAGCTTGACGACCGGGGTGCCCTCCTCGCCGAGGGTCCGCTCGAACTCCCGGATCTGGCGATAGCGCCGACGCCACACCGGCTTCGGGACGATCTCGTGCACCCGCACGACCAGCACGTCCTCGTAGTGGCTGCGGTTGAAGACGCCGATCTGGCCGCGTGCCGGCGCCTGGCGGTGGATGCGCCACAGGTAGTCGTGATCGAGCTCCTCGTCGCTCGGCACGCCGAACGAGGCGACCTTGACGCCGGCGGGGTTGACGCCGGTCATCACCGAGCGGATCACCCCGTCCTTGCCCCCGGCGTCCATGGCCTGCAACACGACGAGCAGCGCCCGAGACTTCTCGGCGAACAGACGCGTCTGGAGCTCGGACACGACGGCCAGCTCGTCGACCAACGCCGCCTTGGCCGCCTCCTTCTCCCACCCGAACGTCTCGTCGGTCCGATGGTCGTCGAGGTCGAGGTGGGAACCGGCGCGCATCGCGGCGACCGATTCGTGACGGGTGCGGGGGCGAGCCACGGGGCGACGTTACAGATCGGAGGCGGTTGGCCATTTGGCAACGGGGCTCTCCAAAGTCTCTGGCTACCCATGGGTATCCTCCCCGCAGGCCCGTGACCGTCGTCACCACACGACGATCCGGCGGAACGGCAGCAAGAACACACACCCAAGGGGACACCGCGGTGCGATCGACGCAACCACTTCATCGACGGCGCGCACGGCGGCTCGCCGCGCTGGCACTCGGCTTCGGCCTGGTGGCCGCAGCGTGCTCCAACAAGAAGGACGAGGACTCCGTCGGCAGCGACACCACGGAGCCGGCCGCGACCACCACGGCCGCCCCGACCACCACGAGTGGCGGCGACTCGACGGCCACCACCACCGACGATTCGACGGCGACGACGACCGCCAGCACCGACGGCGGCAGCACCGAGACGACGCTGGAGCCACCGGCCACGCTGCCCGCGCCGAAGGGCGATCCGGTCTACGGCGGCAAGCTCGTCGTCGGCGGCGAGGCGGAGGTCGGCTCACCGTGGACGCCGGCCGCCGTGCAGTGCGACTCGTACTGCCAGTTCCGCATCCGCACGTTCATCGAGCCGCTGTTCGTCACCGGCGACGACCGCCAGGTGCACCCGTTCCTCGGCGAGAGCATCACACCCAACGACGACTACACGCAGTGGACGATCAAGGTCCGCGCCGGCATCAGCTTCACCGACGGCACGCCGCTCAACGCCGACGCCGTCATCGACAACTTCAACCGCACCTGGACCGGCCTGCTCGTGCAGGGCGCGATGCGCGACGTCGCCAAGGGCCCCGACGGCAAGATCGTGGCCACCAAGGTCGACGACATGACGTTCACCCTGCAGACCGGCAAGAACGGCGATCCCAACACGCCGGTCCCGTGGCCGACGTTCCCACAGTTCCTCACCGCCCAACCGGGGTTCATCGCCTCGCCCACGTGGCTCGCCGCCGTGGAGGGCAACGCCGACCTGGCCACCAAGCCGGTCGGCACCGGGCCGTTCGTCGTCCAGGAGTTCATCAACGGCGACCGCATGACCGTCGTCAAGAACCCGAACTACTGGCGCAAGGACGCCAAGGGCGGCCAGCTCCCCTACCTCGACTCGATCGAGTTCCGGGTGATCCCCGACGCCCAGGTCCGCGACCAGGCGCATGCAGGCCGGCGACATCGACCTCCAGGCGACGTCGGACGGCAACGTCGTGTCGAAGTACGTCGACTCCACCGACCCGGTGATGCTGCAGCAGGACACGTACGGCGAGACCAACTACACGATGTTCCACCTCACCAAGCCGCAGCTGGCCGACCAGACGGTGCGCTGCGCGCTGATCCAGGCCATCGACCGCCAGGACCTCGTCGACGTCATCGCCGGCGGCTTCCCGAAGGTTGCCAACGGCCCCTTCTCGCCCGGTCAGGACGGCTACCTCGACGACACCGGCCTGCCCAAGTTCGACCCCGACGCGGCGGCCAAGACGATCGCCGACTGGGAGGCCGCCAACGGCCCGCTGACGCTGAACTACTCGACGACGCCCACCGGCACGACCAAGGCAACCGCCGACTACCTGCAGGCGGCATGGTCAGCTGTCGGCGTCGACGTGACCCAGACGCCGGTCGAGCAGTCCAAGCTGATCCTCGACGCCCTCCTCGGCTCGCCCGACTTCGAAGCCTTCGGGTGGCGCAACCACGCCGGGCTCGTCGTCGACACCCAGAACCAGTGGTGGCACGGCTTCGGCTCGGACGCCAAGGGCACGGAGGTCGCCGACGGCGCCCCGAACCTGAACTTCGGCCGGCTCAACGACCCGGTGATCAACGACCTCCTCGACAAGGCCCGCTCGGAGACCGATCCGGCCAAGGAGAAGGACCTCGCCCAGCAGATCAACCGGGAGTTCGCCAAGCAGTGCTGGATCATGCCGCTGTACTGGACGACGTGGGGCATCGTGATGAAGCCCAGCGTGCAGAACATCAGCCGCGACGCGATGCCGGACGGCAAGGGCTTCCTGCTCGACGGAGCCGGGTTCCCGGGCCAGGTCTGGCTCGACGCGGTGTGGAAGTCGTGATGGAAGGCGCATGCGCTACGCGGCTCAGCGACTGATCCAGTTCGTCCTGGTCTTCGTCGTCGTCACCTTCATGGTGATGGCGGCGACCCGCATCGGGAGCACCGACCCCGCCCGCGACCTCGCCGGCGGGGCGGTGTCCGAGGCCCAGATCGCGCAGGTCAAGGCGGACTACCCGTACCTCGACAAACCGCTCGTCGTGCAGTACGGCTACTGGGTCAAGGACATCGTCACCGGCGACTGGGGTCGTTCCTACGTCGCCAGCCAGTCGGTGATCGACATGTTCAAGCAGCGGGCGCCGAGCACCATCTTCATCGCCATCTGGGCCATCGTCATCGGGCTCGTGATCGCCGTACCGCTCGGCGTGTACAGCGCCTATCGAAGAGACGGCGTCTTGGACCGCGCCGGCAGCCTCGGCTCGTTCGCGTTCATCTCGATGCCACCGCTCGTCATCGGCGTACTGCTGCTGTTCCTCGTCGTCACGCGGACCGGCCTGTTCCCGACGGTCGGGCGCTCGCAGTACGTCGCGCCGTGGGACAACCCGATCGAGCACTTCGAGAACTTCTTCATCCCGTCGCTGATGCTCGGCCTCGGCCTCGGCGCCGTGTGGAGCCGCTTGTTGCGCGCCGACATGATCAGCGCCCTGCAGAGCGACTCGGTGCTGATGGCCCGAGCCAAGGGCATCTCGCCGCGCCGCGTCCTGTGGGTGCACGCCCTGCGGATGTCGCTGCTGTCGTTGATGACGAGCGTCGCCCTGCAGATGGCGGCGCTCCTCGGCGGGGCCGTCATCGCCGAGCAGTTCTTCGGACCGAAGGGGCTCGGCGACCGCTTGGTGTTCGCCATCCAGCAGAACGACCTCCTCGTCGTGCAGGCGATCGCCGCCTTCATCACGGTGTTCGTCGTGCTCGCCAACCTCGTGGTCGACCTGCTCTACGCGGTCGTCGATCCGCGCATCCGCGTCGCCCGGTCGCTCGGTGGTTGAGGTGGGAGATGTCTGAGCTCGCCCCCAACTCGCCCGCCGCGGCGACGGCGGCCGCCACGCTGGCCCCGGTCGGCATCACCGATGTCCCCGAGCGCCGGCGACGGATCCCCACGTTCGGTGTGCTGTTCGGCGCGGCCTGGCTGCTGGCCCTGCTGTTCCTGGCCATCTTCGCCGACCAGCTGCCGTTCATCCGGCTCCCCGACCAGCCGGTGCGGGGAGCCTCGAACTACCGCTTCGGACCAGGCAACGACTTCTGGTTCGGCTCCGACCGACTCGGGCGCGACGTGTTCGCCCGCTGTGTGTACGGCGCCCGCATCTCGTTGATCATCGCCGTGTCGAGCATCGTGATCGGTCTCGTCATCGGCACGACGCTCGGCATGATCGCCGGGTACTTCCGCGGCTGGGTCGACCGGCTGATCTCGATCGTCACCGACGCCTTCCTGGCGTTCCCGGCGATCATCCTCGCCGCCCTCGTCGTCGGCCGATCGAAGTCGTTGCGCTCGAGCGGCATCGAGTTCCTCGGCGTCGGGTTCGGCTGGGTCAGCAACACCTACGCCATCGTGTTCACGTTCGCCCTGTTGTCGATCGCCCCGATCAGCCGCATCGTGCGGGCCCAGACGCTCAGCCTGGCCAGCCGGGAGTACGTGCTCGCCGCCCGCAGCCTCGGCGCCAAGACGCCGCGCATCCTGTTCCGCGAGATCCTCCCCAACGTCGTGCCGGCGCTGGTGTCGGTGCTGTTCACCGGCGTCGGCATCCTGCTCGCGGCGGAGGCGGGCCTCGCCTTCCTCGGCTACAGCGTGGAGCCGCCGCAGGCATCGTGGGGGTTGATGGTCGCCGAGAACCGCGAGGCCATCGAGGACGCGTGGTGGGCGACGCTGTTCCCGTGCCTCATGCTGTTCTTGACCGTGCTGGCGTTCAACCTGATCGGTGACCGCGTCGCCCGGCGCTTCGACATCCGGGAGGCCGCGCTGTGAACGCGCCGAACACGCCGAGTCGGCCCGAACAGGGTGCGCTGCTCGAGGTCACCGACCTGCGCACGTCGTTCAAGACGCCGCGGGGCCGGGTGCGCGCCGTCGACGGCGTCTCGTTCACGCTCGACCGGGGCCGGTCGCTCGGGATCGTCGGCGAGTCGGGGTCCGGCAAGACCGTGCTGTCGCGCTCGATCATGGGCCTGCTCACCGGTCGCAACGTCGTGCGCGAGGGCTCGGTGCGCTTCGAGGGCCAGGAGCTGATCGGGCGATCCGGCAAGGAGATGCGCCACATCTGGGGCCAGGAGATGTCGATGATCTTCCAGGACCCGATGACGTCGCTGAACCCGCTGATGAAGATCGGCAAGCAGATCACCGAGCCGCTCAAGGCCCACCTCGACATGAAGGGCCGGCAGGCCGACGAGACGGCCGAGCAGCTGCTGCGCGACGTCCAGATCCCCGAGGCCGAGCGTCGGCTCGGCCAGTACCCGCACGAGCTGTCGGGCGGCATGCGCCAGCGGGTGATGATCGCCATCGCCCTCGCCTGCGGGCCGACGCTGCTGTTCGCCGACGAACCGACCACCGCCCTCGACGTCACCGTGCAGGCGCAGATCCTCGCCCTCATCGGGCGCCAGCGCCGCGAGCGCAACATGTCGCTGATCCTCGTGACCCACGACCTCGGCGTCGTCGCCGGGCACACCGACGAGATCGCCGTCATGTACGGCGGCCGCATCGTGGAGAAGGCGCCGACGACGACGCTCTACGCCGACATGAAGATGCCCTACACCGAGGCCCTCATGGCGAGCATCCCGAAGCTCGAGGACCCGCCGCACTCGGTGCTGCGCACGATCCCCGGCCGCCCCCCGGACCTCGTCAACCCGCCACGCGGCTGCCGGTTCGCGCCGCGCTGCCAGTACGTCCGCGAGCGCTGCACCGAGGAGGAGCCACCGCTGATCGCCACCGAGGACCCGCAGCACACGTACGCCTGCTGGTACCCGGTCGGCTCGCCCGAGCATCGCGAGCGCCGGGCCGAGCTCGACGCCGCCACCGACGCCGCCCACAGCGGCAGCTTCCAGGACGTGTCCTGATGGCCGGCACGGGCAAGGCCCACCTGCGCGATCACGGCGACGTGCTGCTGCGCGTCGAGGACCTCGAGGTGAAGTTCCCGGTCGGTCGCACCGGGCTCGTCGTCAACGCGGTGTCGGGCATCAGCCTCGACGTGCTCCGGGGAGAGACGCTCGGGCTGGTCGGCGAGTCGGGCTGCGGCAAGTCGACCACCGGACGGGCGATCATGCAGCTCCCCCGGCCCACCGGCGGGTCGGTCTCGTTCGAGGGCCGCGAGCTGACGACGCTCCCGACCAAGGTGATGCGCGAGGCGCGCACGCGGATGCAGATGATCTTCCAGGATCCGATCTCGTCGCTGAACCCGCGGCGCAAGGTGCGCGACATCGTGATGGAGCCGCTCACGATCTGGAAGCGCGGCGACTCCCGCTCCCGTTCGGAGGTCGTCGACCGCACGTTGGAGGAGGTCGGCATCGACCCGACGCGCGCCGCCGAGAGCCAGGCCCACCAGTTCTCCGGCGGACAGTGCCAGCGCATCTCGATCGCCCGCTCGCTGGTGCTCGATCCGAGCCTGATCATCTGCGACGAGCCGGTGTCGGCGCTCGACGTCAGCGTCCAGGCCCAGGTCCTCAACCTGCTCGAGGAGCTCAAGGCCAAGCACGGGCTGACGCTGATGTTCATCGCCCACGACCTCGCCGTCGTGAAGAACATCAGCGACCGCGTCGCGGTGATGTACCTCGGCAAGCTCTGCGAGGTCGCCCCCAGCGCCGACCTCTACCGGGCGCCGATGCACCCGTACACCAACGTGCTGCTGGCGTCGATCCCGGTGCCCGACCCGCTGACGCCGCCCTCGCCCGTGCAGGTCGTCGGCGAGCCACCGTCGCCGGTGCTCCCGCCGCCGGGCTGCCGCTTCCACCCCCGGTGCCCCGCCGCCACCGATGTGTGCACCACCGACGAGCCCCAGCTGCGCGAGCTCGCCCCCGCCCACTTCGTCGCCTGCCACCATCCGGTCGAGCAGTCGGCCGTCGCGGTCGAGATCCGCAGCGCCGAGTCGTAGGGTCGGGCCATGCTCCCGACCGCACCCTTCGGCCGCACCGGCCACGAGTCGACCCGCGTGATCTTCGGCGCCGCCGCGCTCGGTGGGATGAGCCAGGACCGCGCCAACACCACGCTCGGCAACATCGCCGAGTGGGGCATCAACCACATCGACACCGCCGCGTCCTACGGCGCGTCCGAGGACCGCCTGAAGCCGTGGCTGGCGACGCACCGCGACTCGGTGTTCCTCGCGACCAAGACCGGCGAGCGGGGCGGCCCCGGGCGCCCGCGCCGAGTTGGAGCGGTCGCTCAACCGCCTCGGCACCGATCACGTCGACATGATCCAGCTGCACAACCTCGTCGAGGAGGACGAGTGGGCGGTCGCCCACGGGCCCGGCGGCGCCGTCGAGGCGCTGGTCCAAGCCCGCGCCGAAGGGTTGTGCCGGTTCATCGGCGTGACCGGCCACGGGCTGCGCATCCCGCACATGCACTCGCGGTCACTGGAGCGCTTCGACTTCGACGCCGTGCTGTTCCCCTACAACCACTCGTTGCTGGCCGACCCCGGCTACCGCGCCGACGCTGAGGCCCTGCTCGAGCGCTGCGTCGCCAATGGCGTCGCCGCCCAGACGATCAAGGCGCTCGCCCGCCGCCGCTGGCCCGACGACGCCACCGGGCCCCGCTTCAGCTGGTACCAGCCGATCGAGGATCCGGCCGCCATCGCGCGCGCCGTGCGCTACGTGCTCGCCGACGAGCGCGTGTTCCTGAACACCACCAGCGATGCCCGGCTGCTCGGCGCCATCGTCGACGCGGCGTCGGGTGCCCTCGACCGACCGACCGATGACGAGCTGGACGCCGACGAGGCGGCCCTGGGCATCGCGCCGATCTTCGACGGCGACACCCTCGAACGGATCTAGCTGACGGGCTGGACCCGCTCGCCCTTGGCGTTCGCCGGGGCGTGGCAGACGTCCTCGGGACCGAACGTCTTGGTCCAGCAGGCGAACTCGAGCAGCACGCCGTCGGGGTCGCGGAAGTACACCGAGCGCACGAACACGCCCGGGGTGCAGCTCGCGCGACACGGTCGACTCGCTGTCGTCGTGGTTGAGGACGGGGCTCACGGCGACGCCCTTGTCCTTGAGCTTCTGCACGTACTCGTCGAACTTGTCGACCGGGACGTCGAAGGCGACGTGGTTCATCGAGCCGTGCGCCGACACGATGCTGCCGACGCCGGGCATCTCGCCGGCCGACGAGATGCCGGGCACGGCGGCCGGGGCATCCGGGAACCAGAAGAACGCCAGCGAGTCGTTGTTGCCGCATGTCGAAGAAGAAGTGCTGCGCGCCGCCGGGGATCTCCAGCGTCTTGATCAGCGGCATCCCGAGCACGTTCGTGTAGAAGTCGACGGTCCGGGCCATGTCGCTGCTGACCAGCGCCAGGTGGTTGAAGCCGTTGAACTGGAACTCGGTGTTGGTCGTCATCGGTGCCCCTCCGCGTCGCTGAACTGCGCTGATCATGCTACTGCGGCCGGTGGTACCTTCGCCGCAGGGGGCTGAGCGCAAGAGGTGCGCGGTGAAGGTTGGTGTCTTGCTCGTCTTCCAGAACTGGCATCAGGACCGACGCCACGCAGGCGCTCTCGTACCTCGCCGGGCGGACCAGTTCGATCACCCTCGGCACCGGGGCCGTGATCCTGCCGTGGAACGACCCGCTGCGGGTGGCCGAGAAGATCACCCTGCTCGACCACCTCGCCGAGGGCCGGCTTGGAGTTCGGCATGGGCCGGGGGCTGGCGAAGATGGAGTACACCGGCTTCCGCCAGGACATGAACGAGGCCCGGGAGCGCTTCGACGAGGCCGCGCTGATGATCACCACCGCCCTCGAGACCGGCGTGATGGAGAACGACGGGCCGTTCTACCCGCAGCCCCGCGTGGAGCTGCGGCCGCGTCCCTCGCGCTCGTTCAAGGATCGCACCTACTCGGTGGCGATGTCCCCGGACTCCGTCGACGCCGCCGCCGAGCTCGGCGTCGGCATGATGACGTTCCTGCAGACGGCGATCGCCGATCACCTGCCGGCCGTCGACCGCTACCGCGAGCTGTTCCGCGCCGCCCACGGCACCGAGCCGAAGCCGCCGACGTTCTCGGAGTTCCTCTACTGCCACAGCGACGCCGAGCAAGCCGAGGAGACCGCCCGCCGCTACCTGTCGCAGTACTTCCTGTCGGTCGTCAAGCACTACGAGTTCTCGGGCACCCACTTCGGCCAGACGAAGGGGTACCAGGCCTACGACGAGGGCGCCCGGATGATCCGCGAGGCCGGCCTCGAGGCGGCCGCCGCCGCCTACGCCGAGGCCCAGCCGTGGGGCACGCCGGACCAGATCGTGGAGAAGCTGGCCGCCCAGAAGGCCGTGATGGGCGACCTCGACATCAACGTCGTGTTCAGCTACGCCGGGCTGCCGTTCGACAAGGTGGAGGAGAGCTTCACCCTGTTCTCCAAGGAAGTCCTGCCCGCGCTGCGGGAGCTCTAGTCCCCGGCGCAGCGCTGGTTGCGCGTCGCCGACGTTCGGGTATTCGAACACCGTCACGACGGAGGTGATCGAGATGGCTGAACTGTCCGCCAAGAAGCGCGAGAAGATGCCGGCGAAGGACTTCGGGCTCCCGGAGAAGGCGCGCACGAAGGACGACAAGAAGGAGTCGGGCAACTATCCGATGCCCGACAAGGCCCATGCCCGCAATGCCAAGTCCCGTGCGGCCCAGCAACGCAAGGCCGGCAACCTGACGAAGTCCGAAGAGGAGCGCATCGATCGCAAGGCCGACAAGAAGCTGAAGAGCTGACATCCGTGGTCGACGCCAGCTTCGATGACTTCCTCGTCGGTCGGCGAGCAGACGCTGCAGCCGCCTACGTGAACGGTGACGCGGGGCCGCTGGAGCAGCTCCTCGTGACGTCGGGATCGGCGAGCTTCCACAGTCCTCGCGGCGACACGGTGCAGGGCGCGACGGAGGTGGGCGACCGCTACCGGAGCGACGCCGGTTCGTTCGCACCCGGCAGCACGTCCCGGTTCGAGATCATCCAGTCCGGTGCCGACGGCGACATCGGCTTCTGGACGGGGTTCCAGATCGCCACGGTCAACCTGGCCGGCCAGGACGAGCCGGTCGACATGCGCATCCGGGTCACCGAGGTGTTCCGCCGCGTCGACGGCGAGTGGAAGCTGGCGCACCGTCACGCCGACGCCGCCGGAAGCGACCGCTGAGCGGTCGATCCTCGATCACCTGACCGGCTGCACGACGCCGCGTCACATCGATCAATGAGCGCGACATCGCCGCGCTCAGCGAGTCATAAATCCCCCGCTCTCCTCGCGAGATGAGTGTAGAAAACCTCCCCACGACATTGGGATGATCCGCACGCCAGCGAGGGGGAAGTTGGCTGTTCGTGTCGCCCAAACGCGCCTGACGATTCCACGAAGAAGTCACCGACGGCGGTGTGAGGGAGGAAGCGATGTTTGCTCAGTCTGACGTTGACTACGACGGGGTGTGGCGGGTGCTCGCCGACCACGATCCCGATCGCTGCACCGTGGCCCCGAGCCCGGAGCTGGCCGACAAGCTGCGTGCCGAGCTCACGCGCATCTCGAGCGCGCGGCGAGTCGCCGATCTCCCGGTCGACGTGTCGTTCAGCACGCCTGCTCACCCCGGCCTGAACGACGGCCTCATCGTTCCGGGCAGCTACTTCCCGCTGGGGACGTCTGTCGATCGAGTGCGCAGCGCCGCAGCCGACCGCGCTCCCCTGCGCGGCACGGTGCGCGTCATCGTCGTCCTGGTCGACTTCCCGGACAAGGCGATGACGGCGGCCGCGTCGCACTTCGAGGAGCTGTTCTTCTCGACCGGCGTGCTCGCCAACGGGAGCGTGAAGGAGTACTACGCCGAGGTCACCAACGGCCTCGTCGACATCACCGGACAGGTCGTCGGCCCATACCGCATGCCGCGCCCGTTGACCGACTATGCGAACGCGGCGTCCGGCACCGGCAGCGCCGCTCCCAACGCCCGCACGATGGCTCGTGATGCGGCGGTGGCGGCTGACGCTGCGGTGAACTTCGGCCCGTACGACAACGATGGCAACGGCTTCGTCGACGCCTTCATCGTCATCCATGCCGGCGCCGGCGCCGAGGTCACCGGGAGCACGGGCGACATCTGGTCGCACAAGTGGGTGCTCGCCGGCGGCGAGTACGCCACCGACAACACGAAGATCTACGGCTACCTCACCGTGCCCGAGGACGCCAAGATCGGTGTCTGCGCCCACGAGCTCGGCCACCTGCTGTTCGGCTTCCCGGACCTCTACGACGCCGACGGCGGATCAGAGGGCCTCGGGAACTGGTGCCTGATGGCCGGCGGCAGCTGGAACGGTGGCGGCGACATCCCGGCCCACCCGTCGGCGTGGTGCAAGGCGCAGCAGGGATGGGTGGCCGTCAACAACCTGACGACGAACGCCAACCTGACCATTGCCGACGTCAAGGACACGAACACGGTCCACCGCTTGTGGAAGGACGGCGCAGCCGGGCAGGAGTACTTCCTCGTCGAGAACCGCCAGCGGACTCGCTACGACGCCCAACTCCCGGGCGACGGGCTCCTGATCTGGCACGTCGACGAAGCGATCGCCGACAACACGAACCCGGCCCATTACCGCGTCGCCCTGATGCAGGCCGACGGCCAGCAGGACCTCGAACACGGCGCCAATCGCGGCGATGCCGGTGATCCATTCCCCGGCACGGCCAACAACCGGTCGTTCACCGCGACCACGAACCCGAACTCGAAGTCGTACGGCGGCTTGGCGACGTGTGTCTCGATCACTGCGATCAGCGACTCGGGGCCGGTCATGTCGGCCCAGGTGCAGGTGCAGTGCGGCAAGTCGGTGCAGAAGGACGTCAAGGACTTCAAGGACTCCCGCAAGGACGTCAAGGACTTCGACAAGCCCTTGGCCAAGGATCGTCTGCCGAAGGAGCGGATCAAGGACTTCATCAAGGACTTCGACAAGCGGCCCGAGAAGCCCGACATCGACAAGCGCGTCGGGCTGGACAAGCCGTTCGACCAGAAGCCGGGCGACGGCAAGCTCCCGGACGGGAAGTTCCGCGACGGCAAGGTCGGCGACGGCAAGCTGGCCGAGGGCCCCTTCGGTGCGCCGACGGCGGGCGTCGACCCGCTCGAAGAGCGTGTGGCGATGCTGGAGGCGATCGTGTTCGGCTCCACCGAGCCGTTCATCGGCGACGAGCTGCGCCCCGACCTGCAGTCGGCAGCGCTCCTCGGGGAACCCGATTCGTTCGGTGGCGCCGTGCTCCCCGACAAGCGGGCCTTCGACGCCAAGCCGTCCGACGCCCGCTGACGCGATGCTGATCCTGGCCGACCGCGGCGACGACGTGGCCACCGCCGTCGCCGCCGCGGCGGCGCAGCGCGGCGACGACGTGCGCTGGCTCACGACGACCGAGCTGCTCGCCGGTCGCTGGCGCCACGTCGTCGCCGACGGTGCCGTGAGCACGCGCGATCGCCGATCGCGCCGGTGGCATCGTCGACCTCGGCGGGCACCGGGGGGTGCTGAACCGACTGTCGTGGGTTCCGGCGGTCCCGTTCGAGGCGGCGGTCGATCGCGACTACTCCCTGATGGAGCGCCACGCCCTCGTGCTCAGCGCGCTGGCCGGGATCCAGGGGCCGATGGTCAACCGACCGTTCCCCCCGTCGCTCGCCGGACCCTTGCTCGGGCCGGCCGCCTGGTTGGCGCTGGCGTCGCGCGCCGGTCTCCCCGTCCGGCGGACGCGCCTGACCACCGATGCCCGGCGGTGGTCGCCGCCGGGGTGGGAGGCGGTCAGCTGGGAGCTGCTGACCGGTGACGGGTTGGGCGAGCCGTTGCACCCGGCGGTGCCACCGGGCCGTCGCCCCGCGGCGTGGATGGAGCCGATCACCGACGTCGTGGTCACGACCGTCGTCGGCGCGCTCGTGCTCGGCGCTCCCGACGAAGCCGCCGCGGCAACGTGTCGGGCGCTGGCCGACGCCGTCCACTGCACGCTGCTGGCCGTCACGCTGGCGCGCCGCGCGAGCGACGGTGCCTGGGTCGTGTTCGAGGCCGATCCGCGCCCGCCGGCCGTGCCCCACGCGGCGGTCGAGGCCGTCGTGGACGTCCTCACGGCAGAGCGCATCCCGGTGGGGTCGCCGCGATGATCCTGTTGTGGGGCATCCCGTCGGAGCCGCCGATGCGCCTGGCGATCGACGCCGCCGAACGAGCAGGTGTCGACCACGTCGTCGTCAACCAGCGGCGCGCCGCCCGCTACGACATCGTCCTCGACATCGCCGACCGGCGCTCCGGATGCCTCGTCGTGGAGGACCGCGAGATCGCCCTCGACGACGTCACCGGGGTGTACGTGCGCACGATCGATCCCGCCCAGCTCCCCGAGCACCGCGCCGGCGCGCCGGCCGACGACCTCGCCCGCTCGCGTGCGTTCCACGCCATCTTCGGCGCGTGGGTGGAGGAGGCGCCGTGCCGGATCGCCAACCGCATCGGTCCGATGGCGTCCAACGGGTCGAAGCCGTTCCAGGCCCAGCTGATCAACCGGGCCGGCCTGGCGACGCCCCCGACGCTCGTCACCAACGACGCGGCCGCCGTCGACGCGTTCGAGCGGTGCCACGGGCCGCTGATCTACAAGAGCACGAGCTCGGTGCGCTCGATCGTCCACGTCCTGGACGACGCCGGGCGCACGAAGCTCGGACGGATCGAAGCCCTGCCCGTGCAGTTCCAACGGCGGGAGCCGGGCAACGATGTCCGGGTCCACGTCGTCGGCGGCGTCGTGCTGGCGGCTCGGGCGGTCACCGACGCCGTCGACTACCGCTACGCATCAGCCGACGGGATCGACATCGACCTCGCCGCGACCGACGTGCCCGACGACGTGGCGGCCGCGTGTCGCGAGCTGTCGCGGGCGCTCGAGCTGCCGTTCTGCGGGATCGACCTCATGGAGCGGCCGGACGGCGCCTGGGTCTGCTTCGAGGTGAACCCGTCGCCGGGATACTCTTGGTACGAAGAGGCGGCCGGGTTGCCGATCAGCGACCACCTGGTGGCCTGGCTGGCAGGTGCTGAGGAGCCGGGGCATGGTGCAGATCGTCGAGAACTGGACTGACGTCGTCGGCACGGTGCGGGCGATCACGACACGCGACGACGTCATGAACGACGCCACGCTCTGGCTCGTCGTCGACGCCGTCCACGATGTCGAGGGCTCGCCGAACCTGCTGGCCGCGACACCGGGCGAGCTGCTCGAGGTGGCCACGCCACGCGCCTCACTCGACGACGCCGGCGTGGTCAGCGGCACGCAGGTCAAGGCCAGGGTCCGCCGCGCCGGCCCGGGCCGGGTGTTCGCTCCCCCGGCCGCGGTCCAACTCCTCTGACGGCAGTTGCGGATCGGCCGCGACGGCCGCGGCGTGGCAACGTGGCGCCGGGCTCACGACACCAGGAGGCAGGACATGGACCGGCTCACGGGCAAGGTCGCCGCGATCACCGGCGGCGCAAGCGGGATCGGTGCCGGCACCGTGCGCCGCTTCGTCGACGAGGGCGCCAAGGTGCTGATCGCCGACCTCGACCAGGAGAAGGGCGAGGCGCTGGCGACCGAGCTCGGCGCGGCCACTGCCTTCCTGCGCACCGATGTGTCCAAGGAGGAGGACATCGCCGCGATGGTGGCCGAGACGACCGATCGCTTCGGCCGCATCGATGTGCTGTTCAACAACGCCGGCTTCGGTGGTGCCCTCGGCCCGATCGAGTCGACCACCGTCGCCGACTACGACCTCACGATGGACGTGCTGCTGAAGAGCGTCTTCCTCGGCATCAAGCACGTCGCGCCGCTGATGAAGGCGCAGGGGTCGGGCTCGATCATCTCGACCGCCAGCGTCGCCGGGATCCGCGCCGGCTACGCCCCGCACCTCTACAGCGTCGCCAAGTGCGCCGTCATCCACCTCACCAAGACGGTCGCCCTCGAGCTCGGTGAGCACGGCATCCGCGTCAACGCGATCTGCCCCGGCTTCATCGCCACCCCGCTGGCCGCCGGGCGACCGGACGCCGACGAGAGCCAGATCGACCAGATGCGCGCCGCCGGGGCGGCCTCGCAGGTGCTCGGCCGGGTGGGCGAGCCGCTCGACATCGCCAACATGGCGCTGTTCCTCGCCAGCGACGACGGCGAGTGGGTCACCGGACAGGAGTTCGTGGTCGACGGCGGCTTCGAGGCCGGACCGCCGTGGTCGCGCTGGCCGAAGTTCGCCCGCATGGAGCGACCGATCCGCCACCACCGTCCCCCCGACCGCTGAGCCTCCGTCGGGCCGCCGTTCCCATTCGTAGGCGCCTATGAGCGGGCGACGCGGGGCGATGGCCCTGACGGGCGGATGGTGATGATGTTCCACGTCGCCGGCGCATGGACGACGTGGGAGCGTCACCCGCTCGGCGCCGAGGTCGTCATCGCCTGCACCGGCACCCACCGCTTCACGCAGGAGCTCGACGAGGGCGAGCAGGTGATCGAGCTCGCCGCCGGTCAGGCGCTGGTCAACCCGCCCGGTGTGTGGCACACCGCCGACAGCGGGGACGGCGGCTGGATCGTCACCATCACCCCCGGCCTCGACACCGAGCACCGCTCGCGCTGACGTACCACTCAGCGACGGTCGGCGACGAGGAGCGCAGACGATGCGCTGAGCCCCGCCGCGGCGAGCACCGCCGGCCACGCGCCGATCCGCTTCGCCAGCGGATGCGACAGCCCGAACCCGCCCAGGTACACGACGGTGAGCGCCGCGGTGCCCACCGGGCCCACCCTCCGCAGCCACTGCCGCCCGGCCAGCACACCCGCCGCCGCGAGGACGGCACCGCCGAGCGGACGGATCTTGGTCTCGCGGGCGACGACGTACCCGCCGATGAGCCCAGCGGCGACGACAGGTGCGGTGGGGAGCTTCACGGCCGGCGACGGTACCGCCGCGGTCAGCCGGCGAGGTCGTCGGGCAGCTCGAGTTGGGATCGCCGGACGAAGGTGATCTGGGCGCGAAACCGACTCAGTTCTGCGACGGTTTCGCGCCCAGATCACCGAATGCGACGAACCGCTGCCCAGATCGACGGCGCGCCCCCCACGACTGATATCGGCGCGGACTGGCCGCCGTGGCGGACCGCGGTAGTGTCCGCCCGATGTCGCCGCGACGGTCGTTCTGGGCATGGGGGCTGGAGTCGGAGGAGCCGACGGATGCCGACCGAGCCCATCGGGCCGAGGTGCTGTCCAAGCGCTTCGGGGTGTCGATCACGGCCCAGCCGGTGCCCCGGCTGCAGGACGCCGAGCTGCGGGCGCCCCGCGTCGACGTCCCGGCCGCGCTCGCCGACGTGTGCACCACCGAGACGTGGGAGCGGGCGTTCCACTCGCACGGCGCCCACCTGACCGACCGCACCGACGCCTTCGCGCTGCGCTTCCCGAACCCGACCGACGTCGTCGCCCACCCGCGCACCGAGGCCGAGCTCGCGTCAGTGCTCGACTGGAGCGCGACGGTCGATGCCAAGGTGGTGCCGTTCGGCGCCGGATCCTCGGTGGTGTGGGGCGTCAACCCGCCGGAGGCCGATGCCGTCGTGACGGTGTCGATGGATCGCTTCGACCAGGTGCTGGAGATCGATGCCACGTCCCGCGGCGGCACGCATCCAGGCCGGCATCTACGGGCCGGCGCTCGAGGACCAGTTGCGGCCGCACGGCTTCACGTTGCGCCACTTCCCGCAGAGCTTCCGCTTCTCGACGCTCGGCGGATGGATCGCCACCCGTTCGGGCGGCCACTACGCCACCAACCACACGCACATCGACGACTTCGTCGAGTCGGTGCGGATGCTCACGCCGCAGGGTTGGTGGGAGAGCCGCCGCCTGCCCGGGCTCGGGCGCCGGGCCGTCGCCCGACCGGATGGTCATCGGCAGCGAGGGCATCCTCGGCGTCATCACCGAGGCCTGGATGCGGATCCAGCCCCGCCCGACGTTCCGGGCCACCGCCGGCATCGTGTTCCCGACGTGGGAGTCCGGCGCCGAGGCGGTGCGCCAGATCGTCCAGGCCAAGCTGTGGCCGGCGCAACTGCCGCATCCTCGACCCGGCCGAAGCGGGGCGGGCGGCCGGCCTCGACGGGGTGCAGTCGCTGGTGATCGTCAGCTTCGAGTCGGCCGACCACTCGCAGCGCCACGCCATCGGGCTCGCCGTCGACATCGCCCGCGCGCGCCGGCGGGGTGATCGCCGACGACGACATCCAGGTCGACGACGGCCATGGCGCAGCCGACGGGGCGCGGCGGCGCCGTCGGGGCGTGGCGCGACGCCTTCATCGGCGTCGACGCCGGCACCGACACCAGCCTCGGGCTGGTCGCCGACACGTTCGAGACGGCGATCACGTGGGACCGCTGGCCGGCGTTCGACGCCGCCGTGCGGGAACGGGTCGGCGCCGCCCTGCACGAGGTCTTCGGCACCGACCGCCGAGCTGTCGTGCCGGTTCACCCACGTCTATCCCGACGGGCCGGCGCCGTACTACACGTGGATCGGCATGGGCCAGCAGGGCTCCGAGCTGACCCAGTGGGCCGAGATCAAGGAGGCGGCCAGCGAGGCCATCCTCGCCGCCGGCGGCACGATCACCCACCACCACGCCGTCGGCCGGATGCACCGCCCGCAGTACGACCGCCAGCGCCCTGACCTCTTCGCCACCGCGCTGCGCGCGGCCAAGCAGGCCGTCGATCCGAACGGGCTGATGAACCCCGGGGTCCTCATCGACCCCTGAGCGCGCTCAGGTGTTGGTGTACTTCGGCGGGCGCTTCTCGAGGAACGCCTGCATCGCCTCGCGGTGATCCGCCGTGGCGCTGGCCATGATCTGCTGGCGGTTCTCGAGGTCGATCGCCTGCTGCATGCCGGGGATCTCCAGCGACGACCACATGCCCTCCTTGGTGAGGGCCACCCCGAACGGCGTGTTGCGCATGATCTCCTCGGCCTTGGCGAGCGCCGTGTCCAGCAGCGCATCGTCATCGACGACGTCGACGACCAGGCCGATGCGGTAGGCCTCCTCGGCGTCGAAGATGCGTCCGGTCAGCATCAGCTCCTGCGCTCGGGCCACGCCGACGATGCGGGGCAACAGCCACGACGTGCCGATGTCGCACGCCGAGAGGCCGATGCGGATGAACGCGGCGTTGAACTTGGCGCTGCGGGCGGCGATGCGGATGTCCGACCCGAGCACGAAGGCGAACCCTCCGCCGGCGGCCGGACCGTTGACCGCGGCGATCACCGGCTGCGGGAGCGAGCGGAGGTGCGGGATGACGTTGGCGATGAACCGCTGCACGGCGAAGCCGCGCTGGGTCGGGCCCATGTGGTCGCTGTGCGGTGCCGTCCCGAACCCGCCGAGGTCGAGTCCGGCGCAGAAGCCGCGGCCGGCACCGGTGAGGATCACGACGCGGGCGTCGGGATCGACGGCGACGTCGTCGAGGGCGGCATGGAGGTCGCTGACCAGCTCGGCCGTCAGGGCGTTCAGCTTGGGCGGGCGGTTCATGGTCAGCTGGACGACGCCGGTAGCGGGCCGCGAGATCTCGATGACACTCATGGCTCGCGATGGTGACCGCTCGACCTGCAGCGGTCCGCATCGGACGTGCCCGGGGCGTCCGCGTCCCACCAGCCCGCTGCTGGTACGTTCCGGGGCCGATGACGATCGCTGCTGACGTCCCGCTGCCGGACGTCAGCGCCAGCCACATCGATCTCGGCCGCACGCTCGGGTGGTACCGCCACGGCGGTGGCGACCCGACGACCGCACGTCGGCGCCACCAGCTTCGTCCGGGCCTGCTGGACACCAGACGGACCGGCCACGGCGGCCATCGACTGGTCGGGAGGCGAGGCGTCGATCAGGGCATGGGGTCCGGGCCAGGCGTGGGCCGAGCGGTCGGCGTGGAGCATGACCGGAGCCGATCGCGAGCTGCCCCCGATCCCCGACGTCCACCCGCTCGTCACGCTGTCCGCCCATCGCAACCAGCTGGTCCGCACCGGTGCGAGCGGCGACCTCTACGGCGCCCTGCTGCCGACGATCCTCGAGCAGCGGATCACCTCCGGCGAGGCCAAGCGGCAGTGGGCCCGGCTCTGCTACGAGCTCGGCGAGCCGGCACCGGGCCCGTTCCCCGGCCTGCTCCTGCCACCGGCCCCGGCGCGCCTGGCCGGGCGGCCGGCCTGGTGGTTCCACCCGCTCGGCATCGAGGCCAAGCGGGCCCGCGCCCTCACCGAGGTGGCCCGCATCGCCGACCGCCTGTGGGACTGGGTGGCCCGCCCTCGCGACGAGCTGATCGAGCTGCTCGGGCTGGTGCGGGGCATCGGTCCGTGGACGATCGGCTCGGTGCTCGGGCCGGTGTGCGGTGACGACGACGCCGTGCCCGTCGGGGACTACCACATCCCCAACCTCGTCGCCTTCAACCTGGCGGGCGAAGCCCGGGCCGACGATGCCCGTATGCTCACGCTCCTCGAACCGTTCCACGGCGTTCGCGGTCGAGTCATCCGGCTGTTGGGCTGGGCCGGGCGGCGCGCACCTGCGTACGGCCCACGACGCCGCATCCTTCCAATGCATCGATGGTGATGACCACGCCCTCCTCCGGCACCCCGTCCGGTGCCCGTTCCCCCGACGCCGAGGCGGCGGCGGCCCGGTTGCCGTCGGCACCTCGCTCGAGCCGACCATCTCGGCCGGCTCGAACGGCGAGGCGACGACGGCGCACGGCAACGGGAACGGGCACGGCGGGGCGAGCCACGACATGACGACACACACGCCATCCCCGGTGATCCTGACGGAGGGCCGGACGTGGGGCCGCGCCGTGGCCATCGGCATCGCCGCGTTCATCGTCTCCCGACTGTGCATGCTGGCCGGCGCCGGCGTGCGTGCCGCCCAGGTCACCGTCGACGCCCACGACAACTTCGAACCAGTGCCCGGAAGCCCGTGGGCGCTGGTCAACGGGGTCTTCACGCAGTGGGACGGCCTCTGGTACATGGAGATCGTCCGCCACGGCTACCCGACGTCGATCCCCCCGAACGTCACCTACTTCCAGCTCGAGGCGCGGGCCGCGTTCTTCCCGTTGTTCCCGATGGCCGCCAAGGTCTTCGACTGGATCCTCCCCGGCGGCGACACGCTGGCCGCCCTCGGGCTCAACGTGCTGCTCGCCGTCGCCGGGATGATCGTGGTCGGGCACCTGGCCCGACGCCTCTACGACAACGACGTCGCCGAGCGGGCGATGGTCCTGTTCGCCGTCTTCCCCGGTTCGTTCGTGCTGTCGTACGCCTACGCCGAGGCGCTGCTGATCCTCCTCGCCGCCCTGTGCCTGTGGTTCCTGCTCGACGATCGATGGCTGCTCGCCGGCATCGCCGCGGCCCTGGCGACGGCGACGCGCCCGAACGGGATCGCCCTCGTCGCCGCCTGCCTCGTGGCGTCGTTCATCGCCATCAGGCAGCGCCGCGAGTGGAAGTCGGTGATCGCCCCGATCCTGGCACCCGTCGGCTTCGTCGCGTTCCAGCTCTACCTCTATGCCCGCACCGGCGAGTGGGCGTGGTTCCGCGTCCAGCGCGAGGCGTGGCGCGAGGGGACGAGCTTCGGCGGCACCGCGATCAGCAACACGCTGAGCTTCTTCACCCACCCGCTGGCGTCGCCGACCGACGCCCTCACGGCCGCCTCGATGGCGGCCCTGCTGCTCGGGCTGTGGTGCCTGTGGCGCAAGCGGCTGCCATGGCCGATGGTCGCCTACGTCGCGGTCGTCGTGTTGTTGATGCTGCTGCCGGCGACGGTGACGGCGCGGCCGCGGTTCCTGTTCACGGCCTTCCCGTTGTTCATCAGCGCGGCCGCGTGGTGGCCCCGGCGCGACCGCGCCATCTGGGACCTGATGCTCGTGACGTGCGGCGCCGGACTGTGCGCGCTGACCGCGCTGTACGGCGTCTTCGGCGCCATCCCGTGATGGCCCGGCGCTGCCTGTCGGTCGTCGTCCCCTGCTTCAACGAGCGGAGGACCGTCGAGGAGGTGGTGGCCAAGGTGCTGGCCTCGCCGTGGGTGGCCGAGGTCGTCGTCGTCGACGACGGGTCGACCGACGGCACCGCCGAGGTGCTCGCCAAGCTCGATGATCCTCGGCTGCGCACCTTCGTGCACGAGCGCAACCCCGGCAAGGGCGCCGCCCTGCGGACCGGGTTCGCCCAGGCGGCAGCGGAGTTCGTCATCGTCCAGGACGCCGACCTCGAGTACGACCCGGCGGAGTACGGCACGATGCTGGAGCCGCTGGAAGCGGGACAGGCCGACGTCGTGTTCGGCTCGCGGTTCCTGTCCGGCCGCCCGCACCGCGTCCTCTACTACTGGCACTCGGTGGGCAACCGCTTCCTGACCCTGCTCTCGAACATGTTCACCGACCTCAACCTCACCGACATGGAGACGTGCTACAAGGCGTTCCGGCGCGAGGTGCTCCAGACCGATCGACGATCGAGGAGGACCGCTTCGGCTTCGAGCCCGAGATCACCGCCAAGGTCGCCCAGGGCGACTGGCGGATCTACGAGGTCGGCATCTCCTACGCCGGGCGCACCTACGCCGAGGGCAAGAAGATCGGCTGGCGCGACGGCATGCGGGCGCTGCTGTGCATCGTGCGCTACTCCCCCGTCGGCCGCCGCCTGCGCTGGACGGCCGCCGGTCGCCGCCTGCGTCCACGCCGCGACGCGACCAGCGTCTGACGTCGTCAGCGCCGGGCTCGCTCGTCGACGGCCTGCTGGAACACCCGCAGCACACCGAGCGCCGTCGCGTCCCACGTGCGGGTCCGCGCCCGCACCAGGGCGGCGGCGCCGAGCCGTTCGCGGCGCGGTCCGTCCGTGAGCACCGCGGCGAGGGTGTCGGCGAGCCGGTCCTCCGACGCCAGCACGCCCGTCACCCCGTCGACGACCGAGCAACGGTGGCCGCTGATGTCGGTGGCCACGCTCGGTGTCGCGCACGCCGCGCCCTCGGTCAGCGACAGCCCCCAGCCCTCGGCCAGCGAGGCGCTCCCGACCACCCACGCCCGCCGGTACTCGTCACGCAGCTGACCCCGCGTGACGTGGCCGAGCAGGGTCGCCCAGCTGCCGGCCCGCCTGGCGTCGATCCACGACTGCAGCTCCTCGCGCTGTGGACCCTCACCGACGATCCGCACGCGCAGGCCCGGCACCGTCGCCCGGGCTCGCTCGACCGACTCGAGCAGCAGGTCGAAGCGCTTCACCGGCGCCAAGCGCCCCACGGCGATCACGGTCGGATCGGGCCAGCGGTCGAGGCCGGGCGAGAAGTAGGGGTCGGTGCCGTTGTCGACGGCGGTCACCAGCTCCGGCCGGAAGCCGATGCGCAGCAACTCCTCCCGGGTGGCCTCCGACGGGGTCACCGTCCGGGTCCGCCGGTAGAAGGGCGGCGCAACCCTGGCCTCGAGCAGCCGCCCGGCGCTGGCGAACGGCGGCGGCATGACCTGATCCCACATCGGGCCGTGCACGTGGTGGAGGATCGTCATGTGCGGGCGCCGGCGGTACCAGACCGGTGAGAACCACGGGACGCCGTTCCACACCTCGACGAGGGCGTCCGAGCGGCCCATCCGTCCGCTGAGCTCGCTGATCGCGGTGCGCGGGAACACCGAGTAGCGGCTCCCCCGTCGGATGACGCGATAGCCGTGGCGGCGCGCCGTCGTGGGCAGGCCGGCGGCCGCCGACGTGCGGTGGGTGATGTCGAGGCCGGCGTCGGCCCACCGTCGCATGACCTCGTCGGCATGCAGCTCCGATCCACCGGCATCGGGGTCGTCGAGATCGCGCCAGGCGAGCACGTGGACGCGCCGGATCCCACGGGCCATGATCCCGGCGACGAGATCCGGGATGGAGGACGGGTCCGGCACGGCGCCACGGTAAGGGGCGGGACGAGGAGCAGGACGGATGCCGCACCCCGGCGAGCGGCGCCGGTACGCTTCCACCCTCGTGGTCCTCGCCGAAGTCTCGCGTGCAGCGACGACGAGACCGGACGCCCGAGCGGGCGCCTGGCGCCACGTGCCCGGCCTCGACGGGCTGCGTGCACTGGCCGTGCTGGCCGTGCTGCTGTTCCACGCCGGCTACCTCCAGGGTGGGTTCCTCGGCGTCGACCTGTTCTTCGCCCTCTCCGGCTTCCTGATCACATCACTGCTGGTGCGCGACGCCGGGGGGCCGCGGCGTGACGCTCAGGACGTTCTGGGGTCGCCGGGCCCGGCGTCTGCTGCCCGCCGTGCTCACCCTGCTGGTCGTCGTCGCGCTCTGGGTCGCTGCGTTCGGCACCCCGGCCGAGCTGGACGGCGTGCGGCGCGACGGGCCGTGGGCGCTGTTCTACCTCGCCAACTGGCACTTCATCGCCGACGCCGGCGGCTACTGGCAGTCGTTCACCCAGGCGTCGATGTTCGACCACCTGTGGAGCCTCGCCATCGAGGAGCAGTTCTACCTCGTGTGGCCGCTGGTGATCCTCGTCATCTGGCGCTGCGCCCGCCGCCCTCACGCCACGCTCTTCTTCACCTGCCTCGCCGGCATCGTCGTCTCGTTCGTCTTGATGCTCGTCCTGTACCGGGGTGGCGACCCGACCCGCGTGTACATGGGCACGGACACCCGCGCCGCCTCGCTGCTCGCCGGTGCGCTCGCCGCGACTGCACCCGGGCGGCGCGCCATCACCGACCTCGTCCGCCGCCTCGGCGGGGCGCTCGACGCCATCGTCGTCGTCCTCGGAGCACTGGTGCTGTGGTCGTGGAGCGCGGTCGACGGCGCCAGCTCGGCCAGCCTGTACCGAGGCGGGCTGCTCGTGCACTCGCTGGCGTGCGCGCTGCTCGTCGGCATCGTCGCGACCGTCCCATCGTCGAGCGCATCGCGGGCCCTCGGCTGGCGGCCACTGGCGTGGATCGGCGTGATGTCCTACGGGCTGTACCTGTGGCACTGGCCGGTGTACGTCGTGCTCTCGCCCGAGCGCACAGGCTGGGACGGCCTCGCGCTGCTCGTCCCGCGCCTCGCCGTCTCGACGGTCCTCGCCGTCTTGTCCTACCACCTCGTGGAGGACCCGATACGCCGCCACGCGGCGTGGGCCCGCACGAGTCGCGGGATGCTGGCGCTCGGGTGCTCCATCGCTGCCGTCGCCCTCGTCCTCGGGCTGCTCCCGACCCCGGCGACCCAGATCGCGGCGTTCGACCCGGCGTCGGTCGGCGCCGCCGCCCCGGCGACAACGGCAACGGCTGACACGGTGGCCCCGGCAGCGACGACGACCGTGGCACCGACGACGGCCGCGGCGACGACGGCCGCGGCGGCGGCTCCCGTCGCCACGACGGCCCCGACCGCGGCGCCGACGACGACCGTCGCCGTGGCCGCGCCGACGACCGTCGCCGCGCCACCGACCACCGTCCCACCTCCGCAGCTCGGCCCGATCGGCCATGCGGTCTGGGCCGGTGACTCGGTGGCCTACGACCTCGCGCCGGCGGTGGCCGCTGCGCTCGGCGCCGGCGGCGTCGACCTGGACGTGACCGCGGCCTTCGTCGGCCTGCGCATGGTCCACCCCGAGCCGTCGAACTCGTTGTCCAAGGCCATGCGCGTGCGCCTCGAGTCCGGCGCCGACACGGTCATCCTCCAGCTGTCGACGTGGGACGGTCCGACCGACGAAGCCGACCAGCGGCGCGCCCTGACGTACGCGCGCGACCTCGTCCTCAGCCACGACGCCCGGCTCGTCGTCGTCGGCGCGCCGCCCGTCGTCGACGAGGCGACCAACACCGGCGATGCCCGAATGGCGGCGATCGCGCAGGAGCTCGCCGCAGGCGACCCGACGCACGTCGCGTTCCTCGATCCGACGCCGGTGTGGGGACCGTCAGCTGTCCTCGACCTCGACGGCGACGGCACCCCCGAGCGCAAGCGCGATCTGGTGCACGTGTGTCCGTCCGGCGCTGCTCGCTTCGCGCTGTGGCTGAGCAACGAGTTGGCCATGCGGTTCAGCGGCGTCACGCCGACCGATCCGACGACCTGGGCCGCCGGCTCGTGGGTCACCGACAAGCGCTACGACATGCCGGTCGGCACCTGCGCCCCGGTCTGACCGCCGTCAGAGCGCGGCGACGACCATCCGGGCCACGCGCTCGAGCCCGGCGGGCGTGAGCGTGCCGTCGGCCCCGCGCACGCCGACCCGGCCGTCGCCGTCGCACTGCTCCCACCACTGGCACGGCAGGCGCAGATCGGGTTCCGCGCCGACGAGCCTCGTCGGATCGACGACGGTCACCGCCGCTCCGGTCAGGGCGCCGGCCGCCGCAGACGTCGGGTCGGCGACGGCGACCACGTCGCGACCGTGCAGCGCGCCGACGAGCGCGGTCGCGCACGCCGCGTCACCCTGCAGCCCCAGGACGACCTCGGCCGGTTCGAGCGCGTCGACCGCCCGCACCAGACCAGCGGGATCGGTGCACCACGCGTCGTCGACGGGTTGCCACGTCACCGACCGCCCGTCCTCGCGCGTCCGCTGGTCGAGCACCTCGCGTCCGGGCGCGAGGAGGCCATCGTCGACGACGAGCACATCGGTGCGGTCGTGCGCCGTCAACGACGGCCACGCCCACCAGAGGCCGACGAGCACGACGACGACGGCAGCAACGATCCACCACGCGCGGCGAGCAGTCATGCCGGCGGCCTCCGTGCCCACCACCTGCTGACGACATCGGCCACGGCCGTCGCGGCGGCCACGACGAGCACCGGCTCGGCTGGCGCCCGGATGCGGTGGGCGCCGTAGAACGCGACCGTCGTGATCACCACGCCGGCGACCGGCACCAGCAGCACCCAGCGGGCCGGCGGCCGGAGGCGGACGAAACCGAAGACGGCGGCGATGGCGAGCAGCCAGAAGCACACCACCCCGACCCACGTCGCCCAGACCGGACGCTCCTCGCCCTCGTCGCCGTGGACCATGTCCGGGACGCCGACGACGTCGACCATCCGCCCGATGCGTGCCGCGACGACCAGCGGGAGCCGGCCCGGGTGCTCCCGGGCGTAGGTGACGGCAAGCCGCCGCTGGCGCCCCGATCGAGTCGACGGATCCTCGCCGGGTGGCCCGCCGGCCGCGAGCACGCACGACAGCGACCACCCGCCGATGCTCGAGCCGCCGTACGTGTCCGGGCAGTTGGCGCCCAGCAACGTCGTGCCGTCGTTGGTCGTCAGCACCACCGGCCGATCGAAGCGGACGAGGTTCGGCACGACCCACGGCGCCAGGACCAGCACCGTGCCGCCCACCATCGATCCGAGCACCACACCGAGGCGGCGTCGGCGGACCAGCCCGACGACCACGAGCAGGATCGGCAGCAGCAGGACGAGCTCGCTGCGCGCCAGACCGGCGAGACCGATGGCGACGCCGCACAGCAGCGGCCGCCACCACCCGGCTCGACCCTCGACGACATCGAGCCCGGTCCACACGACCACGACGACGAGGAGGATCGCCAGCGTCTCCGACATCACGAGACCGTCGTTGATCCACAGCATCGGGTACAGCGCGGCGATCCAACCGGCGGCCACCGCGGCGGTCCAGCCGGCGACGCGGCCGCGAGCAGCACGATCCCGACGACGGTCGCGATGCCAGCGATCGTCATCACGGTCCGCTGCCACGGCAACGGATCGTCGACCCAACTGACGGCGGCCAACACGAGCGGGGTCAGCGGCCCGTGCTCGGCGCTCGGCCCACCGTAGAAGGGGTCGGCGAAGCCATCGCCCCTGGCGATCACCGCGGCCTGCGCGCTGTACCACAGCGAGTCGTTGAGCAGCAGCGGCTGGTTCCACTTGACCGCCAACTGGACGACGCGCACCGCCACCGCCGCGGCGACGGCGCCCACGATGTCCCAATCGCTGGGCCCGGCTCACGCTCGCCCACTCGACCGCCGACACGGGTGCCGACGCTACTGGTGGGGCGCCCGCGGCGTGGCGGAGGGGTCCGCGTGGTGCCGGTCTCCCGCGACAGGTCGCGTCTGACAGTGACCGCCGTTGTGAGGACGCCCCCGATGGCGACGGAGTCGACCGCCACGAGCCGTGCCGGGGGCGACGCAGCGGACGTCGGCTCGTCGGCCCTCATCCACCCGGGGCGATCGCCGGACTGTGCGGTGCGTTGCTGCTCGCCAGCCGAGTCGCCGACGCCACCCAGGCCTTCGATGGCGTCGCCGGCGCCGTGCTCGCCCGGGCCGACGTCGCCGCCGTCGTGCTCATCGTCCTTGCCGTGGCCACCGCGGCGCGATCGAGCGTCGAGCGGATCACGACCGGCGCCGCGCCGGTGTCGTGGCGGGCCCACCTCACGAGGTGGCTGCTGCCGCTCTACGTGGTGTGGATCCCGGTCGTCGTGATCGATCTCGTCGCCCTCGATCCACCCCGTTCCGGGCGTTCGCTGGTGTCGACGCTGCTGCTGTTCCGCGACCTGCGCGGCGCGCCGATGCTCGGGACCGGCGTCGGCCCGGTGGTCACCGTCGTTGCGATGGCCGTGGTCCTCCTCCCCCTGCTCGAACGGGCACTCGTCGGCCGCGCCGGTCGGCTGCCGATCGTGGCGGTCGGCACGATCGCCGTCGGGCTCGCCGTGCGGACGGTGCTCGTCGTCGGGGGCTGGACGGCGCCGTTCGGCGCGCTGTCCTGGCTGCCCGCCCACCTCGACGCCGTCGGCGCCGGCCTCGCCATCGCCGTGCTGCGCGTGGCGGGGCGGATCACGGCGCGCCTCGCTGCCATCGCCGTGGGGGCCGCGGTCGTCGCCTTCGGCGTCGGTGCGGCCGTGCTGCCGCGCACCGTGCTCGTCACCGGCGGCGCCGACGTCTGGGTCCGCGGCCTCCTCTACGTGATCGTCGCCGCCGGCGTCGTCGTCGCCGTCGGCGCCGGCCCATCACGCCGCACGACGGCATGCGTCGCGACCGCGGCGCCTGGCCTCGTGCTCGCGGGCGAGCTGGCCTTCGTCGTCATCGCTCGCCAGCACGCCGACGGTGTCGTCGACGGGCCGCTCGGCCTGCGCCTCACCGCGGCCGCCGTGCCGACGTGGATCTGGTCGCTGGCGATCGCGGTCGGGATCGGCGTGCTGCTGACGACCGTCTTGCTCGTACCGCTCCGTCGGGCGATGGGCGGCCGCTGGCCGTCCCAGTGGTACCCGCTCGCCCTCGGCGCGGTCGTCAGCGTCGGCCTGATGGTGCGCGTCACGACGTGGCTGACGGTCGCCCCGACCAAGACCGACGGCGGTGACCCGCTCTTCTACCACGTCACCGCCAACATGCTGGCGGCCGGTCGCGGCTTCCTGGAACCGCTCAACTGGATGAAGTCGCAGGCCCAGATCCCGAGCGCCCTGCACGGTCCGCTCTACCCAGTCGTGCTGTCCTTCAGCTCGCGGCTCGGCGGGACGACCTACGTCGATCACAAGTTCATGTCGATCCTGATCGGCACCGCCACCGTGCTGGTGACCGCCCTCGTGGCCGGTCGCCTCGCCGGCCGCGGTGCGGCGATCGTCGCCGGCAGCCTCGCCGCCGTCTACCCGAACCTGTGGCTCGTCGACAGCCTGCTGTTCCCGGAAGGGCTGGCCGCCCTGCTCACGACGCTGTGCTTCCTCGTCGCCTATCGCTGGCGCGACCGGCCGACGTGGGTCGGCGCCGCCATGCTCGGCGCGCTGATCGGCCTCGCCGGGCTGACGTGCGGCGAGAGCCTGCTGCTCGGCGTGCTGCTGGCGGTGCCGTGGATGCTCGGCCAGCGGGCGCTGCGCCTCGCCACCCGCTGGCGCCACCTGGCTGTGTCCGGCGTCGCCTGCCTCGTCGTCCTCGCCCCGTGGACGATCCGCAACCTGCAGACCTACGAGGTGTTCGTCCCGATCTCGACGAACAGCAACGAGCTGATCATGTACGCCAACTGCAGCGACACGTACTCCGGTCGGTTCCTCGGGTTCTGGAGCTTCGCCTGCCAGGAGCGCTACCGGGCCGAGCACGGTGATCCCCCCGGCGACGAAGCGCAGAAGGCGGCGTTCTGGCGCGACGTCGGCATCGACTACGCGCGCGGACCACATCGGCGAGGTCCCGAAGGTCGTGGCGACCCGCGTGCTGCGCCAGTGGGAGCTGTTCCGTCCGTGGCAGACGGTCGACTTCGCGACGATCGAGGGCCGTGACAAGACGTCCACGGCCGTCGGGCTCGTCATGTACTACGTCCTCCTGGCCGGCTCGATCGCCGGCGCGGTCGTGCTGCATCGCCGCGGCGTACGACTGCTGCCGCTGATCGCCCAGGTCGTCGCCGTCACGATCACCGCCGCGTACGCCTACGGCTCGGTGCGGTTCCGGGCCCCCGTGGAGCCGGTCCTGTGCATCCTCGCCGGCAGTTGGGTCGCCATCGTGGGGTGGCCGCTCGTCCGGGCGCGGCGCCGGCGGCCGACGCCGGCCGGGGCGGCCTGATGCGGTCGGCCGAACGCCGCCTCACGGTCGCCGCCGTCGCCGTCCTCGCCGTCCTGGCCTTCGTGCCGGCGCTGTTGTCGTCACGTGGCCGCATGCCGGCCGACACCAAGCTCTACCTCTACCTCGATCCGGGCCGACTGATCAGCGACGCGCCGTGGACGTTCGACACACGACAGTTCGCCGGGTGGGTGCCGCACCAGACGATCGAGTACCTGTGGCCCCAGGGGCCGTGGTACTGGCTGGCCGAGCAGATCGGCCTGCCCGACTGGGTCGCCCAGCGGCTGTGGATCGGGGCCCTGTTCCTCGCCGCCGGCACCGGCGTCCTGTGGCTGGCCCGTCGACTCGGCCTGGGGCTGGCGGCGGCGCTCGCCGCCGCGCTCGTCTACCAGCTGACCCCGTACCTCCTGCCGTACGTGTCACGGACGTCGGCGATGCTGCTCCCGTGGGCCGGGCTCGGCTGGCTGATCGGCCTCGTCGCAGCGGCGGCGACCCGCTCGCGGTGGCGCCACGCCGCGCTCGCTGCGCTCCTCGTCGTGACGACGGGCTCGATCAACCCGACGGCGCTGATCATGATCGCGCCGGCGCCGGTGCTGTGGCTGGCGATGGCGGCCGGAAGAGGGCTGATCACGTGGGGCCGGGCGGTGACGACGGCGCTGAAGGTCGGCGTGCTGACGCTGAGCGTGTGCGTGTGGTGGATGGCGATGGTCGTCGTCCAGGGCCGCAACGGCGCCGACGTGCTGGCCTACTCGGAGTCGCTGGAATCGGTGAGCTTCACGTCGACCGCGACCGAGGTCTGGCGCAACATGGGGTACTGGTTGACGTACGTCCGCGATGCCTACGCCCCGACGACGAGCGCCGGTCGCGACTACATGGTGTCCGGCCGGCTCATCGCGACCGGCTTCGCGATCCTCCTCATCGGCGTCGTCGGCCTGGTCGTCACGCGGTGGGCGCACCGCGCCTTCGCCCTCTCGCTCGTCGTCACCGGCGTGATCCTCGGTGTCGGCGTGCACCTCATCACCGACGCGTCACCGCTGATGGACGCCTTGCTCGGAGACGGGACGTCGGGTGCCGCGCTGGCCCTGCGCTCGAGCACCCGGGCGGTGCCGATGCTCGTGCTCGGCCTCGCCCTCGGCGCCGCCGCGCTCGTCGACGCCGTCGGCGCATGGTCCCTCCCACCGATCGCCGGGCGCCGCGTGTCGTGGGCGGCGATGGCCGCGGTGGTCATCGGCATCCTCGCCATCGCCAACCTCCCGTCGCTGACCGGCCGTCGCCTCGTCGACCCCGCGATCGATCGCGACCAGGACGTCCCGGCCAGCTGGTCGTCCGCCGTCGCGGCGCTCGACGCCGACGGTGATGGCGGCCGTGTCATGCAGCTGCCGGGGCAGGAGTTCGGCGCCTTCCGGTGGGGCTACACGGTCGACCCGCCGCTCCCAGGGCTCACCGACCGCCCGCTCATCACCCGCGACCTCCTGCCGCTGGGCAGTGCGCCGGCGATGGACCTCGTGTACGCCCTCGACGACCGGTTCCAGTCCGGCACCATCGAGCCGGCGTCCATCGCCCCGATCGCCCGCCTCTTCGGCGCCGGCACGATCTGGCTGAGCGGCGACGCCGCGTTCGACCGCTTCCGCACGCCGCGGCCCGAGCTCGTCGAGGACCTCTTCCGGGACGTGCCCGGCGTCGGGGCACCCGAGTCGTACGGCGAGCCGACCGTCAACCGGCCGGCCGTCCCGATGGTCGACGAGCAGTCGGAGTCCGACCCTCGGGTCGGCGCGCCGATCGCCCCCGTCCAGCTCGTCGACGTCGACGACCGGGTACCGATCATCCGGGCCAAGGACCGCAGCGTCGTGCTGGTGGGCAGCGGCGACGGCGTCGTCGATGCCGCAGCGGGCGGGTTGCTCGACGGCGCGGAGCTGATCCGCTACAGCGGGTCGCTCTCGGGGGGTGACCTGGCGGCTGCCGTCGGTGCTGCCGACGCCGTCATCGTCACCGACTCCAACCGCGACCGCGCCCACCAGTGGCGGGGATCGCAGGACGTCGTCGGGTTCACCGAGGACGACGACCGGTCGTCCCCCGACCTGCTGCGCACCGACCCGGCGGACGAACGGCTGCCGGTGTTCGGCACCGACGGCGCCCCGGCCACCGTGGCCGTCCAGGTGGGACCGGTGCGGGCCAGGGCGACGTCGTACGGCGAGCCGTTCGCGTACCGTCCCGAGCAGCGACCGGTCATGGCGGTCGACGGCGATCCGACGACGGCCTGGGTCGTCGGCGACCGCGCCGACCCGCGCGGCGAGCGCATCGTGCTCGACGTCGCCGAGCCGATCGACCACCTCACCCTGCACCAGCCGGCCGGCGCGGCGACGCAGCGCCACCTCGGGACGGTGTCGATCTCGGTCGCCGGCGGCGCCCCGCAGGTCGTGGTCCTCGACGAGCGCTCGCTCGGGACCGCCGGTCAACGCGTCGACCTGCCACCGACCAGCGGTCCGAGCGAGGTCTCGATCGCGATCGACGACGTCATCGTCCCGCAGGGCACACCGGTCGGTCCGGCGCTGGCTGGGGTCGGCTTCTCCGAGATCGACACCGGGCTGGCCCCGACGCTGGAGGTCGTCCGCCCACCCGCCGATGCCACCGACGCGCTCGCGGCAGCCGGTGACGAGACACCCATCGCCCTCGTCTTCAGCCGCCTGCGGACGCGACCGACCGACCGGTGGCGGTCGGACCCCGAACCGACGATGGTGCGCCAGTTCGAGCTCCCGCGAGCCGCCGAGCTCGAACCCACCATCAGCGTGCGCCTCGACCAGCGGGCCAGCGACACCGTGCTCGCCGACCTGCTGGGGATCGATGGCGCCCGCTCGTCGGCCCACCTCGTCGGCGCGACGGCGGCGGCCGGTTGGGCGGCCACTGACGGTGACCTGTCGACGTCGTGGCAGACGCCGTTCGGGGGCGCCGTGGGCGCCACCCTGACCCTGACCACGAGCGCGCCGACGTCAACGGTCGAGCTGATCCAACCGGGCGGCGAGCACTCCCCGATCACCGCGGTCCAGCTGCGGGCCGGCGACGTCGTCGTCGACGCGGCCGTGCCACCACCCGACGACGGCGGTCGCAGCACGGTCAGCCTGCCGCGAGCCCTGCCGCCGGGACCGGTCGAGTTGACGATCACCGCGATCGACCCGCAGATCACGATCGACCGCCGGTACGCCGAGCCGGTCGTGCTGCCAGCGGCGATCGCCGAGCTGTCGATCGGCACGCCGACCGCGGTCCCCGAGCGGCTCACGACCGGGTGTCGCGACGACCTCGTGACCATCGACGGCACGGCGTTCCCTGTGCGCGTCGACGCCTCGGTCGCCGACCTCCTCGCCGGGACCGCCGTGGCGGCCGAGCCGTGCGGCGGGCCGCTCGACCTCGCCGCCGGCACCCACCGTGCTGCGCACGACCAAGGGCTCGGACACCGGGCTCGAGGTCGACCGGGTCGTGCTGCAGCGACCGGATCGGCCGGTCACCGCGGCCGCCGCGGGCGGCGCGCCGACGGTGACCGTGCGGTCGTCGGATCGGACCAGCCGCCACGTCACGGTCGACGCCTGCCCCGACGGGTGCTGGTTGGTGCTCGGCGAAGGGTTCAACGACGCGTGGTCGGCAACGACCGCCGCCGGCGACCTCGGACCGCCGCAGCTCGTCGACGGCGGCTTCAACGGCTGGTGGATCGCGCCGACCGATGGCCCCGTCGACGTGACGATGCGTTGGACCGTCCAGACGCCCGTCACCGTGGCCCTCGTCATCAGCGGACTCGGGGTCATCGCCTGCCTGCTGCTCGTCGCAGTCGACCGACGACGGCGGCCGCTGACGACGTCGCCCCGGCCCCGCTTCGCCGTCGGCGAGGGTCCGGTGCCATGGCGGACCCGCTGGATCGCGACCGGGACCTGGATCGTCGCGGCCGGCCTGCTGGTCGGCTGGGGCTGGGCGCTCGTGGCCGCGGTGGCCGCCGGCGTCCTCGTCCTCGCCCTCGGACGGCCGCCCCTCGCTGGGCTCGTGACCGCCGGCATCCTGGTCGTGATGGCCGCCGTCGTCGTCGATGTCGTGACGACGGAGCGGCCGTGGCCGGACGCCGGGTGGCCAGCCGCGCTTCGAATGGCTCCACCAGCTCGGCGTCTTCGCCGCCGTCAGCCTCCTCCCGGCCGCGTTGACGGGCGGGGTCCCGGGACGTCGCCGGGTCGACCGGTAGCGTCAGGCGCTCGTGGAGCAGACGGCCGAGGCCGCAATCGAGCCGGTGGTCGGCCGCCGCGTGCCGCGGCCTTCCGGCGACGACGCGACGGCGTACGTGCTGGGCGGCCGAGGCGGGCTGCGACGCACGGCCGACGGCGCCCTCGGCACGTGGCTCGGGGTCCTGGCGATCGGCATCCTCGTCGCCATCCCGCTGCGCGGGTTGTACAAGTTCACCGGCGGCACGATGGAAGAGGGCTTCATGCTCGACTTCCCGGAGCTCATCAAGCAGGGCAAGGTCCCGAACGTCGACTTCCTGCACCTCTACGGCCCAGGCTCCCTCGACGTGCTGGCCCTGTGGTACCGCATCTTCGGCAACACGCTGACGGCCGAGCGGACGTTCGGCCTGCTCCAGCACCTCGGGATCATCTTCGGGTTGTTCGCCCTGGCCCGGCCGTGGGGGCGCCTCGCCGCCACGCTGGTCGGGGCGCTCGCCGTGTTCTACGTGCTCACCCCGATCGGCCTGACGGCGATGGCGTGGAACGGCGCCCTCGCCCTCGTGCTGTGGTCAGCCGTCGCCGCCCTGCGTGGCCTGCACGTCGAGGGCGACGGGCGCCGCCGGGCGTTCATGGTGGCCGGCGTGCTCGCCGGCCTCGCCATCACGTACCGGCCGGACCTGGTGGTGGCGGTGGCGCTGGTGTTCGGCTGGCTGTTCTGGCGCCACCGTGCGGCCCGCTGGCCGGTCGTGGTCGGCGGCGTCGTCGGCCTGCTGCCGATGGGCTACCACGTCCTGATCGCCGGGCTCGGACCATCGTTCGAAGGCATGGTGATCGACCCCGTGTTCCACCTGCGGGCCGGGCGCGAGCTGCCCCGACCACCGAGTTGGAGCCACATCGACGGTGCCCTCCAGGCGATCGCCGAGCAGATCCCGCCGTGGTGGCGCTTCCCCCACCTGGCCGTCTCGAACGCCTTGTTCCTGTGGTTCTTCGCCATGATCGGCGTCACCATCGCCTTCCTGGCCTATGCCATCGTCGTGCGCCGGCGGGGCGACGCGGCGGGTCCACCCGGCAGCACCGCCGTCTTGCTGGTCGTCGCCCTGATCGGCGTCGGGATCCTGCCCCAGGGCCTGCAGCGGCCCGACTCGACCCATCTCACCTGGGTCACGTGCATCACGTGGCCATTCGCGATCGTCGTCGTCGCCGACGCGGTGCGCCGGCGCTGGCCGATCACCCGCCGGGCCGCCGTCGGGGTCGGCGCGGCAGTCGCCCTCGCCGCGACGTTCGTGCTCACGTCGTTGTTCACGTTCCGCTACTACCTGCTGCACACCCGCGTCGGCCTGGGGCAGGTGCCGAGCGCGGTGCCGGTCACCCGCGACGGGCGCACCTTCTACTTCGGCAGCGCCCGCGCCGCGGTGGCCCTGCAGGCCGCGGTCGACGACCTCGACGCGATGGCCGCGCCCGGCGAGCGCCTGCTCGTCGGACCCAAGGATCTGCGCCGCACGTGGTACAGCGACCTCGTCGCCTACTGGATGTTCCCCGAGCTCGAGCCGGCGACGTACTACATGGAGATGGACCCCGGACTGGCCAACGCCCCGGGCTCGTCGCTCCCCGCCGACGTCGCCTCGGCCGACTGGGTCCTGCTGACCGGCTTCTGGGACGGCTGGTACGAGCCCAACACGTCCATCGACTACGGGCCCGACACACCGAACCAGGTGATCCGCGACCACTTCTGCGAGGTGGGCAGCTACGAAGACGCGCTGGTCGTCCTCTACCGGCGGTGCCGATGAGCGGCATCGTCGAGCGATGGCGCTCGTTCCGACGGCGCCGGATCGACATCCCGGTCGATCCGAACGACCTCGTGCTCGACGTGGGATCGGGCGACAAGCCGCACTGGCGGGCCGACGTGCTCCTCGACCGCTACCTCGGCGCCGAGCATCGTGGTCAGCGCAGCGGACGGGCCGGTGCCGACGTGGCGCGGCCGCTGTTCGACGCCGACGCCGCGGCGATGCCCTTCGCCGACGGCGCGTTCGACTACGTCGTGTGCTCCCACGTGCTCGAGCACGTCGAGGATCCCGCCGCCGTCGTCGCCGAGATGGCCCGCGTCGCGCGGGCCGGCTACATCGAGGTGCCCGAGGCGGCCAGCGCCAAGATCCTCGACTTCCCGAGTCACCTGTGGTGGTGCCGGCTGGACGGCTCGACGCTCGTGCTCACGGCCAAGCAGGCCCGCGCGTTCGACGACGAGATCCAGCGCTACATCGACACCGCCGGCATCGAGCGCCGGCTGGCCGGCCTCCTCGACGCCGACTTCGACCGTCGTATCGTTGCGATCCACTGGGTCGATCGACCGGAGGTCCGGGTCGAGGGCACCCCGGCGCCGGAGCTCGTCGACGCCGCCCGCGCCGCCGACGCCCACCATCGCGGCGGGCAGGCCCTCGTCGCCCGCGCGTCGACCGCCACGGTGACCCTCCCCCGGCGCCGCCGACACCGCCGTCAGCCGGTCCTGCTCGACGATGTGCTCCGCCCCGACCTACGTACCGGATCGGGCGAGGTGCTGACGCGCCGTGTCTACCGCTGCTGACGTCTCCGACGTCGCCGCGGTCCCGACGGGCCGGCGGGGGCACCGGTCCGTCCCGCGCGTGCTGCTCGTCACCGGCATCGCCCTCCTGGTGATGGTGCCGGTGATCGCCACTGCGATCGCCATCGTCCGGCCGCAGTGGTACCCGACGGGCGACATGGCGCAGGCCGAGCTGCACGTCCGTGGGTTCTGGTCGCACCCGCCACTCGTCGGCGCGGCCGGGCGGATCCAGAACTCGGCCGGCGTGCAGGGGTCGCACCCCGGCCCGCTGCTGTGGCTGGCGATCTGGCCGCTCTACGCGCTCGGCGGCTCCACCAGCACCGCCCTGGTGGCCAGCGTCGTCGCCGTCCACACCGTCGGCGTCGCGGTCGCCCTGTGGCTGGCCGTGCGCCGCGGCGGGTGGACCTTCGCCATCCTGTTGGCGGTCGTGCTGGCGGTGATCGTCCGGGCCGGCGGCCCCGATCAGTTCACCGAGCCGTGGAACCCGTGGATGGGTCTGCTCCCGTTCCTCGTGCTGCTGCTCGCCGGCTGGACGGTCCTCGACGGCGAGCACTGGGCGCTCGTCCTCGCCGCCGCGGCCGGCACCTACAGCGTCCAGGCCCACACCGGCTACGTCCTGATCGTCGGCGCCCTGCTCCTCCTGCTGGGCGCCGTCGTCGTGTGGCGGGTCTGGCACCCGCTGGCCCGCTCGCCCGAACCGGCGGTCGTCGACGACCCGCCGCGACCGGGTGCCCGACGGTGGTCGGGACTGTGGTGGGTCGCGGCGGCGATCGGCGCCGGCCTCGTGCTGTGGATCCCACCGCTCATCGACCAGCTCCGGCGCGACCCCGGCAACCTCTCGATCCTCGTCGACAGCTTCAGCCACCCGGACGCCCCATACCTCGGGATCGGCACCGTCGCCAAGGTGGCCGTCGTCCAGTTCAACCTGTTCGGCCCGTGGCTGCTCGGGCCCGGCCGCGGCGACGTCGATGTCCTGGCCGTCCTCGGCTGCATCGGGTTCCTGGCCCTGTGGGCGGCCGCCATCGTCGTCGCCCGACGGCGCCACGCCCGCAGCGAGCTCCACCTCCACGCCCTGCTCGCCGTGGCGGCAGTGCTCGCCGTCGTCTCGATCAGCCGGATCTTCGGCCTGTACCTCGAGTACACGGTGCGGTGGGTCTGGCTGATCACCGGCCTCGTCATCGTCGCCTCGATCCGCTCGCTCACCCATGACGTGCACGTACCGGCGAGTTGGCGACGGCCGGCAGCCATCGGTGCCATGGCCGTCGCCGCGCTCGGGCTCGCCGGTGCGTCGTGGCAGCTCGTCGATCGAGCAGGCCCCACCGGCGCGATCGACAGCCGGATCGTCGCCGGCCTGGTCCCGCAGGTCGAGGCCGAGCTCGATGTCAGCACCCCGTACCTCGTGCGCTGGTCGGATCCCAGCACGCTCGGCGCGCTCGGGACAGGGCTCGTGCTCGAGCTCGAACGGCGTGGCTTCCGCCCCGGCGTCGATCAGCAGTTCGCGGCGGCCATGCTGCCGAGCCGGGTGCTGCCCGAGACGTCGGCGGGTGGGGTGCTGTACGTCGTGAGCGGCGAGGCCGCCATCGAGCAGGCCCGAACCCTCCCGGGGGTGATCGAGGTGGCGTCCTACGACGTGCGCACCCCGGCCCAGCAGGAGCGCAGCGACCAGCTGCGCTTCGAGGTCGAGGACGCCCTGCGGGCCGAGGGCCGCGAAGATCAGATCGCCCAGCTCGACCAGGCCAATGGCCAGGCTGCGCTCCTCTTCGCCGATCCCCCGCTGCCCCCGGCTGCCGCGGTGCCGTTGCAGGAGTACGTCTCGCTGCGCCTGCCGGCCGCGGTCTTCCTCGCCCCACCGGGCACGCCGGTGCTCCCGCTCCCTTGATGCGGAGTGCGTCCGGCGTCGCCCGTCAACCCACCAGGTCAGCAGCCATCGCCCGCAGGTCGCGCTTGAGGATCTTCACCCCGTTCGGCCCGTCGACGGACGGGAACTCCTCGACGACCACGATGCGGTGCGGGACCTTGAAGTTGGCGATCCCCGCCGCGCAGTGGTCGCGCAGCTCGTCCTCCGTGGCCGGCCCGACGAGCCGCACGAACGCCACCGCCACCTGACCCCGGCCGGCGATCTCGGCGCCGACGACCTGGGCCAACTCGACGGCGGCGTGCAGCTCCAGACGATCCTCGATCTCGGCCGGGGCGACGAGGAAGCCGCGCAGCCGCAAGCTGTCGCCGAGGCGGGCCAGGAACTCCAGGCCGCCATCGCCCGTCAGCCGGCACAGGTCGCCGGTGCGGAACCAGCCGTCGGCACCGAGCGCCTTCGCCGTGTTGTCCGGGTCGCCGAGGTAGTGGTGCAGCACGACCGGGCCGCGCACGCACAACTCGCCCTCCTCGCCGACCGCGAGCTCGCCGCCGGTGTCCGGATCGATCACCTTGAGCTCGGTCAGCGGCCCGACCGGGATGCCACCCGACCGCGCCCGCTCGGCGACGGTCATCGTCGGCGGCCATCGGGTCAGCAGCGCGAAGACCTCCGACATGCCGTAGGCGCCGCTGACCGACGCCCCGACGGCCGCTGTGCGCTCGGCTGCCTCCAGCGCGGCGTTCGTGAAGTTGGCGAACCCGACCTCGCGCAGGGCGTGGCTGCCTGGGACGACCAGCCCGGTGTCGAGGATGCGCAGGAGCATGTCGTCGCTGGCGTTGTAGTGCGTCACCGCGTCGTCGACGATCGCCTCCGCCGTGTCGCGCGGATCGAAGCGCTCGTTGATCAGCGTCGTCGCCCGGCCGGCGATGGCCATCAGGACCGACGTGAACCCGAACGTGCCGCACATCGGCAGGTCGAGCAGCAGGCGGTCGCCGAGGCGCACGTCGAACGCCCGGACGTCGTCGAACGCGTGGCCGACGACGCCGCGCTGATCGTGGACGGCGAGCTTCGGGAACCCGGTCGTGCCCGACGTCGTGAACGCGATGAGCAGGTCGTCCGGTGACGGCGTGTGGTCGACGGTCCGGTCTCCCCCGAGCGAGTCCCACCCGAGCACGGCACAGCCGACGGCGTCCCACGCCGGGTCGCGGTGGTCGCCCACGACGACGACCGACTGGAGCGATCCGGCTCCGGCATCGGCGGCCATCGGACCGAAGGCGATCCCGGCGAACTCCTCGACCGCGACGAGGACCCCGGCGCCAGAGCGTTGGAGGGCGTGGCGCAGCTCGTCGGCGCGGTAGCGGGTGTTGAGGCCGACGATCGGCACGCCGAGGCGCGCCGCGGCGGCGATCAGCTGGAGCCACTCGAGCCGATTGGGCAGCCAGCACACGATCGGGTGATCAGGCGTCGCCCCAGCTGCCGCCAGCCCGGCGGCCAGGGCATCGGTGCCGGCGACGAGGTCGCCGATCGTCAGCGTCCGCTGCCCGCCGTGGCGCTCGCGCGCGACCACGTCCGTCGGCCGCGACGCGGCCCAGTCGGCGAGCAGCGCCGGAAGCGTCGTGGGCTCAGCCGTACGACACGCTGCCCAACGTGTCGGCGATCACGCCGTCGGCCTCCAGCTGGGCGATCGCCTCGGCGCTCAGGCCGGCGACCGAGCCGAGGATCTCGTGGTTGTGGGCGCCGAAGAACGGAGCGTGGCTGGTGATCGCCGGGTTGGCCTCCACCAGCCGCCAGGCGACGCCGCTGTGGCGGTAGGGGTGCATCTTCTCGTTCGGGATCTGCACCCAGAAGCCTCTGGCGTAGAGGTGCGGGTCGTCCTTGATCGTGCGCATGTCGAGCACCCGTCCCGCCGGCACCCCGGCCGTCTGCAGCACATCGACGGCCACCCGCCCGTCGACCGGTGCGCTCCACTCGCCGATCGCGGCGTCGAGCTCGTCGTGGCGGGCCCGCCGTTCGTCCAGCGACAGCCCGGCGAGGTCGGGGCGCCCGATCGCCGCGGCGCACGCCGCCCACTCGGCATCGTCGGTGCAGCTGACCACGATCCACTGGTCCTCGCCGCGCACCTGGTAGCAGCCCTGCGGCGCCCACGTCGGGTGCCGGTTGCCGGTGGCCGCCGGGATGGGCGCCGGTGCGGTTGACGGTGGCGAAGGCGACCCCGGCCATCTTCACCGACACCTCGACCTGGGCGAGGTCGACGCGCGACCCCTGGCCGGTGCGCCGCTTCTTGATCACGCCGAGGGCGATGGCGCCGACGGCTGCGAGGCCGGCGACCGGGTCGCCGTAGGAGATCCCGGTCTTCTGCGGTGCCTCGGCGTCGTAGCCCGACAGTGACATCAGCCCGGACATCATCTCGATGATCGGTCCGTACCCGACGTTGTCCCGGTCGCCGCCGGTCTTGCCGAAGCCGGCCATGCTCACGAGCACGAGCGACGGGTTGGCCGCGAACAGCACGTCGTCGGTGAGCCCGAGCTTGCCCATCACGTCGGCCCGGTAGTTCTCGATCACGACATCGCTGTTGGCGACCAGCTTGAGGAAGGCGTCGCGACCGGCCTCGACGGCGAGGTCGAGGGTCACCGACTTCTTGTTGTGGTTGTACTCGGCGAAGTAGAACGCCGAGTTCCAGGGGTCCTCGACGACCTCGGTGCGCGGCATCAGCGTGCGGATGTTGTCCCACGCCTTGGGCGACTCGATCTTGATGACCTCGGCGCCCATCTCGCCGATCATGCGGGTGGCGTAGGGGCCGGCCCACATCATCGTCAGGTCGAGGACCCGGACGCCGTCCAGGGGCAGCTTCTTCACGGCGCCACCCCCGCCGCCGCCACGTCGGTCCACGATGCCAGCACGTCGTCGACGCTGGCCGTCGTCACCGGGGCCAGGGTCGCCCAGCCGAAGCCGGGGAACGGCCGACCGGGCACCCGGCCACCGTCGACGTCGTCGAAGCACCCCCGCTCGATCAGCGGCTCGTGCTCGGCCAGCTCGGCCGGTGTGCGCACGGCGCCGAGCGGGAGCTTGTTCGGTGGTCCGAGGGCGACCAGCTCGGCTTTCGTGCGCTCCATCATGAACACCATCACATGGGCCATCAGTTCGTCCTTGGCGTCGGTGACGCGGATCACCGGATCGGTGAAGCGCTCCTCGTGGGGCAGCCCGAGCGTGTCGAGCAGGGCCGGGATCTGACGGCCCAGCGCACACACGCCCGCCCAGCCGTCGAGCGTCTGGTAGACGCCCCACTCGGCGCGTGGCGTGTTGCCGCTGCGCTCGACCAGCAGGCTCTCGTACTCCCACGCCGCCGCGCAGTACTCGAGCATCGAGGCGGCGCACTCCTGCATCGAGATGTCGAGCAGCTCGCCCTCCTCCTGCAGGAGCGCACCGACGAGCGCCGTCACCGTCGCCGCGAAGGCGTGCAGCCCACCGAGCATGAAGGCCTGGTCGCCGCCGGTCTGCAGCGGCTCGCGATCGCGCTCGCCGGTGAGGGCCATGATCCCGCCGTTGGCGAAGGCCACGATGTTGGTCGAGCGGTGGGCGGCATGCGGCCCGGTGAGGCCCAACGGCGTGATCGCCGTGACGACGGCGTGCGGGTGGGCCGCTCGGATCGCCTCGGCGCTCGGCTCGACCGGCGCCGTGCGGGCCCGGCCGTCGACGACGACCTCGGCCGCGGCCAGCAAGGAGTCGAGCACCGCACCGTCGGCGGCGACGCGGCGCTTGCCGCGTGAGAGGTAGGTGTCCTCGTCGACGGTGAGGCCGGGGTCGCCGACCTGCACGACATCGGCGCCGTACCCGGCGAGGAGGTGGGTGCAGAGGCCAGCGGCGAGGCCACCGCCGAGCTCGATCACACGGATGCCGGCGAGCGGCAGATCGTCGGCGCTCATCGTTCGAACGTCGCGGTGAGCAGGCCACGGGCCAGCGTGTGGCCGTACATGGTGAAGCCGACGTACGCCGGCATCGAGTCGACGGTGGCTCCCGTCTTGTCGACGTCGAGGGCGTGGACGCCGAACACGTAGCGATGTGGCCCGTGGCCAGGTGGTGGGCCGGCACCGACGTAGCCGAGCATGTTGGCGTCGTTGCGCGATTGCACGGCGCCAGGAGGCAGGTTGGCGCCGTCGGGTGAGCCGGCGCCCGCCGCCAGCTCCGTCACCGAGGCCGGGATGTCGAACACCGTCCAGTGCCAGAACCCGGATCCCGTCGGCGCCTCCGGGTCGAGGCACGTCACGGCGTAGCTCTTGGTGCCCTCCGGCGCGCCCTCCCAGCGCAGGTGCGGGGACGTGTCGGTGCCGCCGGGCACCCCGAAGATGCCGCTCGCCTGCGGGGCGGCCATCGGCTGACCGTCGGTCATGTCGTCGCTGACGACGGTGAGCGAGGGCACCGCAGGCATGTAGTCGTACTGCAGCGGGATGAGCTGATCGGCCATGCGCCGAATGTAGAGCGGGGGTGCCGGAGGGACGGCAGCCGGGCAGATGTCCCCTGTCTCTCGGGCCCCGACGGGAGTACCGTGAACGACGGTGGTGCGTTGATGGATCGATCGCCCGCGTTCCCGCTCACGTGGCGCAGCGACCTGGTCGGCGAGGCCGCGCTCGTGGTCGTGGAGGGCGATCTCGACCGCCTGACGACACCCGCCCTGCGCGATCACCTCGAGTGGCTGATCGCCTGGGTGCCGGGACGTCTCGTGCTGGACATGGCCGGCGTCACGTTCGCCGACGTCGGGGCCCACGTCATGCTGACCGACGTCGTGCGCAACGCTCGCGACGGGTGCGAGGTCGTCCTGGCCGCGCCGAGCCAACCGCTGCGGCGCATCCTCGACGTGCTCGGCACCCCGGAAGGCGTCGCCGTCGATCACTGGTGACGTGGGCCGAGCCGACGACCGGCTCGGGCTCAGAGCGCGGCGACCGTCGCGGCGAAGCGGGCCGGGTCACGGTCGAGCTCGACGGTGACGTCCGTGGCCAGCACACCGGCCAGCGTGTGTACGAACTCGACGTCGGCGTGGTGCCGCTCGATCGCTCGATCGTGGCGGCCGATCAGCTCCATCTCCAGGCTGCCACCCCCTGGCGCCAGCCGCAGCTCGATGCGCTGCGCCCCACCTTGGATCATGGCGACGAAGACCTCGTCGACGAGCAGCCGGATATCGCCGAGCTGGTCGACGTCGAACCCCTCGAGGACGGCACACGTCGCCGCCGCCGTGCGCGCCACCCTGGCGTACTTCGACGCCGCCTGGATGTCCAAGACGACGTCCCAGTGCAGGGGGACCGAAGGTGGCATGCACATCGCGCCTACCCAGGCGGCCCCCGTGGCAGCCATCGGGGCTCGCAGAGGAGGCGAGTAGCGTCCCGCGCGTGGACTCGGGGCGCCGCACGAGCCGCATCGCCGACCGGGCGCGTGGCCGGCTGGCGCTGATCGGCGCCGATCCCGCGGACGACGACGACACACGCGACAGCAAGGCGTTGCTCGTCCTGATCTCGATCTTGATCCTGCCGATCGCCCTGCTGTGGGGGGTCCTGTACCTCAGCTTCGGATCGGCGGTCGGCGTCGTGCCGATCGTCTACTTCCTCGTGCTGCTGGGCGCGATCGCGGTGTTCTCGCGCACGCATGACCTGGCGCAGCTGCTGCGCGTCAACCTCGTGGACATCCTGCTCGCGCCGACGCTGTCGATGATCCCGCTCGGTGGCTTCCTCGACTCGGGGGCGGTGGGGCTGTGGGGCATCCTCGCTCCACTCGGAGCGCTCGTGTTCAGCGACGTCCGAGCCGCCGCCCGCTGGTACGTCGCCTACGTCGCCATCTTCCTGGGCTCGGGGATCGCCGGCGAGCTGCTCGGCCCCCGGTCACCGGCACCACCGGAATGGTTCACGACGACGATGCTCGCCCTCAACGTCGTCGTCGGAGGCACCATCGTGTTCACGCTGCTGGCGCTGTTCGCCGCCCAGCGCCGCGATGCCGTCGCTGCGCTGCGGGTCGAGCAGGTCAAGTCGGAGAACCTGCTGCTCAACATCCTGCCCGCCTCGATCGCCCAGCAGCTCAAGGCGCAGACGCAGCCGATCGCCGACCAGTTCACCTCGGCATCGATCCTGTTCGCCGACGTCGTCGACTTCACGCCGTGGGCCGAACGCCTCGCGCCGGCCGAGGTCGTCGGCATCCTCGACCAGCTCTTCTCGCACTTCGACGCGCTGGCCGAGCGCCACGGGCTCGAGAAGATCAAGACCATCGGCGACTGCTACATGGCCGCCGCCGGCGTGCCGACGCCACGCGAGGACCACGCGCCGGCCCTGGCGCTGATGGCGCTCGACATGCTCGACGTGATGCGGGCCAGCGACGACGTCGGGCAGCTCGGGCTGGAGCTGCGGGTGGGGATCAACTCGGGTCCGGTGGTGGCCGGGGTGATCGGGCGCAAGCGGTTCCTCTACGACCTCTGGGGCGATGCCGTCAACACGGCGAGCCGCATGGAGTCGCACGGAACGCCGGGGCGGATCCAGATCACCCGGGCGACGTACGAGCTGCTCGGCGACGGCTTCGAGTGCGAGCCGAGAGGAACGATCGTGGTCAAGGGCAAGGGCGAGATGGAGGTGTGGTACCTCGTCGGCCGACGGGTGCAGCCGGCCCCGGTCTGACGCCCGGCCGGCGGGGGTAGCGCGCGGCCATGGACACCTCGATCCGCTACGGGCTCACCCTGTCCAGCGAGGAGCACGCCCCGCGCCGACTGCTCGAGATCGCCGTCCTCGCCGAGGAGCACGGCTTCGACTTCGTGTCGATCTCCGACCACTACCACCCGTGGATCGACGAGCAGGGCCACTCGCCGTTCGTCTGGTCGATGCTCGGCGCGATCGCCGCCCGCACGTCGCGCATCGACGTCGGCGTCGGCGTGACGTGCCCGATCATGCGCATCCACCCCGCCGTCCTGGCTCACGCGACGGCCACCTGCGCCCAGCTCCTCCCCGACCGCTTCACCTGGGGCGTCGGCACCGGCGAGGCCCTGAACGAGCACATCCTCGGCGATCGCTGGCCACCCGTCGACCTGCGCCTCGAGCGGCTGGCCGAGGCCGTCGACATCGTCCGCCAACTGTGGACGGGCGAGCAGATCACCCACCGTGGCAGCCACTTCACGGTCGAGAACGCGCGTGTCTACGACGCGCCGGAGACGGCGCCCCCGATCGTCGTGTCCGCCTTCGGCCCGGTGGCGGCCGAGGTCGCCGCCCGCATCGGGGACGGCCTGTGGGTGTCCGGGGCGTCGACAGACACCGTCCAGGCGTGGCGCGACGCCGGCGGGTCGGGTCCCGTCTACGCCCAGTTGACGCTGTGCTGGGCCGACGATCGAGACGAGGCGATCAAGACGGCCCATCGCATCTGGCCGAACACCGGCGTGCCGGGGCAGCTCAGCCAGGACCTCCCGACGCCGGCCCACTTCGAGCAGGCATCGACCGTCGTCACCGAGGAGCAGATCGCTGACGCGGTCGCGTGCGGGCCCGATCCCGAACCGGTGATCAGGGCCGTCCAGGACATGCTCGATGCCGGGATCGACCACGTCTACTTCCACCAGATCGGGCCGGACCAGGAGGGCTTCTGCCGGTTCTGGACCGATCAGCTGGCCTCGCGCCTGCCCGGCCGCGGGACGTGAGGCGCGTCAGGCACCGGCCGCCGCTGCGCCCTCCAGGCGGGCCAACCACGACGCGAACCCGCCCACCACCCGACCGTGGCGGCGGGCCGACGTGCTGACCGCGACGTCGAGCGGCTGGGTCACGCGGAACCCGCTGCGCCCGAGCCGGCGCCAGAGGTCGTGCTCCTCACCGACGACGGTGCGGGCGAGCCAACCTCCCGCCGCCAGGTAGGCATCGGCGCGCACGCCGAAGTTGGCCGCATGGACGTGGCGGTGGGCATCGACACCGAGCTGGTAGGCGGCTGTGAAGCGCTCCCGCAGGTCGTCCGACGCCGACGCATCGAGGACCACCGTCCCGGCCAGGGCGTCGAACCCGCGCCGCACGTGGGCGAGCTGACCGGACAACCAGCCGGCGCCGACGATGCAGTCGGCATCGGTGTGGGCGAGCCACGTCTCGGCGGGGTCGCGCTCAGCCAGGACGTGGCGCACCGCAGCCGCTCGCGCCGCGCTCGGTCCCCGCCACGTCCCCTCGATGACGACGACGTCGACGTCGGTCGTGTGGACGGCACGGGCGCGAGCTGCGGTGGCATCACGACAGCTGTCGGCAGCGACCACCACCGACGTCGGGACGTCCCGACAGCCGGCGGCGGCCCGGTCGATCGAGCGGATGCACTCGGCGATCGTCCCCACCTCGTTGCGGGCCGGCACGACCACGACGATCGCGGCGACGTCGGCCCGACGGCGCGCCACCAGCGACGACGTCGGCCGTCGCCCCGGTGATCTGATCGTGGTGGTGGTGTGCGGCACGTCCACTTGGTCTCCATCCGGCGGGCGGCGCAAACTGACCATGTCGAGTCGATGTGTCACCCCGACGAGGCAAAGTGGCTGGCGACCGGGGCGTTGGGGTACCGGGCACGCGTGCTGGTCGCCGATGTCACCTTCTCCGACGAGGACCCGGCACCGCCGCGGCCTGGCTCCGGAACCACCTCGCGGCGCTCGCCGAGGTGCCGCGCCCGGGCGGTGGCCGCACCGGTGACCGTCTGCGGACGCTGGCGGAGATCGCCGCCGCCGACGGGTCGCTGGGCCGTCTCGCCGAGGGCCACCTCGATGCCGTGGCGATCCTCACCGAGCTGGCCGCCTCCCCCACTGACGACCTCCTGCGCGGCGTGTGGGCGGCGCGACCCGAGCTGCTGCACGCTCGGCCGACGACGCACGGCTGGCGGCTGACCGGCACCAAGCCGTGGTGCTCCGGCGCCGAGCACCTCGACCGGGCGCTGCTGACCGCCACCGATCCCGATGGGCTGGTGCGCCTGTTCGACGTCGAGGTCGGCGCGTTGAGGTTCGCCGACGACTGGCACCCGATCGGGATGCGGGCCAGCGATTCGCGGACTGGTTGCATCGACGCCGAGGTGCGCATGAGTGATCAGGTCGGGCTGCCCGGCGGCTACGTCGGCCGGTCCGGCTTCTGGCACGGCGGCGTCGGGGTCGCGGCCTGCTGGCACGGCCTGGCGACGCGCATCGGGCGCGACCTCGCCGACCATGCGGCCCGACGCGACGATCCCTTCGCCAACGCGGCCGCCGGCCGGGTCACCGCCGCGCTGGCCAGCTCGCGCAGCCTCCTCGCCGCGGCGGCGCGCCAGATCGACCACCGGCCTGGCGACGAGGACGCCGCCCGTCGCCGCGCCCCCGTCGTGCGCGTCGCGGTGGCCGAGGCCTCCCGGATGATCCTCGACACGTCGGTCGTCGTCCAGGGCGCGTCGGCCCTGTGCTTCGATGCCGCCCACGGGCGGGCCGTCGCCGACCTCACCGTGTACCTCGGCCAGCTCCACCACGGCACCGACGCGGCGTCGATCGATCCGACCGCCGGCGACGACTGGTGGTCGGCATGAACCGCCTGGTCGTCGTCGCCCCGCACCCTGACGACGAGGTGCTCACCGCCGGCGGGCTGATGCGCCAGTGCTGCCTCGGCGAGATCCTGATCGTCGCCGTGACCGACGGCGAGGCCTCGCACGCCCGGTCGAGGTGCGTCACGCCCGACGAGCTACGTGTCCGACGGGCCGAGGAGCGCACCGAGGCACTGCACCGGCTCGACGTCGCCGCCGAGATCGTCCGCCTCGGCGCCCCGGACCAGGGCTGTGCCGGCGCGACGGCCGAGGTCGCGGCATCGCTCGCCGGCATCCTGCGCCGGGGCGACACCGTGGTCGGCCCGTCGCGACACGACCGCCACCCCGACCACGTGGCCGTCGCCGACGCCCTGCTCGAGGCCGCTCCCGGCGTGGTCGGCGTCCTCTGGGAGGCGCCGACATGGGCCTTGGTGCACCACACGTGGCCGCGTGCGTCGTTCGCGCTGGAGCTCGACCCCGGCGCGTGGGCCGCCAAGCGCCACGCCATGGCCGCCTACGTGTCGCAGCTCACGCCGCTCGGACCGGACCCGGCCGACGGACCGGTCGTCCACGCCGGCGAGCTGGCCACGATGTTGCGACCGTGCGAGGAGTTCCTCGCCGTCGAGGTGTGACATGAGCGAGACACCCGCCGTCTACTTCGAGGACCTGTGGGGCGAGTCGGCAGATCCGTGGGACCATGCCGGGCGCTGGTACGAGACCCGCAAGTACGACCTGACGGTCGCCGCCCTGCCGGCCGCTCGGTACCACCACGCCGTCGAGCCGGCGTGCGGTGTCGGGCTGCTTACCGCTCGCCTGGCGCAGCGCGCCGACCGCGTCTCGGCCACCGATCGCTTCCCTCGGGCCGCGGCCGAGGCGGCGGCCCGGTGCGCGTCGCTGCCGCATGTCACCGTCGACGTCGCCGACGTCCGCGACGGGCCGCCGGCCACGCCGTACGACCTGGCGGTGCTGGGCGAGGTGCTCTACTACTTCGACGCCGGCACGGTCGCCGACGTGCTGCGCCGCTGGCACCACGACCTGGCCCCTGGCGGCCACCTCGTCCTCGTGCACCATCGGCCGGCGGTCGCCGAGCACGTGCTCGACGGCGACGACGTCCACGCCATCGCGGGTGACCTCCTCGGCCTGCCGCTGGCGCACGTGGTCGACGAGCTGTTCCGCATCGACGTGTTCGCCAGCTGACCGGTTGGTCTGACCATCAGTCCAGCTCCTTGCTACGGTGGCCGGGTGCCGAACACGTTGATCTTCGTCGACTTCCCCGTCCCCGACCCGGCCCAGGCCAGCGCCTTCTACACCGCGGTGTTCGGCTGGACGGTCGAGCCCCGCCCCGCCGACGTCTTCTACCGCATCGTGCCCGGCGGGCAGTTCCCGCTCGACGACGGGTCGCCGTCGCCCGTCGGCAACCTGCACATGGGCGTCTTCGACCCGGCCAACGCCCGCCCGCACCCCGACCCGGCAGGCGTCGACCCGCGCGAGGTCAGCACCGGAGGGCGTTCGGCCCGGACGTGGATCCTCGTCGACGACGACGACAGCGAGGACCGCATCCTCGACAAGGCGGTCGAGCTCGGCGCCACCGAACTGTGGCGGCACCACTACTGGGCCGAGTTCAACGGCTTCAACGGCGCGTTCGTCGACCCGTGGGGCAACACGTTCATCCTGTGGACCAAGGGTGGCGACGACCCGCAGCTGCCCGCCGGCTACACCGGCGAGTGATGGAGGCCCGGCGACTCGGCCGTAGCGGGCTGGAGGTCAGCCCGATCGCCCTCGGCACGATGATGTTCGGCGCGTGGGGCAACACGGACGAGGCAGAGTGCCGGCGGATGGTCGACGTCGCCATCGACGCCGGGATCACGCTGATCGACAGCGCCGACATCTACGACGACGGCACGTCCGAGCGGATCCTCGGGGAGGCACTGCGCGGCCGGCGCGACGGCGTCGTGCTCGCGACGAAGGTCGGCAACGAGATGGGTGGCGACCCGGACCGGCGCGGCCTGTCACGGCGTTGGATCGTCCAGGCGTGTGAGGACTCGTTGCGCCGGCTGCAGGTCGACCACATCGACGTGTACCAGATGCACCGTCCTGACCCCGATGTGCCGATCGGCGAGACGATCGGCGCCTTCGACGAGCTCGTCGCGGCCGGCAAGATCGGCGCCTACGGCACGTCGACGTTCTCGGCGGTCCAGCTGCGTGAGGTCGTCGACACCGCCACGGCACTCGGCGCCGCGCTCCCGACCAGCGAGCAGCCGCCGTACTCGGCGCTCGCCCGCGGCATCGAGCGCGACGTGCTGGAGGTGTGCCGGACCGAGGACGTCGGGGTCATCGTGTGGGCGCCGCTCAACGGCGGCTGGCTCACCGGCAAGTACCAGCACGACGCCGCCGATCCGGACAACCGGGCCAACCGGCAGGGCGAGCACTTCGACTTCAAGGACGAAGCGATGCGCGCCGAGAAGCTGCGGGCGGTCGACGCCCTGACGGCGATCGCCGGCGACCACGGCCTGACGATCAAGCAGCTCGCCCTGGCCTTCGTGCTCGACGACGCCGCGGTCAGCGCAGCGATCATCGGGCCCCGGACGCTCGACCAGCTCACCGACCTGCTCGCCGCCGGCACCCCCACGCTGCCCCCCGGCACCCGCGCCGCCATCGACGCCGTCGTCGCCCCCGGCCGCAACATCAACCCCTACGACGCCGGCTGAAGACGTTCTGTGTCACCGGACAAGTCCCCGGGGACTTGTGCGGTGACACAGAGCCGGGGTCAGGCCCCCTTGGCCAAGATGGCGAAGCCGGTCGTGGCGGCGTGGCGCTTGCCGATGATCGCCTGGTACTCGGGCGAGTCGTACCACTTCCGGAAGTCGGCCTCGCTCTCGAACTCCAGGATCACGGTGCGGTTGCCAGCCGCCTGGCCCTCCACGTGCTGGGTCTCGGTGTCGAGGGCCACGAGCTTGATGGGCACGATCCCGACGGTCGCCGCGCCGGCCTGCATGTAGTCGTCCAGCAGGGCCTGGTCGTCGATCGTCGAGTTCACCACGAGGTACACGGACATGGCGGCGTTTGTTATCACACCGGTCCCCGCTCGAGTGCGGACCGCGCCGTCGCGCGGGCGTCACCGATCGCGTGGGTGGCGGTGGTCGGCTGCCGGGTGCGGCGGACGCAGACGGGCCGGGCCGCCCGTGAGCTTCTCGCGCAACGTGCCCGGGGTGTAGGTGCGACGGTGGACGCCGCGCCGCTGGAGCTCGGGGACGAGGTGGTCGACGACGTCGGTGTAGCTCTCGGGCAGGACCTGGCGGGTGATGTTGAAGCCGTCGACGCCGGTCGCGTCGAGCCACCCCTCGAGCCGGTCGGCGACCTCATCGGGCGCGCCGACGACGAGTGGACAGGATCCAGCCAGTGCGACGTGGCGCGCCGCCGCGGCGACGTCGGTCGGGCGTGACCGGGCGGCGCCCTCGATCGCGCCGATCGATGTCTGCCCGTCGAGTGGTCGGGCGTAGTCCAGGCCGCTCCAGCCCGAGAGCAGCGCGAGCGCGCCCTCGGGACTGGCCCACTGGGCGTACTCGTCGGCCTTGCGGCGGGCCAGGGCAGTCGTCTCGTCGACGACGATCGACACCATCGAGTACACGAGCACGCCGTCGGGGTCGCGGCCGGCCGCCGCGATCTCCTCGCGCAGGCTGGTGACCGTCGCTGCCGTCGCGGCGCGATCGTTGCCGGCGACGAAGACGCATTCGGCGTGGCGGGCCGCGAAGCGCAGGCCTCGTGGCGACGACCCGGCCTGGAACAACACCGGCGTGCGTTGCGGCGACGGCTCGGCGAGGTGGATCCCCTCGACGTCGTAGTGGCGTCCGTGGTGCTCGACGCGGTGGACCTTGGTGGGATCGGCGTAGACACCGGTGGCGCGATCGCGGACCACGGCGCCGTCCTCCCAGCTCCCTTCCCACAGGCGATAGACGACCTCGAGGTACTCCTCGGCTGCCTCGTAGCGCTCGTCGTGTGATGCCTGGCCGTCGTCGCCCATCGCCCGGGCCGCGCTGTCGAGGTAGCCGGTGACGATGTTCCAGCTCACCCGACCGCGTGTGAGGTGGTCGAGCGTGGACATCCGCCGGGCGAACGTGTACGGCGGCTCGAACGACGTGATCCCCGTGATGCCGAAGCCGAGGTGCTCGGTGACGGCCGCCATGACCGGCACGACGAGCATCGGGTCGTTGGCCGGCACCTGGGCCGCATTGCGCAGCGCCGCGTCCGGCGAACCTCCGTACACGTCGTAGATGCCCAGGACGTCGGCCAGGAAGAAGGCGTCGAAGCAGCCCCGCTCCAACGTCCGGGCGAGCTCGACCCACAGCTCGATCGACGTGTACTCGGTCGAGCGGTCTCGGGGATGCCGCCACAGGCCTTGGGACTGGTGACCGACGCAGTTCATGCTGAACGCGCTCAACCGCATCTGCCTCGACACCGACCAAGCGTCCCTCATCCGACCGGGCAGCGCCGACCCCGACGTCACGCGCCGTACTGTGGAGCGATGGCCGTTGGCCGCCCGCAGACGGTCACGGTGCTCTTCACCGACGTGGTCGCATCGACTGCGTGGCGCGTCCGGGTGGGTGATGAGGTGGCTGACACCCGCACCGCCGAGTTCGAGAGCGCCAGCCGGCAGGTCGTGGCGGCGTGCGGCGGCACCGTCGTGAAGACGATGGGCGACGGCGTGATGGCGACGTTCGACAGTGCCCTGGCCGGGCTCGACGCGGGCGCAGCACTCCGCACCCTGGCGCGGCGGTTGGCGTTCGGTGGCGGCGGATCGTGCCTGCGCGTCGGCGTCAGCACCGGCGATCTCGTTCGCGATGGCGACGATTGGTTGGGTGCGGCGGCGATCGAGGCCAGCCGTCTCTGCGCCGAGGCGCCCGGCGGCACCGTGTTGGTCGCGGACGCGACCGTGCGACTCAGCCGTGGCCGCTCCGGCCACGTGCTCCGCGTGGTCGGCGAGCGTGCGCTGCGCGGCTTCGACACCCCGCTGGAGATCTACGAGCTCGTCGACCGGGACGCCGATCGCACCCTGCCGGTCGCACTGGCTCGCGTCGAGGACACGCCCCTCGTCGGGCGCACGGCCGAGCGGCAACGCCTGACCTCCCTGCTCGGCACGGTGGCCGGGGGCGGCTCAGCGACCGTGTTCGTGGTCGGCGAGCCGGGCGTCGGCAAGAGCCGTCTGGCGGCTGCGGCGGCCGCGGCGGCGGTGGGGCGCGACTTCACCGTGCTGCACGGACGCTGCGACGACGGGCTGGCTGCGCCCTACCAGCCGGTCGTGGACGCCTTCGGACCGTGGTTGTCCGACTGCCCGGATGCCGCGCTGGCTCGATTCGTCGGCGATGGCGCCGACCTCGTGAACCTCTGGCCCGAGCTGGCGTCGAGACTGGCCGATGAGCCGACGGTCCAGTCCGACGATCCGGAGGGTCGGCGCTGGCGGCTGTTCGAGGCGTTGGGCCGGCTCGTGCGGGCGATCGCCGGCGAGCGTCCGTTGCTCCTGGTCATCGACGACCTGCACTGGGCGGAGCCGTCGACGTTGCTCCTGCTCGGTCACCTCGTGCGCCGGGCGGTGCCGGGCATGGCGCTCATCGCCACGGTCCGATCGGGCGAGCCGACGACGGATGCCGCTGACCTCCTCGGGGACATCGGCACCGACCGATCGGTCGAGCTGATCGACCTCGGGGGGCTGGGGCAGGCCGACGTGTCCGAGCTCGTCGCGCGCCACAGCGGGGGCACGCCGCCCGACGACCTGTCGGCTGAACTGCACCGCTACACCGACGGCAACCCGCTCTTCCTCGCTGCCCTGCTGGCCCACCTCGACGAGGTGGCGTTCGTTCGATCGCCGCAGGGTGTGTGGGCGTCGGCCGTCGAGCTGGAGTCGGCGGGCGTGCCGCACGGGGTGCGCGGGGTCATCGCCCGCCGCGTCGCGAGGCTGGGAACCGGGGCCCGCCGCGTGCTCAACGCCGGCGCGGTGTCTGGGCTGGCGTTCGACCCGCGCGTCATCTGCGGTGCGCTGGACGTCAGCGTTGGACGAGGTGCTCGGGGTGCTCGACGCCGCCGTGCAGACGGATCTCCTGCGCGAGGAGACGACCGGCCGCTACGCGTTCGCCCACGCGCTGGTGCGTCAGGCGGTGCTCGACGACCTGTCTCGCACCCTCGTCGCCAGCCTGCACTGGCGCATCGCCGAACAGCTGGAGCGGACCGACCCGACGCGCCTCGGCGAGATCGCCTACCACTTCGTCGCCGGACGAGCGGCCGGCGACGACGACGCCGTCGCGCGGAGCTCGCTCGCCGCCGGCGACGATGCCATGCAGCGCGCCGCGTTCGAGGAGGCGGCCGACCACTTCCGCACGGCGCTCGAGGCGCTCGACCGGATGCCGGTCGACCACGACCGCCGCTACCAGCTCCTCGCGTCGCTCGGCCGAACGCTGAACGCGCTCGTCATGACCGACGAGGCGCAGCACGTGTGGCTGGAGGCCGCCAACATCGCCCGCGACGCCAGGGACCCGGAACGGACCTTCGCGGCCGTGCAGGGGTACGGGTACGTGATGCGGCTGACCGCCGACTCCGAGCTCATCGGGCTGCTCGACGATGTGCTCGACATGGTCGGTCCGGCCGATTCGCCGCTGCGCGCCAGTGCCCTCGGGTGGCGCGCCGTGCCCGTCCAGAACATCGCCGGCCAGGTCTCGCAGGACGACGTCCGCCGGGCCGACGACGCGGTGGCCATGGCCAGACGGACCGGGCAGGCCGATGCGCTCATCTCCACGCTGCACTCGCGGCTGTTGCTCGAGACCCAATCCCCCGACGCTGCCGGGATGCTCCGTGATGCCGAGGAGGTGGTGGCGTCGCTCGAGGCCGGCGGCCCCGGGCCATGGGACCACACGTTCGCGAAGAGCCTGCACATCTTGGCGCTGTTGCGGCTGGGACGTCGCGCCGACGCCGAACGCCGGCTCGGGATCGTGGCGGCGGAAGCCGACCGCGCTGGGCTCCGCCTGTCCGGCCAGCGGGTGCTGCAGCTGCGATCGTCGCTGGCGACCGCAAGCGGGCAGTTCGCCGACGGCAAGCGGCTGGCCGACGCCGCCGCCCAACGCTCGGGAACCGACAGCCTGGTCCTCCAGCTCAGCCACATCGCCCAGGGCCTGGTCGGCCGGGTGGAGATCGGGCGACTCGAACCGGTCATCGCCGGGCTCCGCCAGCTCGAGGACGTCCCGATCGACATGCCGGGCTACCGAGCGATGCGCGCACGGGTCCTCGCCGAAGCGGGTCTCGCCGACGAGGCCCAGGCCGACCTCGAGCACCTCGTCGACGAGGTGTCGACCACCGACACCTACAGCCTGATCGGGCGGGCACCGATGGTGATGCACCACCTCCCCGAGGTCTGCCGCAGCCTCGGCGATGCCCGCAGCGCGGCCATGCTGCTCGACCACGTCGCCCGTTGGCGTGGGCAGGTCCTCGTCGGCGGCTGGGGGCTGTCGATCGAAGGCGCCGCCGACCGCGCCCACGGCCACCTGCTCGCCACCCTCGGTCGGCTCGACGACGCCGATGCGGCCTACACCGCGGCCGCCGACCTCGAGCGCTCAGCCGGCTTCCCGCCCCTGTGCGCCCGCACCCAGTACTGGCACGCACGGGCGCTCCTCGAGCGCGACGCCGCCGGCGACCACGCGCACGCGCGCGACCTCCTCGACGACGTCGTGCGCGTCACCGCGGACCTCGGCATGAAGGTGCTCCACCGCGACGCTCGCGAGCTGCTCGACGATCAGCGGCCGCGGTGACTCACCACACCGGCCACTTGGCCTTGTCGGGCAGGCCGCTGCGGGCGGTGATCGCCTCGCCGCGCTGCTGAGCGTCGGCCCACAGCTGATCCTCGTCGACGAGCGTGCAGCGGAAGTCCTCGACCACGACGCGACCGTCGACGACGACGGTGTGCACGCCGCGCCCGTCGGCCGACCACACGAGCTGGTTGACGACGTTGAGCAACGGACGCCACTCGGGGCGGTCGGTGTCGTGGAGCACGAGGTCCGCCCGCTTGCCGGGCTCCAACGAGCCGATCTGGTCGTCCAGCTGCATCGTGCGGGCGCCGCCGAGCGTGGCCATCTCGTAGGCCAGCTCGGCCGGGAACATCTGGGGGTCGCGGCGAGCGTCCTTGAACAGCCCGGCCACGAGGTACGTGGCCCGCATCATGTCGTGGTAGTTGCTGGCGTTGTTGCCATCGGTACCGATCGAGACGTTGATGCCGCGCTGCACCATCTCCGGGAAGCGCCCGATCTGCGTCACGCCGTAGCTGACCTTGAGGGCCGTCGTCGGGCAGTGGGCGACGTTGACCCGCCGGTCGGCCATCACGTCCAGCTCCTGGTCGTCGACGTGCACGCAGTGGGTCATCGCGACGTCGGGACCGAGCACCCCGAGCTCGTCGAGGTGGACCATCGGGCGCTGCCCGAACTCGGCCGTGAAGCCGTCGGGGTCGAGCCGGGCCGGCGACATGTGGAAGCTCATCCCGACGGCCCGTTCGCTGGCCAGCTCACGAGCGGCGCGCCAGAGCGGGTCGCTGCACGTCGTGTGGCCGACGACCGTGCTCCACGCCGACACCCGCCGGTCGACGGCCGCCGGGTGATCGTCGAGCTGCCGGGCGAGCAGCGCGACCGCGGCGTCGGTGGACTGGCGGTAGACGGCCGGCTCGGGCGGGAGGTCCCACACCCAGCTGCCGACCCGGCCGCGGATGCCGGAGGCGTCGAGGGCGTCGACGACGTCGTCGAGGAACCGGATCGTGCCCGCCTCCAGGAACGTGGTCGTGCCCGAGCGCAGCATCTCGACCGCCGCCAGCGTCGCCGACGTGCGCTCGTCGGCGGCGTCGTACGCCGCGTACAGCGGGCACAGCCACTGGAACACGTTCTCCTCGAACGGCGTGTCGTCGGGGACGTAGCCGCGGGTCAACGGCTCGCCGGTGACGTGGACATGGGTGTTGACCAGGCCCGGCGTGATGACGAAGCGCGGCCCACCGATCGTGCGTGCCGCGTCGTACCGAACGCTCAGGTCCGCCGCCTTGCCGACGTCGACGATCACGCCGTCGCGGACCGCCACGGCGCCGTCGCGGATGATGTCACGCGTCGGCCCCATCGTCACCACGTACCAGCCCTCGACCAGCAGATCGACCGCCTCGCTCATGGGCCCTCCTTCGTCGCCACGTACACCTGGTTGAACCCGATCGGCTCGAGCAGCCGGATCGCCCGCAGCCCGGCGGCCTGCAGCCAGCCGTGGACCTGGGCATGGGTCAGCACCCCGCCGCGCCGGGTGGCGGCGAGCATCGTCATGCCCATCTGCACGCCGAACGGGTTGTGCGTGCGGTCGTTGTCGGCGAAGTAGTCGGCGAGGACGAGCTGCCCACCCGGCGCCAGCGCGCTCGACGGCCCGCTGCGACCAGCGCCGTCGCCCGGACCTCGCCCTCGGTCCGGCAGACGTGACCGAGCACGACGACGTCGAACGCCGCCTCTTCGATGGCGAGCTCGTGGAAGTCGCCGCCCCGCAGCTCGACGCGGTCGACGAGCCCGTGCGGCGGTGATCGTCTCGGCCGCCAGCTCGACGACGCCGGGGAGGTCGTTGACGACCGCCGTCGCGCCCGCCGACTGCTGCAGCACGGCGATCGCCCACGGCGCCCGCCCCGCCCCGACGTCGAGCACTCGCAGGCCGGGCCGGCGGGCCCAGCCGACCATCGCCCCGAGGCGGGAGGCGACGCGCAGCTGGGTCGGGAACGTCGCCGTGACCAGCGGGCCGTAGAACGCTGCCGGGTCGTCCTCGATCGGCTGCGCCGACCCGCCCGTGGCGGATCGTGTCGGCGAGCGCGGTCCAGTTGTCGTGCGGACCGGGCGCCACCCGCACCAGCGCGGCCATCGACGCCGGTCCGTCCGTGCACAGGTAGCGCTCGGCGGTCTCCGTCAGCTCGTACGACCCGTCCACCTGGTCGAGGAACCCGAACGTCACCAGGGCGTCGAGCAGGTGGGCGAGGTGGAACGCCGGAGACGTCGAGCTCGGCCGCCAGCGCATCGGCCGTCGGCGGGACCGGTGCGCTGCAGCCCGTCGAACACGCCGAGGTCGAGCGCGGCGACCAGCACCCAGTACGAGCCGAAGCCCTGGATGATCGCCCACACCGGCGCCGACGGCGGCGGCTTGTGGTCCCGCCACGGCCGCCCGGTGTGGGCCATCGTGTGGGTCTTCTTCAGCTCGGGGTACGGCGAGTCGGCCACGGTGCGGGCAGCTCAGGGCTCGAGGATGATCTTGCCGAAGACGTCGTTGCGCAGCAGCTTCTCCTGGGCGGTCGCGCCGTCGGCGAGGGCGAAGGTGCTGTCGATCGTCGACGCGAACCCGCCGTCGAGGAACTGCTGCCACGCCAGGGCGAACTCGTGAGGTCGGTAGGCGTCGGACCCGATGATCGAGATCCCCATGTGGAACAGGTGGCCGAGCGACGGGATCGTCACGGCGTCGCCGGTCGTGTTGCCGCAGTTGACGAGCCGGCCGCGCGGGCTTCAACGACAGCAGCGACGCCTCCCACAGCGCCGGGCCGACGTGGTCGAGCACCATGTCGACGCCCACCCCGCCGGTGACCTCGCTTGGCCCACGCCGCCACGTCGACGACGCGATTGTTCGCCACGTGGTGGGCACCGATGCCTGTCGCCGCGAACGCACTTCTCGTCGGATGCCGGCGGTGGCGAGCACGGTGGCTCCGGCGTGGCGGGCCAGCTGGATCGCGGCCGTCGACACGCCGCTGCCGGCGGCGTGGATCAGCACCGTCTCGCCGAACGCCAGGCGTCCCGACTCGAACAGGGCGTGGTGGGCGGTGAGGCAAGGCGGTCGGGAAGGCGGCGGCGGCGTGCCACGAGACGTCGTCGGGCACGCGGTGGACGTGGGTCGACGGCACGAGGCAGCGCTCGGCGTAGCCGCCGGCAACGGTGCCGCCGATCACCCCGAGCTGGCCGTAGAAGTCGCCCATCCCGGCCAGCTCGCGACCCGTCGGGCGCGCCGGCCAGCGAGGGATCGACGACGACGCGCTCCCCCGACCGTGACCCCGCTCGACGTCGCCGCCGACCGACGACGACCGTGCCGGCGAGGTCCATCCCGGCGATGTGCGGCAGCGTGAAGCCGGGCAGCGTGAACCAGCCGTTGCGCTGCACGACGTCGAGGTGGTTGAGCGCCGTGGCGGCGACGTCGACCACGACGTCCAGCGGCCCCGGCTCGGGGTCGGCGACGTCGCGGTACTCGCAGGACGTCGGGCCCGCCCGGATGGTCGTACAGCAGCGCCTTCATCGGCGTCGCTTCGTACGGGTAGCGCTCCTGGAAGTACACGGCGTCGGGGATCGTGCGGATGAACGTGCGGGCCCCCGATCGCCCGATCGGCGCCAGCGCGTGGAGGTCGATCCGCGGGTGGTCGAGGTCGGGCGACTCCAGCACGGCGTCGTCGATCACCGCGCACACGACCTCGGCGACGACGAGCACGACGGCCGCCTGCTCGCTGCCGAGCGGCACCGTCTGGTGGACCCGGCACTCGAGGTGGGCGAGCGCCTCGGCCACCGCCGGCGACGACACCCGCTGCGCGGTCGACGAGCGTGAACCCGTGCATCTCGGCCTCGTCGGTCGCCGGCGGGGTACTCCTTGGCGATGATCTCGATGTGCTCGGCGAACATCTCGGTGCACACGTTGATCACGAAGTCGCCCGACGCCATCAGGTTGTCGTAGGAGTGCTTGGTCAGCCCGTCCGACGAGCGCATCCCGAACGTCACCCCGACGAGCGGCGGCTCGCCGGTGATCGGCAGGTAGTAGCTGAACGGCGACAGGTTGCCGATGCCCTCGGCATCCCGGGTCGAGACCATGGCGATCGGCCGGGGCACGACGAGCTGCGACAGCAGCCCCTGGTTGGTGCCGGCGTCGTGCTCGGCGAACTCGTAGACGTGCTTCATCGTCGCTCCTCGGCGGCGGGGCCGTCGGTGGTGGTGATCGGTGGCGCCCTGGAAGGCGGCGGCGACGGCGAGGCAGCGCTCGTCGGCGAAGGCCGCCCCGGCCACCTGCATGCCGATCGGCAGGCCGTCGTCACCGAACCCGATCGGCACGGCGACCGACGGCAGGCCGGTGACGTTCCACAGCGCCATGGTGCGGGCCGAGACGTCGGGCCACGTGGCCGCGACCCCGGCGACCGGGCGGTCGACGTCGTCGAACGGCGGCGCCGTCTGGACGCACGCCGGGGCGACGACGACGTCGCACCCGGCGATGGCCGCCGTCACGGCGTGGGTCAGGGCCCGACGGGCGCGCAGCGCGTCGGCGTACGTCGCCCCGTCGATGGCATCCCCGATCCTCCAGGCGCCGTCGGAAGGCCGGCGACAGCAGGTCGCGCGGCGCGTCGGCGTAGGTCCGGGCCGCCTCGGCCATGGTGATCACGCAGCTCAGCGGGGCGCCGTGCGCGCGCCTCGGCGATCTCGACCGGCACCAGCTCGGCACCGAGGTCGCCCAGCACGCCGACCGCGCGGCTCGAACGCGGACCGCGACGTCGTCGGCGAGCACGTCGGTGAACCACCCACCGAGCACGCCGACCCGGCGCCGCCACGACCGGCGAGCGGCGCCGCAGGGTCATCCCCGGTCAGCACGGCCAGCAGCGTCGCGACGTCCGTCGCCGTCCGGGCCATCGGGCCGACGGCGTCGAGCGTCGGCGCCAGGCCGAGCAGGCCGTCGCCGGGGATGCGGCCGAGGGTCGGCTTCAGCCCGACGGTGCCGCACCAGGCCGACGGGATGCGGATCGATCCTCCGGTGTCGGTGCCGAGCGCCAGCGGGGCCAGTCGCAGCGGCGAGGGCGGCGGCCGATCCGGCCGACGAGCCGCCGGTGATGCACGACGGTCGCCACGGGTTGCGCACCGGTCCGAGCGGGATCTGCTCGTCGCCGCAACCGAGCTCGTACGTCGCCGTCTTGGCGACGACGATCCCGCCGGCCGCCCGCACTCGCGGCGACCGCCGTCGCGTCGCTCGCCGGCACGCGGTCGGCGAGCCACTCCGAGCCCCCGGTCGTGGTCAGGCCGGCGGTGTCGAGGAGGTCCTTGACCAGCGATCGGCACCCCCTCCAGCGGCCTGGCCCGACCGGCCCGCCAGCGGGCCGCCGAGCGCTCGGCGGCGGCCAGCGCCCGGACGTCGTCGATCGCCCAGATCGCCCCGGACCGTGTCGGCGATCGGCAGGCAGCGTCGAGCCACCGGCACGGCCTCGGACGCACCGAGCGCGAGCGTGTCGTGGCACCGCGGTCGCGGTCAGGCGTCGGAGCAGCGTCGCCGGCATGCGACGCGTGGCAGCATCGCGCCAGCTCGTGCGGCCGCGATCGGCAGTCACGTCAGGCCGCGGACGAACGGTCTTGCGAGGGCGGCCGGCTGCCGGCTGCGGTGGGCGAAGATCAGCATCGTGGCCAGCGCCATGATGAACGGCAGGGCCACGAGCAGCTGGGCGTTGGCCTGGAACCCGAGCGCCTGGAACACCGAACCGAGGGCGGAGAAGAAGCCGAACACGAAGGCGCCGGCGATCGTCCCCTTCAGCGTCCAGCCGCCGAAGATCACCGCGGCCAGGGCGATGAAGCCACGCCCGGACACGCCGTTGGCGGTGAAGCTGCCGGTCTGGCCGAGCGTCAGGTAGGCGCCGGCGAGGCCGGAGAACAGGCCGCACACGTACACGGCCTGGCGGCGGCGCTTGTTGATGTCGATCCCCGAGACGTCACCGGCCTGCGGGTTCTCCCCCGCGCAGCGCAGCTCGAGGCCCCAGCGGGTGCGGTACATCGACGCACCACGCCAGCGGGATCAGCGGGTACAGCAGGTACTGGATCCACGTGGCGTCGAACAGCGCCCCGCCGATCAGCGGGATGTCGGCCAGGCCCGGGATGCGCAGCGTGCCGGTCGACTGCACGGTCGGCTCGATCTGGGCGTCGAGGAACGCGGTGAGGCCGATCGCCAGCACGTTCAGGGTCAGCCCGACGACGAACTGGTTGGTGCCGAGGCGATGGCTCATCATCGCCCTGCACGAGCCCGACCATCAGGCCGCCGGCGAGGCCGAACAGGAGGCCGACGAACACGTTGCCGCTGATGTACGAGCCGAGCGCGGCGGTGAACGCCCCGGTGAGGATCATCCCCTCGATCGAGATGTTGATCGTCCCGGCGCGCTCGGCGATCCACTCGCCGATGGCGGCGAACGCCAGCAGCGTGGCGAAGCGCATCGTCGACGCGTACGTCGAGTCGGCGGTGATGACGTCCCAGAGCGATCCGCCGAACGCCAGCATGGCGATCACGCCACGACCTCCCCCTTGGCTCGACGCCGTTGGATCTCCTGGATCGCCGGCGGCACGAGGAGGGCCAGCACGAGCATCGCCTGCACGACGTCGGCGATCCGGCGGTCGACGCCGGTGGCCGACAGGAACTGCGACCCGGTGCGCAGGATGGCGAACACGAACGCCATCGGGATCGCCAGCAGCGCCCGCTGGCGGGCCAGCAGGGCGACGAGGAGGCCCTGCCAGCCGATGTTCGACGACATGTTCGACGTGAAGCGGTCGCCCGGCACGCCGCCCGTCAGCCAGATGGCGCCGGCCAGCCCGGCCGTCGCGCCCGACACCACGAGGGCGGTGCCGCCGACGAGCGCGGCCGAGACGCCGGCGCGGCGGGCCGTGCGCGGGTTGAGCCCGAGCATGCGCAGCCGGAAGCCGGTGGTCGTGCGGGCCAGGGCGAAGGCGATCACGGCGGTCAGCACGAGGGCGATGACGGCGCCGGCAGGAGATCGAGTTGCCGAAGATCTCGAAGCTCGGCAGGCGGGCGTCGGACTTGATCGGTTGGCCGTTGTTGACGCGGGAGTCGGTCGACAGCGACGCCAGCAGCCAGCGCTTGGTGAGCGCGTAGTCGGTCATCTGGATGGCGATGAAGTACAGCAGCAGCGTCGAGATGACCTCGGGGACGTTGCGGGTGTACTTCATGACCGCGGCGAGCAGCGCCCACAGCCCGCCGAGGACCACGCCGCCGGCCAGCGAGGCGACGATCACGAAGAGCCCCGGGCCTTCGAGCGCGCGTGGCCACGTAGGCGGTGCCGGCCGCGCCGAGCAGGACCTGGCCCTCCTGGCCGATGTTCGACAGCCCGGCCTTGCCGGCCCAGATCGTGCCGATGGCGACGCACAGCAGCGGGGCGGCGGTGGTGACCGTGAGCCCCCAGGCGCCGGGCGAGCGGAGGCTGCCGTCGAGCAGCGCGCTGAACACCTCGCCGGCCGACCCGCCGGTGGCCGCCACGAGCAGCGCGCACAGGCCGAGGGCGACACGCGACCGAGACCACGTAGAGCAGGACGACCGGGATCGCCCGGCGCCACCGGGACCGGCGCGCTGGTACCGGCGCGCCCGGCGCCGGCGCGGCGGCGGCCCGGCGCGTCGACCGTCGGCGTGGTGGTGGCCGTCATGCGGCCGACGCCTCCCATCAGCAGGCCGAGGCGCTCGATGTCGGTGTCGTGGGCGGCCATCTCGCCGACGATGCGGCCGCGGTGGATGACGCAGATCCGGTCGGACAGCGTCAGCACCTCCTCCAGCTCGGTGGAGATCAGCAGGACGGCGACGCCGCTCGGCGGCGGCGGCCCGCAGCCGCGCCGTCATGTACTCGATGGCGCCGACGTCGAGGCCGCGCGTCGGCTGGGCGGCGATCGAGCACGCGTGGGCTGGGCCGACAGCTCGCGGGCCAGCACGACGCGCTGCTGGTTGCCGCCGGACAGCGACCGCATCGGCGCCTGCGGCGACGCGGCCTGGATCTCGAACGCCTGCATCAGCTCGGTCGCCCGCGCCTCCATCGCCTTGCGGTCGAGCAGGCCGCGCCTGCTGACGGCGCCGAGGTCGGCCAGCACGAGGTTCTCGGCGACCGTCAGGTCGAGCACGCACCCCGAGTCGTGGCGGTCCTCGGGGATCACGCCGACGCCGGCTGCGCCGAGCGCGCCCGGGCTTGTCGGTCGACCACGGGCTGGCCGCCGACGAGCACCTCGCCGGCGTCGAGCGGCACGAGGCTCGACAGGACGTCGGCGAGCGCCCGCTGACCGTTGCCCTCGACGCCGGCGAGGCCGACGATCTCGCCGGCGCGCACGGTGATCGACAGGTCGTCGAGCAGCAGCCGGCCGTCGCGGTCGCGCACCGACGGCGCCGCGCACCTCGAGGACCACCGGCGCCTCGTCGGCGCGCGTCCGCCGGCTCCGTCGGTCACGAGCTCGGCGACGGTCTCGATGAGGCCGAGCGCGGCCGCCTCGGACCGCAGCGAGACCGGTCGCCCGACCATCGACTGGGCCAGCGACGACGCCGTCGCCGCCGACGTGACGAGGCGGTCGACGACCCGTCCGCCGCGCATGATCGTCACCTCGTCGGTGGCGTGGAGGATCTCGTCGAGCTTGTGCGACACCAGCGCCACGGCGCGGTGCTCCTCGACGACGACGGCGCGCAGCACCGAGAACAGCTGCTCGCTCTCGGCGGGTGTGAGCACGCTCGTCGGCTCGTCGAACACGATGATCTCGCGGCTCGCGCCGGAGGCACTTGATGATCTCGACGCGCTGGCGTTGGCCGGCGGTGAGCCGGGACACGGTGGCCAGCGGGTCGACGCCGAGGCCGTAGCGCGCGCTGATCGCGGCGACCCGCTCGCAGGCCGCGTTGCGGTCGAGCCGGACCCGCTCGCCGAGGATCGACGTTCTCCCACACGGTCAGCGGCTCGACGAGGCTGTAGTGCTGGTGGACCATGGCGATGCCGAGGTCGGCAGCGGCCAGCGGGTCGGTGATCTCCTTGCGTTCGCCGTGCACGGCGATCGACCCCGCGTCCGGCTGCACCAGCCCGATGAGGATCTTCATCAGCGTCGACTTGCCGGCACCGTTCTCGCCGAGGACGCCGTGGACGCGGCCCCGGTCGAGCGTCAGGTCGACGCCGTCACACGCCACGACCCGGCCGTAGCGCTTGGTGATGCCGTCGAGGCGCACCGCGGCGACCCGACGTTCGGGGGCGGCGCCGTCGGCCGGCGCCGCCCCCGTGCCCGCGAGCGGATCGCTCAAGAGGCGTACGCCTCCGTGCGGTTCTTGTCGAACTCGGCCTTGAAGTCGCCGGCGGCGATCTTCGCCAGCATGTCCTCCATCTGCGTCGCCTGCTCCGGTGTCGGCTTGCAGATGACCGCGCCGACGCTGTCGTCGACGCCGACGTGGAAGACGCGGGTCTCGCCGCGCTGGAGCTTGCCCGACTGGATCTCGTCGAGGATCGTGGCCACGTACTGGCCCGGCGTCGAACTTGACGGCGATCTGGTACGTGAGGTCGGTCCGCTCGCAGGCGTTGGCGGCGCCGGCGCTCATCGTGATGACGTCGTTCTCGTTCGACAGCTTGACGACCGCCTCGTGCGAGCCGCCGAGGTACGGGTAGATGGCCCCGACGCCCTGCGCCTTGAGGTTGTTGAACGCCTCCGTTGCCGCGGCGACGTCGTTGAACGAGCCGGTGGCGACGTACGTCCACTCGTACGACGGGTCGACCTGGTCGAGGCCGAGACGGAACGCCGCCGAACGACTCCTTCTCGAAGTTGAAGCTGTTGTTGCCGATCATCGCGGCCTTGGTGACGCCCTTGGCCTTCATCAGCAGGCCGGTGGCGTAGCCGGCGGAGAAGCCGATCTCCGAGCCGTCGTCGCCGGACTGGATGAGGTTCGGCTGCTCCGGGAACCCGCCGCCGCAGTTGCAGTACCAGATGATCTTGTCGTACTTCGCGGTCAGGTCGGCCAGCGGGTCGGCGATCTCGCCGGCGCCGACGGCGATCATGTCGACGTTCTGGCGGGCCAGCCCGTCGAGCTGCGTCGCCGCCTCCTCGGGCTTGATGTTGTCGACGATGATCGGGTCCTCGTACTTGTTCTCGGTCGAGAACTTGGTGACGCCGTCGACGAGGGCCTGGTAGTAGGCGCCGTCGTTGCGCGGCCCCGGCGTGGCGACGCCGATGATCACCTTGCCGTCGCCGTTGGTGTCGAGGGTGGCGATGCCGGCGGCGCTGCCCTCGGTGGTGGCATCGGTCGACGGGATCGTCGCTTCGGTGTCGGACGTGTCGCCGGCCGTCGTGGTGGCCGCCTCGGCCGCCGTCGTCGGTGCCGCGCCGCCGGCCGTGGTGGCCGACGCTGCCATCGTCGTCGTCGCCGCACGCAGCGGCGAGCAAGCTCAGTGCGGCGATCGCCGCGATCGTGGTGGTCAGTCGCTTCATGTGGTTCTCCCCCTGGAGAGTGCGTGTGTGGTGAGGTGCCGGTACCCCGGCGAAGATCAGAACGGAGTTCGGTGGGTGCCCGCGGTGAACCCGCTCACCTCCCTGAGCTCGTCGACGATGGCCAGTGCTGGCGGTAGCGCTGGACCAGCCACCGGTTGAACTGGACGTGGCTCGCCTCCTGCCAGGAGTAGCGGCCCCGGGCGGCGAAGCGGCTGTGCATGCCGCGCTGCACCTTCGTGGTGGCGTCCTGGTCCTGGCGCACGAAGACCTGCACCCCGGCGTCGCTCATCGCCATGAGGTGCTCGAACATCGGGTGCTTCGGGGCGCTCGGCGTGGAGCAGGTAGCCGATCTCGAGGTCGATCGTGTCGGCCGTCTTCGGCCGCACGATGAAGAAGAACGCCTGATCCGGCGCGGTCCCGAAGCACAGCGTCGGCGGCATCAGCGCGAACGTCGAGCGCCAGCGCTCCTCCTCGGTGAGGTCGGGGAAGATCGGCAGCAGCGCCTTGGTCGTCGCGTTGAACCCGCCGTCGATGTGGGTGTAGCCGTTGGTGCGGAAGATGACGTTGGAGCCCGCGGTCCACTGCGACCGGGAAGGCGGCCAGCTCGCTCGGGCAGAAGTCCTGGATCGTGTGGTGCAGCTTGTTGGCGTGGTAGCCGTCGTTGAAGTTCTCGAACATCACCTTCCAGTTCCACGGCAGGTCGTGTGAGCGTGAACGTGCCCGGGCAGACCGCGTGCTCGAGGTCGTAGTGCTCGACGAAGGGCTCGTAGGCGGCCAGCGTCGGGGCCAGCGCGCTCGGCATCGGGATCGAAGTGGACGAACACGAACCCCTGCCACAGCTCGACCTTGAGCGCCGGCAGCGGGAAGTCCTTCTTGTCGAAGTCCGCAGTGCGCTCCATCGCCGGGGCGCCGAGCAGGCGACCGGTGAGGTCGTAGCTCCAGAGGTGGTACGGGCAGGTGAACTTGGTGCAGTTGCCGGCGTCGTCGGCGACCTGCATGCCGCGGTGCTGGCAGATCGACGAGAAGGCCCGCACCGAGTGGTCCTTGGCCCGGGCGACGATGATCGGCTCGCCGTTGACGGTCGTCGTGAAGTAGTCGCCGACGTTCGGGATCCGGCTGGCGACACCGACGCACAGCCATTCGTGGGCGAACACGGCGCGCCGCTCGAAGGCGAGGAACTCCTCGGACGTGTAGATCGTCGGCGGCATCGTCTCGGCGGTGGCGACGTCGGTGACGCTGGCGTCGAAGGACGTCAGCAGGTCGGTCGTGAGGACGGTCATCGAGCTGCTCCGAGGTCGGGAGTGGGGCGTTGACGGGAGGCGTCGGCCGCCGCCTCGTTGAGGAGGAACTTGCGGATCTTGCCCACGCTCGTGCGCGGCAGCTCGTCGACCAGCGTGATGTCCCGGGGACGCTTCGACTTGGTCAGCCGCTGCGAACACCACGCGTGGAGCTCATCGACCGTCGGCGGGGCGGTCGGATCGGCGGCGACGACGAACGCGAACGGGACCTCGTCGCGGACCTCGTCGGGGTCGCCGACGACGGCCGCCTCGAGCACCGCGGGATGGGCCGACAGCACCTGCTCGACCTCGACGGTCGACACGTTCTCGCCGGCCACCTTGAGGACGTCGGAGCGGCGACCGTCGAAGCGGTAGCGGCCGTCTGGGTCGCGATGGGCCTTGTCGCCGGTGACGAACCAGCGCGCACCGTCGGCCCGCTCACGGAAGCTGGCCGCCGTCGTCACCGGGTCGTCGAGGTAGCCGGCGAAGAGCGTGACGCCGGGCTCGCCGCCGACGAGCAGCTCCTCGCCGTCGAGGTCGACGAGGCAGCCGGCCGTCGGCACGCCCATCGAGTCCGGCAACGGATCGTCGGCCGGCTCGGTGAGCACCGCCGGGATCGTCTCGGTCATGCCGTACAGCTGGCGGGGCCGGCACCCGAACCACCCGGCGAGCGTGGCGTGCTGGTCGGGCGTGATGTTCATCGCGTACCAGCAGTGCTGCAGGCCGACGGGCGCCGCCGGCGGCTCGCTGCGGGCGAGGATCATCCGCATCGGCGCGGCGAACAGGCTGGCGTGGGTGGCGCCGTGGTCGGCCGCCTGGCGCAGGAAGCCGCTCGCCGAGAACGTGTGCATCAGCGCCACCGACGCGCCGGCCCAGATCGCCGACGCGAAGCTGTAGAACTGGGCGTTGGCGTGGAACAGCGGCAGCACGACGAGCTGGCGGTGCTCGGGGCGCAGACCGCACGCCGCGGCCATCGTCATCCCGGTGAAGGCGTAGTTGGCCTGCGTCAGCTCGACGCCCTTGGGCTGGCCGGTCGTTCCGGACGTGAACATCACGGCCGCCCGTTGCCGCGCCGGGACCCGGCACCGGCCTGACTCGACGACGATCGGTGCCGAACACGTCGAGCACGGTGTCGGCCTCGTAGACCAGCACGACCGGCAGGTCCCCCGCTGCCTCGCGGTACACGTCGGCGCGCGCCGTCGAGCGCGAAGCCGACGCGCGGCGCCGTGCGGCGGAGGTGGCCGGCGAGCTCGGGGACCGCGCCCATCGGGTCCGACGGCACCATCCACGCGCCGAGGCGCATCGTCGCCAGCCAGATGGCGATGAACGCCGGGCAGTTGGTGAGGGCGAGGTGCACGGCGTCACCGGGACCGACACCGTGCGCGGTGAGCAGACCGGCGCAGCGTCCGACGACGTCGTCGAACTCGCCGTACGTCCACTCGGCGACGTCGCCGGCCGGACCTTCGAAGCGCAGGAACGGCGCATCCCGGCGGGCGTCGACGGCCCGCTCCCACAGGTCGTTGAAGGCGATCGGCTCCCAGGCGGTGCTGGTAGCGGTCGTGGCGGTGGCGGTCACGAGAACGCCGCCGTGCGATCGGTGATGCCACCCGTCTGGAACGCCGTCGGGAGGTCGAGGTCGGTGCGCAGCGTGAGCCAGAGCCGGTACAGGTCGCGCGCGCTCGGCTCGGGGTCGTCGACGTACGGCGGTGCGGGCGTGCCAGATGCGGTAGTTGTTGACCAACTGGACGTCGCCGGGCCGGAAGTCCATCGGCAGCACGAGCTCGGGTCGTTGGCCAACTCGTCGAGGAGGTCGAGGGCGGCGAGCTGCTCGGTCGGTGAGCTCCGGGACCTGCGGGCCCCGTGTGGCCGACTCGATGTGCGCCCGGCCGTAGTAGCTGACGACGGCACCGCCGTGGACGGTGAAGATCGGGCGTTGGAAGAACGACGTCGCCAGGTCGGGCTGGCGCTTGTCCCACCACCACGGCGCGGTCAGCACGGCGGTGAGCTCGGGCCGGCGGCGACCGCCTCCTCGAACACGGCGCCGGCGCTGACGATGGTCGACACGCCGCCGGCCAGCGCGGGGTGCACGCACAGCAGACCGACGACGTCGCGACGAATCGCTGTGGTACTCCAGGCGCTGCGCCGTCTGGTAGCCGCGCACCTCGGGGTTCGCGAAGTCGAGGCCCTGGTCCTTGACGTGGACGAGCAGGTCGCCGGCGTCGTTCTGCGCGGATGCCGATGCCGAGGTGGGTGCCGAGACCCCAGTAGAGGCGCTCGAGCGTCGGCTCGTCGAGCCCGTCGACGGGTACGCCCCGGAGCAGTGCGAACCCGCGGCCGGCGACGACGTCGTCGAGGACGGCAGCGAGCACGGCGGCGAACGTCGGCAGCGGGAAGTCGTGCGCGGTCGATGCCGCCGAGCGGCCGGTCGGCGACAGCTGCCGTGGCGGCCAACAGCTCGTCGACGTGCGCGGGCGTCAGCTCGGTGCACCAGTCGTGACGCGGCGCGCCATGTCGGCGCCCCGCCACACGGCCGATCCCCCGAGCGTCGACGTCACGTTGCGACCGCCTCCTCGGCCTCGCCGTAGCCGCCGCCACCGGGCAGGTCGAGGCGCACCTGGTCACCCGGCGAGAGCGTGACGCGCGACTGGGTGGTCACCGGGTTGCCGTTCACGGTGAACGAACCCGCCGCGCCGGCCTCGCCGCCGAAGATGCCCTCCGGGGCCACGGCCAGGCGCGACGTGACGGCGTTCAGCTGCCACGCCCGCTCGGTGTCGACGGTGAACTCGATCGTCTGGCCGAGCCCGCCGGGCTGCCGACCGACCCCGCCGCTGCCGGCCCGCAGCTCCTTGCGCAGGAAGTGGATCGGCGCCGAGGCCTCGACGACCTCGATCGGCACCGCCGCCACGCCCGTCGGGAACGAGCACGCCGACAGGCCGGGCTTGGCGGCGCGGGCGCCGACGCCGCCGGCGTAGGTGAACATCGCCGTGATGAACGGGCTGCCGTCGGGGTGGTTGCCGCTGACCTGCATCGTCCACACGGCGCCGGAGCCCTCGGCCATCGACTGCTCGGGCTTGATCTGGGCCAGCGCCTTGAGCAGCGCGTTGGGCAGGAACATCCCGACGACGTGGCGGGCCGTGCACGGCTGCGGCGACACGGCGTTGACGATCGAGCCGACGGGCGCCTCGACCTTGATCGGGGCCAGGCTGCCGTGGTTGTTCGGCAGCTCCGGGTTGAGCACCGAGCGCATCGTGAACGTCGTGTAGGCGTGGGTGTAGTTGAGGACGACGTTGATGCCGAACGGGCTGGCGCCCGACGAGCCCTCGTAGTCGACGAGGATCTCGCCGGCCTCGCTGTCGACCGTGATCGCGCAGGCGATGATGATCGCGGCTGCCGTCGGCGAGGTCGAGCTCGGCCTGGCCGTCGGTACGTGCCGGCGGGCAGCTCGCGGATGCTGGCCCGCGTCGCCGCCTCGGAGCGCTCGATGATCTCGTCGGCCAGCGCCTCGATGTCGTCGAGGCCGTGGCGGTCGCACAACGCCTGCAGGCGCTGGGCCCCGACCTCGCCCGACGCCATCTGGGCGTGCAGGTCGCCGGCCATGTGGTCGGGCTGGCGGACGTTGGAGAGGATGAACTTCCACACGTCGTCGTTGCGCTGCCCCGGCCTCCATCAGCTTGCAGATCGGGATCCACAGGCCCTCCTCGAAGACGTCGCGGGCGCCGGCGCCGATGCCGTAGCCGCCGACGTCGGTGTGGTGGATCGTCGAGCCGAAGAAGGCGATCACGCGCCGCTGGCCGTCGGCCGCCGTCCGGAACACCGGGTACAGGACGGTGACGTCGAGCAGCTGGCCGGCCGTCTTGTACGGGTCGTTGGTGATGAGGACGTCGCCCTCCACGAGGGAGTCGGTCGGGTACTCGTCGAGGATCGCCGTGGCGGCGCGGGCCAGCGAGTTGATGTGGCCCGGCGTGCCGGTGACGGCCTGGGCGACCATCCGGCCGCGGCGGTCGAACACCGCGTTGGCGAGGTCGCCGGCCTCCCGCACGATCGGCGAGAACGCCGCCCGCTGCAGGGCCCGGGCCTGCTCGTTGACCGTGGCGATGAGGCTCTGCCACAGCACCTCGAGCTCGATCGGATCGAACCGCTCACTCACGACGCGCTCCCTTCTGGTGTCCGGATCCCCGAACTCTTTGGTGAGACGGCCAACTTCTGGCCGCCTGACTGAACAGTTGAGGGATCCGGCCGTGTGGCGATCAGGGATCCGTCGGGGGCGACGGTCACGGTCCAGCCGGGGCGGATGACGGCGGTCGTCTCGCGCTCCTCGACGATGGCGGGGCCGTCGATCACCTGGCCGACGCCGAGCGCCGTGCGCCGGTACACCGGCGTGTCGACGGCGTCGGTCGCCCGGCCGAAGCGGACCGCCCGGGTGGCGTGGGCCGCGCCGGCCGTCGATCCGACGGCGGCGAGCGGCTCGACACTGCTCGCCGCGGCGTAGGCGGACAGCCGCCACGTCACGGCCTCGATGCCGACGTCGGGGATCGTCAGCCCGTAGATCCGGCGGTAGTCGGCCTCGAACTTGGCGACCACATCGTCGTCGGTGGCCGGCCACGTCGCGCCCTCGCCGAGCCACAGCGTGATCTCGTTGCCCTGCCCGAGGTAGCGGGCGTCGAGCCCGTAGCGGAAGTGGATCTCGTCGGGCCGCACGCCGGCGGCGCTCAGCACGCGCGTGCCCTCGGCCCGCAGCTCGTCGAGCAGCGCGTCGCGCTCGGCCGGCTCGATGGCGGCGAGCGGGCGGACCTTGCTGCGGGCGAGGTCGATGCGCACCGGCGTGACCAGCGTGCCGAACGCCGACAGCACGCTGGCGTTGGTCGGGAACACGACCTTGGTCGACTCCAGCAGCTCGGCGACGCCGCAGGCGTGGATCGGCCCGGCACCGCCGAACGCCAGCACGGTGACCCCGCGGAGGTCCTCGCCCTGCTCGACGGCGTGCATCCGCGAGGCCGCCGCCATGTTCTGGTTGACGAGCTCGTGGATGCCCGCCGCGGTGTCGGTCGATCGGGAGGCCGAGCGGGTCGGCAACCGAGCGCAACGCAGCCTGGTTGGCGGCCAGGTCGAGCGGCATGTCGCCGCCGAGGAAGTAGCCGGCATCGAGCAGGCCGAGCTCGAGGTCGGCGTCGGTGACGGCCGGGCGGTCGCCGCCGCGCCCGTAGCACGCCGGGCCGGGATCGGCGCCCGGCGCTCTCGGGACCGACCTTCAGCAGCCCGAGGTCGTCCAAGCGGGCCAGGCTGCCGCCGCCGGCACCGATCTCGACGAGGTCGACCGACGGCACCGACACCGGGAACCCCGAGCCCTTCTTGAAGCGGTAGATGCGGGCCACCTCGAACGTGTTCGTCAGCTGCGGCTCGCCGTCGGTGATCAGGCACGACTTGGCCGTCGTGCCGCCCATGTCGAAGCACAGCAGGCGGTCCTCGCCGAGTCGTTCGGCGAACCACGATCCGGCCAGCGCCCCGGCCGCCGGTCCCGACTCGACGAGCCGGATCGGCGCCTGGGCGGCGTCCTCGGCGGCGACGACGCCACCGTTCGACAGCATCATCAGCACCGAGCCGCCGAAGCCCTCGGCGGCCAGCCACTTCTGCAGCTCGTCCAGGTACGGGCCGATCACCGGCATCGTCGCCGCGTTGCACGCGGTGGTGATCATGCGCGGGTACTCGCGGATCTGCGGCGAGATGTCGCTGGAGATGCACACCGGCACGCCGAGCGCCCGCCGCAGGTGCTCGGCGACGGCGCGCTCGTTGGCCGGGTTGGCGTAGCTGTTGATCAGGCACACGCCGACCGAGTCGACGGCCGCCGCCCGCAGCTGCTCGACGACGGCATCCAGCTCGCTCGACGTCGGGGCGGCGACCACGTCGCCCGTGGCCGCGGTGCGCTCGGCGATCTCGACGACCAGCTCGCGCGGCACCGGCGGGGCCGGGAACTCGATCTGCAGGTCGTACATGTCGTAGCGGTGCTCGTCGCGGATCAGCAGCGTGTCACCGAAGCCGGCGGTCGTCACGACGGCGGCCCGGCCGATCTTGCCCTCGATGAGGGCGTTGGTGATGAGGGTCGTGGCGTGCACGATCGGCGCCGTGATGTCGGCCGGCTGGACGCCGGCCTTGGCGAGCAGCTGGCGCACGCCGGCGCGCACGCCGTCGAGCGGCGCCTTCGGCGTCGTCAGCACCTTCTCGACGACGACCTGCCCGGAGGCCGCGTCGAGCAGCACGAGGTCGGTGAACGTGCCGCCGATGTCGACGGCGAGGCGCCAATCCGAGGTGCTCATGCCACGCTCCCGTCGGCTGCGGTGCGCGGCGGGGCGAAGACGTCGAGGATCCACACCTCGTTGAGCTCGTCGTCGCCGATGAAGTTGCTGTCGCCGTGCCAGATGTTCTCGTTGGCCAGGTAGACGTCGCCGGCCTTGAGCGTCACGCGGCGGTCGTCGTCGGGGTCGCCGATGCGGAAGTCGAGCTGGCCGCGCACGATGATCCCGATCTGCTCGTTGGCCGGGTGGTGGTGGAGGACGGAGCCGCCGGTGCCGCCGGTGATCCGCCAGAACCACAGCTCCAGGCGCTCGCCGAGGATCACGCGGCGCCGGAAGCCGGGCCGCCCCTCCTCGACGAAGGCGTCGTCGTCGAAGAAGTAGCAGTACTGCTCGGGGGTCAGGGCGTTCTGCAGCTCGGTCACAGGAGTTGCTCCACCATGCGGCGCTCGACGTCGTCGAGGTGGGACGACCACCGCCGCACCGGCCTTGCGGGCGTGGCCCTTGACGATGGCGTCGGCGATCGCTCGATGGGCGGTGAGCGAGGTCGTGATGATCGCCGCCACCTCGCTGCGGTTGACCTCGGCGTAGAGCATCGAGGCCAGCTCGCCCGACCCGAACAGCGAGGCCAGCGCCTTGGCATGGACCTCGTTGAGCAGGGGGTTGCCGCACGCCCGGGCGATGGCGGCGTGGAACTGGTGGTCGAGGTCGCGGAACTCGACCAGCGTGCGCGTGTCGCGCGCCGCCAGATCGGCGATGTCGGCCCGCTCGTCGTCGGTCGCCCGGCGGGCGGCGAGCTCGGCGATCGCCGGCTCGATCACCTGACGCACCTCGAACAGCTGGGTCACGAACGCCTTGCGGTCGTCGCCGGTGAAGTTGACCTCGGGCAGCCGCTCGGCGACCACGGACCGGTTGCCGCGACGCTCGACGTAGCCGGCGATGACGAGCCCCTGGATCGCCTCACGGACCGACGTCCGGGCGACGCCGAACTCCTGGCACAGCACCCGCTCGGCCGGCAGCGGGGCGCCGGGCGCCAGCTGGCCGGTGGCGATCGCGTCGGCGAGGCGCTGGCGGATCTCGGCCGACACCGTCTGGCGGCTGATCGGGTCGAACGTCGCCGTGGCCGCGTGGTGGCCGTTGCCGCCGCTCATCGGGCGGTGGCTCCGTGATGATCGTGTGAACTCGTGCTGATCGGCATGGGACTCCCTACTCCGGTGGTGCATCGTTGCGCCGGTCCGAAGCGCTCGTGACAGTCGGACTTGGACTGATGGTCTGACCATACTGCACGACGCCACCCGTGCGCTCGAAACCCGCATCCATCCCATCCGAGGGTTTCGATGCATCGGAGGGTTTGCTGCGGGTGGGCCCCGCACGAAACCCTCGGATGCCGCCAAACCCTCGGATGGGCGGACCGTGCGATGGTCGGATGGTCAGACCAACGGTGCGCTATGGTCGGCGCGTGCTCGCTCCGCCGACCTCGGTCCTGACCCACATCGCCCTGCCGGTTCGCGACCTGGAGGCCACCCTCGCCTTCTACCGGCGCTACACGACGATGGAGGTGATCCACGAGCGCCAGGACGACGAGACCGGCCTGCGCACCGCGTGGCTCGCCAACGCCGGCGACCGCACCGACGCCGGGGACGACGTCGGCATCCAGGCCGCCCGCTTCGTCATCGTGCTGATCTGCGGTTCACTCCCGACGAACATCACCGGCGACATCAAGGAGGAGTACGGCTTCCTCCGCTCGATCAGCCACCTCGGCATCTCCTGCGACACGCGCGACGACGTCGACCGCATCGCCGCGATGGCCAAGGACGAGGGCTGCCTGCTGCTCGGCCCGATGTACCGCAACCCGGTCGTCGGCTACATCTGCATCGTCACCGACCCCGACGGCAACAACATCGAGTTCTCGGTCGAGCAGGTCCTCGGTTGAGCGAGGCGAGCGCCGCCGACCTCCTCGTCACCGGGGGCGACCTGCTGACGCTCGACGCCGAGCGGCGCATCGTGCTCGACGGCGCGATCGCCATCGGCGGTGGTCGCATCCTCGCCGTCGGCCCGACCGCCGATGTCCGCGCCGCCCATCCCGGCACCCCCGAGCTCGACGCCAGCGGCTGCGTCGTCACACCCGGCTGCGTCAACACCCACCAGCACACCACCGGCGATCCGCTCGCCCGCAGCTGCGTCCCCGACGACCTCCCGCCCGGCGAGTCGATCTTCTCGTGGGCGGTCCCGCTTGAACGATGCCCACACGCCCGACGACGACGGTCTCGCGGCGACGCTGACGTTCGTCGACAGCCTCCTCAACGGCGTCACCACCGTCATCGAGGCCGGCACGATCGGCCACCTCGCGCCGGCCGCCGAAGCGGCCACCCGCACCGGCATCCGGGCCGGGCTCGGCGTGTGGGGATGGGACATCGAGCACGGCCCGTTCGCCGCGCCGACCGCCGAGACGCTCGCCCGCCAGGCAGCCACGCTCGACGCCCTGCCGGCCGACGCCCGAGTCGCCGGCTGGGTGACGCTCGTCGGCCACGACCTCGCCTCCGACGCACTGCTCACCGGTGCCGCCGACCTGGCCCGCGACCGCGGCGCCCACATGACGATGCACATCGCCCCGACGAGCAACGATCCGGCGGCCTACCTGGCGCGCACCGGCGTGCGCCCGATCGTCCACTTCGATCGCCTCGGCATCCTCGGCCCCCACCTGCTGCTGGCCCACGCGGTGTGGCTCGACGACGAGGAGGTCGCGCTGCTCCGCCGCACCGGGACGTCGGTCGCCTCGTGCCCGTGGGCCTACCTCCACCACGGCCAGGGCATGACGGCGATGTCCAGCCACATGCGCATGCACCGGGCCGGCGTCGCCGTCGGGCTGGGCTGCGACGCGCCGAACGCCAACGACGGCGTCGACATCCTCGACGCCGCCCGGCTCGCCGTCGGGATCGCCAAGGACGCCGCCATCGACCCGACGATCGCCAGCGCCTACGACGGGTTGGAGATGGCCACGATCGGCGGCGCGACGGCGGCTGGGATGGCCGATCGGATCGGCTCGCTGGAGGTCGGCAAGGCCGCCGATGTCGTCGTGCACGACGGTCGCGCCGCCCAGTGGCGGCCGCGCGGCAACCCCGTGCAGCAGCTGGTGTGGACGGCGCAGGGCCGCACGGTGCGCGACGTCCTCGTCGACGGGCAGGTCGTGGTGCGCGACGGACGGTGCACCACGGTCGACGCCGACGAGCTCCACGATCGCGCCACCGAGCGCCAGGCCGCCGTGCTCGCCCGGGCCGGGCTGACGATCCCCCAGCGCTGGCCGGTCGTCGACGGCCGGGTCAGGGAGATCGTGTCGTGATCGTCACCGCGGTCACCCCGCTCACCGCGACCTTCCCGTTCGAGCGCGACCCGCTGTCGTACTGCTTCGTGCGCGTCGAGACCGACACCGGGCTCGTGGGCTACGGCGAGGCGTGCGACAGCTACGGCTGTTCGTTCGCCGGCGTCCTCGCCGCGGTGATCGACCAGGCGCTGGCGCCGCTGGTCGTCGGCCAGGAGGTCGACTCGGTCGAACGCCTGGCCGAGCGGATGCGCCTGTTCACCCGCCGCCGCTTGGGTGACGCGGCGATCGCCCCCGAGGCGCGCAGCGCGATCGAGATCGCCCTGTGGGACGTCGTCGGCCAGGAGGCCGGGCGATCGGTGTCGCTCCCTGCTCGGTCGGGCTCGCGACCGGGTGCCGGTCTACGCGTCGAGCGTGTTCCTGGAGGAGGGTCCCGCCGCCTGGCACCACGAGCTGCTGCGCCCGCTGCTCGATCGCGGCGTGACCATGGTGAAGGTCCGCGTCGGGCCCGAGTGGCGACCCGATCTCGTCACCCTGACCGAGCTGCGCGGCCTCCTGCCCGACGAGGTCGAGCTGATGGTCGACGGCAGCGAGATCTTCACGTTGCCCACCGCGCTGGAGGTCGCCAAGCGGCTCGGCGAGCTCGGTGTGATGTGGTTCGAGGAGCCGCTGCCGCAGAACGAGCGGGCCGGCATCGAGCAGCTCGCCGCCGGCTCCCCCGTCGCCATCGCCTACGGCGAGCACCTCTACGGCAACCTCGACGCCCTCGAGGTCCTCACCCGCCGCCAGGCGTCGGTGCTGCAGCCGGACGCGTCGACGTGCGGCGGCATCGTCGAGGCCCGCCGGATGGCCGCCACCGGCGCCTACTTCGGGGCGCGGGTCGTGCCCCACGTGTGCGCCGGCCCGATCTCGCTCGCCGCCAACCTGCACGTCGTCGCCAGCACACCGGTGATCCGGGCCGTCGAGTACCCGTACACGATGGCTGCGTCGTGGGCCGCCTTCGCCCCCGGCACGTCCTTCGGACCCGACACCATCGAGGACGGCACGATCGCCGTCCCCGACGGGCCCGGGCTCGGCGTCGTGCTCGACGAGGCGGCCGTCCGTGCCCACCCATACCGTCCGCCCGGCGTCCGCGTCGCCGGTACCCGCGGCGGACTTCCCGACCGCTTCGTCGGCGACCGCTGACCGTCCACGACTGGAGATCCCATGACCGACATCGACACCGCCCGACCGCTCGGCGCCATCGACACCGGATACGCCGGACCGATCGGCGCCGCCATGTCGCAGTTCAGCTCGGAGTACATGACCCACATCGAGGCCGCCCTCGACGTCGACTACCAGCAGGTCCCGGACCGCATCCTCGCCCTGCTGCGCTCGACCGACGACCTCGTCCAGGGCTTCCAGGTCACCCAGCTCGGCCACGGCCTGCAGACGGCGACGATGGCCGAGCGGGCCGGCGCCGACCTCGACATGGTCGTCGCCTCGCTGTGCCACGACGTGGGCAAGGTGATCTCCAACGCCAACCACCCGGCGATCGCCGCCGAGATGATCCGCCCGTGGGTGTCCGACGAGTCGTACTGGGTCGTCAAGGTGCACCAGGACTTCGAGGGCATGCACTACTACGACCGCATGGGGCTCGACCCGATGATGCGCCGCAAGCACGCCGATCACCCGTACTACGAGCTGGCCGAGCGCTTCGCCGACCAGTGGGACCAGTTCGCGTTCGACCCCGACTACCCGACGCTGCCGCTCGAGCACTTCGAGCCGATGGTCCGCGAGGTCTTCGGACGCCCGCCGCGGCGGGGCTGACGCGGTGTCCGTCGCGTTCGAGCCGATCGCCCGGCGCACGCTGGCCGACGACGTCCGCCGGCAGCTCGAGGCGCACATCCGCGCCGGCGGGTTGGCGCCCGGCGCGATGTTGCCGCCCGAGGGCGAGCTGGCCGTCGGCCTCGGCGTGTCGCGTTCGTCGGTGCGCGCTGCGCTGCGGGACCTCCTGGCGGTCGGCGTCGCTCGAGCGGCGCGGCAACCGGGCCCACGTCGTCGAGCGACTGCCCGCCGTCGAGGTCGGTGCCGCGCTGCGCGCGGCGCGCGTCCGTGAGGTGTTCGAGACCCGCCGCCTGCTCGAGGTGCAGCTGGCCGAGTACGCCGCGACCCGCGCCACACCGGCCCAGCGCGACGAGGTCGTCGCGGTGGCCGCGGCGATCGATCGCGTCACCGACCTCGAGGCGCTGCGGCCGCTGGATCGCGCCTTCCACGCCGCCATCGCCAACGCGGCTGGCAACGCGCTGCTGGCCGAGCTCCACGCCAAGGTGCTCGACGCCGTGTTCGCGTCGCCACCGTTCGACACGATGCTGCGCCAGGCGGCCGGCTCGGGTGACGAAGCGCAGATCCTGGCGACGAGCGCCCGCAGCCACGCCGCCATCGCTGCCGCGGTCGCCGCCGGCGACCCAGGGGCAGCCGGCGCCGCCGCCCGCGCCCACCTCGACGATGTCGAGGCCCGCCTGCTCAGCCGCTGACCGCGGCGCCCTCGGGGTCGGCCGGGACGTCGATGGCGGGCGGGACCTCCTGGTCGGCTCGGGCCTGTCGGTAGAAGTGGGCGACGAGCAGGGCACCGAACGGCACGACCACGACGCTGACGATGTTGAGGATCAGGCTCGCCGTCCCGAAGCCCCAGTTGGTGAACATCAGCACGAGGAGCGCCGCCAGACCGCCGAGCGACATGACGGCGGCCACGAGCAGGAGCACGCCGACGGCACGGATGCGGTGGCCCCGCAACGTGCGTCGGCTGTCCTTCATCCCCTTGCGCATCCCGACGGCCAGCGACGCGCACGCCACCGGCGTCACCAACCAGAACAGCGACAGGACGATCGCCAGCGGAGCGGCGGCCGAGAACGCCGTCGTCACCACGAGGAGCAACACGAACGACGTGAACCCCGTCGCCCACCGCACCCGCGGCAGCCAGGACAGCCGTGCCGCCCGTCGCGGCCGGGACGGATCGGGCGCCGCGGCCTGCAAGCTGATCGTCGCCCCGACGACCCACGACGCCACCGGGATGGTGATGACGTTGGCGATGATCGCGATCACGTACGCGATCCACACGATGTCCTCGCCGAACGCGCTGTTGTCCGAGAGCGCGTCCAGTTGCAACAGCAACCGGAGCACGTACGAGACGGCGGCGGCGACCAGGAAGGCGCAGCCGATGAGCAGGAGTCGGCGGGGCTCGGCGCGGAACGTCCGCACGGCGGCCGAGAACAGGCCCCGCCCGGCGTAGCGGATCAGCACCAGCGCCAGGGCGATCACGCCGATCGTCACCAGCGCCAGCTGCCACGGGGTGTCGAGCAAGCGGATGAACCACAGCGACCCGCTGCGGCTGATGTCGCAGAAGGCGTCGGTCGCCGAGGTCCCGCCGAACGGGATGTCGACGGCCGTGGTGCGACCCTCGGCCTCGACCCAGCCCAGCGGATCCTCCCACTGGTCCTTGCTGACCGGGCCCGTCGGGCCGTTGTTGAACAGCGGTTCCTTCTGGCCCCACCGCCCCGGGTAGGCCAGCCACGCCAGGTCACCGGTGGTCGGCGCCTCGGCCGGGAGCACGACCACCGCCGGGTGGACCTGGGTGACCGGCGAGCTGGTGTCGTCGCAGCCGAACCCGGTCTCGCCGCTCTTGCCGAAGAACACCGCCCGCTTGAAGTACGACGCGTGCGACCCCTGACCGGGGAAGACGACCGGTGAGCGCCCGACGAGGTGCACGTCGTCGCCGGTCGTCGACAGGTCGAGGCCCTCGACCGAGTCGGGCATCACGTACTGGCTGCCCTCGTGCTGGGCGTAGGCGTAGACGGCCGGCCCCTTCGCCATCGCCTCGGCCACCGTCGAGGCGTCGAAGATGAGCTGGATCATCTCCCAGTCGCTCTCGTGGCGGTCGTTCCAGTCGTTGTAGACGTAGTACAGCCAGTACTGGGCGATGACCTTGTCGCGATCACGCACCACGCGTCCGTAGACGACGGGCGGCGCGTCCATCGACTGCTCCCACTGCTCGTACGTGCAGCCGGGCGAGAGGGCATCACCCGGGAAGTCGAGGGCCCACTCGAGGCCGCCGGCGGCGAGGTCGGCGGCCGTCGGCGCCCGCTTGATCTCGGTGCCGTTGGCGTCGCGCAGCACCACGTCGTCGCGGCCGAAGACGTTGTCGACGGCAACCGGCAGGTACGGCTCACCGTCCCCGCTGCACGCCTCGTCGTGCTGTCGGACGGCGACGACGGGCACGTACTCGTCGAGCAGCGCGGTGGGATCGCTGTCGGGCGGCTCGACGGCAGCCGCCGCCGACCCGATCGGCACCAGACCCACCAGCGCCGTCGCCGCGACGACACCGAGCAACCACCGCCGTGCTCCCTCCACGCCCCGATGATCGCGCGTCGGACAAGGGCCATGGTCCCCCGTCGGACGCGCGAGCTCACCGACAGGTCGGCGCGGTGGGCGCGCCAGCGAAGCGGGCGGCGATCCAGGCGACGATGTCCGGCATCGCGCCGTCGTCGATGCCGAGCGAGCCGCCGACGGTGTCATGGGCGAGTCCCGGGTAGCGGCGGTACTCGATGTCGACGTGGCGGGCGCAGTAACGAGCGGCGAGACCGTCGGTGGCGGCCGGCGGGATCAGCGTGTCGGCATCGCCCTGGGCGACGAACAGCGGGCCGCGGACGACCGGCCGCGGCTCCGACGATCGGAGGTAGCGGGCGAGGTGCCGCTCGCGCGCGAACCCTGGCTCGACGAGCGCCGCGTCTGTGAGATCGGCGTAGGCGCCGATGACCGCGTTGAGGCAGGCGTGCTCGACGATCGGGAGGCGCTGCGCCGCCGTCGGGGTCAGGATCCGGTCCACCGGGAGGTGCGGGTCGGCGGCGCGGGCACCGGCGACGACGAGCGCCACGAACCCGGCGGCGTACGGATCGGTGGCCGTCCGCTCGAGGACGGCAGCGAGGTCGGACGCCGGCGACGTCGCCACCGTGCCCAGGTAGCCGCGGTCGGGTTGGCGACGCATCAGCTCGGCCACCCCGAGGACGGCGGTGCCGCCCTGCGAGTGCCCGTAGGCGACCCACCGTCGCGAGAGCTGGGGAACGGCGTGGCGGGCGGCCGGCAGCGCGTCGACGACGTTGCGGGCCTGGATCTCCTTGTCCAGCAGCTCGTGGTGCCCAGGTCCGCCGAGCCCGGCGTAGTCGGACGCCACGACGGCGAACCCGGCGCGCACCAGGCTGATCAGCTGCGACCCGTGGTACAGGTCGGTCATCAACGAGGGCGCGCAGTCGGTGGCGACGCCGCTGGTGCCGTGGGCGTAGGCCACGACCGGCCAACCACCTGGCGGCGGCACTCCCGGTGGCGTGAGCACGACCCCGGAGACGGCGACGCTGCGCCCCTCGGCGCCTCGGGACCGGTACAGGATCCGAACGGCGCCGAACCCTGGCGGGAGCTGGTAGCCGGAGACCATCCGCTCCGACCGGATCAGTTGTCCGGCCGGCCCGGGCGGCAGCGGTGACGGCGCGTCGTAGAACGACGAACGGGGCAGCGCGTTGGCGCACGTCGGGTCGTACTGGTCGCACGGCAGCCCGTCGGCACGGACGTCGATGCCATCGGCCAGCACGGGCGCGACCACAACGGCGACGGCGACCAGCGCGCGCCGCACGGCAACGGCGCGGGGAGCGGATGTCCGGCTCATGCCGCACCTCGCGCCGCACGCTGCGCCACCCCGTCACCGGCGACCAGCTCGTCGGCCAGCCCGTCGCGCCAGCTCGGTCGCGTCGGTGTCCATGCGAGGGAGCGGCGAGCCTGCTCGTTGTCGGCGCCGGCCAACCGATCCATGTAGGCCACACCCCACGACCCGGCCGCCAGCCGCGCCAGCACCGCTGGGATGCGACGCGGGGCAGGGGCGTCGACGAGTCGGGCGAGCTCCGGCAGCCACTCGTGGACGGCGGCGGGCTCGTCGTCCACGATGTTGAGCACGCCGCCGATCGGGCGATGCAGCGCCGCGACGATGGCCCTCGCGGCGTCGTGGGTGTGGATGAACGAGAACACGGCGTCGCCGCGTCCGACGATCGGGGCCCGACGGCGTCGGATCAGCTCGACGAACGCGCCGTCGGCGGCGAAGGCCGTCCCGGGGCCGTAGAGGTGTCCGAAGCGCAGCGTCAGTCCGCCGACCTCGTTGGTGGCGTCCTCCAGGCGGCGCAGCGCATCGACGCTCGGTCGGAACGGTCGCGGGCCGTCGGTCCACAGCTCGTCCTGCTCGTCAGCGAGGCGTTCGCCGACCGGCCGATAGGCATAGGCGAGGCCCTGGGTGACCACGCGCGGCGTCGCGCCCGGCTGCGCTGATCAGGATCGGCGTCGCCTCGCTCCGCAGGCGGTTGGTCGCCGTCATCTGGGTGGCGAACCGGCGGGGATCGAGGCGCCGCGGGATCGCCGTGCGCAGGTCCACGACGGCGTCGGGGCGGGCCTGGCGAACGGCCGCGCCGACCGCGCCGGGGTCGAACGGATCGGCCCGCACGACCTCCGTCCCGGCCGCCACCCGACCGTCGGGACGGGCGAGCGTGGTGACGTGATGGCCGGCGGCGACGAGCTCAGGGACGAGCTGGCGACCGATCACTCCGGTTGCGCCTGCGATCAGGACCCTCATGGCTTCCTCCTCGGTGTGTGGGATCACACCGACCGACGGTGCGCCACCCGCGGCCACCGAACATCAGCGCATCGGCGGATATCCCGGTCCGGCCGGCAGGGGCACGATCACGGCGATGGAGGTCGTGATCGTGCTCGACGGGACGGAACCTGTTCGGGGCACCGCGCGCGCCGCGGGGGTCGTCGTGCCGTTCATCGGCTGGCTCGCCATGACCCGTGCCATCGCCACCCTCATCGAGGGCGACAGAGGTACCGCGCGCCACGACGGATGAGGGCCGCCGCCATCGAGACCACGTTGCACCGCGCCCTACATTCGTGGTGTGACGGCGAGGCTGGTCGGGCGGGAGCGCGAGACCGACGAGCTGGCCCGCACGTTCGATCGCATCGCCTCGAGCCACCCGTCGCTCGTGGTCATGGAGGGCGAGGCCGGCGTCGGCAAGACCAGGCTCCTCGGTCACGTCGAGGACGAGGCGCGGCGCCGCCGGATCGACGTCGCGATCGCCCGTGCCGAGGAGCTCGAGCAGACCCGGCCGTTCGGTGTGATGGCCCGGCTGCTGTCGTGCGTCAGCTCGTCAGCCGATCCGCGGCGGGCCCACATCGCCGCGCTGCTGGGCGCCGATGTCGGAGGGGCGCGCGGCCCGGTCAGCGTGACCAGTGACCCGGGCTGCAGTTCCGGGTCGTCGACGAGCTCGTCGATCTCGTCGAGCAGCTCGCCCTGGACGGACCGCTGGTGTTGGGCCTCGACGACCTGCAGTGGGCCGACCCGTCCAGCCTCCTGGCCCTCGGGGCGATCGTCGGCCGGGTCCAGCACCTGCCGGTGGGCGTGATCGCCTCCCTGCGACCGCTCCCCCGGCGCCCCGAGCTGACCACCCTGCTGGCATCGCTCGGTCGCTCCGGCGCGCGGGTGATCGAGGTCGGTGGGCTCGACCCGACGGCCGCCGAGACGCTCGTCGGTGACCTCGTCGGCTCCCCGCCGGGCCCCGGGCTGCTGGCCGCAGTGTCCAAGGCCGCCGGCAACCCGCTGTTCATCGGCGAGCTGCTCAGCGCCCTGGACGCCGACGGCGCGATGGCGATCGCCGACGGCCGGGCCGACGTCCATGAACCGGCTGCCCTGTCGTCGACCCTGCGGCTGACGATCCTGCGCCGCCTCCTCTTCCTGTCCGAGCCAGCGCTGGACGTGCTGCGCGCCGGATCCATCCTCGGATCGAGCTTCACGCTCACCGACATCTCGGTGACGATGGACCAGCCGGCCATCGACCTCCTCCCAGCCGTCGCCGAGGCGTTGGCTGCCAAGGTCCTCGAGGAGGACGGCGACCGTGTGCGGTTCCGTCACGACCTGATCCGCGACGCCGTCTACGAAGAGCTCCCCCGACCGCGCGGCGCGGGTTGCATCGCGAAGCCGGTCAGCGGCTGGCCGCCGCCGGTGGATCGATCCAGCAGGTCGCCGAGCAGCTCGGCCGCGGTGCCGTCGAGGGCGACACCGCCGCGATCGCCGCGCTCGTGGCGGCCGGCCGCGATGCGGCGCGGACGTCACCGGCCGTCGCCGTCACCGGGTTCGGCCGGGCGCTCGAGCTGATGGCGCCTGGCGACCCGGCCGGCGACGAGCTGCGGCTCGAGATGGCGTCGAGCCTGCTGCTGTCGGGGCGCATCGACGACGCCATCGCCGGCTGCACGACCCTGATCGGACGGGCCACCAGCGAGGCGGTGCGCTCCTCGGCCCGTGTCTGCCTCGGCCATGCGCTGCTGGCGTCCGGGAGGCCGACGGGCGCGCTGGAGGAGCTGCGGGCGGTGGCCACGAACGGCGCCCTCACCGCTGGGGAACGGGCCGACGCCCTGGCGTGGGCCGGCCTGGCCAGCATGTTCGTCGGCGACCTCGCCGGTGCTGCGGCGCTCTCCGAGCAGGGCCGCATCGGGGCCATCGAGTCCGGCGACTGGGTCTCGACGAGCGTCGCGATCAACGTCGGCGCCTGCGTGCTCCAGGTCGAAGGGCACTTCGATGCCGCCCTCGACGCGGTCGACGACGCGCTGCGCCGGGCCGACGAGAGTCCGGGGCGACTCGGCCACCGCTACCCGTTGCACCTCAGCCGCGGCCACGTGCTCATCGATCTCGACCGCCTCGCCGACGCCCGCACCGCGCTCGACGTCGGGCGGCGGACCAGCGAGGAGCTGGGCATGCGTTGGCCGATCGCCAGCCACCACACGATGGGCGGTCTCGAACGCTTCATCAGCGGGGACTGGGACGACGCGGCCACGGAGTTCGAAGCCAGCTTCGCGCTGGCCGCCGAGACCGGGGAGCGTCTCGGCATGATCATCGGACAGGCGGTGATGGCGATGATGCTCCTGCACGGCAACGATGTCGCCGGCGCCCGCGCGCTGGCCGGCGATGCCGTCGCCCTCCTCGAGGCCAGCGGTGGAACCCCGTTCCGCGGCACGTGGGCGCATTGGGCGCACGCCCTCGCGGTCGAGGCCGACGGTGACGCCGCGGCTGCGTTCGACGAGCTCGCCCGGTGCTGGGACGACTGTCGGCGCGTCGGGCTCGTGCAGGAGCTCCCGGTGTTCGGCCCCGACCTCGTCCGGCTGGCGCTCGCCGCTGGCGACCGCGATCGGGTTCGGGAGGTCTGCGCGGCGGTGGCGACGGTGGCCGACGCGAACGAGGTGGCTTCCCTCGACGCCGCCGCACTGCGGTGCCGAGGCCTGGCCGACGGCGACCCGGCGCCGTTGGTGGCGGCGGTCGATGCCTACCGCACGGGGCCGCGGCTGCTGGACACCGCGCTGGCCACCGAAGACGCCGGGATGGCCTGCCTTCGCCACGGTCTCGCGACGGAGGGTCGTCAGCTCCTCGACGACGCGGCGGGGCGTTATGGGCGTCTCGACGCCACCCGCGATCTGGTCCGGGTGGAGGCCGCGCTGCGCGCCGCCGGCGTCCGGCGCGGCGTCCGCGGCCCGCGACAGCGGGCCCGGCACGGTGGTCGAGCCTCACACCGACCGAGCGCGAGGTCGCCCGGCTGGTCGCCGAGGGGCTGTCGAACCCGCAGATCGGCGACCGGCTGTTCGTGTCGCACCGCACCGTGCAGACGCACCTGTCGCACATCTTCACCAAGCTCGGCCTCACATCGCGCGTCCAGCTGACAGCCGAGATCATGCGCCGTCGGCTCGCTGCTCCCGCACCAGCACGCTGATCGTCTCCGCCGATCGGCGGATGTCTGCGCCACTCGCCCGTCGCACGCTCGGGATGACCGACCGATCGACGACGGGAAGGTGACCCCCGATGACCAGCACGCTCGGCCGCCACGAGGCGGCATCACACGGCCAGCAACCGCCCGGCGCGGACGTCGGCGAGCACCCACCCTCCCCCGACGAGGTCCGGGCGCGCCGTCGGATCCTCATGTCGATGGTGGTCGCGCTGGCCGTCGTCGTGTCCGCCGTCGCCTCGCTCAACATCGCCCTGCCCGACATCGCCCAGGCAACGGATGCGTCGCAGTCCCAGCTGCAGTGGATCGTCGACGCCTACGCCGTCGTGTTCGCCGGCCTCCTCCTGCCCGCCGGTGCCCTCGGCGATCGGTTCGGGCGACGACGGACCCTCGTCGCCGGCTTGCTCGCGTTCGGCGCCGCCAACGGCGTGGCGGCCGCGGCCGACGGCCCGGCCTTCCTCATCGTGTGCCGGGCGGCCGCCGGCGTCGGCGCGGCGTTGGTGATGCCCTCGACGCTGTCGATCATCACCAGCGCCTTCCCGCCCGAGGCGCGCGCCAAGGCCGTCGGCACCTGGGCGGGCGTCGCTGGCGCCGGGGCGATGATCGGGCTGGTGCTGTCGGGCGCCCTCCTCGAGATCGCCTCATGGCGCTGGGTGTTCGCCGTCAACGCCGTGTGGGCCCTCGGCGCGCTGCTCATCGGCGCGGCGTGGGCGCCCGAGTCGCGGGAGCATCGACCGACCTCGATCGACCCGATCGGGGCCGTGCTGTCGGCGGGTGGACTGTCGGCCGCGATCTTCAGCACCATCGAGGGCGCGCACCGGGGCTGGACCGACGACATCGTCGTGGGCGGGTTCGTGGTCGGCGCCGCCGCGCTCGCCGGCTTCGTCGTGTGGGAGCTGCGCCGGGCCACGCCGCTACTCGATCCGCGGCTGTTCCGCAGTCGGCCGTTCGCCAACGGGAGCTTCTCGATCCTCGTGCAGTTCCTCATGTTCTTCGGGTTCGTGTTCGTCGGACAGCAGTACCTGCAGCTCGTCCTCGGCTACTCCCCGCTGCAGGCGGCGTTCGCGCTGCTGCCGCTCGGCGTCGTCTTCGGCGCCCTCTCCCGCCAGGTGGCGCCGGCGCTGATGCGACGCGTCGGTCCGGCGCTGATCGACGGTGTCGGCCTGGCGGTTGCGGCCGTCGGTTGCCTCGTCCTGTCGACGCTGGGCCCGACGAGCAGCTACTGGTCCGTCCTCGTCGGCCTGCTCGTCGTCGGCGCCGGCATGGGCCTCGCCAACACCCCGGCGACGACGGCCATCGTCAGCGCCGCTGCCGGCCGAGAAGCAGGGCGTTGCGTCAGCCGTCAACGACACGGCGCGTGAGGTCGGCGGCGCCATCGGCATCGCCGTGCTCGGCAGCATCCTCACGTCCGGCTACCAGCACGGCATCGACCCCCACCTCGGCGCGCTCCCACCGGACGCGGCCGAGCGGGCACGCGGTTCGTTGGCGTTCGTCGTCCAGGCAGCCGATCGCCTGGGACCCCGCGGGCCCGAGCTGGTGGACGTCGCCAAGCAGTCGTTCACCGACGGCATGCAGACGGCGATGTGGGTCGGCGCAGCCGTGCTGATCGTCGGATCGGCCGCCACGCTCCTGCGTCGCGACCGGGACGCCCGGTGATCGGCGGTCGCTCAGTCGCCGGCGAGCTTCGGCGGCGCTGGGCGGCCGCGCTCGACGCGTACTCGGCGGCCGACTTGTCGATGGCGCTGATCGTCGCGTTGACGAACGCGTGGTCGGCGCCCAGGATCCAGTCGTACGACGCCTGCGGGCCGACGAGCTGGTGCTGGAAGTGCGGCATCACGTACTTGGCGATCAGCTCGTAGGAGCGCTTGGTCGCGGCGAAGTCGGCGATGTCGCCGCCGAAGCACAAGAACGCGCCGAAGCCCCCCGACTGATCGACGAGGCGCTGGATCTGGGCGATGGCCATCTCGGGCGTGCCGATCACGGCGCGAGCCCGACTCGTTCATGTCCTTGACGCGGCCCTCGTACGTGGTGGCCGTCACGGGCCCGGTCGGCACGACGTGGCCGAGGTAGTCGAACACCCGCTCCAGCCCGTAGCGGCAGTTGTCGAGCGCCTCCTGCTCGGTCTCGGCGATGTGCATCGGGCCCATCATCCGCCAGTTGCGGCGGTCGACCGTCGTGCCGTGGTCCGCGGCCTGCTCCTCCATCACGGCCCAGTGGCCGGCCAGCATCGCGAACCCCTCGGGCGTCGTCGCGGCGATCGAGAGCAGCCCCACGCCGTGGCGCCCGGCGACCTTCGGGCCCGACGGCGAGATCGACGCGGCGACCGCGACGTCGAACAGCGGGTAGGTGAACGGGCGCAGCTGGAGGCGGCCCTCGGACACGGTGAACCAATCGGTCTTGGCGCTGACGATCTCGCCCCGGAACAGGGCCATCACGACGTCGAAGCTCTCCTCCATCATCCGCCGTTGCTCGCCGGGGTCGATGCCGAGCATCGATGCGTCCGACGTCAGCTGACCGGGCCCGACGCCGAACATCATCCGTCCCTCGGTGAGGTGATCGAGCAGCACGATGCGGTCGGCGAGGATCAGCGGGTGGTGGTACGGCAGCGAGTTGACGCCGGTGCCGAGCTTGATCCGCTTCGTCCGCTGGGCCGCCGCGGCGATGAAGACCTCGGGTGAGGCGATCGTCTCGAAGCCGCTCGAGTGGTGCTCGCCGATCCACGCCTCGTCGAACCCGAGGGCGTCGAGGTGCTCGATCAGCTCGAGGTCGCGCTTGATGCTGAGCGTCGGGTTCTCGCCCACCGGGTGCATCGGCGGCAGGAAGATGCCGAAGCGCAGGGGCGGTCCCGGGTTGGCGTCACCGACGCGGCCGTGGGTCTCGAGCATGGCACCACGCTGGCACAGGGCGCAGGGCCGCTCGCGATCAGAGCCCGGCGAAGACGTCGGTGGCCGCCAGGTAGCCCGGCTCGACCAGCTCGGCCGAGGGCGCCGCCGCCGCGATCGCCGCCCGCAGCGGACCCATGTCGGTCGGCACGGAGAAGCCGGGCAGCCAATCGTCGTGATGGCTCAGGAACAGCCGGCGGGGCCGCACGGCGGCGACCTGGCGGGCGACGAAGTCGGCCAGCGATCCCTGGATCGGCTCGCCGTCCACGTTGCCGCGACCAGCGGCGGCGAGGATGGCGACGTCCGGCTGGACGTCGTCGATGATGCCGCTCCAGTGGCCCGACGTGTCCTGGTACAGCAGCGATCCCTCGGGCGACTCGAAGAGGTAGAGCAGGGCCCCGCCGTCACCGCGCGGGCTCTGGCCGACGGCACCGTCACGGAGGTGGGCCATCGTGGCGTCGCCGAGCGATGCGAAGTGGCGGCCGAGGTTGCCCATCCGCTCGCGCTGCTCCTGCCACGTCACACCGAGGTCGCCGAGGCACACCTCGCCGCTCTGCACCATCCCCGTGTGTGACCACACGCAGCTGTGCTGGCTCGGGAGCACGGAGACCGTCACGTCGTCGGACAGCCGCACCGTCTCGCCGCCGGCCACCGGGATCAGGCGGTCACGATCGATGCCGGCCTCCTCCATCAAGCGCACCGACTCGTAGCTGCCGATCATGGTGGCGCCGGTGTTGGCGATGATCCGCTCGGCGCCCCAGAGGTGGTCGAAGTGGGAGTGGCCGACGACGATCCAGTCGCACTCGTCGACGTCGTCAGCGGTCAGCCCGGTGCCGGGCGCGCCCTCGACCCGGTCGATGTAGGCGTCGAGGAACACCGTGATGCCGGCGATGCGGAGACGGAACGTCGCGCACCCGTACCAGTCGAGCGTCGCCATCGCCTACACCGCCTCGGCGCGGCAGCGGTTGCGCAACTCGCCGACGCCGGAGATCGTGGTCACCACGAGCTGGCCGTCGGCGAGGAAGCGAGGCGGCTTGCGCCCAGCGCCGACACCGCTCGGGGTGCCGGTGGCGATGACGTCGCCGGGCAGCAGCGTCAGCACCGTCGACAGGTACGACACGAGGTGGGGCACGTCGAACAACAGGTCGGCGGTCGTCGAGTCCTGCATCACCTCCCCGTCGACGGAGCAGCCGATCGACTGCTCGGGGCCCGGCACCGCACCCGGCTCGTCGGGCGTCACCAGCCACGGACCGAGGGGCGTCGACGACTCGAACGTCTTGCCCTGCAGGAACTGCATCGTGCGGTTCTGCCAATCGCGCATCGACACGTCGTTGAGCACCGAGTAGCCGGCGATGGCGGCCGTCGCGCCGTCGCGGTCGACCCGGCGAGCAGGGGCGCCGATGATCACGGCCAGCTCGGCCTCCCAGTCGACCGCCGACGACTCCGGCGGCAACACGATGTCGTCGTGGGCACCGATCAGCGATGACCGGTACTTGGCGAACACCGTCGGGTACGCCGGCGGGTCGCCGCCGCGCATCTCGGCGATGTGCGACCGGTAGTTGAGCCCGATGCAGATCACCTTGTCCGGGCGCGGGATCAGCGGGGCGTAGTCGAGCTCCGCCGTCGGGAGCGTTGCGCTCGTCGCGGTGGCGGCGGTGCCCAGCCACCCGGGTGCGGCGAGCAACGCGCCGACATCCTCGGCCGCGAGGACGGTGGCGGTGTCGCCGTCGATGCGCGCGGCACGCGTGCCGCCTTGGATCCTGATGGTGGCCAGCTTCATCGCGATGCTCCGAGCGATTCGTAGATGGACAGGGTCGTGCGGGCCGCAGCATCCCACCCGAACTCGGCCACCGCCCGCTGGCGGCCGGCGACGCCCATGCGGGCGGCCAGCTCCGGCGCGGCGAGGAGTCGGTTCACGCCAGCTGCGAGGCCGGCCTCGTAGGTCGCCGCGTCGGCCGGGTCGTAGTGCACGAGGAGGCCGGTGGTCCCGTCGGCGACGACCTCGGGGATGCCCCCGACGTCGCTGGCGACGACCGCCGTCGCACACGCCATGGCCTCGAGGTTGACGATGCCGAGCGGTTCGTAGATCGAGGGGCAGACGAAGACCGTGGCGTGCGACAGCACCTGGCGGATGTCCGTGCGGGTGACCATCTCGCTGATCCAGTGCACGCCGTCGCGCGCGGCGCGCAGATCGGCCACCGCGCCGACGGTCTCGGCGGCCAGCTCCGGTGTGTCGGCGGCTCCGGCGAGCAGCACCAGCTGCGCACTCGGGTCGAAGGCGAGGGCGGCGCGCAGCAGGTGCGGGACGCCCTTCTGGCGGGTGATCCGCCCGACGAAGGCCACGATCGGTCGGTCGGGATCGATGTCGAACCCGGCGAGCACGTCGACGTCCGGATCGGGCCGGTAGAAGTCGGCGTCGATGCCGTTGTGCACGACGTGGACCCGCGCCGGGTCGAGCGCCGGGTAGGCCGTCGAGCACGTCGGCGCGCGACACCGCGCTGACGGCGATCACCGCATCAGCAGCCTCGTAGGCGGTGCGCTCGGCCCACGACGAGAGCCGGTAGCCGCCGCCGAGCTGCTCGGCCTTCCACGGACGCTGCGGTTCGAGCGAGTGCGACGTCACGACGTGCGGGATGTCGTACAGCAGCTTGGCGAGGTGGCCGGCGAGGTTGGCGTACCACGTGTGGGAGTGGACGATCGTGCAGTCGGCGACGCCGGCGGTCATCTCCAGATCGGCGGCGAAGATGCGCAGCACCGAGTTGGCGCCGGCGAGGCGAGGATCGTCCTCCGAGTGGGCGACGGCGCCGTCGCGCGGCGCGCCGAGGCAGTGCACCTCGACGTCGACGAGACGGCGCAGCTCACGGGTCAAGAAGTCGACGTGCACGCCGGCCCCGCCGTACACGTGCGGCGGATACTCCCTGGTCAGCATTCCGACGCGCACGGGCGGCGACCCTACAACTGTGGGTCCTCCGGGCCGAGCTGCTACCCATTCGCGGTGCCCGACTACGCGCTGCCGAACATCTCCAACGACCTCTCCGGCCACGTCGCCATCGTCACCGGGGCGAGCTCCGGACTCGGTCGTCGCTTCGCCGAGACGCTCGCCGCAGCGGGCGCCAAGGTGGCCGCCACGGCCCGTCGCGTCGACAAGCTGGAGGAGGTCGCCAAGGAGATCCAGGCCCGGGGCGGCGAGTGCGTGCCGATCGCCCTCGACGTCACCGATGCCGAGTCGATCGCCCAGTGCGTGGCCCACGCCAACGAGGCCCTCGGCCTTGTCGACATCCTGGTCAACAACGCCGGCATCCCCGATGCCCAACGGGCCCACAAGATGTCGCTCGAGCTCACCGACGCCGTGCTCGACACCAACCTGCGGGGCCCGTGGCTGCTGGCCAACGAGGTCGCCCGCGGCCTCCTGGAGGCGAAGCAGCCCGGCAAGATCGTCAACATCGCGTCGATGGGCGCGTTCAACTACGGCGGCAACGGCGCCGCCCTCTACTCGATCACCAAGGCCGCCATCCACCGCATGACCGAGGTGTTGGCCGTCGAGTGGGCGCGCTTCAACATCAACGTCAACTGCATCGCCCCCGGCGCCTTCTCCTCCGAGATGATGGACGGGATGCTGGGTCGCATGGGCGACATCACCCAGCACTTCCCCCGAAAGCGGATGGGTGACCCGGCCCAGCTCGACTCGTCGCTGCTCTACCTGGTGTCGGACGCGTCCGACGCCGTCACCGGGACGACGTTGCGGGTCGACGACGGGCAGGGGACGCGCTGAGTCGCGTCCGGAACGCCACCGCCACGAGGGCGCACCACCCCCAGCCGACCGCCAGGCCGGCCAGCACGTCGGTCAGCCAGTGCACCCCGAGCAGCGCCCGGCTCGTGGCGACGGCGACGGCGATCACCACCGCCACGGCCAGCAGCGCAGCCTGCGTGCGCCGGCTCCGGCCGTAGCCGATCACCAACGCCACCGCAGCCCAGCACGCCGCCGCCCCGGCCGAGTGCCCTGACGGGAACGACGGCCCCTGCACGGCGACGAGCTGCAACACGTCGGGGCGGTCGCGGTCGATGGTCACCTTGAGCAGGTTGACCAGCACGTTCTGCCCGATGCCGACGACGGCGAGGAACACCAGCGGAACGAGGCTGCGCCGACGGAGCCAGGCGACCAGGGCGGTCACCGCCAGCACGATCGTCAGGAGCCACGTGCTGCCGAGTTGCGTGATCACGCGCAGCACGTCCACGGCCTCGCTCGTGGCGTTGCGCGAGCCCCACTCGGCGACGTTGTCGTCGTACTCGGCGAGCCCCTCGTCCGTCGCGACCATGTCGAGCAGCGCGCCGACCGCCAGCGCCACCAACAGCACGACGACGAACGACACCGTGACCAACAGGCCGCGCAGCGACTGCTGGTCGAAGCGCTCGCCGAGGAAGCGGCGCAGGCGAGGCAGCCGACGCAGCTCGTCGGTGGCGTCGAGATCGACCGGGTGCCGCGCCGAGATGGCGAACCCCAGCGCGCCGGCAGCAAGGGCCGCGAGCACCACGACCAGCGACACCCTCATGGGATGTGAATGGTTCCCCCGCGACCGCCGGTGAAAACGGACCCCGCGTCTGTGTCACCGCATACGTCCCCGGGGACTTGTGCGGTGACACAGAGGCTGGCGACGTCGGTCGGGCGCTGCTTTGGTCGCGTCAGATGGCTCATTTCGACGGAAGACCGCGACCAAAGCGACGTCGGCGACCCGTGGCCGGCGGCCGCAGGGGTACAGGTCCCAATTGACGCGCCCTCTGACACAGACACGGCACCGGTCGTCCGACACCGAGCCAGACCTCCGGCTCAACGCGGGCTGAGCAGCATCCCGAGCTGACGGCAGCGGGCGACGAGCGCGCCCGAGCTGTCCCACAGCGATCCGGTCTCGATCATCCGCCCGCCGGCCACGTCGTCGCACGTCAGCCGGGCCTGGACCCACCCGTCCGCCGGCCGCCGCCGGATGTGGACGGTGAGCTCGAGCGTCGGCACCCAGCCGACCCGCCCGACCTTGGTGTGGACCGCCGGCGGGAAGGCGTCGGCGAGCAGCACCAGCGAGTGCGCGGCGGGAGGTGTCCCATCGCGCAGGCGGATCCACCCGTCCACCGTCGCCGCGGCGTCCGGCGGTTGATCGCGACGCACGCGGACGTCGACGCGCGAGAGCAGCGGCAGCTCGATGCCTTGGCCGATCGTGGACCGTTCGATGCACTCCTCCGGCGGTGGGATGTCCGGCGCGGCGACACCGAGGCCAGGGTCAGGGGCGTCGCTGACCGCCGTCGTGAGGTCGCCCATGATGGCGGTGACCGTGAGGCGCAGCTGGTCGGCCTGGGTCAGCGTCGCCGTCACGTTGGTGCCGGAGCGGCCGGCTCGCACGACGGCCGTCGAGATCGTCGCATCTGCATCGGGCAGCGCGGGCCGCAGGAAGTGCACGGTCATCGACGTCGGATCGGGGCGCCCGGTCAGATCGGCGAGGGCCCGCAGCACCGGCTGGACCGCGTAGCCGCCGTTCGGGTTGCTGCCGATGCACCAGTGCGCCGAGAGCCGCGCCGCGTAGCTGCCGTCCCCGACGGGGCGCACCGCGGTCTCGTCGTCGATCTGGCCCATCCGCCCATGATGGGTCAGCTGAGGTCGAAGAGCGTCACCCCACCGACCTCACGGCTCGGGAAGTTGGCGGTGACCCACCGGGCGATGTCGGCGGCGGCGCGGCTCCCGCCGTTGGCGCCCACCCGCTCGAGGCCGCTGGCGAGGTACCAGTGGACCTCGTGCGCCGCCACGAGCTGCTGGAACTGGGCCAGCGTCGGCGACGGATCGGAGCCGTTGAAGCCGCCGATCGGCATCACCGGGTGCTGCGTCGCCAGCTGGTAGCCGGCGGCGTTGTTGGAGCCGGTCGTGGCGGCGATCCACGTGTACGAATCGGCGTCCTCGTCGAGCACTGCGCGCAGCTCGGCGCTCGGCACCGACGTCCCGAGCAACCCACCGAACCGCGGTTGGGCGGGCGCGCCACGGGTCGTCGGCGCCGTGGCCCGCGTGCCGGGCGGTCGGCCGGTCGTCGCCCGAGGCGCACGGGGCGCCGCCCCGCCGCCTCCGCCACCTCCGCCACCGAGCCCGGGCAGCGGGAAGCGACCGAAGAACCCCACCGGCGTGGCCTGTGGCCCGGCCGTCACGATGGAGCCGGTGTGCGGCGTGGCCGCCGTGGCGATGGCGAACGACGCCGGGCCGGCGAGCACGGCGACGACCGCCGCGGCCGCGCTGATGGCGGCGACGGTCCGGCCGAGCTTCGCCGCCAACAGGAACCCGCACGCGGCGACGATGCCTGCGACCGTCACGGCCGGTGGCAGCCAGGCGTTCCATCCGACGCTGCGGCGCAGCAGGGTCGCCGACCAGAGCGCGGTGGTGACGGTCGCCGCAGCCAGCACCGTGGAACCAAGCACCTCGTGGCGGTGGTGCCACACGATGCCGGCGCCGGCGCCGGCGACGACGGCCATCGGCACGGCCAGGGCGACCGTGTAGTACTCGTGGTAGATGCCCTGCATGTAGCTGAACACGAGCCAGGTGACGACGAGCCAGCTGCCGAACACGACGAGCACGGCGCGGCGCGCGTCGGTGCGCGGGGCGCGGCGCAGGTACCAGAGGGCCGCCAGCCCGACGACGGCGACGGCCGGGAGCAGCCACGCGATCTGGCCGCCGTTGGCGCTGTCGACGAGGCGCCCGATGCCGGTCCGACCCCAGCCGGCCTGGTGGCCGCCGGTGACGCTGCCGTCCTCGTTCCCGGTCAGCCGGCCGAAGCCGTTGTAGCCGAAGGTCAGGTCGAAGATGCTGTTCGTCTGCGAGCCGCCGACGTACGGCCGTGCCGATGCGGGCCACAGCATGACGATGGCGATCCACCACCCGGCGCCGGCGACCATCCCGGCGCCGGCGAGCAGCACGTGGCCGACGCGTCGCCACCACCCTCCCGGCCCGACGACGAGGTAGGTCGCGGCGAAGCCCGGGACGACGAGGAGCGCCTGCAGCTGCTTGGTGAGGAAGGCGAACCCGATCAGCACGCCTGTCGCGACCATCCACCGGGCGCGCCCGTCGTCGACGGCCTTGAGCAGCGTGGCCGCGGCCGCCGTCATGAGCAGGACCAGCAGCGCGTCCGGGTTGTCGAAGCGGAACATCAGCGCCGCCACCGGGGTGAGGGCGAAGGCGGCCCCGGCGAGCAGGGCGGCCCCGGCGCCGACCCGCCGGCGCAACGTGGCGACGATGATCGCCACCGTCCCGACTCCCATCAGCGCCTGGGGGACGAGGATGCTCCACGAGCTGAGCCCGAAGATGCGGACCGACAGCGCCATCGGCCACAGCGCCATCGGCGGCTTGTCGACGGTGATCGAGTTGGCGGCGTCCGACGACCCGAACAGGAACGCCTTCCAGCTCTGCGAGCCGGCCTGGGCCGCGGCGGCGTAGAAGGAGTTGGCCCACCCGGACGCCGAGAGGCCCCAGAGGTACAGGACCGCGGTGCCGGCCAGCACGACGGCGAGCGCCGGCAGCTCCCAGCGGGCGCGGGCCGTCGTCCCGGCGACGACGGGCGTCGTCGGGTGATCTCCAAGCTCGATTGGTGCGTCCGCTGGTGACGGCGCCGCCCATGGCGGCGTGGCGTACGTCGTCACGCCCGTTCCCGGAGCGCCAACCTGGCGACGCCACGGAGGTCGTCCCACGAGGTGCGCAGGATCTTCACGCGCGAGTCCTCGTCGTCGACCCAGTCGACCGGCACCTCGAACACCCGGTAGCCGGCGCGCCTGGCTCGGATCAGCAGCTCGGTGTCGAAGAACCACCCGTCGTCGCGCACGGTCGGGAGGAGCTGGCGGGCGACCGCTGCGTTCAGCGCCTTGAAGCCGCACTGGGCATCGCGCACCGGCGTGCCCAGCGTGAGGCGCAGCAGCCGGTTGTAGCCGCGGGAGATGACCTCGCGCTTGACGCCGCGGCTGGTGCGGGCACCCCACGCCAGCCGGGAGCCGACGGCGACGTCACTGTGGCCGGACATCAGCGGGGCGATGAGCGGCAGCAGCGCGTCGAGGTCGGTGGAGAGGTCGACGTCGGTGTAGGCGACGATGTCGGCCCGGCTGCGCAGCCACGCCGTGCGCAACGCCCCGCCGCGGCCGGCGCTCGGCAGCACGAGCACGGCCACGTTCGGCATCGTGCGGGCCAGACGGCGGGCGATCACCGACGTGCCGTCCGTGCTGCCGTTGTCGGCGATCGTGATGCGCCACGGCAGGGGGAAGCGATCGGTGAGGAACCGGGACAGCCGGGTGACGCTGGCCTCGAGCACGTGGGCTTCGTTGTGGGTGGGAACGACGATCTCCACGGTCGGCAGCCGTGGCGTCGTCGGAGCTGGTGGAGCGGGGGGTTCCACGGCGACGAGGGCCATGACCAGGATCATGAACGTCCTGGGTCAGCGCCCGGTGAGACCGACCTGGGAAGTCGCTGAGAGGCGGGAGCCCGCTCCGAGAGATGTCAGTCCGGCCGTCGCACTGGTACCGTGTGGGCTCCACAACAGACCGTGCGGACGTGGCTCAGCTGGTAGAGCATCACCTTGCCAAGGTGAGGGTCGCGGGTTCGAATCCCGTCGTCCGCTCCAAGTACGTGCAGGTGGAGCCTCACTTCGGTGGGGCTCTCGCACGTTCCGAGGGCCGAGGTCGCGCCGCATCTGGGGCAGCGAACAGGTCGATGTCGCGCATGTTCGCTCCCACAGAAGCTGGGCGAGCCCGTCGCCGCCCGAGCGAAGGCACCGAGGACTGACCGCCACCCTTTGACATTTCGTCTGCCGCTGTCTGACCGCCGAATTCGCGGGTACGCCGGAGGTGCAGCTCCGGGGTCGGGCTTCCGCCCGCAGCCCGGCTCCGGATCTGCTCACCCGCAGGGGGCCAGGGCCCGGAACGGTCGCCCGAACCGGCCCGGGCGCCCGGTTGCCCATCGAGATCCGCCCGCCGCGGCTCAATGCTGTGCGCTGCCGGAATCGGCATCGCGCAGGCCCTGCGATCCCAGACGGCCGACGAGCCGCATGGTGCGGCGCGCCCGTCGTCGGGTCCGAACGAGCATTGCCCGCAGGGGCGCCGACCAATCCCCGAACCGGTGGGCGCGGCTCAGCGCGCCCGGCGAACCCACCGTCGCGCCAACCAGCCGTAGGCGGCGACGTTGGGGACGATCCACGCCGCGATGATCCCCGTTCGGACGCGCGGGGTGATGCCCGCCGGATGCCACGGCTCGATCAGGTAGTGCGAGACGAACCCGGTGTCGTGGCGGGGCCAGCCGGCCCGCGCCCGGAAGCGCGCCTCGGCCGTCGTCATCGGGCAGTCGGCCCCTGCACCGGCGACGGCGGTCATGCACACGATCGCCGGCACGTGCAACCTCCAGGCACGCGGGTTGCGCACGACGAGGATCGCCCCGCCCACGAGCACCACCACGAACGCGCCGTGCACGACGGCCATGCCGACGGCCAACGCGCCGTTCAGCACCTCCGTCGTGCGGCGCGCCCGCAGGCGGGTTCGGCACCGGCACCTCGACGGCCACGAGCAACGGCCGTTCCGGCGCCGCGACCTCCTCGCTCATGCCGCCACCATCCACACCGTCGCCAGGTGCAGGCCGGCGGCGCAGATCGTGCACACGTGCCAGACCTCGTGGTACGAGAAGACGCCTGGCCGCAGCGTCGGCCAGCTGCACGAGAAGCCGAGCGCGCCGATCGTGTACACGAGGCCGCCGAGTCCGAGCAGCACGAGCGGGAGGACGAACCCGGCGCCGAGCAACGCCGGCACGAGGGCCACGCCAGCCCATCCGTTGGCGATGTACATCCCTGCGGCGATCGGATCCCCGCGTCGCCACCCCACCGACTTGATGATCGCGCCGGTCAACGCCGCGGCCCACACCGCGGTGAGCGTGAGGACGGCGGCGGTCGTCGGGAACAGGGCAAGGCACAGCGGCGTGAACGTGCCGGCGATGGCCACGAAGATCATGGCGTGGTCGGCCCGCCGCCAGATCCGCCGCCAATGGAGGGTGTGGACCCAGCGGTGGTAGGTGGTCGACGCGATGAGCATCGACGAGAGGCCGACGGCGTAGACGATGATGCCGGCGCGATCCCGGGCCCCGGGCGCGATCACGGCCATCACCGCCAACAGCGGCGCGGCGACCACCACCGCCATCAGGTGCGTCCGACCTCGCCACGACGGTCGGTCGATCGTCCCGAGGGCGTCGTCCAGTGAACGTGCCGTGGACGTCCCGGCATCGGCCGCCGGCCCGACTGCTCGACTCACTCGTCTCCTCCGGTCCGTCGGCGGGCAGCGGCGTTGCCGGGTGAGCACCATCGCCGGACCTGACGTGGGCACCGTACCCCGACCGGGTGATGAGGCGCCCGCGGCTACGGTGACGGCACCGCTCTCGGACGAGTCGCCCCACTTGGGTTGGACGACCGAGTGGTTGCCGCGAGCCATCGATCCGGACGATCAACCGAACCAGGAGCCCACCATGGCTGACAAGTCGCCCCGCCAGCACCAATCGAAGAAGTCGGGCAAGTCGCTGAAGGAGAAGCGCACCGAGAAGAAGGACAAGCAGGCCACCAAGCGCCCGATGTCGTGACCGAGCCGCGCCGGCGACCCCTCCGCTGACCGCGCCTCAGCGCATCACGGGCAGGACGTCGGCGGGGACGCGCCCCGTCGCCGCTTCGACGAAGGCGACCGGCGGCGCCATGCTGGCCAGCAGCTGCACCGCGTGGTCCATCGCTCGTCGGGGGATCGTCGCGGCGGGCCGGTCGCAGCTGGCGCAGAGATCGAGGCCGTGGGCGACCGCCTCCAGGATCGCGACGGAGACCGCGGCGTCGATCGGGACGGTGGCGACGCCGAAGTAGCTGACCACGATCGGTCCCGCCGACTCGAGCGCGGCGATGACGTCCGGCGCCGTGATCGCGTAGATCGCGACGAGGTCGGCGGGGGTGAGCGACGCGGCCTGCTGGCGAGCTCCCTCGGCGACCCGTTCGGCGGCCGTCGTCGCCACCCCTCCTGGCTCGTTGAACTGCACCAGCAGGTCGCGAGCCGAGCGCACCGTGGGCTCGACGTCCACGGGCTTCCTGAGGAAGGACCGCACGCCCGGGATCAGCAGCGAGGCGTGCGACGCCAGCGCGGCGACATCCCACCCCGGCAGACGACTGGGACGAGTCCACGCCGCCGGCTCGAGCTCCCCCAACGTCACCGCCCACCACTGCCAGACGTCGGCCAGCGTGGCGCTCCGCTCGGTGGAGGCCTGCATGCGCGTCACCGTACGCCGCAGCGGGGACAGGGCCGCCGCTGAGCCGCCCACCACGGGGGTCACGATGTCCCGCACCACCGACCGCGGAAAGACCCGGTCAGTGGTGCTTGCCCGCGGTGTTGGGGCGGTCAGCTCGTAGGGTTGGGCACGACGTGAATGCGGTGGGCGACGATCTGCGAGGGGCAACCGGAACGCCGGCTCCTGAGGTCATGGAGGCGCGCGCATGAGCACGCCGTCGACGAGCACGCCGCTCGATCTGGAGAGCGTGATCTGGGCGGTGGCCGACGATCGGGCGTCGGACGAGGACGTCGCCCAACTGATGGCCGATGAGCGGGCGTCGCTGGTCGTGGTCGACACGCTGATCCGCGAGACCGAGGACGATCTGGCCTCGGTGCGATCGCTGACCGGCGACGAGCGCGAGCAGGTGGTCGCCGATCTCGCCGACACGTTGCACAGCCTGCGCGTCGTGGCCGCTCGGGTGCGGGGAGTCGAGCCACCGGCGCCGATCCCGGAGGAGCCCGCCGAGCCCGCCGAGTCCGTCGAGCCGGCCGAGTCCGTCGAGCCGGCGGAACCGGGCGAGGTCGAGCTCCAGGCATCGTGGGCGTCCGGCACGGTCATCGTGTGGGCCGGCGGTCGCGGTCGGGAAGCCGAATCGCACGACGAGGTCTCGGCTCGGCTCGAGGCGGTCGGCGCCGCTCCGGTGGGCTGGCGGGCGCACCCGGGCGTTCGCCTCCCGGGCGGCGCGACGGCCCCCAGCCACGCCATCGCGCTGGAGGATGCGCTGGGCTGGCTGGTGTCGATCGGCGCCGGTCACAACGCGGACGACGTCGGCGCCAGCCTGCGTTGGCTCGGTCGGGTGGCGTACGAGGGCGTTCGCCTCACGGCGTCCGGATCGATCGTGCCGACGATCCGAGCTCGCTCAGCCCCTCGGGCGCAGGAGGCCACGGCCGAGGTCCGGTGGCGACCGGCGCTCGTGGACACGCCGGCCGTGGCCGCCCTCGCCGCCGCCATGCCGGGACCCGTCGCGATCGTCGGCCGCGAGACCGGCCGGGCGATGACGACCGCCGTCCTGACCGCCGTCGTCGAGGCGATCGTCGCGGAGAGCGTCGAACGGATGGAGCTCCCGGCGGCCCCACCGACGGTGCGCTCGCCGCGCGACTTGCAGGACGCGGTGATCGCCGGCATGGACGGGTCCCCCTTCGAGGCTCCGAAGCGCCTCATCGACGATGCGGCCCAAGCCCTCGAGCGATGGACGCGTGGCGTCACGTCGTCGGCCCGCCCGACGCTCGTCGTTCGCCTCGATCCGCCGGGTGAGGCCGGGGTCTGGCTGGTCTCGGTCCTGGTGGCCACGGGCGCTGGCCAACCCGTCCCCATCGACGGGGCGCTGCGCCAAGAGCGCGGCGGTCGCACGCTGGCGACCGAGTGGGACCGACTCGGCCGCGCCTTCCCGCCCATCTCGCGCTCGACGGGACCGCGGCGCGGCCAGCTGGCCTTGACCCAGGACCAGGCGTGGGACCTGATGACGACGACCGGTCCGATGCTCGCGGCCATCGGGTTCGACGTCCGCGTGCCGACCATGTCGAGGCGCAAGGCGACACCGATGCTCAGGCTGCAGGCCGAGTCGGCGGACACCGTGGTCGGCGCCCACCAGCTCAGCAACGTGACGTGGTCGGCGCTGTTCGACGACGTCGAGCTGACGGCCGCGGAGATCACCCAGCTGGCCAAGCAGGCGCGCCCCCTCGTCCAGTCCCGCCACGGCTGGGTGGAGATCGATCGGGTCGACCTCGCCCAGGCGGCCGCCGCGCTCGCCGAACGCGACCAGGACCGCCAGCTCACCGGCGCCGAGATCCTGCGCCACAGCCTCGGCCTCGACAGCTCGGGGCTGCGCGTCGACGTCCGGGGCCACAGCTGGGCGACCGAGATCCTGACCCACGCGGCCGAGGCGTCGACGTCCCCGGTCACTCGACCCGCGGGCTTCACCGGCGAGCTGCGCAGCTACCAGGCGGAGGCGCTGGCGTGGATCGGGTTCCTCGAACGCGCCGAGCTCGGTGGCTGCCTCGCCCTCGACATGGGTCTCGGCAAGACCCCGACCGTCCTCGCCCACCTCGCCGATCGCGCCGCCGCGGGCCCCGCGCTCGTGATCGCGCCGGCGGCGGTCGTCGGCAACTGGGCGGCCGAGGCGGCCCGCTTCGCCCCCGGCCTGCGCGTCGTCATCCACCACGGGATCTCGCGAGCATCGGCCACGTCGCTCGCTGCCGAGATCGCCGCGGCCGACGTCGTGATCACCACCTACGCCACGGCGGTCCGAGACATCGACGCGCTGGCGGCGGCCAACTGGGCGACGTGCGTGCTGGACGAAGCGCAAGCGATCAAGAACCCGGCCAGCGAGACGGCGCAGCAGCTGCGGCGCATCCCCGCCGACATGCGACTCGCCCTGACCGGCACACCGATCGAGAACGGCCTCGGCGATCTGTGGGCGATCCTCGACTTCACCAACCCGGGCCTCGTCGGCACGCGACCCTCGTTCATCGCCCAGCTGGCCGGTGACGCCGAGAGCGCGCTGCGAGCGCTGAACGGACTGCTCGTGTTCCGGCGCACCAAGCGGGAGCCCGAGGTGGCGGCCGAGCTGCCCGACAAGATCGACGAGCTCGACCACTGCACCATGACCCCCGAGCAGATCGGGCTCTACCAGGCGGTGCTCGACGAGCTCGTCGCCGACGTCGCCGCCGCCGATGCCGGGGGCGAGCGCAAGAAGGGGGCGATCCTCGCCGCGATCACCGCCCTCAAGCAGATCTGCAACCACCCCGCCGCCTACCGCGACGACGACCTGCCGCTCACCGGGCGGTCCGGCAAGCTGGCCCGGCTGGAGGAGATCGTCGAGGCGGTCTTCGCCGCCGGCGAACGGGTGCTCGTGTTCACCCACTTCGCCACGTGGGGTCGCCGCCTCGCCGAGCACCTCAGCGCGGTCACGCAGACGGACGTCGCCTGCTACGACGGCAGCCTGGCGCGGGGCACCCGCGACCGGATCGTCACCGAGTTCCAGCAGGGCTCCGGCCCCGGCGTCCTCGTGCTGTCGTTGAAGGCCGGGGGCACCGGGCTCAACCTCACCGCCGCCAACCACGTCGTGTTGTACGACCGGTGGTGGAACCCGGCCGTCGAGGACCAAGCTCGCGACCGAGCCTGGCGCATCGGCCAACACCGCGCCGTCATCTCGCACCGCCTCGTCTGCCCCGGGACCATCGACGAGCGGGTCGAGGAGGTCGTCGCCGGCAAGCGCCACATCGCCCAACTCGTCCTGCCCCGCTCCAGCTCGATCGCCGACCTCGACGTCGACCAGCTCCGCCAGGCCCTCGGGCTGCAGCACGACGAACTGCTCACGGACGACTCGCGATGAACCAGCCGGCCAAGAAGCGTCGCCCCACCCGCCGCACCAACAACCGGCGGCCGGCCCGACCCTTCGACCCGTGGGTCGTGCCGGCGCCGCTGCCCGCCGTCGAGCCGATGCCGACGCCCGAGGACGTGACGGCCCTGCTGCGGTCACTCGGCGACATCCCGATCGCTGGGAACGGCGATCTGGCGGGCTACTTCGCCGCCGTCGTGGAACGGACGGCCTCGGTCGCCACCGCGCTCGCCCTCAGCGTCGAGCTGCCGACCGCACCCCCGGACACGACGTCCGACGAGCTCGACTGACCTCTCCAGCTGACCGGTCCGCCCGGGCCGATCTGTGAGCTGAGAAGGCGGATACCTGCTCGCTCAGCTCACGGTTCGCGGCGGTCGCCACCGCAGCCGGTTCTCTGTGCCGCTCGGCTGGACGTCGTCGACGACATGTGCGGGGACACAGACACCGAAGCGGTCGCCGCGCTCACGCCTTGGTCGCGATCGCCCCTGGTGAATCGACGGAAGACCGCGACCAAAGCGTTGCCGCCAGGCCGAACCCGGGCTCTGTGTGCGCGACCAAACGCGACGGGCAACCGATCGGTCGCGAGGAGCAACGGGGTGGCCCCGATGTACCTTGGCTCGGGTTCCGGATCCTGGGGGTCCGATCAACGACCGAAGGAGCTGCTCATGCGCGTCGGCGCGACCATCTTCAACCAGAACTACACGGACTGGGATCGCTACGAGGCCGAAGAGCGCGGCGAGGCCGTTCCCGGCGGACCGACGCTCACCGACCGCGAGATCTTCACCCAGGAGCTGGAGATCGCGCGCATCGCCGACCAGACCGGGTTCGACTCCGTGTGGACGATCGAGCACCACTTCACGCCGTACACGATGGTCACCAACCCGCTGCAGTACCTGACGTACATCGCCGGCATCACCGAGCGCGTCGACCTGGGGACGATGGTGGTCGTGCTGCCGTGGCACAACCCGGTGCGCATCGCCGAGGACGTCAACATGCTCGACGCCTTCCTCGGCGAGGGTCGCGACATCATCCTCGGTGTCGGCCGCGGCCTGGGCCGGCGCGAGTTCGGCGGCTTGTCCATCGACCAGAACGAGGCCCGCGGCCGGTTCGACGAGAGCCTGCAGGTCCTCAAGCAGCTCCTGTCGACCGGCCACTGCACCTACGAGGGCGACTACTTCCAGGTGCGCGACCTCCGCCTGCGTCCCCAGCTCACGCACGACCTGTCGAAGAACCTCTGGTGCGCCGGTGGCTCGCCGGAATCCGTGTCCGTGATCGCCAAGAACGACGTCAACCCACTGATCATCCCGACGACATCGCTCGACGCGTCGCTCGAGGTGGCGCGCAGCTACGTGCAGCAGCGCCATGAGGCCGGGCACGGCACAGCCGCCCACACGAAGCTGGCGCTGTGGACCTACGTCGCCGAGACCGAGGACGAGGCCCGCGCCGGCGCCGAGCAGTACATGTGCGAGTACTCCGACTCGGCGCTGCGCCACTACGAGATGCTCGGCGACCACCTCAAGAACCTCAAGGGCTACGAGACGTACGGCGCGATGTCGGACATCCTTCGCGACAACAAGGACATCTTCCTGCGCGGCTTCTTCGACTCCCATCCGTGGGGCACGCCGGAGCAGACGATCGCGCGGGCCACCGAGCTGGCCGAGGCGTTCGGCACCAACGAGATCATGTTCGTGTTCAAGTACGGCTCGATGCCGATCGACAAGGCCCGCAGCAGCATGGAGCTGTTCGCACGCGAGGTCATGCCGTCCCTCAAGGCGCTCGACCCCTCGCCGATGCAGGTGGCGCTGACCTGAGCGTCGCCACGCGCCGACGCAGCGAGCCGACGCCGCTCCGCTCAGCTCGCTGACTTGAGCTCGGCGGCGACGGCCAGCGGCGTCGCCGGGGTCAGCTCCGCGACCTCGGCCATCGGACAGGCCCGGAACGTGGCCTTTGCCTGCTCGACCCGACCGGGCACCCACGCCCGTCGGGGCGTCCAACCCTCGCCGTTGAGGTACCAGTACCAGCTGTCCGGCTTGCCGAACTCGGAGTTGCGCCAGTTGCGCACCTGCGTGAACCACTCCTCGTCGGGGAGCGTGTCGATCATCGTCTGGATGGTGCTGATCGGCGTGTCGTCGGGCTTGCTCGGGAGCTCCAGCGCCTTGCGCAACAGCTCGACCTCCGCCTGCTCGGCCGCCCGACTGCCGCCGCCGCGTCGGATCGCCTGGTCGTAGACCTGCAGCAGGTCGGTCGCCGTGCGGATGCCGAACGCCCGCAGGTGGCAGAGGTTGTCGCGCACCATCGGTGGCTTGGCGGTGGCCTGGCCCTTGCGCCCGCCCTCCTTGTCGCATTGGGCGGCGGCGTCCCCACCGACGCGGAGGTACAGGATCGCCTGGTCGGTCCAGTCGACGAGCTCGGCGGCGGAGATCCGCGTGCTGCTCATCAGATCGACGATGTCGGCGTGCGCCAGCGCCTCGACGTTGTTGACCCCCTCCTCGGCGAGCCGGGTGCGGTCGTAGAGGTCGATGCCTTCGAGCGCCGTCAGTGGTGCCGGCTCGTGGAGCGGCACGATCCGCCATGCTCCGGAGCCCTGCGACAACTTCTCGCGCAGCCACACGAGGGCGCTCTCGGGCACGAAGCCGACGAAGAACATGACGACCTCGGCCGCCGGACCGACGTACACCACGCTGACGACGAGCGCCAGGGCGTACGCCGACAGGATCCGCACGACGATGGTGTTGTACGTCTTCGGGTGGAGGTCGCGCCGCTGGTAGCCGCGGAGCACGTGGAGGAGCGTGAACACGTAGGACCCGAGGAACGCATAGCCGACGAGCGACAGCTCGGGCCGGAAGAACGTGGCCACCGGGAACGAGCCGTCGCCCGGCCACACCAGGCGGTTGCCCCGCGGCACGAGCGCGGGCACCGGGGTGGTCGAGATCACGAGGAACCAGCCGACGACGAGCAGGATCGTCGCCACGATGACGGGCGAGCGGCGGCCGCCGCGCGACACGGAGGCCCGAGTCGGGCGCGACGACACCGAAGGACGCCTCGATCTGCGACCCGTACTTGGCCTCGATGTCACCGACCGTGCGGACCGTGGGATCCAGGCGGAACACCTCCTGCACCCAGCGCCGTTGCACGGCGGCCAAGCGCTGGCGGTCGAACTGGAAGTACATCGCCGCCGGCGCCAGCGCGGCGATCGAGACCAGCACCCACTGGGCGATGTGGCCGATGAGCAGCTGCGAGAACGCCGGGCTCGCCCCCGCTGCCTGGCCGAGCGGACCGAACGGATCGTGCAACCGCAACAGATCGCCGTAGTCGATCGGCAGGAGGTCGTGCAGCTGGGTCGTGTGGAGGATGGCGACGCCGAGCCCGACGACGCTGATCAGGACGGCGCCGATGAGCACGGCGGTCTCGAGCGCCTGGCGGGGCAGGTTGTCGACGAAGTTGCAGAACCTGGTCCCCTGCTCGATCCCTTCGAGCGACTTGCGCTGGCGCGTGCCCGATAGTGCCGGAACCGCCGGTACAGCAACACCTCGCGCGCCGTCGCCAAGGCGAGGGCGACGACCGGCACCGCGACCAGCGCGGCCACGAACCACGTCCACGGCACGGCACTCCCGCCGCCGAGGAACAGCGCCCACGCGCCGAAGACCAGGCCGACGGCGAGCCACCCGAAGCTGACGATCGCCCGGGGCAGCGCGCTCCAGAACTCGCTGGGCGCGGGTCGGACCTTGATCTGGCCGCGCCGACGGAAGCCGAGCGTGTCGACGTGCATGGCGTCGAGGTGCGGCACGGTGAGCTCGCCGAGCGCCGGGATGGACAGCACCTTCGACGCGCACGGTTCGCAGTCGCGCTGACCCGCCTGCTCGTCGACGACGAGCTGGCCCTTGTCGTAGCAGGCGAAGATCCGCCACGGCGTCAGGTTGCGGTAGATCCACATCTTCGGTGGGCGGGCCCGGCGGCGTTGCCACCACTTCGAGCACGTGCGTCGTCCGGCCATGGCTCCCTCCAGCTGGTCCGTCGTCCAGGGGGAAGAAGGGTGAGCCGCGCCTGTTGATACATCGAGCCCACGTGGTGGACCCGCGGCGGCACCGGCCCGTTCGAGACGGTCAGATGCCGGGCGGTGGCGTGAAGCCGCCGATCAGCTTGGCGAGCTGCTCGCCGACCCAGATCGTGGTGCGGTCGCGGTAGGCGTCGCCGATGATCTGCATGCCGACGGGCAGCCCCTGGGACGTGAGCCCGACGGGTACCGCCGTCGCCGGCAGATGAGCGCTGATCGCCAGGCCGGCCCAGAACAGCTGGCCGAAGGCCGGCACGTCCTCGCCGTTGACCCGCATCGTGCGCGCCCCCATCGGCTCCGAGTGGTCGTGCGGGAACGCCGGCGTCGCCGTGATCGGAGCCAGCACGACGTCGTGGTCGGCGAAGAAGCGCCGCCAGGTCCAGCGCTGGCCGTCGCGCGCCGCCTCGGCGAGGGCGACCTCGCGGTGGCGGGCGGTCGAGTAGCGCAGGTTCTGGGCGTACGTGCTCTCGTCGGCCGGGTCGAGCCCGGCGACCCGATCGACCATCCGGTCGAAGCCGGGGTTGCGGACCGCGAGCGTCGACAGCAGCAGCTGGAGGTACGTCGCGTGGGCGTCGGCGACGTCGAAGTCGGGTCGGGCGTCGAAGTCGACCTTGGCGCCGGCCCCGGCCAGCGCGTCGGCTGCCGACTCGATCAACCCGAGCACCTCGTGGTCGACCGGGGCGATGTCGGGCTGGTCGAGCCACACCGCCACGCGCAGCCCCTGCAGGGACGTGGGCGGGGCGGGGAGCGCCAAGCGATACCCGTCCTCGAGATCCGGGCCGGCCGTCAGCTTCAACGCCAGGGCGAGGTCGTCCGCCGATCGGGCCAGCGGGCCGACGACCGAGATGGGGCCCTCGCTGACGAGCTCCTCGTCGAGCGTCTGGCCCCGCTTGGGCACGATCCCGTACGTCGGCTTGTGGCCGTAGACACCGCAGTAGGCGGCCGGGTTGCGGATGCTGCCGCCGATGTCGCTGCCGTACTCGAGTCCGGTGAGTCCCGCCGCCAGCGCGGCGGCCGAGCCGCCCGACGATCCACCGGGGCTGCGCGTGACGTCCCACGGGTTGTTCGTCGTGCCGTAGACGTCGTTGTAGGACTGGAAGTCGGCGAGCGCGGCCGGCACGTTGGTCTTGCCGAACACGACGGCGCCGGCACTGCGCAGACGATGGACGATCACGGCGTCCGTGGCGGCCACGTTCTGGGCGAACTCCGGGTACCCGAACGTCGTCGGATGGCCGGGGATGTTGAAGCTCTCCTTGACCGTGATCGGCACGCCGTGCAGCGGACCCCGGGCCGTTCCCCGGGCGAGGGCCCGATCAGCGGCCCGGGCGTCGCGCCGGGCGCGTTCGCGGTCGTCGACGACGATCGCGTTGAAGACCGGGTTCAGCCGATCGACACGGTCGAGGTACGCGTCGAGCAGCTCGACGGCCGAGACCTTCCCGGTGCGCACGGCCCGGGCCAGCTGGCGAGCCGACCCGAACGGGAACGCCGCCACCCCATCGATCGACGACGACTTCCGCTTCGGCACGGCGCCATCCTGCCCCCTCCCGGGCGGGCCACAGAAGTCGGTGAGGCCGCCGCCCTCAGCCAGCGGCGACGGCGCCGGCGATCGCCAGCGCCGCGCACAGCGGCGAGTAGACGTAGGTGTCACGGCGGGCGAACGTCGTGTCGCGAGACCGCTTGAAGAAGCCGACGTAGCGGCGCTCTCCCACCGCTCGTGCCGCCAGCACCGTCGCCGCTCCCGACGCGCCGATCCGGAAGAGCCACTGCGGTTCCCATCGGGCCGCCGCGCCCACGTAGAGGCAGGACGCGGTCGCCAACGCGCCGGCGACCGCGACCGTCGGCAGGGTCGACGGCGCCAGCACGGCCCGACCACCTGACGTGGGGACGACGGCCTCCCGGCCCCGGCGCCCGCCGGCGGCCCAATAGAGGTGCAGGCCACCGATGGCGGCGAGCACCGTGGCGCCGGCGCCAGCGACGATCGTCTTGGGGGGACCGACGCCGAGCACCTCATCCTCCCCGGTACGTACGCTGAAGCCGGGGCCAAGCTAACGATCGCGGACCATCGGTCAGCCATCAGCGGCCGGTCACGTGGGACGCGGGAGGGTCGTCAGAGGGCCGGGCGGTCGCGCCGCGGGCGCAGGTGGCGCGACAGGTCCCCGCGCAGGCTGCCGTCGATCGACCGCTCGGCGAAGGTCCACGCGCCATCCCGTCGCCGCAGGACGTCGCGGTAGATGCCCGTGGCGATCGTCTGCGGCGGGAAGTCGGCAAGGCCCTGGATGACCTGCACGTACGTCGAGGCCCGTGCGGTCTCCCCGTCGTCGGCGACGTCGACGATGAGGTTGTGCATGAGGTGGTTGGTCGCCGGCACGCCGTCGTAGAGGATCACGCAGCGCTCGACCAGGCGGCGCACCGCCGGCGCCCCGGTCGCCGGATCGTCGACGCCCTTCAGGTGCAGCGTGCCGTGCTCGAAGAGCGCGGCGAAGGCGTCGAAGTCGCCGCCGTCGAACGTGTAGGCGTACGTGTGGTGCAGCCGCCTGATCGCCTCGATGTCGCTCGTCACGATCCCTCCTCCGCCCGCCGTCGCTCTGGGGGGCGTCGGCGAACGTAGCCGTCGGGCGCGGGGAGGTCGAGATCAGCGCGGCGGACGGTCGAAGGCGGCGACGAGCACGGCCGGCAGGCCGACGTAGGCCTCGCGATTGGCGTCCGGGATCGGCTCGGCCGTGGGCGTCGCCGCGCCGTCGGCGGTCAACGGGCATTCCTCGATCGCCGCCACGACGAGTCCGGCGTCGAGCGCGCCGCCGATGTAGTCGGAGACGAGGTGCGGGTGCAGGCGCATGAACCCGCGGCCGTCGGCGGTCGGGAACTGGGCCTGCCAGCCGAGCATCACGAGCACGGGATGCACGTCGGTGATCACGATGCGGCCACCGGGACGCACGACGCGGGCCAGCTCGCCGATCGCGCGTCGGACATCGGCGACGTGCACGAGGGCCAGCGCGCACACGGCGGCGTCGACGGAGGCGTCGTCGAGCGGCAGGGCCGTCAGGTCGCCGGGCAGGAAGCGCCCGCCGGGCACCTTCGCCGCGGCGAGGGCGAGCATGTCGGGCGACTGGTCGACGCCGGTCACGGTGTGGCCACGATCGGCGAGGTAGGCGCTGTGGCGACCGGTCCCACACGCCGCGTCGAGGACCTGGCCCGGGGCCAGCCCGTCGAGCAACCGGCGCAACGGCGGGGCCTCGATGGCGAACAGCCGCAGCGGCCGGTCGTAGGTCTGGGACCACCGCGCGTAGCCGTCCTCGATCCCGTACTCCGATCCGAGCGGCGCCGCCGCCGCCGGATCGCCGTCGATGCGGGCCAGGACGTCGCGAACCTCGGCCACCCGGGCCGCCCGCGCGTCGGCGGCGTCCGCGTAGAGCAGCCGCAACATGGCCAGCCCCTCGACGCCGAGCATCAGCTCGCCCAGCGTCGGCGCCTGCTCCCCCACTGCGTCGTGTCGCCCGTCGATCAGTCGGCGCGGAGGCGGCTGTCGCGGGAAGCGGATCGGCAGGTTGCGCGGGCCGCGGACCTGGCCGCCGGCCCACGTCACGGCGTCGGGGTCGGCGAGCTCGAACTCGGGGATCATCGCCAGGAACTCCTCGATGGCGACCTGCATCTCCATGCGCGCCAGGTTGGAACCGAGGCAGCGATGGATGCCGGCGCCGAACGCGACATGGCGGTTGACCTCGCGATCGATGATCACCTCGTCGGGACGGTCGAACACCGCGGGATCGCGGTTGGCAGCCGGGAAGGAGAGCAACACCCGCTCGCCCTGCTTCACCTCGCGGTCACCGAGCATCGTGTCGTGCGCTGCGATCCGCGCCATCGTCACCGGCGAGTAGGCCCGCAGCAGCTCCTCGACCGCGGTGGGGATCAGCGCCGGCTCCTCCACGAGCCGGCGGCGGTCCTCCGGATGCTGGGCGAGGTGCCAGAGGGCCGAGCCGATCGAGCTCCACGTCGTGTCGATGCCGGCGATCAGCATCAGCGTGATGTTGCCCCGCACCACGTGCATCGGGACCGGTGCACCGTCGAGCTCGGCCGTCAACAGGTACGAGATCAGGTCATCGCCGGGCTCGCTGCGGCGGCGCTCGATCTCCTCGAGGAAGAAGTTCTGGACGATGAGCCGGTACTTGTCACGGATCTCGGCGTCGCGCAGGCCGAGCTCGAGGACGCCACGCACCCACTCGGCGAAGTCGTTGCCGCGCTCCGGATCGATGCCGAGGATCTCGGCGATCACGCGCGGCGGGATCTGCTTGGCGTAGCTCTCGGCAGCGTCGACCTCGCCCTGCTCGATGAAGCCCCGCACCAGCTGGCGGCACAGCTCGCGTGTCGGCTCCCGGAACCGCTCGACGGCCTTCGGCGCGAAGAACGGCAGCAGGAGGCGACGCTCCGGGGTGTGGTCCGGCGGATCGGTGGCGATGATCGATCGCAGCTGGTTGCCGTGCTCGTCGTACGTCGCCGGGATCGGCGCCACGGTGATCTCCGACGACGAGAAGCGTTCGACGTCATGGGCCACGCCGGTGACGAGGGCGTGCGTCGTCGGCAGGAGCGATCCTCCCCACCGGTCGGTGTGGGCGACCGGGCAACCGCCGCGCAGGTCGTCCCAGATCGGGTACGGCTCGCGCACGTAGCGCGGGTCGAAGATGTCGAAGTCGTCGGCCCAATCGTGGACCGCTTCAGCGCTCGTCATCGCGTGAACCCCCGGGCGTCGCTGTCCGAAAGGTCGAACCTACCGTGCGGGGCGCGCGCACGGCACCCATCCAGCCGGTGCGGCTGGCACGCCGCGGCGGTGAGGCGAGGGTGAAGCAGGCGCCGTCGATGCTGCCGAGATGGACACCCTCGACCGCTTCGACCAGGTCGCCGACGCGGTGACGGCGATCGCGATGCGCGCCATGCCGTATCGCCTGCTCGGACCGTCGCCGTGCACCGGCTGGTCGCGACGGGACGTGCTCAACCACATGGTCGGGGCAGCGGCGCTGTTCGCCGCCCCCGCCCGAGGCGAGCCGACATCGTTCCCGGACTGGTCAGCGATGCCCGACTGGCTCGGCAGCGACCCGGCCGTCGCCTACCGCGACGCCGCCGACGGTGTGCTGGCCGCCTACGGGGCGCCCGGTGTCCTGTGCGGCACGGTCGCCATGCCGTGGGGCGAGATGCCGGCACCGGTGGCGCTCGACATGCTGACGGCCGACCACGTCACGCACGTCTGGGACCTGACCCACGGCACCGACCTGGCCGTGGAGCTCGACGACGCCATCGTCGAGGCGGCGCTCGCGACATCGCACTCGCTCGTCTCACCGGAGTTCCGCGCCGCCGGCTTCTACGGCGCCGAGCAACCGGCACCGTCCGACGCCCCGGCGCTCGATCGCCTCGCGGCCTTCGCCGGCCGGCCCCTGCGGCGGCGCTGAGACCGCACGCGTCAGATCGCCATCTTGACGAACTGATCCACGCGCTTCGACCGCAGGTCCCCGGGCTCGTACCCCTTCTGCCACTCGGTGTCCTCGTAGAGGTCCTGGTAGTTGTGGGGCGTACCGGCACGTGGCGGTCGCGCCGCCGTCGCCTCGACGACGGACCGGTAGTAGAAGTGGCCCCAGAGCCGGTTGAACTCCGTGAAGTAGATGTCCGCCACTCGGCGGTCACCGCGGATCACGATCATGTTCTCGTCGTTCTCCGTGGTGGATGCGGTGCTGAAGTTCGCCGAGCCCGTGACGACGATCGGATCGGGTCCGAGTGGATCGCTCAGGATGAACTTCAAGTGGACGTACGTCACGTGCTGGTTGAGCTTGATCTTCTTGTTGTTGGTCTCGGCGACCCATCGTCCGACATCGGTGTGCAGCTCGGCGCCCGATGCCTTGTAGGTGTTGTTCTTCGCGTTCAGCTGCACGACGGGGCCAGGGTTCGCCTTCGTCGGCTTCGGTCGATCCGGATCCTCGAGCAGCAGGAAGCAGAGCGGACCCTGGCTGCCATTGGCGCTGATCGCCGTGCGGAACGGCAGGGGGATCCCGAATGCGAACGTGCCGCACGACATCGACGTGGCCCTCGCCAGCAGCTCCACGTAGAGGTCCAGTGGAACCAGCCCGCTGCGGGGGCTGAACACCGGAGTCGTACCGACAGGGATGGCGGCGCGGTTCTGGGGGGCCGGGCTGAGGGCGTCCACCGCTTGCAGGAACGCCACGTTGAGCGGGTGGAGCTTGGCGTCCGTCGGGCCACCAGGGTCGCCGGCGAGGAGGTTCCAATAGGCGAGGAAGCGCGCCGCGACCTGCTCGTCACGGACCAGGTGCCCAACGTTGGCCTGGCCGTAGATCCCGCCCTCGGTGAGGTTCGTCGATCCCGTCCACACCGCGACCGGCGTGTGCTGCTGGCCCCGCAACACGACCATGAACTTGTTGTGCTGGAGGTCGTCGCGTCGAGCCTGGCGGGCGATGATCGTCGAGAGCGGGAGTCCGGCCGCCTCGATCGCGGTCAGGTTGGCGGCCCGCGGCGCGCTCTCGATGAACTTCGGCTTCTTCAGCTTGTTCACCGGGGTCGGCTGGACCGTGCGCTCGTTGGCCTTCTCGTCGATCACGAGCTTGATGTCCACGCCGCGCTTGTGAGCGGCAACGAACGCGTCGAGGATCTTGCCGAACCTGAACTCGTAGAACGCACCTCGAATCGAGTCACCCTGGTGCGCCGACTCGATGACGCTGATCAGTGCCTCGTCGAGGTCTCGGCTCAGCCAGGCCTCTGCGTCGCGCCGCTTCTTCGCGGTCGGCTGCTTGTCGGGGCGCTTGTTGTTGAACTTCAACGCGTACGCCTGGCTCCCGGTGACCCCCCGATTGAAGTAGACGTCGTGCGTCCCGCTGGTGAGCGGCTCCGTGGAGATCGTGATCGAGACGGGCGCTGCGGTGCGGTCCGGCAGCGCGGGCGTGCCCTTGAAGGGGTGGAACACGTACTCGTAGACGTGCCCGGCGCGGCGGTGAAGTCGTCCCAGACGAGGCTCTGGATCGGATGATCGAACGTCGACACGCGCGTCTTCGGCGTCGGGTCGGGGATGATCGAGCGGAACACCTTGTACCCCGGCACCCACTTGCGCCGACCGGTTCGGCCGTCGACCTTCTCGATCGAGAACCCGAGGAGGCCCTTCCTCGCCGTCGGCGTGGCGCGAATGCCGAACGACACCGTGTTCGTCCCCGTGACGGCGAAGACCTGGATGCCCCCCACGACATCGGACTTGAATCGCATGGTCCCTCCCAGTGGCGAGCGCGGAGGGTATCCCGGTCCCCCAACCGGGCTCGGGGAATTGGCTGCGCGGCGTCCAGCGGTGAGAGCGTCCGCCTCGGTGCTGCGACCCGTCCTCGTTCTGTGTCACCGCATATGTCGTCGACGACGTATGCGGTGACACAGACACGGGAGCGGTCGCCGGCCCGGCGTCTTCGGGCTGCGCGCCGTCAGGAGGATGACTGGGCGCGATCCACGCCGCGGCACCAGGCGTTCGAGCACCGCGGTGTCGACGTCAGCGAGCCGCTTGACGTACACGCAGCCCTTGCCGGTCGTGTGCGGACCGAGCGTCGCAAGCAGCGGGTCGGGCGATCCGTAGCCGTCGTGGATCCCGTAGATCGTCAACGCCGCCTTGCGCGGTGAGAAGCCGACCACGAACCACTCGTGGGTCCCGGTCGTGTTGGCGTACGGCTGGGACCCGAAGCCGACCATCGACGGGCCCCACATCGTGGCCGGTGCTCCCGTCACGCGCTCGAGCAGGGCGCGAACGCGTTGGCGTCCTCACGGCGGCGGTCGTCGGCCACCGTGTCGAGGAACGTGGCCACGTCCTGGTCGGTGGGCCGGGTCTGCGGCGTCGCCATGTCGGCCAGTCTCGCCGCGCCGGGAGCCGGTCTCGCGCTCAGCCGGCCGGGGTGTCCACCCACTCGACGAGCTCGAGGGTGATCCCCTCCGGGCCCTCGAAGAAGCGCAGCCGCCGGCTGATGTAGTCGAGCTCGTCTCCGAGCATGGTGACACCGTTGGACTCGAGGTGGGCGGTGGCGGCGGCGATGTCGTCGACCCGGATCGCGAGGTGGTTGTAGCCGCGCCGGCGGAGGTTCGTGGGGTGCAGCCCGGGGTCGTCACCGGGCTCGGGGTGGAACGCCAGCAGTTGGATCTCGAACCGCGGCTCGGCCCCGTCCAGGAACAGCGTGATGTGGTCGGCCTTCATGTCCGGCATCCCCATGTACGTCGCCGGCTGACCGCCGTCGATCAAGGCGACGTGGCCCTGGCGGAACCCGAGGAGCTCGAAGAAGCGGATCGCGGCCGGCGCGTCGGCGACGGCGATCGTGATGTGGTCGGGATTGCGGAACATGGCGGCCTCCGTCAGGTCCGAGCGTGCGGGCTGGAGCATCGCAGTCTGTCCGCTCGACGCAGGCTGCTCACGTGAGCATGCCGTCGTCGAGCGAGGCGGCCAAGCGAGCGTCCTCCTCCAACTCGTCGTCGGTGCGCACGGCGGCCGCTCGCGCCGGGAGGTAGCGGTAGGCCACGATCACCGCGCAGATGACGACGGCGGTACCAACCCAGGCCGCCACCTGCATGCCGCGGAAGAAGGCATCACTCGCCGCGTCGTGCACCGACTCGGCCAGCGCCGCAGGCAGGTTGAAGCGGGTGACGGCGTCGAGCGCGGAGCCGATCGAGTCGTGCACCATCGGTGCGGCCGCGGCCGGGAGGCCGGCGGGCACCGTGATCACGTGGTGGTAGGTGGCCGCGAACACGCTGCCGATGATGGCGACGCCGAGGGCGCCGCCGGTCTGGCGGGTGGTGTCGTTGACGGCCGACCCGACACCGGCCTTGGCCTTCGGCAGCGAGCCCATGATCGACTCGGTGGCCGGGGCGATCACCAACCCCATCCCGATGCCGAACAGCAGGCGCACGGCGCCGCCACCGATCAGCGAGGCCATCACCGGTTCGACCGAGTACATCAACAGGCCGGTCGCCACGATCGACAGCCCAGTGACGACCACCAGCTTGGTGCCGATCCGTTCGACGAGCTTGGGCGCCTGCGGTGCCGTCACCATGATCCCCACCGCCACCGGCGCGGTCAGCGCCCCGGCCTTCAGCGGCGAGTACTCGAGCACGAACTGGAAGTACTGGGTCAGGAGGAACGTCGAGCCGTAGAGGGCGAAGAACGTCAGCGTGATCGTCGCCGAGGCGGCCGAGAAGCGCGGGTTCTGGAAGAAGTGCAGATCGAGCATCGGGTGCTCGTAGTGGGTCTCCCACCAGGCGAAGCCGGCCAGGAAGAAGAGCCCGACGACGAACGAGACGAGGACGGTGGGATCGGAGATCCCGCGATCGGGGACCTCGATGATGGCGAACAGCAGGGCCATCAGGCTGACGATCGACAGGATCGCCCCGATCGGATCGAGGGCGTGCTCGGGGTCGCGCTTCGTCGTCGGCACCAGGAAGTGACCGGCGATGATGGCGAGAGCGCAGATCGGCACGTTGACGAGGAAGACCGAGCCCCACCAGAAGTGCTCGACGAGCAGTCCGCCGGCGAGCGGTCCGATCGCCACGCCGAGCCCCGACACGCCGGCCCAGATGCCGATCGCCCGGCCGCGCTCGCGGTCGTCGTGGAAGGTGTTGGTGAGGATCGACAGCGTGCTCGGGTAGATGCACGCGCCGCCGATGCCCATCAGCGCCCGGGCCACGATCAGCATGTCCGCCGACTGGCTGAAGGCGGCCAACGTGGAGAAGATCCCGAACAGCGCCAGCCCGATCGTGAGGATGCCCTTGCGGCCGAGCTTGTCGCCGAGCGAACCGGCGGTCAGCAACAGGCAGGCGAAGACGATCGTGTAGCCGTCGATGAGCAGCTGCAGCTCGGACCCGCGGGCGCTGAGGCTCTCGACGATCGAGGGCAGCGCGACGTTGAGGATCGTGTTGTCGATGCTGATCACCGTCAGCGACAGGCACAGCACGGCGAGCGTCCACCATCGGCGCTCATGGGCGAGGGGGGAGTTCGCCTCCATGTACCTCTGCTCTACACCCGCGCTGCCGGTGGCGCCGAACCGACCGCGCCGCGCTCGCTCAGGTGTCGGTGCTCGCCATGGCGGTGACGTTGGCGCGCAAGCGCATCAACAGGCCGCGCAGCGTCGCCAGCTCGGCCTCGCTGAACCCGGCCCGCAGCTGGCGGTCGAACGTCACGACCGTCCCGAGCAGCGACCCGAACACCGCTTCACCGTCGGCCGTGAGGGCGACGAGCTGGTTGCGGCGGTTCGTCGGATCGCGGTGGCGCTCGACCAAGCCGTCGCGCTCCATGCGGTTGAGGTGGTGGGTCAGGGTGGCGTCCTCGATCCCGACGGCCGACGCCAGGTCCCGCTGCATGGCGTGATCGCCCCCCTTCAACGCGGTGACCACGAGCCACGTGGCCAGCGCCCCGCCGGCGCCCGTCAGCGCCTCGTCGAACGCCCGCTGCAGGACGCGACCCGTCCTGGTGACCTCGAGTCCGATCGGCTGCTCTTGCTGCGACGCCACCGACCCACGGTAGCAAAGACGCGATATCTAAACGTTCGATCTCGAAGTGCAAGCCGATCGAGGCGACGATCGTCGCCTCGGCGAAGACGCGACCGGCGCGCCGCAGGTGGCACGCAGGATGAGGAGTGACGACGGCGGGGGGCGCCACGATCGGTCGGCAGGAGCGGGCAAGTTCCCACCGGGTGATCTTCCACGGCGAGGTCGACGCGCGGCGCCCGGGCGGGGACACCGCATCGATCTCGTGAGTTGGCGCCCACACCGCCGTCGTGCTGAAGTCGCCGAAAGGTCCCGTTGCCGAGGTGGACGAGCGGGCGACCGTCCACCACTCCGCCGGGTGGCGACGTCGTGCACCTCCATCGTGGCGTCACGAGGCTGCGGCCACATCCGGGAAACCCCGTGCGGGACACGGCACGGGCACCGGCGCGACCCGGCGCGGGGGACGGACACGACACGGGGTTCCACAGATTCACCCCCGGCACCGCCGGAGTAGACCTGTCCACGTCCTCACACAACACCGAGCAGCGCCTCAACGAAGCGGCACCGCTCAGCGGCGGACGAGGACGCGGGCAAGATGCGGGCGACACGGGCGGACCCGGTGTCGACCGGGTTGCGGGCAAACAAGACGCTGACACCTCACGCTGCAACGAAGGTCGAAGCATGGATCTGCTCGGGGCACCTCGCGCGGCGGCGCGTGGTGCCCCGAGCATCCACACCTCCTCCCGGCGGTCGCCGGTGCCAGGCTGGCGGCGATGACCACTCCGCTGCGCGTCGGCCTGATCGGTGCCGGACCCTGGGCCACCCTCTTCACCGCTCCCCTCCTCGCCGCCGGCTCCTCGTGCGAGCTCACCGGCATCTGGGCCCGTCGTCCCGATGCCGCAGCGAAGCTCGCGGCGCGCCACGACGTGCCCGCCGCGACCAGCGTCGACGAGCTCGTCGACACCTGTGAGGCGGTCGCCTTCGCCGTGCCACCGGACGTCCAGGCCGACCTCGCGGCCGACGTCGCCCGCGCCGGCCGAGCCGTCCTGCTGGAGAAGCCGATCGCGCTGGACCTCGCCGCCGCCGAACGCTTGGCGGCCGCCATCGACGCCGCCGGCGTGGTCTCCCAGCTCGTCCTCACCAACCGCTACCGGCCATCGATGCGGACGTTCCTGGGCGCGGCCGACGGGTTCGGCGCGACCGCCGCCCGAGCGACGTTCCTCGGCGACGGCGCCACGCCGGGCAGCTTCTTCGGGACCCCGTGGCGCCTGGCGGACGGTGGGCTGTTCGACCTCGGTCCGCACGTGCTCGACGCGCTCGACACGGCCCTCGGTCCGATCGTCGCGATCCAGGCGGCCGGCGATCCGCTCGGCATCGTGGCGCTGACGTGCGAGCACGCGAGCGGCGCCGTCAGCCAGGCCACGATCTCCGGCACGACTCCGAACCCCGCCGGCGGGTTGGTCCTCGAGCTGATCGGACCGCAGGGCGTGCGGGTGCTCGACACCGGGCGCGGCGATGCGACCGACGGGTTGGCGGACATCCGCGCCGCGATGGCGACGCTCGTCGCCGAGTTCGCCGCGGCCGTGCGCAACGGGCGTTCATCGGACCTCGACGTCCATCGTGGCCTCCACCTGCAGCGACTGCTCGACGACGCCGGCCGCCAGCTGCGCCCGACGACCTGAAGGCGGTCGCCTACGCTGCCGCGGACCGCACGGACGGAACGAGGGCCCCCATGACGCAACGGTTGACGGTGCAGCGCACGATCGCCGCCGACCCGGCCACGATCTTCGAGATCCTCGCCGCGCCGAGCGGGCACGTCGCGATCGATGCGTCGGGCATGTTGATGTCGGCCGACGGCGACCCGGTGACGGCCGTCGGGGACCGGTTCGACGTGCACATGGACCGCGAGTCGCTCAACGACTACCCGCTCGGCGAGTACACGGTGACCGTGGTGATCGACCGCTACGAGCCGGACCGGGCGATCGCCTGGACGATCGACGGCGTGATCCAGCCACCGATCGGCCACGTCTACGGCTACGAGCTCGAACCCGTCGAGGGCGGCACGCTGGTGACCTCGTACTACGACTGGTCGAACCTGAACGAGGCGTACCGGGACGCGGCGGGGTCGATCTTCCCGGTCATCTCGGAGACCAACCTGCGGGCCACGCTCGGCATCCTCGCCCGCACGGCCGCCCCCGGACGGCCGAGGCCGGGCGCCGAGCGCGACGCCCAAGGGCGGTGTCGCCGTCACCGAGCTCGAGAGCTGAGCGGCGCCGGCGGTCAGGCCGTCGGCACCACCGCCACGGCGCGCACCTCGCCGAACTCCCTGTCGAGCTTGCGCCAGGTCTCGGCGTGGTCGTCGGAGACGAAGACCTGCCCGAACAGCGACGTGGCGACGATCGTCCCCGGTACCGCCGGATGCGTCGCCAACCAGTACATCGTCGAGTTCGGCGTGTGAGGCAGAGGCTCCCGCGTCCACGTCTCGCCACCATCGCGGCTGATCTCGAGGGCGCCGATGCGGCCGGGCACGTAGTCGCCGACGCACACCACGATCACCCCGTCCCACGGCTCCCGCACGCACCGCGAGTAGGCGACCCCGAGCTTCGAGCCGGCGAAGGGCTCGAACTCGTGCCACGTGAACGAGGCGCCGCGGTCGGCCGAGCGACCGAGCCCGAACGGGGTGGTCACCAGCAGGCCGTCGGCGCCGACCTCGAGGCCGTGGACGTCGTTGTGGAACGCCTCCGGTCCGATCTGGCCGTGCGACGCCCAGGTGTCGCCACGATCGTCGGAGCGGTGGAGGCCGTCGACCTCGACCGACGCCCAGACGACGGCCGGGTCGGCCGGATCGACGACCACGTTGGTGGTCCGCGACGTGCCGATCGGGCAGGTGTCGCTGATCGACGTGGTCAGGCGGTCGAACGTGTCGCCACGGTCCTTCGACCGCAGGATCCCGGGAGAGACCCCCAGGTAGATCCGGTCGTCGTCGTGGGGATCGAGGCCGATCGACCAGATCGGGATGTCCAGCGTCGGTCCGTGGTGCTCCCAGCGACCGCCGCCGTCGGTGGACGTGAACAGCCCGGCGCGATCGGCGGCCGCCCACAGCATCCCGGGGCGCGCCGGATCGACCGCGAGGGCGCGGCAGTTGCCCTCGATCGGCGGACCCTGCTGCACGTGGCGCCACTTCTCGCCGCCCCCGTAGCCCATCCACAGACCGGCGCCGACGGTGCCGATCCCGATCGTGTACTCGTGCGTCATGAGTGAATGCTGTCACGCAATGGATCCGGCCCTCGCCACGTTGCACCTCTCTGACGACTGAAGCGCACTGACACGAGGAGGATCAGCATGGACGTCATGGACATGGCCAGGTCGATCGGCCTCGTCGATCGCGACGGCCGCACGGCGACGGGCACGATCGAGGAGGCCGCGGTGCTCGCGGCGATCTCCGAGCTGGCGACGACCGCACCCGACCACGAGGACCTCTTCGCCGACGCCGCGATGCAGGTGCAGCTCGCCCGCTCGGCCGGTGTCGTGGAACCCGACGCGATGAGCGTGTTGCACCGCTCCCGTCGCGAGGCCGTGCAGCTCCGGTACCGCTCCGAGATGGCCGCCCTGTTCGTCGATCTGGCGATCGACGTCGGGCTGCGCGAGTCGGCCGCGCTGGACTCGGCGGTCTGATCCCCGGTCCCCGACCGTGGTTGACTCAACGCATGCCCCGGGCTCGCACCCGCTCGGCGGTCGCCGACGAGCGGCTGCGCACGTATCGGGCCAAGCGTGACTTCGGGCTGACGTCCGAGCCGCGGGGCACCGACCCGCCGGCCGCCGACGGTTGGCGCTTCGTCGTGCAGCGCCACCGGGCCAGCCGGCTGCACTACGACTTCCGCTTGGAGGCGGCTGGCGTCCTGCTCAGCTGGGCGGTGCCGAAGGGCCCGACCCTCGACGCCGACGTCAAGCGGCTGGCCGCCCATGTCGAAGACCACCCGCTCGACTACTTCGACTTCGAGGGCGTGATCCCGGCCGGCGAGTACGGCGGCGGCGACGTCATCGTGTGGGACTGGGGCACGTGGGCGCTCGCCGAGGGCGACGATCCACTGCAGGCCGTGGCCGCCGGCGACCTCCACCTCGCCCTCCTCGGCGAGAAGCTCCGGGGCCGCTTCGCGCTCGTGCGTCGTGGGCGCGGCCGCGACGAGTGGTTGCTGATCAAGAAGCACGACGACGATGCCGTGCCGGGCTGGAACCCGGAGGACCAGCCGCGGTCGGTGAAGTCGGGCCGCACGAACGACGAGGTCCGCGACGCGCCGGCGGCCAGCTGGACCGGCTCGGCCAACTGGGCGGGCGCCACCGCCGACGAGCTGGCCGCGCTCGACGAGCTCGGCGCGGGTGGGCGGTGGTCCCTCGGAGATCAGGAGGTGCACCTCGCCCACCTCGACGCCGTGATGTTCCCGGGCCGTGACGGTGAGCCGCCGCTCACCACGCGCGACCTCGTCCGCCACCACGCCACGATGGCGCCGGCGATGCTGCCCTACCTGGCCGGACGGCCGGTCGATGCCTGGCGGTTCCCGAAGGGCGTCGACGAGCGCGGGACCTGGCGCCGGACCCTGCCGCAGCGCGCGCCGTCGTGGCTCGGTCGATGGCGCGACGACGGAGGCGCAGAGCACCTCGTGCCCGACTCCGCCGCCGCCCTCGTCTGGCTGGCCAACGACCGCGCCGTCGAGCTCCATCCGTGGACTGCCCCGCCGGACGCGCCCGACCACCCGGCGTGGGTCGGCATCGAGATCGGCCCCGGGCCCGACGTGCTCGACCGAGCTCGCCTCCACCGCGCCGCCCTCGAGCACCTCGGCGTCGAGGGCCGTCCGATCGCGGATGGCGCCGGCGGCATCCAGATCTGTGTGCCGGTGTCGCAGCACGCCACCTTCGACCGCGTCCGGCGTTGGAAGCAGGCCCTGTCGCATGCGATCGACGACACGCTCGGCCGCGCCGCCGGCGACAGCGACGGCGACGGCGACACGTCCGACGACCGCCAGTTCCTGGCCCCGTTCGGCCCGCGGCCGCTCGCTGGTGCGCCGGTGGCGGTGCCGCTGGCGTGGGACGAGCTCGACGACGACGACCTGCGCCTCGACCGCTGGACGATCCGCGACGTCGGCGAGCGGTTGGCTCGTGCCGGCGACCCGCTGGCGCCATTGATCGGTCGTCAGCAGGCGCTGCCGCCGCTCTGATCCGATCGGCTGTCCGGCGCGCGGACATGATGGCGACCGGATTGGGAAGGAGCGACGATGCCGACGACGCCGACCGAGGACGAGGTGCTGACGTGGTTCGACCAGTTGTCGAACTGGGGCCGCTGGGGTGAGGACGACCGCCTCGGGACGCTGAACCACGTCACGCCGGCCAAGCGGGTGGCCGCCGCCCAGCTCGTGCGCGAGGGCGTGTCGGTGTCCTGCTCGTGGGACATGCGCACCGGCCGCCAGCCCGGCGCGACGGTCGAGAACCAGCGCTACATGCTGTCGACCGGCCTCGGACTGGCCGACGAAGGCCGCCGCAACCTGCTCGGCGAGGGTCGCGCCGGTGGCGCCCAGGAGTTCATCGGCATGGTCTTCCACGGCCTCGACGTGACGCACCTCGACTCGCTGGCCCACATCTTCTGGGACGGCTGCCTGTACGGCGGCGTGCCGGCGTCGATGGTGTCGGATCGCCAGGGAGCGCTGGTGCACGATGTGCTCGCGGTGCGCGACGGGGTCACGACCCGCGGCGTGCTGCTCGACATCGCCCGGCTGCGCGGCGTCGACGTGCTGGCCGCCGACGACCACGTCCACCCCGAGGACCTCGAAGCGGCCGAGCAGGCCGCCGGCGTGCACATCGAGCCGGGCGACGTGGTGCTGATGCGCACCGGCGAGGGCGGCGCCCGCCGTCGCGACGGCAAGAACTACAACGCCAACAAGCCGCGATCGGGGTTCCAGGCCGCCTGCTTGCCGTGGCTCCACGAGCGCGGCGTGGCGATGCTCGCGTCCGACGTCGCCCAGGACCCGACGCCGAGCGGCTATCGCACCGTGCACATGCCGATCCACATGGTCGGCATCGTGGCGATGGGGCTGTGGCTGATCGACAACTGCCAGCTGGAAGACCTCGCCGACACGTGCACCCGGCTCGACGCGGTGGGAGTTCCAGTTCACGCTGGCGCCCATCCGCTTCCAGGGCGTCACCGGCAGCCCGGTCAACCCGTTGGCGATCTTCTGATCGCCGCCGCCGGTGCGCATCGACACCCCGTTGCTCGTCGTCGGCCGCGGTCCGGCTGCGCTCGTCGTCGCCAAGCTGGCCGCCGGGCGCGGCGTCCCGTGCCTGCTCGCCGGCCACGAGGTGATCGCTGACGACACGCCGACCGAGCTCGACGACGCTGCGGTCGAGGTGCTCACCCGCCACGGCGTGCTGGACGTGTTGCGCCCGTACCTGACCGCCGGCGCGCCGACGCGGATCATCCCCAGCGACTTCGAAGAGGTCGTCAAGCACCACTGCGTCGCCGACCTCAACGTCACCGTGTACGACGAGGTCACCGTCGTCGAGCGCGCCTTCGGCGAGCAGGGCGGCGGGGCGGTGCTCACCGACGGCACGAGCCGATGGGAGCTGCACGCCGACCGGTTCGTGGACGCCGATCTGCTGCCGAGCTCGCTGTCGGCGGCGATCGTCGCCGGCGCCGCGACCGCCGAGCGGCTGACCTCACCCGACGGTTGAGGGGCCCGTCAGTCGTCGTACTGCATGTGCATCGCGGCGCGGACCTCGTCGAGCGTGACCGCGGCGACCTCGTTGGCGCGATCGTTGCCGGCGGCGAGGACGGCGTGGACGTGGTGGGGGTCGGCTGCGATCTCGGCGCGCCGGGCCCGGATCGGTGCGAAGAGCTCGTTGACGGCGTCGATCACGAAGGTCTTCAGCGCGCCGGCGCCACCGCTGCCGATCTCGGCGGCGACGTCGTCGGGCTCCCGTCCCGACGCGAGGGCGCCGATCAGGACGAGGTTCGACACTGCCGGACGCCGGGCCGGGTCGTAGGTGATCGTCCGGTCGCCGTCGGTGACCGCGGCGCGCACCCGGCGGGCCGTCGTGTCGGCGTCCATCGCCAGATCGATCGCGTTGCCGCGTGACTTGCTCATCTTCTCGCCGTCGATGCCCAACAGGTTGACCGCCGGCGACAACAGCGCGTCCGGCGTCGGGAACACCGGCGTGTCCGGATCGACGCGGCCGTAGCGCTGGTCGAAGCGGCGGGCGATCACCCGCGCCTGCTCGAGGTGGGGCAGCTGATCCTTTCCGACGGGAACGACGTTGGCCTTGCAGAACAGGATGTCGGCGGCCTGGTGCACCGGATAGGTGAGCAGCAGTCCCGACATCGGTCGTCCGCCGGTCGCCTCCTGCTCGGCCTTGACGGTCGGGTTGCGGCGCAACTCGGCGTCCGTGACGAGCGCCAGGAACGGCAGCATCAGCTGGTGCAGGGCGGGGACGGCCGAGTGGGTGAAGATCGTCGTGCGATCAGGGTCGAGGCCGATGGCGAGGTAGTCGGTCACCATGGAGCAGACGCGCTCACGGATCGGCCCGACGCCGTCCCGGTCGGCGATGACCTGGTAGTCGGCGATGACGATGAACGTCTCGACCCCCCGTCGCTGCAGGGCGACGCGGTTGGCGAGCGTGCCGAAGTAGTGGCCGATGTGCAGGTCGCCGGTCGGACGGTCGCCCGTCAGGACGCGGAACCGGCTCGGGTCGACGGCGATCTCGGCGTCGAGCTCGACCGATCGCGCAACGGTGCGCGCGAGCGACGCGTCAGAGGTCGACGCGTCGAGGGCGTCGGCGGCCTGGAGCTCGTGGATCATGGGGGCCTCTCCGCCGCCCTCCGGACACCCCTCGACAACGAGCCGTCCGTCGGGACGGCCTGCGCTCGGGCGCGCTCAGGACCGTCGTGTCGACGGCCACCACGCGCGAAAGGGGTTCACCGGCTCGACCCTATCGATGCGGCGATTCGCGGCCCGGCCGATTTCATGAGCCGGGCCGAACGCCGCGGCGTGGTGCGCTTCGTCGTCGTGGCGGGAGGTCCGCCACACTGGCCTGCGTCGACAGCTCAGACGACGACGACGGAGGTGGGCGCGCATGGCGACACAGATCGACACCGGGACGACCGAGCTGCTCGCGGCAGTGGACGACGGCGTGCTGACGCTGACGATGAACCGACCCGAGGCGCGCAACGCGATGACCGGGGCGATGACGACGGCGCTGGCCGATGCGCTCGCCGCGGCGGAGGTCGATCCGGCCGTGCGGTGCATCGTGCTCACCGGGTCAGGCGGCGCGTTCAGCGGCGGTGGGGACGTCAAGGCGATGGCGGCGAGCGGGGACGGCACCATCGGTGACAACACGATCGACGGGGCGATCCATCGCCAACGGATCAACCAACAGGCGACGTCGGGGAAGCTGTTCACGATCCCGAAGCCGACCATCGCGGCGCTGCCCGGCGCCGCAGCAGGTGGCGGCCTGGCGCTGGCGCTGGCCTGCGACCTGCGGATCATGGCCCGCTCGGCGTTCCTGACCACCGCGTTCGCGCGGGTCGGCTTCTCGGGCGACTACGGCGGCAGCTACTTCCTGACGCAGCTCGTCGGATCGGCCAAGGCCCGGGAGCTGTACTACCTGTCAGATCGCGTCAGCGCCGACGAGGCGTTGCGGCTCGGGTTGACGAACTGGGTCTGTGCCGACGACGAGCTCGCCGAGACGACTCGCGCCCTGGCGACGCGACTGGCGTCCGGACCCACCGTCGCCTACCGGTACATGAAGGAGAACCTCAACCGGGCGATGACGGGCGACCTCAACGACTGCCTCGACCTCGAGGTCACCCACCACATCCACTGCGGCCAGACCGAGGACCACCGCGAGGCGACCAAGGCGTTCGTCGCCAAGCGCGAGCCGATCTTCCAGGGCCGGTGATGGACGTCGCCGCTGACGTCGCCGACCGCTCGGAGCGGGCGTGGGACGAGATCGTCAAGCTCGGACTCGAGCGCCACATCGCGGAGTTGGAAGCGACCGGGCTGACCGTCGTCGAGCCCGAGCAGGTCGCCGGGCCCGGGTTCGCCGACCGGCTGCGGGCCGCGGTCGTGCGGGTCGGCGAGCAGCGGGGCGGCGCGCCCCTCGATCTCGACGGCTCCGCCGAGCCGGGCCGCGGCGCGTTCGGCGACGTGTTCGGCCTCCAGCTGTACTACCTGCTGTTCGAGGACAAGGTCTTCCAGGAGGCGATCGTCAACCCGATCGCGCTGGCGCTGGCGACGTACCTGCTCGGCGAGAGCTGCATCATCAGCAACTGCCTTGCTGGTGTGAAGGGACCGGGCGGCGGTGACCTTCCGTTGCACTCCGACAACGTGATGATCCCGGCGCCGTTCCCGCCGTACGCGCAGGTCTGCAACGTGACGTGGGCCCTCACCGACTACGACGACGACACCGGTCCGCTGGTGTACGTCCCGGGCAGCCATCGCCTGTGCCGTCACCCGCTGCCCGGCGAGGCACGCGACGCGATGGTGCCGGTGCGGGCCCGCGCCGGCTCGATCGTGTTCTGGCACGGGAACCTGTGGCACGGCGCCCTCGCCCGCCGCGCGCCGGGGCTGCGCGTCAACCTCATCGTGGCGATGATGCGCTCGTACCTGCGCCCCCAGGAGCCGTACCGCGAGCACGTCACCCAGGACGTCCTCGACGCCAACCCGCCGCGCTTCGCCACCCTGCTCGGCCAACACCTCTACTACGGGTGGCGCGAGGACGGTCCCCGCCTCACGGCGCTCAGCTACACGCCCGGGAGCGCCCACCAGTTCGACTGAGGCGCCCTCAGCCGGGCACGACCTTCATGATCCCCTTGGCGTGGGAGAGCATGTACAGCTCACCGTCGGGCCCGGTGGCGATGCCGGTGACGACGCCTGATCCACGCAACGTCAGCTTCGTGATCTGGTCGCCGGCACCGACGCCGAACGTCATGCCGGCCATGTCGCCGAAGACGTAGGCGCCGACCAGCTCCGGGATCGCCGTGCCGCGGTACACCTTGCCGCCGATCGCGGCCGGCCCGATCTCGTCGTGGCGGTAGGCGAACAGCGGCGGTGTGAGACCCTCGGCGGGGGCGCCCTCGGCGTAGACCTCCGTGCCCTCCAGGAAGTACCAGCCGAAGTTGAGGCCCTTCTGATCGGCCGTCATCCGGTCGATCTCCTCCATCGTGTGGTCACCGACGTCGGAGATCCACAGCGTGCCGGTGACCGGATCGCGCCAGAAGCCCCACGGCTCGCGCAGGCCCTTGGCCCACAGCTCGGGGCGCTTGGCCGGGTCGCCGACGAACGGGTTGTCGGCCGGGATCTCGTAGCCGGGACCGTCGACGTGCGGCGTGATGCGGATGATCGAGCCGAGCAGCGTCGTGTAGTCCTGCGCCGTGCGACCCTTCGAGGCACCCCCGTCGCCGAGGGCCAGGTACAGGGTCGGTCCGTCGAACGACATCGCCCCGCCCTTGTGCCCGAACCCGGCGGACGGCACGTCGATGACCGCCCGCGCGCTGGTGACGTCGGCCGTGCCGTCGGCGTTCATCGCGTACGACACGAGGTGCGAGTTGTTCTCCAGGTCGGAGTAGAAGACGTACATCCGGTCATCGGCGGGGCCGAAGCCCAGGCCGAGCAGGCCGCGCTCGGAGCCCTGCTCGTACACCGGCACGCTCGCCGACAGGTCGAGCACCAGCGTCGGCGCAGCCGGATCGGCCAACCGCCAGATCTGGCCGGTCTGGGACGACGCGTACGCCACGTTGTCGGCCGGCCGCACGACCATCTGCGTCACCTTGTCGACGGCGGCGTACGGCTGTGTCGTGAGCTTGATGGCCGCCAGCACGCCGGCGTCCGGTGCCGGGGCCGGCGCGGTCGTGGGTGGGGTCGTCGGTCCACCGCTGGTCGACGGCGCCGCCGTGGTCGACGCCGGCGCGGTCGTTGATGGTGCAATGGTCGTGGACGACGCCGCGGACGTCTCGGCGGACTGACTCGGTGCGTCCGTGCTCGTGGTCAGTGCCGCCGTCGTGGTCGGGCCGCCGGTCGTCGGTGTCGCGGATGTTCCCGGCCCGGCCGCGTCGTCGCCACTGCTGCACGCGACCAGCGTGCACGCGGTGACCGCGGCGATCGTCCAACGACACCATCCGCCCGTTCCCACCTTCGTCACGGGCGGTCAGCGTACGCAGTCGCCCCCCGACGATCCGTGCACCCTCGCGTCGCGCGCGCTCAGCTCTCGGCGGCGGCCGCCCGGCGGGCGACGCCGCCTGCCTCGTGGATCTCGACCATGTTCCCGCACGGATCGCGCGTGAAGCTCTGGAGGCCGGTGCCGACCTCGACCGGGTCGCTCACGCGCACACCCTGCTCGCGCATCGTCGCCACCGTCACGTCGACGTCGGCGACCAGCACCGCGTAGTGCTGGCCCTTGCGCTCCGGCACCTCACCGACGATGAGGTGCACCTGCTGGCCGCCCACGTCGAGCCAAGCACCGCCCAGGCCCGCGAAGTCCGGCCGGTCGGTCCGCTCGGTGAACCCGAGCACGTCGACGTAGAAGCCGCGCGCCGCGTCGAGGTCGTCGACGTTGATCGAGACGTGGTGGACACCGAGCGGTCGTACTGCGGTGACGGATCGGCTGGCGGTCATCGTGCCCTCCCTGCGAGCTCCCCTGAGGGGCGATGGTTGTCGGCGGCCTCGGACGCTGGTTCCCCGGCGATCCGGGTGTGCCACATGCGGCGGGGCTCGGTCATGTCGAACGGCGTGCCCCGGTGCATCAAGCGACGGTTGTCCCAGATGACGGTGTCCCCGACCTCCCACTGGTGGTGGTAGGTGCGGTCGCCCTGGCACGCCCATTCGTTCAGGTGGTCGAGGAGGGCCTCGGACTCGCCGGGATCCATGCCCACGATGTCGTGGGCATGTCGACCGATCAGCAAGTTGGGCCGGCCCGTGTCCGGGTGCACCTTGACGAGCGGCCGCAGCGGCGTGTCCATGTCGTGGTAGCCGTATTGGTCGTACCCGCCCTTGTCGTTCTGCTTGGACGGCAGGTAGCCGGCGCGTCCCTGGCTGTAGTACAGCGAGTGGAGGGCCGACAGCTGGCCGACGCGCTCACGGGTCTCGTCGTCCAGCGCGTCGTAGGCCGCCCGCATGTCGGCCCATCCCGTCGCGGCGCCGGCCGACGGGACGATCTCGGCCGAGAACACCGCGCCCTTCGCCTGCACCGGCATGTACGTGCTGTCGTGGTGCCAGCCCTCGTTGCCGCGCAGCGACTTGACGACGTCGTCGTCGGGCGCCGCGTGCACCCGCCCGTTGCGGCCGATGTTCGAGATCGGCGTCGCCGGGAACTCGAGCTGCCCGAAGCGCCGGGCGAAGGCGTTCTGCACGTCCTGCGACGGGAACTGGGCCGGGAAGATCAAGAGGGCGTGCTCCAACCACTCGGCGTGCAGCACCGCCCACGTCTCGTCGTCGAGGTCGGCGATCTCGACGTCGCGGACGATGGCTCCGAACGTGGCGTCCAGTGGCTCGACTTCCATGTCGTTCACCCCCTGTGGCTTCGACCACTCCGATCGTACGTCGGGCAGCGGCGGCCGGGCGGGTCGGTGGTCGGGTGGTCGGGTGCGAGCGACATGTGACGGTTGCGTTACGGTGGGTTCGCCCAGGGCCGGTGGGCGACGCAGGACGGGGTGCCCGGCGGAAAGGGCGCCCCGATGTCGATCGGAGATCCGACCATGTCGCTCGTTCGTTCCCTCGGTGCGTATGGCGCCGCCGGCGCCGTGCTCATCGGCGCATGTGCCCCGGCGGTGACGGAGTGCGCGCCGGCGCCGGTCGCCGCGCCGACCGGGGCCGTCGTGGCGCTCGACGCTCGTCCGGTGCAGCCACCGTGCACGTTCATCGACACGTGGGGCGCGGCCCGAGACGCCGGTCGGGTGCACGAGGGCACCGACATCATGGCCGGCGAAGGCCAGCAGCTGTTCGCCGTCGCCGCCGGCACGATCACCAAGGTGTACGACGTCGGCAGCTCGCCTCGCACCGGCAACGGCCTGATCATCACCAAGGACGACAAGACGTACTTCTTCTACGGGCACATGTCGGCGCTCGCCCCCGAGATCACGGTCGGCGCCAAGGTGACCGCCGGCCAGCTCGTCGGCTACGTCGGGCACACCGGCAACACGACCGTGTCGCACCTCCACCTCGAGATCCACCCCGGCGGCGGCGACCCGATCAACCCCTACCCGACGCTGCTCCAGTACGGCGCCTGCTGAGCGCGGCGCGAGGATGGGTGGGCCATGGCGACCGACACCGTGACCCTCCCCGCTCCGACCGACGACCTCGATCGCGCCGAGCACGACCTCGCGACGCACGGCATCTGCGCCGTCACCGAGGTGCTGTCGGGTGAGCAGTTGGCGACGGTGCGCGCCGACCTGTACCACGCGGCGGCCCAGGACCGACTCCGCAACCGGGAGCAGAAGTTCGGGCTCGACTACCCCGAGGACGACAGCAACCAGCGGGTCTGGAACGTCCTCAGCCGCTCCCCCGTCTTCGCCGACCTCGCCGAGCACCCGACCGCGCTGCGGCTGCTGAGCTCGGTGCTCGGCTGGCCGATGCTGCTCGGCAACCTCTCGGCCAACATCACCGGCCCGGGCGGCGGCGAGATGGTGCTGCACGCCGACCAGATCTTCGTGCCGACGCCGTGGCCGACCGAGCCGCAGGGCGCCAACGCGGCGTGGTGCGTCGACGACTTCACGGCGGAGAACGGGGCCACGTGCTTCGTCCCCGGCAGCCACCTCCACCACCGCCCGCCCGAGCCCGACGACGTGGCGACGGCCGTCCCGATGGAGGCGCCGGCCGGCTCGCTCGTCGTGTTCGAGAGCCGGCTGTGGCACCGCACCGGGAACAACACGACGACCGACGAGCGCCGAGCGGGGATCTTCGGTTGGTACACGCGCCCGATCTACCGGGCCCAGGAGAACTGGTTCCTGTCACTCGACCCGTCGGTGTGGCGCCATGCGTCCGACGACCTCCTCGTGCTGCTCGGCTACAAGGCCGAGGGGCTCGGCCTCGTCAACGGCGCCTCACCGCTCTGACCCGCCGGCCGATCCACCTCGCCGTCGACGCCCGCACGGCCGACCTCACGCCGAGCGACCGGCTGCTCGCCGATGCCCTGCGGGCCGCCGGCCACGATCCGATCCCGCTCCTGTGGGGCGGCGCGGTGCCGACCGGCGCGACGGTCGTGCTGCGTTCGCCGTGGGACTACGTCGAGCGACCGGCCGCGTTCGGGCGCTGGCTCGACGAGCTCGACCGCAACGGGGTCGAGGTGCACAACCCGACGGCGCTCGTGCGGTGGAACATCCACAAGTCGTACCTCGTGGAGCTCGCCGAGCGGGGCGTGCCGACGGTGCCGACCGCCGTGCTCCCGGCCGGCCGCCACGTCGCGATGGCCGACCTGCCGTGGCCGGACGTCGTCGTCAAGCCGGCGATCGGCGCGTCGGCGCGCCTGACCGTGCACACCGCGCGCCTCGACGCCGCCGCCGCCCAGCAGCACCTCGACCGGCTGGTCGGCGCCGAGGACGCCGTGGTCCAGCCGTACCTGTCCTCGATCGCCGAGCACGGCGAGATCTCCGTCGTCGTGGTCGCCGGCGTGGCGACCCACGCCGTCGCCAAGCGACCGGCTCCCGGTGACTGGCGCGTGCAGCGCGAGCTCGGCGGCACGGTCACGCTCGTGCCCGTCTCGACCGAGCTCCTCGCCGCGGCGGCGACCACGATCGCGGCCCTCGCGACGATGCCGAGCTATGCCCGCGTCGACCTGATCCGCGACGCAGATGGCCAGCTGCTGCTGATCGAGGTCGAGCTGATCGAGCCCGAGCTGTGGTTCGACCTCGCGCCCCATGCGGCGACCGCGCTGGCCGCGCACGTGATCAGCGGCCGCTGAAGCTCGCCGCCCGGCGCTCGATGAACGAGGCGATGCCCTCCTGGAAGTCGGCCGTCGCGCGCACCGCCTCGCTCATCGCCGGGATCGCCGCGACAGCCGTCGGCTCGTCCACGTCGAGCGCGAGGCGGGCGTTGGCGATGGTGTGGTTGAGGGCGAGCGGGGCGCACGCGGCGATCTGGGCGGCGATGGCCAACGCCCGGTCGACCTGTTGGCCCGGCTCGACGACCTCCTGGACGAGCCCGATGCGGTGGGCCTCGGCGGCCGTGAACTCGTCGGCGGTGAGCAGGTGGTACATGGCGTTGCCCCAGCCCGGCGCGCTGGACGTAGCGGATCGTCGCCCCGCCGAGCGGCGCCAGTCCGCGCTTGGGCTCGAGCTGGCAGAAGCGGGCGTCCGACGCGGCGACGATGATGTCGCCGGCCAGCGGGATCTCGATGCCGATCGTGAACGTGATGCCCTGCACGGCCGACACGAGCGGCTTGGTGAGACGGCGACGGAGGCCGAACGGGTCGACCGGCTCGGGACCGTCGGGCGTGCTGCGGTCGGCGTCGGGACCGAAGAACAGCGGCATGTCGAGCCCCGCCGTCGTGTGCTCGCCGGCGAACGTCAACACGCCGACCCACAGATCAGGGTCCTCGTCGAGGCGGGTCATCGCGGCGGCCAGCTCGCCGGTGATCTTCGGCGTGAAGGCGTTCTTCTTCTCGACGCGGTCGACGGTCATGTGCAGGACGTGATCGTCGACGATCCGCGAGTGCACCTGGCCGTGCGGGTGGCGGTCGCCGTCGGCGGGAGTGGGTTCCGTCATGCAACGGACCGTACCAGTCGGTTGCACGAAGGAACGCACTACGGTGTCGCGCGTGACCCGCACCGACACGTCGGCCTGGCCGTGCACGATCGCCCGCAGCGCCGATGTGCTCGGCGACAGCTGGAACCTGCTGATCATCCGCCAGGCGTGCCTCGGGATCCGCCGCTTCGATGACTTCCAGCGCTCGCTGGCGATCGGGCGCAACATCCTGACGACCCGCCTCAACCGCCTCGTCGACGAAGGCCTGCTGTCCCGCGTCGAGTACCAGCAGCGACCCGTGCGCCACGAGTACCGCCTCACGCCGAAGGGTCGCGACGTCTACCCGATCCTGGCCGCCATGGCGGCCTGGGGCGACCGCTGGCTCACCGGTCCGGAGGGCACGCCGCTCGTGCTGCACCACACGACGTGCGATCACGACACGCACGCCGTCGTCGTGTGCAGCGAGTGCGCGGCGCCGCTCGATGTCCGCGAGATCCTGGCCCGCCCCGGACCCGGCGCACCGTCGACCGTGACCACCGGCGCCTCGGAGACGGCGCTCGTCGTGCTGGTGCCGGAAGCCGAACCGGTCGTCGCCGAGCACCGTCTCCGCCACGACCCGGCGGCCGCCGACGGCGTGCCGGCCCACGTGACGGTGCTGTACCCGTTCCGGACCCCGGTCGACGACGCCACGGCCGCGTCGGTCGCGGCCATCGCCGTCGCCGTGGCGGCGTTCGACGTGACGTTCCGCGCGACGGCCCGCTTCCCCGGCGTCGTGCTCTACCTCGACCCCGAACCGGCGGCGCCGTTCCACGAGCTGATCGCCCGCTGCACCGCGGCCTTCCCCGACTGCCCGCCCTACGGCGGCACGATCCCCGACCCGCTCCCCCACCTCACCGTCGCCGACGGCGTCGACGAGCCGACCGCCGACGACCTCGACGCCGACGGTCCGCCGGGCCTCCCGATCACGTCACGCGTCGACCGCCTGACCCTCATCGCCGGCCCACCCTGGACGATCGTGCGCCACTTCCCCCTGGCCTGAGCGCTCTGTCGAACCCCAGCCGAGCTTCTGCGTGGCGATCATGCGCTACATCGCCGTGATCGCTCACGCAGAAGCCGAAGCCCGCTTCAGCGGGCGGCGGCCACGGCGGCGAAGGCGGGGTCGGTGGCGACGAGCGCGGCGTCGATGTCGGCGTCGGTGTGGGCGGCCGACAGGAACCAGTTGTGCCACGGGTGGAAGTAGGCGCCGTTGCGGACGGCGACGTCGGCCCAGATGCCGGCCAGCGCGAAGTCCTCGTCGCCGGCGAACGTCATCAGCGGCATCTGCACCGGCCCGGTCTGGTTGATCGCCACGCCGTGGGCCGCGGCCTGGGCGGCCAGCCCGTCACGCAACCGCTGGCCGGTGCGCTCCATCGACGCCACCGCGTCCTCCGCGCCGAGGGCGTCGATCGTCGCCACCGCGGCCGCCATCGCGGCGGCGGAGAACCAGAACGAGCCGGTGACGAAGATCCGCTCGGCGCCGGCGCGGAAGCGGTCGTTGCCGGCGACCGCGGCGAGCGGGTAGCCGTTGGCGATCGCCTTGCTCCAGGCCGACAGGTCCGGGTCGACGCCGAGCGGCTCCCAGCTGCCGCCGTGGGCGAGGCGGAAGCCGCAGCGCACGTCGTCGAGGATCAGCGCCGCGCCGGTGTCGTCGCAGATCGCCCGGAGCCCGTTGGCGAACGCCGGGTCGACGAGCTCCTGGTCGTGGCGGGCGTCGTGCTTGAACGGCGAGACGACGATGGCGGCGACGTCGTCGTCCGCCGACTCGACGGCCTTGGCGACCGACTCGAGGTCGTTGAACCGGAAGTGCAGGAGGTGGGCACGATCCTCGGGCACGACGCCGGCGGGCGCCGGGGTGCACCACGGCGCGGCGCCGTGGTAGGCGCCCTCGGCGACGAGCACCTTGCGCTTCTCGGTCTGCGAACGGGCCACCGTCACGCACATGGTCGTCGCGTCGGTGCCGTTCTTGGCGAAGATCGCCCAGTCGGCGTGGTCGACGACGTCGACGAAGCGCTCGGCCAGTTCGACGATCACCTCGCCCGGCCCGTTCTGGCAATCGCCCTGGTCGAGCTGGGCTCGCGCCGCCGCCTCGACGGCGGGATGGCGGTGCCCGAGCACGATCGGCCCGTAGCTGCACATGAAGTCGATGTACTCGTTGCCGTCGACGTCGCGGATCCGGCAGCCCTCCCCCGAAGCCAAGAACTGCGGATAGCCGGGCGGCAGCCGGGTGGCGTTCTGGTGGCCGTACATCCCGCCGGGGATGACCGCCCGGGCCCGATCGCGCAGCTCGTGGTCGCGCTGGCGGGGACGGGCGTCGACCGGGTCGTAGGTGGTGGTCATGGCAGGCTCCTCACGGACGGCTCGGGGATCGATCCGCCGTCGCGGCGGGCGACGACGTCGACGGGTTCGGGGTGGTGGCAGGCGACGGCGTGCCCGACGCCGGGATCGACGAGCTCGGGCACGACCTCGGCGCAGATGTCGGTCGCCTTCCAGCAGCGGGTGCGGAAGCGGCAGCCCGACGGTGGATCGGTGGGCGTCGGCGGCTCGCCCTCGAGCACGATCCGCCGCCGGCCCTTCTCGATCAGCGGGTCGGGGATCGGCGCCGCCGACAGCAGCGCTTGGCTGTACGGGTGGGCGGACGCGCCGTAGACCTGGTCGGCGGTCCCGGTCTCGACGATCCGCCCGAGGTACATGACGGCGACCCGGTCGCTGATGTGGCGGACGACGGACAGGTCGTGGGCGATGAACAGGAACCCGAGGTCGAGCTCGCTGCGCAGCCGCTCCAGCAGGCGGATGATCTCGGCCTGGATGCTGACGTCGAGCGCCGACACCGGCTCGTCGAGGACGAGCAGCTCGGGCCCGACGGCGAGCGCTCGCGCGACACCGATGCGCTGGCGCTGGCCGCCGGAGAACTGGTGCGGGTAACGGGAGGCGGCCGAGGCCGGCAGCTGGACGAGGTCGAGCAGCTCGCGGACGCGGGCGTCGGCCGAGCCCTCGATCCCGTGCACCTGCAACGGCTCGGCCAGCAGGTCGTGCACGGTCATCCGCGGGTTCAGCGAGGCCTGCGGATCCTGGAACACCATCTGGAAGCGCCGCCGCATGCGCCGCAGCTCCTCGGTCTTGAGGCCGGTGAGCTCGGTCCCGTCGAATCGGATCGAGCCGCTGTCGGGCTCGACGAGGCGCAACACGCAGCGCGCCGTCGTGCTCTTGCCGCACCCCGACTCGCCGACCAGGCTGAGCGTCTCGCCGCGCCCGACCTCGAAGGACACGCCGGACACCGCCTGCACGGTGACGGTCGACCGCGACAGCAGCTGACCCCGCAGATCGAACGTCTTGACGAGGTCGGTGACCTCCAACAGGGCGGTCATGAGGCCGGCTCCAGCGGGGCGACGTGGCACGCCGCGGCCGTCGACGGGAACACGCGCAGCTCCGGCAGTTCGTGACGGCAACGGTCGATGGCGAGGGCGCAGCGGGGGTGGAAGGCGCATCCCGGCGGAAGCTGGTCGAGCGACGGCGGCGCCCCGCCGATCGGTTCGAGGTCGTGGCGACGGTCGAGCCGGGGCAGGCACGCCAGCAGGCCCCGGGTGTACGGGTGGTTCTGGCGGTGGAACACGGCGACCGAATCGCCGGCCTCCACGACGCGACCCGCGTACATCACGTTGACCCGCTGGGCCAGCCCGGCGACGACGCCGAGGTCGTGGGTGACGAGCACCACGGCCAGGTCGCGGTCACGCTGCACGGCGGCGAGCACGTCGAGGATCTGGGCCTGGATCGTCACGTCGAGGGCGGTGGTCGGCTCGTCGGCGATGAGCAGCTCGGGCTCGTTGGCGAGCGCCATGGCGATCATCACCCGCTGGCGCATGCCGCCCGAGAGCTCGTGGGGGTACGACCGCAACCGGCGGTTGACGTCGGGGATCGACACCAGCTCGAGGAGGTCGCCGGCGCGCTGCTTGGCCCGCTTGCGGGCTCGCGGATCGTGCGCGAGGACGGCTTCGGCGAGCTGGTCCCCGATCGTGTGGGCCGGGTTCAGCGACGTCAGCGGGTCCTGGAAGATCGTGCCGATGCGCAACCCGCGGATCCGCCGCAGCACGCCGGCCGGCGCGCCGAGCAGCTCCTGGCCGTCGAAGCGCACGGAACCCGTGGCGACGGCGCTCGGGCCGAGCAGGCCGAGCACGGCGAGCATCGTCACCGACTTCCCCGAGCCCGACTCGCCGACGACCGCCACCAGCTCCCCGGCGGCGACATCGAGGTCGACGCCGCGGACGGCCTCCAGCGGCTCGTGGTCGCGCCCGACGAACGTGACCCGCAGGTCGCGGATCGACAGCAGCGGCTCACCGGTCATCGGTCAGCCCCGGCCCTTGACGTCGAAGTGGTCGCGCAGGCCGTCGCCGAGGAAGTTGGCCGCCATCACGACGGTGAAGATCGCCACGCCCGGGCCGAGGGCGATCCACCACTGGTAGAAGTTCCGCGTCCCGTCGTCGATCATCAGGCCCCACTCGGGCGTCGGCGGGGTGGCGCCGAGGCCGAGGAAGCTCAGCGACGCGGTCAGGATCAGCACCTGACCGAAGTCCATCGTGGCGTTGATCATCACCGGCGTGATGGCCAGCGGCAGCACGTGGCGCCGCAGGATGCGCTTCTTGGTGACGCCGACCGACACCGCCGCCTCGACGTGCTCGCGTTGCTTGATCGACAGCACCTGGCCGCGCAGCAGGCGGGCGTAGATCGGCCACCACACGAGCACCAGCGCGACCACCGTGTTGCGCAGCCCCGGGCCGAGGGCGGCCGCCACCGCCATCGCCAGGAAGATCGGCGGGAACGCCAACACGACGTCGCAGATGCGCATGATGGTGCTCTCGACGATGCCGCCCACGAACCCGGCGATGGCACCGAGGGTCGAGCCGATCAGGACGGTGAGCAGGATCACCGCGGCAGCCGTCGGGATCGAGTCGCGCGAGCCGTAGAGCGTGCGCAGGAACACGTCGCGCCCGTTGGCGTCGGTGCCGAGGAGGTGCGACCAACTCGGGCCCTCCAGCCGCGGCGCGACGCTCTCGTACGGCGAGGCCCACGCCCACAGCGGGATCGTGACGGCCACCAGCACCCACAGCAGCAGGACGGCGGCGCCGACCGCGACCGGCCACGATCGCAGCGTGCGCCGCAGCGTGGTCCACGCCCCGCCGGACTCCTTCGGGACGACGATCTCGCGTGGGTCGATGGTCTCGATGGTCATGAGTACCGGATCTTCGGGTCGACGGCGGCGTACAGGACGTCCGAGAGCAGGCTGGCGAACAGGAAGATGACGCCGCCGGCGATGCACACGCCGTTGATCGCCGGGTAGTCGAGGCGCCGGGTCGATTCGACGGCATACGAGCCCAGGCCGTTCCAGGAGAACACGGTCTCGGTGAGCACGGCCTGCGTCAGCAGCACGCCGAGCGACAGGCCGAGGATCGTGATCACGGGCGTCAGCGCGTTGCGCAGCACGTGGCGGCGCATGACCTGGCCCTCGCGCAGGCCCTTGGCGCGCGCCGTGCGCACGTAGTCGGCGTGCAGCTCGTCGAGCATCGCCCCTCGCACGAGGCGCGACACCGTGCCCATCAGCGACCACCCGAGGACGAACGCCGGCAACATCAGCTGGCGCATGCAGGCCCACGCCAGGCTCGGATCGCCGTCGAGCAGCGAATCGACCGTGTACAGGCCGGTCACCTTCGGCGGCGGGTCGACGCGCGACGGGAGTCGACCAGGCCCCGGGAACCAGCCGAGGCGGACGTAGAAGACGTAGAGCATGATCAGCCCGAGCCAGAACACCGGCATCGACGACCCGACCAGCGCCACCGCCCGGGCGGCGTGGTCGGGCGCCTTGTTCTGCCGTCGGGCCGAGACGACGCCGAGGGCGATGCCCCCGACGGCGGCGACGAGCAGCGCGGACAGCGCCAGCTCGGCCGTCGCCGGGAGCCGCTCCCACAGGTCGGAGGCCACCGAGTTCTTCGTGCGGAACGACGTCCCGAGGTCACCGTGCAGCAGGTTGCGGATGTACGACACGTACTGCTCGATGACCCCGCCGCCGAGCCCCCAGCGCTCCTTGGCCGCGTCGACGACCGCCTGGTTGTTCATCTGCCGCTCGCCGACGATCGAGGCCAGCGGGTCGGCCGGGATCAGGCGAGCGATGATGAACGCCACCGTGGCGATGCCGAGCAGCAGCAGCGGCGTGATCGCCAGGCGGCGCAGGACGTAGCGGCCCATCAGCCGATGCCGAGGCCACCCAGCTCGAGGTTGCAGCACGCGTCTGTAGCGCACGCCGGTGATGTCGCTGGCGTGGGCCAGCACGAGGCCCGGGTTCACCAGCGGGAAGATGATCAGATCGTCGATCATCTGCTGACCGAGCTCGTTGTAGAGCTTCGTCTTGGCGTCACCGGTCGACGCCAGCGCCTTGGCGAACGTGGCGGTCTCGTCGGGGTTCGGGGACTCGAGACCGGACCGCTTGAACCACGACGGCGCCGTCGATCATCCCGAAGTACTGCACGTACTGGCTGCTGTCGATGTGGTCGGGCGCGAAGTACACGGCCGTGAACGGGATGCCGTCGGCACCCAGGATCTGCTCGACCCACTGGGCGAACTCGACCGGCTCCAGCGTGAGCTCGACGCCGATCGCCTTGAGGTCCTGCTGGACCTTGGCCATCATCGTGTCGAAGTCGACGCCGTACACGTTGACGGTCGGGTACGCGGCGCGCAGCGTGATCGGCCCGACGTTCGCTTCGGTGAGCAGCTGCTTCGCCTTGTCGAGGTCCTGCTTCGGCAACGGCAGGCCCTCCGAGCCCTCGTACCCGTTCGGGATCGGCGACGCCTGCAGCTTGCCGTTGCCGCCGACCGTCGTGTCGAGGATGCCGTCGTAGTCGAGGGCCAGCTTGATCGCCTCGCGAACCTTCGGGTCCTTGAGGACCTCGCCGCCCTTGGCGCCCGGACCCATGCCGAGGTACACGAAGTTGTAGGAGTCGACCTCCTCGGTCGTGACCCCCTCGACGCCGTCCAGCTGGCCGACCGAGTCGAAGCTGATCTGCATGGCGATGTCGACGTCACCCTGCTGCAACTGCTGCAGCTGGGCGGTGGCGTCCTTGACCTGCTTCAGGGTGATCTGCGGGAACGGGCTCTTGGTGCCCCAGTAGTTGTCGTTGCGCTCGAGCACGAGGGCGTCGTTCTCGGTGTACGAGGCCAGCGCGAACGGGCCGCTGCCGGCCGAGTTGGCGAGGAACCACTGCTCGGCGCTGTCCGTGGCGTCGAGCTTGGCCCCGTTGGCCTCGGCTTGCGCCTTGCTCAGGATGCTCATGTACGGCGCGCTGACGATGTTGAGGAACGCCGAGTTCGGCGCCTCGAACGTGGCCACGACGGTCTGGTCGTCGGGCGCCTCGACCGACTTCACGCCGGCCATCAGGTACGAGGCGGAACCTTCCAGGCCGGCCAGGCGCTCCCACGAGAACTTGACGTCGGCGGCCGTCACCGGCGAGCCGTCGGCGAACGTCGCCTTCGGGTCGAGGGTGAACGTGAAGACCGTGTTGTCGGCGTTGGCCTCCCACTTCGAGGCGAGGCGCGGCAGCAGCTTCTTGATGTCGGTCGGGTCGACGCCGATGAGCGTCTGGTACACGGCCGACAGGTAGATCTGGCACGTGTCGCAGTAGGCCCGCGACGGGTCGAGCGTGGTGAGGTCCATGTCCCGGGCGATGATCAGCTCGCGACCCTCACCGCCACCGCCACCACCGCTGCCCGCCGTGGTGTCGGCGGTCGTCGTGTCGGCGCCGCCGCTCGCCGCGGTCGTCGTGGCCGCCACCGCGTCGGTGCCCGGCGCCGCGCCGCCACCACCGTCATCGTCGTCCCCGCACGCCGCCAACGACGAGGACCGCCACTGCGGCCACCCCCATCCAACGACGCCGCATGATGCCCGTACGACCGCTCATCCCATCCCCCGGTCTCTGTGTGGTGCACGACGGCCGTGTTCTATTTCGGACGTCCGTGTTAAGACTGGCCGGGGGTACCGTCACTGTCAAACGGTTCGCGGGTGGGCGCAGGAGGGATCGAGTTGCCGAAGATCGTCGATCACGAGGTCAGGCGGCAGGAGCTGGTCGAAGCGGCATGGCGCGTGATCAACCGCGTCGGCATCGATGCCACCACGATCCGGGAGATCGCCGCCGAGTCCGGCCACTCGACGGGCTCGCTCGCCCACTACTTCCGCAGCAAGGACGACATCCTGCGCTCGGCGCTCGAGCGCGCCGACAACGACATCAGGGAACGCCTCGAGCAGATGCCGCGCCAGGCCCATGTGATCACCCGGCTGCGCCACGCCCTCGCCCAGGCGCTCCCCTGCGACGACCGGCGGGCCTTCGAGCTGACGCTCGACGTGAACTTCTGGGCCCGGGCCCTCAACCAGCCGTCGCTGCGGGCGCTGCAGCACCGCGACCACGACGTCTGGCGCGACGTCGTGATGGCGCTGATCGAGGAGGCCCAGGCGGCCCGGGCGATCGATCGCTCACACCCGGCCGCCGACGTCACCGACGTGATCGTCGCGTTCGTCGACGGCCTCGGCCTGCAGGGCCTCGTCTACCCGGAGCTGATCTCCGACCGAGCGCACCATGCACCTGCTCGACCGCCAGCTGGAAGCCCTCGGCGCCCCCCGCAAGCACCTCGTCGACCTCACCCTGACCTGACTGACCTGACCGGACCGGATGTGGCCGGATCCGCCAACTGTTTGCCGAAACGGCCACGTTCTGGCCGTCTGGGCAAAGAGTTGGCGGATCCGGTCAGCCGGGCTTGAGGTCGACGCGCAGGACGAGGACGCCGTCCTCGATGGTGCCGCTCGCGTCGCCGATGATGGCGAAGTCCTGGAAGTCGGCCTGCGCCTGGGCGAGGAACGCCTGGCGCTCCTCGCCGGCCACGGGTGGGAGCGGGCGGCGCTTCACGGCGGCGGCACGATCGCGGAAGCGAGCCAACATCTCATCGACGTCCAACGAGGCCATGGCGTCGACAGTACGTCAGGCGTGCTCGGCCGGCTGCGGCTCGTCGACCCTGGTGTCGTCGACACCCGAGTCGTCGGTCGATCCGTCGACCGCATCGCCGTCGCCGTCGACGACCTCGTCGGACTCCGGGACCGCATCGGTCGTCAGCCGCCTCGCCGCCTCCGCCTCCGCCGCCGCCTCGACCTCGGCGGCCATCTCCTCGGACGCGGCGAGCTCGGCCGGCAGCGTCGTCATCGGCGGCGGGTCGTCGGGGTCGGCGGGCAGGATCGGCGCCGGTGGCGGGGCACCGTCCGGGCGGGCGGCATCGAGGGTGCGGGAACGGGCATCGGCGTCGCGCCGACGCCAGCCCCGGTCGCCCATCACCTCCAGCGGACCCAGCGAACGGCTGTCGGTGCGCGTCGCCCGCACCAGCCACACCGCGGTGCAGATCATGGCGATGCCGACGACCACGAGGAGGGCGGCGAGCGCGATCGTCGTCGATCCGGTCGAGCCGAGGAGGGGCGGGGCACCTGACACGTCGGCCCTGATCATGCCAGGTTCAGCGCTGGTGGGCGGGGCACCAGACGGTCGTCCGCCCGCCGACCACATCGCGACGCAGCTCGCCGCCGTCGCCGGGCACACCCCGCCGGCGCGGCGCGTCGGTGACAGCGAGCCGGTGTGGCTGCCGCCGTGCCGCAGCATCACCGGGAGCCGTCGACGGATGACCTTGTGCAGCGCGGTGACCTCGTCGGGCGACAGCGTGGCGGCCGGGCGATGCGGGTCGATGCCGGCCCACCAGAGCACCTCGTCGACGAGCATGTTGCCGAGCCCGGCGACCGCGGCCTGGTCGAGCAGCACCGCTTTGACGGGCGCCCGCCGGCGCTGTAGTGCCGCGCCCAGCTGGCGGCGGGTCAGGCTCAGGGCATCGGGCCCGAGGACGTCCAGGTCCGGCTCGAGCCAGACCCGCCCGAGCCGCCGCGGGTCGTGGAAGCGCAGCCGGCCGCCGTCGTCGAGGCGCACGACCCAGCGGTCCCAGGTGGCGTCGTCGCCGTGCGACCAGTACTCCAGGCGCTCGAGGGCGATGGGCGTCTCGTCGAGCAACAGCCGACCGGTCATCCCGAAGTGCAACCCGACCGTCGGCCCGTCGGTCAGCATCGCCAGCACCTTGCCCCTCCGGTCGAACCCTTCGATCGTCGCGTCGACGATGGACTCGTCGACGCCGGGCCCGATGACCAACGGATCGGTGCGCTCGACCGCCACGAACCGCCGGCCGACGAGCGCCTCGGCGGCCCGTCGTGTGAGCTCGACCTCGAGGACCTCCGGCACGCTCCGAGTCTCGCTGGCCGACTGCTCGGCGACTCCCGTTCAGTCAGTCGTCACACAGCCTCGCGACCAACCGCGTCCCCGTGTGGCGGCATACTCGGGACGCCATGTCGATCCTCTGGTTCGTGCTCGGCGTCGCCGCCTGCGCGGCGCTGCTGTACCTCGCCTACGCCATCGAGCCGCACTGGGTGGCCAAGGACGGCAGCCGCTTCCTCACGACCTCGGAGACGATCGACCACGAGGGCAAGGTCGTCAGCCGCCGCCGCGAGGTCCGCGGGACGATCATGAACGACGGCCTGATCATGCTCGGCAAGCGCTCGATGCTGAAGACCCACTCGAGCCTGTGGCGGGTCGCCGGCAAGGCGCCGGAGATCAAGCGCGGCCGCCTGCTCTACATCCTCGACACCGTGCCGCCCGACCCGATGGGCGAGCAGATGCTCCTGCGCGTGCCGCGCTCGAGCCGGCTCGTGAACCGGTTCGACGCCCTGATCCCGCAGCCCGGCATCAGCTGACGGCGTCGAGGAACTCGGCGATCGGCTCCCCCACCTGATCGAGGTTGATCAGGAAGGCGTCGTGGCCGTGCGGCGAGTCGATCTCGACGTACCGGCTGGCGCGCCCTTCCGAACGCAGCACCTCGTCGATCTGGCGCTGCTGGTAGTTCGGGTACAGCAGGTCCGACGAGATCCCGAGGGTGAGCGACGCCGCCTCGACGCGCGCCATCGCGCCGGCCACGCTGCCGCGATGGCGGGCGACGTCGTGGAGGTCCATGGCCGTGCCGATCACGACGTAGCTGTTGGTGTCGAAGCGCCGCCCGAGCTTGGCGCCGTGGTACTCGAGGTAGCGCTCGACCTCGAACTGCTCGCCGACGAGGTCGCGGCCGAACCGCTCGGTGAACACGTTGTCGCTGCGGAACGTGACCTGGGCGACCATCCGGGCGACGGCCAGGCCGCCTTCGGGCCCGTCGCCGGGCTCGGCGTCGTAGTAGTCGCCGCCGCGGTAGCGGGGGTCGAGCTCGATCGCCCGGCGCCCGATGGACTCCCACGCGATCTGCTGGGCGGTGGCCTGCATGCAGGTGGCGATCGGGATCATCGAGCGCACCCGCTGCGGGTACATGATCGCCCACTCGAGGACCTGCATCCCGCCCATCGAGCCGCCGACGACGGCGTGCCACCGACCGATCCCGAGGTGATCGGCGAGGCGGGCCTGGGCCCGCACCATGTCGCGGATCGTCAGCACCGGGAACCGCGACCCGTACGGCCGGCCGTCGACCGGATGCGGCGACGACGGCCCCGTGGTCCCCTGGCAGCCGCCGAGCACGTTGGAGCACACGACGAAGAAGCGGTTGGTGTCGATCGGCCGGCCCGGGCCGACCATCGATTCCCACCACCCGGGCTCCGGATGGCCGCGGCCGGCCGGACCGGTGACGTGGCTGTCGCCCGTCCAGGCGTGGCACAGCAGGACGGCGTTGCTCGCTGTCTCGTCGAGCGTGCCCCACGTCTCGAAGGCGACCGTGACATCCGACAGCGCGCCGCCGCGCTCGAGGGCGAACGGCCGGCCCGGCGCGAACGTGAGGAACTGGCGGTGGCCGGGAGGATCACCCAGCATCCAGGCGCCCGTCACCCGACGTTCGTTGCGCTTCGCCGCCGTCTCCGCTCCCATGCCGATCCTCTCAACGCCTTGGTTGCCGGATCTCATCCGGCCACATCCCGCCGCCCCGGATGGGGTGACGGCAACGGCACCTTGGGGCGTTTCACCCAGGTTGCCGGGCCTGGGGTCGCCAGGCCGCTCGTAATGCTGCGGCGAGACTAGCTGTCGAGCATCCCGATCAGCGGCTGCGATGCGACGCGGCGCTGATCGAAGCCGGCCTCGTACGGCAGGAACCCGTTGGGATCCGGGTACATCAGCTGCACGAGGTCGAACGGCTCGCCGCGGTACCAGGCGGCGGCGGTCGAGAACAGGGCGCCCCACTCGGCGAGGTCGACAGGGGCGAACAGGCAGCGCAGCTCGTGGTCGAGCAGGCCGACGAGCTCGACGCCGATCGGGATCTCCACCCCGCCCCGCAGCTGCTCGCGCACCAGGCTGATGAGGCCTCGCGCGTTGACCGGCTTGATCCCGAACACGACGAGCTCGGGGAACGCCACGTCGGCCGGCAACCCGATCGTGTACGTGTACCCGGCGCGCGGCGGATCGCTCGAGAGGTCGGGCGGGACCGGCTCGATGGCGAAGCCGTCCGTCTCGATCATGAACTCGATCTTCTCGGCGTGCGGGATGTGGAAGTCGGGGAGCTCCACGGCGCCGACCGTATCCAACGAGGTGGCGGTACGGTCACCGCCGGTCCATGTACCGGTTCCTGTTCTCCCCGCGCTGGCTCGGCTTCCACCTCCTGGTGATCGTCGGCATCGTGACGATGATCAACCTGGGTTTCTGGCAGCTGCGTCGGCTCGACGAGCGCAAGGCCTTCAACGCCCAGGTGAGTGAGCGCATCGCCGATCCGCCGGCGCCACTCGACGACGTGTTGCAGACCGGCACCGATCCCGACAGCGTCGAGTGGCGGTCGGTCACGGCGCGCGGCACCTACGTGCCGGCCGAGCAGTTCCTCGTCGTCAACCGCTCGCAGGACGGCATCGGCGGCACGATGGTGGTGACGCCACTGCAGCTCGCCGACGGACGCCTGCTCCTGGTCGAGCGGGGCTTCATGCCCGGCACCACACCCCCGCCGGCCGCGCCAGCTGGCACCGTCGACGTCGCCGGTCGCCTGCGCCCGTCGGAGGAGCGCCGCACGGGACAGCTGAGCGACCCGAAGGAGGGCGAGCTGCAGGAGGCGCAGCGGCTCGACATCGACCGCCTGGCGCCCCAGCTCGACGGCCAGCCGGTGCCGATGTTCATCGAGCTGACGGCGTCACGGCCGGCGGAACCGACGCCGTTCCCAGCGCCGGTCACGCTGCCCGAGCTGACCAACGGGCCGCACCTGTCCTACGCCGTGCAGTGGTTCACGTTCTCGGTGGCCGTCGTCGTCGGGTGGGTGCTGGCCGTGCGCAAGTCGCTCAAGACCAGGCGCCGCGGGGGTCCACCACCAGCCGCCGTCGCAGCCCCCGAGGCAGTCGCCGCAGCACCGCCGTCATCGTCCGGGTGACCTGACGCGGCGACGCGTCGATGCGCAGGTACGGCGCCCACACGTCGACCGGGAGGTCGAAGAAGGCGTCGAAGAACGTCGCCAGCTCGTCCTGCTCGAGCCGCAACAGCACCTCGAGCCCGTAGGCCTGCAGCCGACGCGTGCGTCGGAGATCGGGTGGCCAGACCGCGTCGCTCACGAGGCGCGGATCAGGGCGCGTCGCGACGCGACAGGCGCGGGCGATCGCTGCCGCCACGCGCGGCGCGGCGCGCAATGACGCGGCGACCGAGTACCCGGTCGCCGGATGGGCGTAGCCGGCGGCGGCACCGAAGCGGGGCACCGGATCGCGCCGCTTGGGCAACGGCCCGCCCAAGGCGATCGAGACCCGCTCGGTGCGGTCGCTGTGGGGGGTGCCGATGCGGGCGGCCAACGGCGCGGCCAGGGCCTCGGGCGCGATCGGTGGGCGGGCCGCCAGCACGGTCTCCTCGACGAGCCAGCCGTCGGCGAGAGCGACCGCGTACAGGAAGGTCGGCGGCCCGTCCGATCCGGCCCGGCGCAGATCCATCAGCGTCGGGAGCTCCGGGTCGACCTCCGGCGGCGGCGCAGCGAGGATCACGCCGAACGCGCTCTGCGCCGCGCTCGCGACGGTCGTCGGCCGACCGGTGGCATCGACGACGAGGCGGGCGTCCACGTCGCCGGCCGTCGTCAGCAACCGGCTCCCCCATCGCATGTGGCGGATCCGCTCGACGTGCGCGGCACGGTGGTCGAGCCCGGCGGCCAGGTGGGCCTGGAGGGCGTCGTCGTCGAAGATGCCGTACCCACGCTCGACGACATGGCGTCGATGGCCGTGGACGAGCACGGCCGGCGACGTCGTCGCGAAGCAGTGCGCAGGAAGGTCGGGGACGTCGTCGCGCCACGTGCCGTACGTCGCCGTCCACGGGCGCCGCTCGCCGACGACGATCACCGTCACCCCGGCGCCACGGGCGGTTGCAGCCAGCGCCAGTCCGGCCGGGCCGTCGCCGACGACGGCCAGATCGACGGGGTCGGTCAGCGTTCGAGCGCCGCCATGCGCCGGAACTGCTCGACGACGTCCGGGCTGCGGTGGCTCGGGTCGAGGGTGCGGTAGACGGTCTCGACGTTGACGGCGATGCGCCCGGCCTCGCCCCACGAGCCGAAGTCCTCGCCGGCGTCGACGAGCTTGGCGATGTCCTTGGCCGCCTCCCACGCGTCGATGCCGGCGTCGTGGCGAGCCGTCGCCTCGGTGTCGACGAACGCGAGGTAGTCACGCACTGCGGCGACGCCGGCCTTGTCGGTGAGCGGGCCGTGCCCCGGCACGACGACGTCGACGTCCATCCCGAGCATCAGGTCGCACGCGGCCACCCAGTTGGACAGCGGGCCGGCCCAGACGATCGGCGTCCCGCCGATGAACAGGATGTCGCCCGTGAAGACCACCTTGGCGTCGGGCACGTGGACGATGGCGTCACCCCGCGTGTGGGCCGGGCCGACCTCGATCAGCTCGACGTCGCGACCGCCGACGTCGACGGTGAGGCGACCGTCGAACGTCCGCGTCGGCGGGGTCAGCGTGATGCCGTCGAAGTCGAAGTCACCGAAGAAGCTGCGGAACAGCTCGCCGACGTCGCCGGGCGCCGAGTTGAGGCCGGCGAGCATCGCCGGGGCGACCTCACCCATCTCCTCGGCGCACGCCGTCGAGGCGATGATCTCGGCGTCGGCGACGAGCTCGTTGCCGTAGCAGTGGTCGCCGTTGGCGTGGGTGTTGACCACGGTGTCGATCGGCGCCGCCGCCGTGCGCCCCGTGAAGGCGTCGAGCATCTCCTTGGTCAGCGTGAGGTCGAACAACGTGTCGACGAGCAGCGACGTGCCGTCGCCGACGATCAACCCGGCGTTGCTCCACCCCCACGACCCGTCCCGCTGGACGTACGCCCAGCACCCGTCACCTGCGTCGTGCACCGACCCGTTGGCCCCCATGCCGTCGATCATGCCACTTCCTCAGCGGTCGACCAGGCGGGCGGCCAGGCGCTCGGCGAGCATGAGCGTCGGGACGTAGGTGTTGGCCCGTGGGATGTCCGGGAACACCGATGCGTCGACGGCGTGCACGTTGGCGAAGCCGACGACGAGCCCGTCGTCGTCGACGACCTCGCCCATGCGGCACGTCGAGGTGCCGTGGTGGACGCCGCCCGGTGCCGCGACCTCGTAGCCGTCGAGGAGGTCGGCGAAGGCCGGCGCGGCGAGCAGGTCGTCGAGCACGGCGCGGGCCCCGTCGAGGTCGTCGCCGGCCAGCGCGATCGCCAGCAGCATGGCGTGGCCGGGAGCGGCGGGGCCGAGGTGGTTCATGGCCGTGACCTGGATGTCGCCACGGCGCAGGATGGCGCCGGTGACGGGACCGTGGACGTCGACGCCGGCGGCCGTCCGCGGCGTCGAGTCGCAGCGTCACCGGCAGGCCGAGGTGGTTGCGCAGCCCGCGACCGAGCGCCGGGTGCGTGCACCCGGACTCGCGCAACAGCGCCGGCGTGCCGATGACGCCGGCGGCGACGGCCACCGCGTCGGCCGCCACGACGGCGCCGTCGGCGAGCCGGACGCCCGTCGCCCTGGTCGCATCCCGCTCGATCGCCACGGCGGTCGCCCCGGCGCGCAGCGCGACGCCGTCGAGGTAGACGTCGGCCGACGTCACCCGGCGCCCGTCCTTCGCGGTCAGGTCGGCGACCCGGGCGTCCGCAGCCGCGTCGAGCAGCGCCTGGTCGATCGGCCCGAGCACGGCGGCCGGCTCGATCGGGACCCGTACCCGGGCCAGCGCCTCGGCCGCATCGGTCCAGCCCCACGACGCGTACTGGGCCGGGTCGCCCGGCGTGGCGACCATCCCGTTGACCGCCCCGGAACCGCCCAGACCCCGACCGCGCACGAACGGTCCGGTGAACAGCGCACCCGGCGCATCCATCGTGTCGAAGAAGCTGACCCGCACCGGCGGTCGCGCCTCACCGGCCTCGATCAGGGTGACGTCATGGCCGCCCTCGACGAGCCGTCCAGCGACGACGCAGCCGGCCGAGCCCCCGCCGACGACGACCCAGCGCACGGCGACCGCAGCCGCCGGTCAGAGCCCGGCCAGGTGGGCGGCGTCGTTGTACCGGACCAGCCGCCACCGGCCGGGCCGCACGAGCAGCAGCTCGGTGAGCGAGGTGTTCGTCGTGAACAGCTCGAAGTCGCCAGTCGGCCGGCGTCCGCAGCGCCATCCGCAGCACGGCGTTGACCACGCCACCGTGGCAGCACACGACGATCGTGCGTCCGAGGTGCTCGGCCACCGCGTCGCGCAGGGCCTGGCCGACGCGGTGGTGCAGCTCGGCGATCGTCTCGCCGCCCGGGAACGTGAGGGCGTGGGGATCGGACTCCCAGTCCGGGGCGCCGTGGAGCTCGATGAACTCCTCGAACGTCAACCCGTCGCACTCCGGCCCGGGATCGTGCTCGCCCCAACGCTCGTCGACGTGGATCTCGAGGCCGCCGAGCGCCGGCGCCAGCAGCTGGGCGGTCTCCAGCGCTCGCGGATACCTGGACGAGCACAGGACCACGTCGCGCAGCTCGCCGGTCTCGGCGAGGCGGGCGCCGAGGCGCTCGCACTGGCGGCGACCGAGGTCGGACAGCCCGGCGCAGGTGCGCGGGCCGCCGATCGAGCGGTTCACGCTGGCCATCGACTCGCCGTGGCGGACCAGCACCACCCGCGTCGGCGGCACCTCCTCGGATTCCATCGCCTGCCACCGTACCGAGCGAACTTTTCGTTCAGAGTCCCGGGCCCGGCCGACGCGCCCCCGTAGGGTCAGGGCAGTGGCGCCCGGCCCCCGACCGATCCACCGGTTCACCGTGCGATCCCGCGACGCCGACCCCCGAGCCGATGCCATCGCTGTCGGCGCGTCGTCCCTGGGCATCGCCCTCGCCGGGGCGACGGAGATCGCCGACCTGGTGTTCGTCGAGGGCGATCTCGACGACGCCGACCGCCACCGCCTCGGTGCGTTCCTTGCCGATCCCCTCCTGCAGACCGGCTCGTGGGACGTCCCCGCCGGGGGCATCGAGATCACCCTCCACCCCGGGGTGACCGATGGTGCGGCGGAGGCCGTCGTCCACGCCGCCCACCAGCTCGGCCTGCCCGTCGCCGCCGCGGCCACCGGGAGGCGCATCGTCGTGCCTGCGGGGGCCGACACCGAGGTCCTGGTGCGGCGTCTCGTCGCCAACCCGATCATCGAGCACTGGACGCACGGCCCGGCGACCCCGGACCTGCACCCCGGCTCCGACGAGGCGCCGGCCGTCGACGTCGTCGCCATGCGCGACCTCGACGACGCCGGCCTCGCTCGTCTCGAGCGCGGCGCGATCGCTGGCCCTCGACCCCGAGGAGCTGGCGGTCATCCGCGACCACTTCGACTCGATCGGGCGCGATCCCACCGACGTCGAGCTGGAGACGCTGGCCCAGACGTGGAGCGAGCACTGCGCCCACAAGACGTTCCGGGCGGCGATCACGACGGACGGCACCGGCGAGACGGTCGATCTGCTCGGCCTGCTGCGCCGGGCGACCGACACCGTCGATGCCCCGTTCGTGCGGTCGGCGTTCGTGGGTAACGCCGGGATCGTGTCGTTCGTGCCCGGCACGACGATCGCCCTCAAGGCCGAGACCCACAACCACCCGTCGGCCGTCGAGCCGTTCGGTGGCGCCAACACCGGCGTCGGCGGGGTGATCCGCGATGTGCTCGGCGCCGCCCACCGTCCCATCGCCTGCACCGACGTCCTGTGCTTCGGGCCGCCCGACCTCCCGCTGGCCGAGCTGCCCGACGGATCGCTGCATCCTCGCCGCATCCGCGAGGGCGTCATCGACGGCGTCGCCGACTACGGCAACAAGATCGGCCTGCCCACCGTTGCTGGTGCGGTGCTCTACGACCGGGCGTACACGACCAACCCGCTCGTGTTCTGCGGCTGCATCGGCGTCGCCGCCGATCGGCCGCTGCCCGATGGGCCGTTCCCGGGCGATCGAGTCGTCGTGCTCGGCGGGCGCACCGGACGCGACGGCATCCGCAGCTCACGCTAACCGGGGCCTTCAGCCCACCGCAACAGGGCAAACCGGCATTTCCGGCCGGATGAAGGAGTTATTTCCTCTTCAGGATTTGACCTGGGCGCGCAGCGCCTTCAGCGCGTCGACATAGATCTCGGAGAAGGTCGGGAACGGCTGGATCACGTCCCGCAGCACGGCGAGCGACACGCGGGCGCGGATCGCCAGGGTGGCCTGCTGCAGCCATTCGCCCGCCTCGGGCCCGAACGCGTAGGCGCCGGTCATCCGCTCCCCGTCGCTCAGGACCGTCAGGAATCCGTTGGATTCGGCGTACTCGTGGGTGTAGGTGGCGGTCTTGGCGACCTCTGCCAGCAGGATGGTCGCGCGGAACCGGGCCTCGCTCATGCCGACGGAGGCGGCTTGCGGGTCGGTGTAGACCACGTCCGGCACCGCCTCGTAGTTGGCCTCCCGGGGCTCCCCGAGGATGTTCGCGGCCACCACCTCGCCCTGATATTTGCCGACGTGGGTGAGCAGCCGCACGCCGGTGACGTCACCGACCGCCCAGAGGTTCTCACCCGGCGCGCAGATGGGCGTCGACCGGCATCCCGTGCGGCCCGGCCGTGACGCCGACCGTGTCCAGACCGGCCGGGCGCCGTGGGCGCCGACCGGTGGCCACGAGCAGTCGATCACCGCGCAGTTCCCGGCCGTCGTCCAGGGTCAGCACGAAGTCGCCCTCACGGCGGGCCGCCGGTCGCGTGTACGCCCAGGACCAGCTCGACGCCGTCCCGCCGCAGCACCTCGCCGAGAGCGTCACCCAGCGGCGCCGGCTCGCGGGCCAGCACGTGGGTCGCGCCCTCGACCAGGACGACCTCCCCGCCCAGCCGGTGCACGGCCTGAGCCATTTCGACGCCGACCGGGCCCCCCCCCAGGATCAGCAGGCGCCGCGGGACGGCCTTCATCCCGGTCACCTCGCGGTTGGTCCACACCCCGTCAAGCTCGCGCAATCCCGGCACCGGCGGGATCACCGGGTCCGCGCCGGTCGCGACCACCACGTGGCGGGCGGTGTAGTGCACGCCGGCGACCTCGACCGCGCCGGGCCCGGCCAGCCGCCCGGTGCCGCGGATCAGGTCGATGCCGTTGCCGGCCAGCCATCGCTCCTGGCCGGCGTCGGAGTAGTCCGAGACCATGAAGTCCCGGTAGGCCAGCGCGGCCTTGACGTCGACCTGCGCGGTGGCCGCCGCCTCGAGCGCGCCGTGCACGGCCTCGCCGGGCCGCAGCAGCGTCTTGGACGGGATGCAGGCGTAGTAGGAGCACTCGCCCCCGACCAGTTCCCGCTCCACCACGGCGACCTGCAGCCCGCCGTCGGCCAGCGCGCCGGCGCAGTGCTCGCCCGGCGAGCCGGCCCCCAGGACGATCACGTCGTAGTCGTAGTCGCTCATGCCCCGCCCGCCTCGCCTTCCCCGGTCACCGTGCCGGCCGCTTCGTCGGCCATATACCGCGCGTACCAGCCCGGCCAGTCCGGGTCGGGATGCCCGGTCTCCTTCTCGTACTTGCCGTGCGCGGCCTCGGCCCGGCGCAGCGCATCGGCCAGGCCGTCCACCGAGTCGTATAGCCGCCAGCGCGGATGTCGCCCGGCCCGGCAGGCGGGTGGTGACCTCCTGCACGAACCAGCTGTTGCCGTCCGGGTCGCTGAACGAGACCCACGAGCCGTAGGTCTGGTGCTCGGGCGCCGGGCCGGAAACCCGGGCCGTGGTCCCGGCGTGGTGGAACACCCCGCCGGCGTCGTGGAACACCTCGCTGACGTCGGCGCCGTGGGCGGCCAGTTCGGCCCGGGCCGCGCCGATGTCGTTCGCCACCAGTTGCAGCCCCTCCGCCGTGCCCGGGGTGGCCGAGGTGATCCCGGTGCCGAAGATGATCGCGCAGGCCGATCCGGGCGGGGTCAGCTGCACCACCCGGAAATCCGGGCTGGTGGCGAAGTCGGCGTCCAGCCGCCAGCCCAGCGCCTGGTAAAAGTCTTTGGCCCGGTCCACGTCGGAGACGGGCACCACGACGACCTCGAGTTTCATGTCCACGACCAGCTCCTTGTCCGTCCGGGCACCGAGTGCAACCCTACGCTCGCGCCCGGCGCGTCCTCGTCGCACCCGGGAATACCCGGGCCGGTACCCTGGTCCCCGGCCGCGCGACTCATGAGGAGGCCATGCGCCTATGACCGCACCGCTGACGGACACAGTTGCCCTAATCACCGGATCGAGCAGCGGGATCGGAGCTGCCACCGCCCGCAGGCTGGCCCTCGAGGGAGCAGCCGTGTCCCTGGTGGCGCGGCGCCCCGAAGACATCGCCGACGCGGTGGCCTACATCGTGACCCGTGACCGCCGGGTGGCCGGCAACGAGATGCTGGTCCGGGCCGGCGAGCAGACCTGGTAACCGGGTTCCGGCTACCTCACCCAAACCAGGACCAACCCGGACGGGCAGGTGCGCCGAATAGAGGGCATGAGATGCCCGCCCGACCAGACGTGTGACCGGTGCGGACCCGCCGTCCGCGCGGCGTACGGCGTGCGCCGGGACGGCGAGCTGTACCTGTGCCGGCGCTGCGCGGACCGGTTCTGGCCGGAGCTCTCCGCCCGGGGATGGACGATCTGGCCCGTCGGCAGGCCCGCCGTACCAGCTGAGAAGGAACAGACATGATCGGTGACCTATTCGACAGCCCGTGGAAGATACTCATCGTCGCGGTCGTGCTGATCGTGTTGTTCGGGTCGAAGAAGCTGCCGGACGCGGCGCGCTCCCTCGGCCGGTCGATGCGGATCCTGAAGTCCGAGGTCGGCACCCTGCACGCCGAAGACCCGGAGCTGCCGCGACCCGAGTCCGATCAGCCCGGCTAGCCCGGTCTCACTGCGGTCATGGCGAAACTCCCCGGCGCCATCCAGGGCGCGCGCATCGTCGGCGAGCAGTACGTGAGCTCGCGGCGGCGGGCGAACCCTGAAGGCCGGATGGCGCTGTTCGATCACCTGCGCGAGCTGCGCAACCGGATCGTGAAGATGGCGCTGGCGCTGATCGCCGGGATGATCGCCGGGTTCATCTTCTTCGATCAGGCCTGGCGGGTGATCGAGCGGCCGTTGTGCCACACGACGGTCAGCGGGCATTCGGGGTGCGCGACCCCGGGGGTCAACCAGCTGATCTTGAACAGCCCACTGGATCCGTTCTACC
>CAWIKD010000007.1:0-525464 GCA_963836545.1 uncultured Acidimicrobiia bacterium | reverse complement strand
TCGAAGACCCGTCCGACGACGAAGCCGTCGACGTTCATCGCCACGCCGGTGTTCGACGGGGCCCACTGGGACGAGGTCGAGGCCGCCGGCAAGCACCGACGATCCAGTCGATCCTCGATAACCTGAACCCGGAGACGATCGATGGCAAGCGTCTGATCGGCCACGACGGCAAGACCATGCTGTACAACGGCCGCACCGGCGACCCGTACGACAACGAGATCACCGTCGGCTTCATGTACATCCTGAGGCTTGCCCACCTGTGGACGACAAGATCCACGCCCGCTCGACGGGCCCGTACTCGATGATCACCCAGCAGCCGCTGGGCGGCAAGGCGCAGTTCGGCGGCCAGCGCTTCGGCGAGATGGAGGTGTGGGCCCTCGAGGCGTACGGCTCCGCCTACTGCCTGCAGGAGCTGCTGACCATCAAGTCCGACGACGTGCTCGGCCGGGTCAAGGTCTACGAGGCCATCGTCAAGGGCGACAACATCCCCGAGCCCGGGGTGCCGGAGAGCTTCAAGGTCCTCATGAAGGAGATGCAGGCCCTCTGCATCAACGTCGAGGTCCTGGCCGATGACGGCTCCGAGATCGAGATGCGCGAGCTCGACGAGGACGTCTTCCGCGCCGCCGAGGAGCTCGGCATCGACATCTCCCGTCCGGAGCGTGGCTCCGACGACGACGACGCAGACCGTCCCCCCCGCCCGGTGCGCGCGTACTGAGGCACCCATTCACATCCACACGACGACGAACGAGACGCGAAGTAGGAACCCATGCTCGATGTGAACATGTTCGACCAGCTCAAGATCGGGCTGGCCACCGCCGACCAGATCCGGGTCTGGTCCCACGGCGAGGTCAAGAAGCCGGAGACCATCAACTACCGCACCCTGCGTCCCGAGAAGGACGGGCTCTTCTGCGAGAAGATCTTCGGCCCGACCCGGGACTGGGAGTGCTACTGCGGCAAGTACAAGCGGGTGCGCTTCAAGGGCATCATCTGCGAGCGCTGCGGCGTCGAGGTGACGCGGTCCAAGGTCCGTCGTGACCGCATGGGCCACATCCAGCTCGAGGCCCCCGTCGTGCACATCTGGTACCTGCGCGGCACCCGCTCGTGGCTGGCCTACCTGCTCGCCGGCATCGAGCCGAAGGAAGAGCTCAAGGCCAAGCAGCTCGAGAAGGTCATCTACTTCGCCGCCAACCTCGTGACGTGGGTCGACGTGGACAAGCGCCACGAGGACCTGCAGAACCTGGAGAACGAGTACCTCGAGGAGCGCGACGCGATCCAGAAGGAGCTCGAGCTGGCGATCGATCGCCGCTACAAGGAGCTGGAGGAGGAGGCCGAGCGCGTCGAGGGCGAGGGTGGCGACACCAAGAAGCTGCGCCGCGACGCCGACAAGGACATCGAGGCCCTGCGCGAGCGCTACGAGATCGAGCTCGACCTCGTCGCCCGCACGTGGGACGAGTTCAAGGCCCTCCACTCGCGGAAGATCCTCGACGACGAGATGCTGTGGCGCGAGCTGCGCGACAAGTACGGCGACTACTTCGAGGGTGGCACCGGGGCCGACGCGATCAAGCAGCTGATCGATCGCATCGACTTCGACGAGGAGGAGGTCAAGCTCCGCGGCGCCATCGATCCGGGTGATTCCGGGCGCAAGCCGCTGTCGGCCCAGCGCAAGCAGAAGGCCATCAAGCGGCTCAAGATCGTCGCCTCGTTCAACCGCCGCGACGAGCACGGCCGGCGGATCAACGACCCCAAGGCGATGATCCTCGATGTCGTGCCGGTGATCCCGCCGGAGCTGCGCCCGATGGTGCAGCTCGATGGTGGCCGCTTCGCGACGTCGGACCTCAACGACCTCTACCGCCGCGTGATCAACCGCAACAACCGCCTGGGCCGCCTGCTGTCGCTCGGGGCGCCGGAGATCATCGTCAACAACGAGAAGCGCATGCTGCAGGAGGCCGTCGACGCACTGTTCGACAACGGCCGCCGCGGCCGGCCGGTCACCGGCCCGGGCAACCGCCCGCTGAAGTCGCTCTCCGACATGCTCAAGGGCAAGCAGGGCCGGTTCCGCCAGAACCTGCTCGGCAAGCGCGTCGACTACTCGGGCCGCTCGGTCATCGTGGCCGGCCCGACGCTGCGCCTGCACCAGTGCGGTCTGCCCAAGCTGATGGCGCTCGAGCTGTTCAAGCCGTTCGTCATGAAGCGCCTCGTCGACCTCGAGCTGGCCCAGAACATCAAGACGGCCAAGCGCATGGTCGAGCGCCGTCGCAGCCAGGTGTGGGACGTCCTCGAGGACGTCATCAAGGAGCACCCGGTGCTGCTGAACCGGGCGCCGACGCTGCACCGCCTCGGCATCCAGGCGTTCGAGCCGGTGCTCGTGGAGGGCAAGGCCCTGCAGATCCACCCGCTGGTGTGCACCGCCTTCAACGCCGACTTCGACGGCGACCAGATGGCCATCCACGTGCCGCTGTCGGCCGAGGCGCAGGCCGAGGCCCGCGTCCTCATGCTGTCGGCGAACAACATCCTGTCGCCGGCGTCCGGTCGCCCGATCGTGACGCCGACCCAGGACCTCGTCATCGGCGCCTACTACCTCACCGAGAACACCGCCGGTGCGAAGGGTGAGGGGCGCGTCTTCCGCCACACGTGGGAAGCCGCCCAGGCCTACGACAAGGGTGACCTCGACCTCCACGCCGAGATCACGCTGCGCACGCCGGCGTTCGTCACCGGCACGGTTGCTGGTGACGACGGCGTCGAGCGCCCGCAGTACGCCCGCACCACGCTCGGCCGGCTGTTCTTCGAGGAGGCCCTCCCGGCCGACTACACCGACCACTTCGGCCACTTCAACGAGGTCGTCAAGAAGCGCGAGATGGGCGTCATCGTGGAGCGCCTCTCCGACAACTACCCGAAGGCGCTGATCGCCTCGTCGCTCGACGCGATCAAGAACCTCTGCTACCGGTTCGCGTCGCAGTCCGGGCTGACCGTGTCGATCGACGACGTCAAGACGCCGGCGCAGCAAGCGGTCGATCCTCGACGGCTACGAGGCCCAGGCCGACAAGGTCGAGAACCAGTTCCGTCGCGGCATCATCACCGACGGCGAGCGCCGCCAGCAGGAGGTCCGCATCTGGACCGACGCCACCGCCGACGTCCAGAAGGCGATGGAGGACGAGTTCAAGGCCCAGAAGTTCAACCCGATCGACATGATGGTCGGCTCGGGTGCTCGCGGGAACATGACCCAGATGCGCCAGATCGCCGGCATGCGCGGCCTGGTGGCCAACCCTCGCGGCGACATGATCCCCCGCCCGATCAAGAAGAACTTCCGTGAGGGCCTCGAGACCCTCGAGTACTTCATCGCCACCCCGGGCGCCCGCAAGGGCCTCGTCGACACCGCCCTGCGGACCGCCGACTCCGGGTACCTGACGCGCCGTCTCGTCGACGTCGCCCAGGAGCTGATCGTCGCGCGAGGAGGACTGCGGCACCACGCTCGGCGTGTGGGTCGAGAACGTCGAGCCGGACAGCGCCAACCGCCGCACCTACCTCGAGACCAAGTTGTTCGGTCGGGCCCTGCTCAACGACACGACGCTGTCGGCCGATGGCCGACGGTCGCACGTGCCTCCGCAACACGGTCGTCGGTGACGACGAGCTCGAGGCCCTGCGCGACGATCCGGGCATCACCCGGCTGCGCGTGCGGTCGGTGCTGACGTGCGACGCCGAGCTCGGCGTGTGCGCCACCTGCTACGGCCGCTCGCTGGCCACCGGCAAGTCGATCGAGCTCGGTGAGGCCGTCGGCGTCATCGCCGCCCAGTCGATCGGCGAGCCCGGCACCCAGCTGACGATGCGGACGTTCCACACGGGTGGCGTCGCCGGCAAGGACATCGCCGGCGGTCTGCCTCGCGTCGTCGAGCTGTTCGAGTCCCGCACCCCGCGTGGTGCCGCCCGTCTGGCCAAGGCGTCCGGCAACATCCGCCTCGGTGAGGACGAGGGCAAGGGCATCCCGGTGTCCGTCGTCGACGACGAGGGCGAGGAGCACGAGGTGATCCTCCCGCTCGGCGCCCGGCCGATCGTCCGTGACGGCGACGAGGTCAAGGCCGGCGACCCGATCACCGACGGCCCCTTCGATCCGAAGGAGCTGATGGAGATCAAGGGCATCCGCGAGACCCAGCTGTACCTCGTCGAAGAGGTCCAGAAGGTGTACCGCGACCAGGGTGTGTCGATCCACGACAAGCACATCGAGCTGATCGTGCGCCAGATGACGCGCCGCATCGGCGTGCAGGAGGTCGGCGGCACCGACTTCCTGCCCGGCGAGCGGGTCGACGCCAAGGTGTTCCGTGACACCAACCGGCGGATGGTCGAGTCGGGCGTGCGCCCGGCAGAGGGCCGCCCCGAGATCATGGGCATCACCAAGGCCTCGCTCGCAACCGAGTCGTGGCTCTCGGCGGCGTCGTTCCAGGAGACGACCCGGGTGCTCACCGAGGCCGCCATCGACGGCCGCGGCGACAACCTCATCGGCCTCAAGGAGAACATCATCATCGGCAAGCTCATCCCCGCCGGCACCGGCATGATGCGCTACCGCCAGTTCGAGGTCGAGGCCCCGGACTACCAGCCGATGACGTTCTACTCGAGCGACGCCGAGGAGGACCCGGCAGCGTGGCTGTCGAACATCCACGGCAGCTACGAGGGTGAGGCGGCCGCCGCCGCGCCAGCGGAGGTCTGAGCCACCCCAAGTCCGTCGTTTCGGTCCGGATCCTGGTCGCAGCTGCGACCGGGATCCGGACCGAAACGCGTCCGGGCGCGAGGATGTCGCGATGACCGTGCGGGTGGTCGTCGCCGACGACAACTACCTCCTGCGCGAGGGGCTGGAGCGGCTGCTGGCGACCGTCGACGACCTCGAGGTCGTGGCGTCCGTCGGTGACCACGACAGCCTGCTGGCCGCCGTCGACGAGTTCCGGCCGGACGCCGTGCTGGCCGACATCCGGATGCCCCCGACGCACACCGACGAGGGCGTGCGGGCGGCGCTGACGATCCGCGAGCGCCACCCCGCGACGGGCGTCGTGATGCTCAGCCAGCACGCCAGCCCGACCTACGCGGCGACGCTGCTCGGCGGGACCACGACCGGGATCGGCTACCTGCTGAAGGACCGGGTCAGCGACGTGCACCAGCTCGCCGGCGCGCTGCGCACGGTGGCGACGGGTGGTTCGGTCGTCGACCCGCTGGTCGTGGAGGAGCTGATCGCAGCCCGGCGGGTGCTGGCCGACTCACCGCTCGCCGCGCTCACCGAGCGCGAGCAGGAGGTGCTGGCGGCGATGGCCGAGGGGCTCAGCAACGCGGCGATCGCCACCCGCACGTACTCGTCGGAGCGCACGGTGGAGAAGCACATCGCCACGATCTTCACCAAGCTCGAGCTGGCCAACGAGCCCGACACCAACCGCCGGGTCAAGGCGGTGCTCGTCTACCTGACCGAGCTGTCGCGCTGACGGCCGGCGATCGGCACCGTGCCGACGACGGTGGTGCCGGTGCCGTTGGAGCTGACCGCGAGCGTGCCGCCGAGGGCGCCGAGCCGGTCGGCCATGTTGGTGAGGCCGTGACCGGCGACGGCCGTCGCAGCGTCGAAGCCCGGCCCGTCGTCGTGGACGCGCGAGGGCGAGGCCGTCGCCGGTGTCGCGCACCTCGATCGTGACGTGGGCGTCGGCGCCGGCGTGCTTGGCCGCGTTCTGGATCGCCTCGGTGCAGCAGAAGTACACGGCGGCCTCGATCTGACGATCGAAGCGGTCGCCGGTGACCTCGCCGACCTCGACGTGGATGGGCGCGTGGGCGGCGACCCCGGGGAGCGCGTCGCGCAGACCTCCGGTGAGCAGCAGCGGCGGGAAGATCCCGTGGGCCAGCGACCGCAGCTGGGCGTTGGCGGTCATCAGGTCGTGCTCGATCTCGGTCAGCACGGCGGCCGTCGCCGTCGGGTCGGCGGTCACCAGCGCGCGGGCCAGCTGCAGCTTGACCGCGATGCCCATGAGGTGCGACTGGGCGCCGTCGTGGAGGTCGCGCTCGAGGCGCCGCCGTTCGTCGTCGGCGACGGTGACGAGGCGGGCCCGCGACGCCCGGAGATCGCTGTTGCTCCGGCGCAGCTCGTCGACGGTGCGCCGCAGCTCGGCGTCGAGCTCGGCGTTCTGCAGTGCTGCGGCGACGAGGCGCACGACGCGCGCCAGGCCCTCGTCGTCGGCGTCGTCGAAGTCGTCGCCGCCCGTGTCGCGCCGGGCGACGAGCACCCCGAGCAGCTCGCCCTGGACCGCCAGCGGGGCGACGCGGAGGTGATCGTCGCCGCGTCGCAGCTCCGGCAGCCATGAGGCCGCCCACCCATCGCCGCTGACCCCGGCCCGGGCGACGGCAGCGGCGCGCGTCGGGTCGAGCGGCACCGCATCGGCGTGCTGCACCGGTCGCGACTGGGCGAGCACGAGCGCGCCGTCGTGCTGCAGCCACACCTCGGCGGCGTCGGCGGCGCAGGCCGGGCGGACCGTCTCGACGAGTTGCACGAGGACCTCGTCGAGCGCCGTCGCCCGGGTCAGCCCGTGGGCGAACTGGTCGAGGAGCTCGTGGCGCGGGCCCTCCGAGCCGTAGACGACGCGGCCGGACCAGGCCGCGATGCGCCGCCGCGCCGGGCCGACCAGCAGGCCTGACGCCACCGCCGCGACGAGGCAGGCGCGGACGGCATCGGTGGCGTCGACATCGGGGCGGCCGCCGACGGCGAGGACGATGCCGGCGAACAGCGTCGCGGCGACGATCGCCGTCACCGCGGCGACGAGCACGCGGTCAGCGATGGCTGCCCGGGTGTCTCGGGCTCGCGGCCATCGGCGGGCGACGACGAGGGCGCCGCCGACGACGGCGCCGGTGACCAGGCCGACGACTCCGACGGCCGCCATCGACGGCCAGCGCGCCAGCAGCGCCGCCATCGCCGTGATCCACGTCGTGGCCACGACGAGTGCGGCGCCGGCGACGATCCCGCCGTGGCGCGCCGCCGGGCGGGTCACTCCGCCCTCAACAGCGAGGCCGGCTCGTCGCGCGCGTCGTGCGGGCCGGACGGAGGGTGAGCAGCGCCGCCGCGACCATCACCCCGACCCCGACAGCGAGGAGCGCGATCGTGACGTCGGGCCGGACGTAGCGGATCGGGAGGTCCTCGGCCAGCGCCTGCCACAGCGTCCGACCGATGGCGAAGCCGAGCGGCACGCCGATGGCGACGGCGACGAACGTGGCGATCGCCGCGTGCCACGCCGACGGTGGCCCGAGCCTGGCGCCGGGTCAGGCCGAGCACTTGGAGCACGGCGACCTCGCGCCGGCGCCGGCGGGCCGTGCTGGCGATCGCGTAGCCGGTCGCGCCGAGCGTGAGGATGACGACGAAGCCGGCCAGGAGCCGCGGCAGCAGGCGGGTCGGGGAGAGGTTGGCCTGGGCGTCGACCCGCCCGCCGACGTCGCCTTCGACGCCGTGCCACAGCTCGGCGTACTGCTCGACCGGCACCTCGGGTGCGGCGTCGAGGACGATCGCGTCGAACTTCACCGGGTTCCCGGCGGCCACCGAGCGCGTCGAGCGTGCTCGGCGCCACCCGCGCCCCCTCGTCGTAGTTGGTGTGGCCGGTCTGCGGCGTGAACACCTCGCCGACGACGTGCATCGTGTGCCCGCCGAGCTCGACCGTGTCGCCGACGTCGAGACCGAGGCGGTGCATCTCGGTCGGGCCGAACGAGATCTCGTCTGGTTCGGCCGGGATCCGGCCGCGCAGCGGGTGGTCGTCGAAGCGCCCCTTGAGGTCGGTGAGGGCGAACACGGCGACGGTCCGCCCGCCGATCGGCGTGACGGTGTCGACGACGCGGGTCGCCGCCACGACGCGCTCGTCGTCGCGCCACGCCGCCACGGCGTCGGACGGGACGTCGGCGGCGCCGACGCGCACGGTGTAGGTGTCGAAGGACTGGCCGCTCAGGCGCCCGTCCTGCGAGCCGCGGTCGAGGCCGGCGCCGAACGTCAACGCCGCGGCGACCGCGGTGACGCCGAACGCGAGGGCCGCCGTGGCGGCTCGGCCGCCGACGCCCGGGCGTCGCTCGAGCGCGAGGCGGGCGCCCATCGTCATCGGCAGTGGCAGGTCGCTCGTGCCGACCGCGCCCCACCGCGAGCGCAGCGCGGCACCACCCATCGCGCGGGGCCGGCCGATGCGCCACGCCGCGAGGACGGCGGCGGCGATGCCGACGAGCACCAGGACCGCGACGCCCGCGGCCAGGATCGCCACGTTGGCGTGGCGCCCCGGCGTCGGCTCGCCCTGGCGCCCGACACCGATCGGGTAGCGACCCGACAGCAACCACGCGATCACCGCGGCACCGACGACCCCGACGACGACCGCCGAGGCGGGCCGGGCGGCGGCGGCGGTCGTCGTCTGACGGCGGGTGAACCCGATGGCCCGCAGGGTCTCGACCTCGGGGCCGGACGCCGCCACCGACCGGACGATGGCGATCCCGCCGAGGACGAACGTGACGAGCGTGGCGACCAGCGCGAACGCCAGCAGTGCCGATGACTCGACCTTCGTCGCCGTCGTGATCTGGCCGAGCTGGCGGGTCCAGTCGATGACCTCGATCGGGCGCCCGGCGAGGCGCTCGAGGTCGGCCTCGACGCGAGGGATGGCCGCCACCCCGCCGTCGAGCAGCAACATGGCGTTGACGTAGCCCGTCCCCGGAGGCGTCGAGCGCGTCCGCGTGGGCCGCCCAGAACCCGTATGTCGTCTGGACGTCACCGCGCCAGAACGAGCCCTGGGCGATGCCGACGATCGTCACCGTGACGGGGGTGCCGGCCACGTCTGGCATCGGCTGGCCGAGGATCATTGCCCGCAGCACACCCGGTCCGGGCACCTCGAGCGTCAGCTCGTCTCCCACGTCGAGGCCGGTCCGGCGGTGGAAGGCGGCCGAGATGGCGATCTCATCGGTCGCCATCGGGTCGGGCACCCGCCCGGCGTCCACGACCTGCAGCTCCATCGGCTCGCCGCTCGGCAAGGACGCACGCGGGAAGTCGGCGTTGGCGTCCGGATGCCCGACGACGTCGAAGCCGCTGACCGCGAACAGCTGCATCGACCGCACGTAGGGCAGCTCGCGCACCGGCGCCCAGTCGAACCCGGGCTGGTTGGGTAGCGCCATCGCGGTCATCGGGCGGGCGCGCTCCTCCAGCCGCGGCACCACCGTCGCGTTGCGGCGGGCGCCGACGAACGCCGACAGCACGACGCCGCCGCCGATCGCCAGCAGCACGGCGAGCACCAGCGCGCCGCGCCACCGTCGCCGTGCGTCGTGGCCCACCCACGCCCACCACGCGCTCATGCCGTTCGGGCTCCGACGTGGCCGCCTCGTCGTCGACCATCCGCCCGTCGCGCATCGCCACCGTGCGGGAGGCGGCGGCGGCGATGGTGCGGTCGTGGGTGACCAGGACGATCGTCTGGCCCGCTTCGTTGAGGCGCCGGAACAGCGCCAGCACGTCGGCGCCGCCGTCGGTGTCGAGGGCGCCGGTCGGCTCGTCGGCGAGCAGCACCGCCGGCGAGTTCGCCATCGCCCGGGCGATCGCCAGGCGCTGGCGCTGCCCGCCCGACAGGCGCGGTGGGAGGGCGTCGACCTTGTCGGCGAGGCCGAGCAGGTCGAGCAGCTCCCGGGCCCGGCGGGCGGCGGCACGGCGCGTCGCGCCGCCGAGCATCGCCGCCACGGCGATGTTCTCGGCGGCTGTCATCGACTCGAGGAGGTTGAAGAACTGGAAGATGACGCCGACGGCGTGGCGGCGCACGATCGCTCGCTCGTCGGGTCCGAGCCTGGACAGCACGTGACCGGCGACCTCGACGACACCGTCGTCGGGCACCTCCAGGCCGGCGACGATCGACAGCAGCGTCGACTTGCCGCACCCCGACGGACCCGTGATGGCGACGAACTCGCCGACCGCCACGTCGAGGTCGGCGCCGCGCAGGGCGCGCACCGGTGCCGTGTCGACGTCGAACGTGCGGAAGACGTCGCGGACGTGCACGATCGGCGCCGGCCCGTCCTCCATGCACCCATTCGATCACGCCGGAGGGTGGGGCGGGGAGGGTGGTGCCCGCCGTCGCCGACCGTGCTGGCCCCCGCCAGACCTGCGGGGAGCACCGATGCCCCGGGCCGTCGCGATCCGCACGATCAGGATCGTCAACCGACGTGAACGGAGAAGGACATGTACCGAGACGATGGCGGATGCGGCGGGCGCTCGCGGCACCGTGTTCCACGCGCCCTGCTGGGCGTCCTCGCGGTGACGACGCTGGTGGGCGTGGCGTGCGGCGACGACGACGATGCCGCGGCGCCGACCACCACGGCGGCTGCCGCGACGGCGACGACCGCGGGCGGCAGCGGGGCGCCGGTGACGACGGGCGCCGGCGCCGCCGCCGACTTCGACAAGACGGCGTTCTGCGACGCCTTCATGGACACCAACATGGCCGGCGCGGCGGCGGGCGACCCCGACGCCGATCCGGTGGCCGCCGCCACCGCCCTGCTCGAGCCGGCCAAGCGGGCCCAGGCCGCGGCGCCGCCGGAGCTGGCCGACGAGCTGGCCAAGGCGGTCGGGCTGCTGGAGCAGGCCGTGGCGACCAAGGACGGCAGCCTCCTCGAGCAGGCCGATCCGACCGCCTCGAACGAGTGGGCGGCCGCGAACTGCGGGTGGACGAAGGTCGCCGTGACGGCGGAGGACTACCACTTCACCGGCGTCCCGGACACCCTCAAGGCGGGGGACTACTCGTTCGAGATGACGAACAAGGGCAAGGAGTTCCACGTCCTCGTGATCGTCAAGCGCAAGGACGGCGTCACCGACTCGTTCGAGCAGCTGCTGTCGGACCCGTCCGGTGAGGGCAAGGTCGAGACGTTGCTCGGCGTGGCGGCGCCTCCGGGTGTGCCCGGGTCGGGCGCGGTGCGGCTCGAACCGGGCGAGTACCTCGTGCTGTGCCCGATCCCGATCGGCACCACCGGCGACACCGAGGGCTCCGGCCCGCCCCACTTCACCGCCGGCATGCAGCAGGCCCTGACCGTCACCTGACGCCGGCCGCGATCGTCTTGGTCCGGATCCTGGTCGCCCGTGCGACCAGGATCCGGACCGAAACGCGTCTACAGCCAGCCGGTGTGCTTGAACAGGCGCCACAGGGCGAAGCACGTCACCAGCGTCAACGCGCTGACGACCGCGAAGCCGAGGGGATGCTCGGCGAGCGGGATGCCGCCGAGGTTCATCCCGAAGAAGCCGGCGACGATCGTCGGCACGATGCCGATGGCGGCCCAGGCCGAGATCTTGCGGGTGTCCTCGTTCTGCTGGCGTTCGGCCTCTGCGCGACTGGCCATCAGCGCGTTCTGCAGCAGCTGGTGGACGGTCCGACCGCGCTCGACGACGTCTGACAGGGCGTCGTCGACGTCACGGAACAGCGGGACGATGTCGGGGTGCACCCACGCCATGCACTCGGCGGACGTCAGCTTCTTGACGGCCGCCGACATCGGCTCGAGGGCCACGAGGAAGTCGAGCACCTCGCGGATCAACAGGTAGATGCGCTTGGTGGGCTGCGCCCGCTCCTCGTTGAAGACGTCGCGCTCGACCTCCCGCACGTCGTGCTCGAGGCCCTCGATCACCGGCTCGTAGGACTCGACGACGTGGAGCAGGGCGGCCTGCAGCACCGCGCCCGGGCCGCGGGCGAGGCGCGCCGGGTGCTGCTCCAGCTCCTGGCGGACGTCGGTCAGCGGCGCCGCCTGCCCGTAGCGGACGGTGAGCAGGTAGTCGCGCCCGGCGAAGAGGAAGAGCTCGCCGAACTCGACCTCCTCGCGGTCGTCGACGTACCACGCCGTCGGCACGACGGTCAGCAGGCAGTCGCCGTGGCGCTCGACCTTGGGCCGATCGTGCTTGTGACGGGCATCGGCGATCGCCAGCTCCGGCAGGTCGAAGGCGTCGCGTGCCGTGTCCAGCTCGTGATCGCTCGGCATCCGCAGGCCCAGCCAGCCGAACCCGGCGCCCCCGCGCTCGGCCGCCAGCTTCTCGATCGAATCGGTCTCCAGGATGCGGCGACCCTCGACGTACCACGCGGCGTCGACGAGCACCGGGCCATGCTCGCACCTCGCGGCCCGTCGCGCCGGTGACTCGGTCGGCGGCGGTCCCGAGGCTGGGGTACGTTGCCGCGCCGCCGTGCGGCGTTCCTGACGATGGCGCCGGTCAGCAGTTGACGAGCATGCCGAGGTCCGGGATGCGGAAGCCGGCCCGGGCCTGGATCCGGGCCCACGCGTCGTGGGCCGTGCCACCGTGCAGGTACAGCTCCTGGGCGATCACGCCCGCAACCTTCGGGGCGGCGAAGCTGGTGCCGCTCCAACGGGCCCAGCCGCGGAACTGCTCGAGCAGCTCGCCGTCCTCGGCCTTGTCGTCGACGTCGTCGAAGAACGTGCTGATGACGTCGACCGCCGGCGTGCACGCATCGACCCACGGTCCGAAGTTGGAGAACGCAGCCCGGCCGCCGTCGTCCAACGCGGCCACGGCGACGACGCCGGGCAGCGCGGCCGGGTAGGTGCGGCGCCCCGTGGCGTCGTTCCCGGCCGCCGCGACGACGAGGGAGCTCACGAGCAGCCGCTCGATCGCCGCCGCCAGGGCCGGCCGGGACGCCGCGCTCCCGTAGGCGCCGAACGCCATCACCACGAGGTCGAACGGATCGGTCGACGCCGTCGTCGCCCGCTCGATGGCGGCGATCACCGAGGCGTCGTCGCCGTCGCCGTAGCTGGTGAGCACACCACGGTGGTGGACGCGGGCGTCGGGGCACTGCTGGCGGATGACCCCACTGATGAACGTGCCGTGCCCCGCCTGCAGGTCGAGGCGGCCGCCGCCGTCATCGTCCGGTTCGTCCTCGTCGTCCCAGCGCCCGACGGTCTTCAGGTCGCGCCACGGCGAGTGCAGCACGCAGTGGTCGCGCAACCACTCGTGGGCCACCTGTCCGTCGCGGGTGCGCAGGCCGGTGTCGAGCACGAGCACGTTCGGGGGTCGGTGGCCGGGCAGGTCGAGCGCCACGGGCAGCCGGGACGGCGCGGCGGCCGGCCGCGCCGTGGACGATGTCGCCACCGGCACGGCTTGGGCGGGGCGACGGCTGGGGCGGTTCTCGGCGACGAACCGGAAGTGCCGCGCCACGCCGTCCGTGAGGTACACGCGGTTCGGATGCACGTTGCAGTCCCGTTCGGCGAAGCGCGCTTCGAGCGGCCGGAGGCCGTGCGTGCTCCACCGCGACGGCGCCTCCACGCGCGCTCGGAGCTCGGGACCCGGACGGGCGGCGAGGAAGCCGCTCGCCGGCGGGGCGGTCACCGGACCGCCGAGCACCTCCATCGCGTCATCGCTGATGATGCGCTGGACCTCCTCGAACCGGTCCTCGTCGACCTCGAGCACGACCGAGTCCGGGCGCACGAGGCACAGCTGGCCGGCCTGATCGGCCGCCACCGCGATGCGCCGTCGCGCCAGCTGGGCCTCGATGGCGCCGAGCGGGCCGTGGTAGTCGTCGAGGTCGAACGCCACGGGCTCAGACGTTGAACACGGTGCCGAGGTCGGGGAAGCGGTAGCGACGGTGGTCGGACATCCGCTTCCAGATCACCTTCGGGCGATCACCGGTGAGGTACATCTCCCTCGCGATCACGCCGGCCACCTTCGGGGCCGCGAAGCTCGTGCCGCTCCAGCGAGCCCACCCGGTCAATGGCGCGTCGAGCTTCTCGTTGGGGCCGACGAAGAACGTGCTGACGACGTCGATGGCCGGTGCACATGCATCGACCCAGCCGCCGAAGTTCGTGAACCAGGCCTTGTCGTTCTCGCCGAGGCCACCGACGCCCACGATCCCGGGGAGGGCTGCTGGGAAGTACGGACGCGACGTCGACTGGTTGCCGGCCGCCGAGATGCACGAGGCCGTCGCCGAGCAGCCGATGGATGGCGGCGCCGAACAGCTCGCCGTCGTCGTCGCTCATGTACCCGCCGAGGCTCATCACCACGAGGTCGAACGGGCCGGCCGTGGCGACGGCCAGCTCGAAGGCGGCGACGACGTTGGCGACGTCGCCGTCGCCGAAGCTCGACAGCACGCCCGCGATGTGGACCTCGGCGTCGGGACAGATCTGCTGGATGATGCCGGTGATGAACGTGCCGTGGCCGGCCTCGAAGTCGAGCGTGCCGGTGTCGTCGTCGTCGAACTCGTCCTCGTCGTCGATCGCGCCGGCCGGGGCCGCCTGCAGCCACGGCGAGTGCAGCCGAGCCGCCGTCAGGTACGGGTGCTCGACGCTGGCGCCCTGGCCGTCGGCGGTCCGCAGGCCGGTGTCCAGGATCAGCACCTTCGGCGCCACGTGGCCGGCCAGCGCGAGCGGCTGCGGGAGCCACGCCGGCTCGACCGCCGGATCCGACGTCGTCTTCAGCACCGGTCCCTTGTCGGTGTCGACGATGTCGGCGGTGAACATCATCCCGCCGGCGAAGTACGTCTGGCCGCCGACGGGCATCCCGCGCACGACCTGGCTGCCGAGCACGACGTGGTTGGGCTCGGCGACGGCGCCGGCACCGCGGAGCGCTTCGAGCGCCCGCTGCACGGGCCCCACGCTCCACCGCCGCTCACCGTGGACGGCGATCGGCTCCTCGTTGGGCACCCGCACGGCGGCCAACCGACCGCGCCGGCGGTCCGACTGGCCGATCTCCGCAGCCTGGCGCTCGTCGTAGCGCCTGATCGCGGCGAGCGCAGCTTGGAACGCCTCCTCGGTCTCCCCGAGGTCGACGACCACCGAGTCCGGGCGCAACAGGACGAGCTCGCCGCGACCGTCCACCGCGAAGGCGATGCGCCGGCGCACGAACACCTCGGCCAGCCGGCCGAGCCGCTCCGGGTGGTCGATCGCCACGCTCTCGTTGCTCACTGCTGCCCTCCCTCAGGCGCGCCGCGGTCACCTGGCGACGCCGCCAGTCAGGCACAGGTCTACCCTCGACGTCAATGTCAGCGGGTCCGATTTCGATCGATGACCTGCGGGCGCTCGTCGACGTCGACCCGCAGCGGGCGCTCGACGTGGCCCGCCTGCGGCTCGGCGATGTGGCGCCCGACGCCGCCGGCCTGTGGTGGATCGCCGGGCTTGCCGAGCGTCAGCTCGGGAACACGGCGCGCGCCCGCACGACGCTCGAGGAGGCGGCCCGGCTGGCCCGCGTCGGTGACGACGCCGCCCTCCACGCGCGCGTGACGATCAGCCTCGCGTTCGACGTCGGCAACGGTGGCGACCTCCCCGGCGCGCTGCACGCTGCTGGAGTCGGTCGAGCTCGATGTCGACGACGCCGACCGGTCCGGGCTGGCGATCCAGCGCGGCCTGCTGCTCTACCGCCACGGCCGGCTGGCCGACGCCGTCGAGTCGCTGCGGGCCGGCCACGCCCTCGCGGCCGCGGCCGGCGACCTGGTGACGGCCCTGCCCGCACTCGTGAACCTCGGCGCCGTCGAGTCGCAGCAGGGCGCGTTCGATGCCGCCCGCGAGCACCTGCTCGAGGCCGTCACGCTCGCCTTCGAACACGACCAGATCTCGCTCGGCGCCGCCGCGCTCGCCAACCTCGCCTACGTCGAGACGACGGAAGGCAACCTGCCCGAGGCGTTGGACGCCTTCGCGTCGGCGGAGGACGGCTACCGCCTCACCGGCACGCTGATGGACCTGCCGCGGGTCCACGCCGACCACGCGCTGGCCCTCGCCGACGCCAACCTGCTCGATGACGCCGAGCACCTGATCGACCGCGCCGTCGAGCTGTCGGCGGCGAGCGGCAACGACCTCGAGCTGGCCGAGCTGCTGCTCGTGTCGGCCGAGATCGACCTGGCCAAGGACAAGCCCGACGAAGCGCACACCAGCGCCGTCAACGCGGTCGCCGCGTTCACCCGTCAAGGGCGGGACAGCTGGCTCCACGTCGCCGAGCGATCGCGACTGCGGGCCGAGGCCCGGCTGACGCCCGAGAAGCCGGCGATCGCCGAGGGGCTGGTGATGAACGGACGGGCGCTGGCCGCTGGGGGTTGGCGCTCCGATGCCCTGGCGTCGATGCTGCTCGCCGCCCTCCTCCACGCCGACAACGGTCGGGTCGACGATGCTCGCGCCATCCTCACCGAGGCCGGACCGGCGGCGACGCGCGGGCGGGGCGCCAACCAGGTGCTGCTCGGGCGCGTCACCGCGCTGCTCGCCCTCCGCAACGGCGACCGCAGGGCGGCGCGGCGGGCGGTCACCGCCGGGTTGCGGGCAGCCGCCGCCGGTCAGGCCGCGCTGGGCTCGCTCGAAGCCCGGTCCCATGCCGCCCACCACGGCGCCGAGCTGATCGAGCTCGGCGCCGCGCTCGCCATCGAGGACCGCCGCCCGCGCGAGCTCCTCCACCGCATCGAGTCGATGCGCACGATGATGTGGCGGGCGCCGCTCGTGCGGGCGCCGGACGACGAGGCGATGGCGGCGCTGCTCGCCGAGCTGCGCGTCTCGAGCGCCGCGGCCATCGATCCCGACGCCGGGCCGGACGCCCGTCGCGAAGCCGATAGCGAGCGGCTGCGCGTCGAGCGCGAGATCCGCGACCTCTCCCGTCGGGCGCGTGGCAAGCGCGGCGAGGCGACGACCACCGAGGACGCCGTCGCCGAGGCGATCGCCACCCTCGGCGGGCGCGATCTCATCGCCTACGCCAACCTCGGCGGCCACCTCCACGCGGTCGTGGTGCGCGGCGGTCGTTGCACGCTCCACGACCTCGGTCCAGCGGCGGCCCTCGACGACCCCCTCGAGGTCTGCGCGTTCGCCCTCCACCGCCTCAACCGCATGCAGGGGTCGGCGGCGTCGCGTGACGCGGCGACCGACCTGCTCGCCGACGGGGCGGCGGCACTGGCCGGCCAGCTGCTGCCGTCGATCGTCGCCCGCGGCGACCGGCCGCTGGTGGTCGTCCCGACCGGCGTGCTGCACGGCGTGCCGTGGGGCGCGCTGGCCCCGCTGCGCGGCCGTCCGGTCTCGGTGAGCCCGTCCCTCAGCGCATGGGCGGCCACCGCGCGCGCCGTCGGCCGGGATCGCCACTCGGTCGCGCTGATCGCCGGGCCGGGCCTGCGGTTCGCCGACGAGGAGGTCGCCGCGCTGGCCGGGATCCACGACGGCGCCGTCGTGGTGCCGGCCGCCGAGTCGACCGCCACGGGCACCATCGAGCACTTCGGACGCTGCGGGCTCGTGCACCTCGCCTGCCACGGCTCGTTCCGCACCGACAACCCGCTGTTCTCCACGCTCGCCCTGGCCGACGGACCGCTGACCGTGTACGACCTGGAACGGGCGGCGTCGATGCCGGAGGTCGTCGTGCTGTCGGCGTGCAGCGTCGGGACGTCGGCGGCGATCAACGGGGGCACGTTGCTCGGCCTGTCCAGCGCGCTCGGCGCGTTCGGTGCGGCGACCGTGATCGCCCCGCTCACGCCGGTCAACGACGAGCACGTGCTGGCCGTCATGCAGCGCCTGCACACCGGGCTGGCTGCCGGTGAGGCACCGGCGGCCGCGCTCGCCGCGGCGATCGACGTCGGCGGTGCGCTCGATCCGGTGGGCGCGGCGTTCGTCGCCCTGGGTGCCTGATCACGCCGGCCGGACGGAATTGTCTGACCGATTGGTAAGGGGACGTATCACGACCGGGTCGGGCGGCTCACGTTGCTGTGAGCGTGCAGTCGGCCGGCGTCCAGGGGCCAGACCTACACTCGCCCGTCGTGGAGGCGCAGGAGCTCCTGAGCCGAGTCATCGTGGGCGACGAACGGGCTTGGAACGAGGTCGTCGACCGCTATGCCGGCCTGGTCTGGTCGGTCGCCCGCTCGTACCGCCTCAGCTCGGCTGCCACCCAGGACGTCGTCCAGACCGTGTGGCTCCGTCTCGCCGAGCACTGTGGGCGGATCCGCCAGCCCGACCGGCTGGCGTCATGGTTGGCGACCACCACGCGCAACGAGGCGCTGCGGGTCATCAGGGGGAACACCAGGCTGTCGCCACAGGCGATCGCCGACGATCTCACCGAGCCGACCGCACCGTCGATCGAGGAGCGGGTGGGCGACGACGCCACACTCCGCGCCGTGCTCCAGGCCTTCGCCAAGCTGTCCCCCGAGGACCAGCAGCTGATGCGCCTGCTCTGCGCGGTGCCGCCGATCGACTACCAGACCATCGCGGAGATGCTCGGCCGTCCGATCGGCAGCATCGGCCCCACCCGGGCCCGCTGCCTCGAGCGCCTGAAGAAGCTCATGCCGCCCGGATTCGACCCGAAGGAAGGTTTCTGATGTCCGTGTCCGACGACGATCTGCTCGAGCTGGTGGGCCGGGCGCTCCGCGCCGCCGACCCGGTACCGGATCGAGTCATGGAGGGCGCCAGGGCCGCCTGGACCTGGCGCACCATCGACCAAGAGCTCGCCGAGCTCGTCTTCGACTCCGCCGCCGAGCTGACCGGCGTGCGCAGCGAGGACACCGCCCGCCAACTCACCTTCCGCGCTCCCGGGATGGAGATCGAGGTGATGGTCGTCGACGAGGCGTCGCGCCGCATCGTCGGCCAGCTCGTCCCGCCCGGCTCGTTCACCGTGCAGCTGCTGTCGAGCGACGACCTCGAGCGCAAGGAAGCCACCGACCGCCTCGGCCGCTTCTCCTTCGACGCCGTCGCCCCCGGCCCGGTCCGCCTGGCCGTCATCGCCCCCGACGGCGCCCACATCGTCACCACCGAGTGGACGCTCCTCTGATGGCTCGTTCGCTCCGAAGACTCCGCTCGCTCGCGTGTCTCGCTGCGCCTGGCGGCGCCCGGCCTCCGGCCGAACGCTCGACCTGACCATCCACGCGAGCTGCGGACGGGGGCCGAAGCGGTCCCTGGGGTCACCCGGTGGGCGACGTGGCCGGATCCCTCAACTCTTTGGTGAGGCGGCCACGACGTGACCGTCCTCACCAAAGAGTTGAGGAACAGGCCTCAGGGGTTTGTCATGTCGCGGAGGGCGACGACGGTGCGCCAGTTGCGGCTGGTCGTCTTGTTGGCGAAGACCTTCTTCTTGCCCAGGGCGTCGAGCAGCTTGGAGCGGGCCTGCCCACCGGGGAGGTCGAGGTAGATCTCGGTGCCCTTGATCGTCAGGCCCTCGGGCTCGAAGTCGGGGAGGTGCAGCTCCTTGGCCGGCTTGGCGTCGGTGGCGTGCTCGAGGAAGGCGACGACGACCTTGGTCGGGTCCTCCCGCTTGTACGGGTCGGAGGCGACGATCTTGCGCAGCTGGGCGGCGGTGCGGATCAGGACGTGGACGTCCATCCCGACGGTCTCGTCGAGCGCCGCGCTGATCCCTGACCCCAGGTCCTTGGCCACGCTGCCCTTGGCCGGCGTGAACACCACGTTGCCGCTCTGCAGGTAGGTCTCGACGTCGGTGTGCCCGAGCGACTCGACGGCGGTCCGCAGCTCGGCCATCTTCAGTTGACGACGTCCGAGGTTGACCCCTCGCAACAGTCCGGCGACGCGCATCGCCCCAGTGTGGCGCCGTCTGCGGGTTGTCCCGGTGCCGGGCGACCCCTAACATTGCAGGGTCCTGTGCGCAGGCGTCGGTCGACGCTCCGCCCAGACGAGTTTCGTTCGATCGCAGAGGTGACGCGTGCCGACAATCCAGCAGCTGGTCCGCCAGGGCCGCAGCTCGAAGTTCACAAAGACCAAGACGCCGGCCCTCAAGGGGTCGCCGCAGCGTCGTGGTGTGTGCACGCGCGTCTACACGAACACCCCGAAGAAGCCGAACTCCGCGCTCCGCAAGGTCGCCCGCGTGCGCCTGTCGAGCGGCGTCGAGATCACGGCCTACATCCCCGGTGAGGGCCACAACCTGCAGGAGCACTCGATCGTGCTCGTGCGCGGTGGCCGCGTCCGCGACCTCCCCGGCGTCCGGTACAAGATCATCCGCGGCGCGCTCGACGCCGCCGGCGTCAAGAACCGCAAGCAGTCCCGCAGCCGGTACGGCGCCAAGGCCGAGAAGTAGAGCTGAACGATGCCTCGCAAAGGACCTGCCCCGCGCCGCGACCTGGTCTCCGATCCGGTCTACCACTCGGTCCTCGTGACCCAGCTCGTCAACAAGGTGATGCTGCACGGCAAGCGCAGCCTCGCCGAGCGCACCGTCTACGAGGCGATGGACCTGATGGCGGCGAAGTCCGGTGACGACGCCCTGACCGCGCTCAAGCGAGCCGTCGACAACATCAAGCCGCCGCTCGAGGTCAAGAGCCGCCGCGTCGGTGGCGCCACCTACCAGGTGCCCGTCGAGGTCCGGCCCCGCCGCTCGACCACCCTCGCCATCCGCTGGATCGTCGACTTCGCCCGGGCCCGTCGTGAGAAGACGATGGCCGAGTGCCTCGCCGCCGAGCTCACCGACGCCGCCGCCGGCCTCGGCGCGGCGGTCAAGAAGCGCGACGACATGCAGAAGATGGCCGAGTCCAACCGGGCCTACGCCCACTACCGCTACTGACCGGATCGGCGGGGGTGGACGACACCGCCGCCATGCGAGCGGCGATCGCCGCCGCTGCGACCGTCCGCACGAGCACGGCGCCGAACCCCTGGGTCGGCGCCGTCGTCGCGTCCGGGGACGGCACGGTGATCGCCAGCGGCGCGACGCAGCCACCGGGCGGACCGCACGCCGAGCGCGTCGCCCTCACTGCCGCCGGTGACGCGGCTCGCGGCGCGACGCTGGTGACCACGCTCGAGCCCTGCAGCCACCACGGCCGCACGCCACCGTGCGTCGACGCCATCGTGGCGGCCGGCATCGCCCGGGTCGTCGTGGGGATCGAGGATCCCGACCCGCTCGTCGCCGGGCAGGGGATCGCCGCCCTGCGCGCCGCCGGCATCGACGTCACCGTCGGCGTCGACGCCGCGGCCGTCACCGACCAGCTGGCGCCGTACCTCGTGCACCGCCGCACCGGGCGCCCGTACGTCGTGCTCAAGCTGGCGGCCACGGTGGACGGTCGCACTGCGGCCCCCGACGGCACGAGCCAGTGGATCACCGGCCCGGAGGCTCGCGCCGACGCCCACCGCCTGCGCGCCGAGAGCCAGGCGATCCTGGTCGGGGCCGGCACCGTGCGCACCGACGACCCGTCGCTCACCGTCCGCCACGTCGAGGGGCCGGATCCGCTGCGCGTCGTGCTCGGCCGGGCGCCGGCCGGCGCCAAGGTGCACCCGTGCCTGGAGCGCAGCGGCGACCTCGGTGCGGTGCTCGACGAGCTCGGTGGGCGTGGTGTCCTGCAGCTGCTCGTCGAAGGCGGGGCCACGGTCGCCCACGCCTTCCACGCCGCCGGGCTGGTCGACCACTACGTCGTGTACCTCGCGCCCGCCGTGTTCGGCGGCGACGACGCCAGGCCCCTCTTCGCCGGCCCCGGCGCCCCGACGATCGACGCCCTGCCACGTGGTCGGTTCAGCTCCGTATGCCGTCTGGGTGACGACGTGCGCTTGGATCTGGTGATGCGAGGTGACGTTGGCTGACGGCCCGGTCGTGCACCGCGTCGCCGACGCCCGGTTGCCCACCGAGCTCGGTGCCTTCCGCTGCCTCGCCTTCCGCGCCGACGTCGACGATGTGACACACCTCGCCCTGGTGTGCGGCGACGTCGCCGCCGCCGATGAGCCGGTGCTGGTGCGGGTCCACAGCGAGTGCCTGACCGGCGATGTGTTCGGCTCCCGGCGCTGCGACTGCGGGCCGCAGCTGCACGAGGCGATGCGACGCATCACCGCCGAGGGGTGCGGCGTCGTCGTGTACCTGTGCGGCCACGAGGGCCGCGGCATCGGCATCGGCCACAAGCTGCGGGCGTACGAGCTGCAGGACGAGGGCTTCGACACCGTGGACGCCAACGTCGAGCTCGGGTTGCCGGTCGACGACCGGGACTACGCCGCCGGCGCAGCGATCCTCCACGAGCTCGGCGTCCACCGCGTGCGCCTGCTGACGAACAACCCGGCCAAGGTGGCGGCGCTGGCCACCCACGGCGTCGCGGTGGTGACGCGGATCCCGCTCGTGACGCCGGTGCACGACGACAACGCGGCCTACCTCCGATCGAAGGAGCAACGCTTGGGCCACCGCTACGAGCCAGACGCGTAGCCACTCCTGGTTACACGGATCACCGAACCGGGGTACGCGCCGAGCGTGCAAGGATTGGGTCCGGTCCGCTCCGGGGGTGACAGATGAACGTCGACACGATCCTGACCTCGAAGGGCTCCGACGTCGCGACCATCGATCAGCACGCCTCGCTGGGCGACGCCGTCGGCCAGCTGCGTGACCATGGCGTCGGCGCCCTCGTCGTCTCGGCCGACGGCGAGCACATCGACGGCATCGTCTCCGAGCGCGACGTGGTGCGGGCGCTGGCCGACCACGGGGTGAGTGCACTGGGACGGACGGTCGCGTCGGTGATGTCGAAGACGGTCGTGACGTGCCGTTGTGGCGACTCGATCGACGAGCTGGCGGCGTCGATGACCGAGCGCCGCCACCGCCACCTGCCCGTCGTCGACGATGCCCAGGTGCTGATCGGGATCATCTCGATCGGCGACGTCGTCAAGGCCCGCCTCGGTCAGCTGGAGAACGAGAACCAGGCGCTGACCGAATACATCCACCAGGGGTTGTGACACCCGCTCGCTAGCTTCCCCGCGTGGCCAGACGACGCCTCGGGGCGAACTATCGCAAGCTGTTCGTCGCCACGACGATCTCCAACCTCGGCGACGGCGTCTCCCTCATCGCCTACCCGTGGCTGGCGACCGCCGTCACCCGCAATCCCCTGCTGATCGCCCTCGTCGCCGTCGTCCAACGGCTGCCCTGGCTGCTGTTCACGCTGCCGGCGGGGGTGATCACCGATCGCCACGACCGGCGCCGGTTGATGATCGGCGCCAACTCCATCCGCTTCGTGCTGACCGCCTTGGTGGCCGTGGCGGTGCTCGCTCGCGGCGGCGGGCTCCCGGCGCCCGACGAGGTCGACAGCGTCGTCGGCACCGAGTGGTTCATCTACCTGGTGCTCCTCGTGGCCACGCTGCTGCTCGGCACGTGCGAGGTGCTCCACGACAACAGCGCCCAGACGTTCCTGCCCGCCGTCGTCGACGACGCCGACCTCGAGCAGGCCAACGGCCAGATGTACTCGGCGGAGATCGTCGCCAACCAGTTCGCCGGACCGCCGGTCGCCAGCCTGATGCTGGCCACCGGCTTCGTGCTGCCGATCCTGTTCGACGCCGGCTCGTTCGCCGCCGCTGCCGGGCTGGTCTTCAGCATCGCGGTGACGCGCCGAGTGGAGCCGGCGCCGCCGCCCGCCGAGCGCCCGCCGTTCAAGCAGGAGCTCGCCGAGGGGTTCCGCTGGCTGTGGCACCACCCGCTGCTGCGGACGTTCGCCATCACCCTCGGGTTCCTCAACATGCTCGGCCAGCTCAGCGTCGCCGTGCTCGTGCTGTTCGGGCAGGAGGTGCTCCACACCACGCCCCTCGAGTTCGGGCTGATGACCACCGTGTCCGCTGTCGGGGGCGTGCTCGGTGGCTGGCTCGGGTCGCGGATCAGCAAGCGCGTCGGCCCGGGCGTCTCGGTCAACCTGACCCTGTGGATCGGCGGCGCGTGCGCCCTGGCCACCGGGTTCGTCTCCCACTGGCTCGTCGTCGCCGTGCTGCTCGGCATCACGATGTTCACCGGGATCCTCTGGAACGTGATCACGGTCAGCCTGCGCCAGGCCGTGATCCCCGACCGCCTGCTCGGTCGGGTCAACAGCGTCTACCGCTTCTTCGGCTGGGGGATGATCCCGATCGGCGGGCTGATCGGCGGTCTCCTCGTGGCCGTCCTCGACGGTCCGCTGTCTCGCGAGTGGGCGCTGCGGATGCCGTGGATCGTGGGCGGGGCGGCGCAGCTCGTCCTCGCCGCGGTCGTCGCCCGTTCATTGACCAGTTCCCGCATCGACGCTGTGCGGGCCGGGGGCAAGGTGGACGACCCCGTCGGACCAGGCGACATCAGCGCGATCGGCACCGCTTCCCGATAGCTTTGAACAGGCCCTGAGGACCGGTGAACCCGATCCGACGGGACCCTGAGACCCGGGTGATCGTCACCTGGGTCCTTCGTGTGTTCGTACGTCGCAGAGTGTTAGGTGATCAGGTATGGCCAAGCGTGAGTTCCCCCTCGAGCGCTACCGCAACATCGGCATCATGGCCCACATCGATGCCGGCAAGACCACGACCACCGAGCGGATCCTCTACTACACCGGCAAGACCTACAAGATCGGTGAGGTCCACGAGGGCGCGGCGGTCATGGACCACATGGCCCAGGAGCAGGAGCGCGGCATCACGATCACGTCGGCCGCGACGACCGCCTACTGGAACGACCACCGGATCAACATCATCGACACGCCGGGGCACGTCGACTTCACCATCGAGGTCGAGCGCTCGCTGCGCGTCCTCGACGGCGCCGTGGCCGTGTTCGACTCGGTGGCCGGCGTGGAGCCGCAGACCGAGACCGTGTGGCGCCAGGCCAACAAGTACAACGTCCCGCGCATGTGCTTCGTCAACAAGATGGATCGCACCGGCGCCAACTTCTTCCGCACCGTCGAGATGATCCAGAGCCGCCTCGAGGCCACCCCGGCCGTCGTGCAGCTGCCGATCGGGTCCGAGGGCGGCTTCGCCGGCGTCGTCGACCTGGTGAAGATGAAGGCCCTCATCTGGGACGGCGACGACAAGGGCGCCACGTACCGCGAAGAGGACATCGCCGCCGGCCAGCAGGCCGAGGCCGACGAGTGGCGCCACAAGCTCCTCGACACGGTGTGCGGTGAGGACGACGAGATCCTCGAGAAGTACCTCGCGGACGAGCCGCTCACCGAGGCCGACCTCAAGAAGGTCATCCGCATCGGCACGCTCGCCGGCCACTTCGTCCCGGTGCTCACCGGGTCGGCGTTCAAGAACAAGGGCGTGCAGCCGATGCTCGACGCCGTCGTCGACTACCTGCCGAGCCCGCTCGACATCCCGCCGACGCACGGCACGAACCTGCGCGGCGACGAGGACGTCACCCGCGAGGCCGACGACAAGGCGCCGTTCGCGGCCCTGGCGTTCAAGATCGTCGCCGACCCGTTCGGCAAGCTGACGTACTTCCGGGTGTACTCGGGCACGATCAACAAGGGCGACGAGGTCTACAACTCGGTCAAGGAGCGCCGCGAGCGGCTCGGCCGCATCCTCCTGATGCACGCCAACCAGCGTGAGGACCTCGACGTGGCCTACACCGGTGACATCGTCGCCGGCCTCGGCTTCAAGGACACCACCACCGGCGACACCCTCTGCGACCGCAGCGACCCCGTGGTCCTCGAGCGCATGGAGTTCCCGGAGCCGGTGATCCACGTCGCCATCGAGCCGAAGACCAAGTCCGACCAGGACAAGCTGGGCAAGGCCCTCAAGTCGCTGTCCGACGAGGACCCGACGTTCCGGATCCGCACGGACGACGAGACCGGCCAGACGGTCATCTCCGGCATGGGCGAGCTGCACCTCGAGGTGCTGGTCGACCGCATGCAGCGCGAGTTCGCCGTCGAGGCCACCGTCGGCAAGCCGCAGGTGGCCTACCGCGAGACGATCACCAAGCAGGTCGACTCGGTCGAGTACCGGCACATCAAGCAGACCGGTGGCTCGGGCCAGTTCGCCGTCGTCAAGATCACGCTCGAGCCGAACCCCGGCAAGGGCTACGAGTTCGACGACAAGATCAGCGGCGGGCGCATCCCGCGCGAGTACATCCAGCCCGTCAACCAGGGCATCCAGTCGGCCCTCGACGCCGGCGTGCTCGCCGGCTACCCGACGGTCGACGTCAAGGCGAGCCTCGTCGACGGCCAGTACCACGACGTCGACTCCTCGGAGATGGCGTTCAAGATCGCCGGCCAGATGGCGTTCCGCAAGGCCGCCGAGATGGCCAAGCCGGTCCTCATGGAGCCGATCATGTCGGTCGAGGTCGTCACGCCCGAGGAGTACATGGGCGACGTGATGGGCGACCTCTCCAGCCGGCGCGGTCGCATCGGCGGCATGGAGGCTCGCGGCAACACGCAGGTGGTCACGGCCCACGTACCGCTGTCGGAGATGTTCGGGTACAGTACCGACCTCCGTTCGCGGACCCAGGGCCGGGCGACCTACACGATGCAGTTCGACGCCTACCAGCAGGTGCCCGAGTCCATCGCCTCCGACATCATCAAGCGGGTGCGTGGCGAGTAGTCGCCGCCGCTCCGTTCCGTTCTTTGACAACCCACCTTCAGCTTTCGAGAGATTGAGGATCAGCACGCCATGAGCAAGGCGAAGTTCGAGCGCACCAAGCCGCACGTGAACATCGGCACGATGGGTCACATCGACCACGGCAAGACCACCCTGACCGCGGCGATCTCGAAGACGTTGGCTGATCGTGGGTTGGCCGAGTACACGCCGTTCGATTCGATCGACAAGGCGCCGGAGGAGAAGGCCCGCGGCATCACGATCTCGATCGCCCACATCGAGTACGAGACCGAGAAGCGCCACTACGCGCACGTCGACATGCCCGGTCACGCCGACTACATCAAGAACATGATCACCGGCGCGGCCCAGGTCGACGGCGCGATCCTGGTGGTGGCGGCGACCGATGGTCCGATGCCCCAGACCCGTGAGCACGTGCTGCTGGCCCGCCAGGTCGGCGTGCCGTCGATCATCGTGGCCCTCAACAAGGCCGACATGGTCGACGACGAGGAGCTGCTCGAGCTGGTCGAGCTCGAGGTCCGGGAGCTGCTCACCGAGTACGGGTTCCCGGGGGACGACGCGCCGGTGGTGAAGGTGTCCGCGCTCAAGGCGCTGGAGGGCGACGAGGCGTGGCAGGCGAAGATCATGGAGCTGATGACGGCTGCCGATGACTTCATCCCCGAGCCCGTCCGCGAGCTGGACAAGCCGTTCCTGATGCCGATCGAGGACGTGTTCACGATCACCGGTCGCGGCACGGTCGTGACCGGCAAGGTGGAGCAGGGTGTGGTCCACACCGGTGACGAGATCGAGATCGTCGGCCTGCGCGACACGCAGAAGACGACCTGCACGGGCGTGGAGATGTTCCGCAAGCTGCTCGACCAGGGCCAGGCCGGTGACAACATCGGTGCCCTGCTGCGGGGCACGAAGAAGGAAGACGTCGAGCGGGGCCAGGTGCTGTGCAAGCCCGGCTCGATCACGCCGCACACCAACTTCGAGGGCCAGGTGTACGTGTTGAAGCAGTCGGAGGGTGGCCGGCACAAGCCGTTCTTCAACAACTACCGGCCGCAGTTCTTCTTCCGCACGACCGACGTGACGGGCACGATCGTGCTGCCCGAGGGCACCGAGATGGTCATGCCGGGCGACAACGTCGTGATGACGGTCGAGCTGGGCAAGCCGATCGCCATGGACGAGGGCCTGCGCTTCGCCATCCGCGAGGGTGGCCGCACCGTGGGCTCCGGCCTCGTCACCAAGATCATCAAGTAAGGCGACGTCCCCATGGCTCAGAGCATCCGCATCCGTCTCAAGGCGTTCGACCACGAGATCATCGACCAGTCGACGAAGAAGATCGTCGAGACGGTGACCCGCACCGACGCCACGGTGCGGGGCCCGATCCCGCTGCCGACGGCGAAGCACCGCTACACCGTCGTCCGTGGCCCGCACATCGACAAGGACTCCCGCGAGCACTTCGAGATGCGCATCCACAAGCGCCTGATCGACATCGTCAACCCGAACGCCAAGACGATCGACTCGCTGCAGCGCATCGAGCTGCCGGCCGGCGTCGACATCGAGATCAAGATCCAGACGAGCTAGTCACTCAGAGCGGCACGGCCCCAGCGGCTCACACGCTCGGCGCGTACGACGAGCGCTCGGTACGCGTACCGAGCGCTTGATGTGCGCGCTGAGTTCGTATCGCAGTGAGTCCTGGCCGCTCCGGGTGACGGGTGCCACCGGAACCGGGTGGCCGTCTCCTAGCGTCCAACGCTCATGAAGTCCTTGCGGATCGTCGCCCTCGCCGGCGTCGCCTCGGTGGCGTTGATGGCGTGCGGCGACGACACGTCCGATTCCTCCGGGCAGGCGGCCACCACGGCGGCCGCGGCGTCGACCACGACCGCGGCGTCGACGACGACGGCCGCGCCGACCACGACGGCGGTGGCCTCGATCGCCGACGCCCTGCGCGGCAAGACGTTCCTGTCGACGGCCGTCGAGGGGTTCACGCTCGTGCCCGACACCCAGGTGTCGCTCACGTTCGACGGCGACAACATCACCGCCCTCGGCGGCTGCAACACGCTCGGGGGCACCTGGTCGGTCGAGGGTGACGTCCTCGTGGTGCCGCCGATGGTCCACACGATGATGGCCTGCGAGCCGTCGGCGCTGATGGACCAGGAGACGTGGCTCAACGCCGTGCTGACCTCCAAGCCGACCGTCGCCGTGGACGGTGACACGCTGACCATCACCGCGCAAGGAGCCACCGTGACGCTCGTCGACAAGGAGGTCGCCGACCCCGACCGCCCGCTCGAGGGCACGACGTGGACGGCCGAATCCTTGATCAGCGCCGATGCGGTGTCGTCGATCCCGGCCGGGGTGCGGCCGCCGACGTTGACGCTCGACGGTGGCGCGGTGGCCGTCGACACCGGCTGCAACACCGGCCGCGGGTCGTACACGGTGGCCGGCGATGCCGTCACGTTCGGACCGATCGCCACGACGCGCATGGCGTGCGTCGACGACGGCGGCCAGCAGGTCGAGCAAGCGGTGCTGGCCGTGCTGGACGGCACGGCGACCGCGACCATCGACGGCCCGGTGCTCACCCTCATGAACGGCACCAACGGGCTCCAGCTGCGGGCGGCGCCGGACGCCGCCACCACCACGACGACGGCCCCGTGACCCGAGGCGGCAAGCCGCCGCCCAGCAGGTAGAACGGGGAGATGCCGGTGCTCCCGCCGCCCGCGCCCGGCGTCAAGGCGCAGCCGCCGAGCCCGCCGGCAGCACCCGATCGGTCGCGGCGGTGGACGATCGTCGCCGCCGTCGGCGTCGCCGCCCTCGTGACCGGGATCGCCGGCGTGCTCATCGGCGTCGCCGTGGGGGACAGCGACTCGAACACGGCGAGCGCACCGGCCGATGCCGCCGGTGGCGCGAGCTCGGGCGTGCTGCCGGTGCGCGCCGTCGTCGATGCCGTCGGCCCGTCGATCGTGACGATCAGCTCGGACGTCCAGCTGGGCCGTGCCGTCGGCACCGGTGTCGTCGTGTCGGCCGACGGCGAGCTGCTCACGAACGCCCACGTCGTCGACGGGGCGACCACGATCCACGTGCGCCTGGCCGGTGAGACCGAGCCGATCGACGCGACGGTGGTCGCGAGCGACCGGGGCAACGACCTCGCCCTGCTGCACATCGACCGCGCCGGTCTGCGGCCGGTGACGTTCGCGCCGACGTCGGACGTGGCGCTCGGCGACGAGGTGCTGGCGATCGGGTTCGCCCTCGACCTCGACGGCGATCCCACCGTCACGCTCGGCATCGTGTCGGCGCTCGACCGCACGATCATCACGGACGAGGGCGCCCTCGACGGCCTCATCCAGACCGACGCCGCCATCTCGTCGGGCAACTCGGGCGGCCCGTTGGTCGATGCCCAGGGCCGCATCGTCGGCATCAACACCGCGGTCGCGAGGAGCGACGCCACCACGGCGGCGAGCAACGTCGGCTTCGCCATCTCGTCCGACGAGGTGCGTGGCGTGCTCGACGCGCTGCGGGCGGCGAAGGACGGCCAGGCCCGTGACGAGGGCTTCCTCGGCGTCTCGCTCGATGATCGGGTCGACGGGGGCCAGGGTGCCCTGATCACCGACGTCACGCCCGATTCGCCGGCCGACGCCGGCGGCATCTTGGACGGCGACGTCGTGATCGCCATCGACCAGGCGGCCATCGACGGGTCGGCGGGTGTCATCGCGGCCATCCGCGACCACTCGCCCGGCGATCAGATCCAGATCACCGTCGTGCGCGGCGGCACCGAGAAGACGTTCGACGTCACGCTCACCCACCGCGACGGCGACTGAAGCCACCCCGGGCGGTCAGGTGGCGGATCCGCGAACTGTTCGCGCTCGCGCCACGCATGTTGGCGCCAGCGCGGAAAGTTGACCGATCCGCCACGCCGAACCCGCTGGTTGTGGGCTCATCCGGACGCCGCTAGCATTCCGGAACTGTGCCTGTGGCTCGTCCGCAGACACGTACGGAACAGTTCGCAACCGATGTCCGTGTGCGCCCGGCTGGATGGCCAGGGGACCGCACGGCGACTTCAAGACCGGATGCTCCGCACGACCGAACGGGTCGGCGGAGCATTTGCACGCCGAGCGCCGGATCACGGCGATCGGCCCATGTGGATAGCAGCCCTCCCGCCGGGCTGCTCGATCAACACCAGTAAGGAACAGCCGCAATGGCAACCACAGCGATCGTCGGCGAGAAGGTCGGCATGAGCCAGAAGTGGGTCGACGACAAGATCGTCCCGGTGACGGTGCTGCGCGTCGAGCCGATGCGCGTCGTCCAGGTGAAGACCCCCGAGCGCGATGGCTACAGCGCGCTGCAGGTCACCTACGGCCACCGCGATGCCCGCAAGCTCACCAAGCCGGAGGCCGGGCACTTCGCCAAGGCGTCGGTCGACCCGGGCAAGCGCCTCCTCGAGCTGCGCCTCGACTCGGTCGACGGCTTCGAGGTCGGTCAGGAGATCCTGGTCGACACCGTCGCCGCCGGCAGCAAGGTCGATGTCACCGCGGTCAGCCGTGGCAAGGGCTTCGCCGGCACCATGAAGCGCCACAACTTCAAGGGCCAGGGCGCCAGCCACGGCAACCACAAGCACCACCGGGCACCCGGCGCGATCGGTTCGTGCGCCTTCCCGGGTCGCGTGTTCAAGGGCATGAAGATGTCCGGCCACATGGGCCACCAGCAGGTCACCACGTTGAACCTGGAGGTCGTCGAGGCCGATGTCGAACGCAACCTCTTGCTGATCAAGGGTTCGGTCCCCGGTCCCAACGGCGGCGTCGTGCTGGTCCGCAAGGCCGTCAAGAGCCAGGAGTCCTGAGCCCATGGCCCAGATCACCCTCAAGAACGCCGCCGGCAAGGACGCCGGTCACATCGAGCTCGACGATGCGGTCTTCGGCGTGGAGCCGAACGTGCCGCTGATGCACCAGGTCGTGACGGCCCAGCTGGCCCGCCGGCGCGCCGGCACGCAGTCGACCAAGACCCGCAGCGAGGTCCGCGGCGGCGGCGCCAAGCCGTACCGCCAGAAGGGCACCGGCAACGCCCGCCAGGGCTCGACCAACTCCCCGCATTACACGGGTGGCGGTGTCGCCCTCGGCCCGAAGCCGCGTGACTACTCGCAGCGCACGCCCAAGAAGATGATCAAGGCGGCGCTGCGCTCGGCGCTGTCCGACCGGGCGAGCGAGGGCAAGGTCGTCGTCGTCGACGACTGGGGCTTCGCCGGTCCGAAGACCAAGGACGCCCAGGCCGCCCTCACCGCCCTCGGCATCGAGGGCCGCGTGCTGGTCGTCATCGAGAGCTTCGAGACGGCGCCTGCGCTCTCCTTCCGCAACCTCCCCGAGGTGCAGCTGATCAAGATCGGCGAGCTCAACGCCTACGACGTGCTGTGCAACGACTGGATCGTGTTCGAGCAGGGCCACCTGCCGACCGGCGAGGGCGTGGCCACCAAGCCCGACGCCTACGGCACGGTCGAGCCGCTGCCCGACATCGAGCCCGGTGACGACGCCCCGTACGGCGCCGGCTCGCACGCCCCGCTGGAGGACGACTCCGAGCCGGCCGGCTACCCGATCAAGGGCAACGCCGACTCGATGCTGTACCACGTGCCCGGCTCGTCGCACTACGACCGCACGATCGCCGAGGTCTGGTTCGCCACGCCCGAGGCGGCCGAGGCCGCCGGCTTCGAGCTCCCGCCGTCGCAGCGCGACGACGAGGCCGCCGACGCAGTCGAGACCACCGAGCCCGAGCCACCGAGGCCGCTGACGAGCCGATCGAGACCGGCACCGTGATCGACGCCGAGACCGGCGAGGTCGAGCCGACCACGGAGCACGAGGAGGAGGCCTGATGAAGGACCCCCGCGACATCATCCTGGCGCCCGTCGTCTCCGAGAAGAGCTACGCGCTCATGGAGACCGGCGTCTACACGTTCAAGGTCCACCCGTCGGCCAGCAAGCCGGAGATCCGCGACGCCGTCGAGGCCATCTGGGGCGTCGAGGTGCGCCAGGTCAACACCCTCAACCGCAAGGGCAAGAAGCGCCGTACGCGAGGCACCAACCGCGTCGGCTCGACCAGCGCCACGAAGCGGGCCATCGTCACCCTGGCGGCGGGCGAGATCCCGCTGTTCGAGAACTGAGGACGCCATGGGGATCCGCTCTCGCAAGCCCACCAGCCCGGCCCGCCGCTTCCAGACGGTGTCGGACTTCTCAGAGATCACCAAGTCGAAGCCCGAGAAGTCACTGCTCGCGCCGAAGCCCAGGACGGGTGGCCGCAACAGCTATGGCCGCAAGACGTCGCGCCACCGCGGCGGCGGCCACAAGCAGCAGTACCGCATCATCGACTTCAAGCGGGTCAAGGACGGCGTGACCGCCAAGGTCGCCGCCATCGAGTACGACCCGAACCGCACCTGCCGCATCGCCCTGCTGCACTACGCCGACGGCCAGAAGGCCTACATCCTCGCCCCGCGCGGCCTGCGCGTCGGCGACCACGTGATGAGCGGCCAGGGCTCCGACATCAAGCCGGGCAACGCCCTGCCGCTGCGCTACATCCCCGTCGGCACGGTCGTCCACAACGTCGAGCTGCGCCCGGGCCAGGGCGGCAAGATGGGCCGCTCCGCCGGCACGGCCGTGCAGCTGGTCGCCAAGGACGGCGACTTCGCCACCCTGCGCATGCCGTCCACCGAGATGCGTCGCGTGCTCATCGACTGCCGCGCCACCGTCGGTGAGGTCGGCAACAGCGAGCACGAGCTGATCAAGATCGGCAAGGCCGGCCGCAACCGCTGGAAGGGCGTCCGCCCGCAGACGCGCGGCGTCGCCATGAACCCCGTCGACCACCCGCTCGGTGGTGGCGAGGGTCGCACGTCGGGTGGTCGTCCGGCGGTCTCCCCGTGGGGCCAGCCCGAGGGCCGCACCCGCGACAAGAACAAGCCATCGCAGTCGCTCATCGTCCGCCGGCGCCGCACCGGCAAGGGTCGGAGGTAATCCCCATGACGCGCAGCCTGAAGAAGGGCCCGTTCGTCGACGACCACCTCCTCAAGAAGGTGGACGCCCAGAACACGGCCGGCGAGCGCCGGGTCATCAAGACCTGGTCGCGCCGCTCCACGATCATCCCCGACATGGTCGGCCACACGATCGCCGTCCACGACGGCCGCAAGCACGTGCCGGTGTACATCACCGAGTCGATGGTCGGCCACAAGCTCGGTGAGTTCAGCCCCACCCGCACCTTCCGGTTCCATGCCGGCCAGGAGCGCGGCGCGAAGGGTCGTGGGCGATGACGGGGCCGAAGCTGAACGACGGGGTGCTGCTGCTCGACGACGAGCGGCCGCTCACCAAGGCCACCGCCAAGTACCTGCGCGGCTCGGCGTCCAAGGCGCGCGAGGTCCTCGACCTCATCCGCGGCCTCGATGTCCGGCGCGCCGACGAGGTGCTGCAGTTCACGACGCGCGACGTCGCCAAGGACGTCCGCAAGGTGCTCGCCAGCGCCGTCGCCAACGCCGTGCACAACGACGAGCAGGACGCCGAGGAGCTCTTCGTCCTCGCCTGCTACGCCGACGAGGGCCCGACGCTGCGCCGCTTCCGGCCCCGCGCCCGCGGCCGCGCCACCCGCATCCGCAAGCGCACGTGCCACATCACCGTCGTCGTCGCCCGCCTCAGCGAGCGGCGCCTCGAGGTGCTGCAGAACCGCCAGCAGGCGCAGGTCGCTTCCGGGCGCCGCGCCGGCACGTCGGCGCAGAGCCGTCGGGACCGCGTCCAGCGCAGCCGGGCCCGCGCCGAGGGCCTCCGCGGCGGTGCCGAGGAGCCCGTCGAGCCCGTCGAGGTCGAGGGCACGGAGCTGCCCGAGGCCGCCCTCGAGCACCTTCCCGAGGACACGCCCGGCGCCGATGCCGACGTGGTCGACGAGGCCGAGGTCGTCGCCGACGACGTGGCCGAGGAGCTCGAGGAGGAGGCCGCCGAGACGGCTGCCGCCGACATCGCCGAGAGCGATCTTGCGGACGACGCCGAGCCGGCCGCCGACGAAGAGCCGGCCGCCGATGCACCGGAGCTGCCCGAGGGTGCCGTCGAGGCACCAGAGGACGGGTCGATCCCGGCGGGCTACGAGATCAAGGGCAACGCCAACTCGATGAAGTACCACGTCCCCGGGGGCCGGTACTACGACGTCACGATCGCCGAGGTGTTCTTCGACACCCCGGAGCACGCCGCGGCCGCTGGCTACGAGGCCCCCGCCGCGGACACGGAAGAGAGCAGCTGAGTCATGGGCCAGAAGATCAACCCGTACGGCTACCGGCTCGGGGTCACGACGGACTGGAAGTCCCGCTGGTTCAGCGAGCGCCAGTACAAGGAGTACCTCACCGAGGACTGGAAGATCCGTGAGGCGATCATGCGCCGCATGGAGTCGGCGGCGATCTCGCGCATCGAGATCGAGCGCACCCGGGACAAGGTCCGCGTCGACGTGCACACGGCCCGTCCCGGCATCGTCATCGGTCGTCGTGGCGCCCAGGCCGACGAGCTGCGGGCGATCATCACGAAGATCACCGGCAACCCCAAGGTGCAGCTGAACATCGTCGAGATCAAGAGCCCCGAGCTCGACGCCGCGCTGATCGCCCAGGGCGTCGCCGACCAGCTCGCCAACCGCATCGCCTTCCGGCGGGCCATGAAGCGCGCCGTGCAGAACGCCCAGCGCGCCGGCGCCCTCGGGATCCGCGTGCAGTGCTCGGGTCGCCTCGGTGGCGCCGAGATGAGCCGCACCGAGTGGTACCGCGAGGGTCGCGTGCCGCTGCACACGCTGCGCGCCGACATCGACTACGGCTTCCGTGAGGCCAAGACCACCAGCGGCCGCGTCGGCGTCAAGGTGTGGCTCTACAAGGGCGACATCCTCCCGTACAAGGCGCAGAACGACGACAAGATCCAGCGCGAGGCGGCGATGGCCGTCGGCGAGACGTCCGGCCAGGCCGGCGAGCGCCGGGTCGTGTCCTCGCAGGGCCGCCGCCAGGAGCAGCCCGAGCCGGAGACCCAGCCGCTGCTCAAGGAAGCCGATCCCGAGCTGGAGAAGCTGCTCGACGAGGAAGAGGCGATCGCTCGCCGCACCCAGAGCGAGCACGAGACGCCGCACTTCCGGGGAGACGACTGACATGTTGATGCCGCGCAAGGTCGCCCATCGCAAGCACCACCGGGGCCGCACCGGCGGTGTCGCCAAGGGCGGCACCGAGATCTCCTTCGGCGAGTACGGGATCCAGGCCCTCGAGCCGGGCTGGCTGACCGCCCGCCAGATCGAGGCCGCCCGTATCGCCATGACCCGTGCCATCAAGCGTGGTGGCAAGGTCTGGATCAACATCTTCCCGGACAAGCCGGTGACCAAGAAGCCGGCCGAGACCCGGATGGGTTCCGGCAAGGGCAACCCCGAGCTGTGGGTCGCCGTCGTCAAGCCGGGTCGCATCCTGTTCGAGCTCTCGTTCCCGAACGAGGAGCAGGCGCGGATCGCCCTCAACAAGGCGATCCAGAAGCTGCCGATCAAGGCCCGCGTCGTGACCCGTGAGGAGCGCTTCTGATGGCCCGCCGCACTTCCGACCTCGCCGAGATGCACCTCGGCGACCTCATCCAGGAGCTCCGCGACACGAAGCAGGAGGCGCTCAACCTGCGCTTCCGCAACGCCACCGGCCAGCTCGACAACACCGCGGAGATGAAGCGGGTGCGTCGTCACATCGCCCGCATCAACACGTTCATCCGCCAGCGCGAGATCGAAGAGGCCAGCAGGGCATGAGCGACGAGACCACCGAGACCCCGGCCGCGACGGACGCCGTCGAGACCACCTCCACGACCGCTGCAGCGATCGACACCACTCCCCGCGGGCGCCGCAAGGTGCGCGAGGGCGTCGTCGTGTCGAACGGCATGGACAAGACCGCCGTCGTCGCGGTCATCGAGCGGGTACGGCACCCGAAGTACAACAAGACCGTCCTGCAGACCAAGAAGCTGCACGCCCACGACGAGACCAACGACGCCAACGTCGGCGATCGCGTCAGGGTGATGGAGTGCCGGCCGCTGTCCAAGCAGAAGCGCTGGCGCATCACCGATGTCCTGGAGCGCGCCAAGTGATCCAGCAGGAATCCCGCCTCCGCGTCGCCGACAACAGCGGCGCCAAGGAGGTCCTCGTGATCAAGGTGCTCGGTGGCACACGCCGCCGCTACGCCTCGATCGGCGACATCTTCGTGGCGACCGTGAAGGACGCCATCCCGGGCGCCGGCGTGAAGAAGGGCGACGTCGTGAAGTGCGTCGTCGTGCGCACGAAGAAGGAGAAGCGGCGTCCCGACGGGAGCTACATCCGCTTCGACGAGAACGCCGCCGTCCTCATCAAGGACGACATGACCCCCCGCGGCACCCGCATCTTCGGCCCAGTCGGCCGGGAGCTGCGCGATCGCCGCTTCATGCGGATCGTCTCCCTCGCACCGGAGGTGCTCTGAGGTGAAGTTGAAGAAGGGTGACACCGTCGTGGTGCTCACCGGCAAGGACAAGGGCAAGCAGGGCGAGGTGCAGCGCGTGCTGCCGACCGCCGACAAGGTGATCGTCACCGGCGTCAACACGGCGACCAAGCACGCCAAGGCCCGCCGCGCCAACGACCGCGCCGGCATCATCGACCGCGACATGCCGATCCACGTGAGCAACGTGGCCCTCGTGCACAAGGGCAAGCCCGTGCGCGTCGGCTACGAGGTTCGCGACGGCAAGAAGGTCCGCGTCGCCCGTGTCGGCGGCGGGAAGACGGAGGTCATCTGATGAGCGACGTCATCACCCCAGACGCGACGACCGCGCCGGTCAGCAGCCCACCGCGGCTGAAGCAGAAGTACACCGACGAGATCAAGGCCAACCTGCAGCAGCAGCTCGGCCTCGGCAACGTCATGCAGGTCCCGGCCCTCACCAAGATCGTCATCAACATGGGCGTCGGTCGGGCGACCCAGCAGCCGTCGTTGCTCGAGGGCGCCGTCGCCGACCTCGGCCTGATCGCCGGCCAGAAGCCGATCGTGACCAAGGCCAAGAACTCGATCGCCGGCTTCAAGCTCCGCGAGGGCCAGTCGATCGGCACCAAGGTCACGCTCCGCGGCGACCGCATGTGGGAGTTCCTCGACCGGCTCATCGCCGTCGCGATCCCCCGGATCCGTGACTTCCGCGGCCTGCCGCCGACGTCGTGGGACGGGCGCGGCAACTACACGTTCGGGCTCAACGACCAGACCGTGTTCCCCGAGATCGATTACGACAAGATCGACATCCCGCCGCGGCATGGACATCACGATCGTCACCACGGCGACCGAGGATGCCGCCGGCAAGGCCCTGCTGGACGCCTTCGGGTTCCCGTTCCGCACGACCGACGATCCCAACGCCCCCGCACCCAAGCAGCGCCGTCGCGGCGGGCCCGCCCGTGGCGGCAAGAGGAAGTAAGCGAGATGGCAAAGAAGGCATTGATCAACAAGGCCGCCGCGAAGCCCAAGTTCAAGGTGCGCGGCTACACCCGTTGCCGTCGCTGTGGGCGGGCTCGCTCCGTGTTCCGCAAGTTCGGCCTGTGCCGCATCTGCCTGCGCGAGCTGGCCCACGCCGGCGAGATCCCCGGTCTGACGAAGAGCAGTTGGTGAGGGAGGAACGACCATGATGACCGATCCCATCGCCGACATGCTGACGCGGGTCCGCAACGCCAACACGGCGATGCACGACCTCGTCAAGATGCCGTCGTCCAAGCAGAAGGTCGCGCTCGCCGAGGTCCTCCAGAAGGAGGGCTACATCGTCGGGTACGAGGTCGCGCCATCGCCGAAGGGCGTCGGCGAGGTCCTGACCATCACGATGAAGTACTCGCCCGACCGTGACCGCACGATCTCGGGCATCAAGCGGGTCTCCACGCCCGGCCTGCGGGTGTACCGCAACGCCACCAGCGTGCCACGCGTCCTCGGCGGCCTCGGTGTCGCCGTCCTGTCCACCTCGCAGGGGCTGATGACCGACCGGGAAGCGCGCCGGCGCAAGGTCGGCGGCGAAGTCCTCTGCTACGTCTGGTGATCGGAGGCAACTGATGTCCCGCATCGGACAAGCACCCATCGCGATCCCCTCGGGGGTCGACGTGACGATCGAAGGCCGCATGGTCAAGGTCAAGGGGCCGAAGGGTGAGCTCACCCGCATGGTCCCGGCGACGATCAGCGTGCAGCAGGTCGACGGCCAGCTGCTCGTGGCCCGGCCCGACGACGAGCGCGACAACCGCGCCCTCCACGGCCTGACCCGCAGCCTGGTCAACAACATGGTCGTCGGCGTCACCGACGGCTTCCGCAAGCAGCTCGAGATCGTCGGCGTCGGCTATCGCGCCGAGGCCCAGGGGAGCGACGGCATCCGTCTCGCCCTCGGGTTCAGCCACCCGGTGATCGTCAAGGCGCCGGACGGCATCTCGTTCGAGGTCCCGATCCCGACGCAGATCGTCGTCTCCGGCATCGACAAGGAGGTCGTCGGCCAGGTCGCCGCCGACATCCGCTCGATCCGCAAGCCCGAGCCCTACAAGGGCAAGGGCGTCCGCTACCAGGGCGAGAAGGTCCTGCGCAAGGCGGGGAAGGCAGGCAAGAAGTAATGGTCAGCATCGCTCAGACCCGCCGCGACGGGCGCATCACGCGCCACCGGCGGGTGCGCAAGAAGGTCCACGGCACCGCGGCTCGGCCGCGCCTCGCGGTGTTCCGCTCCAACAAGCACGTCGTCGCCCAGGTCATCGACGACGACAGCGGGCGCACGCTCGCCGCCGCGTCGACGGGCGAGGCCGATCAGCGCGCCACCGGCGGTGGCGCGACGGTCGAGGCCGCGGCCCGCATCGGGCGCCTCATCGCCGAGCGGAGCAAGGCGGCCGGCATCGACACCGTCGTGTTCGACCGCGGCGGTTTCATCTACCACGGGCGGATCGCCGCCCTCGCCAGCGCCGCACGCGACGCCGGACTGGAGTTCTGACGATGGCGTACAACTACAGCAACCAGGGTGGCGGCGGCGAGCCGTCCGAAGGCGGCCTGCGCGAGTCCCGCGTGATCACCATCAACCGCGTCGCCAAGGTCGTGCGCGGCGGTCGCCGCTTCTCGTTCACGGCGCTCGTCGTGATCGGCGACGGCAACGGCCGCGTCGGCCTCGGCTATGGCAAGGCCAAGGAGGTGCCGCTGGCGATCCAGAAGGGCACCGAGGAGGCCAAGCGCAACCTGTTCGACGTCGCCCTCGCCGGCAGCACGATCACCCACCCGGTGCTCGGCATCACCGGCGCCGGTCGCGTCCTGATGAAGCCGGCGGCACCCGGTACCGGCGTCATCGCCGGCGGCGCGGCGCGCATCATCCTCGAGGAAGCCGGCGTCCACGACATCCTCTGCAAGTCGCTGGGCTCGGCCAACCACATCAACGTCGCCCGCGCCACCATCGCCGGGCTGAAGTCGTTGCAGCGGCCCGACGAGGTCGCCAAGCGGCGTGGCCTCGACGTCGAGGAGTTCGTGCCCAAGGGCATGCTCAACGCCTACAACGACCGCCAGAAGGGTGGCCACGGGGCCTCCAGCGCTGCCGAGGTCCGTTCATGACCGACCTCAAGGTGACGCAGATCAAGTCCGGCGCCCACGGCAAGCCGAAGACCCGCGGCACGCTGCGGGCCCTCGGCCTCGGCCGCGTCGGCAAGACGAACACCCTGCCCGATCGCCCCGAGATCCGGGGCATGCTCGCCCGCGTCCCGCACCTCGTGCGGGTCACGGACGCCTCCGAAGAGAGCTGATCATGCGAGTCCACGACCTCTCCCCGGCCCCCGGCTCCACGTCGTCGCGCAAGCGCGTCGGGCGCGGCATCGGCGGCAAGGGCGGCAAGACCGCCGGCCGCGGCACCAAGGGCCAGCACGCCCGCAACACGGTCAACCGCGGCTTCGAAGGCGGCCAGATGCCGCTCAAGCAGCGGGTGCCGAAGCTGAAGGGCTTCAACAACCCGTTCCGCGTCGAGTACAAGGCGATCAACCTCGACGTCGATCGGCGAGCTCGCCGGCGTCGTCGGCGGCCGCGTCGATCTGGCGGCGCCTGGTCGAGCACGGCCAGGCCCGCAAGTCCGACTACATCAAGGTGCTCGCCCGTGGCGAGCTGACGACCAAGGTCGAGGTCCACGCCCACGCCGTCTCCAAGGCGGCCGAGGCGGCGATCACGGCCGCCGGCGGTACGGTGACGCTCGTCCCACTGCCGTTCAAGGCCGAGGGCAAGGCCGGTCGCCCGGCCGTCAAGGGCAACCAGTTCGCCAACCGCTGACAACACGACTGACTTTGCCGTCCGCTGATCTCATGTCGCGGACGATCACCGGACGCCTCCGGCGCACGACCTGAACGAGCCGAGAACACGTGCTTTCGAACCTGAAGAACGTCTTCAAGATCCCGGATCTCCGGAACAAGATCCTGTTCACGCTGGCGATGATCGCCGTCTACCGGCTCGGTGTCTCGATCCGCGTCCCAGGTGTCGACGCCATCGCGGTGCACCAGCTCAAGGAGGCCGCCAACACGCAGGGGGCGCTGGGCTTCCTCAACCTGTTCTCCGGCGGTGGCTTCGAGAGCTTCTCGATCCTGGCCCTCGGGATCATGCCGTACATCACGGCCAGCATCATCATGCAGATCCTCGGGGTGGTGATCCCCAAGCTGGAGGAGCTCCAGAACCAGGGAGCCGTCGGCCAGCGCAAGATCACCCAGTACACGCGCTACGTGACGATCGGCTTGGCCACGTTGCAGGCCACCGGGCTGGTGTTCATCTTCGGCACCGGGCAGGGCACGGCGTTCTTCTCCGCCGCCCGCCAGGCGCCGTCGGTGCCGCTGCTGCCCGACGGGATCTGGCCCCGCGGCTACCTGATCATCCCCACGCTGGTGGCCGGGACCGCCCTGTTGATGTGGATCGGCGAGCTGATCAGCCAGCGCGGTGTCGGCAACGGCATGTCGATGATCATCTTCGCCTCGGTCGTCGCCCGCCTGCCGTACGGCTACTACTCGATCATCGAGGTCAACAAGTGGTTCTGGTTCGGGCTCATCGTCGCCCTGACCCTCGGGATCATCGTCGCCGTCGTCTTCGTCGAGCTCGGGCAACGACGGATCCCCGTGCAGTTCGCCAAACGCGTGGTCGGTCGCCGGATGTACGGCGGCCAGAACACCTACATCCCGTTGAAGGTCAACCAGGCCGGCGTCATCCCGATCATCTTCGCCAGCTCGATCCTGCTGCTGCCGGTGATCTTCTCGAACGTCCTCGGAACGGGGGACACCGACTCCTGGCGGGGCAAGCTCGCCGAGTTCGTCGACAAGTACATCATCAACAGCCAGAACCTCATCTACATGACGTTCTTCGGCCTCTTGATCATCGCCTTCGCGTACTTCTACAACTCGATCGCCTTCGATCCGGTGCGCCAGGCCGACCAGATCCGGCGCCAGGGTGGCTTCATCCCCGGGGTTCGTCCCGGCCCCCAGACCGAGCGCTACCTTGCCAAGGTCGTCAACCGGATCACCCTCCCGGGCGCCGTGTTCATCGCGGTGATCGCACTGTTGCCGTACCTCCTCGTGTGGGGTGCGGGCATCAACACGTTCGGGTTCGCCGGGACGAGCATCCTGATCGCCGTCGGTGTGGCGCTGGAGCTGATGCGCCAGATCGACAGCCAGCTCATGCTGCGCAACTACGAAGGTTTCCTGAAGTAGGGCTTGCGGCTGCGTGATCCCGGGGGCGCGGCTCATCATCCTCGGTCGGCAGGGCGCCGGCAAGGGAACGCAATGCGTACGGCTGTCGCGCCACTACGTCGTCCCGCACATCTCGACGGGTGACATGCTGCGCGCTGCCGTTCGGGAGCGCACCGAGCTCGGCCTGGCGGCCAAGGAGGTCATGGACGCCGGGGGTCTGGTCGGCGACGAGATCATGATCGGCATCGTCGACGATCGCCTGCGCCGCCCCGACGCCGAGACGCGGGGCTACATCCTCGACGGCTTCCCGCGCACCGTCGCCCAGGCCGAGGCGCTCGACAAGATCACCGTGGATCGCCCGATCCACGTCGTCATCGACCTCGACGTGCCCCGTGACGTCGTGCTGGCCCGCATCTCGGCCCGCCGGGTCTGCCGCGACTGCGGCACCAACTACACGGCGTCGGGGTTCGAGCGCCACCCGTGGATCTGCGAGGTCTGCGGCGGCGACGTGATGCAGCGCGACGACGACACCCCCGAGGCCGTCAACCGCCGCTTGGACCTGTACGAGACGCAGACGTCGCCGCTGATCATGTACTACGAGAGCCAGGCCCGGATGGCGGTCGTCGACGGCGTCGGCGACCCGGACGACGTCTTCAGTCGGCTGACGACCTCGGTCGACAACGCCAAGGAGTAGGCGACCGACGGTGCCATCTAGCAGGTCTCGGCACGGTGGTGTTGGACCCCTGGACCGCTAGCATTGATCCCCGGTCTGTCCGCAGACCCGTCGTTTCGTTCGCCCGTGCCAAGGCCCGGGCCCACCGTTCGAGCTGAGGAGCCCGTCCTGCCCAAGCCCAAGGAAGACGCCATCGTGCTGGAAGGCACGATCTTGGAGTCCCTCCCCAACGCCATGTTCCGCGTCGAGCTGGACAATGGCCACAAGGTCCTGGCGCACATCTCCGGGAAGATGCGGATGCACTACATCCGGATCCTGCCGGGGGACAAGGTGCAGGTAGAGCTCACTCCCTACGACCTCACCAGAGGTCGCATCACGTACCGCTACAAGTGATCCGCAGCGAGAGAAGTCATGAAGGTTCGACCCAGTGTCAAGAAGATGTGCGAGAAGTGCAAGGTCATCCGTCGGCACGGTCGCGTCATGGTGATCTGCGAGAACCCACGTCACAAGCAGCGCCAGGGCTGAGGAGAGAGCACCACTGATGGCCCGCATCGCCGGCATCGACATCCCCCGCGAGAAGCGGCTGGAGATCTCGCTGACCTACATCTTCGGCATCGGCCGACCCACGGCGCAGAAGCTCTGCGCCGACCTCGGCCTCGACCCCGACACGAAGGTCTCGGCGCTGACCGAGGACGAGGTGTCGCGGATCCGTGCCTACGTCGACGAGAACCTGCGCATCGAGGGCGACCTCCGTCGTGACGTCCAGCAGGACATCAAGCGCAAGATCGAGATCGGGTGCTTCCAGGGCGTCCGACATCGCAAGGGCCTCCCGGTCCGGGGTCAGCGGACCCACACCAACGCCCGGACCCGCAAGGGCCCGAAGCGCACCGTTGCCAACAAGAAGAAGGCCGTGAGGAAGTAAGCGAATGGCGAAGCCGAAGCCAGCCGGGCGCCGCCCGCGCCGCAAGGACCGCAAGAACGTCACCACCGGCGTGGTGCACATCAAGAGCTCCTTCAACAACACGATCGTGTCGATCACCGACACCGAGGGCAACGTCATCGCGTGGGCGTCGTCGGGTGGCGTGGGGTTCAAGGGCTCCCGCAAGTCGACGCCGTTCGCCGCCCAGCTGGCGGCCGAGCGGGCGGCCAAGGCCGCCCAGGAGCACGGCCTGCGCCGCGCCGAGGTGCAGGTCAAGGGCCCCGGCTCGGGCCGTGACACCGCGGTCCGCTCGATCCAGAGCGCCGGCATCGAGGTGACGTCGATCAAGGACGTCACGCCCGTGCCGCACAACGGCTGCCGTCCCCCGAAGCGTCGGAGGGGCTGAGCCATGGCTCGCTACACCGGCCCCAAGGTGCGCCTCTCCCGGCGCCTCGGCACCAACATCTTCGAGAACGAGAAGGGGCGCCGGGCCCTCGAGCGCCGGCCCTTCCCGCCCGGCACCCACGGCCGCACCCGACGCCGCAACAACGGCAGCGAGTACCTCGCCCAGCTGCAGGAGAAGCAGAAGGCGAAGTACATCTACGGCGTCCTGGAGCGGCAGTTCCACAAGACCTACGTCGAGGCCAACCGCCTCGCCGGCCCGACGGGTGAGAACCTGTTGCGGCTGCTCGAGCAGCGCCTCGACAACGTGACGTTCCGCGCCGGCTGGGCCTCGACCCGCCCGCAGGCCCGTCAGTTCGTGAACCACGGGCTGATCCAGGTCAACGGCAAGCGCGTCGACATCGCCAGCGCCCGGGTCCGCAAGGGCGACGTCGTCTCGTTGTCCAACAAGGCCCGCAACATGATCGTGATCCAGCACAACATCGACGTGCTCGACCGGTCGCTCGTCGGCTGGCTGCAGGGCGGTGACGGTGGCAAGACCGTCACCGTGCTCGACCTCCCCCAGCGCGACCACATCGACGTCCCCGTCCGCGAGCAGCTCATCGTCGAGCTGTACTCCAAGTAAGCCAGGAGCCACCCCGAATGCTGGTCATGCAGCGTCCTACCATCGAGGCCGTCAGCGAGGAGTCGGGCAACCGGCAGCGCTTCGCCGTCGGTCCTCTCGAGCCTGGCTTCGGCCACACGCTCGGCAACTCGCTGCGCCGCACCCTGCTGTCGTCGATCCCCGGCGCGGCGATCACGATGGTGCGCTTCGACGACGCCCTCCACGAGTTCGACACCATCCAGGGTGTCGCCGAGGACGTCACCGACATCATCCTCAACCTGAAGGACGTCGTCGTCACGTCGGAGTCGTCCGATCCCGTGACGTGCCGCCTCGACGTGAAGGGCGCGGCGGTCGTGACCGGTGCCGACATCGAGTGCCCGGCCGACGTCGAGGTGCTCAACAAGGACCTCCTCATCGCCACGCTCAACGGCAAGGGCCGCATCGCCATCGACCTCACGGTCGAGCAGGGCCGCGGCTACAGCTCGAGCGACCGCGACACCGAGAACCGCACGATCGGTGTGATCCCGGTCGACGCCATCTTCTCGCCGGTGCGGCGGGTGACGTTCGAGGTCGAGCCGACCCGCGTCGAGCAGTCGACGAACTTCGACCGCTTGGTGCTCGACGTCGAGACCGACGGCTCCATCACGCCCGGTGAGGCGTTGGCCTCCGCCGGCGCCACGCTGCGCTCGCTGGCCGACCTGGTCGCCTCGATGAGCGACGAGCCGCAGGGCCTCGAGCTCGGCGAGGTCGCCGACGCCGGCGCCAGCTCGCCCGACCTCGAGCTCCCGATCGAGGACCTCGACCTGTCGGAGCGGCCGTCGAACTGCCTCAAGCGGGCGCAGATCAACACGATCGGCGAGCTGCTGACGAAGACCGAGGACGACCTCCTGAACATCACCAACTTCGGGCAGAAGAGCCTGGACGAGGTGAAGCAGAAGCTCGACGAGCGCGGCCTGTCGCTGCGCGGTTGAGCTGACACCGAGCCGAGAAGAGCACTGAGATGCCCACCCCACGCAAGTCCAAGCGCTTCGGCGGCAGCGGTGCCCACCAGCGTCTGATGATGGCCAACCTCTGTGCGTCGCTGTTCGCCGCCGAGGCCATCGTCACCACCGAGGCCAAGGCCAAGGCGCTGCGCCCGTACGCCGAGAAGCTGATCACCAAGGCCAAGAAGGCCCAGGACGAGGGCCCCATGCGGGTGCACCGGATCCGCCAGATCCAGGGCTTCCTCGGCGACCGCGAGATGACCCACAAGCTGGTCAACGAGGTGGCGCCCCGCTACCTCGAGCGCAACGGCGGCTACACCCGCATCCTCAAGCTCGGCGCCCGCCAAGGCGATGCCGCCGAGATGGCCAAGATCGAGCTCGTCTGAGCTGAACTGGCCTCACAGATCCACGTCGGCGTAGATCGCGGCGTGGTCGCTGGCGGCGTGGACCTCGGCCGTGAGGGTGGCGTAGATCTCCCACGGGTTCGCCGTGCGGGGACCGTGCCACACGCCCTTGCGGAAGATCGCTCCACCGGTGGCGGCGCCGAACAGCGCCGGTGACAGCAGCACGTCGTCGAACTTGCTGGCCTCGTTGCCGCCCTGGAACGTGCCCCGGCGCGGCCCGGGATCGAACGCCGCGTGGGCCGAGATGTCGCGCACGTCGGTGTCCTGCAGGAGCGGCGCCAGCGGGGCGCTGTCCATCGAGTCGTTGAAGTCGCCGACGATGGCGATGCGGTCGGCACCGGCGGCGCGCAGGTCGCGGTAGATCTCGGCGACGCGCACGGCCTGGCGCCGGCGCCGGCCGGCCCCGAGGCGGTCGCCGGGCTCGCTGTAGCCCTTCGACTTGAAGTGGTTCACGAGCACGACGAGCGGACCGCCGGGACCGGTCAGGTGGTACTCGCAGCAGTCGCGGGAGAACACGACCCGTCGTCGTCGACGTCGAAGACGTGGGTGCGGATGTGCTCGATCGACAGCGGCGCCCGCACGAAGATCCCGACGTCGATGCCCCGGTCGTCGTTGCCGTCGACGAGCATCACCTGCTCGTACGGGGTGCCGCCGACGTCGGCCAGCAGCTGCTCGTTGAACCGCTGCAACGTCGTGCGGTCCTCGGCCTCGACGACCCCGAGCACATCGGCAGCGACGTCGCGGACGACCATCGCCGTGTGCCGCAGGGCCAGCTCGTCGGCCGGCTCACGGGTCAGGTCGACCCAGCCCACCCAGTCGGCCCGGCCGTCGGCGACGACCTCCACGGTCCCGTCGCGATGGCGCACGACGAGCTGCCCGCGGATCACCCGCAAGATGGCGAACTCGGCGGCGTCGGCGTGCAGCAGGCCGAGCTCGGCGAGCAGGTCGAGGATGCGCTGCTTGCGGGCGGCCGTGTACACCGCCTCGGCGAACAGCGTGTTGAGCTGGGCGTGAGCCTCGAGGATGGGACGTCCCGCCGTCCATGAACCGAGGTCGAGGGCCCGCGCCCGCTGGAAGAGGTTCTCGACGTTGAACGACGCGATCCGCACCGCCATACCCTGGCCCAGATGCGGCGCGCTCGCCTGACCGTCGCGTACGACGGAACCGGGTTCCGTGGCTTCGCGCCCAACCCCGGCGTGCGCACGGTGATGAGCGAGCTGACCGACGCCATCGCCCTGGTCGTGCGCCAGCCCGTCGATCTCACGGGCGCCGGGCGCACCGATGCCGGCGTGCACGCCTGGGGCCAGGTCGTGTCCGGTGACCTTCCCGACGACGTCGACCTCGACGACCTCGGGCGGCGGCTCAACAAGCTGTGCGCTCCGGCCATCGCCGTGCGCGACCTGGCGTGGGTCGACGCCGGGTTCGACGCCCGCTTCTCGGCGACGTGGCGGCACTACCGCTACGACGTGTGGAACGGCCCGACGCCCAACCCGCTGCTCGCCGGGCGGGCGTGGTGGGTGGCCCAGCCGCTCGCCCGCTGGGCGCTGCAGGCAGCCTGCGACCCGCTGATCGGCGAGCACGACTTCGCATCGTTCTGCCGGCGGCCCAAGACGGCCGCGGGCGAGCCGGAGCCGTCGCTCGTGCGGCGGGTGCTGTCGGCGCGCTGGTCGGAGCTCGACGATCCGCACCACCTGCGCTTCGAGATCCGGGCCACCTCGTTCTGCCACCAGATGGTGCGCTCGATCGTCGGCACCCTCGTCGACGTCGGCCTGGCCAAGGCCTCCCCCGGCGACATCCGCGGCATCCTCGTGCGCCGCGACCGGGAGGCCGCGGGGCAGGTCGCCCCGCCGTACGGCCTCGTGCTGTGGGAGGTCGGGTACCCGTGACGACGATCCGCGGCACCTACGCCGACCACCTGCTGCCGGTCGACGAGATCGAGGCCCACCTGCGGGCGGCCGGCCACAGCGTGGGCCGGCCCCGCGCGGCCGTCGTCGACGGCGTGCGATCGATGGCGGCTGCGTTCACCGCCGACGAGCTGGCCGCCGCCGTCCCGCAGGTGCACGTGTCGACGGTGTACCGCACGCTCGCCCTGCTCGAGGAGATCGGCGCCGTCCGCCACGTCCACCTGTCCCACGGACCCGCGGTGTACGAGCACGCCGCCTCAGCCGACGTCCGCCACCTCGTGTGCGAGGTCTGCGGCCGCCACGTCGGCGTCCCGAGCAAGGTCTTCGACACGGCGCGCAAGCGGCTGGCCCGGGACTACGACTTCGTGCTCGACGGCTCGCACTTCGCCATCGTCGGCCGCTGCCGGGAGCACGCCGAGGGCTGATCCATCCGAGGGTTTCGTGCGGGGAGGTCCCGCACGAAACCCTCGGATGCACCGAAACCCTCGGATGGGGAATCCGGTGGGAGCACGGCGGCGAACGGACACGTGTCGTGACTGCGACCCGTTCGCAGTTCTGCCAGACTGCGACCGGTTCGCAGATCGGGAAGATCGAGAAGATCGGGAGAGGAGACGCCGGTGCTCGCGATGCACATCCCGGACGGGTTCATCGACGGCCCCACCTCGCTGATCGCCGGGCTGATCGCCATCGCCCTGGTCGCGTGGTCGCTGCGGATGACGGCGAGGTCGCTCGACGAGCGCGAGGTCCCGGTCGTCGGGCTGGTCGCGGCGTTCGTGTTCGCCGTCCAGATGCTCAACTTCCCGGTCGCCAACGGCACGAGCGGCCACCTCCTCGGTGGGGTCCTCGCCGCCGTGCTCGTCGGGCCGTACGCCGGCGCGTTGGCCGTGACCGTGGTGCTCGTCGTGCAGGGGCTGCTGTTCGCCGACGGCGGGTTGTCGGCGCTCGGCCTCAACGTCGTCAACATGGCGTTCGTCGGGGCCTTCGTCGGGTACGGCGTCTTCCTCCTCGTCCGCCGCCTCCTCGGGCGCTCGGCGGCGTCGGTGGCGACGGCGGCGGGCGTCGCCGCCTTCACGGCCCCCGTGCTGGCGGCGATCGCGTTCACGGTCGAGTACGCCATCGGGGGCAACGACGCGGTGTCGATCGGCGCCGTCGCCGGCTCGATGATCGGCGTCCACGTGCTGATCGGGATCGGGGAGGGGATCATCACGGCGATCGCCGTCGGTGCCGTGATGGCGACGCGACCCGACCTCGTCTACGGCGCCCGCGGCGTCATCCGGCGCGAGTCGACCGCGGTCACCACCCCGGCGGGGGCGTCCTGAGATGTCCGGTCGCCGCCTGTCCGTCGCCGCCTTCGTGGCCGCCGGGCTGCTGGTGGCCGTCCTGCTGGTCGTCTTCGTCGCCCCGCACGCCAGCTCGAGCCCCGACGGCCTCGAGAAGGTCGCCGCCGAGCAGGGGATCGATCGCGATGTCCGTCCGAGCGCGGTGGCTGGCGGCCCGCTCGCCGACTACGGCGTGAAGGGCGTCGACAGCGGGCGTGTCGGGACCATCGTCGCCGGCCTCGTCGGCGTCGCCGTGACGTTCCTCGTGGTGGTCACCGCGATGTGGCTGCTGCGGCGGCGCCGTGTGCGTGCGCCGTCCGAGCCCGTGGCGGGCTGACGTGGGCGGCGCGCACCGGCACCTCCTCGTGCACGAGGAGGGCCCGCTCCACCGCCTCGCTCCGCAGTGCAAGCTGCTGGCGACGGTGCTCTTCGTCTTCGCCGTCGTCGCCACGCCCAAGGAGCAGTTCTGGGCGTTCGGCGTGTTCGCCGGGATGGTGGTGCTGGCGGCCCTCATCGGGCGGGTGCCGCTGCTCGGCGTCGCCAAGCGGCTCGTCATCGAGGTCCCGTTCCTGCTGTTCGCCGTGCTGCTCCCGTTGCTCGGGCGCGACAAGAGCGTCGAGGTGCTCGGCGTGCACCTGTCGGCGCCGGGACTGTGGGCGGCGTGGAACATCCTGGCCAAGGGCACGATCGGCGTGGCGGCCTCGATCGTGCTGGCCTCCACGACGTCGGTGCCGCACCTCCTCGCCGGCCTCGAGCGCCTCCACGTCCCGCGTCAACTGGTCGCCATCACCGGGTTCATGGTCCGCTACGGCGACGTCATCGGCGACGAGCTGCGCCGCATGCGCATCGCTCGCGAGTCACGCGGCGCCGCCGGCAGCTCGCTCGGCCACGCCAAGGCGGTGGCGACCTCAGCCGGCGCGCTGTTCGTGCGGTCCTACGAGCGGGGCGAGCGGGTCTACCTGGCGATGGCGTCGCGTGGCTACGCCGGCACGATGCCGGTGCGCGGTGGGCAGGCGACGTGGCGGACGTGGGCGGCGTGCCTCGCGTGGCCCGCCGCGGCGGCGGTCATCGCGATCGCTCGCGTGGCGGATGCAGTCGTGAACGTGCTGGAGGTCCGCGACCTCGCCTTCCGCTACCCCGATGGCACCGTCGCCCTCGACGGCGTCGAGCTCAGCGTCGAGCGGGGCGAGCGGCTCGCCGTGCTGGGCCCGAACGGCGCCGGCAAGACGACGCTGGTGCTCGCCCTGAACGGGATCAACGCGGCCAGCCGGGGCAGCGTCACGGTCGCCGGGCTCGCCGGTCGACAAGGCCAACCTGGCCGAGATCCGCCGGCGCGTCGGCATCGTCTTCCAGGACCCGGACGACCAGCTGTTCATGCCGACCGTCCGCGACGACGTCGCCTTCGGGCCGTCCAACCTCGGGCCTGCGCGGCGACGAGCTGGCCGCCCGCACCGCCGAGGCGTTGGACGCGGTCGGCATGGGCCACGCCGCCGAGCGTCCGCCGCACCACCTCAGCTTCGGCGAGCGCCGGCGCGTCGCGCTGGCCACGGTCCTGGCGATGCGCCCCGACGTCCTCGTCCTCGACGAGCCGTCGTCGAACCTCGACCCGGTGGCCCGCCGGGAGCTGGCCGAGATCGTGCTCGGCCTCGACGTCACGACGATCATGGTCACCCACGACCTGCCCGTACGCCCTGCAGCTGTGCCGCCGGGCGGTGATCCTCGACGGCGGCCGGATCGTCGCCGACGGCCCGACGGGCGAGGTGATGGCCGACCGCGAGGTGATGGCGGCGCACCGCCTCGAGCTGCCGTTCGGCTTCGATCCGGGGGCTGTGGCCCGGGCGTAGCGTGAGGGGCATGGCTGAGTACGTGCCGCCGCTGGATGACATCAGGTTCACGCTGGAGCATGTGACCGACCTCGCGGCGCTGGCCGAGCTGCCCGGGTTCGAGCACGCCGATCCGGAGACCGTGGCCGGGCTGCTCGAGGAGGCGGGGCGGTTCTTCGCCGAGCAGTTCGCGCCGCTCAACCGCATCGGCGACGTGCAGCACAGCCACCGCAACGCCGACGGCTCGGTGACCACCCCGGAGGGCTTCGCCAAGGCCTACCACCGCTACGTCGATGCCGGTTGGCCGGCCGTGCCGTTCCCGCCCGAGTTCGGCGGCGGCGGCTTCCCGTGGCTCGTCGGCGTGGCGATGCAGGAGGAGCTGACGTCGGCGAACATGGGCTTCTCGCTGTGCCCGCTGCTGACCCAGGGGGCCATCGACATGCTGCTGCACAACGGCAGCTGAGGCGCAGCGCGAGGTGTACCTGCCGAAGATGGTCACGGGCGAGTGGTCGGGGACGATGAACCTCACCGAGCCGCAGGCCGGCTCCGACGTCGGCGCCCTGACGACCGCGTGCCGTGCCGGCCGACGACGGGACGTGGCGGATCACCGGGCAGAAGATCTTCATCACCTACGGCGAGCACGACCTGACCGACAACATCGTCCACCTCGTGCTGGCCCGCGTGCCCGACGCGCCGCCGGGCACCCGCGGCATCTCGTGCTTCATCGTGCCCAAGTTCCTCGTCAACGACGACGGGTCGCTCGGCGAGCGCAACGCGCTCGAGTGCGTGTCGATCGAGCACAAGTTGGGGATCAACGCCAGCCCGACGTGCGTGATGGCCTACGACGGCGCCGTCGGCTACCTCATCGGCGAGCCCAACCAGGGCATGCGCTACATGTTCACGATGATGAACAACGCCCGCCTCTCGGTGGGTGTCGAGGGGCTGTCCATCGCCGAGCGCGCCTACCAGCAGGCCGTGGCGTACGCCCACGAGCGGCGGCAGGGCAAGGCGCCGGGCGCCAGCGGCGAGTCGGCGATCGTCGATCACCCCGACGTGCGCCGGATGCTGCTGACGATGAAGGCCCACATCGAGGCCATCCGGGGCATCGCCTACCTGAACGCGGAAGCGGTCGACCTGGCCCGGGTCCATCCCGACGCCGCGGCGCGCGCCGCGGCCCAGGAGCGGGCCGAGATCCTCACCCCGATCACCAAGGGATGGGGCACCGACCTCGGCGTCGAGATGACGTCGATCGCCGTCCAGGTCCACGGCGGGATGGGCTACATCGAGGAGACCGGCGTCGCCCAGCACTACCGGGACGCCCGCATCGCCCCGATCTACGAGGGCACCAACGGGATCCAGGCGATGGACCTCGTCGGGCGCAAGCTCGGCCTGCGTGGCGGCGCCGCGATCACCGAGTTCGTGGACGGCATCGCCGCCACCGCGGCCGAGGCGAGCGCCGCAGGCGGCCAGCTGGCGGCGGTCGGCACGGCCCTCGCCGACGGGGTCGCCGTGCTGCGCGAGGCGACGGCGTGGCTGCTGGCCAACGGGCCGGCTGACCCCAACAACGCGTTCGCCGGGGCGACGCCGTACCTCCGGCTCACCGGGATCGTGACCGGTGCGTGGATGCTCACACGTGGCGCCATCGCCGCGGCCGGGCTGCGGGCCGGCGACGGGTCTGGGTTCTCGGCCGAGTTCCTCGACCAGAAGGTGGTCACCGCCCACTTCTTCGCCACCCAGGTCCTGCCCCAGGTGCACGGCCTGCTGCCGGCCGTCACCGCCGGCCCCGCCGACCTCTTCGCGGCGACGTTCTGACCGCCCGCCCGGATCCGGATGGCCGGATCCGCCAACTTTTCACACTGGCGGCCACCCAGTGGCCGCCACCGCGAACAGTTGGCGGATCCGGTCAGAACGTGAGCTCGTAGGTGACCGTGATCTGCAGGGTGAGGACCTCGGTGCCGGCCTCGATCGGGGCGGCCATCGCCATCCGCATGCCGGCGCCACCCTTGAAGACCGGCATCGCGCCGCCTCCACCTTCGACGATCGTGACGACCGGGCCGAGCTCGCAGTCGGCGGCCGCCGCCAGCACCCGCGCCTTGGCCTGGGCGTCGGCGACGGCGAGCTCGCGCAGCGGCGCCAGCAGCGGGGCCGGGTCCTCGATCGAGAAGCTCACCCCGTTCATCGTGAGCTCGTCACCGGCCACCTCCGTGGCGGCATCGAGGAAGCGGCCGACCTCGTCGGACGGCGACGGCGACGGTCACGGTGTAGGACGCCGAGTACTCCCGCTCGTTCGGGTCGAACCACAGGCTGAGCCCGGTCGTGCGCAGGTCCTCGTCGACGGCTCCGGCGTCGCGCAGCGCGCTGACCAGGGTCGCCGCCCGTTCGTCGACGTCACGCATCGCCGAGTGGGCGCGGGCCGGCGGGACTGCACCCCGAGCGACAACGAGGCCCGATCGGGCTTCGCCGCCACGCTCGCCGCCCCCGTCACCGTCACCGTCCGGACCAGCTCCGCGCTCACTGGTGCTCCACCACACGACGCCGCCGGGCTCAGTGCCGCCGCCATCGAGGGGCACCAGTGAGCGAAAGGACCGCAATGATGACTCGCTCGCTCGAAGACTCGCTCGCTCATGCTTGGAGTGTTCCACGTCTCCCGCACCGTTGGTGGCGGCGGTCAGCGCCCGATAACGTAACCCGGTTCCCTTTTTCGAAGGTCTACGAGCATGCGCACATACTCCCCGAAAGCCAGCGAGATCCAGCGTGACTGGCACGTCGTCAACGCCGATGGCCTCGTCCTCGGCCGGATGTGCACGGAGATCGCCCGCGTCCTGCGCGGCAAGCACAAGCCGACCTTCGCCCAGCACCTCGACACCGGCGACCACGTCGTCGTCGTCAACGCCAAGAAGATCGTCCTCACCGCCGGCAAGGCCGACCGCGAGCGCGTGTGGCGCCACAGCGGCTACCCGGGCGGCATCAAGTCGGAGACCTACGGCGAGCTGCACGCCCGCAAGCCGGAGGACGCCATCCGCCGCACCGTCAAGGGCATGCTCCCGAAGGGCCCGCTCGGCCGTCAGATGCTGACCAAGCTGAAGGTCTACGCCGGCCCCGATCACCCGCACGGGGCGCAGTCCCCCGAACCCCTCGACCTGTCCGCGGCGAAGGCCCGCTGAGGAGGCACCCCAGATGGCCACCCCGCTCACCCAGACGACCGGCCGCCGCAAGGAGGCCATCGCCCGGGCCCGCCTGCGTCCCGGCTCCGGCACGATCACCGTCAACGGTCGCCCGTTCGAGAACTACTTCACGACGCCGGCCCACCGCATGGAGGCCAGCGAGCCCCTGCGCACCACCGAGGCCGCCGAGCGCTACGACGTCGACGCCACGATCACGGGTGGCGGCGTGAGCGGCCAGGCCGGCGCGCTGCGCATGGCCCTCGCCCGCTCGCTCGCCGAGCTCGAGCCCGAGACCCGTGGCACCCTGAAGAAGGCCGGTCTCCTCACCCGCGACTCGCGGAAGAAGGAGAGCAAGAAGTACGGCCTCAAGAAGGCCCGCAAGGCGCCGCAGTTCACCAAGCGCTGACCGATCGGGGCGCCCCGTCGATGGTGCCATCGAGCAGCCGCGTCCGGACGTTGCGGTGAAGTTCGGGACCGACGGCGTCCGCGGCGTCGCCAACGGCGACCTCACCGCCTCGTTCGCCCTCGACCTCGGCCGCGCCGCGGCCCGTGTCCTCGGCGGCTCCGAAGCGGTCGTCGGCGGCGACACCCGCCTGTCGACCGCCATGTTGGAGGCGGCCTTCGTCGCCGGCCTGGCCAGCGAGGGCGTCGTCGTGCACCGCCTCGGCGTCGTCGCCACGCCCGTCGTCGCCTTCGAGGCGGCTCGGCGCGGGTGCCTGGGCGCGGTGATCTCGGCCTCCCACAACCCGTATCGCGACAACGGCATCAAGCTGTTCGCCCGCGGCGGCATGAAGCTGACCGACGACGTCGAGCAGCACATCGAGGAGGTCGTCGCCGATCTGCCGGCGCCCGTCGGCGACCCGGCTCAGCTCGTCGACGTCGAGACCAGCCCGGCCTACGTCGAGCACGTCCTGGGCGCCATCGACGGGCGCCGCCTCGACGGCCTGCGGATCGTCGTCGATGCGGCCAACGGCGCCGCCAGCGCGCTGGCCGGCCCGCTGCTGGCGCTCACCGGCGCCGACGTCGTCGCCATCCACGACACCCCCGACGGGCGCAACATCAATGCCGGGTGCGGCGCCACCGACACGGCGTCGCTGGCCGCCGCCGTGGTCGCGCGGGGCGCCGACCTCGGCCTGGCCCTCGACGGCGATGCCGATCGGCTGCTGGCCATCGACCACACCGGAGCGCTCGTCGACGGCGATCACATCATCGGCATCCTCGCCATCGACCGCCACGCCGCCGGGTTGCTGCGTGACGGCACCGTGGTGGTGACGGTCATGACCAACCTCGGCTTCCGGCTCGGCATGGAGGCGGCCGGGATCAAGGTCGTCGAGACCGCCGTCGGTGACCGCTACGTGCTCGAGGCCCTCGGCGCCGGGGGCTACTCGTTGGGCGGCGAGCAGAGCGGCCACGTCATCTTCCGCGACCTCGCCACGACCGGCGACGGCCTGCTCACCGGGCTCGTCCTGTGCGACGTCGTCCACCGCGCCGGTCGCCCGTTGGCCGACCTCGCCGCCACTGCGATGACCCGGCTGCCACAGGTCCTCGTCAACGTGCCGGTCCGCCAGCCGATGCCAGATGCGGCGACTCGCGTCGCCGCCGCCATCGCCGCCGAGGAGGCCGACCTCGACGGTCAGGGCCGCGTGCTCGTGCGCCCGAGCGGCACCGAAGCGCTGGTCCGGGTGATGGTCGAGGCCCCGACCCAGGCCCGCGCCGACGACGCGGCCCACCGCATCGCCGCCGCCGTGAGGGCGCTGGGCGAGGCTGCTGGATGAGCGGCAGTCACTAGCCTTCAGCTGATGTGCGGGATCGTCGGCATCGTCAGTCGTCAGGCCACACGACCGGTGCCAACGCCCACCGAGGTGCTCGCCGGTCTCGACGCCGCGCTGGCCGCGCGTGGTGACGTCGGCGCCGTGGCGACGCTCCTCGGCGACGTCGACGCCGTCCTGCACGGCGTGCCGGGCCTGCTCGCCCTCGTCGAGCATCCCGAGCTGGTGCCGGCGATCGTCGCCCGGCTGGATCAGCTCGACGCGTACGCCGCCGAGATCGACGCCGCCTTGGCCGTCGGCGACCTCGATGTCGACGTGCTCGAGCGCCGCAGCGCCGAGCTGATCGCCCTGCGTGACCCGCTGTGGGCGATCCGGCGCGATCGTCTGCGCACGGCCGTCGCCGTCGTCGACCTCGCCGGGCGCCACGCCGGTCCGAGCGCGTTGGCCGGCTACCTGGCGATCCAGCAGGCGCTGTCGGCGGTCGACCGCATGGAGGTGCGTGGTCGCGACTCGGCCGGGCTGCACGTGTTCGTCTGGGACCATGACCTCGACGTGGACGACCCGGCGATCGTGGCCGCGCTGTCCGAACGGGCGGGGGACCCGCTGTTCCAGGGTGGCGCCGCCCGCTTCACGGGCCGCTGCTTGTCGGTCGTGTACAAGGCGGCGGCCGAGATCGGCGAGCTCGGCGACAACACCCGGGCGATGCGTGCCGGCATCGCCGACGACCACCTCCTGCGCCTCGCCCTGCGCAGCGAGCGGGCCCAGGTGGCCGTGCTCGGGCACACCCGCTGGGCCAGCGTCGGCATCATCTCGGAGCCCAACGCCCACCCCGTGAACAGCGACGAGATGGAGCAGCCCGGCGGCGCGGCGGAGCCGCCGTTCGTCGTCGGCGTGCTCAACGGCGATGTCGACAACCACGCCGACCTGCGCATCGAGTACGGCCTGCGGGTCGCCGGCTCGATCACCACCGACGCCAAGGTGATCCCGACCATCGTTGCCCGCCGGGCGCCGGCGGCCGGGCTGTTCGAGGCGTTCCGTCGCACCGTCGCGTCGTTCGAAGGATCGGTGGCGATCGGTCTCGCCGCGGCCGACGAGCCGGGGCGCATCTTCCTCGCTCTCAACGGCAGCGGCCAGGGCGTGTACGTCGGCTTGGCCGAGGACCGCTACGTCGTGGCCAGCGAGCCGTACGGCGTGGTCGAGGAGACGTCGCGCTACATCCGCCTCGACGGTGAGCACGGTGGTCAGGTCGTCGCGCTCGACGCGGCCGGGGCCGGCACGATCGAGGGGATCGACCGGCGCGGCTACGACGGCACGGCGCAACCGGTGACGGCGCCCGACGTGATCACGGCCGAGGTGACGACGCGCGACATCGACCGCGGCGACTTCCCGCACTTCTTGCTGAAGGAGATCACCGAGTCCCCCGACAGCCTCGGCAAGACGCTGCGCGGCAAGATCGCCGAGCACGACGGGCTGCTGCACGCCGTCGTCGGTGCTCGCGCCCTGCCGCCGGAGATCGCCGCCCGCCTCGCCGACGGCTCGATCAGCAAGATCCGCGTCATCGGGCAGGGGACCGCCGCGGTGGCCGGGCAGTCGCTCGCCAACGTGCTCGCCGAGCTGGCCGGCGGGACGCTCGACGTGACGGCGACCACGGCCACCGAGCTGTCGGGGTTCGGGTTGCGGCGGGACATGAGCGAGACCCTCGCCATCGCCGTCAGCCAGAGCGGCACGACGACCGACACCAACCGCACCGTCGATCTGCTCCGCAGCCGCGGGGCGTCCGTCCTGGCGATCGTCAACCGTCGCTCGAGCGATCTCACCGACAAGGCGGACGGCGTCTTCTACACGTCCGATGGCCGCGACGTGGAGATGAGCGTGGCGTCGACCAAGGCGTTCTACGCCCAGGTCGCGGCGGGGACGTTGCTGGCGTGCGCGATGAGCGAGGCGGCGGGCGTCGGCACGCCACAGCGCCGCCATGAGCTGCTGGCCGCACTGCGCCAGCTGCCCGATGCGATGCGCGAGGTGCTGGCGCGGCGGGCGGTCGTCGCCGATGCCGCCCGCCGGTTCGCGCCGACCAAGCGCTACTGGGCCGTCGTCGGCAGCGGTTCCAACAAGGTCGCCGCCGAAGAGGTGCGGATCAAGCTCAGCGAGCTCTGCTACAAGTCGATCGCCTGCGACGTCATCGAGGACAAGAAGCACATCGACCTGTCGTCGGAGCCGATGATCCTCGTCTGCGCCGCCGGCCTCGCTGGCAGCGCCGCCGACGACGTGGGCAAGGAGATCGCCATCTTCCGGGCCCACAAGGCGACGCCGATCGTGATCGCCGACGACGGCGACGACCGCTATGCCGGGGCCACCGTGATCGCCGTGCCGTCGGTCGACCCGGCGCTCGGGTTCGTCCTGTCGGCGATGGCCGGCCACCTGTTCGGCTACGAGGCGGCGTTGGCGATCGACGCGTCGGCGCGCCCGCTTCGTGAGGTGATGGAGGTCGTCGAGCGGGCGGCCGCCGAGGCCTCGTCGGCCGATCGCGCGCTGGAGTCGGTGCGCCGTGGCATCGCCCGCCCGGTGGCCGAGTACAGCGACGGCGTGCGGGCCCACCGCTACGACGGCCACCTCGAGGCGAGCACCGCGGTGCAGCTCGCCGGGTTGCTGCGCGACGTGCGGTCGGACCGCCCGGTCGAGGCGTACCAGGAGAGCACCGGCAAGGTCGGCTCCCCAGCAGCCCTCGTCGACGACCTCGTGCTGTCGTTGACGCGCGCCATCGACGAGCTGACCCGGCCGGTCGACGCCATCAAGCACCAGGCGAAGACGGTGACCGTCGGGATCTCCCGCAGCGACGAGGGGGTCATGGACCGGGCCCTCGTGCAGGCGGTCATCGACGCCGGCGCCGGGCGCGACGTGCTCGCCTACCGCACGCTCAAGGTGCTCGCCGACCTCGACCCTGCGGTCGCCGAGATCTCCGGCTACACCCGCTACGGGATCGAGGGCGACACCATCACCGTGGTCGACCGCGGCGGCATCTCCCAGCAGATCGCCAGTCGCGTCGACCGCAACCCGGTCCTCGTCGGCACCAAGCGGCGCGTCGCCAGCGAGCGCGAGGTGCTCGTCGCCCGTGGCCGCAGCGATGGGCGCACGATCATCATGGTGCCGGAGGTCAAGGCGGGAACGGCGACCGGCATCACACTGCTGCAGGTGCGCTTCCACGATCGCCTCGATGCGCCGACGATGCGCGGGGTGCTCAACGGCTACGACCGTCGATACGACCGACTCGTGGACTGGGTGACGGAGACCGAGGGCACGTTCGACGACCGACTGCTCGCCGAGCTGCCGGTCGACGAGCTGCTGATCGAGCCGATCAGCGACACGGCCGACCACTGGCGCAACTCGTGAGCTGCCGATGATCGGGATCGGCGTCGACGTCGTCGAGATCGACCGATTCCGGCTGGCCCTGTCGCGGACACCGGGCATGCGCACTCGGCTGTTCACGGCCACCGAGCTCGAGTACGTCGCCCCGAAGGCCGACCCGGTGCCGTCGCTGGCGGCGCGGTTCGCGGCGCGCGAAGCGGTCATGAAGGCCCTCGGGTTGGGCCTCGGCGCGTTCGGCTTCCACGACGCCTGGGTCGAGGTCGAGCCGTCCGGCGCGCCGCGACTGGTGGTGACGTCGCGAGCGCGTGAGCTGGCGGTCGATCGTGGCGTCGTGCGCTGGCACCTGTCGCTCAGCCACGACGGGCCGGTCGCCGTGGCGATGGTCGTCGCCGAGTGAGACGAGCCACCCCGTTCGCTCGCTCGAGGACTCGCTCGGCTCACACCGCCCGTAACGTCGCATCGTGATCCCGATCGTCACGCCGGACGAGATGGCGGCCATCGACAAGGCTGCGCCGGAGCCGGTCGAGGTGCTCATCGGGCGGGCCGGCTCGGCCGTCGCCCGCCTCGCTCGCGAGATGCTCGGCGGCACGTACGGCCGTCGGGTCGCGGTGATCGCCGGCAAGGGCAACAACGGCAACGACGGCCGGGCGGCCGCCGAACTGCTCGCCGGGCGCGGCGTCCGCATCCGGATGTTCGACGCCGCCGACTGCCCGCCGGAGCTGCCGCCGGCGGACCTCGTCATCGACGCCGCCTACGGCACCGGGTTCCACGGCGAGTGGAAGGCGCCGCGGGTCGGCGCCACGCCCGTGCTGGCCGTCGACATCCCGAGCGGCGTCAACGGCGTGACCGGTGAAGCGGGGCGGGGGGTGCTCGCCGCCGATCGCACGGTGACGTTCGCCGCCCTCAAGCCGGGCCTCCTCCTCGGAGCGGGGCGCATCCTCGCCGGCGACGTCGAGGTCGTCGACATCGGGCTCGACACCCGTCGCGCCCGTGCCCAGCTCGTCGAGGCCGAGGACGTCGCCCAGTGGTGGCGGCCGCGCCCACCGACGGCGCACAAGTGGATCCGCGCCGTGCGCATCGTCGCCGGCAGCCCGGGCATGACCGGCGCCGCCCACCTGGCGTCGGCCGCCGCGATGCGCGCCGGCAGCGGGATGGTCTCGCTGTCGACGCCGGGCACCGACGGCGCCGCACCAGAGGAGGTCGTGCGGCGCCGGCTGCCGGCGTTCGACTGGTCGAGCCAGGTCCTCGACGACCTCCACCGCTACCACGCACTGGTCGTCGGGCCCGGCCTCGGGCGGGAGGCGTACACGGTGGCCGCCGTGCGGGCGACGGCGATCGCCGCCACCGTGCCGCTGGTCGTCGACGGCGACGGGTTGTTCGCGTTGGCATGGGACGCCGACGGTGCCGCGCCGGTGCTCCATCGGCGCACGTCGCCGACCGTCCTCACGCCCCACGACGGCGAGTACGGGCTGCTCGCCGGGCACCGGCCAGCAGCCGACCGGTTCCTCGCCGCCCGGCGGTTGGCCGCCGATCTGCGCACCGTCGTGCTGCTCAAGGGCCCGGTCACCGTCGTCGCGGCGCCCGGCGGCGACGTGCTCGTGGTGGCCAACGGCGACGCCCGCCTGGCCACCGCCGGCACTGGTGACGTCTTGTCCGGGATCCTCGGGGCCCAGCTGGCGTCGGGCCTCGATCCGTTCCGCGCCGCGGCGACCGCCGCGTGGCTGCATGCCGAGGCCGCCCGCGCCGGTCCGGCGACCGGGCTCGTCGCCGGCGACATCGTCGCCGCCCTCCCCGCGGTGTTGGGGCGCTCTGTCGTGAGCGAGGACGGCGCGAGTCGCTGGGCCTGGGCCGAGATCGACCTCGACGCCCTCACCCACAACATCGGCGTGCTGCGCAAGGCGGCCGCGCCGGCCGGCGTCTGGGCGGTCGTCAAGGCCGATGCCTACGGGCACGGCGCCGTCGCGGTCGGCGCCGCCGCGCTCGACGCCGGGTGCGACGGGCTGTGCGTCGCCCTCACGGCCGAGGGGGTGGCCCTGCGCCGGGCCGGCATCGAGGCACCGATCCTCGTGCTCAGCGAGCAGCCGCCGGAGCACGCGGCGACGATCGTCGCCCACGGGCTGACGCCGACCGTGACCACGCCCGAGGCGATCGACGCCCTGGCGTGCGTCGGCCGCGGGACCGGCCTCCACGTCAAGGTCGACACCGGGATGCACCGCGTCGGCGCGGCGCCTGCCGATGTGCCGGCGCTCGTCGCCCGCATCGCCGCCGCGGCGCCCGCCGTACGGCTGACCGGCATGTTCACCCACCTGGCGGTCGCCGACGAGGTCGACGACCCCTACACGGCTGATCAGTTGGCCGCCTTCGACGCCGTGCTCGACGCGCTGGACCCGGACGTCCACGACGGAGCTCGTCGTGCACGCCGGCAACTCGGCCGGCGCCCTGGCCCACCCGCGAGCCCATCGCGGGTTCGTGCGCACCGGCATCGCCATGTACGGCATCTCGCCCGGTGCCGGCGTCGACGATCTGGCGGCCGGGCTGCGCCCGGTGCTGTCGCTGCGCGCTCGAGTGTCGTTCGTCAAGCGGCTGCCGGCGGGGTCGCGCCTGTCGTACGGCCTGCGTCACGAGTTGCCGCAGGACGCCACCGTGGCGACGGTGCCGCTCGGCTACGCCGACGGCGTGCGCCGCGGGTTGAGCAACGTCGGTGACGTGCTCATCGGGGGCCGGCGCCGGCGCATCATCGGCAGCGTCACGATGGACCAGCTGATGGTCGACTGCGGCGACGATGAGGTGCAGCGGGGCGACGACGTCGTCCTGATCGGGGGACAGGGATCGGAGCGCATCACGGCCGAGGAGTGGGCCGGCCACCTGGGCACGATCGGCTACGAGATCGTGTGCGGCATCGGGCCGCGCGTGCCCCGCCGACTCATCGGGGCGGCGGCCGCGGCCGGGGCGGCGCAGCGCCAATAACATCGGCGCGTCATGTCGCCGTCACCCCGCCTGTCGCTGCGCGCCGCGTCGCTGGACGCGACGCACGCCATCGCCGCCGCGTTGGCCGCGCTCAGCCGCGCCGGTGACGTCATCCTGCTGGCCGGGGAGATGGGCGCCGGCAAGACGGCGTTCGCCCAGGGGTTCGGGCGGGCGCTCGGCGTGACCGAGCCGATCACGTCGCCCACCTTCACGCTCGTGCACAGCTACGACACCGGTGGACCGACCCTCCACCACGTCGACCTCTACCGCCTCGATCAGCTGGCCGAGGTCGCCGATCTGGCCCTCGGTGAGCTGGCCGAGTTCGACGGCATCGTGCTCGTCGAATGGGGCGACGTCGTCGAGTCGACGTTCGGCGAGCACCTCGTCGTGCGCCTCGACCTCCTCGACGGCGACCTCGACGCCCGCCAGATCACGATGGTCCCCAGCGGCTCCACGTGGGCCAAGCGTTGGCAGCCGCTGTGCGCGGCAGTCGAGGAGCACGGCTGATCATGCTCATCTTGGGGATCGAGACGGCGACCGAGCAGGTCAGCGTGGCGCTCGGGGGGCACGAGGGCGTGATCGCGCTGTTCGAGGTCGGGCGCGGGCGGCGCCACGCCGAGATCCTGGCGCCGGCGATCGACTTCGTGTGCGCCCAGGCCGACATCGGTCTCGACGAGCTCGGCCTGATCGCCGTCGACGTCGGACCCGGCCTGTTCACGGGGATGCGCGTCGGCCTGGCGACGGGCAAGGCGCTGGCGCTGGCGCTGCGGATCCCGATGATCGGCATCTCCTCGCTCGACCTGCTGGCGTTCCCGCACCGCCGCTCCGATCGGGTCCTGGTGCCGGTGGTCGACGCCCGCAAGGGCGAGGTGTTCTACGCCATGTACCGCCAGGTGCCGGGCGGGCTGCAGCAGGTCGTCGCGCCGCGTGTCGGTCCGGTCGACGAGCTCGTCGCCGACCTCCTGGCCCGCAGCCAAGAGGCGCTGTGCGTCGGCGACGGGGCCCAGCGCTACCGCGCCGAGATCGTCGACGGCTTCCACTGCGAGATCGCCGACGAGTCGCACCCCTCGGCCGGTCCGCTGGTGCAGCTGGCCCATGCCCGGGCGCTGCGCGAGGAGTGGGTCAGCCCGGCCGACATCCGTCCCGTGTACCTGCGCCAGCCCGACGCCCAGATCAACTGGTCGACCCGCGCGTCCAAGGCGGCCGGGGCGATGAGCGTGCTCGCCCGCTTCCTCCCGCGCGCCGCCACCGGACGGGTCACGATCGAGCCGATGCGTCGCCGCCACGTCGGCCAGATCCTCGCCATCGAGCGGGTGTCGTACCCGCGCCCGTGGACGACGACGGTGTTCCACGACGAGCTCGATCAGGTCGCCACCGGTCACCGCCACTACCTCGTCGCCCGCCTCGGCCGGGCCATCGTCGGCTACGCCGGGCTGATGTTCGTCGCCGACGAGGGCCACGTCACGAACGTCGCCGTGCACCCCGATCACCGGCGCGAGGGGATCGCCAGCCAGCTCCTCCTCGCGCTGGCGGGCGTGGCCATCCAGCGCGGCTGCGTGGCGTGGACGCTCGAGGTGCGGGCCAGCAGCACCGGCGCCCAGGCGCTGTACCGATCGTTCGGGTTCGCACCGGCTGGCGTTCGCGCCAAGTACTACGAGAACACCGAGGACGCCATCGTCATGTGGTGCCACGACATCCAGGAGCCGGCCTACGCCGAGCGGCTGGCCGGGCTGACCCGATGAGCGAGCTCGACGCGCTGCTCGACGAGGAGGCCGGGCCCGACACCCTCGTGCTGGGGATCGAGACGAGCTGCGACGAGACCGCCGCCGCGCTCGTGATGGGGGGCGGCGACATCGTGTCGAGCGTCGTCAGCTCGCAGATCGACCTCCACGTCCCGTACGGCGGTGTGGTGCCCGAGATCGCCAGCCGGGCCCACCTCGACCTGCTCAACCCGGTCGTCGCCCGGGCCATCGTCGAAGCGGGTGTGGACGAGCGGCGCATCGACGCCGTGGCGTGCACGATCGGTCCCGGTCTGATCGGCGCGCTGCTCGTGGGTGTGTCGGCGGCCAAGGCGCTGGCGCTGGCGTGGGACGTCCCGTTCGTCGGCGTCAACCACCTCGAGGCCCACCTCTACGCGGCGTTCCTCGACGACCCGTCGATCGAGCTGCCGATCGTCGTGCTGCTCGTGTCGGGCGGCCACACGATGCTCGTCGAGATGCGCGAACCAGGCCACTACCGCTTGCTCGGCCAGACGATCGACGACGCCGCCGGTGAGGCGTTCGACAAGGTCGCCCGCTTCCTCGGACTCGGGTACCCGGGCGGCCCGGCGATCGAGCGGGTCGCCACCGAGGGTGACCCCGAGGCGATCGACTTCCCACGGGCGATGCGCAACGACGGCCTCGACCTCAGCTTCTCGGGGCTCAAGACGGCGGTGATGAACCACGTCCGCCAGCACCCCGATGTCGACACGGCCGACGTGGCGGCGTCGTTCCAGGCCGCCGTCGTCGACGTCCTCGTGCTCAAGGCGCGGCGGGCGGCGCGGCGAGGTCGGCGCCAAGGGCCTCGCCCTCGGCGGCGGGGTGGCGGCCAACTCGAAGCTGCGCGAGGACCTCCTCGACGCCTGTCACGAGGACGGCCTCCATGGCTTCTTGCCCAGCCGGGCGATGTGCACCGACAACGCGGCGATGATCGCCGCCGCCGGGTGGCACCGCCTCCGCCTCGACGGCCCGTCACCACTCGACACCGGCGCCTACCCGAACCTGCGGATGCAGTTCGACGACTGATCGCCCAGAGCGGGACGGACCCACTGCGGCCAGCGCTCGGCGCTGACCGAACACCCGCGTCGCGATCCGGCACGTGCACCTCCGGGCCGACGCGGCCGGCGCCGTAGCCTCGTGGCCGTGGAACTGCGGCTGGGCGACTTCGTGCCGGCGGCGCCGGTCGTGCTGGCGCCGATGGCGGGGGTGACCAACGCCCCCTTCCGCGCCCTGTGCCGACGGTTCGGTCCCGGGCTCGTCTACGTCAACGAGATGGTGATGGCCACGGCCGTCGTCCACGGCAACGCCAAGACGGCGCGGATGATGACGTTCGGGCCCGACGAGCATCCCCGCAGCCTGCAGATCTACGGCTCCGACCCGGCCCAGATGGGCCGGGCGGTCGACAGCCTGTGCGGGCGCGGCCTCGTCGACCACGTCGACCTCAACTTCGGGTGCCCGGCGTCGAAGGTGACGCGCAAGGGTGGCGGCGCCGCGGTGCCGGCGCGCCCGGCGCTGCTGCGAGCGATCGTCGCGTCGACGGTGCGGGCCGCGGCGCCGTACGGCGTCCCGGTGACGGCGAAGTTCCGCCTCGGGCTGCACGATGGCTTCCTGACCCACCTGCGGGCCGGATCGATCTGCGCCGACGAGGGCGTCGTGGCGATCGCCGTGCATGCCCGCACCGTCGAGCAGCACTACGCCGGCGCCGCCCGCTGGGAAGCCATCGGCGCCCTGAAGGAGCACGTCCCGTCGATCCCCGTGCTCGGCAACGGCGACATCTGGGAGGCCGTCGACGCCGTTCGGATGATGGACGAGACGGGGTGCGACGGGGTCGTCGTCGGTCGCGGTTGCCTCGGCCGGCCGTGGCTGTTCGGCGACCTGCTCGAGGTGCTCGCCGGTCGCCCGGCGCCGGCGTCACGTCCGCTCGGGTTCGCCACCGCGCGTGATGGTCGACCACGCCCGGGCCCTGGCCGTCCATCACGACGGCGACGGTGGTGAGCGGATCGCGATGCGGACGTTCCGCAAGCACGCCTCGTGGTACCTCACCGGCTACCCGGTCGGCAGCGACGTCCGCCGGCGCGCCGCGCAGGTCTCGTCGATCGCCGAGCTCGAGGACATCGTCGCCGAGCTCGATCCCGCGGCGACCGTCGTCGAGGGCGGCGAGCGGATCCGGCGCGGCCACACCAACGGGCCGATCAAGGTCGCCCTGCCGTCCGGCTTCCTCGACGACGCCGATCAGCTCGAGCACGACCTCACCGTGCCCGACGACGACGACGTGATGGCCCTCTCCGGCGGCTGACCGCCGGTCGATTCCGTGCCCGGTGTCACCGCACATGCGTCGCCGACACCTGCGGTGACACAGAACGAAGACGGCTCCGAAGATACTTCCTGAGGAAGGAAAGCGGCAGGCGAACGGTTGTCGAAGATTCGTCCAAGACCGTCGGAGTCGCGTGCAGCGGTCGCACGAGCATGGTTACGGTCCGTCGACGTACCAATTCCCGCCGCGGGAGAACGGCGTGTTCCGATCATGTGAACAGGCGCTCTCTGCCGAGACGGCTCCCGCGGTTGTTGCTTACATCAGAAGCGAACCGGCGCCATCGACCCCCCAGTGGTGGCACCGGTCGACGACCCCCAGCAGACCCGACGCCACCCGCCCAGGAACGAAGGAGGCTGCAACGTGTCCTTGGACATCGTCATCCCTGCCCACAACGAAGAGCAGCGCATCGACCGCACGCTGCGGGCCTACCGGACCGGCTTCCCGCAAGCCGACGTCCGCTTCCTCGTGGCCCTCGACGGCTGCGACGACCACACCTCGGACGTCGTGCGGGCGCATGCCGCCGACGACGAGCGGGTGGTGCTGCACGAGTTCCCGAAGCTCGGCAAGGGCGGCGTCCTGATGGAGACGTTCCGTCGCAGCGACGCCGAGCTCGTCGCCTTCGTCGACGCCGACTGCGCCACGCCGCCGGCCGAGCTGGCCCGCATGACGCTGCTGGCCGGCGACGCCGACGGGGTGATCGCCAGCCGTCGGCTGCCGGCGTCGTTCACGCCGTGCACCCGTGGCCGCGGCCGCGCGCTCACGTCGAGCGGGTTCGCGTGGGGCGTGCGCCACCTGTTCCACCTGCCGCTACGCCGACACGCAGTGCGGCGCCAAGGTCATCCACCGGCGCGTCGTCGAGCGGGTCGTGCCGCTGATGTCGTCACGCGACTTCCTGTTCGACGTCGACCTGCTCGTCGTGGCCGACCGGTTGGGCTTCCACCTCGTCGAGGTGCCGACGGTCTGGATCGACCAGGCCGGGTCGAAGCTGAGTGCCGCGGCGGACGCGTCGCGCATGTTGAGGAGCGCCCTGCGGTTGTGGATCCACCACCGCACGATGCCGGTGGGGCCGGCGTCGGGTGCACCGGTTCGGGGGGCGGGGACGGTGCTCGATGTGGCGCCGACCGACGCGGGATCCCTCGGACGGCTCGATGTCCATGCTGCCTGAGCGCCGTCCCGACCTCGCCCTCATCGCTCCGTACCCGCCCGCCGGCGAACGCCACGGCGGCCACAGCGGCGTCGCGTCGTACACCGCCAACCTGGCCCACGGCCTCGCCGTCGACCGGCCTCGCCGTCGAGGTCATCGCGCCGGAGCTCGACGGCGACCCGGCCGAGTTCACCGACGGCCCGATCTCGGTGCGCCGCAGCTTCCCGATGGGACGCCGGGCGCTGCCGGTGCGCGCTGCGCGCCGCGGCGGAGCGCTCCGCCCGCGTCGTGCACCTGCAGTTCGAGCTGTTCCTCTACGGCGGGCCGACGCGCGCTCGTCGGCCTCGTGCCCGCCCTCGGTGCGGCCCGCCGCACCCTCGGCGACGCCCCGCTCGTGACGACGATGCACCAGGTCGTCGAGCCGTCGACGATCGACCGGCAGCTACACCCGGCTGCACCGCGTCGCCGCGCCGGCCGTCGTCGCCCGCCGCGGGATCGCCGGCGTGCAGTCGGCGATCAGCCGGGCCGGGGCGGCGACGATCGTCCACGAGGAGCCGTTCAAGCGGATCCTGCCGGCGGCGACGGTGATCCCGCACGGCATCGAGGACGTCACCCCGATGCCGCGTCACGAGGCCCGCCGGCAGCTCGCGCTCGATGACCGCTTCGTCGTGCTGTGCTTCGGCTTCCTCGCCCCGTACAAGGGCATCGAGCTCGTGCTGGACGCGGCCCGCCGGATGCGCCCCGACATCCAGGTCGTGATCGCCGGCGGCGAGCACCCGAGGATGGCCGAGGGGCGACAGCTTCGGTGCCGAGCTGCGGGCGCGCTACGGCGACGTCGCCCGCTTCACCGGGTGGGTGCCCGACGGCGACGTCAGCGCGTGGTTCAGCGCCGCCGACCTCTGCGTGTTCCCGTACCCGCAGCCGTTCGCCTCCAGCGGCGTGCTCGCCCTCGCCCTGGCCCACGGCGCGCCGGTGCTGCTGTCCCCGGCACTGGCCCGCTGCGCCGGGGCGCCGAGCGTCCTCACGTCGCCGATGGCGGCCGGCCCGTTGGCCCGTCGCATCGAGCAGCTGGCCGACGATCCCGATGCCCTCGCCGCGCTGGCCGAGTGGAGTGGCGTGCTCGCCGCCGGCCGGCGCTGGTCGTCGGTCTCCGAGCAGCACGCCCGCCTGTACGAGGAGGTGCTCGATGTCGACCGTCACACTCGTCGGCGCGTTCGGGCAAGGTAACCCGGGCGACGAAGCGCTCTGCGCGGCGTTCTGCGAGGCGCTCGCCGAGCACGACGTGATCGTCGTGAGCAGCGATCCCGGCGACACCGCCCGCCGCCATCGCGTGCGCGCCGTGCCGGCAACGGCGCGGAGCACGGCGCGCACCGCGCTGGCGTCCGACGCCCTCGTCATCGGCGGCGGCACGATCTTCAAGTCGCTGCACGCCTCGACCGGGCGGCGAGCCAACGCGTTGCTGCGCAACACGATGGCGCTCGTCGCCGGGGCGCGGGCCCGCCGGACCAAGGTGGCGATGATCGGCGTCGGCGCCGACGACCTGCGGGGCCGGCAGGCCCAGGGCATCGCCCGGTGGCTCGTGCGCCACAGCGACCTGCTGGTCCTCCGCGACGAGGAGTCGGCGGCGGCCCTCGCCGTGGCCGGCGCGCCGGAGCCGTTCTGGATCGGCGCCGATCCGGCGTGGCTGCTGGCTCGCGAGACGGCTGCCCTCGAGTCGTTCCCGGGCCGCGAGCCGACGATCGTCGTGGCCCTGAGCCACCTCGCCGGCGACGCCCGGTTGGCGCGGAACCTGGCGACCGCGCTGGCGCCGTTCCGCGACCGCTACTCGATGCACTTGCAACCGTGGCAGATCGGCGCCGGCGGACGCGATCTCGAGCTGGCCGAGCAGCTCCGCGAGCACCTCGGCGACGCCAAGGTGCTCGACGCCCCATCCAGCCTCGGCGCGGCCGTGGCGTCGTTCGTCGGCGCCGACCTCGTGGTCGGGCTGCGCTTCCACGCCCTCGTCGCCGCCGGGATGGCCGGCGCCCGCTTCGTCGCCGTGGCCCACGAGCCGAAGCTCGCCGGGCTCAGCCGGCGTCTGGATCAGGTCTCGGTGCCGTCGCACGCGACCGCCGGGGTGCTCGAGGGCGCGCTGCGCCATGCGCTGGCCCATCCACCGGTGGCTGCGGCAGCGGTCGCGGCCGAGGTCGCCGGCGCCGAGCGCATGTTCAGCATGCTCGAGCTGCTGCTGTCCGGCGGCGTGGCCCACGATCCAGAGCGGCTCCTCGGCCTCGGCCTCTCCGATGGGGCCGGTCGCTGGTGAGCGACGTCTCCATCGGGCGCCGGCTGGCGCCCGTCCACCTGACGCGCGCCATCCGGCCGCAGCTGACCGTGATGGGCGGACAGCTCGTCGCCGGTCTCGGCAACCTGCTGTTCGCCGTCGTGATGGCCCATGTGCTCCTGCCCGGCGAGTACGCCGACGTCGTCTCGTTCCTCGCCCTGTTCGTGCTGCTGCACGTGCCGGGCGTGGCCGTCAGCGCGGCCGGCGCCCTCGACCCTGATCGCCTCGACCGCCTGCGACCTCGCGTCTTCGGCGTCGGGCTGGCGGTGGGTGCAGCGTTGGTCGTCGGCTCGCCCGTCATCAGTCACGCCATCGGCCTGCCGACCAGCTTCGTCGTGCTCCTCGGCATCGCCGCGCCGGAGGCCGCGCTGCTCAGCATGCACCGCGGCCTCGCCTACGGCCGCGAGCGGCTGGCCCGCGTGACGACCAGCCTCGTCGCCGAAGCCGGCGTGCGCGTCGCCGTCGGCATCAGCCTGGCCATGACGCTCGGGCCGGTCGGCGCCGCCGCGGGCTGCGTCCTGGCCGGCTACACCGGCTTCGCGGTCTGCGCCCTCGGTGACCCGCCGGCGGTCCGGCGGGACGTGACCGGAGTCGACCGTGCGATCTCCTCACGGGGCACGCTCGCGGTGGCGCTGTCGTTCGTGGCCATCGCCGTGATGCAGTCGACCGACCTGCTCGTCGCCAACCGCGTGCTCGACGCCGATGGCGCCGCCGCGTTCGGCGTGCTCTCGACGATCGGTGGCGCGGCCTTCTTCGCGACGGCAACCATCCCACTCGTGCTGATGCCGGCCGCTCGCCGGGGCCGGGGCAGCGCGTCGCAGGTCGCCGTCGCGCTGACGGCCGCCGTCGGGCTCGGTGTGGCCCTCGTGGGCGCCGTGCTGGCGCCGTACTTCCTGCCGCAAGCCTTCGGCGAGGAGTACGCCGACCTGGCCCGCCTCACCGGGCCGTACCTGCTGGCGATGGCGCTGCTGGGCGTGATCCGGGTCCAGCTCGCCCGGCGGGGCGCCACCAGCGGCGAGCGGACGTGGACGGTCGTGGCGATCGTCGCCGCCCTCGTTGCGGAAGGGGTCGCCGACGCCCTGTGGGCGCGCAGCGTCGACGCCGTCGTCGCCACCACGCTGTTCTCGACGGCCGGCCTCGCCGTCGTCCTCGAGCTGCCCTACCTCGTGCGCCGCGCCGACACCGTCGTCGTGTCCGCCCGGCGCTCGGTCCACGCCATCTCGGCGATGGTCGGCCTGTGCGTCGTCGCCGCCGGGGTCCGGGTCGCCACGTCGCGCGGTCTCTGGGTCGACGAGGCCATCAGCGTCACCCAGGCCCAGATGCCGTTCGGGAAGATGCTCCAGGACATGGAGACGACGGACGTCCACCCGCCGCTCCACCACGCCATCCTGTGGGTCACCGTCCGGCTCTTCGGCACGTCGGAGTTCGCCGTCCGCCTGCCGTCACTGATCGCCGGCGTCGCCCTCGTGCCGGCGCTGTACTGGGTCGGCAAGGTCGTCTACGACCGCCGCACCGGCTGGATCGCCGCCGTGCTGGCGACGATCGCCCCGTTCTGCGTGTGGTACTCGCAGGAAGCGCGCATGTACTCGCAGTTCATGCTGTTCGCGGCGCTGGCCATCGGCGCCCAGGTGCTCGCCGTGCGCCGCGGTCGGTGGTACGACTGGGCGCTCTACGCGGTGTCCACGGCGCTGCTGTTCTGGACCCAGTACTTCGGCATCATGCCGATCGTCGTCCAGCAGCTCGGCTTCGGCTGGGCGATCTGGCAGGCCCGCCACCGCCGCCGCGAGTGGCGTCGCCTCGCCAAGGGCTGGGCGCTCACGCTGGTCGCCATCGGCGTCATGGTGGCCCCGGTCATCCCGATCCTGCAGACGCAGTACGCCGCCTACGCCAACCGCGGCATCGGGCTGATCCCGAGCCAGGCCGGCGCGGGCAGCTCGGCGATCGGCGGCACCATCTCGATCTACTCCGTCGGCGCCAACTTGATCTGGGCCTTCTTCGGCTACCACGCCGACGGCGCGATGGTCCAGATCGCGGCCCTCTGGCCGCTGCTGATGCTCCTCGCGTTCATCATGCTCGGACGGGGCCGCAGCGGCCCGAGCCTGCTGCTCCTCGGGCTCGTCGTCGTCCCGATGGCGGCGCTGTTCGCGATCGGTTCCCGCCGCAGCGACCTGTTCGAGCTGCGCTACTTCTGCGGCTCGGTCCCGGCGATGCTGCTGCTGGCGGCGCGGGTGCTGACCGCGACGACGGTGCGCAAGGTGGCGGTCGTCCTCACGGCCGGCGTCCTGACCGCGGTGATGGTGCTGGGGCTCGTCGATCAGCAGCTCAACGGGGCCAACCCCCGCCTCTACGACTTCAAGGGTGCGTTCGCCCACATCGAGGCGGACGCCAAGGAGGGCGACATCGTGCTGTACGAACCGGACTACCTCGCCGAGGTCGTCCAGTACTACGGACCGAACCTGACGAGCCACGTCGTGGGCACCAAGGTCCCCGACGACGTGACGGTGTGGGTCGTGGCCACCGAGAAGGTGCTGGCCGAGAAGAACAGCGCGGCCCAGCTCGGCACCCAACTCGTGAAGTTGCAAGAGCACCACACGATCGCCGGCCGCACGGCGTTGCCGAACGTCACCGTGTGGCAACTGGTGCCGACGTCATGACCGCTGTCGCCCCCGAGACCGACCCGCGGCTGGATCCGCCGACCTGGCACGGCGACGACCTGTCGCGCCCGGCGCGCATCCGAGCCACCGTCCTGGCGGTCCTGAGCACGGTGGCGCTCGGCATCTACTTCCGGTGGCTGCTGCAGCCGGACCGGGTGGGCAACCCCGTGCTGTTCACGCTGCTCCTCGTCGCCGAGGTGTTCAACGTGGTGCAGGCGCTGGGCTTCTGGTGGACGTGCCTGGCCGGCCGGCGCCACCGTGTGCGCCCGGCCCCGCTCGACCGCCGCCACCTCCCTGTCGTCGACGTGTTCATCCCGACCTACAGCGAGGGGGTCGACATCGTCGAGCCGACCGTCGTCGCCGCCACCCGGATGCGCGGCGCCACGGTGCGCGTCGCCGTGCTCGACGACGGCGACCGCGACGAGATGGAGCGGATGGCGATGCGCCACGGCGTGCGCTACCTCCGCCGGCGCCAGCACGACGGGGCCAAGGCCGGCAACATCAACCACGCCCTCGGTCGCACCGACGCCCCGTTCGTCCTCGTCCTCGACTGCGACCACGTGCCGTACCCCGAGATGCTCGAGCGCCTGCTGCCCGAGTTCGTCGACCCGCGCGTGGCGTACGTGCAGTCACCGCAGTACTACGCCAACCACGGCGTGAACCGGCTCGCCGGTGCGGCGTGGAGCCAGCAGGCGCTGTTCTTCGGGCCGATCGCGCGGGGCAAGGACGCCCACCGCTCGATGATCTGCTGCGGCACCAACGTCGCGTTCCGCCGGGCCGCGCTCGACGACGTCGGTGGCTTCCCGCAGGGCTCGCTGACCGAGGACTTCGCCCTGTCGATCGACCTCCACGTGCGGCGCTGGGAGTCGGTGTACGTGCCCGAGCCGCTCGCCTCCGGCTTCGGTCCCGAGGACCTCGGGGCCTACGTGAGCCAGCAGCACCGCTGGGCGCGCGGCTGCCTCGGCGCGATCCCCAGCGTGCTCAAGGCCCGGCTGCCCCTGCGCAAGAAGCTGCAGTACCTGCTGTCGGCGTCGTACTTCCTCTCCGGGTGGACGGTGGCGCTGTACCTGGCGCTGCCGATCATCCGCATCGTGACCGGCATCCAGCCGCTGGCCGGCTCGCAGGCCGACACGTTCCTCGCCGCCTTCGCCCCCTACTTCGCGCTGTCGCTGGCCACGGTCGCCAGCGTCGGCGCCGGGACCTACACGTTCGCCGCCTACTCGCTGGCCACGTCCTCGTTCTGGCTCCACGTCCACGCCACGATCTCGGTCCTGCGCCGCCGCGTCGGCAGCTTCGTGGTCACGCCCAAGGAAGGCGACGTCGGCCGTCAGCTGCGGCCGGCGGCGCCGGCGCTCGCCGTGATCGCGCTCCTCGTGGTCGTCGGCATCTACGGCCTCCTGCGCGACCGCAGCGCGGCGACGTTGAACAACGTGGCGTTCGCCGGCCTCCACGCGTCCGTGCTCTTGCACGGCGTGCTCGGTGCCATCGCGCCCAGTCTCGCCACGACGTCGTCGACGGCGGTCACCGACGTCGACGCCATCGCGGCGTGAGGCCGTGGTCCGTCGCCGCGGGGTCGCCGCCCTGCTCGTCATCGTGGTGGTCGTCGCCACAGCCGCGGTCGTGCTCGTCGTCGGTCGCGGACGCGGTGGCGCCGGCGCCGATCCGCAGCAGGAGGCCCGCCAGGCGGGCGACCACTTCCTCGCCACCTACGTCCAGCCCGATGGCCGTGTCGTGCGCACCGACCAGGGCGGCGACACGGTCAGCGAGGGCCAGGCGTACGCGATGCTCGTCGCCGTCGGTGTCGGCGACGAAGCCCGGTTCCGGGCCGTGTGGTCCTGGACAGCGCGATCACCTGCAGCGTCCGGATCACCTGCTGGCGTGGCGCTGGGCCGATGGCGCGATCGTCGACGCCACGCCGGCAGCCGATGCCGACCTCGTCGCCGCCGGCGCCCTCGCCCTGGCCGGCCAGCGCTTCGGCGACGGCGCGTTCGTGGCCGCGGCGACCGAGCTCGGCGGCGCCGTGCTGGCGGGCGAGACGGCGACGGTCGGCTCGTGGCAGGTGCTGCTGGCCGGGCCGTGGGCAGCGAGCGACCGGATCGTCAACCCGAGCTACTTCGCCGTCGGGCTGATGTCGCGCCTCTACCAGGTCACCGGCGAGCAGCGCTGGCAGCCGGTGGCGGCGACGGCCCGCCGACTGCTCGACGAGCTGACCGCCGACGGGCCGGGGCTGGTGCCGGACTGGGCGTCCGTCGCCGCCGACGGCACTGGCGTGACGGCGCGTCCGCCGCCGTCGGGCGGCGACGTGGTGTCGGGGTTCGAGGCCGGCCGGGCCTACGTGCAGCTGGCCGTCGATTGCGACACCCGCGGCCCGGCGATCGCGGCGCGGGCCTGGCCGTTCTTGCGCGCTGAGGCGGACGGCACGGTGAACGCCGCCTACCGCCTCGACGGCGCGCCGGCGACGACCGCGACCCACCCCCTCGCGCTCGTCGCCGCGGCGGCTGCGGCCGACGCCGCCGGCGACGACGCCGCGGCCGACGAGCTGCTCGACCGGGCGTCCGATCTCGATCGCCGGACACCGACCTACTACGGCGCGGCGTGGGTGGCCATCGGCCGGCTGTGGCTCGACACGCCGGACCTCGGCGGCTGTCGCGCCTGGGAGCCGTTGGCGGGGTGACGCCGGCAGACTGCTGACGTGGCCCTGCCGATCGAGGACGCCGTCGCCGGGATGCGCCGCGCGTTGGGCGGGGCGATCTTCGAGCGCATCGCCGGCAGCGAGGGCCAGGCCACCCGGGAGCGCCTGCGCCGGCCCGATGCCGAGCGGTGGTTCGAGCCGGGGACGCCGATCACCCGGGTCCACGGCGACGCCTCCATGTTCATCGGCGGGCTCAGCGCGCTGCTCCTGCAATCGCTGCATCCCCTGGCCATGGCGGGCGTCGATCAGCACTCGGGCTATCGCGGCGATCCGTGGGGCCGCCTCGCTCGGACCAGCCGCTACCTCGCCGTGACGACGTACGGCTCACCAGCAGACGCCAAGCGCCAGATCGCCGCCGTGCAAGCCGTCCACCGCAGGGTCACCGGGACCGCACCCGACGGGCGGCCCTACGCGGCGTCGGATCCCCACCTGCTGACGTGGGTCCACCTGTGCGAGACCGAGTGCTTCCTGCGGGCCTACCGGCGCTACGGGGCGGACGCGCTCTCCAGCGCCGAGGCCGACGAGTACGTCGTCCAGGCGGGCCAGGTGGCGTCAACACTCGGCGCGGTCGACGTGCCGGCCACGGTGGCCGAGCTGGCCGCCATGCTCGAGGCCTACCGCCCCGAGTTGGCGAGCACGCCGGAAGCCCGGGCCACGGCGAGGTACCTGGTCGTCAACCCGCCGTTGCCGATGCCGGCGCGCGCCGTCTACGTGCCGATCGCCGGCGCCGCCATCGGGCTGCTGCCGAGGTGGGCCCGCTGGCCGCTGCGGCTGCCGTGGCTGCCGGTCACCGAGGCGACCATCGGGCGGGCGGCAGGGGCCTCGGTGACCAGCGTGATCCGGTGGGCGCTCCCGGCCGCACCGGGCCTGTCCTGACCGGTGGGTGACGGCGTCCTGCCCGGGCTGGTGCTGGCGTCGGGCTCACCGCGGCGCCGCGAGCTGCTGGCCCAGCTCGGCCTGACCTTCCGGATCGTCGCCCCCGACGTCGACGAGACGCCGCTGCCGGGGGAACGGCCCCGCGACCTCGTGCGCCGCCTCGCCCTCGCCAAGGCCGCCGCCGTCGAGGGCGATCCCGTGCTCGCCGCCGACACGACGGTGGAGGTCGACGGGGAGATCCTCGGCAAGCCGGTCGACGCCGACGACGCCCGGCGCATGCTGCGGCGGCTGTCCGGACGGGCCCACAAGGTGCACACCGGCGTGGCCGTGCGAGCCGGCTCCGAGGTCGCGGTCGAGGTGGTCACGACGATCGTGACGTTCGTGGCCCTGCAGCCGGCCGTCATCGACTGGTACGTCGGCACCGGCGAACCGCTGGACAAGGCCGGCGCCTACGCCATCCAGGGCCACGGCGGCGTCTTCGTCGAGCTCGTCCGCGGCAGCACCAGCAACGTCGTCGGCCTCCCCCTGACGACCGTGGCGCGCCTCTTGGAGCGGCACGGACTCACTGCGAAGCGGGCTCAGCAACCCGATTGAGCGTGAGGTACGCGCAGCAGGGTTGCGCGTACCGAGCGCGTGCGCGGGCCGCTGAGTCCGTGCCTGCAATGGGTCCTGGCCGCTCCGGGGGACTTAGCACTCGCGGGCCGCGGTTGCTAACGGGGCCAGGAGTGCCGTACCATTGGCACTCGCATCGACCGAGTGCTAACGCTCGGTCTCCGACCCGCCTGAGAGCCAATGGAGGCTTGTCCATGTCCCTGAAGCCGCTCGATGATCGCATCGTCGTGGAGCCCAACGAGGCCGAGCAGACGACCGCTTCCGGCCTCGTCATCCCGGATACCGCCAAGGAGAAGCCGCAGCAGGGCAAGGTCCTGGCCGTCGGCCCCGGCAAGCGCGCCGAGAACTCCGGCGACCTGATCCCGCTCGACATCAGCGTCGGCCAGACCGTCCTGTACTCCAAGTACGGCGGCACCGAGGTCACCATCGACGGCAAGGACCTGCTCATCCTCTCGAGCCGCGACGTCCTCGCGGTGGTGGAGTGAGCTGATGTCGAAGCTGTTGAAGTTCGATGAGGAGGCGCGCCGCGCCCTGGAGGCGGGCGTCGACAAGCTCGCCAACGCGGTGAAGGTGACGCTCGGCCCGAAGGGCCGCAACGTGGTCCTCGACAAGAAGTGGGGCGCCCCCACGATCACCAACGACGGTGTCTCCATCGCCAAGGAGGTGGAGCTGGAGGACCCGTTCGAGAACATGGGCGCCCAGCTCGTCAAGGAGGTCGCCACCAAGACCAACGACGTGGCCGGTGACGGCACCACCACGGCGACGGTCCTGGCCCAGGCGCTCGTCCACCTCGGCATGCGCAACGTCGCCGCCGGCGCCAACCCGATGAGCCTGAAGAAGGGCATCGAGAAGGCCGTCGCCGCAGCGGTCGAGTCGATCAAGTCGCAGTCGAAGGACGTCGACGACAAGTCGGACATCGCCAACGTGGCCACCATCTCGGCCGCCGATCCGTCGGTCGGCGAGGTCATCGCCGACGCCATCGACAAGGTCGGCAAGGACGGCGTGGTGACGGTCGAGGAGTCGAACACGTTCGGCACCGAGCTCGAGTTCACCGAGGGCATGCAGTTCGACAAGGGCTACCTGTCGCCGTACTTCGTGACCGACCCGGAGCGCCAGGAAGCCGTCATCGAGGACGCCTACCTGCTCATCCACCAGTCCAAGATCTCGACGGTGCAGGCCCTCCTGCCGACGCTCGAGGCCGTGATGAAGACCGGCAAGCCGCTCATCATCATCGCCGAGGACATCGAGGGCGAGGCCCTGGCCACGCTCGTCGTCAACAAGATCCGCGGCACGTTCAACGCCGTCGCCGTCAAGGCGCCGGGCTTCGGCGACCGCCGCAAGGCGATGCTGCAGGACATGGCCACCCTCACCGGTGCCCAGGTCATCAGCGAGGACGTCGGCCTCAAGCTGGAGAACGTCACCCTCGATCTGCTCGGCACCGCCAAGCGGATCATCGTCACCAAGGACAACACCACCATCGTCGACGGTGGCGGTGACTCCGAGGACGTCAAGGGTCGGATCAACCAGATCAAGACCGAGATCGAGAACACCGACTCGGACTGGGACCGCGAGAAGCTCCAGGAGCGCCTCGCCAAGCTGGCCGGTGGCGTCGCCGTCATCAAGGTCGGCGCGGCCACCGAGGTCGAGCTCAAGGAGAAGAAGCACCGCATCGAGGACGCCGTCTCGGCGACCCGGGCGGCCATCGAGGAGGGTGTGGTCGCCGGTGGCGGCACCGCCCTGCTGCGGGCCCGTCCGGCGGTGCTCAAGGTCGTCGAGTCGCTCACGGGCGACGAGTCGACCGGCGCCCGCACGGTGTACGAGTCGCTCACCACGCCGGCCCGCCTGATCGCCGAGAACGCCGGGCTCGAGGGCTCGGTGTGGGTGCAGCGGGTCGAGGCCGAGGAGGGCACGACGGGGCTCAACGCAGCCACCGGCGAGCTCACCGACCTGGTCAAGGCCGGCATCGTCGATCCCGCCAAGGTCACCCGCGCGGCGCTGCAGAACGCAGCGTCGATCGCCGCCATGGTGCTCACCACCGAGGCCCTCGTGGCCGACAAGCCGGAGCCCGCAGGCGCCGGCGGTGGCGGCATGCCCGGCGGCGGCATGGGCGGCATGCCCGGAATGATGTAAGGGTCGCGGACCGAAGTCCGCGACAGTCTTCCCAACGAGGCCCGGATCGCCGTCAGGCGATCCGGGCCTCGTCGCGCGCGATCGAGTGTTTGCCGTCCCGGGAGCGAGCGTCCGCCACTCGGATTCCGATCCGAGTGTCGGAGGATCAGCGGAGGGATGGCAAACACTCGATCGCACCTCTGGCAAGGGGTTGACGACGCGATCTGGTTACCTGTGCGCATGGCACGGACGGATCGGGTGCTGCGGCCGTTCTGGCTGCACCAGGCCTCGGAGTACCTCGTGGGCATCGTCATCGTCGTGATGGGCCTGCAGACGGTGAAGCCGGCGATCCCGGTGCTCGCCGGTGGGCTCGTGCTGCTCAACGCCGCCCTCGTCGACGGCCCGCTCGGCGCCTTCCGCCTCTTCACGCGCCGCGGCCACCGCATCGCCGACCTCGTGGTGATCGGCCTCCTGCTCGCCGGTGCCGTGCTGCCGACCGGGATCGACTCGACCAGCCGCCTGGTGCTCGGTGCGGCCGCCGTGGTGCTCGCCATCGTGTGGTGGAACTCGGCGTTCGAGACCCGGGCGTCCCGGCGCGCCGCGGCTGCCGCGTCGAGCGGCACCGGGGGTCAGCCGGGCAAGGTCGATCGCAGCCAGTCCATCGGCCGCGGCGCCGGGCGCCTCGCCGGCACCGTCGCCAAGACGATCCGCGACCGCCAGAAGTCCGACTGACTCGTTTCGGTCCGGATGTTGGTCGCGCCTGCGACCAGGAGCCGGACCGAAACGCAGCGGTAGCGTCCACGGCATGGCGTTCGACCGGCCGGCCCCCGACCTCCAGAAGCTGATCTCGGCATGGGAGCAGTTCGAGGTCGGCGAGGAGGCGCCCGGGCGGGTGCTCGCCAACCTCAAGACGGCCGGCCTGCCCGAGGTGCTCCAGCAGCTCGCCGAGGAGGGCTGGACGCCGCGCCCATGAGCGAGGCGGTGTCGGACGAGCCGGCCCGGCGGCCCGGCGGGGCGCAGGTCATCCCCCGACCGACGGCGTGGATGCCCGGCGGGCTGGATGCCCCGGCGGCCCATCCGCTGACGATCACGGTCGACGACATCGAGGCGATCCTCGCCGACTCCCCGCCGGGGCAGCCGCTGGTGCCGACGTTCCCCGACGCCCGGGCGTCCGCGGTGTTGATCGCCCTCGCCGACGGCGAGCAGGGTGCCGAGGTCCTGCTCACGCGCCGCTCGCGCCACATGCGCAACCACAAGAGCGAGATCAGCTTCCCGGGTGGACGCATGGATCCCGGGGAGACGCCGGCCCAGACGGCGCTGCGCGAGGCCCACGAGGAGGTCGGCCTCGATCCCGCGCTGGTGACGCTGTTCGCCGAGCTCGACCAGCTGAGCACGGTGGTCAGCCGCAGCGACATCGTCCCGCTCGTCGGTCGGCTCCCGCGGATCATCCCGCTCGGACCGGCGAGCCCGGAGGTCGAGCGGGTGTTCTGGCTGCCCCTCGCCGAGCTCGTCCGGCCCGACACCTACCACTCCGAGCGCTGGGGCCGAACCCCGACCGATCGGCTGCTGCACTTCTTCGAGCTCGAGGACGAGACCGTGTGGGGGGCCACCGCGCTCATGCTGGTCGACCTGTTGACCCGCATCGGCGCCGCCGCCTGACCCGCGTCAGGTGAGCGGGCGGTGCTCGGTGACGTTGCGTGGCTGCTTGCGCCACGGCTTGCCGAGCGTGAGGCCGCCGTCGATCACCTGGGCGGTGCCGGTGACCCACGACGAGGCGTCCGACGCGAGGAACGTGACGACCTCGGCGATGTCGGCGGCCTCGCCCATCCGGCCGAGCGGCTGCGAGCCGGCCATGCGCTCGCGGCTCGTGGCGAGCCGTTCCTCGGCCGCGTCCCGGCCGAGTTGGGTGAGGCTGCCGCCGGCGGCGAGCGGTGTCGCGATGTAGCCGGGGCAGACGGCGTTGACCCGCACGTTCCAGTCGGCGAGCTCGAGCGCGGCGGTCTTGGTCAACATGATCACGCCGGCCTTGGCGACGGTGTAGAGGTGGGTGCCGATCCCCGCGGTGAGCCCGCACACCGATGACGTCGAGATGATCGAGCCGCTGCGCTGCTCCTTCATGATCGGCGCGGCGTGCTTGATGCCGTAGAAGACGGCCTTCAGCAGCACGTCCATCGTGCGGTCGTACTCCTCGGACGTGGTGGTCTCGAGGGGGCCGGTGGCACCGACGAAGCCGGCGTTGTTGTACAGGACGTCGAGGTGGCCGAAGCCGTCGACGGCGGCGCCCACGGCGGCCGCGACGTCGTCCTCGACCGACACGTCGGTGCGCACGAAGCGCACGGCGGCGCCGAGCTCGTCGGCGAGGTCGCCGCCCGGTCCCTCCTGGAGATCGGCGATGACCACGCTCGCGCCTTCGGCGGCGAACCGGCGGACGGTCGCTTCGCCGATCCCGGAGGCGCCGCCGGTGACCACGGCGACCTTGCCGACCAGTTGTGCGCTCACGAACCCTCCCGTTGCAGTAGGTGCATCACACACACTGCTCGGATCCGCACCGCGTGGGCGAGCCCGTCGCAGGCGACGCGATCAGGCCGGCGCCAGCTCCTGCAGCAACTGCCAGCCTGCTTCGACGTGGCGCCACTCGGTGGCCGAGGCGCCGATCGAGAAGCGCAGCGCCACCCGGCCATCGAGCACGGTGCGGGTCAGCAGGATCCGACCGGTGGCGTTGGCCGCCTCGATGAGGGCGTCGGTGAGCACATCGTCATCGGCGGCGTCCTCGCCCGTGACGCGCAGCACGAGCAGGTTGAGCGGGTGGGGGGCGACGATGTCGAAACGGTCATCGGTCGCGACGAGCTCGGCCAGGCGCTGGGTCAGCTCGACGTGGCGGCGGATCATCGCCTGGATCGACGCCACGCCATCGAGGCGCAGCGTCATCCACAGCTTCAACGCCCGGAAGCGGCGCCCCAACGGCACCTGCCAGTCGCGGTAGTCGATCGCCGCCCCCGACTCGGCCGCCGCCGAGCGCAGGTACTCGGGCAGGATCGACAGCGCGCCGAGCAGGGCCATCCGGTCGGCCGTCCAGTACAGGTCGCAGTCGAAGTTGACGCCCATCCACTTGTGGGCGTTCGTGCAGTAGCTGTCGGCCCGCCCCAGCCCGTCGTTGACCCAGCGCAGCTCGGGCGCCAGCGCAGCGATCCCGCTCATCGCCGCGTCGACGTGCAGCCACATGCCGTGCTGACGGCACACGTCGGCCATGGCGTCGGTCGGGTCGAAGGCCAGCGACGACGTCGTGCCCCGCGACGCGCACACGAAGAACGGCACCAGCCCGGCATCCCGATCGGCGGCGACCATCGTGGCCAGTGCGGCCGGGTCCATGGCGAACGTCATCGGGTCGTGGGGCACGATGCGGATCCGGTCGGTGCCGACGCCGGCGATGCGCAGCCCCTTCTCGATGCTCGAGTGGGCCTGCGACGTCGAGTAGGCGACGAGGCGCGTCGTGTCGCCGTCGCGGTTGACCGCCCCCTCCGACGCCCGCCAGCGAGCGGACAGCACGGCCACCAGCGTCGCCTCGCTCGCCGAGCCCTGGATCACCCCGCCGCCGCCGGCACTGGTCGAGTGGAAGTGGGCGGGGAGGTCGAGCAGCTCCACCATCCAGTCGAGCACGAGCGTCTCCAGCTCGGTGCACGCCGGCCCGGTGACCCAGCTCATGCCCTGCACCCCGAGGCCGGCGGCGAGCAGCTCACCGAGGATCGACGGGTACGACGTGTTCGACGGGAAGTAGGCGAAGAAGCTCGGGTGCTGCCAGTGCACGAGGCCCGGGACGATCACCTCGTCGAGGTCGCGACGCACCGCGTCCCAGGGCTCCGGCTCGGTCGGCGGGTGCTCGGGGAGCCGGGCCCGCACGTCGCCGGGCGCGATCGCCGGCGCCACGGGCAGGCGCTCGATGCCCTCGACGTGGTCGGCGATCCAGTCGATGAGCTCGTGGCCGCGAGCGCGGAACTCAGCGTCGTCCACTGGGCTCCGGCTCCTCCGCCGGCGCGGCCTCGACGGCCTTGCGGTTGCGCCGCACGATCACGACGATGCGCCAACCGATGAACGCCATCGCCAGGGCCACGACGACGAACGTGAGGCCCTGACGCCAGCCACCGTGGGCCTTGCTGCCGCACCCCGGTTGGGGATTGGCGCTGATGCACTCGGTCAGGTCCTTGTCCGGCGGGAGGAACGGGTTGTCGGTGACGGGTGGGGTCGGCGACGGCGTCGCGGCGGCCACGGCGGCGGCAGCCGGATCAGCCGCCGCGGCAGGAGCTGCCGTCGCCGCGGCGATCGGGATCAGCAGCACCGCCGACACGACGAGGAGGCGGCGCACGAACGGCATCGAGCAGGTTTCTACCAGCGCCAATTACGATCGAGGGATCAGCGACGTGGAGACCGCCCCCAACCACCAGCACGCCGTCCTCGTGGTCGACTTCGGCGCCCAGTACGCCCAGCTCATCGCCCGTCGCGTCCGTGAGCTCGCGGTGTACTCCGAGATCGTCCCGAACCGCATCACCGCCGCCGAGGTGGCGGCTCGCCGGCCCGCCGCGCTGATCCTGTCCGGCGGCCCGAAGTCGGTCCACGTCGACGGCGCCCCGTCGCTCGACCCGGCGATCTACGAGCTCGGCATCCCGATCCTCGGCATCTGCTACGGCGCCCAGCTGATCGCCCAGCAGCTCGGCGGGACCGTCGGGCGCGGCCTGCGCGGCGAGTACGGCCGGGCCAAGCTGCGCCGGACCGGGCCGTCGCTGCTGTTCACCGACGATGCCCCCGACGTCCACGACGTGTGGATGAGCCACTTCGACGCCATCACGATGCCCCCCGAGGGGTTCACGGCGACGGCCGAGACCGACGACGCCCCGGTGGCGGTCCTCGAGGACGACGCCCGGCGCATCTACGGCGTGCAGTTCCACCCCGAGGTCGTCCACTCGCCCTACGGCATGGGCGTGCTGCGCCGCTTCCTGCACGAGCGCGCCGCGGTGCCGGCCGACTGGACGATGGCCTCGGTCGTCGACGAGCAGGTGGCGCGCATCCGGACCCAGGTCGGCGACGGCCGGGTGATCTGCGCGCTGTCGGGCGGTGTCGACTCGTCGGTCGCCGCGGCGCTCGTCGCACCGCGCCGTCGGCCACCAGCTGACGTGCATCTACGTCGACACCGGGCTGATGCGCAAGGGCGAGAGCGCCCAGGTCACCGACACGTTCCGGCGTTCGATGGGCATCGAGCTGATCCACGTCGACGCGGCCGAGCGCTTCTTCGGGCGCCTCGCCGGGCTCACCGATCCGGAGGCCAAGCGCAAGGCGATCGGCGACGAGTTCATCCGCGTCTTCGAGGAGCACACCGGCGGGCTCGTCGAGGCCGAGTTCCTCGTCCAGGGCACGCTGTACCCCGACCTCATCGAGTCGGGCGGCACCGACGGCACGGCGGCGGTGATCAAGAGCCACCACAACGTCGGCGGGCTCCCCGACGACATGCGCCTGACGCTGATCGAACCGCTGCGCGAGCTGTTCAAGGACGAGGTCCGCCGGCTCGGCATCGAGCTCGGCCTGCCAGACGAGATGGTGTGGCGCCAGCCGTTCCCCGGGCCCGGGCTGGCCGTGCGGATCATCGGCGAGGTGACGCCGGACAAGGTGGCGCTGCTGCAGGAGGCCGACGCCATCGTGCGGGCCGAGATCGCAGCAGCCGGCCTCGAGCGGGAGATCTGGCAGTCGTTCGCCGTGCTCGCCGACATCCGCTCGGTCGGCGTGATGGGCGACGAGCGCACGTACGGCCACCCGATCATCGTGCGCGCCGTGACGAGCGACGACGCCATGACGGCCGACTGGGCCCGGCTCCCGTACGACCTGCTGGAGCGGATGTCGAACCGCATCATCAACGAGGTCGACGGCATCAACCGGGTCGCCTACGACATCACGTCGAAGCCGCCGGGCACCATCGAATGGGAGTAGGCCCGTCATCTGGATGACGGGATCCGCGGCCTGATTGCAACGTGTTCGTAATGTCGGGCTAGTCTCACGCCCGTCATGAACCGTCGCCGACTCCGGGCGGGGCGGGGAGTCGTGGTGGCGCTGGCCGTCGCACTGTTCCCTGCCGTCCTGCCCACGACCGCCTCCGCTGACCCGATCAGCGACCAGAAGGCGCTCGTCGCCCAGGTCGCCGATCACCTCGACGACCTGCAGGCGCAGTCCGACCAGCTGGCCGAGGACTACGCCGAGGCGATGACCCAGAAGGGCCAGCTCGACGCCGAGATCGCAGCGGGCGAGCAGAAGGTCGCCGAGCAGCAGGCCGCCGTGGACGCGCTGCGGGGGCAGCTGTCCGAGGTCGCCATCCAGGCCTACATGGGTGCCGGCACCGGCGGGGCGAGCCCGGTCTTCAACAGCACGGCGGGGGTCACCGACAGCCTGGCTCGAGACCAGCTCGTCGCGCGTCGCCCTGAGCACCGGCACGGCGACCACCGACGAGTTCGACCAGGCCGTCACCGACCTCGAGCACCAGCAGGCCGACCTCGACGCCAAGCGCAAGGCGGCCGCCGACAAGGCCGAGCAGATCAAGTCGACCAAGGCCGCCACCGACCAGCAGGCCGCCGAGTACACCCAGGCCCGCCAGGACGCCGAAGCCAAGCTGGGCCAGCTCGTCCAGCAGGAGGAGGAGCGCCGGGCGCGCGAGTCCTACCTCAAGCTGCAGCGCGAGGCCGAGGAGGCCGCCGCGAAGCAACGCGCCGAGGCCGAGGCGGCCGCCGCCGCCCAACAGCAGGCGCAGGCGCAGGCCGAGCAGCAGGCCCAGGCCGCCGCCCAGCAGCAGGAGCAGCAGCAACAGCAGTCCCGTCAACAGGAGCGGGCGGCGTCGGCACCGGCGGCGACGGCACCGGCGGCCCGCAACGAGGCACCGGCGGCCCGCAACGAGGCGCCGGCGGTCGAGGCGATCGCGGTCGCCGATCCCGAGCCCGAAGCAGCCTCGATCCCCGCCGCGTCGTCGCGAGCAGGGACCGCGATCCAGGCTGCGATGAGCGTGCTCGGCACGCCCTACGTCGGCTACAAGGCGAGCCCGTCACAGGGCTTCGACTGCTCGGGGCTGACGATGTGGGCGTGGGCCCAGGCCGGCGTGTCGCTGCCGCACTACTCCAAGGCGCAGTACGCGTCGCTGCCCCACATCCCCAAGGATCAGGCCGAGCCGGGCGACCTCCTGTTCTTCCACTCACCGATCAGCCACGTCACGATGTACCTCGGCGGCGGCCAGCAGGTCAGCGCCCCGCACACCGGCGCCGTCGTCTACGTCGGCTCGGTGAACTGGGGCCAGGTCGTCGGCGTCGCCCGACCCGGTTGAGAGGTGGCGCGTCAGCGCCACTACCCTCGCCCAGTGCCCGAAGGACTTGATCTCGCGAAGGTCGGCCCCTGGCTGGAGGCCAACGTCGAGGGGGCCGTCGGCCCGTTCACCGCGACGCTGATCGCCGGCGGTCGCTCCAACCTGACGTTCACCGTCACCGGCAGCGACGGCACCCGCTTCGTGCTGCGCCGGCCCCCACTCGGCCACGTGCTGGCGTCGGCCCACGACATGGCCCGCGAGCACAAGATCATCGCCGCCGTCGGCAAGACGAACGTGCCGGTGCCGCCGGCGCTCGGGCTCTGCGAGGACATCGACGTCAACGGGGCGCCGTTCTACGTCATGGGCTTCGTCGACGGCGTCGTGCTCGACAACCCGGAGAAGGCCAAGGCGCTGGACCCGGCGCTGCGGATCACGGCGTGCGAGCACCTCATCGACGTGCTCGCCGACCTCCACGCCGTCGACATCGACGAGATCGGGCTCGGCGACCTGGCCCGGCGCGGCGGCTACATCGAGCGCCAGCTGAAGCGGTGGAAGACGCAGTGGGAAGGCTCCAAGACCCGCGAGCTGCCGGCCATCGACGAGGTCGCCCAGCGCCTCGGCGAGAAGATCCCGGAGCAGCAGGGCGTCGTGATCGCCCACGGCGACTACCGCTTCGGCAACTGCCTCACCGACATCGAGGTCGGCAAGATCGCAGCGGTCCTCGACTGGGAGCTGTGCACGCTCGGCGATCCGCTCGCCGATGTCGGCTACCTCGCGCGTGTACTGGGCCGACCCCGGCCAGGAGGGGCGTCACAACGACCCGACGAGCGCCGGTGGCTTCATGGCCTACGAGGACCTCATCGAGCGCTACGCCAACCGCACCGGTCGTGACCTCAGCGGCATCGACTACTACGTGGCGTTCTCGTCGTGGCGCCTCGCCGTGATCTCCGAGGGCGTGTACTCGCGGTACCTGCACGGGGCGATGGGCGACCAGGGCCTCAGCCAGGCCGACCTCGACGGCATGAAGGCCGGCACCGAGCAGCTCGCCAACAGCGCCCTGTCGGCGGTGAAGCGGCTGACGTAGCAGTTCTGTGTCACCGCATATGTCGTCGACGACCTATGCGGTGACACAGAACGCTCACTCGTAGCCGGGGGCGGGCTGCCAGAGCTGGAACTCGCGGCCCTGGACGTCCTTGCAGACGGCGTTCGGGCCGGAGTCGTAGGTCGTCTCGCTGACGACCTCGCCGCCGAGCTGGCGCACCCGCTCGACGTAGCGGGCGATGTCGTCGACGCGGAAGTAGATCACCGGCGCCTCGTCCGGCGTGCCGGGGGCCAGGCCCATCGGCAGCTTCGTGTTGCCGACGTGGGCGTAGTCGTCGCCGCTCGGCCCGGGCTCGGTGGCCCATCCGAACAGGTCGCCGTAGAACCCGGCCGCGACCAACGTGTCGGGGGACCCGAACGTGACGTAGCCGATCTCGACCGGCGCATCCACGGCGGCCGCAGCGGGCGCGGCGGTGATCGTGAAGCCCTCGCTGCCGGCTTGGATCTCCTCGATCGTCGGCGTGGCGATCGGCGTCTGGATCATCCAGCGGTGTCCGAACGGGTCGATCATGTCGAAGCTGCGGGCGCCGTACGCCTCGTCGTGCGGCTCCCGGCCGACCTGGGCCCGGCCGTCGGCGACGACCTGGGCGTAGACGGCATCGACGTCGGGGACCGCGACGTGCATCGAGAACGGCGTCCCGCCGAGCGTCGTCGGCGACACGATGCCGGGGCCGAACTCCGGGTACTCGTCCGACAGCATGAACGGGGCGCCGCCGATCGTCAGGTCGGCGTGCCCGAGGCGGCCGTCGTCCCCGGTGTAGCGGGTCTGCTCGACGGCGCCGAGCACGGCGACGTACCAGTCGATCGCCGCCGGGCCGCCACTGACGGTGAGGTACGGCGTGATGGTCGTCGTCGACGGCGTGGTCGTCGCGGAGGCGGTGGTGGTGGTTGTTGCAGTGTCGGTCACGGTGGTGCTCCTGTCGGGAAGGTCGATGGTCGGCAGGCCGGCCGCCTCGAGGGCGGCGACCATGCGGTTGCGCAGGCCGGTGACGAAGCGGCGGTCGGGCGCGCCGGGCTCGTCGTCGACCCGCAGCTGTTCGAACGGATCGGTCGTCACGGCGCCACCTCCTCTTCGTAGATCGCGCGAAATGCCCGCTTGGCCCGCACGAGCAGCGCTTCGGTGGCGTGCACGGTGCGGTCGAGGACGGCCGCGCACTCCGGGACGCTGAGGTCGTCCAGGTAGCGCAGCGTGAGCGCCGAACGGTGGTGGCTGCCGAGCTGTTCGAGCGCGTCACGGGCGGCGAGGACGTCGAGCTGGGCGTCCCATGGGTCGTCGTCGGCAGCGGTCGTCGGCTCGTCGGCGACGGCGGTGAGCCGGCGCTGATCGCGCTCGACGCGCCGCCAGTGGTCGACGAGCTTGTGGCGGGCGATGCCGATCAGCCACGCCGTCGTGACGTCGTCGACGCGCCCGCGCGTGATGGTGTCGACGGCTCCCATGAAGACCTCCGACGTCACGTCCTCGGCGACCGTGCGGTTCCGGCAGCGGGCGAGCAGGTAGCCGTAGACCTCGCCCACGGCGTCGTCGTAGAGGGCGAGCAGAGCTGCGCCCTGGTCACCGACGACGGATGGCACGCCCACGATCCTCCCATCGTCGCCAGCGACCGGGTTCCGACACCCTCAATCGCCGGCGGCCACCGATTCGGGCACCGGCGGCGGCCCACCCGCAGCGCAGTGCCACCGCGGCGGCTGCTCGACGGGTGGCGTCGTGCGCCGCACGGTGACCCACGCCACGACCGCGGCGACGACGGCCGTGGCGGCGGCGGTGCGCATCACGGTGTGGAAGCCGTCGATGAGGTCGTCGGCGGCCACCATCGCGCCCGGCGCGAAGCCGGCGACGACCGGGACGGCGGCGACGGCCAGCAGCTGACCGGTGCGGGCCACCGCGTTGTTCACGCCGGACGCGATGCCGGCGTGCTCGTCGTCGACGGCGCCGAGGGCGGTCGCCGTCAGCGGCGCGACCGTGAGGGCCAGGCCGAGCCCGAACACGACGATGCCGGGCAGGACGTCGGTGACGTACGAGCTGTCGGGCTCGATGCGCGTCAGCAGCAGCATCGCCGTGGCGACGAGCAGCGGCCCGACGGTCATCGGGATGCGCGGCCCGATGCGCTCGGCGAGGGCGCCGGCGCGCGACGACAGGAACAGCATCGCCAGCGTGATCGGCACCGTGGCGACGCCGGCCTGCAGCGGCGTGTACCCGAGGGGACCCTGCAGCACCAGGCCGAGCAGGAAGAACACGACCCCGAGCGCGCCGTACAGCAGCAGGGTCACCACGTTGGTGCCGCTGAACACGCGCGACGAGAACAGGGCCATCGGGACGAGCGGTTGCCGGGTGTGCCGCTCGACGAGCACGAACGCGACGAGCAGCGCGCCGCCGACGACGGCCAGCGGCCACGACCTCTCGCTGAGGCCGAGGGTCAGCCCGGCGAGGGCCAGCGCGCCGAAGACGGCGCCGGGGACGTCGACCCGACCGGTGGCGTTCGGGTCGCGGGTCTCGGGGACGTGGCGCACGGCGACGGTGACGACGGCGATGCCGAGCGGCACGTTGAGCAGGAAGATCCACCGCCACGACGCTGCGTCGACGAGCCAGCCCCCGAGGAAGGGTCCGATGGCGGTGCCGACGCCACCGAGCCCCGACCACAGGCCGATCGCCCGACCGCGGTCCTCGGGCACGAACGACGCCTGGATGATGGCGAGGCTCCCCGGCGTCAGCATCGCCGCGGCGACGCCCTGCAGGACGCGGGCACCGACCAGCATCGGCACGCTCATCGAGACCGCGCACAGCAGCGAGGCGAGCGTGAAGCCGACGGCGCCCATCACGAAGATCCGGCGCCGTCCGAAGCGGTCGCCGAGCCCGCCGCCGAGGAGGATGAGCGCGGCGAGCGCCAACGTGTAGCCGTTGAGGATCCACTGCAGACCGCCGAACGACGCGTCGAGGTCGTCGGCGATGCGCGGCAGGGCGAGGTTGACGACCGTGCCGTCGAGCAGCGCCATGCTCGAGCCGAGGATGGTGGCCAGCAGGACCCAGCGCCCGCGCGCCTCGCCGACGCGCAGCGCGTCGCTCATCGAGAACGCGGTGCGAGCGGCGACGGAGGTCCGGGTGCGGCGCCGGCGGCGTCACGACGGCGCGCCGCCATGCCGCCGAGGGCTTCGAACACGACGCGGTGGGCGGCGTTGACGGTGAGCTCGCTGACGTCGTAGGCCGGGGCGACCTCGACGACGTCGACGCCGGCGACGTCGTGGTCGTGGCACAGCATGCGCACCATCCGCAGCAGGTCGGAGCTCGCGATGCCGCCCGGTTCGGGCGTGCCGGTGCCAGGAGCGAACGCCGGGTCGAGGACGTCGATGTCGACGGAGAGGTACAGCTTGTCGGCCTTGGCCAGCGCCTCGCCGACCGCATCCGCCATGACGGCCTTGAAGCCGCGGTCCCAGATCTCCTGCATCGTGTGCCACGTCATGCCCTGTTCGAGCATCCACTGGAACGTGTCCTGCGGCGGCCAGTAGCCGCGCAGGCCGACCTGCACGAAGTGGGTCCCGGGCACGGCGCCGGACTCGATCAGGCGGCGCATGGGCGTGCCGTGGCTGGCCAGGTTGCCCTCGATGATGTCGGCGGTGTCGGCGTGGGCGTCGAAGTGGACGATGCCGACGTTGCCGTAGCCGTGGACGTCGGCGACCGCGGTGGCCGACGGCCACGTGATCGAGTGGTCGCCGCCGAGGACGATCGGCACGATGCCCCGGGACGCGACGGCGTGGACGCGCTCGCGGATGTTGGCGTGCGAGCGCTCGGTCTGGCCGTGCGGGCAGTAGGCGTCGCCGAAGTCGACGACCTCCAGCCAGTCGAAGATCTCGAGCCCGAGGTCCATGTGGTACGTCCCCGGCTCGTACGCCGTGGCTCGGATCGCGCGGGGCCCGAACCGGGCGCCGGGCCGGTTCGTCGTCGAGATGTCGAACGGGGCGCCGACGATCGCCACGTCCGGCTGCCAGGCGTCGAGCTGGTCGAGCTCGGTCAGGAACGGCCGCTGACCGAACGACACCATCCCGGCGTGATGCAGGTCGAGCTGCTCGCGCATCCCCTCCGGCAGCTCCCGCCGCGGCCCGTGATCGTGGTCGTGGCTCATCCCGCCGAACCTACAACCGCGCGCCCATCCGAGGGTTTGGACGCATCGGAGGGTTTCGTGCACGGAGGCCCCGCACGAAACCCTCCGATGCAACGAAACCCTCGGATGGGATCGGCCGTTACTGGCGCCAGCGCCAGCGGGTGGCGCGGGTGGCGAACTCGGCCGTTCGCTCGATGATGCCGAACGCCCGTTGCGGGACGACCTCGAAGAAGGCGTTCTGGCGCAGGAAGTCGGCGGTCACCGCCTCGCCGGCGTACTTGGCGAGGTAGCGCTCGATCCACGGGTCGATCAGCGCCGGGTCGCGCAGCAGCGTCGCCCGGCCCTCGACCGAGACGCACTCGACGGTGTCCTCCGGCATCACGCACACCTGCGGGTTGGCGGCGATGTTGGCGGCCTTGCGGGCGCCGGGCGCGCAGGAGAACCCGAACCCGGGCACGTCGTCCGACCACACGCCCCACACGGGCAGGGCGTGCGGCCGACCGGACGCCGACGCCGACACGATCCAGAGGTTCCGCGAGCGGTCCAGCCGCTCGACGGCCCACGACCACGGCAGCGGCTGCCAGGCATCGGTGTCGACGCCGTACTCGGTCATCGCGGGGCGCTCGGCGATCGGGTCGGTCATCGTGGCGAAGTTACGGCTGCTGGAACGCCCAGTCGAGCAGTGCCGTGGCGCTGGCATCGCGGGCGGCCTCGGTCGGCGCCCCCAGCACGGTCACGATGATCCGCCGCCCGTCGCGCAGCGCGGAGGCCGTGATGCACCACGCCGCGTTCGTCGTGTGCCCGGTCTTGATGCCGTCGGCGCCGGGGTACTTCTCCAACAGGTCGTTGGTCGACGGCAGCGTCTTGCCGTTGAGCGAGGCGCTGGTGCGCTTGACCGTCAGCTGGAACGTCTGGTTGCCCATCATGAAGGCGCCGAGCCGGGAGAGGTCGGCGGCCGACGAGTACTCGCCCTCCTGATCGAGGCCGGTGACGTTGACGGCGTGGGTGTTGGTGAGCCCGAGGCCGGCCGCCTGCTGGTTCATCAGGTCGGCGAACTGGGGCTCGCCACCGGCGATGTCGATGGCCAGCATGCGGGCGGCGTCGTTGGCGCTGACGATCAGCATCGCCCGCACGAGCAGGTCGCGGGAGAGCTCCTGGCCCTCGCCGATGCCGATGCGCGACTCCTCGGGATCGACGATCAACCCGGCCGGGGCGACGGCGACCTTGACCGGATCGCCGGCGGCGTACGCGGCCTGGGCGGTGAGCAGCTTCATCAGGCTGCCGACGGCCAACGGCGTGTCCTGCTCGGCGCCGGCGAGGAACTGGCCGGACCGCATGTCGAGGACGGCCCACGCCTTGGCGTCCGGCGTCGGCACGACGGTGGTGGGGGGCGCAGGGGGCGCCGTCGGCGCAGGGGTCGGCGGCGGCGTGGGCGGCACCGTCGGCGCCACCGTGGTCGTCGTGGTCGTCGCGGTCGACGGGGCCGCCGTGGGCACCGGAGGCAGCGTCGTCACGGTGCCGGTGGCGACGCTGTCGGGCACCGAGCCCGCCGACTGCTCGACCGACGGTTGCACCGACGGCAACGTGGCGTCGTCGCCACTGCAGGCGACCAGCGCGGCGCTGACGACCGCCGACGCGGCCAGTGCGATCACCTTGCGCCGCGGCACCATCGGCGCCAGACCGTACCGGTCGCCACCGGCCTCCGGGTGGTCACCAGCCCGCGGAGGCTTCGATCAGACGCCCAGATAACCTCACCGATCCGATGCCTTCGTCGTCTTCGACCAAGCGTGCTGCGCGCCTCGCCCAGAAGGGCAAGGGCAAGCGCGTCCGCTTCCAGGGCGGGACCTTGTTCCCGATGCTGGTCCTCATCATCCTCGTCGTCGGGATCGGCACGATCGTCTACGCCCGGGCGTCCGTCCCGGCCGCCGACGCCTCGCCGCCGACCATCGAGGACCACTGGCACATGGCATACGGCTTCTCGCTGTGCGACATGCCGACCGAGTTCACGCTGACCGGCAACCTCGAGGACCAGACGAGCCCGCACTACCAGGACTACGTCCGCACCTACGTCCACAGCCACGACGACGGCGTCATCCACTGGCACCCGTTCTCGGGTGTCGCCGTCGGCAAGAACGCCAAGCTCGGCGTCTTCCTCGACAACTACGGCGTCACGCTCACCGACACCGAGCTGAAGTTCCCCGAGGACCAGAACGGTGGCAAGACGTACAAGGAAGGCGAGACGAAGTGCCCTGACGGCAAGAACGGCGAGCTGTCGGTCACCGTCTGGGACAGCCCGCAGGACACGTCCAACGGGCGCCGCTACGTGACCGGCTTCGACGACATCCCGATGAACAAGAACAGCTTGGTCATCACCATCGCCTTCCAGCCGACGAGCGTGAAGATCGCGATGCCGGCGTCAGCACCCAACCTCGAGCAGCTCGGCGCGGTCGACACCGGCCAGGCCCCGATCGGCGCGACGACGACCACCGTCGCCGGCGCCACCACGGTGCCCGGCTCGACGGTCGCCGGCGAGTCCCCGACCACGGTCGCCGGTGCGACGCCGACCACCGTGCCCGGCGCGACGGCGACGACGGTCGGCGGTGCCGAGACACCGACCACCGCCACGACCGTCACCCCGACGACCACCGGCTGAGTCGGCGGCGCGCCAGGCGCGCCCGGTCAGAGGGCGAGGGCGGCCCGCCGGCCTTCGAGGATCGCCTCGTAGACCGTCCGCGGGGCCACGCAATCGCCGGCCTGCAGCGCGGCGCCGGCGAGGGGTCCGGTCGGCAGGCGGAACCCGCAGTCGACGAGCACGGTGCACGGGATCGTCCGGTCGAGGCCGGTGTAGCGGTCGCGCAGCGTGACGCTGTCGGCGCCGACCGCCACGAGCAGGCTGCGCCGTTCGATGCGCACGCCGGCCTGGGCCAGGCGCACGTTGGCCGGAGCGAGGTCGCCCGAGCGGGCCAGCTCGTTGCCGGCGATGTTGTCCTGGGTGACGAGCACCGCCCGGCCGCCGAGCTGCTCGGCGAGGGCGACGGCGATGGGGCCGCCGATCGGATCGAAGAGCACGATGTCGCCCTCCGGGGGCAGCTCGGCCGTCCCCCGCCGGACGTCGGCGACATCGACGACGGTCGCGTCGGCGGCGACCTCGTACTCCCGGGGGCCGGCGACCGCGCCCGTGCACTGCACGACGCAGGCGTCGTCGGGGACGTCGGTCGCACCCGTGCGGACGTCGACGCCGAGCCGGGCGACCTCGGCGGCCAACCACTCGACGAGCGGACCGTTCGGCCCGGCGACGGCGGCGAGCCCACCGGTCGTCGCCGCCTGCTCGACCACCGTGACGTCGTGGCCGCGGATCGCCGCGACCCGAGCGGTCTCCAGGCCGGCCGGCCCGGCCCCGACGACCACCACGCGACGCGCCGGTCGAGCCGGCGAGTACCAGTCCGGGTCCTCGGTCTCGCGCCCGGTCGACGGCTCGCCGATGCAGGTGACCATCGGGTTGCGGACGTCGCGGACCTGGCACGTCTGGTTGCATCGGGTGCACGGTCGGATGCGGTCGGCGTCCCCGGCGCGCAGCTTGGCGACGAGGTCGGGGTCGGCGATCTGGGCGCGGGTCATCTCGACGCCGGCGCAACGGGCCGGATCGTCGTAGCCGCCGACCGCCCACTCGGCCTGGCCGGCGGCGTCGACGATCGAGCCCTGCAGGAACACCGGCACGCTGACGGCCGTGCTGATGGCGCTGGCCAGCTCGATGTTGAACCCGGGCGGCTGGTGGAAGTCGGGTCGGGTCTGCTCGATCGAGAAGATCGCGCCGCGCACGACGACGACGTAGTCGACGCCGCAGCCCACCAGCTCGGCGGCGATGCCGGTGGCCATGTCCGGCGTGATGCCGGCCCACGGGGCCAGCTCGTCGCACGACAGGCGCAGCCCGAGCACGCGGCCGGCGCCGATCCCGTCGCGCGCCGCGGTGATCACCTCGCGGGCGAAGCGCAGGCGGTCGGTGCCCCACTCGTCGCCGCGCTGGTTCGTCAGACCCGACAGGAACTGGCGCACCAGGCTGTGCTGGCCGGCGTTGATCTCGACGCCGTCGCAGTCGGCATCGCCGGCGCATGCCGCGGCGGCCCCGAAGCCGGCGACCACGTCGGCGATGTCCGTCGCCTCCATCCACTTCGGGACCTCGCGGGTGGCGACCTCGGGGACGCGCGACGGGGCCCACAACGGGCGCTGGCTGTACGCCGACGAGCCTTGGCCGCCGGCGTGATCGAGGGAGGCGATGACGAGCGCGCCGTGCGGTCGACACGCGGCGACGACGCGTGCCCAGCCGGCGGCGGCGACGGCGGCGAGCGGGGCCCGCTCGTACGGCCAGTCCGAGTCGTGGACGCTGGCTCCCTCGATCACGATCGTCCCGCACCCGCCGCGCGCACGCCGCTCGTAGTAGGCGACGTGGCGCTCGGTGTAGCGACGGTCGTCGTCGCCGAGGTTGGTGACGTGCGGACCGAACAGGATGCGGTTCGGCGCCGTTCGTGGCCCGAGCGTCAGGGGGTCGAGCAGCTTCATCGCCCGGCGTCCTCCCGCACTCGGATCGGAGCTGGGGTCAGCGGCGGACGAACGTGACCGGGCTGGACAGCGGCGCCCGGCGGGAGTGGTCCATCGCCGGGCGCGGCGTCGAGCCGGCGCCCACGCCCGCGAGCAGCGCCTCGCCGTGGCCCTTGACGCACTCGGGGTCCGGACCGTCGAGCGGCAGGCCGGTGAAGAACTTGGCCGCCATGCACCCGCCCTGGCAGGCGTCGTAGCTGCCGCAGCTGGCGCACGCCCCGGCCGACTCCGGCTCGCGCAGCGACAGGAACAGCTCGCTCTCCCGCCAGATCGACGTGAACCCGCCGGGGTCGCGGACCGAGCCGGCCTTGAACTCGTCGTGGATCACGAACGGGCAGGCGTAGACGTCGCCGATCGGGTCGATCAGGCAGACGACGCGCCCGGCGCCGCACATGTTGAGGCCGGGCAGCGGCTCGCCGAGCGCGTTGAGGTGGAAGAACGAGTCGCCGGTGAGGACGTCCTCGCCCTTCGCCAGCAGCCAGTTGTAGATCTGGCACTGCTGGTCGTTGGTCGGGTGCAGCTCGTGCCACGAGTCGGCGCCGCGACCGGACGGCCGCAGCCGGGTGACCCGGAGCTGGGCGCCGTAGGAGTCGGCGAGCGCCTTGAACTCGTCGAGCTGATCGACGTTGTGGCGGGTGACGACGATCGAGATCTTGAACGGCCCGAACCCGGCGTCGGCGAGGTTGTCCATCGCCCGGCGGGCGGCGGCGTAGGAGCCGTCGCCGCGGACGTGGTCGTTGGTGAGGGCGTCGACGCCGTCGAGGCTGATCTGGACGTCGATGTAGTCCATCGCCGCCAGCCGGCGAGCCGCCGCGGCGTCGAGGTACGTGCCGTTCGTCGAGAACTTGACCCCGATGTCGTGGTCGATCGCGTAGTCGACGAGCTCGAAGAAGTCCTGGCGGATCGTCGGCTCGCCGCCGCCGATGTTGATGTAGAAGACCTGCAGGCGCTGCAGCTCGTCGAGCACCGCCTTGGCCTCGTCCGTCGAGAGCTCACGAGGGTCGCGACGGCCCGACGACGACAGGCAGTGCACGCACGCCAGGTTGCAGGCGTAGGTGAGCTCCCACGTCAGGCAGATCGGCGCGTCGAGCCCGCCCTTGAGCTGTTGGACCAACTGCGTCTGGCTCATGCCGGGACCGCCTCTTTGATCAAGTGTGACTGCTCCAACGACGCCAGCGCGGTGACGAACGACGGCCAGCGGGACTCGGCGATGTCGCACGCCCGCAGCGCGTCGGCCACCGTGTCGTGGTCGCCGAGGACCCGCACGACGCGCACGATGTCGGGGTGCTTGAGGAAGATCAGCCGGCGGTTGCCGTAGTGGTACGCGAGCGCGCCGAACGGCTCGGGTCGCAGCGCGACCTGCGGATCGAGCGCCAGCCGGCGATCCAGCATCAGGTGACGGGCGACGTCAGTAGACGCCGCACATCCCGTCGATCGAGATCTCCTCGACCAGCAGCTCCTCCTCGACGAGCTCGTCGGTCGACTCCGGTGCCTCGAGGGTGGCGGTGTCCTGCTCCATGGGGGAAGCGTAACGCGGGACCCGTGAGTCAAACTCCCTCGTGGGGACGGTCCCTCCGCAGCGACACTTGGGACGTGCCCACGGCCTCGGCTTCGCGTGGGCGCGCACTCGTCGCCCTCCTGCGGCCCGACGCCAAGCGTTGGGCCGTCCTCGGCGCGCTCCTGGCCGCCGCCTCGGCGCTGGCGCTGGCTGGTCCGCTCGTCGTGCGCACGATCGTCGACCGGGCGACCGAGGGGGCCGACACCTCCACGTTCGTCGGCCTGGCCATCGTGTTCCTCGCCATCGCGGTCACGACGCAGGTGATCGGCGTGATCGTCACCCGCTACGCGACGGTCACCGCCTGGGGTACGACCAACGAGCTGCGGCTGCGGATGACCCGCCACGTCCTCGGTCTCGATCACGAGTTCCACCGCGCCCACACCCCGGGCGAGCTGATCCAGCGCGTCGACGGAGATGTCACGTCGGTGTCGGAGTTCCTCTCGCAGGTCGTGCCGAAGGCCACGGGCGGCGTGCTGCTCATCACCGGCATGCTCGGGGTGCTCACCGTCCTCGACTGGCGCATCGGGCTCGGCATGCTCGTGTACCTCGCGGCGGCCGTCTGCGTGCTGCTCACGATGCGGCACCGGGCGATCAGCGAGGCCGCCGAGGAGATGGGCGCGCTGGCCCAGCTGTACGGCGGCATCGAGGAGCGCTTGACGGCCGCCGAGGATCTGCGTTCGAACGGTGCCGGCGCCCACGCCATGTGGCGCTTCGTGGAGGACAGCGGCGGGATGCTGCGCAGCTCGGTCAAGCGCCAGCGGGCGTTCATCCGGATGTGGTGGGCGGTGCAGGGCGCGGTGACCATCGGCTCGGTCATCGCGCTGATCGCCAGCGCGGCGCTCGTCGAGCGCGGGCGATCTCGCTCGGCACGGGCTTCCTCCTCTTCCAGTACGTCCAGGTCATCTCGCGGCCGCTGGAGGACCTCGTCCACCAGCTGGAGACGGTGCAGAAGGCGAACGGGGCGATGGTGCGCGTCGTCGACCTGCTGGCGGTGGAGCCCACGCTCCTCGACCACGGCACCACCTCGCCGACGCCGGGCGCGCTGTCCGTGCGCTGCCGAAACGTGTCGTTCGCGTACGGAACGAGCGCGGACGAGCAGATCGTGCTCCAAGGCCTCGATCTCGAGGTCGCCGCGGGACGGTCGGTCGGCGTCGTCGGGCGCACCGGCAGCGGCAAGACCACGTTCTCGCGGCTGCTGCTGCGCCTCGTCGACCCGACGACGGGCACGGTGTCGCTGGGCGGCGTGCCGATCCGCGACATGCCGCTGAGCGAGGTTCGGCGGCGCGTCGCGCTCGTCCCCCAGGAGGTCGAGCTGTTCGAGGGCACGATCCGCGACAACGTGACGCTCTTCGATGCCGTGCCGACCGACGACGAGGTCGTGGAGGCGCTGTCCCGTGCCGGCCTGTCGTCACTGGCCGAGGCGGGGATCCACCGCACGCTCGGGTTCGGCGGGGCCGGGCCTGTCGGCCGGCGAGTCGCAGCTGTTGGCGCTGGCTCGGGTCTGGCTGCGGCAACCGGACCTGGTCGTGCTCGACGAGGCCACGGCGCGCATCGACCCGGTCACCGAGCAGCGCCTCGAGGCCGCCGTCGCCCAGCTCATCGACGGGCGGACGACGTTCATCATCGCCCACAAGCTCTCGACGCTGCGGATGGTCGACGAGGTCATCGTCTTCGACCGCGGCCGCATCGTCGAGCACGACGACCGCGAGGTGCTGGCGCGCTCCGGGTCGAGCCGGTGGCGACAGCTGCTCGAGCTGGCCCTGGAGGTCGACGCCGACATCGAGCCGGCGCTCGTCGAGGAGCCGGCATGACGACGACGACCCCCACCCCCACCCCACCCGGCGCCGGCCGCCGATCACCGCATCGAGGCCGACGACCTGCCGATCTGGCGCATCGCATGGCGCGCGTCGCAGCACGAGCCGCGCTCGTTCTGGGTCGGCTGGTTCGCGTTCGTCGTGTTCTTCTCGCTCCCGGCCCTCACGGGGTACCTGCTGGCGCGCGGGTTCGAAGCGCTGTCCAACGGCGACACGGCGGCGGTGTACCGGTGCGCCATCGCGGTGTTCCTGACCGAGGCGGTGCGGATGGGATCGATCCACATCGGCGCCGTCACGTGGACGAAGTCGTGGGTGCACATGCAGACGTTGCTGCGGGCCAACCTGCTGACCGCCCAGGTCGCCAGCGGTGGGCCGGAGGCCGGGCAGCCGGTCGGCTCGGCGGGCGAGGCGCTGACCCACTTCCGCGACGACACCGAGGACATCGCCCAGCTCGTCGACGGCATGGTCGACGTGTCGGGCGGGCTCGTGTTCACGGTGGCCGCCGGCATCCTGCTCGGCGCCGCCGACGCCGTCGCCGCCGCCGTGCTGCTGGTGCCGCTGATCGGCGTCGTGCTCACGACCAAGGCGCTCGACGGGCGCATCAAGCAGTACCGCGCCGACGACCGCGAGGCGACGGCGGCGGTGACCGGCCTCGTCGGCGACATCATGGCGGCGGCCACGACGGTCAAGGTCAACAACGCGACCGACGCCATGCTGGCCCGGCTCAAGGGGCTCGTCGACCACCGTCGGCGCACGGCGGTGCGCGACCGCGTCCTCGACGAGGGCGTGATGGCGTTCAGCCAAGGCGCCGCCGACGTCGGGCTGGGGCTCGTGTTGCTCGTCAGCGCCAGCGCGCTGGCGTCGGGCGCCTTCGACGTCGGGACGCTGGCCCTGTTCGTCGCCTACCTCGGCTACCTGAGCTTCCTGCCGCGGATGGTCGGGCGCATGCTGGCCCGGCGCAAGCAGGCGACGGTCGCCGTCGACCGCATGCGCCAGCTGGTCGCGGGCCGCGATCCCGGCAACGTGGCGCGCGCTCGCGTGCTGCCCATCGAACGGCGACAGCGGGGCGTGCGGCCGGACGCCGATCGGCCGGCGCGGGTACCACTGCAACGACTCGACGTCGTCGACCTCTCGGCGCGTTACCCCGGCGGAGCCGGCGTCCACGACATCTCGTTCACCGTGCAACGAGGGGAGTTCGTGGTGCTGACCGGTCCCGTCGGCGCCGGCAAGAGCACGCTGCTGCGGGCGTTGCTGGGTCTGTCGTGGCAGGCCGACGTCGTCGGCGAGGTGCGCTGGAACGGCACGGCGCTCGAGGACCGTGGTGCCTTCCTCATCCCGCCCAACGCCGCCTTCCTCCCGCAGGTGCCCCAGCTCGTGTCCGATTCGGTGCGCGACAACGTGGGCCTCGGGCCGGTGGACGCCGACGCGCTCGGCCGGGCGCTGTCGCTGGCCGCGATCGCCGAGGACGTGGAGCAGTTGCCGGACGGCGATCGGACGCTGATCGGCCCGCGCGGGCTGCGGCTGTCCGGCGGTCAGCGCCAGCGGCTGGCCGCGGCGCGGGCGCTCGTCCACGCCCCCGAGCTGGTCGTGCTCGACGACCTGTCCAGCGCCGTCGACGTCGAGACCGAGCTGCAGCTGTGGGCCAACCTGTCCGCCGCCGGCCTCACCGTGCTCGCCGTCTCCCACCGCGCCGTCGCCTTCGAGCGCGCCGACGTCGTCCTCCGCCTGGATCACGGCCGCCTGACCGGATTCTGACGCAGTTGACGGGCGCTGTACGCCCGTCAACTGCGTCAGAAACCTCCTTGGGGCCACCTGCACCGCGCGGTAGCTTCGCTGCCCCCTGTGTCAGGCGTGGATCACTTTCCCGAGCTGGCGGTCGAGCGCGAGCGGCTGGCCTTCTCGCGCGCGTCCCGGGACCGGATGATCGAGCGGCTGGAGCGGGTCGACCCGCAGAGCGCGGCCGACGAGTTCACCGCCGAGTACGTCGAGGTCACCGTCGAGGAGGCCCTGGAGGACCTGCGCTCGCCCGGTGCCGGCGACTTCTTCGGGCGCATCGACACCGGCGACGGTCCCGGCGGTGCGCCGGAGCACTGGTACATCGGCCGCCGCCACATCGAGGACGACGACCACGACCCGGTCGTCGTCGACTGGCGGGCGCCGATCGCCGCGCCCTTCTACCGGGCGACCGGCGTCGACCCGCTCGGTGTCGACCTGCGCCGTCGCTTCATGCTCGACGACGGCGAGATCACCGCCTACCTCGACGAGCACCTCGACGACCCGGACGCCGCTGTCGCCGGTGGCATCCCCGACCCGGTGCTCGCCGAGATCGGCGCCGAGCGGACCGGTGCGATGCGCGAGATCGTCGCCACGATCCAGGCCGAGCAGGACCACGTGATCCGGGCGCCGATGGACCAGCTGCTCGTCGTCCAGGGTGGGCCCGGCACCGGCAAGACCGCCGTCGCCCTGCACCGCGCCGCCTACCTGCTGTTCGAGCACCGGCGGCGGCTGGCCCGCGACGGGGTCCTCGTCATCGGACCGAACCGGGCGTTCCTCGACTACATCGGCAACGTGCTGCCGTCGCTCGGCGAGCGCAGCGTGCGCCAGACGACGGTGCTCGACCTGTGCGTGCCGAAGGTCGACATCACCGGTGTCGACGACCCGGACGCCGCCCGCGCCAAGGGCGACGCGACGATGCTCGACGAGCTCGAGCTGGCGGCCATGCTCGGCATCAAGCCACCGACCACGGACGTCGTCGTGCCGCTCGGCGTCCGGCGGCTGGTGTTCACGGCGCAGGAGATCGCTGGGTGGCTCGACCGCGCCGTCGACGGCGTCGTGCCGTTCAACCAGCGCCGGCTGCGGCTGCGCTCGATCGCCCAGCAGGAGCTGCGCCGGCGCACCGGCGACGACGTGTGGCCGCAAGCGGCTCCGCTGCGCAAGGCGCTCGATGCGGCGTGGCCGACGCAGCAGCCGATCCGGCTGGTCGACAAGCTGCTGCCCGGTCCCCGCGGCAAGCGCCGGCAGTGGACCGCCGCCGATCAGCTGCTCGTCGACGAGGCCAACTCGATCCTCAACGGCCCGCCACTGGTGTACGGCCACGTCGTCGTCGACGAGGCCCAGGACCACTCGGCCATCGCCCTGCGGGTGATCGGACGGCGCAGTCCCGCCGCGTCGATGACGCTCGTCGGCGACGTCGCCCAGTCCACGACGCCGGCCGGCCAGGAGCGGTGGGCCGACGTGTACGCCTACCTCGCGGTGCGTGCCGGGCCGGCGACGGTCGCCGAGGTCGCCGAGCTGACGATCGGCTACCGCGTGCCGGAGCCGATCCTGACGATCGCCAACCGGCTGCTGCCGTTGACCGGCGTCGACGCGAGTCCCAGCCGGAGCGTGCGCCTCGATGGTCACGACCCGACGTGGACGCACACCACAGGCGCCGAGCTGCCTGCCGCCGTGGCGACCGCGGTGGCGACGATGAAGCACCGCCACCGCCTGACCGGCGTCGTCGCCCCGATCGAGCTGCACGACGCGATCGCCGTCGCCCTCGAGTCGGCTGGCCTGCACGCCGTCGATCACCTCCACCAGCTGCACCCGGGCGAGGTGCCGCTGTTCGGACCGGAGCAGGTGAAGGGCCTCGAGTTCGACGGCGTCGTCGTGGTCGAGCCCGACGCCATCCTCGGCGACACGCCGCGCGGCGCCCGGCTGCTCTACGTGGCGATGACGCGCGCCGTGCAGGAGCTCGCCTTCGTGAGTAGCAGATCCGTCCCGACACCCGCGCTCGCCTGACGGTTGGCATCGCCGGCCACGACGATGGCACCATCGGCGGCGTCCCGAGACTGACAGTGCTGTCAGTCTCGCCGGCCACACGGCCGTCGCCGCCCAGCTGACGATCCGCGTGCCGTGGACACCGGTGCCGATCACCGGGCAGACGTTCGCTGTGCTCCTCGTGGCCGCCTCGCTCGGCATGCGCCTGGGCGTCGCCAGCCAGGCCCTGTACGTCGTCCTCGGCGCCGTCGGCCTTCCCTTCTACGCCGGCGCCGAAGGCGGCTGGACGGCCGCCGCCGGATCCACCGCCGGTTAGCTCGTCGGGTTCGTGGTGGCGGCGGCGATCGTCGGCCGCCTCGCCGAGCGCCGCCAGGACCGCTCGCTGCTCACCTCGCTGCCGGCGTTCGGCAGCGCCGTCATCTACGTCTGCGGCGCGACGTGGCTGGCCTGCCCGTGGCCTGGCGCCTCGTGGGCGACCGCCGCTGACGCCCGACGCCATCGGAGTGTGGGAGGGCGAGGAAGCCGCCCTCCCACACTCCGATGACCTCAGACACTCGGATGGGGGCCGATGTAGTGGGCGCTGGGGCGGATCAGCTTGCCGATGGCGGCCTGCTCGACGGCGTGGGTGGTCCAGCCGATCGAGCGGCTGACGGCGAAGGTCGGGGTGAACAGGGCTCGCGGCAGGCCGGCCGACGCCATCACGACACCGGCGAAGAACTCGACGTTGCTGGGCAACGGGTGATCCGGCTTGATCCGCTGCAACGTGGCCAGGATCCGCCCCTCGACGTCGATCGCCTGATCGACGAGGTCGCCGCCCAGCCCGACGGCGACCTCGCGCAGCAGCGCCGAGCGAGGATCGCGGGTGCGGTACACGGCGTGGCCGAAGCCCATGATCCGCCGCCCGGCGGCGACCTCGGCCTCGACCCACGCCTCGGTGTTCGCCGGGTCGCCGATGGCGTCGAGGGCGTCGAGGGCCCGGCTCGGCGCCCCGCCGTGGAGCGGACCGGCCAGCGCGCCGAGGGCGGCGCCGACGACGTCGGCCATGTCGGCGCCGGTCGACGCGACGACCCGGGCCGTGAACGTGGACGCGTTGAAGCCGTGGTCGATCGTGAGGATGAGGTAGTGCCCGAGGGCGCGCGCCGCGGCGGGGGTGGGGGTCGCGCCGGTCACGGCCCGGAGGTAGGCCGAGGTCGGGTCGAGCGACGGATCGTCGTCGACGGGCGGCTCGCCGAGGCTGACGCGGTGGAGGGCGCCGACGATCGTCGGGATCACGGCGGCGACGCGCAGGCCCTGGGCCGCGCGCTCGGCCGGGGTGAGGTCGATGAGCGGGCGCAGCCCGAGCTCGTCGGCGGCGATCGACACCGCAGCGCGTACTCGCCCCAGCGTCGGCCCGGTCGCCGTGGCGAGCGGCTCCAGCACCGGGATCAGCGACGTCGGCAGCGGCCGGGCGGCGGCCACCTCGGTGCGGAAGGCGGCCAGCTCGACGTCGTCGGGCAGGTGGCCGCGTGCGATGAGGTGCCATGCCTCCTCGAAGCGGCGATCGCGGGCGAGCTCGGTGGCGTCGAGGCCGCGGTAGTGGAAGAAGCCGGCCTCGCCGTCGACGTCACCGATGGAGGTGTCGGTGACGGCGACGCCGTTGAGGCCGGGGGGCACGTCGATCAGGGTGGTCATGGTTCGATCCTCACGATCCGGACACCGATGATCAACATTGATCAAGTCAACATTGACACGTGCACTACCGTCGACGTCATGAGCCGCTTCGTGGGAGCCGGCGAGGCCGCTCGCCTGCTCGGGATCCAGAAGGCCACGCTGTACGCCTACGTCAGCCGGGGCCTCATCGAGCGTCGCGTCGCCGTCGACGGTCGGACGTCGATGTACGCGGTGGACGACGTCGAGGCGCTCGTCGGGCGCGGTCGCCGTCGGGAGGTCGAACCCCGTCCGTCGCTCGACGTCCAGATCGTCACCGGCGTCACCACGCTCGACGAGTCGGGCGTGCGCTACCTCGGCCACGACGTCGCCGAGCTCTCGCGCACCGCCACCTACGAGCAGGTCGCCGAGCTGCTGTGGACCGGCGAGCTGGCCGCCGACCCGACGTGGCCGGCGCCGGCAGCCGACGACCTGGCGACAGCAGTGGCCATCACCGAGGCCGTCGGGGCCGGCGGCGTGCCGGCGCTGATCGCCGTCGCCAGCGCCCTCCACGTGCGGCACCCCACCGACGACCCCGCCGCCGCGGCTCGCGTCCTCATCGGCGTCGCGCCCGCCGTCGTGCGGCGCCAGCCACTGGAGCGATCCCGTGGACCGCAGGCATCGGCGCCCGCCTCGCCGCGGCGTGGCACCCGATCCGCCGCCCGAGCTGGCCAGCACGCTCGACCGCGCCCTCGTCCTGCTCGCCGACCACGAGCTGGCCACGTCGACGCTCGCCGTGCGGGTCGCCGGCTCGACGTGGCCCGGCCCGTACCTCGCCTACGCCGCCGGCTTGGCGGCGATCGCCGGGCCGTACCACGGCGGCGCCGCCCGCACGGTCCACCAGATGCTGGAGGAGGCCGAGCGGGAGGGGGCGGCGAGCGTCGTGATGCGCCGCCTGCAAGCTCGGGAGCGGCTGCCCGGGTATGGGCACAAGATCTACGTCGGCGACGACCCGCGGCTGGCCCCGCTGCTCGAGCTGGTGCGCGAGCTGCCCGATCCGCTCGGCCGGCTCGACGTCGTCGAGGACCTGTTGGTCGAGAGCGGCGTGCGGATGACGAAGCGGCCGAACGTCGACCTCGGGCTCGGCGCCCTCACGTTCGTCGCCGGCTTGCCCGACGACATCGAGCCGTTCGCCGTCGCCCGCCTCGCCGGGTTCGCCGCCCACCTGCAAGAGGAGCTCGAGGAGCGCCCCGTGCGGTACCGCGGCCTCGCCCGTGCCAAGCCCTGAGCCCTGACGCGTCTTGGTCCGGATCCTGGTTGCACCTGCAACCAGGATCCGGACCGAAACGTGGATGGTGATGTCGGTCAGGCGATGGTGATGTCAGCGCCCGGGATGGCGTAGGACCGCTTCTCGGTGTGCAGCACGCTCTCGCCGTTGACGACCTCGGTGTGGTTGTCCAGCCACTGCTGGTCCTGAGCGACGCCGGCGGTGAGGTTCTCGCCCTCGATCAGGATGTTGTCGCCGGCCCCGCCGTCGAGGATGTCGATCCCGTCGCCGCCGAGCAGCACGTCGTCGCCGTTGCCACCGAGGATGGTGTCGTTGCCGGCACCGCCGATGCCGACGTCGTCGCCGTCGCCGAGGTCCATCGTGATCGGCGCGGTGTCGGCAGCGAGGCCACTGGCCTCGACCACGTCGTCACCGGCCAGCGTGTTGACGACCAGGCGGTCGTTCGCCGGGTTGGCGCCGGCCACCGTGAGCAGCAGCGACTGGGCGTTGATGTCGGCCGTGAGGGCACCGCCGGTGCCCTGGGCGACGACGACATCGGCGCCGTTGGTCGTGTTGACGATGACCGTGTCGGCCGCCCCGTCGTCGCCGCCGGTGCCGGGCGGGGTGCGCAGGTCGGTGTCGATCGTGCGCAGCGCCGTGCCGCTCAGGTCGTTGACGACGACGTTGTCGACTCCGCCCTGGGCCGTGACGTCGATGTCCTCGACGTCGTTGAGGTCCATGACGATGTTGGCGACGTTGCGGGTGAAGCGCACCCGCCCGCCGTTCGCCGACACGTCGAAGTTCTCGGCGATGTTGGCGCCGTTGAACAGCATCGAGTCGGTGCCGTCCTGACCCTCGACGGTGTCGCTGCCGTCGCCCGGATCCCAACGGAACACGTCGTCACCGGCGCCCATGAGCGCGGTGTCGTTGCCCTGCTTGCCGTCGACGAAGTCGTTGCCGTCGCCGCCGAGCAGGAAGTCGGCACCGTTGCCGCCGAGGATGTTGTCGTTGCCGGTGCCGCCGTCGACCGCGATCTGCACGAGCGCGGCCAGGTTGCCGGTGGCGCTGAACGAGTCGTCGCCGCCGTTGGCGTTGAGGTTGAGCTTCTCGGTCGTGCCCATGTCCACCGAGAACGGGGCCGGGTTGACGCGGTCGAAGCGGACCCGGGTGCCGTTGGCCGTGGCCGTGAACTGCTCGGCGCCGTTGCCGCCGTTCACCTCGGTCGTGTCGATGCCGGCGCCGCCCTCGTTGAGGTCGGTGTCGTCACCGGGGTTCCAGATCATGCGGTCGTCGCCGGCCTCACCGAACGCCTGGTCGTCGGCATCGCCGCCGGTGAGCGTGTCGTTGTCGGCGCCGCCGAAGAGCTGGTCGAAGCCGCCCTTGCCGAGCGCGGTGTCGTTGCCGGACTGGCCGATGAGGATGTCGTCACCGGAGCCGCCCGTCATGACGTCGTTGCCCACGCCGCCGATCATCGTGACCTTCGGGAGCGCCCCGTTGACCTCGTCCATCGTCAGCGTGTCGTTGCCGGCGAGGCCGAGCACGAGGATCGAGCGCGTGTTGGCGACCGTCGGCGTCCCGCCGATGACCGGGACGGAGCCGCCGTTGATGAGGATCTTGCCCGGCCGCGTCGCGCGAGATGGCCAGGTTGTTGTCCTGGGCATCACCGAGCACGGTCAGGATCCCCAACGAGAAGACCGCGCCGTTGCTGGCGTGAGCCGACCCGGCGCTGGTCGCCGTGACCAAGCCCATCGCGCCGGTGCTCAACAGCCCGCCGAGTACCAGATGAGCCTGCCTTGCGGCGGCGTCCGCCCATGTGTCGTGTCGCCACGATCGTGCTCCCATCATCCGTGCGCGCCCCGGGGGTCGGGTCGCCTCGTGGCGTGGGTACGACGGTGCGACCGCCGCGGTTCGGTCAGCGGTTCGGCGCGGCGAGCGAGCCGGTCGCGGTGCGCAACTGCATCGCCGCGACGGCGCCGACGACGATGACGGCGGGCGCCTCGATCGGCGTCGCCGCCAGCTCGTCGAGCCGGCAGCGGGCGATCAGCTCGTCGGCCGTCGTGGCCGAGCGCACGGCGGCGACCGGCGTCGCCGGGCTCAGCCCGCCGGCGATCAGCTCGGCGGCGATGGCGCCGCGCTGGGCGACGCCCATCAGGATCACGACGGTGCCGCCGACCTTGGCCAGCGACCGCCAGTCGACGTCGGGCTCGCCGTGCCGGCGGTGGCCGGTGACGACGGTGACGGCGGCCGACACGCCGCGGTGGGTGACCGGGATGCCGGCGGCGGCCGGCGCGGCAACGGCCGACGTGATGCCGGGCACGACCTCGAACTCGACCCCGGCATCGATGAGGGCCTGCGCTTCCTCGCCGCCGCGACCGAACACGTACGGGTCGCCGCCCTTGAGGCGCACCACCCGTCGGCCGGAGTGGGCGAGCTCGACGAGCAGCGTCGAGATCAGCTCCTGGGGCACCGGACGGCCGGGCCGCTTGCCGACGTCGATCAGCTCGGCCGTCGGTGGGGCCAGGGCGAGCACGCCGTCACCGACCAGCGCGTCGTGGACGACGACCTCGGCGTTGGCGACGAGCTTCGCGGCGCGAACGGTCAGCAGCTCGGGGTCACCCGGGCCGGCGCCGACCAGGGCGACGCTCACGCGCGTCCTCGGTGGTCGCGGCCCGCAGCCGCGCCGCCGGACGACCGGCTCGGGGAGCCAGGTAGCGATCGTCTCGGTGCCGACCGCGTCGGACCAGTCGCCGAACGTCGTGGCCTTGTCGGACCGCGACGCGTACTGGGCGAAGACCGGCGCCAACGTCGCGGCGATCTGGTCGAGCGGGACGTCGGTGCGGATCCGCTGGTTCATCCGGTCGCCGGACGCCGAGCCGCCGACGTAGAGGTCGTAGCCCTTCTTGGTCCGCCCGACGATGCCGATCTCGCTGTTGTACGGACGGGCGCAGCCGTTCGGGCAGCCGGTCATGTTGAGCCGGATCGCCTCGTCGCCGTTGCCGGCATCGGCGAGCGCCTTCTCGAGCTCGGTCACCAGGTCGGGCAGCACCCGCTCCGCCTCGCCCAGCGCCTGGCCGCACGTCGGCAGGGCCGGGCAGGCGATCGACAGCCGGCGCAGCGCGCTGACGTCGCCGGCCAGCTTGACGCCGTGCCGGCGGAGGCGGTCCTCGACGAGGTCGGTGCGACCGTCGGCGATGCCGTGCAGCAGGAGGTCCTGGCGGCCGGTGACGGTGATCTTGGTGACGAGCCCCTCGGTGACCAGCTCGCGCAGCGCCGTGCGCAGCTCGACGCCGTCGCGGTCGGCGATCTTGCCCGAGGGCACCGGGAGCCCGACGACGCCGTCGCGCGTGCCGTGGTAGTCCTCATCGGACCACGGCGCCTGCTCGGCGAGCGGCGGGATCTCGACACGAGCGCGGCGGGCGACCTCGGCGCGGATGGTGTCGATGCCGCGCTCCTCGATCGTGTACTTGAGGCGGGCCCGGTGGCGGTCGTCGCGGCGGCCCCAGTCGCGCTGGACGGTGATCACGGCTTCGATGACGTCGAGGAGGTGCTCGGGCGACGTCCACCCCAGCGGCACGGCGAGGCGCGGGTAGGTGTCCTCCTCGCGGGCATGGCTCATGCCCATGCTGCCGCCGATGTAGACGTTGTAGCCGGTGACCTCGCCGGTGAGGCCGTCGCTGAGGATCGGCACCAGGCCGACGTCGTTGGCGAGCACGTCGACGTTGTTGTCGCCCGGCCACGCCACGCAGATCTTGAACTTGCGGGGCAGGTAGACGTCGCCGTAGATCGGCTCGGCGGAGCGCTTGCGGCCGAGCGGACCCTTGGACGGCAACGGTGGCGGCGCCGCCGTGCAGGCCTTCTCGCCATCGACCCACAGCTCCCAGTAGGAGTCGGTCTGCGGGCGGAAGCGGGCGACGATGCTCGACAGCAACGGCTCGAGCACGACCTGGCGCTCGTCGGGCCACGGCGACCCCATCGTGTTGCGCACGACGTCACCGCAGGCGGCGAGCGTCGTCAGCACGGCGCGGTTGATGCCCTCGACGAGCTCGTGCAGCTCGCCCTTGTGCACGACGTGGAACTGCACGCCCTGGCGGGTCGTGAGGCGCATCGTGCCGTCGGCCAGCTCGGCCAGGCGATCGAGGGCCAACCACTGCTCGGCCGTGAGCTTGCCGCCCGGGACCGACGCCCGGACCATGCACGAGTAGTCGAGCGGCAGCTTCTTCGACGCCCGCTCGCGGCGGACGTCGCGGTCGTCCTGCTGGTAGATCCCGTGGAACTTGAGCAGGACCTGGTTGTCGCCGTCGAAGCCGTCGCCGCCGCCGGCGAGGTCCTCGGGGAGGGTGCCGCGCAGGAACTGGCTCTCGCGCTTGACGTCCTCGACGCCCATCAGCTGATCGCGATCGACGGGGCGGGCGTCGAGACGTGGATGCCGCACTCGGTCTTGCCGGACCCGGCCCAGCGGCCGCTGCGGACGTCCTCGCCCGGCGCGACCGGACGGGTGCACGGCCAGCAGCCGATCGAGGGGTAGCCCTTCGACGTCAACGGGTGCTCGGGCAGCAGCTCCATCGCCTTGTAGTGCTCGACGTCGTCGTCGGTCCACGTGGCGATGGGGTTGACCTTCATGATGTCGCGCAGCAGGTCGCGGTGGACGATGGGCGCGGTGCGCACGCGACTCGGAGTCGGCGCGCCGCAGGCCGCTCACCCACGCCGTCTTGCCCTCCAGCGCACGAGCCATCGGCTCGACCTTGCGCACCGCGCAGCAGCCGTCGGTGTCGGTCTGCCACAGGTCCTCGACGGCGCCCGGCTTGGGGCCGACGATCCGCAGGTTGAGGCCGAACTCCTTGCGCAGGTGCTCGGCGTACCATGCGGTCTCGGCGAACAGGTAGCCGGTGTCGAGGAGCACGACATCGGCGTCCGGGATCGCCTGGCTGACCAGGTGCACGAGCACCGCGTCACCGAAGCTGGCCGTCACGACCAGGCCGTCACCGAACTCCCCGTCCGCCCATCGGAGGATCTCGAGAGGATGAGCATCCTCGAACACCCTGCACAGTCAACCAAATCCCGAGCGGATTCGTCGACATTGAAGCTGAATCGGCCGTGAGGCGCTTCGACTACCCCGTCTACCTGGACCTCTCGGGCGTCGCGGTGCTCGTGGTGGGGGCCGGGCCGGTGGCTGCTCGCAAGGTCGCCGGGCTGGCCGCGGCGGGGCGCGCGGTGCGCGTCGTGGCCGTCGCGGTGTCCCCGTCGCTGGACCGGTCGCTGGTCGCCGAGGTGCGGGAGCGGCCGTTCACCGTCGAGGACCTGGAGGGCGTGCGGCTCGTGGTGACGGCGACGGGATCGCGGGACGTCGACGCCGAGGTCGCCGCGGCGGCGACGGCGGCCGGCCTCTGGGTCAACGCCGCCGATCAGCCCGACGACTGCTCGTTCATCCTCCCGGCGATCGCCCGCAACGGCCCGCTGACGGTGGCCGTGTCCACCGGTGGCGCCAGCCCGGCCCTCGCCCGCCGCGTTCGCGACCACGCCGGTCGCCTCCTCACCGACGAGGTGGTGGAGCTGGCGTCGCACCTGGCCGCCGAACGAGCTGCCGTGCGGGCCAGCGGCGAGAGCACCGAAGACGTCGACTGGTCCGCCGCGATCGACCCCGTCCTGCCCCCAGTCGATCCCCATCCGAGGGTTTGAGCGCATCCGAGGGTTTGGTGCGGGGCCCACCCGCACGAAACCCTCCGATGGGAGGAGGTCGATCGCGGGGACACCGGTGACGCTCGATACATTCGATGCCAGTTCGTCTCAACCACCGTGGGGGTTACACGTGAAGACCAAGGCTGCGATCCTCTGGGAGGTCAACACGCCGTGGAGCGTCGAGGAGATCGACCTCGACGAGCCCAAGCCCGGCGAGGTCCTGGTGAAGATCGCTGCGTCCGGGCTGTGCCACTCCGACGAGCACCTGATGACCGGCGACCTCCCGTTCGAGCTGCCGATCATCGGCGGCCACGAGGGCGCCGGCGTCGTCGAGAAGGTCGGCGAGAACGTCAGTTGGCTGGCCCCCGGCGACCACGTCGTGTTCGGCTTCATCCCGTCCTGCGGGCGATGCGCCTCGTGCTCGACCGGCCACCAGAACCTGTGCGACCTCGGTGCGCTGATGGGCCTCGGCAAGCAGATCACCGACGGCGGCAGCCGCCACCACGGCCAGGGCAAGGACCTCGGCCTGATGTGCCTGCTCGGCACGTTCGCCCACCACACGGTCGTCAACGAGGCCAGCTGCATCAAGATCGACAAGGACATCCCGCTCGACCGGGCCTGCCTGCTCGGCTGCGGCGTGGTCACCGGCTGGGGTTCGGCCGTGTACGCCGCCGAGACGGCACCCGGTGACATCGTCGCCGTCGTCGGCGTCGGCGGCATCGGCGCCAACGCCGTCCAGGGCGCCAAGCTCGCCGGGGCCAAGCAGATCTGGGCCATCGACCCGCTCGAGAACAAGCGCGAGAAGGCCATGGAGTTCGGCGCCACGCACACCGCGGCCTCGCTCGAGGAGGCGCTGCCGGCCATCACCGAGGCGTCGTGGGGGCGGATGGCCAACAAGACGATCATGACGATGGGCGTCGGGTCGGGCGAGCTGCTGGCCAGCGCCCTCGCCATCACCGCCAAGCGCGGCCGGGTCGTCGTCACCAACATCCACCCGGCGTTGGAGATGACCGCCAACGTCAGCCTCCTCGACCTCACGCTCATGGAGAAGCAGGTCGTCGGCTCGCTGTTCGGCTCGGCCAACCCCCGCGCCGACATCCCCAAGCTGCTCGAGCTGTGGCGCGAGGGCCAGCTCGACCTCGACGGCCTCGTCACCAAGACGTACACGCTCGACGGCGTCAACGACGGCTACGACGACATGCGGTCAGGCGCCAACATCCGCGGCGTCATGGTCTATGACTGACGTCGCTGGCGCGCGCACGTCGACGGCCGCGCTGGCCAACCTGAGGGGTCGCCTCGTCGGGCGCCGAGCGCGAGCTCGAGCTCGTGCTGGCCGCCCTCGACGCCGGGCGCCACGTCCTGATCGAAGGACCGCCCGGCACCGGCAAGTCGACGTTGCTGCGCGCCGTCGCCGACGAGCTCGGCGTCGGGTTCGAGTTCGTCGAGGGCAACGCCGAGCTGACCCCGGCCCGCCTCGTCGGCCACTTCGATCCGGCACGGGTGCTCGCCGAGGGCTACGACCCCGACGTCTTCGTCGACGGCGCGCTCGTCACGGCGATGCGCGACGGCGCCCTGCTGTACGTCGAGGAGCTCAACCGGGTGCCGGAGGAGACGCTCAACGTCCTCATCACCGTGATGAGCGAGCGGGAGCTGCACGTTCCCCGCCTCGGACGCATCGTCGCCGATCCCGGGTTCCGGCTCGTGGCGGCGATGAACCCGTTCGACGCCGTCGGCACGGCCCGCATCTCCAGCGCCGTGTACGACCGCGTCTGCCGCCTCAGCGTCGACTACCAGACGGCCAAGGAGGAGGAGGCCATCGTCTCGCGCTCGGTGCCGACGGCCGACGACCGGTGGCTGGAGAAGATCGTCGAGCTCGTCCGGCGCACCCGCTCGCATCCCGACCTGCGCGTCGGCTCGTCGGTCCGCGGCGCGCTCGACGCCGACGGCAGTCGTGTCGTCATTGGCGGCGCTGCGCGAGCAGCCGATCACGACGCCATCGGTCGGCCTCGACGCCATCCTCATCGCGCTGTCCGGCCGGGTCCGTCTGCGCGAGGGCTCGCTGCGCACGTCCGAGGAGATCATCACCGAGCTGTGGGGTGAGATCTTCGGGACGACGACGCCCGATGGCGACGGTGCGAACACGGGAAAAGCGAAGGCCCCGATGGGGGCTTCCCCGGGCTGAAGGAGGGCCAGCAGGCCCTCGACGCCATCGACAAGGCGAAGAAGTCGACGACGTCGCGCCGCGAGCTCGGGCGCCACAACAGCTTCGACCAGGTGTCGCCGGACGTCGGCCAGCTCGACGAGTCGGCGTTCGACGACATGATGGGTGAGGACCCCGACGAGGCGATGGCGCTGCTCGCCGACATGACTCGGGCCACCGACGCCGGGTTGCGCGAGCTGGCCCGGCGCCTCGCCGGTCGGCTGATGCTCGACGTCGCCCGTCGCGGTCGGGCCCGGCCGCGCGGCGCCGGGAAGCATCCAGACCCTGCCCTACCTCCCCGACGCCGGCGACCTCGACATCGACGCCAGCACCGAAGCGATCGTCGAAGCCCGCGCCGCCGGTGCCGCCGTCGATCCCGAGCGCCTCCGTGTCCGCCGCTGGGTGCAGCCGCGCACCGCGGTGTGTTTGCTGGTCGACCGCAGCGGCTCGATGGGCGGGCGCCCGCTGGCGACGAGCGCCGTGGCCGCGGCCGCCGTCGCGTTCCGCGCTCCCGACGACTTCAGCGTGATCTCGTTCGCCAAGGACTCGGTCGTCGTCAAGTCACAGGACGGCTCGACACCGGTCGAGACGATCGTCGACGGCGTCCTGTCGCTGCGCGGCCACGGCACGACCGACCTCGCCGGTGCCCTCACGATCGCCGGCCAGCAGCTGGCGCGGTCGAACGCCGGGCGCAAGATCGTCGTGCTGCTGTCGGACTGCCGGGCCACCGAGCCGGGTGACGTCGCGGTCGCCGCCGCCGCCCTCGAGGAGCTGGCGATCGTCGCCCCCGACGGCGACGACGAGGAGGCGGTGCGGCTGGCCGATCAGGTCGGCGCCACCCTCACCACGGTCACCGGCCCGAGCACCGCCGCCGACGCCCTGTCACGCGTGCTCGCCTAGGTCAGATCCGCCAACTTTCCACGATTCGGCCACCCGTCTGGCCGCCAGCGCGGAAAGTTGGCGGATCCGCCCGGAGCCGGTCAGCCGCTGCAGTCGACGTCGCGCGGGGGGACGATGCCGATGTTGTTCTCCGCCGGGCCGGTCGGCGCGGCCGCCGAGGTCGCCGGTGCGGCTTCCGTCGCCGGCGTCGTCGCCTCGCTGCCGGACGGCGCCGATCCCGTCGGCGCGGTCGGCGCGGACGTGGTCGGCTCGAACGACTGCACCGGCGCGTCGGCGAGCGAGGTCTCGCCGCGGAACATCGCCAGCACGGCCTGCATGTTCTCGCCGTCGATCCGGGGCTCGAGCACCGAGTTGCCGCTGATCTTCTTGCCCACCGCCTCGATCTGGTACGACGGGATCGAGTCGGGCTCGACGTCGCGGAGCACGCCGGCGAACTCCATCAGCTTGGCGAGCGTCAGCTGGTCGTCGGTGACGACGTTGCCGCCCGTCGCCGCGCTGATCATGCCGCGGGCGACGCTCGGGTTGAGGAACCCCTTGGCGAGCACGCTCGACAGCGTCCGGCGCAGGAAGTCCTGCTGGCGCGAGATGCGCCCGAGGTCGGACGTCCCGTCGGTCTTCCAGTTGCCGCTGCCGGGCGGATCCTCGTACTCGTAGTGGCGCGAGCGGACGTAGGCGAGGGCGTGGTCGCCGTCGAACGTGAAGCAGCCGGTCGTCGGCACGTTGAGGCCGGTGTTCGGGTCGCGGGCGGGGTAGGCGAACGGCACGGTGACCCCGCCCACCGCGTCGACGAGCGTCTTGAACGTGCAGAAGTCGACCTGGATGTAGTGGTCGATGCCGATGCCGAAGTTCTCGTAGATCGTGTCGATCAGGCGCTGCGGGTCGTCGCGCCGGTACGCCGAGTTGATCCGGCTCTTGCTGTTCGAGTCGGCGATCTTGACGTAGAGGTCGCGGGGGAACGACAGCACGGCGACGCGGTCGGCGGCCGGGTCGACCCGGAACACCATGATCGTGTCGCTGCGCTCACCGACGCGACCGCTCTCGGCATCGCCGAAGGCTGGTGCGTACGGGCGAGTTGGGATCGACGCACGCGCCGTTGTCGGCGCCGGTGAGGAGGAAGTTCTTGGCGGCCGGATCGGCCGCGGGGAACGTCTCTGGTGGGGTGGTCGGCGGGGCCGGCGCCGCCGTCTGGCCCGGCGCGACGGTCGTCGTCGGCCCGCTCGGGGCGGTCGTGACCGTCGTCGTGGCGGCGGCCGCCACGTCGGCAGGGTTGGTGATGCGCACGACCTCGCGGTTGCGCACGACGACGTAGCCGGCGACGAGCGTGCCGGCGGCGAGGAAGCTCAGCACGGCGGCGATGACGGTGCCGGTGATCGCCAGCCGTTCGGGCCACGTGCGGCCGTGACGGGGTGGGCGGGCTCCCGGCGCGGTCATGAGAGGGCGAACCTACTACCGGTGACCGGGCGCCGACCGGGCGCGATGCGTCAGGCGAGGCGGACGTCGGTGGCCAGTTCGGTGCCGTCGACGAGCGTCAGCTCGACCACCGTCAGGGCGTCGACGAGGTCGGCCTGGGCCGCCTCCAACGCCGGCGCGCGACGCCTCCGGCACGGTGACGGTCAGCGTGGCGACGCTCGCCCGCTGGCTCTGCTTGGCCTCGGTCTTGGCCCGGCGCACCGTTCCCAGCACCTCGCTGACGATGTCGAGGTCGCCCGCGCCACCATCGAGGCCGCTGGCCGTCGGCCACGGCGCGGCGTGGACGCTCGCGTCGTGCGACCAGCTCCACGCCTCCTCGGTGGCGAACGGGAGCATGGGAGCGAGCAGCCGTTGCAGGTCGGCGAGGGCGATCGACAGGCCAGCGACCGCCGATGCGGCGGCGTCGGCGCCGCGGCCCCCGTACGCCCGGCCCTTCACGAGCTCGACGAAGTCGTCGCAGAACCACCAGAAGAAGGCCTCGGTGCGCTCGAGGGCCCGGGCGTAGTCGAACCCGTCGAACGCCGACGTCGCCTCGCCGATCGTGGCGTCGAGGCGGGCCAGCATCGCCCGGTCGACCGGATCCGTCACGGCGTCGAGCGGCGGCGTCTCGCCGTCACCGATGATGCCGAGCACGAACTTGGTGACGTTGAGCAGCTTGGTGGCCAGCCGGCGGCCGACCTTCATCTGCTCCTCGCTGAACGCGGTGTCGACGCCGGGTCGCGCCGACAGCGACCAGTAGCGCACGGCGTCGGTGCCGTACTGGTCGAACAGGTGGGTCGGCGTGACGACGTTGCCCTTCGACTTCGACATCTTCTTGCGGTCGGGGTCGAGGATCCAGCCGTTGATCGTCGTGTTGGCCCACGGCAGCGAGCCGTGCTCGTAGTGGGCCCGCACGACGGTCGAGAACAGCCACGTGCGGATGATCTCGGGCCCCTGCGGCCGGAGGTCCATCGGGAAGACGTGGCTCCACAGTTCGGCGTCGTCGATCCACCGCCCGGCGATCTGGGGGGTGAGCGACGACGTCGCCCACGTGTCCATGATGTCGGGGTCGCCGACGAAGCCACCGGGCTGGCCGCGCTGGTCGTCGGTGTACCCGGGCGGTGTCTGCGCCGACGGGTCGATCGGCAGCGTCTCCTCGGCGGGGACGATCGGATGGTCGTGGTCGACCGTGCCGTCGTCGCCGACGGGGTACCACAACGGGATCGGGACGCCGAAGAAGCGCTGGCGGCTGATCAACCAGTCACCGTTGAGGCCTTCGACCCAGTGGTCGTAGCGGTGCCGCATGTGGTCGGGGAACCAGTTCAGCTCCTTGCCCCGCACCAGGAACGACTCGCGCCGGTCCTGCTCGCGCCCGCCGTTGCGGATGTACCACTGGCGGCTGGTGACGATCTCCAACGGGCGGGTGCCGCGCTCGTAGAACTTCACCGGGTGGGTGATCGGCCGCGGCTCGCCGTGCAGCTCGCCCGACGCGGTCAGCAGCTCGACCATCTTCGCCTGGGCCTGCTTGACGGTCAGCCCGGCGAGCTCGCGGAAGGCGTCGCGGGCGCCGTCGCCGGTCAGCCACGACGGGTCGGTGGTGACGATGCGGCCGTCGCGGCCGATGACGCTGCGCGTCGGCAGATCCAGCTCGCGCCACCACGTGACGTCGGTGGTGTCGCCGAACGTGCAGACCATGGCGATGCCGGTGCCCTTGTCCGGCTGGGCCAGTGGGTGGGCCACGACCGGGACCTCGACGTCGAAGATCGGCGTGCGCACCGTCGTGCCGATGAGCGACGCGAAGCGGTCGTCGTCCGGGTGGGCCACGAGGGCGACGCAGCTGACCACCAGCTCGGGTCGCGTCGTGTCGATCATCGTGTCGCCACTGGGTCCGTGGAACGCCAGCAGGTGGTAGGCGCCGGGCCGCTCGCGGTCCTCGATCTCGGCCTGGGCGACGGCGGTGCGATCGTCGACGTCCCAGACGGTGGGCGCCTCGGCGCTGTACGCCTCCCCGCGGACGAGGTTGTGGAGGAAGGCGGCCTGCGAGGTCTGGCGGCTGACGTCGTTGATCGTCTCGTACTTGAGCGACCAGTCGTAGGACTGCCCGAGGCGGCGGAACAGGGCCTCGAAGGCGGCCTCGTCGGTGGCCGTCAGCTCGTGGCACAGCTCGACGAAGTTGGGCCGCGAGATGGGGATCTCGTGGTGGCCCTTCGGCGTGTCGCCGCGGAACGGTGGCTGGAAGTCGGGGTCGAACGGCTGGCTCGGGTCGCAGCGCACGCCGTAGTAGTTCTGCACCCGTCGCTCGGTGGCCAGGCCGTTGTCGTCCCAACCGATCGGGAAGAAGACGGCCTTGCCGGCCATCCGCTGGTAGCGGGCGAGGGCGTCGGTCTGCGTGTAGCCGAACACCGTGCCCATGTGGATCGATCCCGACACGGTCGGTGGCGGGGTGTCGATCGAGAACACGGCGTCTCGTGGCGCCGTCCGGTCGAAGCGGTACGTCCCGTCCGCCTCCCAGCGGTCGGCCCACCCCGCCTCGATGCCATCGAGCGTCGGTTTGTCGGGGATCCGGCCCATCGGTCCAGGATACGGGGCCGGTCGGAATGCATCCGCGGGCGGACGCGGCGCCCCACCTAGCGTTGCCCGTCGTGCTGCGCCTGTACGACACCGCCACGCGGGAGGTCCGTGAGCTCGCGCTCCGCGACCCCGGCCGGGTGTCGATCTACCTGTGCGGCCCGACGGTCTACGCCCCGCCGCACCTCGGCCACGGGCGCCAGAACGTCGTCTACGACGTCCTCGTCCGCTACCTGCGCTGGTCCGGTCTCGACGTGCGGCTGGTCTCCAACATCACCGACATCGACGACCAGATCATCAACCGCGCCAACGCCGAGGGCCGGCCGTGGCAGGACATCACGACGAAGTGCGAGGCGGTCTGGTTCGACGCCCAGTCCCGGCTCGGCGTCGCCCGCCCCGACGACACGCCGCACGCCACCGAGTGGGTCGACGAGATGGTGACGATGATCGGCGAGCTGGTCGCCTCCGGCAAGGCCTACACGACCGACGACGGCGTGTACTTGTCGGTCGAAACGGTCCCGGACTACGGCCTGCTCGCCCACCAGTCGCTGTCGGACATGCTCGCCGGCGGTGGCGACCGGGAGGTGGTCGGCGCCGACCAGAAGCGCCACCCGGCCGACTTCGTGCTGTGGAAGCTGGCCAAGCCGGGCGAGCCGTCGTGGCCGTCGCCGTGGGGCGAGGGTCGTCCGGGGTGGCACAGCGAATGCGTGGTGATGAGCCTCGGGTTGCTGGGGGAGGGCTTCGACCTCCACAGCGGTGGGATGGACCTGCGCTTCCCGCACCACGAGAACGAACGGGCGCAAGCGGTGGCGCTCGGGCGGCGCTTCGCCAACCACTGGATGCACCACGCCTTCGTCGTCGACGCCGAGGGCGAGAAGATGTCCAAGAGCCTCGGCAACGTCGACAACCTGCTCGACCTGCTGGACCGCTACGACGACCGGTCGTATCGGATGCTGCTGCTGCAGAGCCACTACCGCAGCCCGGTGCGCGTCAGCTCCGACAGCCTGCAGGCGGCCGAGACCACCGTCGGCGGCCTCGACGCCTTCGCCGCCCGCAGCGCCGGCGTCACCGACGCGCCCGATCCCGATGTCCTCGCCGCCTTCCGGGCCGCGATGGACGACGACCTCGACACGCCCGCCGCGATGGCCGTGCTGTTCGACACGGTCCGGCGGGCCAACGCGGCGCTCGACGCCGGCGCGCCCGAGGCCGGCGCCCTCGTCGCCGCGACGCTTGAGATCGCCGACGCCGTCGGGCTCGAGATCGGGCGCAGCGACGAGGTGCCGGCCGAGGTCCTCGCCCGCGCTGGCGACCTCGACGCGGCGCGCGCCGCCAAGGACTACGCCCAGGCCGATGCCATCCGCGCCGAGCTCCAGGCTGCCGGCTGGATCGTCGAGACGACGCCGACCGGGACGGCCGTCCGCAAGTGACGCGGGTTGCCGATGCGTCGGGCGAGCTCCCGCGCACCGTCGTCGAGCCGGATCGGCTCCGCGACGACCCACGGACCCTGCGGCGGATGCTGCGCCACGACGTCACCCCGCGATCGCTGCGCCGGGCCGACGAGACCGACCACCGCGCCCGGCGCGTGCTGCAGCGCGGCGGGCGCCGGCCGGGCGGCTTCGGGTACCAACCGGGCCTCGACGGGCTGCGCGCCCTGTCGGTGCTGGTCGTGCTCTGCTACCACGCCGGCTTCGGGTGGATGCCCGGCGGGTGGATCGGCGTCGAGGTCTTCTTCGTCGTGTCCGGCTTCCTCATCACGAGCCTGTTGATCCAGGAGCGCGAGCGCACCGGCCGGGTCGCGCTCGGGCAGTTCTGGCTGCGGCGGGCGCGACGGCTGCTGCCCGCCCTCCTCGTGATGCTGGGGGTGGTCGCCACCATCACGCTGATCATCGGCTCGGCGTCGGCGCGGGGCGACGTGCGGCGCGACCTGCCGTGGGCGTTGGCCTACCTGGGCAACTGGGGCCAGATCCTCGGCGACGTGCCGTACTACGCCGCCGATCCACCGCTCCTGCGCCACCTGTGGAGCCTGGCGATCGAGGAGCAGTTCTACCTCGTGTGGCCACTCGTGTTCGTCGCCCTGGTGCGCAGTCGACTGCGGTACGTCAGCATCGCCGAGCTGCTCGCCGGGACGGCCTTCGTCGTGATGGTGTGGACGTGGGTGCTGCACAGTGGCGGTCCGGGGCCGCTCGGCTTCTTCGGCGGGGTCGATCGGGTCAACTTCATGTACCTGTCGACGTTCACCAGGTCGACGGGACTGCTGCTCGGTGCCGCCGCGGCGTTCGTCTGGCGGCCGTGGCGCCACCCCGTGGCACCCACCGCAGACCCCCGGCGGGCGCTCGACGGCGCCGGCGTGGTGGCGATCAGCGGGCTCGGGATCGTGGCCACCTCGGCCACGCTGACGGCCGGCTACGTCTACCAGTGGCTGCTCCCGCTGGTGACGCTGATGGCAGTGGCGCTGGTGCTCGTCGTCGTGCACCCGGCGGCGGTCGGCGTCCGGTCCGTGCTCTCGTGGCGGCCACTGGTCGCGATCGGCAAGCGCAGCTACGGGCTGTACCTGTGGCACTGGCCGATCTTCGTGCTGCTGGACGCGACGCACGGGTCGGTCGCCCGCTTCGTCCTGGCGGCGGCCCTGTCGGGCGTGGCCACCGAGCTCAGCTACCGCTACGTGGAGACCCCGGTCCGCCAGGGTCATCTGCGGCGCTGGTGGCGACACGCCGGCCCGGCCCGCTCGCGGGTCCTGCTGATCGCCTCGTGCGTCGTCATCCTCCTCGCCGGCTGCTACGCCGCCGTGCAACCGTTCGACCGTGCCGCCGGTGGCAACGACGCGACGTTCGCCGCGCCGGTCGCGACGCCGACGACCCTCGCCCCCGCCGCCACCCCGTCCGGGAGCGTCAGCGCGACGACGATCGCGCCGGCGGTTGCGCCGCCCGCGGCCCCGGCCGTGACCGGTGTGGCGATCGTCGGTGACTCGCAAGCCCACGCGCTGGCCGTCAACAAGCCGAAGGGGATCGAGTCCACGTTCGGCATCACCGACGGCTCGATCGATGGGTGCAGCGTGTACGACGAGGGGCGCGTGCGCAGCTCGCGCGCGTCCTTCCGCAACTACTTCTCGATGTGCGAGGGCTGGCAGCAGAAGTGGGCGGCGGCGGTGACGAAGCACCACGCGTCGATCGCCCTCGTCGTCCTCGGGGCGTGGGACGTCTTCGATCTGGAGACCGGCGACGGCAAGGTCCTGGCGTTCGGCACCCCGGCGTGGGATGCCTACGTCCGCCAGCAGCTCCAGAGCGGGATCGACGCGCTCGTCGCCGCCGGGGCCCACGTCGCCCTGCTCGAGGTGCCGTGCATGCGCCCGATCTCGGTCAAGGGCGCGGCGGTCCCGCCGCTGCCCGAGCGTGGCGACGACGCCCACGTCGCCCACGTCAACGAGCTGTGGCGGACGGTCGCCGCCGCCAACGCGTCCACCACGACCTTCGTGACCGGCCCGGCGTGGTGCACCGACAACGCGATGGCGACCGATGTGGGCATGCGCTGGGACGGCGTGCACGTCTACAAGCCGGGCTCCAAGGCCATCTTCGACTCGATCGCCCCGGCCCTCCTGGCGATCTGAGTCCGTTTCCGCCACGGCGGGCGGGGGTAGCGAGGGCGCATGGCCGCCAAGAAGTCCGCTCCCGCCAAGTTCACCGTCCCCTCCATGTCCACCAGTGATGGCACCGAGGTGGCCGGGATCCTCCAGGACCGGCTCAACGCGCTGACCGACCTCCACCTCACGCTCAAGCACATCCACTGGAACGTCGTCGGCCCGCACTTCATCGCGGTCCACGAGATGCTCGACCCGCAGGTCGACGCGGTGCGGGCGATGACCGACGCCACGGCCGAGCGCATCGCCACCCTCGGCGTGTCACCGATCGGCACGCCCGGCGCCCTGGTCGCCGCCCGCACGTGGGACGACTACGACCTCGGTCGGGCCACCGCCATCGAGCACCTCGGCGCGCTCGACGTCGTCTACACCGGCGTCATCGAGGACCACCGCAAGGCGATCGACGCCACCGAGGACCCCGACCCGGTGACGCAGGACCTGCTGATCGAGCAGTCCGGGCAGCTCGAGCTGTTCCACTGGTTCGTGCGCGCCCACCTCGAGGGCACCGGCGGCGAGCTCTCCACCCAGGGCGAGACCCACGAGAGGCCGGCGGCCAAGAAGGCCGCGGCCCGCGCCCGCAAGTCGGCGTAGGGGGCAGATCCGCCAACTGTTCGCGTTCCTGCCCACCCAGTCGGGCGCGAGCGCGGAAAGTTGGCGGATCCGGCTTGTTACTCGCCGGTAGACATCCTGGTTACCCGCTGGTAACTTGGAGCCATGGTCGCCTTCAACCTGACGCTCGACGAGGACCAGCTGCAGATCCAGAAGTGGGTCCACGACTTCGCCGAGGGCGTCGTGCGGCCGGCCGCCCACGAGTGGGACGAGCGCGAGGAGTTCCCGTGGCCGATCGTCGAGCAGGCCGCCGAGATCGGGCTGTACAGCGTCGACTTCCTCATGAACGCGATCGCCGATCCGACCGGCCTCACGCTGCCGGTCGCCGTCGAGGAGCTGTTCTGGGGTGACGCCGGCATCGGCATGGCGATCATGGGATCCGGTCTGGCCGCCGCCGGCATCGCCGGCAACGGCACGCCCGAGCAGGTCATGGAGTGGGTGCCGCAGTGCTACGGCACCGCGGCCGACGTCCGCCTGGGCGCGTTCTGCGTCAGCGAGCCCGACGCCGGCTCCGACGTCTCGTCGCTGCGCACCCGGGCCGTCTACGACGAAGCCACCGACGAATGGGTGCTCAACGGCACCAAGGCGTGGATCACCAACGGCGGCATCGCCAACGTCCACGTCGTCGTCGCCGCCGTCGACGCCGAGCTGAAGGGCCGGGGCCAGGCGAGCTTCGTCATCCCGCCCGGCACCAAGGGTCTGAGCCAGGGCCAGAAGTACCTCAAGCACGGCATCCGGGCCTCGCACACCGCCGAGGTCGTGCTCGATGATGTGCGCATCCCGGGCAGCTGCCTGCTCGGCGGCAAGGAGAAGCTCGACGCCAAGCTGGCCCGGGCCCGCGAGCGCGGGCACTCCGGTGAGAAGCAGCCGGCGATGTCGACGTTCGAGGCCACCCGGCCGACCGTCGGGGCCCAGGCGCTGGGCATCGCCCGCGCCGCCTACGAGTTCGCCCTCGACTACGCCAAGGAGCGCAAGGCGTTCGGCAAGCCGATCATCATGAACCAGGCCATCGCCTTCAAGCTGGCCAACATGATCACCGAGATCGACGCCAGCCGCCTGCTCATCTGGCGGGCGGCGTGGCTCGCCCGCAACGGCGGCTACAAGAACGCCGAGGGCTCGATGAGCAAGTACAAGGCCAGCGAGGTGTCGGTGCGGGTGACCGAGGACGCGATCCAGATCCTCGGTGGCTACGGCTACACCCGCGAGTACCCCGTCGAGCGCTGGCACCGTGACGCCAAGATCCACACGATCTTCGAGGGCACGAGCGAGATCCAGCAGCTGGTGATCGCCCGGGCCATCTCCGGCCTGCGCATCGAGTAGATCTGAGTCGCCAGCTGCTGATCGAATGATCAGTAGCGGACCTCCCGAGCAAGAGCTCGCCGTGCCGCTCCGCCAAGACCTCGCAACCAGCCACGTCGACCGGAGCCCCCGCGGCCCTCGACCGAGACGACGATCCGCACATGCACGTCGAACAACAGGATCTTGGCTTCGAGCACTGAGCCGCCATCGGTTCGACCTCACGACAGCTCCTACACACCGCGGTGGATCAGCCCCCTACAGCCGGCCAATTTTGCCCAGGCATCACGACGTCGCGATCATGCGGCGCCACGAGGTACAACGTCGCGGGTCTGCGTCGTTCGCTCTCAGCCGGCCCGACGCGCCGCTCGGTGTGTCGCGTCTGGGCGCGGCCGCCGCTCAGGTCGCCTCTGGCTCGCTGATCTCGGTGAACAGCTCACCCTGGGCGGCGGAGGACCCGGCCCGACCGCCGGCCCGGCCGCGCAAGACGAACGCGATCACCACTGCGATCGCGGCGCCGGCCAGCGGTCCTGCGACGTAGACCCAGTACTGCGTCAAGTCGGCTCCGACGAGCGCGGGCCCGAACGTGCGGGCCGGGTTCATCGATGCGCCGGAGATCGGGCTGCCCCAGAGCCCGGCCAGCGCGATGTAGCCGCCGACGCCGAATGCTCCGATGACCCCGATGTTCTGCGAGCCCGATGCAGTGCCGAGGATCACGCTGACGAGGCCGACTGTGAGGATCATCTCCATCAGCAACGCCGCACCGGAGGAGTAATCAGCGGCGGGGTAGTTCGACCCGAAGGACGCGGAGACATCGATCACGGACTGGAGGAACCAGGCGGCCAGGATCGCACCAGCCACCTGGACGATGATGTAACCGGGCACGCGCCACCACGGGAAGTCACCGCGTAGGGCAAACGCGAAACTCACGGCCGGGTTGAGGTGGGCGCCCGAGACCTTGCCCATGAACAGGATGATCCCCATCACCATGAGTGCCGGCGCGACGACGGCCGCCGTGCGCGAGATCGTGTCCGGGAACGCCTGGCTCATCATTCCGCCACCGGCAGCGACAAGGACGAGGAAGAAGGTGCCGAGGAGCTCTGAGAAGAGGCGCCGCCATTCCTGGCGGGGGTCGTTGAAGTCGTTGATCCGCCGCGCCGCGTTGGCCTCATAGCGAGCGATCAGGCCGACGTCGTCGGCGACCGATCCGTCGGTGGCGCTGGTCGTGGTCATGAGCTGAACTCCGTCTCTCTCTCCGGCGGTTGGTTCGATCGAAGGAGAGCCTTCGAGGCGAGACCTTGCGCGCACGCGCAGTGCTGGCCGAGGGTGCGGCGACATCGACGCCGATGTATCGAGTTGATGCCCTTCCTGGGCGACCGGGCATCACCCGGGCTAGGTGAATCTCGACGAGGCGATGCTGCCGACGGCAGCTTGCGGGTTCCGAACGCCGGCCACGTGTCGGTGAGGTCATTCGCCCTCCCAACCCTCACCGGTTGCTCGACGAAACTGTTCCTCGCCCCACGAAGGCGACGTCATCGCCCGGGAGCCAGGTCCGGGCGACGGATCGGAAGAACGGTGATGCTGGCGGCACGGCCCGACAGTCGAGATCACCCAGCGGATGGTGACGACATCTCACCCGACGTGCTGCGACGATGAGCTCTCGTCGCGACGACGGCCATCCGCACGCGCCGGCGCTTCGACGCCGATACCGGGTGCGGCGATGGGCCGCGTGTCTCGATCCCGACACCAACTCTGAAGGAGACCTCGTGCTTGCCTACGACTACCCGCTGCTCGGCCTGTTCTGGACCATGATGCTGTGGTTCTTGCTGTTCGCCTGGATCGTGCTGCTGTTCCGCGTGATCGGCGACATCTTCCGTAGCCACGACATGGGCGGCGTCGCGAAGGCCCTGTGGTCGATCTTCGTCATCGTCGTTCCGTGGCTCGGCGTGCTCGTCTACCTGATCGCCCGCGGCGGCAAGATGGCCGAGCACGCCCAGGAGCAGGCGCAGGCGCAGCAGGACTCATTCCGCGCCTCTGTCCAGGAGGCCGCCGGCACGAACGGAGGCAGCGCCGACGAGCTGACCAAGCTGGCCGGCCTCAAGGCGCAGGGTGTCATCACCGACGCCGAGTTCGAGGATCAGAAGGCCAAGATCCTCGCTTGATCCGAGTCTGATCGCGACCGGGGCGTGGCGAGGGCCACGGCTCGGTCACCGACTTGGTCATCGGCGAAGGAGCGGGTCACCGGTGAGATCCACCGCTTGGATGGACGTCGAGCGCGTCCACGGGGTTGGCTTCCCGTCAGCGATCAGAAGATTGATCGACGACGGAGCACCCGGCGCCAGGGCTAGAAGACGGTGGTCCAGTCGTCCTTGATGCTGGCGACGGTCCACCCGTCGAGTTCGGCTCGTCGGAGTGCTTCGTCGGCGCCGGTCGTGTAGTCGAACTCGCGCTCGGCGTCGTCGTGGAAGACCACGAGGCGGAGCGTCGGGTAGTGGGCGTGGTGCGTGAACTCGAGCATCGGCACGTCGCCGTTCGAGTTGCCGGCCGCGAACAGTGGCCGGCGACCGGTGCGGTTCCAGATCCGAACTGGCTTCTCCGGGCCGTCGTCGAGGTAGTCAGCTTCCGGGCGGTGAGTGATCGTGCCGCCATGGTCATCGCTCGTGTACGTGAAGGTGCTGCTGCTGCCGATCACCCGCTCCCGCGAGATGCCGTACATGTCCTGGCTGATCGGCCGCATGAAGTCGCGGCCACCGCCGGAGGCGATGTAGTTGGTGAACCCGTTGGCGGCGAGGTAGTCGAGCAGTTCCACCATCGGCGCGTAGGCGCACTGCAGGTAGCTGCGGCCGAGGGTCGGGTGCTGGGTGGTGCGGATGAAGGTGTCGGCGAGGGCCTCGAAGTCGTCCACGCTGATCCCGGCGTAGGCGGCCAGGATCCCACCGGCGAGCGTGCGCACGTTGGTGTCGTCGCCGGCGTAGTGCTGGGCCATCAGCGCGCCGAACCATGCGGTGTCGTGGGCGGCGACGGCCTTCCACGGTTGGCGCTCGGCGAGCGTCGGATCGGCCTTCACCATCTCCGCCAGGCGGCGCAGGATGAAGTCCAACTGGATCGGCATCGGCTGCTCGCACCACAGCGTGCCGTCGTTGTCGAACACCGCCACACGTTCCTCGACGGGGGCCCCACCATCGGCGCACGTCCGCTCGACGAACTCGACGATCGCCTGCTTCGCAGGACCGTCTCTCCACGTGGACAGGAACGGTGCGGTCATGTGCGTCCTCTCGAGTGCGCGAGCACCCACCGCGTCAAGTCCGCGTCGTGGGTCAATCGACGGAATGCTGCGAACGACCCTCTACAGACCGGCGTGCACGGTGATGCGGCCGTCGTGTTCGGCATCCTGCAGGGCGGCGTAGTCACGTTCGTTCTGGTCGGCGTAGGACTCGGCGAACGACGCCAGGGCGCGGTCGAACGTGTCGCCGCTTCCGAGGTAGCCGGCGATGGCGACCGGGTCGCCGGAACGGGCGTGGGCTCGGGCCAAGGTCCAGCCGCACATGTCTGCGTAGACCGCGAGCAGTTGTGGGCTCATCAGCTCGATGATCGCGGACCACTTGCCGTCCCACAGCTGGCGGATGTAGAAGTCGCGACTGACCCCGTCGACGCCGTCAGTGCGGAGCCAGCCGAGCATGATGTCGCTCGCCGACTGGATCAGACGTTGACCTTCGACCACACGTTGGCCGTGTTGGGCGAACTTGCTCGTGCCGAGGAACGGCTCGAGCACTGACGGCTGGGCCTCCTTGAGCTGGAGGAACATCGGGTCGTCGTCGCCGCTGCCGAGCATCAGCACGATCCATGCTCGGGTGCCGACGCTGCCGACGCCGACCACCTTGCGGGCGGCGTCGACGTAGTGGAACCGTTCGAGGAGCTGGCGTCGATCTCCCGTCAGCGAGCGTCGGTAAGAGCGGATGATGTCGTGGATGGCGTCGTCGAACTGGCGAGAGTCGTTCGGGTCGAAGAGGTCGCCGATCGGGACGATCAGCGGGGGATCGCTGACGATGCGGCGCTCGCCGTCCACCAGCCGGGTGAGCTTCGCGAAGGCCTTCAAGCTGTCCTTCGTGTGGGCCTTGGCCTGGTTGCTGTCGAAGCGCTTGTGCTCGCCGCGGCTCACCTGGGTGCTGTATCGATCGACGATCTCGTCGAAGTCCAGGCGGGAGTACCACAGGTCGAGCGCCGGCATCGCGGCGAACTTGTGCATCGCCCGGCGATATGAGTGCGTCACCATCAGGTTGATCGCCTCGCGCTGTTTGGCGCTGAAGCCACGGTCCCGTCCGGCGACGGCGAAGCTGGCCACGAGACGCTTCACGTCCCACTCGAACGGGCCGGGCAGCGTCTCGTCGAAGTCGTTGACGCTGAAGATCAGTCGCCGGTCGGGCGCCGCGAAGCCGCCGAAGTTGGAGAGGTGGGCGTCGCCGCACAGCTGCACGTGGAGGTCACTGCGTGGCAGCTCGGCGAGATCGGCTGCCATGAGGTAGGCGGCGCCGCGATAGAAGGTGAACGGTGAGACCAGCATCCGTCCGTAGCGGATCGGGATGAGGTCGGCGACCCGCGTCGTCGCCTGCTCCTCGAGCATCTCGACCGGGTCGCGGCGGTGCACCGACGGCTCCCAGCCGGCGTGCGACGAGCGGGACATGTCGGCGCGGTTCGCCCGTCCCCGCGCGATGCGATCGTCGCGGCTCAGGCGCGCCTTGCGTGTGACGGACCTACTCGGCGGTGTCGTTGTCGGGGCGATGTCGATGACTGTCATGGCGCGCGTCCTCCGTGTGATCGTGGTGTCGGCACACGACGGTGAGGTGGTCGGCCTCGCAGGCGTCGGTCCGGGCCGGGCGCTGAGTCAAGCTGCCCGGTCGATGCGACCAGTCAACCGTCGGACCGGGTGACTGCGAATCACCAACGGCTGGGTGACTCGTGCAGCGCGAATCGGTCGTCGTCGTGCTCCAGCTCCGGATCGCGCGACCGAGTGGCAGCCGGCACGGGTGCGGATTGCCTACCTGGCGTTGGTCGTTGCGCTCGCCCAGACGCATCGCTGCGAACCGGCAGACGATCGTGTCGATGTTCTCCTGCTGGGTGATCTCGTCATCGTCGTGGTCAGGTCGGGGTGGCGCGTTCGCGCTCTTGAACGTCCTGCTGCCGCACGTGTTCGACGTCGAGATCGGCCGAAGCGCGGCGCCGTCTCACGTCGCGCTGAGGCTCACGCCTCGCGCTGATCGACACGACGCTGCGGCTCGAAACGGCGGACAGCGGCGCCGACGACCCCCGGAATGCCGGCTCACGCGGCATCAGATCAGGCCCTGAGCTCGGGCGGTGCGGATTGCGTCGGCGCGGGTGTGGACGCCGAGCTTGCGGTAGATGGCCTTGACGTGGGAGCGCACGGTGTTGACCGACAGGTAGAGGGCGGCGGCGATCTCGGTGCCGTCCAGGCGACTGGCGAGATACCGCAACACGGTCAGCTCGCGCTCACTCAACACGTCGACGAGTCCGTGAGGTGGGCGTGTTGCGCAGCGCCGGCATGACGCCGTCAGCGGCGTGCAAGAGCCGTGCGACGTAGTCGCTGAGTCGGGCGTCCCTCGGGACCGATTCGAGGAGCGTCCACAGCTTCGGACCTTCGGCGACGATGGTGTGCACGAACTCGACGGGTGCTGCGAGAGCGAGCGCCTCGTGAAGCAGCTGGTGGGCTGTTTCGAGGTCGTCTGGCGCGTGGGCCTGGGCCGCGACAAGACCGTAGGTGATCCTGGCGCGCCGGTCGGCGAGGTCATCCGCCGGCGGCAGGAGCCGACGGGCGCGATGTCGATCTCCCGCGGCGACGTGGATCCTCACCGAATCGAGGTCGGTGGCACGGGAGGGTGGCAGATCGCGACACCGATCGAGCCGCCGCGGCGAGCTCCCCGCCTTCGAGGTCCAAGCGCAGCTCGACCCGGTCGAGGTGGGCGCGGACCGCCGGGTCGGCGGCCGGCAGGATCCGCCGTCCGCGGTCGAGGTGGACCCTGACGACCACCCGATCGCCGCGGGCGCTCGCCAGCCGCGCCGCCGTCAGGGTGCCGGCCAGCTCGACCAGCGGCCGGCGGCCGTTGTCGACGATGCGCATCAGCCGGTCGATGTGGACCTCGGCGTCATCGAACTCGCGTCGCTCGATGGCGAGGAGCGCCAAGGCCAACGCCGGCTCGGCGCGCCCGAACGACGTGTCCGGGAGGCCGAAGCTGTCGGCGGCGGTCTCCGCCCGGGCCGCCAAGGTCTCGGCCACCGTCAACTCGCCTCGTGCGAATTCGGCGAGCGATGCATATCCAGGGGCGCGGACCTCGCTGATCACAGGGTGGCCGCCCCGGCGGGCATCGGCGATGGTGGCCAAGGCACCGGCGGGATCACCCAACCACAGCTGCGCCTGCACGAGGGTCATCGGCAGCGTCGAGACCCACACGCTGTCGACCTCGTGCGCCTCGATCACCGCCTCCGCCGCCCGAGCCCGGACGAAGGCACCCGTGGGGTCACCTTGGTTCAGCAGATGGAGGCTCCAGGCGCCGTGGAGCAGGAACAGGGCAGTCGCGTCGAGCTCATCCTGGCGCGCCTCGAGACGTTGCAGCCATCGACCCCCAAGCTCGCTCGAACCGGTCGCCTCCAGGGCGATCACGCATCCCACGACCGCTGCCGGAGCGAGCACCAGTTGCACCTCGCCGTGTTCCCTCAGCCACGCTCGGGCAACGGTGTCGCCGGCGGCCTGGTCGCCGATCGACGTCGCGGTCGTCATCGACGTCGTGAGTCGGTCGAGCGCGGCCGCGGTGTCGCCCGCCAGCATGCTTTGGCGGACCGAGCTCATCAGATCGTCGCGTGAGGCGAAGGCGTCGGCCGCGGCCCGATGGATCAGCGGCACGTGCTGTGGCGACGTCGCCCGGAGCCGAGCGCGGAGGAAGTCGGCGAACAATGGCTGGTAGCGGTACCAGCCGCCGCCACCGTCGACCTCGACGAGGAAGAGGTTCGCCGCCCGCACCTGTTGCAGCATGTCGGCGCCGTCGTCGCGGCCGAGCGCGGCGTCGCACAGCGCGGCGTCGAACGTCTCCAGCTCGGCGCTCGACATCAGGAACTCGCGTCGTTCCGGGGGTTGCAGGTCGATGACCTCGTTCATGAGGAAGTCGACGAGGCTGCGGTCGGTGTCCAAGAGGCGTTGCATCAGCCCGGCGTGGCGGGGAGTCGCGCGCAATGACAGACCGGCCAGGTGGACGCCGGTCGCCCAGCCCTCGGTCAGCACGTCGAGCTGCTTGAGGTCGACCTCGGAGAGCCCGACTCCGAGGCCGGCGAGGAGTGTGCTCATCTCGACGAGCGTCAGTCGAAGGTCGACCTCGCGCAGCTCCATCAGTCGGCCCTGGACGCGCAAGCGACCCAACGGGAACGAGGGATCGGCCCGCGTGCCGAGGACGAGTCGTACACCGCGGGGGAGCGCCTCGACGAACGCTGTCATCGCCGCCACCCCCGGCGCCGCGATGTGGAAGTCGTCGACCACGATGACGCCACTCGCACCATCGCGGCCCAGGTCGTTGACGGCGTCGATCGCCCGTTCCTGCGGTGTGTGCTCATCGACCGGATCGGGCGCCGTCCAGCCCACGCTGCCCCACGCCTCGCGGATCGCCAGATCGACATCGCGCCAGAACAGCATCGGCTCGGCGTCGTCGGTGGTGCACGACAGCCAGGCGACGGGTCCGTCGAGGCGTCCCACCCACTGCGACAGCAGCGACGTCTTGCCGGACCCGGGAGCCGCGGCGAGCACGATCAACGGGCCATCGGGCTCTGCATCCAGCCGCGCCAGTAGCGCCAGTCGCACGACGGTCGCGTTCGGGATGATGGGCACCACGAACTTCGTCCGGGGTGTCATCAGCCGCTTGCCCACACTGGGCGTCCTCTCGTGCCGGTCCGTCGGCCCTGGAAACGCTGTGAGGCGGACGGAGGTGGTACCGAGGGCGGGGTCCTGACCCGAGGCTCACCCACCCTAGGTGTCGACGGGCCACCTATGTCGGTGGCAGCGTGGCGAGCAGGTGGATCGACCCAGACGGGAGCTCTATGGCTCAGCTCGTCTATGAGCTCTCTTTCAAAGGCGCGGCGAGCGAGACGCTCGCTGCCGCCTTTGCAGATTGTGAGGTCAGCACCCATCACGGCGCCACCACCGTTCGGAGCCTGGTCGCTGACCAGGCCGCCCTCCAGGGACTGATCGGCCGCGTCCACGCCCTCGGGCTCGTACTCCTCGAGGTGCGCCTCGCCGCCGAGCCGCTGGCCGGCGATGAGGCCTGGGCGACCGAGCGCTGATCTCACCCAGTGGCGTCGGCCGGACGAGACCTGGCCGAGACAAGATCCCCCATCCGTTGGTGGGGACGACTCACCCACCCGACGTCCAGCATCGAGGTGACCGTCGCTGAACCCGCTCGAGTCGCGCGCACGACCCGGCCAGCTCAGCTGACCACGCCACATCGCCAGGAGACCCACGATGAAGCAGCACCAGACCTCACGATCCGTGCTCCCGATCCAAGAGCGGGGGCATGTCGGGCTGACGACCTTCGACGCCAAGGATCCCGACACGTCCTTCCCGCCGATCGAGCCGGTGCGTCCACCCGCCGGCGCGCCGAACGTGTTGGTCGTGCTGATCGATGACTGCGGGTTCGGCGCCTCGAGCGCCTTCGGCGGCCCGTGCAACACGCCGGTGGCCGAACGGATGGCGGCCAATGGGCTCCGGTTCAACCGCTTCCACACGACGGCGTTGTGCTCACCGACGCGTGCCGCCTTGCTGTACGGGCGCAACCACCACTCCGTCGGCATGGGCGGCATCACCGAGATCGCGACCTCCGCGCCCGGCTACAGCTCGGTGCGGCCACAGAACACGCGCCCCGCTCGCCGAGACGCTCAAGCTGAACGGCTACAGCACGGCGCAGTTCGGCAAGTGCCACGAGGTGCCGGTGTGGCAGACGAGCCCGATGGGTCCGTTCGAGCACTGGCCGATCGGCAGCGGCTTCGAGAAGTTCTACGGCTTCGTCGGCGCCGAGACGAACCAGTGGTACCCGGCCCTGTACGACGGGATCACCCCGATCGAGCCGCCGAAGACCCCGGAAGAGGGATACCACTTCACCGAGGACATCACCGACCAGGCGATCGACTGGGTCCAGCAACAGAAGTCCCTGATGCCGGACAAGCCGTTCTTCATGTACTTCGCGCCGGGCGGCACGCACGCCCCGCACCACGTTCCACCGGAGTGGAGCGACCGGTACAAGGGTCGTTTCGACGCTGGCTGGGATGCCGTCAGGGACGAGACGATCGCCCGCCAGAAGGAGCTCGGCGTCGTGCCGGCCGACGCCGACATGTCGGCCCGCCCGGACGAGATCCAGGCCTGGGCCGACGTCCCCGACGACCTCAAGCCGGTCCTGGCCCGCCAGATGGAGGTCTACGCCGGCTTCCTCGAGCACACCGACTTCCACCTCGGTCGCCTCTTCGACTCACTCGGCGACCTCGGGATCCTCGACGACACGCTCATCGTCTTCATCATCGGTGACAACGGTGCCAGCGCCGAGGGCACCCCGAACGGAACGTTCAACGAGCTCATCTCGCTCAACGGCGCCGCGGCGTTCGAGACGACCGAGTTCATGACCGCGCACATCGACGAGTTCGGGACGCCCGCGGCCTACAACCACTACGCCGTCGGTTGGGCCCACGCGATGAACGCCCCGTACCAGTGGACCAAGCAGGTCGCCTCCCACTTCGGGGGCACCCGCAACGGTGCCATCGTGCACTGGCCGAACGGCTTCGACGCCCGCGGCGAGATCCGCAGCCAGTTCCACCACGTGATCGACATCGCCGCCACCGTGCTCGACGCCGCCGGCCTCCCCGAGCCCGACTCGGTGAACGGCACCCAGCAGATGCCGCTGCATGGCGTGAGCATGCGCTACGCCTTCGCCGACGCTGACGCCGCCGAGCAGCGCGAGACGCAGTACTTCGAGGTCGCCTGCAACCGCGGCATCTACCACAAGGGCTGGACGGCAGTGACCCGCCACAGCACCCCGTGGGAGTTCGGCACCGCGCTCCCGCCGCTCGACGAGGACGTGTGGGAGCTGTACGACACCACGACCGACTGGTGCCAAGCGCACGACGTCGCCGCGGAGCACCCCGCCAAGCTCGCCCAGCTGCAGCAGCTCTTCATGATCGAGGCCGTCAAGTACAACGTGCTGCCCCTCGACGACCGTCGCATCGAGCGGTTCAACTCTGACATCGCCGGCCGGCCCGTCCTCGTCAAGGGCGACACCCAGCTGCTCTATGGCGGGATGCGGAGACTCAGCGAGAACTCCGTGCTCAACCTGAAGAACAAGTCCCACACGATCACCGCCGAGGTCGACATCCCGAACGGCGGCGCCGAGGGCGTCATCGTCGCCCAGGGCGGCGCGTTCGCCGGCTGGAGCCTCTACCTCCACGACGGCAAGCCGAAGTACTGCCACAACTTCGCCGGCCTCGCCCGCTACTACGTGGAGGGCTCGGACCCTGTTCCCGCCGGGAAGCACCAGGTGCGGATGGAGTTCGCGTATGACGGCGGTGGGCTCGCCAAGGGCGGCACGGCCACGATCTACGTGGACGGTGACAAGATCGGCGAGGGCCGCATCGACGCCACCATCCCGATGATCTATTCGGGCGACGAGACATGCGACGTCGGGCGTGACACGGGCACCCCCGTCAGCGAGGACTACACCTCAGCGACCAGCCGGTTCACCGGCAAGGTGAACTGGGTCCAGCTCGACGCCGGAGACGACAACCACGACCACCTCATCTCACCCGACGAGCTGATGCGCGTCGCGACCGCCATCCAATGACGGAGACCTTCCCGCGTCGGAGCTCCCGACACAGCTACCCAACGCCAACCGGTCCCCCGAGGGTCGGTGGCACCAACCGAGAGGCACCAGCATGTTGCGACGTCGACCATTGATGAGGGCTGCGGCAACCACTGCAGTCGTCGCCGGAACAGCCACGGCGGTCTCGGGTCGGGTGTCGCGACGACAACAACGTCGCGCTGGCGGGGCGCCCCCCGCCGAGGAGGCGCCCGCTCCGATCACTGCCGAGCCGGCCCCACTCCCGGCACCCGAGCCCGCGGCCGGGCTCTCGCTCGAGGCGATGGAGCAGCTCAAGGGATTGGCCGCGCTCCACGAGCAGGGCGTGCTCACCGACGCCGAGTTCGACGCCCAGAAGGCCACGATCCTCACTGCCTGACCCGACGCAAACGACCGCGGCTCCTCAGTGCCCCCGCTGTCGTCGCTGCGCGGCTGATCCGACGTGACCTACGACGAAGCCATCACGCGAGTGGTGCAGGTCGTCGAGGCCGTCGGTGTCAGCGTCATGACGCTCGGCGGCGCCGCCGCACTGGTCATGGCCGTGCCGGCCGTCATCGATCCAGAACGACGACCAAGCGCATATCAGCGTGTTCGTCGCGACATGGGACGGGTGATCCTGCTCGGGCTCGAGATCCTCATCATCGGCGACATCGTGCGCACCGTCGTCGTCGAGCCGACCTTCGAGAGCGTCTTGGTGCTCGGCACCATCGTCATCATCAGGATCGTCCTCAGCTTCGCGCTCGAGGTCGAGATCGACGGCCACTGGCCCTGGAATGGCCGATCCTCCCGCCGTACCTGAGGCGTGGACGCCGTCGGCACCCGATGCGACCTGACGACCACCGGTCGACCCGAATCACCCACACGTTGATGAGGACTGCTCACCCGATCCGACGTCATCGTCGACCGCGAACCAATGAGGTGGCCCGGGGCGACCGACGCAACGATGGAAGAGGCAGCAGATGGCACTTGGACCACTCGAGTACGTCATCCTCGGGTTCCCGGGGAACACGTTCAACGGCGAGATCGCACCGGAGCTCGGCCGCTTGACCGACAGCGGCACGATCCGGATCATCGACCTCGTCTTCATCAGCAAGGACGCTGACGGCACCGTCACGGCGATCGAGTTCGACGGCCACGAGGACCTGGTCATGTACGCCGCCCTCGATGGCGACGTCGGCGGGATCATCGGCCAAGACGACATCGACTACGCCGCGACGGACCTCGAGCCCAACTCCTCGGCCGCGCTGCTCATCTGGGAGGACACGTGGGCCGCACCCCTCGTCGATGCCATTCGAGCATCCGGCGGGGTCTTGCTCGAGGGCTCACGCATCCCTCAGGAGCTCGCCGCTCGAGCCGAAGCAGCGCTGGTGGGCGTCTGATCGTGGTGATTCGAGCTCACCCCCACCGACGAACAACGAAATGAGATGGTGATGACAGAAGCGACCCTGAGCGACCTTGGCCCTGTGGACTACGTCGTCGTCGAGTTCCCGGCCGGCGTGAGCAACTTCACCGGCGAGATGGCGACGGAGCTGCTGGCCCTGGTGGACAACGGCGTGATTCGAGTGATCGACGTGCTGATCCTCACGAAGGACGCCGATGGTGTGGTCGAGGCGGCTGAGCTCTCCGACGTCGGCGAGCTCGGCCCGCTGCAGGCCCTCGAGGCCGAGCTCGCGGAGCTGCTCGCCGCGGACGACGTCGAACACCTCGCAGCAGCCATGGAGCCCGGCAGCACGGCCGGTGTCCTGATCTGGGAGAACCTCTGGGCGGCCCCCTTCGCCTCAGCCGCGCGACGCTCCGGTGGTCAGTTGATCGCGGACGGGCGGATCCCGATCCAGGCGATCATCGCCTCGATCGAAGCTGATGACGCAAACGACGAAGCAGGAGACTGACATGCCACTGAGACCAGCACGGATCGGCAGGGTCGGCGTGATCGGCGCCCCCGTCGCCAAGACCGCCGTCGTCGCCGCCGCCGTCACACCCGGACGTGGCGCTCCGATCGCCAAGACGGCCGTCGTGGCCGCCGCGGTGACACCTGGGCGCCGGCGTCGCCGGATCTAGCCCAGCGACGGCGCCCACATGCGCCCCGACACCTCCGGGCTGCCCATCGCATGTCCGGCGATGAGCACCACAGGCGGGCTCGAACGTCACGATGCTTCGGCCCGTGGACGATGACGCGATGGGTCGGTGGGCGTCCCTGAAGGCAGCATTCGAGCGTCAATGCGATCGCCTCGAGCGCAACCGACTTGTCGGCTTCCTTCTCGCCACTCGGCGTCGATTCCAGAAGATCGGCGGCAAGCACCTCTCGCTCGTCATCTGCCTGAACCTCTTCGTTGCCGTGATCCCGCTGCTCATCATCGGCTACGCGTTCCTGGAGGCGTTCAACCCGAACCGCAGCATTGGCGGCGTGCTCGTCGGACGCTTCCACCTCACCGGTGAGACGGCCGACACCGTGCGCAGCACCTTCGCCACTGCGCAGGCCGGCAAGAGCGTGGCGCTGAGCATCGGCCTGATCTCTCTGCTGATCACGGGGGTCGACATCGCAGCAACGGTGAGCACCGCCTACGCCCGGGCCTTCGAGCTGGTCGGCCCGACGGGATGGCGGAAGTACCTCCGCGGCTGGACGTGGCTCGTCGTCCTGCTCGTGATGACGTCGCTCAGCTTGACCGTCCGCTACTGGGCCGACAGTCGACCCTGGTGGTTCCTGCTCGTCTGCGCCCCGCTCGCCTTCGCAGCGACGCTCAGCTTCTACTGGGTGACGCCCCGGCTGCTGCTCGACCTGCCGTTCAGCTGGCGTGATCTGTTCCCTGGTGCGCTCGCGTGTGCGCTGATGGCGGCCGCGCTGAGCACGGCCTCGACGTTCGTCCTCGGCCAATGGTTCGCCTGGTACGGACACGCCTACGGCGCCTTCGGAATCGCCCTCGCCCTGATCTCCTGGGTCGGCATACTGTCGCTGTTCTGGGTGTGGATCGCCGCTGCTCAAGGCGTGTACTGGGAACGAAGAGCGAACGCGTTCAATGCGCTCGTGGTGGACCACGCATCGGAGGAGCGGAGCGAGACATCCGGCCGTTCATTGGGCCCCACGGAGCCGTACCTCGATTGACCTCGGTGAGCGGCGAGCCCGCACCGTCATCTCCAAACCCGGGTGACCGGGTTTGGGCGAGCAGCGACTACAGGGTCGCGTCCCGGCCGATCAGGGAACGCCACGCAACCGCAGGTGCATGACGCCAACCGACGGAGCGCACCGCAACTGCGAAGCCGCTGCCGGCAACGGCGATGCCGATCACGCCGACGACGACTTGGATCGTCCAAATCGCCAGGCGCGCAGTCCCGGTGGCGCCGACGATGACGGCGAACGGCACCCACGACAGGATCCAGAGGATCACGCCGATGCGAAGGCGCACGATCTCACCTCGCAGCTCGTTGCAGCGGACGGGGAGGCCGGACATCCACGTCATCATCATGGGGCTCTTTCGCAACCCTGTCGTCACCCACGACAGGATGAACTCATCGGCGGCCACGCGCGAGACCGTGAAACGCCGGGTCCCTGGCGTCGTGGACGTTCCGAGCCGAACGTCGGCCCGAGGGCTCATCGTGTCGGCGACGCGAATCTCGCGGAGGCGACTCCTACCGGACCGGTAGAAGTCGGGCGGAAGAGACCGGGATGCATCAGCACCGCCGATCGAGGGGAGGGGTTGCCGTCCCCCCTAGTGGTGGCCGTTGCCTCGGGGTCGGCGCAGACCTCGAAGCGGAGCACACGACGCTCACCTGCGCTCTGGCGGTCGCAAGTGTCGAACGGGACTCTCGACGGAAAGGATCTTGGCCCGATCTTCGAGTGACTGAAGAAGCGACCATCCCTAGTCGGCCCCTAGAAACGTCCGGACGACGGGCGACGAGGAAAGACCAGAGCCGACGTCGCACCTGCTCAGAGGCACTCGGTAACACGAGGCGAGCACAGCAGATCGCCCGGATTTGATCCACACGATCTTCGAGGGCACCAGCGAGATCCAGCAGCTCGTCATCGCCCGGGCGATCTCTGGCCTGCGCATCGAGTAGATCGGTCGCCCGTTCGGCCGCGCCCGATCTCGGCATCGGGCTCTGACGCCGACGACGTCAGCTTCGCCGCCGTCGTGCTCTCGGCATGCTGTCGACGCTGCCGAGCAACGAGTCGGCAGCGTCGAATGCCACACGTCGATGCGGCCGACAGGTTGGCCGTGCGGCCGATCGCCATCGACGACACGGGGGCTACGGTCACCGTTCGCGTCCTAGCGTCAGCCTCATCTGGTGAAGCGGATGCGATCCCCTTGAGGAGGCTCGATGAGTGATGCACTGACGCCGACTGCAGCCAAGGACCTCGCCCGTGAGGCCTACCTGTTCGGTCTGCCGCTCGTGTACATCGACACCCAGATCGGCGTGTTGACCCACGTGAGCAAGCCAGAGGGGTCGCGTGCACCGATCAACCAGTTCGCCCACTACCGCTCGTTTCCCGACACGTCGAACAAGACCGTGGTCGGCTTCAACGTTGACACCCTCTACTCGTTGGCGCAGCTCGACCTGTCAGCCGAGCCGATCGTGCTGTCCGTCCCCGACATGGGCGATCGCTATTGGATCATGCAGATCATCGACGGATGGAACAACGTCCCCCACGCACCCGGATCTCGCACGGTCGGTGGCACCGGCGGCAACTTCACGCTCACCGGCCCCGGCTGGGACGGCGAGGTGCCAGACGGTGTCTCCCGATTGGCGATGCCGACCTCGATCGCGATCATCGCCGGTCGCATCTACACCGGCGGTCCCGACGACTACGACGCGGTGCACGCCCAACAGGATCAGTTCGAGCTGGTCCCGCTGTCGGCGTGGGGAACCGACTACACCCCGCCGGCCGAGGTGCCCTTGCGGGCCGACGTCGAGGACCGACCGGTGCCGGCCCAGGTGACGGTGATGTCGACCGAGACCTACTTCAACCACCTCAACGCGCTGCTGGCGACGAACCCGCCCGAGCCCGACGATCCGGAGCTGATGGCGCGCCTGGCGGTGCTCGGCGTCGGCCCAGGTGCTTCGTTCCAGCATGGACGCGTTCGACGATGACGTCCGGGCGCGATCGACGAGGGCATCGCTGACGCCCGCCACGCGGTCCACGACGAAGAACCCAGGCTCGGCGAACGCGTCAACGGATGGAACCTGTCGCGCGACCTCGGCCGCTACGGCAACAACTACCTGTACCGGGCGGCGTGGACCTGGTTCGGTGTCGGCGGCAACCTCATCGAAGACGCCTTCTACCCGCTGTCGCTCGTCGACAGCGACAGCGACCTCTACGACAGTGCCCAGCGGTACGCGCTGCGGTTCACCAAGGACCAGCTGCCACCCGTCGACGCGTTCTGGTCGATCACCATGTACGACACCGAGTCGTACCTGGTCGACAACCCGATCGACCGCTACGCCCTGGGCGACCGCAGCAACCTCACATCCGCCGACGACGGCTCGATCACGATCCACCTCCAGCGTGAAGCACCCGGCGAAGACGAGGCCTCGAACTGGCTCCCGACACCCGCCGACGGTGGCTTCAAACTCGCGCTGCGGCTCTACGCCCCGCGCCAGCCCGTGATCGACGGATCATGGGCACCACCACCTGTCCAGCGCCTGGATTAGCCCAGCGACCGAACACCTACCGTCCAGCACCCATGGCGAGGTCGATCTGGAGCGGGCCACCTCGTCCGGGTCGAGCGACATCTTCTCCGCACCAGGTTCTGCTCTGCGGATCGTGGCGGCTGCAGCCCCCTGCCGGATCATGCGGTGCTCGTGCTACTGGCGGCTGATCGCGAACCGCAGGAGTTTGGCGGGGTCGATGAGGTGGTCGTGTGAGTTTCCACCGGCGTCGAGGCGGACCCAGTGGATGGTGCCGGTGAAGGTGTTGTTGCCGGCCGGGTAGTCAGTGCTGACCGGTGAGCCGGTATCCGATCCGACGTCGGTGGTCTCGTCCAGGGAGTACACGAACGCGTGTGTCCGCTCGACCCGTCCGGACGCCGTCTCGTCGCCATCGACGTAGATGGTGGCGGTGCCGCCCTTGCCGAGCCCGTCGCCGTCGTAGGCGAACTCGACCCGCACCTGGTGATCACCAGCAGCGAGGGGCGCCGGTGTGGTGACGGTGGCGCGGTCGATGCCCAGGAAGCTGTAGTGGTAGGTGGGGTGGCCGTCGCGGAGGTAGAGGGCCCAGCCGCCGGTGATGCCGCCCTGGTTGAGGATGACACCGTTGGCGCCGCCGTCGGGGATGACGAGCTGGGCGGTGATCGAGTGCGACTTGTTCTTGAGGCTGGGCAGCGTGTTCTCGGTCAGGCTGCGCATCCCCGGGTAGAGCACGACCGAATCACCCTGCACGAGCTGAGGGCGTCCGGCGAGCTCGGCGTTGAACCGCTGCGCCATCCGGTCGTCGAGTGGGAACACCTCGTACTTGCCGGCTTCGAGGAGGAACAGCCGTTGCAGTTCGGCGAGCTTGTCTGGATGCTCGGCGGCGAGGTCGTGGGCCTGGGTCCAGTCGGTGGTCCCGTCGTAGAGCTCCCAGATGTCCTCGTCGAACGGGACCCCGGCGACGTGCTGTTCCCACGGCAGGTGATGGCGGGTGACCGCTGACCAGCCTTGGTGGTAGATGCCGCGGTTGCAGACCACCTCGAAGTACTGCGTGCTGTGCCGCTTCGGGCCGTCGGGATCATCGAAGGAGTAGGCCATGCTCACGCCGTGCATCGGTTGTTGGGTGATCCCGTTGACCGCGGTCGGCTCGGGGAGCCCGGCAAGCTCGAGCACCGTCGGGGCGAGGTCGATGACATGGCAGAACTGGTGGCGCAGTTCACCCTTCGCGGCGATGCCTGCCGGCCAGTGGACGATCGTGCCGTTACGGGTGCCGCCCCAATGCGAGGCGACCTGCTTGGTCCACTGGTACGGCGTTCCCATCGCATGGGCCCAGCCGATCGCGTAGTGGTTGTACGCCTCCGGGCCGCCGAACTTGTCGATGTTCGCGGCGAGGTACTCGTCGGACTCGAGGCCCGGGACCTCGGCCATCGCCATCTCGTTGAGCGTCCCGCGGAACGATCCCTCGGCGGACGTCGCCGTTGTCACCGATGATGTAGTAGACGACGGTGTCGTCGAGGATGCCGAGCTCGTCGAGGGCGTCGATCACCCGCCCGACGTGGTGGTCGGCGTACTCCAAGAAGCCGGCGTACACCTCCATCTGGCGGGCCAGGACCGGCTTGAGCGTGTCGGACATCTCGTCCCACGCCGGGATCTCCTCGTGCCGTTTGGTGAGGTCGCAATCAGCCGGGATCGACCCCGAGGGCCTTCTGGCGGGCGAAGGTCTCCTCGCGCAGCGCGTCCCAGCCCTGATCGAACTGGCCGCGGTACTTGTCGGCCCACTCCGACGGGACGTGGTGAGGGGCGTGGGTCGCGCCCGGCGCGAAGTAGGTGAAGAACGGCTGATCGGGCGTCAACGCCTTCTGCTGGCGGATCCAGCCGATCGTCCGGTCGGCGAGATCGGGCATCAAGTGGTAGCCCTGCTCCGGCGTCCCCCACGCCTCGACCGGCGCCACGCCCTCGTGCAACACCGGGTACCACTGGTTCGTCTCACCGGCGATGAACCCGAAGAACTGCTGGAACCCGCTCCCCGTCGGCCACCGATCGAACGGACCGGCCGGGCTCGTCTCCCACACCGGCACCTCGTGGCACTTGCCGAACTGTCCGGTCGTGTAGCCGTTCAACCGCAAGATCTCCGCCAACGGCGTCACCGTGTTCGGCCGCACCGAGTTGTAGCCCGGCGCTGCCGTCGCGATCTCGGTGATCCCACCCATCCCCACCGCGTGGTGGTTGCGACCCGACAACAACGCCGCCCGGCTCGGCGAGCACAACGCGGTCGTGTGGAACCGCGTGTACTTCAACCCCGCCGGCCGCCAGACGCTCCGCCGTCGGCGTCGCCACCGGCCCACCGAACGCGCTCGACGCCCCGAACCCGACGTCGTCGAGCATCACCACCAACACGTTGGGCGCCCGGCCGGAGGACGCAACCGACCGATCGGCGGATACGACGTGTCCGGATCCTGCGCGTCGTACGTCGTCAACCCCACCGGCCGCACATCCGGCACCGGGAGCGCCACGCGGGTACCGTCGAACGTTGGTCCATCTCCCATGCGGGCGACTGTAGGACGACGCGATCACGACACCCCTCCCCACCGGGCGTCAGATGGAAGCAGCAGAGCGTCATCTCACGCTTCGCCACCTGCAACTCGGGTTGGGCGGGGCCTCTCGTAGGTCCCCTCGTGCGCCTTGGCGCGGTCCATCTGGACCGGCACCACCTCGTTCGGGTAGCGTGGCGTTTCCGCTCCAGCCGAACCGCCGCCGACGGGAGCCGATTCGGGATCCACCGAGTGGTGTCTTCACATGCGAGTGGACCCGATCAGGGAACGCGGCGGAGCAGACGGCGCGATGAGCCCTGGAACCTCATCGATTCATTCGGGCGTCGCGGGTCCGTCGGGCGCGTGGGTTGGGGTGGTGCGGTCAGGGCTGAGCGTGTTGGACGGCTGGCGGTCTCCAGTCGAGGGTGAGCGTGGCCGTGATGCGGTTGTAGAGGCGCAGGGCGAGGTTGAAGCTGCCTGGTGGTGATAGCAGCCAGTTCGCCGGGTGGTCGGGGCTGGGGGTGCCGCGCTGGATGTGGATCGTCACTGTTCCGTCGGGGTCGGTGGCGAGGTTGTCGTAGGTGCCGAGCTGTGTCCGGTCGATGGGGTTGTCGACGGCGAAGCCGTCGGCGTCATAGAGGGCGATGGACCAGAACGTGTTCACCGGCGGCAGTGCGCCGGGTGGAACCGCAGGACGTAGTCGTGGTCGCCGGTCAACGGCGTGCCGTCGGCGCTGACGAAGGTGATCGGGTAGATCGCTTCGACCGACTGCTGTCCGGGTTGGGTGCCGCGGCGATCGCCGATCGCAGCAGGAAGTCGAGCTGGCCGGTGTCGGGGTCGTCCAGTCGCCGAGGTCGGTGGTGATCTGCCAGCCGTTGATGGTCTGGCCGAGCCTGGTGGTGAAGTCGGCTGGAGGATGTGTGGTCCGATCTCCGACAGCACGTCGGAGCCCTGCTGCGGTGGCCGGGTCGAGGGTGTCGGGGTCGAAGGTCTTGTTGGGGCCGATGTTGATGCTCTCGAACAGGCCGAGCATCGCGAGGTCGGCGCCGTGGGTGGGTTGTGGCGGAGCCCGGTGTTGAGCATCACGAAGAAGTTGAGCGGGTCACTGCAGGTCGTATGGCGGCCACTCGGCGTACGTGTTGTCGCCGGTGCTGTTGCGTCTGCACCGGCGACCCACTCGGCCAGCGAGGTCAACGCGAGGTGGCCCTGGAGGTCGTTGACGTTGCCGACGTCGTCGGGACCCTTGACCTCCAGCCGGCCGATGAGCCACACGGTGTCGGTGGCGACGTCGACACGACGCACGCCGTCGGGCAGCGGCCCCTTCCAGTTCGGGCCGACGAACGCGTAGGCAGCCGCCGGCCCTACCCACCGTGACGTTGCTCACGTTCTCGTTGCGTTGGTAGTAGTCCACGTAGTTGAACGTGAAGTAGCGCCCGACGATCGGCGGCAAGTCGAGCACGATCGGCTCGACCGACAGATCGAGCCACGCCGACGAGTAGAGAGTGGCGCTGTTGACCGCACCACTCCGCCGGCGTGGGCCTGCTCGGCGGTGAGCAGCACCCCACCGGTGGAAGAACTGGTTGATCCCAGCGCCGGGCCGGGCCAGCGTCGCCGTGCGCATCCGGTACAGCTCGTTCATCGTGAAGCCCCACAGCACCGCCGTCGTCCCCACCGCGAACGCCCGCTCCTCCGTGAGCTGCTCCGGGCTCGGCCTGTCAGCGCTCATCGCCACAGTGTGGCTGGGCGCACATCGGCGCCGATGCCGCGGGCGTGCTGACAGCAGGATGACCGCACCTTCGGTCGTCGTGCGGTGGGCTGCGCGAGACTCCGCCGAGCCTGCGGAAGCGAGAGGACTGCCGTGGTCGAAGTGGTGCGATCGTCAGCCCGGGGTTCTCGTCCGAGGAGTTGGCGTCTCTGAGTTCGCCGGATCGGCTGAGACGCCGTTCGGGACGATGGAGTTCTTCGATGGTGTGCCGGTCGAGGCGACGGTGAGATGAGCTATGACGCGGTCGATCTCCTGCGGGGCATCGACGCCTTCTCCAACTGCATGCCCGGGGCGTCGATGCTCGCGATGCGCAACGGCCTGCGTTCGGTCGGGCGCGCTCCAACGTGATCGTCTGCACGAATCCGCGCAGCACATCGGCGCCGGTGGTGTTGACCGCCAACACCGAGACCACGTACGGCACCACGTTCCTCGATCTGAAGGCGACGGGCCGACGGTGATCGAGTGCCCACCGAACTCGTTGAGCTTCGTCGACGACCTGTGGCAGCGCTATGTCGCCGACATGGGCAACGCCGGCCCCGATCGTGGGCAGGGCGGCAAGTACCTGTTCCTGCCACCCGGCCACGACGTTGACGTGCCAGACGGCTACTTCGTGTTCCTCCTCGCCGACGTACTCGAACTGGGTGGTGATCCGCGCCCTCGACGGGCTGGAGGCGCTGTTGACGACGCGGATCTATCCGCTGGCCGCCGCCGCCGACCCACCGGCGACCGGGTTCGTGGACTTCGCCGAGGCCTCGTTCAACGGCATCCACGCCAACGACTTCAGCTTCTTCGAGGAGGTCGACGAGATCGTCCAAGAGGAACCCGAAGGCGCCCTCGACCCGGAACCGGCAGGCCAGCTGGCCGCCATCGGGATCGTCCGTGGCCGACCATTCGAACCCGATGACCGGATGCGCGGCATCCTCGAGCAGGCCGCCCGCTCGGGGCCGGTCTCGCCCGCACGCTGCTCTACAAGCCGCGCGACCCATACGTGTACATCTTCGAGGGCGGCTCGTGGAAGACCGCCTTCGTCGGCGGCAGCTACGAGTTCCTCGCCAACGGCGCCCGCATGCTCTACCACCGTGTGCTGATGCACTACGTCGGCACCGGCATCACACCTGCGATGACCCACGCCGTGCCCGGCATCGGCTCGCAGTACGCCTACACCGTCGACGACGCCAACGGCGACACCCTCGACGGCGCCAAGCACTACACCCTCACCCTGCCGGCACCGATCCCGGTCGCGACGTTCTGGGCGATCGACATCTACGACACCCAGACCCGCTCGCTGCTGCAGACCGACAACCCCTACCCGAGCGTCAACGACCGCTTCGGCACCTGCACACCGAATCCAACGGCGATGTCGTCATCCACTTCGGACCCGAACCGCCAAGCACCGCTGACGTGAACTGGCTGCGCACCCTCTCCGGCAAGAGCTGGTTCCCGATCCTGCGCCTCTACGGTCCGCTGGAAGCCTGGTTCGACCAGACCTGGCGCCCCGGTGAGATCCAGCCCGCCTGATCACGGCGATCAGGAGTCCAACGCTGGCTCTCGGAGGCCCACCCTGCACCTGCTGAGCCTCGCCCGAAGTCGAACAACCTCGTCCTCTCCGGTGAAGGGTCCTGCTCTGCGGCCGCCCTACCTCGACCCTCGTGCTCGGCAATCCGACAGACCTGGGCTGAAACCACGCGACAGGTGGCGTGCCTGGGTGGGGTGGCGCGGAACAGGTGCCATCGATCGCCTGTGGCGCCGTCGATCTGGAGCGGCACCACCTCGTTCGGGCAGATCGCCCTGCCACTCCTCCACCGCTGTCGCCCGGTGCTCATCGCCGTCGTTCGGCGCCTGCGGCGTGGCGCACCGGCGGTCGCTCGTCGCGAGTTCGACCTGTAGGTTCCCCTCGTTCGGCGGCTGGCTTCAGCACGGTCGTGCGCCCTGCCGAGCCGATTGCCCGCCCACCACCTTCTCATTTGCATCACTCACATCACGTGAACTGTCGATCGAAGGCGTCGGCCCGACCAACGCGACGCCCTGGAGGTCGATGATTTCACGTGTTCTAGGTGACGACAGTCGCCGTCGGTCCGCCGATGATCGTCGTGTGGCGTGCGGACACGCCACACGACACAGGAGGGTTTCACCATGGACGCGAGCACACCGATCACCCTGGCCGCTGCGAGGTACAGCAATCGAGACGCCGCCGTGGAGGGGTTCCAGGTGGTCTGGGACGCGCACAAGGTCGGCGAGTTCGATCACACCGCCGTCGCCGTGCTCACGAAGGACGAGTCCGGCAAGCTGCAGGTCGAGCGCCACGACACCACCGCGAAGCACCTCGGGTGGGCCGGCGCAGCCCTCGCGGTCGTCGCTCCTGGTGTCGGCCTGGTTGCTGGGGCGGGCGCGGGTGCGCTCATCGGGCACCTCCGCCACAACATCCCGAAGGCCGACGTCGAGGCCATTGGCCAGCTCCTCGAGTCCGGGCAGTCGGGCTTGATCGTCGTCGCCGTCAACCAGGTCGGCACCGACATCGAGCCACTGCTCGCCGGCGCCGAGAGCACGAAGATCGTGCAGACCACCTGGGGTGACCTCGACGACGAGCTCGACAAGGCGATCGCCGAGGCGCAGACCGGCGACGGCGATTCGTAGACCTCCTCGGACGGCGCGGCGGTCCCGCTCCGTCGTCAACGAGATCGAACCGATGTGACCGGCGAGCTGACCAAGCCGCACACCGGCAGCAACACCGGGCCAAGCGCACCGCGGTGCTCGCCAGTTCATTCACCACGGCGCTGCAGCGCGCCGACTTCCACGCGTGGTGTCGACCCCGCCGCGGCGGGGTCGACAAGTACTGGCGCGGGGCGATCTGCCTGCTCGCGGTGCTGGCCTGCATGGCGCTGCTCGGCGCGACGGGCAGCGCCATCGGGGGCGGGTTGAGCCTGGACGATCTACGTCGTCGATGTGGTCGTGTCCCCGCACGCCCCGGCCTGCAACGAGCCGAGCAACGTCTGTGCCGACGTCACGAGGTCCGACACGGCCGTGACCGCCGCCCGGCCCCCACCGGAACCGAGGTTGCCGGCGGCGGTCTGCAACCGATCCAGCGAGTCCTGGACGGCTTGCACCTGCGGTCGCAGCTCCGAGCCGGCCGACGTTCGCAAGGCGGTGAGGGCCTGCTTCACGTCGTCGATCGCCGCGGTGAGCCCGTTCGTGCCCCCGGCGATCAGGTCGACGTTCTTCAGCGCATCGACCGACTCGCTCAAGGCCTCCCGATCGGCGCACACGTCGCCAGTCGCCGCCGTCGAGCTCCCGCTGGTCGTCGGACCACCGCCCCGCGTGGTCGTCGTCGCTGAGCTCGTCGTCGCGACTGTCGACGCCGTCGACGACGAATCGTCGTCGCCGCACGACATCACCATGAACCCGATCGCCAGACAGGCGGTCACCCGCCGAGCGGTTCGAGATGATCGGTCGCGACGCTTCGTCGCACCTGCTCCCGCGTCGAGCGTCGGGTCTGGCGCAGCGGCACGAGCGCCCCTCTGCACGTCGACTTCCATGGTCGATCCCTCCTGCCTCCCCGTCGGGCGATGTCATCTCGATCGTCGCGACGGGTGACGGGCGACGCATCACGTGATCTGGGTGATCTCAACGCGGAGCACCCAGTGGGGCTGGATCCATCTCGTCGTCGTTCTCGCCGGGACGATCGGGTTGCCGGTTCGAAGCGTTGATCTCGACCATTCGACCCGCACGGCCAACCGGCCAGCTCACGTTCTGACATGACGCCGGCCGGCCGACCGGCTCGATCACCTCATGGTGGGTGGCGACGCCTCGGCCTGGCGGGTCACACACTCGACACGACACGAGACCAGCGGAAGGCGACTGACGATGGCACTGCGACGACGAAACCGCGACGAACCGGTCCCACATCGGTTCCAGATCCGCGAGAAGCTGATCTCGATCGGCGACGACTACTGGATCGAGGACGACGCCGACCAACAGATGTTCAAGGTCAACGACAAGGTGGCCCGCATCCGCGACAGCTGGATCCTCGAGGACACCCAAGGTGGCGAGGTGGCGTCGATCAAGGAGCGCAAGGTGAGCATCCGCGACGCGATCAAGATCGACGTCGGCGAACGCGAGGCCACGGTCAAGACGGCGATGCTCGGGCTGCGCCTCCACCGTGGCGCCTCGCTCGGCCGAAGTCGCCCTCGCGATCGCGGATGCTGAGAGAGCTAGGGACGGCGGCGACCAAGCACGCCGTTGATGCGTGACGGGCGCGACGACCGCTCGTTCCCGAGCACTCGTGGGCCGTCGGCGTTGAGCTCGACAGCCTCAGACCGTCCCGCCACCGAGGTCGCGGCGTCGGCTGACCTACCTGGGTGGTCATCGGCTGGCGATCGGACAGCTCCGAGAAGGAACTACGGTGAAGGCGGCCTGAATCGGGGTGTGGGATGCGGACTGCGAAGCCAGTTGCGATCATCATCGTCATCCTCGGTGTCCTGTCGTTCGCAGCGCCGGCGCTGGCAGTGGTCGTCCCAGCCCCCCCAACTGGGACACGGACGGGATCGAACACAGAGTTCACGTTCACGAGCCTCGGTCCGGGTCAGGGCGTGACGGGGTTCATCGCCAACCCCGACAATCCGTTCGACCCGGTGCAGGACGGGTATCCGGCCGGCAACCCGACGTCGGGCTTCTCGCCGGAGAACCTCGGCTTCGCCGGTGTGTTGCGGGGCACGCCGGCAGAGGGTGGCGGCCAGCTCTCGTTGTACTGCATCGACCTCCTGACGAACACGAACACCGGTGTCGGTTACGAGCTCGGTACGTGGGATGCCGCCACGGTGCCCAACGTGGGCTACGTGGCGCGGCTGTTGAACAGCTACTTCCCGACGGTGGCGACGGCGCCGCCCGGCCTGGCCAACGACAACCAGCGTGCGGCCGCGACGCAGGCGGCGATCTGGTTCTTCACCGACCGGTACGTGCTCAACACCGCTGACCCGCTCCACAACACGGTCAGCGACGTCGTCGCCGCGGTGATCGCCGCCGGCCCGTTGGTCGAGCCCCCACCGCCGAGTCTGGTGATCGCTCCCGCGACGTTGAGCGGTCCGGAGGGCTCGGCGGTTGGCCCGTTCACGGTGACGTCCGCGGTTGGCAACGCCAACGTCACCGGCGTCGGCGGCACGCTGTTCGCCGACGCGGCGGCCACCCAGCCGATCGCCAACGGCGCGACGGTGGCGTCGGGCATGCCGATCTGGCTGCGCTCCACCGGTCCAGCAACCGCCGTCCTGCACGCCACCGCGCAGGCGACCGTGCCGACGGGAAACGTCTACCTCTATGACGGCAACACACCGGGCAAGACGAAAGCCCAGAAACTGATCCTTGCCGAGACGGGCACCTTGAGGACGACGGTCAACGCCCAGGCGGAGTTCCGCGCCCCTGGATCGTTGGTGGTCAGCAAATCGATCGACGGGCCTGCGGCTGGACAGCAGGGCGCGGTGACGATCGAGGTGAGCTGCGATGGGACAGCTCTGCCCGACTTCGTGATCCCGGCTGGCACCACGGCCAGCCCGCAATTGCGAACCTATTCCGGCGTGGCCGCAGGTTCGAGATGCACCGTCACCGAGACCGTCGACGGCCGAACGGCACAGGTCACGGTCGTGGTCGTCGGGAGCGGCCAGGAAGTGACCGTCCCCGCCGGCGCTACCGCGACCGCCACGCTCAGCGACACCTACGGCTTGCGTCCGGGCGCACTCGTCGTGCGCAAGACGATCGCCGGACCGGGAGCCGGCCAGCAAGGCGCGGTGACCATCGCGGTGACCTGCGATGGAACGGCACTGGAGTCGTTCGTCAACCCCGCCGGGACTCCCGGCGGCACCACGGAACGGCTCTATCCCGGCATCCCGAGCGGACAGGTGTGCACGATCACCGAGACCGGCAACGGCGAGACGACCGCCGTGTCGGTGACCGTCACCGGCAGCGGCCAGACGGTCACCGTGCCGCCGGGTGACGCCGTCCTCGCCGATCTGACGGATACCTACGTCTTCCGTCCCGGTTCCCTCACCGTCACCAAGTCGATCGCCGGGCCGGCGGCCGGCCAGCAGGGCGCGGTCACCATCGCGGTCACCTGCAACGGCACCATGTTGCAACCGCTGTTCGTGATCCCAGCCGGAACACCGGCTGGCGCCGTATCGCAGACCTACGACGACATCCCGGGCAATGCGACCTGCACCGTCCTCGAGACCGCCGACGGGTCCTCATCTGCAGTCGCAGTCGTCAAGGGCCGCAGCGGCGAGCAGGTCACGATCCCGCCGGGCGGTAGCGCGTCCGTTGAGGTGAGCGACACCTACCTCACCGGGGCGTTGGTGGTGAACAAGACGATCACCGGTCGCGCTGGCGGCCAAGAGGGTGACGTGACGATCACGGTGGCATGTCCCGGGCTCACGTTCGATCCCTTCGTCATCCCCGCCGGGACGCCGGCCGGCACCGTGTCGGCTCAGTTCACCGGGATCTTGGAAGGCGCGACGTGCACCGTCACCGAGACCGCCGACGGATCGACGGCCACGGTCACCGTGACCACCGAAGGCAGCCCGCAACAGGTCACCATCGGACCTGCGGGGACCGGGACGGCCAACCTCGTCGACACCTACGAGTTCGTGCCCGGCGCCCTCACCGTCGACAAGACGGTCGCCGGCCCATCGGCCGGTCAACAAGGCGGCGTCACGATCAGTGTGATCTGTGACGGGACCGCCCTGGCCGACTTCGTGATCCCCGCCGGCACCCTGGCCGGAACGGTGTCGCAGACCTACGACGACATCCCCGGCGACACGTCCTGCACCATCATCGAAACCGCCAACGGGCGCACTCGTACCGTTGCCGTGACGGTCGTCGGCGGCAGCCAAGAGGTGACCGTCCCCGCCGGCGGCACCGCGACCGTCGACGTCAACGACTCCTACGAACCGGCCGCCGGTGTGCTGGTCGTGCGCAAGACCATCACGGGCTCAGCCGCCGGCCAACAGGGCCCGATCACGATCACCGTGGCGTGCGCCGGCGTCGCCCTGCCCGACGTCGTGATCCCAGCCGGCACCGCCGCGGGCACCGTGACACGCGGCGTCACCGGCATCCCAGCCGGATCAGCCTGCACGATCAGTGAGACCGCCGACGGAACCACCGACACCGTCGACGTCGAAGTCGACGACCACGACCAAACGGTGACCGTGCCGGCGGGCGCGGTCGTCGTCGTCGCCATCACGAACACCTACTCCAACGCCGCCGGCTCGCTGGTCGTGACCAAGACCCTCGCCGGTCCCGCGGCCGGACAACAAGGTGGAGTTGCGATCCTCGTCGGCTGCGGCGGCCCGGCGCACACGTTCGGCTTCCTCATCCCCGCCGGCGCTGCCGCGGGCCCGGTGCCGCGGAGCTACGACGACATCCCGGCCGGATCAACGTGCACGGTCACCGAAGTCATCGACGGCGGCACCGCGGCCGTGTCCGTCGTCGGCGCCGGCAGCGGCCAGCGCGTCGTGGTGCCCGCCGGCGGGACCGTCACCGCCGACCTCACCGACACCTTCCAACAGATGCCAACCACCACGACCGCCCCACAGCCCAGGCCACGTCCCTTACCCGCCACCGGCAGAGGCGAAGGGAGAGACGACATGCTCATCATCGGAATCGGCGCGCTGGTCGTCGGTGCCGCCCTCCTCGCCGCATCCCGCCGACGCAGCTCCGCGAGCCGTGGCTGAACCGCACCGGCCGTGCGTCGACCGAGCGGTTGGGCGGCCTCGAGCGGTCTGAAGACGCGCAAGCCCCCACGGCACGTCTCCCGTCGGATGCGATGCCGACCACCCGTCGGAGGGTGGTTTCGGCCACCCGACGGCTCCGTACCGTCGGCGGCATGGGACATCCTGACCGACCCGAGCGAGAGGTCGCGATGGCCGACGTCCCGCGGCCAGGATCGACGTTGGGCATGCGGAGGCACTGGCAATGACAGCATCGGACACAGGCGCGGCGCGTCCGGGCGTGGTCGTCGGTCCGACGAGCGAGTTCAGCTTGTTCTTCCGAGTCAAGTCTGGTGAGGAGGCGTCGTTGCGGGCCGCGCTCCGAGCCTTGCAGGACACCCCGGGCTACCGGCCGGGCGACTACGGCATGGCGGTGTCGACGATCCATGAGGCGAGGTTCGTCCTGTTCGACGACGACACGAGGTTGGCGTTCATCACGAGCTTCGACGGCCCGTGGGACGCCTACATGACCGACTTCTTCACCTCGGGGCCGACGCTCGAGCTGTTCAACGTCATCTTCGGCAAGGTCGAGGGCTACGACGGGCTCCCGGACATCGCCGCGTTGCAGTCATTCATCCTCGACGCCCAGCAGACCGCGGCCGCCTACGCCCGGAACTACGGCGGGACGGTGAAGGAGATCCGCAAGGCGCAACGGGTGAACGCCGCGTTCCAGCAGGTGCTCGACCATCCCGATGCGGCGGCGGCACTCCAGCATCCCGCCTTGCAGCCCCTGCTGGACGAGGCCGCCGACTGACTGCCGGCGCGGCGTCAGCAACACCGTTCCATGTCCGATCACATCTCAGGCCCGCGGGCGTTGGCCGAACCGATCGCCGACATCACTGACCTCTATGCGTTCCCGAGCCCGGAACGCGCTGGTCGTCTGGTGCTGGTGATGAACACGCTGCCCTTCGCCAAGCCCTCGGACCTCCTCTCGGACGGGCTCATCTACCGATTCCGGCTGCGACCGCTCACCCCCGACCCATCGCCCGCGCCCGGCCTGTTCATCATCGACGACCGCGAGTTCGTGTTCGACTGCGTCTTCTCCTCGGTCGATGACGCGGACGGCGGCCCGGTCGCGGAGCAGGACGGATCGTGCACGACACCATCCGGGGACACCGTGGCGCTACGCGTGAACGACGAGCACGGCGCCGAGGTGCATGGCGTGCGACTGTTCGCCGGACCGCGGTGGGATCCGTTCATCATGGATGCGCCCGCCGCGTTGAAGACGATCGCCACCGGCGAGCTCGCCTTCCAGGATCCCAGCTCGATCTACCTCGACGGCAAGAACGTCCTCAGCCTCGTCATCGAGCTCGACACCGGGCTGCTCGGCGGCGCCCAACTGGTCGCTGTCGTCGCCGAGACGCTGACCCGCGGTCGCTTGAACGTGCGCCTCGAACGCGTCGGGCGCCCAGAGGTGAAGAACATGATGCTCGGGCCGAAGCAGTTCGATCAGGTGAACCGGGACCTCGAGATCCGCGATCTGTACAACCTGGAGGACGCGTTCCACCTCGGTGAGAGCTACCAGGGCGCCTACCGGGCACGGCTCAACGCCAACCTCGCGTTCTGGGACGGGCTCGACGGCACGACCGACTGGGCGACCGACGCCAACGGTGATCATCCGTTGACGAACCTCGTGCTCGACGACTTCCTCGTCGTCGACGTCACCAAGCCCTACGCCGAGCACGGCTCGTTCCTCGAGATCGAGCTCGCGGCCCGGCGGGGAGAACCCCACCGGACGTGCGGCGGCCGGGCACTCAACGACGACGTCATCGACACGCTCTTCACCCAGCTGATCAACGCCGGCAACGGCCCGACCATCCGCGACGGCGTCGACCACTCGACGCGGCCGGCCGCGCCGACCTTTCCCTACCTGGTGTCGCCGAACCCGGACCCGCCCGACCCGCCCGACCCGCACCACCACTGACGATGAACCCGAGCAACAGCTCCGCACCGAGCACCGACGTCGCCCTGGAGCTCGATGACATCCAGAGCGGCGCGTTGCACGAGCGACCGTCGCCGTACGTCGGGACCTACCTGCTGCTGCGCATCGATGATCGGGCCGCCGGCCGCGAGTTGGTCCGACGGCTACTTCCGCTCGTCGACTCCGGACGGCCGTCATCCGATCCCGCGCACGACGCGTGGATCACCGTTGCCTTCACCTACGCCGGGCTCGCGGCGCTCGGCGTACCGCAGGAATCGCTCGACTCGTTCGCGCCGGAGTTCCGACAGGGGATGGCGGCGCGCGCCGCGGAGCTCGGCGATGTCGGCGCGAGCAGCCCGACCAACTGGGAGGCGCCGCTCGGCACCAGCGACGTGCACGTCGCCATCGCCGCGCTCTCCCCCGATGCCGCCCGGCTCGAGATGGTGCTCGACAAGGCTCGCCGCGCCCACGAGGCGCTGGCTGGTGTCGAGCTGATCTGGCGTCAGGACTGCTACCAGCTGCCCACCGGACGGACGTCGTTCGGCTTCAAGGACGGGATCGGCCAGCCCGCCGTCGAGGGGAGCGGCATCGCACCGACGAACCCGAAGGAACGGCCGCTCAAGGCCGGGGAGATCATCCTCGGGTACCCGGACGAGACCGGTGAGCTGCCGTCGATGCCGTCGCCGGATGTGCTCGGCCGCAACGGCACCTACGTCGTGTTCCGGAAGCTGCACACCCGGGTGGCCGCCTACCGCCAGTACTTGCGTGACAAGGCGGCGAGCCGGGAGGACGAGGCGCTGCTCGGCGCCAAGCTCGTCGGCCGGTGGCAGAGCGGCGCGCCACTCGCCGTGACCCCGGAGCGCGATGACGCCGATCTCGGCGCCGACCCCGCTCGCAACAACGACTTCGTGTTCGGCGACGACCCACGCGGGTTCAAGTGCCCGGCGGGCGCCCACGCCCGCCGCGCCAACCCCCGCGACGCCTTGGACGGCGAAGGCAGCGTCGACGTTCGGCTCCATCGAATGATCCGACGCGGCACCAGCTACGGGCCGCTGCTCCCCGACGGCGTCCTCGACGACGACGGCGCCGACCGAGGGATCATGTTCGTGTTCGCCGGCGCCCACCTCGGACGCCAGTTCGAGTTCGTCAAGACGCAATGGCTGAACGACGGCATCTTCATCGGCGCTCCGAGCGAGCAGGACCCGCTCGTCGGCGCACGCGACGGATCGGGCCCGTTCACGATCCCGCAACGGCCGATCCGACGGCGACTGCCCGACGTGCCGCCCTTCGTCGTCACCCGCGGCGGCGAGTACTGCTTCGCGCCGGGCTTGCGGGCGATGCGGTGGCTCGCCGAGCTCACGTCGTGACCGGCCACCAACAACGACAGGGGACGACATGACCGCGAGCCCATCGGGGACCGACCGTTGGAACAGCCTCGACTTCGGCCCACCGGCGTCCGGGCCGGAGCCCGACGAGCCCGTGCTCGTCGACTACGTCTCCGACGGCCGCATCGCGATCGTCACCCTCAACCGTCCTGCCGACAACGCCATCACCACGGCGATGGGGGCGCGCCTCACGGAGATCCTCGAGACGATCGCCGTGCGCTCGACCGTCCGGGTCGCGGTCATCACCGGAGCGGGCGAGCGGGCCTTCTCGGTCGGCAGCGACCTGCGCCAACGCAACGCCATGACCAAGGAGCAGTGGCTCAGTCAGCGCCAGGACTTCGACCGGACCCTGTACACGCTGCGCCAGCTGCGCAAGCCGATCTTCGCGGCCGTCAACGGGATCGCCTACGGCGGCGGGTCGGAGATCGCCCAGAGCACCGACTTCATCATCGCCTCGGACAACGCCACCTTCGGTCAACCCGAAGCGATGATCGGTCTCGCGGCCGGCGGCGGATCACCGGTCATGCTGCCGCGCGTCCTGACCGCCCGGCAAGGCGCTCCAGATGCTGATGACCGGAGACCCGATCGACGCCCAGGAGGCCTACCGGCTCGGGATGGTCAACGAGATCCATCCCCAGGCGACGCTGATGGACGCCGCAATGCGCATCGCCGAGAAGATCGCCAGCAACTCGCCCACCGCCGTGCAGGCCGTGAAGCGGGCCGTCCACCTCGGCCAGGGCCAGCCCACCGAGCAGGCGATCGCCATCATGATGGACGCCCACTGGCGTTCAGCCGTGCACCCCGACCGCATCGAGGGCATCGGCGCGTTCAACGACGGCCGCGACCCCACCTTCCACGACCCCGACTTCTGATGTCGGGCACCACCGCGCACTGAGGAGACCGAGCATGTCCACCACCGAAGACCTCGAGCAGTCCCGGTCGGCGCTGCAGATGATCAACGCCGCGCCGTACAACGCCGAGGCACCACCAGCCGCCCTCTTCGGCGACATCACACCGACCGCGCTCCACTACGTGCGCAGCAACTTCGCCCTGCCCGCGCACAGCGGACAGCTCGAGATCGGCGGCGCAGTCGCGCAGCCCACCACGCTGACGCTCGACGACCTCCGAGCCCTGCCGGCGATCGAGCGTGCTGTCACCCTCGAGTGCGCAGGAAACGGCCGCCTCGAGATGCGACCACTCCCCACCGGTGAGCCGTGGGGCGACTATGCCGTGTCCACGGCCCGCTGGACCGGGGCCCGGCTGTCCGACGTGCTCGAGCAGGTACAGCCGGCAGCCGGTGGCGTGGACGTTCGGTTCGAGGGCGCCGACCACGGCCCATACCACCTCACCTCGATCCTCGCCGACACGGACCAGAGCAACGTGACCTTCGTGCGCGCCCTCCCTCTCGCCATCGCCGCCGACCCTGCAGCCGAGATCCTCATCGCCTACGAGATGAACGGCGAACCGCTCCGACCCGACCACGGCGCCCCGTTCCGACTCGTCGTGCCGCACTGGTTCGCCGTCGCATCCGTGAAGTGGCTCCACCGCATCGACGTGCTCACCGAGCCCTATGTCGGCGAGTTCCAGACCGGCCACTACATCTACGAATGGCCCGACCGCCCCCACGAACCCGTCACCGTCATGCGCGTCCGGGCCCGGATCACCGACCCTCAGCCGGCCGCCAGTGCTCCCACTCGGCACCCACACGATCCGCGGCAAAGCGTGGTCCGGCACCGGACCCATCACCAGCGTCGAGGTCAGCTTCACCGGAGAAGGCGACTGGCAACCGGCCCAACTCGCCGCGCCCACCGGTCCCTACCACTGGCAGGACTGGACCTTCGACTGGCAACCACCCGACGTCGGCCGACACACCCTGCGGGCCCGCGCAACCGATGCCGCCGGCAACGTGCAACCGGAGGTCCCACCATGGAACCGACTCGGCTACGGCAACAACGCCATCGAAGTCCTGTTCGTCGACGTGGAGTGACCACCGGCGCGTCCCGGCCGTGAGCAGGATCAGGCCGGCGCGACGGACTGTGCAAACGTGGCTGGACCCACGGACGATGGCGTGACGGCGGCTCGATCCGAGCGAGACGGCGATGTGGTGCGGGGCGAACTGCGACATGACCTCGATCGTGATGTGCTCACCGGGGCGGATCTCGAAGCCGCGGGCCGGGCACGGAATCGTCGGGCAGCGGCGACGTCCGTGACGGTGGCGGCGGGTGATGTTGTATCCCCGATCGGTGGACATGCAACGACCCTGCGCCTCTACGATGTGTGACGTCGGCAGCCGCTTCCGGGCGCAGACAGAGGGAGAACCATGACGAACCCAACGAAGCGCGCGCGCACACTCGGACTGGTGCTCGCTGCAGCCGCGTTGGTGGTCGGGTGCACCTCGGATGACGACGACGCAGGGACTGCGACCACGACGACGTCCGCCGCCGCACCTGCATCGACGGCGCCGGCGTCGACGTCTGCCGTGACGACCACGTCGCCAGAGCCGCCGGATGATGCCGGCGCGGCGTCGGATGACCCTGCTGCCGGCGGCGTCACGCGTGAGCAGGTCGACGCCGTGCTGCCCGAGATCGACGGCATCGTGGACGCGGACATGGCGCTGACCGACGTGCCCGGTGTCGCCGTCGCCGTCGTCCACGACGACGAGGTCGTGTTCGCCAAGGGCTATGGCGTGCGCGAGGTCGGGAAGCCGGATCTGATCACACCCGAGACGGTGTTCCAGCTGGCGTCGCTGTCCAAGCCGGTCTCCTCGACGGCCGTCGCGCGGCTCGTGTCGGAAGGGGTGATCAAGTGGGACGATCCGGTGCAGCCGTACCTTCCCGAGTTCGTGCTCAGCGATCCGTGGGTGACCGAGCACGTCACGTTCGCCGACCTGTTCTCGCATCGCAGTGGGCTGCCCGGCCTCGCCGGGACGAGGTTGGAGACGATCGGGTACAGCCGAGACGAGATCCTGGCCCGCCTGCGCTTCGTCGCGCTCAACCCGTTCCGCTCCACCTACTCGTACTCCAACTTCGGGTTGACCGCGGGCGGCGAGGCGGCCGCCAAGGCGGCCGGTGTCAGCTTCGAGGACCTGATGGACCAACAGCTGTTCGACCTCGCCGGCATGACGGCGAGCAGCGCCCGTTACGCCGACTTCGAGGCCCAGCCCAACCGGGCCAGCATCCACAACATGGTCGACGGCAAGTGGGTGCCGGCGGCGGCCCGCAACCCCGACCCGCAGGCGCCGGCCGGGGGGATCAGCTCGTCGCTCGACGACATGGCCACGTGGGTGCGGCTGCAACTCGGGGCCGGAACGCTCGACGGAACGCCGATCATCGGCGAGCAGGCGCTGGCGGCGACGCACGCGCCGCACATCAACAGCTCTCGAGTGGACCTCCCGTACGACAGGCAGGCCTCGTTCTACGGGCTCGGGTGGTCCGTCACCACCGACCACCTCGGCCAGCTCCGTTGGACCCATTCCGGCGCCTTCTCGAACGGCGCCCACACCAGCGTCATGCTCCTGCCCGAGGAGCAGCTCGGCGTCGTGGTCCTGACGAACGCCATGCCGGTCGGCACCGCGGAGGCGATCAGCGACCAGATCATCGACCGGATCGTCGTCGGCGAGGACACCCAGGACTGGCCGAAGATCTGGGCCGACCGGTACGCCGGCCTCTTCTCCCCGGATCCGTCGCTCGCCGACGTGCCCGATCCGGCCACGCCGGCGTTGTCGAACGACGCCTACCTCGGGACGTACGCCAACGACTACTACGGCACCTTCGAGGTCATCGCCGACGGTGACGGGATGGCGCTGGTCGAGGGCCCGGCAAAGCTGACGTTCCCCCTCACCCACTGGGACGCCAACACGTTCACGATCATCGCCGACGCCGAGCTCCCGGAGGTCGCCGAGGCGGTGGAGTTCACCATCGGAGCCGATGGCCGGGCGTCGGCCCTGACCGTCAACGACCCGGCCGGACAGGGCACACTGCAACGGACCTGACCCTCGACGACGCGACGAGCCACCACCAGACGAGATCAGCAGCGGGATCACCCGATGGTGTAACGCCGGCGGGCCCCTCGTAGACGTGACGTCCATGACGGATGACGAGGGGTTCTCGGACGACGACCTCGCTCGGCGCGGCATCGCGACCCTCCTCGCCTGCTGGCAGGGGTACGCGAGGTCGGCGCCAGGCGCGGTCGTCGAGCGGATGGACGGCGTCACCGCGGCCGTCTTCCCGGACGAGCCCGAACGTTCGATCTACAACAACGCCGTGCTCGATCGACGCCTGCCACCCGCCGAGCGCGTCCGCGCCGTCGAGGCCATGCACGCTCGCTACGCGGCCGCCGGCATCGAGCAGTACGCCGCGTGGGCCCACGAGGACGACACCGGCCTCGTGGCCGAACTGGAACGCCGCGGCTACACGCTGGCGGAGACGACGCGAGCGATGGCGATGTCGCTCGACTCGCTCGAGCCGCACGGTCACCTCGGCGTGCCGATGGACTGGCCTGCGTTCCTCCGGCTGTTCGACCTCCCCGACGCGCTGCTGATGGGTGGCGACGCCTGCCCCTTGTACATCCTCGGCGCGCACGTCGACAGGGTGCCGGTGGCGGCAGCGGGGGCGTTCGATCACGACACGGACTGCGGCATCTACAACGTCGCGACGCTGGAGCACGCCCGCAGGCGCGGCCTCGCCGCCGCGCTCACCGCCCAGCACCTGTCCGATGCGCGGGCCCGGGGCTGTCGGACGGCGTCGTTGCAAGCGACACCGATGGCCGAAGGGGTCTACGCGTCGATCGGGTTCCGCGATCTCGGCCGGATCTTGGAGTTCGCTCCGCCGGCTCGCCGAGCTCCGCGCGCCGTCGTGTAACGCCCTCGCCCCGAGCGAGGACTACAGATCGTGATCGACGTCGTCCTCCCCGCCCTCGACGAGGTGGCCGTGATCGCATCCGTCGTGGCGCGCATGCCGCCAGGGTTCCGGGCGATCGTCGTCGACAACGGGTCGAGCGACGGAACGGGCGAGGCCGCGGCGACGGCAGGGGCGACCGTCGTCGTCGAGCGGTCACGCGGCTTCGGCGCGGCGTGCTTCGCCGGGCTCGTCGCGGCGACCTCGGACGTCGTGTGCTTCATGGACGCCGATGGCTCGCTCGATCCCGGTGAGCTGCCGGCGGTGGCCGATCCGGTGACCGCCGGTCATGCCGATCTCGTCCTCGGCGCCCGCCGCGCCCAGCGCGGTGCGTGGCCGCTGCATGCCCGGCTGATGAACCGCGCCCTCTCGTTCGAGCTGCGCCGGCGCACGGGCACGCCGCTGCACGATCTCGGCCCAATGCGAGCGGCACGACGGACGGCGCTGCTCGAGCTCGGCATCACCGATCGTCGGTTCGGTTGGCCGCTCGAGATGGTCGCTGCGCGCGGTCCGGGAGGGGTGGACGATCGCCGAGGTGCCGGTCGCCTACGCGCCACGTGTCGGGCGGTCCAAGGTCACCGGCACGGTGCGGGGCACCGTGCGCACGGTGCACGACATGGGCCGCGTGCTCGCCGGATGAGCTCGTCGACGGTCATCGTCATCGCCAAGTCGCCGGTTCCGGGTCGGGTCAAGACGCGGTGCTGCCCGCCCTGCACGCCGGTGGAGGCAGCCGAGCTGGCGGGCGCGGCGCTCGCCGACACGCTCGACGCCGTCGGTGCGAGCGCGGCCACGCACCGCGTCGTGGCGCTCGACGGATCGCCGGGACCGTGGTTGCCCGCTGGCTTCAGGGTGATCCAACAGCGCGGCCGTGGCCTCGGCGTGCGCATCGACAACGCCTTCGCCGCCGTGGGCGGGCCGGCTCTGCTCATCGGGATGGACACACCCCAGGTGACCGCGGGCGGCATCGACCGGGCGCTCGAGCTCGTCGCCAGTGGCCGGACCGGAGCGGTCGTCGGTCCGGCCCTGGACGGCGGGTTCTGGGCGCTCGGGCTGGCGGCGCCGGCGCCGGGACTGTGTGCCACGGTGCCCATGAGCACGGCGTCGACGGGCGCGCGCCTGTGTGACGCACTGGCCCGACGCGGCATCGCCTGGCACGAGCTCGACGAGCTCGCCGACGTCGACGACGTCGCGTCGGCGGCGACCGTGGCCGCCGCCATCCCGACATCTCGCTTCGCCGCGACCTTCGCCGAGATGGCCGCGAGATGGCCGCTGGCATCGTGACGAGGTCCGGTGCGGCCGTCGCCGCCGGCGAGCTGCGGCGCCTGATCGACTGCGACGGCGGGTTCACCGTCGACCTGCGCTCGGGCCGCGCCGTGGGTCACGGCATCTCGGTGTGCTCCCGTCCGTGGCGCTCGCTGCACTTCCGGCGCGCGGTGTGGAGCGACGCGATCGTCGAGGCGTGGCTCGCCGACATCGGCGTCGATGGTCGCCGGACCCGCTACGTCGGTGGCTGGCTCGACACGCGATCGGACCACGTCTGGCTCGATCTGGTGCGCGTCGTCCCTCCGACGCTGCGCTCGGTCGCCCGCGTCGCTGCTCGCGCCCTCGGCCAGCACTGCGTGTTCGATCTCGGCCGCCAGGAGCTCGTGCTCGTCGGAAGGGAGCCGGCGTGAACCTCCCGGCGCCCGTCACGACGCTCGCCCGACGGGTCACGGCATGGCGCGAGGAGCGCCTGGCGGAACCGCGCCACGGCGAGCGCGTCGCCGCCGTCCTCGGGCTGGCGCTCGGCGTGTGCTTCACGGTCTGCTTCGTCACCGGGTTGCTGTCGCACCTGATCCAACACCCGCCGTCGTGGTTCGAGTGGCCGTCGCGACCGGCCGGCCTCTACCGCGTCACCCAGGGGCTGCACGTGGCGACCGGGATCGCCGCCGTCCCGCTGCTGTTCTGCAAGCTGTGGTCGGTCTTCCCACGGCTGTTCACGTGGCCGCCGGCGCGCGACGTCCTCCACGCGCTGGAGCGCCTCAGCCTGCTCCCACTGGTCGGTGGCGCGGTGTTCATGCTGGTGACCGGGATCGCCAACATCGATCTCTGGTACCCGTGGCCCTTCTCCTTCCCGGCCGGCCACTACGCCGTCGCGTGGGTGACGATCGGCGCCCTCGTCGTGCACATCGGCGCCAAGGCGTCGATCACCCGGCGGGCCCTGCGACGCGAGCAGCCAACCGCCGACGCGGCCCAGGCGGCCGGGCGACGGCGGTTCCTCGGCCTGGCCATCGGATCGTCCGTCGGTCTCGTCGTCGTCACGGCCGGCCAGACGTGGTCGCCGTTGCGTCGGCTCGCCGTGCTGGCTCCACGGCGGGGCGACATCGGCGTGCAGGGCTTCCCGGTGAACCGCACCGCCATCGAAGCCGGCATCGACGCGTCGACGACGTCGTCGGCCTACCGGCTCCAGGTCGAGCAGGACGGCGTCGTGGCGCGGGCGTTCACGCTCGCCGAGCTCGCCGCCCTGCCGCAACGCACGGCGACGCTGCCGATCGCCTGCGTCGAGGGCTGGAGCGCGAGCGTCGCGTGGACGGGCGTGCCGCTGCACGCCGTCCTCGACGCCGCCGGCGTCCGCAGCGCGGCGGCGGTCGAGGTCGTGTCGATCGAGCGCAACGGGGCCTACCGATCGTCGCTCGTGAACGGCTCGGTGCTCGCCGACGACGACACCCTGCTGGCGATGCAGGTCGGCGGCGAAGCGCTGTCGCTCGACCACGGCTTCCCGGTCCGACTCATCGCCCCGAATCGACCGGGTGTGCTGCAGACGAAGTGGGTGGACCGGCTGGTGGTGTCGTGACCGAGCCGACCGAAGCTGCGGATCGACCGTCGGCGCGGTGGTTCGTCCCCGCGCTGGTCGTCGGCTGGTCCCTGATCGGCGTCGGCGTCTGGAGCGCGCTGCAGAACAGCGGGGCGACGAACCCGCGCTCGTTGTTCGTCCTCGTCGTCGAGCTCGACCTCGCCCACGACCTCATCCTCGCCCCGCTGTTGATCCTCGGCTCGTGGCTGATCGCCCGTGTGCTGCCGGCGCCGGCGCGGGGACCGTGTCGCGTCGCAGGGGCCCTGACGGTGCTGATCGCGCTGTTCTCCTACCCGCTCGTGACCGGCTGGGGCCGCCGCCCGACCAACTCGTCGACGCTGCCGCACGACTACGGCCGGACCGTCCTCATCCTGCTCGCCGCGGTGTGGCTCGTCGCTGCCGTCAGCGTCGCAGTGCGCATCCGCAGACGACGGACGTAGTCAGCCCACCATCTCGGTGGCGAGCTCGCTCCGCAGGGCGCGGCGCACGCCACGGCGGGCCCGGTGGAGCAGCACGCGCTGGTTGCCCTCGCTGATGCCCATCAGCGCGCACACCTCGTGGGGCTCCCATGAGCGGACGTCGCGCAGCGTGATCACGTCGCGCTGGTGGACCGGCAGGAGGGCGATGGCGTCCAGCGCGGCGCCGGCGTCGGCGGCCAGTGCGAGGCGGTCCTCGATGGTCTGCTCGCAGGTGCCATCCTCACATCGCTCGATCTCCGGCAGGCAGGACATGGGGACGATCCGGGCCTGTCGGGTGCCGGTCGTCTTCGCGCGGTTGACGAGGATCCGGAAGATCCACGTCTTCATCGACGAGCGACCACCGAACCGGTCGACGCCGCGCAGCGCGGCGATCCACGTCTCCTGCACGACGTCCTCGGCCGTTGCCCGATCGTGGACGTAGCCGCACGCGACGCGCACCATCGACTCGCGGTGTGCGGAGACGAAGGCGATGATCGCCGCGGCATCGGCGCACCCGGTCGGGCTGGTCACTGCGGGATCGATCACCGTCATGGCTCCTCCACGCCTCCCTCGTCGGTCATCGAGGTGTCGGCACCACCGACCTAATCGGCGATCGGGCCGACCCATCGGCCGCCCGCGACACGTTTCGCGAGATGTTCGGGATCCGTGCGGACGTCGCCACGAACGACGTCGCCGCGACCGTGCATGGCGCGCGCCGAGGCGATCTCGCCGGCGACGACCGCGAGGGCAGCGAGCCCGTACGCGACCTGTCCGATCACGACAGCATGCGGTGAGCCGAGGATGACGGCGAAGAAGTACGGGTACCCGGCGAGCGTCACGGCCGCCCACCACGGCCGTGCTGCCAACGCCGCCAGGGCGAGCACCGTGATCGAGTACCACGGCTGGACCGGCGACGTGACGAGCAGCAACGTGCCGAACACGACGACGGCGCCGGTCGGCACGCCGGGGCGGCGCAGCACGACGCCGATGATGACGCCGACGAACAACGCGAGCGAGATGACCGCGGCGAACGTGCCGTGCAGCCCGGCCGCCGCGGCGAGGAGGAAGCGACCGCCGCTCGCGTAGTCCTCCTCGGCGAGGTAGCCGGGCAAGTACCCGAGGACCCTTCCGCCCACGGCGAGCACGTGGGGCACGTAGGCGACGGCGACCAGCACGGCGGCGGCGACCGACGCCCGGGTGGCCCGGCGCCACCGTTCGGCACCCGGGGCAGCGACCAGCGCGATCAGCAGCAGCGCTGGGTACAGCTTCACCAACACGGCCGCGCCGATCAGGACGCCGATGACGACGTCGCGAACGGCGGACGACCGCAACAGTCGCGACGGCCGCGGTGGCGGTCGGGCGACGACGAGCGCCGCGAGCATCAGGGCGACGGCCACACCGTCGATGTGGCCGTTGTTCGCCAGCTCCAGCGCCGGCGCCGGACACAGCGCGTACAGGGCGGCCCAGCGCAGGTCGCGTCGCCAGCGGCGCAGCGCCACGAGGAGGAGGCCGACCGCCGCCACGTCAACGGCAAGGCCGGCGACCTGCCACGCCTTGTGGCGGGACTCGATCCCGGCGACGCGGTAGACGGTGGCGAACCAGGCCTCGGCGGCGGGTGGGTAGATCGTGGGGACCGTCGACCGGTTGATGAGGGTGCAGCCGGTCGGCCGCCTGATGGCGACACATCGATCCGGCGTCGGCCAGAGCCAGTCCTCCCGCAGCCCGGCGAGCTGCGGCGCAGATGGCGGGTAGCGGTACGGGTCGATGCCGGCCGCTTGCACGCGGCCGTCCCAGCTGTACCGGTAGAGGTCGTCGGACGTGATCGGCTCGCCGGCGATCGCCCCGACGCGGACGAGCACCGCCGCCGCGATGATGAGCGCCACGGCCAGCCGGCGCGGCAGCTGCCACACGGCGATCGCCGCGACGATCCACATCGCGGTCCAGATCGCGACCTGCCACAGCAGCGTCCAACCGGCGCGACGGATCGGCGGTCCGTCAGCGATCGACCACGAGACGGCGATCGCGACCCCGGAGGCGACGAGGAACGCGGCGGCCGCGCCGCCGATGCGAGCGCGCCGCGGCCGATGGGTGGTCACGTCGCGGCGGGCTCGGCCATCGGCGCCGTCGCGAACTCGCGCATCCCGTCGACGAACGAGACCCCGGCGACGAACCCGAGGCGCTCGGCCGCTCGCGCCGGTGAGGCCACGATGTGGCGGACGTCGCCGGGCCGCCAGGCGCCGGTGACGACCGGCCGCGCCGCGTCGGCGCCGAAGGCGTCGGCGAGCCGATCGGCCATCTCGCCGACGGTGTGCGGCGCGCCGCTGGCGACGTTGTACGCGCCGCGCGGCGCCGTCGACGGTGAGCGCCAGCACGTTGGCCCGTGCCACGTCACGGACGTGGACGAAGTCACGGGTCTGGCGACCGTCCTCGAAGACCTGGGGGGCACGACCGGCGGCGAGCGCGCTGCGCAGGATCGCGGCGACACCGGCGTACGGCGTGTCACGCGGCATCCGGGGTCCGTAGACGTTGTGGTAGCGCAGCGCCACCACCGACCCGCCGGACTCCCGCTCCCACGAACGACACAGGTGCTCCTGGTGGACCTTCGTGGCGGCGTACACGTTGCGGGGATCGAGCGGGCAGTCCTCGTCCACGGCCTCCCAGGCGAGCGCGGTCCGGCAGCCGGCGACTGGGCACTCGGGATCGAACTGGCCGGCCTCGAGCAGCGCCGGGCGGCGGGGCGCCGGACGGACGACGCCGTGCCGCGCGCACCGGGAGACCCCCTCGCCGTAGACGACCATGCTGCTCGCCAGCACCAGCCGGCCCCTGAACGACCGGCGCCACAGGGCCCGCAGGAGGGCCGCCGTGCCGACGCCGTTGGTCCGCACGTAGCTGGTGACGTCGTCGAAGTCGACGCCCAGGCCGACCATCGCCGCCTGGTGGCAGACCGCGTCGACGCCGTCGACCGCGGCCTCCATCGCCTCGTTGTCGGCGACGTCGGCGAGCCGGAGGTCGACCGCCCCCAGGCTCGCCGGTGGCGGAACGCGATCGAGGATCCGGACGTCGGCGCCGCCGGCGACCAGCTGCTCGACGATGTGCGAGCCGATGAAGCCGGAGCCGCCGGTCACGAGAACCTTCATCGGGCGAGGCTCGCAGCGCGTCCCGATCGGGACGCCGTCGCCAGCCTCAACATCGTCGAAAGATTGGGACCCGTTCGGCGGAGCGTCAGCGCCGTCTTCCCCTGCACTCCTTCCATGGCTCCTCCTCGAACGAGATCCGACGTGTTGCGGATCACCGTCCGGCGAGGCGCCGACTCGTTACGTGCGGCGCTTCCAGCGCGGCGGGCCGACTCAGCGAGCCAGCGGGAGCGTCACGCGCACGACGGCGCCGGGCTCTCCGTTCGCGTCGATCAGCTCGATCGTGCCGTGGTGGGCCTCGACGATCGCCCGGCACACGGACAGGCCGATGCCCGACGACCCGTCGGTCGAACGGAACGGCTCGAACGCATGGCGGCGAGCCTCGGCGGAGAAGCCAGGACCACGGTCGCGCACGGTGATCGTCACGCCACCGGCGCTGCGGCGGGCCGAGATGGTGATCGGTGCACCGCCCACGTGGCGCGCCGAGTTGTCGACCAGGTTGGTGATCACCTGGTCCAGCTGGATCTCGTCGACGGGGACATCGGGAAGGTCTGGATCCAGCTCGATCTCGATCGGCGGCGCGCCGAGGCGCTCGAGGCGCTGCGCCGACGCGTGCAGCAGGGTGCCCAGCGGCTGTGGCGTGGTCGTCGGCCGGAGGGCGCCGGCGCGGGTGCGGCTGACGCTGAGGAGGTTGCCGACGATGCGATCGAGGCGCGCGCTCTCGCTGACCACCAGGCCCAGCAGCTCGGCCCGTTGCGACTCGTCGGTGTGCACGCCGGTGAGCAGGTCGGCCGACGCCGTGCGGATCGTGCTCAGTGGTGTGCGCAGATCGTGGGACACGGCACGCAGGACGTCGTCCGGTTCGCGTCGTCGCTCGCGACGTCCGGCGAGCACGCCGATGACGACGGCCGTGACCTCGAACGTGACGAGCACGAACACGTCCTCGGTGAGGCCGAGCCGGAACCGGCCGATGGGTGGGAGGAACGCCACCCCGTACGTGACGCCGGCGACGAACGACACGACGAGGGAGCGTCGCCAGCCCCCCAGCACGCTCGCCGCGACGATCGGGACGAGGAGCAGGAGGGCGGTGATCGTCGGATCGACGTGATCACCGAGGGCGTAGCAGACGACGGTGACGAGGGCGATGCCGCCCAGGCCGATCAGCCATGCCAGCGTCGACCGTTTCACGACCGCTCGGTGGGCGCCGGCGAGATGAGCCGGTACCCGACCGCCTTCTCGGTCACGATCAGCGGGCGCCCTGGGTCGGTGCCGAGCCGCTGACGCAGGCGGCTCACGGCGACCCGCAGCGCGTTGCGATCGGGGCGGGTGCGTCCGCCGGCGGCGCGCGCGAGGGCGTCGTGGCTGACGAGCCGATCGGCGTTGCGCATGAGGGCGGAGAGGATCGCGAACTGCTGCGCGTTCAACTCGACCGGTCGGCCGGCGACCTCGACGGCGTGGGCCGCGGTGTCGAGTCGAACGTCACCGATGTGCAGCACCTGCTCGTTGACGACCCGGGTCGACGACGACGAGTGGCGGAGCTGGACGCCGATGCGGGCGGTCAGGACGTCGAGGTTGACCGGCTTGACGACGTAGTCGTCGGCTCCCACATCGAGGGCGGCGACGATCCGCGTGTCGGTGGCGTCGCCCGAGACCACGACGATGGGGGCGCCAGGGAACACGTGGAGGTGCCGGCACAGGTCGATGCCATCGACGTCCGGGAGCCCGAGGTCGAGGAGGATCACGTCGTGATGGATGCCCTCGACCGCCTCCCGGGCACCGCGTCCGTCGGCAACCGCGGTCACGTCGAAGCCGCGGGCGGTCAGTCCGAGCTCCAGCGCTCGTCGATGCGGCGCGTCGTCCTCGATCAGCAGGACAGCAGCCACGCGTGGAATGTACCGCTGGGCCCAGGACGTCCACCCAGTGCTGGGACGCGCGGTTCGTTCACATCCCTGAAACCTTGCGGTCCTACCGTGGACAGCGTGCGTGGTGAGCGCGCGGCGGGCGCCGTGGATGTCCGACTCGGGGAGCGGGAGCGGGCGGTGCTCGCTGCCCTCGTCGACAACAGTGGACGGGTGCTGGACCGCGATCGGCTGCGCCGGGACGCCGGGCTCACCGAGCTCAGCCCGCGACGGTGCGATGCCGCGCTCGTGGGCATCCGACGCGTCCTCGGCGACGACGCCGTCGTCACCGTCCGCCGCCGGGGGTGGCGCCTCAACCCCGACGTGATGGCGCTGGCCGTGGCCGTCATCGCGAGCCTGGGCTGAGCGACTCGACCTGATGGAGACCGTCGACCTCGCGCGCCTCCTGCTCGACCTGCTGATCGTCATCGCCGCGGCCAAGCTGGCCGCCGAGGGCGCCGAGCGCATCGGCATCCCCGCCGTGCTCGGCGAGATCGTGGCCGGCATCCTCGTCGGGCCGTCCGTGCTCGGCCTCGTCCAGCTCGGCGGCGAGCGGGGGGTCAGCCTCGGCGTGCTGGCGGAGCTCGGCGTCCTGCTGCTGCTCGTGCAGGTCGGGATGGAGATGGACCTCGCCGAGCTCGGTCGGGTCGGCCGGGCATCGATGCTCGTCGCGGTGATCGGTGTCGCCGTGCCGTTCGTGGTCGGGGCCGGGGCCGGCGTGGGTCTCGGCTTCGACACCGAGACGGCGATCTTCCTCGGCGCCGCGCTGACTGCGACCAGCGTCGGCATCACCGCCCGGGTCTTCGGCGACCTCCGGGCGCTGGCGACGATCGAGGCGCGCATCGTGCTCGGCGCCGCCGTCGCCGACGACGTGCTCGGCTTGATCATCCTCACCGTCGTCGTCAAGGTCGTCACCGGCGACTCGGTCACGGTCGGCGTCGTCGCATCGACCGTCGGGACTGGCCCTCGGCTTCCTCGTGCTCTCGGGCGTCGTCGGCATCCTCGCCGTGCCGCCGCTGCTGGCGGTGATCGCCAGGCGGTCCCGTTCGGGGACGACGCTGACCGTGGCCGCGCTGGTGATCGTGCTCGGCCTCGCCGTGCTCGCCGACTCGGCGCAGCTGGCGTTCATCATCGGGGCGTTCATGGCCGGGCTGGCGATCGGCCGCAGCGGCCAGCACGAGCGCATCGCCAACGACCTCAACAGCATCGGTGGCGTGCTGATCCCGGTCTTCTTCGTGCTGATCGGCGTCAACGCCGACGTCGGCGCGATGTTCCAGCCGAGCGTGCTGCTCGATGCCGCCGTGCTGCTGGTGATCGCGGTCGCCGGCAAGATGGTGTCGGCCTACGGCGCCGCCGGAACCCGAAGCGACCGGCTGCTGATCGGGCTCGGCATGATCCCGCGCGGCGAGGTCGGCCTGATCTTCGCCAGCATCGGGCTGGCCCAGGGCGTGCTCGACGACGAGCTGTACGGGGCGTTGCTGCTCGTGGTGCTGATGACGACGGTCATCACCCCGCCGCTGCTGCGCTGGCGGATCGCCAGCAGGGGGCGGGCCGACATCGGTGAGCTGGACGAGGACGTGACGCCCGAACCGGCCGGCGGGTGGGCCGCGGCGCGCGACGGCTGGATCGTCCTCGACGGGCGGCCGCCGGCGAACGCGGTGGCGGTCGTCGCGCTGCAGGCCGCGGCGCTCGCCGATCACGGCGCCCCGTCCGACGAGCTCCTCTCGTGGTTCGGCGAGCGACGTGATGTCGACCTCGACTGGACGCTCGACGACACGAACGCGCTGCTCGACGTGCTGCGCCACGGCGGACCGCGCGCCGTGCGCCTGCTGGACATCACCGGGGTCCTCGAGCGCGGCGTCCCCCTCGTCGCCGAGGCGTTGGCGCACCGTCGCGCCGACCCGAGCGAGCTCGACCCGGGCCGAGCGCTGCGCTTCCCGACCGTCGCCCGCCTCGCCGACCATCCGATCGATCCCACCGTGCCCTGGGATCCGGGGCACGAGGCGCGGGCCCGGAACGTGACCCTCGCGGCGCTGGCGATCGACGTGCTCGGCATCGACGCGTCGTCTGGCGCCATCCACGAGCTGCTCGCCGAGCTGGCCGTCGAGGACCCGACGGTCGAGCGGACGATCGAGACCGCCCGCCTGTTGCGCGCCGCGGCGAGCGACGTCGACGGCTACGACCGGGCCGAGATGACCCAGCTGGCCGCCCACGTCGGCACGCTGCCGATGCTCGATCCCGCGCACGAGGTGGCGCTCGCCAGCACGCCGGACGACGATCGTCGCGACCGTCTGGCGCAGGTCCGCGAGCTGCTCGCCGAGATCCTCGCCCACCCCGAGCTGCTCGGCCCCGACGCCACGTCGCTGGCCGACACCCGACGTCGTGCGGCGTTGGCGATGGCCGCCGACGACGCCTCGCGACGCCGCCTCCAGGACGCGCCGGACGGCTACGTGCTGGCCCACGAGCGCCGACGAGCTGGCCCGCCAGGCCCGGCTCGTCGAGCCGCTGCCCGGCAAGGGCACGGTGCGTGTCGCCGTGAGTCCGGAGGGCACGCCCGATCACTGGATCGTCGACATCGCCAGCCGCGATGCCGACGGGCTGCTGGCCCACCTCGCCGAGGCCCTCACGGCATCCGGCTGCGACATCGCCGCGGCCACCGTCGCCACGTGGCCCGACGGCGCCGTGGTCGACACGTTCCTGGTGCGCGCCGCAGTTCGCCCACCGGCGCGGCGACTGGCGACCCAGATCGAATCGATGCTCGGCGGGCCACCGACCCTCGAGCCGATCGGTCCCGTCGAGGTGCAGTTCGACAACGACGCCGCGCCGTGGCACACGGCGTGCACGATCACCGGACGCGACCGGCCGGGCATGCTCGCCGCGCTGGCGGGTGCGTTCGAGGTCGCCGGCGTGACCGTGCACAGCGCCCGGCTGACGAGCTCCGGTGGTCAGCTCGTCGACCGCTTCGCGCTGACCGATCGGCTCGGGCGCAAGCTCGACGCAAGGACCACCGCGCTCGTCGGCGACGTGCTCGCCGGACGTCGACCGCGGCGGCGGGCCCGCCAGCTGATCCGTTCCTGACGCCTGCACGCGCCGCCCCGTCGCACCAGAACGCACCAGAACGCAACAGAGACGAAACACTCCTGTGCTGCCGCAGAAACGCTGACCCTCTCAACTGGCGCACGGATCGCCCCGGGCGGGGCGACCAGGTCCATGGACCTCGAACCAGGGAGAGCTGATGCGTGGGAAACGTGTGCTGAAGTACGCGATCGGAGGTACCGCAGGAGCGTTGTTCGTGACGCTCTTCGGCGGCACCGTCGCGTTCGCCCAAGGAGCTGATCCGGCGGCGGCCGTCGCCGCCAACCTGAACATCCTGTGGGTGGTGATCGGGGCGATCCTGGTCATCTTCATGCAGGCCGGGTTCGCGCTGGTCGAGACCGGCTTCTGCCGGGCCAAGCACGCGGCGCACGTCGTCAGCACGAACTTCGCCATCTTCGGCCTCGGGTTCATCGGCTTCTTCTTCGTCGGCTACCCGCTGGCGTTCGGCGGCTTCGACATGCAGGCGTACTTCGGTGAGGGGCAAGGCGTCGCCGTCGGGCACAGCATGCTCGGCAGCGGCAACTGGGTGTTCCTGTGGCAGGGCGGCTGGGCGATGTCCGGCAGCACGGTCACCGCCGGGATCCTCGCCTTCTTCCTCTACATGGTCGCCTTCATGGACACGGTGGCGACCATCCCGACCGGCGCGATGGCCGAGCGCTGGAAGTGGGGCAGCTTCGTGATCTGGGGCCTGTTCTGCGGCGCCATCTACTACCCGCTGTTCGCGTCGTGGACGTGGGGCGGCGGCTGGCTGTCGAAGACGTGGGACACGATGAGCTTCGGCGCCGGTTACGTCGACTTCGCGGGCAGCGGCGTCGTCCATGCCGTCGGCGGCGTCGCCGCGTTCGCCGGGGCCAAGGTGCTCGGACCCCGCCTCGGCAAGTTCGGTGCGGACGGCAAGCCTCGCGCCCTCCCTGGCCACCACATCCCGATGGCCATGCTCGGCACGTTCATCCTGCTGTTCGGCTGGTTCGGCTTCAACGCCGCTTCGACGTTCTCCACCCAGGACGTGCAGTTCGCCACCGTCGCCACCAACACGGCGATCGCCGGCGCCTTCGGCGCCATCGTGGCGATGCTGTGGATCACCAAGCGGGCCGGCAAGCCGGATCCCGGGATGATGGCCAACGGCATGCTCGCCGGCCTCGTGGCGATCACCGCCCCGTGCGCCTTCGTCACGCCCGCCGTGGCGGCGCTGATCGGCTCCATCGCCGGCGTGCTGGTCATCGAGGCCGTCTTCTTCGTCGAGCGCAAGCTGAAGATCGACGATCCGGTCGGCGCCATCGCCGTGCACGGCATCAACGGCACGTTCGGCGTGCTGTGCGTCGGGCTCTTCGCCAACGGCAGCTACGGGGCCGGTTGGAACGGCTCGGACAGCGAGGGCGTCAAGGGCCTCTTCTGGGGCGACGGCGGCCAGTTCTTGGCCCAGCTGCTCGGCGTCGTCGTGATCTGGACGGTCATCCTCGGCGTCGCCTACGGCTTCTTCAAGATCCAGGACTCCATCTCGAAGAAGATGGGCAAGGGCGGCATCCGCTCCAACGAGGACGACGAGCTCGCCGGGCTCGACCTGCCGGAGATGGGCGTCCTCGCCTACCCGGAGTTCGTCAGCAGCCACATCGACGTGAAGTGACGGAGACCCTCACATGAAGCTCATCACCGCAGTCATCAAACCGTTCCAGCTCGACGACGTGAAGGCCGCCATCAAGGCGGTCGGCGTCACCGGGATCACCGTTGGTGAGGTCCGCGGCTTCGGCCGCCAGGGCGGCCACACCGAGACCTATCGGGGCACCGAGTACCAGATCGACTTCGTGCCCAAGGTGCAGATCGAGATCGTCGTCGACGACGGCATCCTCGACGCCGTGGTCGACGCGATCGTCGCCGCGGCCCGCACCGACAAGATCGGCGACGGGAAGATCTGGGTCACCGACGTGGCCCGGCTGATCCGCATCCGCACCGGGGAGGAGGGCGTCGACGCGGTGTGACCAACCGCTCGACGGGGGGCCGATGGGGAACGAGCGGTGATGGCATCGAAGCTCGAGGGTCCGCTGGAGCGGGCCGCCGCCGAGGCCGTGCGCAACTACATCGACGGGTTGCGCACGGCCCGGCACCCGCCCGGTCCGCACCTGTCGCCGGCGGCGGTCGCGCACCGCCTGACCCGCATCGAGATCGAGCTCCTCACGGCCCCGCCGATGCGGGAGCTGCACCTGATCCAGGAGCGTCACGACCTCCAGCTGCGGGCGCAGTGGTACGAGCGGGAGGTCAGGTTCGTCGACGTCGCCCGCTCCTACAGTCGGCGTCACGGGATCACCTACGACACGTGGCTGGCGGTCGGAGTGCCCGACAAGGTGCTCCGACGCGCCGGCCTGCGACGAAACGACCCGCCGGGCGGAGGTGACGACGGCAGCCCCCACTGACCGTCCCCCTCATGGCCACCTCGCCGGTCACATCGACGACGAATGAGCCCGATCAGGCCGACCTGCTGGCCGTCATCGCCCGTGCCACCCAGGTGCGATCAGGCTGACCGGTCCGTTCGGTCAGAGCGTCCGCCAAGAGGGCCGCCGGCCGCACTGGTTCGAAGAGCTCTGAACGATCGGGATCGGCGAGGTCGTGCTCCGGGCCTGGCTCGGTGCTGCGGGCCGTCTTCGTTCTGTGTCACCGCACAAGTCCCCGGGGACGTGTGCGGTGACACAGAGGTGGGCGACGCCGGTCGGGCGCTGCTTTGGTCGCGTCAGACGGCTCATTTCGACGGCAGACCGCGACCGAAGCGAACTCGGCGACTGTGGCCGGGTCCGCGCTCGGTGGCCTGCGGCTGGGACTGGTGCCGGTTCCCTTGGCGGACGCTGCGACACAGAACGGATGGGCGCCGGGCCCGGGCCGTGTCAGGGCATCTTGGCGAGCAGCAGGCGCTCGGTCGAGCCCTCGATGAACAGGCGCTCGGCGCCGGCCTGGGACAACATCTCGAGGTAGCCGGCGTCGCTGCTGATCGCCTTGCTCGTCGCCTCGAGCTCGTCGGGGGTGTCGACGCCCGCGATCCAGGTGACCTCGAACATCTTCCCTGCCGCCGCTGGCTCGGGCGGCACGCTGGCTCGACGACGTCGATGCGGGGATCCGCCGGGCCGCGGTCGTGGCCTCGCCACCGGTCGTGCGCACGCTGGTCGTCCATGCCCTCGGAGCGGCGCCCGCGGTGTTCTGGCGACTCGACGTCGCCGCGCTGTCGGTCAGCGTGCTGACCCGGCCCGACGATCAGTGGCGGGTGCGGTCGCTGAGCGCCGGCTGAGCGTGGCGCGGCCTCGAAGGGCGTCGGCTACCGTCGATCCGTCTGTCGGGAACACCGGTGCGAATCCGGGGCTGTCCCGCAACTGTCACCGAGGAGCGAACTCCCCGCGATGCCACGGCCCGGACGGGTTGGAAGGCGGGAGCGAGCGATGATCCGGGAGCCAGGACACCGCCAGGCGCTGACACCACGAGGATGGAGGACGCGATGGCCACGGCCACGCTGGCGACGGTCGTCGACGAGCTGACGTCGACGGTGGACTACCTGCGCATCACGATCGGTGAGCCCGACGACGGTTGGCTGCCGTGTGGGCCGCTCGTCGGCGACGCGGAGCACCTCGCCGTGGTGGTCGCCGGCACGAAGGAAGCTCGCGGCACTGATCGCGACGACGTGGCGACGTCGCTGTTCGTGCAGGGCTACGTGTTCCGGATCGCCACCGTGGCGGTCGGGTCCTGGCTGCTGGCCGACGCCGCTCGTGGACGTCGCGCCCTCGACGACTGCGATCGCCCTCGGTCGGGGTGGGCCAAACGCGGTCCGTCTCGCATCCGATGTGGCGGTCCGTGGGTCGATCGACCTGGCCGACGTCCACGCCGCGCTCATCGACGACCACCTGGCGGCGATGGTGGCGACGGCCCACGACACATGCCGCGTCGGCACCGCGTTGCTGTGGGGCAACGTGGCGGCGTCGGCCGCGGCCGCCTTCAGCGCCTTCGCCGGCGCGCCGGCCATGGCGGATCGGCGGGGTGAGATCGCGGATCGCACCGAGGCGTTCTTCGCAGCGGCCAGGCCGGAGGTGCGCGACGCCGGTGTAGTGGTGCGCGTCGGTGAGCGCTTCGCCTGGGAGCGCCGCAGCTGCTGCCTCTGGTACCGGACGGACAGCGGGTTCATGTGCGAGGACTGCTCGCTGCGGCCCGCTGCCGAACACCAGGCTCGCTACGCAGGGATGGCCGAGGCCGTCACGTGATCCTGTTCCTCTCGAACGTCGACACCGAGCTGCTGGCGATGCGCTCGGCGGTCGAGGACCTCCCTGCCGGCTCCGATCGGCGTCGTCACCGCCCTCGTCGGCGCACCGTCGTTCCTGCTGATCCTGCGCACGAGGCGGCGATGAGGCCGGCCGTGTACGCCGCCGGCATCATCGTCGACCTCGGACGGCACCGGGTCCTCGACGGCGTCGACCTCACCGTCGGCAACGGTGACTGGGTCACCGTGATCGGGCCCAACGGGGCGGGCAAGTCGACGCTGCTGCGGGCGCTCGCCGGCCTCGTCCCGGCGACGGGGCGCATCGAGCTGTTCGGCACCGACCTGGCGACGATGTCGCGTCGCGACCGGGCCCGTCGCGTCGCCGTCGTCCCGCAACGGGCCTCCTTGCCCGAGGGGATGACCCTCGAGCACTACGTGCTGCTCGGTCGCACGCCGCACCTCGCACCACTGGCGGCCGAGGGCCCCGCCGACCTGGTCATCGCCAACGATGCCATCGCCACCCTCGAGCTCGCCGACCTCGCCACCCGCCGACTCGACACCCTGTCGGGCGGCGAGCGCCAACGCGCCGTGCTCGCCTGCGCCGGGATCGCGGCCTCACCGTCGTCGCCACGATGCACGACCTCACGCTGGCGGCCCAGCCCGGCGACCACCTCGTGCTCGTCGCCGACGGTCACGTCATCGCGTCAGGCACGCCGGTCCAGGTCCTCACCGGACCGGATGTCGCCCGCCACTACCGCGCCCACGTCGACGTGATCCGCCACCGGGGTGCCCTCGTCGTCGTCCCGCTGCGCACCCGCCCCACCCGACCGACCTGTCCCGAGGAGGATCCAGATGCCCGAACGTGAAGCCGACGACATCCCCACCGACGACCCGCGGCCCGACGAGCTGAGGCGAGCGCCGTCGCTGGTGCTCGTCAACACCGGCCCGGGCAAGGGCAAGACGACTGCCGCGTTGGGCGTCGTGATGCGCGGTGTCGGCCGGGGTTGGCGGGTCGCCGTCGTGCAGTTCCTGAAGTCCGGCAAGTGGAACACCGGCGAGGAGAAGATCTGCCGGCAGCTCGGCGTCGACTGGTGGTCGATGGGCGAGGGCTTCACGTGGGACTCGGCCGATCTGACCATCGACCAGGCCGTCGCCGCGGACGGCTGGGCCCACGCCCGCGCCCTGATCCGGGCCGGCGATCACCAGCTCGTCGTGCTCGACGAGATCACCTACCCGATGAACTGGGAATGGATCGACCTCGACGACGTCGTCGCCACGATCGTCGAGCGGCCGTCGCACGTCAGCGTCGTCTGCACCGGCCGCGACGCGCCGGCCGAGCTGATCGAGATCGCTGACACGGTCACCGAGATGGGCGCCGACCAAGCACGCCTACGAGGCCGGCATCCGGGCCAAGAAGGGCATCGACTACTGACGGGCGGCCCGGCAGGCGTCGACGAACGCCGCGACGGTGCTCGGATCGCCGCCCGGGTGGTGGTGGACGTACGTCGCCACCAGGCTCGGCGACACGAAGCCGGCGCGGCCACGCCCGAAGCGACCGGCGCAAGCTCCTGAGCGAGGCGCCGCGCTGCGGGTCAGTGGAGCTGGTCGCGAAGTGGGAACGCGGTGGCGGTGAGCTCCTCGGACGCCGTCCAGAGGGCGGCGGCCACCGCGGCGTCGCTGGCCGCGGCGCTCTTCGTCACGAGCGTGGGATGTCCCCGCATCTCCTGGAACCCGTCGGGTCCGACGTAGCTCCCGCCGGGGAGGTCCTGGGTGGCGGCGAACAGCGTCGGCAGGGCTCCCTGCGCGTCGCTCTGGGCGACGAAGGTGTTGGCCATCGCCATCACCGCTGCAGTGAGCCGGTTGGCGGTGTGGGATTGCAGGTTCGTCGCGGCGTAGCCGGGATGGGCGGCGAGCGCACGCACGGACGAGCCGGCCTCCGTGAGCCGTCGCTCGAGCTCCAGTGTGAACAGCAGGTTGGCCAGCTTCGACTGGCCGTACGCCGCCCACGGCTGGTAGCGACGGCGGTCCCAGTTGAGATCGTCGAGCACGATCCGCCCCATCCGGTGGGCCCCTGACGAGACCGTGACCACGCGGTCCACGATCGATGGCAGCAGCAGGTTCGTCAACGCGAAGTGTCCGAGGTGGTTCGTCGCGAACTGCAACTCGAACCCGTCACTGGTCCGTTGCTCGGGGACGGCCATCACGCCGGCGTTGTTCACGAGCACGTCGAGGTCGCCGGACCAGTCGGCGGCGAACTGACGAACGGAGGCCAGATCGGCGAGATCGAGACGGCGCACCTCGCACGCCCCGGTGATCGTCGCCGCGCCAGCGCGACCACGCTCCTCGTCACGCACCGCCAGCACGACCCGGGCGCCGACACGCGCCAGCTCCCGAGCAGTGACGAGCCCGATCCCGCTGTTGGCCCCGGTGACCACGACGGTGCGCCCGTGCAGTTCCGGCAGATCCTTCTCCGACCAACGTGCGCTCACACCAGGAGGCTACGACCACCCGACCGACCGCATCCGCCGGGGACGTGGCCGGTGACTACTGCGGCGCCTCGTCGAAGATGGCGTCGGACTTCGACCAGTAGTGCGTCTGGCCGCAGTGCGGGCAGCGCACCGAGTTCCCGGTGAGGATCGATCGGTAGAACGAGACCCGCTCGATGGACATCCCCGTGCTGACCGGTTTGCCGGTCGTCGGGCACGTGATCGAGATGGCGCCCATGCGGGTCTCCTTCGGACTGACGTGGCGACTCTCGCCGCGCCACGTCGGGCGCGCAACCCGCTTCGCCAAACGTCTCACAACCGTCGTCCGCAAAGGTGGTCACTAGGTGACCACATCTCGGGTGCACACTGTCCATGAGCGAGCGACGACACCACCGTCGCCGCCATCGACCACCGGGAGGGCGACGATGTACGAGCCGGCAGCCAACGACGAGATCAGTGGTCTCGTGAGCTACCTCGACGAGCAGTTGACCGCGATCCGAGCCGCCGCGATCGGGTTGACCGAGGAGCAGGTCCGGCTGCAGCCGTGTCGGAGCACCTTGTCGGTCGGCGGTCTCATCAAGCACGCCACCCATGTCATGACCGGGGCCACGCAACGGCTCACCGGTCAGAGCGATGGGCCCGCCGCGTACGACGAGGGTGCTGTCGCGGTCTACATGTCGAGCTTCGCGCTGGGCGACGGCGAGACGGCCGTGGGTGCGCTGGCCGACTTCGACGCCGCCCGGGTCGCCTACCTCGGCGCGGTCGCGGCGGTCGACCCGGATCGCCCGACGATCGAGCCGCCGGCGCCGTGGTTCGGCATCTTCGACGCTCGGCCGGCGAACGCTCGCTACTACGTCGTCCACCAGGTCGAGGAGATGGCTCGCCACGCCGGCCACGCCGACATCATCCGGGAGCAGGTCGACGGCGTGTCGATCCCGCAGATCGTCCTCAGCCAGGCCGGCGCGCCCGCCAACGACTTCTTCCAGCCGTACGTGCCGGGGCCGGGCACGATCGGTGGCCCGACCGGCTGACGGTCAGCGGGCGAGCGATCGCGGGCTCAGCCGGCGCCGGACGATCTGCTTCGCCAGGTCGAGTGCAGCGGGGTCCTCGCGGAGGACGAAGTTGGCGTTGGCGGCGAGGATGATGCCGTTGAGCTCGAACGTCAGCGCGTCGGGGTCCTCGTCAGCGGGGAGGTCGCCGTCGTCGATGGCGGCGATCGCGAACTGGCGGATCAGGCCCGTGAAGCCGTCCTGGAACGCGGCCAGCTGCTCCTTGACGGGGCCGGGCCGGGTGCCCATCTCGAGGACCGCGCCGGCGAAGAAGCACCCGCCGGGGAACGTTCGCCGCGCGAGGTAGTCGAAGAAGGCATCGCACACCGCGATCAGCTGGGCGAGCCCGGCCGGCGCGGCGAGGGCGGGCTCGATGACCTCGGCCTGGAAGATCCGGGCCGCCTCGTCGATCGTGGCCAGCTGCAGGTCCTGCTTCGAACCGAAGTGGGCGTAGATCCCGCTCTTGCTCATGTCCAGGGCACGGGCGAGGTTCCCGATCGAGAGCCCCTCGAGGCCGTCGATGGTCGCCAGCGACACCGCCTCGCGCACGATCGCGTCGCGGGTGCGGACCCCGTCCGCTCGCGGCTTGCGGTCAACAGGCACCTTGACAAGTTAGCACGACCGGTCGTACTCTCGCGACAAAGTACGACCGATCGTGCTATTTATCTCGGGAGGGACCATGTCGGCGACACAGCTCCAGGACGCACCCGGTCGGGTGGATCGCGCCGCCGCGCCGGCGGCACCGATCGGCGGGTGGACGGTCGACGTCGACGCCGTCACCCGCCGGGTCCACGGGCGCGGGCGGCGCGAGGTCACCGTGCTCACCGCGGCGACGTTGTCGATCGCGCCCGGTGAGCTGGTGGCGATCGTCGGTCCGAGTGGCGCCGGCAAGACGACGCTGTTGGAGACGATCGCCGGGGTGGCCGCGCCGAGCACGGGCGCGGTCCGCTTCGACGGCATCGACCTGCACGCCAACCCGGCGCTGTTCCGCGGCGCCATCGGCTACGTGCCGCAGGACGACACCATCCACGCCGACCTGCCGCTGGGACGCACGCTCGGCTACGCGGCGCGGCTGCGGCTGCCGTCACGAACCGGCGCGGTCGAGATCGGTGACGCCGTCACGTCGGCCATCGAGATCGTCGGGCTGACCGAGCAGTCCGAGGTGCGCGTCGGCGCGCTGAGCGGCGGCCAGCGCAAGCGGGCGAGCATCGCCGTCGAGCTGCTCACCGATCCCCGCGCCCTGTTCCTCGACGAGCCGACGTCCGGCCTCGACCCGTCGACGAGCGCCGAGCTGATCGCCCACCTGCGCCGGTTGGCCGACCGCGCCGCGACCGTCGTGTTCACGACGCACTCGGTGGAGGACCTCGCGCGGTGCGATCGCATCGTGTTCATGGCCCGCGGCGGCCGCGTCGGCTTCGTCGGGACGCTCGACGGCGCGCTGGCCCGCTTCGGGGTCGACTCGGTGGCCGAGCTCTACGGGCGACTGTCGGAGGCCGACGCGGCCGGACCGCCCGCCGAGCCGCTCCGCCGCCACGCCCGTCGTCGCGCCAGTGCCGGAGACCGGGGCGGCCACCATCGCGCGGCGCCCCGTCGCCGGCGCCCTGACGCAATGGGGCGTGCTCACCCGACGCACGGCCGAGACCTTCGTCCGCAACCCGTTGACGCTCGCCATCCTGCTGGCGTCACCGGTGCTCGTCGTCGGCATGTTCGCCATCCTCTTCCGCCCTGGCGCGTTCGACGCCGCCGACCCGAGTCCGAGCTCGATGGTCATGGTCGGCTTCTGGATCGTCTTCGCCGCCTTCTTCTTCGGCATCACCTACGGCCTGCTGCAGATCGTCGCCGAGCGCACGATCGTGCATCGCGAGCGTCTCGTCGGGCTCCGACTCGGTGCCTACGTCGCGTCGAAGGTCACCGTGCTGGTGCCGTTCCTGCTCCTCGTCATCGTCGCCATGCTCGGCGTGCTCCGGTTGCTGGACCGCCTCCCGAGCCGCCCGCTGGCGACCTACGCGTCGATGACGCTCAGCCTGCTGCTGTGTGCCGTCGCCGCCCTCGGCATGGGCCTGCTCGCGTCGTCAGCGGTCAAGAACGTCGCCCAGGCGACCCTCGCCCTGCCCATGCTGTGCTTCCCCGCGGTGCTGTTCTCGGGCGCCATCCTCCCCGTGCACCTGATGGCCACCGCGGGTGTCGCGGTGAGCGTCGTGATGCCGTCGCGGTGGGCCTTCGAAGCGATCGGTCACGACCTCGGGGCCCGGGCGATCCTGGCCGACGGGGCGTCGCCCCTCGGGCGGCCACTGCTCGCGTCGTTCGGAGACGCCGGCACCTCCTCCACGGCCACCTACGCCCTCGTGCTCGGTGCGTTCGCCGTGGCGTTCCTGGCCGCGACGTGGGCGGTGCTCGCCCGCACGACGCGCCACACGAGCCGCTGACCGATCAGCCCTGCGGCGCCGTCGGTGCCGTCGCCCGGAGGTTGCGGTCGAACAACGAGTGCAGCCGCTCCCAGTGCCGCTCGGCCGCGTCCTTGTCGTACACCGGGCGTTGTGGGAAGGCGAACCCGTGGTGGGTGCCGGGATAGCCCTCGACCCGGGCGTTGGCGCCGATCGCGTCGAGGTGGGCGGTGAGCCCGTCCACCATCTCCGGCGGCACGTATGGATCGTGCTCGGCGCAGGCGAAGTACAGCTCGCCGGTGGCCTGGTGGGCGATGTCGGCCGACGAACCGTCCCCGAACAGGCGCACGCCGTAGATCGAGGCCGCGGCGCTGATGCGCTCCGGGTAGCGACACGCCATGGCGAACGCGAACGGGCCGCTCATGCAGTAGCCCACGCAGCCGACGCGGCTGGCGTCGGCGTTCGGGTCGGCGTCGACGTGGGCGAACAGCGCCGCGGTGTCGGATTCGACGAGGTCGTCGGAGAGCGTGCCCATCAGCTCGAACATCCGGGCCCGGTCGGCATCGTCCTGGGCCGTCGCGGTGTAGTCGTACTCCCGGACCGATCGGTAGTAGAGGTTCGGCAGCGCCACGTAGTAGCCGCCGGACCCCAGCCGCCGGGCCATGTCGTGCAGCTCCTCGCGCTTGCCCGGCGCGTCCATGAAGAAGAAGACGACCGGGAACGGACCGCCTTCCTCGGGGTGGGTCACGAACGTGTTCATCGTCCCGTCGCGCGTCGGGATCTCGAGGTGCTGATCGATCACGACGGCGGACGGTACCCGAGGTCGACGCGGCCGCTGTCGCCAGCGCGTACGTTCGTGGCATGAGGGAGCGCATGGTGGCGATGGTGTTGGTCGGCGCGCTCGCGGCGCTGGCCGCGTGCGGTGGTGGCGAGGCGGCGGAGCGGGCCCCGAGCCAGAGCGCCCCGACCCAGAGCACACCGCTCGAGAAGCTGACGTCGGTGGTGCAGCTCGGCGACTCGATCGCGTCGGGGGAGGGCACGTTGTACGGCTACACGTGGGACGCCGGTTCGAAGGAGTGGACCGGCGGCAACGTCGACGCGACGTGGCCGCCGCCGTACCCCGACTGCCACGTCTCGCCAGACGCCTACGGCAACGCGGTGGTCGAGTACTTCGGCGCCACGCTGCACCAGTTCGCGTGCTCAGGGGCCACGTTCGCCGACGGGATCACGGTGCCGGAGACCGACGACGGCACGGAGGACCGCCCGGCCGAGTTCGGCAACTGGGACACCCAGTCCGACCTCAACGCCGACTACGACGCGGCCAAGCCGCAGCTCGTGCTGGTGACGCTGGGGGCCGATGACCTGCAGTTCTCGGCGATCGTCGAGGACTGCGTCAAGAACGCGTACTACTACTACTTCGACCTCGAGGACGAGCGCTGCACCAAGGGCAACCCGGGTGACGACATCCAGAACGACTTCTTCGCGTTCATCCCGACCCTGCAGGCGAACTACGCCACGCTCGTGAAGTGGATCAAGGCCCGGGCCGAGGCCAACGGCGACCCGGCCCCGAAGATCGTGTTCACGAACTACGCCAACCCGATCCCCGAGGACGGGGCGCTGTGCAACGACACCAACTACCTGTACAAGGAGCAGCTGCAGTACCTGTCGAGCCTTGTCGACCAGGCCAACGAGGCGATCGAGGACACGATCAACGGGCTCAAGGACCCCGACGTCGCGGTGGCCGACATCTCCGGTGCGTACGACGTGCAGGGCGTGTCGCACATCTGGTGCTCGGATGACCCGTGGGCCTACGGCCTGTCGATCTACTCGGTGACGAGCCCGACGTCGTTCGAGAGCAAGGCCCCGTTCCACCCGACGCCCGATGGCCAGGACAGCATCGCCGAGCACGTCGTGCCGGTGGTCAAGCAGTGGTTCGCGCCGGCGTGACCGGCGAGCGCAACAAGCACGTCGTCCACCGCCTCTTCGACGAGCTGTGGAACGGCCGCGACCTCTCGGTGATCCCCGAGCTCTACCGCACCGACTTCGTCGCCGACTACCGGCCGTACGCGCCGCTGCGCCACGGCCACGACGGCGTGCGGGCGATGGTCGAAGGCGCCATCGCCATGTTCCCCGACTACGACGAGGAGCTGCTCGGCATGTGCGCCGAAGGGTCCGTCGTGGCCGTGCACCTGCGCATCGCCGGGACGCAGCTCGGTCCGTGGGGGCCGCTCGCCCCGACGGGCCGGCGCCTGGAGTTCGAGGAGATGCTGTGGCTGACGTTCGACGACGACGGCCTGGTCGCCCGCCAGCGCGGTGTCGTCGACAACCTCCTGGCGCTGCGCCAGTCCGGGGCCATCCCGGGCCCGACATCGGCTGGTAGTTGACGACATCGCGTCGCGTCGCGACCACCACGACCACGGCGCTGCGCTACCGCCCGACCGGCTGAGCGCGGTCAGCGGGCCAGCTGGGCCAGCCCGGCGACGTCGCGCACGACGAGCTGGCGCCGACCGGTGCTGATCAGCCCGCGGCGGCGCAGCTCGCCGAGGGCCCGCACCACCGACTCCCGCGACGCACCGACGAGGCCGGCCAGCTCGTGCTGGGACAGGTTCGGCTCGAGGCGCACCTCGCCGTCGCCGTGCACCCCGGACGCGTCGAGCATCTCGGCGAGCACCCGGGCGACCCGGCCGAGCGTGTCGTAGGCGCCGAACTCGACCCGCCGGCGGTCGGCATCGTGGAGGCGGGCGATGATGATCCGGGTCAACGCGAGGAGCGCTCGCGGGTGCTGCTCGAGGAACGTGATGAAGTCGGCGTTCGGGATGACCTGGACGACGACGGGGGTGAGGGCGACGAGCGTCGCCGAGCGGCGGGCGAGGCCGTCGTCGAGGGCCGCCAGCTCGCCGACGAGGGCCCCGGGACCACGGAGCGCGAGCACCATCTCATGGCCGTCGGCCGTCTCCTTGCGCACCTTCAGCCGTCCCGACCAGATGACGAGCACGGTCGTCCCGTGGTCACCCTCGAGGAACAACGTCGCGCCGCTCGCGTAGCGCCGCGGCCGACCGAGGGCGGCGAAGCGGCTTCGACCGTCGGCATCGAGCGCGTCGCCGAACGGGTCAGCAGGCACATCCACCGGCGCCGAACCTAGTGGTTGCCGGCCGAACCAGATGTGTCCGCGGGCACGCTGCGTGTGCGTCAGAGGACGCCGTGATGGCGACCGCGAAGGCGGACGATCGGCGCATGCCTGCCAGCACGTCCCGCCCCTCTGATCTCGATCCGACGCAGGCGGCGGCGCTGCTCGTCGCGGCACGCGGCGGGTGCTCGGCATCGATGCGGGACCTCGTGGTGATGTGCGAGCCGTTCGTGCGTCGGCGGGCCGCCCGTGAGGCGTGGCGCCGTGAGCAGATCGAGGACGTCGTGCAGGACGTCTGGCTGCAGTTCCTCACCCACGCCGACGGCATCCGCGATCCGGAGACGCTGCTCGCCTGGCTCAGCACGGTCACCCGTCGGGCGGCGGCGCGCGTCGGCCATCGTGAGCGCCGGCTGATCCCGACGGACTCGCCCGACATGGGCGCCGACGCCGATTCCGCCGAGGACGATGCCCTCGACAGCTGCAGCCGGCACGCGGTCACCGACGGTGTGCGGGGCGCGCTGGATCGGCTCGACGCCACTGAGCGCCGGCTGCTGCTCCTGTTGCACCATGACGACCGCCCCGGCTACCGAGACATCGGCGAGGAGGTCGGTCGTCCGGTCGGCAGCCTCGGGCCGACCCGCCAGCGCCTGCTGCGGCGCCTGCGGCGTGATCAGGACATCGCTCGGCTCGAGTCGTTCGTCCACGCCGCGTGAGCGAGCGACCCGGCGACTGGACTGGACCCGCCAGCTGATCGCCGTCGGACAGCGAGAGAAGGCCGGCACGCCCATCGGCGTGCCGGCCTTCGTCGTGGTCCGTCCGTCAAGCGGCGTCGTCGTACGTCGGCCGCGCGGGCAGCTCGACGATCTCGGCGTCGCGGTGCACCGGTGCTCGTGCCGGCGTGGCGCGCTGTACTCGAGCGGCGCGCCTGGCGGCACGTCGCGCTCGTCGCGCAGCAGCTCCCTCGCTCGCCGGCGCGAGCTGCATCGAGCACCTCGCGCTGACGGATCTTGGCCAGGTGGTAGGTGGTGAAGGCGTCCATGTCGGGTCTCCTCTGGGGTCGCAGTGTTGGTGGACACTGCGACCGTGCTCCCCCGAGGAGACGCGCCACAGCGTCACGTGGCGCAGAGGGTCCGTGGTCGTCTCGAAATACGTCGACGCGCGAGACGCCGCGGGTGATGCGCGACGTCGTCGGCGGTCAGCCGGCCTTGCGGGTGCGGCGCCGACCGGCGCCGGTCGCCGCGACCAGCTCGTCGAAGCTGTCGCGGAGGGCCGCGGCGTAGCGCGTCGGGTCGGGCATCATCTCGCGGCAGGCGGTGAACGACAGCACGAACTGGTCGTCGTAGCTGCCGACGATGTTGATGATCCCCATCCCGTCGACGACGGGACCGGCGCCGAACGTCTGCACGCATCGCGCCCCGGCGAAGTAGAGCGGCTGCCGGGGCCCGGGCACGTTGGTGACGACGGTGTTGACGAGGCCGCGCCGCCGCGGCGGGCGAAGCGGGCGCCGAGCCGGGTGCCGAGGCCGATCAGCATGCCCGGCGCGAGCTGCGACAGCTCGGTCAGGTTGCGGGCACCGATCGCCTCGGTGACCTCCTTGGAGCCGCTGGTCGAGCGGTGCACGGCGGCGAGTCGCTCGACAGGATCGGCGATGTCGGTGGCCAGGCTGACCATCATCGCCGAGACCTGGTTGCCGAGGTCGGCCTTCTCCGACTCGGTGCGCACCGACACCGGGGTCATCGCCCGCATCGCCGTTGCCGGCAGCTCGCCGTGCGTCGCTCAGGTAGCTCGCGCAGGGCGCCGCCGATGATGGCGAGGGCGACGTCGTTGACGGTCGCCCCGGGACGAGGTCGCGGATCGGCTTGAGCGCGGCGAACGGGAAGACCTCGGCGTCGAGCACGCGGTGGCCGGTGACCGGTCCGTTGAAGCGGGTGCCGGGCGCCATCTCGGTCGGCCTGGCGGTCGCCGGCTGGCCTGCATCGTCCGCATGGCCCGTCCGACGCCGGGCGTGAGGCGGGTGGCGAGGCGCATCGCCCGCCCGGGCACGCGCACCGCGTTGATCGTCGCCCGGCCGTAGAGCGCCAGCGGCGACGGCTCGGTCTCCGGGCTGCCACGGCACGGTCGGTGGCGGCGGATCGACGATGTCGGGTGTCTGGGTGTGGATCGCGGTGATCATCTCGACGCCGGACTTGCCGTCGACGGCGGCGTGGTGGACCTTGAGCACGTAGCCGAAGGCACCCTTGCGGGACGCCCTCGATCGCGTCGAGGCCCTCGATGATGTACATCTCCCACAGCGGGCGCGACGAGGTCGAGCGGGCGGGCGTGGAGCCGGGCCGCCTGCACGCAGAACTGGTTCCAGTCGCCGGGTCGCGGCAGGGCGATGTGGCGGACGTGGTACTCGAGGTCGAACTCGCCGTCCTCGATCCAGTACGGGTGGTCGAGGTCGGCGGGCACCCGCACGACGCGCTGGCGGAAGGCGCGGGCGAGGTGCAAGCGGGCATCGAGGTGATCCATGATCTGGGCGAACGTCACCTCCCCGCCGGGCGCCGTCGACGGGTCGTAGATGCTGATCGACGTGATGTGCGTCGGTGCGTGAGGCCGCTCGCTGTAGATGAACGAGGCGTCCTGCCCACTGAGCTGTTGCATCGTGCACCCCCCGGTTGACGAAGGTCTGCAGTCTGCCAGCAACGGGGCGGACCGCACACACCGTCTACCGTGAGGCCATGCCGACGAGCCCACGTCCGGTCCGGCCGCCCAACCAGACACTGCAGGTGTTGGAGGCGGCCTGGCTGCCGGTCGAGGCGGCCGGGTTCTGGGCCATCCGCCCGCTGCTGCGGAGGATGGGAGCCGGCGACCAGCACCCCGTGCTGCTGCTGCCGGGTTTCGGCACCAACGACGAGTCGACCGCGCCGCTGCGCTGGACGCTGCGCGGCCAGGGCTACTGGGCGCACTCGTGGCGCCTCGGCCGCAACATCGGACCGACCTCGCGGATCGTCACCGGCATGCGCCACCGCGTCGAGGAGCTCCACGAGCAGCACGGGCGGACGGTGACCCTGATCGGCCAGAGCCTCGGGGGGATCTACGCCCGCACCCTCGCCCGCGAGACGCCGGAGCACGTCCGCCAGGTGATCACCCTCGGCAGCCCATACCGCATGATCGAGGGCGACCGCAGCGCGGCGCAGCCGATGTGGGACCGCGTCAAGCACCTCCACGACGGCGACCTCCGGCTGCAGGACATGCGCGAGCAGGACCGTCCGCCGCTGCTGGTGCCGGCGACGTCGATCTACTCGCGCACCGACGGCGTGGCGCCGTGGCAGACGTGCATCGACGAGGTCCGCGAGCACGCCGAGAACATCGAGGTCCGCGGCTCGCACGTCGGCATGGGCGCTCAACCCGGCCGTCGTCGTCGCGGTGCTCGATCGGCTCGAGCCAGCCGGAGGGCGACTGGCGTCCGTTCGCCCCGCCGCCCGGTCTGCGGTCGTGGTACCCGAAGCCGGCCGGCTGGCACGAGCGCCGGCCGCGCCGCCACGCCGCTGCCTGATCGGGCCTGCGTCTCGGTCGTCGCAGAGCTCGTGAAGCTGGGGGCTGGGCTGGGTCGGTTGACCGGTCTGGCCGTGGTCGCCGCCGGCCGGACGGCGCCGCCCGCCCGTCAGGCGGCGGGCGCTCTCGCCGAAGGCCGCCACTGCCCTTCGTGGATGAGGTGGTGGTGCTTGCTGCACAGCGGGATCAAGTTCTCGAGGTTCGTCGAGCCGCCTTCTTTCCATTCCTTGAGGTGGTGGATGTCGCAGTCGCCGAAGCGAACAGGGCAGTCGGGTGCTGCGCAGGTGCGGTGCATGGCGCGGAGTGCTCGTCGTTGATCGGCGGTGGCGAGGCGTTTGGCTCGGCCGACGTCGACGACGCGGCGGTCGCCGTCCAACACGATCGGGATGATGTTCGCGTCGCAGGCCAGTCGGCGGACCACCTCGGGTGGGAGGGGTTGGCCGTCGAACGTCTCGCAGATGCCGGTGTCGTGGAGGCCGTCCTGCATGGTCCGCAGGTCGCAGAGGATGAGGAGCTCGGCCGGTCGCCGTGCTCCTGGTGCCGGCGTGGCGGTGACGAGGTTGATGAAGGCGTCGGCGCGGAGCTGGTCGAACGTCCGGTGATCATCCGGCTTGGCTCGTTCGGCGGCGACTGCGGCGTCGAACACGGCCGAGAACCGGGCGTCGGCTTCGGGGTCGAGGCTGATCTGGGTGTGGCACATGCCTTCGCAGTCCCGCCAACGGCGCACCGCCCGCTGTGACCGCAACTTCTCGTGGTGCCGGAGACCCTCATCGTGGAGATCCGGCGGGCGAGATCGCGGACCTTGCGAGCGAACGCGTCCACCGACGTCGACGCGGCCTGGGTCACGAGCTCGGGCGCCATCGCCGCCAGCTCCACCCGCTCGTCATCGTCGAGCCGGTTGCAGGCCCGGGCGATCGCATCGGCGTGACCGGCTGACAGCGTCCCAGCCGCCATCGCGGCGTGGACCTCGGGCATCGCTTCACACACCGTCGCTCGCTCGGAGACCACATCGGCCTCACGCGATGACCGGCGACCTCCCGCCGACGCCAGCTCTCGTCGCCGTGCCACGAGCGCGGCATCGATCGAGTCGAGCCAGCACCGCAACCGGTGCGCCTCGTCGGCCAACGTTGCCAGGCCGGCGGCATCGCAGGTCGCCGGGTCGGTCACGGCAACGGACCGCATCACCTCGACGAGATCGCTGGCCAACATGAGTCGATGATATCGCACGTATGTTCCCTTGTCAAGAGGACATCAAAGGCGAACGCTCGACCCGGCAACCGACGAGCCACCCACCTTCAAGAGCTCTTCGGCAACCGTGGGTCGACCGCCCGTTCAGCGCGCCGCGACCTCGTCGTAGGTGATGGGCGCCTGCAGGCTCGATGTCGTGGACCGCCGGCAGCACCTCGCGGGCGAACAGGCCGATGCTCTTCTCGGCGACGTCGCGTGGCATCGAGCCGTAGCGGAAGACGAGCATGAACTCCTCGGGGTGGAAGGCGTCGGCGATCGCCCGCAGCCGCTCGACGCAGACGTCGGGCGTGCCCCACACGTGGTTGGCGATGTAGGACGCGCCCATCGCCTGCGAGGAGACGAGCTCGGCCATGCCGGCGTAGTGCTCGTAGCCCTTCGTCGTCGCGAAGTGGTCGCTGTTCAGCTCGTAGTTGTTGAGCGCGCTGGTGGAGTACTCGGGGATGTAGCGGTGGGCGCCGGCCTGCGGCCTCCTGCTCGTTCTCGCCGACGTACACGCACATGTGGATCCGCGGTCGGGCCGGCTCGAAGCCGGCCGCGGCGTCGGCCGCGAGCGAACTCGGCGATCTCGTCGTGGTACTGGTCCCACGGGCGCTGCGGGATGATCAGCGGCTTGAGCCCGAAGGCGGCGCCGACAGGGGCCGACGACGGGCTGCCCCACGAGAAGTGGAAGGCGTCGACGAGCGCCTGCGGATCGAGCGGCCGCGGCCGCATCGAGACGTCCTCGAAGTCGAAGTGCTCGCCGTGGAACGAGAAGCGCCTCCTGGGTCATCGCGGCCTTGACGACCTGGATCGACTCGGCGAACACGTCCTTCGACTGGTTCATGTCGAAGCCGAGCTGGCGGAACTCGCGCCGCGCCGCGCCGCGCCCGAAGCCGATGTACGGCGTGCGGCCGCGCAGCGCGTACTGCAGCAGCGTGATGTCCTCGGCCACCCGCAGCGGGTGGTGCCACGGCAGCACGACGACCATCGTGCCCATGTCCATCTTCGAGGTGGCGCCGGCGAAGAACGTCAGCAGCTGCACCGGGTTGGGGATCATCGTGTACGGGCTGACGTGGTGCTCGACGGTCCACAGCGAGTCGAACCCGAGGCCCTCGGCCATCAGCGCCGTCTCGATCTCGCCGGACAACCGCTGGCGGTCGAGCTCCGGGTCGAGGTCGGGCACCGTCTCGCCCCGCTCGCGGGCCAGGTAGCGGTCCCAGTCCTCGTAGCCCTGGATGAACAGGGTCATCCCACAACGCATGGCGCCTCCGTGTCCTGTGTCGAACCATCGCGATCGGCCGGGCGACCGACCCCGAGGAGCGTCAGCATCCCACGGGCCCGTCAGTCGCCTGCGGTCCAGCGCGCCGGGTCGGGCAGCGCGACGTCGCCGTAGCCGTTGGCCCGGGCTGATCCGAGGCGCAGCTCGAACAGGACGTAGCGGTCGGCCGGTTCGTAGGAGCGTGCGGCGATGACCTCGGTCCGCACGGCGTCGTCCGCGACGGGCACGGCCGCACCGCGCACGAAGAACTCGCCGCCGGTGCCGTTCATGTCGGGCACGCCGTTGTGCATCGCGAACTGCTGCCGCTCGCGCAGGTCGCGCCCCTTCGGCGACGTCGGCTCCATGAACACGTACAGCCCGGACGGCGCCACGATCGGCGTGACCGGGTGCACTCGCGGCCCGCCATCGGCCGCCACCGTGGCGAGGTAGGCCGGTCCGGCGAGGAGCCGTGCCGCGCCGAAGGCGGCGAGCTCGGGGACGGCGCGGGCGAAGTCGGACCAGCGGACCATGAGCCCGATGCTCGCCGCGCCCGCCTGAGCGATCTGGGCGGGCAGCGTGCCAATCAGGCATCTGGGCGGGCTCCGTGACGACTGTTGTCACCGAGCCCGCCCAGTTTGGCCCGAACGCCGGCCATCGTCGGATGCGTCGGAGCGGGTGCCTGCGCGCTCGGCTCGGTCGCGTTCTTCCGTCGAATCACCAGGGGCAATCGCGACCAAAGCGTGAGCGCGGCGGCCGCTGCCGTGTCTGTGTCACCGCATATGTCGTCGACGACATATGCGGTGACACAGAACGAGGACGGGTCGCAGCACCGAGCCAGGCCCGGAGCACGACCTGGCCGATCCCGACCATTCAGAGCGCTTCCAACCACGGCGGCCGCGGCCCTCTTGGCGGTCGCTCACGCAGCAGGTCGGAACGGCGTCGTCAGCCGTCGTCGTCGCTGCAGCGCCACTCGACCATGCGGACGCGGCGCGGCGAGGCGTCCATGTCGGCGAAGCGGGCGACGTCGGCGGCGATCACGGCTTGGTCCTCTGGGCCGCCGAAGAAGCGCTCGGACATGTCCTGCTCGGAGGCGAAGGCGCACAGCGCGATCCCGTCGTAGACCGGACCGGCGAGCACCCGGGTGATGCTGATCTGGTGGTAGTGCCACATGCCCGGGTGGTGGCGCAGGGCCAGCGGTGCGTGGACGTCGCGCCAGTGGGCGTCGGACTGCTCGTGGGTCAGATCCGGCCGGTGCAGCATCGGGAAGGCGGCCGTCACGCCGGGCGTCGCAGTCGCAGGCGCCCACGTCCGGCGCTGGTGGCGCATCCGGCGCACCTCGACCTCGTACAGCCCGACGTCGGCGACGGGCTCGATGGCCGCCCGATCGTCGGCCAGCACGATGCTGACGAACACCGGATCGCGCTCTCGCTCGAGCGCCACGTAGGCGGTGCCACCCGCCGACCGGGCCGCCTCGATGGCGGCCGGCCCTCGGCTCCCCAATGCCGCGAACACCCCGGCACCGTACCGCTCGTCAGATCAGCTCGGCGTCCGACGATGTCGTCGTCGGTCGTGGCGGGCTCGGGGGCGGCGTCGGGCTCGACGTAGATGCACTCGCCGGGGCAGCGCTCGACGGCATCGATGGCGGCCTGCTCGTAGCGGTGGGGCACGGGCAGGCTGACGCGCTCCTCACCGGCGATGATCGTGTGGCCGTCGTGGACGTAGCCGATGCCGTCGTCGAGCACGATGAACAGCTCCGGGCAGTGGTCGACGCACAACCCGGCGCCGGTGCAGCAGTCCTGGTCGATCCACACCCTCATCGACAACCACCTCCGAGGGAACGGTACGCCGTCCGGCTGCGGCGGCCGGGCGGATTGCGCTCAACGGCGCGGCGGGACGTCGATGCGGTCGAGGTCGGCGGCGACGACGATGTCGCCGGCGAACTGCGTGCTGGCCTCGGCGGCGAACTCGGCGGGGTCGCCGTAGCGGCGCGAGAAGTGGGTGAGCACGAGTCGGCCGGCTCCGGCCTCGGCGGCGAGGCGGCCGGCCTGGCCGGCGGTCATGTGCAGGTAGCGCTCGGCGAGATCGGCGTCGCGGTCGAGGAACGTCGACTCGCACACGAGCAGATCGACGCCGGCGGCCAGCTCGAGGGCGCCGGCGCACCACGCGGTGTCCATCACGACGGCGACCGACTGCCCCGGGCGCGGCTCGCTCACCTCGTCGAGGCCGACCGTGCGGCCGTCGACGTCGATGGTCCCGTCGCGCTGCAGTCGCCCGATGTCGGACCCGGCGACGCCGCGTTCGGCGAGGCGCGCCGGCAGCATGCGCCGGCCGTCGGGCTCGTCGATGCGCCAACCGAGCGTCTCGACGCGGTGGCGCAGCGGCACCGAGCGCAAGGTGAACGCCCCGCAGTCGACGGCGTGGCGTCCCGCCGTCGGCCATTCGCGCACCGGGATCTGCTCCTGGCCGATCGACGCCCGGCGCAGGTGCTGGAGCTGCTCGTCGCCGCTGGCCGGGTAGTGCACGTCGATGGGGAGGCGCCCGCCGTCGAGCGCCATGCGCATCATCATCCCGGGCACGCCGAGGCAGTGGTCGCCATGGAAGTGGGTGATGCAGATCCGGGTGACCGTCGCAGGGCTGACGCCGGCGAGCGTGAACTGGCGCTGCGTGCCCTCGCCGGGATCGAACAGGATCCCCTCGGCGTCCCAGCGCAGCAGGTAGCCGTTGTGGTTGCGGTGGCGCGTCGGGACCTGGCTCGCCGTGCCGAGCACCACCAGCTCCCGTGCGCTCATTGGTGCACCGTGAGGGTCGGCGAAACGTTCGAGAGCTCACCGGTGCACCAATGAGCCGAAGACCCTGCTCCCTGGTTCGCTCGCTCGCGGACTCGCTCGCTCACACCGCCGGTCTAGCGGCCGGCCGGCTACGTCTGGGCGACGGTTGGCGGCAGCACCGGGGTCACGCCGTCGGCGGTCGCTGCCACGAGCGGGTGGTGGCAGCGGATGGTGCGACCGGGCGCGATCTCCTGCGGCTCCGGGGTCACCGTGTCGCACTCCTCGTCGCGGAACAGGCACCGGGTGCGGTACGGGCAGCCGGCGGTGGTCTCGTCGGGGACGGCCTTGGTGTCGCCGTCGTCGGTGATCGCCAGCGACGTCAGCGCGGAGGCGCCGACGAGCGCCGCGGTGTACGGGTGGGCCGCCGCGCCGAGCACCTCGACGGCCGGCCCGGACTCGACGACCTTGCCGCGGTACATGACGACGACGTCGTGGCAGAGGTGGCGCACCAGGCGCAGGTCGTGGCCGACGAACAGGTACGTGACGCCGAGCCGCTCCTGCAGCTCGAGCAGCAGGTTGACGATCTGGGCGCTCACCGACACGTCGAGCGCCGACAGCGGCTCGTCGAGGATCACGACCTCGGGGTCCTGGGCGATGGCCCGGGCGATGGCGACGCGCTGGCGCTGACCGCCCGACAGCTGGTGCGGGTAGCGCTCGGCCATGCGGGCGCCGAGGCCGACCAGCTCGAGCAGCTCCTCGGCCCGCTTGCGCCGTTCCTTCTTGGAGCCGGCGCGCTCGATCGCCTGCTGCTCGGTGATGGCCTGCCAGATGCGCAGCCGCGGATCGAGCGAGCTGTACGGGTTCTGGAACACGGCGGCGACGGCGTGGCGGTACTTGCGCAGGTCGTCGCCGGACAGGCCGCTCAGCGGCCGGCCTTCGAAGACGACGTCGCCGGACGTCGGCGTCTCGAGCATCAGCAGCTGGCGGGTCAGCGTCGTCTTGCCGCTGCCCGACTCGCCGACGACGCCGAGCGTTCGGCCGCGGCGGACGAGCACGTCGACGTCGGTTGAGGGCGTTGACCGTGCCCCCGCCGGGGGCGTGGTACGTCTTGGTGATCTGCGCGGGTCTCGAGCACCCGGTCGCGATCGATCGTCCGGGTGTCGGCGCTCGCGGCCTTGACGCTCATGCCGCCACCGCCACGTCGGCCTTGATGCAGCGCACCTTCACCTCGCCGAAGGCTTCGACCTGCGGGATGGCGTCGTTGCAGGCCGCTTCGGCCAGTGGGCATCGGGGCGCGAACGGGCAGCCTGGCGGGAGGTCCGTGAGGGGCGGCGGTTGGCCGGGGATCGCCCGCAGGCGGCTGAGCGGCTCGGCGTGGCCTGAGTCGGCGTCGAGCAGGGCCCGGGTGTACGGGTGCCGCGGTGCCGACATGACCTCGTCGATCGGCCCCGACTCGACGACGAGCCCGCCGTACATGACGGCGAGGTCCTGGCACACCAGGCGGGCGACGGCGAGGTCGTGGGTGACGAACAGCAGGGCCAGGTCGCGCTCACGCCGCAGCTCGTCGAGCAGGCGCAGGATGGCCACCTGGGTCGTCACGTCGAGCGCCGTCGTCGGCTCGTCGGCGATCAGCAGCCGCGGCTCCTTGGCCAGGGCGATGGCGATGGCGACGCGCTGGCGCATGCCGCCGGAGAACTCGTGCGGGTAGCTCTTCAGGCGGTGCTCGGCGTCGAGCACGCCGAGCCGCTCGAGCAGGGCGACGATGTCGCGGTCGACGTCGGCGCGCGACCCGCCGGGGTGGGCCTCGGCGATCTGGGTGCGCACCGTGTACAGCGGATCGAGGGCGACGGTCGGGTCCTGCGGGACGTAGCCGATCTCGTGGCGCAGCACCTTGCGCATGTCGCCGCGCGTCGAGCTTCATCAGGTCGCGCCCGTCGAGGCTGATGGCGCCCCTTGCACGACGTCGCCGACCGGCTTCTTGACGAGCCGCATGATGCTCAGGGCGGCCGTGCTCTTGCCGCTGCCGGACTCGCCGACGAGCGCCATCGCCGATCCGGCGCTTGACCGTGCAGGTCGATGCCGCGCACGGCCGGCACCTGGTCGCCGTCCGGCGTAGTAGACGGTGTGGAGTCCTTCGACCTCGAGCACTGGCTACCTCTTCGTGGTCGGGTCGTTGTTGAACCGCAGCCAGTCACCCATCATGTTCGCCGACGAGCACGACGAGGCTGAGGGCGATGCCGGGAAACGTCGGCAGCCACCAGGCGTCGGCGATGTAGTCGCGGCTCGTCGGCGAGCATGCCGCCCCACGACGGCGCGGGCGGCGGGACGCCGAGCCCGAGGAAGCTCAGCGAGCCCTCGGCGATGATCGCCAGGCCGACCTGCAGGCTGGCCAGCACGAGCAACGTCGGCACGATGTTCGGGCAGGATGTGGCGCAGGATCACCCATCGGACGCCGCCGCCCATGGCTCTCGCCTGGGTGACGAAGTCCTGGGATTTCAAGCGCAGCACCTCGGCTCGTCAGCACGCGTGCGTAGGACGGCCACCCGGCGACGGCGAGGATGATGATCACGTTCGAGCGTGCTGGCGCCCGAAGACGCCGACGATGACGATCGCCAGCAGGATGACCGGGAACGCCAGGCTGGCGTCGGTCGTGCGCATCAGGAAGGCGTCGAGGCGCCCGCCCTTGTAGCCGGCGATGCACGGCGATGGTGACGCCGACGATGCCGGCGATGAGCACCACGGCGATCGGCGACGAGCAGCGACACCCGGGCGCCGTAGATGAGCCGGCTGAGCACGTCGCGACCGAGGTCGTCGGTGCCGAGGATGTGGTCGCGAGGAGCCCCCCGGGCGAACCACGGCGGCTGCATGCTCGCCCCGAGGTCGAGTGCTTCCGGGTCGTACGGCGCGATGCAACGAGGCGAACACGCCGGTGAGCACGAACACCAGCAGGATGGTGCCCGAGAACGCACGGCAGGCGCCGCCGACGGCGGCGCCGGCGCGGGCCGGGGCCGTGCTCGGCGGCTGCGAGGGCAGGGTCGGCCGGCTGAGGGCGGACTCCTCCTCAACCGGCAGCGGGAACGCCACGGGCGGTCCTCCTCACGCGGGGGTCGAGCAAGCCGTACGACAGGTCGACGAGCAGCAAGAGCAGCGACGAACAGGAGCGTGTTGACCACCACGACGCCCTGCACGACGGGGTAGTCACGCGAGTTGATCCCCTGGATCGCCAGCTGACCGACGCCGGGCCAAGCGAACAGCGTCTCGATCACGACCGGCGCCGCGAGAACAGGTAGCCGAGCTGGATGCCCGGCCAGCGTGACGATCGGCAGCGACGCGTTGCGCATCGTGTGCGTCAGCGCGTTGTGCACCGGCACGCCCTTGGCCCGTCTGGAACAGCGTGTGGTCCTTGTCTGTGCACCTCGATCACCGCCGAGCGGGTGAGCCGGGCGAGCGACGCCAGCGGGTACCACCCGAGGGCGATCGCCGGCAGGACGAGGTGCTGCCACGTGCCATAGCCGAACGCCGGCAGCCACCCGAGGCGCACCGAGAACAGCAGCACGAGCAGGATGCCGAGCCAGAAGTTCGGCACCGACTGCCCGGCCAGCGCGACGCCCTTGCCGACCCGGTCGAACCACCCCCCCGGCCGGTTCGCCGAGAGCACGCCGATCGGGATGCCGAGGATGACGGCGAAGGCGAAGGCGGCCAGGCCGAGCTGGAACGTCTTCGGCAGCGCCTCCCTGATCAGCTCGTCGACCGGCGCCCGATAGGCGAACGACTCGCCGAGATCACCGTGCATGAGGTCGCCGAGGTAGCGGCCGTACTGCACGATGATCGGCTTGTCGAGGCCGAGGTTCTCCTCGATCAGGTGCACCGTCTCCGGCGGCGAGTCCGGGGGCGCCATCAGCTCGGCGACGTTCACCCGACGCCCGGCTGAGCAGGAACACGATGGTGACGACGACCCACAGCACCAGGACGGCCTGGGCCAGCCGGACGAGGGTGTAGCGCAGCAAGGTGCGGCTACTTCGCCTTGCAGCCAGTCGACCGTCCGGCGTACGGGCAGCCCTTCATGGTCGTCGCAGCTGGCCACGTTCGTGCCGGTGACCGGCCAGCGACGACGACCACGACGAGCCCGTTGCCCCACAGCTTGTCGGTCAGCAGGGTCGTCGAGCTGGCGCGCCGAGCGCGGTCCGCTTGTCCTTGTCGGTCTCCGGTTGATCTGCGTCGGACGAGGGCGTCGAGCTCGGGGTCGCCGATCACCGTCGTGTAGGCGGCGATGGTCGAGAAGAACGACAGCGCCAGGCGCGCCGGCTCGTAGTAGAAGTACACCGGCCCGACGATCATCCCGGCGCCCGTGCAGCTGCTTGGCCCGCCACGCCGGCAGGATCGTGCCGGCGTCGGCGAGGTTGAGCGTGATCGTTGATGCCGACCGCCTTCCACAGCGACACCACCGTCTCGGCCAGCTTCTGCGACGTCGGGGATCGACGACGTGGCGTTGTAGGAGTTCAGCGTCAGCGAGAGGTCGGCGTTGCCGGACTTCGCCAGCAGCTCCTTGGCCTCGTCGGGGTCGTAGGGCAACGCCTTGACGTCGGGGTCGAAGCCGAGCATCACGCTCGGGATCGGGCTGTTGGCCGACCTCGGCGTAGCCCCGTAGAGCGACTTGGCGATGCCCTCGCGGTCGATGGCCATCGTGAGCGCCTTGCGCACGTTGAGGTTCTTGAGCGGCGACTCCTCGTCCGGGAAGACGTTGTCGATGCGCCATGAGGTAGACGATGCCGTGCCCTTGGTCTCGACGATCTTGAATGCGTCGTCGCCCTCGAACTGGGTGGCGGCGACGGCGGTGAGGCCGTAGGCGATGTCGAGGTCGCCGGTCTTGACGCCGGCCACTCGGCTCGACTCGTCGGGCACGATCTGGAACGTGAGGTTCTTGAAGTTCGGCTTGCGGGACGCATCCCAGTAGTCGTCGAAGCGCTCGTACTTGACGTCCGAGTTCAGCGCCTGCGAGACGAACTTCCAGGCACCGGCGGCGATCGGCGACTTGCGGAACTCGGCGTCGCCGACCTTGTTGTAGTACTCGGTGGCGATCGGCGGCGGCATGTCACTGACCATGGTGGCGTACGGCTTGTTGGTCATGACCGAGACGTGGGTGTCGTCGACGACGGCTGAGCCCCGGTGACGTAGGACTTGAACGTCGCCAGGTGGGTGAAGTCGGCGCCGGCGACGATGCGGTCGACCGCCGTCTTCACGTCGGCCGCCGTGAACTTCGAGCCGTCCTGCATCATGACGTCGTCGCGCAACGCGAACGTCCACGTCAGCTTGTCGGCGCTGATCTCGTAGGCCGTGGCCAGGCCGGGCACGTACTGGGCGTCCTGGTCGAGGCTGGTACAGGGTGTCGCTGATCGCCCACTGCAACGGGAAGATGAGGCCGCCGACGGCGAAGTGCGGATCGACGTACTGCTCCTGGAGGCTCTGCAGCCCGAGCGTGATCGTGTCGACCGTCGCCTCGGGTGCGGTGCTGCCCTTGCTCGTCGTCTCGGTGCCGCCACTCGTCGTCGCCGTCGAACCGGCCTTGGTCGTCTCCGACCCCTCCGTCGTCGTCGACGCGGCCGTCGTCTCCGGTGCGGCGGTCGTGGTGGCGCCGCCGCTTGCGGTGGTCGCGGTGCTTGAGTCGTCGTCGTCGCCGCAGGCCACGAGCAGCGCTGTCAGCGCGGCGGCACCGCCACCCGCGAGCAGGGCCCGCCGGGAGACGTTCCCCGGCAACCCGAACCCGAAGGTCCCCGGTCGGATCGGCTTCACTTCACGCTGGTCGGCGTCGTCACGCATCTCGGCATCCCCCATCACCCTGCACTCCCTCGGTCTGTCGATGTGTCGGTGTCCCGGACGTCGCCCCCCGTTGATCGAGCGTCGAGACGCGCGCCGGAATCCCTGCGCTGCTCGAACCCCCGGTCGCCTGGCGAGGCGATGCTCCATTTCCCCGACATCTGTTTATCCGACATTCGGACGGCGATCAAGGCGGAGCGCGCGGAACCGGATCTCGACTGACAGTGCTGTCGATTGGCGCGCCAATCGGACGTGGAGCGCTCAGTCCGGCGCGCCGTCGCGCGACGCGACCATCTCGACGAGCCGTTGGAAGTCGACGTGGATGAACAGGCCCTCGGCTTCGGCGGTGACGTCGTCGCCGTCGAAGCAACGGGCGGTCGTGAAGATCTTGCGTCCGTCGACGCGATCGAGCGTGCCCTCGAAGCGCAGCTCGCGGTGGAGCGGCGTCGGTCGGCGGTACCGGACGCGCAGCGTCCCCGTCATGCCGGGCTGACCGCTGAGCGACTGCGTCATGCCGAGCACCTCGTCGAACATCGCGGCCACCACGCCGCCGTGCACCGAACCGGGAGGCCCCTCGTAGGCCGTGCCGTACGCGACTGCAGCACGACTGACCGGCCGTCGTCGCCGATCTCGACCCGCGTCGGCGGGGCGAGTGGGCTGGCCATGCCGAAGATCGGGCTGTGATCGAAGTGTGGGCTCGGATCGCCGCCGGCGTTGGCCGACTCGGCGAAGCCTTCGTAGCGGCGCACCCGACCGGGACCGTCGAGCTGGGCGGCCGCCTCCTCGAGCAACTCGGCGGCGCGCTCGATGAGCTCGTCGGCGGCGTCCGTGTTGGCCATCCGCTCGATCACGAGACGTCCGGCGTCGGCGAGTCGGCGCAGGTGCGCCCGGCGCGGCGACAGCTCGGCCGACGACGCGAACCAACCCCGAGCAGCCTCCGCCAGCGGCATCGTGGCCGGCTCGGGGATGCGATCCGGCTGGCGCTCGCGTTCGACGTCGGACATCGATCACCGACCGTAGCTGCGGCCGGCCGGGTGGGCCCCGGCGCCGTTCGAGTCGGTGCGTGGAAAGCCCCTACTGACAACTATGTCAGAAGTCGATCGATGCACTGTCAACGATGTGTCGCTGGCCCCGATGCCGATCATCCGGTGCCACCGGGCGGCTCGCCCGGCTGGTACGTGCACACGAGCACGCCGGTCGACGCCGTCACCACGGACACCAGGTGCAAGCGCCGGGCCCACGTGTCCTCCGGGAAGATGCGCTTGCCGCCGCCGAGGATGATCGGCTCGATCATCAGGCGGTACTCGTCGACGAGGCCATCGGCGATCAGCTGGCTGGCCAGGCTGGCAGCTGCCCATCACGCCGATGTCGCCGCCCGTCTCGCCCTTCAGCCGACGGATCTCGGCGATCACCGTCTCACCGGTCAGGAGGGACGTGTTGTGCCACGTCACGTCCGATTCGCTGAACGTTCGCGACGCGACGTACTTCTTCATGGCGTTCAGCTCGTCGGCGAACGGGTCGCCGGCCCGCTCCGGCCACGCCGCGGCCATCGTCTGGTAGGTGCGCCGTCCGAACAGCAGCGCGTCGGTCGCAGCGATGGCCTCGTCGAACGCCGGGCCCATGACCTCGGGATCGAAGTACGGCATCGACCAGCCGCCGTGTCGGAAGCCGCCGTCCTGGTCCTCCTCGGCGCCGCCGGGCGCCTGGACGACGCCGTCGAGGCTCATGAACTCGCTGACAACGATCTTTCGCATCGCCCTCCGTTGTAGCTCATGGCCGAGCGTCCAGTACCCAGCTCGCCAGGCGCTCGGGTTCGACGGTGGCGACGCGGCGACGGTCGAACCACGTGCACAGGTTCGTGCAGTCGCGGGCGAGGAACTCCAGGCCCTGCGGGTTGACCACCAGATCGACGATCTGCGGCAGGTCGATCAGCACCACCCGGCCGTCGTCGACGAGGATGTTGTAGGGCGAGAGGTCGCCGTGGGTGTAGCCGAGGGCGCCGAGCGCCAGCACGGCGTCCACGCACTGCTCCCACAGCGCGTCCAGCTCGTCATCGGCCAGCGCGGCCTCGGCGAGTCGGGGTGCCGGCGTGCCGTCGGCGCTGCCGATGAACTCCAGCAGCAGCTCGCGATCGGCGAGCTGGACCGGATACGGCACGGCGACGCCCATCGACCACAGTCGCCCGAGCGTGTCGAACTCGGTCGCCGCCCACTGCTGGGCGATGACCTGGCGACCGAAGTCGGTGCGCGTCGCCATCGCCCTGGTCTCTCGGGTCTTGCGGGTGCGCCGACCCTCCAGGTACCCGGAGTCCCGGTGGAACAGGCGATGGTCGGCGTCGCGGTAGCGCTTGGCGGCGAGCAGGACGGCACGGCCGTCCCGGGGATCGCGGCGCTCGACGAGGTGGACGTCGGCCTCCTTGCCGGTCTTGATCGGTCCGCGCTCGACATCGAGCGCGTCGCCCGACGTGATCACCCACGCCGGCGCGGGCTGGGGACCGCGGATCGCGTCGACGTAGGTGCTGAGCGTGGCGCCGGCCGCTCGCGCGGATCGACGTAGGCCTCGCGGTCGCGGCGCGGCGGGCGGGGTCGGCGCTGCTGGACACTGCGGCGGTGGGATGGGATCGGATCGTCATCGACGCCGTCGGCGTCGAACTGGAAGCGGGGCATTTCGGGCTCCTCGGATGGAGCGCCCCGCGACGTCGCCGCGTCAGATGACGGGACGGTGCAGGGGCGCAGGCGGACGATCGGACGCGCGCCACGGCAGTGATCTCGTTCACCGGCTCACCTCCTCGCTCCGCCGGCAGCACCGGCACCCGTTGTGTCGAGCGAAGTGTCGCGCGGGCGCGGACCACGCCGAAGCGGGTTTGTCGGCCTGGTTGTGGCGACGGCGGCCCTCGGGCATGCTCCTCGCGCCCGACACCCGGCGAGAGGAACCCCGAAATGGCAGTCAAGCAAGTCGTCGTCAGCGACATCAGCGGCGCCGAGCTGAGCCGACGACGATCACGCTCGCGTCGTCGTGCAGCACCCGGACATCGCCGCCGCGCTGGAGATCGACATCAGCACGACCGAGGCCGCCAAGCTCACCGATTCCACCCTGCGCCTCGTCTCGATGACGATCTTCGAGCCGAACAAGGCGCCGCGGTCGGTGCAGATGGAGACCAAGGTCCTCGACCGGCTGTTCGGCGACGTCGACTTCGACCGTGTGCTCGAGGGCGCCCGGCGCGCCGACCTGAAGAACGTGCCGCCGTCGCAGCGGCCGGGCCGCACCGGCGCGGCGCCGTCACGGGGCGACAAGATCGACTACACGGCAGCGGATCGGTTCGGCCAGCTCCACCGTGGTCGGATCACCGCCGAGGAGGCCCGGCTGGTGCGCGAGCAGCAGTCGCAGGCGAGCGCCAACCGCGCAGGCGCAGGGCCATCCCCCGATCGACTTCGACGATCCGGCCGAGCGCAAGCGCTACGGCTTCTGAGCCGCGTCGATCAGCCGGCGCGCTGGCGGCGCCAGCGGGCCAGCATGCCCGGCAGCTCCTGACGGAGGAACTCGACGAACTCCTGGGTCTCGCGCATCCGCGCTCCGGCCGGCGTTCGCCCGCCGAGGGCCCGCACGCCGGCGGCCAGCGTCCGTGACCACTGCTCGAGCATCGCCTGCCTGCTGACCGCGGCCTCGTACCAGGCGTCGTCGGTCACCCGGTAGCGATCGCGCCGCGACCGCGGCTCCCGTTCCCGGCGCACGAGCTGCACCTGGATCAGGTAGCGCACGGCACCGCTGACGGCCGCCGGGCTGATGTGCAGGCGCGCCGCGAGGTCGGCAGCCGACAGGTAGCCGGCGTCCTCGACGAGGAGGGCGACGAACACGCGAGCCGGGAGGCGAGGGATGCCGGCGGCCTCGAGGTCGGCTGCGTAGCGCTCGACGAACGAGTCGACGGCGGCCTGGTGACGAGCCATGTGACAATCGTAGCATTCACAACTTTGTGAAAGTTCGGTACTGTTGATGACATGAGTGCGGTGGTGTCGATCTCGGGCCTGGTCAAGCGCTTCGGTCGACGACCGCGCTGGACGGCCTCGACCTCGACGTCGAACCGGGGACGATCCACGGGTTCCTCGGACCCAACGGAGCCGGCAAGTCGACGACGATCCGGATCCTGCTCGGCCTGCTGCGGGCCGATGGCGGGCGCGTCGAGCTGCTGGGCGGCGACCCGTGGGCCGACGCCGTCGCGTTGCACCGCCGGCTGGCGTACGTCCCCGGCGACGTCTCGCTGTGGCCCAAGCTCACCGGCGGCGAGACCATCGACCTGCTCGGCCGGATGCGCGGCGACTTCGACCCGGCCCGCCGCGACGAGCTCGTCGCTCGATTCGAGCTCGATCCCACCAAGCGGGCCCGGACGTACTCCAAGGGCAACCGCCAGAAGGTCGCCCTGATCGCCGCGCTGGCGTCGCGCGCCGAGCTGCTCGTGCTCGACGAGCCGACGTCGGGCCTCGACCCGCTGATGGAGTCGGAGTTCCAGCGGTGCATCCGCGACGTCCGCCGCGAGGGGCGCACCGTGTTGCTGTCGAGCCACATCCTGGCCGAGGTCGAGGCGCTGTGCGACGACGTCTCGATCATCCGCGCCGGGCGCACCGTGCAGTCGGGATCGCTCGCCGAGCTGCGCCACCTCACGCGCACGTCGGTCACCGCCGAGCTGGTCGACGTCCCTGCCGACATCGCGTCGCGGCCCGGCGTCCACGGCCTGCGACGTCGACGGCCACCGGATCCAGCTCGACGTCGACACCGCGCAGCTCGGGGACCTGCTCGGCGTGCTCAGCGGCGGCCGGCGTGCGCTCGCTCGTCTGCCAGCCGCCGACCCTGGAGGAGCTGTTCCTGCACGCCTATGGCGACGAGGCGGCGTGATGTCGACGCTGCACGGCACCACGATCCTGGCCCGCGCCTTCGCTCGTCGTGATCGCACCCGCATCGCCGTGTGGGTGCTGGCGGTCGGCCTGCTGACGGCGGCGGCTGCCTCGAGCATCAAGCAGCTGTACCCGACGCAGGCCGACCTCGACGAGGCGGCGCGAGCCTCCGCCGACAGCGCCATCGCCCGGGCGTTCAAGGGGCCGCCGCTCGCGCTCGACACGGTGGGCGGGCAGGTCGCCTTCCAGATCATGGTGTTCGGGGCCATCGCCGTCGCCCTGATGTCGATCTTGATGGTGACCAGGGCGACACGGGCGGAGGAGGAGGACGGACGGCTCGAGCTCGTGCGGGCGCTCCCCGTCGGGCGGCGGGCGCCGCTCGTCGCCGCGCTGGTCGTGGTCGCGCTGATGGACGTCGCCACCGGCGCCGTGGTGACGTTCGGCCTGCTGGCCCAGGGCCTGGCGGCGACCGGGTCGGTGGTGGTCGGTGCCTCGTTCGCGAGCGTCGGGTTCGTGTTCGCCGCCGTCACCGCGGTGACGGCACAGCTGGCCGAGAACGCCCGGGTCGCGTCGGGGACGGCCGGGGCCGTGCTCGCCGCGGCGTTCGTCGTGCGAGCGGTCGGTGATGTCGGCAACGGCGCCCTGTCGTGGTTCTCGCCGCTCGGATGGGCGCAGAAGACGCGCCCGTTCGCCGGCGAGTCGCCGTGGCCGCTGCTGCTCGCGATCGCCGTCGCCGCCGTCCTGGTCATCGGTGCCGTCGCGGCTGCTCGATCGACGCGACCTCGGTGCCGGCCTCGTCCCGGCGCGGCCGGGACCGGCGACGGCGCGGCCGCGCTTCGCCGGCAGCGGCGCGTTGGCTCGTCGGCTGCAACGCGGCGGCGTCGTGTGGTGGGGTCTCGGGGTCGTCGTGCTCGGCGTGGCCTACGGCTCGATCGCCGGCCAGATCGACGACTTCGTCGGGGACAACGATGCGGTCGCCGACGTGATCGCCCGGCGGGGCGGCTCGTTGGTCGAGTCGTTCCTCGCCACGTCGCTGCTGATCCTCGCGCTCGTCGCCGCCGGGTTCGCCGTGCAGAGCGCCCTGCGACCGCGGGGCGAGGAGACGTCGGGTCGGGCCGAGGTGCTGCTGGCCGAGCCGGTCGGTCGCGTGCGCTGGCTCGGTGGACACCTCGCCGTCGCGTTCGTGGCATCGGCCGGCGCCGTGGTCGTCGGGGCGGTCGGGCTCGGCCTCTGTGCCGCCATCGCGGTCGGCGACGGCGGGCTGTTCGGGCGCACCGCGCTCGCCGGGTTCGCCTACGTCCCGGCGGTGTGGGTGCTGACGGCGATCGCCGCCGCCCTGTTCGGCCTGCTGCCCCGCTGGACCGCGCTGGCCTGGGCCCCGCTCGGCGTCTGCGTCGTGATCGGCCTGTTCGGGACCCTGCTCTCGCTCCCGACGGCCGTGCTCGACGTCTCGCCGTTCGAGCTCACGCCGAGCGTGCCCGCCGCGTCCTGGTCGGTGCTCCCGCTCGTCGTGCTGGTCCTCATCGCCGCCGCCATCACCGCCCTCGGCCTCGCCGCCTTCCACCGCCGCGACGTGCCGGCGTAGTGGCCGGATCCGCCAACTTTCCACGCGTGGCGGCCAACTGCAGGGCCGCCGGAAGTTCGCGGATCCGCCAGGGAAAAGTCGGCGATCCGGTCAGCCGTGCTGGGTGGCGGCGATGCGGTGGGCCCGCTCGTGCTTGGTCCAGTCCGGGCCTTCGGCGCGCCACGGCTGGTAGACGTGCTGGCCCATGAGGGTGGCGAAGCGGTCGTCGTGGCGGGCGAGCAGCTCGGGCGTGACGGTGCCCCGGTAGTCCTCTTGCGGCGTCAGGAACTGGCGGCAGAAGTACATCGACAGGTTGATGCGCAACCCGGGCACCGACCGGGCGTACGAGCCGTGCCACGTGTTGCCGTGCCAGATGATCGCCGTGCCGGCGGCGACCTCGATCGGCACCGCGTTGCGGTTGGCCTCGCCGCTGAGGTTCTTCTCCCGCCCGACGGGGTGGCGGCCGAGGGCGTGCGAGCCGGGCACGATCGCCAGCGCCCCAGACTCCATCGTGTAGTCGGTGAGGGCGTAGTTGCAGTTGGCGACCATCGCCCACGACGGGAACGGCGCCGGCATGCCGTTGCCGTTGTCGGAGTGCAGCGGGAGTGGCTGATCGCCCGGTCCCTTGAAGTGCGACGACAGGCTGCTCAGCACGCAGCTGTTGCCGAGCAGGTAGTGGATCAGGGTCAGCACCCGGTCGTTCATCAGCGCCTCCTCGAAGGCGCCGTCGCGGTACAGCAGGAACGGCTGGAAGTTGATGTCGACGTGCCCGGCGCCGGTGTCCATGTCCGGCGCCGTGCCGGTGGTCTCCGTCACCGAGTCGCTGATGGCGGCGATCAACCGCTCGACGAGCTCGGGCCCGAGGGCATCGGGGATCGTCGTGAAGCCGTACGTCGCCAGCTCGGCGACGTTGCCTTCCAGTCCGAGCTCACGGGCGTCGGCGTAGATGCCGTTCAGCTCGCGAGTCGCCGTCCAGTCGCCGATGCCAACAGCCATCGGCTCATGGTCGCACGTGTCAGGCGGCCCGCACGACGTCGACGAGGTGGTGGTCGAGGGCGATCGCCCAGCCGTGTCCGTCCGACGCGATCGGCCATGCCCATCCCGGGCGCCGATCGACCAGGCGCACCGCGTGGCGCTCGCCGCCGTATTCGACGACGTCCCCAGGCTGCAACTCGTCTGCATGGATCATGCTCATCACCGCCTCCTTCCCCGTGGTCGTGATGTGTTCGTTGGTACGTCCGCCGATGGATGGCGGTTCCCGCGAACTGCCACGCTGTGTGCCGATGGGCGCGCTGTTCGTGTTCGACATGGACGGCACCCTGTTGCCCGGCACCACGGCCAGCGTCGCCCTCGCCGGCACGCTCGGTGCCGGCGACCAGCTGCACGACCTCGAGGCCCGGTTCGCAGCCGGCGACCTCGACACGCGGGGCTTCGCCGCCGAGGTCCACGACCTGTTCGCCCCGCTCACCGCGGCCCAGGTCACGGCGACGTTCCGCGCCGCCCGGCTGCTCGACCGGGCGGCCGAGGTGTTCGCCGACATCCGGGCCCGCCAGGAGCGCTCGCTCGTGATCACGATGTCGCCCGACTTCTTCGCCCGCGAGCTGCTTGGCCTCGGCGCCGACGCCGTGCACGGCTCGCGCTTCCCCGTCCCGCCCTACGCCGGTGTGGCGTTCGATCCGAGCGGGATCCTGACGCCCGACGACAAGCCGCGACTCGTGGCGACGGAGCTCGCGGCGGCCGGCATCGGTCCCGACCGATGCGTTGCGTTCGGCGACTCGATGTCCGACGCCCCGCTGTTCCGGGCGTTGCCGCACACCGTCGCCGTCAACGCGGACGACCACCTGCTCGAGCTGGCCGCCGCCAGGTACACGGGCGACGACCTCTGGGCGGCCTACGAGCTCGGCCGGTCGCTCATCGGCTGACCGGGCTCAGCCGGCGAGGAGCGGGATCCGCAGCCCACCCTGCAAGCGTCGGAGCTCGGCGAGGTGGGCGGCCGTCAGTGCGACCAGGTGGGCCGCACCGTCGGCGGTCAGCTCGAGGTGGACGACGCGCCGATCATCGGGATCGGTCCGCCGCACGAGGAGCCCGGCCCGCTCGGCGCGGTCGACGAGCTCGACGGCGCTGTGGTGGCGCAGCATCAGGTGCTCGGCGACGTCGCCGATCGTGGGATCGCCGTCGTGGCCGCGCACCGCGAGGAGCAACTGGTGCTGGGCGGGGGTCAACCCGGCGGCGCGCGCCTGGCCCTCCGACCACCGCTGGAACCGTCGCAGCGCGTCGCGGAACCGCAGCAGCTCGCGGAAGTCGTCGTCGGTGAGGCGCGGGTTGCGAGACGACATATCGTGCCACGATACTTCATGTCGTGGCCCGTCGCACGCTCTCCCGCATCCCCCACCTCCGGCTCGCCGTGCTCGCCGCGGTCATCGGTGCCGCCGCCGGTGGGGCGGCGTGGGTCCTGGTCCACCTGATCGGGCTGTTCACCAACCTGTTCCTGTTCCACCAGTGGGGTTGGTCCGTGCCGAGCTTCAAGGACCTCGACCCGTCGCCGTTGATCGTGGTGGCCGCCGTGCTCGGCGCCACGGTCGTCAGCCTGCTCGCCCGCTGGTCGCCGATCATCCGCGGCCACGGCATCCCAGAGGCGATGGAGGCGGTGCTGGTCCGCCAGAGCCGGGTCGCGCCGCGCACGGCCATCGCCAAGCCGCTGTCGGCCGCGGTCGCCATCGGCACCGGCGGCCCGTTCGGCGCCGAAGGCCCGATCATCGTCACCGGCGGGGCCATCGGCTCGTTGCTCGGACAGGTCCTGCACGTGTCGGCGAGCGAGCGCAAGATCATGCTCGCCGCCGGCGCCGCCGCCGGCATGGCGGCGACGTTCGGCACGCCGCTGGCGGCGGTGGTGCTGGCGATCGAGCTGCTGCTGTTCGAGTTCTCGACGCGCGCCCTGGTCCCGCTCGTCGTCGCGACGAGCGTCGCCGGCGCCATCCACGCGGCCACGTTCGGCGCCGGCCCGCTGTTCGCCGTGCCGGCGCACCACTTCGCCGGCATCACCCAGCTGCCGTGGTTCGCCGCCCTCGGCATCCTCTGCGGTGGGCTGGCCACGCTGATCGCCCGCGGCCTGTTCGCGGTGGAGCGCGCCTATCGCCGGTTGCCGATCGCCGAGTTCTGGCACCCGATCGTCGGCGCCGTTGCGTGGGCGTCGCTCGGCCTGCTCGTGCCGCGGGCGCTCGGTGTCGGCTACGACGTGATCGACGACGCCCTTGCCGGGAGGCTGGCGATCGCCACGCTCCTCACGCTCGCCGTCGGCAAGCTCGTGATCTGGTGGCTGGCGCTGGCGTCGGGGACGTCGGGCGGCACGCTGGCGCCGATCCTCATCATCAGCTCCTGCACTGGCGGGCTGATCGGCGAGCTCGCCCACCACCTGGTGCCGTCGCTGTCACCCACGTCGTTCGCGCTGGTCGCGATGGCGGCCACGTTCGGCGCCGCCACACGGGCGCCGTTCGCGGCGATCGTCTTCGTGTTCGAGCTGACCCGTGACTACAACGCCATCCTCCCGCTGATGCTGGCGACGGTGCTCGCCGAGATCGTCACGCGCGTGACGCTCCGCGACAGCCTGATGACCGAGAAGCTGTCGCGCCGGCGGGTCAGCGTGCCCGGCGACTACGGGCCCGACGTCATGGCGAACACCCGGGTCGGCGAGATCATGACGACGGCGGTGCAGACCGTGTCGGCCGACGCGTCCGTCGAGGAGGCTCGCACGGCGCTCGTCACCGGGCGCCACAGCGCCTGCCCGGTGGTCGACGCCGCCGGCCGCTGCGTCGGGATCGTCACTCGCTCCGACCTGCTCGCCGCCGTCGATGGCCCGCACGAGGGAACCGTCGGCGAGCTGTTCGGTGGCGACCTCATCAGTGTCGCCGCCGACGACAGCGTGCTGCTCGCGCTGCAAGCGATGCTCGACGAGTCGGTGGACCACCTGCCCGTGCTCGACGACGACCGGCTCGTCGGCATCTGCACGCGCACCGACGTGCTGCGCGCCCGCCAGCGCGCGCTCGCCGCCGATCAGCCCGAGCCAGGCTGGCTGGCTCGCCTGCGCTCCGGCGAGGGCTAGGCGGGGCTGGCCGCCGCTCAGTCCGGCGGGGCGCCGACGACCACGGTGCCGGCGTCGCCGTCCACGTGCAGGATGGTGCCATCCGGGACGGCGGTGATGCCGGGCACGCTGAGCACGGCCGGGATGCCGAGCTCGCGGGCGATGATCGCGGCGTGGCTCTGCACGGCGCCGGTGTCGCACACGACGGCCGCGACGCTGAGGAAGAGCGGTGTCCACGACGGGTCGGTGATCGCGCAGACGAGGACGTCGCCGGGCTCGAGCTGGCGCGGGTCGCCAGGGTCGACGATCACCCGGGCCGGACCAGATGCGGCGCCGCCGCTGACGCCGATGCCGGTGATCGTCGCGCCGACGGCGGGCGCAGCAGGACCGCTCGTCGCGCGGAGCGGCCAGGTGGCCGGATCCGAGATGTGACCGTCGAACCACGGTGGCGGGATCCGTTCGTCGAGGTAGCGCTGGAGGGCGGCCCGCTCGGCGATGACGGCCGCGAACTCCGTCGGCCGCGCGACGAACTCCGGGAGCTCGGTGGCGGTCACGCAGAACGCCTCGCGGGGATCGCTCGGGCCGCCGCGCTCGGCGGCTCGACGAGCCAGCTCGTGGAGCACGCGGCGGGCGCCGAGGTTCTCGAGCACCAAGATGTCCTTGGCCCGCTCGCGACCGATCGACCCCTGTCGGGAGACCATCGCGCACCGCCGCAACATCCAGCGCGAGCGGCGCGGCACCAGCGCGGCGGCCTCGGTCACGGCGGCGTCGGCGTCGGCGGCGAGACGTCCGGCGATCACGACCGGATCCCGGTCGGCGGGTGCTCGGCGCAGCCGGTCGATGGCGGCGTACACCGGTGCCGGGTCCATCCCCCATGCTGGGACGGCGAGCTCGTACTCGTCGTTGCCGCGATGCCCCTGGTCGGCGAGGAAGGCGTCCACGGCCGGCTGCAGCGGCGTCGTGCGGGTGCGGACCGCGATGTCGTCGAGACCGTCATCGAACATGTCCGACAGCGCCTCGTCGGTGGCCACCAGCCGGCCGAGGGCCCACAGCTGTTGGGCCAACTGCGCCGAGTCGATCTCGCCGGTGCCACCCACGATGCGGTTCGCCAGACCCGGCGGCGCGGCCACCGGTGCGAGGAACCGGTCCAGCAGGCCGCGTGGCGCGCCGGCGAGCATGCTGAACTCGAGGAGCCGCTTCATGCTGGCGGCTTGCCGGGGTGGGTACGACTCCAGCCAGCGCAGCAGGTCCTCGTCGGACGCCGCACCGAGGTCGGGCATCGTGGCCAACCAGGACCGGGCATCGGCGCGGGCGCGCTCGAGGGACCGAGATCAGGTGATCGCAGCAGCTTCAGCACGTAGCGGCTGAGCGCCAGCGTGGCGAGCAGGTTGCGGTCGCCTCGGGCCGGGCGATAGGGCGGCACGTCGGTGACCTCACCCATCACCTGCTCGTCGGCGTCGCGAGGTGACATGCCCGGCATCCGCACCCCGAAGAGCCGCAGCGCTGACCCGCTCATGTAGAGGTACCCGCCGAACACCCCCGTTCCGACGGATGGACCGGTGACCTCGTGCCGGCGCAACACGCCCATCTCGACGAACACCTCGATCTGCCCATGCCGAACGGCGTCGCCGATCAAGGTTCCGGTGAGCGCGGTCATCACATGCGGGAACACCTCGCCGACGTTGCCCCGCGTGTACATCGTGAACCGCTGGTTGGGTTCGGTGTCGGCCACCCAGATCCGCGCCATCGCCCAGTCTCGCCGGTCGCTCGCGCACCGACGGACGAGTTCAGCCCGTGGTCTCGGTCGCCGTCGCGGCCTGTTGGGGGCAGGCGAAGCGAGCGAGGGCGTAGCCGTCGGGATCCTCGGCTCGCAGCTGCGTCATCGCCCGGCGGTCACCGTGCTCGCACGCGTTGCGGACGACGTCGACCGTCACGTCGATCACCTCCTGGCTGGCGCCGGGTGACCGCTCGGCGATCCGCGCCCGCAGCGCGGCCTCGTCGATGCCGCCGCCGTCCCCACCGCCGCACGAGGTCACCACGAGCCCGACCGCGACGGCCGCCAGGACACGACGGATCCGCAGCACGTCGTCAGACGCTACGCCGGTGCGAACCGCCATCGAGGCTCGACCATGCAACGGTCGGCGAGCTGTCGAGATCGATGTATCTCCGCCGGACGTGGCCGCCCCTTCCAGGGTGCGACGACGTGACAGGGGACGCGCATGGGATCGGTCGGCACCGAGTCGGTCAACGAACATCGGCAGGAGGTGGGTCAGGCGCCCGGGGTGGACCGCTCGATGCTGGTCCTCGAACGCCGCGCCCAGGCGGTCGTCCGCGACGTCTCGCTGATGGATGCGCTGCTCGAGCGCATCGACCCGGGTCTGCGCGACCGCCTTCGATCCGTGGTCAGCAACCGAGTGGCGACGACCAAGGCGGAGGCCATCGAGCTCGTCGCCGTCGTCGCGGACCACGCCGGCGACCCGGCCAGCGGATGGGCATGGCTGCACGCGCTGCGGACGCAGGTCGACGACCTCCTGGACGAGTGCGTTCGGCTCCTGGCCGGGGCCGCGGCGCGGACGCTGGGTCTCGATGACGGCTACTGCGAGCTCGCGGATGCGCTGATCGACGAGCTCGTCGCCACCACGCCGGTCCTGCACTGGGGCTCGTTCACGATCATGGGACGGTGCGAGCAGTTCTCGCGGGCGAGCCGGATGATCGAGGTGCGGGCACCGGCGGCCTCGATCTGGGAGCTGCCGGTGGTGGTGCACGAGCTCGGTCACTTCGTCGGCCCGATGCTGGTCACCCCCGAAGGGTTCGGCGCCGTGCATCCTCTGGACGAGCTCTTCGACGCCCAGGACGACCGCACGGAGCAATCGTGGTCGTGGATGCAGGAGCTGTTCGCCGACAGCTTCGCCACCTACGTCATCGGACCCGCCTATGGGTTCGCGTGTTGCCTCGAGGTGTTGGACCCGCTGCTCTCCCACACCCCGACCGACAGCCATCCGCCGGCGGAGCAGCGGATGCGCATCATCCTTGCGACCCTCCGCGCGTCGGGCGCCGAACGCGACCGGTGGGCAGCCGAGCGGATCGGCGAGACCTGGGCCCAGTTGGTCGCCGGAGCGGGCGGCGCCGAGGGCCACGCGCCCGTCGACGACGCACCGTACGGCGACGCCCTCGTGCGCCTCGTCGCCGAGCAGCTCCCCATCAGTCGCTGGGCCGGGTGGGCGGCCGCGCTCGACGAGCGGGATCGCTTGGTCGCCGGTGACGCGCCGGTCGCGTCGGGAACCGTCGCCCGCGCCGATGTCGTCAACGGCGCGTGGCTGGCGCGCCGCCAGGACCAGACGCGCTTGGGGATCGAGACCCTCGGACGACGTGCAGTCGAACGGCTGCGACAACTCAACGATGGAGGACACTGATGCCACGGACGATGCTGCAGGTGCGGATCGACGCGCTCTGTCACCACCTGGAGCAAGCGCAGCACCCGGACACGTGGAAGAAGAAGCTGGTCCTCAACGCGTTCGACGTGGACGACGGGCTCTGGGACAACGCCGTCGAGGAGGTCTACAACGTGGCCGGCGCGCTGCACCGTCGGCTCGACGTCGTCCAGCACCAGGTCATCAGCGAGGAGATCACCGAGCTCGAGGGCTGGCGCCGCTACGAGCGTGTGCACGCGGCGAGTGAGGAGGTGTTCAGGGAGTGCCTCGACCTGCTCGGCGGCCTGGCCCTCCGTGATCGGATCCACGAGGAGCGCATCTGCGTCGTGGCCGACGAGTACATCAAGGAGCTGGCGAGCGCGACCGTGCGCCAGGATTCCTTCTCGATCCCGGGCATCGACGTCAGGCTGTCCTCGACGATGCGGCGGGTCGCCAAGATGCAGTTCCCGGAGTGGACCGTGTGGACGTTGCCGCTCGTCGCGCACGAGTACGGCCACGTCGTGATCGAGAAGTCGGGCTTGAAGTCGTACGCCGCGGCGGTGAGCACGCGGTTCGCCGAGCACGAGATCACCACGGCGCACCCCGACGTGCTGGCGCGCCTGGCCGAGGGCAAGGACCTCGGCTACGTCCTCCAGCGGCTCGCGTCCCCCGATGATGTCGACGACCTCGAGATCCTCGGCCGGCGTTGGGGACCGGAGGGCGCGGCCGACGACGTCTCCCCGCTGGGGCCGGTCGAGCGGATGCGCGACGTCTACGAGCACCAGTGCCAGCGGGTGCGGGTCCTGCTGGCGGACGCCCTCGCGACGCTCCTCGCCGGTCCGGCCTACGCCTATGCGGCCCTCATGCTGCGCCTGAGCCCCATGTGCGACCAGCGTCAGCCGGTGTCCGACCAAGAACGGGCGGCGACGATCCTGGCCACCCTCCGCTACATGAACGAGCCGGTGGACGACGACATGCCGCTGCACGGCGACATCGTCGACCAGCTCGCGGACTACTGGCGCCAATCCGTCGCGGCGGCACGAGGCGTGTCCGTCGACGACGCGTCGCCCGAGTTGGACATGCCGCCACCCATCGATCCGGCCGACATCCACAACAGCTTCAAGTCGCACCTCGTCAGCTATCGGCGTGCCGCGTACGAACGGCGGCACTCGCAGCAGGCGATCCGCTGGAGCTCGGCGTGGATCGGTGAGCTCGACGGGGGCCTGCCGACCTGTCCGGTGCCCGATGCGGACGACCACATCCGCGAGTCGCTGAACGCGGCGTGGCGAGCGCGCGTCCTCGCGACCAGCTCGTGCGACCACAAGCTTGCGGCCGAGGCCGCGTCTCGGGTCGGTGCGCTCGGCGACGTGGCCCTCAGCCTGTGCGAGACGATCATCACCCAGCGCGGCGAAGCGCGGGGTGGCGGCGACCCCGGTGGTGGGTCGAACGTCGGACGGGCGGTGCGGCCATGAACGGCTGCGACGTCGAGACCGCGGCGGAACGTCGGTGGGACTTCGTGGCCGATCCGCCGACGCGGCTGCTGGCCGAGCTGAACCTGGCCCGCGCCCGCATGTGCCGAAGCGAGTGGCGCGAGGCGCGTCGCGCGGCGGTCCGCCTGCTGCGTCACCTCGACGCCGATTCGACGTCCGCGATGCCGGCACTGATGCCGGCGCGGCGCGCCGAGCTGCGGGCCGACGGGTTGGCGGTGGAGGCCGTGACGGCGACGTTGCTCGAGCGCAAGGAGGCGAGCGAGGTCCTCAACGACAGCGTCGTCGCCTACGAGCAGTTGCTCGGGCAGGCCGGCAGCCTCAGACCGTCGGGACTGGCGGGTTATGGGATGGTGCTCGCCCTCGCCAGTCGCCCCCGGGATGCCGTCGATCCACTGGTCCATGCCGCGGAGGCCGGCCAGGACGTGTTGATGGAGCTGGTGCTCCGCGTGGCGGACCAGCTGCTGTCACATGGCGAGCGCACGAGCGCGATCCGCTTGCTGCGGGCCGTACGAGAGCGCTACCCGGATGAACCGCAGCTCGCCGCCGCGCTCGCCGACGCCTACCACCAGGACGGCCAGGATCAGGCGACCGCGGCCGCGGACGTCGATGCCGGATCGCTGCTCGCCGAGATGGGTCAGTTCGACAACGCACGCGACCACTTCGATCTGGCGATGCAGGCCGTGCCCGACCATCCACGGGCGGTGCTCGGGCACTGCCAGGCGCTGGTGGCCGTCGGCCGCACGGAGGAGGCCTTGGCGCGTGTCGGCGAACTGCAGCGTTCGCAACCGCTGCTCGCCGGCGCCTGGGTCGTCGGCGCCCTCGCGACGCTGGAGCTGGGCCGGCCGGCCGATGCCCTCGAGATCGTCGATCAGGCCCTCGCACAGTTCTCCGATGACCTGTGGCTGCTGGATGCTCGGGCGCACGTGCTCGTCGCGTTGGGTCGGCACCGAGAGGCGATCGAGGCCGTCGACATGGCGTTGGCGGTCGACCCGACGGATCGCCTGTGGCGTGGCCTGCGGGCCGAGCTGTCGATCGTGGTCGACGAGGCGGTCGACGCGTCCCTCCAGATCCTGCGGGAGCTCGCGGCGGCGACACCGACCGCGGCGCAGCCGAGCGCGCGCCTGATTCGCGCCCTGCGGGCGACGGGTCATCCGCAGCAGGCACTCGAGGTCGTCGGGACCGCACAGCGCGCCCAGCCGGACAACATCGGGCTGCTCGTGCCGGAGGTGGAGCTCCTTCGTGAGGTCGGACGCGCCGAGGACGCCGTCGACAAGGCAGGGCAGGCGCTCGAGCGTGGTGTTGCCCATGAGCTGTTGGGACTCCCCCTGGCCCATGCCCTGCTCGATGCCGGTGACGCCGTCGCGGCGCAGCGCATCGTCGAGGCCGCGATGGTGGACTCTCGGCGGGCCCACGCGATCCTCGGACTGGCGCACCTGGCGGTCGGCGAGCCCGAGCGGGCAGTGCCGGAGCTCGAGCTCGCCATCGGCGATCCGGCGTGGTCGCCGCGCGTCGACGTCGCGCTTGCCGAGTGCCTGGTGGTACTCGGTCGCGCCGCGCAGAGCGACGACCTCGACGGCGCGATCGAACGGTTCGAGCGGGCCGTCGCGTTGGATCCCGCGAGCCTCAGCGCGTGCCAGTCCGCGGCCGAGGCCTACCGTGTGCGTGGTGACTTCGTCGAGGCGTTGGAGCATGCCAACGCCGGTCTCGACCTCGACAGCCAGGACGGCTGGCTGATCGGCACTCGCGGGCAGATCCTCGAGGCGATGGGAGGCAAGGAGGACGAGGCCGAGGACGACCTGCGCCGGGCGATCACCCTCAACCCGGAGCTGCATTGGGCGCGGGTGGAGCTGGGCGACCTGCTGCGAGCTCGCAACCGCCTCCCGGAGGCGATCGAGGTGCTGCGCGAGGCGGTGGAGGTGATGCCCGACGATCCGTGGCCCCTGGCCAGTCTCGGCGCCGCCGAGTACTCCCTCGACGACTACGACGCCGCGCTGGAGTCGTTGTCCCACGCCCTCCGACTGGCCCCCGACTACGCGTGGGCCCACGCCGTGCTCTCGGCCGTCCACGCCGACATCGATCAGTTGGACGAGGCCCATCGCCACATCGCGGGGCCCAGGAGCTCGCTCCCGAGATGGCGTTCGCATGGAGCCACCTCGGGTGGCTCGAGCTGCTCGACGTGTTCGCCGGCGACGACGGGGCTCCGGATCGGCAGGCCGCCCGCCGGGCGATCGACGCCTACCGTGCGGCTCGCGAGCTGGGCACGACGGTCGAGGACGATGTGCTGTACGCCGAGGCGTGCCTCGCCGCGGCGCTCGACGACGACGCGACGGAGGTGTTCGAAGCGGTCGCTGCGAGCGCCCGAGCCGAGGAGCGCCCCGATGCGGCGCAGCTGGCCGCGCTGGGCTGGGCTGAGCTGCGGCTCGGCCACCATGACGACGCCATCGATGCCTTCGTGTCCGCGATCGCACTGGATCCGACGAACCTCGGCACCGCGTTCGACCTCGCGCTCGCCGTGTTGTGCTCCGAAGGCCGCGAATCCATCGCGATGGACGAGTACGGACGGGTGCTCGGCCAGCTGGCATCGGTCCGGCACCCGGGACGGAGACGGGCGTTGCTGCGAGTCGCGCATCGCGACCTCAGCTCGCTGTCGATCGACCAGTTGGCGACGCGAGGCGGTGTCGTCGATGAGGTGCGGGCCCTGTTGCGAGATCGAGGAGGTGATGAGGATGAGCAGCACCGTTCCAGCACGCTTCGCGTGTCCTGAGCACCACACCGATCTGACCGACCGGGTGATCGCCGAGGTCGAGGACGTCGGCCTCGTGATCCCCGGATCGGGCATGCGACTGCGTCGCCACTCCGGTGCCGGGGCGTTCAAGGTCGCCGTTCGATGTCCGGCCGGAGACGGTCACGATGTCGTGTGCCGGGGCACGTACCGAGCCGGGGCATGACCGCAGCCGACGTCGGCGTCGGACAGGCGCCGACTCCCGAGGAGCAGCGGTTGATCCAGCTGCGGGACTCGATGACGATGGCCGAGACCCTGGCTCGTGCCAACGCCAACGCCCGCGCCACGGTCGGGACGGTGGCGACCGTCGGCACGCTGCTCGGCGCCGTCGGTCTCGTCTCTGCGCAGACCAGCTTGAGCGGTGCTGCACGGTCGTTCGCGGCTGGCGGCCGTCGCCTGTGCCGTCGTCGGGGTGGTCCTGGCCGTGCTGTACCTCGCGTTGCGGCTGCAGCGTGTCGAGGTTCGCCAGCTCGAGCTGCTCCAACGGTGGTACGAGGGGCAGCTGCGGCGGGCGCGCCTCGCCGTCGTCGCCAGCTGGCTGCTCGTGATCGCCGTCGTGCTCGGTGCCGTCGCCGGCGTCATCGGCGTCGCCGAGGCCGGCTCGCCGGACTCGACCACACTCGGGCTCACGATCGCCGGATCCGCGCAGAGCAGGCGGCTCGACGTCGCGGTCGAGCTCTCGGTGCTGCCGAGCGGTTCCGTCGTCGAGCTCGAGGTCGACGCGCTCGCAGACGGTGCCTGCCCGGCTGCCGTCGTGCTGCGCGGCACGCAGATCGTCGACCGCGAGGGCACCGTCGCCGTCAGCACCTCGATCACACCGCCGGCGTGCAACGAGCGGTACCGGCTGACCGTCACCGGCGATCACATGGCGACGAGCACGCTGACCGTTCCCTAGGCCACCGAGTCGTCTGGGCTGGCGCCCCTGGCCCAGCGGCTCAGTCGCCGATCGGGATGCGCTCGACGAGCCAGCCGATCGGGGCCTGATCCACCAGGAAGCCGAGCGCGGACCCGGCCCAGCCAGGGATCGCGTCGAGCTCCTCTGCGTCGTCGATGGCGCGGTGGGCGCCCTTGTTCAGGGCGTCCTCCAAGGTCGCCTTGTCCCAGTGCACGTCGTTGTAGCCGCTGTTCTCGTCGAGCGACAGCACGAGCCTTTCGCGCGTGGTGTGCAGCTCGCACGCCGCGCCGTTCAGCGTGGACAGGGCGATGTCGCTGCAGCACCCCGTCGAGGCCGTCGCCCGAGTACGGATCGGGCGGCGCGGTGCACGGGTCCTCGGCCGTGAACTCGCCGACGGACCACGCGCCGCGGCACCACCTCGGTGCCGAGCAGGCCGACGGCGGCGACCGACAGCACGCCGATCCCGATCGTCGAGACCCGGCGGCGCCGGGCCGGCCAGACGCGTCCGTGCGACCCGCGGCCGGCGACGAGCAACGTCGGGATGGCGGCGAGCGCGGCCAGCACGGCGGCGATCCCGAAGGCCGGGCGGAACGAGCGGGTCACGGCGTCGGTGACGGTGTCGAGCAGCTGATCGCGCGCGCGGGCCATCGCGTTGTCGCCCTCCGCGCCGGCCTCGTCGAACACCGTCGCCAGGTCGGGCACCTGGCCCTTCGGCGCCGATCCTCGATCGCCGAGCGCATGTCCCACGTCACCGGCAGCTTGTCGGCCAGGTCGAGGTCGGTGGTGAGCAACGTGCGGGTCGCGCCGAGCGTGGCCCGGTCGATGCCGGCATCGAGGCTCGACGACAGCACCGGAGCGATCAGCGCCAGACCCAGCACCAGCCCGGCGTGACGAGCGCCGATCGACACCGCGCTGGCCCGGATCGCCGGCCCGTCGGCGGGGACCGCGGCCCCGTCGAGCACCTCGTGGAGCAAGTCGAACCCGGCCCCGCACGCGGCGAAGGCGGCCGCCGCCATGAACGGGTGCGGCGCCCGGGATCATCGCCAGACCGGCGAGGCCGAGGGAGAGCAGGGCGGCGCCGCCGATGGCGACGTCGACGGGCGGCGCGGCCTGGAAGCGGCGCCCGACGAGCATCCCGAGCGGGCAGCGCGCTGACCAGCAGCGCGCTCTCGATCGGGCTGTAGCGCCACACCTCGATGGCCAGCAGCACGCCGAGGAACAGCGCGGCCACGAGCGCTGCGAACACCAGCGGCGAACCCGATGTTGGCGATGATCGACGTTGCGCCGCTTGGTGCCCGGTCTCGACCGTGGACGTGGCCCTCTCTGCGCAGGGCTGCGAGCCGCAGGCTCGAGGGCCACGACGCAGGGCGCCGGCGACGATCGGCGCCTGGACGAAGAAGATCGCCCGCCACGCGAACAGCTGGGTGAGCATGCCGCCGAGCGCCGGGCCGATCGCCGCGCCGACGGCACCGGCCAGCGCCCACCATCGGCGCGCCCGGCTGGAGCCGTCGGCGGCGACGGGCACGATGGCGCCGAGCACCGGCAACGATCCGGCCAGCAGCAGCGTCGCCCCGACGCCCTGCACGGCGCGGGCGACCAGGAGCATCGGTCGAGGCTGTTGGCGAACCCGGCCACCAGCGAGGCGACGGCGAACGTCGCGGTCCCGGCGACGAGCAGGTCCAGCGGGCGGCACCGGCGGTGCAGCAGGGCGACCGGGCACCGACGACCACGGCGACGACGAGGGCGTACGTCGTCAGCACCCACGACACGCCGACGATCGACGTGTCGAACTCGGCGTACAGGTCGGGGCAGGGCCAGGGCGACCACCGAGGCGTCGGCGAACGCCAGGCCCACTGCACCGATGAGCAGCGCGGTCACGATCCGCTGCCGCGCCGTCACGGCATCACCGTACCGAGGGGTCCTGTGCGAGGCTCGCCACCGTGAGCGACAGAGCAGCGACGACCTGGCAGCCCGAGATCGACGAGCTGCGCCGGCTCGAGACCGAGGCCAAGGAGATGGGCGGCGCCGACAAGGTCGCCCGCCAGCACCAGTTCGGCAAGCTCACCGTTCGCGAGCGCATCGCCGACCTCGTCGACCCCGGCTCGTTCCACGAGATCGGCGCCATCGCCGGCAAGCAGGTGCTGCAGGTCGACGGCACCCGACGGTTCCAGCCGGCCAACTTCGTGATGGGCCGGGCGCAGCTCGACGGCCGCCCGATCGTCGTCGGCGGCGACGACTTCACCGTGCGCGGCGGGGCGTCGGACGCGTCGATCGCCGCCAAGCAGGTGATGGCCGAGCAGCTGGCCAACGAGTACCGCGTGCCGATCGTGCGCCTCGTCGACGGCACCGGCGGTGGCGGCTCGATCAAGTCGCTCGAGGAGTCCGGGCTACACCTACATCCCGGCCAACCCGGGCTGGGAGTGGGTCGTCGCCAACCTGGCGACGGTGCCCGTCGTGTCGCTGGCCCTCGGCTCGGTCGCCGGGCTCGGCGCGGCGCAGGGTCGTCGCCAGCCACTACTCGCTGATGGTGCGCGACATCTCGCAGGTGTTCGTCGCCGGGCCGCCGCTCGTGGCCCACCTCGGCGAGACGGTGACCAAGGAGGAGCTCGGCGGCGCCCACATCCACGGCCACAACGGCACGGTCAGCGACGTCGTCGACAGCGAGCACGAGGCGTTCGAGCGGACCCGCCAGTTCCTCTCCTACCTGCCGTCGTCGGTCGACGAGCTGGCCGAGCGCACCGAGCCCGACGACGATCCCGAGCGCCGGCGAGGACTGGCTGATCGGCGCCATCCCGCGCCACCGCCGCCAGGGCTACGCCATCCGGCCGATCATCGAGGCCGTCGTCGACCGCGACTCGTGGTTCGAGATCGGCGCCGGTTGGGGCCGTTCCGTCGGTCACCGGGCTGGCCCGGCTCGACGGCTGGCCGGTCGCCGTCCTGTCGTCGGACTCGACGTTCTACGGCGGCGGGCTGACGGCCGACTCGTCGATGAAGATGGAGGCCTTCGTCGAGCTGGCCGACACGTTCCACCTCCCGGTCGTGCACCTCGTCGACCAGCCCGGCATCGTCATCGGCGTGGAGGCCGAGCGGGCGGCGACGATCCGCCACAGCGCCCGGGCGCTGGCCGCGGTCTACCAGGCGCAGGTGCCGTGGTGCTCGATCATCCTGCGCCGGGTGTTCGGCGTCGGCGGCGCCGCCCACTCCGACCACACCCGGGTCGCCTTCCGCGCCGCGTGGCCGTCGGGCGACTGGGGCTCGCTGCCGCTGGAGGGCGGCATCGAGGCGGCCTACCGGGCCGAGCTCGACGCGGCGCCGGACCGCGCCCGGCTGCGGGCCGAGATCGACGAGCGGATGAACGCCATCCGGTCGCCGTTCCGCACCGCCGGCGCGTTCGGCGTCGAGGAGATCATCGACCCTCGCGACACCCGCCCGTTCCTGTGCGAGTTCGCCACCTGGCCGCCCCGCTGCGCCGCCCGGGCCCCGTCAGCTGGCCCCACCGCGGCTGACCCCACGTTCATCGAGTGTTGGACATCGGAGTGTTTCGTGCGGGGAAGCCCCGCACGAAACACTCCGATGGAAGAGCGGCGGCGGATCGGTCAGGCGGTGAGGATCAGCGGGCGGCCGTGGGTGACGACGACCGTGTGCTCGAACTGGGCCGTCAGGTGGCCGGGCGTGACGAGCGTCCAGCCGTCGGCGGCCTCGTCGGCCCACGTGGCGCCCGTCGACAGGAACGGCTCGATGGCCAGCACGAGGCCCTCCCACAGGCGGGTGCGATCGCGAGGGTCCTCGTAGCCGGGCACGCTCGGCGTCTCCCACAGGTTGCGGCCGGTGCCGTGGCCGTTGAGGTTCTGGATCACGCTGAACCCGTAGCGGCGGGCCCGGCGCTGCACGGCCCGGCCGATGTGGCGCAACGGCTCGCCGGCGCGGGCCGCGGCGAGGCCGTCGCGGTTGGCGAGCCGGGTGGCCTCGAGCAGGCGGCGGGCGATGTGGCGACACCTGGCCGACGGCAGCGCTGGCACCGGTGTCGGCCCAGTAGCCGTGCAGCTCGGCCGACACGTCGACGTTGACGAGGTCGCCATCGGCGAGGACCCGGTCGGCGACGGGATGCCGTGGGCGGCCTCGTGGTTGACGCTGACGCACGTCGCCGCCGGGAACCCGACCGTCGGCGGCGCCGGGCGGGCGCCGTGGCGGTCGAGCACCTCGCGCCCGACGGCGTCGAGGTCGGCCGTCGACACGCCCGGCTGCGACCGCGGCGAGCATGGCGTCGCGTGCCTCGGCCACGGCCCGCCCGGCGAGCTGCAGCCCGGCGAGGTCCTCTTCCTGATCGACCGTCATGCTCCGAGCGTACGGTCACCATGGGCGACGGTCCATCCGGCGGTCTGGTGCACCTGTGATCTGAGGACGCGCTTGCGATGCCCACGCTCGAAGACTCGCTCGGTCATGCGGACGGTATCGGTCGCCGGATCAGGGTGGCCCGTGTTCGTCGCGGCGGGATCGGGAACGCACGACACATGGCTGACCCAGATCCCGCCAAGCCCCTCGACGAGCTGATCGACGGCGGCACGATCGTGATGCTGATGACCATGATCGGCACGACCACTCGTCGCGGCCGCTGACCGTCGCGGCCGTCGACGGCCGCGATCTCCTTCCTCGTCGACCGCACGGCCGATTGGGCGGAGGCGCTCGGGGAGCCCGACACGGTCGTGCACATCGCCGTCAGCGACGTGCGCCACAACGTGTACCTGTCGCTCAACGGCACGGCGGCCGTGCTGCCGACCGGAGCGCGGTCGAGGCGCTCTGGAACCCGGCGGCGGCCGTGTTCTTCGACGGCAAGGACGACCCCTGGCGGCCGCGCTCCGGTTCGACGTCAGCGACGGCGAGTACTGGGACGCACCGAGCGGCCGCATCGGCTCGGCGATCGCCGTGCTGAAGGCCGCCGTCACCGGCGAGGCGGCCGGCGACCGCGGCTCGATCAGCTGACCGCTACGTGGCCGTCGGGTCCTGCGGGCTGAGCGTGCCCTCGGCGGCGGCTCGTCCGGCACCGCCCTTGCCGCGCAGGACGAACTCGAACCCGACGGCGACGGTCGCCCCGAGCAGCGGGGCGAGCAGGTAGATCCAGTACGTCGCCATCTAGCCGGCCAGCGCGGCCGGCGCCAGCGAGCGCATCGGGTTCATCGACGGCGCCGAGATCGGCGCGCCCCACACGGCGACGATCCCGATGTAGCCGCCGACGGCGATCGCCGCGTTGGTGCCGATGTTGCGGGCGCCCGTCGCGGTGCCGAGGATCACGCTCACCAGGCCGAGCGTCAGCACCAGCTCGGTGACGAAGGCCTGGGCGTTGGTGATGTCCGTTGCCCGGCAGGGTGGCACCGTTGACGATGCCGCCGAACACGCACGGCGAGGAAGCCGGCGGCGGCGAACCCGCCCACGCCTGGGCGAGCAGGTACCCGGGCACCCGCTTCCACGGGAAGTCACCGCGCAGGGCGAAGGCCCACGTCACGGACGGGTTGAGGTGGGCGCCCGACACGGTGCCCATGAAGTAGATGATCCCCATCACCATCACGCCCGGCGCGATCACCTTGACGGGCAGGCTCAGCCCGCTGCCGGCCGGGAGGGCCCCGACCACCGGCGCGCCGGCGGCGACGAGCACGAGGAGGAACGTGCCCCACGCCTCGGAGAACAGGCGCCGCCACTCCAGGCGATCATCGAGGAACGCCGCCAGATCGTCCGAGCCACCTCGTTCGCTCGCTCGAAGACTCGCTCGGCTCACATCCACCGCGCGGACATTAGCGGGACGCGCGAGGCTCTCCCGAGTGACCAAGGTGACGTGGAAGAACGATCCAGATGACCACGACTACCCGGCGGCCGCCGCCTACCTGTCGCTGCTGACCGACAAGGACGTCATCGATCACCTCGTCGCCCAGCTCAAGAAGGCCCCGGTGCAGACGGGCAAGGCCAAGGACCTGCTGCGGGCGTCGCGCCTCGATCCTGCTCCCGGCGGACAACAAGCACGTCGCCGGCGACATCGCCAAGGTGGCGGCCGGCAAGGCGCTGTCACCGGTGCTGTTGGTGCGCGGCGAGCTGCGCGAGGACATCGCCCTGCAGATCGCCGACGGCTACCACCGCGTGTGCGCCAGCTACCACCTCGACGAGAACACCGACATCCCGTTCCGGATGGCCGTGCTCGACCGCGGCGGCGCTAGCAGCTGACGGCCCCGAGGGCCGCGTTGACGATCTGCTCGGGCAGCAGGTCGAAGACGCCGTAGCAGCTCGGGGATGCTGCCGGACTGCCCGAACTCGTCGACGCCGACCGGGACCACGGGCGCGCCGAACACCGAGCCGAGCCACGCCAGGTGGTGGGACGGCCGCGTCGTGCACGGTCACGATCGGCACCCGCCGCTCGGCCGGGGCCAGCAGCGCGGCGAGGTGGTGGTCGCCGGCGGCCGGACGCGCCGGTCGTCGCCGGCGGCTCGCAGCCCGTCGCGCCAGCCGCGGTACAGCCGGTCCGGCGACGGTGAGGTCGAGCACCAGCGTCGGCACGCCCCTCGTCTCGAGCGCCGCGGCGGCGGCGAGCGCCTCGGGCACGCACGGCGCCGCACGCGGCCAGCACGACGGCTGCGGCGGACCGTCGGGTTCGCGCAGCCGGTAGCCGCCGGCGAGCACGTCGGCCGCGCAGCCGCTCGGCGCCGAGCCGTTCCACGGCGGCGGTGAACGGGGCCTGGTCGATCGGCCGCGTCGACAGCCGCAGGTACAGCGACGTCGCCGTCGGGACGTCCGAGCGCGGCGAGGCCGTCGCACAGCAGCCAGTCGAGGGCCCGGGCGTAGGCCGGCTCGGCGTACGTCACGCCCGGGCAGCTCGAGGCCGATCGACGGCGTGATCGTCGACTGGTGGGCGCCGCCCTCCGGGGCCAGCGTGATCCCGGCCGGCGTGCCGACGACGACGAAGCGGGCGCCCGAGTAGAGGCCGTAGATCGAAGGCGTCCAGGCCGCGGCACACGAACGGGTCGTAGACGGTGCCGATCGGCAGCACGTGGCTGGCCGTGCAGCTCGTGGCCGAGGCCGAGGGCGTGCAGCAGCAGGAACAGGTTCATCTCGCTGATGCCGAGCTCGATGTGCTGGCCGCGCCGGCGACTGCCGCCACCGCAGCAGGCGGTCCGCGCCGAGGAAGTCGACGGCCTCGGTCGGGCGCGAACACGCCGACCTTGTTGATCCAGCCGCCGAGGTTCGTCGACACGCTGACGTCGGGCGACGTGGTGACGATGCGCTCGGCCACGCCGGCGACGTCGCCGAGGCGGGTCAGCACGCGGCCGAACGTCTCCTGCGTCGACGTCGTGCCGATCGGCCGGCACGTTCGTGGCGTCAGGGATCGGGAGCGCCGGCCGCGGCGGCACCGGCGACGTTGTTGAGCTCGCCACCGGTGACGGCGCACACGCACGCCCGGCCGGCCGACGCCGGGTCGAAGCGGTCCCACTCGGTGTCGACGTCGAGGCCGATCGACGACCGCAGCGCGTCGATCTGCTCGCCGGTCAGCAGGGCGGCGTGGTTCAGCGGGTCGCCGGCGATCGGCAGGCCCCAGCCCTTGACGGTGTAGGCGAACACGACGCTCGGGCGGTCGGTCACCTCGTCGCACGCCCGGTAGGCGGCGAGCAGCACGCCGAGGTCGTGGCCGCCGAGGTTCTGCACGAGCGGGGCCAGCTCGTCGTCGGGGATGTCGGCCACGACGCCGGTGGACGTCGTCGTCGGCGCCGGCGAGGAACCGGTCGCGCAGCTCGGCGCCGCGATGGGCGAACAGCGACTGGTACTCCTCGTTGGACATGGCGTCGATGTGGGCCCGCAGGGCGTCGCCGCCCGGCCGGTCGAACGCGGCTCGGTCAGCAGCGACCCGTACTTGGCCTCGACGACGTGCCAGCCGGCGCCGTCGAAGAACTCCATCAGCTTCTTGATCTTCTGGTCCGGGATGACGCGGTCGAGGCTCTGGCGGTTGGCGTCGACGACCAGCATCACGTTGCCGAGGCCCTGCAGCGACGGGTCGGTGATCGCTTCCCACACGTTGCCCTCGTCGAGCTCGGCGTCGCCGGCGAGCGCGATGAAGCGGGCCGGCGGGGCCGCCGGCGGCATCGGCCGGGAAGTGGGCGTCGAGGTAGCGCCGGGCAGCGGCGGCGAACAGGGGGGCGACGACGCCGAGCCCGACCGACCCGGTCGAGAAGTCGAACACGTCGGGGTCCTTCGTGCGGCTCGGGTAGGCCTGCAGCCCGCCGAGCTCGCGCAGCCGCGTGAGGTACGAGCGGTCGAGCTCGCCGGTGAGGTACTTGATGGCGTGGTACACGGGCGAGGCGTGGGGCTTGACGGCCACCTTGTCGGCCCCGCCGAGGTGGCCGAACCACAGCGCCGTCATGATCCCGACCATCGACGCCGACGACGCCTGGTGGCCGCCGACCTTGATCTCGCCGGGCGGCCGCTCGCGGTTGGCGTGGTCGACCATCCGCACCGCCAGCCACAGCACGCGCCGCTGGATCTCCTCGAGTGTCGTCCAGCTCGTCGTCGGCCATCGGCAGTGCGTCAGCCGGGGTCCGACTCGTGGCCGGGCTGCACGGTGCGCAGGCCGCGGTAGGCGTCGGCGGCGTCGGACTCGCCCGGTGACGACGTGGAAGATCTCTTCGTGCACCGGCATGACGACGCCGTAGCGCTCAGCCGAGCTCGTGGGCCGTGACCGCCGTCTTCAGGCCCTCGGCGACCATGTTCATCGACGCCGTGATCTCGTCCAGCGTCTTGCCCAGCCCGAGCTGCTCGCCGACGGTGCGGTTGCGGCTGAACGGGCTGAGGCACGTCGTCACGAGGTCGCCCATCCCGGCCAGCCCGGCGAACGTCGGCGCCTCGCCACCCATCGCCACGCCGAGGCGGCTGAGCTCGGCCAGGCCGCGCGTCATGACCATCGCCCGGGTGTTGTCGCCGACGCCGAGCCCCTGGGCGATGCCGCAGGCGATGGCGACGACGTTCTTCAGCGCCCCGCCGAGCTCGCAGCCGATGATGTCGTGGTTGGTGTAGATGCGGAACAGGCCGCGGGTGAGCACGGCCTGGATGGCGTTGGCCACCTTGAGGTCGTCGGTGGCGATCACGCTCGCTGCGGCCTGCCCGGCCATGATCTCCCTGGCGATGTTGGGGCCGGTCAGGGCGGCCACCGGGTGGCCGGGGATCTCGTCGGCGATGACCTCGGTCATGCGCAGCAGCGAGCCCTGTTCGAGGCCCTTCGACAGGCTGACGACGGGGATCCACGGGTGGATCCACTCGCGCGCCATGTGCAGCGTCGAGCGCATCGCGGTCGTCGGCACGCCGACGATGAGCAGCTCGGCGTGGCGCATCGCCTTCTCGAGGTCGTCGGTGGCCATCAACGGCTCGGGCAGCGTGAAGCCCGGGAGGTACGTCTCGTTGGTGTGGGCGCCGTCGATCTCTTCGGCGACCAACGTGTTGCGTGCCCACAGGACCGTGGAGTGCCGGGCGGCGATCAACGCCGCCACCGTCGTCCCCCACGATCCCGCCCCGAGGACCGTCACCTGCATCGCCACACGGTACGTCGTGCCAACCGCTCATGATCACGCAGCGAGACCACGTACGCTGGCGAGCCGTGTGCGGACCGAGCGTCGGATGATCGACGAGTCGACGGTGACCGGTGCTGCGCACGCGCGGTTCGTCCACGACGCGGTCTTCCACGACGGGCCCGACGCATTGGCCGTGGCGCTGGCCCCGGCCGTGCTGGAGGGCATGGCCGCCGGTGACGCGGTGCTCGTGTGCCTGGCCGACCGCGAGCGGGTGTCGTTGCAAGCGGCACTGGGTCGACGGTCCGGCGACGTGACCTACATCGCGCCCGACTTCCGCTATGCCCGCCCGGGCGTGGCCATGGCCACCGTGCGGCGGTTCGCCGACGATGCCGTGTCCGCCGGTGTTCCGACGGCGTGGTCGATCGGTGCCATCCCGTTCGACGGCACGCCGCGCGATCGCCGGTGGCTGCGCTACGAGACCGCCGTCGACGACGTCCTCGGGCAACTGCCGCTGCGCGCCGTCTGCGCCTACGACGTCGCCGTCACGCCGCCGGACCTGCTCGCCGCGGCGCAGCTGGCCCACGGCCCCCACCGCCACCGCGGCGCGACGGTCGCCACCGCCGCGGCGCATGCCGGGCCGGCAGCCGTGGAGCTGGTCGACGCCAGTCCGGCCGCGGTGCGCCACGCCATGAGCGACGTTTTCGCCGGCGTCCTCCACGGCGAGCGCCTCGACGACCTCCGCCTGATCGCCTCCGAGCTCGTCACCAACGCGCGCCGTCATGGCTCGCCGCCGGTCGAGGTGCGGGCGTGGTCGGTCGACGGCGACGCCGTCGTCGAGGTCACCGATGGCGGCCACGGGATGGTCGACCGCTACCCCGACCTGCGACCCAACCGGGGCACGAGCGACGGCGGGTACGGGTGGTGGCTGGTGGGCCAGCTGGCCGACGAGGTCGCCGTCACGCATCGCGACGGCCGCACGGTCGTGACAGTCGGCGTGCGCCCGGGCTGAGCGCGCTCAGGCGCGGGCGGCGCGCAGCACGGCGGCCATCTCGACGGCGACCGCCGCGCCGTCGGCGCCGGCGTTGTGGGCGCCGGGATCGGGCAGGCTGCGGTCGAGCGCCTGGTCGAGGGTGTCGGTCGTCAGCACGCCGAACACGACCGGCTTGCCGGTGTCGAGACCGACCCGCATGATCCCCGCCGCCGCCTGGCCGGCGACGTGCTCGAAGTGCGCGGTCTCGCCGCGGATCACGCAGCCGAGGCAGATCACCGCGTCGTGGGTGGCCGCCATGGCCTGTGCCGCGACCGGCACCTCGAACGAGCCGGGCACCCACGTCACGGTGACGTCGTCGTCGGCGACGCCGGCGTCGGCCAGCCCGCGGCGGGCGCCCTCCAGCAGCCGCAAGGTGACGTGGCTGTTGAAGCGGGCGGCGACGATGGCGATGCGCAGGCCGCTCCCGTCGAGCACCGGTTGTGGTGCGGCGGCGCTGCGGACGTCCTCAGCCATTGGCCCGGGCCCGCGAGATGTCGAGGGCGACGCGGTCCGCGATCTCGAGGCCGAAGCCCTCGAGGCCGCCGTAGCGCGCGGGGTTGTCGGTCATCAACCGCATCCTGGTGATGCCGAGGTCGGCGAGGATCTGGGCTCCGACGCCGTACTCGCGGCTGTCGGGTGGCGTCGCCAGGTCGATCGCCGGGTCGACGCTGCCGGCGCCGGCCAGCGTGTGCGACACGCCGAGGCCGCGGCCCTCGTGGCCGCGCAGGTACACGAGCACGCCCGCGCCCTCCTCGACGATGCGGCGCATGGCGGCGTCGAGCGTGCGCCCGCACTGGCAGAACCCGGAGCCGAAGACGTCGCCGGTCAGGCACTCGCTGTGCACCCGCACGAGCGTCACATCGCCGGTCGGGACGGCGCCGCGGACGAACGCGAGGTGGCGGCTGCCGTCGAGCACCGACTCGAACACGACGACCTCGAACTCGCCCCACGTCGTCTGCAGCGCGGCGGTGCCGACGCGGCGCACGAGCTTCTCGGTCCGCCGGCGGTAGCGGATCATGTCGGCGATCGAGATCATCGATCAGCCCGTGCTCGGCGCAGAACCGCTCCAGCTCGGGCCGCCGGGCCATGTCGTGGCGGTCGGCGCTGACGATCTCGCACAGGATCCCGACCGGCCGGCAGCCGGCCAGGCGGGCGAGGTCGACGGCGGCCTCGGTGTGCCCGGCCCGCTTCAGCACGCCGCCCTCGCGCGCCTTCGAGCGGGAAGATGTGGCCGGGGCGCAGCAGGTCGTCGGGCCGCGTCGCCGGGTCGACCAGCGCCCGGATCGTGGCCGCCCGGTCGGCCGCCGAGATGCCCGTCGTGGTGCCGTGGCGGGCGTCGACGGTGACGAGGAACGCGGTGCGCTGGCTCTCGGTGTTCTGCTGCACCATCGGCGTCAGCGCCAGCTCGCGGGCCCGCTCCGACGTGACGGTGGCGCAGATCACGCCGGACGTGTGCTGCAGGAAGAAGGCGATCTTCTCGGGCGTGGCGAACTCCGCCGCCATGATCAGGTCGCCCTCGTTCTCGCGGTCCTCGTCGTCGACGACGACGACGATCTCGCCGCGGCCGATCGCCGCGATCGCGTCCTCGATCCGCGCCAGCGTCACGTCACCGGATCCTTCCAGGCGAGCAGTCGCTCGACGTACTTGGCGGTCATGTCGACCTCCAGGTTGACGTGGGCGCCGGGACCCTTGTGGCCGAGCGTCGTCACGTCCGCGGTGTGCGGGATGATCGCCACCGTGAAGCCGTCGTCGAGCGGGTCGACGACGGTGAGGCTGATGCCGTCGACGGTGATCGAGCCCTTCTCGACGACGTAGCGCATGAGCGCCGGGTCGCAGCGCATCCGCAGGTCGGGCTGCGGCGTCGACGATCTCGCCGACGCCGTCGACGTGGCCCTGCACGAGGTGACCGCCGAGGCGGTCGCTGAGCCGCACCGGCCGCTCGAGGTTGACCGGATCGCCCGGCTGCAGGTCGCCGAGGCTGGTGCGCTGCCACGTCTCGGCGCTGACTCGGCCTCCCACCACGTCGGCGCGTCGCCGTCGCCCCAGCGCCACGACCGTCAGGCAGCAGCCGTTGACGGCGATCGACGCCCCCATCACGACGTCGTCCAGGACGGTCGTGCAGGCGATGCGCAACCGATCGGCGGTCCGCGCCTCGACCCGACCCAACTCCTCGACGATGCCGGTGAACACGACGGCCACGTTATGGCGACCGTCGACCGGTGCCCGATCGGCGCTCAGTCGGCGACGACCCGGTCGAGCCAGGCGATGAGGTCGGCGGTGACCTCGTCGCGGTTGGTCTCGTTGAGCGTCTCGTGGCGGGCGCCCGGGTAGAGCGTGACGGTGACGTCGCGGACGCCGGCCTCGCGGTAGCGGTCGCCGACGAGCTCGATCAGCGCCCCGCCGCCGGCCAGCGGGTCGGCGTCGCCGGAGAAGAGGTAGATCGGCAGGTCGTCGCGGATCGCGGCCAGGCGGTCCGGGTCGGCGGTCGCCGCGGCCGTCGCCGACCATCTCGGCCATCGCCGGCATGTCGAGGGAGAAGCCGCAGTCCGGGATCGGCGACGTAGAGCGTCGACCTCGGCCTCGTCGCGGCTCAGCCACTCGTAGCCGGTGCGGGCGGGCTCGAACGGCGGCGTTGAACGCGGTGAGGTCGGCCGGCTGGGTCGTGTCGATGGCACGGCGGCGATGACGTCGGCCGGCCGACGTCCCCGAGAGCATCGGCGGCGTCGAGGTCGGCGCTGTGGTCGAGGAGGTACTGCTGCAGGGCGAACGACCCCATGCTGTGGCCGAGCACGACGAGCGGGACGCCGGGGTGCTCGGAGCGGGCCAGGGCCGAGACGGCTCCGAGGTCGGCGACGAGGCCGGCCCAGCCGGCCTGACCGAGGTCGCCGTGGCGGTCGGGCGAGCCGGCCGTGCGGCCGTGGCCGCGGTGGTCGTTGGCGTAGACGACGTAGCCGCGATCGACGAGCGCGGCGGCGACGTCGGGCGTAGCGGGCCGCGTGCTCGCCCATCCCGTGGGCGATCTGGACGATCGCCCGCGTCGGACCGGGGCCCGACCAGCGGTAGCCGACGATGGTCTCGCCGTCGCTGCCGGTGATCGTGAAGTCGCTCGTGTCCATCGGCCTCGGACGTTAGCGTCGCCGTCGCGGGTGTCGGTGCGGGGGCCTGTGGCCGCGGCGCCTAACGTCGGACGCCATGTCAGACGCCGAGAACACCGCCGTCCTCACCGAGGCCAGGGGCCGGGTGCTCCTGATCACGCTCAACCGGCCGGAGGCGATGAACGCCATCAACACCGACCTCGCCCAGGGCCTGCTGCGCGCCGTCGAGCAGCTCGACGGCGACGACGGGCTGACCGCCGGCGTGCTCACCGGCGCCGGGCGCGGCTTCTGCGCCGGGATGGACCTCAAGGCGTTCGCCACGAGCGGCCCGCCGATCGGCATGGACGTGTTCATCGAGAAGGGCTCGACGAAGCCGCTGATCGCGGCCATCGAGGGGTTCGCCCTGGCCGGCGGGCTCGAGCTGGCGCTCGGCTGCGACCTGCTCGTGGCGGCCGAGAACGTCAAGCTCGGCATCCCCGAGGCCGGCGTCGGCCTGTTCGCCGCCGGCGGCGCGGTGTTCCGCCTGCCCCGCTGGGTGCCCTACGCCGTGGCCATGGAGATGGCGCTGACCGCCGACCCGATCACCGCCCAGCAGGCCAAGGAGTACGGCCTGCTGTCGCGGGTCACCGAGAAGGGCAAGGCCGTCGACGGCGCCCTCGAGCTGGCCGAGCGGATCGCCAAGAACGCCCCGCTGTCCGTCGCCGCCAGCAAGACGATCGTGCGCAACACCCAGGGCATGACCGACGAGGAGGCCTGGGAGTACCAGAAGCCGTTCGTGCGCTCGGTGTTCTCGTCCGAGGACGCCAAGGAGGGCCCGAAGGCCTTCGCCGAGAAGCGCCCGCCGGTCGTGGTAGCCCGCGCCGAGCTGACCCGTTTCTGACAGCAGTCGTGCCCGCTGAGCGGGCACGACGCTCCGAAGAACCGGGCCGTGGCTGGCTCAGGCCGGGGGTGGCCGCCGCCGGCGCTTCGCCGGCGCCCGCTTGGCGCAACCTTCTTGCCGCGGCGCCGCTTGGCGGCCGCCTTCTTGACGCCGCCGCTTGGCGGCGGCCTTCTTGGCCGTGCGCCCGCTTGCGCCGCCGCCTTCTTGGCCGCTCGCTTCGTCGCCGGCGCCTTCCTGGCCGCCCGCTTGGTCGGCGTCGTGGTGCGGCGTCGTCGCGGTCGCAGCGGTCGCATCGCCGTGGCGGTCGATGCCGGCGGCCGAACAGCACGTCGATCTCGGCGACGTGGAGGTCGACCATGTGCCAGAGGTCGGGGACCAGCTCGCGGCAGGCGATCAGCCCGAACTCGAGCTCGTCGAGGTAGCTGTGCACCGTGATGTTGAGGCCCATGCCCTCGGCGATCGTCGACACCGGGATGTAGGTGCGCATCCGCGAGCCCTGCATGTAGAGCGGCTGGCGCGGTCCGGGGACGTTGGAGATGATCACGTTGACCGGGGCATCGATGCGATCGGCCAGCTTGAGCCGGCTCGCCAGCCGGATCGCCGCGGTGGCCACGACCGGGGACGAGTACTGCTGGATGTCGACGAGCGCCTCTGCCGGGCACGAGCTCGAACTGGCGCTTGGCCCGATCCATCGCCTCGCGGCACGCACCGACGCGCTCGAGCGGGAGTCTCGAGGTGGGTCGGCAGGTCGACGACGAGCCCGGACACCCGGTTCGTCCACGGCTCGGCCTCGTTGCCGGTGCGGATCGACACCGGCACCATCGCCCGCAGCGGGCGGTCGGGCAGCGCGTCGTGCTCGATGAGGTAGTTGCGCAGGGCGCCGGCGCAGATCGCCATCACGATGTCGTTGAGCGTGCCGCCGGTCTCGTTCTTGATCCGCTTGAGGTCGCTGAGCTTGCTGTTGCGCATGGCGAAGCGGCGGTGGGCCGTGATGCTCTTGTTCCACGGCGTCGGCGGGGCCGACGACAACGGCAGCGAGACCCGCGGCCCGTCGCTGCTCCGCGACGTCATCGCCTTGATCGCCGCGCCCGCCTGCTGGGCCGCCGCGCCGACGCTCGTCACGCCCGCCGCGTTGGCGACGTCGCGGACCATCCGCAGCTGCGTGCGCATCGCCTTGGCCGGGTTGCGGATCAGGTTGGCGATGGTCAGGCGCAGCAGCTCGAGATCGCTCGGGATCTCGTCGGGCACCCACGCCGGGCTCTCACCGGGCGGTGGGGCATCCGGCGTGAGGTCGTTCATCAACGTCATCATCAAGACGCCCGACGCGCCGTCGATCGTGGCGTGGTGGTACTTCGTCAGCAGCGCCCAGCGTGTCGTCCTCCAGGCCCTCGATGACGTACACCTCCCACAGCGGGCGGGTGCGGTCCATCGGTCGACCGACGATGCGGGCGATCTGATCGGCCAGCTGGTCGGTCCGACCGGGCGGCGCCAGGCTCATGTGGCGGATGTGGAAGTCGAGGTCGAACGTCCGGGTCGTCGATCCAGTACGGGTGGTCGAGGTGCATCGGCACCTCGACGATGCGCCGCCGCATCGGCTCGAGCTCGCCCACCTTCGACGCGAACCGGCGGTAGACGGCCTGGTACGGATCGAAGTCGGGACTCGGCCGCTCGTAGATGGCCAGGCCGTTGACGTGGCCGAACGACGTCGGCGTCTCCATGTACAGGAAGCTGCCGTCCAGTCCTGTGAGCTGCTTCATCCCGAACCCCCTTCGTGCCCGCTGCGATGTACCCGCCGCAGTGTCGCGGAAACCGAGGGGGCCGTGGGACGGGAACGGCCTGTGCGAGAATCGTCGGCCGACCCATGAGTGAGACCGACGCCCCCACCGAGACCTCCACCGGCTGGTTGTCGCCCGAGCACCTCGAGCTGGTGCGGGCCAACGTGCCGCTCGTCTACGTCGACGCCATCCCGGTGCGCGTCGACGGGCTCGGGCGGGTGACCGAGGTCGGCATGCTGCTGCGGGTGGGCGCCGACGGCACGATCAGCCGGATGGCCGTCAGCGGTCGGGTGCTGTTCGGCGAGCGGGTCCGCGACGCGCTGGTCCGCCACCTGGAGAAGGACCTCGGACCGCTCGCCCTGCCGCGCCTGCCGGCGGACCCGACCCCGTTCACCATCGTGGAGTACTTCCCCGATCCCGACCGCTCGGGGTTCCACGATCCCCGCCACCACGCCGTGTCGCCTGGCCTACGTCGTGCCGGTCGACGGCGACTGCCAGCCGACCCAGGAGGCCCTCGACCTCGCCTGGTTCAGCCCCGCCGAGGCGGTCAGCGCCAACGTGCGCAGCCAGATGACCGGCGGCCACGACCGCTTGATCCGCCTCGCCCTGGCCCACGTCGGCGAGCTGCCGTAGCGGCCGGATCCGCCAACTTTTCACGCTGGCGGCCAGCCGGCTGGCCGTCACCGCGAACAGTTGGCGGATCCGGCCACGCGGGCGGCATCCGCCACTGGCGGGGGGAGGGGACCTACCGTGGGCCGGCAATGCCGGAGGGCGACACCATCCACCGGGCGGCCGCCGCGCTCCGGGCGGCGCTGGTCGATGAGCAGATGGTCCGGTTCGAAGCGCCACGGCTGATCGGGATCACGCCCCGCGCCGGCCGGCTGATCGAGTCGGTGGAGAGCCACGGCAAGCACCTCGAGATCGAGTGGGACGACGGCGTCATCCTGCACACCCACATGCGGATGAGCGGGCACGTGGCACCTCTACCGCGACGGTGAGAACTGGCAGCGTCCGCACCACCAGCTGCGGGCGTTGATCGAGGTCGAGGGCTGGCGCGCCGTGTGCTTCAACGCCCCGCGTCGTCGAGACCTACCGCCGCCCCGACGCCAACCGCCACCCCGGGTCTGCGCGGCCTCGGACCCGACCTCACCCGTGCCGACGCCGACCTCGACCGCTGCGTCGAGCTGCTGCGGGCCTACGACGATCCCGACGCCACCGTCGCCGAGGTGCTCCTCGATCCAGCGCGTGTTCTGCGGGGTCGGCAACGTCTTCCGCTGCGAGGTCCTCCACGCCGGGCAGCTCAGCCCGTTCGCCAAGGTCGGCGACCTGCCCGGAGCCCGACGCCGTGCGCCTCGTCAACGTCGCCGCCACGCTGCTGCGGGCCGGCCTCGGCACCGGCCGCCACGGCGCCGCCCCGTTCGCCGGCGTCAAGGGCCGGCTCGCCGTGTACGGGCGCACCGGTCAGCCGTGCGGACGGTGTCGGGAGACCATCGAGTCCCGCACCAGCCCCGACCAGCACCACGTCCTGTACTGGTGCCCGGGCTGCCAGGTCCGCTTCGATCCCCGTCGCAACCACGGTGACGACACCCAGTGGATGCTCGACGACCACACCGACCGCCACCCGGCAGCCCGCAAGTTCGCCACCGACCCACCCTGGCGCCGCACCGGCTGACCCATCGGAGGGTTTCGTGCGGGTGGCCCGTGCAGGAGACCCTCGGATGCGCTGAAACCCTCGGATGGGGTTGGGTCAGCGCAGCTCCTTGCGGAGGTTGAAGCGCAGACCGGACCACGTCTCGTCGATGGCGCAGACCTTGGTGTCGACCCAGCCGCTCGGCAGCAGGTCCTCGCGCAGCGTGTTCTCGGTGATGTCGGTGGCCACGCCGCTCGAACGCTTCGGCCAGGCGACCCACACGGCCCCGCTCGGTGCCGCGGCCGTGGTCAGCGTCGGCCATTCCCGGACGAGCTTCGAGCGGGCGGTGTAGAACGCCACGACCACATCGAGCGGCGCCCGCACCCGGGCCAGCTGCTCGGCGCCGACCGGCAGGGGACCGAGGGTCGCCGCGAAGTCCGGGGGGTGTGACTTCACGGCGAACCTCGTCCCCGCACCGATGCCCAACTTCTTGGGCAACGGCGTGCCTGAGTAACCAGCCATCGGGCCCGTCGATTCCCTATTCCGACGCGATCGCCCGCAGGACGTTCATGTTGGACGCCTTGTAGGAGGGATACAGGGCGGCGACGAACCCGGCGACGACGGCACCGACCAGGATCCGATGATGATCGTCGGCGCCGAGAAGGCGATGTGGTCGATCACCGTGTCGGGCACGGCCAGCGACAGGATCGACGCCGAGCGCCGAGCCGACGATGATGCCGACGATGGCGCCGAACGTCGACACGATGATCGCCTCCCAGCGGACCGTGCGGCGGGTCTGGCGCCGTGTTCATGCCGACCGCCCGCATCAGGCCGATCTCTCGCGTCCGCTCGAACACGCCGAGGGCGAGGGTGATCGAGATGCCGAGCACGGCGATGACGATCGAGAAGCCGAGCAGCACCGTGATGATCACGAGCAGCTGGTCGATCTGGTCCTCCTGCGACTTGCGGAACTCGGCGTTCGTCTCGACCTTGGCCTGCGGGTAGGCCTTCATCGCGGCCCGCACCGCGGCGTCGCCCTGCTCCGGCGTGACCCCGTCGGCGAGCTTGGCGGCGACGAAGAAGTCGCGGGTCGTCGAGTTCGGGCACCAGCTGCTGGAGCGTGTCGAGCGACATCAGCCAGTTGCCGGCGTCATCTAGGCGTCGGCGTAGATGCCGGCGACGGGCAGCGTGGCCTTGGTGCCGTTCTGGAACGTCAGCTCGACCGGCGAACCGACCTCCAGCTTCGAGGTCCTTGGCCGGGTCCTGCTGGACGAAGATGCCGCCGTCGGCCATCGCCTGGTAGCTGCCCGGCTTGAGGTCGACGTCGACGAGCTGCTCGAAGGCCAGCGGGTCGACGGCGCCGAACGCCTTCTGCTTGCCGTCGACGAGCGCCGCCGTGCCGCGCACGCGCGGTGACCGCCGAGACCTCCGGCACCTGGCTCAGGGTGTCGGCGACGGTGGGCGGCAGGCCCTGGAACGACTCGTCGGTGATGATGTAGTCGGCCTTGACGCTGCGGTCGAGGGCCTCGGTGAACGTCGTCCGGATCGACGACGCGAACACCGCCGCCGCGCTGACCAGGGCGACGCCGATCATCAGCGCGGCCGCCGTCGCCGACGTCCGTCGCGGTGCCCGCCCGGCGTTCTCGCGGGCCAGCGTCGCCCGGCGTCTTGAACAGCTTGGCGACCGGCCAACCGATCAGCTTGGTGACCGGTCGGGCGACCGTCGACGAGACGCTGGCCACGCCGAGGAAGATCAGCAGGCCCACCGCCGCCGGCGAGCACGATCAGCCCGAGCGTGCCGCCGGGTTGGGCGAACAGCCCGATGACGAAGGCGGCGACGCCGACCACCGTCACCACGACACCGGCGACGAGCCGCTTGGCGCTCAGCGCTTCGAACCCGAGCTCGGGGCGCATCGCCGCGACCGGCGGGATCCTGGCCGCCCGGCCGGCCGGGATGATGACCGACGCCATCGTGATGCCGACGCCGACGAGGAACGCCATGCACGATCGTGAACGGCTTGCAGCACGGTGGCCGTGCTCGGGAACCCGGCGCCGGCCGAGTTGAAGACCTGGATCAGCAGCTTGGCCACGCCCGACGCCGCCGGCGATGCCGAGGATCGTGGCGATCGACGGACATCACCAGGGCCTCGGTGTAGATCAGGCGTCTGACCTGGCTGCCCTTGGCCCCGATGGCCCGCATCATCGCCAGCTCCCGCAGCCGTTGGCCGATCGTGATCTGGAACACGTTGTTGATGAGGAAGGCGCTGACGAACGCCGTGATGAAGGCGAAGATCAGCAGGCCCGTGCCGAAGGCGGTGATGATCGTGTCGAGCGCCTGCTTGTTCTCGTCGATGACGACCTGCTCGGGTGACGACCTCGGTGCCCTGCGGCAGCACCGCCTTGACCTTCGGGATGACGGTCGCCGGGTCGACGCCCTCGGCGACCTTGATGTCGATCGAGTCGTAGGTGCCGTTGGCGCCGAGGATCGTGTCGGCGCCGTCGGCCGGATCGAACGCGGCGAGCGTGGCGCCGGCGAAGCCGTCGGTGTCGCCGAGCCCGACGAGCGCGGTGATCGTGACCGGGTAGGTGCCGGTGTCGGTGATCACCTGGATCTTGTCGCCGAGCTTCGATGTCCTCGCGATCGGCCGTCGCCTTGTCGATGGCGACCTGGTCGGGCCGGATGGGTGGCTGCCCTCCTTGATCGTCAGGCCCGACAGTGGCGAGTTCGACCACGAGACGCCGAGCGTCGGCGCGCCCTGGGTCTTCACGACCTCGCCCTTGGGCGTGATCGATCTGGGCGTAGCGCTGGATCGTCGGCTCGGCCACCTGGACGCCCGTCGACGCCGCGCACCGTGTCGAGCAGCGATGCCGGCACGGGATCGCGCTGGGTCTGGGCGTCGTCCTCGCCGAAGGCCACCGACGCGCGGACCTGGAGGTCGACGTTCTGGCTGATGTTGGTGAAGAGGTCGTCGAACGTCTTGCGCAGGCTGTCGGCGAGGACGAACGAACCGACGACGAACGAGACGCCGACGAGGATGGCGATCGAGATCGCGATGAGGCGCCCGAAGCGGGCGCGGATGCTGCGCCGGGCGATGAGGACCGTTGCTCGGGTGCTCATCGGCGTCACTCCCCGAACTTCTTCATGCGGTCGAGGACGCTGCTCGGCTCGTCGGGTTGCGCCATCTCGTCGACGATGCGGCCGTCGTTGAGGAACACGACGCGGTCGGCGTACGACGCGGCGCTCGGGTCGTGGGTGACCATGACGATGGTCTGGCCGTACTCGCGCACGGCGCGGCGCATGAAGTCGAGGATCTCGGCGCCGGTGTGGGAGTCGAGGTTGCCCGTCGGCTCGTCGGCGAAGATGATGTCCGGCTTCGCGGCCAGGGCGCGGGCGACCGCGACGCGCTGCTGCTGGCCGCCCGACAGCTCGCTCGGCCGGTGCTTCAGGCGGTCCGGCAGGCCCGACCGTCTTGACGACCTCGTCGATCCACTCCTTGTCGCCGCTCGTCGCCGCCGAGCATCAGCGGCAGCATGATGTTCTCGCGGGCGTTGAGCGTCGGGATCAGGTTGTAGGCCTGGAAGATGAAGCCGACCTTCGTGCGGCGCAGCTCGGTCAGCTGCTTGTCGTTGAGGGAGGCGAGGTAGGTGTCGCCGATGTAGACGGCGCCGCTGGTGAGCGAGTCGAGGCCGGCGAGGCAGTGCATCAGCGTGCTCTTGCCCGAGCCGGACGGGCCCATGATGGCCGTGAACTTGCCGGCTTCGAAGGCGACCGTGACCCCGTCGAGGGCCCGGACCTCGCTGTCGCCCGATGCCGTAGGTCTTGACGGCGTCGACGGCACCGGCCGCCGCCCTGGGGGTGGGCGCGGTGGTGATGACGGTGGCGGGCTGACTCATGTCCTCTGTTGTAGTCAGGGGGTGTCTCACCGCCGTCCCCCTTTGGGCGGATTGCCGTCCATCCCCAGGAGCGGATCGGACTCGCTGCGCGACCGAACTCGACGCGCGTGACTCGGCACACTGCTCGGTACGCGAGGCTCGAGCCGCGTGACGGGTTCGATCTGGTCATCCAGGCCGAGACCGTCGGCGATGTCGTTTCGATCGCAACGATCGTCGAGGCGGCGTTCGGGCAGCAGGCGGAGGCGACGCTCGTCGAGCGGATCCGGGCCTCGGACCGCTACCGGCCGGACTACGCGCTCGTCGCCGACGCTCGACGGCGCCGTCGTCGGCCACGTGATGGTGAGCGACGTCGACCTCGTCGACGGGGCGGATCGCCGGCGGATCCTCAGCCTCTCGCCGCTGGCCGTCGATCCCGCCCACCAGCAGGCGGGCATCGGCTCGGCGCTCGTGCGTGAGGTGGCGCGGCGGGTCGACGCCGATGGTCACCCGCTGATCGTCCTCGAGGGCAGCCCCGTCTACTACGCCCGCCTCGGCTTCGAGGACAGCCGGCCCCACGGCATCCGCATCCACCTGCCCGACTGGGCGCCGCAGGAGGCCGGCCAGGTCCTGCGCCTCGCCGCCTACGACCCGGCGATCACCGGCGACGTCGTCTACCCGCCGGCGTTCGACGGCCTCGAGTAGTGGCTGGTCGGCGTGCAGCGGGTGCCTGGTTCGACGAGGCCTGACTCGTACGCCGCCACGACGGCCTGCACGCGGTCGCGGGCGTCGAGCTTGCCGAGGACCCGGCCGACGTGGGTCTTCACCGTCGCCTCGCCCAGGTAGAGCTGGCCGGCGATCTCGCTGTTCGACATGCCGCGAGCCATCAGGCGCAGCACCTCGACCTCCCGCTCGGTCAGGCGGTCGAGCCCGGGGACGGCGGCCGGGTCGGGAGCTCGGCGGCGGGCCACCTCCTCGATGAGCAGCCGCGTGACCTGCGGCGCGAGCAGCGCGTCGCCCCGGGCGATGACCCCGACGGCGGCGACGAGCTGCTCGGCGGGCGCGTCCTTGAGCAGGAAGCCGCTGGCGCCGGCGCGCAGCGCCGCGTACACGTAGTCCTCGAGGTCGAACGTCGTCAGCATCAGCACGTACGGCAGCTCGCCGTCGGCCTCGTCGCGGATCAGCCGGCACGCCTCGATGCCGTCGAGGCGCGGCATCCGCACGTCCATCAGCACGACGTCGGGCCGGGCCCGCGGCACCATGTCCACGCGCGTCGCGGCCCGTCGGCAGCCTCGCCGACGACGGTGATCCCGGGCTCGGACTCCAGGATCATGCGCAGGCCCTGGCGGATCATCGCCTGGTCGTCGACGAGGGCGACGCGGATCACGAGACCAGTGTGGTGCGGCGGCCCGTCGGCCGAGTCGGTGGTCGCTTGGAACGGGATCGTCGCGGTCACCGCCACCCGCCACCTCGACGGGGTCCGGCGCGGAACGAGCCGCCGCGCCGCGGTGGCCCGCTCGCGCATCCCGACGAGCCCGTAGCCGCCGTCGCCGTTGGCCGCTGGAGGCGCCGCGGCCGTCGTCCGAGACCACGACCGTCGACGTTGGTGGCAGCGCACGACGACAGCGACCTCGACGGTGGCGCCCGGCCCGGCGTGGCGGTTGGCGTTGGTCAGCGCCTCCTGGACGATGCGGTACACGGAGACGGCGACGCCGGCCGGCACGCGCTCGCTGTCACCCGGTGACGTCAGGCGGGTCCGCAGGGTCCCGCCTCGCCGACGTCGACGAGCCCGGCCAGGTCGGCCAGCGTCGGCAGCGGCACGGCGAGCGCCTGGAGGCCGTCGGAGCGCAGCACGCCGAGCACCTGGCGCAGCTCGTCCATCGTCTGGCGCCCGGTGCGCTCGACGTTCTCCAGCAGCGCCGTCGCCTCGTCGGGTCGGGCGGCCAGCGTGCGCCGGGCCGCCGACGCCTGGATCACCATCACGCTGACCGAGTGGGCGACGATGTCGTGCAGCTCGCGGGCGATGCGGTTGCGCTCCTCGGCGACGCGCTCGCGGGCCAGCAGGTCCCGCTCGCGCTCGGCCCGGTCGGCGCGGTCGGCGAGCGATTCGAGGTGATCGCGGCGCCGCCGCAGGTTGTCGCCGAGGACGAAGGCCGCGGTCAGCATGCCGATGGCGGCGACGACGTCGATCAGCGTGACGTCGGCGTCGATGATGGCGAGGGTGCCGAACCCGGTCAAGCACGACGACGAGCGCCGACCGACGCAGGCCAACGTCCGCCGTCGACCCTCGGTGTGGGCGCCGAGCGAGTACACGCCGACGAGCACGGCGAGCCAGCTCGGTCCGAAGACGTGCCACCCCTCGCACGCCAGCTGGGCGGCGAGGACGAGGGCCAGCGACCCACACCGGGTTACGCCGCCGGAACGCGATCGGCGCCGTCGCCAGCACGACGAGGACCACCGTCCACCACGTCGGGGTGTGGATGGGCTCGGTCGGACTCGATGCGGTTGGTGGCCGAGTGCAGGAACAGCGCCAGCGCCGCTGAGCAGCGCGGCGAGGATCGTGTCGGCCGGCCAGCGGGTGCTCGCGGATCCAGCGGATCGGTCGGCGGGCCAGCTCGACGCCACCTGTCATGCGCCGCGGACGCTATCGATGCAGGTCACGGGCGTCGTCCGACCTCGGGATGATGGCCGTCCACCCGGCGGTGGATCGATCGTGAACCCCCGCGCTCAGTGTGACACCCCACCCGTAGTGTTGATGAGATGGCGATGGTCGCGTGCGCCACGTGCAGCCATCCGGTGCCTGCGGGGTCTCGGTTCTGCCCGTCGTGCGGCATCGGCGTGACGAAAGCTGACTCCGCGCTCGAGGAGCGGCGCGTCGTCACGGTGCTCTTCGCCGACCTCGTCGGCTACACGGCGTTGGCCGAGCACCTCGACCCCGAGCGGGTCAAGCGCCTCGTCGAGGCGTGCTTCGAGCGCCTCGTCGCCGACATCGAGCTGTTCGGCGGCCGCGTCGACAAGTTGCTCGGTGACGCCATCGTCGCCCTGTTCGGCGCGCCGGTCGCCCACGAGGACGACGCCGAGCGGGCGGTGCGGGCGGCGCTGCGGATGCAGGACACGCTGGACCGCTACGTCGACGAGACCCAGGCCGACCAGCTGCGGATGCGCATCGGCATCAACACCGGCGAGGTCCTCGTCGGCATCCTCGCCGGCTCCGACTACACGGCGATGGGTGATGTGGTGAACACCGCCTCGCGTCTCCAGGCCCTGGCGCCGCCCGGCGGCGTGCTCGCCGGCGTCGGCCACGATCGCCCTGTGCCCGCCGTCGATCCAGCAGCGAGCCCTTCGGCGTGACCCGCCTCAGCGGGCCGCGAGCAGGACGAGCAGTCCTGGCTGGTCTCGGGCGCCGATCCCGGCCGGCGTGCGCCCGGTGCGCTGCGACGTCCCGTTCATCGGCCGCCAGCACGAGCGGGCCCTCCTCGAAGCCGGCGTGCAGCTCGTCCGCAACGGCCACAGCGGGGTCGTGTCGATCATCGGCGAGGCGGGGTCCGGCAAGTCGCGGCTCGCCGACGAGATCATCGGCCCGCTCGAGGGTGAGGCGATCGTGCTGCGCACGGCCTGCGCGCCGTACGGCGACGGCAGCGTGTGGGCGCCGGTCGTCAGCGGGCATCGCCGCGCTGTTCGGCGTCGACATGGACGCCAGCTCCGAGGAGCTGGCGAGCACGGTGCAGGCACGCGCCCAGGACCTGTGGAGCCTGGCCCCCGACGATCCCGGCGCTGCAGCGCTACCTGGACGTCATCGGCTTCCTGCTCGGGCACGACTCGGCGCTCGACCGCCTCGATGCGGCCGGGCGCGCGCGACGCCGTGCTCGTCACGCTCACCGAGATGGTCCGTCGCCATGCCCAGACGCGCATGACGGTGCTGTTCGTCGACAACCTGCAGTGGGCCGACCCGTCGCTGCGCGACCACTTCGGGGTCCTCGTGCGCATCGCTGTCGGACCTCCCGTTCCTCCTCGATCACCGCCCAGCGCCCCGACGTCGACCTCGTGTGGCCGCCGCCGGTCGAGCGTCCGCTGGTGCTGCAGGTGCCGCTCGGCCCGCTCGACATCGAGGAGTCCACGGCGCTGGTCTGCGGGATCTTCCGCAACGCCGACGCCGAGCCCACCGACCGCACCGTCGCCACCCTCGTCGACCGTGGCGGCGGCAACCCGCTGTTCCTCGTCGAGCTGGCCACGCTCGCCGTGACCTGCGGCGACGAGCTGCCGGGTTCGCTGCGGGCGCTGATCGCGGCGCGCATCGACCAGCTCCCGGCGCCGCAGCGGGCGATCGTCGACAACGCCGCGGTGCTCGGCACCGCCGACTCGATCGGCGCCCTGATGCGCTTCGCCGAGGCGATGGGCCAGGAGTTCCGCCAGCGCGACCTCGACGAGCTGGCGGCCGACGGGCTGATCGACGTCGAGGGTCGCTGGTGGCGCTTCCGCAGCGCCGTCGTGCGCGAGGTCGCCTACCAGACGCTCACCAAGCGGGTCCGGGCCCAGCGCCACGCCGGCATCGCCGCCGTGCTGGCCGAGCGCGGCGCGTCGATCGACGACGTCGCCCACCACGCGGCCACCGCCGCCGAGCTGCTCGCCGAGCTCGGCACCGTCGACGGCGTCAGCCCGACGATCACCGACGCACGCCGTCCGCGCCCTGCAGGAAGCGGCCACCGCCGCGGTCGAGACCGGCCGCCTCGACGAGCGCCATCCGAGCGGCCAGCCGCGGCCTCGACCTGCACCCGCGACGACCCGAAGATCGGGCCGCGCCCTGCTGCTCGTGCGGGCGGAGGCCGAGCTGGAGCGGCGCAAGTTCGCCGAGGCCTCGACCGACGCCGAGGAGGTGCTGACCTCCGCGCTCGAGGCCGGCGACCACGTCGACGAGGGCGAGGCCCGCCGCCGGCTCGGTGGCGTCGCCCAGATGCAGGGTGACCTGACCACGGCCCGGCGCGAGCTCGGCGCGGCCGTCGACCTGTTCCGCGACGCCGGCGACGAGCGACGACTGGCCAACGCCCTGCGCGCGCGCGGGTTCGCCGAGGTCTTCGGTGGCTCGCTCGACGACGCCCGCTGGCTGCTCGGCGAGGCGATGGACATCTACCACCGCATCGACGACGAGCGCGGCCACGCCTGGACCCACCAGAACCTGGCGTGGGTGGCCTTCCTCAGCCGGCGACTTCGCCGACGCCGAGATCCAGCTGGCCGAGGCCAAGGCGCGCTTCGAGGAGCTCGGCGACGCCAACGGCGTGATCTGGGCCGACGGGCTGATGGCCTACGTCCTGTACTTCCAGCGCCGGCTCGACGAGGCCGAGGCGCTCGCCGTCGCCGTCGAGGCCGACGCCCACCGCTGGGCCGACACGTGGGCCAGCCTGATGATGCAGACGCTGCTCGCCAACATGCGGCTGTGGACCGGCCGCCTCGCCGAGGCCGAGCAGCTCGCCGAGCGGGCGCTGACCGGGTTCCGCGAGACCAACGACCGCTACGGCGTCATGCAGGCGCTGGGTCCGCTCAACCGGGCCCGCGCCGCGCTCGGCAAGAAGGCCGACGCCAAGCGCGGCGTCGAGGAGTCGGTCGCGCTGGGCAAGCAGTTCGGCGAGCTCGGGCATGGCGCTGCAGGGGGCGGCCGGCGTGGCGATGCACCTCGGCGCGGGGGAGCAGGCGTTGACGCTCGCCGAGCAGGTCATCGAGCGCAACGAGAGCACCGGCACGATGCAGGGCGAGGCCTACGTGCTGCTCGCCCTGGCCCAGTGCCAGGTCGGCCGGTTCGACGAGGCGTTGGCCACCATCGAGCAGATCCCGGTCGACGACTTCCCGTTCGGGCTCGCGACGCGGGCCCTCGTGCGGGCGGTCGCCGGCGAGGTCGAGGGTGCCCTGGACGACGCCGAGGCGGTCGAGATCACCCATGGGGCGAGCTACTTCGACCTCGCCCTGGCTCGGCTGGCCGGTGTGCTGGCGGCCGCCGCCTCGGCGACGACGTCGCCGGCCGGCGCTGGCTCGATCAGCTCGGCACGTTGGCGTCCTCCGTCGGTGACGTCGTGTTCGTGGCCATGGCCCAGCTGCTCCACGACCGCCCGGTCGTGCCGACGACGCCGAGCCAACCCGTTGGCCCCCGGCTGGCGGCGCATCGTCGACAGCGTCGTCGTCGGCTGATCACGCCGGCGGCGCGTCAGGCGCAGCCGGAGAGGTCGATCACGGCGAGCTCGAAGCCGTCGAGCTCGGGGCCGGTCCACGTGTCGCCGACCGCCGCGGACGGCAGGGTGCGCAGGTCGATGCCTTCGAAGAACCCCGGCCGATAGGCCTGCACGACGCTCGGCGCCACGGCGGCCAGCGCGGCGACCTCGGCGGGGGTGTCACGCGGTCGTCCCGTCGATGCCTCGCCGGTGCGGGGGACGTCGGCCGCCGGCACCTCGGTCTGCGTGTACCAGTTGTCGCTCTGGTTCGACAGCACCGGGAGGCCGCCGTGGTCGTCGATCCAGTGCTCACCGCCAACGTCGGTTGCCGCGGCTGGAGGGGCTCGGGGATCGGCAAGCCGCGGGCGCCGACTGCGGCGAGGGCCGCCATCGCGACGGCGCCGATCGTCAGCGCCCGGCTGACGTCGTCGTCCGCCGTCGCCGGGCCAGCGCCCAGCGGATGACGTTCGTGACGCCGGTGACGATGAGGATGGCGGCGACGAAGCGCACGAGCAGGACGTGGCGCTCCTCGCGCAGGTTCAGCGCGGCGTCGAGGTAGTCGCGGGCGACGACGACGATCACGGCCTGGCCGCCGGCCGCGAACGCCGACAGGGCGACCACCCCGCCCGGGCGGGCGAGCACGGCGACGAGGAACAGGCCGATGACGACGGAGACGAAGATCGCCGCGGCCAGCGTGCCGGTGACGGTGGGGCCGAACCACCCGGCGATCGTCGTGCCGAGCGGGGCGATGTCGCCGCGGTGGGACACGAGGCTCTTCGGGCCGGCGTCGGCGACGAGCAACGGGTACACGAGCAGCTGCCAGGCCACGGCGATGGCGATGGCCGCGGCGGCCCATGGCCAGCGCCGATCGGCGGCGCGGAGCCGGGCGATGAGCAGGCCGATGAGGATCCCGGCGACGGCACCGGCCATCGCGTAGCGGGTGAGCATCGACGCCGCCAGCACGACGGCCGCGGCGATGCCGATCCAGCGCCACGCGCCGTGGTCGTCGTGTCCGGCGACGACGATGGCCAGCCCGGCCAGCACCAGCGCGACGGCGAGGCCGTCGGAGCCGAACGTGGCGTAGAGGTCGAGTGGCCCGCCGTGCGGGAAGAAGAGGTCCGGTGCCAACGGTCCCCACAGCGCGATGAGCTGGGCGGCGATGGCCATCGGCACCGACTGCGTGGCCCGCAGCGGCGAGGTAGCCGACGGCGAACACCGCGACGAGCAGGGCCGCGCAGTGCACGAGCAGGAAGGCGACGTCGAGCGGCGCCGGCACGACGGCGACGACGGCGCTGTACAGCGGTCCGAAGTCGGGCACCGGGAGGCGGCCGAGTCGCTCGACGGTGGCAGCTGGCGAGAGGCGCACCCAGTACTGGTCGGTCGGCGACGTCAGCGAGAACGACGACCGCAGGTTGCGCACCATGCCGGTGAACACGCCGGCGTCCGGCCCGATCTGCAGGCGGCTGACCCGCCGGGCGAACACGATGAGCGTCGCCAGGACGGGGACGACCCAGACCGTCCCCCGCCAGCGCACGGCCGGAAGCTTGCCACGCCGGCTTCGTCCCGGCTCGGTGCTCGCGCCAGCCTGGGCGAGATGCCCGAGCGCCCCGCCACCGGATTGATCATCGGCCGCTTCGATCCGCCGCACCTCGGCCACTCGTTCCTCGTCGAGCAGGCGGCGGCGCAGTGCGACCGCCTCGTCGTGTACGTGAACAGCAGCGCGGCGCGCGATGCGGCACCGGGGGCGTTGCGGGCCGAGTGGCTCGCCGCGCTGCACCCCGACGTCACCGTCGTCGAGGTCGTCCACGACCTGCCGACCGACTGGAACGACGAGGACCTGTGGCGGCGCTGGATCGAGCTGTTCCGCCGGCATTGGCCCCACGAGACGGGGCCCGACGTCGTGTGCTCCAGCGACCCCTACGTCGCGGAACTGGCCCGGCGCCTGGGCGCCGAGCCAGTCGTGGTCGATGCCGATCGGGTCAACGTCCCGATCAGCGCAACGATGGTGCGCAACGACCCGGCCGCCCACCTGGCGATGCTGGCACCGCCCGTGCGGGCGTGGGTCGAGGCGAACTGGATCCCGTAGTCCGGGGCGTTCAGCCCTGCGGCTGGGGGACGATGCGGATGTAGGGCTTCGGCGACTTCCACCCGTCGGGGAAGAGCTCCTTGGCCTTCTCGTCGGAGACGGCGCCGCCGATGATGACGTCGTCGCCCTGCTTCCAGTTGGCCGGGGTGGCCACGCTGTGCTTGGCGGTCAGCTGCAGCGAGTCGATGACGCGCAGCACCTCGTCGAAGTTGCGGCCGGTCGACATCGGATAGACGAGGATCAGCTTGACCTTCTTGTCCGGCCCGACCACGAAGACGTTGCGCACGGTGGCGTTGTCGGCCGGGGTGCGCACCAGCGGGTCACCCGACGTGGACGCCGGGAGCATGTCGTAGAGCTTCGACGACGTTGTAGTCGGTGTCGCCGATGATCGGGTACGTCGGGCGGGCGCCCTGGGTCTCCTCGATGTCGTCGGCCCACTGCTCGTGACGGTCGGTCGCGTTCGACCGACAGCCCGATGATCTTGACGTTGCGCTTGTCGAACTCGGGCTTGATGCTCGCCATGTAGCCGAGCTCGGTGGTGCACACCGGCGTGAAGTCCTTCGGGTGGCTGAACAGCACGCCCCAGGAGTCGCCCAACCAGTCGTGGAAGTTGATCGGTGCCCTGCGTCGTCTCGGCCGTGAAGTCCGGGGCCGTGTCCCCGAGGTGGATCGCCATGTGCTCGCTCCTTTGTCTGTCCCGCGCGTGCCGTGAGTCGGCTGTCTGGGGTCGATCCCGTGAATCGACCGCCGGCCAGCGTAGCGGCGAATCCCTGACCGTACCGATCGGCTATGTCGGGTATTGCCAACCCGGTCAGCGCGGTGGCCGGGTTGGCGGGCCACGATGGGCTCGTGCGCGCCGATCGGCTGGTGGCCATCCTCCTGCTCCTGCAGCAGCGTGGCCAGGTCACGGCGGCGGAGGTCGCCGACGGAGCTGGAGACCTCCGAGCGCACGGCGCGTCGCGATCTCGACGCGCTGGGCATGGCCGGGATCCCGGTGTACTCGATCCAGGGCCGCAACGGCGGGTGGCGGCTGGCCGGCGGCGGCCGTACCGATCTCACCGGGCTCAGTGCCGCCGAGGCCCGGGCGTTGTTCCTCGTCGCCGGGCCGTCGTCGGCGGCGACGCCGCAGCTCAAGGCGGCGCTGCGCAAGCTCGTGCGGGCGCTGCCCGAACCGTTGCGCGCCGATGCCGAGGCGGCGTCGGGCGGCGATCCACGTCGACCCGAGCACGTGGGACCAGGCCGGTCGGCGAGCGCCGTCCGCCGCCCGTCCACCTCGACGCCCTGCAGGAGGCGGTCGTGGCCGGCCGCCAGGTCGTCCTCGACTACGTCGCCCGCGACGGCGCCACCTCGTCACCGCACCGTCGATCCCGCTCGGCATCGCCGCCAAGGGCAGCGTCTGGTACCTCGTCGCCGGCACCGCCGACGGGCAGCGCACGTTCCGCGATCGACCGGGTCACCGCGGTCGACAGGTGCTCGACGACGGCGGTCGAGCGGCCCGCCGGGTTCGACCTGGCGTCGGCGTGGCGATCGGTGACCGAGCCGACGTGCAGCGCACCAGCGCACGGCGGTGCGGGCCGACGTGTCGGTGCAGCCGTCGGCGCTGACCGTGTGCCGATGGGTGTGGGGCGTGCGCTTCGCCGTCGGTCCGGCCCGCCCCGACGGGCGCGTCGGCGCCGGAGATCCGCGGCCACAGCGTCGAGTCGCTGGCCGGGGAGGTCGCCGGGCTCGGGAGCGCTCGTCGAGGTCCACGGCCGCCCGAGGCGCGTCCGCCGGCGCCTCGCCCGAGCTGGCCGCCGAGCTCACCGCGCCTCTACACGCGGTAACGGGCGCTCCGGTCCGTTTCCGGACTCGGGCGCCCGCCCGCCGACGGGACGATACCGCTTCCTGGGGACGATTGTCACGCCGACTGACAGCTCCTTGGTTCCGTCGTTGACATGTGACCAGATGGTCACCTATCGTCGACCATCGACACGAGCTCCGGACGAGGCCGTCTTCAAGGCGCTCGGCGACCACGCCCGCCGCCGGCTGCTCGATGCCCTGTTCGTGGAGGACGGCCAGACGCTCGGCCGGCTCTGTGAGGCCCTGCCGACGATGACCCGCTTCGGCGTGATGAAGCACCTCGGCGTGCTGGAGCAGGCCGGGCTCGTCGTCACCCACCGCGATGGCCGCAGCAAGCGGCACTACCTCAACCCGATCCCGATCCGCGAGATCCACGACCGCTGGATCAGCAAGTACGCCGCCGCCACCGCCGAGGCGATGGTCGACCTGCGCCGCCGCCTCGACGGCGCCTGAGCACGGAGCATCCGAATGACCGCGCCACGACACATCTTCGAGACGTACATCCGAGCGACGCCGGAGGTGATCTGGCGGGCGATCACCGACCCCGACTTCACTCGGCGCTACTTCCACCGCACGGCGATCGACAGCTCGTTCGCGGCCGGCGCCGCCGTCCGCTACGTGCTGCCCGACGGTGAGGACGCGGTCGTCGGGGTGATCGAGGAGGTCGACCCGCCGCACCGCCTGGTCATGACGTGGCGCGTGCTGTACGACGCGGTCGTCAGCCAGGAGCCGCCGAGCCGAGTCGAGTGGATCCTCACCGCCGGGCGACGACGGCGTCACGCGGTCACGACGATCCACCGCGACCTCGGCCTCAGCCCGCGGACGTCGGCGAGCGTCGGTGACGGGTGGCCGTGGATCCTCGACTCGCTGAAGTCGCTTGCTCGAGACGGGTGCACCGCTCGCCGGCGAGCAGCCCGGCTCGCCGGCGGTCGATCGCGGCGCGACGACGCTCGGAAGGTGCGCTGCACCGGCGCATGGCGATCGACGCCAACGGCGCCACGTGGGAGCTCCTCGAGCGCTGGTCGACGCTGACGCCGGACGAGACTGACGACCTGCTCGAGCGGGCGTACGCGTCGGCCCACCACTGGCGGCGGGCGAGTGGCGCCGACGCCGCCGAACGCGGTGCGCGCCGTCGTGGCTCGTGTCGCGAGCCCATGCCGTGCTCGGCCAGGGCGAGGCGGCGCGGCACCATGCCGAGCGCTGCGTCGAGCTGGTCACCGCAGCCGGGCTCGACGACTTCGACCTGGCCTACGCCCTCGAGGCCCGCGCTCGTGCCCTCGCCTGCCTCGGCCGCCACGACGAGGCCGCCGTCGCCCTCGCCGCGGCCCGCGCCGTCCCCGTCGCCGACCCCGACGACGCCGCCATCCTGAACGCCGACATCGCCGCCGAACCCTGGTTCGGCCTCCCTGCCCGCCCTGACCCATCCGAGGGTTTCGGCGCATCCGAGGGTTTCGTGCGGGGGCCACCCTCGCCAAACACTCGGATGCGCGGTACCGTGACGGCATGAGCGTCAAGGTCGAACTGGGGGAGTTGGCGGCCACGCTCGCCGACTTCGATGTCGCCTACCTCGTGACGGTCTCCGACGAGGGCCGGTCGCACGTCCTGTCGGTGTTCGCCGACCCGACCGACGACGGGCTCGTCGTCGAAGGCGTCGGCCGCCACACCCAGGCCAACGCCGCCGCCCACCCCGACGTCACGCTGGTCTTCCCGCCGCGCGAGGCCGGTGGGCTACACGCTGCTCGTCGACGGACGGGCCGCGGTCGACGACACCACGGTCACGATCGTGCCGGCCAAGGCGATCCTGCACCGCCCGGCGGTCGCCCCGGACGGTCGTCGTGTCGGCAGCGACTGCGTCGACGTCGACGTGCCGGCCGCCGACCGGCTGACGCTCAGACGGCCGCGCCGGCCTTCGCCCGCTTGGCGGCGCGGCCGCGCTCGGTCTGGTCGAAGACCATCTTGCGCAGGCGCACCGATCGCGGCGTCACCTCGACGCACTCGTCGTCGGCGATGAACTCCAGCGCCTGCTCGAGCGACATCGGCCTCGGCGGGATCAGCTTCTCGAACGAGTCGGCGTTGGACCGCACGTTCGTGAGCTTCTTCTCCTTCGTCGGGTTGACGTCCATGTCGTCGGCGCGGGCGTTCTCGCCGACGATCATCCCCTCGTAGACGACCTCGCCGGGGCCGACGAACAGCTGGCCCCGCTCCTGCAGCGACATCAGCGAGTAGCCGGTCGTCGGGCCGAGGCGATCGGCGACGAGCGAGCCGCGGACGCGGGCGCGGATCGTGCCGGCCCACGGCTCGAAGCACTCGAACACGTGGTGCAGCAGCGCCGTGCCGCGGGTCTCGGTCAGCAGCTCGGTGCGGAAGCCGATCAGGCCGCGCGCGGGCACGAGGTAGTCGATGCGCACCCAGCCGGTGCCGTGGTTGACGATCTGCTCCATCCGCCCCTTGCGCAGCGCGAGCAGCTGGGTGATGACGCCCATGAACTCCTCGGGCACGTCGACGGTGAGGCGGTCGACCGGCTCGTGGACGACGCCGTCGATCTCCCGGGTCAGCACCTGCGGCTTGCCGACGGTGAGCTCGAAGCCCTCGCGGCGCATCATCTCGACGAGCACGGCCAGCTGCAGCTCGCCGCGGCCCTGGACCTCCCAGGTGTCGGGGCGCTCGGTGGGCAGCACCTTGATGCTGACGTTGCCGACGAGCTCGGCGTCGAGGCGGTTCTTGACGAGGCGGGCCGTCATCGACGTGCCCTCCTGGCCGGCGAGCGGCGACGTGTTGATGCCGACGGTCATCGACAGGCTGGGGTCGTCGATGTGGATGACGGCGAGCGGCCGCGGGTCGTCGAGGTCGGCGAGCGTCTCGCCGATCGTGATCTCGGGGATGCCGGCGACGGCGACGATCTCGCCCGGCCCGGCTGAGTCGGTCGGCACCCGGTCGAGCGCCTCGGTGGTGTACAGCTCGGCGATCTTGGCCCGCTCGATGGTGCCGTCGGTGCGGCACCAGGCGACCGGCCGGCCCTTGCGGATCGTGCCCGAGCGGACGCGGCACAGGGCCAGGCGGCCGACGTACGGCGAGGCGTCGAGGTTGGTGACGAGCGCCTGCAGCGGCATCTCGGGGTCGTACGCGGGCGCCGGGATGCGCTCGAGGAGCACGTCCATCAGCGGGTGCAGTCCCAGGCCGTCGTCGGGCAGGCCGGCGCCGTCGGCCGGACGCTCGAGCGACGCCTTGCCCTCACGCGACACGCAGTAGACGATCGGGAAGTCGAGCTGGTCGATGTCGGCGTCGAGGTCGAGGAACAGCTCCTCGACGTCGTGGACGACCTCGGCGATGCGGGCGTCGGGGCGATCGACCTTGTTGATCACGAGGATCACCGGGAGCTTGGCCTCGAGCGTCTTGCGCAGCACGAAGCGGGTCTGGGGCAGCGGACCCTCTGATGCGTCGACGAGGAGCAGCACGCCGTCGACCATCGACAGCGCCCGCTCGACCTCGCCACCGAAGTCGGCGTGGCCGGGCGTGTCGACGATGTTGATCGTGACCTCACCGTCGGGGCCCTGGTACTGACGGCGGTGTTCTTGGCGAGGATCGTGATCCCCTTCTCCCGCTCCAGGTCCATCGAGTCCATGACCCGTTCGTTGACGTCCTGGTTGGCCCGGAACGCGCCCGACTGCCAGAGCATCTTGTCGACCAGCGTGGTCTTGCCGTGGTCGACGTGGGCCACGATGGCCACGTTGCGGAGGTCGGCGCGCGTCTGCACGTGAAGGTCCTGACGATCATGGAGCCGCGGAGGCTCCGAGGGGAACACCAGCGTACGGGCTCGCCGCCGGCACCGCGCCGGAGACCGCTCGCTGTGACACCCTCCTGCTTGAGTGGTCCTCGCCGGCCGTTCCCCGCGATGCGGCGCTCGGAGCCTGCGCTCCCTCGATCCTCCCGTCCATCTGGAGCGCGCCATGACCGTCTCGGCCACCACCGCCGCCGACCTCGTCGACCCTGTCGACCTTGTCGAGCCCACCTCTCTCACCTCTCCCACCGACCTGCGGATCGTGCGCCAGCCCGTGCTCGGTGGCGTGGTCGTCGTCCACGACGACGGGCGCGACCTCGGCCCCACCATCCACGCGTGCGCCGCCGCGCTCGCCGCTGCCGGCATCACGTGGACCGGCGAGCTGGTGCGGGTCACCGACGTCGGGCTCGTCGCCGCGGCGGTCATCCGGGCGCTCGAGGCGTTGCCGCCGGGCGTCGTCGCCGTGCCGACGCTCGGCGCCCTCGGCACGTCGCCGGGCGCGCGGCTGCAGGTGCTGCTCACGCTGACGCGTCGAGGGTGGCGCGTCGTCTCGGCCGACGACGTCGAGGTGGCCTGCCCCGAGCGTCCGCGGCGACGGTGGGGGAGGTGATGAGCGGCCGGCGGGCGCTCAGATGGGGTGGGCGGTCACCACCACGTTGCTCTTGTAGTGGTGCACCGAGTAGTCGAACTCGCCACCGCACGTCACGAGGCGCAGCACGGGGTCGCCTTCGCGAGTGAACGTGCCGTCGATCGCCACGGCCGGCTTGTCGACGAGCTCGACGGTGTCGACGACGAAGGCCTGGGTGCGACCGCTGGCGTAGGTGACCGTCACCATGTCGCCCGGCTGGGTGTCGGCGAGCCGGTTGAAGACGCCCGAGCACGTGCTTCCAGTCGAGGTGCCCGGCGATCACCGCCGAGCCGGGTTCACCGGGCGTCGGCCCGTACTTCCACCACACCAGCTCCTTGGCGTCGCCGGGGATCTCGAGACCGCCGGTGGCGTCGACGCCGCCCGGCCGCACCGACCCGTCGGCGCCGATCGACGGCACCTCGACGCGCACCGGCGCGTCAGCCTCGGCGGTCGGGGTCAGCACGCCCACGCCGACGCGGGCGTCATGGGTGACGATCGGTGCGATCGTCGTCGACGTCGTTGTCGGTGCCGCGGTCGTTGTCGTCGACATCGATGTCGGATCGCCGTCGGACCGGTCGCCACCGGGTTCGACGTCGACGGCGGTGGTGGTGGAGCCGCCGTCGACGTCGAGATCCGGGTGGGGGCGGTGGTGGTCACCGCTGCGCGTCGACTCGTGGGTCGAGTCGCCGCCGGCAGCGAGGGCCACGATGCCGGCGATGCTCGGGGCGATGAGGACGAGCCCCACCGCCACCGCCAGCCGGCGTCGTTGCACGGTTCAGTCGGTCGGTGCGGCGAGTGCGCACCACGAACAGCGCGCCGATGGCGGCGACGAGCGTGGCGGCGACGGCGCCGATGGCCAACGGGTTGGGCCCGGAGTCCGACGACAGCGAGCTGCCGTCTCCGGTCTGGATCACCGCCGGTGCGGTCTGCAGGTCCTTGACCTGGACGGCCGCCCAGCCGAGCGTGCCGTCGGCCTGCGAGCCGATCAGGTACATGAAGTTGGCCGTGCCTTCGGCGAACTGCACGTCCTGGGGCGTGGCCAGCGGTGCGCCGCCGGCCAGCGGCGTCACGGCGACCTTGTAGTCACCCGCCGCCACGATGTCGGTGCCCTCGGCCTCCGGGGCCAGCGTCGGGATCGCCGGCAGGTCGTTGAGCAGGACGCTGACGCCGTCAGCGGCCGCCGCGTGGCGCACGATGATCCTGGTCTGGCCGGCCGGGACCGGTGTGAGGTCGTCGGCGTACGCCGTCAGCGTCGGCTTGCCGTCGGCGCCGAGGTGGGCGATCAGCGAGCCTTCGAAGCCGGCCGGCACGGTGACGGTCCTGCGCCAGCAGCGGGGTGTCGGTCTTGGCCGCCCCCGCCGATGCGGATCTCGACCAGGTGATCGACCGGCCGGGATCGACAGCGGGTCGGTGGCCCGCTCGGGCTGGAACGTCGGCAGCGCGAGGTTGCCGTCGAGGTAGATGTCGGCCACGAGCCCCCGCAGGCCGTGGACCACTCGCACCGAACCCACCTGTTCGTCTGGTGCCTGTTGCGCGCTGGCCGTCGTGCTGAACGCCGCCACCGCGAGCGCGGCAATGCCGACGCCCAACCAACGCGAAATACGCGTGGACATGATTCTCCGCCTCCGCCTGTCTTGTCCGCCATTGCCCGCCAGTCATCGGACTGACGAACGAAACTCTAGTCAGGTTGACAATCAGATATCTACGGCCTAGACACATTCGGCAGTGGGCGGGCCACTCGATCTCGGCGGAGCTCGAAGGTGACGGCCTTGGGGCTCCTGGCATTGCCGGGGTTGCTCCTTGCACCTTCGGGCGCACCGCTTGACGCTGACGTGTTCGACGCGTCCGCACCTGCCGGCGGTCGTCATCGACATCGTCGCCCCGCGGGACTTCGCCGCCGTCGATCTGACGGCGCCGATGGTCGCAGATCTCGGGCGGCACCGTGCAATCGATGGCCAAGGTCGACCCGTCGACGGTGGCCGTCAGCATGGTCATCGACGACGGTCCGACGGTGACGCCGGCGACCGTCACCGAGAGCCAGGGAGCATCGGTCGAGCTCGTGCGCAACGCCGGCGACGGCACGCAGATCTCGTTGTCGACGCCGTCGGGCACTGCAGACCGCGCCGACCTCCGACCGAGAGGCCAACATCGCCGGATCTCCGGGATCGTCGCCGGGTCCCCGGACGTCATCAAGATGCCCGAACCTCGTCCTCGACGCGGCCAAGCGGCTGGCGGCGACGCCGACGGCGGACCGCCACCTCGTGGTCGTGCTCGGCACGCACGTTCCCGGACGGGCGGCGGCTCGCAGGCCTTGCGCGACGTCGATCATCCCGGCCGGGATCCGCCTCGACGTCGTCGCCGCCACGGGCCTCGATCGCCGGCGCGCTCGCCGAGCTCGCCGTCGAGAGTGGCGGGCTGAGCCCGGTGCTGCCGAAGCCGGTCGGCGAGATGGACGCCGTCACCCAGGCGATCCGCGATCGGTACCACGTCACGGCGACGGTCGACGCGCCCGGCGAGCCATGACGTCACGCTGAACGTCGGCGGCCAGGCGTTCACCGCGGCCAGGTCGACGTGCTCCAGCACGCCGGCCGCGTCGGGCGCGGCGCCGCGCGACGACCACGGTCACCCCGACGACCGCCGCCGCCGCCTCGCGCCGACGCCGACGACGGCTGGGGCGGCGACCGCCGCGACCGTCGGCCACCCCGACGACGGTCGCCGCGACCACCACGGCGTCGCCGTCGGCGGACGACGACCTCGTCGGGCATGAGCCGCGGCGCGCGCATCCTCATCGTGCTGCTGGCGCTCGTCGCCGGCGGCCGCGTTCGGCACCTTCTTCGTGCTCAGCCAGCGGGCCAAGACGGCCGCCAAGCTGCGACGGGAGCGCGCCGCGAAGGCTGCGCTGCAGGCTGGCGAGGCGGAGGGCGCAACGAGCTTGCCGCCGCCCGATCCGTCGAGCGCTTGGGACCGACCACCCGACGAGGAACCCCTCGCGCCAGTAGTAGCGGTTGCCGACGGAAGCGGGCCTCGCGCCCGAGCCGCGAGTACGAGCCTGAACCGGTCGCCGACGACGAGCTCGCCGAGCCCGCGGAGATCGGTGACCTCGCGGACGACGCAGTCGTGGCCGCCGAGATCGGACTGGCGGCGGCTCGGCCGATGTCGGCCAAGGCGGCCCGTCGCGCCCGGAAGAAGGCTCGCCGTCAGATCGGCCCCCTGCCCGCAGCTGCCGCTTGCCGCCGGCGAACAGCTCGATGTCGCCGACGAGGAGCTCGACGACGGTCGACGCGGTCGAGGTCGTCGACCCGCCTGCCGACCCGCCTGCCGACCCGGCTCCGGCCGTCGAGGTCGCGCCGGACCCCGACGATGCACCGCTGCCGCCGCCGCCGGCGGAGGAGGTCGTCGTCGTCGTCGACGCCGAGCCCGAGGTCGAACCGGATCCCGAGCCGGTCGCCGAGCCCGAGGTCGAGCCAGATCCCGAACCGGTCGCCGAGGACGAGCCCGTCGACGAGCCGGCGACGGTGGAGCCGGCGGCCGAGGTCGACGAGACCGAGGTGGTCGACGAGACCGAGGTGGTCGACGAGACCGACGTGGTCGACGCGGTCGATGTGATCGACGGGACAGCCGCGGTCACGGCGGCGGCGCTGCGCCCGCGCGGTCGCCCGTTGAACGATCGCCCCCGGCGCGTGTCGAGCCGCCGAGCCGGTCGAAGCCGGGTCCGCTGCCGCCCGAGCTCGTCGAGCCGTCCGAGGACGCGACGCCACGGCGCGGCCGGCGCCGCGGCGACGCGGTCGACCGTCCGCCGCCGGAGCGGACCCGGCGCGGCTCGCCGGCCGATCTGCCCAAGCGGGCGCGGACGCGTCGTCGCTTCGACAACATCCCGTTGATCGACGACACGCCGCCAGCACCTGCCGCGCGGTCACCGCCGATCACGACGAGGAGTGGTTGACGAGCGGCGATCTCCGGATGCAGCGCTCGACCGGCCAGGTCATCGCCCACGGTCGCGAGGTGTCGCTCACCACGCCCGAGCTCGGCGTGCTCGAGCTGCTGCTGCGCAGCGGCACCGATGGCGTCACGCCCGAAGCGATCAAGGCGGCGGCGGGCGACGAGGCGGGCGATCCGGACGCGATCGTGGCCCAGCTGCGGCGCAAGACTGGTGTCCGTGGACGGGGACAGGGAGTTCGCAAGGAGCGGGTGCTGCTCTACTTCCTCGGCGAGGACGACGCCGAGGCGACCGCCCGACTGACGGCGTTCGTTCTCCAACAGATCGTCAGTCGCTCTTCAAGCGCGCCCATGGTGGCTGGCGCACGCTGCTCGAATGCCCACCCTGCGTGCCGGAAGCGCCGTGAGCGCCTCCGTCTCATCCAGTGCCCCGGCACGTCGGGGCACCGCCAAGCTGCTGATCGCGGCGGCCATCGGCGCTGCCGTGTCAGTGGCGCTCGGCGTCTACGCCAACGTGCACGAGCCGACCGGCGAGCAGATCCTCCACGTCGGCTTCCCGTCGGTCCTGTCGATGAAGGCGTGGCTGACGACCGGCGTGGTCGGTGCTCGCGCTGGCGCAGGCCGTCTCCGCGATGTGGATGTGGGGACGGCTGCCCGGTGTCAGGCGACCGGCGCCGCGCTGGGTCGTGCACGCCCACCGCTGGACCGGCACGGCCGCGTTCCTGCTGCCGCTGCCCGTCGCCTACCACTGCCTGTGGTCGCTCGGCTGGCGCAGCACCGACGTGCGCGTCGTGCTGCACGGCCTCTTCGGGTGCGCGTTCTTCGGAGCGTTCACCGTGAAGATGCTGGCGCTGCGCATCGAGGGCATCTCGAAGTGGACGCTGCCGGTGCTCGGCAGCGCGCTGGTCGTGATCCTGACGGCGATCTGGCTGACGTCGTCGCTGTGGTTCTTCACCAACGTCGGCTTCCCGGGGCTCTGAGATGGCACTGCGCTTCACCCCCACCGATCGCCATCTGCGCGATCGGCGCCGCCGTCACCGGTGGCCTGCTCGCCCTGCCGCCCGTCGACAAGGCCACGCAAGCGCCGGTGCCGCCGCCCGCCACGCAGCCCGGCGGCGCACCGACCGGCGTCTCGATCACGATCGAGAACTTCGACTTCGGGCAACCGCGAACCGTTTCCGTGGGTGCCGACGTATTGGTGAGCAACGCCGACGCTGAGGCGCACACCATGACCGCAAGGAACGGAGCCTTCGACACGGGCAGCGTCGATGAAGGCACCAGCGTCACGTTCAAGGCACCGTCGGTGCCCGGGACGTACGAGTTCTACTGCGACATCCATCCCTCGATGACCGGGCAACTGGTCGTCGACTGATCGACCCAGGAGTCGACGAACCCCATGAAGACCAAGCTGTTCCCTGTCGCGCTCGCGAGCCTGTCGTTGCTGGCATTTGCCGGCTGCAGCCGCGACAACGGCGACGACGCCTCGGCCGCCACGGCCGCACCGACAACCGCCTCTGCGGCCCCACCGACCACGGCGGCACCGGCGACCACGGCCGCGCCGGCCGCCGCGGCCGCCGAGTTCTCGGCGAAGGTCGGCGAGAGCGATCTCGGCAAGATCATGACGAGCGCCGAGGGCCTGACCCTGTACGGCTTCGTCAACGACGTCAACGCCATCTCGACTTGCTACAGCACGTGCGCCGAGGCGTGGCCGCCGGTCATCGTCGACGCCGACTGGAAGGTCGGTCCGGGCCTCGACACCGGCGTCTTCTCGACGACCGAGCGCGACGACGGCAGCCTGCAGCTCGTCGCCGGCAAGTTCCCGCTGTACACCTACGGCGGCGACGCGGCCCCCGGTGACACCACCGGCCACGGCTCGGGCGACGTGTGGTTCGCGATGAACCTCGACGGCACCCTCGTCTCGGAGGACGCCGCGCCGGCCGACGAGGCCAAGGACGACTCGAAGGACCCGTACGGCAACGAGGCCAAGGACGCGGCTCCGGAGACCACCGAAGCCGCCCCGCAGACGACCGAGGCCCCGCCCCGGCCCCGGCGTCGTCGCCACACCTCGCTCGGTGACGTGATGGTCGATGCCGACGGCATGACGCTGTACGCCTTCACCAAGGACGCCGACGGCACGCCGACCTGCAACGACAAGTGCGCCGAGGCGTGGCCGCCGGTCATCGTCGACAGCGCCGAGCTCCCGGCCGGCCTCGACGCCAACATCTTCAGCGTCGTCGACCGGGCCGATGGCAGCCATCAGCTCAAGGCCGGCAAGTGGCCGCTGTACCGCTTCGCCGGTGACGCCGCCCCCGGCGACGTCAACGGGCAGGGCTCGGGCGGCGTCTGGTTCGTCCTCGACCCGACGGCGAAGCTGATCAAGTAAGCGATCTCGACACCGCCAGCGTTGCCGGTGTCAGAGCGGGCAAGCAGACGCAAGGGCCATGGTCGTCGCGGGCGGCGACCATGGCCCTTCGTCGCGTCCCGGCGCCGAACGTGCGTCGGCCGACGATCGCCCCACCCGTAGGCTCGGCGCGCCGCTCCCGTAGCTCAGGGGATAGAGCGTCGGTTTCCTAAACCGTGCGTCGCAGGTTCGAATCCTGCCGGGGGCACCGGTCGCCCCACAGCGTTTTGGTCCGGATCCTGGTCGCACCTGCAACCACGATCCGGACCAAAACGACGGCTCCCGTTCGGTGCGTCTTGGCGGTCCGTCATCTGTATCCGTGAACGAGGCTCCACTGAGCCGGTCGCGGAGAGCCGACGAAGATCGCGCCCAGCTTCGCCAGGTGGGCGTAGAACTTCTTGCCGCTCGAGACGTCAACACCATCGCGGGTCTGCAGCGGGCGGCCGTGTTCGCCGAGGATCTCGGGCGTCGCTGGATCGAAGCCGACCCTGAGCATGGTGACTGCTCTCGGACTCAGGCGTTCGCTCACCACGGCATGCCGCAGCGCCGGCACCTCCTCGGGTTCGAGCAGCGCCGGGAGGTACCGGCCGACCAAGACGATGACCTCGTCCGCGGACGTGGCGAGGGACTCGACGTGCCCCGCTCTGGTCAGCCCGATGAGCTGGTCATGAGAGGAGAGAGACGGCCGCGGCCGCGAGAAGTCCTGGGTCGCGAGCACGGTCAGGAGGGTCGCATCGGTGTGCCAGGCGTGTCGCGTGCGCCTCTCGCGTGAGTCATGGCCTTCGACAGGACCAGCGCGAGACCATCGTCCGCTGGACCGTCCCGTTGTGCTCCGGATTGCTCAACATCGCTCCGAGGTGGGCTCGACGAGGACCGTGGGAGGCCAGCTGTCGTCCCAGCTCCGCCGCCACCGAGGAGAAGATCGGGACGACATCGGACAGGGCGCGGGCCACTCCGGCTGCCTGCGGCCACCCGGGGTTCGAACCAGCGCGGTGGTCCCACGTCTTGGCGAACCACAGCCCTTCGTGATGACCGTTGCTGTTACGACGCGTGCCGGCGAGATCGTTCGTCGGGAAGTAGTGGCAGCCGGCGGACAGCCCGCCAGCATCGCCGTCTCGGTAGCAGTCGTCGATCGCGCGACCCGCTTGTTCGAGCGCAGCGAGCGCCTGCCGCACTCGGTCGGAGACGACCTGATGTGCATCCGGTTGCAGGCGGAGCCGAAGAAACCCGACCGCCAACAACTCGTCGACGTCGAGGCGCCCCGAAAGAGAGGAGCCGTCGAGCGCCTCGATGGTCGGCGACTGCGGTTGTGTTTGAGTGGTCACGTACCTTCCTCACGCTCCCGTTCAGCTCGCGGCAACAAGACTAGAGAGCGGCCCCGAGCCGGATGAGCAGCGTGTACCGATCGGGGAACGCCTTCATCACCGCTGCATTGGGCGCCGGCGTCCCGGTCCGGGACGAACAGGAGGCAGACAGCCCGCCGATCCACGCACCACGGTGCGCTACGACCGAGGCCGCCAATCGCTCGACCGCCACGCCACCTACATCGTGGCCACCCTCATCGCCGGCGCCTCACGCTGACAAGTCGCCCAAGCGTGGTGGTGCCATCGACTGGACACCGAACGGCCACCCGTGCTCGAGAAGTCGCAGACGCACCTGCGGCCGCCCCAGAGCGCTTGCGCATGCAAGCGGGGATACCGGCGCTTCGAGGATGCCTTGGCCACCGGGCCACGGCGCGTTTGCGGACGCGTGTTACCGGACACCTCCCGCGTGCGGTTGTCGGCGTCACCGCGCGCCTGGTACCCGGAGCCGGAACACACCGCATCAACGAAGACCGCGATCGGTGGGCCGACGAGGATGTCGTCTCTGGCCGCTGGTGTTCGCCGGCTGTGGTTCAATGCCTTGTGAACCGTGTCCCCCGGATTCGCTACGCCCGCAACGACGGAGCGTCGTTGGCGTATCAGGTCGTGGGCGATGGGCCGGCGTCGATCGTGGTGATCCCGCCGCTGGCCCAGAACATCGAGATGGCCTGGGAGGCCCCGGAGTACCGGCGGGTGTTCGAGCGGTTCGCCGCTTTCAGCACGTTCGTGTTGTTCGACAAGCGCGGGACCGGTGTGTCTGATCGCTCGACGGCGGTACCGACGATGGACGAGAGGGTCGACGACACCCGTGCGGTGATGGACGCCGCCGGGATCGATCGGGCCTTCATCTTCGGCATCTCTGAGGGTGGTCCGCTGGCGGTCTTGCTCGCGGCGACGTACCCGACCCGAGTGGAAGGGCTCGTCCTGCACTCCACGTTCGCGGCGCCCACGTTGGGCAGGCTGAGCGACGAGCAGCGCGCCGCCGCCCAGCGACACCGTGACCTGTGGATCTCCCGATGGGGGTGCGACGACACGATCACGCTCGACTTCATGGGCCCGTCGGCCTCGGACGAGTACCGCGCCTGGCATCCTCGCTACGAGCGCCACTCTGCAGCGCCGGCTGCGCTACGCGAGCTGGTCGAGATGATCGACAGGATTGATGTCGATGAATTGCTCGCCGACGTCTCGGTGCCGACCCTGGTCGTGCATCGCCGAGGCGATCGGGCCGTGCCGGTCCGTGAGGGCCGCCGTGTCGCCGCGGCGATCCCGGGCGCGACGATCGCCGAGTTCGACGGGGCGGATCACATGAGCCACCTCGGCAACGTCGACGAATGGATCGATGCCGTCGAACGGTTCACCACCGGTGTGGTTGCGTCGCGCCCGCCTCGACCGGCCAAGCGCGCCGGCGAACGCTCAGCCCGCCTCCGTGTTCGCGTGCTAGGAGGCTTCACCGTCGTCATCGGCACCGACGAGGTGCCCAACGCGGGCATGGGGATCACGCCGGGCCCGCCAACTATGCAAGCGCCTCGCCCTCGCCTGCGGCGCTCCGGTGTCCCGCGACGCTCTCATCGAACTGCTGTGGCCGGACGACGACGAAATCGACAAGCTCGGCTCGAGGCTGTCCGTCGAGCTTTCCAGGGTGCGACGAGTGCTCGGTGGCGGCGTCATCGCCGACCGTTCCACCGTTCGTCTCGACGTGCGCGCCGTGTCCATCGACCTGGTCGACCTCCACCGTCTGATCGCCGAGGACGAACTGGTCGACGCGATCGATCTCTACCGCGGCGACGTCCTCCCCGAGGACACGTATGACGACTGGGTGGCTCCGGTGCGTGACGACACCCGCGTCCGCTTCGCGGTCGCCGCCCATCGGCTCGCGGAGCGGGCGGCCCGATCCGGAGATCACGCCGGCGTCTGCTCGCTGGCGAGCCGCATCCTGGCGACGGACCCCTACGACGAGTCGGCCCATCGACGCCTGATCGTGGCGCTCGGCGCGCTCAACCGTTTCGGCGACGCCCGCCACGCCTACGAGGTCTATCGCGACAACATGGTGGACATCGGCGTCGCACCCCGCCCGGTCGAGCAGATGGCGCGTCCCGTTGAGCTCTCACCTGATGTGCCGAGTCCGACAGGAAATCGAAAGGCTCGTTGGACACTCTGACAACGACGCCAGCCCACCGACGGGGCGCGGTCAAGCCTGTTCGAGCGCGAGGAGCGACCAATGACGATTGCTGTTGTCCAAGACTTCGACGGGGCGACACTCGCCCAGTACGACGCTGTCATCGACCAGATGGGCCTCGCGCCCGGCGGCAAGCACCCCGATCCGGGCTGCCTGTTCCATTGGGTCACGCAGACCGGCGACGGGCTACGAGTCGTAGACGTGTGGGAGAGCCAGGAGCAGTTCGACGAGTTCATCACCGAACAAGTCATCCCACTCGCGAACGAAGCGGGCTACCCCAACCCGCCACGCATCGCCACCCACGAGATCCACGCCTACTTCCACTGATCACCCACGGATGCTCGAGCCGGCCGCCGAGCTCGGCGCGTCACCGTGCCGTGTCCGTCCTTTCGCAGGCCGGACTTCGTGAGTGTGCGCCCTCGCGCACCTGGGCCAGTGTCCCGACGCGCAGCAGCCGACCATGGGCGAGGACGGCCACGTGGTCGCACAGCTGCTCAACGAGCGCCATCACGTGGCTGCTCAGCACAACGGTCCCACCCGACGCGGTGAATCCCTCCAGGATCGCCCGCACGACGGCCGCCGAGACCGGATCGACTCCTTCGAACGGCTCGTCGAGCACCACCAGCTGCGGCCCGTGCAGCAAGGCGGTGGCGAGCCCGACCTTCTTGCGCATCCCCGTCGAGTAGTCGCCGATCAGCGTTCGTTCGGCGTGTTCGAGATCGAGCGCTCTGAGCAGCTCGTCGACGCGGCCGGCGACCATCGCAGCCAGCATCGCCCGCAGTCGCCCGAGGTAGGTGAGGAGCTCGCGACCGGTGAGGCGGGGCGGCAGCGCCAGGCCGTCTGGCAGGACGCCGACGGCCCGCTGGGCGGCGTCGGCACCGGCGGCCGACCACACGGGCGCGCCGGCGGTCCAGGCGTTTCCGGTGTCCGGCTGCAAGAGCCCGACGGCCATCGACATCAGCGTCGTCTTGCCGGCACCGTTGGGTCAGACGAGGCCGAAGAACGATCCTGGCTCGACGACGAGGTCGGCGTCCCGCACGGCTGTAGTGGAGCCGACGACTTGCGCAGGCCGCGCAGCTCAAGGACGCCGCTCGATCGTTCGGTGCTGGCATGGCGGGCGGAGGAGGTCGTGATCGTCACGATCGCGCTCCTCGCAACCGGATGCAGGTCACCGCCGGGCCACCGCCATGGCCGAGAACCCGTCTCGCCACGATTTCCACATGGGCGTCCATCCGAGCTCGCGTCGGGCATGGAAGTTGTCGGCGCCGCCGGCCGCGCCGGCACGCCCACCCTCGACCCTGGGCGGCGGTGGTGCCCCGACGGCATCGCAGAACGCCGGGACCCACTCGATGCCGGGCGCCGGCTCGTCGTCGCAGATGTTCACGGCGCCCGTCGGCCAGCGGAGCGCCTGCACGGCGGCCTCCGCGGCGTCGTTCACGTGGACGAAGCTGGTGACGTCAGCGTCCGCCACCAGCCGTCCGGCTCGCGCGTCGTCGGCCCGGGCCCCGCTCGGCGAGTACCAGGTACCCGGTCCGTAGAGGGTCCCGTAGCGCAGCAGCACCCAGTGCGGAGTTCGGGCGACGCGGGACTCGAGTGCGACGACCCCGTCGATCGTCGTGCGGCGAGGCGGGGCGGCGTGGACATCGAGCGGTGTGCGCTCCACGGCCGGCTGCTCCCCGGGCGCGTAGGCCCAGGCGATGCTCTGGGCGATGACGCGACCGATGCCGGCCCTGTCCGCTGCGTCGAGCAGGCGCGCCGTCCCGTCCCGCCGCAGCTCGGCGTTGCTGACAGAGCTGCCAGCCCGCAGGTCGGTGAGCTGGTCCATCACGACGTCGCAACGGGCCTCGGCGATGAGGCGCTCGATGCGCGCCGCGTCGAGGACGTCGCCAACAACGACCTCGGCGCCGGTCGCGGACAGCTCTCTGGTCGGATCGCCGTCACGGGTGAGGGCGACGACGTGGTGGTGGGCGGCCGTCAACAGCGGGACGATGCGGCGGCCGAGGACGCCGGACGCGCCGGCGAGGAAGATGCGCATGACGGAGCTCCTTCGGGAGGTGGGAAGTGGGAGGTGGAGATGAGGGCAAAGCGCCGGCTGCTGACGGCCCGTCGTCGAGACAGGGGTTGCGGATGCCGCTCGGCGTCAGGCGGCGACGTCGGCGTCGCGCGGGAAGAACGGGAGCTCGACGTAGACGCGGTCCGCGGCGGCGAGGATCTTCGAGGCGTCGTCGACGGGTGGCCGGATCGCTTCGTTGATCCGCTTCTTGATGGCTGCACCCTCGGTGCCCGAGGCCATCACTCGACGGTCCCAGCCGCGGGTGAAGATGCCGCCGGCGGCGCCGAGGTCGAGGCACGTGACGTACGGGGCGGGGGTGAAGTCGCGTAGTGGGCGGCCGAGCAGGTCGGCGGCGGCGTTGTATCCGGCAACCTTGCCGAGCGGGGTGGCGTGCTGGCAGGACTGCATGACGAAGTGGTCGTCATCGACGATGGCCGCGGCGGTGTCGCCGGCGACGAAGACGGCGGGCAGGGCGCGCAATTGGTGGTCGACAGGGATACGGCCCAGGTGGTCGAGATCGTCGGTGATCTGTCGGGTGAGCTCGCTGGCTCGCATCCCGACGGCCCAGACGACGACGTCTGCGGCAACCGTCGTCCCGTCGTCGAGGACCGCATGTCCGTCACCGACCTCGGTCACCGTCGTGCCGAGGCGACGTTGGATGCCGAGCTCGTCGAGTGCCGCTTCGATGTCCCTTCGCGGGCCCGGTCCGAGCTGCTCGCCGACGACGGGAGCGTGATCGACCAGCAGCACCTGGCCTCCGGCCGCGAGTGCGGTGGCGGCTTCCAGACCGACGAAGCCGGCGCCGACGACCACCGCCGTGTACTGCTCGCGGTGGCGGAGGTGCTCCGTGAGCCGGCGGGCGCCGTCGAGCGTGTCGATGTCGAAGAGCCGTTCGGCACCCGGCAGGTCGTTCGGCTGGACGAGCTTGCTGCCCGCCGCCAGGACCAGCCGGTCGTAGGCGATCTCGTGGCCGTCGGCCACCACGAAGCGACGCTCGGTGTCGATGGTGCTCACCGACGCTCTGAGGTGCTGGACCCCGACCGGGTGGAGGATTCGGTCGAGGTCGACCTTGGCGACTTCGGGGTCGGGCTCATAGAGGCGCGGTCGCAGCACGAGGTGGTCGTTGGGCGAGATGAGCGTGACGCGCAGGTCGTCGTCTCCTCGGGCGAGTGCCGCACCGGCGGCGCTCCAGACTCCTGCGAAGCCGCCTCCGATGATCACGATGTGGGCCATTGCACTGTCCTTCATGTGTGGGCCTCCGGAGTTGGAAGGCCGTGTCGATCGTGCCGTTGCGTCGTGGCGGGTGACATCAGCGCAATGGCGGATAAGGGTCGGGAAGATGTGACGGCTCCCCTCACGAACGGCTGCTCCGAGTCGGATGTCATCGCCGAGCACCGTCGGGTCGATTCTGTGCGGCATGAGGTGTCGTTCGCCGACGGACTGGTCGCCCACGGGACGCGTGGACGCGTGGATCAGGCGGAGGTGCCGGCGAACAGGGTGCGGGCGGCGTAGCGAGAGTCGAGGTATTCGCGCACCGTTGCGATGCGCCCGTTGCGCACCTCGAAGATGCCGCAGTATTCGTTGTCGTAGCGATCGCCGGCCGCCGTGCGGGCCTGGACCCGCCACTCCAGGGCGACGTGATCGCCGTCGGCGATGAGTGTGCCGAACTCGAACTGTTGGGTGCCCGGTTCGAACAGCGTGCCGCCTACGGCGACCAGGAACGTGTCCACGATCTCGTCACGGCCGATCCATGGGCCGGCGACCGGGAGATCGCCATGCATGGTCCAGGTTGCGTCGAGCGCGAAGGAGTCCCTGATCGCGTCGACGTCGCCGGCGACGAGGGCACGGACGTAGCGGCGCACGACCTGCTTCGGTGTGAGGTCCACTGCGGCTCCTCTCAGTCTGCGGTCAGCTTGCCGGCCGTGCCCCAGCTGTCGGTGGGCACCTCTTGGATCCAGACCTGCACGGTCTGCGCCGGGATGCCGTAGCTGTCGACGAACGCATCGGTGATCTGCTTGATCAGGGCGCGCTTCATCTGGACGTCGCGGGGACCTTGGTACACGTGGACGGTGGGCATGGGAGGAGCCTCCTGAGCGAGTTGGCCGGCTCGGTTCAGCCGGCAGGTCCAGACAACGCCCCCTAGCGAGGTCGAACAAGGCGATGTCCGCACCGGCAGCGATCAGGGTTCGCGATCGATGCTCGTGGCACGGCACGCGATGAGCAGCTGCCTCAGCGGCGGACTCGCCGCGCCGGGCGGCACCGCCAGGACTGTCGGCATCACGACCGCCGGGCGCAAGCGCAGCGCGACGACGCGGTCCGTCGCCAGGTGGTGCGCGTGGGCGGCGTACATGACGGTCCACGTGGTGGCGTTGGCTCCGATCTGGGCGAGCGTGTCCTGCAGGTTGGTGAACGGGGCTCCGAGGTGGGGTGAGAACCCGGCGGCGGCGCAAGCCGCGAGCACCAGATCGACCAGCGGTACGTTGACGCGGCGGGGGACGATTCGCAGCGAGTACGGCGCGAGGTCAGCGACGTCGACCACGTCCGCGACGGCGAGTGGGTTCGACGCGGCCACGATCGCCAACACCTCGTCGTCCCAGATCGATTCGAGCACGAGACCGCCGGCCTCGGTGATGCCACGGGCGAAGGCCGCGTCGAGCTGGCCGGACCTGACCCGCTCGAGCCGGACATCCGTCGCCGCACCGACGAGCTCCAGACGCAACCCCGGCGCCGACGTCGCCAGGTGATCGACCACGGCGTCGAGACGGTCACCGAGCCCGCTGCTCGTGCCGACGCGAACCGCGCGCCGTCTCCTGTTCGCGCACCGCATGAGCCGCGTCCCGCGCCCGGTCCGCGGCAGCCAACACTGCACGCGCCTCCGGCAGCAAGGCGCGACCGGCTGCGGTGAGACTGACGCTGCGGGAGGACCGGTCGAACAATGGCGCACCGAGCTCACGCTCCAACCTGCGCACCTGCTGGCTCACCGCCGGCTGGCCGATGTGCAGGCGCTCAGCGGCCCGGCCAAAGTGCAGCAGCTCGGCGACGGCGACGAAGTACTCCAACTGGCGCAGCTCCACCGCGCGCATTCTGCAGGAGCGGAGCCGGCGGTGGCCACACTTGAGCCCCAGCAGTGCGGCCATGCCTCCCGTGGGAGTGAACGGGTAGGTGACCCCATCCGATAACCGCAGGCCGCTTCCGTGCGGAGACGCATCCGCTACCGCCGGATCAGCGACAGTGATCGCTAGCGGCAGGGCTCAGTTCGGGGGTGCGGGGTGTTGTAGCCGCCGGCGGGGGCGAACGAGTCGGCAGGTCGGCACCCTGTCAGCAGCCGATCAGCGAGTGGTGCGTTGAGCGAGATCGTGGACTCGATCGAACCCAGCGCTGTCGGACAGGAAACGCCGTCACCTCCTTCGTACACGGCGACGGCAGTGACGCTCACGCGTTCAGCGTTCTCGATCACCTCGACACGATCGAGGCGTTCGGCGCATCCCGGCGTGTTCAGGTACGCCCGGATCGTCACATCGCCACCCATCACGCTCGCAAGGTCCCAGTCAACGACAGCACACCCTCCCGCCACCGGCGGTGAGGCCACAGCACACTCCATCGCAGCCAGCGACGCCTCGACGGACGGCGATCCACCCGCCGTCGTGATGGCGCTGCGAGCTGGCACCGAGGAAGAGCCCCGATCAGGATCGCTCGACCCACAAGCGGCAACAGCCACCAGAAGCGCAACGACACCCCCGACTCGACGACACAACGCAACGGCTCTGGCGTCAATCGCCCGAGCTGCGTTTCCCGACCCTCCAGTCCGCGTCATCCGTCGTCGAGGATCACACGTCCGACGAGCGGCCGAGAACGACGAGCCCCGACCGGCGGTGGAGCATCATCGACCACCGGCTGGGCGACCCAGTCACTGCGGCCGTCAGTCCAGACGCCCAAGCTGCTGCAGAGCGTCCATGAGCGCGATGTGCTTGCGCTGCTCGTGCATCCTCCCCGAGTCGACCAACGCGACCATCATTCGCGCCTCGGCGGCCGTCAGCGCACGTGCCTCGTCGGACAGACCCAGGTTGAGATCGATGCATGCTGGGTCGGCGTCCAGAGCCCAGGTGCGCGGATCCTCGTTCTCCTGGGCGGTCACGACCGAAGCTTGCCGCCCCCAGGCTGCCGCTCGCTGCGATCCCACTGCCCCTAGGCGACGCCGATAACAGCGACCGCGAATGTCCTTGCGAGGCGTCCTCCATCGCCGGTTGGGCACTACGTCCTGGGCGTGCGCCAGCAGCAGCCACCTCTGACAAGAACGAGACTCATCCACGCCAGGGCGATTGGAACCCGGAGTCGTGGGCGAAGGCGGCGACGACGCCGGGCGAGCGCCGCGACGCGTGGCGGACCGAGCAGCAGCGGTTCGGCCTCGTCGCCCCCGTCACCTCGCCCTGACGGCGGCGCGGCGCTTCGTCCCTCAGGGCGGGGTGGTCGTGGTGGTCGTGGTCGGCGGGACCGGGGACTGCTCGTAGATCTGTCGATCAACTTCAGCATCATGACCAAGGCGGTCAACTTGTTGTCGAGGGACATGGTGAGGTTCGTCCAGATCACGAACGTCATGTCGTTGTCGGGGTCGTACGCCGCCTCCGAGTTGAACCCGGGGGTCTCGCCGCCGTGGAGGTCGATCGTGTTGGAACCCCACTTGAGCTGGCCGATGCCGTAGCCGTACCAGTTGAAGGAGTTCTTGGGGTTGACGATCTTGGCGCTGTCCTGCCAGATGCGCTGCATCTCGGGCTTCAGCACCTTGCCGCTGCCGAGGGCGTTCAACCACGTGGCGAGGTCGGCAGCGGTCGAGATGACCGCGCCGGCGGCGAAGGAGAAGGAGTGGTTGATGTCGGTGAAGTCGTTCGGCTGCAGGGTCCCGGCCTTCGCCGCCGCCGCCTCCTCCTCGGTGTAGAGCGGGGTGCCCAACATGACGTGGGAGGCGCTGCCGTACAGGTAGCCGTGCGAGAACGGCGCCGGGATGGTGTGCGAGTCCACCGCGGGGAACGAGGTGTTCGTCATCCCGAGCGGCTTGAACAGCCGCTCCTCGAACGACGCAGCCAGCGGCCGACCGTCCAACTGCTCGATGATCAGGCCGAGCAGCACGTAGTTGGTGTTGCTGTAGTAGTAGTCGGAGCCGGGCGGGAACATCGGCGGTTGGGCGTACGCGATGGCGAGCAGTTCCTGTGGGGTGTACACCCTGGTCGGGTCGTCGTCCATGGTCTGCGCGATCGCAGGGTCGTCGGTGAAGCTGTACAGCCCGCTGCGCATCTCGAGCAGCTGGGCGATCGTGATCCCGTCGCCGCCGGGGACGTCGGGGATGTACTTCGTCACCGGGTCGTCGAGCTCGATCTTGCCCTCCTGGACCAGCTGCAGGATCACGGCGGACGTCATCGTCTTGGTGATCGAGGCGATCCGGAAGTGGGTGCCGGCATCCGGACGGTCATCGGTGCCGAGCTCCGTCGTGCCGTAGGACGCGACGACCTCACCCTGCGGCGTCCGCAACATCACCACGGCGCCGGGGACGCCGAGCTCCTTCATCGTGGCGTCCACGAGGTCCTGCACGGCCGCCGGGTCGATCGTCTTGAGCCCCGATGGCGCTGCAGTGGCCGCCGTCGTCGATGGCGCCGCGGTGGTGGTCGGCGGCGCTGCGGTGGTGGTGGTGGCCGCCGCGGCCGGCGGGTCGTCCGATCCGTCGCCGCACGCTGCGAGAAACAACGCCAGCGCCACGGCCGACGCCCCGATCACCATCCGCGACGAATGTCCATCCATGGAGACGATCCTCCGCCGACCCGCTGAAGTGGCGCTGAAACCACGTCGCCCGACCGAGCTCGCGCTCAGAAGCGGGTGAACGCCCAGATGACCGCGACGACGGCGAACGCCAGCAGCAGCATCAGGAACAGCTGAAGAGCCGGCTCCTGGCACCTCGCCCACTCACGTCGTCGCACGAGCCCGATGACGAGGCGCACACCGTCTGGGTGGTTCCCGAAGACGTAGAGGTAGCCGTCGCGAGAGGGCGCCTCGAAGACGAAAGAGCTCGACCGCGTACCTCGGGTTGCCACGGATCCGCCACGTCATCGAGCTGTCGCTGCCACCGCCGGAGCGCACCGTGGCGTCATTCAATCCAGGGCTGCAACGCCCACGTTCTCGAAGGAGATCACATGCTGTCCACCTCCGACTCGACCCTCATCACAGAGGTCGAGCTGTCTGACTCGACATTGAATGGGCGTCGCCGGCGTCAGGCGAGTCGTCACGGTTTCCTCAGTTGGGCGGGCGTCGGGATCGCCATCGCGGCTGTCGCCGGGCTCGGCGTCGCGGTGCTCCGCCCCGACGCGGCGTCTCCTGCTCACGACAACGCCCGGACCGTGGCCCGATACGGCAGCATCGCAGCCATTGACCACCGCGACCAGCAAGCGGCCCTGAATCGGGCGATGACCCACACTGTCGCGGAACACGGGAGCATCGCCGCGATCGACCACGCAGACCAGCACCAGTAGTGCTCGTTGTCCTCGAGCCGTTTGCTCGCGCACTGTCGCCTGGTGGCCCGGGCCCGGGCCCGGGCCCGGGCCGAGCGCAGGCGGCCGGCTGCAACAATTGCCTCGGGAAGGTTGGCAGGGGTCCGGATTGCCACCGAACTGCCACGCCGTTGCGAGAGCGTGTCCTGGTTGCCACAGGAGGGAGCGTCGATGGTTGAGTTCAGCGCTCTCGGCGGCCTCTCGGTCACCGAGGAGGGGAGTGAGCTGATCGTCGGTGGCCCCCGTCAGCGGCGGCTGCTGGCGATGCTGCTGATCCATCGCAACACGGTCGTGTCGGTGGATCGGCTGGCTGACGCGGTTTTCGCTGGCGAACCGACTCCCGCAGCGACCACGACGTTGCGCAGCTACATCGCGAGGATCCGCCGCGTCGTTGATCGCGACGGATCGATGCCGTCGATCGTGACGAAGCCGCCGGGCTACGAGCTTCGGATCGGCCCCGAGGCGTTCGATGTCAGCCGCTTCGAACGGATGCTCAAGGAGGCTCGCGTTCGCCGAGAGCGGGGTGATCCGAGTGCTGCTGCGGTCGAGCTCCGTGAGGCGCTCGAGCTGTGGCGTGGTGACCCGTACGCCGAGTTTGCGGATGAGGACTGGGCGGGCCCGGAGGCCCAGCGACTCAGCGAGCTGCGCCTCGTTGCTGTTGAGTGGCTCGGAGACGCGGAGCTGGAGCTCGGCCATGCTGCCGACCTGATTCCTCGGTTGCAGGCCGAGACCATCGCGCACCCCCTGCGCGAGGCGTACCAGGCGCAGTTCGCGCTCGCGCTGTACCGCGCCGGCAGACAGACCGACGCGTTGCGTGCCCTTCGCGAGTATCGGCGATCGCTCGACGAGGAGGTCGGCCTCGCGCCGTCACCGGGGCTCGTCGAACTCGAGCGCCGCATCCTCGACCACGAACCGACACTTCTTGTGGCCGCGCCGGCCACGGTGCCACTGCGCGGATACCGCCTCGGCGCCCGGCTGGGGTCGGGACGCGACTCCACGCTGTTCGACGCGGAGCTGCCTGGCGTGGCTCGCGACGTCGTCGTGCGTGCGGTGCGAGCCGAGGTCGCTGATGAGCCGGCCTTCATACGATCGTTCGAGGCTCGACTGAACCACGTCGTCGGCCTCCGCCATCCCGCAGTGGTTCCGATCTACGACTACTGGCGCGAACCCGGCGCCGCGTACGTCGTCGAGCGGCGGATGCACGGTGGGACGCTCGCAGCCCGCCTGGCGACCGGACCGCTCGACGCCGCGTCACTCGCCGACCTTGCGAGCCGTGTCGGTTCAGCTCCCTGGCCGCCGGGTACGACGCGCCGAACAACGACGCCCGTCACCAAGCAGTCCACCTCTGGAAGTGGCGCTCCGGCGAGGAGCGGCGAACCCTGCCCACCCCGTCACTCGTCGCGACGTATGACCCGACCGCGTCGCGCCTCATCACCATGCGCCAACTGGAGTCGATCGTCGAGATCTGGGACGCAACGACGGGCAAGCAACTGATGACCGAAGCGACGCCAGCCAACGGCGCCGCCCTCCAGTTCAGCCCCGACGGCACCCACTTCGCGACCGGCGACTACGACGGCGCGGTCCGCCTGTGGAACGCCAAGACCGGCACACAGGACGTCGTGCTCCAGGCGTCCCCAACACCCCTGACATCGCTGGCGTTCAGCCCCGACGGCAGGCGCATCGCGTCGATAGACGAGGACGGACTCGTCCGGGTCTGGGCCCTCGACCTCGACGATCTCGTCGCACTCGCCGAGCACCGCTTGACCCGAGGCTTCTCCGACGACGAATGCCGCCAATACCTCCACCTCGATGGCTGCCAGGGGGCCTGACCGGGTGGGACCGAACACAACAGCACGGCCGCCGACAAAGGACGCAACACGTCGGACGCGTTGCGACACGCGGAAGATCCGATCACAGTCGGGTAGTGGTTGCCACAGGGGAAGTCCAGCGCGACGCCCTCAGCGGCCGCTGGATCCGCCGACCGCCGACTCGTTCGCCTCACATGCCGCGCCGCCCTGAACGGCTGCGCGCCACCGAGACCATCCGTCATCTGAGGTCCGTAGCCCAACGAATCGGGTCACTGATCGTCGGTCCGTGGTCAGGGCAGCAGCCAGAACGGGCTGGTGAGCCCGAGTGAGTCGAGGATCGCTTGATTCTGGGCGCGGGTGTGTGGCCGCCATGTCCTGTCCAGGGGTCCGCTGGGCCGAGCGGCGCGGCGTGCCTCCTGCACCCAACACGCCACCCGAACGACTCACTTGGTGATCGGGGTCAGGCGTTCGTTCTCCGCGATGAGGTTCGGCCAGCCATCGAGTCTGACTTGGCATGGAGACAACGAACCTTGGTGAGGCCGATGGACTGGCCGCGCTCGAGTGGGACGTCGTTGCGGCGCAGGTCGCCGAGCTGTCGATCCACGACGACCCGCACTCGCCGAACCGCGCGACGTTCTGGTTGACGACGTTGAATGCAGACGGAAGCCCGCACGTGACGAGTGTCGGTGCGCTCTGGCACGCCGGCTCAGGCTGGTTCCAGACCGGCGATCGCACCCGCAAGGCGAGGAACGTGGCGCGGGATCCGCGTTGCACGATCAGTGTCGCCACGAAGGGCTTCGATGTGATGGTCGCGGGCGAGGCGCGGCTGGTGACCGACCCGACGATCGTGGCCGAGATCGCTGGGCTGTGGGCCGACAGCGGATGGCCGGCGCAACCCGACGAGTCGGGGACCGGCATCACGGCGCCGTTCAACGCGCCGACGCTGGGACCGCCGCCATGGCACGTCTACCAGGTCACGCCGCGGACGGCGACCGCCGTCGGAACCACCGAGGACACGCCCGGTTCCACTCGCTGGCGATTCTGAGCGGTGGACCCACGGACGCGCCCCGAGCGACCGACGGTGCGCCATGGTCCGCACGGGTAACTTCGGACGGGGGGCAATCGTGACCACAGACTCGGGAACATCCGACCGCGCGCTGCGTGTCGCGCCCATGTTCGCGGCCGAGTGGGTGGTCGAGCCAGGGTACGAAGCAGTGCGCGATGCGTTCGTGGCTGGCTCGGGCACCTTCGGCCGCGGCGGTGGTGCGTACTGCGCGTACGTCAACGGCAAGCCAGTGGTCGACGTGTGGGCCGGCGAGGCGCAGCCGGGGGAGCCGTGGCGCAAGGACACCGCCACCGTGCTTGATGTCGGCCACGAAGGGACTGACCGCGATCTGCGTGCAGATCCTGGTCGACCGGGGCCAGATCGACCTGGACGAGCCGGTGGCGACGTACTGGCCCGAGTACGCGCAGAACGGCAAGGGCGGCACGCGGATCCGCCAGCTCCTCGCCCACACCGCCGGGGTGATCGGGTTCGACCGGATGCACGAGGTGGTTCGTCACGATGGGGCCGGTTGGGGGGATCTCGACCGGATCGCCCCGCGGCTCGCCGAGGACGCGCCGTCGTACCCACCGGGCACGGAGCACTGCTACCACGCCCTGACGATCGGCTGGCTCCTGGCGGAGCTGGTTCGTCGGGTCGACGGCCGCACGCTCGGCCGCTTCTTCGCCGACGAGGTCGCCGCGCCACTCGGCCTCGAAGCCTGGATCGGCGTGCCGGACGCGGAACTGTCGCGGGTGGCGCACATCTACGACATGCGCCTCGACCACCTTCCTCGCCTGTTGCGAAGGGCCCAGGAGAGCGGCTCTGGCCGCGGCGCGCGATCCGGGCACACGCGTCGGCCGGGCCTTCGTCGGCGACGGCACCACGAGCGCCTTGGATCACATCGAGGTGATCTTCAACGACCCGCGCCTGCACACCGCCGAGTTCGGCGCCGGCGCCGGCATCGCCACTGCCCGGGCGCTGGCTCGTTGCTGGGCGATGATGGCCGCCGGCGGGACCCTCGACGGTGTGCGGGTGCTGAGCCCCGAGATCGTGGCCGAGTGGAGCCGGGTGGCCACCCGAACCCCGGACACCCTCTTCGCCGACGCCCCGAAGAACCTGATCACCAAACGGGCGGTCAAGACGCCGGCGCCTCGCACCATCGCCCATCTGGGCAACACGTCGATGCTGGGGCTCGGCAATCGCTTCGGACCCAGCCCTGCCGCCTACGGCGCCGAGGGACTCGGGGGTCAGTTCGGGTTCTGCGACCCGCACGCCGACATGTCGGTCGGGTTCGTGCGCAGCGAGCTGGCCGTCGTGGACGTGCTGCAACCGACGCTGACCCGCGAGCTCTACCGATGTGCCGAGGCACTGGGCCACGACGTCGGCCTCGTGCGGCGCTCGCGTGTGAAGCGAATCGCCGACCGAGCGCTCGGCGCGTTCGCCCGCCGAATGCTGGCCGTTCCGGCGGTGGCCAGGTGACGCCGGCCCGGTGAGCTGGACGTGCGCCGGGTCTCAGGCGACCCGGCGCGATCACACCGGGGTGTCCGTGCCGTCGTCGCCGTCCGGCGCGTCAACCGCGTCGTGACGTGCCCACTGCGGCGGTGCGCCGGTCTCCAGCTCGATGAGTCGGGCCTTGGCTTCACGCCACGCTGCGTCGGCGGCTGCGACACCTGCGCCTGCTCGACGCGCGTTGCGGGCGGCCGTGATCGCGTCGTCGAGCTGGCGGCGTGCCGCCTTCAACGCGACGGCGTGAGCGGCGGCGCGATCGGCCGCCGCGCGTGCCTCCTGGCGCTCCAGTCGATGGCGATCCTGAGCGGCCCGTTCACGCTCCGCAGATTCCCGCAACAGCGTGGCGAACTGTTCAACCGGGTCCTGCGGTTCGGGCTTCGGGGGCTTGGGCCTTCGCCTGCTGGGCACCACGCCAGTCTGCTCGAACCTCGGCATCCCGCCCCCACCCGCCCGAGCTGCCAACTCGGGTTCGCGAGCGGCGCGGCGAGGATGCGTCCGTGGCGTCTGGCGGCGGACCGGGGACGATCGTGCGGGTGGGACCGCTGGTCGCGCCGGACGGTGTCGACGTCGCGATCGACGACGGGCCGATGACGATGACGGTCAGCCTCGTTGCCAGGACCGACCTCGACGGGATCGCCAGTGGTCGGTTCTCCCGGCCGTCGGCCGCGGTGCGGATCGAGCTCGCCGGCGAGCCGACCTACCTCGGGTTCTCGTTCACCCAGTTCGCGATGCCCGTGATCGCCGGTCCCGGCCTCGACTTCGACTTCCGCCCGGCGCCGAACCTGCAGTCGCCTCCCGTCCTCGGGGTGCTCATCGCCCGGACCGCCGGCGCCGTCGTGCTGCTGGCGCCCCTCGACCACCCGCACGAGCAGGTGATCGCTGTCGCCGACGGCGAGCTCTCGTGGGGCTGGCACGGTGACCTCGCTGACGTGCCGGCCGGCTTCTCGACCACGCTGGGCGTGTTCAGCGGCCCGACGCTCGACCCACTGCTGCGGCGGTGGGGCGACGCCGTGCGCGCTGGTCGTCCTCGCCGACCGGTGACTGACAACCCGCTCACCTCGCACCTGTCGTACTGGTCCGACAACGGCGCCGCCTACTGGTACCGGACCGAGCCGGGACGGACCAACGGCGGCAGCGTCGTCGCCGCCGTCGAGTCGCTGCGCGCGGCCGGCATCCCGATCGGCGCCGTCGAGCTCGACTCGTGGTGCTACGACCACGAGGTCGCCCGGCCGATCGCCGAGATCGGCTACCCCGAGGAGGTGCCGCCGACGGGGATGCTGACGTGGACGCCGCGGCGGGACGCGTTCGATCCGCCGCTGGGCGACGACGACGCGATCGAGACGTTCGCGACGCGCCTCGGGCATCCGCCGCTCGTCGTCCACGCTCGCCACATCTCGCCGGCGTCGCCGTACCTGGCCGAGGGTGGGTGGTGGGTCGACGTCCTCGCGGCGCACCCGGTCGACCCGACCTTCTTCCGGCGCTGGTTCGCCGACGCCCGGCGGTGGGGTGTCTGCGCGATCGAGCAGGACTGGATGCTGATGTCCTGGTTCGGTGTCCGCGCCCTGCGCGCTGCGCCGGGCCGGGCAGCGACGTGGCAGCGGACGCTCGACGCGCTCGCTGGCGAGCACGGCGTCGACCTCGTCTGGTGCATGGCGACGCCCGCCGACATGGTGTTGGCGGCGTCGCTCGACCACGTGGTGGCGGTGCGCACGAGCGACGACTACCGCTTCGCCGCCGACCCCGCGATCCTGTGGACCTGGTACCTCACGGTCAACCGGCTGGCCGCCGCGCTCGGGCTGCGGGCGTTCAAGGATTGCTTCTTCTCCGCCCGGCCGCCCGATGACGGCGGCGATGCGATCGACGGTGACCCCCACGCCGAGATCGAGGCGCTGCTCGCCTGCATGTCGGCGGGTCCGGTCGGCGTCGGCGACCGCATCGGTCGCACCGACACCGAGGTCGTGCTGCGGACCTGCGACGCCGACGGGCGGATCCGCCACGTGGACACCCCGCTGGCGCTCGTCGACGGCTGCCTGTTCGGCGAGCCCGCCCGCGGCGAGCGGCTCGCGTGGGCGACGACGTCGGCGACGAGGCGGGGTCGGACGTGGACGTACGTGGTGGCGCTCAACACGGCGGCCGACCGCACCCCGGTCCGTGACCGGCTCGACCTCACCGAGGTGGGGATCGCGGGGTCGCGAGACGTCTACGACTGGCGCCGACGTGAGCGGGTGCTCACGTCGACGATCGAGGCCGAACTGGCCCCGCGTGACTGGGCGCTGTGGGTGTGCGCGCCGGAGGGCGATCGGGCGGACGCCGGGGATCCCACGAAGTACGTCACCGTCGAATCCGACCTCGAGCGATGAGGGCAGCGCCACGGCACGCGCTGGTGCCGGCGCGCGTCGGTCTCGTCGGCAACCCGTCGGACGGACACGGCGGTGCGGTGCTCGCTGCGATCGTCGATGCGTGGGCGGCGGAGGCGGTTGCGACGCCGACGCCCGGTGTCGTGCGACTGCGCAGCCGCACGGCCGGGGTCGCCGAGTGGGCATCGGCGAGCGAGCTGGTCGCCGACGTGGCCGCCCGCAGCACGGAGTCGCCGCACGGCATCGTGATCGCCGCGCTCGCCGCGCTCGATGACCACCTCGACGGTGGCCTGCCGGGCGTAGAGGTCGAGTGGTCCTCGAGCGTGCCGCGCTCGGTCGGCCTGGCCGGCTCGAGTGCCATCGCCATCGCCGTGATCGAAGCCGTCAGCGCCCTTGCCGACGGGCCGGTCGACCCTCGCCTCGTCGCCGCGCTCGCGCTCGATGCCGAGGTGCGCTGGATGGGCATCGCCGCCGGGTGGCAGGACCGGATCGTCCAGGCCCACCGGGGCGCGGTGCTCGTCGACGCCGGGGACATGTCGACGGCGATCGACGGGCGCGCCGTCCCGTCCGTCCGTGCGGCTCCCGGGCTTCGCGGTGCACGCGGTGATCGGGTGGCGCGGGGACGACCGTGAGAGCTCGGGCGTGTACCACGGGGATCTGCGGGCACGCGCCGCCGACGGAGCGGTCGCCGACGGCATGCTCCGGCTCGGCGACCTGGCCCGTCGCGCGGCCACGAGCGTCGCGGGAGGTGACGTCGCGGGTCTGCGTGAGCTCGTCGACGCGAGCTGGCGAACGAGGTGCGACTCGGCGCCCCTGAAGCCCCACCACGCGCAGCTCGTCGAAGCGGTGCGCGACACGGGCGTCGTCGCGACGTCGCCCGGCTCTGGCGGCTCGGTCGTCGCCTTGCCGGCCAACCGGGGCGAGGCCGAGTCGGCCATCGCTGCGCTCAGCGCGGCGGGCGCCCGGTCGGTGTCGGTCGACCTGGGCTGAACCGGCGCCCGGCCAGGTGTGAGCAACACCTCGAGGGACCGCCGCCTGCTACGCCCTCCGATGGGGGTGTGTCGGTTGGGACCGACCGACACGAGGCTCTCGCCGGCGTTGTTCTCGGCCGTCAGGAGGCAGTCGGCGGGTGGCGAGCTCATCGACGACCTGGGCCGGCCCCTGCTCGGCTTCGGCGAGGCGGAGGGCATCGATGCTGTGGGAGAGGTAGATGCTGGCGTCGACGCGCCGACATGTCGCGACCGAGGCCTGGAGGTGGGTCCGGGCCGCGTCCTCGGATCTCCCAAGGAAGTGGGCGAGGCGACCGAGGACGAGATCAGTCGGCCCGAACGACGCGCCGCCGACCCAGTCGAGCGCACCGCTGCTCGGGAGCAGGAGGTCGTAGATCTGGCCCGCCCCGTCCACATCGCCGAGCTCGATCGCCGTGGCGCCGGCGCAGTGCAGGCCGCTCCGCCACGTGTTGTTGCGGGGGTGCCGCGCGATCGTCCCCATGACGGAGCGATGGGTCTCCAACGCCTCGTCCTCGCGGCCACCGCGCGAGCAAGAGCGCCAGCACGGCGCGCCACGCCGGGAACCCGGGCTGCTGGTCGGCACATGTCGCGGCGAGATCGACGACCTCGGCGGCGCGGTCTTGCTCCAGGCGGATCAAGCATCGCTGGACCGCCCACGTGGTGTGCACGACCGGGCTGCTCGCGGCCCGCCCGGCCCGCAACGCGGCGTCACCGAGCCGCTCGGCGAGCTCGAGGTCGCCGTGGAGCAAGGCGAGACCCGATCGCTTCTGCGGTCCGAGCCAGCGGTACAACGCCTCGTGGGTGTGACCGACGTGCCGCTCCATGGCTTCGAGGTCCATGAGCGCCGCCGGGAGGTCAGCGGACTCGACCAGCGCATCGACCCGGCAGGCGAGGGCGTAGACGGTGAGGTCGGCGTCGTGGAGCTCGATGCCGATCTCGACGACCTCGTCGAGCAGCCGACGACGGGCGTCGGGTTCCTCCGGTTCCCATGTCACCCAGTAGCAGCGCAGCAGCGCGAACGCGACCAGCGCCGACTGGCCCGATCCACGCGCCTCGTCCAGCGCCGCCGCCGCCAGCTCACGGGCGCGTCCTTGGTGCCCGCTGAAGGCAGCGTCGGCGGCGAGCAGCGCGTTGAGGCGCACGCGACGTGCCGCATCGTCGGCGCTGATGCCCGCGAGCGCGCGCTCGGCCAGTCCGGCGACGTCCGGGTCCGGCCGACCGACGAGCGACGACCAACCACCGGGCACCATGGCCAACACCGCGTCGGCCAGGCGGACGGGCTCATCGATCTGTGTCGCCACGTCGGCCGCGGCGAGCAGTGCGGCACGGTGGGCGGGGTTCCCGGCGCGGCGTTGGGCTGCTCCCAGCTCGATCCGCAGCTCGCACTCGACACCGAGATCACGGTCGGCGACGTGGAGGAGGGCCTCCAGCGCTCGTCCGTAGTGCCGCGCCGCTTCCTCGTGGGAATGGGCGTTGCTGGCGATCTGGCCGGCCTGGCGACTGTACGCGGCGGCGGAGCGTCGGTCGCCGAGCGGTCCGGCCGAGAACAGCTGGTGGGCCAGCGCCGCCGTCGTGAGCGCGTCGCCAGGCCGATGTCGCCGGAGCAGGACCTGGGCGACAGCCGCGTGCATCCGCATCCGGGCCGAGGCTGGGAGCCGTTCGATGCAGGCATCGCGCACCAGGGCGTGGCTGAACTGGAACCGTCCCGGTTGACCGGCTCGAGGTCGGGTGACCCCCGCACGCTCGGCCGCCTCCAGCGCGTCGAGGACCTGGGCGGGATCGATCGTCTGCACGGCAGCCAGCGTGTCGACATCGAAGTCGGTGCCGAGCACCGCGGCCCACTCGAGCAGCTCCTGGGTGCGCTCGGGGAGTCGCGACAGGCGCTCCTGCACGAGGTCGAGCACGGCCGGCGGCACGTGCTGGGCCGTCCTCGCCGGGCGCGTCGAGCTCAGGATCGCCATCGACCAGGTCGAGGCTGCGCAGCAGCTCGAGCGTGAAGAACGGGTTGCCGCCGCCGCGCTCGTAGAGCCATGCCCCCACGTGCTCCGCGTTCGGGCGTCCGATGGCGCGAACGAGCGAGACGACGACGCTCTGCGAGAGGTGGCCCAGCGCGATCTCGGTGAACTCGGGGACGCGTCGCAGATCGGCGAACCAGCCGGATCGGGCGACGGGAACGTCGTCGTCGCGCGTGCTGATCAGGATGAGCACGGGAGCTGATTCGAGGTGGCGACTGAGGTGCCGGATCAGTGCGACGACGTCATCGTCGGCCCAGTGGACGTCTTCCAGCACGACCACGAGCGGGCGGAGGTCGGCAGCTCGGGACAGGTACCGGCGAACGGCCTCGAACATCGAGTGCCGGTCGGAGGCGCTCCAGTCGTCGTCATCGGGAACAGCCCGACGCAGCCGCTCGCCGAGGTCGGGCATCAGCCCGGCGAGCTGCGCCGCGTCGCCGTCGACCAAGCTCGCCAGTTCGCGGTCGGAACGGTCGCGCGCATCGGACCGCAGGATCTCGGCGATCGGCAGGTAGGGCGGCCCGGGCTGATCGTCGCAGCGGCCCAGGCGCACGGTCGCACTTTTTCCCAGTGAGGCGGCGAACTCGGCGAGCAACCTGGACTTCCCGATGCCGGTCTCGCCGCGCACGAGCGCGAACTGCGGTCGACGGGCGCGGGCTCGCTCGAACGCATCGTGCAAGGTCGACAGTTCGCCGGACCGGCCGACGAACGCCCCGATCAGGAGCCGGTTGAGCGGCTCCGGGAGGGCGCCGGCGGGCGGGTGACCGCTGTGGGTCGGGCCCCGCTCGGCCGCCCACCATGCAGCGATCAGATCGGCGCGGCTGGAGACCTCGAACTTGCGCAACAGCGCCGAGACGTGGCTCTCGACCGTGCGGTGCGAGATGACCAGGGCGTGCGCGATCTCGGCGTTGGTCATCCGATCGGCGACCTGGCCCATCACCTCGCGCTCGCGGCCCGTCAGGCCGGCAGCACCGTGGACCGTGCGACGTGCGTTGTGCTTGCGCGGGCTGGGCTCGCCCATCGGACGGTGACGCTACCCAGACCCGGGAGGTCCGGGGGGAGGTCCACGTGCGGCATGGATGACAAATGGATGCGAGCGGCAACGTTCGATGGCCGCGCCGGGTCAGCTGGTGCGCCGCCTGCCCGGGGCGGTTGGTGCAGCCGCAAGGGCCCGCAGCGCCAGCCCGAGCGCGGTGAGCGTCGACGCGATGACCACGAGCATCCAACTGCCGGAACCGGTGTCGGCGAGCTCGGCTGGTCCGAGCTGCGTCTCGCCGTTGCGCACTGCGTCGACGACGGCGCGGGTGGCATCGATCACGAGCTGCGGTCGATCGAGCTGGATGTAGTGGCCGCTGTTGGTGGCGATGATCTGGCGGGCGCCGGGAACGAGCTCGGCGAGCTGGTGCTGCAGCTGGTACCAGACGACGTCGAGCTCCTCGGGGGAGAGTCCCGGTGGAAAGACGCCTTCCGCGCTGGCGGGGTTGCCGCGGGTCAGCACGACGAGCGGCATCGGCCGCAGCGGCTGCCGTTCGACCGCGGCGCGCACCTGCTCGGAGCTCTCGGCCATCAGGATCCGTTCGAGCTCGGGGTAGGCGTCGGTGAGGTCGGCAGGCGGGTTCTGCGACGAGAGGACGACGTCGTCGACGAGCTCGGGCGGTGTGATCTGCGTGAGTCGTTCGACCTGGTCCTCGCTGCTGGCATCGGCGAGGACCATGCCGGCGACCTGATCGGGGTAGGTGCTGGCGTAGAGGCGGACGAAGAGCCCGCCGATCGAGTGGGCCACGAGCACGTACGGCCCGGGCTCACCGGCGGCTTGCAGCAGCGCATGCAGGTCGGTGACGACATCGCCCGCCGAGCGCGGCTGCGTCGTTGCATCGCTGCGCGAGCGGTGGTCGTCGCCCATGGTCCCCGGCCGGTCGTAGACGCAGGCGCGGGTGGAGCCGGCGACCGCCTCGAACACGCCGGCGAGCGACCACACCGTGCCGTCGTTGGGATAGCCGGACTCGAAGACCACCGTCGGTCCCCCTTGGCCGTGGCACTCGAGGTACATCCGACGACCGCCGCCGACGTCGATCAGCCGACCCTCGTCGGCCTGGCCCGCGGCATTCGCCGGCGACGGGCCCACCGCGGCGATCGCGACGAGGGTGAGCAGCGCCGCCGCGCACCAGCGCGGGATCCACGCCCGGCGATCTCGCCGACGCCGCCCGATCACACGGGCGCGGCCGAGCCGGTTGACCGATGGGTTCGCGCTCATTCGCGCTCCAGGGTGCCGAAGTCGGGGTCGGGGATGACGATCGCCGTCGCCTGTCCGTCGGGGCCGACGGTGAAGGTGAGGGGCGCCCGGATGTCGGGGCTCGCCGAGCTCGGGACGAACGTGAACGTGTCGCCGTCCCAGTGCGTCAGCGGTGACGTCACCCGGGCCGGGCCTTGGACGAGCGCGATCCCGGTGCCGTCGGCGACGACCTCGAACGTCCCGTAGAAGTCGTTGGCGTACGAGCCGAGGTAGGCGTCGAGCGGCCGGGCCGGCGTCGGCGGGTCCGGCACCTTCGAGAGGGCAGGGTCCTCGACGTAGAGGCCGCCGAAGATCTTGTCCCAGTACGCCGGCCAGTCCTGCGTCTGGCCGCCGGTCACGATCTGGTCGATGATCTGGTCGGCGAGCGCCTCGGGCACACCGATGGGCATCCCGTTGGTCAACACGACCACGCCCAGGCCCTCCAGCGGCAGGAGCGTGACGTTCGTCGATGCCCCATTGGTGAAGGCGCCGGAGTGTGCCCAACGGACGTAGCCGAGGTGGTCCTGGTCGAGGTTCCATCCGAGCCCGTAGGAGTGCGCCGGGCCGTCGTAGGTCGGCGCTGGCGGCTTCACGATCTGCGGTGTGTGCGTCGGAGCGAGGGCCTCCTCGCTGATGATCCGCTTGCCGTCGAGGGTGCCGCCGTTGAGCTGGAGGCGGATCCAGGTGGCGACATCCTTGACGGAGGCGCTGATGCCGCCCGCTGGCGCTTGGGCGTCGGGATCGCGCTCCGGTCCGGGGACCCACGTGCCGTCGATCTTCACGTGCAGGGTGGTGCGATCAGGACGGGCCAGGAAGTCGGCGTAGGTCGCCGTGCTCGAGGTCATGCCGGCCGGCTCGAAGAGCTGCTCGGCGACCATCCGCTCGAAGGGAACGCCGGCCGCCCTGGCCGCCGCGTCGCCGCCCGCCGTCATGCCGAAGTCCGTGTAGGCGTATGACGCACGGAACGCGTTGAGCGGCACGAGGCGCAAGCGGGCGAGGATCTCCTCCCGGGTGAAGCCGAAGATCTCGAGCGGGTCACCGATGGCATCCGGCAGGCCGCTGCGGTGCGAGTAGAGGTCGGCGAACGTGACGTGGTCGGTGACCCACGGGTCGCTGAAGACGAGGTCGGGCTCATAGGGGTGCACGGGCTCGTCCCACGTGATCGTCCCGTCCGACACCAGCGCGGCGAGGGCGGTGCCGGTGATCGGCTTGGAGACCGACGCCAGCTGGAACACCGTGTCGGTCGAGACCGGGTCCGCTGTGTCGACCTTGCGCACCCCGTAGCCGTTGGCGAAGACGACCTCGTCGTCGTACACGACGGCGACTGCCACGCCGGGGACGCCCGAGCGCTGCATCTCGGCGTCGACCAGGCCATCGATCGTGGAGATGGCGGCGTCGACCTGCTCCCGGGTGAGGCTGGCCACGGTCCCGCGGACGATCTCGGCGGGTGCGGGCGAGGTCGATGGCGCCGCCGCCTCGGCCGTGGACGTCGTCGCCGCGGACGAGCCCGCCGCCGTCGTCGTGCCCGCTGTCCCAGCCGTCGTGACCGCCGCAGCCGTCGACGAGCTCGGAGTGGCGTCGTCGTGATCGGCGTTGCACCCGGCCACCAACAACGTCAACGCGCCGAGGACCGGCAAGCTCCTTCTCCGCGCGGCCATGATCACTCCGTTTCGTCGCCTACAGAGCACGTAGGCACGCCCTCGTCTCGTTGTCATCCGTGCAGCACACGGATCTCACCACCGACGTTCGCTGTCGTGCCTGACCAGTGCGCACGAGAGGGCTGATGGTCCGTGCATGTGCACCGATCAGAGCGGCGCCGCCCGTCACCGCGCGGGTGGTGTCGGACGGCGGGCCCGTCGTGACGGGGCCGATGCGTTGGCCAGGATCACGAGCGCGGCGCCGGACGCCAACAAGGCGGCGGCCGTCGCCGCGAGCGGCCAGAGATCGGTGCCGGTGTCGGCGAGGCCGCCGGTCGGGACCTGGGCCTCCTGCTGGCGGACGGCGTCGACCACCCCTCGGATGGCGTCCGTCACGAGCACCGGTTGGTCGAGCATGATGTTGTGCTCGCTGTCGGCGGCGACCTCGTACACGGCACCGGGCACCTCGGCGGCGATCTCCTCCTGGGCGCGGTCCCAGACGTCCAGCAGCTGCGGGATCGGCCACTCGGCCGGCCATCCCATCGGGTTCGGGAACCGTTGCCGATCGAGCGAATGCGCGACCACGACCATCGGCACCTGTGGCAGCGGTGCCGCGGCGTGCAGCTCGGCGATCGCGTCCTCGACCCGGAACTCGACGCCGGGGAGGTCGCAGCAGCTCGGACCGACGAGATCCAAGAAGCTCTGGTAGATCGTCGCATTGGCGGCATCGAGCGAGACGAACCCCACGACCTCGTCCGGGTGCTCGGCGGCGAACAGCCGAGCCACGGCGCCGCCCATCGAGTGGCCAGCGAGCACGTAGGGGCCGGGAACACCGGCCGCATCGAGCAGCTCCTGGAGCTCGGTCACCATCTCGTCGAACGAGCGCGGCAGGGCCACCGGATCGCTCCGGCTCGGCGACCCGTCCGGCACCTGGATCGTGCCGGGCCGGTCATACGCACAGACCCTGGTGAACTCGGAGACCGCCGGGAACACCGGGGTCAGCGTCGAGCCCGGCGCCAGGACGTTCCACTGGCTCGCCGCCAGCCCACCACCGGACTCGAGGATCACCGTCGGGCTGCCCTCCCCACGGCACTCGATGTACACGCTGCGGCCGGATGGCAGCTCGACGAGTCCGGCGAACTCGTCGAGGTGGCCGGCGGCCGCGGCGGCCCGTTGCTGCCCGCTGCCCAGGCCGGCGGCCGTCGCGCCGAACCCGAGCGCGAGTCCGCACAGGCTCGCGATCACCATGCAGCGGATCCCACCACGTCGCATCGCGCCAGCATCGCGCAGGTCGAGCGCGTCAGGACGATCGCCGCCGACGGGGACGTCGCGAGTGGAGATGATTGCGGATGCAAACCCTCGTCAGCACGCCCCTCGCCCGGCACCGCCGGCGTGACGTGCTCGCGGTGGGCCGCTCAATCGTTGCTGAGGAACCCGAGCACCCTGTCGACCACGGCGGCAGGCTGTTCGAGGATCACGCTGTGTCCGGTGGTTGGAAGCGTCCACAGGTCGGCGTGGGGGATGTTGTCGACGAGCTCTTGGGACCACTCCGGTGGACGGACCTCGTCCTCGCCGCCGCTGACGACCAGGGTCCGGGCGGTGATCGATGGCAAGAGCTCGACGGCGCTCGGGCGTTCGATGACGCCTCGGATGGCGTGAGCGACTCCCGGCGGCAGTGTCGCGAAGTGGGCTCGCCACCTCGTGAGCTCTCCGACGCGGTCGGGGTCGTTGCGGAACGTCCGGCCGAACATGATCTGCGTCGTGGTCTCGACGAGGTCGCCCGAGATGCCCTGACGTCCTACCTGGTCGGCGATCGGGCGGAAGGCGTCGAGGTGCTCGGGCGGCTCCTCACGGGCGGATGAGCCGAGCAGCACCATCCGGTCCACGGCCGCCGCGCGCCGCGCCGCCACCCTGACGGCGACGTCGCCGCCCATCGATTGGGCAACGACGTGGACGCGCTCGACACCGAGGTGGTCGAGGACGTCGACGATGTCGTCGGCACAGTCATCCATCGTCACCGTGTCGTCGGCCGGGGGGCTGGCTCCCTGGCCACGGAAGTCGGGGCACACCATCCGGAACCGTCCATCAGCTGCCGCGACGAGCTCGTCGAACATGGTGTGATCGAGGAACAACGAGTGCAGGCAGACGACGACCGGGAGGTCGGCCTCGCCGGTATCAGCCACGAACAGATCGGCGGTCATCGTCGAGATCCTGCCGCACATCGGTGACGAGGTCGCGAACTCGGTCGACGACGTCGAGGTCTGACGGCGAGGCCCTCTCGTCATCCCGGGCCGTGCGACGGGTCAGGTTCCGGTGGTGCTCTCAGCCGACGCGATCGCGGCGCGAGCGACTCGGATCGCTTCGACGGCGCGAGGGAAGCCGGAGTAGAGCGCGAGGTGGGTGATCGCCGCTTCGATCTCATCGCCGGTCAGGCCGTGGCGCAGTCCCGCCGGAACGTGGAACTTGAGCTCCTCGACGGCGCCGAGTGAGGTGAGGATCGCGATCACCGCCAGCGACCGATCCCGCCGGGCGAGCTCGGGTCGCGCCCAGACCTCGCCGAACGCCCACCGGTAGGCGAGCACCCCGACACCGCCCAAGGCCGCGGCGAGGGAATCGAGGACGTCGGCCGCATCGCCGGCACCGTCGGCGCCCGTCATGCGACCGAACACGTCGGCGGCGTCGCGATCGCGCTCGGCGTCCGACTTGGCGGCCGCACCCTGGCGACCGTCGAGCTGCTCGACGTCCGCCGCCGCGCGCAGCGCCGTGTCGACTCGGCGGCTGGCCGCCATGGCGGCCGGGAAGCCGGCATAGGCGGCCACCGTCACCACGAGCTCTTCGACCTCGGTCCGGGTCAGCCCGTTGCGCAGCGCGATGCCGGTGTGGAGCTCCAGCTCCTCGTCGCGAGCCTGTGCCGCCAACGTCGACACCACGATCAGCGAGCGATCGCGGCGCGACAGCTCCGGCCGTGCCCACATCTCGCCGACGACATCGAAGGCGAAGCTGCCGAGCGGCCCGAGTCGACGGGCCATCGACGACGCCACTCGCTCCGGCTCGACGTCGGGGGCGAAGACCGAGAACGTCTCCGCGGCGCGGCCGTGCCGCTCCTCGTAGCTCGACGATGCCGTCATGGCCCTCCCTCGATCTCGCTCGACCGTGTCGCCGGCACTCTACGAGAGGGCCCGAGCGCCGAGATCCGGGCTGCTCAGAACGCGAGCAGTCCGACGACGATCCGGTGATCGGATCGGACCGCGTGCACACGGCGATCCCGGCGACCAGACCTCATTCCTCGTCGGAGGTCGAACGCTCGCGGCCGAGGGTGACGAGCAGGTCCTCGTGCAGGAGCATCCACACGTCGTGGTAGCTCCCGGTCAGCGGCATCGTGAAGGCCTTGGGGTCGCCGGCCTGCAGGCGATGGAGCGCCGCTGCGAAGCGCGGCGCGTAGCTGCGGAACCTGGTGAGCGAGTCGGCGAGTCGATCGGCGATGGCGGCGACCTCGCCGTGTCGTGCGTGCAGGCGCTCGATGCAGGAGCTGGGTTGTCCGTCCAGCTGCCACTCGGTGCACAGGTGCTTGAACCAACCGTTGAGGGCGAGGAAGTCGTCGTAGCCGGCCCGGAGATCGGCGTCACAGTCGGCGCTCGCCCGCTCGGCGGCGAGGAGCTCGAGGTGGCGCGTGCGGCCGTCGGCCGTGAGCGACCATCCGCTCATCACGCCATCGTGGTGGAGGACCAGGCCCGCGTCGGTGGCGACGACCAGCTCGTCGTCGACGACGGCGCGAGGCAGGGCGGTGAGGTCCGGCAATGCGTCGGTCGGGGCGCGACCGATGAGGCGCAACGTGTGCAACACGACGAGCGACGGTGCGCTCTGGAACGGGTGCGCGCTCACGGTGAGATCAGTCGTCGACCACGGACACGGTGGCGCGCACCGGGTCGACCGTGACGGTGCAGCCCGTCTGGATCCTCCGGCGCGCCGTCGCGTCGCCGATGATCGCCGGGATGCCGAGCTCACGGGCGGTGACCGCGGCGTGGGAGACGAGGCCTCCGTTGGCCGTGACGAGTGCTCCAGCGTGCACGAGGAGGGCGTTCCACGAGGGGCTCGTGGCGGTGGTGACGATCACGTCGCCGGGCGCGAACACGCTCATCGCCGCGGCGGCGTCATCGACGACGACGGCCCGGCCCGTGTAGCTGACGGTGCCGATGCCGACGGGCTGCTCACCGGTGAACATGTGCTCGGCGGTCGCCAGTTGGGCTGCCCCGATGAGGCTCAACGGCCGGGGGAGGGCGTCCAGCGGCGGGATCGCGAACTCCGGACCGAGCGCCTGTGGTGCATCGAGCGCCGTGTTCTCGGCCCGCTCACGACGCCGGGATTCGAGCTCGTCTGCAGTGATCGACGGACGCCCGTCCAGCAGGGCGGACAGCTCCTCGACCGTTGCGTCCAACGCGAGGCTCCCGTCGCGAGGGAACAGCCGGCGCCCCGCCTCCAACATCGCCCGGCGCAGCAAGCCCATCGGCCAGGCAGCCGTGATCGCACCGTTGTCGTCGCGCAGGCGGACGGCGTTGCGGGCATCCGTCACCAACGTGGCGAGCTCGCCACGTTGCTCCTCCGCCACATGAGGGTCGAGGTCCAGCGGCGCTGCGGCATGCGACGTCGTCGGTGCGGCCAGGCCCCCGAGCTCGTTGCCCGTCTGGCTGTCGAGGTCGTAGCCAGTGACGAGCATCCACGGCGACAGCGTGGAGGCAGGTGCGTCCTGAGGTGGTGCGCCGAGGGCTGCGGTGGTCACGGTCGGATCGATGCCCCACTCCTGGCAGCGCGTGATCAAGAGCCCGACGGGCAGCAGGTCGTCGCCGTGCAGCTCGAAGTGACGCCGATAGCCAGCACTCACGAATCGGCGACAGACGTCGAGGTGGGCGGCCAGCGCCGTGTCGTCGAGGGCAGCCGGGTCGATCGTCCTCGATCGCGACCGCGCGCCGGCACCATTCATCGCGCTCGACCTCGAACCAGTGCTCGGTGACCTGGCGCCACGGCCGCGTGGCCAGGGCGCGACGGGCCGCCCGGTTGCGGCGGCGGAAGGCCGGATGGATCCGGGACAGCAGCCACACGAGTGATCGGGGCGGCGCCCGGCGCGGCTCGCGCGAACCGGCCAGCGGGATCGGCGTGATGTACAGGTGGCCGTGGACGAATGCGACATCGAGGGTGCGGGCCAACACGCCGTAGCGCTCCATGTACGCAGCCATGCCGGGCGGGCAGGTCTCGGCGTAGATGCGCTGGTACTCCGCCGTCAGTGCCCGCGGGAAGTGGTCGGCGAGCCGTCGCCACCCACCGGGCCCGGGCGCCTGGAAGCTCGTTGCGGTCGTCAGTGCAGGCATGTGATGCCCCTTTCTCGAGGCTGATCGGACAGGGCCGTTCATCGGTGGTTCCGGCCCGATCGCGGGCGGGTTGCGTCGATGAGCGCGTGCGTCGCCCACAGCGAACGCTCGAGCGCCTCCTCGACGTCGAGCCCCTGGCGGTCGTGCAGTTCGACCAAGGCCAACGACCCGTTGACGAGCAGCAGCAGGGAGATCAGGCGCTGTCCCTCGGAGGTGCTCGGATCGATCCCTTGGCGCGCGATGTAGTCGCCGAGCAGCTCGCGGCTGCGGTCCAAGCGGGCCGTGCGCATCTCCCGCCCCGCCGTCGACGCGATCTGGTGGCGCAGCAACGGGAGGTTGCCGGCGAAGTCGTGCCACATCGCCCGCTGGAACGTCGCCAGGTCGTCGTCGCCGGGTCGTCGAGTCGGTTGCCGCGTCAACGCCTGTCGTGACGGTTCGTCCGCGGCCGCCGCGAGCAGCTCGTCGCGCGTCGGGAAGTACCGGTAGATCGTCGCCAGCGAGACGCCGCTGCGTTGGGCGACCGCCGGCACCGAGAGCTCATCGAGCGAGCCTTCCCCGACCAGCTCGAGCACGGCGGCCAGCACCCGTTGGCGAGTGAGGGCGCGCTGCTCGTCCCGAAGACTCATGAGATGATCATATCAAGTTGAGATGATCATCTCAAGAGGTCATCTCGAGAGGGTCATGGTTCGACGACGAGCCACCCGCGGCGTTGCAGCTCACCGGCGAGCTGTTCGGTCGGGATCTCGCGGAGCAACCGTTCGGCGTTCGACAACCGCACGACCGGCTCGCTGGGCGCGGCAGTGCCGTCCGACTCCGCTTCCTCCTGCAGCCGCGCGATCAGCTCGTCGGCCTCGACCCGCGTGAACTTGCCGGCCGCCTGGCGCTGGGTGAACTGCATCGGGCCGCGGGCATCGCGGAACCCGTCGTGACCGGCCGCCCGCAGGAGGTCGAGGAGCTCGTCCACCTGGCGTGACGTCGCGGGCGGACCGGCGTGCTGACCGAAGGGCATGGCGAGAGTCAACCGCATCCGGTGGTGGATGCGAGGGATGTCGGCCGTGGCCCGACGACGGTCTCCGGACCGCTCGGTCCAGGCGTCGCGAGCGGCGTCGCTACTTGCCTTGGAAGAGGCGGTGGGTCGTGGCGGCCGCGCCGTCGAGCAACGCCTGGAGCTCCGGCGACGTGTCACCGAGGACGTCGGCGTCGATGCCCCCGCTGATCGCGCCGATCCTCATCAGGTGGTCGTTGACGAGCGGGAGGTGGGCGAGCAGCGCAGCCGAGTCGGCGTAGGTCTCACGCAGGACGCAGCGCGTGCCGTCGTCGCTCATGTACCAGTCGTACTGCAACGCACCGGGATCAGCGTTCGTGATCTCGAGCATCTCGGCGGCGAGCGCCTTGAACTCGTCGACCCGTGCCGGGTCGATGTTCGGGAAGACCGCGTTGATGTGGATGTGCCCCACGAGACCCCTCCTCGTCCGTCGTTGCGAACCGTAGCCCGACGGCCCGAGGCACTCCGGGCGTCATCGGCTGGCGCCGACGGGGTCGCCCGTCAGGTCGGTGGTCAGTGCGGGTTCGATGGTGAGCTCGCCGGCGGGCGACGTCGACGGCGCTCCGTGGAGCCCGAACCGTCGATGGAAGCGGCGCAGGGGAGCGGGCGCCCACCAGTTGCGCTCGCCGAGCAGCTTCATCGTGGCCGGCACGAGGAGCGTGCGGACGATGGTGGCGTCGACGAGCACGGCGGTGGCCAGTCCGACACCGAGCTGCTTGATGGCGAGCACCTCGCTCGCGGCGCGTCTGAGCCCCGAGCGCTGCCGCCGTCAGCGGGAACCCAGCGGGAGGTCAGCGCGCCCGGCGACGCTGCGTGCATGGACCGCCGACAACGACAGTTCGACCAGCTGGGCGCGCTGTGCCGCGCCGGTCAGGTCGCCCGGGCGGTGGACCTGGCGTTCGAGCACTTCGCCAGCTTCGGGCGCGACGAGCGGGTCATCAGCCTCCTCACCCAGGCGCTCGACCGCCACTCGGTCGGCGCGGCCATCCGGCGACGACTCGGCGACCTGAGCAGCGTGGAGGCCGGCTCGGGTCCACGATCGGCACCGGGTGGCGCCACGTGACGGCGGTACCGTCGGCGCATGCGCATCTCGCTGCTCGGCGAGCTCGAGGTGTTCGCCGACGACGGCACGCCGGTGGTGGTCACGGGGGCCAAGCAGCGCGCCCTGCTCGCCATGTTGGCGCTGCACCCAGGGCAGATGGTGCCGGCGGATCAGCTCGTCGAGGCGCTGTGGGGTGAGAACCCGCCGCCGGCCGTGCGCAACGGGTTGCAGGGCCTCGTGTCCAAGCTGCGCCGAGCGCTCGGGTCGACGGGGCAGATCGTGATGCGCGGCGGCGGGTACGCACTCGACATCGAACCGGACGCCGTAGACGGGCACCGCTTCGAGCAGCTGGTCGCGAAGGGACGCGCCGGCGCGTCGAGCGGCGACCTTGCCGACGCTGTCGCGCTGCTCGGTGACGCCGACGCGCTGTGGCGTGGTGCGGCGCTCGCCGAGTTCGCGTACGAGGACTTCGCGGTGGCCGCCACCGCTCGATGGTCGGAGCTGCGGCTCGCCGCGATCGAGGAGCGGCTGGACGCCGAGCTGGAGCTCGGTCATCCGGGCGTCGTCAGCGAGCTGGAGGCACTGGTGGCGGCCCATCCGCTCCGCGAGCGGCTGCGCGGCCTGCTGATGCTGGCGCTCTACCGCGCCGGCCGCCAGGCCGAAGCACTGCGGGTCGGGCGCGAGGGCCGCCGCATCCTGAGCGAGGAGCTGGGCCTCGATCCCGACCCCGAGCTGCAGCGGCTGGAGGCGGCGATCCTCGCCCACGATCCAGCGCTCGCCGCGGGCGTTGCCGCGCCCGTCAGCTCGGCCCCCCGACGGCTCAGCGTGCCCGTGGCGCTGACGCCCCTCATCGGTCGCGACGCCGAGGTGCGCGAGCTCACCGCGCTCGCCGGGGAACACCGCCTCCTCACGCTGGTCGGCCCGGGAGGCGTCGGCAAGACGCGGCTCGCGCTGGAGGTGGCCCACACCGCCGCTGCCGGGCTCGACGGCGGCGCCTGCCTCGTCGAGCTGGCTCCGGTCGGAGATCCGGCGGCGGTCCGCAGTGCGATCATCGCCGCCCTCGGCCTCACCGATCCCGGTCGGATCGCCGCGTTGATCGGCGATCGCGAGCTGCTCATCGTGCTCGACAACTGCGAGCACGTGATCGACACCGCAGCGGAGATCGCCGTCGATCTCCTGGGCCGCTGCCCCCGCCTCCGCCTGCTGGCCACGAGCCGCGAAGGGCTGCGCGTCGGCGGCGAGGCCATCTGGCCGGTGCCCCCGCTGGCGCCAGCTGACGCCGCGTCGCTGTTCCTGACCCGCGCCGCGGCGGCCGGCGCGCGTCTCGAGCCCACCGACGATCTCGCCGCCACGATCAGCGAGATCTGCGCCCGGCTCGATGGACTGCCCCTGGCGATCGAGTTGGCAGCTGCTCGCGCGCGCGCCTTCCCCGCCCACCAGATCCTGTCGCGGCTGAACGACCGGTTCCGCCTGCTCACCGGCGGCTCACGGACGGCGCTGCCGCGACAGCAGACCCTGCAAGCCGTCGTCGACTGGAGCTACGACCTGCTGTTCGACGACGAACAACGAGTGTTCACGCGCCTGTCGGTGTTCCCTGGCGGCTGCGACCTGGCCACGGCAGAAGCGGTCTGCGCCGATGGAGAGCTCGGTGCCGTCGAGGTCGCCGACGTCATCCAAGCGCTCGTCGACAAGTCGCTCGTCAACGCCGCTTCCGGCGTCAGCGACGTGCGGTTCACGCAGCTGCAGACCTTGGCCCAGTACGGGCGGGCGAAGCTGGCCGAGCGTGGGGAGGCGGGACGGATCCGCGACGAGATGGCGGCGTGCTTCGCTCGGCTGTGCGCCCAGTCGGCTGCTGCTTACATCGGCGAGCAGCAGGGGCCGTGGCTGATCGCCATCGCTCGCGAGCAGGACAACCTTCGTGCGGCGCTCGAGTGGGCCGTCGCCAACGACGATGCCGAGACGGCGTTGACCATCGCCGGTGGCGCCAGCTGGGCCCACTGGTTGGCCGGCACGGCGGTCGAGGCCAAGCGCTGGCTCGACGAAGCGTTCGCGTGCGCCGGTGAGGTCAGCGACACCACGCGGGGCTTGGCGCTGACGGGACGGGCCCTGATCAACTTCCAGCTCGGTGCCACCGACGAGGTCGACGCCGACTTCGAAGCAGCCCTCGCCGTGTTCCGCCGACATGGCGACCCGGCGCCCATTGCCTTCACCCACTCCTTCTACGCCGAAGTCGCGACGGCGCGAGGCGACCTCGCCGAGGCCCGTGACCGCCGACGCGCGTTGCTGCGCTTCTACGAATCGTTGCCGGATGATCCGTTCATCGTCGCCGCGCGCGCCTACTCGTCCGCCAAGCTCGCCGCGCTCGACGGGGATCTCGCTGCCGCCGAGCGCTGGTACCGGGCCGCCACCGACGGGTTCGCCCGTGTCGGCCGGCCGATGATGCTGGCGATGTGCCTCGGGATGGTCGCCGACTTCGACGATCGCGCCGGCGATCACGTGGCCGCGATCGCCGCGTTGGACCAGGCGATCGAGCTCAACGGCACGCTCGGCCTGGGCGGGTTCAACGGCGCTCTCCTCACCCGCCTCGGGTGGCAGCTGCTCCACGACGGCGACCCGTCGCGCGCCGAGCTCGCCTACCAGCGCGCGCTCGAGCTCGCCCGACCCCTCGACAACCGGCCGGTGGTGTTCCTCGCGCTCAGCGGTCTGGCCGTGCTGCGTCTCGTCGAGGACCGGCCCGACGATGCGGTCGCGGCAGCAGTCGAAGCACTGGAGCTGCACCTCGCCGGCGGCCCGCGCCGGCTGGCCAACCGGGTCGATCCCCGAGCCGACGTCCTCACCGCCGCCGCCGCTTGCTGTGAGGTGCTCGGCTGCGTCGCCGCTGACGCTGGACGCGCCGAGCAGGCGGCCGAGCTGCTCGGTCATGCCGCCCACCTGCGCGCCGAAGCCGGGGTCCCCGCGCCGCCGCCGTTCCTGGCCGACGACGTCGCTCGCGCGATGGACGCAAGCACCGCGCTCCTCGGCGCGGATGAGCTCGCGGCGGCGTTCCGGCGCGGCCAGGACGCTGAACTGGGCGTTGACCTGGACTTCAAGCGCTGAGTCGGGGTCGCTGACTCGGCGCCTCGGCCGAGTGCAGCACGAGGGCAGCGTGAGGTCAGCGGCGCTCCGCATGGTGAGGACATCCCACCGATTCGAAGGAGCGTCCACCAATGATCAGCGTCACCGGCCTCACCAAGCGCTACCAGCACCGCCTCGCCGTCGACGACCTGACGTTCGACGTCGCCGCCGGGCGCGTCACGGGCTTCGTCGGCCCGAACGGCGCCGGCAAGTCGACCACCATGCGGATGATGGTCGGGCTCAGCCGGCCCGACCACGGTGAGGTCCGGTACGACGGCGTCAGCTACTCCCGGCTGCGGGAACCGGCCCGGGTCGTCGGCGCGGTGCTCGATGCCCGCTGCATGCATCCAGGGCGCACCGCCCGCAACCACCTGCTCGCGGCGGCCACGCTCAGCGGCATCTCGCTCGGGCGGGTCGACGACGTGCTGGACGAGGTCGGACTGGCCAGCGCCGCCGACCAGCGCGCCGGCGGGTTCTCGCTCGGCATGCGCCAGCGCCTCGCCCTCGCCGGCGCCCTCCTCGGCGAACCCGACGTGCTGCTGCTCGACGAGCCGTCCAACGGACTCGATCCCGACGGCATCCGCTGGCTGCGGCACTCGTTGCGCACCTACGCGGACCAGGGCGGCACGGTGTTCGTGTCCAGCCACCTGATCGCCGAGCTCGCCATGTTCGCCGACGACCTCGTCGTCGTCGGTGGCGGCCGCCTCCTCGCCGCCGAGCCGGTGACCGCGACCCTGTCACGCGGCGGATCGGTCGTGACCGTGCGCACCCCGGACATGGGCGCGCTCGCTCGGCTGCTGACCAGCCACGGCATCACCGTGCGGATCGACGGCGATCGCCTGGCCGTCGACGGTGCCAGCACGGCCACGGTGTCCCAGCTCGCCTTCGACCACCGCATCCACGTCACCGAGATCGCCGAAGCCTCACGGTCCCTTGAAGAGATCCTCATCGACCTGACCGGCGCCAGCGCCGAGTTCGCCGCCGCCTGACCACGACCACCCACCACGAAGGAGCAACTGCCATGACCACCACCACCGCCACCTCGACCCTGCACCTCGCGCCGGCCGCGCGCATCACCCGCAACCGACGCCACGACGTCGCCGCCGTTCCCGCCGCCGTGCGCAGCGAGTGGATCAAGCTCCGCTCGCTGCGGTCGACGCCAGCCATCCTCGCCGGCACCATCGTCATCGGGATCCTGCTGTCGTGGATCCTGGCGACGTTCGTCAAGACCGACCCGGACACCGACGCGGCCTTCATCGTCAGCGAGACGTTCATCTTCTCGTCGTGGTTCACCACGATGCTGGCGGCGATCGCCGGCACGTTGATGTTCACGTCCGAGGTGCAGCACGGCACGCTGCCCGGCGTCGTCATGGCGCAGCCCGCTCGCTGGGTCATCGTCGCGGCCAAGGCGACCGTCGCCGCCGGCTTCGGACTGGTGCTGGGGATCGCCGGCATGGCCGGTGGCTACGTGGGTGCCGTGCTCGGCGGCCTCGACACCGGTGACACCTCGGCCGTCGTCCCCAACATCCTCGGCGGACTCTTCCTGACGGCGCTGGCGCCGCTGTTCGGGCTCGCCGTGGGGATGATCCTCAAGCACGGTGCGATGGCCGTCTCCAGCGTGCTGATCTGGGCGCTCGTCCTGGAGAACCTGATCCGCGGGTTCGCCGCGCCGACGTTGTCTCGCTACCTGCCCTTCAGCGCCGCCAACGGCCTGCTCGGCATCCGCTCGGCCGGTGACACCGATGCGACCGTCGCCGCGGCGCTCAGCCGAGGGCAGGATGCCCTCCTGTTCGGCAGCTACGTGGTCGCCGCGCTCGCCATCGGGACCGTGCTCCTGTACCGGCGAGACCCGAGCTGACCGCTGCTCAACGACCCACGACCGCGAGGGCCCGCACCGCAGAGGTGCGGGCCCTCCGCGCGTGTGCGGCGTGTCGATCGATGCGGTCGCGCCGTCAGACGACGACGCCGTCGTGCCGCAGCTGCTCGATCTCGGACGCGGCTCATCGCCAGCACCGACGAGAGCACGTCGTCGGTGTGCTGGCCGAGCCGCGGCGGCGGCCGGAACTCGGCCGCCTCGCTGTCGTGGAACTTGAACGGCGTGCCCAGCACCGCGATCTCGCCGTCGCCCTCGGGGATGCGGCGCACCATCTGGCGCTCGAGCACCTCGGGGGCCTCCAACGCCTGGTCGATCGTGCGCACGCCGCCGGCGGGGAGGTGGCGCATCTGGGCGAGCCACTCGGCCGCCGGCCGCGTCGTCAGGGCGGCCTCGATCTCGACCTTCAGGGCGTCGCGGTTGCGGCTGCGTCCGGCGGGCGTCGAGAAGCGGTCGTCGTCGACGAGCTGGGCCCGGCCGATCACGCGGCAGAACTCGCGGAACAGCCGGTCGGTCGCCATCGCGAGGTAGATCGGTTCGGTGGCGGTGGCGAAGAGGTCGATCGGCGCGCCGACCACGTGACGGTTCCCGTTGCGCTCGGGGACGCGGCCGTCGGTGAGGTACTGCATCCCGACGTTGCCGAGGGCGCTGATCGCGATGTCGAGCAGGCACAGGTCGATGAAGTCGCCGCGCCCGTGGCGTTGGCGGCCGTGCAGGGCGGCGCAGATCGCCGACGTGGCGTGGGAGGCGGTGAGCGTGTCGATGATCGACAGCGGATGGCGCATCGGCCCGCCGTCGATCTCCCCCGTCAACGCCATCATCCCCGACTCGGCCTGGAGGATCGGGTCGAACCCGGGCCGCGACGAGCTCGCGCCTGCCGATCCGTACGCCGAGATCGACACGTAGATGAGCGCCGGGTCCGACTGCCGCAGCTCGGTGGGGCCGAGGCCGAGCCGGTCCATCACGCCCGGGCGGAAGTTCTCGATCACGACATCGCAGCCCACGGTCAGGCGTCGCGCCAGCTGCTGGCCGGCGGCCGCCGACAGGTCGATGGCGATGCTGCGCTTCGAACGGTTGAAGGCCAAGAAGGCCGCCCCGCGCCCGTCGCCGCGGGACGACCGGGCCCGCAGCTCGTCGCCGGTCACCGGATGCTCGATCTTGATCACGTCGGCGCCGAGGTCGGCGAGCTGCTGCGTGCACAGCGGCCCGGCGATGATCCGCGAGAAGTCGATGACGCGGATCCCTTCGAGCGGTGGTGGGTTGCGACCGTTGGCCGTCGACATCACCGGGCGCCGCGGTCGTCGAGCCACGCCAGGAAGAGATCGGTCCAGCCATCCGACGGCGTGCCCTGGCGCACCATGCCGAAGCCATGCGCGCCGCGAGCGAACACGTGCGTCTCCGACGGCCGGTCGGCGGCCGACCAGTCGGCATGGACCCCTTCGACGATCTTCCACAGGATGTCGTCCTGGGCGACGACGGAGAACAGCGGTGGCGCGTCCGCCGGCACGGGCGCGCCGAGCGTCTCGCCGCCGTAGATGGCACCGACGAAGGCGAGCGGCGCGTCCCGCGGGTCGAGGGCGACGTCGACGGCCAGGAACGCGCCGGCCGAGAAGCCGATCATCCCGACGGCGTCGGGTCGGACGCCGAAGCGGGCCGCTTGCTCGCGGACGATCGTGATCGCCCGCCGGCCGTCGTCGGCCGCCGCGGCCCGTGCCTGTAGGTATTCGTCCGTCGCCAGGAGATCGGTGATCGCGCCTGGCAGCTGGGCCACCCGACGGGGCGCCGCGAGGGCGGCATCCATGACCGCCATCTGGGCGTCGAACGCCGCTTGGTCGGGGTCGGACCCTTGCACCCGGTACTTCAAGAGGAAGGCGTGGTAGCCGGCGCCGGCGAGCCAGCGCGCGACCTCGAGGCCCTCGTGGGTCCACGCGTTCACCGTCCACCCGCCGCCCGGAACGACGATGACCGCCACCCCATTGCCTCGGCCGGCTCGCGGCTCGAACACGGTGAGGGTGGGCTCGGAGATGTTGCGCAGGAACGTGGTGTCGATCGCGAGGCCCGCCGGGGATGCGGTACGCGACCTCCTCGCCGACGCCCTCGAGCCGGGTCGGAGGCCCATCAGGCCAGAGGTGGATGACCTCGGTGGCGTCGGCGGGTACGGCAGGCTCGGCAGTCACGGCGCCATGATCGCACCGCACCCTCGACCGCACGGCGGCGGACGACCGCTACTCCGCCACCGTTCCCTGGTGGAACCGCACGGTCCAGTCGTCGCCGAGCCGCACCCAGATCGAGCTGCGGTGCACGAGCCTGGCCCCGCGACGAGTCGAGTACGTCACGAGCGCGACGTCGGGAGCGAGCTGATGGACGACGAGATCGAGCGCCTCGACCTCGGCCACCGCGGTCTCGCGGGTCAACTCGTCGAGCACCTCGGCGCGCGACCAACGCCGTCCGGACGCGCCGATCTCGACGAACTCCGGGTGCAGCAAGGCGTCGAGGCGGTCGCGGTCGCGGCGGACCGCCGGCGTCAGCAGGCTGCGCTCCAGCGCGGCGACGCGATCGGTGGCGTCCACGGGTCAGGCGTCGGGGTCGTCTTCGGCGCGGGCGCCGGGGATGAGGTGGAGTCGGCGCTTCGTCAGGTCCCACTCGCCGATCTCGCCGGTCGGGTACGTGGCGGCGCGGCGTTCGAGTCGTGACATCACGGCTTTGAGCATGACCGGACCGCGGACGCCGCCGCGGAGGTAGCCGAGGCGGCCGGCGAACGGCACCGCCGCCGACGATGAGGGCGTCGACGCGGAGGCGCGGCGAGGGCGCCGTCGATCGGTCCGTCCATGACGAGGCGCACGTCGCGGACCCGGCCGAGGCGACGGCCGTCGGCGTCGTACGACCTCGCACGCCGATGACGTCACTGATCCGCATCGTGACGGCTCCCCGGGATGTGGCCGATGATGTGGTCGCGCGCCCAGCGCTCGGCGGCGAACGTGGCGACGTCGTCGGCATCGACGGCGAGGTCGACGGTGATCGCCGATGTCGCTGATCCGGCTCGTAGGGGATGCGGCCGGGATCGTCGAGCGTCGACCGCTCGATGTGGGTGGTGAGCTTGGCCAGCCACGTGCCCGGCCGTGCGTCGGCCCAGTGCGGTAGAGCAGGTGTCCGGGACCGGTCAGGATGGCGGTGACGTACCAGTGCCGTTCCTCGGTCGCGTTCGAGCTCGAGGTCGTCGACCTTGCCGCAGAGCTCGCCGTGCGCGGTCGCGGAGCTGGCGGTCGAGGAGGTGCAGCGCGGCGTGCAGGACTCGGCCGCGGTCATGCGCCGGCCTTGGTGATGATCATCAGCGGGATGGTGGCGACGGCGACGACGACGAGGATGACGAGGTAGACGGTGGCGATGGCGTTGAGGAGCGCGGCCGTTGGTGTGGTCGTCGCCCATGTAGGCGGGGTCGTTGGCGATGACGAGGATCGGGAAGTACGTCAGCGGCAGGGCGGCGGCCGACAGCACGATCGAGTACTCGGTCACCTTGACCGGGTCGACGCCGCTGCAGCGCGATGACGACGGCGGCGAGCACGGCGATGAGCACGATGACGACGTGGAACCGCGACGCCTCGCGGGGTCGCAGGTGCTTGCCCCACGGCCAGCCGAGGTACTGGGCGACGGTGTAGCCGGCCGACAGCGACGTCTCGAGGGCGGCGCCGAACGTGGCGGCGAAGATGCCGATGCAGCACGATCGGCGAGCCCGAGCTTGCCGAGGACGACGGCGACCGGCAGCGCGACCTGGGAGAGCTCGTCGACGCCGATGTCGCGCGGGCGCGAGCACGAGGTGGGCGCACGCCATGATCGCCAGCGACAGCAGGCCGCCGAGCGGGAACCCGATGAAGACGTTGGCCCGGTTCTCGTTGAGGTCCCGCATCGTCCAGCCGTCCTCCACCGCGCCGCTCGAGAAGAAGAAGACCTCGTACGGCGTCATCGCCGCACCGAACAGGGCGATGGCGTAGTAGGCGTAGGTGAACGGCGTCTCGCCGGACGGGCACGTGGGGATCGGCGGCCGCCGACCACAGCGCCGCCCCAGTCCGGCCCGAGCTGCCACACGGCCACGACGAACACGAGCAGGCACAGGCCGAGCAGCCCGAAGACCCGCTCCATCGTGGCGAACGGCAGCCGCCACACGACGAGCCACACGAGCACGGCGACGAACGGGCACCAGCAGCAGGTAGTTGACGCTCGACGACGAGCGACGATGGCGATCGCGACGCCGGCGATCTCGGCGGTCAGGGTGAGCAGGTTGATGGCGAACGACGCGACGAGGTTGGCCAGCCCGAAGCGCGGGCCCGAGCCGCTCGCGCACGAGGTCGAACACCGGCCGGCCGCAGATCGCCGCGACCCGCCCGCTCATCTCGGCGTACACGATGATGCCGACGACGCCGACCGGCACGACCCACGCCAGCGTCATGCGGAAGCGGGCGCCGGTCTCGGCGTTGGCGACGAGGTCGCCCATGTCGACGAAGCCGCCGATCGCGGTGAGGATGCCGAGGAAGATCCCGAGGAACGCGCTTCACGACAGCTGGTCCAGCAGGTCGCGGAGGGCGTCGGCGTCGGCGGCGCAGCGGCGTCGGCGACGACGTCGAGGTCGTCGAGGTGGCCGCGGCGGACCTCGATGCGCACGTCGCCGACGTGGTCGAACGCGCGCGTCGAGGAGGTCCGAGCAGCTCGTGACGCAACGCCGGCCGACGCGGTCGCTCGGGCGGCGGCTGGATCGACACGAACGTGCCGCGCACGCCGCCGAGCGCGTCCTCCTGCTCCGAGACGGCGACCGACGTGTACGGCCCGAACGTGCCGCCGTCGGCGGCCGTGTCCGCCAGCAGGCGGACGGTCTCGACGGCCGAGATCGCCGACTCGACCGTCGTCGACGCCTTGGCGGCGTACGAGTCCTAGGTCCGGGCCGGGCCGACCGGGTGGTTCACGCACGCGCTGACGATGGCGAGCAGTCCGATGACGCCGGCCACGATGCGAGCGCGACGGGCAGCCGAACGACACGTGGTCATCGGCGGACCGAGACGCCGGCGGACGGATGGTGATCGAGTCGCACAGGTACGGCCGGGTGCTACCCACGCCGGGCGCCGGGTACCCCCGGGGCGGGCGAGGTCAGCGGCCCCCTCGAGCGCCGGCGCAACGGCAACGCGGTTGGACCGGCACGTCGGCGGTCGTGTTGGATGTCGCGATGGCGACGAACCTCGAACTGGAGCCGGACGAGCTGGATGCGGTCCGCGAGGTGTTGACCTCGGCGATCAGTGATCTCAGCCCGGAGATCGCCGGCACCGACAACTTCGAGTACCGCGAGGGCCTGAAGGCGCGGCGCGAGGTGCTCCGCGGCGTCGTCGCCCGCCTCGGCGGCTGATCCGGGGCGCGTCTGCGCCGGTCCGCTGCAGGGAACCGGTGCCGACGATGTCCGACCTCGATGATCCGGTGTTGGTGATCGGCGGAGGCGCTGCCGGTCACGCGTGCGTTCGTGGCTATCGCGACGCCGGTGGCGAACGCCCCGTGATCGTCGTCTCGGCCGACGACCGGCTGCCGTACTTCCGGCCGTACGTGAGCAAGGAGTACCTCGTCGGTGACGTCGCAGCCGATGAGCTCGACCTGGACGAGCCCGAGTGGTACCGCGCCAACGACGTCGAGGTGATCCTGGACTGCGCGGTCACGGGGGTCGACCTCACGACGCGCGTGGCCTCGACGAACCGCACCGACCCGTTGCGCTGGGGCCACTGCGTGCTGGCGACGGGATCGGCGGCCGGCGCGTTGCCGATCGACGGGCTCGACGATCCGGCGGTCCTCACGCTGCGCCACGCCCATGACACCGAGCGCCTCCTCGCCGCACCTCCTGGGCCGGTGGTGGTGATCGGCTCGGGGTTCGTCGGCTGTGAGGCCGCCGCCGGCCTGCGCCGCCTCGGCCGGGACGTCACGGTCGTCAGCCAGGAGCCGGCGCCACAGGCCGATCGACTCGGCGCCGAGGTCGGTGCCCTGATCGCCGGCTGGTTGCGTGACAGCGGCATCGAGCTCCGTGGCCGCGTCGAGGTGGCAGCCGTCGAGCGCCGGGGCGACACGTTGGTCCTGACGATGTCCGACGGGACGACCGTCGACGCGGCGACCGTCCTGCTCGCCGTCGGCGCGCAGCCGCAGCTCGATCTCGCCGCGTCGATCGGGCTGGTCGACGAAGGGGAGGCAGGCGTCATCGTGACGCCCACCATGCAGACCGCGGCCAACGGCGTGCTCGCGGTCGGCGACATCGCCCGGCCGTGGCACCCCGTCGCCGGCCGACACCTCCGGGTCGAGCACTGGGGTGATGCGGAGGCCCACGGGACCGCTGCCGGTCGTGCGCTCGCCGGTGACGTCGAACCATGGTCGGCGCCGCCCGGCTTCTGGTCGACCATCGCCGGCGAGACGATCAAGCACGTCGCGTGGGGCGATGGGTACGACGAGGTGCGCGTCGTGCGATCGACGGTGGGCGAGACGTTCTGGTACGGGCGCGACGGCCTGGTGGTCGGTGTCCTGACGCACGGACACGACGAGGACGCCGACCATGCCGCGACGGCGGTGGCCGAGCGCTGGTCGATGCCATCGTGAACGGCTGGCCGGGCCCAGGAACTGTGAGCTGAGCGAGCAGGAGTCCGCCTTGTCAGTCCGATCGCCCCGGGCCGCCACCAACAGCGCAACACGACACCGACTGGCGACGCTCCACCGGCCGACGCACCGCCCGCCCCGGGAAGAGCCCCCCGCACATCTGGGCGCGAATCGTCTCAGAACGTGATCTGGGCGCGGAACCGGCTCATTTCTGCGACGGTTTCGCGCCCAGATCACCCGTCGCAGGTCTGGCCTGGTGCCGTCAGCGGTACTCGGGGTTGGGGAAGTCGAAGCGGCAGCCGGCGTCCCACGCCGAGCGCTGGTTGCCGTGGGCGGGGATGCCGCCGGCGTCCTTGAGCATCCGGGCCATGTGCAGCAGGTTCCAGGTCATGAACGTCGTGTTGCGGTTGGTGAAGTCGTTCTCCGGGCCGCCGGAGCCGGGGTCGAGGTAGCTCGGCCCGGGCCGGCCTCACCGATCCAGCCGGCGTCGGCCTGCGGCGGGATGACGTAGCCGAGGTGCTGCAGCGAGTACAGGACGTTCATGGCGCAGTGCTTCACGCCGTCCTCGTTGCCGGTCACGAGGCAGCCGCCGACCCGGCCGTAGTACGCGTACTGGCCCGTGCTCGTTCAGCAGGTGCGAGCCGCCGTACAGGCGCTCGATGACCTGCGTGCACACCGACGACTTCTCGCCGAGCCAGATCGGCATGCCAGCACGAGGATGTCCGACGCCATCACCTGCTCGAACATCGGCGGCCAGTCGTCGCGGTCCCAGCCGTGCTCGGTCATGTCGGGCCAGACCCCGGTGGCGATCTGGTGGTCGATCGCCCGCACGCAGTCGACGGTCACGCCCTGGCGGCGCATGATCTCCATCGACAGGTCCACGAGGCCCTGCGTGTTCGACACCTCGGGCGACCGCTTCAGGGTGCAGTTGATGAACAGCGCCCGCAGGTCGCTGAAGTCCCACTGGGACTGGGCGCACAGCGCTTCCTGCATCTCGTTCAGCGTCACCATGGGGTCTCCTCCTCGTCGTCCGGGCGAGAGGTTCGTCCGGCGCGGCGGCCCCGGCGTTACACCTCCCACCAGACGGCGATGGATGTTCACGACAACTCTTGTAGTGTGCAGGTGTGGTTGCGCCCGCAGATTCGCCTGCCGCGCTGACCGAGGCGATGCTCGACCGCGTCGCGAGCGCTCGTCGGCGTGGCGGCGCGATCGTTGGCCGTCGCCGCCCCGGCCGACGTGACGCTGCCGCAGTACCGCGCCCTCGTCGTGCTGGCGGCACGCGGCGCGCTGCGGGTCGGCGATCTCGCCGACGCGCTCGGGCATCCATCCTTCGACGGCCACGCGGCTGTGCGATCGGCTCGTCGATCGCCGGCTCGTGCGCCGGGCGGTCGACCGCAGCAACCGCCGGGAGACGACGATCTCGTTGTCGGCCGGCGGTCGCAAGGTGGTCGATGACGTGACCGAGGTGCGGCGGGCCGAGATCCGGGCGATCGTCGACCGGATCCCGACCGATCTCCGGGCACCCGCGGTGGCCGCCCTGGTGGCCTTCGCCGAGGCGGCGGGCGAGCCGGCCCAGGAGGCCTGGACGCTGGGCTGGTCATGAGCGCCACCGATCGCCTGTGGTCCCGCTCGCGGCTGGCCGGGCGGCGTCGCCTGCCCACCTCGGCCCATCGAGTCGTCGTGCTGGCCGGGCTGGTCGGCGTCGTCACCGGCCTCGCCGTCGCCGGCTTCGACCGCCTCGTCGTCGACGTGCTGTTCGATCACCTCGACGATCTGCCGTCGTGGATGCTGGCCATGCTCCCGGCGTCGGGCTGCTCGTGGCGCTGGCCGCCCGGCGGTTCATCGGCGGCGGGGTCTCACCGGCGACCGCCGACGAGTACCTGCGCGCGTTCCACGACCCCGACGAGCGGCTCGGGCTGGCGCGCGTTCGCAGGGCGGATCGTCGCCGCCGTCGCCACGCTCGGGTCGGGCGGCGCCGATGGGTCTCGAAGGCCCGTCGCTCTACATCGGCGCCACCGTCGGTGGTGACGTCCAGCGCCGCGCCGGCGATCCGCCTGGCTGGCGCCGATCGGCGCACGCTGACCGTCGCCGGTGCGGCGGCCGGCGTCGCCGCCATCTTCAAGGCGCCGGCCACCGGCGCCGTGTTCGCCCTCGAGGTGCCGTACCGCGGCGACTTCGCCCGCCGCATGCTGCTCCCCGCGCTCGTGGCCGCCGCCGCCGGGTACCTCGTGTTCGCATGGATCAACGGCACCGATCCCGCTGTTCCCGATCGAGGGCAACGCGGCGTTCGGGTTCCGCGACCTCGCCGGGGCGGTCGTCGTCGGCGTCGTCGCCGCCGGAGGCGCCCACGGCTTCAGCTGGCTGATCCGGCGGGCCAAGCAGATCCCCGCCGGCGCCCACCCGGTGCGCACGACCGTCGCCGCCGGCGTCGCCATCGCCGTGCTGTTCGCGATCGGGCGAGGCGGTGAGCGGCGAGCCGCTCGTCGTCGGCTCCGGCTACCAGGTCCTGGTGTGGGTCTCCGACCCGGGCCGCTCGGCGTGGGTCATCCTCGCCCTCCTCGTGCTGCGCGGCCTGGCGACGTCGGCGACGGTCGCCGGCGGCGGCGTCGGGGGCTTGTTCATCCCACTCGTCGTCGCTGGCGCCCTGACCGGCGCGCTCGTCGGCAACGTGGTCAACCCCGGCGACCTCGATCTGTTCATCGTGATCGGTGTCGCCGCGTTCCTCGGGGCCGGCTACCGGGTCCCGCTGGCGGCGGTGATGTTCGTGGCCGAGACGACCGGCCGACCGTCGTTCGTGGTGCCGGGCCTCATCGCCGCGGTGGCGGCCGAGCTGCTCATGGGGCGGGCGTCGGTGACCGAGTACCAGCTCGACCACATGACGCCGACCGACGAGTGAACCGGTGGCGGCGTCAGGCGCCGCGGGTGGCGCGGTACAGGTCGATCAGCTGGGCCCGGGTCGTTGCGTCGAGCGCCTCGGGCTCGAGGGCCGCGACGACCTCTGGTGTGGCGCGCAGCTGGTCGAGGATCCGCACGCACGGCGGGCAGTACCGCAGGTGCTGCTCGAAGTGCTCCCGTTCCTTGCCGGTCAGCGCGCCCTCGAGGTAGTCGGTCATCAGCTCGACCGCGGCACGGCAGGTCATCGCCAGCCGGCGGCGTTGGCGCCAGCCGCGGTACTCCGTGCGCAGACCCATCGCTCATCAGTCTGCTTCACCGGCCGGGCGTTTCACGTAGTGACCGGGATCACGCCGCGGGCCTCGGGCTACGTTGCGATGCGGTGGACGGGGAGGGATCAGCGACACCCGATGCGGTGACGGCCGGCGACTCCGTGCTCGTCGCTGCGCTGCGGGCCGGCGACGAGGCGGCGTTCGGCGAGCTGGTCGATCGGTACTACGCGATCATGCAGCACGTCGCCCGCCAGTACGTGGCGAGCAAGGAGGCGGCCGAGGACGTCGTCCAGGAGACGTTCCTCGGCGTGATCCAGGGGATCGACCGCTTCGAGGGTCGCTCGTCGTTGAAGACGTGGATCTTCCGCATCCTGGTGAACCGGGCCCGCACCCGAGGTGAGCGGGAGGGGCGGACCCGACCCTTCTCGGCACTCGTGCTCGGGCTCGACGTCGACGAGCCGTCCGTCGACCCCGAGCGGTTCGCGTCTGAGGGTCGATGGGCCGGGTACTGGTCGGCGCCGCCGTCGGCCGAGCAGCTCCCCGAGGCGAGCGTCCTGGTCGCCGAGCTCGGCAGCGAGCTGCGTGCGGTGATCGCCGGCCTGCCGGCGGCGCAGCGCACGGTGCTCGAGCTCCGCGACGTCCAGGGTTTGACCTCGGCCGAGGTCTGCGAGCTGCTGGAGCTGTCCGAGGCGAACCAGCGCGTGCTGCTCCACCGCGCCCGGAGCAAGGCGCGCGCGGCGTTGGAACGCGGCCTGCCGACCGTGGCGGGGGCGGCCGCACGCTGATCGAGCGCCGGGTCACGGCAGGCAGACCGTGCCCTCGACGGTCGACGTCCCGACGCCGCGCACGGGATCGAACGTGCCCCGACAGTCGATCACCCCGGCCCCCGTCGGACAACGGTTCGGCGGGGGTCTCGGCGCGCCGGCGGATGTGCTTCGCTGGCGGCATGAGCGCCGATGCGATGGTCGTGACCGCGTCTCGCCTGATGGCGGCGGACCCCGAGGCGATCTTCGAGTGGATCGCCGACCCGGCCCGACAGCCGGAGTGGGACGGCAACGACAACCTCGCCGAGGCCGCCGCCGGCCAGCGGGTTCGACGCGTCGGCGACACGTTCACGACGCTGCTCACGCAAGGGAGCACGCGGGAGAACCACGTCGTCGAGTTCGTCGAAGGACGGCGGATCGCCTGGCGGCCATCCGAGCCCGGTGGGACGCCGCCCGGACACCTGTGGCGCTGGGAGCTCGATCCCCGAGACGACGGTTCGACCCTCGTCGTGCACACGTACGACTGGACCCAGCTCACCGATCCCGATCGTCTCGTGCGAGCGCGCGCCACGACGGCTGATCGCCTGCAGGCCTCCGTCGACCGGCTTGCCGCGTTGGTCGAGCAAGCGCGCTGACGCCGGGAGGCGTGAAGACCGCGGATCGATCGCGGCGTGCCGCGTTAACGATGCGTGAAGGCCGTTCCGCCCGCTGTCGGGCCGTGGTTCATTGCCGGCATGGCCAGCACGCACCACGATCATCGGCCCCGCGTCGACGTCAACGAGATGCGGGCCAGCCTCACGATCGGTGTCGCGGTCGGCGTGCCGGCCACGATCGCCGTCGCCGCGTTCCTGGCCCTGTTCCGTTCGATCTTCGACGCGACGAACGCCGCTCTCGTGTTGATGATCGTCGTCGTCGCGGTCGCCGCGATCGGCGGCCGCGCCGCCGGCGTCGTCGCCTCGCTCTCGGCCGTCGCCGCGTTCGACTTCTTCCACACCAAGCCGTACCTCTCGCTCGCCATCGACTCGCGTGACGACGTCGAGACAGCACTGCTGCTGCTGATCGCCGCGTTGCTGGTCGGCACGATCGCATCGTGGGGACGGTCGGGCCACCGCCGTGCCGGGACCGCCCGCTCGGAGGTCAAGCGGATCCACCGCGTCGCCGAAGCCGCAGTCAGCGGCACTGCGCCGGCCGATGTGATCGCCGTCGCGCAGGACGAGCTCGGCGGGCTGCTGACCCTCCACGCGGCGCGCTTCGAGGCGCTGCCGACCGCTGACCTGCGGGTCCTGCCGCGCATCGGCCGCAACGGTGCCATCGAGGGGGTGCAGGACCACCGCTTCGGTCGGCTGCCCGATGGAGCCGGCGGGTTCGAGCTCCCTGAGCAGGGCGTCGAGCTGCCCGTCCTCGCTCGCGGCCAGCACATCGGGCGCTTCCTGCTCTCGCCGACGCACGGCATCGCCACGTCGCTCGAGCAGCGGTTGGTCGCCGTCGCCATCGCCGATCAGGTGGCGGCGGTGTGGATCCCGGAATCCCATGAGGTCCGGGGAGAGGAGCGTGCCCGATGAGGGACGTCATCGTCCTGGCGATCGTCGCCGCCTTCTTCGCCCTGTGCGTCGCCTACGTGCGGTGGTGCGACCGGATCATCGGCCCCGACCCCGACGACCTGCGCGACGACGACGCACCGATCGCCGAGCGCAGCGTCGATGACGCCGCCGAGGCGGTGCGGACGTGATCGCTGCGGCGGTGGACAACTGGATCGGCCTCGGCATCGCCGGGCTGCTGGCGGTCTACCTCGTGCTCGTCCTCGTCTTCCCCGAGAGGTTCTGACGTGACCGGTGCCGGCTTCTTCCAACTGGCCCTGCTGTGTGTCGTGCTCGTCGTGACGGTGATCCCGCTCGGGCGCTACATGGCAGCCGTCTACGGCGGTGGCCGCGCTCCCGGCGACCGCGTCTTCGACCCGATCGATCGCTTCATCTACCGGGTGCTCCGGGTCGACGAGCGGCGTGAGCAGCGGTGGAACGTCTACACCATCTCGCTGCTGGCGTTCAGCGTGTTCTCCTTCCTGTTCGTCTACCTGCTGGCCCGACTGCAGGGCGGCCTGGTCTTCAACCCCACGAACATGGTGGCGGTCCCGGCCTACGGCGCCTTCAACATCGCGGTCAGCTTCATGACCAACACCAACTGGCAGTGGTACAGCGGTGAGCTCACGGTCAGCCACCTCACGCAGATGCTCGGGCTGTCGGTGCAGAACTTCGTGTCCGCCGCGGCCGGCATGGCGATCGCCGTCGCGCTGATCCGCGGCCTCACCCGTCGCGGCCGGCGCACGCTCGGGAACTTCTGGGTCGACCTGGTGCGCTCGACGACGCGCATCCTGCTGCCGCTCTCGTTCGTCATCGCCATCCTGTTGGCCGGCGGCGGCGTCATCCAGAACTTCATGGGCCACACCGAGGCGACGCCACTCGACCCGGCCGTCGCAGCCAGCGCCAGCCAGTCGATCCCCGGCGGTCCAGTGGCCAGCCAGATCGCCATCAAGCAGCTCGGCACGAACGGCGGTGGCTTCTTCAACACCAACTCGGCCCACCCGTTCGAGAACCCGACCGGCATCACGAACTTCATCGAGCTGTGGGCGATCATCGTCATCCCGCTCGCCTTCGTCGTCATGTTCGGGCGGATGATCGGCTCGAAGAAGCAGGCCCGGGTGCTGCTGGCGGTGATGGCCGGCATCTGGCTGGTGCTGACGCTGCTGACGATGGTCGCCGAGGGATCAGGCAACCGCGACCTCGCCGCGCTGGGCGTCGATCAAGGCAGCTCGACCCAACTCGTCGGCGGGAACATGGAGGGCAAGGAGGTCCGGTTCGGGCCGGCGTCGTGCGCGCTGTGGGCGTCGACGACGACCGGGACCTCGAACGGCTCCGTCAACTGCATGCACGACAGCAACACGCCGATGGGCGGGATGATCCCGATGCTGCAGATGAAGCTCGGCGAGATCAGCCCCGGTGGCGTCGGCGTCGGGTTGATGGGGATCCTCATCTACGCCCTGCTGGCGGTGTTCATCGCCGGGCTGATGGTCGGGCGCACCCCGGAGTACCTCGGCAAGAAGATCCAAGCGGCCGAGATGAAGCTCGTCGTCCTCTACATCATCGCCATGCCGCTCGCCGCGCTCGGCTTCGCCGCGGCGTCGGTCGTGCTCCCATCGGCCAAGGCCAACATCTTCAACCCCGGCGCCCACGGCCTCAGCGAGGTCCTCTACAACTTCGCCTCGACCGCCAACAACAACGGCTCGGCGTTCGCCGGACAGGGCACCGCATCCGACTGGTACACGATCACGATGGGCCTGGCGATGCTCATCGGCCGGTTCTTCCTGATCATCCCGGCGCTGGCGATCGGCGGCTCGTTGGTGCGCAAGCAACGGGTGCCCGTGACCGCCGGGACCTTCCCGACCGACTCGGTGCTGTTCGGCGGCCTCGTGATGGGAGCGATCGTGATCATGGCCGGCTTGACGTTCTTCCCCGCCCTGGCGCTCGGTCCCATCGTCGAGCAGCTGACGCACTGAGCCCGAGGTCCACCCCCATGACTGCCACCCTGTCTCCCGAGCCGATCCCGGATCACCTGCTCCCAGAGCCCGACGAGCGCCCGCCGAAGGCGCGCCGCCGGCCGTCTGGAGCCCGCTCGCTCTTCGACGGCGCGATCGTCAAGCGCGCCGCGCTCGACGCATTGGTCAAGCTCGACCCGCGCACGCTGGCCAAGAACCCGGTGATGTTCGTCGTCGAGGTCGGCTCGGTCCTCACGACGGTCCTGTTCCTGCGGGATCTGGGCTCGTCGAGCGCCAGCGAGAACGTGTTCGCCGGCCTCGTCGTCGTGTTCCTGTGGTTCACGGTGCTGTTCGCCAACTTCGCCGAGGCGATGGCCGAGGGTCGCGGCAAGGCCCAGGCGGACACGCTGCGCAAGACGCGCAGCGAGACGACCGCCCGGGTGCGGCGCCCGGACGGACGGCTCGATGAGGTCGCCTCCTCCGAGCTGCACGTCGGCGACCTGTGCGTCGTCGAGGCCGGCGAGGTCATCCCCGGTGACGGCGACATCGTCGAGGGCATGGCGCTCGTCGACGAGTCGGCGATCACCGGTGAGTCGGCGCCGGTCGTGCGCGAGTCGGGTGGCGACCGCTCGGCGGTCACGGGCGGCACGCGGGTGCTGTCCGACGAGATCGTCGTCCAGGTCACGGCCGAGCCGGGGGAGACGTTCCTCGATCGGATGATCGCCCTCGTCGAGGGGGCCGACCGCCAGAAGACGCCGAACGAGATCGCCCTGTCGATCCTGCTCGCCGGGCTCACGATCATCTTCCTGCTCGCCGTCGTGACGCTGCAGCCCTTCGCGATCTACAGCCAGGCCGAGCAGAAGATCATCGTGCTGGTGGCCCTGCTGGTGTGCCTGATCCCGACGACGATCGGCGGCCTCCTGTCGGCCATCGGCATCGCCGGCATGGATCGCCTCGTGCAACGCAACGTGCTGGCGATGTCCGGTCGGGCGGTCGAGGCCGCCGGCGACGTGACGACGCTGCTGCTCGACAAGACGGGCACCATCACGTACGGCGCCCGCCAGGCGGCCGAGCTGCTCCCGGTCCACGACGTCACCGAGACCGAGCTCGCCGAGGCCGCCCTCGCCTCGAGCCTCGCCGACGAGACGCCGGAGGGCCGATCGATCGTCGAGTTCGCCCAGCAGCGCTACGCCCTGACCGAGCCGGCGGCACGCGACGCCGTGATGGTGCCGTTCACCGCGCAGACCCGCATGAGCGGGATGGACTTCGCCTCGCTGGATGGCACGCCGGCACGGTCGGTCCGCAAGGGCGCGGCCGAGAGCGTGCGCCGGATGGTGGCCGACGCCGGTGGCGTCGTGCCGCTCGAGCTCGGCCCGCTGGTGGACGGCGTGTCGCGCGACGGCGCGACGCCACTCGTCGTCACCGATCAACGGGGAGGGGGCGCGCCGCGCATCCTCGGTGTCATCCGCCTCAAGGACACGGTGAAGCCGGGCATGACCGAGCGCTTCGACCAGCTGCGGGCGATGGGCATCCGCACGGTGATGATCACCGGCGACAACGCCCTCACCGCCGCCGCCATCGCGCGTGAAGCCGGCGTCGACGACTTCCTGGCCGAGGCGACGCCCGAGGACAAGATGGCGCTGATCCGGCGCGAGCAGGAGGGCGGCAACCTCGTGGCGATGACGGGCGACGGGACCAACGACGCCCCGGCCCTCGCCCAGGCCGACGTCGGCGTGGCGATGAACACCGGCACCCAGGCCGCCAAGGAAGCCGGCAACATGGTCGACCTCGACTCCAACCCGACGAAGCTCATCGAGGTCGTTGAGATCGGCAAGCAGTTGCTGATCACCCGCGGCTCGCTGACGACGTTCTCCATCGCCAACGACGTCGCCAAGTACTTCGCGATCATCCCGGCGATGTTCGCCGCCGTGCTGCCGGCGCTCGACGCGCTCAACGTCATGCGGCTCGACTCACCGCGCACGGCGATCCTCTCGGCCGTCATCTTCAACGCGCTGATCATCGTGGCGTTGATCCCGCTGGCCCTGCGCGGCGTCAAGTTCCGCGCCGTCTCGGCCGCTGCGGTCCTCCGGCGCAACCTGCTGATCTACGGGATCGGCGGGCTCGTCGCGCCCTTCATCGGCATCAAGCTCATCGACCTGCTCATCTCGGCCATGGGGGTCAACTGATGAACGTCATGCTCCGCCAGCTGCGGCCGGCCTTCCTCGCGATGGTCGCCTTCACGGTCGTGCTCGGCCTCGCGTACCCGCTGGCCGTCACCGGGATCAGCCAGCTGCTGTGGAAGGACAAGGCCGACGGCCAGCTGATCGAGGTCGACGGCACCGTCGTCGGTTCGGCGCTGATCGGTCAGTCGTTCACCTCGCCGCAGTACTTCCACCCGCGCCCGTCGGCGGCAGGTGACGGCTACGACGGCGCGGCGTCCAGTGGCTCGAACTACGGACCGACGAACCCCGACTACCTGGCGGCGGTCAGCGAGCGCGTGGCCGCGTATCGCGCCGAGAACGGGCTCGGCGCCGACGCGCTGGTCCCCGCCGATGCCGTCACCGCATCGGGCTCGGGACTCGATCCGCAGATCTCGGTGCGCAACGCCCGCCTCCAGGCGCCACGCGTCGCCCGGGAGCGGAGCCTCGACGTCGCCGTCGTGATGCAGGCGATCGACGACCACACGCAGGACCGTCCTCTGGCGGTGCTCGGCGACCCCGGCGTCAACGTGCTGGAGCTGAACCTGGCCCTGGACCAGCTCGCCGTCGGTGGCTCGGTCCGCCCGGGGTAGCGTCGCCGCCGTGCCGCCGAAGGACATGACGCCGTCCGACCTGATCGACGCCCGCATCGACGAGCTCGGCGACTGGCGGGGCGAGACGCTGAGCCGGCTCCGCACGCTGATCCACGAAGCGGTCCCCGATGTCACCGAGGAGTGGAAGTGGCGCGGCGTCCCGACGTGGGAGCACGAGGGGATGATCTGCACCGGCGAGACGTACAAGAACTACGTCAAGGTCACGTTCGCCAAGGGGGCGTCGCTGGACGACCCGGCCGGCCTCTTCAACTCGAGCCTCGAGGGCAACGTCCGGCGGGCGATCGACTTCCACGAGGGCGAGAAGATCAACACCAAGGCGTTCAAGGCGCTGATCAAGGCCGCCGTCGCCGTGAACGAGTCGAAGAAGAAGCGCTAGCGGCGCACCGGCTCAGAGCACCACGAGGACCGCGAGCACCTGGAGCACGGCGACGGCGAGGGCCATCGCACCGAGCTCGAGCGGCGACGGTGGGTGGCCGACGCGGGTGGTCCGCAGTTCGCGCTGGCGCACCAGGCTCGACGTCGTCGCGAGCACGATCGCCGCGCCGGCCAACACGGCGACGACGAGGCGCTCGCCGCCTCCGTCCGCCTGGCGCACGACGAGCATGGCGACGGCCACGAGGGCCAGCACGGTGCGGGCGTGGGCCAGCGCCGTCCGCTCGGGCTGCAGGCCGCGGTCGGTCGATCCGCTCACGTGAGGGCGACCAGGACGAAGGCGACGACGGCGACGACGAGCAGGCCGGCGGCCAGCAGCGGCACGAGCGACGCGGCCGGCAGTGGCTCGCCATGGCGCATCGCCCGCTGCACGCTGCGCCAGCGCAGGAACCCGCCGACGGCGAGGATCGCGCTGGCCCCGATGGCCAACAGCGCCAGCGCCGTACGCCCGCCGCTGACGTCGAACGGCTCGATCAGCTGGCGTACGGCGACGCCCCCCGCCAGCAAGCCGAGCGCCGTGCGCATCCAGGCGAGGAACGTGCGCTCGTTGGCGAGGGTGAACCGGTAGTCGGGCTCGTGGTCGACGTGCTCGTCGGGGTCGGTCGTCGCCATGCCGCGATCCTCGTCCGGATCGCGAGCGCTGGCCACGACCACAGTGTGGTCGAGCCACACTGGGGGCGGAGGTGGTGGGGGATGCCGACCGCAGCGCCGTACGACGACATCGCCGACTGGTACGAGACGGTGTTCCTCGCCGCCCAACGTGCCGCGCCGACGCCGGACGGGTTCGCGGATCGACTGGGCATCGATCAGGCCCTCGTCGAACTGCTCGGCCCCGGCCGGGGGGTGTGCCTCGAGGTCGGGTGCGGCACCGGGGTCTACGCGGCACGCGTGGCCGGGCTCGGCTGGACCCCGGTCGGCGTCGATCTCTCGAGCGGCATGCTGCGCCACGCCGCGGCCCGACTGCCCGTCGCCCAGGCGGACGCCACTCGACTACCGCTGCCCGATCGGTCCGTCGACGCGGCCATCGCCGTCATGGTGCACACCGATCTCGCCGACTACCGACCGGTGCTGGAGGAGGTCTGGCGCGTGCTGCGCGCGGGTGGCCGGTTCGTCCACGTCGGGGTGCACCCGTGCTTCTGCGGCGGCTTCGCCGACCGGGCCGATCCGCAGGCGATCGTGATCCGGCCGGGCTACCTCGACGGGTCCTGGACGACGGAGTCGTGGACGAACCAGGGCGTCCGGGACAAGGTCGGCGCCCGCCACCTCCCGGTCGCCGAGCTCGTGAACGCGCTGCTCGACACGGGCTTCGAGCTGCAGCGGGTCAGCGAGGGAGGCGAACCGACACCGATCGCCCTCTCGTTGCGAGCCCGCAAGGCAGCACGCGACTCCGAATCGTGGTGACCGACACCGAGCGGGCGGCACGCCAGAACGCCGAGTGGTGTGGCCTCGTGTGTGAGGCCCATGGCCTGCGACCTCGACGCACCGACCGCGTCTGGGTGAGCCGAACCCGCACGCCGGAGGGCTACCCCGACGCCATCTCGTTGCAGCCAGATGTGCGGGCCGATGAGCTGCTGGCGCTGATCGACGACGCGCCCGGGTGCTCCGTCAAGGACAGCTACTGCAGCCTCGACCTGCGATCCGACGGGTTCGACGTCCTGTTCGACGCCCACTGGATCTGGGCCCCGCCCGACAGCACGCGTGCGACGACCGGCGATGACGGCAGCTGGACGGTCGTTGCCGCTCCCGGCACCCGTCACGGTGGATGGAGCGCAGCGGTGCCCGCGCTCCTCACCGTGCCACCGCCCGCCGTCCTCGCCAGTCCTCAGGTCACGTGGCTCGTGCGGGCCAGCGGTGACCACGTCACCGGCTCGGCCGTGGCGCACCGCACCGACGATGTCGTCGGCGTGTCGAACGTGGGCCTCGACGTCGCCGACCCCGCCGCTGCGTGGACCGAGCTGCTCGCCGTCGTGCAGCGCCTGAGCCCTGCGTCGCCAGTCGCTGGGTACGAACGCGACGCGTCACTGGCGGCGGCGACGGCGGCCGGGTTCCAGCGACTCGGTCCCCTGCGCGTCTGGTCCCGGACCTGAGCCGCCGGGCAGCGCTGGTACTACGCGGCGGCGAGGCCGTAGGCGTGGATGACGGCGCCGGCCGGGAAGACCTTGGTGTCGAGGAGCTCGACCGTGCCGGTGCTGGTGGGCCGGAAGAGGGGCTCGCCGCTCCCCTTGATCACGGGGGAGGTGCAGATCCGGTACTCGTCGAGCAGACCGGCTGCGGCCAGGGCGTCGGTCAGCTGGCCGGTGCCCCAGATGATGATGTCGCCGCCCTCCGCCCGCTTCAGTCGGCCGACGTCGTCGAGCAGGTCGGGGCCGGCGATCGCCACCGTCGGATCCCATGCCGTCGTGTCGACCGGTTGGGATGCGACGACGTACTTGGTGATCGAGTTGACGTGATCGGCGAAGGGGTCACCGCCTCTGGTCGGCCAGGCTTGGGCCATGCCTTCGTAGGTGGTGCGGCCGAGCAGGAGCGCGTCGGCGGCCCCCGTCATCGTGAGCAAGTGTTCCTGCAGCTCGTCGTCGGCGTATGGGAACGCCCACTCGTGCGGGGCGTCGATGTAGCCGTCGAGGGTGGCGTGGGTGAAGTTGATGATCTTGCGCACGGCGGATCTCCTGGTCGGTCGCGGGTCGTCGGGAAGTGGTGTGCAGGCCGTTCGAGCGGCGGTCAGGACAGGAGGGCGACGAGCTGGTCGGCTGCGGCGCCCCAGCCCTCGTGGAAGCCCATCTCGAGGTGTTGGTCGCAGCCCGCCTTGTCGGCGTGCATGGCGATCGCCCGGTAGTGGCATCCGCCGTCGGTGGCGGTGATCTCGACCCGTGCGGTGAACGGCATCATGCCGCCCTCGGCGACGACCGGACGGAAGCCCTCGACCATCGCGCTGGTGAACACGAGCAGGCGGTCGGGCTCGACCTGGAGGTAGCAGCCCGCGTTGGGGAACTGCTCGCCCTCTGGTGACTCCATCGTCGTGATGCAGCGGCCGCCGGGACGGACGTCGAGGTCGGCCGACACCGTCTTCCACGGTGCGGGGGTGAACCACTGCACGAGCAGCGCCGGGTCCGTCCAGGCCGCCCACACCCTGGCGGGCGGGACGGGCAGGGTGCGCTCGAGGACGAGGTCGAGCTCGGGATCGGGGAGGTAGGCAGTCATGTCTGTTCCTGTTCGGTGCGGTGCTGCGCGAGCAGCAGTTGGTCGAGTTGATCGAGGCGGCGTTCCCAGTGGTTGCGGAACGTGGCCAGCCAGGCCGAGGCCAGCTGGAGCGAGTCGGGCGCCAGCTGGAACACACGGGTCCGGCCGGTCTTGTGCGAGGTCGCGAGGCCGGCCCGTTCCAGCACGCCGAGGTGCTGCATGAACGACGGCAACGCCATCGTGAACGGCCGCGCCAGCTCGGTCGCCGACGCCGGCCCGATGCTCAGCCGTTCGACGACCGCCAGGCGTGTCGGATCCGACAGCGCTTGGAACACCGTCGCCAGTGCTGGCTCGATCGGCGAATGCTGAGGCACATGCCTAACCATACGCGACCCGAACGGTAAGGTCAAGACCTCAGTGTTGGCAGGTGACGCTCAGGACCGGACCGGATTTCGCGGCGGGTTAGCGTCGGCCGGGATGGATCTCACAGCTGGTCAGCTCGCCCAGTTCGACCGCGACGGCTACCTGTTCCTGCCCGAGATGTTCACCGCAGCGGAGGCGGCGGTGCTGCGCGCCGAGGCGGACACGGTCTACGCCATGGACCGCGAGGAGGTGTGGCGGGAGAGCAGCGGGGCACCACGCACGGCCTTCGCCGCGCACACCTACTCGGAGCCGTTCCGCCGGTTGGGCCTGCCATCCCCGGCTGGTCCGGCCGGTCGAGCAGGTGCTCGGCGGGCCGGTCTACATGCACCAGTACAAGGTGAACGCCAAGGCCGCCTTCGACGGGGAGGTGTGGCAGTGGCACCAGGACTACGGCACCTGGCAGCGCGACGACGCGATGCCCGAGCCGCTGGCCATGAACGTGGCCGTGTTCCTCGACGAGGTGAGCGCGGCGAACGGGCCGTTGCTGTTCCTCCCCGGCAGCCACCGCGAGGGCGTGTACGAGGCGGGGCACGACCTGGCCACCACCTCCTATCCGTTGTGGACGTTGGATCGGGCGACCGTCACCGATGCTGGCCGAGCGCGGCGGCATCGTGGCGCCGGTGGGGCCGCCCGGCTCGATGCTCATCTTCCACGGCTGCCTCGTGCACGCCAGCCCGCCGAACATCAGCCCGTTCGGTCGGGTGATCGTGTACCTCTCGCTCTGCCGGGTGGACAACCACATCCGCCAGTTCAAGCGGGCGGAGTGGATCGCCCACCGTGACTTCACGCCGATCGAGCCGTTGGCCGACGACTGCCTGAGCGAGCTGGTGGCGGCGCGATGAACCTGCATCGCCTGGCCGTCGAACGCCGTGCCGCCGGACGGCCCGTGCGGGTCGGCCTGATCGGCGCCGGCAAGTTCGGCTCGATGTTCCTGGCCCAGGCGCCGCACTCGCCGCTGGTCGTGACGGCCATCGCCGACCTCGACGTGGACCGGGCCCGCCGGGCGTGCTCCGAGGTCGGGTGGTCCGACGGGCTCGTCGACGACACGGTGTTCACCGACTCGGCCGACGAGCTGCTTGCTCGGGACGACGTCGACGTCGTGGTGGAGGCGACCGGCAACCCGTTGGTCGGGGTGGAGCACGCCCTGGCCTGCTTCGCCGCTGGCAAGCACCTCGTGGCCGTCAACGTGGAGGCCGACGCGCTGGTCGGGCCGCTGCTGCGCGTCGCCGCCGACGAGGCCGGCGTGGTGTACTCGCTGGCGTACGGCGACCAACCGGCGCTGGTGTGCGAGCAGGTCGACTGGGCCCGCAGCTGCGGGTTCGAGGTCGTGGCCGCCGGCAAGGGCACGAAGCACCACCCGAGCTACCACCAGTCCACCCCGGACGACATCTGGGACCACTACGGGCTGACCGCCGACCAGGCCGCCGCGGCGGGCATGAACAGCCAGATGTTCAACAGCTTCCTCGACGGGACCAAGTCGGGCATCGAGATGTGTGCGGTCGCCAACGCCACGGGCCTGCGCGCCGCTCCGGACGGCCTGGCGTTCCCGCCGTGCGGGGTCGACGACCTCCCGCACGTGCTGCGCCCGGTCGCCGACGGCGGCCAGCTGCACCACACCGGTCAGGTCGAGGTGGTGTCGTGCCTGGAGCGCGACTTCCGTCCGGTGTTCCGCGACCTGCGCTGGGGCGTCTACGTGGTCCTGCGGGCACCCAACGCCTACGCCGCCGACTGCTTCGCCCAGTACGGGCTGCGCACCGACAGCACCGGTCGTTACGCGGCCATGTACAAGCCGTTCCACCTCATCGGGCTGGAGCTGAACGTGTCCGTCCTGTCGGCCGCGCTGCGCGGCGAGGCCACCGGCCAGCCCGCGCGAGTGGATGGCCGACGTGGTGGCCACCGCCAAGCGCGACCTGCGCGCCGGCGAGGTGCTCGACGGCGAGGGCGGCTACACGGTGTGGGGGCGCCTGATGCCCGCCGCGGCCTCGCTGGCGCTGGGCGGCCTCCCCATCGGCCTGGCCCACGGCGTCGAGCTCGTCAACGACGTCGCCGTCGGACAGCCGCTGCGCTGGGCCGACGTTCGGCTCAAGGAGGAGCGGACCGCGCACCGCCTCCGTCGCCAGCTCGAGGCCTACGCGAGCGGCAACGGCTCGCCGAGGGTGTAGGCGCAGACGACGATCCCGGACGCGAAGGCGGTCGTGCTGACGAGCTCGAACGCCCGGCCGGGCGTCCCTTCGGCGAACAGCCGCTTGCCCGCGCCGACCAGCACGGGGTTGATGGGCAGCACGAGCTCGTCGACCAGCCCGTGCTCGATCAGCGCCGACGTCAGCGTCGAGCTGCCGCAACACACGAGGTCCGGGCCGGCCGACTCCTTGACGCGACGAACACCCTCGACGAGATCCGGGCCGACGGCCTCGGCCGGACCCCACTCGAGGCTGTCGGGCCGGTGGGTGACGACGTACTTCGTCGCCGCCCGGAGCCGATCGGCGAACGGGTCGCCGGCGGGCACGTTCGGCCAGAACGTGGACCACATGTCGTAGGTGCGCCGACCGAGCAGCGCGTCGTAGCGCGCCCCGTAGGCCTCGAGCATGAAATCGCGCCCCTCGGGGCTGCGGTACGGCGCACCCCAGTCCGTGTACGGGAACCCATCCTCCGGCGAGTTCTGGATCACGCCGTCCAACGACACGTGGTTGATGACCTTGAGCTTGCGCACCTGCATCTCCGTTCCGAATCGACGTCGCCCATGCTGACGGCGCCGCGCCCGCAGACTCATCGGACACGGTGGCGCCGAACTGGCGTTCGGCGCTCCGGCCGTCGTCAGCGGTACATCTCGGGCATCGTCCGGCGCAGGGCCACGATCGGCGGGCCGGGGCGCTCCGGCGACCGCGTCGGCGCCGGCGCTGGCCCAACGACCGCGATCGGCGTCGTGGACCTCGCGACCCGCCGGGCCCGCCAGCGGGCCACCAGGCCGCGCCGGGGGAGGTCGAACTCGCTGTGGCGGAGCCCTTCGGCGAGCAGGTGGCTGCGTTCCTGCGCGACGGCGTCGCGAAGTAGTTCGTCGAACAACATGTGTGTCACTCCTCGTTGTCGGCGACCGCCCTGGTCGCCGACTCGCCCGCGCGGCCGCCCGGGCCGTCGACGCAGGTACGACCGCCGACCGGCCGCGGTTCTCGCTCGCCGACCCCCGGTTCGCACCGCGTGCCGGCCACCGTGCAGGCTGCGGGTGTGAGTGGCCCCGGCAACCCCGACGCGCCAGATGGTGCGCCACTCCCGCTGACCACGTCCGAGCGCTCTCGGCCGGACGTCGCTGCACATCGGGCTGATCTCCGACACCCACATCCCGGAGGCCCGCCCGGAGCTGTGGCCGCAGGTGTTCGACGTCTTCCGCGGCGTCGACGCCATCCTCCACGGCGGCGACATCCACGACCTGGTCGTGCTCGACCAGCTCAACGAGCTGGCCCCGCTGTGGTCGGCCCGTGGCAACGGCGAGGACGGCTCGGCCGGGCGCCCGATCGCCGCCGACGACGACCGCCTGCGCTACTCGTGGCTGCTCGACCTGGCCGGCGTGCGCGTCGGGCTGACCCACGACCTGCCGATGCCGGAGATCCCGCCCAACTACACGGTCGAGCGCTGGAAGGACCGCCGCTTCGGCACCCGGACATCGACGTCCTCGTGTACGGCGACAGCCACGTCGAGCGCATCGACCTCGATGGGTCCGACGCTGTGCGTCAACCCCGGCTCGCCGACGTACCCGCACAACCTGCAAACGCAGCTCGGCACGCTCGGCTTCCTCGACATCGACGGCCGCGACCGTGCGGGCGACGCTGTACCAGCTGACCGAGGACGGCATGGACCCGGAGCCGTTCGCCGACGCACACCATGACGTTCCCGATCGCCACGACCGGAGGAACCAGCCATGACCGAGTACGAGAACGTGATCGTCGAGACCGACGGTCCCGTCGCCACGATCACGCTCAACCGCCCCGAGCAGCTCAACGCCATGAGCACCGGCCTGCTCGACGACCTCTACGCGGCGCTGCGCGAGCTGAACCCCGGCGACGACGTGCGGGTGATCCGCCTGCGCGGCGCCGGGCGGGCGTTCTGCCCCGGCTACGACCTGTCACCGAGCATCGTCGCTACGGCGGCCGAGCCGGAACCGGCCGGGAGAAGGGCGACGCGATGGCCGACATGGGCGAGTCGTCGATCGCCCGCGATCGCGAGTCGCTGCGCCAGATGATCGAGCGCTGGCAGTGGATGTGGAACTACCGCAAGCCGATCATCGCCCAGACCCACGGCTACTGCCTCTCGGGCGGGCTCGACCTGATCGGCGCGTGCGACATCGTGTTCGCCGCCGAGGGCACGCTGTTCGGGCACCCGGCGGCCCGCGGCATGGGCATCCCCGTGACGATCGGCATGATGCCGATGCGCATCGGCGCGCGGCGACCAAGGAGCTGCTGTTCACCGGCGACCTGTTCGACGCCGACGAGGCCAAGGAGCTCGGCCTGGTGCGGCGGGTGCTGCCGGCCGACGAGCTCGACGCGTACACGCTCGGCGTTCTGCCAACGTGTGGCGATGAACCCGCTCGACATGCTGTCGGTGCACAAGCACGTCACGAACCGGACGCTCGAGCTGATGGGGATCCGCACGGCGGCGATGGAGGGCGCCGAGTTCGACTCGATCGCCCACCTCGCCCCGTCGTTCAAGGAGTTCGGCCAAGCGCACCGATGGACGAGGGCCTGCGCGGCGCGCTCGCCTGGCGCGACGGGCCCTACAGCACGGGTCCGCTCGCCGACCACGACGCCGCGATCCGGCGCCACCGCTCATCGTGACGAGCGCCCCGGCCACGGTGCGGCTGCTGCACGCCTCCGACATCCACGTCGGCGACATCCACGTCGACAAGGGCGATCCGGTGAAGCCGCTCGTCGATGCGGCGATCGCCGAGCGCGTCGATGCCGTGCTGCTGGTCGGCGACATCTTCGACCACAACCGCGTCCCGACCGAGGTCGGCCAGGCGCTCGTCGACGAGCTGGCCCGCCTCGACGTCCCGGTCGTCGTGCTGCCCGGCAACCACGACTGCCTCGTGCCCGACGCCATCTGGAGCCGCGTCACGCTGCCGGCCAACGTCCACCTGATGACCGACGCCGACGGCGAGCACGTCGAGCTCGACGAGCTCGACGTGTCGATCTGGGGCCGTCCGCACCCGAGCTACGGCGACCTGCGCCCGCTCGCCGGGCTCCCGGCCCGCAGCGGTCGGACGTGGGACCTGGCGCTGGCCCACGGGCACATGGTGCTGCGGCCCGAGGACCTCCACCGGGCCTACCAGATCACCCCGGAGGAGATCGCCGCCTCCGACCGGGACTACGTCGCCCTCGGCCACTGGGACGTCCCTCAGGACATGAGCGCCGGCGACGTCACGGCCCGCTACTCGGGCTCGGCGAGCCGCTTCGGCGTGTGCGCGCTGGTGACGCTGACGTCGACCACGGCGAGCGCCAGGTGGCCGCCGAGCGCCTGGAGCTCGACGGCGGCTGACGGCTGGTAGACCAGCGACGGATGAGCGCCCTCGACCCGCCGTTCCGTGCCGAGCAGGTCGGCAGCCTGCTGCGCCCGCCGCCGTCCACCGGGCCCGCGCGCCAGCGAGCCGCCGGGGCGATGACCGCGGCCGAGCTGCGGGCCGTGGAGGACGCGGCGATCGCCGACGCCGTGCACCAGCGTCGAGGCGTCTGGGCATGCGCAGCGTCACCGACGGCGAGCTCCGCCGGGCGTGGTTCCACCTCGACTTCCTCGAGCAGCTCGGCGGCGTGGCCGTCACCGGCAACATCGCCGCCAGCTCCGACGCCGCCGACACCGTCCACATGACGCCGCCGCGCCTGTCCGTCGTCGGGCCGCTGCGCCACGTCCGCGACATCCAGGTCGACGACTTCCGGTACCTGCGCTCGGTCGTGACGCAGACGCCGAAGGTGTCGATCCCGTCGCCGACGATGGTCCACTTCCGCGGTGGCCGGGCGGCGATCGACATCGACGCCTATCCCGACCTCGACGCGTTCTTCGCCGACCTCGCGGCGTGCTACCGGGCCGAGATCGACGCCCTCTACGCCGCCGGCTGCCGCTACCTGCAGCTCGACGACACCAACCTGGCCTACCTGTGCGACCCGGTCATGCGCGCCGGGGCCGTCGAGCGCGGCGACGATCCCGACGCCCTGCCGCACGCCTACGCCGAGCTGATCAACGCGGCGATCGCCGGTCGGCCCGACGACCTGACGCGTCGGCATCCACCTGTGCCGCGGCAACTACCGCAGCACGTGGTTCGCCGAGGGCGGGTACGAGCCGGTCGCCGAGGTGCTGTTCAACGAGCTCGACGTCGACGCCTTCTTCCTCGAGTACGACGACGAGCGCTCCGGCGACTTCGCCCCGCTGCGCCATGTCGGCAGGACACGACCGTCGTGCTCGGGCTGGTCACCACCAAGCGGCCCGAGCTGGAGCCGTACGACGAGCTCGCGGCCCGGGTCGCCGAGGCCGCCCGCTACGTCCCGATCGACCAGCTCTGCCTGAGCCCGCAGTGCGGCTTCGCCAGCACGGTCGAGGGCAACGCGCTGACCGCCGACGAGCAGTGGGCCAAGCTCGGCCTGGTCGTCGACAGCGCGGCCCGGATCTGGGCGTGAACCTCGCCGTCCGCGACGCCGAGGTCGCGGTGCAACAGACCGGCACCGGCACCGACCTCGTGCTCGTGCACGGGTTCCAGAACGACCACACGGCGTGGGATCCGTTCGTGGCGCGCCTCGACCTCGACCGGTTCCGGATCACGACGTTCGACCTCGTCGGCTGCGGCGCCAGCGGTGGGGCCGCGTCGTCGAAACGGTGCACGATCGAGGAGTACGCGGCCGACCTCGTGGCCATCTGCGACCAGCTCGGTCTCGACGCCCCGATCGGCATCGGGCACAGCCTCGGCGGGGCGACGGTGCTGCAGGCCGCGCTCACGTGGCCGCATCGGCTGCGCGGCCTGGTGCTCGTGGCGCCGGCCTCGACCTCGGGGCTCGACTTCGTGCCCGACGACGCGACCTTCGAGGTGCTCGCCCACCCGACGCCCGAGCAGCAGCGTCAGCTGGCGTTGGCCGCCTTCCGGCAGCGGCCGAGCGACGCCGACCTCGACGCCCTGCTCGCCGTCATCGCCCGGGCCACGCCGGAGCACATCGAGGGCGCGGCCCGCTCGATGCGCGCGTTCGAGCGGCAGGGCCACCTCGGCGCGCTGGCGCTGCCGGCCCTGCTGGTGTGCGGCGACCGCGATCGCCACGTCCCGCTGCGCAACCACCTCGCCACCCAACAGGCGATCCCGCGTTGCGGCCTGCAGGTCTGGACCGACGTCGGTCACGTGCCGTTCGTCGAGGTCGCCGACGACTTCGCTGCGGTCGTCAACCGCTTCCTCGACGGCCTCACCTGAGTGGCCGGATCCGCCAACTTTTCACGCTGGCGGCCACCGGTGGCCGGGCCTGCAAAAGTTGGCGGATACGGCCAGATCGCGTCGGGTCAGCTGACGCCGTCGAGGCCGATCGCGCGGCCGTTGCGGAAGATCGTGACCGGGCCGTTGTCACTGATGACGGCGATGGTCGTCGACGGGTGGTCGTAGCTGAAGCGCTGCGCCGATCGGTGGCGCATGCCGCGGTCGCTGTCGACGGCGGCCTCCGCCTCGGGCGTCGAGCGCAGGCCGACGCCGAGGTACATCACGTCGCCGTCGCCGGTGACGAGCGTGGCCAGGTCGTGCTGCTGCAGCGAGGCGAACAGCGCCGGGAAGTGCTGGCGGTTCGTGATCGACAGCTTCGGCGCGTGGAACTTCGTGGCCACGTCCATCGAGGCCCACTCGAACCCCTCCTCGTGGACGACGATCGTGGCGCCGACGCGCGCCGGCGACAGCCAGTGCACGGCGAGGTCGAGCATGCCGTGGGCGACGGCCGGGTCGAGGTCCGGGGCCGCCTGGCGCAGCGCCTTGAGGAGGGCGGCGGCGGTCGGACGGTCGGTCCAGCTCTGCCCGTCCCAGGCGATGACCCGGCGGTCGGCGAACAGGCGGACCTGTCCGAACACCGCGGTGCGCTGGATGATGCGGGCGCCGGTGACCTCCTGGAGGTGGACCAGCTCGGCCTCGTACTGCACCGGACGGTCGAAGCAGACGAGCACCGGCGTGTCCTCGTGGCGGTTGACGATGAACGCCGACCGCCCGTCGGCGAACGTGCGGGCCATCTCGCGCGGCAGGCCGTCGAGCTCGACGAGGTCGGCGATCCCGCCGGCCGTGGTGATGCGTCATCCCCGGCGGCATGCAGAACGAGCCGTACAGCGGGCGGCGACCCTCGAACATCGGGATCCGCCGGGCGTAGTCGAGCTCGTCGAGCAGCAGCTCGCGGACCGTGTGGTCCTCCTCGAGCTTGATGCCGTCCTCGTCGAGCTCCTCGGCGAGCCGGCGGGCCGATCCTGACATCAGTTCGACGGGCATGTCATCCACCTTACGGGCGGGTCGCCGATGCTACTCGGCGAGATCCGGGTAGTGGGCGCGGACGTTGGCGGGGTAGCTGCGCTGGTAGTAGTTCCACAGCTGCTGGCCGTACGTGTCGGCCGATGTCGACGACGTGCCGCCCTGGCCGGCGACCAGCTCGTCGCGCTTGGCCATGAAGCCGGCGCCGGCGTGGCGGGCGCTGGCGGCGACGGCGGCGGCGAACTCGGGCGCCAGCGGCAGCGGCTCGAGTGGCGTGCGCAGATCGGGCCCGTGGAAGTACCCCGACGAGAACGCGGGGCTCGGCGGCGATCACCCGGTGGGTGGTGGCGACGAAGTAGTTGCCGGTCATCCGCTGCAGCATCTCGCCGAGGTTGACGACGAACGCGTCGTCGTGCGGCGGCACGTCGATCCAGTCGCCGTCGGGGTTCTCGACCTGCAGGCCGCCGACGCCGTGCTGCATCAGCAGGGTCAGGAACCCGGCGTCGTGGTGGGCGTTGACGCCGGCCTCGCCGACCGGCGTCGGCGGGTAGCTGATCAGCTTGGCGAACGACAGCGGACGCTCGCCGAACACCTCGCGCAGGTGGCCGGGGGCGAGCCCGAGCCCGACCGACATGACCTCCATCAGCTCGAAGGCGACGGCGCCGAGGCGGCCGAACAGCTCGGTGACGGCGCGGTGGAAGCCGGGCAGGATCTCGTCGGGCAGCCACTGGTTCGGGCCGTCGAGGCGCAGGTACGGCGGGATCGAGTCGGCGGGGTACGGCGGGTTCTCGGTGGAGACGTCGAGCTGCTCGCGGAAGTCGGTGCGGTTGTCGGTCAGCTCGGCGCCGACGCGCTCCCAGCCGCGGAAGTGGGGTGAGCGGACCTTGTCGATCTCGGCCTTGACGTCCTCGGGCAGCGCGAAGAACGCCTGCAGGAGGTCGAAGTAGCGGGCCCGGAACCCGACCGGCACGCCGTGGCCGACGAGCTGGAAGAACCCGATCTCGTGGCACATCCGCGCGGACCTCGGCGGCCAGCGCCGAGCGGTCGGCCTCCGATCCCGGACCAGCGCGCGAGGTCGACCTCGGGGATCGCCGTGAAGGCGGCGACCGGGTGCGGCGTCCAAGGCCTCGGCCCGGCGGTCAGGGGCTCCGACAGCCATCGGAGGGTTTCGTGCGGGAGAGCCCCCGCACGAAACCCTCCGATGCGTCGAAACACTCGGATGGGATCGGGGCGTGTGCTTGACCGGAGTTTGTAAGGCTAGTAAACAAACAAATTGCATGGCGACGCCGGAAGACGCGACGACGGGCCAACCGCAGCCTGTTGCTGCGCACGCTGCACGCCGACGGCCCGACTGTCGCGGGCCGACCTGGCGAAGCTCGCCGGGCTGACCCGCGCAACCGTCAGCGCGGTCGTGCGTGACCTCATCGACGACGGCGTCGTCGAGGAGCTCGGGCTGAGCACGGCCGGCGGTGTCGGCAAGCCGGCCACGCTCGTCGACGTCGCCGCCGATGGCCGCCACATCCTGTGCGTCGACCTCTCCGAGCCGTCGCGGTTCGTCGGGGCGCATCGTCAACCTGGCCGGCAAGGTCGTCGTGCGTCGCACCTACGAGCGCAAGGGAAGTCGGGCAAGGCCGCGGTCACGCTGCTGCGGCGCATCTGCCGCGAGCTGGTCGCCGACGCCGAACGCCCCCTGCTCGGCGTCGGCGTCGCCAGCCCCGGCATCGTCGATGCCGCCGGCGTCGTCGCCACCGCCGCCCACCTCGGCTGGTCGGACCTCCCGCTCGGGGCCACGCTCGGGCGCCGAGCTCGGCCTGCCGGTCGTCGTCGATCAACGACGCCAACGCGGCGGCCGCTCGCCGAGCTCACGTACGGCGCAGCCGCCGGCAACCTGATCTGCGTGCGCGTCGACGAGGGCGTCGGCGCCGGCCTGGTCCTCGACGGGCGCCTGTTCACCGGCTCGTCGTACGCGGCCGGCGAGATCGGCCATGTCGTCGTCGTGCCCGACGGGGCGCGTCTGCGCGTGCGGCAAGCGGGGCTGCCTGGAGACCGAGGTGTCGGCACCCCTGCTGGCGTCGCGGATGGAAGCCGCCGCAGCTGGCGATGGCGCGGCCGTGCTGGCCCGAGCCGGCGAGCACCTCGGCATCGCGCTGGCCACCGTGCTCAGCGCCCTCGACGTCACCGACGTCGTCCTGTCCGGCTCCGGCGCCGTCACCGACGAGCCGTTCCGCGCCGCCGCCACGCCGCGCCATCGCCGCCCGCACCATGCCGCTGCTCGCTGATCGCCTCGTCGTGCGGCCGGCGACGTTCGGCTTCGACGACGTGCTCGTCGGCGCCGCGGCAACGGTCCTCGATCACGAGCTGGGCATCCGATGACGCGCGCCGCCAGCACCACCTGTTCCTCCCCCCGAACCGATCTGACCCTGCCTTGGGCACAGGGCCGGACGACCACCACACCAGCCCCGTTCTCGAGGAGGACGACCGTGAACAGAACCCGAACCGTGCGGACGCTGGCTGTGCTGGCCGCCGCCGGCCTGTTCGTCGCCGCATGTGGTGACGATGACGACGATGCCGCCGAGCGCGACGACCGCCGCCGCTGGCGCCACCACGACAGCCGCGCCGGGGCCGAACGACCGCGGCGTCGGGTGGTGGGGAGACCATCCGGCTGTGGCTCAACGGCACCGACACGCCCGACGAGGTCGTGCAGTACGCGATCACCGAGTTCAACAAGGTGCACCCCGACGTCACGGTGAAGCTCGAGCGCCAGCAGTGGACCGGCATCGTGGAGAAGCTCACGACGTCCCTCTCCGGCAGCGACGCGCCGGACGTGGTCGAGTTCGGCAACACCCAGGCCCAGACGTTCGAGGCCGCCGGCGCCGTCGTCGACCTCACCGGCGACAAGGCCGACCTCGGCGGCGACGACTTCCTGCAGAGCCTCGCCGAGGCCGGGACGTACGACGGCAAGCTCTACGCCGTGCCGTACTACGCCGGCGCGCGCATCGTCATCTACCGCAAGGACCTCTTCGAGAAGTCCGGCATCGCGGTCCCGACGACGCTCGAGGAGTTCCTCGCCGCCGGCGCCAAGCTGAAGGCCGACAACGCGGCGACGCCGAACTTCTCGGGCATCTACCTGCCCGGCAAGAACTGGTACGCGATGCTCTCGTACCTGTGGGACGCCGGCGGCGACATCGCCACCAAGGACGGCGACGAGTGGGTCGGCCAGCTCGACTCGCCCGACTCCGTCAAGGGTCTGACGTTCTTCAAGCAGGTCTTCGACGACGCCAACGGAGCGCCCGCCGACAGCGACGACGCCAACGACTACATCGCGTTCTGCAACGGCGAGGTCGGGATGATGCCGGCGCCGGGTTGGAAGCCGGGTCAGATCATCAACGACAAGGACGGCTGCCCCGCCATGGAGGCCAACATCGGCGTGTTCGCCCTGCCCGGCTCGGCGGCCGGCACGACGGCTCCGGTCTTCCTCGGCGGGTCGAACATCGCCATCCCGACGAAGAGCGAGAACCAGGAGCTCGCCCTCGACCTCGTCAAGATCATGGTGTCGGCCGGCTACCAGGAGCAGATGGCCGCGGCCGGGCTGATCCCGGCGATCAAGTCCGAGCTCGCCTCGGTGACCGGCAGCGATGCCGCCGTCGCCCAGGCCAAGGCGGCCGAGAACAGCCGGTTCGTCCCGACGAGCGAGAAGTGGGCAGGAGTCGAGGCGGCCAACGTGCTGCCGGACATGCTCGTGAAGATCGCCCAGGGGACATCGATCGAGGAGGCCGCCAAGGCCGCCGACTCGGCGATCGAGTCGACCCTCAACGGCTGACCCGAGCGTTGCGAGGACGAGGGCAGCGTCGATGGCCGTCGCCGAGGTGACCACCGCGACCGGGGTGACCCGGGTGCGCGCCGGTCGGCGCCGGCGGGCATCGGCGCTGCCCTACGTCCTGTTGGTGCCGGCGACGGCGCTGCTCGTCGTGATGCTCGGGTACCCGCTCGTGCGGCTGGTGACGCTGTCGCTGCAGGAGTACGGCCTGCCGCAGGTGTTCGGCCGCCCGGCGCCGTGGGTCGGCCTCGACAACTTCCGCGACGATCCTGACCGAGTCCTACTTCTGGACCGTCCTGTGGCGCACGGTCGGCTTCTGCGCCGTCAACGTCGCGCTGACGATGGTCCTCGGCGGCCTCATCGCCCTGCTGCTCGAGGCGCTCGGCAAGCCGATGCGGCTGCATCGTCTCGGCGTCGCTGATCATCGCCTGGTCGATCCCGCCGGTCACCGCGACGGTGGTCTGGCAGTGGATCTTCGACACCCAGTACGGGCTGATGAACTGGGCCCTCGATCGGCAGGGCGAGAGCTGGCTGGCCGCCCCGCTGAGTTCTACATGGTCGCCACGATCATCGTCGTGTGGATGGGGATCCCGTTCGTCGCCTTCACGGTGTACGCCGGGCTGACCCAGATCCCCGGCGACCTCAACGAGGCGGCGCAGCTCGACGGCGCCTCGTACCGCCAGCGCTGTCCGCTACATCGCCTTCCCCGCCCTGAAGCCGATCCTGCTGATCCTCACGTCGCTGTCGGTGCTGTGGGACTTCCGGGTGTTCACCCAGATCTACGTCCTGCAGAAGGCCGGTGGCGTCACCAGCGAGACCAACCTGCTCGGCGTCTACTCCTACAACATCTCGATCGGGCAGAACCGCTACGACATCGGCGCCGCGATCGCCATCGTGATGGTGCTGATCACGGTGCTGCTGACGCTGACCTACCTCCGCTCGATGCTGAAGCAGGACGAGATCTGATGGCGGTCGGGGCGATCGCGCAGGCGCCGCCGGCGGCGGATCGGGGTCAACGCCGCGGGCGTGGTCGTCGCCCTGCTGGCGCTGTTCCCCGTGTACTGGATGGTGCTGACGGCGTTCCGGCCGCGGCTCCGAGATCAGGTCGCCGACGCCGTCGTTCCTGCCGCTGCACACCACGCTCGACAACTTCCGGCGGGTGTTCGAGCGGCCGTACTTCTGGACGTCGATGAAGAACAGCGCCCTGGTCACGAGATCGTGGTCGTGTTGGCGCTGATCGTCGCCTTCCTCGCCGCCGTCGCCCTGTCCCGGTTCCGCTTCCGCGGCCGCAAGGCGTTCCTGTCACGTGATCGTCGTCCAGATGATCCCGGCCGAGGCGCTGATCATCTCGCTGTTCCGCATCCTCGACGGCCGCCACCTGACGAACTCGATCATCGGGCTCGCCCTGACCTACCTCGTGTTCGTCCTGCCGTTCACGATCTGGACGCTGCGCGGCTTCGTGGGCGGCGTGCCGCTCGAGCTGGAGGAGGCGGCGCGCGTCGACGGGGCCAGTCGGATGGGGGCGTTCTGGCGGATCACGTTCCCGCTCATCGCGCCGGGCCTGGTGGCCACCGGGATCTTCGCCTTCATCCAGGCGTGGAACGAGTTCATCTTCGCCCTCGTGATCATGAACAAGCCGGAGAACCAGACCGCGCCGGTCTGGCTGCAGGCGTTCAACGAGGGCGCCCGCGGCACCGACTGGGGTGGCGTGATGGCCGGGCTCGACGCTGATGGCGATCCCCGTGATCATCTTCTTCCTCATCGTCCAGCACCGGTGACGGCGGGGCTCACCGCCGGCGCGGTCAAGGGCTAGCGGTGGCCATCTCCATCGTCGGCGTCGACGTCGGCGGCACCTCGATCCGAGCCGTGCGCTTCGACGACCGCCAGATCGCTGCGTCGGTCTCCCTCCCGACGCCCGCGGGGCGGCCGCGATCGCCGCCGCCGTCCGTCGGCCGTCGTCGCGACGTGGCCGGGCCGGCGGCGATCCGGTCGCCGTCGCCCTCGGGATGCCCGGCCGGGTCGACGTCGCGACCGGCACGGTCAGCTCGGCCGTCAACCTCGGCATCCTCGAGCCGGTCGCCATCGGTGACACGGTCAGTGAGCTGATCGGCGTGCCGGTGCACGTCGAGAACGACGTCAACGCCGCCGCCCTCGGTGCCCTCGCCCACCTCGGCCTGGCCTCCGACTCGTCGCTGGCGTACGTCAACATCGGCACCGGCATCGCCGCCGGCTTCGTGCTCGGCGGTCGCCTCTGGCGCGGCGCCACCGGCTCGGCGGGCGAGATCGGGCACATCCCGATGTGGTCGCACGGCGCCCGGTGCGTGTGCGGGCAGACTCGGCTGCGCCGAGGCGGCGGCGTCCGGTCGGGCCGTCGACGCCGACGCGAGCCGCCGGGCGACGTGGCCGGCGCCGTGGCCTGGGCGGTACAACTGTGCGTGATGACGCTCGACGTCGATGTCGTCGCGCTCGGCGGCGGGATGACCGAGGCCGCCGACTTCCTGCCGACGCTGCGTCGCCGAACTGGCGGCGCGGGAGGCCGCCTCGCCGATGCTGGCCGAGCTCGGTCTGGCGGCCCGGATCGCGGTCATCCCCGCCGGACGCACCGATCGGCAGCATCGGCGCCGTGCTGGCCCGGGCCGAGCGGCTGGGCGCGACGATGACGATCGTCATCGGGCGCGGCATCGCTCGACGCCCCGGACGGCGTCGTCGGATGCAGTGAGCTCGTGCTCGAGGGCGAGCGCATCGCCGCCGTCCGCTCGCAGGCCGGCGTCGCTCGACATCGATGCGGCCGGCGGATGGATCGTTCCCGGCTTCATCGACCTGCAGATCAACGGCGCGCACGGGATCGACGTCACGTCCGCGCCGGCGCGCATCGGCGAGCTGGCCGCGCGGCTCCCGCGGTACGGCGTCACGGCGTTCCTGCCGACCGTCATCACGTGTCCGCCGGCGGTGCGGCCACGGGCCCTCGCCGTCGATCGCGTCGTTCGCCGCCGGCCCGGGCGCCGTGCCGCTCGGGCTTGCACCTCGAGGGACCGATGCTGGCGCCGATCCGCAAGGGCGCCCACCCCGAAGCGCAGCTCGTGGAGCCGGAACTCGGGGTCGATCGACGGCTGGTCACGCGATCGGCCGGGGTGGCGCTGGTGACGATCGCCCCGGAGCTGCCCGGCGCCGCTCGACGTGATCGCCGCGCTCGTGGCCCGCGGCGTCGTCGTGTCGATCGGCCACACCGATGCGACGGCCGCCGAGTTCGCCGCCGGCCGAGCCGCGGGCGCCGACGTACGTCACCCACCTGTTCAACGCCATGCGCCCGTTCGGCCACCGCGACCCGGGTCCGATCGGCGCCGCCCTCGCCGACGACGGCGTCGTCGCCGGGTCTCATCTGCGACGGCATCCACGTCGATCCCGTCGCCGTGCGGATGGCGTGGCGGGCGCTCGGCCCGGCCCGGCTGAACCTCGTCACCGATGCCGTCGCCGCGCTCGGCGAGGTCGGTGGCGACACGCCGGCGGCGTCGGCTCGGTCGGCGTGACCGTCGACGCCGCGGGCGTGCGCACGGCCGACGGTGTGCTCGCCGGCAGCGTGCTGACGCCTCGATCAGGCCGTGCGCAACCTCGTCGCGTTCACCGGCTGCCGGTGCCCGACGCCATCGCCACGGTGACCTCGACGCCCGCCGCCGTGCTCGGCGATGCCGACCGCGGTCGACTGTCGCACCGGGGCGCGTGCCGACATCACCGTGCTCGACGCGACCTGCGCGTCGTCGGCGACGATCGTCGGCGGGGAGGTCGCGTGGAGGTCGTGATCGTGGCCACGCCGGAGGACGCCGCGGCCGTCGTCGCGGGAGTCGTCGAGCGGCGTGCTCGGCTCGTGCGCCGCACCGGTGATCGGGCTGGCCACCGGCAGCTCGCCGCTCGGCGCCTACCGCCGACTCGTCGCCGCGTGCCGCGCCGGGCCGGCTGTCGTTCGCCGGCGCCAGCGCCGTGCTGCTCGACGAGTACGTCGGCCTGGCGCCGGACCACGACGCAGGCGCTACCGGGCGTTCATCCGCCGCGAGCTCACCGACCTCGTCGACCTCGACCCGACCGCGGCTGCACGGACCCGACGTGGCGGCGCCCGATCTGCCGGCAGCGTGCGCGGCGTACGAGGCGCTGCTCGTCGTCGCTCGGTGGCGTCGACGTCCAACTGCTCGGCATCGGGTCCGACGGTCACATCGGGTTCAACGAACCGTCCTCGTCGCTGGTCTCACGCACCCGGATCAAGACGCTCACCGAGGAGACCCGGCGTGACAACGCCCGCTTCTTCGGCTCGCTCGACGACGTGCCGCGCCACGTGATCACCCAGGGTCTGGGGACGATCGTGGCGTCCCGCCACGCTGTGTTGGTGGCCACCGGACCGGGCAAGGCGGCGCCGATCGCGGCCGCCGTCGAGGGCCCGCTGACGTCGATGTGCCCGGCGTCGGTGCTGCAGCTGCATCCGCACGCGACGGTCGTCGTCGACGAACCGGCCGCCGCCGGGCTCCGGCACGCCGGCTACTACCGGGCGGTGTACGCCGGCAAGCCGGGCTGGCAGGCGCTGTGAGGCTGGAGGCGTGGTACGTGCCGGCGCCCGGTGGGCCGGGCTCGATGCGCCTGCGGCTCGTGAACACCGGCGCCGTCGCGCGTGCCGGCATCGAGCTGACGTTCACGTCGGTCGTGCCGCTCGACCCGGTGCCGCCGGCCCGACTCGTCGGGCGCCGGTCGGGCTGCCATGTCGTCGCTCCGCCGCCGGACACGGTGCTCGCTCCAGGTGAGGTGTGGGAGCTCACGGCCGCGTGCGGTCACCGCCCCGGGCACGGCAACGACGGTCCGGCGAGCGCGTACGTGACGATCGGCGATGGCGAGGTCGTACCCGTCGCAACCGGTCCGGCCAGGCGGGTCGCGGTCGGTCCGGCGGCCCCGACGACGTTCCGCGCCGGCGCCGGTCTCGGACGTGGCCGAGGTGGCGATGGCGGCCGTCGCGGCGCGCGACGCCCGCGCTGCACCCATACCGTCCGGCGGTGCTCACGCCGACGGGGAGCGCGAGGTCGCGGCGACGCTCGACGACGGGCTTCCCGCCGACTCGTTCGTGATCGAAAGCATCGACGACGGCTGGGCGGTCACGGCGGGGTCCCCGGAGGCGGTCGAGCGGGCGGTGACCACGCTCGTGCGGGCGGCTCGCTCCGACGGCGGCACCGTGGCCGTCGGCCGCCACGACGCCGTGCACGGGTGGCGTGGGCTGCACGTCGACCTGGCCCGCCAGTTCGTGCCCGCGGTGGACGTCGAATGGCTCGTCGACGTCGCGGCCTGGCACGGCCTGAACCGGTTGCACCTGCACTTGACCGACGACGAGGCGTGGCGCATCCCCGTACCCGACCATCCGGCGGTCACCGAGCGTGGTGCGTGGCGCGGTCGCTCGCTAGCCGGTGCCGCCACTCGTCGGCTCCGGCGCCGAGCCCTACGGCGGTGCCTACTCGTGGGACGACGTCGCCCGGTGGCACGGACGCGCCGCCGGCACCGGCGTCGTCCTGGTCCCCGAGATCGACCTGCCCGGGCACAGCTTCGCCGCGCTCGCGGCGATGCCGTCGCTCGTCGATCCGGACGACACGAGCGGCGCGGTCAGCGTGCAGCACTTCGTCGACAACGTGCTCAACCCCGGCGTCGAGGCCACGTGGCCGCTGCTCGAGTCGGCGTTCGGCGCGCTGGCCGACCACTTCGCGTCGCCGTGGCTCCACGTCGGCGGCGACGAGGTACCGGCCGGGGCGTGGCTCGGCTCGCCGCTGGCCCAGCGATGGGCCGCATCGCGTGGGGCCCGTGGCTCGCACGAGATCGGCGCGGCGTTCCTGCGCGAGGTCATCGCCCTCGTACGCCGGACCACCGGACGGCTCGTCGGCGTGTGGCAGGAGGGCGCCGAGTCGGGTGCGCTGTCGCCCGACGACGGCTACGTCATCGGCTGGCGGTCGGCGGAGTCGTGCCGGCGCCTGGCCGCGGCAGGTCACCACGTCGTGGCGGCGCCGGCCGAGGCGTACTACCTCGACATGGCCGCCTCGGGGGAGTGGTACGAGCCCGGCACGAGCTGGGCCGGGCACACGTCGCTCGCCGATGTCGCATCGTTCGACGCCGGCGGCCCGTTGGTCGGACGCCGAGCGGGGGAACCTGCTCGGCGTGCAGGCCTGCCTGTGGACCGAGCACGTCCACGACCGCCCGACGTTGGAGCGCCTGCTGTTCCCGCGCCTGACCGCGTTCGCCGACGCCGCGTGGCCGCCGCCCCCGGGTTCTCCGGAGACTTCTGCCCGCTGAGCGGGCAAAGGTCTCCGGGGAATCGGGGGAGGGTCGGGCGTCCTACAGTCCGGGCATGAAGGTACGGCGTGTGGTCACTGGCCACGATGCGGACGGCAACGCGATCGTTGCCAGCGACACCGAGGTCGACGGCTTCCGGCCGGCGTTGATGTCCGGGTCGGAGTTCCACTTCCTGTGGGGCGCCGATGGGGCACCGCGGTTCCCGGACGAGGGGAAGATGGAGTCGTACGCGACCTACTTCCCGCCGGTCGGAGGCTTCCGGTTCGGGCTGTTCGCGGTGCCGCCGGCCTCGGTGGCCGAGTCGGCGGAGCCGCCCGCCGACGTCGATGCGGCGGTCGCCGAGTTCGAAGCTGCGATGCCCGGCCTCACCGGGTACATGGAGGCCGACGCCCCGGGCATGCACACGACCGACACGATCGACTTCGAGGTGATCCTCGACGGTGAGGTGTGGCTCGAGCTCGACGACGGCGTCGAGGTCCACCTCAAGCCCGGCGACACCGTCGTGCAGAACGGCACCCGCCACGCCTGGCGCAACCACGGCGACACGACCGCCCGCATCGCCGTCTTCCTCATCGGCGCCCACCACGACACCGTGACCCGCCCGCCTGACGCGCCTGTCCGCGCCGACCTCGGTCCGCTCTTCGAGGAGGTGCGGCCCGACGTCGTGGTGCGCGAGACGGCCGAGCTGGCGGTGGCACCGATGGCGACGGCTCGTGGCGTTCCGGTCGTCACCGTCGCGTTCAGCGGGGTGCTCCCCGCCGCGGCCCGGCCGCAGGTGCGTCGACGCGCTCGGTCCGCTGTGGGCAGCCGAAGGCCTCGGCGACCCGGAGTGGGCGGATCTGTACGGCGACCTCTACGTCCACCCCTTCCCACCGTCGTTCGGGCAGGGTCCCGAGACCGACGCGACGCGGATGGTGCGCCCGGTCGGCCGGGTCCCCGACGGCGATCCGCCACCTTGGGTCGACGAGCTCGGTGCCCGGCCGTCCGTCTACGTGTCGGCCGGGACCGAGCCGCCGTCGACGACGTTCCCGTGGGGTCCCGTCCTCGCCGCCCTCGGCGCAGTTGCCTGTCGACGCCGTCGCCACGATCGGGCCGCACGTCGATCCGGACGCGCTCGGTGCCATCCCGTCGAACGTCCGCGTCGAGCGCTTCGTGCCCCAGGGCTGGCTGCTGCCTCGCGTGACCGGCGTGATCTCGCACGGCGGGGCCGGGACCGTGCTCGGCGCGGCGGCCCACGGGCGGCCGCAGCTCGTCGTCCCGCTGTTCGCCGACCAGTGGGAGAACGGGTTGGCCGTCGTCGACGCCGGCTGCGGCGCCGTGCTCGGGCCCGACCATCGCGGCGACGCCGACGTGGCAACGGCGGTGCGGGAGCTGCTCGACGACCCGGGCCGGCGTGCCGCGGCGGCATCGGTCGCCGTCGAGGTCGCCGCCATGCCGACCGCCGCCGAGCTGGTCCCCCACATCGAGGCCCTCGTCCCCACCGAGCTCCATCCGAGGGTTTGCGGCATCGGAGGGTCTGGCGCCCGGGAGCCCCGCGGCAAACCCTCCGATGCAACGAAACCCTCGGATGCGAAGCGCCGGCGCGGCGCGGCTGGCGATCGCGATCGGCACGCGGCGTCGCGACCCGCGAAGATCGCTGGGTGATCGTCGACGAGGAGATGGTGCGCCGGATCGAGGCATCGGCGGCGCGGCGTGACGAGTGCGACGATCGCCGCCTTCGTCGGCCAGGACGGCGATGACCCGGCACGGAGCGCGCCGTTCGGCGCCGGGGCGCTCGCCGCGTTCGGACCGGGCCGCTACGTCAACCGCGCCATCGGCGTCTCGGTCGACGACATCGACGACGGCGGCCTCGACGAGCTGGAGGCGTTCTTCGCCGCCTCGGGCGTGGCGCCGTCGCTGGAGGTCACGGCGTGGGCGCCGGTCGAGTTGGTCAAGCGGCTGGCCGCCCGCGGCTACGTGACCCAGTGGTTCCGCAACGTCTACGCGTGCCGGCTCGAGGACCTGACCATCCGCACCCACCCGACGATGATGGTGCGCGTGGTCGACGCCAGCTCGCTCGACGAGTGGCTCGACGTCATCCGCACCGGGCACGACGTTCACGAGCGAGCCGGGCGATCGAGGTCAGCGACGAGTACGCCCGTGCCGCCCACGCGATCCCCGGTGCCACCGACTACCTCGCCGAGATCGAGGGCAACGCCGCCGGGTGCGGATCGCTGGTTCGCGATGGCGGCGTCGGCTGGCTGGGCGGGGCGACGACGATCGGCCGGTTCCGCGAGCGCGGCGTCCAGGGCGCGCTGGTGCGCGAACGGATGGTGGCGGCGCAGGCGAGCGGGTGCGATCTCGCCGTGGCCACGGCGATCCCGGCGGGCGCATCGGCCCGCAACCTGTCGCGGCTCGGATTCACACTCGCCTACTGCCAGGCGGTGATGACCAAGATGGACGGGTGAGCCTGCGCCTGCGCCTCCCTCGCATCGACGACGAGGCCGACGTCGCTGGCGGCCCAGGACGAGCTGGCCGCCGACGCCTTCGTGTTCGCCTTCCGTCGAGCCCGGCCAGTCCTTCGCCGAGTTCGTGCAGGTCGTCGAGGACCACCGCCGGGGCCGCAACCTCGGATCGCCGGGTGGGTCGAGTCGACGTGGTTGCTGGCCGACGTCGACGGCGACGTCGTCGGGAGGTCGTCGATCCGTTTCGAGCTCAACGACTTCCTCCGCGCCAAGGGTGGCCACATCGGCTACGCCGTCCGCCCGGCCCATCGTCGGCGGGGTACGCCACCGAGATCCTGCGCCAGAGCCTGATCGTCGCCCGCGCCGGCGGCGTCGGGCCGGCGCTGGTGACGTGCGACGACGACAACGTCGGATCGGCGGCGGTGATCGAGGCCAACGGCGGCGTGCTGGAGAACGTCATCGAGGTCGACGGCGTGCCGTTGCGCCGCTACTGGATCGATTGACCCGCGCGACGATGGGCGACGTGTTGCGGCGGGCCATCGTGCTGTTCGTCCCACCGCCGGTGTGCGAGCAGCTCGACGAGATCCGGCGGCGATGGGACCCGGTGATGTGCGGCCGCATCGGATGCCACATCACGCTCGTCCACGACGTCACCGATCACGCCCGGGCCGCCGAGCTCGTCGCCGCGGCCGCCGCCACCGACGGCACCCTTCACGGTGCGCCTCGGGCGGGCCGCCCACTGGGGGCAGTCGGCATGGGGCGTGTACCTGCACGTCGACGACCCGGCCGGCGCGATCGACGCCGTGCAGGCGCAGCTCGCCGAGGTGGAGGAGGCGCGCTGGGCACGCGTGCCGTTCCGCTCCCACGTCACGCTCGTGCACAGCCGCACCACCCCACCCGGACGGCGCCGAGCGGCCTGGGAGGTCCTCGAGGCGTTCGACCCGGGCTGGGCCGTCGACGTGACCGCCATCGACATCGTCGAGATGGAGGATGCCACGGGCTGGCGCTCGGTCGAGCGCTTCGAGCTGGCGAGTGCCGCCGTCGCCGACTGAGCCGGCCTGCCATGATGGCCCCTCGACATCGATCGGGTCGACGAGGGGGATCGATGACGAACGTGGACGCGCCGTGGTTCCTCAGGGGCAACTACGCACCGGTGCACGAGGAGCGCACCGACGTCGACCTCGCGGTCACCGGCGCCATCCCACCCGGGCTCGCCGGGCGCTACCTGCGCAACGGGTCGAACCCGCAGGACGGCGCGGCCGGGCACTGGTTCTTCGGGGACGGGATGGTCCACGGCGTGCGCCTGGAGGGCGGCCGGGCCCACTGGTACCGCAACCGCTACGTGCGCACGACGAAGTACTCCCAGCACCTCGACGCCACGTCACCGGAGACGATGATGGACCCGACGGCGAGCGCGGCGAACACCCACGTGCTCGCCCACGCCGGGCGGATCTGGGCGCTCGAGGAGGGGCACCTGCCGTACGAGCTGACGCCGGAGCTCGACACGATCGGCAGCGACGACTTCGGCGGTCGCCTGACGACGGCGTTCACGGCCCACCCGAAGCTGTGCCCGGAGACCGGCGAGCTGCACTTCTTCGGCTACGGCGTGCTCCCGCCGTACCTCACCTACCACGTGCTCGACGCGTCGGGTGCGCTGGTCCACTCGGCGCCGATCACCGTGCCCGGGGCGACGATGATGCACGACTTCATGATCACGCGCGACCACGCGATCTTCATGGACCTGCCCGTCGTGTTCGACCTCGATGCGGCCATGCGCGGCGACGTGCCGCTGCACTGGGACGACGCCTATGGCGCCCGCATCGGCATCGTGCCCCGCTTCGGCACCGACGCCGACGTGCGCTGGTTCGACGTCGACCCCTGCTACGTGTTCCACCCGATGAACGCCTATGCAGACGGCTCGACCGTCGTGTGCGACGTCGGCCGCCACGCGTCGATGTGGCGGGACTCGATGGATGACTTCCCGCCGTCGTTCCTGCACCGCTGGACGTTCGACCTCGCAACGGGTGCGGTCGGCGAGGAGCAGCTCGACGACGTGTGGCACGCCTTCCCGCGCGTCGACGAGCGCGTCGTCGGGTTGCGCCACCGCTATGGCTGGGCGGCCGCGCCGCGTGCCGGCGACTGGGACACGTTCGGCGAAGACGGAGTCATCGTCAAGTACGACCTCGAGGCCGGCACCAGCGAGCGCTTCGATCTCGGCCCGGCCTCCCACCCCGGCGAGTTCGTGTTCGTGCCCGACGACGACGGCGCAGGCGAGGACGACGGCTGGGCGATCGGCTTCGTGCACGACGACACGACCGAGCGCACCGACCTCGTGATCCTCGACGCCACGGCGCCCGGCGCCGAGCCCGTGGCCCGGGTGCACCTGCCGGTCCGCGTGCCGTACGGCTTCCACGGCAGCTGGATCAGCGACGCCGAGCTCGCCTGACACGAAACGCAGAACGGCCCGCCGCTCCCGAGGGAGCAGCGGGCCGTCGCAGCGTCTTCGCTGGGGTTGGGTCAGCCGACCCCGGACTTCTCCAGGACGTGGATGCCGCACGCCGAGCCGAGGCCGATGACGTGGGCCATGCCGACCTTGGCGCCCTCGATCTGACGGTCGCCGGCCTCGCCACGCAGGTGGTGGCAGACCTCCCAGATGTTGGCGATGCCGGTCGCCGAGATCGGGTGGCCCTTCGACTCCAGGCCGCCCGACACGTTGACCGGCGTCTTGCCGTCACGCCACGTGGCGCCGGAGTTGAAGAAGTCGGCCGCGCCGCCCTCCTCGCAGAGGCCGAGGTTGTCGTAGTGCACGAGCTCGGCCGTGGCGAAGCAGTCGTGCAGCTCGACGAGGTCGAGGTCCTCGGGGCCGACACCGGCCTGCTCGTACGCCTGCTTGGCCGCGTTCTTGGTCAGCGTGTTGACGTTCGGCAGGACCTGGCAGGCCTCTTCCCACGGATCCGACGTGAGGATCGACGCCTTGATCTTGATGGCCCGGCGCTGCTGCTCGAGCGACAGCGTCTTGAGCGTCTCGCCGTTGACGACGACCGCGGCCGCCGCACCGTCACAGTTGGCCGAGCACATCGGCCGCGTGTTCGGGTAGGCGATCATCATGTCGTTCATGATCTCGTCGAGCGTGAACTTCTTCTGGTAGGCGGCCAGCGGGTTCAGCGTCGAGTGGGCGTGGTTCTTCTCGGCGATCTTGGCGAACAGCTCGAAGCTGGTGCCGCCGTACTTGTGGCCGTACTCCATGCCGATCTGGGCGAACACGCCCGGCATCGTGTCGGTGCCGATGCGGCCGTCGGTCGGGGCGACGGCGCCGAAGCGGCCCTTCGGCTCCCACTCCTTGCCGTCCTTCTTGGCCTGCCCGCCGCCACCGAGGAGGCCGGCACCGGCCAGCTTCTCGACGCCGACGGCCATGCCGTAGTCGACCTCGCCGGCCTTGACGGCCATCACCGCCGTGCGCAGCGCGGTGGCGCCGGTCGCACAGGCGTTGGAGACGTTGTACACGGGGATGCCGGTCTGGCCGACCTGCTTCTGCAGCTGCTGGCCGAAGCCGCCGCCGCCCATCAGGTTGCCGGCGGCGAGGATCCCGATGTCCTTCATCGACACACCGGCGTCCTTGAGGGCCGCGGTGACGGCCTCGGCCGCCAGGTCGACGGTGTCCTTGTCCGGGTGCTTCCCGAACTTCGTCATGTTGATCCCGAGGATCCAGACCTCGTCACTTGCGCTCATCGTGAACTCCGTTCAGTTGCTTGCCGGCTCGAACCCGAAGCCGATGGCTTCCTTGCCGTGGTCGTCCTCGCCGAGCGAGTAGGTCGCCAGGCGCACCTTCATGTCCGTCGCGACGTGGTCCGGGTCCGGCTCCACGTTGATGATGTTCCCGCGGACGGGGATCCCGTTGCAGTCGACGACGGCCGAGACGAACGGCACCGGGATGCCCGGCGCCGCCATGGCCACGATCGTGTACGTGTTCACGGTGCCCTCGGTCGAGACCGGCACCTGCTTGAACTCGGTGCCGAAGCAGCCGGCGCAGGCGTTGCGGCGGTCGAAGTAGGTCGCCCCGCAGTTGGTGCACTGGGTCGCCACGAGGTGCGGTTTGTCGCCGAGCACCAGGTAATCGACGAGTGGGATCTGTTCGCTCATCGCACCCCAGCGTACGTGGGATGGAAGGGTCCCAGCGCATCCGGGGTCGGCAGATCGCTCCGTGTCACCGCACAAGCCCCCGGGGACGTGTGCGGTGACACAGAACGCCTCGTCGAGGACTGATGTGGTGAGAGCGTGCGTCGATTGGGAATTCGGATCCGGGTGCGTTCCCCGACGACAGTCGTCACGGAACGCACCCAGATCACTCAACGAGCCCAGATCGCAGCGACCAACGCCCGCCCGCGGCGACGGCCTCCTGCCGAGGGCTGCCGGCTGGGAGCAGTACGGGCCGGAGCCTGAGTTGTCGGACGGATCCGACGATGGCATGTCGTTCAGGCCCGATCTGGGTGGGCTCGGTGACAACAGTCGTCACGGAGCCCGCCCGGATGCCGGAATGGCACGCTGCCCGCCCAGATCACTCCGCAGGACAGCCGCAACCCGTCGACCGCCCTTCTGACGGGCGCTCTGACATCACGGGCTGTTCAGCCGGGCACCTTGGCGGCGAGGACGTCGGCCATGCCGAGGTCGGGCGGCTGGGCGAGCAGGCGCTCGGCGTTGGCCATCAGGGCCTTGGCGATCTCGCCGCCGAGGTGGGCCTGGCGCTCGGCGTCACCCGGGAAGGCGTCGACGATCCAGAACGTCACGTCGTCGGTGCGCAGGGCGAACCACACGGTCGTGCCGGCCTCGGCGTTGGCCAGGTCGAGGGCGCCGGCGAGGAAGGTGGCGACCTCGTCGGCCGTCTCCGGCTTGGCGACGAGCTTGGCGACGATGGCCTTGGTGGTGGTGCTGCTCATCGGCCCAGCCTCGCACCGCGGCTGTGCCACGCTGGCGCGGTGCACACGGTCGACGGGATCGGCGGGTTCTTCTTCAAGGCGTTCGATGCCGCCGCGCTGTCGCGCTGGTACGCCGAGCACCTCGGGGTCGGCGCCCCGCCCGAGGCGTACGACGCCGACGTGTGGACGCCGGCCGCCGGGCCCACCGTGTTCGCCCCGTTCGGCGAAGAGCACTGGGAGAGCCCGTACCTCGGTCCGAGCGGCTGGGGCATCAACTTCCGGGTCGCCGACCTCGACGGCTTCGTCGAGCAGCTGCGGGCGGCCGGCATCGACGTCGAGGTCGACCCCGAGACCTATCCCAACGGCCGCTTCGCCTCGCTCCACGACCCGGAGGGCAACGCCATCCAGCTGTGGCAGGAGTCCTGACGGCGTGGCCGGCGACGACACCAAGTACCACATCGGCTTCGGCCGCTCGGACCTCCCGGACGGCACGACGATCGCCCTGCTGAGCGGGGATCCGGGGCGCTCCGAGCTGATCGCCACGACGTACCTCGGCGGTGGCGCCGCGCTGGCCCGCAACCGCGGCCTCGACTCGTTCCTCGCCACCCTGCCCGGCGGCGCGTCGGTCGTGTGCGCGACCAGCGGGATGGGGGCGCCGTCGATGAGCATCGTCGTCAACGAGCTCGTGCAGGTGGGGATCACGACCGTCATCCGCATCGGGACGTCGGGCTCGATCCAGGACGACGTGCTCGCCGGCGAGGTCGTCATCGGCTCCGGCGCGCTCACCAACCAGGGCGCCGCGCTGGACATCGCCCCGCCGGAGTTCCCGGCCGTCGCCGATCCGTTCCTCACCGTGACCCTCGCCGACGCGGCCCGCGACCTCGGCGTGCCCCACCACGTGGGGGTGATGGCCTCCGTCGACACGTTCTTCGAGGGCCAGGAACGCTCGCTGTCGTCGGCCAACCCGAACCTGATGCGGCGGCTGCGCGGGATGATCGACGAGTACCACGACCTGGGCGTCCTCAACTTCGAGATGGAGGCCGGGACGCTGTTCAAGATGGGCATCGTGTACGGCTTCGCCGCGGCGTGCGTCTGCGGGATCATCGCCCAGCGCGGCGAGGCCGAGGAGCCGTTGCTCGACGTCAAGGACGCCGCCATCGACCGGGCCGTCCGCGTCGCCGTCGAGGCGGCCGACCGCTGGAGCCGCCGGGTCAGCTGACGAGGGTCGCCAGCCGGTCGAGCAGCTGCGCGATGGGTGGGGCGGTGGCCATGTCGGCGGCGATCGTCTGCGCCGCCGTCGTGAACGACCGGTCGGAGAGCACGGCCTCGATGGCGCCTCGCAACCGCGTCGCGTCGTCGCCACCGAGCCCGGCCATGCCGCCCTCGGCGCCGCGCGACGGCGCCACGATCACGCCGGCGCCGAGCTCGGCGACGCGCTCGGCGTTCGGGCGCTGGTCGGCGAACATCGGCACGAACACGAGCGGTACGCCGGCGGCGAGGGTGCCGAACGTCGTGCCCGACCCGCCGTGGCAGACGACGAGCGCCGCCTCCGTGAGCACATCGGCTTGGGGCACCCACGCCTCGACGTGGGTGTTCGCCGCCACCGGCCCCAGCGCCTGGATGTCGACGTCGCGGCCGACGGTGACGAGGACGCGGGCGTCGAGCTCGGCGACCGCGGCGAGGGCGGCCCCGAAGACCGACCTGACGACCGGCAGCGAGCCGGCGACGCTGCCGAACGTGACGTACACGAGCGGTCCGTGGTGCCCCGGCCACCAGTCGGGCAGCGGCTGGCTCGGCCCGGACGCCGCCTCGCAGTAGCGCCACGTGTCGGCGTACGGCGACGGGTCGAGCAGTCCCGGGAAGCGGGTCAGGTAGGGCGCCGCCAGCAGGGCCGGGACGACGTCGTCGCCGTAGGGCGCCAGCGCCGGAGCGACGAGCTCGGTCGCGCTGGCCTCGATCGCCGCCTGCGAGATGCCGACCTGCAGGTGGGGGATGCCGGCGCGCAGGGCGGAGATCGCCGAGGCGTACTCGCACGGCTCGCGCAGCACGGCGTCGGGCCGCCACGACGCCACCGCGTCCTGCATGGTCGGGAGCATGGCGGCGGTGTTGAGCCGGCCGAAGATCTCGCGGTTGGCGATCACCGCCGCCTCGGCCGGAGGCGCCTCGCCGAAGCGGGCCCACAGCGGATCGAGCTCCGCCGCCGGCGGACGGGCGCCGAGCCGGAAGGGCTGGCCGGTGTCGCGGGCGGTCGCCTCCAACTCGGGCGCCACGACGAGCAGGACCTCGTCGCCACGATCGGCGAGGGCGGCCACGAACGGCAGCAGCGGGAGGGCATGACCCGCGCCCGGCCCCGAGGCGACGAGGACGCGCATCAGACCCTGCCGATCACCCGCTCGACGGTGATCTCGATGGCCGACCCGGTCGGGTCGCGGGCCAGGCGCGCCGTAGCGGGACGTGTAGCCGGCGACGGCCGCCGCGACGCCGTCGGGATCGGTCACCAACCGCACCGGCCCCTCCATCGTCAGCCACCGGCCGCGGTCGATCTGGGACACCGCGGCCCGCCCACCGCGAGCCGCGTTGCGGGCCTTGACCGACGCCGCGAACGTGATGACGCGAGCGACGCCGGCCGTGGCGTCATAGCTGAACCCGACGGCGACCACGTGTGGCGACCCGTCGGCCGCGCAGCGTCGTCAGCGTCGCCAGGTGGCGGTCGGCCACGAAGGCCAGCACCGCGGGGTCGGTCGGATCGAGCGCCATGGCATCCGAGTGTTTCGTGCGGGTGGCCCCCGCACGAAACACTCCGAAGCGACGAAACCCTCGGATGGGGGAGCGGCGGCGTCAGTCGGCGGGGCGGATGGTGATGCTGCCGTTGTCGGTGCGGGCGGTGATCGTGCGGGTGCTGGCACCGTCGGTCGGGACCGAGACGTTCTCGGAACCGCTGTCGGTCTCCGTCTCGACCCGGTACGCCGTGTCGTCGTTCGGAACAACGACGGTGATCCGGCCGTTGTCGGCGGTCGCCACCACGTTCGTCGGCGCGACGGCGAACTCGAGCGTCAGCCGGCCGTTGTCGGTGTCGGCGGTGGCGGTCTGCGAGCGCAGGCGGGCGGCGGTGACCCTGCCGTTGTCCGACGCGACGCGCACGTCACCTGTGAGATCGGCGAGGTCCACCGCGCCGTTGTCGGTCTGGATGTTCACCGGGCCGGTGGTGCCGGAAAGGTCGACCGACCCGTCGTCGCTGTTGACGACCACCGCGAGCCGACGGGGCACCGAGATCTCGTAGTTCACATGACACCAGTCCGAGCCGAAGTTCGGGCACGTGTTGTGCAGCTGCAACGTGTCGCCGACGACCTCACGCGACTCGCCGGTGTGGCGCAACCCGTCGCTGATCTCGGCGCGCACGTGGACGGACTCGGTATCGGAGCCGGTGATGGTGATGGACCCGGAGGAGCCGCCCACCTGCAGCGTCGCCAGTCCGGCGGCCGGGAACGTCTGCTCCTCGACGCGCTCCTCGTGGGCGAGCAACGTGACGAGCTGGTACGGACCCCACGTGATCGTGCCGAGCACGAGGATCGCCGCGAACAACTTCCAGAGGAAGCGAACGCCAGCTGGTGTGCGGCGGGGCGGTTCGGGCCGCGCCATCGGGCCGGGCGGCGGCAGCGGGGCCGCCGGCCCGGTCGGTTGCGAATCGAGCAGATCGGTCATGTCAGCCCCTCACCCATTGCAACACCGCCAGCACGCGGCGGTGATCGTCTTCAGCTGGTGGCAGGTCGAGCTTCGTGAAGATGTTGCTCACGTGCTTCTCGACCGCCTTGTCGGACACGACGAGCGCGCGGGCGATCGCCGGGTTGCTGCGGCCTTCGGCCATCAGCGCCAGCACCTCGCGCTCGCGAGGCGTCAGCCGTTCGAGCGGGTCCTTGCGGCGGGCCCGGGCGAGCAGTTGGGCGACGACCTCGGGGTCGAGGGCAGTGCCACCGTCGCCGACCCGCCGGACCGCCACCAGGAACTCGGCCACGTCGGCGACGCGGTCCTTGAGGAGGTACCCGATGGACGTGGTCTCGTCGGCCAGCAGCTCGGTGGCATAGCGCTCCTCGACGTACTGCGACAGCACGAGGATGCCGATCTTCGGCCACCGTTGGCGGATGGCGATCGCCGCCCGCAGGCCGTCGTCGGTGTGGGTCGGCGGCATCCGGACGTCGACGAGGCACAGGTCGGGTTGGTGGCGCTCGACGACCGCCATCAGCTCGTCGGCGGCGCCGACGGTGGCGACGACCTCTTCGCCGGCGTCGGCCAGGATGCGGGTCAGCCCGGCGCGCAGCAGGACCGAGTCCTCGGCGATCACGACCCGCACGGCAGCTCCACCGAGATCGTCGTCGGCCCGCCCTGCGGGCTGATCACGTACATCGTCCCGCCGAGCCCGGCGACCCGATCGCGCAGACCATTGAGGCCCGACCCTCCCGGCTTGCCACGCGCCGTCGCCTCGTCTTCGGTGAGGATCGCGGCGCCGCCGATGCCGTCGTCGCGGACCTCGATCACGAGGCGGTCGCCGGCCCGGGCGATGCTGATGTGGGCTTTCGTGGCCATCGCGTGGCGGGTGACGTTGGTCAGCGCCTCGTTGACCACGAAGTACGCGGCGCTCTCGACCGCTGGCGACGGCCGCTTGGCGACGTCGACGTCGAGGGCCACCGGGATCGGTGAGCGGGCGACGACCGCCGACAGGGCGGCATCGAGCCCGCGATCCTCGAGGATCACGGGGTGGATGCCGCGCACCAGGTCGCGGATCTCCTTGAGTGCCGACTTGGCCTCTTCGTGGGCGGTGGCCACCATCGTTCGTCCTTCCTCGATGTCGTCGTGGTCGAGCTTCTCGCGTGCCGCCCCGAGGTTGGCGGCCAGCGCGACGAGGCGCTGCTGTGCGCCGTCGTGCAGGTCGCGCTCGATGCGGCGCCGTTCGGCCTCGGCGCTGTCGACGGCGGCTGTTCGGCTCGTCTCGAGGCGCGTCACCTGCTCGGCGTGGACCTCGTCGGCGTCCAGCCCGAGCAGCGCCTGGGTCTGGTGCAGCTCGAGCCAGGCCACACCGATCGTGGTCCAGGGGGCGACGACGACGATCCCGATGATCCCGACGGCGCAGCACAGCCAGGCGCCGGCACCACTCGTGATCTCGAAGAACCAGAACTTCGCCGAGTCGCCGGGCAGCTGGTCGACGTAGGCCGGCAGCAGCGCCATGGCGATCGCCCCGCCCCACGCGACGGAGACGGCGATGAACCCGAGCACGGCCAGCGGGAATCGACCGAGGTGGTGGCCGATCTCCTTCCAGCGCGGCCCGCTCTTGACCTTCTCCCACAGCCGCTTGAGCGGGCCTCGGGCGGTGAGCGGCGGCACCGGGTCGGGGATGCGCACGCCCATCAGGGCGTCGACCCGGGACCGCTCGAGGTGCCCGAGCGCCCGGCTCCATGCGAACAGGAGCCAGGCGACGGGCAGGGCGAGCACGAACGTGATCAACAGTCCGGCCGACAGGACGAGCAGGGTCAGGATCGTGCTGAAGCCGATGACCGCGACGGGCATCGCCGTCAGCACGTAGCCCAGCGTGCTCAGCAGCCGGAGCGGGTTGCGCCACGGGCGCAGCGGGTTGAAACCGGTCATTTCGTCGTTCACGTTACGTATCCGCCCATTGCTCAATCGGTTGCGATCGCGGCCAGGACGTCCATCCGGGCGGCCCGCTTGGCCGGCCGGCGGGCGGCGAGGACGCCGGCGAGGGCGGCCAGGCCGAGGATGACGGCGAGCGGCACGATCGGTGCCTCGAAGACTCCGAAGGCGCCTTCCGCCTTCATGGCCCGCATCAGGCCCCAGCCGAGGAACGTGCCCAGGGCGAGGCCGCCGATGGTGCCGAAGACGGCCACGATGACCGACTCCCACCGCAGCGCCGAGCGCAGTTGGCTCCGCGTCTGACCGACCGCCCGCAGGAGGCCGAGCTCCCGCGTCCGCTCGTGGATCGACAGCGCCAGCGTGTTGCCGACGCTCATCACCGCGATCAGCACGGCGATCCCGAGCAGTCCGTAGATGACGAACAGCATCTGGTCGACCTGGTCGCCGATGGAATCGACGTAGCCGTCGCGGGTCAGGGGATCCGGGGCGCCGTGGGCTTTGGTGACGGCGGCGACGGCGGCCTGACCGGCCGACTCGCTGACTCCGTCCTTCAGGGTCACGAACACCACGACGTCGGCATCCTGGCCGCCGGCGTGCGGCGTCCAGTCGGCCTTGTCCATGATGAGGTTGCTCATCACGTCCTCGCGTCCGTAGATGTCGGCGACGGTCAGGTTGGTGGTCGTCCCATCGACGAACGACACGGGGACGGTGTCGCCGAGCTGCAGGTCGTGGTCCTCGGCGTAGCGCTTGCCGACGGCGATCTTGCCCGGGCCGACGTCGGCCATCGAGCCGGCCTGGTCCTCGAGATCGAGGGCGGCCGCCAGCTTGGCGGGATCGGTCGCCATCGGCGCTTCCGTGACACCGTTGATCCGCACCGTGGTGGTCGCCGACCCGACGGCCGCGGCGACCTCCGGGAGGGCCGCGATGTCGGTCGCCGTCGCAGGGTCGATGGCGGCGCCGCTGAAGTCGGTCTGGGTGACGACGAGGTCGCCGGCGAAGTTCTTGTCGACCATGTCGTCGATCGATGCCTTCACCGACGAGCCGAACGTGGTGAACAGGGCCACCACGGCCGTCCCGACCATCAGCGCCGCCGCGCTGCCGGCGATGCGGCGCGGGTTGCGCATCGCGTTGCGCCGGGCGAGGCGACCCGTGAAGCCGCGGGTCACCCCGGCACCGAGGCCGAGCACACCGGCCGCCGGACGGGCCACGACCGGGCCGAGCACGACGAAGCCGATCAGCATCGCCAGGGCGCCGAGCCCGGCCCGGGCGAGGGCGCCGTCAGCCGACGAGTTGGCCGTGACGACGACGAACGCACCCGCACCGGCGATCAAGACGCCGAGGACGGCGCGGACCTTGGAGGCCCCCGAGCGGTCGACGGCCACTTCGCGGAGCGCGGCGAGCGGGGCGATCCGAGAGGCCCGGATCGCCGGCGTGACGCTGGCGACCAGCGTGGTCACCACGCCGACGAGGCCGGCGGCGATGATCGTGCCGGTCGTGACGACGAGCCCGGAGGAGGGCAGCGACAACCCGGCGCCGCTCATCAGCGCCTGCAGGCCGGCGGCGAGGCCGAGGCCGGCCGCGAACCCGATGGCGGTGGCGATGACGCCGATGACGAACGCCTCGAGGGCGACCGTCACGACGACCTGGCGCCGGGAGGCACCGATCGCCCGCAGCAGCGCGGACTCACGCGTCCGCTGGGCCACGAGGATCGAGAAGGTGTTGTGGATGCTGAACGTGGCGACGACCAGGGCGATCCCGGCGAAGGCCAAGAGGATCGTCTGGAACATGTCCAGGAAGTCGGCGCCGATCTCGTCCTGCTGCTCGGCGGTCAGCTCTGCTTGCGTGAGCGCCTGGATGCGGGCCGGGACCTGCTCGATGATCTCGTCGCGCAGGGTCTCCCGGCTCACACCCGCATCGGCGGCCACGAGGACGGCCGAGATCGTGTCGGGGCGCTGGGCGAACAGCTCGCTCGCCTGGGGCAGGGTGAACGCCGTGTAGGTCGTCGGGCCGAGGCTGTCGAGATCGCCGAACGTGGCGATGCCGACGACCGTGACCTGGACCGGCTGCGGCGTCAACACGGTCGTCGTGTCACCGACGCGGAGGTTGCCGTCGTCGGCCGCACCGCGGTCGATGACGACCTCGCCGGGGGCCTGGGGGGCGCGGCCCTCGGCGAGGCGGTACGGGTTGAGCGTCGGGTCGTCGATCCAGTTGGTACCGGTCGTCGGGGGACCGTCGCCGCCGATGCGGCTGCCGTCCTTGCCGAGGATCGTGGCCGTCCCGTCTACAGACGCGACGGCGGCGCGCACGCCGGGGACCTGCGCCACTTGGTCGACGACCGAAGCGTCGATGGCGTTGCGGACGGCGTCGTCCGAGCTCCCGAACGTGTCGGGGCTGCGGACCTCGACGTCGATGCCCTTGTTGGCATCGGTGAAGGCGTCCTTGAAGCCGGACCGCATGGTCGAGCCGAGGACGAGGGTGGCGGCCAGGAAGGCGACGCCGAGGACGACCGCGAGGGACGTCCCGATGAGTCTGCGTTTGCGGGCCCAGAGGCCCGACATGACGACGTTGAACATGATCAGGCTCCGAATGCCTTCATGCGATCGAGGATCCGATCGGGGGAGGGGTTGGCCATCGAGTCGACGATCCGGCCGTCCTCGAGGAACAGCACGGTGTCGGCGTAGGAGGCGGCGCTGGCGTCGTGGGTGACCATCACGATGGTCTGGCCGAGCTCGTCGACCGCCGAGCGCATGAACGAGAGGATCTCGCCGCCGGTGCGGCTGTCGAGGTTCCCGGTCGGCTCGTCGGCGAAGATCATGGCGGGCCGCGAGGCCAGCGCCCGGGCGACGGCGACGCGCTTGTTGCTGGCCGCCGGAGAGCTCGCTCGGGCGGTGCTTGAGGCGTTGGCCCAAGCCGACGGTGTCCACGATCTGGCGGACCCACTGCTTGTCGGGGCGGTGCCCGGCCAGCGCCATCGGCAGCGTGATGTTCTCGTAGGCCGTGAGCGTCGGCAGCAGGTTGAAGGACTGGAACACGAAGCCGATGCGCTCGCGACGGACCTTGGTCAGCTCCTTGTCGGAGAGCTTCCCGAGGTCGATGTCGCCGAGGAACACCTGGCCGGACGAGAGGGTGTCGAGGCCGGCGAGGCAGTGCATGAGCGTCGACTTGCCGGAGCCGGACGGGCCCATGATGGCCGTCATCCGGCCGGCTGGGAGGCCGACGGTGACGTCATCGAGGGCGGTGACGGCGGTGTCACCCTTGCCGTAGACCTTGACGGCGTCCACGGTGCGGGCGGCGAGCGCCACCGGGGCGGCCCACGCGGGCAGCTCCTCGGCGCGCGCAGTCGGGGACGAGAGCGTTTCCATGGCTCCGATCCTGGAGATCGGGCGCCCGCCGCACGATGGAGCCCCCCGGTGTCCCGTCCGGGGGCTACCCCTACCTCCCGTCGGAGGGTTTGCGGCTGGGCAATCCGGCGCTACGGCCCCGTCGAACGATCGGTGTGAGGTTCGACATCGCCGACTACAAGTCCCACACCGATCGCCTGCGGTGGGACGACATCGACATCGATGCCTTCCGCGATCAGCCTCTCGACGACGACACGTTGCGGACCATCGAGTACATGCACGACGTCGAGCTGCACACGATCTGCTACCTGCGCGACATCCTCGTCACACCGGCCCACAGCGACCCCGACGTCACCACGTTCCTCAGCTGCTGGGCGTACGAGGAGCTGTGGCACGGCGAGGTGCTCGGCGAGGTCCTCGCCGCCCACGGCCGCGAATCCGGCCCCGCTCGCGTCGGGCCGCTGCGCACCCGCCTCGGTGTCCGCGACCGTCCGGCCGTACGTGTCCGCCTTCGGCTCGGCGGTGTTCGGCGAGCGCCTCGTCGCCCTCCACATGACGTGGGGTGCGGTCAACGAGTGGACGACGCAGGCTGCCTACGCCCGCCTCGCCCAGCGCGCCGGCCATCCCGTGCTCGGCGAGCTGACGAAGCGGATCGGTCGCCAGGAGGGCCGACACATCGACTTCTACGCCTCGCAGGCCCGCGACCGCCTGGCCGACAGCCCGGCCGCGCAGCGGTCGTGCGGTGGGCGTTGCGCAAGCTGTGGCGGCCGGTCGGGTCGGGCATCATGCCGGCGGCCGAGACCGACTTCGTGATCCGCCACCTCTACGGCGGCCCCGACGGAGCCCCCTTCGTCGAGCGCATCGACCGCCGCATCGACGACCTCCCCGGCCAGTCAGGCCTGGCCTGGTCTCCGGCGCTGTCGCCAGTCACGTGACCCTCGCCGCGTAGCGCGGCGACGATCTCCTCCTCCGACACCGGGCGGTAGTCCCACATGTCGCAGCCGACGTTCACCTGGTGGCCCTCGACGCGCCACTGCGTGTGGACGTGGCCGTGCAGCAGCAGGCGGCCGTCGTCGACCGGGCGGTGGGATTCGAAGCGGGCCTCGTCGTGGCTGTCGCCGAAGTACGGGAAGTGGCAGGCGCGGGCCGAGCGACCGCCGATGGTCAGCTCGACGACCTCGGGCAGGACCTCGGTGAACCCGGCGTCGCGGTAGCGCCCGACCCACTCGGCCGCCCGGTCGCCGCGGCCCGGCCAGCAGCGATCGTGGTTGCCGGGCACGAGCAGCTTCGTGCCGGCCAGCTCGCCGATCGAGCTCGAGCGACTCGTCGATGCGGCCCATCGCGACGTCACCGAGCACCCACACCTCGTCGCCGTCGGCCACGGTCGTCGTTCCACCGTTCGACCAGGCCGCGATCCATGGCGTCGACGTCGGCCCACGGCCGATCGCAGTAGCGGATGATGTTGGCGTGACCGAAGTGCAGGTCGGACGTGAACCAACGGGTCACGACGAGCCCATCTCGACGAGCCACGCCGGCAGCCGGGTCGGCCGGCCGTCGGCCGTGACCGCGCCGTGGACGGTCACCCCGGTGGCGACGGCGGTCGCTTCCCGGGTCAGCAGGTAGGCCATCTGGAACGTGGCGCGCGTCGCCGACGCCAGTCGCACGTGGACGTCGACGACGTCGTCGAAGCGCAGCGCCTGGCGGTACTGCAGGAACACCTCGAGCACGGCGGCGTCGACGCCCGGCCTCGCGCCACTCGCGTGTACGGGTGGCCGAGGTGGCGCAGGTACTCGACGCGGGCCGCCTCGAGGTACGGGAGGTAGCGGCCGTGGTGGACGACAGCCATCGCGTCGGTCTCGGCGAAGCGCACCCGGAGGCGGTGGGAGAACGGGTAGTCCTCGGCCCGCAGGGACGGCTCGACGGCGACGCGCATCACGTCAGTGTGCCCGGCGATGCTTGGATGCTGCCGTGACCCCAGCCGTCGTCGCCCTGCAGGCCGCCGGCGTGCCCTTCAGCGTGCACGAGTACGAGCACGACCCGGCCGTGCGCAACTTCGGCCTCGAGGCGGCCACGGTGCTCGGCCTCGATCCCGATCAGGTCTTCAAGACCCTGCTCGTCACCGCCGACGGCGAGCCAGGCCGTGGCCATCGTGCCGGTCAGCTGCCAGCTGTCGTTGAAGGCCGTCGGCGGGGCGCTCGGGCGCAAGCGGGTCGAGATGTGCGACCCGGCGATCGCCCAGCGCGTCACCGGCTACGTGCTCGGTGGCATCAGCCCGTTCGGCCAGCGCAAGCAGCTGCCGACCGTCATCGACGAGACGCCGAGCTCTACGACACGATCTACGTCAGCGGCGGCCGCCGCGGCCTCGACCTCGGCGTCGCCCCCGCCGACCTGATCGCACTCCTGGCGGCGAGGTGTCGGACATCGTACGCGACGCGTACAGGTCGGGCGCGAGCCCGATGCAGAGCCGCTGGGTCCTGGCCGTGCTCAGCGAGCGGGATGGCGGAGCATGGCGTCGATGCGGGCCACGCGGGTGAGGGCCGGGCGGATGCGTGCGCGGCGAGGCGGGCCCGCCAGCCGATCGGGCGCTGGCCGCCGCCGAGGCTGATCACCCGCCGCAGGGCGCGGGACAGGTTGCGGCCGTAGCCCATCCGCACCACGCGCCGGTCGGCCTGGAACTCGGAGCGGTGGGCGACGACGTTGCCGAGCGCGTCGGCGGCGTAGAGGGCGATGACGAACGGCAGCGACAGCACGTTGAGGATCCCGGCCACGAGCTGGCCGAGGATCGTCAGGCCGCTCGAGCCCTTGGCGAAGACGGCCGGTCGCCGCCGTCGCCACGTTCTGCAGCCAGAACCCGATGCGGGCGAACGCAACGACCGGCAGCGACAGCCAGTGGCCGATCGTCAGACCGACGGTGTGCAGCCCGATGTGGTGGCTGAGCTCGTGGGCGAGCACGCCGGCCAGCTCGCGCGACGGCAGCGTCTCGAGGGCGAACGACGTGACGACCACGAGGTGGCCGCCGCACGCGAAGGCGTTGAGCTCGTCGCTCGGCAGCACGCGCAGGATGTAGCGGTCGGGCGGCAGGTGCGTTGGCGACGGCGAGGTCGCGCCAGATCGGGGCGATGCGGTCGAGCTCGGCTGCCGTCGGTCGCCGGGCGCCGAACAACGGCGTCAGCACGAGCGCCTGGATCGGTCGGACGAACAGCAGCACCGCGGCCAGCGCGTAGCCGCCGGCGAACCACCAGAAGCTGACGTCCCACACCAGCCGCAGCAGCAGCCAGATCACGAACAGGGCGAGCAGCGAGAACGGCGCGATGACGAGCACCGGCCCGATCGCGGCCACCGCCGCCGCCTCCACGTGGCGGCTGCGGCGGCGTGGAGGCACCGGCCAACGATACGGACGCCGATCGACCGGCTCCGGCGGATTCTCAGGAGGCTGAAGGGCGCTGTGCGCCCGTCAGCTGCGTCAGAACCGGGAGCCGCCGACGGCCCGCTCGACCCAGGCGCCGACGAAGCCGGCGAGGTCGTCGGCGGGGAGGTCGATGCGGCCCTCGCGCCAGGCGAACGTCAGCGACGAGACGGCGCCGAGCACGCCGTGGGCGAGCGCCTCGGGCGGGTCGGTCGGTGGCCGTCAGCCCGGCCTCCTGGGCGGCGCGGATCAGCGCCACGACGTCGCGCAGGTACACCTCGCTGCCCTCGCGCAGCAGGGCGGCGTGGCTGGCGTCGCCGCGCTCGACGTCGAGCAGCGAGAAGTAGCCGGCGTGGTCGAGGTTGAAGCGCACGCTGGCCTCGGTGCCCTGGCGGATCCGCGTCAACGGATCGGCATCGGGATCCATCGCCGCTGCCTGCGCCTTGCGCAGCCGCAGCCGCATGCTGCGCACGAGCTCGGCGAACAGCTCCTGCTTGGTCGGGAAGTACCAGTAGAAGAGGCCCTTGGCGACGCCGGCGCGCCGGCAGATGTCCTGGATGCGCGTGGCCGCGTAGCCGTTGGCGGCGAACAGCTCGGCGGCGGCGTCGACGAGCTGCTGCTTGCGCTCGCGCCCGTGCTCGGTGTGGCGACGATCGTCGCTCGGCGTCCCGGGCGCGCCCGGTCCGTCCGTGGCGACGCTCATGGGGCGAGTCCACCAGGGCTTGACCGGCGGGTCAAGTCGGAGCCGCCGGCCGCCCGCCCTGCCTGACACGGCGACGCCGGTCGGATAGAACGTCGGCCATGACTGCACCAGCCGTCCTGCCCGGCGCCGAGGCGTGGTCGCACCACGCCCTCGACCCGACGGACGGTCCGGCGCCCGGCGCGCTCGTGCTGCACGGCTTCACCGGCAACCCGTCGTCGATGCGCGGCCTCGCCGAGACGCTCGCCGCCGAGGGCCTGCACGTCGAGCTGCCCCGCCTCCCGGGCCACGGCACGACGATCGACGACATGCTGACCACCGGCTGGGCCGACTGGACCGCCGAGGTCGAGGCGGCCTACCAGCGCCTCGCCGCGCGCGCCGAGCAAGGTCGTCGTGGCCGGGCTCAGCATGGGCGGCTCGCTGGCCCTGTGGACCGCGCTTCCAGCACCCCGAGGTCGCCGGGCTCGTGCTCGTCAACCCGGCCACCAAGCCGCAGCCGCCCGAGGTCATGACGATGCTCGCCGACATGCTCGCCGGCGGCACCGAGGTCGCCCCCGGGATCGGCAGCGACATCGCCGACCCCGAGGTCAGCGAGAGCGCCTACGACGGCTCGCCGCTGCGCCCGCTGACCTCGTTCATCGAGGACGGCCTGGCGCCGATGGCCGAGCGCTACGGCGAGCTGACGATGCCGCTGCTGCTGTTCACGTCGCGCCAGGACCACGTCGTCGAGCCGACCCAGAGCGAGTACCTCGCCGCGCACTACGGCGGCCCGGTCGACCACCGCTGGCTGGAGCGCAGCTACCACGTGGCGACGATGGACTTCGACCGCGACGTCATCAGCGTCGAGGCGGCGACCTTCGCCAAGCAGGTCACCGGGTCCTGAGATGGCCTCCTGCTCCGCCGCCTCCGTGCTGGCCAGCATCCCGAGCCCGTCGTCGGGACGCCTGGAGATCGGGCCGCTGTCGCTCAACGCCTACGGGCTGATGATCGCCCTCGGCGTCGTCGCCGCCGTGTGGCTGTTCGGGCGCCGGCTCGAGGAGCGCAACATCGGCACCCGCGAGGACGCCAACGCGATCGGCGTCTGGGGCGTCATCGCCGGCGTGATCGGCGCCCGGCATCTACCACGTCGCCACCGACTGGCAGCTCTTCGAAGGCGACTGGTGGCGGGTGTTCGCCATCTGGCAGGGCGGCCTCGGCATCCCCGGCGGGCATGCTCGCCGGCGTCCTCGTCGGCACGTGGGCCGGCAAGCGACGGGGCATCCCGCTCGGCCCCGGCCTCAACGCCGTCGCCCCGTCGCTCCCGCTGGCCCAGGCGATCGGGCGATGGGGCAACTACTTCAACCAGGAGCTCTACGGCCGCCCGACGACGCTGCCGTGGGCGCTCGAGATCGATGCCCAGCACCTGCCGAGCAACGGCCAGTACCCCGTCGGCACCACGTTCCACCCGACGTTCCTCTACGAGTCGCTGTGGAACCTGCTGCTGTTCGGCGCCCTGATGTGGATCGACCGCAAGTTCAAGCTGGCCAACGGGCAGCTGCTGGCGATCTACGTGCTCGGCTACGGCATCGGCCGGCTGTGGGTCGAGAGCCTGCGCATCGACGAGGCCCACCACCTGTTCGGGCTGCGCTGGAACCAGTGGGTGGCGATCCTGCTGATCGTCGCCGCCGGCGGCTGGCTGCTGTTCACGATGGGCGCGCCGCGTGAGCGGGTGTACCCCGAAGCGCGAAGTCCCGCCGAACACCGACCACGACGAGACGGCTGCGCTGGCGATGGCCACGGCCGGGCTGCCGGGTGAAGGCTGCCGAGACGACGGCCGTCGGCCGACGAGGTCGACGACGACGACGTCCGACGAACCGCGCGAACCGGACAGCCGGACGAGCCGGACGACGAGGTCGCCGCCGAGCCGGCAGTGGACGACGACGACGCGCCCCGCCCGACGAGAGGCCGAGCCCGAGCCGCAGCCGACGCCGGACGACGCGCCGACGAAGCCGAACGCCCGCCCGAGGACTAGAGCCGGGCGCCGGTCGCGGTGTCGAAGAGGTGCAGGCGGTCGGGGCGCGGCACGAGGCCGATGCGGTCGCCCGGCTGGCTGGTGCTGAGGCCCTCGGAGCGGGCGACGATCGGCTGCGTCGTGACGACGTCGGCCCCGGGCTCGGTGCAGTAGAGGAAGGCCTCCGAGCCGAGCTCCTCGACGACGGCGACGATGACCTGCAGGCCCGTCGTCGGTGGCGAGCCGCCAGTCCTCCGGACGCACGCCGACCGTGATCTCGTCCGACGTCGCCGCCGCTCGCTGCGCCGGCGTCAACGGCGACGGTGAGGCTGCCGTGGACGGCGCCGTCCGCACCGACCTTGGCCGCCAGCAGGTTCATCTGCGGCGAGCCGATGAACCCGGCGACGAACAGGTTGACCGGATCGGTGAACAGCTCCTTCGGCGACGCGCACTGCTGCAGCACGCCACGATCGAGCACCGCGACCCGGTCGCCCATCGTCATCGCCTCGACCTGATCGTGGGTGACGTACACGGTCGTCACGTTGAGGCGTCGTTGGAGGGCGGCGATCTGGGTGCGGGTCTGCACGCGCAGCTGGGCGTCGAGGTTCGACAGCGGCTCGTCCATCAGGAACACCTGCGGCTGGCGCACGATCGCCCGACCCATCGCCACCCGCTGGCGCTGCCCGCCCGACAGCTTGGCCGGCTTGCGGTCGAGGTACGGCTCGAGGTCGAGGATGCGGGCGGCCTCGCCCACCCGCCGGGCCCGCTCGTCCTTCGGCACCCGCTTCACCTTGAGGTGGAAGCCGATGTTCTCGGCGACCGTCATGTGCGGGTAGAGGGCGTAGGACTGGAACACCATCGCGATGTCGCGGTCCTTCGGGCGCCAGCGTCGCTGACGTCGCGATCGCCGATGTGGATCGACCCCTCGTCGACCGGCTCGAGCCCGGCCAGCATCCGCAGCGTCGTCGACTTGCCGCAGCCCGACGGGCCGACGAGCACGAGGAACTCGCCGTCGGCGATGGTCAGGTCGAGGTGGTCGAGGGCCGGGTGCTCGAGCCCGGCGTACGTGCGCGTCGCGCCGGCGAACGTCACCTCGGCCATCGCCGGGACATGTAACGCAGGCCGCCGCGGCCTCGGCGGCTGACCAGACTGGCGCCGTGGTGGAGATCCGGACCGCGACCGACGAGGACTGGCGGGCGATCGTCGCGCGTCGACACCCAGGCCTTCGGCTACACGATGACCCCGGAGGAGGATGACCGCATGCGGCCGACGCTCGACCTGCCGCGCTTCCGCATCGCCGTCGACGCGGGCGACGTGGTGGGGGTCGCCGGCTCGTACGAGCTGCAGATGACGATGCCGGGCGGGCGAGCGCTGCCGACCGGCGGCGTGACGTGGGTGTCGGTCGCCGTCACCCACCGCCGCCAGGGGATCATGAGCCGGCTGCTCGACGCGGTGCACGACGACATCCAGCGGTCGCGGCGAGCCGCTCGCCGCCCTCGACCGCCAGCGAGGGCGGGATCTACGAGCGCCTCGGCTACGGCATCGCCACCCGGCGCCGGGTCGCCAGCATCGATCGGCGGGCCGCCCAGCTGCAGGAGCGCTTCGCGCCGATCCCGGGCTCGGTCCGCATCGTCGATCGGGTCGCCGCCCGGCCGCAGCTGATGGCGCTGTGGGACCGCTATCGGGCGACGCGTGCCGGCGAGATCGACCGACCCGAGCGGTGGTGGATCGCCGACGAGGGCGAGCAGCCGCACATGACCTACGCCGTCCACGACGGACGGGTTCGTGGCGTGGCGCACCGACGCGGCGCTGGAACGACGGCCACCCGCGGCACGAGTGTTCGTGACGACGCTGGCCGCGATCACGCCGGAGGCCCACGCTGGCCCTGTGGTCGACGGTGCTGGCCCTGGACCTCGTCGGCACCATCATCTCGGGGATGTTGCCGCCCGACGACCCGCTGCCGTTCCTGCTGACGAACCAGCGGGTGGTCCGCACGACCGACCTCAACGACAGCGTGTGGTGCCGGCCGCTCGATGTGGCCGCCTGCTTCCGGGCGCGGGCCTACGGCACCGACGCCGACGTCGTCGTCGAGGCCGACGGCACTCGCTGGCGGATCGGCGCCGCCGGCGTCGCCAAGGTCCGCAGCCGGCCCGACCTCGTCACCGACCGCGCCGGACTCGGCGCGCTGCTGCTCGGCGGCGTGGCGCCGACCACGTTGGCGGCCGGCCGCCGACTCGAGGCGCGCGACGCGAACGCGCTGCGCCGCGCCGACGCGGTGTTCCGGCTCGCTCCCGACCCGTACCTCCAGACCGGCTTCTGATCGGCCGACAACGCCCCGGGACGCCGCCGAGGTCCGCCGGTAGCCTCGCCGCGGTGTCCGACCGCATCTCGACCGCCGACGTGATCCACGTCGCCACGCTGGCCCGGCTGGCGCTGACGACCGAGGAGATCGAGCGCACGACGAACCAGCTCGGCGACATGCTCGACCACTTCGCCGACATCGAGCGCCTCGACCTCGCCGACGTCGAGCCGATGACCCAGCCCTACCCGCTGCGCAACGTGCTGCGCGAGGACGTCGTCCAGCCCGGGCTCGACCGCGACGAGGTCCTCGCTGCCGCGCCCGACGCCGTCGAGGGCCGCTTCCGGGTGCCGCCGATCATCGGGCTGGCCGACTGATGGCCGCCACCGAGATCGCCGCCGCGGTGCGCGCCGGCAGTCGGCGGGCCGCCGACGTGCTGGAGGAGCACCTCAGCCGCCGTCGCCGCGCGGGAGAGCGAGATCCACGCCTTCAACGTGGTGCTCGCCGACGAGGCGCGTGCCGAGGCCGCGGCCATCGACGACGCCGTCGCCGCCGGCCGCGACCCGGGGCCGCTGGCCGGCGTGCCCGTCGCCCTCAAGGACAACATGTGCACGCGCGGGATCCCGACGACGTGCTCGTCGAAGATCCTCGCCGGGTGGCGCCCGCCCTACGACGCCACGATCGTCGAACGCCTGCGGGCGGCCGGCGCCGTGCTCGTCGGCAAGACCAACCTCGACGAGTTCGCCATGGGGTCGAGCACCGAGAACTCGGCGTTCGGCCCGACCCGCAACCCCCACGACACCGGACGGGTGCCCGGCGGTTCCAGCGGCGGCAGCGCGGCGGCGGTCGCCGCCGGGTTCTCCGCCGTCGCCCTCGGCAGCGACACCGGCGGCTCGATCCGCCAGCCGGCCGCGCTGTGCGGCGTGGTCGGCGTCAAGCCGACGTACGGGGTCGTCAGCCGCTACGGGCTGATCGCCTTCGCCAGCAGCCTCGACCAGATCGGCCCGTTCACCCGCACGGTGGCCGACGCCGCCCTGGTCGATCGAAGTGATCGGCGGCCACGACCCGGCTGACTCGACGTCGATCCCGATGCCGGCGCCGGCGCTCTCGGCCACCCTGCACGACGGTGTCGAAGGCCTGCGCGTCGGGCGCATCACCGACCTCCCAGCAGGCGCCGATCCCGATGTGGTGGCGCGCGTCGACGCCGCGTTCGATGCGCTCGCCGACGCCGGGGCCAAGATCGTCGACGTCGAGGTCCCCGCGTTCACCTACGGCCTCACCGCGTACTACCTCATCGCCCCGGCCGAGGCGTCGAGCAACCTGGCCCGCTACGACGGCGTGCGCTACGGACTGCGCGTCGACGCCGCCGACACGAACGCCATGTACATGGCGACGCGCGAGGCCGGCTTCGGCGACGAGGTCAAGCGGCGCATCATGCTCGGCACGTACGCCCTGTCGGCCGGCTACTACGACGCCTACTACGGCAAGGCGCTGAAGGTCCGCCGGCTGATCGCCGACGACTTCGCCCGGGCCTACGAGCACGCCGACGTGCTGCTCAGCCCGACGTCGCCGACCGTCGCCTTCCCGTTCGGCGACAAGACGGCCAACCCGCTGGCGATGTACCTGTGCGACACGTACACGATCCCGGCCAACCTGTCCGGCGACCCCGGCATGAGCGTGCCGTTCGGCACCGGCGCCGACGGCCTGCCGGTCGGCGTCCAGGTGCTGGCGCCGACGCTCGGCGAGCCGGTGATGTTCCGGGTCGCCCAAGCCCTCGAAGACGCCGCAGGAGGTCCGACGTGACCGTCACCGCCGACATCCCGACCACGCTCATCGACGGCACGGACTACGAGCTCGTCGTCGGGCTCGAGGTGCACACCGAGCTGGCCACCGCCACCAAGCTGTTCTCGGGCTCGCCCAACCGCTTCGGCGACGAGCCCAACACGAACATCGACCCGGTGACGCTCGGGCTGCCCGGCGCGCTGCCGGTGCTCAACCGCCACGCCGTCGAGCTGGCGATGCGCATCGGGCTGGCCCTCAACTGCCGCATCCAGGCGTGCTCGTTCCACCGGAAGAACTACTTCTATCCGGACATGCCCAAGGCGTACCAGATCAGCCAGTACGACGTGCCGCTCAACGTCGATGGCCACCTCGACCTGCCCGACGGCACGCGCATCGGCATCGAGCGGGCCCACCTCGAGGAGGACACCGGCAAGTCGACCCACGTCGGCGGCGCCGGCGGGCGCATCCACGGCAGCGACACCTCGCTGATCGACTTCAACCGGGCCGGCGTGCCGCTCGTCGAGATCGTCGGGCGCCCCGACATCCGCACCGCCGAGCAGGCCCGCCAGTACGTCTCCGAGCTGCGGGCCATCCTCGTGGCGGTCGGCGCCTCCGACGCCAAGATGGAGGAGGGTTCGATGCGCGTCGACGCCAACGTCAGCGTGCACAAGCCGGGCACGCCGTTCGGCACCCGCTGCGAGATCAAGAACCTCAACTCGGTGCGCTCGCTCGGCCGGGCCATCGACTACGAGGCCCGCCGCCAGATCGACCTCATCGAGGCCGGCGAGCGGGTGCGCCAGGAGACCCGCCACTGGGACGAGAACGACGGCCGCACCCACACGCTGCGCTCGAAGGAGGACGCCGACGACTACCGGTACTTCCTCGAGCCCGACCTCGTGCCGCTGGCCCCCGACGACGCGTGGATCGAGGCCGTCCGGGCGGCGCTGCCGCCGCTGCCCGCCGTCCGTCGCGTCGCGCTCGCCGCAGCCACCGGTGCGGCGGTCGACGGCGAGGCCGTCGGGGTCGTCGTCGAGCGCGGCCAGGACGGCTACGTGCTGGCCGTCGCGTCGGCTGGCGGTGACGCCGCTCGCGCCCTCGTGCACGTCAAGGAGGCCTACGCCGAGCAGGGTCCGGAGCCGGCCGTCCCGGCTGCCGACCTCGCCGGCCTGACGGCGCTGGAGGTCTCGGGTGCGCTGACGGCGACGCAGGCCAAGCAGGTGCTGGCCGAGCTCGTCGCCGGCGGTGGCGGTGACGCCGCGGCGATCGCCGCGGCCAAGGGCTTCGAGGCGATGGACGTCTCGGCCCTCGAGTCCCTCGTCGACGACGCCATCGCCGTCGAACGCGGCGGCGTGGGAGAAGTACCGCGGCGGTGAGGACAAGGCCGTCGGCGCGCTCGTCGGCGCGGTCATGAAGGCGTCGCGCGGCCAGGCCGACGGCGGCGCGGTCACCGCGATCCTGCGCAGCCGGCGGGGCTGAGCCGCCACAACACGCTCAAGGCTCACCAGCCACGCCGGCATCTCCGCGAGGGCCGGCCGTCCATCCCGGTCCCGCGGCGCGATTCAGGGCTGCAGCGTGGACTCCATCCCGCGGGCGTCGTCGATGCGCGCCCAGATCCGGGCGATCGACGCGTCGTCCAGGTCGAACGTCAGGTGCCCATCGAAGTGGGGGACCCGTTTCGACTCGCGCTGGCACGTTCGTGCGGCAGTCGGTGACGTCGACGACACGCAGGTCAGCGGCTTCGGTACGCGTCCGTCCGACGACGACCACCCGTCGATCGGTCACGGCGATCAGCACCTGGCTGTCGCCCTCGGCTGGCGTGGAGCGCATGCCCGGCACCACCGCCACCAGCTCTTCGTCGTCCTGGAGCAGGTCCAGCACGCCTTCTTCCTCGATCTCGAGATCCGCCACCCGCCAGTGAACTGGCCAACGGTCCCGCTCTGCTGCCATTCGGGCACCCGCGCCCATGACGACTCCGTTCCAATGTGCGGCCACGCCGCCTCTGATCGACTTGCGTCGAAGCTCCGACAGATAATCTGCCGGCCTGGTGGTGACCCTCGCATCGGGGACACCCCGTGTTTCCCGACCGCCCATGACCGAGCTCGCCACGCCGCCCCCGTTGCCGCTGCTCCACGGCCGTCAGGACGTCGTCGATGCCATCGCCGGATTGGCTGCGGGCGCGGCCGTCGGTGAGGGCGGGGCGCTGACGATCGTGGGCGACGCCGGGATCGGCAAGACCGCCGTCGTCGACGAGGCGGCGGCGATCATCACGGTCGATCAGCCCGACTGCCGGATCGTGCGGATGGAGGGCGTGGAGGCGGAGGTCGAGCTGGCCTGGTCCGGCCTGGCCGAGCTGCTCGACGGGGTCCTCGACGGCCTCGATCGCCTGGCCCCGGCGCGCGCGTCGGCGGTGCGGGCGGCGCTCGCCATCGAGGGCGTCGACCAACCGGTCGAACCGTTCGCCATCGCCCTGGCCACGCGCGACCTGCTGGTCGACGCCGCCGAGGACTCCCCGATCGTCATCATCGTCGACGACCTGCAGTGGGTCGACCTGCCGACGAGGCGGACGCTGTCGTACATCTCCCGACGACTGCAGTTCGAACGACTCGTCATCGTCTCGACGCGGCGGGCGGGCGGCGACACGCACACCGACACCGGGACCGGTGATCGACCTCGACGTGGTCACCGACGACGTGGCCGACGCGATATTGCGTGACGCCGGCGTCAGCGCCGTGAACGTGCGCCGCGAGCTCATCGCGGCAGGTGGGGGCATCCCGTTGGTGCTGGTCGAGGCGGCCAACCTGCTCGACGCCGACCAGCGGGCCGGGCGCTCCGAGCTGCCCGATCCGCTGCCGATCGGGACGTCCGGCCAGCGCGTCGTCGACCTCCTCCTCGAACGCCTCGACCAACCGGTGCTCGACGCCCTGCTCGTGGCGGCGGCGGAGCCGGACGGCGACCTCGTGCGCATCCTCACCGCCCTCCACGAGCGCGACCTCGGCGTCGCCGAGCTGGAGGTCGCCGAGGAGAACGGCGTCGTCATGCTCGACGGCGACCGGCTGACGTTCCGCCACCCGCTGATGCGCTCGGCCGCCTACCACGACGCCCCGCGGGCCGATCGCCGCGCCGCCCACCGGGCGCTCGCCGGCACCCTGCCGAAGGGCTCGCCGGCGCGTGCGTGGCACCTCGCCCGGGCCGCCGTCGGGCCCGACGAATCCGTCGCCCAGGAGCTGGAGGAGGCGGCGCGGTTGACCAACCAGCGCGGCGCCCCGGCGACCGCGGCCCGGTCGTGGGAGCTGGCCAGCCGCCTGTCGCCCGACCCGGCCGACCGCGTGCGCCGCCTGCGCCTCGCCGCGGTGGCCATCCTCGACGCCGGGATGGCGTCGGCGGCCGGCCGCCTGCTCGATCGCGCCGACGCCGTGGTGTCCGAGCACCCGGCCGCCGATGACCTCATCGAGCGGATCCGCCGCCAGCAGCTGCGCTGCCGCCTGCCACCGTCGGGTGGCGGATCGAACGACCCGGTGCGGGCCCTGCGCCGGGCCGCCCAGGAGGTGGCCGGCGCGGCGCCCGATGTCGCCGTCGACCTGCTGTTCGACGCCCTCGCCTCCTACATCCGCGACGGCGCCTTCGCCGACATGGTGAGCGCCATCGAGGAGTGCCAGGCCCTGCGCGACCGCGTGGAAGAGTCCCGGGCCCGGCGCATCGACATCATGGTCGGGGCGATGCTCGTCGCCAGCGGCCGCCCGGGTGGTGAGGAGCTGCTCGACCGGTACACCGAGATGACCGGCATCACCGCCGTCCGCCTGTCGGCCGATGCCCTCTTCCTGGCCGAGGTGCTGGCCCCGTCGCTGGCGTTCCTGCGCCGCTCGGCGGCGTCGGAGGCCCTGCTCGCCGAGCTCGATGCCGACCTGCGGCCGCGTGGCGCGGTGCGTCCGCTGATCAGCGTGCTCGGCGCCCAGGCCGTCGTGCAGTACGGCCGCTCGTTCCCGTCGACGATGGCGGCGGCGATGGAGGCGATCAGCCTGGCCGAGACCAACGACACGCCGGAGCTGGCGTCGTTGGCGGCCGGCGTGCTGACGCTGTGCGCGGCGGCCATCGGCGATCGGGAGGCCTGCGAGCAGGCAGCCGCCCTGCTGCGCGACGTCCCCGAACCCGAACGGCGGGCGATGGGGGCGATCGGGCTCGGCTACCTCGCCCTCAACCAGGGCCGGCTCGAGGACGCCCTGACGATCTACCGCGAGGTCGAGCGGCTGTCGCCGGTCGGGCAGGGCCTGGTGCGCTGGGAGCCGGAGTACGCCGAGACGCTGATCCGGACCGGGCACAAGGAGCGGGCCCAGGAGGTCCTGGACGAGCTCGAGCGCCTGCTCACGCCGGAGCTGCTGTGGCCGAACGGGTTCGGGCGGCCGAAGGGCATGCTGGCCGAGGACGACGACGAGGCGTCCGCCTACTTCGAGAAGACCGTCGAGACGGCGACCCAGCAGGGCAACCTGGTCGGCGCCGGGCGCGCCGAGGTGCTGTGGGGCGAGCGCCTGCGCCGGGCCCGTCGGCGGGCCGAGGCTCGCACCCACCTCGAGCACGCCGTCGAGCTGCTGCGGGGCGTCGGGGCGACGATCCTGGCCGAGAAGGCGACCACCGAGCTGCGCGCCGCCGGCGGTGTCGTCGGCGAGGACATGGCGTCGCACCAGCTGCTGACGCCCCACGAGCTGCAGGTCGCCCGGCTCGTCGTCAGCGGCGCCTCCAACCGGGACCTCGCCGCCAAGCTGTTCATCAGCCCGCGCACGGTCGAGGCCCACCTCACGGCGATCTTCCGCAAGCTCGGCGTCCGCAACCGCCGCGAGCTCAGCGCCCGCGCCATCGACGACCCGGTGCTCCAGCCCTAGCCCCGGATTCTGATGCAGCTGAAGGGCGCTGAACGCCCTTCAACTGCATCAGAAACTTTCTGGGAACCGTTTTCGACGCCCTTTCGAATCAACACGTATGTCGGGAGTGGTGGGGAGTACCTTCGATCGCACGATCTACGAGTTCGATGACTGTCTGGTGGACCCAGGCCGCTTCGAGCTCCGTCGGGGTGGTGCTGTGGAGCACGTCGAGCCGCAGGTCTTCGACGTGCTGGTCCACCTGATCCGTCATCGCGAACGGGTCGTCACCAAGACGGAGTTGCTGGACACGGTCTGGGGTGACCGCTTCGTGAGCGAGTCGGCCCTCGCGTCACGCCTGAAGTCGGCGCGCCGCGCCGTCGGTGATGACGGCGCCGCCCAGAAGGTCATCCGCACCGTGTTCGGGCGCGGCTACCAGTTCGTGGCCGATGTCGCCGAGCACCCGACGGTCCTGGCGAACGCGTCCGGCCCACCGTCGGTTGCCGCCGATCCCGTGCCGGCGAGCGCGCCCCCGCACCCGTGCCGCCGCAGACGATCCGCTTCGGCACGGCCGCCGACGGCGCCCGCATCGCCTACGCCAAGATGGGATCGGGGCCCGTCCTGGTCAAGGCGGCGAACTGGCTCACCCACCTCGACCACGACCACGAGACGTTCGTGTGGCGGCACTGGCTCACCGGGCTCGCCGACGGCCGCACCCTGCTGCGCTACGACGAGCGGGGCTGCGGCATGTCCGACTGGGACGTCGAGAGCTTCGAGTTCGACGACTGGGTGGACGACCTCGAGCTCGTGGTCAACGCCGCTGGGCTCGATCGGTTCCCGCTGCTCGGGGTCTCCCAGGGCGCGGCGGTCGCCGTCGCCTTCGCGGCCCGCCACCCCGAGCGGGTCAGCCGGCTGATCCTGAGCGGCAGCTACGGCCGCGGTCGGGCGCTGCGGGCGACGACCGAGGAGGAGCGTCGGGAGGCGGCCCTCGACCTCGAGGTGGCGCGCGTCGGGTGGGGGCGCGACGACCCGTCGTTCCGCCAGATGTTCACGTCGATGTTCCTGCCCGACGGCACCCGCGAGCAGTGGGAGGAGTTCAACGAGCTGCAGCGGCGCACGACGTCGGCGCAGAACGCCGTCCGCTTCCTCGAGACGTTCGCCGAGATCGACGTCACCGAGCTGGCGCCGAAGGTGCAGTGCCCGACGCTCGTGCTGCACTCACGCGGCGACCTCCGAGTGCCACTGTCGGCCGCTCGGGACCTGGCCTTGCTGATCCCCGATTGCCGCTTCGTCTCGCTGCCCAGTCGCAACCACATCGTGATGGACGAGCCGGCGTGGCCCATCTTCCTCGACGAGATCGATCGCTTCCTGAACGAAGCGTGACGCCACGCCAGAGCGGCTCGGTCGGTCTGACTTCCACGCTCAGCGCGTACGGCACGGCCGTGGCTCGCGAACCACTGGCGTGCTGTACGCGCCGAGCACAGGGCGCAGTGGGCCGCTAACGCTCCGAGGGACTCGGCTGGGCGCCGCGGACCAGGCGGCCCGGCGTGGCGCCGGTCGACTCGCCGTCCTCGCGGATCTCGGTGCCGGCGACGAACGTGTGCAGGTAGCCGTCGGCCCGCTGGATGACCCGGCGGCCGCCGGCCGGCAGGTCGTAGCGGAACTCCGGCGTGTGCAGGCGCAGGCCGTCGAAGTCGATGACGTTGACGTCGCCGCGGTAGCCCTCGGCGAGCACGCCGCGGTCGAGCAGGCCGACCGTCTGGGCCGTCGCCTGCGTCTGCTTGTGCACGAGCAGCTCGACCGGCAGCCGACCGTTCGGGCGGTCCCGGCCCCACCACTGCAACAGCGACGTCGGGAAGCTGACGTCGCAGATCGTGCCGACGTGGGCGCCGCCGTCGGAGAGACCGACGACCGACGACGGGTGGGCGAGCTGCTCACCGACGGCGTCGAGCGTGCCGTTGACGTAGTTGAGCGACGGCAGGTACAGCATCGCCTTGGCGTCGTTGGCGAGCATGACGTCGTAGGCGACCTCGGCCGGCGTGCGCCCCTCGCGCTCGGCCACCGCCGCGATCGAGTCGCGTGGGTCGGGCTCGTAGTTCGGCGGGTCGCCGAGCGGGAACATGAGGTCGAAGCGGGCGATCATGCGGCCGCCGACGACGTCACGGTTCTTGGCGTCGGCCTGGACCTGCTCGAGCAGGGTCCGGCGCACCTCGTCGCGGCGCAGGCGGGCGGCGCGCTCGGGCATCGGCAGGTCGCGCAGGTCGGACTTCCACAGCGGGGCCAGCATGAACGGGTTGAGCGTGGCCTCGAAGCCGAGCAGCAGGCCGACGGCGCGGGCCGCGCACTGGCCGCGGATCATGATCCCCTCCTTGCGGGCGTCGGTCATGCGGTCGAGGAGGTAGCGCCACTGCTCGGGGCGCTGCGGGGCCTGGGCCACCGAGATCGAGATCGGCCGGCCGGAGCGCTGGGCCATCGTGCGGAAGAGGTCGAACTCGGCGTCGACGTCCTTGAAGTCGGACACGACCTGCAGCACGCCCTTGTTGATCGCACCGAGGGCCTCGGCGATGCCGCAGAGCTCGTCCTCCTCGGCGAGCAGCGACGGCGTCAGCTCGCCCTTGCTGGAGCGGTGGTTGAGCGTGCGGCTCGTCGTGAAGCCGAGGGCGCCGGCCTCGATGGCCTGGCGGGCCATCTCGGCCATCGCCGCGATGTCCTCGGGCGTCGCCGGCTCGCGGTTGGCGCCGCGCTCGCCCATGACGTTCAGGCGCATCGCCCCGTGCGGGACCTGGGCGCCGAGGTCGATGTCGCGAGGCTTGCCGTCGATGTCGTCGAGGTACTCGGGGAACGACTGCCACTCCCACGACAGGCCCTCGTGCAGGGCGACGCCGGGGATGTCCTCGACGCCCTCCATCAGCTCGATGAGGCGGTCGTGGTCGGCGGGGCGGACCGGGGCGAACCCGACGCCGCAGTTGCCCATCACCGCCGTGGTGACGCCGTGCCAGCTCGACGGGGCGAGCTCGGTGTCCCAGGTCGACTGGCCGTCGTAGTGCGTGTGGATGTCGACGTAGCCCGGCGTCACGAGGGCGCCGTCGGCGTCCACCTCGCGGCGGCCACGGTCGTCGACCTTGCCGACGGCGGTGATCACCCCGTCGTCGATGGCCACATCAGCGGTGCGGCCCGGCTCCCCGGACCCATCGACGACGCGACCGGACCGGATGACGAGATCGTGAACAGACATGGTGACGATCACCTCCAGCGAACAACAGTAGCTGCCTGCGTGAGCAGCCCTCGGAGCGGACCGCGGGATCGAGCGTCCCTTCATCCGAGGGTTTCGTGCGGGTGGCCCCCGCACGTAACCCTCGGATGCACCGAAACCCTCGGATGGAGGAGGGGCCGTTAGTTGGCGGTGATCAGCTGGTGGGCGAGGTCGAGGGCGGCGGCGATCGGGATGACGAAGCCGATGTTGCTCGCTTGGGTGCCTTGGCTGCTCGAGGCGACGGCGGTGTTGATGCCGACCACCTGGCCCGAGGCGTTGGCGAGCGGGCCGCCGGAGTTGCCGGAGCTGATCGCGGCGTCGGTCTGGATGAGGCCGCCGAGGTGACCGGTGTCGGTGTCGATCGAGCGACCGAGCGCCGAGACGATCCCCTGGGTGACGGTCGGGCCACCCTCGAGGGCCAGTGCGTTGCCGATCGCCACCACCGGATCACCGACGGCGACGTCGCCGCTGGCGAACGTCGCCGGCGTGACACCGGTCGGGTCGGACAGCTGCACCACGGCGATGTCGTTGGCGGCGTCGACGCCGACGATCGAGGCGTCCTGCTCCTTGCCGTTGACCGTGACCTTCACGGCATCGGCCCCGTCGACGACGTGGGCGTTGGTCAGGATGTGGCCGTCGGCGTCGAGGACGATGCCGGTGCCGGCGCCCTCGGCGTAGCCGGCGAACCGCCCGCGCTGCTGGACGATCCGCGAGACGATCGAGACGGTCGACGGCTCGACGGCCTTGATCACGGCGGCGACGTCGATGCCGGTGCCCGACAGGGCGGCGACCGGTTGGGCCTCGACCGGGGCAGCCGTGCGGATCACGGTGTCGTCGCCGCGGCCGGCGACGTACCCACCTGCCGCGCCGGCGACGACGGCGACGAGGGTCAACCCCGCCGCCGCCGCCAACCGTTGCGGGCGCCGGCGGCCGTGGTGGGAACGGCCGGCCGGCGCAGCCGGCGCCATGGGAGGCGCCGACGAATGCGACCAGGGCGGGGAGGAGGATGCCCCAGGCGCATGTCGTGGGGGGCCCGAGGGCCCCGTCGCCGTCCCGGAGGGCGGCGACATCGGTGCTCGACCCGTCGGCGGCCGCAGCGGAGGCTGCGGCTGCTCGGGGAGGAGTGGGTCGAACACGTATCAAGCGTGTCGAGGCTCCGTCAGACCACCGTTCGAGCGGCGTGAGAACCAGGGAAGAATGCCTGGCCATCGGTCACACGCAGGGCGGACGACGGGTGGCAGCGGATCACCCGCCGCTTAACACGCCGTTCACGGGGCGGGAGTCGGGAGGCGTGTCGGGGCCGTCCTACGATGGCGCCTTCATGGTCGAGCGGGACGGAGGCGCGGCGGGAGGCCCGGCCGCGGACAGCACGCGAGCCGCTGGTCGCTTGACCGGACGGCGCGCCGTCGTCACCGGCGCGGCCCGCGGGATCGGTGCCGAGATCGCCCGCACGCTCGCCGCCGCTGACGCCACGGTCGGCGTCCTCGACGTCTCGCCCGACGTCAAGGCGCTCGCCGCCGACCTCGCCGGCCCCGCTGCGGTCGCCGATCTGCTCGATCCGGACGCCACCCGCCAGGCGCTGTCCGGCTTGATCGACGCCCTCGGTGGCATCGACATCCTCGTCAACAACGCCGGGGTCCTGCGGATCACCCCGCTGCTCGACATCACCGTCGAGGAGTGGGACATGGTGATGGACATCAACGCCCGCTCGATGCTGGTGACCACCCAGGTCGCCGCCCGCTCGATGATCGCGGCGGGCAACGGCGGGCGGATCATCAACATGTCGAGCATGGGAGCCAAGCGGGCCGGGGCCAACCAGGCCCACTACGCGGCGTCCAAGGCGGCGGTCATCTCGCTGACGCAGGCCGCGGCGATCGAGCTCGGCCCGCACGGCATCAACGTCAACGCCATCTGCCCGGGCTACGTGCTCACCGAGATGGGCGCCGCCACGCGCACGGCGGAGATGGTCGCGGCGTGGAGCGCGACGAGCCCGTTGGGTCGCTGCGCCGAGCCGGCCGATGTCGCCGGCGTCGCTCTGTTCCTGGCGTCGGCCGACGCCGCCTACTGCACCGGTCAGGCCTTCAACGTGACCGGTGGGATGATGATGCACTGAGGACGGAGTGACCAGCGAGACCACCACCAGCTCGGCGACCGCGACCGGATCGTCGACCGCCGTCCTGACGTTCGACGACGTGTCGAAGACGTTCCCCGACGGCACGTTCGCCCTCGCCTCGACGTCGTTCGAGGTCGCCCGCGGCGAGTTCGTCACGATCGTCGGGCCGTCGGGCTGTGGCAAGTCGACGCTGCTGCGAATCGCCTCCGGGCTCGACAACGCCTCCACCGGACGGGTCACCGTCGACCACTCGAGCCTCGGCTACGTGTTCCAGGACGCCACCCTCCTGCCGTGGCGCGACGTGCGCCGCAACGTGCAGCTGTTCGCCGAGCTCGACGGCATGAGCAAGTCCGACATGGCCAAGCGGGTCGCCGAGAACGTCCGTCTCGTCGGCCTCGAGGGCAACGAGGACAAGTACCCCAAGCAGCTCTCCGGCGGCATGCGGATGCGGGCGTCGCTCGCCCGGTCACTGGTGATGGAGCCCGACATCTTCCTGTTCGACGAGCCGTTCGGCGCCCTCGACGAGATCACGCGGGAGCGCCTCAACGACGAGCTGCTCGACCTCTTCCGGCGCAAGGGGTTCGGCGCCCTCTTCATCACCCACTCGATCATGGAGGCGGTGTTCCTCTCGACGCGGGTGCTGGTCATGTCGCAGCGGCCAGGGCGGATCCTGCAGAGCTTCGACGTGCCGTTCCCCTTCCCGCGCTTGCACGACCTGCGCTTCGAACCGGAGTTCGGCGAGCTGGCGGGCGAGGTCAGCCACGCCCTGCGGGGAGCGCACGCGTGACGAGCACCGACCTCTCCATGCTCGAGCCCGCGGTCGTCACCGAGGAGCTCCCGCCGCCGCCGACCTCGACCCAGTCCGGCCGGTTCCGCTGGAGCGTGATCATCGGGCCGCTGCTGACCCTCGTGGTGTTCCTCGCCCTGTGGGAGTACCTGCACCGCGACGGGATGCGCCGCTTCTTCGACAAGCCCGGCTTCCTGCTGCCGTCACCGGTGACGGTCATCCACGACTCGTTCCTCGACGCCACCGTTCGCGGTCAGATGATCGAGGGCCTCGGCTGGACGGCCCTCGCCACGTTCGTCGGGCTGGCCATCTCGATGGTCCTCGGTCTGACCATCGGCGTGGTGATGGCGCAGGCCGAGTGGATCGAGCGCTCGATGTACCCGTACCTGGTCGCCTTGCAAGCGATCCCCGTCCTGGCCGTCGTGCCGCTCATCCTGTCCGTGTTCGGCGGCGGGATCGGCTCGCGGATCTTCGTCTGCGTGATGATCTCGATCTTCCCGATCGTGACCGCCACGCTGTTCGGACTCACGTCCGTGGATCCGTCCCAGCACGACCTGTTCAGCCTGCGCCGGACGTCGCGGCGGACCCGGCTGATGCGCCTGCAGTTCCCGGCCGCGATGCCCGCCATCTTCACCGGCTTCCGGATCTCGGCCGGCCTGGCGGTGATCGGCGCCGTCGTCGGCGAGCAGTTCTTCCGCGAGGGCGACAAGCCCGGCATCGGGATCGTCATCGAGCAGTTCCGCCAGAAGCTGCGCTTCCCGCAGGTCTACGGCGGGCTGATGGTCGCCGCCTTGCTCGGGATCGCCGTGTTCTTCCTCTTCGGGCTGCTCGGGAAGCTCGTCGTCGGCAAGTGGTACGAGCCGTCTCGGCGGTCCTCCTGATCTCGGGCGCCCGGCGCCCACCCTCCTCCCCATCAACCGGGCCACGGTCCCTCGTGGCCTCCCAACCAGCGTGAACACCTGATCACAGGAACAAGGAGCGAGCATGCAACACCGACGCCGCAGCACCACGGTGCTGGCACTGGCACTCGGCGCTTCGTTGGTCGTCGCCGCGTGCGGCGACGACGACGACGCGGGCACGGCCACGACGGCGGCCCCGGCGACCACCGCCGCAGGGGGAGCCACCACGACGGCCGCGGGTGGTGGTGGCGAGCCGGTCGACCTCAAGGGCGTCTGCCCGGACACGGTCAACATCCAGACCGACTGGATGCCGGAGGCCGAGCACGGCTTCCTGTACCAGATCATCGGTGACGGCTACACGGTCGACACCAGCAAGGCGGTCGTCACCGGTCCGCTGCTCGACCGCACCGGCCACGACACCGGCGTCAAGTTCTCGGTCCACTCGGGCGGCGGCGGCGCAGAACTTCTCGCCCGTCACCCAGATCATGTACCAGGACGACAGCCTGCTGCTCGGCTACGTGTACACCGACGAGGCGATCCAGTTCTCGGGCAACTTCCCGACCGTCGCCGTCGAGTCGGGCTACGAGAAGAACCCGCAGATGATCATGTGGGACCCGGGCACGTACCCGGACGTCAAGGGCATCGCCGACCTCGGCAAGGACAAGGTCAAGATCCGCTACTTCGGCGGCGCCGCCTACATGGACTTCCTGACCGGCAGTGGCGTGCTCAGCAAGGACCAGGTCGACGGCTCCTACACCGGCGACCCGTCGCTGTTCGTCGCCGACGAGGGCAAGGCGGCCCAGCAGGGCTTCGGCTCGGCCGAGCCGTACAACTACGAGCACGAGATCGAAGGCTGGATGAAGCCGGTCAAGTACCAGTACATCAACGACGTCGGCTGGAAGAACTACGCCGAGTCCATCGCCACGAAGCCCGAGAACATCGAGAAGTACAAGGACTGCCTGGCGGCCCTCGTGCCGATCATCCAGCAGGCCAGCGTCGACTACCTCGCCGATCCGGCTCGCGCCAACAAGATCATCCTCGACGCCGTCGGCCAGTTCGGTGAGGCGTTCGGGTGGACCTACACCCAGGGCACCGCCGACTACGCCGCCGAGACGATCAAGAAGGACGGCCTCGTGGCCAACGGTCCCGACGGCGTGATCGGCAAGTTCGACACCGACCCGCGTCAACGACCTGATCAAGCTGGCCGTGCCGATCTACACCGCCGCGGGCGCCACGCCCAAGGCCGGCGTGACGGCCGACGACATCGTCACCAACCAGTTCATCGACGAGTCCATCGGGATGTAACACCCGCTTCCCGGAGCGACCGGGACCCTTCGCCCGGAGCGGACCGGACCCAGCGGTCACGAACTCAGCGCACGGGGGCGTGCTCGGTACGCGTACCGAGCACGCCTCTGTCGCGCTGAGCCCTGGCGCAGTGGGTCCTGGCCGCTCTGCGCGTTGCGGCCAGGTAGCGCCCACACCTGGGACGGACCTTGACGCGTGGCTACCCTCCGAGCCATGAGCGCTGATCAGCCCGTCGACATCAAGCCTCGCTCCCGGGACGTCACCGACGGCAAGCCGAAGGCGGCCGCCCGGGCGATGCTGCGAGCGGTCGGGCTGACCGAGGACGACTGGGTGAAGCCGCAGGTCGGCATCGCCAACTCCTGGAACGAGATCACGCCCTGCAACATGACCCTGCGGGTGTTGGCCGAGGACGTCAAGGCGGGCATCCGCGAGGCCGGCGGGGTGGCCCTCGAGTTCGGCACCATCACCGTCTCCGACGGCATCTCGATGGGCCACGAGGGGATGCGCGGCTCGCTCGTCAGCCGCGAGGTCAGCTGTGACTCGGTCGAGACCGTCGTGTTCGCCGAGCGCCTCGACGGGTTCGTCGGGATGGCCGGCTGCGACAAGTCGATGCCGGCGATGCTGATGGCGTCGGCCCGCCTCGACCTGGCCAGCATCCTCGTCTACAACGGCTCGATCATGCCGGGCGAGTTCCACGGCCAGGCGATCGACATCACCACCGTCTTCGAGGCCGTCGGCGCCAACGCCGCCGGCACGATGAGCGACGCCGACCTGCTCGAGATCGAGAAGCGGGCGTGCCCCGGCGAGGGCGCGTGCGGGGGCATGTTCACCGCCAACACGATGAGCTCGATCGGTGAGGCGCTCGGGATGAGCCTGCCCGGCTCGGCGTCCCCGCCGGCGATCGATCCCCGTCGCCACCCTGACGCCAAGGCGGCCGGGGCGGCGGTCGTGCGGATGCTCGAGCTCGGCATCACGCCGCGCCAGATCATGACGAAGGAGGCGTTCGAGAACGCCATCGCGCTGACGTCGGCCGTCGGCGGCTCGACGAACGCCGTGCTGCACCTGCTGGCGATCGCCAACGAGGCCCGCGTGGCCCTCGACCTCGACGACTTCAACCGGATCGCCGCCCGGGTGCCGCACATCGCCGACATGAAGCCGGGCGGCAAGTTCCACATGAGCGACCTCGACCGCATCGGCGGCGTGCCGGTCGTGCTCAAGCACCTGCTCGATGCCGGCCTGCTGCACGGTGACTGCATGACCGTCACCGGCCGCACGATGGCCGAGAACCTCGTCGCCCTCGATCCGCCGCGGCCCGACGGTGTCGTGGTGCACCCGCTCGACGCGCCGATCCACAGCGAGGGTGGCATCAACATCCTGCGCGGCTCGCTGGCTCCGCTCGGCGCGGTCGTCAAGGTCGCCGGCCTGTCGAAGGAACAGCTCGTGTTCGAGGGCCCGGCCCGCGTGTTCGACGGCGAGGACGGCGCGATGGCCGAGATCCTCGCCGGCAAGATCGAGCCCGGCACGGTCATCGTGATCCGCTACGAGGGTCCGAAGGGCGGCCCGGGGATGCGCGAGATGCTCGCCATCACGGGTGCCCTGAAGGGCGCCGGCCGGGGCGCCGACTGCGCCCTCATCACCGACGGCCGCTTCTCCGGCGGCACGTGGGGCTTCTGCATCGGCCACGTCGCGCCGGAGGCCACCGACGGCGGCGCGATCGCGTTCGTGCGCGACGGCGACCGCATCCGTGTCGACGTGCCGGCCAAGGCGCTCGACCTGCTGGTCGATGACGCCGAGATGGCGCGACGACGTGACGGCTGGGTCCCCAACCCGGCGCGCTACACGAGCGGTGTGCTCGGCAAGTACGCGAAGTTGGTGCAGGGCGCCGAGACCGGCGCCATCACCAATTTCTGAACGGTTCCGGTCCGGATCGTGGTCGCCGCAGCGGCCGTGATCCGGACCGAAGCAGTCTCAGTATCGGTCGCGGCGAGGACCGCCGCGATCGCCGCCGCCACCACCACCGGTCCGCGGGGCGCGCGGACGCGCCTCGTTGACGGTGATGGAGCGGCCGCCCATGGGGGCGCCCGTCAGTTCATCGATGGCCTTGCGACCGTCTTCGTCACTCATCTCCACGAAACCGAAGCCACGCGAACGACCCGTCTCACGATCCATGATGACCTGAGCGGAGGTGACGACCCCGACGCGCCCGAACAGGGTCGCGAGCTCGTCAGAGGTGGTCGAATAGGGCAGGTTGCCCACGTACAGGTTGATGGCGGTTCCTCCGTCTCAGCGTTCCGCCTCCAGCGGCGGCCGCTCGGAGCGTACCTCGCCGCGGGGACGTGATGTGCCTGAGACGACCACACGCCATCCGAGGAAGAAGAAGCCCAGGAACAGGGTGGCCACGACCACGAACGCGAAGGCGGTGCTGCGGTCCCACGCGAACCACCGCAGCAGGACCCCGATCACGACGGTGGCCACCCAGACGTCGATGCCGGCGCGGACCGAGCGCGGGGCGCGGTGCACGTTGGGCGACAGCGCCCACCCGACGGCGAGGCCGATGGCGAACGGGGCCGCCACGTTGAGCACCGACAGCACGCCGTTGCCCTCGTCGTGCGACTGGCGCCCGAGCACGACGAACAGCAGCACGCACGCCGCGTCGAACGCGAGGGCCACCCACCACCGATCCACCCACCGAGTGCGGACGTCGGCGCTCGGGACCGAGGTGCTCATGCGCCGACCTCGACGGTGACGACGGCGTTGTAGTCGGGCACCCGGCTCATCGGCTCACGGTGCGCGGCGCCGCCGGCGAGCAGCGCGTTGCCCTCCGGCCAGTGCACCTGCAGGGTCCGCGCCGGGAGACGCACGAGCTTGGCGTGCCCATCGAAGCGACCCGCCGCGCTGCGCAGCGTCACGGGGTCGCCGTCGGCGACACCGAGCACGCCGGCATCGTGCTCGTCGATGTACACCGCGTCGCGGCCCGCGCCGGTGAGCGGGTCGGTGCTCGCCAGCACCATCGTGTTGAACTGCTTGCCGCGGCACGTCGACACGTACCACTCGTCAGGTCCCAGCGGCGTCGGCGCCACGTCGAGGACCGAGAACTGCCCCCGACCGGACGGAGTCGGGAACTGCCCGTCGACGCAGAGGTGGCGGCCGCCGTACTGCACGGCGTCGCCGACCTGTTCGAGGTCCTCGATGCCGGCGTACATCGGCACCAGCTCGCCGATCTCGACGCGCAGGCTGCGGTTGTCGTCCCAATCGAAGCGGTCGGTGAGATCGGGCCGCACCCGCGTCGCCAGGTCGGCGAAGATCCGCCACTCGCTGCGCGCTTCGCCGACCGGTCCGGCGACCTGCGGGCTGAAGGCGATCTGGCGCTCGGTCGTCGTGCTCGTGCCGCCGCCCTCCTGCTCGTAGCGCGTGGACGCCGGCAGCAGGATGACGTCGTCGCCGTCGACGAACATCTGCGACGTCAGGACGATGTCCTGGTGCACGCGCAACGGCACGCGGGCCAGCGCCGCCTCGACTCGCGGCGGATCGGGCATCACCTCGAGGAGGTTCGAACCGTCGACGAACAGCACGTCGATGGCGCCGTCCGCAGCGGCCTCGACCATCTCGGGCGCCGTCAGGCCGACGTGCGTCGGCACCTCGAAGCCCCATCGCTTGCCCCACAGCTCGGCGTGGTGGGCGTCGACCGTCTCGCCGCCGGGGAAGGCGGTGGCGTAGGCGCCCATCTCGGCGCCGCCCTGCACGCCGGAGTGGCCGCGGATCGGCATGAGGCCGGCGCCATCGCGCCCGACGTTCCCCCGAGCAAGGCCGACGTTGACGATCGCCCGCACCCCGTCGACGCCGTGGGTGTGCTGGGTGATCCCCATGCTCCACACGAGCACCGCCGCCGACGCCTCGGCGTACAGGTCGACGAAGCGCTCCAGGGTGGCGGCGTCGACGCCGGCCTGCTCGAGCAGCGTCGCCCGGTCGAGGCCGGCGACGTGGGCGACGAGCTCGTCCCAGCCCTCGGTGTGCTCGGCGATCCAGGCGTGGTCGACGTCGTCGCGCTCGATGAGGCGCTGCAGCACGGCGTTGGCCAGGGCGACGTCACCCTCCGGGCGGACCGGCACGTGGAGATCGCACAGCTTCGTGCCGAACAGGGCCGACTCGGCGTTCGACGGCACCCAGTAGCGCTCGAGCCCAGGCTCGAGGTACGGGTTCACGACGACCACTCGGGCCCCCCGCTTGCGGGCCAGGTACAGGTACTTGGTGAAGACGGGTTGGTTGTTGGCGACGTTCGTGCCCCACAGCACGATGAGGTCGCTCTCCAACACGTCCTGCATCGAGCACGTGCTGGCGGCGACGCCGATGGTCTGCTTGAGCCCGACCGTCGACGGGGCGTGGCACGTGCGCGCCGCCGAGTCGATGTTGGCGCTCCCCATCGCCCGGGCCGCCTTGGCGGCGACGTAGTACACCTCGTTGGTGATGCCCCGGCTCGTGAGGTAGATCGCCGTGCGGTCGCCGCCCGCGGTGCGGATGCCGTCGGCCACCGCATCGAGCGCTTCGTCCCACGAGATCTGCGTGAAGCCCGGCTCGCCGCGACGGCGGCGCATCGGATGGGCCAGCCGGCCGAGGTCGCGCAGGTCCGTCGACGACAGGTTGCGCAGCCACGACACGTCGCCGAGCACGGTGTGGTCGAAGGGCTCGGCGCAGTTGACCTCGAGCAGGCGCAGGCGGGTCGTGCACAGGTGGACGCCGTCGAGCGTCCAGTCGTGGAAGCCGGCGACGCCGAGGGCGCAGCCGTCGCACACGCCCTCGGACAGGATCTTCCACGCCTTGCGCCCGTTGCCCTTGACCTTCCAGGCGACCTTGACCATCTCCTTGTAGTGGTTCGGCTTCTGGTGGCCGATCCCGTTCGGGGACAGCGAGACCCAATCCCGCGGCAAGCGCATGGGTTCAGTCTGCGGCGAGGAACCCGCCGAGCGCGCCCTTGTAGAACACGAGCGGGGTGTGCGGATCGGCGTGGTGGTCGAGGTCGACGACCTTGCCGACGACGAGGTAGTGGTCGCCCAGCTCGAACTGGTGCTCCACGGTGCAGTCGATCCACGCCCCGACGCCCTCGAGGATCGGGCAGCCGGTCGGTGAGTCGTTCCACACGACGTCGTCGAAGCGGTTGTCGCCGACGCCGCTCTTGGCGAACCGCCAGCACAGGTCGGCCTGGTCGTCGCGCAGCACGTTGACGCAGAACTTCTTGGCCGGCGCCATGGCCTCCCACGTGTCGCTGCTGACCATCGGCAGGAAGGCGACGAGCGGCGGGTCGAGCGACACCGACGTGAACGAGCCGATGGTGAACCCGGCCGGCACGTCACCGGCCCAACCGGTCACGATCGTCACGCCGGTCGGGAAGTGGCCGAGCACCTTGCGGAACTGGGCCGAATCGAACGGCGAGAGCGCTTCCTCCGTCATCGGGCCCAGGGTAGGCACGCGTGCGACACTTCGTCGTGTGCGGGACAAGCAGGCGCTGCGGGCCGAGATGCGCGCCGTGCGGCGCGCCATCGCCGCCGACGCCGACGACCGGGCAGCCCGCTCGGAGCGCATCTGGACGGGGATCGTCGCCGCCACGGCGCTGGCCCCGCCGTCGCGGGTGATGCTGTTCGAGGGGTTGCCGACGGAACCCGACACCGCTGGGTGGTTCGCGTGGTGCCGGGACCGGGACGTCGCCGCCTACGCACCGGCCGTCGACGGACTCGAGCTGCGCGTCGTCCCCGGCGACCTCGACCCCACGCTGCTCGATGTCGTCGTCGTCCCCGGCCTCGCGTTCACGCCGGATGGTCGACGGCTGGGGCAGGGCGGCGGGCACTACGACCGCTTCCTGCCCCGCCTGCGGGCCGACTGCCGCACCGTCGGCGCGGCCTTCGCCGAGCAGCTCCTCGACGACCTGCCGACCGAGTCCCACGACGTTCGCCTCGACCTGGTGGTGACCGATGCCTGACCCGACTCCTGACCCGCTGTTCGACATGGCCGACCTCGAGCGGGCGGTCGAGCTCGTGCGGCGGCACGTCCCGGAGACGCCGACCTACGCCTGGCCGCTGCTCGCCGCCGACCTCGGCACCGAGGTGTGGGTCAAGCACGAGAACACCACGCCGACCGGGGCCTTCAAGATGCGCGGCGGGCTCGTGCTCGTCGAGCGGCTGGCCCGCGAGGCGCCCGACCTCCCCGGGATCGTCAGCGCCACGCGCGGCAACCACGGACAGAGCCTGGCCTTCGCCGGCGGGCTGCACGACGTGCCGGTCACGATCGTGGTGCCGGAGGGCAACAGCACCGAGAAGAACGCGGCGATGGTCGCCCTCGGAGCCCAACTCGTCGTCCACGGGAACGACTACCAGGAGGCGCGCGAGCACGCGCAGGAGCTGGCGACCCGCGACGGGCTCCGGATGGTCGGGCCGTTCGAGCCCGATCTCGTGCTCGGCGTCGCGACGTACGCCTTGGAGCTGTTCACCGCCCGCCCGGACCTCGACGTCGTGTACGTGCCGGTCGGGATGGGGTCGGGCATCTGCGGGTTGATGGGCGTGCGCGACCTGCTCGGCCTGCCGACCGAGATCGTCGGCGTCGTCGCCGAGGGGGCGCCGGCCACGCTCCTGTCGTTCGAGGCCGGCCACCCGGTCGCCACCGAGTCGGCGGACACGTTCGTCGATGGTGTCGCGACGCGCGTGCCCGACCCGCTCGCCATCGCCTTGATCTGCGCCGGCGCCGCCCGCATCGTCGCCGTGCCCGACGACGACGTTCGCGAGGCGATGCGCGTGATGCACCGCTGCACCCACTCGGCCGCCGAGCCGTCGGGTGCGCTGGCGCTCGCCGGCGCCCGGGCCGAGCGTGAGCTGCTGCCGGGACAGCGGATCGGCCTCATCAACTCCGGCGCCAACGCGGACGCCGCCCTCGTGGCCAGCGTCCTGCGGGGCTGACGAGCGAGCACCGCAACCGCGGTTGCCGGACGCTTACAGTGGGAACTCAACAACCGGCGGGCGCGAGGGACGAGGACCGAACCATGCCTGCTCGGACGGTGACGCCGGCATCGCCCGAGCGCCAGGGGGACCCGGCTGACCGCCGCGGGCCCTTCCGACCCGAACGACTGGTGACGTCGCGCGCCCGCCAGAGCGGCCGCCAGGCGGCGCACGGCTTCCGGCTGGCCGACGTCGCGTTCCTCATCGCCGTCACCGTGGTGACGCTCGCCGTCGTCAACGACGAGCCGTTGTGGGCGGTGCCCCTGTCGCGCGCGCCTGCCGATGATCGCCGCGGCCCTGGTCGCCGGGCGGATGCTCCGCTCGGTGGGCATGTACCGCTTCGGGCGCCGCGAGCGGGCGTACGTCCACGCCGTCGGCCTCGCCCTGGTCGTCGTCGCCGGCGCGCTGGCCGGCGTGTTGATCTCGCTCATCGCCGGCCAGGACGGACGACCCAGCGACATCGTGCGGTGGGCCGTCCCGACGCTCGTCGGGCTGCTCGTGCTGCACACCGTCTGGTGGATCATCGTGCGCCGCTGGCGACGGCAGGGCCGCCTGACGCCGAACATCGTCATCGTCGGCGCCACCCGCCACGCCGAGCAGATCGTCGGCGACGCCCTCGATCAGCGCGACGTCAACGTGCTCGGCGTGTTCGACGATCGCCTCGCCCGTTCGCCCGAGAGCGTCCGCGGCGTCCCCGTGCTCGGCGACGTGTCGGCGTTGCTCACCCACCGCATCACGCCGTACGTCGACCTCATCGTGATCGCCGTCGACCCGACAGCCACGGCGCGCGTCAAGGAGGTCATGCAGCGCCTCGCCGTGCTGCCCAACGACGTCGCCCTCGTCGTCGACGAGGAGGGCGACGGCCCGAACAAGGCCGTGCGGCGGCTGGCCGACTCGCCACTCGCCCCGCTCGACGTCGTCGACGACCCCGACCGGCGGGCCTTCGCCAAGCGGCTGCAGGACCTCACGCTGTCGGTCATCGGGCTCGTCCTGTTGAGCCCGCTGCTCGCCCTCCTCGCCCTCCTCGTGAAGCTCGACAGCAAGGGCCCGGCGTTCTTCCGCCAGCGCCGGCACGGGTTCAACAACGAGGAGATCGTGGTGTGGAAGTTCCGCACCATGCGCCAGGAGGCGACCGACGCCAAGGCCGAGCGACAGGTCACCGCCAACGACGAGCGGGTCACCAAGGTCGGCCGGATCCTGCGCAAGACGAGCCTCGACGAGCTGCCCCAGCTGCTCAACGTCGTCGCCGGCTCGATGTCCCTCGTCGGCCCGCGACCGCACGCCATCGGCATGAAGACGGGCGACGAGGAGTCGGCCACGCTCGTCGCCGAGTACGCCCAGCGCCATCGCATCAAGCCCGGCATGACCGGCTGGGCGGCGATCCACGGCAGCCGCGGCCCCCTCGACAGCGCCGAGGACGTGCGCCGCCGCGTCGCCCTCGACGTCCACTACATCGAGAACCAGTCGTTCTGGCTCGACGCGTGGATCATCGTGATGACCGTGCCGAGCGTCCTCGGCGATCGTGAGGCCGTGCGGTGACGCACACCCTGCCGGCGCGTGGTGACGTGGCGCCTGCGACGACGAGTTCCAACGAGCAGCGGCCGGGCGGCTCGTTGCTGCCGTGGGTCGTCCTCGCCGTGGTGCTCGTCGCCGGCCTCGCCGTGTTCCTCGGCGTCCAGTCGTCCAGCGACGTCCGCCAGGCGGTCTCGGCCGCCTCGACGTCGGTGGCGTCGGGCCTCGCGGCGTGGGCGACGCTGCGCGCCGCCCGCCGCGCTCGCGGTCGGTGGCGCCGGGCGTGGACCTGCTTCGCCGCGACCACCGCCCTGTGGTTCGCCGGCAACCTCGCCGGGATCGGCGTCGCCGCGGTGGCCGGCGGGACCGTGTTCCCTTCCGTGGCTGACGTGTTCAACGTGGCGGCCCTGCCGCTCGCCATCGTCGGTCTGCTGGCGATCCCCGGCCGCGTGGACTGGCGGGGCCGTTCGTGGCTCGGCCTCGACGGGATCCTGTTGGCGATCTCCCAGATGTACATCACGTGGGAGCTGCTGCTCGACGACGCCTGGGACCGCACCGACCTCGGATCGTGGGCCCGCACCCTGCTCATCGTCTACTGGCTGTTCGACACCCTCGTGTTCGCCATGGCGGTGAACGTGCTGCTGCGGTCGCGCGCCGGCTCCCGCGCCGCCCTCGTGCTGGTGTGCGTCGGCTTCGCCACCTACACGCTCACCGACGCCGTGTTCCTGACCCGCAGCCTGCGCAACGACGGGTTCGAGCTCGGGTCGGCGTTCGACGTCGGCTGGGTCATCGGGCTGTTGCTCATCGGCGCGGGCGCGCTCGTGCACATGAGGGCGGGCGCCGCGGAGGGGCCGCGCACACGCGTTCGGGCCAGCAGTCGCCGGGTCCTGTTCGGGTCGCTCATCACGTTCGTGCCGTTCGTGCTGGTGTTCGTCGTCCACGTCCGGCCGTCGTCGGATCGCGGCGTCATCAACGTCATCCTGCTGACGGCCAGCGTCGTCGTGTTCGTCGTCGCCCAGTTCGCCACGCTGCGCGAGAACCTCGCCCTCACCAGTGGGCTGGAGTCGACGGTGGCGGCGCGCAGCGCCCAGTTGGAGAGCGTGCACCACCTGCAGGACCTCACGCTGCGCGCCGTCGACGACGGCATCCTCGGCTTCGACGCCGACGGCACGATCATGCTGGCCAACCAGGCCGCCTGCTCGCTGCTCCGCCTGCGGGAAGGCGATCTCGTCGGCCGCCGGGTGTTCCAGGTGCTGACGCTCGGTCCGGGCGATCCGCTGCTCATGGAGATCTCGGCGACGGTCGGACGACGCGAGACGTTCAGCGCGCCGCACGAGGAGGTCCGTCGTCGTGACGGCTCCACCTTCCTCGTCCAGCTCTCGGTGACGCCAGTGCTCGACGACCGCTCGCCGCTGGCCCTCGTCGCCGCCTTCCGGGACGTCACCGATCGGCGCGAGGTCGATCGGATGAAGGACGAGTTCGTCTCCGTCGTCAGCCACGAGCTGCGCACGCCGCTGACGTCGATCCGTGGTTCGCTCGGACTGCTCGCCGGTGGCGCCGTCGGCGAGCTGCCCGAGGGCGGCCGCCGGATGGTCGACATCGCGGTCGAGAACACCGACCGCCTCATCCGCCTGATCAACGACATCCTCGACATCGAGCGCATCGAGTCGGGCACCGTCGTGTTGCACAAGGAGCGCTGCGAGGTCGCCACGCTCGTCGCCGAGGCGCTGCGCGTCGTGATGCCGCTCGCCGACGCGGCGACCGTCGACCTCGGCCTGGGCGAGGTCGAGGGCGTGGTGTGGGCCGATGCCGACCGCATCGTGCAGACGCTCACCAACCTGCTCTCGAACGCGGTCAAGTTCTCGCCCGTGGGTGGCGTGGTCACGCTGTCGGCGGCGCCCGACGACGACGACATCCTGTTCCGCGTCGTCGACGATGGTCGCGGCATCCCGACCGACCAGCTGGAGTCGGTCTTCCAGCGCTTCCAGCAGGTCGATGCCTCGGACTCCCGCCAGAAGGGCGGCACCGGCCTCGGCCTGGCCATCTGCCGCAGCCTCGTCGAGCAGCACGGCGGGCGGATCTGGGCCGAGAGCGAGCCGGGCCAGGGAGCAACGTTCTCGTTCACCCTCCCTGCCCTCGACACCTCGACCGAGGAGGCGCCGGCTGTCGCCGGCCCGCTCGTGCTGGTGTGCGACGACGACCCGTCGCTGCTCGAGGTCGGCCGCGTCCTGCTGACGACGCACGGCTATCGCGTCACCACGGCCCGCAGCGGCGCCGAGGCGGTGACCAAGGCGGCCGCCGAGCACCCGGCCGTCATCGTGCTCGACATGCTGATGCCGACGATGGACGGCTGGCACACGGTCGAGGCGCTGAAGTCGTCGCCGGAGACGGCGGCGATCCCGGTGCTCGTGCTGTCGGTGCTCGACGCCGACGACGGCGCCGGACTCGCCGACCGGGTCGAGAAGTGGCTGACGAAGCCGATCGAGGACGGCGACGCGTTGATCAGCGCCGTCGGGCAGCTCGTCGGCGGCAACGACCCGGGCTGCCGCGTGCTCGTCGTCGAGGACGACGCCGACCTGGCGCAGATCCTCGCCGCCTCGCTGGAGCGCCGTGGCCTGCGCGTCGAGGTGGCGTCGACGGTGGCGGCGGCCCGGCGCCTGAGCCGCACGTTCATCCCCGACCTGATCGTCCTCGACGTGTCGCTCCCCGACGGCGACGGGTATGAGGTCGTGGAACAACTACGTGACGACGGGCGCTTGGCGTCGACGCCATTGGTCGTCTACACGGCCAGCGACCTCTCACCGGACGACCGGGCCCGCCTCACGCTCGGCGACACGGAGGTGTTGCTGAAGAGCACGGTGACGCCGGACGACTTCGAGCAGCGTCTGCTGGCGCTGTTGGAACGGGCGACAGGCGTCAGACAAGGAGGCAGCGGGTGACCGCCAGACGGGTGTTGATCATCGACGACGACGACGGGATTCGAGAGGTGGCCAAGATGAGCCTCGAGCTCGTCGCCGGCTGGGACGTCTCGACCGCCGGTTCGGGCGCCGAGGGGCTGGCGTCGGCGCGGGAATCGCCGCCGGAGGGCATCCTGCTGGACGTCATGATGCCGGGCATGGACGGGCCGGCGACGCTGAGCGCGCTGCGCGCCGACGACACCATCGCGTCCACCCCCGTCATCTTCCTGACGGCCAAGGTGCAGGCGGCCGAGCGCACCCGCTTCGCCGAGATGGACGTCTCCGGGCTGATCGCCAAGCCGTTCGACCCGATGAAGCTGGCGAGCCAGATCGCCGAGCTCCTCGGCTGGTCGCCGTGAGCGGCGAGCCGACCGGGGATCGGCTGGGATGTGCTCCGGGTCTGGCTCGGTGCTGCGGGCCGTCTCCGTTCTGTGTCACCGCGCATGTCCCCGGGGACTTGTGCGGTGACACAGAGGTCGGCGACGCCGGTGGGCGCTGCTTCGGTCGCGTCAGATGGCTCATTTCGACGGAAGGGTGCACCAGTGAGCGGCGAGCCGACCGGGGAGCACGCCGCGCTCGACGCTGCGCTGGCGGCGCTGTGGACGCACCATCGCGACGACGTCGTCGACCTGATCGCCGAGATCCGGGCGTTCGTGGACTCCGGCCTCGGGGCCGGCGATGCGATGTCGTCAGCGGAAGCTGCGGAGCGGGCCGCGCACCGCCTCGCCGGTTCCCTCGGCACGTTCGGGCTGGGCGACGCGTCGGCCACTGCCCGAGAGCTCGAGGAGCTCATCGATGCCGACCGCCGTGGAAGCGGCGGCGACGTCGCCCGGGCCCGTGAGCTCGTGAGCCGGTTGGCCAACGAGGTCGCCGCGTTCGACGCCGCGAGGAAGCCGCCGTCGGTGACGGCGGAGACGCCCGTGGAGCTCGCCGCAGCGACGGCGCGGCCGGGGCGGGCGATCGGACTCGTCGGCCTCGACGGGACGATGGCCGCGAGCATCCGGGAGCAGGCCGCCCTGCGCCAGGTCGGCACGCGTGTGTTCGCCGATCTCGACGCGCTCGACGACGACGCCGTGGGCGCGCTCGACGCGGTCGTCGTCGACATCGATCGCGTCCCCGTCGACGTGCTCGGCCCGGGTGGCTGGGCGTCGGCGCGGCCGCCCTTCGTCGCCCTCAGCGTCGGTCGCCGGCTCACCGACCGCGTCGCCGCGTCGCGCGCGTCGGCGCCCGCCGCTACATCCTGCTGCCGGCCGGTCCCGATGTCGTGCTGGCCACCGTCGAGTCGCTGTGGGAGGCGGCCCGTCCGACGCCGACGGTGCTGGCGGTCGACGACGACCCGGTGATCCTCGACACGCTGCGAGTGCTGCTGTCGGGTGACATCAAGGTGCTCGCGGTCGACGACCAGGAGCAGTTCTGGAAGGCGCTCCACGAGCAGGTGCCTGACGTCGTGATCCTCGACGTCGACATGCCCGACATCACGGGCATCGAGCTGTGCCGGGTGATGCGCAACGACGACCGCTGGCAGCAGACCGGGATCATCTTCCTCACCGCCCATCGCGACGCGACGACGATGCACAGCATCTTCGACGCCGGCGCCGACGACATGGTGGTGAAACCGATCGTCGGGCCCGAGCTGCAGGCGCGGGTCAACAGCCGCATCGAGCGCACCGAGCTGCACCGTCGCCTCGCCGAGGCCGACGGGCTCACCGGGTTGGCGAACCGCGCCACCGCCGAGCGGGTGCTCGAGCGCACGACCGGGCGGGCGGCGGCAGACGGGGCGTCGGTGTCGGTGGCGCTCGTCGACCTCGACAACTTCAAGCGGGTCAACGACGTGCACGGCCACCCCGCCGGTGACGACGTGCTGCGGCGCTTCGCCGAGGTCGTCACCTTGGGGGAGCCCACGCTCGCGGGTCGGTGGGGCGGCGAGGAGTTCCTCGTCATCTTCGACGGGGTCCCCGCGCCCGACGCGGTCGAGCGCATCGAGCTCGTGCTCGACGCGTTCCGCCGGCTCTCGTTCGTCGATGCCGACGGCGTCAGCTTCACGTGCACGTTCAGCGCGGGGATCGCCGAGTTCCCGATCGAGGCGACGACGGTCAACGACCTCCTCCAGGGCGCCGACAGCGCGCTGTACGAGGCCAAGGCCCGCGGCCGGGCGCAGGTCGTCGCGCGTCGGCGCGCTGCTGGGCAGCGGGGACGCCGCGCCGGTGGCGGTCGACGTCGTCACCGTGCTCGAGGACCAGGACGAGGCCGCGGCGATCGCCGATGCGCTGTCGCGCGACGGCTGGACCGTCGTCTCGCTCGGCGACGGTCACGAGGCCGTGCGGCGCCTCGTCGGCCCCCTGGCCGACCTGGTGGCGCGGTTGGTCGTGCTCGACACCGACGCCGGCGGGCTCGACGCCGTGACGGTCCTGCACCGGCTGAAGCGGTCCGGCGTGCCGTCCGAGGTGCTGGTGGCGGCGAGCACGGCGGACGCCGCAGCCGAGGCCGTCTCCATCGGCGCCGCCGGCACGGTCCCCAAACCGTTGGTCGCTGACCACGTCAGCCATGTCGTCGGCGAGACGCTCGGCCGCCATCACCACCACCGCCACGACGTCTGACGTCGCGGCGGTCGGTCGGTCAGCCCGACGGCGGGGCGAACTGGCTGATCGTGAACACCGCGCCCTGCGGGTCGCGCACGACTGCGGCGCGGGTCCACTCGGTGTCGACCGGGCCGCTCACGTCGCTGGCGCCGAGCTCGACGGCGCGGGCGAGCGCCTCGTCGCGGTCGCCGACCGTGAACATGGTGCTCCAGCCGGCCGGCTCGCCGGTGGCCGCGGTCCCGAGCCAGGCGACGGCGTCGGCGAAGCCCGGCGGGGCGCCGATCGCGGCCTGGCGGTCGTGGATGCCGGGGTCGATCGTGGCCGCGAGGTGGTCGCCGTAACCAGGACGTCGCCACACGACGTCCTGGTCGGCGGACGGGTCGTCGGCCTCCCATCCGAACAGCGATCCGTAGAACTCGCGGGCCCGCCGCGGGTCCGGCGCGTGCAGGGCGCTGAAGTTCCACGCCCCGGCACGTTGGCGACCTGGACGCCCTCGCGGTAGCCGGGCTTCCAGATCGCGAAGCGGGCCCCGTCGGGATCAGCGAGGTCGGCGCCGCGTCCGGCCGGGCCGGCATCGGCCGGTGCCGTGACCACCGTCCCGCCGGCCCGCTCGGCGGCGGCCGCCGTGGCATCGGCGTCGTCGACCGCGACGTAGGTCGTCCACACGACGCTGGACGCCTCGTCCGGTGAACCGAGGCCGGCCACGTCGGCACCGTCGAGGGTGGCGATGACGTAGCGACCCGGCGCGTCGGGTGGCATGACGTCGGTGAACGCCCAGCCGAAGAGCTCGCCGTAGAACCGGCACGCCGCGTCGACGTCGGGCTGCTTGGTGTCGATCCAGCACGGGACGCCGTGGGGGTAGGTGCGCGTCGTCATGGGTCGCTGCTACCCGCCGGCGCGGCGAGCATCACCCGCACGCCGAGCAGGCGCAGTGGGCGCAGCGGCCCGAAGCGCGCGAGGACCGTGGCCGCCATCGACGCGACCACCTCGGGGTCGGTGGTCGGGCCGTCGGGCAGCTTGGCGATCTTGGAGCGGGTCCAGAACGTCGCCGTGCGCACCTTGACCGCGACGTGGGTCACGGCTCGCCCGGCGCCGATGACCTCGGCGGCGACCTCCCGCGCCAGCCGGTCGACGTGGCCGGCGATGGCCTCGGCGGCGGCGACGTCGGTCGTGAACGTCTCCTCCTTGGACCGTGACTTGGCCACCCACGGTTCGGCGACGAGCGGGCTGTCGTCGCCGCCCAGTCCGAGGATGCGCAGGTGCGGGCCGATCGTCGGACCGAAGTGGCGGGCCAGCTCGCCGTGGTCGGCGCGGCGCCAGCTCCTCGACGGTCGTGATCCCGAGGTCGGCGAGGCGAGCAGCGGTGCGCGTCCCGATCCCCCACACGGCGGTGACCGGGCGGGCTCCCATCGTGGCGATCCAGTCGCGGCGGGTCAGGCGGGCGATGCCGCCCGGCTTGGCGAACCCGGTCGCCGTCTTCGCCTGGAGGCGGGTGTCGCCGATGCCGATCGCGCAGGTCAGCCCGGTGGCCGCGACGACCCCCGCCTTGACGTCGGCGGCGAACGCCTCCGGGTCGTCGGTCTCGACGCCCATGAACGCCTCGTCCCAGCCCCACACCTCGACGACGGCCGGGAACGACCGCAGCACGGTCATGACCTCGTCGGAGGCAGCGTCGTACGCCGGTCGGTCGGACGGCAGGAAGACGGCCTCCGGGCACAGGCGCACGGCCCGGCCGAGCGGCATCCCCGAGTGCACGCCGAACGCCCGGGCCTCGTAGGACGCCGTCGCCACGACCTGGCGGGGACGAAGCGGGTTGCCGTCGCCGCCGACGACGACCGGCCGGCCGCGCAGCTCCGGCCGCCGCCGCACCTCCACCGCCGCCAGGAACTGGTCCAGGTCGACGTGCAGGATCCACTGCTGCTCCATCGGAGGGTTTCCTGTCATCGGAGGGTTTGCTGCGGGGCCTTCCCGCACGAAACCCTCCGATGCAACGAAACCCTCGGATGGGTCGGACGTGGGGTCAGGCGTAGTACTCGCGGCCGAGGTGGGTGATCTGGTCCTCGCCCATGATCCAGCGCAGCGTGTTCTTGAGCTTGGTGAGCTGGATGAAGAGGTCGTCCTCGGCGAGGAGGCCGGGCGCCGCCATCGGGCTCTTGTAGTAGAAGCTCAGCCACTCCTGGATGCCACCCAGCCCGGCCCGCTGGGCGAGGTCGGTGAACAGCACGAGGTCGAGGGCGAGGGGCGCGGCGAGGATCGAGTCCCGGCACAGGAAGTCGACCTTGATCTGCATCGGGTAGCCGAGCCACCCGAAGATGTCGATGTTGTCCCAGCCCTCCTTGTTGTCACCGCGCGGCGGGTAGTAGTTGATCCGCACCTTGTGGAAGATGTTGCCGTACAGCGCGGGGTACACGTCGGGGCGCAGGATGTGCTCGAGGACGCCGAGCTTGGACTCCTCCTTGGTCTTGAAGTTGTCCGGGTCGTCGAGGACCTCGCCGTCGCGGTTGCCGAGGATGTTCGTCGAGTACCAGCCGGACAGGCCGAGCATGCGGGCCTTGAGCATCGGCGCCAGCACCGTCTTCATGAGCGTCTGACCGGTCTTGAAGTCCTTGCCGGAGATGGCGATGCCGCGCTCGGTCGCGAGGTCGCGCAGCGCCGGCACGTCGACCGTGAGGTTCGGCGCCCCGTTGCAGAACGGCACGTCCTCGAGGATCGCCGCGTAGGCGTAGAGCATCGACGGCGCGATCGTCGGGTCGTCGCGATCGATGGCCGCCTCGAAGGCCTCGAGGTCGATGTGGGCCGGGCCCGATCTCGATGAAGATCTCGGTGGAGGCGGCCCAGAGCATGACGACGCGGTCGACCTGCTTGTCCTCCTTGAAGCGGTTGATGTCCTCGCGGATCGCCTCGAGCATCGCCCGCTTGCCGATCTTGCCCTTGGTGTTGTCGGCGTCGATGTTCTTGACGTACGTGCGGTCGAACGCGGCGGGCATCGGGCGCACGTCGCGGAGGGCCTCGGAGATCTGCTCGACGTGCTTGCCGGCATCGAGGACGCCGGCCCGCTGGGCGGCGACGTAGGCGTCGTCGGGGAACGGGTCCCACGCCCCGAAGACGATGTCGTCGAGCGTGGCGATCGGCGCGAAGTCCTTGATCATCGGGTTGCGATCGTCGGTGCGCTTGCCGAGGCGGATGGTGTCCATCAACGCCAGCGAGCCGATCGGCTCGGCGAGGCCCCGCTTCACGAGCTCGACGCCGGCGATGAGGGTGGAGGCGACGGCGCCGAGGCCGACGGTCAGGACGCCGAGGCGCCCGTCGGCCGGTCGCACGGTCGGAGCAGGAGGAGTCGTCACGATGCGCAGGCTAGGGGTCGGCGACGACCCGACCGCGCGTACAGTCGACGGGGTGACGAGCATCGTGATGGACGGCCTGGCGCTGCGTGACGAGCTGCTCGAAGGCCTCGCCAAGCGCATCGAGGCCGCCGGCAGCCCTCCCATCTGCCTCGTCACCGTCCTCGTCGGCGACGACGCCCCGAGCCAGCGCTACGTGCGCAGCAAGCAGCGCAAGGCAGCCGAGATCGGGATGCGCCCGCGCCACGTCGACCTCCCAGCGACGGCGTCCCAGGGCCAGGTCGAGGCGGCGGTCGCCGAGCTCGCCGCCGATCCGGACGTCCACGGGATCCTCGTCCAGCTCCCGATGCCTGCCGGGCTCGAGCCCGAGCCGGTGATCGATCTGATCCCGCCGGAGAAGGACGTCGACGGTCTCACCGAGCGTTCGATGGGACGCCTCGTGCGCGGCGTCCCCGGCCTCGTCGGTGCCACCCCGCTCGGTGTGATGCGGCTGCTCGAGCGCTACGGCGTGGAGACGGTCGGCCGCCGGGCCGTCGTCGTCGGCCGCTCGCAGCTGGTCGGGCTGCCGCTCTCGTTGCTCCTCGCCCGCAAGGGCGTCGACGCCACGGTGACGATGGCCCACTCGCGCACCGCCGACATGGCCGCGGTCTGCCGGGAGGCCGACATCCTCGTCGCCGCCGCCGGCCAGGCCCACATGATCACGGCCGATCACGTCAAGCCGGGCGCTGCGGTGATCGATGTCGGCCAGTCGCGCACGACCGAGGGCGTCGTCGGCGACGTCGACCCGGACGCCGTCGCCCCGATCGCCGGGTGGCTGACCCCGAACCCGGGCGGCACCGGGCCGATGACGATCGCCTGCTTGCTCGAGAACACCCTCACCGCAGCGGTGCTCCAGGGCGTCGCCGTCTGACCTCCGTCTGACCCCCGGCGGCCGCCCGCCCGCTGCGTGACAGGCCGGCGCGGAAACGCGCGGCACACGCCGCCGGGGCTTGGTAACCTCCTCAGCGATCACCGGCGGACGGCCGGTGTGCCGGCGGAACATTCGGGCACACCCCCGCAGGACCTCTGGTCCTGCGCGGGTTGACGGGCAAGCCGAGCGGGCAGCACGGCGGAACGGGCGGTAATGATGCGGCACGCGGGCGCCGCTGTTCGGGCGAACCATCGCTCGATCCAGCCACACATCGGCGCGGTCCATCCGCGCACCATCCGGACGACGACGATCCCATCGCCGCGTCTGACGCACGTGGGACGTCCACCGGCACTGGCGCCGGCGCGTCCGACCGCGGCGTCGCACCGGCAGCGCCGACCGAGCCGCCTGTTCGGCATCCGGGCCGATCACCTCGAGCACATGCTGATCGCCGGCGACGGGCTGGCCGTCCTGTTCGGCTTCTACCTCGTCATCTTCTCGGTGGCGGCGATCGGGCCGAGCTCCTGGAAGGAGCTGCTGGCGCAGGCCATCGCGATGACCACGCTCGGGATGGTCGCCATCCGCAGCCAGAAGCTGTGGGTGAGCCGGCTGAACAGCGTGCGGGCGATCGAGCTGTCGCGGATCACGCGGGCCGTCGGGCTGATGGGGCTCGGCACGATCGTCCTCGACCGTGGCCTGCACCTGTACTTCCACGTCGAGGAGATCGCCATCGGGTGCGTCGCGGTGTGGATCACGCTCGTCGGCTGGCGCTCCATCTACCGCACGTGGGTCGGCGCCCAGCGCAAGGCCGGGCGCTTCTCGCGGCGGGTGATCATCGTCGGCACCGACCGCCGGGCGATGGCCCTCGCCGACCTCTTCGAGACCCATTCCGAACAGGGCGTGCACGTCGTCGGCATGATCGGCTCGGCCCGGGAAGCCCGGGCCGCCCAGCGCAACGACCTCTGGCTCGGCAACTACGCCGACGCCGAGCGGGTGCTGGACCGGGCCCAGGTCGACGGCGTCATCCTGTGCAGCAGCGACATCGGCCCGATGCTCGCCGACAAGCTGCGCCATGACGAGCTCGGCCGCGACCGCGACCTGTTCCTCGATCCCGGCCTGTCCGGCATCGACTTCCGTCGGGTGCAGCCGCTGCCGATCGCCCACGAAGCGCTGCTCTACGTGTCGTCGCCGTCGCTGTCACCGCTCCAGATCGGCTTCAAGCGGGCGTTCGACATGACGATCGCGGTGGCGCTGCTGTTCGCGCTGGCGCCGTTGCTCGGCGCCATCGCCATCGCCATCAAGCTCACCGACCGCGGCCCGGTGCTGTTCCGCCAGAAGCGGGTCGGCCGCAACGGCGTCGAGTTCGAGATCCTCAAGTTCCGCTCGATGTGCGTCGACGCCGAAGCGAAGCTGGTGGCCCTGCGCGAGGGGCAGAACGAGCGCACCGGTCCGCTGTTCAAGCTGACGTCCGACCCGCGCGTCACCAAGGTCGGACAGCTGATCCGGGCGTTCAGCTTCGACGAGCTGCCGCAGCTGATCAACGTGCTGCGCGGCGACATGAGCCTCGTCGGCCCGCGTCCGGCCCTGCCGTCCGAGGTCGCCGAGTTCCCCGACGAGCTGCAGGCGCGCCACCTCGTGCGTCCCGGCATCACCGGCCTGTGGCAGGTCGAGGCTCGGGACAACCCGTCGTTCGAGGCCTACCGCCGCCTCGACCTCTTCTACGTCGACAACTGGTCGCTGCTGCTCGACCTGATCATCCTGCTCGGCACGATCGACCACGTCCTCGTGCGCCCGTTCATGAACCGCACGCGCGACGTCGCGCCGGCCGTCGCCGAACCCGCTGCCGCCTGACGCCGCCACTTCAGCGGCGATGCGCCGGGACGGTCCCGTGTGGACCATCAGCTCGCCGCTCGCCGCTCGGCGCGACGCGTGCTGGCGCGGACCGGCGTCGCCCAGCTGCGCGGCTCCTCGTCGCGCCGGGCATGGAGATCTCGGCCATCGCGCTCTCGGGCCGGGACGTCGGGATCGCCTCGGCCGACCTGGGGCCGCTGCTCGACGCGTCGGCCAAGCGGGCCCACCGGGCGCGGCTGCACGACCTGCAGGCCGAGCTCGACGGCGCTCGTGCCGACGGCGACACCGCCAGTGCGGCCCGCGCCCGCACCGAGGTCGATGAGCTGATGCGCGAGCTGGCGCAGGCGGTGGGCATCGGTGGTCGCGATCGGCCGAGCGGATCGGTGGCCGAGCGGGCGCGCATCAACGTGGCGCGCAGCCTGCGCCGAGCGATCGCGTCGATCGCCGAGCAGGCGCCGCTCCTCGGCCGCCACCTCGACGACGCCGTGCGCACCGGCGGCCACTGCATCTACCTCCCGGCCGGCGCGCTGTCGTGGGTGGTGCAGACGGATCGGACGTCGGCCGCCTGCTAGCCGCCCGGTGTCAGCCCGCCTCCGTCGTGGTGGTGGCGCTGCTGGTCGTCGTCGTGGCGGCGTGCGTCGTGGTCGTTGCAGCGTGGGTCGTCGTCGACCGTGGCGTGGTGGTCGTGGTGGCGGGGTGCGTGGTGGTGGTCGTCGCCCGTCGTGTCGTGGTCGTCGGGGCCACGATCGACACCGGCGCGACCGGCGACATGGCGCACTGATCGTCGGCACCACAGCCCCGCAGCTGCACGGTCGACTGGGCCGCGCCGGTGCACGGGATCTCGGCGATGGCGTCGTCCATCTTCGGCTCGAACCCGACCGTCTTCTCGAACGGGCCGGTGCCGATCTTGATCGTGAAGGTCTCCACGCCCGTCGACGTGACGGTCGCCTTGGTGCCGTCGCACGTGACCGGGAGGTCACCGAGAACGACGATCTCGGGGCCGTCCCCGGTTTCGTGCTCGTCGTGCTCACCGCGCTCGTCGTGGTCGGGCCGGCCGCATCGTCGTCGCCGCAGGACATCACGGCGACGGCGAGCAGGGCGACGGCGGCGGCAGCACCGGGCGATCGACGTTGCATGCCCGAGAGGCGTTCACTGCGACGGAACGTTTCGTTCCAGCCGGCAACCGGGCGCCGTGCGGTTCGCGGGTTGTCTCGCGGCCGTTCATCTGGCATCATCGCAACGATGCGCGCGTTCACTGCCGCCCTCGTACTCATCTTGTAGCGCACCGGCCCCACCTGCCGCGTGCGCCTCGACCTCCCGACATCGGGAGGTCGATTGCTTTTCAGCCTCGTTTCCACCCCGTCACCAGGAGTCCGCCTCCCATGAAGATCACCGGCGCCCAAGCCCTCATCAAGAGCCTCGAACAGGAGGCGGTGGAGGTCATCTTCGGTCTGCCCGGCGGTTGCATCCTGCCGGCCTACGACCCGCTGTTGGAGTCGACGATCCGCCACATCCTCGTGCGCCACGAGCAGGGTGCCGGGCACATGGCCGAGGGCTACGCCCACGTCACCGGCCGCCCCGGCGTGGCGATGGTGACGTCGGGGCCGGCGGCGACGAACCTCGTCACCCCGCTGATGGACGCCTTCATGGACTCCATCCCGATGGTCGCCATCACCGGCCAGGTGTCGACCGCCGCGATCGGCAGCGACGCCTTCCAGGAGTGCGACACCGTCGGCATCACCCGCTCCGTCACCAAGCACAACGAGCTCGTGATGCGCGCCGAGGACCTCCCGCTGGCGATCCGCCAGGCGTTCCACCTGGCGTCGACCGGGCGGCCGGGGCCGGTGCTCGTCGACGTCCCCAAGGACGTCCTGCAGAACACGATGGAGTGGCACTGGCCGACCGATGCCGAGGTGATCGACTCGTTGCCCGGCTACCGCCCCAACACCAAGGGCCACCCGCGCATGATCAAGGAGGCGGCCAAGCTGATCCTCGAGTCGGAGCGGCCGGTCCTCTACATCGGTGGCGGCGTCCTCAAGGCCCGCGCCGCCGAGGAGGTGCGCGAGCTCGCCGAGCTGCTCGACCTGCACGTCGTCACGACGCTGATGGCACGCGGTGCGTTCCCCGACGACCACCCGCTGTGCCTCGGGATGCCCGGCATGCACGGCAACGCCACGGCGATCGCCACGCTGCAGCGCAGCGACCTGTTGATCACCCTCGGCGCCCGCTTCGACGACCGCATCACCGGTCGCGTCGACAGCTTCGCTCCCGAGGCCAAGGTGATCCACGTCGACATCGACCCGGCCGAGCAGGGCAAGGTGCGTCGTCCGGACGTCCCCATCGTCGGCGACTGCAAGTACGTGACCGCGGAGATCATCAAGGCCGTGCGCGACCTGCTCGAGGGCGGTGCGACGCGCGCCGACACGTCGGCGTGGCGCAGCCGCATCTCCGGCTGGCGCGAGCAGTTCCCGCTGACGTACGAGGCCAGCGAGCCGGGCGGCGCGCTGAAGCCGCAGTTCTGCCTCGAGAAGCTGCGCGACGCCGCGCCGCACGGGACGATCCTCGCCTCCGGCGTCGGCCAGCACCAGATGTGGTCGTCGCAGTACTGGAAGTTCACCGAGCCCTACACGTGGGTCAACTCGGGCGGCCTCGGGACGATGGGCTTCTCGATCCCGGCCGCCATCGGCGCCAAGGTCGGCCGCCCCGACCGCACGGTGTGGGCGATCGACGGCGACGGCTGCTTCCAGATGACGGCCCAGGAGCTGGTCACGGCATCGGTGGAGCGGATCCCGATCAAGGTCGGCCTGATGAACAACAGCTACCTCGGCATGGTCCGGCAGTGGCAGGAGATGTTCTACGACGAGCGCTACAGCGAGGTGTACCTCTCGCCGGACTCGCCCGACTACGTGATGTGGGCCGAGGCGATGGGCTGCGTCGGCATCCGTGTCGAGTCGCCCGAAGAGGTCGAGCCGGCCATCGAGAAGGCCAACTCGATCAACGACCGCCCCGTCGTCGTGGAGTTCCGCGTCGACTGGCAGGAGAAGGTCTTCCCGATGGTCCCCGCCGGTGCCAGCAACGACGACGTCGTGCTCCCGGCCGAACAGATGTCACGAAAGGACAGCTTGCGATGATGAACGATCAGATCGAGCACACCGAGCACCGGCGGTCGCGCGAGCCGCGCCAGCCGGTCGCCTGGGCCGGGCGCCAGTCCAGCCCGCCGGAACCGGCGCCGTCGCCACGAGCCCGCGCATGACGCAGCTCGACCCGTTCAACCACCACGTGCTGTCGGTGCTGGTGCAGAACCGGCCCGGCGTCCTGGCCCGCGTGGCCGGGCTGTTCGCCCGCCGCGGGTTCAACATCTTCTCGCTCGCCGTGGCGCCTGCAGAGGACGACGGGTTCAGCCGCATCACGATCGTCGTCGACGTCGAGTCGACGCCGCTCGAGCAGATCACCAAGCAGCTGTTCAAGCTCATCGAGGTGATCAAGATCTCCGAGCTCGATCCCCGGCGCTCGGTCGAGCGCGAGCTGATCCTGCTGACGGTGCGGGCGCAGCCCGAGACCCGCGGTCAGATCATGGAGCTCGTCAGCGTGTTCGAGGCCAAGGTGCTCGCCGTCGGCGCCGAGGCGCTGACCGTGAGCCTCGAGGGCCACCCTGACAAGCTGGACGACTTCGAGGAGCTGCTCAACCCGTACGGGATCGTGGAGCTCCAGCGCACGGGCCGCGTGGCCCTCCCCAAGCTCGACCGCCAAGCGCGCCTCCGCGCCGTGAAAGGAAAGACCGGTTAACCGATGACCGCGAACGTGTACTACGCCGACGACGCCGACCCGTCGTTGCTCCAGGGCAAGACGGTGGCCATCATCGGCTACGGGTCGCAGGGCCACGGCCATGCCCTGAACCTCAAGGACTCGGGTGTCGACGTGATCGTCGGGCTGCGCGAGGGGTCGTCGTCGATCGCCAAGGCCGAGGCCCAGGGCCTCAAGGTGCTGCCGATCGCCGAGGCCGCCGCCGCTGCCGACGTCGTGATGCTGCTCGCACCCGACACCGAGCAGAAGTCGATCTACGACGAGCACGTCGCCGCCGGCCTGCAGCCGGGCAACGCCCTCGCCTTCGCCCACGGCTTCAACGTGCGCTACGGCCGCATCGCCGCCCCCGAGGGCGTCGACGTGATCATGATCGCCCCGAAGGGCCCCGGCCACCTCGTGCGCCGCACGTACACCGAAGGTGGTGGCGTGCCGACGCTCATCGCCGTCGAGCAGGACGCCACCGGCGGCGCCAAGGACCTCGCGTTGGCCTACGCCGACGCCATCGGTGGCACGCGCGCCGGCGTCATCGAGACGACGTTCCCGGAGGAGACCGAGACCGATCTCTTCGGCGAGCAGGTCGTGCTGTGCGGCGGGCTCACGGCCCTCGTGCAGGCCGGGTTCGAGACGCTCACCGCGGCCGGCTACGCGCCGGAGATGGCGTACTTCGAGTGCCTCCACGAGGTCAAGCTGATCGTCGACCTGATGTACGAGGAGGGGATCGCCGGCATGCGCTACTCGATCTCCGACACCGCCGAGTTCGGTGACCTGACCCGCGGCCCGCGCATCGTCACCGACGAGACCCGCGCCGAGATGCGCCGCATCCTCGACGAGATCCAGGACGGCCGCTTCGCCGAGGAGTGGATCAAGGAGTCCGAGGCCGGCCGGCCGAACTACAAGCGGCTGCAGCAGGAGGGCAAGGACCACCCGGTCGAGCTCGTCGGCTCCCGCCTGCGGGCGATGATGCCGTGGATCTCGCAAGGCAAGACCAAGGTCGCCGACGCCAGCGGCGGCGAGACCTGACCCACTGAGCCCCCATCCGAGGGTTTCGTTGCATCGGAGGGTTTCGTGCGGGGGGTACCTGCACGAAACCCTCCGATGGCGCGTCCGGGCCCCGGTTGCAAACCGACCTGCGGGGGGCTGCTAGAACCGCCGCCATGGCCATCGACCGCTTTCCCATCGAGGCGAGCCACATCCTGATGTTCGCCCGGTCCGTCGGGGATCCGAACCCGATCTACGACCCGTCGCAGACCGACGCCGCCGACATCGTGGCCCCGCCGACGTTCGCCCAGGCGAGCGCCCAGTTCGACCCCGACTACTTCCTGCGCCCGAAGATCGGCGAGGCGTGGTTCGGCTCGGCCAAGGAGCCGACCGGCGTCAAGCCGAAGGAGAGCTCCGGTGGGGGCGGCGGCGGCGGAGGGGGCGGCGGCGGCGGGCTGCACGCCGAGCAGCACTTCACGTACCACCGCCACATCCGCCCCGGCGACGTGCTGACCGCCACGCTCAAGCCCGGCAAGACGTGGGAGAAGGAAGGCAAGCGCTCCGGCAAGCTCGTCTTCAGCGAATCGATCACCGAGTACCGCGACCAGAACGGTGAGCTGGTCATCACGGCACGGGGCGTCGGTGTTCGCACCGAGCGCGTCGTCGAGGCCTGAGGAGGCGACCATGGGCCTGAAGAAGTCCGACGTGAAGGTCGGCGACACGACCACCCAGGTCGTCGCCGACAACCTGTCCCGCACCCAGATCGTGCAGTACGCCGGGTCGTCCGGCGACTACAACCCGCTGCACACCGATGAGGTCTTCACCACCAAGGTGGCCGGCTACCCGAGCGTGTTCGCCCACGGCATGTTGTCGATGGGCGCCACCGGCAGGCTGCTCACCGACTACGTGGGTGACGGCATGCTGACGTACTACGGCGTGCGCTTCACCTACCAGGTGTGGCCCGGCGACACCCTCACCTCCACGGCGACGGTGACGGCGATCCGCGAGGAGGACGGCGTCGACCTGGTCGACCTCGACGTGAGCACCACCAACCAGGACGGCATCGAGGTCATCAAGGGCTCGGCAACGGCCCGCCTCGAGTCCTGACCCGGCGGCCGGATCCGCCAACTCTTCGCGGTGACGGCCAGATTCTGGCCGTTTCAGCAAACAGTTGGCGAAAACGGCCACGCAGCGAATCCTGACGATTTCGATCGGGTTTGGGTGACGTACGCTGTCGCGCCATGAGCGAGCAGTGGGGTTTCGAGACCCGCCAGATCCATGCCGGTGCCGTGCCGGACCCGACGACCGGGGCGCGGGCGGTGCCGATCTACCAGACGACGAGCTACGACCTCGGCGACACCCAGCGGGCGGCGAACCTCTTCGCGCTGGCCGAGATCGGCAACGTCTACACGCGGATCATGAACCCGACGCAGGCCGTGCTGGAGGCCCGCGTCAACGCCCTGGAGGGCGGGTGCACCACCGCGGTCGGGCTGCCCGGCACGCTCGTGGTCGGCTCCGGCCAGGCCGCCGCCACGCTCGCCGTCCTCAACCTCGGCGGCGCCGGGACGCACATCGTGTCGTCGTCGTCGCTCTACGGCGGCACGTACAACCTCTTCCACTACACGTTCCCGAAGCTCGGCGTCGACGTCACGTTCGTCAACGATCCCGACGACCTCGGCGAGTGGCGGGCCGCCGTCAAGGAGAACACCGTCGCCTTCTTCGGCGAGACGATCCCCAACCCGAAGAACGACGTCTTCGACATCGAGGGCGTGGCCGGCGTGGCCCACGAGGCCGGCGTCCCGCTGATCCTCGACAACACGGTGCCGTCGCCGTACCTGATCCGCCCGATCGAGTGGGGCGCCGACATCGTCGTGCACAGCCTGACCAAGTTCCTCGGCGGCCACGGCAACTCGATCGGCGGCTCGATCACCGACAGCGGCACGTTCGACTACTCGGCATCCGGCCGCTTCCCGGGCTTCGTCGAGCCCGACCCGAGCTACCACGGCCTGCCGTTCTGGCCGGCCCTCGGCGCCGGGTCGTACATCCTCAAGGCCCGCGTCCAGCTGCTGCGCGACATCGGGGCCCCGATCTCGCCGTTCAACGCCTTCCTCATCCTGCAGGGCATCGAGACGCTCAGCCTGCGCATGGAGCGGCACTTCGAGAACGCCCAGAAGGTCGCCGACTACCTCACCGGCCAGGGCCAGGTCCTGTCGGTCAACTACGCCGGGCTGCCCAGCAGCAAGTGGCACGAGCGGGCGACCAAGCTCGGCGCCGGCAAGGGCTACGGCTCGGTCCTGGCGTTCCAGATCGAGGGCGGCTTGGAGGCGGGCAAGAAGTTCGTCGAGGCGCTCGAGCTGCACAGCCACGTCGCCAACATCGGCGACGTCCGCAGCCTCGTGATCCACCCGGCGAGCACGACGCACAGCCAGCTGACGCCCGAGGAGCAGCTGGCGTCGGACGTCGATCCGGGCCTCGTGCGCCTCAGCGTCGGCCTGGAGTCGATCGAGGACATCCTCGCCGACCTCGACAAGGGCTTCGCGGCCGCCAAGGCGTGACGCCGCGCCTGTGCCATCCTCCCGGGATGGCGAGGCGGGCTCACGGGATCAGACGCGGACGGTGGCCGGTGGCCACGGGCATCGTGGTGGCGGTCGTCGCCCTCGCTGGCTGCAGCGGGGGCGACGACGACGCCGCGCCGACCTCGACCACGGTCGCTGCACCGTCGACCTCGGAGGCCGAGTCGCGCGCCGCCGCAGACCGACCCGCCGGCGACGACGGTGCGCCCGTCGACGTCGACATCGGCGGTCGCGACGCTCCGCCGCCCCCACCTCGGCGGCGCCAGCGACGGCGCCGCCGACCGAGCTCGTGACGACGCCCGGCTCGAGCGGGCCGCCGCCCGTGATCGAGTCCGAGGAGGGGTGCGCGATGTCGCCGACGCCGCCGTTCGTCGGGGCGATCCCGATCCACGCGCTGGACGCCGGCGATCGCGTCCGCGAGCTGCAGGTGATGCTGACGACGCTCGGGTTCAGCGTCGGGGACTCCGGTCTCGACGGCGAGTACGGCCCGGATTCGCAGGCCGCCTTCGAGCAGTGGCAGGCCCAGCAGGGTCAGCCCGTCACGGCGACCGTCTGCATGGAGGACTGGTACGCCCTGGTGTCGGCGACGACGGCCGGCGCCACCCCGTCGAGCTGATCGTCACGCCGACGGATCGTCGGGGCCGCGCTCCTCGCGCTGCTCGCGCAGGAAGGCCTCGAACTGATCGCCGATGTCGTCGGCCCGTCGCAGCGTGGCCTCGGCCCGCCGGTCGTACTCGATCTCGAGCATCCGCACGTAGGCCCGCAGCTGCTCGTCGTCCGCGACGAGCTCGTCGTGCTGCACGCGCCAGCGGTCGGCGGCCTGTTGCACATCGACGTTGAGCGGGAGTCCCGAGCACGTGGGCGAGGTGCTGCACCAGGGCGGCCACGGCGAGCGGGTGCTCGAGGTGGGTGAGGTAGTGCGGGACGCCCACGCGCAGCGAGATCGTCGGCACGCCGGCGCGCTCCATGTCGACGTGGAGCGCCCCGATCAGCCCGGTGATCCCCTGGTACGTCGGGGCTGACAGGGCGAGACGGCGGGCCAGCTCGGGGTCGGCCGTGCTGCCGACGACGGGTGGCATCCGGGTGTGCGGGAGGGCGTCGGCCGTGGCGCCGAGCGTGACGACGGCCTCGCAGTGGAGCTGCTCGACGATCCGGCGGGAGCAGGCGATGTACAGCGGCCAGGCGAGGTGGGGCTCGACGCCGCTGAGCACGACGAGGTCGTGGGCGCCGCCGGTGCGCACGACCTTGAAGTCGTTGGCCGGCCACGACACCTGGCGGGTCTCGCCGTCGACGAGCTCGACGGTGGGGCGCTCCTGGGTGAAGTCGTAGAACGGATCGGCGTCGATCTCGCCGACCGTCAGGGCGCCGTCGGTGATCTCGGCGAGGGCCGCCGTCGCGGCGCCGGCGACGTCGAACCAGCCGGTCAACCCGATCAGCAGGACAGGGTGCTGGAGCGGGGCCAGCGCGTCGACGTCGAGGGCCAGCACGTCGTCGACGATCATGGGACGACCCTACGGCGCGAGCGAGTCGGCGTGGTGCTCGACGAGGTGGTCGATGCACGCCGTGAGGGCCTCGACATCGCCCGGCTCGATCGCCGGGAACATCCCGATGCGCAGCTGGTTGCGCCCGAGCTTGCGGTAGCTGTCGGTGTCGACGATGCCGTTGGCGCGCAGCGCGGCGCAGACCTTGTCGGCGACGAGCGCGGCGTCGAGATCGATGGTGCCGACGACGGCCGAGCGCTTCGCCGGGTCGGTGACGAACGGCGTCGCCCACTCCCGCGACTCGGCCCACTCGTACAGGTGGCCCGACGACGCCTGGCTGCGCTTCACGCACCAGTCGAGCCCGCCCGAGCCGTTCATCCACCGCAGCTGCTCGGCGAACAGCAGCAGGGTGGCGACGGCCGGCGTGTTGTACGTCTGGTCGAGGCGGCTGTTCGTCAGGGCGATCCCGAGGTCCAACGACGCCGGCCGCCAGCGGTCGGACGCGGCGAGGCGCTCGATGCGCTCGACGGCGGCCGGCGAGCAGGCGGCGACCCAGAGCCCGCCGTCGGAGGCGAAGCACTTCTGCGGCGCGAAGTAGTAGACGTCGACGTCGGCAGGGTCCCAGGGCAGGCCGCCGGCGCCCGAGGTGGCGTCGACGGCCACCAGCGCGTCGCCGATCCCGGCCGGCCGGCGCAGCTCCATGGCGACGCCCGTCGAGGTCTCGTTGTGGGTGAGGGCGTAGAGGTCGACCCCGTCCACCGCGACCGCCTCGGGGTGGTCGCCCGGGTCGCTCTTCGTGACGTGGGGATCGCCGAGGTGAGGTGCGGTCGCGCAGACCTCGGCGAACTTCGAGGAGAACTCGCCGAACACGAGGTGGGCGCTGCGCTGCTCGACGAGGCCGAACGAGGCGACGTCCCAGAACACCGTGGTGCCGCCGTTGCCGAGCACGATCTCCCAGCCGTCAGGAAGCCGGAACAGGTCGCGCAGCCCGGCGCGCACGGCCCCGACGACCTGCTTGACCGGCGCCTGGCGATGCGACGTCCCCATCACGGTGGAACCCGCCGCGACGAGCGCGTCGAGCTGCTCGGGGCGCACCTTGGAGGGCCCGCACCCGAAGCGGCCGTCGGCGGGCAGCAGCTCGCTGGGGATGCTCAACGCGGTGGGGGGCGCAACGCTCACTGTGACAGCATGTCAGGCGGTCTCCATCGCTCCGAAAGGGTTGCCCTGTGTCACGTGGTTCCGAACGTCGGGTGTCCGAACGCCTGTCCGCCATCGCCGAGTCGGCGACGCTGGCCGTCGACGCCAAGGCCAAGGCGCTGCAGGCCCAGGGCGAGGCGGTCATCGGGTTCGGCGCCGGGGAACCCGACTTCCCGACACCCGAGCACATCGTCGAAGCCGCCGTCGCGGCCTGTCGCGATCCCAAGAACCACCGCTACACGCCGGCCGGCGGCCTCCCCGAGCTGAAGGAGGCGATCGCCCACAAGACCAAGCGCGACAGCGGCTTCGACTGCGCGGGGTCACAGGTGCTGGTGACGAACGGCGGCAAGCACGCCGTGTACACCGCGTTCGCCGCGCTGTGCGATCCCGGCGACGAGGTCCTCCTGCCGGCGCCGTACTGGACGACGTACCCGGAGGCGGTGACGCTCGCCGGCGGTGTTCCGAAGGTCATCGAGACCACCGAGGAGACCGGCTTCCAGGTCACCGTCGACCAGCTCGAGGCGGCCTACACCGAGCGCACCAAGGTGCTGCTGTTCGTCAGCCCGGACAACCCGTCCGGCGCCGTGTACCCCCCGGAGGCGGTGGCGGCCATCGGGCAGTGGGCCGTCGAACGCGGGGTGTGGGTGATCACCGACGAGATCTACGAGCACCTGACGTACGGCCCGCACGAGTTCACGTCGATGCCGGTGCTGGTCCCCGACATCGCCGACCAGTGCATCATCGTGAACGGCGTGGCCAAGACGTACGCCATGACCGGCTGGCGCGTCGGCTGGATGATCGCGCCCCCCGACGTCACCAAGGCGGCGACGAACTTCCAGAGCCACGCGACGTCCAACGTCTCCAACGTCGCCCAGCGGGCCGCCCTCGCCGCGGTCAGCGGGGACCTCGAAGCGGTGGCCATGATGCGCGACGCCTTCGAGCGGCGCGGCACGATGATGCACTCGATGCTGTCGGCGATCCCCGGCGTGACGTGCCTCGCGCCCCAGGGTGCCTTCTACTGCTTCCCGAACTTCCAGGAGCTGCTCGGGCGCGACATCCGCGGCACGACGTGCTCGACCACGCTGGAGCTCGCCGACTTCGTGCTCAGCGAGGCCAAGGTGGCGTTCGTGCCCGGCGAGGCCTTCGGGGCACCTGGCTACGCCCGCTTCTCGTTCGCCCTCGGTGACACCGATCTGGCCGAGGGGATCAGCCGCATCTCGCAGCTCGTGGACTGAGCCGCGCGACCCGGCTTCTCCGCCGGGACGTCGGCAATGGCAGCATCGGGGCCAGGACATGTGATCTGGGAGGCATCTGGCCATGGCATGGGACTTCAGCACCGACCCCGACGTGCAGGCGCGACTCGACTGGGCCGACCGCTTCGTGGCCGAGGAGATCGAGCCGGTCGAGTCGCTGCTCTACGACGTGGTCGACGTCGGCAAGCCGGAGGGCGCGGTCGCCGCCCTCTTCGAGCAGTGGCGCCAGGAGGTCAAGGACCAGAACCTGTATGCCGCGCACCTGCCGGTCGACCAGGGCGGGCAGGGCTTCGGCGAGGTCAACCTGGCCCTGCTCAACGAGGTGATCGGTCGCTCGTACTGGGCGCCCCACGTCTTCGCCACGGGGCCCGGGACGCCGGGCAGCGGCCAGTCGGACGTGCTCGCCGTCTTCGGCACGGATCCGCAGAAGGAGCGCTGGCTCTTCCCGCTGCTCGAGGGCAAGATCACGATGATCTACTCGATGACCGAGCCGCACGGCGGCGCTGACCCGACCGGGTTCCGCTGCCAGGCCGTCCGCGACGGTGACGAGTGGGTCATCAACGGCGACAAGTTCTTCTCGTCGGGCGCCGAGCAGGCCGACCTGATCCTGCTGATGGCCGTGACCGATCCCGACGCCAGCGCCTACCAGGGCATGTCGATGTTCATCGTCCCGACCAACGCGCCCGGCGTGCGCATCTTCGGGGAGCTCGGCGGCCGCGATGACGACGACGAGGAGTACCGCGGGGTCGGCTTCGGCCACCACCCCTACATCCGCTACCAGGACGTGCGCGTGCCGGCCGACCACCTGATCGGCGACCAGGGCAAGGCGTTCGAGATGGCGCAGCGCCGGCTGAGCGCCGGCCGCATGCACCACGCCATGCGCGCCGTCGCGCTCGCCAAGCGGGAGTTCGAGATGATCTGCGAGCGGGCGCTGTCGCGCCACACGCAGGGCGGCCTGCTCGCCGAGAAGCAGATGGTGCAGGAGATGGTCGCCGACGCCTGGCTCGAGCTCACGCAGTTCCGCCTCCTGATCCTGCAGGCGGCCTGGATGATCGAGCAGAACGGCTACGGCGCCGCCCGGCGCTACGTCGCGGCGTGCAAGGTCAAGGCGGCCGAGATCCAGCGCGAGATGGCGTACAAGGCGACGCACATCCACGGCGCGCTCGGCACGACCAACACGTTGCCGATCACCCGCGCCACCGACTGGCTCGGCATCGCCGACGGGCCGACCGAGGTGCACAAGGTGTCGTTGGCCCGCCAGGTGCTGCGCGACTACCAGCCCACCACGGACCTGTGGCCGACCCGCTTCCGGCCCCGTACGTTGCTCAAGGCCCGCACCCGACTGGACGAGATCGCCGCCGCCCGCCTGCCCGACGGTGCGTCCTCCGAGCTCCACGAGCTGCTGCAGACGAGCACGAACGGCAACGACGCGGCGATCGCCCGCATGTCGGAGTTCATGCACATGACCACCGAAGAAGGCCTCTACGCCGACTTCGATCCGGCCGCCCGCCTGTTCCCGCCCTCGCGACGCTGAGCGCGGCTCGGGCGGCGCACCCGCTCGCTCCTCCGCGGCCCGGCGCAGCGCGTCGACATGCTCGACGCGATGCACCGGACCGGGCCCTGGAGGAGGACTGGTGGGAGGCCGAGGCGGGCGGCGATCGCTTCCATCGGCGCGCTCACGCCGCAGCGCGCCATGGCTCGGCGATCGCGAGGACGTGGGCGACGGCGAGGCCGATCGACGCCGTGTTCTGGGCGGTCACGAGGTGGCCGTCGACGACGAGGTGCGGGCGGCCGGCGGCCCGCGCGAAGTAGCGCCCGCCGGCGGCGCGCAGCCGCTGCTCGGTGGTCGGACCGCTCGCCCATCGTCCACGGCGCGCGCCGCGCCTCGGCGTCGCTGGGCCCGGTGACCCGGCGCCCGGCGGCGAGCGGATCGCCGCGGTGCGGCCGTGCGGCGAGGGCAGCGGTGCCGTGGTCGACGGCCATGACGATGGCGCCGGCGGCCGCGGCGTCGTGCAGGAGCGTCGCCAGGTCGGCGTCGTCGGCGAGGTCGCCGCGCGCGCCTGGCCCGCCGAGCACGATCCACACGCCGACCGCCGCGGGTGCGAGCGCCCGCAGGGGCGTCGTCGCGGCGAGCTCGGTCCGGGCCGCCGCCCATTCGGCGACGTCATCGGCCGGGTCGACGGGGACCTCGCCGCCTGCTGGCGAGGCCATCACGAACGTCCAGCCGACGTGGCGCAGGGCATCGCTGACGATGGCCACCTGGGGGAGCGACGTGCCGGTGGGTCGGTCGGACCCCGGCAGTCGTCCGCACGAGGTCGTCACGACGGCAGCGATCGGCAGCACACCGACAGGAGCCCCGGGCACCGCCCGGTGATACGTCGGTCGGACCGTCAGCGACGCGGCGGCCGGACGCCGCCGGCGCGCAGGATGGCGTCGTACTCGACGTCGCGCAGCGGCAGCACCGAGAGCCGGTTGCCGCGGGCCAGCAGCTGGCTGTCCGCCATCTCCGGGATCGTGCGCAGCTCATCGAGCGAGACGAAGCGCTTCAGGGGTCGGACCGGCGCCACCGTCACCCAGTCCCACCGTGGATCGGCGAGCTTCGAGCCGGGGTCGTAGTAGTGGCTGGTGGGGTCGAACTGGGTCGGGTCCGGTTCGGCCTCGCGCACGATCCTGCAGATCCCGGCCGCCCCGGGCGGCTTGGCGTTGGAGTGGTAGAAGATCGCCGTGTCGCCCTTGCGCATCGCCCGCAGGTGGATGCGCGCCGTGTAGTTGCGGACGCCGTCCCAGCCCTCGCGACCGTTGGCGACGAGGTCGTCGTAGCCGAAGGTGTCCGGTTCGCTCTTCAACAGCCAGTGCGCCATCGGGCGGCGACCCTAGCGAGCCAGGCCCGACCCGGCTCGCCGGCGGATCAGGTGCGGGCCCGGCAGGCCCAGGCGAGGGGATTGGACTCGACCTCGATCTCGGTGAAGCCGGCGGCGGTGAGCCGGGCCTCGAGCGTCGCCGGGTCGACCGGGTTGTAGATGTCGTCGGTGTGGAGGGCGGCGAGCTCGTCGCGGGCGACGCCGTCACTGGCGACGAAGAGCCCGCCGGGCTGCAGCACGCGAGCGACCTCGCGGAGCATGGCGTCCTGCAGCTCGACGGTCGGGACGTGGTGCAGCATCGTGAACATGACCGCGCCGCTGAAGCGTCGATCGTCGAACGGCATCGCCGTCCCGTCGCCTTCGACGACGTCGACGTTCGAGCCGGCGAGCCGGGTGCGCAGCGCAGCGGCCAGATCGGGGTCGAGCTCGATGCTCGTCAGCCGCGGCAGGCGGTCGCGCAGCAGGTCGGTCGTCATGCCCGGTCCCGGTCCGACCTCGAGCACGTCGGGGCCGAGCGCGTCCGGTCCGAGCGGACCGAAGGCGAACGGCAGGACGCGATCCTCCAGGGTCTGGCGCCACTCGTCCGTGCCGAGGATGTCGAGGTGCTGCTGGTTCATCGGATGAACGTACGGCCGAGCGGCGGGTGGCAGCGACGGCCTAGCGTGACATCGGATGTCGACAGAGCGACACGACCTCCCCGGGTCGGGCGGGATCAGCGTGCTGTCGTTCGCGCTGCCCGACGGGCACCGCTTCGCCAGCCATCGCCATCCCACGCACCAGCTGGCGTGGGCGTCGCACGGGCTGGTCACGATGCGCGTGAGCCCGCGCGTGTGGGTGCTGCCGCGCTCGCGTGGCCTGTGGATCCCGGCCGACATGCCCCACGAGGTGCTGATCGGCGGGGCCACGACGATGATGGGCATCTACTTCGATCCGGCCGCCTGCCCGATCGAGTGGACGGAGCCGACGGTGGTCGAGGTGTCGGGCATCCTGGCCGAGCTGCTCCAGCACCTCGGTGGCGAGCTGACGGTCGACCAGCGCCGTCGCGTCGAGGCCGTCGTGTTCGACCTGCTGGCCCCGCTGCCGGTGGCCGTCCTCGACGTGCCGACGCCAACCGACCCCCGGGCGGTGACGATCGCTGCCGCGCTGCGCGCCGATCCTGCCGACGGTCGCTCGCTGGCCGAGTGGGGCCGCCACGTCGGCGCCAGCGGCCGCACGCTGGCCCGCGTGATCAGCCGCGAGACGGGCATGGGCTTCGAACGGTGGCGTACGCACGTGCGCATCGCCGACGCGCTCGGCCGGCTGGCCGATGGCGCGACGGTCACACGCGTCGCCCACGACGTCGGCTACGCGTCGACGAGCGCGTTCGTCGCCGCCTTCCGCCGGACCACGGGCACCACGCCGGGCGCCTACTTCCGATCGTGACGCGGGGAGGATGGCCACGGTGAGGGTGGAGGGTTCGGTCGCCCCCGGCTACGAGGTCGTTGCCGACACCGTCGTCGGCTGTGGACCCGGCGTGACCGTCGCCGCGTTCGTGGACGGGCAGCCCGTCGTCGACATCTGGACGACGGACCTCGGTGCCCGCAGCCTCCTCTGCACGTGGTCGGCGGTGAAGCCGATCACCGGATCGTGCCTGCTGCGCCTCGTCGACCAGGGCGCCGTCTCGCTGGACGACCACGTCGCCGCGATCTGGCCCGAGCTCGATGACGACCGCCTCCTCGTCCGCCACCTGCTCAGCCACACGGCCGGCCGGGTCTCGTTGCCTGACGTGGCCCTGACGGACTGGCCACGATCGATCGCCGCGCTGGCCGCGATGGTCCCCGACTTCCCGCCGGGGGAGGTCGTGTGCGAGCACGCCCAGACGTTCGGCCACCTGGTCGGGGAGGTCGTGCGGCGCATCGACGGGCGGATGGTCGGGCGGTTCCTCGCCGACGAGATCACCGGCCCGCTCGGACTCGACATCCACGTCGGTGTCGGCGACGGCGACCTGGAGCGCGTCGCCGACACCGTCGGGCTCGGTCCCGCGGGATGGGCCGCCCTCTGCGGCCCGCCGGGTTCCATCCGCAGCCGGGCGGCCGGTCGGTGGGTCGACGTCAACGATCGCCGCTGGCGCCAGGCGGAGGTGCCGGCCGTGAACGGGCATGCGACCGCCCGCGGCCTCGCCGGGTTCTGGCAGGCCTTCCTCGACGGGCAGCTCCCGACCGACGTCGGGCGGCCCGCCGTGACCGGTCACGACCTCTTCGTCGACGAGACCGTCACGTGGACGCTCGCCGGCGGTCGCCTCGATGGTCCGGACGTCGGCATGGGCGGCCTCGGCGGGCAGTGGGCGGCCGCCCGGCCTGCGCTCGGGCTGGCGTGGGCCTTCCTGACGACGCACGCCGGCGACGGCGGGCGCGCCCGAACGCGTCGAGGACGTCCTGGTCGCGGCCGTGGCCGCCGCCCGCCGCTGAGGCGATCGGCTGATGGCCGGTCAGCCGATCGGCCGACGTCGCGTCCAGCCAGGCCATCCATCGATCGCCCGACTGCGCACGAAGCGACCGTCGTCCATCGTCGAGCCATGCACAGAACACCGCATCGCCCATCGGCCTCGCCGCGCCTCACCGCGACGTGGCAGGCCTCCGACGATCATCGGCTGGCGATGACGTGGACCGTGGCCGCGCCGGCCGCGCCGGCCGCGTCGGCGGAACCGAGCGAGCACGATCGGGCCGCCTGACCGGTCGGTCCTCGTCCGTTGTGGCGGACCTGGCTAGCGCTCGGTTAGCGGGCCGTCTCCATGGTGGCCCCACCTGGTGACCACGGCGGTCGCCACCCCGAAGGAGCGAACCATGGGCATCACCACATCAACCGGACGGCGTGCTCGACGCGGCGTCGGCATCGCGATCGCTGCTGCGGCGGTCGTCGCGGTGGCGGCGTCGTCGACGGCCCACGCCGCGTTGGACAACGACAACGTGAAGGTCAACGGCCCACGCGCCGACTTCGGCGGCAGCGTGTGGGGCGTCCACTCGCCGGTCGGCTCGGGCAACATGTCGTGGAACATCGTCAACGGCTTCTACACGCCACGGCTGACCGGCACCCTCCACGTGGAGGACGCCGACGGGCTGTTCGCCCGCATGCACATCAGCTACTGGGACGGCGGCGGCAACATGATCGACACCCGCCACGGCGGCATCGTCGAGGTCGACGGCGACGACCACGACGGGTTCTCCGTCGATCTGTCGCCGGTGACCCTGTCGCAGATCGTCGAAGCGCACGTCTGCACCGAGCTGAGCGTCGACGGTGTCCACTTCTGGCAGGAGGAGTGCGCCGACGAGGCCTACCTGCTCGGCGACTGAGCGCTCACGTCCACCACACGGCGTGCCGTTCGGCGAGGCCGCTCACGACGATGAGCACCAGCATCTCGACGACCTGCTCGATGGCGCCGAGGATGTCGCCGGTGACGCCGCCGAAGGCCCGCCGGGCGAGCATGGCCACGGCGGCGGCGCCGACGACGGCAGCCACGGCGAGCGGCCCGATCCACCATCCCGTGGCGAGGGCCGCGATCGCCACGGCGAGCAGGCCGGCGGCCCCGGCCCGACCACGCCCGACCGATCGGGCGTAGTCGGCGCCGAGGCCGTCGGGGCGGGCGACCGGGACGGCGGCCATCGCCGCCACGGCCGCTCCACGGGCCAGGGCATGGGCGGCCACCAGCCCGGCGAAGGCCGCCGCCGGGCCGAGCGTGGCGACGGCGACCACGCGCAGCACGATCGAGCCGCACAGCGCGGCGACCCCGTACGTGCCGTGGCGGGGGTCCTTCAGGATCTCGAAGCGCCGCTCCCGCGTCGCCCCACCGGCGACCGCATCGGCGGTGTCGGCGAGGCCGTCCTCGTGGAAGGCGCCCGTGACGAGGACGCCGACGAGCACGCCGACGGCTGCCGCGACGGAGCTCGGCACGAGGTGGGTGAGTCCGGCGACGATCCCGCCGGAGAGCGCGCCGATCAGCGCGCCGACGACGGGGAACCAGATGACGACGGCGGCGGTGTCGGCCGCGGTCGCCCGCCGGACCGGCACCCGGGTCAGGAACTGGACGGCGCCGATGAAGCCGCTGCGATCTCGCAACGGGTGTCAGCCCGGTTCGCCGAACCACTCGGCGAACGTCGGCACCTCGGTGATGCCGGCACATGCCATCGCGACGAGCGGGACGGCGGCCATCGCCCCGCTGCCCTCGCCGAGGCGCATGTCGAGGTCGAGCAACGGTCGTTTGCCGAGGCGCTCGAGGAGGCGGCGGTGGCCGGCCTCGGCCGAGCAGTGGCCGACGGTGCAGTGGTCGAGCGCCGTCGGCTCGGCCATCACGAGGGGGAGCACGGACGACGTCACCACGTAGCCGTCGAGCACGACGGGCAACGACCGGTGGCGGGCCGCGACCACGGCGGCGGCGATGGCCACCAGCTCGGACCCGCCCACCTCGCGCAGCACCTCGATGGGGTCGGTGACGCCCGCGATGCGCCGCACGGCCTGCTGCACGGCGATCCGCTTGCGGTCGAGGCCGGCGTCGTCGATGCCGGTGCCCCGCCCGACCCACGCCGCGGTCTCCCCGCCGGCCAGGGCGGCGGCGATCGCCGCCGACGGTGTCGTGTTGCCGATGCCCATCTCGCCGACGACCAGCAGGTCGCCGTCGAGCCGGTCGACTGCCGCGACGGCGACGTCGACGAGCTCGTCGAAGCGCTCCGGTTCGAGGGCGGCCTCGAACCGGATGTCGTTCGTCGGCTTGCCGATCCCGACGTCGACCGCGACGACGGTGGCTCCCACCTGACGGGCGAAGGCGCTGATCGTGGAGCGGCCGTGGCGATAGGCGTCGAACATCGCCGCCGTCACGTCGGTGGGATAGGCGCTGACCGCTTCGGCGGCCGCGACCCCGTGGTCGGCGGCGAAGATCAGCCCGACCGGCCGCTCGATCCGCGGCCGGTCGGTGCGGTGCCACCCGGCGATCCACTCGGCGATCTCGTCGAGCCACGCCAAGGCGCCGCTCGGGCGCAGGATCTGGGACGCTCGCTCGTGCACGGCGGCAGCGCACGCCGCGTCGGGGCTGGGGAGGTCGTGGAGCAGGTCGTGGAGGCGGGTCACAGCATCGTCCAGGGGTCGGTGAGGGGGATGGCGCGGCCGGCGACGAGCAGCAACGCGGTGTCGGCCGCCGCGGCCCATCGTTGGTTGACGCGGCCGAGCAGGTCGCGGTAGCGCCGGCCGAGCTCGGTCGTGGGATGCACGCCGAGCCCGACTTCATTCGTGATGACAACGGTTGGTCCACCGCGATCGGCGCTCGCGGCGGCGACGTCGGAGGCGGTCGACTCGATGGTGGCGTCGTCGTCGCCGCGGTGCACCAGGTTGCTCACCCACAGCGTCAGGCAGTCGACGATCGCCATGTCGCTCCCGGCGGCGTCGAGGGCGGCGGCCAGGTCGACCGGTTCCTCGATGGTCGGCCACGCCGGTCGCTCGGCGCGGTGGCGGGCGATGCGGTCGGACAGCTCGGCGTCGATCGTGGACGGCGAGGTGGCGATGAACGTCACCGGTCCGAGGTGGCGGCGGCCGATCTCCACGGCCAACGCGCTCTTGCCGCTGCGCGCCCCGCCGAGCAGCAAGGTCAGCGCGCCGGTCGACACGGTGGCGGAGTGTACGGCCGTGTGCCTGGCCCGCTACCGTTGCGCCCGGTCGCAGGACCCAGCGAAGTCCGGTGAGAGCCCGGCACTGACCCGCAACGGTGAAGCCGCCACCACGGCGGACAAGTCCGGTCGCCTGGCCCTGCGCGCGACAACCAGACCCTCGAGGCAAGGGCGGTTGGCGGAGACGCTGCCGGATTCTTGTCCTCCAACTCGATGGAGGAACCATGGCTGTGAGGCCACTGCTCGCCGGCGCGCTCGCCGGCCTCGTCCTGTTCGCGACGGCATGCGGCGGTGACGACGACGACTGCGTCGGCGACGACGGTTGCGGCGACGACGACCACCGCCGCAGCGACGACGACCATCGTCCGCAGCGGCGACGACCGACCACCGAACCAGGCGCCGTGCCGTCGCGCATCGTGTCGCTGTCGTCGACGGCCACCGAGATGCTGTTCGCGATCGGCGCCGGCGACCAGGTCGTCGCCGTCGACGACCAGTCGAACTACCCGGCCGAAGCCGCGGCCAAGATGACCGACCTGTCGGGCTACACGCCGAACGTCGAGGCGATCGCCGGCTACGACCCCGACCTCGTCGTCATCTCCGGCGACGACAAGCTGAAGTCGCAGCTCGAGGGCTGGGCCTGAAGGTCTGGGTCGGCACCGCGGCGACGACGTTCGACGACACGTACACCCAGATCGAGCAGCTCGGGGCGGCCACCGGCCACGTCGCCGACGCTGCCGAGCTGGTGGGGCAGATGCAGACCGACCTCGACGCGCTGGCCAAGGACGTGCCGACGTCGGAGGTGCCGCTCGCCGTCTTCCACGAGCTCGACGACACCGGCTACAGCGGCCGGCTCGAACACGTTCATCGGCCAGGTCTACGAGATGTTCGGGCTGTCCAACATCGCCGACGCCGCCGACGACCCGTCCGGGTACCCGCAGCTGAGCAAGGAAGCGATCATCGATGCCAACCCCGACCTGATCTTCCTCGCCGACACGAAGTGCTGCGGGCAGAGCCTCGAGACGCTCAAGGCCCGCCCGGGCTGGGCCGACATCACGGCCGTCAAGGAGGGCCACGTCTTCGCCATGGACGACGACATCGCCTCGCGCTGGGGCCCGCGCGTCGTCGACTACGCGAGGCAGGTCCACGATGCTGTCCAACAGGTCGCCGTCCCCGCCGGCTGAGGCCATCGCCGCGCCGACCGCGGCGGCGTCCGTCGACGCCGTCGCGGTGGCGGCGCGCCACGGCGGCGGGCTGCGCTGGTCGCTCGATCGCCGGCGCCGTGCTCATCGTCGCCTTCCTCGCCGGCGTCGTGCTCGGCCCGGCCGGGCCGACGTGGTGGCGGGTGCCGCTGGCGCTGCTCGACCACCTCCCGGGGATCACATCGACAGCGGCGTGTCACCGAGTCGCAGTGGAACATCGTCTGGCAGGTGCGCATGCCGCGTGTCGTCCTCGGCGGCATCGTCGGGGCGATGCTGTCGCTCGCCGGCGCCAGCTACCAGGGCGTGTTCCGCAACCCGCTCGTCGATCCGTACCTGCTCGGCGTGGCGGCCGGCGCCGGGCTCGGGGCGACGCTGGTGTTCACGGTGTGGCGCGGCGTCGACGGCGGCATGGGCGGTCGATCCGGCGCCGGTCGCCGCGTTCGTCGTCGCCATCGTCACCGTCTTCGTCACGTACGTGGTCGGGGCGTCGTTCGGTGGCAGCCGCACCGGCGTCACCCTCGTGCTGGCGGGCGTCGCCGTGTCGGCCCTCGCCAGCGCGGTGCAGACGTTCCTGCTGCAGCGCAACGTCGCGGTCGTCCGCGAGGTGTACTCGTGGATCCTCGGCCGGCTGTCGACCGCCCAGTGGAGCGACGTCCGCCTCGTGCTGCCGTACGTCGTCGTGGCCGCCGCGGTGTTGCTGGCCCACCGCCGCCAGCTCGACGTGTTCCGCATCGGCGAGGACGAGGCGTCGACGCTCGGCGCGCCGGTTGCCCGCGTCCGCCTCGTCGTGGTCATCGCGGCGACGCTGGGCACCGCCGCGGTCGTGTCGGTGAGCGGGCTGATCGGGTTCGTCGGGATCATGGTCCCGCACGTCGTGCGGCTCGTGGCCGGGTCGAGCTATCGACGTGTGCTCCCGCTGTCGTTCATCTTCGGCGCCGCCTTCCTGATCCTCGCCGACATCCCCGGCCGCCTCCTGCTCGACCCGGCCGAGACCCCGATCGGCGTCGTCACCGCGTTCCTCGGCGCGCCGTTCCTCATCATCGTGTTGCGGGCGCGGTCGCAGGGGAGCGTCGCGATGAGCTCGCTCGAGCTGCGCGAGCTCGCCGTCCACTACGGCCGGCACCAGGCGCTGGCGCCGTTCAGCGACGTCGTGCACTCCGGCGAGTGGCTCGGGCTGATCGGGCCCAACGGTGCTGGCAAGTCGTCGTTGCTGCGCGCCGTGGTCGGCGCTCGTCGAGGCGACGGGCGACGTCCTCGTCGACGGCTCGTCCCTGTCGTTGCGGAGCCGCCGACGCCGGGCCGCCCTCGTCGCCTACGTGCCGCAGTCGCCGATGATCCCCGACGACATGACGCGGGTTCGAGTACGTGCTCCTCGGCCGGACGCCGTACGTCGGCTACTTCGGGACCGAGAGCCGCCACGACAAGGCGATGACGGCCGACGTGTTGGAGCGCCTCGAGCTGCAGGCGTTCGCCGGGCGGCGGCTGGGGACCCTCAGCGGCGGTGAGCGCCAGCGGTTGGTCATCGCCCGCGCCCTGGCCCAGGAAGCGCCGATCATGCTGCTCGACGAACCGACCAGCGCCCTCGACATCGGCCACCAGCAGCAGGCCCTCGAGCTCGTCGCCCGCCTGCGCCGCGACCACGGCCTGACCGTCGTGTCGGCGATGCACGACCTCACCCTCGCCGGTCAGTACAGCGATCGCCTCGCCCTGCTCCACGAGGGCCAGTGCGTCGCCGCCGGCCCGGCGATCGACGTGCTGCAGGCCGAGACGCTGGCCGAGTTCTACGGCGTCCGGGTCAGCGTGCACCACGAGCCCGACGGCACGGTGGTGGTCATCCCCCGCCGCGACGTGCTGTGAGACGACGGTGGTGCTACCGTGAAGAACTCTGGGGTCTCTGACAAAGGAACATATGTTCGTTAACATGAACTCATGTTGGCCCGAGGTGTCATCGACCTGATGCAGGAGGTCCTGGCGATCGACCCCATCGCGTGCGATGCCGCCGAGCTGAAGGCCTTGGCCGTCGGGGTGCAGCGGGTGCGTGGCTGGCTCGACGCGGTCGACGCAGCCGTCGTGGCGCGGTCGGCCGAACTGGCTTCGGCTGGAGGTCGTCGGTCATCACGCGAAGCCGATGTGATCCAGGAACCGCGCGACGGTGTGCGCAGCGATGCCCGACGTCCACGATGCGCTAGCGGCGGGGACGCTGTCAGCCGGACACGCCGACGCGATCGCCCGTGCCGCCAACCGACTGGACGATCGGGAACGCAGGGAGCTGGCCACCAGGGCACCGGAGCTCGTCGAGCAGGCCGCGTCGATGTCGGTCGACAACTTCGCCCGCAAGGTCCGCGACCTTGCTCGCCGTCTGTCGCAAGACGAGGGGCTGCGGCACCACGAGCAGTTGCGCTCGCAGCGGACGGTTCGCCGCTGGACGGATCGCGAGGGCATGTGCCACACCCAGGTCAGTCTCGACCCCGAGAACGACGCTCGGTTCTCCGCCGCGTTCGATGCCGCCGTCGCTGCCGAGAAGGCCAAGCCCGACGACCGCCGCAGCTTCGACCAGCTCAAGGCTGACGCCTTCATGACCCTGGTGACCGCGCCGACCGTCGTCGGCGGACGGCGTCCGGCCGAACTGCTCGTGCTCATCGACCTCGCCACCCTGCAACGCGAGCTCCACGACACCAGCGTGTGCGAGACGTTCGACGGCCAACCACTCCCACCAGCCACCGTCCGCCGGCTGGCCTGCGAAGCCGACATCATCCCGGTCGTGTTGGGCGGCGACGGCCGCGTCGTCGATGTCGGACGAGCCAGACGCCTCGCCACCGCCGACCAACGACGAGCACTGCGCGCCACGTACCAGACGTGCGCCGCACCCGACTGCCCGGTGCGCTTCGGGGACTGCGACATCCACCACCTCACCGAATGGCGCGACGGTGGCGCCACCGACTTGGTGAACCTGATCCCGCTGTGCAGCCGCCACCACCACCTCATCCACGAAGGCCAGTGGCGACCACCAGCCCGAGCTCCCGCCGCCTGACCGAGGCGAACCCGGGCGACGCAGAGCGTCTGGCACGCTGACCCCATGCGGATCGTGATCGAGGGGCGGGAGCTGCCCGGCGCCGAGTTCGTGTCGGAGGGCGTCCCGCTGCACGACGTCCACGTCGCCGTGCAGGTCGGCAAGGAGCCCGTCGGGCTGGTGCGCGCCGACGTGCCGGCGGCGCGCTGGGAGGTCGACGTGCGCACCGTCGCCGGTGACGACGGCGGGATCGACCTGCGCGGCCCGGCCGTGCACGGCAAGAAGGGCGACCGCTTCTTGTACCTCACGTGGGGCGACGTCGGTGCCCACGGCTCGTTCGCCATGTTCCGGCGGGCCAAGTTGATGATCAACGACATCGATCCCGGGCTGCTCGCCGACGTCGCGGCGCGCGAGGACGGCGTGCTCGTGGCGTCGTTGCCGCTCACCGATGAGCGCGGCTGCCCGCGGTGCGCGTGGGTCAAGCCTCCGGTGATCGGCTGGCGCGCTGGCTGACGGTGGCGTCGGCGGCCGCGCCGCAGTGGTGGGTGGCCGGGTCTTCGACGAACCGACCACAGTCGTCGCACACGCGATCGAGCCAGCAGGCGGGGTCACCGCCGCCTGGCTCGTCCGCCACGACGACTACTTCTTCTTGGACTTCGCCTTGCCGCCGCCCTTGCCCTTGTGGCCATTGGACTTGGCGGCGGCCTTGTCGGCGTCGGCGCAGAGGATCGCGTAGCAGGCGGCGAACTTGCGCCCGCTGTCACGCTCCTCGGCGACGTAGCGGCCGAGCAGGCCGCCGGTCACCGGGTCGAGGTCCTTGTTCTCGAAGAAGTTGTCGAAGACGTCCGGCGCGCCGGGCTTGGGCGGCTTGCCCAGGCCGAGGGCCTCGAACTTCTCCTTGTCCGAGAGGGCGGTCGACGAGGCGATCGCCATCCGCTCGGCGTTCTTCGGATCGGTGCGCGACTGGACCGTGAAGCCGAGCTCGTCGATGCGCTTGGCGAACGCCAAGCCATGCTCGGTCTCACGGAGCGCGACCGTGCGGATCACGGCGCGGACATCATCGCTGGGCGTGACGTTCGCCCACTGCTCCAGGTAGCACCCGGCATCGGTCTCGGCCACCGAGACGGCGTTCAACAGACCCAGGTAGCTCGGCTTCTCGCTCATGGTGCGACAACGTACGCCTTTCCGTGGGCTTCCTTCGCACCGAAGGCACACATCGTCCCGGCGCCCGTCTGACACACCTGTCAGACGGCACTGCGATTCAGGCGTCGCGGACCGGCGAACCGTGGTGCAGCACCATCCGCCATCCACCGTCGCCGCGGACGAACACGTTGGTGGCGGCGACGGTGCCGGTGGCGAACTGGTCGACGAGGTTCTCGTCGAGCGTGATCCACGCCGTGTCGCCGATCGCGGTGACGGCTTCGTTGGTGACGATGAACTGGTTGCGGCCGGGGCCGGCGAAGATCCGCCGCCAGGACTCCTCGATCAGCGGCCAGCTGCGCAGGATCGGCCACCCGGGGTGGATGCACACCGTGTGCTCGCCGTGGTCCCACACGGCGCGCATGGCGTCGAGGTCACGGGCCTCGTGGGCGTCGTAGAAGGCGCGGTTGGCCTCGAGGACGTCGTCGATGGCCGGCTCCCCGCCGCTCACTCAGGTGTCCATGGGCTCGAGCACGAACAGCGGGATGATGCGCTCGGTCTTCGCCTGGTACTCGGCGTAGTTCGGGAATGCGGCCACGGCCCGCTCCCACCACTCGGCCTTCTCGTCGCCGAACACCTCGCGTGCGGTCATGTCCTGCTTGACCGGACCGTCCTGCACCTCGACGTGCGGGTTGGCGACGAGGTTGTGGTACCAGACCGGGTTCTTGGGCGCCCCGCCCAGCGATGCCACAGCGGCGTAGCGGCCGTCGTGCTCGACGCGCATCAGCGGCGACTTGCGCAGCTTGCCGGACTTGTTGCCGACCGAGGTCACGACGATCACGGCCATGCCGTGCAGCTCGGTGCCCTCGGTCCCGCCCGACGACTCGATGAGGTCGGCTTGCTTGACGGCCCACTCGAGGGTCCCTGGCTCGTATTCACCTTGCAACGGCATGGCGGCCACGGTACCGAGCGCAACCGCTCGCGTGCGGATGGTGGCCGCCGTGGACACTTGGGGGCGATGAGCTCCGATCCGGCGCCGCGGATGTACACCGACCTCGCCCCGTGGTGGCCGTTGCTCTCGCCGCCCGAGGAGTACGCCGAAGAGGCTGCGGAAGCGGCCCGCCACCTGCGGGCGGCGGAGGTCCCGGTGCGCGACGTGCTCGAGCTCGGCAGCGGCGGCGGCAACAACGCCGTGCACCTGCGGGCGTGGTTCACGATGACGCTCGTCGACCTCAGCCCGTCGATGCTCGAGGTGTCGCAGGTGCTCAACCCGGGCTGCGAGCACGTCGCCGGTGACATGCGCACCGTCCGGCTCGGGCGCACGTTCGACGCCGTGTTCGTCCACGACGCGGTGTGCTACCTGCTCACCGAGGACGACCTGCTGGCCTGCCTCGTCACCGCCCGCGAGCACTGCCGGCCCGGCGGCATCGTGGTGGTCGTGCCCGACGACACGCGCGAGACGTGGGCGCCCGACACCGACCATGGTGGCAGTGACGGAGCCGACGGCCGCGGCGCCCGGTACCTCATGTGGGACTGGGATCCCGATCCGGCCGACACCTGGACGGCCGTCGAGTACGCCTTCGTCCTGCGCGCTGCCGACGGCACCGTGGAGGTCGTCCACGAGACCCACCGCAACGGGCTGTTCCCGGAAGCGACGTGGCTGCGCCTCCTCGCCGCCGCCGGCCTCCGTCCCGCGACGTCCATCGAGCACACCACCGAGGACCGCCACCCGCGCACCTTCTTCCTCGGCCACGTCCCCCGCGCTAGCACCGTCGAACTTTCCGCGCTGGCGCCCACATGCGTGGCGCGTGTCGCGAACAGTTCGCGGATCCGGCCACGATCGGCCGGCCGATCGTCGTGGCTAGGTGGCGTCGAGGTCTTGGCTGAAGAGCGTGGTGCCGGCGACGTCGACGAGGCTCACGGTCATCCGCTTGCCGCGGTCGGTGATCGCGGCGTGGCCGAAGAACTGGAAGCCCTGCGACGGGTCCATGTTCGGGTACAGCGCCCCCTTCTGGAACACGGCCGTCGGCCCGAACGTCGGGTCCAGCGAGTTGGGGCCGAACGTGCCGGCGTGGACCGGACCGGCGACGAACTCCCAGAACGGGTCGAAGTCGGTGAACTGGGCCGCGCCGGGTCGTAGTGGTGGGCCGCGCAGTAGTGGACGTCGGCCGTCACCCACACCACGTTCGGCACGCCACGGATGGCCGACAGCAAACCGGCGATCTCCAGCTCGCGGCCGAGCGGCCCGCCGGGATCGCCCTGGGCGATCGCCTCGATGGCGGCACCGTCAGGCACGACGAGGCCGATCGGCATGTCGGCGGCGACGACCTTCCACGTCGCCTGCGACCGGCGCAGGCCCTTCGACCAGCCAGCGCACCTGCTCGGCGCCGAGGAACGTCGTGTCCGGCGGCGTCGTGGCGGTGTCGGTGTTGTTCGGCCCACGGAACGTGCGCATGTCGAGCATGAACACGTCGAGCGACGGCCCGTACGAGATCTGGCGGTAGACCCGCCCCTGGCGCTCGACCGTGCGGCCGATCGGGAAGTACTCGTGGAACGCCTGGCGGGCCCGGCCTGACAGCACGTCGACGCGGTTCTCGATCTTGTACTCGGGCGGTCGAGCAGCACCTCGCCGGGGTACCAGTTGTTGACCACCTCGTGGTCGTCCCACTGCACGTACAACGGCACGTCGGCGTTGAACCGGCGGACGTTGTCGTCGAGCAGGTTGTAGCGGAACTGCCCGCGGTACTCGGCGAGCGTCTCGGCGACCTTCGACTTCTCCGGCGTGACGAGGTTGGTCCACGTCGTGCCGTCGGGCAGGGCGACGGTCGGCAGCAACGGCCCGTCGGCGTACACGGTGTCACCGCTGTGGATCAAGAAGTCGGGCTGCAGCGAGCGCATCGTCTCCCAGCAGCGCATCCCGCCCCGTGACGCGTCGATGCCCCATCCCTGGCCGGCCTGATCGCCGGTGAAGACGAACGACACGTCGTCGCGACGTCGAGGTGACGGCGTCACGAACGAGCCGCCGACGGGCTCGCCGCCGCGTCCGCCGTGGCGGTCGGTGAAGCTGACGCGATACGAGATCCGCTCACCGGCCGGCAGGCCGCGCACGAGCTGCTGGGCGGTGAAGTCGGTGGATGCGTCGGCGGCCGGCCCGGCGACCTGCCAGCTGTGGCGGAACGAGCCGCGGGTGGACAGCTCGATGAGCATCCGCGACGGCCCGTCGGCGCGGGCCCAGATCACGGCCGAGTCAGCGGTGACGTCGCCCGCCATCACGCCGTGGGTGACGACGGGCCGCGCCACGTGGACCGCCGGGACGCCGCGCGTGGCGGCCCAGGCACCAGTAGGGCGGGCGAGCACCGACCCGACGGCGAGCCCGCCGGCGGTGGCAGCGGTGCGGCGGAGGAACGAGCGGCGGTCGAACGGCGTCACATCCATGGCCGCATGGTCCGCCGCCCACGTTGCGCTCGATCCCGTCCCGGCCGACGTGACGGTGAACGGGCGGTGAACGGTGGGTGGGTGGTCGAGTGGCCGGATCCGCCAACTGTTCGCGGTGACGGCCACCCCGTGGCCGTGAGCGTGAAAAGTTGGCGGATCCGGACAGGTCCGGTCGCGTCAGGAGGGTTCGAACCAGGTGTCGCCGCCGAGGATGCGGTCGGCGTCGGACGGTCCCCAGGTGTCGCGGAAGTACGGGTAGATCGAGCCCGGCTCGTCGAGGGCCGGCTGGGTGACCGCCCACAGCCGCTCGACGACGTCGTAGCGGGCGAAGCGCCGGGGGTTGCCGTCGATGGCATCGCGGATCAGCCGCTCGTAGGCCTCCTGGCGCTCGCCGAGCGCGGCGGCGAAGTCGACCGCCAGCTCGACCGCCTCGCTGTCGAGGTGCGGCCCCGGCGTCTTGGCCTGCAGCACGAACGTCACCCCGTCGTTCTTGCCGAGCCGGAAGCGGATCAGGTTGCGGTCGGGCGTCGGTCCGCCGGCCTCGTCGAACAGCAGCTGCGGCGGTTCGCGCAGCTCGACCACGGCCTCGGTGACGGCGTGCGGCATGGCCTTGCCGACCCGGACGTACCACGGCACCCCGGCCCACCGCCACGAGTCGATCTGCAGGCGCGTGGCGACGTACGTCTCGACCGTCGAATGGGGATCGACACCGGGCTCGTCGCGGTAGCCGATGTACTGCCCGCGGACGAGGCAGCCCGGATCGATGGGCTCCATGGCGGCGAGGATCTTGGCCTTCTCGTCCTGCAGGAACGACGCGTCGGGATCGACGGGCGGCTCCATCGCCAGCAGGCAGACGACCTGCAGGAGGTGGTTCTGCAGGACGTCGCGGATCGCGCCGACGCCCTCGTAGAAGCTGCCCCGGCCCTCGACGCCGAGCGACTCGGCCATCGTGACCTGCACGCTGCGGACGTAGTTCCGGTTCCACAGCGGCTCGAGCAGCATGTTGGAGAAGCGGAAGACGAGGAGGTCCTCGACGGCTTCCTTGCCGAGGTAGTGGTCGATGCGGAAGATGCGCTCCTCGGGGAAGACCTCGTGCAGCAGCCGGTTGAGCTCGAGCGCCGACTCCAGGTCGCGACCGAACGGCTTCTCGACGACGATGCGACCGCGCTTGTTGAGGCCCACCGACGCCAGCTTCTCGGCCACCGTCGGGAACATGTCCGGTGGGATGGCCATGTAGAACACCGCGACCTGCGACCCGCTCTTGTCGAGCGTGTCGGCCAGCGACTGCCACGTCTCCGGCGCGCCGTAGTCGCCCTGGATGAGATCGAGGCGCCCGCACATGTCGCGGATGACGTCCTCGTCGTAGCCCTCGACGTTGGCGACGACCGACTCGCGGGCGTGGGCCCGGAAGTCGTCGTCGGTCCAGTCGCTGCGCGCCACGCCGATGACCGGCACCTTCAGCTCGCCCCGCCGGACGAGGTGGTAGAGGGCGGGGAACAGCTTGCGCTTGGCGAGGTCGCCGGTGGCCCCGAAGAGCACGAGGGCGTCGGCCGGCGGCTGGTTGCCCGGCCGTGGGAGGTCGCCGTTCATCGAGTGGTGTCCTTCCGCTCGACGTGCCCGCCGAACCCGGAGCGCATCGCCGACATGACCTTGTCGGCGAGGTCGGCACGGCCGCGCGACGAGAACCGCTCGAACAGCGCCGTGGCCAGCACCGGCACCGGCACGCCCTCGTCGATGGCGGCCTGGATGGTCCAACGGCCTTCTCCGGAGTCGCTGACCCGGCCCTCGTACGCGCTGAGCTCGGGGTCGGCGGCGAAGGCGTCGGCCGTCAGGTCGAGCAGCCAGCTGGCGATCACCGAGCCGCGTCGCCACACCTCGGCGCACGCGCCCAGGTCGATGTCGTACTGGTAGTACTGCGGGTCCGTGAGCGGGGCGGTCTCGGCATCCTGCAAGTGGTCCTGCTTGCCGGCGTTGGCCTGGGACAGCACGTTGAGCCCTTCGGCGTAGGCGGCCATCATCCCGTACTCGATGCCGTTGTGAACCATCTTCACGAAGTGCCCGGCGCCGTTCGGCCCGCAGTGCAGCCAACCCCGCTCGGCGGTCGACGGCGCCCCGCCGCGCTCGGCCAGGGTCGGCGTCCGCGGCGCCGCATCGACGCCCGGGGCAAGCGTGTCGAAGATCGGCGCCAGCCGCGCGATGGCGTCGTCGGGGCCGCCGATCATCAGGCAGTAGCCGCGCTCGAGCCCGAACACGCCGCCGCTCGTACCGACGTCGACGTAGTCGATGCCGTGGTCGGCGGCGAGCGGCGCGGCCCGCTTGATGTCGTCGTGGTACCACGAGTTGCCGCCGTCGATGATCGTGTCGCCGCGTGCAAGGAGCGGCACCAGCGAGGCGATCGTCGCGTCGACGAACGCGGCCGGCACCATGATCCACACGTGTCGCGGGGCATCGAGCTTGCCGATGAACTCCTCCAGCGACGCGGCGCCGATCATGCCGGTGCTCGTCAAGTCCGTGACGGCCTTGGCGTCGACGTCGTACCCGACGCAGTGGTGCCCGGCGTCCTCCAGGCGCTTCACCATGTTGGCGCCCATCCGACCCAGTCCGATCATCCCAAGCTGCATCGCGCCAGCCTGTCACGTAGCGTGCCGCCGTGGACGCGCCGCGGCGGGATCGCTTCCGGGCCGGTGTCGCCGCGTCGCACCGGGGCCTCGAAGCGATGCTGGCCACCGTTGCCGATGACATCGACGTCGCCGCGCCGAGCCTGCTCCCCGGCTGGACGATCGGCCACGTCCTGACCCACCTGGCTCGCAACGCCGACTCGATGACGTGGGTGCTCGACTCGTCCGAGCGGGGCGAGGTCGTCGACCGCTATCCGGGCGGCGTGGAGGGCCGCAACGCCGACATCGATGCCGGCGCCGGCCGCCCGGCGGCCGAGCAGATCGCCGACGTCGCGGCGACCGACGCCCGCCTCGATGCCGCGCTCGCCGCGCACACGCGATGGGACGGCCGCTGCCGGGACGTGACCGGCCGGGTCATCGAGGTCGACCAGATCGTGTTCATGCGCTGGCGCGAGGTCGAGGTCCACCGCCACGACCTCGGGCTCGGGTACGGGCCCGAGGAGTGGCCGTCCGAGTACGCCCGGGTCGAGCTCAACGAGCTGACGATGCGGTGGAAGGCCCGGCGACCGATGGGCATGACCGGGCTGCCGCCGGAGGCGCTGGCGGCCGCCGAGCCGCAGCGCCTGGCGTGGCTGTTGGGCCGGGCCGACATCGCCGGGCTCGAACCGGCCGGCGTGCTCTGATCCAGCAGCCGGTCACTCCAGCTCCTGGTAGATGTTCAGCTGGGCGGCCTTGATGGCGTCGTACACCGCCGCGTCGTCGACGTCGAGCCCGGCGTGGTCGCTGGCGACGTCGACGGCGTTGAAGAGCGAGCGCAGGTCGTACGTGGCGTGATCGGGATCAGGATCGTTGGCGTGGACGTCGGCGAGGCGCGCCGGCAGGTCGTCGAAGGCGGGCAGCTGCCCGTTGACGATCAACCGGTCCGGCAGCTCCGGCTCGAGCACGTGGCGCTCGACGAGCTGGCGGTCCCACAGGTACAGCAACCGATCGGCGCTGTCCTGGGCGCGCTGCTCGGCGGCGGCCGCGGCGCGCGCTTCGTTGGTGGCCAGGCGGCGGGTCAGCTCGATGGCCGCCGGCTCCACGGCCGGGCCGACCACGGCTGAGGTCACCGGGCCGCCGGTCGCGCCGAGCCCGAACTCCACGGCCGCGCCGAGCCCATGGATCCAGCGCGACAGCTCCTCGTCGCGGTCGCGACCGTGCTGCTCGGCGCGATGGCCGACGTGCGAGGCGAACACGCCCTCGAGCCGCCCGGCGTCCTGCATCGCCTCGGCGAGGAAGCGGTCGGCGGCGCCGGTCGGGATCTCCCCGCTGGCGATCCGCGACGCGCCGACGGTGGCCAGCTCGGCCTGGAACGTGGTGAGCGCGGCTCGCAGGTCGGTCACGGCGGCCGGCGTGTTGGCGGCGAGGTCGACCATGGCGTGCAGCGCGGTCGGGTCGAACTGGGCGCGCACGCGTGGCCCGGACGGCCCGAGCACCTCGTGCATCGACGTCACCACGCCCACGGGCTCCGGGATGCCGCCGCTGCCGGTGCCGGGGACGAAGGCGAGGTGCACCGATGGCAGGTGCCGCCCGATGACGGCGGCGACGTTGCGCGACACCTCGTCGTCGACCTCACCGAGGAGGTCGCCGGCATGGGCCGGACCGAAGTCGTTCACGAACGCCGACGCCACGAGCATCGCCGCCCGCACGGTGGCCGGTGACGAGGCGGGCCCGACGCCGTCGGTCGCCGCCGCGGCCGAGGCGGCAGCGGTGATCGCCCGCCCGTGGTCGTCGGTGACGGGTCGCTGGGCGAAGAAGTACGCCGCCGTCCCCCGGTCCGCGAACAGGGCTCGCCCGGCCGCGCCGTCACCGCCGAGCTGGCGCAGGATGGCGTACGCCGGGTCGAGGGCGGCGGTGGCATCGGCGAGGTACGGCGCATCAGGGTCGGGCCGCAGCTCGTCGAGGAGCGGGCTGGCGATCGTCGGCATCCACGTCGACGCCCACAGGATGGGACCGTCGCCCGCGGCGGCGTCCTGCCCCCGGTCGTCGGCCGCCGACACCTCCACCTCGTGCAGGGTCTGGACCGCCGACACGAGGACCGCGGTGGGCAGCTGCGGCCCGTTGAAGAGGTAGCCGAGGGCGACACCGGCGGCGCCCCCGTCATGACCGGCTCGGCGCTGGTCGGCCGCGGCCCGCACGAGCTGGACGGTGAAGCTCGTCGGCAGGGTCGCCGCGGCGATCGCGAACGCGTCGCGCACCGCGGGCGCCAGCTCGTCGGCGGCCGTCGTCGGGGCGGCGTGCACGAGGCGGGCTCCAAGTGCCACGAGCCCGTCCGGCCCGAGGGCGGTCACGAACGATGTCATCGCGGCCGTGTCACCGCTGGACGCGGCGAGGGCGAGCTGCAGCTCGTCGTACTCGTCGGTCGACAGCGCGGACGCCCGGTCGGCGAGGGCCGCCCCGAGCGCGCTGCCCTGGAGGGCGCGCAGGTCGTCGAACCACGCCGCGGCCGGGAACGCCGGCGGCCCCGGCGTGCGCCAGGAGAGCAGGGCGTCGCTCGCCAGCACGCGCTCGAGCGCCGGCAGCCACCGCTGGTCGACCGCGCTGAGGACGGCGGCACTCGTGCGCACCGCGTCGGCGGCGGCCGGGTCGGTGCAGCGGGCGGCGGCGAGGTGGGCGACGACGGCCTGCGCCCGCTGGTGCAGCGCGCCGATCCGGGCCGGCTCGTAGCCGACGACCCGGCCCACGTCAGCGGGCCGACCGATCCGTCGGTGCGGCCACCGCCAGCGACTCGAGGGCGGTGGCCTGGGTGTCGAGCCAGTGGGCGTGGCGCCGCAGGTCGTCGACCGCGTCGGCCAACCGGCTGCGGTCCCGACGCAGGTCGAGGACGAGCTCGTCGGCGAGCGGGCTGACCCACGTCTCCGGTCCGGCCATGCCCAACATGTCGTCGAGCGGGGTGGCGGCGAGCTGGACGGCGAACCGGCGCAGCTCATCGGCCCGCCGCCGGTGATCGGCTGCGGTCGGGTCGGTGGGCATCGGCACCTCCGTGGGGGTCTGGTGGTCGGCGTGCTCGTCATGACCGGCACCGCCGCGCGGTGCCGCACCCTCCATGGGTGTCGCCAGCAGCCGGAATGGGAAACGCGACCTGCTACCGCACCAGGCGGATGTGATGGTGGGGGAGGCCGGTGGCGCCGTCGACGTGGCCCGGTTCGAGGACCTCGAACCCGTGGCGTTCGTAGAACCCCGTGGCGGTGTCGCGAGCGTTCGCCCACACGGTCGTGGCGCCGTCCGCGATCGCCCGCTCCACCCCGGCCGCCAGCAGCACGGCGCCGAGCCCGCCGGCCTGCTTGGAGTGGTCGACGGCCATGCCGCGCAGCTGGCGGTCTCGGGCACCGGGTTGGCGCGGGCACGGCCGCCACAGCCACGTCGACACCCCGACCAGCGCTCCCGACGGATCCTGCAGGCCGAGGTGCAGGGTGCCCGGCTCGTCGTCGCCGTCGAACACCACGGACGCGTCGGCGCGACCGTCGCGCAGCACGGCCCGGCGCAGTGGATGGGTGCTGGCGGCGTCGAGGTCGACGACGCGGAGCTGGCGCCCGCCGAGGTCGTCGAGCCGCACGACGCGGTCGGCGATGGCGGCCGCCTCCTGCGGGTCGTGGGTGACGAGGATGGCGGTGGTGCCGGCGACGCGCAGGATCCGGCCGACCTCGCCGGCGAGGTGGTCGTGGAGATCGCGGTCGAGGCCGGTCAGCGGCTCGTCGAGCAGGACGAGGTGCGGCGCCGGCGCGAGCGATCGGGCCAGGGCGACCCGCTTGGCCTCGCCGCCGCTGAGCTCGGTGACGGCGCGCCGGTCGAAGCCGGGGAGACCGACGAGCGCGAGCATCTCGGCGACGCGGCGATCGATCGCGCTGCGTTCAGCTCGTTGCATCCGCAACCCGAACGCGACGTTGGCATGGACGTCGCGATGCGGGAACAGCTGCTCGTCCTGGAACACCATCCCGATGCCGCGCCGGTGGGTCGGCTGGGTCGTGATGTCGCGACCGTCCAGGAGGACCTGTCCGGCATCGGCGGTGAGCAGCCCGGCGATGACCCGCAGCAGCGTGCTCTTGCCGCTCCCCGACGGCCCGAGGAGGGCGAGCACCTCCCCGCCGGCGACCGTCATGCTCACGTCGGCGAGGACGGGGGTCCCGGCGAACGCCACCGAGACGTCGCGCACCTCCAGCGTCACGGGCATCGCGTCATGATCGTCGCTCGCCGGTGACGTCGAGCAGCACGACCACGGCCACCGTCGTCGCAGCCAGGATCGTGGCCAACGCGTAGCCCTGCGCCTGCAGCACGGTGCCGGCTCGCCCGAGCAGCTGATCGATGGCGATCGGCATCGTCGGGGTCCCGCTGCGCGACAGGAAGCTGGTGGCGCCGAACTCGCCGAGCGAGATCGCGGCGGCCAGCCCGGCGGCCGCAGCCAGGGGTCGGCGCAGGTGGGGCAGGACGATCTCCCGCCAGGCGCGCGTCGGCGACGCGCCGAGCGTTGCCGCCGCGTCGAGCAAGCGCGGGTCGATGCCGCGCAGCACCGGGAGCACGGTGCGCACGACGAACGGGATGGCGACGAGGGCCTGGCCGACGGGCACGATCCACCACGACGCCCGCCAGTCGACCGGCGGCTGGTCGAACGTGATGAGCACGCCGAACCCGATGGTCACGGCCGACGTGGCCACCGGCAGCATCAGGCCGGTGTCGAGCAGTCGGCCGCCGCGCCGCAGGGCGATGATGGCGAGGCAGGCCACGACGCCGATCGCCACGGCGACGAGGGTGGCGACCGCCGTCGTCCGCAGCGACGTCCAGATCGAGCCCAGCGGATCGATGCCGGTGCTGATCCCGGGGCGCACCTCGGAACGCCCGAGGGTGCGCCACGCCGTGAGGGTGTGCCGCCCGCCGCTGCCGCGCAACGATCGCTCGACCAGTGCGATGAGCGGCGCGAGGGCGATCACGGCCGTCGACGTGGCGACGATGGCGACCAGCGCCCGCTCGCCCGGGCGGCGGGGCCGTCGCCGCCGCGCGAGCGGCCGCAGCGCGAGGGCCCGGCTGTGCCGACGCTGCTCGCGCGCCGACCACGCGACTGCCACACCGACCGCGATGAGCTGCAGCACGGCGAGCGTCGCGGCGGCGCCGATGTCGCCGATCTGCGTCGCCTGGCGCCAGACCTCCACCTCGAGCGTCGCCGTGCCGGCCTCGCCGAGCACGCGGATCACGCCGAAGGACGTGAACGTGAACACGAAGACGATCGACCCGGCAGCGAGGATGGCCGGGCGCAGCAGCGGCAGCGTGACCTCGCGGAACGCCCGCCACGGGGACGCACCGAGCGTGGCGGCAGCGGCCTCGAGGTCGGGTGGGAGGTGATCCCACACGGCGCCGACGGTGCGCACGACGACGGCGAGGTTGAAGATGACGTGGGCCAGCAGGATCGGCCCGACACCCCGTTCCCAGCCGGCGGGCAACAGGGCGAGCACGGCGGCGCCCATCACGACCGTCGGCAGGACGAACACCGCGGCGAGCAGGGCGTTGAGCACGCGGCGCCCGACGAACGCGTATCGGGCGATGACGTAGGCAGGAGCGAGGCCGATGACGATCGTCGCCGCCGTGCTGGCCAGCGCCTGCCACAGCGTGAACCACGCCACCCGCCACGTCGACGACCGACCGAGGATGTCGGCGATGGCGCTCGGGCGCAGGCCGCGCGCGAGCAGTTCGCCGAACGGCCACGCGTAGAACAGGACGAGGAACGCGACGGGAACGGCGACGAGGGCGACGACGACCGGGCGCGGCAGGCGGTTGACCGACGGTGGCGCGACGGTCAGCGCAGCACCGCGTCGGTCCACGTGTCGAGCCACGTCTGGCGGTTGGCGGCGATCGTCGCCGGGTCCATCGTCGCCGGCGCGGCCGGCACCGTGGCGTTGGCGGTGAACACGTCGGGCAGGGCGACCGTGCTGTTGGCCGGGTACACGAACAGGTTCAACGGCAGCGCCGACTGGAACGGCGTCGACACCATGAAGTCGACGAGCTGGCGGGCCGCCTCCGCGTGCTCGGTGCCGCGGAGCACGCCGGCGAACTCGATCTGGCGGAAGCACGTCGAGTCGACGCTGGCCGTCGTCGCCTTGGCGATCGGCGGATCGGCGAACACCACCTCGGCCGGCGGGCTGCTGGCGTAGCTGACGACGATCGGCTTGGTGCCGTCGCCGCCGCCCGAGAAGGCGCCGTAGTAGGCGTCGCTCCACGTGTCGACGACCTGCACGCCGTTGGCCCGCAGGCGCTTCCAGTAGTCGGTCCACCCGTCGTCGCCGTACTTCACGACCGTGGCCAGCAGGAACGCCAGCCCCGGCGACGACGACGCCGGGTTCTCGACCACCAGGAGGTCCTTGTACGCCGGATCGGCGAGGGCATCGAGGTCGGCCGGCGGGGCCAGCTGGTGCTCGTCGAACCACGCCGTGTCGACGTTGATGCAGACGTCGCCCACATCGATCGGCGTGGCCTCACCGCCCGGCACGAGAGATGTGAGGTCCGCTGGCAGGGCGTCGACGCCGTGGGCCGTGTAGGGGTCGAACACCTTCCCCGTGATGACCTCGGAGAGGAACGTGTTGTCGACGCCGAACATCACGTCGCCCTCCGGCTTCCCCGCCGTGAGCACCGCCTTCTGGACCATCGTGCCCGTGTCGCCGGCCTTGACGACCTCGACGTCGATGCCGGTCTGGCTGGTGAACTGGGCGAGCACGTCGGCCATCGAGTCGGGCCACGACTCGTACGTCACGAGCGTCACCGAGCCCCCGCCAGCGGCCGGCGCGGTCGTCGCTGCGGCGCTGGTCGCGGCCGTCGTCGCGGGGGCGGCCGAGTCGTCGTCGCCACACGCGGCCAGCAGCACGGCGACGGCGGCGATGGTGGCGATGGTGCGGTGGCGGTTCACGAGGCGGCTCCGGGGACGACGACGGTGACGATCCCGTCGGCCACGGTGACGGAGAGGGGGCGGTCGGGCGTCGGCTCGGCCACGTTGCTGACGCCGAGGCCGACGAGCGGGGCGAGGTCGTGGTCGGTCAGCGGCCAGCGGGCGCCGCTGACGGTGACCCCGGCGGCCGGGCCGTGCATGGCGAGCACCGAGAACACGGTCCCCGTCGGCAGGTCGAGCTCGATGGCGTGCGGGGCGTGCAGGACGTGCAGCTGGTCGCTGCCCCACCACGCCTCGAGCGACCCGACGTCGCGCAGCCCCGGCGCGCCGAGCGCGCCGAGCGCGGCGATGGCGTGGTCGAGCCGATCGCCCTGGCCGGCCACCAGCAGGATTCGCGACGGCTCGTACGTCGCGGCGTGGGCGATGGCCAGCTCGGTGTCGGTGGCCGCCTTGTCGATCGGGTGGCGCACGACCTCGACGTGCTCGGTCGCCCAGGCCAGGCCGAGCGCCGAGATCGAGTCGAGGTCGCCGACGAGCACGTCGGGATCCAGACCGGCGGCCCGGGCGTGGTCGAGCCCGCCGTCGGCCGCGATGATCAAGGCGCCGGCGGGGACGGCGGCGACGGCGCGGCGGTCGAGCGGCGACGCACCGGTGACGACGACGACCGTCGGCGACGGTCCGGGTGGGTGCATGGGAGCCTCGATTCCTCCGCCGGCATTACCCGGTTCAGGTTCTCGGGTCGGCGGCGGCGATCGCCCTCTCAGCCCACCGGTCCCGTGAGCTCCCCGTGTTGGTCGGGCTCCACCGTAGCGGCGGGCACGGGCGACGACAGACGCCGTTGGCTGACGAGCGTGAAGGCGGCGAGCCCGACGAGCACGAGCACCATGCCAGGGATCTGCGCCGGCTTGATCTCCTCGCCGAGGATCAGGACGCTCCAGCCGACCGCCAACGCCGGCTGGCCGACCTGGATGATCCCGATCGTGGCGATCGGGATCTCCCGCTGGGAGAACGCGATCAGGCCGTGGCCGAGCATCCCGGTCATGACCCCGAGCAGCCCGGCGGCCAGCCAGGCCTTGGCGCTGAGCGGCCAGATGTCGCCCCCGGCGATGAGCAGCGCCACCGGCGCCGCCGTCAGCACGCCGATCGGCATCATCGTCGCCATGAAGTCGAAGACGTCGACGGTCGCCCGAGCCCGCCGGCCGGTGAGCAGGTAGCCGATCCAGAGCATCACGACGACGACGACGATGAGGTCGCCGCCGACGGTGGCCCCGCCTTGGCTGCCGCCGGCGAACAGCACGATCGCCAACCCGAGCAGCGACACGGCGCCCCACGGGAGGGCACGGCGATCGGGACGCTCGTGGAAGAGCACGGCGCCGAGCGGCACCAGGAGGATCGGGCTGAGCGCGGTGATGAACTCGGCGTGGGCGATGCTCGTGCGCCCGATGGCGGTGAAGAACAGCGTGATGTTGAGGCCGAAGAACAGCCCGGCAGGCAGCGTGAGGCGCCACGTCCGGCGGGTCGGAGCCGGCCGGCCGGTGCGCACCTTGCGACCGGCGATCACGACCCACCACAGCACGACCGAGATGAGCATCCGCCAGAACGCGATGACCGAGCCCGGCGTCTCGGCCCACTTGACGAGCGTCGAGCTGCCGGAGAACAGCAGGACGGCGCAGACCATCGCGATGATGCCGGCGGAGGCGCGCCCACCCATCCGGATGACGCGCCGGGACGCGACGGTGGCCCCAGCGGTCATGCCGATGCCGGGGCGCGGTAGACGTCCGGCTCGATGAAGACGAAGTGGGCGGTCGGGACCGCTGCTCGCAGCTCGCGCTCGGCGTCGTCGATGACGCCGGCCAGCTGCTCGACGGTGAGCGACGGGTCGAACTCGAGCTTCGCCGCCACCAGCAGCTGGTCGGGACCGAGGTGCTCGGTGCGCAGGTGGATGATGCGGCGCACGCTCGGGGCCCTCTCGAGCGTCTTGGCGATCGTGCTGACATCTGCCGGAGAGGCCGACTCGCCGATCAGCAGCCCCTTCATCTCGATCGCCAGCAGGATGGCGATGACCACGAGCAGGGCGCCGATGGCCAGCGAGCCGACGGCGTCCCAGCGGGGGTTGCCGGTGGCGTGGGCGAGCGAGACGCCGACGAGGGCGAACACGAGGCCGATGAGGGCGCCGGTGTCCTCGAGCAGCACGACGGGCAGCTCGGGTTGCTTCGAGCGGCGGATCCAGTGCAGCCAGCGCCCGGACGTCGTGCGGTGGGCCTTGGCCTCCTTGTACGCGGTGCGCAGCGACCAGCCCTCGAGCACCATGGCGAACAGCAGGATCCCGATGGCCACCGGCAGCTGCTCGACCTCGTGCGGGTGGCGCAGCTTCTCGACGCCCTCGTAGATGGCGAAGAGGCCGCCCATCGAGAACAGCACGAGGGCCACGACGAAGGCCCAGAAGTAGCGCTCCCGGCCGTAGCCGAACGGATGGGCGGTGTCGGCGGCCCGGGCGGCGCGCTTGCCGCCGAGCAGCAGCAGCAGCTGGTTGCCGGTGTCGGCCAGGGAGTGGCCGGCCTCGGCGAGCAGCCCGGCCGATCCGGTGATGATGAAGCCGATGAACTTGGCGATGGCGATGCCGAGGTTGGCGAGGAAGGCGGCCAGGATCGCTCGACGGCTGCCTTCGTGCATCGGCCCAGGTTGCCATCCCATCCGAGTGTCTGCGGTCATCCGAGTGTGGGCGGGCGGATTCCTCGCCTTCGCACACTCCGATGACCTCCGACACTCGGATGGTGCTGCGTCGGTAGCGTGGAAGGCATGTCGTCACCCCTCGCCGGACTGGGCACCGAAGCCGCCCCGAGCGGCAGTGAGCCGATCATCGAGATCACACCGGAGGCCCTGGTCAAGCTGAAGGAGCTGCGCGACTCCGAACCGGAGGCCGAGACCCTCGGGTTGCGGCTCGAGCTCGTCTCGGCGCCGGGCGAGGACTTCCGCTACGACCTCAGCTTCGACGAGTACCTCTCGGCTGCGTTCACCGACGAGGTGCGCACGCACGACGGCCTCAAGGTCATCGTCCCGCAGCGCGACCTCGAGCTCCTGCAGGGCGCCACGCTCGATCACACCGACACGCAGGGCCTGGTGATCCGCAACCCCAACCGCCCGGCGGCGCCCGTGATCGAGGGGCTGACGAGCGACGACGAGCTCTCGGCCGAGATCGAGGCGCTGGTCTCCGGCGAGGTCAACCCGGCGCTCGCCGCCCACGGCGGCTTCGTCACCTACGTCGGCCACGACGGCGACGGCACCGTCTACATGACGATGGGTGGCGGCTGCCACGGCTGCTCGATGAGCAAGCTGACGATGCTCGACGGCGTGCAGACGATGCTGTCGGAGGCGATCCCCGTCGTGCAGCGGGTCAAGGACCTCACCGACCACGCCACCGGCGAGAACCCCTACTACTCGTAGGTCGACGCCGCCGGGGCGGCGCCGAACCAGGTTCCGTTGACACGCCCGCCGGGCGTTGCGATCATCGCTGCAGCTCGGCCACCGTGGGCTGGGCGTTGCGAAGGGGTGCAGTGGCGAAGGACGTGGCCGTCCCGGTGCAGGCCGTCAGGCGCGACCTCGCACCGGCGCGTCGGGCCCGGGTGAGCGACGGTCCCAGGCCGGTGCACCACCTCATGGGGCCGCGCCACGCGCTCGCCATGCAGCGCACGGCCGGCAACCGGGCGGTCGCCGCGATGGTGGTCCAGCGCGTCGCGATGCAACGACAAGCAGCGGGTGACGAGCAGCAGACGCTGACGTCCCCACAGTTCCAGAGCAGTCCCCGGCTCCAGCAGGCGTTCCACAACAGCCCGGCGATGCACGTCGGCGAGAGCGGCGACGCGGTCCGCCGGGTCCAGGAGGTGCTCGTCGAGCAAGGGGCCTCGATGCCGCGCTCGACGAAGCCGACCGGCGAGCTCGACGGCGGCTTCGGCCAGGAGACCTTCGATGCGGTGAAGGACGTGCAGACCCGTCACGGGCTCGGGGTCGACGGCGTCGTCGGCCACGACACGCTCGGCGAGCTCGATCGCCTCGGCGCCGGCGGCGCGGAACCGCCGTTGTTGAAGCCGAAGCCCGGTTCGGAGCCCGGCACCGTCGTGCTGCCGGGCGGGCTCGAGGTCCTCGTCCCGCCGGAAGGCGCCGGGTCGTTGCCGGGGCTCGGCGACCTCCCGAACCTGCTCGGGTTCCCGGGGAAGAAGCCGCCACCGGTGAAGACCCAGGCCGATGCGGACGACGTCGCGGATGCGGCCGCGTGTGCCGCTCTGCCGGCGAGCGAGATGGGTGCGGCTGTGAACGACGTGCTCGCCTGGCAGTCACAGGCCGACGATCCGCGCCTGGTGGTGCGGCTGGCCGGGATCGTCTGCTTCCCGACCGAGTACCTCCTGCTCGTCACCGGCCTCGCCGTCGGCTTGCCGGCACCACCGCCGGGCGCGGCGCAGCGTCCGGCGATGCTCGGCCAGGTCAGCCAGACGATGGGCGAGTTCACCGCCGCCCTCGCGTTCGCCCAGGACCCCGGGGTGACGAACCTCGGGCTGCCCCAGCTCTCGGCGGCGCGGGCCAAGCGGGTCGCCGACCGGATCGCCGCCCTCGACAGCATCGCCCGCGCCCAGAGCTCGGTCGACGTCGACCCGCGTTCGCTCGGGGCGGCGATGCTCGTCTCGGGCGAGGTCGGCAAGGTGGACCACAAGCTGCTCGTCAACGGGCGCCGCTACGGCGGGGATCGCCTGTTGGACTACTTCACGGTGGCGTTCGGCGGCGCCGTCCCGGCCGCCCAGCAACAGACGATCGAGCAGCCGCCCGCCGACGTGAAGCAGCGCCTGTCGTGTGCGCTCAGCCCCGCCCCCTGCGACCCGCTGGCGCCGTGGTGCGGCATCTTCGCCTCGTGGGCGCTGCAGTCGGCCGGCATCGCGCTGCCGCCGTGGAGCCTGCAAGACGGCAAGGGCCTCAACCAGCGCGGCGGCTGGCGGCCGCTCACGGCCAAGGACTCGGTCCAGCCGGGCGATCTGGCCACCCGCTCGAGTGGCAACCACCAGGCGCTGGTGACGGTCGTGCGCCCGGACGAGATCGAGACGGCCGAGGGCAACACGGACCTCGGTGGCGGCACGGACCTCGAGAACTCGATCGGCGGCAAGATCGTCCACAAGACCTACCAGGGCAAGGGACAGACTTCCCCGAGTGGAACACCGGCTTCTTCCGCCCGCCCGGCGTCGGGCCGTAGGTCGGCGTCCTCGTTCTGTGTCACCGCACAAGTTCCCGGGGACTTGTGCGGTCACACAGAAGGGGCTCACGGTTCGCCGACATCGTTTCGGTCGCGGTCTTCCGTCGAAACGAGTCACCTGACGCGACCAAAACAGCGCCCCACCGACGTAGCCCCCGTTCTGTGTCACCACATTCGTCGTCGACGACCTCTGCGGTGACACAGAACGGGGACGGGCCGCAGCACCGAGCCAGACCCGGAGCAAGACCAGGCCGAACCCCATCGTTCAGAGCTCTTCCAACCACGGCCGGGCAGCTCGCCCGCTTCGCGGATGCTCTGGCACAGCGGCCGGAGCCGTTGGCGCGTCGTCGTTAGGGGACCACGACGGCCTTGCCGATGACCTTGCGGTCCATCAGCTCGCGCAGCGCCAGGGCCGAGTCATCCAGCGAGAACTGGGCGGACACGCTCGGGTTGATCCGGCCGCTCTTCAGCATCTCGATCAGCTCGGCGACGAGCTCGCGCTGCTCGTGGGGGCTGCGCGTGCCGTGCTCGCCGTAGAACACGCCGATGATCGAGCAGCCCTTCAGCAGCGGAAGGTTCAGCGGGATGCGCGGGATCGGCCCGGCGGCGAAGCCGATGACGAGGAACCGGCCCTTCCACGCCGTGTTGCGCAGGGCGGCCTCCGACAGGTCGCCGCCGACGGGGTCGTACACGACATCGACGCCCTTGCCGCCGGTGTGCTCCTTGAGCCAGGCCTTGAGGTCGACCTCGGCGTAGTTGACGGTCTCGGCGGCGCCGAACTGGCGGCAGGCGGCGAGCTTCTCGTCGCTCGATGCGGCGGCGATCACCTTGGCGCCCATCGCGGCCCCGAGCTCGACCGCCGACAACCCGACGCCGCCGGCGGCGCCGAGCACCAGCAGTGTCTCGCCGGGCTGAAGGTTCGCCCGATCCTTGAGGGCGTGGTACGAGGTGCCGTACGTCGTCAGGAACCCGGCCGCTGCCGTCAGGTCGACGCCCTCGGGGATCCGGAACGCCCGAGCCGCATCGATGGCGACCTTCTCGGCGAACCCGCCGGTGCCGGTGCCGGCGGCGACGAGATCGCCCACCTTCCAATCGGTGACGTCGGCGCCGACCGCCGACACCGTGCCGGAGATCTCGCCACCCGGCGCGAACGGCAGCGCCGGCTTGAACTGGTACTTGTCCTGCACCATCAGGACATCGGGGAAGTTGACACCGCAGGCGTGGATGTCGACGACGAGCTGGTTCGGCCGGGGCTCGGGATCGGCGACCTCCTCGATGACGAGGTTCTCGGGCGGTCCGTACTCGTGCAACATCGCGGCGCGCATGCGTGGAGTCAACCGCTCAGCTGCGGCGTGGCGCCAACCGGGAGGCCCACCCGGGACTCAGTCGTCGAGCGGCGGCAGCTCGTCGGAGGGCGGCACCGGCGTGCCGAAGCGCTCCATCCCCTGCTCGACCCGCTTGATCGCCGTGGCCAGGACCTGCACCCGGGCGTGGCGCTTCTGCTCGCCCGAGATCAGGTCCCACGGTGCGAGGTGGTGGTCGGTGCGCTCGAACATCTCCTCGGAGGCAAGCGCGTACTGGTCGGCCTTCTTGCGGTTGCGCCAGTCCTCGTCGGTGATCTTCCAGCGCCGCAGCGGGTCGTTCTGGCGATCCTCGAAGCGGCGCAGCTGCTCCTCGGCGCTGATCTGCAGCCAGAACTTGACGATGATCACGCCCTCCAGCGAGTTGGTGTGCTCGAAGTTGACGATCTCCTCGTAGGCGCGACCCCACTCCTCGTCGGTGGCGAAGCCCTCGACGCGCTCGACCAGCACCCGGCCGTACCAGCTGCGGTCGAACACCGACATCCCGCCATGTCCGGGCACGTACGGGTAGAAGCGCCACAGGAACGGGTGCCGCTTCTCGTCGAACGTCGGCTTGGCGAACGAGGAGACCCGGTAGTGGCGAGGATCGAGCCGCTCGACGAGTCGCTTGATGGCGCCGCCCTTGCCGGCCGCATCGCTGCCCTCGAACACGAACAGCAGGCCGGGGCCGAGCTCGCCGGTGCCCATCTGGCCGCCGACGTGGAGGCGCAGCTGCAACCACCGTCGCTGGAGCGCGGCGAGCTCCTTCTCGTACTCCTTGCGCCCGAGGCGCGGTGTGAGATCGAGCATGTCGAGGCGAGCCATCGGCGCCCGAGGTTAGGCAGGTCAGCCGGACGGCCCGAAGCGCTCGACCTTGATGCGGTCGACGGGCTGCCCGATCGCGACGAGGAGGTCGCCGGCGGTGTTGCAGAATCCGGTCGAGCCGCAGACGAACGCGGTCACATCACCGAGCTCCTCGAGCGGCGGGAGATCGTCGGCCATCAGGCGGGCGGCGGCGCGCATCCATCCCGGCGGCGTGTGCCGGGTGTACAGGATCGTCGCCTCGGGCCCGGGCAGCTCGGGGCCGTAGAACAGCTCGTCGGGGCTGCGCGTCGACACGACCATGCGCACGAGATCGGACCGACCGGTGCGACGGGCCATCCGAAGCATGGACATCAGGGGCACGATCCCGGAGCCGCCGCCCACGAGCAACGCCGGCGAGGTGGCGTCCCAGACGAAGAACCCGCCGAGCGGGCCCCGCATCTCGAGCTCGTCACCGACCTCCACGACGTCGTGCAGGAACGTCGAGACCTCACCGTCGGCCAGGCGCTCGACGGTCAGCTCGATCTGATCGCCGCCGTCCGGGGCCGATGCCACGGAGTAGGACCGCTGCGCGACGTAGCCGTCGGGGGCGGTGAGGCGCACGACGACGTGCTGGCCGGCGAGGAAGTCCATCGGCGCCGGCAGTTGCAAGCGGAACGTCTTGGCGCGGGAGGTCTCGGCGGTGATGTCGACGACGGTCGCCGAGTACCACGGACTCCCGGGCATCACTCGCGCTGCGTCGGCAGCTTCGGCACCAGCCACTCGACGAAGTCGTTGGGGCTGCGCGTCTGCAGCCACATGCGGCCCGGGCCGACGAACCGGGAGACGAGGCCCTCACCGCCGAGGATCGACGTCTTCCAGTTGCCGGCCTTGCTGACCGAGTACTGGACGCTCTCGTCGAAGGCGACGATGTGGCCGGTGTCGAGCGTGTAGCCCTCCCCCGGTGCGAGGGTGCGGGTCAGGATGGCGCCGTAGGCCGACGCCAGGATGTGGCCCTGCCCCGTGCAGCGGATCAGGAACAGCCCGGCGCCGCTGAAGAAGCCCTTGGCTCCGCCCCACTTGGTGTCGACGTCGACGCTCGTGTCCGACGCGATCCATGAACCGGACTGCACCATCAGGGCCTGCGAGCTGTCGACCTCGATCTGGGTCATGTCGCCGGGCAGGGCCGGCGCCACCGACACCGAGCCGCCGCTGCTCGACCGGAACGTGTTCATGAAGAAGCTCTCGCCGCCGAGGACGCTGCGGCGCAGGCCCTTCATGAACCCGCCACCCGCCTTCGTCTCGACCTCGACCCCGTCGCTGTAGGCGGCCATCGCCCCGGCTTCGGTCTTGACCTCGCCGCCCGGCGGGAGGGTGATGGTGGCGAACGCGAACGCGGGGCTGGCGGCGATCTCGACCTGCATGGCGCGGATCGTACGCGATCTCAATCGCCCTGGTAGCGCTGCTCCAGCCAGGGGTCGCCGCGGTCGTGGTAGCCGTTGACCTCCCAGAACCCGGGCTCGTCGTGGTCGAGCAGGCGGAGGCCGGCGACCCACTTCGCCGACTTCCAGAAGTACAGGTGGGGCACGATCATCCGGGCCGGGCCGCCATGGTCGACGGGCAGTGGACCGCCGTCGACCTCCCACACGACCCACGCCTTGCCGCCGGTGACGTCGGCGAGCGGCAGGTTCGTCGTGTAGCCGGTGTGGCTGAAGGCGACCACGAACGACGCCGTCGGCTGCGGCCCGGCGATCTCGAGCAGCGTGTCGACGGAGACGCCACGGAACGTCATGTCGAACTTCGACCACGTCGTGACGCAGTGGATGGCGCCCTCGTAGCTGGACGGGGCGAGGGCGTGCAGCTCGTCCCACGTCCAGGTCGTCGGCCGCGCGACGAGCCCTTCGACGCGGAACGTCCACGTCGCGGTGTCGAGGTGCGGCGTGACCTCGGCGTTGAGCACGGGCCACTGGGTGCCGGCGTCGTACTGGCCGGGCGGCAGCCGGGCGTCACGAGCGCGGGAGCGGCCGAGGAATCCACGGGTGGCCATGCGCCGATCGTACGACGGCGCGCCAGGGTCGTGCCCCGGCAGACTGGGCCGATGGCCGACTCGTGCTCCCACCTCGACACGCTCCCCGACGACCTCGCCACCCTCTCCCCGAGCGACGACGGCTGCCACGAGTGCCTCCAGATGGGCGGCCGCTGGGTCCACCTGCGGATGTGCCAGGAGTGCGGCCACGTCGGGTGCTGCGACAGCTCGCCGAACAAGCACGCCACCGCCCACCACGGCGAGACCGGCCACCCCATCGTGCGCAGCTTCGAGCCCGGCGAGGACTGGTTCTGGTGCTACCCGGATGAGCTGATGTTTGCGTTGGACGTTCCTGAAGGCCCGAGCCACAGCTGATCCTCGCCCAGAGCGGCCAGGACCCACTGCGGTACGCGCCGAGCGCTGGCCGCAGTGAGTCACAGCTTCGCTCTGGGGTTACGGCACGTCGGTGATCTGGTGGGCGCCCTTCACCGGCTGGCGCTCGTGGGCGCGGGCGTCGGGGGCGCGGCCGTCGACGGGGACGTGGCGCAGCAGGAAGTCGACGACGGCCTCGCCGAACACGTCGTTGCGGTCGCCGGCGACCATGTGGGCGGCGCCGGGGATGTTGACGTACTCAGCACCAGGGCACAGCTCGAGGAACTCGGCGGCTCCTTCCTCGGTCAGGATGTCGGACATCCCGCCGCGCACGAGCAGCGTCGGCAGATCGAGGTTCCGCGCGCACGCCTCGAGCCGGACGTGGCGGTCCTCGAGGTTGCGGGTGCGGGCCCGGAACGCCGGGTCCCAGTGCCAGTGGTAGCGGCCGTCGTCACCGAGGCGCACGTTCTTGGCCAGCCCGTCGAGCTGCCGGGGGCGCGGCCGGTGCGGCTGGTAGGCGGCGATGGCGTCGGCGACCTCGTCGAGCGACGCGAAGCCGCCGGCGCCCTGGCTCATGAAGGCGCCGATCTTGTTGGCCCCTTCGATCTCCAGTCGCGGCGCGATGTCGACGAGCACGAGGGCGGTGGCGTCGACGTGCCCCTCGCCGACGGCGACGAGGCTCGTGCCGCCGCCCATCGACGCCCCGACGAGCACCGGCCGCGGCGCGCCGAGGAGCTCGAGCACGGCGACGAGGTCCTCGGCCTGGGCGTCCTGCGTGTAGTCGCCGTCGGCGGCCCACGCCGAGTCGCCGTGGCCGCGGGCATCGAGGGCGATGGCGCGGTAGCCGGCCTTGGCCAGCGTCTCGCCGGTGCCCTTCCACGCGTGGCGCGTCTGGCCGCCGCCGTGCTGCAGCACGACCACCGGCCCGTCGGGATCGCCCCACGCGTCGCCGGCGATGCGCATCCCCGACGGCAGCTCCCACTCGTGCATCGGATCGGGGGTCTGGGGGAGGCGGGCGCCGGCGCTCATGCCATGAGGTTCCCGCACCACCGCCCGGGACGGCGACCCGGGCGATCGCCATGGCAAGCTGCGCTGGTGTGGCGCGGCTGGCGCGCCGCCCGATGGGGACGTGCGACATGAGCGAGCTGCTGGAAGAACTGGACGACTGGCTGTCCGAGAACTGGGACGCCGACCTGACCGTCGGCGAGTGGTGGGAGCGCCTCGGGCTCGCCGGATGGGCCCATCCGTCGCTGCCGACCGACGCCTACGGCAAGGGGGTGTCGCGCCCCGACGCCCTCGGGGTGTCGGCCCGCATCGCCGAGCGTGGCGCGCTCGGCCCGCCGGCCGGGCTCGGCATGGCGCTGGCCGCCCCGACGATCGCCAAGCACGGGACGCCCGAGCAGATCGAGGAGCTCGTCCGCCCGATCGTCACCGGGCAGCGGGCGTGGTGCCAGCTCTTCAGCGAGCCGGGGGCCGGCTCCGACCTCGCCGGCCTCGGCACCCGTGCCGTTCGCGACGGTGACGAGTGGATCGTCAACGGCCAGAAGGTCTGGACGTCCGGCGGCCACATCGCCGACATGGGCATGCTCGTCGCCCGCACCAACCCCGAGGCGCCCAAGCACCAGGGCATCACGTGGTTCGCCATCGACATGCACCAGGACGGCGCCGTCGACGTGCGGCCGCTGCGCGAGATGACCGGGCGGGCGCTCTTCAACGAGGTCTTCCTGTCCGACGCCCGAGTGCCCGACTCGTGGGTCATCGGCGGCGCCAACAACGGCTGGGCCGTCGCCAACTCGACGCTGACGTTCGAGCGCCAGGGCCTCAGCGCCGGCGGGCAGGGGAGCGCCGCGCTGGCACTGCCGGGCACGGTCGTCAAGGACATCGCCAAGCGCGCCGGTGACTTCGTGCGACCGCGCGGCCCGGGCAGCGGCGGGGCCGGGGCGATGGTCGCCGGCTCGCAGAAGCTGTTCGTCGAGCTGGCCCGGGCCAACGGGACGATCTCCGATCCGAGCGTGCGGCAGCAGCTGATGAAGCTGTACACGCTCACCGAGATCGCCCGCTTCACGAACCTGCGGACGAAGGCCGAGCGGGCCCACGGTCGCGAGCTGCCCGGTGCCGGCAACCTCGGCAAGCTGGCGATGAGCGAGGTCGTGCGCACGAGCCGCGACCTCGGCCTGGCGATCCTCGGCCCGCTCGGGATGCTGCACGCCTACGACGCCGACGGCCGCAAGGCGCTCGACGAGGCGACGGGCGTCCCGAAGGCGGCGTACGTCACCGAGATGGCGCTGTTCGCGCAGGCGCCGCCGATCTACGGCGGCACCGACCAGATCCAGCGCAACATCGTCGGCGAGCGCGTGCTCGGGCTGCCGAAGGAGCCGAGCGACGAGCGGACCAAGCCCTGGTCCGAGCTCCCGCGCAACGGCTGAACCTACGATCGACGAGTGGAGAAGCGGCGGTACCAGCGCGAGGGCACCGGGCTCAGCTTCGATCGCGTCGCCTTCTTCACCGACGCCGTCTTCGCGATCGCGCTGACCCTGATCGTCGTCGGCATCGGCGTTCCCGTCATCACCGATCGCGACAGCGGCAAGGCGCTGTTCGACGCCCTGGTCGACCAGCGGGCCGAGCTGATCTCGTTCTTCGTCGGCGTCGCGGTCATCGGCTTCTACTGGATGTCGCACCACTGGTCGTACGACGACTTGGAAGCGATCGACACCGGGTTCGTCTGGTGGACCGTCGTGTACCTGGCGTTCGTCGCCTTCCTGCCGTTCCCGATCCGCCTCGTCGGCACCTACGAGGAGAACCCGGTCGCGTGGTGCTTCCTCGCGCTCAACCTGGCGTTCGTGAGCGGCATGGAGACCATGCTGCTCGCCCACTCGCAACGGGCCGGGCTGCGCCGGGAGCACCCGACGCCCGAGCGGGCGCGATGGGAACGCTGGATGTCGCTCTCGCCCGTGCCCGTGTTCATCGTGTCCGGCGCCCTGGCGTTCGTCTGGCCGTGGCTGACGCTGTTCGTCTGGGCGACGACGCCGTTCGTGCAGGCCGCGCTGACCCGGATCTTCGGTCCGGCGGATCTGGGCGCGAAACCGTCGCAGAACTGAGACGGTTTCGCGCCCAGAACACGTTCTGCGACGAATCGCGCCCAGATGGTGCGGCGCACCGTTGAGCCGGGTTGCGCACCCGCCCCGCCCAGGTCACCACAACCAGGCGGGGCGGTGCGCTCCCGGGGATCAGGCGAGCGCTTCCAGCAGCTCGGCGGTCCCGACCACGGCGACCATCCGTCGCAGCACCTCGTCGAGCACGCGCAGCGGTCCGGTCGGTCCGGCCTCGACGTGCACGACGGTCGCACCGAGCAGGTCGTCGCGGACCAGCCGCGCCGACAGGCCGTCGACGGCGCCGGACGACAGGTCGTCGAAGCCGTCGCCGAGCTCGGCGACCACCTCGCCCAGCGCCGGCGTGTCGAGGATCGACGCGAACGCCCACACCACCCGGTCAGCGCAGCCGGCGCGCACGGCGCCGAAGCCGAGGTCCTGGCCCGGTGGCGCGATGGCCCAGTCGATGTCGAGCTCGTCGTCGGGGCCGAGCCCGATGAGGCCGATCTCGCGTCCGGCCTCGAAGTCGGCCCATGCGCGAGCGACGGCCATGCGGAAGCCGCACGGGTCGGTGACGCGGTGCGACGGACAGGGCCGGGCCGCCGGATCGGGGCGCACCTCGACGAGGTGCTCGCCGGCGACGGACAGGCGCAGCGTGATCCCGCCGACGGTGTGGGCCATCGCCGCCGCCCGCCGCAGCGCCGCCATGCCGGCCGTCGTCAGGGCGGTCGAGGCTCGTCGTTCCATCAGGTCGTTAGGGTTACCTAACAGACGACGCTCTGTCAACCTGTGAACGCTGCCGGAGCCCCGTTCGTCGCCGTCGATCGGCGGCTCGGTACCGTGCCTCCATGCCTGGGATCGTGAGCTACGGGGCGTACCTGCCCTACTGGCGGCTGCAGCGCGGCGCCATCGGACAGACGCTCGGCAGCGGCGGCGGCAAGGGTGCCCGCAGCGTGGCCAGCTACGACGAGGACTCCACGTCGATGGGCGTCGAGTCGGGGCGCATCGCCCTCGCCGGCGCGCCGGAGGGCTACGAGCCCGGGCTGCTGGCGTTCGCCACCACCGCCCCGGCCTACGCCGACAAGACCAACGCCACGGCGATCCACGCCGCCCTCGGCCTCGCCGACAGCGTGCTGTCCGTCGACGCCATCGGTGCCGTGCGCTCCGGGGTCGGCGCCGTGGTCATGGCCAACGCCGCCAACGGACTGGCCGTGCTGTCCGACGTGCGCACCGGTCGGCCGGGGTCGGGCGACGAGGCCAACGGCGGCGACGGCGCCGTCACGCTGGCCTTCGGTGACGACGGGGTGATCGCCGAGATCGTCGGCGGGGCGTCCGTCACCGAGGAGTTCACCGACCGCTGGAAGGCGCCGGGCGACGCGTACGCCCAGGTCTGGGAAGAGCGCTTCAGCGAGTACGCCTACGTCCCGCTCGCCGAGCAGGCCGTGACCGACGGCGCAGAAGAGCACCGGCATCGCCCTCGCCGACATCGACCACGTGGTCATCACCGGGCTCCAGGGCCGGGCCGTCAAGGCGGCCGCCCGGGCGATCGGCGCCAAGCCGGAGTCCGTCGTCGACGACCTCGCCAACGAGGTCGGCAACACGGGCACCGCCCACTGGGCGCTGCTGCTCGCCGACGTCCTCGACCGCGCCGAGCCCGGCCAGACGATCGCCCTCGTGCTGCTCGCCGACGGCTGCGACGTGTGGGTGCTGCGCACCACCGACCTGCTGCCGGCCCACCGCCAGTCGGTCTCGGTGCGCGACCGCATCGCGGCCTCCAACAGCGACCTCACCTACCCGCAGTTCCTGACGTGGCGCGGCTTCCTCGAGCGCGAGCCGCCGCGCCGCCCGGAGCCGGACCGTCCGGCGGCCCCGCCGTCGGCCCGCACCGACCGGTGGAAGTACGAGTTCGTCGGCAGCCGCGACTCGAGCGGTTTCGTCTACCTGCCGCCCTCGCGGGTGAGCATGGGCTCGGGCGACATCGACCAGATGGAGGAGGTGCGGATGGCCGACGTCCCGGCAACCATCGCCACCTTCACCGTCGATCGCTTGGCGTTCAGCCTGAGCCCGCCGGTGGTCGCCGCGATCATCGACTTCGACGGCGGCGGCCGGTTCCAGTGCGAGCTGACCGACGTCGACCCGTCATCCGTCGCGATCGGCGATCGCGTGACGATGACGTTCCGTCGCCTCTACACGAGCGGCGGGGTGCACAATTACTTCTGGAAAGCGCGTCCGTTGAGCGAGGAGAGCTGAGATGGCGTCACATGGGATCCGCGACCAGGTTGCGATCGTCGGGATGGGCTGCACGAACTTCGGTGAGCACTGGGACAAGTCGACCGACGACATGCTCATCGAGTCGTCCGCGGCGGCGCTGAAGTCGGCCGGGATCGCGCTCGACGACGTCGACGCCTTCTGGCTCGGGACGATGGGCTCGGGCCTGTCGGGCCTCACGCTCAGCCGGCCGCTGAAGATCGACCACAAGCCGGTCACCCACGTCGAGAACTTCTGCGCCACCGGCTCCGAGGCGTTCCGCAACGCCTGCTACGCCGTCGCCTCCGGGCGCCTACGACGTGGCGATGGCCATCGGCGTCGAGAAGCTCAAGGACTCCGGCTACTCCGGCCTCGTCGTGTCCTCGCCGGCCAACGACGGCACGTCGGCCACGGTCACCGCGCCGGCGTCGTTCAGCCTGCTCGCCCCGGCCTACGCCAACAAGTACGGCGTCGACAAGGACGAGATGAAGGACGTCCTGACCCGCATCGCGTGGAAGAACCACAAGAACGGCGCCCTCAACCCGCGGGCCCAGTTCCGCAAGGAGGTCTCCAAGGAGACCATCGCGTGCAGCCCGATCGTCGCCGGCCCGCTCGGCATCTTCGACTGCTCCGGCGTCAGCGACGGCTCGGCGGCGGCGATCATCGTGCGGGCCGAGGACGCCCACCGCTACACGGACCACCCGCTGTACGTGAAGGCGCTGTCGTTCGTCGCCGGCCCGGCCGCCGGCCCGATCGACCCGAGCTACGACTACACGACCTTCACCGAGGTCGTGCGGTCGGCGGAGGACGCCTACAAGCAGGCCGGCATCACCGACCCCCGCGCCGAGCTGGCGATGGCCGAGGTGCACGACTGCTTCACGCCGACCGAGCTGGTGCTGATGGAGGACCTCGGGTTCGCCGAGCGCGGCTTCGGCGTGGAAGGAAGTGCTGGCCGGCACGTACGACCTCGACGGCGAGCTGCCGGTGAACCCCGACGGCGGGCTCAAGTCGTTCGGCCACCCGATCGGCGCCTCCGGCCTGCGCATGCTGTTCGAGGCGTGGACGCAGCTGCGCGGCGAGGCCGGCGACGCGCCAGATCAAGAGCATCGAGCAGGGCAAGCGCAAGGCCCTGACCCACAACCTCGGCGGCAGCCCGGGCGCCTGCGTCAGCTTCGTGAGCGTCGTCGGCGACCAGCCCGACGCGTAGCCCGCAGCAGCGCCGTCGCCGCCGCTCCCATCCGAGTGCGCTCGTTGCGTCCGACTGTTTCGCGCGGGTGGGCCCCGCATGGAACACTCGGACGTTCCCTGCAGGGGACTGCAAGACGAGGGAGTGCAGTGTGAAGAGGCAGAGGATGTTGCGCGCGACGGGACTGGCGATGGCCGTCGCGCTCGTGCTCGCCGCGTGCGGGGACGACAAGGACGATGCCGCGACGACCTCGTCGCGGCGGCGGCCACGACGGCCGCCGCGGGCCAGACCACGACGTCGGCCAGTGCGGCCACGTCGACGACCGGCCCGGGCGGCGAGCAGGCGCCGGCCTATGCGGCGACGCTGGAGGAGGCGATCCCCAAGGTGATGGCCGACAACGCCATCCCCGGCGTGGTCGTGCTCATCAGGTCGCAGGAGCAGGGTGACTGGTCGGCGACGTTCGGCACGGCGGAGCTCGGCAAGACGTGCCGATGTCGATCGACGACTACTTCCGGATCGGCAGCAACACCAAGACGATGACGTCGACCGTGATCCTCCAGCTCGTGCAGGAGGGCAAGCTCGCCCTCGACGATCCGATCGGCAAGTACCGGCCCGATGTTCCCAACGGCCAGAACATCACGATCCAGCAGCTCGCCGAGATGCGCAGCGGGCTGTACAGCTACACGTTCGACCCGGCTTCAACGAGACGCTCGACAAGGACCCGCAGAAGGCGTGGACACCCGACGAGCTGCTGAAGATCGCCTTCAGCCATCCGCCGAACTCCGCGCCCGGCGCAGAAGTACGACTACAGCAACACCAACATCGTCCTGCTCGGCGTCGTCATCGAGCAGCTGACCGGGATGTCGGCGTGCGGAGGCGTTCGAGCAGCGGATCTTCAAGCCGCTCGGCCTGACCCACACGTCGCTGCCGGTCGCCACCGACTCGTCGATCCCCGATCCCCACCCCCGGGGCTACCAGTTCGGCACCAACGTCGAGACGATCGACTCGTATGCCGTGCCGGCCGCCGACCTGCCCAAGGCGCTCGACGGGACGCTGAAGCCGATCGACATGACCGACGCCAACCCGTCGTGGGCCTGGACGGCGGGCGGGGCGATCTCGACGCCCGACGATCTCGCCGACTACGTCGAGGCGATGGTCGGCGGCGGGCTGCTCGACGCGGCGACGCAGAAGATCCGGATGGACAGCTTCGTGCCGATCAACCCGAGCAAGCCGGCGGTGCAGTACGGCATCGGCATCGCGCAGTTCGCGCCGAACGTCTACGGCCACGACGGCCAGATCCCCGGCTACTCGACGTTCATGGTCCACGACCCCGTGGCCCAGAACACGATCATCATCGGCTGCAACCTGGCCGCCGCGCCGGCGAACGGCGCCAACGCGGCGACGGTGCTCGGCATGCCCGTGATCGCCGCGATGTACGGCGCCTCGGCGGTCCCGGGTGGCGACCCGGCCGCCGCCGCCACCACGACCACCGGCTGACGTCCATCGGAGTGTGGGAGGTCGGGCTTCCCGCCCTCCCACACTCCGATGACCTCCAACACTCGGATGCGGGGGGCTCTAGCCTCACAGGGCATGGAGGCGTCGGCGCCGCTCGATCGGGATGCCGTGCGGCGCGTGCTGCGACGGGCGACGACGCTCGCCGACGGCGACGCCGTGGTGCTCGCCGACGGCGACGACCGCATCGACGCCGACACGCTCGTCGCCGCGGCGGCCGAGGTCGGCATCCCGGAGGAGGCCGTGCGGCGGGCGCTCACCGTCGAGCAGCTCGGTGCCCCGCCGTCACAGCGCGGGGCGGTGCTCGGCCCCGCGGTCGTCGTCGTCGACGAGGAGCTCCACGGTGACGCCGCCGACGTCCTCGCGGCCATCGACCGCTGGCTCGTCGGCGGCCACCACATGCGTCGCGACCGCCTCCATGCCTCGACCGGGACGTGGACCCGTCGCCGCGGCGTGCTCGGCTCGACCTACCGCAGCCTCCGCCACGTCACCGGCGAGGGCCACCTCGGTGACCTCGAACGCATCGACGTCGTCGGCCTCGACACCGGCGTCGGCACGTGCATCGTGCGGGTGATCGCCGACCGCCGGCGGGAGCGGCGAGCACGCGGCGTCGCCGGCGCGGCCGTCGGCGGCGTGACGACGGCGGGTGCCGTCATCGGAGCCGTCGCCCTCGGTCCGTGGCTGCTGCTCGTCGCCCCGGCCACGGTCGCCGTCGGCACCGGCATCGCCGTGGGTGGCCGCCGCCGTGCCCGGCGCGTCGAGGGCGAGATCGACCGGGTGCTCGACAGCGTCGAGCACGGCGATCGCCCGGCCCGGCTCGTCCCCCACCTCGCCCGCCGGGCGCTGGGCCGCTAGCTCAGCCGACGGCGCGGCGCAGGGCGTCCATCTCGGCGTGCAGTCCGGCGAGCGCCGGCGGGACCTCCGGAGCCGGGACGTCGCCGAGCAGCACGTGTCGCCACGCCTGCGTGCGCAGGCGACCAGCACCGGCGAGATCCGGCGCTCCAGCTCTACGGCGGCGTCGAACGAGCTCGCTCGCCGCGGCCCGGTCGCCCCGGCCGCGCGGCGATCGACGGCGAGGAAGCGGTCGGCCGCTCCCGGCACGTCGACGCCCCACGACGACGACGATGATCTGTCCCGCGAACCGGCTGCAGCTCCGACTCCACGCACGGCGGGCACCGCCAGGCCGGTGAGCGTGCACGATTCGACCAGCACGGCGCACTGCCCACCGAGCGTCGAGTCGTCGATGAGCGGCCTGCTCACAGTGCCAGCACCGGGTGCAACGAGCGCTCGGCGCCGTCGCTGGATCGCCGCCGATCGCCATCGAGAGCGCGCCCAGGGTGCGGCCAGTGGAAGACCCGGCGCTCATCGCGTACTCGACGAGTCGCGGACGCAGCCGCGTCCGCGGACAACGTCCCGTCCCAGCGCGCCGCCGCCGTGCAGCTGGGCGACCCGGCTGGCGAGCAGGTTGCGATCGGGCTCACCGGCTCGCAGCGCCTGACGGGAGGCCGCTCCCGCCAGCGACCGGGTCACCGTCGAGGAGGCGGGCCAGCCCGGCCCAGACGTCGCCGAGTCGGTCGAGCCACGATGCTCCCGTGGGCTCGGCGAGCGTCGCCGATCGAGCACGGTGCTCCTCGAATGCTGCCCGGTCGCCATGTTGCGAGCCGAGCACGAGTCGAAGTCGCGCCGCCGACCGACCCACAACTGCGTCGCCGTCCGATGGCGGACCTCGGGCCCGAGCGCCTCGAGAGCTCGTCGACCAGCAAGGCCTGGTGGTCGATGTCCCAGTGCGCCATCCCGACGAGCGCCGCGCAGACCACCACCTCCGCGAGCACCGCAGGGTCGCCGTGCGGCGTGCCCGGCCGCCCGCGCCTCCGCCATCGACGCCCGAGCGCGGGCACCGTCACCCTCCTGGTGGAACAGGTGCTGCGCACGCATCGCCAGCAACTGCGCTCGCGCCAGCGTTGTCGTCGGGACCGATGTGCTGGAGCGCGACGTCGAGCAGCGTCACAGTTTCCCGGTCGACGACTCCGACGACGGCGTACCGAGCGCGAGCGATCGCAGCCGCGGTGAGCGTCTCGCGGTCGTGCGCAGCCAAGGCCGCGGCGCCGGCCAGGCCGGCATGGTGCTTGACGGCCGGGACGGCACCGACTGCGGTGTGGGCGTCGCTGATCGCAAGGTGAGCGTGGGCGATGTCGACGAGCGTTGCCCGGTCGTCCCGCTCGAGCTCGCCGAGGAGCCGCGTGGCGATCGTCAGCTGGTCCTCATGGGCACCTCGTCGGTCCACGACCTCACAGGCGGTCAGGACGTGGGCGACGACGTGTCCGGGCTCCAGCGCCGCCAACCCGTCGAGGAGGTGCGGAACGGCACCGAGCGGATCACCGCGATCCTCGAGGACGTCGGCGATGGCGGCGTGCAGCGCGGCACGTCGGTGCGCAGGGACGACGCCGATCGCTGCCTCGCGTACGAGGTCGTGCACGAACACCAGCGCACCCTGGTCGTCGACGCGCAGGATGCCCCCGTCGACGGCGGCGTCCAGCGCCGCCACGACACGGCTCGCGACGACTCCCGGTCACGGTCGTGAGCACCGGCACATCCACCCTCCGACCGACGAGCGAAGCCACGCCGATGATCGCCACGTCGTCGGGCGGCGAGGCGAAGGAACCGCGCCGCGATCGCGTCGACGGCGCTGGTACCGGTGCCGGCGGCCGCGAGGGCCAGCAGTGGGTTCCCGGCGCCCTCCCGGGCGGCGCGGCCGGCGACCTCCGCTGGGAACCCCTGGGTTCGGAGCAGGCACTCGAGATCGTCCAGGTCGAGGCCAGCCGATGTCGACGACGTGGCTGGCCACGCGTCCATCTCGGCGGGCAGCGGGGGCCGGCAGGTCGCCAGCACGCGCAGCCCGGTCGTTGCCGACGCGATCCGTTGCAGCAGGGCGATCGTCGTCCCGCCGGCCCACTGGAGGTCGTCGAGCACCAGGATCGGCGACGGGCCGAGCTGCGCCGGCGACCGCGATGACGGCGTCGAAGAAGCTGGCCGCGGTCGTCGTCGTCAGGAGCGACCGGAGCGATCGGGAGGCGTCGGCGAGCGACGGCAGGTGGGCTGCTGCCCGCTCGACGCAGTCCCGACCGAGCGCGGCCACCGGACCGATCTCACGTGCGCGCTGACGCGGCGTCGATGGCCGCGCACAGCTGCTCGAACCCGTCGGAGACGGTCGGCTCGAACGACACCCAGACGACCACCGCGTCGATCGATCACACCGCGCACTGCGACGCATGTCTTGCCGATCCCGGGCTCGCCGAGACGATGACCAGCCGACCGGGTGCTCGGCTCCACTCGTCGCCGATCGTCTCGAGCATGTCCGCGCGCCCGACGCAGCCGGCCGGCGTGCACCGCATCGGGCAGGCCGCTCGTCGGCGCGACCTCGTCGACGGGCCACCACGGTGGAGGGCCGATCGCCTCGTCGAAGCCCTTCAACGATCGCGAGGCGGCAGGGCCCGCACTGGCGGGTCGGTGCGTCGACCCCGCATGGCGACCGTCGTCGGGGCGATCAGCACCTGGCCGGCTGACGGCGTCCGTCGCAGAGTCGGGTGGCGATCACGCCGCCTCACCGAAGCAGTCGTTGGCCTCCGCACGACGTCCCCGACTTGCGACGCCGACGCGCAGCGCCACCCGGCGGCCCGTCGCTGCCTGCGGCGATCGCCGCGCCGCGCCCGCACGAGGAGATCGGCGGACGGCAGCAACGCCATCGCGCCGTCACCGGTGCTCTTGAGACCTCGCCGTCGAACACCTCGACGACGTTCGTCACCAGTCGCGTCGTGCCGCCGGCGCTGCTCGCTCGGCGGCCGCCTCGCCCTGGCGCGAGAGCACGAGCGTCGAGCCGACGAGGTCGGTGACCAACACGTTGGCGGTCACGGTGATGGCGACCACGGCACCTCCCTCCGGGCGGTCGACGACCTCATCATGGCGGGCGGCCGACGTCGGCGCGCCGCTGATCAGCCGCCGAGGCGGCGGATGACCTCGGCGTGCAGCAACCCGTTGGTGCTGATGGCCGTGTCGCTCTCGTGGGTCACGACGCCGTGGCGGTCGGTGAACGTCCCGCCGGCCTCCTCGACGAGCAGGCGCACCGCTGCGATGTCGTAGGGCGCCACGCCGACGGCGTCGACGGCGACGTCCAACGCGCCCTCGGCGACGAGGCAGTGCTGCCAGAAGTCGCCGAACCCACGGGCCCGCCGTGCCGCCTGCGCCAGGCCGACCAGCGTCGGGGTCAGCCCGAGGGCGTCCCAGCCGTCGTTGAGCGTGATCGACACCTGGGCGTCGGCGATCGCATCGACCGTCGACACCCGGCACGCCCGGCCGTCGGCGCTGCACCCGCCGCCCGCCGAGGCCCACCACCGCCGGCCGAGCGCCGGCGCCGACACGACGGCGACGACGACGCCGTCGGGCCCGTGCTCGAGGGCGATCAACGTCGCCCACACCGGGATCCCGCGGACGTACCCCGACGTGCCGTCGATCGGGTCGACGATCCACCGCCACGGCGAGCTCGGGTCGCCGGACGTCCCGAACTCCTCACCGAGGAAGCGATGTCGCGGACGCTCCGCAGCGAGCCGGTCGGCGATCACCCGCTCGGCGGCGCGGTCGAGCGCCGTGACCTCGGTGTGGTTGGCCTTCCAGTCGTAGGTGACCTCGCGCGCCTCGAACGGCGGCAGCGTGAGGGCGTCGGCGGCGTCGGCCAGCTCGAGGGCCAGGGCCAGCTCGTCCTCGAGCGCCATCACGCGTCGACGGGCGCCGGCCAGTGCTCGGCGATGAGCTCCAGCGTGTGGATGCGCTCCGGCAGCGCGTACGTCATCGTCGAGATCATCATCTCCGACGCCTGGGTCTGCTCGGCCAGGTCCATCAGCCGGGCGACGGCGCCGGGGCCGTCGTCGATGATCCGCGTCGAGGGCATCGAGCGGGCGGTCTCGATGTCGGGATGGACGGCGGCCTCGTCCGGCGGCAGCAGCGGCGTCCGGCGGTTGGTGCGGATGCCGAGGATCGCCAGCCGGGCCGGGCCGGCGAGGTGCTCGGCCTGCTCCGGGTCGTCGGCCGCCAGCACGCCGGCGGTCACGATCGTGTACGGCTCCGCCAGTGCGTCGGAGGGACGGAACGACTGCCGGTACAGCTCGCACGCCTGGAGCACGCCGCCGGTGTCGAAGTGGTGGGCGAAGCCGAACCCGAGGCCGAGCTGCCCGGCGACCTGCGCGGAGTAGCCGCTGGAGCCGAGCAGGACGATCTGCGGGCTGGACGTGGCGGCCGGCGTCGCCCGGAAGCGCGACCACGCTCCCTGCTCGACCCGCTCGTCACCGAGCAGACCCATCAGGTCGAGCAGATCGCGCGGGAAGTCCTCGGCGCCGAGGTTCGTGGTGCGCCGCAGGGCGGCCGCCGTCGCCGGGTCGGTGCCGGGGGCGCGGCCGATCCCGAGGTCGACCCGACCGGGGTGCAGCGCCTCGAGCATGGCGAACTGCTCGGCGACGACCAGCGGGGCGTGGTTGGGGAGCATCACACCACCAGAGCCGATGCGGATCGACGACGTCGACGCGCCGAGGTGGGCCATCAGCACCGGCGGCGACGTGCTCGCCACGGTCGCCATGTTGTGGTGCTCGGCCACCCAGAACCGCAGGTAGCCGAGCTCTTCGGCCCGCTGGGCGAGCGTCGTGGTGTCAGCCAGCGCCTGCGACGATGTGCGGTTCGAGGCTGACGGTCGACAGGTCGAGGACCGAGCGGGGCAGATCAGGCGACGGAACGCTCGTCATGCAGTGAGCAACCGGCGGGCGGCGGCGGCGATTCCGTCGGCGTCCAGGCCGAGCTGGGCGAGCAGCCGCTCGGGACGGGCCTCGTGGGGCAGGAAGCGGGTCGGGAGCCCGAGCACTTCGACCGGGATCCCCGGCCGGAGATCGCCGATGCGGTCCTCGATGGCCATCCCGATGCCACCGTCGCGCACGCCGTCCTCGCACGTGACCACGACGCGATGGCACGCCGCGTCGGCGAGCATGTCGGCGTCGAGGGGGGCGCAGCAACGGACGTCCCACACCGTCACCGGGATGCCGTCGGCCGCGAGCTGATCGGCGGCCTTCTCGGCCGTCTCGACGAGGCGTCCGATGGCGAGCACGCACACGCTCTCGGCCGCATCGCCCTGTGCGGCGCGCACCTTGCGGGCGCGGATGCCGACGCCGACCTCGTGCTCGCCGACGTTGCGGGCTTGGCCGCGGGCGTAGCGGATGGCGACCGGGCCGCCATCGGCGAGGCTCATCGCGTCGTGCAGCATCTGCTGCAGCTCCTGGGCGCTCGATGGGGCCAGCAACCGCATCCCCGGCACGCGGGCCAGCAACGCCATGTCGTAGACGCCGTGGTGGCTCGGGCCGTCGGGCCCGGTGATGCCGGCCCGGTCGATGCAGAACACGACGGGAAGCCGGTGCAGGGCGACGTCGTACACGACCTGATCCCACGCTCGGTTCAGGAACGTCGAGTAGATGGCGACGATCGGGCGCAAGCCACCCATGGCCATGCCGGCGGCCGCCGTGACGGCGTGCTGCTCGGCGATGCCGACGTCGAAGAAGCGGTCGGGGAAGCGGTCTTCGAAGGGCAGCAGCCCGGTCGGACCGGCCATCGCGGCGGTGATCGCGACGATGCGCTCGTCGGCGTCGGCCTCCTTGATGATCGCCTCGGCGAACGCCTGCGTGTATCCCGTGGGGACGGCCTTGGGCGGGCCGGTGAGCGGGTCGAAGACCGGCGCGTCGTGGAGGTGCTTCTCGTCGTCGTCCTCGGCCGGCGGGTAGCCGCGGCCCTTCTGGGTCACGACGTGGACGACGATCGGGCCCTCGGTCGAGAGCTCGACGGCGTTGCGCATCGCCTGCTCGAGGGCCGGGATGTCGTGGCCGTCGACCGGGCCGACGTAGCGCACGCCGAGGGCCTCGAAGAACGCCGGCGGCTGCAGCACCTCGCGCACGGCGGCCTTCATGGCATCGACGGCCTTCTCGGCCGGCGTGCCGACGAGCGGGACCTCGCGCAGCAGCTCCTCGAGCCGCCGTTGCCGACGGACGTAGGTCGGGTTGAGCCGGATCTCGGTGAGCATCTGCGACAAGCGGTCACCGATGCGACTGATCAGTCGGTTGTCGGCGGGGTCGGCGAGCGGTTGCGGGTTGGCGAAGGCCGTGATGTTGGAGACCGTCGGGGCGTAGCTGCGACCGTTGTCGTTGAGAACGATCACCACGCGACGTCGGCTGTGGCCGAGGTTGTTGAGGGCCTCGTAGGCCATCCCACCGGTCATCGAGCCGTCGCCGATCACGGCCACGATGTGGCGATGCGGGTCGCGCCCGGCGTCGCGGGCGGCGGCCAGCCCGTAGGCGTAGGACAGGATCGTCGAGGCGTGGCTGTTCTCGACGTAGTCGTGGCGGCTCTCCTCACGGGAGGGATAGCCGGAGAGCCCGCCGGACTGGCGCAGCTCGGCGAAGCCGGAACGGCGCCCGGTCACCAGCTTGTGGACGTAGGCCTGGTGGCCGGTGTCCCACAGGATGGCGTCGCGGGGCGACTCGAAGACACGGTGCAGGGCCAGCGTCAGCTCGACGGCGCCGAGGTTGGAACCGAGGTGGCCCCCGGTCTCGGCGACCGCCGCCACGATGAAGTCACGGATCTCACCGCACAGGTCGGTCAGTTCCGGGTAGGAGAGCTCACGGAGGTCCTCGGGTTCACGAATCCCATCGAGGATCACGGCCCGGACGCTACCCCGCTGGCGGCCTACGAACCTGCCCGCACCCCGACACGGCGTGTGACGCCGACGGCCATCTACCGTCCCCGTCCATGACGCTCTTCGATCTCTCCGGCCACGTGGGCCTCGTCACCGGCGGCAACAGTGGCATCGGGCTCGGTTACGCCGAGGGCCTCGCCGAGTGCGGCGCGGCCGTGGCCATCTGGGGCACCAACCCGAAGAAGAACGAGGCCGCCGTCGAGCAGCTGTCGCAGTACGGCGTCGACGTCCACGCCGTCATCTGCGACGTCGGCGACCAGGAGGCCGTCGTCGCGGCGATGGCCGAGACGATCGGCGAGCTCGGCCGAGTCGATTCGTGCTTCGTCAACGCCGGCGTCGGCGGTCGCTCCGACGGGTTCGCCAACATGCCGGTCGACGAGTGGCGGCGGGTGCTGCGGGTCAACCTCGACGGCGCGTTCTACACGTCGCAGGAGGCGGTCAAGCACTGGGTCGCCCGGTGGGACGAGGGCGACGAGTACGGCGGGTCGCTGGTGTTCACGAGCTCGGGTTCGGCGTTCTTCGGCCAGCCGCGCGGCGAGCACTACGGCGGATCGAAGGCGGCGATCATCGCCATGTCCAAGGGCATCGCCGTCGAGTACGCCCGCTACAAGGTGCGCTCCAACTCGATCGTGCCGGGCTGGATCGACACCGAGATGGCCTCCGGCGCGCTGCACTGGGACAAGTTCATCGAGCGCAACATGCCGCGCACCCCGGCCCGCCGCTGGGGCGAGGGCAAGGACTTCTCGGCGATCGCCGCCTACCTCGCCAGCCCGGCCAGCAGTTACCACACCGGCGACGTGATCACGATCGACGGCGGCTACTACATCTTCTAGAGCGGCCCTCCACCCGGAGCGGCCAGGACCCACTGCGCTCCATCCTCAGCACTACTTCAGGTCGGTGGTTCGCACACCACTGCTGCGCGAACCGCGAGCTCGTTGTACGCGCTGAGCCCTCGCCGCAGTGGGTCCTGTCCGCTCTGGGGTTACGTCGTGACGGTGGTCTCGCCGATGGGGGCGGTCGCCTCCAGCTCGGCCATGAACTTGCGGTCGAGGCGGCTCTGGTTCCAGCGATGCAGGCCCCAGCCCGACAACGTGCCGACGGCGAAGCAGACGAGGCCGCCCACGCCGTCGATCCAGTAGTGGTTGGCCGTCACGATGATGCAGAACAGCGTCGCCAACGGATACAAGAACACGAGCGCCCGTTGCCAGCGCCGCCGCAGCAGCGGCCACACGGCGACCGCGCACCACGTCGACCAGCCGATGTGCATGCTCGGCATCGCCGCGTACTGGTTGGAGATGCTGGCCATCTCGTCGGAGTCGAACGACCACGGCCCGCCGTACTCCGACAGCGTGTCCGTGAAGCCGAACGAGTTCGTGTCCGTGTCGCGGAGGTCGCTGGCGATGCACGCCCCGCCGTAGTGATCGCACGGCTTGTCGAGCAGTCGCGGCGGCATCAGCGGGAAGAGGGCGAAGCCGACGATCGCCAGCCCGGTCATGATCCCGAGGCTGTTGCGCCACACCGGGAACACACCGGGCCGCTTCCAGAACAGCAGCGCGAACACGACCAGCGTGACGATGAAGTGGGCCGTGCCGTAGTACGTGTTCCAGAACTGGATGAACATCCGGTACGGGAGGAACAGCTGCTGGATCGCCTCCTCGTGGTACAGGCCGAGGAACTTCTCGATCCGGATCACCCGCATCGCGTTGTCGAACGCGTGGATCGGCTCGGCGCCCTCGTCCAGGGCGTTCGACCCGAAGCGGTTCCGGGTCCACGAGTACAGGAGGTAGAAGGCCACCATGAGCAGCGCTTCCTTCCACCAGTAGACACGGTGGCGGCGCTCCTTCGGGGGGAGCCCGTCGACCGCCGGCATAGATCGTTCAGGCTACGTCCCGTTACGGTCGCGTTGCGTGAGGGATCGGCCGGAGCGGTCAGAGGGGGCATCGTGAGCGCAGCCACGCAACGCATCGACGGGCACGCCGGCGAGCAGGCGGTCGCGGCGATGCGGTCGTTCGGGATCGACGTGATGTTCACCCTGAACGGCGGTCACATCTGGCCGCTGTACGAGGCGTGCCGCAACCAGGGCGTGCGCGTGTTCGACACCCGTCATGAGCAGTCGGCGACGTTCGCCGCCGAGGCCTACGCCAAGCTGACCCGGGGTCCGGCCGTGGCCGCGCTGACCGCTGGTCCCGGCATCACCAACGGGGTCTCGGCCGTCACATCGGCCTGGTTCAACGGCGCTCCGCTCGTCGTGCTCGGCGGCCGGGCCCCGCAACTGCGCTGGGGCGCGGGCTCGTTGCAGGAGCTCGATCACGTGCCGATCCTCGCCTCGATCACGAAGTCGGCCGGCACGGTCCTCGACGCCGAGAAGGCCGGCACGCTCGTCCACGAGGCCATCGCCCTCGCCGCGACGCCGCATCGGGGCCCGGTCTTCCTGGACTTCCCGCTCGACGTGTTCGGCCCGTCGGCCGGCGACATCCCGACGGTCGACCCGGCTGCTGGCCGTGGTGCCGAGCCCGATCCGGACTCGATCGCCCGACTGGCCGAGCTCGTCGCCGGGGCCGAGCGCCCGGTGTTCGTCGTCGGCAGCGACGTGTACTGGGCCGGCGCCGAGGAGCCGTTGGCCGCAGGCCGTCCAGCACCTGCGGGTCCCGGTGTTCACGAACGGGCTCGGCCGCGGCACGCTCCCGGCCGATCACGAGCTGGCGTTCCTGCGCACCCGCGGCCTCCTCAAGTCCCGGGCGGATGTGGTGGTCGTGCTCGGCACCCCGCTCGACTTCCGCCTCGGCTTCGGTCGCTTCGGTGGTGCCACCGTGGCCCACGTCGTCGACGCCGACTCGCAGCGCGCCGCCCACGTCGACGTGCTCACCGTGGTCGGCGACATCGCGGCCACGCTGCGCGGCCTCGCCGACAGCACGCCGGTGCGCCGCGACCACGAGGCGTGGATCACCGAGCTGCGCGCTGCCGAGGAGGCGGCGCGGGCCGACGAAGCGCCGCTGCTCGCCGCGGCCGGTGGTGCGATCAAGCCGACCGCGCGTGTACGGCGAGCTGCGCAAGCGGCTGGCGCGCGACTCGGTCGTGATCTGCGACGGCGGGGACTTCGCGTCCTACGCCGGCAAGTACGTCGAGGTGTTCCAGCCCGGCGGGTGGCTGGACACCGGTCCGTACGGCTGCCTCGGCAACGGGCTCGGCTACTCGATGGCGGCCCGCGTCGCCCGTCCCGACGCCCAGATCGTCACCCTGCTCGGTGACGGCGCGGCCGGGTTCAGCCTGATGGACGCCGACTCGCTCGTGCGTCAGGGCCTGCCCGTCGTGATGGTCGTCGGCAACAACGGGATGTGGGGGCTGGAGAAGCACCCGATGCAGGCCATCTACGGCTGGGACATGGCGTGTGACCTGCAGCCCGGCTGCCGCTACGACGAGGTCGTCACCGCGCTCGGCGGCGGCGGCGAGCTGGTCACCGACCCCGAGGAGGTCGGTCCGGCCCTCGACCGCGGCTTCGCCGCCGGCGTCCCCTACCTGATCAACGTCGTCACCGACCCCACCGACGTCTACCCCCGCAGCAGCAACCTCGGCTGACCCCATCCGAGGGTTTCGTTGCATCCGAGGGTTTGGTGCGGGGAGGCCCTGCACGAAACCCTCGGATGGTCAGGACGGGGTCAGGTCGAAGGGCTGTGTGCAGTCGCCCCGCAGGACGCGCACGGCGAGTTGGCCGTTGCGCAGCGAGGCCTCGATGCCGCTGCCGAAGCCGGTCGGCAGCTCGAGCTGACGTTCGTAGCCGCCGTACTCCCACTCGTGGATCAGGTGGTCACGCGGCCCGGACGAGCGGAGGTGGGCCCAGAACCTCAGGGTGACCGGATCGCCCGGGCGCAGCTCGATGCGGACGTCCTCGCAGCGCACGGCCGGGAGTGGGGCGAGGAGCACCATCGCCTCCTTCGCCTCGTACACGTTGACGGGCACCCGCTGCGGGCGCATCTCCGCCTCGGTCGTCGCCGTGGCGGTGGTGACGTGATCGTGTGACACGGTCATGGGGGTCGACCTCCCGGTCCATCGGAGGGTTTCGTGCAGGGAAGCCCCGCACGAAACCCTCGCATGCAACGAAACCCTCGGATGGGTCAGGGTGTGTTGGCGCGGTCTTTGGCGTGTTTGTCGGTCCAGGCGGCGAGGGCGTCGGACTGCTTGGCGTTGAGGTCGTCCCAGCGGCCCTGGGCGTGGCGCTCGGCGGCGAGGGTGCGGTCGGCCGAGCCCTGGAACTTCGGCATCACGTGCTGCGCGAACAGCTCGTAGTGGCGGGCGACGGCGTCCGGGCGGGCCCACTCGTGGGCCATCATCAAGTAGCACCCGAAGCCGCCGTTGGACTGCTTGTACAGCTCGTCGATCTTGTTGATGGCGTCCTCGGGCGTGCCGATCACGCCGACCCCGCTCTCGTTGACCCACTCGATGCGCTCCTCGAGCGTGTCGCCCATCGGATGGAACTGCGGCGCGGCGGCGGTGTGCTGGAGGTAGTCGAACCAGGCGTCGATCCCGTAGGCGACCTCCTCCCGAGCCTGCTCGCGCGTCTCGGCGATGTGCATCGGCCCGACCAGTCGCCACCCGTCACGGGACACGGTGGTGCCGAACTCGGCGGCCCGCTCCTCGGCGACGTCCCAGTGCATCGCCAGCAGGTCGGTGTCGCCGACCAGCGTGGCCCCGATCGACAGCAGCGACACCCCGTGCTGGCCGGCGATGCGCGGCCCGGACGGCGAGGCGATGGCGGCGATGCCGACCTCGAAGCACGGGTCGGTGAACGGGCGCAGCTGGCAGCGGGCGTCGACGAGCTTGTAGCGCGCTGTCTCCTTGCTGACCGGCTCGTCGGTGAGCAGGAGCCGCATGAGGACCTCGGTGTCCTCCTCCAGCGCGGCGCGCTGCTCGGCCGGCTCGATGCCGATCATCGCCGCGTCGGTCGGCAGGGCGCCCGGGCCGAGCCCGAGCATGAACCGGCCACGCAGCAGGTGGTCGAGCAGGATCGCCCGGTCGGCCACCCACAGCGGGTTGTGGTACGGCAACGACAGCACGCCGGTCCCGAGCTTGATGTGCCGGGTCTGGGCGGCCACGTGGGCGATGAAGATCTCCGGTGAGGCGATCAGCTCGGTGCCGCACGAGTGGTGTTCGCCGATCCAGGCCTCGTCGTAGCCGAGCTCGTCGAGGAGCTCGATGGTCGCCACGTCACGCGCCAGCGCGGTCGTCGGGTTCTGACCTGGCGGTGAGTGGAACGGCGCCATGAAGATGCCGAAGCGCAGTCGCGACATGGGTCCCCCTTGTCGTTGCATTTCCCCACAGGCAGTGCAGCACAGATGTCAGGGGCGGTCAACGAACCGCCGTGGCCAAGCGGGCTCGCACCCGCGCGATGTGCGCCTGGAGTGCCGGCGGCTCGTGGACGACGAAGTCGGCGTCCAGCGCGAGGAGGTGGAACAGGATCAGGTCGAGGTCGTCGCCGCCGGTGGTGAGCATGGTCCGGTCGGCGTCGATCGCTTCGAGGATCCCCGTGGTCGGCGGCACGAGGGCCTCGACCGCGGCGAGTGGGGCGGCCAGCTCGACGCGAGCCTGGTGGCGGTAGGCCGTCGTGGAGATCGCCGCCTGCACGAGCGCCACGGGGTCCGGCGGATCCTCGATCGTGACGCGGTGCCCGGTCCCTTCCACCGTCAGCAAGCGGTCGACGCGCAGGGTGCGCCACGCCTCGCGATCGACGTCGCGGGCCACCAGGTACCAGCGCCGCGCCGTCGTGACCAACCGGTGCGGATCGAGGCGTCGCTCGGTCTCCCGGCCGCGCTCGATCGCGGTAGCGGGCGCGCAGCCGCTCGCCGTCGCGGCAGGCCCGGGTGAGTGTGACGAGGACCTCGGGGTCGACCGGTGTCGAGCCGCTGCCGAGGCGCGTCGTCATCGTGCTGATGGCGCCGACCTGGCGGCGCAGCGTCGACGGCAGCAGCTGCTCGAGCTTGGCGAGGGCGCGGATCGCCGCCTCGCCCCCGCCGGCGATCGACTCGGTCGCCGTCGACCGCAGGCACACGGCGACGGCGAGCGCCTCGTCACGATCGAGCATCAGCGGCGGCATGGCGCGACCACCAGCGCCGAGCCGGTAGCCGCCCGCCGTGCCGATCTCGGCGAGCACCGGGTAGCCGAGCCGGCGCAGCCGCTCGACGTCGCGCCGCACGGTGCGCCCGGTCACGGCGAGCCGGGCGGCGAGCTCCGGACCGGACCAGTGCGGCCGGGCCTGCAGCAGCGACAGCAGGGCGAGCAGGCGCCCGGTCGGCCCCGGATCCTCGTCGGACATGCCCCGACATCATGCCCGAAGGAGGACCATTTCGGTCCTCCTTGGACCGTACCGTGACCGCCATGGAGATCGATTGGCCGAAGGGCCTCGCCGAGCAGCTCTCGTTCCAGTGGGACACCATGCTGCGGCCCCGCCTCGACACGCTGACCGACCAGGCCTTCCACTGGGAGCCCGTCGCCGACATGTGGGGCATCCGCCGTCGCGCCGACGCCCGCTCGGCCATGCCGCAGGGCGCCGGCGACGTCGTCATGGACTACGACCTCGACCCGCCGACACCGACGCCGATGACCACCATCGCCTGGCGCCTCGGCCACATCGCGATGATCTACGGCGAGCGGGCGGCCAACCACTTCGGCGCCGGCGGGGTCAGCCACGGGACGACCGAGTGGCCGCTCGACGTGGCCGGGATGCTGGCGCTCATCGACCATTGGCACGACCGCTGGGTGGCGGGCGTCGCCGGGCTGGGGCTCGAGGGCTTGGCTCGTCCATGCGGACCGGCGGAGGGCCCGTACGCGGCCTCGCCTGTCGCCGACCTCGTGCTCCACATCAACCGCGAGATCCTCCACCACGGCGCCGAGGTGGCGCTGATGATGGACCTGTTCGCCCACCGATCGTCACTGCGAGGAGACCGCTCATGACCGCCGAGCCACCGACCACCGTCCCGCCCACCATCCAGATCGCCGTCGACAGCGCCGACCCGCACGCCCAGGCGCGCTTCTGGGCCGCCGCCCTGCACTACGAGCCCGAGGACCACCACGACCAGGTCGAGCAGCTGCTCGCCGCCGGCGCCATCACGACCGACGACACGATCGAGATCGACGGCCGCATGGCGTTCCGAGTCGCCGCCGCCTGCCGCCACCCGCAGGGCACCGGACCGCGTGTGCTCTTCCAGCACGTCCCGGAGCCGAAGACGGTGAAGGACCGCATCCACCTGGACCTCCACCACCTCCAGGGCGACGAGTTCCGCGAGGCCGAGGTCGCCCGGTTGATCGGGCTCGGCGCGACGAAGCTGTGGGACGGTCAGCAGGGACCGCAGCGCTGGGTGACGCTGGCCGACCCGGAGGGCAACGAGTTCTGCGTGGCGTGACCGACGGGGGCGGCGGGCCGATCCGCTGTCGCCCGGCTCGGTTCTGGGTGCGTTCCCTGACGACTGCCGTCAGGGAACGCACCCAGGTCACCGACGCGCCCAGATCGCCGCGAGCAACGCCCGCCCAGCTGCGACGTGCGGGCGACGGCAGCAAGCACCACGACGGCTCGAGTTGTCGCACGCCGGCTGCGTGGCGTGACCGACGAGGGCGCGGTCAGCTGTTGGCGACCGGCTGGCACTTGGCCATGAAGCGCTCGACGTCGACGATGACCCGCTGCACCTTGCCGGCGGCGACGAGGCCGCGGCTGTCCGATGCCGACACCGTGAACGTCAGGCGGCGGCCCTCGACCTTGGCCAGCACCGCCTCGGCGACCACGCGCTCGCCGATCGGTGACGGCTGCAGGTGATCGAGCCCGACCTTCATCCCGACCGTCGTCGCGCCGTCGGCCAGGGCGACCGCGATCGCCCGGCAGCTGGCCTCCTCACACAGCGCGATCAGGCGCGGCGTACCCAGGACGTCGACCGTCCCGGAGCGCAAAGCGCGCGCCGTGTCCTGGTCGCCCACGACCATCTCCGCCTCGCCGCGCAATCCCGTCGCCACCGTCACGCCGGGGAACGCTAACGGGGGACTGCCCCGACGACCCACCGGTAGCGTGACCGGGGTGATCGATCATGACGTCCTCGAGCGGGTGTTGGCGACGGCGATGCGCTCCGGCGGGGACTTCGCCGAGGTGTACGCGGAGGACAAGCGGTCGACGTCGGCGGGCCTCGACGACGGGCGCGTCGAGCAGGTCACGAGCGGTCGCGACCGCGGGGCCGGCATCCGCGTCATCGCCGGCGAGACCACCGGTTTCGCCCACACGAGCGACCTCAGCGAGTCGGGGCTGCGCGTGGCGGCCGAAGCTGCTGCGGCCGCGGCCAGCCAAGGCGGCGGTGGCACCCGCACCGTCGCGCTGACCCGCACGCCGACCAGCCCGAACAACATCGTCGAGCGCTACCCCGATGGAGTCGCCAAGGCCGACAAGGTCGAGCTGCTGCGGCGCATCGACGACGCCGCTCGCGCCGCGGGCGCCGAGATCGTGCAGGTCTCGGCCGGCTACGCCGACACCCGCAAGCGGGTGCTCGTCGCCAACAGCGACGGTCTGCTGGCCGACGACGAGGTCGTGCGGCTGCTGCTGCGGATCAGCGCGGTGGCCGACGGCGACACGGGCATGCAGACCGGCTTCCACTCGATGGGCCACACCGTCGGGTTCGAGATCTTCGACACCGTCGACATCGAGGAGCTCGCTCGCGACGCGGCGCGCCAGGCGATCACCAAGCTCGGCGCCCGTCCGGCGCCGTCGGGATCGATGCCGGTGGTGATCAAGCACGGCACCGGCGGCGTCCTGTTCCACGAGGCGTGTGGACACGGACTCGAGGCCGATCACATCGCCAAGGGGGCCAGCGTCTACACCGGCAAGACCGGCGAGCTCGTGGCCTCGCCGCTCGTCACCGTCGTCGACGACGGGACGATGGCCGGCGAGTGGGGCACGCTGTCGATCGACGACGAGGGCCATCCGACGCAGCGCAACGTCCTCATCTCCGACGGCGTGCTCACCGACTACATGTGGGACTTCCTGCGCTCGCGCAAGGAAGGGCGGGCGCCGAGCGGCAACGGTCGCCGCCAGAGCTACATGCACCTGCCGATGGTGCGGATGACCAACACGTTCGTGACCGACGGCGAGAGCGAGCCGGCGGACATCATCAGCTCCACCCAGAAGGGCGTGTACATCGCCCGCCTCGGCGGTGGGCAGGTGAACACGGCCAGCGGCGACTTCGTGTTCGGCATGACCGAGGCCTACCTGATCGAGGACGGCGAGATCACCGAGCCCCTGCGGGAGGCCAACCTGATCGGCAACGGTCCGCAGGCGCTGCGTGACATCGATGCCGTCGGCAACGACTTCGCGATGGGTGGCCCGGGCACGTGCGGCAAGGACGGCCAGGGCGTGCCCGTCGGCACCGGCCAGCCGACGTTGCGGGTGGCGGCGATGACGATCGGGGGCACCGCAGCATGAGCACCGGCGAGGTCGCGGCCGACCTGGTCGCCCTGGCCGACAAGATCGTCGCCCAGGCGCAGGCCGGCGAGCAGATCGAGGCCTACGTGTCGCGCGGCGGCGAGACCGACGTCCGCGTCTACGGCGGCGAGGTCGAGCACTTCGTGTCGGCCCAGAGCGAGGGCATCGGCGTCCGGGTCATCCGCGACGGCCGCACCGGCTTCGCCTACGCCGGGACGCTCGATCCGAACGCGGTCGACGAGGTGCTGGCCGAAGCCCGCGACAACGTCACGTTCGGCACGGTCGACGAGTGGGCCGGGTTGGCCGAGCCCGATGGCGTGGCCCGGACCCCGCAGCCGCTGTGGGACGAGTCGCTGGCGTCGTTCGCCACCGAGCGCAAGATCGAGCTGGCCAAGGAGCTCGAGCGCCTGACCCTCGCCGCCGACGGCCGGATCCGCGTCGACGACGCCAACTACGCCGACGCGTGGGGCGAGGTGGCGGTGGCCACGACGAGCGGCATCCGCGAGTCCGGTCGGGAGAACGGGTGCTACGTCGCCGTCAGCACCCTCGCCGACGACGGCGACGAGACCCAGACCGGGTTCGGGTTCTCGGTCGCCCGGCGACCGGAGCTGTTCGACCTCGACAAGGCATCCCGCGAGGCGGTCGATCGGGCGACCCGGCTGCTCGGCGCCACCAAGCCGGCCAGCAAGCGCCTGACGGTCGTGCTCGACCCGTACGTGACGGCCCAGCTCCTCGGCGTGATCTCCTCGACGCTGAACGGGGATTCGGTCGTCAAGGGCCGCAGCCTGTTCCGGGATCGCCTCGGCGAGGCGGTGGCGTCCGAGGTGGTCACCCTGATCGACGACCCCACCAACCCCGACGCCTACACGGCGACCGACGTCGACGGCGAGGGCCTGGCGGCCCGCCGCAACGTCCTCATCGACGGTGGCCGACTCGAGCGCTTCGTGCACAACAGCTACTCGGCCCGGCGGGCCGGCACGGTGTCGACCGGGAACGCCGTGCGTGGCGGCTTCGCCGGGACGCCCGGCGTCGGTGCCCTCGCGCTGGCGCTGCAGCCCGGCACCCGCGATCAGGCGGCGCTGATCGCCGACATCGACGACGGGCTGCTCGTCCAATCGGTGTCCGGCCTGCACTCCGGCGTCAACTCGGTGAGCGGTGACTTCTCGACCGGCGCTTCCGGGATGTTGATCACCAACGGCGCCGTCGGCGCGCCGGTGCGCGAGCTCACCATCGCCTCGACGCTGCAGCGGATGCTGCTCGACATCGCCGAGGTCGGCTCCGACGTCGACTGGCTGCCGATGCGTGCCGCCGGCGTCAGCCTCGTCATCCACGACGTGATGATGTCGGGGGCCTGACCAACTAGAAACGATGGCGTGCCGATCCTGCACGCCATCGTCCTCGGCATCGTGCAGGGCCTCACCGAGTTCCTGCCGGTGTCGTCGAGCGGGCACCTGCTGCTCGTCCCGTGGCTGTTCGACTGGCACGACTTCGACGACTCGGCGACCGAGAAGGCGTTCGATGTCGCCCTCCACCTCGGCACGCTGGTCGCCGTCGTCGCCTACTTCCGCAAGGACCTCGCCGTCTACATCCGCGAGGGGTGGCGCGCCGTCTTCCGCCGCCGCGACGGGGTCTCGACCGAGGGCAAGGTGGCGTGGCTGCTGCTGCTGGCGACGATCCCGGCCGCCCTCGTCGGCGCCGTGTTCCAGGATCAGATCGACGAGCACCTCGGCAAGCCGGGGATCATCGGCGTCTCGCTGATCCTCTTCGGCCTCCTGCTCTACGTCGCCGACCAGACGGTGGGGCACCGCAAGATCGACGGGATGAGCGCTCGGGACGCGGTGGTGATCGGGGCCGCCCAGGCGCTGGCCCTGAACCCCGGCACGTCGCGCTCGGGCATCACGATCACCGCCGGCCGCTTCCTGCGGTTCGACCGCGACGCTGCGGCGCGCATCAGCTTCCTGATGGCGATCCCGGTGACGGCCGGCGCCGTCGCGTTCAAGATGGCCAGCCTGCTCAAGGACGGCATCCCCGAGGACCTGCGGGTGCCGATGGTCGTCGGGATCATCACGTCCGGCATCACCGGTTGGATCGCGGTGTGGGGCACGCTGAAGTTCGTGCGCACGCACAGCTTCCTGCCGTTCGTCGTCTACCGGGTGCTCCTCGGCATCGTCGTGCTGGTGATCGTCGCCGGCGGCTGGCGCTGACCACCGTCTTGCTGGTCGCTCGCTCGAAGACTCGCTCGCTCATGGGCGCAGCAGCAGGCTGACGTCGCCGGCGGCGCTCGCCGCCGCGACCGCGGCTGCGTCGGCGTCCGGCACCGCCACCAGGACGGCGTCGTCGCGCTGCCCGACCACGATCCCCTCTTGGGCCACGACGACCCCGCCGCTGGCTGCCGCGATGTGATCGCCGACGGCCGCGCCCGACGGCACGGCCTCGGCGACGGCGACCGCCGACCAGCCGCTCGGGATCAGCGCCTGCGGTGCTGCTGACGCGACGACGTCCGGCGCCACCAGGATCTCGCCGACGCTCACCCGCTGCCGGGCCCGGGCGCCGGCGACGAGCTCGGTGACGGCCGTCGCCGGCACCATCGGCACGGGTCGCGGTCGCAGCTCGACGTGTCCGACGAGGGGATCGCCGGGCGCGAGGTCGGCCGTCGCCACGGCGACCTGGCGCGTGGTGCCCCACGCGCGGCGGGCGTCGTCGACCGACGATGCGGCGCGGACGGCGCCGAGACCGATCGCGACGGCGATGACAGCGACGCCGAGCCAGTAGAGCCAGGGGCGGCGGGCCAGCACGTGGCGCAGCCGGGCCAGCGGGTTCATGGTGATCCTCCCGATCGCATGGGGCGACGGGGGATGTCGGTGCCGGCGACGCTACCGGCGGCGCCGTCAGTCGCTGCTGGACGACGACGACGACGACGAGCTCGACGAGCTCGGGCTGCTCGACGAGTTGGTCGAGCTCGAGCTCGGGGTGCTGCTGGCCGGCGTCGACTCCTTGCTCGACGACGACCCGTTGCCGCCGCTGTCGGAGGAGCTGCTGCTGCCGCCGCTGTCGGACGACGAGCTCGTCGACGCGGCCGTGCGCGACGACGAGCCGCGGCTGTCGGTCTTGTAGAAGCCGCCGCCCTTGAACGTCACGCCGACGGGCGTGAAGACCTTCTTGACGGCCTTCACCTCGCCCGTGCTCGGGTGCACCGCCTCGGTCAGCGCTTCGTCCGAGAAGGCCTGCTGGACCTCGATGGTCTCGCCGGAGTCGACGAAGCGATAGACGTACGTGGGCATCGCATCCGACGTTACCGGCTGGACATGCCGCCCGACCTGGTGAGCGGCCCGGGACACCCGCGGCGGCGCGACCCGCTTCGGTATGGTCTGGCCCATGCAGGTCCGCAGCGCCGTCATCCCCGCGGCCGGTATGGGCACCCGGTTCCTCCCCGCCTCGAAGTCCGTCCCCAAGGAGCTCCTACCGATCGGCGACACGCCGACGCTGCAGCTGGTGATCGACGAAGCACTCGGTGCAGGGATCGACCACATCGTCGTCGTGAGCAGCCGCAACAAGCCGGCCGTCGAGCAGTACTTCGCCCCGGCGCCGGAGCTGCTCGCGGCGCTCGAGGCCAGTGGCAAGACCGCGCTCGCCGAGCGTGTGCGCAGCATCGGCTCGGACTGGCGGGCGACGATCGTCTACCAGGACGAGCCACGTGGCCTCGGCCACGCCGTCGGCTGTGCCGCCGAGGCCGTCGGCGACGAGCCGTTCGCGGTGATGCTGCCCGACGAGCTGATGGGCAGCTCGTCGCTGCTCGCCCACATGAACGGTGTCTGCGCGGCCACCGAGGGCAGCGTCGTCGCCCTCAAAGAGGTGCCCCACGAGGACGTCAGCCGCTACGGCGTCATCGCCCCGGCCGGCCCGGTCGACGAGGACGGCGTGGTCGCCGTGCGCGATCTCGTCGAGAAGCCACCGATCGACGAGGCGCCGAGCGATCTCGTGATCATCGGCCGCTACGTCCTGACGCCGGACGTGTTCGACGAGATCGCCGCCGGTCGCGTCGGCGCCCTCGGCGAGATCCAGCTGACCGACGCGCTGCGGGCCCAGGCGGCGCGCTCGCCGTTCCACGGCGTCGTGAGCAACGTCGACCGCTTCGACACCGGGACGCCGCTCGGGTTCCTGACCGCCGCCATCGAGCTCGGCCTGCGCGACCCGAGCTACGGCAAGGAGCTGCGGGTGTTCATCGACGAGCTGATGGCCCGCACCGACTGACTCATCCCTGGCGGCGGAAGCGCCCCGGCTGGTCGACGACCACGCCGTACTCGTCGACGTCGTACTCGATCGCCTCGCCGTCGCCGCGCGAGGTGTCGGTCTGACGCCACCGGCGGTCGGCGAGGCGCTCGAAGCGGCGCCCGACCGAGTCGACGGCGAGCGTGTCGACGTCGACGGTCACGACCGGCAGCTCGGCGCTGTCGCCGACCTCCAACGGGAGGCGGCGGATCGGCAGCGTCGCCGGGAACGGCGAGCACGACAGCTCGATGTCGGCGCAGCCGTCGAGCTCGGGGCGGTGGGCGCCGTTCATCTCACCCCACCGGTTGTGGCCGTCGGTGGCGAGCCAGAGGTCCGGCTCGTCGAGGTCGCGGAACAGCAGCAGCTGGCGCACCCGCCACGTCGGCCCGAGCCGCAGCACGTACTGCACCCGCTCCCGACCGACCGCGCCGCACGCCGTCCACCCCTCGTTCTCCCACCGCAGCGTGAGGTGCTCCTCGTGATCGCCGTCCCACGTCGTCCAGCGCACGTCGTGGCCATCGGACGAGAACGCACGCCAGCCACTCACCGGATCCAGTGTGCCGTGGTGAGCCGAGCACCGAGTCCTCGAGCGAGCGAGCGATCGCCGCTCAGATACCGTGACCATGTGATCGACGTCGAGGACGCCCAGCGCACGATCCTCGAGGCGTGCTCCGCTGATGGCGCCCGTCGAGACCGCGCTGGACGACCTCATCGGACGGGTGCTGGCCGCCGACGTGACGGCCGGCGAGGACGTCCCGCCGTTCGCCAACTCGGCGGTCGACGGCTACGCCGTGCGAGCGGCCGACCTCGCCGACGTGCCCGCCGAGCTCGACGTCGTCGGCGAGCTGGCCGCCGGGGCAGCGCCCTACGACGGCGTGCTGGAACCGGGTCAGACGGTGCGGATCATGACCGGCGCCCCGATCCCCGCCGGCGCCGATGCGGTGGCGATGGTGGAGGACAGCACCCGGCTCGACGGCGGCCGCGTGCGCCTCGAGTGCGGCGCTGCGCGCCGGCGTGGCCGTGCGCGGCGCCGGCGACGACGTGCGCGCCGGCGAGATCGTGCTGCGGGCCGGCACCGTCATCACCCCGGCGGTGCTCGGCGTGCTGGCCAGCGTGAACGCCCGCCGCGTGCCGGCGTTCCCCCAGGTCCGCGTCGCCGTGCTCTCGACCGGCGACGAGCTGGTCACTGACGGCTCGCCGCTGCGCCCCGGCCAGATCCGCGAGAGCAACTCGACGATGCTCGCCCCGCTGCTCGCCCAGGCCGGCTGCCTCGTCGACCGCCGGCCGGTCGTGCGCGACGACGAGGCAGCGCTGGAGGTCGTGCTGCGCGACGCCGCCGCCACCAACGACGCCATCGTCACGAGTGGCGGGGTCAGCATGGGCGACTACGACGTGGTCAAGGCGGTGCTGGGCCGGATCGCCGACATGACGTGGATGCAGGTGGCCATCAAGCCGGCCAAGCCGCTGGCCTTCGGGAAGCTGGGCGGCGTGCCGATCTTCGGCCTGCCGGGCAACCCGGTCAGCTCGCTCGTCAGCTTCGAGCTGTTCGCCCGCCCGGCGCTGCGCCGCATGATGGGCCACGCCCACGTCGCCCGGCCGAGCGTCGTCGGCATCACCGACGTCGACCTGCGACGGCAGCCCGACGGCAAGGTCCACTTCCTCCGCGTCAACGGGGAGTTCGGCGACGACGGCCGCTACCACGTCCGCCCGGTCGGGGCCCAGGGGAGCCACCAGCTGGCCGCCACCGCGCTGGCCGACGCGCTCGTCGTGCTGCCCGACGGCGACGGCATCCCGGCCGGCACCGACGTGGCGGTACTGATTCTCAACCTCGGCCACTAGGGTGGCGTGATGCCGGGGACCCAGGATCTCGTCGACCCGTTCGGGCGCGTCATCCGCGACCTGCGCATCTCCGTCACCGACCGCTGCAACTTCCGCTGCACGTACTGCATGCCGGAAGAGGGGATGCAGTGGCTGCCCCGCAGCGAGGTGCTGACGTTCGAGGAGATCGAACGCCTCGCCGCCCTGATGGTCGGCCGCTACGGCGTCGACGTCGATCCGCCTCACCGGCGGCGAACCGACGGTGCGGGCACGGCTGCCGCTGCTCGTCGAGAAGCTCGCCACCCTCGGCATCGACGTCGCCATGACCACCAACGGCGCCACCCTGCGCCTGCTCGCCCCCGAGCTGCGCGCCGCCGGGCTGCGGCGGGTCAACATCAGCCTCGACACGCTCGATCGCGACCGGTTCGTCGAGATGACCCGGCGCGACGAGCTCGCCCACGTGCTCGACGGCATCGACGCCGCCCTCGAAGCGGGGTTCGATCCGGTCAAGATCAACACCGTCGTGCAGCGGGGCGTCAACGACGACGAGCTCGTCGACCTGGCGGCGTTCGGCCGCCAGCGCGGCGTCGAGGTGCGCTTCATCGAGTTCATGCCGCTCGACGCGTCGGGCGGCTGGGCCGGCGGGTCCGTCGTCGGACAGGACGAGATCGTCGAGCGCATCGGCGCCGTCTTCCCGCTCGAGCAGCTGCCGGCACGCGGCGCGGCGCCCGGCCGACCGCTGGCGCTACCTCGACGGGATCGGCACCGTTGGCGTCATCCCGAGCGTCACCAAGCCGTTCTGCGGCGACTGCGACCGGGTCCGCCTGACCGCCGACGGCCAGTTCCGCACCTGCCTGTTCGCCACCGACGAGCACGACCTGCGGCGGGCGCTGCGCGCCGGGGAGACCGACGACCAGCTGGCCGCCCGCATCGAGAGCGCGGTCGGCACCAAGTGGGCCGGCCACAAGATCAACCAGATCGACTTCGTGCGCCCCAAGCGGTCGATGAGCCAGATCGGCGGCTGACCAGGGTCGCTCGGAGCTCTCGGGCCCGGCGCGCGAGACTGGCGGCATGACCGATCTGTCCTTCACCCACCTCGATCCGCTCGGTCGGGCGAGGATGGTCGATGTCACGCCGAAGGACCCGACGCATCGGCGGGCCGTCGCCCGGTGCAAGGTGATGATGAAGCCGGAGACGACGGCGGCGATCGCCAACCGCGAGGTGAAGAAGGGCGACGTGCTGGCCGTGGCGCGCGTCGCCGGCATCCAGGCGGCGAAGCGGACGTCGGACATGATCCCGCTGTGCCACCCGCTGCTCGTCGGCTCGGTGTGGGTGAACTTCGAGATCGGCGACGACTTCGTCGCCGTCGAGGCCCAGGTCGACACCGTCGATCGGACCGGCGTCGAGATGGAGGCGCTGCACGCCTGCGCCACCGCCGCGCTGACCGTCTACGACATGTGCAAGTCGGCCGACCGCGGGATGGTCATCGGCGAGCTGACGCTGTGGGAGAAGACCGGCGGGCGTTCGGGCAACTACCGACGGGCCGATCATGACGACGGTGTGTCAGGCGACACACCTGTCGTTGCCACTCCGTCACGCAATGTCGTAGAATCGTAATGAAGTCCGACCAGCACCGGTTCTCTCCCGGGCGACTGGATGAACGGACGTTTATCTCCTCACCACAAAAGGGCAAACCAATCTGATGGGTCAACTCGTCCTGCTCGTCGTAGCAGCAGCATGGGCCGCGGTGCTCGTGCCGCCGCTGCTCCGCTCACGGATCGAGAACCGTCCGAACTCCTCGGTGTCGGACTTCCGCGATCAGCTCTCCAGCCTGCAGCGGGCGATGCCGTCACGTGGTGTGGCGATGCGCTCGATGGGCCGTCCGCTGGCCCAGTCGCCGCTCAGCCGGCCGGCCGCCGCCGGTCGTCCGGGCGTGCGCGGTGGCCGCACCCACAGCGGCTCACTGGCGTCGGCCAAGGCCACCGGCACCGGCCCGGGTGTCCGGCGCCGTCCCGAGCCGGTGCGGACCCACGACGGTGGGCCTCGTGTCCGCAGCCACGCCGAGCCGACCCGGGCGCGGACGGTCGACGGCCGCGACGTCCTCAAGCGGCGCCGGGCCAACGTGTTGAAGCTCCTGGTCCTCACCACCGGCTGCACGCTGTTCCTCGCCGCCACGACCCAGACCCCGGCGATGGTCTGGCTGTCCGTGGTCGCCATCGTCGCCCTGCTCGGCTACGTGTGCCTGCTCGGGCAGCTGCGCCAGCGTGACCTGCAGCGAGAGCTGCGCACCAGCCACGCCGTGGCCGTCGAGCCGGCCCGCCGGCCGCGTCCGGTCCGCGACGCCGCGCCGGTCGAACAGGAGCCGGCGCGAGACGTCCGGCGCCGCCCGCCGACCCGCCGTCACGACTGGCACACCGGTCCGGTGCGTCGTCAGAGCACGACCCGTCGGCGCCCGGTCGATCGCTATTCGGCCGCCGTCTGACGCGCGCGCTGCCAGGTACACTCGCTCCCGCCGCGGGGCTGTAGCTCAGTTGGTAGAGCGCAACAATCGCACTGTTGAGGCCAGGGGTTCGATTCCCCTCAGCTCCACTCGGTGACCCGCCGCCCCGCAGCTTCGGCTGCGGGGCGTTCTTGCGTTCGGGAGCCGTACGCGGTCGCCGGCCCGGCGTCAGGTGGTGATGCCGAGCGAGGCGGCGACGGCTGGGCGGCGCAGCTTCCACACGAAGCCGTCGTAGAAGATGTGCAGGGCGCCGAGGAACAGCACGGCGAAGGCGTACAGCTGGCCATCCCATGGCGACGCGGTGATCCACACGACGGCGATGATCGCCGCCAGGTAGGCGGCGTAGAGGATCGGTCGCGCCGCCCGCCGGTGCGCGCGGCGCGGGCGACCGGGGCGTCGTCGCGGCGCGTCCGCAGGCTGCTGTGCACGATGCCGAAGTACTCGATGGAGTGGGCGGCGACGTAGCCGGCGATGCCGGCCAGCGGGTCGATCATCACCGTGACGACGAGCCCGAACGTGCCGAGCGTGTACAGCAGCTTCGGCGTCCCCGTGCCGCCCGCCGCCCGCTCGGCCCGCCACCAGCGCACGGTGAGGACGGCGGCGACGACGACGGCGACCCAGAACAGCACCGTCGCCGGGTCGTGGAACGGCGCCAGGGTGCGCACGCCGGCGGCCTTCGAACGGCCGAGGCCGAGTCGGCGGATCAGCCCTTCGAGGTCGACGTAGGCGGCCATGAACAGCAGCGCGGTGATCAGCCAGGCGATGAGCATCGGCTTCTCCAGCCGGCCGTGGTCGTCGCCGGCCTTGCGGCCGTAGATGCGCATCACGCCGTAGCGCTGCATCAGCGTGTGCTCGGCGTTCCACAGCGCGGCCAGCACGGCGACGAGGGTGAAGCTGATGTTGAGGCCGATCACGATCAAGGCGGCGGCGACGAGCGGCGCCCACAGGTAGGTCCGCCGGTGGGCCTGGCGCTGCACCGGGTCGCCGTACACGAGCCCGAGGGTGACCGGTTGGTGGGCGAAGCTGACCAGCAGGATGGTGCCGACCAACCAGTGCACGGCCTCGGGATGCGGTTCACACGCCCGCACGAGCAGGGCGATCGGGAGCCAGCACCACCCGAGCAGCACGTCGGGCACCGGCCCGTGGATCCACAGTCGCCGCGCCGGAGGTGCCGGCTGCTCGACCAACGTCCGCCCCTGGATCAGCACGGCCCGACAGTAGTGCGGCCCCTCCGTCACCCGCTTCTGTGTCACCGCACAAGTCCCCGGGGACTTGTGCGGTGACACAGACCGTCTAGAGGGTGGCGGCGAAGCGGTCGCTCTCGCGGGCCTTGAGCGCCGTGTTGACGCGCTGGCGCTCGAGGACCTGCTCGAGCGTCTTGGCCGCCTGCTGGATCGGGTGCTCGGCGAAGAACGACTGCACGTCGGCGGCGACCCGCTCGTCGGTCAGCGACGTGACCGAGCCGATCATGCGCACGATGGTGTTGCGCGGGAAGGCCTCGTTGGCCTGATCCCAGTGCTGCCGCACGAACGTCCACGCCGCCGCGCCGTGACGACGGTTGCCGATGCACAGGCGCAGCAGGAACGGCGCGTTCTGGGTCTTCACGTCCGACGTCATGGCCAGCTCGCACGTCCGCAGGACGAGCGCCTCGGAGTCGAACTCGGACAGCGCGTTGAGGTGGCGCAGCTGCTCCTGCGGCGTGGTGGCCGAGTGGTAGCCGGCGAGCATCGTCTCGTAGACCGCGTCGTCGCCGGTGTTGGCGACGATCGACGTCGCCGCGGCGACCAGCTCGGGGTGGACGGAGCCGGGGGCTCGCTCGCCCTCCGCGAACCACTCGGTCGCTCGGGCGCGGGTCGCCGCGTCGGCGCCCTGGATGGCGAAGGCGGCGACGAGCAGCCCGCGCAGCTTGCCGCGGACGTCGTCCTCACCATCGACCGGGTCGCCGAGCTCGGCGACCGCCGGCGCCAGCAGGGCGTGGGCGCGAGCCTGGAACGCCGGGTAGGCGTCGTCGTCGAGCAGGCGGCCGAGGCCGCGCAGGCCGAGGACGATCGATCTGCCACACGGCCAGCTCGCGCTCGCCCTGGAAGCCCTCGAGGAACGTCAGGAACTCGGCGGCCGCGAGGCGCCCGGCGACGACCTCCTGCCAGGCGTCGTCGACGAGGTTGTAGCGCTCCAGCGACCCGAGCGTGGCCAGCGTCTCGCCGCTCGTCAGCCGATCGCGCAGGGCCGCGCTGTAGCCGACTCGGTAGAAGCCGTGGCCGCCGGCGTTGACGACCACCGGCCCGGCCGGATCGGCGAGCGGTGCCCGCGCCTCGGTGCCGTCGAGCAGCACGACCGACTCGCTGGCGCCGTTGCGGACGTGGACGGGCACCAACCACGTCGTCGGCGCGGCGTCGGCGTCGAGGGTGCCGCTGTCGTAGGCGAAGCGCTGCTGGCGCAGCACGAGCTCGTCACCGTCGATCGACGCGCTGACGAGCGGGTAGCCGGGCTGCCAGATCCACGAGTCCATCATCCGCCGCACCGGCTGGTGGGTGGTCTCCTCGATGGCGTCCCACAGGTCGTTGGTCTCGGTGTTCCCGTAGGCGTGCTTGTTCAGGTAGTGGCTCACGCCGGACCGGAACGGCTCCTCGCCGAGGAACTGCTCGAGCATGCGCAGGAGCGCGCCGCCCTTCTGGTACGTGAGGACGTCGAACATCCCCTCGCAGTCCGACGGGGACAGCACCGGGTACTCGACGGGCCGGGTGCTCGCCAGCGAGTCGGTCTCGAAGGCGGCCGAGCGCTCCAACCCGAACAGCGTCCAGCGGTCCCAGTCGGGCCGGTACGCGTTGCAGGCGATCAGCTCCATGAACGTGGCGAAGGCCTCGTTCAGCCAGATGCCGTTCCACCACCGCATGGTGACCAGGTCGCCGAACCACATGTGGGCGAGCTCGTGGGCGACGACGTCGGCGACGCGCATCTGCTCGTCGACGGTGGCGGTGGCCGGGTCGACGAGCAGCGCGTTCTCGCGGAACGTGATCGCCCCGAGGTTCTCCATCGCGCCGGCCGCGAAGTCGGGCAGGGCGAGCAGGTCGACCTTGTCGCCCGGGATAGGGGATGCCGTAGTAGTCCTGGAACCAGCGCAGGCAGAAGGCGCCGACGTCGAGCCCGAAGCCGGCGAGGTGGGCCTTGCCGGGGACGTGGACGACGCGCAGCGGGATGCCGTCGACATCGACCGGGTCGGTGGCCTCGAGCGGGCCGACGACGAAGGCCACCAGGTACGTGCTCATCACCATCGTGTCGGCGAAGCGGATGGCCACCTTGCCGCCGGGCCGCTCGCTCGCGCTCGACCTCGGGGCCGTTGGAGACCGCGGTCAGCGCCGGGTCGATGACGAGGGTGACGCCGAACGTCGCCTTGAAGTCGGGCTCGTCCCAGCACGGGAACGCCCGCCGGCAGTCGGTGGACTCCATCTGGGTGGTGGCGATCACGTGCTCGGTGCCGCCGTCGTCCTTGAACGTGCTGCGGTAGAAGCCGCGCAGCTTGTCGTTCAGCGTGCCCGTGAACGACACCACGAGCGACACGGTGCCCGGCTGCAGCCCGCCGACCGGGCTGACCACCAGGCGCTCGGTGTCGGGCTCGAGGTGCCACTGCACGTCGCTGCCGTCGACGCGCACCTCGGCGATGTCGAGATCGATGGCGTTCAGCACCAGCTCGTCGACGGGCTCGACGACCTCGACGGCGACCTCGACGCGACCGTCGAACGTGGCCGCCGCGAGGTCCGGCGCCAGCTCGACGTCGTAGCGTGTCGGCACCGCGCCGCGCGGCAGTCGGTAGGGATCGAGCGGCGGACTTTCCTGCAACGCGGTCATCGGCTGCAACCGTACCTGGGGGGTGCGCGCCTGGCTCCTGGCCGCGATGGGTGGTCGGCGTGGCGGTAGCGTTGCCGCCCGTGCCGGCTCCTCGCTATGACGTCGTCGGCATCGGCAACGCGCTCGTCGACGTCATCGCCCACGCACCCGACGAGTTCCTCGGTCACCACGATCTCGTCAAGGGCTCGATGCAGCTGATCGACGCCGATCGCGCCCTGCACCTGTACGGCGCCCTCGGCACGGCGGTCGAGATGAGCGGCGGGTCGGCGGCCAACACGATGTGCGGGCTCGCCAGCCTCGGCGGCCGCGCCGCGTACATCGGCAAGGTGTCGGGCGACGAGCTCGGCAACGTGTTCGGCCACGACCTCAACGCCGTCGGCGTGGCGTTCCGACCCGGCGCCCCCGACGAGGAGACGCCGACCGGGCGTTGCATCATCGTCGTCACGCCCGACGCGCAGCGGACGATGAACACCTACCTCGGCGTCGCCGAGCTGCTGTCGTCCGACGACCTCGACGAGGACGCCATCGCCACCGGCGCCGTGCTGTACATGGAGGGCTACCTGTTCGACCGCGACGACGCCAAGAAGGCGTTCCGGCGGGCCGCCGGCGTCGCCCACGCGGCCGGTCGCACGGTCTCGCTCACGCTGTCGGACTCGTTCTGCGTCGACCGCCACCGCGCCGACTTCGCGGCCCTCGTGCGCGACGAGGTCGACATCCTGTTCGGCAACGACGTCGAGCTGTGCTCGCTGTACGAGCTCGACTCCCTCGACGACGCCATCGCCCGTGTCCGTGGCGAGTGCGAGCTGGCCGCCATCACGTGCGGCAAGCACGGCTCCTACGTCGTCACGCCCGACGAGGTCGTCCACGTCCCGGCCGAGCCGGTCGCCAGGGTGCTCGACACCACCGGCGCCGGCGACCTCTACGCGGCCGGCTTCCTGTACGGCTACACCCGCCAGCTCGACCTCGCCGAGTGCGGGCGCATCGGGTCGGTCGCCGCCGCCGAGGTGATCAGCCACGTCGGCCCGAGGCCGCTCGTCGAGTTGCGTACCCTGCTGTCGTGACGGCCGCGCGCGAGGTCGCCGAGCGCTGGCTCGCCGCCGAGCCGGACGACGACGTTCGTGAGGAGCTGCGCGCCCTCCTCGACGGACCCGCCGACGTCCTCGCCGAGCGCTTCGGTGGGCAGCTCATGTTCGGGACGGCTGGCCTGCGGGCGCCGATCGGCGCCGGCCCGCTGCGGATGAACCGCATCGTCGTGCGCCAGGCCGCCCGCGGTCTCGCCGACCACCTGCTCGCCGAGGAGCCGGACGCGGCGACGCGTGGCGTGGCCATCGGCTACGACGCCCGCCGCAAGAGCGACGTCTTCGCCCTCGACACCGCCCGCGTGATGGCGGCGGCGGGACTGCGCGTGCACCTGCTGCCGGGCCCGCTGCCGACGCCGGTGCTGGCGTGGACCGTCACCGAGGTCGGCGCCGTGGCGGGCGTGATGGTGACGGCGTCGCACAACCCGCCCGCCGACAACGGCTACAAGGTGTACCTCGGCGCCGGGGCCCAGATCGTCCCGCCCCAGGACGCCGAGATCGCGGCGCGCATCGCCACGGTCGACCCGACGACGGTGCCGATGGCGGCGGCCGACGACGTGGCGATCGAGCGCCTCGGGTCGTGGGTGCTCGACCGCTACATCGACTCGATGCGGGCGATCCGGCTGCGCCTCGCGGCCACCGGTGTGCAGGTGTCGTACACCCCGCTGCACGGCGTCGGGGGCCAGCTCGTGCTGCGGGCGTTCGAGGCGGCGGGGCTGCCGGCGCCGTTCGTCGTCGAGGAGCAGTTCGAGCCCGACCCGACGTTCCCGACCGTCGCCTTCCCGAACCCCGAGGAGCCGGGCGCGATGGACCGCGTCATCGCCCTGGCTGCCGAACAGGGTGCCCTGCTGGCGCTGGCCAACGATCCCGACGCCGATCGCCTCGGTGCGGCGATCCCGCAGCCCGACGGCTCGTGGCGGCGCCTCGGTGGTGACGAGATCGGCTGGCTGCTCGCCGACCACCTGATGACCCACACGACCGGGGACGACCGCCTCGTCGTGACGACCCTCGTCTCGTCGTCGCTGCTCGCCACGATGGCGGCCGACAACGGGGTCCACTTCGCCGAGACCTTCACCGGGTTCAAGTGGATGGCGCGCGCCGTCCTCGATCGCCCCCAGCTGCGCCTGCTGTTCGCCTACGAGCAGGCGCTCGGCTACCTCGTGACGTCTCGGCCGCTCGACAAGGACGGGATCTCGGCCGCCGTCCTGTTCGCCGAGATCGCCGCCGTCGCGGCCGAGGAGGGCACCACGTTGCAGGGCCTGCTCGATGACCTCGCCGCCCGCTACGGCCGCCACGTCGTCGCCGAGCGGGCGCTGCGGATGAGCCCCGAGGAGGGGCAGGCCGCCGTGCGGGCGCTGCAAGCGCGACCCCCGGACGAGGTCGATGGCGTCGCCGTCGTCGATGTGCGGGCGTTCCCCGAGGCCGACCTGCTGCGGCTGGTGCTCGAGGGCGGCGTCCGCCTGCAGGTCCGCCCGAGCGGCACCGAGCCGAAGGTCAAGCTCTACGGCGAGGCGATCGATGCCGACCCGGGACCGCTCCTCGACGCCTTGGCGGCGCGGCTCTCGAGCTGAGCGCCGCTCACGGCGGCGCCGCACCGCGTCGCTGGCTCCATGGCCACCGACCGTCGATCTCGACCTCCAGGGCGAAGCTCAGCACGATCCGGATCACCACGATGAGGCCGAGCACGGCGACGCCTTCGAACGTCGGCTCGACGACGACGGTGCGCACGATGTCGCCGATGATGAGGATCTCCAGCCCGAGCAGGATGACGCGTCCGAGGTTGCGGCGCAGACCCTGGTAGGCGCCGGCCCGACGAGCCGGATCGAGGACCGCAGGGACGGCGGTGGCGAGCGCCACCGCGCCGCCCACCACCATCACCACCACGCCGACGGCCTCGACCACCTTGACGACGTTGGAGATCGTGCCCTCGTACGACATGGGGGCATCGTGGCCGCTCGCGGCCGGGTCACTGCACCTGGACCGACCTACATTGGCGCCGTGGCGACGACCGGTGGTGGCGTGCTGCGGGTCGGCTCCGCCCTGCCCGATCCGCCGTTCGAGCTCAAGGACGGGCAGCTCGAGGGCTTCGACCCGGCGGTGATGCGCGCTGTCGCGACGCGGCTGGGTCGGCGCTTCGAGCTCGTCCGCTACGCCGGCGCTGACTTCGAGGGCATCTTCGCCGGGCTCGACGACGGCACCTACGACGTCGTCGCGTCGGGGGCAACGATCACCGAGCACCGCGCGACGCTGGCCACGTTCTGCCGGCCCTACGTCCGATCGGGTCAGAGCCTGGTCGTCGCCGCCGACCGGCATCCGGCCATCGCCTCCATCGACGACCTCGCCGGCTGCACGGTCGGCGTGCAGCGTGGCAACACGTCTGAGCCCGTCGCCGACGACCTGGCCCGCCGCGGCAAGGTGGCCGCGGTCCGCCACTACGACTACGACGACATCGACGACGCGCTCGAGGACGTCGCTGCCGGCGGCATCGACGCCTTCATGAAGCTCGAGCCCGTGATGCGCTGGATGCTCCGCGACCACCCGGCCCTGCGCATCGCCCAGACGCGCATCACCGACGAGCTGCTCGCGGTGGCCGTCAGCCGGCGCAACGACGCCCTGCGCGCCGCGATCAACGGCGCGTTCGACGCGCTGCGCGCCGACGGCACGCTCGTCGCGCTCGGCGTCTCGTGGCTCGGCACCAACGTCCCCTCCAGCGGGACGGAGGTGGTGACGTGAGCCAGCTGGTGCGGCTCTGGACCGACGAGGCCGGCGAGAGCCAGTTCAGCAGCGGACCGCTCGACGTCCCGCTGCACGCCGCCACGCGCGTCCCCAGCCAGGGGACCCCGCCGCCGCCCGAGTAGCGGCGCCGGCGAGGTGATCAGATGGGCACCGTGAGGACGGAGGCGCCGCTACGGGTCGAGGTGCTCGGACCGCTCCGCGTGCTCGACGCCGCGGACCGCGACGTCACGCCGCCGGGCGCCCTGCAGCGACGGCTGCTGGCGCTGCTCGTGGCCCGCCGTGGCCGCGTCGTCACGGTCGACTCGGCGATCGACGCCCTGTGGCCGTCTGACCGCCCTGCCGATCCGACGGCCGCGCTGCAGCACCACGTGTCGCGCCTGCGCCGCGCCGTGCCCACGCTGGCCATCGACTCGGCCGACGACGGCTACCGGCTCGACCCGGCGACGATCGACCTCGACGTCGACCGGCTGGCCGCGGCCGTCGCCGCCGGGGCCCTCGCCGCACCGGATGACCTGGCGCGCTGGCGCGGGCCGGCCTACCCCGAGCTGGCCGACGTCGACGAGGTCCGCGCCGACGTGGCGCTCGGCGACGAGGTCCGGGCGCGAGCTCGAGAGGTCGACGCCGAGACCCGCCTGGCGCGCGGCGACGTCGACGGCGTCGTCGCCGACCTGACCGTCCTCGCCGATGAGCAGCCGTTGCGGGAACGGCCGCGCCAGCTGTTGATGTCGGCGTTGGAAGCGAGCGGGCGGCGGGTCGAGGCGCTGCGGGTGTACGACGACTTCCGCCGGACCCTGGCGAGCGAGTTGGGCATCGACCCGTCGCCGGCGCTCGTGACCCAGCACGCCGCGCTGCTCGGCGCGCCGACACCGCCAGCGACGAGCGCCAACCGGCTGCCGATCCCCGCGACGTCGCTGATCGGACGCGACGAGCTGACCGTCGAGCTGGTCGCGGCGGTGGCGGCCGGGCGTCTGCTGACGCTCGCCGGGCCAGGCGGCGTCGGCAAGACCCGGCTGCTGCTCGAGGTCGGCCACCTCCTCGTGGACGCGTCGCCCGAGCGCCCGGTCGTGCTCTGCGAGCTGGCGGCCGCCGAGCGGAGCAACGCGCTCGACGTCGTGGCCGCCGCGCTCGGCGTCGACGTCCGGCTCGACACGCCGCTGCTGCGACGGATCGCCGACGTGCTCGGCGCCACCGAGCTGGTGCTGCTGCTCGACAACTGCGAGCACGTGCTCGACCCGGTGGCCGCGCTCGTCGAGGAGGTGCTGGCCAGGTGCCCGAACGTGCGCGTCGTGGCGACGAGCCGGGAACGGCTGCGACTGGCCGCCGAACGGGTCCAGGTGGTGCCGCCGTTGATGTTCGCCGCCGACGGTGACGGACCGGCGGTCCAGCTGTTCCTCGAGCGGGCGCGCGCGGTGGCGCCCGGGTTCGAGCCCGATCCGGGCGAGCTGGCCCTGGTCGCCGACATCGTGCGCCGCCTCGACGGGCTGCCGCTGGCGATCGAGCTGGCGGCCGCCCGGCTGCACACCCACGACGTGGCCGAGGTCGCGGCCGGGCTCGACCACCGGTTCACGCTGCTGTCGGCGGGGGCCCGCACGGCGACCCGGCACGGCTCGTTGGGAGCCGCCGTGGCGTGGTCGTACGAGCTGCTCGACGACGGCCTCCGGCGGACGTTCGTCGACCTCGCGGTCTTCGTCGGACCGTTCGACGCGGCCGCCGCCGCGGCCGTCTGCGACGTCGACGGGCCGGCGATGGGCATCGCGCTGGCCCAGCTCGTCGAGCGCTCGTTGGTGGTGCGCACGCCGAGCCGGGGCTACGTCCTGCTGGAGACGCTGCGGGCGTTCGGCGCCGACCGCCTGGTCGAGGAGGGGCGGCTCGACGTCGTGTCCGAGCGGCACGCCCGTCATCAGGTGACCTGGGTGGAGGCCGCGCGGTGGCGCCTCCAGGAGCCCGGTGAGCCGGTGCTGGCCGCCATCGACGCCGCCGTGCCGGAGCTGCGGCACGCCCTCGGGTGGCTGCTGGAGCAGGACGCGGTCGAGCAGGCCGGTCGGCTCGTCAGCGGTCTGTGGGACTACGGCTTCCTGCGCTTGCGCCCCGACGTCCTGGCGTGGGCCGAACAGGTCGCTGCACGTGATCCCGACGACCGCAGCCCGTTCGCCTCGCGCGTGTGGGTCGTCGCCGCGTACGCCGCGTGGACCACGGGCGACCTCGTGGAGACGGGCCGGCGCACGGCGCGCGCCGCTCGCGCCGCCGAACGTGCCGGTGGCGTCCCCCCGCCCGAGGTGCCGGCGATCCAGGGGAGCAACGAGCTGTTCCTCGGCCACGTCGAGGAGGCGGCGGCGTGGTACCGCCAGTCCGTGGCGACGTCCGACGACGATCCGCTGACCGGGCTCATGGCGGCGGCGTCGGAGGTGATGGCGCTGGGCTATGCCGGGGACCCGTCGGCGGCGGTGAAGGCCGCCGCCCTCCTCGCCCGGGTCGGCGACGTCCCGACGCCGTACGCCGCCTACGTCTGGTTCTGCGCCGGCGAGGCGGACCTCGCCGTCGACACGACGCACGCTCGCGACCGCCTGACCAATGCCGTGCGCCTCGCCGAGCAGACCCATGCGGCGCTGGTCGTCGGGATCGCCGGGGCGTCGAAGGCGTCGATCGACGCCCGGTTCGGCGATCCGGCGGCGGCGGCGGCCGACTACCGGCGGCTGATCATGCACTGGCGTCGGGCCGGGATGTGGTCGACGCAGTGGACGATGCTGCGCTCGATCGCCGGGCTGCTGGCCCGTCTCGGGCGGTACCGGGAGGCCGCCGTGCTGGAGGCGGCGGTCCGCACGACGGCCGCCGGGCACCGCATCTTCGGCGCCGACGAGGTGGCGTTGGCCGAGCTGGCGACGCGACTGCGGGGCGAGCTCGGCGACGCCGCCTACGAGGAAGCCCACCGGCAGGGCGCCGTGCTCGACGGCGACGCTGCCGTCGAGCACGCCCTGCGCTCCCTCTGAGGGCCCGTCACCAGCGCGGCTGCTCCTGGAGGACGCCGAGCACGGCCTTGCCGACCAGCTCGTGGGTCAGCGCGTCGTTGCCCGGATGGAACCCGCCGCAGCGCACGTCGCGGTACAGCCGCTCCAGCTCGTTGCCGACCATCATCCCGGCGCCGCCGGCGACGTCGAGGGCACCGTCGACCACCCGCTTGGCAGCTTCCACCGCCCGCCACTTCATGGCGTAGACCATCGGGACCCACGTCTCGCCGTGGTCCACGCCGGCGGCCCAGTCGGCGACGAAGCGCTCGTGCGTCGCCGACGCGGCGTCCAGCTCGAGGAACATGTCGGCGACCTGGTGCTGCACGAACGGGTTGTACGCGTAGGCGCCGCGGGGGATGGCCACCGACGTCTTGCGGCGGGCACCGGTCACCGCCACCTCGAGGGCGCGGTCGGCGATCCCGAGGTAGACGGCGGCGATGAGCGACAGCGGCCACATCGCCATGTTGACGAGGAACGGGTCGCTGCCGTCACCGGCCGGGACCACGCGCCCGATCCGGTCGTCGGCCACGAACACCCCGTCGAGGACGGTGTCGTGGCTCTGGGTCGGGCGCATGCCGAGGGTGTTCCAGGTCTCGATCACCGTCACGCCGGCGCTGTCGCGCTCGATGAACGCGTGCACGATCTGCGGGCCACCCGGCGCGGTGAGGTCGATGGCGTGGGCGCCGAGCCAGCGCCAGGCCGGGCCGTTGGACCCGAACTGCTTGTGCCCGGTCAGGCGGTAGCCGCCCTCGACGCGCTCGGCCTGGCACGTCGACATGAGCACCGGGATGTCGTTGCCGGCCTCGGCGTGCCCGGCCGCGAAGACCTCGCCGGCGACGGCCGCGTCGAGGATCCAGCGCAGCGACGCGTCGCCGGCCTGGTACATCGCGGCGGCGACGCCGATCCAGTAGCTGTGCATCGACATGGCCAGCGCGGTCGCCGGGGCGTAGCGCGCCAGTCGCCGCTGGCTGGCGGCCATCGTGGCGAGGTCGAATCCCCATCCGCCGAGCTCGGTCGGCACCGCAGCGGCGAGGTAGCCGATCGAGCGCAGCTCGGCCAGGTCCTCGTGGAAGTAGGCGTTGGCCTGATCGAGCGACCCGGCGCGCGAGCGGAAGCCCTCGAGCAGGTCGGTCGGCAGCTGGCGCCCGGTTGCGGTCGGGATGGCGGATTCGGTCACGGTGCTCATGGCGCCAACCGTGCGCCGGCGCGCTCCCACCGCGCTCCCGTCGGCTCGCACGGTCGGCGCCGGCGTGGGAGCACGTGACGAGCGCGACGGGAGCCCGGAGCTCGATGCTGCCGAGGATGGATGCCTCACCACCTCCCTCGACCGCCCGCGGCACGATCCTGTCGGTGTGGGCCCACCCCGACGACGAGACCTACCTCGCCGGCGGCCTGATGGCCGCGGCACGCGATCGCGGCCAGCGGGTGGTGTGCGCGTCGGCGAGTGCGGGCGAGCACGGCACAGACGATCCATCGACGTGGCCGCCCGACCGGCTCGGCGCGCTGCGACGGTGGGAGGCGGCGGCGGCGATGGCCGTGCTCGGGGTCACCGAGCACCACATCGGCGGGCTTCCCGACGGGGACCTGTCCGCCCACGCCGCGGCAGGCACCGACTGGGTGGGTCGCCTGCTCGACGTCGTCCGGCCCGACACGATCGTGACGTTCGGAGCCGACGGCATCACGTTCCACCCCGACCACGTCGCCGTGCACCACTGGGTCACGCAGGCGTGGTGCGACCGCGGCCGCCCCGGTCGCCTGCTGTACGCCGCGCCGACCGTCGAGCACCTGGACCGCTTCGGGGCCCGCTACGAGGAGTGGGGCATCTACATGGGCGAGGAGCGGCCGACCGGTGTCCCGGCCGAGCGACTCGCCCTCCACGTCCGCCTCGCCGGATGGGAGCTCGACCGCAAGGTCGCCGCGCTGCGCACGATGGCGACGCAGACCGGCGGCGCCGTCGCCGACCTCGGCCTGACGCTGTACGCCGACATGAACGCCGAGGAGTCCTACGTCGCCGCCGCCCCGCCGCCACCGTTCCCGCAAGGACGCTGAGGTTCAGCTGCCGATCCACGGCTCGTGCCACGGGCACTCACCGGCGACGATCTCGTCGGCATCGGCCGGTCCCCAGGTCCCCGGGGCGTACGGCTGCACCGGCGGCGGGTTGTCGAGCAACGGCTGCACGACGCGCCAGCACTCCTCGATCCCGTCCTGGCGGGTGAACCGGCTGGCGTCGCCGACCAGTGCGGCGTGCAGGAGGACCTCGTACGGCGTCGGTCCCTCGCCGCCCTCCTGGGCGAACTCCATGTCCATCGTGATCGGCTCGGGGTCGGCGCCGTCGGCCCGCTTGGCCTCCAGCCGCAGGCGCACGCCGGTGTCGGGCTCGATGCGGATCACGAGCTGGTTGGCCTCGGGGTGGGCCTTGTCGAACCCGATGCCGAACCCGAACGCCAGGTGCGGCGGGCGTTCGAAGAAGACGCGCAGCTCGGTCGCCTTGGTCGGCAGGTGCTTGCCGGTGCGCAGGAAGAACGGCACACCGGACCAGCGCCACGTGTCGAGTTCGAGCCGCAGGGCGATGAACGTCTCGGTGGTCGACCCGGGCTTCACGCCGACGGTGTCGAGGTAGCCCTCGTACTGGCCGCGCACGCAGTGCGCCGGGTCGGCGGCCTTGATGCTGCGGAACACGGCGGTCTGGGCGTCCTTCAGCACCGAGGCGTCGTGACCGGTCGGCGCCTCCATCGCGGTCGCCGCGACGATCTGCATGAGGTGGTTGACGACGACGTCGCGCAGGGCGCCGACGGGGTCGTAGAAGTGGCCGCGATCGTCGACGCCGACGCTCTCGGCCATCGTGATCTGGACGCACCGGATGTGGTGGCGGTTCCAGATCGGCTCGAGCACCGAGTTGGCGAACCGCAGGAACAGGATCTCGGTGAGTCCCATCTTCCCGAGGAAGTGATCGATGCGGTACAGCTGCGACTCGTCGACGCACGCGTGGAGCTCGGCGGCCAGCGCCTTGGCCGATGCGAGGTCGTGGCCGAACGGCTTCTCGATGGCGATGCGGGCGTTGGCGGTGACGCCGACGGCAGCCAGGCCGCGCACGACGGTGGCGAAGAGGAACGGCGGCACCTCGAGGTAGAAGACGGGCGTCGTGGCGGCGCCGATGGCGTCCTTCACGCGCTGGAACGTCGCCGGGTCGTTGAAGTCGCCCGAGACGTACGACAGGCGGGCCGCGAACCGGGCGAAGACCTCGTCGTCGAGCGGTTCACCCGTGGCGACGATGTCGTCGCGGGCGTGTTGGATCAGCTCGGGCAGCGTCCACGGGTCGACGGCGACGCCGACGATCGGGCAGTCCAGCAGGCCGCGGCGCTCGAGGCGGTACAGCGACCGGAACGTCTGCAGCTTGGCCAGGTCGCCGGTGATCCCGAAGATCACCAGCCGTCGCCGGGTGCCTCGCTCATCGCCGACCGCCGAGGTGCTGGGCGAACGCCTCGCGGGTCATCTCGCGGGAGCGGTCGTCGGGGGCGGCGATCTCGAGGCGGTAGTCGGTGACGCCGGCGATGGCGTACTCGCCGAGGCCGTCCAGCACCTGCTCCCACGAGCCGATCAGGTGCAGCTGGGCGGGGTCGTCGAGGCCCTCGATGTCCTGCACCCGCTCGTAGGACGGCACCGCCCGGTAGCGGATCGCCGTCTCCTTCGCCAGGGCGTAGGCGGCGGCGACGTCGTCGGTGACGCAGAGCCGGATGAGGGCCATGATCCGCGGCGCCGGCCGGCCGGCCTCGTCGGCGGCGGCCCGGATCCGTGGTGCGATGTGGGTGGCGATCGTGCGCGGGCCGCACTGCCCGACGCTGGTGCCCTGCACCCGTCGGCCGGCGAGCTCGAGCATCTTGGGACCGAGCGCGGCCAGCAGGATCGGCGTGTCGGGCGCCGCGATGTTGAGCTCGGAGTGGGTCGTCACCTGCTCACCGTCGACGTCGGCGACCTGGCCGGCCAGCAGTGGCTGCAGCCCGTCGATGAACTCCCGGGTGTAGCGCAGGGGCCGGTCCCACGGCAGGCCCATGCTCGTGCCGACGGCGCCCTTCGAGGCGGCGCCGATGCCGAGCGTGAAGCGCCCGCCCAGCGCGCTCTGGGCGGTGCGTGCGAGCTGGGCGAGCCCGATCGGGTGGCGGCCGTACAGCGGGACGACGCTCGTGCCGACCTCGACCAGGCCGGCGTTGACATCGGCGGTGGCGGCGAGGGCGACGATCGGGTCGACGGCGTTGGCGTGGGAGATCCACAGGCTGTCGAAGCCGGCCTCGACGGCGTAGCGCGTCACGTCGCGCACCTCGTCGATCGATGCCGAGCGCGATGCCGCCGGCGAGCCCCCACCTCACCCCGAGCCGTTCCCCGGTTGCGCACGATCAGCAGGGGCGGCCTCGGTGCTCATGTCGGTCATGATCGCGTGCTCAGGCCGGCGGGCCGAACTGGCGGTCGCCGGCGTCACCGAGTCCGGGGACGATGAACGCCGAGTCGTTGAGGTGGTCGTCGATGGCGGCCGTCACCACGTGCAACGACAGCCCGGCCTCGCGCAGCCGGGCGATGCCCTCCGGTGCGCACAGCGCGCAGACCACGGTGATCGGCACCGGCGCGTCGCGCTCGAGCAGCAGCTCGATCGTGTGCACGAGCGAGCCGCCGGTGGCCAGCATCGGGTCGATGACGATCACCGGTCGGCCGGCCAGCGACTCGGGCAGCTTGTTGACGTACGGCTTCGGTGCGAACGTCTCCTCGTCGCGGCTGATCCCGATGAACCCGACGTCGGCATCGGGCAGCAGCTCCTGGGCGGCGTGCACGAACCCGAGACCGGCGCGCAGGATCGGCACCACCACTGGTTGCACGCTCAACCGCTTCGCCGGCGCTTCGGTGAGCGGCGTCATCACGGTCGTGTCGATCGTCGGCAGCGTCTCGGTGGCCTTGGCCATCAGCAGCGTCCCGATGCGCTCGAGGTTCTGGCGGAACAGGGCGTTCGGCGTCGTGCGGTCGCGGATGCGCGCCAGCGCGTCGACGACGAGCGGATGATCGACGACGGTGACGGTGACAGCGTCCGGGCTCACGGGATCTCCTCGTTCAGGCGCCGAACGCGGTCTCGGCGCGCAGCAGGGCGTAGCGGGGCTTGATGATCCCGTTGATGATGCGCAGGCGCTCGGGGAACGGGGCGAAGGCGCTCTTGACGGTGTTGATCGTGACCCACTCGAAGTCGTCGAGGGTCCAGCGCAGCGACTCGTGCAGCTGGCTCATCTCCTTCGTCATCGACGTGTCGCTCATCAACCGGTTGTCGGTGTTCAGCGTGACCCGGAAGCGCAGTCGGCGCAGGAGGTCGATCGGGTGCTCGGCGATCGAACCGACGACGCCCGTGTTGACGTTCGACGTCGGGCACAGCTCGAGCGGGATGCGGGTGTCGCGGATGTACGACGCCAGCCGGCCGAGGTGCTCGTTGCCGGGCGGGCCGGTGATGTCGTCGATGATCCGCACGCCGTGGCCGAGCCGCTCGGCCCCGCACCACTGCACGGCCTCCCAGATGCTCGGCAGCCCGAAGGCCTCGCCGGCGTGGATCGTGGTGTGGAAGTTCTCCCGCATCACGTACTGGAAGGCGTCGAGGTGGCGGGTCGGCGGGATAGCCCGCCTCGGCGCCGGCGATGTCGAAGCCGACCACGCCGGCGTCGCGCCAGCGCACGGCCAGCTCGGCGATCTCGAGGCTGCGCGCCGCCGTGCGCATGGCGGTGGCGATGAGGTAGATCGTCAGGTCGGTGCCGGCCGAGCCCTTGGCGAAGCCGTCGAGGATCGCCTGGATGACCTCGTCGAGCGACAGGCCGTCCGAGGTGCACAGCTCGGGGGCCATCCGCACCTCGGCGTAGACGACGCCGTCAGCAGCGAGGTCCTGGGCGCACTCGAAGGCGACCCGTTCGATGGCGTCCTTGTGCTGCATCACGCCGACGGTGTGGGCGAACGTCTCGAGGTACAGCACGAGGTCGTTGCGCTTGGCACCACGGTTGAACCAGTGGGCCAGCTCGTCGACGTCGGTCGTCGGCAAGCCCCGGTAGCCGTACTCGGCGGCCAGCTCGATGACGGTGCGCGGACGCAGGCCGCCGTCGAGGTGGTCGTGGAGGAGGGCCTTGGGGATGCGCGACAGCACGTCGGCGGTGAGCAGCCCGGTCATCAGGGGGCAGCGTAGACGTAGCCTGGCCCGGTGGATCCCGTGACCGAGCACGAGCTGACGGTCCTCGGCAGCACGGTGCGGGACCCGATCCCGCACGTCGAGGTGTTCCTCGCCCCCGCCCACGTGACCGAGGTCCGCCTGTCGTCCGACGAGGTGACGTCGATCTGCCCGGTGACCGCGCAGCCCGACCTGTCGGCGGTCGAGATCACCTACGTCCCCGACGAGTGGTGCGTCGAGACCAAGAGCCTGAAGCTGTACCTGTGGGGCTTCCGCCAGCGGCCGGTGTTCGCCGAGGCGCTGGCGGCCGAGATCGCCGCCGAGATCATGACCACCGCCCGCCCCCATCGCGTCCGGGTCGACCTCACGCAGCGCCCGCGGGGCGGCATCGTGGTCGAGCGCCACCGCCGAGCTGTGCTCGTGACCGGATCCGCCAACTTTTCGCGCTGACGGCCGTCCCGTGGCCGTCACGGTGAAAAGTTCGCGAAAACGGCCAGTGAACGCGGCCACGTTCTGTCCTATGGGGCTGGCAGCATGGGTAGATGAGCGTCGTGGACTACTGCGCCGTCCGATCCCTCACCGAGCAGCTGGCTGCGCCGCTCGGCCCCGAGGACCAGACCGTGCAGTCGATGCCCGACGTCAGCCCGACGAAGTGGCACCGGGCCCACACGACGTGGTTCTTCGAGACGTTCCTGCTCGAGCCGAACGCCCCTCGGTACCAGCCCCTCAACGAGGCCTACCGGATGCTCTTCAACAGCTACTACGAGGCCGTCGGCCCGAAGCACAGCCGCACCGAGCGGGGCCTCATCACCCGGCCCGGGATCGAGGAGGTCGCGGCCTATCGCCGCCACGTCGACGCGGCGATGCTCGAGCTGCTCGCCGGTGACGTCGACCCGGCCGTCGACGACCTCGTCGTGCTCGGCTGCCACCACGAGCAGCAGCACCAGGAGCTGCTGGTCATGGACATCAAGCACGTGCTGTCGTGCAACCCGCTGGACCCGGCGTACGGCCCGTTGCCGTGGCCCGGCGAACCCGCTGGGACCGCCGGCTGGATCGAGCACGACGGCGGCATCGTCGAGATCGGCCACGCCGGTGGCGGCTTCGCGTTCGACAACGAGGGCCCCCGCCACGAGACGCTCCTGCGGCCGCACCGCGTGGCGACGGCGCTGGTCACGAACCGGGACTGGCTGGCGTTCATCGCCGACGGCGGCTACGCCCGGCCCGAGCTGTGGATGTCGGACGGCTGGGGCACGGCCAAGGAGCACGACTGGGCGGCGCCCGACTACTGGATGCCGATCCGGCGACGAGTGGCAGGTCTTCGACCTCGACGGCATCGGCCCGGTCGACCCGGACCGCGCCGGTCACCCACGTGAGCTGGTACGAGGCCGATGCCTACGCCCGCTGGGCCGGGGCCCGGCTGCCGACCGAGGCCGAGTGGGAGACCGCCGCGCCGGCGCCCGAGGATCCGACCGCCGGCGGTTGGTACGGCGCCGTGTGGCAGTGGACGTCGAGCCCGTACACCGCCTACCCCGGCTTCCAGCCGTCAGCCGGCGCGGTCGGCGAGTACAACGGCAAGTTCATGGTGAACCAGCAGGTGCTCCGGGGCAGCGCTCGGGTCACGCCGCCCGGCCACGCCCGCCGGACCTACCGGAACTTCTTCCCGGCCTCCGCCCGCTGGGCGTACGCCGGCCTCCGCCTCGCCGACTGAGCCGGCTCAGGCCGGCGCACGGAGCTCGTTCGAGAAGAACTCCAGGGCGGTCTTGGTCTTGGTCTGCTGATCCCCGTGGAGGTCGAGGCCCTGGGCGGTCAGGTAGTCGCGGACGGCGATCCCGACGTCCATGCCCTGCCCGGGCAGGCACTTCGTCGACAGCTCGACGATGCGCGAGCCGTCGGGGTACAGCCACATCTCGCCGACGAGGCGCTGTCCGAGCTCGGGCGGCGTGACCTTGACCTTGAGGACGAAGATCGGCCCGAGCACCGAGAGGTCGTCGAGCTCGATGCCGTCGGGGGCGTGGGCGGCGTAGAACGCCCGCTGCGCCTTGGAGAACAGCTTGCGCAGCGGCCGTTCGCCGCTGCACGGCCTGCTGGACCGCGTTCGGCGCGAGCGTCGCCTTGAGCGAGCCGGAGCAGACGTAGCCGCCGGGGAGGGCGTCGACCTCGACCACGAAGTCCTTGTCGGCGCGCAGCTCGGGCGGCAGCTCGTCGGGCACGACGGGCCGCAGCTTGATCACGGAGTCGTGGTCGCGACCCTGGATCCGCCGGGCCCGCACGACGACGCCGGCCGCGTTGAGCGCGAGGTCGGGCGTGTCGAAGAAGTACACCTGGCGGATCTGCGCCGTCAGCGGGTCGATCCCGAGGACCTTGTTCGCCGACCGCTGGGCGTGGTCGGGCACGGTGACCTTGAGCTCGATGCTGTCGGAGCTGCGCACGAGTTGGCGCAGCTCGAGGAACTCGTCGCTGATCAGCTTCGCTCGTGCCACGGTGGTCTCCCTCGTCGGTTGGCTCAGGGAGCAGGAACCTTAAAAGGTCAGCGAACGGGTGGCCAGGTGAGGGAAGCCGGTGCGATCGTGAGGTGTGCGCCTGTGGGGGAGCCGCCGCGACCGTGAGCTACGCGCCTGTGGGGGAAGCCGCCGCGACCGTGAGGTACGCGCCTGTGGGGGAGCCGCCGCGACCGTGAGGTACACGCTGAGCTATCGCCGCAGTGAGCCCTGGCCGCTCTGGGCAACGCGGTCGAGGCGGCGCAGCGGCAGCGACGCCGGGCGTTGTAGCCAGTTCCATGCCGGGTAGTCGGCGGCCTCGCTGATGCAGTGGAGGCTGTAGGCGTGGCGGCTGGTGGCCGAGCGGTTGACGTCGCTCCAGTGGGGGAGCAGGCCGTGGAGGATCACCATCGTCCCGGCCGACGCGACGATCGGCACCAGCCCGTCGGGCGGATCGGGCAGCGGCGTGTCGTCGAGGTCGACGAAGCGGGTGGCCCCGTCACCGAGGTCGTCGGCCCGTTGGTAGACGCGCCGCAGCGGGCCGCGGTGGCCGCCGGGCTGGGCCCACAGGCAGCCGTTGTCGAGCGTCGCATCTTCGATGGCGAACCAGAAGCCGGTGACGGTGATCGGATCGGTGTAGAGGAACGGGGCGTCCTGGTGGCAGCCGACCTCGCCGCCGATGTGCGGCTGCTTGAAGATGTACATGCTCTGCAGCGCCAGTGGATCGGGGAGGCCGATGTCGGCGGCCACGGCGGCGAGCTCGGGCGTGTAGCTGAACGCCTCGAACACGGGGTCGAGGTCGTGCATGGCGTGGCCGATCTTGTTGATGCTCAGCGCCTTGGCCTGGACCAGCTCGCCGTCGGGACCGAACGCCTCCTCCTCGAAGAAGCACCAGATCCCCGAGCCGGAGTCGATGAACTCGCGGTTGCTCGTGCGCTCCTGCTCGTCGGTGGTGAAGATCGTCCGCTCGGCGCTCGGCACGAAGGCGTCGACGATCTCGTCGGCCCGCTGCCGCAGGGCCCGGCAGGCATCCGGCGTGGCGAAGTCCTCGATGGCGAGGAAGCCGTCGCGGTGGTAGCTGGCGATCTGGTCGATGGACAGCATCGGGCTCAGCGTACGGCGGATTCTGATGCCAGCGAGGCCTGCTGTACGTGCCTCAGTGGCATCAGAATCAGGTTGCGGGCGGCGCCACGCTCAGGCCCTGGACGTCGTGGGCGGCGATGCGCGCGGCGACGAAGCCGGTGGCCTTCATCTCCTCGACGAAGGCGGCCAGGTACGCGAACCCGGCGTCGTCGCGGCCCCGTGGCGTCCCCATCGCCTGCTGGACCGACGAGAACCCGCCGTCGAGGACGCGCGAGCCGGGCAGCCGTGCGGCGTCGTTCAGCAGCGCCGGACGAAGGCCGGCGAGGGCGTCGAGGCCCTCCTCCACGAACAGCTCGAACGAGCCGCCGAGCGTGGGTGGGCGGACCAGCTCGGCCTGCTGGATGTTGCGCTCCAACCACAGGTCGTAGGCGGCGCGGGGCGCCGAGGCGATGCGCCGCCCGGGCTGATCGACCTCGGCGACGTCCGTGATGGGCGACCCCGGCGGCACGAGGTACGTGCACTCGATCTCGCAGTAAGCGGCGGTGAAGGCGATGTGCTCGGCGCGGGCCGGCTCGGCGCCGATGTTGCCGATGTCCCACGCGTCGTTGACCGCGTCGTCGGCGAGGTCGCCCGGCGACCGGTACGGCTTCAGCTCGACGTCCACGGCCAGCCGCCGGGCGAGCTCGCCAGCCATGTCGGGCGAGACGCCGGTCGGCGATCCGTCGTCGTCACGACCGGTGACGAGCAGGAAGTTGCTCATGTTGATGGCCGCGCGCAGCACGCCGGTCGGGGCGAGAGCGGTGATCGCAGCGGGAGTCGGGTCGGCCAGCGGCACGCCGCGGAGCCTACGACCGAGTCGGTCGCCGGGCCCGAGCGGTACGGTCGGTCGCGATGGCTGCGGTGACGCTCGACGGTCCGATCGACATCCTGGTGACGCTCGGGCTGACGCTCCCGAGCATCACCGAGGCCCAGCTCGCGTCGATCCGTGAGGCGGCGCCGGCGGGCTCCACGGTCCGCGTCGCGGCGACGATGCGGGAGGCGATCGAGACGGCCGGTGACGCCGAGGTGATCTTCGGGTTCATTCCGCAGGCCCTGTTCTCGGCGGCGCCGAAGCTGCGCTGGGTGCACTGCATCGCCTCGGGCATGGACATGTTCCTGTACCCGGACATGCTGGCGAGCGACGTCGTCCTGACCGGTGAGAAGGGCCTCGTCGGCGGCCACCTCGCCGACACCGGGTTCGGGTTGCTGCTCGCCCTGACCCGCCAGATCGCCGCCGCCATCCGCCAGGGCCCCGCGGGGTGGCAGACGCGCGAGTCCATGCGGATGATCGAGATCGAGCTCGAAGGCCTGACGATGGGCGTCGTCGGGTTCGGAGGTACCGGGCGAGCGATGGCCCGCCGCGCCGTGGCGTTCGGGATGGACGTGCTGGCGTGCGATGTGATGGCCGTGGCGCCGTCCGACGGGGTGGCCGAGGTGTGGACGATGGACCGCCTCGACGACCTGCTCGGCGCCAGCGACGTCGTGGCCGTCGGCGCCCCGCTCACCACCGAGACCCGCGCCCTGTTCGACGACGCCCGCTTCGCCGCGATGAAGCCCGGCGCGCTGTTCGTCAACGTGACGCGCGGCGAGATCGTCGACGGCGACGCGCTCGTCGGCGCGCTGCGGTCCGGGCACCTCGGCGGCGCCGCCCTCGATGTCGTGCCCGTCGAGCCGCTGCCGGCGGACCATCCGCTGTGGCAGTTCGACAACGTCGTGATGACCCCGCACACCGCCGGGGCATCGCAGCTGCGCGGGCCCCGCAACATCGGGCGCTTCTGCGAGAACCTGCGGCGGGCCCAGACGGGCGACGGGCTCGTCGGGGTCGTCGACAAGCAGCTCGGCTACTGATCGGCGCGGCGATGGACGCCGCGTCACGGGTCGGCTGTGGTGAGATGGGCGCGTCATGGAGCCGGTGACCGAGGAGCGTGACCTGACCGATGGTCGGCGGCGGCCGCCGCGGGCGCCCCGGCTGGGCGACAGCCGGGCGCCGATCACGACGATCGTCGTGCTGGCGGCCGGCGCGGTCGCCGTGATCATCGGGCTCGTGATCCTGCGATCGATCACGGGTGACTCGACGAGCCCGGAGACGGGCGGGGCCACGACGGCAGTGGTGACGGTGCCGCCGATCAGCATCGTCGGCATCCCGACGGCGGCCCCGACGACCACCACCGTCGCCGCCCCGACGGCGGGCAAGGGCGACGCGCCGCTGCTCGTGGTCAACGCCAGTGGGGTCGGTGGCTCGGCGTCGTCGATGCTGGCCCAGCTGGGCGCCGATGGCTACGCGACGTCGAAGGTGGCCAACATGAAGGGCGGGCGGCTGGAGCAGAGCGTCGTGTACTACGTCGCCGGCGATGCCGCGGCAGAAGCGGTGGCCCGACTCCTGGGCGCCCAGATCCCGCAGGCCCAGGTCGAGCAGATGCCGGACCCGCCGCCGATCGATCGCCCGCTCAACGGCGCCACCGTCGCGCTGATGATCGGCCGCGACATCGCCGGGCGCCCGCTCGCCGACCTCGCCGCCGGCTGAGCCCCGATTCTGATGCCAGCCACGCACGCTGTACGTGCCTGACTGGCGTCAGAATCCGCGGCGGCCGGCGAACCAGGGGTGCACGATGTCGGTGAGGATGCGGCGGCGCTCCTCGTGGGGGGCGAAGCCGGCGGCGATGGCGTTCGTGACGAGCCGCTCGACCTCAGGCCACGACAGGTCGAAGGCGTCGGCGACGGCCGCCAGCTCGGACGACGGCAGGACGCCGCTCATCAGGCGGTTGTCGGTGTTCGACGCCGACCGAGAACCCGGCCCGCAGGAACGGCCCGATCGGGTGCTCGGCGATGCTGCCGACAGCGCCGATCTGGACGTTGCACGTGGGCGCCAGCTCGAGGTGGACCTGCCGATCGAGCACGTAGCGGGCGAGCGGACCGAGGCGCAGGCCGCCGGGCACGTCGGGGTCCGGCGTCGTGTCGCGCCCGAGGCGCACGCCGTGGCCGATGCGGTGGGCGCCGTGGACGAGCGCGTCGTCGATGAGCTCGAGGTCGGGCGGCTCGCTGGCGTGGATCGTCACGTTGACGTGGTGCTGGCGGGCGAACGTCAGCGCCGCGGCGTGCATCGAGGGCGGGAACCCGGTCTCGGCCCCGGCGAGGTCGAACGCCACCACCTTCGGCTCGCGGTCACGCATCGCGTCGACGAGCCGGGCGATCTCGAGCGAGCGGTCGGCCGTGCGCATCGCGCAGCAGATCACCCACGCCGAGATCGGGTGCCCGGCGGCGGCCGCGTCCCGCTCGCCGCGTCGGAACCCGGCGGCGACGGCCTCGACCGCGGCCTGCGGTGGCATCTGCACGTGCAGCTCGGGTGCGAAGCGGACCTCGGCGTACACGACGCCGTCGGCGGCGAGGTCGACGACCGCCTCGGCAGCGACCCGCTCGACGTGCTCGGGCGTCTGCATCACGGCGAGCGTGTGCTCGAACGTCGCCAGGTACTGCAGCAGGTCCGCGGTCTCGGCGCCACGCGTGAACCACGCCTGCAGGTCGGCTGTGGACGTCGCCGGGAGGGTCCAACCGATCGCGTCGGCCAGCTCGAGGACGGTCGTCGGCCGCAGCCCGCCGTCGAGGTGGTCGTGCAGCAGCGCCTTCGGTGCCGCACGCAGCGCGTCCGGCGCGAGCGTCAGACCTGCATCCCCTTGCGCCACGGGAGGCCGGCCTGGGCGGGCGGGCGAAGGTTCTGGCCGCGGGCCGAGACGACGATCAGCGTCACGAGGTACGGCGTGATGTAGACGAACTGGTTGTTCGGGCGCGAGGCGATCAGGTAGATCCACCCGCAGGCGACGGCGAGGATGAGGAAGCCGAACACCGGGATCCATTGCTGGCGGATGATCGCCAGCAGGGCGGCGACGAACAGGCCGAGCGAGGCGACGAGCAACAGCGCCAGCACGAGCTTCTCGGGGCTGGTGCGCAGGGTGATGCCCTGGAAGTAGCCGAACAGGGCGGCGCCGAAGGCGACACCGGCCGGCCGCCAGTTGCCGACGACGAGGGTGGCGAGGCCGAGGAAGCCGCGGCCGCCCGTCTGGCCCTCCTGGTAGCGGTTGGCGAACAGCACCATCACGGCACCGCCGAGGCCGGCCAGGCCACCGGAGATGATCATGCCGTAGTAGCGGTAGCGGATCACGGGGACGCCGAGGGAGTCGGCGGCCGTCGGGCGCTCGCCGGCCGAGCGCAGGCGCAGGCCGAACGCGGTGCGCCACAGGAGGTAGCCGGCGACGACGAAGATCGCGGCGGTCAGGATGATGTCGAGCGTCAGCCCGGTCGTCAGGCCGCGCAGCAGCCCGGCGAGGTCGGAGATGACGAACCACTGCTTCGCTTCCAGCCATCCGAGCGGGTCGGGCGACGCCCAACCGAACAGGTCGCCGCCGGACAGCATCGGCAGCGTGAAGCGACCGATCGGCGAGCTGATGCCTGGCGAGTTGCTGATCGACCCGCCGTCGATGCCGGCGCCGGCGGCGTCGACGAACAGCAGGCCGGCCATGAAGCGGGCGACGCCGGGGGCGATGATGTTGATGGCGAAGCCGGACACGATGTGGTTGACGCCGAACGTCGCCGTCGCCAGCGCGTGCAGCAGCCCGAACAGGATGCCGCCGATGATCCCGCCGAGGATCGCCACCCACGGGCCCAGGTGCCAGCCCCACCACCCGGCGAAGATCGTGCCCATGATCATCATGCCCTCGAGGCCGATGTTCACCGTGCCGCTGCGCTCGGCGAACAGGCCGCCGAGGCCGGCGAGGGCGATCGGCGCCGCGGTCCGCACCATCACGCCGAACGTGCCGGCCGAGGTGAGGTTCGGGTTGTCGGCGATCTCGCGGGCCGCCGAGATGACGAGCACCACGGTGAGCACGCCGAGCCACGTCATCGTCGTCCGTGACAGGCCGCGCGGTCGCGCCCGTGCGGGGCGGCCGGACTCCACCGTGATGGTCATGTCGTCGCCGCCCCAGTCTCGGCGATGGCCGTCTCGATCATCGGTACGTCCGGAGTTCGCCCGGCCGCCGCTCTGGCCTCGGCCGCGTCGGCCCAGCGCTTGACGACCTCGTAGGCGATGACGGCGGCGAGCAGGAACGAGCCCTGGAGGATCACGCCGATCTCCTGCGGGATCCCGATCGTCGACAGCGGCTGGGTGGCTCGCTCGATCGTCGCCCAGACCAGCGCCGCCGCGGCCACGCCGACCGGGTGATTGCGTCCCAACAATGCGATGGCGATCCCGGTGAACCCGAGCGACTTCGGGAACTGGTCGCCGTAGTTGAACTCCTCGGTCAGCAGCGGCCCGAGGCCGATCATCCCGGCGATCGCGCCGGACAGGATGATCGTGATCAGGATCATCCGCTTCGGGTTGACGCCGGCGGCGCGGGCGGCGGCCGGGTTGGCCCCGGACACCCGCAGGTTGAAGCCGAAGCGGCTGCGGTTGAGCAGCAGCCAGTAGCCGATGCCGATGAGGATGGCGAACGGCAGGAAGCCGTTGAGCGACACGCCGCCGGGGAAGTGGAAGCCGATCGCCGAGAACAGCCGGTCGAGATCGGGCAGGTGGGCCGACTTGGGCAGCGACTTGGTGGCCGCCAGGTTGCCGCTGAGGTCGTTGCGCAGTGGCTCGGCCAGCAGGAAGGCGCTGATGCCGATGGCGATGTAGTTGAGCATGATCGTCGAGATCACCTCGTTGACACCGCGCCAGACCTTGAGGATGCCGGCGATGGCGGCGTACGCGGCGCCGACGACGATCGCGACGACGAACACGAAGGCGATGTGCAGCGGCGCCCACAGCGAGACCGACGCGCCGGCGGCGGCGGCGAGGAGGGCGGCCAGCTGGTACTGGCCGGCGGCGCCGATGTTGAACAGGTTCATCTTGAACCCGATGGCGACCGCCACGCCGGCGACGTAGTACGGCACGGCGCGGTTGATGATGAGGATGATGGCGGCGGTGCCGTCGATGTTCGACCACATCGCCTTGAACGCGGTGATCGGGCTCTCGTCGGCGATCAGCAGGGCGATCGACGACACGATGATGGCGACGGCGGCCGCCAGCAGCGGGGCGAGGATCTGGCCGAGCAGGCGGCGGTTCACTGGTGCTGCCTCATGACGTGGCCCCGGTCATGTACGAGCCGAGCTCGACCGGGGTGACCGCCGCCGGGTCGACCTCGGCGACGATGCGCCCGCGCAGCATCACGAGCAAGCGGTCGGACAGCCCGATCAGCTCCTCGAGATCGGCCGAGATGAGCAACGTGGCGAGGCCGGCGGCGCGGGCGTCGCGCAGGATGTCCCAGATGACGGCCTGGGCACCGACGTCGACGCCGCGGGTCGGGTGGGAGGCCAGCAGCACCTTGGGATCGCTCTTCATCTCGCGCCCGACGATCAGCTTCTGTTGGTTGCCGCCGGAGAGCGTGAACGCGGGGACCTCGATGCCTGGCGTGCGCACGTCGAACTCGGTGACGATCTGCTTGGTCCGGTCGCGGACCGCGCCGCGGTCCACGAACCCGCCCCGGACGAACGTGGCGCCGCCCTGGTGGCCGAGCAGCACGTTCTCCCAGAGTGGGAACGTCAGCACCATGCCGTCGCGCTGGCGGTCCTCGGGCACGTACCCGATGCCGGCGATGCGCCGATCGAGCGTCGCCATCTTGCCGAGGTCCTTGCCGTCCAACAGCACCATCCCGCTGGCGTCGCGCAGGCCCATGATCGCCTCGACGAGCTCGGTCTGCCCGTTGCCCTCGACGCCGGCGATGCCGACGATCTCGCCGGCGTGCACCTCGAACGACACGCGGTCGAGGGCCCGCAGCGCGGTGTCCGGCACCGTCGACTCGGACTTCGTCGACGCCTGCGTGACGACCGACTGGCTGGCCGCGTCGCCCTTGCCCAGTTGGTTGAAGGAGACCTCGCTGCTGTCGCCGCCGACGGTGAGGTTGCGCACCTCGAGCAGCACCTCGGGCCGCACGGTCTTCTCGCGGGTCTCTGGTGAGGGGAGCTCGCTGCCGACCATCATCTCGGCCAGCTGCCGCGACGTGACGGTCGACGGATCGTCGACCTCACCGACCGTGCGCCCGGCGCGGATCACGGTGATGGCGTCGGCGTTGCCGAGCACCTCGTCGAGCTTGTGGGAGATGAAGATCACCGTCGAGCCGTGCGCGGTGAGGTCGCGCAGCGACGCGAACAGCTCGTCGACCTCGTGCGGCACCAGCACTGCGGTCGGCTCGTCGAGGATCAGGATGCGGGCGCCGCGATAGAGCACCTTGAGGATCTCCACCCGCTGCTTCTCGCCGACCCCCAAGTCGGACACCAGCGCCTCGGGATCGACGTCGAGGCCGTAGCGGTCGGCGAGCTCGGTGATGCGTCGGCGAGCACCGCGGATGTCGAGGTGCACGGGGTTGCCCGGCTCGCTGCCGAGCACGATGTTCTCCCACACCGTGAAGTTGTCGGCGAGCATGAAGTGCTGGAACACCATCCCGATGCCGGCCTCGATGGCGTCGGCCGGCGATCGGAAGTGGCGCTCCTCGCCGTCGACGACGATGGTGCCCTCGTCGGGTCGATGGGCGCCGTAGAGCGTCTTCATCAACGTCGACTTGCCGGCGCCGTTCTCGCCGACGATGGCGTGGACGCTGCCGGCGACGACGGTCAGGTTGACGCCGTCGTTGGCGACGACGCCAGGGAAGCGCTTGACGATGTCCGCGCAGCTCGATGGCGACCGGCGCGGCGACCGCCGTCGTCCCCGGACCTGCGCCGTCACCGCCCATTGCGGGAATGTTCTACTCCATCCCGGACCGGGCGTGGCGCCCGACGCGACCCGCGGCACAGAACGACGAGTGCCCGCCCGGCGAACCGGGCGGGCACTCGATGGATGTCACCGTGACGGGTGATCAGGGCTTGGTGGGCACCTCGATCTTGCCGTCGATGATCTGCTGCTTGTAGTCGTCGAGCTGCGACTTGATGTCGTCGAGGAAGCCGCCAGACGTCGCGTAGTCGACGCCGCCGGCTTCGAGATCGAACACCGTCACGCCGCCGGCCCACTTGCCGTTGGCGAGGTCCTCGATCGACTGGGACACCGCGACGTCGACCTTCTTGAGCATCGACGTGAGGACGTAGGGCTGCAGCGCCGCATCGACCAGGTTGTACTGGTCGCTGTCCACGCCGATCGCCCAGACCTCACCCTTCTTGCCGGTCTCGCTGGCGGCCTGGATCACGCCGAGCCCGGAGCCGCCCGCCGCCGCGTACACGACGTCGTTGCCGTCGCTGTACATCGACGTGGCGATCTCCTTGCCCTTGGCCGGATCGTTGAAGCCGGTGAAGTCCGGCGGCTGCGTGATGTACTGCACGGCCACCTCGATGTCGGGCTTGACGGCCTTGGCGCCGGCCACGTACCCAGCCTCGAACTTCTTGATGAGGTCGGTCTCGACGCCACCGATGAAGCCGATCTTGCCGGACTTGCTCTTCAGCGCGGCGGCCGCGCCGACGAGGAACGAGCCCTGCTCCTCGGCGAACGTCATCGACTTCACGTTGTTCAGCACGACGTCGTCCGACGAGTCGTCGGGCGTGCCCTTGGTGTCGACGGCGACGGCATCGATCAGGCCGTACTTCTGGCCCGTGTTCTTCACCGCCGCTTCCTGGATGGCGTTCTGCCACAGGAAGCCGACGCCGATGATGTAGTCCTGGCCCGACGCCTCGAGGCCGGCGAGGCGCTCGGCGCGGTCGCCGTCGCTCGACGGCGTCGACTCGGTGCCGACGGCGCCCACGGACGCCTTGGCCTCGTCGAGGCCGGCAGCGGCGGCGTCGTTGAACGAGCGGTCACCGCGACCGGTGATGTCGTAGAGCAGGCCGATCTTCGGGTCCTTGACCGCCGGGGCCAAGCTGCCCTCGGGAGCAGTCGAATCGGAGCTGCCGCCCGCGGTCGTCGTGGCCGCGTCGCCCCCCGCCGTCGTGGTCGCAGCCTCGCCCGCCGTGGTCGGCGCCGCGCCACCCACCGTGGTCGCGCTCGACCCGGAGTCGTCGTCATCGCCGCACGCCGCAGCCACCAGGCCGAACGTCGCGACGAGACCCACCGCAAGCAGTCGCTTGCTCCTGATCATTGCCTCCCCCTTCTCGGGAATCTTTGTTTCACGAATCGTGGCAGGCCGGTTCACGAGTTCCCACCCACGATCGCCCCGTAACCTACCGTGCGGTACGGCCCGCTGCGCCTCGCCGTGCGGGCTCAGCGTCCAGTCGCGGCACGGATCCGCGGCGCCATCTGGCGCAGCGCGTCGAGGGCGCCGTCGACGTCGATCGTGACCAGGCGGCGGTCGTCCACGACGACCCGCCCGGCGGCCACGACCCAGCGCACGTCGCCACGGGAGGCGGCGTAGGCCGCCGTCGAGTGGGCGTCGTAGCTCGGCGTCAGCGACGGTGAGCTCGGGTCGAGGACGACCAGGTCGGCGCGCTGGCCCACGGCGATCGAGCCGAGGTCGGCGACGCCTGCGGCGGTGGCGCCACCGGTGGTGGCCATCGCCAGGACGTCGGCCGCGCCGACCGTGCCGGGCGCCGTACGAGCCGCCAACGGATAGGCGGCGAGGCGCATCGCCACCCACAGGTCGAGGTCGTTGGCCGATGCCGCGCCATCGGTGCCGAGGGCCACGGTGATCCCGGCGGCGAGCAGCTCGGGGATCGGGGCGAAGCCACTGGCCAGCTTCTGGTTGGACGCCGGGCAGTGGCTCACGGTGGCACCGGCCGCCGCGATCAGCTCGATGTCGGCTGGCGTGAGGTGGACGCCGTGGGCGAGGACCGTGGCCGGCCCGAGCAGCCCGGTGTCGCGCAGCACCTCGATCGGCGTTCGACCGTGACGGGCCCGCACCGCGGCGAGCTCGGCCGTCGTCTCGCAGGCGTGCACGTGGACCCGGGCGCCGTGCTCGGCGGCCAGCGCGGCGACGGCGCGCAGCTGCTCCTCGGACAGCAAGTAGGTGCTGTGCGGCGCGACCCACCGGCGATCGGGCGGCGTCGCCAGGAGGAGGTCGGCCGCCCACACCAGGCGGTCGGCGAACGACCGGCGGTCGGGCCCGTCGGCCTCGACGAACACCGGTCCGTCGCGCAGGTCGAAGCCGGTGGCCCTGGCGACGGCGCGCGCCGCCTCGGGGAAGAAGTACATGTCGAGGGCGGTGGTGATGCCGCCGCGGAGGCACTCGGCGATGGCGAGGGCGGTGGCGGCGGCGACCGTCTCGGCGCTCAGCACGGCGTCCTCGGCGGGGATCAGCCGGCCGAGGAAGGCCCTCGAGGTCCATGTCGTCGGCGAGCCCGCGGAACATCGTCATCGCCAGGTGGGTGTGGGCGTTGACGAGACCCGGCAGGACGATGGCGCCACCGCCCTCGATCGTGCGACGCGATGCAACGACCGGACCGATCGACGTGATGCGGTCGTCAGTGACCCCGATCGCCGCGTCGGCGAGGACCGTCCTCGCGCCGTCCATCGTCACGACCGTCGCGTGGGTGATGCACAGGTCGGCGACGGGCGCGGCGTCGCCGCTCACGCAATGCCGTCCGCGTCAGGATGTCGCGCAGCAGCCGGCCGACGCGCGGCCCGGCGGCGTCGCCGGCCGCCAGCACGTGGGCACCGTCGATCGGGACGTCGCTGATCCCGGCGGCGAGGTTGGTGGCCAGCGACAGCCCGAGGACGTCGAGGCCGACGTGGCGGGCGGCGATCGCCTCGAGCACCGTCGACATGCCCACGAGGTCACCGCCGATGATCCCCGCCATCCTGATCTCGGCCGGCGTCTCGAACTCGGGCCCGTGGAACCCGACGTACACGCCTTCGGGCAGCGCGGGGTCCACGCGCTTGGCCAGGACCCGCAGCCGAGCGGTGTAGAGGTCGCTGAGGTCGACGAACCGCGACGCCAACGGCGGTGGCGGCGGCGGTCCGGTCAACGGCGAGCGGCCGGTGCGGTTGATCTGGTCGGCGAGCAGGACGGGCTGGCCGATCGGCCACTCCCGATGCAGCGAGCCGGCGGCGTTGGTGAGCACGACGGTGCGACAGCCGGCCGCCGCGGCCGTGCGCACGCCGTGGGCGACGACGGCCGGGTCGTGGCCCTCGTAGAGGTGGACGCGACCGAGGAACACGAGCACGGCCCGGCCGGCGATCTGGACGGAGCGCACCGACGCGCCGTGGCCGGCCGCCGATGGCGGTGGGAAGCCGGGCAGGTCGGCCAAGGCGATGTCGACACCGGCGCCGAGCTCGGCCGCGGCACGACCCCACCCCGACCCGAGGACGACGGCGACGTCGTGGGTGGGCCGTCCGGTGCGCACGGCCAGCACGTCCGCCGCCGCTGCGGCACGGGCGAACGGCTCGTACGGCTCGGCGGGCACGGCGGGTGAGCCTACGGGTGACGCGTGCATCGTCGGATCAGCCATGCGCCCGTAGGATCTGCGCCGCGGTGCGCGACATGACCCCACCTCGTCCTGCGACGCGCCGGCGTGTCAGCCGACAGCGCTACCTCGTGCGGCGCATCGGCGCCGGCGTGGCGGCCGTCGTCGTGCTGCTCGCCGCCGGCTTCGGCGTCGTCAAGGGCATCGGCCTGCTCAGCAGCGATGGCGGCGAGAGCGTCGCCTCGGGCTCAGGTCCGGACACGACGACCCCCGCGAGTGCCACGCAGCCGACGTCGACGGCCGTGCCCGAAGGCATCGTCGCGACGACGTCGACGGTGCCGGCGCCCACCGCGCCACCGACGACACCGGCGCCGACGGCACCGCCGGTCGTGCCGCCGTCTGCCGAGGCGCCGGCCAAGGTGCTGGTGGTCGGCGACAGCGACGCCGGCACGTTCGGTCCGTACCTCAAGGAGCTGCTCGACGCGACCGGGGTGGCGGCGACGACGGTGGACTACAAGGTGTCGTCGGGGCTCGCTCGACCCGACTTCTTCGATTGGCCGGCCCACCTCACCGAGACCCTGCCCACGGAGCAACCCCAGATCGTCGTCGTCACGTTCGGCGGCAACGACGGCCAGGGGCTGTCCAACGCCGACGGCTCGAACCCGAGCGAGTGGAACGACCCGGTGTCGAAGAAGGACACCTGGATCGCCGAGTACGCCAACCGCGCCGGCGCGGTGATGGACATGCTCGGCGCCGACGGCCGCACGGTCGTGTGGGTCGGCATCCCCAACGACGACAGCCCTGAGGTCACCGCCCGCATGGAGGTGCAGAACGAGGGCGTCAAGCTGGCCTTGTCGACGCGGCCGAACGTCCAGTTCATCGACACCTGGACGATGTTCTCGAGCGGCAACGGCGGCTGGGCCGAGTACGCCATCGACCCCCGCGACGGCCAGGGCAAGGACGTCCGCGCCTCCGACGGCTTCCACCTCAACGAGAACGGCGCCGAGATCCTCGCCGTCAAGATCGCCGACGTCATCAAGGCCGACCTCAAAGCCCGCGGCGCCGCCATCTGAAGATCGTTTTGGTCCGGATCCTGGTCGCACGTGCGACCGCGATCCGGACCAAAACGACGTCTTCGGTCGTCAGCGGGGGATGGCTCTGGTCATCGTCCAGGGGAGCGGGCTGCGGACCTGCTGGACGTGGAAGCGGGACTCGACGAACTTGCGGAAGCCCCAGCGGGTCCAGTGGTTGACGTGGCCGGGGGTGTTGCCGAGGGCCTTGACGTAGCGGCGCCGCACGATGTTGCCGGCCCGCCAGATCGGCTCGAACGGCACCGAGGCGACGAACGTGCCCGAGCACACTCGTGACAGCTCGGAGAGGGCGTGGTCGGGCATCGGGACGTGCTCCAGCACCTCGATCGCCAGCACGAGGTCGAACGTGTCGTCGGCGAACGGCAGCGTGGTGGCGTCGCCGAACATGCACGGCAGGCCCTTGTCGCGCCAGTCGGCGCCGAGGTCGTCGTCGGGGAGGTCGAGCCCGACGAGCGGCACGCCGGGGAAGCGCTCGCGCACCCGCGTCATCACGTGCCCCTCGCCGACGCCGATCTCGAGGATCCGGCGCGGCGCGAGGCCGTCCGTCATCTCGTCGAGCGCCCGCATGAACCCGCGCATCATGCGCTGTTCGAGGGAGTTGGTCGTGCCGTACTTGTCGTACGTGTTGCCCGTGGGCGTCGATCCGGACGATCCGGCCGAGTCGGCCGATCCGGCGATCTGCGTCGTCATGCTGGAGGCACCTGTGTTGCTGGTCTCGTCGCCCGCACGATGAGATCGGCCAGCAGCCCGACGGTGATGGACTGCAACGCGGCCAGGAAGATGAGCAGCGTGTTGGACGCCAGGCGGAAGTCGCGCCAGCCCCAGTCGATGCCGAGCTTGATCAACCCGGCCAGCAGGAGCAGCCCGCCGACCGGCAGGAACACCTTCAGCGGGTTGTACGACAGGGTCATGCGCACGACCTGCAGCAGGTAGCGCTTGGTGTCCTTCCACCAGTGGAACTTCGACCGTCCCCGCCCGCGGGAAGTAGTCGATCGGCACGTACTTGACCGAGTAGCCGTTGGACAGGAACGACATCGTCAGCGTCGTCACGCACGAGAAGCCCTTCGGCAGGTGGTGCACGTACTGCATGGCGACGTCGCGCCGGAACGCCCGCAGGCCCGAGTTGAGGTCCTTGATGTCGGTCTCGGTCAGGTAGCTCGCCAGCTTGCGGATGAACCACTTGGCCGGCACCCGCAGGATGCGGACCGTGCCCTCCTCGGTGCGCCGGGCGCCGACGACGTGGTCGAACCCGTCGAGCTCCTTGACGATCATCGGGATCTCGTCGTTCGGGTACGTCATGTCGACGTCGGTCCACACGACGACGCGGCCCCGCGCGGCCGTGGTCCCCGTGCGGCGGGCCGCGCCCGAGCCCCGGTTCTGCGAGTGGCGGAGCAGCCTGATCCCCTCGATGGAGGCCAGGTCGACCTCGCTGCCGTCGTCGGACCCGTCGTCGACGACGATGATCTCGAACGTGTACGGCGAGGCGCTCAGCGCGGCCCGGATGCGGTCGATCTCCTCACGCAGGTGGCCGCGCTCGTTGTAGACGGGCAAGACCACGCTGACGTCGAACAGGTCGGCGCCGGTTCGAGGTGCGCCGCCCAATTCTTCCACCATGACCAGGCTATCCGCGCCAGGCTGTCACACAACGGCAACGTTCAGCTGGCGCTCAGCAATCGGCGCGGCACGACCTCAGAGCGGGGTGGCGGCCGGTGGCCCGGGCAGCTTCCAGAGGATCCAACGGCTGTTCGACCACACCTCGACCATCCCCCTCGCCAGGGCGTCGGCCTCGGTGATGTTGGGCTGGAAGTACGACGAGAAGCGCTGCTGGGCGAAGTAGTCGGCGTGCTGCACCATGCGGTCCATGCTCAACGTCTGGATCGATCGGCGATCGGTGTACAGCGTCATCGTGCGCGCCCGGTAGTAGCCGATCGTCGCCGTCGGCTCGGTGTACTGCTCGACGGCGTCGAAGATCGGCGCCACGTCGGGGTTCGTCGGGCCCGACTGCTGACGGCCGCCGGCGTTGAAGTCGCGGACGTCGGCGAGGTCGCTCGGCAGGTTCACGACGTGCACCCCGACCAGGAAGGCGAGCGGCACCATGGCCACCGCCACGGCCGCCCGCCGGACCTCGGCGCTGCGCATCGCCTGGACACCGGCGATGATCGCCGCCGCCGCGAAGTACAGGATGAACGGGACGATCTGGAAGTAGTAGCGACCGACGATCCGGAAGTGGGTGCTGACCGTCACCGCCGTCAGCACGGTGAGGGCGGCGAGCGGCACGTCGAGCCGGGGCCGCTTGATGCAGCCGACGACCATCCCGGCGAGCGCCAGCAACAGGAGCAGCGTGCCGATCAGCGGGTGCGCGCCGATGCCGAGCTGCTGGGTCAGCACGCCGGTGAAGTCGCCCATCCGCTCGAGCACGAACCCCGGGCTGTCGCCGTTGTCGGGGACCAGCATCGACGGGATCAGCAGCTGGAAGAAGACGATCGAGCCGAGGAACGCGAGGTGCGGCGTGGCGACGGTGAGCCACGGCACCGGCGCCGGCGGCCGGGCCCGGCGGCCCCGCACCACCTCGACGAGCTGGCTCACCAGGATCACGGCGATGAGGATGATGCTCTCGCGACGGACGTTGTAGGCCGCCGCGCCGAGGACGCCGAGCGTCACCAGCTGACGCGTGCTGGCCCCGATCAGCGGGCTCCGCCGCAGCACGTGGTCGAGCCACCACACCCAGATGGCCAGGACCATGGCGTGCGGGTACTCCGACAGCAGCTGGTCGGTGTGGAGGAGCAGGACCGGCGCGGTCGCCAGCACGGCGGCGATGGCGATGGCCACGCCGCGACCCACCCGGCGGCGCACGATGCCGTGGACGAGCACGATCCAGATGCAGAAGCAGGCGACCTCGACCAGCTTCAACCGCCCGTAGTCGAGCCCCCACTGCTTGACGAACGGTGACAGCAGGAGCGGGAAGCCCCACGGATAGGCGATCGGGCTGAACCCGAAGTCGGAGTTGAGGACCGCGAAGCGGTTGTCGGCGACGACCTGGGCCGTGTCACCGTCGAAGATGCTGCGCGCCTGGCGCAGGTACAGCGCGAAGTCGTCGCCCTGGTTGTGGCCGTTGCGGTGCAGGTTGATGGCGAGGATGGCGCCGGTGAGGACCACGACGCCGAGGGCGATGGACCAGCCGACGGTGCGGCTGCCGCGACGAGGCGCGGGCGCGTTGGGGTCGGATGGCGAGGCGACGACGGTGTGGCCCGTGGTCGTCACTGCGTCTTGCCGCGGGCCTGGATCGCTGCCCGTCGTGCCGCCACCTTGTCCGGGCTGAACATCGTGCGCTGCCACATCCGGGAGTCGCGGGCCTCCTGCTCCCAGCCGTCGTCGTCATGGGTGATCGCCGCGTAGGTGGCGCGGATCTGACGGATGCCGTCCTGCTCGTTGCCGCAGATGTCGTCGGCGATCGAGCGGGTGAACGGGATGAGGTCGGCGTGGGCGACGACGTGGTTGACGAGGCCGAACTGGAGCGCCTCCTCGGCGCCCATGAAGTTCCCGGTGAAGCTCATCTCGCGGGCTCGCCGCACGCCGACCGCCTGGGGCAGCAGGACCGTGAGGCCCCATCCGGGCATCACGCCGACGCGGCTGTGGGTGTCGCCGAACTTGGCGTGCTCGGACGCGATGAGGAAGTCGCAGTTCAGCGCCAGCTCGAACCCGCCGGTGATGGCCACGCCGTTGATCGCGCCGATCAACGGCTTGGTCAGCTTCGGGAACGGGCCTCGGGCGCCGGTCGTGGCGCGTGAGCCGTCCGATCCGCCGCCGCCGCCGAGGTTGCCGCCGGACGAGCCGAGCTCCTTGAGGTCGAGCCCGGCGCAGAACGCCGGGTCGGAGCCGGTGAGGATCAGCACGTCGACGTCGTCGCGCCCGTCGGCCTCGTGCATCAGCTTGGGCAGCAGCGACAGCACCTCGCTCGACAGGGCGTTGCGGGCCGACGGTCGGTTCAGGGTGAGCGTGGCGATGCGCTCGCGGACATCGAGCAGGACCGGCGCGGCCGGGTCGGCGTCGGTGGTCATCTCGTCATTCTGTCCGCTCGGGTGTCGCCGGGCGTAGCGGCGTCGGGCGAGCCGACGCTCAGTCGACGGTGCCGTCGTCGGCGGGCAGGAACGCGAAGCGCAGATCACCGAGGCGCACGAGGGTCGCCGCGACCCAGCCGCCGAGGGCGCCGAAGTGCTCGTCGAGGAGCGAGCTGGTGCCGTCGGCGAGCGTCTCCTCGGCGAGCTCGTAGAGCCCCTCGTACGTGATCTCGACGGCGTACTCGAGCTCGGTCGACTCGCCCTCGGGCAGCTCCTCGGCTGGATCGGGGTGGGCGATCTCGATCGTCAACCCGGCCCGCTCGAGGCGTCCGTCGCCGATCAGCGGGCTGGCGTCGGGGAGCGTCGCGAAGACCTCCTCCGGTCGCGGCTGCTCGGCCAGGCGCTGGATCCGCAGCACGATCTCCATCTCGATCGCCGGCGGGCTCTCCAGCTCCTCGTCGACGTACCAGCGCCGGTACGCGGTCTGGCTCCAGCTCGGCCAGTCGAACGTGACGTGCGAGACGACGCGTGGTGGCTGTCCCTCGCCGGGCAGCCCGTAGCTCGTCTCCCACGTGATGTCGCCCAGCAGCACGTCGACTTGGAAGTGCTCTTCGAACGCTTGGCGCTCCAGGAAGGCCGCCTCGAACGCGTCCCGCAGCGCGCTCGATGGCATCGGTGAACACGTGGTCGAGCATCCGGCGTTCGAGCGTACTGGTGGCGGGGGGCTAGAAAACCCCGCATGTCCCTCGTGCTGACCTCTGTGACCGACGGCGTCGGCACGCTGACGCTCAACAACCCCGACGAGCGCAACTCGCTCACCGGGCCGATGGTGGACGAGATCGTCGCCGCCGTCGACGCCTTCGAAGCCGACGAGTCGGTGGGGGCGATCGTGGTGACCGGCACGCCGCCGGCGTTCTGCGCCGGCGCCAACCTCGGGAACCTGCGCACGGCGGACAAGTCGAGCCTCGGGAACGTGTACGAGGGCTTCCTCAAGGTCGCCCGCAGTCCGCTGCCGACGCTCGCCGCGGTGAACGGCGCCGCGGTGGGGGCCGGGATGAACATGGCCCTCGGCTGTGACGTCCGCATCGCCGCCCGCCGGGCGCGCTTCGACACCCGCTTCCTGCAGATCGGCATCCATCCCGGAGGCGGTCACACGTGGATGCTGCGACGCATCGCCGGGCCCCAGACAGCGATGGCGGCGGTGCTGTTCGGGGAGGTCCTCGACGGCGCCGAGGCCGAGCGCGTCGGCCTCGCCTACCGCTGCGTCGACGACGATGCCCTGCTGCCGCTGGCCCAGGAGATGGCGGCGCGGGCGGCGTCGGCGCCGCGTGAGCTGCTGATCCGCACCAAGGAGACGATCCAGGCGATGGCCGGGATCGGCGAGCACCCCGCCGCCGTCGATCGCGAGCTGACGCCGCAGCTGTGGAGCACCCAGCAGCCGTGGTTCGAGGAGCGCATCGCCGCGCTGCAGGCGAAGATCTCGTCGAAGAAGTAGCGGTCGGCGCCAAGCCGGCGGCGCCCCGTCGACTCGACGGCTAGGGTGACGGGGCAAGGGGAGAGCAGGCACACACCACCAGATACGGCACCCGGCGGGTGCAACGAGGAGGTCCTTGATGAGCCAGCGACACCGGTCGACTGACGTCCTGCCGCCACCGAGGGAGGCGCTCCGAGCGCAGGCCCACGGCGAGCGACATCGGATCCACGGCGAGTTGCAGGACGTCGCCAACCAGGTGTCAGCGGGTCTCGATCCCGCCGACTGCCACGAGCCCGGAGCGGCGTGGAAACCGGTCCACCACCGTGACCCCGATGTCGCCCGGGAGAAGGTCGCCAAGGCGAGCCGCACCAAGCGGCACTGGAAGCTGAAGATGTGGAAGCGCCGCTCGGCCACTCGCCAAGCGTGTGCCGAAGCGATGCGCCTCGTCGAATAGCGGCGCCTACATCCAGGAGGTCTCGAGCTCGGCGCGGCGCTGGGCCCACTCCTCCACGGTGATGCCGTAGCGGACGTGGTCCTCCCACGCGCCGTTGATCTCCAAGAAGCGCTGGGCGATGCCCTCTTCGTGGATCGCCAGCTTCTCCATCACCCGGCGGCTGTTGCGGTTGCGCGGCACGATGCAGATCTCGAGGCGGTGCAGGTCGAGCTGCTCGAAGGCGAAGGCGGCGACGACGACCACGCTCTCGGCGATCAGGCTGCGGCCGGCGTGGGCCTGGTCGATCCAGTAGCCGATCGTGCCGCTCTGCATGGCGCCGCGCACGACGTGGTTGAGGTTGACCTCGCCCGAGAGCCGGTGATCGACGAAGACGCCGAAGCCGTAGGCCAGCCCGGCGGAGGCATCGCGGTCGTGCGCCAGGCAACGGGCACCGAACGCCTCGCGGTTGAGCGACGGGTCGAGCTGCGCGGGCGGCCGACGGGGCTCCCAGGGCAGCAGCCAGCTCTCGTTGCGGCGCCGGACCTCGCTCCACTCGGCGAAGTCGCCGGGCACGAGCGGACGCAGCGTGACCCGCCGACCGTAGAGGCGGATCGGCGCCGCCTGCGACGTCACCGACGGGTGCCGGGCCATCAGGCCGCCGCCTCGATGGTGACGGCGGCGAGTTGGAGGCGGCGCATCATCCCGACGAGCACGCAGCTGGTGGCGAGCACGGTGTCCACCCGGGCGGGCTCGAGTCCCGGGTTGTGCAGGCGCTGGGCCCGTGTCTCGGTGGCCAGTGCCCGGAACACCTCCTCGGCCGCGTCGCGCTCGATGACCACGCTGGGCGGCGTCAACGCATGGCCCCGCTCGACCGCCGCCAGGTGCCACATCTCCTCGCCGTGGACGTGGACGTCATGGGCGTCGACCGTCTCGGGCACCTCGCGCAGCACGTCGTCGACGTGATCGGCGACCCGCCCGACGGCGTTGGTGAGCTGCTCGGGTGTCGGCGGGTCGGGATCGACGAGATCGGTGGCCAGCAGCTGGCTGGGCCCGACAGGGATGCGGAAGTCCCGGCCGGCGTGGCTGAACGAGGTCGACGTCGGGCCCACCTCGACGTCGAGGCGCGCCGCCAGCTGGCGCTCGATCCACTGGCCGACCGGATCGATGCCGCCGGCGAGGTGCCACGCGTAGTGGGCGTGCAGGCACTTGACGCCCTGGCGCGTCCCGGCGACACCGCCGGACGGTCGCGGGCCGTCGGTGGGACCGACGGCCTCGTCGCGCTCGGCGGCGTAGCGCAGGTGGGCATCCTCGATCGCCCGCGGGTCGATCTCGGCCTCCGCCCGCTGCACCCCGCCGGCCGCCTCGAGGCGACTGACGGCGAGCACGGCGCGTCGTCCGACCAGCCAGTAGCGCGTCGGCATCGGCGTCCCGTCGTCGAGGAACGGTCCGTTGCGGATGACAACTGGTTCGCCGTCGCCGTCGCGCACGACCACCTCGAAGGGACCCTGCGGCGGGCGGCCGAGCAGGGCGGTGACCCGGGCGACGTCGTCGCCGTCCATCGGACCCGCCGGACCTGTCAGGACCGGCGGCGGCGCAGGATGAACAGCAACAGCAGCATGCCCACGACCACGGGGGCCAGCCGCTTGAGGATCGCCGGCCCGGCCATCCCGGCGAGGTCGACCGGCTCGCTGGCCGGGCTGTCGATCTTGCGCACCTTCGGCGGCTCGGCCGCGGGGGCGGCGGCCCGCGGCGTGTCGCCGCCCAGCGCGCTCTCGGCCGGCGTCGGATCGGTGGACGCCTTCGTGTCGGACGCGTCAGTCGCCGCGGTCTCGGCGGGCGGGTCGCCGTTGGTGGTGTCGGGCTCGGCGTCGAGCATCGTGTTCAGGTTGCCGGCGAACTGCGCCATCAGCTTCTTGGACACGTCGCCGATGATGCCCCGACCGAACTGGGCCACCTTGCCGGTGATGTGCAGGTCGGTGGTGACGACGACTCGCGTCGACGTCGGCGACAGGCTCTCGGCCTGCGCGGCGATCTCTGCCGAGGCGTTGCCGCGACCGCCGGTGTCACGCCCCTCCGCCTTGAGGGTGGCCGTGTGGGCGGCGTCGTCGCGCTCGATGAACGAGGCCTGACCCTTGAACTGCGGCGTGATCGAGCCGAGCTTGATCTTCACGACCCCGCGGAGATGTCGCCCTCGATCTCTTGCAGCTGGGCGCCCGGAAGGCAGGGGGCGATGCGCTCGACGTCGGTGATCACCGCCCAGGCTTGGTCGATCGGCCGGTTGACCGTGAACTCGTTGACGAGTTGTTCTGCCATCGGCGGAGATCCTCCACGGTGTCGATGTCGATCGGTGAGCCATCGCACGGTACCCCAGCCACGAGATCGGGTCGAAGGCGCATCAAGGTGCGGGCCCCCTCGTCGCCCTCGACGGGCAGCAGGTCCCACACGTCGGCGCGCAGCTTGACGGGGTGGCCGCGGGTGCCTTCGTAGGTCGCCACGGCGATCGCGGCGTCGGCCGCGGCGACGGCGCGCCACGTGTCAGGCGTCACGAACGGTTGATCGCCGAGCCCGACGACGACGGCCCCGGCGCCGAGCTCGCGCGCCGCCTCGATCCCCCGCCGCAGCGAGGTGATCTGGCCGTCGGCCCAATGGTCGTTGATGACGTGGACCACGGTGGGGTGGATGTCGCTGGCCAGCTGACCAGCGGTGACGACCACGACGGGACCGATGCCCGCGCTGAGTGCGGCACCCACCGCCCGGTCGACGAGAGCCCGTCCGCCGACCGCCGCGTCGAGCTTGTGCCCGGGGCCGCGGAAGCGGCTGCCACCGCCTGCCGCCAGGACGACGGCGACGACCGGGGGAGCCGGAGCGCGGGCAGGCACGTTGCAGAGTCTCGCCGAGATCCGCGGGGCCCGGGCACCACGTCGATCGGGTGACGAAGGCGTCGGGGTCATGTCGGTGACATGACGAAATCATGTCGGTGGGGTTGAACGTTGCAGTTCCATGACGGGAGGTTTCGCCGCCAACGAAACAGCCCGGCTGCAGATCCCACCGCCGATGTTGGGTGATCCGGCCAGATGACCTGCCACGGACTGATCTTTTGATTCCAATACACCAGACGCCGCCGCAGTCGCGCCGGTGAATCTGCTGAGGCCTCTTGGCCGCCCTCGCCGGGGCCACCGGCGCCGTGGCATTGGCCGCCGGCACTGCCGAAGCTCGCATCTCGGGTGACCACCACTCCCCGCCGGTCGTGCTGGCATCCAACGGTGCGCTCGGTGCGCTGGACGCCTTCGAGGCCAGCGGCACGCCCGGCGCCTTCGTCTCCTACGTGCAGGCCCGCGACGCCGCGGCCGACAGCGTGGCGGTCGAGATGCAGCTGGATCCGGCGGCGCTGCGGGCGGCATGGGCCAAGGCCGACCTCGCCCACCAGGAGGCGATGCTCGCCGCGCTGACCCAGCTCGGCGTGGCGTACCGGGGCTACAAGGCCGACCCGGGTGTCGGGTTCGACTGCTCGGGGCTGACGTCGTGGGCGTGGGCCCGGGCGGGTGTGCAGATGGCCCACCAATCGAGCGCCCAGATCAGCGCCGCCCGCAGGGTGAGCGAGTCCGACGCGGTGGCCGGCGACATCGTCCAGTACCCCGGCCACGTGATGCTCTACCTCGGCGTCGACCGGGCGATCGTCCACGCGTCGAACCCGTCGACCGACGTCGAGCTCTCCTTCGTCCCGAAGTCCGTCCGCTTCGGCGACCCCGAAGGCTGAGCTCCGCCGGAGGACGCGATCTGGCCGTTTCTGCGAACTCTTTGCAGATGCGGCCGGAATCCGGCCGTTTCTGCAAACAGTTGGCGGATCCGGCCACCACGCTCAGGCGTGGATGGGGCCTTCGGAGTCCTTGAGGCTGGGGGCGGTCTTGCCGGTCCTGTGTGGCGATGATCTCGGCACCGATCGAGATGGCCGTCTCCTCGGGGTGCGCGCGCCGATGTCGAGACCGATCGGTGCCATCAGACGGTTGAGGTCGCTTGGCTCGACGCCCGCCTCTTGCAGCCGCTCCGCCCTTGGCGGCGTCGTGCGGCTGCCGATGGCGCCGATGTAGCCGGCGTTGGTCGTCAGCGCGTCGAGTACCGCGGGGATGTCGAACTTGTGGTCGTGGGTCAGTACGCAGATGGCGTCGCGAGGCCCGAGCGTCGCCCCGAGGCATCGAAGAGCTTGTGGGCCAAGGCGATGACGACCTCGTCGGCCATGGGGAACCGTGCCTGGTCGCGAAGACCTCGCGGGCGTCGCAGACCGTCACGTGGTAGCCGAGCACCTTCGCGACCCTGGCAGCGCCGCGGTGAAGTCGACGGCGCCGAAGATCATCATCCGGGGCGGCGAGGCGAACCGACTCGATGAAGACTAAGGATCGGCGTCTCGCTCGCGTCCTCGCGGTCTCTGCCCTGCGCCGCCGTAGTGGCGCACGCCGCTGAGGCCGGCTGCGAGCTCGCCCAGCGTGTCGCGGGCGACGACGCGGTCGAGCTCGGGATCGCCGAGGGTGCCCCGACGCGGCTCGTGCGCGGTCGACGACGCAGCTTGGCGCCGACGCCCCGGCCCGTCGATGACGGTGGCGAGGGCGACGGGTTGCTCGGCCCGACGCGGTCGGAGCTCTCGTAGAGGTCATCGGTCACCATCGAGCGCCTCGAGGAAGAGGTGGACCGTGCCGCCGCACGTGAGCCCGACGGAGAACGCCTCGTCGTCGCTGTACCCGAACGTGACGATGCCGCGGCTCGGTCTCGCCCGCCAGCATCCCCAGCGCCTCGGTGACGACTGCACCCTCGACGCACCCCCCCGAGACGATCCGGCGACCTCGCCGTCGTCGTTCACGGCCATGGCCGCGCCGGGGTCCCGCGGTCCGGAGCCCTCGGTGTCGACGACGCGGGCGAGCGCCACGCCGTCCTGCGGTGCGCCAGCGCTCGATGTCGTCGAGGATCTCCCTCATCGGAGTGCTCGCATTCTCGCTCACGTCCGATCTCTCGGCCACCTCCTCGAGCGCGGCGAACGAATGGCCCTCGACGAACGTCGACGTACGGGAGGGCCGCGGCCATGCCCGCGCGAGCGGGGCGTATCCCGCGTGGCCTTGAACGGATTCACCGACACGATGCGATGGGCCACGCGCGCCAAGCGGGCCATCTGCTCGCCGAGCTCCCCGGGTCGCCGTGGTCCCACCGTCGGAGAGGACGACGACGATCGCGCCAGCGGGCCAGACCCCGCACCCCCCACTCGTCATTGAAGGTGCGGAGAGCGGGGCCGAGCCCGGTGCCGCCGGACCAGTCCACCACCTGTTCGGCCGCCCTGCGCAGGGCGGCATGGGGTCGCGCGGAACGAGTCCCCGTCATGCGGGTAAGGCGGGTCCCGATGCGAACGCCTCGACCCCTAGCGCCCGGCCACCGCGGCGTGCACGAAGCGCACCAAGGCCCGTGCGTAGGGCTCCAT
>CAWIKD010000006.1:0-76220 GCA_963836545.1 uncultured Acidimicrobiia bacterium | reverse complement strand
CCGACGAGGTACGTCTAGCAGATTCCTCAGTCGCGCGACACGGACCACGGACCGCCGAACGCACCCGTTCCCAGAAACGGCGCCTTCTTCGCGGGCTTGAGCAGCGCTGCGGTTGCGCTGCGCAAGCTGTCGAGCGAGACCAGGGACTTGACGCTGCCGCCGTCGCCGGCCGAGGCGCGGGGAGCCAGGCGCGGCGCCTCGCGCGGGCGCTGGTCCTCAGGGCGCCGTGGCTGGCCATCGCCAGCCTCTGGGCGCCGATCACGGCCGCCGCCGCGCCGGCGCCGCCGGCTGCCACGATTGTATAGCTGACCGGCTCCAGCTCGGGAGCGGCCGCCTCGTCGTCGCCCGCGCCCGTATCATCGGCGGCCGCGCCGTCCGCCGCGGCCGCGTCGGCTCCCTCGCCGACGAGCGGCTGCCCGGCCAGCGACGCCTCCAGCGACTCCGCCTCGGAGACGATTCCTCGCACAGGCGCAGCGCCTCGTCGAAGAACTCGCGCCCCGCCGTAGCTGAACCCGGGCAGCAGCCCGCTCATGTCGATCATCGTGCGCATGTGCTCGAACTTGGCGAGGATCTGGTCGGGGGTGCCCCAGGGCATGAGGTTGACGAAGTCGTCGATCGCGCCCTGCACGCCGTGACGCTCGACGTAGCGCGTGATGCCCGTGTAGAACTCGTAGCCCTTCACGCCCTCGTGCGGGGCGGCCGCGAACTCGTAGTGGCGCATCACCGACGCGTAGTTCTCGCCGATCCACTTGTGGGCCATCTCCTCGGCCCGGTCGGCGTTCTCGTCACAGAAGACGAAGCCCCCGGAGATCGGCCGCGGCGGGTCGCCGCCGTTGACCTCGCGGTACACGCGCTCGTACTCGGCGATGTCCTGCTGGACGGTCGGCCACGGCTTCTGCGGGATGACGAGGACACCGATGCCGAGCCCGGCCATGAGGGGCATCGACTCCGGCGACACCGCCGCCGCGTACGTGCGGCCGCGGAACGAGCGCACCGGGCGCGGCCTGATCTGGCGCCGAGGCTGGGTGCCGAAGTCGTTGTCGTACTCCATGTACCCGGTCTCGAGGGCCTCGGAGATCAGCCGGGCGTACTCGACGAACCGCTCGCGCGAGGTGTTCATGTCGACGCGGAACCCGTCGTACTCGATGCGCGCCAGACCGCGGCCGATGCCCAGGATCATGCGACCGCGCGAGACGTGGTCGAGCAGCGCGACCTGTTCGGCGACGCGGAGCGGGTCGTGCCACGGCAGCACGATGACGCCGGAGCCGAGCAGGATGTCGGGGTGCTTGCCGGCCATGTACGAGAGCCACTGCACCGGGTCGGGGCACATCGTGTAATCGTCGAAGTGGTGCTCGACCGTCCACAGCGACTCGAAGCCGAGCTCGACGGCGAGGTCGCAGAGACGCAGCTCGTTCTCGTAGACGGCGTCGTCGCCGAGCGCGTCGTGCGGGTTCTGGAAGGCGGCGTTGTACCCGACGTGCATGCGTTCATCCCCCTGATCGGATGCTGGCCACCGTAGTCCTGGCCACGATCGCGACCGCCCGGTCGCACGGCGGCAGCTGGACGGCGGCGGCCACGTAGTGTCGGCGCCAGATCACGGAGGGGGTAATGCCATGGATCTCGAGCTGGGGGCGTCATGACGTATCCGTTGGCTGGCACCAAGGTGCTCGACTTCACCCGCGTCCTCGCCGGACCGTTCGTCAGTCGGATGTTGTCCGACCTCGGCGCCGACGTCGTCAAGGTGGAGCCGCCGGAGGGCGACATGACCCGCGGCATCGGCCGCAAGATCAACGATCTGTCGGGGTACTTCACCCAGCAGAACGCCGGGAAGCGGGCCATCTGCGTCGATCTGACGCAGCCGGGGGCGGCCGAGCTGATGCTCCAGCTGGCCGCCGAGGCCGACATCGTGCTGGAGAACTTCCGGCCGGGGATCATGTCCGGGTTCGGCCTCGGGTGGGACGAGCTCTCGGCCGTCAACCCGCGCCTCGTGATGTTGTCGATCTCGGGGTTCGGCCAGACCGGTCCGGAGCGGGACCGGGCGAGCTACGCGCCGATCATCCACGCCGAGGCCGGGCTGCTGGCGCGCCAGCAGTACGTCACCGGGGCCGAGGCCGCCCAGGACTTCGCGCTCTCCATCGCCGACACCTACTCAGGGCTGCACGGGATGGTCGCCACGATGGCCGCGCTCAGCTACGCCCAGCGCACCGGCATCGGCCAGCACGTCGACCTGGCGATGATCAACGCCATGTTCTTCACGGACGACTACGCCCACTTCCAGCTCGAGGGCGCCAACGTGCTGGGCGGCGGTGGTCAGGTCTTCGACGCCACCGGCGGACAGATCATGTTGGCCGGCGACGAGAAGTGGTACTGGCGCGTGCTCAACACCAAGGCGGGCGTCGTGGACCCGACACCCGAGGGCGCCGACCTGGCGACCAAGATCGCCCTGCGCCGCGAGGCGATCCAAGCCTTCCTGCTGTCCTTCCCCGATCGGGCGTCGCTGATCGCCAAGCTCGACGAGGTCAACCTGGCGTGGGGCGAGGTCCACGACCACCGCCATGTGTTCGACCGCCAAGGTTCGATCGAGGGCCGCCAGATCCTGACCACGGTCGACGACCGGGCCGGCGGCGAGCGGCGCATCACCAACACGCCGTACAAGTTCTCGGCGGCCGAGGCCGGCGTCCGCGGTCCGGCGCCCTACCGGGGCGAGCACAACTACGAGGCCGTCGCCGACTGGCTCGGCGCCGCCGCGCCCGACGTGGAGGGACTCCACGACAGCGGGGTGCTGCTGCAGGACGACCACGCGCGCGACCTCACCACGGGTCACTGATGGGCCTGCTGGACGGCAAGGTCATCATCGTCACCGGCGCCGGACGGGGCCTCGGTCGGGCCCACGCCGAGCTGCTGGCCCACGAGGGTGCCGCCGTCGTCGTCAACGACCTCGGCGGCGAGTGGGACGGCTCCGGTGCCGACGAACGCCCGGCCGCCGAGGTCGCCGAGGCGATCACGGCCGCCGGCGGCAACGCGACGGCGAACTTCGACAGCGTGTCGAGCTGGGAGGGAGCCCGGCGGATGATCGACGACGCCGTGACGACCCACGGCCGGCTCGACGGGTTGGTCTGCAACGCCGGCTTCGTTCGCGATCGCACCGTGTTCAACATGAGCGAGGACGAGTGGGACCAGGTCATCGACGTGCACCTCAAGGGGCACTTCGCGCCGACCCGCTGGGCGACCGCCCATTGGCGTGAGCGGTTCAAGGAGACCGGCGAGCCGGCGAACGCGGCGATCGTGTACACCGCGTCCGAGGCCGGGCTGTTCGGCAACGCCGGCCAGCCGAACTACTCGGCCGCCAAGGCCGGCATCGCGTCGCTCGGCATCGTCGTGGCACGCGAGATGCAGCGCTACGGCGTCACCTGCAACACGGTCAACCCCCGCGCCCGCACCCGGATGACCATCAACACCTTCGGCGCCGACAAGCTGACCGCCGGCGAGGGCGAGTTCGACGCCAACGACCCGGCCAACGTGTCGCCGTGGGTCGCCTACCTGTGCAGCGACCACGCCACCGACATCACCGGCCAGACCTTCGTCGTCGGCGGCGACACCGTGGCGTTGATGGAGGGCTGGCACCGGGTGAACCGCATCCGCCGCGGCAAGGACCGCTGGACGCCGACCGAGCTCGTGGCCGCCCGCGCCGAGCTGTTCGCCGATCGCCCGACCGGCGTCCCGAAGTTCTCGATGTAGCCGCGCCGGCGTCAGGTGACCTTGCCGCTCCAGCTCTGCGACTGGCGGAGCACCTCGCTGAACGGCTTCGTCGTGTCGAAGCTGGGCTCGCGCGGGAGGCCGAGGACGCGCTCGCCGATGCCGTTGCGCTGCATCTCGTTCGTGCCGGCCGCGATGGCGATGATGCGGCCGTTGAGGTAGTCGATCGCCGGCTTCTCGCCGGCGCCGTCACCCTCGGTCCACGTCAGCGCCTCGCTCCCGCCGATCTCCAGGGCGGCCCGGGCGCGGCGCGGGGTGTAGGTGCCGGCGGCCAGCTTGCTGTAGGCGGCGACGGCGTGGTCGGGCTCCTTCGCCGCCTGGAGGTTGGCGGCGATCCGCCGCCCGAGGTGGTACTGGGCGAAGTCGTCGATGTGGGCCCGGGCGATGGCCTGGCGGGCGACAGGATCGTGCTCCCGGCCGACCCGCCGGGCCGAGCGCGACGAGATCGGGCGCCAGCGTGCGTGGCTCGCGCAGCGACACGCCCGACTCGCCGGCGCCGCGCTCGTAGACGAGCATCGTCTGGGTCACGCTCCAGCCCCGGTTGACCTCGCCGATGATGTCGGCGTTGGTGACGATGACGTCGTCGAGGAACTCCTCGCAGAACTCGGCGTTGCCGTTGATCTGCGTGATCGGGTTGATGGTCACGCCCTCGGCGTCCGTCGGGACGGCGAACCACGTCAGGCCGCGGTGCTTCGGGACGTCCCAGTCGGACCGGGCCAGGCACATCGCCCAGTCGGCGTGGTGGGCGCCGGAGCTCCAGATCTTGGAGCCGTTGAGGATCCAGTGGTCGCCGTCGCGCATCGCTCGGGTGCGGATGCCGGCGAGGTCGGAGCCGGCCTCCGGCTCCGAGTAGAACTGGCACCAGATCTCTTCCCCGGACAGGATCCTGGGGATGTGCTGGGCGAGGAACTCGGGTGTCGCGTGGGCCAGCAGGGAGCGGCCGATCGGGCCGTACGTGACGCCGCCGGCGACACCGAGATCCGGCGTGACGTAGCCGGCGGCCTCCTCGCGAAAAGCCCGCTCGTGGGCCGGCGTGAGGCCGCGCCCGCCGTACTCGGCCGGGTACGAGAGGCCGGCCCACCCGGCGTCGAACAGCTTCCGCTGCAGGGCCCGCGCCTCGGTGTAGTCGTCGGTGTTGGTCTCGGTCGTCTCCGACCGGCGTTCGAGGTTGGCCTCGATCCAGGTCCGCGCCTGGCGGCGGAACTCGTCGATGTCGGTCAGCATGTCGGTCATCTCAACCCCTCGTTCAGAGCCCGGCCTGCTGGCACAGGAGCTCGCGATGCCATGACGCGTCGCCGAACAGGCCGGCGTCGGTGGTGATGCGGCGCAGGTACAGGTGCTGGTCGTGCTCCCACGTGTACCCGATGCCGCCGAAGACCTGGAAGCACGTCTGGACCAGCTCGAGGCCGGCATCGCCGACGAACGCCTTGGCCATGCTGGCCGCCTGCGGTCCGTGCTCGTCGCCGTCGGTGCCGACCGTGCGGGCGGCGGCGAGGGCGATCGACTTGCTCATCTCGAGGGCCAGGCTGGTGTCGGCGAGCTGGTGCTTGACGCCCTGGAAGGAGCCGATCGGGCGCCCGAAGGCGATGCGGTCCTTGGCGTACTGGACGGTCATCTGGAAGTCGTGGTCCATCGCGCCGACCATCTCGGCCGCGATCAAGGTGCACGCCACGGCCAGCTGGCCGGCGAGCAGCGCGTCCACGTCGCCAGGCACGCCGACGACGGCCCACGCCGGCACCGGCGTGGCGTCGAAGCGGACCTCCGAGAAGCGACGGGTGAGGTCGAGCGACTCGAGCTCGGTCACCGTCACGCCCGGGGCATCGGCGGGGACCAGCGCCTGCGCCGATCCGCCGGCCGTTGCGCACGTCACGAGGATCCATGACGACGGCTCGACGTCCTGCACGGCGAGCTTGGCGCCGGTCAGCTCGAGGCCACCGTCGGCGGTCGCCGTGGCCTCCACGCCCGCCATCGAGGCCGCTGCCGCCCCTGCTGGCCACCGCCCACGACGCCGCGACCTCGCCGGAGAGCAGCGGCGTCGACGGCGCGGTCGCGGGCCTCGTCGCTCCCGGCGCGTCGCCAGCGCCAGGGCGGCGACGTTGGTGCCGACGAACGGGCCGGGCTGCAGCAGGCCGCCCCGGGCGTACGCGATCAGCGCGGCATCGAGCACGCCGTTGCCCGACACGTTCCCGCCCCCGAGGGCGTCCGGGACGAGCATCGAGAACCAGCCGAGCTCGGCCGCCTGGCGCCGGTAGCCGGTGGCGAACCCGTCGTCCTTCCACGCACCGTCACGGACCGCCCGCAGCGGGCACGCGTCCTGCATGAAGCGCTTCGAGACCTCGAGCAACGCCTGTTGGTCGTCCGTCGCACCAGTGTCCAAGTGGATCCCCCATCGCTCGACTCTCCGGCCGACCATCCTCGCCGATCGACCGCGGGTCGTCAGGCACCGAGCGCGGCGGCGCCGACGGTCGCCAGCCCGATCACGGAGGTCGCAACGGCGACGAGGCGGATCGCCGCGCACGCGGTCGGGTCGCGACGCGCTCGCCGGCCAGCCCGATCGTGAGGCCGATCATCAGCGGCAGCGGGTGCCCGGTGAGGACCATCGCCACCATCGCCGGTCCGCAGGAGGCCACGCACCACGCGCCGTGCCGGGCGCCCATCCGCACTCGCGCCCGTCCATCGCCTTCGCGACGCGGCACGCGCACGCCGTGGCAGCGCAGCAACGCCGTCCACTTCCACGGGGTCAGCTGCCACGCCGCCGCGGTGCAGCCAGATGGCGATGAACGCCCACGGGGCATCGCCCGCCGTGACGGCCGGGACGACGATCGGGATGACGCTGGTCAGCAGCCCGAGGGCGATCCACACGAGGAGCACCCCGGCGACGGTCTGGGCGATCGCCCGGGTGCGGATCCGCCCGGGACACACGGCGGCGACGAACCGGACCCGCGGGACGGCCACGAGCAGCATCATGGCGAGGACCATCACCACCCATGCCGTGCCGGCGTGGAGGTAGGACTCGCCCCAGGACAGCGCCGCCGTCGGCATGTGGTGCTGGGCGTGGTCGTGGACGGCGCCGGCGAGCGGCTGATCGGGCCAGAGGTGCGGCACGATCACCGCACCCCACGCGCCGAGGGCGATGGCGACGATCCACCACTCGGGATGTCGCGAGGCGGTGCGAGCGAGCAGGGTCCGCACCGCCGAGGGCCGCGAGACGGCGCCGGGCGACGCCGATGTGACGGTCACTGGTAGGCGATGCTCACGCTTCCGACCGACACCGGGGCGACGTTCTCGAGTCGGCTGCTGGCCCGGCTGCCGTCGGTGGTCGGCCCGATGGGTTCGAACGACACGGCGACGTCGGACGGGTCCCACGCGTCCTCGTCGCGGAGGGCGGCGACGATGTCGGTGATGTCGAACGTGTAGGCGAGCCCGTGGGCCCCCTGCTCCGTCGCTTCGATCCCGAAGAACGAGATGGCGCCGGCGAGGCGATCGTCCGCGGCGCCGCCGACGTACACGCCGTAGCTGATCCCCGGGTTGATGGCGCCGGTGATGTCGTCGACCGTCAAGTACACCCGGCGCGGCTCGGGGCTCCCGCCACGCGTCGTGCGGAACCGGGCCGACACGTCCCTGACCGCGACCGCGGTCCCGACGGTGGCGCCGTGCAGCTCGACCGGATCGCTCGTGCCGACGATCTCGGGCTCGAGGTCGCTGGGCTCCTCCTGGTCGACCATCGCCGCCCTCCTCGATCGCCGATCCTCGAGGCCGCGCGTCGGCGGCGTCGGGGGGCTCGTGTCGTCGTAACGGTATCCGAGCTGGGCGACCGGATCGACGCAGCCGGCCGACGTCACCTTCACCGCCGTGCCCGTGGCGTCCTTGAAGTCGAACTTCGTCGTCGCCCACGCGGTGGGATCGGTCGTGTGCCCGTGCACCTCCCAGTAGCGGTCCATGTTGCAGTGGTGCAGCCAGAACAGCGGATCGAGCCCGGCGGTCGAGAAGTCCCACATGTTGCCGCCGACGAAGCCGTGCACGTCGTTGTGCGGCGTGCCCTCGAGGCCCCCGGTCGTCGCGCCGGGCTCGCGGAAGTGGTGCCACCCCGACGCCGAGCCACCGAACGTCGCCACGCGCGTCGACGTCGAGCTGAACTGGAGCTGCAGGACGCCGGGGCCTGGGACGCTCACGAGCGGGTTCACGCCGTCGATGCGCGCGTTGACGTCCGGCAGGCGGCTCGGATCGAACAGGGCGTTCGGCTTGCCGTCCCACCGCGTCGGCGAGGCGAACTCGATGGGGATCTTGTCGAACCCCGGCTTGGCGTAGTTCCAGTACGGCAGGGCCCACGACGACGTGATGTCCTTGCGGCCCACGAAGTGGTCGGCCGCGACCAGCTCGGTGAGCGTCGCCCTCACGATCTGCTCGAAGTAGTACAGGTACCACCGGTGCCACGGGAGGAAGTACCAGCAGTTGTGCTGGCACTGGCTGCGGAACTTGTCCGGCGGCGGCGCGGTCGGCGCGCCGACACCGTGGACGGCCGCCTGGTAGGCGAGGCTCGTGGCACCGCGCGCCGGGCGGGTCCTCATCACGGCGATCGCCTGCTCGTAGGCGCGCAGCACCGGGTGCCACGGCCCCTTGAGCGCGTGGACTCCCTTGCGGGTCAGCACCTTGGCCATCGCGGATCCTCCCTCGGATTGCGGTCCCCGTCCCCCAGCGTGAGTGAACGGGTCGGCGGATCGGTTGTCAAGCGACGCCGCGCCCGCCGCGTGCGCTCAGCCGGCGGGCGGTGGGAGCGGGTCGTTGCTCCCGGGCTGCGCCGGCGTCGCCGTCGGTGGCGCCTGCTCGCGAGCTACTTGTCGCGACACGGCCTCGTTGGCGGCGGCGTGGGCGATGGCGTACTGGTCGGCGGCGGCCTGCCGGGCGGCGTACTCGCGAGCGGCAGCCTCGCGGGCCGCCTGCTGGCCCGCCTGCTCCCGTGCCACCGCGTCACGTGCCACGTCGTCCGCCTGTTGGCGCAGGGCGAGGGTCTGGTGCTGCTGACGGCGCAGCCGGTTGGTCAGCCAGCGCAGCCCGACGTCGATGAGCAGGGCGATGATGAAGTACACGAGGGCGGCGAACAGCATCGAGAAGTCGAGCGCCGCCGACGAGTCGTCGAGCTGGTGGGTGGGGAAGATGCCCCGGAACGGCTGCATCGCCCGGTCGGTGCTGCGGTACACCCACACGACGAACGCGTTGTCGGAGTTGGCCCCGAACAGCCGGAGCAGGAAGTTGAGCGTCAGCAGGATCGCCGTCGCCAGCACGATGGCGTAGACGATCCACACGATGACGCGGGCGATCTTGAGGAACACCGGCACCGGCGACGCCTCTGCCTCCTCGGCTCGGCGCTCGTACTCCCTCACGACGGCATCGCTCATGTGCCCAGGATCGCGCTTGTGTCGAGCCCCGTGGGCCATCCTCGGCGTCGACGGACCCGCGGTCCGAAACCCAGGTTGAGCTGACAGACTGCACCGGGTCGTGCAACCGTTGCTCCGCCTCGATCGGCTCACCAAGCGCTACCCGGGTGTCACCGCACTCGACGGGCTCACGCTCGAGGTGCCGCGCGGCCTCGTCGGCCTCGTGGGCGCCAACGGTGCCGGCAAGACCACGCTGTTCCGGATGATGCTGGGCCTGGCCCACCCGACGGAGGGCCGCATCGAGGTCTGCGGGCACGACGTCGCCAGCGATCCGATCGGCGTGCGGTCCCGGCTCGGCTACATGCCCGAGCACGAGTGCCTCCCGCTCGACCAGACGGCCGCCGATGTGGTCAGCACGTTCGGCGAGCTGAGTGGTCTGCCCGCCCGCGCGGCCCGCCAGCGGGCGTCCGACATCCTCGACCTCGTCGGTCTCGACGAGGCCCGCTTCCGTCCGATCGGCGGGTTCTCGACCGGCATGCGCCAGCGCACCAAGCTCGCCCAGGCGCTCGTCGGCGATCCCGAGCTGATCCTGCTCGACGAGCCGACGGCCGGACTCGACCCGATGGGCCGCGAGGAGATGCTGGCGCTCGTCGCCCGCCTCGGGACGTTCGGGATCTCGGTGCTGATGGCCACCCACCTGCTCGACGACGTGCAGCAGGTCTGCGACCACGTCGTGATGATCGACGGCGGCAAGCTCGTCGTGTCCGGTGCCACCGACGCCCTCCTCGAGCGCACCGGCCAGGTCACGGTCGACGTCGGCCCGCAGTGGACCGAGCTGGTCCCGGCGCTCGGGTCGGCCGGGCTGCGGGCGGTGCCGGTCGACGGCCTCGTCGAGGTGACGGTCAACGGTGATGCCGACCTCGACGCCGTGCGCGACGTGATCGCCGAGCTCGGCCTGCCGCTGCACCGGCTGACGAACCGCCTGACCTCGCTCGACGAGGTCTTCTTGGACCGCGCCGGGGTGCACCAATGACGATGGTGGGCGCCGGCGGCCGCGGTGCCGTCTACGACCGCGGCTACCGCCCGTACGGCGGGCCGCGTGGCCAGCGGGGCACGGCGACGATGGCGCTGTGGCGGGCATCGATCCGCCGGGCCCTCGGGCTGCGGCGCTCGTGGCGCCAGAAGGTCGCCCCCTTCGTGCTGCTGGCGGTCGTCACCCTGCCGGCCGTCATCAACGTCGGCATCGGCTACGTCACCCGCGATCGAGTCGTCAACCGGATCGAGATCGTCACCTATCGCGACTACGTCGGCGTGTCGTCGGCGCTGCTGCTCTTCGTCGCCATCATCGCCCCCGACGTCATGTGTCCCGACCGTCGTCAACGCGTCCTGCCGCTGATGTTCGCCCGGCCGCTCACCGGCTTCGACTACGTCCTCGCCAAGTTCGGCGCGATCGCGTCGATCATGTTCGCCTTCTCCGTGCTGCCGCAGATGGTGCTGTTCCTGGGCAACATGCTCGTCAGCGACAGCGCCCTCGACTACCTGACCGGGCACCTCGACGTCCTCTGGAAGGTGCCGGTGGCCGTGCTGCTGCTGGCCGTCTACTACGCCATCATCGGGGTCGCCGTGTCGTCGCTCACCGACCGCCGGATCGTCGCCGGCGCGTGCATCATCGGCATCTTCCTCGTCACGTCGATCGCCGGCGGCATCCTCGTCGGCGACAGCTTCCGTCGCCGCGGCGGCTCGGCTGCGGCGGTCATCAACCTCCTGCAACTGCCGCTCCACCTGCGCGACGTCATCTTCCTCGGCATGGTCAACCCGCGCTGGACGCTCAACGGGGTGCCCAACGGCGGGCTGCTCGCCCTCGGCGTCTACCTCCTCGTGGTCGCATCCGGGGCGGCGATCCTGATGTGGCGCTACCGCTGGGTGGAGCGATGAGCGAGCGAGTCTTCGAGCGAGCGAACCATCGACGCGGTCTTTTGGCTCATTGGTGCTTCGGGTGGTCGCACCCTGTTGCCCCGTCGCACGACTCGATGGTGCACCAATGAGCCTCGTGCGGCCGCGACCCGCGCTCCCGCCACCCGACGTCGCCGCGGTCGGTCCGCCGTCGACGAACGGGGCCGATCCGGCGTTCGTCGCCGAGCCCACCGTCGAGATCAGCGGCGTGTCGGTGTGGTTCGGGGCCAAGGTCGCACTCTCCGAGCTGAGCTGCTCGTTCGGCGCCGGGGTCACCGGGCTCCTCGGGCCGAACGGCGCCGGCAAGACCACGTTGATGCGCGCCATCACGGGCATGAGCCCGGTCAACCAGGGATCGGTCCGGGTCGTCGGTCGCGACCCGCGGCGTGACCGCGGCGTGCACCGCACGATGGCCCTGGTGCCCGAGGACGAAGCCGTGCCCACCGGCCTCACCGCCCGGCAACTGGTCGCCTACGTCGCCGACCTCCACCGGGTGAGCGACCGTGGAGCGCCCGACGCCGCGCTGGCAACTGTGGGGATGTCCGACGCGGCCGACCGGCGCGTCGACGGGTTCAGCAAGGGGATGCGCCAGCGCATCAAGGTCGCTGCCGCGCTCGTCACCGATCCCAAGGTCCTCGTGCTCGACGAGCCGCTGAACGGCGCCGATCCCGTGCAGCGGGTCTCGCTGATCCGCCTGTTCCGCGACCTCGGCGCCGACGGGCGCACGGTGATCGTCAGCTCGCACGTGCTCGGTGAGGTCGAGCGGGTCTCGGAGCGGGTGATCGTGCTCGTCCACGGCCGGTTGGCGGCGGCCGGCGGCCACCGGGCGATCCGCGACGCGATGGACGACCGTCCGCGCCACGTGCTCGTGCGCGCCGACGGGTCGCGCCGACTGGCGGCCGCCCTCGTCGGCCTCGACGCGGTCGGCGGCATCACGTTCGACCCCGGTCGCGACGGGCTCGTCATCCAGACCGTGCGGGCTCGCGAGCTGGCGCTCGCCCTGCCCCGCCTGGCCCGCCAGCACGGCGTCCGGCTGCACGAGGTGCGGGCGCTCGACGACTCGCTCGAGAGCCTGTTCAGGGAGCTCGTGCGATGACGGCAACCAGCGTGGCCACCCGCCAGCGGCCGCGGTCCTCGCTGCTCGCGGTCGTGAGCTACACGCTGCGCTCGTGCGTCCCGCCGCGCCGGTGGGCCGCATTGCTCGGGGCGTGCGTCGGCATGGTGCTCTTCGGTGCGCTGGCCCACGCCATCAACCGGGTGCCGGAATGGGCGTTCGCGGTGGTCAGCGCCGAGGGGATCCTCGGCCTGGCGGCGCCGATCGCGGCGCTGATCGTGGGCGACGCGATCCTCGGCGCCGAGGTCCGTGCCGGCACGTTCCACTTCACGTGGCTGACGCCGACGCCGGTGTGGCAGATCGTCCTCGGGCGCTGGATCGGCGGGTCGCTGGTCGCCGTGGCCGTGATCGCGCCGGCGGTGGCGATCGCCGCGGTGGTCGCCGGCGCACCCGGCCTGATCGGACCGATCGTCCTCGCCGCGTCCGTCGAGGCCGTCTCGTACCTGGCCTTCTTCATCGCCATCGGGTGCCTGACCCGGCGCACCGCCGTGTGGTCGTTGGCGTTCGTGTTCCTCGTCGAGCGGCTGCTCGGCGCAGCGCTCACCGGCATCGCCCAGCTGTCGCCGACGTGGGAGTCCCGCGCCGATCCTGACCGGCTTGATGGACGACGCGCCGGTGCGGCTCTACCGCGAGGGCATCCCGGACGCCTGGTCGGCCGTCGGCCGGCTCGTCGTCATCACGATCGTCGTGCTGGCCATCGCCACGTGGCGGATGCGCCACCTCCGCCTGGCCGGCGCCGCCGACTGACGCCCGATCTCGGTCCTGTGTCAGGGCGTCCGTCGACTTGAACTGGACGCGATTCGTCGCAAAACGCGATCTGGGCGTGGAACCGGCTCAGTTCTGCGACGGTTTCGCGCCCAGATCTCCACACGCGCCCGCGTCGACCGCAGCCTGGGCCGGCGCCGAGGTCAGAAGGGGTCGCCGACGCAGGGGGCGCGCCGACACCGCACAGCACGAGACCGTCGGTGTCGGCGCTCACGGCCGCCGCCAGGTTGCGGCGGGAGATCGTGCCGAGCGCGTCCTCGAGGTCGGTGACCTTGTCGCGGTCGGCCGCGATCAGCTCGTAGGTCGTGCAGCTGCCGGCGGTGCCGATCGTGCGCACCAGCCGGGTCGCGTCGTCGACGGCGTCGATGCGTTGGGTGATGCCGGCGGCGCAGTGTGACCGGTCGCGGAGGTGGACGGAGACGGCCTGGCGGCCGTCCTTGTCGGTCATCGTGAAGCGGGCGTCACCGCGATCCACCAGGACGCTGGCGTCGGACAGCCCGGCCGGCTCGGCGAGCAGGCACGGGATCTCGGTGGCGGTGGGCACGGCCTGCGCCATCAGCACGACGACGTCAGAGGCGTCGCACTCGGGCTGTCCGGCGACGGGCAGGCGAGCCGGTGTGAACATGCTGTAGACGCCGACCGCGAAGAGGATGACGACCCCGAGCACGGCGCCGGCGAGCAGCACCCGGCGCACGCTCCAACGCTGCAGCGAGATCCTCGGTCGGGGCGGCGCCAGGGCCCGGAACTCGGCCACGAGGTCGCGGCCGTCCTGTTTGACGGCCGAGCGCAGCTGCGTCGGGCTGGCGATGCCGCTCGTCGCGGCGAACGCTTCGGCGATCTCGTCCGGCGTGAACACGAGCAGGGCCCGGTCGTAGACGCGCTGCGCATCGGTGCGCACGGCGAGGACCAGCATCATGTTGGCGAGGTCGACCGCCTCCCGCCACGGCGACGGCCGGACCTGGGCGAAGGCGACGTCGATGACGGCGAGGTGGCCGTCGCGCACGAGCAGGTTGGCCGGCTTGATGTCGCGGTGGGCGAGGCCGGTGTCCCACATCCGCCGGACGATCTGCAGGCCCTCGTCGATGATCGTGTCGTCGACGTCGGCGTCGCCGAGCTCCACCGCACCGTCGAAGAACGACGTGACGAGCATGTACTCGCGCTCGGGCGTGAGCTCGACGATGCCCATCGGCTCGGCCGTCGGGATGCCGGCGTCGCGCATCAGCCGCAGCGTGTAGTCCTCTTGCTGCACGAGGCGGCGCACCGACTTGAACGGCGCTTCGTCCTCCAAACGGCCGTACAGCACGGTGCGCCCGAGCTTGTACCAGCGGTCGGAGCGCACGTGGTTCATCGCGTACACCTTCCCGAACAGCTGGCGGCCGTCGACCGTGGTCAGCCGCAGCGGCGTCGAGCCACCCGAGCCGGCGAGCCCGAACGGCTTGACCTCGGCGAGGCCGACCCCGAGCTGATCCTCGACGGCGTGGCGGATCGCCTCGCCGCGCCGCCCGGTGACGTCGAGGTGCGCCGTCTTGCCCCGGCTGTAGCGGACCGGTACGACGGTGTTGGGCGTGAACCACTTGAACGCCATCAGCGGGACGGCGACACCAAAGGCAAGGGCGACGAGGATGTCGAAGGGGTGGTCGATGCCGAGCAGCAGGCGGCTGCCGACGACGAGGGCGACGACGACGCCGCCGATGACGGCGCCGATCGAGCGCGGCCGTCCGGGCACCACGAGCATCGACAGGATCCCGACCACGACGAGGGCCACGATGGCCACGGTCACCGACGGCATCGAGTAGCCCCGCCACCGCCCGGCCGCGGTCACGTCGAACGGACGCGGGCGGTGGAGCAGCTCGGTCAGGAGGAGTCCGGCCAGCTCGAGGACGAGCACGCTGCCGAGGAAGGCGAACAGGTGGCGCCACCGGCGGAACACCACCGTGGCGGCGAGCAGGGCGAAGCCGATCGCACTGAGCGTCCAGCCGGTCGCCATCCGATCGATGCCCCGTGCCGCGCTCACCGCCCAGTCGACGCGGATCCGGGCGACGCTGCGGAGCACGGCCGCGTCGGCCTGTTCGGTGAGCTCGCTGGCCCAGCCGGTGACCGCGAACAGCACGACCCACACGGCCATGATCACGGCGCCGGCGATGAACACGCGGCCCGACGTGCCGATCTGGCGGGGGAGCGGCGGGGGTGCTCCGGTCGGGCGCCGTCGTCGGCCGCCGGTCGTGGCGGTCGACCGGCCCGGGGTCGGGGTCACGGTGCTCATGCCAGGGTCTCCTCAACTCGTGGTCGATGCCGACGGACGAGCAGATCGACGACGGCGCCGACCGCCACCCCACCGGCCGCACCGCAGAGTACGTCCAGCGGAGCATGGGCGCCGACGTAGACGCGGCCGACCGCCACCAGCGCGGCGAGCAGCGCCGGCAGCACCCGCCAGCGGCCGACGAGGTACGGCGTCACGACCACCGCGAGCGCGGCCGCGAGCATGGCGTGACCCGACACGAAGCTCTCGCCGCGCAGTGGCACCTGTCCGTAGCGATGGATGTCGGGTCCGATCGACGTCCACGGGCGCTGGCGGCTCACGGCCGCCTTGACCAGGCGCTCGGCGACCAGCTTGGCGACGCCGACGACGAGCGCGGCGACGGCGAGGCGGGGTCGGTGGGCGAGCAGGGCGACCAGCGCGACGATCGGCGCACCGAGCAGCGAACCCAGCTGCAGGATCGGCCAGATGGCCGGGCCGAGGGCCGCCGGGAGGTCGTTGACGGCGTGGAACACGTTCCGTTCGACGGCGCCGACGGAGCCGTCGCGGACGACGGCCATGCCGGCGCCGAGCACGACCAGGCCGGCGCCGACCAGGGCCGCGTGCCACGCCGTCGGGCGGAGCGGCAGGTGATCCACGCGGTGGTGCATGAGACGATCGTCGTCGCTGCTCCTGACGTGGCGCTGAGAACGTCAGCGGCCGCCGCAGCTTCAGCTCAGCGCCACATCAGCGCTGCCGTTCATCGTGACGGCATGGAACGACAGGCCGAACACCGCCCGCACCGCCCGACCGGTGCCTCGCTCATCGCGCTCGTGGCCATCGCCGTGACCGCCGGCGGCATCGCGGTGCTGCACGTCGCTCGACCCGAGCTCGACTGGCGCCAGGCCGTGATGAGCAACTACGCCAACGGCCCGGCCGGGGACGTGATGAGCGCCGTCTTCTACGCCTTCGGTGCGGTGGCCCTCGCCCTGGCCCTGCGGCTGCGCACGGCGGTCGAGCGCCACGGCATCACCGGCGTGTTCCCCTGGTTGATGGCGCTCGCCGGCGTCGGCTCGATCCTCGCCGGGATCTTCGAGGTCGATCCCGGCGATCGCCCGTCGACCATCGGGGAGATGATCCACAGCAGCAGCGCGATCGCCGCCTTCGTGCTGCTCGTGGCCTCGATGGGCCTGTTCACGCTGGCCACGCGGGGTGACCGGCGCTGGGACCGCTTCCGACGCCCGTCCGCCGTGCTGAGCATCCTCGCCGCCGCCGCTGCCGTCACGACCCAGCTCGTCGACCACTCCTCGTGGACCGGCGCCGCCCAACGGGTCCTGGCGGGAGCGGTGATGGCGTGGTTCCTCCTCGTCGCCCTCTACGTCCGGACGAAGCGCTTCGCCGTCACGTCGGACGGTGCGTCATGAGCGACCGGGTGACCCACTGGTGGTCGCGGAAGTGGGTGCGGGCCACGTTCTCGCTGGCCGTCGTGGCCCTGATCTTCGGCTTCTTCTTCCCGAAGATCGCCGACTACGGCGCGGTGTGGGAGACGATCACCGACATGACGTGGCTCGAGCTGTGGACGCTCGGCGCGGTGGCCCTGTGGAACCTCGTCAGCTACTGGCCGATGCTCACCGCCGTCCAGCCGACGCTGCGGCTGCGCGAAGCGGCGGTGGCCAACCTGGCCTCGACGTCGGTGTCCAACACGATGCCGGGCGGCGGTGCGCTCGCCATCGGCGTGACGATGTCGATGCAGCGCTCGTGGGGTCATCCGGTCTCCGAGACGACGCTGGCGATGGTCGTGTCGGGCGTCTGGAACAACTTCGTGAAGCTCGGACTGCCCGTCGTCGCCCTCGGCCTCCTGGCCCTCAACGGTGAGGCGGGCCCCGGGCTGGCCGTCGCCGCGGTGATCGGGCTCGCCGTCCTCATCGTCGTCATCTCGATGTTCACCCTGCTCCTGCGCAGCGATCGGACGGCCGCGCTGGTCGGAGGATCGACCGGGCGGGCGGTCTCGGCGGCACTGCGGGTCGTGCGGCGGCCGCCCGTGGCCGGGTGGGACGCCCGGGCCGTGGGGTTCCGCGGCGAGGTCGTCGCCCTCCTCACGCGACGCTGGCTGCGCATCACGATCACGTCGCTGGTCAGCCACGTCTCGCTGTTCTTGGTGCTGCTGCTGGCCCTGCGTCACGTCGGCGTGTCCAACGAGGAGGTCAGCTGGCAGCTCGTCCTCGCGGCGTTCTCCTTCGTCCGCCTGGTCTCGGCGATCCCGATCACCCCTGGTGGCCTCGGACTCGTCGAGTTGGGGCTGACCGCGGCCCTCGGTGCCGGGCTGCCCGAGTCGACTCGCAACCAGATCGTCGCCGCCGTCCTCGTCTACCGCGCCCTGACCTGGCTGCTGCCGATCCCGCTCGGGGTCGGGTGCTGGGTCTTCTGGCGGATCAACACGAGCTGGCGCCACGACGTGCGGCAGGCGACGTGGTCGTCGTCGCCGGCCCAGCTCCGAGCGAGCTGACGCCAGTGGCTCGCCGGCGCCTCGGGCGCGGTCTCGTGCTCGCCGTCGCCGGCGTGGTGGTGGCGCTGCACGTGATCCGGCCCGACCTCGACCCACTGGCCCATCGGCTCAGTGACTACGCCAACGGCGACCACGGCTGGTTGATGGCCGTCGCGTTCGCCCTGATGGCGGCCGCGGTGCTGGTCCTGGGGCCGATCGTGGCCGCCGCCGGGCGGACGCCCCGGCGCCGTCGGGCGATCCGCATCGCGATGGTCGTGGCGGCGTGCGGACTGGCGGCCGCCGGGGTCTTCCGCACCGGCGGGCCCGAGGCAGGTGTGCTGTCGGACGAGCTGCACGGGCTGACGTCGTCAGCGGCGGCGATCGCCCTCGTCGTCGCCGTCGTGCTGACCGGCCGTCGCATCATCGCCGTCCTCGCCGTCGCCCTGCTGGTGACGAGCCCGCTGCTGCACCGCACGGCGGTCGCCGGGCTCGACCAGCGTGTGATGTGGGCCGTGGTGCTCACGTGGCTGCTCACGTCAGCGCCGGGCCCCGTTCGCATCAGCGGCTTCTCAGGGGCCGCGCGGACGATGGTCCCATGAACACCAACTTCCGCTTCCGCTACCTCGCTCCCGTCGCCGTCGTCATCGCCATCGCGGCGACGTCGTGCACCGATTCGCAACGCCGCAGCCTCGGTGAGGAAGACGTCCGCGATTCACTGCGGGCCGCCGCCGAGCGCGTCGTCGACATCGACGGTGACCTCGACTGCACGTCGACCATCGCCACCGACGGGGCCGTCGCCGGTACGTGCACGGGTTCCACCGATGACGGCAAGGCCGTCGAGGCCGTCTTCGCCGGGACCGCAGACGTGGACGAGGAGAAGTGCTCGGCCGAGCTGACCGTCAGCGTCGGTGGCCAGCAGCAGACCCACGAGTCGGACACGGACTGCTTCGACTCCTGACATGGACGTCGCCATCCGCATCATCGGCGGGATCGCGCTCGGCGACCGCCACGACCTGACGACGATCAGTCGGCCGCGCGGTGCTGGGCGACGACGATGGCGACGTCGTCGTCGCCTCGTTCGGCGTCGTCGCGGCCCATCGCGGTGAGCACGGTGGCGACGGTGCCCCACACCGATCCGTTGGTCGTCGCCAGCACGCCGGCGAGGCGGTCGATGCTGGTGTCGAGCGGTTCGCCGCGCCGCTCGATGAGGCCGTCGGTGTAGCCGAGCACGACGGCGCCGGCGGCGAAGTCGACGGTGACGACCTCACCGTCGCCACCGGCCACGCCGAGCGGCGGTTGCGTCGCCGTCGGCACCGGCGCGACCAACCCGGACGGGTCCCGCAACAGAGGCGGCGGGTGGCCGGCGCTGACGAGGCTGAGCGTCGACTGCGCCGGATCGAGGACGATGACCTGGGCCGTCGCGACCATGCCGTCGCCATCGAGCATCGCGTTGCTCCGGTCGATCACTTCGGCGAGTGGGGTGCCGGAGCGCACGAGCCCACCGAGGATCGTGCTGAGGTGGATCATCGTGGCGATCGCCGGGATCCCATGCCCGACGACATCACCGATGACGATGGCCACGGTGCCGTCGCTGCGCTCGATGACGTCGTACCAATCGCCACCCATCCCGAGCGGCCGGGCGGTCGGGCGGTAGCGGGCGGCGAGGTCGAGGCCGTGTGGGGACGGCAGCGGTCGGAGCAGGCGTTGGCGCAGCGACAGCAGCGTCTGGTTCGTCGAGCGCTGGATGTCGACCCGCCGCACCGTCTCCTCGATGAGATCGATCGCCGTGCGCAGGCGCTCTTGCTGCTCTGCGTCGGGCGCCGCCGCCGCCGGCCACGCCACGACGAGCTCGCCGACGGTCTCGCCGGAGACGTCGGTGAGGCGGTGCCGCTCGCCGACGGCGTCGGCCTCCCCGGCGACGGTGACGCGGACGTCGGCGGCGTCACTGATCGTCGGCAGGTAGTCGGACGCCGCCGCCGCGACCTGCTCGAGCGTCGTCGCGGTCGCCAACTCCTCGGCGAGGTTGGCGAGCCCGTCGGCGTGGCGGACCGATGCGTCGGTGGTCTGGGCTCGCACCAGTGCCTGGGCCGAGAGCTCGGCCACCGTGCGCAGCGTCGCCTGCGAGCGGGCATCGAGGGCGACGGGGGTGCGCCACGTCACGCGCATGACGCCGCGCACCGCTTGCCCGGCGCGCAGCGGGAGGGCGGCGAAGAACAGGCGGCCCGCGGTGTCGGCTGTGGTGGCGACGTCGTCGCCGGCCAGGGCCCGCTGGACGGCGGCGGCGACATCCGGCAGTTCGGCGCCGTCGGCCTGACCCTCGTCGTCGAGCGCACCGCTCGTGTCGAGGAGGGCACAGGAGACGTGCTCGGCAGCGAGCAGCGGAGCGGCGTCGGCGGCGATGGCGTGGCGCACCTCGGTCGCCGTCGCGGCGATGGACAGCCGTTCGGCGAACGTGGCCAGCTGTTCCGAACGGCGCACCTCCGCGTGCTCGGCATCGACGCGCTGCAGCGTGCCGGCGACGAGGGAGCCGAGGGTCGTCAGGCGCACCTCGTCGGCATCGCTGAACAGCCGCTCCTCGCGCCAGGCGAGGTCGAGGACGCCGAACGTCGCGCCGGTTGCGTCGAGCAGCGGCACCGCCGCAACCGACGCCGTGCCGTCGTGGCGCACGTCGGCGAGCAGATCCGGGTGATCGCGCTGGTACACGGTGGCGTTGGCCACCGTCACCAATCGTCCGTCGCGCGCCGCCTCCGTGCGCGGCAGGTGGGTCTCGAGCGGCGCCAGCGGATGGGTGTCGTTGACGACGGCGCCGCCGTGTGCCGGCGAGGTGCGCAGCAGCGTCCCCTCGACGAACGCCAGCGTGGCGTGATCGGCGTCGACGACCCCGGGCGTGTGGCGGGCGACGAGCTCGACGACGTCGCTCCTGGTCCGGCTCGCCGTGAGCAACCGGCCGAGCTCGGCCAGGCGGATGGCGCCCGTCCGGTCGTGTTGGAGGTGGACGCTGAGGGCCGAGGCGGCCTGCTCGGACCGGCGCAACCGGGAGAACGACACGGCGAGCGCGACACCCACCAGCACGGCGCCGATGGCGACGGCGATCGCCGGCCAGGGGTTCGCCCCCGCCGGGTCGTCGGCACGGACCACGAGGGTGCGTCCGCCGACATCGACGTTCGCCGCCGCCCCGCCGTCGAGGGTGCCGATGATGCGCTCACCGTGGTCGTAGATGGCCACGTCGGGGCGCCGCTCGATCCCGGTCAGCGCGGTGTCCAGGACGTCGTCGATGGCGAAGACGGCGCTGAGGTAGCCGACGACGCGACCGTCCGGGGTGCGCAGCGGCGTCACCGCGAGGTAGCCGACGCGGCCACGCGGCACGAGGGCGAGGGGCGAACTGATGCTCGGCCGGTCGCGCTCGGTGGCCTGGTTGACCGCGGCGGCCCGATTGGGGTCGCTCAGCAGGTCGAGGCCGATGACGGGTTTGATCGACGGATCGGCGGCGACGGCCCGGACGACGGGCAGGTAGGCGGCGCGGCGGGCGGCGGGGACGGACGTGCCGCCGGCGGCGATCTCCTGGATCGGGGTGCCGAGGCGGGCTTCGAACGCGGCGCGGTCGGCATCGTCGATGGGCTCGGCCTGGGCGACGACCCGGATCGCCGAGTCGGCGAGCAACCCGCGGGAGAACGCGGTCAGGCGAGCCTCGGTGACCTCGTCGTCGTCGGCGACGAGGGCGTTGGCGCCGCGCAGCCCGTCGAGGTCGATGCCCGCCGAGCGGCCGACCGCGGTGGCCACCTGGTCGGCGGCCCGCATGTCGCGCTGGCGGGCCTGGCTGGCCTCGCGCGACCAGATGGCGGCGGCCCCGGCGAGCCCCAACCCGGCCGCCAGCACGGGCACCACGAAGAGGGCCCGACCCGCGCCTCGCCACGGCCTCATCGTGGACGTCGCGCCCCCGTCACAGGCGGGCACAGTACCTCCGTGCGGGAGGGCACGAGTCGTGGCACCGTGGGCCGGTGGCTGAGCAGCGCGCCCTTGCCGTGGTCGACATCGACGGGGTCGTCGCCGATGCCCGTCACCGACTCCACCACATCACCGCGGGGCGCCGGGACTGGGATCGGTTCTTCGGCGCGGCGGTCGACGACCCGCCGCACCCCGAAGGCCTGGCCCTCGTCGCAACGCTCGCCGCCGACCACGACGTCGTGTTCCTGACCGGCCGCCCGGGTCGCTACCGCTCGCTGACCGCGCGTTGGCTGGACGACCACGCGCTCGGTGGGCACCGCCTCATCATGCGCGAGGACGGCGATCGCCGTCCGGCGGCGCGGTTCAAGCTGGACGTCATCGACGACCTCCGGCTCGAGCGTCAGATCGACGTCGTCGTCGACGACGACCCGGACGTGCTCGCCGCCATCGGCGCGGTGGTGTGCCGACGTTCGCCGCGACGTGGGAGGTGTGAGGCGCGATCAGCGTGCCGGTTGCAGCGTCGCCCACACCGTCTTGCCCCCGGGGAACGCGGCGACGCCCCACGCCGCGCTCAGTTCGGCGACGATGCGCAACCCGAGCCCGCCGATGCGTTCCGGGTCGATCGGCTGCATGGTCGGACGACCGTCCCCGGAATCGGTGACCGACAGCTGCACCGTTCCGTCGTCCTCGAGCGAGGCGCGCACGATGACCTCTCCGAGGCCGTGGCGCAGCGCGTTCGTCGCCAGCTCGCTGATCACCAGCAGTGCATCCTCACGAAGCGCCTCCGGGACGCGGTTCGGGAGGAAGTCGCGCAGCCAGTCCCGAGCCTCGACGGCGCTGCGCCGGTCGCGCGGCAGCATCGCCATCGCGTGATCGTCCCGATCGTCGGTCCGGACCTCGTCCGGGCGATGGGGTGTCGGCGGCGTGGACATGGGCCGTCACAGTCTCGCCGATCCGACGGCGCGTCGGGGGATCAGCCCCTCACGCCGGCGCGGGCTGCTTGATCAACATGTTCTGTCCGGTCGCCGGGTCGAACAGGTGCATGTGGTGGGGATCGAACCAGAGCTCGAACTCCTCGCCCTCGCGCACGTCGCTCGCCGCCGACAGCTTGACCACCAGTTGCGTCCGCGTGGACTCGGAGTCCAGCTCGCGTTCCAGCTCGTTGAGCTGCTCGCGGATCTCGGCCGGCGCCTCGTAGGTCACGTAGGCGACCTGCTCGTCGCCGAGCCATTCGACGACGTCGATCGGCGCGGTCACGGTGACCCCGCTCTCGCGCTTGGCCGGGTCGACGAGGCGAGCGTCCTCGAGGTGCTCGGGTCGCAAGCCGGCGATGAGCAGCTTCTTCGTGGACAGCTCGGGCAGGTCGAAGGCGTCGGTGCCGACGATGCCGAACGGGCCGAGGTGCAAGCCGTCGTCCTCGACGCCCACCGGGATGAAGTTCATCGGCGGCGACCCGATGAAGCCGGCGACGAACAGGTTCACCGGTGAGTTGTAGAGCTCGCGTGGGGTGCCGACCTGCTGGATGATGCCCCTGCGCAGGAGGCACACGCGGTCGCCGAGCGTCATCGCCTCGATCTGGTCGTGGGTGACGTACACCGTCGTCACGCCGAGCCGCTTCTGGAGGCGGGCGATCTCGGTGCGCATCTGGCCGCGGAGCTTGGCGTCGAGGTTGGACAGCGGCTCGTCGAACAGGAACACCTGGGCCTCGCGGACGATGGCCCGGCCCATCGCCACCCGCTGGCGCTGGCCGCCCGAGAGGTTCGCCGGCTTGCGGTCGAGGTGCTCGTTGAGCTCGAGGGTCTCGGCCGCCTCGCGGACGCGGCGATCGATCTCGGCGCCGTCGACCTTCTTCAGCCGCAACGGGAAGGCGATGTTCTCGTACACCGTGAGGTGCGGGTAGAGGGCGTAGTTCTGGAACACCATCGCCAGGTTGCGGTCGCGCGGCGCCTTGTCGTTGACGCGCGTGCCGCCGATGTAGAGGTCGCCCTCGGTGATGTCCTCGAGGCCGACGAGCATCCGCAGCAGCGTCGACTTGCCGCACCCGGACGGCCCCACGAGGATCATGAACTCGCCGTCGGCGATCTCCAAGCTCACGTCGTTGACGGCGGGGAAGCCGTCGGCGTAGCGCTTGGTGAGGTGTTGGATCGAGATCTCGGCCACTGCGGTGCTCCTTGCTCTGGCCTAGCCCTTGACGGCGCCGTTGGTGAGGCCGGCGACGATCCGCTTCTGGAAGATCAGCACGAGGATCACGACCGGGACGGTGACGACGACGGCCGCCGCCGAGATGGCGGCGGTCGGCTGCTGGAACTGGGACTCGCCGGTGAAGAACGCCAGCGCCGCCGGAACCGGCCGAGCGGCATCGGTGGACGTCAGCGAGATGCCGTACACGAAGTCGTTCCATGCGATGAAGAACGAGATGATCGCCGTGGTGAACACGCCGGGCGCGGCCAGCGGGACGATCACCTTGCGGAAGGCCTGCCACGTCGTCGCCCCGTCGACCTGGGCGGCCTGTTCCATCTCCCACGGGATCTCACGGAAGAACGCGGACAGCGTCCAGATCGAGATCGGCAGCGTCAGCGAGAGGTACGGGATGATCAGGCCGGGCCACGTGTCGTACAGGCCGATCTGGCGCCACAGGTTGAACAGCGGGGTGACGATCGAGATGGCGGGGAAGATGGCGATCATGAGCGCCGCGGTGAGGACGAGCTTCTTCCCCGGGAAGTCGAGCCGGGCGATGGCATAGGCGGCGAGCGTCCCCAGGACGACCGAGATCGTCGTGGCGATGAGGGCGATGCCGACCGAGTTCCGCAGGGCCGACGTGAACACCGGGGTCTGGAAGACGGTCTGGTAGTTGTCGAACGTCCACTTCGTCGGCCAGAACTTGCCGTTGTTGATGTCGTCGCCCTCCTTCAACGAGAGCGAGATGATCCACACGACCGGGATCAGGGTGTAGACGACGATCACCGCCGAGGCGAAGATCAGGCCGTACTTGGAGCGCTTCGTCTCCATGTCAGGCCCCTCGCACCTTGGAGAGGTCGGTCCGGAACAGCTTGATGAAGATGAAGCAGATCAGCAGCACGGAGAGGAACAGCAGCACCGAGATGGCCGAGCCGAGCCCGATCTCGGTGCGGCTGATCGTCTGGCGGTAGGCGAGCAGCGACACCGTCTCGGTGCCGTTGGCGCCCTGCGTCATCACGAACACGTTGTCGAAGATGCGGAAGGCGTCCAACGTGCGGAACAGCAGGGCGACCATGATCGCCGCCTTCATGTTGGGCAGCGTGACCCGCCGGAGGCGCTGCCACCAGGTGGCGCCGTCGACCATCGCCGCCTCCTGCATGTCGTAGGGGACCTGGGCCAGCCCGGCGAGCAGCAGCAGCGACATGAACGGCGTGGTCTTCCAGATCTCCGAGAGGCAGATCACGAAGAGCGATGTCCAGCGTGCGCCGAACCAGTCGCGGGACGGATCGATGAACCCGCTGTTCTGGGCGAAGGCGTACTGCCACGCGTAGGCCGAGACGACGGTGATGATGGCGTAGGGGATCAGGATCGCCGTGCGCACGATGCCCTTGCCGAAGATCACCTTGTTCATCACCATCGCGAAGCCGAAGCCGATCACCAGCTCGACACCGACGGTGATGACGGTGATCAACAGGGTCGTGCCGACGGCGCCCCACCAGAGCCCGTCGGAGAGGATCACGCCGTAGTTCTTGAAGCCGATGAACTCCCGCCCAGCCGGGTTGGTCAGCCGGTCGTTGAAGAGCGACAGGTAGAGGGCGTTGCCGATGGGATACGCCGTGACGGCGAGCATCACGATCACGGCCGGGGCCGACAGGATCCAACCGAGCCGACGCTCGGCCTTGGCGCGGTCCGAGAGCCCGGCCTTGTGGCGGGGGACCTCGACGCCGGGCTGCGGCGCCATGGTCGCGGTGGCGGTCACAGCAGTTGCTCCCCCTTGAGGACGCCCGTGATCAGATCGGTCGACTTCGTCGGCGTGTTGTCGTTGACGCCGCCCGGGGGGTGCCACGAGCGCTGCAAGCCAGACGACACGTCGCCGTAGAACTGCGTGATCGGGCGCGGTCCGGCGGCCTCGAGCGACTGGCGGATGACGTCGGCCATCGGGTACGCCGCCAGGACCTCGGGATCGTCGTAGACCGCGCTCTTGGCCGACGGGTTGCCGCTGAACGTCATGTAGTACTTCGAGTTCTCGACGCTCGTGATGCACTTGGCGGCGTCGAGCGCGAGGTCGGCGTGCGAGGTGAACGCCCCGATGCCGAGCTCGATGCCACCGAGCGGTGGCCTGCTGTCCGTGCCGGCGACGGTCTGGGGGTACTGCGCCCAGCCGATGTCGTCGACGACGTCCTGGGTGATGCTGCCGCTGGCGACCGCGTCCTTGGCCGCCGTCCAGACGTACGGCCAGTTGACCATGAAGCCGCCGTCGCTGCCTTGGAACATCGAGCGTGACGCCTCCTCGTCCTCGGTCGAGATCGACGGGGAGATGTTGGCGTTGGCGACGTCGCGGATGACCTTCGCCGCCGCATCGCCGGCGGGAGACTCGATGCCGAGCGTGACGTCGGCGCCCGTCTCGCCGGACTTCTCGACGACCTGGCCGCCGGCGCCCTCGATGAGGGCGTTGATCCAGACGGTGTAGCCCTCGTAGCGCTTGCCCTGGACAGCCAGCGTCTTCTTGGTGTCCACGGCCGCCTTGATGAGCTGGTCCCACGAGACCGGGCCGCTGGCCGGGTCGATGCCGGCCTGCTGGGCCACCGACTTGCGGTACCACAGGAGCTGGGTGTTGGCCCAGAACGGGATGGCGACGAGCTTGCCGTCCCACGTGCCGCCCTCGACCGCGCTCTGGACGACGCCGTCGGTGAAGCCGGCGACATCGGCGTCGGGGATCGGGGCGAGGAAGCCGGCGTTGGAGAACTCGGCGACGAAGACCGGGTCGAGGCTCATCAGCGCGATCGACGAGTCCTCGGCGGCCAGCCGCCGCAGCAGCTGCTCACGCTGCGCGCTGGCGTCGTTGGGGAGCAGCGACGTCTCGATCTTGTACTTGCCGCCGGCCGCGTCGGTGCAGCGCTTGGCGATCTCCTTCTGGCCGCCGTTGTCCGGGTTGATGTACCAGGCCAACGTGGGTGGTCCGCTTTCGCTGCTGCACGAGACGAGGGCGGAGGTCACCACGAGTGCTGAAACGACAGCAGCGCAACGACGGCGCGATCGAGACGCGTTCCCCAAACGCTTCATCAGGGGTGACGGTAGCCCTCCCGCACCTTGGTGAAACACGACCCTTGCGCGCGGCACGCGAGTGCCGCCTTGCGGCCTACCGTGATCGCATGACCGATGTCGCCGCCTCCGCCGCCGACGCGTCGGCGCTGCCGCTGGAACGCCAGCTCGAGCAGTACCGCCGCGAGCTGATCGCCCACTGCTACCGGATGCTCGGATCGGGGTTCGAGGCCGAGGACGCCGTGCAGGAGACGATGGTCCGGGCGTGGAAGGCCTACGACTCGTTCGAGGGTCGCTCCTCGCTGCGCTCGTGGTTGTATCGCATCGCAACGAACGTGTGCCTCGACATGCTCGGCAGCAAGCAGCGGCGGGCCCGGCCGATGGACTTCGGCGAGCCGACGGTCGCCGAGCGAGCGTCGCTGAACGCCCGCAGCGAGGCGACGTGGATCGAGCCGATCCCCGACGGGCGTGTGCTGCCGGAGGACGACCCCGGTGAGGTCGCGGCGGCCAAGGAGTCGATCCGGTTGGCGTTCATCGGTGCCCTCCAGCACCTGCCGCCGAAGCAGCGGGCGGTGCTGATCCTGCGCGAGGTGCTGCGCTGGAAGGCCGAAGAGGTCGCCGAGCTGCTCGACACCACCGTTGCGTCCGTCAACAGCGCGCTGCAGCGTGCTCGCGCCACGCTCGGCGAGAACGGCATCGACGAGGACGCCGTCGCCGAGCCGCGCTCCGACGACGAGTCCGAGCTGGCCGCCAAGTACGCCGACGCCTTCGAGCGCTACGACATCGAGGCGCTGACCGCACTGCTCCACGACGACGCCGTGCTGTCGATGCCGCCGTACGACCTGTGGCTGCAGGGCGAGGCCGGGATCGTGGGCTGGCTGACCGGGCCCGGCGCCGAGTGCAAGGGCTCCCGGCTCATCTCGGTCGAGGGGGCCAACGGCTCACCGGCGTGGGGCCAGTACCGCATCAGCCCGAACGGCGGCCACGACCCGTGGTGCCTGATGGTGCTGGAGACGCGCGACGGCAAGGTCACGGGGATCAACTCGTTCCTCGACACCGACCGCCTGTTCCCGTTGTTCGGCCTGCCGCCCCACCTCGACTGACGCCGTCTCAGGCCGCGTCTCCCGTTCGGTCGGGTGACGTTCCCAGAAGTGCCCACAGGGTGACCACGTTCCGTGCGCATCCTCGTGGGGCCAGCCCATCCCGAACCAACGGAGAGACGATCATGCCCGAGCGCGACGGCTACATCCCCGGTGTCCCCTGCTGGGTCGACACGAACCAACCCGAGCCGGAGGTGGCGGCCGCCTTCTACGGTCGACTGTTCGGTTGGGACGTCGAGGATGCGATGCCGCCCGGGTCCGACGGGCACTACTTCACGGGGCGCATCAACGGACGCGACGCCGCGGCGATCTCGTCGATCCCGGCGGGGGCGCCGGACCAGCCGACGTGGAACACCTACATCTGGGTCGACGACGTCGACGCCACCGTCGCCAACGTGCGCGAGGCGGGCGGCGCCGTCGTCATGGAACCGCTCGACGTGATGGACGCGGGCCGGATGGCCGTCATCACCGATCCCGAGGGTGCGGTGCTCAGCCTGTGGCAGGCCGGGCGCCACAAGGGCGCGACCGTCGTCAACGAGCACGGCGCGCTGAACTTCAACGGGCTCGCCACCCGTGATGTCGAGCGGGCGAAGGCCTTCTACGGGGCGGTGTTCGGCTGGGAGGTGCTCGACCTGGCATCCGGCCTGATGTGGACGCTGCCCGGCTACGGCGACCACCTGGAGGCGTCGTCGCCGGGCCTGCGCGCCCAGATGGAGCAGATGGGTGCGCCGGCCGGCTTCATCGACGTGGTCGCCGCGCTGGCGCCGATCGGCCCCGACGACGACACCGCCGCAGCGCGCTGGGACGTCACGTTCGGCGTGGACGACGTCGCCGCGGTGGCGGCGCGAGCAGCCGAGCTCGGCGGTGAGGTCGTGAGCGGGCCCGTCGACGTGCCGTGGTCGCGGGTGGCCGAGATCAGAGATCCCCACGGCGCGACCTTCGTCGCCAGTCAGTTCGTGCCCGAGAACAGCGCGCTCGAGGCCTGAACGCGCCGTCGACGTGCTCACGTCGACGGCGAGGGGGCGCCGGCGGTCCCGGGTGCGGTCGGCGCTGTGCCGACGCGGTACACAAGGGCGCATGGATCCCCTCCTGGACCTCACCGACAAGGTGGCCGTCATCACGGGTGGCAGCCGGGGCATCGGCAAGGCCATCGCCCTCGCCTATGCCGAGCACGGCGCCGACGTCGTCATCGCCAGCCGCAAGCTCGACAACTGCCAGGCGGTGGCCGACGAGATCACCGAGAAGTTCGGCCGCAAGTCGCTCGCCGTGGCCACCCACGTCGGGCGCTGGGACGAGTGCAACGCGCTCGCCGACACCGTCCTGGAGACGTTCGGGCGCTGCGACATCCTCGTCAACAACGCCGGCATGTCGCCGCTCTACGCCGACGTCACCGACATCACCGAGGAGTACTACGACAAGGTCCAGGGCGTGAACCTGAAGGGCCCGTTCGCCCTCAGCCTGCGCCTCGGGGGGTGGATGCGCGACCACGACGGTGGCGCCATCCTCAACATCTCGACCGTCGGCTCGATCCGCACCAGCCGCAACGAGGTCGTCTACGGCATGGCCAAGTCGGGGCTCAACGCGATGACGGTGGCCCTCGCCGACGCCTTCGGGCCCAAGGTGCGGGTGAACTGCATCCTGCCCGGCGCGATCCTCACCGACATCTCCCTGGCTTGGAGCGAGGAGACCATCGAGAACGCCCACAAGACGCCGATGGGTCGGGCCGGGTACGCCGAGGACTTCCCCGGCGCCGCGCTGTTCTACGTCAGCCCGGCATCGGCGTGGATCACCGGCACGTGCCTGCGCGTCGACGGCGGCGTCGCCCGCCAGCTCGGGCTCTGACCATGGAGCGGGTCGAGTACGACGAGTTCGGGCTGTTCGCCGACAACGCCTCGGAGTTCGGCCTGCCCTACGAGGGACCGCCGACGGTGCGGCGCGAGTTCGTCGCCGTCGACGGGGACCGCCGGCTCAGCGCGCTGGTGTGGGGCACCGAGGCGCCCGAGCTCGTGTTCCTGCACGGCGGCGCCCAGAACGCCCACACGTGGGACACCGTCGCGCTGGCGCTCGGCCGGCCGTTGGTGGCCATCGACCTGCCCGGGCCACGGTCACTCCGACGGTGGCAAGGAGGGGCAGCTCGACCTGTCCGACAACGCCGCCGACGTCGCGGCCGCGATCCGCGTCCTGGCGCCGGACGCCAAGGCGGTCATCGGCATGTCGCTCGGCGGGATGACGACCATCGAGCTGGCCCGCCAGGCCCCCGAGCTCGTGCGCTCGATGGTGCTCGTCGACATCACGCCCGGCGTGACGGCCGAGAAGGCCAAGGCGATCACCGACTTCGTCAACGGGCCGGCGTCGTTCCCGAGCTTCGAGGACCTGCTGAAGCGGACGATGGAGCACAACCCGACGCGCACCGAGGCGTCGCTGCGGCGGGGGATCCTGCACAACGCCGAGCAGCGCGACGACGGCTCGTGGGTCTGGCGCTACGCCCGCCACCGTCAGGTCGGTCCGAACGCCGGCGAGGGCGAGAAGCGGGTCACCGACCGCACCGACCTGTGGGACGTCATCGCCGGGCTCCAGGTGCCGCTGCTCCTGGTGCGCGGGATGCGACCGCAGTCCGTCGTCGACGACAAGGACGAGACCGAGCTGCAGTCGCGCAACCCGGCCGCCACGGTCGTGCGCGTCCAGGAGGCCGGCCACAGCGTGCAAGGCGACACCCCCGTCGAGCTGGCCCAGATCATCCAGGACTTCGTGCCGTGATCTCTCGTTTTGGTCCGGATCGTGGTCGCACGGGCGACCAGGATCCGGACCAAAACGGATGCGCAACACCTGCGCAACGCTCGTCCGGCGCCGCGTCGCTCGCGTGGCGGTCGGTACCCTGAGCACATGCCTGAGATCGAGAAGACCGAGGCCGAGTGGCGTGACCTGTTGAGCCCGGAGCAGTTCGCCGTGCTGCGCCAGGCCGGGACCGAGCGTCCCTGGACGGGCGCCCTGCTGGAGAACCACGACGACGGCACGTACGCCTGCGCGGCGTGCGGCGCCGAGCTGTTCGACTCGACCACCAAGTTCGAGTCGGGGAGCGGCTGGCCGAGCTTCTACGAGCCGAAGTTCGCCGAGGCCGTCGAGCTGATCGAGGACCGCAGCCACGGCATGGCGCGGGTCGAGGTGCGCTGCCGCCGCTGCGGCTCCCACCTCGGACACGTCTTCCCCGACGGCCCGGCGCCCACCGGTCAGCGCTACTGCATGAACAGCCTGTCGCTGGAGTTCGACAAGCAGTCCGACACCGCCGACTGAGCCGTCGAGCGGCCCGTCAGGCGCGAGTGGCCGACCGCACCCGGTCGAGGGCGCCGAGGTCGATGGCGTGGCGGGCGTGGCGCCGGGCCATCAGGGTGAGCATGGCGTCGCCGCGTTCGGTCTGGTCGGCCATCATCGTGGCGCACACGGCGATGACCACGCCGTGCAGCGTGCCCCACACGTAGTCGCGCCAGCAGTCGGCGGGGTCGTAGCGCGGCCCGTACCGGCCGAGCTCGTCGCGGTAGCGCGCCAGCAGGTCGTCTTCGATCGCGGCGCGGCGGGCCGGCTCGAAGGCGCCGCCGATGAAGTACGCGACGTCGGCAACGCCGAGGCCCAGGGCCAGCGTCTGCCAGTCGACCACGGCGAACGGGACGGCTTCGGGCGTCTGGCCGATCAGGAAGTTGTCGGGTCGGAAGTCGCCGTGGACCGGGGTGGTCGGTGTGCCGGTGCCCTGGGCCCACGCGCCGACCAGCGGGATGAAGTCGCGGATCAGCTGCTGCACGTCGTCCTCGAGGCCGTGGCCGAGGCGGGTCAGGCAGACGTCGGAGGCGGCGGTGAAGTAGTGGCGCAGGAGCTCGCCGCGGTCGCCGAACGGTGACCGCAGCGCCGGCTCGTCGGCCAGCGTCGGGTCGCCCCAGCGCGGTCCGTGCAGCGCCGCGGCCTGCTCGATCGCCCGGGCGCTGACCTCGTCATCCGGCTCGGTGAACTGGTCGCCCTGCCGGGAGTCGGCGAGGTCCTCCATGATCAGCACGAAGTCCGGGTCGTCGGCGTCGAAGCGGGCGACCCAACAGCGCGGGGTGGTGATGTCGACCGTGGCGGCGAGCTGGGCGTAGAAGGCGAACTCGTGGTGGTACGCGCCGCTGTCGAACGAGCTCTGGCGCGTGTTGGCGTCGGACGACGGGAACTTGCCGACGACCGTCGCCGGTCGTCCGTCGGGATCGTCCCACGTCAGGCGGTAGCGGGCGTTGCGGCTCATCTGCCCGGTGCCGATGAAGCCGTCGAACTCGAGATCGGTGACCGTCGCGCCGTCGGCCACGCCGGCCGACTCGAGCGCCTCACCCATCCACGCCGCATCGAGGGCGAGCGGATCCCCGCACGCCGAACCGACGATCGCGCCGTTGCTCATCCTGATGCCCCCTTGCTCTGCCATCGATCGAGCGGCCCGCAGTCTGGTCCGGTCGCGGCGGGTCAGCGGCCGTCGGCGGCGACGTCCTCGCTCAGGCCGAGCAGGCGCTCGAGGCGCTCGACGCGCTGCCCACAGCTCGGCGACGTCACGCGCCAGGTCGGGATCGGCCGTGGCGGGCGGCGCCTTCGCCGGCGCCGGCAACGGGCCGGTGACGTCGAGGCGGTCGAGCTCCTCGGTGTCGTCGCCGCGCCCGATGCCGTCCTGCGGCTCGCCGGACAGCGCTTGCGCCCACCGCCCTTCGCGCTCTCCGGGCTGGCGGCCGACGCGCTCGGCGAACGGCTCCGGACTGCGTGCGGCGAGCATGTCGAGGATCTCCTCGACGGTGCCGTCGTCGGGCCCGACCATCCGCTCCGTGCGCGTCCGCACCTCGCCAGTGGTCTGCGGGCCGCGCAGCACGAGCACCGCGAGCACGCCGAGCTCGCCCTTCGACAGCCGCCAGCGCTCGTCGGCGGCGTGCCGGTACCGGATCGTGCGGCCGCCGTGCGAGGGGTGCACGAAGCGCACGAGGCCCATCGACTTGAGCGACAACAGGGCGGCCTCGACGGTGCGGTCGTCCCACGCCACGACGGGGTTGCGGTTCGACGTCTGGTTGCACGCCAGCCGCAGCGTGTTGAGCGTCAGCGGGTAGGTGTCGGGGACCGTCGCCTCCTTCTCCACGAGGCAGGCGACGACGCGGGCTTCCTCGGCGCTCAAGACCACGCCACCGAGTCTGCCCCGCGTGCTACACCACGATGTTGACCATCCGTCCGGGGACGACGATGACCTTCTTCGGCGTCGCGCCGGCGAGGGACGCCACCACCCGGGTTTCGGCCAGCGCGGCGGCCTCGACGGCGGCGGCGTCGGCGTCGGCCGGCACCGTGACGTGGCCGCGGACCTTGCCGTTGACCTGCACCGGGTACTCGACCGTGTCGTCGACGAGCAGCGCCGGGTCGGCGACGGGGAACGGCACGTAGGTGATCCCGCCCTCGTGGCCGAGCCGCGCCCACAGCTCCTCACCGATGTGCGGGGCGAACGGTGACACCATCAGCACCAGGGCATCGGCGACGTCGCGGGCGATCGGCGCCGCCGCCTTGGTCAGGTGGTTGTTGAGCTCGATCAGCTTGGCGATCGCGGTGTTGAACCGCAGGCCCTCCACCTCGGTGCGCACGACGTCGATCGTGCGGTGCAGCAGCCGGGTGGTGTCGGCGTCAGCGGCTGCGTCGGAGAGGACGACCGCGCCGGTGTCCTCGGAGACGACGTTGCGCCACAACCGCTGCAGGAAGCGGTACATCCCGACGACGTCGCGGGTCTCCCACGGACGGGAGGCGTCCAGCGGCCCGGTGGCCATCAAGTGCAAGCGCAACGTGTCGCTGCCGTAGGCGTCGTAGATCTCCTCCGGCGACACCGCGTTCTTGATGCTCTTGCCCATCTTCCCCCACTCGCGATCGACGGGCTGACCCTCGTAGGTGAACGAGCCGTCCGGCTCGGCGACGACGTCGTGTGCCTCGACGTACATGCCGCGGTCGTCGGTGTAGGCGGCCGCCAGCACGTAGCCCTGGTTGAACAGCCGGGCGTACGGCTCGTACGACGACACGTAGCCCAGGTCGAACAGCACCTTGTGCCAGAAGCGGGCGTACATCAGGTGCAGCACGGCGTGCTCGACGCCACCGACGTACAGGTCGACGCCGCCCGGGTGATCAGGCCGCAGGTCGGTCTGCGGACCCATCCAGTAGCGCTCGACGTCGGGATCGACGAAGGCGTTCTCGTTGGTCGGGTCGCAGTAGCGCAGCTCGTACCAGCACGAACCGGCCCACTGCGGCATCACGTTGGTGTCGCGCCGGTAGACCTGCTCGCCGTCGCCGATGTCCATCGTGATCTCGACCCAGTCGTCCAGCCGATCGAGGGGGCTCTCGGGCTCCGAGAACTCGTCGTCGGGATCGAACGTCCGTGGCGAGAACTGGTCGGTGTCGGGCAACGTCAGCGGCAGCTCGTCGTCGGGGAGGGGATGCGGGTTGCCGTCGACGTCGTACACGATCGGGAACGGCTCGCCCCAGTAGCGCTGGCGGCTGAACAACCAGTCCCGCAGCTTGTAGGTGATCGTGGCCTCGCCGACCCCCTCGCCCTCCAACCAGGCGTTGATCGCCGCGATGCCGTCGTCGACGGACGTCATGCCGTTCAGGTCGACACCCTTGTTGGCCGAGTTCACGTACGGCGCGTCACCGACGAACGCCTCCGGCCACGACGACGTGTCCAGCGTCGGCGCGACACCCCGCTCGGCGAACCACGACTCGGGCGGCTGCTGGATGGCGGGGATGTCGAGCCCGAAGACGCGAGCGAACTCGAAGTCGCGCTCGTCGCCGCACGGCACGGCCATGATCGCTCCGGTCCCGTAGCCCATCAGGACGTAGTCGGCGATCCAGATCGGGATGTCCTGGCCGGTCACCGGGTTGGTGGCGTAGCTCCCCGTGAACACGCCCGTCTTGACGCGGTTCTCGTCCTGGCGGTCGACGTCCTTGCGGGCTTCGGCCTGGCGCTTGTAGGCCAGCACGGCCTCCGCCTCCTCGCCGGCCGTCAGCGCCGGGACCAGCGGGTGCTCCGGCGCGAGGACCATGAACGTGGCGCCGAACAGCGTGTCGGGGCGGGTCGTGAAGACGGTGATCGGGCCGGCGGGGGAGGCGAAGTCGATGCGCGCGCCGTGGGAGCGTCCGATCCAGTTGCGCTGCATCGTCTTGAGCGAGTCGCTCCACTCCAGGACGTCCAGGTCGTCGATGAGGCGGTCGGCGTAGGAGGTGATCCGCATCATCCACTGGCGCATGTTGCGCTTGAAGACCGGGAAGTTGCCGCGGTCGCTGCGCCCGTCGGCGGTGACCTCCTCGTTGGCGACCACCGTGCCCAACCCGGGGCACCAGTTGACCGGCGCGTCGGAGACGTAGGCGAGGCGGTAGCCGTCGATCGCCTCGGCCTGCTCCTTGGCCGACAGCTTCCGCCAGGTCCGGCCGTCGTCGAGCTCGCGGGTGCCGGCATCGAGCTCGGCACGCAGCTCGCTGATCGGGCGGGCGCAGCCCATCGTGCCGGCCGGGTTGACCTGGTCCGGGTCGAACCACGACTCGAAGATCTGCAGGAAGATCCACTGCGTCCAGCGGTAGTACGCGGGGTCGGTGGTGTCGATCGAGCGGCGGCGGTCGTGGCTCAGGCCGAGGCGCCGGATCTGCTCGCGGTACTTCTCGACGTTCTGCGCCGTCGTCACGGCGGGATGGGTGCCGGTCTGCACGGCGAACTGCTCGGCGGGCAGGCCGAAGGCGTCGAAGCCCATCGAGTACAGGACGTTGCGGCCGGCCATCCGCTGGTAGCGGCTGTAGACGTCGGTGCCGGTGAAGCCCAGCGGGTGGCCGACGTGCAGGCCGGTGCCCGACGGGTACGGGAACATGTCCAGCACGAACAGCTTGCGGCCCCGCTCGGCGACGCCCTCGGGATCGGCCAGCGGGCCGGCCGGGTTCGGTGCCTCGAACGTGCCCTCGACGTCCCACCGCTCCTGCCACCTGAGCTCGATCTCCTGCGCGAGGGCGGCCGTGTAGCGGTGGGCTGGGGCGTCGTCGTCGCCGCTCGGAGCGTTCGCGGCAGTGACCGGGGCATCTGTAGACATGGCGACCCCCCAGCCTACGAGCCCACCCCCGGCCTGACCCGATGCGGATCCCATCCGAGGGTTTCGTCGCGTCCGAGGGCCTCGTGCGGGGAGGCCCCTCACGAAACACTCGGATGCAGGGGGCGCGGGGGTCGGCGCCACTAGCGTTGAGGTGCGTATGGCACGTCCGGCGTCGACCATCGAGCGGCTCGAGCTGGCGGCCGATGCGCCGACCGGCATCCACTTCGTGGGGTCCTCGGTCACGGCCGAGGATCAGCCGCCGTTCGTCCCGTGGCGCCAGGTCCACGACGAGGCCCGCGCCGTCGGCGCCGCCTTCCAGGCTCGCGGCCTCGTGCCCGGCGACCACGTCGCCATCCTCGGCCCGACCAGCCGCGGCTTGATGACCGCCATCCGCGGCTGCTGGATGGCCGGCATCGCGTCGATGGTCCTCCCGCTGCCGATGCGCATGGGCTCGCTCGACGCCTTCATCGAGTCGACGAGGGCCCGCATCCGCCACGGCGACGCCAAGCTCGTGCTGATCGACGACCTGCTGGCCGGGTTCTACGAGGGCGCCCCCGGCGATCCGCCGATCGTCCCGATCAGCGCGGTGCTCCCGGGCGCGCCCGGCGTGCCGAGCGGTGACCGCCTCGAGCTGCCGGACACCGACCCCGAGCGCCTCGTCATCCTGCAGTACACGAGCGGATCCACGAGCGAGCCGAAGGGCGTCATGATCCCCGATCGCGTGCTGTCGGCCAACGTCGACGCCTGTGTCGAGGGCGGCAGCATCGATCCGGCCACCGAGGTCCTCGTCTCCTGGCTGCCGCTGTACCACGACATGGGTCTCGTGGGTTGCCTGGCGATCCCGATGACGAAGGGCGCGACCCTGGTGCAGGCGGCCCCGCAGGACTTCATGGCCCACCCGGGGAACTGGATGCAGTGGATCTCCGACCATCGCGGCACGGCGACCGCGGGGCCCAACTTCTCGTGGGTCCTGGCGACCCGGGCACTGAAGCGGATGAAGGACCTCGACCTGTCGACGCTGACGTTGGCCCTGTCGGGCGCCGAGCCCGTCGACCCGGTCGCTGTCGACGCGTTCGTCGCTGCCGCCGCACCGTTCGGGTTCGACCCGGGCGGCGTGTTCCCGGCGTTCGGGATGGCCGAGGTCGCCATCGGCGGCTCGTTCCCACGGCGCGGCCGCGGCCTCGTGTGTGACACCGTCGACCGCATCGTGCTGGAGCGCGACCGTGTCGCCAAGCCGATCGAGATCGACGACCCCGACGACCTCGAGCTCGTCGCCCGCCGCCTCCCGTTGCTCGGCACGCCGGTGCCGGGCCTCGAGATGCGCATCGTCGAGCCGGAGTCGCTCGAGGAGCGGCCGGAGCGCCACGTCGGCGAGCTGCTGATCCGCGGCACGTCGGTGACGCCCGGCTACTACAAGCGTCCCGACGCCACCGCCGCGCTGTTCGACCAGGGTTGGCTGCGCACCGGCGATCTCGCCTACATGATCGACGGCGAGCTCGTCCTGTGCGGCCGCATCAAGGACGTCATCATCGTCGGCGGCCGCAACGTCTTCCCCGAGGACATCGAGCGCGCCGTCGGGACGATCGAGGGCGTGCGCGCCGGCAACGTCATCGCCTTCGGCATGGAGGGCTACAAGGGCAAGGAGAGCGTCGTCGTCGTCGCCGAGACCAAGGCCGACGCCGCCGAGCACGACGCGATCCGCGACCTCATCCACCATCGCACGCTCGAGGTGTGCGGCCTGCCGCCGCGCGACGTGATGCTGGTGCGGCCGTCGACGCTGCCGAAGACCTCGTCGGGCAAGCTGCAGCGGGCGAAGTGCCGCGAGCAGTACCTGGAAGAGACGCTCGAACTGGCGTGAGCGGAGCTCGGTGACCGTCCCGGTCTTCGCCTCGGACCGCCAGCGCCAGCACGATCCCGAGCACGAGATCGAGGCGTCGGCGCTGCAGGCGCCGTTCGAGCACCCCGGCCGGGCCGCCGCGATCCGTGCCGCGCTGGCCGCCGACCCGACGTTCACGATCAGCGAGCCGGAGGCCCGCGACATCGCGCCGATCGCGGCCGTGCACGATCCCGGTCTGGTGCGCTTCCTCGCCACCGCCTGGGAGGAGTACCAGCGCGAGGTGCACCCGGCCCACGACGTCGTCCCCGACGTCTTCGCGATGCCCGGCTTGCGGACCGGCATGGGTCCGGCCCGGGAGCCCAACGGCGTCGCGGCTCGCCTCGGCTGGTGGTGCTTCGAGACGACCACGCCGCTGACGGCGGGGACGTACGAGGCGGCTCGCTCGGCCGTCGACTGCGCCCTCGCCGCCACCGACGCGGTGCTCGCGGGGGAGCGGCTCGCCTACGGCCTGTGTCGTCCGCCCGGCCACCACGCGACGACGTCGCTGTACGGCGGGTACTGCTTCTTCAACAACGCGGCGATCGCCGCCGTCCACGCCCTCGCGGCCGGCGCCGGCCGCGTCGCCGTGCTCGACGTCGACTACCACCACGGCAACGGCACGCAGCAGATCTTCTACGAGCGCGACGACGTGACGTTCGTGTCCCTGCACGGCGACCCGGCGCGCGCCTACCCGTACCTCACCGGGTACGCCGACGAGACCGGCGCCGGGCGGGGGAGCGGGGCGACGTGCAACGTGCCGCTGCCCGCGGGCACCGACGACGACGCCTACCTCGCCGCCCTCGACCGGGCCCTCGCGGCGATCGATGCCGCTGACCCGGCGCTGGTGATCGTGTCGCTCGGCGTCGACACGTTCGTCGACGATCCGATGTGCGATCTGGCCCTGACCACCGACGGGTTCGGGCGGATGGGGGCGGCGGTCGCGGCGCTCGACCGGCCGCTCGTCGTGCTCCAGGAAGGTGGCTATGCCGACGGCGCGCTCGGTGCCAACGTCAGCTCGTGGCTGCGCGCTGCGACATCGCCATGAGGCCGACGAGCTGGTGCGAGCGCTCGCGCTGGTAGTCGCAGCCGAGCTCGTCGAACGTCGTTGCTGATGCACTGACCTGTCGGAGGTCATCGATCTCGATCGCCGCCGCCCGCTCGACGATCGCCAGTGCGATCGGGTTGTCCCGGGTCGCCTGACGGGCCCGCGCGACGCGGTCGATCCGGTCGTCGACGCCGGCGAGCACCGCCGCCTCGGCCCAGAGCGCGGCGTACCACGGCCGCCACATCCCCTGGTGCCACAGCCGCCATTGCGGGTCGTCGTCGATGTCGACGGTCAGGATCGTCAGCGCGATGGTGGGATCGCCGGCGTCGAGGACGAGCAGCGCGTCGAACGTGTGCGTCCACGCCAGGTCGGACGTCCGTCGGCGACCCTGGCCGGCACGCAGCGCCTCGGTGATCGAACGCCACCGGCGCCGCTCGATGTCATCACCGCGCAGCCCGTGCACCATCGCGACCGCGCCTGCCGCGCTCGGCCAGGTTGGACGCCACCGGGCGGCCCGCCCGCACCCAGTCCTGGCGGAACCGCTCACCGAGCTCGGCGACGTCGTCGAGGTGTCCGGCCATCGCGTCGACCTTGATGCGGCGGGCCAGCGCGAGGTGGGCGTCGCCCCGGTGGAACGGCAGGGCCGCGAGGGCGTCAGCGTGGCGGCGGGCCGAGACGAGGTCGCCCGCGGCGAGCGCCACCTCCGACCCCATCAAGTGGAGGTCGCCGAGCTCGAACCCGCTGTTGGCGTCGATCGCCACGTCGGCGAGCAGTCGCTCGCGCTGGTCCACCGCCGCCATCGCGCCGGCGAGGTCGGCGCTCGCCAGCCGGTTGGCGCAGAGCTGGTCGAGCGCCGCGCTCGGCCAGCACGCGGTCGTCGATCTGCAGTGCGGCGGCGAGGCTGTCGCCGGTGAGCCGGGGGAGGTCGGGATCGTCCTCGGGCACGATGTGGATCGTGGCGATGGCGATGGCGGCCGTCGCCCGCTCGGAGCCGTCCGACCGGTGCCGCGCCGCCTCGAGCGGGCGCAGCGCGTCCTCCCTGGTGGGCGCGTCCGACATGATCCCGGGACAGCGCGACACGAGCGTCGACATGGCCGCCAGGTCGTAGGCGGCGGCACCGTCGTCACCGCGGGCGACGGCGAGGTCGGCGGCCGCCTGCAGCAGGGCCAGCGCCTCCAGCCCGACGTACCGGCTGCAGGCCGCCCCCGCCGCGAGGCGCAGCAACGCTGGGCGGCGAGCGGGATCCGGTGCTGCGGCGGCCGCCTGCTCGAAGCGGCGTTGCGCCTCGGTCGGACGACCACGGAGGTACAGCGCGTGGGCGAACGCCGCGGCCAGGTCGGCCGTGGCGCCGGCGCGCACGTCGTCGGACTCGGCGAAGATCAGCGCCGCCCGCACGTCGTCGATCACCGCATCGAGCGCCGCGCACCACTCGTCGTCCGTGGCCCGCCCGTCGCCCGGGTCGAGCGCCCGCACCATCAGGCGGCACCACCGCAGGTGGCGGACGCGCGCCTCCTCGAGGGCGTCGGCCGCGTCCAGCTGCTCGACGCCGAACTGGCGGATCGTCTCCAGGGCGCGGTAGCGGGTGCGGGCGCCGCGATCGACGAGCAGCAGGCTCTGTTCGGAGAGTCGGGCGAGGCCGTCGGCGACCGCGGCGGCGTCGCGCCCGGCGAGCGCGGCGGCGGCGGTGACGTCGAACCAGCGGGCGAACACGCTGACCGTGCGCAGCAGGGCGCGGTCGTCGTCGTCGAGCAGGTCGTAGCTCCACGCGATGGCGTTGCGCAGCGAGCGGTGGCGATCGTTGACGCGCCCACCGGCGGTCAGGAACCGGAGGCGCTGGTCGAGCCCGGCCTCCAGCCCGTCGAGTCCCAGCGACGAGCAGCGCGCCGCGGCGAGCTCGATCGCCAGCGCCATGCCGTCCAGGGCCCGGCAGAGCACGGCGACGCGCGGGGCGTCCACGAACTGCGCGCCGCCCGCCGCGGCCCGCGCCATGAACAGGGCCACGCCGTCCGAGCTCGACATGCCTGGCACCGCGTAGACGTGCTCGTACGGCGTCAGCAGCCGCGCCCGGCTCGTCGCCAGCACGCGCGACGTCGGGGCAGCCGGCGAGGATCGTGTCGACGCAGTCGCGCACCCCGTCCACCAGGTGCTCGCAGTTGTCGATCACCAGCAGCACGGCCCGGCGCGACAGCGACGCGGTGAGGGCGGCCTCGACCGACGTGGCGTGGCGCTCCGGGACCTCGCACGCCTCGGCGATCGCGGTGGCGACCATCGACGGATCGCTGACGTGCACGAGGTCGACGAAGACGACCCCGTCGGCGAACCGGTGGGCGACCTCGGCCGCGACCCGCAGGACGAGGCGGGTCTTGCCGACCCCGCCGGGGCCGATCGCGGTGACCATCCGATGGTGCTCGATGGCGTCGACGAGCGCCCGTCGTTCGGCCTCTCGGCCGACGAAGGAGGTCGCCGCGTGGGGCAGGGGACGGGCCGCCGGCGTCCCGGAGACGGCCGCGGCGCGGGCCAGGCTGCGACGGTCGCTGAGCTGCAACTTGCGCAGCAGGGACGACACGTGGCTCTCGACGGTGCGCACGGAGATCGACAGCGTGTCGGCGATCTGGACGTTCGTCAGGTGGCGCGACAGCAGGTCGAGGATCTGTTGCTCACGCGTGGTCACCGCGCCGGCTGGCACCGTCACGCAGTCAGTTTGACGCTTCGCCGCATGAGGACGGCGTGGATTCCACATCGCGTGCGTGCCCAGGATCCGTGGTGGGCACGGATGCGCCCGGTCATCGCTCGTGTGCACCGTCGTCGTCATGTCAACGACGACATCCCCCACCCCCCTTTCCGCGGACGCCCTGCTGACCGACGACATGCTCGCTCGGTTCGACGAACGGGCGCCCTCCTACGACCGTGACAACCACTTCTTCGATCAGGATTTCGAGGAGCTGCGCGCGTCCGGCTACCTGAACAGCCCGCTCCCGGCGGCCTACGGCGGACCAGGTCTCGACCTGCACACCGTGAACCGGCTGCAGCGGCGCCTCGCCTATCACGCCCCGTCGACGGCCGTGGCCGTCAACATGCACCTGTACTGGGTCGGCTTGGCCGCTGACCTGCAGCGCGCCGGCGACCACTCCTACGACTGGATCCTCGACCGGGCGGCCGAGGGCCACGTGCTGGCGGCCGGGCACGGCGAGGCCGGCAACGACCTGCCGCTCCTGCTGTCGAGCTCGTCGGCCGTGCGCGTCGACGGCGGCTGGGAGATCACCGGGCACAAGATCTTCGGCAGCCTGTCGCCGGTCTGGTCCTACCTCGGCGTGCACGCGATGGACGTCAGCGATCCGGCCAACCCGCAGATCGTCCACGCCTTCGTGCACCGCGACTCCCCGAACTACCGCATCGAGGAGACGTGGGACACGCTCGGCATGCGGGCGACCCAGTCGCACGACACGATCCTCGACCGCACGTTCGTCCCCGACGCGGCGACGATGAAGGTGTGCCCGGCGGGCTTCGCCGGCGCCGACATGTACCAGGTCGCCCTGTTCGCCTGGGGTCTGCTCGGGTTCGCCGGCGTCTACACCGGCATCGCCCAGCGCGCCTACGACGAGGTGACGGCGAGCCTGCAGCGCCGCACGTCGGTGGCCCTGACCCGCTCGATGGCGTACCACCCCGAGGTGCAGCACCACGTCGCCGAGATGCGCATCCGGCTGGAGGCGATCAACGCCCACCTCGACCGCGTGTGCGCCGACTGGTCGACCGGTGTCGACCACGGCATGGAGTGGCCGTTGAAGATCGTCGCCTGCAAGCACGACGTCGTGACCCGCGCCTGGGAGGTCGTCGACACCGCCCTCGACCTGACCGGCGGCAGCGGCGTCTTCAAGCGCTCGCGCATGGAGCAGCTGTTCCGCGACGCCCGCATGGGTCGCTTCCACCCCGGCAACACCCTGTTGACCCACGAGCTCGTCGGCAAGATGAGCCTGGGGATCAACCCGGACGAGCAGCCCCGCTGGGGCTGACGAAACCGCCGTTTCGGTCCGGATCCTGGTCGCCGGTGCGACCAGGATCCGGACGAAGACGCGTTCAGGCCGCCTTGATGTCGGCGAGGACCTGCTGCCAGCGGTCGGGATCGCTCTTGTACGGGGCGTAGAACGAGATCCGGCTGATCACGTCGCCGTAGCGGCGGCCGAGCTCCGGGGCGATGTTCTCCGGTGGGCCGACCACGGCGAACGTGTTGAGGATCTCGTCGTCGATGAGCGTCCCCATCTTCACCCACTCGCCCTGCTTCGACAGGCCGTTGAGCTCCTCCTGCAGACCGCCCCAGCCATGGATCTCGAGCACCGGCTTGTACGCCGGCGTCGAGCCGTAGAAGGCGATCTGCTGACGGGTGCCCGACGCGGCCTGCTCGAGCTGCTGGTCGTCGGTGCCGGTGACGACGAAGCTCGGCCCGACGATGTCGAAGCCGTCCATCGTCTTGCCGGCCTTTGCTCGTCCCCGCTCGAGCGCCGGCAGCGTGACCTCGCGCAGGTACTTCTCGGTCGTGAAGCCGTGGCACAGGAAGCCGTCGCAGACCTCGCCGGCGACCTCGGTCATCAGCTCGCCGACGCCGGCCAGGTAGATCTTCGGCACGCCGAAGCCGGCGAGGTCCTCCTTGTCGGGGGAGAAGAACGGCGTCATCAGCGTGTGCGTGTAGAAGTCGCCGCGGAAGTCGAGCTTGGTGCCGTTCTCCCAGTTGTCCCAGATGGCCCGGATCGCGAGGACCATCTCCCGCATGCGCGCCGCCGGGTGGCTCCACTCCATCGAGAAGCGCTTCGTGATGTGCGGCTTGATCTGGCTGCCGAGGCCGAGGATGAAGCGGCCCTGCGAGGCCTGCTGCAGGTCCCACGCCGTGTTGGCGAGCGTCATCGGGTTGCGGGCGAACGCCACCGCGATCGACGTGCCGAGCTCCAGCTCCGACGTGGCCTCGGCCGCCGGCATCGAGCGGCAGGAACGGATCGTGGCTGGTCTCGGCCGTCCAGCCACCGGAGTAGCCGGTCTTCTCGAGCTCGGCCGCCTGGGCGCCGGCCTTGCTGATGATGTTGGGGATGCCTCCGTCGACCTTCATGGCCGCGAACGTAGGCGATCGGTCGGCGCTAGCTCTTGCCCTGGTCGCGAAGGAAGCGCTCGACCTCGGCGGCGATCTCGTCGCCCGTCCGCAGCTCGAGCCCGCCGCCCGACTGGTCGGCCCCGGCGCTGCGGTCGGCCTCCTGCTCGGCGGCGTCGTACATGCGCTCGAACTGGGCGACCATCGCCCGGTGCTCGTCGTTGCCCTCGACGAGCTGGTCGAGGCGCTCGCGCTGCAGCACCGCCTCACGGCGCAGCTCGGTGCCGTCGACGGTGATGCCGGTGGCGACGGTGAGGCCTTCGAGGAGGGCGACGGACGCCGCCGGGTACGACATCGACGCGACGTAGTGCGGGACCTGCGACCAGATGCCGAGCGCCGGGATGCCGCGTCCGGCGAGGGCGTGCTCGAGCGCCGCCGCCATCCCGGCCGGCACGTCGACCGAGCTGGTGCGGAACGGCAGCTCGGCGATCACCTCGGCCGAGGGTGACGTCGCGGAGAGGTTCGGCGGTCGCGTGTGCGGGGCGGCGAAGGGATAGGCGCCGAGGGCGGCCATCTTCGACACCGCGAGCTGCTCGGCGAGGTCGGCGACGGTGGCGGCGAAGCGGTGCCACGCCATGTCCGGCTCGGGTCCGGTGAGCAGCAGCACGTCGCGACCGTTCGCGTCGTGACCGACCTTCAGCTCCGGCGACGACCACACGAGACGCGTGCTGACGCCGTCGCGCAGCTCGAGCATCGGACGACGAGCGCGGTAGTCGATGTACGTGTCGTCGTCGAAGGTGACCAACGGCAGGGCCTCGGTCTCCTTCTCGATCGTGCTCATCGCCGCCGCCGCCGCCCCGCTGGCGTCGATCCAGCCGGACATCATCACGACGAGCACGGGCTCGTCGAGCTCGGGAAGCTCACGAACGAAGCGGTGATCCTCGCTCACCGCATGCCCTCCAGGGTCTCGGCAGCCATCCGCGCGCTGCCGTCGACCTGCGCCTTGAACGGCGCCAGCTCGGCCGGATCGCGGTCCCCGAGGGCGCCGCCGAGGTAGCGGGAGTAGACCCCCTCGAGCACGCAGGCCAGCTTCCAGTACCCGAACGCGACGTAGAAGTCGAGGTTCGTGACGTCACGGCCCGACACCTCGGCGTAGCGCTCGGCGGTCTGGGCCCGGTTCCAGAAGCCCGGCGCGGTCGTGCCGGACGTGGCCCACGCGCTCTGGGTGTCGTCGGGACCGGTCCAGTACACCTGCAGCAGCCCGATGTCGGCGAGCGGGTCACCGAGCGTGCAGATCTCCCAGTCGAGCACCGCCTGCACATCGCCCGTCGACGACACGATCGTGTTGTCGAGGCGGTAGTCGCCGTGGACGATCGTCGCCGGACCCTGCGGCGGCACCATGCCGGCGAGCGCGTCGTGGACCTGGTCGACGAGGGGCAGCTCGCGCGTCTTCTGCTGGTCCCAGTTCCCGTACCAGCGCTTGAGCTGACGCTCGACGTAGCCCTCGTGGCGGCCGAGCTCGGCGAGCCCGGCGGCGTCGAGGTCGACGGCGTGGATCGCCGCCATCGTGTCGACGAGCGAACGGCTGGCGTTGGCGCGCGCGTCGGGTGAGAGCAGCGCGACGGCCTCCGCGTGGTCGTGCACCACGACGCCGTCGACGTAGCCCATCACGTAGAACGGCGCGCCGTTGACCGACTCGTCCGTGCACAGCCCGAGGGCCGGCGGGATCGGCACCCCGGAGCCCTGCAGGCCGGCGATGATGCGGTGCTCGCGGCCCATGTCGTGGGCGCTGGCCAGCACGTGGCCGAGCGGCGGGCGACGCAGCACGAACCTGCGCCCGTCGGCCGCCTGCACGAGGTACGTGAGGTTGGAGTGGCCGCCGGCGATCACGTCGAAGCGCAACGGCGGCGTCGCACCGACGTGCTCGGCGAGCCAGGCCGTGACGTTCGCGGTGTCGATGCCGGCCACGTCCTCCTCGGCGATCACGCGTCCGACGGTACCCCCTCGTCCCCCGTCCGAGCACCCCGACCGCCAGCCGTTGGTCACCCCTGCGCCCGTCCCGACGCGCCCGCCGGGCCCTCGGTAGCGTTGCTCGCATGCCGTACGTCGATGTCACCGATGCCGACTTCGAGACCGAGGTCATCGAGAAGTCCAAGACGGTGCCGGTCGTCGTCGACCTGTGGGCCCGTGGTGCGGACCGTGCAAGACGCTCGGCCCGATCATCGAGAAGGTCATCGACGGGACCGACGGCAAGGTCGTGCTGGTGAAGGTCGACGTCGACAGCAACCCCGGCATCAGCCAGGCGTTCCGCGTGCAGTCGATCCCGGCCGTCTACGCCCTGCGCGACGGCCAGGTCGTCGACGGCTTCGTCGGCGCCTACCCCGAGGCCGAGGTGACGCGGTTCGTGGAGGGCCTCCTGCCGACGGCCGAGGAGGACGAGGTCGGCGCGCTGCTCGCCGCCGGCGACGAGGCCAGCCTGCGCCAGGTCCTCGAGCGGCGACCCGGGCAACGAGGACGCCATCGTCGCCCTCGGCGAGCTGCTCGTCGAGCGGGGCGACGGCCACGGAGGCGCTGGCGCTGCTGGAGCGCATCCCCGAGTCCGATCGCACCCGCAAGGTCGCCGCCGCGGCGCGCGCTCGGCACGGCGCCGCAGGACGACTACGACGCCACGCTCGACGGCTTGCTCGCCGCGGGTGAAGGCCGACGACGACGCCCGTCAGGAGTTCGTCGACATCCTCGAGCTGATGGGTCCCGAGGACCCGCGCACCGCCGAGTACCGGCGCAAGCTGACGGCCCAGCTGTTCTGACACCCTTCCGGTAGGGTCACCGACACCGACATCCCCCGCAACCCGAGCGCGCTGCGGCGCGCCGACGCGAGGAGGATCTCGTGGATGTCGACGGTCGATCCGTTCGATCCGGCATCGATCGAGCTGCGACGACCGGATCCGAACGCGGACCACTGGTCGCCCGCTGGCTCGATCGCGGCTCGGCCGTGGGTCGACTGGTTCGGGCTGCGTCGCCTGATCGCCGTCGGCGTCACGGTCGTCGCCGTGGTGGCCGGCGGCTGGTGGCTGCTTCGCTCGCCGACACCGTCGACCGAGGCGGGGCTGCCGCGTGCGGCCACGACGACCGCAGCGGCCACGAACGGCGCCGCCGCGACCACGACCGGGGCGGCGGCGGGTGGCGGGGCGACGACGACGGTCGCGCCGACCAGCCTGGTCGTCGACGTCGCCGGGGCCGTCGTCCGCCCCGGCGTCTACGAGCTGCCGGTCGGATCGCGGGTGCACGCCGCGCGTCGAGGCCGCCGGCGGCGCGGCGGCCGACGCCGAGCTGGCCACCGTCAACCTGGCCGCACCGCTGGTCGACGGGGCCCAGGTCTACGTCCCGGTCGTGGGGGCGCCACCGCGCGCCGGCGCCCCACCCGGGCCGTCCCCGCCGACCACGGCGGCCGGACCGCTCGACATCAACCGGGCGACGGCCGAGCAGCTCGACGCCCTGCCCGGCATCGGCCCGTCCACGGCCCAGGCGATCGTGGCCCACCGCGACGAGCAGGGGCCGTATGCCTCGGTCGACGCCCTCGAGGACGTGCGCGGCATCGGCCCGGCGAAGCTCGATGCGATCCGGGCCCTGGTGACCGTGTGAGCGACGATGGTCGCGCGAGCGGCCGCTCAGACGACGAGCGCCTGGCCCACCGAGTACTTGGCGATGAACAGGGCGATGGCGGCGCCGAGCCAGATGCCGCCGGCCAGCCATGCGTACGTGCGCCAGTAGTCACGCCAGTCGGCCATCGGGTTGCGCGTCGTGCGGCGGGCGGCCACGGCACCGACGATCAGCCACATCATGGCGCTGAGGGCAACGCCGATCGGGTACAGCGCAGGAGTCGGAGAAGGGGGCGCCGACGGCCAAGAGCAGCGGCGCCGCGAAGACCCCGCAGATGAGCCCGATGTAGCCACTGGTGCTGCCGTCGAACAGCTTCAGGGCCAACAGCGAGATGGCGCCGAGCACCAACGGCGGGATCACGGCGAGGAACGGACCGCGGCTGCGGATGCGCAGCCGGAACCAGCGCGGGCCTTCGTACACGTGTCGAGACATGGTTGAGAGCGCGATGCGACGAGGCTACGGCGAGCCGGCCGCCCGGCATCGGCATCCTACGGTTCGGCCCTCGCGGGCGACGGGGACCGCCGACGTGGTCGGGGTGGCCGTCGCGGTGGCCATCGCGGTCGCTACGAGGTGGTGGTACGTCCCGATCGCCGCCGGCGCGGTCGCCGGTGTCGTGCGGTCGCCGCGCTTCGCCCTCGCCGTCGGGGCGCTGGCCGCGGCGGCCGTGTGGCGGGGCGATGCGGCGTGGGCGGCGTTGCAGCCGGATGCGCTCGGACCGTTCTCGGGTTGGGTGACGGTCGTCGGCGAGCCGGATCGGGCCGCGAGCGCCGATCGCGTCGTGCTGGTCGTCGACGGAGAGCGCTACGAGGTGTGGGTGCGCGGTCGCGCCCGTCGCCTGCGCATCGCGCAGTGGCACGCCGGCGATCGGGTGCGCGTCGACGGCGACCGGGTCGCGCTGACGCCGGGTCGACGAGGACGTGTCGCGTGGCAACACATCGTGGGCGAGCTCGACGTCGACTGGCTCGGCGACGTGGCGCCCGGCACGCCGGCCGCGACGGCGTCGAACCGGGTGCGCGAGCTGATCAAGCGGGGCGCCGCCGCGCTCCCGACGGACCGGGCGGCGCTGGCGCGCGGGCTGCTCATCGGCGACGACCGGGACGAGCCGCCGGCGATGATCGACCGCTTCCGGGCCGCCGGCCTGAGCCACCTCACCGCGGTGTCGGGACAGAACGTCGCGCTGCTGTTGGCGGCGGCCGGCCCGATGCTGCAGCCGGGCGCGGCCGCCGACCCGGTGGGCGGCGACGCTGGCGTTGATCGGCTGGTTCGTGGTGCTGACGCGCGCCGAGCCGTCGGTGCTGCGGGCCGGCGCCATGGCGGGGCTCGGCGCGACCGCGTTCGTGCTCGGACGCCAAGCCGAGCCGCTGCGGCTGCTCGCGGTGGGGGTCATCGGCCTGCTGCTGCTCGATCCCCTGCTGGCGTGGTCGGTCGGCTTCTGGCTGTCCGTCGGGGCCACGGCCGGCGTGACGGTCGGCGCCGTCCACCTGGCGCCGCGGCTCGCGCCGGCTCGGTCCGCTGGCCCTGCCGGTGGGGGTCACGCTGGGTGCGCAGGCCGGTGTCGCGGTGCCCAGCCTGCTCGTGTTCGGGCGGCTGTCGCTGACCGGGACGGTGGCCAACCTGGTCGCGGTTCCGGTCGCCGGGCTGGTGATGCTCGTCGGCCTGCCGGCGAGCCTGCTGGCCGGCGCCGTGCCGGCGCTCGGGCCGCTGCTCATGGCGCCCGATCGGCTGGGGTGTGTGGTGGGTCGACGCCGTGGCCACCGTCGCCGCGGCGGTCGAGCCGGCGCCGCCGTGGTCCTGGCTCGGCTGGGTCGCCGTCGTGCTGGTCGTCGGCGCGCTCTTGTGGCGTTCGCGCACCCCTTTGCGATGATGTGTCGGCGATGGGCGTGCACCTGGTGACCGGCAGTGACGAGTCGATCCTGCGCGCCGCGGTCACCGATCTCGTCCACGAGCTCGTCGGCGACGGCGACCGCTCGCTGATGGTCGACGAGTTCGAGGGCGACGACTACGAGCTGCGCAGCGTCGTCGACGCCGCCCAGACGGCCCCGTTCCTCACCGAGCGGCGGGTGGTCCTCGCCCGCGACGTCGGTCGCTTCACCGCCGACGAGCTGGCCCCGCTGCTCGCCTACCTGGGTGATCCGCTGCCGTCGTCGGACCTGGTGCTCGTCGGCGGCGGCGGTCGGTTGGCCAAGGCGCTCACCGACGCCGTCAAGGCGGGTGGCGGCACGTCGCGCTCGACCGATCCGCCGCAGCGCGCTCGCGACCGCCAGGGGTGGATCGTCGAGCAGGCGACGGCGGCCGGGGTGCGGCTGTCGGCGCCGGCGGCGGCCGCCGTCGCCGACCGCTTCGGCGAGGATGTCGGCCGGCTCGACGGCCTGCTGGCCACCCTGGCGGGGACGTTCGGTGACTCGCGAACGCTGAAGCCGGAGGATGTCGAGCCGTTCCTCGGCGAGGGCGGCGGGGTGCCGCCGTGGGAGCTGACCGACGCCATCGACGCCGGCGACACGGCGGGGGCGCTGGCCCTGCTGCAGCGCATGACCGGTGCCGGCGGCCGTCACCCGCTGCAGCTGATGGCCATCCTGCACTCCCACTACGTGCGCCTGGCCCGGCTCGACGGCGCCGACGCGGCGTCGGAGGCGGAGGCGGCCGAGGTGCTCGGCATCAAGGGGTTCCCGGCCAAGAAGGCGCTGACGCAGTACCGCCGGCTCGGCGGCGACGGCGTGCGGCGGGCGATCGACCTGCTCGCCGGGACCGACCTCGATCTGCGTGGGCGGCGTGACCTCGACCCCGACGTGGTGATGGAGATCCTCGTCGCCAGGCTCAGCCGACTGCGCCGCTGAGCCACGGGCGGTCAGCTGGCGGCGACCTGCTTCATGAGGCGCGACTTGCGGCGGGCGGCCTGGTTCTTGTGGATGACGCCCTTGGCCGCAGCCATGTCGAGGCGCTTGACCGCGAGGCGCACCGCCTCGTCGTGCTCGGCCGTGCCGGCCGTGGCCGTCGCCGTCTTGACGCGCGTCTTCAGCTCGCTCTTCACGGCCTTGTTGCGCTCGGCCCGCTTGGCGTTGGTGATGTTGCGCTTCTTCTGGCTCTTGATGTTGGCCACAGGTCGTCCTCTACAGCGATGCACTCGTTCGAACAGCTTGGCAAGGCTACCCGTGGCCCCGGCGGCTCCCAACTGCCACCGGTAGCATCGACCAGCGGCGTGTCCCGCTCGCCGTGACCCTCTCATGCAGCTCGACAAGATCCGCAACTTCTCGATCATCGCCCACATCGACCATGGGAAGTCGACGTTGTCGGACCGCATCCTGGAGGTCACCGGCGCCGTCGACGCCCGCGAGATGCGCGAGCAGTACCTCGACTCGATGGACCTCGAGCGCGAGCGGGGCATCACGATCAAGGCCCAGAACGTCCGCGTCCCGTGGAAGGGCCACGAGTTCCACCTCATCGACACGCCCGGCCACGTCGACTTCGGCTACGAGGTCAGCCGATCGCTGGCGGCGTGCGAGGGCGTCGTGCTCGTCGTCGACGCCGCCCAGGGCATCGAGGCCCAGACGCTGGCCAACTGCTACCTGGCGATGGAGCACGACCTCGAGATCGTCGCCGCGCTGAACAAGATCGACCTCCCGGCCGCCGACCCCGATCGCTACGCGATGGAGATCGAGAACGTGCTCGGGATCGCCGCCGAGGACATCCTGCGGATCTCGGCCAAGACGGGCGAGGGGGTGCCCGAGCTGCTCGACGCCGTGATCGCCCAGATCCCGGCGCCCAAGGGCGACCCCGACGCGCCGCTGCAGGCGCTGATCTTCGACAGCCAGTTCGACCAGTACCGCGGCGTCGTGTCCAGCATCCGGGTGATGAACGGCCGGATGGGGGCGGGATCGAAGCTGCGCTTCATCCAGGCCGGGGCGACGCACGAGGCGATCGAGATCGGCGTGCGCCGTCCGGTGCCGACGCCGGTGCCCGAGCTCGGCCCGGGCGAGGTCGGCTACCTGATCGCCGGCATCAAGGACGTCGGCGAGGCCCGCTCCGGTGAGACCGTCACGACCGCCAGCCATGGCGCGACGGAGGCCCTGCCCGGCTACCAGGACCCCAAGCCGATGGTGTTCTCGGGGCTCTTCCCAATCGACGGCGACGACTTCGAGGACCTGCGCGACTCGCTGGAGAAGCTCAAGCTCAACGACGCCTCGATCACGTACTCGCCCGAGACGTCGGGCGCCCTCGGCTTCGGGTTCCGCTGCGGCTTCCTCGGGCTGCTGCACATGGAGATCGTCAAGGAGCGCCTGGAGCGGGAGTTCGGGCTGGCGCTGATCGCCACCGCGCCGAGCGTCGAGTACCGCATCCACCGCACGGACGGCACGCTGGACGTCGTCGACAACCCGGCCGACATGCCCGATCCGCAGCGCATCGACTTCATCGAGGAGCCCTACTTCAAGGTCGGGATCATCACGCCGACGACGTTCACGGGGACGCTGATGGAGCTCTGCCAGCAGCGCCGCGGCGAGCTCGACAAGATCGAGTACCTGTCGCCGGAGCGGGTCGAGCTGCACTACGTGATCCCGCTGGCCGAGGTCGTCGTCGACATGTTCGACCAGCTCAAGAGCCGCAGCCAGGGCTACGCCAGCCTCGACTACGAGCCGGCCGGCTACCGCCGCTCCAACCTCGTCAAGGTCGACCTGCTGCTCAACGGCGTGCCGGCCGACGCCTTCTCGACGATCGTCCACCGCGACCGGGCCTACGAGTACGGCAAGCAGATGGCCGAGAAGCTGCAGCGGCTGATCCCGCGCCAGATGTTCGACGTGCCGATCCAGGCCGCCATCGGTGGCAAGGTGATCGCCCGGGAGACCGTCAAGGCGCGGCGCAAGGACGTCCTCGCCAAGTGCTACGGCGGCGACATCACGCGCAAGCGCAAGCTGCTGGAGAAGCAGAAGGAGGGCAAGAAGAAGATGAAGTCGATCGGCCGGGTCGAGGTCCCCGGCGACGTGTTCATCTCCGCCCTCAAGCTCGACGACTGACCGCGACCCGTGGCCAGATCCGCCAACTCTTTGCCAGAACGGCCACCGGATGGCCGTTCTGGCAAACAGTTGCCCACATGAGCGCGTCGCCGGCCGTGGGGGAGCGGCACTCGTCGGGGACGTTCCGGGCGCTGCGGCACCCGAACGCCCGGATCTACTTCGCCGGGCTCGCCGTCTCCAACGTCGGGACGTGGCTGCAGCTGACCGCCATGTCGCTGCTCGTCTACGACATCTCGGGCAAGTCGACCGACCTCGGCATCACCGTGGCGCTGCAGTTCCTGCCGATGCTGCTGCTCGGCGCCTGGGCGGGCGCCCTCTCCGACCGCATCGACAAGCGGCGGATGGCCATCGTCACCCAGGCCATGCTCGCCGTGCAGGCCCTGGTGCTCGGCGTCGTCGTGCTCGTCGGCTGGGCCAACGTCCCGATCGTGTGGGCGCTGACGCTCGTGGCCGGGATCATCGGGGCCTTCGAGAACCCGGCCCGCCGCGGCCTCGTCACCGAGCTCGTCGAGCCGTCCGAGATCTCCAACGCCACGTCGCTGAACACCGCCGTGATGACCGGCTCGCGCATCTTCGGCCCGGCGCTGGCGGCCGTGCTGGTCGACACGGTCGGGACCGCGTGGTGCTTCCTGCTCAACGGCCTGTCCTTCGCCGCCGTGCTGTTCTCGCTCTTCGCCCTCAAGCGCGACCAGCTGTTCCCGGCGCCGCGGATCAACCGTGGCGGCCAGCCGGTGCGCGACGCGCTGACGTTCGTGCACCGCAACCGCCGCCTCTACATCACGTTCGTCGTCATGGTGGTGGTGTCGACGTTCGCCTTCAACTACGGCGTCGCCCTGCCGCAGCTGGCCGACGAGCGATGGGGCGGCGAGAGCTGGTTCGGCCTGGTGCTGTCCGTGAGCGGCGTCGGCTCCTTCGTCGGGTCGCTGCTCACCGCCAGGCGCCACACGATCACGATGCGCTGGTACCTGGCGTTCACGGTCGTCCTCGGCGCCGCCGGCATCGGCATGGCGTGGGCCCCGAACCTGTGGTCGGCCCTGCTGTGGGGCCTGGCCCTCGGGATCGGCGGCGGCGGGTTCATCAGCGGGGGCAACGGGATCGCCCAGCAGGAGAGCCCGCCGGACATGCGCGGCCGCCTGCTCGCCCTGACCGCGGTGGCGTTCCTCGGCTCCACGCCGATCGGCGGCCCGATCACGGGGGTGATCGGCGACGCCATCGGCGCGCCGTGGGCCCTCGCCTACGGCAGCATCATCACGCTGGCCACGGCGGCCGTCGCCGTCGTCCTGCTCGCCCGCACCCGCCTCGTCGCCCCCGTGACCGTGCCGGAGCCGGTGGCCGGCGGTTAGCAGTCGGTAGGGTTGAGTGCCAGATGCTCGACGACCGCAAGACCGCGATCCTGAGCGCCGTCGTGCAGGAGTACATCGCCACGGCGCTCCCAGTGGGTTCGACCCACATCGCCGACGCGCCCGGTGTGCGGGTCTCGTCGGCGACGGTGCGCAACGAGATGGCGGTGCTCGAGCAGGAGGGCTACCTGGTCCAGCCGCACACGTCTGCTGGCCGGATCCCCACCGACAAGGGCTATCGCTTCTTCGTCGATCACCTCGGCACCCCGGGGCTCGTCGACCTCACCACGCAGACCCAGGTCGGCGACTTCTTCCGCTCGGCCCACGGTCGGCTCGAGGAGATGCTGCACCGCACGTCGGACCTGCTCGCCACGCTGACCAACTACGCCGCAGTGGTCGTCGGCCCCCACGCGTCCATCGTCGAGGTGCGCAGCGCCCAGATCGTGCGCCTGTCGACCACCGTCGCCACCGCGGTCGTCGTCTTCAGCAACGGTGGCGTCGAGAGCGAGACGATCAACCTCGACGACGACGTCAGCGACGCCAACCTCGCCGCCGCGTCGGCGCACTTCGCGGCCAACGTGACGGGCCGCGCCCTCGGCGCGGTCGGCGCCCTGCTGCCGTCCGGCGACGACGTCGTCGATCGCCTCTGCGCCGACAGCCTGGCCGCCGTGCGCAGCCGTTCCAGCGACGAGCACGTGTACGTCGGCGGCACGTCGTCGATGGCATCGGCGTTCGACGCCGTCGAGATCGTGCGCGACGTCCTGCGCACGCTCGAGCAGCAGTTCGTCGTCGTGTCGCTGATCGGCGACCTCGTCGACCGCGGGTTGTCGGTCGCCATCGGCGTCGAGCACGGGGTCGAGCCGCTGATGGCGTGCTCGGTCGTGGTCGCCCCGATCGTCATCGACGGCGAGCAGCGCGGGTCCGTCGGCGTGCTCGGCCCGACCCGGATGAACTACCCACAGGCGATGGCGACGGTTGATGTCGTCAGCGACCAGCTCGGCCGGCGCCTCGGAGAGAGCTGAGCTGAGGATGGCGGACTTCTACGAGCTGCTCGGGGTCGCCCGTGACGCGTCGGCCGACGAGATCAAGCGGGCGTACCGTCTCAAGGCCCGCGAGCTGCACCCCGACACCAACCCGGACCCGCACGCCGGTGAGCGCTTCAAGGAGGTCGCCCGGGCGTACGAGGTGCTCTCCGACGACGACCAGCGGGCGCGCTACGACCGCTTCGGTGAGGCCGGGGTCTCCGGTGCTGCCGGCGGCCCGCGGATGGACGACGTCTTCGCCGGCGGCGGGCTGAACGATCTGTTCGACGCCTTCTTCGGTGGCCAGAACCCGTTCGGCGGCGGCGGTGGCCGCCGCGGCCCGGCGGGTCCGCCGCGCGGCCAGGACATGGAGGTCGTCGCCGACCTCGAGTTCGAGCGGGCCGTCTTCGGCGCGACGATCCCCGTCACGCTGCGGTTGCCGCAGCGCTGCAACGACTGCGACGGGTCGGGCGCCGGTGCCGGCACCGAACCGGTGACGTGCGCGGACTGCAACGGGATGGGTCAGGTGCAGCGGGTGCGCCAGAGCCTGCTCGGCCAGATGGTGACCAGCGGGCCGTGCCCCCGTTGCGGTGGTCTGGGCCAGGTCGTCGTCACGCCGTGCCCGACGTGCCGCGGCGAGGGTCGCGTGACCGCCGAGCACACGTACCAGGTCGACGTCCCCGCCGGTGTCGACACCGGTTCGACGCTGCGGCTGTCGGGCCGTGGACCGGCCGGTCCCCGGGGCGGTCCGGCCGGCGACCTGTACGTCCACCTGCGCGTCGCCGAGCACGATCGCTACTGGCGTGACGGCAACGACCTCGTGACGACGGTGCCGATCTCGATCGCCCAGGCCGCGCTCGGCACCACGGTGAACCTGCCCACGCTCGACGGCGACGAGGACCTCGTGGTGCCCGCCGGCACCCAGCCCGGCAAGGAGTTCACGCTGCGCAACCGCGGCGTGCCCCGCCTGCAGGGCCGGGGCCGTGGCGACCTGCGGGCCCAGCTCGTCGTCGAGGTGCCGACGAAGCTCGACGACGACGAACAGGCGCTGCTGCGCCAACTGGCCGACAAGCGCGGCGAAGCGGTCAACCCGCCTGAGAAGGGCCTGTTCTCGCGCATCAAGTCGGCGTTCTCGTAGGCGTCGCCATGATGGACGAGGCGCTGCGTCGCTCGGCCGGTCACGTCCTCGTCGCCGACGTCGAGGCGCCGGTCGCCGACCCGCCGACCGCCCATCACCTCGGCCGGGTGCTGCGGCTGCGCGATGGTGCCGTCGTCACGGTCACCGACGGCGCGGGTCGCTGGCGCACCTGTCGCTGGGCGGGCAGCCTGCAACCGGACGGCGACGTCAACGTGGAGCGCCGACCGACCGAGGTCACGGTCGCCGTTGCGCCGCCCAAGGGTGATCGCCTCGACTGGCTCGTCCAGAAGGTCACCGAGGTCGGGGTGACGCGCCTCGTCCTGCTCGTCGCCGAGCGCTCCGTCGTCCGTTGGGACGCCGACCGGGCCGAGCGCCAGGTCGATCGCCTGCGGCGGATCGCGGCCGAGGCGGCGATGCAGTCGCGCCGGGTGTGGCTGCCCGAGCTCTGCGGCCCCGTGCCGGCGGCCGACGTCCTCGGATCGAGTGCCGTCGCCGAACCGGGTGGGCGACCGATCGGGTCCGGCGATCGGTCGATCGCCATCGGGCCGGAGGGCGGTTGGGCGCCGGACGAGCTGGCGCTGGCCGCCGATCGCGTGTCGCTCGGCGCCAACGTGCTGCGCGTCGAGACCGCCGCTGTCGTGGCCGCGACGCTGATCGCGGCGGCGTCATGAACGAGCCGCACGGCGTCTACGTCCACATCCCGTTCTGCTCGACGCGGTGCGACTACTGCGCGTTCGCGACGTGGACCGATCGGCCGCACCTGATCGGCGACTACCTCGACGCCCTCGTCGTCGAGATCCGCCGTGAGGTCGACGCCGGGATGCCGGCGGCGACGAGCGTGTTCGTCGGCGGGGGCACGCCCACGCTCGTCCCGCCCGACCGGCTGGCCGACGTGCTGCGAGCGATCCCGTTGGCGCCCGGCGCCGAGGTCACCGTCGAGTGCAACCCCGACGACGTGAGCGAGGCGATGTTCGAGACGTTCGTCGGCGGCGGCGTCAACCGGGTGTCGATCGGCGTGCAGTCGATGGTCCCCGACGTGCTGCGCGCGCTGGGGCGCACGCACGACCCGGCCAACGTCGAGCGCGCCGTCGCCGCAGCGCGCGCCGCCGGGCTGGCGACGTTCAACCTCGATCTCATCTACGGCTCGGTCGGCGAGTCGCTCGACGACTGGCGGCTGACGCTGCAACGGGCCCTCGCCCTCGAGCCGCCACACGTGTCGGCCTACGCCCTGACGGTCGAGGCCGGCACACCGCTCGCCGACGATCCGGCTCGGCACCCCGACGACGACGGGCAGGCCGACGAGTACGAGATCGCCGACGAGTTGCTGGCCGCGGCCGGGCTGGCCAACTACGAGGTGTCGAACTGGGCCCGTCCCGGCCACGAGTGCCGGCACAACCTCCTCTACTGGCGCCAGCAGGACTACCGCGGGTTCGGGTGCGCGGCCCACTCGCACCGCGCCGGGCGCCGTTGGTGGAACCTGCGCACGCCGGAGCGCTACATCGACGCCGTTCGTGGCGGCCACTCGACCGAGGCCGCGGCCGAGGTGCTCGACGCCGAGACCCGCCGGTTCGAGGGGCTGGAGCTGTCGCTGCGCACGACGGCCGGGGTGCCCGTCGACGCCCTCGACGGCGCCGACCTGCCCGGCGTGGTCGAGCGCGTCGGCGACCGCTGGGTCCTCACCCGCCGCGGCCGCCTGATGGCCAACGACGTCGCGGTCAGGCTGCGGTAGCGGTCACGATCTCGGCCCACCGCGGCAGGACGAGGCAGTGGCCGGCGTCCGGGAGCACGTGCAGCGTGGCGGCGGGGAGGTGGGCGGCGAACCAGTGCCCGAACGACGGCGGCGCGGACGTGTCGCGGCCGCCGTACCAGAGGTGGACGGGGCACACGACGTCGGTCAGCTCGACGTCGGGTGGCGTGACCTGCAGGGCGATGTCGTGGGCCAGGCCGTCGAGGCCTTGGACGACCGCGTCGACGACCCCGAACGCCATCGCGTCGAGGGCGCCCGGCACCGACTCGATCTCCGCGCGACGCGTCGCATCGGCGCCCTCCAGCACGTACTCGCGCGCCAGCTCGAGGTCGCACGGGTACGGGGCGACGAGCGGGGCGAGCAGGTCGCCGACCTCGGTCGGTGACATCTCGCCGGCCAGGTCGGCCACGGCGCGCCGGTGATCGCTGGCGTGGTCGAGGATGCCCGGCTCGGCGTAGGCCGCGACCGGCGGCAGGCCGGCGACGATCCCCACGCTGCGCACGAGCGCCGGGTGGCGGGCGGCGACGGCGACGGCGTGGACCGCGCCGGCCGACCAGCCGAGGGTGGCCACGGCGTGGATGCCGAGGGCGGCGGCGAGCGCAGCGACGTCGTCGGCGAACGTCCCGACCGTCCCGTCCGGGTGCGGCGAGCTGCCGCCGGCGCCGGGCCGGTCGACGGCGATCAGCCGCACGCCGGCGCCGGCCGTCACGCCGTCGTCGGGATGGCGGGCGCGGCGGGAGTCCGGGGTGCCATGGACGTACACGACGACCGGCCCGTCGGGGTCACCCACGTCGTCGAAGCACAGCCGGCGCCCGTCGGGGAGGTCGAACGTGGCGCCGAGCACGGGCGGAGGATAGGGCCGCGGTCGCCGCCCCCGCACGAGGTTGGGCGGCGGGTGTACCGCCAGCCCAAGGGCCCCGGCTCAAGGGAGTTTCGGTTGGACCGCCGAGCGGACCGAGCATGACGATCCCGACGCGTTTCGTGATCGCCGTGACGGATGAGCCGTCCTACGACCGAGGTCTCGACGTCATCAGCGTCCCGGACTGAGCCGGCACACGTCACGCGCCGGCGGCTCTGCCGGGTTCGGTTTCGGGGAGGAGTCCGGCCTTGCGGGCGGCGAGGACTCGCTTGGGTCCGCTGGCAGGTGACAGACCACGGGCGAGCGCAACGGTGGCGGTGGGTTTCGGACTCTGAAAGGCGACGGCGAGCAGGTAGATCAACGCATCGACGGCGAGCGGATCGTGGCCCCGATGCTTGTCGAGGAGGCCGTGCCAGCCGGTGCCGCCGAGGTACTCGGCCTCCAAGGCTGCCTGGATGGTGTCGCGGAGGGCGATGCGGGCGATGCCCGCCGTTGAGACGTCCTCTCCTGCGGGCACCGCTGTGCAGCAGACCTTCCGGACGACGAGCTTGCCGACCGTCGGCGACCACTCGAGCCGCGCCTCGACGTCGTACGGAAGCGTGTCGGTGATCGCGATTGTCACGGAGGCGGGGATGGTCTCGGTGGGTCCCGACGGTGGTCCGATGCTGATCCGGCCACGTCCGGGCGTGATGTCGATGCGCACGAGAGCACCATAGGGCACGCTGAACCAAGGTTTCGGGAATACCATGGAAGCCATGGTGTTGTGTAGACCAACGCCAGCGGCTAACCCGAGTCTGACACGGACCATTGCCGAGCGCTGGCCCAACACACAGACAAGGACACGCCCGTGCGTCGAACTCTCATCATTCTCATCCCCGCTGTGCTGGGGCTCGCTGCTCTGAGTGGATGCGGCAGTGACGGCGACGCGCAGGCGACATCGTCGGCAACCGTTGCGCCGACCAGCACCGCGGCTCCGACAACCACGCCGCCCGTGACCGAAGCCCCGACGACGGTCCCCGTGCCCGCCGAGACGGAGCCGCCCGTCACGGAGCCGCCCGTCACCGAGCCGCCTGCGCCCGTCACCTACGCCGTGGCGGCCGTGATCGACGGTGACACGGTCGACCTCGTCGCCAGCGACGGCGGAGCGTTCCGTGTCCGCCTCATCGGCATCGACGCCCCAGAGTCCGGCGCGTGTGACGGCCCAGCCGCGACGAACGCCATGGTCCGGATGGTCCAGGGCCGCACGGTCACGCTGAGCATGGGCGGCGACGGCGAAGACACCGACAGGTACGGGCGCTTCCTGCGCTATGTCGATGTCGATGGTGTTGACACCGGCCAGGCGATGATCGAGGTCGGCCTGGCCACCGCTCGTTACGACAGTCGTGACGGGTACGGACGACACGACCGTGAGGACGCCTACGTCGCCGCCGACGCAGCGAGCGAGAACTACACCTGCTCGCCGCCTCCGACCGCAGCTCCGGCACCGACACCGCCGGCGGCCCCGACACCCCCACCGGCACCGAAGCCGCGGCCCCAGCCCGAGCCCGGCAACGTCTCCTACGCGAACTGCGACGACGTCCGTGCCCATGGCGCGGACCCGATCCACCCGGGCGACCCGGGCTGGCAGCAGAAGTTCGACCGCGACCATGACGGCGTCGGCTGCGAGTGATCGTCGCCGTTGGCCTGACCCCCGCGATCGCGCGAGTTGACAACAACGACTGGAGGTCTCCTACCTCGCGGTACAGCAACAGCTTCGCCGGCTGGAGGCCGCCGAGGATCCGCGTGGTTGCGTCCTGTGTGAGCGACGCGATCCGGACGTTGGTGACGTGCTGAGGATCGAATGCGGGATCAAGCCGGGGCGGCTGGTCGCATCGGCCGACCGATCGTGCATCCCAGCGCACCCCGGGCTCGACCGGCTGTGGTCGGCCGGTTGATATCGTATGGCCATCGACCGCACGGTGGCGCTCATCACGTCCGCTTGGAGGCGTAGGTGGCGCTTGTCAGCGTGTCCATCCACGGCCTCGTGGGGGGCGGTGCATGGACATGGGGGGCGGTGGGGGAGGACGCTAGGATGTGCCGAAACCTGTTGCTAGCTGCCCTCTTGTGGTGGCTGACCAGGGCGCGTAGCTCAGTTGGTTAGAGCGCCACCATGACACGGTGGAGGTCCCGGGTTCGAGTCCCGTCGTGCCCACAACAAGCCCCCGGTGACGGGGGCTTCGTCGCGCCTGGGGGCTGGTGTGACGGATGACGCCGTACGTGGTCGCGCCGACGACGCACCTTTGACGCGTCTTGCCGATCAAACCCCCCGACCTCGCCGAGAGGAGTCGTGCGCCATGACCACACCCACGAAGCCGGCCGAGTTCACGCCGGAAGGGCTGCCGCCGAACACGGTGTCGATGCTCGTCCCGTTCTGGAACAAGCGCGCCGTGCAGACGCCGCGCCTCACGCTGGTGCACACGAACGGCGCCGACGGCATCGCGACCAACAAGTCGTCGTACAACTGGGCGACCTTCAAGCCCCAGGACAACACGCTGCCCCACTACCAGGTGCAGCTCGACGGCCAGGCCGCCAAGTACATCCCGACCGACCGACGGGGCCTGGACAACGCCACCGTCTCGACGATCTCCGACGCGTTCAAGACGCTGACCGCGGCCGAGCAGGCCGAGATCGTCGCCCATGGCCAGGTCCGCAACTGGTCGATCGGGATCGAGACGTCGGACCTCGGCTACGCCCCCGGCAAGCCGGGCGACGAGTCCGGGTTCACCGAGGAGCAGATCGAGACGCTCGCCGGGATCCTGGCCTACGACTCGATCCTGTGGGACATCCCGCTGGCCTACCCCGACACGTGGTGGGGCACCGGGACGGCCTGCCACACCGAGCCGTTCGAGTACCCGTTCTGGACCCTGTTCAAGGCGAAGTCGTGCCCGGGCCGCAAGAAGAAGCTGCTGATGGTGTCGCGGGTGCTCCCGCGGGCCGTCGAGATCAAGGCCGCCTGGGGCGGCGGCGAAGGCACCGGGCACACCGGACACACCGATCACACCGATCACGACCACGACGAGGAGGACGACATGGCAACACCCGAACTGGTGGGGTTCTTCACCTGCCCGGCCGCCGGCGGCACCGTGTGTGCCGTCTACCGAGGCGGCTACAAGGTGCACCAGGACGGTTCCGTCCTGGCGTCGGCGCAGGCGCTGGCCCGGCTCGGTGGCGTCGACGACGCCATCAAGCCGATCGACGACGTGGCGATCTGGCAGGCCCTCGGCCCGCTGCTGATCCCCGTCGCCGGGCTGGACGTCTACGGCAGCAAGGCCGCATAGCCGGCCGAGCCCGCTTGGCCCGCCTCGGCCCGGCGTCAGTGCGGACGGACCGCATCGGCCGGGTCGAGGCGGGCGGCGCGCACGGCGGGGGAGACACCGGCGAGCAGCCCAACGGCCAGCGCGGCGACGGCGGCGCCGGTGAGGGCGACGACGGGGACATCGACGAGCCACCCCTGGCTGCGGGCGTAGAGGGCGGTCACGAGGGTGCCGAGGGCGGCGCCTCCGATGCCGCCGAGCAGCGCCAGCACGGCCGCCTCGACGAGGAACTGGGCGGCGACGTGGACCCGGCGAGCGCCGAGGGCGCGGCGGACGCCGATCTCACTGCGCCGCTCGAGCACCGAGATCACCATCACGTTGGTGATCCCGACGCCGCCGACGACGAGGGCCACGGCCCCGAGGGCGAGGAGCAGGTTGCGCAGTGCCGCGTCGGTGGTGGCCCGGGCCTCGAGGGCATCGGACGGCCGCGACACGTCGACCTCGCCTGGTGCGTCCGGGCGGATCGACGGCCCGAGCACGGCGCGCACCGCCTCGACCTGGTCGGGCACCGTGCGGACGTAGAGCGTCGACGCCGACGTCGTGGTCTCGAACAGCTCCTCGGCGACCGGGTACCCGATCATCGCCGCGCCGTCGATCTCGGGGGCCAGCGGGGCCCGCTCGAGGATCCCGATCACGACGAACCACTGCCCACCGATCCACACCCGCGGCGCCGGATCGACGGACGTGATCCCGAGTCGCGCCGCGGCGTCGGCACCGAGCACGACGGTCGGGACCTGGCTCGAGGCGTCGTCGAGGAACCGTCCAGCGGCGAGCCGGCCGCTGATCGCGTCGAGCACGCCGGTGTCGGCCGCCACCACGGCGATGCCGCCGGTGATGTTCTCGTCGATGTGGTCGTTGCGCCGCACCGTCGCGTCGACGCCCGTGATGCCGGCCGCCGACGTGACCGGCGCGATCCGGTCGGCGACGGCGCGGGCCGCCTCGGGCAATGTCGTGTCGTCGCCGAACGCGGTCTGTCCGGGCGCCACGCGCAGCATGTCGGTACCGAGCCCGTCGAGCTGGGCGAGCACGTCGGCCCGGCTCGACGCCGAGATCCCGACGACCGCGACCATGGCCGCGATGCCGATGGCGATCCCGAGCGCCGTCAGTGCGGTGCGTGAGCGCCGCGCCCGCAGGCCGATCGTGCCGACCCGCGCCAGATCGACGATGCGCAGCCGGCTGACGACGTCCCCGCCACGTCGGAGCCTCATGCTGCGCTCTCCGCGACGTCCTCGGTGATGCGGCCGTCGAGGATGGCGACGCGCCGGGGGCGCGCGCCGCGACGTCGCGATCGTGGGTGATCAGCACGATGGTGCGGCCCCGCCGGTGGAGGTCACCGAGGAGGCCGACGATGGCGTCGCTCGTACGGCTGTCGAGGTTGCCGGTCGGCTCGTCGGCGAGCACGATCGCCGGGTCGCCGACGAGGGCGCGGGCGATGGCAACGCGCTGGCGCTCGCCGCCCGACAGGGCGCCGGGTCGGTGCAGCGCCCGCTCGGCGAGCCCGACGGCGTCGAGCGCCTCGCCGGCCTCGCGCAGCCGTTGGCGACGCGCGACACCGGCGTACAGCAGGCCGTCGGCGACGTTCTCCAGGGCGGTGAGCCGCTCGACGAGGTGGAACTGCTGGAACACGAAGCCGATGCGCCGGCCCCGCACGGCCGTGAGCCGGCGGTCGCCGAGGCGGCTGATGTCGCGCCCGTCGATGCGGACGGTGCCGCTGGTCGGTCGCTGCAGTGCGCCGACGATGTTCATCAGCGTCGACTTCCCGGAGCCCGACGGGCCGACGATGACGACGAACTCGCCCGTCGTCACCAGCAGGTCGACGCCGTCGAGCGCCCGCACCGGTGGCGATCCGGGGTAGTGCTTGGCGACCCCGCTGAGCTCGAGGACGGCGCGGCCGTTCACTGGTGCACCATCCAGTCCCGCGACGTGCGAACCAGCCCGGACATCACGGAGCACCAGTGACCGAAAGGACCGCAATGATGATTCGTTCGCTCGAAGACTCGCTCACTCATGGCACCACCACCTGGTCGCCGGCCTCGATGTCACCGGTCACCGCGACGAGGTCGTCGGCGAACACCCCGAGGTCGACGCGCACCAGGTGCGTCACCCCGCCGCCGTCCGACACCTCGAGGGCGTAGCCGCCACCGGCGAGCGCGAGCAGCGCCTCGACGGGGACGGCCAGGACGTCGTCGGCGGCGACGGTCGTCACCTCGACGTCGACCGGGAGCCCGTCTGGAATCGTCGCCGAGCCGGACATCGTGACGTCGACCGGCAACGTCGACGAGCCGTCCTCGCCGGTCTCAGCGGTGCCGACCGACGCCACCGTGCCGTCGATCTTCTCGCCGGACGGCAGCTCGACGGTGACCGCCGTGCCCACGGCCAACAGGTCGGCGTCGGAGACGTCGAGCTTGACGTGCACGGTCTGCGTGGTGCCGGTGACCTTGATGCCGGCGTCGCCGAGCTGTTGGCCGACGGTGCCGGCCACGCTGTCGACCCGGACGGGCCCGGGGATCCACACGATGTCGCCGATGTCGATCGTGCCGTCGTCGTCCTGGCCGTGGTCCTCCTGGAACGCCTCGACGGCCTTGGTCGTGGCGCTCGTCCAGTCCTCGTCCACGGTGACGCCGTACGTCTCGCCGTACCCGAGCGAGGTGAGGACGTACTCGAGCTGCAGCACGTCTTTGCCGTCGGCGACCGACGGGCCGAGGGCGCGCCACATCGGCAGCGGACCCTGCAGGGCGATGATCGGGCGCCCGTCGACCTCGGCGACGACCGTGCCCTGGTCGATCACGTCGCCGACCGCGGGCAGGGCGGTCAACGTGCCGCTGCCGGTGAGCAGCAACGGCTCGGCCGTGCCGTGCCCGGTCGTCCCGTCGAGCGACTCGGTGCGCTGCAGGTCACGCTGCTCGACGGCGACCAACTTCGGCGCCTCGGTCGTGTCCGGCGCCGCGCCGGCCTCGTTCGCGTTCCCACTCGTCAGCACGAAGCCGGCGGTCACGGCGCCGGCGACGGCCAGGGTGGCGACGCCACCGATGATCCAACCGCGCACGTCAGCCGCCCGCCGTGTGGTTCTCGGTGACCGCGCCGGAGTCGCTCCCGCCGGCCGGTGAAGCCTGGATCATCGGGCCGCCCTCGCCCTGGTTGCACGCCTCGGCGGCGGCGTTGAAGGCGTCCGAGTCCCGCTCGGCGTCGGGCGGCGGTCCGGTCATCGTGACCCGGCCCTTCTCGTCGAACGTCGGGTCGGCCATGTCGATGCCCTGGTCGCGCATGCACTGGGCGAACGCCAGCATCTGCTCCTTCATCTCGGCCAGGCGCGCTGGATCGTCCTCGAGGTCGCTGCGCATGTTCGCCATCAACGGCTCGCAGGCCTCGTTGGCCTTCTGGAACGTCGGGTCGTCTGGGTTGCCCTCGACGGCGATCACCGCGTTGCCGGGCTTGGCGCCGCCGGTGGACTGCTTGGCCATCTGCGGGTCGGGCATGTCGACGCCGTGGTCGCGCATGCACTCGGTGAAGGCGAGCATCGCCTCCTCGGGGTCGGTCGGCGCGTCGGCGGTGGTGTCGCCCGTGGTCCCGTCCGTCGTGGCGTCCGGTGACGAGTCGTCGATGCTGGCGACCTCGGCCCCGTTCCCGTTGCCGTCGCCCCCGCCGCATGCGGCCAGCGATCCGATCATGACGGCAACGGCCAGCGCTGCCCAGTGCTTCCTCATGCCGGCCGACGGTGCCGGATCGACGCTGAGAGGTCGATGAGCGTCGCTGAGGGGACGCTGAGAGCCGCGTCCGGAGCCCGCCATCGGCCCGCCACACTGCCGGGGTGCGCCTGCTGGTGATCGAGGACGAGGTCCGCCTGGCCGAGGCCGTCGCGCGCGGCCTGCGGGCCGAGGGCTTCGAGGTCGACCTCGCCCACACCGGGCCGGACGGGCTCTGGCGGGCCACCGAAGGCGCCTACGCCGCGATCGTGCTGGACATCCTGCTGCCCGGCCTCAACGGCTTCGCCGTGTGCCGCGAGCTGCGGGCACGCGGCGACCGCACGCCGGTGCTGATGCTCACGGCCAAGCAGGGCGAGCACGACGAGGCCGAGGGGCTCGAGCTCGGTGCCGACGACTTCCTGCGCAAGCCGTTCAGCTTCGTGGTGCTCGTGGCCCGCCTGCGGGCGTTGGTGCGGCGGGCGACGAACGCCGCCGACGGCGTGCTCTCCATCGGCGACCTGCACGTCGACCCCGACAAGCGGCGCTGCTGGCGCGGGCCGAGCGAGCTCGTGCTGACGGCCCGCGAGCTGGAGCTGCTCGTGGCCCTGGCCCGCCGCGAGGGCGGGGTGGCCACCAAGGCCGAGTTGCTCGCCGAGGTCTGGGGGTTCGACCACGAGGGCGACGCCAACATCGTCGAGGTCTACGTCCGCTACCTGCGCACGAAGATCGACCGCCCGTTCGCCCGCAACAGCCTGCAGACGGTCCGCACGATCGGGTATCGCCTGGTGGACGACGCGGCATGAGGTACCGGGCGTGAGCTGGTTCCGGCGAGCCCGGGGGTCGGTGCGGCTGCGGGTCACGCTGCTCGCCGCCGGGTTGTTCGCCATCACGCTCGGTGGCGCCGCCTTCGTGCTGCTGCACGCCCTCGAGTCCGGCCTCGTCGACGACGTGCGCAGCGGCGACCTCGCCGCCCTGCGGACCCAGGCCGCACAGCTGACGACGGCCGGCGTCCCCACCGACGCGATCAGCGTCCCGGCGTCTGGCGGGCAGGCGTACGAGCTGCCGGTCACCGGCACGTCGCGGCGCATCATCGTGTTCCTGCGCGATGGCGCGGCCCCTCCCGGGATGATCGCTCGTGACCTCCCCGCACCGCCACCGGCCCAGGCGGGGGCGGCTGCGGCGGTGCGGACCGATGTCGTCTACGCCGGCGGGATCCCGGTGGCCAACCAGTCGGTGCTCGGCATCAACGGCGACGTCAACGACTACAACGTGTCGTCGCTGTCGGCCGGCGACTTCACGCTGGCGACGGCATCACCGCTCGACTCGGTGCGCCAGACCGTCGCCACGACCCGCCGCCTGCTGTGGATCGTCGGCCCGGCCCTCGTCGCCCTCGTCGCCGGGCTGGCGTGGCTGCTGGCCGGGCGGGCGTTGCGACCGGTCCATGCCGTGACGTCGCGCGTCGCCGCCATCGGCTCCCGGTCGCTGCACGAGCGGGTGCCGGTCCCGTCGTCGCGCGACGAGATCGCCGAGCTGGCGTCCACGATGAACGGGATGTTGGCCCGCCTCGAGACGGCGTCGACGACCAACCGTCGGCTCGTGTCCGACGCCTCCCACGAGCTGCGCACGCCGATCGCCGTGATGCGCGCCGAGCTCGACGTCGCCCGGCGCTCGCCGGACCCCGACTGGGTCGTGACCGGTGAGGTGTTCGACGGCGAGCTCGAGCGCCTGCAGGGCCTCGTCGACGACCTCCTGCTGCTGGCTCGCGGCGACGAGCAGGCGTTGGCCCGCCGGCCGTTCTCGATCGCCGACACCGTCCGCGACATCGGCGCCCGCACGCGGCGCGTGCCGGTCGATGTCTCGGTCGGCACGGACGTCGATCCACTGGTCGGCGACCAGGCCGCGGTGGGGCGAGCCCTCGACCACCTCGTCAGCAACGCCGCCCGGCACGCCAGCAGCGCGGTGCGTGTCGCGGTGGACGGCGATGCCGAGGTCGTGCGCGTCGACGTCGACGACGACGGGCCGGGCATCCCGCCGGCGCGACGGGCCGATGTCGTCAAGCGCTTCGTGCGCCTCGACGAGGGTCGGGCGCGCGACGGGGGTGGCGCCGGCCTCGGCCTCGCCGTCACGTCCGATGTCGCCGCCGCCCACGGAGGCCGCCTCGACATCGGCGAAGCGCCGCTCGGCGGCGCCCGGGTCACGCTCGTGCTGCCTCGGCAACCCCCGGCCTGACGAGACCCGCCGTCTACGCTCCCGTCGCGGGCGTGCCGCCGGCGCGCCGAGGAGGTAGGTCGTTGCAAGCGATCAGACGTGGGCTCGCGGTCGTCGCACTCGGCGGGATCGCGGCGGTGCTCGTGCCGATCCCGGTCGCCGCTCAGACGACGCCGCTGCGGTGGACGATCTACGTCGCCGACGCGCAGGCGAACGTCGTGCGCCCCATCGATGCCGCGACGCTGACCGTCGGCGCGCCGATCGCCGTCGGCGCCGGGCCGGGGTCGATGGCGATCACCCCTGACGCCCGCACGCTGTACGTCGCCAACTCGGGCGCTGGCAGCGTGACCCCCGTCGACATCGCCACCGGCTCCCCGGCCGCCGCCATCGTCGTCCCGCCCGGTACCGACGCCGGCGGCTTGTCGATCGCGCCCGGCGGCGCGACCGCGTACGTCACCCACGTCGGGGTGAGCAACAGCTTCGTGTCGCCGATCGACGTCGCGACGAACACGTACGTCACCGACATCGCGATCGGCGACCAGAGCGCTGGACCGATCGCCACCGCGGTCAGCCCCGATGGTTCGACGCTGTACGTCGTCAACGAGAGTGCCAACACAGTCGTCCCGGTCTCCATCGCGAGTGGAACGCCGGGGACGCCCATCCCGGTGCCGGCGGGCCCGGTCGACATCGCCATCACGCCCGACGGCACGACGGCCTTCGTCATCTCGGGCACGACGGCGACCCAACTCGTCGCCATCACGCTGGCCACGGGCGCGGTGAGCAGCCCGATCGCGATCGCCGGCAGCCCCGGAGCGGTCGAGATCACGGGCGACGGGGCCACGGCGTACGTCCTCACCGGCCTGTTCCCGCCGGCGCTCGTGCCGGTCGACGTCGCCACGCGCACCCTCGGGACCGCCATCCCGCTTCCTGGCTTCCCGAACTCCCTCGCGCTGGCTCCCGACGGCGCCACGGCCTACGTGGTCAACCAAAACGGCGCGACGCTCGTGCCGATCAACCTCCGGACGGCCGCCGTCGGCACCGCCGTCCCGCTCGGCGGGGAACCGGTCGACGTCGTCATCACGCCCGACCAGGCGCCGGTGGCCGCGCTCACCGTCACGCCCGGGCAGCCGGGCGCAGCGACGACGTTCGATGCATCCGCATCGACCGTCCGGTTCGGGACCATCGCCACCTACGCCTGGAACTTCGGCGACGGCACCACGACAACCACGACGACACCGACCACCACCCACGTCTACGCCACCGCCGGGACCTACACGGCCACCGTCATCGAGACCAGCTCCGGCGGCACCTCGACCGTCCTGCAGTTCACCGGCCAGACGGTGAGTCGCAACGGCGGCAACCAGGCGGTGGCCTCATCGCGGTTCCTGATCGGGACGCTGGGCGACCCCGCCACGACGACGACCACGACCGCCGCGCCGGGCGGCGCCGGCGCCACCACGACGACGGTCCGGCGGATGACCGGCACGCTGCCGGCGACGGGCGGCGGTGCGGGGGCCGACCTGATCGTCCCGGCGACCGTGTTCCTGGTCGGCGGTGCGCTCGCCCTGGCGATCGCCCGCCGTCGGCCGCAGACCTGACTCCAGGCCCGCGGCACGTGCTGCCGCGGCCCGGCCGCCAGCGTCCTGACGGCCGGCCGCGACGTCGTGCCGAGTCGGGTGGTGGACGACCCGGCACCGTCCACGATGGCAGGTCGGTGTGCTGTCGGGCCATCCACCGATCGGGTGACCGCGCGGCTGATGGCGGTGTCCACCGATCGGTGGACATCGGGCCACCAGGGCGCATGCCGGTGTGACGAAACCACGGCGGACGGGGTTCCGACTCGGCCCGGATCGTCGCGGCGGGGGACGCGGCTGTGCCGGGGTCACAGGGACCCCGGCACGGACGACGGGTCAGCAGTCCGAGATGTGGCCGTTGACGTGGATCGCGTTGGCGGGCACGAAGCCGAGCTGGCCGTCGCGGCCGATCCGGATCCACGTGCGGTCGCCGCCGGTGTCCTGGCCTTCGACGGAGCAGCGCACGTAGACGTTCTGGTTCGGGACGAGCACGTCGTGAACGGGGATCGACTGGTTCGTCGGGTTCGAGAACGACGTCGTCATCTTGGTGATGGTGCCGAACGTCTCGTTGGTCGAGTCGGCGCTGACCGTGCTGGCGATGGCGAGGCCGCCTCCGATGACGGCGGCGGAGAGCGCGGTGATGGTGGCGAGCTTGCGCATGATGCGTGTTCCCTTCGTGTCCCGGCCGGTGTCGCCGGCTCGGTTCCAGGTGCGTCCTGGTGTGTGAACCACGATGAGGGAAGGTGAGGTCGGCAGGTATCGACCGATCACCTGACGCCGCGGGTGATCGTGGTGTCCGCCGATCGGTGGACACGACCCGCCGGCTCGCGCCGCGAGCCCTCAGGCGTCGGGGTGACGGGGCAGGCGGTCGGCCGGCAGGTCCGGCGGGTGGGTGGGGATCTGCTCGGCGGGGAGGTCATCCGGGCGACCGTGGGTCGTCGTGCCGTGCGGCGCCAGCGGGGCCGGTGTGGTCGGGCCCTGCGGTCGCGGGATCAGCGCGATGGCGATCCAGCCGAGCAGGCTGAAGATCCCGAGCAGCGCCCCGAGCAGCGGCATGCCACGGGCCCGGCCGATCATCCAGCCGACCAGCACGCCGACGATGAGGCCGAGCGGGAGGATGATCTGCAACATGGCGGCGACCGTACCGGGTGCGGGCCGTCGTGGTCAGGCGTGCGCCGACGCGGCGTCGATGGCCGCGGCGAGGCGATCGACCAGCTCGTCGATCTCGGGCTCGGTGATCGTCAGTGGGGCGCCGATCATCACGGCATCGGTCACGGGTGGGACCCCGGAGCCGGCCGGGTAGATCCACAGGTCGCGGGCCATGCACTCCCGGACGACGCCGGCCGCCAGGGCACCACCGCTCGCCCGCAGCTCGATGCCGCGGAACATCCCGCGGCCGCGGATGTCGACCACGGCCGGATGGCCGCCGAGCGAATCGTCCAACCGCAGGGCGAGCACGTCACCGATCGCCGCCGACCGCTCCACGAGGTGCTCGCGCTCGAGCACGTCGAGGACCGCGGCGGCACCGGCGCACATCGCATCGGCGCCGGTGAACGTGAAGAACATGAACCCGCTGCCGCGCAGGGCGTCGACGATCTCGTCGGTCGCGGCCACCATCCCGATCGGGACGTACCCGCCGCCGAGGCCCTTGCCGCCGTACAGGATGTCGGGCTGCAGCGGGAAGTGCTGGAAGCCCCATCGCGTGCCCGTGCGCCCGAAGCCGGTCATCACCTCGTCGGCGATCATGAGGATCTCGTGGCGTCGACAGATCTCGGTGACGGCACGCCAGTAGTCGTCGGACGGGATGAGGCAGCCGCCGGCGGCGCCGGTGATCGGCTCGAACAGGAAGCCGGCGATCGTGTCGGCGCCCTCCCGCTCGATCGTCGCTTCGAGGGCGGCGGCGTCGTCCCACGGCACGTGCGGGAAGTCGAGCAGCAGCGGCTCGAAGCCCTTGCGGCGGTTGTGGTGGCTCCCGGCTGCGAGGGCGCCGAACGTGAGGCCGTGGTAGCTCGGGTGGCGGCCGATGACCTTCCATCGCTCGGGGCGCCCGCACGCCAGGTGGTAGGCGTGGGCGAGGCGGATCGCCGAATCGGCCGACTCGCTGCCGCCGCTGGTGAAGAACACGTGGCCCATCCCCTCGGGCAGCCACCGCTCGACGAGGATGTCGTGCAGGCGTTCCCGGTGCGGCGTGGGCCAGATCGGCACGACGTACGCGCCACCCGCCATCGCGTCGCGAACGGCGTCGGCGATCTCGGCGCGCCCGTGGCCGATGTTGGCCACGATCGCCCCGCCGGCGCCGTCGAGGATCCGCCGGCCGTCGGCGGTGAGCAGCCAGCAGCCGTCGCCGCCGACGATCTCCGGCCCGACGGTCCCCGGCACGAAGTGGATCCGGTTGACGTCGGGTCTGGCCGGATCCGCCAACTGTTTGCCAGAACGGCCAGATTCCGGCCGTTCTGGCAAAGAGTTGCCCGAATCGGCGGCGGTGGTGGTCGCGGCGGTCATCGGGGCTCCCTCGGGAGGCCGAGGACGCGTTCGCCGAGGATGTTGCGCATGACGTTCGAGGTGCCGCCCATGATCGTGTAGCCGGGGGCGTAGACGAGGCCCTTGGAGACGTCGCTCCACAGCGTCGCCTCGGCGCCGTAGGCCCGCCCGACGAACTCGGCGACATCCTGCTCGTGCTCGGTGCAGAAGCACTTCGTCGCCGCCGAGAACCCAGCGGGCGCCTGCTTCAGCACCTCACGTGTCACGAGGATGCGCCCGATCCGGTACTTCGTCTCGAGGCGGGCGATGTCCTGGCGCACGAGCGCATCGGAGGTGTCGACGCGCTCACGGGCCAGCTCGAACAGGGCGTGGTTGGACACCAGCCGATCGATGCCGCCGCGCTCGTGCTCGAGCTGGGCCATCGTCTGCTTGAACGCGTTGCCCTCGACGCCGACGAGGTTGACGCCGGGCACGCGGACGTCGGTGAAGAACACCTCGCAGAAGTGGCGGTTCGTCGTCATGTCGGTGATCGGGCGGACCTCGATCCCCGGCGTGTCCATCGGCACGATGATCTCGCTGATGCCGGCGTGGGGCGGCCCCTCCGACGACGTGCGGCAGATGCAGTAGCAGTAGTCGGCGACTGCGGCGAACGAGGTCCAGATCTTCTGGCCGTTGATCACCCAGTCGTCACCGTCGCGGCGGGCCGAGGTCTTCAGCGACGCCAGGTCGCTGCCGGCCTCGGGCTCCGACATCCCGATGCACCACGTCGTGTCGCCGGCGAGGATCCCGGGCAGGAACTCGGCCTGCTGATCGGGACGGGCGTGGGCGATGAGCGACGGGCCCATCTGGCGGTCGGCGAACCACATCGCGGCGACCGGCGCACCGGCCGAGATGAGCTCCTCGGCGATGATCAGGCGGTCGATCGGCGGGCGCCCGCCGCCCCCGAACTCGGTCGGCCAGGTCAACCCGATCCAGCCGAGCGAGGCCATCTCCTTGGCGAACTCGTCCGAGTAGCCGTTGATCCACGAGTCGTTGAAGCGCCCGAACCGCGCCACCGCGTCCGCAGCGACGTCCCGGGCCTGGGCGCGGAGGGCGAGCTGCTCGGGAGTCCAGTCGAAGTCCATCACCGGCGATGGTACGACGCCGGTCCTGTGCGCTCCTACAGCTGGGCGAGGGCGTCGTTGAAGGTTGGGGACGGGCGCATGATGGCCGTCGCCTTGTCGGGGTCGGGGCGGTAGTAGCCGCCGAGGTCGACCTGGTGGCCCTGCACCGCGAGCAGCTCGTTGGCGATCTGCTCCTCGTTCTCGCGCAGCGTCTTGGCCAGCCCGGCGAACGTCGCCGCCAGGTCGGGGTCCTCCGTCTGCTTGGCCAGCTCCTCGGCCCAGAACAGGGCGAGGTAGAAGTGGCTGCCGCGGTTGTCGATCTGGCCGACCCGGCGGGCCGGCGACTTGTTCTCGTCGAGGAACGTGCCCGTGGCCCGGTCGAGCGTGTCGGCGAGGATCTTGGCCCGAGCGTTGCCGGTGGCGTTGGCGTAGTGCTCGAAGCTGACGGCCAGGGCCAGGAACTCGCCGAGGCTGTCCCAGCGCAGGTAGTCCTCCTTGACCAGCTGCTGGACGTGCTTCGGCGCCGACCCGCCGGCCCCGGTCTCGAACAACCCGCCGCCGTTGATCAGCGGAACGACCGACAGCATCTTGGCGCTGGTGCCGAGCTCCATGATCGGGAAGAGGTCGGTGAGGTAGTCGCGCAGCACGTTGCCGGTGACCGAGATCGTGTCCTCGCCGCGACGGATGCGCTCGAGCGAGAACGTGATGGCGTCGACCGGCGCCATGATCCGGATGTCGAGCCCCGCCGTGTCGTGATCCGCCAGGTACTCGTCGACCTTGGCGATCAGGTTGGCGTCGTGGGCGCGAGCCTTGTCGAGCCAGAACACCGCGGGTGCGCCGGTGGCCCGAGCCCGCGTGACGGCGAGCTTGACCCAGTCCCGGATCGGGATGTCCTTGGTCTGGCAGGCCCGCCAGATGTCGCCGGCCGCCACCTGGTGCTCGAGCAGCACGGTGCCGGCCTGGTCGACGACGCGCACGGTGCCGTTCGTCGGGATCTCGAACGTCTTGTCGTGGGAGCCGTACTCCTCGGCGGCCTGGGCCATCAGCCCGACGTTGGGGACCGACCCCATCGTCGCCGGATCGAAGGCGCCGTGGGCCCGGCAATCGTCGATGACGGCCTGGTAGATGCCGGCGTACGAGCTGTCGGGGATCACGGCGAGGGTGTCGGCCTCCTCGCCGTCCGGCCCCCACATGTGGCCCGAGGTGCGGATCATCGCCGGCATCGACGCGTCGACGATGACGTCGGACGGCACGTGCAGGTTGGTGATGCCGCGGTCGGAGTCGACCATCGCCAGGCGCGGTCCGGCGGCGATCGCCGCGTCCACGGCGGCCTTGATGCCATCGGCCTCCGGCATCGTTGCGGCGGCGGCCAGCAGCGTGCCGAGGCCGTCGTTCGGGCTGATGTCGGCGGCGGCGAGGGCCGCGCCGAACTCCTCGAACACGTCCGGGAAGAACGCCCGCACGACGTGGCCGAAGATGATCGGGTCGGAGACCTTCATCATCGTCGCCTTGAGGTGGATGGAGAACAGGACGTCCTCGGCCTGGGCGCGGGCGATCTGGGCGGCGAGGAACTCGCGCAGCGCGGCGACGTGCAGCACCGTGGCGTCGACGACCTCGCCGGCGAGCACGGGCACCGACTCGCGCAGCACGGTCGTCGAGCCGTCGGCGGCGTCGAGCTCGATGCGCACGCTGCCGTCGGCGGCGATGACGACCGACTTCTCGTCCGACCGGAAGTCGTCGGCCGTCATGTGGGCGACGTTGGTCTTGGAGTCCGGGCTCCACGCGCCCATCGAGTGCGGGTGCTTGCGGGCGTACTCCTTCACGGAGTGCGGCGCCCGGCGGTCCGAGTTGCCCTCGCGCAGCACCGGGTTGACGGCCGAACCCTGCACCTTGCCGTAGCGGGCGCGCACGTCGCGCTCATCGTCGGTCGTCGGGTCGTCCGGGTAGTCGGGGATGTCGTAGCCCTGCGACTGCAGCTCGGTGATCGCCGCCTTGAGCTGGGGGATCGACGCCGAGATGTTCGGCAGCTTGATGATGTTGGCCTCGGGCCTGGTGGCCAGCTGCCCCAACTCGGCGAGGGCGTCGCCGACGCGCTGGTCCTCACGCAGGCGCTCGGGGAACAGCGCCAGGATGCGTCCGGCGAGGGAGATGTCGCGCGTCTCGACGGGCACCCCGGCGACCCCGGCGTACGCCCGGATGATCGGCAGGAACGAATACGTCGCCAGCAACGGCGCCTCATCGGTGTGCGTGTAGATGATGGGGGCTGAGTTCTCCGGCACCCGGCGCAGCGTACCGACGTCATGGCGCCCGCTCCGATGCCGCGAGCACCCCGTGGCGCCGGCTTGGGCGTGGAGTCGGGCGGTACCATCCGGCCGCGTGACGACCGCTGGGCGTGCGGGTCGGTTCGGACTCGCCTCGCTGGTGGCGGTCGCGCTGGCGACCGCCGGCTGCTCGGGTGGTGACCCGCGCTCGTCCCGGGAGACGGTGGAGTCGACCATCGCCCTCGGGACCCTCGCCACCGGGTCGGCGCCAACGACAACTCCCGGTTCCGATCCGGGCTCGGCGGCGGCGATCGTCCAGTCCGGCGAGGGGTCGGATCGGAGCTCGTTCGTCCCGGCCGCCCTGCTCGCCGGCGGGGGACGCGACCGTGGCTGCTTGCCGGCACGAGCCGCGATCGGCCGGGCCAGCCGGCCCGGCTCGCCGTGCTGACCTCGCCCGACGGTGCGGCGTGGACGACGCTGGACATCGACGTGCCGGCGGGCTCGCAGGCCGCCGCGGCGGCGGTGGGGCCGGACGGCGCTGCCGTGATCGCCGGCACCGTCGACGGCGACGAGGGCCCGCACCCAGCGCTGTGGACCCTCGACGGCGACTCGCTCGGTGAACCGGAGACCCTCGCCCTCGATGGTGTCGTCCGCGCCATGGTGCTCGACGATGCCGGCTCGCCGGTGCTGCTGATCGACGGCCCGGACGGCCCGGCGGTCGCGACGCATGCCGGGGCGTCGT
>CAWIKD010000005.1:0-119185 GCA_963836545.1 uncultured Acidimicrobiia bacterium | reverse complement strand
GACGACCGAGCACCAGGTCATGACGGCCTTGGACCCAGGGCTGGCGAAACGTGACAGCTGCTGTGGGTCCAGTGAGGCGTCCGCGTCCATGAAGCACACGACGTCGGCCGTCGCGCGAGCAGGCCGCGTGACAGGCCGAACCGAAACGACGCTGGGTTGCATGGACCACGGTGGCGCCGTGGGCCAAGGCAACGGCCACGGAATCATCCGTAGACCCGTTGTCGACAACGATCGCCTGGAGAAGTCTGAAGGCATTCGGCGCAGTACCCGACGGCAGTGCGGATTCCTCGTCCAGACAGGGAAACATGACATCATGCGTCCAGCGGTCTCGACAGATCGTCATGGTCAAATCGTACGGACCTATGACAGGTTTTTGAAACCCGTTGGCGGTTATGGAGTGCTTCACAGCCCTGACGTGACCTATCGGGCGAGCAACTTTCTCGTATGTTGATGGGATGGCGCCCGGCTGGTCGATCCGCCGCACCTGCGCCTACTGGCTGCCGGTGGTTCTCGGGGTGGCCGCACTGAGTCGATGTGCCCTGGCTTTATCATCGCCTCTACTCGGCCCGGCCGCGCCCCTGGCCGGCATGATCCGGCTCCCCTCAACGTGGCCTGGTTGCGGCGGCTGGCCTTGCGATCGTGCTATCCGGTTGGGCTCCCAGCCGCGGCGGTGGGCGGGATGCCCTGGCGGTGCCGCTCGTCGTGGCTTTGTTGGCCTCTGCGGCCCGGGCGGCCACGCTCGCACGCAACGAGATCCTCGGTGCTGGCCGGGCACATCGCCGCCCCGTACCAAGTCTGGAACGACCTGCCGTCGCTCCACCGGCTCGGCCTGCACAGCTCCTCGGCTGTACGTGCGAGTATCCTCCCGATGACTGTCCGCGGTGCACTCCGAGGGCGATCCGCCCGGCTCGATCTTGGTGATGTACGGCTTTGGAGCGGCCTCGGTCTCTCCGCGGCGGCTCCGACGGCCGCACTGGCCATCGCCGCCGCGGGTTCGGCCGTCGCTGCGGTAGCGCGTGGTGCTGCGCCTGTTGGTCGACGAGCAGGTGGCTCGCAAGCCTTGCCGTTCCTCGTCCTCGCGCCCTGGGCGATCCTGGGTGGTCTACCCCAGCATGGACGCTTGTTCATGGCGAATGGCGCTGGGCGATTGCGTTGCTGGCCCCGCTGTCCGGAGCCGCGGCACAGCTAGCGTGGCGCGCTCGCGGCTCGACCGTCCTCTGCGCCTGTGCCTCGATGCTGTTGTACGGGCTGCTACCGCTTGGTGCCGCTGATGGCCGTTGTACTGGTAGGCGGTCACCGTCGCGTGCGCCTCGGCCGCGGTGGTCGGACTGGTCACCGTGGCGTTGCCTGCCCTGGTCCGACTCACCGGGTTCTCGCGCTCTCCGGCTTCGCCGCGACTCACCACGTACCGTGACGACAGTGGCGCGTCCGCCGGGTCCTCTGACTTCCTTGTCTCCGACCTGGTCGTGCTGTCGGTCATGCTCGGCCCGGCGGTCTTCGCGGGAGCGGGAGCGGTACGCGATCGTCGGCTCTGGCCGCTGCTGGGGTCGAGCCGCAGCGTGATCCTCTTCCTCGACGTGACCGCTATACCAGGTGAGGTGGAGCGCATCTGGCTGCCCTTTGCGATCTGTTGGTGCCTGCCGCTACGGCCCTTTCCGGCGGTACGGCGACGGCCATGGCTCGACTGCCCAGGCAGGGAACGGCTCTCGTCCTGCAGGCAACCGTGTTCTCTCTCTGGTAGTCGCTCGAGCGTGCCCCGTTGCTCACGCAAGCGGCGACGGCGAGACAGGCGACGGGGCACGCGGAAGGCCATGTCGGCCGTGAGGGAGAAGTGGCGGTCGAGAGGAGGCGCCGAGCCCTAAGACCGCATGGTTCTGCACCGTACCCGCTTTGCTCTTCCCGGCCGATGGCTGCAGATGCTCGTCCTGCAATGGCAGTTCGGACCTCGATGTCCGTCGACACGGCTTTTCCGTCGTCACCGTGCCCGGCAGATGGCCCAGTGTCCGTACCGGAGTTAAGCGCGCATCACGCGGCGGCCCTTGCCGAGGCCGTCGGACCCTTCCGCGGCGATCCGACCGTGCTTGCCATTCTGTTCGCGGTCGGTGGCGCGCGGGAAGGACGCCCCGACTCGGACATCGACCTCATGGTCATCGTCATGGAGGCTGAGTCGGCCAAGGCGCAGCGCCGAGCAGGACGTCGAGGTGGTACGGGGACTCGATCAACTTTACGCCGGGCGGATACTCGACGCAAGTGATCGACATGGTGTTCCTGCGCGACGTCGACGAGCGCGGATCGGAGACCGCGCGTTGGGCGTTCTCCTCCGTACAACTTGTCTATGCGGGACGCCGGAGATCGAAAAGGCCTGATCGCCCGCATCCCGGTCTACCCGGAGGCGGCGCGCGACGAGAACATCTCGACTTCGTCGCTCAGGTGAGGCTCCTTCGCTGGTTCGTCGGCGAGGCGGCGAAGCGGGACGAGCCGTACCTCATGAGCTATGCGACCGCGGCTCGCTCTCTACTCCGGGCGGGTTTTCCTGGCCTGGAACCCATGCTGTACCCGTTCCACAGGTGGTTCCTGACGGAGGTGGAGCGTGCCCCGGAGCGACGGTCGATCTGCCCGACCTGATTCGTGCAGTGGTGTCGCGCCCGGCATCGACAGCCGGGACACTGACCGAGGCGGTGCTCGGCTATCGCGACTGGGGCTTGGACGACGAGCATGTGGTTGCCCGCTTCATGCGCAACACCGAGTGGCCCTGGCGCTTCGGGCCGTCCGCCCTCGAGGACCGCTGATGGCCGACGAGGACGATGTACGAGCTGGCGCACTCGTTGCCCGGCGTCGTCAGGTTCCCCAGCGAGGGCTTCGACTTTCGGTGTCGAACAAGGATTCGTCTGGGCCGACCCCGAACGTCGGCGAGGCCAGCGGCGCATCCGTACCGAATCGCCGCCTTACGTCGGCGACGAGGCGGAGAAGCAGGGCCGCCTCTCGGCGAGCCCGACGTGTTCTTCACCACCCTGGCTACGACGGGTGGCCTCTGGTGATGCTGAACCTCGACAAGGTCGACGTGGAGCGACTGACCGAGCTGGTCACCGACGCCTGGCGGATGCGTGCCGCGGACGACCTTGTCGACGAGATCTCGGTCATCGACCAGGACTGACCCAAGACGATCATTGTCCAGAGGTCCCTATCCAGCCTCCTGCTCGGACGGTATGTTCCGCTCGCGGCCCTCACCGTGGAGGGCCCTCGCCGAAGGACACAACATGCCCAAGGTCATCGTTACCCACGAGGTTGACGACGTCGCGCACTGGCTTGCTTCGCCGAAGCGGGCTGAGGTGTTCGCAGGTGTCATGTCGAACATCCAGACCTACGTCGACCCGAGCCGCCCCAACCAGGTTGGCCTCAGCGGGCAGATCGATGACCTGGACGCCTTTCAGGAGATCATGGCGAGTGACGTCGGGGCCGACGCGATGAAGCACGACGGTGTGCACCCCGACTCCCTGCTCGTCTTCTTCGAGGCCTGAGCTCAGCGTTTGGCACAATGACTGGTATGGCGAAGAAGTCGGCGGTCGGTACACCCGCAACGGTTGCGCTCAGCAAGGCCGGCGTCGACTTCACCGTGCACTCCTTCGAGCTCGGTCCCAAGAGCCAGTCGTACGGGCTCGCGGCCGCTGCGGCTCTCGGTGTTGCACCAGAACAGGTGTTCAAGACGCTGGTCGCGGACCTCGACGGACAGCTTGTTGTGGCGATCGTGCCTGTCTCGTCGCAGCTGGACCTCAAGGCCTTGGCGACGGCGCTAGGTGGCAAGAAAGCGGCCATGGCAGAGCAGGCCGCAGCCGAGCGAAGCAGTGGCTATGTGGTGGGCGGCATTTCACCGATCGGCCAGCGCAAGCGCCTGGCCACGGTGCTCGACGCCTCCGCCCTCGCGTACGAGACCGTGTTCGTCTCGGCTGGACGTAGGGGCAGCGACATCGAGCTGAGCCCGCGGACTTGGTCAGCGTCACCGGCGCGACCGTCGCATCGGTGGCCCGCCACTAGCGGGTGCCCATGCACGCCAAGAGGCCGCGCGGACGGTATAGGCCACCGGGTGCAGCTGATCAACGACTGCCATCTCGACCACGTCGTGGGTCGGTAGGCTGCCGACCATGCGGAAAGCTTGTGCAGCAGCGGTTCTCGCCGTCTTGACCCTGTGTGGGTGTGGCGGGTCGGGCGACTCCGGTGCCGCACGCGGCGTCGCCGATCATGCCGACCGGACCGACCCAGTCCCCGGCAAGGGCGACGCCACGAACCCCGGCGGCGTCGACGCCCGGACGTCCAGCCGTTCCGCGCGTCGCGCGCCGGGCGTGGTCACCGCTCACCATCGAGCGCGGCACGTAGCGGGCATCGACGACGTGGTCGCGCCAGTCCGGCTGGTGCAGGTCGAGCACGGCCTCGAGACCGGCGCGGTGGTCGAGGTGCTCCTCGCCGGGGCGGAGGTAGCGCCCGACGTGGAGGACCGCGCCACCATCCGGCGCGCAGGCCGCCACCGAGCTCGGGACGTTGAGGTAGATCGGCTCGTCGATCCCGAGGAGGTTCGGGAACCGGGTCGACGGCAGCGGGCGCAGGGCGACGTCGAGGTGGGCCATGCGGACCGGGACGGCGGCGTCGGCGATGGTCGCCAGCCGCGCCGCGCCGTCGCCATCGAGCAGCCCGGCCGCACGGCGCGGATCGTTGACCGCGATGACCACGGCGGCGGCGGGCAGGCTCCCGCCGTCGGCGAGGTGCACGGCGCGCACCCGATCGTCGTGCTCGACCGCGGCCACCGGTCGGCCGGTCACGATCTCGCCGCCGTGGCGGCGCACCACGGCCTCCAGGCCATCGACGAGGCTCGACCACCCACCGTGCAGGTACAGGACGCCGTGCGCGGCCGCCCGCAGCTGCGATGTGGCCGCCCCTGCGTCGAGGAGGTCGAGGTCCGCCGCGTAGGTGGCCGTCCGCAGGACCGAGGCCAGCACGGCACGGCCAGCCTCGTCGTCCGTGACGTGGTCGATCCATGCCGACGCCGGTCGGCCGGCCCACAGCGCGACGTCGTCGGCACCGAGCCCGCCCAGCGCCCGGGCGACACGGAGGCGGTCACCCACGTTGCGCCGCAGGTGCCGCGTGGCCGGGATCAGCTCGCCGCCGACGAGCACGCCGGCTCGCTCGATCTTCGGCCGCCGCCCGCGCACCGGCACACCGAGGCCCTTCAGGACGTCGAGCCCGCCCGCCGCCTTGTACAGCGCGTGCGGCCCGAGGTTGAGGTCGTAGCCCAGGCGATGGCGAGAGCGGGCCCGCCCACCGAGGTGCTCGGCGCCCTCGACGAGGGTCACCGGGCGGCCGACCCGGGCGAGGGTGGCGGCGGCCGTGAGCCCGGCCAGCCCGCCGCCGATGACGATGGTGCGATCGGTGTCCATGCCAGCAAGACGATCGACGCCTCCCGGGCGTGACACGATCGTCGGGTGCAGATCTACCGGGTCATCGTGCGGGGTCGCTTCGGCGCCCTCGACGACGAGCAGCGCACGACGCTTCGCGACGCCCTGGACCGTGACGACATCAGCAGCCACCGGTTCACGCCGGCAGGCACGCTCGCCTACGACCGGCGCCTCGACTTCTTCAGCGTCCGCGTCGAGGTCCGTGTCGAGGAGGGTGATGATGCGCCCGCCGCCGCGTTCCGCGAGGCCGAGACCCGGGCGGTGGCCGAGCTCACCCGCCTCGGGCTGCCGTGGCGCGACGAGCTGCGCACGACGGGCAGCAACATGGCCGACGTCTGGCGATAGCGCCGGGCGATCCCGGGCTGGCCGCTCAGGCCTCGGCGGCGGCGAAGATGTGCCCGCCGTCGGCCGACACGACCCGACCGGACCCGGGGCCGCCGAAGTGGGTGCCGATGACGAGCAGGTCGGTGTCGGCGACGTCGGCGATGAAGTCGCGCCGCGTCTGCTCGCCCCGACGGGCATCGGTGTCGAAGTGCGAGCACCACTCGGGCGTCGCGAACTGCACGGGGTGGTGCACGAAGTCGCCGGTGATCAGCGCCGTGGCGTCGCCCGACGTGAGGCGCACGCTGCAGTGGCCGGGCGTGTGGCCCGGTGTCGACATCAGGGTCACGCCCGGGGCGATCTCGGCATCGACGTCGACGAGGTCGACGAGCCCGGCCTTGACGACCGGTTCGACGGAGTCGAGGAACTCGGCCGTGTGGTTGTTCGGCTCGGCCCAGTGCCGGTACTCGGGCCCGGCGATGACGTAGCGGCTCTCCGGGAAGGTCGGCTTCCACTCGCCGTCGACGAGCGACGTGTTCCAGCCGACGTGGTCGACGTGCAGGTGCGTGCACACGACGGCGTCGACGGTCAGCGGGTCGAACCCGGCGGCGCGGAAGCGGTCCATGAACGGCAGCTGGAGGTTGTTCCACGCCGGGATGTCGCGCTGCTTGTCGTTGCCGATGCACGTGTCGACGACCACGGTCTTGCCGCCCGCCTGCACGACGAGGGCCTGCACCCGCGTCAGCAGCATCCCGTCGTCGTCGACGAACGTGCCGCGCGCCCAGCCGTGGCGGGCGGCCATGACCTCGGGCGTGGCTTCGCTGAACAGGAACTTCCCCGGCGCCGGACCGTCGATCTCGAGCACGGACGTGACGGTGATGTCGCCGATCGACCAGCTGCGCATGCCCGCAGCGTCGCACACCGATGTCGGGTCCTTGCCACCGGCGCGGACACACTGGAGGCGTGCTCGCCAAGCGCTCGTTGCGCCACGCCGCCCTGCTCGCCGTCCCGATGTTCTTCGTGACCCAGTGCGCGCCGACGTGCGCACCGCCGCCACCGCCTGCCGCGACCGAGTCGGTGCAGGGCGTGCCGATCCCCGCCCTCGGTGCCGGCACCACGCCGTACCGCATCCCCGTCGAGCGCACCGCCGCCGCCGGTTGGGGCCGTACCCACGCCGAGTACCCGGCCAGCGACGTGTTCGTCGGCTGCGGCGCGGTGATCGTCTCGCCGGTCAACGGCGTCGTCGTCGAGTCCCGCCGCGTGAACAGCTACGTGCCGTCGATCGACGACCCGGCCACCCGCGGCGGGCGCTCGGTGGCCATCGTCGGCGATGACGGCGTGCGCTACTACCTCGCCCACTTCGAGTCCATCGACGACGGCATCGAGCCGGGGCTGCGGATCGGCATCGGCCAGCGACTCGGTCTGATGGGCATGACCGGCCGGGCGTCGGCGTGCCACGTGCACTTCGGGATCTCGCCTCCGTGCCCGGACAAGGAGTGGTCGGTGCGCCGCGGCGTCGTGTGGCCGTACCGGTACCTCGACGACTGGCGCGCCGGCGGCCAGCGCAGCCCGGTCGCCGAGATCCAACAGTGGCTGGCCGACCACCCGACCGCCTGCCCCGACGCCATGGCCGACCCCCACGCCCCGAACGCGTAGCGGCCGGATCCGCCAACTCTTTGCGGTGGCGGCCAGATGTTGGCCGCCTACCGAACAGTTGACGGATTCCGGCCAGCCAGTCAGGGTGAGACGGGGACGGGGGTGGCGGGGTCGCCGTCGAGGGCGGCCTCGATCTGGGGGACGAGCTGCTCGAGGAAGTACGGCAGGCTCAGCGGGCTGGCGAACGAGAAGGCGCCGGCCTCGAGCTGGCCGAGGAACATCTCGCGACCGTCCTTGGCCGCATCGAGCTGGGCCCGCAGGGGATTCGCCTTGATCTGCTCGATGACCGTCGGCTCACCGGAGATCCACATCAGCAGGTCACGGTCGACGCGACTGATCTCCTCCCAGCTGAACGTGCTGTAGAAGAGGTCGCCGGCCAGCTCGTCGTACTCCTTCGGCGTCACGAACCCCAGCGCCGACATGAGCGTGGGGCGGGCATCGCCGCTGGCGTAAGCGCCGATCTGGTCCTCGATCACGTAGGCGATCGCCAGCTCCTTGCCCTTCCAGTCGGGATGGGCGGCGGCGATGTCGGCCAGCTGGCCCTCGACGTCGTCGACCAGCTGCTCGGCCTCGGCCTCCTTGCCGACCGCTTTGCCGATCGTCGTCGTGATGACCTGCCACGGCACGCCGTAGTCGATGTACTCGTCGGACTGCGCGATCGTCGGGGCGATCTTCGACAGCGTCCCGTACTCCTCCTCGGTCATGCCGGACGTCAGGCCGACGATGAGGTCGGGGTCGAGGGCCCGGATCTGCTCGTAGTTGAGCTCGCTCGACGACAGCACCTCGGGCTTGGCCGCACCGAGCGCCGCGGTCGCCCACGGCCAGACCGCGTTGGGCTGATCGCCGTACCAATCACGGATCCCGACCGGGATCACGCCGAGCGCGAGCAGCGCGTCCTGGTCGGAGAACCCGACCGTGACGACCCGCGTCGGCTGGGCATCGATCGTCGACGAGCCGTACTTGTGCTCGATCGTCACGGGGAAGCCCGCCGCCTGCTCGTCGTCACCGGTCGAGGCGTCCGGCGTCGTGGCGGACGTCGCCTCGCTCGGCGCGGCCGTCGCCGGCGTCGCCGCCGCCGTCGTCGCCGCCCCGCCGTCGTCGTCGTCGCCGCATGCGCCCAGCAGCAACGCCGCGCCGGTCGCCATCGCCGCCAAGAACCGTCCACGCGTCGTTCGCATCCGGCGATCCTCGCGAATGTAAGGCGCCCCTTACAAGTCTGGTGAGGTCAGCGCCACCATCCGAGGGGCCGGCGCATCCGAACATCGGGCATGCCTTCCGGTCCCGAGTGGTTCATCGTCCTCGCCGTCGTCCTGCTCGTCTTCGGCGGCTCCCAGCTGCCGAAGCTGGCCCGCAACCTGGGTCAGGCGCAGAAGGAGTTCAAGGACAGCCTGGCCGAGTCGAGCGACAAGCCCGACGCCTGACCGACCCGCCCTACGCGGCGAGCAGCGCGACGGCGCCGAGCGCCGCCAGCGCGTCGGCCTCGTCCTCGAAGATGTGCCCGTTGCACAGGTAGAGGTCGTGGGCCCGGCGCCGGAACTGCTGGAGCTCGGCGGCGTCGATCGGCACGCCACGGATCTCGTCGAACCAGTGCGAGGTGGGGGCGAGTCGGCCGGCCATCACGCGGCCTCGTCCCGCTCGAGCGGTGCCGTCACCGCGGTGGGCCGAGGCGACAGCACGACGACCGGCGCCCGGCGGGCGAGCCGGCGAGCGGCCCGGCGCTGGCGCCGCCCCGCTGCGGCGGCCAGGCCGCGCTGCGCTTGTTCGATCAGTTCCTGCTGCCGGCAGCGGCAGAGCTCGTACTCCAGGGCTTCCATCACGTTCCCTCCAGTGGGCGGTGTGTCGTCCACCGTGCGCCGACCGGCGCGGCGCGGCAGCGTCGGATGGCGCAGATGACGGCGTGCCGATCGGCACACCGCGGAGGGGTCAGCGGCCGACGAACGTGGGCGGCCGCTTCTCGACGAACGCCTTGGCCGCCTCGCGGTGGTCCTCGGTCTGACCGGTGCGGTTGTGGTGGGCGGCCTCCATGTCGAGGCACTCCCCCAGGTCGCCGTGCACGGCCCGGTTGAGGTTCTCCTTCATGTAGCGGTAGGCGACCCGCGGTCCCGCCGCCAGCTGGTGGGCCTTGGCCAGCACGTCGGCCTCGAACGACTCGGTCGGGAAGACGGCGTTGACGATGCCCAGCCGCTCGGCATCCTCGGCGCTCAGCTTGTCGCTGAAGAAGTACAGCTCGCGTGCCTTGCCACTGCCGACGAGGCGGGTCAGGAACCACGTGCCGCCGTAGTCGCCGGCGAAGCCGACCTTGGCGAACGCCGTCGTGAGCACGGCGCCGGGCACGGCGTAGCGCAGGTCGCACGCCAAGGCCAGCGACATGCCGGCGCCGGCCGCCGCGCCCGGCAGGGCGGCGATCGTCGGCTTGGGCATCTCGTAGAGGCGCTGGCTGATCGCCCGCTGGTTGAGGCGCTGGCGGTGCACGCGGACGTCGAACGTGGTGGTCGGCGCGCCGGCCCCGCCGTCGCCCCCGCTGGCCATCCCCTTGACGTCGCCGCCGGCGCAGAACGCACCACCGGCGCCGGTCAGCACGATGCACCCGACCTCGTCGTCGACCTCGAGGTCGGCGAGCATCCGGCCCAGCGCCTGGTTCATCTCACCCGACATGGCGTTGCGGCGCTCGGGGCGGTTCATGGTGAGGACGGCGACGCCGTCGTCCACCGTGGCGAGCAGGTCGTCGGTCCCCGTGTCGATCGTGGTCATGGCCGGACGTTAGGCCCGCCGGCTGGCGTCGCCAGACACGACCTGGCGCCTCCTGGGCGACATCACGACACAGGAGGAACGACATGACCGATCTGCTGGACCCCACCACCGCCGAGGAGCGAGCCGGCGCGCTCGCCGAGCGCCTGTTCGGCGCCGGGCTGGGGGCGATCGACCTGTTCACCATCTACCTCGGGGTGCGCCTCGGGCTGTACGCGGCGATCGCTGAGGCCGGTCCGCTGACCGCGGGTCAGCTCGCCACGCACGCCGGCATCGCCGAGCGCTACGCGCGGGAGTGGCTCGAGCAGCAGACGGTCACCGGCCTGCTCGACTGCGAGGACCGCGCCGCGCCGTCCGACGAGCGGCGCTACGTGCTCCCCGCCGGCCACGACGTCGTGCTGCTCGACGCCGACAGCCCGGCCTGCCTGGCCCCGGTGGCCCTCGCGGCGGCCGGGATCGCCGGCGTGCTGCCCCAGCTGCTCGACGCCTACCGCACCGGCGGCGGCGTGCCATACGCGGCGTACGGGGCCGACTTCCGCGACGGCCAAGCCGGCTTCAACCGCCCGGCGTTCGTCAACCTGCTGGCCGGCGAGTGGTTGGTCACCGGGCTCCCCGACGTCCACGCCCGCCTCGAGCGCGGCGAGCCGTTGCGCATCGCCGATGTCGCGTGCGGCGCCGGGTGGTCCGCCATCGCCCTCGCCCAGGCCCACCCCGAGGCGCGCATCGAGGGCTACGACGTCGACGAGGCGTCGATCGCCGACGCCCGCCGCAACGCCGCCGAGGCCGGCCTGGCCGACCGCATCACGTTCGAGGTCGTCGACGCCGTCGACCTGCCGGCGGGCCGCTTCGACCTGATCTGCGTGTTCGAAGCGCTGCACGACATGAGCCGCCCGGTCGAGGTGCTCGGCGCGCTGCGCGGCGCCCTCGCCGACGGTGGCTCGGTGCTGGTGATGGACGAGCGGGCCGCCGACTCCTTCGCCGAGAGCGCCGGCCCGATCGAGTCGTTCCTGTACGGCGCGTCCGTGCTCCACTGCTTGCCGGTCGGGATGAGCGAGCAGCCGTCGGCCGCCACCGGCACCGTGATGCGCACCGACACCGTGCGCCGGTACGCCCGCGACGCCGGGTTCGCGGATGCCGAGGTGCTGGCGATCGAGCACGACATGTTCCGCTTCTACCGGCTGGTCTGACCGGTGCGCCTGGGAGGATGGCGCGGTGGGCCCCAGCGAGGCGTTCATCGGCCGGCGTGGCCCGCGCCAGGAGCTGGAGGCGCTGATCGCCCGTCGACTCGCCGGGCGCGGCGGGCTCGGCATCGTCGTCGGCGAGGCCGGCATCGGCAAGACGGCGCTCGTCGAGGCGGTCACGAGCGGGCAGCCGACCCTGTGGTCGCGGGCGCGGGAGGGCTGGGGCGCCCCGCCCCTGTGGCTCTGGGATCAGGTGCTGCGCGACGCCCACCGTCGCGGCTGGACCGATCGTCCCGCAGCCCGCCTCGACGGATCCGACGTCGGCGTCGTCGGCACCGGGCACGATCGGTTCCGCCGCTTCGACGAGCTGACCCGGGCCCTGCTCGACCTCGGCGACCAGCACGGCGCGGTCATCGTGCTCGACGACCTGCAGTGGGCCGACGCCGAGTCGGCGGCGCTGCTCGACTTCCTCGCGCCCGACCTCGCGTCGTCCCACCTCGTCGTGCTGGCCACCGCCCGCCGCGACGAGCTCGCCGTCCTGCCCCGCGCCGACGTCGCCATCGCGCTCGCCGGGCTCCCCGCCGATGAGCTCCGCGAGCTGCTCGCCGACCTCATCGACGACGAGGTCGACGAGCAGCTCCTCGCCACGGTCTCCCTCCACACGGGCGGCAACCCGCTGTTCGTCGGTGAGGCGGCTCGGCTGCTGCGTGCGTCAGGTCACGCCACCGACCCGACGCGATGGCGTGGCGTCGTCCCGGAGGGCGTCCGGGCGGTGCTGTCACGTCGCCTGGCCCGGCTGCCCCAGGCGACGCACGACGCGCTGGCGGCGGCCGCCGTGCTGGGCCACGACGTCGACGCCACCGCCCTCGCCGCGCTCCTCGAGCTCGATCGCCCGGACGCCGACGACCGCCTCGACCCGGCCGTCGCCGCCGGGCTGCTCCGCGACGAGGGCGGCGGGCACTGGCGCTTCTCCCATGCCCTCGTACGAGCCGCCGTGGAAGACGCCCTCGCACCGACTCGGCGCCGGGCCCTGCACGCGCGGGCGGCGATCGTCCTCGAGGTCATCGGTGGCGACCGTGCCGCCGCGGCGATCGCCGAGCACCTCACGGTCGCTGGCGACGGCACCGGCGCGGCGGCCTGGGCGGGACGCGCCGGCGATGCGGCGTTCCGCGCCGCGATGTACGCCGACGCCGCCGACTGGTACCGCCGTGCCGCGGCCACCGATCGCTCGCCCGACCTGCGCTGCCGGCTCGCCGACGCCCTCTCCCGCAGTGGGGGGCTCGCCGAGGCCGACGCCGAGTACATGGCGGCAGCACGCGACGCCCGAGCCGCTGGCGATGGCGCCGTGCTGGCCCGGGCTGCACTCGGGATCGGGACGATCGGCGGAGGTTTCGAGGTCCGCCTGCTCGACGCGACGAAGCTCACGCTGCTCACCGAGGCGTTGGCCCGGCTCGACGAGACCGACACCGCGATGCGTGCTGTGCTGACGGCCCGCCTGTCGGTCGCCTCGACGCTGCAGGCCGACCACGGCACCCGGGTCGAGCTGGCGGAACGGGCCGTCGCAGTCGCCCGCCGCGTCGGCGACCACGCAGCACTCGCCTACGCCCTCGACGCGTGGTGCGACGCCCACGCCGGGCCCGACGACGTCGCCCTGCGCCTCGCCGCGGCGAACGAGATGCTCACCGCGGCCCGTTGGGCCGGCGACCCCGAGCTCGAGCTGCTGGCCCTGCGGCTGCTCGTCGTCGCCTCCATGGAGGACGGTGACGTCGGGCGGGCGGCCCGCCACATCGAGTCGTTCGGGCACCTCGCCGATGCCCTCCGTCAGCCCCACTTCACGTGGTACGCCCGCCTTGCTGAGGGGATGCTGGCCCTGCTCCACGGCGACCTCGTCGGTGCCGAGCGCCTCGGTCGCGAGGCGGCCGCGCTCGGCGCCCGCGCCCAGAGCAACAACGCGCGGATGCTGGCCGACGGGGCGCTCCTGCCGCTGGTGGCCCGGGCGCGAGGCGACGCCGACTTCGTCGGCCGGATCGTGGCGATGAACCGCGACGAGCCCGAGTCGACCCGCGGCGTCGACGCGTTCGGGCTCTACGCCGTCGGCTACGGCGCCGACCGGGCGACGGTCGAACGTGCCGTGGCCGCCGCGCCGCACGTCGCCATCGACCGCCACGACGGGCTGTTCCTGCTGATCCGCTGCCTCATCGCCGACGGCGCCGCGTTCGTCGGCGATCGCACCGTGATGGACGATGCCTACGCCGACCTCGAGCCGTACGCGGCCCACCTCGTGCTCGATGGCACCGCGGCGGTCTGCTACGGCCCGGTGTCCACGACGCTCGCCCGCATCGCCGCCGCGCGCGGCGATCGCGAGCAGGCGCGCCGGTGGTATGACCACGCCTCCCAGATCCTGTCCCGCATCGGAGCACCGTTGCTGCTGCAACGAGTGGAACAGGAGGTCGCCAGCCTCGACACCGCCGAGCCGGCCGACGTCGCCGTCATTGCGCGCGAGGCCGATGCATGGCTGGTCGGCTACGCCGGATCGTCAGCGCGCCTGCGTCACGCCAAGGGCCTGAGCGACCTCGCCGTGCTCGTGGCCCAGCCGGGTCGCGAGGTGCACGTCCTCGACCTCGTCGCCGCCGCCGAGGGTCGGTCGCCGAGCGCGGCTCGCACCGGCTGGGGCCACGAGGTCATCGACGCCACGGCGCGCGCCGCCTACGAGCAGCGGGTGCGCGACCTCAGCGAGGACCTCGACGAGGCCACGGCCCACCACGACCTGGCGCGCGCCGCGCGCCTGGAGGCCGAGCTCGACGCCGTCGCCACCGAGCTCGCCCGCAGCCTCGGCCTGTCGGGACGCGTCCGCCGCACGACCGACGACACCGAGCGGGCCCGCAAGGCGGTGGGCATGCGACTGCGGGCGTCGATCGACCGCATCGCCGAGCAGCTGCCGGCGCTCGGCCACCACCTCCAGCACGCAGTGCGCACCGGGATCTACTGCTCGTACCAGCCCGAGCACCCGGTCACGTGGCGGACCGAGCCCTGACCGTCAGGAGCGCTCGGCCGCCGTCTCCTCCTCGGCGGTCGGCGGCGGCGGCGGGTCGAACGCCACCTCGTCGGCGTCGCCGTTGCGGTGACCGTTGCCGTTGCCGTTGCCGTTCCCGTCGGCGAGGTTGCGCATCAGCAGCGCGCCGAGCCCGCCGATGACGCCGCCCTCACCGCCGCCGACCTGGATGTCGGGAACGATCTTGACGTGGCCCGATCCGACCTCGCGCAGGGCGGCCACGAGCGCGGTCTGCTCCGAGCCGATCGCCTTGCGCTGGGCATCGAAGCCCTTGGCGCGCGCCACGCCGAGGGCTTCTTCAGCCGACGCCGTGGCATGACCGATGGCCTCGGTCCGGGTTGCTTCCGCAGCACCGGTCAGCGTGATGACCGCGGCCTCGCCCTCGGCCCGGGCGCGAGCAGCCTCGGCGCGGGAGCGCTCGATGTCGACCGACACGTTCGCCTGGGCCAGCTGCGACTGCATGTCGGCCACGCCGCGCTGCTGCTCGAGGCTGACGCGAGCGACCTGGGCGTCGCGCTGCTGGGCGAACGTCGCCCGCTCCTGGGCCGCGATCTCGCGGCTCGTCAGCACCTTGACGAGGTCCTCCGGGAACACGACGTCCTGGATGTAGACGCCGCGGGTCTCGACCTCGTATCGGGACAGGTACTGCTGGATGTAGCCCTCGGCGGCGGCCTGCACCTCGTCGCGCTTCTCGATGAACTCGGTAGCGCCCAACGTCTGCAGCTTGTTGCGGAAGTAGTTGCCGACGGCCGACTGCAGCACCTCGTTGACGAGGTTCTGCATCGTGCCGACCATCGAGATCACCTTCGGCGCTCGCGTGTCGGGCACGTGGATCTGCACCTGCAGGTCGATGCTGAAGGCGAACGCCTCCTTGGACTTGGCGTCGATCGGGGCCAGCCGAGCGTCGAGGCTGTGGGCCTCGCTCGTCGCGTGCGACCAGTTGAGGGTCAGGATCGACGTCGGGACGATCTCGGCCTCGTAGATGCGCGGGTTCAGCGTGTACTTGCCGGTGCGCAGGGGCTCCGACCAGATGCCCTGGTGGCCCGGCTTGACGATCGAGCCGAACTTGAACTCCTCGCCGGACGTGTCCTCCGTCGGCAGTCCGACGTAGGCCTTCATCACGGCGACCTCGCCCTGGCGCACGACGAGCATCTCGCGCAGCTCGACCTTCACGAGGAACGGGTTGAGCAGGTACGAGCCGTAGAGCAGCGGGTCGTGCTGGAGCCCGATGCAGCCGCCGCTGTCGAGGAAGCGCTGGTAGTCCTGGTAGTTGTCGTGGAGGTCGTTCTTGGCGCGCAGCACGGCCTGGATGACCGAGATCGCCGAGCCGCCCGCGCCCTCCATCGCCGAGACGTCGGAGAACCCGCCGATGCGGCTGGCGATGTCGCCGGACGGCGGACCTTCGAGCGTCGTGACGACACCGACGACGTCGGTGTCGCCCTGCGGTGTGATGTGGACGACCTTGAGCGCGTTCGGGTCGACGGCGTTGATGGCCCGCTCGGTCGACTCGGAGACCATCTTGCCGAAGACGCGATCGGCGGTGACGACCACGAAGCCGATCGGGTGCATGGGCGCGGTGGCGCCGGGCGGCAGCACCGGGCGCTGGACGCCGCGCTGGCCGCCGCCCTGCAGGAAGGTCCGCAGCGACGCGAAGTTGCCGAACTCCGGCTTGTACAGCGCCGACTTGGCCCCGGTCGGCAGGGCGTTGCCGACCTGGGCGATGACGAGCCCGATGTGGTCCGGCGGGACCTGCACCCAGTCGTAGCGCTCGACACCGAAGACGGGCCAGAGCTTGAACCGCAGCCCGGGCATCATCAGCTCGGCCTGGTAGCCGGCCTCTCCGTTGAGGGCCACGAGCTGGTCGTCACCCAGCTTCGCTCCGACCCGCTTGGTGACGAGCCCGACCTGGGCCGGTCCCACCGAGTGGAAGCTCTTCAACACGACGAGCAGCGCGAAGAGGATCACGACGCCGATCAGTACCAGCACGACCATCATGTCAGCCGGTCTCCTTCTTGTGAGGTGGCGACGAAGAGGTCGACGTCGCCGATGGTCGCCGCGCCGACGTGCAGTCGGCTGCGGCGGGTGGCCCCGGCGGCCTCGATGTCGAGGCGCCCTCCGGGGTGGATCAGAGGTTCCACGGCACCGCCATCGGTGGCCGTGCCGACGCGCACCGACGTGTTCGGGGCCAGACGCTCCTCGCGCCACACCGCCTCGTCGTAGTCGGGCGTCACGTACAGGCCGTTCGCCGGGTTGAACACGTCGGCGAGCACGAGCAGCTGTCCGGGCTCGTTGCCGGTCCGCAGCACGAGGCGCCGCGCCACGGCCGTCGACACCGAGCCGCGCGGCAGGGCCGGGCGCACGTCGACCTCGCGGAACAGCCCGATCGTGAGGTCCTCACCGGGCGGCAGGTCGCGGGTGTCGAGCACCCGGCGCTCGTCGACGATCGCCAGCACCGTTCGCAACCGCAACGTCCGCCGGGCGGACGCCAGCCGCCGCTCGTGCTCCACGGTGAGGGCGTCGCGGAGCTCGGCGTCGTCGAACAGGTCGGCGAGGAGATCCCACTGCTCGACCTGGGGCAGGCCCCGGAAGGCGGCGAGGATCGCATCGAGGCGGGCGTCTCGCGGCATCCGGGCGATCGCCTCGGCGAGCTCGTCGAGGTCACCGATGGGATCGGCGACGGCCCGCTCGACCTCGTCGTGGATCTCGCGGGCCAGACCCAGATAAGGACGGGAGCCCTCGATCTCGGATCGCAGCTCCTCGATCTCCGAGCGCCGCCGGCGTACCACTGCGACCCAGGGTACCGACGGCCATCTCCGGTGTGGTCGCGATTATCACGCTGCGATCGGATTGACACAGATGCCGCAGCGCTGCGAAGCTATCGGCGTTAGCCGCTGAGGGGGGAACACGTGACGCTGCTCGCCAACGACCCGGCGCCGACCGGCACCTACGCGGCCGGTCGCGTCATCCACGACGCCGACGCCCACGTGATGGAGCCGGCCGGCTTCTTCGAGGCCTACGCCGACCCCGGCATCCGCGATCGCCTCATCCCGCTGGCCGGCGGCCTGGCGCTCGGGCCGACCGACGCGGTGCGCGCCGCCCACGAGGCGCGGCGCGACGCCGACGCCCAGGAGCTGCTGCTGCACAAGAACTACGACGCCCTCGGCGCGTGGGACGGCGCCGATCGGGTCACGGTGCTCGACCGCCTCGGCTTCAACAGCCAGCTGATCTTCACCAGCCTCTACCTGAACGCCCTGACGACCCTCGACCGCGGCGACGACGAGGAGCTCTCGCTCGGCGCCACCCGCGCCCACAACCGGGCGATCATCGACTTCTGCGCCGCCGACCCGCGCCTGCTGTCGACGTGCTGGGTGCCGCTGGCGTCCATCGAGCGGGCCGTCGAGATCGGCCGCGAGGCGCTGGACGCGGGCGCCGATGCGCTGATGCTGCCGTCGTTCTGCCCCCGCCACCACAGCCCGACCCACGTCGGCTTCGAGCCCCTGTGGGCGATGGCACAGGAGGCCCGGGTCCCGATCGTGTTCCACGTCGGCGGCGGGCGGCCGATGATCCCGACGTACAAGGACAACGGGCTCCCGGCGGTCAAGGACTTCCACGGGGGCGACGGGAACTTCACGTCGGTGTCGTTCATGGCGATCCCCGAGGCGCCGATGCAGACCGTCGCCACGATGATCTTCGACGGCGTGCTGGAGCGCTACCCCGACCTGCGGATCGGCGTCATCGAGCAGGGCGCGCTGTGGGTGCCCGGGTGGATGCGCTCGATGGACGCGGCGGCCGGGGCGTTCATCCGCAACGAGCAGCGCCTCAAGGACCTCTCGATGAAGCCGAGCGAGTACGTCGCCCGGCAGGTGCGCGTCACGCCCTACCCGCACGAGGACGCCGGCTGGATCATCGACAACGTCGGCCCCGACGTCTGCATGTTCAGCTCGGACTACCCGCACGTCGAAGGCGGCCGCAACCCCCTGAAGCGCTTCGACGCCTCGCTCGAGGGGATCGACGACCATGCGCTCGGTCGGTTCTTCGCCGACAACTTCCGCGATCTGATGGGGAGGATCCCGTGACCGCCACCGCGTCACCGGCGGTGCCCTACGCCAGCGGGCGCACCTACCTCGACGCCGACAGCCACGTCGTCGAGACGCCGGAGTGGCTGGCGCCGTTCGCCGATCCCGGGATCCGCGACCGCATCCGCCAGCTCGACCTCGGCAAGGGCGGCGGCGAGCTGGCCCGCAAGGCGCTGGCCCGCGCCCAGCGACGGGCCGAGTCCGGCGGTCTGGCGCTGCGCGAGGACGAGACCGTGATGTCCGCCAAGGGCTGGTCGGCGCTCGGGGCGTTCGACGCCGCCGAGCGCAGCCTGGCCCTCGACCTCCTCGGCTTCCAGCGCCAGCTCGTGTTCAGCACGTTCACCCCGACGCAGTACGAGGGCGACCGCGACCTCGATCTGCTGTACGGCGGGGCGCTGGCCCTGACCCGCGCCCTCGTCGCCTTCTGCGCCGACGACGAGCGCCTGATGCCGGTGGTCCCGTTGCCCATGTCGGATCCGCAGCGCAGCGCGGCGGCCGCCGCAGCGGCGATCGAGCTGGGCGCGCCGGCGCTGCTCGTGCCGTCGAAGCCGCGCTCGGACCGCTCCCCCACCCATCCCGACTTCGACGCGGTGTGGGGCCTGCTGGCCGAGGCGGGCGTGCCGTTCATGCTCCACGTCGGCGGCGGCGGGGAGTCGATCGACCGCCGCTACCACGACAACGGCAACCCGGTGAACGACTGGCTCGGCGGCGGCGAGAACATCCGCAGCAAGGACCTCATGGTGATCCACGCCGGCGCCGAGGCGTTCTTGTCGGCGATGGTCCTCGATGGCGTGTTCGAGCGCTTCGCCGGCCTGCGCGGCGGCTGCATCGAGCTCGGCGCGATGTGGGTCGTGCCGTGGCTGCAGCGGCTCGACATCGCCCAGTCGACGTTCGTGCGCTCCGAGCCCTCGCTGGCCCTGCCGCTGGCGGCCTCCGAGTACGCCCACCGCCAGCTGTGGTTCACGCCGTTCCCGACCGAGCCCGTCGGCTGGATGATCGAGCAGGCCGGCGACGACATGTTCCTGTTCTCGTCGGACTACCCGCACCCGGAGGGCGGCCGCGATCCGCTCAAGCGGTTCGAGGCCTCGATGCCCGACGTCTCCGACACGAGCAGGGAGCGCTTCTACAGCGGCAACTTCGCGAGGATGATGGCGATCGACGTCCCCGCCACGTGACGTCGCCCACGACCTGGGGAGGTCATCGATGGCATCACCGTTGGACGGCGTGAAGGTCCTCGACCTGTGCCGCGTGCTCGCCGGTCCGCACGCCGGCCGCATCCTCGCCGACCTCGGCGCCGATGTCGTCAAGGTCGAGCCACCCGAGGGCGACGTGTCGCGCCTGTTCGGCAAGAAGCCCGAGAGCGCCTACTTCCGCCAGCAGAACGCCGGCAAGCGCTCGATCACCGTCGACCTCACGACGGCGGAGGGCCGCGACCTCGTCACGCGGCTGGCCAGCGTCGCCGACGTCGTCACCGAGAACTTCCGGCCCGGCGTCATGGCCCGCTTCGGGCTCGCCTACGACGACCTCGTGAAGGTCAACCCGCGGCTCGTGATGCTGTCGATCTCCGGCTTCGGCCAGGAGGGACCGGAGCGTGACCGGGCGTCGTACGCCGGCGTGATCCATGCCGAGACCGGCGTGACCGCCCGGCGGCGCACCCCCGAGGGCGCGCAGCACCTCGACATCGAGATCTCGATGGCCGACACGGTCACCGGGCTGCACGGCGTCATCGGCGTGCTGTCGGCACTGCGGCTGCGCGACGCCACCGGCCTCGGCCAGCACGTCGACATGGCGATGATCGATGCGATGGCGATGAGCGACGACTACCTCCCCAACGAGGTCGCCGCGGCGGCGGCCCGCCGTGACGCGCGTCGGCCGGTGACGACGCCGGGGCCGCCCACACCCGCACCAGCCCGAGCGAGATCATCGCCGCGCCCGACGGCAAGGTCATCGTGATGGGCGAGTTCAAGTGGATCTGGAAGTGCATCAACGAGCGCCTCGGCGTCGCCGACCCGACGCCGGAGGGTGCCTCGCTCGACGAGAAGGTCGCCTGCCGCCGCCAGGCCTGGTACGAGTTCCACCAGTCGTTCGCCACCCGGGCCGAGCTGCTCGCCGCGCTGGACAAGGCCAACCTGGCGTGGGGGATCGTGAAGTCGTGCGCCGAAGCGCTGGACTCGCCGACGCTCGCCCACCGCGGCTCGATCGTCGAGATCGAGGACCCCGACGGCAACTACTCGATCATCCGCGCCCCGTACCGCTTCTCCAACGGTGACGCCGGCGTCCGCGGCCCCGCCCCCCGCCAGGACCAGCACCGCGCCGAGATCCTGTCCGACTGGCTCCACGCCTGATCCCATCCGAGGGTTTCGTTGCATCCGAGGGTTTCGTGCACGGGGGCCCCGCACCAAACCCTCGGATGGCGTCAGACGGTGACGGCGCCGTTGCCGGCGGCGGCCTCCAGCTCGGTGACCACGTCGGCCGCCTCGGACTCGGCGGCGATGACCTGCGCCATGCGCCGGGCGTTGTCGCGGTAGCTGGGGTCGTCGAGCACCTGGCGCACGGCGGCGGCGATCCGCTCGGTGGACGCCTTGGGTGACAGCCGCACGCCGGCGCCGTGGTGGACGACGCGGGCGGCCGTGTCGTTCTGGTCGCGACCCATCGGGATGCACACCATCGGCACGCCGTGGGCGAGCGCCTTCATGACCGTGCCGTGGCCGCAGTGCGTGATCGCCACCGCGGCGTGGTCGAGGATCGGGCCGTGCGGCGCCGACGGCACGACGGTGACGTTGGGATGCGCCGGAGACGGCGTCCGGCGCGAGCATCTGGCCGAGCGTGACGATGCCGTCCACGGGCAGCGACGACAAGGCGTCGACGACCCGCTGCAGCAGCGGCCCCTGCTGCTGGTAGGTCGTGCTGAACCCGACGAGCGCGAGCGGTCGGCCGGTGTCGTGGCGCGTGTCGGTCCACGGTTCGGCCCACGCCGGCTCGTCGAGGATGGCACCGGTGTAGGTGACGTTGGCCGGCACGGACGGCGACGCGAAGTCGAAGCCCGGGCTGGCCAGCACGAGGATCCGCGGCGTGTCGAGCACCTGGTCGTAGAACGAGCGCAGCGGGGGCAGACCGCGCGCCGTCCGGGCCGCGTTGAGAGGCGGGAGGCCCCGCCGGAACAGGGCGTTGACGACCGTGAGCAGGGCGGCGTCGCGCCACCGACCGGGCCGGCCCTTGGCGAGTGGGAAGCCCGGGCCGATGGCCGGGACGCCGGGGCTCGGCAGCGTCCAGATGTTGGGCACGATCGGCACCACCGGCACGTCGGCGGCCTGGGCGGCGATGATGGCGCCGAAGATCAGGTAGTCGGGCACCACGACGTCGGGTCGGACGAGGTCGATCGCCTCGCCGGTGTCGGCCGCGAACTGCTCGGCCGGCCCGGCGATGAAGCGGTCGCGGACGCGGCCCAGCATCACGAGCGGGTTCGTCGTCTCCCAGTCGCGCAGCAGGTCCTGGTCGGGATCGAGCGTCATGCGATGAGGAGCTCGCGTCCACGGCGTGAACGTGCAGCCCGTCGCGATGGCCTGGTCCTCGATCGTCGGATCGGCCAGGACGTGGACGGCGTGACCGCGCGCGATGAGCCGTCTGGCGACACCGAGCCCGGGCGCCACGGTCCCGCCGCCGTCCCACATCGGCAGCAGGTAGCGGCGTGGGTTTGTGATCATGGTTGCTCCTCCCGAGTCGGGGAGTGCGTCTGCGTGGCGCCCTCCACCAGGTTGCGGATGATGGCTTCGGTCTCGGCCCGCGAGCAGCCGTGGTCGCGTCGCAGCAGCTTCCAGACGGTGACGTCGGTGGCCGCGTACAGCGTCATGATCAGCCGCTCGCGTCGTGCGCCCCGACCGGGCAAGAACGGGGCGAAGGTGGTCTCGATCCACGTCCGGTGGCCCTCGCGGGCGACGGCCAGCAGGTGGTCGATCGGGGCGATGCGGCCCTCGAGCTCGAGCATGCGCACGTTGGCGTCGCCCATCTCCTCGTAGCGCTCGACGAGCTGGCGGACGGCGGCGACGATGTCGCCGGGGTCGACACGCCGGGCCGATTCCTCGCGTGGCCGCTGCCAATCGACGACCGCCACGGCGAGCTCGTCCTTGGAGCCGAAGTGCCGCAGGACGGTCTGGCGGGTGGTGCCGGCGTCACGGGCGACGGCGTCGAGCGTCACGTGGTCGTACGGGAGCCGGAGCCACGTGTCGTACGCGGCCTGCAGGATCCGCTCGCGGGTCTGCTCGACGGTGTCACGCCGAGCCGTCATGGTGTACGGCCGCGCCGACTTCATGTGACAGACAGTAATACGAACTCTATTGGCGTGACAAGAGGTGATGCGAAATTTGAGTGGGCGGCTCAGTCGCGTTCGAAGAGCTCCGGACGGTGGGGTGCGTCGGGGTTTGCTCCAGGTCCTGGCTCGGTGCTGCGTGCCGGCGGCTTCTGTGGGGCGCTCCGTTTGGTCGCGTCAGATGGCGCTTTTCGACGGAACATCGCGACCGAAGCGACGTTCCCGTTGCACCATGCAAGACCCGGAGCGAATCCCGGCCGCCCGCCGGTCGTACGAAGCTTTTTCTACCCCCAGGGGGGCACCAGCCAAATTGGTCGCGCACTCTGACACAGAACGGCGGCGTCGTCGGTTGGCGCTGTTTTGGTCGCGTCAGGTGACTCGTTTCGACGGAAGACCGCGACCGAAACGGTGTCGGCGAACCGTGAGCCCCTTCTGTGTCGGACAGAGGACAGAGGAGGGCCCGCAGCACAGAGTCAGGCCCGGAGGGAATCCAGGCCCCTCGGTCGTCCCGAGCACCAATCCCAGCGGGCACCGGTCCAATTGACGGACGCTCTCGCGGCAGAAGGTTGGAGGTCATCGAGTCGAGCTGGCTCGGCCCGCCCGGGCGCGAGGGCGGCGCCCGCCCTCCGACACTCCGATGACCGCCAACACTCGGATGGGGCGAGGCGTCAGCCTCTCGTGAACGTGAAGTCGGCGTCCATCTCGGCCTCGATCCGGCCGATGTGGTCGCAGTACGCCGCGAAGCCGCCGTTGTAGTTGCCGTCCTGGCGCCGGTTGAACTGGCCCTCGAAGTTGTAGTACCCGGGCGTGCACTCGGCGTTGCGGTTGGTCTTGCCGCGGTTGGCGATGACCTCTTCGACCCACGCCTCCTCGGCCTCCGGCGTGCAGTCGAGCGTCTCGAAGCCGTTCTGCCGCACGTGGTCGATGCAGTTGGCGATGTGATCCCCTTGCACCTGCAACAGGTCGGTCAGGTTGAACTGGAACGACGCCTGGTAGCCGCCCATGATGAACAGGTTCGGGAAGCCGTGGGTGTGGATCCCGAGCAGCGTGCGGATGCCGTCGGCGTACTTGTCCTGCAGGTCGACCCCGTGCTCGCCGACGATGCGGTTGTAGATGCCGGTCTGCTGCACCTCGAACCCGGTGGCGTAGATCAGCACGTCGAGCTCGTACACCTTGCCGTGGAACTCCGGGCCCTGCGGCGTGATCTTCGTGATGCCCTCGCCATGGGTGTCGACGAGGTGGACGTTGGGCCGGTTGAACGTCGGCAGGTAGTCGTTGTGGAAGCACGGCCGCTTGCACATGATCATGTACCACGGCTTCAGCGACTGCGCCGTCTCCGGGTCCTCGACGGTCTCGTCGATGCGGCGGTGGATCCGCATCATGGCGTCGATGTTGGCGTTCTCCTGGCGGCGGATCTTCTCCTCGCGGGTGATCCCGTCGCGCAGCGACTGGCTGCGCGCAGCCGTCTCGCGCTCCTTGGAGATGATCTTGGCCCGCCGCTTGGTCTGCCAGTCGGGCGGCCGCTTCGCCGCCCACTCGGGGTCGGTCGGCCAGTCGTCGCGCACGTCGATCGATGACGGCGTGCGTTGGAACACGTACAGCTCCTTGGCCGCCGCGCCGACGTTGGGCACGATCTGCACCGCGCTGGCCCCGGTGCCGATGATGCCGACCACCTTGTCCTTGAGGTGCTCGAGGTCTTGGCCGGTGAACTCGTAGTCCCAGCGCGACGTGTGGAAGGACGTGCCCTCGAACGTCTCCATGCCGTCGATGATCGCCAGCCGCGGCTTGGCCAGGGTGCCGTTGGCGCAGATCACGAACGTGGCCGTCATGCGGTCGCCACGATCGGTGGTGACGACCCAGTGCCGGGCGTCCTCGTCCCACACCGTCGACGTGACGGTCGTCTGGAAGACGGCCAGCTCGTAGAGGCTGTAGCGGCGGGCGATCGCCTGGCAGTGGGCGAAGATCTCCGGACCCTCGGCGTAGTGCTTCGACGGCACGTACTGCATCTCGTCGAGCAGCGGCAGGTAGTCGTACGACACGACGTCGCAGGCGATGCCCGGGTAGCGGTTCCAGTACCAGGTGCCGCCGACGTCGGCGCCGCGCTCGACGATGCGGATGCTCTCGACGCCGCGCTCGCGCAGCCGCGCCGAGGTCAGCAGGGCCGAGAACCCGCCGCCGATGAACAGCACCTCGACGTGATCGGTGATGACCTCGCGCGGCTCGGGCTGACGGCCGTTCGGGTCGAGCTGGTAGTTGGCGAAGTCGGCGGGCAGCTCCGACGTGTACAACGCCGTGCCCGGCGGGCGGTAGGCGAGGCGCAGGTCGCGCTCGGCGGCGTAGCGCGCCTTGATCTCGTCGTAGTACTCCTGCGGATGACGGTCACGCCCGTCAATGCCGTCGAACCGGGTCGACTGGGGCTTCTCGATCGCCTCGTCGCGCGTCGCCATGTGCGTGTCCCCCTGGGGTCGTGCGGGCAGTGCCGGGCCACATCCTGACACCGGCTCACAGTGTTAGCTGCAGTCCAGCTTACGTGAGGGCTAGCCTCGTTCCATCGCCGAGCAGCCCGTCCGCACACCTCGCGCCGAGGAGATCGTCGAGCAGGCCCGCGGTCTGATCGCCAGCGGCGAGGGCGATCTGACGATGCGGCGCCTGGCCGATCACCTGGGCATCCAGGCTCCGTCGCTGTACAAGCACTTCCCGGACAAGGGCGCCATCGAGCGGGCCGTGTACGTCGACTACCTCATCGCCCTGCGCGACGCCCTGAAGTCGGCCCGCGAAGCCGACGACGATCGCCACCCGATCGAGCGCGTCGCCGACTCGTATCGGGCCCACGCGATGGCGAACCGCGAGATCTACCTGTACGTCCACGAGCTGCCGTATCCCCGGGCCGAGGCCGCCGACGTGCTCACCGACAACCGCCGCCAGTGGTTCCTCGCCGCCGGCGACTCCGACCTGGCCATCGCCGCGTACGCGTTCATGCGGGGCATGGTCGAGCTCGAGCTGCACGGGTTGTACCCGATCCACTCGACGCCGTCGGCCGCCCTCGAGCAGGGGTTGGCCGCCCTCATCGCCCGCGCCGACGCCCTCGCCGCCGTCCGCTGACCGACCAGGGCACCCAGCGGGCAAAACCGCGAACTTTCCGCGCTCGCGCCCTGCATGTGGGCGCGTGCGCGGAAAGTTCGCAGATCCGGCCTCCCCCGCCCGCTGATCCGGGGGCCTGGCTCACAGGGTTAGCGTCGGTGGCATGTCGCTGACCGCCAACGAACCTGACGTCGCCGCCGTCGAGAAGCTCTCCGAGCGCATCCAGCGCGAGGTCGACAGCGGGCTGCTCCCGGCGGCCCAGTTCGCGCTGGCGCGCGACGGCGAGATCATCGAGTCGCGCGCGTTCGGGACGGCCGGTCCCGACACCCGCTTCTGCCTCTTCTCAGCGACCAAGCCGCTCGTCGCCTCGACCGTGTGGCGGCTGATCGGCGAGGGCGCCCTCGACCCGGCGTTGCCCGTGACGACGTGGTTCCCGGAGTTCGGGGCCAACGGCAAGCAGGACATCACGCTCGAGCAGGTCATGCTGCACCAGTCCGGCTTCCCGTACGCCCCGATGGGTCCGGCCGTGTGGGGTGAGCGGGCGTCCCGGCGGGAGAAGATGGCGTCGTGGCGGCTCAACTGGGAGCCCGGGACGCGCTACGAGTACCACCCGACCGCGGCCCACTGGGTCCAGGCCGAGCTCATCGAGACGGTCACCGGCACCGACTTCCGTGACGCCGTCGAGGAGCTGGTCACGAAGCCGCTCGGCCTGCCTCGGCTGCTCGGGATCCCCGAAGACGACCAGGACGACATCGCCGACCTCGTGCTCGTCGGCGAGCCGGCCACGAGCGACGAGCTGATGGCCGCCTTCGGCGTGCCGGCGCTCCCCGTCACCGAGGTCACCGACGACGCCGTCCTGCGCTTCAACGAGCCCGCGGCCCGCGCCGTCGGGGTGCCCGGGGGCGGGGGCTTCGCCCGCGCCGTCGACATGGCGACGTTCTACCAACGGCTGCTCCACGGGCAGGAGGACGTGTGGCCGGAGGACCTGCGCCAGGACGTCACGTCACGCGTGCGCAACCGCCTGCCCGATCCGGCCGGCGTCCCCGCCAACCGCTCGCTCGGGCTGATCCTTGCCGGCGACGACGGTTGGTCGCACGCCCGCGGCATGGGCCGCACGGTGTCGCCCGGCACGTTCGGCCACAACGGCGCCGGCGGCCAGATCTGCTGGGCCGATCCGGCCACCGGGCTGTCGTTCGCGTTCGTGACGAACGGTTACGACCGCCACGAGGTGCGCCAGCCCAAGCGCACGACGGCGATCGCCAGCCTGGCCGCGGTCACCGTCGGCTGATCACCGCCCGAGCGCCAGCGCGGCGAGCTTGCCGTGGCGGCGCCGGGTGGCGCGGTACAGGATCCGGAACGGCACCGGTGCCTGGGCCAGCAGCAGCTCGCGCTCCTCCGCACTCGACCAGTAGCCGATGTAGGGCACGGTGAAGGCGGCCTGCTTGTTGATCCCGGTCTGCTTGATCGCCGCCTTGGTCAGTGCCTCGTACTCGTCGGCCGTGTACAGCTCGACGAAGCGCGGCACGATCTCGCGGTCCTCCACGTCGAGGTGGCGGTCCATCACGTCGGCCAGCCGACGCAGGGCATCGACCGCACCCGTCGGCGCGGCGCCGGCGACGACCCGGCCGAGCTCCAGCTCGGCCGCGTCCATCAGCTCATCCAGGTGGTGGTGCTCGGCATCGAGCTGCTCGAGCACCGCGACGGAGCTCATCGAGCGGGCCCGCAGCGACGGGAAGAAGATCACGTCCTCGATGCCGTGGTGGCCGAGGATCTCGCCGGTGTGACCGTGCCAGTACTTCATGAAGGCCTGCAGCCGCCGCTGATCGGCGACGGTCAGCGTCGCCGCGGCATCGGCGAGGGCGTGACCGGCGCTGCGGATGGCGTGGTGGATGATGGCGTAGTCAGACGTGTCGGCGCCCTCGGGGCGGGCGAGCGTCGACGAGCTGGCAGGCGACATGGGAGATCCTTCTCTGATCGGTGGCCTCGGTGGCCTCGTCACCATGGAGGAACCGGCGTGGCGCCCGCATGGAGCGGGTGTGGAGACGGCATGGATTCCCGCTCTGGCAGGATCGCGGCATGCGAGTCGTGAGCCTGTGGCGCTTTCCCGTCAAGTCGATGCAGGGCGAGGAGCTCGCCACGGCCACGATCGACGAGCTCGGCATCAACGGTGATCGGCAGTGGGCGCTGGTCGACCTCGGCACCGGGCTGGCGTTGACCGCCCGCCGCGTCCCCGAGCTGCTGTTCGCGTCGGCCCGGCTGGTCGGCGACGACGTCGAGATCACGCTCCCCGACGGTTCGGTGGCGGCCGATGACGCCGCGCTGTCGGCGTGGTTGGGCCGGGACATCGAGCTGCGCCACGCCGGCGGCGGGGTCCCCGGGCGCTACGAGATCGCCGCCGACTTCGAGGACGAAGCGGGGTCACCGTGGTTCGAGTGGGACGGACCCGACGGCACGTTCCACGACTCCGGCAAGACACGGGTCTCGGTCATCGGCACCGGCACCATCGGTGACTGGGACCGCCGCCGCTTCCGCGGCAACGTGCTGATCGAGACGGACGGGGTCGATGTCGAGCAGGGCTTCGTCGGTCATCGCATCGAGGTCGGCGACGTCGTGGCCGACGTCGTCAAGGCGATCGACCGCTGCGTGATGACGACGCGCCCGCAGCCGGGTGGCATCGAGCGCGACCTCGACGTCCTGCGCACGATCAACGCCGAGCGCGAGACCCACCTCGGCGTCGGCCTGCTCATCGCGCAGGGCGGCGCGGTCGCGCTCGGGGACGAGCTGCGCGTGCGCGACCGGGTCGGCTGAGGGTTCAGCCCAGCGCGCCGAGCCGGTCGGCGACGTCCTGTCTGGCCAGCCGCTGGCGCACCGTCTCGCGCACCCGCGCCGAGACCGGGGCGAACTTCGCCGGATCGAGCGAGTCGCCGGCCATCACCTCGAGGTCGCGCGCGGTGGGCTGGAACACGACGACCGGGATGCCCTTGGCGCGCAGCCCGGAGACCTCTCGGGCCAGGGACAGGCTGGCGAAGCGGCGCACCGCGCTCATCGCGTCGAGGCGTCCGAGCGCGCCCCGTGCCGCTGACATCGGCGCGCTGACGAGCACGAGGTCGGGGCGCTCGCCGGCGACCAGGTCGGCGTTCGTCGTCGAGTGCACGCCACCGTCGACGTAGCGCTGGCCGTCGATCACGGCGGGCTCGAAGTACGCCGGGATGGCGCACGACGCCCGCACGGCATCGGACACGCGAGCCGCCGGCGCGCCCGGCCGCCCGAACGCGACGCGCCGGCCGCTGTCGAGCTGCACGGCCACGAGCCAGGTCGGCTGACTCGGCCACGTCTCGCCGTACAGGTTGTCGAACGGGACGCCCATGTCGGCCGTCGCGACCTGACCGGCCGGCAGCACGGCGGCCGCCAGTGATCCCGGCGTCACCGCCCACGGCGCGGCGAGCGGCGCGGGCGAGGCGGGCCGGCGACGCCATCGACCCCGAGGCCCGCCGGCGGGGTGGGCGCGGCCGGGGCGGCCCGAGGCCGGCCCGGCGCACGACCGCCTCGCCCTCCGCTGACAACGGCAGTCGGCTGCCCCGCTGGGAGAGGTCGGTGGGCGGCATGCCGGCACGCAGCAGGACGGCGACGACCGAACCGGCCGACGTGCCGACCACGACGTCGGCGCGGCGGGCGTCCCAGCCGCGGACGTCGGACAGGGCGGCCAGCACACCGGCGTGGAAGGCGTGGCCGACCGTCCCCCCGGCGCCGAGCACGAGGGCGATGCCAGCCATGCCGTGCAGTCTCGCGCCCTCGCGATCTGGGCGCGATCCGTCTCACTGGGCTTTCTGGGCGCGAAACCGTCGCAGTTCTGCGACGGTTTCGCGCCCAGATCGATGAATCGAGGAGTCCGGCGGGGTCGTTCTCCCATGACCGCTTCCTCCCCGACCCCCGACCTGGACGCCCGCTACGGCGACGAGAGCGTCGCCGCGACGCCGTGGGCCAGCGTCGAGCAGGCGCTCGGCGGCGCCGAGCTGTACTGGCTGACGTCGGTGCGGGCGTCCGGCGGCCCGCACATGACGCCGCTGATCGGCGTCTACGCCGACGGCGCCCTGCACTTCTGCACCGGCCCCGACGAGCAGAAGGCCCGCAACATCGCGTCCAACCCGGACGTGCTGATGAGCACCGGCACCAACACCCTGCACGCCGGCCTCGACATCGCCGTCGAGGGAACGGCGACGCCGGTCACCGACGACGCCCAGCTGCGATCGCTGGCCGCGGCGTGGGAGGACAAGTACGGCGCGGAGTGGCACTTCGACGTCGCCGACGGCGCCTTCGCCCACCACGGCGGACGGGCCGAGGTGTTCCGCGTCGAGCCGTCCCGGGCCTACGCCTTCGGCAAGGACCCCTACAGCCACACCCGCTACCGCTTCACCTGACGGGTCGGCGACTGCCCGATCTCCACCCGATCTCCGGGTGCTCTCCACGCGTCGTCGTGAGGGACGGGCGCACGCTCAGAGCCATGCGAGCAGGGACGTACACCATCCGTGGCGGCACCGTCGGCCGGGAGCGCTTGCGGGTGCTGTCGGCCGTCATGGCGCCGACGACGGCAACGCTGCTCGATCGCGTGGGCATCCCCAGCAGCGCCGCCTGCATCGACGTCGGCTGCGGTGGCGGGGAGGTCACGGCAATGCTCGCGACGCGGGCGATCGACGGGCGGGTGATCGGCACGGACGCCGACGAGGTCAAGGTCGAGCTGGCCCGCGCCGAGGCCGCGGCGAACGTCGAGCTCATCGTCGAGGACGTCGCGACGACGGTCGAGCGGGGTCCGTTCGCGGACGTCGTGTACGCCCGCTTCCTGCTGTCCCATCTCGGCGACGGTCGACGCTGGGTCCGAGCGCTCGGCGGACTGCTGGCGCCGGGTGGCGTGCTGATCATCGAGGACACCCACATCGCCGGCGCCTGGTGCGCGCCGCGGTCGGCGGCGTTCGAGCGTGCCGTCGACATCTACTCGCGCACCGTGCGGGCCAACGGCGGAGATCCGAACATCGGCCCGCAGCTCCCGCCGCACCTGGTCGCAGCCGGGCTCGTCGACGTCGGTGTCCACGTCGCCCAGCCGGCGGCCCTGGTCGGCGACCGCAAGCGGATCCAGCGCCTCACGCTCGACGCGCTGCGTGACGCGGCCGTGGCCGCCGGGCAGACCGACCATGCGGAGATCGACGGCCTCCTCGCCGAGCTCGACGCCGTCATCGGGCGGCCCGACACCGTCGTCACCACGGCCCAGGTCGTCCAGACCTGGGGCCGGCGACCGCGCTGACCTGGGCGCGAGACTCGAGCCCGTGCCGGCCGTCGAACCGACCGACCTGCTCGGCGTCTGGGACCTCGCCCGGCGGATCGTCGATCGGCCGACTGATGGTGGGGCACCCCAGTTCGGGCGGGTCGTCGGAACCCTGACGCTCGCCGCCGAAGGCGACGACGTGGCGTGGTGCGAGGAGGGCGTGCTCAGGTGGGGCGATCAACAGCTCCCCGTCACCCGCCGGCTCGTCGTTCGCCACGAGGCCGCGGGCTGGGTCGTGTGCTTCGACGATGGGCGCCCCTTCCACCCGTGGTCCCCTGGCTCGCCGGTCGTCCACGACTGCCCACCGGACACGTATCGCGGGCTCGTCGTCATCGCCGCCGACCTCCGGACGATGCGCGTCGTGTGGGACGTCAGCGGCCCGGGCAAGGACCGCCGCCTGTTCACCCGCTGCAACCGGCGCTGAACGCCGCTGATCGTGACGCGGTCGCCGCGCGAGACTGCACGCCGAACGGGAGTTGCACACATGGAACGACAGGTCGCCATCGTCGCCTACCAGGGCGTTTTGGCCGATGAGACCCACGCCTTCCGGTCGGTGCTCGGCCGGGCGCCCGACGTCCACCTCGTCACGGTCGGCGCGGCCAAGGGCCCCGTGGCCGGGCCGGGCGGCGTGCAGATCGTCGATGCCACGTTCGACGACGTCCGCCACGCCTCGATCGTCGTGCTGCCCGGCGGGCTCGGCAGCCATCGCCATCCCGAGATCGCCGCATGGACGCTCGCCGTCCGGCCCGACTTCGTGCTGACCAGCTCGACCGGCTCGGCCCTGCTCGCCGCGGCCGGCGTGCTGCGCGGCCGCACGGCGGCGACCCATTGGCTCGCCGGCCCGCTGCTCGAGCGCCACGGCGTCACCGTCTCCCACGACCGCGTCGCCGTCGACGGACCGTTCGTGACGGCCACCGGCCAGGCCAGCGCGATCGACGCCGCGTACCTGGTCGTCGCCCGGATCTGGGGGCCCGACACCGTGGCTCGCATCCGCGGCGAACTGACGACGCCGCCACCCGAGGAGCCGCCGTGCGAGGTCCGCACCCGCTACCGGGCTCGCCCGGCGCCGCCGCGCCGTCGGGCTCCGGCGCGGACCGTCGTCGAGGTCGAGTTGGAGGACGTGCGTACCCGCCGCCGACGGTGACACCGGCCACGATCCGCGCCGTGGAACCCCGTGGCATCATCGATCCATGGCCGCCGCACCGCCCGCGACCGCGGAGCCCACCGAGCGTTGGTCGAGCACCGTCGTGCTGGGCGACGGCGAGAGCGCCCTCGTGCGGCCGATCCGTCCGGACGATGCGCCGGCGCTGGCCGCCTTCCACGACCGGCAGTCCCGCGACAGCATCTATCGGCGCTACTTCTCGCCGAAGCCGCACCTGAGCGCAGCCGATCTCCGCCACTTCACGGAGGTCGACCTCGTGAACCGGGTGGCCCTCGTCGTGGAGCGGCAGGGCGAGTTCATCGCGTGGGCCAGCTACGAGCGGTGGGCCGGTCGCGACGACGCCGACGCCGCCTTCCAGGTGGACGATGCGCACCAGGGCAAGGGGATCGCCACGCTCCTGCTCGAGCACCTGGCCACCGTCGCTCGCGCCAATGGCATCGTGCGCTTCACCGCCGAGGTGCTCGCCGACAACCGCCCGATGCTGGCCGTGTTCAGCCGTGCGGGTTGGCCCGTCGAGCGACGCTTCGACAGCGGCGTCGTCGACCTCGACTTCGCTCTCGAGGAGACCGACGAGTTCCGCGACTCCGTCGAGCGCCGGGAGCAGCGCGCCGACTCGCGCGCCGTTGCCCGCCTGCTCCTGCCCCGAACGATCGCCGTCGTCGGGGCCAGCGACGAGCGCGGCTCGATCGGGCGGGCCCTGTGGCGGCACGTCACCGCAGCGGCCAAGGGCGAGGTGTTCCCGGTGAACCCGGCCCACGACACGGTCGACGGGCACACCGCGTTCGCCCGCCTGCAGGACGTCCCCGCCGACGTCAACCTGGCGGTCGTCGCCGTGCCGGCCGCCGCCCTCCCGACCGTCGTGGAGGACTGCATCGCGGCGCGGGTCCGCGGTGCGGTCATCGTGACGTCCCTCGAGGGGACCGACGTCGACATCGACGCCCTCGTGACCAAGGCCCGCAACTACGGCGTGCGCCTGATCGGTCCCGGCAGCATGGGCGTCGCCGCGCCGCGCGAATCGGTCGGTGTCGACGCCCTGCTCGTGCCGGCCGACCTGTCGCCCGGCGGCGTCGCCATCTCGCTGCAGTCCGGGTCGTTGGGTGCGTCGGTGCTGCGGTTGGCCACCGACCTGCACATGGGGCTGTCGTGGTTCGTGTCGCTCGGCGACAAGAGCGACGTGTCGGGCAACGACCTGCTGCAGTTCTGGGAGGACGACGAGACGACCCGGGTGATCGCGATGTACACCGAGTCGTTCGGCAACGCCCGCAAGTTCGCCCGCATCGCCCGGCGGGTGTCGCTGCACCGTCCGATCGTGGCCGTGCGCACCGGTGCCGCGGCGATCGGTCCGACGGGCGGCGCGCTCTACCAGCAGGCCGGTCTCATCGAGGTCCCGACGGTCGCGGCCATGCTCGACACCGCCCGAGTCCTCGCCACCCAGCCGATCATGACGGGGCCGCGCGTCGCGCTGCTGTCCAACGCCCGCAGCCCGCACACCCTCAGCGAAGCGGCGCTGCACACGGCGCGCCTCGAGGTCGTGCCGAGCACGCCGCCGCTCGACTGGCGCTCGACGCCCGACGACTACGCGGCGGCACTGCGCGCCGCCCTCGCCGACGACACCGTCCACGCGGTGATGGTCGTGCACGCGCCACCCCTGGCCGAGCTGGTCGACGCGCCGGTGGCAGCCATCGAGGCCGCCGCGGTCGGCGCCACCAAGCCGATCGTGACCGTGCTGATGGGCGGGCGCGACGGACCGCTGCGTCCGGGCTCGACCCTGCCGGCGTTCGGGTTCCCCGAGCCGGCGGCGGGCGTCCTCGGTCGCGTCCACCTCTACGGCGCCTGGCTCACCGACGAGTCGGCGGCCAGCGTGACCGATGTCGGTGACATCGACCGCGCCGGCGCCCACGCCACGATCACAGCGGCCGTCGAGCGAGGTGACGACCACCTCGACGTCGATGCCGTCGGCACCGTGCTGCGCGCCTATGGGGTCGTGGCGCCGGAGACCCGCTGTGGCCCGGCCGAGGACGCCGTCGCCCTCGCCTCGGAGATCGGCTACCCGGTCGCGGTGAAGGCCGAGCGCCGCCACCTCGGGCGCTCGGTGCGGGCCGGCGTCGCCCTCGACCTGGCCCACGAGGCCGACGTCCTCGAGGCCGTCGGGGTGATGCGCGAGGCGCTCGGCGACGATGCGGCGTCCGTGCGCGTGCAGCCGATGGTCGCGCCGGGTCTCGACCTGCGCATCCGCAGCACCGTCGACGACAAGCTCGGTCCGTTGGTGGCGATCGGGCTGGGGAGCTCGACGGCCGACCTGGTCAGCGACGAGGCCTCGCGGTTGGCACCGCTGTCGTCGGCCAGCGCGGCCGCCCTGTTGGCCGGCTCGCGCGCCGGCCCAGCCCTCGAGGGGGCCGGCCTCGCGCCGGGGCCGGTCGTCGACACGCTGATGCGCGTCGCCCAGCTGATCAGCGACCACGACGAGATCTCCTCGGTCGACCTCAACCCGATCATCGCCTCTGCCGAGGGCGTTGCCGTGACCGACGCGGTGATCCGAGTCGGCGTCGCCCGCCCGCCCGACGGCCCCATCCGCCGGTTGGATTGATGATCGGGCGCGACGGGTTGAATGACGGTGTGACCACGACGCTCGAGCACGACGAGACCGCCCACCAGTACCGCCTCGTCCGCGACGGCGAGACGGTGTCGCTCGCCGACTACCGCCCGCTCGATGACGGCACGCTCGTGTTCCACCACACGCTCACGCCGCCCGCCCATCGCGGCAACGGCTACGCCGCCGACCTCATCGGGCGGGCCCTCGCCGACGTCCGCGACAGCGGCCACAAGGTGGTGGCCACGTGCTGGTTCGTCGAGGAGTACCTCGGCGTGCACCCCGAGCTCGACGACCTGCGCGCCTAGCTCAGCGGAAGAGGTCGCGCTCGGCGTCGCGGATCACGGTCCGCATCGACGCCTCGTCGTCGCGCTGCCAGGCGAAGTCGCGGATGACGGCGACCGGCACCCGGCTGGTGTTGCCCTTCACCAGCTCGGCGGCGGCCGCCAGCTCGTCGACGACGCACAGCTCCTGCACCCGGAACTCGTGGCCGTGCGGATCGACCTCGCCGATGTAGCTGTGCATCGGCGCGATGCCGGCGACTCCCACGGCGACGTCGGTCTGCCCCTCGCGCCACGGGCGCCCGAACGTGTCGCTGATGATGACGGCCACGTCGGCGCCGAGCTCGGCGAACCGGCCCCGGATGCGGCGGGCCGAGGCGTCGGAATCCTCCGGGAGCAGCACCACCCGGCCGTGGGCGCCACTCGAGCTCTGGTCGATCCCGCTGTTGGCGCACACGAAGCCGTGGTGGGTCTCGGTGATCATCACCGGCCCGACCATCCGCACGATGCGCTTCGACTCCTGCAGCACGAGCTCGACCACCCGGGGGTCCTTGTCCCACTTCGTCGCCCAGTCGGTGGCGAACCCGGACGGCGTCACGGCGTCGAGCTCGACGATGCGGCCCTCGGCCTTGGACACGATCTTCGACGTCACGACGACGACGTCGCCGTCGACGACCTCGCCGGTCGCCATGATCAGCGCCGCCAGGTCGTCGCCCGGGTTGATCTCCGGCAGCCCCTTGACCCCCGCGATGTGCATGCCCGGGACGGTAATCGTCGGACTCCCCTTACGCTCCTGGCGTGCCGGTGAGCGAGTTGTTCGATCCATCAGCCTGGCGTGAGGTCGAGGGCTTCGACTTCACCGACATCACGTACCACCGTGCCGTGGACCAGGGGACGGTACGGGTCGCGTTCCACCGGCCCGAGGTCCGCAACGCGTTCCGACCGCACACCGTCGACGAGCTGTACACGGCGCTCGACCACGCCCGCATGTCGACCGACGTCGGCTGCGTCCTGCTGACCGGCAACGGCCCCTCGCCACGAGACGGCGTCTGGGCGTTCTGCTCGGGCGGCGACCAGCGCATCCGCGGCAAGGACGGCTACAAGTACTCGAGCTCGGAGGAAGCCAAGGACATCGAGCCCGGCCGCGCCGGGCGCTTGCACATCCTCGAGGTCCAGCGCCTGATCCGGTTCATGCCCAAGGTCGTCATCTGCGTCGTGCCCGGCTGGGCGGCCGGCGGCGGGCACAGCCTGCAGGTCGTGTGCGACCTCACGTTGGCCAGCGAGGAGCACGCCCGCTTCAAGCAGACCGACGCCGACGTCGCCAGCTTCGACGGCGGCTTCGGCTCGGCCTACCTGGCCCGCCAGGTCGGCCAGAAGTTCGCCCGCGAGATCTTCTTCCTCGGCCGCGAGTACTCGGCGGCCGACTACTACCGGATGGGCGCGATCAACGCCGCCGTGGCCCACGCCGACCTCGAGCGCACGGCGCTGGAGTGGGCGGCGGCCGTCAACGCCAAGAGCCCGACGGCGCAGCGGATGCTGAAGTACGCGTTCAACCTGATCGACGACGGGCTCGTCGGCCAGCAGCTGTTCGCCGGCGAGGCGACCCGGTTGGCCTACGCCAGCGACGAAGCGGCCGAGGGACGCGACGCGTTCCTGGAGAAGCGGCCGCCCGACTGGACCGGCGTCCCCTACCACTACTGACGAGCGACTTCCGGACCGCGGGTCCGTGTGTTAAGCACTCCTGACATATGGGTGAGAGCTTCCTCATCGCGCTTCGAGAGGGCTTCGAAGCAGCACTGATCGTCGCCATCGTGCTCGCGTTCGTGAAGCGCAGTGAACGCCCGGATCAGGCGAAGTGGGTGTGGGCCGGCACCGGGATCGCCCTCGCCATCGCCGTGCTCGTCGGCATCATCCTGCAGGTCACGCTGGACGGCCTCGAGGGCACGGCTCGCCTGCGCACGTTCGGCATCATCTGCGTCGCCGCCGCCCTGCTGCTGACCTGGATGATCTTCTGGATGCGGACCCACGCCCGGGCCCTGAAAGGTGAGCTCGAGGGCAAGGCGGCGGCCGCCATCGCCGCCCAGTCGGGGATCGCCCTCGGCCTCGTCGCCGGCGTCGCCGTGCTGCGCGAAGGCCTCGAGACGGCGCTCTTCCTGATCTCGACGACCACCAACGACGGCGGCGGCAGCATCATCGCCGGCACGCTGCTCGGGCTCGCCGCGGCGACGGTGCTCGGCGTGATCGTCTACCAGGGCGCCCACAAGTTCAACATGCGCCGGTTCTTCCAGATCACCGGCGTGCTGATCATCCTGTTCGCCGCCGGCCTGGTGAGCCGGGCGATCCTGTTCTTCCAGGCGAGCGGCGACCTCGGCTCGTGGAACGCCAACGACGTCTACGACCTGACCCGCTACCGCTGGCTGACCCAGGACAGCCAGTCCGGCCGCTTCCTCGCCGGCATCTTCGGCTGGGACCCGCGGCCGTCGATCGAGCAGGTCATCGGCTACCTCGGCTACCTGATCCCCGTGCTCTACCTCTTCTTCCGCAAGCCGAAGGGCGTCAAGACCCCGGCGCCGCAATCGCAATCACAGTCGCAATCGCAGTCGACGGCGGCGGTCGGCTGAGTCACACCCGCAGCCCGAGGGCGCGGCTGATCACCATCCGCTGGACCTCGCTGGTGCCCTCGCCGATCTCCAGGATCTTGGCGTCGCGGTAGTGCCGGGACACCGGCGTCTCGTCCATGAACCCGTAGCCGCCGAACACCTGCGTCGCCGAGCGCGTGGCCTCGATCGCCGCCTCGGTGGCGAACAGCTTGGCCTGCGCCGCCTCGGTCTTGAACGGGCGCCCGGTGTCGCGCAGCCACGCCGCGTGGTACACGAGGCGGCGGGCGGCGGCGCCGGCGACCTGCATGTCGGCGCAGCGGAAGGCGATGCCCTGGTTGGAGCCGATCGGCCGGCCGAACGTGTGGCGCTCGTTGGCGTAGGCGACCGAGTCGTCGACGCAGCGCTGGATCACCCCGACGGCCAGCGCGGCGATGGCGATGCGCCCCTCGTCGAGGATCTCGAGGAACTGGGCGAAGCCGCGACCCTGCGGCCCGAGCAGGTGCTCCTGCGGGACACGGCACTCGACGAACGTCAGCCCGTGGGTGTCCGACGCGTGCCAGCCCATCTTGCGGTACGGCGGCTGGACCTCGAAGCCGGGCGTGCCGGCGGGCACGATGATCGTCGAGATCTCGCCCGGCCCGGTCAGCGCCGTGACGGTGACGAGCGACGTGATCGGCGTGCCCGAGTTCGTGATGAACGACTTCTCGCCGTCGATCACCCACTCCCCCGCCTCCTCGTCGAGCCGGGCCTTCGTCCGGGTCCCGCCGGCGTCGCTGCCGGCATCGGGCTCGGTCAGCCCGAAGCCACCGAGCGTGCGGCCGGCGCACAGGTCGGGCAGCCAGCGCTCCTGCTGCTCCGGTGTCCCGAACTTGTAGATCGGGTTGGCGCCGAGTCCGACCCCGGCCTCCAGCGTGATGGCCAGCGACTGATCGGCGCGGGCGATCTCCTCGATGGCCACGCACAGGCCGGTCAGGTCGCCGCCGCCGCCGTACGGCTCGGGGAACGGGATGCCGAACAGCCCGAGCTCGCCCATCGCCAGCACGGTGTCGACGGGGAACGTGTGGTCGCGGTCCCACGCCTCGGCGTGCGGCTCGATCTCGGCCTCCACGAACTCGCGCACGACGGATCGCAGCGCCTCGTGCTCATCGGTCAGCTCCGGGTGCATGCCGCCATCTTGACGGATCGCCGGCTCAGCCCTCGCTGGCGGCGGCCGCGGCACGCGACCGGCGGCCGCGCGTCGTGCCGCCCTTCGACGGCTCCCAGCGGAACCACTTGAGGGCGACCAGCAGCCCGACGACGCCCCACGCGGCGACCCGGGCGAGGCGCGGCCAGTCGAACGCCGGGGCCGCGACCTCCGGGTTGAAGCAGTTCTGGAACGCCTGGGCGAACGGCTTCAACGGGAGGATGTCGCCGAGCGTGGCCAGCCAGCTGGGCGGGTCCTCGATGGCGATGAAGACGTCGGAGATGAACGCCATCGGCAGGATGATCACGTTGGCCAGCGCCGATGCTGCGCTGGCGTTGGGACAGATGCCGGCGACCGCCATCCCCATGGCCGCGAACGCGGCGACACCAACGAGGAAGGTCACGATCATGGCGGGCACCTTGGCGGCCTCGATCTCGAGGTCGTAGGCAGCGAGGCCGAGCGCGATCATCACGATCGCGCCGACGGCGGCGAGCAGGATGGACGCCCCGATCATCCCGCCGAGCACGACCCACGGTCGCTCCGGCGTGCCCCGCCAGCGCTTGAGCACGCCCTCGTCACGCCGGATCGGCACGGTGTTGGCGAGGCTCGTGAACGTCGCCGACACGGCCGTGAACGCCGCCAGCGAGCCGGTGTAGAACTGGCTCGTCTTCCACTGGCCGAAGCCGGTGTCCACGGTGTTGCTCCCGAACAGCGCGTTGAACAGCACGAGCATGATCAGCGGCAGGAGGATGACGAAGAACACCGCGATCGGCGTGCGGGCGAACAGCTTCACCTGGGTCCGTGTGTGGCGGGCGAGCTGGACCACCGGCGACGGGTAGCTCATCGGTGGGCCGCGTCCTGCTCGGCGGCGAGCTGCAGGAAGACGTCCTCCAGCGACGGCCGGGTCACCACGAGCCCGGTCAGCTCGACGCCACGCTCGAGCGCCCAGCCGGTGACGGCGTGGACAGCCGACGTCGGCGACGTCGTCGTGAACTCGACCCGGTCGGGGCCGACCGACGCGCCGGACGGGACCACGCCGGCCAGGTCGGCGGCGCCGGTACCGGCGGGGAGGTCGAAGCGGACCACCGTCGTGCCCGAGCCACCGACGAGCTCCTCGGGCGTCCCTTCGGCGACCATCCGCCCTGCTGCCAGGACGCCGACCCGATCGGCGAGGTGCTCGGCCTCGTCGAGGTAGTGGGTGGTCAGCAGCACCGTCGTGCCGCCGGAGCACAGCTCGCGCACCAGGTCCCATGCCTGCCGCCGAGCGGCCGGATCGAAGCCGGTCGTCGGCTCGTCGAGGAACAGCAGCGACGGACGACCGACGATCCCGAGGGCGAGGTCGAGCCGCCGCCGCTGACCGCCCGACAGCGTGCCGACCCGCTGGTCGAGCTGCGGTGTCAGGCCGACGAGCTCGATGACCTCCTCGGGCGTGCGCCGGGCGGCGTAGCTCGAGCCATAGATCGTGATCGCCTCACGCGCCGTCAGCTCGTGCTCGACACCGGAGGTCTGCAGCACGATCCCGATGCGGTTGCGGAACTCACGCGTCGCCTTGCCGGGATCGGTGCCGAGCACGGTGACGTCGCCGGACGTCCGGGCGCGGTGGCCCTCCAGGATCTCCACCGTCGTCGACTTGCCGGCCCCGTTCTCGCCGAGCAGGGCGTAGACCTCGCCCTCGCCGATCTCGAACGAGATGCCGTCGACCGCGGCGAGCGCCCCGTACTCCTTGCGGAGCTCCCGGACGCTCACGACGCTCATGCGGGCCCGAAGCTACCGCCGCCAGAGTCGGCGGACCTAGGCACGCGGGCCGGAGATCGGCCCAAGATCTCCCGTTGACAAGGGAACGTATGTACGATATGATTGGCCCATGTTGGCCAGCGATCTCGTCGACGTGCTGCGGTCCGTTGCGGAGACCGACCCGACCACGTGCGACAGCGCCGGCCTCGAGACGGTCTCCACGCAGGTCCACCGGCTGCGCTGTTGGCTCGACTCGATCGATGCCGCGGTCGTGGCCAGGCGACGGGAGCTGGCGGCGGCCGGAGGTCGCCGGTCATCGCGCGAGGCCGACGTGGTCAGCGAGCGAGCGACCGTGTGCGAAGCGATGCCGGAGGTGCGCTCGGCGCTGGCGGCGGGAACGGTGTCGGCCGGACACGCCGATGCCATCGCTCGAGCCTGCAACCGGCTCGATGTTCAGGAGCGAGCCGAGCTGGCGACGATGGCGCCCGAGCTCGTGACCCAGGCTGCGTCGACGTCGGTGGACGCGTTCGCCCGCCACGTCCGCGACCTCGCCCGACGCATCTCCCACGACGAGGGCCTGCGCCACCACGAGAAGCTGCGGTCACAGCGAGCGGTTCGTCGTTGGATGGACCGCGAGGGCATGTGCCACACCCAGATCAGCCTCGACCCCGAAGCCGACGCCACGGTTGTCGGCCGCGTTCGACGCCGCCGTCGCCGCCGAGAAGGCCAAGCCCGACGATCGACCGTACGTTCGATCAGCTCAAGGCCGACGCGTTCATGGCCATCGTCACCGCGACGCGCGGTCGCCGGGATCACGGCGTCCGGCCGAGCTGCTCGTGCTCATCGACCTCGAGACGCTCCGCACCGGCCTCCACGAGTCCAGCGTCTGCGAGACGTACGACGGCCAGCCCCTCCCACCGGCAACGGTGAGGCGGCTGGCGTGCGAGGCGGAGATCATCCCCGATCGTGTTGGACGGCGAGAGCAGAGTCGTCGACGTCGGCCGAGCCAAACGGTTGGCGTCAGCCGACCAACGACGAGCACTCCGAGCCATGCACCAGACCTGCGCCGCACCCGACTGCCCCGTCCGCTTCGGCGACTGCGACATCCACCACCTCACCGAATGGAAGCAAGGAGGCAACACGAACCTCGCCAACCTGATCCCACTCTGCTCCAAGCACCACCACCTCATCCACGAAGGCCAATGGCGCCCACCAGCCAGAGCACCCGCCGCCTGACCGGCGGGCGCCGGCGGGCCGGCGACGAGGCCCGACCCGTCACCCGACCCAGCCCACCCCCACTTCCAGAGCTCTTCGACAACCGAGCCGCAGCTCCGAGCTAGCTGCGGAGGTCCTGCCGCCCACTCGGCGTGATCGGCAGCCCGGTGTCGTTGCGCATCTGCTCGGCGGCCGGGGTGAAGTAGCCGCGCAGCGCGCCGGCGACCTCGTCGCGGATGTCCTCCGGCAGGTCGGCGGTCACGAGATCCACGGCGCCCAGCATGTGCGTCAGCCACCGGTCGCGCTCCTCGCCGCCGATGTGGAACGGCATGTGGCGCATGCGCAGGCGGGGGTGGCCGCGCTCGTCGGAGTACGTCGTCGGGCCGCCCCAGTACTGGATCAGGAACAGCCGCAGGCGATGACGGGCCCCGGTCAGGTCGGGTGCCTCGGGGTACAACCGCAGCAGCACCGGATCGTCGGCGACGCCGTCGTAGAACGCGTCGACGAGGCGCACGAAGAACGGCTCGCCGCCGACGACGTCGAACAGGCTCTGGCCGTCCGCAGGCATCGGGTCACGGTACCGTCGCCGCCATGGCCGTCAGCCGCAACCGCGAGAGCCTCCTGCCCCCAGAGATCGCCCTCTACATCGCCGAGCGCACCGCTCCACCCGACGACGTGCTGGCTCGCCTGCAGGAACGCACACGTGAGCTCGGACGCGCCGCCGGCATGCAGGTCGGGGCCGACCAGGGCGCGCTCCTGACGCTGCTGACCCGCCTCGTCGGGGCCCGGCGCGCCGTCGAGGTCGGCACGTTCACCGGCTACTCGTCGACGTGCATCGCCCGCGGCCTGGCGCCCGGTGGGTCGCTGCTGTGCTGCGACGTCAGCGAGGAGTACACGGCCCTCGCCCGCGAGGCGTGGGCCGAGGCCGGCCTCACCGACGTCATCGAGCTGCGCATCGCCCCGGCCATCGAGACGCTGCGCGCGCTGCCTGCCGACCCGGTCATCGACCTCGTGTTCATCGACGCCGACAAGGGTGGCTACGCCGCGTACTTCGACGAGCTCCTGCCGCCGCGTCCGGCCCAACGGGCTGCTGCTCGTCGACAACACGCTGTGGTCGGGACGGGTCGTCGACGACGACGCCACCGACGACGACACCGCGGCCATCAAGGCGTTCAACGACAAGATCGCCGCCGACGCGCGGGTCGAGAGCTACCTGCTCCCGGTCGGCGACGGCGTCACCCTGATCCGCAAGAAGTAGCTAGATGTCGAGGAAGCGGCTGGCGGCGATGCCGGAGCCGATGGCCCCGGCGGCGGCGCCGATGCCGAGCAGGATCAGCATCCGGGAGAACAGGAAGCCGTCGTCGACGACGAGCGCGGCGAAGCCGCTGTCGCTCGGGAAGTCGACGACGCCGGCGGTCCAGCGGTTGTTGATCAACCACAGCCCGGCGCACGCGGCGAGGCCGCCGATCACACCTTGGATGAGGCCCTCGAGCATGAACGGGACGCGGATGAACCAGTCGGTCGCGCCGACGAGCTTCATCACCTCGATCTCCCGTCTTCGGGCGAACATGGCGGTGCGGATCGTGTTCCAGATGAGCAAGATGGCTGCGAACAGCAGGGCGACCGACAAGATCACCGTGTAGAGGCCCACGAATCCCTTCAGCTTCGAGATGACGTCGAGCTGCTGGTCGGCGAGCACGATCTTGGACACGTTCGGGAGGTCGCCCAGGCTGTCACGCAGCTGGCGCAACGTGTTCACGTCGGTGGCGTCGGTCGGGACCACCTTGTACTGCGTCGGGATGTTCTGCGGCGTGATCAGCTTCAGCGTCGACGGGTCGCCGGCGAGCAGCCGCTGGGCCTCGGCCATCGAGCAGTCCGGGTTGCAGTAGCGGAACGTCTCGATCTGCTGCGACGACGCCGACAGGGCGCTCTCGATCTCGGCCCGCTGGGCGTCGGTGGCGCCCGGGTTGACGTAGACGATCATCTCCACGCCGCCTTCCCAGGCGGTGAGGAGGTTGTCGAAGCCCTGTTGCATCAGCAACGTCAGGCCGAAGATCAGCAACGACACGGCCGACGTGATGATCGCCGCGACCGTCAACGTCATGTTGCGGCGGAAGCTGGCCCACGTCTCGCGGAACGTGTAGGTGAGGCGTGAGAGCATGGAGGCCGAGGGGGCTTACTCGTAGACGCCGCGCGCTTGGTCGCGCACGATGACGCCGCGGTCGAGCTGGATGACGCGCTTGCGCATCGTGTTGACGATGCGCTGGTCGTGGGTCGCCATCAGCACGGTGGTGCCGGTCTTGTTGATGCGGTCGAGGAGCCGCATGATGCCCTCGCCGGTGGCCGGGTCGAGGTTCCCGGTCGGCTCGTCGGCCAGCATGATCAGCGGGCGGTTGACGAACGCCCGAGCGACCGACACGCGCTGCTGCTCACCACCGGACAGCTGATGCGGGAAGCGGTCCTCCTTGCCGGAGAGGCCGACGAGGTCGAGCACCGCGGGCACCTGCTGGGCGATCACGTGCTTCGGCTTGCCGATGACCTCTTGGGCGAAGGCGATGTTCTCGAACACCGTCTTGTTCGTCAGCAGCTTGAAGTCCTGGAAGATGTTGCCGATGTTGCGCCGCAGCTGCGGCACCCGGCCCGACGGCATGTCGATGATGTTGCGCCCGGCCACCCAGACGGCACCCTTCTCGGGGCGGTCCTGACGGTTGAGCAGCCGCAGCAGCGTGCTCTTGCCCGAGCCCGACGGTCCGACGAGGAAGACGAACTCACCCTTCGGTACGTCGAAGCTGGCGTCGCGGACCGCGACGACATCGTTCTGGTAGCTCTTGGTGACGTTCTCGAGTCGGATCATGCAACGGGTGGGAGTGTGTCAGTCCTGTTACGAAGGCGACGACAGGCTACCGGGGACACACGCGTTTGTTCCGTCGCCCGGCGGCGGATCCCCCGCCGTCGCTCAGGCGCTGGCCAGCACGGCGTCGGTGTCGGCACCGAGCGCCGGGGCGGCGGCCCACTGCCACCAGTCGTGATCGACCCGGAAGGGTGCGCCCGGCCCCGACAGGGCACCGAGCGACGGGTGCTCCTCGTCGCGCCAGAACCCGGCGCTGCGCAGGTGCGGGTCGTTGCGCAGGTCGGCCACCGTGTTCACCGGCGTCGTCGGGATCCCGCGGCGTTGGCCCTCCACGAACAGATCGAGCTTCGTTCGCGGGCGGGTGAGCATCTCGGTGCAGTCGTCGATGAAGTCCGAGGCCTCCCACCGCACTCGCATGTCCATGAAGACGTCCTCGAGCACGGCGTCCATGCCGGTCTCCTCGGCGATCCACTCGGCCATGGCCCGCCAGTGCGCCGGCTGCAGCACGAGGTAGGAGACGAAGCCGTCGGCGCACGGATAGAGCCCCCAGGGCCGCGTCACGGCGCGGCGGTTGCCCGGGCGTCCCCGCCGCAGTCGGTCGTCCAGGAACATCGACACGCCGGTCTCGGGAGCCAGCGACAGGCAGCACTCCTGCATCGAGATGTCGACGACCTGGCCGTGCCCGGTCCGGCGCCGGCCGCGCAGGGCGAGCATCGCCGCGTTGACTGCGTAGAGCGACGTGACGTGGGCGGCGAACTGGACGGGCGTCGCCGGCGCCACCGGGGGGCGGTCCGGGAAGCCGATCGTGATGCCGATCCCGGCCGATGCCCACGCGACGAGCTCGGATCCCTTCCAATCCCGCCGCGGCCCGGTGAGGCCGAACGGCGTCACGGCGACGACCACCTGGCGTTCGTGGGCCGGCACCGGCGGGTCGGCGCCGGGCGCGACGTCGGTGATGACAACGTCGGCCGTTGCCAGCAGCGCATCGCGGCGCCGCACTCCCAGGCGGGGCGACGACCGAGCGCTTGCCCTGGCCGAAGAACGTCCACCACAGCGACGCCCCGTCGTCGCCGGGCGCGAACGGCGGCAGGCTGCGCAGCACGTGGCCCTCGGCGGGCTCGGCGACGACCACGTCGGCCCCGAGGCCGGCCCAGATCCGCGTCGCGTAGGCCCCGGTGAGCCCGGTCAGCTCGACGACCCGCACGCCGGCCCACGGACCGGTGGTCATGCCAGCTCCTTCACCGTCACCACGATCTCGTGGTCGGCCAGCTCGCCGAGGTACGGACGGCGCAGCTTCAGCTCGGGCTCGGCGTCCTCGAACGCCCCGCCGGCGGCGATCAGCGCGTCGACCTCGGCCGACGACATCCCGGCCACCGACATCAACACGTCGCGCGTGTCCTCGCCCATCGACGGCCCGCCTCGCCACCACGATCCGGCCTCGGCGCCGAGACGGATCGGGTGCCCGCTGAACAGGTCACCGTCCGGGAACCGGGTCGAGGCGACGGCTTGGAACCAGTGGCGGGCCCGCACCTGGGGGTCGGCCAGCACGCCTGTGTTGTCGTACACCGCACACGCCGCGACCCCGGCCGCCTGCAACGCCACCGCCGCGTCGTCCGGCGCGAAGGGGGCGGCCCACGCGGCGATGAGCGCGTCGATCTCGTCGTGGTGCTCGATGCGACCGGCGAGCGTCGCGAAGCGATCGTCACGGGCATCGCCACCGAGCAGCTCGGCCAGTCCGGCCCACGTCGGGTCGTCGTCGACGCTGACCGCGACCCAGGCGTCCTCCCCCTCGCACGCATACGTGCCCTGCGGCGCCAACCACGCGAGGCGGTTCCCCGAGCGCTCCGGGACGTTGCCGCTCAGCTCGTGATCGAGCAGGAACGGGCCGAGGCTCGACACCGTGGTCTCGAACTGCGAGATGTCGACGAACGAGCCCTCACCGGTCTGATCGCGGTGCTCCAGCGCGGTGAGCACGGCCATCATCGCGTGCAGGCCGGCGAAGTAGTCCGGCGGGGCGATGGTGGCGATCCCTGCTGGGACCTGGTCCGGGTACCCGGTCAGCTCGTCGAGCCCGACGAGCGGCGCCTGGTTGGGCCCCCACGCGAGGAACTCGTAGTACGGCTGCGCAGCGTCCGACCCGAAGCCGGGCAGGGCGATGTAGATCAGCCGGGGGTTGATCGCCGCGACGTCCTCGTGTCCGAGCCCCAGGCCACGCACGGCGGGCGTCGAGTAGTTGGTGATGAAGACGTCGGCCTGCGCCAACAGCGCCATCGCCGCGGCCCGGCCCTCGGCGGTCTTCAGCTCGAGGCCGATCGAGCGCTTGTTGGCCGACATCTCCGGGAGGTACGGGGACGTGTCCATGTACGCCGCAGTGCTCAGGTCGCCGGCCCAGTTCGACCCGAACAGCCGGGCGACATCCGGGTTGGTGCGCGACTCGATGCGCAGCACGTCGGCGCCGTGGAACGCCAACGCCCGGGCGCAGCTCGGCGCGGCGATGGCGATCGACAGCTCGACCACGGTGAGACCTTCCAAGACCCCCAAGTTGGCCACCCCCCGATGGTCGTGCGGACGGCGCCAGCTTGGCACGTCCGGGTCGGCGACTCAGCCTGCGTCGTCGCCCTGGGCCCGGCGCCAGCGCAACCAGCCCTCCATGAACTCGTCGAGATCGCCGTCCAGCACGGCGGTGATGTTCCCCGATTCGATGTCGGTGCGCAGGTCCTTCACCATCTGGTACGGCTGCAGCACGTACGAGCGGATCTGGCTCCCCCACCCCACCTGGGCCTGCTTGCCACCGATGGCGTCGAGCTCGGCCTGGCGCTCCTCCTCGACCTTCGCCGCGTACATCGCCTTGAGGCGACCCATCGCCTTCTCCCGGTTCTGGAGCTGGCTGCGCTCCTCCTGCGAGCTGGCGACGAGGCCGGTCGGTTCATGGACGAGGCGCACCGCCGACGACGTCTTGTTGACGTGCTGGCCGCCGGCGCCGGACGCCCGGAAGACCTCCATCCGGATGTCGGCCTCGTCGAGGGTGACGTCGGCGTCGTCCATCATCGGCCACACCTGGACGGCGGCGAAGCTCGTCTGGCGACGCCCCTGGTTGTCGAACGGACTGATCCGCACGAGGCGGTGGGTGCCCCGCTCGCTCGTCATGAGGCCGTAGGCGTAGCGCCCGGACAACGTGAACTCGGCCGACAGGATGCCGGCCTCGGTGCCCTCGGAGACGTCGTCGACGGTGAACGTGAGCCCGCGGCGCTCGGCCCAGCGCTCGTACATCCGCAGCAGCGTCTCCGACCAGTCCTGGGCGTCGACGCCGCCGTCCTTGGCGTTGATCTGGACGATGGCGTCGGCCTCGTCGTGCTCGCCCGTGAACAGGCTGCGCAGATCGAGCTGATCGAGCCCCGCCTTGACCTGGCCGATCGACTCGAGGATCTCGGGCTCCTGGCTCTCGTCGTCCTCCTCGCGCGCCATCTCGTGCAGCAGCTCGGCGTCGTCCAGCTGTGCGGCCAGCGCGTCGTAGGTCGCCAGGTCGTCGCGGACGTTGGCGTACTCGCCGGTGAGCGCCTTGGCCGCGTTGGCGTCGTCCCAGAGATCGGGCCGACCCATCTCGGCCTCCAGCTCGGTCAGCCGGTTGCGCGACTCGCCGACGCGCAGGTACACCTCGGCCTCACCGAGGCGTCGACGCAGCTCGCGCAGGTCGTCGGTGAAGTCACGCATGCAGGATGTCGGCGCTCAGGTGGCGCCGTGGCACATCTTGAACTTCTTGCCCGACCCGCACGGGCATGGCGCGTTGCGCGGCGTCTTCGACCACTCGTCCTTGACGACGGTCTCCTGCTTGGCCGGTCGGTTCGCCTGGCGCCCGTTGCCGGTCTGCTGGTCGATGGCGGTCGCACCGGACGAGCGCAGGACCTCCGCCGGGGCATCGCCACCGGCGGCCGCCCGCTGGAAGCCGGAGCCCGACACGTCGTCGGACGACGACGTGCGCAGGTTCTGCAGCGCCGGCGCGGCCTGGCGGGCCACGGCCGGCGCGGAGCGGGCGTCGGCGCGGGTGCGGCGGCGGGGGTGGCCGACGACGTCGCCGACATCGCCGTGGTCTCGATCCCGCTCGGCTCCGAGCCGGGCTCGGCCGGGCCGGTCTCCTGCGTGACCTCGGCGGGCGCCGGGGCCTGCTCCTGGACGACTTGGACGTGCATCACGTAGCGCACGAAGTCCTGGGCGATGCCCTTCATCATCGAGCCGAACATCTCGTAGCCCTCGCGCTGCCACTCGGTCAGCGGGTCCTTCTGACCCATCGCCCGCAGGTTGATGCCCTCCTTGAGGTAATCCATCTCCTCGAGGTGCTCGCGCCAGCGCTGGTCGATGATGCGCAACATCACCTGGCGCTCGACCTCGCGCATGACCTGCTCGCCGAGCTCGCCCTCGCGGCGGCCGTAGAACGTGGTGGCGTCCTCCATCACGAGCTCGTACATCTGGTCGGTGTTGCGGCAGTCGTCGAGGCGCTCCTCGTCGATGCTCGTCGGCCAGAACGTCACCAGCTCCTTGGCCAGACCCTCGAGATCCCACTCGTCGTCGGCCGGGCTCGCGCAGTACGTCTCGAGCAGCGCGTTGACGGCCTCGGCGAGGTACTCCATCGCCGCCGACTTGAGGTCGGCGCCCTCCAGGATCTGGTCACGGCGCGCGTAGATCACCTTGCGCTGCTCGTTCATGACCTCGTCGTACTTGAGGACGTTCTTGCGGATCTCGGCGTTGCGCGTCTCGACGGTGGTCTGGGCCCGCTCGATGGCCTTGGTGACCATCTTCGCCTCGATGGCCTCGTCGTCGGGCAGCGCCTTGTTCATGACGTAGGACAGCGCGCCGGTGGCGAACAGGCGCATCAGCTCGTCGTCGAGGCTGAGGTAGAAGCGGCTCTCGCCGGGATCACCCTGGCGGCCGGAGCGGCCGCGCAGCTGGTTGTCGATGCGCCGCGACTCGTGGCGCTCGGAGCCGATGACGTACAGCCCACCGAGCTGGCGGACCTCGTCGCCCTCCTGCTTGCACTGCACCTTGAACTCATCGAGGAGCTCGGTGTAGCGGGCCATCGCCTTCGCCCGGGCCTCCCGGAAGTCCTCCGGCATCTGCTCGAGCGGCAGCGGCAGGTCGAACGGATCGGCCATCACCTCGGGGGCGTGACCCTCCTTGAGCACCTCGTGGTTGGCGAGGCCCTCGGGGTTGCCACCGAGCAGGATGTCGACGCCGCGCCCGGCCATGTTGGTGGCGACGGTGACGGCGTGCAGGCGGCCGGCCTGGGCGACGATCACGGCCTCCCGGGTGTGCTGCTTGGCGTTGAGGACCTCGTGGGGGATGCCGCGCTGGTTCAGCTGCCGGGACAGGTACTCGCTCTTCTCGACGCTGACCGTGCCGACGAGGATCGGCTGGCCGCGCTCGTAGCGCTCGGCGATGTCCTCGGCGACGGACTCGAACTTGGCCACCTCGCCCTTGTAGATGAGGTCGGGCTGGTCGGCGCGCCGCACCGTCTCGTTGGTCGGGATCGGCACCACGCCGAGCTCGTACGTGCTGGCCAGCTCGGCGGCCTCGGTGGCCGCCGTGCCGGTCATCCCGGCGAGCTTGTCGTACATGCGGAAGTAGTTCTGCAGCGTGATCGTCGCGAGGGTCTGGTTCTCCTCCTTGATCTTCACGCCTTCCTTCGCCTCCACCGCCTGGTGGATGCCCTCGCTCCAGCGCCGGCCCTCCAGGATGCGGCCGGTGAACTCGTCGACGATCTTCACCTCGCCGTTCTGGATGATGTAGTCCTTGTCGCGCTTGTAGAGCTCCTTGGCCTTGAGCGCGACCTGCATCTGGTGGACCAGGTTCTGCTGGAACTCGTCGTAGATGTTCTCGACGCCGAGCGCCGCCTCGACCTTGTCGATGCCGGCTTCCAAGGGGATCACCGCCCGCTTGTCCTCTTCGACCTCGTAGTCCTCGTCGCGCTGCAGCGAGCGGACGATCGAGGCGAAGCGGTAGTAGAGCTTGGCGGCGTCGGCGACGCGACCCGAGATGATCAGCGGCGTGCGGGCCTCGTCGATGAGGATCGAGTCGACCTCGTCGACGATGGCGAAGCTGTGGCCGCGCTGGGTCTTGTCGGCCAGGCGCCCGGCCATGTTGTCGCGCAGGTAGTCGAAGCCGAACTCGTTGTTCGTGCCGTACGTGATGTCGGCCGCGTACTGCTGGCGCTTCTCCGCAGGCGAGTCCTTGAACCCGGGGACGATGAGGCCGACCTCGAGGCCCAGGAAGTTGTGGATGCGACCCATCCACTCGGCGTGGAACCGGGCGAGGTAGTCGTTGACGGTGATCAGGTGGACGCCCTTGCCGCCGAGCCCGTTCAGGTAGGCGGGCAGGGTCGACACGAGGGTCTTGCCCTCGCCGGTCTTCATCTCGGCCACCCAGCCGAAGTGGAGCGCCGCGCCGCCCATCAGCTGGACGTCGAAGTGGCGCTGGCCGATGACCCGCTTGGCGGCCTCGCGCGTGACGGCGAACGCTTCGATGGCGATGTCGTCGAGGTCGGCGCCGTTGGCGAGGCGCTGGCGCAGTTCCGGCGTCTTGGCCTGCAGCTGCTCGTCGGTCAGCCGCTCGAGCGCGGGCTCGAGGGCGTTGACGTCGGGCACCATGCCCTGGAGCGCCTTGAGCTTCTTGCCCTCGCCGGCGCGGAGGATGCGATCGAGGATGCCCATGCGGGGTCCGAGCCTACCGCCTGCCCTGGTAGGCGCTTCGGCGCAACCGGCCCGCTGGCGGGCCGGCAGGTGCGACGGATCGCGCCCAGCGGGGGCCGGTGGCGTGACGGTCGGCGAGCGGGCTCAGGCCGCCCGAGCCATCTGGTGGCGGCGATCCGGTGTCGCCGCGAACGCCGCCGGAACCACCTCGGTGGCGCCGGCCTGTTCGAGCTCGGCGGTCGCCGCCCGCAAGGTGGCGCCCGTCGTCACCACGTCGTCGATGACGAGGATGCGCGCCCGGGGCACGTGGGGATGGGCGCGGAACGTCGGTGCGTGGAGCCGGGCGTGACGATCGCGTCCGGTCTGGGGACCCTCGACGTCGGCCCGGTCGAGCAGGCGCCGGCACGGCACGCCCAGCTGGCGGGCGACGTGGCGGGCCACGAGCTCGGCCTGGTCGAAGCCGCGCTCCCGTCGTCGTCGTCGGCTGGTGGGCGCCCACGTCACGATGTCGACGCCCCGATCGGCCGCCACCAGCCGGTTCACCAGCAACCCGGCGAGGTGTCCGGCGACCGCTCGCCGGTTGCGGTACTTGAACCCGAGCAGCACGTCGCGGACCCGCCCGGAGAACGGGGCGGCGACCAGGACGCCGTCGGGTGCCTCGGGGCGAGCCCGGCTGACGAGCGCGAACCGGCAGGTGCGACAGATCGGGGCGCCCGGTGTCTCGCAGCCGGCGCAACGGGTCGTGAAGATCATGGGTCGAGCATGACGAAGGGGTGCGCGAGTGAGCACGTGGCCGGTGACCAGGCACGATGCACCGGACTGACGTCAGGTCGCCGGTCGTCGGAGCTAGCGGCGCAGCGGCCGGCGTACGGTGCGGCCCGTGGGCGTCCGTCTGCCAGACCCGTGCCTGGTCGTGCTGGTCGGCGTCGCCGGGGCCGGCAAGTCGACGTGGGCCGGGCGGTGGTTCGAACGGGCGGCGATCGTCTCGGCCGACGACCTGCGCGCCGTCGTCGGGCGTCATCGCCACGACCTGCGGGCGACCAAGGACGCCACCGAGGTCCTCGAGCTCATCGTCGCCAAGCGCCTGCGCCGCGGCCTGCTGACCGTGATCGACTCCACGGCGCTCGATCCGGCCGTCCGCGCCCGCTACCGGCGCCTGGCCGATGCCGCCGGCGTCGCCTGCCACGCCGTCGTCGTCGACACCCCCGAACGGGAGGCGCGGGCCCGCAACCGCTCGCGGCCCGAGGCCGTGCCGTCGGCGGTGGTCACCAGCCAGCTCAAGGCACTGCCGAGCGCCGTCGCCGCGCTCGGCATCGGAGCCCTTCGCCGGCGTGCACCGCCTGTCCGACGGCGACGACGTCGTGATCGTGCCCCGCTCGCTCTACGACGCGCCATCGGCGGCGCGCCGCCAACAGGAGGATCCCATGACCATGCGCTTCGGCCTCCAGCTCGGCGGCTGGTCCTGGCCCGGCGGCGCCGCCGAGCTCGCCCCCCGCCTCGGCGCCATCGCCCGCGCCGCCGAGGAGGCCGGCTTCTCGTCGATCTCGGTGATGGACCACTTCGTCCAGATCCCGACGGTGGGCCGGGAGTGGGACGACCTCCCGGAGAGCACGACGACGCTCGGGTTCCTCGCCGCCGCCACGACCACCGCCCGACTCGGCGCGCTCGTCAACGGCGTCACGTACCGCAACCTGGCCCACCTGGCCAAGATCGTCGCCACCCTCGACGTGCTGTCGGGCGGACGGGCGTTCTGCGGGCTCGGCACGGCGTGGTTCGGGCGCGAGCACGAGCTGTACGGCTGGGAGTTCCCGCCCGTCGCCCGCCGCTACGAGCTGCTCGAGGATGCGCTCGAGCTGCTCCCGCTGATGTGGGGCAAGGGCTCGCCCGCGTTCACCGGGCGGACCACCACCGTGCCGGCGGCGACGTGCTACCCGCGCCCGCTGCAGGAGCACGTGCCGATCCTCGTCGGCGGCTCCGGCGAGCGTCGGACGCTGCGGCTCGTGGCCGAGCACGCCGACGCCTGCAACCTGTTCGGCGAGCCGGAGGAGATCGCCCGCAAGGTCGCCGTCCTCCACGACCACTGCCGGGCCGTCGATCGCGATCCGGCGACGGTCACCGTCACCACGCTCTCGGAGGCGGCGATCCTCGGCGGCTCACCCGGTGCCGCCGAGCGCTACGACGACTGCGTCGGCACCGTCGAGGAGCACATCGGCCGGTACCGCCAGTACGCCGAGGTCGGCGTCGACGAGGCGATCGTCGCCGTCCACGTCGACGGCACGCCGGCCCAGATCGAGGCCTTCGCTCCGGTGATCGCCGCGTTCTCAGGCGCCTGAAGGGCGCTCGGCGCCCTCCAACTGCATCAGAATCGGGTCGTCAGACGGTCCAGGCGACGGGCATGGACTTGACGCCGGTGATGAAGTTGCTGGCCAGCGGGATCGGGTCGCCGGCGGGGCGCAGGTCGGGCAGGCGGGTCAGGATCTCGCGCAGCATCACGGCGATCTCGATGCGGGCCACGTGCAGTCCGAGGCACAGGTGTGGGCCGCCGCCGCCGAAGGCCATGTGCGGGTTGGGATCGCGGCCGACGTCGAAGCGGTCGGGGTCGACGAACACGTCCTCGTCCCGGTTGCCGGAGCCGTAGAACACCATCAGCTTGTCGCCGGCCTTGATCGGCTGGTCGCGCACGACGGTGTCCTCCATCGCCGTGCGGCGGAAGTGGACCACCGGCGACGTGTACCGCAGCATCTCCTCGATGCTCGTGGCCAGCAGGCCGTCGAGGTCGCCCTGCAGCCGGGCCCGCTCGTCGGGGTGATCGAACAGCTGCTGCATGCCCTCGGCGAGCAGGTTGCGCGTGGTGTCGCCGCCGGCGTTCACGAGCAGCAGGAAGAACCACTGCAGCTCGGCGTCGGTGAGTCGCTCGCCGTCGACCTCGGCCTGCACCAGCGCCGAGGCGATGTCGTCGCCCGGTTCGACCCGCTTGCGGGCGGCGGTCTCACCGGCATAGGTCAGCATCTCGACCGTCGCAGCCTGGCGCTGCTCGGGCGAGGCCACCGCGTCGTCGGTCGTGTGCATCAGCTCGGTCAGCTCGTACAGCCGCTCGCCGTCGGCGCGCGGGATGCCCATCAGCTCGGCGATCAGCCCCGACGGCAGGCGGCCGGAGATGTCGCCGACGAAGTCGCACTCCCGCGCTCGATGACGTCGTCGATGATCTCGCGCGGCCAGCTCCTCGATCCGCCTGCGCAGCGACTCCGCCGATTTGGGGGTGAAGCCGCGGCTGACGAGCAGCTTGAAGCGATCGTGCTGGGGCGGGTCCATCACCAGCATCATCTGGCGCATCCCGGCGAGGGACTCCTCGGTCGGCTCGAGCATCGAGATGCCCCGCGCCGCCGAGCTGAACAGGCGCGGCCGACGACTGATGCTGCGGATGTCGTCGTACTTCGTGATCGCCCAGAACCCCGGCCCGTCGGCCTCCGGGTGCCAGTGGACCGGATCGTTGGCCCGCAGCCACGCGTACTGCGCCCACGGGTGGTGCCCGTCGAAGGCGTCGTTGGCCGTGAGGTCGATCGCCGGGGCGTCGGTGACGTCGGTCATGACCCGCGATCCTGCCACGGCGCTAGGTTGCGCCGTCTTGCGCAAGCGCCGAGTCCCCGTCATCGCCGTCGTCATCGGCGGCGCGACCGCCGCCGGGCTCTGGATCCGCAAGGTCGTGCTGCCGGCCCGGCCCGCTGACGTCGGCACGACGCGACCGAAGCGGATCCCCGACCCCGATGCCCGCCCGTCGCCCGACGGCCGCGGCGTGCGCCTCGCCGTCAACCCAGACTCCGGTCCGATCTGGCGCGGCAACCCGGCCGACGTCCTGCGCGCCGAGCTGCCCGCCGCCGACATCCACGAGCTCGGTCCCGACGACGACCTCGTCGACATCCTGTCCGCCGACCCGCGCGATGACGTCGTCGCCATCGGGGCCGCCGGCGGCGACGGCACGTTGAGCGCGGCGGCCGCCGTGGCCGTGGAGCACGACGAGGTGCTGATCGCCGTTCCCTCGGGCACGTTCAACCACCTGGCGCGCGACCTCGGCCTCGAGGGCCCGGAGGACACCATCGCCGCGATCCGGGCCGGCACGGCGATCCGCATGGATCTCGGCTGCGTCACGCCGGCCGACGGCGGGGCGGCCCGCACGTTCGTGAACACGCTCAGCTTCGGCGGCTACACCCAGGTCGTCGATGCCCGGGAGCGGCTGCAACCCAAGATCGGGAAGTGGGCCGCCCTCGCGGTGGCGCTGGCCCGCGAGCTGCCCCGGATGGAACCGTTGCGCCTCGAGATCGACGGCGAGCCGGCGACGGTGTGGCTGGGCTGGATCGGCAACGGCGCCTACGCCCCCGCCGGCTTCGCGCCGTCATGGCGCGAACGGCTCGACGACGGGCTGCTCGACGTCCGCCTGGTCTTGGGTGATCGGCGCTTCGCCCGCACCCGGCTCGTGGCCGAGGTGCTCGTCGGTCGACTGCGCCGCTGCCCGGTGTACCGAGAGCAGCGCGTCAGCGAGCTGGACGTCGTGTCGACGACCGGCCCACTGCGCCTGGCCGTCGACGGTGAGACGTTCGAGGGTGCGGCGCACTTCGCCGTGACGAAGCAACGCCGCGCCCTTCGCGGTGGCCGTGCCCCCGACCTAGGGGTAGCGCTTGAAGCCGTCGGTCTCCCACGTCCGCGCGGCTCAGGTGGCCCTTGACGACGTCGATGTAGGTCAGCGACGCCGGGGTGTACCAGCGACCGGAGAACCACATCCCGACGCAGCCCCACAGGTCGCCCTTGACGTAGTCGCGGCCCCGTTCGAACTGGTTCAACCACGTCTCGGAGCCCTCGAAGCACAGCCGGCGAGCGGCCAGCGCGATGTCGAGGTTGTACGCCGTCGACGTGATCGGCGTCACCACGCCGGGCACCTCCGGGTACGCCCAGCGGAACGTCGAGTAGCGCACCTGCTGCAAGCCCCAGGAGTCGGGGCACTGGGCGCCGTGGCCGTCCTCACCGTTGCGGTGGCCGAGCGGGCAGTTGGCGGTGTTCGTCGTCAGATCGCCACCGGCGCGCTGATCCCAGTACGACTCGGTGACCGACTGGGCCCGCACGACGTCCTCGTCGAAGCCCCACTTGCACGACGCCCACTGGATGATCTCGTCGGTGGTCCCGGTGAAGTTGCCGGTGACCCTGGCGTAGAGGCGGTCGCTGGATCGCCCGCCGACGCCGCGGGTGGCGTTCTGGGTGGCGTTGATCGGACGGATCTCGATCGGCACCGGTCGGACCCGGGCCGCGCACTCGGCGTCGCTCGGGAGGGGCGATCCGGGCGGCAGCGTGACGAACCGGCCGGTCGGGGGGACCGCCGTGGTCGTCGTCGGTTTGATCGTCGTCGTCGTCGGTTTGATGGTCGTGGTCGTCGGGGCCGCCGTGGTCGTCGTCGGCTTGACCGTGGTGGAGGTGGTGGTCGGCGCGACCGTGGTGGTCGGCGCGGCCGTCGTGGTGGTGGTCGTCGCCGGGGTGGCGCTCACCGCGAACGTCGTCGCACCGCGGTTCCAGTGGTACAGCTCGCCCCAGCCGGGCCGGAAGATCCCGACGTCGACGCGGTAGCTGCCCGTCGCCTGGTTGGCGGGCACCGCCCACGTCGCGTGGAACGTCCGGGTCGCGCCGGCGGTGAACGACTGGGCGTCCCAGTACGTCTGGTACGCCTTGCGCCCGGCGCCGTCGTAGACCTCGACGTCCACGAGTGCGGCTCGGGTGGTCGCGGCCGTCACCGGGATCGAGATCGTGACCGTGGTCCCACGAGCGACCGACGTCGGCGCGGCACTGCCGTTGGACGTGAAACCGCCGCCCGTGACCTGGGCGGCGGCAGCACGATCGACCGGGACGGCGAGCGTGGCGGTCAACCCGATCAGTCCGATCGCCACGATGGCGTGGCGTATGCGGAACGGGCGGTGGGCGGCTGGCATCAGGGGGTCCTCTCCCATTCACCGCCCGTCACGCAACTGTAATGCGGACGCCCCGTCCGGACCAAACCTCGGCGGTCCGGACGGGAGCTCGCTCAGTAGCGGTAGTGCTCGGGCTTGAACGGGCCGCCCGGGTTGACGCCGATGTACTCGGCCTGCTCGTCGGTGAGCTTGGTCAGCTTCACGCCGAGGGCGCTGAGGTGCAGCTCGGCGACCTTCTCGTCGAGGTGCTTGGGCAGCACGTACACGCCGACCGGGTAGCGCTCGGGGTTGCCGAACAGCTCCATCTGGGCGATCACCTGGTTGGAGAACGAGCAGCTCATCACGAAGCTCGGGTGGCCCGTCGCGCACCCGAGGTTCACCAGCCGTCCCTCCGCCAGCACGATCACCTGGTGGCCGTCGGGGAACTTCCAGACGTCGGTGCCCGGCTTGAGCTCGTCGCGCGTGGCGCCGGACCGGGCGAGGCCGGCCATGTCGAGCTCGTTGTCGAAGTGACCGATGTTGCAGACGATCGCGTTGTGCTTCATCCGCGTCATGTCCTCGGCCGTGATGATGTCTGCGTTGCCGGTGGCCGACACGAAGATGTCGACCTCGCCGACGACGTCGTCGAGCGTCGTGACCTGGTAGCCCTCCATCGCCGCCTGCAGCGCGTTGATCGGGTCGATCTCGGTGACGATGACCCGGCAGCCCTGGCCGCGCAGGCTCTGGGCGCAGCCCTTGCCGACATCGCCGTAGCCGCACACGACGGCGACCTTGCCGCCGAGCATCACGTCGGTGGCCCGGCACAGCGCGTCGACGAGCGAGTGGCGGCAGCCGTAGAGGTTGTCGAACTTCGACTTGGTGACCGAGTCGTTGACGTTGATCGCCGGGAACAGCAGCTCGCCGTCGGCGAACATCTTGTAGAGCCGCTTGACGCCGGTGGTCGTCTCCTCGGTGACGCCCTTGATCGCCGCGGCCATGGTCGTCCACTTCGTCGGTTCGGTGCGCAGCGAGCGCTGCAGCAGGCCGAGGACGATCGCCAGCTCGGGGTTCGACGCACTCGTCGGGTCCGGCACCTCGCCGGCCTTCTCGTACTCGACGCCCTTGTGCAGCAGCAGGGTGGCGTCCCCGCCGTCGTCGAGGATCATGTTCGCCGACCCGCCGTCGGGCCACGTCATCATCTGGTCGGTGCACCACCAGTACTCCTCGAGCGTCTCGCCCTTCCAGGCGTAGACCGGGACGCCCTGCGGGTCCTCAGGGGTGCCGTGCGGGCCGATGACGACGGCGGCCGCGGCGTGGTCCTGCGTCGAGAAGATGTTGCAGCTCGCCCAGCGCACCTCGGCGCCGAGCTCGACGAGCGTCTCGATGAGCACGGCCGTCTGGATCGTCATGTGCAGCGACCCGGAGATGCGGGCGCCCTTGAGCGGCTTCGACGCGCCGAACTCGGCGCGCAGGGCGCGCAGTCCGGGCATCTCGTGCTCGGCCAGCAGGATCTCCTTGCGGCCGAACGGGGCGAGGGACAGGTCGGCGACGCGGAAATCGCGGCGCGTGCCAAGCGTTGAGGTCATGGACATCTCCTCAGACAGGTGGGTGTTGGGGAGGCGGGCCGGGGCCTGCTGGCGCCGATCGGGTCAGCCCGTCGTGTGCAGAGAAGCTACTGCTCCGACGTGAAGGTCGGCGCGATGTTCTCGCCGTCGATGCGTGACTGCAGGCGCGACGCCTCGGCCTCGTCGATGGCGCGCGCCTCTTCGATGAGCATCACCGGGATGTCGTCGCGGATGTCGTAGACCCGAGCGAGGCGCGGGTTGTAGAGCACGTCCTCGTCCGGGAAGTAGTACAGCGGGCCCTTGTCCTCGGGGCAGGCGAGGATCTCCAGCAGGGCAGCGTCGAGGGCCATCAGATTCCTTCGATTGGTTCAGGCACCGGTGATCAGTGCCAGCAGCTCGGCGACGTGCGCATCGCACTCGTCGCGGGTGTCGGCTTCGAGGTTGAGTCGCAGCAGCGGTTCGGTGTTCGACGGGCGCAGGTTGAACCACCACGACCCGTGGTCGACGGTGAGCCCGTCGAGGTCGTCCTGCGGCAGGCCCACCATCTGCGCCCGCACCGCCGCGAGGACGGTGCCGACGTCGGCGACCTGGGTGTTGATCTCGCCGCTCTGCGAGTAGCGCTCGAACGGCTTGCGCACGATCGACAGCTCCTGGGCGGCCCGGCTCAGCTCGCCGAGCACGAGCATCGTGGCGATCAGGCCGCTGTCGGCGCGGTAGTTGCGGGCGAAGTAGTAGTGCGCCGAGTGCTCGCCCCCGAAGATGGCCCCGGTGTCGGCCATCACCTGCTTGATGAACGAGTGCCCGACCTTGGTGCGCACCGGCACCCCGCCGTGCTCGCGGATGACCTCGGGCACGGCTCGCGAGCAGATCAGGTTGTGCAGCACCATCGCACCCGGCGAGGTCCGCAGGACGGCGGCGGCGAGGATCGCGGTCGTCGTCGATCCGGACAGGCCCGTGGCCGAGCTCGTCCACCACGAACACCCGGTCGGCGTCGCCGTCGAACGCCAGCCCGACGTCGAAGCCGCCGGCGCGCACGCGGGCCTGCAGGTCGCGCTGGTTGGCCGGCTGGAGCGGGTCGGCCGGGTGGTTCGGGAACGTCCCGTCGAGCTCGCCGTACATCACCTCGAGCTCGACCGTCGGGATGCGCTCGAACACCGCGGGCACGACGAGGCCGCCCATCCCGTTGGCGGTGTCGGCGACCACGCGCAGCGGGCGCACCGCGGTCGGGTCGAGGAAGGAGATGACGTGGTCGACGAACGCCGACAACAGGTCCTGCTCGCGTCGCGTGCCGCCCCGCGCCGCGTCGGCGGGGCCGTGGCCCTCGAGCACCGTGCTGGCCACCGCCTTGACCTCGCCGAGCCCGTCGACACCGACCGGACGGGCACCCGAGAGGCAGAACTTGATGCCGTTGTACTCGGCCGGGTTGTGCGACGCCGTGAAGATGGCGCCGGGGCGATCGAGGTGGCCGGAGGCGAAGTACACCATGTCCGACGACGCCAGCCCGATGTCGACCACGTCGACGCCCTGGCTGCGGACGCCGTCGGTGAACGCGGCGACGAGCGCCGGTCCGGTAGGGCGCATGTCGCGCCCGATCAGCAGCTCCGGAGCCCCGGCGTAACGGGCGAACGCCACACCCAGCGAGCGGGCGACGGTCTCGTTGAGCTGGTCGGGAACCGTCCCACGAACGTCGTAGGCCTTGACGATCTCATCGAGCACTGTCATGACGGGCGGTCAGGCTAGTGGGCCGTCGGCCTCGCCGTCCCGACCTCCGGCATCGGTCGCCGGATCGTCATCCAGATCACGAACCGGCGCGGCCGGCGGTGGGTGATCGCGCTCGCGCACCCATCCGTGTGGCGGCGTGAGGTCGGATGGGGTCCACGACGATGGCCCCGGGTCCGGGTCGGCCCACGGTGAGCGGCGGGCATCCGGGTCGTTGCTGAAGGAGGTCGGCACACCGGCGATGGCGAGCGCTGGCGTCATGGCGCCGCGCCGGCGGTCGATGGCGTCGAGCAACCTGGCGCCCCAGATCCGCGACGCGATCAGCAACAGGATGCCGATGCCGGTGAGGGCGTAGAAGAAGAGATCGGACGTGCTGCGGTCGAACGTCAGGCGGACGTCGTTGCTCGTGGGCACGACCACCATCATGTTGGGGGCGATGCGATACGGCCCCTCGGCGCCGTGGGCCGTCCAGTTCGGGAAGTACGAGACCTTCACGAGCACCGGGACGCCGACCTTGTCGACGTGGAACGAGAGGTCCTGCTCGCCCATGACGACATCGCTGACCGTCACCGGGGGCAGGGCGACGGGGTCGATCGGCTCCTGCGGCACGACGATGTCGACCTGCTTGCCACGGGTGTCGGGGTTCTCCGCGCCGCGGTTCGGATCGGGCACGGCGCGGGTCTCGTCGACGGTGACGTGGATGCGCTGCCAGTTCGCCGGGCCGTCGTCGGCGGGGATCGCCGCCCACTCGTCGGGGTGCTGGAACCAGCTCGTGCCGAGCTCCAGGTTGCGCTCGCGCTGGTCGCCGGAACGGCGGTCGACCACGACCGGCTGCACGGCGAGCGGCTGCACGATCTCGGAGTCGGCGACCTGGAAGATCTCCCACGGTCCGCTCGTCGCCAGCAGCGTCAGCCCGGGCTGGGCCTCGGCGGCGGACTTGGCCTCCGCCGTGCGCACCATCAGGTAGCGCACACCGAGCGCCTGCATGTAGGGCACGCCCTTGGCCGCGTCGTTGTTGTCGTAGCGCAGTTCGCGCACCGGGTTGGAGCTCTGCTTGGAGATCGCTGCCGTGGTCAGGAAGTGGTACGGCGTCGTGCCGGACGCCTCGAAGAAGAGGCCCTCCATCGACGCGATGCAACCGTCGGTCCAGTGCGGCAGCAGCATCAACGCCATCGTCGTGCCGTACTGGCCGTTGTCCTCGTTGTTCTCCCACTCGACGCGACCGCACCCGTTGGTCTTGCCGATCTCCGACATCGTCTGGATGACGTCGTAGTACTCCGGGTACTGGGGCCGGCCCTCGTAGCCCGAGAAGTTGTAGCGCGACCACCCGTCGCCCTGGGCGTCGCCGGCGGTCTCCGTCTTCTGGAACGGTCCCCATGCGTAGACCGTCTTGGTGGCGTCGTGGCTGACGACGCGACTGCCGCCCGGCAGCACCTCGAACATGAACCCGAGGATCAGCAGCACGCCCAGGCCGACGCCGCCGACCGTGGCCGAGCCGGCGACCCACCCGATCCCCGTGCGCGGCGCGCGGTTGCGCCACAGGTTGACGGCGACGAGGACGACCTCGACGATCCCCACCATCATCAGCAGGTAGCGCACGAAGTAGATGAGCGGCAGCAGGCGCGGGTTCCACAGCAGGCCGATGACCGGCAGGCTGTCTCGGGTCAGGTACACGAGGGCGACCGTGACGATTCCGATGACCCCGAGGGCGGTGCCGACCTTGTTGCGGCGGGCGATGCAGCCGATGAGGCCGATCACCGCGAGCGTCATCACGAGGATGTCGAGGGGGGCGGTGAGCGGGAAGAACATGTCCCAGAAGGAGTCGTTCACGCCGTCCGGGCGCGCCCCGTACTTCATGTCCGTCATGTACTGGTGGTTGCCGACGAACGGCCCGATCCACCAGGCCGACAGCAGGATGACGAACAGTCCGATGCTCGCCCCGAGCACGAGCCGGCGCACCGAGTCGAGGTAGACGAGCACGATGATCGTGGCACCGACGACCGCGTAGATCGCCACGATGCCGTGGCAGACGACGGCCAGCGCGAGCACGATCGCCGCCCAGTTGCGGAGCTTGCCGCCGGTCTGCATCGCCCGCGCCAGCAAGCCCCAACCGAGGATCATCAGGCTGAGGGCGATGGAGAACGAGAACTCGCCGGCCATCGTCGACTTGAGGTTGCCGCCGTAGATGCTGAAGCTCTCGTCCAGCGCGAAGCACAGCCCGGCGAAGGCGAACAGCTCGGGCAGCGGGTAGCGGAAGCGGGCCAGGCGGCCGAAGGCCCAGCAGCAGAACGGCAGGGTGATCAGCCCCGAGACCGCCACCAGCTTGAACGCCACCCCGTAGGGCAGGATCGTGTCGAGGCCCACGATCGCCAGCGCCGGCACCACCATGTAGAAGCGGTACATCGGGAAGCCGGCGTACCAGTCCATGCTCCAGCCCGACAGCTGCCAGTTCGGCAGCAGGTTGTCGCGCAGGTACGCCGGGCCCCACACGTGGGCGCCCATGTCGCCGCCCGTCGGCGTGTTGTTGTCGAAGATGAGGTCCGACCGCATGTTCAGCGGGTTGAGGTGGACCACGTTCATCATCACGACGGTGGTGATGATCAGGGTGACGGCGGTGACGGCGAAGCGGACGGTGCGGCTGGTCGGCCACGGCCGGCGGGCCCATTCGACGGGGCGGCGCACGATGCGCCGTCCGGCCCGGGCGTACCACGGGGACGGTCGCTTGACATCGTCGCCGTCGATCGGGCGGCCGGCCTCGTCGTCTGGCGCGACGAGCTCTTCGTCGGGGCGCGGCGGGGCGTCGACGGTCGCCACGGCACCCGGCGCGACGTCCTCGTCGCCGTGGCCGTTGGACCCGGCGCCCCCGGGCCCGGTGCCGCCGGCCCGCTCGCGTTCGGTCAGTTCACTCATCGCGACCCGCCATGATGCCAGTCAGCCGTCTCGAACGGCCGTCAGTGGAAGGCGCTTCATCGTAGGGCGAGCAGCAGCCCGGTCACGTTGAAGCCGATGTGCGTCGCCCACGACATGCCGAGGCGGTCGGTGAGCATCAGGCAGGCGCCGGTGACGAGCCCGAAGGCGAACAGGCCGGGGTACTCGATCGGGCGGAAGTGGATGAGCGCGAACCAGGCCGCCACGATCAGCCAGGCCACGACCTGCGACGTCCGCGCCGAGAACGACCGCTGCAGCAGGCCGCGGTAGACGATCTCCTCGACGATCGGCGCGCCGACGCAGACCATGAGGACCAGCAGCACCATGGACCCGCCGCTGGCTCGGTCGGCGAGCTTGTCGGCGGTCTCGGAGAGCTTGCTGTCGGTGAACGTGTCGGGCCACACCCCACGCAGTGGCAGGTAGATCAACGGGACCAGCACGAGCTGGGCGAGGACCCCGATGGGCAGGCCGATGACATCGATCGGCCGCACCCGCATGCCGAGGTCGGTGCGCACGTCGCCCGAGCCGGCGCGCTTCGACGCCACGTAGGTGCCGACGAGGAACGCCACCCAGGTGGCGGCGACGGCGGCGAACAGCGTCGGGATCGGCACCAGGTCCTGATCGGTCTCGCCCGACGTGGCGACGATGGCCAGCGACAGGAACTGGCCGGCGACGAAGGCGATCACCCACGTGACGACGGCGACCGAGACGTCGATCGGGCGGCCGGCCTGCCGCATCCCCGATCGCGTGACGTCCACCCGCACGGACGAACAACCTAGAGCGCACAGGACTCACTTCGGCAGGGGCTCAGCGCGTACTGCACGTCGGTTGTTCGCGTGGAACGGGTCGCGGGTGGCCCGTCTCGCTACGCGGCCTGGCGACTCGAACTCAGGCTGAGCGTGAGAGCCAGTCGTTCTGCGACGCTCTGTCGAGGAGGTGCCAGCCGAGGGGCACGGACAGGCGGGCGGCGTGGTCGGCGCAGAGGTCGTAGCCGTGCGGATCGCGCTCGGCCGTGAGCACGTCGAGCCACACCTGGGAGCGGCCGTACTCGTAGGTCAGGGTGACCACCGCAGGCGTTGCGCAGGCGGTCCGAGAGCACTGGCGAACGAGGCCGGACACGGCGGGTCAAAATAGGCGACGACGAGGCGCCAGCGGTGGATCTCCGGACGAAGGTAAGGGTTGCGTGAGCTGGCGCGACGTGGTACTTCCCGAACGCCGTTCGAAGGCCCCGAGCCCTAGCATGACGAGATGAGCAACCTGCCTCCGCCGCCTCCCCCGCCCCCTCCGGGCCGCGGCCGTGGTCAGCAGCGTCCCTCCGGCAACCAGAAGCCCAATCCCCAAGGTGGCGGCGGACCCGCTGGCGAAGGTGGCGGTCGCCGCCCCGGCAGCTGGCCGCGCTGGACGATGTGGGTGCTGTTGGGGGTCGTCGCCCTCGCCCTCGTGCTCCCCAGCCTGTGGCCCAGCAGCTCGGGCGAGAAGATCACCTACACCCAGTTCATGGACGAGGTCCGCCAGGGCGAGGTCACCTCGATCACCGTCAACAACTCGTCCAACACCATCACCGGCAAGACCAAGGACGGCCAGTCGTTCACGACCACCGGCGGCGGCGACCGCAGCCTGTCGGAGGCCGACGAGGCCACGATCCGCGAGCAGAACGTCGACCTCGAGTTCAAGACGCCCGGCAACAACTGGCTGCTGAGCATCGCCGGGCTGCTGCTGCCGGTCCTGCTGATCATCGGCTTCTTCGTGTGGATGCAGCGCCGGGCCGCCGGCCAGATGGGCAACGTCATGTCCATCGGGCGCAGCCGGGCCAAGGCCTACGACACCGACAAGCCGTCGACGACGTTCGCCGACATCGCCGGCTACGAAGGCGTCAAGCAGGAGATCACCGAGGTCGTCGACTTCCTGCGCATGCCGGACCGCTTCCGTGAGATCGGCGCTCGCGTGCCGAAGGGCATGCTGCTCGTCGGTCCCCCCGGCACCGGCAAGACGCTGTTCGCCCGCGCCGTCGCCGGCGAGGCCGGCGTCGGCTTCCTGTCCGTCACCGGCTCGGACTTCATGGAGATGTTCGTCGGCGTCGGCGCCAGCCGCGTCCGCGACCTGTTCCAGCAGGCCCGCCGCATGGGCCGGGCGATCATCTTCATCGACGAGATCGACTCGATCGGCCGCAAGCGGGGCGCCGGCCTCGGCGGCGGCCACGACGAGCGCGAGCAGACGCTCAACCAGATGCTGTCGGAGATGGACGGCTTCGAGACGGTCGAGGGCATCGTGATCCTCGCCGCCACCAACCGTCCCGACATCCTCGACCCGGCGCTGCTGCGGCCCGGTCGCTTCGACCGCCAGATCGTCGTGCCGCTGCCCGAGTTCAGCGAGCGTCGGGCCATCCTCGACGTGCACGCCCGCGACAAGCGGATGAGCCCCGACGTCGACCTCGACATCATGGCCAAGGCGACGCCGGGCATGTCCGGCGCCGATCTGGCCAACCTCGTCAACGAGGCGGCGCTCGTCGCCGTGCGCCGCGGCTCCAAGCAGATCGAGCGCATCGACTTCGAGAACGCCCGCGACCGCGTCGTGCTCGGCGCCCGTCGCGAGAGCCTCGTGATGTCGGCCGAGGAGCGTCGGGCGACGGCGTACCACGAGGGCGGCCACGCCCTGCTGGCGACGGTGCTGCCCAACGGCGACCCGCTGCACAAGGTGACGATCCTGCCTCGCGGCATGGCCCTCGGCGTCACGTGGTCGCTGCCGCAGGAGCGCCACACGTACTCGAAGGAGTTCTTCGAGGACACCATCTGCAAGGCGATGGGCGGCCGGGTCGCCGAGAAGATCGTGTTCGACCACGTCAACAGCGGCGCCGCCAACGACCTCGAGCAGGCCACCAGCATCGCCCGGCGGATGGTCCGGGAGTGGGGCATGAGCGACCGTGTCGGCCCGATGGCGTGGAGCAGCAGCTCGCAGGCGGTCTTCCTCGGCGAGGACCTGATGACCGGCGGCCGGGAGTACAGCGACGACACGGCCAAGCTGCTCGACGAGGAGGTCGCCCGCATCCTCACCGAGCAGGAGCAGCGGGCCACCGAGATGATCACCAAGCACCGCCGCGGCCTCGAGCTGATCGCCGAGAGCCTCCTCGACGAGGAGACCATCGACGGCCGCGACGTCGCCAACCTGATCCAGCAGGGCCTCACCGAGTCCGGCGACACCAGCGCCTTCCGCGGCAACGTCCTGGACCCCGAGTCCGACGAACAGGCCGCCTCCGGCCTCCAACGCGACGTAACCCCAGAGCGGCTCGGACCCACTGCGCCGAGCTCTCGACGTGTAGGGCCGGCATCTGGTACGCGAACAGCTCGTCGACCGTACGTGCCGAGGCGACCAGAACTGGGTCCTGTGCGCCCTGAGCTACGGCGTGCCGGCGTGGGGGCTGTCGACGGTCGTGGCGACGATGCGGGCTTCCTTGGCGGCCTTGCGGGCGTCCTCGTGGAAGTCGGGGGCGACGCACAGGAACAGCGTGCGGCCGTCGTCGCCGCCGAGCATGCAGGCGTAGCAGCCCTCGCCGGTGGCGATCTCGTCGAGGATCTCGCCACCCTCGGCGAGGCGGATCACCCGGTCGCCGGCCGAGTCGGCGACCCACACCGCACCGTCCGCATCGAGGCACATCCCGTCGGGGGCGAACTCGACGGAGCCGAGGGCCTCCATCGTGTCGGTGGTCGTCGGCACCGGACCGAGGGAGGCCCAGTCGCGGCGCGGCCCGAGCGACCCGTCGGCGGCGATGTCGAACGCGCTCATGCGGTTGCCGATCGACTCGCTGATCACCAACGTCTTGCCGTCGGGCGTGATCGCCGAGCCGTTCGGGAACATCAGCGGCTCGCTGGCCACCGAGACGCTGCCGTCGGGATCGATCCGCACCAGCGGCGTCGCCTTGATCGCGTCGCCGGCCATCAGGTCGAAGCCGAAGTTCCCGGCGTAGGCGATGCCCGACGGGGCGACGACCATGTCGTTGACGTGGCCGCCGGTAACACCGTTCAGGTCGGCGTGCTCGACGAGCTCGCCGGACTGCTCCTGGCGCAGGATCTTGCGGTCCCGCATCGACACCACGAGCATCCGCCCATCGGGGAGCCAGCCGAGCCCGGACGGCTGCTGCGGGACGCTGACGATCTCCTCGGCGTCGCGACCGGGCACCACCGACATCACGCGGTACGTGTAGAAGTCGGAGAAGTACAGCCGCCCGTCGCGCCATCGCGGGCACTCCGTGAACGTCATCTGGTCGACCACCGTCGTCAACTCGCGAGCACCCATGCGGGCGACCCCCTTGCATGTCCGGCCGCCCGGATCGGCGGCGCCCGACAGCGACCTTACGGCGCCTCGCGTGCCGCGGCGACCGCGGCCCACAGGTCCGTCGCCGTCACCGGCCCGGCGAAGCTGCCCCGCACCACGCCGGCATGATCGGCGATGACGAGCAGCGGGACGCCGTCGATGCCGTAGCGCTCGTGCAGCCCCCGCTGCGCCGGCCACTCGACGTCGGTGACGGCCACCTCGTCGCTGGCGAGCACCAGGGCCTTGCTCTTGACGTCGGCGCACGTGTGGCACGTCGCCGACGTGAACACGGCGACCAGCCACGGGGCGTCCGGGCGCTCGAAGTCGCCGCGGTCGAGCTGCGTCGGCACCCGTCCGGCGGGTTGCGTCGGGGCGTCGGGCCGTCGGCGCCGGGCGATCAGGGCGACGACGACCGCGACGACGACGATGGCGGCGGCGATGAGGAGGCGGTCCACGACGTCGTCAGATCACATCAGCGGGACGGCCCACATCGTCGTGCGACCCTGCGCGCCGGGCTCCCGCGGCAGCGAGCGCTCGACGAACACCGGCACCGTGGACAGGATGACGAGCTGGGCGTCGATCGCGGACGGGTCGGTCAGCGCGATCGACGTCAGCCCGGCCGCCGGCAACGCGACCTCCTCCAGCCCCGGCACGTTCTGCAGCCCGCCCGCCGTCACCGCCTTGACCGTGATCGTGCCCGCCTGGCCCGTGCTGTTGTAGACGACCAGCGCGTCCTCGGTCGGTTCGCCCGGCCCGATCGCCAGCGTCCATGCCGACGGCACCGCGCCCGTGGGTGTGGCGACGGCTCCCAGGAGCACCGACGTCGTCGGGATCTCGTCGCCGCCGGCTGACCGGATCGTGCGGGTGATGGCCCGCTCGACGACCAACGACTGGGCCGCGCCACCGGTGTCGAACACGACGGCGTGCCGGCCGTCGGGCAGCCCGGCGACCGTGTCGGACGTGAACGTGGCGACCTCGCCGGCCGGCACGGTGATCGGGTCCACGGTGACCTGGGCGTCCCCGAGGCCGAGGTAGAGGGGCGCCACCTGCACGGCGTCGGTGGTCGGGTTGTAGATGCTGAAGCGCTCAGAGATCCCCGCCCCCTTGTCGCCGTTGGCGAACCACCACTGCGACCGCAGCGTCGGCGATCCCAGCGTCATGCTGTAGCCGCGTCGCCCGCCGCCGTCGTAGAGCTGGGCCCGACCGGCGACGAGCGTCCCGCGCGTCGCATCGATGCGGATCGCCACCTGCGCTTCGTCGCGCGCCGCGATCGAGTCGAGGTCGATGACCAGCACCGAGCGCCCGGCGATCGGGATGCCCTGCAGCTCGGTCGGCTCCCGCGACCCCTCGTCGGTGGCGAAGCCGATGTCGACGATCACCGACTGGTCGAACGGGTTCGACAGCACCAGCTGCTCGGTCGAGGCGTCGGCCGTGAAGCCCTCGGCGAAGTACCAGTGGGCGGACGTCTCCGTCGTGCACGGCGCGACGGACGTCCCGGCCGGCTGCGTCGAGCGCTGCTCGACGAGCCCGCCACCACCGTCGATCTCGACGATGGCCGCCGCGTACGGCGTCTGCACCGATGCCGCCGCGCTGACCGTCGCCTTCTGGTAGGCGGCCACCGACACCGGCACCTCGACGGCCTGGCCCTCCCCGGCCATGAACGTGATGCGTCCCGTCATCGGTTGATCTCCGGCGTTGGCGACGACGATGTCGCCGGCCGTGCCGGCCGCAGCGGTGGCCGGGACACCGGGGCAGAACCACGTGCTCGTCACGGCCTTGGCCGTCGGCACCGCCGGCATCCACGGCTCGACCACGCTGGCGAACGTGGCGGGGGTCGTCGACGGTGTGTCGCGTGCCGCCACGCCGATGGCGACGGCTGCGGCGACGGTCACGGCCAGCATCGGGATGCGCCGGACGATCACGCCGGATCCTCCGGCGTGGGCACCGGCGGCGCCGGCTGCGATCCGTTCGCCGGCGACTCGGGGTCGTCGTCGCCCGGGAACAGGTCGTCGACCCATCCCGCGAATCCGGTCCGATCGTCGGGGAGCGTGGCGCCCGGCTCGGCGTCGAGGTCGATCAAGGCTCCCTCGCCGGCGCGTCGGGTGCGGAGGCGAGTCGGGATCGACAGGCGGCTGGCGGCGACGAGGGTGACGAGCCACAGCAGGCCGAGCACGAGGAGCCAGATGGTGCGCGCCGCCGGCTGGGCGAAGCGCAGCGTGCCCGCCCCCGCCGTCCCGACGTCGTACGCAGTCGCCACGCCGAAGGCGTCACGTGACGGCACGCCGGCGCCACCGACGGTCAGCTCCCAGTTCGGGTCTCGCGGCGTGGCCATCGAGACGACGCCGGCGGCGACGTCGCCGGTGGCCGATCGCGTCTCGTCGACCGTCGGGAACACGGGCGTCGCCGTCGACGTGTCGACCGCGGCCAACACATCCACCGACGACGACGTCGATGCGGCGGCCAGTGGACCCGAGAGCTGCGCGGTGACCGGCAGCGCACTCGGGTTCTCGAACCGGACGTAGCTCGGCGGGGTGCGCGAACGGATCAGGTCGAGCTGCGCCTCGAGCGCCTCGATCAGCCCACCTGGCACGGGCAGCGCGTCCGACGCCGTCGACGATGCACCGTCGATCAGCGGCACCACGACGAAGCGGATGCCGAACGGGGCGAGCAAGCGTCCGCCGCGGCGGGTGCCGCCGGCGGCGAGCTGGCGCACGACGTCGTGCAGGGTGGCGTCGGCGGCGCCGTCAGCGACCGGCCAGCGGTCGCGCGAATCGGTGCGGGCGTCGTCGACGATCGCCATGGCGACGCCGTCGCCGAGGTCGTCCGACGGGAACGGGATGACGCGGGGATCTCCGATGTACAGCACGCGGTAGTCACCGACCGCCGTCGGCGGCGGCAGCGGGACCTCGACCGCCTCGGTCAGGCTCGCCCGAGGCACGTACCAGGCGCCGTCCGTGAGCGTGAAGAGCGCAGGCACGACGCCGACGACCACGGCGGCGATGGCGACCAGGCCGAGCGGCTGGCGCCATCCGAACGTGCGCCCGGCGACGTCGCCACCGAAGGCGGCGATCGAGGCGGCGGCCGAGATCGCCATCCCCAGGCCGACCGGCACGAGCAGGATGCCGATCTCGGGGATCTGGAACGGCAGGGCATCGCGATCCTGCAGCACGGCGAGGGCGAGGAACACCACGACGAGGCCGGCGGCGCGCGCCGCCCAGGTCAGGCGCCACGCCCGGGCGACGAGCAGGGCGATCAGGACCGGGAGGTAGAGGACGAGCGACACGAGCTCGAACTGACCACGGCCGATGGCCATCGACGCGACGTCGGCCAGGCCGCGGCCGGGAGCGCCGGCGAGCGGCGGGGTGACCAGGTCGCTCCACGACCAGGTCGTCGACCACGGCAGGTTGAGGATCCACGCGCCGGCACACGCGGCGATGCCGAGGCCGGCCATCCAGCCGGCGGTGCGCAGCCCGGCGTTGGCGGCGAGCGTCGTCAGCGCCAGCACGACGGTGACGACCACGAGCACGGGCAGCACGGCGGGCGCGATGGCGACCGCCAGGGCCGCGGCGATGGTCAGCATCGCCGTGCGCCGGACGCGGTCGCGCTTCGATGGTGGGAGCACGCCGTCCACCAGGTCGGTGGCGGCCGCAGCCGGGTCGGCGGTGCCGATGCCGACGGCGACGCGCAGCAGGTGCACGAACCACGGCACGGCGGCGTAGGCGACGAGGGCGCTGAGGCGCCCGGTCGACATCACGCCGGGGACCAGGGGCAGCGTGGTGTAGACGACGAGGGCGGCGATGCGGGCCCGGTTCGACGGGAAGACGGTGGCCAGGCGCCACGTGCCCCAGACGCCGAGCACGACGAGCCCGACCACGAGGACGGTGAGCCCGAGGCCCTGGTGGAACAGCCACAGCACGCTGGCGATCGACAGCACGCCCCACCCGGTCGGGTTGGCGACCGTGGCGCCGAGGCCGGCGGGGTTCCACGCCGATGTGAAGTCGGACCACCAGTCGCGGGGGCTCGCCGGCAGCGGCAGGAACTCGCCGACGTTCGGCACCTTGGTGTTGAACATCGTGCGGCTGGCCACGACGATGAAGACGAGGACCAGGACCCAGGCGATCGTCGTGCTCAGCGGGTTCTCCCGCCAGCGACGAACCGTGGCGTCGGCGCCGATGAACGTCTCGGTGTCGTGGGCTCGCCGATAGCGCAGCACGCGGGCGCTGCCGCGGGTCTGCAGGCGCAGGATGTCGGCATCGTCGACGCGTCGCAGCTTGGACACCGCGGCGCGCCGGGCCAGCAGGCTCGGGGTCCGCGGCACGAGCCCGACGAACGCCCGCAGCGACGACCACGCCTCACCGAGGCGGGCCGTGAAGAGCCCGACGAAGAGCTCGGTGATCGACAGCACGGCGAGCTCCAGGGAGCGAACCGGCAGGCGCCCGCCGCTCGTCAGCGTGGCCACCGAGCGCATCCGGTGGCGGGCCCGCAACATGTCGTGGTCGAGGTCGGGCCGCCGAACGGCGAGCTCTTCCCGGTGGCGGGCGCGGGCCTGGGGGGCGACGACGACGCGCGCCCCGCTGAGGTGGGCCCGCCAACACAGGTCGACGTCGTCACCGTGGAACGAGATGGCGCTGTCGAACCCGCCGAGGGCGCGGAACAGGTCGGCGCGCACCAGCACGCACGCCGACGGCAGGACGAACACGTCGCGCACCGCGTCGTGCTGCTCCTGGTCGAACTCGCCCGGCTCGGTGATCGGGTCGATCTCGCCGAAGCGGTCGAGGCCGAGCCCGACGTGCTGGAGGACGGCGCGGTCGTCCCACGAGACGAGCTTCGGGCCGACCAGACCGGCGTTCGAGCGGTACAGCTCCTCGACGAGGGCGCGGATGGCGTCGGGGTCGAGGGCGACGTCGTCGTGGCAGATGCAGAAGAAGCCGTTGTCGCCTTCGACCAGCGCGAGCACCTCGTTGGCGGCCACGCCGAAGCCGGGGTTGGCGCCGAGCGGGCGCACGAACGCGTCGGGCAGGTGCTCCGTGATCAGGGCCGCGAGGTCGTTGCCGTCGGCGTCGACGGGATCGCCGGCGAGCAGGAAGAGGGTGTTGAGGTTGGGGTAGTCCTGGTCGACGAGCGACTCGAGCGTCTCCTCGAACCAGGGACCCGGACGGTGGACGACGACGACCGCGACGACAGGAGGCGCGATCGGGGCGTCGGTCTCCACGGTGGCGCGAGGCTATCGCCGCACGTCGGAGCGTCCCCGTCACGTACCTGTCACATGGGACGACTGCCCATGAGGACCCGACGGCGCCTCGTCGCGTGCCCCGTTCGCGGCGGGCCCGCCCGATAACGTCTCTGCGTCGTGTCCTCACCGGTGACCACTCGCACCCCGTTGCCCGAGGGCACCCTTCCCGTCGGCGCCGCCCTGCTCATCGGTGGCATCGCGACGTACGCGTTCTTCAAGATCGGCACGTGGGCGCTCGGCGGTGCCGACGAGTTCAACCCGATCTCGTCGCTGTGGTTCGCCACGTTCGCCCTGGCCCCCGGCTTCTTCCTGCCCCTCGAGCAGGAGATCGGCCGGGCCCTGTCGCACCGCCGCGCCATCGGGCAGGGCGGACGGCCGGTGGTCCAGCGGATCGCCCGCCTGGGCGTCGTCCTGGTGACCGTCGTGCTGCTGGCGATCCTCGCCGTCAGCCCGCTGCTCGCCACCAACTACTTCGACGGCGACTGGGTGATGGTCGTCTGCCTGATGGTGGCGTTCGCCGCCTATGCCCCCGCCATCATCGCCCGCGGCATCTGCTCGGGCACCGGGCGCTTCAACTCCTATGCCCTGGTCATGGGCAGCGACGGCGTGGTGCGGATCATCCTGTGCATCGCCCTCGCCGTCGTCGGCGTCAAGAGCGCCGGCGCCTTCGGCTTCGCCGTCGCCCTCGCCCCGCTGGTGGGCCTCGGGATCGTGTGGTCGCGCGGCGCGTTGCGCACCGCCGACGGACCCGAGGCGCCGTGGAGCGAGGTCACGCCGAACCTCGGCTGGCTGCTGCTCGGCTCGGTGTTCGCCGCCATGCTGCTGAACGCCGGCCCGATCGCCACGACGATCCTGGCCGATCCGGACCAGAAGACAGAGGTGACGGCGTTCGCCTACGGCGTGCTGATGGCGCGCATCCCGCTGTTCCTGTTCCAGGCCGTGCAGGCCGCCCTGCTCCCCCGGCTCAGCCGGCTGGCGGCCCGCAACGAGCTCGGCGAGTTCCGCGCCGGGCTCAAGCGGCTGCTGATGGTCGTCCTGGTCGTCGGCGTCGTCGGGACGATCGGGGCGCTGCTGCTCGGGCCGTTCGTCATCAAGACCTTCTACAACGCCGACCTCAGCGGCCGGACGCTGGCGATGCTGGCGCTCGGCAGCGCGTGCTACATGGTCGCCATCTCGCTGGCCCAGGCGATCATCGCCCTCAAGGGCCACGCCTACGTGGCGATGGGCTGGAGCGTCGGCGTGGTCGTCTTCCTGCTCGCCACGTGGCTGTCGAGCGACGACCTCTTCGAGCGGGTGGAGATCGGGCTGCTGGCGTCGTCGATCGCGTCGATGGCCACGTTCGCCCTCGTGCTGCGCCACCGCCTGGCGATCGGCGTCCAGCCCGACGCCGATTCGGTGATGGACGCCATCACCGACATGCCCCTGGAGACCTGAGGCCGGTCAGGCCCCGCCGCATGGATCCGGTTCGCCTCGCCCTCGACGTCGGCCCGCTCCACGGTCACCGCACCGGGATCGGGGCGGCGGTCGACGCGCTCGTCGCCACGCTGGGCGCGTGCGAGGGCGTCGCGCTGGCGCCGTACGTGCTCAGCTTCCGCAGCCGGCCGACGCCGCCGACTCGCCGGTTGCCATTGCCGGCGGCCGTCGCCCACGAGCTGTGGTCGCGCCTCGACGGGCCGCGCGTCGATCGATGGCTCGGCGACGCCGAGGTCGTCCACGGCACGAACTACGTCGTGCCGCCGACCCGCCACCCGGCCGTGGTCTCCGTCTACGACTGCTGGTTCCTGACCAACCCCGAGCAGGCGGCACCGGCGGTGCGCCGCGCCGGTGAGGTGCTGCGGCGCCGGGTCGCGGACGGCGCGACGGTCCATGCTTCGAGCCACGCCACCGCGGCGCGGGTGCGCGACGTGCTCGGGGCCGAGCGCGTCGAGGTGATCCACCTCGGTCCGCTCGCCGTCCCCGCGGCATCGCCGCCGACGCCGCCGACCCCGTGGGCGGCCGCCCTTGCTGGAAGACCCTTCGTGCTCGCCCTCGGCACGCTGGAGCGGCGCAAGGACGTGCCGGCGCTCGTCGCCGCCTTCGAGGCCGTCGCCGCGCGATCACGGAGATGCCCGGCTGGTCATCGCCGGCGCGGCCGGTGACGACGCCGCCGCCGTCGACGCCGCCGTCGACGCGCTCGATCCCGACGCCCGGCGCGCCGTGGTGCGGCCGGGCGCCGTCGACGACGCCACCAAGGCGTGGCTGTTGCGCAACGCCCGGGCCCTCGCCTACCCGTCGCTCGACGAGGGCTTCGGCTTCCCGATCCTCGAGGCCCAGCAGGTCGGCCTGCCGGTGGTCGCCACGCGAGCCGGCTCGATCCCCGAGGTCGCCGGCGACGGCGCCGCGCTGGTGCCCGTCGGCGACGGCGATGCCCTCGCCGGCGCGCTCGCCGCCGTGCTCGACGACGACGCGCACCGGGCCGAGTTGATCGCCGCCGGCCACGCCAACGTGGCCCGGTTCTCGTGGCGAGCGACGGCGACCGCGCTCGTCCAGCTGTACCGCCGACTGCGTGAGGAGGCTCGATGACCGTGACCGTGCTCTCTGGCGGGGTGGGCGCGGCCCGCTTCCTGCTCGGGCTGCTGTCGGTCGTCGACGCCGCCGACGTCACCGCCGTCGTCAACACCGGCGACGACACGACGCTCCACGGGCTGTCGATCTCCCCCGACCTCGACACGATCACCTACACCCTTGCTGGCGCCATCGACCCCGAACGCGGCTGGGGTCTGGCCGGCGAGACGTGGGAGGCGATGGGTGCCCTGGCCCGCTACACCGACGTCCGCCCGGATGGCTCGAGTGCCGCGACGACGTGGTTCAACCTCGGCGACCGCGACCTCGCCACCCACCTCTACCGCACGGCGCGGCGAGCGGAGGGCGCATCGCCGACCGTCGTCGCCGACGAGGTGCGCCGGGCGTGGGGCCTCGAGCTGCGACTGCTGCCGATGACCGACGGCGTCCAGGCCACCATCATCGAGCTGGCGTCCGGTGAGGACGTGTCGTTCCAGGACTACTTCGTGCGGCTGCACCACGGCGTGGCGGTCCGCGGCGTGCGCTTCAGCGGCGACGGCGCCGGACCGACCCCTGAGGTCCGGACCGCGATCGAGACGGCGACGACGATCGTGGTCGCCCCGTCGAACCCGATCGTGTCGATCGGCCCGCTGCGCGCCCTGCCCGGCCTCGACGAGCTGCTGCGGTCGCGCCGTGAGCACACCGTCGCCGTCTCGCCGATCGTCGGCGGTGTCGCGCTCAAGGGCCCGGCCGACCACATGCTCGCCGAGCTCGGCCACGAGCCGTCGGTCGTCGGCGTCGCCCGCATCTACGCCCCCATCGCGGCGGCCCTCGTCATCGACCCGGTGGATGCCGACCACGCGGCAGCCGTCGAGGCGGCCGGGATGCGCGCCGTGATCGCGCCGTCGGTGATGTCGACCCCCGAGATCGCCGCCGACCTCGCCCGCACCGTGCTCGCCGCGGTCAGCTAGTCGGGGCCGCGGCCACCCGCGCTGCCCCGCGTATCGCCGCAGCGGCCCGAGATCACCCCTGCTCCGCGTGCTCGCCCCCTGTTCGTGTGGTCGCGTAACGCGGCGGTCATCACGGCGAACCGCGTTCGTAACGTGCGTCAACGATCGTTCCGGCTCGATGCCTGACGCCGCCCGCCCACTCGACGAGATCGTGGTCCGTGGTCGGCGGCGGTCGTCAGCTGTCCGGCGCGTGCGCGAGCTCTTGCGCACGCAGGCCGTCCAGCAGCTGCAGCGCGGCGATCTGCTGCCGAGCGAGTGGGAGCTGATGGCGCGCTTCAACGCCAGCCGTGGGGTCATCCGCGCCGCCCTCGAGCTGCTGCGTGACGAGGGGCTGATCGACAGGTTGCAGGGGGCCGGGACGTTCGTCGTGTCACCCCATCGCGAGACGTTCGCGATCGACGACCTCACCACGATCACGAGGAACGTCGAGGAGTTCGATGCCCGCTCGCGTTGGGAGCTGCTCGAGTTCGAGGAGCTCGACGCACCACCGTTGGTCGCGCAACGGCTCGGACTCGCCGAGGGCGCCGGGGTCATCTTCGCCGAGCGGCGCGGGCTGTTCGACGGCGAGCCGTACCACCTGCGGGAGTCGTGGATCCCCGCCCACCTCGTCGACGTCGGGATCCTCGATCCGGCCGCCCAGCGGATGTCCCCGGACGCCTTCCTGGAGAAGTCACTGGGCGGGGTGATCAACCGGATGCACGTGCGCATCGAGGCGACGGTCAGCGATCCCGTCACGTCCGGCGTGCTGGGCATCCGGGAGGGGCGGCCGCTGATCCTGCTCGAACGGTTGAGCATCGACGACCACGACCAGCCCGTCGAGTTCGGCCACTCGCGGCTGCGCGGCGACCGTGTCGCACTGACCACGGTGATGCAGCCGACCGCCACGACCCACGACCTGCCGCCGGTCCCGCGCACGCCGTGCAACTCCGCCCGCGCCCGGTGCACCCGAACGCCGAGCCCTGGGCGCTGCGCGGCGCTCGCTGAGCCCGACGTCGCGACCACGACCACGACGATCAGCGATGGAGGAGTCTGTGATGAACACCACCGAACCGAGCGGTGACACCGCGACCGTCGTCGGCGCGCTGCTGGACGCCGCCGGTCTGACGGTGTCCGACGACGAGCTCGCCGGCTTCGTCCGGATGTACCCGATCCTGCGCGGCCAGGCCGACGCGCTCTACCGGGCCGACATGGAGCCCGAGGCCCCGGCGCTGCACTTCGACACGACCGTCGGCTACGAGTGAAGACCAAGGAGTGACATGTCCACGACACCAATGACGATCAGCGAGGCGGCGGCAGCCATCAGGTCCGGCGAGATCACCGCGGTCGAGCTCACGACGACGCACCTCGAGCGGATCGAGGCCGAGAACGAGCGGCTCGGCGCCTTCGTCACGGTGATGCCCGAGACGGCGCTGGCCGCCGCGGCGGCCGCCGACGACGACCTCGCCAACGGCATCGACCGGGGACCGCTGCAGGGCATCCCGCTGGCGATCAAGGACATCATCGCCACCGAAGGACGCCAAGACGACCGCCAACAGCCTGATCCTCGCCCCCGATTGGGGCGCCGGCATCGACGCACCCGTCGTGGCCCGGCTGCGCGCGGCCGGTGCCGTGATGGTCGGCAAGTCGACGACGAGCGAGTTCGCCTGCGGCATGCCCGATGCCGAGAAGCCGCTTCCTCGTGCCGCGGAACCCCTGGGACATCGACCACACGCCCGTCGGGCTCCTCGCGCGGGTACGGGGATCGCTGTCGCCGCCGGCCTCGCGCTTGGCGGGCTGGGCACCGACACCGGCGGCTCCGTCGCGGCCCGGCCGCCGTCAACGGGCACACCGGGCTGAAGGTGACGTTCGGGCGGGTGCCGAAGAACGCCGTCGTGCCGCTCGGCTACTCGCTCGACTCGATCGGCCCGATGGCGCGCAGCGCCTGGGACTGCGCCCTGCTGCTGTCGGTGATGGCCGGCTACGACGCCGGTGACCCGGACTGGCCGACGGAGCCGTCGACGACTACGTCGGCGCGTCTGACGGGCAGCGTCGCCGGGCTGCGCATCGGCGTCCCGATGACGTACTTCTACGACTCGCGAGGCCTCGACGCCGAGCGCGACGGCGGCCGTGCTCGACGCCGTCGAGGAGCTCCGTGGCCTCGGGGCCGACGTCGTCGAGGTGGAGGTGCCGCTCGCCGAGGAGGCCGGCGCGATGCCAGCATGATGGCGATGTTCGGCGAGGCGTACGCCTACCACCGCAACGACCTCGTGGCCGATGGGGCGACTACGGCCGGTTCACGCGCACCGGGATCGCGCTCGGCGCGCTGTTCAGCGCCGGCGACTTCGCCCAGGCCCAGCGCCTCGCGTCAGGTGTTCCGGCGCAACATGGCCGCCATCTTCCGGGACGTGGACGTGCTGATCACGCCGTCCGCCTCGGCGAGGCACCAGCGCGCCGAGGAATGACGCTCGAGATGTTCATCATCGCGCCGATGTTCACGCCGCACTGGAACCTCAGCGGGCTGCCGGCGTTGGCCGCTCCCGGTCGGCTTCGGCGCGCAGGGTCTGCCGCTGTCGATGCAGATCATCGGCAAGCCGTTCGCAGAGGCGACGGTGCTCCGGTCGCCGACGCCTACCAGGGCGTCACCGACTTGCACCTCCGGGCGCCGTGCCACCGTCGCCGCCTGACGGTCGGACGGTCGCGCCGGCGCAACGTCGGGTGCTCTGGGGAGGGAACATGCGCTACATCGACCTGTTCCCTCACGCCGACGCGCCGGACGCGGGTCTCGGCGGCGATCGGCGGGACGGCGAGGTGCCAGTCGGTGCGCCGCTGGTAGGCGTCGCCGATCTTGAGGAGCAGGCCTCCTCGAACGGCCGGCCGGCGATCTGCAGCGACAGCGGCAGCCCGTCGGCGGTGAAGCCCATCGGCACGACGAGCGCCGGGTTGCCGACCGCGTCCCAGTACGACGGTGAGCATCGTGCCTCATCACGTCTCGCGCGAGTATCTCGCCGGTCTCCATCGCCGCGTAGCGGCGGGGCGCCGACGGCGGCGGTCGGGCTCGACGATCGCGTCGACGCTCGGCGAACACCGCGGCGAGCCCTTCGCTGCGCGACGCGCCGGACCCGCTGGGCCTGGACGTAGTCGGCGCCCGAGAACAGCGCGCCGATGCCGACCATCGCGCGCGTCGGCGTCGAAGTAGTCCGTCCCAGCGCGCGCTGCATGTCGTCGCGGTGGTAGGCCAGCGCCTCGCTCGCCATCGTGACCATCTGCGCCGCGATCGTCTCGGCGTAGTACGGCAGCACGACCTCGACGACCTCGGCGCCCAGCGCGTCGAGCGCCGCGACCGCCGCCTCGAACGCCGGCCGGCGGCCGGGTCGGCCTGCGTCGGGGAAGTGGTTGACGCGCTCGACGCCGATCCGCACGCCGGCCAGGACGCCGTCGAGCCCGGCGACGTAGTCGTCGACCGGCCGGTCGACGCGCGTACGGGTCGCGCGGGTCGTAGCCGGCGATGACGCCGCAGCATCGCGCCGCAGTCGCGGCCGAGCGGGCCAGCGGCCCGATGTGGTCGAGCCAGTAGCCGAGCGGCGCGCAGCCCGCGTTCGGCACGCGGCCGAACGTCGGCATCAGCCCGGAGATGCCGCAGAAGGCGGCCGGGATCCGGATGCTGCCGCCGGTGTCGGTGCCGATGCCGGCCAGAACAGCCCGGCGGCGACGCCGTTGCCGGTGCCCGAGCTGGAGCCGCCGGGCCAGTGGTCGAGGTTCCACGGGTTCGGGCAGCGGGAACGGCTTGGTCGCGGTCGGGCATGCCGATGGCGAACTCCATCGTGGACGAGCTTGCCCGTGATCACCGCGCCCGCGGCCTTGCAGCCGCTCGACGACCGATCGCGTCCTTGCCCGGCGCCCCACGCCCGGTCGAGGACGAGGCTCTGCGCGGTCGTCGGGCCCTCGGCCATCGCCAGGATGTCCTTGATGCCGACGGGGATGCCCTGCACGGGCCGCGGTCGACGCCGTCGGCGAAGTCCTTGTCGGCGCGCTCGGCGTCGGCCAGCGCCGACTCGTCGAAGCGGTGAGGTAGACGCCGAGCTGCGCGTCGAGCGCGTCGGCGCGGCCAGCATCGTCGGTGGTGAGCTCGACGCTGCTGACCTCGCCGGCGCGCAGCGCGGCGGCGGCCTCGGTCGACCGTCGAGGGGAAGGTTCGTCGTCATGCTCGCGGCCAACGTCGTCCGTGAGCAGCGCCGGCAGTCGCAGGTGCCAGTCGGTCACCTGCTGGTAGGCGTCGCCGGCGCGCAGGGCCAGCGCCTCCTCGAACGGACGGGCGGCGATCTGGAGCGACAGCGGCAGCCCGCCGGCGGTGAAGCCCATCGGGACGGCGAGCGCCGGGTTGCCCGACGACGTCCCAGTAGGAGGTGAGGATCGTGCCGAGCAGCTCCAGCTCGGCAGGTCCGGCTCTCGACCGCAGCCTAGGTCGGCGCCCCGATCGCCGCGGTCGGCGTGACGATCAGGTCGACCGTCGGCGAAGATCGCGGCCAGCCGCGCTGGGCGACGCGGCGGACGCGCTGGGCCTGGACGTAGTCGGCGCCGAGGACAGCGCGCCGAGGGCCAGGACCATGCGCGCGTGGCGGCGCAGTAGTCGGCCCAGCGCGGCCGAGGTCGGCGCGGTGGTAGGCGAACGCCTCGGCGAACATCATCACTGCGCAGCGTGGCGCTCGTCTCGTCGTAGTACGGGAGCTCGATCTCGACCACCTCGGCGCCGCAGCTCGGCGAGCGCGGCGACCGCGGCGTCGAACGCGCCGGCCGAGCGCCGGGTCGGCGTGCTCGGGGAAGTAGTGGGTCGCGCTCGACGCCGATCCGCACGCCGGCCAGCGACCGGTCGAGCCCGGCCACGTAGTCGTCGACCGGCCGGTCGACGCACGTCTCGTCGCTCGGGTCGGTGCCGGCGATGCACCGCAGCATCTCGGCGCAGTCGCGCGCGCGAGCGGGCCAGCGGCCCGATGTGGTCGAGGCTGTAGCCGAGCGGGACGCAGCCCGACTTCGGCACGCGGCCGAAGGTCGGCATCAGCCCGGAGACGCCGCAGAACGCGGCCGGGATGCGGATCGAGCCGCCGGTGTCGGTGCCGATCCCGGCGAGGAACAGCCCGGCGGCGACGCCGCTGCCGGTGCCCGAGCTCGAGCCGCCCGGCCAGGTCTCGAGGTCCCACGGGTTGCGCGGGATCGGGAACGGCTTGTCGGGTCGGGCATCCCGATCGCGAACTCCATCGTGGTCGACCTTGCCGTGATGACCGCGCCCGCCGCCTTGCAGCCGCTCCGACGACGGGCGCGTCCTTGCCCGCGCCCCACGCCCGGTCGAGGATCAGGCTGTGCCGTCGTCGGACCCTCGGCCATGGCGAGGATGTCCTTGACGCCGACGGGATCCCCTGCAGGGGCCCCGGTCGATCGCCGGCGGCGAAGTCCGCGTCGGCCTGCTCGGCCGCGCGCCACGCGCGTCTCGTCGAACCGCGTCACGTAGGTGCCGAGCTGCGGGTCGAGCGCGTCGGCGCGGGCGAGCAGCCCGCGATGCAGCTCGACGCTCGACACGTCGCCCGCCCGCGGCAGGCGCCGGCCGCGTCGGTCACGGTCACCGGCAGCTCAGCCATCAGCTCCACCAGTCGGCGAACGTCGGGTTGGCGTTGAACACGAGCCCGGGCGCGCCCGTACTTCACCTCGGGGATCGTGTAGAGCGACTCGATCCCGGCCTTGTGCCCCGGGTACGCCTGGACGAGGATCGCGATCTCGTCCTCGCTCGGGCTCAGCCCGGCGACGGACAGCAGGGTGCGGACGGTCGATTCGACATCGGTCTCGGTCATGGTGCGGTTTCCTCTCGGTCGTTGGTGGTCGTGGTCGTGATCAGGCGGCGATCGGCGGCACGGCGAGGTGCCAGTCGGTGGCGCTGCTGGTAGGCGTCGCCGACTTGCAGGAGCAGTGCCTCCTCGAACGGCCGGCCGCCGATCTGCAGCGACAGCGGCAGCCCGTCGGCGTGAAGCCCATCGGCACCACGAGCGCCGGGTTGCCGACGGCGTCCCAGTACGGGGTGTAGATCAGGCTGACCAGGCGTCGAGCACGCCCGTCGGCGTCGATGGCGACCGAGGTCGGCGCCGCGATGCGCCGCGGTCGGCATGACGATCAGCGTCGACGTCGGTGAACAGCCTCGGCGAGCTGCGCGCTGCGCGACGCGCCGCACGCGTTGCGCCTGCACGTAGTCGGCGCCCGAGAACAGCGCACCGAGCCCGACAGGATCGCGGGTGGCCGGCGAAGTAGTCCGCCCAGCGGTTGCGCAGGTCCGGCAGGTGGTAGGCGAGCGCCTCGCACGCATGGTCAGCGAGCGCGGCGCCGCTCATCTCGGCGTAGTAGCGGCAGCGTCGACGTCGACGACGCTCGGCGCCCGAGTCGTCGAGCACCTCGACGGCGGCCTCGAAGCGCCGGCGACGCGCCGGGTCGCTCGCTCGGCGGCGAAGTGGTGCCCGCTCGACGCCGATGCGCAGGCCGGCGAGGTCGACCCGTCGAGCGCCGGCCAGGAAGTCGCGGCACGGGCAGTCCACGGACGTACGGGTCGCTGGCGTCGCCGCCGGCGATGACCCGCAGGATCGCGCGCGCAGTCGCGGGCCGAGCGGGCCAGCGGCCCGATGTGGTCGAGGCAGTAGCCGAGCGGCACGCAGCCCGACTTCGGCACGCGCCCGAACGTCGGCATCAGCCCGGAGATGCCGCAGAACGCGGCCGGCATGCGGATGCTGCCGCCGGTGTCGGTGCCGACGCGCCGAGGAACATCCCGGCGGCGACGCCGGTGCCGGTGCCCGAGCTGGAGCCGCCCGGCCACGTCGAGGTCCCACGGGTTGCGCGGGATCGGGAACGGCTTGTCGGGTCGGGCATGCCGCAGGCGAACTCCATCGTCGTCAGCTTGCCCGGTGATCACCGCGCCGGCCGCCTTCAGCCGCTCGACGACCGGCGCGTCGCTGCCTGTCGCCCCAGGCGGGGTCGAGGATCAGGCTCTGGGCGGTCGTCGGTCCCTCGGCGGTCGCGAGGATGTCCTTGACGCCGATCGGGATGCCCTGCAGCGGGCCGCGGTCGACGCCGGCGGCGAGCTCCGCGTCGGCGTGCGCGGCGGCGGTCGAGCGCCGTACTCGTCGAAGCGGGCCAGGTAGACGCCGAGCTGGCTGTCGAGCGCGTCGGCGCGCTCGAACATGGTCGTGGTCAGCTCGACGCTCGTCGTCTCGCCGGCCCGCAGCGCGGCGGCCGCCTCGGTGACGGTCAGCGGCAACTCACCGGACATCGGTCCTCCTCGTTGGCGGATGGGCGGCCGCCGGCGCGGCCGGCCGGGCGGAGTGTGGTCGAGAGCGACTTTTCTGTGATGGGTCCGGTGCGTGACGCCTGGGTTGCTGCCGGTCGCGAGCCGCGGAGCTCGCCGCATCGGAGCAGGCGATCTCGGCGGCGCGCATGACCGACTTCCGCCGGATCGTCGCCGCGTATCCGCCGGCGCGCCGCCGCCGAGCATCGGCAGCGACCTCGCGGCCCCGTTCGGCGCGGCACGTGTGCACCAGCGGCCGGACCGACCCGGCGGGCCTGGTTGCCGGCTGATCCGAGCGGCGCACCGGGCGCGTAATCGCTCGTTCATCGGTGGGACGTCGACACGAAATGTGTTGCGCCCAAGCTCGGCGCCGCACGCGGCGGGACCTCCGACGCGGCCGTCGAAGGAGGATTCCCACACCCATGACGAAGATCGCAACGGTTGCGCTGGCGGGGACCTACGACGTCGAGCTCAACACCAAGAACCACCTCGAGCTCATCGACGAGGCCGCCGCCGCCGGCGCCGAGCTCGTCGTGTTCCCCGAGATCAGCCTGCAGGGCTACCCGCCCGACCTCGACCGCTTCTACCCCGAGCGGATCGCGGACGCCTTTCGCCAACGCCGAGCGGGTGCCCGACGGCCCCCACGTCGCTGGCCATCGCCGAGCACGCCGGAGCTCGGCATCCACGTCATCTTCGGGCTCAACGAGCTCGGCGACGTGGCCGGCGTGATCTACAACACGATGGTGCTGACCGGGCCCGACGGCCACATCGGGTCGTACCGCAAGGTCCACGTCGGGCATCACCGAGCAGTTGACGTGGCGACGGGGCAACGACTGGCCGGTGTTCGACACGCCGATCGGCCGGATCGGCATGCTGATCTGCTACGACAAGATGTGGCCGGAGTCGACCCGTGAGCTGACGCTGCGGGGCGCCGACATCCTGGTGATGTCGACGGCGTGGGGCATGGTCGTCGGCGAGCAGGATCCCGAGACCAACATCGTGCGCCGACCTGTACCGGCTCTTCGACCGGGCCCGCGCCGCCGAGAACCGCCGCTGGTTCGTGTCCTCCAACTTCGTCGGTGAGCTCGGCGGGGCCAACTTCATCGGCCTGAGCCAGATCGTCGATCCGTGGGCCGGGTCGTCGCGACCACCGGGGACGACCGCGCCCGGCCTGGCCATCGCCGACATCGACGTCAAGGGCGGGATCGCCGAGCCAACGCGCAGTTCTTCGGGGCCCGGCTGATCCGCGACCGCCGCGACGACACGTACCTCGCCGCCGCGGCGCGATGCCGATCGCCATCGACGGCTGAGCGGAGGACGACACCGTGTTCGCACTTCCCACCACTGACGACATCGCCGACGTCGCCCAGCGCTACGGCATCCACTTCACGCCCGACGAGCTGACCGCCTGCCTCGCCTACGTGACCTCATCGCTCGAGTCGTTCGACCGGTTCGTCCAGTCGCGACTCGAGGAGCACCGCCCGCCCCTGCTGTTCCCCGAGCGCGCCCCGGGGCACCGACCGACGGAGGCCGAGGACCGCTACAACGTGTGGCTCTGGAAGTGCGACATCGGCGGCGCCGACGACGGCCTCCTGGCCGGCAAGACGGTGAGCTTCAAGGACCACACCGCCGTCGCCGGGATCCCGTTGACGTTCAACACCTTCGCCCTCGAGGGGTACATCGCCGACTTCGACGCCACGATCGTGACGCGGGTGCTGGCCGCCGGCGGCCGCGTCACGGGCAAGAACACGCTCGTCGGCTTCTCGGGCGGTCGCGCCCTCGGGTTCCACACCGGCGACTACTGGGATGCCATCAACCCGCACGATCCCGACCACATCACCGGCGGTTCGTCGTCGGGGTCGGGCGCCGCGGTGGCCGCCGGCGAGGTCGACATCTCCTTCGGCGGCGACCAGGGCGGCTCGATCCGGATCCCGGCCGCGTACTGCGGCGTGCTCGGGCTCAAGCCGACGTTCGGGCTCGTGTCGCACATGGGTGTCGCCTATGGCTCGGAGCAGAGCGTCGACCACACCGGACCGATGGGTCGCGTACGTCGAGGACGTCGCCGCCGCGCTGCAGGCCGTCGCCGGCTTCGACGGGTACGACCCGCGCCAGGGTCGCGACGTCCCGAACCAGATCGACGCCTTGACCACCTGGGCGAGGGCGTGAAGGGCCTGCGCGTCGGCATCCTCGAGGAGGGCTTCGACGAGCCGATCGACGCCGACGTCCGGGACGGGGTCCTGGCCGCGGTGGACGTGCTCGCCGAGGCCGGCGCGGTGATCTCGAAGGTGTCGGTACCAGCCCACCGCGCCGTCAACGACGTCGCGGCCGCGCTGAGCGCCGAGGGCAGCCGGGCCGTGCTCGAGGCCGGCCTGTTCGGCGCCTGGACCAAGACCTACTACCCGACGTCGCTCATCACGGCCGTCGATCGGCTGTTCCGCGAGGACGCCGACCAACTGGCGTCGTTCACCAAGCTCAGCCTGGTGCTGGCCGAGATGTCGCGGCGCAACTTCCACGGCGCGGTCTACGCCAAGGCGCAGAACGTGCGGCCGGCGTTCGTGCGGGCGTACGACGAGGTCCTCGAGGACGTCGACGTGCTCGTGATGCCGACGTGCGTCACCGTGGCACCGCCGGTGACCGACCCCGTCACGACGTCGACCGGGGTGCTGCGCGACATCGAGCTGGTGAGCGCCGGGTTCAGCGGTGAGGGGTTCGATCGGCTCGTGCGCAACACGATGCCGTTCGACTACACCGGACATCCCGCGCTCGCCGTTCCGTGCGGCAAGGCCGGCAGCCTGCCGTTCAGCATGCAACTGGTCGGACGGTCCTTCGACGACCCGCTGCTGCTGCGCGTCGCGTACACGTTCCAGCAGTCGATCGACTGGGAGACCCTGCTCGCCACGAACGGCTGAGCGGCGCGGTGGACCGCCGCCGATGGTGGCGGAACACCGCAGTTCGATCGCCGTTCTTCCTGGTCGCCGGCGGTCCCGCCGCCACGACCAACGCGCGTAACTCAATCGTTATTCGCAGAGCACCAATCGGAAATGGGGCTTCGACAGCCTGCTGCCGAGCCCAGCGCACCCCCGCCTCTTCGACACGAAGGAATCCTCAAATGACCCTTGTGCAGGAAGCCACCGAGATCGACGTACCCGCCATCGTGGCCGACGATGCGGTGCTCCAAGTCCGCAACCTGACGACCGAGATCAAGAACCGCGCCGGGACGTTGCGGCCCGTCAACGAGGTCTCGTTCGACGTCACACGTGCACGTGCCCTCGCCATCATCGGCGAGTCGGGGTCGGGCAAGAGCGCGCTGCTCAAGACCATCCTCGGCGTGCTGCCGACGTACGCCAAGGTGACCGGCGAGGTGCTGCTCGACGGGCGCAACCTGCTCGCGCTGCGGCGCAAGCAGCGCGAGGCGATGCGGGGGCGCGACATCGCCATGGTGTTCCAGGACCCGCTCACCGCACTCGACCCGGTGTTCACCGTCGAGAAGCAGTTGACCGAGACGCTGCGCCGGCACATCGGCCTCGGCCGGTCGCGGGCCCGGGAACGGGCCCTCGAGCTCCTCGAGCTGGTGCACATCCCGTCGCCGGAGGAGCGCCTGCGGGCCTATCCCTTCGAGCTGAGCGGCGGGATGCGCCAGCGGGTCGTGATCGCGATGGCCCTCGCCGTGGAGCCCGGCCTGCTCTTGGCCGACGAGCCGACCACGGCGCTCGACGTGACCGTGCAGGCGAGGGTGCTGAAGCTGATCCGCGACATCCAGCAGGAGCGACAGATGACCATGATCCTCGTCACCCACGACCTCGCCGTCGCCGCCCAGGTGGCCGACGACGTCGCCGTGATGTACGGAGGTCGCCTGGTGGAGTGCGGGCCGGTCGCCGACGTCCTGCGGGCGCCGCAGCACCCATACACACGGGGGTTGCTCGAGGCCAACGTCCACCCCGGTCAGAAGCACGCGCCGACGGTGATCGCCGGGTCGCCACCGAACCTGACGCGGCTACCACCGGGGTGCTCGTTCGCCCCCCGGTGCACGAGAGCGACAGCCGTCTGCTGGAGCGAACGACCGCAACCCCAGATCGTCTCGGCCGACCGTTGGACGGCGTGCCATCACGCTGCTGCGCAGCCAGTCAACATCGACACCCGCCGCCCCGCCCTCGAGGTGGCGAGCTGATGCGCAGCAACGATCGCACCGCACGACTGAGCCGTCGAGTCGCGGCGCTCGCCGCCGTCAGCCTCTTCCTGGTGGCCTGCGGCGGCAGCGACGACGACTCCTCGGGCGCCGCGCCGCACCGCGGCGGCCACGGCCGGGGCGTCGGCGACCGGCACTGCGGCGCCGGCCGATCAGGGCGGGACCGGCGGGACGCTCGAGATCGCGATGTCGGCGGGCAACATCCCGTTCACCGGAACAGCCCCGAACGAGGGATACGAGGGATATCGGTTCGTCGGCAACAACCTCTACGACGGGTTGACTCGACTGAACCTCGACCAGGCCGAGACGTTGCCGACACCGCAGCCGGCGCTGGCCGAATCGTGGGACGTGTCCGCCGATCAGTTGACCTGGACGTTCCACCTCCGCCAAGGCGTCACGTTCCACGACGGCACGCCGTTCAACGCCGATGCCGTGATCTTCAACTTCGACCGCAGCTCGAAGCCGGATTCGCAGTACTACTCGGCGGCCGACGCTGGCGAGCATGGCGCTCTACTTCCTGCACATCAAGGAGCTACGCCAAGGTCGACGACTCGACGATCACGATCACGACCGACCAGCCGTATGCCTTCCTGCTGTACGACCTGCTGACGATCCTCTTCGCCAGTCCGGCGGCCGTGCAGAAGTACGGCAACGAGGGCTACAACCAGCACGCCACCGGCACCGGGCCGTTCAAGGTCGATCAAGTACGTCGACGGCGAGGTGCTCGAGATGGAGCGCAACCCCGACTACTGGCGGGGTGCGGCGAAGCTCGATCAGATCATCCTCCACCCCCAGGCCGAGCCGGCCGCCCGGCTCGCGTCGCTGCAGTCCGGCGAGGTGAACTGGGCCGAGGTGCCGTCGCCCGACGCGCTCGATCAGCTCAAGGCCGAGGGCTACGTCGTGTCGATGGTGGACAACCACCCCGGGGCGATCATGCCCGAGATGAACCAGTTCCGGCCACCGTTGAACGACCTCAAGGTGCGCCAGGCGCTCAACTACGCCATCGACCGGGAGGGCACGCAACGCGCTCATCAACTTCACCGGCAACCCGGCGAGCCAGTACGTGTACGAGGGCCACCCGCACTTCGATCCGAACTACAAGGGCTTCACGTACGACCCGGAGAAGGCGAAGCAACTGCTCGCCGAGGCGGGCTACGGCCCGGCGGGAAGAAGCTCTCGCTGAAGTTCGCCTACACCACCGGCGGCTCCGGCAACATGTTCCCGCCGACGATGATGGAGAAGATCCAGGCCGACTTCGCGGCCGTCGGCGTGCAGACCGAGCTCATCCCGATGGAGTGGAACTCGTTGATCACGGTGATCTTCGAGGGGCTGCAGAACCCGAAGAACGCCGACATCGACATCCTGTGGTCGTCGCCGGCGGCCGGGATGCTGCCCACCGGCTACTCCTTCTCCCACCTGTGCACCTTCGCCGGTGGCCTGCCCAACCCGGCCGGGTACTGCAACCCGGAGGTCGACAAGCTCTACAACCAGGCGGCGGCCTCCTTCGACCAGAAGGAGCAGGACACCCTGTTGCGCACGATGCTGACGAAGGCGGAGGACGACGCACCGTTCCTCTTCTGGATGCAGGACCGCAACCTGCGGGTGCTCGATCCCTCCGTGAAGGGCTTCATCCAGCCGCAGTCGTGGTGGCTCGACTTCACCACGATCTGGGTCGACAAGGGGTGATGCCGTGACCCGCATCATCCTGCGGCGCATCGCGCTGGCGATCCCGGCGCTGCTCGGCGTGTCGCTCCTCGTGTTCCTGCTGATGCAGATCCTGCCCGGCGATCCGGCGGCCGGGATGCTGGGGCCGGGCGCGCCGCCCGAGGCCCGGGAGCTGCTGCGCCACCAGCTCGGCCTGGACCGGCCGCTGCCGATCCGCTACCTGAGCTGGCTCGGCGACGTGCTGCGGGGCGACCTCGGGTACTCCGAGCAGCGCCGGCGGTCGGTGGCCTCGCTCCTCAGCCAAGCGTGGAGCAACACGGTCATCCTGGCCGCCGTCACCGCGGCGTTCGGGCTCGTCCTCGGTGCCCTGATCGGGACCGTGTCGGCGATCTTCCGGGGCAAGTGGCTCGACCGCCTGCTGTCCACCGCCGCGCTGACCGGGTTGAGCGTGCCGTCGTTCTGGTTGGCCGTGCTGCTCCTGATCGTGTTCTCGGCCGAGCTCAACTGGCTGCCGCCGTCGGGCACCGGCTTGGGCGAGGGCCCGGTCGAGTTCGCCCGCCACCTGGTGATGCCGGTGATCGCCGGCGGCCTCGTCACGCTCGGCATCACCGCCCGGGTCACGAGAGCCAGCATGGTCGAGGCCTACGACGCCGACTTCGTGACGACGCTCCACGCCAAGGGCCTGCGCAGTCGCCAGGTGCTCGGCCACGTCTCGAAGAACGCCCTCAACCCGATCCTGACGACGGCCGGCCTGCAGATCGGCTACCTCCTCGGCGGTCAGGTGCTGATCGAGACGATCTTCTCGTGGCCCGGGATGGGCGAGCTCGTGTTCACCGCGATCTCGCAGCGCGACCTGGTCGTGGTGCAGGGAGCGATCCTCGTGATGGCGGTGGCGTTCGTGCTCGTCAACCTGGCCGTCGACATCATCCAGATGTTCGTCGACCCGAGCCTGAAGCGGGCGATGGCATGACGCCGATCGACGCCAACGACCGCCGCGAGGTGATCCACGATGAGCTTCGCCGATGCCAACGTGATCGACATCGAGGCCCTGCGGGCCGATTGGCTCGACAAGGACGTCGCGGTGTCCCCGCGCTCCTTCTGGGGCGAGTTCCGCCACCGCTTCCTGCACAGTCGGGCCGGGCTCGTCGCGCTCGGCGTGCTGGCGCTGTTGGTGATCGGCGCGGTGTTCGCGCCGCTGATCACGAGCGCCGACCCGTTGCTCGGCAACCCGGTCGAGCGACTGCAGAGCATCGGCAGCCCGGGTCACGTGCTCGGCACCGACGAGCAGGGTCGCGACATGCTCGCCCGGCTGCTCTACGGCGGGCGACGCTCGCTGATCGCCGGGTTCGTGCCGGTGCTCTCGGCGACGTTCCTGGGACTGCTGCTCGGGATGTGGGCCGGCCTGGCCGGCAAGGTCGCCAACAACATCATCATGCGGGCGATGGACATGCTGTACGCGTTCCCGGCCATCATGCTGGCGATCGCCATCGGCACCTCGCTCGGGCCCGGCATCTACAACGCCATGATCGCCACCACGATCATCTTCATCCCGCCGATCTGTCGCATCGCCGAGACGGCGACGCGAGGGGTCAGCAACCAGGAGTACGTCGAGGCGGCGAAGCTCGCCGGCACCGGTCGGTGGCGGCTCGTCCGCACGCAGATCCTGCCGAACGTGCTCAACCCGGTCCTCGCCTACGCCTCCGGCCTGCTCGGCATCGCGATCATCATCGCTGCCAGCCTCAGCTTCCTCGGTCTCGGTGCCCAGCCGCCGGCGCCGGAGTGGGGGTACATGCTCCAGAGCCTGCGCGGTTCGATCTACGTCGCGCCGGTCGTGGCGGCCCTCCCGGGCGTCTTCATCTTCCTGACGTCCGTGTCGTTCAACGTGCTCTCCGACGCCGTCGTCGACTCGATGAACGTCCGGCAGTCCTGACCAGTCCCGACCGACACGAAGGATCACGACCCCATGGCCGATGCGGCACCCGTCCTCCTCGAGGGGAGGAACCTGACCAAGCGCTTCCACGCCCACGGCGGCAAGGCCCTGCTCGCCGTCGACGACGTGTCCCTCTCCGTTCCCGAGCGCTCGACGGTGGGCATCGTGGGCGAATCCGGCTGCGGCAAGTCGACGCTCGCCCGCCTCATCGTCGGTCTGCTGAAGCGGGACGACGGCGAGATCCTCTTCGACGGGCAGTACCTCGCCCACGACAAGCGCGACGCCACCGCCACCCGCAACATCCAGATGGTGTTCCAGGACCCCTACTCGGCGCTCAACCCGCAGGCTCGATCGGCGAGAGCATCGGCCTGCCGCTGCGGGTCCAGGGCCACGGCCGGCCGCGACACGCGCGAGCGGGTCGGCGCCCTGCTCGAGCAAGTCGGGCCTCCACGCCAACCACGGGTCCTACTACCCGCACCAGATGAGCGGCGGCCAGCGCCAGCGCGTCAACATCGCGCGGGCGCTGGCGCTCGAACCCGAAGCTGGTCGTGTGCGACGAGGCGGTGTCGGCGTTGGACAAGTCGATCCAGGCGCAGATCCTGAACCTGCTGCGCCGACTCCAGCAGGAGCACGGGCTGACTACCTGTTCATCAGCCACGACCTCAACGTCGTGCAGTACATGAGCGACTACGTCGCCGTGATGTACCTCGGCAAGATCGTCGAGACGACGACCTCCGAGCGCCTCTACCGCGAGCCGCTGCATCCGTACACCCAGGCCCTGATGGCATCGGTACCGCAGCTCGAGAACCACCTCGACGAGCAGCAGCTGCTGGAAGGCGACCTGCCGAGCCCGCTGGACCCGCCCAGCGGCTGCCGGTTCCGCACCCGCTGCCCGCACGCCATGGACCAGTGCGCCGAGGTCCCGCCGCCGATGACCGAGACGTCACCCGGGCATTGGGTCGCCTGCCACCTGCACTCGACGGCGGCGACCGACGATCCGACGCCGGCCGTGGGCGGACCCTAGGCCGTCGAGACGACGGCGAGGCGGGCGCGGATCCACGAGTTGTAGATGCCGCCCCAGACCTGCCGCCCCTCGTAGGTGTAGGTCTGGGATGCGGTGACGTCGACGATCCCGGGGCGGGCGAAGGCCAGCCACGTCGGTCGCCGGCACTCGGCCGGACGCTGGACGCGACGAGGACGGGGATGACGGCGACTCCTGTCTGGAGGCCACGGAGCTTGCCCTTCGTCGCCTTGGCGTACTCGAGCGACTGCGCGATGAGCTCACGCAGGTCAGCGTCTCTCGCGATGTCCGTTGCCGCGAGCACCGTGAAGGTGTGCAGCTTCGTGGCGAACCACCGCACCTTGAACGTGCTCTGGTACCCGACGGTGGCGTCGAATCGACCGAGGGTCGCGGACGCCACGGTGCTTCCATCGGCGCGCATCCGTTCTGCGGCGAGGCTGACGTACTCGCTGGGCGTCACCCGAGCCAGCATGGCCCCTCGCGCCAGTCGGCACGCTCACCGCGCGACGTGATCACCGGATGGCGCGGTCGGACGGCCCGTCGAGTCGCGCGAAGACAGGCTGCGGGGGCCCCGACGGGTCGGCGTCGAGGTGGGCGAGGACGCGTGCGGACAGCGTGGGCGTGATCGGTGCCAGCGCCTGTGCGATGTCGTGCAGCGTGGCGACGTAGTCGGCCAGGAGATCGGCCAGTTGCTGATCCGCTTCCGGACGTCGGGCGAGCGCCCAGGGCCGGTCGGCTTCGATCCGCTGGTTGAGGCGGACGATGTCGTCGACGATGAGCTGGGTGGCGGTACGTCGATCGAAGTCGGCCAACGCGGCGGCCACATCGGCTGCGATCTCGGTGGTCGTCCCGACGGCACGGCTCGGGCCGGGACGACGCGTTCGTGGGTGCCGGTGGCGGAGCGTGGTGACGCGGTTGACGGCGTTGCCGAAGCCGTTGGCGAGCGTCTCGTTGGCGGTCGTGACGAGGCGCTCGAGCGTGAAGTCGGTGTCGCTGACGGGGTTGACGTCACTGGTGATCCACCAGCGCAGGGCGTCGGCGCCGTAGCGGTCGGCGATGTCGGTCGGCGCCACGTTGCTGCCGGAGGACTTGGACAGCTTGGTCCCGTCGAGGCTGAGGTAGGGGTGCACCTGGATCCGGGTCGGGATCGGTTCGCCGGCCGAGAGGAGGAAGGCGGGCCAGTACACGGCGTGGAAGCGGGTGATCCCCTTGCCGACGACGTGGATGCGATCGTCGCTGCGGCGCCACCACCGTCGGTACAGCTCGTCGTCGTCGCCGTAGCCGAGGGCGCTGATGTAGTTGGTGAGCGCGTCGAACCACACGTAGACGACCTGGGTCGGATCATCGGGCACCGGGATCCCCCAACCCCGCGCTCGATGCGCGGACGCGGGACACGCTGATGTCGTCGAGTCCTCGACGGAGGAACGCGAGGATCTCGGTGCGGAACGGGCTCGGCGTGATGCGCAGCTCATCGGACTCGATCAGCTCGATGAGCTGGTCGGTGTAGCGCGACAGCCGGAAGAACCAGTTCGCTTCGGTGACGGTCTCGACCGCGTCGCCATGGTCACGACAACGCCCGTCGACGAGCTCGGCCGCGTCGTAGAACTGTTCGCACCCGACGCAGTAGGACCCGCGGTAGTCGCGCGAGTAGAGGTCGCCGCGATCGGCGCACGCCCGCCACAGCCGTTCGACGCCCGGCTGGTGCCGCGGGTCGCGGCTGGTCCGGATGAAGTCGTCGAACGTGATCCCGAGCGGCTCCGCCAGTGCGACGAACGCGTCGGCGTGGCGATCGACGAAGCGGCGCGTGGCTTCGCCTGCGGCGGCCGCGGCCAGGACGTTCTTCAGTGAGTACTCGTCGGTGCCACCAAGGAACCGGACCTCCTCACCCAGCAGTCGCCGGGCTCGCGCGGCGAGGTCGGCCTCGATCAGCTCGTAGGCGTAGCCCAGGTGGGGATCGGCGTTGACGTATGGGATCGCCACGGTGATGTACGTGCGCATCTCGGTGTGAGCTCCTGACGGACAGGACCCCGGCCCGACCAGCGGTCTCGACGTGACCCTGGGCGAGAACCCGGGGTCGAACGGAAACGCTTACGAGGTGCGCGACGTCGGCCCCGACAAGGGCCGCAGCATCAACGATGTGAACGGAAGACGCACGCCGTGACCGTACTTCCCTCCCCCACCGACGATCCCCCGAGTTCGGCGATCTCGTGAGCTCAGCTTTCCTGCCCGGGCTGCGCCGCTCAACGCCGGGGGTGGTCCGTCACCAACTCCCGATGCCGCCGCGCTTCTCCTCGACGAGCAGCGTGGCCCACGGGATCGCTTCCAGGCGATCGCGCGGGATGGGCCGTCCAGACTGGACCGAGTAGCCGTAGGTCCCGGCGGCCAGCCGCTCCAGGGCGGCATCGATCTCGGCCACCGTGTCGCGAGCCTGGGCCGAGAGCATGAGGTCGCGATCTCGCTCGACCGCCATCCCGTCGCCTTCGGCACCCTCGTCGTCGAACTTGACGTCGCCCGTCTCGCCGTCCGCGAGCAGCGCGCTGGCCTCGTCCTCGAGACGCTCCGCCTGCCCGGTCAGCGCCTTGCGCTCCGAGAGCAGTGCGATGCGCTGATCGGCCAACCAGTCGGGACTGAAGTCGTCTCCGGCGACGGTCGTCGACGCCGAGCGAGTCGCGGGTTGGACGTCGCCCGCTCCTGCCGTCGGGCGGCGGCGAGCCGCGCTGGTCTTCTTGGTCGGGGTCATGCGGCTCGAATCTGTCGCGGTGGGGGTCCGGAACGGTACCGGCGTGCAGGTTCGAAGCCGCCTCGATGGAGTTCGTTTGCGGAGCTCAGCTCACGGTCGACACGGTCGGGGGCGGGTCAGGTCGTGACGAAGGTTCCGTCGATGGCGACGCCGACCGACCGGAGGCGCGCCGGGCGGCGACGCTTTGGTCGCGCTCCTCCGTCGATCCCCAGGTCTGATCGCGACCAAGCCGGGACCGCGGCCGGCCCCTCCCCCGCCGGACGGGCTCAGCCGCCGGATCCGGGCGCCCGTCGGCGGGCCACGCACACGAGGGCGACGCCGGCGAGCAGGGTCACGGTCGCGACAAGCGCAACATCGAGATCAGAACCGGTGGCGGGGAGCTGGCCAGCCCGACCGCCCACAGCGCTGGCACGGATCGTGGTGGCCGTGGTCGTCGCACCGTCCGCTGCGGCGGTGGTCGTGATGGCGCCGTCGGCAGTGGCTGTGGCTGTGGTGGTGGCCGTGGTGCCGTCGACGCTTGGGACGGCCGTCGCGGTCGGGGTCGCCGTCGTCGGGGCGACGGTCGTCTCTGGAGGAACCCCGGTCACGACGAACGGGAAGGTCACGGCACTCGAGTTGTGGGATGTGAGCCCTCCGCATGTGACCTGGTACGTGTAGCTACCAGGCGCCGTAGGAGCCGCGATCGTCGTGGAACGCGAGAAGTCGAATGGCCCGCTGTCGTTGTTGATCTGCCAGTTCCCGTCGGAGATCGCCACGATGACGCTGGCGGCGGGATCAAGGATGAACCCGATCAACGTTCCGCCAGCCAACTCGGTCGGGGGCACCGTGCACGTCGCGGTCAATGTGATGTTGCCTCCGGCGACCACTGAGGTCGGAGCCACCGAGCCGTTCGGTGTCGGAAGGACCTGACCGGCGTCGGCACGCAGCGGAAGACCCAGGATGCACAGAAAGGCCATGACCGCTGCAATTCGCCTCATGCGAGCAACCTAGGTGATGTCGAACGCGTACCCGGGGTTCTCCCAAAACGCGCTCGAGCGTGCTCGCCCGACGTACCTCGGTCGCTGATCGAGTGGAGCCCCTCTTCCAAGGGAAGAGATCGCGGGAGGCTGTCCGAACCGATCCCGGGCTCAGTTCGGGACATGCCGCGGCCGATGCCGTGGGGTCAGGAGCGGTTGAAGCCGGGATAGCCGTCGTCGGCCACGGTGGCGGTGTGGGCGATGTAGACGTCGAGACCGGCCGAGTACGGCATGTACGCCCGCTTCTTGCCCGGCACGTTGGCGCCGAGGTACCAGGAGGTGCACGACTCGTGCACCTGGATCGGACCGGCCAGGCTCGTGACGTGATCGGCCCATTCGCGCTGGGCGTCTGCCGACGCCTCGACGACGGACTGACCCGACGCCCGCATCTCGTCCAGCAACGTGGTGATCCACTCCACGTGGTGCTCGATCGACGTGACCATGTTCGTGAGCACCGACGGTGATCCGGGACCAGTGACGGTGAACAGGTTCGGGAAGCCCTCGACGGCGACGCCGAGGTACGCCGTCGGCGACGCGGCCCACTCGTCGCCGAGGCGGCGGCCGTCACGACCCCGTACGTCGATCCGCGACAGCGCCCCCGTCATCGCGTCGAACCCGGTGGCGTAGACGATGGCGTCGAGCTCGAGGAGGGTCCCGTCGTCGAGCTCGATCCCGGCCGGCACGACGCGGGCGATCGGCGTGGACCGCAGGTCGACGAGCGACACGTTGGGCCGGTTGAACGTCTTGAAGTACCCCTGATCGATGATCGTGCGCTTGCAGCCGAGCGGGTACTGCGGCACCAGGGCATCGGCGGTCTCGGGATCCGCGACGATGCGCTTGATGCCCTCGGCGTAGAGCCGCCGGGCGGCGTCGTTGGCGTCCACGTCCAGGCGCACGTCGGCCCACACGAAGGCGGCGATCACGCCGAGCTTGTCGACGCGCGCGTACTGCTGCTCCACCGGCGTGTCGAGGATGTTCGGCATCTCCGCCCCTTGGAACACTGCGCCGAAACGGGCCGAGCCGATGGGCGACGCCCACTGCGCCTTGCGGATCTCCGGGTACTCGGCCTTGAGCGCCTCGAGCTCACCCGGGCCGAGCAGGCGGTTGGGCGACGGGATCGTGTACGCCGCGGACCGCTGCAGCACGTACAGCTGGTCGGCCTGCTCGGCGATCACCGGGATCGACTGCACGCCGGACGAGCCGGTGCCGACGACGGCGACGCGCCGACCGGTGAAGTCGTAGCCCTCCTTCGGGAACCGGTTCGTGAACATGGTGTCGCCTGCGAAGTCGTGCAGGCCGTCGATGGCCGGCTCGATCGGCGCTGACAGGCAGCCCGTCGCGGCGATCACGAACGACGACCGAACCGTCTCACCGGTCGACAGGTGCGTCGACCACGTCGCCGTCGTCTCGTCGAAGATCATCGATTCGACCTGCGTCTCGAGCTGGACGTGCCGGCGCAGGTCCAGCCGATCAGCGGCGAAGTTGAGGTAGCGCTCGATCTCGCCCTGGGCCGGCATCAGCTCGGTCCAGTCCCACTCCTGTTCGAGCTCCGCGAACTTCGTGAACATGTACTCGCAGCTCTGGATGTCGACGCGGGCACCGGGATAGCGGTTCCAGAACCAGGTGCCGCCGATGCCGTCGCCCTTCTCGTACACCCGCATCGAGAACCCGTGCTGCCGCAGCACGTACGTGGCGTACAGACCGGCGAACCCGGCGCCGACGACGACCACGTCGAAGTCGACCGCCGGCGCGCCGTCTCTCAGCGTTGAGCCCTGCTCCTCGAGCACCGTCATCGTTCACCTTTCACAGCTCGAATGGTCCTGTCCGGCGAACCTAGACCCGCCGATCTCCGCACCACGGGACGAGCCCATCGACGCACGGCACTCGATATTCGGGCCTTGGGGGCGGCGAGGTCGAGACACACTCGTCCATGGCGGAATCCCATGAGCACTGCGCGCAGTGTGGGTTCGATGGTGGTGCCTACACCGACGCCGAGCTCCTCGCCGCGCTGCGGCGGCTGGGTGACAGGTGGCGACAGCAGCTCGTGGACGCCGGCGTCCACCTGCGGACTCGACCTGCTCCGGAGACGTGGTCGGCGATCGAGTACGCCGCCCACAGTCGCGACGTGACGGCTCTCCACGTCTACGGGGTGGAGCAAGCGCTCCTCGGCACCGAGCCGGTGTTCCCTGCGTTCGCCGCCGACGCCGCCGCGGACGCTGCGCGCAGGTACGGCGAGGCCGAGCCCGATGACGTCACTGCTGCCTTGACGGCGGCGGCGTCTCGACTCGCCGATGTCGCCGCCGGCGCCGGCGTCTCGGCATGGGATCGAGGGATCACCGTGGGCGACGCGCGGAGCGACGTTCGTCAGCTCCTCGCCCATGCCCTGCACGATTCACAGCACCACCTCGACGACGTCGAACGAGGACTCGACGCTCTCGACGCCGAGCGCCCGCGGCGGTGATCCGGCGTGCTCGTCCGATCGCTGACCGACGCGGACCGATCACTGGCATCCCCATGCGACACGAGCTCGAGTTCGAGCGAACTGTCGCCGACGAGCTGTTCGAGCGGCTCTGCCAGATCGACGGTCACGCCCACGACCCCTGCCTGCTCGACACGTTCACGGCCGCCGTGTCATACGCCAACGGCGGACCAGCGCTCCCGTGGTGGCACTTCAGTCGCCAGCGCAAGGCACGCGAGGCGCGCATCGCCTGACCTGCTAGCGCACGACCTCGAGCCCGTCGGCGAGGGTGGTCCAGGGCGACCAACCGAGGTGGATGCGGGCGCGGACGGGTGAGACGGCGAAGCGCAGCACCTCGTCGGGACGGGCTGCGGTGTTGATCGGCACCGGGCCGTTCGGGGCCAGGTGCGACCAGACCTCGCGCAGCGTCGTCTGCACGCCGGTCCCGATGTTGACGACGAGCCCGCTGCCGCGTTGGCCCGACCGCACGATGGCGTCGACGACGTCGTCGACGTAGATGAAGTCGCGGCTCTGGCGCCCGTCGCCCGACAGCCGCGGCGCCTCGCCCTTGGCCGCCGCGGCGACGAGCGCCGCGACGACACCGCCGTCGGGGCGCTGCCGCGGTCCGTACACGGACGACAGGGCGAGCGCCGTGAACTCGATCCCGAAGTCCTCGCGGTACGCGCTGAGCAGGTCGACGATCGCCTTGGCGACGACGCCGCGCACGCCGCGCGGGGTGAGCCCACCCTCCTTCACCGGCAGCTCGCGCCCGGTCGGATGGCCGTAGAGGGCGGTGGCGGGGAGGGCCGCCACGACCTTCGTGACCCCGGACCGGCGCGAGGCGTCGAGCACGCCGAGCATCGACGTGAACGAGCGCCCCAGCTCGATCGCCGACATGCCGTGGCGGGTGACGAGGGCGAGGTGGAACACCTCGCTCGGTCGGTGCATCGCGATCAGGGTGGCGAGATCGTCGCTGCACGCGTCGAGGGTGTGGATGTGGAGCTCGCCGACGTCGAGCCGGCCGGCCTCGGCGCGCGCCATCGCCAGGTTGCCGAGCGAACCCGTCGAGAGGTCGTCGACGACGTCGACGGAACGGCCCTCGGCGATCAGGCGGTCGACCAGGTGGGAGCCGATGAAGCCGGCGCCACCGACCACCAGCACGCCACCGGTACGCCGCTCGCGCGCCGGGGGTTCAGCAGCGGCGCCGGGCGCGCCGTCACTCGGCGGCGGGGACTCGGGCATCGCTGAGCTGCTCACGGGACGGGATCTTGCCCTCCGACCCGACGACGGTGCGAACGACGACCGCCTCCGGCCCGACGGCGCCGGCGATGATCGAGTCCTCGACGACGGCGCCGGCGCCGATCGTCGCGCCACTCAGCACGACCGAGCCGGTGACCGTTGCATCAGCACCGACCTCCGCATCATCGATCACGCTGTCGACGATGCGCGCCGTCGCCGCGACGCGAGCCCCCGGGGCGATCGGATCGCAGACCTCGGCGCGGCGGCCGTTGACGAGGTCGAGGTTGGCCTGCCGGTACAGATCGGGGCGCCCGGCGTCGATCCAGTAGTCGTCGGTGGCCAGCGAGAAGAAGCGCCCGTCGCGTGCGACGGCGGGGAACGTCTCGCGCTCGATCGAGGACCGCTCGCCGAGCCGGATGCGGTCGAGGACGCTCGGCTCGAGCACGTAGGTCCCGGCGTTGATCAGGTTGCTCGGCTCGGTGCCGGGCGGCGGCTTCTCGACGAACCGGACGATCCGGCCGCTGTCGTCGAGCTCGACGACCCCGAACGCCGACGGGTCGTCGACGCCGATCAGGTGGATCGTCGCCTCTGCATCGGCAGCTCGGTGGGCGGCCACGAGATCGGCGATGGACAGGTCGGTCAGCACGTCACCGTTGGCGACCACGAACGTGCCGTCGATGCCGGCGTGGTCAGCGGCGAAGCGGATCGCGCCGGCGGTGTCGAGCGGCTCCGGTTCGATGGCGTAGCCCAGCTCGACGCCGCCACAGCGACCGTCGGGGAACGCCGCCACGAACGGCTCGGGCAGGAAGCCGAGGGCCAGCGTGACGTGATCGACCCCGCCCGCCTCGAGCTGACCGATGAGGCGCACGAGCAGCGGGACGTGGGCGATCGGCAGCATCGCCTTGGGCACCGTGTTGGTCAGCGGTCGCAGGCGGGTGCCGAACCCACCGACCAGGACGACGGCGTGCATCAACGAGCTCCGGCGAACGGCCCGACGGCCTGGACGGTCGACGATGAGGGCGCCACGACGGCCGGAGCCTACCGGCCGCCCGCCGATCGGCCGGGGAGGGTGGACGGGGGCCGCAGCGAGCGGACGAGGGCCTCGTACGACTCGGCGACGGCGGCCGGCGACGCCGCCGCGACGACCCATGCCCGGCCGCGCGCACCCATCGCCGCCGCCTCGGTCGGGTCCTCGATCAGCCGGCGCACGGCGGCGGTGAAGGCCTCGGGGTCGTCGGGCGCCACGGCCAGCCCGCCGCCCGACGCCGCCACCAGCGCGGGGATCTCGGTACCGGGGTCGATGGCCGCGACGACCGGACGCCCGGCGGCGAGGATCGAGTACGTCTTGGACGGCACGCTCACGGCAGCCAAGCCCCGCTTGAGCGGGACGGTGTGGATGTCACCGGTCGCCAGCAGCTCGGGCAGCCTGGCCTCCGGCACGTAGCCGGCGAAGCGCACGTTGGGCAGGTCGTCGGCGGCCCGCACGAGCGCCTCCCGACCGACGCCCTCGCCGTTGACGAGGAACGTGACGTCGGGCAGCTGGCGGGCGGCGTCGAGCAACAGGCCGACCGACTGCGAGTACCCGATGTTGCCGGCGTACAGCACGACCGGCTCGGCACCGATCCCGAGCTCGCGGCGGTAGGCGGTCATCCGGTCGCCCGGCACGATCCGCGTCGTGTCCACGAAGTTCGGGATCGTGTGGACGGTCGCTGCACGGCGCGGCGGCAGCTTGGCGGCCACGTTGGCCCGCAGGTCGCCGGACAGCACGGTGACCGCGTCGGCGGCGAGGTAGCTGACGCGCTCGAGCCACGACGCGGCGGCGATCACGCGACGGTTCGTGATCGCACCGGTCTCCACGGCGGCATCCGGGAAGACGTCTTGGATGTTGAACACGAGGGGGGCGCGGTGGGACCACGCGACGAGGCGGCCGGTGAGGCCCAGGGTCAACGGCGGCGACATGGCGATGACGGCGTCGACGCGGCGGAAGCGACCGCCCGCGGCGAGCCCGGCCCACGCGGCGAGGATGGAGAAGCCGGCGAACCCGGCCGCTCGCCGCACGAGGTTGCCGCGGTCGTCGCCCGGGAACGGGTGGACGCGACGGATCGAACCCCACGGCGTCGGCTCCCGGCGGATCAGGCGGCCCGTCCAGCCGGGCTCGACGGCATGTCGGCGGTACCACGGCAGGGCTCCGACGACGTGCAGCTCGTGACCGCGGGCGGCGAGCTCGGCGACGATGCGCGTGAGCACTCGACCCGTCGGTGCCGTGTCGGGCTCCACGTGCGGTCCCAGCACCACCAGGCGCAATGGACGCTCAGCCATCGGTGCGACGGGCGCGACCGGCGTCGGCGGTCAGGCGGTAGGCCGCGGCCAGGGCGCGGCCCGGACGCGGCGGTCGTGAACTGCGCGGCACGCGCCAGCCCGGCAGCGACCAGCTCGTCGCGACGCGACGCGACGTCGTCGAGCGCGCCCTTCCACGCGTCGAGATCGAGCGGCAGGACCAGCGCGGCATCACCGGCCACCTCGGGAAGGGCGGTGCGGTCGCTGCAGATCACCGGCGTCCCGAGCGCCATCGCCTCGAGCACGGGTGCGCCGAACCCCTCGTACTCGGACGGGAACACGAGCGCATCGGCCGCCGCCAGCAGCCCGTCGCGGTCGGCGGCCGACACCCGCCCGGGGCGGATCACGCGTGGCCCGAGCTCGAGGGCGGCGATCGCACCGGCGACGTCGTCCTCGATGAGGCCGCGACCGCCGAGCAGCACGAGGGCGAGGTCGGGATCGCTCCAGGGACCGGCCAGCAGGTCGAGCAGGAACTGGTGGTTCTTGTGCGGGTGGGTCAGCGCCGGATAGATGACGTACGGCCGGTCGCCGAGGTCGTAGCGCTGGCGCAGCTCGGCAGCGGGCGTGATCCGGTCGGGGCGGTCGACGCCGTGCGGCACGACGACGACGCGGTCGGCGGCGACGCGGTAGCCGTCGAGGACGGTCGAGCGGACGTACTCGGACGGGACGGCGATGACGTCGGCCTCGTGGACGGCCCGCGGCACGGCGAGGCGGAGGTACTGGCGCTTCAGCCGGGTCTGGTACTTCGGATACGTCCGGTACTGGACGTCGTGGATGGTGAGCAGCACCGGGCCGGGTGACCGCGGCGGCACCGTGCCCCCGCCGTGGTGGACGACGTCGACACCGGCCAGCCGCGGCGGCAGCCACGTCGTCTCGGCGACGATGCGTCGGCTGCGCCGGCGCGCATCCAGACCGGCGACGACCACCGGGTGGCGGGCGGTGACGTCGGGATGGGCGGCCGCGTAGCCGGGCACCACGAACAGGGTGGCGTCGACCTCGGGCGCGACGTCGGCCAGCCCGTCGAGCTGCCGGGCGAGGTACTCCTCGGAGCCGCCGACGGCGCCGGGGAGGCACCACAGCAGGTTGACGCCGACGCGCAGGCCGTCAGCCACCGACGGCCTCCCGGTAGACCTCGAACGTCGCCCGTGCGCTGGCGTCCCACGACATCGCCGCGGCGCGCCGCGCACCGGCCGCCGCGAGCTCGTCCACCCGCGTCGCCGCCTCCTCGATGCCGGCGGCGATGGCGTCGATGTCGAACGGGTCCACGAGCACGGCGGCGCCGCCGGCCACCTCCTCGGTCGACGTCCCGCGGCTCGTCACCACCGGGGTCCCCTGCGCCATCGCCTCCAACACGGGCAGGCCGAAGCCTTCGAACTCGCTCGGATAGGCGAAGACGTCGGCGGCGGCGAACAGCGCCCGCTTGTGCGGCGCCGGGACGAAACCGAGGAAGCGGACGTCGCCGTCGACGCCACTCGCCACGTCGCCCCAGCCCGTCGGCCCGGCCACGACGAGCGGGGTGGGCGTGGCGAGTCGCTTCATCGCGGCGGCGAGGCGGGAGAGGTTCTTGCGCGGCTCCAACGTGCCCACGAACAGCACGAAGCGGGCGGGCAGGTCGTACTCGGCTCGCACCGCGGCGATCTCGCCCGGCGTCGCGGCAGGCTCGTCGACGCCGAGCGGGACGACGCGCAGCCGGTCGCCATCGATGCCGTGGTCCTCGAGGTCGCGGCGGCTGGCCTCGCTCGACGTCACGACGAGCGTGGCCGCGTCGCGAGTGACGTCGAGGCTGCGCCGCAACACGCGGTGGCCCTGGCGGGTGTGGCGATCGGGCGCGTGGGCCCACGCCAGGTCGTGCACCGTGACGACCAGTGGTGCCCGGGTCGCGCACGGCACGAACCCCGTGGCATGGGCGACATCCACGGGACCGGCGACGCCTTCGACGAACGGCCGGCGAGCGCGCAGCCACGACTCGTAGAGCAGCGGTCGCGGCAGCGGGAGCTGGGCGATCGGGATCGGTGACCGCCACGCCGGCAGCGGGGCGCGGCGGTGGCGCCCGGCCACGCCGACCAGCGTCACGTCGCGGCACGGGGCCAGGCGGCGGGCGACCTCCAGCGCGGCGACCGCCGTCCCGCCGGGCGCGTCGTGCCAGCACTGCTCCAACGTGTAGGCGACCCGCACGCCGCCCATGATGCCGTGCCGACCCCCCACCTCGGCCAACCCCTAGCCTCGGAGCCATGCCCGATGTCGCCAACGGCCGCCGCGTCCTCGTCACCGGTGGCTCCGGCTTCCTCGGCCGTCACGTGATCGCCCAGCTCACGCGTCGCGGCGCCGATGTCGTCGCCCCACGCAGCGCGGAGTACGACCTGACCGTGCCGGGCGCCGCCGAGGACATGCTGGCGACGCATCAACCGGAGACGGTGGTCCACCTCGCGGCGCGCGTGGGTGGCATCGGCTACAACCAGGCCGAGCCGGCGCCGCTGTACCTCGACAACCTCATGATGGGCACCCACGTGATCGAGGCCGCCCGCACCACGCCGAGCGTCGCCACCACCGTGCTCGTCGGCACGGTGTGCTCGTACCCGAAGTTCACGCCCGTGCCGTTCCGCGAGGAGAGCCTCTGGGACGGCTACCCGGAGGAGACCAACGCGCCGTACGGCCTGGCCAAGAAGGCCCACCTCATCCACGCCCAGGTCAACGCCACCCAGTACGGCCAGCGCTTCGCCTACCTGATCCCGACGAACCTGTTCGGACCGGGCGACAAGTTCCACCCCCACGTGTCGCACGTGATCCCGGCGCTGATCAAGAAGTGCGTCGAGGCCAAGGAGCGCGGCGACGACAAGGTCGAGGTCTGGGGCACCGGCCGGGCCAGCCGCGAGTACCTCTACGTGGACGACGCCGCCGAGGCGATCGCCCTCGCGGTCGAGGCCGACGTGGCCCCCGGCGCGATCCCCCAGCCGGTCAACCTGGGCACTGATCACGAGGTCACGATCCGCGAGACGGTCGAGACGATCGCCCGCCTCGTCGGCTTCGGTGGCGAGCTGCGGTGGGATCCGACCAAGCCCGATGGCCAGCCCCGCCGCCGCGTCGACGCCGGCCGGGCCGAGCACGTCCTCGGCTGGCGGGCCCGGATGCCGTTCGAGGACGGGCTGCGGGCGACGATCGACTGGTACATCGCCAACCGCACCGAGGCCGAGCGCCTCCCCTGACCCGGCCGATCCCGCCAACTCTTCACACTGGCGGCCACCTGGTGGCCGGGAGCGCGAACAGTTGGCGGATCCGGCCAGATCAGCCCGGCGGGACGATGCCGGCGACGACGGCGGGCTGGCGATAGGCGGCGGCGAGGCTGTCGATCGTCTCGTGGGCGTTCAGGCCGCTGGGGTTGGGCACGATCCACATCACGGCGCCACCGAACGGCTCCGGCTGGCGCCCGACGACCGCCTCACGGACGTCGAAGGCGGTGCGGTAGGCCGTGACGCCGGCGACGGCGACGACGACCGGTTGGTGCTGGCGGACGAACTCGAGCAGGCGCTCACCGCCGGCATGCAGCTCGGCCGTCGTCACCTCGGACGCCTTGGCGGTCGCCCGGGCGACGAGGTTGGTGATCCCGATGCCCCGTCCGATGAGGTACGCACGGTCGTCGTCGGTCATCCCGACGCCGCGATCGATGTCCCGCTCGATCACGCCCGCTCGCCGCATCGCCGGGTAGAAGCGGTTGCCGGGGTGGGCGAAGTGCGTCGCCACGGCGGCCGTCCACAGTCCCGGGTTGATCCCGACGACGAGCAGCCGCAGTCCGGGGCCGACGAGGTCGGGCACCGTCGCGCCTCGATACGACTCCAGTTCGGCGCGCGTGAACCCCACGTCGAGGACGGTACGCGCGGGCGCGACGCTCGCGGCGCTGGGATGCGGGACATGATGCCCGCTACCATGCCGAGCGCCGGAGGCCGTCCGCCCCGGTGCCGGCGCTGCAACCGATGTCGTCCGCTCCGCCGACCCCGCCGCCGCTCGTCCGGCCACGTCCAGCGCCACTGCGCGGTCGAGAGGACCTCGTCGACGAGCTCGTCGACGTCGCCCGCCGCGCCGCCGGCGGCCACGGCAGTGCCCGCACGCTGGTCGGTGAGCCCGGCGTCGGCAAGACGGCCGTCATCGACGAGGTCGTGCGGCGCCTGGCGGCGTCGCCGATCGGGTTCGAGGTCATCCGGCTGAAGGGCCTCGAGGCGGAGGTCGAGATGGCCTGGTCGGGGCTGGCCGGGCTGCTCGATGGCTACGTCGACCGGGTGATCGCCCTGCCGCCGGCGCGGGCCGCATCGATCTCGGCCGCCCTCGCCCTGACCGGAGGCCGGGCACCCGTCGAGCCGTTCTCCGTGGCCGTGGCGACGCGCGACCTGCTCGCCGAGGCCGCCGAGGACGCCCCGATCGTCATCGTCGTCGACGACCTCGAGTGGATCGATCTGCCGACGCGCCTCGTGCTCGCCTACATCGCCGACCAGCTCGACGTCGAGCGGGTGGCCGTGCTCGCCGGCCGCCGGCGCGGGTCAGACGCCGAGCTCGACCTCGGTCGGACCATCGAGATGGGCGGCCTGCCGTCCGACGTCGCCGAGCAGCTGCTGACCGATGCCGGCGTGTCGAGCGCCGACGTGCGCCGGCGCCTGCTCGCCGCCGCCGGCGGGAACCCGCTCGTGCTCGTCGAGGCGGCCAACCTGTTGGAGCCGGCCGAGCGGGCCGGCCGGGCGGTGCTGCCGGACCCGCTGCCGATCGGTCACAGCGGTCAGCGGATGGCCGAGCTCGTGCTCGAGCGCCTCGATCCCGAGCTGCGCAACGCGCTGGTCGTCGTCGCCGCCGACCCCGATGGCGACCTGCAGCGGATCTCCGAGGCCCTCGAGGCGCTCGGGCCCGGGCCGGCCGCACTCGACGAGGCGGCGGCGAAGGGCGTCGTGATCGTCGACGACGGCCAGGTCACGTTCCGCCACCCGTTGATCCGCGCCGCCACGTACTACGGCGCCAGCCGGGCCGCCCAGCGGGCCGCCCACCGCGCCCTCGCGTCGACGCTTCCCGAGCGCTCACCGGCACGGGCGTGGCACCTGGCGCGCGCCACCCTCGGCCCGGACGCCGAGGTCGCCGACGCGCTCGACGTCGCGGCGACGATGACGGCCCACATCGGCGCGCCGGCGTTGGCCGCCCGCACGTGGGAGACGGCGAGCCGGCTGTCGCCCGACGCCGCCGATCGGGCCCGCCGGCTGCGGCTCGCCGCCGGCGCCGAGCTCGACGCCGGGATGTCCCGCGAGGCCGGCAACCTGCTGGCTCGCGCCGAAGCCACGGTCGTCGATGGCGTCGACGACCGGATCGAACGCACCCATCGCCTGCGGCTGCGGTGCAAGCTGCCGGTCGCCTTCGGTGGCGCGACCCGTCCCGCCGAGCTCCTGCGCGCGGCTGCCCGGGAGGTCGAGGAGGTCGACGTCGGGCTCGCGCTCGACCTGCAGCTCGACGCCCTCGAGCGCTACATCGACGCCGGCAGCATGGGCGACATCGTCACGACGATCGGCGACGCGGTCACGCTGCGCGAGCACGTCGACCCGGAACGGTCGCGCCGCATCGACATCGTCGAGGGTGCCCTCCTGCTCGTGCAGGGCGACGCGCGTGGCGAGACGCTGCTCGACCGGTACCGGGAGATCGGCGGACCCGATCGCGCCGCCGAGGACGCCGCCTTCCTCGTCGGCATCGTGGCGCCGACGCTCGGGTTCCTGCGCCGCAGCGCGGCGTCCGACGCGCTGCTCGACGACCTCGAGACCGACCTCCGCTCGCGCGGCGCCATCCGCCCGCTGATCGATGTCCTCGCCGCCCAGGCGATCGCCGGCCACGGCCGGGCCTTCCCCGTGGCGCTGGCCGCCGGCCTGGAGGCCATCGGCCTCGCCGAGAGCCTCGGCATCCCCGAGCTGGCGACGCTGGCGGCGTCGGCGATGGCGCTCGTGTCGGCGGTGATCGGCGACCGTGAGCGATGCGAGCAGGCGGCCACCCTGCTGGCCGACGTGTCCGATCCGGAGCGCCGCACGTTCGGGTCGATGGGTCTGGCCTGGCTGGCGCTGAACGAGGGCCGGCTCGACGACGCCCTGCGGATCTACGACGAGGTCGTCGCCGTCGCCCCCGTCGGCACCGGCGTCATCCGCTGGGAGACGGAGTGGGTCGAGGCGCTGGCCAAGTCAGGACGTCGCAGCGACGGCGCCGACGTGCTGCGCGAGCTGGTGGACGGCGGATGGCCGACCGCGCTCGCACCGGCCGAGTACGAACGGGCCCGCGGCTTCGTGACCGAGGACGAGACACGGGCGTATCGCCACTTCGAACGCTCGATCGACCAGGCCCACGCGGCCGGCAACCCGTTCACCGAAGGGCGGGCCCGGCTGGCCTGGGGTGAGCAGCTGCGTCGGGTGCGGCGGCGCGCCGACGCCCGCTCCCACCTCGACCGGGCGCACGAGCTGTTCATCGCGGTCGGCGCGACGACGTACTCCGACCGGGCCGCCGCCGAAGCGCGCGCCGCAGGCGGTCAGTCGTCGGACGAGGTCGTCGCCCACCGGCTGCTCACGCCGCACGAGCTGCAGATCGCCCGCCTCATCGTCGGCGGCGCCTCGACGCGCGACGTCGCCGCCAAGTTGTTCATCTCGCCGCGCACGATCGAGGCCCACCTGTCGACCATCTTCCGCAAGCTCGGCGTCCGCAACCGTCGCGAGCTCTCGGCCCGCGCCCTCGACGACCCGATCCTGCAACCCTGACCCGGCGACCCCATGGCGTCACTACGGTGGCGCGGCCGTCGCGCGGCGACGGAGGGAGGGCGAGGCCATGACCGATCACGTCGATGACGTCGATCCAGGACCCGATGACCCGCGCCTCACGCTGCGGCACCTCGGAGAAGGGTTCCAGATCGCGCAGGGCGTGTCGGTGATGGCCCGGCTGGGCATCGCCGACCTGCTCGCCGACGGCGCCCGCACGAGCGGTGAGCTGGCGGCGCTCGCCGACGCCGACCCCGACGCGCTCTACCGGCTGCTGCGGGCGCTGGCCAGCGTCGGCGTGCTCGTCGAAGCCGACGGGCGGCGGTTCAGCCTGACCGCCGTCGGCGAGGGCCTGCGCACCGACGTCGAGGGTTCGCTCAACGGCTGGGTCGCCTTCATCGGGTCACCGCTCCTGTGGCAGGCATGGGGCGATCTCGAGCACAGCGTGCGCACCGGCGCCAACGCGTTCCAGCACCTCCACGGCGAGGACGTCTGGACGTACCGCTCCACGCGCCCGGAGGAGAGCGCGCTGTTCGATCGGGCGATGGCCTCCCTCTCGCACCAGCAGCGCCACGCCGTCTCCGTCTACGACTTCACGCCGTTCGCGACGATCGCCGACGTGGGGGGCGGCACCGGATCGTTCCTCGCCCGCATCCTCACCATGACGCCGGGCGCCCGCGGCATCCTGTTCGACCTCCCGCACGTCGTCGCCGGCGCCCCGGCCGTCCTCGCCGCGGCCGGGGTCGACGATCGGTGCGAGATCGTCGGCGGCAGCTTCTTCGATGGCGTCCCCGCCAACGCCGACGCCTACGTGCTGCGGGCCGTGGTGCACGACTGGGAGGACGACGACGCGCTGCGGATCCTCGACGCCGTCCGTCAAGCGATCCCCGATCATGGTCGGATCCTGCTCGTCGAGCGCGTCGTGGCCGCCCCCAACGAGGGCCGCGCTGCGAAGTGGTCGGACCTCAACATGCTCGTATCGCCCGGTGGCCGGGAGCGTACGGAGGCCGAGTTCGGCGAGCTGCTCGCTCGCGCCGGCTTCCGTGCGACGGGCGTCGTCCCCGGCCCGATGCACAGCTTCGTCGAGGCCGTGCCGGCCTGACCGGCGCCGGCTCCGTCCGGCCGTCACACCTCGCGTGACCCCGCAGCCACGCGATCGCGGCACTCGACGATGACATCGGCGGCACGACGGGCATCGTCGAGCGTCGTGCGCCACGACGACACGCTGATGCGCATCGCCGGCTCGCCACGCCAGACCGTCGGGCCACACCACACGCGACCGTCGGCCTGCACCGCGGCGATCACGGCCGACGTCGTTCCGGGAGCACCGAATCGGGCCAGCACCTGGTTGAGGACCACGTCGTTGACGATCGTCACGCCGGACGCGGCGAGGCGAGTGGCGATCTCGCGTCGCCGCGGCGCACGCGTCGGCGACGAGGCGGGCCACGCCGGACCGCCCGAGCGTCCGCAGGGCGGCCCAGACCTCGATCTGACGGGCCCGTTGGGAGGACTGCGGGGTGTGGTGCATCGCTTCGAACTGCTCGCCCGATGGCAGGTAGCCGGCGGCCGCCGTGAACGTGCGGGCGAGGTCGGCCGACCGGCGCACGAACGCGATGCCGCAGTCGTACGTCACGTTGAGCCACTTGTGTCCATCGGTCGCCCACGAGTCGGCGCGTTCGAGCCCGGCGACGAGGTGTCGTCGCGTCGGGTCGGCGCGTGCCCACAGGCCGAACGCGGCGTCGACGTGGAGCCACCCGCCGCGCTCGGCCAGCCAGTCCGCGACCTCGTCGAAGGGGTCGAATGCGCCCGTGTTCACCTCGCCCGCCTGGGCGCACACGAGCACCGGTCCGGCCAGGTCGGGGAGGCGATCGGCGCGCATCCGGCCCTGCTCGTCAGCCGGCACGACGACGACGCGCCGACGTCCGAGGCCCACAAGGCCGAGTGACTTCAGCAGCGTGGAGTGGGCGTGCTCGCCGATCACGACGGGCACCTCGGGCGCCCCGAACAGGCCGTCCTCCTGCACGTCCCATCCGAGCCCCGCCAGCACGGCGTCGCGTCCCGCAGCCAGGCCCGACGCGTTGGCCACCGTTGCGCCGGTCACGAACGCCACCGCCGTCCCGTCCGGGAGGTCGAGCAGGTCGACGAGCCACCCCCGCACGACCTCATGGATCGCCGCTGCCGTCGGCGACATGATCGGCAACGCCGCGTTCTGATCCCACGCGGCAGCGAGCCAGGAGGCGCCGAGGGCGGCCGGCAGGGTGCCGCCGGTGACGAAGCCGAAGTAGTCGGCGCCCGTCGACGCGACCGTGCCCGGGCTGCCGAGCTCGTCGAGCATCTGCAGCGTGGCGAGGGCCGGCTCCCCGTGCGGCGGCAGCGGTTCGGCGAAGCCGGCGAGCGCGTCGAGCGCGGCGGCGTCCGGGAACACCCGCCGCTGCCCGACCGTGCTGGCGTAGCCCAGCGCTCGCGCCGCGGCGTCCTCCAGCACCGCCTCGTCCATCGTCAGGTCAGACCCCAGCTGTACGCGTCCCAGCGGCTGCCGCTCCACACCCACTGGTACACGCGTCGGTCGACGCCGCGAGCGAAGACCTGGGGCGCACCACCCGGCCCGTCGGACGACGCCTCGGGCGCCGAGAGCACGAGGCTGTCGATCCGATCCCAGCCCGACCACCCGACACCGACCCGCCACTGCATGTGGTACACCGCCATGTCCAACCCGCGGCAGTAGACGTCGACGCGCCCCGGACCGGCGTACGCGGCGGACGGTCCGGACGTGCAGCGACCGCCGAGCCTGAGGGTGCGCCACGCCGCGCCGTCCCAGTACATCTGGTACACGGCCTCGTCGGCGCCCAGGTAGTACACCTGCGGGGTGGCGCCAGGGCCGGCGGAGGCGGCGTCGGGGTCCGACGCGACCACCCCGCCGACCGTGTACCAGGGATACCAGCCGATTCCGGCGATCCAGGTTCGCAGGTACAGCGCATCGCCCCCGCCGCGGCAGAACACGTCGGCCCGATCGCTCCCCGAGTACACCGCCGTCGGACCCGACGAGCACACCCCTCCCAGGCTCAGCGTGTCCCAGTAGCTGCCGTTCCAGTACATCTGCCACGTCGCGAAGTCCGGACCGCGGTAGTAGGCCTGGGGTGTCGCGCCGGCGCCGGGCGATGCGGCGTCCGGGTCGGACGTCGCCTCGTGCGGCAGCTCGATCCATCCGGGGATGAGGCCGCCCCTGGCCACCTGCCACGCCCGCTGCCGGATCGCCCGACCGCATTCGAGCGCGAACAGGTCGGCGCGGTTGGAGCCCGAGAACACGAACCCCACCCCGTTCCCCTCGGTCGCCATCGGGTATCCCGACGGGGCACCGGCCGTCCGCCACTTGACCAGCGAAGGGTTGGGATCGAACGGCGGCCCGTTCTCGCCGCACTTGGCCTCGAAGTGCAGGTGCGGCGTGCTGCACGCGGCGTTGCCGGTGCGACCGACGGTGCCGATGACCTGACCCCTCATCACCTGCTGATCCGTGTCGACGAGGATCTGGTCGAGGTGGCCGTAGTAGTAGACGTACCCGGAGACCCCGCGCACGCTGACCCGGTTGCCGGATCCGTCACCGGCGCCCGTGGCGCAGTCGTACGCCGGACCGGTGGGCGTGGCATATCGGATGGTGCCGGATTCGACGGCTACGAGCGGTGTGCCGATCGGCGCGAAGCAGTCGTCGCCCATGTGGGTGCGATCCGGCCACCTCGGTGCACCGAAGCTGTTGGCGCAGGAAGACCCGCTGCGCCCGGCGATCGGGAACACGTTGTCGGCCGGCGGCACCTTCGGGAGCTCATCGTTCGTGAGCGTCGACACACGCCCCTTCGGCGGCACGCTCGGGCCCACGCTGCGGCCCTCCTCTCGTGGCACGTACTCAGAGGGCGGCGCACCGTCGTCCGGCGGCGGGGTCTGGGCGCGGGCCACCACGGCGTGCGACGCAAGCGAGCTGACGACGATCGCGATCCCCACCCCGAGCAGGGCGACCCGATGGCGAGGTTGCTGACTGTTCACGAACGCCTCTCCTGACCGGCTCGGTCGGTGGGCACGGCCCTCCGCCGAGTGCACCAGACGTCATGGTATTGACACATCCCCGACGGAGCAGCGGCGGGCCCGCGCCGGCGGGCGTCAGGTCCCGCAGAACGTCCGGTAGGGCGCAGCGGCCGGCGGTGACGGCAGCGCGTACGCCTCGTCGCCGGGGCGGACCTCGAACGGATGGGTCACCGCGGCGACGAGGCGCTCGTAGGGAGCGAGGTCACCGTCGACCGCGGCCGCCAGGGCGTCCTCGACGAGCTGGTTGCGCGGGACGTAGAGCGGGTTGACGCGCTCCATCGCGGCGACGACGTCGCCGGGCGGACGGCCGTCCACGGCGAGGCGCCGGCGCCAGCGCGCCGCCCACGCGTCGAACGCAGGCGGGTCGGTGAGCAGGCCGCGCAGCGGACCGTCGTCGCCGCCCACGGCCGCCCCCAGCGCCCGGAACGCCGACGTCATGTCGACGTGCTGGACCTCGAGGATCGCCAGGAGGTCGGCGGCGAGCTCGGCGTCGTCGGCGCCCGGGGACGCGAGCCCGAGCTTCTCGCGCATCCCGTCGAGCCAGTGCTCCTCGTAGCGGGCGGCGAACGTGGCCAGCACCCCGTTGGCGGCTTCGACGGCCGGCTCCAGCTCGTCGGCGAAGAGCGGCAGCATCGCCTCGCCGAGCCGCGCCAGGTTCCAGTGGGCGATGCGCGGCTGGTTGCCGTACGCGTACCGGCCGCCGAGATCGATCGAGCTGAACACCGTGGCTGGGTCGTAGGCCTCCATGAACGCGCACGGGCCGTAGTCGATCGTCTCCCCCGAGATCGTCATGTTGTCGGTGTTCATCACGCCGTGCACGAAGCCGACGAGCATCCACCGGGCGACGAGCGCGGCCTGGGCCTGGCAGACCGCGTCGAACAGCGCGACGTACGGGTTGGCCGCGTCGGCGGCAGCCGGGTGGTGGCGTTCGATGGCGAGGTCGGCGAGCTGTCGCAGCAGCGCACCGTCGCCGTGGACGCTGGCGTACTGGAACGAGCCCACGCGCAGGTGGCTGCTGGCGACGCGCGCCAGCACCGCCCCGGGCAGCTGCACCTCGCGAGCGACCGGTTCGCCCGTCGCCACGACGGCGAGGGCGCGCGTCGTCGGGATGCCCAGCGCGTGCATCGCCTCCGACACGACGTGCTCGCGCAGCATCGGTCCGAGGGCCGCCTTGCCATCGCCACCGCGGGAGTACGGCGTCGCGCCCGAGCCCTTCAGGTGGAGCTCGCGGCGGTGCCCGTCGCGATCGACGAGCTCGCCGAGCAGCAGCGCCCGACCGTCGCCGAGGCTGCTCGAGAAGCCGCCGAACTGGTGCCCCGCGTACGCCTGGGCGACGGTCAGCGTGCCGTCGGGCAGCTGCTGGCCGACGAGCGAGCGCACGCCATCGGGAGTCCGCAGCGCGACGGCGTCGAGCCCGAGCTCGGTGGCGAGGCGCTCGTTGAGCACGACCAAGCTCGGCGCCGCGATCGGGGCCGCGTCCCAGCGGGTGGAGAGGCCCTCGAGATCGCCGAACGCCGGGCGCTGCAGGGGCAGGACGCACGTCGTGACCATCGCTCCGACGCTATGGGTTGCGCGATCCGTTCGCGCGATTTCGCGTGACTCCGAACGGGCCCGGGCGTACCGTCGTATCGACACGGAGCGCAGCGCACCCGCCAAGGAGCGGGTGATTGGCGAAGCGGAGCGGGCACGAGGTCGCGTGGCGATCTTCGGGCGGCCCCTCGGGCCGCGGTCGACCACCAGCCTCACCACCCCACGTCGCCCGCTGCGCGCCGACGGACAAGGAGGGATCCCATGACCACCAGCGACCAGATCGCACCGACCACACCGGTCGATGCCCTGCTGACCGACGAGATGCTCGCCCGCTTCGACGAGCGGGCCCCGCGCTACGACCGCGAGAACCGGTTCTTCGACGAGGACTTCGCCGAGCTCCGGGCGTCGGGGTACCTGTCGTGCGCGCTGCCCGTCGAGTACGGCGGCGCCGGGCTCGGGTTGCTCGGCTACACCCAGCTCGCCCGCCGCCTGGGCTACGTCGCCCCGGCGACCGCGCTCGCCGTCAACATGCACGTGTACTGGACCGGCCTGGCCGCCGACCTGGCGCGGATGGGCGACGACTCGTGCCGCTTCATCCTCGAGCAGGCGGCCGACGGCAAGGTCTTCGCGGCCATCCACGGCGAGGCCGGCAACGACATGCCCTTGCTGCTCTCGACGACGGCGGCCGAGCGCGTCGACGGCGGCTGGGCGATCAGCGGGCACAAGATCTTCGGCAGCCTCTCGCCGGTGTGGGACTACGCCGGCTTCCACGCGATGGACACGACCGATCCCGAGCACCCGCAGATCGTCCACGGCTTCCTCGCCCGCGACACCCCGGGCATCGAGATCGTCGACACGTGGGACACGCTCGGCATGCGGGCGACGCAGAGCCAGGACACCGTGCTCGACAAGGCGTTCTGCCCGGACGAGAGGTGCCCGGTGGTCTGCGCGCCCGGGTTCGCCGGTGCCGGACCGTTCCACGTAGCGATCTTCGCCTGGGCGCTCACCGGCTTCGCCGCGGTCTACTTCGGCGCCGCCCGCCGGGCCTACGACATCACGGTCGCCAAGATGCCGACGCGCACATCGCTGGCGCTGACCGGCTCGATGGCCAACCACCCCGAGGTGCAGCACAACGTGGCCAAGATGCGCATGGCCCTCGATGCGGCCGAGGCGCTGCTCGACCGCACCGCCGGCGACTGGGAGGCCGGTGCCGAGCACGCCGATTGGCCGGTGCGCCTCGTCGCCAACCGACAGGTCGTGATCAACGCCGCCAACGACGTCGTCGATCGGGCGCTCGACCTGTCCGGCGGCGCGGCGGCGTTCCGGGCCAACCGGCTGGAGCAGATCTTCCGCGACGTCCGGATGGGCCAGTTCCACCCGGGCAACCGGCTGCTGGCGCCGGAGCTCATCGGCAAGCTCTGCCTGGGCGTCGACCCCGACCGCGCGCCGCGCTGGGGCTGATCGACGGTGCCGGTCGCGCCGCTCAGCGACGCGGGCCGACGGCCAGCAGCGGGTACCAGATCCGGTAGGCGTCGGCGGCGGTGCGACCGTGCATCACGAAGGGATAGGAGGTGGTCGTCGTGAACACGGTGACCGTCGAGCGCTGCACGCGCCGGTCCTCCTTCACCAGCAGGAACAGCAGGCCGACCAGGAAGATGAGGGCGAGCACGATCGCCAGCACGACCGCCCACGTCGGCGTCCGCCGCACCGTGTAGCTCGTGTCCTCGACGCGCACGTCACGGATCTCGGCGAACGCGATGCTGTAGAGGTGTCCGACGAGCAGGCGGTCGGGCGCCACCACGATCTCGTAGACCTGGCCGTTGAGCTGCGCCGGCCCGATCGGCACGCCCGTCGGCGGCGCGCCGCTCGGTTGCGGCCACGGTTGCCCCATCTCCTGCCTCCCTCGTCACGGCCCATCACGTCGTGGACCGGATCCCGGTGGCCGGTGCGGCCAGGATCCGGACGACGGCGGCGAGATCAGGCGTCGACGACGACGCGGGCGTCGGCGGCCGTCGCCGGCGCGTGGCGCACGTCGGTCTCGTCGAACGTCGTCGTCCAGCAGGCGAACTCGAGGAGCACGCCGTTGGGATCCCGGAAGTAGAGCGAGCGCACGAACACGTCACCATCGTCGGTGGCCGCGTCGTAGTGCTGCTTGTGGCCGCCGTTGAGCGAGTTCGAGTGGTTCGTGATCTCCGTGACGGCGACGCCCTTGCCGCGGAGCTTGATCAGGTAGTCGTCGATCTTGTCGGCGGCCACGTCGAAGGCGATGTGGTTGGTGGTCCCGATCGCGGTCATCCCGCCGCCACCCTTGCCGATGACCCGCATGTCCTCGTCGTACGTGGGGTGGAGCGAGTCGCCCGGCGTGCCCTCGGGAGCCTCCGGGAACCAGAAGAACGCGATGCCGTCGACGCCGTTGCCCATGTCCAGGAAGAAGTGCTGTCCTCGGCCGCCGGGGAGCTCGAGCGTCTTGACCAACTTCATGCCGAGCTTGTCCTCGTACCACGCCACGGTCTCGGCCATGTCCCGGCAGACCAAGGCGATGTGGTTGAAGCCGCGGAGCTCGAACTCCGTGTTGGTGTTCCCCGTTGCAGCCATGACGACCATTGAACACCATCACGCTCAGACGTCAACGAGCGGCGCGAGGTCACCCGGACGTCGGCGCGATCGTGGCGATGTGCAACGATCGCGCGCTCGGGACCGATGGCCGTCGCGAGAGGGAGCCGACTGCATGAACCGCCCATCCACGCGCCTGCTCGTGGCGACCGCCATCGCCATCGCCGCGGCTGTCCGCCTGCAACGACGACGGCGCCCGCACCGCGCCGGCGGGACATCGCTCGCACCGACCACCACGGCTCCGGCCGCCACGACGCGCTGGCTGTACATGATGGACGCCACCGCCGGCACCGCCGCCGACGGCACGCTGACCCTGCGGGACATCGACGACCACACGATCTCGTTCTCGGATCGGCCGGCGCTGCGACGTTCGGCGGATCCCGACGGCCGACCTCCTCGCCGGCTGGGCCGAGCTCGGCTTCGCCGACGACCCGCCCAACGCCTCGTTGACCTTCGAGCAGGACGGCGTCGAGCACGTGCACACGGTGACCCTCTCGGCGCCGACGTTGGACGGCGCCGACGTGAGGTTCGGCTACGCCCCGCTGGATGGGGTGGCGCCGCTGGCCGCGGGTGAGCCGACGGCGGAGCTGCCCGCGGACTTCGGGCCGGCTTCGCTGTTCATCGACGCAGCGAGCGTGCCGGTGGCGACGGGGACGATGACGATGACGGCCATCACGCAGGCGGAGTACGAGGAGGGCGTCGCGCTCGCCAAGCGGCGGGCTCAGGCGCCGTGCGTGGAGCAGGACGGGTCGAAGCTGTGCACGGTCATCGGGCTCGACGACGGGCTGACCTGGAAGGTCGTCGCGGAGGTGCCGGCGTCAGACGCTGACGCGGTGAGCGAGATGACCGTCAACCTCGGGCCCGGTCAGCCGGAGACGGTGGCCTCGACCCAGCCCACCGGGCTGGGTTCGCGCTGGATCAGCCTGACGTGGGACGCGCCGGGCATCCCGCCCCAGGGCATCGGCGTCGAGCTCACGGCGACGCTGCAGACGGCGGCCTCGCCGATCACGGCGCAGTGCTTCGCGCACCCCGTCCCGGGGCTCACCTACTACTGCCTGCCCACGAGCGGGTAGCGCCCCCGCTCAGCCGTCGCGTCCACCCGGACGGCGTCGCAGGCGCAGCGACATCACGTGCCACACGGCGGCACACGTCGGATGGGTCGCCAACGCCACCTGCAGCCGGCGATAGAAGTCCTCGCGGATCTCGACGTGCTGGTCGTCCGTGCGGTCGGCGTCCAACGACCGGAAGAACGGGTGCTCGGTGATGGCGCGGACGAACCCGACGTACGCCGCGGCGAAGGCGTCCGCGTCTCCACCACTCACGAACTGCGAGTAGACGGCGTCGTCGCGGGACGCGTCGACACGGTGCTCGACGACCTCGAACGCATCGCCCAGCGGCCCGTCGAACGGCGCCAGCCACTCGGCCGGCGTCCGGTTCCACGTGGGGTAGAAGATCCGCGTCCGCTCCGCCGAGCGCACCACACCGTCTGCGACCATCGTCTCCAGGGTCTCGTCGATGACCTCGAACAGCGCCTCGGCTCCCGACAGGCCGTCGGCGGCCGAGGTCCCGGCGACCGTCACGATCTCGCCGCCGGTGACGAGCTCGCCCGCCCGGGCCT
>CAWIKD010000004.1:0-736170 GCA_963836545.1 uncultured Acidimicrobiia bacterium | reverse complement strand
ACGGGCAATGTCGTTGCCCGTCTGGGCAATCGAGGCCGCACGGACCGAGCCGGCGAGTCGACGCTCGTCGGCTACGTTGCGATTGGACCCGCATGCTCCGCCCGCAGCGAAGCGGGCGGCCCGGGGACTTTACCGAGCGTCCGACACCGCTCCCCCACGGCACGTCGACGCGTCATCGAACTGCCGATCCCGGATGCGGTAGGTGCTGTCCAAGACCACGCCCGATACCACTCGGCCGCGGGCCGTCGGCCACGTCGCCCCGAAGCGCCGAACGCAGACGGTTTGCCTGGTGCCGGAAACCCCCGGTGACTCAGCGCTCGATGCCGAGTTCGGGTCCGCTGGATCGTGTTGCGATCGAGTCCCGCTCTGCAGTTGGGTGCGGCCCCCGCACCGGCTGGTGGAGGTCGTCTGGGAGCGATGCGGGGAGTTGGCGTTGGGCCTGCTCGTTGGGCGAGGATGGCGGCGACGGTCCGCAGGGAGCGGTCGGGGACGGGGTGACCGTCGGCCCAGTCCTTCCAGACGTCGAGCGCCCGGACGCGCATCCGGTGTTCGCCGACCGACGGCGTCATGGCGTCGAGGCGGTCGATCGCGTCGCAGGTTCGCAGCTCTTCGTGGGCGTCACGCTGGGCGGTGACAGCTCTGTTGTGGCGTTCGACGGCGGGGCCGGTGCGTTCACGGGTGTTGGCGAGGTAGTTCTCGGCCCGTTCGAGTTGATGGTCGGCGACGTCGAGGTCGTGGCGGGCGGTGCGTCGTTGCCGGCGCGGGGCGGTCTCGAGGCGATGCTGTGCGCCTGCGTGGTTACGTCGAGCGTCGACGGCTCGGGTTTCTGCGGCTCGCAGTGCGTCTCGGTCGTCGGCGGTCGCTGCTGCGACGTCGGCCAACGTCTCGTCCGCCGATGCGACGGCGTCTGTCGCTTCGGCTCGTCGGATCGCCGCGACGGCTGACGACTCTTCGGCGGCTGCAAGGGCTCGTTGAGCGTCGGCGAGGACGGTTGGGAACCAATCCGGCACGGCGCATCGCCTGATCGGTGTCGTCATCGGTTGATGTACGGCCTGGGCGAGGGTGCGTCGTTGCGTCGTGGCGGGGACGTCGGCTCGGTCGGCGGCGAGGACGGCTTCGAGGACGTCGCGGGCTTCGGCGATGTCGTCGCTGTCAGTGACGACGCACAGGGTGTTCGTGTCGCGGCCGCGGGTGGCGGCGACGTAGAGGCCGCGGCGGGTGGTCGCCGGTGAGGTGAGGGCGATGGCGGTGTCGACGGTGTCGGACTGCCAGCCGTGCTCGGTGGCGGCGTAGCCGAGGCGGACGTGATCCCGGACGTAGTCGGCGGGGAGGGTGACGTCGCCGTGTCCTGCTTGGTGCGACACGGCGATCGAGCCGTCTTGGTGGATCGCCGTGACGGTCCAGGTGTCGCGGTTGCGGACCGGTTCACCGTGGCTGGTGACGAGGCGGCGGTCGTTGCGGCGGGTTGCCACGACGTCACCGACGTGGGCGGTCTCGCCGGCGGCGATCCGTGTCGCCATCGTCGGCGTCGAGGTCGCCCGGCCTGCGACGCGGGCGGACTGGATGGCGTGGTTGATGGTGGCGACGTGATCGTTGGTCGAGGCGACGACGGCCAGGGTGCGGCCGTTGTCGTGGTGGTCGATCCAGCTGGCGGCGATCCGGGCGAGGTGGTCGTCGAGGGTGCCGGCGACGATGCGGCCGTGGGCTTCGTAGGCGTCGAGGGCGGCGGGGTCGCCGCGTCGCAGTTGCAGGGATGCGGCGGCTTCCCAGGCGATGGGTGAAGCGGTGGAGGCGTTCGAGCTCGTCGACGCGTCCGTTGGCGCAGAGCTCGGCGAACAGGCCACCGCGGCCGACGCCTTGCAGCTGGCGTGGGTCGCCGACCAGCGCCAGCCGCCATCCGTTCCGGTCGGCGAGCGTGACGACCTGGTGGAGGGCTGGGGTCGACAGCATCCCGGCCTCGTCGACGATCAGCGTCGCGCCCGCCGGCAGCTGGTAGTCGGGGTGTGGTGGCCGGTCGGTTCGCTGCCACTCGTGGAGCAGCTTGGCGACGGTGTCGGCTGGGATGCCGGTGTCACGCTCGACGGTGCGTGCCGCCTTGGCGGTCGGCGCCACGGCGAACACGATCCCGGCCGTTCGCCGTACAGGTCGTGGGCTGCGGTGGTGAGCATGCGGGTCTTGCCGGCCCCGGCAGGGCCGACCACCAACACGAGCCGGTCGTCGCCGGCCACCGACGCGGCGGCGTCGGCCTGCAACGGATCGAGACCGTCGCGGTCGACAGTGGGAGATGGGGTGGCGGGGTCGGCTTGGGCGGCCATCGCCCACGTGAGGATCGCCTCTTCCTGGGCGAGGACGCCCTCGGACGTGAAGCGGGGCGCGGTCGGCTCGATCCACACCGACCGACCATCCGACGCCGCGGCGGGTGGTGTCGCCGGGCGGGTCGAGGTCGACGAGCTGGGCGAGGACGTGGTCGGTGGCCCGCTCCAGCGTGGCCGCCCAGCGGTGTCCCGACTGTTGCGACACGGGGCGTTGCACGTCGCAGATCGCCTGCAGCACATCGGCCCGGGTCCACGACGACCGCTGTGTCGACACCCCATCGACGACATCGGCGACGAGCAGCGGCTCCACCGGGGCCCGGTCGGCGGCGGCTTCGTCGATGCTGGCGTCGAGGAGGTCGATCGTCCAGCCGGCGTCGGCGGCTTCGGTCCGCCACCGTGTCGCCAGATCGACGGCACCGTTGCCGGACTTGCCGGACCGTGTGTCAGCCGATGCTTCACGGGTGAGGGCGGCGCGTTCCCATCGTGATGCTTCGCGGCCTTCGCGTTGGCGGAAGTCGTCGAGCTTGTCGGCCAGCGCTTCGTCGATGTCGGCGGTCCGCTTCGAGAACACGGCGAGGAGCTCGTCGGGGACGCCGGCGATCTCGGCCTGACCGTTGACGATCGGGCGCCAGTCGACGCCGAGCCGGTGGGTGAGCTCGGCGCGCAGGACCGATTGGTAGAGGCCGCCGAGCATCCGTTGGTGCCGCTTCAAGTAGCGGGCGTCCAGCGCCAGCCAACGACCGTCCGCGCGTCTGCACCTTGGCGGAGATGACCGCGTGGGTGTGGATCTGCGGGTCATCGGCTCGCGAGGTGGTCTGGCGGAACGTCGCCATCGTCAGCCCGTTCGTGTCCGGGTGCAGCCGGGCGCCGTTCGAGCGGATGCGGGTCGTCGACCCGAACCGCTCCAGGTGCTCGAGCGCTGCGCTCACCGCGGTGTCGTGCGCCTCGAGGAGCCGGCGGTCGCCGGTCAGCGCCCACCACACCGACAGCGACTTCGGCGCCGAGAACGTCGCGTCGAACCCGGACACCGCCCGCACCACTCCCCCGTTCTGCTTCTGTCGGTCGACGAGCTCGCGGCCGAGCAGCGTCCCGGTCGACGGGTCGCGGCCGGACAGCAGCGCCTCGAGCTGCTCGACCGTGACGTCACCGGCGAGGCCGAGCCCGTCGGCCTGGCGGCCTGCCCACACGCCGGGGACCTCGCCCGGCGCAGCCGTCAGGTACTCGGCGTAGTACTTCGCCGTGGCCGCCGCCGAGGACGCGTGGAGGGTGGTCACCCGCAGCATGGGTGTTCCCGACCGCTCGCGGGCACTTGTCTGCTCTGACTTGGACGACTCGGATGAAGGGCTCGGGGACTGGAACACGGGAGGCTCGCTCAGGAGGGTGGGAGCAGATGGAGCTGCTCACCGGAGTGGGGACGGTCGGCGCGACGTACGCGTGCTCGTCCACTGAGTTGAACGATGCGGGGAGCGTTCGGCGTCAGGCTCGGGATCGGCTTCGCGACCGAGCTGGTTGATCCGCGTGAGCTCGGCGTCGAGCGCGCGGCGGGCGTCGCTGCCGCCCGGCGTGAGCTCGCCGAGCGGCACGGTGCGGCCGTTCAGCGCGAGCTCGAGGAGCGCCCAGCGCGGCACGCGCAGGCAGTTGCCGAGCCGGATGACGGGGAGGCCTTCGAGGCCGGCGGTCTCCTCGTAGCGACGAGCGAGGGCGTAGGCGAGCGTGCGCCCGACCCGCAGCACCTCGCCGGCTTCCTCGATCGTGTGGAGCAGCGGCGGCTCGTGTCGCGGACGACGCTTCGAGCTTCCCAACAGCGCTCATGGAGCTAGTTACATCCGCGTGTTGCCCATGCGCAACGGCCACCTCGCGGGCGCGTCTGGACGAGAGCGTAACCAGCGGTACACAGCGGACACCAACGGACACCAGCGGACAGATCAGACCCAGCGATGTGACGCCTTTCACATCACGGCGAGCCCGCGGAGCGACCCGCCCTCAACCCCTCGAACCGGACCAGCGATGCGGGCGCGACGAGCAGTCAGTCACACCGGGGTGATCGTTGCCCACGGCTCGCCGCCGCGCAGCAACGTCACTTCGTGTCCGTCGCCGATGGCCGCCTCGACGTCGGCCCACCGCTCAGCCAGCTCGGTGACCTCGAGCCGCAGCGCCGTGGTGTGTCCGACAGAGGCGAGCGCGCTCGTCGCCGCCGCCGATCTGTTTGCCGCCGCCGCCTCGGCGTCGGCCGGGTCCGCATGACCCTCGTCCACGAGCCAGTCGATCGCTCGTCCCTCCGACCGAGCCTGCGCGAAGGCGCGCCACGGTCCGACGAGGTCGTCGAACTCGTGCAGCGTGTCGCGGAACCGGCGGAACGCACCGCGGCCCTCGAGTGCGCGTTGCAGGAGATCAGCGGCCCGGCGGTCGCCGACCGCCGATGCGAACGTGGCCATGTCGTCGTAGGCGGCACGCGAGCCGTGCGACTCGATCGGCACGAGGCCACGGTCCTCGGGCTCGTCGTCGTCGCCGAACTCGTCGGCGATCCACTCGGAGACGCCTGGCTCGACCTGACCGGTCGCCGGGTCGTACCACCAGCTCGTGTCCCGGTCGCCGTCGTCGAGTGCCTCTGCGACGCCTCGAACGTCGATCACGTCGAGCGGTCGCTGTCGAGAAGGCCCTCCCACGCCCCCCATATGCGCTCCTACGCTGCGCAGGTGGCCGAGGAGATCACTCGTGAAGCCTTGAGCAACGACAGTGACGCCATCCTGCGGCGAGTCGCGGCGGGTGAGTCGTTCGTGATCACTGATGGCGGCGTGCCCGTCGCCGAGCTGCGGCCGATCTCACGACCTCGCTTCGCGAGCCGTGACCAGATCCGACAGGCGTTCGCAACCGCGCCCTCCATCGATGCGGAGAGGTTCCGGCGTGATCTGGAGCTTCCCGGCGATCGGGTCGAACCGCCGGAGCTCTGACCCAGAGCTGTGTGCATCTATGCTTACACGGCATGGATGCCGGTTCGCTGATCACCGGGGCTCGAGGCTCGGCAGGCATCACGGTCCGCGAGCTGGCGGCCCGCGCCGGTGTTGCGGGGTCGACGATCACGAGGGTCCAGGCCGGCGTCGTCGACCCGACCGTCCACACGCTCGCCCGGGTGCTCGCCGCAGCCGGATACGAGCTGCGGATCTCGGCGACACGTGCCGACGCCGTCCGCACACCCCAGCTGTCCGATCTCGTCGACGCGTGGACCCGCAAGGGCGGCGAGGTCCGCCTGGCTTGGCCGCGCTGGCGCGGTCTGTTGGATGCACTCGCCCTGCACCCTGAGCTCGTCCCCGAGGCGATCTATCCGAGCCCGCCGCCGGCCGGCGACCGCATCGTGGACACGCTGCTCGCCGCCGTCGCGGAGAAGCTGGCCGACGACGCCGCGCTCCCCCGGCCGACCTGGACACGGGCGGTGCCGCCGCTCGACACCCCCTACCGTCCGCCCGTCGTCCGCCCGGACGCCCAGCGCGAGGTCCCGACCCAGCTCGAAGCTCGCGGGCTGCTGATCGACACGGCCAGCCTCTGGCGCGACCCGGTCACCGTCGGTGCCTGACGACCTGCTCGACGCCGAGCGGATCCGGCAGTACGTCGCCGAGGTGGCCGCCGAGCTGCCCGACGGCGGTCAGCCGCTCACCATCGTCCTCGTCGGCGGCGCGTTCATGGCCTGGCACGACCTGCGCGCCTCGACCCGTGACGTTGACAGCGCTACCCGGCTCGACGCGGCGCTCGTCGAGGCGGTCGAGCGCGTCGCGGCGCGCCATGGCCTGGCGCCGCGGTGGCTGAACGACGCCGCTGCTGGGTTCCGGCCGGCGACGCTCAGTGACGACGACTGTGAGGTCCTCGTCGCCACCGATCGGCTGCGAGTCCTCGGCGCGCCGTACGACCAGGTCTTCCTGATGAAGCTCAACGCCGTCACGCGCTGCGGACACCGACGACCTCATCGCCCTGTGGCCGCTGTGCTCCTTCGCCACACCGGAGCGGGCGGTCGAGGCGTTCTACGAGGCGTACCCGCACGAGGAGCGCGACCCGTACCTCGCCGAGAGCATCCGGGCGATCCTGTAGCTCGACGGGTCAGAAGTCGGCGCCGCGCTGGGCGATCTTGTCGGTGACCGTGCGCACGGACTCCGGCAGGGCGTGGGCGTAGGTGCGCATGAGCATGTCCGGGCTGTGGCCGAGGAGGTCGGCGGCGGCGCGGATCTCGCCGATGTCGCTGGCGTGGCGGACCATGTGCGTCGCCGCCGTGTGGCGCAGGCCGTGCGACGTCAGCCGGGGCACGCCGGCCCGGAGCACGAGCCGCTCGAGGGTCTGGTCGAAGTTGCCGGGCGAGACGACGGTGCCGGTGCGGCTGGCCACGAGGAGGTCGTTGTCGACCCACGCGCTGCCGGCCGCCAGGCGCTCCTCGGCTTGGCGGCGGCGGTGGGCGCCGAGGTGCTGGGCGGTGGTCGGGTCGATCGGGATGGTGCGGCGGGAGCGGGCGTTCTTGCCGTCGGTCCACGTCGGCACGCCGCCCACCTCGGTGAGGCCGCGCTCGACGCGGACCGTGCCGGCCTTGAGGTCGATGTCGCCCCACTTCAGCCCGAGGAGCTCGGAGCGGCGCAGGCCGTAGAGGACGTCGAGGCGGATCGGGCCGTACCAGCGGTGGTCCTTGATAGCGGCGAGGAACTTGCGGACGTCGTCCTCGGTCCACGCCGGCACCTCCCGCACCCGGTCGGCCTTCACGACCACCCGCGGCATGCCGACCCGGGCCGCCGGCGAACGGCGCAGCCGGCCCTCGGCGACTGCCTCGTCGAGCGCCGCTCGGAGCACCATCCGGAAGATCTGGATCGAGCGGCGGGAGTACACCCCGCCAGCCGCCAAGCCGTCGATCCAGCCGGCGACGTCGTCGCGGGTCAGCCGGTCGAGCGGGATGCCGCCGAGGCCCTGGCGGATGTGCTTGGCCGCCCACTCGTACTGCTGGCGGCCCTTCGGCGAAACGTCGACCTTGGCCGCCGCCCACGCGTCGACGCAACTCGCCGACCGTCCCCTTGTCGGCCCGCACCGCCGACTCGGCGTCGCCGCGCTCGAGCAGCTCGGCGAGGGCGCGGCGGGCGGCGCGCTGCGACGGGTAGGTGCCGAGCTGGCGCGGGCGGTCCTTGCCGGTCTCGGTGTCGATGCCGTCGACCCGCACGACCCACTTGTCACGCTGCTGCCGGACCGTCGGCCGGCCGGTGGACTTCCACGCCATGCGACCCTCGATTCCGATACCGAAGTGATACATCGGGCCGAAAACGGCCGGAGACCCCGCCGATCTGGCGGGGCCTCCGGACCTTATCACACCTGGTAGATCGCCATTTCTGCCCTGGCGCGCTCGGAGGGAGTCGAACCCCCAACCTTCTGATCCGTAGTCAGATGCTCTATCCATTGAGCTACGAGCGCAGGTCGATTGCGAACCGGGAGTCTAGGGACCAGCGTCGGTGATCCGCACCCCTGTTGCCGGTCGGGCGGTCAGAGGGCCCAGGGGTCCCAGCCGGCGAGCGTGTAGAGCTTGTACGCCGCCGTGATGTTGGTGCGGGCGTCGAAGAGCTGCTCGGGCGACGTGATGCCCAGCTGGGGCAGGAAGTTCTTGCCCATGTCGAAGTAGATGGCGAACACGCCGTAGCAGCACCAGTTGTGGACGCTCGGGTTGAGCTTGCTCTCGCGGGTCGCGATGGCGACGGCCTTGTCCTCGAGGTCGTCGGGCCAGACCTCACGGATGATCGCCTCCACGGTGGCGGCGTCGAGGGCTGGGGCGGGGACGACGGCGCCGCGGGTCGGCGGTGGGGCGATCGTCACCACGGGGGCGGCGGTGGTCGCCGGCGGTTGCGTCGTGGCGGGAGGCTTCGTCGTCGCCGGCGCCTGGGTCGCCGGCGGGGCGGGTGCGGCGGTCACCGGCGCGGCGGTCGCCACCGGTGCGGCGGTGGTCGCCGGCGGGGCGGTGGTCGTGGGCGGCGGCGGGGCGGGGGCCTTGGCTCCGGCGGGGATGCACAGCTCGTCGCCGACGTAGAGGGGCGTGTTCGCCGTGGCGTTGTTGGCAGCGAGCCACTGGGCGACCGTCGCACCGGAGGACTTCGGGAACCGGTTCCAGTAGTCGTTGAACACGACCGTGTACTTGCCGGCGCACACCGGCTTGGCGGCCGTCACCGGCGCTGCCTGGGCGACCGGCGCAGCAGCCACCGGAGCGGCAGCGACAGGCGCCGGAGCCGCGGTGACGGGAGCGGCGGGCACGGTGATGGTGGTCGGCGACGCGGCCAGGACCTGCGGCGGTGCCGTGATCGCGACGGTCGTGGTCGTTCCGGCGTCGGACCGCACGCCGTCGGCGGGGTCTGAGCGCAGGGCGAGGGCGATCGGGATCAGGAGCAGACCGGCCGCAGCGACGGCGCCGATGCGGACCAGCCGGGGATCGAGGCCGGCGAGGCGCTGGCGGATCGGCAGCGGCTCCTCGGTCTCGACCCAGTGGTCGACGGGCGTCCAGTCGCCGTACAGGTCGTCGTGGGCGTCGTCGGGCTCACGGGTGCTGATGACGATGTGGTGGCTGCGGGTCCGCTCGACCTGGTGGCGGCCGGTGCGATGGATGCGGTGCGTGCCGGTGGTCCGGGCCGGCGGGTCGTTCGGGATCGCTCCCGAGTCCTCCCACGGCGGACCATCCCAGTACTGGGTGTCGTCGAAGTCGCTCATGACGGGTGCCCGGGAGCAGCCCAACGCTCCGCCCGGAAGGGCACTGGTCTACACCCCTCGTCATGGAACCGCAACATCGAGGTCACAGGACCGTCATGACGTCAGCTGGCGGAGAGGGTGGGATTTGAACCCACGGACCGCCTTGCGACGGTCAACGCCTTAGCAGGGCGCCCCATTCGGCCTCTCTGGCACCTCTCCCGAGAGGCCCCGCAGTGTAGCGGCGCCCTCGACGCCGCCCGAGGGGCCACCGCTAACCTCGGCCGCCGGGAACGGTGGCAGAGCGGACAAATGCACCCGCCTTGAAAGCGGGAGGCCCACAAGGCCCGGGGGTTCGAATCCCTCCCGTTCCGCCACCTGGTCTGTTTCGTGTCGCGTCGTGCCGTCTCGTGGTTCTCGGTGCGTCGCCCAGGAGTTGGCCATCCGCCACCCCGACTGCGGTGCGTGCGCTCATCCTCGTGACCACCACACCTGGCCAGCTCGGTGTCGACGAGGAGCCCTCGCCGGAGGGCCCGCCGATTCCCGACGAGTTCGCTGCGCTGTTGGCCACGATGCCTACCACCGACGACGAGCTCGCGGCGGGGATGGCCGGCCTGGCATCGGCATATCTTCACCGCGCCCCGCCCGAGGTGCTCACGGCCTCGATGGCGGACACCAGCTTCAGTGCCACTGCGATGCGGCGCGGCTTCGAGGAGCTGGCTGCGTGGAGCTCCGTCGACCGGCTCGCCGCCGTCGCGATCCCGGTGCTCGTGATCGCTGGACGCCACGACGCCTTCACCGCCTGGCCGCAAGCCGAACGCATCGCCACACGGCTCCCCGATGCGGACGTCATCGTGTTCGAGAACAGTGCGCACTTCCCGTGGCTCGACGAACCCGACCTCTTCTTCGACGCCATCACTGACTGGCTGACCCGCCGCGAGCTCATCCCCTGAGCCCAACATCGGCGTTTGGTGGCACGCCTCCACGCTGCGCTTGGTGAGCGGTCTGGCGCCCGGTAAGGGATGATGTGCAGGGGTCCCGACAGCCCGTAGGCCGCGTTACTGCCCGCGCATTTATCGGCTGCTCGTGACATCCGCCACCGGCGCTTGGAGGACACCTCGGCGGTTGCCACGCGCGCGTTCGAGGGCGCGCGTTAGACGACAGTATGAGTCCCGCGGAGTGGTGGGGTTCGCGTTGACGCGTTCCCTGGTGGCTCAGTCGGCGGGCGTGAGCTCGACGGGCTGAGCGTCGTCAGTCTGGCATGCGGTGAGGGTGGCCATCGAGGACTCGGAGAGGTAGCGGCGGGCGACGGCCCACTCGTCGTGTTGGTCGGCGAGGACGGCGCCGATGAGGCGGATCGCGGCGGCGTCGTTGGGGAAGATCCCGACGACGTTGGAGCGTCGCTTGATCTCCTTGTTGAGCCGTTCGAGCGGGTTGTTCGACCAGATCTTGCGCCAGTGCGTCACGGGGGAACGCGGCGAACGCGAGCACGTCGCGGCGGGCGTCGCGTCAGTGACTCGGCGGCCTTCGGGAACCTGTCCGGCGAGGGTGTCGGTGACTTCGTCGTAGCGGGCTCGCAGCTCGTCGGGCTCGGCGAGGGCGAAGATCGACCGGAACGCGGCGGAGACCATCTCCTGGTGGGCCTTGGGGACGAGGGCCAGCAGGTTGCGGGCGTAGTGGACCCGGCAGCGCTGCCACGACGCCCCTGACAGGACGCGGCGGATCGCGGCGCGCAGGCCGGCGTGGGCGTCGGAGATGACGAGGCGCACCCCGCCCAGACCGCGGGCGCGCAGCGAGCGCAGGAACCCGGTCCAGAACGTCTCGTCCTCGCTGTCGCCGATGTCGACACCGAGGATCTCCCGGTCGCCGCCGGCGGTGATCCCCGTGGCCACGACCACGGCGCGGGACACGACCTGACCCAAGGCGTCGTCGCGGACGTGGACGTAGGTGGCGTCCAGGTAGACGTACGGGAACCCGACGTGGCCGAGGGTGCGGTTGCGGAAGGCGGCGACGCGTTCGTCGAGCCCGGCGCAGATCCGCGACACCTCGGACTTCGAGATGCCGGTGTCGATGCCCATCGCCTCGACCAGATCGTCGACCGCCCGGGTCGACACGCCGGCCACGTAGGCCTCCATCACCACCGCGTACAGGGCCTGGTCGATGCGCCGGCGCGGCTCGAGCAACGACGGGAAGAACGACCCCTGACGCAGCTTCGGGATCGCCACATGCAGATCGCCGGCCTTGGTCGACACCACCCGCGGGCGGTGACCGTTGCGCTCAGTGACGCGGCCGTCGGTGCGTTCGTAGCGGCCGGCGCCGATCGCCGAGCTGGCTTCGACCTCGATCAACTCCTGCAACGCCCACCGGGCGAGCTCGCGGACCAGATCGACGCCATCGCCCGCCTGCAACGAGGCGAGCAGATCGGACAGGGCAGACTCAGACAGAGCCATCGGTGTGTCTCCTTCGTGGGTTCTTGCCGGAACACACCAAGGTTCACGCCGATGGCTCACCTACCGGTGGACCCCCGAATCCCCACCACGCCACGGGGCTCTGTCGAAGACACTTTGGAGGAGCGCCGGGACAGCGCCAGGACGGGTGCTCCAGGGGGACGCGGGCGGTTGGCCCGAAGGGCGGCGTTATGGGCGGTTTCCCGACGTCGGAGCTATCGAGCGAGCGTTTTCGAATCGCCCGCTCCGGACGGGTTTGCGACTGCCTAGAGCGTGGATCAGTCGCCTGGTGTCGGCACGCTCGCCACTGTCGCCCACGTTTTGCGTCACGAGGTGCGGCGTGGAGGGAGCAGCTGTTCGCAGGATGCGTTGGCCAACCAGTGTTCGTACTGCGCCGGGGTCCAGCCGCGTTGGGTGACGAGGAGCGACCAGGTGTCGGGGTGGTTGAGCGTCCACAGGACGTCGGCGGCGAAGGCCGTTGTGATTCCCCGGGCGAGGTGGCCGCGGCGTTCGATGATGTCGATGATCGTCCGTTGGTTGTCGTAGAAGTCTCGCTGGATGAGCCGCCAGAGCTCGGCGCTGTCGTCGTCGACGACGGCGGCGTTGCGTATCACCTCGAGCATCGGTCCGATCCGCGTCTTGACGATTCGTGAGTTGCGAGCGTTGAGCTGGAGCTGCCGCTCGGCGTCGGGCTCGTCGAGAACGGCCTGGTACCAGCCGCGTGATTCCACCGGCGCGTCGTCGCTGTCGCCCTTGAGTACGCGGTCCCACGTCGCGCGGAGCAACCCGCTCTTGGTCGTGTACGCGCTGTACACCGTCTTCAACGCGACACCGGCCTCGGCGGCGATCGTTTCCATCGTCGTCGGCACGTATCCCTGGCGCTCGAACAGTGGCTGAGCGGCATCGAGGATCGAGCGTCGGGTGTCGGCGGCCTGTTGGCGGCGCCGCTGGGAGTTGTAGGGGCGGGTGACTCGTGGGGTCTGAGGCACTTGACAAGTCTAGCCGGATATTCAATAGTCGTCACATGTTGTCAAATGTGGAGAGGGCGCCGAGCGCTGACCTTGAGCCGAACGAGGAGCGCCGCCGCCGAGTGCATGCAATGTGGGCATCGGTCGCCGATCAGTGGGCGGAACACGCCGACGACGCCGACGAGCGCGGCGCGCACGTCGCCGCGGCGATGCTCGAACGGGTCCGCCTCGGGCCCGGCGAACGAGTCCTCGAGCTCGCCTGTGGCCCGGGCGGCGTCGGACTGGCCGCAGCCGCGCTCGTCGGTGCGTCCGGCGAGGTCGTCATCTCCGACGTCGTGCCGGCGATGGCGGCGATCGCCGCCGCCCGAGCCGAGCGATGGGGGCTCAAGAACGTCCGCACGTACGTTCTAGACCTCGAAGCGATCGACGCTCCCGACGAGCGTTTCGACGTGGTGCTGTGTCGCGAAGGGCTGATGTTCGCCACCGATCCGGCGCGAGCGTGCGCCGAGATCCATCGCGTCCTGTGCGCCGCCGGTCGCACGTCGATCGCCGTGTGGGGTCCCCGCCGGGAGAACCCGTGGCTCGGCATCGTCCTCGACGCGGTTGCTGCCGTCACCGGACACCAGGTTCCGCCGCCGGGAATGCCCGGACCGTTTGCCCTCGACGATCGATCCCACCTCGAGACGATCCTCGCCAACGCCGGTTTTGTCGACCTCACCATCGAGCTCGTTCCTACGCCGCTGCGCTCGCCGTCGTTCGAGACGTGGTGGACGCGCACGACAGCCCTCGCCGGGCCGGTCGCCTCGATCATCGGTCGACTCGATCCGCCACGCCGAATCGCACTACGCGACCGACTCCGCGATGCCGTGGCCCCGTACACGACGGCTGCCGGCGTGGAGCTACCCGGGCTGACGCTCCTCGCCACAGCGCGCCGTCACTGAACTGGCCAGACGTGTGACCCATCGTCAGCCCGCTGCCATGAACGTGGCCGAGCTCTGGCGGCATCACGTGAAGTCGCTTCTCGATGAACGCCTCGACCGCGTCGACGTGGCTGCTGACGGGCTCCGCGGGACCGCCAGCTTGCTCTGTTCGACGTCGAGACCGGCCTCGGTCTCACGGCCCGCCGGATCCCACGGCTGCTGTTCGCCTCGGCGCGGTGCAACCCTCAACCTTTCTCGCCCCGCGCAGCGTCGCGGCCGCCGACAACACGCTGCGTCAACTGGCCCGTTGGCTCACCGAGCAGACCGAGGTGACCGTCGTCGCCGACATCACCCGAAGCCACTTCGAGGACTACAAGGTGTGGCTCGCCGCCCGACCCGGGACCCAGGCCGCGACCCTGGCGATGAACACCCAGCGGCAGCGGCTGCGGAGATCCGCGTCGGTCTTCGAACGGACTCATCGACTGGGTTCGGGCGGGGCGCCATGCGCCGCAACCCGATCGGGTTCACGGCGACATCCGGCGCCGCCCCGAACCACTGCCGAAGTTCCTCGACGAGCCGTCGAAGCAGACGCGGTTCGGCGACGCGAGGCCCGCTGGTGTTTGATCGAAATCATCGTGATCTTCCGGGGCCGACCGCACGTTGCGATATCGACCGAGGTCGTCGACCCGTCGCCGCGCTCGTCGAGACCGGCGGTAGCGAGTGCGGGCGTTAAAGCCGGGTGAGGATGGCCCCAGGCGATGATCGCGACGCCGGGCCGCGCTCGTCCCGACATGGGTCGCTCGCCAGCCGCACGCCGACATGGTGACGATGGCCCGCGCCGCGCTCGAGCAACTCGACCCGATCTGGCCGGACTGGCTGATCGGCGCGCCTGGGCAGGCGGCGACCCGCTCAGATGCCAGATGAGCTGGACAGCACGCTTGGCGGGCGCACTCGCAGACTGTCTCGACCGCCCTTCCTCGCGGCTGCGGCACCCTCAGTCGGATCCATCCCCGGTGGGAAGCAAAGCGTGTTCAAGGACCTGTTGGCACCACGTCCGGTAGCGGCGGTTGCTCCAACGCTGATCGATGACGAGGAGACGGTAGATCTCGGGGCCAGTGATGATGTTCAACTGGTTGGCGGCCTCGGCGGTGGTCGTCCCGGTTCGCAGTTGGCTCCGTGTCGCCAGGGATCTGGCGATGTGGGTCACGTCGACGGCCAGTGCGGTGCGTCGTTGGTGGTAGAGCTCCGCGAGTTCGGGGTGCGAGTTCGCTGCTGCCCGGACCATCTCGGTGAGGTCGGCAAGGCGCCGCAGCATGCGATCTTGGTGGTCGATCCATTGCTTCAACGCGTCACGCGGATCGGTGGTGTCCAGGATCGCTCGGAACCATGTTCGTTCGGCGATGGGGACGGGTTCGTCGTCACCGGCGATGGCGTGATCGACGACGACCCGGAGCAGGTCTGCTTTGGTACCGAAGCTCAGGTACAGCGTCTTGTCGACGACCCCTGCGGCAGCGGCGATCTCGCGCATGCTGGTAGCGGCATAGCCACGCTCGATGAGCAATGCGGTGGCCGCCTCGGTGATCAACCGCCGTGTCTCCCGTGCTGACGCGCCCCGTCGGGTCTCGCGCACGACGCCTCCCTTGACATGCTCGGCCATCGGATTACTGTAGCACAGTAGTGACTACAGCGATGCTGTAGCGATGTCGGAGGTTTCAATGAGCGCCGAAGATCATGAACGACGAGTCCGCGAGTTCGTCCAGCGAGTGTGGAACGAACGCGACTACGACGCCGCCAGCGTCCTGTACGACGAGTCGTTCACCAACCCAGCCGTTCCGGGCGTCACTGGCCCAGCAGCCAAGGTCGGCTTCATCCGCGGTTACCACGCTGCGTTCCCAGACTTGACGATGTCGATCGATGACCTCGTCGCCACCGAGGCCACCCTCGCCCTGCGCTACACGGCGACCGGAACCGACCTCGGCGGCTTCCACGGCCGTCCACCCACCGGTCTGCCTGTCTCGATGTGGGCGGTCAGCTTCCTCGAGTTCCGTGGGTCGCACGCCGTCACCGAATGGATCGGCGCGGACTACCTCGGCATGTTCGAACAACTCGGTGTCGTCTCGGTGTGGGATCAACCGGCCCCGACGGTCACCGCGGTGAACGTCACCTCATGAACACCGGCGGCGCTCCAGCGGACACGGGAGCTTGACCGAATGCGCGCGGCCCTCTCCGCTCGAAAGGATGACGGCCGCAGTGCCGAAACAGAGCGAACGCCGACGCGGTGGCGAAGCGGAATGGGTCATCGACCTCAGCGACCAACGCGGCTGCCACGGTTGTCCCGATTTCCCGGTTCGTCACGAGGGTTGGTGCCCTGCTGGTCGCCGGGATCCATCGACTCGAGCGCGTGCGCCCTTGGCGGGTGGAAAGCCCGTGGAAACTGCACCATCGCAGAATCGTGAGATGCCTCAGTTACCACGATCCATCGATGTCCCGGTCCAGACCGTCGCTCCGGCGGACGTGCGACCGCCACGCTCCCGCGAGGACCTCGAAACAGCGTTCACGCGCTGGGAGAACGGCACGTGGCTGCTGGCAGCGTTCGTCCACCTCGTCGGTTCCGGGGGGCTGGACGATGAGCACCTCGTCGCGGTGTCCGACGAGGACCGCGCCGCCGCACGGGTGCTCGTTGCCGGCGGGCTGGCGGACGCGACCGGCGACACCTTCGAGCTCACTGCGCAGGCTCGGGCCTGGGCCGCGGCGATCCCGTTCCGCGTTCGGCGTCAGGGCGTGCTCTCGATGCTCGGCCAGATCGCGACGATCATCGATGTGTCGCTCGGCCAGCCCGGCCGCAGCCCGTCCGGTGCCGGGTGGGCCGATCATGACGACGACACGCTCCTCGCGCAGGGCCGTGCGTCGGCGTTCGGCGGCACCATGCTGGCGACCATGGCCGTGCCCGCCCTGGAAGGCCTGGCGGCCGTGTTCGCCACCGGCGGCCGTTTCCTCGACGTCGGCACCGGTGTCGGCGAGCTCGGCGCAGCGTTCGCTGCAGCTCGTCCGGCCGCTCGCGTGGTCGGTCTCGACGTCCTCCCCCGAGCGCTGGACCTGGCCCGACGACTGATCGATGACCGGCATCTCCGCGGGCGCGTCGAGTTGCGGTTGCAGGGCATCGAGGAGCTCGACGACGTCGACGCATTCGATCTCGCGTTTCTCCCCGCGCCGTTCATCCCCGCCGACGTGTTCGACGACGGTCTCGCACGCATCGTGCGGGCGCTGCGGCCGGGTGGGTGGGTCATCGTTGCCGCCGGACGGTTCGACGGCGATCCCGTGGCCGTCGAGATCACCCGGTGGCAGACGCTGCGCGCCGGCGGCACACCGCTCGACCGCGCCGACGCGCAACGACGACTCGCCGCGGCCGGGTTGTGCGACTGGACCGTCCTGCCCACGCCGGCGAACGCGCCGGCGCTCTACGCCGCCCGCCGGCCGACAACGACGGCACTCCGGTGACCGCCGGACCCGACTGCTCGCCGTTGGACCGCCGCCGCGCCGGTGCAGCCCGACGGATCTTGTTCACCTGCCGTCCGTTGTTCGGTCACCTGCAGCCGCTCATCGGCCTGGCGGAGGCGGCGCGTTCGGCCGGGTGCGCAGTGGCGTTCGCCACCGGTCACCCGGCGATCAGCTGGGCGCGCGATGCGGGCTTCGTCGCGTTCGAGGCCGGTGAGCCGGACACGTTCCGGCTGCAGTGGCAGCCGCGGTTCCCCGAGCTGGGCACGCTCGTCGGCGACGCCCAACGTGAGTTCTGGTTCACCACGATCTTCGCCGATCTGGAGTTGGCTCCGCGAGCACGCGATCTGGAAGCGATCATGTCGGCCTGGCAGCCCGACCTCGTGGTGCACGAGGTCGCCGAGCTCGCCGCTCCACTCGTGAGCACGTCCCTCGGCATCCCGTACGTCGATGTGGGCTTCGGCTCGTTGATCCCGCGACGGCTCCTGGAGGCGGCCGGCGCAGCAGCGCGACCACATTGGACGGCGCGGGGTCTCGAGCCCGGCCCGGTCGCCGGCCTGTTCCGCTACCTGTACGTCGACCCGTGCCCGCCGACGCTGCAGCAGGCGGAGATCGACGCGCTGCCGTGGGTCCAGCGCGTCCGGCCGCAGGCCGCCGAGATCGCTCCCGCCGGACGGCCGCAGATCCTCGCGACGCTGCCCCATCACACGACCGTGTACGTCACCCTGGGCACGATCTGGAACACCCGCACCGAGGTGTTCCGCATCGTGCTCGAGGCGCTGCGTGACGACGTCAACGTCGTCGTGACCGTCGGCCGCTCACAGCGACCCGAGGAGCTGGGTCACCAACCAGCCAGCGTGGTGGTCCGCCAGTTCATCCCGCAGCACGAGGTGCTTCCATGGTGCCAGTCGGTGGTCTGCCACGGCGGTTCGGGAACGGTGCTCGGCGCTCTCGCCCATGGGCTGCCGGTGCTCGTCGCCCCACAGGGCGCCGACCAGTGGAGCAACGCGCAGTTGGTCGCCGGCGCCGGGGCCGGCCGGCTGCTGTTGGGCGACGAGGTCACGGTCGAGTCGGTCCGGCGGGATGTCATGGCGCTGCTGCGCACGGCGTCGTATACGAGCGCAGCGCGAGGTATCGCGGCCGAGATCGCTGCGATGCCGACGCCGGCCGAGGCGTTCGCCGTCGTCGCCGAGTTGGCGTGAGCCCGGTGACCGGCGCGGTCGCTCAACTCCCCCGCTCGCGGCTGCAGCCCTGTCGTAGCGTCGCGCCGTGATCTCGGTGGCGGTCCTCGGACCCGTGACCGTCGCCGTCGACGGCTCGCCGGTCGGGCCGCTGCGGCCGGCCGCTCGCGCCCTGCTCGCCCGGCTCGCGCTCGCCGATGCCCGGGTGGTGTCGATGGATCAGCTCGTCGACGACCTGTGGGCCGACGAGCTTCCCGAGAACCCGACCGCCGCGCTGCGGATCATCGTGTCGCGCGCCCGCAAGGTGTGCGGATCGCCGGCGGCCGTGCCCTTCGAGCAAGGGGGCTACCGCCTCGCCGACGCCCATCTCGACGCGCTGCACTTCGCTGACCTCGTCGCCGACGGACGCCGTCACCTCGAGGACGGACGATCGGAGCAAGCTGCGTCACACCTGCGGGATGCACTCGCCATGTGGCGGGGCGATGCGCTCGCCGACGTGCGCTTCGCCCCGTTCGCCGCCGCGCAAGCGGCGCGACTCGATCTCGAACGGCTTGCGGTCATCGAGCAGCGGGTGGAGGCGGACATGAGGTGCGGTCGCCACCACGACCTCGTCAGCGAGCTCGCCGGTCTCGTCGACGAGCACCCCCTGCAGGAGAGCCTCTGGGCCCAACGCATGCTGGCGCTCTATCGCGCCGGGCGTCAGGCGGACGCGCTGCGCGCCTACGCCGAGGTACGCGGCATCCTCGCCGAGCAGCTCGGGTTGGACCCCGGTCCAGAGCTGCGGGCGCTCGAGGCAGCGATCCTCCAGCAACACAGCGACCTCGACTTGCCGACGCCCACGGCCGCCGGGCTGACGTCGTCGATCGGCATCGTCGCGTCGGTGCGGTCGCCGATCATCGGGCGAGAGGCCGAGCTCGAATCGCTGGCGCGCTGTTTCGCCTCGCAACGCGTCGTGTCACTTGTGGGTCCGGCGGGTGTCGGGAAGACGCGCCTCGCGGTGGAGGTGGCTGCGACGCTCGGCCGGAGCGCCGGCCTCGAGGTGCAGCTGATCGAGCTCGCCACGGTGACCGATCCGGCGTCGGTCGGCGACGAGATCGCGACGCAGATCGGTGCACTGTCGCTGCGCCAGGGTGACGCGCTGCGCAGCGTCGCGGCGCGCTTGCAGGGGCGCCCGGTCCTGTTGCTCCTGGACAACTGCGAGCAGCTGCGTGCAGCGGTCGCCGTCGCCGTCGAGAACCTTCTCGGCGCCTGCCCGGAGCTCGCCGTGCTCGTCACCAGTCGGATCCCGCTCTGGGTCGACGGGGAAGATGTGGTCCGCCTCGCACCCCTCCAGCTCGACGCGGCCATCGAGCTGTTCCGGGCGCGATGCGGCTTCGGCCCGCACGGCGACGACGTCGCGGCGGCCGCCATCTGCCGTGCCGTCGACGGGTTGCCGTTGGCGGTCGAGCTGGCCGCCGGTCTCACCCGCTCGCTCACTGTCGACCAGGTGGCCGAGCGCATCGGTGACCGGTTCCACCTGCTCACCGTGGGCCGCCCAACCGCGGTCCCCCACCATCAGACGCTGCGGTCGGCGGTGGAGTGGAGCCACGATCTCCTCGACGACGACGACCGGGTGCTGGTCCGTCGCCTCGCGGTCTTCGCCGGCGGGTGGACCTTGGACATCGCCGAGGTCGTGTGCGCCGACGAGCACCTCGATCGCGCATCGGTGGCGCCAGCGTTGGCGCGACTGGTCGACGCCTCGATGGTGACGTTCACCGACATCGACGGTGTCCGCCGGTTCGGAATGCTCGACACGCTGCGCCACTTCGCCGGCGAGCAGCTCGAGCTGGCCGGCGAACGCGATGGCGTGCGCGGCGCTCAGCTCGAATGGTGCCTGGCCGTCACCGCGCGCGCCGACGAGGACGCGTCCGGTGCCGCCTCGCTCGAGCGTGAGTTCGCGAACGTGCGGGGCGCGCTGGACGCAGCGATCGATTCCGATTCCGAGCTGGCCGGTCGCGCCGGCGACGTGCTGCTCGGCGTGCAGCGCTCCTGGCTGATGCACGGTCACCTCGACGATGCCCGCCGGCTGCTCCTGCAGTACGCCGGAAATCCGTCGCTGCCCGACGAGCTGCGGGCCCAGCTCTACGGCCACGCCGGCAACCACAGCATCCATGCCGGCCGGCTGCGCGACGCCGAGCAGGCGCTGGACCTCGGGCTGCCGCTGGCCCGGCGCTGCCGCGACGACTTCGTACTCGCCGAGAACCGCTACTTCAGAGGCATCGTCGACCTGCAACGCGCCCATGCCGAACCCGCTCGCGACGCCTTCACCGAGGTGCTGGCGATCATGCGCAGGATGGACCGCCAGACGGGGATCAGCGCGGCGCTGGATTGCCTCGCCGACGTCGCCGACCTGCGCGGCGATCACCGCACCGCCGTGCGCCATCGCGATGCGGCCGACGAGGTCGACCGCGCGATCGGCGACGACGAGCGCCTGGCGACCGGCCTCGCCCGTCGGGCCATCGGGGCGATCAACGCCGGCGATCTCGACGAGGCGCGCCTGGCGGTCGGCGAGGCGCAGCACATCGCCGCAGTCGCCGGGAGCTCGTTGCTCACGGCGTGGGTCAGCGAGGCCATCGGCCGCCTGGCGACGGCGACGGGTGACATCGTCGGCGCGTGCGCCGCCCACGCCAAGGCGCTCCAGGCGTACGAGGAGATCGGCACCGACCACGACCGCTGCGCCGTGCACCTCGACCTCGCCGTCGGCGCCCTGACCGCCGGCGAGCTCCACCGAGCGGCGGCCGAGCTGCGCCTCGGGCTGCCGGCGCTCGCCGAGGCCGGCGTTGACAGGTTCGTCGCCGACGGTCTCGATGTCGCCGCCGCGCTCGATCGCGCCCGCCCACCCCGGCACGGCGGCACAGATCGCCGCCACCGTCGACGCGTTCCGTCGGGCCAACGGTGTCGTTGCGTCGTCGTCGGCGCGCCGCCGCTTCGACGCGTGGGCCCCGGCGGCCCGAGCCCGACTCGGCGCGCAGTGGCAGCGCATCTGGTCGTCACTCCCGCCGGCCGACGCCGGCGACGAGCTCGCCGACGCCACGGAGGTGGTGATGGGCGCGCTCCTCGAGGCGCCGGCGTACACGCCTGATCCCGCTGCGCCTTGACGGGTCAGAGGGGCTCGGTGAGCAGCGGGAACGCCATGGTTGGGATGCCGGCGATCTGGCGCCCGAGTGGCTGCGCGACGGTCGGCGAGAAGGCGACGTGCGTGCGCATCGTCGTGATGTCGCGACGGCTGCGCTGGAGCGTCGACCGCCCACGGACCGCGTCGGTCCCCTTGATCGCACAGGCCACGTCGACCGCATGCACGGCCGCCTGCATCGCCTCCCCACATGCCAGACCGATCAGCGCGTTCGCGCTGCGCGGGACCACGTGCCCGGAAACGGCGACCTGGTAGGCCGCGTCCAGCGCGTCGAGGAGCAGCAGTCGAGCGGCACGCAGCCGGACCTCGGCCCCGCCGAGCGCGACCTGGTGAAAGGGGTCGTCGGCGAACTTCGGCCGCGGTCCCGGACGAGGTGGGCCTTCGAACTGGGCGACGGCATCCGCTTCGATCGTGTCGAGCGCGCCGCGCCCTGTGCCGAGCGCCGCGGCGGCCAGCGTCGGCATCAGGACGGCGAAGGGGTGCAGCCGGAAGATCGCGTCCTCGGACCACGACGGCGCGCCGAGGTGCGTGGTGTGGTCCTCGGCGATCATCGCTGCGTCGACGGCGACGTCGTCGCTGCCGGTGCCGCACATCCCGAGCGTGTCCCAGGTGTCGATGATCGTTGCGTCGGCCATCCGGCTGGCGGCCAGGCGGATCAGTGGACCGTCGGGTCCCATCACCGGCGCGCCGTGGGCGTCGCCGACGAGGAACGCGCCGACGAGGTTGACCGATTGACGGCAACCGCTCATGAACGACCAACGGCCCGTGAGGCGGTAGCCACCTGGCACCGGCGCGCCGATGCCCCCCGGGGCGAACGTGGCACACGACGGTCGGGCGAGATCGGTGGACAGCTCGACCGCGGCAGATCGGGGGAAGCGGCCGATCAGGTGGTTGGCGCCGTTGCCGATGGCCAGGCACCAACCCGCCGACGGATCGCCGGCGGCGACGGTGGCGATGACGTCGACGAGGTGGGCGGGATGAACAGCGGCTCCGCCGAGCTCGGTCGACGCAGCGAGCGAGAACAGCTGCGACTCGACGAGGGCCTCCGCGACGGGGCGGGCGAGGGAGCGCTGCTGTTCGGTGATGTCAGCGTGGTCGCGGGCGATCCTCGCGACGAGCTCGGCGTCGTCGAGCTGATCGCGCGGAGTGCTCGGGGCGACGGACGTGAGGAGGGCGTTGGATGTCATGGCGCCGACGATCGCGACCGCCGCTTTCTGGATCGTTTCCAAGGTGAGCCGTCCTCCGCCACGGAGACGGCACCGGGAAAGCGCATGGAAACGACGATCGCGGACGATCGGTGTCCCACCACCGGTCAAAGGAAACACCATGTACCCCCACCCCGCCCGAGCAATCGCGCTCGGCACCGCCCTCGCCGCCACCGTCGTACTTACGGCGTGTGGCAGCGATGGGGCGAGCAGCGCCCCTACGTACTCGCAGACGAGCGCCGCACCGGTCCGAGGTCAGGTCCTGGCGGTCACGACCATGGACAACATGTTCATGGGACCGTCGACACTCTCGCCCGGCCTGACCACCATCCAGTTGCACAACCAAGGTCCGGCACCCCACCAGATCCAGCTGCTGCGGCTCGACGACGGCGTCAGCGCCGACCAGGCGCTCGCCGCCGCGCACAGCGGCAACCCCGGTGCGCTGCTCTCCCTGGCCACGGTGGCCGGCGGTGCCAACGCCGTCGCTGCCGGCCATGACCAGCAGGTCACCGTGGACCTGTCCACCGGCACGTACCTGGAGGTCTGCTTCATCTCCGATCCAGACGGCGTCAGCCACGTTGCCAAGGGGATGGTCTCGGTGCTCAACGTGTCCGGTACCGCTCGGCCGGCGACGCCACCGATCGCCGTCGCCACAGCCCAACTCCGCGACTTCGCGTTCGACCTGCCGAAGCCGTTCGATGGCCATGGCACGTTGCAGGTGATCAACGACGGCCCGCAACCGCACGAGCTGACGCTCCTCGCGCTGGCACCCGGCAAGACGCTCGAGGACGTCGTCGCGTTCTTCGCCGAGGCTCGACACAGCGGGCCGCCACCGTTCAGCGACGCCGGCGGCTTGGGAGCAATCGGAGCCGGTCAGACGGCGTGGGTCGACCTCGACCTGGCGCCTGGCGAGTACGCCGCCATCTGCCTCGTGCCCGACCCGGCGACCGGCAAACCCCACCTCATGCTCGGCATGGTTGCGGCGTTCACCGTCGGCTGAATGTCGCTCCAGCCACGACACCAACACTGACCGCAGCCGGCGAAGGCCCACCGCGAGACGGAGCACCTGGTAGATCGATCGTCAGTACGGCGCGAGACCCGTTCTGCAGCATCCTGTGAGGCGGCGCGGGTGCCGGCGAGTGCTGATGCCCGGCTCCTGACGCGCCAAGGCCGTCAGGAGGTGACGTTCACCAGGTTGGCCGGGGGCTCAGTCACGAGGGCGCTCATGTCCATGGGCTGGTCCTGGTGGACGAGTCCCGGCGCGAGGTCAGCGTCGATGGCGATCGCGGCGGCGTAGACGAGGGCGGCGACGCCGGCGACCTTGGCGAGCGTCTCACCGAAGCGCCACTGCTTTTCGAGGGCGATCAACAAGGCGAGGCCGACCATCACTCGGATGTTCATCACACCGACCGCGACGAGGGCCACCATCAACATCCAGCAACAACCGATACACACCAACCCGTGGTGAAGGCCGGCGCGCACCTCGCGCGTTCGGCCGCGGTAGGAGGCGTAGTGCAGAAGGTGCCCGAGTGGGCTACGGCAGGCACCAGCGCTTCATCGGCGTGAGTTGGTCGATGCGACAGCCCGCGAACGCCGCGACGGCGATCGCCTGGGCGACGCCGGGCCGCTCCTCCGCGAGTGTGTCGAACGCCGTGGCGACGGCGTAGGCGATGACCCCGGTCATGGCCCAGGCGAGCACGTAGCCGAGTCCGAACATGATCAGCCGGGCTGGTTCGCCGCGCACCGTGCGGGCGTACTGCGTCACGAGCGGCGAGACCGCCGGCAGCATCATCGCCGCCATCATCACCGTCCAGATGCCGACGAACGCTGGCAGTCCGAGGCCCATGGTCCCTGGCTCGGCGCCCATGCCCATGTCGAGCGCCCACAGGATGGTGGCGATCCACGCCGCCACCCGACCCCCAGCACGGCGACCGTCACCGCCGAGACGGGCCGAGGAGGTGCCTCGGTGACGGGCGCGGCCACCGATCAGGCGGCCCAGGAGAACGGTGCCGGCGGCGGCCCAGCGGCACTCAGGGCGTGTCGCGTTCACTGCCCAGCCAACGCGTCGCCTGGGGAGCGTGTCGAGCGGAATTCGGGGTCGCCGCTCGTCGTCCCGCCCTACGATTGCTGGACGGTCGACAGGCGCGAGGTGAGCGAAATGAGCTTGCTCGAGGTCAACGGTACGGCGCTCTACTACGAGCGACGGGGAGACGGGCCGGCGATCGTGTTGGTTTCCGGGGCGACCGGCGACGCAGGCCACTGGACGGAGGTCGCCGAGGTTCTCTCGTCCACGTACACGGTCGTCACCTACGACCGACGCGGCAACTCGCGCAGCTCGCGGCCTCCGGGCTGGACTTCGACCACCATCGACGAGCAGGCCGCCGACGCCGAGGCACTCATCAACGGGCTCCACCTGGCGCCTGCGATCGTGCTGGGTACGAGCGCCGCAGCCAGCATTGTCACCGACCTCGCCATACGCCACCCCTCGGTGCTGCGTGGAGTGATCTTCCACGAGCCCGTCTTCCAGTCCGGCGTCACGAACGCCGCGGCCGTGCGAGCCAGGCGCCTGGCAGCCATCGAGGAAGGCATGGCGAGAGGGGGCCGACGCGGCGCCGCCGAGGCCTTTCTGCGCAATGTGGGCGGCGACGAGGTGTACGACTCGCTCGACCCGGCACTGCGCGAACGACTTCTCGCCAACGCGGACGTGCTCTTTGACATCGAGCTGGCCCCCTTCGTCGCCTACGAGCCGACGCCAGGGGATCTCGCACGCATGCGGGTCCCACGCGCAGTCACCGCTGGCGCCGCCAACCGCGACACCACTGCCCCGGGCCACTGGAGGTACGAGTCAGCACAATGGCTCGCCGCCCACCTCATGACCGATCTGGTCGAGTTGCCCGGAGGACACATGGCGTACCTGGGCGACCCCCACGCGTTCGCAGAGGCACTCAGCCCCCTCCTGTCCGCCTGATAGCTGACCCCCGAACATCGCTCACACGGCGGCTCCGGTGACGATCGACGCGTCCCACACCGCCGGGTGGCTTGCCGTCAGCGGGCTAGCGGGGCCTCACGCCTGCTCGCGCGAGCGCACCATCGGCGTTCGGCATGCGCTGTGACTCGATGCAGATCGGATCGAGGTTGTCGTCGAGCGCGCCCGAGCTGCCGTGATGCGCTACTTGACCGTGCGGAGGTACCCGCACAGATCAGTGTCACGGTCCCGAAGCGGTAGAGGACACCTCGTTCACGCGTGACCCTCGGCGTCATCGGATGGGTCTGGCAGAGTCAGACCATGGCGACCTGCCCGAGCTGCCTTGACATCGCTGCGGCTGACGCCGGGCAGTACCCATGGGCGATCGCCCGGCTGCGCGGCGGCTACCTGTGGCTCAATCCATGCCAGTACTACCCGGGGTCGGTGTTTTTCGTCGCCGCGTGAGTGCGTTGCCGAGCTCCACGAGCTGGAGGTCAACGAGCGGCACGCCCACCTTGCGGGAATGGTGGATGTCGCCGCAGCCGTGCAGCGAGAGTTCGGCGCCCGCAAGATGAACTACGAGGCCCTTGGGAACTCCGTCGCCCACGTGCATTGGTGGCTGACCCCGCGACCGCACGACGATCCTCGGCCTCGCGGCCCGATCTGGGAGGACAAGGACTTTCTCCGCAACCTCTCGACGCGAGGTGCGCAGCCCAACCCGGACGAGGCTCATGCCTTGCGCCGACGGGTCCTGGAAGCGCTTGTCGCCAGCGGGCTGGCCATCGAGGCCGATCTGGTCGGTTGACTGCGCCGCGAAATTCGCGATCGAGTGATGCGCCGGCAGCCGGCGTTCTGGGGCGGTGCGGCGTCGGTCGACGAGAACCTCCCTGCGACGGTGGCGTCGCTCCTCCGTGAGCGTGGGTTCGACGCCGACACTGTGATCGAGGAGGGCCTCGTGGGCTCAACTGATGCGGATCTGCTGGCTGCCGTTCGGGAGCAGGACCAGATGATCGTGACGCTGGACCGCGGCTTCGGCGACATCCGTCGCTCTCCGCCTGGCTCGCATCCGGGGATCGTCGTGCTCCGCCTCGCCGACGAATCCGCGCTCGCCACTCGCGCCGCAAACATGCAGCTGCTCGACAACCTGATCTCGAGAACCTGGCCGGCACGATCACGGTCGTCCAGCACGGCTCGCTTCGGATCAGGCGTCCCACGACGTAGCGCAGCCACACGGCAGCTCCTCATTGGTACGCCGCAGGCGACGCTGACGTCAGCGTGTCAATGCGACTTCCGCTTCGTCCGACCACACCGCGTCGAGGCATTCCGTCACGTGCGCATGACCACTGGAAACGAGGCCTGCTCGGGCGTTACTCCAGCGGTTACTCCCGGCTGGACGCCCCGCAACGGCTCTACCAGGGAGTTCTAGACTCGCCCGACAGCGGGGCGGAATCCCTCCCGTTCCGCGATGACCTCGCTGCACGACCGACTGCCCGGGACCTACCGGCTGATCTCACTCGAGACGACGACGACCACCGGCGACGTCAGCCGGCCGATGGGCGACGAGCCGATCGGCCAGTTCGTGTTCGATCGCGCCGGCAACTACTCGGTGCAGCTCGCCGCGACCGCAACCGGCGACGGACCGCAGATGGCGATGTTCGGCCGCTATCGCATCGACGACGCGACGACGACGTTCGTCCTCACGCCCGACGTGGCGACCGACCCGGCGCTCGTTGGCACGGACATCGTCCGCCACGTGACCCTCCGTGACGACCTCGGCATCTTCGAGACGCCCCCGTTCACGATCGACGGCGTCGAGGCCACCACGGTCATCACGTGGCGCCGGGTCGCCGAACCGACCTGAAGCGAGCCCGGCGATCAGGCAGCGTCGATCAGCTCGGCGGCCTGCACGAACAGCTGCAGCGTGTGATCGTGCAAGCGGTCGCCGATCTCCAACGGCGTGAGGCCGGAGAACGCCCGGGCGTGCGAGCCCTCGAGGATGATCCCCAGCCGGTAGCAGGCGAGCACCCGGTACCAGGTCAGGTTCGACAGGTCCCGATCCACCTGGGCGTCGTAGCGGGCGATCACCTCGTCGGCCGACGGCAGCCCGGTGGCGCCGCCCGCCGAGATGAACGACGGCTGCCCGGGCCGGGGCCACGAGGACAGCAGGTGGCCGAGGTCCAGCAGCGGGTCGCCGATCGTCGTCAGCTCCCAGTCGACGATCGCCGCGACGCGGCCCTCGGTCGGCGCGATCAGCACGTTGGCGAAGTGGAAGTCGCCGTGGATCAGGCCCATCTGGATGTCGTCGGGCCGGTTGGCGTCGAGCCACGCGGCGACGTCGTCGAGCCGCGGGATGGACGGGCCGGGATAGCCGGGCAGCTCGCCGTAGCTGTCGAGCTGCTTGCGCCACCGTGGCACCTGGCGCTCGCCCCAGCCATCCGGCTTGCCGAGGTCGGACAGCCCACGGGCCGCCAGGTCGACCCGGGCCAGCGCGCCGATGGCGTCGGCCATCGACAGGCCCATGTCGTGCTGGATCACCGGATCCGAGCGGTGCGGCTCGGGCAGCCCGAGCGTGGCGTTGAACCCGTCGACCGGCTCCATCAGGTAGAACGCGGCGCCGATCACGTCGAGTGACGGCTCGGCGGCGATCAGGCCGGGATGCGGCACGTCGGAGCCGGCCAGCGCGCCGAGCACGCGGGCCTCGCGGCGCATCGTCTCGTCGCTGTTGGCCCGCTTGTGCGGCGGCGGCCGCCGCAGGACGAACTCACGCGAGCCACGGCGGAAGCGCACGAGCACGTTCTGGGTGCCGCCGGCGATCAACGAGACGTCCGAGATCGGGCCGTCCTCGAGGCCGTGCTCGGACATCCACGCGGCGACGCGGTCGAGGTCGACGATGGCGGGATCGAGCACGTCGGACACGGCCGCCGATCCTTCCAGACGTGCTCAAATCGCACCGTGCCCGAGCTCGTCGACGCCATCCGCGCCGACCTCGCGGCGGCCGCTGATCCGACCAAGGCACCGGCGATGCAGGCCTACATGAAGTCGGCGATGCCGTACCACGGCGTGCCGACGCCCGAGCGCCGCCGCCTCACCCGGGACGCCGTCCGGCGCGTCGGCGCGCCCACAGACCGCGACGACCTGGCAGGCGGTCGTCACCGAGCTCTGGGACGGCGCGACCCACCGCGAGGAGCGCTACGTCGCCGTCGACCTGTGCGCGATGCGCGCCGCCCGCCCGTGGCAGGACGCCGGCGGTCGTGCCGCTGTACGACCACTTCGTCGTGACCGGTGCGTGGTGGGACCACGTCGACGCCATCGCCATCGCCCTGCTCGGCCCGATCCTGCGCGCCGACCGGGCGACGGTCGAGCCGATCGTCCGCGGCTGGATCACCGACGACGACCTGTGGCGCCGGCGGACGTCGATCATCATCCAGAACGGCGCCAAGGCGGCGACCGACGACGACCTGCTGGCCGCCGCCATCGTCGCCAACCTCGACGACCGCGACTTCTTCATCCGCAAGGCGATCGGCTGGGCGTTGCGCGAGCGGGCGAAGTCCGATCCCGATTGGGTCCGGGCGTTCGTCGCGACCTACACCGATCGCCTCTCACCGCTCTCGCGGCGGGAGGCGACGAAGCACCTCTAGGCCGGTGCGACGACGCGGCGCTTCTCGGCCGGGCGGCCGGTCGTCCCGTCGGCGAAGCCGGTGTAGCGGGCGGCGGTCTTGTACGGGTCGGTGATGTCGACCATCCGGGGTCCGGCGGCGATCAGCGCACCGTCGGCGCGGATCGCCTCTCCCGTCACGAACGCGCTGTCGGGCCCGGCGAGGTACAGGGCGAGGCCGGCGATGTCCTCGGGCAAGCCGGCGTCGGGCCACGGCTGCACGTCGGGCATCCGATCGCGCACGTGGTCGGCGTTGCGACCGAGGGCGAGCGGCGTGTGGATCAGCCCGGGGCAGATGGCGTTGACGCGGATGCGCTGCCCGGCCAGCTCGACGGCCGAGCCGTACGTCAGGTTGATCACCGCCGCCTTGGCCGCCGAGTAGGCGACCGGCCCGGCGCCTCCGCCGAGCCCGGCGACCGACGCGGTGTTGATGATGCTGCCGCCGCGTCCCTGCTCGATCATCACCCGCGCCGCGTGCTTGGTGCCGGTGAAGACGCTGCGCACGAGGACGGCGAACGTGCGGTCCCAGTCGTCGACGCTGACCTCGGTGAGCGGGCCGAACGCGCCGCCGACACCGGCGTTGTTGAACAGCACGTCGAGCCCACCGAAGGACTCGACGGCGGCGCCGATCAGCGCCTCGACCTCGGCCTCCTCGGCGACATCGGTGCGGATGAACAGGAGGCGGTCGGGGTCGCCGACCTCGTCGACGAGCGCCTTGCCGTTCTCGGCGTTGTAGTCGCCGACGACCACCTTGGCGCCCTCGGCGAGGAACCGCAGCACCGACGCCTTGCCGATGCCACTGGCCCCTCCGGTGATGACGGCGACGCGATCCGAGAGCACGGGCATGGCGGCGACGCTAGGCCGACCGCCGCACCTGCTGGCCACCGGACGGGCTCGGGGAGGAGAGCCCTGTCCGGCAGGCCAGCAGGCGATCGTGGCGCCGGGTCAGCGCCCGCCCCGGTGGCCCTGGCGGGCGGCACCGGGAGGCGGGCCGGCGACGCGACGCTCTCGGAGCGCCGGTCCCCGGCGGAGGTCGGGGCGACCGAACGATGGCCGGGCGCCCGACTGGTTGATGGGGGCACCGGTGGGGCGGGTGCCCTTGGGCGTGGACGCGCCCGCGACGACGAGGTGTTGCTGGCATGGTGATCCTCCTGGCGACGAGAGCCGGCGAGCCGGCGACGGGTGGGGCCGGGTGGTCAGAGGATCATGTGGTCGAGCGTAGGACGGGCCGGCGAAGGCGGCCAAGGGGGTTTCGACGCACCCGACCTCGTGCGCCATCGGTCACGTTCGGCATCAGACGGGCCGATCGGCGCCACTTCCGGGATGTGGGGCAGCGGGCAGCCGCCCACGACCAGGAGGAACAACCATGACCGACACCCTCGACCGCAACATCGACGTCCGCGATCGCCAGTCGACCCCGATCCCGACCCCGACACCGGGTGGGCACCGGCCGCGCCGGGGCCGCTGGATCGCCGGCATCGCGGCCGTCGCCGCGCTCGGCGCGACCGCCGCCGTGCTCGTCGTCCGAGACGACGATTCCTCTCCGGCGCCGACCGCCACGGCCACGTTCGTGGCCGAGCAGCGCCAGGCCATCCCGCCCGCCATGCAGGCGGCCGCGGACCGACGTCAGGTCCTGCGGGAGGCGGCCGAGCGCACGCAGATCGCCGAGTGGGCGCAGACGAACGGCCTCACTGGGCTCTCGCCGGCGTCGCTCGGCGCCTGATCGTCGGCGTCAGGCCGGTTGCGGCGCCGGCTGGCCGGCCGAGCAGGCCTTCCAGAACGAGCGGTACGTCGGGTACTCGACGTCGGGCACCAGCCAGCCGGAACGGACCAGCTCGTGGTGGAGCGCCGGCAGGTTGCGCCACGGCACGCCCATGTCGACGTGGTGGGCGAGGTGCCAGCCCGTGTTGTACGGGACCATCAGGTAGCGAGCGATCGGCGTCTGGCGGATGACGTGGGTGGTGCGGCGGCGATCCGCCGAGCGCTCCATGCCGCCGTGCTCGGCGATCGCCCGCAGCCGGTTGGAGAACTTCCACAGCGTCGACCACGACACGATCCACACCACGTAGGCGAGCGGGCGCATGAAGGCGATCGACGCGCCGAGCAGGACGATCTGCACGGCCAGGATCTGCCACGCCTCGACGCTGCGCCTGCGCAGGCTGATGTACAGGCCCTTGAAGTTCTTGTAGGCGCTGTTCCCGAAGAGGTCGCGGCGCAGCTTGCGGTGCCACGAGTCGGGAGCGATCGGATAGCCCCGGTACAGCGCAGCGTCAGGCTCCTCGGGGCCGAGCTCGTCGCGGTGGTGGGCGAAGTGGACCCGGCGATAGGCGCCGAAGGCCTGGAACGTCGGGTACGCCAGCAGCCAGCGCCCGACGAGGTCGTTGGCCCGGCGGTTCGGGAACAGCAGGCGGTGGGCGGCCTCGTGGCCGAGGATGTTGAGCAGGCAGTGGCCGCGGCCCATCAGCAGGAACGCCAGCAGGTACGACCACCACGTGTTCAGCCAGGCTGCGGCGATCACGACGCCGAACGTCTGCACCATGGCCATCACGACGGTGCCGACGTTGCGGACGGTGGGGATGCGGCGCAGCTCGTCGCGCAGCGGGCGGGTCGGCATGGCCCGGGCGTTGAGCCGCTCGGTCGGCAGCACGTCGGGCAGCAGGTCCTGCGGGGGGACCATGGTCGTGCGGGCGACGGTCGCCGTCATGCCACCATCATACATCCTCCGATCGTGATGATCAACAGATGTAACATCGCCGGTCGTGGACGCGATCCGCCCGTTCAACGCTCGGTCGCTCGTCCTGTCGCGTCCTCCTCGGCCTCGATCCCCCCGAGCTGCCGGCGCGCGACCTGGTCCGCCTGGCCGAGCTGTTCGGGATCGCCGCCGGCACGATGCGCACTGCGCTCTCCCGGATGGCGGCCACCGGCGAGCTGGCCGGTGACGCCGACGGCTACCGGCTCGTCGGTCGGCTGCTCGAGCGCAAGGCGGCCCAGGACATCGGGCGGCGGCCCGCATCCGACGCGTGGGACGGGACGTGGCTGATCGCCGTCGTCACCGCCACTCGGCGGGACGTCGCCGCCCGGCGAGCGTTCCGCACCCACATGGCCAACCTCCGGATGGGCGAGCTGCGGCCGGACACGTGGCTGCGGCCGGCCAACCTCGCCGGCCCGGACGGTGACGACGGGCTGGTGGTGGTGCGGGGACCGCTCGACGGCGAGGACCCGGCGGCGCTGGCGGCGCGGCTGTGGCCGCTCGACGCGATCGGGTCCACGGCGACGGAGCTGCGCCAGCAGCGTCGACGCCATGCTCCCCGAGCTCGCCGACCGCCGGCCGGCCGCGGTGCCGGCAGCGGTCACGCTGGCCGCCGAGGTCGTGCGCTTCCTGCGCGCCGAGCCGCTGCTGCCGCCGACGCTGACCCCGCGGCCGTGGCCGCCGGATGCGCTCCGCGATCGCTACCGGGAGTTCGACCGGGCGCTCGGGCGGGCCCTCGTCCCGGCCATCCGCGCCGGCAACGGTTAGCGCGGCGCGATGTCGACGCCGAAGTGCTCCTGGAAGCGGGCGTAGTACTCGTCGTCGGACTCCATCGCGCCGAGGGCGACCCAGTCGGCGTCGGACATCGACTCGCGGCCGTCGATCATCCCCTGGCCGCCCCAGCTCATCGCGTAGCGCAGCTTGGGCTCGTCGGTCGTGATGGCGTGGTGGATGACCTGGGCGACCTCCACCGGATCGGTGGCCTCGGAGATGCCCCGGGCGTAGAACTGGAACATCCGCCGGTACGGGGCGTCGTAGGCGCCGGTGGCGTTGGGGGCGTCGACGCTCTTGGAGAAGATCGCCGACTTCGTGACGCCCGGCTCGATCACCACGACGCGGATGCCGTACGGCGCGAGCTCCTGGGCGAGCCCGTCGCTGACGCCCTCGAAGGCGTACTTCGACGCCACGTACGGCGACTGGGCGATCGCCGCCACCTTGCCGGTGAGCGACGTGATGTTGACGATCGCCCCGCTGCGCCGCTCGCGCATCCCCGGCAGGACGTGCTTCAGGCAGCGGATGGCGCCGCACAGGTTGATGTTCATGACGTCGAGGTACATCTCGGGCGTCGCCTCCTCGGCGACCGCGTTGCCACCGATGCCGGCGTTGTTCACGAGCACGTCGACGCGGCCGGCCTGGTCGAGGATCTGGGCGAAGCCCTGCGCCACCGAGTCGTCCTCGGCGACGTCGAGCTCGACCAGCTCGATCTTGACGCCGGCCGCCTCGGCCATCTTGTGGAACGTGTCCATGCGGGACGTGGCCCGCACGGTGCCGAACACGGTGTGGCCCTGCTGGGCGAGGTAGATGGCGGTCGCCCGGCCGATGCCCGAGTTGGCGCCGGTGACCACGGAGACGGGGCTGTCGCTCATGGCGCCGAACAGTACGTCCGGCCCGGCCCACGTCCGGTCAGCGGACGGGTGCGGTGGCCGGACTGCCCGTGCAACTCTTTGCCAGTAGCGGCCACCGTTTGGCCGTCCTGGCCAAGAGTTGCGGATTCCGTCGTCGGCGGTCCGCCCGCGTCAGCGGGTGATGCGGGCGCGGAGGGTGGCGACCCAGTCGTCGGCGGAGCGCCAGCGGGCGTCGGCGTGCTCGCGGGCGCTGGCGGCGCGGGCGCCGGCGGCGGGGTACGACCCGAAGAACTTGACCGCCCCCTGCTTGGCGTGCAGCTCGCGCAGGGCGTCGGCCATCAGCTCGTCGTCGACGTGGGCCTCGGCGTAGATCACGAAGCAGTAGTCGCCGAGCCCGCCGCGCTTGGTCGGGCGGCTGATCAGGTTGGACAGGTTGATGCGCCGGGCGGCGAACTCCTGCAGGATCGAGATCAGGCTGCCCGGCTCGTCGGCCCGCTGGTACACGACCATCGCCGTGCGGTCGTGGCCGGTCGGCGCCGGGATGCCGTCACGGGCGACGAGCACGAAGCGGGTCTGGTTGCCGGCGTGATCCTCGATGCCGCCGGCGAGCACCTCGAGCCCGTACAGCTCGGCGGCGACTCGCGGCGAGATGGCGACGGTGCCGTCCGCCGCGCCCTCGGCGACGAGGCGAGCAGCTTCGGCCGTGCTCGTGGCGGGGCGGATCTCGGCGTCACGCAGGTGCTCGCGCAGGAACTGGTGGCACTGCGCGGTCGCGACCGGGATCGACAGCACGACCTTGGCGTCCTCGATCGACTGGCCGGCCGGGCCGACGAGGCACAGCTCGATGTCGACGACCATCTCGCGCGTGATCAGCAGCTCGTAGTCGAAGCACAGCGCGTCCTGCGTGAAGTTGACGACGCCCTCGATCGAGTTCTCGATCGGCACCACGCCGCAATCGACGTCACCGTTGGCGACGGCGTCGAGCACGTCGGGCACGGACGGGAAGGCGACGAGCTCCTCCGCGGCGAGATCGGGCTGCGACCGCACGGCCTGCTCGGTGAACGTCCCGAACGGCCCGAAGAACCCGACCCGGAGTGACATGGCGGCCCAGGCTATTGGCGGGGCCCGCGAGCCGCCCGGTCGCTTTGGAGGAGCCGACCGCGGCGCCTGGCAGCATTGATCCGTGGACGAACCGACGCTGCGGGCCCTGCTCGACGACCTCGCAGCGGGGCGCGTCACCGCCGACGAGGTCGTCCGCCAGCTGCAGCGCTTGCCGTTCGCCGACATCGGCGACGCCCTCGTCGACCACCACCGCGCCCTTCGCCAGGGCCTGCCCGAGGCGGTCTACGGCCCGGGCAAGACGCCGGAGCAGTGCGTGGCGATCGTCGGCGAGCTGCTCGACCACGGCGGCGGCCCGGTCCTGATCACGCGCGTCAGCGAGGCCCAGGCCAAGGCGGTGATGGCCGCCCATGGACCGGCGATCCAACAGGGTGGCGCGCGTGCTCTACCGGCCGCCGACGCCGCGCCGCACGAGCACCGTCCTCGTCGTCGCGGCCGGCACCGCCGACCGCTCGGTCGCCGACGAGTGCGTGCTCACGCTCACCGCCCACGGGTTCGAACCGTCGCGGCTCGACGACGTCGGCGTCGCCGGGCTGCACCGCCTGCTCGCCCACCTCGACACGGTCACCGCGGCCGACGCGGTGATCGTCGTCGCCGGGATGGAGGGCGCGCTCGCCAGCGTCATCGGCGGGCTCACCGGCGCGCCGGTCATCGCGGTGCCGACGAGCGTCGGCTACGGCGCGTCGCTGGACGGCGTGACCGCGCTGCTCGCGATGCACGCCTCGTGCGCAGCGGGCGTCACGGTCGTTGGCATCGACAACGGGTACGGGGCGGCCTGCGCAGCGGCAAGGATGATGTCGTGACCCGCGTCGCCTACGTCAACGCCGCTGCTGGAGTGGCCGGCGACATGCTCCTCGGGGCCCTCGTCGACGCCGGGGCCGACGTCGAGGCCATCGGCGCGACGCTGGGCGGTCTCGAGCTCGACGGGTGGGCGATGACGTTCGAGCGCGTGCAGCGCGGGGGCATCGCGGCGACGTGGGCGAACGTCGTGACCGACACCCACGGCGAGCACGGGCACGACCACCACCCACACCGCCCGGCCCGAGTGATCACCGAGCTGCTCGCCGCCGCCGACCTCCCCACGCCGGTGCGGACCACCGCCCAGCGGATCTTCGACACGCTCGCCGCCGCGGAGGGCGCGGTCCACGGGATCGAGCCGGCCGAGGTCGAGTTCCACGAGGTCGGCGCGCTCGACGCCATCGTCGACGTCGTCGGGGTGGCCGCGGCGTTGCACAGCCTCGGCATCGATCGCCTCGTGGCCGCGCCCATCGCGATGGGCTACGGCACGACGCGCTCGGCCCACGGCGTGCTGCCCAACCCGCCGCCCGCCGTCGCCCGACTCCTCGCCCAGCGCGCCGTGCCGGTCATCGGCGTCGACACACCCATGGAGCTGGCCACGCCGACGGGCGTCGCCATCCTGGTGGCGATGGCCGAGTCGTTCGGCCCGCTCCCGTCGATGACGGTCGAGGCCACCGGCTACGGCGCCGGCACCGCCGACCCGGCCGGGCGCCCGAACGTCGTGCAGGTGCTCGTCGGCACGGCGGCCGAGGAGTCGACGACGCCGGCGCCAGGCCGGGAGGTCGTCGAGCTCGAGTCGAACGTCGACGACGTCACGGGCGAGGTGCTCGCCCACACCATCTCCTCACTGCTCGCCGCCGGCGCGCTCGACGCGTGGGCGACGCCGATCGTGATGAAGAAGGGCCGTCCCGCGCACACCGTCCACGCGCTCGTCGAGCCCCACGACGTCCAACGGTTGGCCGCGCTCATCCTCGACGAGACCGGCAGCCTCGGCATCCGGGCCGCCACCGTCACCCGCTGGCCGCAGCGCCGCGTCCACGTCACCGTCGACATCGACGGACACCCGGTACGGGTCAAGCTCGCCGGCCACCGCGCCAAGCCGGAGCACGACGACGCGCTCGCGGCCGCGGTCGCTCTCGGGCGACCGCTGCGCGACATCCTGCGGCTGGCCGAAACAGCCGCCCTCGCGCTGCCGCCCGACCAATAGCGTCCCTCCGTGGGCGCGATCCAGATCAGCCACCTCGGCTGGCGGCTGCCCGGCGGCGGCGACCTCCTCGACGACGTCAGCTTCAGCGTCGGTGACGGTGAGCGGGCGGCCCTCGTGGGCGCCAACGGCGTCGGCAAGTCGACGCTGATGCGCCTCCTCGCCGGCGAGCTGACGCCGACGTCCGGCACGATCACCATCGATGGCCGCGTCGGTGTCATGCGCCAGCTCGTCGGTGGCGGCGACGACGGACCGCAGACCGTCCGCGACCTCCTCGTGTCCCTCGCACCGCGGCACGTGCAGACATCCGCCCGCCGGCTGGCGGCGGCCGAGGAGCGGGCGGCCGACGACCCGATGGCCTACGCCGCCGCCCTCGCCGACTGGGGCGACCACGGCGGCTACGTCGCCGAGCAGCACTGGGACGAGTGCATCACGCGCGCCGTCGGGATCGGCCTCGACGAGACGGCATCCCGGCCGCTGCGGACGTTCTCCGGCGGCGAACAGAAGCGGATGGCGCTGGAGGTCCTGCTGCGCGGCGACGACGACGTGCTGCTGCTCGACGAACCCGACAACTTCCTCGACGTCCCGGCCAAGCGATGGCTGGAAGGCGAGCTGCGGGCGTCGCGCAAGACGATCCTGTTCGTCAGCCACGACCGCGAGCTGCTGGCCGCCGCGGCGACGCGCATCGTCACCGTCGAGGCCCACGGCACGTGGACCCACGGCGGCAGCTTCGCCGGCTACCACGAGGCGCGCCAGGCCCGCCTCGAGAAGATGGCGCGCGACCGGTCGTGGTACGACGACGAGCGCCAGCGGCTCGTCGACATCGTCGCCGAGATGCGGCGGCGGGCGAGCTTCGCCGACAACTTCGCGCCCAAGCTGAAGGCGGCGGAGAGCCGGCTGCGCCAGTTCGAGGCCCGGGCCGAGCGACCGCCCGAGATCCGGGAGCAGAAGATCGACGTCCGCCTCGGCGGGGCCCGCACCGGCAAGCGGGCCGTCATCATCGAGGGCCTCGAGCTCTCCGGGCTGACCGACCGGTTCGACGTCGAGCTGTGGTTCGGCGAGCGGGTCGCCGTCCTCGGCCCCAATGGCGTGGGCAAGAGCCACTTCCTGCGACTGCTGGCCGGCGACGAGACCGTCGACCAGGACGGATCGTGGCGGCTCGGCGCCGGCGTCGTGCCCGGGCTCTTCCACCAGACCCACGAGCACCCCGAGTGGACCGGGCGCGCCCTGCTCGACATCCTCCACGACCACGACGTGGTGCGCGGCCCGGCGATGAGCATGCTGCGCCGTTACGAGCTGCAGGGGTGCGCCGAGCAGCCGTTCGACACGCTCTCGGGCGGCCAGCAGGCGCGCTTCCAGATCCTGCTGCTGGAGCGCTCGGGCGCCACCCTGCTGCTGCTCGACGAGCCCACCGACAACCTCGACCTGGTGTCGGCGGAGGCCCTCGAGCACGGCCTGGCCCAGTTCACCGGAACGGTCATCGCCGTCACGCACGACCGCTGGTTCCTGCGCGGGTTCGACCGGTTCCTGGAGTTCGGCGCCGACTGCTCCGTCACCGACCACATGGAGGTCCCGCCCAACTGGCGGTGACGCTCAGCTGGCCGTCGCCGTGGCGGCCGCTTCGTCGGCGAACTGCTGGATGACGTCGATCGGCAGCTCGCCCGACACCCGCCGGATCAGGTTGCCCTTGGCGTCGACGAACACGAGGAACGGGTAACCGGTGGTGCCCACGGCGAGCGCGGCGTCCTGGGCCTCGTCGTCGGCGATCACCGGCCAGGTCCACTTCATCGTCTCGCTGAGCCACGTGCTCGGCGGGTAGTGGTCGCGGTCGGGGTTGACCGCGGTGCTGATGCCGACGACGTCGAGCCCCTCGGGCACCTTGCCGGACTGCTGCCACTGGACGAGCAGCGGCACCTCGCGGTTGCAGTGCGGGCACCAGTGGGCCATCACGACGATCATCAGCGGCCCGTCCTTGCCGGGGGCGATGGTGACCTTTTTGCCGTTGTAGTCCGCGCCGGCGATGGTGGGAACCGGCTTGCCGGCATCCGGGTCGTCGGGGGTTCCCTCGCCCTGGGGCAGCGGTTCGCCGGTCACGGTGACCGTGCCGTACTCGACAGCGCCTCCACTGTCGTCGTCCCCGCCGCTCGTGACGATGATCGCCACGATGCCGGCGACGACGACGACGACCGCCACGACGGCGATGATCAGGATGGTGCGGGCACGGGAGCTCACGGGGCCTCCGGGGGGATGGTCGAGGGCCGTCGGGGGACGACCAGCACGAGGATGAGCAGGAACCCGCACAGCGCCATGAACGACAGCGTCACGAAGCCGAGCTCGCGGAACCACGGGGTGGTGCACGGAACGTTCAGCGAGCACACGTCCGAGCTCTCGAGCGAGGGATGCCACTCCACGAGGTAGTGGTAGGCGGAGATGATGGCGCCGGCGCCGGCGAGCGGCCCCACGTACCACCGGATGCCGTGGTCGCGTCGGATCGCCGCGATCAGCAGGAGGAGCGAGAGCGGGTACATCGCGATGCGCTGGTACCAGCACAGGTTGCAGGGGATGAAGTGGGCGTGCTCCGAGAAGTAGAGGCTCCCGGCCGTGGCCGCCGCGGCGACGACGAACGCCAACCACAGCGCGACGTCGTCGATGGCAGCGACGAACGAGGCGACCGACGCCGACGAGCGGGCCGCGACGCGGGCCACCGCGAGGGCGACGGCACCGGCCCCGGCCACCAGGGCCAGCAGGCTCGTGAAGAGCTGCACAGCCTCGACGTCCACGGCCGGAAGCATGGCCGATCGACGCGCTGTCAAGCAGGCAGGGCGCGCCGCTAGCGTTGCCCGCCGCATGGCGAGCGTCGTAGCGCAGATGCGGCGGGCCCGGCGGCTGCGCCGCCTTGGATCCCTGGAGTGGTTCGAGATCGCGTATCGCGTGTACCTCGCCGCGCTCGTCGGCGGCGGCGTGGTGCTGTGGCTCAGCGGCATGGTGTCCGATGACCCGGCGACGGCGTCGCAGATCGCCGCCCTCACCGAGCACGGCCCGGCCGTCATCGGAGCCGGCGCGGCACTGGCCATCGCCTTCGGGCTGCGCAGCGGCAGCGACGGGGGCCCGATCTCCATCGAGCCGCCCGACGTGCGCCACCTGCTGATGGCACCGGTGCCGCGCCGCGAGGTCCTGACCCGGCCGGTGGTGCAGCGGTTGCGGTCGATGTCGTTCACCGGCCTGCTCGCCGGCGTCGTCGCCGGGCAGCTGGCCGCCCGCCGCCTCCCGGGCTCCAGCGAGGCGTGGGCGGCGAGCGCCGGGATCGCGTTCGCGGCGATGGGCGCGCTGTTCGTGGCCGTCGCTGTGCTCGTCCACGTGCTCCACCTCCCCCGCTGGCTGGCGACGGCCCTCGCCCTGCTCGTGCTCGTGGCCCAGGGCTTCGCGATCGCCGGGCGGATCCCGGGTCCGGGCGACTCGATCGGCAGCTTCGCCCTGTGGGGGATGCGAGTCCATGCCGTCGACATCATCGGCATCGCCGTCGTCATCGCCCTTGCAGTCGCTGCCATCGTGCTCGCCGGCAACCTGCGCGTCGAGCCGCTCGTGCGCCGCGGCGACCTGGTGACCCAGCTGCGCTTCGCGGTCACGATGCAGGACCTGCGCACCGTGGTCCTCCTGCGCCGGCAGCTGCGCGGCGAGCAACCGCGGACCCGCCCGTGGCTCGGCATCCACCCGACCCTCACCGGCTCGCCGGCGCGCGCCATCTGGCAGCGCGGCTGGCGGGGATTGCTGCGGTACCCGGTCGCCCGCCTGACCCGGATGGCCGCGCTGGCGATCGCCGCCGGCGTGGCATCGGTCGCCGTGCTGCGCGGCACGACGCCCGCGATCGTCGGCATCGGCATCGCCCTGTACCTGCTCGGCCTGGACGCCGTCGAGCCGCTGTCGCAGGAGATCGACCACCCCGACCACACCGACGGGGTGCCGATCGCGCGGGGCTGGATGATGGCCCACCACATCGCCGCGCCGGCCCTCGCGCTGGTCCCCTTCGCCCTCATCGGAGCGGGCGCGGTGATCGTGTTCGAGCCCGATCTGTGGTGGGGCGCGCTGGCGATGTGCCTGCCGATCACGTGGGTCGGGGTGTCCGGGGCGGTCATCAGCATCGTGCGCGACGCGCCCGACCCGCTGGCCCCGCCGACCGCCTCGTCGGCCGCCGTGCCGCCCGAGTTCGCCGGGTTCACGTCCACGATCCGGCTGCTGTACCCGCTCGTCATCAGCGCCGTCTCCGGGCTGGCCGTCGTGGCAGGCCGCGAGCAGCCGGACGTCGGTACCGTCGTGCGCATGGACGTCGCGCTGCTCATCGTGGTCGTGGCGATCGCCTGGTGGATCCGCAAGCGCGACGAGTGGCGGGGCAAGATCCGGGAGTTCCTGGACGCCGGCCGCGCCGCCGGACGGACGGCGTCATGACGGCCGCGCTCGAGACCGCCGAGCTGTCCAAGACGTACGGCGATGCGCCGGCGCTGGAACCGATCGACATCCAGGTCGCCGCCGGCGAACGCATCGTGCTGCTCGGCCACAACGGCAGCGGCAAGACGACGATGCTCCGGCTCGTCGCCGGGCTGCTCGAGCCGAGCGGTGGCTCGGCGCGCGTGCTCGGGCACCCCGTCGGTTCGATGGAAGCTCGCGCCGCCACGTCGTACCTCGGCGACCAGCCGGTGTTCTACGACGACCTCAGCGTGTGGGAGCACCTCGAGTACATCGCCAAGCTGCACGGCCACGACGACTGGGAGGGCCACGCCACGGACCTCCTGGAGACCGTCGACCTGCTCGACCGGCGCGACGACCTCCCGATGACGTTCAGCCGTGGCCTCCGCCAGAAGGCGGCGATCGCGCTGGCGTTCATCCGGCCCTTCGAGCTGATGCTCGTCGACGAGCCCTTCGTCGGCCTCGACCGCACCGGTCGTGACGCCCTGCTCGACCTGTTCGACCGCGTCCATGCCGACGGAGCCGCCCTCGTCGTCGCCACCCACGAGCTCACGACGGTCGGTGCCGCGCAGCGCCTCGTGGCCCTGCGCGACGGCGCGTTGGTGTACGACGGCTCCCCGCAGGGCGCCGACGTCGACGCCCTCGTGGCCCGCTGATGGCGGCCTGACCAGGGATCCCGGGCGTTACAGTCTCGACCATGTACGAGTTCGACGTCGTCAGCGTCTCGACCTACGAGGCGGCCTCGCTCGCCGCGAAGCTCACTGAGAAGTCGGCCGACGGCTGGGAGGTCGTCGCCATCGTCCCGGCGGGCAGCGACATCACCGCCTACCTGAAGAAGACGGCGTCCGATGCGGCCGCCACGACCACCGACGCCCCGGCCGCAGCGGCTGCGGCGGCCACGGCCCCTGATGCGGCGGCCCCCGAAGCGACGTCGTCGGAGCCGGCGGGCTGGGGCACGGCCCCGGCGGCGGCCGGCGCGGCAGCGGCCACGACGTGGGGCTCCAACAGCGGCGACGCGGCGTCGTCCACCACGTGGGGCTCGTCGACCCCGGCCGCCACCGACACATCGGGCGGATGGGGTTCCGGCGCCGCCCCGGCCGCTGCTGCTGCCGCCGCCGCCCCGACGAGCCCGGCCCAGCCGGCCACCCCGTCGGTCCCGGCCGGCTGGTACCACGACCCCGCGGGCCGCTTCGAACTGCGGTACTGGGACGGGTCGGCGTGGACCGAGCACGTCTCGCGGGCCGGTCAGCAGTACACCGACCCGCCCGTCGCCTGAGGCGGGGCGCGCGACCGCTCCATGCGCGCCACCTCGCTCGGCCACGCCGGGATCCTCATCGAGTCCGAGCGCGGAACGATCGTCTGCGATCCGTGGTTCGTCCCCGCGTTCCTCGGTTCGTGGTTCCCGTTCCCTCGCAACGACCGCCTCGACGACGACCTGCAGGCGCGCATCGAGGGCGCCGACTTCCTCTACGTCTCGCACCTCCACGGTGACCACTGGGACGAGCCGTGGCTGCGCACGCACCTGCGGCGTGACATCGGCGTGCTGCTGCCCGGCTACCCGACGCGCGAGCTCGACCGGCGGATGCGCGACCTCGGTTTCACCAACCTGATCCGCACCGTCGACCGCGAGGAGCTCGACCTCGACGGGCTCAGCGTCGCCATCCACGTCGAGACCAGCATCACCGACGGCCCCGGTGGCGATTCGGCGCTGGTCGTGAGCGACGGTACGGCCCGCATCGTCGATCAGAACGACTGCCGCACCACCGACCTCGACGCCCTGCGCAGCCACGGCCCCGTCGACCTGCACTGGCTGCAGTACAGCGGGGCGATCTGGTACCCGATGGTCTACGACCTGGCCCCCGACGAGCTGCAGCCGCTGGTGCGGGCCAAGGTCGACAGCCAGCTGGCCCGGGCGATGCGCTACGTCGAGTCGGTGGGTGCCCGCGCCGTCGTGCCGAGCGCCGGACCGCCGTGCTTCCTCGACCCCGAGCTGTTCCACCTCAACGTCATCACCGGCGACGAGCCGAGCATCTTCGTCGACCAGCGGGCGTTCCTCGAGCGCCTCGGCGACTCCGGCCACCACGGCGTCCTCGCCGTGCCCGGCACGACGATCGACGTGACGCCCGACGACATCGCGGTCTCCCACCCGGGTGCCGACGGCGAGGCCATGCACCTGCTGACCGACAAGGCAGCCCACCTCCGCGACTACCAGGCCGACTGGCTGCCGTGGATCGGCGAGCTCAAGGCCGGCTGGACCAAGCACGACGACGTCGACCTGCTGCCGACGCTGCAGGCGTGGTGGGAGCCGCTGCTCGCCATGGCCCCGACGCTGCGGGCGGCCGTCGGCACGACGTGCCTGCTGCGGGCCGGCGACGTCGAGGTGCTCATCGACTTCCCCGCCGGCGCGGTCCGGGCCTACGACGGCGAGGCGCACGGCTTCCGGTTCGACATCGACCGCGCCCTCGTCGCCACCGTCGTCGCCGACCGGGCGGTCGACTGGAGCAACTCGCTGTTCCTGTCCTGCCGCTTCCGCGCCTGGCGCGAGGGCGAGTTCAACGAGTGGGTCTACAACTTCTTCAAGTCGTTGTCGGTCGAACGGATGCGACGCACCGAGGCCGAGGCCGTGCGCCGCCTCGACCCACCCACCGAGACCGAGCCCGACATCGAGATCGGCGACTTCGTCGTGCAACGCCGCTGCCCGCACCGCAACGCCGATCTGGCGGTGTTCGGCGAGCTCGACGACTGCGTCCTGACGTGCACCCTGCACGGCTGGCGCTACGACCTCGAGACCGGCCGCTGCCTCACCGCCGCCGGACACCCGATCCGAGTCCGTCGCCGCTAGTCGTTCTGTGTCACCAGACAAGTCCCCGGGGACTTGTGCGGTGACACAGAACGACTAGACAGCGAAGTCGCCGTGGATCCAGACCGGGATGCCCATCGGCATCATGCCGGTCTCCCAGATGAAGTCCATGGCCTCGGTGGTGACGCGGATGCAGCCGTGCGACGCCGGGTAGTTGGGCACGCTGTTCGAGCCGTGGACGGCGACGCCACCGATGACGTACTTCGGGCGGTAGATGCGACCGAGATCGCCTTCCCACCAGCCGACGGGACGCTCGCGGTAGACCTTGTGCAGCCCGTTCGGCGTGATCGCGACGCCCTTCTGGATCTCGCCGGGCGTGTTCTTGTCGGTCTCCTCGTACGGCTGGCCGTTGGCGGTCGAGGTGTTCAGGATCCACTGCGTGCGACCGTCGACGATGAAGAACAGCAGCTGCTTGGTCTTGTCGACCTCGACCAGCGTGCCGGCGTCGGCGCTGGAGCGGGCCTGCTCGGTGGCCGCCGACATCGCCGCCGCGGTGTCGGCGTCGACGGAGCCGGTGGTGCCCAAGCCGCTGTACTTCTGGAACGCCATCACGGCCTGCTTGGTCGTCAGGCCGTAGGAGCCGTCGACGGTGCCGGTCCAGAAGTTGAGATCGACCAGCCGCTGCTGGATGCGCGCCGTCTCGCCGCCGCTGCTCGAACCGACCGCCGACAACGGCACGTCGAGCGGGGCGATCGGCTCGATGTTGCGCGGACCCGGCGGCAAGGTCGTGACCGGCGGGAGCGGCGCCGTCGTGGTCGTCGGCGCGGCGGTCGTCGTCGGCGCCTCGGTCACGGGGACCGTCGGCGGCGGGGCCACCGTCGTGGCCGGTGCCGCCGTCGTGGCCGGCGACACCATGGCCGCTGGCGCGGCGCCGGTGACCGCAGCAGATGACGCCGGCGCGGCGGCCGCCGCGTCGGGTGCGTCGGAGCTGCTGCACGCGGCGAGGGTCGGGATGGCGAGGACCCCGAGGACGGCGAGGGCCAGCGGAACTCGGCTACCCGGGCGGCTCGCGCCGCCGGTGGAGATCCCTCTGCTGGCCACCGGACCGCAGGCTACCAGCGGCTTCTCGGCCGGCCACGGCACCCGCGCCGGGCGGGGACGCTCACGACCATGCGGATCGCAGGTCGGCGAGCGGCACCGGCGCCCATCCCGGTCGAGCCAGGTCGACGGGGTCGAAGACGGTCAGCACGTCGGCGGCCGTCGCCGCCGGCGCGTCGATCGGGACGCCGAGCGACCGGGCCAGGACGGCCACGACGCGCCGCGGATCGATCGGCGCGAGGTCCTCGAGCGTGACCGCACCATGGCGCTTCGCCAGCCGGGCGCCGTCGGCGCCGACGACCAGCGGGACGTGGGCGTAGGCGACCCGTGGCAGCGCCAGGAGGTCCTGCAGGAGGGCCTGGCGGGGTGCCGATGTGAGGAGGTCGTCGCCCCGGCAGACCTCGTCGATCCCCTGCGCCGCATCGTCGACGACGACGGCCAGGTTGTAGGCCGGCACGCCGTCGTTGCGACGCAGCACGACGTCGTCCGGCACCGCCGTGAAGGTCCCGCGCAGCTCGTCCTCGACGGTGATCGGGTCGCCCGGGGCGCGCAGTCGCAGCGCCGGCGGCCGGATCTCTCGACGGGCCGCCCGCTCGACCGCCGTGAGCTCGCGGCACGTGCCGGGATAGGGCACGTCGCCACCGTGCGGCGCGGCCGCCGCCTCGCGGATCTCCCGACGGCTGCAGAAGCACTCGTAGGTGAGGCCGGCGGCGTCGAGGGTGGCGATGGCATCGTGGTAGCGAGCGAAGCGCTCCTGCTGGCGGACGACCGGGCCGTCCCAGTCGAGCCCGATGGCCGTCAGCTCGGCGAGCTGCATCGCCGCGACCTCACGGCTCGCCGTCACCAGGTCGAGGTCCTCCATCCGCACGATGAAGTCCTCGCCGCGGCTGCGGGCGAGCAGCCAGGCCGCCAGGGCGGTGCGCAGGTTGCCGACGTGCAACGGCCCGGTGGGAGACGGAGCGAAGCGGCCGGTCACGACGGCCAGTCTCGACCCTCGCCGGTCCGAGCCCCGGCATAGGCTCGCGAGATGCACTGTCATTCGTGCGGGGCGGAGGTGCGCGAGGGACAGAAGTTCTGCATGGAGTGCGGCACATCGCTGCGCGGCGTCGCCGACATCACCGGCGAGGTGCCGGTGGTGCGCGCCGGCGGGTCGCGCGACGAGCCGACGCGCGAGGTCGTGACAGCGCCCACCACCGCCGCCGCCGCCTGCTCGGCGACCCGACGACACGGCCCCGATCGCGGCGGCCGCGACGGCCGCCGGCGCGACGACCGCGACGATGCGGATGCCCACCGACACCGGCGATCTGCGGGTGGTCGAGGCGACGTCGCCTCCGGTCGACCTCACGGCGCCGATCGCCGCCGTCTCCCGCTCGACCGGTCAGATCCCGGTCGGTCCCCCACCGACGACCGAGCGGGCGGCGCCGGCCGCGGTCGGGTTCCGCGTCCGGCCGCTGCTCGTGCTGGCGCTCCTGGCCGCCGGTGCCGCCGCCGTCGCCGTCACCACGACGATCGTGCGGATCACCCCTCCCCCCGACGGTGCCGTGCCGAACTACACGGTCAACGGGCTCGGCACCAACAACGCCATCGCCGCGCTGATCGCCGCCGGCGCCGCCGTCGTCGGATCGCTCGTGTGGTGCGCCGGCCGACGGTGGGGCGCCGGGTTCGCCGGCGGGGCCGGCGCGTCGCTCGCCGGGTGGGCGGCCCTGCTCATCGGGCTCACCGAGTGGCGCATCCACGCCGCGCCCGGCGCCGACGTGGAGCGATCCATCGGGTTCTACGCCCTGTGGGCCACCGGCGTGCTCGGGCTGATCCTCCTGATCGCCTCGCTCGCCCGGGCCAGCCGCGACGGACGCGGCGGCCTCGACCCGTGGATCGCCGCCCTCGCCGCGGTGTCGTTCGTCATCGCCGCCGGCGGACCGCTCATCCCGCAGGGCACCGCCGACTGGTCCGGCAACTGGAGCACCGAGTCACTCGGCGGCGTCGACCTCCCACAGGCGTTCTTCATCGGTCGCCTCGTGCAGCTCGGCCTGCTCGTCGTGTGCGGCGTGGTCGGCTGCCTGCTCGTGCGGCGCTGGGGCCTCGGGCTGGCGCTGGGCGGCCTGCTCTCATCCGGCTGGCTGCTCCTCACCGACGCCACGGATCGCACCCCCAGCCCGATCGGTCCCGGCTACGCCAACCCCGGCGCGGGCACCAACCTCAGCCCACACGGCGTCACGGTCGTCGGCTTCGCGTTGACCGGTTTCTTCGGCCTCGTCGCCGTGGTCATGGCGCTCATCGACAGCGAGCGTTGACCCCACCGCTCACCCAGCCGTGCCAGACTGCGGCAGCGGGACGAGCAAGGAGTCACGACCGGATGGGGTTGCTGGACAAGATCAAGGGCCTGTTCAAGGGCCGCGGAGACCAGGTCAAGTCGGGCATCGACACGGTGTCGGACAAGGTCGAGGAGAAGGTCCCGCAGCACGCCGAGAAGATCGACGCGGCGTCGGACAAGGCCAAGGACGTGGTCGACAAGCTGGCCGCTGACGACAGCGCAGCAGCGGTCGGCGACCCGCCGGCGGCACCGACGCCGCCCGCTCCGCCCACCACGCCCGCCTGAGAGCGCCGCTCGAACGCGCACGGAGGGCCGCACGATGTGCGGCCCTCCGGCGGCGTGTGCCCCGCTGCCGTAGCGGTCGGGGTGATCAGTCCTTGCCCGTGAGCTTGTCCTTGATCTTGTCGACGCCTTCCTTGACCTTGCCGGCGGCCTCGTCGACCTTGCCGTCGCGCTTCATGTCCTTGTCGTCGGTCAGGTCACCGACCGCCTGCTTGATCCGACCCTTGGCCTGGTCGCCTTCGCCACTCATGAGCGGTCCTTTCTGCTGGCCGCCGTGCGGCGGTGCTGCATCGCGACTAACCCTGGCCGACCACCCGTAAACCCCCGTCGTCGGTCGGTTGCAGCCGTTGCAGCCAAGTTGCAGCCACGCCCGTCGACACTGGTCCCTGTCGCCTCCGTGCACCTGACGGGAACCGGGTCGGTGACACCTGATCACCTGAGGGACACCGACGGGCATCGTGGGCCCAGGGTGAGTGATCAGGAGGTCGGCGCCTCGACGACGGGAGCGGGCGGTTGTCCCGTCGTCGAGGCGGCGACCGCGACGAACCACAGGGCTTGGAGCAGGGCGCCCGGGGCGGCGAAGAGGCCGAGGACGTGAGCGAAGAACCAGCCGTACTGGAGGCAGCCGACAACGACCGCCACGGCCCCGAGACGGGCCAGGCGGCGCACCCCCCGGTGGTCGGCTCGCCACCAGACGGCGGCGCACACCGCCGTCATCGCCGTCACCGCCCCGAGTCCGATGAACCACGTCGTGTCCCCGAGGGCGTGCAGCACCCTGGCGCTGCGCACGAGGTCGGGATCGAGCGGCCCGCTCGTCACCTCCGACGCGAGGTGGGCACCGAGGACGGCGTGGAACGTCCCGCTGGCGATGAAGGCGCCGGCGGCGATCGCGGCCAGCCCGCGGACCGCGTCGGCGGCGACGGCCGATCGGAAGCCCACGACGCGCGCCGAACGCGGGGGCCGCCACGATGAGGAGGACCTGTTGCACGATCAACACGGCGTTGGCGACGATCCACATCGGGCGCCGGTCGGCGACGTCCCGCAGCAGCTCCTCCGGGTTCGGCACCCGGAACTGGATCACGATGGCCACCAAGCCACCGACCACCAGGAACGTGACCCCGTACAGTGCGAGCGCCCAGCGGGCGATCGGGTTCACGCCACCCCCCGGCAGCCCGCGAGGATCCTGACGTGATCAGCGAACCGCTCGACGCCGCCGGGGTCGATGCCGTGGCCGCGATCGCGGATCCCATCCTGCGCAACCTGTGGATCACGCAGTCGTACTTCGAGCTCAACACGCGGATGCAGCACGCCGTCGGCGGCGCCGACCGGACGTGGTGCGGGTTCGCCGTGTGGGCATCCGACACGGCCGGGCAGTCGATCCGCGGCGAGGAGCTGCCCCACCTCGTCGTGCAGCTCACCGACCAGGAGCCTGGGCACCTCGACGACGTCGACAAGGTCAACCGCCGGCTGCGACCGCTGCGGGCCGTGCGCGCCTCGGAGCCGGTGTCGGACGACCCGCTGCAGCGCGTCGTGCGCGACGCCCTCGCCGACGTCAGCGAGCACATCGCCCACGGCAACACCCTCGTCTACTGCGAGCTCGGTCCGCTGCTGGTGGCCTTCGTCGAGCGGTGCGAGGCCGGCGACCCGGCGACGATGACCGCCGACGAGGTCGGGCAGCTGCTGCAGGCGGCGGCCGGCGCACCGCTCGACCCCGAGCTCGTCAAGCGCGTTCGAGTGGTGGCGGACGGCCGTCGCGACGACCGACGACCAGGCCCAGGCGTTCGCCGTGCTGGCGGCCAACGTGCTCGCCGTCGCCCACGAGCAGCGCCGGTTGCAACCCGACATCGCGGCGGCGATGAACGTCGGGTTGCTGACGGCGGCAGGGATCATCCACCAGGTGACGCCGCGCTGGTTCCCCCGCTGGCTCGAGCGGCTCGTGGCGAAGCTGATCGGCAAGCCGCTGGTGCGGGTGGCGACGCGGCTGTGGCAGCAGACGACGACCGAGCTGCTGATGACGCTGCGCGTGCCGGGCGCCGTGCTGCGCCTCCACCACGACGTGCCGCTGCTCCCCGACGGTCAACGGTTCCCGACCGTCCTGGCCGAGCTGCTCGACACGCCGGAGGAGGTCGCCTCGGCGGTGGCCGTGTACCGGACGTGGGACCGCACCGGCGGCTCGGGCGAGCGGTCCGGCGCCACCGACTGGGCCGTGCTCGACGAGCGCATGAGCTACATCGTCAACCTGTTCCGCGGCCGCCAGCGCGATCCATCGCTCGCCGCCCATCCGTTCACCGCCGACCAGTTGGCGGCGATGCGGTCCGGACGGGTGCCCGACGGCCCCCTCCTGCCGCCACTGCGGCCTGCACCTTGACGACCGCGGGCACGCCTCCGAGCGACTCGGGGATGGCGAACGGCACCCGCTCGCCGTGCCGGGAGGCGATGAGCAGGCCCTCCATCAGGCGGCGACCGATGCGATCGCTGACCCAGCGCGGCACCTGGGCGTCGGGACGCGTGGTCAGGCGGGTGAACAGCACGAGCAGCCACAGGATCGGCTTGGCGACCCGGCTCTTCGGCACGCCGACCATGTCGGCGACGCCATCGCCCATGTAGCGCCGGGCCATCGCCGGCGCCAGCGCGACGACGAACCGGGGAAGGCGGTCGTGCAGCAGGCCGAGGAGCGTCGTCGTCAGGTCGCGGCCGACGGCGGACGACGCCTGCTGACGGGTGAAGACGGCCCGCTGGAGCACCTCCGCCGCGGCGAGGTCGCGCGGCAGCAGCTCGTCGTGGATCCCGAGCAGGTGGCCGATCACGGCCCACAGGTGGACGAAGTCCTCCTCGGCGACCGCGTCGAGCTTCACGCCGCTGCGGCGCAGCGCGGTCAGCACCACCGTCGAGAAGGTGGCCATCGTCCCGGCCAGGTCCTCCTGGTTGACCGGGCGCCCCCACGACGTCGCCCACATCGGGGCGGCCGGGCGCACCAACGGATCGGCGTCGGCCGGCCGGGCCACGCCGTCCTGGTGGTCGATCAGCCAGCGCACCGCGGCGTGCATCAGGCGGACGTGGAGGATGCGGTCGATGGCGACGCCGCCCGCCGCGAAGGCGCCCGGCGCGGTGACGTCCATCAGGAACTGCGCCGTCTCGTTGAGCCGGCGCTGGGGATCGTCCTGGAGGCGGGCCGTCAGCCAGATCACGTGGACGCCGCGGGCGGCGGCGTAGGCGCTCGGGAGCGAGGCCAGGTACAGAGCCGTGAACTGGTGGACGATGAGGTTCCCGAACACCGTCTGACCGGCCACCAGCCGGGCCGGGTCGGCCCACGACGGGAGCTGCCCGGCCGCCGCCAGGAAGTCGGCGATGGCCGGCACGCGGTCCTCGGGCGGCACGTCGAGGTGCTCGACGAGCGAGTGCATCAGCGAGCCGGGCGAGGCTGGTGCGACGGCGGCGAAGTAGGCGGCGACCGCCTCGTCGGCCGGCTCGTCGCCGACCGTGCGCCAGACGTCGAGCTCGGCGTCGGTCCACGGCCCGGCCACCGGGCCCGTCACAGGTGCGACCGCCACTCGTCGTGCCAGCGGACGACGAGGTCCTGCCCCGTCGTCGCGGCCAGGTTCCTCGCCGCCGCGGCCTCTGCGCTCGCTTCCTCGGTCGCGCCGGCGGCGGCCAGCCAGCGGGCACGGGTGAGGCGCAGCAGGGGCTCCCACAACCGCTCGTCGGTGTCGGTCAGGAGGGCCAGGCCCTCGTCGAGGCGGGCCATGCCCTCTCGCCAACGACCGGCCTCGCACAGCCGCGACCCCAACAGGTAGAGGAAGTACGGCTTGGTCTGGCGGACCCCGGAGGCGTCGACCGTCTCGGCCATCATCGCCAGCCCGGCCGGGGCGTCCTCGGCGGCCACCGCCCAGCCCAGCAGGGCCTGGGCCCATGCGAACCAGAACTCGCTGCCGAGGTCCATGGCGAGGGCCCACACCGGCTCGACGGCGGCCCGCACGGTCGCCGGCCGATCGGCCAGCTGGTCCGCCATCGCCGCCGTCGCCGCCACCAGGCAGCGGGTGTAGCCGTCGTCCGCCGGGATCGTGGCGCGCGCCCGGTCGAGCAGGCGATCGGCCTCGTCGGGGCGATCGGCGAAGCACGCGGCGAGCCCGAGCAGCGACCACATCGCGCCCTCCGAGTGGGCGCCGACCGCGCCGCCGTCCGATCGCTCGGCCAGCTCGACCGCCTGCTCGAGCTCGTCGGTCCCGACGGCCAGCTGACCCCGCCAGACGTGGCACGCCCCGAGGAACCGCAGGGCGAACGCCGTCAGCCCGTCGTCGCCCGACTCGCGGGCGTCATCGGCCAGTTGCTCGGCGACCTTGGTGGCGGTCACGAACTCGCCCTGCTCGTGGAGGGCGGCGACCTCCATCACGTCGAGCACGAGCCGCCGGGCGAGGTCGTCGACGCCGACCCCGGCGCGTCGGGCGTCGGCGACCGCCGCCAGCAGCTCGGTCGTTCCGTAGCGGCATCCCTGCATGGCGACGGCGAGTGCGGTGAGCACCCGTTCGCGGGTCTCGCCGCCGTCCGGCGCGGGGTCCAGTCGATCGAGGATCTCGATGGCCCGCCGAGCGTGGTGGATCGCCTCGCGGTGGCGGGCGCGGCGGATCGCGTCGGCCGCCGCCCGTCGCCAGGCGACGGCGGCGTCGAACGGCCGCCCCGCCGCCTCGAGGTGGAACGCCAGTCGCTCGGGTGGCGCGCCATCGGTGGTCATCGCGTCAGCGACGATCTCGTGGAACGCCATGCGGTCGGCCCGCAACATCGACTCGTAGGCCGTCTCGGCGACCAGCGCGCTGGCGAAGCGCAGGCGCCCGCTGTCGCGGCGCAGGACGTCGGCCGCCACCATCGTGTCGATGCCCGCCTCGACCACGTCGACGTCCGCCGCGACGTAGCCGATCTCCTTGGCGTCGAACGACGGGCCGAGCACGGCGAGGCGCTGGGCCAGGCTGCGCGCCGGGCCGAGGCGGTCGAGCGTCGCGATCAGCGAGTCGTAGAGGTGGATCGGCACGGTGCTGGGGCGGGTGTCGGGATCGAGGACGGCCTGGGTCAGCGCCTGCACGTGCAGCGGGACGCCGCCCGACCGGTCGGCGATCTCGTTGAGCGTGTCGAGCCGCAGGCGTCGATCTCCGGCGATGGCGCCGGCCATCTGGCGCGACGCGGCCCGGTCGAGGGGTCCGAGCACGATGCGGGCGACGACGTCGCCACCGATCTCGACCGGCGTCGCGGCCCGCGACGTGACGACCACGAGGCCCGTGGCCAGGTGATCCGGGAGGGCGTCGAGCAGGTCGAGCGTCGACGGGTCGGCGCTGTCGACGTCCTCGACGACGAGCACCGGCCGATCCCCGAGTCGCCCGCCGAGGGCGGCGAGGATGGCGCGCGTGCCCGGCTCGTCGCCGCCGTCGAAGAGCTCGGGCAGCACCGGCCGCAGCGGGTGCAGCGGTGAGGCGCTGTAGCGACGGTCGCAGAACAGCCACACGGCGTCGGGGTCGAGCTCGGCGACGAACTGCTCCACGAGGGCCGACTTGCCGATCCCCGCCGGCCCGCTGACGGCGACCGGCACGAACTGCGTCGTCGCCCGCGCCGCCAGCGCGCCGAGCTCCTCGAACGCGGCCTCGCGAGCGACGAGCCCAGCTCCCCCGCGTGGCGCGTGGGGCGTGACGATCGGCGCCACGGCGACGAACACCTCGTCGCGCTCGGACGTCGTGATGACGGTCTCGACCGCGGCCGCCGTCGCCGCGCTGAGGAGCACCTCGCCGACCGCCGCCCGGTCGCGCAGCCGGGTGGCGGCCCGCAACGGTTCGCCGGCGATGGCACTGACCTCGCTGGTGGCGTCGGCCTCGATGACGACGACACCGGTGTCGACGCCGACGCGCACGTCCACCTGGGCGTCGGCCAGCTCGCCGATCGCCAAGGCCGCCAGCACCGCCCGTTCGGCCGAGCGCTCGGCGGTCGGGAACCCGAAGCACGCCGACAGCTCGTCGCCCGATGCGCCGAGCACGAGCCCGCCGCGCTCGACGAGACGGGCCCGCGCCGCACGGCGAGCCGGCGCCGCGATCTCCAGCTCGACCTCCGGGTCGACGCTGTCGTCGGTCGCCACGCTCAGCGCCACGGCGACGACGCTGACCCGCCGGCGCTGGCGTTCCCCGGCCGTCGTGCTCGCCGGCGTGGTCGCCGACAGCTCGTGGCGCAGGATGCGGCCCTCCAGCTCGCGCAGGGCGGGACCAGGCTCGAGGCCGAGCTCGTCGCCGAGCCGCCGGCGCAGCGCTCGGAACGTCTGCAGGGCGTCGGCCTGGCGCCCGACGAGGTACTGCGCCGTCATCAACTGACCGGCGAACGCCTCGTGCAACGGGTTGGCCTCGACGGCTTCCTGCAGCTCGGCCAGCACCTCGTGGGGACGCCGCCGCACGACCCGCTCGAACAGCTCCTGCTGGGCGGCCAGCCGGCGGGCGTCGAGCTGGACGGCGGCCGGCAGCAGGTCGAGGCACTCGCGCAGGTCGCCGAAGGCGTCGCCGCGCCACCGACCGAGCGCACCGCGCAGGATGGCCGCGGCGCGGTCGTCGTCAGCGGCGGCGGCCTCGCGGACCTCCGTCTCGAACGCGTCGGCGTCCACCGCCAGCACGCGCGGGTCGAGGCGGTAGCCGCCGCCGTCGCTGCGGATGGCGTCGGCCTGCTCGCCGAGCGCCCGCCGCAGCCGGGTCACGTAGACCTGGATCGTCTTGCGCGGCCGGGCCTGCGGGCCGTCCGGCCACAAGCCGTCGATCAGCTCGTCGACGCCCACGATGCCCCCTCGGCGGCCGGCCAGCAGGGCCAGCACCAGGCGCTGCTTCGGCCCGCCGAGGGCCACCGGGACGCCCTCGGATGTGAGCTCCAGCGGCCCGAGGACTCCCAGTTGCACTGCGTTCGACCGTACTTCCCGGCGTCGGACGAGACGTCACCCGATGAGGAGCCCCACCCTGGTCAGGGTTGCAGCAGACCGGTCAGCACGAACTCGGTGCGCTTGTTCAGCGCCAACGCCGCGGCATCGTCGTTCAGCGTCAGCAGGTCGTTCTCGCCGACCGCTCGGGACGCCAGGCGGGCCGGATCGACGCCCTGCGACACCATGTACGCCACGACTGCATCGGCCCGCTGCTTGGACAGCACGTAGTTCGACACCTCGGTGCCGCGCTGGTCGGCGTGACCGATCACCAGCGCCGTGATGTTGGGCAGCGCGTTCATCACGTTGACGACCCGGTTCAGCTCGCCGGCCTGCTCGAGCGAGACCGTGGCGCTGCCATCCGGGAAGCGGGACGAGGTCAGCTCGACGACCCGCACGCCCACGTCGAGCGGGACGGCCGGGTTGATCGTCAGGTTGTTGTTGACCTGGGCGTCCTGACCCGGCTTGGCGTTGGCCCGGGCGAGCGTCTCGAGCTTGGCCTTGGCGTCGGCGTCGGGCACCTGGCCGTTCAGCGTGATGCTGGAGACGTCGTAGATGGCGATCACGTACGCCGGCGTGCCGTCGGGGTTCGTCGGCGCCGTCTGGGTCGCCGCCGCGGCGGTGGTCGGCGCGGCCGTCGGTGGCGCCGTCGTCGGGGCCGTCGTCGCCTCGCTGGTCGGCGTCGTCGTCGCCTCGCTGGTCGGCGTCGTCGTGGCCTCGGTGCCCGCAGGCGCGGACTTCGCCGCCGTCGTCGTCGGCGTCTCGTCGTCGCCAGCTGCGGCCGAGGTCGTCGTCGGCGCGTCCGAGGACGCAGCAGCCTCGCCTTGTTTGACCTGGCCGCCGTCCTTGCCGCCCGTCAGGTTCGTGACCACGAACCAACCGAGCGCCACCACGGCGAGCACCCCTACCCCGAGCGCGATCTTGCGTCCGAGCGAAGAGCCGCCACCAGAGCCGTCGTCATAATCCTCGTACATGTCCACGCTCCCTCTGATCCACCAAGTGGTGGCGGAGATACGCGAACAACGTCGATCGTCCGTCTCTTGTTGTCCGGAATGCCCGTTTCCACCCGTTGGTCCGCCACATCATCGCGCCGATCGGACCCAATCGGGGCAGCAGCGGCGATTTTGGGACCGGCCGTCCCTCCGGACGGTGACGAGGTTCGTCAGCGGGCGCCGCGCGAGGACAGCACCGCGGCGAACGTCTTGCAGACGATGCGGGCGTCGTGGGCCAGCGACCAGTTGTCGACGTAGTAGAGGTCGAGCCGCTTGTACTCGTCGAACGTCGTGTCCGAGCGGCCCGACACCTGCCACATGCCGGTGATCCCGGGGAGCACGCGGAGGCGGTCGTGGACGTCCTCGGTCCACTGCTCGACCTCGGTGGCCAGCGCAGGACGGGGCCCGACGATGCTCATCTCGCCGCGGAGCACGTTGACGAACTGCGGGATCTCGTCGATCGAGAGGCGGCGCAGCAGGCGGCCGGCCTTGGTGACCCGCGGGTCGTCGGCCATCTTGAACATCGGCCCGTCGGCCTCGTTGTGGCCGTCGAGCTCGGACCGCCGGGCCTCGGCGTCTTGGACCATCGTGCGGAACTTGAACACCCGGAACGTCTCGCCGTCGCGGCCCACCCGGTCCTGGGCGAAGATGACCGGGCCCGGCGACGAGCGCTTGACGGCGATCGCTGCGACGAGGGTGATCGGCGCCGTGAGCAGGAGCGCGAACACCGACAGCACGATGTCGAACGTGCGCTTGGCGACCGCCCGCCACCCGCCGCGCTGGACCTGCTCGACGTAGATGAGCGTCCGACCGCCCAGGTCCTGGGCCCGGAAGCGGACGATGTCGATGTCGTGCAGCCCCGACGACAGGGCGACGTGGTAGCCGTCCTCCGTGAGGTCGCGCGTCAGGCGGTTGACGACCTCCGAGTCCACCGAGGACAGCGAGATCAGCACGCCCGTGGCGCCAGTGGCCTCCAGGACGTCGGCGGTGCGCTCGATGGGCCCGAGCACCTCGCAGCCGCCGCGGGTGCCGATGTCGTCGGCGCCGACGAAACCGACCACGCGGTACCCGAGGTGCGGCGTGCGCTGGGCGGCGTGCAGCAGCGCGAGGGCATCGGCGTCGGTGCCGACGATCAGCACCGGCCGCTCCATCTGGCCGGCGCGGCGCAGCTTGTTGAACATGCGCCGGGCGATCGTCCGCTCGATCGCCATCAGCGTGACGACGAAGACGAGCAACGACAGGATCCAGAAGCGCGACAGCGCCTTGAACTGCAGGACGAACGAGACGGCGACCACCACGCCGATGGCGGTGAGGGCGGCGTACACGATGCGCCGCAGCTCCTCGGTCGGCCGCTCGACCGCGCGGGATTGGTACAGCTTGTGGAGGGAGAACGAGACGATCCACGCCGGGAACGTGATGAACGCCAGCACGAGGTGCGAGCGCTGGACGCCGAGGTGATCGGTCGGCTGCACGAGCCACTGCCAGACGAACGCCAGCGAGATCGCCAGCGCCACGACGAGGACGTCGGCGGCGATCAGGCGCTGCTTGAGCGTCGATGGCGCGAGGGTGACCGGTCTGCTCTCCGGTTCGATGATCGGTGGAGCAACTTCCACCGAGGCACGACCGCCCGTCATGCTGCCCGCAGTCTTCAAATTTCCGCCCGTCCTTCGTGGGAGCCTAATCCCACATCTGGACAGCTGCAATGCGGCTGCAGGCCGAACGCGACCGGGCCAGCCCCTGCGGCGGCCTCGCGGTATCGTCGAGTGCTCGCCCGGCTCGGTCCAGCGGCGGCTCGTCAGCGACACCGCGTGCAGGGAGGCTCCAGCGTGGCCATCAGTCCGAGGTACGTGTGGGACAACGGCTGGTCGGTGGCGCGCGCCCGCTGGTACCTGCGCCACGCCGACGAGGTCGGGACGCGGGTCCGCCTCGGTGGCCGACCGGCGGTCACCAACCACGGGCGGATGATCATCGGTGAGCGGGTCCAGCTGGTGTCGACGATCGCCACCCTCGAGCTCGTCGCCGACGAGGGCGGGCTGCTCGAGATCGGCCCCCGGTCGCTCGTCAACTTCGGCTGCTCGCTCGTGGCGACCAAGCACGTGTCGATCGGCGCCCACTGCCACATCGGTCCCTACACGATGATGCTCGACAACGACTTCCACCGGGTCGAGCCCGAGCGCCGCCTCGAGCGCCCGGAGTCCAAGCCGATCATCGTCGAGGAGAACGTGTGGATCGGGGCCCGGGTGATCCTGATGTCGGGCGTCACCGTCGGCAAGGACGCGTGCATCGGTGCCGGCAGCGTCGTCACGTCGGACGTCCCGCCGCGCACGTTGGCCGCCGGCGTGCCGGCGCGCGTCATCCGGGAGCTCTGACCGTGCCGGCGATCAGCGTGGTCATCCCGACGTACAACCGCGTCGACCAGCTGCGCGGGGCCCTGGTGGGGCTGGCCGGGCAGACCGGGCTGGCCGAGCCGCCCGAGGTCGTCGTGGTGTCGGACGGTTCGAGCGACGGCACCGACGAGTTCCTGCGCTCGCCGGAGTGCCCGCTGCCAGTCGTCGCCGTGCGCCAGGACAACGCCGGACCGGCCGCGGCGCGCAACCGGGGCATCCGCGAGGCGACCGGCGATCTCGTCGTGTTCATCGACGACGACGTCGTCCCGGCCCCCGACCTGCTCGCCGCCCACCTCCGCAACCACGACAAGGACGGCAACGACGACACCGTCGTGATCGGCCCGATGATCACGCCCGCCGACGAGGTCCTGTCGCCGTGGGTGCGCTGGGAGCAGGACATGCTCTACAAGCAGTACGCGGCGATGGAACGCGGCGACTGGGGCGCGACGGCGCGGCAGTTCTACACGGCCAACGCGTCGATCGCCCGCCGCCACCTGCTCGACGCCGGCGGCTTCGACGAGGCGTTCCGACGGGCCGAGGACGTCGAGCTCGCCTACCGCCTGGCCGATCGCGGGCTGCACTTCACGTTCGCCAAGGACGCCATCGTCGACCACCACGCCGAGCGCAGCTTCGCCTCGTGGCTCGACATCGCCCGCCAGTACGGCCGCAACGACGTCATCTTCGGCCGCGACCTCGGACACCGCTGGCTGCTCGACTCGATCGCCACCGAGTTCCACGGGCGCCACCGCCTGGTGCGGGCGCTGACCCGCACGTGCGCGCCGCGGCCGCGGCTGCGTCGGGTCACCATCGGCGCGCTGCAGGGCGTCGCCCGCACCGCCAGCGCGCTGCACCTCGCGCCCGGTGGCCAAGCAGTCGCTGAGCGCCCTGTACAACCTCGCCTACTACGGCGGCATGGCCGACGAGCTCGGATCCGGCCGCCGCATGTTGACGATGTTCGAGGACCAGCACGCCGGGCGGGCGCTGCGGCCCCGTGTCGGCTTCGTCCTCGAGCAGACGCTCGGTCACGTCACCCACTCCAACAACCTGCAGCAGCTCGTCGGCGCCGACGAGTCGATCGAGGCCGTGTTCGAGCCGATCGCCTTCGACGTCGACGGCTGGGCGGCCCACGTGCCCGGGTTCGGCAACTGGACGGTGCGCTCCGGGATCCGCGCCCGCCGGGCGATCCGCCGCCTCCGCAAGGGTGGCCCGCTCGACGCGCTGTTCATCCACACCCAGGTGCCGGCGATCCTGTTGCCCGACCGCGTCAAGCGCGTGCCGACGGTCGTGTCCCTCGACGCCACGCCCATCCAGTACGACGAGCTCGGCATCCACGACGACCACCACACCCGCGGCCGGGTCCTGGAGCGGTTGAAGCGGCGGGCCAACAGGACGTGCTTCGCCCGCGCCGACGAGGTGGTGGCGTGGGCCGACGTGGACGAAGCAGGGCCTCGTCGATCGCTACGACGTGCCGGCCGACAAGGTCGTCGTGATCCCGCCGGGCGTCGACTACGACCGCTGGTCGGCCGACCGGCGCGACAAGGGGACGCAGCACCGACGACGGACCGCTCCGGGTGCTGTTCGTCGGCGGCGACTTCGAACGCAAGGGTGGGTTCGTGCTCCTCGAGGCGCTGCGCCGGCTGCGCGACGCCGGGGTGGCCATCGAGCTCGACGTCGTGACGCGCGACGAGGTGCCCGCCCAGGAGGGCGTCAAGGTCCACCACGGGCTGCGGCCGAGCTCCCCGCCGCTGATCGCGCTGTACGACCGGGCCGACGTGTTCTGCCTGCCGACGATGGGCGACTGCCTGCCGATGGTGCTGTCGGAGGCCGGGGCGGCCGGACTGCCCCTCGTCGCGACGGACGTCGGCGCGATCCGCGAGATCGTGCGCGACGGCGAGACCGGGCTGCTCGTCCCCGTCGACGACGCTGGTGCCCTCGCCATCGCGCTCCAACGGCTGGCCGACGAGCCGGACACCCGGCGCCGGATGGGCGAGGCGGCGGGCCAGCTGGTGCGGGAGCAGTTCGACGCCAGCACCAACGCCCGGACGCTCGTCGCCCTGCTGCTCGACGTCGCCGTCGCCCACAGGCAGGCGGCTCGGTCCCGATGAGCCGCATCGACCTTGCTCACGGTGTCGGGCAACATCCCCGACGACCTGCGCGCCTCGATCGCCGCCGGACGGCGACCGCGCACCGACTACGTCGAGATGGCCGACGTGTTCGACGCCGAGCTGCTCGACCGCTCCGGCGCGATGGGCGCCGCCGGGCCGCTGGCGCCGCTGCTCGCCCGGCTCGGCGCCAACCTGCCGTTGGCGTGGGCGTGCTTCCGGCAGCGCAAGGTGCACCGCGTCGTGTTCACCGACGGCGAGCAGGTCGGCATCCCGTACGCCGCGATGACCCGCTTGGTGCGGCGTCGTCCGCGCCACGTGATGATCGGCCACGTCCTCTCACCGCGGAAGAAGTCGCTGCTGCACCGACTGCTGCGCTTGCAACACCGGGTCGACGCGCTCGTCGTGTACTCCACCGAGCAGGCCCGCTTCGCCGTCGAGGAGCTCGGGTACCGACGCGACCAGGTCGTGCTGTCCCACTTCATGGTCGACACCGACTTCTGGCGTTCCGACGCGGTCACCCCCACGGTCGGCGCCCGCCCGCTGCTGTGCGCCGTCGGGCAGGAGCGGCGCGACTACCCGACGCTGGTCGCGGCGGTGCGTGAGCTGGACGTCGACGTCGCCATCGCGGCGGTCAGCCCGTGGTCGAAGTACCAGGACAGCGCGGCCGGCCTCGCCGTGCCCGCCAACGTGACCGCTCGCGGCTACGACCTGTTCGAGCTGCGCCAGCTGTACGCCGACGCGGCGTTCGTCGTCGTCCCGCTCGAGGAGACCGACTTCCAGGCCGGCATCACGTCGATCCTCGAGGCGATGGCGATGGGCAAGGCCGTCGTGTGCACCCAGACGCGCGGCCAGACCGACGTCGTGATCGACGGTGACAACGGCCTCTACGTCCCACCCGCCGATCCCGACGCGCTCCGGCGGGCGATCGAGCGCCTGCTGGCCGATCCGGCCGAGGCCCAGCGGCTGGGCACCAACGGTCGGCGGTGGGTCGAGCAGCACGCCGACCTCGACGGCTACGTGGCCGAGCTCGCCGCCCTCGTGCGCGGCTGACCCGCGCCGTCAGGCGAAGGAGCGCAGGACGCGGGCCGGGACGCCGCCGACCATCGTGTCGTCCGGGACGGACTCGGTGACGACAGCGCCGGCGGCCACGACGCAGCCGGCTCCGATGTGGACCCCGGGCAGGATCAGCGCTCGGGTGCCGACCCAGGTGCCGTCGCCGACCGACACCGCCTCCGACCGGGTGCCCTGGCACCGCTGATCGTGCGGACCGATGTCGTGCGTCGTCGTCAGCACCGTGATGTCGTGACCGAAGTAGACGCGATCACCGATCGTGATCGGCGAGCCGGTGTCGAACCGGCAGCCCTCGTTGATCATGCACGCCCGACCGATGAAGAGCTTGCGCTGGGCGTGACGGGAACCGGCGATGCTGATCCGGCCGCACACGATCGTGCTGTCGCCGATCGGTACCCCGATCGCGCGCAGCAGCCGCATGCGCAGCCGGCTGAACGTGTACGGGGGCATGAAGCCGAGGATCTTCAGGACGACCCACAGCTTCGGGTTGCGTTCGCCGAGCTCCTCCTCGGCCGCCCAGCGAGCCCGCAGCAGCAGCCCGGCGACGTCGTCCTCAGCGCTCGACATACAGGCGCGTCCGCCGATCCACCCCGTACTTGAAGCTGGCCCGGGCGCCCCGGAAGATGCCTCGGAGGTAGGCCCGATCGCGGTCGGGTCGGCGCAGGATCGTCTTGGCCACGACCTTCGCCGTGGTGACGCCGAACTGCTTGGCGAACAGCCACGTCGCTCGCGGATCCAAGCAGCGCACGTGCTTCATGTAGAACGCACCGTCACCCGAGCCGTAGGCGAGCAGCAGCTTCGGCCAGTCCTCGTCCTCGCGCCGCCCGTCGTGGCGCACGTACACCTCCGGCCGCAGGAGGATCACCCCGCCCGACTTGTACGTGCGATAGGCGAGGTCGTAGTCCTGCGACGACCACAACGGTCCGCCGCCTCCGAGCATCTCGTCGAAGTAGCCGGCCCGGTCGAACAGCCGGCGGCGGGCGGCGAAGTCGGCGCCCATGCCCCACACCTTGTAGCCCTCGCCCTTGGCCAGCCGCTCAGGTGCCTCGAGGTCGAGGGCCGGCGTCAGCGCCCAGTCGTCAGGGCTGGCGCCGGCGGCGACCACCCGGCCGTACAGCAGATCGCCGTCGGGCTCGGACTCGAACGCCTTGACGATGTTGGTGATCCAGTCCGGCTCGACGAGGCAGTCGTCGTCGGTGAACACGAGGATCTCGCCCTTCGACTGCCGCACGCCGTTGTTGTAGGCGCGCGACAAGCCCGGTTCGGTGCTGTGGACGTACCGCACGCGGGGGTCACCGATGGCCGCCACCGCGTCGCGGGTCAGGTCGTCCGTGCTCTGATCGATGATCGTCAGGTCGAACGACGGGAAGTCGCACGACAGCACGCTCGTGACGGCGGCGGCGATCTTGTCGCCGCGGTTGCGGGTGCAGATGATCGCCGAGACCTGGGCTGCGGCGGCGTTCTCGTCGGACATCGGGTCTCCGTCAATCGTTGGACTCAGGCACCTTGTCGCCGGCGCCCGAGCGGCGACGAGGCGATGAGCCGGCGGATCTCGTCGACGCCGACGGCTCGGAACAGCAGCAGTGCGACCGGATAGGTCGCGGCCCCCAAGGCTACTTGCACGAACAAGGGGAGGGAGCCCCCGACGATCAGGACCGGCACCATCGCCGCGCCGGCGAGCAGGATCTGGCCGAGGTTCTTCGTCGCCGGCCAGTCGAGCACCCCCGGCGTCCGGAGCCGCAGCGCGCCGCCGAGGATGAACAGCTCGGTGGCCACGGTGACGAGGGCGGCGCCGATGGCCCCGTTCTCGTAGCGGCTGTCGGCCCAGTGGATGAGCGCGATGCATGCGATCGGGTTGAGCACGGCCGCCGCCAGCGACACGTACAGGTAGCGGCGCTGGAGGTGGGCGGCGATCAGGGCGGTGGCCAGGACGGTGTCCATCCCCGCCAACGGGATGTGGAAGGCGAGGATCTGGATGAGCACCGTCGAGTTGTAGAAGTCGGGTTCGTAGACGAGCCGGACGAGGTCGTCGGCCACCATCCCGAGCCCGATGGAGCACGGCACGGCGGCGAGCATGACGAGCCGCACGGCCTGGTTGACGTACCGCGGAGAAGTCCGGCGTCATCGGTGACCCGTGGGCCGAGAACCGTGGGAAGTACGACGTCACGACGGCGGTCGTGATGAAGATCGGGATGCCCACCCAGCGGTAGGCCACGGTGTACCAACCGACCTCGGTGTCGGTGGTGATGGCGCCGAGGATCGGCACGTCGACGGTGCCGTAGATGGCGTTGAGCGCGACCAGCGTCATCAGCGGGATCGCCGGCCCGCACGAGGTGCCGAACGATCGAGCGGTCGTAGCGGAGCGGCCGGTGCACGTACTGGCGGACGAGGGCGAAGCCGGCGATGAGCGGGACGAAGGCGGCCATCGTGACGATCGCGCCGTAGACGATGACGTCGTAGCCGAGGATGATGGCGAGCACGCCGAGCCCGTTGGCGATGTAGACCTGGACGACGCCGAGGAACGCCGGCTTGGCGATGATCTCCATGCCGGCGAGGGCGCCGAAGGCGACCTCCGAGACCGTCATGAACGCCATCGCCACGAAGCCGAGGACGATCAGCGTCATGCGGTCACCGCGGTTGCCGATCGCATAGGCCGTGCTGATGCCGATCACCGGCACGACGACCGACACGACCAGCTTGAGCAGCAGTCCGTTGTAGACGTAGTTGCGACACCAACGTCTTGTCGCGGGCGACGTCACGGGTGATGACGGCGTTCGTCCCGAGGCTGGCGACCAGCGTGAAGAAGCCGACGTAGGCGATGGCGTAGCCGATCGCACCCATCGCCTCGGTGCCGAGCTTGCGCGGGGCGACGATCAGGAACAGGAACGACACGCCCCAGGTGAGGACCTGGTACACCAACAGGTGCGCCATGTTCTTCTTCAGGCTCATGGCGCACGCCGATCGGTCGTTCCGGACTCGGTCTGCGTCCTGCGACAGTCGTCGGCGAACGCACCCAGATCACCGAACACGCCCAGATCGGCCACCTCGACAGCCGGAACCTGGCCGACCGTCCGCCTGACGGACGGGCTCACGGCATCAGCTCGAGCACGGTGATCGACGACGCCGGCAGCGTCATCGGCCCGGCGACCGACGCCGTGTCGGCGACGATGCGGTCGAGGTGGGCCGGTGAGTACACGTACCTGGCGGCGTCGGCCCCCGGGGTGAAGCCCGCGATGTCCAGCCCCACGTTGATCGCGTCGTCTGGTGACCGGTTGACGAGCATCAGGCGGAGCACGCCCTGGTCGAGCGCGGCGTAGGCGCCGACCTGCTCGTCGTCGTCTGCCGTGGCCGGCACGGCCACGCCGCCGAACCGCCCGCCCTTGCCGTCGTAGTTGCCGTGCATCGCGAAGGCGAACCAGCCGGGGCTGCCGATGGGCGGGTTGCGCCAGTAGGCCGCAGCCTCCACGCCCGTGCGCCCGTAGATCCCGAGCGTGTCGGCGATCGCCAGCGCCCCGTTGATCTTGGCGTCGTTGCCGAAGTTCCACTCCGAGATGAACAGCTTCAGGCCCGGGTAGTGGGCGGCGATCGTCTCGCGCATCCGCGGGATGAAGCGGATCTCGGTGTTGATCCACGACTCGTCGGTGTAGCCGGGATCCCACAGGGCCCGCGTGCTGCGCAGCCGGCGGGCGTTGGTCTCCGGATCGTCCTTGTCGTTGAAGACGTCGGACTGCGGGTAGAAGTGCACGTCCAGGTAGTCGATCGAGCGCTGCCCGGCGGCGTCGTCGGCGGCCTTGAGGCGGTCGAGGAACCAGGCCAAGAAGTCGACGCGGACCGTCGTCCGGCGGACTCGGCGCGATGTTCCAGTAGTCGTACCAGCAGCACAGCACGGGTCCGAGCAGCGCGGCATCGGGCATCGCGTCGTGCACGACCGCGGCGTACTGCTGGTACTTGTCGAGCAGCTCCTGGAAGGTCGGGCAGTCCGGGTGCACGTCGTAGTGGGTGTGACCCCACAGATCGGGCTCGTTGTCCATCGCCACGTACTGCGGCGTCGCTCCAGCAGCCGCCATCGACTGCAGCCACGCCCCGACCTTGGCCGGCGTGCTCTCGACGCTGGTGCGCGTCGGGTCCGTCGTCGACCTTGGGGTCGTCGCAGTTCCCGACCTCGGACGCCGGCTGGCACCCGCCGTCCTTGGGGAACGAGCAGTCGTCGCGGTCGGTGTTCTTGGCGACCCACCCGAGCGTCGGGATCACCATGCGGGTCTCGATCCCGGCGGCGTGGTTGTCCTGCACGTAGCGCGGCGCCGACTGCGGGTCGAGGTTGTCGTAGTTCGTGTTGCGGAACTCGAAGTCGGCGGCCGTGTTCCACGCGTTGCCGATGTCGTAGTTGTACCGCGTCGACGGGTTGCCACCCCAGCTGTTGATGGTCGCACCGATCTGCTGCATCTCGGCCCCGGTGAGGCTGCTCGACACGCCGAGGATCCCGGGGCTGATCGTCGCGCCGGGCTTCGTCGCGTCGACGGTGACCGTCACGTCGGCGGTGACCGGCGCGGCTGACGTCGACGTGGCACCCGACCCGGCGGTCGTGGGGGTGGGGCTCCCGTCGCTGCCGGTGATCACTGGTGCCGCCGTCGTCGCCGTCGTCGCCGGGACGCTGTCGAGCTCGATCCCGTCCTGCGACGAGCCGCTGCACGCGGCGACGACGAGAGCAGCGGCCAACGCCGCCGCGGCCGCGCCTCGCCTCACTGCGGCACCAGCTCGAAGGCGGGCGCGCGGCGGCGGTCGGCATCGACGTCGTGGGCCTGCACGAAGTCGGCGCACAGCGCCATCGCCAGACCGAGCATCACCGTGCTGCGGGGATCCCACGCGATGTCGACGTACGCGAACACCAGGAACATGACGACGTAGGTGAGGCCGACGGCGACGAAGGCGACGTGGTCGTTGGTGCGCACGAGGGCGATCGAGCGGGCGCCGAGCTGCACCGCCCGACCGAACATGAACAGCGTGGCGGCGAAGCCGAGGAAGCCGAGCTTGAGCCAGATCCACAGGACGTTGTTGTGCGGGATGTACTCCCAGAACTCGAAGAAGCTGATGTCCGGCATCGGGATCGGCTGCGAGAACTTCTGGCCGAAGCCGATGCCGAAGATCCGGTTCTGCTGGATCGTGTAGTAGATGTTCGCCGCCTCCAGCTTGCGGTACAGGTCCGAGCTGGTGTCGGCGTCGCTGAGGTCGTCGGGGAACAGCACCGTCTTCACCGCTTGCGCCGGCAGGCCGATGGCGCCCTGCGCGTTCCACGTCGCCAGCACGAACCCGAGGCCGACGAGCAGCGTCGCCGGGGCGACGAACCAGAACGCTCGCCGGCGCCGCTGGTAGAGGATGCAGACGAGGATGAACACCCCGACGAACAGGGCGACCATCGCCGCTCGGCGCTGCGAGAGGATGTAGGCCCAGGTGATCGGGATCGCCAGCAGGAACGAGCACCAGCGGATCCAGCGCGAGCACTTGAACAGGAGGCTGCCGATGAGGAGGATCAGCAGGGCGTTCATCGGGATGGTCGCCGAGTGCTCGCCGAGGCTCTCCAGCGAGGCCCGCTCACTGCCCGGCAAGCCCAGGTAGTAGGTCAGCGAGAAGATGCTCTGGATGGCGACGCCGACCAGCGCCGTCATCACCAACCGGACGTACTGGCGGCGGGTCGACAGCAGGTTGGTGACCAGCACGTAGACGATGAGCACGTAGAACAGCGCCCGACCCTCGAAGACGGCGACCCGCTTGTCACCGCCGGATGCGGCGCCGCGCAGGAAGCCGAACACGACGAAGCCGGTGAAGATGGCGATCGGCCAGAACATGCGGCCGCGGATGAAGCGCCACGTCGGGTCGGCGATCTGGCGGATCAGCCACGCGATCAGGGTCACGCCGGCGAGCAGCTCGAGGGGGCTGAGGAACAGCTGGTCGTTGACGAAGAAGATCGACTCGCGGCTCGACATGTTCTTCGTGAACGGCCACCAATCCATCGTCACCGCGTCGCCGACCATCGTCAGGAACACGAGCACGTACACGCCGACCGCCGGTCGGAAGAAGGCGGCGACGCACGCCAGCACCAGGACGAGCAGGGCGATGGGGAACGGCTCCGGCGCCCGCAGCACGGCCACTGCACCCATCACGAACGTCAGGCCGAGGATGGCCATGTAGACGTGGCGGGCCCGTGAGCGGTCGTGGGCGATCTGCGCCTCGACGCTGGTGGTCCTCGTGCGGCCGGTCGACCGCAGCGCCGACGATCGTGTCGCCATGGGTCAGATGAACCGCTGTCGCAGGAACAGCGAGGCGACGAGCACCGAGAACACCGCCAGCGCCCACGCTCGCGACGGCCGGCCCCGGTTGGCCGACCACACGGCGACGAGGAACGTCACCAGGAGGAAGGCGAGCAGGACCTTCACGGGGCGACCCTCAGGTGCCGACGAGTCGCCGCAGCCGGCGCGGGATGTTGCTGTCGAAGCGGTTCAGGATCACGCCCAGCGTCTCGCCGCCCTGCAACTCGTCGAGCGCCGCCTCGACCTGCCCCTCTGACGTCGAACCCTGGCGCACCACGAGCACGTAGGCGTCGGCGAGCTGCGACAGGTTCATCGCGTCGCTCGACGCCAGCACGGGCGGCAGGTCGAGCAGCACGTGGTCGAACCGCTCGTCGAGCTGATCGAGCAGGGATGCCAACGGACGGCCCTGGGCCAGCGCCGGGCGCCGGGCCACCGCGACCGAGCCGGCCTGGATCATGCTCAGCCGGGGGTTCGACGTGTTGATGATGATGTCGTCGAGCGGGGCGTCGTTCTCGATGGCGTCGGCGAGCGTCAGGTGCGCGCGGGGCGTCCGCCGTCGCGCCGTTGGTGGTCGGCGGCGGCAGCTCGCCCTCCGCCTCATCGTCGGTTGCATCGGGCAGCTCGGGCGTCGACGGGGTCGCCGGCTTGGGCGCTCGCCCGCGTCGGCCCCTGCTCTCCTGGGCGCCGGGGCGGCGGAACGTGCAGTCGACCACGACGACGGAGGCGTCGGTGTCGTAGGCGATCGCCGCCGCCAACGAGCGGGTGATGTACGTGACGCCTTCGCCGACGAGGGCTGACGTCAGGGCCAGCCGCTCGGGCATGCCCTGGGCGTCGTGGAGCTGGACGCGGGCGAGGAAGTAGCGCAGCGAGCCGGCGATCCGGGGCGGCGTCATGTGGACGAGGTGACCGCTCTCGTCGATGATCGCCAAGCCACCGTCGGCGGTGCCGCCGAACTCGTCGAGCGGTGGAGCTTTGCGCTTCTTGCGACCGAAGGCCATGCGTGGTGCCATCGGGACCTCCTGTCAGCGGGCGCGAGCGTCCGGCACGACGGCCAGGACGTCGAGATCGAACTTCGCCGTGATGTCGCCCGGAACTCGGATGGTGCGGTCCAGCGTCGCCGCCACGATCACCGACGCCAAGCTGAGCAGCACACCGAGGACACCGAAGATGACGAGCGTCAGCACGGCGCTTCTTGAGCCGCGGCTCGGGGGCCAGCGCTTGCTCCGGTGGGTCGGTGACGCGCAGCAGCTGGTCGACCTCGGCGCCCGCGGAGTTGGAGGCCAGCTTCGCCTGGTCCAGGGAGTCCGTCTTGGCGTCGTACTGCGACTCGGCGCGGTCGAGGGCGGCCTGGAGGGAGTTGAGCTGCACCTGCTGCGACGCAGTGATCGTGGTCGAGTCCGTCACGTTGTTCTGCACGAGGAACGCATCGAGTGCGTCCTGCGCCTGCTGGCGCGCCGCGTCGGCATCGGCGACCTGGCCCTGGAAGAACTGCACCGCTTGGTCGCTCTGGGCGATCTTGTTCGGCCTTCACCGTCTCGACGTAGCTGCGGATGACCGCGTCGGCGAGCCGGAACGACAGGTCTGCCCGCTCGCTCGCCGCCGAGACCCGCACCAGCTGGTCGCCGTCGGCGATGGCGCCGACGTCCTTGGCGATGACGTCGCGCAGCAGGGCCTTCTGGCTGTCGGTGGCGTCCGCTTGCAGCTTGCCGGCGACGACGTTCAAGAAGTTGGTCGTGCGCAGCAGCTCGTTGATGTTGCGGGCGACGACGGTGGCCGGCGTCTCGAAGTTGAAGCCCGTGTTGTTCGACTGGGTCAGGTCACCGAGGACGGTCGAGCTCTCGGCGGTGATCGTGCCGGTCGACTTGAACGACTCCTTGGAGCTGAACGCGCTCGCCCCGCCCAGGACGAGCATGAGGATCAGCGGGAGCAGGTGCAGCCAGGGGCGGCGGAAGAACGCCTCGAGGAAGTTGAGCACGACACGGCGCGTCAAGCCCTCCGGCTCGGCGCTGGTGTCGGCGTTCAGGCGCGTGCGACGCGACGACCTCATGGCACCGGTCGACCCCGCCGGCACGGGCAGGTTGCGCTTGCTGGCCGCCACGAGCCGGAATGCTACAGATCAGCGTCCCGCGCCGGGGCGCGTTTCGTCTGCGGCCAGGAACGACGCGGCCTCGAGGCGTCCGGCGTCGGCCAGGACGGCCGGCGCGGCACCCGGTCACGACGGCGTCGGCACCGGCGAGCCGGGCGGTGCGACGGACGGCGGCGACCTCGGCGACCGCCGCGTTGTCGAGGCGGCGCAGGCCGGCGAGCTCGATGGTGCACGGCTGCCCGCTGGCCGGATCACCGGCGACGAGCACCGCACCACCGTGGCGGTGACGACGCCCGACCCACATCTGGCGCACGAGGGCCGGCCCGAACACCCACAGGTCGTGGGCGTAGCGGCCGACGAGGCGACGCGGCTCGCCCAGCGCTCGGTGGATCCACTCCAGGCCGGCTCGTTGCATCCACATCGGTGCTCGTCGCGTCGTGCCGGTGAGGAAGTCGAGCGTCCCTCCGATGCCGATGCACACGGGTGCCCCGACCGCCTGCCCGTTGAGCGGCGATCCAGCGCTCCTGCTTCGGGTTGCCGAGGGCGACGCCGATCACATCGGCCCCGATCGCCCGCACCTCGTCCACGATCGCGCGGATCCATCGACCCGTCGGCACCGACCATCGGCGCCGGTCCGACCACGACGTCCACGCCCGGCGCCTGCTCGCGCAGCACGTCGGCGGCGCGGTCGGCCACGCCGGGCGCGCCGCCGAAGAGGCACAGCCGCCACCCCTCCTGGGCGGCCCGGCGAGCGAGCGCCGGCACCAGGTCGGCGCCGGCCGTGCGCTCCCGGATCGGGGTCCGCACGAGCCGCGCTCCCCAGACGATCCCCATGCCGTCGGGGATCGACAGATCGGTCGCCCGCATGGTCGCGCGCAACCCGTCGTCGGCAGCCGCGTTGACGACGAAGTCGACGTTGACGGTGGCGATCTGGTGCACCCGTCCGCTGCGCCGGCCCTCCGCGACCATCGTCGCGATGACGTCGAGCGACTCGTCCATCGTGATGTCGTCGATCGGCGTGCCCAGCAGGACCGCGGCGCGGCGCACCGTCACGCCGGGACCTCGATGCCTGGCGGGACGACCGAGTCGGGCGTGGTGGCGCGCGCCGTGCGAGCCCACCCCTCGGCACCGGGGCGCAGCAGCATCCGTCCCCACAGCCGCAGCTTCCACACCACCATCGCCGGGGCGTGCAGCAGCGACCGGTACACGGACGCCGGGGCCTTGGCGAGCACGAGGCCCGACACCACGTGCACGGTCAGCGCGACGACGAGTCCCCATCCCTTGAGCGGACGCTTGGCGCCACGCAGCCAGGCGAGCGCGGTGCTGGCGACGGCCGTGGCGCCCGTCAGCGGCGACGAGCACGGACAGCGGGGGCACGAGGTGATCGAGCACCTCGTCGACCGCGGCGACGCGGCGACCAGCATCCCGGCGGGCCAGCCCGACCAGCCGGGGCACGAAGCGGCGGGCGAGCTCGATGCGACCGCGCTCCCAGCGCTCGTTCTGCGTGCGCGCGCCTTCCAGCGTCGTCGGCATCGCCGCCTCGACGACCGCGTCGGGCGCGTAGGCGACGAGCACGCCGTCGAGCAGGAGCTCGTTCTGGAGCTCGATGTCCTCGGTGAGGTGGTCGGTCCAGGCGCGCCCCGGAGGACCTCCGTGCGGAACGCCATGCCGTTGCCGAACAGCCCGCACGAGCCGCCGAGCGCAGTGCGGCCGAGCGGTCGGAGGTGGTGCCGCAGGGCGAGCGCGGCGCTGCGCAATGCCGTCGCCGTCGAGGTGCCGGATCGCGCACCCGGTACTGCCCCTGCACGACGGTGGCCCCCTCCTCCAACCGCGCCGCGACCGCACCGAGGAAGCCGGGCGCGACGACCGTGTCGGCGTCGACGATGACGACGGCATCCACCGGGCGTCCGGCGGCGGCCTCGTCGAGCACCGCGCCGAGCAGCCACTGCAGCGCCGGACCCTTGCCGCGGCTGCCCGAGGTGTTCTCGCGGACGTCGACGCCGGCCGCCCTGACGAGGTCGACCGTGCCGTCGGTGCAGTGGTCGGCGACGACGTGGACCGACCGCAGGTCCGCCGGGTAGTCGAGGGCGGCGAGGGCGGCGAGGGTGTCGCCGATGACCGCCTCCTCGTCGTGGGCCGGGATGAGCACGGCGAACCGCGTCGCCGAGCCCGGCACCCGGTTCGGCCGGCGCGCCGTCGCCACCCACGCCGACGCGGTGAGCACCGTGAGGTACCCGAGCGGCACGGCCAACGCGGCGCGCGACACGCCGAGCGACACGGCGACGACGGAGAGCGGGCCGGAGCGACGGGCCCGCCGACGACCGGGCACGGGGACCTCCCTCGATCGGTGCGGACGGAAGTCCGCACAGTAGTCATCGCGCGACGAATCGTCCGCGGCGCGCTGCCGGCCGGGCGCCAGTATCTTGCGCGCATGCGTGGGGCGACCGGTCACGACGGCGAGCGGCGACCCATCCTGTTCCTCAACACGCCGACGGCGGCGCCGCTGGGCGCCGACACGTGGATCCACGCCGAGATCATGCGGCGCCTCGATCGCACCACGTGGGCGCCGATCGCCGCCCACGCCTTCGGCCCGGCCGACGACCCGACGCCCACCCACCGCGTCGTGGCCGCGATCCCCGACCTCGAGGTCGTGCGGGCCAACCTCGGTCCCGAGCTCGGCGTCCGGTCGCCGCTCGGCAAGCTGAGGGCGCTCGTCGAGACGGTGCCGGCGGTGTGGACGATCGCCAAGCTCGGCGTGCTCATCAAGCGCCGCGGCATCCGGATCATCCACACGAGCGACCGTCCACGCGACGCGTTCGTCGCCGTCGTGCTCGGACGGCTCACCGGAGCTCGCTCGATCGTCCACGTCCACGTCGGCTACAACCCGAGCTGGATGGGCCGGATGCTGCGCTGGTCGCTCGGTCACGCCGACGTGCTCGTCGCCATCTCCGAGTTCGTCGGGCGCACCCTCGTCGACGGCGGCATGGACCCGGCGCGCGTCCACATCGTGACCAACGGGATCGACACCGATCGGTGGCATCCCGACACCGACGGCGCCCCGGCGCGCCAGCGGCTCGACATCGCGCCCGACGCACCCCTGCTGATCACCATCTGCCGGCTGTTCCCGGAGAAGGGCCCGGCCGCCATCATCGAGGCCGTCGCCCGGCTGCGCACCGAGTTCCCCGACGTCCGGCTGTTGATCGTCGGCGCCGACCTCGGCGGGTCGACGTACTCCGAGGATCTCCGCCGACTCGCCACCGAGCTCGACGTCGCCGAGCACGTCTCGCTGCTCGGTCGGCGCGACGACATCGAGGAGCTGCTCGCGGCGGCCGACCTCTTCGCGATGCCCTCGCACGAGGAGCCGTTCGGATTGGTGTTCTGCGAAGCGATGGCGATGGGCAAGCCCGTCATCGCGCTCGACGACGGTGGCACGGTGGAGGTCGTCGAGCACGGACGCACCGGGCTGCTGTCGCCGCACGGCGACATCGACGCGCTGACCGCCAACATCAGGGCCCTGCTCCTCGATCCGGCACGGCGCGCCGAGATGGGGACGTCAGGCCGACGCGTCGTGCTGGAACGACTGACGGCCGATCAGATGGCCGCCACGGCGGGTGACCTGTACCAAGCGATATCGTCGGCGTCGTTCGATCCCGCTGCCGGCCGCAGCGGCGCACGAGGGAGTTGAGGCATGCGGGTCCTGCAACAGACGACCGACCTCGACACGTTTCGTCGAGCACTCGACGAGGACGGGTACATCGTCATCCGCGACGTGGTCGATCGGGAACGGCTGTCCGAGCTGAACGACGACCTCGTCGGCGAGTACGAGCGCTTCAGCACGTCCAGTGAGATGTTCGAGGGAGGCGGCACCCGCAGCGGCCACCTCAACTGCTTCCCGGGCGAGCAATCGCGGTTCGTGTGGGACGACCTCAGTCGCGCCGGCATCCCGGACCTCGTGCGGGCCGTGCGCCCCGACATCGCCGACTCGGTGCGGGCGACGCTGAACTTCAACCTGCCGGGCAGCGTGGCGCAGCACTACCACACCGATGGGCTGTACACGAAGGAGTTCCTGATCTGCAACATCGCGGTCGTCGACACCGACCTCCGCAATGGAGCGATCGACGTGCTCCCCGGCACCAACCGCGAGTTCTGGAAGTTCTGGCGCTACGCCACCCACCGTCTGTGGCGCAAGTCGACGCGCCTGCCCCTGAACCAGGGCGACGTGGTCGTGCGCAAGTCGACGCAGTGGCACCGCGGCATGCCCAACTACTCCGACGCGCCGCGCCCGATGATGGCCATCACGTTCGGTGAGATGGACGACCTCGACCTCGATCCGTTCGCGCTGAACGACGGCAAGCCGCTCTTCTTCGCCAACTGGTACCGGACGAACCGCCTCGGACAGCTGCGCGAGGCGATCTTCGTCAAGGCCCCGCTGACGTACTCGTCGTGGCGCTTCGCCCGTTCGCTCTACGGGAACAAGGGCTACTCCTCGTTCTGAACCGCCGCCGACCGGTCGTCGGGTCGGGCAGCGCTCGGGCGGCGAGCGTCAGCTGATCTGGATGTTGTCCCAGTGCCAGGTGTACAGGCCCGACGAGTCGCGATCCTTCGGCTCGGTGGCCGAGAAGTGCTTGTCCGGGTTGTAGTTGTCGTCCTCGAACACCACCCGGATCGGGCCGTTCGGGATCGAACCGGCGATCTCGCCCGTCGACACCTTCCCGTCGGGCTGGGCGATCGACACCGCCAAGCGACCGTTCTCCAGATCGGTCACGCAGTGCTGGAAGCGGGCCGCCTTGTCGGCCGTCGTGGTCCCCGGCACCTTGTCATCGGTGAACGCCCCGTCCTGCCACGCCACCATGCCGCCCTCGAACATCTTGACCCCGAACGCCGACTCACCACGCGGCGACGACGGACCACCGTTGTGCGGGAACTCCGGCGACGTGAACCCGAGGTCCGAGCTGTCCTTGCCGATCTCGTCCGGCGTCAGGAACACGACCTGCGTCCACTTGCCACCACCGAGATCGGTGAGGTTCTGATCCCAGCACACCTTGTGCACGTCGGTGAACGTCTGCTTCGGGGAGAACCACGCCACCACGTAGCCCTCGGTGTTCACCGACGTCATCACGTGCCCCTTGGCCGGATCTCCACCCGGCAGGCAGGTGTAGAACGCCTGAGCCGTCGCCGCCTGCGACTCACCATCGCCGAGCTGGATCTTGCGCGACGTCTCGTTCGGGTTCCCGCAGCTGCCGTCGTGGTCGGCCGGCCAGCCGTTGGCGTCATCGCCGAACATCGAACCCGCATGCACCTCGCCCGACCAACCATGATCGAACCGGGCGGCGAACGCGTTGGGATCGGCGAACGACTCCGAGAACTTCCCGCCAGCGGCCGACGCCGAGGGCGACTCATCCGGCCCGGACGCAGGTGCCGAGGCCGGTGCCGACGGCGGTGCCGACGCTGGTGGGGGGGCCGGAGCCGACGTCGATTCCGGTGCCGTTGCGGCCGGGGATGTCGTGGCGGCCGCCTGGTCCGATGCGGCGGCGCGTACGGCCGCCCGCTCGGCCTGTGGCGCCGCAGAGTTGCAGCCTGCTAGCAGGACGATCACCGGCACCGAGGTGCCAACCATCGCCCCGAGCACCCGTGCCCGCCATTTCGTCGCCGCCATCACCCGTCCTTGCTCGCTGAGCACGTCCGGGTCCCTCATCGGTCCACCGAGGCCCGGACGTCGCTCCATCGTACCGGCCGATGGCGGCGGCAGCCCCGCAGTTCGGCCGGCCCCCACCGCACGGGTGGGGGCCGGCATCAGCGAGCGTCAGCTGATCTGGATGTTGTCCCAGTGCCAGGTGTACAGGTTCGAGGAGTCCCGTGACCGCGCCCCGCTGGCGCTGAAGTGCTTGTCCGGGTTGTAGTTGTCGTCCTCGAACACGACGCGGATCGGGCCGTTCGGGATCGAACCGGCGATCTCGCCGGTCGACACCGTCCCGTCGGGCTGGGCGATCGAGACCGACAGACGCCCGTTCTCCTGATCGGTCACGCAGTGCTGGAAGCGGGCCGCCTTGTCACTCGTCGTGGTGCCGGGAACGTCACCCCCGGTGAACGACCCGTTCTGCCACGCCACCAGACCGCCCTTGAACATCTTGACCCCGAACGCCGCATCACCACGCGGCGACGACGGACCACCGTTGTCCGGGAACTCCGGCGACGTGAACCCGAGATCCGCGCTGTTCCCACCGATCTCGCCCGGCGTCAGGAACACGACCTGCGTCCACTTCCCCCCACCGAGATCGGTCAGGTTCTGGTCCCAGCACACGTTGTGCACGTCGGTGAACGTCTGCTTCGGCGAGAACCAGGCGATCACGTAGCCCTCGGTGTTGACCGACGTCATCACATGCCCCTTCGCCGGGTCACCGCCCGGCAGGCAGCTGAAGAACGCCTGCTCCGTGGCGGCCTGCGACTCGCCCGGACCGAGGTTGATCGTGCGCGACGTGGTGTTGGGATCCCCGCAGCTGCCGTCGTGATCGGCCTGCCACCCGTTGGCGTCGTCGCCGAAGAGCGACCCGGCGTGGACCTCGCCCGACCACCCGTGGTCGAACCGGGCCGCGAACGCGTTCGGGTCGGCGAACGACTCCGAGAACTGGCCGCCTCCGGCCGGTGCGCTCGCCAGCTCCGCCTGTGGGGCAGCGGCCGGGGCACACTGGTTCGGACATCCCGCCAGGAAGACCATCGCTGGCACCGCCGTGCCGACGACCGACCTGAGTATTCGTCGCCCGCTTCTTCGTTGCGGTCATCACATTCCCTTGCTCGTTGCGAGTTCGGGATCCCCCCACAGGTCCACCAGGGCCCCGAACGCTGTCTCGTGTGTGTCGACGGCCACGGCGGCCCGGAGGTCGCCGTGGCCGCCATGGCCACCGTCAGCTGATCTGGATGTTGTCCCAGTGCCAGGTGTACAGGCCCGACGAGTCGCGGCTCTTCGCCTCGCTCGCCGAGAAGTGCTTGTCCGGGTTGTAGTTGTCGTCCTCGAACACCACCCGGATCGGGCCGTTCGGGATCGAACCGGCGATCTCGCCGGTCGAGACCTTGCCGTTGGGCTGGGCGATCGACACCGACAGGCGACCGTTCTCCTGATCGGTCACGCAGTGCTGGTACCGCGGCGCCTTGTCACTCGTCGTGCCCCCGGGAACCCGCCCGGAGGTGAACGATCCGTTCTGCCACGCCACGAGACCGCCCTTGAACATCTTGACCCCGAACGCCGCATCACCACGCGGCGACGAGGGGCCGCCGTTGTCCGGGAACTCCGGCGACGTGAACCCGAGGTCGGTGGTCTTGCCACCGATCTCGCCCGGCGTCAGGAACACCACCTGTGTCCACTTGCCACCACCGAGATCGGTGAGGTTCTGGTCCCAGCACACCTGGTGGACGTCGTTGAACGTCTGCTTCGGCGAGAACCACGCGATCACGTAGCCCTCCGTGTTGACCGACGTCATCACGTGACCCTTCGCCGGATCACCACCCGGCAGACACGGGAAGAACGCCTGCTCGGTCGCCGCTTGCGACTCGCCGGCACCGAGGTGGATCGTGCGCGACGTCGCGTTCGGGTCGCCACAGCTGCCGTCGTGATCGGCCTGCCAGTCGTTGGCGTCGTCATCGAACAGCGAGCCGGCGTGGACCTCACCCGACCAGCCGTGATCGAACCGCGCACCGAACGCGCTCGGATCGGTGAACGACTCCGAGAACAGCGTGCCGCCCTCGGACCCGCCGTTGCCGGGCGAGCTGGGCGGGGCGGTGGTGGTCGGCGGCTTCGTCGTGGTCGTGGTCGGCCTCACGGTCGTCGTCGTCGCCGGCACGGTCGTCGTGGTGGTCGTCGTCGTCGAGGTGGTCGTGGTCGGCTTGACCGTCGTCGTGGTCGCCGGCGCCGTCGTCGTCGTCGTCGGCTTGACGGTCGTCGTGGTCGTCGTGGGCGCCGGGGCCGTGGTCGGCGGGACGGTCGTCGGTGGCTCAGTGGTCGGTGGATCACCCTCCGCCGAGACTGCGAACGAGGCGGCCGCATCGTTCCAGTGGTAGAGGACGCCCCAGCCCGGCTTGAACACGCCGACCTTCGCCCAGTGGACGTTGGTCGGCTCGTCCGCGGGCACGGTCCACTGGATCTCGAGCGTCTGGGTCTCGCCGGCGGGGAACGCCTGGGCGTCCCAGTACTGGTGGACGGACTGCTGCCACCTCCTGCCGTTGCTGGAGAGGCTGTAGACCTCGAGATCGATCAGGGCATCCGCGGTCGTCGCCGCGGTGACATCGACCTTCAGGGTGACGACGTCGCCGCGGGACACGGTGGCCGGCACGTCGACATCGGTCGTCCAGCCGTCGTCGGTGAGCGGAGCTGCGTGCGTCGTGCCCGCCCCGGCGACGCCGATGAACCCCACGAAGATGGCCGCAGCGGCCAGTGGGCGACGCCACCGGGACCTGCGTATGTTCGGACCGATAGACGGCCTCTCGACGGACACGTGTGGTTCCTCCCGGATTGGGCGGGGGCCGGGATCGGCCAGGTGGGCGGTGGCGTTGGTCGGACCCCAGTAGATCGGGGCGGGTGTCGGCGAACTGTAGCAACTGAAACATGAATGACATGTGGATCACAAACCGCAACATTGCGATCGGCGGCTGACACGTCGACTGGGGGCATGGATCCCCCGTTTGAGGTCGCTACAAACCGCAGATGCGGGAAGACGCCCTCGATCGCCTGCCGTGCGATACTCGGAAGCGTGTGCGGGCGCCACGACGACCCAGGTCAGTGGGCCCCGCGATGAGCCGGGTGGAGCGGCGCCCGTGAGGCTCGGTTTCGGCGGCGTCGGCCTCGGGAGTGCCGGCGGTGGGCGCTCCGTGACCGCCGACGTCCGGCTCGTGCAGGAGGCCGTCGACCTCGGCGTGACGGTGTTCGACACCGCGGTCGCCTACGGCTCCGGAGCCAGCGAACGGGTCCTCGGGGAAGCGCTGCGGACCCGGCGCGACGAGGTCGTGCTGGCCACGAAGGGCGGCTACGTCGTGCCGCGAGCGGACGGCGCCCGAGCAAGCGGCGCGGCGGCTGGCGGCCGGCGTGGTGCGGCGCCTCCCGCGACGTCGCGCCGGCGGCGCGGGGCCCGCCGTGGCGAGCAGCGGCACCGCGTATCGCGAGCGCGACTTCTCGCCGAGCCACCTGCGCGCCGCCATCGAGGGGTCGCTGCGGCGGTTGCGCACCGACCGCATCGACCTGTTCCAGCTGCACGGTCCTGATGCGGTGCTCCCGGACGTCTTCGACGAGCTCGTCGACCTGCGGACCTCCGGCAAGGTGCTGGCGTTCGGGATCGGCGCCGAGCGCGTGTCATCAGCAGTCGAGTGGCTCGCCGTGCCGGCGGTCTCGTGCGTGCAGATCCCGTTCGGGGTGCTCGACCCCGAGGCCGCCGACGACCTGTTCCCGTCGCTCGACGCCCGGCCGACGGATGTGTGGGCGCGAGGCGTGCTCGGAGGCGGACTGCTCGCGCTCGCCGAACGCGATCCGTCCGCCGTCGCCACCGACCCGAAGGCCCCGAACATCGACGCCCTGCGCGTGGTCGCGGTCGACACCGGCCTCGGGCTCGATCAGCTCGCCGTCGGCTTCGTCCGCTCCTACGACGAGGTGACGACGATGCTCGTCGGCATCAGCTCGCCGGAGCACTTGCGGCGCAACGTCGAGCTGATGGCCGCCGGGCCACTCGACGACGACGTGATCGACCGCCTGCGATCGGTGTCAGCTCCGGAGCGACGCGGGTGACGGACGCTGACGTCGTCGTCATCGGGACCGGACCGACCGGCGCGATGGCGGCGAGCGCCCTCGTCGGTCGGGGCCTCGACGTCCTCATCCTCGACATCGGCGATGTGATGCCGGGGGGGCTCGTGGTGCGGGCCGCCGGCAACACGATGTTCCGTCGGATGGCCTGGACCGCCTACGAGTCAGAGGGCCTCGCCGCCGGATCGACCCCGGGCGTCGAGTGGTACGCCAGCCATTCGCTCGGTGGGCTGTCGAACTTCTGGACGGCCGCGGTACCGCGGTTCGCGCCGGAGGACTTCACCGACGGCGCTCGGCTCGACGAGCGCTATCGCTGGCCACTGACCTACGCCGACCTCGAGCCGTTCTACGGGCGGGCCGAGCAGGCGCTGGTGGTGACGGCCGGCGACCCCATCCTCGGCGTGCCGGCGGGGATCAGCCGCTACCGCCATCGCCTGCCGAAGCCCTGGCGGATGATCGCCGCCGAAGCGGCCCGGCACGGTCATGGCATGGGCGCCATGCCGCTCGCCAAGGGCCGACCGTGGATGTTCGCCCGCCGGGGCACCGAGTTCAACAGCTACTACTGCGTGCTCGAACCGTTGCTCGGCGACTCGTCGCTGCGCCTGCTCCCATCGGCACATGTGGTGTCGCTGAACTGGTCGAGCGCGGCCAACCGAGTCGAGTCGGTCGACTACATCGACACGCTCGCCAAGGTCCGCCGCACCGTCCGAGCTCGTGCCGTCATCGTCGCGGCCGGCGCCATCGACTCGACCGTGCTCCTGCTGCGATCGCGATCCGACGACTTCCCCGACGGGCTCGGCAACAGCAGCGGGGCCCTCGGCGCGTACCTCCACGACCATCCCCGCGAGTGGTGGCCGGCGACGACGGCGCAGCCGATGCCGGCGCTGTCCCACCCGATGTACATCGCACGCGAGGACTTCAGCACCAGCCGCGCCGCTGATGGCGGCCTCGTTGACGCTCGGACTGGGCCGCCAGCTGCAGCGCCTCAAGACCTTCTACCGCGGGTCGGCGTCGACGTTCGGGGTGCAGGTCTTCGGCACGATGGTGCCGACGCCCGAGGTCGGCGTGACGATCGACCGCGACGAGCCGGCCGACCCGCTGCAACTGCGGCCGCGTGTGAGCCTTCGATACGACGACGCCACGGTGGCCAACCTCGAGTCGGCCCGCCGGCGGCTCGACGACGTGCTCGGCGGCGCCGGCCTCGGCGTCGCGGTCGACGGCCCGTTCCACGAGCTGCACCCGGGATCGTCGGTGCACTACGGCGGGTCGGTGCGGATGCACGCCGACCCCGCGTTCGGCGTGCTCGACGGCTGGAACCGCATGCACGACGTCGCCAACGTCGCCGTCGTCGACAGCAGCTGCTTCACCACGGGGGCCGAGAAGAACCCGACGTTGACCGCGATGGCGCTCGCCCTGCGCGCCGCCGAACGCCTCGCCGACGACCTCGCCCGCGGCGCGCTCTTGATCCACCCGGACCGGCTGCCGTTCCCGCCGACAACGACTTCCGGAGCGACCGCGTCCGATAGTTGGCGATCGTCGAACCACGCCTCGCTAGAGTCCCGGTTCCGCCAGGCCACGATGGCCCGTCGACCGCCTCTCACCACTCACCATGACGACCCCCGAAGCGGTTCCCGTGATCATCTGCACGAAAGATCGTGCCGACGACCTCACGCGGGCCGTGCGGTCCCTCCTCACCGACGAGCAACAGCGCGGCGAGGTGATCGTCATCGATCAGAGCGAGAGCGACGCCACCGAGGTCGCCCTCCAGCAGTTCGACGACGCCCGGTTGCGCTACGTCCGGAGCCAGACCCGCGGCAAGGGAGGCGCGCTCAACGAGGGTCTGCGCCTCGTGCAGTCTCCGTTCGTGGCGTGCACCGACGATGACTGCGAGGTCTCGCCCGGCTGGGCCGAGCGGCTCGTCGCTCCGATGCACGACGACGCGCGGATCGCGCTCGACGTTCTCACAGGTCGACGCGCCGCCGCACGACACGACGACGGGCTACGTCCCGACCTTCGAACTGGCGGCGGACCGCACCCTCCGACGCCCGGCCGACATGCGCAAGCGGTGGGGCCTCGGTGCCGGCATGGCCATCCGGCGCGAGGTGCTCATCGAGATCGGGGGCTTCGACCCGGCGATGGGACCGGGTGGCGTGTACCCGTCCGCCGACGACTTCGATCTGGAGCTGCGCCTCCTGCTGCTCGGATGGCACGTGTGCGAGAACGCCGGAGCGTCCGTGCTCCACCATGGCTTCCGCACGCTCGAACAGGGGCGGGCGCACGCCGTACGCGACTGGCTGGCGCTCGGGGCCTCGTGCGCCAAGGCGGTGCGCGTGCGGCACGTGCCGGCGTCGCTGGTCTCCGCCTCCGTGCTCTGGAGCAGCGCCCTGTCGCCGTCCCTCCACGCGGTGATCCGGCTGCAGCGACCACCGCTGCGGCGGGTCACGGCGTTCGCATCGGGCTTCTGGTCCGGCATCCGTCGTCACGTCGACAGGGAGCACATCCTCTTCGTGTAGCGATCGCCGCGGGCCCTCACTGGGTGATCCGCGCCGAGTCGATCTCGAACGTCTGCGGGAACGTGGCCGGATCCGGATCGCCGCCCCCGGTTCCCCCGATGGCCGTGTGGATGACGAGGTACATCGGGACGTTCGGCACCTTGTCCGCGTCGGTGACGGAGTAGAGCTCGCGGAAGCCCTGGCCATCCTCGGCGTCCACCGACCAGACGAGCGATCCAGGCGTCCACTGGAGGCGATAGACCATGAACCGCGTCGTCGCATCGAACGGAAGCGGCTGGATGTGCAGCCCGCCCGGCTCGTTGAAGTGGACGGTCGTGTTGACCTCGTTGCGCTTGTTCTGCCAGAACTCGGCGATGTCGATCTCGGACCAGCCCGCCTTGGGCCAGTTCTTCACACCCTCCGGGGTGTTGGCCGTGAACGGTTGGGTCGCCTGCCACTCGAAGCCCAACATCCAGATCGCCGGCCAGGCCCCGATGCCACCCGGCGCCTTGGCGCGCACCTCGACCGTGCCGTAGAGGAACGGCGCGGTCGCTTGTTGGACCTGCCCCGATGTGTAGGGCATGGTCTTCGGCGGCTCCTCACTGTCGCCACAGGACCGCTCCTCGGCCTTGGACACGATCTCGAGCACGCCGTCCTTGACGCTGACGTTCTCGGGGATCACACAGTTCACCTCGTTGTTGACCTGGTCGCTCAAGCGATCGAGGACGATCCACTTCGCCGGATCGACGGTGGTGCCGGTGAAGTCGTCGTAGAAGATCGTGACCGGGGGCTTGGGCGGTCCACCCGCCGTCGTCGTCGTCGCCTTGTCCGCTTCCGAGCCCCCGCCGCATCCCATGAGGCACCACACCGCGGCGATCACCCAGGAGCGACGGATCACGTCTCGTCCACGTCTCACGCCGGCCTCGACCTCTCGCGACCGACCTTGTTGCGGAACCTGCTCGGCGAGGCCAGCACGCTCAGCCCGGCCGAGACGACACCTCGCGCCAGCAGCTTCGGACGGAGCTCGACGCCGATGTCGCCGAGGTGCTGGCGCTGGAACTCCCAGTACCCCTCCTTCTGCCCGAAGTGGACCTTGTCCATGATCCACTGCGCGCCGAGGCCCTCGTACATGTCCTTGGTGACGAAGTCGTAGCGCGCCGCGAACTCCTCCGGCGTGAGGAAGTCACGGCCGTACTGCTCCACCATGAGGTACTGCAGCAGTCGCCACCAGTTGAGGCTGCTGGTGGAGACCGTGATGCTCTCGGCCTGATCGCGGCTGTAGCTGAGCACCTGGTGGACGAAACCGAAGTCCGCATCCTTGAGGATCCGGATGGCGACGTCCACGTCCATGAAGAACCGGTTCTCCGGGAAGAACGACGGCGCCCGGCTGCGCACGACGTCCGCGCTGTACATCACGGTGGACTGGCTGCCGAAGGGATAGGCGGTTCCGAGCAGCTGCCAGCGGCACACCTCGGTCCCGGGGAACGAGGACTGCTCCACCGGCACGCCGAAGCAGTCGGGCAGGTCCCCGATCAGCCGGTATGCGCCGACGATCGCGATGCGCGGATTGGTCTCGGCGACGTCGACCATCTGCCGCAGGCACTGCGGATACAGCCAATCGTCGGAGTGCAGCATCTTGCAGTACTTCGATCGATCAGCGATCTCGCGCAATGCGAAGTTGAAGTTCTTGGACTGGATCAGGAACTCGGGCGGGCTGACGACGCGGATGCGCGGGTCCATCGCTGCGTAATCGGCCGCGATCTCCCCGGAGCGGTCCTTGCTGTGGTTGTTGCAGATGATGTACTCGAAGTCCTCGTAGGACTGGGCCAGGACGCTCTTGATGCATTCCTCGAGGTACGGCTCGTCGTTGTAGAGGGGCGTCACGACGCTCACGAACGGATCGGTCATCGAACGGTCTCCGGTTCAATCGGCGCAGGGCGCGGTTCCAGCCAGATCTCCCGCCAGAAGAAGAACTCGTTCTGCGGCGTCAGGACGACCCCGCCATTGGCGTGGGCCCCCTCGAGCAGGATGCTCGGCGTCTTGAACACGAGGAGCTCACCGGTGCGCTCGTCGACGATCCGATCGACCCGGGCGCCCACGCGGTAGCTGCCACCACAGCAGAACAGCTGATCCGTGCCGAACTCCAAGCCGCGATTTCGCAACTGTTGGTTCAGCGTCGCCTCGATGCCGTGCTTCGACTTCACGCGCACCCATTGTCCGGCTTGCAGGCCGAGGTCCTCGTGCGGCGAGGCACCACTGACCAACGGCTTCATCACCGGCCACGGGGTGCCCCCGAGCCGGTAGTTCAGCGCGTTGAAGACCCTCGTGCTGAGCACGACGAGGAGTGGACCGAGCCGCACGTTGCCGCGCACCAGATCGCGGCCGTAGTGCCGCGGGTCGCGGAGCGAGAGCTGCGTCGAGGCCCGGACGATCTCGGTCATCTGGCAGACGTAGCGACGCTCGCCGTCGACGGACACCTCGGTGTGCTCGGCCAGGTCGAGTGGGCGGGGGGCGGCGGGCGGCGGCGCCGGCGCCGCCCCCGGTGTCCGCAACCACGCCTCCTTCCAGATCAACTGGCACCCCGCTTGGCAACCGCCGTGGCTGCTCCCGTCACACCTCAGCTTCTCGAGCAGGACCGCACGGTCGACGCGGCGCAAGCCGGTGCCGTTGGCGTACTCCCACACCTTGTCGACGCGTCGGTGGACCGCGACGCGGTGGCCGCAGAAGGCCTCCATCTCCGGCATGAACGGCAGCCCCTCCAGGCAGCCCCGTTCGTCGAGCGTGGCGAGGATCTCCGGAAGGCTTCGCACCTCGACCATCTCGCCGGGATGGAACAGCGCGCGTGGCCTGATGGACCGTCGGATGGCCGCCCGCGTCGGACCCATGATGCGTTCACGCGGTCGCGGCGGGGAGTACGGCACGCCGCGCTCTTCGCAGGCGTCTCGATGCAGGACGATCAGGCCCCCCATCGCCACGAGGGCGGAGTACACGATGAGCAACGCCACCACGCCTGCCGCCACCACGATGACGAGCCAGAGCAGCCAGGCCGGCAGGTGATCGGTCGCCGAGCTCCAGCGGAACAGGCTGAGGAACGTCGCGACGCCAGCGACCAGGACCACCAACACGCCGACCGCCAGGATCGTGGTCCTGGCGAAGCTACGGCGATGAGCAGTGCGCGGCGTTGCCATGTGTCCCTGTGATCCCTCGGTGACGGGGGTCGCGGCAGCACCGCGACCGCTCCCGGTGGTGGTCCGCTCCCACCCGCGGGAACACTATCCGGACTCCGCTGCGGACACACGTCGAGCGCTCGTGGCCACGACCCTCGCGTCGACCGTCCCGCACCCGCTCCGAGGCTGGTAGATCCCCACGCCGTGGGGCCGGCAACGTTGCTATCTTCGCTGCGGCGCGCGTGTTGCGACGGGCGCCGCAGTCGGCCGTCACCGGGTGCCACGACAGAAGTTGAGCTGCGAGCCAGGGGAAAGGCGCGATGAGAATCCTCGTCACTGGTCATCTGGGGTACATCGGCGTCGAGATGGTGCCCCGATTGCTGGCGCTGGGCCACGACGTGGTCGGTCTCGACACCGGCTACTACGACGGCTGCGACTTCATCGCCCCGCCGGAACCGGTGCCCTCGTTGGACGTCGATCTGCGCGACGTCGAACCGGGGCACCTCGACGGCTTCGACGCCGTGGTGCACCTCGCCGCGCTCTCGAACGATCCACTCTCCGACATCAACCCGGAGCTCACGTACGACATCAACCTGCGGGCGTCGGTGCGACTTGCCGAGGCGGCCAAGACGGCCGGGGTGGACCGCTTCCTCTTCTCCTCGTCGTGCAGCCTCTACGGCAGCGGCGGCGACGACCTGCTCGACGAGAACGCGGCGTTCAGTCCCGTCACGCCCTACGGCGAGTCGAAGGTGCGCGTCGAGCACGCCGTCGCCGAGCTCGCCGACGAGGACTTCTGCCCCACGTACCTGCGCAACGCGACGGCGTACGGGGTCTCGCCGGCGACTGCGCGCCGACATCGTCGTCAACAACCTCGTCGGGTACGCGGTCACCAGCGGGCAGGTGCTCCTGCAGAGCGACGGTTCGCCGTGGCGCCCGTTGGTGCACATCGGCGACATCTCCCACGCGTTCGAGTGCGTGCTCGTCGCACCTCGCGAGGTCGTCCACAACCAGGCGTTCAACGTCGGTCGCACGGGCGAGAACTACCGCATCCGCGACGTGGCCAACATGGTCGCCGAGGTCGTCCCCGACTGCACCGTGACGATGGCCACGGGTGCCTCGGCGGACAGCCGCGACTACCGCGTCGACTTCACCCGGATCGAGACCACGCTCCCCGGCTACTCGCCGCAGTGGACGCTGCGGACCGGGATCGAGGAGCTCTACGCGGCCTATCGCGATGGGGTGATGACCGAGCAGAGCTTCGCCGGACCCGACTTCTTCCGACTGCGAACGATCCAGGCCCGCATGGACCGCAAGGAGCTCGACGCCGACCTGCGCTGGACGGGGGAGGCGGGATGATGGCGGACGAGCGCATCCCTGTCGCCGGGCCATGGGTCACCGACCTCGAGGTGCAGTACGTCGCCGAGGCGGCGGCCAACGACTGGTACACCAACGCCGGCCAATCGGTCGGCATGTTCGAGCGGGAGTTCGCCGCCGAGCTCGGTGTCGGTCACGCGGCCGCCGTGCCGCACTGCACGTCGGCGCTCCACCTCGCCGTCCTGGCCCTCGGCATCGGCCCGGGCGACGAGGTCATCGTCCCGGAGGCGACGTGGGTGGCCACCGCCGCACCGCTCGCGTACGTCGGCGCGATCCCGGTCTTCGCCGACATCGACCCTGACTCGTGGTGCATCTCGGCGTCCTCGGCCGAGCAGCGCGTCACCCCGAAGACCAAGGCGATCCTCACCGTCGACCTGTACGGGTCGGTGCCCGACATGGATGCGATCGGGGCCATCGCCGAGGCGAGCGGCGTGCCGATCCTCGAGGACGCCGCGCAGTCCATCGGGTCGTCCTGGAACGGCCGCAAGGCAGGGACGCTCGGCGACATCTCGACGTTCAGCTTCCACGGCACGAAGACGTTGACGACGGGCGAAGGCGGGATGTTGGTCACGGACCGCACCGACCTGTTCGAGCGGGTCGCGGCGTTGCGCGATCACGGCCGCACCGCCAGCGACTTCAAGTACTTCGTCACCAACGAGCTGGCCTACAAGTACCGGATGAGCAGCCTCCAGGCCGCGTTCGGTCGGGCCCAGCTGGCGCGCCTCCCGGAGCTGCTCGAGCGCAAGGCCCAGATCTTCGGCTGGTACGAAGAGCGCCTCGCCGACCTTCCGGGCGTGCGCCTGAACCACCGCGACCCCGCCGTGCACAACACGTTCTGGATGGTCACGGCCGTCGTCGACGACGCCTACGAGATGCCCACGCACGACGTTGATGGCCGCCTTCGACGAGCGCAGCATCGACACCCGGCCGTTCTTCCCGCCGTTGAGCACGCTCGGCGCGTTCGCCGACTACGACACGGTGCGCGGCGCTCGCGAGCGCAACCCGGTGGCCTACGACATCGCCCGGCGGGCGATCAACCTCCCCTCGGCGATGAAGCTCGTCGAGAGCGACGTCGATCGCGTCTGCGGGGCGTTCCGCGACATCCTCCTCGGTGCCAAGGTGGCGTCGTGAAGGCGCTCATCCTCGCCGGCGGTCGGGGCACGCGGATCAGCGAGGAATCGCAGAGTCGCCCGAAGCCGATGGTCGAGATCGGCGGCCGGCCGATCCTGTGGCACATCATGAAGATCTACGGAGCCGCCGGGATCAACGAGTTCATCATCCTGCTCGGGTACCGCGGCTACATGATCAAGGAGTACTTCGCCAACTACTTCTTGCACATGTCGGACATCACCATCGATCTGGCCACGGACAAGGTGGAGGTCCACCAGTCGAACAGCGAGCCGTGGAAGGTCACGCTGCTCGACACCGGGTTGGAGACGATGACCGGTGGTCGCCTGCTGCGCGCCAAGCACCACATCGGCGACGACGACTTCTGCTTCACGTACGGCGACGGCGTCTCCGACGTCGACGTGCGCAACGTGATCGCCGCCCACGACGCGAGCGACGCGTTGCTCACGCTCACCGCCGTGCAGCCCCTGGCGCGCTACGGCACGCTGTCGATCGGCGACGGTCCCGTCGGGTTCAGCGAGAAGCCCGAGGGCAGCGTCGGCTGGGTCAACGGCGGCTTCTTCGTCTCCTCGGCCGCGGTGCTCGACTACATCGAGGACGACAGCACCGTGTTCGAGCGGGGCCCGCTGGAGCGGCTCGCCGCGGCCGGCGAGCTGGGAGCGTTCGAGCACCACGGCTTCTGGCACGGCATGGACACGCTCTGGGACAAGATCTACCTGAACGACCTGTGGGACGAGAACAAGGCCCCCTGGAAGATCTGGGCCGACTGACCCGCGCTGCGCCCTCCCGAGCGCGGCGGACCTACTCGTCGAGCACGGTCGGGTCGAACACGAGCACGCCGTCAGCGCTGCCGTCCGTGTCGTACTCCGAGATGAGCTCGCTCGGCAGGGGCTCCAGCGTGTCGATGCGCAGGTAGTCGCGCAGCGTCGTGCCGGTCGAGCTGCCGTCGACGTTCGCCGGCCCGGCGTGGGCGGCCACGTCGTCGATGTTGACCGTGCGGAAGTCGAAGCTGAACCGGGCCCGCTCCGTCGTGTTCGGCACGGTGGCGTGCAGCTGGGCGCCCGAGAAGGCGAGGATCGAGCCGGCCTCGCCGACGAGGCGGACGTCCGTGCCGGGGTCGGCGTCGACCAGGTGCGGGTGGGGACGCGGATCGGACTTGATGTAGGTCGCCGCGTCGCGTCGCGCCGACTTGTTCCACTCGTATGCGTCGAAGTCGTCGCTGGAGTTCGGCGCCGGCTGCTGCCAGTAGTTCGGGTGGTACGCCATGCAGTTGTCGGGGGTGACACCGCGGATCGGGCCCCACCAGTTCACCTGGCACTGCGGGGCGGAGTACCACGTGTCACGGTGCGGCTGGTAGTTGTACCCGAGGCCGGCGGTGAGGTACTTGGCGGGCGTGACCGTGCGCAGCTTCGGGACGTCGAAGAAGGTCGACTCCGGATCGCAGCCGAGGTCGGTCAACAGGTCGCGGAGCAGCTCCTTGCAGTGCGGGTGGTGCGTGAAGCCCGGTCTTCAGCGGCCCGAGCAGCGCGACGTACTCCTCCACCGGGAGCTCGTCGTGGGCCGTCATCGGGTCGAGGTCGCCGAACGCCTCGGAGATCAGCTCCCATGCGAACTCGGCGAAGTCGGCGACCGCCGGAGTCGGCGGGATGGCGAAGATCTCGCCCCGGAAGACTCGGCTACGGCGCTCGTCGTCGGATGCACCGGGATCGGTGGAGATGACCATGGCCATGGCGACGTCCTCCCTGCTCGTGATGGCACCCCGTCGTGCCACGTTGGGGGTCGATGGTATCCCCGCGGCCAAGATCTCGTGCTGCCTGCGGGGCACGCCCGACGGCCCTCCGTGCCGGCGCGTCGGGAGTGAGCCGTCGCGCTGCGGCGACTACGGTGATCGCGGCCCCGCACCGGGCCGAAGTGGAGGACGCGCATGCAGTGCCGGAGCTGTGGAGCGACGCTCGAACAGACCTTTTGTGATCTCGGGATGTCGCCGATGGCGAACTCCTACGTCGCCGCGGATGCGCTGGGCGATGCCGAGAAGTTCTACCCACTGCATGCCTACGTGTGCTCGCAGTGCCTGCTCGTCCAGCTGCTGGAGTTCGAGTCGCCCGACGCCATCTTCAGCGACTACGCGTACTTCTCGTCGTTCTCCTCGAGCTGGGTGGAGCACGCCAAGCGCTACGTGGAGGCGATGATCCCGCGCTTCGGCCTCACCAGCGACAGCCTCGTCGTCGAGATCGCCAGCAACGACGGCTACCTCCTCCAGCACTTCGTCGCCAACGACGTGCCCGTGCTCGGGATCGAACCGGCGGCCAACGTGGCCGCCGTCGCCCAGGACAACGGGATCCGCACGAACGTCGCCTTCTTCGGCACGGCCGAGGCCCGTCGACTCGTCGCCGAGGGCCATCGGGCCGACCTGTTGATCGGCAACAACGTGCTCGCCCACGTGCCCGATCTGAACGACGTGGTGGCCGGCCTGGCGATCCTGCTCGCCGACGACGGGCGGATCACGATGGAGTTCCCGCACCTGCTGCAGCTGATCCTGCACAGCGAGTTCGACACGATCTACCACGAGCACTTCTCGTACTTCTCGCTGATCTCGGTCAGCGCCGCGTTCGCCCGCCACGGGCTGCGGATCTTCGACGTCGAGGAGCTGCCGACGCACGGTGGTTCGATCCGGATCTTCGCCTGCCACGACGGTGATGCCGCGCAACCGGACACGCCGCGGATCGAAGCGCTGCTGGACAAGGAGCGGGCCGCCGGTCTCGATCGCCTCGAGACCTACCTCAACTTCTCCGAGCAGGTGCTGCGCACGAAGCGCAGCCTGTGGCGTTTCGTCGACGAGGCGTTGGCGGCGGGCAAGTCGATCGCCGCGTACGGCGCGCCGGCCAAGGGCAACACGTTGCTCAACTACTGCGGCGTGGGGGCCGACATGATCGACTACACCGTCGATCGCAGCCCGTACAAGCAGGGCTTCGCGCTGCCGGGGACGCGCATCCCGATCTACGCACCTGAGCACATCGCCGAGACGCGCCCGGACTACCTGCTGATCCTGCCGTGGAACCTGGAGGACGAGATCGTGTCCGACATGGCCCACATCCGCTCATGGGGCGGCCAGTTCGTGATCCCCATCCCCGAGGTCCGGATCATCAGCTGACGCGAGCTCGCCGCGCGGCGACGTCGCGCGTACGTTCGTCCGACCGCCCGACCCGCTAGCTTGCGGACCGTGGCACCACGGCGCCGGACGGCGACGTCGAACTTCGGCGCCGGCGCTCGCGAAGGCCACGATGCGACTCGCTTCTACGAGCGCTTCCGGCCGCCCGAGCTGTCGTCGGACGACGCCGTCGCCAGTGCCGACATCGCCGATCCCTTCGTCGCGGGCGACGCCCGCCACATGGACGCCGTCCCCGACGGGTCGGTGGCGCTCGTCGTCACCTCACCTCCGTACTTCGCCGGCAAGCAGTACGAGGAGGAGCTGGAGCGCGAGGGGGTGCCCTCGTCGTACCTCGAGTACCTCGAGCTGCTGACCGCGGTGTTCGCCGAGTGCGCCAGGACGCTCGAGCCGGGTGGCCGCATCGCCGTCAACGTCGCCAACCTCGGGCGCAAGCCGTATCGCAGCCTGTCCGCCGATGTCATCCGCATCCTCGAGCACGACCTCGGCCTGCTGCTGCGCGGCGAGATCATCTGGCAGAAGGGCGAGGGGGCGAGCGGCTCGTGCGCGTGGGGTTCGTACCGCCGGGCGTCGAACCCGGTGCTGCGCGACATCACCGAGCGGGTGATCATCGCCAGCAAGGGCCGTTTCGACCGGGCCCGCCCGGCCAAGCGCCGAGCCGCCGACGGCCTTCCCCACGCGAGCACGCTGCGCACGGACGACTTCCTCGCCCTGACGCTGGATGTGTGGTCGATCCCGCCGGAGAGCGCACGGCGCGTCGGGCACCCGGCGCCGTTCCCCGTCGAGCTGCCCGAGCAGTTGATCCGGCTCTACACCTACGCCGACGACCTCGTCCTCGACCCGTTCATGGGCAGCGGCTCGACGCTCGTCGCCGCCGCCGGGCTCGGTCGGCGCTACGTCGGCTACGACCTCGACCCCGAGTACGTCGCCATCGCCCGGCGCCGGGTCGCCGAGCTCGGTCCCGAGCCCGCCGCGGCCGCACCGGTCGACGGGCGGGCGGCCGAGCGGATCGCCGCCGAGGTGGTGACGGCGGCCGGCTTCACGATCGCCGCGGCTCGACGGCGGGTCCCGGGCACCGGCGTGACCATCCCCCTCGTGCTCACCGACGCCACCGGCGCGACGTGGCACGCCGACGTCGTCGGCGCCGCCACGACCCACCGGGGTGGGTTGCTGCGCAGCGACGTCGTCTGGCGGGCGCTCGGTCGGGCGACCGCACTGCACGGTCGCCTGCCCGACGTGCCGGTCCTGTTGCTGTCGACCGACCTGCCGAAGCGGCGCAGCGACGGCGATGTCGCGCTGCGCGCCGCCCGCGACACCGTGTTCGACGTCATCGACCTCCGCGACGAGGCGGCCCACGCCCGCCTGGCCGCCTACGCCACCAAGGGCTCCGATCCCGGCCCGCTCCCGGGCTACTGGTAGACGTCATCGGATGCGGACGCGGGTTTCCCGCCTGACACTCGAGACGCTACCTCGGATGGGGCCCGTCGGCGGCGCCAGGGGTGCTCGATCCACGGGGGGACCCAGCCGCCGTCGGCGGCGCTGACGTCGGTGCCGGGCGGCACGAGCTCGTCGATCCGGTCGAGCACGTCGGCGCTCAGGGTGGGCGCGCCGGCGGCGAGGATCCCGGCGAGCTGCTCGTGGGTGCGGGGGCCGATGATCGCCGACGTCACGGCCGAGTGGGCGAGCACGAAGCCGAGGGCCAGCCCGATGAGGTCGAGCCCGGCGTCGGCGGCCAGCGTGGTCAGCTCGCCGCGTCAGCTCCAGCTTGCGGCGGTTGTCCTCGCGGCTGAGGTCGAAGCGGCCGGGTATGCGCCGCATGCGGCCCGTCTCGGCGACGTCACCCTGGGCGTATCGACCGCTCAGCCAGCCGGCGTTGAGCGGGCTCCACACGAGCACGCCCATGCCATGGCGCTCGCACGTCGGCAGCAGGGCGTTCTCGATCTTGCGGGCGAAGATCGAGTACGGCGGCTGCTCGGTCCGGAAGCGCTCGAGGCCGTGGCGGTCGGCGGCCCAGTGGGCCTCCACGAGCAGCTCGGCCGGGTACGTCGAGCAGCCGGCGTAGCGGATCTTGCCGGCGTGCACGAGGTCGTCGAGCGCGCCGAGCGTGTCCTCGATGGCGGTCGACGGGTCGGGCCGGTGGACCTGGTAGAGGTCGATCCAGTCGGTGCCGAGCCGGCGCAGCGAGTCCTCGACCTCGCGGACGATCCAGCGCCGGCTGTTGCCCGACACGTTCGGGCCCTCGCCCATCGCCCCGTGGAACTTCGTCGCCAGCACGACCTCGTCGCGACGACCGGCGAGCGCCTTGCCGACGATCGTCTCGGACTCGCCGCGCGAGTACACGTCGGCGGTGTCGACGAAGTTGATCCCGGCATCGAGGGCGGTGCGGATGATCGTCCACGCTGTCGTCGTGGTCGCGGTTGCCCATCGCCCCGAACATCATCGCCCCGAGGCACAGCTCGCTGACCTTGACCCCGGTGTTCCCCAACGTCCTGTTGCGCATCGCGGCCGACAGTACGTCTGCCGACGACTGCGCGCCGCTGGTGCGGGGGTAGGCCGCCGCCCGATGCCCGAGCAGGACGAGTTCGCCCTCGACGTCATCCGCCCCTGGCCCGACACTCGCCCGGGAGGCCGCCTACAACGTGCTGCTGGCGCACGGCGCGCCCGACCAGCTCGACGACGGCTCCGTGCGGTGGGACGGCGCTCGGCCCGTGGAAGCGGGTCGTCGTGTGCGCCAAGGACGACGACGACGATCCCGACGACGTCGTCGAAGTCGGTGATCGACGCCACGATCCCCGACGTCGGTCAGGGCGGCCGTCGACGAGATCGCCGCCGACTGGCACGTCCACATCGAGGACGACGGCGAGCTGGCCGTGCGCGGTCCCGACCTCAAGACCAACGTGCTGACGCTGAACGTCGTGCACTGCATGGTCCACGACGGCCTGACCGCCGAGCAGGCCCGCGAGCGTCGGGCCCTCCAGCTCGCCGAGCTGCGCGAGGGGCACCCGCCCGACGACATCGACGAGCTGCACTTCGTCGCCGACGCCCCGCACGGCGAACCGTCGACGATCACGCCGCACCGACCGACCGACGCGGTGGCGGCCCAGCGCCACGATGAGCTAGGCAACAGCTCGTGAGCGACGAACCGCTGGACCAGTCCGAGGCCCTCGACGAGGACGACGTCGAGGGCGACGACGACGCCGACTACAGCGGTGACGCCGTCGGCGAGGACCTGCCCGACTACCCGCCCGACCGCTACCAGGGCGTCAACACCGTCGGCGTCACCGCGGTCGAGGAGGACAGCGGCGAGTCGTTCGCCGAGCGGACCTGGCGCGAGGAGCCGGAGGACTACCGCCCGCCGCGAGCACTCGGACGTCGGCCAGCTCGTCGACCCCGACGACATCGGCGAGTACGACGACGAGGAGGAGCTGGTCGCCGAGGAGGAGCCCGGCGACGGCCTCTCCCCCGAGGAGGCGGCCATGCACATCGAGGAGGAGTAGGGAAGCCGCCCGATCGAGCGTTGTCGATGCGTGCCGGTGTGCCGCCACCGGGACAGGAGGAGCCATGACCACCATCGACCTCGGACCCAGGTGCCGTGCTCAGCCCCGGCGACGACGGGTTCGCCGCGACCGCCGCCGAGCTGGAGCGGCTCGGCTACTCGACGATCTGGCTGACCGGCGGACCGATGGAGGCGCTGGCGCAGGTCGCCGACGTCGTCGCCGCCACCGAGACGGCCCGCATCGCGACGGGCATCATCCCCGTCGATCGCTTCGCCGTCCGCCGACGTCGCCGCGCTGTACGAGCAGCTGGAGGCGCGCGCGCCCGGCCGCTTCGTCGTCGGGCTCGGCGGCGCCCACGGCGCCGATCCGCTGGCCACGCTCAACGCCTACCTCGACCGCCTGGACGGCGACGATCCCGCCGGCGCGTCGGGTGATGGCCGCGCTCGGCCCCCGCATGATGGGACTCGCCCGCGACCGCGCCGCCGGCGCCTTCCCCGTGCTCGTGACGCCCGACTACGTGCGCCAGGCGAAGTCGGCGCTCCCCGACACCACGCTGGCCGTCGAGCAGCTCGTCGTGCTCGACACCGATCCGGCGACGGCGCGGGCGACCGCTCGCGGTCCGCTCGGGTTCCTCGGCCAGGTGCCGGCGTACCAGTCGAGCTTCCGGCGGATGGGGTTCGCCGACGATGACATCGCCGACCCTCGGCGACGCCGCTCGTCGACGGGCTGGTGGCGTGGGGCGACGCGGCGGCGATCGCCGATCGCGTCGGCCGCGCTGCGGGCGGCCGGCGCCGATCACGTCGCCATCAGCGTCGTCTCGTCGGCACCCCAGCCCTCGCTCGACGAGTGGCGCGCCGTCGCCGAGGCGGTCGCCGGCTGACGGCACGTACCCTTGCCCCCGCAACCTCACGATCGGGGGATCTCATGGGCCTGGCCAGCGGTGTCCACCACCTGGCGATCTCGACGGCGGACATGAAGGCGCAGCTGTCGTTCTTCACCGACGTCCTCGGCGCCGAGCTCAAGGCGCTGTACTGGATGCACGGCGTCCCCGGCGCCCAGCACGGCTTCGTCAAGCTCGACGACTCCAGCTACGTCGCCTTCGTGCAGATGCCGGCGATCGCCGACATCCCGAGCGAGCTCGGCGTCACCCACGCCGGCAGCGGCGCCGGCACGACTGCAGCCGGCACCATGCAGCACGTCGCCTTCAACGTCGACACGCTCGACGACCTCCTCGCGCTTCGCGATCGCATCCGCGACCGCGGGATCAACGTGTTCGGCCCGCTCGACCACGGCATGTGCCACTCGATCTACTTCGCCGGGCCCGAGGGCTTGTCGCTGGAGATCGCCACGTCGGCGGTGCCGATCGACGACCGGGCGTGGATCGACCCCGAGGTCGTCGCCCTCTGCGGCATCGATGACGACGAGCTGGCCGCCATGCGGACGCCTGCCGAGTACGAGGACGAGGGCGGGCGGGTGCCGAACCCGCCGATCGACTGGTCCAAGCCGCACCAGGTCATGGGCAGCCGGGAGTCCTACGTCAAGCTGATGTCGATGCCCGACGAGGTCGTGACGGCGAAGCTGTCGGAGAACGTGCCGCCGGTCCGCGTCGGCGATCTGCAGACGACGTAGCCCGCCGGCGCGTCACGCGCCGGCTGGACCGATGGCCGCCACGATGAGGTCGACGAGCTCCGTCGCGTTGGTCTCGGCGTCGAACCGCTGCGCCACGAGGCTGGCCGCACCGTCGCCGAGCCGCCGGCGCAGCGCCGGGTCGTCGATCAAGCGGTTCAGCGAGCCGACGAGCGCCTCGCGATCAGCGGGTGGGACGACGAGGCCCGTCTGATCGGCCTTCACGATCTCGGGGACGCCGGCGATCGCCGTGGAGATCAAGGGCAGTCCGGCGGCCCCTGCCTCCAGCAGCGCGATGCCCAGGCAGTCGGCACGCGTCGGGAGGGCGAAGATGTCGGCGTCGTGGAACAGCGCCACCAGCTCGGGGCTGTTCGGCGCCATCCCCCGGTGCACCCGGACTCCCGGTTGCTCGGGCACGGCCGCGCGCGTGACGAGGTCGAGTTGCAGCTCGGGTCCCTGTCCGGTCTCGGCTCGCGCCGCGCGCACGGCTTGCACCGCCTCGATGAGGACATCGCCACCCTTGCGCTCGAGGTCGCCGCCGACGAACAGCACCCGCACGACGGAAGGGTCAGCGACGTGCGACTCGGGGCGGCGCCACAGCGCCGGATCGACGCCGGGGGGCAGGACCGTGACCTTGTCGGCGTCGATCCCGTACCCGTCGACCACGCCCTGCTTGGCCCACGTCGACCACGTCACGACGCGCCGGGCGCGGCGGAACACGGCGCGGTTGGCCCGCCACTTGAGCTGCTCGACACGAGGGTGCCCGACCGCGTGGTCGTAGTCGGCGCCGAGCTCGTCGTACTGCAGTGGCGTGGCATCGAGCGACACCACGGTGGGGATCCGGGCCAGCCGATCAGGCATCAGCACCGCCGGCACCTGGGTGTGCACGAACAGGCCGTCGAGGCGCTGGGTGCGGTTCATCGAGCGCACGACGCGCCGCGCTCGCAGGCCGGCGCGCAGGGTCCAGTTGCTCCGGAACCCGGGGATCTTGGCGCCGATCCCGTCGACCGCGTAGTCGATCTGGCGGACGTCAGCCGTGATCTGGGGCTGCTCGGCGATGAGCTCGGCGAGCGTCTCGGCGTGCGTGACGTGCCCGAGGCTGCGCTCGAACACGAACCCGATGTGCGGGCGCCCAGCCGTCACTGCGGCGCCGTCGATGTCGAACCGAACATCTCATGACCATACGGTCCGCCCGGCCGGCGAGACGTCAAGCGGACAGCTCGGCGAGCGTCGCGGGGATCCGCATCACGATGCTGAGGTGGGCGAGCTCGTCGACCACCTCGAGGCGGGCGCCGGGCACGAGCGACGCGGTGTGCGCCGCCTGGGCGACGTCGACGATCGAGTCCTCGCGGCCGTGCAGCACGATCGTCGGTGCCCGCACCGCGCCGACGTCGAACGAGCCCCAACCGGGACCGTCGGCCCGGCGGTCGTCGACGTAGCCGGCCACGCCGTGGGCGAACATCGCCGCCCCCGCCTCGGCGAACCCGGCCAGCCACGTCGGGTCGCTGAACAGCGCCAGGTCGGCCGGGGGCAGCGGCAGCGCCTCGCCTTGCGGTGGTGTGAACATCTTCGACCCGTCCTCGCCGACGTGCTCGATGGCGTACGCCATGGCGGCGTCGCGATCTGGGGCGTCCCAGATGCCCGTGGTCATCGGGCTGTCGGCGAGGCGGCGGCCCTCGGGCCAGCGCAAGTCGGTCAGCGCGGCAGCAGGCGATGACACCGGTGACCCGCTCGGGCACGGCGGCGGCGAGGGCGAGGGCGTAGGCACCGCCGGTCGACACCCCGACGGCGATGCACCGCTCGACGCCGAGCGCGTCCAGCACCGCGACGCCGTCGGGCACCCACCCGGCGATCGAGCGCTCGGGCCACGGCGTCGACAGGCCGTACCCCGGACGGTCGACGCCGACCAGGCGGAACCCGGCCGCAGCAGCTTCGTCCGCCACCTGCGTCGGTTCCAGCCGGCTGCCCGGACCACCGTGGCACCAGATGACCGGCCGGCCGTCGGCCGGGCCGAAGTCGGCGTACCCGACCGTGCGGCCGTCCGGCATCGTCAGCGTTCGCGGAGTTGACATCGCCGCAGCATCGCGAACGGCGCGAACGCGGCCTCACCGAGTTCTTGTCCGGCCATCACAGTTCGATCATCACTGCCCCGGACGATGGCCCCTGTACTCGAACGAGAAGGAGACATCCCATGAAGACCAGGACCATGCTCGCCGCCGGGGCGCTCGTCGTGCTCGGCGGCATCGGCACCGCCGCCGGTGTGGCGTCGGCGCAGGGCGATCCGGCGCCCCCGCCGTCGTCGACGCCGGCCCACCCGAAGGGCGAGTTCGTCTGCGCCAACCTGGCCCAGATCCAGCAGGTGCAAGCCGATCACGCCACGCTGATCACCGATCGCCTGGCCCTGCTGGCGAGCGCCCGCACGGCCGCCGAGCAGGCCGGCCGCACCAAGGCGGTCGAGCGCATCGACCAGCGCACGGCCAAGGTCACCGAACGCCAGCAGAAGGTCGCCGAGCGCCAGCAGAAGGTGACCGACTTCGCTGCCGCCAACTGCTGATCGCGGGCGAGCGGCCGACCGGTCAGCCGAGGACGGCGGGGAGGATCTCCTCGACGATGCGGCGGTGCGACCGGTCGGCCTCCTCGCGGTCGACGCCGCGCCCGGCGCCCATGAGGAAGAAGCGGCGCACGCCCATCGCCTGCAGCTCGGCCAGCCGCTCGATGCAGTACGACGACGGCCCGGCGATGGCGAAGGCGTCGATGACCTCGTCGTCGAGCTCCTTCGACTGCCGCGACCCGTGCGTGAAGTGGGCCGTCATGTCGTAGGCGCGGTGGACGTTGGTGAGGACGTTGCGCTGCGACTCGGCGACCGGCCCGGCCACCGTGCCGTACATCACCGAGAAGCGGGCGTACGAGCCGACGCCGCCGCTGACGAGCTCGCGGGCCCGCGCCCGGTCGTCGTGCACGAACAGGGGCACGTAGGTGCCGAGCCCGAGCGTGTCGGGATCGAGCCCCGCCGCAGCGCGTGTCGTGCGGGCGTGGTCGATGGCCCAACCCAGCCGGTACGGGTCGACGCCGACGGCGAACGTGACCGCGTCGGCGAGCCGGGCGGCGACCTCGATCACCTTGGGACCGGACGCGGCCACGTCGACGGGCACCTTCGGGTTGGCGTCACGCAGCCAGCGCAACCGGCTCACGGTCGGCTCGTTGTCCATGTGCAGCGTCTCGGAGGAACGCAGGCCGTTCACGGCATCGGTTTCCAGGTCGAACGGCACCTCGTCGCGCCGCAGGTACGCCTGCAGCCGCTCGAGGTGGTTGGCGAACTGGGCGACGGGTGCCGGCGCCATCCCGAGGTAGGCGAGGGCCGAGTCGCCGCGCCCGATGCCGAGCACGAAGCGACCGCCGGTCTCGGCCTGCACGCTGGCCGCGGCGGTGGCGGCGACGGCCGGGTGGCGGGTCGCCGAGTTCGTCACCGCCGTGGCCACCTTCAGCGTGGTGGTGGCGGCGCCGACCATCGCCGCGGCGACGTAGGGGTCGCCGGACAGGCACTGCGAGTCGACGATGCCCATCCCGGTCCAGCCCTCGGCCTCCAGGCGCCGGGCGAAGTCGGCCGAGCGCCCCGGCAGCCCCGGGCCGGGCGTCCACATCTCGACGGCCGACACGGTCACGTCCCCGTGAAGACGGGCGTCCGGCGCTCGGCCATCGCGGCCACGCCCTCCCGCCAGTCCTTGGTGGACGAGAGGCGGTCCTGCTCCGACCGCTCGCGCGCCAGCGCGTCGCGCACCTTCCCGGCGAGGTCGCCGCGCATCGTCTGGCGGATCGAGCGCACGGCCAGCGGGGCCGAGCCAGCGATGTCGGCGGCCAGGTCGATGGCCGCCGCTCGCAACTCGTCGTTGGCGACCAGGCGATCGGCGATCCCCAGCTGGAGTGCCTCGTCGCCGTCGACGCGGCGTCCGGTGTAGAGCAGGTCGAGCGCGGTCTGGTGGCCGGCCACCAGCGGCAGCGTGACCGTCAGGCCGAACCCGTGGTGGAAGCCGAGCCGTGCGAAGTTGGCCGCGAACCGTGCCTCCGGGCTGGCGACGCGGAAGTCCGCGGCCATCGCCAACCCGAAGCCGCCTCCGATCGCCGCGCCCTGGACGGCGGCGACGATCGGCAGCGGTTGCTCGAACAGCCGGATCGCCATCTCGTAGAGGTGCGGACCCTCGCCGGCCCGCTCGCGACCACCGGAGAAGTTGGCGCCGGCGCAGAAGTGACGCCCGGCGCTGGCCAGCACGGCAACGCGGCAGTCACCGGCAGCCAGCTCGTCGAGGGCGTCGGCGATGTCGGTGATCAGCTGGATGTCGAAGAAGTTGTTCGGTGGACGGCGGATCTCGATGACGGCGACGAAGCCGTCCACCTCGACCCCGATGTCCCGCGAAGGCGAGTCCCCACTCATGCGCCCGGTCTACACGACCTCCTCGGACCACCGCGAGTCGTCCCGGATGGCCGGAATCGCCAACTGTTCGCCCAGGCGGCCGAATTGTGGCCGTTCTGGCAAAGAGTTGGCCGATCCGGCACGCGGCTCAGGTCTCGATGGCGGTGGAGCGCAGCCCGACCAGGGGGCCACCGGCCAGCCGGCCGAACAGGAAGAACGGCACCTCGACGACACCGTCGCCGCGGACGAAGACCTGCTTCAGGCCGCTGAGGCTGCGGCGCATGACATGTTCGAGGACGGCGAACACCTGCTGCGCACCGGGGTCCTCGACGCTCTCCGCCATCCGCTCGAAGAACCGGGCGGCCGGGCTGATGACCACGTCGCGGTCGGGCCCGAACCGCAGCGCCTCGCGGAACGACGCCGCCGTCACCGTGGTCGTCGCGCTGAAGGCGGCGGTGAACGGCTCGAACGGGACGTCCGACTCGCTCGGCAGCGTCTGGCCGACCACGAGCGTCGCCAGGCCGAGTGCCAGCCGGTGGGCCACGCCGTGGTTGAACGTCACGTCCGGGTCGATCATGGGAGTGCTCCTCTTCGCGCGATCTGTCACCTGCTCGACGAGCGTGACCGCACCGTGCTGTACGAGCGTGGCCGCTGCACGGTTCGGGTAGAGCGCCGCCATGACGGTGGTCGTGATCCTGGTCCTGCTGGCGCTGTTGATCGGCATCGGCGGGCTGATCAAGGGCCTGCTCTGGTTGATCCTCATCGGCGTGGTGCTGCTGGTGGTGAGCGTCATCTGGGCCAGCCGGGCCGTCGCCAACGTGCGCCGACGATGACGAGGAGGTCGTCATGCCTCAGCAGGGCTGGAGCCGCAAGCGCGAGCGGCAGTACGAGCACATCAAGGAGGGGCTGCGCGAGCGGGGCCGCTCCGAGGACACCGCCGAGGAGATCGCCGCCCGGACGGTGAACAAGGAGCGGGCGCGCCATGGCGAGGCCCGCCAGCGCAGCCGGTCGTCGACGGACGACATCTCGTCCGGGCGCCGCGGCGGCCTGCGGTCGCACTCGGGCTCCGGCGGGCGCACGCGCGACCAGCTCTACAACGAGGCCAAGCGCAAGGGCATCAAGGGCCGTTCGAAGATGAACAAGGCCCAGCTCGAGCAGGCCGTCGGCCGCTAGCCGACCGGGACGTGGCGCACCTCAGAGACGGCGCCGCCGCTGACGACGACGTGGGCCACCGTGCACGTCGGCGCCCGCCGCCGCACCATCGCCGAACCGGGGTTCACGTGGTGCTGCACGTGACCGTCGGCTCGCACCGTCGTCTCGTGCCATGGCAGGTGCGAGTGGCCGAACACGACGACGTCGGCGTCGGGGAACCAGCGACGCAACCGCGCCGCCCGCCCCGTCGCCGGGCCGCTGTCGTGGACGATCGCCAACGTGCACCCGTCGACCGTGAGCACCAGTCGCTCGGGCAAGTCGAGGCCGTGGTCGTTGTTGCCCTTGACCGCGTGCACCTCGACGTGCTCGGCCAGCGCGTCCAGCACGCCGCGCTCGGTGATGTCGCCGGCGTGCACGACCACGTCGGCCAGGGCGAGCTCGGCGCCGATGCGATCGGTCAGACGGGACGCTGCGGCCGCGGCCAGGTGCGTGTCGGCCACGAGCAGCACGTCCGTCACCGTGCCAGTCTGCAGCGATGAGCCCGCCGAGCTCGCGCGACGTACTGGACGAGCGCTTCGACACCGGGACCCTCGACCCCGACGTGTGGTTCCCGTACTACCTGCCGCACTGGAGCTCGCGCGCTGCATCGGCGGCGACGTGGTCGCTGGGCGACGACGGCCTGCACCTGACGATCCCGGCCGATCAGCCACGGTGGTGCCCCGACCTGCACCCCGATCCGTTGCGGGTCTCGTGCATCCAGAGCGCCAGCCTCGCCGGCCCTGTCGGCAGTGCGATCGGCCAACAGGCGTTCCAGGACGGGCTGGTGGTGCGCGAGGAGCAACCGACGATGTGGGGGTACACGCCGTGCTACGGCCGGGTCGAGGTCGCCATGCGCGGCATCGTCACCGACCGCTCGATGGTCGCGTTCTGGATGTCGGGCATCGAGGACCGCCCGGAGCGCTGTGGCGAGATCTGCGTCGCCGAGATCTTCGGCAACGCCATCGGCGACGGGCGGGCGGCCGTCGGCATGGGCATCAAGGCGTTCCGCGATCCGGCGCTGACCCAGGAGTTCAGCGCCGACCCGATCGCCGTCGACATCGCCGAGCTGCACACGTACGGCGTCGAGTGGCGGCCCGGCTCACTGGTCGTTCGACATCGACGGCGAGGTGGTGCGGCGCCTCGATCAGGCGCCCGACTACCCGGTGCAGCTGATGATCGGCGTGTTCGACTTCCCGCCGGCAGCCGGCGCCGATGACGACCCGCCGGTGCCCGAGCTGGTCGTCAGCCACGTGCGCGGGCACCCGCTCGACTGATCCGAACCGAGCGCGCCGCGGCGCCCTCGGCATCGGCGACGCGCTGCAGCGCCGTGGCGACCACGGCTCGTTCTCGCGCCGACAGGTGGGCGTTGAAGTGCTCGTCGATCTTGGCCAGGTAGACGGGCGCCGTCCTCCGGAACGCCTCCTCCCCTGCCGCGGTGATGCTGGCGATCGTCGCCCGACCGTCGGCCGGATCGGCTCGTCGGCTCACCAGGCCGTGCTGCTCGAGCTCGTCGACGAGGCGGCTGACGCGCGTCCGCGACAGCACGACGCGCTCGCCGAGCTCCTGCATCCGCAACCCGTCCGGCGATGCGCGCAGCTCGAGCAGGACGTCGTACCAGGTGAGCGGGATCGTCCGGGCGGCGTCGAGCTCGGCCTCGATGGCCCGCACGCACGCGTGGTGGGCGAGCAGCAGCGCCCGCCACGCAGCGAACGTGACGGGCGGGTCGGCGGCAGCGGCAGGCACGTCCGGAGCGTACCACTTGTGTGCGCCCGCACACATCTGTTACGATTGCGTGCGTACGCACACAACTTCCCCAAGGAGCGCTCCATGTCCACCACCACATCCCCGCCCAACCCGCCTCGTCGACGGCGTCGACGTACCCGCTGCCGGTGTCTGGGCCATCGATCCCGGTCATGCCGAGGTCGCCTTCGTCGGCCGCCACTTCGGGCTGACCCGAGTCCGCGGCCGCTTCACCGCCGTCGCCGGCGAGGTCACGTTCGGCGAGCGGCTCGAGGACTCGTCGGTGAGGGTCGAGATCGAGACCGCGTCCCTGTCGTCGGGTGATCGCACCCGCGACGATCACCTCCGCTCACCCGATCTCTTCGACGTCGAGCAGCACCCGACCGCCCGGTTCCGTTCGACCGGGCTGGAGGTGCAGGGCACGTCGGCGACGATGCGCGGCGAGCTCACGATCAAGGGCGTGACCCGTCCGGTGACGCTCGACGTCGACTACCTCGGCCACGCCCGCGATCCGTGGGCCAACGACCGGGCCGTGTTCAGCGCCCGGGCCACCCTCAACCGCGAGGACTGGGGCCTGACGTGGAACATGGTGCTGGAGGCCGGCGGACTCCTCGTGTCCAAGGAGATCAAGCTCGAGATCGAGGTCGAGCTGATCCGGCCGTGAGCCGACCCTGGCCCGGCGGCCGGGTCGGGCTCAGAGGGCGTACAGGCGGCGCGCCTCGTCCTCGAGCTCGGCCCGGAAGTCGGGATGGGTGACCTCCAGCAGGGCCCGCACCCGCTCGCTGACCGTCTTGCCGCGCAGCTCGGCGATGCCCTGCTCGGTGACCACGTAGTCGATGTACGTCCGGGGCACCGTGACGACGCCGCCCGGGTCGAGGGTCGGCACGATGCGCGACACCCGCTTGCCGGTGGCCGACGGCACCGAGCTCGACGGCGTCACGCTCACCGACTTGCCGCCCGGCGAGTAGGCGCCGGCGATCATGAAGACCGTCTGCCCACCGACGCCGGTGTACATCTGGTGGCCGATCGACTCGGCCGACACCTGCCCGGTGAGATCGACCTGCAGGGCGTTGTTGACGGTCACGAAGTTCTCGATCTGGATCAGCCGGCGCAGGTCGTCGGTGTGCCCGAAGTCGTAGAGCTCGAAGACCGGGTGCCCGTCGATGCGGGCCATCTCCTCGGCCGGCAGGGCGACGAGTGCGCTGCCGACGACCTTGCGGGGGTGGATCGTCTTGCGGTTGCCGGTGACCACGCCGCGATCGACGAGGTCGACGATGCCGCCGGTGATCAGCTCGGTCTGCACGCCGAGGTCGTTCTTGTCGTCGAGGTACATGCCGAGCGCCGACGACACCGTCCCGACGCCCATCTGCAGGGTGTCGCCGTCGTTGACGAGCTCGGCGGCGACGAGCGTGCAGATGACCTCGACGGCGGCGACCTCTTCGTCGCTCAGCCCGGGCGCCGGCGTCCCGCCGCTCGGCGCGTCGGCCTCGACGATGGCGCCGATGGCATCGATGTGGATGTGGTTCTCGCCGCCGGTGCGGATGAAGTCCTCGTGGACCTCGGCGATGACGAGCTTGGCGTTGCGCGACAGCGTCCCCGACAGCCACACGCCGGGGCCGAAGCTGCACCAGCCGTGACGGTCCGGCGGCGAGACGGGCACGAGGAAGACGTCGGGTCGCGACGTGAAGCCGGGGGGCACGGTGTCGGTCTGCCACAGCCCGACCGGCAGGTACTCGACGTCGCCGGCGTGGACGGACGAGCGGTTGAACGGCGTGGCGTAGTTGTCGTGGAGGTCGATGGCGTGGAGCACGTCGGGCTCGCACCACGGCGACAGCCCTGCTGGATGGTCGATGCGGATGTCCCGCAGGCTGCCGGCGCGGATGCGGGCCATCAGCGCGTGGCACAGGGTGTGCGGCGTGCACGTGAACGGGGCGACCGCCACGATGTCACCGGGCGCCACCCGGGCCACGGCCTCCTCGACCGTCATCAGCTTGCCGCGACAGCGATCGCGCCAGTTGTCCATGCCCAACGCACCCCCGTTCGTCCAGGACGGCCGCAGTGTAGGCGGCGGCCGTCAGGAGGGGGCCGAGACGGCGGCCCGGTCGGCGAGCAGGGTCGCCACTCGTGCCGGGTCGGACAGGAACGGCGAGTGGTCGGCGTCCCACTCGACGACGTCGTCGGCGTGGCGGGCCATGGCGCGCTGGACATCGGGGTGGAGTGCCTGGTCGTGACCGCAGACGACGTACGTCGAGGAGGTGTGGCGCCAGGCCGGGTCGGCGTCATCGATCGGCGGCCCCCCGGCGCCCGGGATGCTGCGGAGCTTGGCGACCGCGGCCGCCGCGTCCGCCGGGTCGGCGTCGGCGTAGAAGCACTCGACGGCGCGGTCGGGGTCGACGACCATCCGCCCCTCCTGCACGACGAGGGCGCCGTGCAGCGCAACCGGGTGGGTGGACCACAGCGGGTCCTCGCCCTCGTCGATCATGAACGCGCAGAGGTACACGAGGTGGCCGACGGGGAGGTCACGTGCCGCGGCGCTGATCACGTACCCGCCGTAGGAGTGACCACAGACGACAACGCCGGGGCCGGCCCGTTCGATCACCGCGCGCGCCGCGGCGACGTCGTCGGGGAAGCCGGTGAACGGGAGCTCGACGGCGTCGACGGGCACCCCGAGCCGCTCCAGCTCGGCCACCACGCCGTCCCATGCCCATGGCCCGTGCCACGCCCCGTGCACCAGCACCACACCCATCACGCCCCCTCGGATCAGATCGCCCGGACGATAGACGGGTACCGTCCGGCGCATGAGCGAGGCCGTGCTCGACCCTGATCTGGCGATCTGCGACGCCCACCACCACCTCTGGCTGGCCCGCAACGGGGCGGCGGCGTACACGATCGACGACCTGCGCGGCGACACCGGCAGCGGCCACAACGTCGTGCGCACCGTGTTCGTCGAGTGCCACTCGCAGTACCGCACCGACGGCCCGGAGCAACTGCGACCCGTCGGCGAGGTCGAGTGGGTGGCGACGGTTGCCGAAGCGGCCGATCAGCGCGGTGACGGCCCGCCGATCGCCGGCATCGTCGGCCATGCCGACATGACGCTCGGCGCCGCCGTGCAGCCGGTGCTCGAGGCGCTCACCGACGCGGGACGGGGCCGCTTCCGCGGCATCCGCCACAACACGGCGTGGGACGCCTCGCCGATGGGCAACAACGCGGCGCGGCCGGGGCTGCTCGGCGAGGAGGAGTTCCGGGCCGGGGTCCGCACGCTCGGCCGCCTCGACCTCTCGTTCGACGCGATGGGGTACCACACGCAGCTCGGCGAGGTCGCGGGCATGGCCCAGGCCTGCCCGGACGTGCGCATCGTCGCCAACCACCTCGGCATCCCACTGGCCGGCGGGCCGTACAAGGGCCGCGCCGACGAGGTGCGCGCCGAGTGGCACGCCGGACTGACGCAGCTGGCGGCGTGCGACAACGTCGTGCTCAAGGTCGGCGCGCTGATCCGCCCGCTGACCGGTGACAAGTGGGATCGCCGCGGCGTGCCGGCGACATCGGAGGAGATCGCCACGGCGTGGGGTGACGACATCCGGTTCGCGATCGACACGTTCGGTCCGTCACGGTGCCTCTTCGAGTCCAACTTCCCCGTCGACAAGGCGTGCTACGGCTACGTCGAGGTGTGGAACGCGTTCAAGCGGCTGACCGCCGACCTCAGCGCCGACGAGCGCCGCGACCTCTTCCACGACACCGCGGCGCGTGCCTACCGCCTCCCGACCCTGGCCCCCTGAGCGATGCGCCGGGCGCCGAGCCCGGCCAGGACGAACAGGGCCGCCAGGCCGGCCAGCAGCCAGGTCTCGCTGCCCGTCGCCGGCAGCAATCCGCCGAAGGCGACGATCGTGATCCGGATCGTGCCGGTGCTGCAGACGCCCGCCGTGTCGCAGATCGAGTACACGATGCTGACGACCGTTCCCGACGCCACGCTTCGCGGCGCCACGTAGGTCACGATCCCGTCCGCAGACACGGTGGCCGTGCCGACCGACGGCGCCGTGACGATCGTCGGCACCGTGAGCGCAGCACCCAGCGCATCGCGGTCGTTGGACCGCGGGTCGACGGTGACCGTCGCTCCGGCTCGCACGCTGGCCACGTCGTCCTGCGGCCCGGGCGCCGTCCCCGTCCCCTTCAGCCGGACGACCTCTTGGGCGTCCGGACCGTAGAACGGTCCGAACACCACGGCGTCGGCAGCCAGCGCGCCGGCCTTCGTCGGCTGGAACACGACGACGATCTCGCAGTACGCACCGGACTCCATCTTCGGCGCGCAGGTGAACGACGTGACCGCGAAGTCGCCGGTGGCGAGGCGGTACCCGGCGACCGGCGTCGGACCGGTGTTGTAGTTGCGCACGGTGATCTTGATCGGCGCACTGACGCGACCCGCCGGCGTCGCCGGGAACGTGACGGCGCGCGGGTCGAAGTCGAGGGGCAGCAGCAAGTCGGTGCTGAACGGTGCCTGGACGGTCACCGCCGCCCCGTTGGGCATCGGACAGGAAGATGACGCCCTGACGGGGGGTGACCGCCTGGCCGACCGGCGACCAGACCACCTGGAGCGGGCAGCTCTGGCCGGCGGGGATGCCGCCGGTGCACCCGGACACCGTGAACTCGTTCCCGCCGCCACCGCCGCTGGGGCCGGCCTGCAGGGCCAGCGGGGCGTTGCCGGTGTTCGTCACGACCAGCTCCTGCGGCGGGCTCGACGTGCCGACCTGCTGCGACGCGAACTTCAACGCGGCGGGCGCGAACGTGATGATCGGGCTGGCGACGCCCGTTCCATGAACGTCGACGACCTCGGTCGCCGCCGCTCCTCCCGCACCCCACGGGCCGGTGAGGGTCAGCACGTCGTCGTCGGCGCCCACGTGGACGCCCGGTGTGTACGTGATGTCGAGGTCGCAGAAGGCGCCGGACTCGACGGACGGGGTGCACGTGTTGCGGGTGACGGCGTACCGGCTCCCAGCAGGGAACCCCACGCCGGTCATGGACGTCGTTCGCGTCCACCAGTTGCGCAGCCGGAGCGTCTTCGTGCTGGGCTGCCCGTTGCGCACCCCACCGAAGTCCACCGTCAACGGCACCTGAGGATCGGGGGAAGAGAAGGGCGTGATCCGAAGGGTGAGCGGGACCTCGATCGTGCCGCTGCCGACGGCCTCGACGACGACCATGGTGCTGATCGTGTCGACGGCGCCCCTCGCCACCAGCACCACCTGCGCCGTGCACGACTGCCCGACGGGCACCGGCGCGGTGCAGCCGGTGACCTCGAACGGCTCGCTGCCGTTCGGTGGCCGTACGGAGAAGGTGAGGGGCGCGGCGCTGGTGTTGGTGACGACGAGGTCGCTCGGTGCGCTGCGGTGGAACGCCTGCGTCGGTCCGATGTCGAGGCTGGTCGGCGACACCGAGAACGGTGGCGGTGCCTGTTGCGCGTGCACCGAACCGACTCCGGTCACCGCCGCGCCGGCACCGGCTGTCACGCCGAGCACGATCGCGGCTGCCCGTCTCCGCCAACTTCTCCGACCGACCACCAGCAGTGCCCTCTCTCGCGGTGCGTCTGACGGACGCACGGTACCCGCGACCCTCGATCGAGTCGCGATCGGTGGCCTCAGGACCAGAACTCGTCGCTGTACGCCGGCCGAGCGTCGACCATCCACAGCTCGACGATGCGACCGTCGGCGTCGTGGCGCGAGAGGAAGGCGCCGAAGTTGTGCAGCTCGCGACCCTCGCGGGCGGCGCGGATCTCGACCATCGTCAGCGCTTGGTCAGCGGCCACCGCCACCGTCTGGGTGATCGTCGCCGTCGCGCCGGCGGTTGCCAACACCGGGAGTCGGGCCAGGTAGGCCTCGCGGCCGTCGACGCGGTCGACCGCGGCCGCCGAGTTCGTCACGTAGCCGACGACGTCACTCGCGAGCCGCGCCCGCATCGCGTCCACGTCGCCGACGCCGTAGGCATCGAGGAACGACCGCATCGCCGCACAGGGATCGACCACGGCTCGACGGTACGCACGTCGAGGCCGGTGAGGGACCTCCAGACGGCCGACCTCGTCCACAGCAGGCTGCGTCAGGCTGCGTCGGGTGGTACAACCGGCGTTGATGGCCCGTTCCCCACGTCGACCGCTCGAGCCGGGATGGGTGCTGGTGGACGGGTTGCCCGTGTACCACCGCTTCTCCGATGCGGCGAGCGCCGAGGCCCGGGTGCTGGTGCACGTGCACGGCTTCGCCATCTCCGGCACGTACATGGAGCCGACGGCCGCGCTGCTCGCCGCCGACCACCGCACGTACGTCCCGGACCTGCCGGGGATGGGCCGCAGCATGCGCCCGGCCCAGCGACTCGACCTGCCCGGCTTGGCGACGTCGCTCATCCACTACCTCGACGAGCTCGGGATCGAACGGGCGACGTTCATCGGCAACTCGCTCGGCTGCCCGATCATCATGGAGGTGGCCGCGGCGCACCGCGATCGGATCGACCGGGTCGTCCTGGTGTCACCGGCCGGCGGCCCCAACAACCAGCCGCTCCGCCGAGCGGTGGGCCAGATGGGGCTCGACGTGATGCGCGAGCCACCCGGCATGTGGCCGATCGCCAGCCGCGACTACCTGCGCTTCGGCGTTCCGCGCAGCCTCGCCCTGTTCGCCGCGATGACCCGGTACCCGACGCTCGACCGGTTGGGCGACCTCGTCATGCCCACCCTCGTGATCGCCGGCAGTCGTGACCCGCTCGTCCGCCATGACCGCGTGCACATCCTGTCGAGCCTCCCCCACGTCGAGGCGGTCAGCATCCCGGGCGCCCACGCCTTGAACTTCAGCCGGCCGCAGCAGCTCGCCGACCTCATCAGCACGTTCCTCCAGGACGGCTCGCTGCGCGATGCCGCCGCCCGCCATCCCGGTGTCGAGATCCTGCTGACGGAGGACGCGGCGTCGATCAGGACACGAGAGGCCGAGTAGTCCTTCCCGCTGCCACCGCGGCGGCGTCGCGAGACGCCACGGCACAGCTCACTGAGAGGCGACGCCGGGAATCGAACCCGGGTAGACGGCTTTGCAGGCCGTTGCCTCAACCACTCGGCCACGTCGCCACGCCCTGGCCCGGGGCCAGGAAGACGGCGCTGACGATACCGGACCGTCGCGGATGCACCCCACGCAGATCAGCCGGACCCTGCACCGACGCTCCCGAGCTGCGAGCTCAGCGCGCAGGAATCCGCCGTTCCAGCTCACGGATCGGCCTCGACGCCGACCATGCGCCGACCGATCGTCAGCGGTGCGAGCTCGCCAGCGCCCGGCGGAGGCGGTCGACCTCGACGCCGTGGAGGTTGAGGATCGCCGGGCCCTCGCGGCGGAGGACGTCGGCCTCGGCGAGCAGCCGGCGGGCCTCGTCACGAGCATCGACGGCGAGCGCGACGGCGGCGCGGCCCTCGAGCGAGGCGGCGACGAACTGCGGATCGTCGGCCGCCCAGACGGCCCGCGCCGCCTCCTCGAACGAGTGGCCGGCGTCCTCGAGCCGGCCGAGCTCGAGCTCACACCAACCGCGCTCGACGATCCCCGTGACGCTCTGGGCGCCGAGCACCTTCGTCCCGGGCGGGAGGATCTCCATGAGCTCCTGCCACGCCTGCTCGGCGTCGCCGGTGCGTCGGAGCACGAGACTCCGGAGGGCCTGCAGCGCCTGGTGGACCGCGGACCAGCCGCGACGGCGCAGGACGGCGTCGACCTGGGCCAGCGCCGACGTCGTGTTCCCTTCGACGACGGCGATGGCGGCCAGCCAGTAGCGACCGAGGGCCAAGAACAGCCCGAGGTCGTGACGCTCCTCGATCGCCTTGGCCTGCTCGGCCCGCGCCCGGAGCAGCTGCAGCTGGCCGCGGCGCCACGTGATGGTCATCACGGCGCGCATGGCCGGCATGGCGCCGACCTCGTCGCCGAGCGCCAACGACGTCTCGAGGGCGCGCTCGGCGACCACCGCCGCCTCGTCGAAGCGCCCGGTCCTCGCGATCCCGATGGACTCCACGCCCCAAGCCCGGGCGAGCGCGGCGTCGTCGCCGGCGGCGGACAGCAGTTGCACCGCCTCCTCGACGGACGCGAGGCCGCGCTCGACGTCACCGATGTACATCAGCGTCCGGCCGGAGATGGTGAGCGCCTCAGCCAGCTCTGGGATCGCACCAGCGCGCCGCAACTCGTCGAGGGCCGCATCGACGACGTCGATCGCGCGGTCGTCGCCCCCGATCATGATCCCCAACCGGGCGGCCTCGATCGTGGCGACAGCGCGGGGCACGTCCCAGCCCGAGCCCTCGGTGGCATCGAGCGCCCGCCGCAGCCACTGCGCGCTCAGGACGATCTCGCCACGTGTCAACCGCAGCTCCGACAGCGCGTTGGTCATGTGCAGCGCCTCGACGCGACCCGCCGCAACGGCCCGGTCGAACGCCACCCGCAGGTTGTCGAGCTCGGCTTCGACGGTCGTGCGCCACATCCCCTGCTCGGCGGTGCGCAGCCCGGCCGCCGCCCCGACGGCCAGGTTGGTCGCCCACTCGATGTAGGCGTCCTCGACCGGGACGACATCAGGGCGGTCGGCGAGCCGTTCGGCGGCGAAGTGGCGGATCGTGTCGAGCATGCGGAAGCGAGTCGGGCTGGTGGTGTGGTCCGCGACGACGAGCGAGCGGTCGACGAGCCGGGCCACGAGATCGACGACCTCCTCGACCTCGAAGTCGTCTCCGTCGACGTGGCAGACGGCCTCGGCCGCCGTCGCCGCGCAGCCTTCCGGGAACATGGCCAGCCGAGCGAACATCGCCCGTTCGGCTGGGAGGAGCAGGCTGTGGCTCCAGTCGATCGTGGCCAGCATGGTGCCGCGCGTCGACAGCTCGCTGCGCACCGGCGAGCGCAGCAGCGCGTCCCGGTCGTCCATCCGCTCGACGAGCTCGGGCAGCTGGAACACCCGCAAGCGGTTGGCCGCCATCTCGATGGCCAGGGGCAGACCGTCCACGGCCGCGCACAGCTGATCGACCTGCCGCCGCACCTCGTCGTCGTCCATGTCGAGGCGGCAACCGGCACCGCCGGCACGATCGGCGAACAGGGCGCTGGCGTCGACCAACTGCATCGGTGCGATCGAGAACACGGCCTCGCCGGGGATCGCCAGCGGTTCGCGTGAGGTGACGATCACCGTCAGCGTCGGCACGGCGCGCAGCAGTTCGGTGACCAAGCGCGCCGTTGCATCGAGCACGTGCTCGGCGTTGTCCAGCACGAGCCAGGCCGGCCGGTCACCGAGCTCGGCGACGAACACCTCCGCCAGCTCAGCGGCGGTCGCCGCCGGCCCGATCGGCAAGCCGGTGGCGGTGATCGTCGCCCGCGCCACACCACTCGCGTCCGTCGCCGACAACGGGACGAAGACCGCCGGGTGCGGGCAGCGGTGGGCGGCCTCGAGTGCCAGCCTGGTCTTGCCGACGCCGCCCGTGCCGACCACCGTTCGGAGCCGTGATGCGTCGCCACCGTTGGCCAGCCGAGCCAGCTCCTCGGTGCGCCCGACGAAGCGGGTGAGCATCGCCGGGAGCCGATTGCGCAGCCGCCGCCCCCCGTCCGCCACCACGTCGGCCCGCCGCTCGGGCAGCGGCAGGCGCTGCTCGAGGATCTGCTGCTCGACGTCGCGCAGCACGGGCGACGGATCGAGGCCGAGCTCGTCGACGAGCCGGGCGCGCGCCGCCGCGCCGACGGCCAACGCATCGGCCTGGCGGCCCAGGCCGTAGAGCCCGACCATCAGGTGGGCGATGGCCTGCTCGCGCCACGGTTCGGCGGCGATCATCGCCTCGAGCTCGACCACTGCAGCGGTGCGGTCGCCGTAGCGCACGGCCAGGCCCAGACGCTGCTCGGCGGCGTGCACGCGCTGCTCGTCGAGCCGCAACGCGTCACGCTCGAGCCCGGCGATCTCGATGACCAGGTCGCTCAAGGCCCGCCCGCGCCACAACTCGCGAGCCGCTTCGTGCAGCGCGAGGGCGTCGACCGGGTGGTCGTCCGCCAGCTGGCCGGCTTCTGCCACGAGGTCCTCGAAGACCGTGATGTCGACGGCGTCGCGAGCGGCGACGAGGCGGTAGCCGGCACCGGACCCGGCGATGTCGAGGGCTTGGACCCGCAGCAGCTTGCGCAGGTTGGCGATGTACACCTGCAGCGTTCGGCGGGGCTGCGCCGGTCCGACCCCGTCGGGCCACAGGAGCTCGATGAGCTCGTCGGCGGGCACGGCTTGGCCGACGCCGAGCGCCAGCCTGGCCAGCACGGCCCGCTGCTTCGGACCTCCCAGTGGCACGCGACCGTCCATCGGTCCGAGCTGCAGCGGGCCGAGCAGCCGCAGTTCGACCGCCGTCACGGGCCCGAGTTTCGCAGGCTTCTCAACGGATCCTGAACAGCCCCGTCGCAGCATTCGAACCACGACCCGCCAGCAGCTCGACGTGACAGGAGCGATCAGATGGACGCAAACACGGCTCGACCCCAACTCGCTGCCGACGTGGCCCTGAACATGAGCGAGGCGCCTCTCGCGCCACCTACGACTTCCTCGACGGTCTGGTCGCCTTGCGCCTGCTGGAACGCGATGGCGTCGGACCGGATGCGCGCTACGGCAACACGCTCGACACCGCGACCTTCCTCGACGCCAACGCCGCTGCCTACATCGGCGGGATCCTGGAGATGGCCAACGCGCGGCACTACCCGTTCTGGGGTGGCCTGACCGACGCGTTGCGGACCGGTCAGCCGCAGAACGAGATCAAGAGCACGGGGACGTCAATGTTCACCGACCTCTACGCCGACCCGGCCCGCCTGGAGCAGTTCATGCGGGCGATGTGGTGGAGCCGATCGCCCAGCGGGCGATCGCCGAGGCGAACGTGACCGGTCGTGTCGAGACGGCCGGCGGTGACTTCTTCGCCGATCCGCTGCCGAGCGCGGACGTCATCACGATGGGCATGATCTTGCACGACTGGAACCTGGACCGGAAGCTGCACCTGATCCACCAGGCCTACGACGCGCTCCCGGACGGTGGGGTGCTCATCGCGGTCGAGAACATCATCGACGACGACCGCCGGGAGAACGTCTTCGGGCTGATGATGTCGCTGAACATGCTCATCGAGTTCGGCGACGCCTTCGACTTCACCGGCGCCGACTTCCGCGGCTGGTGCGAGCAGGCCGGCTTCCGGTCGGTGCAGATCCTCCCGCTGGCCGGCCCGGCGTCGGCAGCGATCGCCTACAAGTGATCGCTGCATCGTCCGAACCGCGCTCCCTGCGCAGCCCTGCGGGACCTCGGTCAACCCGCGGCCGCGTGGTCCCGGCCGTGCTCCTGGACGCTCAGGCAGCCGACGAGCCCGACGATGGCGGCGAGGAACACCGAGCTGGTGAGCGTCGTGCCGAGGCCCAGTCCGCCGTCGGCCTTCGGTTGTGACAGGAAGTCGCCGGTCGATGCGCCGAGCGGCCGGGTCAGGACGTAGGCGATCCAGAACGACACGACCGGGCCGAGACCCAGCCAGAAGTGGGCGATGGCGACGACGCCGATGGCCGCCGCGAACACCACGAGCGAGGCGAGGTAGCCGAGGGCGAGGGCCTCGGCCAGCCAGTCGCCGACGGCCGTGCCGAGCGCGAACGTGAGGATGACGGCAGCCCAGTAGAACGCCTCCCGGCGCGTCGTGTCGATGCTGTCGATCGACAGCGTGCGCTCGACGCGGTACCACGCGGCGAAGGTCACGAGCAGGGCGGCCGCGAAGACCGTGGTGCTGACGCCCAGCCGCACGTCGAGGTCGTCGGTGAGGATGTCGGTGACCAGCGTGCCGACCACGCTGATCACGACGACGGCCGACCAGTAGACCGCCGGCACGTAGCGGGTCGTGCCGAACTGCGCCGCGAGCGCGACCACCAGCAGCCCGGACATCAACCAGGTCGTGCCGCCGAGTCCGAGCCCGACGTCGTTCGCCAACCAGTCCGCCGCCGTCTCGCCGACGGTGGTGGCGAGGACCTTGATGACCCAGAACGCGAGGGTCACCGCGGGGACCTTGTTCATCAGCACGACGGCCGTGCCCGGTCGGCGGGCGGTCAGCACGAGGCTCCCGTCAACCGTCGTCGACGCGGCTTACAACGCGCCGGCCGCGAGCAGCACGAGCGCGAGGCCGGCGACACCGAGGCGGTACCAGCCGAAGATGGACAGCGAGTGCGTCTGCAGGTAGGCCAGGAGCCAGCGGATGGCGACGCTCGCCGCCACGAAGGCGACGGCGGCACCGAGCAGCGGTGTGATCCAGCCGTAGACGTCGACGAGCTCGCCCCCGTGCTTGAGGAGGTCGAACGCCGTCGCCGCGCCGAGGGTGGCGAGACCGAGCAGGAAGCTGAACTCGACGGCCGCGGTCATCGTCGCACCGAGGGCCACCGCGGCGACGATGGTGACGAGGCTGCGGCTCGTCCCCGGCCAGAGGGCCAGGAGCTGCACGCAACCGATGACGATGGCGTCGCGGGGCCCGAAGGAGGCCATCGTCCGGTGGCCGCGTCGGGGTCGCCACCACAGCAGGAACACCCCGCCGACGATCCAGGCGAGGATCACCGGCCCGAGGGCGAAGAGGTGCTCGGTGATGGTGTCGCCGGCGACGAGCCCGACCAGCGCGACGGGCGCGAACGCGATCGCCAGCGTCACGAGCAGCCGGCGGCCTCCTTCGTCGCGCCCGACCAGCCCGTTGGCGAGCTCGACGATGCGATGGCGGCACTGGCCGATGACGGCGAGGATGGCGCCACCCTGGATCGCCACGGCGTACGTGTTGGCGGCCTGATCGCCGGCCGTGCCGGTGAGGCCGAGCAGGCGCTGCACGACGAGCAGGTGCCCGGTCGACGAGACCGGCAGGAACTCGGTGATCCCCTCCACGAGGCCGAGCACGATCGCCTTCAGCGGCGTCAGCGGACCGGGGTGGGGCGAGAGCGCGGCGATGATCAGCAGCACCACGGCGACGACCACGCCCGCCGCGACGAGCGCGATGCCCGGCGGGGTCCGCACGGGTCTGATGTCGGTGGTCGTCGAGCTCGTCATGGGCTTCCCTCGGGGTTTCGGTGTCCGCGTCCTCGACCACGCCATCGCCGCACGGCGAGTCACCGAGTGGGCGCGGCGGGTCGCCGTCCCGGTCGAGTGTGGACGGGCCCGCCCTTGCGACGGATCAACCGGCCGTCAACGGCGGGTAAAGGGGACGGCCGGTCAGCCGACGCCGAGCGCGGCGCGGATCGTGGCCGCCGTCCGTGTCGTCGTGTCCGAGAACGCGGCGATGTCGACTCGCGAGTCGGCGGCGTCGGCGACGGCCTGCAACGAGGCGTCGAGCTCAGCCCGGGCCGCCGCCGACAGCCACGGCGCATCGTCGGCGACGGCGGTGGTGTCGCGACGGATCCCGGTGAGGGCGTCGAGGACGCCGCCGGTGATCGTGTCCCCCTGGCCGGCGACGGCCTGCTCGTACTCGATGGTGAGCGCCTCGACGCGCGTGGCCAGGTCCTCGCCGGCCGTGCGGACGTGCTCGATGCGTTCGGCCGTCGTCGTGACGGTGGCCCGTCCGATCAACAGGCCGCCGACGACGCCGATGACGAGGCAGGCGGCCGCCGCGATCAGGACCGCGGCGCGGCGCCGGGCAGGGGAGGTGTAGATCGCCATCGAGTCCTCAGGTGGGTCGGCCGACGAGGTAGACGTCGTCGGCGTCGTCGTCGTGCAGGTCGGTGGCGGCGGCGACGGCCGTCACGCCGGTGAGCTCGACGACGCGCCCGCCGGCGACGTGGACGATCGACGGCCGCAGCGTCACCGGCCCGCGGTACCGGGTCAACCGCTCGTACCCGGCGGCCAGCGCGTCGCGCGGGACGGACTCGCCCCGCAGCTCGACCACGACGCCGCCCTCGCGGTCGAGCACGGTGACGGTGGTGCTGCCGGTGACGAGCCGGTAGCGGCCGATCTCCCGCCCGACCGCATCGCCATCAGCAAGCGCGCCGTGGTCGGCGGCGATGGCACCGGTGGCCATCGCCCGGATGGTGCCGCGCTCGGGGTGCTCCTCGACGCGGACCTCGACCGTGTGTGGTGCCGCGCCCGAGGCGACGACCTCGGCGCTGACCTCGTCGGCGAGCCGGCGCACGATGGCCGCGTCGACGGCGTCGACGGTGCGCTCCCGCTCGGCCCGGACGTTGGACAGGGCGTCACCGATCGACGAGATCACCGCCGCGCCATCGGGGATGTCGACGGGCAGGTCGAGCATCGCGGCAACGTGGCGTCCGAGGCCGCCGGCCCCGCCACCGACCGCGACGATCGTCGGGCGCCGCAGCCGCTGCTGGCGCATCAGGGCCCACACGACGTCGCACACCTCCTCGCCGGCGGCGGCCAGCATCCGGCGGGCCACCTCGTCGCCGTCCAGTCGGCAATGACCGCCGACGATGGCGAGCGCGGCGCGTGCCGCCTCCGGGTCAGTGGCGGCGTGGTCGCCGGCCTGTGGGATGCCCAGCGCCAGGGCTGCGCACGTCGTCGTGACGGCAACGCTCGTGCCGTCGACCAGGCGCAGCACGGCGTGATCGGGCGGGTCGCCGGCACGCGGCGCGATGGTCTCGACGGTGGCGCCGTCCAGCGCGGCGGCGTCGGCGTAACCGGCATAGCCGAGGCCGGCGATGTGGGCGCTGCGCGGACCGACGCCGTACACCTTGCGCCGCCGCAACCGCAGCATCGACCCCCCGGCGACGCCGACGACGCGCACGTCGAGGGCGCGCACGGCCGTGGCGTGGGTCGCGACCCGCACGTACGACAGCAGCGGGCGGCCGTCGCGGATGGCGGCGACGTTGGTCGATGTGCCGCCGACCTCGACGATGATGCCGTCGCGCACCCGGGCGTGACGCAGCGCGCCGGTGACCGACGCCGCCGGCCCGGAGTACAGCGTGCGCACCGGTGCGGCGCGGAAGCCGGCCAGGTCGGTGGCACCGCCGTCGCCGCGCATCACCATCACCGGCGCGTGCAGGCCGGCCGACACGGCCCCGCCGGCGACGAACTCGGCGGTGGCGGCGGCGATCGGCAGCACCGACGCGTTCAACGCCGCGGTGACGGTGCGCAGCTCGAGGCCGTACAACCCCGACAGCTCCGTGGACGCGCAGACCGCGAACCCGGCGTCGCGCGCCAGCTCGGCGACGACGGTCTCGTTGCGGTCGTCGTCGGGCGAGAACGCCTCGGCCACGCACACCGAGCCCACCCCCTCATCGCGGAAGCGACGCAGCGCGGCGCCGATGTCCGCGACCGGCAGGCCGTCGGTGACGTCGAAGAAGGCCGGCACCGTGGCCAGCCGCTTGCCCGGGGTGAGCTCGACGCCCGACAGGGTGGTGCGGCGGCGGGTCCGGCCGAGGTCGGGTTGGCGACCGAGGCCGATCACCCCGACCGGGTCGACGTCGCCTTCCAGCAGCGCGTTGACGGCCTGCGTCGTCGAGTGGGTGATGAGGTCGATGGCGCTCACCGGGACGACGGCCGCGACCTCCACGACGGCGGCGACGATCCCCTCAGCCACGCCGTTGGCGGCACCGTGGCTCGTCGGCACGACGGCCTGGGCGACGACGGCACCCGACGCCACGTCGACGGCGACCGCCTTGGTGAACGTGCCGCCGACGTCGACGCCGACCCGGATCCGCAGCGGCGCGCTCACGCCGGCTGCGGTGTCGACAGTCGACGGTTGACGCGCATCGGGCGGAGCACGAACGCGTACAGCGCGCCGAGCAGGTAGACCGCGGTGAGGCCGGCTTGGGCGGCGACGGTCTGGGCGGTGGGCCAGTAGCCCGTGGCCTGGGCGAGGAAGATCGGCAGTCGCGGCCAGCCGTCGAGCTCGTGGTAGGGCACGAGGTCGGCGCTCTGCAGCGAGTGCACGGCGTTGCCGAGGAAGGCGATCGAGCTGAGCATGATCAGCGCCACGGCGACGTTCATGAACACGCCGGACCGGCAGCCGTCGGCCGAGGCGGAAGATCGCCCACGACACGATCACCAGGGCGACGATCCCGAGGGCCAGACCGAGCAGGACGTACTCACCGAGGCCCGGTCCGAACGACCACAGCGACTGGTAGAAGAGCGCCGTCTCGAAGCCCTCGCGGTACACCGACGTGAACCCGACGAGGACCAACGACGCCATCGAGCCGAGCGACACCGCGCTCCACAGCCGGGCCTTGACGAACTCCATCCAGCGCTTGTGCTCCAGGCGGGCGACGAGCCAGAACGAGACGTAGACGAGCACGGCGACGGCGACGAGCGCGGTGATCGCCTCGACCACCTCGATGCTCACGGGGAGGATGGCGAAGAGCCAGCGCATCGCGAACACCGTCAGCGCCGTGGCCACGGCGGCGAGCCCGATGCCGATGAGGATCGGCTTGATGAACTGCGTCGACCGGGCGGCCTCCAGGTAGCCGAGCAGGATCGACACGAGGAGCACGACCTCGAAGCCCTCGCGGAAGATGATGATGAACGACTGGCTCAGCACGAGCGTCGCGGCGGCCGGCCCCACCGTCGTCAGGCGTCGCTCGCAGTCGTCGATGAGGGTGCGCAACTCGATCAGCGACGTGCGCACCGTGTCGACGCTGGCGCGGTCGCGGATCTGCTGGCGGATCTCGGCGAACTTCGCCTCGGCGCGGATGGTGAGCGAGTTGTCGATCGCCCGCAGCGGGATCTCGACGTTCTCGAAGTGCTGCAGGTAGCCGTCACGAGCCGCGGCGAACGCCTCGTCGGCCTGGCCGGCCTTGATCAGGGTGAGCGTGTGGTCGATCGACGTGCGGACGCGCTGCAACTCGGCGATGGCGTCGTCGCCCGACACCGTCTGGGCATGGGCCGGGTGGCCCAGCCCGACCACGACGACGAGCAGCAGGGCGCCGGCCGCGATCGCCGCTCGCGCCAGCCTCACGGGTGCTTGGTCAGGTACTCGTCGACGGCGGCCTGGATCTTGGTGTGGGCGGCCTCGGCGACTGCGGCATCGCCGTCCTCGAGGGCCTTCTGGACGTTCGCGAACTCGTCCTCGATGGCGAGGTAGATGTCCTGCTCCTTCGACCGCACGGTGCCCTCATAGGTCTGCCACGACGCCTCGATCGGCTCGAACGCGTCGGCGGCGGCAGAGGTGCCGACGGTGGCGGCGGCGGCGGCCACCAGCGCCGGCAGCGCCTTGAGCCCGGCGCTGACCTCGGCATCGGTGGACTGCTTCTCCTCCGGCGTCGTGCCGCCGGTCGTCTCGATGACGGCGACGTCCGTGCGGTTGGAGGCGCCGTCGTCGTCCCCGCAGGCCGCCGTCGTCGTGGCGAGCACGGCGAGGGCGCCGATGGCCACGGAACAGCGGGTGGAGGGGCGGAAGAGGTCGGAGGGGCGTCGCATGGCATCCAGTCGCTGTCAGTCGTCGTCGTGTTAGGCACGCTTGAGAGCGTGCGCTCCGGCAGGATGAACACCCGATGTTCAACGGACAGTAAATCGGCCTGCGTCTCGTCGAACGACGTGGTCATGCCGCATACGCTGGGGCCATGGCGGCTGCGGTCCTGGTCGTCGAGGACGACCCGTCGATCGGCGACGCCGTCACGACCTCGCTGCGCCAGCACGGCTACGACGTGACCTGGGCCCGCGACGGCGCAGCCGCCACCGACCACCTCGAGCAGGCGGTCCCCGAACTGCTGCTGCTCGACGCCGGGCTGCCCGACGTCGACGGGTTCTCGCTCTGCCGGTGGGTCCGCGAGCAGCACCGCTCGTTGCCGATCATCATCGTCACGGCGCGTGACGCCGACATCGACGTGGTGGTCGGCCTCGACGCCGGCGCCGACGACTACGTCACCAAGCCGTTCTCGATGAGCGTGCTGCTCGCTCGCGTCCGCGCCCACCTCCGAGGGGTGACGGCACCCGACCCGACGGCGCCCGTCACCATCGGTCGCCTGCACCTCGACCCGGGCGCCTACGTCGCCGTGGTCGACGGGGCGGCGGTGGCCCTGCGGCCACGCGAGTTCGAGCTGCTGGCTGCCCTGGCCCGCGACGTCGGCAAGGTCGTCACCCGCGAGCGCCTCCTGGCCGACGTGTGGGACATGCACTGGGAGACCACGACCAAGACGCTCGACATGCACGTCCTCGCCCTGCGTCGCAAGCTCGACGGCGTCGTCGAGATCACGACGGTGCGCGGCGTCGGCTACCGCCTCGAAGGCGCATGACCCGGCGCATCGCCACCGCGATCGTCGGGGTCACCGCCCTGGTGCTGCTCGCCCTCGGCATCCCGCTCGCCATCGCCGTCCACCGCACGATCCTGCAGTCCGAGGTGGTCGAGCTGCAGGCCGCCGCGGCCCGCTCCCTCGCTGAGATCTCGGTGCCCCTGCAGGCCTCCGAGCTGCAGGAGCTCACCGTGCCCGACGATGACCAGGGCGTCAGCGTGTACGACGTCGACGGGCGGCGCCTCGTCGGCGATGGACCGGTGACTCCGGACGACCAGACCCGCCGGGCGCTGCGGGGCATCCCGACCACGACGACCACCGGCCAGCTGGTGGTCGCCTACCCGATCACGTCGGGCACCGACGACAACGTCGTCGGCGCGCTGCGGCTCCACGAGGACCGCGCCGACATGACGCAGCGGACGGCGATCGCGTGGGGCGTGATGGCGGCGGCCGCGCTCGTGGCCCTCGGCATCGCCTGGTTCATCGCCCGGATCCTCGCCCGCCGCCTGGGTCGTCCCGTCGACGAGCTGGCCGGGTTGGCCGCCGAGATCGGTCAGGGCCGTGTCGTGGACCCGCCCGCGCCGACCTCGATCGCCGAGATCGACGCCCTCGGTGTCGCCCTCGCCGACAGCTCGCGCCAGGCCCACGAGGTGCTGGCCCGCGAGCGCCGCTTCAGCGCCGACGTGTCGCACCAGTTGCGCACGCCGCTGACCCACCTGCGCCTGACGCTCGAGCACGTCGAGACGGATCCCAACGACCTCGATGCCATCGCCGCCTGCATGACCGATCTCGATCGCATCGAGACGACCGTCCAGCACCTGCTGGCCTACGCCCGCGAGGCCACCCCGCACGGCGGGGCCACGGACCTCGACCTCGCTGCCCGCGATGCCGCGGCCCGCTGGGCCGACGCCGCTGCGGCCCATGACCGCCGCATCCGAGTCGTCGCCGGCCGCCAGGACGACCACGTGGCCCAGGCCAACCGCGTCGCCGTCGACCAGACCCTCGACGTCCTGATCGACAACGCCCTCCGGTACGGCGCCGGTCCCATCGACGTCGAGGTGCGGTCGCTGGCCGGCGGGGTCGCCATCGACGTCAGCGACGACGGCAGCAACGCCCTCGACGAGTCGGTGTTCGAGCGGGGCACCGGCAACGGCAACGGGATCGGCCTGGCCCTCGCCCGATCGATCACCGAGGCCGAGGGCGGGCGCCTGCTGCTCACCCGCCGCCAGCCGCCGACGTTCTCGGTGGTGCTGCTCGAGCTGACGACCTGACGCTCAGGGGACGTCGAGGCGATAGCCCACGCCGCGCACGGTGGCGATGTCGACGACGCCTGCCAGCTTGCGGCGCAACACGTGGACGTGCATGTCGAGCGTCTTCGTCGACGTCTCCCAGTGCATGTCCCACACGTCGGCCAGCAGCCGCTCCCGGGTGATCACGCGCCCGGCCTCGCGGGCGAGGGCCAAGAGGAGCTCGAACTCCCGCGGCCGCAGCTCGACCGGTCGGCCGTCGACGTGCACCAGGTAGGCGGCGGGCTCGACGCGCATCCGACCGACCTCGATCGCCGCCTCCGGATCGTGCAGCGACGCCGTGCGGAGGTTGGCCCGGATGCGGGCGAGGAGCACGGCCGTCGAGAAGGGCTTGGTGACGTAGTCGTCGGCGCCGGCGTCGAGGCCGACCACCACATCGATGTCGGCGTCGCGCGCCGTGACGATGATGATCGGCAGCAGCGGGTGCTGCTGGCGCACCCACCGGCACAACGAGAAGCCGTCGATGTCCGGCAGGCCGGCGTCGAGCAGCAGGAGATCAGGGAGGCGGGCCTCCAGCAGCTCGGTGGCGACCGCGCCGTCGGGCGCCACCCTGACGTCGAACCCGTGCGAGGTCAGCGTGGCGCGCACCGTGTCGGCGATCGCGACGTCGTCCTCGACCAGCAGCAACGTCCGAGGCACAACGCCGAGGGTATGGGCCTGCGGGCGTTGGTCGGACGGGGCGAGGGCACGGTTTACCGGGCGTTGAAGGCGACTTGGTGCCGCGCCGACCGGCACCACCGGACGATCAGCAGCGATGGAGCCGGACTGCACGCGCCGCCAACTGCTCGGCCTCGGCGCGCTCGTCGCGCTGGCGGCGTGCCAGGCCGCGCCCTCCACGGAGCCCGGCGCGTCGGGCGGCAGCTTCCAGGTCGCCCACGGCGGGCGGTCGGTGCGCTGCCTCTTTCGCGGCAGTCCACCAACGACCGTGCCGGCACTCGCCGTCGTGCTGCTGCACGGGGCCGGCGCCGATGCGTCGCAGTGGATCGACATCGGGCTCGCTACCGCCGTGCGCGCCGCGGCGTCGGCGCATCCCACGCCGCTCGTCGCGGTCGCCCCCGATCTCAACGCCAGCACCGATGTCAGCGCGTTGGTGCTCGACGCCGTCCTGCCCGCCGTCGAGCAGCGCTTCCACCCGCACGGCGCCGCCGCGATCTCGGGCATCTCGAGAGGAGGCGGCCAAGCACTGCAGACCGTGCTGCGAGCACCCCGGCGGTTCAGCTCGCTCGGCCTCCACAGCCCGGCCCTCCCCACCCGGCTCGACGTCCCTCGGGGCACCGTGCCGGTGTTCATCGACGCCGGTGACGACGATCCACTCAGGCTGCCTGCCCGCCGCCTCGCCGACGAACTGCAGCGCATCGGCGTCGACATCACGACGCAGTGGAGCCCGGGCGGCCACGACCGTCCGTACTGGCGGGCTCACCTCCCGGCGTACCTCGCCTTCCACCTCGCTGTTCACGAGACCACCACGTGATGCTCCGCTTCGTCCCCATCGCCGCCCTGCTCGCGCTCGCCGCGTGCTCGGGCTCGACGGCCGGACCGACGTCGACGTCACCCGCGACCACATCGACGACGGCCGCCAGCAACGGCGTCGACCCGAACGCCCCCGAGGTCGTGGAGCCCGGCGACATCCCGGACAACCAGGTGTTCGTCCCGTACCGACCAGCCGGGCAACCGTTCTCGGTCAAGGTCCCGGAGGGCTGGGCCCAGACCGGCACCGCGGCGGCGACGACGTTCACCGATCACTACAACTCGATCACCATCGAGGCCACCACCGCGTCCCAGGCGCCGAGCCTGGACGACGTCCGCAACGGCGGCCTCGCCGACGTCGCCGAGAACCCGACGTTCAAGCTGAGCGACGTCACGACCGTGCAGCGGCGCGGCGGCACCGGGGTGCTGGCCACCTACGAGATCGGCAGCGACCCGGATCCGGTCACCGGCAAGCGGGCCCTGCTCGCCGTCGAGCGGTACGTGTTCTTCGACAACGGCACCCTCGTGACCCTCACGCTCTCCGGGGCCAAGGGCGCCGACAACGTCGACCCGTGGCGCGCCGTCACCGACTCCCTGTCGTGGGGCTGACCCCCGCGCCGGTCGTCGACGCCCGCGACCTCTACCGCTTCTTCCACGCCGACGACGACGAGACCCTCGCCCTGCGCGGCGCCACGCTGCACGTGGCGCGCGGCGAGGTCGTCACCATCAGCGGGCCGTCGGGCTCCGGCAAGTCGACGCTGCTCCACTGCCTCGCCGGCCTCGACGAGCCCGACGGCGGCACCGTGACCATCGCCGGGGAACGCCTCACCCGCCGCCCCGAGCCGGAGCGCGCCGCGATCCGGGCCCGTCACGTCGGCCTGCTCTTCCAGACCGACAACCTGCTCGAGCACCTCGACGTCGCCGGCAACGTCGCCTTCGCCCGCCGCCTGGCCGGACGCGACCCCCACGACATGCGCGTGCTCGCCGAGACCGACATCGCCCATCGAGCGACCGCCCGGCCGACCACGCTGTCAGGCGGCGAGGTCGCCCGCGCCGGCCTCGCCGTCGCCCTCGCCAACGACCCCGCGCTGATCCTCGCCGACGAACCGACGGGCGAGCTCGACACCGACAACGCCCAACGCATCCTCGCCGTCCTGCGCACCCGGGCCGACCACGGCGCCGCGATCGTCATCGTCACCCACGACCCCGACGTCGCCCGCCATGCCGACCGGCACCTCACCCTCGTCGACGGACGGCTGGCGCCGTGACCCCCGAGCCCCTGGCCCGCCTCGACCACGTGACTCGACGCTTCGGCGACCTCCACGCCGTCGACGACATCTCCTTCGACGTGCTCCACGGCGACCGCATCGCGCTGATCGGGCCCTCCGGATCCGGCAAGACCACGCTGCTCCACCTGCTCGCCGGTCTGGACGCCCCGACGAGCGGCACCATCGCCTGGCCGGCGTTGGGTCCGGGTCGGCTGCGCCCGGGGCCGATCGCCGTCGTGCACCAGGCGCCGAGCCTGCTGCCGGCGCTCGACGTCAGCGAGAACGTCGCCCTCCCGCTGCTCCTCGCCGGCGAGTCCGAGTCGGCGGCCACGCGCCGCGCCGCTGAGATCCTGGCCCGACTCGGGTTGGCGAACCTGGCGACCCACCTCCCCGACCAGCTGTCGGGCGGCCAAGCCCAGCGCGTCGCGCTCGCTCGCGCCACGGTCACTCGACCGCGCCTGCTGCTCGCCGACGAGCCCACCGGCCAGCTCGACCGCGAGCTGGCGGTCGTGGTGATGGACGCCCTGCTCGACGCCGTGCAGGACGGCGGTGCGCTCGTCGTCAGCACGCACGACCCGCTCGTCGCCGACCGCCTGTCGACGCGATGGGGCATGCACGACGGCCGCATCGTCGAACCGCATCCGGTGGCGCGATGAGCACCGTCCGATTGACCACCTCGTGGGTGGCGGGGCTGGTGAGACGGCGACCGGGCCGCCTCGTCGCCACCGCGCTCGCCGTCGCCATCGCCGTCGCGCTGCTGGCGAGCCTCGGGGTGTTCCTCGCCGTCCTCGAAGGCCACGATGACCCGACGGGCGATCGCAACGGTGGCCGTCGACTGGCAGGTCGAAGCAACGGCGGGCGCCGATCCGCAGCAGGTCGCCGATGCGCTCGCCGCCGACCCGACCGTCACCGCCACGGAGCCGGTCGAGATCGCCACGACCACCGGGTTCTCGCACCACGGCGCAGCGAGCACGCAGACGACCGGCCCGGGGCAAGTCCTCGGCATCAGCGACACCTACCTCGCCACGTTCCCCGATCAGGTCCGCACCCTCCTGGGCCGCGACCACGGCGTGCTCCTGTACCAGCAGACCGCGGCCAACCTGGCTGCCGCACCCGGCGACACCATCTCGATCGGACGTGACGGCGCCCCGCCGGTCGACGTGACCGTGGCCGGCATCGTCGACCTGCCGCACGCCGACTCGCTGTTCCAAGCGGTCGGTGCGCCACCCGGGAGCGGGCTGCAGGCTCCCCCCGACAACGTGCTGCTGCTCCCCGCCCAGGCGTGGCATGACGGCTTCGACCAGCTCGCCGCCTCGCGCCCGGATCTCGTCGAGCACCAGTTCCACGCGCGCGTCGATCACCACCTCCCCGCCGACCCCGCCGGCGCCTACCGCGAGATCACCGGACGGGCCAGCAACCTCGACGTCGCCCTGGCGGGGAGCGGCCACGTCGGCGACAACCTCGCCGCGACCCTGGCCGCCGCACGCGGCGACGCCCTCTACGCCCAGATCCTGTTCTTGTTCCTCGGCGCACCTGGCGCCGCCCTCGCCGGGCTCCTCGCCTTCGCCATCCAGCGCGTCAACCAGACCCAACGACGACGCGAGCACGCGCTCGCCCGGGCCCGCGGCGCGACGACCCGGCAGCTGCTCGCCCTCGCCGGCGCCGAAGCGGCCGTCATCGCCGTCACCGGCGTCGCCATCGGACTGGCCGCCGCCGCCGGGATCGGCGCCATCGCGTTCGGCACCGCCACGTTCGGCGCGACCGCTGGCGCGACGGCCACAGTCATCGGGCTGGCGGTCGCCGCCAGCGTCGTCATCACCGTCCTCGCTGTCATCGCACCCACGTGGCACGACCTCCGCCGCACCAACGTGACCGCGGCCCGCCGCCGTCTCGCCACGCAGCGCAACCCCCGCTGGATGCGCTGGGGCCTCGACGTCGTCGCGCTCGCTGGCGCGGTCGTCGTGTTCTGGCTCACCGCTCGTGGCGGCTACCAGCTCGTCCTGGCCCCCGAGGGCGTGCCGAACATCTCGGTCAGCTACTGGGCGTTCGCCGGGCCGGCCCTGCTGTGGATCGGCTGTGGCCTGCTCGCCTACCGCCTCACCGCGGCGAGCGCGTCGTGGCGGCCGGCGACGCGTTGGCTGCTGCGCCCGTTCACCGGTTCGCTCGCCGGGGTCATCGCCGCCAGCATCCGCCGCCAACGCCACCTCGTCGCGGCCACCGCGGCGTTCGTCGCCCTCACCGCGGCCTTCGCCATCTCGACGGCCACGTTCAACGCCACCTATCGACAGCAAGCTGAGGTCGACGCCGTGCTCACGAACGGCGGCGACATCGCGGCGGTGATCTCGCCCGGTGTCACGCTCGGACCCGACTCGAGCGCCATCACGGCCATCGCCGCCACCCCGGGCGTTCGACACGCCGAGCCGATCCAGCACCGCTTCGCGTACGTCGGGTCCGACCTCCAGGACCTGTACGGGGTCAACCCGGCGACGATCAAAACCGCCGGCCGACTCCAGGACGCTTACTTCCAGGGTGGCGGCGCCGATCAGCTCCTCGCCACGCTCGCCGCCCAACCCGACGCCGTCCTGGTGTCGGCCGAGACCGTGCGGGACTACCAGCTGCAGCCGGGAGACCTGCTGAACCTGCGCCTGCAGGACGGCCGCACCAAGGAGTACGTGACGGTGCCGTTCCACTACGTCGGCGTCGCCAAGGAGTTCCCCACCGCACCCAGCGACAGCTTCCTCGTCGCCAACGCCACCTACGTCGCGGCCCGCACCGGCAACGACGCCATCGGCACCGTCCTCATCGACGCCGCCGGGCAGGCCACGGCATCGGTCGCCGCCGACCTGCGCACGCAGCTCGGCACCGACGCCTCGGTCAACGACATCGACTCCAGCCGACGCCTCATCGGCTCCAGCCTCACCGCCGTCGATCTCGCCGGGCTCACCCGTGTCGAGCTCGGCTTCGCCCTCGTCCTCGCCGCCGCGGCCAGCGGGCTGAGCCTGTGGCTCGGGCTCTACGAACGGCGACGCACCGCCACCATCCTCATCGCCGTCGGGGCCCGACCGCGCCAGCTCGGCGGCTTCCTGTGGGCCGAGACCGCCGTCGTCACCATCGCCGGTCTGGCGGCCGGCGCCGTCAGTGGCTGGGCCTTGACGCAGATGCTGATCAAGGTCCTCACCGGCGTCTTCGACCCTCCCCCGGCGACGCTCGCCGTGCCGTGGCCGTACCTCGCCGCGGTGGCCGTCATCGCCACCGGCTCGGCCGCCGTCGCCACCGCCCTCGCCCAACGCCACGCCCGACACCCCCAACTCGAACTGCTGCGAGGTACCTGAATGTTCGACGTCCAGAGCTGGCTCGGCTCCGGCGGCCTGATCCTGCTGGCCGCGATCGTCTTCGCCGAGAGCGGCCTGCTGATCGGCTTCTTCCTGCCCGGCGACACCCTGCTGTTCGTGGCCGGGTTCCTGAGCGCCGCCGCCGGCGGCCACGTGCTGCCGCCCCTGCCGATCACGGCCGGCGTCGCCTTCGTCGCCGCGGCGCTCGGCGACCAGGTCGGCTACATGTTCGGACGACGGTTCGGGCCCGGGGTCTCCAACCGACCCCGTTCACGACTCTTCAACCCGGCCAACGCCGCTCGCGCCGAGGCGTTCTTCGCCCAGCGCGGCCCGTGGGCCCTCGTCCTCGCCCGCTTCGTGCCCGTCGTGCGCACGTTCACGCCGGTCGTCGCCGGCGTCGGTCGGATGCACTACCGGACGTTCGTCACGTTCAACCTGATCGGCGCCGCGCTGTGGGCGATCGGGATCACGACCCTCGGCGCGTTGCTCGGCGAGGTCGCCTTCATCCGCGACAACCTCGAGTACGCCGCCGTCGCCATCCTCGCCATCTCCCTCGCGCCGCTCCTGATCGAGCGCCTCCGTCACCGCCGGGCCGGCTGAACGCCAGCACGACGACGGCACACCAACCCCAGCCGACAGCCAGTCCGGCGGCGACGTCGGTGACCCAGTGCACGCCGAGCATCACCCGACTGATCGCGACCGCAACGGCGACGACGACGGCGGCGGCGAGGAGCCAACGGCGGCGTCTCGGTGATCCCACGCCGAGCACGAGCGCGGCCGCCGCCCAGCAGCCCGCGGCTGCCGCCGCGTGTCCCGACGGGAACGCGCTGCCCGACGCGGTGACGTGCTGCAGCAGGTCGGGACGGGCCCGATCGACGATCAGCTTCAACCAGTTCGCGAGCAGGTGCTCACCGACGCCGACGACGGCCACGAACAGCACGATCGACGCCCGGCGTCGGGCCGCCGCCCCGACCAGCGCCACGACGGCGAGCAGCGCCATGACCACCGGGGCCGATCCGAGCGACGTGACCACCTTCCACCACGCCACGGCCGAGCCCGTCACGTTCACCGCGACCCACTCCGCCACCGGCTCGTCGATCCGGCTCAACCCGGTGTGCGAGACGACCATCGCCCACAGCACGATCACCGCCAGGGCGGCGGCGACTGCCACACACACGGGAGCGCGCCCGTGCCAGCTCAGCACCAGTGCTCGTCGAGGACGTGACCGACAGACATGGCCGCAACTCCTTGGGGGCCCGAGCAGCCGACGGTACGGATCGCTCGGTCATCGCCCAGGTCGCCGCCCGTCAACCACCGGTAAATTCGGCGCCGCGAGTGGCGTCGGTCCTGCGTCGTGATGTCGGTGCACCTGCAGCGAGCTCGGCGCACCAGGCAATGCCGGCGTCGGGCTCCGTCGGTACGGTCCCGAGCAGCGCACCGTTCGCGCCGTGCCATGATTCGCGCCGATCCACACGAGAGGGAGTGCAGGCATGTCGCTCGCCGGACAGGACGCCCGCGCAATGGTCACCGAGTTCTTCGACGCCATGAACGATCGGGAGATGGACCGACTCGACGCCATCGTCGCTGCGGACTTCGTCCGCCATTGCGAACCGACACCGGACGTCGAGGTCCGGAGCCTCGATGACTTCAAGGCGTTCCTCGACGCGTTCACGGCGGCGTTCCCCGACAACGTCCAGACGCCGACCCACGTCGCCTGCGATGGTGACCTCATCGGCATCTATGCGACCTACGAAGGAACCCACCTCGGTCCATTCGGGGGCTTCGAGCCCACCGGAAGGCGTGCGAAGTTCGACTTCGCCGGGATGATGATGGTCGCGGACGGAAAGCTGAGCGAGTGGTGGATCACCTGGGACACGATGACGATCCTCGGCCAGCTGGGCCTGCTCCCTGACGCCGGCACGGCCGACGACTGAGGATCGCCAACCGATCCACCGACGACTGCAACGCGGAGCGCTCATCGTGGGCACCGGTGCGGCGAGCGCGCCACGGTGGGCCAGGCGCAGCACGCGCAGCGTGCCGACCGCCACGACGAGCCCCACCAGCACCAGGCCCTCGCGTTCGTGTACGAACATCGTCGTGTCGGCCAGCCACACGACCAGCGCAGCGCCGGCCACGGTGCCGGCGATGGCGGTGATGACGTCCGCCGAGCCGATAGCCGATGCCGTGCCCGCGTGGTGTCCGATGGCGAGGGCACCGATCTGCACGCGCAGCACGAACCCGGCGGCGAGGACGACGACGTCGAGGTAGACGATGCACTTGAGCCGCAGGCGGTAGTCGACCGTCAGGCCGGCGTAGCCCGCGAGTGCTGCCCCGGTCGCCGCCGACAGCGCCCCGCGGCGACGATGACGAAGGCGACCGCGAGGTCGATGCCGATCCGTAGGCCGAACGTCATCGAGCTGACGGCACACAACGCGACGAGCAGGTGCTTCGGCCACTGCCGCGGTCTGGTCGCCCGGAGCCACACGGCGACGCCGGGCTTCCGGCTCGCGGCGGGGCGCGGGGTGACGGCGAGCGCGCTCACCGCGACGTCACGGTGAAGAAGTCCCGCCAGTCGGGCCGCAGGTAGCGGTCGGCCGGCTTCGGCATGTCGGGCAGCAACTTGTGACCGACGAGCGCGGGGTCATGGCTGAACAGGTTGAACGTCACCATCCCGTCGTGGATGTCGAGCTCCATGGCGCGCACGGCACCGACGCGCACGAGGGCGTCACCGAGGACGCCGAGCGTGAGCTGATCGCCGGCGACGTACACGAGGTCGCCGCCGGCGCTGATGCCGAGCCCGGAGCGCCACGTCGGCAGGCCGTTGCGCACGGTCCCCCATCGCCCACCGGTGTTGCCGGCGAGTCCGGGGACGGTGCGGCCGCCGTCGACCATCAGGTGCAGGTTCTGGCGCAGGGCCACGAACCCGTCGGCCGCGGTGAGGTCGCGGCCCCACTCGCCGACCCTCGCCGTGCCGTCGGCGCGGATGCCGACGGTCGCCACGCCGGCGACCATGGCGCGGACCTGGCGGCCCTCGACGAGCGCCCCGCCGGGGGTGTCGCGCATCTTGTAGCCGGAGTTGAACGCGGCCAGCAGCGAGCCGAGCTGCGCGGTGGGCACCGTGGCCCCTGCCGGTCCGGCGCCGCCGCCCGGTTGCATCGTGCCGGCGATGAGGTCGAGCCGCGTCGTCAGGTGGTCGATCCACGCAACGCCGGCGACGAGGCTGGGATGGGCCGGGTCGGGACGGAACGTCGTCGTGGCGATCTGCACGACGCCGGCCGCGTCGGAGGCGGCCGTCCGCCACACGCCCTCGCCCGGAAGGGTCGGCGAGATCGGCGCCGCGACCACCGGGAGGGCCGCCGCGCCGTTGACCGGTCCGAGGTCGATCCCGACGTCGGGGAGGGCGCTGATCGTCGCGGTCGTCGACGGCAGGTGGTGCCACAGCCACCACGACTCGGCGCGGTCCACGAACGGGCCGAGTCCGACGTCGCGCAGCCACTCGATGGTGCGTTGGTCGACACCGACGTCACCCGGCGCGGTGAGGTAACCGCCATAGGAGCGACCGACCGGGACGAGCCCGATGAGCGCGACCGCGGACACCGCGAGGGCGACGCGTCGGCGGTGGGTCGAACGGCGCCGGCGGACGCGGCGCCTGCTCGGCACGAGGGCGAACGTCCACACGCTGAGGGCGCCGAGGGCTGCGCCGACGGCCTCGTCGAGCGGCCACGTGACACCGGTGACGATGCGCACGACCGCCGCAACGACGGCGACGGCGAGCGCCGCCGTCGCCCACCGCCGGTCGACCGGGAGGTGCCGGCGGACGGTCAAGGCGAGGGCGAGGGCCATCGCGCCGGCGACCGACGGGAACGACGTCGCCAACGTCGACGGGACGTCGCCGGCCGGGCCCGGACGAGACACCAGCAGCGCCGCCACCGCCGACACCACGTAGGCGACGAGCACGACCGCACCCGGCACGAGCGCCGACGACACGCGACGTCGGTGCCGCCACGCGACGGCGCCGGCGCCGACCGCCAGGACGATCGGGACCACCAGCGAGATCGTCATCACGGCCCCTTGGAACCGGGCGAGGTGCGACCCGCCGAGCAGTCGCGCGCCGGCGTCGTCGACCGGCTGGAGGAAGCCTGTGTGGTCCGGCGTCACGAGGAAGATCCCGGCGATCACCGTCGCGCCAGCGGACGCCGCCAGCGCGGCGACCCGCAGGGGAACGACGTGGCATCGCGGCCGCGCCGACGGAGCGCCGTTCGAGCGCGGAGCCACGGGTGGTGGGAACGAACCGCGCGTCGGCGGGTGACGGGGCATCGTCGGCCCCGGTGACGGCGGAGCGCGGAGCGTGGTGTCGATGCACCGAGGGTGCGTCCGGGGGCATCGTTTGCCGGGCCAACCCGGCGTCAACGAGCGGTAAAGGCGTCAGTCGTCGGCGCCGTGGCCACCGGAGCCGTGGTCGTCGCCACCGCGGTCGTCGCTGCCGTGACCGCCCGAGCCGTGGTCGTCGCCACCGTCGTCGTCCCCACTGCGATGGCCGGCTCCGTCATCTGTGCCCTGCCCACGGTCGCCGCCATGGTCGTCGACGGTGGTCACCGTGTCGGCCGTCGACGTCACCGTGGCAGCGGTCGGCGGGGTCGCGTCCGGCGCCGAGATCGACGGTGCCGTCGACGCAGTGGCCGCGGTGGCCGCAGTGGCGGTCGGTGCGTCCGTCGCTGCCGGCACGGTGACCGCGGTCGTGGTGGCGGTCGTCGAGCTCGTCGGGATGTCGGCGGTCAGGGTCGAGGGGGTGGTGACGCCGGGCGCCGCGGGCGGCGCGTCATCGGCGCCGGCACGAGCGAGGACCGTGCCGCCAGTCACGCCGAGGACGAGGGTGCCGACGGCGATCGGGACAAGATTGCGAAGCATGAACCCCACCGTGCCGGACCTCGGTCCCGGGCCGACAGTGCACGTTGGTACTAGGACGTCGCCGCGAGATGGCAACCTTCGGCGGCAGCTGGGGCGTGTACATGGGCAGTGGACGTCACACCGGCTCCGATCCCAGCGCCGATGACCCGACCGTCAGACACGTCCGCCGTCGACGACGGCACGGTCACCGGTCCGGTGGTCGATCCGTTCGACGAGTTCGACGGCTTCGTCATCGCCCACGCCACGTCCCTGATCCGCTGCGCGTTCCTCATCGTCGGCGACGTCGGCGCGGCCCAGGACGTCGTCCAGATCGCCCTCGCCAAGGTGGCCCGGCGGTGGGCCACGGTCGTCGCCAGAGGTGACCCGCTCCCGTATGCCCGCGCCGCGGTCGTCCACACGGCGATCAGCTGGCGGCGGCGCAAGTGGCACGGTGAGGTACCACGCGGCACGCTGCCGGACCGGGCGGCGACCGATGCGATCGGCACCGTCGACGACCACGACCGGTTGCGGCGCGCCCTCGCCAACCTCCCCCGCCGCCAGCGCGCCGCGGTCGTGCTGCGCCACTACCTCGACCTCGACGAAGCAGCGACGGCCGCCGCCCTCGGTTGCTCCGTCGGCACGGTCAAGAGCCAGACCGCGAGGGGCCTCGCCCGACTGCGGGCGGCGCTCGACGGCGAGACCGCCCGCCGACCGTGAACACCCACCCGTCCCGCACCACGAAGAGGAGCCGCTGATGATCGACACCGATCTGTCCCACCGACTGCACGAGCTCGCCGCATCCGTCGACCCGAGGTTCGACGCGGTCGGCTTGCGCCGGCGGATCGCGTCGCGGGCCCGACGTCGCCAGGCGGTCAAGGTCGGGGTCGCCGGGGCCGGCGTCGCCGCCATGGTCGGCGGACTCGTCGCCGTGCGCGAGCACGGGCCGGGGGCGTCGAACGGCGTGGCCGCCGCCGGACCGGCGAGCGGATCAGGCGATCCGATCGCCCTCGAGGCCTGCGACGTCGTGCTCACCCACGTCCGCGCGGCGATCCCGACGCCCGACGTCGCGGCCACCAAGCCGGTCGACCCGAACCCGACGGCCGACGAGCGCGGCTTCGACGAGCGCGGCTTCAAGGGGATGGTGACGCTCCTGTCGGTCGATGGCACCCAGGTCACGTTCCGCGTCGACGACGCCGACCCGGCCGCAGTCACGTCCGGCGCTGCCGTCCTCGAACCCACGACGAGCTGGGTCGACGCCGGCGTCCCCCTCGTCGCGCCGCCCGCGCTCGCCGTCGGCGAATCGATCGGCCTGGCGACCACCCCTGGCGCCGATGGCGTCGACCACGTGCTCCTCGTCGACATCGGCGCTCCGGCCCCGCCGGTCGACGAGCCCGAGTCGAAGACGCCACCGGACTCGCCGGACCCCGACGTGGCACCGGCCGCCGTTGGCAAGTCGATGGCCACGGTGAGCAGCGTCGACCCGACCTCGATCACCGTCGCCCTCACGGACGAGTCGGCGCCGACGTCGCCGGTCACCATCGACCCGGCCGCCACGCCGTTCTACGCCGGCAACACGCAGTGCGCCCCCGGGGCGCTGACCGTCGGGACGCAGCTCGGCGTCGGCTACCACATCGGCGATGCCGGTCAGGTCGTCGCCGACATCGTGATCCTGATGCCGTAGCGCCGCTCGGTCCGCTCTCAGTCGAGCGCTTGGCGGGCGAACCGAGTCGGCTCGCGCCCGGCCAGCAGCCAACCAGCGGCGCCCGCGACCAGCGGCAGTCCGACGAGCAGCTCGATCAGGTTGAGGGTCGGCGGCGGCACGAGCTGGGAGAGGTCGGCGTGGTAGGCGGCGAGCAGCCCGACGTACGCACCGGCGACGCCGAGGGTGACGCCGAGCAGGGCGAGCGCCCCCGCCGTGGACGCAGTGATGGCGCGCCGGGTGCGGGGCGATGCGCCCGTCGCGGTCAGCGTGCGCAGGTCGCGACGGGATTCGCTGCGGATCAGGCCGATCGTCATGGCCACGATGGCCAGGGCGGTCAGGGCACCGATGGTGGTGGCGATGTTGCGGACCTCGGCCACGCCGTCCTGCGTCCGGCGGACCTCGATGGTGAGGCCGTTGGCGGCCGCCGCGTCGCGCGCCTGGGCGATCTGGTCGGGCGTGAGCGGCGTCGCGGTCTCGACGAGCCAGCCGGTGCGCAGCGGGATCCAGCCGTGCCGTTGCATGCCGTCGGCGGTGATGAGCGATCGGGGGCCTGACGTGTACGCCGGCAGGGGTGCTCGTCGGACACCCGTCGTCGCCACGTCCTCGCCGCGGGCGGGCGGGTCGGTGACGTCGAGGAGCAGGACATCGCCCGACATCGACGTGAGCAGCTCGATCGCGTCGGCGGCGGCCGGTGGGTCGATGCCGTACCGCGCGAGCAGCTCGGGCGTGGCCACGTAGGCCACGCCGTGCTCCTCGAAGCTGTTGCCGTGCTGGGTGGCCACCATGACCGGCACGCGCTCGCCCGAGGCCGTCGGCGTCGACGGATCGATGGCCACGTCGAGGGCGAAGACGGTCGACGGTCCGAGCGCGGCGGCAACCGCGGCGGCCTGGGCGTCGAGCCGCGCCAACTCAGCGGGGTCCTGGGTCCCATCCGGTGGCACGGTGACCGGCGCCGAGCGGATGGGCGCCAACGAGACCAGGAGCTGGCGGTCCGACAGGTTGCCCTGATCGCCGTGGGCCACGTTCGCCTGGGCCAGGGCGACGACGGAGACGGCGATGCCGATGGCGAGGGTGATGGCGGCCAGCGCGGCGGCGGCCCGCGCCTGGTAGCGGGCCAGGTCGCGCAGGGCGAGGCGGGCCGCGAACGGCAGGTGGGCGGCCGGCGCGGCGAGGGCGCGGATCGCGGCCGGCGCGGCGAGGACGACGCCGAGGACGACGGCGATCACGCCGGCCACGAGCAGCAGGGGACGGACGTCGTCGCCGTCGGGCTGGGCGAACGCGATGCCGATGATCCCCAGCACCAGCAGCGCCAGGGCCGCCGCCATCGATCGGTGGATCGGCGTCGGACGCGTCGGACGCCCGGACAGGGCGGTCATCACCGGCACGCGCGCCATCGTCCGCGCCGGCCACCATGCGGCCGCGGTCGCCATGACGACGGCGATGGCGAGGCAGGCGGCGATCAGCCCCCATGGCAGGTCGAAGCGGTCGATGCGGTGGCCCGCCGCGGCCTCGACCGCGGGCGCGGCGACGATCCAGCCGACGACGCCGAGGATCCCGCCCACGACCGCTGCGGTCGCGCCGACGAGCGCGCCGTTGGCGAGCATCACGAGGCGGAGGTGGCGCTGCGTCGCGCCGATGGCGGCGAGCAGCCCGAGCTGGCGTTGCCGGCGTTGGGCGACGACGACGAACCCCGACGTGGCGATGAGCCCGACGAGGGCCATCGCCAGGGTCACCGCCACCAGCAGCACCGCAGTGGCGGCCGTGCTGACGTCGCCGAAGACCTCGACCTCCAGCGGCGGCATGCCGGAGGGGCCGTCGATCGTCGAGCGGCCGACCGCGTCGGCGCTGTCGACGAGCAGCGTCAGCGACGGCGCGCGGGGATCGGCGCCCGGCGCGAGGAGGGCGAACTCGTCGTCGAGGTCGCCGGGGTTCTCGACCAGGCCGACGACGGTGCGCGTGACACCGGCCAGCTCGACCTGCTGCCGATCGTCGTCGACAGCGAGGCCGCCGCCCCATCGGTCAGGGCCACCTCGTCCGGCGCCGTCGGGTAGCGGCCGGTCGCAGGCCGAGGGTCGAGTCGGCCGAACACGCCGGCCGGGTCCTGGGCGCGCACGTCGAGCGGCTCGCTGAGCCCGGGCAGGGCGACGTCGCGGTGGCTGATCACCTCGACGGTGCCGAAGCGCTGGCGCGCGGCCTCGACGCCGCGGCGCCGCGGCGGCCGGATCGGTGGCGTCGATGTGCACGAGCGCGGACGCGGTGCCGAGTCGCCCGTCGGCCTTGGACACCGCGTTGACGGTCACCGTCGCGGCGGCGACCGAGCCGCCACGGCCACCGTGATGCAGGGCGAGCACGAGCAGCTGCTGGCGCCACTCGCGGCGGAACAGCCGCCACGCCCAGCGCACCACGGCCCGGCCGCGCCGGATCGGACGGGGCGATGCTCACGGTCGGGCCGACGGTCCGGCGGCGAGCAGCGACTCCGGGCCCGGCGCCGGCGCCGGTCTGGTCGACGACGCGCCCGTCGCGCAGGAACACGACGCGGTCGGCCCACGCCGCGAGCTGCGCGTCGTGGGTCACGACGACGCCGGCCGCGCCGCCCGGCAGACCTCGCGCAGCAGGCGCATCACGGCCTCGCTGTTGACCGAGTCGAGCGCGCCGGTCGGCTCGTCGGCCAGCAGCAGCCGGCGCTCGCCGACGACGGCCCGGGCGATCGCCACCCGCTGGCGCTCGCCACCGGACAGGTCGTCGGGGAAGTGCTCGGCGCGCTCGGCGACGCCGAGCTCGCTCGAGCGCCGTCGAGGGCCAGCGTCCGGGCCGGCGCGGGCCGCGGTGCCGTCGAGCTCGAGCGGCATCGCCACGTTCTCGGCCGCGGTCAGCCCGGCGAGCAGGTTGAAGTCCTGGAACACGAAGCCGATCGACCGCCGGCGCAGCTGCGCCTTGTCGCGCCGCGACATCCCGGCCAGCGAGGCGCCGTCGACGATGCACCTCGCCGCTCGTCGCCTCCTCGAGGCTGCCGGCGATCGTCAGCAGGCTGCTCTTGCCCGATCCGCTCGGGCCCATGACCGCCACCAGCTCGCCGCGCGGCGACCGCGAGGTCGACCTCGCGCAGCGCGTGCACCGCGGTCGCGCCGCTCGCCGTAGACCTTGCGACCCGGCGCAGCTCGAGCATGGCGCGTCACGACGGCACCCCCGAGCGGCCGGCCGGCGTCGGCCCGACGGTCGGGCGCCGGTGCCTCGACCGGTCGGCGTCGGCCGGCGACGCAGCCGCGAGCTCGGCGGTGTCGAGCCAGCGCACCGCGGCCTCGATGCGGAACAGCTCGGCGTCGACGACGAGCGCCAGGGCGACGTCGTCCTCGGCGGCGTCGGCCTTCACCGCGGTGTAGCGCTGCATCAGCTCGATGAGGTGGCGGCGGTGCACCTGGATCACCTCGTGGACGTCGACGCCGGGCACCTCGACCGCCACGAGCACCTTGATCAGCAGCTCGTCGCGCGGCGGCTGGTCGCTCGGCCGGCGGCGTCTGCAGCCAGGCCGTCAGCTCGCGTGCGCCGTCGGCGGTGATGGCGTAGCCCTTCTGCGGGCCGTCGTCGTCGCTCGTCGGACTCGACCAGCCCGTCGCGCTCGAGGCGCTGGAGCGTCGTGTACACCTGCCCGACGTTGAGCGGCCACACCTCGCCGGTGCGGGCCTCGAACTCGTGGCGCAGCTGCAGCCCGTACTTCGGACCGTCGCTGAGCAGGGCCAGCAGGGCGTGACGGACGCTCACGCCCGGATGTTCCGATTCGGCATACGGCGTAGAATACTCAGTATTCTCCGGCGAGCAACGCGGCGGCCCGGATGCCGGCCCGAGACCGCGGCGGCTCAGGCCAGCGACGTGATGAGCGCCTGCAGGGCGGTCTGCTCCGTGGCCGCGTCGGGCGCATCGGCCCGGACGGCCTGCAGGACCGTGTCGATCTCGCCGTCGAGGAAGGTCCATGCCGTCCCGTCCTTGGGCTCCAGCGTGGGCTGGTCGGTGTCCCACGTCGTCTCGAGGTCCTTGACGGTCGTGGTCGCGTCGGCCTGGTCCCCCGCCTGCACCTGCGCCAGCGTCGCCTGGGCGATGGTGCGCAGCGCCGCGATGTCGGCGGCCGGGAAGTTCGTGGTGGCCTGGGCCGGGGTCAGCTTGGGGCCGTTCGCAGCCGGGCCTTCTTCGCTCGCCACCGCAGCATGCGGCTGGGCGTGGGCCCAGGCGAGCACCGACACCGCGGCCACCGCGACGACCGCGAAGTAGCCGAGCATGATCCGCTCCCGGTGCGGATCGCGCCGCTTGGTGATCGCCTGGTGCTGGTCGAGCTCGATCACGTCGCGTTGGGTGACGGTCAGGTAGATGACGGTGGCGAGGATGGCGAGCAGGAACACGATGCTGGTGCCGGCGGTGCCGAGCCCGAGGCCGCCGTCGGCGCGTGGCGAGGCCAGCCAGTCGCCGAGGTTCGCCCCCAGCGGTCGGGTGAGGATGTAGGCCAGCCAGAACGCCAGGACCGGGTTGGCGCCCAGCCGCCACCCGATGATGACGGCGACGATCAGCGCGGTCGGCAGCAGCACCGACACGCCCGGGCTCCAGCCGGTCAGCTCGAGGGTCCAGTCGCCAGCCGCCGTGCCGAGGGCGAACGTGACGAGCACGGCGGTCCAGTAGAAGGCTTCCCGGGGAAGCGTGACGATGCTGTGGATCGACAGCGTCCGCTCCTTGGCGTACCAGACGCCGAACACGACGGCCAGCGCCGCCGCGAACACGCTCGTGCTGACCACGAGCGGCACGCCCAGGTCATCGGTGAGGATGTCGGTGTAGAGCGTCCCGGTCACGCTCACCACCACGACCGTCATCCAGTAGGCGAACGGGACGTAGCGCGGCAGGCGCATCTGCCACACGAGCACCGCGGCCAGCACCGCGGTGAAGATCAGCGACGTCACCTCGAGCCCGACGCCGAGCGACATGTTGATCCAGTCGGCGAAGCTCTCCCCGACCGTGGTGCACAGGACCTTGATGATCCAGAACCAGATCGTGACCTCGGGGACCTTGTTCAGCAGCGCCCACGAACGGGACCCGTCACGGGCAGCAGCAGTCGTCGTCGCCGTCATGCGATCGAACGTAGGGACGGCTCCGACAACCCCGATGCCGACAACCGTCAGCGCACGGTAAACCGCCGGCCGCGGTGCGGCGTCGGACCAGTTCCGCCCGATTGTTCCTCCGGGGTATGTACTTGGAGTATGCACTCAGTGTATTGTCCGGCTCGTGAGTGTTCCCCTTGCCCTCCTGGGCCTGCTCGAGCGGTCGCCGAGCCACGGCTACGACCTCAAGCGCGACTACGACCTCTACTTCGGGCGCGGCAAGCCGCTGCCGTTCGGGCAGGTGTACTCCACGCTCGGCCGGCTGGCGCGCGACGGCAAGGTCGTCGCCGCCGATGCCGAGCCGGGCGCCGGCCCGGATCGCAAGCGCTACGTGATCACCGACGACGGCGTGTCCGAGCTCGACACGTGGTTGGCCGAGCCGGTCGCCCCCGAACCGCACCTGCAGACGGTGCTGTTCGTCAAGGTCGTGCTGGCGCTGATGTCCCGCCGGCCGGCCGAGGAGTACCTCGACGCCCAACGGGCCGCCCACATGACCCGGATGCGCGAGCTCACCGAGCTGCGACGGAGCACGAGCCTCGTCGACGCCCTCCTCGCCGATCACGCCCTGTTCCACCTCGAAGCCGATCTGCGGTGGATCGAGCTCACCTCGTCCCGGCTCGGCGAGCTGGCCGAGGAGGTCGGCGCATGACCGTCACCCAGCCCGATCCGGCGGCGATCGACACGTCAGCCCCGCTGCTGCGCGCCGACGAGGTCGCGCTCGCCTTCGGCGCAGACCCCGGCCCTGCGCGGCGCGAGCGTCTCGATCGAGCAGGGCGAGCTGCTCGCGGTGATGGGCCCCAGCGGCTCGGGGAAGTCCACGCTGCTGCATTGCCTCGCCGGCATCCTCGTGCCCGACAGCGGGTCGGTGCACCTCGCCGGGCAGCGCCTCGACACGCTGGCCGACGCCGAGCGCAGCACGCTCCGACGCACCCGGTTCGGGTTCGTCTTCCAGTTCGGCCAGCTCGTCCCGGAGTTGACGGCCGAGGAGAACGTCGCCCTGCCCCTGCTGCTCGACGGCGTCGGCCGGCGCGAGGCGCTCGGGCGGGCCCGGTCGTGGTTCGACCGCCTCGACCTCGGCGGGACCGAGCGCCGCCGCTCCGGGACGTTGTCGGGCGGGCAGGCGCAGCGGGTGGCCCTCGCCCGTGGCCTGGTGACGAACCCGGACGTCGTCTTCGCCGACGAACCGACCGGCTCGCTCGACTCGCTGGCCGGCGAGCAGGTGATGGAGCTGCTCGTCGGCGCGGCCCGCGACCACGGCACCACCGTCGTGCTCGTCACCCACGACGCTCGCGTCGCCGCCTACGCCGACCGCGAGATCATCGTGCGCGACGGGCGGGTGGCGACCCACGTCGGGTCGACGCGATGATCGGCCTCGGCCTGCGCTTGGCCGTCGCCGGCGGCCGCGAGGCGATCCTCCGACTCGACCATGATCGCGGCGGCGGTCGCCATCGGCTCGGCCCTGCTCCTCGCCACGTTGGCGACGCTGCAACGCCGTGGACACGCAGAACCAGCGCTTCGCGTGGCTGGAGACCGGCTACGCCGCCCCGACCCAGCCGACCACTGCGGCGGTCGATCCGCTCTGGTGGCGCCTGCGCGCCGACGTCTTCCACGGCGACCTGATCGGGCGCATCGACGTCGCCCCGACCGGACCCGACTCACCCGTGCCGCCCGGCATCCCGCGCGCTGCCGGCGGTCGGCGAGCTGTACGTGTCGCCCGCGCTCGCCGACCTGATGGCGACGATGCCCCCGGCCGAGCTGGCGGCTCGCTACCCAGGGACCGTGGTCGGCGAGATCGGGCGCGACGCCCTGCCGTCGCCCGACAGCCTGCTCGCCATCAACGGCGTGGACGCCGACGCGCTCGCCGCCGCCGACGCCCAGCTCGTCACCGAGATCAGCACGACCGGCCCCGCCGACTGCCAGCCGGGCTGCGCGCCGTTCGTCGGCACCAGCGGCGACGGGATGACCTTGATCCTCGGCGTGGTCGCGGCCGCGCTGCTGTTCCCGGTGCTGGTCTTCATCGCCGGTGCCACCCGGCTCTCCGCGGCGCGGCGCGAGCAGCGGTTCGCGGCCATGCGCCTCGTCGGCGCGACGCCCAAGCAGATCAGTGCCGTCGCAGCCGTCGAATCGTCCGCCGCCGCGCTGATCGGCGTCGTCGTCGGGTTCGGGCTGTTCGCCGTCCTTCGTCCACTCGCTCGCCGCCGTGCCGTTCACCAACGACCCCTTCTTCACCAGCGACCTCGCGCTACACCACGCGACGCCCTCCTCGTCGGCCTGGGGATCCCCCTGGCCGCAGCGATTGCGGCGCGCGTCGCCCTTCGCCACGTCGTGACGTCGCCCCTCGGTGTCACGCGCCGCACGACGGTGCGACGCGTCCGCCCTGGCGCCTGCTGCCACTGGTCGCCGGCGTGGTCTGGCTCGGCTACCTCGCCGTGTTCAGCGACATCGGTACCAGCCACGACAGCGCCAAGCAGGCGTTCTCCTATCTCACCGGCATCTTCGCCATCATGATGGGGCTCATCGTGGCCGGGCCGTGGTTCACCGCAGTGACGGCGCGGCTGACCGCTCGCCACACCGATCGACCAGCGGGACTGCTCGCCGCCCGGCGCCTCGGCGACGATCCTCACACCGCGTTCCGAGCGGTGAGCGGTGTGGTGCTCGCGGTCTTCGTCGGGAGCTGCTCGATCGGCGTCATCACCACCGTCGTCGCCAACAACGGTGGCCACGCCGACAACTCGGCGGGTGATCGCACCACGCTCGTGCACGAGCAGCAGCGCATCGGGCCGGGCGACCCGATGAACGCGTTCGACGGAACTGACGAGGCCGCGCTGCTTGCGACGCCCGGTGTCGAGGGCGTCACCGTCCTGCACCGGGAGAGCCGTCTGCCCGATCGGGGGCCCTGACGGCGCGCGCCTGCTCGTGTCGTGCGCCGACCTGGCGACGACCCCCGCCCTCGGTCGCTGTGCTCCGGGCGCGGTGACCGGGAGCATGGAGCTGCGACTCGGCGGGGCGGTCGTCGACCGCAGCGAGTCCATGGCCGCAGCGACGTGGCCGGCGGCCGACGTCGCGCCCGCTGCGCTCGCCGACCTGCCGGTCGACGCCATCGCCGTGGCCACCGACGGCACGGCCGGCGCGGTGGAGCGAGCCCGCACGGTGCTCGAGAGCCAGATCCCGGCAACGTTCGCGCCCCAAACGATCTCCGAGATGCGGGCGCGGAGCACCGACGACGTCAACCGCATGCAGCGCCTCGCCGACGTCGTGATGCTCGCCAGCCTGCCGATCGCCGGCTGCAGCCTGGCGGTCAACGTCGCCGGCGGGCTGGCCGAGCGGCGCCGGCCGTTCAGCCTGCTGCGACTCACCGGCGTCCCGCTGTCGACCCTGCGCCGGGTGATCGCGTTCGAAGCGACGGTGCCGCTGCTCGTCAGCGTCGTCGTCGCCGCCGGGTCGGGCTTCGCCGCCGCCGGCCTCTTCGTGCGGGCCCAGCTCGACCAGGCGCTCGAGCCACCCGGCGTCACCTACTACGTGCTGCTGGTCGCGGGCGTCGCCGCCTCGTTGGCCATCATCGCGTCCACCCTCCCGCTGCTCGCCGCCACGACGGGACCCGAGTCGGCCCGCCAGGACTGACGATCGGGTGCACCGCCGTCTCGCTCACGGGGCCGGCGTGACCATGAAGAAGTCGCGCCAGTCGGGGACGAGGTACGCGCGTGGCCGGCTTCGGCATGTCGTCGAGCAGCTTGTGGCCGACGATCCCGGGCTCGTGGCTGAACAGGTTGAACGTCACCATGCCCTTGTGGATGTCGAGCTCCATCGCCCGCTGGGCGCCGGCCCGCACCAGGCTGTCGGCGAGGACGCCGAGCGAGAGGTGGTTGCCGGCGACGTACACGATGTCGCCGGACGCGGTGATGCCGAGGCCCGAGCGCCACGTCGGGAAGGCGTTCTTCACGGTGCCCCACTGCTCGCCGGCGTTGGTGGCCACGCCCGGCAGCACGACGCCACCGTCGACCATCAGGTGCAGGTTCTGGCGCAGGCCCGAGTACTCGGCGTTCGGGTCGAGCTGCGTGCCCCACGCGCCGACGTCGAGGTGCCCGGCTGCGTCGATGGCGGCCGTCGCCAGCCCGGGTTGCAGCGGCTGCACGAGGCGGCCCTCGACGTACGCGCCGCCGGGGCTGTCCTTCATCCGGTAGCCGGAGTTGAACGCCGCGATGACGTCGGCACGGCGGTCCTTGGGATCTGCGCACCAGCAGGACCGGCGCCTCCTCCCGGCTCGCGCAGGCCGGCGATCAGCGACAGGCGCGTGGTCGTCTGGTTGATCCAGGCGACCGCGGCGACCAGCGTCGGGTGGTCGGCGTCGGGGCGGTACGTCGTCGTGGCCACCTGGACCGCACCGGCGGCGTCGGCCGCGGCGACCGTCCACGCTCCCTCGCCGGGGAGCGGGTCGGCCAGGACCGGAGCGATCGGTGGCGGGAGCTCGCCGCCCACCGGGGCTGGCGGTGGCGCCGTCGTCGTCGGCGCGACGACCGTGCCGGCGCCCGGCGGCGCGACGGTGGTGTTCGTTGTCGTGGTGGTCGTCGGGGCCGCCGCCGTCGGAGTGGTGGAGACGGCGAGCGGCGCGCTCGGCAGGGCGGCCAGGCGACCGCTGGTGGACGGCGGATGGGTCCACAGCCACCACGATTCGGCGCGGTCGACCACGCCCGACAACCCGTGGTCGCGCAGGTACTCGACCGTGCGGTCGCTGATCGGCGCCGACCCCGGCGCAGCCAGGAACGAGGCGTAGCTCGTGCCGACCCATGTGGCCATCGCGACGAGGAGCAACGCGATCAGCGCCCTGGTGGTGAGCTGACCCCGCGTCCACCGCGAGCGGCGGACGATCGGCACGGGTTGCACCGGCGCCACGCAGGCGACGGCGACCACGCCGAGGACGCCGCCGGCGATCTCGTCGGTCAGCCAGGCGGTGTCGGTGGCGATGCGCAGCGCGATCATCGGCACGGCAACAGCCGCCACGAGCCGCACGACGCGTGGCCGCGGCATCGCTGCGGCGAGGCCGACGCGCAGCATCGCGGCCACCGTGACCGCGCCGACGAGGGAGGGGAAGGAGTGGTCCCGCAGCGCGGCATCGACGTCGATCGGCTGGCTCGGTCCCGGGCGGTGCACGCCGTCGGCGACGAGCCACGCGACGACTGCGGCCAGCCCGGCGGCGGCGGCAACCGACGCCATGGCGCGAGCGCGGCGGTCTCGGTCGAGTCGGCGCAACACCGACGCCATCACGACTGCGGCGACGAGCAGTGATGCGACCGTCACGACGACGTGCCCGCCGTGCCAGCCGTGCGGCGCGATGAGGCCTCGCGCCGCATCGTCGAGCGGTTGCCAGATCCCGCTCCCGTCGGGGGTGACGAGCAGGATCCCGGCGCCGGCCACGGCCCCGGCCGCGCCGACGAGGAGGCCGACGCGGCGCACGATGGCCCGCCGTCGGGACGCGACCGGCCGAGACGGCGGGGTGGACGGCGCAGCTGGTCGGCCGGGCGGTGGGCCGGTCGATGCCGGGGCGGTGAGGACGTCGGAGGGTTCCGTGTCCATCGGTTGTACGCGGGGCCGCGTCAGCCGATCGGCGGCCGGCGTTCAGCGCCGGGTAAAGGCCCGAACCGCTCAGGCGACGGCGCGCAGGTCGTGCATCGCCCGCCACGCGAAGACGACCGTGCACGCCGACGCGACGAGTGCGCCGCTCGCCCACTGGCCGAGGCCGTCGGTCGTGCGGGCGGCGAGGCCGTTGGTCGCCTGGGCGACGAGGAACAGCGCAGCGATCCCGAACGCGGTGGCGGCCACGGCGTCGACGAGCCCCGTCGGCAGCGCCGTCGTGGTCGGCGGGCGCCAGCGGCGGCGCAGCGCCCACCACGTCGCCAGCCCGATCATGCCGAGCACGCCGGCCGCCAGGCGGTACGTCTCGACCTCGTCCGTGTGGTGCCGGGCCGCCGCCGTCAGGCAGTTGGCGCCGAGCGTGGCGTACTCGCGCAGCTCCGCGCACCTGGCCGCGTCGTAGGACACGCCGGGGAGGTCGCCGGCGACGAACTGGGGCCCGGCCGTCACGTCCATCGCCGCAGCGATGACACCGCTCACGCCGATCGCCGCCAGCCCGAGCGAACCGAGGAGACAGGCGACGACCACGAGCTCGCTGAGCAACCGTGCCCACGGGCGCGACGACCAGCGCTGGGTGGCGATGACGTCCACCGGCCCGAAGCGGGCGATCGCCTCCTCGGCGGTCGCGCCGGCGTCGACGGCGTCGCGGAGGTGGGCCTCGGTCTCGGTCAGGATCCGGCGCACCGTGGACGGATCGCCGCGCAGCCGGCCGAGCAGGGCGTCGAGGTAGCCGTCGATCGGGTCGCGTCCGTTCATCGTGCCAGCACCGCCGTCACGCCGTCGGCGAAGCGGCCCCATTCCTCGCGCTGGTCGAGGAGGGCGGCGGTGCCCGCCGCGGTGAGCGCGTACAGGCGGCGGCGACGACCGTCCACCACCGTCCAGTCACTCGCGACGAGGCCGGCGGCCTCCAGCTTGTGCAGGGCCGGGTACACCGTGCCCTCCGGGAGGTCGAACACGCCGCGGCTGCGCGAGCGCAGGTCCGTGATCAACGCGTACCCGTGTCGTGGCCCGCCGCTCAGCACGGCCAGCACGAGGAGGTCGAGGTGTCCGCGAACCATACCTAGCAAACCTAGGTATGAGCTGTGGGCCCGTCAAGTCGCGGCGCGAAGGTCGGCCGCGATCTGCTCAGCCCGCGGTCGAGGAGGGCGCTGGCGTCGAGTCCGTCGGCGCGGTGGAACCGACATCGTCGGCGGCCTCCTGGGCGGCGCGCTCGGGCGACTCGGCGGCTTCGTGGGCCGGATCGGTGTTCGAGTGGTGCTCGCGACCTGCGTCGCTCTCGTCGCCCTCGTCGCCCTCGCGGCCCTCGTGGCCGCCACCCGCGGCCTCGGCCGCCTCCCGCTCCGTGCTCTCGCCAGCCTCGTGCGTCGCGTCCTCGTTGCCCTGGTCGGCCGTGCTCCCGCTCGACGGCGTCGTCGCCGACGGATCGGTCGGTGTCGTCGACGGCGGTGTCGACGAGCCGCTCGTCGCCGCGGCGGCGATCCCCGCTCCACCGACTGCGGCGCCGGCGATCAACGCGACCGTCACGAGTTGCTTGCGACCGAGGTTCATGGGTTGGCCTGCTTTCGTTGGCGCCTGAGGCGAGCGCGAGGAGCTCGAGCCCGACCGACCCATTCGTGACCCGGCAGTCCGTGAGGAATCGGTGGGTTGGTTCAACGCGCGGCAAATTCACCGCCCGGCGACGGCATCGGGGTCGATGTTGCCGCGGGCCGCTGCGAGGATGCCGAGAGATCGCCGCTGGATCCTGGAGGAGCACCGCGAGATGGATGCCAGCCTGTTCCGTTGGGTCAACCGGCTCGCCGCCCACACCGGGTGGGCCCACCCGGTCTTCGAAGCCATCGCCAAGTACGGCATCGTGGTGTTCGCCGCCCTGCTCGTCGTCGCCTACCTCGACGGTCGCCGCCACGACGACCTCCACGCCGTCGCGGCGTCCGTGTGGGCGGCCGTCGCCGCGCTCGTCGCCCTCGAGATCGCCCAGCTGATCGGCCGGGCCGTCGATCGGGCGCGCCCGTACGACGCCATGCCGGGGGTCCACGTCCTCATCGCCCGCAGCGCCGACTTCTCCTTCCCGAGCGACCACGCCACGACGGCCGGCGCGGTCGCAGTCGGGCTGCTGTTCGCCGGACGGCGCCGCTGGGGTGTCATCGCCTGCTGCGCGGCGATCGTGATGGCCGCAGCTCGCGTCTACGTCGGCGTGCACTACCCCGGCGACGTCGCCGCCGGGCTCGTGCTCGGTGCCGGCGTCGCGCTGATCGGCCAGCCCCTCGTCGTTCCGCTGCTCACCCGACTGGCGCGACGCATCAGCACCTCGCGGATGCGCCCGCTCGTCGCGACCGCCCGGACGGACGGGTGAGGCGAGCGGGCGCGGCTCTCCGAGCGATCAGCCGGCCGCCGCGGTGGCGAACGGCACCCGCTCGAACGTGAGCACCTGCGGACCTCTCGGCTGGATCGTGACCTTCAGCCACTCGTCGACACCGGTCGAGCCCTCGACGGTGACGCGGGTGACGTTCGGCGCGGCGTCCACCAACGCCTTCGAATGGGCCGGATCGGGGTCGAGCGTGCGGAACCCGAACATCACGTTCATCCCGGTCGACCGCAGCACGTTGTAGCCCTCGACGTCGTCTGGGGGGTCCTGCCCCGGCGGCACCACGAGGTGCTTGCCACCGCGCCCGGCGTCCGGACCCATCTCGCCCAGCACCCCGAACTCGCGCTGCCAGAAGTCCGACACGCCGCCGGCGGTCGGCCCGGCCGGCAGCTCGATCACGAGCGCACCGGTCTCGGCCAGCTCGAAGAAGTTCAGGATGTACGGCGTCGTGGCGTTCGCTGTGATCAGCCCCAGCCGATCCCGGTAGCTCACGTAGTGCACCAGGTCGGAGCTCGTCGAACACCAACGGCACATCCGACCGCACCGGCCGCCGATCAGCGCCCGACGAGCACGGATCACCCGTCGCGGGGTGGCGACCGATGCTCCCGAGACGGCGAACGTGGGAGCGACGGCTGCAGCTGGAGGAAACGATGCCTGACGACGACGACCTGCCGGCGGAGACGCCCGCCTCACACCACCGCGGCCGCACGGTCGCGGCCACCGTGCTCGGCGTCCTCGCCGTGCTGGTGCTGACCGTCGGCGCGGTGGCCGTGTGGGCCAAGGCGACGGTGTTGCGATCGGAGGAGGTGGCGGCGCTCGTCGGTGATGCGATCGCCGAGACCGATGTGCAGACGGCCTTGGCAGCGCTGCTGGCTGACCAGGTGCAGGATGCCGTCGGGCTGGAGGCCCGGCTCGTCGACCTGCTGCCGGCCCAGCTCGATCGCTTCGCCCCCTCGATCGCCGCCGGCACCAACGCCGCCGTGGAGCGGGTGCTGGGCCGCGTCCTGGCCGAGCCGGCTGTCCAGGACGCCGTCGAGACGTTGGTCGAGCGGGCCCACGCGCGGGCGCTGGCGCTGCTCCGCGGCGACGGGCTCACCGGCGGGCTGAGCGTCGATGGCGGCGCGGTCACCCTGAACCTGCTGCCACTCGTGGCGCGCGGCCTGGTCGCCGTCCAGGACCTCGGCTTCCTGGATGACGTCACCGTGCCCGAGTTGGAGCCCGGTGGCGATCCGGCCGAGCAGACCGCGCAGCTCGAGGCGGCCATCGGACGTGACCTGCCTGACGGCTTCGCCCAGCTCGTCGTCTACGACAGCGAGACCGTGGCCAACGCCCAGGAGTCGGTCCAGACGGCGCAGCGGATCCTCGCCCTCTCCGAGCGGGCGGTCTGGCTCTTGGTGGTGCTCTCCGTCGTCCTCGTCGCGGCGACGATCCTGGTCGCACCGCGCCGCGCCCGGGCGGTCCTCGTGCTGTCGCTCGGCACGGCGGCGACGATGGTCCTGCTCCGCAGCGCCGTACGCCGGGTCGTCGGCGGCGCCGAGGCGCTGGCTCCGCGACCAGGGGGCAAGGCCGCCATCAGGGCCATCGCCGGCGGCGCCGGCGAGAGCTTGTTGCGGCTCGCCGCCGTGCTCCTGCTCCTCGCCCTCGTGTCGGTGACGGTCGTCGTGCTCGTCCGGCGGCGCTGGCGTCCCGACCTCGTGCTCACCGCGGCCGTCCTGGTGGGCGCGGCCACCGTCGCGTTGCTCGGCATCTCGATCCTGTCGCTCGTCGTGGGCGTGGCGATCGGGGTGGCGATCCCGTTCCTGGCCGCGTGGGCCCTGCGCCCACGAGGTGGCGGACTCGACGATCACCCACTCGGGGGTGATGCCGGTTCACCATCGGCAGCGGAAGGCTGACGGCTGAGCACGGGCGCCACCGGTGGGCCGCCCCACGAGAGGGAGGCACCCACGATGAGCCCGAAAGCCCTGATCGACGAAGACCTGATCGAGCTGCGTCAGCTCGTGCGCGGGGCCGACAGCATCGAGCTCAAGCTCACCCTGCCGGACCACTCGTACCGCTCGGCCGCGGCGGCGCTCGGCGTCGATCCGCTGGAGGCCCAGATCCGCCAGGTCTTCTTCTTCGACACCCCTGACCTGGCGCTGAACCGAGCTGGCGTGGTGGCCCGGGCCCGGCGGGTCCAGGGCCGCGAGCACGACTCGGTCATCAAGCTGCGCCCGGTCGTCCCGTCCGAGCTGCCCGCTGAGCTCCGCCGCCTCCCCGAGTTCGTGGTCGAGGTCGACGCGCTGCCGGGTGGCTACATGTGCTCGGCCTCGCTCAAGGGCACGCTGTCGACGACGGCCGTGCGCGAGTCCCTCGGCGGCCAGCGACCGCTGCGCAAGCTGTTCTCGAAGGCCCAGCGGGCGTTCTTCACCGAGCACGCGCCCGAGGGGCTGACGCTCGACGACCTCGCGGTGCTCGGCCCGATCTTCGTCCTCAAGCTCAAGCTGTCGCCCAAGAGCTTCGGGCGCAAGATCGCCGCCGAGATGTGGCTCTACCCCGACGGGGCTCGCGTCGTCGAGCTCTCGACCAAGTGCCTGCCCGGACAGGGCCTCGACGTGGCGATCGAGCTGCGCGACTACCTGGCCTCGAAGGGCATCCCGCTCGACGGCGAGCAGACGACGAAGACCAAGACGGCCCTGGAGTTCTTCTCGACCGAGCTGCGCGAGGCCGCCGCCCCGCGCCGGCGGCCGGACGCCGGCGGCGGCCGGCGACCGCGGCCCGCTGACCCCGCAGTGGGACCCTCACCTCCCCGCCCCCCGTCTGGGTGAGATACCTTCTCGACCAAGAGGTCGAGGGAGGGGCTACGAGGACGGTCGTCGCTGCCACCAAGTTGTCGATACCCCGGTCGCGCCGCCCACTCGTGGCGCGCCCGGCGTTGTCGGCGCGACTCGACGGCGACTACCGCATCGCGCTCGTCTCGGCGCCGGCCGGCTATGGCAAGACGGCCACCCTGGCATCGTGGGCCTCGGCGCAGCCGGGCAAGGTGGCGTGGCTCTCGTGCGACGCCCTCGATGCCGAGCCGACCCGGTTCATGTCGTGCCTGCTGACGACGGTGGCGGCCACGTGGCCCGGCGTCGCCGACGACGCCTTCGTCCTGCTCGACCGCGATGGCGCCAACACCTACGACGCCGCGCTGTCCATGGCGAACGAGCTGGCCGGTGTCGAGGGGCCCGGGACCATCGTGGTCGACGATCTGCACCTCGCCGCGCCGGCGCCGACCGTCCTGACCGCCTTCATCGACGCCCTGCCCGACGGGTTCCGGTTCGTCGCCGGCACCCGCGCCGACCCGCCGCTCTCGCTCGCCCGGTTGCGCCTGCACGGCACGCTCCTCGAGCTGCGCGCCGACGACCTCGCGTTCGAGGCCGAGGAGCTGTCCGCCTTCTTCGCCCTCCAAGACGTCGAGTTGGGCGACGGCGATCTGGTCCGCATGCACGACCTGACCGAAGGCTGGCCCGCCGGCGTGCAGATGGCCGCCATCGCGCTGCCAGCGCGGCGCGGAACGCGGCGACTTCCTGGATGCCTTCGCGACCACCGACCGCGCGGTCAGCGACTTCCTGCTCAGCGAGGTCCTCGCCAGCCTGCCCCCCGAGCTCGTGGACTTCCTCGTCGAGACATCGGTGCTCGAGATGTTCGACGCCGAGCTGTGCGCCGCGGTCACGGGTGTCGCCGATGCCGCGTTGGTGCTGGACCGGCTGCTCGCCGCCAACCTGTTCCTGGTGCCGCTGGATGACCCGGTCCGGTGGTTCCGGTACCACCACCTGTTCGGGGCGTTCCTGCGGGCCCGCCTGGCATCGCTCGGCCAAGGGCGCGTCCGCGCCGCCCACGCCCGGGCGTCGGAGGTGCTCGAAGGGCGCGGCGACGTGTCCGCTTCGCTGCGCCACGCGATGGCGATCGGTGACGCCGACCGCGCCGGGCGGATCCTGCGGACCTCGATCTCCAGTTCGATGGGCATGCCCGATGTCGCCTCCGATGCGATTCGTGCCGTGCGCCTGTGGCTGCACGAAGAGGGCGAGGCGTGCGTCGAGTCGGATCCGGTGTGGGTGCTGGAGCTGCTCATCGGCCTGATGGGCCTCGCCCGACCGCAGGAAGCGACGGTGTGGCTCGAGCGGATCCAACGGGCCCATCCCGAGGCCGACGGACCTCTCACGACGCTGATCGAAGGGACGTGGAACGAGCACCACCAGACGCACGGTCAGCCGATCGCGGCGCTCCGGCACCTCGACCGTGCCGGCGAGGCCGTCGGGTGGCGCCCTCCCAACGTCGGCCTCGTCTCGTTGCTGTGGGTGACCAAGGGCCGGGCCCACATCCAGGCCGGCGAGTTCGAGCTCGCCGAGGCGGCGCTCGAGGAGGGCCACCGCCACCCCGTCGGGAACGTGCTGGCCGACGAGGCCCGCAATCGGGGTGTCGCCGCGTACGTCGCCGCGGTGCAAGGCGAGCTGCGCCGGGCGGCGGACCTCGCGCGAGCGGCCACCGACGCGGCCGACGGGCTCGGGCTGGGCGGTCACGAGCTCGGTCGGGTGTACGCCGCCCTGGCGGCCGTCGAGCAGCACATCGAGCGCCACGAGCTCGAGCGGGCATCCGATGCGTCCATCGCCGCACGGGCGGCGGTCGAGGCCAACCGTCGCGTCAACGTGCAGAGCCTGGCCCTGCTCCAGGAGGCGCAGCTGGCGCAGGCGCTCGGAGACGAGGCCCAGTCGAGCGCGCTGCTCGTGCAGGCGGGCCTCTGGTTCGACGACCCAGACGAGGCCCTCCGTCGCGTGCTCGCCGAGGAGGCCATCGCCCAGGCCCTGCGCTTCGATCCGGCAGGCGCGGCCGCGCTCATCGAGGAGCTCGAGCCGGGTCGGACGACGACACAGGTGCTGCGCGCCCGCCTCGCCCTCCTCGACGGCGACGACCGCATGGCGGCCAGCATCCTCGACGTGCTCCCGCCGGCGACGTCGCGACGCACCCGGGTCGAACGAGACGTCCTGCGGGCCTTGAGCGTGCTCGGACGCGACGTCGACCGGGCCAACGAGCACCTCGGCTCGGCGCTCGACGCCGGCCAGCCCGAAGGGCTCGTGCGCACGTTCATCGAGCACGGTCCCGATGTGCACAAGCTGCTCCTGTCGTTCACGCCCAGCAGCGCCCAGGAGCGCTACGTCGATCGGCTGCTCGCGGTGGCGAGCCAGGGCGTGGCACCCATCCGCATGTCCGTGGTCCAGGAGCTCGTGGATCCGCTCAGCGCTCGCGAGCTGACCGTGCTGCGCTACCTGTGCAGCCGGTTGACGTACGTCGAGATCGCCGGCGCGCTCTACGTGTCGATCAACACGCTCAAGTCGCACGTGCGGACCGTGTACCGCAAGCTGGCCGTGGCGTCGCGAGCCGATGCGGTGGCCGCCGGGCGCGAGCTCGGCCTGATCTGACCGCCTACACCGAGACGCTGACGGGGAACGTCGCGATCCACACCGCCGCCCCGAGGAACATCGCGAACCCGACACCGACGAGCACGATTCGGGTCCCGCGTCCGCGCAATCGCGTGCTCATCCCGGCGAAGAAGAGGGCGATCGCGAAGAGCACGACGGCGAGCACGTAGTTGGCGGCTCGCTGGAGGTCGACCTGCACGATCCCCGAGGTGGCCGCGGCCTGGGCATCGAGCCGCTCGGCCTCCTCCGCGGCGAGGTCGTACTCATCCATGCCGAACGGGGTCGGCGGCGCAGTCGCGCTGGTGAGCGGATCGGTCGCCTGCCAGGCGTCGAACGCGGGACGGAACTCGGGGCGGAAGCGATCGCTGTAGAAGGTCGCCAGCTTCGTGTCCTCGGCGGCGGTCGCGTTCACCCACTGGAAGAACATGGCGATGTCCACCTGGGTCTGGCCCTGGGCCAAGCCCTGGGCGCGCGCCGTGTCGATGCGCAGCGCGTTCACCCGGCCTGACGCCTTGGTCCCTTCACCGTTCCACCTGGTGGCCTGGTAGCTGCTCCACGCGGTGGCGACCGCGGCCACCGTCAGGACGATGGTGGCCAGGACCTCGACCCAGTCGCGACCGGCCCGGGCATCGGCACCAGGGTGCTTCGCCACCGCCATCACAACGCGATGCCGATGTCGTTGCACGGGATCGGGACATCGCCACCGATCACGGCGAGCTGCTGATCGATCAGCCGCTCCGTGCGCTCCATGGCGACCGGCTTCAGACCGCCCACCCCTTCGTGGAAGGGGTCGTCGAGGAAGTGGAGCAGCAGCAGCATCGTGACGATCACGGCGACCACGCTGCCCATGAACAGGCCCTGGATCGCGGCCCGCTCGGCGCTGTCGGCGAAGCCGAGCATGAACACCAGCAGGACGGCCAGGAGCAGGAACAGCCCGATCCACAGCGGGGTCGGCATGACGCCCTCGGCTCCGTGGATCCGTGTCTGCCGGGCTTCCTCGCGCGCCGAGGTCTGGTCGAGCCACTTCCCGTAGGCGGCCTCCTCGTTCGGTGACGTCAGCGCGACCTGGCGCAGCGTCCCGTACAGCGCCACGCCCCACGGGTTGATCTCGTCGCCGAGCGACCCGTCCTCCATCCGCTGCCACTCGACGTTGGCGATGGACCGGGCGTAGCAGACGAGCTGGCCGGTCAGCCTCGGGCTGACGTCGGCCGGCAGGAGCTGGGCCGTCTGGACCTGCTGGGCGACCACCAGCGCCTCCGTCTCGGCACCGCTGCGCGACGAGTCGTAGCTGTCGAACACGAGGAAGATCAAGAAGCCGAGCAGCACCGAGACGCCGGTGGCGATGACGCCGAAGATGCCGGCGGCCCGGTCGCTGTCGCTGAACCAACTGCCCGCGGGGGACCGACGACGCACGAGCAGCATGGCGGCGACGGCCACAGCCGCCGCCGCCACGATGATCAGTGCGGCCCAGACGATGTTCACGAGGGCCCCCGACAGCTGATCGCCCGGTCAGGCGAGCAGCTTGGCCTTCTGCTGCGTGAACTCGGCGTCGGTCAGCACGCCCTGCTCACGGAGGCTGGCGAGCTTGGCGAGCTCGTCGGCCGTGCCACCGCTGCCGGCGGTTTCCTGGACGTACGCCCGGAACGCCTGGTCCTGGGCCTGCGCCTGGCGGTGATCCCGTTCGGCCATCGACCCGCCCCGGGCGATGAGGTAGATCAGCACGCCGAGCCAGGGGGCGAGGATCACGAAGATCGACCACAGCGCCTTGGCCCATCCGCCCATGTCGTGGCTCCGGAAGATGTCGCCGATCACACGGAACAGCAGCACGATCCAGGCGATCCAGAAGAACCACCAGAGCATCGTCCAGAAGAGGCCCATCAGGGGATAGTCGTAGGCGAGCACGTCGTCAGCTCCTCGTCGTCGTTGGTTCGGTCATCAGTGGTCTCGGGGCCGCGATCAGCGGCCCCGCCGCTCCTGGCGGCGCTCGACGCGGTTCCGCGTCCGGGCGGCGGTGCCGGCCACGACCGCGGTCGTGACAGCAACGCGGGCAATTGGTCGTCGTCGCAACATGTCCATGTCTCCTTCTGTGTCGGAACGTTCAGCCGGCGTCAGCCATGGCGGCCTCGGCGGCCTCGATCAGGTCGTGCGGGATGCGGGAGCCCTCGATGAGGATCCCGCCGGAGTTGCGCATCGCCGTGACGAACGGCGCCGCCCACAGGTCCTCCCAGATCAACAGGGCAGCCGACGAGTTCGGCTCCAGCTCGGTGGCGGCGTACTCGATGTCCTCGTCGCTGATCAGGCCACCGACCTCGCCCTCGAGGGCGTTGAACAGGGCGACATCGTCGTGGTCTTCGAACTCGACCGCTCCGACCTCGCCGTCGGCGTCCTTGGTGATGAAGACGAGATCGAGGATGCGGATGGTGCCGCTCTCGACGAGCTTGCCCAGCTCAGGCGCGATCTCGCCGTTGAACTTGTTGCCGGGGAAGCCGACGATGATGTACTCCACTGGGCCGATCGCCATCGCGATGCCTCGCTTTCGTTGTCGCTGTCGGAGCGCCGCCGGCGGCCACGCTCGTGACGAACGTACGGACAACCCGGGTGGGGGCGCCTCACCTCGGGACGGGTGATCCGGGCGTTTCTTCGGCCGGATGGACGTCGAGCACCTCGAGGCCGAGCGCCTCGATGCGGGCGAGCACGCCGTGCAGCATCGAGGCGTCGCGACGGGCGAAGCGCAGCTGCGTGACGCCACGAGCGCACTCGACGTCGAGGTCTGCGAACGCTTCACGCAGCAGTGGGTCCATCTCGCCGGTGACGGTGACGACGACGGTGCGCGAGCTCACGGTGCGGACCTCCTCATTCGACACCCGCGTCGATGGTGCCGGCCGTGTCCCCCGCCGTGCGGCGGGTGAACGCCACGACGAGGATGTGGGTGCTGAGCGCGAAGACCCAGGCTGGGAACACGAGCTCCACCCAGCGGACGTTTCCGGCGGCGAGCAACAGCACGAGCGCGGATGCGTAGCCGAGCACGGCCAGCCATCGCGGCACGAGCTGCAAGCGCGCCGCGATCGTCGTGGTCGACATCGTGAAGACGGCCGCCATCCGCATCCCGTACACCACGGCCAGGTCGGACGCGCTGCGGCGACCGAACGGCCACACGGTGCCGAGACCGGCGCCCGGTGGGGCGTCGGCCGCAGTGGTGACGAGTCCGGCGGCGATGGCCCCGGACGCGAAGGCCATGGCGACGAAGAGCAGCCCGCTGCCGAGGAACACGGTGGCGAAGAAGCGGTCCTCGCCGTGTCCGATCCGGTCGCGGATCGCCCCGATGAACCACAGGAAGGCGATGCCGGCGAACGGCAGCAGCTCCAGGCTGACGGTGACGGCCCGCCGCTTGGCGTCGTCGGTCACCCACTGACCGGCTTCCTGCGATCCGGCCGGGATGGCCCAGGCGGTGAGCACGACCGTCGTCGCGTACAGCAACGAGAAGATGAGCCCCGCGACGGCCGCGGCGCGCGGCGTGCGGATCGCTCGGACGGGGATCGTGACTGGCGGGTTCGACATGCGGACCTCCGAGCGCCACAGTGCGATCGGCGCGACCGGTTGCGCATCACCCTCCGGGTAGTGATCGGGTTCGGCCGCCGCCCCGAGATCCCGATCGCCCGGATCACCCCGTGGAGGGTGGCGACGGGGGGATCCACCCGGGTCGACGATGGCCCGATCGACACCATCGACACCAGGGAACCCGTCAGATGGCTGAGCTGACCTACGAGCTGTCGTTCAAGGGCATCGCCAGCCCGACGTTGCGCGCCGCCTTCGCCGACTACGACGTCGGCTCGGCGACGGGAACGACGTGGGTGCGCTGCTCCCACGGCGACCTGCAGGGCGTCATCGCCCGCATCGAGGAGCTCGGCCTCGACCTCCTCGACGTCCGCCTGATCGCCGAGCTCGCCGGTGGCGACCCTCCGCCCGGTGGATCGCCCCGTGCTGGCTGACGACGCAGATGGCGGCGGACGACGATCTCGAGCGCCGAGAGCAGCCCGTCGACGGCGATGACCTCCGCAACGCTGATCGCGGTGTCGGTCGTGCTGTTCGGGTGGTCGATCGTCTCCGCACGCCTGGCGCGCAGCAACATCACCGGCCCGCTGCTGTTCCTGGTCGCCGGACTGCTGCTCGGCAACCCGGAGTGGGGCATCGTGACCGTCGAGGTCCAGAGCTCGACCGTGCACGTGCTGGCCGAGCTCACCCTCGCGCTGCTGCTCTTCGCCGATGCGTCCGCCGTCCCGCTGATGGCGGCCCGCCGAGACCTGTCCCTCACGGGTCGTCTGCTCGGCTTCGGTCTCCCGCTGTCGATCGTCGCCGGCACCGCGCTCGCGGTGCTGCTGTTCCCGAGCATCCCGCTGGCCCTCGCCGGGCTGATCGCCGCCGCCCTCGCGCCGACCGACGCCGCGCTCAGCGCCGCCGTGATCGCGGATGAGCGCCTCCCGGCTCGAGTGCGCCGGGTCCTCAACGTCGAGAGCGGCCTCAACGACGGCATCGTCACGCCCGTCGTGACGTTCTGCATCGCCTCTGCGGCGACCGTGCTCGGCATGGTCGGCGACCACGACGAGGCCGGCGTCGGCGCGCTGGGGCAGCTGGCGATCGGTGTCGCCGTCGGTGGTGGGATCGCGTTCGTCGGTGGGCGCCTGCTCGCCGTGGCCCACCGCCGCGGGCTGATGCAGGAGGGGGCGCGACGCCTGGCGACGCTGGCGCTCGCCCTGTTGGCGTTCCTGGTCGCCTCCGAGGTCGGCGGCAACCCGTTCGTGTCGGCGTTCGTCGGCGGCCTCGTCTTCGGGGCCAGTGCTCGCGAGCAGACGGCAGCGTCGATCGAGCTGGCCGAGGTGGGCGGCAGCCTGCTCTCGCTCGTCCTGTGGTTCATCTTCGGGGCCGGCTTCCTGGTCCCCGCGTTCGAGGACCTCGACTGGCGCGTGCTGCTGTACGCGATGTGCAGCCTGACGGTCATCCGCATGGTGCCCGTGGCGATCGCCCTGCTCGGCTCAGGCGAGGGTCGGGCGACGATCGCGTTCATCGGCTGGTTCGGTCCGCGCGGCCTCGCGTCGGTGGTGTTCGCCCTGCTCGCGATCGAGGAGCTGGGCAGCACCGACGGCCGCGTGCTGGACGCCGTCCACACCATCGCCATCACCATCGTGCTGAGCGTCGTGGCCCACGGCGTGACCTCGCGCCCGCTCGCTACCAGGTTCATCGCCGCCACGACGACATCACATGGCCGAGGGTGATGCGCCCCGACGGCGCCAACCGGATGCTCTCCGGACCGAGACGAACTGGGAGGTACGAACGATGATGAGGCGACCGATGGGCCGAGGTCTGGTCGGGACGATGGCGACGACGGCCGTGGTCGCCGGGACGGCGACCGCCGTCTCCGGCCGGGTCGCCCGCCGGCAGGCGGGCCGGGCGGCGGCGGCCGCACCGCAACAGCCGCAGCAGCCGGCCGAGCCCGTGTACGCCGCTCCGCCGCCGCCCCCGGTCGCCGCGGCCCCGGCCCCGGCCCCGGCCCCCGACATGGTCGAGCAGCTGACCCAGCTGGCCGACCTCCGTGACCGCGGGGTGCTCACCGAGGAGTTCGCGACCCAGAAGGCCCGTCTGCTCGGCTCATGACGTCGCGCCGCGATCCGGCCGCCGACCTGACCGGCTGTCGCGTCGCCGCCCGCCACGAGGAGGGGCGCGGCGCGCTGCACGCCACGCTTGTCGCGGCGGTCGCGGCGCTCGGCTCGTCCGCCGGCGAATCACCACCCGAGGGGTGAGGCGGGCGACGTCACGCCGTGCGCCCACTCGACGAGCGCACGCTTCCGCCGCGCCACCCGCGGCGAGCGACCCCGACGAGGAGGCCCCACATGTCGAGCAACCGTGATCAGCTGGGTCGGCAGGTGCTGCCGATCCCCGACCAGGCGTACGCCGGCCTGATCACCTACGACGCCAAGGACCCGGCAACGTCGTTCCCGCCGATCGAGCCGCTGCGGCCGCCGACCGGCGCGCCGAACGTGCTGATCATGCTCCTCGACGACGTCGGCTTCGCCGCCTCGAGCCCGTTCGGCGGCCCGATCAACTGCCCGACCGCCGAGCGCCTCGCCGCGGGCGGGCTGCGCTTCAACCGCTTCCACACGACGGCGCTGTGCTCGCCGACCCGCCAGGCGCTGCTGACCGGCCGCAACCACCACGCCGTCGGCATGGGTGGCATCACCGAGATCGCCACGTCGGCGCCCGGCTACAACTCGATCCGCCCGAACTCCGCCGCCCCGCTGGCCGAGACGCTCAAGCTGAACGGCTACTCGACGGCCCAGTTCGGCAAGTGCCACGAGGTGCCGGTGTGGGAGACGAGCCCGATGGGTCCCTTCACGCAGTGGCCGACGGGTTCGGGGTTCGAGCACTTCTACGGCTTCCTCGGTGGCGAGACCAACCAGTGGGCGCCGGCGATCTACCGCGACACCGTCCCGGTCGAGCCGGATCGCACGCCTGAGGAGGGGTACCACTTCACCGAGGACATGACCGACCAGACGATCGACTGGGTGCGCCAGCAGAAGGCGCTGATGCCCGACAAGCCGTTCTTCGTCTACTTCGCGCCGGGTGCCACCCACGCGCCGCACCACGTCCCGAAGGAGTGGGCCGACAAGTACGCGGGTCGCTTCGATCAGGGGTGGGACCGCCTGCGCGAGGAGACGTTCGCCCGCCAGCTGGAGCTCGGCGTGATCCCGGCCGACGCCGAGCTCACCGACCGGCCCGACGAGATCCCGGCGTGGGACGACATGCCCGACGACCTGAAGCCGGTGCTGGCCCGCCAGATGGAGGTGTACGCCGGGTTCCTCGAGCACACCGACCACCACATGGGCCGGCTGATCGACGCCCTCGCCGACCTCGAGCTGCTCGAGGACACGCTGATCTACCTCATCATCGGCGACAACGGGGCGTCCGCCGAAGGCAGCCCGAACGGCTGCTTCAACGAGCTCATCGTCCTGAACGGCGCCGCCGGCCTGGAGACGGTGGAGTTCATGGCGTCGCGGATCGACGACTTCGGCTCGCCGAAGGCGTACAACCACTACGCCGTCGGCTGGGCCCACGCCATGGACACGCCGTACCAGTGGACCAAGCAGGTCGCCTCGCATTGGGGCGGCACCCGCAACGGCACGATCGTGCACTGGCCGAACGGCATCGCCGACAAGGGCGTCATCCGGTCACAGTTCCACCACGTCATCGACGTCGCGACCACCATCCTCGACGCCGCCGGCCTGCCGGCCCCGCTCACGGTCAACGGTGTGGCCCAGATGCCGCTGCACGGCACCAGCATGTTGGGGAGCTTCGCCGATGCCGCCGCGCCGGAGGTCCGGACGACGCAGTACTTCGAGATGTTCTGCAACCGCGGCATCTACCACGAGGGCTGGACCGCCGTGACCCGCCACAGCACGCCCTGGGTGGCGACCGTGATGCCGGCGTTCGACGACGACGTCTGGGAGCTGTACGCGCCGGGTGACTGGACCCAATCGCGAGACCTCGCGGCAGAGCAACCCGACAAGCTCCGCGACCTGCAGCGACTGTGGCTGATCGAGGCCGGCAAGTACCAGGTCCTCCCGCTCGACGATCGCCGCTTCGAGCGGTTCAACGCCGAGATGGCGGGCCGTCCGCAGCTGGTCTCGGGATCGACGCAGACGCTGTTCGCCGGGATGGGCAGGCTCACGGAGAACTCGATCATCGTCACCAAGAACAAGTCGCTGTCGATCACCGCATCCATCACCGTGCCCGAGGGCGGTGCGTCCGGCGTGCTCGTGGCCCAGGGCGGCGCCTTCGGCGGCTTGGCCCTCTACCTCACGTCCGACGGCCGACCGGCGTACTGCTACAACCTCTTCGGCCTGCAGCAGTTCAAGACGTACGGCGAGGCCCCGGTTCCCGTCGGCGACCACCAGGTGCGGATGGAGTTCACCTACGACGGCGGCGGCCTCGGCAAGGGCGGCGACGTCGCCCTGTTCGTCGACGGCGACAAGGTCGGCACGGGCCGCATCGACGCCACCGTCCCGATGCTCTTCTCGGGCGATGAGACGACCGACGTCGGCAGCGACACCGCGACGCCCGTCAGCGACGACTACGGCCCGAAGGACAGCACGTTCACCGGGAAGGTCCACTGGATCCAGCTCGACGGCGACGCCGCCGCCGAGGACCTCGACCACCTCATCAGCCCGGAGGAACGGCTGCGGGTGGCGATGGCCCGGCAGTAGCGCCGCCCGACGAGCGCCCGGCGTCGACGGGAAGCGTCGGCGTCGGGCAGCGGTCAACCTGCGGTGCTGGACTCGGTCACCGTCGCCGGGGGCCCGGGCGTGGTGCCGGAGGGTGGCGTGATCTCGATGACGTGGATGATCGTGGTGACCGATGGCGGATCAGGGTCCCGTCCCCCGACACCCGGGTCGTTGCGCGGCGAACGCGACCAGGGCGATGATCCCGAGCGCCGTGATGGCGATGACGATGAAGCGGCGAGCGCCGTCCACGAGGCCTCCTCGGCTCGCCGGGGGTGCTCAGTCCGCGGCCTCTTCGAAGGCTCGGTCGAGGGCACCGTTGGTGTCGAGCTGCTGCTCGGTGACGGACGCGGTGCGGGCGTTCGCCAGGAGGGACTCGATGTCGACGCCCTTCGGGTTCACGGCGATGACGACGAGGCCGTAGTCGCCGGACTCGAGGATGTCGTTCATCTTGGCCAGCTCGTCCTTCGGGATGTTCTTCCAGAAGTGGCCGACCAGCCCGCCGACGCCGGCCCAGACGGCCGCTGACACCGCCAGCGGGCCGAGGAACACGATGCCGAGCGGGGCCGAGATCACCGTCGCCGCAGCGCCGAGGATGCCGCCGCCCCACGCCAGGTGCTTGGCCGAGGTGTTGTGGCGGTCGACCTTGAGCTTGCCGTCCTCGTCCTTGGTGACGAGGGCGATCGCGAGGTGGTCGAGCTGCCCTTCGTGCTTGATGCCCCAGATGGCATCGAAATCCTGCTCGGCCGCCTCGCGATTGGCGTAGGTGGCGACGGCGATGGTCACTGGCTTGTCCGACACAGGTCGTCCTCTCCCTCGTCGCCGACGGCGATGTCCCGTCGGTCGTGTCCGCCGGTCTACGCGGCACCCGGTGACGACGGCCCACCCTCAGACGGGTGGTTCCACCCGGTACCCACCACCTGGAGACGGGTGGGCGCGGCCACCCTCGGCGTCGGGACGATGGTCGGGATGGGAACGCCGACCGGCGGCGATGTGGACCACGTCCTGGTGCTCGACTACCTGATCGTCGAGTTTCCGAACGACCTCCCCGTCGACGAGGCATCGGTGCACGCGCTCCGCGAGCTGGCCGATTCGGACACCGTGCAGATCCTCGATCTGGTCTTCGTCCGAAGGCAGCCGACGGCACCACGGCAGCGATCGACCTCCACCAGATCGGGCTCTCGAAGCTGCTGCCGAGGACGGCACCGTCGACCTCGCTGACGCTGCGCTCGTGCGACGTGACCACGACGGGGAGGTCATCGCCGTGCACAGGCAGTTGCACCACGGCTGGGGGAAGGGAGCAGTCGCCGGTGCTGTCGTCGGGTTGCTGTTCCCGCCTGCGCTGCTCACCAGCGCGGTCGTCGGGGCCGGCGGGGGCGCCGTCGTGGCCCGCCTCAACCGCAGCCTCGATCGTGGCGACATCAAGGCCCTCGGCGAGGTGATGGACGAGGGCGAGGTGACCCTCGTGGCGCTGACGGCCAACACGTCGACCGAGGCGCTCACCAAGCTGATCGAGGGAGCGGACAAGGTCCTCAGCCGGGCGAGCGCCAAGGCCGACGAGATTCGGGCCGCGCTCAGCGCGTAGCCGCGATCACGCCGCCACGACGAACACGACGACGACGATCGCGGCCAGCGCCCGGACCACCCTGCGGTGGGCGACGCTGACCACGAACATCGACGCGGCGGCAACGGGGCTCACCCCTCGACGTCGGGCGGCCACGAGATCCCGATCAGCGCCCATCGTCTTCGTCGAGCTGACGGTCGAGGTTGATCGCCGCGGCGATGAGGGCGAGGTGGGTGAACGCCTGCGGGAAGTTGCCCACCTGTTGTCCGGTGCCGTCGATCTCCTCGGCGTAGAGGCCGAGGTGGTTGGCGTACGTGAGCATCTTGGAGAACATCAACCTGGCGTCCTCGAGCCGGCCCGAGCGGGCCAACGCGTCGACGTACAGGAACGAGCAGAGCGAGAACGTGCCCTCCGATCCGGGCAGGCCGTCGGGTGAGGCCGCCGGGTCGTAGCGGTACACGAGGCTGTCGGTGACGAGGGTCTCGTCCATCGCGGCCAGCGTCGATCGCCAACGTCGATCGTTCGGGACGACGAAGCCGAGCAAGGGCATCAGCACCAGCGAGGCGTCCAGGACGTCAGCGTCCTCGTACTGGACGAACGCCCCCAGCTTGTCGTTCCACCCCCTCGTCATGATCCGCTCGTGGATCAGATCTCGTTCTCGCGTCCAGCGGGCGAGGTCGGCGGGACGGCCGCGACTCGTCGCCATGCGGATGGCGCGGTCGAAGGCGACCCACGACATCACCTGGCCGTACACGAAGCGGCGACGGCCACCGCGCGTCTCCCAGATGCCCTCGTCAGGGTCCATCCAGTGCTCGCACAGCCAGTCCATCATCTGGACGATGTGCTGCCAGCCGTCATGGCCGACGCCCCAGTCGCGCATCGCCCCGCTGTCGAGCACGTGGATCGAGTTCATCGCTTCGCCGTAGATGTCGAGCTGCAACTGGTCCGACGCGGCGTTCCCGACGCGCACCGGCCGCGATCCCATGTAGCCCTCGAGGTGATCGAGGGTCTCCTCGACGAGGTCGGAGGTCCCGTCGACGCGGTACATGATCTTGAGCGGCCCGGAGGTGCTCCCGTCGGCGTCGGCGACGCGCTGGCGGAGCCACTCGCCGAACGCCGCCGCCTCCTCGGTGAACCCGAGGCCGAGGAGGGCGTACACCGAGAACGAGCCGTCGCGCACCCACGTGTAGCGGTAGTCCCAGTTGCGGGCCCCGCCGACCTGTTCGGGCAGGGCCGCCGTCGGCGCCGCCACGATGGCGCCCGTCGGTGCGTACGTCATCAGCTTGAGGGTGATCGCCGAGCGTTCGACCGCCTCGCGCCATCGGCCGCGGTACGTGCAGTGGTCCAGCCATCGCCGCCAGTACGCCTCGGTGTCGCGGAAGAGGCCCAGCACCTGACCGTCACCGATGGGCATCGGCGTCGAGCCCGTCTCCGTCGACTCCAGCACGAACCCGATCAGCTGTCCGGCGACGGCCGTGAACGTCGCGCCCACGTCGTCGCCGTCGGCCTCGAGCGGGACCGTGGCCGTGAGGTGCAGCGTCAGCTCGTCCGACTCGAAGACGGCCGTCGTGTCGGACACCGTGCAGCGGTGGGCGCGCCGGCCGTAGTCGAAGCGGGGCTCGACGCGCGCCGCGAGCTCCACGACCCCGCGGATCCCGCGGACGACGCGCACGATGCGCCGGCGGTCGGACGCCACTCGCGGCTCGTCGATGGGCATGAAGTCGATGACCTCGGCGATGCCCGACTCGGCGAGGAACCGGGTCACCAGGATCGCCGTGTCCGGGAGGTACATCTGCTTGGTGGTCTGCGGCGCCGTGGTCGGGTGCAGCGCGAACCGGCCGCCGCGTCGATCGTCGAGCAACGCCGCGAACACGCTGGGCGAGTCGACGCGCGGGCAGCAGAACCAGTCGATGGTGCCGTCGACGGACACCAGCGCCGAGCTCTGCAGATCTCCGATCAACCCGTGGTCCGCGATCGCTGGATAGCCCACCTCGTGCCTCCCTGGTCGTGCCCGGTGGATCGAGGGTGCGTCAGACGTGGGTGGCCCGCCGCCACCCGGGGGTGGGTGGCTGGACCGGTCAGGACCGGACGAGCCCCTTGGCGGCCGTCGCCCGGGGCTGCGTGGCGTACACGACGGCGCTGCCGGCGAGCAGGTCGTGGAGGGACCGGCGGTCGCCGCGCAGCACGATGAGCAGGAAGCCGAGGCCGAACAGGGCGAAGCTGAGCGGGAGGACGAGGGTCCGGATCACCGCTCGGCCCGCGCCGAGGGCCCGGCCATCGGCGCGGACCGCACGGAGCCCGACGACGCCCATCCCGATCGTCCGCCCAGTCGCGGCGAGCGGGACGGCGAGGGCGAGGAACGCCCACACTCCGAGCAGCCCGCTGGCCTGCGCGGCCCGATCGCTGAACGCGACCGGGTGACCGAGCAGCACGCCGAGCAGGTACTCGAGCAGCCGTCCACCGACGGCGAACGTCGCCATGATCACCACCACGTCGACGAGGAACCCGCCGCCGCGGGTCACGAGGCCGGCGTAGTGCCCGTCGACCGCGACGAGGTCCCCCGTCACACCGCGACTCCGGATGCGGCGGCGTCGATCAACGCCGGCGGCCCGATCGGTCGGCGCGACGGGTCCCGGCGCAAGATCCAGTCGACGAAGCGGTCGACGGCGCCATCGAGGGCGACGCCCTGGCCGCGGCCGACGTCGATCACGTGGGCGACCACCGCAGACCCCGAGCGGGCGATGATCGAGCCCAGCTCGGTGCGCTCGACCAGCCCGTCGATGTCGACGCGCTCCAGCAACGCGTTGACGTCGATCTTGGAGAGGACCGCGTCGAGATCGACCCGGGCCAGGAGCGCCTCCAGATCGATGCGGCCGACCAACGCGTCCACGTCGGCACCACGGAGCAGCGCGTCGATGTCGACCCGGGACAGCACGGCGTTGACGTCGATGCGATCGATCAGCTCGTCGAGGTCGACGCGGGTGAGCACCTCGTCGACGTCGATCCGCGCCACCATCCGCCGCACGTCGACGCGTGCCAGGACGGCGTCGATGTCGACCTCGTCGACCAGCGCCTGGATGTCGACCTTGCCGACGATCTGCTCGACGTCGATGCGGTCGACGATCGCCTCGATGTCGATCGAGTCGACGATCGCCTGGACGTCCACCCGACGGACGACGGCGTCGACGTCGATGGCCCCGACGACGCCGGGCGCGACCTCGTTGACCACCGACTGGACGACCTCGGTGGCGGCACCGAGGAGCGGCTGCAGCAGCCCAGCCCGTCGGCCAGCCCGAGGTCGCAGCACGTCACACCGCGCCAGCGCGGCTGTCGCCCTCGACGGCGGCGCAGTAGCCGGCGAAGGCCTCGCGGAGGCACCCCACGAGCTCGTCGGGGTCGGGGAACGCCTCGGTGTCGAGGGCCACGCCGACATCCAGTCGGTCGCCGTTGGCGAGGGCCGTGATGTTGAGCGGGCAGCCGAGCCGAGGCGCGAGGGGGTAGGCACCCTCGATCGCGGCTCCGCACAGCAGGCGGTCGCTGCGCAGCCCAGGGAGCGCCGTCGCGGCGAAGTCCACCGAGCGGGCCTGGCTGTGGAGCGCCGGCAGCAGCACGTTCGTCGGCAGCCGACCGAGCGCGGTGGCGATCCGTGACGCCATCTGCAACGCCGGCTCGCGCCGCGCCTGGGCCAACCGCTCGGCGATGACGCCGAGCTGCCGGCCCGGCCGCCCGACAGCAGTCGGCACCGTCAGCCGTGCCGGTGCGAACCAGTTGCCACCGAGCCCGTCGCCGTGGCGCCGGGCCGTCGGGGTGACCACTCGCAGGTACGGCGTCGGAACGCCCCGGCCCTCGTGGTAGGCGCCGATCCCGGCCGCAGCGGCGGCGACCAGCAGATCGTTCCGGCTGCCGCCGAGAGCCACCGCCGCCGAGCGGGCCCCGTCGACGGTGAACACCTCGAAGCCGCTGAGGAGGGACCGCCGTGGCGCTCGCGACCCGAGTGCGCTGCCGGTGACGAGGAGCTGACGCGACACCGAGTTCGCCACATCGAGGGCCCGCTGCGCGCCGCGCAAGGCCGTGTCGACGGGATCGAAGTCCCGCGTCGCGCCCACCCGATCGATGACCCGTCGCACCGCCTTGGGCACGTCGATGGTCAGGGTGATGATGCCGGGCTGACGATCGGGCGTGAGCGCGCTGACCGGGCGCGACGACGACCCGCCGCCGGCCGGGTCATCGAGGAGCAGCCCGAGGAGCCGGATGCCGCCGATGCCGTCCGTGAGCACGTGGTGAGCTCGGACGTACACGGCGCCGCGGCCGCCCTCCAGGCCGTCCACCAGCGTGAGGTCCCACGGCGCCCTCGCCGGGTCGAACGGCAGGGCCTCGAGGAGCCCGATGAGGCGCAGCAGCTGGCGCTGCGGCGCGTCGCTCGTCATCGACAGCGACCGGACGTGGGCCTCCGGTGCGATGTCGCCCTCGTCCACCCAGACCGGTCGGCGTCGTCCGGCCGGTTGGGGCTCTGGCCGACGCCGCAATGGAGCCGCTGCGGCCATCGCCGTCCCGACCCGGTCACGAACCGCATCCGGGTCAGGCAGCCGGTCGAGGATCAGCAGCACACCGACGGTCATCCGCAGCGTGGCGTCCTGGCCGACGCGCCACATCACCGACTCGATCGGGGTGAGATCGATCGATCCTCGGCCGGCGCCGTTGCCGACCTCGAACCGCAGCACGCCGTCGCGCTCAGTCATCGCTCGCCGCCGTCGTGGACGCACCCGGCGCGTAGCGACCGCCGTCGGGCTCGAGTGTTGGCGTTGCATCCCGCACGTGAGTTCCCCTCGCCTCGATCCGGTCTGATGTTCGTTCGCCACCGGGTGGCGAGCCGCCACCCCGCGACGGGTGGGCCGACGGACGCCGGGCCGTCACCCGCCGAGCACCATGCCCTCGGCCGCCGTCGACGGCTCGGGGTCGGGGAGGCGCCGCATCCGCAGCCCGTTGAGCAGACCGGCGGCTGCGGCGAGGATGGGCACGAGCAACGCCACCTGCAGGGCGAGTGGCCGGGCGTCGGTGTTGATGCGGATGATCTCGGCCTGGACCGCGGGCGGCTCGTCGGCGAGCAGCTGCTCCAGGTTGGTGTTGCTCACCAGTTGGGCGTCGGTGTCGAGGGCGTGGGAGACCTGCGCCTTGTCCTCCGGGGGCAGGACCGCGCTGTTGTCGGCCATCGTCGTGAACGCCCCCGCCAGGGTCGCCAGCATCAGCGCCCCGCCGAGGGCCAGCCCGAACGAGAGCCCGAAGGACCCGGCAGCCGAGTTGACCCCGGCGGCCTCGCTGACCCGCTCCTCGTCGATCGGCGACAACGTGTAGTTGTTGAGCTGGGAGACCAGGAGCCCGAGCCCCGATCCGGCGACGGCCAGCGGCACCACGAACACCCAGCCGCTCTCGGCCCGCGGCACGATCACGACCACCGCGACCATGCCGACGAGCAGCAGGCCGAAGCCGCACGTCACCAGCGTGGCCGGCCGATGGCCGCCCCCGCGCTTGCCCATCAGCATGGCGAGAGCGAACATGCTCAGCGACAGCGGGGCCAGCGCCACGCCCGCCGCCAGGGCGTCGTACTCGAGCACGATCTGGAAGAAGATCGGGAGCACGATCATCGCCCCACCCAGCGCGATCTGCTGCAGCAGCTGTTGCGAGACACCGATGCGGAAGCCCGGTTTGCGGAACAGGTCGGGATCGATCAGCGTCAGCTCGCCGGCGCGGCGCCGACGGATCAACCACGCGGCGAGCCCGGCGAGGCACGCCGCGCCGACGACGATGATGGCGACCACCGGGCCGACCCCCTCCTGCCACGCGATGATGCCGAGCACGACGCCACCCATGCCGAGGGCCGAGAGCGCGGCGCCGACCACGTCGACGCCTCGCGGCCCGGTGTACGGCACGTCGCGCACCAGCCCGATGCCCAACAGCACGATCCCGATGACGACCGCCTCGAGGATGAAGCCGACGCGCCATGACAGGTAGCGGGTGATGAAGCCACCGAGCAGCGGACCGACGGCCGCCGCGATGGCCGCCGCCGCGCCGACCATCGCGTAGACCCGCCGCTGCGCCGGCCCCTCGAAGTTGCCGTGGATCAGCGCCTGCATCGACGGCAGCAGCAGCGACGCGCCGAGCCCACCGATGATCGACCAGAAGATGACGATCACGGTGAGGCTCTGGGCGAGGGTCATCGCCAGCGCACCGACCGCGTAGCACAGCAGCCCGATCACGTAGGCCCGCTTGCGGCCGGCGAGGTCGGCGACCTTGCTGCCGATCAGGATGAACGCCGCCGAGACCAAGGCCTCCAGGGCGATCGCCGACTGCACGCCGCTCACCGTCGTGTCGAGGTCGTCGACGACGGCCGAGATCGACACGTTCATCAACGACGTGTCGACGACGAGCACGAACATCGCCATCGACAACAAGATGGCGAGTCGTCGCTGACCGCCCTGGGCCTGGACCACGCGAGGCTCAGATCCAGGGATCGCGACGTCCGCCGTGCGCGGCGAGGGCGTAGATCGTGAGGATCATCAGCGTCACGCTCAGCATCGTCCAGAGCGGCTGGTAGTAGATCCAGGGCAGGAACGCGATGGACGCGACACCGGCTGCGACGATGCCGAACCATCGAGCCCACTGGGATCCGGTGACGACGCAGGCGGCGGCGATGAACAGGACGATCCCGACCGTCAGCCAGATCCAGCCCCACGAGGTCAGGTCGCGCTCGAAGATGATCGTCTGCAGCTGGTCGGAGACGTCGTCGTCGTACTTGAACGCCCAGAGGGCATCGAAGATCTTGAACGCCCCGCCGATGGCGAGCATGGCTGCTGCGAACGCGATCCATCCGGACCCCTGGCGGTAGCCGGCATCGCCCTCGATGCTGCGTACGGTCGTCACGTCGCCTCCTCGTGGCCGGCTCGCGCCGGACGTCAACGGTCGTCGACCCTCACCCTTGGATGTCGCCGGGTGGGTCGGCACCACCCGGCGTCGGGTGGCTCACCTCACCCCGCCCACCCCCTGCCAGGTGGCGCTGCACCACCCGTCTGCGCCCGACGATGGCCGGGTTTCCCACACGCACGGAGGTACCTCGATGGCCACACTCACCGCTTGGAAGTTCGACACGCCGGAGGGCGCCGCGCGTGCGGAGTCCATCCTGGTCGGGCTCTCCAAGCAGGAGTTGATCCAGATCCACGACGCGGCGCGCGTCGAGTGGCGGCCCGGCAAGAAGAAGCCGAAGACCCACCAGTCGACGAGCCTGGCGGGCGTCGGTGCCCTCGGGGGTGCGTTCTGGGGCCTGCTCTTCGGCCTGCTGTTCTTCGCCCCGCTGCTCGGCATGGCCATCGGGGCCGGGAGCGGTGCCCTCGCCGGTTCGTTCGGCGACGTCGGGATCGATGACGACTTCATCGACGCCGTGAAGGCCAGCGTCACGCCGGGGACCTCGGCCCTGTTCCTGCTGAGCAGTGACGCCGTGCTCGACAAGGTCGTCGACGCCTTCGCCGACGAGAAGCCCGAGCTGATCCGCACGAACCTCTCCAACGAGGAAGAGGCCACGTTGCGGGCCGTCTTCGAAGACGAGGCCTGATCGCCCCGGCGGCACTGCGCTGCGGTCACCGGGCGGCGGCCGTTTTGTGTCACCGCATGTGTCGTCGACGACATATGCGGTGACACAAACGGAGCGGATGGCCGGGTCAGCGGCCGGGTGCCGGCTGGCCGCCGGCCAGGCGGCTGGCCCGCGCGTGCTTCCACCCGGCGTCGAGGACGATGCAGCCGACGACGATCACGGCCAGGGTGATCATGGTGGCCGGCTCGTAGATCAACGTCGTCATCACGAACGCGGCCAACACGAGCACCACGACGGCGATGGCGGCGATCAGGAGCACCGGGTTGGCTCCGGTCTCCCGGCGCACCCGCATGTGGCCGATCGAGATGAGGCCGAAGACCAGCAGGGCGATGGCGCTGCCGATCGAGGCGATGGCGGACAGGTCGAACCCGACGGCCAGCACCACGGCGACGGCGGCCGTGACCACCAGCCCCACGGGAGCGTCGGGACCCACGCGCCGACCCATCACCGGTGGGAACTGCTCACCCTCGGCCATCCGCTCGCACAGCCCGGCCGCCGGGTACAGACCGGCGTTGGTGGCGCCGGCGGTGGCGAAGAGGGCGGTCACGGTCATCAGCCAGTAGCCGGCCGACCCGAGCACCGGCTCGGCGGCGACGGCGAGGGCGGTCCCGCCCGAGTCGATCACCTCGGGAACGGACAGCGTCCCGAAGACACCGACGGCGACGGCGACGTAGATGACCGTGGCCACCGCGAGGGCGATCGCCATCGCACGCGGCAGCTGGCGACGCGGCTCGGCGAGGTCCTTGGCGGTGAACGTGATCACCCCGAACCCGAGGAAGGCGAAGAACGTCAACGCGACGCTGGCCACGATGTCCCGGAACGGCGGGTAGTCCGTCGGGTCGAGCAGGTCGGGGTCGAGGTTGAAGACGGTCGCGCCGGTGAACACCACGAGGATGCCGATGACCACCGTGGCGACGACGGTCTGGACTCGGGCGACGGCCGCCGATCCCTTCAGGTTGAGGGCGATCATGGCGACGATGACGACGACGGCGAACAGCTGGGTGCCGGTGCCGTCGTCCGTGAACACCGAGCTGGCGTAGCTGCCGAACGACACGGCCACCATCCCGGTCACGATGGCGTTGGCCGCCAGGACGAGCCAGCCGATCACGCCCAGGATGTGACCGTCGCCGAAGCCGCGGGCGACGTACTCGAGCAGACCGCCGCTCGACGGGTGGGCGCTGCCGAACTTGGCGAACGAGTAGCCCTGCAGCGCGGCGACCCCTCCGGCGAGGAGGAACGAGAGCCACACCGCCGACCCGGCGACCTCACCGGCTGCACCGAGCAGGGCGAAGATGCCGGCGCCGACCATCGCGCCGATGCCGATGAAGGCGGCATCCCACGAGCCGAGCTTCCGTTCGTCGCTCATGGTTCCTCCACGTCCAGCCCGCAGGCCCAGCAGATGATGTGCGCCTTGCGCCGAAGGCGCCGCCGCCACGAGCGCCTCGTCACGAGCATGAGGTGGTGCCGGCCGGGCGCACAGGCTGTCGGTGACGACGGCGGTGGCGACGCGTCGCGGGTGGCGCTCACGCGAGCTGCGCTCCCAACGCCAGCACGATGATGGTGAGGACGCCGAGCGCCAACAGCAACGGCCACACGAACTTCAGGTACCGCCCGTACGGGACGCGGGCGATCGCCAAGCCGCCCATCACGACGGCCGACGTCGGCGTCACCAGGTTCAGCAGGCCCGAGGCGCTCTGGTACGCGGTGACGACGAGGCTGCGGTCGGCACCGGCGAAGTCGGCGAGCGGGGCCATGATCGGCATCGCCACCGTGGCCAGGCCCGACGACGACGGGATCAGGAACGACAGCGGCAGGAACAGCAGGTACATCACGACGGCGAAGGCGCCCGCCCCGACGTCACCGAGCGCCTCCTCGGCCCAGTGCAGGACGGTGTCGGTGATCTGGCCGTTGTTCATGATCACGGTGATGCCGCGGGCGATGCCGATGATGAGGGCGACGCCGAGGAGGTCGCGAGCACCGTCCACGAACGTCGACGTGAGCTCGCCCTCCTTCATCCGCCCGACGACGCCGATGAGGATCGCGAAGAGCAGGAACGACGCCGTCATCTCCGGGAACCACCACCACAGCGTCGGCAGACCGATGCCGAGGTCCTCCCACGGGATGACGCCGTAGATCATCACCACGAACGCACCCGCGAAGAGGGCCAGCACGACCTTCTGGCGGCCGGTGATCAGCACGGCGCCGTCGTCGTCCGTCGTCGTCGCGAACTGGCGGCGGTGCTCGTCGCGGAGGTCGAAGACCAGCGAGCGCTCCGGCTCGCGACGCACCCGCTCGGCGTAGCGCGAGACCCACCAGATCCCGATCGCCAGACCGACGACGAGGATCACGATGCGCCCGACGAGCCCGTCGCTCAGCGAGACGCCGGCGAACTCCGAAGCGATCCCGGTGGCGAACGGGTTGACCGTGGAACCGAGCACCCCGATCCCCGCCCCCACCAGGATCACCAGCGCGCCGACGAGCGCGTCGTAGCCGGCGGCGATCAGGACCGTGATCACCAAGACGTAGAAGGCGAGCGACTCCTCGGCCATCCCGAACGTCGTCCCCCCGATCGCGAAGACGCTCATCAGGATGGGGATCATCCAGCGCTCGTGCCCGGCGAGTCGGCGCACCAACACCGCGATCCCCGCTTGGATCGCGCCGGTCTTCATCGTGATGCCGATGAACCCACCGATCACGAGGATGAAGAACGCCACGTCGATGGCGCCGAACAGCTCACCGCTGTTGAACACGTCGACGTTTCCGGTCGCCGCATCCTCGATGCCGTAGAGACCGTTGATCGGCGCCTCGATCGAGTCGAGCACGATCCGCTGCGGATCACCGGGGACCTCCTGGTAGGTCCCGGGCACCGGCGAGCCGGTGTCATCGAGCATGTACTGACCGGCCGGGATGATCCACGTCGCGATCGCCGTGACGACGATGAGCGTGAACAGGATCGTGTACGCCGACGGCAGCGTGAAGCGGTGGCCGCCTTCCTCGGTGTCCGCGTCGGTCGGCGTGGGCGTCGGGGCCTCGGGACTCGTGTCAGTCGACATGGACGCCGCGCTGCTGAGCCGGGCTGAGGTCTCGGGCGTGCATCAGGGTGCTCAGATCGGGTCGCGCACCAGCGGGCACGTCATGCAGTGGCCGCCGCCACGCCCCTTGCCGAGCTCGAAGCCTTCGATCTCGACGACCTCGACGCCCGCCTCGCGGATCTTGGCGATGGTGTAGGTGTTGCGCTCGTAGGCGACCACGACGCCGGGCTCCAGGGCGACGACGTTGTTGCCGTCGTCCCACTGCTCGCGCTCCTGCTGGTACTGATCGCCGCCCGTCTCGACGACGTGCAGCGCCGGCACGCCCAGCGCGTCGGCCACTGTCGCCAGGAAGTCGTCCTCGACGGTGACGTGGAACTCGCCGTCGCGCGCCCCGGGGCGCAGGCTGATCGCCCGGATGCCGTGCACCACGCCCGGGTACGCCGTCGCCTTGTCGCGGTCGAGCAACGTGAAGACGGTGTCCAGGTGCATGTGGGCGCGGTCCTTGGTCATCACGCACGCGATGACCCGCTCCGCCGCCCCCGCCGAGAACAGGGCCCGGGCGATCTGCTCGATCATCCGCCCCTGCGTCCGCTCGCTCATGCCGATGAGCACGGCACCGTTCCCGATCGGCATCACGTCGCCGCCCTCCATCGACGCCAGGCCGAAGTCGGCGATCTCGAAGCGGCCGTCGTCTCCCTCGGGGGGATACCAGAACGAGAAGTCGTCCGCCGCGAACATCGGGTGGGCGCGGTAGATCGCCGCGACGTTGTACGCCTCGCGGCGGCGGGCCGGCCAGTACATCGGGTTCACCGCCACCCCGCCGTAGATCCAGCACGACGAATCGCGGGTGAACAACGTGTTCGGCAGTGGCGGGAGCACGAACGTGCTCGGATCGTCGAGGGCGGCACCGATCAGCGAGCGCTGGGCCGCGGCGGCCACGTCGAGCCCCGACTCGGCGACGGTGAGGCCGCCGATCAGGTGCTTGGCGAGCTGATCGGGCTTGAGGTCGCCGAGCACGGCGCGCACATCGTCCACGAGCGACGAGCCGACGGTGTACGGCGACGCGACGATCTCGATGAGGCGCACCCGGGCGGCGTCGCTGGCGGCCAGCGCGTCGGCGAGGAGGTCGTCGAGGTGGAAGACCTCGACCCCCCGCTCGCGCATCCGGGCGACGAACTGGTCGTGCTCGTACTGCGCCCGCTCGACCCACAGGACGTCGTCGAACAGCAGCTCGTCGTGGTTCGACGGCGTGAGTCGCTGCAGGCTCAGATCGGGTCGGTGGACCATCACCTTCCGCAACCGACCGACCTCGGAGTGGACTCCGAACGTGCTCATGCCTGACCTCCTGTGGTGGAAGCGACGACCCGTGTGCCGGCGCGCCCTGCGACGATCTCCTCGATGTCGGCCAGCGCGCCGATGGCGGCAGTTCGACCCGTCGCTTCGACGAACCGGGCCGCCGCCTCGACCTTCGGGCCCATCGAGCCGGCGGCGAACATGCGGGACCTGATCTCCTCCGGCGTCAGTGAGTCGATGCGCCGCTGGTCCGGCGTGCCCCACCCCTCGTAGACCGCGTCGACGTCGGTTGCCATCACGTACATGTCGGCGTCGATCTCTCGCGCGAGGAGCTCGCCGGCGAGGTCCTTGTCGATGACCGCCTCGACCCCGCCCAACACGCGCTCGCCATTGGCCAGCCACGCGGTGGGGATGCCTCCGCCGCCGGCGCAGATCACGACGGCGCCGTGCTCGAGCAGCCACCGGATGGGACGGATCTCGAAGATCCGCTTGGGAGCAGGTGAGGCGACGACGCGCCGCAACCGCCCGCCATCGCGCTTGAACACCCACCCGCGCGCGGCCTGCAGTCGGGCGGCGTCGGCGTCGGTGTAGAGCGGACCGACGAACTTCGTCGGATCGTCGAAGGCCGAGTCGTTGGGATCGACCTCGATCATCGTGAGCAGCGTGGCGAACGGGACCTCCGGGGGCAGCAGGTTCCCGAGCTCCTGCTCGATGAGGTAACCGATCATCCCTTCGGTCTCGGCGCCCAGCACGTCGAGCGGGTACGCCTCGACGTCGGGGTACGCCGCGGCCTGCAGCGCCAGCAGGCCGACCTGCGGGCCGTTGCCGTGGGACAGGACCAGCTCGTGGTGGGCCGCGAGCGGTGCCAAGGCCACCGCGGCTGTCCGCACGTTGGTCCGCTGCGCCTCAGCGGTCATCGGCTCGCCCCGCTTCAGCAGGGCGTTGCCTCCCAGTGCGACGAGGACCCGCATGGGGCCCTCAGGATCCGAGCGTCGCGACGAGGATGGCCTTGATGGTGTGCAGTCGGTTCTCCGCCTGGTCGAAGACGATGCTCGCCGACGACCCGAAGACCTCGCCCGTCACCTCGAGGCCCTCGGCCATGCCGGTCTCCTCCATCATCTGGCGACCGAGCGTGGTGTTCGGATCGTGGAACGCGGGGAGGCAGTGCATGAACTTCACCCGCCGGTTCCCCGACTTCTCGAGGAGCGCGGCGTTGACCTGGAACGGGGCCAGGAGGGCGACCCGCTCGTGCCAGACGTCCTTGGCCTCGCCCATCGACACCCAGACGTCGGTGTGCACGAAGTCGACGCCGGACACGCCCTCCGAGACGTCGTCGGTGATCGTCACATGGGCGCCGGTGCGCCGGGCGATGTCCTGCGCCGTTGCCACGACGTCATCGGGCGGCCACAGCGATTTGGGTCCCACGAGCCGCACGTCCGAGCCCATCAGCGCCCCCATCACCAGCAACGAGCGGCCCATGTTGAAGCGGCAGTCACCGACGAACGCGTAGGCGAGGGCGTCGAACGGCTTGCCGCTCGACTCGTTCATCGTCAGGAAGTCGGCGAGCATCTGGGTCGGGTGCCACTCGTCGGTCAGGCCGTTGTAGACGGGCACGCCGGCGTTGGCCGCCAGCTCCTCGACGTCGGCCTGCCGGTTGCCGCGGAACTCGATGGCGTCGTACATCCGCCCGAGCACCCGCGCGGTGTCCGCGACCGACTCCTTGTGCCCGAGCTGCGACCCTGACGGATCGAGGTAGGTCACGTGCGCGCCCTGGTCGAACGCGGCGACCTCGAAGCCGGCGCGGGTGCGCGTCGACGTCTTCTCGAAGATCAGGGCGATCTCCTTGCCGACGAGTCGCGGCTGCTCCGCCCCGGCGTACTTGGCGACCTTCAGGGCATGCGCCATCGCCAGCAGGTGGCGCAGCTCGGCCGGCTCGAAGTCGAGCTCCTTCAAGAAGCTGCGGTTCCGCAAGTTGAACATCCCGACGCTCCCCCCTCTGCTCGGGGCGAACGTACGAATGGCCGGGGTGGCACCGCCCACCCGCAGGAGGGTGGTCGCCAAAGGTTCACCAACACCGACGCGAAGACGCATCACGTCTCGCAGCACGTCGTACGGTGCCTCCATCGGGACCCAGCGTCCGAGGACGACCGTGTGGTGGCGGCGACCGCTGTCGTGGCGCGCGCCTGTCCGCGTCGAGCTCGGGATGATCGCCCGTGCCGCGCTCGCCGCCGGGCTGGCGTGGTGGCTCGCCGACCTCGTCTCCGGTGACGAGGCGGCGCCGCTGCTCGCCGTCTTCACGGCGTTGGTCGTCATCCAGGTCTCGACGCGCGCGTCGCTGCGGATGGCCGTCGCCCGCACGGCCGCGGTCGTCATCGGCGCCTTCCTCGGGCTGGCGCTCGGTGACCGCGTCGCGCTGAGTGCGGTGACGGTCGCGGTCATCGTCGCGGCCGCGCTCCTCCTCGCCGACCTCGCCCTCCGCCTGCCACTCGGCGCGGCCCGCCAGGTGCCGATCACGATGGTCCTCGTCCTCGCCGCCGCGCCAGAGGCCGGCACGGGGTCGATCTGGTCACGCGCCGCCCAGACTGCGATGGGGGCGGCCGTCGGTGCGGCGGTCACGTTGTTGCTGCCGGTCTCACGTGTCGCCGATCGGCGCCACACGCTGGTCGAGCGGGCCCGTCGTCTCCACGACGTGTATGCGCTCGTCGGCACGGACCTCGGCGCCGCGTGGGCGCCCGATCGGGCGGCGGTGTGGCGTCGCACGGGGAGCGCGGCAGCCGACGAGCTGGCGGAGGCCTCCTCCGATCTCGACATCGCCGTCAACTCGACGGCGTGGAGCTATCGGCGCCGGCGCGACCGCGCCGCGCTCGACGAGCTCGAGCCATGGGCGCGGTGGCTGGAGACGACCGCCGCGGCGCTGACGACGCTCATCGGCGACCTCGGCTGGGTGGCCCACCGCGCCGAGGGACGACAGCCGGCGATGCCTGCCCTCGCGGCAATGGTCGCAGGGGTGGCGGCGGCGATCGGGGCCACCATCGATCGGACCGCCGCGCCGACGGTCGGCGACGCTGCCGACCGGGCGCTCGAACGCGTCACCACCGACGCGCGGCAGCGCGTCGGTGGTGGGGCTCCCTCGCACCTCGTCGATGCGACGTCCCTCGCGGCGGACGTTGCCCGACTGGCGGCCAGGCTCCGTCCGCCGCGCGATGCGGTCAGATCCCCAGCAGCTTCGCCTTGGCCGCGTTGAACTCGTCGTCGGTCAGGAGCCCCTGGTTGCGGAGCTCGCCGAGGCGCGAGATCTCGGCCGACAGCTCGCCACCCTCGTCGGACGGCGCCGCGTACTGCGGCGGCGGCGGCGCTGGCGCGTACTGCGGCGGCGCTGGCGCGTACTGCTGAGGTGGCGGCGCTTGGGCGTACTGCGGCTCCGGAGCCTGCTCCTGGCCGCCGCCCCAGCGGCGGGCCTGTCGGCGCGACACCCGGTTGGACACCGCCGTCGCCGTGCCGGCCACGACTGCGGTGCGGGCCATGCCCCCGATGAGGCCCATCAGCGGGCCCCGGCCCGGACGTCATCGACGACCTGCGAGGGCACCCGCGCCTGATCGACGAGCTCGCCACCAGCCTCGCGGACGGCTGCGATGAAGGGGATGGCCCATACGTTCTCGATGGCCACGACGGCGATCGAGCTGTTCGGGTCGAGGTCCTTGCCGACCTCGTCGACGTCCTCGGCATCGAGCAGGCCGCCACCGAGCTGACCGTCGACGTCGATGAACGCCTGGTCGAGCTGCGGCCCGAGTGCGCCGACCTCGAGCGAGCCGACCTTGCCGTCGGCGTCCTTGTACACGAACAGGATGTCGACCACCCGCACGATCCCTTGATCGACGAGCTGGCGTAGGGCGGGGGCGATGCCACCGTTGAACTCGTTGCCGGCGAACCGCAGCATGACCAGGTCGATGGGACCGGAACTCGTCGCATCCATCTGACGCTCCTTCCGAGAGTGAGGGTCGATGGTCCGCCAGGGCCGGGTGAGGCCGGCCCACCCCCGGCCGGGTGGAACCTGCTCGCTCGGGCAACCACCCATGTGCGGGTGGTCACTGGTGGGCCGAAGTGACGCCACGATGAACAGCCGATGGCACGTATACAGGACGACGAGCCGTGACGGCAAGGCCGGCCCGTGATCGGACGGTGGACGCCGACCTCGTGGAGTACGTGATCGCCGTGCTCCCCGACTTCGATGCCGTCGGGGAGGTCCTCCCGGCCATCGTCGAGCTCGTCCGCACGGGCGCCATCCGACTGCTCGACGGGGCAGTGGTCGCGCGCGACGGTCGAGGCGAGACGCACGTTGTGGAGCTCCCGACGACCACCGCCGACGCGACCGTCGTCACGACCCACCGCGGGCTCCTCAGCGAGCGCGACCTCCGACTGACGGCCGAGGTCGTCCCGATCGGCTCGGTCGGCGTCGTCGTGGTCATCGAGGACAGGTGGGCCGCGCCGCTGGCCGACGCGGCCCGACGCGCCGGTGGCCACCTGGCCGGGGGGGAGCGCATCCCGCCAGGCCGACTCGATGCGATCGTCCCCATCCGCCAGCACGACACGAGGAGCTAGCCCGTGCCCAGCGACCGACCCATCACCCGCGATCGGCGCGACGTCCTGATCCGCCGGCCGTGGCTCGACGAATCCGGGGCCCGCCCGTGCGCGCCGATCATCGACATCATCGACCAGCTGGAGGAGCTGGCGGGCCTGCTGCGTCGAGGCCTGCTCTCACGCGACGAGTTCGACCGCCAGAAGCGCAAGGTGCTGGCACCCTGACCTCACCCGTCGTGGCCGCGTCCCCGGGTCCACGACCGCGCGAACTCGGCGGCCTCGGCGCGCGAGTTCACCCCCAACTTGCGATAGATCAGCTTGAGGTGGAACTTGAGCGTGTTGACGGACACGTAGAGCTCGTCGGCGATCTCGCCGAGCGTGAGTCGACTCGGGAGGAAGCGCAGCACGTCACGCTCGCGGGCCGTGAGCGGCTCGACGAGGTGCAGCGTCGACGGCAGACCCGGCTGCCGCGTCGCAGCGGCGAGACGCCGCAGGCGATCCATCCACGCCGCGGGCACGCGCCACGCGGCCTGCTCGATCAACGGCAAGCAGTTCTCCGACGCGACCGTCTGCAACATGCCGTCGGCGCACGCTCGGGTGACCGCCTGGCCCGCCCACATCGCCGCTGCTTCGTGGTCCTCGGCGGCGCGGGCCCGGCGGATCGCGAGGATCACCTCGTGACGTGACGAGCGCGGCGCAGCGACGTCGAGCACCGTCGACGCGGCGGACCGATTGCCGTCAGCGAGGTGGACCTGCGCAACCGACGCCGGTCCCCAGAACGGATCCTGGATCTCGTCGGCGCACACGCGGGCCGCCTCGACGTCGCCCGTGGCCACGTGCAGCGCGGTGCCCATCCGACCGAGCAGGGTGAGACCGCCCACCGACGACAGCTCCGACCGCACGAGCGACTCGAGGGTCGTCAGCGCGCGCGTGGCTCCGGGCACGTCCCCGAGGTCGAGGTGCAGCTGGACGAGCTCCAGCGCGGCGATCGCACGCACGTAGGACATCGGTTCGAGCGGGAGGGCCACCAAGGTGGCGAGCTCGTCGGCCACGCCGGAGCCGTCGGCGAGCTCCCGATGGGCGATCGCCTCGGCGAGCCCCAACTCGGCCCGTGACATCACGAGGTTGGCCAGCGCCGCTGACGTGCGCACCCCGGCTGCGACGCGCAGGGCATCCACCGGTCGCCCGGCCATCGCGTCCCCGAGGGCGCGCGTCGCTTCCAGCACCACCAACCGGCCCGGCTCGCGGCGCAGGGTGACGGACAGCTCGCGCACCTCGTCGTCGGTGTCGTGCCACCGCTCGGACAGCGCGATCGCCCGGCCCACGTTGTTCCAACCGGTGCGCCCGATCGGGTCCTCCCACCACGCCTCGAGGCGGCTGAGGCCGCGGGCGCGCCTGTTCGGCGGCCCGCGTCCAGTCGCCTCGGATCAGGCAGCTGATCGACGTCAGCGAGTCCAGCTTGGCGAGCACGGCGTCGTCGGCGACCTCGCGGTTGGCCGCCCACCACTCGGCCTGGTCGACGCAGTCGAGGAACGCGGCTCGGCTGATCAGCAGCTGGCACCAGCCGAGGTCGAGCAGCGTCGCCAGATCGCCCTCGGTGGTCTCGGGTGCCAGCTGCGCCAGCGTCTCGCGGATCGTGGCCTCCCGGCCGGCGTCGTAGAGCTCGACGTGGTGCTTGGCGAGCAAGCGCAGCACCTCACGGTGCTCGCCGGCGAGCAACCACTGGTCGAGCGCGGCCAGCGTCTCCCCGGCGCCCTCGAGCCAGACCGCGGCCCGTCGTCGGGCCGCCACCGCACCCTCGGGATCGCGCATCACCTGCTCTCTGAGGAGCACCGAGCGCATGACGGAGTGGATCTCGTACCACCCGTACACGCCGATGCGGCTGACCAGCAGGCCCCGGGCCTCAGCTTCGTTGATCAACGCGGCGGCGTCGGCACGGCCGGTGATCGCCGTCGCCATCTCGATCGTGAACCGATCGACGACGGCGAGGTCACGCACGAACTGCACCGGCTCGTCGGGTTCCGACGCCAGGACCTCGCGGTGGACGTAGTCACCGATCAGCTGCTCCCGTCCGATGCCGTCGGACCCGTGCGGTCGGCTCTGCGCCTGTCGCATCCCGGTCGCCGAGAGTCGGAGCGCGACCGCCCAACCGTCCGCAGCCGCAGCCGCAGGTCGGACCTCCTCGACGGGCACCGACGGCGCCAGTCCCTGCAGCAGCTCGAACGACTCCTGGAGGGAGAACCGGAGCTCGCTGAACCGCAGCTCGACCAGGACGCCGCCGGCGCGCATCCGCTCGAGCGGCAGGTCGGGCTCCCGACGCGATGCGACGAGGACGCGGAGGTGATCCGGAAGGTGTCGTAGGAAGATGCTGAGCGACGCATCGACCGTGTCGTCCTCGATGTCCTGGAAGTCGTCGAGGACCAGGGCACTCGGCCGGGCCGGGGTGTCATGCAACTCGTTGAGCAGGTGGAGGACGGCGTCACCGATCGGCGCCCGCCGGAGGAGGAGGTCCCGCCGCAGGGTGGCGCCGACGCCGAACAGTCGCTCCATCGCGTCGGCCACCGCGACCCAGAACGCTCCTGGCCCACCGACGCACAGGTCGCGGCAGAGCCATGCGACCGGTCGGCCGACCTCGGCCGCCCACTCGGCCAGCAGCGTCGTCTTGCCCGAGCCGGCGGGTGCGATGAGCAACGTGACGGGCACGTCCTCGTCGAGCACATCGACGAGCCGCTGGCGGCGGACGAGGTGGCGAGGCAGCGGCGGCACGTGGGAGAGGGCGTCGAGGTCCTGCCGCCGCGTCGAATCCATCTTCAGCAGCGCATCGAGGGCCGATCCCACCGCGCCGCCGGCCAGGACGTCAGGGCCATCACGGCGCAGCGCGTGCCCTGGGTGGCCCTCGTTCTCATCCCAATCTTCGACGACCGCAGGTGGCACGGCACCCATCCTCCCTCAGGACCGCACACCAGATCCCTTCCTCAGCGTGTCACTTTCCCTGGGTAGGAACCACCCACCCGCGAACGGGTGGTGTGCCCTCCCATCGTAGGGTGGTGCGATCGGGTCGTGGAGCACGCAGCCGCCGCGCCGCCGTTGACGCTCGCTGCCGCCGACGAGTTGGCGACCCAGCTGCTCGGGGTTCGACGCACGAAGTTGGGCGGACTGCACATCGACCACGCACGACGCGTCGCCCGGGCCGTCGGGGTCGACGACCCGCGCGTCGCCATCGTGGCGCTGCTCCACGACGTCATCGAGAAGACCGACATCACGCCGTGCGCGCTGCGCGCCATCGTCGGCGACTCATGGATCGCCGACGCCGTCGAGGCGTTGACCAGGGCGGACGACGAGTCGGAGCTGACGTACCTCGCGCGATGCGCTGCCGATCCGATGATCTGCCGGCTGAAGCGACTCGACCTCGTCGACAAGCTCGACGGCGGTGATGTCCAGGTCCCTGCGGATGTCGCCGGGCGACTCCGACGGCAGGCCCGAGACCGGCTGCGCGCCCTCGAACGTCTCGCGGCGGCCCACCACCCGTGACGGGGTGGTGTTGGGCCACCCCCGAACGGACGATCGTCTGGCAGCGTCGAAGGGAGCACACGTGGTCACCGATACCAAGGCAGGACCCCGCCAAAAGCAGGCCGGGCTGTCCCCGGAGCAACTCAGCGAGGTCCTCGGACTGCTCAAGGGAGCCGACAGCGTCGAGCTCAAGCTGAGCGTGCCGGATGCCGATCGGCGCTCGACGGTCGCCGCACTGGCGATGGATCCGCTGGATGCCCAGATCCGGCAGGTGGTCTTCTTCGACACGCCCGACTTGTTGCTCAACCAGGCCGGCGTCGTCGTGCGTGGCCGTCGCGTCCAGGGCAGGGAAGGCGACAGCGTGATCAAGCTGCGCCCGGTCGTGCCGGACGAGCTCGCCGGGCCCCTGCGCAAGGATCCCATGTTCGGCGTCGAGGTCGACGCGATGCCCGGTGGGTTCGTCTGCTCGGCCACGTTGAAGTCGACCCACAAGGACGCCACGGTCAAGTCGGTGTTCTCCGGCGGGCGCCCGATCCGCAAGCTCTTCACGAAGCAGCAGCGGGCGTTCTACGAGGCCCATGCACCCGAGGGACTCGAGATGGACGCGCTCACGCGGCTCGGGCCGATCAACGTGCTCAAGCTGAAGTTCAACCCACCGGACTTCGGGCGCCGGATGGTGGCCGAGCTGTGGTTCTACCCCGACGGGTTCCGCCTCCTCGAGCTGTCCACCAAGTGCCCGCCTCGGGATGCGTTCGGCGTCGCCGCTGAGGCCAAGGCCTTCCTCGCCAACCACGGCGTCGACCTGCTCGCCGAGCAGCAGACCAAGACGAAGACGGCGTTGCAGTTCTACGCCAAGGAGCTCGCCACGGCGGGCACCACCACCGCCTGAGGAGATGGCCATGCACCGCGACGAGATCCGCGAGCACCAGGACCTCCGCGCCTTGGAGGCCGCCCTCGTCCAGCGCTTCGGTGCCGCGGTCGGTCGAACCGAGGTCGATCGCGAGCTGCGCGACGCCTACCGCCGCTTCGACGGGGCGCCGATCCGCGGCTTCGTGATGATCCTCACCGAACGGGCGGTGACTGCGCGCTTGACCGCTCGCGCCAGCACGGTGGCCGTTCCTCGACAACGGCCTGCAGGCCGCCGGAGCCTGACCATGACCACCATCGCTCCCAACGCACCGGTGCCCGCCAGCCAGGATCGCCCGTGGTACGGGCTCTCCGCGGAGGAGGCCTGCCGCGCCCTCACCGTCGATCCGGCGGTCGGCCTGACCGAAGCTGAGGTCACGAAGCGGCGGGCCCAGTACGGGTCCAACAAGCTTGCCGAGGTCGCCAAGGAACCGACGTGGAAGGCGTTCCTGCGCCAGTACCGCGACCTCATGCAGCTGGTGCTGGTCGGCGCCGCGCTCGTCAGCATCATCGCCATCCAGGAGGTCTCGACGGGGCTCGTCGTGCTGGCGATCACCGTCTTCAACGCCCTGCTCGGCCTGCACCAGGAGGGCAAGGCCGCCGAGAGCGTCGCCGCCCTGCGCCAGATGCTGATCATCTCGGCCAACGTGCGCCGCGGCGGCGAGCGCTTCCGCGTGCCGGCCGAGGAGCTCGTCCCCGGCGACATCGTCGGGTTCGAGGCCGGCGACAAGGTGCCCGCCGACGGACGTCTCCTCGTCGCCGCGACGCTCGAGATCGAGGAGTCGGGGCTGACCGGCGAGAGCACCCCGTCGTCCAAGGTGATCGACGCGATCGAGGGCGAGGACGTCGCCCTCGGGGACCGCCACGACATGGCGTTCATGAACTCGCAGGTGACCCGCGGCCGCGGCGAGATGATCGTCACGTCGACGGGCATGTCGACCGAGGTCGGCCACATCTCCAACATGTTGAGCGGTGTGGAGCAGGAGAAGACCCCGCTCACCCGCCAGCTCGACCAGCTGACCGTGCTGATCACGATCATGGCGGCGATCGCCCTGGCGCTGATCATCATCCTCGGCCTCATCCGTGGCGACGACTTCGACGAGCTGTTCATCGTCGGCATCAGCCTGGCGATCTCGGCCATCCCGACCGGGCTCCCCGCCGTCGTGACCACCCTGCTGTCGTTCGGCACCCGCGAGCTCGCCGAGGAGGGCGCCATCGTCAAGCGGCTCCGATCGGTCGAGACGCTCGGGTCGACGTCGGCGATCTGCTCGGACAAGACGGGCACGCTCACGCTCAACCAGATGACGGCGCGGCAGCTGGCGATCGCCGGGGCCCGGTTCAGCGTCGACGGCGAGGGCTACTCGACGGTCGGCAACATCCTCCACGCCGACGGCCGCGAGGATGCCGTGCTCGAGCACTTCCTCGTGCCGATGGCGCTCGCCAACGACGCCGTGATCCGCGACGGCGAGTGCATCGGCGACCCCACCGAGGGCGCACTGGTCGTCCTCGCCGCCAAGGGCAACCTCGACGTCGAGGAGCTGCGCCGCGTCCATCCCCGCGTCGCCGAGGTGCCCTTCGACGCGGCCTACAAGCTGATGGCCACGTTCCACGATCGGCCGGCAGCAGCCGGCGGCGAGCGCACCCTGCGCTGCTACGTGAAGGGCGCGCCCGACGTCCTCCTCGCCCGCTCGGCCGCCTACGTCGACGTCGACGGCTCGGCCAAGCCGTTGGACGGCGCCGGGCGCGATCTGGTCCTGGCCGAGAACGAGCGGCTGGCGAGCGAGGGCATGCGCGTGCTCGCCGTCGCCCGTCGCGACGTGTCGGCGGCCTCGGTCGAGGGCAAGGACGACCACCTCGACCTCGTCAACGACCTCGAGCTGCTGGCGCTGGTGGGCATCGTCGACCCGCCGCGCAAGGAGGCCAGGGACGCCATCGCGCTCTGCAAGGACGCCGGCATCCGGGTGCGCATGATCACCGGCGACCACGCCGTCACCGCCGCCGCCATCGCCAGCCAGCTCGGCATCGAGGGCCGGGCCTTGACCGGCGCCGAGTTCGCGGCCATGACGGACGAGGAGCTGAACGCGGCCGTCGACAGCATCGGCGTCGTGGCCCGCGTGGCCCCGGAGGACAAGGTGCGCCTCGTCAGCACGCTGAAGGGCCAGGGGAACATCGTCGCCATGACCGGCGACGGCGTCAACGACGCGCCGGCGCTCACCCGAGCCGACATCGGCGTCGCCATGGGCATCACCGGCACCGAGGTGACGAAGGACGCCGCCGAGATGATCCTCACCGACGACAACTTCGCCACCATCGTCACCGCCGTCGAGCGTGGGCGGGGGCTCTACGACAACCTGATGAAGTACGTGCGGGTGCAGATGGTGTTCCTCGCCGGGTTCATCCTGACGTTCGTCGGCGCCGGCATCTTCACGATCGCCGACGGGCAACCGCTGCGGCCGTTCCAGATCCTGTGGATCAACTTCGCCACCGACGTCGTGCTGGCGCTCGGCCTCGGCTTCGACGCCGAGACCCCAGGCCTCATGAAGCGCAAGCCACGCCCACCGGACCAACCGGTCGTGCCGGTGGCCCTCGGGCTGCGCCTCGGCTTCGCCGGGTTGCTGATCGCCGTCGGCACGCTGCTCGTGGTGGCGTGGGGCGAGGACCGCTACGACCTGACCACGGCCACCACGATGGGCCTCGTCACGACCGGCCTCCTGCACATCGCGGCAGCGATCGAGTGGCGTGACCCGATCCACTCGATCTTCAGCCGGGCGACGATCGCCAACGGCCGCTTCAACCTGCTGGTGGGGGTGGCCTTCGTGCTGACGTTCCTGGCCACGACGATCGGTGGCCTGCAGCGCATGCTCGACACGGTCGAGCTCAACGGCGACCAGTGGCGGGTCTGCTTGATCGCCGTCATCGGCTACCTCGTCCTGGCCGAGATCGGCAAGTTCGTCTTCCGCCACACCCACAAGGGAGCCATCGCATGAGCCTGATCTCTGATCCCCCGGGCAGCGCCGAGGAGCGCCGGGGCTGGATCGGCGAGCAGTTGCGGGTGGCCCCTGGCGCGGCGGCCGACATCGCCGGCCGTGACACGGGCTGGGTGGGCGGCCCCGACTACGAGGACCTCACCGCCGACGAGCTCGACGACACGGCGAAGGCCAAGGTGGCGGCCAGCGTCGAGGAGCTCGCCGACGCCCAGGAGCTGCTGTGGGCCGACGCGACCCGTGCGGTCCTCATCGTCTTCCAGGCGATGGACGCCGCCGGGAAGGACTCGACGATCAAGCACGTCATGTCCGGCGTCAACCCGCAGGGCGTCGACGTCACGTCGTTCCGCCACCCGACGGCCGAGGAGCTGGCCCACCCGTTCCTGTGGCGGACGTGGCAGGCCGTGCCGGCGAAGGGCCGCATCGGCATCTTCAACCGTTCGCACTACGAGGAGGTCGTGGCCCTCCGGGTGCACCCCGAGTGGCTGGCCGGTCAGGACCTCCCCGCGGGCGTCAGTGATGACGACCTGTGGGCCGGCCGCTACGCCGACATCAACGCCTTCGAGCAGCACCTCGCCCGTACGGGCGTGACGACCGTGAAGTTCTTCCTCAACGTCTCGAAGGACGAGCAGAAGCGACGCTTCCTCCGCCGCCTCGATCGGCCCCACAAGGAGTGGAAGTTCAACGCCAAGGACCTCGCCGAGCGAGCGCGCTGGGACGACTACACGGCGGCGTTCGAGCAGGCGATCAGCGCGACCTCGACCCCGTGGGCGCCGTGGTACGTGATCCCGGCCGACCACAAGCACGTGATGCAGGCGATGGTCGCGGGCGTGCTCGTCGACACGGTTGGGTCACTCGACCTGACGTGGCCGACGGTCTCCCCCGACGAGCACGCCGCCAACGTCCGCGCCCGGCAGGAGCTGATGGCTGAGGACGACGCCAGTACCGCCGGCGCGACCCGCGCCGACGACAACAAGACCCTGGAGGTCTGACATGCTCCTCGCCGAGTTCGGCACTGGCCAAGTCCTGTGGTCGATGTTGTGGTTCACGCTGTTCTTCCTCTGGATCTGGACCGTGGTGATCGTCTTCTCGGACATCTTCCGCAGCGACGACCTGTCCGGGTGGAGCAAGGCGCTGTGGTCGCTGTTCGTCATCTTCCTGCCGTACCTCGGCGTGTTCGTGTACCTCATCGCGCGGGGCTCCAAGATGCGCTCGCACGCGATGCAGCAGGCGTCGTACCAGGATCAGCAGTACCGAGCGCAGATCCGTGACGTCGCCGGCACGCCGAGTGCCGCCACCGAGGTCGCCCGGCTCGCCGAGCTCCACCAGCAGGGCGTGCTCGACGACGCCGAGTTCCAGCAGGCCAAGGCGCGCGCGCTGGCGTGAGCGGCGCACGGGTCGTCGGTGTCGATACCTGAGACGACGGCGCGCGCCGTCGTCCGCGAGACGCTGGCCATCTGCCGGCGGCGAGCCCCCATCCTGGCCGCGATCGGCATCGCCCTCTTCGGGCCCATCGCGCTCGCCGAGGCGGTCGCCTCCAAGTCGGTCCACGACGGGCTGGTGACCGGCGGCGGCACCGAGCTCATCGCCATCGGCACCTACATCGCGATCAGCCTCGTGCTGCTCGGCTCGGCGATGTGCGCGGGGTTGCTCGAGACCCTGGTCGGGCGGGAGTTCGGCCACGTCGACCTCAGCCTGCGCCAGGCGCTGCGTCGCCTGCCCTATCGCCGCCTGGTCGGCGTCGACCTCATCCAGGCGGTGCTCGTCGCCGTCGGCTCGATCGTCGGCATCATCCCCGGCATCCTCGCCTTCACGGCGACATGTCTCGCCGGCTCGCTCGTGATGGTCGAGAACCGGGGGGTCCGGTCGGCGCTCCGTCGATCCGTCGACCTGACCCGTCACCGCTTCGGGCTCACCCTGGTCGTCATCACGTTGCCCGTCGCCCTGGAGCACCAGGTGCTGCACGCCCTCGAGGCCTGGCTCGGTCTTCCGTTCCTCGCGCTGTGGGCGATGCACGCCGCCGCCGCCGTCATCGTGATCGTGCCGGTCGTCGTCGCCGAGATCACGCTCGTCCACCACCTGCGTCGCGACGAGGAACGGCGCGCCCTCTTGCAGCCGCCCGACCAGCCGATCGCTCGAGACCTCCACGAGGTGTGACCATGTACCGTTCGATCACAGCGCGCCCGGTCGACGGACCGCTGGCCGCACGCGGAGGCAGGATGAGCGACCTGACGACATTGCGGCGCCCGGTGTCCGAGCCGCCCCTCGACGTCGAGGTCGCGGTCCTCGACGAACGCGGCGTGATCGTCTCCGTCAATGACAGCTGGAACGCGTTCACGCTCTACAACGGCGGCGATCCGACGACGTGCGGTGTCGGCGCCAACTACCTCGAGGCCTGTGAACGGGCCGGGTCCGACGCCACCGCGACCACCGTCGCCGAACTCATCAAGGCGGCCATCCACGGGCGGACGATGGCGGCGACGTCCATCGTCATCGACTGCCACGCCCCGTCCGATCCTCGGTGGTTCGAGCTGTTCGTCTCGCCGCGCGCCGACCGGGCCCGGCGCGGCGCCACCGTCATCCTCCTGCCCATCCCGATCGGTGCGCCGCTCACGGCAGCCGCGGCCGACAACGGGCGCTTCCCGGACATCCACGTCCTCCACCACCACATCGTCCGCCGGCTCGCCGCCCTCGATCGCCTGATCCAGGCGATGGACGCGGGAGCGACGCACGAGCAGATCGACGAAGCACTCCGACACATCGACGCCGCGATCGTCGCGTTGCAGCGGGCCGGCCACGAGATCGACGCCCAGCGTCCCTGAGGCGCCGGGGGCGGCCGTGTCGGGCGCCTCGGCGTCGCGCTCGAGACCGGGCGTGGCGTCCAGAGCACTCTGGGCCGCAGCAGTCGCCGCGGTCGGGATCGCCGGGGCGGTCGTCGCCCACCACAGCCTCCGCGCTCCGCTCCACTCGCCTGAGTTCGCTGGACGTTCACTCGCCGCATGTTGCCTCAATCTGTGCTGAGTGAGATGCTGACGCGGTGGCCGCGACCGACGACGACATCGAGACGCGCGCCCGACTGCACGCTGCGCTCGGCGAACCCTCACGCCTCGCCATCGTCGACGCCCTCGGCGTCTCGGACCACTCACCGCAAGAGCTCCAGCAGCGGTTCGGGGTCCCGTCGAACCTGCTGGCCCACCACCTCGACGTCCTCGAGGCCGCCGGGCTGATCGAGCGCAGCCGCTCCAGCGGCGACGGTCGCCGCCGCTACGTCCACCTCCGCTCCGACACGCTCGATCAGCTGCGGCTGCGACCGGTCCTCCCGGCGCAGCCAGCACTGTTCGTGTGCACGGCCAACTCGGCCCGCTCCCAGCTCGCTGCCGCCCTCTGGCAGCACATCACCGGCGCACCGGCCGCGAGCGCCGGCACGCACCCTGCTGCCGCGCGTCCACCCTGGAGCGGTCGGCGCCGGCCGCCGTGCAGGCGTCGATCTCTCCACCGCCGTCCCGGCCTCGCTGGCCGACGCGACCACCCCGCCGACGCTCACGGTCACGGTGTGCGACCGGGCCCACGAGGAGCTCGACCCCGCGCCGGACTGGCTGCACTGGTCGATCCCCGACCCGGTTCCCGCCGGCACCCGTGCCGCGTTCGACGCCACCGTCGTCGAGCTGCGCCGCCGGATCAGCCACCTCGTCGGTGCGGCGTGACCGAGCTCGACCGCGCCCCCGAGACCGGCACCGGGACCCTGCCCGTCGACCTCGGCCGTCGCCTCGTCGCTGAAGCGCTCGGCACGGGACTGCTCATCGTCGCCGTGGTCGGCTCCGGGATCATGGCCAGCCGGCTGTCCACCGACGTCGGCTTGCAGCTGCTCGAGAACGCGGCGGCGACCGCCGGCGCCCTGATCGGACTCATCCTGATGTTCGGAGCCGTGTCGGGCGCCCACTTCAACCCGGTCGTCACCCTCGTCGACCGGGCGTTCGGGTCGATCAGCAGCCGCGATGCCGGCCTCTACATCGTCGCCCAGGTCATCGGCGGCTGCCTCGGCACGGTCGTCGCCAACCTCATGTTCGAGCTCCCGGCCGTCGAGTGGTCAACGACGGACCGCTCCTCTGGCGCCCTCTGGCTGTCCGAGGTCGTCGCCACCGTCGGCCTCCTCCTCGTCATCCACGGCTGCGTCCGTTCCGGCCGCAGCAACGCCGTGCCGTTCGCCGTCGGCGTCTGGATCGGCGCCGCCTACTGGTTCACGTCGTCGACCAGCTTCGCCAACCCGGCCGTCACCATCGCCCGCACCCTGTCGGACACGTTCGCCGGCATCGAACCCGCGTCGGCCCCGATGTTCATCGCCATGCAGCTCATCGGTGCCGTCGTCGCCTACGGCCTCATCCGCTACCTGTACCCGACCCCACGACCGGCGAAGGACACCTCCCCGTGACCACCCCCACCGTCCTGTTCCTCTGCGTTCACAACGCCGGCCGTTCCCAGATGGCCGCCGGCTGGCTGCAGCACCTCGCTGGCGACACCGTCACCGTCTACTCCGGCGGCTCCGAACCAGCCTCCGAGATCAACGCCGCCGCCATCGCCGCGATGGCCGAAGTCGGCATCGACATCACCGCCAACTCCCCCAAGCGCTGGACCGACGAGATCGTCCAGGCCGCCGACGTCGTCATCACCATGGGCTGTGGCGACGCCTGCCCCATCTTCCCCGGCACGCGCTACGAGGACTGGGAGCTCGACGATCCCGCCGGGCGAGACGTCGCCGCCGTCCGCCCCATTCGGGACGACATCCGCCGCCGCGTCGAGCACCTCATGGCAACCCTGCAGCTCGCACCGACCTGACTCGTCGGGCCCGGATGCTCCGAGCACCGGATCCGGCGTCATCCGTAGGGTGGCGATCGTGTCGGTCGCCAAGTCGTTGCTGCTGTTCGTCGTGGCGGCGATCGCCGAGATCGGCGGCGCCTGGCTGGTGTGGCAGGGCGTCCGGGAGCACCGCGGCATCGCCTGGGTCGGCGCCGGCATCGTGGCGCTGGCCGCCTACGGGTTCGTCGCCACGCTGCAGGACGACGCCAACTTCGGGCGGATCCTCGCCGCCTACGGCGGCATCTTCGTCGCCGGGTCGCTGGCGTGGGGCGTCGTCGCCGACGGGTTCCGACCCGACCGGTACGACCTGATCGGCGCCGCCGTCTGCCTGATCGGCGTCGGGGTGATCATGTTCGCCCCCCGCTGAAGCTCTTCCCCGCTTTGGGCTTGACCTTCAGGTCGGGTCGAACCCTTACGGTGATCCGGTGAGCACGTACACGATCGGCGAGACGTCACGACGCAGCGGCATCAGCGCGTCCGCCCTTCGCTTCTACGAGGACATCGGCCTCGTCGATCCGGCTGCCCGGACCGCTGCCGGATATCGCCTGTACGACGACGACTCGCTCAGCAGGCTCGCCTTCATCGCCAGGGCCAAGCAGCTCGGGTGCTCACTCGAGGAGATCACCGATCTCGTCGGCATCTGGGACGGCCAGCGCTGCGGCCCGGTGCAGCGCCGCTTCCACGAGCTGGTCACCGCGAAGATCCGCGACGCCGACACCCGAGCCGCCGAGCTCGCGACGCTCGCCGCCCAGCTGCGCGGCGCGGCCGAGCACCTCGCCGGCGGCCCCCTCGACGGGCCGTGCGGGCCCGACTGCGCCTGCCTCACCGTCGACCTCGGCCCGGCACGAGCCGTCGAGACCGCGTCGGTCGTCCTGGGACGCAGCCAGCCGCCGTGCCGATCGCCTGCACCCTCGCACCACGCGCGATGCCGGCCCGGCTGGCCGAGTGGGCCCGCGTCCTCGACCACGCGACACGGCGCACGGCGATCGACGGCGGGGTGCACATCGAGTTGCGCCGCGACGTCGACCTCGCCGAGCTCGGGCGTCTGATCGGCGCCGAGCAGGACTGCTGCGCCTTCTTCCGGTTCGCGCTCACCGTCGACGCCGATGGCGTCGCGCTCGAGGTCCGCGCACCGGAGCTCGCCGCCGACATCGTCACCGACCTGTTCGGCCGCGCACCATGAGCAAAGCCAAGCCCACGCACCGGCGCGCTCGGTCCGGCCTCGAGCTCGGCCGGCGGTGAGCGGCGCGAGACTTCGGTCATGTCTGAGGTCGATGTCTCCTCGGGAGGCGCTGACGTCGTGGTGTGCTCGTGTTGCGGTGAGGAGCGCGTCCGGCTGGCCGCGCTGGGGTGCCATGCCGACATCACGGTGTGCCAGGCCTGCGTCGGCTGGCTCCGATCGAAGCTGGGTGTCGTCGACTCGACGCCGATCCTGCCCGTCGTGGACATGGACGCGACCGTTGCGTTCTACGAAGCGGCGGGGTTCGAGGTCCGTCAGTACGACGGCGGCTATGCGTTCGTGACCGTCGACGACGAGAGCGTCTTCGACCTCGACAAGGTCGACAAGCCGGTGAGCGCGGCGTCCAACGGCGCCGGCTGCTACCTCATCGTGAGCGATGTCGACGAGTGGCATCGACGCCTCGCCACCCTCGACCTGCCTGTCACGTCACTCGCCGACCAGCCGTGGGGCATGCGCGAGTTCGCGTTGACCGACCCCAACGGCAACAACATCCGCATCGGTCACGCCGCAAGCAGCTGAACCGCCGTACCGGGCGCGCGCGGCGAGTCGGCACGCCGCGCGACGATCGCAGCATCGCGGTCCAACAACGATTCGTCACCACGCTCGTCACCGACACGCGTCGGCGCGTGTTCCTCCCGATCCCGTTCGACCCCGACGAGGTCTGGGGCGTCAAGCACGAGCACCACGCGCGTGGAACGGTCGACGGTCTGGATCTGCGAGGCGTCGTCGAACTGTTCGACACCGGACGGGGCATCGTGCTCGGACCGGCCTGGCGGCGAGATCGGCACATCGAGTCCGGTGCCACCGTCGACGTCATGCTCGAGCCGGAAGGCCCGCAGCGGGACGACCTCGCCGACGACATCGCCGCCGCGTTCGCAGCGAACCCGGCAGCGGGTGCGTTCTTCGACTCGATCGCCCAGTTCTATCGACGTGCCTACCTCCGCTACATCGACACCACGAAGCGGCGACCCGACGAACGGGTTGCGCGCATCGCCGAGGTGGTCGGGCTGTTGGCCGCCGGGGAGAAGCAACGACCCAAGCCCTGACACCGGTTCTGGCCGCACGGCTCGGGCGGGCGTCAGACTTGGGCGGGGAGCGGGCTCGTCACGGGGCGGCCTCGGGCGGTGTGTCACCCGAGCTGACGGCAGCCTGGGCGTCGCCGCTCGCGCTGCCGTCGGTGGCGTCGTCCGCTTCACCGTGCTTGCCGTTGGCGTGTCCGTTGCCCTGGCCGTTGGCGTTGGCGTTGCCGTCGCCATGACCGTTCGCGTTGCCCTGGCCATTGGCGTTGCGGTTGGCCGGGCCGTTGGCGTTGCCATTGCCCTGGCCATTGGCGTTCCCGTTGCCCTGGCCGTTCGCGTTGCCATTGCCCTGGCCATTGGCGTTCCCGTTGCCCTGGCCGTTCGCGTTGCCATTGCCCTGGCCATTGGCGTTCCCGTTCCCCTGGCCGTTCGCGTTGCCGTTCCCCTGGCCGTTCGCGTTGCCATTGCCCTGGCCATTGGCGTTCCCGTTGCCCGGGCCATTGGCGTTCCCGCTGCCCTGCCCGTCGGCGTCGTCATCGTCCGTCCCGCGGTCGTGGGTCTCATCGACGGTGCTCGCATCGTCGATGCTGGTGGGAGCGTCCCCGTCGGAGCCCGCGGCCGGTTCCCCACGAGGCGCGGTCTCCGCAGGCCGGTCGGCCGGCCGGTCCGGGCCCGGTGCGGGCGGGATGGCGACGACTCCGCTGACGGTCACGTGCGGGACGGACGTCGTGGCATCGACGATCGGCGTCGTCAGGGAGCCTGTGGACGCCGTCTCCATCGGACCGACGGCCAGCGCTCGGGCGGGGCCGACGTCGGGTGGCTGGGACCCGACGAACCCGTGCGGGCTGCCGTCGTCTCGACCTCCGGGCCCGGCCGGGCCCGTCGGGATCGAACCGGTCGTCGTCGTCGTCGACTCGTGATGCAGGACCGTCGCAGGTGCGGAGGCGGCCGCCGCCTCGTGGGTGAAAGGTGATGACGGGCTCACGACGGCGATGGCGACGGCGCTCGCACCGGCCAGGGTCACCGTCGACGCGGCGATCCACGTCGACACCTGCGCTCGAACGGCTGCGCCGATCCCCGAGGTGGCGAGCTCCCACGGCAGCCGGGGGTGCATGCGCAGGCGAGCGTTGACAGCCACGAGGCGGCGCCGAGCCGTGCCGCAGCGCGCGCACTTCGACAGGTGACGCTCGAGCTGTCGGCGTCGCCGCATCCCCAGGCGGCCTCGAACGAGTGCGGCGAGGTCGTCGAGCGCGAGCCGACACTCAGGCTCGACATCGGCGATCCCACCCTCGGGCTCGGCATGTTGCGCGAGGTAGGCGGTGCCGAGCGCGCGGCGGGCACGGTGCGTCTGGACGGCCAGTGCGTGCGTCGACACGCGCCCGCTCGAGGCCAGGTCCTGCACGGTCTCGTCTTCGACCTCGCTGCGCCACAGCAGCGATCGGACGTTGGCCGGAAGCGTGGCGAACGCCGAGCGCAGCACCTCGATCTCCACGCAGTCGGCGGGGTCGCGACCGCCAGCCAGGTCGCCGGGGACGAGGGCCGCGTCCTCCATCGCCCGGCGGCGAGCGACTCGGTAGTGGGCGTGCTTGATGCTGGCGATGAGGTACGGGAGCGCCAGATCGGTGGGGCCGCGTCCACCACGGAGCGTCACGAACAGGTTGGTGAACACCTGCGCCGTGAGGTCGTCGGCATCCGTCTCGTTGCGACAGAGCGAGCGAGCGAAGCGGCGGGCCGAGGGGTGGTGCCGTCGGTAGAGGGACGCGAACGCCTCGGCGTCCGCGTCGTGTCGAACTCGCGCCAGGAGTGCGCTGTCGTCGTCAAGATTGTCGATGCCCACTGCGACGCCCTCTCCGTGAATGTGCCTGCCGCCGCCCGCTCTGGCTGCCCGCCGATCGCATCCCACAAACCTCGCGGGTGCTCTCACACGTCGCTGACTGAGCAAGTGGAATCGTAAGCGAGGATCACGTCCACCTCACGATCGGCGATGCGCAGCCGGTCAGCGATGGCGGCCGGGGTGAGTCCCGATCGCCGCAGCTCCACGACGGCGGACGCTTGCAGTCGACGGGCCCGTTCGAGGGCAACGTTGGCCTGCTCGACCCGCCTGGTCGCCTCGGCGAAGCGCCGCTCGGGGTTCGAGCCGGGAGCCACGGCGACGCTGGTACGCCGAGCTGCGTAGTCGCGCAACGCCCGACGAACCGTCGACGGGCTCGTGCGCAACCGCCGGCTCAGACCACGAACACCTGCCCCGCCGGCCAGCTCACGCCCGAGCCAGTCGTCAGAATCGAGCTCCGGGGGGCGGGCGTCCATCCGTCGACGTGACCCATGGCTGCGGACCGCTCTCGAGGCGATGACGCGCTGCGCCACCCAGTCGAAGGTGACGCCGAGCTCACGGGCCAAGTCGGACACTGCGGCGCCCGCACGGTAACGACGCAGCAGCTCACCGGATGCTCCAGACGGCGCAGGGGTCTCGCCGCTGTCAGGAACGGCAGCCGACACCACTGGGGGCGTCGGCCTCGGTCCGGCGGCGTCGAGTGCCGACTCCACTGCTGCCGCGTCGGCACCGTCCCGAGGGTGGGCTGGCTCCGTTGGCAGCCCACCCTCGGGGCGATCACCCGTCAAGCGATCCGTAGTACGTCTCGTGACGATCTCGATCGTCACGATCACGGTCTTCGAAGTCGGGAGCGGACTTGATCTGCTCCTTGGTCATCGACACGTACACCTTCTGGTCGTCCTCGTCGATGCGCCTGATCACACCCGCCGGGATCATCCGCTTCTTGCCGAAGATCCAGAAGCCGGTGTCGACGACCAGGTACGACGACGTGGCCTCGTTGCTCGCCTCGTCGATCTTGCCGATCCCTCCGTCGGTGGCCTCGACGTCGTACCCGACGATGTTGCGATCCGGCCGCAACGTCGACACCTCGTATTCCCACAGCGACGCCATTGTCGTGCTCCTTCTGCTCGATGGACGACGTCTCCTGTGCCCTCTGACGTCGAGACCGACACCCTCGCGACGTCCCTCGATGGAGGTATTCGCTTCTTCGTCCAGTTACTGAATCAGAAAGCGAGCGCGCTGATGCCGAAGCGAGCGCGGCACTCCGTGAGTGGGCGCCGACGCTGCCCGATGTACTGATGAGTCCTGAACGCCGTGGCGATCACCGTGCGGGTAGATGTCTTCGCATCGCGCCGGCGGCCAGGGCGGCGAAGAGCCTCCACGACCCCACTGATCACCGCGCGTCGAGCGTGACATGCATCAAGGCGTTGGGCAGGTTCCGGACGACGCCGAGCGGGCACCAGACCGTCATGGTCATCGTCGGCCCGGGTGAGATCAGCATCTTCACGTAGCGCGCTCCCGTCGGGGAGCTGCGGCGCGTCGAGGCGTTCGGCCGGCGCTCAACGGTGAGCGCCGGCCGGACAGACGACGCGGGTGCTCCCGACGTTCGGCCGCCAGTGGTCGATCAACCGGACCTGCGAGGTCCACGAAGGAAGGACACAACGATGGGAGCACTGAGCATCCTGCTCATCGCCGGCGGGGCGATCTTGACCTTCGCGGTCGAGCGCCAGGCTGACGGCGTCAACATCGACACCCTCGGCATCATCTTGATGATCGTCGGAGGGATCGGGCTCATCGCCAGCGTCCTGCGCGGCTCGATGCTCGGCTTCACCGCGACCCGGGAGCGGCGGGTCTCCGCCGACGGCCGGACCGTCGTCGAACGAGACCGCACCTCTGGCATCTGACCCACCGGCGACGGCCGTCCAGGCCCCGCGTGCTCCCATCACGCGGCGCGGTTGGTGGAGCGGACGGGGTGCTGCGCACACGGCGCCCCGTCACTCCACCACCGCGGCTCGAGTCACGCATCACCGGGATGATCGCCGGCCTGGACATGGCCGGGCGGCGTCACCCGAAGAGGGGCTTGTCCGCAGATCGCGCCAAGTGATGAGATCCGATGCTCGTCGTGGACTGGTCAGTTCACCCACGGCGCGGACGACGTGGGATCCAACGGCGACGTTGGATGGGCGCGGGCAACCGGTGCCGGCAGGGCTGCCCGCGGCGGCCCTGCCGCACGGCCGGGTCTCCGGGCCGCCCAGGTCACGCGATGGCGTCGACCTGGGTCAGCTCTGCGGACATTCGCCACAGTCGTGACGCCTCGCCAGGATCGATCGCCCACGTACGAACGCCGGTGCGGGGTGCGTCGGCATCGTTGACATCGGCGACCTCGCAGTCCTCGCAGTACACGCCGCCGAGGCCGTCCAGCTGCGGCGAGGTCGCCGCCCACACCGTGGTGGCCGCGCCCTGCTCAGCGGTCTTGAACTTCACGCGCGGCGTGCCATCGGCGTCGATCCAGCCCATGGCGACCATCTCCTCGGTCGACAGGTGGCGCTGCAACGGCGTCATGATCCCGCCTGGGTGGAGCGCGAAGGCCCGCACGCCGTGTTCGGCCCCGAGGGCATCGAGGTGGACGGCGAACAGCACGTTGGCCGTCTTGGCCTGCCCGTAGGCCATCCACTTGTCGTAGCCGTGCTCGAACTGCACGTCGTCCCAGCGGATGCCGGTCCGTCGGTGGCCCGCCGAGGACACCGACACGACGCGGGCGCGGCCGTCGACGAGCGCCGGCCAGAGCCGGTTGACGAGGTCGAAGTGACCCAGGTGGTTCGTCGCGAACTGGGCCTCCCAACCCGGACCGATCCGCGTCTCCGGGCAGGCCATGATCCCGGCGTTGTCGATCATCAGGTGGACGGGCCGATCGGAGGCCAGGAAGTGGCCGGCGAAGTCGGCGACGCTCTCGAGGTCGCCGAGGTCGAGCTCGGCGATCTCGACACCGGCGATGGCCGCCAGCGCGTCGGCGGCGACGTCCGGCCGGCGGGCCGGCACGACGACGTGGGCCCCAGCCGCGGCCAAGGCGCGGGTGGTCTCCAGTCCGATCCCGGAGTACCCGCCGGTGACGATGGCGAGACGATCGGTGAGATCCACACCGGCGATCACCTCGGCGGCCGTCGACTCGGCACCGAACCCCGACCCGATCGGATGCTGCGCAGCGGTCATCGGGCCACCCTACGAAGCGGCCGGCGCGCCGTTACCGTCGAGTTGGTCGATCGCTGACTAAACAAGTTCCTGCCACCGACCAACGTCGTCGATCCGTTGACCGCCGACGCCCTCGACGGCCGCACTCCGAACGTCGACCAGCCAGTCGCCTGTCCGGTCGGCGAGGTGCCCGTCCTCGTCTGACGTCTGGCGTGCGTCGGCTTCGTCAGCCACCGGCGTCTGGCGGCGGGCCGGCGATCAGCTGACCGCGGCCGCCATCGGCTCGTGGGTCACGCCGATGTCGCCGCCGACGTCATGGGCGTGGAGGGCGGGCAGCACCTCGCTGGCGAACAGGTCGTAGTTGGCCTTGGCCACGTCGGGCGCCATCCCGCCGTAGGACAGCGTGGTGAGCACGGCGCCGGCGTCGGTGCGCTTGACGTAGTCGAGCAGCTTGGCGGTGACCTCGTCGGGGGTGCCCCAGACCTGGAGGTCGGCGAGGAAGCCGTTGAACTTCTCGAGACCGTGCTTCTCGATGTTGCGGGCCAGGCCGGCGTAGTACTCGTAGCCCTCGATGTCGGCGAAGGACACGTCGGCGAACCGGTAGTGCTCGACGGTCGAGCGGGCGTAGCGCTGCAGGTACACGTCGCGCATCCGCTGCGCCTCGACCGGATCGTGGGAGACCCCGACGAACACGCACAGGATCGGCTTCGACGGCTCGGCGGCGTTGATCTCCACGTAGCGCCGGCGGTAGGCGGCGAGCTCCTCCTCGACGGTCTCCCACGGCTTCTGGGCGATCACCATCAGACCGACGCCGAGCTCGGCCATCAGGTCCATCGACTGCGGGGAGATCGCCGAGGCGAACGTGCGGCCCTTGAACGACGCCAACGGGCGCGGCCGGATCTCGGTGCGCGGCTGGTGGTACAGCTCGCCGTCGTACTCGATGTAGCCGTCCTCGAGGGCGTTGATGATCGCCGTCGCTGTACTCGGTGAAGCGCCGGCGCGACTCGCCCATCTCGGCGCGGAACCCGTCGAACTCGATGCGCCCGAGGCCCCGTCCGAGGCCGAGCATGGCCCGGCCACCCGACAGGTGGTCGAGCAATGAGAAGTTCTCGACGACACGCACCGGGTCGTGCCACGGCAGCACCGTCACCATCGTGCCGAGCTTCACGTGCGTCGTCTGGCCGGCGACCCAGGCCAGGAACTGCGGCACGTTCGGTGTCAGCTGGTAGTCGGAGAAGTGGTGCTCGGGGGTCCACACCGAGTCGAACCCGACGTCCTCGGCACGCGCCGCGAGGGCGAGCTCGTGGCGGTACATCTCGGCGTCGGACATCTGACCGTCGAGGTTCTGGAAGACGAGGCTCAGACCGGCGTGCATGGGCGGACCATAATCGAATTCAGATTAGGAAATCAAGCCGATCCGTGTACGCTGAGCGCATGCGTCACGAACGACAGGTCGAGCTGCTGCGCCGGCTGCAGGGTGCCGACGCACCGCGTCCCGGACCGTTGGGCCCGGCGTCGATGCACAACCCGGCGGCCGCCTACACGGCGCCGGAGCGCTTCGCCGACGAGCAGCGGCTGCTGTTCCGTGGCCAGCCGGTGCTGGTGGCGCTGTCGTGCGAGCTGCGCGAGCCCGGTTCCTTCGCCACCCTGACCGTTGGTGACGTCCCGCTGGTCGTCGTCCGCCAGCCAGACGGCTCGGTGAAGGGCTTCGTCAACGTGTGTCGACACCGCGGCTCGACGTTGCTGACCGCGCCGTGCGGCGACGGGTTGCGGTCGATCCGCTGCCCGTACCACGCCTGGACCTACGGGCTCGACGGCGCCCTGACGGCGTTCCCCGGGGCGGAGGCCGGCTTCGACGACGTCGACAAGGCGACCCACGGCCTCATCGAGGTGCCGGTCGCCGAGCAGTACGGGCTCGTGTTCGCGGTCGCCGATCCGTCGGCCGGCCCGTTCGAGGTGGCCGACGCGCTGCACGGTGCCGAGGCCGAGATCGCCGACTTCGAGATGGGCGAGTACACCCACGTCGACTCTCGTGAGCACGAGTGGGCGATGAACTGGAAGCTGGCGATGGACACCTTCACGGAGCCGTACCACATCCCCTGGTTGCACAAGGACTCGATCGCCCCCTACTACCTGTTCGACCGTTGGATCCACGATGCCTTCGGTCCGGTGCAGCGCTTCATCGGCTGCCGCAAGTCCGTCCTCGAAGAGCTCGAGAAGCCGGACGAGGACGACTGGGACCTCCTCCCCCACGCCACGCTGCAGTACCTCCTGGTGCCCAACGCCGTCCTCGTGCACCAGGTCGACCACCTCGAGCTGTGGCGCTTCACCCCGCTCGCACCGGACCGCACCCTGCTGCGGACGTCCGTCTACTCGCCGCCCGACGCGCCTCGCCACCCCCGCTACTACGTGAAGAACCTCGAGGTCCTGCTCGGCGTCACCAACACCGAGGACTTCCCGATGCAGGAGCTGGTCCAGCGCAACCTGGCGTCAGGCGCGATGCCCGAGCTCGTCTACGGGAAGATGGAGCCGGCGCTCGTCAGCTACCACACCGCGGTCAACGTGCGATTGACCGCCGGACGTCAGCTGGCGGTGTAGCCGACGTCGACCGGCAGGTCCACGCCGGTGGTGGCGGTGGCATCGAGGGCGAGGTGGACGCAGGCGATGGCCACCTCGTCGGGCTCGGCGACGCGCCCGAGCGGCATCCGCGCCGCGTCCGCCACTGCCATCCGGGAACGCTCCTCGTCGGACAGGTCGCGCGATGCTGGCGCGGACGTAGGCGCGCAGCATGCCGGTGCGGGTGGCGCCGGGGCTGACGCAGTTCACGCGGACCGCCGGGCCGAGCTCGACGGCGAGGTTGGCGGTCAGGCCGATGAGCGCCGCCTTGGAGGCGCCGTAGGCGGAGTGGCGGGCCCGCCCACGCGTCGCCGAGATCGACCCGACGTAGACGATGCCGGCCCCGTCGGTCAGCATCGGCACCAGCGCCTGGGTCAGCAGGAACGGTGCTCGGACGTTGACCTCGAGCAGCTCGTCGAGCTGCGCCGCCGACGTCTCGCCGAGCGAGGCGACCAGGTCGGCACCGGCGGCGTGCACGAAGGCGGCGACGGGCTGTCCGGCTGCTCGCACCGTCTCGACGAGGGCGGCGCGCCCGGCGTCGGTGCCGCAGTCGGCGACGACCATGGTCCCGGCGCCGCCGGCTTCGCGTATGGCGTCGAACGACTCGTCCAGCGTGGCCTGCGTGCGTCCGGCGCCGATCACGTGGAGGCCACGAGCGGCCATCCGCTCGGCGCAGCAGCGACCGATGCCGGAACCGGCACCGGTGATGACGACGGTGGACGTCGGCTCGGGGCTCATCGGGTCACGCCTCGCCGAACTGGTCGCGCAGCTCCCGCTTGAGGATCTTGCCGCTGACGTTCTTCGGCAGCTCCTCGACGAAGCGCACGTCCTTCGGCGTCTTGAACCCGGCCAGGCGGTCACGGCAGGCCGCGATGATCTCCTGCGGCGTCGCCGACGCGCCGGCCCGCAGCGCGATCACCGCCGTCACCCGCTCGCCCCACACCGGGTCGGGCAGCCCGATGACCGCCGCTTCGGCCACCGCCGGGTGGGCGTACAGGACCTCCTCGACCTCGCGGGAGTAGACGTTCTCGCCGCCCGTGATGATCATGTCCTTCTTGCGATCGACGATGTAGAAGAAGCCTTCGGCGTCGCGGTAGGCCATGTCGCCCGTGTGGAACCAGCCGCCACGGAAGGCCTCCTCGGTCGCCTCGGGCCGGTTCCAGTACCCCTGCAGCAGTTGGTCGCCCTTGATGATGATCTCGCCGACCTCACCGGGCGCCAGCTCCACCATGTCCTCGTCGACGACGCGTGCCGCGGCGAACGTCATCGGCACCCCGCACGCGGCGAGCAGGTGCTCCTCGCCGTTGACGGCCCGCACGTGGGCGGCGATCGGGTGGGTCAGCACGTTGCCGCCGAGCTCGGTCATCCCGAACCCCGACCACACGACGGGCCCGAAGCGCTCGATCGCCCGCTTCAGCACCTCCACCGGCATCGCCGCCGCGCCGTACCCGATGCTCGTCAGCGTCGACAGGTCGAACTCGTCGATCTTCGGGTGCTGCAGCAGCACCGTCATCATCGTCGGGGCCAGCCCGGTCGCCGTGATGCCGTGCTCGTCGACGAGGCGCATGAACGACTCCGGGTCGTACGACCGCATCAGCAGCACTGACGCACCGGCCATGTGGTTGAGCGTGACGAGGTACCCGGCGACGTGGCACATCGGGAAGCACAGCATCGCCCGATCGTCGGCCTTGACGTCATAGGCCATCGCCGCGTTGTGGAGCGCGGTGATCAAGCTGCGATGGGTGAGCATGGCGCCCTTCGGCCGCCCGGTCGTCCCGGACGTGTACAGCTGCCACGCCACCTCGTCCTCGCCGGGGCGGTCCAACGCCGGCGGCTCGGCGGCGACCGACGCCACCAGCTCGTCGTAGGCGACCGCACCGGCGACGCCCGCCGGCGCGTCGCCGCCGATGACCACGACGTGCTCGACCTTCGGCCACTCGTCGCGGACGTCCAGCATCCGCTCCAGGTAGTCGGCATGGACCAGCAGCACCTTGGCGTCGGCGTCGTCCAGGATCCACGCCAGCTCGTGCGGGTTGAGGCGGTAGTTCAGGAACACGAGAGCCATCCGGGCCTGCGGCACCCCGTAGTAGGCATCGACGTACTCGACGACGTTCTCGGCCAGGATCGCCACCCGATCGCCTGGCCCGGCGAGGCCGGCCATCGCCGCGGCGAGGCGCTGCGACCGGTCACGCAGATCGCCGAACGAGTACGACTCGTCACCGGCCACGAGCGCCAGACGCTCCGGCGCCCGCAGCACGTTCAGATCCAAGATGTCGCCCAGCAGCATCGTTACCCCCCGAGAGCGGCGTAATCTAACGCATCCTCGAATTTTCTCGCAAGCCGACACGACGGATCGGGGACGGCCGCGTACAGCGCGGCGAAGGCGGGGCGCTCAACCTGATGCGGAGACTGGCGATGGAGGTCGCCGGTTCGGGCAGCCGCGTGAACGCGGTGTCGCCCGGCGCGATCGACACGCCGATGACCACGAGCGATCGATCCACGGCGGCGACCGACCGCATGACGGCCTGTCGGGGTGGCCGGATTCCCGAACTGTTCAGCGTCGTGGACGAAAATCGTCCGCCAGACCGAACTGTTGGAGGATCCGGCATCCGACGACGCGTCGTTCATGATCGGCGTCAACCTCGTCGTCGACGGCGGCGTCACTGCGGGCACCGGGCACCCGGACATGCTCGCCCTCCTCGGCTGAGGCCGGGCTCAGATCGACATGCCGCCATCGATGGCGAAGTCAGCGCCGGTGACGAAGCTCGATCGGGGCGAGGCGAGGAACAGGACCGCCTCGGCGATCTCGCTCGGCTCCCCCATCCGCCGCATCGGCGTGGTCTTCACCAGGACCTCGTTCATGCGGTCCGGGTTGCCGTGGTTGATCGGCGTGTCGACGACACCCGGGAAGATGGCGTTGACCCGGATCTTGTAACGGGCCAGTTCGAGCGCCGCCGATTTCGACATGCCGCGCACCGCCCACTTGGTGGCGGTGTAGGCGAACAGGGTCGAGGTGCCCTTGAGGCCGGCGACCGAGGAGATGTTGATGATCGAACCACCGCCGACCTGCTTCATCGGCTCGATGACGGCGCGCATGCCCAAGTACACGCTGAGCTGGTTGACCCGGTAGATGAGGTCGTAGATGTCCGGCTCGGTCGCCTCGAGCTTGAGCGGCCGTGAGATCGCTGCGTTGTTGACGAGGACGTCGAGGCGGCCGAACGTCGCCAGGGTGGCGTCGACCACCTCTCGCCAGCCCTCCGGGGACGACACGTCCTGGGCGACGAAGATGGCGTCGGGACCGATGTCGGCGGCCACCTTGGCGCCCTCGTCGGTCAGCACATCCGTGAGCACGACCTGGGCACCGTTGGCGGCGAGCAGGCGAGCATCGGCCTCGCCCTGGCCCCGGGCCGCCCCGGTGATGACCGCCACCCGGCCTTCGAGCTCACTCATGACGTCGCCACCGCACTGATCCTCCGATCGCGAACGGCCATCCGGCCGTCACCCCGGACCATACTCTAATCAGGATTTGAATTCAGCTCAACCGCGGCGCGACGTCGGTGGCGAAGCGCTCCATCGACGCCCGGGTGAGCCGTGGATCCATCCCCGGGAGGACGCCGAGGGCGAGGTGGGTGGTGCGGACGCGGCCGATCGACCGGTCCAACGCGGCGGCAACGGTGTCAGGTCCACCGAAGACCGGCACGAACAGCACGGGCTTCGAGGTCCGCAGCTCGTCCACGTTCGGGACCTCGGTGCGGGCGACCGTGTTGCCAGGATCGTCGGCCTCGACCACCCACTGCGCGTAGACCTCGAGCAGGTGGTGGAAGTGCGGCGCCGCCTCGTCCCACGCCGCATCGTCGCTCGCGCCCACGTGCGTCCAGTGGAGCTGCAGCGTCTTGGCGTCCTCGAGATCCAGTCCGACCTCGGCCCTGGCCTGCTCGTAGACCGCTTGGAGGCGCGGGTTCGTCAACCCGAGCAAGTTGGCCCCGCGCCGGCCGGCGCGACGAACGCCGGGCGGGCTGGTGGCGCCGATCCACAGCGGCGGCATCGGCTGCTGCACCGGCTTCGGCATGAGCCGGGCTGCGTCGATCTGGTAGTGCTCGCCGGCGTAGGAGAACGTGTCGTTCGTCCAGAGCCCGGCGAGGACATCGAGCCCCTCCCGGAACCGTCCGAGCCGCTCGCCGCGGTCGATGCCGTAGCCGGCGAACTCGTGGCGGGCGTAGCCCTGGCCGAGCCCGACGTCGATGCGGCCGCCCGACAGCACGTCGAGCGTGGCGATGTCCTCGGCGACGCGGATCGCGTTGTGCAGCGGCAGCAGCAGCAGGTTGAACCCGATGCGGACCCGTTCGGTCTGCGCCGCCACGGCGGCCGCGAGGGGATGATCGACGGCGAGTAGCCGTCGTCGGCGAAGTGGTGCTCGGTCAGCCAGATGGTGTCGTAGCCGAGCTCCTCGGCGTGGGTGATCAGGCCGAGCTCGTCGCGATACACCTCAGGGAACGGTCGACGCCATGCCGCCGGGTTGCGGAAGCTGAACATGAGCCCCATGTCCAGTCGGTCGTGCAACACGTTGATCGTCCTCCTACGCCGAGGCCACGCCGTGCAGGAACATCCGCACCGTCTGATCGGCCAGGTCGTCGGCCGACATCTCCTTGCCGGCCACGAACCACTCCGATGTCCAGTTCATGGCGCCGAAGGCCAACATGCGAGCCACGAACAGGTCCACGTCGCCGTCGATCTGGCCGGCCGCCTGCGCCGTCGCGAACAAGTCGTGCCAGTACTCGCCGTAGGCGCGCATGTCCTTGCGATGCCTCCGGGCGAGCTCGGCCGGCAGCTGGCCGACGATGCGGGCCTGCGCCGACGCATACGCGCTCCGACCGACGATCGACAGCGTGTGGGCTCGGATCGCCGCGGCGATCCGGTCGAGCGGACTCGCCGATGACGGCAACCGTCCGACGGCTGCCGCCACCCGGTCCCACGAGCCCTCGATGCCCAACCGGAGCACCTCATCGACGAGGTCCTCGCGCGAATCGAAGTGGTAGTAGAGACTGCCCGCCTTCATGTCGGCACGCGCCGCGATGTCGGCCAGTCGCGCCCCGTACCCCTGCTCGCTGAACATGGCGGCCGCGGCGTCCAGGATCCGCTTGCGAGTGCGCTCCGACTTCGTCTCCTGAACCGCCACCTGCTCCATCATGTCACGAGGCGCCGTTGCGAACCTGAGCACGATTCGAATCGAGGCCTTCCCGGCTGGCTCCGCTGGCCCGATCGACAGTGCGTGACCAGATCTGGCCCACGGGAGTGACATTCGAGCCCCGGGTACGATCGCCGCGTGAGCGTCGACCAGCTCGGGCCGCAGTCCCTGCGCCAGCTGCTCGATGCCGTGTTGGCGATCGGATCTGAGCTCGATCTCGACCGTGCGTTGACGCACATCGTCGAGGCTGCAGCGTCACTGGTCGATGCGAGGTACGGCGCGTTGGGGGTGCTCGACGAAGCACGCAGCGGGCTGTCGTCATTCATCTCGGTGGGGATCGACGACGCGACCCACCGTGCGATCGGACCGCTGCCGAAGGGTCTCGGTCTGCTCGGCTCCCTGATCCGCGACGCCCATCCGTTGCGGGTCCCGGTGATCGATGAGCATCCCGATCGCGCCGGCTTCCCGCCGAACCATCCGCCGATGACGTCGTTCTTGGGTGTGCCGATCGTGAGCCGTGGCGAGGTGTTCGGAAACCTGTACCTGACCGACAAGACCACGGCAGAGGCGTTCACGGATCTCGACGAGCAGTTGGTGACGGGCCTGGCCGCCGCAGCCGGCATCGTGATCGAGAACGCTCAGCTCTACGGGCGGCTGCATCGCCGAGATGCGGCGCTGACGGCGATCCACGAGATGGTGTCGACCGTGGCGGCGCAAGGTGAGGAAGGCGCAGCGCTGCAGCTGGTCGCTGACCGTGCCTGCGAGCTCGCAGGCGCCGACCTGGCAACGATCGCGATGCCGAGTGGGAACGGCGAGTCGCTGGTGATGGAGGTGGTGGCCGGTCGCGCCGCCGGCGACCTACGGGGCCGGGTGTTCCCCGTCGCTTCAACGATGTCAGGGGAGGTGATCCGGACAGATGAGCCGGTTGTCGTCGTCGATGCCTCGGAAGATCGCCGAGTCAACCAGCCGCAGGTGCAGCTCGGCCAGATCGGGCCGGCGATCTGGGTGCCGCTGACGGCGTACGGCGAACCGATCGGCACGCTGTCGGTGGCCCGTCTCAAGGGGGCGCTCCCGTTCTCGTCGAGCGAGCTCGAGCTGGTGTTGCTGTTCGCGGCGCAGGCGAGCGTGATCCTCGAAGTCGATCGCGGCCGTCAAAGCGCCGGCCGCGTGTCGATCCTCGAGGATCAGGAGCGCATCGCCCGTGATCTCCACGACACCGTCATCCAGCGGCTGTTCGCCACCGGCCTGTCACTGCAGGGTGCGGCACGCCTGACCTCTGAGCCAGCGACGAGCCGAGTCATCGCTGCGGTCGACGATCTCGACACCACCATCCGCCAGATCCGGACGGTCATCTTCGACCTGGAGCGGGCCACCAGCAGCCCCCCATCGGGACTGCGCAGTCGCGTTCTCGACCTCTGCGCAGAAGCGGCGCGAGGCCTCGGGTTCGATCCGACGGTCGCCTTCGACGGGCCGATCGACACCGTCGTGCCCACCGACGTCGGCGACGACGTCGCCACGGTCGTTCGCGAGGCCCTCTCGAACGTGAGCCGCCATGCCGCCGCCCATCACGTCGACGTACGGCTCGCGGCACGCAGCCATGAGGTCGAGGTGGTCGTGACCGACGACGGCGCCGGCTTCGACATGGCTGGCAGCCATCGAGGCGGACGGGGGCTGGACAACATGCGCACGAGGGCTCGTCGTCGCAACGGGCACTTCGAGCTCGCTGCGTCCCCGGCAGGTGGGACCCAGTTGACCTGGTCAGCGCCGCTCGCCTGAGCGCGCTCACCGGGGGGGACGGGCTACTCGTGGGCGGCGCGGCGCGTCGGCGGGGTTCGGCCCGGTGTGCCACGGGTACAGCGGCAGGTCGCCCACCTCGAAGAGGTCGTGCGGGGCGCCGAACCTCCCGGATGCTGGCGTTCGGCGGGTCCTCGGGACGTTGGGCCCTGGCTCATCGCGAGTGTCAGGGGCACGGTGGTCGCATGGACACCTCGACCTCAACGGATCCGACCCCGGACGCCGCTCAGTCCGACGACTGGTCCGGCGACGAATGGATCGTGGTCCTGCGTGCCTTGCGCCGCATCGTGCCCTTCATCGATGTGGAGGATCTCGACCGGACGGCCGCCATCCAGGACGAGGCCGATCTCGACTCGCTGGACTTCGTCCGCCTGATGACCGCAGTCAGCGAGGAGTCCGGAGTCGTCATCCCCGAACGGGACTTCCCACTCGCCAGCACCCTCGCGGGGCTCGCCGCCTACATCGCCGCGCGGAGCCCGCTGGCGTGACCGCGACCGGTCGAGAGCGACCCGACGTCGAGGCGATGCGGTGGGCCGGGGTCGACAGACGCGCCGAACCGTCCTCCTGCCTTCAGCACGAGGACGGTTCGACGTTTCCCGGGTGGGCTACGAACGAGCTCCCGGGTCGAACGCACCGGTTGCGTCGTCGCCGGTCATGGAGGTCGGCGGGTTCCCCCGTCCTCTCAGCCCGAAGCAGGCTCCCTCGCTCGTTCGCAGAGGCCCACGCCCAGAGTGCGCCGAGCGAGGCTGCGGCAACAGGGACCAACGTCCCGACGTAGCGATCGGCGCTCGTCCCTCCGGGTGAGGTCGCTCCGCAGGGAGCTACACGGACCTCTGACCCGGGGCCGCGCCGGACGGGCCCTTCGGCCCTACCGTCCGGCGGTCGCCGTGGCCACGTTGGAACCATGGATCATGTGGTGGTGGGCCTCGCCTGCGTCGACGACGGGCCCGGTGGCCGTCGTACCCGGGACGTGGGGCTGCGATGAACGATCGGTTCTGCACCGTGCTGGCCGTCCACTCGGCCCATCGCCGCGACGTCGCCGTGACGGCCGCACAGCGGCTCGCCCACGATGCCGGGATCCCGCTGACCAGCTTCGAGCTCACCGACCCCGATCAGGCACGCCTCGTGGCGACGTCGGATCGGCGCGACGTCGTCGCCGTCGCCTCGGCGATCAAGGCCCGAGCGGGCGCCCTCGTCGTGTTCGGCGCGATGGGTGGCGGACCCGATGCCGACCGCCTCTACGACGATGACGCCGAGCACCTCCTCGCCCACGTGCCGCTCCCCACACTCGTCTTCGGACCGCGCGCCACGCTCGACGTCGACCGTCCAGTCCTGCTCATCGCGGCCGACGCCGGCGACACGACCGCCGCCAGCGTTTCGGCAGCGCTCGCATGGACGGCGACGTTCGAGTCGACTGCCGTGGTCGTCGTCGGGTTGGACAGCCCTGACCCGTGGCCGACGCAGGACGCTGACCCGTGCGTCGATGCACCGCGCCGACTCGCGGCAACGCTGGCCAGCGCCGGAATCGTCGCCGAGTTGCGCCGGTACCGCACGCTCGATCCCGTCGACGCGCTGATCGAGGCCGCCGCCGCGCAGCCCGGCGGAGTGCTGGTCATCCCTGCGGCTCGCTTCCCGACTGCCGTGAACCATTGGTTCTCGACGTCGCGTCGCCTCATCCGTCACGCGCCGACACCGGTGCTGCTCGTCCCCGGCTGACCGGGACCACTCGTCCGAAGGCGACACCCGACGGGCTCCGGCATGACGTCTGCGACGAGCTACAGGTAGCCGCCCGCGAGGGGCGTGGCAGCCTCCGGTGCGCCCCTCAGGAGACGTCCGGTGACGACGTCCGGCGTGACCGTGATGCAGCGAGCTCGAGCCCCCGGTGCCCAGGTGTCGACCACCGCGGACGTCTCGTCCAGCGACATCGCCCTGAGGCAGCCGCGCACCAGCACGCTCCACCCGGAGCGGGTGCGGTCATCGAACATGTCGACCTCGAACAGCACCGGCTGACGATCAGCCTGATCGGCCCGGCTCCCTGCTTCGGTGCGGAAGGTGACGACGCCATCGACGAACAGGTAGTTGACCGTCACCACCGCGGGATCGTCGCCGCCGACGACGAGTCGACCGACGTGCTGGGTGGTCAACAGTGCCAGACACGTCGCCTCGTCGAGCTGGAACAGCTCTGCTGTGGAGCCGGGATCAGCGTTCATCAGACGACCCGGACGGGGTCGGTCCACACCGAGGGCTCCACGACGTGGAAGCTGCGACCGGTGATCTCCACCGGCTCGATCCGCACGAAGCGGTGCTTCGGGCTGGCGTGCCACGGGAACAGCGGCAGATCGAGCGCATCGAGCAGGTCGTACATCGCCTCGATCTCGACGGCGTGGCCCTTCACGATGACGCTCCACGCCTCCCCGGCCGCTTCGTCGACGCCGTCGACCTCGAAGGCAACGCCTCGTCCGAGGACCGACGCGGCCAGCTTGGTGCCTTCGGCCGTGCGGAAGACGATCCCGCCGCGGTCGACCACGTAGTTGATGGGGAAGATGTCGGGATGGTCACGGATCGAGACCGCAAGGCGGCCGATGGTCTGGCCGCGCAGCAGGTCCAAGCAGGCGTTGGTCGACAGAACCGTGATCCCGAGGTGATCGGTGGTCATGCGACCAGCATCCGCCCGACACGGCGCGTGGAGGTAGAGGCGAAGGTCCTCGCGGGCGGCGGCCGGGCCCTTCGACCCTGTCGCCACCAGTCCGAACGAGGTCGCCCGGTTCACGAAGGTGGACCATCAGCAGCGAGAAGCCCTCGTGGCGCTCGACGACGCCGGCGAGATCGTGGCCGTCGCCCGCTTCGACCGGGTCACGTCACGAACGGCAGAGGTCGCGTTCGTCGTTGCCGACGCCTGGCAGCACCGCGGCATCGGCGCGGCCCTGTTCACCGGGCTCGCCGGTCGCGCTCAAGAGCTCGGCATCGACCAGTTGGTGGCGGACACGCTGGCTGGGAACCGGGCGATGCGGGCCGTGTTCCGTCACGCCGGCCATGCCGTGGACGAGCAGCTCGCCAGTGGCGTCGTCACGGTCACCATCGAGCTATCGCCGAGGTGACGGCCGGGGCCATCGGGACGCTGACGTCGAGCACCTCGCGGCCGCTCATCTGGTCGCCGCTGATGGCGACGCCGACCTGCGCGCCGACCACGAAGCGGTCGCTGGGCTCGACGTGCGTGGCCACGCCGTGCACGATCACGCTCCACGTCGGCTCCGCCGCGCCGGCGGGCCCTTCGGCCTCGAAGGCGACGACGGCGCGGTCGGTGGCCCGGTGCAGCGTGTTGCCTGGCGACGTCACGATCCGGATCGAGTCGTCGTCGGCGATGCGGAAGTGCACCGGCAGGATCATCGGCAACGCCCGGTGAGAGAGGGCCACGCGCCCGACCTTGACCGTGCGCAGGAGGTGCAGGCACTCTGCTCGGGTCAGCACTCGGAGACCGGCCGTGTCGAGGCTCATGCTCCGACGATGCCGAACGGGGAAGCGGACCAGTAGGGCCGAACGTCCCCGTCAGGTCGCTGGCGGCGCGTTCGAGGTGGCGGGCGGCGTAGACCGCGGCCTCGGTGCGACGGGTCATGCCCATCTTCGACAGCACCGACGTGACGTAGTTCTTGATGGTCTTCTCGGCCAGGTAGAGCCGCGCCGCGATCTGCCGGTTCGTCAAGCCCTCGGCCAACAGGATCAGCACCTGACGTTCCTGCGGTGACAGCCGGGCGATGAGCTCGTCCTCCTCCGGGCCCTTGCGGAGGCGCTCCATGACACGCGCCGTGACCGCCGGATCCAGCAGCTGCTGGCCGGCGGCGACCCGACGCACCGCGTCGACGAGATCGGAAGACCGGATCTGCTTGAGGACATAGCCGGCGGCCCCCGCCATGATGGCGTGGAACAGGGCCTCGTCGTCGGCGAACGACGTCAGCATCAGGCAGGCGGTGCGGGGGTGCCGGGAGCGGATCTCGCGGCACGCCGTGATCCCATCGCCGTCCTGGAGGCGGACGTCGAGCACGGCGACGTCGGGGTCCAGCGCCGGGATGCGTCGTACCGCTTCGTCTTCGGTGCTGGCTTCGCCGACGACGACGAGATCATCCTCGGCCTCCAACAGGTCGCGGACGCCACGGCGGACGATCTCGTGGTCGTCGAGCAAGAACACGGTCACCCGGTCGGCCACGAACCCATTGTTCCAGCTGACGTCGGGCACTGATTCGCGAGATCAGCCGTCGAGCTGCTCGAGATCGCCGCGGAACGTTCCCGTGACGGCATCGACCGCCGCGCCGACGGTCGGCATGAACCGTTCCTCCCCGAAGCGAGCGCCGAGCCGATAGCGGTTGATCTGGTCCTTCACCGGCCCCTTCATCTCGGCGATGATGAGGTCGATCCCACGCAACGTCAGGAAGTCGTCGAGCTCGACCAGTTCGTCGATCGCGGTCGCGTCGATCTCGGTGATCGGCTCGGCGGCCAGGATCACGGTGTGCACGCCATCGGACCGATCGACGACTGACCGCACGTAGTCGTCGAACATGCCGCCGTTGGCGAAGAACAGCGGGGCGTCGAAGCGCACGATCACGATGCCCGGCAGCCGTGCCGAATCGGGGTGTCGGCTCATGTCGTGATAGCCGCGAACACCCGGGATGCGTCCCAGCTCGGCGCGGTACGGGCGCCAGGCCTGCTTCACGAACGCCACCAGTGACAACCCGACCGCAATGGCGATCCCGGGGAGCACGCCGACGAGCGCGACGCCGACGAACGCGGACAACGACAGCAGCGCCTCCACCGGGTTGACCCGCAGCAGCCACAACAGGGCCCGCAGGTCGATCAACCCGGCCGCCGCGACGATGACGATCGCCGCGAGGGCCGACGAGGGCAGGTAGGCGGTGAGGCCAGGGGCGACGAGGATGAAGGCGACGATCAGCACCGCGCCGACGATGCCGGTGAGCTGCGTGCGGGCCCCGGCGTCAGCTGCGACCGGTGTCCGCGACGCCGATGCCGACACCGGGAACCCACCGAGGAGCCCGGTCGACGTGTTCGCCACACCGATCGCCACCATCTCCTGGCTGCCGTCGACGGTCGTGCCGCTCCGGCTGGCGAAGGTGCGCGACAGGATCCCGGTGTCGGCGAAGGCGATCAGCGCAATGCCCAGCGCGGGCACGACCAGCGACCCGACATCGCCCCACTCGAGACCATGGAGCGCCGGCTTCGGCAGCCCCTGCGGCAGCGCGCCGACGACCGGCACCTCATCGTCCCAGCCCAACACGGCGGTGATCGCGACGATGCCCACGACGACGATCGCAACCCACGGCACCCGGCGCCGCAACGCGCGCCGCCGACGATCACGACGAGCGACCCGATGCCGATTGCGAGCGCCGTGGCGTTGGTCGCGCTCGTCGCGGACGCCGTCGACGAACCCGTGGACCTCGTCGACGAACGAGGTCGCGTCGACGGAGAAGCCGAACAGCTTGGGCAGCTGGCCGACGATGACGACGAGGGCGATGCCGTTCAGGTAGCCGATCCGAATCGGCTTCGACAGCAGATCGGTGATGAAGCCGAGCCGCAGCAGGCCAGCGAGGAGGAGGATCGTGCCCATCATCAGCGCGAGGAGTCCGGCGAGGGCGACCGCCCGCGCCGGGTCGCCGACCGCCAACGGCAGCACCGCCGCTGCGATGAGGGGGGCCAACGCGGAGTCCGGCCCGAGCACGAGGATCCGCGACGGCCCCACGAGTGCGTACGCGAGGAGGGGGATGATCGTCGCGTACAGCCCGGTCTCGGGAGGCAGACCTGCCGCCTCGGCATAGCCGAGGCCGGCCGGGATGAGCAGCGCAGTGACGACGATGCCTGCCGTCACGTCATCCCGGAGCCACGACCGCTCGTAGCGGCGGGCAACGACGAGGCCGGGCAGCCAGCGGCCGATCCGAGCGGCCCGCATCAGCTCGATGGTACTTCCAGGGACACACCCGGGTCCTGCATCGGGCCTGGGCGCGTCGGGCCCTCTGGCCCTATCGCGCTGACCCCCTCTCCACGCACGCTGGAGCCATGGAAGGCATCATCGTCGGCGTCGACGAGTCCGACATCGCGCGAGCCGCGCTGCGCTGGGCCGTCGACGACGCGACCCACACCGGCCAACCGGTGACCGCGGTGATGGCGTGGGGCTACATCGATCAGCACCACCTCGAACCCGGCGCGCCGTTCGACCCGCACTACAGCTCGGCCATCGCCGCCAAGGTGCTCGACGATCTCGTCGCCCGGGCCGTCGGCGACGACGCCGACGTCGCCCGCCTCACCGTGTGCGACCTGCCGGCCCGCGCGCTCCTCGAGACCGCGGCCGGCGCGACCCTGCTGGTCGTCGGCGGGCGCGGGATGGGCGGATTCCGCGGGCTCCTGCTCGGATCGGTCAGCCGTCAGGTCCTCCACGGCGCCGACTGCCCCGTCGCCGTCATCCGCGACGCCGCCTCCCGCGCCGGACAGCCCGTCATCGTCGGTGTCGACGGGTCCGAGCCCTCCCAGCGGGCCCTCCAATGGGCGGTCGATCATGCTGCGGCCCACGAGTTGCGCCTCGTCGCCGTCCACGCATGGCAGCTGCCGTACACGATGACCGGCCCGTTGCTGTCCCACCCCGACCCGGCCGAGCTCGCCGTCGGCGCCGAGCGGTTCTTGCACGAACAGGTCGCCAAGGTCGACACCAGTGGCCTCGTTGCGCCCGTCGAGTGCCGAGCCGTCGACGGGCGCGCCGCATCCGCCTTGGTCGAGGCCAGCGCCCTCGCCTCGCTCGTCGTCGTCGGGTCTCGCGGCCACGGACAGCTCACCAACACGATCCTCGGATCGGTCAGCGACCAGGTCAGCCATCACGCGACCAGTCCCGTCGTCGTCGTTCCCTGACCCGCTCACGCCGACGCACCCACGTTGACCTCGAAGGACCGACCGTGAGCCAGACCACCACCGATCCCTACAACCCGCCACCCGGCGACCTGTCGCCCATCGGCAATGGCCACATCGACACCGTCGACGGTCCGCGCGGCGACGACCACCGACGACTCGACCAACTCGAGCAGAACGTTCGTGCCTACCGTGTGAGCCGCGACAGCTGGACGTTCCTGATGTTCGGCATCGCCGTCGTCATCGCCGTCGCTGCGTTGACCGTCGGCATGTGGGCCACCGGCCGCGACACCGGCGGAGGCGCTGCTGCGCCCGGTCAGACCATCACGGCCAGCCTGAGCGAGTTCAAGATCACACTGTCGTCGGCGGAGGTGACGCCGAACAGCACGATCACCGTCACCAACGCCGGCACCGCCGCCCACACCCTCGGTGTCATGGACACCGACCTCATCACGCCCAGCATCCCCGCCGGCGGCAGCGCCACCCTCGATCTGTCATCCCTCGACTCGGGTGACTTCACGCTCTACTGCAACATCGCCGGACACGTCGAGGCCGGCATGAAGACGCGCCTCACCATCAGCGAGACCGCGACAGCGGCGTCGGCGGGGAGCGCCGATTCGATGGGCATGACCGCAGCCGACCACGCCGCCATGACGACCACCGAAGGCGCCGCCATGGACAAGGCGATGATGGACTCGATGGCTGCCTTCCCGGCGGCCACCAAGGGCGAAGGCAACCAACTGCTCGCCCCGACGGTCCTCGCCGACGGCACCAAGCACTTCGACCTGACCGCGTCGATCATCGACTGGGAGGTCAGCCCCGGCAAGACCGTCAAGGCCTGGGCCTACAACGGCATGGTCCCCGGCCCGCGCATCGACCTGCAGGTCGGCGACCGCGTCGAGATCACCCTGACGAACAACTTGCCGATGGGCACCGACATCCACATGCACGGCATCGACCTGCCCAACGACCAGGACGGCGTCGCTCCCATCACCCAGGACCTGATCACGTCCGGGCAGACCTTCACGTACCGGTTCACTGCGACCGAGCCGGCGATCGGCATGTACCACGCCCACGCCCACGGCGAGACCGAGATCCCCAACGGCCTGTTCGGCACCATGTACATCGGTGACATCCCGGCTCCGGCCGGACGGACCATCTCCGGGATCACGATCCCCGCCGACCTCGCGATCGCCCACGACGTTCCGATGGTCCTCAACGACGCCGGCGTCATCGGGCTCACCCTCAACGCCAAGAGCTTCCCGGCCACCGCCCCGCTGGCGGTGAACAACGGCGACTGGGTCAAGGTCACCTACTTCAACGAGGGCATGCAAGCCCACCCGATGCACCTCCACGGCTTCGAGCAGATCGTCTACGCCAAGGACGGCGAACCACTCGACCAGCCCTACGCAGCCGACACCATCCTCATCGGCCCCGGCGAGCGCTACACCGTGCTCTTCCACGCCGACCAGGTCGGCACCTGGGTCTGGCACTGCCACATCCTCAACCACGTCGAAGCCGACACCGGCATGTTCGGCATGGTCACGGCGGTCGTCGTCACCTGAACGCGAGCTCACCTCGCGGCGGGCATGGTGGCATCGATCGCCTGGCGGATGGCGCGCGCGCTGGCCTGGAGGCCGGCGCGCTCGCCGGCGTCGAGGGTCGGTTCGAGCCGCCCAACGACGCCCGTTCGCCCAACCACGCTCGGCAGCGACATGCACACCGGTCCGACGTCGGCGACGTCGACGCGGACGCTGACCGGGAGGACCGCGCGCTCGTCGGTGGCGATGCTGCGCATGATCCGCACGGTGGCCAGCCCGATCGCCAGGTTCGTGGCGCCCTTGCCCGCGATGATCGTGGAGGCGGCCGTGCGGACCTCGTCGAGCAGGCCGTCGAGCTCGTGGGCAGTGATCCGTCCGCCGGTCGGACCGACGACGTCGAGCAACGCCGTCCCGCCGACCGACGCCGTCGACCACAGCGCGATCTCGCTGTCGCCGTGCTCACCGACGATCGTCGCGTGCACGCTGCTCACCCCGACCCCGAGCCGCTCGGCCAGCAGGTGTCGCAGCCGCGACGTGTCGAGCACGGTGCCGCTCCCGATCACGCGGTCGGGTGACAGCCCCGTGAGCTCCTGGGCGGCGAAGGTGATGACGTCGACCGGGTTCGTCACCAACAGCACGAGCGCCGACGGTGCGACGTCGAGGATGGCCGGCAACGCCCGGCGGACGAGCTCGACGTTGGCGGACGCCAGCTCGAGTCGGCTCTGGCCCGGCTCCTGCTTGGCACCGGCCGTGAGGACGATGAGCTCGGCGTCGCGGCACACGGCGACATCGCCGCCGCCGGAGACGCGACCGCCACCGACGAACTGCAGGCCGTGGCGCAGGTCCAGCACCTCGGCGCGGGCGCGGGCGGCGTCGATGTCGTACAGCGCGATCTCGTCGGCGACCCGGCCGATCACGCTGGCGTAGGCGACTGCGGCGCCGACGGACCCGGCGCCGACGACCGCCACCTTGCCCAGCCCGGCCATCGGGCCACGGTACCGACGACGACCGCGGGTCTGATCCTGATCAGTCAGCGACCAGCAGAGACCGGCCGGGCGGGCATGGTGCCGTCGATCCGTCCCCGTCGGCGGGCCAGGACCCGTCGACCGAGTGTCGACTTGTGGACCTCGTCAGCGCCGTCGTAGATCCGTGCCGCCCGCTCGTGGCGATACCAGTAGGCGAGGATCGTGTCGTCGGTGACGCCCAGCGCACCGTGGACCTGGATCGCCCGGTCCACGGCGCGCAACATCGTGTTGGCGACGACGAACTTGATCGCGGAGATCTCGTCGCGAGCCGCCGCGGCGCCGTCGCGGTCGATCACCCACGCGGCGTGCAGCGTCAGCAGGCGGGCCGCACGGATGTCGGCATCGAGCTCGGCGACCCAGTGCTGGATCACCTGACGGTCGGCGAGCGTCTCACCTGACGCCGTGATGACCCGCTCGTTGGCTCGGTCGCACAGCATGTCGAACGCTCGCCCGGCGATGCCCAACCACCGCATGCAGTGGTGGATGCGGCCCGGGCCGAGCCGTTCCTGGGCGATCGTGAAGCCGTCGCCCTCCTCGCCGAGCAGGTTCGACGCCGGGATCCGACACGACTGGTAGGAGACCTCGCCGTGGCTGTCGTGCCCCGAGCCGACGTGGCCCATCACGCTGACGTTGCGGATCAGCTCGAAGCCTGGTGTGCACGTCGGCACGATGAACATCGACGCCCGCCGGTGCGGGTCGGCGTGCGGGTCGGTCACCGCCATCACGATCGCGAACGCGGCGCCGTCGGCCGACGACGTGAACCACTTCTGACCGTTGATCACGAAGTCGTCGCCATCGCGCACCGCCCGCGTGCTCAGCAGCGTCGGGTTCGACCCAGCCGTGTCGGGCTCGGTCATCGAGAAGCAGCTGCGGATCTCCCCGTCGACCAGCGGTCGCAACCAGCGGGCCTGCTGTTCTGGGCTGCCGTGACGGTGCAGGATCTCGACGTTGCCGGCATCGGGCGCCTGGGTGCCGAACGCCAGATGGCCGAGCGGTGAACGCCCGAGCGACTCGGACAACAGGCCGTGGTCGACCATCGACAAGCCCAGTCCGCCGCACTCGACCGGCGCGTTCGGCGCCCACAACCCCATCTGGCGCACCTTGCGCTGCACGTCGGCCAGCTCGGCCTCCAACAGGACCGGGTCGCCGTGGAGGAGCTCGCCTTCCAGCGGCACCACCTCGCGAACCATGAAGTCGTCGACCATCGCCAACATGACCGAGATCTCCTCGGACCGCTCGAAGTCCACCATGCCTCCACATCTCTGGGCCGTCCCTGTGACCGCGCCTGAGATCCGACAGTGCGCCCCGTCACCGACGCCTGACAGGGACCAACGTCCCGAACCCCACCGCCGCCAGCCGCCGCGACCGGGACCGGGACCGATGGCCCTACTGGCAACCCGGCAGCTGGCGGAAGATCAAGGCATGGACGACGTCACGCACCAGTGCCCGTACTGCGACCTGCGGTTCGACTACCACAACGAGATCCTCGACCACGTCATGCGTGACCATCCAGACCACGCCGACGTCGCCGCCGGCATCGAGCTGCACGAGCTTCCGCACCCATGACCGCCGGCGCCGACATCGACGAGACGAACCCCAAACCGACCGTTCCCGATCGGGGCGACCCTGCCGACGGGCCGATGGCCGCGACGGCACCAAGGTCATCCACCGCTGGGCGGATCACCGTCGGCTACGACGGATCGCCACGCTCGATGCATGCCCTCAGCTGGGCCGCCCAACGAGCGGCCCGCACCGGCGACCGGCTGCGCATCGTGTCCTGTTGTGGAGCTCGCGACCTCTCGGAGATCTGGCGTGGTCCGCAGCCCGGGCCCGTGTCCAGACACGACGCCGACGAGCTGCTCGACAGCGCACGCTCGATCGTCGAGCAACGCTGGCCTGACCTCACGCCGATCATCGCCGTGAGCACCCACCCGGCACACGATCAGCTCGTCAACGGCTCCGCGACCAGCAGCCTGATCGTCGTCGGCGCTCCTGGCACCCGTCGCCTCGACCGGTGGCGGATGCATCCGGTCACCCGCGCCGTCGTGCGCCGATCGCACTGTCCCGTCGTGCTCGTCGGCGGGGGCGAGGAGCTCCCCGCCAAGCGGCGTGTGCTGCGTGGCATCGACGGATCCGCTGCTGCTCCGGTCGACTTGAGCGACACCGCGATCCGCCGACCGTCGAGGTCGGCCAACACACCCTCGGCCGACGGTCGCATCGGTCATGACCGCAGCTCCGCGCCGAAGGACGTCGCTTCGAGCTTGGCGGCCCAGCTTCGGGCCGCTTCGATCTCGCCCGCTTCCAGCGGACCAGACGTCGAGGTCACGACGAAGCTCGCTGACGGCGCGACCCGCAATCCCAATCGACGCAGCCGGCGCGAGATCGGCCGGCGAGCTGAGCCCAGAGGGAGCGGGGTGCGCACCCGGGTGTCGAACGCAGCCGCCAAGCCCGGTTGTGGCATGACCGTGACGTCGCTGAGCCACTCCCGCACACCTCGCGCCACGTCGCCCGTCGCGCCCTTGTCCCGGGCGTCGGTCCGCGTCGCAGGGCGCGACATCCCCAGCGCATGGGTGGGGCCGCCGACGACGAGCAGATCGACGTCGTGCACCTCGAGCGGGGCCTGTGCTGCCTCCACCAGCTGCACCGCGCACCGGTCAGACAAGACATCAGCGATCGCCTCTGCGATCAGGCGCGTGTTGCCGAACATGCTCTCGTACACCACGAGTGCGCGCGGCGACCGGGGAACCGTGCTCATCATCGACCTCCTTCTTCGAACACCACCGATCTTCGGCGTGGTCGACGACGCCGAACCGGGCCCAAGGTCACGTCGTCAGTCGCCCCGCCGTCAGGGCATCGGAGCGCTGGGAGCGATCGCCGGGGTCCGTGATCGCGTCAGGACGTGTGCACGGTCTCGGTCCGCACGGGAGGGGCCACGGGTGGTGGCAGGGCGCGCGGCGGGCCCGTCGGGCGAACGGCGGGAGCTGGAGCCGAGGTCGTGGCGGTGCGGATGCGGTCACGGGCGCTCGGCCCGGGTTCGGTGGAGGACGGCATCGCTTGTTGCAGGCGCCGCAGGGTCAACCCGACGACGACGGCGCACACCGTCCAGACCATCGTGACGAACACGGGGTTCGAGGTGTCCGTGCCGGCGGTGAGGGCGTGGACGGTGCCGAACGCGAAGAGCGGGAAGCTGGCCATGTGCACGCCGCGCCACAGCCGCTGTGGGAGGCGGCGGCGGGCAAGTGACGTGAGCTCGACGGCGACGAGGAGGTACATCGCGGCGACGCCCCATGCGACGGCGTCGGGCCGCCACGAGGAGGCGAACGGCACGAGGATCTCCGTCGGGCCGAAGTGGGTGTAGTTGTCGGCAACGAGACCGACGAGGTGGACGCCGGTGAAGATGGTCGCCAGCCCACCGAGGAACCGGTGCAGGTCGAGCATCCAGTTGGGCCGCACGGTGCGGGGCTTCGTCTTGGTGGAGATGGCGAGTCCCCACACGACGCTCGCCGCGAGCAGGGCCCAGCCGACCATGCCGGCGGCGCGGGCGACGTACCACCACAGCTGCGTCGTCATGACGCCACCGGGATGTGGATGCGGGCGGGGAGCCCGGCGGGGCCGAGGTGGGCGCGCAGCGCGTCGGTCCCGATGACCCGACCGTCGGAGCGCACCGCCAGGGCGCCGGCCCCGTCAGGGAGGAGGTCGAAGGCCCGCCGGCTGCCGCGCAGCAGGATGGCCTTGGCGTAGGTCTCGGCGAGCCAGCACTCGGCACTCAGCGCCGTTGCCTGGACGAGATCGCTGGTGGAGGGGCGACCGGTCGCCGGATCGATCAGGTGGTGGCGCTCGCGGCCGCCGATGCGCCAGCGTCGCCGGGCGGTCGTCGACGTGGCGACCGCCCCGTCGGCGAGCCCGACGTCGACGATCGTGCGATCGCCGAGCGGGGTGTCGATCGCGATCGTCCAGCCGCAGCCGGTCGGACCGAGTCCGCTGACGCGCAGGTCGCCGCCGACGTTCACGCACACCCCTTCGGCGCCGGCCTCGCGGAGCTCCATCGCAACGACGTCGGCGGCCAGCCCCTTGCCGATGCCGCCGGGGTCGAACCCGGTCCCGGCGGGCAGGGTCACGCACTCGCCGTCGATGGCGATGTCGGTGCAGGCGACGATCGCCAGCGGGCTGGCGGGTGCCGCCGACCGCTCGATCAGCGAGTCGAAGCTGGCGTCGTAGCCGGCGCGGAGCACGGCGCCGAGGACGGTCGGGTTGACGGCGCCGCCGCTCTCGCGCCAGGCATCGATCGCCGTGGCGACGAGGCGGCGGGTGTCCGTGCTGACGGCGACCGGGTACCCGGCGTGGCGGTTCATCCGGCTCACGTCGCTCGACGTGATGAACCTGCTCCAGCGGCGCTCGAGCTGGCCGAGGCGGTGACGGGCGTGGGCCAGCGAACCGTGCGGTCCCTCGACGACGATGGCCTCGGCGTCGCTGCCCATGACGCGCCACTGGCGGGCGACGACGTTCATGATCCGTGGCTCGACGAGTGGGCCGTTGCGCTCGGGGCGGCCGCCGCCGCCGTCTTGGTCGCGGTCGTGGCCGCGGTCGTCGTGGCCGTCGTGGTCGATGTGGTCGTGGCGGTCGAACCAGTCGTCGCCGCCGTCACCGCGGTCGTCGGCGTCGTCGTGGCCGCGGTCGTCGCGGGGGCCGTCGACGTGGCGGACGAGTCAGCGGCGCTCGTCGACGCCGGGGCCTCATAGGCCAAGGTGCCGCCGAGTGCAGCGGCTGCCGTCAGGCTGGCTCCCGCGACGACCCGCCGCGCCGAACGGGCCGGATGCGGCCGGCGGCGCTTGGGTCGTGGCTGTGGCTCGCTCATCGCGCCCTCCATCTCGTGGGTGTCGCAGACATCGTGTGGGCGGCCGCCCGTCGTGCGCTGCGAGCTCGCCGGGACCTCGCTGTGAACGGCGGCGTGTCCATGTCCCCAATGAACACCTGCGCCCAGGGGGACGGTCGGCGCCCGCCGTCGTCTTTGCCAAGTCCTTGCCTCGCAGCGACCCAGCCCTTGCCCGCACGACTCCAGCCTCCAAGGGTCATGGCGGGACCGACCCGCCGCGCAGGAAGGACATGTGATGGGTGAGCGTTCGCAGACATCGTTGGCCGACGGCGTCGTGGCCCGGGTGGCGGGCATCGGCCTGTTGGCGGCGATCGTGGTCGTCCACCTCGCGGACATCCGAGACAAGTTCGAGGAGGTCCCGTACCTCGGGATCGGCTACGTGCTGCTCATTGCTGCGTGCGTCGCGGCGGCCGGGCTGCTGGCCCAGCCGAACGCGGTGTGGCGCGATCGCGGCTGGATGATCGGTGGTGTCACGGCTGCGCTGACACTCCTCGGTTTCGTCCTGACCCGGACCGTCGGCTTGCCATCGGCGACGGAGGACATCGGGAACTGGCACGAGACGCTCGGCGTGTGGTCGATGATCACCGAGGGCGCGATGGTGCTCCTGTCGGCGATCGTGTTGTCGACCGGCCGGCGCACCAGCCGCGTCCTTGCGTGACGGTCGCGCCCGACAGCACCAACGAGGTCCCGTATCGTCCGACCGTGCCGCGCGTCCTGCTCGTCGAGGACGACGCGGCGATCGCCGAGCCGCTGAGCCGGGCGCTGCGCCGCGACGGCTACGACGTCGATGTGGTCGGGTCCGGTGCCGGCGCGCTGGCGCGCTGGGAGGCCGGCGGATCCGACCTCGTGATCCTCGACCTCGGCCTTCCCGACGTCGATGGGCTCGAGGTCTGCCGCCGCATCCGCGCCTCCGATCGGCACGTCCCGGTGCTCGTGCTCACCGCGCGCGGCGACGAGCTCGACGTCGTGATCGGGTTGGACAGCGGGGCCGACGACTACGTCACCAAGCCGTTCCGGCTCGCCGAGCTGCTGGCGCGGGTGCGCAGCCGCCTCCGGGTCGCCGATCACGGTGACGTCGTCGACGGTCAGGACGTCCGCGTCGATCCCGCGGCCCGCCGGGTGTGGCGCGCCGACGTCCAGCTCGACCTGACGGCCAAGGAGTTCGACCTGCTCCTGCTGTTGCTGCGCAACGCCGGGCACGTCGTGGCCCGGCGGCGCATCATGCGCGAGGTGTGGGACATCGATTGGGACGCGTCGACGAAGACGCTCGACGTCCACCTTGCCTCGCTGCGCCGGAAGCTCGGCGACGACCCGGCGCACCCTCGCTACATCACGACGGTGCGCGGGGTCGGCCTGCGGTTCGAGACGGCGTGACGTGCGCCGCCGGCTGCTGGTCGCCATGGTCGCGGTGGCCGTCGGCGCGGTGGTCGTGCTCGGCGTGCCGCTCGCCATCCTCGGCCGGATCACGGTCCGTGACGACGCGGCGCAGAAGGCCGACCGCGAGGCCGACGCCGTGGGCTTCGCCGTCGTCGCCCGACTCGACGACGGCGGGACGATCGACGCCGCGCTGCTCGCGCCGTTCGCGACGTCAGGACGGCGTGTGGAGGTGGTCGACCGCGCGGGCCGCACGGTGGCGGCCGGCGAGCCCCACGACGCCGACGCCATCACGGCCGACGTCGACCTCGGCGGCGGCGCCCGCGTGCGCGTCGAGGTCTCCGATGGCGAGGCGGAGCGACGGGAGCTCGTCGTCATCGGGGTCGTGGCCGGGCTCTCGGCGGTCGCCGTCATCGCTGCTGCGGCGATCGCCGTCGGGGTCGCCCGCCGACTGAACCGGCCGCTCGACCACCTCGCCGCCACGGCCCATCGCCTCGGCGACGGTGACTTGGCGGCCCGTGCCGCGATGTCCGGGGTGGCGGAGGTCGACGCCGCAGCCACCACCCTCAACCGCGGAGCCGAGCGGATCGAGCAGATGGTGACGGCCGAGCGGCAGTTCTCCTCCAACGCGTCGCATCAGCTCCGCACCCCGCTGACCGCGCTGCGGATGCGGCTCGAGGAGATCGCCGAGATCGGCGACGACGCGGTCCGCGCCGAGGCCGACGCCGCGCTCGACCAGGCCGACCGCCTCGACGCCACGATCAGTGAGCTGCTGCGCCTGGCCCGGGAGGGTGCGGCCGGCCCGATCATGGCGACCGACCTGGCCGCGATCGTCGACGCCGAGGCCGCGCGGTGGCGGCCGGCCGTGTCACGCGAGGGGCGCACGATCGCGGTGCGCGATGCCGAACCCGCCTGGGCGCTGGCCAGCCCCGCCGGCGCCGCCCACGCCATCGACGTCCTGCTGGACAACGCCCTCCGCCACGGTCGCGGCACGATCACCGTCGAGCTCGAGCGCCACGACGCGACGGTCACGATCGACCTCACCGACGAAGGCGACGGCATCGCGCCCGGGGAGGAGCGCAGCATCTTCGATCGTGGCGTCTCCGACCACGGATCGGGCGTCGGCCTCGCCCTCGCCACGAACCTCGTGGCCGCCGACGGTGGCCGGCTCACCCTCGTCAACCCGCGACCCGCCCGGTTCAGGATCACCTACCGCGCGACGGTCGCGCCGCCCCAGGAGCGGGCCGGAGCAAGGTGATGCCGCGGCCGAGGCAAAGCCTCGGCAAAGTCCCACCGGCGGCCGTTCAACGGGTGCCGGGCCGGGGTTGGATGCGCACATGGCGGACCACAAACCCACGTCCTCGCGAGCAGCCTGATGGACGGCGCGCTGTTCCGATGGGTCAACGACCTGGCCGACCGCACCGGTTGGGCCCACGGCCCGTTCACGATGTACGCGCGGTACGGCATCGTCATGTTCGCCGTGTTGCTCCTCGGCTCGTTCCTCGAGGCCCGACGCCGGGGTGACACCCGCGCCATGGCCGCGACGGTGTGGGCCGGTGGCGCGCCACTCGTCGCGCTGCTCGTCGGCCAGCTCATCGGCCACCTCGTCGGGCGGCCCCGGCCCTACGACGCGATGTCCGGCGTGCACGTGCTGATCGCCCGCACCACCGACTTCTCGTTCCCCAGCGACCACGCGACAGCCGCCGGAGCCGTCGCTGTCGGCCTGCTCCTCGCCAACCGGCGATGGGGCCTCGTCGCCGCCGTCGCCGCCCTCGTCATGGCGTTCGCCCGGGTCTACGTGGGCGTGCACTACCCCGGCGACGTGGTCGCCGGCCTCGCCCTCGGCGGCCTGGTCGCAGTCGCCGGCAGCCTGGTCCTCGTCCCCGTCCTCGACCGGCTCGTCCAACGGATCCCACGGTTGTGCCAGACCACGACGCTCCCAGCGATCTCCCAGCTCACGCCCAGCACGTTGCCGGCCGACCACAGGAGAGTCGAACGCCGATGGACCTCCCCCACTTCGAACGGGCCACACGTCGAGCCTTCCTCCGCCGGGGACTCGCTGCGACCGGCGCCCTGACCGCGGCGGGCGTCGCTCTCACCGCGTGCAGCAAGAGCGACGCCGACATCTTCTCGGCTCCGACGACCGACGACACCGCGACCACTGCAGCCGCGACCACCGCGGCCGGCGTCGCGACGTCAGCGCCCACGTCGACATCGACGACCAACCCGGCCCCGACACCGGTCGCCGGCACCTCCGATGCAGCCGGCGCCGTCGAGATCGCGTTCTCGTACACCGCTGCCGACAGCTCGGGACGGGTGCGCAACCCCTACGTCGCGGTGTGGGCGGAGGACGCCAACGGTGACCTGGTCGCGCTCATCGGTGTCTGGTACTCGACCCGCGACGCCAAGTACCTGCGCGAGCTCACCGACTTCACGGCCGCGTCCGCCGACGTCGATGCCGACCAGGTCGCCGCGGTGAGCGGCGCGACCCGCGCCGCCGGCCAGTACCGCCTGGCGTGGGACGGACACGGCCTCGACGGCGCCGCCCTGACCGGCCCGCACACGCTGTGGGTGGAAGCCGCCCGCGAGCACGGTCCCCACTCCGTCACTACCGGGCCGGTCACGCTGCCGGCGACCGGACCGACCACGATCGCCGGCAACGGCGAGCTCTCCGATGTCGCGGTCACCGTTGCCTGACCTGCTCACCCCACCGACCGCCGGCCCACCGAGCACGCCGCCCGCCGACGAGGTGCGGCCGCGCAGTCGCCGTCGCGGCCGCACCGGGCGTCTCACGCGCACCATCCACGTCTACGTGTCGATGATCAGCATGCTGATCGTCGCCTTCTTCGCCTTCACCGGGCTCACCCTGAACCACCCGACCTGGTCGCTCGGCGGCACCACCACCCACGTCAGCAACGGCGCCGTCCCCGCCGGTGCCATCGACGGCAGCACCATCGACTACCTCGCCATCTCCGAGTACGCCCGCACGACGTTCGGCGTCGCCGGCCACGTCACCGACTACGGCACGCAAGGCGACACCGGCTCCATCGACTACGCCGGGCCCGGCTACAGCGCCAACGTCACGTTCTCGACGACCGCCGGCACGCTCACCGCCAGCACCACCCAGAGCGACCTGCTCGCCATCCTCAACGACGTCCACAAGGGTCGCGACACCGACAGCTCGTGGGGCTGGGTCATCGACGTCTCAGCGATCCTCCTGCTCGTGGTCACCCTGACGGGGATCGGCATCCAGGTCCTCCAGCGCAAGCGACGCCGCAGCGCCCTGCTCACCGCCGGCGCGCTGTCGCTCCTCACCGTCGTGCTGATGTGGGTCGCCATCCACTGACTCCTCCACGACCACCCGCAGCCACGCGTCGCTGCGCCAGACGGAACCGTCCTCGGAGACGCGCAGGACCGGCAGGTCCTCCTGGTCGGCGAACGATGCCAGGTCGACGACATCCATGACCGCGGCTGCCGACGCCGCGGCATCGGCCGTCGCCGCCGAGGCGGCGATCACGGAACAGCTGCGACGATCGGGCAGCGGCCATCCCGTCCGCGGATCGAGCAGGTGCCCGTACCAGCGACCGTCGATTCGCCAGCCCCGACGACCCCCGCCGCTCGTTGCCAGCGCCCCGTCGGCGAGCCGAACGACGGTCACCGGCGGCGCGTTGTCGGCAACCCGGAACGGATCCTCGAGCGCCACCAACGCGACGGCGGGGCCGGCGTGTCGCACATCACCACCGATGTCGACGAGCACCGACCTCACGCCGCTGACTCCGAGCGCGGCCGCGACGAGCTGGTCCACCACCCAGCCCTTGGCGAGCGCCTGCACGTCGACCATCGCGCAATCGCCGACGGCCACGACATCGTCCGCGACGACCTCGAACGGCAGCACCTGACCGAGCTGCGCGAGCGCCCGCAGCTCGGCAGGCTCCGGAGCCCGCTGCTCGAGCTCGGCGCGCCGCCAGTAGCGCATCGCCGCGCCGAGGCACGGGTTGAACGCCCCCGAGGTGCGCTCGAACCACTCCGCCGCCATTCGCAAGACGGCGACCACCTCCGTCGGTGGCCGTCGGAGCTCCCGACGTCGCCAGCGATTGAACGGGCTCTGCGGCTGGTGCAGCGAGAGGATCGCCTCCAACCGGTCCACCTCTCGCACGACCAGCTCCTCCGCCACCTCGGCGACGTCGTCGGCGTCGACGTCCAGCAGCAGTGACAGCCGGCTGCCGAGCACTGGCTCCAGGCTGCTCCTGCGTCGCACGGGGCCGACGCTACGCACCGAGCTCCGGCCCGAGTCGGCCGATCGCCGGTGCGACCCACGATCGCCCGGTGGTGGCACTCGGCCGAAACACTCGAGCCCCTGCCTGAGCGGGACTCCGTGGTGGGCGAGGAGACTTGACTCCGGTCCAGGGATTCGGCCGATCCCGGCTCGTGCTCGATTGTGCGCCTGACCTGGGATGATTCCGTGGCCGTGTTGGCGTCTGACCCGTCGGCCGATCTACCCCGGAGCTGCGGAAGGTCGGCCCACGGCGACGGAAGCGGCGCACGGCGGTGAGCTCAGCCGATGACCGGTGCTGGGCGACGCAGACCTCCCCGTTGTGGATGCTGCGTCGGGCGGCAACTGCCATCCTCACGGCATGGACGTCTCCGTCAACCGGCCCGTCGCCACCCCGCGGGAGCGCCGGGAGCTCGGGCGCGCAGCGTCGCGACCGCCTGTCGCGCAAGGACGCTGGCGCGTGGGACGAGACCGGCCGCGGCCACGACGCCCTCGGCACGGTGCTGGCGCAGAACGCCGTGCGGGACGTCGAGCTGGTGCCGGTCCGGCACGGCCGCATGGCAGCGTCGCCGTGGACGTACTTCCGTGGAGCCGCAGCGGTGATGGCCGCCGATCTGGCGTCGCGGCCACACAGCGGGCTCACCGTGCAGTTGTGCGGGGATGCCCACGTCCTCAACTTCGGCCTGTGGGCGACACCGGAACGGCAGCTCTCGTTCGATCTCCGCGACTTCGACGAGACGTTGCCGGGGCCGTTCGAATGGGACCTGCTGCGGTTGGCCGCCAGCTTGCACGTGCTCGCGGACGATCAGGTGGCCACCGACGCGGCGGTGGGCGACGCCGCCGTGCACGCCGCGCTCGACGGCTACCGCACCCGCATGCGCCACTATGCCGACCTGCCGTTCCTCGACATCTGGTACGACCAGATCACGGCCGACGACGTCCTCGACGTCGCCGTCCCCGAAGAGCGCGAGGACCGGGCGGCCTGGGTCCACAAGCAGGCCATCAAGCGCACCAACACGGGCGCCGCCAAGAAGTTCACCGAGGTCGTCGACGGGCGCCGACGCCTCACCGAGGCGCCGCCGTTCCGGGTTCGCGACGGCCGCGCCGACGGGACCGTCGACGAGGTCTTCGCCGCCTACCGCGCGTCGCTGCCCGAGGAACGGCGGTACCTGCTCGACCGCTACACCTTCGTCGACGTCGTGCGTCAGGTGGTCGGGGTGGGCAGCGTCGGGATGCGGGTGTTCCTCGTGCTGCTGCAGGGTTCACACCCCGACGACCTGCTTTTCCTGCAGATCAAGCAGGCCGGCCCCTCGGTGTACGAAGCGTTCCTCGGACCCAGCCGCTACCCGAACCATGGCCAGCGGGTGACCGTCGGCCGGCGCTTCATCCAGAGCTCGACGGACATCTTCGTCGGCTGGACCCGCGTGCAGGGTCTCGACCTCTATGTCCGCCAGTTCCGCGACATGAAAGTGGTTCCCTCCGGTGAGGAGGTGGCGCCCTGGCTCAGCCGGTTCGCGCTCAAGTGCGGCCGGGCGCTGGCGCGAGCCCACGCCACGACGGGCGACGCCATCGCCATCGACGCCTACCTCGGCCGCAACGCGTCGTTCACCTCCGCGATGGTCCGATTCGCCCGTGCCTACGCCCGCCAAACCCGACGCGACCACGCCGAGCTCGTCGCCGCTGTCCGCAACGGCGCGATCGATGCCGCACCCGGCTGGTGAGCCGAACGGCCGGCGGCTCGCCGCAGATGGCCGAACTGAAGCCCCTGCCTGAGCAGGGCCTTCGTGGTGGGCGAGGGGGGACTTGAACCCCCACGAGGTTACCCTCACTGGCACCTGAAGCCAGCGCGTCTGCCATTCCGCCACTCGCCCGAGCAGCACCACGACGCTATCAACCAGGCCCCGCGGCCCCCACCTGGGATCGGACCGACCCGCCGGTACGGAACTGGGCGCGAGATGGTCGCAGAAGTGCGACGGTTCCGCGCCCAGATGGTCGGATGCGACGGATCGCGCCCAGATGGAGCGCGTCCTGAGGCGGCGACAGCCCACCGGTAGCATCGCGCCCCACCATGGGTTTGCAATCGTTGGAGCGCCGCCTGGAGCGTATGGTCGAGGGCGTGTTCCGTGGTTCGCGTGCGGCGATCCGGCCGATCGAGCTCGGTCGCAGGCTCGTCCGCGAGATGGATGAGCAGCGAACGGTCGACGTCAAGGGCCGGCGGGTGGTCCCCAACGACTTCCAGATCCGCCTCAGCGCTCGGGACCTCGCCAGCTTCGACGACATCGGCGACGTCCTGCGCAGCGAGCTCGTCGAGGCGGCTCGCGAGTACGCGCGCGAGGAGGGCTACTACTTCATGGGGCCGGTCCGGGTCGATCTCGTCGGTGACGACGAGCTGCGGGCCGGCCGCTTCACCGTCGTCGCCACGCTGCGCCAGGCTGCCGGCGGTGTGGGGGCCGGATCGCTGGTGCTGCCGTCGGGGCAGCGCATCCCGCTCGGTGATCGGCCGGTGACGGTCGGGCGCATGAGCGACTGCACGATCCCGCTGAACGACCAGAACGTGAGCCGCCAGCACGCCGAGATCGCGCCGGCTCGCGGCGGCTACGTGGTGCGCGACCTCGGCTCGACGAACGGCACGATGGTCAACGGCACCCGGATCGGCGGCGAGCAGCGGCTGAGCGACGGCGACATCCTGAGCTTCGGGTCCACCTACGTGCGATTCGAGGCGTCGTAGCCCCGGTGGGCAGACACCTCTCACCACATGACCGATCAGGCGCTCGACATCCTCAAGCTGGTCCTGCTGGGCCTGCTGTACCTCTTCTTCGCCCGCGTCCTGTGGGCGGTGTGGAGCGAGGTGCGCTCGGCCAACAGCCGCTCCGCCCAGCCCCACCCCATCGGCCCGCCGGCGGATGAGGCGGCGGCCACGGTGGCCGCTGCGGTGCCGGGACGGCCGCGTCGCCGGGACCGCCCGCCCAAGGGCCGCGGCGGCATGGTCAACCGACTGGTGGTCATCGAGCCGAAGGCCCGCCGCGGTGCCGTGTTCCCGTTGGGGGCCGAGATCACGGTCGGGCGCGATCCGGCGTGCACGATCACGATCGACGGCGACACGTTCGTCTCCACCCTGCACCTGCGGATCTACCAGGTCGACGGCCAGGCGATGGTCGAGGACATGGGCTCGACCAACGGCTCGTTCCACAACGGTGACCGCCTGAACGGCGCCCACCTGCTGCACCCGGGCGACCGCATCCAGGTCGGCTACACGGTGCTGGAGGCGCAGTAGTGGCCGACCTGCGCTGGGGCGCGGCGACCGATCCCGGTCGCATCCGGCCCGACAACGAGGACAACCTCGTCGCCGAGCCCAACGTCTTCGCCGTCGCCGACGGGATGGGCGGCCACCGGGCCGGCGAGGTGGCCAGCGCCCTCGCCGTGGAGCTCCTGCGGACCCGCCTCAGCACACCCGGCGCCGACCTCGAGCAGGTCGTCGCGGCGATCGCCGAGGTCAACGGCGACATCTACCGCGCCGCCATCGGCAACCCCGATCAGCAAGGCATGGGCACCACCGTGACCGCGCTCGCGGTGATCGCCACGCCCGCCGAGCCCGACGAGACCGCCACCGACGCGGCACCCGACACGCCCGCCGACGACGTCATGCCGACGTTGATCGAGCAGCTGGCGCTCGCCAACGTCGGCGACTCGCGGACCTACCTGCTGCGTCACGGTCGCCTCCGGCGGGTGACCGTCGACCACAGCTACGTCCAGGAGCTGGTGGCCACCGGCCACATCACCGACGACGAGGCCCGCACCCATCCCCGCCGCAACATCGTGACCCGTGCCCTCGGCATCGACCCCGTGGTGCGCGTCGACGCGTGGACGCTGCCGCTGGTGCGCGGCGACCGCTTCCTGCTGTGCAGTGACGGCCTCGTCGACGAGGTGCGCGACGACGAGATCGTCGACGTGCTGCAGACGGTCACCGAGCCGCAGGCCGCAGCCGACGAGCTGGTGGCGCTGGCCAACCGCCAGGGCGGGCGCGACAACATCTCGGTGATCGTCGTCGACGTGCTCGAGGGCCTCGATCCGCCCGACGCCGACACCGAGCTCGACCTCGAGCCGGCGTGGGACGACGCCGGCGGATCGGCGACGTGGGCGATCGACGAGTCGGAGGCCGAGGCGACCTCCTTCGACGACCTCGCCGCCCTCGTCAGCGGCGACGAACCGACCGCCGACGCGGTGACGGACCCGACGATCGCCGCCCCGGTCGTCGCCACGACGACCGACGACGCGCCAGCCGCCAAGGCGACGCCGAAGCGGCGCAAGCGTCGTCTCATCGGGTTCTTCGGCGGCCTCGGGGTGCTCGCCGTGCTCGTGCTGGCGCTGGTGATCGCGGGTGCCTGGGCCCGGCGCAGCTTCTTCGTCGCCTTCAACGACGACGACACCGTCGTGATCTACCGCGGCCGCAAGGACGGGTTCCTGTGGTTCGATCCGACGGTGCAGAACCTGACGGTCGTGAAGAAGGACCAGCTCGACGCCCCGTCCATCTCGCGGGTCGACCAGCGCCCGGTCTTCGACTCGGCGGGCGCCGCCGCCGAGTTCGTCGACGACCAGCTCGAGACGACCACGACGACGTCGACGACCACGACGACGACCACGACGACCGTCCCAGCCACCACCACGACCGTCGCCGCGACGACCACCACCGCCGCGGGCTGAGCCGATGCCGGCCGGCACCGCGCCCACGGGCTCCTGATCATGGCGCTCGCATCCCCGATCGCTCGCGCCCGGCGCTCGACCGAGCTGTCGCTGATCGTGATGGCCGCCATCATCACGGCCGGCGCCTACACGCTGGCGTCGCTCGGTGAGAACGCCGTCATCCCGGCCCGCATCATCCCGTTCCTCGCCATGTTGCTCGGCCTGCTCGTGGTGGCCCACCTCGCCGTGCGCTACCTCGCCGCCGGCGCCGACGGGACGATGCTGCCGCTGGCTGCGCTCCTCCACGGCCTCGGCTACGTCATGATCACGCGCCTCGACGAGGACCTGGCCAGCCTGCAGACGACGTGGAGCATCGTCGCCATCGGCGTGTTCATCGCCACCCTCCTGCTCGTGCAGCGGGCGCCTGACCTCGCCCGCTACCGCTGGAGCTTCCTGCTCGCCGGCGTCGTGCTGCTGCTCCTGCCGCTGCTGCCGGGTCTCGGGTTCAGCGTCGGCGGGGCGCGCATCTGGGTGAACCTCGGGCCGATCAACTTCCAGCCCGGCGAGTTCGCCAAGCTGCTGCTGGCCATCTTCTTCGCCGGCTACCTCGCCGAGAACCGCGAGCTGATCGCCGAGAGCACGTGGCGCGTCGGCCCGCTGCGCCTGCCCGAGCCGCGCCACCTCCTGCCGATCCTGCTGGCGTGGGGCTTCACCGTCGTCGTGATGGTGTTCGAGCGCGACCTCGGCTCGTCGCTGCTGTTCTTCGCCCTGTTCGTGGTGATGATCTGGGTCGCCACCGAGCGGACCAGCTACCTCGTGATCGGGTTGATCCTGTTCGCCGGCGCGGCGTACCTGGCGTGGCGGATGTTCGGCCACGTCCAGGACCGGGTGACCATCTGGCTCAACCCGTGGGGCGACCGCCTCGACAAGGGCTACCAGATCGTCCAGGCGCTGTACGGGCTCGCCGACGGCGGCATCGGCGGCACCGGGCTCGGCCTCGGCAGCCCCGGCACCGTGCCCGAGGCGCAGAACGACTTCATCTTCACGTCGATCGGTGAGGAGCTCGGCCTGCTCGGCGCGGCGGCCGTGCTGATGGCGTACCTCCTCATCATCGGCGCCGGGTTGCGCACCGCCCTGCGCACGGAGAACGTCTTCGAGAAGCTGCTCGCCGTCGGCCTCACGACGATCATCGGCGTGCAGGCCTTCATCATCGTCGGCGGCGTCACCAAGCTGGTCCCGCTCACCGGCGTGACCCTGCCGTTCGTCAGCTACGGCGGCTCGTCGCTCGTCTCCAACTACATCCTGATCGCGCTGCTGATCCGGCTCAGCGACTCCGGTGCGCGCCGCCTCCACGAGCTGCCCGACCTGCCGACGCCGGCGGAGCGTTGGGCGGCGTGGCGACTGCGCCGCCGCACCGGGCCCGACCCGGAGCTCATCGGGTGAACAGGCAGATCCGGCAGCTCGCGCTGGGCTTGATGGTCTGCTACGTCGCGCTCTTCGTCACGCTCAACTACTGGCAGGTCGGGCGCAAGCAGGAGCTCGAGGCGTCGTTCGACAACACGCGCGCCATCCGCCGCGAGTTCGACAAGCCGCGCGGTCAGATCCTGACGGCCAACGGCACGGTGATCGCGCAGTCCGTGGCGAACCCGCCCGGTGCCGACTTCAAGTACCAGCGGCAGTACCCGACCGGCGACCTGTACGCCGACATCTCCGGCTACTACACGTTCGCGTTCGGCTCGACCCAGCTCGAGCGAACGCAGAACGACGTGCTCGCCGGGACCACCCCAGAGCAGCAGCTGCGGGCGCTGCCCAGCCTGATCACCGGCGGCGGTGACAACTCGGGTTCGGTGCGCACGACGATCCGCGACGACCTGCAGCAGATCGCCAAGGACGCGCTGGGCGAGCGCGAGGGTTCGGTCGTCGTGATGGACCCGACGACGGGCGCGGTCAAGGCGATGTGGAGCTACCCCTCGTTCGACCCCAACCTCGTCGTCGACCCCGACTTCGACAAGGCCAAGGACGTGCTCACGTTGCTCCAGGCGTCGCCCAGCGATCCGCTGCTGGCCAACGCCTACCAGCAGCGCTACATGCCGGGCTCGACGTTCAAGATCCTGACGACGAGCATCGCCCTGCAAGCGGGCAAGGTGGGCCTCGACTCGCAGTTCGAGAACAGCACCGAGTGGGTGCCGCCGCAGACCAACGACCCGATCGAGAACTTCGGCGGCGAGCGGTGCGGCGGTGACCTCACCCAGGTGTTCACACGCAGCTGCAACATCCCGTTCGCCCAGCTGGCCGTGGACGTCGGCTGGGACACCATGCTCAAGGGCGTCGCCGACTGGGGCGTCGGCGAGCCGCTGCCGATCGATCTCCCGCGCCCGGCGGCGAGCACGTTCGGCAGCGTCGTCGACCCGCAGCAGAACCTCCCGCTGCTGGCGATCCGCGGGTTCGGCCAGAACGAGGACCAGATGGTCCCGTTGCACATGGCGATGGTGGCGTCGACGGTCGCCAACGGCGGGCAGATGATGAAGCCCTACGTCGTGCAGGAGACGCTCGACCACGGCGGCAGCGTGCTCGACAGCACGACGCCGAGCGTGTGGAAGACGCCGATCACGCCCGAGACGGCCACGACGATGCAGGGGCTCATGCTCAGCGTCGCCGAGCGGGGCACGGCGAGCTGCTGCATCGCCCTGAACAACGGGATCCCGGTCGCCGCCAAGACGGGCACCGCCCAGCTCAACGGACCCGGTCAGCCCGAGCGCTCGAACGCCTGGATCGTCGCCTACGCGCCGGCCGACGCCCCGCGCTACGCCGTGGCCGTGATGCTCAAGGGCACCAACGCCGAGATCTCCAGCAGCACCGGCGGCCGCCTCGCCGGGCCGATCGCCAAGCAGGTCCTCGACCAGGCGTTCGCCGGGGAGACGGGCGGCTGATGGAGGGGGGTTGGTGCGAGGCACCGTCGCCTGGGCCGGTCGATAACCTCGTCGGACGCCATCGCCCACGTGACCGTGGGCGGCGGTACTCATCGAGGCAGCAGTGACGACCAACGACCGGACGGCGATCATCAACGATCGCTACGAGCTGAGCAGGCGCATCGGGCGCGGCGGCATGGCCGACGTGTTCCTCGGCCGCGACCGCCTCCTCGATCGCCAGGTCGCCATCAAGGTGCTCTTCCCCGAGTTCGCGGTCGACCCCAACTTCGTCGAGCGCTTCCGGCGCGAGGCCCAGGCGGCCGCCAACCTGAGCCACCCCAACATCGTCAACGTCTACGACTGGGGCCGCCACGCCGGCACCTACTTCATCGCCATGGAGTACGTGCACGGCCGCACGCTCGCCGACATCCTGCGCACCAACGGCCGGGTGACGGCCAAGCAGGCGGCGGAGATCGCCAGCGAGGTCGCGGCGGCCCTCGGCTTCGCCCACGAAGCCGGGCTCGTCCACCGCGACATCAAGCCGGCCAACATCCTCATCGGCTCCAACGGCCAGGTGAAGGTCGCCGACTTCGGGATCGCCCGGGCGATGAACGCGCCGACCGAGGCCAACCTGACGCAAGCCGGCGCGGTGATGGGGACGGCGACGTACTTCTCGCCCGAGCAGGCCCAGGGCGCCCAGCCCGATCCCCGCAGCGACCTGTACTCGCTCGGCATCGTGATGTACGAGATGGTCGCCGGGCGCCCGCCGTTCACCGGCGAGAACCCGGTCGGCATCGCCTACAAGCAGGTCCACGAGCACCCGCAGCCGCTGAACCAGATCATCGCCGACGTGCCCCGGCCCTACGAGGCGATGGTCGCCAAGCTGCTCGCCAAGGATCCGAAGGTCCGCTACGCATCGGCGAACGCGCTGCGCGACGACCTGCGGCGGTTCCGCAACGGCGAGCCGGTGCTGGCCCTCGCCGCCGCAGCCGGCGCGGCCCGTGCCGCCACCGGCCCGGTGACGGCGACGACGCCGACGTCCGCCACCACCGTGGCGATGGGGACGAGCACCGCGTCGCAGCGCACCGTCGCCCAGCCGGCGCCGCCGATCAACGGGCTCCCGACCGGAGCCTCGCAGGCAGCCCGCTACTACGAGCCGCCGCCGTCGCGCACCGGCTGGTACGCGCTGGCCGCCTTCTTCGCCCTCGTCGCCCTCGGCATCGGCGGCGTGCTCCTGTTCAACGCCCTGTCCGGCGACGACACCGCCGGCAGCAAGGCGCTCAAGAACTACGTCGGGATGCCGTTGCAGCAGGCCATCGCCGACCTCGACAGCCTCGACCTCAAGTTCGAGGCGATCCCAGAGGACAACACGACGGTCGCCGAGGACATCGTCCACCGCACCGATCCGGCCGCCGGGGTCGTCGTCGTCGACAACCAGGTGATCCGGTTGTTCTACAACCCGCGCAAGGAGCTGGTGCCCGTCCCCAACGTCGAGGGGCAGCCACTCGCCGACGCCCAGCGCGTCCTGAGCCAGGCCGGGTTCACCGTCGGCAGCGCCGACGACATCGTCCTCGAGGTCAACGACCAGATCCCGGAGAACGCCGTCATCCGCACCGATCCGGCGGCCGGGACGCAGGTCGAGCAGTCGACGACGATCAAGCTGTTCGTGTCATCCGGGCCCGATCAGATCGCGATGCCCTCGATGGTCGGCCAGACGCAGGACGCGGCGGTGGCCAACCTCCAGGCCGCCCCGTTCAACTTCAAGGTCAACGTGACGACCGAGCAGACCAACGCGGTCGCTGCCGGCCTCGTCATCCGCACCAACCCCGTCGCCCAGACGCTCGTCAACAAGGGCGGCTCGGTGACGATCGTGGTGTCCGCGGGGGCGCCGGCGATCGACGTCCCGAACGTCGTCGGCTCGACCGAGGCCCAGGCTCGCGCCGCCCTGTCGCAGTTCGACGTCAACGTGACGACACAGGACCTCCCGGCCGGCGATCCGAACAACGGCAAGATCACGTCGCAGAGCGTCGCCGGCGGCCAGCAACTGCCGGCCGGGTCGAAGATCACGCTGACGATCGGCAAGGCCGCCGCGCCGACGACCACCGTCGCCCCGACGACCACCGCGGCGCCGACGACGACGTCGACCACGGTGGCGCCGACCACGCAGCCGCCGACCACCTGACGCGGCGCGCCCAGCGCCCCCATTCGGGCTGGGGATATCCGTCGGTACCCTGGACGGCGTGCCGAGCTTCGGGACCGTCATGTGGGTGCTCGCCGGGCTGTTGGTCTCCTACATCGTGTGGAAAACCGGCATCGCCATGCTGCGTTCGGTCACCACGCCGCTGCCGCCGCCCCCACCGCCCGGTGAGATGCGCAAGGTGAACGTGCGCTACCGCTGCGATGTCTGCGGAGTGGAACTGCGCTTGACGATGGCCCCCGACGAAGATCCCCCGCCACCCAAGCACTGCCTGGAGGAAATGATCGTCGTCGCCCCGATCATGGAGTGATCACCACTTGTCCACAGGGTGTGGACAGATCCGGGGACAAACGACAGGCGTGTCATTCGACGCCGGCCCTCGGTCGGCACGCTGTGAGTTGGCTGTGGACAGCGCCGACGTCAACGCCACTTGGTGGCGGTGAACAGCCCTCCGAGGAGGCAGACCAGGCCGACCACCATCGGCCAGTTGCTGCTGTCGAACACGAGGTAGCGCAGCATGATCGCCAGCGCGCCGAGGCCGAACAGGACGAGCATGAGGACCGGGACCCACGGCGGGCTCTCCTTGGCGCTCGCCGGGATCGGCGGCGTGTAGCGCGAGGATGCGCCGACTGCGCCGGCGCTCGCCGTGCGGGCGGCGGCCTTGGGGGCGACACGATCACCAGGCTTCGTGCCGGTCGGGGTCGTACGCCCGCCGGTCTTGCGCTTCGGAGGAGCCATCACCCCAGAGCGTAAAGGACCCAAAGGGTCCCGCACTCAGCGACCCGGGTCGTCGGTGGTCCACGAACTGACCGGGGTGACGCGGTCGGCACACCAGTACCTTCTCCCCCGTGACGCAAGTCTTGGTGTTGGACAACTACGACAGCTTCGTGTTCAACCTCGTGCAGTACCTGGGCGAGCTCGGGGCCGAGCCGGTCGTGCACCGCAACGACGCCCTCACCGTCGCCGAAGCCCTCGCGCTCGAGCCGGACGGCGTGCTGATCTCGCCGGGGCCGGGGCGGCCGGAGGATGCCGGGATCATCTGCGACGCCATCGCCGCCTTCGCCGAGCGCGGCACGCCAGTGCTCGGCGTGTGCCTCGGGCACCAGGCGATCGGGCAGGTCTACGGGGCGACGATCGTGGGCGCCACCGAGCTGATGCACGGCAAGACGTCGCCGATCGACCACACCGGCGTCGGCGTGTTCGAGGGCCTGCCGTCACCGCTGACGGCGACGCGCTACCACTCCTTGACGATCGATCCGGCGACGCTGCCGGCCGACCTCGAGGTCACGGCGACGACGGTCGACGGCACGATCATGGGCGTGCGCCACAAGGTCCACGACGTCGAGGGCGTGCAGTTCCACCCCGAGTCGGTCCTGACCGTCAGCGGCCACGACCTCCTGCGGACCTACTTGAACCGGCTGCGCGACTAGCCCAGGCGCTCGATGATGGTGGCGTTGGCCATGCCGCCGCCCTCGCACATCGTCTGCAGGCCGAAGCGGCCGCCGGTGCGCTCGAGCTCGTTGAGCAGCGTCGACATCAGGCGGGTGCCGGAGCAGCCGAGCGGGTGGCCGAGGGCGATGGCGCCGCCGTTCGGGTTGACCTTGTCCATGTCCGGGTGGAACTCCTTCTCCCACGCCAGGACGACCGAGGCGAAGGCCTCGTTGATCTCGACGAGGTCGATGGCGTCGAGGCCATGGCCCCAGCGCTCGAGGACCTTGGCCGTCGCCGGGATCGGCGCCGTCAACATCAGGCGGGGATCGGCGCCGGCGAGGGCGAACTCGACGAAGCGGGCCCGCGGCGTCAGCCCGAGCGCCTTGGCCTTGTCCTCGCTCATGATCAGCACGGCCGATGCGCCGTCGGTGATCTGCGACGAGTTGCCGGCCGTGACGCGACCGCCCTCCTCCTCGGGCCGGAACGACGGCTTGAGCTTGCCGAGCGACTCCATCGTCGTCTCGCGCAGGCCCTCGTCGACCTTCACCAGCGCGCCGTCGGCGCCGAGCACGGGCAGGATCTCGCGCTCGAAGCGGTGCTCGTCCGTCGCCCGCCGGGCCCGCTGCTGTGACTGGGCGCCGAAGCGATCCATGTCCTCGCGGCTGATGCCCCACTTGTCGGCGATCAGCTCGGCCGAGATGCCCTGCGGCACGAGCCCACCCTGATCGGCGTAGCGGGCGCCGATCTTGGGACCGAAGGGGAAGCCGAACTTGCCCTCGGCCATCGAGGCGCCCATCGGCACCCGGGTCATCACCTCCACCCCCGCGGCCACGACGACGTCGTAGGCCCCGGCGATGACGCCCTGCGCGGCGAAGTGGGCGGCCTGCTGGCTGGAGCCGCACTGGCGGTCGACCGTCGTGCCCGGGACGTGCTCGGGCCAGCCGGCGGCGAGCACCGCGTTGCGGGCGATGTTCACGCCCTGCTCGCCGACCTGCATGACGCAGCCCATGACGACGTCATCGACCACGCCGGGGTCGATGCCCGTGCGGTCGACGAGTGCCGAGAGCGTCTCGGCGGCGAGATCGACCGGGTGCCAGTCCTTGAGCTTGCCGTTGCGCTTGCCGAGGGGGGTCCGGATCGCATCGACGATGACAGCGGTGGCCATGGCTGCTCCTGTGTGTCAGCCGAGCGAGTCTTCGAGCGAGCGAACGACCGAGCTCGGTGTGGCCAGGGAAACGGCTCCCCTGACCGGAAGGTCAAGTGTGCCAGCGGACCGCGAGCATCGAGCCAACCCGCCACCGTCCCTGCGGCGTGCCGGTGGCCACTCGCGGCCGGGTTCAGACCGACGGGGCGATCTGCTCGAGCACGCGACGCAGGTCGGCGACGTCGGCGTCGCTCAGCACCGACGCGATGTGCTGCTGCACGGCGCGCCGGTAGGTCACGTTCATCTCGCGCCACAGCGTGCGCCCGCGGCGGGTCAGCTCGACGACCACGGCCCGCTGGTCATCGAGACCCGACGGCCGGCTGCGGTGGACCCAGCCCTCCTCCTCGAGCCGGTCGAGGCGGCGGCTGAGGCTGGAGCGCACGAGCCGCAGCTCGCATGCCAGGTCGCTCGGGCGGGCCGCGCCACCCAGGCGCTGCAGCCCGGCGAGCACGTCGAACCAGCCGAGCGGGACCTCCCACTCGGCGATCAGCGCCTCGTCGATGAGGCGCTCCAGTTCGGCGGAGACCGACTGCAGCTCCCGCCACGCCGCCACCCTCGTCGCATCCAAGCGCGCCATGGCCGATCAGCCCGTCGCCTTGAGCGCGGCGGCGAACGCGCCGAGCCCCTCGTCGATCTCCGCCGCCGACACCACCAGTGGAGGCATCCAGCGCAGGACCGTGTTGTACGTGCCGGCCGACATGAGGATGAGGCGGCCCTCGTGCAGGCAGTGGGCGGCCAGCGCCGTGACCCGCGCCGGATCATCGAGCTCGACGGCGACCATCAGGCCGAGCCCCCGGACCTGGCGGATGCCGCCGTCGTTGGCCTGCAGCTCGCGCAGCCCTGTCGTCAGCTGCTCGCCGCGGGCGACGACGCCGTCGAGGAACCCTGGTTCGGTGAGCACGTCGATCGTGGCGAGCGCCGCCGCGCACCCGATCGGGTTGCCGCCGTAGGTGCCGCCGTGGCTGCCCTTCGGCCAGCGGTCGTCGAGCTCGCGTCGGGTGCCGAGGGCCGACAGCGGGAAGCCCGACGCGATCCCCTTCGCCATGCAGATGATGTCGGGCTCGACGTCGTAGTGGTCGACGGCGAACATCCGCCCGGTGCGGCCGAACCCGGTCTGCACCTCGTCGGCGACGAAGAGGATGCCGTGGGCGCGGCAGCGCTCGACGATGCCGCGGAGGAACGCCGGCGGCGCCGGGCAGTAGCCACCCTCGCCGAGCACCGGCTCGAGGATCATCGCCGCCGTCTCGCTCGGTGCGGTCATGGACGCCAGCAGGTGATCGAGGCCGTGCAGGGCGCGAGCGACCTCGGCGTCCTGGTCGGGCGCCAGCGGATCCGGGAACGGGGCGACGAAGACGCCCGACGGCAACGGGCCGTGGCCGGCGCGGTACCCGGTCTTCGACGTCGTCATGGCCATCGTCAGGTGGGTGCGGCCGTGGAACGACCCGGCGAACACGATGACGTTCGGCCGCCCGGTCGCCTGCTTGGCGAGCTTGACGGCCGCCTCGGTGATCTCGGCACCCGAGTTGGCGAAGAAGAAGGTGTCGATGCCGCCCGGCGCCAACTCACTCAGTCGTGTCGCAAGCGGCTCGAGCAGATCATGCGTGTACACGTTTGCCTGGAGGTGGATGCCACGGGCCGCTTGCTCGGCGATCGCGGCGACGACCTTCGGGTGGGAGTGGCCGGTGGAGTTGACCGCGATGCCGGCCGCGAAGTCGAGGTACTCCTCGCCACCGACGGTCGTCACCCGACACCCGCGCCCGCTCGCCACCTGGAGGTCGGTCACCTTGAACCAGACACCCGACAGGTGTGTCATGGGGGGAAACGTAGTCCCCCAGACATGCCGTTCGTCACACCTTGCGCGGTGCCATCACCAGCCCACCTCGTCGCAGCCGGTGTGCCCCTCCGGTTCCACTTGCAACGTGGCGTGGCCGATGCCGTAGCGCTCGCGCAGCAGGTCGCGCGCCCGATCCAGCACGCCGTGCTGATCGACGCTCGAGCCCACCATCAGGTGGGCCGTGGCCACGTCCATGTCGGATGTCAGCGTCCACACGTGGAGGTCGTGCACGTCGACGACACCGTCGACGGCGGCGAGGTCGGCGCGCAGCGCATCGATGTCGGTGCCCGGCGGCGCGGCCTGCACGAGGATCCGCAGGGCCTGACCGGCGAGACGGATCGTTGCGCGGCACGATCCACACTGCGATGGCGATGCCGACGACCGGGTCGACCCACTCCCAGCCCGTGTACTGGAGGATGATCGCCCCGGCGATGACCCCGACCGATCCGACGGTGTCGGCGAGGACCTCGAGGTAGGCGCCCTCCACGTTCAGCGACTCCTTCGAGCCCTCGCGCAGCAACCAGAAGGCGACGAGGTTGGCGAGCAGGCCGAGGATGGCGATGACGAGCATCGGGCCGCCGAGCACCTCGGCCGGGTTGCCGAAGCGGTTGATCGCCTCGATCAGGACGTACACGGCGACGCCGAGCAGCAGCACCGAGTTGGCGAGGGCGGCGAGGATCTCGAGGCGGTACCAGCCGAACGTGCGATGCGACCGGGCCGAGCCGCGGCTGGCGAGGTGGATGGCGGCGAGCGCCATCCCGATGCCGATGACGTCGGTGAGCATGTGCCCGGCGTCGGACAGCAGGGCCAGCGAGCCGGTGGCGAACGCGCCGACGACCTCGACGACCATGAACACGAACAGGACCCCGAAGGCGGCGAACAGCGGGCCCTTGTGGCGCGCGCCCGCCGACAGCGACACGTGCGAGTGCGAATGGCCCTTGCCTGACCCGTGGTCGTGCTCGTGCTCCTCCACCGTCCTCCAGGATGCCAGACGCGTTTCGGTCCGGATCCTGGTCGCTCGGGCAACCAGGATCCGGACCAAAACGATCAGGCGAAGGCGGCCGCCAACACGTCGGCGTAGGTCGCCGCGAGGTGGAACGTCATCTCGTTGCGCACGGCCTCGGGGACGTCCTCGAGGTCGGCCTCGTTGCGCTTCGGCAGGACGACCTCGGTGAGGCCGGCCCGGTGGGCGGCGAGGACCTTCTGCTTGAGGCCGCCGATCGGCAGCACCGCGCCCTGCAGCGTGATCTCACCGGTCATGCCGACGGTCGGCTTGACCGGCTGGTCGCGCAGCAGGCTGACGAGGGCCGTCGTCATCGTCACACCAGCCGACGGGCCGTCCTTGGGCACCGCGCCCGCCGGGACGTGGACGTGGAACCGGCGGCGCACGGCCTCCGGGTCGACGCCGAGCTCGGCGGCGTGCGAGCGCACGTAGTTGAGGGCGATCTGCGCCGACTCCTTCATGACGTCACCGAGCTGGCCGGTGAGGGTGAGGCTGGGCTCGACGTCACCGCCAGCGGCAGCCGTGAACGGGAAGGAGGTGGTCTCGATGAACAGCACGTCGCCACCGTGGCCGGTGACGGCGAGGCCGGTGGCCACGCCGGGCAGCTCGGTGCGCTCGGGCACGTCGTCGACGACCTTGGCCCGCCCGATCCAGTCGTGCAGGTGCTCGGCGTCGACGGCGGGCAGCGCCTCGCCGGCCGCGATCTTGGCCGCCGCCTTGCGGGCGAGACGACCGAGCTCGCGCTCCAGCGAACGGACGCCGGCCTCCCGCGTGTAGCCGCGGATGACGGCCAGCACCGTCGGCTCGTCGACGGTGATCTCACCCTCGGTCAGGCCGGCCCGCTTGAGCTGCCGGGGCAGCAGGTAGCGGTTGGCGATGAACACCTTCTCGGCGTCGGTGTAGCCGTCGAGGCGCACGACGTCCATGCGGTCGAGCAGCGGTGCGGGCACCGTGTCGAGCACGTTGGCGGTGGCGATGAAGACGACCTCGGACAGGTCGAGGTCGAGCTCGAGGTAGTGGTCGCGGAACGTGTGGTTCTGCGCCGGGTCGAGGACCTCGAGCAGCGCCGCGGTCGGATCGCCCGACCACGCGCCGGCGCCCATCTTGTCGACCTCGTCGAGCAGCACGACGGGGTTCATCGTGCCGGCCTCGGTGATCGCCTTGACGATGCGGCCCGGCTGCGAGCCGACGTACGTGCGGCGGTGGCCGCGGATCTCGGCCTCGTCGCGGATGCCGCCGAGGGCGACGCGCACGAACTTGCGACCCATCGCCCGGGCGATCGACTCGCCGAGGCTGGTCTTGCCGACGCCGGGAGGCCCGACGAGCGTGATGATCGAGCCGGCGCCGCGCTTGGTGGCGCTGCGCTCGGCGTCGTCGTCGACCGCCCGCTCGGCGCGCAGCTTCTTGACGGCGAGGAACTCGACGATGCGCGACTTCACGTCGGCGAGGCCGTAGTGGTCCTCGTCGAGCACGGTCTGGGCGGCGCCGAGGTCGATGGTGTCGTCGGAGCGGACGCCCCACGGCAGCTCGAACACGCGGTCCAGCCACGTGCGGATCCAGCCCTGCTCGGGCGACTGGGCGCTGGTGCGCTCCAGCCGGTCGATCTCCTTGGCGATGAAGTTCTTGGCGCTGTCGGCGGCCTCGAGCGTCTCCAGCTTCGTGCGGTACTCGCCGACGACGTCGTCGTCGCCCTCGCCGAGCTCCTTGCGGATGGCCGACAGCTGCTGGCGGAGCAGGTACTCGCGCTGCTGCTTGTCGACGCCCTCGGTGACGTCGTTGCGGATGGTCTCGGCGACCTGCAGCTCGGCGAGGTGCTCGCGAGCCCAGGCCAGCACGACGTCGACGCGCTCGCCGACATCGAGTGCGCCGAGGACCTCACGACGACGCTCCTCGGCCAGGTCGGCCCAGCCGACGACGGCGTCGGCGAGGGCGCCGGGCTCGAAGCCGGAGCGCAGGATCTCGGGGAGGCGGCGGGAGCGGCGCAGCTCGGCGACCTGCTCGAGGATGCCGCGCAGCTCGCGGGCGATGCCCTCGACGCGCGGCGTCGGGCGGGGATCGCGCAGGATCTCGGCGTCGGCGTAGGTGGCGCCGCGCTCGGACGTGTGGACGGCGGTGATGCGGGCGCGGGACTCGACGCGCACGATGGCGACCGGCTCACCGGTCGGCAACGAGCCGATGTCGGGCACCTGGGCGACGACGGCCATCTGACCGTCGCCGGCACGCAGCAGGACTCGACCGTCACCGGCGCCGCGAGCGGCCTCGACCGCCCGCCGGGCCTGATCGGTGACGAGGGCGAGCGTGATGACCGCCCCGGGGAGGACGGTGGCCGGCAGCTCGGCGAGCGGCAGCCGGGTGGTGGTCGAAGGGTTGGCGACGGTGGACGTCTCGCTCATGTATCGAAGGCTATCGATCCCGTCAGCGGATCGCTCCGAGCTTGATACGACCCCGCTCAGGTTTGTTGGGTCGCCGCGTGAGCAAGGGCATCGTCCCAGCTCACGGAGTCGGCGAGGAGCGCTCGGTAGGGCATCACGAGGCGCGGGGCGTTGGTCCCGAGCACGCCCCACAGCCGATCGCCGCGCCGGTAGAGCGCGACCCAGCGCTCCTGATCGGTCGCGCCGACGGCGACGACGACCTCGTCGGCCTCGTCCGTCGCCGAGCGGCCGAGGAACTGGATGCGGTGGCGGCCCTGGTCGCTCCAGAAGAACGGCACCGGCGCGTACATCGCCGGCTCGGCGCCGTTGACCGTCGCCAGCAGGTTGCGGGCGGCGACCGCGCCCTGCTCGGCGGCGTTGGTCCAGTGCTCGACGCGCATCTCCTCGCCGAAGAGGCGGTTCGGCCAGCGGCACACGTCGCCAGCAGCCCACACGCCAGGTGCCGCGGCGAGCGTCTCGTCGCAGACGACGCCGTCGCGCAGCGTCAGGCCGCTCCCCTCCAGCCACCCGGTCACCGGCGCCACCCCGATGCCGACGACGATGACGTCGGCCGGCACCAGCTCACCGCCGTTCACCGTCACGCCCTCGACACCCAAGCCCTCGACCAGGACCCCGCAGCGGATGTCGATCCCGTCGGCGCCGTGCACAGCCGTCGCGGCCAGGCCCATCTCGGCGCCGAGGCCGCGGATCAACGGCGACGGGAGGCCTTCCAGCACGGTCACCGGGCAACCCCGCGCCCGGGCCGTCGCCGCCACCTCGAGGCCGATGAACCCGGCGCCGACGACCACGACGCGCGCCGTCCCGTCGGCGATCCGCTCGCGCAACCCGAGGGCGTCCTCCAACGTGCGCAGCTCGTGGACGGTCGCCACGTCCTGCTGGCCGGGGAGGCGCTTGGTGGCCGATCCGGTGGCGATGATCACACCCTCGTCGTACGGCACCGTCGAGCCGTCGGCGAGCTCGACGGCGCGGGCGGCGGTGTCGAGCCCGACCGCCGGCACGCCGAGCCGGACGTCGAGCCCGATGGTGGCGTACTCGTCGGGCTTGCGCAGGGCGATGCGGTCGGCGTCCCAGTCGCCGGCGAGCAGCTTCTTCGACAGCGGCGGGCGGTCGTAGGGCAGGTGCGGCTCGGCGCCGATCAGCGTGACCTTGCCCGCGTAGCCGTCGGTGCGCAGCGCCTCGCACGCCCGCAGCCCGGCGATCGACGCCCCCACCACCACGACACCGGCATCACTCGAACCTGGCACGCCGGTCACGATGCCATACGTTCGCCGGATGCCTGACGAACGGGAGCTCCCGACCCCCGCGGCCGTCAACGCCGCCGTGCGCGCCCAGTTCCCCGGCGGCGGCAACGAATGCGTCGAGCTGGGGCATCGCTACGCGCTGGCCCGCCGCATCCCGACGGCGATGGACGTGCGGCCGGGCGGGTTCATCAGCGGGCCGACGCAGTTCTCGGTCGCCGACGGGGCGATGTGGTTCAGCACGTTCGCCACGCTCGGGCGCATCGAGCTGATGACGCTGACGTCCGAGCTGTCGATCCGCTTCCTGCGCCCGTGCATCGGTGACGTGCTGTGGGGGCGGGCCACCGTGCACGCCGCCGGTCGCCGCAACATCGTGGCGTCGATCCTCGTGTGGACCGACGACAACACCGACCGCCCGAGCGCCGCCGCCCAGGGCACCTACGCCCTCCCGGCGACCTGAGTGGCCGTTCTGTGTCACCTCTCAAGTCCCCGGGGACTCATGCGGTGACACAGAGCGGTCGCGTCACCAGTCCTGGCCGAACCAGCGCTTGACGCGGGTCGTGCCGAACGCCGCCTTCTGGGCGGTGAGCTCCACCGACGGGCCGTCGAGGGAGCCGAACGGGGCCTGGCCGGCGATGAACGTGACGTCGACGACGGCGACACCCTGCGAGCCGAACTCCAGGTAGCACGTGCCCCGACCGTCGTAGCCGGCGCTGTCGCCGCCCCGCGCGCTGGCGATGATCGCGTCGGCGACGACGGCGGCCTGGCCCTCGGCGAACACGCCGGCCTTGGGCGTCCCCACGCTGGTCACGTCGCCGACGGCGTAGACGCCGGGGAAGCGGGTGGCGAGCGTGTCCCGGTCGACGGGGATCCAGCCGTCCTCGCACATCCCCGACGCCGCGACCACGTCGGGGACGCGGTGCTTGGGCACGCCGAGGAAGAGGTCGAACGGCATCTCGGTGCCGTCGTCGAAGCGGGCGATGCCGGGCGACAGCTCGCGCACCAGGTGGCTCGGGTGCCACTCGATGCCGCGCTCCTCGAACGCCGTCAGGATCGCCTTGGACGCGTCGGGGGACGGCGGGATCGGCACGCCGAGCGGCATCACGAGGGCGATCTCCGACTGCTCGCGGATCCCTCGCTCGGTCAGGAAGTCGTGCACCAGCAGCGCCGTCTCGCTCGGCGCCGGCGGGCACTTGAACGGCGTCGACGTGACGCCGATGACGACCCGTCCGCCCTCGAACGCGGCGAGGACGTCACGGCAGGCGAAGGCCCCGGCGACGGTGTAGAACTCGTGGCCCGCCTCGATCAGGCCGGGCGTCGCCGACGGTTCGAGGTCGGCGCCGAGGGCGACGACCATCACGTCGCCGTCGAACGAGCCGGCGTCGGTCTCGACTCGGCGGGCGTCGGGATCGATCGAGCGGATGACCGTCTGCACGAAGCGAACGCCGGGCTTGACGATGTCGGCGTAGCGGTGCCGCACCGAGTCCGCCGTGCGCCGTCCGAACATCACGTCGAGCTTCGAGAAGCCGAAGACGAACCCCTCGCCCTTGTCGATCAAGGTCACCTCGACCTCGTCGCCGAGCTCCTCCGACAGCCGACTCGACAGCTCCAGGCCGCCGAACCCCGCGCCAAGCACCAACACCCGCATCGCCCGCTCCGTCCATCCCATGGGCCGCCCGCCCTGGCGGCCGGGTCGGATGGTACGCCCCTGTCCCACCCGCGCCGCATCAGCCGCAGGCGAGCTCGCTCTGGGCCGAGATGCGCCCGTCGGTGGTGATCGCCACGACGTGGAAGCAGGGCGCAGCCGTGACCTGCTCGGGCACGTCGTACGTCGCGGTCAGGGTGGCCGTGTTCTGGGCGGCCAGCCCGACCGTCTCCGGCTGCACCTGGTACTCGATGTCCTGCGACCCGTCGCCGACCGCCGTCCAGGCCACGACGACCTGGCGCTCGGCGGCGCCCTTGGTGACGGTCACGCCGGTCGGCGCCGGCGGGCGCACCTCGAGGATCTGCGTCGCAGGCGGACGCACGGTGGTCGTCGCCGAGTCGTCGTCATCGCCCCGGCTGAACACGAGCAGCGAGACAGCCACCGCCAGCAGGCACGCCACGCCGGCCACGGTGCCGATGACGACGCGGCGCGTCGAGTGGGTGTCGCTGCTGACGGTCGGGTCAACGGCCGGCTCGGGCGGGCGCCCGACGGTGACGGTCTTGCCGTGCTGCTCGTCGCCGCCGAGGTCGACCGCCGGCGGCGGTCCTGACGTCACGATCGGCGGCGGCGCCGGCGCCGGCGGGAGCGGCGACAGGGGCGGGGTGGCCAGCGGCAGCGGGGTCAGCGACAGGCCGAGCTCACCCTGCACCCGCTGCAGCTCCTGACCCAGCGCGGCGGCCGACGACGGGCGATCGCCAGGCCGCTTGGCCATCGCCCCGGCGAGCACGTCGGCGAGCGAGCGCGACACGTCGGCGCGCCGCGCCCGTGGCGGCTCCTCGAGCATGATCCGCCGGGCCAGCTCACCGACGGACTGCCGGGCGCCCGGCGCCGGCGCGAACGGCCGCGTCCCCTCGAGCAGGGTGTAGAGCGTGGCGGCGAGCGAGTAGACGTCGGAGAGCGGCGTCGCCGGCGAGCCCTCCAGCACCTCGGGCGGCGCGTAGTGGACGGTGAGCCCGCCACCTCCCGAGATCGAGCGCTCGTCGTCCAGCGTCGAGATCCCGAAGTCGCCGAGGGCGGGCTCACCGAACTCCGAGATGAAGAGGTTGTTGGGCTTGATGTCGCGATGCAACAACCCGCGGTCGTGGGCCGTCTGCAGCGCGCCGGCGATCTTCACCCCGACGTCGAGGACCACGGCGATGGGCAGCTGGCCGTCGCGCTTCTGGCGTTCGCCGTACGTGCCCCCGCTGTACAGCTCCATCACGATGCACGGCTGCTTCGACGTCGTGAACGCGGCGTTGAACACCGTGACGATGTGGGGGTGCTGGGAGACCAGGCCCATCGCCCGGCACTCCCGCTCGAAGCTGCGCCGCTCGCGCTCGTCGGCCAGGCCGAAGCTGAGGACCTTGAGGGCGACGCGCCGGTTGAAGTCGCGCTGGCGGGCACTGAACACGTAGCTGAACCCGCCCCGGCCGATCGGCTGGAGCTCGTCGAACCCGTCGATCTGGACCGACGGGACAGAGGGATCGGGGCGGCGCGGCACGATCAGGTCAAGTCCGGTGGGAGCGGGCGTCTCCGGGGTAGAGGGGACGGCGTGACCCGATCGTTGGGGGAGTGCTCCCCATCGCAGCGCCTCACGCCGACCGTTAGCCTACGGTCGAACTCGTTCCTCTGGTCCAGCACCGGGCGGCGTCGGCGGACACGGCAGCAGGCCCTCCGCGCTGTCGCGTCCGCACCCGCCTGCGACCGCCCCGGAGCGGCGTCGACCACAGGAGCATCCGAACAGCAGTGAACGACCGGACCGACCGGCGAGTGGGCGACGGAGCCCGACGATGACGCGGCGCACCCGGCGCAGCGTCGCCGGCAGCGTCCTCGTCGTGCTCGGTCTGGTGATCGGCGCCGTCATCGCCACCGCCCTGCAAGCCGAGGGCCGCGAGCGCTCCAAGGCCGACACCAACGACGGGGGCGCCTGGCTGCTCAAGCGCGACGCGGGGTACGTCGGCCACGTCAACCGCGAGGTCGGCGAGATCACTGCCGCAGTCAGCGTCTCCGATCCGGGCGCCGACTTCGACGTGGATCAGGCGAAGGGCGTCATCGTGGTCCACGACGCCACCAAGGGCACCGTGACCGTCGTCGACGACTCGGTCGAGCGGGTGGCCAACCCTGCTGGTGTCGCCGTCGGCTCCGAGGTGCAGGTCCATGCCGTCGACGGCGGCGCGCTGATCGTCGACGACGCCTCGATGAAGGCGTGGAAGCTCACACGCGAGCAGTTGCTGTCGGTCGCCACGACCGACGATCTCGATCCGGTCGTCACGGGGAGCGGCCGCACGATGTCGGCGGCCACGAGCGACGGGCATGCCGTGCTCGTCGACGAGAAGGCGGGCCAGGTCGTCTTCCTGCGCCCGGACGGCACCACGGCCACGAGCGGCACCGTCGAGGGCACCGGCCCGACGGCGTCGGTGACGATGCTCGGGACCGACGAGGCCGTGTTCTCCGACACCGACGGCGACATCGTCGTGGCCTCGCCGGGGAGCGCCACGCCGCTCGGCATCGACGTCCTCGGCGCCGATGGGCAACCGTCCGCGCTGACCCTGCAGCAACCGGGCGCCCCGGCGGCCGACGTCGTCGCCGTCACGACCGACGGCAAGGTCGTGGCCGTGCCGCTCGACGGTGGCGCGGCCGTCGCCGACATCGGCCAGCTCGGCGGCGCCGACCCAGTCGCGCCGATCGCCTACGGCGGGTGCGTCTTCGCGGTGTCGACGAAGCCGGCGACGTTCACCCAGTGGTGTGCCGACGGGACGACTGCGGACGGGGCCGCCAGGTGGAAGGAGATCCAGTCGCTGCCCCTCGACGGCGCCGGCGCCGAGCTGCGCCTGCGCCTCGTCAACGGCTGGGTCTGGATCAACGACATCGACACCGGCGCGGCGTGGGTGACGAGCCCCCAGCAGCGCGTCGATCGCGTCGAGGACTGGGGCAACATCCTCTCTCAGCTCAACGACGACTCCCAGGACGACGACACCGACCAGCAGGGTGGCGACGTCGTCACCGAGGTCAACCCGGACGACCCGAACGCCGAGATCGTGCAGTCCGACCAGCTCGACCAGAGCGGCCCGAACAAGCCACCCATCGCTCGCGACGACCTCGGCGAGACGCGCGTCGACCGCCCGATCGACGTCGACGTGCTGGTCAACGACACCGACCCGAACGGCGACGTGCTCGTGGTGACGGAGGTGCAACAGGCCGGTGGTGACGCCCAGATCGTGATCGCGCCCGACGGCCGCAGCGTGCAGGTGTCGCCTGCGGCCGGGTTCACCGGCACCGTCACGTTCTCCTACACGATCACCGACGGCCGCGACGCCAGCGCGTCGGCCAACGTGACGGTCGACGTGCGTCCATCGGACGGCAGCGCCAACCGGCCGCCCGACGCCCACAACGACATCGCCTCGACGCGGCGCGGCCGGCCGACGACGTTCGACGTGCTCGCCAACGACACCGACCCCGACGGCGACGCCCTCGTGCTCGACTCGATCACCCTCAAGGATCCCGGCAGCGCCGCCGGGCTGATCGTCCCCGACCCGTCGGGGCAGGTCGTGTTCACGCCGGACCCGAACACGACCCAGGAGCGCATCGAGCTGACGTACACGGCCAGCGACGACTTCGGGGCCACCGCCGACGCCACCGTCATCGTGTCGGTGCGCCTCGAGGACGCCAACAACGAGCCCGACGCCCGCAACGACGCCGGCGTCACCGTCGTCGGCAAGCCCATCCGTCTCGACGTCCTGGCCAACGACACCGACCCCGACGGCGACCCGCTGTTCGTCGCCCAGCAGCCCACGCTCGTGCGCCCGACCGACCGGACGGTCGGCTCGCTTGACCTGTCGCTGACACCCGACGGCGAGCTGTTCTTCGACCCCGACGCGCCAGGCACCTACGTCTTCAACTACTCGGCGACCGACGGCGAGGAGACCGACATCGCCCAGATCCGCATCGAGGTCGGGGCGCCCACCGAGAACCGGCCACCGACGGCGATCCGTGATGACGTGGTGATCGCCTCCGGCGGCTCGCGCCTCGTCCACGTGCTCGACAACGACGGCGATCCCGACGGTGACGTCATCGGCCTGGTCGGCGTCGAGGTCGAACCAGGCAACGGGCTCACGGTCAAGGAGGTCGCCGGCGTCGGCTACCTCGTCAGCGTGGCCCCCGGCGCGCCGGCCCGCCCGACGTTCCGCTACCAGATCTCCGACGGCCGCTCCGATCCGGTGACCGCCGTCGTGGTGGTCGCCGTCACCGACGCGGTCGTCGTCGACCAGCCACCGGTCGCCCGCGCCGACGTCGTCGAGGTGCGGGCCGGCGGCAAGGTGGCGGTGCCAGTGCTGGCGAACGACTACGACCCCGAAGGCGGCACGCTCACCGTCACCGCCGTCACCCCGTTCGAGGGCGCCGATGTCGCACCCGGGCTCAACGGCCAGACGGTCGACGTGCGCGTCGCGCCGACGGTGGTGTCGAGCTTCACGCTCAGCTACACCGTCGCCGACAAGGCGGGCAACCAGTCGAGCGCGTTCCTCGACGTGCGCATCGTGCCGAGCGACGAGGTGAACCGACCGCCGATCGCCCGCACCGACATCGCGCGCACCCGCAGCGGGGTGCCGGTGATCGTGCCGGCGGTGGCCAACGACTCCGACCCCGACGGGGACATCATCGCCGTCGAGAGCATCCGGACGCAGCCGTCGGGCGGCACGGCGACGGTCAGCGAGGGCGCCGTCGTCTACACGCCGAGCGACACGTTCGTCGGCACCGACCGCCTCACGTACTCGCTCGTCGACGCCGGCGGCGAGTTCGCCGTCGGTGAGGTGCTGATCGGCGTGATGCCGGCGGCCGGTGCGAACCGCGCCCCGGAAGCGTTCGACGACGACGTCCGAGCGGTCGCCGGCAGCGCGCCGCTCGTCTACAACGTGCTCGCCAACGACTCCGACGCCGACGGCGACACGCTCAACGTGACCACCGTCGGCACGCCGTCGAGCGGGACCGCCGCGGTCGCCGACGACGGCGGCGCCGTCGTGTTCACCCCGCCGGCCCAGCTCGCCGACGCGGCGGCGCTCGACATCGCCTTCACGTACTCGATCGACGACGGACGGGGCGGCACGGCATCGGCCACGGTGTCCGTGCACGTCACCGCGGCATCGCAGCCGCTGGCCCCGATCGCCGTCGACGACATGGTCGGCCCGCTCAGCCCCGGCCAGTCCGTCGACGTCGATGTGCTCCGCAACGATCTCGATCCCGACGGCGATCCGACCAAGCTCACCGTCTCCTCGACCGACCCGGCGCTCGTCGTCAAGCAGCCCGGCACGTTCACGGTGACGGCCGGGACGACATCGGGCCGCCACGTGTACACCGTCACCGATCCGGCCGGGCTCACCGACACCGCCGAGGTCGACGTCCTCGTCGTGCCCAACCGGGCCCCCGCGGTCGCCCCGTTCACCGCCCAGACGAACGCCGACCAACCCATCGAGCTCGACCTCACGGCCCAGGCCACCGACCCCGACGGCGACACCCTCTACTTCGCGTGCTGCGACCAGCCCCACGGCGGCGCGGCGACGACCCTCGCCAACGGCGCCGGCCAGCTCCGCGTGCAGTTCACGCCCGACGCCGGGTTCAGCGGGCCGGCGACGTTCGCCTACGCCGTCGACGATCAGCAGGGCCACACGGTCGCCGGGGCCGTGGCCATCGACGTGCTGGCCCCGTCGAACCGTCCACCGGTGGCCACCGACACGACGCTCCCCGTCGAGGCCGGCACCCCGACGAACATCGATCTGGCGGCGCTGGTGACCGATCCCGACGCCGGCGACCAGCTGACGTACGTGATCAGCGGACCGGCCGAGGGGGCGGTCACGCTCACCCAGTCCGGCGCCACCGTGCAGGCGTCGGCGCCGGTCGACGCCGCCGATCGCACCGACTCGTTCACCTACACGGCCACCGACTCGGCCGGCCAGAGCGCCGGCGGGACGGTGGCGCTGACCGTCCGCCCGCCGGCCGCCCCGCCGCCCCAGGCCCGCAACGACGCGGCGACGACGAACCAGGGCCAGCCGGTGACGATCAGCGTGCTCGCCAACGACATCGACCCGCTGGGTCGGGGGTTGACGGTGGCGTCGATCGGCGTGTCGTCCGCCGGCAGCGCGACGACCGACGGCCAGCAGGTCACGTTCACGCCGAACAGCGACTTCTTCGGCGCCGCCGCCATCAGCTACACGGCACGGGACGGCGCCAACACCGCGGCGCGCCAGTCGGAGGCCCAGATCGAGGTCACCGTCATCGGCCAGCCGTCGATGCCGGGCACCCCGGCGGCGCGCGAGGGCAACGCCACGGCGACGATCAACTGGTCGGCCCCGCCGTCCAACGGGGCGCCGATCGACGACTACGAGCTGCGGGTCGACGGGGGCGAGAGCCGCTCGACCGGGAACTCGACGGCGTACACGTGGAGCGGGCTCACGAACGGCGTGCCGGTGTCGTTCAGCGTGCGCGCCCACAACGCCGCCGGGTGGGGTCCGTGGAGCGGCTCCTCGCCGGCCGTCACGCCCGACATCGCGCCGGGCCGGCCGGCGTCGCCGAGCGTGCAGTTCGCCGACGGCGCACTCCTCGTCTCGTGGTCGCCGCCCGCCAACGAAGGCAGCGCGATCACGAACTACGACGTCCAGATCGGCGGCGGCACCTCGGCGATCCAGCGCATCGGGCCGACCACCCAGTACCGCTGGGACGGCCTGCAGAACGGTCAGCAGTACACGTTCCAGGTGCGCGCCGTGAACGGCAAGGGCGAGGGCGAGTTCAGCTCGCCGTCGGCCCCCGAGCACCCGCTGCGCCAGCCCGACGCGCCGGCGCCGCCGGCCGGCCAGCGCGGCGACAAGACGATCACCGTCAGCTGGGGTGCCCCGGGCGACGGCGGCGACCGCATCATCGAGTACGAGGTGCAGATCCTCTCGACGGGGGCGACGAACACGACGACGAGCAACTCGATCCGCTGGGCCAACCTGCCCAACGGCCAGCCCCAGCAGTTCACCGTGCGGGCCCGCAACCGGGCCGGGTGGGGGGCGACATCAGGCGCCTCGGCAGCCGTCGTGCCGTGCGGCGCACCGGACGCACCGAGCGGGGTGGTGGCCACTCGCGGCGACACCGCCGCCACGGTCTCGTGGCAGGCCCCGAACGACCAGGGCTGCGCGATCACCGCCTACACGGTGACGGCGAGCGGCGGGCGCACGGTCAGCGTCCCGGCCGGTCAGACGTCGACGTCCGTGCCCGGCCTGAGCAACGGCACGTCGTACACGTTCACGGTCGTCGCCCGCAACGACGTCGGTGATGGCGCCCGCAGCGCGGCCTCGAACGCGGTCACGCCGGCCGGACTGCCGTGCGCGCCGCAGCTCACCGGCGCCAACCCCGACGAGAAGCGCGTCGCGCTCGACGTGGACCGCCGGATGCAACAACGGCAGCCCGATCTCGATGTACCAGCTCTCGGTGAACGGCGGCGGCTGGACCGACGTCGGGGCCGGCACCTCTTACACGCGCACCGGGCTCGCCGACAGCACGACGTACTCGTTCCAGGTGCGGGCCGTGAACGAGATCGGCCCCGGGCCGACCAGCAACACGCTGTCGGCCAAGACGCCCGGCCCACCCAACCAGGTCGGCGGGCTGGCCGTCGACGGCGGCGATCGGACCGTCGTCGCCACGTGGTCGGTGCCCAACGACAACGGCAAGCCGATCGACCACTACGAGGTCGGGTTCCAGCCGGGTGGCGGCGATCCCAACGTCGGCGGGACGTCCAAGACGTTCACCCAGCTCCAACCGGGCACCTCGTACACGGTGCGCGTCCGGGCCTGCAACAGCGTTGGTTGCGGCGAGTGGAGCGCCGACAAGTCGGCCACCACCAACTCGGAGCAGTCGATCCGGGTGAGCCGGGGCCGGTCAGCGGTCGGCCAGCCCACGTGCGGCACACCGGACTGCGCCTTCTTCCACATCACGGCGTCCGGCATGGCGCCGAACACCGATTTCCAGGTCAACTGCTACGGCGACGACGGCAGCGGGATGAAGCAGTTCGACACCGGCACGTCCTACGTCAGCAGCGGGCCGGCGGGGAACATCAGCCAGGACGCCACGTGCTACTGGGGCTACGGCGGCCGCCCCGTGTACGCCACCCTCAACGGCATCCGATCGAGCACCAGCACCTGGTGACGCCCAAGGAGTGACGAGATGAGACCAGCGACCGATCAGCAAGCGGAGTGGTTCAGCCACTGGTTCAACGCCCTCCTCGACAACGTCGAGCTGATCATCAAGGGCAAGCGCGACCAGATCGCGCTGGCGCTGGTGTGCGTGTTCAGCGAGGGCCACCTGCTCCTCGACGACGTGCCCGGCACCGGCAAGACCTCGCTCGCCAAGGCCATCGCCCACTCGGTGAAGGGCACGTGGAGCCGCATCCAGTTCACGCCCGACCTGCTGCCGTCGGACGTCACCGGCGGGCTCGTCTACAACCAGGCCCAGGGCACGTTCGACTTCCGCCGCGGCGCCGTCTTCTCGAACGTCGTGCTGGCCGACGAGATCAACCGGGCGTCGCCCAAGACGCAGGCCGCACTGCTCGAGGTGATGGAGGAGCGCCACGTCACCGTCGACGGCACCGGCTACGACGTGCCGCGGCCGTTCGTCGTCATCGCCACCCAGAACCCGGTCGAGCAGGAGGGCACGTACCGCCTGCCCGAGGCCCAGCTCGATCGCTTCCTGATGCGCACGACGCTCGGCTACCCCGACCACGACCACGAGGTCGACGTCCTGCGGATGCTCGCCGCCGACCTGCGCCCCGAGTCGCTCGAGCCGGTGATGGCGACGAGCGACGTGCGCACGATGATCGAGGTCGCCGAGTCGGTGCACGTCGAGGACTCCATCCGCAGCTACGTCGTGCGCCTCTGCGCGGCGACCCGCACGATGCCCCAGCTGCGCCTCGGGGTGTCGACCCGCGGCGCGATCGCCATCGTGCGCACGGCGCGCGCCCTCGCGGCCGCCCAGGCCCGCCCCTTCGTGACCCCCGACGACGTCCGCATCGTCGCCCCGGCCGTGATGGGCCACCGCATGCTGCTGACGCCCGAGTCGGAGCTCGGCCGCGTCGACACGACGGCACTCGTCGACGATCTCCTGGACCGCGTCGAGCTGCCGGCGGCGATGCGGCAAGGCGCTTGAGGAGGTCTCGGTGCGCAAGGCGATCCCGTTGACGGCGAGCGGGTGGACCGTCGCCGTCCTGGCGGTGGTCGCCTACGTGGCCGGCTGGCTGCTCGGGTGGGTCGAGCTGATGGTGCTCGCCGCCGGCTGCCTCATCGTGCTGGCCGTCGCCCTGCCGTTCGTGATCGGTCGGCTCGCCCTCGACGTCGAGCGCACGCTGGAACCGGAGCGGGTGACCGTCGGCGACAAGGCGGTCGCCGTGATGCGGGTGACGAACCCGCGGCGCACACCGCTCGGCTCGCGCACCATCGAGGAGCAGGTCGGCGGGCGCCCGCTGCGCCTCGACGTCCCGCCGCTCGGGCCCGGTCGCTCCACGGACGCCGTGTACTCGCTGCCGACCGCCCGCCGTGGCGTCGTCGACATCGGCCCGGCGCTGATCGTGAAGACCGACCTGCTCGCCCTGATGCGCCGCGAGATCGCCCAGACCGCGGTCGACCGGCTGTGGGTGCACCCACGCGTCGCCGCCCTCGGTCCGCTCCCCGTCGGGTTCGCCAAGGACCTCGAGGGCCCGACATCCGACGCCTCGCCCGCTGGAGATGTCGCCTTCCACGCCCTGCGCGAGTACGAGCTCGGCGACGACCACCGCCACATCCACTGGATGTCGTCGGCGCGCACGGGGACGCTGATGGTGCGCCACTACGTCGACAACCGCCGCCCGAACCTCACCATCGTCGTCGACACCGAGATCGGCTCGTACCGCTCGGAGCGCCAGTTCGATCTGGCGATCGAGGTTGCTGCGTCGCTCGGCGTGTCGTCGATGATGCACGGCCAGCCCGCCGCGCTGTGGCTCGACCGCACCGTCGTCACCGGCCAGCACCGCGCCGTCGGGCGCACCGACCTCCTCGACCGCCTGACCCTCGCCGACGGCACCGCCGGCACCGACGTCGCCGACGCCGCCCTGCACGCGCTGCGCACCGAGACCGGGACCTCCGCGCTCGTGGTGGTCACCGGCGACGTGCCGACCGACCGCTTCCTCGCCATGCTCACCGTCGCCCGCCGCTCGGCCCGGGTGATCCTCGTGCGCACGTGGCCGGCGGGCGATCGCCTGCCCGGCGTGCTGCCGGGCGCCAAGGTCATCGACGTCGACGACCTCGACGGCTTCCAGGCTGCATGGGCCCGGGTGGCCGCCTGATGGCCCGTCGCCTGTTCGCACGTCGCCCGCCCGACGAGGACGACGGCACGCCCGCTCGACAGCCGCCCACGGCGGCGCATCCGGCCGTACGTCGTCGTCGCCGTCGTGCTCGTCGCGGTGATGTCGATCATCGCCGCGGTCTCCTTCCGCAGCGCGCTGTCGGGCTGGAGCTTCGTGTCCGCCGCCGCCATCGGGGCCATCGGTGCGTCGGCGATCGTGCTGGTCGCGGCGTGGCGACGCCTGCTGCTCGGCGAGAGCGTCGCCCTCTCGGCGATCGGCTTCGTCGTGCTCGGCGGGATCGCCGTCGGCGGCGTCCCGACACCCGGTGCCTACGCCAACTTCGCCCGCGGCCTCGTCGACGGCTGGGCCGACCTGCTGTCGAGCGCCCCGCCGGCCGACATCACCCAGCAGCTGCGGGCGCTGCCGTTCACCGTCGCCTGGCTGGCGGCCGCCATCGGCGGCGAGATCGCCCGCGGGTCGCGACGACCCGGCCTGCCGGCGATCGGTCCGATCCTCGCCCTCGCCCTGAGCCTCCTGTTCACGATCGAGGAGCGCTGGCTGGCGCTGGCCCAGGGCGCCGGCATCCTCGCCGGCACGCTGCTGCTGATCGCGGCCGGGCAGCGCCTGGCCCCCCGCCGATTCACCACGCTCGACGAGTTCGAGGCCAGCGGCCGCGTCGGCTCCAACCGGTCCCGCCTGATGCTGGGCGCCGTCGTCGTCGTCGGGGCCGTGGTGGCCGCGCCGCTCGTCGGTCCGCACCTGCCGGGGGCCGAGTCCAACGAGCGCTTCGACCTGCGGCGCTACCAGGTCCCCCCGTTCGACCCGCTGGCCGTGCCGAGCCCGCTGGCCGAGGTCAAGGCGTCACTGAAGGACGACCGCAAGTCCGACGTCGTGTTCACGGTCACCGGCGACACGCCGGTCACCCGTTTCCCCCTCGCCGTCCTCACCGACTACGACGGTGTCATCTGGACCGTCGCCGATCCCCAACGCGACGCCGCGGCGACCGAGTTCGTGCCCGTCGACACCGAGCTGCCCAACCTCGACGATCCACTGCCCGACGGGTCGGCCGTCGTCGACACCACCATCGAGATCAAGGACCTCGGCGGCAGCTTCCTGCCCACCGCCGGCATCGCCAGGCGCCTCGACCTGCCGACGGCCGACGGCGCCCGGCTCGATCCCCGCCTCAACATGCGCACCGGGACGATCGCCCTCCCCGGCGGCGTGCCGGACGGCCTGACGTACGAGGTCCGCTCGGCGATCCCGCCGGCGGTGACGGAGGAGCAGCTGCACGACGCCGAGATCACCCCGATCGACCGCAGCAAGGAGCTCGAGCTGCTCCCGCCGCCGGTGCGCAACCTGGCCGCCGACCTCGTCGAGGGTCACGACGCCGGCTGGGACCAGCTGGCCGCGATCCGCGACGAGTTCGTCAACACCGGCTTCTACGACGCCACCCCGGACACCCCACCGGGACACTCCTACGGCCGCATCGCCACGATGCTCACCGACCCGACCCGCATCGTCGGGTTCGAGGAGCAGTACGCGGCGGCCGCCGCCGTGATGGCCGAGGTCGCCGAGCTGCCGGTGCGGGTGGTCGTCGGCTACGAGGTCTCCCCCGACGCCTGGAGCAACGGCAAGGTCGATGTCACCGCGAACGACATCTCGGCATGGGTCGAGGTCGACGCCGGCGCGCTCGGCTGGGTGCCGGTCGACGTGACGCCGGACCGCTCGCGCACCCCCGACCCCGAAGCGCAGGGCGCCACGACCCAGCAGGTGGCGATCCCCAACCCGCCGCCGCCTCCCCCGCCGCCACCGGACGTCGAGCCGCCGCGCCAGGAGGAGCGCAAGGTCGACGAGTCGAAGATCGACCCGATCACCCACACCTGGGGCGACGGCGCCGGCTGGCCGGTGTGGGCGGTCGTCACCACGGCCGCCGTCGGCTTGCCGCTGCTGCTCGTGCTGGCGTTCGTCGTCGTCGTCGTCGCCTGGAAGGCGCTGCGGCGGCATCGACGGCGGACCCGCACGACGACGACCGGCCGCATCGCCGGCGCGTGGGCCGAGGCCATCGACCGCTGCACCGAGGCCGGCGCGCCGCGCCTCCACGACGTCACGCCGCAGGAGCGGATCGGGGTGTACGTCGGCGATGCCGAGCTGACCGACGTCGAGCCCGACCTCCGCCGGCTCGCCGCCCAGGTCGATCGCGCGGCCTACGCCGCCGATGCGCCCGGCGACGAGCACGCCACCGAGGCGTGGCGCTGCAGCGACGAGGTCGCCGCCGACCTGCTCCGCAGCCAGGGCGTCGGGCGACGGCTGAAGATGCACCTCGACCCCCGGCCCCTGCGCCGGGATCACGCCACGAGCGGTGCCCGACCCCCCGGTGGCGAGCGATGAGCGACGACGAGCAGCGGCCCGATCTCGACCCCGACGACGACGTGACCGTGCCCGGCGACCACGAGCTGCTGGCCGAGCTGCGCCGGCGTGCTGCGACGCCGGGCGATGCCGACGTCGACGAGCAGGCCCCCGACGACGCCGAGGACGACGACGTCACGATCGGCGCCGACGACGCCGTGCTGGCGTCGATCCGCGAGGCGGCACCGGCCGACGAGCCTCCCGATGCGGCGCCGACCGTCCCACTGCCGGTGGGCGCGCTGCCACCCCCGGAGCCGCGGGACCCGGCCGCGGGAGGGCCGGCCGCCGATCTGGCGCTGGACTCGGCCGCGGGAGCACCGACCGCCGAGCTGCCGACGGCGCCGCCGGATCCGGCCGCCGGAGAACCGACCGCCATCCTGCCGCTGACGACTCGGCCGTCCACCGAGGGCCGCTGGCAGCCGACGGGCCGCTTGCCGGTGACCCAGCGCCCTGCCCCTCCGGTCGAGCAGCCAAGCGAGCGCCGGGCGCCGCCGTGGATCCTGATCGCCACGGTCGTCGGCGCGCTGGTCATCGTCGTCGGCGCGATCGTGCTCACGCGCGGTGGCGACGACGACGACACCCCGCCGTCCTCGGTCCCCGCATCGGCGACGCTCGAGTCGACACCCGAGACCGAGTCGAGGCCGACCGAGCCCACGACGGCGCGGCCGACGACGGCGGCGCCTGCGACCACGGCGGCCCCGACCACGGCGGCCCCCACCACGGTCCCATCCACACCGCCGCCAACACCGCCGCCGACGCCACCCCCGACCCCGCCGCCGACACCTCCTGCGACGCCGCCGCCCACGCCTCCTGCGACCTAGCCCACCATGCTGATCGACCTCGACGACGACGACACGACCCCGACCGAGAACGCCGCCGTCCTGCGCGACCTCACCGCGACGCTGGCTGCCTTCCCGCTCGGTGTCGTCGAGTGGGGCGCGGCCACCTCACCGGGCCTGCGGCGGAAGGTCAACGAGGACACGTGGGGTCGACGCCAGGGCCTGTTCGCGGTCGCCGACGGCATGGGCGGTCGAGGTGGGGGCGCGCTCGCCGCGCGCACCGCGGTCGACCGCCTCCTCGAGCGGGTCGGTGCAGCTGGTGCCCATCCGGACTGGCGGGCGATCGTCGAGCGGGTCAACGCCGATGTGCTCGCGGCCGCCGCGAACCAGGGCATCGACCGGGTCGGCACGACCTTGCTCGCCGCCGCCGTCGGAGGGCCGCTGGTGACGTTGGTCCACCTCGGCGACTCGCGCGCCTACCGGCTCGGCGACGAGCGTCGTCTCGACGTGCTCACCCACGACCACAACGTGCGCACCGAGCTGCTCGCCGCCGGGCTCGATGCCCGCGAGTACCGTGATCGCGGCGTGGCCCTGCACGGCCTGACCTCCTTCATCGGCCTGGAGCACGACGGGCTCCGGATCGACGTGCTCGCCGTCCCGGTGCGCACGAACGATCGCATCCTGCTGTGCACCGACGGCGTCTACCGCCAGCTGGACGACGACCGCATGCGCACGCTCCTCGGCGCCCCGTCCGCCCGCCAGGCCGCCGAGTCGCTCGTGCGCGAAGCCGACCTCCTCGGTGGGCGTGACAACGCGACCGCGGTGGTCGTGCAGATCGGCACGGTGGAGGCGCCATGACGGGCGCCGCAGCGACACTGAAGCTGGCGCCCGGTTCGGGGCTCGTGTGCCGTCACCCCGCCGCCCTGCTCTTCCTCAGGGCACCGGATCGAGCCCTGGTCGACGCCTTCACCACGAGCGCATGCGGCTCGGAGCTGCAGGCGGTGGCGTCGGCGACGGTCGCCGCCGGGTTCGACGTCGTGCCGTACGTGGTCGTGTCGTGGCACGACGGCGTGCGCGTGGTGGCGTTCGGCGACATCGCCGTCGAGACCGACCAGCCGTCGCTGCCGATGCTGTCGGGCACCGGCTCGCGAACGTGGGTGGAGCATGGCCTCGTGGACGTCGAGCGCGCCGTCGTCGAGGTGGCCGGCGGCGAGGTCGACGACGTCACCGATCTGGGAGCCGGGACCGTCGCGGCCGGCGGGTTCCGGTTGGAGCTCGGCAACCCGGAGATGGCGACCGCGCCGGTGCCGGACGCGTCGGCGGTCGTGGCGCCGGCGGCGGTGGACGCGACCCAGGCCGTCGAGCGCATCGCGCCGGCGCCGCCCGAGCCCGAGAGCACCGACGAGCACCACGACCCCGACGTCACCTTGCCGCCCCCGGCGTCGGAGCGCCTCCTCGCCGCGGTGCGCCTCGGCGACACCGACGGGCGCGGCTCGCTGGTCGCCGCCAAGCTGTGCGCCAACGACCACGCCAACCCGCCGACGGCGGCGACGTGCGCGATGTGCGGCGAGTTCCTCGCCCCCGGCACGGGGGCCGTCGTCAACGTGCCCCGCCCGAGCCTCGGGCGTCTGCAGCTCGACGACGGCGAGCTCGTCGAGCTCGACCAGGAGCTGCTCATCGGGCGCAACCCGGACCGTGACGAGGCGCCATCGCGAGCCCGGATGCGGCGGGTCAAGGCCGTCGGCGACAAGGTGTCGCGCAGCCACCTCGAGGTCCACCTCCAGGGATGGGACGTCCTCGTCGACGACTGCGGCTCGACGAACGGCACGTTCGTCGTCGCCCATCCCGGCGGCGCGGTCATGCCGCTCGAGCCGGGTCGGGCCCAGCTGGTGGAGCCCGGCGCCGTCGTCTACTTCGGCTCGCGCTCGATGACGGTCCTGGGACGCGTGTGAACGACGTCCACCTCCACGTCGAGTTCATCGGTGAGGAGCGCACGATCGAGCCGGGCGACGAGCTGACGTTCGGTCGGCAGGCCGATCTGCACATCGACGGCAACCGCCACCTGCACCGGGTGCTCGGCCGCTTCTGGTCCCGCGGCGACGCCTGGTGGCTCACCAACGAGGGGCGCTCGATCACGATCCAGATCGCCGACGCCGATTCCCGCTCCAGCGTGCAGCTGGCGCCGGGCAGCGAGATCGCGCTGTCGTTCCCCAACTCGATCCTCCGCTTCCGCGCCGGCATCACCGACTACGAGCTCTCGGTCCGGGTCCCCGACACGGGCGCCGGCGACGAGGACGACGACGACGACCCGTTCGACGCCGACGACGAGGACGGCGGGGTGACGATCGCCCTCGGCGATCTCATGTTGACGGACGAGCAGCGGCTCCTGCTCCTCGCCCTCGCCGAGGGCACGCTGCGGAGCCCGCATCACAGCGACGAGCTGCCGACGAACCGCGCCGTGGCCCGCCGACTCGGCTGGTCGATCACCAAGTTCAACCGCAAGCTCGACAACCTGTGCGATCGCCTCACCAAGCTGGGCGTCGGCGGGCTGCGCGGCTCGCTCGACCAGCTCGCCACCGATCGACGGCGGCGCCTCGTCGAGCACGCCATCGAGTCGGGCCTCATCGACCGCCACCAGCTCGACCGGCTGCCGCCCGACATCGAGTGACGGCGGCCGCCCGACGTCGAGTGACGGCGTTCTGAGCCTCTCGTTCGCTCGCTCGAGGACTCGCTCGGCTCACACACACCATTCTCCAGCAAGGCATCAGGCGCTCTCCATGACCTCGGCAGGGTCGTCGCGGTTGCATGTCTGCCATGGCGAGGATCGTGTTCATCGGCAGCGGGATCAGCGGTGTCGTCGGCGGGCTGCTGCTGGCCCGCGACGGCCACCAGGTCACCGTCCTCGAGCGGGACCCGGCGCCGCCCACCGACCCGACGGCCGCCTTCGACGGCTGGCGCCGACGCGGCGTCCCGCAGTTCCGCCTCACCCACATCGTGCTGCCGCGACTGCGCGAGATCCTGGAGTACGAGCTGCCCGAGACGCTCGACGCCCTGCTGGCCGCGGGCGCCCTGCGCGTCAACCGCGTGCTGGAGATGCCGGCATCCATGACCGGCGGCTTCCGTGACGGCGACCAGCGCTACGAGCAGATCACGGGTCGACGTCCGATGGTGGAGGCCACCCTTGCCGCGCTGCTGACCCAGGCGCCGGGCGTCGTCGTGCGGCGCGGCGTCACCGTGGCCGGCCTGCTGACCGGGGACGGGCGTCCGGGGGCCGTCCCGCACGTCACCGGCGTCGTGCTCGACTCGGGTGAGCGCATCGCCGCCGACCTCGTCGTCGCCACCACCGGACGGCGCTCGGCGCTGCCGACGATGCTGGCCGCAATCGGCGCCGCGCCGCCGCACGAAGAGGTCGCACCGCACGGGTTCACCTACTTCTGCCGGTCGTTCCGGTCAGGCGACGGCGCGATGCCGCCGATGTTCGGGCCGCCGCTGCAGCACTACGACTCGCTGTCGTTCGTCACCGCGCCGGCCGACAACGGCACGTGGTCCGTGGGCGTCGCGTCGAGCGCCACCGATCTGTGGATGCGGCGCGCCGTCGACGTCGACGTGTGGACCCGCATCGTGCGCGCCTACCCGCTGCTCGCCCACTGGACCGAGGCCGAGCCGACGACGGACGTCGAGACGATGTCCGCCACGCCCGACCGGCGCACCAGCCTCGTGGTCGACCGCCAACCGATCGTCACCGGCGTCATCGCGCTCGGAGACGCCCTCGCCTGCACCAGCCCGATGTACGGGCGGGGCATGACGTTCGGGGCGATGCAGGCCATCTGCCTGCGCGACGTCCTGCGCGAGGTGTGCGCCAGCGATCCCGCCGACCTCGCCCACCGCTGGCACGACCGGATCCGCAACGTCGTGCTGCCGCTCGTCGACGAGACGCTCTCCGTCACCCGCCACCGCCTGGCCGAGATGGACGCCGCCGTCGCCGGCACGACCTACGACGGCGGCGACGCCGAGTGGACGTTCTTCCAGCGCCTGTTCGCCGCCGGACCGCACGATCCCGAGGTGTTGCGGGCCGTCATGGACGTCGCCGGCGTGTTCCGCCGGATCGGTGACGTCGCCCGGCGGCCCGACATCGTCGCCCGCATCGACGCCGCCGGCGACCTGCCCCTCGCTCCCGGACCGACTCGGCGCGAGCTGCAGTCGCTGATCGACGACACGCCGGCCCCCATCGCCGTCTGACGTCGCCCCCCCGCTGCGCCGCCGCTCACAGCGCGACGAAGGAGTCGTAGAGGCACGACGCCATGAACTGGACCTCTCCCGCGAACGGCTCGGTGCCGTCCGTCGGTGGGGAACCAGACGCGAGCGAACCAGTAGCCGTGCGTCGTGACCGGATCCCAGTACATGTCGATCGCACCGACGAGCGGTCGCCCGTCGAAGTAGGTCGCCGACACCGGCACCGACGAGTAGATCAACCCGCCGCCGTCCGGCCCGTAGTCGACCTGGGCGCCGAAGGCGGCGCCGGGGTACGTGTCGGCGATGGCCTGGCGGGCGACGGTCGTGAGCTCGCCGGCGCTCGCCGCGACCTGGCCGCGGACGATGACGTCGTAGGTGCCGTTGGCGGTCAAGAACGCAGCGCCGACGGTCGCGTCCACCACCCGATAGCTCGGTGCCGGCGTGAACCCCGCCGTCCCGTCGATCACCAACTGGGGGTGCGACGACGGCACGGCAGCGGTGCCGGGATCGGCGAGCTCGGCGGGCGTGGCCACCGGTGGGGCGGCGACGAGGGACGCCACCGCGTCCTCGAGACCGGGATAGGCGGTGCTCGGCGTTCCCGGCGCCGCTCGCTGCCCGTAGCCGAGCGCCAGCCCGTCGGCCCGGACGACACCGATCGCCTGCCCTGACGTCGGACCGCCGTTCCCGTACGCCCGGTACCCGACCGCAGCCCGCTGGGAGGCCATCGACCCACCGCTCCCGGGCTGGATCGTCGGGATCCCGTACCAGACGGCCGGGAACGCCGCGTCGACACCGGCGGTCTGCTCGAGCAGCACGTCGCGAGCCGTCGAACCGGGCTGGCGCCGCTGCACGACGATCGAGACGGACGTGACACCGTCGGTGAGCTGCGCCGAGTTGGCACCGAGGCCGGCGACCTGCCACCCCGCGGCCAGCGGCACGTACGCGCCGAACCCGAGGTCGATCGCGCCCGGGGGCACCGGCGGCAGCGTCGGGGCGGCGGTGGGCGCGGGAACGGTGGACGCCGGCGGCGTGGACGTCGGCGCCAGGGTGGTCGACGCCAGCCCCGTCGTCGCCGGCGCGGCGTCGTCGCCGCCGCCGAGCGAGCGGACGACGAGCACGCCGGCGACGACCAGCGCGACCGCCGCGGTGGCGATGGCCGCCGGGATCCACCAGCGGCGGCCGGCCTCCGACGGCGGTGGCTCTTCCGCGGTGCGGATCGCCGGCCGCTCGAAGAGGACCGTCGACTCGGCGTAGGCGTCGTTGAGCGCCTGGACGAAGTCGCCCGCCGACGCGGGCCGATCGGCGGCGTCCTTCGACAGCCCGCCGGCGAGCACCCGATCGACCGCGTCGGGAACGGTGGACCGACGCTCGACGGCACTCGGGATCGGCGCCTGCAGGTGCGCCGCGATGAGCGCCGCGTCGTCGCGGCCGGCGGCGAAGGGGGACGACCCGGTGAGCAGCTCGAACGCCGTGCACGCCAGCGAGTACACGTCCGAGCGGGCGTCGAGCTCGGCGCCGTGGATCTGCTCGGGCGACGCGTACTCGGCGGTCCCCAGGAAGAGGCCGTGCTGCGTGGCCTTGGCGTTGTCGGCGATGTCCTTCGTGACGCCGAAGTCGACGAGGAACGCGCGATGCGGCGTCTCGACGAGGCCGATGAGCACGTTGGCCGGCTTGACGTCGCGGTGCACGAACTGGTGGCTGTGGGCGTAGTCGAGCGCCGAGGCGATCTGGTGCAGGTACTCGAGCGCCTCGACCGGCGGCAGCGGCTCACCGCCGGGCTGCTGGCCCAGGAGCTCCTCCAGCGTCACGCCCTCGACGAACTGCGTGGCCAGGAACAGCGTGCCGTCCGCCTCGCCCGAGCCGTACACGGTGACCATGTTCGGATGGGCGTCGAGGTCGGCCGCGACCTGCACCTCGCGGGCGAAGCGCTCACGGAAGTTGGGATCGGGGGCGTAGTGGTCCGACAGCACCTTGAGCGCCGTCTTGCGTCCGAGGCTGAGGTCGGTGGCGGCGTACACGACCGTGAAGCGGCCGGTGTGCACCACGTGGTCGACCCGGTAGTGGTCGATGACCCGCCCGACCTCAAACGGCACGCAGGGCCCCCAGGCGCTCGGCGGCCACGGGGCCGACGATGACGTTCGCCGGGTCGACGTGGCGGGCGACAAGACGCTCGAAGCCGGGAGACAGGAAGCCACGCGCCGCGTACAGCGGGACGAAGCGCAGGCCCTCGATGGCGGCCAGCGCGGCGCGCTGGTCCGGGTCGAACGCGCTCTTCGCGTACACGTCGGGTCGATCGCCGGCCTGGCGCTGGCCGAGCACCCACAGCAGGGGCATCCGCACGGTGCCCGGCGGCGTGCAACCGAGCGCGTCGAGGGCGCGCAGGTCGATCGGTCCCTGCCAGTGGCGCCCTCGCCGGCGGGCGACGTGGGGTCCGTCGAAGGCGCAGCGCGTGTTGCCGAGGACGAGGTGGACGGCGCCGATGCCGATGAGCGGGATGACGAGGAACGCCGGGGCGATCGCGTAGGCGCCGTCGAGCACGGCGAGGACGGCGAGCGCCACGAACGGCACCAGCAGCCACCACATCCACCGCGGCCCGTAGGCGCGCAGCACGACGGCGTCGGGGAGCACCGGTGGCGGCGCGAGGCCCCGCGGGGTCGGCGTCCCGGCCTCGCGCAGCGCGACCAGCACGTCGGTGTGCCCCCGCTGCATGGCGAGGCGGTACGGCGTCCGCCCCCAGCGCCCGACGTTCGGCGAGGTGCCCCGCTCGAGCAGGTCCCGGACCTGGGCGGTGAGGCCGTCGTGGGCTGCCGTCTGCAGCGACGAGCGTCGCTGTGGCCACGGCGCCGGCCGCGACGGTGACTCGTCGAGCGAGGTCGCCAGCCGGCGGACCTCAGCGGCGATCGGCGCCGCGGCCGGCGCGGTGATGTCGCCGCGCAGGTGCACGGTCGCACCGGCACGACCCGCCTCGGCGAGCCAGTCGCGCAGCACCGGCACCGTGGCCAGCCCGGTCTTGCCTTCCAGGGTCGTGAGCCGGATGCCGCCATCGGCGAGCAGCTCGACCTCCAGCGAGCTCACGAGGGCCGGATCGCCGCCTGGACGCTGGTCGCGCCGGCGGCGTCCAGCCGGACACCGACCAAGCCCACCCGCCACCGGCCGTCGTCGGCGCCGGCCGCCAGCGCTCGCAGCAGCTCCCCGCGCTCGTCGTCGTCGCTCCAGCGCTCGAGCGCGGCGAGCGACGGCCTCGTGATCCGGGAACATCCGTTGGGCGAACCGGAACCAGGTGAGCGCCTCGACACCGCGCTCGGGGTGGACCGCGACGCTGAACATCGCCGGCCGGGGAAGGTCAGGGCATCCGACCAGCCGAGCGGTCGCCTCGCGGAGCGCGCCCGTGGTGCCGAAGGCGGCCTGCTCGCAGCGGTCGATCGTGATGTCGTCGATGCTCCCACGGCCGTAGAGCTCGACGGCGCCGTCCTCGGCGATGCCGCCGATCCTCCACTCCAAGCCGAGGCCGTCGAGCGCCGGGTGCTGCATCGGCAGTGAGGCCGGGGCGCCGGTCGGGAACTCGCCGTACACCTTCAGCTCGTCGGTCTCGCCGAGGTGCCGGCCGCCGAGCCACGCGCCGTAGCGGAGATGACGGCCGGTCTGGACCTCCTGGAGCCACCCGGCGTCCACGCCGGCGAGCTCGCCGGCGATCGCCAACCGCTCCTCCTTCGGGGTCTCCGGACCGGCCACCTCGGTGGTCCACCGCAGCGCGGTGTGCCGGCTCGACCAGCTGAACTCGACCGGGATGCCGGTGTTCGTCAGCAGCGACAGCCGATGCGAGATCTCCGGCCACACGGACTCCGTGATGGGGGCCAGCGTGTCGGCGAGCCGGGCACGGGCGCGAGCGGTCTCGATCGGCAGGATCGGCTCGACCCGGTCGAGCGCCCTGGCGACCGGCGCCAGTCCGGGGTGCAGTTGGACGGTCGTCACCGGGCCCCCATCTCAGACGGGCGCGAAGTCCTCGGGGCGCGGGCGCAGCGACTCGGGCAGGTGCTCCATGTTCTCGGGCGTGACGCGCCACATGTCGGCCGCCTCGCCGGACACGAAGTTCATGACCAGCTCGGCCGTGTCGCGGTGGATCTTCACGATGACGACATCCCACATCTCGCCGTCGGTGCCACGTGTGCGGTCCCGCAGCTCCCAGAACAGATCGGTGTCGTCGGGCTCCTCCGTGGGGACCGGGTGGCCCCGCCTCCGCGTAGCGGTACGCCGTGATCGCGACGTAGTCGTCGGTGACCTCGGCGACCATCGAGAAGGTGTCCCACTCGGGGTCGCTGAGCTCCCCCATCGTCAGGATGTCGCCGGCGATGGCCTCCGAGAGCTCGGCCATCGCGCCGGCCTGCTCATCGCTCATGGGCGGCCTTCAGCTGGGCTCGTTGCGCGGCGGTGGGCTGCTGCCCTTCGTAGGACTGGCCGGCCACGTTGCGGAAGCGCTTCATCGACCTCTTGATCGTGTTCCCGTCGGCGTCGGAGTAGCGGACCTTGACGGTGACCCTATCCGGCACCTGTTGGACGGGCCGGCCGTCGACGTCGTAGGACTGGGTCGTCTCCACGCCACCGTGGCGGGTGACCTTGAGCGTCACCTCGACGTCGACGCGGGCATGGGCGTTGGCCCACGACGCGATCTCCATCTCCAGGTTGCGGTAGGCCACCTGGTTGAAGCCGGTCTCCTGCGGGAACATGTTGTTCCGGCCGAGGTCCGGGAAGAACTGGTGCCCGCCGGCGTGGCCGCCGTCGTAGCTCTGGTCCGGCGCGCCGTCGTGGACCACCCCGGTGTCCCCGTCGGCGGCGGTGTCGGTCTGGGCCCGGCCCTCGGCGCTCGAACGCAGCCGGGAGATGTTCTTGTACCGCTCCGTGATCCGGGCCCGGTAGTGCATCGGCACGTTGTTGCTGTCGTACGTGATCGTCATCTCGTTGCCGCGGACCTTGACGACCGTTCCGTCGTGGGTGGTCGCTGTGCCGTCGCCGTTCATCGTGAGCGTCGAGGCGTCGACCGTGGTGACGTTGCGGGTGCGGGTCACGCCCTTGATCACGCGCTGCACGACGGTGTTCGGCCGCTCCACGGTCACGAACCGGCGCACCCGAGGCGGCGGAGCGTCGGTCGACGGCCCATGGGGCCCCGACGGCGGCGACCCACCGCCGGGCGTGCTCGGCGCTGGTGAAGCCGCCGACGCCGCGGCCGCCGATGCCGTCGCGGCCGTCGCGGCGTCGGTGTCGGCGTGCGGGTGGGTCCCGGGTGCGTCCGCGTCGGCGTGCGTGCTCGGCGCGTCACCGTTCGCATGGGTGCTCGGCGCCTCGGCATGCGTGCTCGGCGCCTCGGCGTGCGGCGCTGGGCGTCTCGGCATGCGGGTGGCTCGACGACGACGTCTCAGCGTGCGGATGAGCATTGGGCGCGTCGGTGTGGGTGCCCGGCGCGTCCGCATGCGTAGCCGGCGCGTCCGCATGCGTGGCCGGCGCCTCGGCATGCGTGGCCGGCGCCTCGGCATGCGTGGCCGGCGTGTCGGCATGCGTGCCCGGCGTGTCGGCATGCGTGGCCGGCGTGTCGACGTGGGAGGCCGGCCCGTCCGCGTGGCTGCTCGGCGCGTCACCGTTCGCATGCGTCGCCGGCGCGTCGGCATGGGTGCCCGGCGCGTCAGCATGCGTGCCCGGCGCATCGGCATGCGTGGCCGGCCCGTCCGCGTGGGTGCTCGGCGCGTCACCGTTCGCATGCGTCGCCGGCGTGTCGGCATGGGTGCTCGGCGCGTCAGCATGCGTGCCCGGCGCATCGGCATGCGTGGCCGGCCCGTCCGCGTGGCTGCTCGGCGCGTCACCATTCGCATGCGTCGCCGGCGTGTCGGCGTGGGTGCCCGGCGCGTCAGCATGCGTGCCCGGCGCATCGGCATGCGTGGCCGGCCCGTCCGCGTGGCTGCTCGGCGCGTCACCGTTCGCATGCGTCGCCGGCGTGTCGCCATGCGGGTGCGTCGACGGCGTGTCGCCGTTGGCGTGCGGGTGCGAGCCCGCGTCACCACCCGGATGCGAACCGGCGTCACCACCTCGGATGCGAACCGGCGTCACCACCCGGCTGCGAACCACCATGGTTCCCCGCATCACCACCGGCATGCGAACCCGACTCACCCGGCTGCGAACCACCGTGATTCCCCGCATCACCGCCGCCATGCGAACCCGACTCACCCGGCTGCGAACCACCGTGATTCCCCGCATCACCGCCGGCATGCGAACCCGACTCACCCGGCTGCGAACCGCCATGGTTCCCCGCATCACCACCGGCATGCGAACCCGACTCACCCGGCTGCGAACCACCGTGGTTCCCCGCATCACCACCAGCATGCGAACCCGACTCACCCGGCTGCGAACCGCCATGGTTCCCCGCATCACCGCCGGCATGCGAACCCGACTCACCCGGCTGCGAACCGCCATGGTTCCCCGCATCACCGCCGGCATGCGAACCCGACTCACCCGGCTGCGAACCGCCATGGTTCCCCGCATCACCACTGGCATGCGTGTTGGCGCCGTTCGGGTTCGAGCCCGCGGCGTTCGGGGCGTCCGAGGTGCCGTGGGGCAGCGACCCGTGGTTGGGTGCGGGCGAGTCGACGCTGGTCGCCGACGGGTCGGCGCCACCGGTGGGGGACCCACCATGGCCCGGGGCGTGGAGCCCGTGGAAGGCGCCGCCGGCGCCGGCGGAGATCACGGTGTTCTGGACGATCGAACCGTTGTCCCACTGGCCGTCGGCGCCCCAGTTCTTGGGCAACGTGACGTCGTAGGTCTCGCCCATCACGCCCTCGCCGAAGCCGCCGACCGCCTCCTCGATGACCGACCCCCCACGGCTCGTGATGACGCGGGTCAGGGTCGGCATCGACACGCTGAGCCCCTTGGCCGCGGCGCTGAACCCGATGCCGACGCCGGCGCCGAACGCCCCACCGGCGGCGCCCGTGAGCGTGTCCTTGATGATCGTCTCGCCGTTGAACTGACCGTCGCCGACGTGCGTCCAGGACTCGAGGCCCTCCCGAGCGAAGCCCGACGCCGCGCCCGAGGCGGCACCGATCGCCGTGCCGATCAGGATCGTGGCGATCGGCCCGGCTGCGCCGGCGGTCGCGATCGTCACCGCCACGGCCACGACGGCGATGGCGACCGTGGCGATGTTCTGCCACTGCGGACCGGTCTTGCGGTCGCGCATGTCGTTGAACGCGTCGATCGAGATCGGCGAGTTGCCCGACGGGTCGAACAGGTTGATCGGGTCGTTGGCGGCGTAGGTGTACGGCGAGGCGCCGCCCGCCGTGCCCGGCGCCGGTGCCTGCGGGTCGGTGGCGAGGAACTGCCGCGTCGTCGGGTCGTACGGACGGCTGCCCAGCCAGACCAGACCGTCGGCCTCGACGCCGTAGTACTCGTGCCACCGGGCGCCGTGCGAGGACCCTCCGCCCCACGCGTCGGCGACCGTGAACGGTCGCCACGTGATCCGGCCGTCCGGATCGACGCCGCCCGCGGTCGTCGCGTCGACGGTGATGATCGCCTCGTTGCCGATGGCGCTCGGCTGGTACGTGCCGGAGTGCTCGTCCCACTGCACCGCCGTGTCGTCCACCGCGGTCAGCCGGCCAGCATCGTCGGACCGGTAGCGGCGCACGTCCCCGTCGACCACGACGGCGGCGAGCGTGCGGTCACCCCACACGTAGATGATGTCGCTGGCGCCGCTGGCCCGGACGCGGCGACCACGGGCGTCGTACTCGAACGTCGTGACCACCGGCTCCGCGCCCGTCGCTGTCTCGATCAGCTCGACGAGCTCGTGGGCGGCGTCGTAGCGGAACCGGCGCTCGAGCTCGGGCGTCGTCTCCCGACGCAGCCGACCGAGCTCGTCGTACTCCCAGCGGGCGTCGCCGCCGGCGCCGGAGCGGGCGATCAGCTCACCGGCGGCCCCGTACGCCGAACTCGGTGACCTCACCGTCGACGTCCTGGCGCACGATGCGCCCGGCGCCATCGCGGTCGAGCGTCGTGACCCGCACGGCGCCATCGATCTCGTCGGTGACGGCGAGGATGCGCCCGCAGTCGTCCCGGACCCACCGCCGCAGGAAGCCGGGCGACGTCAGCACGGCGGCGAAGCCGTCGGCGTCGCGCTCCAGCTCGACCGTCGCACCCGAGGCGAGGTCCCACGTGGTCACCAGGCCGTCGGGGCTCTCCGTGCGTCGGACGACGCCGGTGCCGCCGCTGACGAGCGCGCCGACGTCGGCCGGAACGTCGGCGCCGATCTCGGCCAGTCCCGGCACCGTCGGTCGGTCGGGTCGCGGGTCGACGTACGACGTGCCCAGGTACCGCCCGGCTCGGTCGTAGGTGGCGTTGATCGAGCGACCGAGCTGGTCGGTGATGGCGGTCAGCTGGTGGAACGCGTTGTAGTCGTACGACAGCGCCCCGCCGGCGGCGTCGAGCAGCTCGGCGACGCGACCGCGGCCGTCGTAGGTGTAGCGCAACGCCACGCCACCGGGGTCCGACGACGCGACCATCCGGCCCCGCTGGTCGTAGGCGAAGGTCGAGGTGCGCCCGGTCGGATCGGTGAGGGCGACGAGCCGCCCCCGGGGATCGTGGTCGAACGACCACCGCTCGTCGCCCACCGTGATCGAGGCGAGGAAGCCGCGCCCGTCGTGCTCGTAGCGCTGCACGCGGCCGGCGGGCGACACCCGCCGCACCATGCGCCCGTTGGCGTCGTGCTCGAACTGCCACCAGCCGGTGCCGCTGTTGACACCGGACATCCGCCCGGCCGGGTCGTAGCGGTACTCGATCCACTGGCCGCCCTCGGCGATCGAGGCGATGCGCCCGGCCGCGGTGTAGCGGATGTCCCGGGTCGTGCCGTCCGACGACGAGGTGGACGCCAGCAACCCCTCTGCGGTGTAGGTCGCCTCGTGCTCGCCGGTGGGCGTGCGGAGCCGGCGCACGCGGTCGATCAGCCCGCGCTCGAGCTGCCAGCGCTCGCCGGTCGAATCGGCGATGCTCATCCACTGCCCGAGCGGGTCGTGCTCGGCCTCGGCCGCCACCCCGGCGGGGTCGGTGACCTTGACCACGCGCCCGGCCTGGTCGCGATCGATCGTCCACCGGCTGCCGTCGACGTCGACCGCCGTCTCGCGGCCGAACTCGTCGCGCTCGAACCCGATCGTGTCGCCGTTGGCGAACTGCACGCCGACGACGCGCTGCTCGTCGTCGAACACGAAGTCGGTCGCTGCGCCATCCGGCGCGACGACACGGTGCGGGAGCCCGGCGCCGTCGTACTCGAGGCTGATCGTGGCGCCGTCGTAGTCGCGGGTCGACAGCAGGCGGCCGGCGGCGGTGTAGGTCAGCTCGCCGCGCTCGCCGGCTGGGTTCACCATCGCCAGCAGCCGCCCGGCGTCGTCGCGCTCGTAGCCCACGACCCGGCCGTCCGGGAGGTACCGAGCGGCGATCGCGCCGGCGGGCGAGTACTCGTAGCGGGTGACGTCGCCGACGGCGTTGCGGGAGGACGGTGACGGTGCCGTCGGCGCCGACCTCGAACTCGTCGGTGACGCCGTCGCTGTCGACGATCAGCGACGGCACGCCGTGCTCCCAGGCCAGCTCGACGGCCAGCCCGAGCTCGCCGTCGACCTCCAGGCGCCGGGGGTAGAGCGTGTCGCCGTGGTACTCGAAGCGGGTGCCCTCGGCGGTCGTGGTCCCATGCTCCAGCCGTGTGGTGCACGAGGCGGTCGAGGGGGTCGAACGCGAACCGCTCCACCTGTCCGGTGGACGAGGTGAACTGCTCGATGCGCTCCGTCCCGTCGGTGTGCTCGGTCATGCGCACCGACGTGCCGTCCGGCTCGTGCTGCTCGATGACGCGCCCGTACTGGTCGAAGCGGCGGCTGAAGCGCAGACCACCGGCCGTGGCGTACATCTCCACGCGCCCCTGCTCGTCGTGCGTGTACACCGAGATCGGCGTGTGGGCGGCGTCCGAGAGCGTGGTGCGCAGGCCGGCGGTGTAGCCGAAGCGGGTGGTCAGACCGGTCTGCGAGATCTGGGCGACGACCCGGCCGTCGTCGTCGTAGGTCATCGCCACCACCTGCACGCCGTCGGCATCGGTGATCGAGCGGATGCGGCCCTGCTCGTCGACGTCGTAGGTCTCCGGCGACACCGCGTTGCGCACGTCGACGAGGTGGCCCCGGCGGTCGTAGCGGAACCGCGCCTGGCGCCCGTCGCTCGCCCGCAGCCCGGCGACGGTGCGACCGGCCCACACGAGCTGCACCGACCGCCCGCAGTCGTGGTCGAGCCGGACGAGGCGCGACCGGCCGATCGTGGTGGAACGTCGTCGACCCGACGAAGGGCCCGACGACCTCGCGCAGCAGCCCCGCTCGGAAGACCCACGTCTGGCCGAAGTACGGGGACCGGCGACCCCAGCGGAGCAGCTGGGCATCGCCGTCGGTGGTGGCATCGACGTCGAGGTGCGGCGGCGTCACGAACCCGCCGTCGCCAGCCGGCTCGAAGGTGGCGTGGCGGGCGTCGGGACCGAACAGCTCGAACGCGCCACGGGCGTTGATGCCGCCGCGTGCGTCCGCCCACGACCACCAGCCCGGCCCGAACGCGCCGTCGGACATGTCCTGCGAGGCGTACAGGCGCCGGAACGACAGCACGGCGAGGCGCGCCGGCATCGCGAAGTCGGTGGCGTCGACGAGCAGGTGGCCGGTCGCGGTGCACACCGGGTCGTTGACGAACCCGGAGTCCTGGGGCACCGGGGTGATCCCGGTGACCGGCGGCGTCACGATGTTCGACGCCGCCAGCGCCTGGAGGTCGATCCCCTGTTCGCCGGCGATGCGGTTGAGCGCGACGTTGAGCGCGTCGGCGCTGATGGTGTTGTCCCCGTGCGCGCCGACGTCGGCCTCGATGGCGGCGTCGCGGACCACCTTCACCCAGTCCTTGATCTCGACGCATCTCGTGGATCAGGGCGTCCATCGCGATGCCGACGATCTCGTAGCCACCGGTGATGCCGGTGCTGCCCGCGTTCAGGAAGCCCCGGACGGTCGCCGCCTCGGTGGTCTGGGCGTCGGCCAGGGTGTCCTTGGCCGTGCCCATGCCCGTGACGAACTCCTGCATCGCAACAGGGTTGGCGGTCACTTGGGTCACGGTCGGTCTCCGAGCGGGTCGAGGTGTCGGGGGTTCACGGCGGGTCTCGGGTCAGGGGCCGAACGCCGGGTACTGCGGCTCGCGGGTCGCGCCGAAGCTCGGCGCCGACGGCACCGGCGGGTTCTCGGGCGGCGGGCCGTAGTCGTCCTCACCGGCGACGAACTCCACCGCGTTCTCACCCCAGCCGTCGTTGGAGGACTCGTCCTCGCAGTAGCGGGCGAAGTTGATCCGGTCCTGCTGGCCGCGAGCGGCGGCCCAGCCCTGGGCGATCTGGGTGGCGAAGGTGCGCAGGCCCGACGCCATGTTGCCGGCCGACGTGCGGTAGGCCTCGACCTTGCCGTCGCTGACGTCGGCGTGCGGGCCCTTGAAGTCGTTGTCGGTCAGGTGGGTGGAGTCCAGCGTGTTCGTCGAGGTCCGACTCGCCACGACGGCATCGGCGAGGCGGTACGCCGCGGCGGCGGCGCCCAGCGCCGACGAGATCGGGAACGCCACGTTGACGTCGTTGGCCGCCGCCTCGCCGTAGACGGTCAGTTCGACGCTGGTGTCACCCACGGGGGATGTCCTTCACTCGGCAGGCGGACGGGTGGTCAGGCGACGTCGCTCTCCACGACCGCGTCGCGCTGCTTGGTCAGGTAGTTGACGAGCTGCTGCTCGGCGTTGTTCGTCGCCGTCACGGCGTTCGATGCGAACTGGCCGACGGTCTGCTCGCACGTGTTGCGGGCGGCGCCCATCCAGCCGGTGCGGCTGTTCTCGGGCATCTGCTTGGTGGCGTTGATCGCGGTCCGGATCCGCTCGAAGCGCCCCTGCACCGTCGAGACGAGCGAGGTCAGGGCGGACGGGTCGGCGATCTGGACGCCGGTGTCGGGCGGCACGTCGAGCATCGTCACCGAGTTGTTGGCGAGGTCGATCGCGACCGCGTGGCCACCGAGCGAGCCGGAGATGCTCGACGTCGCCTTGGAGACGTTGCTGCTCAGCGTCGAGACCCGCTGGAACATGTCCTTGGCGAACTGCTCGGACATGTGGTTGGCGTCGGTCTTCAACTTGAAGGCGTTGGTGCCGTGGTAGTCGACGTTGGTCACGTCGGCGATCAGCCCGTTGGCCTCGGTCGTGATGGTGTCGATGTTGGTGTTCAGGCGCTTTCCGTACGCCATGATCTCCGGTGGGTTGACCACCTTGAGCTCGTCACCCATGGGCTATCTCCTTCGTGAGCCGACACGCTGAGGGTATGGGCGAGCCTCCCCAACGTCGATGGGGACCAGTCCCCACCGCCACCGGGGTGTGCGATCCGGGGCCGGGGATAACAATGTCGAGGTGGAGCTGCTCGTCCGGATCCGCTGGCGACACACGTCGCCGGCCGACCTCCGGTGCGACGTGGAGCGCTACCACACCGTCGGCGACCTGCTCGGCGCGGCCAGCGCCCACTGCGCCGCCCCGTGGGAACCGAGCCAGCCGGTGTACGTGCAACGTTCCGGCGCCCAGCTCCCACTCGACGCATCGATCCTCGAGTGCGGGGTCGTCTCCGGCGACACGCTGCGCTTCGAGGTGTACGGCGCCGAGTTCCGCGCCACGCCGCGGCAGGCCGAGTCGGTCAGCTGTGACGTGACCGCCGGGCCCGAGGCCGGACGATCGTTCGTGCTCGAACCGGGCTCGCACGAGGTCGGTCGGGGCTCCGACTGCGCCGTCCACCTCGACGACGCGACCGTGTCGCGACACCAGTTCACGATCGCCGTGTTCCCCGACCTCACCGTGCAGGTCGTCCCGGACCCGGACGCCGCCAACCCGTTGACGGTGAACGGCCGGACCATCGACCAACCCACGTTCGTGACCCGCAACGACGTCGTCCAGTTCGGCGCCACCGCCATCGCCCTGCGCGTCTTCAGCCGCTCGTCCGACACCGAGCGCGACCAGCTCGGCCAGGTCCCGTTCCGGCGCACGCCCCACAAGCCGGTGGAGGTCCACGATCGGGCGTTCGGCGCGCTCGGCCGGATCCCGACGCGGCCCGAGAAGACGAAGATGCCGATGGCCCCGATCCTGGCCCCGATCGTCATGGGCCTGGTCCTGTTCGCCATCACCAAGACGCCGTACATGCTGATGACGATCGCCCTGTCGCCGGCGATGGTCGTGTTCAACCAGCTCGGCGGGCGCAAGACGGGTCGGCGACGGTACGACACCCAGGTCACCGAGCTCCACCAGCGCATCGCCAAGCGGCGCGCCGAGATCGACGCCGCGCTCATCGAGGAGCGGGCCGAGCGCATCGACCAGTCGCCCGACCTCGCCGACCTGGCCCGCCGGGCCACGCTGCGCACGCTCGACCTGTGGCCGCGCCAACGCGGCGACGACGAGTTCCTCCGGACCCGGCTCGGGCTGGGGACGGTGCGGTCGCGGGTCAAGGTCGAGCGGGAGACGTCCGGCGACGACGAGCTGTGCGACCTCGCCAACGCCGCGCTGGCCGGGTCGGACCAGCTGCCGGCCGTGCCGATCTGCGTCAACCTCGGCGAGCTCGGCGTGTTCGGCCTGCACGGGCACCGCTCGGATGTGGCCGCGATGTGCTCGTCGGTGCTGATCCAGGCGGCCACGTTGCACAGCCCGGAGGACCTCGTGATCGCCGTGATCGAGGGGAGCGACACCGGGCTCGGCACGTGGGCGAAGTGGCTGCCGCACACCCGCTCGGCCACGTCACCGCTCGCCGGCTCCCACCTCACCGCCACCCCCGAGGCCGCCGCCGAGCTCGTGCGCCAGCTGGTCGCCGTGGCCCGCACGCGCACCGGCACCGGCGGGCAGGTGGGAGCCGACCACCGCTGGCCGTGGATCCTCGTCGTGCTGGACGAGTCGGCCGACGTCGATCCGGCCCTCGTCTCGCAGCTCCTCGAGCTGTGCCCGACGGCCGGTGTCTCGGTCGTCGTCGCCGTGGAGCTCGACGCCCGCGTCCCGCGTCAGGCCAAGGCCACGTTCCGCTGCGTGCCGTCGGCCCGCGGGGCGCTCTCGTCGGTCTGGTACACGGAGCCCAAGGCGCCGAGCGAGGAGTTCGAGCCCGAGCCGGCCAACGCCCGCCTGATCGACGAGGTGGCCATGTCGCTCGCCCCACTGCGTGACGCCACCTCGGCCAGCGCGACGACGGCCATCCCGCGGATCGTCCCGCTGCTCTCGCTGTTCGGGCCCGAACCGCCGACCCCGCTGACCGTCACGAGCACGTGGTCGGAGACCAAGCCGTACGGCCTGCGGGCGCCGATCGGCATGGGCCCGTCCGGCCCGCTCGTCCTCGACCTCGTCGAGCACGGGCCGCACGCCCTGATCGGCGGCACGAGCGGGGCCGGCAAGAGCGAGCTGCTGCAGTCGATCGTCGCCGCCCTGATCCACGAGTACCCGCCGACGCGACTGACGTTCCTCTTCGTCGACTACAAGGGCGGGGCGGCCACCGAGGTCTTCAACACCGTGCCCCACACGGTCGGCTACGTCACCAACCTCGACGCCAGCCTGTCGCTGCGGGCGCTGACGTCGCTGCGGGCCGAGCTCAACCACCGGATGCGGCTGATGGAGGGCAAGGCCAAGGACCTCGCCGAGATGCTCGAGAAGCACCCCGACGAGGCCCCGCCCTCGCTGGTGATCGTGGTCGACGAGTTCGCCACCCTGGTGAAGGAGGTGCCCGAGTTCGTCGCCGGTGTCGTCGACATCGCCCAGCGCGGCCGCAGCCTCGGCGTCCACCTGATCCTCGCCACGCAGCGGCCCTCGGGTTCGGTGAACGACAACATCCTCGCCAACACCAACCTGCGCATCTCGCTGCGCATGCTCGACGCCAGCGAGTCGCGCACCGTGATCGGGGTGCCGGCAGCGGCCGACATCGCCCTGCCGCTGAAGGGCCGCGGCTTCGCCAAGCTCGGTCCGAGCGACCTGATCGAGTTCCAGTCCGCGTACACCGGCGCCACGCTCACCGAGGAGGCCGAGGTCAGCCCGGTCACCGTGCACCGCTTCGGCAACCAGCTGGCCACGAAGGCCGGGTCGACCACCGGGCCGCGGCGCGCCGCTGCCGCCGCCCGCCCCGACGGCGCTGGCCCACGCCGCGATCCCACCGGTCGCCGCGCCTCGTCGCGCCGGCCGCGCGCCAGCCGACCACCCACCTCGACGTGCTGCTCGATGCGGTGCGCAAGGCCGCGGTGGCGTGGCCGACGCCGCGCAAGCCGTGGCGCGAGATGCTGCCCGAGGCGCTCGACTGGTTCGCCATCGAGCGTCCCGCCGCCACGTCGGCACCGGGACGCCGCGGCCGGTTCCTGACGCTCGGCATGCTCGACGACCCCACCGCGCAGGCCCAGCACCCGGCCACGTTCGACCTCGAGGACGGCGGCGGGCTGATCATCGGCGGCGGCGGCGGGTCAGGCAAGTCCTCGGCGCTGCGGACGGCGGCGCTGGCCGCGGTCATCGACGCCACCCCCGACGAGGTGGCCCTGTTCGTCATCGACTGCTCGTCCCGGGCGCTGATGCCGCTCATGGCCCTGCCCCACGTCGCGGCCGTGGCCACCGGCGACGACATCGAGTCCGTGACCCGGGTCATCACGCTGTTGAGCGCCGAGCTCGATCGCCGCCGGACGCTGCTCACCGACCTCGACGTGCAGGCCGAGAACCTCTCGGCCTACCTCGACAAGGGCCACTCGCTCCCCCGGATCGTCGTGCTGGTCGACGGCTTCCAGAACCTCCCGGCGCTGCTCGGCGTGGCCCGCCCGAGCGAGCACGGCCCGCTCGACTGGGCCGCCGAGTTCCAGCGCATCGTCACCGACGGCCGCCAGCTCGGCATCCACGTCGTGATCGCCGCCGACCGCCGCCAGGCGATCCCGCCGATCCTGATGTCGGCGATCGGCAACCGGCTGGTGCTGCGCCAGACCGACGACGGCGGCTACATCGACTTCGGCATCTCGGCCGCGATGAGCAAGGGCCTCGACCTGCCCAACGGGCGCGGCCTGTGCGACAACCGCCTCGTCCAGGTCGGCATCATCAGCGCCGACCCGTCGGCCGCCGGGCAGGGCGCGGCGATCGCCCAGTTCGCCGCCGGCCTGGGCGCCATCGCGCCGACGGCGCTGCGGTCGGCACCGCCTCCCGAGACGGTGCGCGTGCCGCTCGCGGCGACCGCCCCGGGATCGTTCACGCTCGGGCGCACCGACGTGTTCGGGACGCTCGTCGAGGTGAGCGTGCGCTACAGCGGGATGTGCGTGACCGGGCCGCCGCGCTCCGGCCGGACGACGACGTTGCGCCACGCGGCCCGCTCGCTGATCGCGTCGGGACATGAGGTGTGGACGGTGGGCCTCGGCGACGGCCTCGGCGGTCCCGGCCGGCACGCCTCGGGCCAGTCCGACGCGATGCTCGGGCTGGTCGAGGAGTTCGCCACCCTCTGCGAGACGTTCCCCGCGAGCAGCCGTACGTGCTCGTCGTCGACGACGTCGACCGCTACGAGCTGACCGCGCTCGACAGCGCCTACGACCGCATCGTCAAGACCGAGACGAGCCGCTTGATCGGGTCGATCGAGACGCGCAACATGAGCGGCTACACGCAGAGCACGATGCTCAGCGAGGTGCGTCGGGAACCGGCCCTGCTGTTCCTCCAACCCGACGGCTCGAGCGAGATCATGCAGCACGTCGGGGTGCGTCCCAACCTGCGGCCCGGACTCAAGCTGACGGCCGGCCGGGGCGTGCTGGTCATGGACCGCCAACCGCACGTCGTGCTCGTCGCGTCCGCGACGGACTGAGCCCCGTTGGCAGGGCCGAGCTCAGCGTGGCCCGTGCCGGAACGTGATCGAGATCCGCGGCTCGGCCCGGCGGACCTTCGGGACGCTGTGCTCCCAGTCGTGCTGGCAGGCACCGCCCATCACGAACAGGTCACCGCGACCGAGGTCGAACGAGCGCGCGGCGCCACCACCACGGGGCCGCACGCGCAACGGTCGCGCCGCCCCGACGCTGACGATGGCGACGACCGGGTCGTCGATGTACAGCCGATGGCGGTCGCCGTGCCAGGCCACCGAGTCCTCGCCGTTGCGGTAGCAGTTGAAGCCGATCGAGTCGAAGGCCTCGGCGTAGCGCACGCTCAGGGCCTGCCGAGCCGCCTCCAGCACCGGCAGGGCCTCCGGCCCTTGCTCGGGCGTCCACCACGCCGTGAGCCGCGGCTCGGGCAGGCGACGCTCCCACATCGTCACCGTGCGCTGGCGCCAGTCGAGCTCGGTGATGAGGTGGTCGAACACGCCCTGCTCACCTGACAGCCACCCGGGTGCGTGGTCGAGCCACGACGTGCCGTCGAGGTCGATGCGATGGAGGCCGGCGAAGGCGTCGTCGACCGACGGCTCGACGTCACCGAACAGCGAGGCCTGGAGGGAACAGACGTTCGCGGACATGTGTTCGATGCTCGCGCCGACGAGTCCCACCGTCAAGGGCGGGCAGACTCCATAGGTGGAGGTGGTCATCGACGATCCCGACGATGCCCGCCTCGCCGACTACCGCGAGCTGACCGATCCCGCCGCCCGTCGTCGGCGTGAGCGCTCCGAGCTGTTCGTCGCCGAGGGCGTCGTCGCCGTGCGTCGCCTCCTCGTGTCGGGTCACCGAGTCCGGTCGGTGCTCGTCACGCCGCATGCTCGCGCTCGCTTCGGGGCCGACCTCGACGATCTCGACGCGCCGATCTACATCGCGCCCAAGGCGGTGGTGGCCGCCACCGTCGGGTTCGACCTCCACCGTGGCGCGGTGGCCGCAGCCGACCGCCAGCCGCTGCCGACGCTCGACGACGTCGTGGCCGGCGCCACCAGCCTCGCCGTCCTCGAGGGCCTCAACGACCCGGAGAACCTGGGGGCGATCGCCCGATCGGCGCGGGCGTTCGGCATCGGCGGGCTCGTCCTCGACCCGCGCTGCATCGATCCGTACTACCGCCGCACGATCCGGGTGAGCATGGGCGAGGTGCTGTTCCTCCCCGTGGCGCGCGCCGTGGCGTGGCCCGACGAGCTCGCCGTCCTGCACGCCGCGGGGTTCGAGACCTGGGCCCTGACGCCGGACCCGGACGCCGACGACCTGTGGACGCTGCCGATCCCTGCTCGCGTCGCCGTGCTGCTCGGCGCCGAGGGGCCCGGCCTCTCCGCCGCAGCCATGGCGGCAGCCACCCGCCGCGTCCGGATCCCGATCGCCGCCGGCGTCGACTCGCTCAACGTCGGCCACGCCGCGGCGGTGGCGTTCGCCCACCTGGCTCGGGCGCGTTCTGATGACGCCGGAAGACGCTGAGCGCCCGTCGACTGGCTCAGAATCCGCGGGTCAGTCGCCGTTGGTGGCGGGCAGGCCGGCGCCCGGTCGGAACGTGGTGTCCTCGCCGCTCTGGCGGGCGGCCATCTGCTCCATCGTCGTCGCCATCGCCTTGGCCGCGCCCTCGTGCTCCATGATCTTGCTCATCACGGCCCGGCTGGCGCCGCCCATCAGCTCGGCGCGGTTCTCGTGCAGGTAGCGCTGGGACGCCCGGATGTTGGCGGTCGCGCCGGTGATCTCCGGGATCACGTAGCGGGCGAACAGCTCCCACGAGCGCAACGTCGCCTCGCGGTTGGCCCAGTCGTGGGCGAACCCGAGCACGACACCGAAGCCACCGGTGGTCTCCTGCAGCGTCCGGATCATCTCGACCAGGTCGTCGGGCGTGCCGATGACCGCCGTGCCGGCGCCGTCGGCGCCGCCACCCGTGGTCGCCTCCAACAGATCCCACGGATCCTCGACCGCCACCGCGCCCGGTCGGCCCAGGGTGTCGACGTTGTACTCGTTGTGCCACCGGTGCAGCCCGTGGACGGCCTCGTTGCGCGCCTGCTCGCGCGTCTCGGCGAGGTGGAACGCCATCAGCACCCGCCAGTCGGCCCGGTCGACGATCGAGCCGTGCTTGGCCGCCGCCTCCTCGGCGAACCCCCACTGCGTCGGCAGCGCGTTGATGCCCTCCGTCGAGTTGGACGCGATCGACAGCACGCCGATGCCGTACTTGCCGGCGATCTGCATGCCCGACGGCGAGATCGACGACGCCGTCGCCATCGGCATGCGCTCCTGCACCGGCAGGATCTGCAGCTGGGCGTCGTGGAGCTCGAACCAGTCGCTCTCGTACGTGAAGCGGTCCTCACCCGCGAGCAGCCGGATGATCACACCCATCGCCTCGTCCTGCCGGTCGCGCAGCAGCCCCGGGTCGATGCCGTGGGTCCGGGCGTCCGACGGCAGGGCGCCGGGACCGGAGCCGAACATGGCCCGGCCCCTCGTCATCACGTCGAGCTGCGCGATCCGCTGGGCGACGTTGAACGGGTGGTGGTACGGCAGGCTGACCACGCCGGTGCCGAGCATGATCGTGTGCGTCTGCTGACCGGCGGCGGCCAGGAACATCTCGGGCGAGGCGATCGTCTCCCAGCCCGAGGAGTGGTGCTCGCCGCACCAGAACTCGTCGAAGCCGAGCTGATCGAGGTGGGCGGCGAGCGCGATGTCGCGCTGGAACATGAGCATCGGCGACTCGCCGGACGGGTGGTGCGGCGCGAGGAACGCCCCGAAGCGGGTCCTGGTCATGGGGCGGACGTTACGCAAGGCCGTCGTCGGCGACCGCACCGAGGACGGGCCGCGGGCGGCGCGGCCACACGAGCAGCATCGTCAGCACGCCGAGCACCGGCGCGAGGAACCACCAGCGCGACATCACGAACAACACCTGGCCGGCCCACGGGATGCGCAGCACCACCCGGCCGTCGACGTCGTCGGCGGTGATGCCGAAGTGGTCGTCGGTCAGCCGGTTGTCGCCGCGGGTGGTCAGCGCCCCGGTGGCGACGTCGATGGCGACGATCCGATGGACGACGCGCATCCCCTTCGCCGGGCCGCTCGGCACCCGGAACACCACGCTGTCGCCGACGTGGTAGTTCCCCCGGTCGCGCACCAGGACGATGTCGCCGTTGCCGAACGCCGGCTGCATCGACTCGCCGTGCACGACGAGCAGCTCGGCCTTGCCGCCGAGGCGCTGCGGCCACAGCAGCACGAGCAGGATGGCGACGATCACGACGCCGATCGCCGTGGCGGTGCGCGCCATCCAGACCGGGACCTCCTTGTTCACGGCACCGTCACCACGAAGTCGTCGAAGCGGACGTTGGCGTCGCCGCCGACGAGGCCGGTGCGCCCGTTGCCCAGGTTCAACACGTCCGTTGCCGTCAGGGTGTACGTCAGCACGATGGCGCCGTTCAGCCGCACGGTCACTGCGGTGCCGACTCGTGACAGCGACAGCGTGTTGGTCGCCGCCAACGTCACGTTGGTGTTGCTGGCCACCGGCGCCAACGACAGGCCGAGGGCGAAGATCCGCAGGTCGACCCGGCTCGGCGTGCCCGGCCGTGACGAGCACCTGCATGAAGCTGGCGGTCAACAGGGCCCCACCGTTGTGATCCATCACGATGCCGGCGACGCGCCCCGTCGTGTTGAGGTTCGTGAGCACGACGGTTGCCGTGGCCTCGCTGCTCGCCGTGTCGAGGGTGGTGATGGCGCCGGCGGTCGCGCTCGACGCCGCCTGGTTGGCCTGGATCGTCCAGGTGCCGACCTGGGTCGTCCACGTGCGGTTGGCGCAGTTGGCGGCCACGGTCACCACCCGGCCGTTCAGGTTCGCACCGGTCGTGCCGGTGAAGTTGTCGCAACCGACGATCGCCGGGGTCGGCGCCGTGGTGTTGACGTCGAACGAGGCCAGCGTGCGAGGCGTCACGCCGCCGAGCGTCGCGGCGTCCGCCGCCACCAGGGCGAGTGCGACGAGCAGGCCGATCAGGCCGAGCGCGGCCGCCCGTCGCCCGGATCGGGCCACGTCATCCCGAGATCACGAGCGAGATCCCGGTCACCTGGTTGGCGCTCACCGGCGCGGCCAGCGGGATCGAGAACGCGCTCGTCGTCACCGTGATGGTCGCCACGTTCGTGGTGCCGAGGTTGGTCGCACCGTTGCGCAACGTCACCGACGCCGCCTTGCCGGTGCAGGCCGCGTTGACCGTCGTGAAGTTGACGGCTGACACCTGGTAGGTCTGGGCGGTCGCGTTGTAGGCCGTCGTGTACGCCACGGCGATCCCATCGGTGTCGCAGGCCGCGACCACGGCATCGTCGGCACCGAGGGTGCCGCCGGTGAGACCACCGAGCGTCGCCGCCGCGGCTCCCACGATCCCGGTCACAGCGACTCCGGCCACAGCCGCGGTCAGCACACTCCGTCGCATCGCGAACTCCTCCATCCGTCTCGACGCCCGGTTGTGCCCGCCCAGGAGCGTACCGCCGCGACGGGTCGACGATGAACGACCGCGTGGAGACGACGGGACTCGAACCCGCAACCTCCGCCTTGCAAAGGCGATGCGCTACCAATTGCGCCACGTCCCCGGGGCCCGGCCACGTTATCGGCGGGTCCGGCCGAGCCCCGGGGCCGTTGCAGCATCAGGTCCTCGCCGCTCGCCGGTTGCGGCGGCGGGAGGCGCCGACGAAGGCGCCACCGACCGCCAACAGCATGACGGCCGCCGCCAGCAGCGACGTGGCGTCGGAGCCGGTCGCCGGCAGGCCCTGGATCGTGTAGCGGAACGACAGGGCGATCGTCTCGCCACCAGGCGTGACGACCCTGATCGTCGCCACGCCGGCGACCCCGCTGGCCGGTGAGAACAGGCTCAGCGCGGTGCCGTCCTCACGGATCCCGAGGTTGGCGGCCGGGATGGTGATGACCTGACCGTTCGGCAGCGTGACGATCACCGTGGTCGCCCCGGGGATGAACCCGCTGCCGGTGATGGTGATGATCGTCCCGCCGCTCGCCGGGCCCGACGTCGGGCTCAGCGACGCCGCCGTCGGTGGCGCCACGTAGGTGTAGGTGAGCGCCGGCGTGCTCGTCCCACCGGGCGTGATGACCGTGACCGGCACCGGTCCGGCGACGTTCGCCGGCGTGGTGAACGTCAGCGTGGTGCCGGTGGCGGTCAGCGACTGCACGATCGACGTCTGCAACGCCTGGGTCAGCGCCCCGGTGAGCGGCACCTGACCGGCGACGGTGACCGTGACGGCCGACGCCGGGACCGTGTTCGGTCCGATCTGCACCGATGTGGCGCCCGGGATGAACCCGCTGCCGGTGATCGTCACCACGTCCCCGCCGGCGGTCGGCCCGATGGCGTCCGGCGACATCGCGGTCGCGGTCGGCACCGGCAGGTACTCGTAGTTGACGCCGGGCGATGTCCCGGACGGTGTCGTCGCCGTGATCGTCGCGTCCCCTGCCGTCGTCGAGGCTGGCGCCACGAACGAGGCCGTGGTGCCGTCGGCCGAGACGGTCACCGCGGCTGGCCGGGATCGTCACTGACGCGCCCCCACCTGGAGGCTGCACCGTCACCGTCGTGGCACCGGGGACGAAGCCTGAGCCGCCGATCGTCACCGTGTTGCCGCCCGCCACCGGACCCGACGGCGGGGCGATCCCGGTGACCGCCGGAGGCGCGGCGTCGTAGGTGAACGTCAGCGCCGGATCGGAGTCGCCACCGATCGTGTTCACCGTCACCGTCACCGGTCCCGGCGGATGGGGCGGCGTGACGAACGTGAGGCTCGTGCCGCTCGGATCCACGTTCGCCTCGTAGTCCACGCCGTCGATGAACACGTCGGTCTCGCCGGGGATGAAGCCGGTACCGGTGATCGTCACCGTCGTGCCACCGGCTGCCGGCCCGTTCGCCGGCGACAGGCCGCTGGTCGTCGGCACCGGCTGGTAGGTGAACGGCAAGGCGTCCGAGGTGCCGAACGGCGTCGTCACCGTCACGTCGACCGTGCCGGGCGTGTGCGGTGGGGTCGGGAACGTGAGGCTGGTGCCGCTCGGATCGACCGTCACCTGGTCGGCGGGGACCGTCACACCGCCGACGGTCACGGTGGTCTCGCCGGGGACGAAGCCCGTGCCGGTCACCACGACCGGCAGACCGCCTTCGGTCGGTCCGTCCGCACGGCTCGAGGTCGGAGATCGTCGGCGCGCCGTAGTAGGTGAACGTCAATGCCGGTGTCGAGTCACCGCCCGGCGTGTGGACGACCACGTCAACCGGCCCAGCAGCGTGGGTCGGCGTCGTGAACGTCAGGCTGAGCCCACTCGGATCGGCCGTCGCCGGGACGTCGACGCCGTCGACGACCACGTCGGTCTCACCGACGATGAAGCCGGTCCCGGTGATCGTCACCAGGGTGCCCCCGGCGATCGGGCCGATGGCCGGTGAGAGGTCCGACGTCGTCGGCACCGGCCGGACCGTGAAGTTCAGCTCGAGGGTCGTGCCGAACGGCGTGGTGGCCGACACCGGCAGCGTGCCGGCCGCGTGCGCCGGCGTGGTGAAGATCAACGACGTCCCGTCGGCCGCGACCTCGTCGGGCGTGAGCGTCATCCCGTCGAACGTGACCGTCGTCGACCCCGGCACGAAGCCGGTGCCGATCATCGTCACCGGCAAGCCACCGCCGGTCGGGCCGTCGAAGGGGTCCAGCGACGTGGCGGTCGGCGGGCCGTAGTAGGTGAAGGTCAAGGGTGGTGTGGAGTCACCGCCCGGTGTGTCGACGAACACCTGGACCGGACCGGCCGCGTGGGCCGGCGTCGTGAACGTCAGGCTGAGCCCACTCGGATCGACCGTCGCTGGCAAGTCGACACCGTCGACGAACACGTCGGTCTCACCGACCACGAACCCGGTCCCGGTGATCGTCACCAGCGTCCCGCCGGCGATCGGGCCGATGGCCGGTGACAGCCCCGACGTCGTCGGCACCGGAAGGTACGTGAAGGTCAGCGGGGTCTGACAGCCCACCGGGCGTGACGACGGCGACGGCAGCGGCGCCGGTCTGGCCCGACGGCGGCATGTCGAACGTCACCGTCGTGCCGCCGCCGCCGACCGTCACGAAGGCCGGCAGGATGAGCACCGGCGTGCCATCGGGGAGCACGACGAGCACCGACGTGTCGCCATCGGGGAAGTTGGTGCCGGTGACGGTCGCCTCGATGCCGGTGACCGGGCCGCTCGGCGGGTTGATGTCGGTGGCCGTCGGCGCGTCGAAGTAGGTGTACAGCGGCGCCGGCGCAGAGGGTCCGCCGACCGTGGTGACGATGATGTTCGCCGGTCCGGCCGTGCCGGCCGGCGTGGTCAGCGTGAGCTCCGTGTCGCTCACGACGACGACATCCGTCGCCTCGGCGCCATCGAACGACACCGTCGTGGCGCCGATCACGAAGCCGGTGCCCGTGAGGGTGACGTTCGTCTGCCCGCCGGCGCTCGGGCCCGAGTCCGGCAGGAGCGACGCCGCGGTCGGCGCGGCGCGATAGGTGAACGTGAGCGCCGGCGACGTGCTGCCGCCGGGGTGGTGACCGTCACGGGTGACCACACCGGCGGCGTGGGCCGGCGCGGGGAACGTCGAGGCTGTCGCCGCCGTTGACCGTCACGTCGCGGCGGGCACCGTCGCCGCCCCGATCGTCACCGTCGTCTGGCGGGGGACGAAGCCGGTGCCGGTGACCGTCACCGCGTGCCCGTGGAGCGCCCATCGGCGGGCTCAGCAGCGTGGCCGTCGGCGGCGGGACGTAGGCGAAGTTCAGCGCGGGCGACGTGCCGCCGGCGGTGGTGAGGGTCACCTGGGCCGGTCCAGACCACGGGGGACGGCGGCATCACGAAGTCGGGCGAAGACCCCGGTCGGATCGACGGCCACGTCGCCCGGCAGCAGGTCGATCGTGGACCCGTTGGCGATGACGATGTGCACCGACGTGGCGCCGGGCACGAACCCGGTGCCGTCGACCACGACCGGCGTCGTCGCCAGCTGGTCGGCCGGACGACGGGGTCAGTGTGGTGGCGGTCGGCGGCGGCGCGGTAGGTGAACTGCAGCGGCGGGCTCGACGGCCCACCCGTCGACGTCACCACGACGTCGACGGCACCGGCCGCGTGGGCCGGCGGAGCTCATCGTCACGAAGGTGCCACCGGGGTCGACGGCGATGTTGGTCGCCGGCGTGCCGCCGAACGTCACGGTCGTGCCGGCCTCGAAGCCGGTCCCGGTGATCGTCACGGGGGTCCCGCCGGCGATCGGGCCGAACTGCGGGGTGATGTCGGTGGTCGTCGGCGCGGCGACGAACTCGTAGGCGCCGGTGAGCGTGTCGGTGCCGCCGGCGGTCGTCACGGCGACGTCGACGACGCCGCCCGCCGTGGGCCGGCGTGGTCACCTGGATGACCGTGGCGGTGTTGTTGACGATCGTGGCGGCGGTGCCACCGAACGTGACGCTCGTGGCGCCGACGAGCTCGGTGCCCGTGATCGTCACGGTCTGACCGCCGGCGGCCGGGCCGCGGCGGCGCCACGCGAGCGCGTCCGGCGGCGGCACGTACGTGTACGCGACCGTCGGCGAGAGCCCGCCCGGCGTCGCCGCCTGCACCGTGGCCGGGCCGGGGTTCCCGCCGGCCGGCATGTCGAACGTCGCGGTCGTGCCGCCGCCGCCGACGTCACGAGGCCGCGGGAACCGTCGGGACGTCCCGTTGGGGCGGCGATCAGGAACGACGTGAAGTCCTGGGCGAAGCCGGTGCCGACGACCGTCACCGAGTTGCCGCCGACCACCGGGCCGGCGTTCGGCGTGATCGAGGTCGCCGTCGGCGCGTCGAAGTAGGTGAACGTCGCCGGCGCCGACGGTCCGCCGTCCGGTGTCGACACGACGACGTCGGCCGGCCCCGCGGGGCCGGGCGGGGTCGTGAACGTCAGCTGGGTCGGGGTCAGCACCGTGACCTGGGCGGCGGGGATCGTCGTCGCGCCGATCGTCACCGTCGTCTGCCCGGTCACGAACCCGGTGCCGTTGACGGTGACGAGATCGCCGCCGTCGACCGTGCCGGCGTTCGGCAGCAGCGTCGTGATCGTCGGCGGCGCGACGTAGGTGAAGGTCAGCGGTGGGTCAGAGGACCCACCGTCGGTCGTCGCCACCGTGACGTCCACCGCCCCGGCCGCGTGGGCCGGCGTCGTGAACGTCAGCTGGGTCGGGGTGACGGCCGTGGGCGTGACCGTGTTGCCGCCGATCGTCACCGTCGTGTCACCCACGACGAAGCCGGACCCGGTGATGGTCACTGCGCGTGCCGCCGGCGGTGGGCCCGGCGTTCGGGGTGATCGTCGCGGTCGTCGGAGGCGCGACGTAGGTGAACCCACCGGCGAGCGTCACGTCCCCGCCGCCGTTGTTGATCACCACGTCGGCCGGGCCGGCAGCACCGGCCGGCGTGTCGAAGGAGAGCTGGGTCACGCTGGTGACGTCGACGTTGGTGGCCGGGTTGCCGCCGACCGTGACGGTGGTGCCGGCGACGAAGTTCGTGCCGGTGACGTCGACGGTGGTGCCCCCGGCCGTCGGCCCGACGTTCGGGGTGAGGTTGGTGATGGTCACCGGATCCGCTGCGGTGGGCGTGCTGCAGCGGGCGTCGGCCAGCACGATCGACCCCAGCGAGATCGGCGGCGTGGGCAGCGGGATGTCCGGCAGGTCCAAGGTCACGTTGACGACGATCGAGGCGGCGCGGTTCGGGCCGGTGGCGTCTTCGATCTCCTGGATCGACGCCGACGCGTCGACGACGCCCAGCACGCTGAACACCCGGGTCTGGAGCGCTGCCGTCACCGTCACCGACTGACCGAGGAGTTGGACTCCAACGGACGTGGCCGCTGCCGTTCCGCCCCCACCGACGGGGCAGGTGACGTCGGCGGTGAGGACGCCGGTCGAGACGATCGCCGGGAGCCCCAGGATGCCGAGGTCCACGGACGCGGTGGCGATGCTGCTCGACGCCGACGTCGACAGCGCCCCACGCGGTCGCGGTGTTGTTGATGCCGGTGACTGCCACGCCGCCTGGGAGGGCGATCACGTTTGCCGTGTTGGTGCCGTTCGCCGCTGGCGCGGTGGCCGTCGGACCGTTCACGCTGATCCCGTTGAACAGAGGCGGCGCCTGGATGCAGCGCGATGTTGATCGAGGTCCCGGTCGCGGTGCCACCGGTCGATGCGTTCGCAACGGGTGTCGTGAACACCACGCCGGTCACGGCGACGAGCAGCGCGAGGACGAGGACCCGGATCCCCTGTCGACCAGACGTACGCACCACCAACGCTCCCACCTCGCCCGGATCAGTTTTCCCGCCGGGGAAGGTAGTCGGATTCCGCGAGGGGAGCGAACCCCCAGAACGGGGGTCAGTCGTCCTTGGTCGCGACGGCGTTCGGGGTGACGTTCATCTTCGGCTCGTACTCGGCGACCTCGACCACGCGCCCCTCGCGCTGGAAGGCCGCCCGCAGATCGTCCCGACACGTCGTGCAGGGGCCGTAGTAGCGCTCGTCGACGTCATGGCCGCAGCGGGGACAGGTCAGGTGCACCCGGTCGACCGTAGCGAGCCGAGCGAGTCCTCGAGGGGAGCGCGAATCGGCGCGGTCACACGGGACGACGACGGATCAGGATCTCCGACCCGATCGGCACGAAGCCGCACGCGAGGAAGGCCCGCAACGACGCGGCGTTCCCCGGCGACACCTGGGCCCAGCACGTCGAACCAGGCGGGAGGGCGGCGAGGCCGGCGCGGATGAGCCGTCGGCCGTGGCCGGCCCGCCCGGCCGTCGCCGGGTCGAGCAGCTCGACCGCCAGCTCGCAGCGGTCGACGAGCCCGCGACCGACGATCACCAGGCCGACGTCGTCGCCGTACACCTCGACGTCGTGGCGGTGCTCGAGCGCCCGCCGGACGCGCGGGTGGTCGTCGAGGTCGTGTCGGCGGGGCAGCACCGGACCGGTCTCGGCGCGGCCGGCGAGCACAGCATCGAGGGCGCCGATGTCGCCGCCGGGCCCGGCGACGAGCTGCTGGACCTCGGGGTGCGACGCCCCGCCGAAGCCGTCGGCACCGGCGGCGTCCAGCGCCTGGCGGTCGACGTCGGCGAGGACGTAGGCGTGACCGGTGAGGGCGACGATGGCCGACCACCCCCCTGCATCGGGTGGCAGCAGCTCGACGGCGCCGTCGGCGGGCGGGAAGGAGCCGGTCGCCGCCGCGTCGAGCACGGCGGCCAGCGCGTGCACGCCCACCTAGCCGAGGACGCGCTCGAGGTACGGGTTGGCGAACGTCCGGTCCGGATCGAGCTTGTCCCGCGCCGCCTGGAAGTCGGCCCACTGCGGGTACCGCGGCGCCAACGTGGCGGCTCGTTGTCCGTGCAACTTGCCCCAGTGGGGGCGACCGCCGAAGCCGTCCATGATCCGCTCGACGAGCCCGAAGTACTCCTCGTACGGCGCGCCGCGGTACTGATGGACGGCGATCCAGCCCGACGTTCGGCCGAACCCGGTCGACAGCGGGATGTCGTCAGCGGCCGAGACGCGAACCTCGATCGGGAACAGGATCGGCGTCGGCAGCCGCTTCGTCGCCGCCCGCAGCTCGCGCACCGCGTCCGCGAGGTGCTCGACGGGCAGGCCGTACTCCATCTCCACGAAGCGCACCTTGCGCGGCGTGCAGAACACCTTGTCGCTGCGCTCGATCACATCGCGCTCGGCCGCCCCGCCGATCATCAGCTTGGCCACGGTCGGCGTCGCGCGAGGGAAGCGCCGACCGACCCGACAGATCACCGCCAACCCGAGGTTCTCCCCGAGCCACTTGTCGCGGGCGTAGCCGAGCCGTGACTGCGGACGAGCCGGTTCGTCGGTGCGGACGTTGCGCTTCACCTGGCAGCGCTTGCCGCCGCCGGGCATCCAGTACAGCTCGAAGTGGTCGACGGCGGCAGCCTGATCGAGCAGCCCGTCGAGGATGTCGTCCAGCGGCTCGATCGTCTCGCGGGCGTGCAGCACGAACGCCGGCACGCACTGCAGCGTGACCTCGGTGACGATGCCCAGCGCGCCGACGCCGACGCGAGCCACGCGCAGCAGTTCGGCATCCGCCGCGGCGTCGATGCGCACCACGTCGCCGGTGCCCGTGACGATCTCCATCCCGACGACGGTCGTCGCCAGGTTGCCGAGGCGGAGCCCGGTCCCGTGGGTGGCGGTGGCGATGGCGCCGGCGATCGACTGGCGGTCGATGTCGCCGAGGTTGGGCATCGCCAGCCCGACGGCCGCCAGGGCGTCGTTGAGGCGGTGGAGGCGGATGCCGGCCTGGACGCGGACGCGCCCCGCGTCGGCGTCGACCTCGAGCACGCGGTCCAGGTGGTCGAGCGACAGCTGCACGCCCGACGTCTCGGCGGCCGCCGTGAACGAGTGCCCGGCGCCGATCGCCTTGACCCGCGTGCCGGCCTCGGCCGCCCGCCGGACGATCGTCGCGACCTCCTCGGTCGAGCGCGGCATCGCTCGCTCGCCCGCCACCCAGCGCTGGTTCCCGGCCCAGTTCGACACCGTGGTGGGCATGTCACGAGCGTAAGGGCTCGTACGCTCTGGGCATGGCGGCCGCCACCATCCACGGGACCTGTCACCACGATTGCCCCGACTCGTGCGGGTGGACGGCCACCGTCGAGGACGGCGTCGCGGTCAAGCTCCGGGGCCGGGTCGATCATCCGTACAACGCCGGCGAGCTGTGCCCGAAGGTCAACCGCTTCCTCGACCGCGTGTACAGCCCCGACCGCATCCTGCACCCGCTCCGTCGCGTCGGTCCGAAGGGCTCGGGCCAGTTCGAGCCGATCACGTGGGACGACGCGCTCGACGAGATCGCCGCCCGCCTGCACGCCGTGATCGCCGACCGTGGGCCGGAGGCGATCCTCCCCTACAGCGACGCCGGCAACCAGAGCCTGCTGTCGATGATGGGCATGGACGGCCGCTTCTTCCACAGCCTCGGCGCCAGCCGGGTCGTCCGGGCGATCTGCGGGCCGACCGTCGGCCACGGCATGCGGATGACCAACGGCAACGGGCTCGGCCTCGATCCGCTCGAGCTGCGCCACAGCAAGCTGATCCTGATCTGGGGCTCCAACACCCGACTGACCAACCGCCACCTCTGGCCGACGATCCAAGCCGCCCACGCCGACGGCGCCAAGGTCGTCGTGATCGACCCGATCCGGACCCTCACCGCCGAGGCCGCCGACGAGTTCGTGCAGCCGCTGCCCGGCACCGACATCGCCCTGATGCTGGCGATGGTGCACGTGCTCGTGCGCGACGACCTCGTCGACCGGGCGTGGGTCGACGACCACACGGTCGGGTACCCCGAGCTGGTCGACCACGTCGCCGACTGGACCCCGGCGCGAGCAGCGGCGGTCTGCGGCGTCGACGCGGCCGTCATCGAGCGCCTCGCCCACGACTGGGGCACCATCCGTCCGGCCGCCATCCGCACGCTCATCGGCGCCGAGCACCACGAGAACGGGGCGATGTTCCATCGCACGCTGGCCGTGCTGCCGGCACTCGTCGGCGCGTGGCAGGACCGCGGCGGTGGCCTCGCCCGCAGCGTCGGTTCCTACCAGGACGCGCTGGTCGACGAGGGAGCGATCGCCCGCCTCGACCTGCTGCCCGGCCCCCTCCCCCGCGCCATCAACATGAGCCGTCTCGGTGAGGCGCTCACCGACCCGACGATGGATCCGCCGGTCGACGCGCTCGTCGTGTGGAACTGCAACCCGCTGGCCAGCACGCCCAACACCGAGCTGATCCGCGCCGGCATGGCCCGCGAGGACCTCTTCACCGTGGTGCACGAGCAGTTCCTCACCGACACCGCCCGCTACGCCGACATCGTGCTGCCGGCGACGACGCAGCTCGAGACCACCGACGTGGTGCTGGCGTGGGGGCACCTGTGGATGGGCTGGAACGAGGCCGCCATCGCGCCGCGCGGCGAGGCGTGCAGCAACACCGAGCTGTTCCGCCGGCTGGCTCGAGCGATGGGCTTGCAGGACCCGGCCCTCCGCGACAGTGACGAGGCGATCCTCCAGCAGGCGCTCGGGCAGAAGGTCGACCTCGACGAGCTGCGCCGGGTCGGCTGGCTCAAGGTGCCGTATCCGGAGGACGGGCGGGCATGGGGATCCGGCGTGTTCCCGACCCCGTCGGGCCGGGTGGAGCTGGTCAGCGAGCGACTCGTCGCCATGGGCCAGCCGGCGCTGCCGACGTTCGTGGCCCCGCGCGAGGGCCCCCACGGCGATCCCGACCTGCGCGCCCGCTTCCCGCTGCAGCTGTTGACGCCCAAGCACCACACCCGCTTCCTGAACTCCGGCTACGCCCAGCTGCCCAAGCACGGCCCCGCCGAGGGCGGCCCGTTCGTCGAGCTCGATCCTGCCGACGCAGCCGATCGAGGCCTCGCCGACGGCGACCTGGCACGCGTCTGGAACGACCGGGCCAGCGTCACGGTGCCGGTGCGCGTCACCGGGCGGGTCCGGCCCGGCGTCGTGGCGATCCCGTTCGGCTGGTGGAGCGCCCACCACCCGGACGGCCACGTCGCCAACTCGCTCACGAACGACACCCTCACCGACTGGGGTGGCGGCGTGGCGTTCAGCGACACGCTCGTGCAACTCGCCAGAGCCTGAGCCGTCTGACGCGACGTCGCCGAGCTGACGTCACGGCGGCTCACCCGCCCCTGACCAGGCCCAGGGGTAGGCTCCGCGGCGTGGCCGGCGAGTTGATCTGGGCGTTCCGCGTCATGCGGTTGCCCCTGCGTGATGCAGGGGGTGCGATGATCGGCCGCGTCCAGGACATCGTCGCCGTCCCCGCCGCGCAAGGTGACGAGCCGCGGGTGACCGGCTTCGTCGCCGAGAGCCAGCGCCGGCGGATCTTCGTCAACGCCAACCGCCTCGCCGACCTGCAGGGCGACGGACTGCGCCTGCGCAGCTGGGACGTCGACCTCAACCCGTTCAAGTCGCGGCCGGGCGAGGTCCTCGTCGGGCGCGACGTCATCGACCAGCGGGTCGGCGAGGAGACGGTCAGCGACGTCGCCCTGCGCCCGGTCGACGATCCCAAGGGCGGCGGCAAGGCCTGGCACATCGCCAAGGTGCGTCTCGCCCGGCGCAACCTGCTGCGGCGCAAGCCGAGCTTCCGCCTCATCGACGTCGACGAGGTGGCCGGGCTGTTCCCGAAGATCAGCGCCATCGCGGCGGAGGCGGCGCGGCTGCGCGACCTGCACCCGTCCGAGGTCGCCGAGGTGATCCGCAACATGCCGCTCGCCCAGCGCCGCCAGCTCGCCGCGGCGATGGACGACGAGCGCCTGGCCGATCTGCTCGAGGAGCTGCCGGAGCCGGAGCAGATCCGCCTCATCGAGGGCCTCGACTTCGACCGCCTCGTCGACGTCCTCGACGAGATGGAGTACGACGACCTCGCCGACCTGCTGGGTGAGATGACCGGCGAGCAGCGCGTCCGCATCCTCGCCGCGATGGACGCCGAGGACGCCGACGTCGTGCGCCGCCTGCTGTCGTACGAGGAGGCGACGGCCGGAGGGATGATGACGCCCGAGCTCATCGTGCTCGGCCCGACGGCCACGGTCGCCGAGGCGCTGGCCAACATCCGCGAGCCGGACTGGGTGGTGAGCATCGCCGCCCAGGTGTTCGTGTGCCAGCCCCCGTTCAAGGCACCGACCGGCAGGCTGCTCGGCACCGCCCACTTCCAGCGCCTGCTGCGCGAGCAGCCGAGCACCGAGCTGCGCAACTGCGTCGCCGAGGACCCGGTCGTCGGCCCGGAGGCGCCCGACACGGACGTCGCCGAGGTGCTGGCGAGCTACGACATGCTGGCCGTGGCGGTGTGCGATCCGTCCGGCAGCCTGCTCGGTGCGGTGACGGTGGACGATGTCTTGGACCGCCAGCTCGGCGTCGGTTGGCGCCAGCGCCAACGGGGGGTGACGCACCGGACGAGGACCGCGTGACGCCATGGTGAAGCGTCGCGAGGATCTCTCCACACCCCGGTCGGGCCGTCGCCTCGACGTGACCTACGACTCGGACGCCTTCGGGCAGTTCAGCGAGTCGATCGCCCGCTACCTCGGGACGGCCCGGTTCCTCGTCTACCAGTCGGCGATCATCGTCGTCTGGCTGGCGATCAACGTGCTCGGGCCCGACTTCGTCCGCTTCGACCCGTGGGGCCGCGGCCTCGTGCTGTTGACCCTCGTGCTGTCATTGCAGGCGTCCTACGCGGCGCCGCTGATCCTGCTGGCCCAGAACCGCCAGGAGGGTCGAGACCGAGCGCAGGCCGAGACCGACCGCTCGGTCGCCGAACGCACCCGCGCCGACACCGAGTTCCTCGCTCGCGAGATCGCCGGCGTCCGCCTGATGCTGGCCGACGCCGTGACCGGTGACGAGCTGCGCGAGCAGCTCACCGACCTGCTCGCCGCCGTGGAGCGGCTCAACCGGCGTGTCGACCTGCTCGCCGGTCAGGCGACGCCGGACGACGACAGCGAGCGGCTCGAGGCTCGCTGACGCACGTCCTCGATGAGCTCGATCGTCAGATCGGCGTAGCGGTGCGGGTGCGACAACGGAGCGAAGTGATCGGCGGCCAGCTCGCGAACCTCGGCACGCAGCGCGGCGGCGAGGGCGCGCTGATGACGGGGGGGCACGAGGTGATCGGCGGTGGTGATCAGCGCCGCGGCGGGCACGCCCATCGACGCCGCCCACGGCCGGGCGTCGTAGCGCGACAGCGCCCGGCCGGCCTCGACCATCACGAACGGGTCGTTGCGTGACATCTCGCTGACGAGCCACGGGATGATCGGGCGCACCGGATGGTCCTCGCGCGAGGCGCCGATGACCCTCGGGACGGCGCGGTTGAGCGAGCGGCGGTAGCCCTTGCTGCGCAGCCATGACCCGGCGATGGGCAGGACCCGCCACAGCAAGCGGTCGCGCCACGTGTCGCGCCAGTAGAGGGCCGTCGCCTGCACGACGAGGCCGCTGACGAGCTCGGGGCGGCGCTGGGCGAGGAGCATCGAGATCGGCCCGCCCATCGAGTAGCCGACGGCGATCGCCGGACCGAGTCCGAGGGTGTCGAGCAGGGCGGCCGCGTCGTCGGCCGCGTCCTCGAGGGTGAAGGGATCGGGGCTGCGCAGGCCGCGTCCGTGCCCACGGTGGTCGATGCCGACGACGGTGTAGCGGGCGGCCAGCTCGCTGTACGCGGTGACGAACTGGAGATCCGAGGAGGCCGTCCAGCCGTGCAGCAGCAGGATCACGGGCGCGCCCGGATCGGGATGGCGGTTGATCCGGGCGAACAGCTCGCCCCGGCCGTCGACCCGCACGAGTCGGCCCTCCGGGACCCATGGCAGCACGAGCTCGCTCACGCCATCGACGCTACCCAGGGGCTGTCACGGTGAGTCGGGGCATACCATCGCCGTGATGTCGCGCCTGCTCGACGACGCCGCGTCCTTCGGTCGCCGGGCGCTGCGCTCGTACCGTCGGCGCACCGGCACGACGCCGCCGGCGCCCGATCCGACCGGCTTCTACGCCGCTGTCGACGCCGGCGACGGACGGCGCGGTGAGGTGCTCGGCCGCGAGCCGATGGCCGGCGGCGGGAGCGGCGCCCGGGGCGAGGGGTGGCGGGTCCGCTACCGGACGCTCGACGCCGCCGGACGGCCGGTGGCGACCTCGATGGCGGTGGCCGTGCCGGCCGGGCTGGCTCCGCGGCCGCGGCCGGTCGTGGTGTGGGTCCACGGCGCCGGCGGCGTGGCGCCCGGGTGCGGGCCGTCGCGCACCGGCCTCGACGCCTGGTACGCCGAGGACTACCTGCGCCAGGGCATCGTGGTCGTCGCCCCCGACCTCACCGGTCTCGGCATGGAGGGCCCCGTCCACCCCTACCTGCACGGCACGACGGCCGGACGCGCCGTGCTCGATGCCGCCCGCGCCGCCGCCGACCTGACGACCACCGGGGCCGGATCGGTCGTCGCCATCGCCGGCCACTCGGCAGGCGGACACGCCGTCCTGTGGGCCAACCAGCTCGCCGCCGGCGCCGACGGTGACGGGCTCGACGTCCGCCTCGCCGTGCCGATGGCACCGGTCGTCGACCTCGCCGTGTCGATGGACCACTACTCGCGCGCCCATGGCCAGGCGGCGTTCCCGGTCCAGCTCGCCGCCACGTGGCCCGGCGTCGAACCCGTCGACGCCGCGGCCGTCCTGACGCCGGCGGCGCTGGAACGCCTCGATCACCTCTGGAGCGACCGCCTCGAGCACCTCATCCGCGTGTTCGACGGTCCCGGCGACCGTTGGGTCGACGCCGACGCCTTCGCCCACGGCGCGTGGGCGACCGCGCTGGCCGCCCAGTCGGCCGGGCAGGCACCCGGCGCGGCGCCGGTGCTCCTCGTCCACGGCGACGCCGACGACGCCGCGCTCGTCACCTGGTCCCGACGGCTCGCCGCCGACACCGGCGCCGAGCTGCGCGAGTACCGCGGCGCCGACCACATGGCCGTCGGCGCCGCCGCGCGCGACGACGTCGTCGCCGCGATCAGTGTCCGCCCTCGCCTGAGCCGGCTGCGCCCTACCCGGTGTGGGGGATGCCGGTGAACGCCTGCAGCCGGACACCGCCACGAGCGACGGACGCGAGGAGCGTGGTCGTCGGCAGGTCGGGGTCGCTCGCCGTCACGACGCCTGGGCCGATCACCCGCCTGGCGAGCAGGTCGACGAAGGCGCCGGCGACGGCCGACGCCGCGGTCCCGATCAGCTCGGCCATGCCGATCACCTGCGTGACCCGTTCCCCTGACGCGTTCGCGCCGCGAGCCTCGACGCGCAGCGCGCCGACGCCACCCTCGCGGTGCGGCGGGCTCAGCATCGGCAGCCGCGCCGTGACCCGATCACGACGGGTCGCCGACCGGCGGGCGCTGATCCGCCGCACGGCCGGGAAGCTGCGATGGAGCAGCCACGGATCGGGCATCTCGGCGCGGTAGCTGTCACGGGCGCCGACCGGCTCGGGGAACCAGCACAGCTCCCGGCCGCTGCCGGCGGGCCGCTCGATCCAGCGGCCGTCGTGCCAGCCGATCGCCCACCCGCGGAACGAACGGTGGTGCTCGCGGCGCAGGCCGGGCCGGCGGTCCCGTGGACGGTGATGTGCAGCTCGTCGCACACGCTCATCGACGCCGCGAGGTGGCGAGCGAACAGCCCGCTCAAGCCGGGCGAGACGGCAGCGCCGACGACCAGGCTGGCGCCCGCGGCGCGAGCACGGTCGTCGAGCTCGAGCAGGTCGCGCACGTCGTGGGTCGATCCCGACGTCGACACGACGTGGACGCCACGCTCGAGGTAGGCGGCGGCCAGCTCGGCGTGGGGCCCGGGCGATGCCAGCACGACGATCGGCGCCGAGACGTCGGGCTCCACGAACCGGTAGCGGTCGCGGGCGACGCTGCGCAGGCGGTCGGCGACCACACCGCCGCCGACCAGCGCCACCGTGCTGCGCTCATCGTTGCTCGACGCGGTCATCCCTCGCCGACGTCGATCGGCTGCCAACCCCCGTGCTGCGGTGGGACGCCGCCGCGGCCGCGCACCCGCATCGCCCCGGCGATGACGCCGGCGACCCACAGCGCGAACAGCGCCCGACGGACGATCTTCATCGGCTGGACGGTAGCGGGAGCCGAGGTCGACGCCCTCGACGCCCGCGCGGTCGGCGATCGACCTCGCCCGTGGTGCGATCATCACGTGACATCAACCGGGGGTCACGAATGATCGGGAAGCTGTTCCACCTCGCCCACCTCGTCGACGACCTCGACGACACCGACCGCCTCTACGACGAGGTCTTCGCGTGCGAGCGCTACTACCACCGCTACGAGCGGGCGGCCCGCCGCACGGCGTCCCTGCTCATCGTCTGCGACCAGTGCATGGAGCCGATCGCGCCATCCGCCGATCCCGCCGACGCCGGTACGCCACTCGGTCGCTTCAAGGCCCGCTTCGGCAACCGCCTGCATTCCATCGCCTGGTACGTCGACGACATCGAGGGGTTCACGGCCCGCCTGCTGTCCCACGGCGTCCGCCTCGTCGGCCTCACCGGCCGCCCGATCACCGACCCTGCCGGTCAGGTGGCGATCTGGACCCACCCCGGCGACACCGGCGCGCTCCTCGAGTTCTGCCCGCCGGGCTTCGCCGCCGACCCGCGGCTGGAACCCGGCTGGACGACCGCTCCCTGGCGGGATCACCCGCTGGGCCTGCTGCGCACGTCGCACGTCACCGTGCTCTTCGCCGATGCCGCCGCCGGACAGCGCGTGTACGGCGACGTCCTCGGCGGCGACCCTCATCCACGCCGACACCTCGGACCGTGCGGTCGGCCGCTGGTACTACGCCATCGGCGAGGACACCGTCATCGAGGTCGCGGTCCCGGCTGACGACTCCACCGCAGAGGGACGCGACCTGGCGCGCGCTGGCAACGCGGTGCACGGGCTCACGTTCGCGACGGCGGATCTCCCTCGCGCCATCGAGTTCCTGGCCGCCCACGACATCGGGACGACGCCGACGTCGGAGCACACCGTGCACCTGGACCTCGCCCCGTCCCACGGGCTCGACATCTCACTGAGCGACGAAGCGATCCCCGGCGACGTCCGCGCCTGACCGGTCAACCGATCGCCTGGGCGGCGGCCGGGGCGAGGGTGCTGGGCTCGGCGGGACCGGCGGCTTCCCTGGGCCGGCGCTGGATCAGGTACGACATGCCGGCCGCGACGATGCACAGCGCCCCGGCGGCGTACCAAGCCGCGTCGTAGGAGCCGAGGTTGTCGCGGGCCACGCCGGCGCCGAGGGCGACCAGACCGGCGCCGATCTGATGCGACGCCAGGACCCACCCGAACACGATCGATCCGTCCTCGCCGAAGTGCTGACGGCAGAGGGCGACCGTCGGGGGCACGGTGGCGACCCAGTCGAGCCCGTAGAAGACGATGAAGAACAGCATCGGCGGCTGGACGTGGTCGGTCAGCAGCATCGGCAGGAACAGCAGCGACACGCCGCGGCCGGCGTAGTACACGATCAACAGGACCCGGGAGTCGATCCGATCGGTCAGCCAGCCCGAGAAGATCGTGCCGGCGATGTCGAAGATGCCGACCATCGCGAGGAGCCCGGCGGCGGCGGTCTGGGCCATGCCGTGGTCGTGGGCGGCCGGGATGAAGTGGGTCCCGATGAGGCCGTTGGTGCTGGCGCCGCAGATGGCGAACGTCCCGGCGAGCAACCAGAACACCTTGGTGTGGCTGGCGTCGCGCAGCGCCCGGAGCGTTCGCGACGCCGCGCCGCGGACCTCGCCGGGAGCGGGCGCCGGTGGCGGCGCCGGGTAGCCCGGCTCGCCGGCCCCGTAGGCCACGACACCGACGTCCTGCGGGCGGTTGCGGAGCAGCACGAGCACGATCGGGATGACGGCGAGCGCAGCCAGGCTGACGGTGAGCGACACGCTCTTCCACGAGTGGTTGTCGGCCAGCCAGGCGAGCAGCGGCAGGAAGATCAGCTGGCCGGCGGCCCCGCCGGCGGTGAGGATGCCGGTCACCAGGCCCTTGCGCTTGACGAACCAGCGGTTGGTGACGGTGGCCACGAAGGCCAGCGCCATCGAGCCGGCGCCGAGGCCGACCAGGACGCCCCAGCACAGGATGAGCTGCCAGCTGGCGGTCATGAACAGGGTGAGGCCGCTGCCGAGGGCGATCAGGCCGAGGGCGCTGGCGACGACCACCCGCATGCCGAAGCGATCCATCAGCGCGGCGGCGAAGGGCGACGTCAACCCGTAGAGGATCAGGTTGACCATCACGGCCGCCGAGATCGTGCCCCGCGACCACCCGAAGTCGTCTTGCAACGGGTCGATCAGCACGCTGGGAGCGGCGCGGAAGCTGCCGGCGCCGACGAGCGCGACGAAGGCGGTGGCCGCGACGAGCCACGGCCACAGCGAACGGCGGGTGGGCGCGAGCGCGTCGCCAGGCGACGAGTCGACGACCGCGGTCACGTGGCCGCGCGATCGGGGTCGTGGGTGGCGAGGAGCTCGCGAACCCGGCTGCTGGCGGTCGGCCCCGGCGCGAACCGGTGGCGCGGCCACTCGATCGGCTGACCGGTGCGCCGGTCCACCACGATGGGCTCGGCCTCGGCGCCGGTCTCGTTGTCGATGACGATGACCGGCCGGCGTTCGGGATCGACTGCGTCGTTCCACCACCCTGCGAGCCCGAGGATCACCGCCGCCAGCTCGCGGCCCCGCGGGGTCAACACGTACTCGTCGCGCGGCGGCCGGCTCTCGTAGCGGCGGCGGCGCAGGATGCCGGTCTCGACGAGTCGCCGCAGCCGTTCGGTGAGGATCGTCGGCGAGATGTCGAGGTGCTGACGGAAGTCGTCGAACCGGGTGATGCCATCGATCGCGTCACGAACGATGAGGATCGACCACCACTCGCCGACGATGTCGACACTGCGGCCGACCGGACACTCCGAGGTGTGCAGCGTCGCTCGACGAGTCACTACGGAAAGTGTAGTCAGAGCCGAGCGACGCGATCACCGGGGCGCCGGCGCCAGGGTGCGCGAGCGGTCAGCGCGGGAGGCGAATGGCTCTGAGGACGATGTCGTCGACGTGATGCGTGGACACGGCGCCCGGTGGGCGTGGTCGGCGCTCGTGGGTCTCGATCTTCCACTCGGGTGCGGCGGCGAGCGCGGCGGCGACATCGTCGAGACCGAGGTAGGCGTCGTTGTCGAACATGCGGGTCTGCTCGGCGACGTCGATCGGCTCGCGCATCGGGGCCGGGTCGTGCCCGACGACGAGCAGGGTGCCACCGGGAGCCACGGCGGCGAGGAGGTTGCGCACGCCGCGATGGTCGGGCGTGCGGTGGATGGCGCCGTACTGCATCGACACGAGGTCGTACTCGCCGGCGGCGAAGGCGTCCGGGGCGTTGGCGTCGCCGTGGCGGCACTCGATGTCGAGGCCGCGGCGGACCGCCTCGGCGGCGATCTTGGCCAGCGCCCGTGAGGAGATGTCGGTGGCCGTCACCTTCCAACCGCGCTCGGCCAGCCAGATCGCGTCGCCACCCTCGCCGGCGCCGACGTCGAGGGCCCGCCCCGGCGGCTGGTCGCCCACCTCGTTCACCAGCGTCCCGTTGGGGTTGCCGCTCCAGATCGGCGCATCACCGCCGTACCGGTGGTCCCAGTCGATCTCGGGCCCGGACGGCCGGGTGGCCCGCAGGTCGTCGGCGGCGAGGTCGAACGCGATCATGGCGCCCACACGGCTGCCGTGGGCGGCGGCGTGGAGCACCTGCATGCTCGGGTCGGTCACGTTGCCGGCGGCGTAGAGGCCGGGCACGGAGGTCTGACCGGACGGGTCGACCTCGACCGAGTCGCCCATCCCGCTCATGTGAGGCACGGTCACCAGACCGGCGGTCGCGAACACGTCCACCCGAGCGCGGAACGTGGGATGGACGACGACGGCGTCGGCGGCGAGCGAGCGGCCGTCGACCAGCTCGACCCCGGCGACCCGGCCGTCGGGGCCGGTGACGACGCGACGCACCCGCTCGCGCACGATGTCGGTGCCGGCCGCCGCGAGCGACTCGAGCACGTCGTCGTCGACCCCGGCCGCGTCGTGCACGACGATGCTGTAGCGGCTGGTGAGGTGGCGGAACAGCGGCGCCGGGTGCAAGCCCATCGGTGCGGTGACGATCTGCACGAGGCGTTGGTCGCGCACCTCGTACCCGTGGCAGAAGGGGCACGAGATGACGTCTCGACCCCAGTGCTCGGCGAGACCCTCGATGGGTGGCAGCTCGTCGGCCAACCCGGTCGCCGCGAGCAGCCGGCGGGCGACGAGGGTGTGGCCGCCCCCGACGTCGACACCGAACCCGCCGGCGTCGAGGCGCCGCACCCGTGTGACGCGCCCGGTGAGCACCTCGGCGCCGTAGCTGCGGACCTCGTCGCGACCCCGACCGATCAGCTCCGACGGCGGCGCACCGTCGTGACCGAGGTAGCCGTGCATGTGGGCGGCCGGGGCGTTCCGCGGCGTGCCGTCGTCGACCACCACGACCGAGCGGCGTTGGCGGGCGAGCTGCAGGGCGGCGGCCAACCCGGCCGCTGATCCTCCGACGATCGCCACATCGCAGTGCCGTTCCATTCCTCGGTGCGCGTGCTCGGCCATGAGGCAACGATATGGTCGCTTGGCGTGGCTGCAAGAGGGCTTGCGGAATTCGCAAGACACCATCGGGAGGTGGCGCATGAACCGAGCCGTCGACGTCGAGGACACCGTGCGCACCCGCCTGCGCAGCTTGCGCACGACCCTCGGCTACTCGCTCGACGAGCTCGCCGGGCTCACGAACCTCAGCCCGTCCACGATCAGCCGCGTCGAGACCGGCAAGCGCGCCGTCAGCCTCGACGTCCTGGTGCCACTCGCCACCGCCCTGCAGGTCAGCCTGGACGCCCTGCTCACGGTGGAAGGCGACGACGACGTCGTGATCCGCCCGGCGCCCAGCCGCTCCCGCACCCGCACGACCTGGCTGCTCAGCCGACCCGACGGTCGGACCATCGCGATCAAGATGCGGCTCGAGCCCACGACCACCAAGCCCCGCCAGCGAGTCCATCCCGGCCACGACTGGTTCGTCGTCACCGAAGGGCGGGTGCGCTTGTGGCTCGGTGATCGACAGATCGACGTCGAGACCGGCGAAGCGGCCGAGTTCGCCACCATGACACCCCACGCCTTCAGCGCCATCGACGCCCCCGCCGAGCTCGTGATGACGTTCGACCGCGACGGCCAACGAGCCCACATCCACCACTGAACCCGCCGTGGGCTCGACAGCGACCGAGCGACGGCTGGACGACCGACCGAACTCCGGCACCATCGTGCAGCTGCGCGCGTTCAGTCCTGCCCGCTCCGCTCGTACTCGGCCGACCAGCGCAGCCCGAGCTGGAGCGCCCGCTCCGGGCGACCGTGGGTGCTCCCCTCGAGCCGGAACGTGAGCACCGCCTCGGCCCACACCAGGGTCTCGTACGGGGTGCCCATCCAGAGCCCGAGCGTGTAGTCGCCTGCGTTGAGGACCGGCGGGATCGTCACGCGGAGGCGGTAGCTGCCGGCCCGGCGCAGCGTCGGCTCGTCGGAGTCCGACCACGCCTCGTCGAGCAGTCGACCGCCGCGCATGTTGCCGATGACGACCGACAGGTTCAGCTCGGGCACGTCGCGCTCGAGCGTGAACGCCAGCTCGAGCGTGAACGCATCGTCGCGAGGCAGGATCGATGCCGGGTTGTCGCTGCGGTCGAGGAGGCGGACCCGCTCGACGGTGACCGGCGCGCCGGGCTCGGGGGTCACGACGGGATCGAGCTCTCCGGCGAGCGCCGATGTCAGGTAGGCGTCGATCACCTCGTTCGTCGGCCCGTCCATCGCCAACCGACCCTGATCGAGCCACACGACCCGCGGGCAGAGCCGGATGATGGCCTCGATGTTGTGGCTCACGAACAGGACCGTTCGGCCGCTGCGCTCGATGTCGGCCATCTTCGCCAGGCACTTGCGCTGGAACTCGGCGTCGCCGACGGCGAGCACCTCGTCGACCACCATGATGTCGGCGTCGAGGTGGGCGGCGACGCCGAACGCGAGCCGCAGGTACATGCCCGACGAGTAGCGCTTGACCGGCGTGTCGACGAACCGCTCGACGCCGGAGAACTCGACGATCTCGTCGAAGCGCCGCCGGACGTCCTTGCGGGTCATGCCGATGATGGCGCCGTTGAGGTAGATGTTCTCGCGCCCCGTGAGCTCGGCGTGGAAGCCGGTGCCGACCTCCAGCAGCGCACCGACGCGCCCGAGCGTGCGGGAGACGCCGCTCGTCGGCTCGGTGATCCGGGTCAGCACCTTGAGCAGGGTGCTCTTGCCGGCGCCGTTGCGTCCCACGATGCCGACGGCCTCACCCTCTGCGACCTGCAACGAGAGGTCGCGCAGCGCCCACAGCTCGGTGCGCTCGGACGGCGTGCGGCGTCTGCGCAGTGCGCCGCCGAGGTCCTCGACGACGTCGCGCACCGACGTGTGCAGCTCGCCGAGGATGTAGCGCTTGCTGACGTTCTCGACCGAGACGACCGTGCGACTGGCCATGTCAGATGATGTCCGAGAACCGGCGCTCCGCCGACGTGAAGTAGGCGAACCCGACCCACGCCAGCACGAGGGCGACCGCCGCGCTCGACCAGTGCCGGGAGCCCCGGCGCTGCGGTGTGCAGCATCGCCCACCGGAAGCCGTCGAGGATCGTGCTCATCGGGTTCAGCGCGTAGACGTAGCGCCAGGCACCGCTCACCAGGGTCGACGGGTAGGCCACCGGGCTGGCGAAGAACCACAGCTGCGTGATGAACCCGAACGCATGGTGGGCGTCGCGGTAGCGGACGTTGACCGTCGCCAGCACCAGCCCGGGTCCCACGACCACGATGACCATGGCGATGGTCCACAGCGGCAGGGTCAGCATCGCCAGCCCGGGTGGCTCGCCCACGACGACGAGGATGATGCTCAGGGCCGTCAGCGCCACGGCGAGGTCGATCAAGCCCGGCAGGATCGCGGACAACGGCGCCGCGACCCGCGGGAAGTACACCTTGGTGACGAGGGAGGCGTTGCTGACGAGGCTGCCGGTCATCGCGTCGACGGCGCCGGAGGAGTACGTCCAGACGGACAGCCCGCAGAACGCGAACCACTGGTAGGGCACGTCGCCCGTCGAGACGTCGGCCAGCTGACGGAACACGAACGTGAGGACCACGGCACCGGCGAGCGGCTGGAGGATCGCCCAGAGCAGGCCGAGCGACGTCTGCTTGTAGCGGACCCGCACGTCGCGGCTGGCGAGGAACCAGATCAGCTCGCGGAAGCGCCACAGCTCACCGAGATCGATCGCCCGACGACCTCGGGTCGGCCGGTTCTCGACCCACGCGTCCTGCGTCGGAGGCGGGCCGTCGGCAGCGACGACGTCCGAGGCGACCACGCAGGCACTGTAGGTGAGGCGCCCGCGCGTCGCGTCTGGCGGACGACCCCGGCGACATACTGCACAGGCATGCCGTACACGCTCGTCGACGTCGAGCTGACGGAACCGCTCGTCGACATCCGCCTCGGCGAGCGCGAGGCGGGTGTCGGCATCATCTCGCGTCGCCACGGCCGGGTCGTCGGGTTCTCCTTGCACGCCGCGACGCCGGGCTCCCTGCTGGAACCGCGACAGGTCGAGGCCCTGCTCGATCCCGCTCCGGTGGCGCCGGCGCCGACCGATGCCGTCGCCGGAGGCGGCCGGCCGCGCATCACCGTGGCCGTGTGCACCAAGGATCGACCCGACCTGCTGCGCGGGTGCCTCGCGTCGGTGCTCGACGGGGAGGTCCAACCGGACGAGATCCTCGTCGTCGACAACGCACCGTCGGACGGGCGAGCACGCGCGATCTCGTCGCGGCCCTCGGCCAACGGTACGCCCGGGAGCCGCGGGCCGGGTTGGACTTCGCTCGCAACCGGGCGCTGCGCTCGGCGGCCGGCGACGTGGTCGCCTTCGTCGACGACGACGTCGTCGTCGATCCCGACTGGCTGGCCCGCATCGCGGCGGTCTGGCGGGAGGAGCCCGAGACCGGCGCGGTGACCGGGCAGATCCTCCCCCTCGAGCTCACCACCGATGCGCAGGTCGCCTTCGAGCGGCACGGCGGGTTCCGCGGCGGCAATGAGCGGGTGCGCTACTGCGGCCCGTCGCGCGACGGTGATCCCGTCTACCCGTACGGTCCGGGCATGTTCGGCGCCGGCGCCAACATGGCCGTCCACCGGGCCACCGCGCTGGCGCTCGGGGCGTTCGACGAAGCCCTCGACACCGGTCCACCCCTGCCGGGCGGCGGCGACATCGACATGATGCACCGCGTCGTGCGGCACGGCCACCCGCTCGTGTACGAGCCACGGGCGGTCGTGTTCCACCGGCATCGCCGGGGGGCCGACGAGCTCCTCAGGCAGTACCGATCGTGGGGCGAATCGCTGATGGCGTTCGTCGTCAAGACGTACCGCAACGATCCGGCCGGCCGGCCCAAGCTGCGCCTCCTCGTCCGATGGTTCTTCTCCACCCAGTGCCGCGCGTTCATCCGCGGCGGTGCCGAGCGTGCTGCGGCGCGGAGCGAGATCGTCGGTGGCATCGTCGGGTTGTGCGGCACGTACGGGCGCTCGCAGCGTCGTTCGGCGCGCATCCGCCGCACGTCGGGCCCGCCGGTCGTCGCCGTGGTGGCCCCGACCGTCGACGCATCGGATCCGGTGGTCACCGGCTGGTGCCGACGCGTCGTCGATGCGGTGTCGCGTGCCGGGGGTGAGCCGGTGGTCGTGGGGTGGTCACCCGGCACGGCCCGGCCCGCCCGGCACGTCGACGTCCCGACAGGCACGACGGTGCGCGTGCTCCCGGACGGCCCACCCCAGCGACGCCGCCGCTGGTGGTCGTTCGATGCGCCGACCCGGGCCATGGCGCGGGTGCTGCGCGACGAGGGCTGCGGCGTCGTGATCTGTGCCGGCGACGTCGACGACGCCGGCCGCATCGGGGCCGCGGCAGCCGTCCGCCGACTGGCGGTGTTCTCCCTCGACGGTGACCTCGGGCGCGGGCTCGCGCGGTGGCCCCGTCGGGCGTCGGTCGCCGCAGTGCGCGTCGATGCCCGCCACCTCGCGGTGGTCGAGGCCGTCGCCGACGAGTTGCACGACGCCGTCGTCGCACCATGACGACGTACGAGCCGGTGTCGGTGGTGATCCCCACGATCGGGCGCATCGAGCTGCTCGAACGGTGCGTGCGCTCGGTGCTGGCCTGCACGCCGACCGCGGCCGACGTCGTGATCGTCGACCAGAGCGGCAGCTCCGCCGTCGCCGAGCTCGTGCAGGCGCTCGGCGCACGCGCAGGTCCGCCGCATCGAGTGCTCCGGCCGAGGCATCGCCCGAGCGATGAACCACGGCCTCCGGCAAGCCCGTCACGACACGGTGCTCGTCACCCACGACGACTGCGTGGTGGAGGACGACTGGGTGGGCGTGGCGCAGCGGCTGGCCGGCGAACACCCGGGCGCCATCATCACCGGGCGAGTGCTGCCACCGGAGGGGAGCACCTACGTGCCGTCGACGAAGTCCGATCCACAGCCTCAGGACTACACGGGCATCGTCACCAGCGGCGTGCTGTTCCCTGCCGACATGGTGGCCAGCCGGCGCGAGCTGCAGGCGATCGGCGGGTTCGACGAGCGGGCATCGTTCCGCGTGGCCGCCGAGGACAACGACCTCTGCTATCGCTGGCTCGCCGACGGCCGGGTCCTGCGCTACGAACCGGAGCTCGTCGTGTGGCACCACGATTGGCGCACCCCCGAGCAGCTCGTGCGCACGCACATCGGGTACGCCCGGGCTCAGGGCGCCTTCTACGCCAAGCACCTCAGGGCGCGCGATCGCCGGGTGCTGCCGCTCCTGCGCTGGGACCTGCGCAACGGGCTGCGCAGCGTCGTCCTCGGCACGCTGCGCCGAACCCCTCGCTGGCAGGACCCCTATCGGGAGATGGTGGTGTCGTTGTTGGTCGGCATCGTCGCCGGCTGGCGCGAGGACCGGGCGCTCGAACGAGCTCGGCCGGAGCGCCGGCTCCCGGCGACTCGCTGCTGACCGAGCAGCCGGTCGAGCAGCACCCCGTCGTCGGCCTCGGCCACCCCGGCGGCTCGGGCCGCCGACCGAGCGAGGTGCTCCAGCCGCCGCGCCGTCCCGGCGTGCCACCGGAGGAGCCGGCTGGTGAGCGCAACGGTCCGGGACACGGCCATCAGCGTCGCCGGCCGGCGCAACCGCAGCATCGCGACCAGGCGCATCGACGGCCCTGGCCGACCCACCGGGAAGAGCAGGTCGAGCGTCTCGGGGTGCAGCTCGGTGATGCGGGCCGCGTTCAGCCCGATGCCGCGCTCGCGTTGGATGTGGACCTGGGCGTCCTCGATCTCCGGGTGCCACGCGATCGCGTCGGCATCGAACGTCAGCCGGACCCCTGCGCCGAGCAGTCGCACGGCGAGCTCGTAGTCCTCGAGGCCGTAGGCCGTGAAGGACTCGTCGAACCCACCGACCTCGCTGAACACCGCCGCCGCGCCGCTCGCGTTCGCCGCCGTGAACAACTCGTAGCGCTCGATCTCGTCGCCGGGCCGGAGGCGGCCGTGGAACTCGGTCCACCACGCCAGGACCTCGGCCGGTCCTTCGGTCCCTGGTGGGATCACGCACGGACCGACGACGACGGTGCGCTCGAGCGCGGCGTGGGCCTCGCGGTGCCGCCCGAGCACGCCCGGCGACGGCACCACGTCATCGTCGAGGAACCAGACCACGCCGCCCGTCGCGGCGCCCAACCCGACGTTGCGCGCTGCAGCGAGGCCACGGTTGGGTTGCCAGCGGACATGTACCGGCACCGACCACCGCTCGGCCGCCACCGCCTGCTCCGAGCCGTCCGTGGAGCCGTCGAGCACGACGACGATCTGCAGGCCGTCGGCGAGCTCGGGCGAGGCGACGACCTGATCGTCGAGGGCACGCAGCAGCCGCAGGAGCGGGGCTCGGCGCTGGTACGACGCGATGGCGATCGTCATGGGGGCGAAGGCCACGGCTCGTGACGCTACGCGTTCTGCCAGGATGAGCGGGTTGGACGTTCGACATCGCGCCCGGCGCGCGCTCAGCCGGGCCGTGGACGCAGCGACGAGCGCCGGCCGCAGGATCGGGCTGCTCCCGTACCGGCCCGAGCGCTGGACCACCGAGGCGTGGTCCGCGGCGTACGCGTCCGGACAGCTCGGCTACTACGGCGAGCTCGACGAGCTGGCTCGCTACAGCGTGCTGGTCGGGTACGCGGGGTGGGTGGCGAGCTCACGGCGTGAGCCGCCGCGGGTGCTCGACGTCGGATGCGGCACCGGGCTGCTGCGACGGCTGCTGGACGGCGGCACCTGGAGCGAGTACGTCGGCGTCGACCTCAGCGAGACGGCCATCGACGCGGCTCGTGCCGGACCCACCGATCGGTCGCAGTACGTCGTCGGCGACGCGATGGCGCTCGACCTCGGACGCTTCGACATCATCGTGGTCAACGAGGTCCTGTACTACGCCGACGACCCACGTGCGTTCCTCACCCACGTGCGGGGGTCACTGGCACCCGGCGGCGTCGCCCTCATCTCGGTCTGGCGACACGCCGGCGATCACCACCTGTGGAAGGTGGTCGACGAGGTGCTCCCGATCCTCGACCGCGTCGAGGTGCGCAACCGGGCCAACACGATCAACGATCGCGGGTGGATCGTGGCGTGCTGCCGGCCGGCCAACGACTGAGTCGCCCGGACGACGCTCAGCCGAGCGTGACGAGCTGCAGCCGGGAGGCCCGGGCGAGCGCCACGATGTCGGCCAGCGCCGCGCACGTCGCGCTGCGATCGAGCGCCGACGGCGCCAAGGCGCCCTCGATGGCGTCGTGCAGCAGGATGACGTCGCCGCCGCGCAGGTCGGCGACCGACGACACGATCTCGGCACTGGTCACGTCGGGCACCCAGTTCGCGCGTCCACGGTCCACAGCCACGACGTGACCCTGGCGCCGCCGATCGCCAGTGCACCGCGGAGGTCGATGTAGCCCTTCGGCGGCCGGAACAGGTGGACCGGTCGGCCGGCTGCCTGTTCGACGAGCGTCCGGCCTCGTCGGTACTCGCGTGCCAACGACCGCAGCGACAGCCGCCAGGGATCAGGGTGCGAACCGGAGTGCGAACCGACCGCGTGACCGTCGGCGACGATCCGCCGCACGAGGTCCGGGTGGGCCGCGGCGCGGTCGCCGACCAAGAAGAACGTTGCGAGCGCATCCAGCCGGCGGAGCTCTTCTAGGATCGCCGGCGTATGTCGCGGATCGGGACCGTCGTCGAAGGTGAGGGCGACGGCATCGCTGCCCTCGCCGAGGCTGCGACGCGACCGGCTCAGGGCGACAGCGACGCGCTTCCAGCCTCGCCGAGCACGGTCCATCGCCGGCCGCAGGACGGTCCGCACCCGGGATGCCACAGCCGTACCGTACCGAGCCGGCCCCCGTTCGTCGCCTGACACGATGCGGACCCCTTCGCCGTGAAGCCGCCGACCGCCCGAAGTCACCGTCGTCGTGCCGACCCACAACCGGGCCGAGCTGATGATGGAGACGGTGCGCTCCGTGCTCGGCCAGCGTGACGTGGAGCTGCGCCTCGTCATCGTGGACGACGGGTCGTCCGACGACACGCCAGCCGTGCTGGCATCGATCGACGATGACCGGGTGCGTTGGCATCGCAACGAACAGGCCGGCGGCGTGTCCAACGCACGCAACACCGGCCTCGCGATGGTCGACACGCCGTGGGTCGCGTTCACCGACGACGACGACCTGTGGGCCCCGGACAAGCTCGCCCGCCAGCTCGAGTCGCTGCGCGCCACGCCCGAACGCGCGGTGGTCGTGCGTCGGCGCCGTCGTCGTCGATGCCGAGCTGCGGATCCTGCGCCACGAGCGACCTCCCAGGATCGGCCACCTCGCCGAGCACGTGCTGAAGAACAACTGCATCCCCGCCGGCGGGTCCGGGGTGGTCGCGTCGACGCAACTGGCCCGCGACGTCGGCGGGTTCGACCCCCAGTTCTCCAACCTGGCCGACTGGGACATGTGGATCCGGCTGGCGATCGGGGCCCCGGCGACGTCGGTCGGCGACCCGCTGGTCGCCTACCGGGTGCAGGCGAGCGGGATGGCCCACGGTGTCGGTCGCACGGAGCAGGAGCTGGCGCTGATCGGCGCCAAGTACGCCGACGAGCGGGTCGCCCGGGGCGTCACGATCGACTGGGGCACCTGGTACCGCTACCTGGCGCGGCTCCACCTGCGCACCGGCAACCAGCGGGCCGCGGCGCACGAGTACTTCCGTGCCGGGCGAGCCGGACATCCGACCCGGTACGCCGTCGGCGTGCTGTGCCTCGTCGTGCCCGGCCTGTCGGCCTGGGCCGACCGACGGGGCCGGCTCCGCGTGCCGCCGCGTTGGGCCACCAAGGCCAACGCGTGGCTCGACGAGCTGCGCCCGCCCGCCGAGTCCGAGTCCGAGTCGCCTCAGGGGTGAGCCGGGTCAGCGGGGCATCTCCCGAGATCTGAACCGGCTGGGCAGGGCCGAACGGTGAGCGATTGTCTGACACGATCGCCGATCTGGTTGGCGCAGATCCTCATCGTCGATGACGGACGCGGAGTCGGCGGCCGGCGAGCAGGAGGGCGCCGGCGGCGACGAGCGCAGCGGCGATGCTGAGCACGGTCTGGGCGCCGGTCGAACCGGTCGATGGCAGCACCCCTGAGAACCGGTTCGTCACGACGACGCTGCGGTCACCGTCGAGCGTGACCACCCCGTCCGCGGCGTTGCCGTCGGTGCCCCCCGTCTCGGCGAGCGTGACGCTCGCCCCACCCGGGTTCGGCTCGGCCACGGTGCAGACGGCCTCGGCGAGGGCGGTGATCGTGACCGTCTCGCCGCTGCGGATCGTCAGCGGCGACGACCCGGCGACGAGCGGGACCGGGACCGATGTGCCGTCGGGCCCGGTCACGGTGCACGTGACGGTGACGGTGTAGGCCGCGGCCGAGCTCGGGGCGTTGATCGCGTGCTTGGTGATCGACAGGCTGGCGGCGTCGAAGGTGTTGGTCACGGTGATCTGCAGTGGTTGCAGGTCGGCCGATGCGACGACCTCGACGCCGTTGGCATACGAGTCGTGATCGATCGTCACGCGGGTCGCGCCGGCGGGGTCGGCCTCGCTGCCCCAGCATCGGGCGCCGAGGGGGACGAGCACCGGAGCGCCGGCGGTGTCGGTGACAGCTCGGGCGACGCCGTCGCCGGCGACGGTGACCGTCTGGTCGAGGACCGTGACGAGGATGCCGCTGTCGTCCTCGACGGCGCACTGGACGACGATCGGGTAGCGCAGCGCAGCGACGTAGGCGCTCGTCGCGGCCGTGCCGTCGACACGCTTGACGACCGAGATCGTTGCGGCCGAGAACGGGTTGTCGACGCCCACGAAGGCGACGTTCGCCTGTCCGTCTTCCGCGATCGTCACGGTCTGCGGCGGCGTCACGATGTCGGCACCACCGGCATCGATCTCCGTGACGGTGCACGACGCGCCGATCGGCAAGCCGGTGACAGGATCCGACTCGACCGGCGTGCCGTCCGGCGAGCCGGGGATCACGACGGCGACCGAGTACACGTCCTCGACACCCTGGTAGTCGCAGCTGACGTCGAACACGAACGGGCCCTGCGAGAACGCCGGCACCCCCGGCCCGCTGACCTGCTTCGTGATCACGAGCGAACCGGTGGTGTACGTGTTCGTGACGGTGACCGTGGCGATCGGTTCCTGGTCCGGCGGGGGTTCCACGGACGGCACGACCACGAGGCCGCCGGATCCGTCAGGGTTCGCCGGGTCGTAGGTGACGGTGACACCGTCGGCTGGGTCGAGCTCGCGGAACACGCACGTCGTGCCGATGGGGAGCTCGGTGCCGACCGGTTCGTTCGGGACGACCTCGACGACGACGGGGAACCCGGGGAAGGACTCGGTCTGCCCGGGCCCGACGCAGTCGACGGCGATCGAGTACGGCCCGCCGGTGAACTCGTCCTGGGCGCCGCCGTCGAGGAGCTTGACGAGCTCGGCCCGGCCGGTCGGGTAGTCGTTCGTGAACGGGGCCGGCGTGTACGGCTGCAGGATCGTCCCGGCGACGATCGTGACCGTCACCGGGTCGTTCGGGATGGCGCCCTGGGCGTCGGTCTCCTCGACCACGCACTCGGCACCCGCGGGCAGGCCGTCGACCTCGGCGGGATCGTTCACGGTGGCGACGAGGTCGCCCTCGATGGTGATCGGCGGGCCGGCGCCAGGGTCGAACGAGCACTCGTAGTGGAACCCATAGGGGATGTCGTCGAGGTCGAGGTCGGCATCGTTGCGACCGATCGTCTTCGTGACCCGCAGGCCACCGACCGGGAAGTCGTTGCTGATGGCCATCGAGATCGGCTCCGTGGCGCTGGCCTCGGTCACGGTCACGCGAGCCGCTCGGCGGGTCGTACGTCACCGTCGTGGCGCCCTGGTCGTCGGTCTCGGTCACGGTGCACACGGATCCGACTGGGGCCTCGTACGGGCCTGACTGCACGCCGGGATCGAGCTCGATGTCCTCGATCGGGATACCCGGTGAGCGGCGCACCGAGGAACGTGCAGTCGAGGTCGGCCACGTACGGGCCGGTCGGTGAACACCGGATCGACGCCGCCGGTGACCGTCTTCAACAGGGTCACGGACCCGATTGGGAAGTCGTTGGTGATGGTGACGCTGGCCTGGGCCGACGCGTCGGCGTCGACCGTGACCACGGCCGCCGTGCCGTCACCGTTGGGCGGGTCGTACGTCACCGTCGTCGCGCCGAGGTCATCGGACTCGACGACGGTGCACACGCTCCCCACCGGTGCCTCGACGGTCTCCTCGACGCCGGGATCGAGGTCGACGTCGATCGGGAACCCGGTGATGGTCTGGCCGAGGAACGTGCAGTTCACGGTCACCGGGTACGGCCCCTGCGCGAAGTCGTCGTCCACGAAGTCCGTGGTCACCTCCTTCAGGAGCGAGAACTCGCCAAGTGGGAAGTCGTCGGTGAACGCCGCAGTCGTGAGGACCGGGGTGTCCGGATCGGCGCTCGGCGCGATGACGACGGTGACCGGGTTGCTGTCCGGGATGCCGCCGTTGGTGCCGGTCTCGGTGACGGTGCACGTCGAGCCGGACGGGATGCCGGTGACCTCACCGGGTGTGGTCGGCGTCGCGGTGACCGTCCCGGGACCGGACACCGGCCACGGCGTGTCACCGGCGGTCGTGCAGTCGTAGGCGAACGTGAACGCGACGTCGTCGAGCGGCAGGCCGGCGGGGTTGTCGCCGATGTCCTTGGTGACCTGCAGGCTGCCGTACATCGTGGCCACGCCGACCTTCAGCGGCTCGAGCGGGGCCAGAGGCCGGGTCTGGCCATTGCCGACGTCGGTGACCTCGGAGTGGGCGATCGAGTTCCACGCGATCGTCGGGTTCGACACCTGCGGCACGTCGATCGGGGTGGTCATCGTGAACGAGACATCGACCGTGCCACCGGGGGGCAGGAGCGAGGGCGCGAAGGTGGCGAGCAACCGCAGGCCGGTCGATCCGGCCGCGGCGACGCCGGTCCACGTGACGTCGTTGCACGGCCACGCCGGCAGCCCTGCGGCGCACGGAGCGCCGGTCGTGTACTGCAGGGTGCCGGTGACTGGCCCGGTGTAGGTCGCCGGCCCGGCCAGCGTGGGTGCGGTCGCCCACTCGGTGCCGCGGACGGCACCGGCGACACCGGTGTCACCCGGCGCCGGGAACTTGTCGACGATCGTCATGCTGAGCGCGCTCTCGGTGCCCGCGTTCTGGACGCGCAGGACGTAGTGGAACGGCTCGCCGGGGTTGACGAGGGCGATGCACGGGTTCGTCGTGTAGGTGCGGCCGTTGGCCGCGAGGGACAGGCACGCCGGATCACCGACCGGGACCCCCTCGCCGGTGAGGACGTTGTACCAACCGAGCGCCGGGTTGCCGGCGACCCACTTGCGCGAGGCGAAGTTGGCCCCGGCAGTGACCGTCACGTTGGCCGGGTCCGTGCAGTACAGCCCGTCGCCGAAGTCACCGTCGGTGACCTGGCCGTCGTTCGGATCACTGCAGGCGAGGTCGTCGACCGGGGACGACGCACCCATCGTGTTCGTGATCTGCTGACCGGCCAGCACGCCGGGCTCGAGCGTGTAGCGGTAGAGGATGTTCACCGACGCGTTCGGTGGCATGTCCCAGCCCTCGAACGTCCAGCGCAGGAGCCCGACGCGGGTCGAGTCGTCGGGGTCGGCGGTCGTCGCGAACGTCGGCGCCGGCGGCGGCGGATACCCGGTGGGCAGGTTGGACCACGTCACCGTGAAGGGCAGACCGGTCACGGGGTCGGCGTAGGTCTGGTCGAACAGGACGCCGTCGGGCAGTGGATCGGCGACCGTGACGTCGGGCAGGTTGGCGGTGCCGGTGTTCGTCGTCACCAGGTTGAAGGTGGCGAGCTGGCCGGGCTGGACGGTGGCGTTCTCAGGCCCCTTGGCGACGTCGAGCGCCGGGGTGCCGGGCACGAAGAAGAGGTCGTCGGTGACCTCGTCGATCGTCGCCGGGTTCGCCGGGTCGGGGTGCAGACGGGTCGTGAAGGCACCGGTCGCAGAGTCGAGCAGCGGCGAGCAGACGGTGTCGCTCACGCTCGGGTCAGGGCACGGGTCGGTGTCGGCGATCGGCGCCCCCGTGCTGACCAGCGTGAGGCGCGGCTGCACCTGGAACTCGACGATGCCGGCGCAGCTGACGTCGGCTCCGTCGCACGGCGTCATCACGTAGCCCTGGTTGAACGGGGTGGTGTCGAAGAACGTGAAGCGCAGGCCGCGCACCTGGGCAGCGGGGACCGGCACGGACGGCGATCTGATCGCCGTCGGGTTCCCGACGACCCAGCTGCCGACGCCCGGGCCGGCGCCGTCGGCGTCGACGTACGCGTCGATCTGGACGCGGTCGGCGTCGCGCAGCGCGCCCACGGCCGGCGCCTGGACCGACGTGACGCCGACGAGGTCGACAGCGTCCCAGAAGTCGGCCGGCGGGTGTCGGCGGCGTCGTTGTCGGTGATCTGCAGCGTCTTGGCGGCGATCGTGCCGGTGTTGCGGATCTGCAGCGTCACGGTGGCGTTCTGCGGCGTCATCCCGGGGATCCGCTTGGGCAACGTCTCCGGGCTGATCGCCTTGTTGATCGCTGCCGACTCCGTGATCGGACCCGGAAGGATCGGTGGCGAGCAGTAGGTCTCGGCCTCGTATTCCCCGTCGACGCCGTTGGCGGTGTCGGCGGTGACGCCGTAGCAGTTGGTGAGCGTGGCAGGCACGTCGCCCGGAGGCCGCGGGATGCGGGACGTCATCGCCACCCGGAAGTTGAACGATTCGGTCGGCCCGAGGGCGTCGATCCGCCCGCGCACGCCGATGACGTCGGGGTAGGTGGCGCGCAGGACGTCGGTCGTCGCGTCCAGCGGGCGCGGCTGCCAGCCGCCAGCGACCGTGTACACCTCGATCGTGACCCGCGAGGCCATCGATGCCGGCGTCACGTCGGCGCCGACGAACGCGCCCCAGTACCACACCGAGTTGATGTCCGGCGTCGGAGGTGTGCCGTCGGCGCCGGTCGGCGGGTCGGCGACGACGAGGTCGAGCAGCGGGAGGTTGCCGTTGTTCGTGGTCGTCATCGTGAACACGACCATCTGGTCGATGGGGACGGTGCCTTGCGACGGGACCTTGACGCCGCCGGTGTCCGCGTTGCGCTCCTCGATCGGCAGCTGGGCGCACGCCGTGCCGGCAGCGGTACCGGTCCCGCCGGGGTACGGCGTCCCGGTGGCGTCGACGTCGGCGCAGTTGTCGATCCCGGCGATGGTGCCGCCGGAGCCGACGTCGCTGCCGTCGACGAGGTCGTTGAGGTTGCCGTGGACGCCGAGGCCGGCGGTGGCACCGGGCTGGATCGTGTTGCCGCTGTCGACCGTCGGATCGCCCGTGTAGGTGACGGTGATCGACGTGACCTTGGCGGCGGGCGGGTGGAGGGCGATGTCGCCTGGCCCCGGCGCCGGATAGTCGTTGGTCGTGGTGGCGCCGCCCTCGTAGGTCACGACGACGTTGGCGTTGGCGGCACCGGCGGGGAACGTCAACCGGACCGAGTCGGGGTCGAACTTCTGGAACTCGCTCGCCGGCGTCGAGGTGGCCGGCTCGGTGATGACGATCTCGGAGATCGGGAACGCCGAGGCGTTCCTCGCGTTGATCACCATCGAGACCCCGGAGTCCTCGCCGATCACGGCGTGCTCGCCGGGGTCGGTCTGGTAGTTCCCGTTGGTGTCGGCGAAGAACGACTTCGTCGGCGTGATCGACAGCGTCGGCGGCAGGATCTGGTACTGCGCAGTGGCGTCGTCCGTCGCGGTGGTCGGGGTGGCGCCGGGGTCGTTGACCGTCGACGTCGCCGTGTTGTCGATCGTCGTCGTCGAGGGGATCTGGGTGATCGGCAGACCGTCCGAGCGGCGGGTGCCGCGCAGGGCCATGTCGACGTCGACAGCGGCGGTGCCGCCATTGGCCTGGTTCTCGATGATGTCAGGGGCGGTCGCCGTGAAGACCACGCGCACCCCGACGACCTGGGCCGCCGGGACCAAGCCCGGGAAGGCCAACGTCGAAGGCCCCGGCGGCGTGCCGGTGCCGCCGGCGACCCACTCGGAGTCGTCGCACGGCGCGCTGGCCTGTGGGCAGACGAGCAGCTGGGCCTGCGTGGCGTCGGCCGGGTACTGGGTCACCGTGACCGCCGTGACGTCGAGGTAGTCGTACGTCGCGGCGGTCGAGTCCTCGATCGTCAGGTCCGTGACCTCGGCCGAGTTCGACGACTGGTTGCTGCTGCCGAGCTGCATCGTCGTCGTGGCGTTGGGGTCGCCGGCGATCGACGAGGGGTCGGTGAACGCTTTCGTCGTCTGCACGCCGACGGTGCGCGGCACGTCGACGTTGACGTTGCTGGGGTCGGTCGCCGATTCGGCGACGTTGTCGGCCGAGATCGTCGCCTCGTTGGCGATGACGGCGCCGTCCTCGAGCGGCGTGTCGGCGGGCAGCGTGACGCGGATGATGCAGCTGTCGCTCGTGCCGGCGATCTTGCCCAGCGCGCCGGGCGGGTTGGCGAGCGGCTGGATGTACACGACGGTGAGCGTTCGGGTCCCGCTGTCGTAGGTGACGTCGCGCACCCCGACCAGGTCGCCGCACGACGCCGAAGGACCGCTGAACGACGACTCGTCCACGACGATGTCGGCGGGGAACGTGTCGACCACCCTGAGGTTCACGCAGTCGACGTTGATGCTCGAGCACGACGCGAAGAGGTTGTAGGTGTAGCTGTCGCCCGGCTGTGCCGTGGTGTCGTCGCGAGCGGGCTGGCCGTCGGCGGTGTTCGTCTTGTCGATGGCGATGGTGTTCGTCGGGTCCGGCGTGAGCAGGATGACGAACTCGGGCTCGCTCGTCGTGGTCGACGTGTCCTCGGCGGCCGCGGCGACCGGGTCGTCGCCCCCGCTCGCAGTGGTGGACGGTTCGTCCGGTGCTGCCGGGTCGGTCGCGGCCGTGGTCGTCGACGGCGTCGACTCATCGGGGCGTGACGACGACGTGGAGGCGCTCGCCGCAGTCGTCGACGTGGTCGGTTCGGCGGGCACGATCGTCGTCGGCGCCGTCGACGTGGTCGTCGTCGCCGGTTCGTCACCCGGTGCCGCGGCGACGCCGCCGGCGAGGACGGGGACGGCCAACAGGGCCGCGCCCATCGTCACGAGCGCGCGCGCCAGCCGTGTCATGTCGAGATCGGCCCTGGTCCATCGTGCGCGGGCGGTCGCACCACGTTCACCCCTCCCAAAACGCGATCTTTGCACGAGTCAGAAGCTTCCTCGCATCTCGAGGTCCCGGGGTGACGACTCAGGCCTCCGTGGCCGGAGAACACGGCCCACCGTCGGCAACGCGCTTCACCCCGCAGACATCACCGGAAGCGGTGAGACGGAGATTCAGCACAGGACACGAAGGCGGTGTTGTGTTCGAGGGTGCGGCTCACCGGGCATCGTCGGAGTGATGGGCGACGGGGTCACCGCGGTCGACGTGTTGATGCTCCTCGATGACGCTGCGCTCGACCTCGTCAAGACGTTGAACGCACGAGTGCTCGAGAGCGTGCCGACCGGGTTCGCGTTCGATGAGCGACACACCCCACACATCACGGTGCTCCAGCGCTACGTGCACGCTGAGCGACTTGTCGACGTGTACGACGCCGTCGGCTCCACGCTCGCAGCGATACAGGTATCGACGATCGATCTCATAGCCGTCAGGCTGATGCACGAGGAGGATCCGTCGACGCCCGGTGTCGCGACCGCTGTTGTCTCTGTGGCGGCCGACCCAGTCGTCATCGAGTTGCAGACCGCGCTGATCGAGGCGACAGCACCGTGGACCGCTGCCGGCGGGGACGCCACCGCGTTCGTCACGAGTGAGCAGGAGCCCGAGATCGACGCCGGGACGATCGAGTACGTCGAGTGCTTCGTGCCCGACCACACGGGCGCGAACTACGCGGCCCACGTCAGCGTCGGCATGGCCACCCTCGATGACCTCGTTGCGCTCGAGGCCGAACCGTTCGAGTCGTTCACCTTCCACCCGTCGTTGTTCGCGATCTACCGCCTCGGGAACAACGGCACAGCCCAGACCCGGCTGCACCACGTGCCGTCCAGTTGACCTCGTGCTCGACGGCAAGGTCGACGCCGCCGAGCTGCCGGTCGGAGGTCGTTCGAGGACGCCCGTCGGGCGGTTCTCCCTGACCTCGGGCGGCTCCGGCCGTAGTCCGGGCGCAAGTCCTGATGGTGAGACCGGGCGTGCTTGTCGGTCCGACCGGGATCGCCTCGTCACTGGGCCGGTGGCGGCGCATGCTCAGGCATCCCGAACGACGCTCCCATGACAGGGAGGGAACGCAACGTGGGAGGCCTCGCACGGGGGTGATCGGCGAACGAGGGCACTTCCACCGTGCATCGTCCCTCCTGCCCGTCTCAGCGGTGTCCGCGCGGGCTGCCTGCTACGGCGTCTCTGACCAGCCGTCCAGCGCGACGTCGGCCAGGTCAATCGCTGCGGCGTCGGGTGTCCAGCGGCGTTGGAGGTCACGATCGGCCCGCTTGCCCCGGTACACGCGCATGTCGATGGCGCGCACGACGTCGGCGCGGAGCTCGAACAGGAGCCGGTGCTCGGTGCGCATGTTGGTGAAGAAGGCGTCGCGGTGCTCCGAGGCGATGTACGTGTCGACGAGCCGCTTGGACGTTGGCCAAATGTCGTCGTCGGGCTTCATGCGGGGCACGGCGCCACCTTTCGGTTGTGGTGATCGGTCATCGGACCGTCTCGGCGTACGCCGGGACGAGGACGGGAGGCGGGATGAGGAGGCTGTGGTGGGCGACGACGGCGCCGGCCACGCCGATGACTGCGAAGACGCCAAAGCCGATCGGGTAGCCCTTGGCGCCGAGGCCGGCGGCGCCGGCGAGCAGGAGCGGGGCGACGGCGCGGGCGATGGTGCTCCACGCTGCGCTCTGCGCCGCGCCGCGTCCGTAGACGAGCGGGTTGAGCCGCCTGGACAGGACGAGTGGACGCAGGAGGGTCGTCGTGCCTTGGCCGATGCCGAGGAGGGCCACGGCGATCCACGCGGTTGCGGCGCCGTTCGACGTGGCGAGCAGGACGATGCCACCGACGGGGACGAGGAGCACGAGGAGGGCGAGTCGGGCCGGGGCGACGCGTTCGGCGAAGAGACCGAACACCACGCGCGCCGCCACTTGGGTGGCGCCGATGAGCCCGGCGGCGATTGCGGCGTGGAGGTCGGTCCAGCCGTGGTCGGTGAGGTACGGGATGAGGTGGACGATCGCCGCGCTCATGGCGCCGATCGACATGGTGAAGGCGATGGTCAGGCCGAGCATCGCCGGGTCGCGCACCACCACGACTGGAGGTGGTGGGGCTGCGGCGATCTCGGACTCCGTCACGACGTGCGCAGCCGCGTGCTGCGGCCGGCCGGGCAGCACGAGGGCGTGGATGGTGATGGTGATCACGCCGAGACCGACGGCGCAGATCACCAGGGCGCCGCGCCAACCCCGAGCATCCTGCAAGACCGCGATGGTCGGCTGGAAGATCGTCGACGCGAACCCGGCAACGAGCGTGAGGCTGGTGATCGCCCACGTGGCACGGGAACCGAACTGCTTGATCAGCACGACCTGCGCCGGCTCGTAGAGCACGAGGCCCATGGCGAGCCCGATCAGCAGCCACGACCCGTAGAACGCAGGGACGGACCGGGACTGCGACCACGCCAGCACCCCGAGCGTGGCCAGGATCGAGCCGGCCGTCATCAGCAGGCGGGCCGAGCCTCGGTCGAGCCACCGCCCGACCGGGAACGCCGCGAACCCGGACACGATCACGGCGATCGTGAACGCCCCCACGAGCGTGGCGCGGCTCCAGCCGAGGTCGCGCTCCATCGGCGGGAGCAGCACCGCGAAGCCGTAGTAGCAGATCCCCCACGACACCGTCTCGGACACCGCCAGACCGGCGAGCAGGCCCCGCTGCCGTGACGGTGGAGCGTCCATCATGCGCTCAGGTGGCGCAGCAACCGCCCCCACCGACCCCGCTGCGGGTACCGATCACGACGTTCTGCAACTGCTCGGTGTCGCCGTGCTTCACATACCACTCCCACCGAGTGCCGTCCGGGCCGTGGACCCAGGTCTCGGTCTTCTCGGCGTAGCAGCACACGGTGTCGTCGACGCCGGTCGTCTCGATGCCCTCACCGGCGAGGCGGGCCTCAGCGGCGACGACCTCGGCCGAGGTCTCGGTCTCCACTCCCAGGTGGTTGATCGTCCCGGTGTCGCCCTCACCCTCGAACAGCACCAGCTTCAGCGGTGGCTCGTCGATGGCGAAGTTGGCGTAGCCGGGCTTGGTCTTGGCCGGGCCGACGCCGAACATCTTCGTGTAGAACTCGACGGCCTCGTCGAGGTCGGCGACGTTGAGGGCCAGCTGCAACCTCATTGGTGACTCCTTGATTGATCGAAGGTCTTGATCGACGAGTGTCGATGCGTTGGGGATGGACAGTACCCAACCAATCGACTATCGTCAATGGTCGATGGTTAGTTCTTCGACGATTCCTGCTCCGACCGTGTCCCGTGAGGACGCCTCGACGTGGGCCGGCTGGTTCAAGGCGCTCGGTGATCCGACGCGGATCCTGATCCTCAACCTGCTGGCCACCGAGGCGCGGCCGATGACGACCGGTGAGGTCGTCGAAGCGATGGACGTCGGCCAGTCGACGGTGTCGCACCACTTGCAGATCTTGGGCGAGACGTGCTTCGTCCACGTGGAGCGGACCGGGACGCAGAGCTGGTGGCGGATCAACGACCGCTGCCTGGCCTGCTTCCCGTCCGCCGCCGAGCTGATCATGGGACGTCTGCCGCTCGTGGCACCGTGGGACGACAGCGGCGATGCCTGCGCCACCGGGACCTGCTGATGGACACGGTGCGGAACCCCGCCCTCGGGCGCTACGCAGAGGCGGCCCGACGGGTCGACGCCGGCGATGCCCGCGACGGCTGTGCGTCCGGTGACGGTCCCTTCGGGGCGGGGAACTACGACGATCTGGCCGGTCTCCCGGACGCAGCGGTGCAGGTCAGCCTCGGGTGTGGCAACCCGATCGCAGTTGCCGATCTGCATCCTGGAGAGACCGTGCTGGACCTCGGCTCGGGCGGTGGGATCGACGTGTTGCTGTCGGCCCGCCGGGTCGGCCCGACCGGGTTCGTCTATGGCCTCGATGCCACCGTCGAGATGCTGGAGCTGGCCCGTCGCAACGCGTCGGACGCCGGTGCGACCAACGTCGAGTTCCTCCACGGGACGATCGAGCAGGTCCCACTCGAGGACGCGTCGGTCGATGTCGTGATCTCGAACTGCGTCATCGTGCTGTCGGGCGACAAAGGTGCCACGTTCGCCGAGATCGCCCGCGTGCTGCGGCCCGGTGGGCGCGTCGGGATCAGCGACATCGTTCGCGCCGGGCCCGACGACGGCACACCGACCACGGTCTCGTGCGGCGCCGGCGCGATCACACCCGACGACTATGACGACGCGCTGCGCCACGCCGGGCTCGCCCACGTGGAGGTCACGCTGACCGAGGCGATCGGCGCCGGCCTCTCCAACGCGATCATCCGCGCCGCCAAGCCGGCGACATCGGTCCGTCAGATGCGCGACGAGGACTGGCCCGCGGTGCGCGACATCTACGAGGCCGGGATCGCGACCGGCAATGCCACGTTCGAGACCGAGGCGCCGAGTTGGGAACGCTGGGATGGCAGCCACCTCGCGGACCATCGCCTCGTCGCCACCATCGACGACGTGGTGGTCGGCTGGGCGGCGCTGAGCCCGGTCTCGGATCGCTGTGTGTACGCCGGAGTGGCCGAGAACAGCGTGTACATCCACCCCGGGCATCGCGGTCGTGGTGTCGGCGGCGATCTCCTCGACGCCCTGGTGTGCGGGGCGGAGCGGGCCGGCTACTGGACGATCCAGACCGGCATCTTCCCGGAGAACGGCGCCAGCATCGCGACGCACGAGCGGGCCGGGTTCCGGATCGTCGGCCGACGGGAGCGCATCGGTCAGCTCGACGGGGCGTGGCGCGACACGCTGTTCCTCGAGCGTCGCAGCACCCGCCTCTGAGCACCGTGCACGAGAGGATCGGTTGGTTGGCCGCGCACCGCCGCCGGCTACCGGGTGGACGCCTTCGATCAACGATCACACGGCCGCTCCGAGCGGGTCCGCGGCGTCGCTCTGCAATGTGACACGGCTATCACGCCCTGTTGCGAGACCTCGATCGTGAGGCGACGCTCGACACGATCGTCGACTGGATCGACGCCCGCTGCCCGTCGATCGCGGCGATCGACGCGCCGCCCTTGCGTGGTCGACGAGCTGGCGCTGTACAAGATCCAAGCCGTGGCACAGCACTCCAGGCAACGTCACTGGCGATGCCCACAACCCACAAACCGAGCCACTTACCATCGCCACATGGCGACCACGACGGACAGCCAACGAGCGGCGATCCGCGAGCGGAAACGACAGGCCCACCAAGCGCTACAGGATCGTCACCGACGCCAAGAAGCAGTGCAGACCGCTGCGTTCAGCGCCCTCGACCGGCTCGCCGCGAACTCGACCGAGCCCGCGACGAGTTCGCCGGCGCCGCCGACGATCCGCTCGGGCGGGCCGCTGCGATCATCGCCATCGCCGCCCAGCTCCAGGCCGCTGTCGACGACGTCCGTCGCTCGGCCGGCGAGCTCGGCGAGGTCGCGGCGATGACGCAGACCGAGGTTGCCGAGCTCCTCGGCACTCGCGTCGCGCTGCTGTTTCCCCGCACGCGACCGGCGAGCGGCGCCCGCCCGACGACACCACCGGACGATCTCGTCTCGGCAGTCGAGAAGGGCTTCTGAGCAGTCGGCCGCTTCCCCCACCGTGGACTGTTCTGGTCGCGAGTCGATCTGGCGAGCACCCCCAACGGCTGCTGGTCGCGGACCGACGCCCCACGGTGCGGGTGACGTGTTCACGGCCTCGTTGCGGACGAGTACGGTTTTCAGGAGAGTGCTGCTCGTCGACTACCGCTGCGAGGGATGCGCGGCGACGCACGAGGTCGTTGCCTCGTCGCCGGTCGCCGACAGCATCGTGTGCCCCCAGTGCGGGGCTCTGGCCCGACGACGATTCGGCATCGGCGGCCTGCTCGGCGTCCGACCGGCGCGCGCCGCGAAGGAACGCCTCGACCGCGAGCGGGCGACCAAAGCGCCACTCGACGCGCCAGCCCGGCGACGCCTGCAGGACCACCTCCACGGCCACAGTCACGACCACGTCGCGCACCCCCACGACACCGACCACCACCACGACCTCGACGACAACCACCACCACGCTCACGAGGCGACCCGGAAGGAGCCCGATCCATGAAGTTCCAGTTGTTCGTCTTGCCGACCGTCCCGGCGACGATGGAGGAGCGGGAACGGCTCCGGCCCATCGGCCGCAACAACGAGCGGTTCCAGATGATGATCGACGAGGTCCGCACGCTCTGCACGCTCGCCGACGACGCCGGGTTCGACTGCTTCTCGACGACCGAGCACCACTTCCACTCGGAGGGCTACGAGGCGTCGGTGGCGCCGATGCTGCTCTACGCCGACCTCGCGGCACGCACGAAGCAGATCAAGTTCGCCCCGTTGGCGATGGTGCTGCCGGCTGGCGACCCGCTGCGGGCGGCCGAGCAGATCGCGTACCTCGACCACCTGACGAAGGGTCGGGTCTACGCCGGGTTCGCTCGTGGCTACCAGCAGCGCTGGGTCGACGTCCTCGGACAGCGCGTGCCGGTGCGGGCGACGCCGATGGACGGCGGCTGACGTCGACCAGCACAACAAGCGAGTGCACGAGGAGTACATCGACATCATCTACAAGGCGTGGGACGAGGACCTCCTGCAGTACAAGGGCGAGTTCTACCAAGTGCCGTTCCCGTACGACGAGGGCATCAGCGGCTGGCCAGCTGCCGACTGGACACGGCGCTTCGGAGCGCCGGGAGAGATCGACGAGCAGGGCATCATCCGCGGCATCTCGGTGATCCCCCGTCCGTACCAGCAGCCGCACCCACCGGCGTTCCAGCCCTTCTCGGTGAGCGAATCGACGATCCGCCACACGGCGAAGGTCGGCGTGATGCCGATGATCCTCGTGTCGAACCCTCCCGACTTCCGACGTCTCTGTGCAGATCTACCGCGATGTCGCCGCGGCGTCCGGGCGCACGCTCGGCCTCGGTGAGTCCGTCGGCGCGTTCCGGGCCGTCTCGTTCGGCAACACGCGCGAGGAGGGCTTGGCGCTGCTGGAGAAGACGAACTTCTTCGGGTTCAACGCCTACTTCGCCGGCTTCGGCTTCTGGGAGGCGTTCCGGTTCCCCGAGGATGCCGAGAAGTACCCGCTCGATCCGCACACGCCGCTGCCGCCGTCGGAGTGGACGCTCGACCGGTTCGTCAACGTGAAGTACGGCCTCGCCGGCACCGTCGACGACATCAAGCGCCAGATCGAGGAGCTCCACGGCATCCACGGCGGCGACGGCGAGCTCGAGTGGTTCTCGTGGTTCTTCGACCAGGGCCTGATGCCGATCGACGAGGCCGCGCCGCCAGATCGAGCTCTTCGCCGAGCACATCATCCCGGCCTTCCGCTGACGGCGCGGACACGCCGCGACCGACCACCGCAGACGAAGGAGGAGAGATGGGGATCAGCCTGAAGGGTGTCAACCTCGGCTACATGGGACTCGACATGTCGCTCATCGTCGAGAAGCCGGAACTGCAGAACGTGCCGTACCAGTGCCCGGCGATCGCCTACATCATCGAGCACCCGGACGGCCGCATCCTCTGGGAGACCGGCATCTCGACGCGAGCGTCAGACGAGTGGCTCTCGGTGTGGCAGGAGCTCGTCGACCTGAGCCCGGCGCCGCCAGAGGTGTGTCTCGAGAACCGGCTCAAGCAGCTGGGGCTGGGACCGGAGGACTTCCGCTGGGTCGTGATGGGCCACCTCCACACCGACCACGCCGGCGGGCTGCGGATCTTCGAAGATGCCAACGTCGACATCGTCGTCCACGAAGACGAGTACCGCCACGTCCAGAGCATGCAAGAGGACTCCGAGAACTTCTTCGCCAAGGTGGACTTCGCGTTCTTCGACCACCAGGCGCCGACGACCGTGTCGGGCGACAGCATCGAGCTGACCAGCGATGTCCGGCTCGTCAGCCTCCCCGGTCACACGCCGGGGCAGATGGGCATGATGGTGCGCCTCGACTCGACCGGATGGGTGATGCTCACCTCCGACGCGCTGTACCACCACGACAGCTATGGCCCACCGGCGGTCGGCTCACCGATTGTGTGGGAGAGCGAGAAATGGCACTCCTCCGTGGAGACCATCCGCACGCTCGCGACCGAGCACGAGGCGTTCATCTTCCCCGGGCACGACACCACCGGCATCAAGCAGTTCGCCGGTCGTACCGAGATGCGCACGATCGAGTTCTGGCCCGGCTACGAGTACGAATGACACATGGTCGAGATCCTGCCTCACATCGGTGAGGAGCTCGCCACCTCGGTCGAAGACCTGATCACGTCGCCCTCGGCGAGGTGCGCGAGTCACCGCGAGCGCAGCGACGCCCGGCTCGGCCTCAGGCACCTGCGTGAGCATCGAGAAAACCGCACAGCGCGGTTCGGAACGGCGCTCGCCCTGCCTGCTCGTTGTGGATCGAGTGACCCGCGTCAGCGACGACGACGACACCGACGTCGGCCGACATCGACGCGTAGTGCGCCACCGCGTCGAGGCTGGCGACCGCATCGGGCTGCGCTGGATCGGCGGCGATCACCAGCGTCGGCACGCCAAACGGTGAGGTTGGGTCGAGGAACGCACCAGTCCCGCCCGTGAGCACCGGGTCAAGCACCGACGCATCGACCTCGAGCAGCGACGACGCCATCGACGCCACACCATCCGGGACGAACACCTCCCCGAACGTCCTTCCCGACGCGTGGGGTGTCGCGGCGATCACGGCGACGAGGTCATCGTGGGCCATCCCCGCCGCTTGCATCTCCGGGATCGCCCCGCGCAGGAACCTGAAGCCGTCCATCAACGGGTTGCCGTCGAGCGACGATGGCTCCGCCGGCGACATCGCGCCGAGTGGGGGATCCTCCAGCACGGCACCGACGAGCAGATCCGGCCGGCGCTGCGTGATCGCCGCCGCCGTCACACCGCCGAGCGAGTGGCCGACGACGAGGCACGGACCGTTCGCTGCCTGCTCGAGCGCAGCGATCACGTCGGCGACGTACCCATCGGCCGTGTAGCTGCCGGGAGCCCGATCGGACATGCCGTGACCGCGGAGGTCCAGCCGGAGCACACGGAACCGGTCGACGAGCTCGGGTACCAGCCAGCTCCACGTCGCCCTCGAACCGATGATCCCGTGCAGTAGGAGCAAGGGCGGGGCCGCAGGGTCACCATCCTCGGCCACGTGCAGGCTGATCTCTCCCGTGGTCACACGCACGACGCCGACCATAGGCCGACGGGCGCGCACCGGGATGTCAAGTCCCGGTACCCGTGCGACAGGTTGGCTCCGGTACGCCTGTTACAGGTCGGGGTGGGGTTACGCGGCGTTGGTTCGTGATGGGCGTCCGCCGGCGTTGGCGAAGGCGCCGTGCTCGCGGGAGCGGTCGTGGCGGATCGGATGCACCCTGAGGACCTCGCCGCCGGCGGAGATCTCCACGGTCTCGCCGACGATGGCGACTTGGACCTGACGGCGTGTGTGGCGCCTGCCGACCTTGTAGCTGCAGCCGGCGAAGGAGACACCGCCGGATGAGTCGACCTTGCGGGTGACGCTCTGGCCGACCGTTGCCTGGCGTGGACGAGGCCGCTTGGCGCGTCACGGTGCGGTTCAGTGCCGGGGTCTCCTTGTCGGGGCGGTGTCGCTGGGCGTGCGTCGCGATGAGCACACCGCGGTGATGGATCGACATCAACCCGTTGGCGACCGACACATCGACGGTCTCGCCAGCCAGCCACACTCCGACCGGATACGTCGCAGCGGCGAAGCTGATCTTGCCGGTGCGACCGACCCGCCGCGTCGTGGTCGGCTCTTCGGCCAGTTCCACGGGCTCGACCGGCTCGTTCTTGGCGAGCCGGAACCGTTCCCACGGCACGACGCCGCCGATGCCTTGATGGCGGCGCTCGTGGTTGTAGATGTGCACCCAGCGGTCGAGTTGGGCTTGGGCATCCGCGATCGAGTCGAACACCCGCCCGTTGAGGAACTCGCGACGCAGGGTCTTGTGCCAACGCTCGACCTTGCCGGTCGTGGTTGGAGACCGCGGCGCCGTGAGGATGTGCTTGATGCCGTTCTCCCGGCAGATCCGATCGAACAACACCTCACCCGTGCCGGGCCCGAACCGGCCGGTGAACACCTTCCCGTTGTCCGTCAGGATCTCCTGAGGCACCCCATGGGTGCGCATCGACCATGCGAGCGCGTCGCACACCGGACGAGCCGTCGCTCGTTCCACGACCCGGGCCGAGATCACGAACCGACTGTGATCGTCGACCCCCGACACGATCGACGCCGTCACCCCGTCCACGATCCGCACCCCGCCGACGATGTCCATCTGCCACAACTCCATCGCCCGGGAGCGTTCCCACCGCTTGTAGTCCGCCTTCTTGCGTCGCCGAGCCTCGGGCTCGATCAACCCGTGACGCACCAGACACCGATAGATCGACGACCGGCCCGGCAACGGCGACACCCGCTCCGCCTCCAGGCGGAACCGGATCGTGCGCGGACCCCACCCCGGCCGCTCACGACGCAGCTCGACGATCCGCGCCTCCACCTCCGGCGCCATCTGATGCGGACACGACAAACGGCTTCGCCGACCCATCCACCAACCCGCCCAGCCCTTCGGCCGCGTACCGGCGCAACCAGCGATGCACCGACTGCCGCGTCACCCCGACCGGCGAGCGACCTCCGACACCGACACGCCCTGGTTCACCACCTCGAGCACCGCCTGATACCGCTGTTCCACCACACCCAACTCCGACAGCACGACCACGGACCTCCCCCGAGCAGGCGACCGTTGACGATCACCATCGAAGAAGGCTCAACCGCAGCAGACGCGGACCCGAACGTGGAACGCAGCTACCGGAACCAGCTGTCGCCCAGCTACCGGAGCCAGTCCCGAAAGTGTCACCCACCTGCCGGAGCCAACGTGACCACTATGAGCCGGGCCAGCACAGCTCCATTGCCCACCTCGTTGCCCACCTGGGTCCGGGCGGACCCTTCAGGGCCCAGGCTCACCCCTTCTGACCAGGGGTTTTTCGGTGGGGCTAGCAAGAATCGAACTTGCGACCTCATCCTTATCAGGGATGCGCTCTAACCGACTGAGCTATAGCCCCGGAGCCGGTCGTGAAATCTACCGCCCCGGTTCGTCGTTCGGGACGTGCGGTTCCGGGAGCCGGTCGGACTCCCGGCGCAGCCCGTTCGACGGATCGCCGGCGTTGGGTGCCGTCGGGCGGCGCACGACGAAGCGCCGCATGGGCGCCATCGTGCGCTCCTGGACCTCTTCTTCGAGCACGGTCAGGCGCACGCCGCCGACGAGGTCGGTGATCAGGTTGAACAGGGTGGCGGCGAGCACGGCGACCCCGGTGAGGCCGATGACGCCGAAGAGCCCGGCGATCCACGCGGCGTGGAAGATGGCCCCGCCGTGGAACTCGAACGTCGACCACCCGAACGACTCGAAGAAGCGCTCCAGGTTGTCGACCGTGCCGGTGGCGTAGGCGACGTTCCACAGCAGGACGCCCGCCGTCAGCAGCACCACGTACAGCACCAGGTTGAAGATGATGGCGATCTTGAAGACGCTCCACGGATCGACGTGGCGCACGACTCGGGTCACCCGCCTGACCCGGGGCCGCCGACCGCGCAGGCGCGGCACCGGTGCGACCTGGTGCGCGGCGAGTGACGAGCCGACGTACGGCCCCTCGAGCGGCTCGGCCGGACGCGTCAGCTCCCCTGACCCTCGCTCCAGCGGCGGACCGGCCAACGATGCCGGGCCCTGCGGGACGACCATCGGCAGTGGGATCGGGACCACGAGGTCGTGACCGGTCCGGTCGATCGGCCGTGGCACATCGGCCTCGGTCAGCGGCGTGCCGACGTTCGCCGGCGGGGGCATCGGGATCGCGGTCGGCGCGACGGTGGTCGCATCGGATGGCGAGGCGACGTCCTCGCTCGGGACGGCCACGTCGGTGCCGGCAGGCGTCGCGCTCGGTGCCGCAGCGGCCTCGCTGCGCGTGTCGGCGACGGCCGCTGAGGCCGTGGCAGCTGCTGCGCCGGCGGCCACCGCTGCAGCGGCGGGGGCGGCGAAGCTCTCGTCCGCCTCGGCCGACCCGTCCTCCGGGAAGGTGCTGGGCGTGCCGGTCAGCGAGCGCTTGGTGATCGAGCTGGACGAGGCCCCGCGAGACGAGGTCGAGCCCCGCTCGGGCGTCGGCGTGCTCGACGGGGAGACGACCGACCGTCGGCGCGGCCGATTGGCGCCGCCGTTGCTGTCGTCCTCGCCGTGGTCGCCGTCGTCGCTGTGGTCGCCGTTGCCACTCTGGCCACCGTGCCCGTTCCCGTTCGCGTCGGGCTGACCCTGGTCGACGGCCTCGTCGACCGTGTCACCGGCGCGCTTGCTGGGGGCCACGACGTTCAAGTGTACGCAAGGGCCCCCGCCGGACGGGGGCACGTCGCGGCGTCAACCACCCGCCGCGCCGCCGGTCGCCCGAGCGGTGGCGCTGGCCCGGCCGACCCGGACCGTCACCTCCACGGCATCGCCGTCCCCCTGCCAGGCGACAAGCACACCGCCGTTCGCGGTCGCCAGCGCCGCCGCCGCCGACCGTCCGCCGCTGACGCCGGCGAGCGCCGCCGCATCGGCCGCCGATCGCGCCCGACCGGCGTCACCGACGTCGCCGGCGAGGGCGCCCATCCCGATGACCAGCACCGCCGCGATCGCGACCAGCGCCGCGGCGAGCGGCACCGCCTGGCCGTCGTCGCCCTGCCATCGCCGGCGCCGCGCGCCACCTCCACGACCTCCGCGTCGAACCATCCCGTCACCTCGCCGCTGGTGCGGCCGTCGTCGGATCAGGGCGGCGCGTGGCCGCCGAGCGCTCAGGCGTCGTCGCTGGCCAGGATCGGGGCGACCGAGGCGACGGAGGCTCCGTCGTCGAGGTTCATCACCCGGACCCCGGTGGCGCCACGGCCCTGCGAGGAGATCTCGCGCACCGGCATGCGGATCGTGATCCCGCTCGATGACACGGCCACGATCTCGTCGTCGAGACCGACCATGAACGCGGCGACGACCTCGCCCTTGCGACCGGTGAGCTTGATGCCGATCACGCCCTGCCCGCCACGGCCCTGCGCGTTGTAGTGCTCCAGCTGGGTGCGCTTGCCGTACCCGGCCTCGGTCACCATCAGGATCGCGGTGTCGTCGCGGGCCACGTCGACGGAGACGACCTCGTCGCCGGTGCGCAGCTTCATGCCCCGCACCCCGGCCGCGCTGCGACCCATCGGACGCACGTCGTCCTCGGTGAAGCGGATCGTCATGCCCCGGCGGCTGACCATGAAGATGTCGTCGCCGCCACCGGTCTCGATGACCTTGACCAGCTCGTCGTGCTCACGCAGGTTGAGGGCGATGAGCCCGTCGCGACGGCTCGAGTCGTAGGCGTCGAACGCCGTCTTCTTCACCGTGCCGAGCTTGGTGGCGAAGAACAGGAACCGCTCGCCCGCGAAGTCGCGGGTGTCGATGATCGCCTGGATCTTCTCACCTGGTTGCAACGGCAACAGGTTGACGATCGGCATGCCCTTCGCCGTGCGCTCGCGCTCGGGGATCTCGAGCGCCCGCAGGCGGTACACCTTGCCGAGGTTCGAGAAGAACAACAGGTAGGCGTGGGCCGTCGTGAAGATCACGTGGCGCACGAGGTCGTCGGTCTTCAGCTTGGCGCCGCTGACGCCGCGTCCACCGCGGGCCTGGGTCTTGAACGACCCGGCCGGCACGGCCTTGACGTACTGCGCCTCGGTCATCACGACGACGAGCTCCTTGTCGTCGACGAGGTCCTCGATCGACATGTCGCCCGAGTCGAGCGTGATCTGGCACACGCGCGGCGTGGCGAACTCCTCCTTGACCGCCAGCAGTTCGTCCTTGATCACCGTTCGCAGCAGGACGTCGTCGGCGAGGATCGCCTCGAGGCCCTGGATGCGCGTCCGCACGTCGGCGAGCTCGGTCTCGAGGTCGATGCGCGACAGCCGGGTCAGCTGGCGCAGCTGCATGTCGAGGATGTCGATCGCCTGGCGCTCGGAGAACTCGAAGGGCTCGGCCATCAGGCCGGTCTTGGCCGCCGCTGCGTCGTCGCTGCTGCGGATCAGGGCGATGATCGCGTCGATCACGTCGAGCGCCTTGATGCGGCCCTCGAGGATGTGCTCGCGATCGCGGGCCTTCTGCAGGCGGAACTTCGACCGCCGGGTGATGACCTCGATCTGGTGGCGCACGTAGCCGGCCAGCGCCTGGGTGAGGTTCAGCGTGCGCGGCACGCCGTCGACGAGGGCCACCATGTTGATGGCGAAGTTGGCCTGCAGCTGGGTCAGCTTGTACAGCTTGTTGAGCACGACGTTGGCGTTGGCGTCGCGCTTGAGCGTGATGACGAGCTCGGTCTCGCCCCCGGACGACCCGTCGTTGACGTCGGCGATCCCGTCGAGGTCGCCACCGTCCACGAGCTCCTGGATGCGCGCGGCGATCGCCGAGCAGCTCGTCTGGTACGGCAGCTCCGTGACGACGATCTCGGTGGTGCCGCGCTTGTTCTCCTCGATCAGGGCGGTGGCGCGCATCTTCACGCTGCCCCGACCGGTGCGATAGGCGTCCATGATCCCGGCCCGGCCGAGGATGCTGGCGCCGGTCGGGAAGTCCGGCCCCTTGACGAAGTGCATCAGGTCGTCGGAGGTCGCTTCGGGGTTGTCGATCAGGTGGATCGTGGCGTCGATGACCTCGCCGAGGTTGTGCGGCGGGATGTTCGTCGCCATGCCCACGGCGATGCCCTGGCTGCCGTTGACGAGCAGGTTCGGGAAGCGCGCCGGCAGCACCCGCGGCTCCTCGTTGGACCCGTCGTAGGTGGGGATCATGTCCACCGTGTCCTCGCCGATGTCGGCGAGCAGCTGCATCGCCAGCGGCGACAGACGGCACTCCGTGTAGCGCGACGCGGCCGGGCCGAAGTCCGGCGAGCCGTAGTTGCCGTGGAACGAGATCAGCGGGTGGCGCAGCGAGAACGGTTGGGCCATGCGCACGAGGGCGTCGTAGATCGCGCCGTCGCCGTGCGGGTGGAAGCGGGCCATCGTGTCGCCCGAGACGCGGGCGCACTTGACGAACGGTCGGTCGGGCCGGAAGCCCTGGTCCTCCATGTCCCAGATGATCCGGCGGTGCACCGGCTTGAGGCCGTCGCGCACGTCGGGCAGCGCCCGGGACATGATGACGGACATCGCGTAGTCGAGGAACGAGGTCTCCATCTCGTCCTGCAGCTGCACGGGTTGCACCGGCTCGAACGGCAGGGCGGGCGGTGGGAGGTTGGTGTCGTCAGGCATTGCTCAACCGATCAGCAGTCCAGGTTGCGGGGAGCCCGGCGTGGAGGGAGATGAGTCGGACCGCACTCATCAGAAGTCCAGGTTGCGGACGTCGCGGGCGTTGGTGGTGATGAAGTTGCGGCGCGATTCGACGTCGTCGCCCATCAGCACGCTCATGATCTCGTCGGCCAGGGCGGCCTCTTCCACGGTGACCTGCAGCAGCGTGCGGCTGGTCGCCGACATGGTGGTGGCGCGCAGCTCGTCCCAGTCCATCTCGCCGAGGCCCTTCATGCGCGGGAAGTCCTTCTTGTGGTTCGGGTGCTCCTCGAGGAACCGGGCCTTGGCGGCATCGTCCTTCAGGTACACCTTCTCCTTGCCGACCTCGGTCGAGAACAGCGGCGGCTGGGCGATGTAGACGTAGCCGGCCTCGACGAGCGGACGCATCTGGCGGAAGAAGAACGTCAGCAGCAGGGTGCGGATGTGGCTGCCGTCGACGTCGGCGTCGGCGAGCACCACGACCTTGTGATAGCGGGCCTTGAGGGCGTCGAACTCCTCGCCCACGCCGGCACCGATGGCCGTGATCAGCGCCTGGATCTCGTTGTTCTTCAGCATCTTGTCGGCGCGCGCCCGCTCGACGTTGAGGATCTTGCCGCGGATCGGCAGGATCGCCTGGGTCCGCGGATCGCGGGCGTCGACGGCGGTCCCACCAGCAGAGTCGCCTTCGACGATGAACAGCTCGCTCTCGGCCGCGTTGCGACTCGAGCAGTCCTTCAGCTTGTCGGGCATCCCGGCGCCGGACAGCGCCGTCTTGCGGCGGATCGCGTTGCGCGCGTTCTTCGCCGCGACACGCGCCTGGGCCGCGGCCTGCGCCTTCTTGACGACCTTGTTGGACTCGGTCGGGTTCTCGTCGAGCCACTCGGCGAGGCGCTCGTTGGTGACCTTCTGGACGAACGACCGGATCGGGACGTTGCCGAGCTTGGCCTTCGTCTGGCCCTCGAACTGCGGATCGCGGAGCTTGACGGAGATGATCGCCGTGATGCCCTCGCGGATGTCCTCGCCGAGGAGGTTCTCGTCCTTCTCCTTGAGCAGGCCCTTGGCCCGGGCGTACTTGTTGACCACGGTGGTGAGGGCGGTGCGGAACCCCTCGACGTGCATCCCGCCCTCGGTCGTCGAGATGCCGTTGGCGTAGCCGTGGATGCCCTCGTAGTACCCGGTGTTCCACTGGATGGCGATGTCGAGGGCCTGGTTGTCCTCGTCCTCGTCCTCGAAGTGGCAGACCTTGGCGAACAACGCCTCCTTGGACGCGTTGAGGTGCTTGACGAAGTCGATCAGGCCGCCGCGGTACTGATAGGTGACCTTCTGTTCCTTCTCGGGGCGCTCGTCGGCGAACACGATCTCGAGGCCGCGGTTGAGGAACGCCATCGTCTGCAGCCGCTCGAGCACGGTGCGGCTGACGAACTCGGTGCCCTCGGCCACGAAGATCGTCGGGTCCGGCCAGAACGTGATGGTGGTGCCGCTGGCGCGCCCCCGGGGCGGCGTCGTGCCGACCTGTTCCATCTTGCCCTGCGGCTTGCCGCCCTTGGCGTACTCCTGCCGGTAGCGGTTGCCGTCGCGGTCGACCTCGACCACGAGCCGCTCGGACAGCGCGTTGACGACGCTGACACCGACGCCGTGGAGGCCGCCGGACACCTTGTACCCGGCGCCGCCGAACTTGCCGCCGGCGTGCAGCACGGTGAGCACGACCTCGGCCGCGCTCTTGCCCTTGTGCGGGCCCGACGGGTAGGCGTCGATCGGGATGCCCCGCCCGTTGTCGTCGACGCTGCAGCCACCGTCGGCCTGCAGCGTCACCCAGATGCGCGTGCAGTAGCCGGCCATCGCCTCGTCGACGGCGTTGTCGACGACCTCCCAGATGAGGTGGTGCAGCCCGGCGAGTCCGGTCGAGCCGATGTACATGCCCGGTCGCTTGCGGACCGGGTCGAGGCCCTCGAGCACCTGGATGTCCTTGGCCCCGTAGTCGCCGTTGGGGCCTGGGGTTCGGGTCGTGGGATCGTCAGGCACGGGAGGCTCGTTCCATCAGCTGGCAGGGCGTCATCTCGGGGGGACTTCTTCGGTCAGGGGTCGGTCGGTCACAGGTCGTCGAACAGCGGCTGACGTTCGTCCACCACCGTCCCGGCGCACCCTCCGACAAGAGATCGGAGGGGCCGGAAGCGACGTGTCAGCGATGCGTTCAGTCTACCAAGGGGGTGTCACGCCGAGCTGTGACACCGCCTCGCGCGAAGGCGCGCCGTTCATCGACGTCGGGGGCGCCCGACCCGCACCTCGAGCCGATCGACGACGACACCGGTGACGTCCCGCAAACGGCCCCGGATGTCGTCGGCGAGGAACCGGACCTGCGTCGCCCACGCCGGATCGTCGACCTCGACGAGCAGCGTGCCCTGCTCGAGGCGCACGGGGCGGACGTTCGTGGCGATGGCCGCGCCGACGGCTTCGTCCCACCTGCCGAACACGCCGCCGACCTCGGCCCGGCCGGCCCCACCGCGCAGTGACCGCAGGAGGCCGTCGAGCGAGTCGGTGAACGCGACCGGCTCGTCAGCGCTCACCGGGCACCCCCGGCGCGGCAGCGACGTCGTCGCCGACGATGGCCCCCGCGTGGACGCGCAGGACGCGCTCCGGGCGCGCCGCCGGCGGCACGGCCGACGCGGTCGTGATCACGACCTGCCCCGGCGGCAGGTGACCGAGGAGCGCGGTGGCTCGCCCGGCGTCGAGCTCGGACAGCACGTCGTCGAGCACGAGCACGGGCGTCGAGCCGGTGCGATCGGCCACCAGGCGGTGCGCGGCAAGGCGCAGCGCCAGGGCCAGCGTGCGCTGCTCGCCCTGCGAGGCGTGGGTGCGGGCGGGCATCGTGCCGATCGTCAGCCCGAGCTCGTCGCGATGAGGTCCGACCGTCGACACACCGCGCTTGACGTCGGCGTCGCGAGCCCGACCGAGCGCCGACGCCAGCCCACCGACCCGCCACGCCGGGTCGTAGTCCACACCGACCTCGGTGGGCCGACCCGCCAGTTGGGCGTACGCCTCCCCCACCATCGGGCGCAGGCGTTCGACCAGCGTGTGACGGGCGTACCCGAAGCGGTCGCCGACATCGGCCAGCCGGGCGTCCCACACGTCGAGCGTCACGGCCGCCGATTCGTCGAGCCGCCCGCCGGCCTGGCGCAGCAACATGTTGCGTTGGCGAACGACCCGGTCGAGCTCCAGGCGCAGGGCGTCGTACTTCACCGCCAGCGCGACGAGCGTGTCGTCCATGAAGCCCCGCCGGTCGCTCGGGCCACCCTTGACCAACGTCAGGTCGTCGGGCGAGAACACCGTGACCCGGACCACCCCGAGCAGGTCGCGCGCCCGTGACAGCCGTTGGCGGTTGACCTGCACCCGGTTGCGGCCGGCCGGGACCAGCTCGGCCTCGATCAGCGAGGTGCGACCGTCCTCGTCGACGAGCTCGGCGCGCAGCACCGCCGCGCTGGCCCCGACGCGCACCAGCGCGTCCGGCGGCGCGCCCCTGAAGCTGCCGAGCGTCGCCAGGTAGGCGAGCGCCTCCGCGAAGTTCGTCTTGCCCTGACCGTTGTCACCGACGATGACCGTCGTGCCGCCCGTCAACACGAACGACGCCTCGACGTAGTTCCGGAAGTCGACGAGCTCCAAGCGTTCGACGATCATCGCGACCGCCGCCGATCCGACCTACGGGACCCGCACCGGCATCAGCAGGTACAGGTAGTCGTCGCGTCCCACGGCGCGGATCACCGCCGGCTTCATCGGGTCCATCGTCGACAGCGTGACCTCCTCGGCATCGATGGCATCGACGCCCGCCGAGAGGTAGTCCGGGTTGAAGGCCACCGTCATCTCGGTGCCCTCGTACGACGCGTCGATCTCCTCCGACGCGTTGCCGACGTCCTGGGTGATGGCGCTGAGTCGCAACGTCTCGCCGCCGAGGTGCAAGCGCACCGGCGTGGCGTCCTGGGCGAGGATCTTGACCCGCCGCAACGCCTCCAGCAGCGCGTCCCGCCCGACCGTGATCGTGTTCGGGTACGCGGACGGCAGCAGGTTGCGGTAGTTCGGGTACTCGCCCTCGATGAGGCGCGTCGTGAGGCGGGTGCCGCCGGCCTCGAACACGGCGTCGCGCGCGCCGAGGCGCACCTGCAGCGTCTCGGCGTGTCCGAGCACGCGTTGCAGCTCGTTCAGCGCCCGGCTCGGCACCAGCACCTTCTGCCCGGACGCGAGCATCTCGCTCTCGGGCAGATCACGGACGGCGAGGCGGTACGAGTCCGTGGCCACCATCCGCACGCCGTCGTCGTCCGCCGTGATCAGCACGCCGGTCAGCACGGCGCGGGCGTCGTCGGTGCTCGCCGCCCGCACGACCTGGCGCAGGGCCTCGGCCACCGCGGTCGACCCCAGCGTGACCGCTTCCGCAGCGGGCTCCTCCTGCGTCGGGTAGTCGTCGAGTCCGAGCGGGCGGATCGTGAAGTGCGAACGACCGGCGCTGATGCTCACCTCGTCGTCGGCGAGCGCGAACTCGACCGCCCCGGCCGGCAACGAGCGAACGATGTCGGCCACCAGGCGCGCTGGCACGACCACGGCGCCGTCGCGCTCGCCACCGACGGCGACGGTCAGCCGGATCGACAGCTCGAGGTCGGTGCCGGTGACGGACAGCTCGTCACCTGTCACCTCGAGGCGCAAGCCGGACAGCACGGGGAGCGTGCCGGTGCGGCTCGTCGCCGCCCGTCCGGCCGTCGCCAACGCGTCGGCGAGGACCTCCCGCTCGCATCGGAACTTCACAGATCGGCCTTTCCCACATCGAGGTGTTTAGACAGGTTGATAGCAGTAATAGGGGCTGTGGACTGGGGACAACGCGTCGTCGTCGCAGCGTAGACAGTGGGTGTCACAGTGCCGGGTTGTCCCCCGACGTCCCCAGCCCCGAAATGACGACGATGTGGTTCGGTGGACAGCCGGCGGTTGTCCCCGGCTGGCACCCAGTCCGTCCACACGATGTCCGGAGGTCGTCCACCGGGTGAACCGAGCGAGTCTTCGAGCGAGTGAACGAGGCAGCGCGGTGTCGTTCGGGTGGCGCGGTCATGACTTGAGCCGCTGCAAGAGGTCGGTGACCTGGTCGTAGATCTGCTTGCGCTCGCTCATCAGGCGCTGGATCTTCTCGACGGCGTGGATGACCGTCGTGTGGTCGCGACCGCCGAAGATGCGGGCGATGCCCGGGTAGCTGAGGTCGGTGAGGTCGCGGAACACGTACATCGCGATCTGGCGACCGGTCACCAGCGGGCGCTGGCGGCTCTTGCCCTTCAGGGCGGCGACCTCGAAGCCGAGGATCCCGGCGATCTCGGTGAGCAGCTCCTCGTCGGTGCGGGGCCGTGTCTGGGCCTCTCGCAGGATGTCGGCCAGCAGGTGCTGGGCGAGCTCGACGGTGATCGGGACGTGGTTGAGGCTGGCGAAGGCGGTGACCCGGATCAACGCCCCTTCGAGCTCGCGGATGTTGGTCGAGACCTTGGTGGCGATGAACTCCAGCGCCTCGGGCGGCACCTCGACCTCGTCGCGCTCGGCCTTGTTGCGCAGGATCGCCAGGCGGGTCTCGAGGTCGGGCGGCTGGATGTCGGTGATCAGGCCCCACTTGAAGCGGCCCCGCAGACGCTCCTCGAGCGTCGGGATGGCGTCCGGCACGCGGTCGGACGAGATCACGATCTGCTTGTTCGCCCCGTGCAACGAGTTGAACGTGTGGAAGAACTCCTCCTGCAGGCCCTCGCGGTTCTCCAGGAACTGGATGTCGTCGATGAGCAGGACGTCGATCTCGCGGTAGCGGCGCTTGAAGGCGTTGCCGGTGTTGGTCCGGATGGCGTCGACGAACTCGTTCAGGAACGTCTCGGTCGAGACGTAGCGCACCTCGTGGTGCTGGTAGTTGTGGTGGACGTAGTGGCCGATGGCGTGCAGCAGGTGCGTCTTGCCGAGTCCGGCCGCGCCGTAGATGAACAGCGGGTTGTAGGACCGTGCCGGGGTCTCGGCGACACGCAGCGCGGCGGCGAGGGCGAACTGGTTGGAGGCGCCCTTGACGAAGGTCTCGAACGTGTAGCGCGGGTTCAGCCCGGCCTCGTCGAGCAGCGCCGTGCCGTACGGCCCGATGCCCAGCGACCCGACGTCGCGCGACGAGTCGACCAACCGTCGTCCGCCGCCGTCGATCAACCGTCGTCCGACGCCGTCATCGTGCGTCGCCGGCTCCTCGTCGGGCTCGCGCTCGTCCACGACGATCTCCAGCTCGCACCCCGGGGCGATGACCTCGTCGAGCGCTTCGCTCACCAATGGGAGGTAGCGGGTGAGGATGCGGTCCCGCACGTGGTTGCTCGGCACGCTGATCTTCAGCCAGCGCCCGTTGCTGTCGAGCGGGCGGACGCCCTCGAAGGTGGAGAACCAGACCGCCTCGGTGAGCTGGTCTCGAAGCTGCGAAGCGACGGCCGTCCACACCTGCTCCTGGTCGCTCACCTGCATCTCCCTGCCTTCCGCGCACGCCTGATCCACACGGTTATCCACAGACTGTGGACATTGCGCCGGTCGGGTAGGCGACGCTACCACCACACCTGGAGCGTCTCGGACGGCGCTGCGTCACGAACTCAGCGACCCCGCACGCGTGCGGTACGCGTGACCCTGCCGCGCGAACCACATGCTCGACCGGATCGCCGAGCGTGTGCCTGCAATGGGCCCTGGCCGCTCTGGGCGAAGGGTCAGATAACCTTCGTGGGTCGCCACCCCGACCCGAGAACGCCCGGAGCAACCGTGAAGCGCACCTATCAGCCGAACACCCGTCGTCGTGCCCGCAAGCACGGCTTCCGCGCCCGGATGAGCACTCGGGCCGGCCGCTCGATCCTCAAGGCTCGCCGGCTCAAGGGACGGACGCGGCTGTCGGCTTGATCGGCCGCATCGGTGAGCGACGCGAGTTCGAGCGACTGACCCGCCATGGCCGCCGTGCCAACACGCCCACGCTGTGGTGCCGCTACCTGCGGGACCCCGAGGCGGTCCCCCCGCGCGTGGCCTTCGCCATCGGGCGCACCGTGGGTCCGGCCGTCGTGCGCAACCGGCTCCGCCGCCGCCTCCGTGAGCTCCTGCGAGCCGCCACGGGCGGCGAGCACCCGCTGCTGTCGTCCGGCCAGCTGCTCGTCGGTGCCCGCCCGGGCGCAGGGGAACGCTCGTTCGATGAACTGGGCGTCGAGGTGACCGATCTGCTCACCGCCGCCGTCGGGACGCCGGCATGACCACGCCGATCGACGCGCCGACGCCGCGACTCGTGCGGATGGTCGACTGGTACCAACGGGCGGCCGAGGGCCGCCCGTCGCCGTGCCGCTTCACGCCGACGTGCTCGTCCTACGCCCGCGACGCCCTGCTCGTGCACGGCAGCCGGCGCGGGCTGTGGCTGACGGTGCGGCGCCTCGCCCGCTGTCGCCCGTTCGGCCCGTCGGGGTGGGATCCGGTGCCTGAGGCTCACGTTCACGGTGGCCACGAGCTCGAGCAGGTCCGCTGATGTTCGAGCTGCCCGCCTGGTTGCTCGCCTGGTTCTACGGCCTGACCAGCAGCTACGCGCTCTCGATCGCCCTCATCGCGCTGGTCGTGATGCTCATCATCACCCCGCTGACGCTGAAGAGCACCAAGGGGATGCTCGAGATGCAGCGGCTGTCGCCGGAGATGCGCAAGCTGCAGCAGCAGTACCGCAACGACCGCCAGAAGCTCAACGAAGAGATGATGAAGCTCTACCAGGAGCACAAGGTCAACCCGTTGGCCTCGTGCCTCCCGTTGCTGGCCCAGATGCCGGTCTTCATCATCATGTTCCGGGTCCTCCACGGCCTGACGTACAAGCCGGTGGGCGAGTCCGTCCCGATCGCCAAGGCCATCTACGCCGGCGCCGGACAGACCCCGCCCCAAGAGCTGGGGTTCGTGCCGCGGTACATCTCGCACACCAGCGACCTGTACACGAGCCTGTTCGGCAAGTTCGAGATGAAGTCGCTCGGGCTCGACCTGGCCAAGTCGCCGATCCAGGCGCTGTCCGACGGCCTCTGGCCCGGCCTGGTGTACGCCCTGCTCGTCGTGCTGCTGGCCGTGCTGTACTTCGTCCAGCAGCGGATGGTCGCCGCCCGCGCTGCCGTCAGCCCCACGATGTCGCCGCAACAGCAGAAGCTGATGCAGTACCTGCCGGTGGCCTTCGCCATCTTCCAGGTGTTCTTCCTGACCGGCCTGATCATCTACTACATGACGCAGGCGATCCTGCGCATCGGGCAGCAGGCCTACATCACGAGGCGCTTCTACGGCCACGACGAGTCGCTGGGCCGCCAGGCGCAGCGGGCTGGCACGGAGGCGCGCGAGCTCGCCAAAGCCGACGGTGGCGGCGGCGGGGACGGTGACAAGAAGGGTGGCGGCTTCTTCGCGTCCATGCGCCAGCAGGCGGCGACGACACGCGATGAACAGGCCGCCCGCCCGGCCAAGGGACGCGCCGCGCCCAAGACGCGCCGGCGACGAGGCTGCTGCGACGAGCTCGGCGAGCGCCTCGAAGCGGACGACCGCGCCCAAGGGTCGCCCGACGCCGACGGGCCGACCAACGCAATCGAACCGCCCGTCGTCGTCGCGGCCCGGTGGGGCGAGGGCCAAGAGCGGCGGCAAACGCCGCCGCTGACGCGACAGCACGTGTGGGGACGCCGCGTCGACGCGGCGTCGAAGAACGGAGTGGATGATGGAGTGGGTCGAGACGACAGCGCGCACGGTGGAGGAGGCCAAGGAACGGGCCCTCGACCAGCTCGGCGTGGTCGCTGACGAAGCGGATTTCGAGGTCCTTGCCGAGCCCAAGCAGGGCCTCTTCGGTCGGGTCCGGGGCGAAGCGCGGGTGCGGGCGCGCGTGCGCCCGACACCGGTGCGCCCGAAGCAGGATCGCCGTCGTGGCCGTCGCGGGAGCGCCGAGACCAACGGCGAGGCGACGAACGACGCGTCACCGGCTGCTGATGAGGCCGCCGATGGCGCCACCGCGGCGGCAGCGGAACGACCCGCCCGTCGCGGGGGTCGAGGCCGTGACAGCGCTCCCCGCACTCCCCCGCCCGATCGCCCGAAGACCTCCGGAGGACCCGTGATGACTGACGATGACACTGCCGACCGCCCGGAGGCATCGGCGCCCGCCGAGGCCAGCGCCGCCGACGTCGAGGCGGTCCGTGAGGCCGCCCTCGGCTTCGTGGACGGCCTCACCGATGCGTTCGGGTTCGAGACGAGCGTCGAGACCGCCGTCGAGGGCAGCGAGATCGAGGTCCGCGTGAGCGGGGACTCGCTGGGCTTGCTGATCGGACCGGGTGGCCGCACGTTGCTGGCGATCCAGGATCTGGCGCGCGTCGCCGCCCAACGCCGCCTCGGTGACCACGACACGCGCTTGCGCGTCGACGTCGCCGGCTACCGCGTGAAGCGCAAGGTCGCCCTCGAGCGCTTCGCGGAGACGGTTGCCGAGCAGGTGAAGGAGAGCGGCGTCGCCCGCTCCCTCGATCCGATGCCGTCGGCTGACCGCAAGGTGCTCCACGACGCGCTCGGCGCGATCGATGGGGTCAGCAGCCGGTCGGAGGGCGAGGATCCGAACCGGCGCGTCGTCGTGTCGCCGGCCTGAGCAGCGCGCCACAGTCCGACCTGCGTGACGCCTTGGCGTCATCGCAGCGTCTCGGGATGCTGGGCCGGCGGTCGGTCGACGAGGTGATCGACCATGCCGGCGCGTTCGTCGCGGCGCTTGTCGACGTCACGGGAACGATCGTCGACCTCGGCGCCGGTGGCGGGGTGCCGGGGCTGGTGATCGCCACGGCGCGCCCGGACCTCCGCCTCGTGCTCGTGGATCGCCGGGCGACGCGGACCGATCACCTGCGCCGCATCGTGCGGCGACTCGGGATGGGCGATCGCGTCGAGGTCGTCACCGCGGACGTCACGACCCTCGAAGATCTCGGACGGCGATGGCGCCGTCGCTCGCGGCTTCGGTCCCCCGGCGGCCACCCTGGCCGCGGCGGTGGGTGTCGTCCGGCCGGGCGGCGATCGTCGTCGTGAGCGAACCCCCGGTGCCGGAACCGACGCGCTGGCCGGCCGAGCTGCTGGCGTCAGCGGGGGTCGCGGCGCTGGCGACGCCCGACGTCCGCGTCGCCGTCTTCCGGCGAGATGTTCCACGTGAAACCTGACGGTCCAGTGGAGCCCGAGTCCCGCGTCCCGACGGGCGATGTTCCACGTGGAACATGGGCGGTGCTTGACCAACGTCGGCTCGCCGCGCCAGGCTGTCGGCGCGGTGCACCTCAGTGCCGCCTGCGCCCGAAGGAACCTCCCATGAGCTTTCCCGACGAGGCGGCCACCGCGCCCAGCGAGGCCGACGGCAGTCCGCCGTCTCCGCCCGCACCCTCGGACCCACTACCGCCACCCGATCCGGACGTCGACCTGGCGCCTGCTGAGCCACCTGGCGACGAGGCGGTTCCGTCGCCCGCGGGGGTCCCCGGCCGGGTGTCGGCGCAGCGACCGCTGCCGCGCATCATCGCCGTCGCCAACCAGAAGGGCGGCGTCGGCAAGACGACGACCACGATCAACGTGGGTGCCTGCCTGGCCGAGCTGGGCCAGCGCACCTTGATCATCGACCTCGATCCGCAGGGCAACGCGTCGACCGGCCTCGGGCATCGAGAACCGGGGCCTCGAGACCTCGATGTACCACGTGCTGATGCACGAGGTGCCGTTGGAGAACTGCATCGAGCCCACCGACGTGAAGGGCCTGTTCGTCGCGCCGGCCTCGCTCGATCTGGCCGGGGCCGAGATCGAGCTGGTCCCGGCGTTCAGTCGGGAGACCCGCCTGAAGCGGTCGATCGACGCCGTGCTGGATGACTATGACTACGTGCTGATCGACTGCCCGCCGTCGCTCGGACTGCTGACGGTGAACGGCCTCAGTGCGGCGCGCGAAGTGCTCGTCCCGATCCAGTGCGAGTACTACGCGCTGGAAGGTCTCGGGCAGCTGCTGCGCAACGTCGACCTGGTGCGCCGCAACCTCAACCCCGAGCTCGAGGTGAGCACGATCGTCTGCGTGATGTACGACGCTCGCACCAAGCTCGCCGATCAGGTCGTCAACGAGGTGCGCGACCACTTCGGCGAGAAGGTGCTGCGCACGATCGTGCCGCGCTCCGTGCGACTCTCCGAAGCGCCGTCGTTCGGGCAGCCGATCATCACGTTCGATCCCCGATCTCGCGGCGCCGTCGCCTACCGGGACGTCGCCAAGGAGGTGCACGATGACTCGGCGCAGCGGGTTGGGTAAGGGGCTCAGCTCGCTGATCCCGCCCATCGACGGGGGTGCCACCCTCGGCGAGGGTGATGGACCGACGCTGGTCGAGATCCCGGTCGCCGAGATCGTCGCCAACCCGCACCAGCCGCGCGTGCACTTCGACGAGGAGACGCTGGGCGAGCTGGCCGCATCGATCGCCCAGATCGGCGTCCTGCAGCCGGTGCTCGTGCGCCGGGTCGGGGAGCGCTACCAGCTGATCGCCGGCGAGCGCCGTTGGCGGGCGGCGCGGCGGGCCGGCCTGCCCACCGTGCCGGCGGTCATCCGGATCACCGACGACGTCAGCGCCGTCGAACAGGCGCTCGTCGAGAACCTGCACCGCGCCGATCTGACCCCGCTGGAGGAGGCGTCGGCCTACCAGCAGCTGATCGAGGACTTCGAGCTCACCCACGACGACGTCGCCCAACGGGTCGGCAAGAGCCGCTCTGCCGTCACCAACACGCTGCGCCTGCTCGGCCTGCCGCCCGCCGTGCAGCACCTGCTCGCCGACGGGAAGCTGTCGGCCGGCCACGCCCGCGCCCTGCTGGGCACACCGGACCGGGCGTTGCAGGAGCAGCTGGCCCGGCAGGCGGCGACCGAGGGCTGGTCGGTGCGGACGGTGGAGGAGTGGGTCCGCAACGGGGGGCAGCCACCGGCGCCGCCCCGACCGACCCCCGACACCCAAGCCAGCACCGGAGCCGCCAGACGGCGCCGGCATCACCGATGCCACCCGGCTGCGGCCGCCCGGTCTGCTGGAGCTCGAGCAGCTCCTCGCCGACCACCTGGACACGCGCGTCGGGGTGCAGATGGGGGCCAAGCGGGGCCGGGTGACGATCGAGTTCGCCGATCTCGAGGACCTCGAGCGCATCTACCGACGCATCGCCGGCGAGCGTTGAACGTCACACGCTGGTCGTTCGTCACGAACCCTCGACACCTGCTCGACACCGTCTGTCCACCCTCACTCCACGGTTACACACAGTGAGTGGACAAGGTTGTGGACAACCGAGTGTCTTCCCTGGTCAGCGGGTGGGGAGAAGGGGCGCCAACGGCGTGCGGACGTTCGTCAGGCGGGCGTCGGCAGGGGCGATGCGGCCCATGCGGCGAGCGCCGCGACGACGACGTCGCTGACCACCGGCGCGGCGTCGACGATGCGCTGCACCGGTCCCACCGAGCACACGACGGCCGTCATCCGGGTCTCCCGCAGCACCGGGAGGCGCATCCCGCTGATCACGGCGGTGGGCAGCGTCCGCGCGGCGTCGAACGCGGTCGCCAGGCGCTCGGCCAGGGCCCGGCCGCCGACCGACTCGAAGCCGGCGGTGGCGTAGTACGACACGGCGGCGACGTGCTCGGTCCGCGGCTCGAAGCCGATGTACACCGTCGCCGCGTAGCGGTTGGCCGCCGCGGCGTGCAATGACGGGTCGAGCTCATCGGCCGTGATCACCCGGGCGCCACCATGGCGCAGCTGGCGGGCGACGTGGCGGGCGACGGTGCCGAACCCGCCGAACTGGCCGACGACGACGCGCAGTTGCTGCAACGACGCGCCGACGGCGCTCAGCTGCTCCAGCTCCCGGATCGTGGCCACCCCTGGGCCGGTGCCGGTCTGCGAGGCGTTGACCTGCAGGGCGCGGGCCGTGGCGTGGCCGCACACGCCGTCGACGTCGAGCCCGCAGTTGCGCTGGAAGTCCTCGAGGGCGCGCGACGTCGCAGGACCGAAGATGCCGTCGACCCGACCGCAGTCGAAGCCGAGGCGGCCGAGCGCCGTCTGCAGCTGGCCGACGTCGTCGCCGCGCAGGTGGGGAGCGACGAGGCGCAGGGGGCGATCGCCCAGCTGGTACGTCGATTCGAGCAGGGCCAGCCACGTCGGCTCGTCGCACGTCCCGTGGTCGCGCAGGCCGCGATGCTGCTGGAACGCCCGTACCGCGTCGCTCGTTGCGTCGCAGAACACACCGGGCTCGGCGCCACTGGGCAGGTACCCAGCGGCGCCGAGCCGGCGCTGCAGATCGCGGATGGCGTCGCCGTGCTGACCTGGCGTCAGCTGGAGGAAACGAGGAATTCGTCGAGCTCCTGGAGCAGTTGGGACTTGCCCTTGGCACCGACGAGGCGCTTCTGCACCTCGCCACCGTTGAAGACCAGGAGGGTGGGGATGCTCATCACGTTGAAGCGCATCGCCAGATCGGGGTTGTCGTCCACGTTGACCTTGGCGATCGTCACCTTCTCCCCGAGCTCGGTCGAGAGCTCGGTGAGGATCGGCGCGATGGCCTTGCACGGACCACACCACTCGGCCCAGAAATCGACGATGACGGGCTGGTCGGAGCCGGCCACGGTCTCGTCGAAGGTGGAGGTGGAGAGGTTGACGATTCCGGCCATGTGGCGGCTTCCTTTGATTTTCTGGCCTGCTCGGCAGGCGAAGTCTACGGATGATGCAACGGTGCGACGGGTGACCGCATTCCCACCCGTTCTCAACTCAGAACACGAACATCAGTTCGTCGCGTGCGCGACGGCGGCGTGATCGGCGTGGTGCGTGGCTTCGAGCCAGCGTTCGGCGTCGATGGCCGCCATGCAGCCCGAGCCGGCCGCGGTGATCGCCTGGCGGTACGTGTGGTCCTGCACGTCACCGCAGGCGAACACGCCCTCGATGTTCGTGTACGACGAATCGGCGGCCGTGACCAGGTAGCCGTTCTCGTCCATGTCGAGGATGCCGCCGAAGAGGTCGGTGTTCGGGCGGTGGCCGATGGCGACGAACAACCCGGTGACCGGCAGCGTCGTCGTCTCGCCGGTGTGGACGTTGCGGACCACGGCGCCCTCCAGGGTCTCCGTGCCGACGAGGTCGTCGACGACGGTGTCCCACAGGAACTCGATCTTCGGGTTGGCCAGCGCCCGCTCCTGCATGATCTTCGAGGCCCGCAGGGAGTCGCGGCGGTGGATCAGGACCACCTTCTCGGCGAACTTGGTGAGGAACAGCGCCTCTTCCAGCGCCGAGTCGCCGCCGCCGACGACGGCGATCTGGTGGCCGCGGAAGAAGAACCCGTCGCAGGTGGCGCACGTCGACAGGCCATGTCCGAGCAGGCGCGACTCGGCATCGATCCCCAGCATCAACGATCGGGCGCCGGTGCTGACGATGACCGCCTCGGCCTCGTAGACGGTGTCACCCACGTGGACCTTGAACGGTCGCTCGGCGAGATCGACCTTGGTCGCCTTCTCGGTGAGGAACTCGGCGCCGAAGCGCTCCGCCTGCTGGCGGAAGTTCTGCATCAGCTCGGGGCCCATGATCCCGTCCGGGAAGCCGGGGTAGTTCTCGACGTCGGTGGTCAGCATGAGCTGCCCGCCGGGCTGATCGCTCGTGCTCGACGGCTCACCCTCGATGACGAGGGGAGCGAGGTTGGCCCGGGCGGTGTAGATGGCAGCCGTGAGGCCGGCCGGGCCCGAGCCGACGATGATGACGTTCCGGGTGCTGGTCATTGATGTCCGTTCGCGGTCATTGGTCGGGGGTGTGACGCTTGCGGAGGAACAACGCTCCAGCGAGGCAGAGGATTCCACCGACGATCAGGTAGCTGAGGTACACCGCCCGACCTCGTGGCAAGGCGAGCGAGAGCAGCACCTGGAGGGCCCGGGTGGCGCCGATGAGCAGGAGGGCGAGGGCGACGAGCCCGAGGATGCCGGCGAGCAGCCCGAAGACGATCCCGCGCGTGACGTGCACGGCCGGCTTGGTGGCCCGCTCGCGGACCTGGCCGACGACCCGCTCGACGGTGTCGGCGAGCTCGGTCGGCCAGCTGGGGTCCGTGAGCGGGTTCCCGGCCATGGGCGCCGAGCATACTCACGCGCCCTGACCGCCCTTCAGGGTGACGAACATGCAGCTCGTCGTCAGCGCAGTGGGGCGCGGGCGACCTCGGTGCAGGAGGCCGCGTCGCGGGCGACGGCGTCGTTGCCCTCGACGAGGACCTGCACGGTGACGGCCGGTGTCACGCCCGCGTAGGTGGCCGGCGCCACGTAGCGGCCGGTCGTGCATGCGTTCGGCGGCGGGCGCTGCGGTGTCGCTTCCGACGCGAACGCCACGAGGTCGTCGGTCGAGGTGAGCAGGGTGAGCGTCGCGACCTCGGGCGCCGCGGCGCGAGCCGGGACCGAGGTCGAGGGGGTGGCGCCGCCGGCTGCGGTCGCCGCGCTGTCGGCCTGGGTGCCGGCGGCCGCCTGGGTGGTCGCCGAGGCCCCTGCTGCAGTGGTTGCGGCGCCGGCGGTCGGGGCCGCCTTGGCGTCGGCCGCCGATTCGTCCTGGGCCGAGGACTGCTGGATGCTGGCCGAGTCGTCGTCGTCGCCGCTCGAGGTCGCCCGCAGGACGAACGCGCCGGCGACGAGGATCGCCACGAGGCCGGCGGCGATCCCGGCGCCGGTCCACCATGCCCGCCGGGGGCGCAGCGGGATCGGCGGGGCGACGGGCGTCGGCCGTCCCGCGCTGGACAGCGCTGCGGCGAGCGCCGCTTCCCGCCGGGCCGGATCCGGCGGCTCGACGTCGCGGAGGGCGGCGATCGCCGTCCGCAGCCGGGCCGCCTCGGCCATCACGTCGGGATCGGCCTCGGCGCGCGCCCGTTCCGCGGTGTCGAGCTCGTTGTCGACGTAGGCGTTGGCGAGGAGGAGTTGGTCGTCGGTCATGGTGGATCGAGGGGGTCGGTGGTACTTGGACGCTCGTCGCCCCCGGCCCGGTTCCCGAGCGCAGCAGCAAGCTGCGATCGGCCGCGGGCGATGCGCGACTTGACGGTGCCGACAGGGACGCCGAGGGCCTCGGCGATCTCGGCGTAGTCGAGGTCGCCGACGTCGCGCAGGACCACCGCGACGCGGAAGTCCTCGGGCAGGGCGGCGAGGGCGGCGTCGATCGACAGGCGGTCGACGCTGGCCTCGACGGTGCGCTCGGCGAGCGGGTCGACGAGATCGGCTGGCTGACCCTCGTCGTCGACCGGCGCCAGCGCGGGCCGGCGGCGGCGGCGACGCAGCTCGTCGAGGGCGGCGTTGGTGGCGATGCGGTACACCCACGTCGAGAACTGGGCGCGGCCGTCGAAGCGCGGCAGTCCACGCACGATGCTGATCATCGCCTCCTGCGCGGCGTCGTCGGCGTCGCGGCTGGAGCCGGCGATGCGTCGGCACACGGCGTGGACGCGGTCGTAGTGGCGGGCCAGCAACGTCTCGAGCGCCCGGCGGTCGCCCGCCTGGGCGGCGGCCACGAGCTGGCGGTCGTCGCCCCGAGGATCGTCAGTGCCAGGCATCGGCCGGCCTCACCCGAAGTTGATCTCGCCGATCGATCCGCGGTTCGGGTTGGCGCTGGTGCAGTTCTTGTCGCGACCGATCTCGCGCAGCACGATCAGCAGGTGGCGCGCCGGGACGGGCGTCAAGATGTCGACGCGTCGGGGGACCGTGGAGGACGTCAAGGGCAGGATCGGCTGGCCCCATCCGGCGAAGTCGGTCGGCGGCTGCTCGGCGTCGGAGCCGAACACCTCGACCTTGAACGGCGGGTTGCCGACGTCGAACGACAGCGTGCCGAGGGTGGCGGCCGACAGCGAGACGACGAGCCCGACGCCGTCCTTGCTCATCGTCGGGCGCAGGTAGCAGAGCGACTTCCAGTTCGTGTTCGGGTTCTGGTCGGCGCGGGCGTCGGCGGCCTGGGGGTCGTTCTCCTCGCCGTCGCCCGGTGGTGGGTCGAACGTGGTGATGGCGGTGATGGTCGCCGAGCTCGAGGGTGCCGCGGTGGGTGCGGGCGCGGCAGCCACGGTCGTCGTGGGTGCCGCGCCGTCGTCGTCGCGCCGGCCGATGGCGATCCACAGCACGAGGGCGACGATCAGGGCGACGGCGAGCAGCAGCAGCACGAGCACCATCGAGGGTCCGGTGCGGGTCTGCAGGCCCTTGGCCGGCTTGCCGCGCAGCCCTGGTCCGGCGTTCGGGGTGTGATCGCGCGGCCGCCGGTTGATCGGGTTCGGGGGCGTGGCCTCGCCCGGGATCGGTGGCGCTCCCGGGCCGTGTCCGCGGCTGCTGGCCGGTCTGGCGCGGGGTGCGCACGAACGGGCCGACCGGACCGGTGGTCGAGGCGTTCGGCACGGGTGGGCGGCCGAGCGGGGTGAGATCGGGGGGCGGCTCGTCGGCCACGCGCAGCAGCTCGGCGCGCAGCTCGGCGCCGGTGGCCGGGCGGTGGTTCGGGTTGCGCGACAGCAGGCGGTGGATGAGGTTGACCAGGCCGCGCGGGATCGTCGGGCGCAGTCGACCGAGGTCCGTGGGGTCGCGCTGCAGGCGGGCCAGGGCGGTGTCGGCGTCGGTCTCGCCGAGGAACGGGACCCGTCCGGCGAGGCACTCGTACAGCACGAGCCCGAGCGAGTAGAGGTCGGCCCGCCCGTCGAGGCGCCGACCGCGCACCTGCTCGGGCGACAGGTACTTGGCCGTGCCCATCATCACGTTGTCGCTGGTCAGGTCGTCGCCGGAGGTGTCGAGCCCCTTGGCGATCCCGAAGTCGGTCAGCAGGACGCGGCCGTCGGCGGTGACCAGGATGTTGCCCGGTTTGACGTCGCGGTGGACGAAGCCGGCGTGGTGGGCGGCGTCCAGGGCCGAGGCCACGCACGTGCCGATGTGGATCGTCAGCTCCGGGCTGAGGCGGGTCTGCACGTCGAGCAGCTGGCGCAGGCTCTTGCCGTCGACGAGCTGCATGACGACTGCTTGGCGCCCCTGATCCTCGAACACGTCGTGGACGGCGACGATGTTGGGGTGGGTCAGGCCGGCCACGGCGATGGCCTCGCGACGGAAGCGCTCGGCCACGACGGGATCGGTGGCCAGGCTCGGCTTGAGCCACTTGAGGGCCACCTTGCGGTCGAGCGACACGTCGGTGGCCAGCCAGACCTCGGCCATCCCGCCCTGCGCCAGGCGCCGCTCGAGCCGGTAGCGCCCGGCGAGCACGACGGGCTCGGCGCCGCCGGACGGGCGCGCGCCCGGGGTGGGAGGGGAGGTCGACGCCGGCATTCCGGCCCCGAACGCTACTTGCGCAGGCCGTTCATCTCGGGGAGGGTCGGCGCGTCAACCCTCACCGTCGACATGAGCCTCAGAGCGACTTGTGGGCCGGCTCGGTCGCGGGCGACGCGCGGGTCGGCGACGGCCCATCACCGTCACCGTTGGCCGTCCTGCCCTCCGCCACCGGGGCGACGACCACGGCGGCGCCGTCGGTGGCGGCGACGGCCTCGGCGGCGTCGGGGGAGAGGGCGGCCGGCGCGAGGGTCGTTGGGTTGTCGACCTCGCCGAGCATCGCCCGCCGCTGGCGCCGACGGCGACGGAAGTGCCCGTACCACCACGAGACGAGGATCAGGACGGCGCCACCGGTGACGACCTGGCCGAGGCCGGACAGGGCGTTGACCCGGGCCGTCATGATCACCGGGCCCTGCACCTTCTGGCCGCCGGCCGGGGTCACGATCTCGATGCCGATCGCCGACGTGCCGTTCGATCGCGCCTCCACCGGGATCAGGACCTCGGTCGGGCGGTCGGGGCCGAGCACGACCGGCACGTCACCCTCCGGGAAGCGCAGCTTCGGCGAGCTCGGACGCACCACGACGCGCAGCTCGCGGGGACCGTTGTTGCGGATGTTCAAGCGCAGCGTCGAGCTGCGACCGGTGAGTGTGAACGTGGACGGGTTGGGCGCCTCGACGTCGGCGTAGAGCGCGGCGATCTCGGCGTCGATGCGCGCCACCTCGGCGTCGGCGTCGGCGTCGGAGACACCCGTGGAGAGCAGCCCGTCGAGCCGTCCGAGCCAGGCGGTCAGCTGCGACCCGTCGGTGAGCATCGACGCCGCCCCGGTCGCGGTCAGCCGCGCGACGTTGACGCGCTGGACGCGTCCGCTGAGGTCGGGGCCGGCGGTGGCTGGCAGGCTCACCGACTCAGGACCCCGTCCGGGCACCTCCATCACCGTCGTCGCCGCCGGCACGGCGGAGAGGTGGGTCAGCCGGAAGTCGGGCGTCTCGGCGACGTACGTCGTCAGCGCGCTGGCCACCTCGGGATCGGGTGCCACGCCGGCGGGCAGCTCCAACACGACGCTGCGCTCCAGCGTCGGATCGAGCGCCTGGCGCACGACGAGCTCGGTCATCACGCGGATGGCACCGTCCGTCGGCGACAGCTGGAGGCGATCCAGCTCGGCGCGGTCGAGCCAGTGGCTGATCGGGCTCACGACCATGCCGGGAAGCGTGGCGCCGGCGCCGAGCTCGACGCTGAACGCCTGCGACCAGTCGTGGTAGCCGCCGATCCCTCCCGGTAGCTCGTTGTAGACGTCAGCGTCGAAGACGAGGAGGTCGAAGCCCAACGGGTCGCGCAGCATCGCCGCCGCGGAGGTGCTGATCGGGTCGTCGACGAGCCAGCCGGACCGCACCGGCGGTGATGACGGCAGCGCCGCGCCGACCTCGTCCTCGCCCGCCCGCAGGGCGCGCGAGAACGTGTCCTGCAACCCGGCCGCAGTGGCCGCCGACGGATCGAGGGTGGGGGAGGGGGAGGCGAGCACCTCGGCCGCGGCGAACGCCTCGCGCAGCGTGGCGAGCAGCGCTGGGTCCCGGGTCGCCACGTCGCTGGCGATCACTGGCGGGACGCGCATGGTGATCTGGCCGCCGAGGGCGTCGGCGCTCTCGGCGAGCGCCTGCAGGTCGGCGCGGCCGGCGGCGGTCTGCGCCGGGTCGGGCGAGGGTCCGGGATCGGGGACGTCGGCGACGACGGCGATCTGCGTGGCCGGGCGGGCGGCCGGAGGCGTCGTCGGCAGCCGGTCGACGAACGTCTCGCTGGTGGCCACGACGGTGCCGTCGACCATGAGGTCGACGGTGACCGGGTACACGCCGGCCCGGCCGAGCGCCAGGGAGCCCTGATCCGACGCATCGACCTGGTCGGGATCGCTGACGGTCGACACGGTCAGCGGCGAACTGGGTCTCGTCGCCGTCGGTCGTCAGCGTCACCGGCACGCGGGCCCGACTGACCACCGGGGTGGCGCCGCCCCCGAGCACGTCGGCCAGCGGTTGGAGTCCGGTGATGGCGCGGTGGGCCGAGACCTGGGCCTCGACGACGGGCGTCGAGGTCGTGGGGGCGATCGCCGGCGTCGTGGCGGCGCTGTCGGGCGGCGCGACGAGCGGCGCCGCGAGACCGAGGTCGCCGCTCACCGCGAACGTCGCCGTCCACGTGCGATCGGCGGCCACCGTGAACGGCTGCTCGACCAAGGTCAGGCGCACGTCGGCCGCCGCCACACGCGGCGCCGGACCGATGGCCGGGGCGGCAGCCAGCGTCAGCCCAGCGATCGCGGCCACGACCAGCGCGACGGCACGCGACATCACGCTCCAGCGACGTCCAACTGCATCACCACGAGCTGGTCGGCGAGGCGGCGGAAGCCGACAGATTCGTAGAGGGCCAGCGCCCGTTCGTTGTCGACGGCGGTGTTGACGAGTCCGTGCCCGAGTCGACGGGCGCGCATCCACGCCAACGAGTCGTCGACCAGGATGCGACCGTGGCCGGCGCCCTGGAGGTCGGGTGCCACCGCCAGCCGTTGGAGGTAGCCGTGGCCGGCGGCGGCGCCGGTGATGGCGAAGCCGGCGAGGCGCCGGCGGCGGTCGCCGCGGACGAACCGGGCGCGGGCGCGGTGCACCGGCGTCGCCCGCCGGATCTCGGCCAGATCGCCGGCGTCGTTGCCCCATGGATCGCCGAACGCGTCGCGGTCGACGCGCGCGGCAGCGGCGTGATGGCGGGCGCGGCAGCGCCGACGTGCCGACCCCGACGCGGCGGCGCGGGGCACCGCTGAGGTCGATGCGCAGCAGGGCGAGGGTGTCGATGACGACGAACCCGGCGCTGGCGAAGCGGGCCGCGGCGTCGGCGAACAGGGCGCCGGTGCGGATCATGCGCAGGTCGGCTTGCTCGTTGGCCAGCGTCTCGACCCAGGACCTGATCTCCGGGAGGCCGGGGACGATGCCCTGGTCGGCGAGGGCCAGCTGGACGACGCCACGGTCGAAGGCCCACGGACGGACCCGGACGCGCGGCCCGAGCCCGCCGTCGAGGGGGTGTCGTCGAACCTTCACCGCCTGCTGACGGTACTGGCCGCGAGGCGCCGATCGGGTTCCCCACCCCGCCGTAGGCTGGCGCGGTGACGGTCCTGTTCGCGACGCACCCGGCGTTCCTCGAGCACCTCACCGGGCCGGGCCATCCGGAGCGGCCGGCACGGTTGCAAGCCGTGATCGCCGGTGCGCAGCGGACCGGCGTGGCCGAGGCGCTGATCCCGCTCGAGCCGATCGCCGCGTCGCGGGCCGATCTGGAGCGCGTCCACCCGCCGTGGTACCTCGATCGCATCGACGAGGTCTCGGCGGCTGGCGGTGGCTGGATCGACGCTGACACCCGCCTCAGCGCCCACTCCGCCGAGGCCGCCTGCCTCGCCGCCGGGGCCGGGCTCACCGCGGTCGCCGCGCTGCGCGAGGGGGCCGGCACGGCGGCGTTCTGCGCCGTGCGCCCGCCCGGGCACCACGCCACGCCCACCGACGCGATGGGCTTCTGCCTGATCTCCAACATCGCCGTCGTCGCGGCCTCGCTGGCGGCCGAGGGGGAGCGGGTCTGGGTCTTCGACTACGACGCCCACCACGGCAACGGCACCCAGGCGGCGTTCATCGACGATCCCCGCGTCTTGTTCGTGAGCCTGCACCAGTGGCCGCTGTACCCGGGCACAGGTCGGGCCACGGAGACCGGCACCGGCGCCGGTGTCGGCACGACGATGAACGTCCCGCTGCCGCCCGGTGCGACGGGTGACGTCTACCTGCACGCGTTCGACGAGCTGATCGCCCCGGTGGTCGAGGCGTTCGCGCCGACGTGGCTGCTCATCTCGGCCGGGTTCGACGCTCACCGCGATGATCCGCTCACCGAGCTCGGCCTGACGGCCGGCGACTACCCGCTGCTCACGGCGTGTGCGCTGCAGTTCGTGCCGCCCGGTCGTTGCGTGGCGATGCTCGAGGGCGGCTATGACCTCGACGCCCTCGCGGGATGTGCCAGCTCGGTGCTGGCGGCGCTCGCCGGCGTGGCGGTCCCGACGATCGAGGCGCCCAGCAGTGGCGGTCCGGGGGCCGCCGCACTCGCGGACGTCGCCGCCGTCTGGCAGCCGCGCTGATCGGCCCCGGTCGTCCGCGCGTCCCGCCGCCTAGCCTGCGCCCCGTCATGGTCCCCGCCCGCATCGTCGCCGTCCTCGCCGAGCTGGCGCCGCTGGGGGAGCGGTTCGCCGCTGCTGGCCACCGGCTGTACCTCGTGGGCGGGGCGGTGCGCGACCTGTTGGTCGGCGGTGACGCTGCCGGCGGCGATCGCGACCTGACCACCGACGCCCGCCCGGAGGAGGTCAAGCAGCTGCTGCGTGGGTGGGCGGATGCCGTGTGGACCCAGGGTGAGCGCTTCGGGACGATCGGTGCCCGCCGTGACCGTCCCGATGGCACGGCGTTGACCGTCGAGATCACGACGTTCCGCGGCGAGCGCTACGACGACGACTCGCGCAAGCCCGAGGTGACGTTCGCCGACACCATCGAGGAGGACCTCGCCCGGCGCGACTTCACGATCAACGCGATGGCGCTCGAGCTGCTCGACGACGATGCCGTCCTCGTCGACCCGTACGGCGGGGCGGCCGACCTCGCGGCGGCCACCCTGCGCACCCCGCTGTCACCGGAGATCAGCTTCGACGACGACCCGCTGCGGATGCTGCGGGCGGCCCGCTTCATCGCCCGCTTCGGCCTGACGCCGATGCCCGAGCTCGTCGCCGCCGTGCGCCACCGCGGCGACCGGCTGGCGATCGTGTCGGCGGAGCGGATCCGCGACGAGCTCGACAAGCTGATCGTCGTCGACTCGCCGGCCCCCGGCCTGTGGTTCCTCGTCGACACCGGGTTGGCCGAGCACTTCCTCCCCGAGCTGCCGGCCCTGCGGCTGGAGCACGATCCGATCCACCGCCACAAGGACGTGCTCAGCCACACCATCGCAGTAGTGGAGAACGTCGAGCGCGGGTTCGGCGACTTCGACTTCCGCCTCACCCGGCTGGCGGCGCTGTTCCACGACATCGGCAAGCCGCGCACCCGCGGCTACCAGCCCGGCAAGGGCACGACGTTCCACCACCACGACGTCGTCGGGCGCCCGCATGACGCGGGCCCGCATGGAGGCGCTGCGCTACCCGTCGGCCGACATCGCGGCCGTGTCCGAGCTGGTGTTCCTGCACCTGCGCTTCCACACCTACAAGATGGGGTGGAGCGACTCGGCGGTGCGCCGCTACGTCCGCGATGCCGGCGACCTGCTCACCGAGCTCAACGTCTTGACCCGCTGCGACTGCACGACGCGTGATGAGCGCAAGGCGGCGCGGCTGTCGAAGCGGATGGACGACCTCGACGCCCGCATCGTCGAGCTGGCGGCCGAGGAGGAGCTGCGGGCGATCCGTCCCGAGCTCGACGGCCGTGACGTGATGGAGCACCTCGGCGTCGGCCCCGGGCCGGTGATCGGGCAGGCGCTCGCCCATCTGCTCGAGATCCGCCTCGACGAGGGCGAGATCGGTCACGATGAGGCGATGCGCCGCCTCGACCAGTGGTGGAAGGAGCGCGGCGGTGCGTGACGACGTCACCGACGGGCTGTCGATCCGCCGGCGCGCCGCGACGTGGCGGTGGCTGGTCGCCATCGGGTTCGCCGCCGCGCTCCTCGGCGCGCTCGTCGTGGTGGTGGTGCGTCTCGGTGACGATCCCTCGCCGGGAGCCGTCGCCCTCGCCGTCGTCATCGCCGCCCTCGCCGGCACGGCGGTCGTCGTCACGTGGCTCGAGTCCCGACGCATCACGCGCCACCTCAACCGCACCATCGATCGCCTCATCGACACCGAGTCCGAGCTGCGCCTGCTCCTCGACGATCTGCCCGAGGCCGTGCTGTCGCTCGACGACGACGGCGTGGTGCGCGGCGCCAACGCCAAGGCGGCCGAGCTGACCGGGCGACCCGTCAGCGCGCTGACCGGCCAGCCGTTCGCGGCGCTCGTCGAGCCAGCGCGCGGGATCGACCTCGCGGCGTGGCTCGCTACCGGACGCTCGGAGCGCCCCGCCGAGCCGGTGACGTTCCGGCTGCCGCACGCCGGCGGCATGGGCGCCACGTTGGTGGAGGCGACGGTCGACCGGCCCCGCCAGACCGACGGCGGCGTGCTCGTGCGCATGCGTGACGTCACCGAGCGCGAGGAGCGGGTGCGCGCCCTCGAACAGGCCCGCCGTCGGTTCCAGCAGGCGTTCCACTCGGCGCCCACCGGGATGGCGCTGGTGCGCCTCGACGACTCGACGATCCTCGACGCCAACCGCTCGCTGGCCGAGATGCTGGCCCGGCCGGTCGACCAGCTCGTCGGGCGCAGCATCCGCGAGATCACCCATCCCGAGGACCTGCGGGCGGCGGCCGCGTACCGGGCTCGTCTCGAGCTCGGCATCGCCGACACCTACCTCATGGACCAGCGCTACCTCCGCAGCGACGGCGAGTTCGTGTGGGCGCGCACGCGGGTCGCGGTGACCGAGGACGAGGGCGTGTCGCTGGCGATCACCCACATCGAAGACGTCACCGAGCAGCGCCGCACGGCCGAGCAGCTGCGGTGGGCGGCGACCCACGACGACCTCACCGGCCTGCCCAACCGCACCGAGCTGATCCACCGCGTCGACGCCATCCTCACCGACGCCGAGCCCGGCTCCGTGTCGCTGCTGTTCATCGACCTCGACAACTTCAAGTCGGTCAACGACAGCCTCGGCCACGGGATCGGCGACACGCTGCTGACGGCGATGTCGGTGCGCCTGCGCGACGTCGTCGGCGACGACGCCGAGCTGGCCCGCTTCGGCGGCGACGAGTTCATCGTCGTGCTGCGCGATCCCACACGCACGCCGATGGAGGTCGCCGAGGCCGTGCGGGCGACGGTGCGTGAAGCCGTCGAGGTCGACGGCACCGAGCTGTTCGTCTCCACGAGCATCGGGGTCTCGGTGAACGACCGCGATGGCACGTCCGCCGCCGATCTGCTGCGCGACGCCGACGCCGCGATGTACCGGGCCAAGGCGCGGTGGCCGCGACTGCGTCGAGGCGTTCGCGCCCGGCACCCGCGAGACGTCCGTCGCTCGCCCTGCGCACGGCGACCGAGCTGCGTCGCGGCCTGGAGCGCGGCGAGGTCGTCCCGTACTTCCAGCCGATCGTCGAGCTGACGACGGGCCATGTGACCGGCTTCGAGGCGCTGGCCCGCTGGCTGCACCCCGATCGCGGCCTGCTGGCGCCGGACCAGTTCCTGCCGATGGCCGAGGAGACCGGGCTGATCGACGAGATCGGGGCGACGATCCTGCGCGACTCGCTGTCGCAGTTCGCCCGGTGGCGGGCGCGCGAGCTGCCGTTCGCCGAGGCCACCCTGTCGGTCAACGTCGGCACCCGCCAGGTCGTCGACCCGGCCTTCGCCGGGCTCGTCGCCGACGTGCTCGGCCAGACCGGCATCCCCGCCGACTCGCTGTGGCTGGAGATCACCGAGACCGCCCTCTTGGCCGACGTCAAGGCGTCGACGGTCGCCCTGCGCAACCTGCGCAGCCTCGGCCTGCACCTCGCGGTCGACGACTTCGGTACGGGCTACTCGTCGCTGACCTACCTCAAGCGGTTCCCGGTCGAGGCGATCAAGATCGACCGCGGCTTCGTCGCCGGGCTCGGGCTCGACGCCGAGGACACGACGATCGTCGAGGCCGTCGTCAACCTCGGCCACTCGTTCGGCATCGCCGTGATCGCCGAGGGTCTGGAGACGCCGCTGCAGCTGTCCCGCCTCCGCGCGATGGGCTGCGACCGCGGCCAGGGCTACCTGTTCGGGCGCCCCCGGCCGGCCTCGATCGTCGAGGCCGAACGGGTCGGAGAGGGCTCACAACCAGGTCTCATGTGATTCCTCACGCGACTCGCGGCGGCTCCCATGTGCGCTCCATGAGCTGACCCGCTGAGTGTGCGGCAGCGGGTCCGCAACGCAGCGGGCCGAGGAGGACGGGCCCCGCCCGTGTGTGGAGGAAATGATCATGAACCGGTTGACGCGGCGCGCCCTGCCGCTGCTCGCCCTGCCCCTGGTGGTCGCCGCTGCTGCATGCGGCAGCGATGCCAAGAGCGCGACGACGACGGCTGCCAGCCAGGCACCCGTGACGACGGTGGCGGCCACGACGCCACCGACCCCGCCGACGACGCCCACGACGGACGCATCGACGCCGTCGACGGTGGCGACCAGCGCCGGCATCAGCAGCTACGGCGACGTCCAGCCGGCTGTGGTGCAGATCGTTGCAAAAGGAACGTTCCGCGATCCGGAGATCGGCTACGCCGACGGTTCCGGTCTCGGCAGCGGGTTCCTCATCAGCGACGACGGCCTCGTCGTCACCAACAACCACGTGGTCGCCGGCGCGGCGACGCTCGAGGTGTACGTCGGCGGCGAGCTCGACAAGAGCTACAACGCCAAGGTCCTCGGCGTGTCCGAGTGCAACGACCTCGCCGTGATCAAGCTGAACACGACCGATGAGACGCCGCACCTCGACTGGTTCGACGGTGACATCAAGGCCGGCCTCGACGTGTACGCCGCCGGCTATCCCCTCGGCGACCCGGAGTTCACCCTGACCAAGGGCATCATCGCCAAGGCCAAGGCCGGTGGTGACCTCACCGGCACGTCGTCGATCGACCACACCGTCGAGCACGACGCCAACATCCAGCCCGGCAACTCGGGCGGCCCGCTGGTCGACAGCGAGGGCAAGGTCGTCGCCATCAACTACGCCGGCGGCGCCCAGGTCACGACGACCGAGCAGTTCTACGCCATCGCCTCGGACCTCGCGCAGCCCGTCGTCGAGGAGCTCGAGCACGGCAACTTCGAGTCGCTCGGGATCAACGGCTGGGCGGTCGCCGACGAGGCCTCGGGGATCACCGGCATCTGGGTCGCCGGCGTGGCCCCCGGCTCCCCGGCCGCGGACGCCGGCCTGCAGCCGGGCGACATCGTGACGTCGATGAACGGTCTGCCGGTCGGCACCGACGGCACGTTCAAGGACTACTGCGACGTCATCCGCACCGCCGGTGAGGGCGCCCCGATCGCCATCCAGGTGCTGCGGTTCGACACGTCCGAGGTCCTGAAGGGCGAGATCAACGGCGACCAGCCGATCGAGCTCGCCTTCTCCTTCGCCGACGAGGTCGGCGACGAGGTCGGCGACGACAGCGGTGCCGCTGCGGCGGCCTACGACTACGAGTCGATCACCGACGACACCAACCAGATCAAGGTCACCGTCCCGACGGCGTGGGCCGCTCGAAGCACCGCACCGTTCGACAAGGACGGGGTCCAGGTGCCCTACATCGCGGCCTCGACCGACATGGACGGCTTCATCAACGGCTTCACCGCCTCGGGCGTGCTCTTCGCCAAGCTCCCGGCGACGACCGACCTCGACGCCGAGCTGGCCAGCTACGGGTTCGCCGGCGTCTGCACCGACGGCGGGGTCACCGACTACAGCGACGCCGTGTTCACCGGCAAGTACCAGGTGTGGCAGGACTGCGGCGGCACGACGAACGACGTCGTCACGCTGGTCGCCGTCCCGGCCGATGCCAGCTACCTGGCCGTCATCCAGGCCCAGATCGCCACTGACGCCGATCTGGATGCCCTGCAGCACGCCTTCGACAGCTTCGACGCCGTGTCCTGACAAGTGAGGCGCCCACACGGCGCCGACGCGGAACGAGCCGGGCCTGCGGGCCCGGCTCGTTGCGCGTTCCCGTACCATCGACCGGCGTCATGCGTCGGAACCTCCCGCTGCTCGTCGCGGCAGCCCTGCCGCTGGCGCTGTTGGCGCTGCCGGCGTGCGACGACGGCGGTGGAGCCGACCCGATCGGATCGGGCACCGTGGGCCTCGGCACGCTCGCCGAGCCGACGGCGACATCGCCTGACACGACGACCGAGTCGACGGAGCCGACCGACTCCACCGACGTGACCGAATCGACCGGGTCGGCGTCCACCGACACCGAACGGGCGACCACGACCACCGCGCCACCGACCCGCTTGGCCGACGACCTCGCCGACCTGTTCGCCGGCAAGCGGGCCGACGCCCCGCCGAGCGACGTCGTGGCCGACGACACCGACCGCCTGCGGCTCGAGGTCCCCGAGGCGTGGTCCGACCGCCGCACGACGCCGTCCCCGCTGACCGAGGGCGCCGAGGTGCCGTCGCTGACCGCCGCGGTCGACCAGACGAAGTTCCTCGACGGCTACGGCGCGCCGGGCCTGACCGCGGTGGTCGTCGACTCGTCGCCGTCCGCCGCCCTCGACGCCTACGCGTTCGCCGACTGCGAGGACGGCGGGCGCATGCCGTTGCGCACGGCCCGCATGACGGGGCTGTACGAGGTGTGGCGCGGGTGCGGCGAGACGGCGACGTCGATCGTCACCGTCGCCGTGCGTCCGACGCGCAGCGCCGAGACCGTCCTGCTCTTGGCCCAGGTGCTCGCCCCGAGCGACCTGGCCGCGCTCGACCAGGCGCTGGCCACGCTCCAGCTGCGCCCGGCGTGAGTGGCCGGATCCGCCAACTGTTCGCGCTCACGGCCACTGGATGGCCGCCACCGCGAACAGTTGGCGGATCCGGCCGTTCAGGAGCCTTGCTTGCGGGCCTTGACGACCAGGGTCGTCGGCACCGGGTGGCCGTCCTCGACGCCGAGCTCGTGGAACGCCTCGATGCGGAAGTTGGCGCGGTCGAGCGCGGTGAGCAGATCGCCGACGGTGCGGTGACCGGCGCCGTACGGGCGGTCAGGGCCGACGGCGGCGAAGGGGTGGGCCATCGACAGCACGAACGGCGCGCCCGGCTTGAGCACCCGGTGGACCTGGCGCATCGTGCGGTCGAGGTCCGGTTCGCCGTCGAGCGTGTGGTTGGAGAGGATCACGTCGATGGTGCCGCTCGGGGCGAAGCCGAGGTCGGCGAGATCGCCGTGGTGGCACTCGACGGTGACGTCCGCCGACGCTGCCGCGCCGCGCAGGTCGGCGATGCGGTCGGGGTCGGGATCGAGGGCGATCGCCTTGGCGCCGGCCTCGGCGAGGGCGATGGCGTTGCCGGCGATGCCGAGCTCGATGACGCGGCGGCCCCCCGAGACGTCGCCGAGCAGGTGCAGCTCGTCATCGCCCGGCACCCCTGCGCCGTAGGTCACGTTCCCGGTCATCTGCGACAGTGTGGCGTCCCCGCGACCCGTTGCCTGCGATCGGGACCACCGGGGTGGACCGGGCTCGCTAGCCTCGCTGGTCGATGAGCCTGTCGGTCGATGTCCTGCGGGGGGCCGGGCATGGACGCGGGCAGATCGATCATCGGCTCGCCCGCCAGCACCTCATCAACGAGTACAAGCGGGGTCGGCTGAGCCAGGACCAGGTCTGCGACGCCCACCCGGAGCTGATCAGGGCGGCGAAGAACGTCGGCACCGCGACGTCCACGCCGTGCCCGATCTGCGACGAGGACTCGCTGCGACTCGTCACCTACGTCTTCGGGCCGCGGCTGCCGGCGCAGGGCAAGTGCGTGACGACGGCCAAGGAGCTGCGGGCGCTCGACCGCCGCAACGACGAGCTGTCGGCCTACCTCGTCGAGGCCTGCGTGGGGTGCCACTGGCATCACCTGCGCAGCGTGCTGCCGGTCGGCGGGAGCTAGCTCTCGACGAGCACGTGCGGGTAGTGCGTGAGGCACGGGTAGCACCACTGCTCGACCTCGTCGAGGGTGACCTCACGGCCCGGTGTGTCCCACGCCGCCGGCGTCACGTACTGGCGATGGACCGCGTGCAGCTCGGGCTCCTCGGCCCCGCAGCTGTCGCATGTCGAGGTGACCGGCACCGCAGCGACGCTAACGCCTACCGTGACCGCCGTGTCGTGGCGGCTCCTGGCAGCGGTGGCCCTGGTCGTCGCGGTGGCCGCATGCGGTGATGACGACGGCGGCGCGGCCCCGCAGCCGGCGGCGGCCGTCTCCACCACGACGGTGCCGGCCGCGCCATCGAGTGCGGCGACCACGGACGTGCCGGCGCCCACCGCATCGTCGACCACGGACGCTGCGCCCACGACCGAAGCGGCGCCGACGACGACCGGTGTCGTGCCGGAAGGGTTCGAGACCGTCGCCGGGCGCGTGACGGCGGCGGACGGCGCGACGTGCGACGTGTGCCTGTGGTCGGCCCGGACCGCCGAGGAGTCGGCGCGCGGCCTGATGGGTGTCACCGACCTGGGCGGCGCCGACGGGATGGTGTTCCGCTTCGGGTCGGTGGTGACCACGCAGTTCTGGATGCGCGACACGGTGATGCCGCTGAGCATCGCCTTCTACGCCGAGGACGGCTCGTTCGTGTCGGCGACCGACATGGAGCCCTGCCTCACCGGCCCCGCCGACGCCTGCGCCCGCTACGCCGCCGCCGGCCCGTACGTCAACGCCATCGAGGTCCCCAAGGGCGGCCTCGAGCAGCTCTTGATGACGCCGGGCTCCCGCCTGGAGCTGTCCGACGTCGATTGCCCGTTGCAGGACCGTTGAGCCATCGGAGGGTTTCGTGCGGGGGCCACCCGCACGAAACCCTCCGATGCATCGAAACCCTCGGATGGAGAACAGGAGGTACGCGTGCCGCCGACGTGACCGGGCCGCTGAGTGACGGGCCGCAGTGGGTCCTGGCCGCTCTGGGCGACGGGTCCTGTGCCGCTCTTCGAGCGTGACTGTCACACCCCTCTGTCATGCTCCGGTCTGTGCACGGGTGCCCGCCGATACACTCCCCCGGTCACATTCGCCCTGCCCCACCACGGGGCCCCGATCTGGCTGGACGCCAGCGGGTCCGAAGGGAGGTTCATCACGCATGATGCGTGCGTACGAGCTCATGGTGATCATCGACGGTGAAGTCGAGGATCCGAAGGCCCAGTCGTGGGTCAAGACGGTGACCGATGGGATCACGGCCGCCGGCGGCACGATCCACGGCCGGCCCGACTGGTGGGGCAAGCGACAGTTCGCCTACCCCATCAATCGCAAGGAGACCGGCTACTACCTGGTCGTCGAGGCCCTCGCCGACGGTGGTGCCCTGGACGAGCTGGAGCGCGCCCTGCGCCTCGCGGACGAGGTCGTCCGCCACAAGCTGATCCGGCTGCCGGAGCACGAGGCCGAGCGCCGCGGCATGGCAGTCACCGCCGCCTGACGCGGCGACCAGAAGGGACCACCCATGGCAGACAACACCGTCACCATCGTCGGGAACGTCACCCGCGACCCAGAGCTGCGCTACACCACCGGTGGGCGCGGCGTGGCCAGCTTCGGCATGGCCGTCAACCGTCGGTACCAGGTCAACGGCGAGTGGCAGGAGCAGACGTCGTTCTTCAACGTCGTCGCCTGGGGCACGCTCGGCGAGAACGCCGCAGCGTGCGTCACGAAGGGCACCCGCCTCGTCGTGTTCGGACGCCTCGAGCAGCGCTCGTGGGAGACCCAGGACGGCGAGAAGCGCACCGTCGTCGAGGTCATCGCCGACGAGCTCGGCCCGAGCCTGCGCTGGGCCCAGGCCCAAGTTGAGAAGACCGCCCGCACCGGCCCCGACGGCGGCGGTGGCGGCGGCGGTGGCGGCGGCGGCGGCGCCCCGAGTGGCGGCGGCGGCCGTGCCCCCGACCCGATCTACGGCGACGAAGAGCCGTTCTGAGCACCCCATGACGCAGCAAGAGGCAACGAACTGATGGCCAGCAAGAAGAACCGGGCCCGGCAGTCCAAGGACGCCGCCCCCCGCAAGTACAAGAAGAAGACCAGCGCCCTCATCACCGAGAAGGTCGAGTACGTCGACTACAAGGACGTCGACCTGCTGTCGCGCTTCATGAGCGACCGGGCCAAGATCCGCAACCGGCGGGTCAGCGGCAACGATGTCCAGCAGCAGCGTGAAGTCGCCAACGCGATCAAGATCTCCCGCGAGATGGCGCTGCTGCCGTACGCCCGCCGGGTGTCGACGCAGCGCACCCGCCCGCCCCGCGATGGCGGTCGTGACGGCCGTCCCGGCCGTGATCGCGACGAGCCGCGTCCCGAGGCGGACCTCGAGGTCGCGGCCACCGCGGCGCCCGCAGGTGACGAGGAGACCAGGGAGGACGCCGAGTGATGCGGGTCATCCTGCGCCGGGATCTCGGCGGCCTCGGCAAGCGCGGCGACATCGTCGATGTCGCCGACGGCTACGGGCGCAACTACCTCCTGCCGCGAGGGCTCGCCCTCAAGGCCACCGAGGGAGCCGTCGACCAGGCGGCCAAGATGCGCCGCTCGCGCGACCTGCGCGACGCCCACGATCGGGAGGCCGCCCAGACGGTGGCCACCACGCTGGTGCCGAAGATCATCACCATCACTGCCAAGTCGGGCAGCGAGGGCAAGCTCTTCGGCTCGATCACCGTCGCCGATGTCGTCGACGCGGTGCGCGAGCAGACCGGCGTCGAGCTCGAGCGGCGGCAGCTGTCCACCGAGCCGATCAAGACGCTCGGCCAGCACACGCTGACGGCCAAGCTGCACAGCGACGTCAGCTTCCCCATCACCGTCGAGATCGTCTCGGCCTGACAAAGATGGGGCGTGGCTGTGTCCACACCCCCATCCACAGCGAAGCGGCACTTACCCCCACGATCAGCGCGCCCGTCCACTGGCGCCCCACAAGACCAGCCTGAGATGGTGGAGGTCTGATGGAGCGGCGGGAAGAACGGTTCGGCGAGAGCAGACGGCCGAACCGGGACGGTGAGCAACGGGCGAGCGTCAGCAGCCGGGTCCCACCGCACAACCTGCAGGCCGAGGAGTCGGTGCTCGGGGCGGCGCTGCTGTCGCGCGACGCCATCGGCGCGGTCAGCGAACAGGGCCTGCGCCCCGAGGACTTCTACCGCCCGGGCCACCAGCACATCTTCGACGCCATCCGCGCCCTCTACGCCACGGGCGCCCCGGCCGACACGATCACCGTCGCCGACGAGCTGCGGCGGGCCGGCTTGCTGGAGCAGATCGGCGGCACCGAGGTGCTGCACGCGCTGCAGAACGCCACGCCGGCGATCTCCAACGCCGCCCACTACGCCCGCATCGTCCAGGACACCGCGCTGCTGCGCCGGCTGATCCACGTCGCCGGCGACATCGCCGAGATGGCCTACGGCGAGCCCGACGACGTCACCAAGGCCGTCGACGAGGCCGAGTCGAAGGTGTTCAAGGTCGCCGAGGACCGCGTCACCGACACGACCCAGCTGCTCAGCGAGTCGATCAAGGGCGTCATGGACCGCCTCGAGGAGACGTTCGCCCGCGGCGACACCATCACCGGCACGGCCACCGGCTACCACGACCTCGACGAGCTGCTCTCCGGCCTCCAGCCCTCGACGCTGAACATCGTCGGTGCCCGCCCGGCGGTCGGCAAGACGGCGTTCGCCCTCGGGATGGCCGTGCACGTCGCCCAGACGTCGGCCAAGCCGGTCCTCGTGTTCTCGCTCGAGATGGGCCACAACGAGCTGACCCAGCGGATCCTGTCGAGCGAGGCCAAGGTCGACTCGACGCGGATGCGCAACGGCCGGCTCAGCGAGTCCGACTGGGCCCTCATCGGCCGGGCCATCGGTCGGCTCGAGGTGCCGCTGTTCCTCGACGACAACCCGCGCGTCACGGTGATGGAGATCCGCGCCAAGGCCCGCCGGCTCAAGGCCCGCCACGGCGGGTTGGCCCTCATCGTCATCGACTACCTGCAGCTGATGACGGGTGGCGGCAACCCGGAGAACCGGCAGCTCGAGGTCAGTGAGATCAGCCGCAACCTGAAGATCCTGGCCCGTGAGCTGGAGGTCCCGATCGTCGCCCTCAGCCAGCTCAGCCGCCAGCTGGAGGCCCGCTCGGACAAGCGCCCGATGCTGTCGGACCTGCGCGAGAGCGGATCGCTGGAGCAGGACGCCGACGTGGTGATGTTCCTGTACCGCGACGAGCTGTACAACCCGGAGTCGCCCGACAAGGGCTCGGCCGAGGTGATCGTCGCCAAGCACCGCTCGGGTCCGATCGGCATCAAGCGGCTCGTCTACCTCGGCCAGTACACCCGCTTCGACAACGCCGCCCGCAGCGTCTGAGGCGCGCGGCCGGCGGACGGTCGCCGGCCGGTACCGTCGGGGCGGTGGGGGCACGGCGACGAGTGGGGTTGATCGCGTTGGCGGCCGTCGTGCTGGCCACGGCGTGCGGCGACGAGTCGTCGGATGCGCGGCCGGGGGCTCCGACGACGTCGATCCGGATCGGGCCGCTCACACCGACCGACCCCAACCGCATCCCGGCCGAGCAGGCGCAGGCGATCGTGGACCTCGCCGCGGCGTCCTCGCGCGACGCGCCCGATCCCGACGCGATGGACATGAACGGCGGACCCGAGACGACCATCGTCCTCGACCCGGCCGACCAGACGACGTTCGACGTGCAGTGGGCGGCAGCCGGCGCGGCGGCCGCCGGTCTCGACACGCCGGAGGAGGCGACGGCGGCGGGCTACACCAAGGCGGCCCTGCAGCAGAGCGGGATCGGCGCCCACTGGGTGAACTGGCAGCTGATCGACAAGCCGTTCGATCCCGCCCACCCGGCGATGCTGCTGTTCGACGAGCGGGCGGGGCAGCCGGAGCTGGTGGGGTTCTCGTACTGGATCCACGCGCCGCAGCCGGACGGGTTCGCCGGGGCCAACGACCTCTGGCACCAGCACACCAACCTGTGCATCGTGAACGGCTGGGTGGACCGGGAGATGGCCGCGACGGCGCACGATTGCGCCGGTTCGTTCCTCGCCGGATCCGACCTGTGGATGCTCCACGCGTGGGTCGTGCCGGGCCACGAGAACACGTGGGGCCCGTTCGCCGTCACCAACCCGACGCTGTGCCCACGGGCCGTCGGGACGCCGGACTACCTCCACTGCCCGTCGACCTGAGCAGGATCGTTCGCTCGCTCGGGGACTCGCTCGGCTCACACAGCGGGCGGTTTTCGGCGGGCTGACGCCATCCTGGTGACGTGTTCCTCGGCGACGATCTCCTCGCCTGGTTGGTGCTGGCGCTCGGTGGGGCGCTGCTCGTGGGCAACGTGCTGGCCATCGTGCGGCCGCCGGCCGAGCCCAAGGAGGACAACGCCCTGGAGCGCGCCCCCGTCGCCCGCAGCGCGGTGATGGCCGGGATCGGCCTGGTGGCGACGGTCTGGGCCCTCGCCTCGCTCTTCGCCGGCTGAACGTCGAGCGGGAACCTCGCCGCGCAACCTCACACGTTGCGCCCCTGCGGCGTTGGCATGGTGTGAGCGTGACGAGCCTTCGCAGCCGCATGGGCACCAGCCGCCTCGGTGGTGTCCCGACCGTGCTGCCAGCCCCTGACAGCCTCCCGCCGCCCGGCCAGCTCGGCTTCGACCTCGCCGGCAGCGACACCCCGCCGGATCCCGTGCACCACGAGGTGCTGCCCGACGTCGTGCACGTCGCCGGGTGGCTCGACCTCGCCCGCCAGCGGGCGTTGGCCGACGACTTCCGCCGCTGGGCCGAGCCGCCGGCGGGCCTGCGCCACCCGCGCGTGCCGGCCGGACACGTGATGACGGTGCAGTCGGTGTGCCTCGGCTGGCACTGGCAGCCCTACGCCTACAGCCGGACGGCCGATGACACCGACGGGGCGCCGGTGAAGCCGTTGCCCGCCGACGTCATCGAGCTCGCCCGCCTGGCCGTCACTGACACGTTCGGGCCGGAGCACGGCGCCCGCTACGAGCCCGATGCGGCGATCGTGAACCTCTACGCGCCCGGCGCCCGCCTCGGGCTGCACCAGGACGGTGAGGAGCCGTCCGATGCGCCCGTCGTCACCATCAGCCTCGGCGACACCTGCGTGTTCCGCCTCGCCGGCGTCGAGCGCCGGACGAGCCCGTTCGTCGACGTCGAGCTGCGCAGCGGCGACCTGCTGGTGTTCGGCGGCACCAGCCGTCGCATCTACCACGGCGTGCCGAAGGTGCTCGACGGCACCGCGCCGCACGGGCTCGGCCTCCCGCCCGGGCGCCTGAGCATCACGGTGCGGGAGACCGGGCTGTGACGTGGCCGTGCATCATGGCGCGATGCGCCCGTTCGACGACCTCGTGCAGGAGCACGGGGCCGTGGTGATGCGGGTGTGCCGCGCCCTGCTGGCGCCGTCGGACGCCGAGGACGCGTGGTCGGAGACGTTCCTGTCGGCGCTGCGGGCGTACCCGCGGCTGCGGCCCGACAGCGACGAGCGGGCGTGGCTGGTGACCATCGCCCACCGCAAGGCGCTCGACCAGCTGCGGGCTGCTGGGCGCCGGGCGGTCCCGGCCGGCGAGCTGCCCGACATCGCCACTGAGGACCCGCCGGCCGCCGACGAGGAGCTGCGAGCAGGGCTCGCCGCACTGTCGCCGGTCCAGCGCGAAGCCGTCGTCCTGCACCACCTCGGTGGCCTCCCCTACGACGAGATCGCCGCCGCCCTCGACATCACGCCGGCCGCGGCACGCCGACGGGCCGCCGACGGCATCGCCGCCCTGCGCACGCGCCTGACCGGAAGAGCGACCTCATGACCGACCTGCTCGCCACGATCCCGACGCCGGATGCGGCCACGCTCGCCCGCCTGCGGGCCGACCTCGTCCGCCGGGCCGAGGCCGCCGACCTCCTCGACGTCGCCTACCGCACCGTCGACAGCCCGCTCGGGGCGCTGCTGCTGGCGGCCACGCCCGAGGGGCTGGTGCGCGTCGCCTTCGAGGGCGAGGACCACGCCGCCGTGCTGGCGACGATCGCCGACGACGTGAGCCCTCGCGTCCTGCGGGCCCCGCTGCGGCTCGACGCCACGGCGCGCCAGCTCGACGAGTACTTCGCCGGCCGACGGCGGACCTTCGACGTGCCGGTCGACCTGCGCCTCGCCCACGGCTTCCGCCGCGCCGTCCTCGAGCACCTGCGGGACATCCCATACGGCGGCACCGAGAGCTACGCGACGGTGGCGCGCGCCGCCGGGTCACCGAACGCGGTGCGGGCCGCCGGCAGCGCGTGCGCCACGAACCCGGTCCCGCTCGTGGTGCCGTGCCACCGCGTGGTGCGCAGCGACGGAACGATCGGTCAGTACCGCGGCGGCGTCGAGGCCAAGCGCCGCCTGCTCGCGCTGGAGGCGGCGTGAGGGCCGTTGACGCGCTCGACTGGGCGCGCGTCGCCGCCGAGCTCGACGCGGACGGCGTCGCCCGGGCCGGGACGGTGCTCGATGCCGATGGCTGTGCGGCGATCGCCGACCTGTACGACGAGGACGCCCGGTTCCGCTCGACGATCGACATGGCCCGGCATCGCTTCGGCGAGGGCCAGTACCGCTACTTCGCCCGACCGCTGCCGGCCGTCGTGTCGGCGTTGCGCGCCGCCTGCTGGCCGCACCTGCTGCCGATCGCGCGGGAGTGGGCCGATCGCACCGGCCAACCGGCGCCGTGGCCCGACGACTTCGACGCCTGGATCGACATGTGCCACGACGCCGGCCAGCGCGCGGCCGACCCCGCTGCTGCTGCGCTACGGCGCCGGCGACTGGAACGCCCTGCACCGCGACCTCTACGGCGACCTCGTGTTCCCGCTGCAGGTCGTCGTCGGGCTCGACCGACCCGGCTGCGACTACGAGGGGGGCGAGTTCGTCGTCGTCGAGCAGCGGCCCCGTGCGCAGTCGCGGGCGACGGCCACCATGATCGGCCACGGCGAGGCGCTGGTGTTCACGACGCGTGACCGTCCCGTGCGCTCGGCTCGCGGCTGGGCCAAGGCCCCGGTGCGCCACGGCGTGAGCACCGTCCGCCGCGGCCGCCGCCGCACCCTCGGCCTCGTCTTCCACGACGCGGCCTGACCGCCAGCCGGCGTCAGGTCGCGTCGCGGACCAGGCGGGCCAGCTTCTCCTGGCGCGACGGCAGGCTGCGGGCGTGGCGGGCCATGTCGGCCCAGGGGTCCGATCGTGAGGCCAGCCGGTCGGGAAGGGTGGCGATCGTCCAGCGATCGGCGCGCAGGTCGGCGTCGTCGAGCTCGTCCCACTCGACGGGTGTCGCCACCGGGGCACCTGCTCGCGGCCGCACGGAGTACGGCGCGACGGCGGTCTGGGCGTATCCGTTGCGGGCCGTGTCGAGGTAGAGGCGGTCGCCCCGCGAGGCCTTCGAGAACTCGTGCGTCAGTTCGTCGGGATGGCGGGCGGCGAGGACGATCGCCATCCCGTCGGCGAACGCGCGGACGTCCTCCGTCGACGCGGCGCGGTCGAGCGGGGTCACCACGTGCAGGCCGCGTGATCCGGTGACCTGCACGTAGGCCGCGAGGTCGAGCTCGTCGAGCAGCTCACGCGTCCAGCGCGCCGCCTGGACGACGGCGGCGAACTCGTCGCGTGACGGGTCGAGATCGATGATCAACAGGTCGGGCTGCTCCAACTGATCGGCGCGGGCACCCCAGCGGTGGAACGAGACCGTCCCGAGGTTGGACAACGCGAGCAGCGCCGCCTCGTCGTCGACGATCGGGTGGTTGACCGTGCCGCCCTCCTTGCGGGCCCGCACCGTGCGGATCCACTTGGGGAGCGTCTTGCCGGCATCCTTCTGGTAGAAGCCGTCCTTGTCGATGCCGCCGGGGAACCGTTGCAACATCAACGGTCGGTCGGCGAGATGGGGGACGAGCACCGATGCGACGGCATGGTGGTAGGCGGCGAGGTCGGCCTTCGTGATGCCATCGGCCGGGAACAGGACGCGTTCGGGGTGGGTGATCTCGATCGTGCGGTCACCGAGCTCGTAGGTCGTCGCCACGCCGCGACCCTAGGACGAAGCCGCATCTGATCGTTCGCTACCTTCGACGCGGTGCCACGCGCCGCGTTCAAGGACCTCTGCCTCGACGCCGTCGACCGCGACGTGGCGCTGCGGTTCTGGGCGGCGGTCCTCGGCGGTGAGGTGGAGGTGCGCAACGACGCGGTCGCCCGCATCGGCGATCGGCGGCTGCACACGCTGTGGATCAACACGGTGGACGAGCCGAAGACCGTCAAGAACCGCGTCCACCTCGACGTGCACGCCCCGTCGATCGAGCCGCTCCTGGCGCTGGGTGCGACCCGCCACGACGACCAACGGGAGTTCGTCGTGCTGCGCGATCCGGAGGGCAACGAGCTGTGCGTGTTCCCGGCCGACGACGGCGGCGACACCGACCCGGGCGCCGGCCTCGCTCGCCCGTTCGCCCTGTGCGTCGACAGCGCGGCGCCGGAGGAGGCGGCGCGGTGGTGGCAGGCGGTGTTGGGCGGGCGCATCGACGACGGGCCGGACGGGACCCCCCGCTGGTTGCGCGGCGCGGCCGGTCTCGGTGACGTGACCCTCAAGTTCGTGCGCGTGCCCGACGAACGCGTCGTCAAGAACCGCTGGCACTGGGACGTCACGACGGACGACGTCGCGGTCCTCGTCGCCGCCGGCGCGATCGTGCTCCGGACTCCCGACGAGGACATCCGCTGGACCGTCCTCGCCGATCCCCAGGGCAACGAGTTCTGTGCGTTCACTCCCTGAGAACGGGGGAACGCTGCACGGATGGCCACCTACTCGCTCAACGAAGCCGCCGTCGAGCACGCCCGGCAGCTGATCGACGCCCGCCAGTACGTCCTCGACAGCGACTGGGGTGACGTCCAGCCGAACGCCGACGCCCAGAACGCCTTCCTCGAGCGGCACTCCTGGGCGGAGTACGCGGCGTGGCACCTCGGGCTGACGGAGGGCGCCAACGACGAGACCAAGGCGCGCTACGCGTTCGTGTACGGCGATCTCCGACGGGTGCACCGATCGGGGCTGATCGCTTGCGTGTACCGCGCGTCGGAGTGGCGCCACAAGGCCGTCGAGCTGGCCGCCCACGATCTCCTCCAGCACCTCGACGCGACGACGGCGTGACCGGGCGGTGAGAGCATCGCGACATGACATCTCGCCTGAACCCGTACATCAGCTTCCAGGACACGGCCCGCGAGGCGCTCGAGTTCTACCAGCAGGTCTTCGGTGGCGAGCTGGTGATCAACACGTTCGGTGAGTACGGCGACCCGGACGCGCCGATCGCCAACCTGGTGATGCACGGGCAGCTCGAGACGCCCAACGGCTTCACGCTGATGGGCGCCGACACGCCTCCCGGGATGGACTACACGCCGGGTACCACGATGACCGTCAGCCTGAGCGGCGACGACGCCGAGCTGCTGCAGGGCTACTGGGATCAGCTCAGCACCGGCGGCTCGGTCAGCGTGCCGCTGGAGCGCCAGATGTGGGGCGACACGTTCGGCATGGTGGTCGATCGCTTCGGCACGCCGTGGATGGTGAACATCGCCGGCACGTGAGGCGATGAGTGGTCCACCCGGTCGTCGTCTACCTCTCGGGCGGAGGAGGAGCGAGCCATGGCCACCATCTCGGTGCTCGATCACGTCACCCTCGATGGGGTGATGCAAGCCCCCGGTCGAGCCGACGAAGATCCACGCGACGGCTTCCCGTTCGGCGGGTGGGAACCGCCCTACGGCGATGCCGTGATGGGCGAGCACCTCGGCGCCGGCATGGCCGGCGGCGGGGCGCTGCTGCTCGGGCGGCGGACGTTCGAGGACCTCGCCGCATCGTGGGGACCACAGGGCGACTCGGACCCGACCGCCGCCCACATCAACCCGATGCGCAAGTTCGTCGCGTCGCGCACGCTCACCGCCCCACTCGAGTGGAACGCAACGCTCCTCGAGGGTGACGCCGGTGACGCGGTCGCCGAGCTCAAGGAGACGTTCGCGGGCAACCTCACGGTGCTGGGCAGTGGCGAGCTGGTCCAGACCCTCCTCGGGCGCGGCCTCATCGACCGCGTCACGGTGCTGATCCACCCCTTGCTGTTCGGCACCGGACGGCGGCTGTTCCCGCCCGGCACGGCGCCGACCACGCTGCACCTCGTCGAGGCAACACCGACGACGACCGGCGTGATCATCGCCGTGTACGAGCCAATCGCTACTCGCCGAGGGCGGCCTTGAGGTCGCGCACGTGCTCCTGGGTCTGGGTGAGCAGTGGGCGCAGCGCTTCGGCGACATCGGGGAGGCCGGCGTCGTTGGCCTCGGCCACCCGCTCGCGATAGCGGTCGAGCTGGCGCTCCTCGAGGTCGAGGTCGGCGGCCAGCGCGCCATGCGAATCGGTGACGGCCGGGGGCTCTCCGACGGCCGTCTCGGGCGTCCCGCCGAGGAACGCCACCTGTTCGGCGAGCACGGTGGCGTGGGCCAGCTCCTGACCGAGGTGGATCTTCAACTCGTCGACGATGCTCGTGTACTCGGGCCCGGTGATGACGGCGACGTGCTGGACGTACTGCACGATGGACTGGAACTCGAGGCGGAGGTCCTCGTTGAGGTGATCGACCAGGGTGGTCTGCTCGGCGGATGGCATCGCGCTGGTATGCCCGCCGACGCCGCTGGGCACTCTCGCGAACCGGGAGGCACCTCCCGACGTATCCCAGCCATGCACCTGCTGCGCACCTCCACCGTCACCGATCGCACCGCTGACCGTCGCCCGCGCCCGTCGTCGTCGACGTGGTTCCTCGGGCGGCCAGGGCACCTCTACGCCGCCCGCCTCCCGCAGCGGCGCAGAGCGGGTCTCGACGACCAGCTGGCGGCCTGAGCCACCAGTCTTGTCACGTCACCTGACAGTTGTTATGGTGACGGCATGGGGCAGGAGGACGGTCGCCGACAGCGCCGTTCGCGCAACCGCGAAGCGGTCGTCGACGCCCTCCTGGCGATCGTCGCCGCCGGCGACCTGGCACCGAGCGCCGACGCCGTCGCCGCCCGCGCCGGACTCTCCACCCGATCGCTGTTCCGGTACTTCGACGACGTCGACGACCTGTGTCGCACGGCGATCGCGCGCCAGCACGAGCACGTCGCGGCGATGCTCGAACGCCCAGCCGTCGTCGACGGCGACCTCGGCACCCGCGTTCGTGACGTCGTCGAGCACCGAGTGGACCTGTTCGATGCGGTGGGCGACGTCGGGCGGCTGGCCCGCCTGCGCGCCCCCTTCCAACCGCTGATCGCCGCCGGGCTCGCCGACGTCCGCCGGCTGCTGCGCCTGCGGATGGCGACGGCGCTGGCCCTCGAGCTCGATGTGCTCGCGCCGTCGAGCCCGGCGACGACGATCCTCGACGGGCTCGACGTGCTGTGCTCGTTCGAGGCCTACCGGCTCCTTCGCGACGACCTCGGTCGCCGCCGCGACGATGCCATCGACGTCATGACGGCGGGTGTCCTCGCCCTCGTCGTGTCGGCTGGTGCGGCCGTCCCGTGACGCTCGGCTCGATCCGCCACGAGGCCCGCATCGCCCGCCCGGCCGACGACGTGTGGGCGCTGGTCGGCGATCCCGCTCGGCTCGCCGAGTGGTTCCCGGGCATCGAGGCCTGCGTCGTCGACGGGTCGTCGCGGGTGATCACGACCGGCGCCGGGATCCCGATGCCGGAGGAGATCCTCGTCAACGACCCGGTCCAACGGCGCTTCCAGTACCGGGTCACCGCGCCGCTGTTCCGCTTCCACCGCGGCACGATCGATGTCATCGACCTCGGCGACGAGACGTCGCTCGTCGTGTACTCGACCGACGCCGATCCCCGCACGATGGCGCTGACCATCGGTGGTGGCACCGCCGGGGCGCTCGACGAGCTGACCCGGATCATGGAGGAGGTGCCCTAGGTGGGCCGTCGCATCCTGTTCGTGACCACCGACCAGCAGCGCTACGACACGCTCGGCTGCAACGGTGGCACCATCGCCCGGACGCCGGTCATCGACGCCCTGGCCGCCGCCGGGCACCGCTACGAGCGGGCCCAGCCGCAGTCGGTCGTGTGCATGCCGTCGCGCTCGACGATGATCACCGGCCAGCACCCGAGCACCCACGGCGTCTGGATGAACGGCGTCGCCCTGCCGCTGGATGCGCCGTCGGTGGCCGAGGAGCTGCGCGCCGGCGGGTACCGCACCGCACTGATCGGCAAGCCGCACTTCGAGCCGTTCCTCGATCCGTTCGCCCGCTTCCCCGAGAACCGCTTCGCGCGGGACGGCATGGCGGCGCCGCATCGCGGGTTCGAGCACTTCGAGGCGGCGACGCACGGTGCCGTCGGACCGCTGCACTACGCCCGCTGGCTGGCCGCCGAGCACCCGGAGGCGGTCGGGATGTTCTACCCGGTGCTCGATGGCGCGCTGGAGGTCAACGCGCTCGGCGGCGGGGCGACCGGCGCGCCGCAGGTCCACGACAACGCCATCGCGGTGGAGTGGTACCACACCGACTGGGTGGCCGACCGCACGATCGCATGGCTCGACTCGCTCGCCGCCGACGACGACTGGTTCTGCTGGATGAGCTTCCCGGACCCGCACCACCCGTGGGATCCACCGGCCTCCGAGCTCGGGCGCGTCGACTGGCGCGACGTGCCGCTGCCCGCCGGCTACATCGAGTCGGCCGACGAGCGCGAGCGGGTCCTCGACGCCAAGCCGCGCCACTGGCGGGCCTGGTACGACGGCCGGCTCGTCTCCAACTACGAGGCGCCCCACGACTGGGTGCCGGCGACGCTCACCGCCGACCAGGTGCGGGAGGTCAACGCCCGCAACGCCATCGAGTGCGAGCTGATCGACGAGGCCCTGGGGCGGGTGCTGGCGGCGGTCGATCGGCGGGGGTGGGGCGCCGACGTCGACGTCGTGTTCACCACCGACCACGGCGAGCTGCAGGGCGACTTCGGCCTGCTGTTCAAGGGTCCGTACCACGTCGACGGGCTGATGCGCCTGCCGCTCATCTGGCGGCCGGCGCCCTCGGCCGGTGTCGCCGCGTCGGTGGTCAGCCGCCCGGTCGGACTCGTCGACCTGGCTCCGACGTTCTGTGCCATCGCCGGACTCCCCGCCCCGGCGTGGATGGAGGGCCAGGCGCTCCCCGTCGACGACGACGATGCGACGGCTCGCGGGTTCGAACGGGTGCTGACCGAGTGGGACAGCGTGCTGTTCGGCGTCGGCGTCCACCTGCGCACGATCACGCGTGACGGCTGGGTGTGCACGACGTACCAGCCGGGCGCGGTGCACGACGGTTCGGAGGGCGAGCTGTACGACCTCGCCGAGGACCCGCTGCAGCGGGTCAACCGCTGGGACGATCCGGCGTGTGCGGCCGTGCGTCGCGACCTCGTCGCCGACCTGTGGGATCACCAGCCCGTGGCGGCCGGGCCGCGACGGCGGGTCGAAGCGCCCGTCTGACCGCGCCGCCGTCGTCGCTCGGGTGACGTCGCGCGGCACGACACCCGTCGACGCGGGGCCGTCGGTACGGTCGCCGCGATGGACGTCGCATCGCTGCTCGATCCGCAGGTCGCCGAGGTGCGACGTAGAGCACCATGAACGCGGACGCGAAGGCGATCGCGTTGGCGTACGGGTGTTGCGACTGCAACAACAGGATGCAGCCGGCGATGGCCGCCGGCGTGAGGATCAGGCCGACGAACTCGGGCAACAGGTCGGTGAACATCGCGCCTCCGTTGGTGGCAAGGAGCGCCCGATCGAGCGCCGCGCACGCGTAGGGGATCCCCTACGCGCGCCATCCCTCGCGAGGGTGGCGAGGGTGTTGCACCATGGTCTGGATGGCGGAGACGACGACGGCGCGGGTCGGTGAGTTGAAGGATCCGCCGTACGAGGTCTTCATCGCCGCCCTGACGGTCCTGTCGATCCTCAACATCGTGCTGCAGTACGCGATCGACGATCCGGAGCTCGACGCCGTCCTGTTCGTGATGAACGGCGTCCTGACCGTGATCTTCTTCATCGACTTCAGCTATCGGCTCCTCACCGCCCGCTCGAAGTCCGGCTACTTCTTCCGCCGCTTCGGCTGGGCAGATCTCCTCGCCAGCGTCCCGATCCCGCAGGCCAAGATCTTCCGGCTGTTCCGGCTGGTGCGCGTGGTCCACCTGCTGCGCGGCTACGGGGTGCGCCACCTCGGGCGGACCATCCGGAGCGACCGCGCCGAGAGCGCCCTGCTGACCCTGTTGCTCGCTGGGCTCCTCGTGCTCGAGTTCGGGAGCCTCCAGATCCTCCGCCTCGAGGAGCACGAGCCGAACGCCACGATCGTGTCGGGATCGGACGCCCTCTGGTACGTGGTCGTCACGATCTCCACCGTCGGATACGGCGACCTCGCTCCGGTCACCAACGCCGGCCGGGTGGTCGGTGCGCTGATCATCGTGCTCGGCGTCGGCATCTTCGGCGCGTTCACCGGCTACCTCGCCAACCTGTTCCTCGCCCCGCGGAGGCGGCGCGCCGCGGCGGTGGCCGGACCGACGTCGACCAACGAGCAGATCAGGCAGCTGATCGTCCGCCAGCGAGCGATCACCGACGAGCTCGACCGGCTGTCCCGCTCGGCTGATCCCGACGGCGCCGGGCCCTGAGGAACGCCCACGTGAGTCGAACCGGCTGGGCGCGGTTTCCCGTGCGTTGAACTGGCACCGACGTTGCATGAACCTGGCCGCTCTACCGTCGAGACCGATGTTCGAGCGGGCCACCAGCAGCCGGTTCCTGAGGTCGCCCCGTCCTCGATCAGCCGCGATCTCCGTCGATCCGGCTGCGCATCCCTACGATCGGCTGCGGATGATGAGCGCCCGGCAGTGCGACGAGATCGAGACAGGTCGGCGCACGACACGAATGGACACGACGGTCCGGTTGGAGTCCGGGATGGTGGTCGGCCGGACGCGCATCTGGACCGACCGGCGCTGGTCGACGGTGGTCGGCGCCGTCCGCGTGATCGCAGTGGACGGCGCGGGGACGGTGCTGGCCTTCACGGGTGAGACCCGGTTCCGTGTCGGAGGGCGTCGACTCGGTCTCGGCGACCGCGACCGCGAGTGGTCGTCGGCGCTGTTCGCCGACTCGCTCGAGGGCGCCATCGGCCTCGAGGTGGTGCACTATCGGCCGCCCCGACGCGGCGTCGTCGATCACGTCCTGGAGCGTTCGTAACGCCGGAGGGGCCCGGGGCGATCACCAGGTGTGAAGATCCCGCCCATCAGCGCCCGCACCATCGGGATCGGAGGTGCGGCGATCGGCTGGCTGGCCCTCGCCGCAGTCGGCGTGGGCGCCCTCGGTGGCCGCCTGCTCGACGGCGACGGACCAGCGGTGGAAGGTGCGGCGCCCGCGTCGTCGACGTCATCGGCGTCGTCAACGACGTCGACGTCATCGACCACGACGACCGTCGTCGCGACCACCACGTCCACCACGCTCCCGTCGACCACGACGACTGGGTCGTCGACCACCACGACGGTGCCAGCGGAGCCGCCGGCGAGCACGGCCGATGGCGTGACCGCTGCGAGCCGCGCCGCGGTGGTCATCGCCGCCGCCCGTACACCGGAGCCGGCCGCGACGGCCGTGGTGACCGTGGTGGCCACCACGTCGGCGCCAACGGTTGCCGCCCCACCCCCGCCGCCGGTCGTCGCCGCCCACGACGTCGCCGAACTCCCCGCCGCCCCAACGCTGACGGGGCCGGCGACGGCCCCGGCCCTCACCGAGCCGCCCACGACCACCGTCGCGCCACGCGGTGGCACGGGTGACGCCGAGGATCCGGACTGCCGCTGATCCCGATCGTGGTCACGGACGCCGCGGCGAGGGCGGCAGTGGCCAGGGCGGCGGCGGGCGCAGCGACGACGGTGGCGACCACGGGCGCGAGCGGCGACGACGACGACTGACGCGATGTAACACGTCGGGCCCGCCGCACGATGACACACGGGAAGCGCGGGTGCCGGGTGTGTTGGTGGGCGAGAGATCGTCAACGGGCTCACGGTGCGCGCCCCGATCGACAGGATGGAGTGGGTACGACGTGGGACGACGACCGCCGACCGAGCCGGCCGGCTCGCACGCGGAGCTGGGTCCTGATCCGGCGATGCCACACCCGGCGAACGGCCGCTCGCGACCGATGGACGAGCTGGCGCCGCGCCGGCGCGACCGTTGGATCGCACCGCGGTCCGGCGCGGCTCGAGCCAAGGTCGGCCTCGTCGGACCGGCCGCCTGGGTGGCCAGCGTGGGGTCCATGGCGCCTGCGTGGCGACGAGAGGTCGTCGCGACGATGGATCCCGCGGCACTGGACGGATCCGTGCTGATGAGCGCCGGCGTCGACGAGCTGATCGTCAACAGCCAGGCGTTCGCCGCCATGCGCACCCTGCTCCCGTACGGCGAGCGCTCCGGGATGGCGACGATCGTGGTCGACGACGCCGAGCGGGTCTTCGCCCCGGTCCTCAGCCGCCGCGCTCGCGTGTTCAAGCGGGCCCTCGACCTGACCCTCGGGTCGGTCGCCATCGTCGTCGCATCACCCGTCCTGGCGCTCGGTGTCGTCGCAGTCCGGCTCGACAGCAAGGGGCCGGCGTTGTTCCGGCAGGTCCGCCCGGGCCTCGACGGGCGCTCGTTCACGATGCTGAAGCTGCGCACGATGACGACCGGCAACGACGATCGCGAGCACCGCGACTACGTCGCCTCGCTGATCGGTGGCACCGCCGCAGCAAGTGGCGGCATGTTCAAGCTGACCGCCGATCGGCGCGTCACCCGCGTCGGGCGCTTCCTGCGCCGCTACAGCCTCGACGAGCTGCCCCAGCTGCTCAACGTGCTGCGCGGCGAGATGAGCCTGGTCGGCCCGCGACCGCCGGTGGCGGCCGAGGTCGACCACTACGACGTCACCCACTGGATGCGCCTGCGCGTCAAGCCCGGCATGACCGGCGCGTGGCAGGTCGCCGGGCGCTGCGAGCTGTCGTACGAGGAGATGGTGCGGCTGGACGTCGACTACTGGCGGCAGTGGTCGGTGCGGTCCGAGCTGCGGATCCTCGTGCGCACGTTGCCGGCGGTGCTCAGCGGTCGTGGCGCGGCGTGAACCGTTCGAGATCACAAGGAATGAGGTGTCCATGAAGCTGGCATTGGTCGGGCTCGGGTACTGGGGCAGCAAGGTGCTGCGCAACATGGTGACGATCCTCGGCACGTCCGAGGTCGTCGCGGTCGACGCCTCGTCGGCGCTCGTCGAGTGGGCGGCGGCGACGTACCCCGGGTTGACGTGCCGGGCCAGCCTCGCCGACGCCCTGCGGGATCCCGAGGTCGTCGGGGTCGTGGTCGCGACGCCTGTCGCCAGCCACCGCGCCCTGACCGAGGAGGCCCTGCGCGCCGGCCGGGCGGTCCTCGTCGAGAAGCCGCTGGCCGGGAGCGCCGCCGACGCCGCGCCCATCGCCGAGCTGGCCGACGACGTCGGCCAGCTGCTCATGGTCGGGCACACCTTCTTGTTCAGCCCCCGGCTGCAGGTGATCCGCTCGTACATCGAGGACGGCACGCTCGGGCCGATCCACTACGCCACGATGTCGCGGTTCGCGCTCGGGCCGTACCGCAGCGACGTCAACGTCATCTGGGACCTCGCCCCACACGACATCTCGATCCTGTGCTACCTGCTCGGCGAGTTCCCGACGACCGTGCGCACCTCCGGGTCGCAGCATCACCCGCCCCGGCTCGCCGGACGTGGCGTTCATGACGCTGCAGTTCCCGTCCGACGTCGTCGCCGAGATCTCGGTGTCGTGGCTGGCGCCGCGCAAGGTCCGCAACACGATCATCGTCGGCGACACGCGGATGCTCGTGTACGACGACATGGACGCCGACGAGCCGATCAAGCTGCACGACAAGCGGTTCGTGCTCCCCGAGGGCGACAGCTTCGGCGCCCACCAGCTGACGTACCGGACCGGCGACACGGTCGCCCCGTACGTGTCGGCGGAGGAGCCGCTCGCCAACCAGCTGCAGCACTTCCTCCAGTGCATCCGCGGGGCCGACTGCCGCTCCGGCGGCTGGTTCGGCGCCAACGTCGTCGAGGCCCTGGAGGCCGGCCGATCGCTCCTACCGCGACGGCGGGCATCCCCGTCGTCGTCGAGTACCGGGCTCCGATCCCGGGCGCGGTGTGACCCGGATCGTCCTCTGCGTCCAGAACCTGGGCGTCCCGGACGACCCGCGGGTGTGGCGCGAAGCCGCGTCGCTGGCTGCTGACGGTCACGCGGTCACGGTCGTCGCGCCACGGCACCGGCGGCGCGCCGCCTCGCGAGCGGATCGACGGCGTCGACGTCGTGCGCTACCGCGGGCTCGACGGCGGCGGCATCGTCGGCCAGCTCGCCGAGGTCGCCAGCGGCTTCGTCGGCACCCTCGTGGCGGTCGCGCCGACTGCGGCGCGCCGGACCCATCGACGTGCTCCACGTCGCCAACCCGCCCGACACGCTGTTCCCGCTCGGCTGGTGGCTGCGACGGACCGGGACCCGCTTCGTGTACGACCAGCACGATGCGGCGCCGGAGCTCGCCGCCGCCAAGCTCGGTCGCCACGCCGTGCTCGAACGCATCCTGCGCGGGCTCGAGCGTTCGTCGTACCGCGCCGCCGACCTGGTCATCGCCAGCAACAACGCCAGCCGCCGCCGGGTGATCGCCGACGGTGTCGCGCCGAACCGCGTCGTCACCGTCCGCCTCGGTCCGACTCGCGGCGTCCGGACCGGCCGCGACCCCTCCGGTGCCCACCGTCGTCTACGCCGGCGTGATGGGCAGCCAGGACACCGTCGAGGTGCTCGTCGACGCCTTCGCCCAGGTCGTGCAGCGGCGACCCGGGTCGGCTCGGCTGGTCCTCGTCGGCTGGGGCGACGCCGTCCCTGCCCTGCAGCGGCTGGTCGCCGAGCACGGCATCGCCGACGCCGTCACGTGGACCGGCTGGGTGCCGCGGGACGAGGTCCACGAGCAGTTGCGAACGGCAACGGTCGGGGTGTCGCCCGACGTCGACGACCCGTACACGCGCCTGTGCACGATGATCAAGGTCTCCGAGTACCTGGCCGCCGGGCTGCCGGCGATCGTCGCCGACCTGCCCGAGAACCGGGCCACCGCCGGCGACGCCGCCGTCTACTTCCGGGCCGGTGATCCCGCCGACCTGGCGGCGCGCCTCGACGAGGTCCTGTTCGACCCCGACCGGCGAGCCGAGCTGGCGGCCGCGGCGGCCCGGCGGGCGCCGGCCCTGCTGTGGGACCGCAGCGCGGCGCGGCTGCTCGCCGCCTACCACCACCTCCTGGACGGCACCCCCGCCGTCGAGGGCGATCAACACGTCGACGACGCACTCGTCGCGAGAGGAAGCTGATTTGGACACGATCCCGTTCCTGGACCTCCCCCGACTCCACGACTCGATCCGCCCGGAGCTCGACGCCGCCTACGACCGCGTGGTCCGCACCGGCGCCTTCATCGAGGGGCCCGAGCTCGCCGCGTTCGAGGGCGCGTTCGCCGCCGCCCACGGCGTGACCGGCTGCGCCGGCGTCGGGTCGGGCACCGATGCCCTGTCGATGGCGCTGCGCGCCCTCGGCGTGGGTCCCGGCGACGAGGTCGTGGTCCCGGCGATGACGTTCGTGGCCACCGCCGAGGCCGTCGTCCACGTCGGCGCCACGCCCGTGCTCGCCGACGTCGATCCGACGTCCCTGCTGCTCACGCCCGAGACCGTGGAGCCGGTGCTGACGCACCGCACGCGTGCCGTGATCCCCGTCCACCTGTTCGGTCACGTGGTCCCGCCCGAGCACATCGCGGCATGGATCGACCGCGGGCTGCTCGTGCTCGAGGACGCGGCGCAGGCCCACCTCGGGCACCACGCCGGCGTGCGCGTCGGGCACATGGGCCACGCCGCGGCGTTCAGCTTCTACCCCGGCAAGAACCTCGGTGCCCTCGGCGACGGCGGCGCGGTCATCTCTCGCAACCCGGCGCTGGCGGCCGAGGTCAACCGCCTGCGCAACCACGGGTGCGTGACGAAGTACGAGCACCAGGTGATCGGCTGGTGCACGCGCCTGGACGGCCTGCAGGCTGCGCTTCTGCGGGTCAAGCTGGCCCACCTCCAGACCTGGACCGACTCGCGGCGGCGCCTCGCCGACCGCTACGGGCAGCGCTTCGAGGCCGACGGCGTGCGCACCGTGCCGTGGCAGGCCGGCGACGTCCACCACCTGCTCGTCGTCCGCGTCGCCGGCGGTGCCCGCGACGATGCCCGCGACGCGCTGACGGCCAAGGGCATCCAGTCCGGCATCCACTATCCGATCGCCCTGTCCGAGCAGCCCTCCATGGCGCCCCACCACCGCCCGTGCCCGAACGCCGAGCTGGCCGGGCGCGAGCTGCTGTCGCTGCCGATGGATCCGCTGATGTCCGACGAGCAGGTCGACCGGGTCTGCGACGCAGTGGCGGCGCTGGTCACCTCGTGACCGGTGGGCTGCGCCGGCTGTGGCGGCGGCTGCCGGTGCCGACCTCGCTGCGCGTCGCCCGCCGCGCCGCCGGGCAGTACGTGTGGCGGGCCCGGCGGATCCCCGCCGCCGTCCGCCACCACCGGTACGAGGACGCCGAGGTCGACGCGGCTGCGGGCGCTGCTCGGCACGACGCCGCGCGCCGACGTCGTGACCGTGATCGCCACGTTCCGCCGCCCCGAGGGGCTCGTCGACGCCGTGCGCTCGGCCCTCGCGCAGGACCTCGACGACCACCTGATCGTGGTCGTCGACGACGGTGGCGGGCTCCCCGAGCTCCCCGATGACCCTCGAGTCCTGGCCCTCCCACTGAGCCGCAACTACGGCTGCCTGGGCATGGTCCGCAACGTCGGGATCCGCGTCACCGACTCGCGAGTGCTGTCGTTCCTCGACGACGACAACACGTGGCGCCCCGATCACCTCCGGCTGTCCCTCGCCGCGCTCGACGCCGGCGCCGACCTGACCTACACCGACCTCCACCGCGTCCGCGCCGACGGGACGACGTTCGACGTCCTGTCGGAACCCTTCGACCGCCGGGCGATGTGGCTGCGCAGCTACGTCGACAGCAACGCGCTGGTGCTGCGCCGTGACCGCCACGTCCTGTTCAGCCGCATCCCGCGCCAGAAGGAGGACTGGGCGCTCGTGCTGCGGCTGAGTCGGAGCCGCCGCGTCACCCACGTGCCCCACGCAACCGTGCGCTACCTCGTCAACCCGAACAGCCACTACACGGACTGGGTGCCGGCGTGACCGTCCGTCGGGTCGCCCGGCTCGCGCTCGGCGCGGCTGCCGGCGCCATCGCCGCGCCCGGCGTCCTCGCCGCCGTGCACCTGACGACGCTCACCGCGGCGTCGCTCCTGCCGCGTCGGCGCGCCGCCGGCGACGGGCGACGTCGGCGGCTGCTCGTGATCGTTGCCGCCCGCAACGAGGAGCCGGTGATCGCCCGCGCCGTCGCCCCGCTCGTGGCCCAGCGCCGGCCGGGCGACATCGTCCTCGTCGTCGCCGACCGCTGCACGGACCGCACCGCCGCCGAGGCGATGGCGGCGGGCGCCGAGGTGCTCGAGCGCCCGGCGGACGCCCCACCGGGGAAGGGCGCGGCGATCAACGACGGGCTGCGCCTCGCCGCCGGCCGGGCCTGGGATGCGCTCGTCACGGTCGACGCCGACTCGGTCGTCGACGACGGCTTCCTCGACGCCTGCGATGCCGCCCTGCAGGCCGGCGCGGCCGCGGCGCAGTCCCGCAGCGAAGCGCTCCCCGGACGCGGGGTGATGACCCACGCCGCGGTCGTCGCTGCGTCGGTGCAGGGCGTCACCCTGCCGCGTGGGCGGGACCGGCTCGGCGTGGCCGTGCGCCTGAAGGGCCCGGGCATGATCGTGCGTCGCGACGTCGTGGAGCGCCACCCGTTCCCGTGCGACGGGAGCTCCGAGGACACCCGCTACGGCATCGACCTCGTGCTCGGCGGCGTCGTGGCGGTCCACTGCGACGCGGCGCGGGTGCGCTCCCAGAGCAGTCGCCAACTGAGCGCGGCGAGTGGTCAGCGGCTGCGCTGGGAGGCCGGGCGGGTCCACCTCGCCCGCCGGTACGTGCAGCCATTGCTCCGCGCTCGCACGCCGTCGGCGTGGGAGGCCGCGTTGCACCTGGCGACGCCGCCGCTCGCCGTCGCCGTCGGCCTCCTGGGCGTCGGTGGCGCGCTGGCCGCGGCGGTCGGGGCCTGGCCGCTGGTCCTGATCGACGGCGTGCTGATCGCCCTCCTCGGGCTGGACGTCGTCGCCGCCCTCGTCGCCGCCGGCGCTGACCGTCGCGCCTGGGCCGCCCTGGCGCTGGCTCCCGCGTACGTCGCGTGGAAGGGCGTCCTGCAGGCCCGGGCGCTGATCGCCCCAGACCTGGCCACACGGGCGTTCGAGCCGGCGGTCGGGATTGACCGTCGGCAGGACCAGCCGGCTGCGACCGCCGAGCAGGCGCCGCAGCGCGGCCCGCTGGTACGGCCCCCGCCACGCCCGCAGCGCCTCGTGGAGGGCCAGCGCGCCGCGGTAGGCGACGCTGCGCACCGGGCCGTGGCGGCGGCGGAACAGCACCGCCTTGTTGACGAGCATCAGCTCGCGCCACGGGGTCCGCTCGCCGTGGCCGCCGATGTGCTCGACGACGGCGTCCGGCGTGTAGCGCGTCAGCCAGCCGCGGTCGGCCACGCGCAGGCACAGGTCGGTCTCCTCGGCGTAGAGGAAGAACGACTCGTCCCACCCGCCCAGCGCCTCGTGGCAGCGCCGGTCGACGAGCATGGCGGCACCGCTGGCCCACGCCACGACGCTCGGCGCCGCGTAGCGGGCGGGACCGACGACGATCTCGCCGAGGGCGTCGACCCGCCCGGCCCGCTCCCCGCCGAGCACCGCCTCGCCGAGGGCGCGCAGCACGGTCGGCGTCCGCCGCTGGCTGAGCGCGGTCGACCCGTCGGGGTGCACCAGCCGGGGCACGGCGATGCCGGTGCCCGCGGCCGCCAGCGCCGTGGAGAGACCCTCGACTGCGCCCGCCCGCACACGGGCGTCCGGGTTCAGCACGAGCAGGTCGTCGCCCGGCGCGGCATGGCCGGCCCCGAGGTTGATCCCCGCCGCGTACCCGCCGTTGCGCGGGCTCTCGACCAGCCGGACGTGTGGCCCTCGCGCCGCGACGAGCTGGCGCGTGCGATCGGTGGAGCCGTTGTCGACGACGACGACGGCGACGTCCGGGGCGTGGGCGGCGAGGGCGTCGAGGCAGCCGTCGATCACGGCCTCGCTGTCGAACGTGACCACGACGGCGGTCACGCCGGACACGGCGGCGCCCCCGTCGGTGTCAGGGGCGTCGACGCTGGACGGCGCGGCGCAGCGTGCGCAGCGCCGGCTTGAGCGCGGGCGGCACCCACGCCGACCCGCGGGCCGCCGACTGCCCGAAGCGCAACGTGTCGTGGCCGCAGCAGCGCCGTGGCGAGACCTCGAGCCCGAGCGCTCGCGCCGCCTCCTCGAGGCGGTCGAGCGGGAACGACGTCGAGGGCGCGACCGCGTACAGCTTGGCGGGGGTCAGCGCGAGCGGCTTCAGATCGCCGCGATCGACGGCGCCCCAGACCGCCGCGGTCACCCCCGGATGGCGCAGGTTCATGTGGTCGTCGAACACCATGACCCCACCGGGTCCGCAGGTCCGCAGCGCCGTCGCCACGTCGATGGCCACGATCTCGTGCTCGTGGCTGCCGTCGACGTGGACGAACCGGCACGTCCCGTCGGCCACCTCGCCGTCGAGCGACGCTCGTCGACGAGCCGGCGACGACGCGCGGCAGGTGCGGGTGGAACTGCAGGTAGTTGGCCTCGAACGCCCGACGCAGCGCCGGCTCGTCGATGCAGTCCCACTCCGCAGGGTCGAACGCCAGGTCGTCCCACAGGTCGTTCACGACGAGGCGCTCGTCGCCACGGAGGAGGGCGCCGAGCAGGATCGCGCTGCGGCCCATGAACGTCCCGATCTCGAGCAGGTCGCCGGTCGTGCCGAGCTGGGACTGCACCGCATCGATCGCCCGGAAGGCCCGCACATCCGTCGACTGGAACCAGCCCTCGACCGACGGACCGACCCGCGACTCGAAGTGGGCGGGATCGAGGGTGGAGGTCACGGGCGGCGGAGGGGAGATGGTGGTGCTCATCGTCACCCCCATCCTGACGGCCGGGTCCTGAAGGACTCCTGAAGCAGGCTGCGGTCACGGCGACCTCGGCAGGCGCACCTCGAAGCACGCCCCCGGGCTGCGCTCGGCGACGCGGACCGATCCGGCGTGGGCGGTCACGATCTCGCGCACGATCGCCAGCCCGAGCCCGGTGCCGCCGGCGTCGCGGTCGCGGGCGTCGTCGAGGCGGACGAAGCGGGCGAACACCCGCTCACGATCGCACGACGCGATGCCCGGACCGTCGTCGCGGACCTCCAGCACGACCTCGTCGCCCACCGGGCGGGCGCGCACGTCGACTCGGTTGCTGGCGTGGCGCTCGGCGTTGGCCACCAGGTTGCGCACGACGCGCCCGAGTTGGCCGGCGTCGCCGCGGACGGGGCACGGCTCGCCGACGACGGACCGCTGCACCCGCCGAGCACCGCACGGCGTCCGCTCGAGGGCGTCGCTGACGATCGCCGCCAGGTCAACTGGCTCGTGGTGGACCTCTGCGCCGTCGAGCCGGGCCAGCAGCAGCAGATCGTGGACGAGCGCCTCGACGCGCGTCTGGTCGGTCAGCACGTCGAGCGCCGTCGCCGGCCAGTCGGCGAGGTCCGGCCGGGCCAGCGCGCCCTCGAGCTGCACGCGCATGGCGGCCAGCGGGCTGCGCAGCTCGTGGGAGGCGTCGGCCGTGAACTGGCGCTGGCGGGCGGAGGCCTCGTCGAGGCGGTCGAGCAGCTCGTTCATCGTGATGCCGAGGCGCTCGATCTCGTCGCCGCTCGACGGCACGGGCACGCGGCGGCGCCGGTCGCCGGCGCCGATCGACTGCAGGTCGGCGCGCATCGCCTCGACCGGCCCGAGCGCCCGTCCCATCCCCCACCAGGTGATGATCCCGACGAGGGCGACGACGAGCGGCAGCACCGCGGCCAGCCGGATCGCCCAGACCTTCACCGCGTGGTCGGCCGGTTCGAGGCTCGTCGCCACGTACACGTCGAGCGGGCCGTCCGGACCTTCGGCGGCCACGGCGACGACGCGGTGGCGTCCCGACGGGCCGACGGGCAGGCGGTCGACGGTGGTCTCGCGGTCGCCGCCGGCGCCGACGGGCAGGTCGGCGATCGGGGTGGTCGCCACGTCCGGGCTGCTCGACGCCACGACGCGCCCGCTGGCATCGATCACCTGGGCCACCGTGAATCGGTCGCCCGTCACGAGCGAGGCGTTCACCAACGGCTGCTCGGCGACGAGCGTGGCGATGTCCTCGGCGCGACCCTCGGCGAAGTCCTCGCGACCGTCCTCCAGCGACGCGTGGAGGACGCCGAGGAGCGACACGGCCAGGGCGGCGAGGGCGGCCGACACGACGACGACCGCGACGACCGTCACCCGCGTGCGCACCGGGCCGAGCACCGCGCCGACACCTCCCCCTCACGCCGACGCCATCCGGTAGCCGACGCCGTGGATCGTCTCGATCGACTCCTTGCCGAACGGGGCGTCGATCTTGCGACGGACACCGCTCAGGTGGACCTCGACGACGTTCGGATCGCCCTCGAAGTTGACGTCCCACGCGTGGGCGAGGAGATCTGCCTTGGACACCGCGGCGCCGGCGTTGCGCATCAGGTACTCGAGCACGGAGAACTCCTTGCTCGTGAGACCGATCGGCGCGTCGCCCCGGGCGCACGTGTGGGCGGCAGGGTCCAGCCGGAGATCGTCGACCTCGAGCACGGCCGGTCGCTCGACGCCACCGCGCCGCAGCAGGGCGCGGACCCGGGCCAGCAGCACCACCAGCGAGAACGGCTTGGTCAGGTAGTCGTCGGCGCCGGTGTCGAGGGCCTCGGCGACGTCGAGGTCACCGTCCTTGGCCGTCAGCATCAGGATCGGCGTCCACACGCCGTCGTCGCGCAGGCGCCGGCACACGACGAACCCGTTGACCTTGGGCAGCATGATGTCGAGCACGATCACGTCGTAGGGGTGCTCGCCGGCCAGCCACAGGGCCTGTTCGCCGTCGTGGGCGACGTCCACCGCGAACCCCTCCTGGCGGAGGCTGCGGGCCAGGCCCGTCGCCAGGCGCACCTCGTCGTCGACGACGAGCACCCGCACCGTCAGGCCGCCCTCGACGTGAACCGGGTGCCGCCGATGCGCCGCAGCGCCGACAGCAGCTCGCCACTGAGCCGGCGGTCGAACAGGGCGACGGCGGCGACCCATGCCAGGAGCCCGGCGACGAGGCCGGCGATCAGGCGGGCCAGCGGCGGCCACGGGAGGTGGGCCACCGCCCACGCCGCACCGCCCGCCGCGGCGGCCACGGGCAGGCGGCCGAGCGCGATCAGCACGGCGTGCCCCGGCCGAGCCCGCACCCGCCAGAGGCTGAGGACCCACATCGGCACGGTGACGACGAGCGACAGCAACGAGGCGATGGCGGCGCCGACGATGCCGTGGGGGGCGAGGGTGATGATGCCGACCACCAGGACGGTCGCCCGGATCGTGCCCATCATGGCGTCGAGCGCCGGACGACCGAGGCTGAGCACGAGCGAGCCGGCGGTGCTGATGAGGGCGCGCAGGTACCCGGCGATGCACATGATCGCGAGCGGCGCGGCCGCCGCCGCGTACTCGGGGCCGAGCAGGGCGGCGACCGTCGGCTGCGCCAGCGCGGCGAACACGGCGGCCATCGGCCCGGCCAGCCCGCACGTCAGCGTCAGGTAGCGGGGGTACGTGCTGATCGCCCAGTCGCGCGACTCACGCGCCCGCACCGCGAGGGCGGGGAAGGCGACGCTCTCCAGCACCGAGACGATCTCGGTCGTGGGCAGGTTCGCCAACCGGTAGGCGATCCGGTAGTCGCCGAGCGACCGCCGCCCGAGGTAGCGGCCGACGAGCAGATCGTCGGCTCGCGTCGACACGTAGTACAGGAGGTTGGACACGACCCGCCACTTGCTGAAGCGCATCAGCGGGCGGACCTCGGTCAGCGAGAACACGAACCGGGGGCGGAAGCCGGCGTAGCGATAGCTCCATGCGGTGCGGGCCATGACCCCGATCAGCATGGCGATGATCAGGCCCCACGCCGAGTGCGTCAGGGCCGCCAGGATGATGCCGGCCGTGAGCTCGACGGTGTTGGCGACCAGCTCGGTCGTGGCGGTCGGTCGCAGGTCGACGCGCCGCGTTCGCCAGTCGAGGGCGAGGCTGGTGAAGCCGCGGATGAACGGGACCAGGGCCACCACTCGCAGCAGCGGCACGATGTCGGGGGCGTTGAGCCACGCCGCGATGGGCGGGGCCAGGAGCATCAGGGCCACCGCGATGATCGCGCCGCGCACGACCAGGAACGTCCACGTCGCCTGCCACAGCCGCGGTCGCTCGTCGTCGGCGTCGATGAGGGCGTCCTCGAGGCCTGGGTGGCTGGCGATCTCGAGGGCGCCGACGACGCCGGACACGAGGAAGAACGAGCCGAGGTCGGTGGGTCCGAGGAGACGGGCGACGGCGATGCCCTTGGCCACGGACAGGATCTGGATCGCGCCGCGCGAGCCGAACATGAACGCCGCCGAGCGCCACACCGAGCCGTGTTCGTCGGTCCCCGGCCACGTGGGAGGCGTGGGAGGTGTCGGAGGTGTCGGGGCCGGTCGCTCCGACGACACCGAGGTCACGGGCCCTCCAGCGCGCCGGCATCGGGTGCGCCGACCCGTTGGCGGCCGGCCAGATCGGTGCTGGGGGCGCCGTCGCTGACGCCGGCATCGACGGCCGGGCTCTGGGGTGCGAGGCGGTAGTCGACGCGATCGGCGAAGCACGGGTCGCCGGTGCGGTCGAGCGGCCCGGCACCGGCGCCCACCACGACGTTGCCGGCCTGCTCGCTCGGCCCCTCGCCCCCGGTGAGCTGGATGTCGGAGACGATGTTGTTGATCACGCGCAGCCCTTCGTTGGGCGCGTGGGTGCTGTCGATCAGGAGGCCGGGGTACGCCTTGCCGTCGGGGCCGTTGTCCATCGACGTGTTGTTGGCCAGGGTCACGTCGATCGTGCCGTTGACCGTGATGCCGGCTCCCTTCCAGTGGTGCACCAGGTTGTTGGCGACGAGCACGTCGCGGACCTCGAGGTTGGGATCGGCGGCCGGGCCGGCCCCGCCGCCGAGGTGGCCGAGGATGATGCTCTGGTCCTGGCTGGTGGTGGTCAACGACGTCAGCGTGTTGCCCTCGATGACGGCGCCGTCCACGGCGACCACCTGGATGCCGTCGTTGTGGTCCTTGTTCTGCTGCAGGTCGTGGATGAAGTTGCCGGTGATCGTGACGTCGCGTGCGCCAGCCACCTGGATGCCGTCGGCACCGGCGGCGAGGAGCTCGTTGCTGTCGATGCGGACCGCTTCGACCCACGTGGCCGGGTTCGGGGAGCCTTCGCCGACGTGGATGTTGCGGGCCGGTCCGAGCTTGCGGGTGACGTGCTCGCCGGTGATGCGGCTGTGGTCGATCGTGACGTCGCGCGACCCGGCGATGATGTCGACGCCGGCGTTGTGCGTCGGGTCGATCGTGACGTCGGTGAGGTGGATGCCGCTGCTGGCCCCGGTGATGGTGACGGCGCTCGAGGCGGGGTCCTCGTTGCCGGCGATGGTCAGCCCGCTGATGGTCACGTCGTGCGCCCCGTCGAGGACGATCCCCGCGACCGTCACGTCGTCGCGGGACTCGCCGATGATCGTCAGCGGCCCGCCGTCGCGGATCGTGATCGGCGCGTACGTGCCGGCGTGCAGGACCAGCACCGGCTCGGGGCCGTCGGCGAGGCCGGACACGACGTCGTCGACGGCTTCGCCCGGCTTCACGGCCGTCGCCCCCTCGGGGATGGCGAGGGCCGCCGGTGCGGCCATCGTCGGGGCCGCGGCCTGTCCCTCGGCGGCGCAGGCCACCGGTGCGGTCGTGACGGTCGTCTCCGGTGCCGCCGACGGGTTCACGACGGCCGTCGTCGCCAATGTCGTGGTCGGGTCCGGGGCAGGTGGCGCCAGCGTCGACGAAGACGGCATCGTCGTCGGTCGAGGCGACGCGCTGTCGTCGTCCGAGCACGCCACGAGCACGACGGCCAGGGCCGCCGCCACCGACGGGCGCGCCTCACGATCCCGGGTGCCGCGACGCGGCCGACGTGTCGACGGTCGGTCGTGCGGCGTCGAGGTGGGGTGGCGTGCCGGGAAGGCGGTCGACCGCGGCGCACGTGGCCCGGACCGTCAGCGGCGTCGCCGCCAGCGCCAGCGCGGACACGTGATCACCGGCCACCGGCTCCAGCCGGTGCGCCCAGTCGCCCACCAGCGCGGCCGACACGTCGGCGTTGCAGCGCGGGCACGCAGCGTCGTACGCCAGGGGCAGGGCCGGCCCGCCGCGCCGCGCCGCCCAGCGCCGCCGCACGGCCTGCTCCCACTCGTCGAGGGGCAGGAACGCGGCGAAGCACGCGAGGACGCCGAAGAACTCGATCTTCACCGTGGTCCACAGCCCGATGTTGAACAGCAGGCCGACGATGATCACGGGGTACCGGAAGCGGCGCAGGAAGATCAGCGGGAAGCAGAGCTCCCACAACAGCGAGATGACCTGGAACATGACGAGGATCCACCCGTGGTCCAGGACCCAGAAGCCGAGCGCCGTCGTCTCGCCCGACGACGCCTTGTCCTGGATCGCCTGACGCAGCGTGTTGCCCCACATCCAGTCGATGCCGATCGACCGCAGCTTCGAGTAGCCGGAGAGGAAGTAGAGGATCGCCAGGCTGACCTGGATGGCGCGCACGGCCCACGCGGCGTTGGCCGACGGCTCGGTCGGCGCCGGGCGCGGTTGCACCGTCGCCGACCCTTTCGCCAGGCGCACCCGTCGACGGATCGAGTCCACCGACCGGCGTTCGCTGGCGGCGACGGTGCACAGGAACAGCAGGCCGAGCACGAGCGTCACGCGGGCGTGCTTCATCTCGCCCCACGACTGCCCGAGGCACTGCCAGTAGAGGTACCCGAGGGCGGCGACGGGGGCAGCCAGCCGGTAGCGGTAGCCGATCGAGGCCGCGCACGCGGCGAGCAGCAGCACGACCTGGACGGTGCGGATCTGCCAGGCGTTCGGTGGCCCGATGCCGATCTGGTCGAGCGCCCAGGTCGCGCCGACCGGGTGCCAGAACAGGCGCGGCGTGTCGGCCATGGCGACCGACACCTCCTTGCGCAGGAGCACGTCGAAGAACACGAAGCCGAACAGCCAGATCCGCAGCAGTCCGACCCGGGCCGCCGGCAGCGGCGTGAACCAGAAGCGGCTCCACGGGCCCCACACGGTGCCGACGACGCGCCCGCCCTCACGCCGCCCGGCGAGCGACGCCGTCACAACGGCACCGTCCGGATCAGGCGGCCGTTGCCGAGGTGCTCGTCGAGCGCCGGCACCCGCCACAGCTCGATGGCCACCGCGGGTGGGCTCCCCGGCACCTGCTCGGCGAAGACGTCCTCGAGGGCATCGGCCGATCGCGTGGCCTGCTCGTCGCCGACGTCCTCGAGGTTCCGCTTGATCCACCGCCGCCACTCGAAGGGCTCCAGGCCGAACGTGTGCTGGTCCATCTCGACCCGTTCGCCCGATGCGGTGATGGCGAACACGCGCGGCACCATGAAGTCCGGTCCGGCGCCCGTCGGTGGCCCGTTGAACATCGCCGAGCCGACCACCGGGTAGCTCCGGCCGTTGGCGAACTTCCAGCCGGCGACGACCTGAGCGCCGAGCCACATCACCAGCAGGGCCGACACGACCAGCATCCAGCGCGGCGGGCGACGGCGGCCCGGCGCCGTCTTCTGGTCCGGCCGATCGGTCGTCGTGGTCACGGCGACGACCTCGGCGGGCACGCGCCCACGCCGTCGAGCGCGTCGAGGAGGGCGTCCGCCCACGCGTCCCACGAGTTGGCGGCGGCGGCCGAGCGGCAGGCCGCGCCGCGATCCCGCCCGGCGAGGCAGGCGACGGCGGCGACGAACCCGTCGACGTCGTCGTGGCGACGGGCCACGTCGGGATGGCCAACGGCATCGACGTCGACGGCCGCCGCGACCACCGGCAGCCCGGCGGCGAGGTACTCGTAGACCTTGAGCGGGCAGCTGGCGTCGTTGAACTCGCTGCGCCGGTACGGGACGATGCCGACGTCGGCGGCCTGGAGGTGGGCGGGGAGCTCGTCGTAGGGCACCGGGCCCAGCACGTGGACGTTCTCGCCTGCGGGCAGCGGTGCGCTCACCGTCCCGATGAGCACGATCGATGCGTCCGGCAAGCGGGCCGCCAGCGCCTCGACGAGCGACCGGTCGACTCGCTCGTTCCATGCCCCGGCGAACACGATCCGCGGGCGGGGCAGGTCCGCCATGCGCGCCGGCGGGGTCGTCGGCGCGGCGAAGGCGGGGGCGTCGCAGCCGTTGGGGATGTGCACGGCATCGATGCCGTGGGATCGGCAGTCGGCCACGAGCGTCGGCGACACGCCGGCCACCACGTCGGCCCGGCGCACGAGCGCGAGCTGCCGGTCGCGCAGCCAGTCGGTGTGGACGACGCCCGTCGCTGCCCAGTCGCGGTCCTTGAGCCACGCCGCCATGCGCCGCCGACGTAGGCCGCGCAGTCCGCCGAGCCGGGGCGCGAACGAGACGGCGTCGAGCTCGCCCATGCCGAGGAGCCGCGTCCATCGATTGACCTGGATGGTCACGAGTCGCTCGACCGCCGCGGTCGCCGCCGGCAGCGGGCGCCCGGTCGGCACGATCGGGCTGGCGACGAGCACCCCCTCGCCGACGGGTCGCGGCCGCCGCGAGAACATCACGTCGGATGCGACACCCCGGCACGGCGCGAGGGGTGACGCCGGCGGATCGATCCACAGCACGCGGTGGCGTCGGCCGAGGGCCCGGGCGAGCTGCCAGTCCCCGAGCGGCACACCGTGCTCGAACGGGTGGGTGCCGAACAGCACCAGGTTGCGCTGACCTCCCGTCACGCCGCCGCCACCTCCGGACGCGCCGGCGGCGCCACCACTCGGGACGCGGCACCGCCGCTCGCGGCCAACCCGACCACGATCATGAACAGCGAGCTGGCCTGGCTGAAGCGCAGCACGTCGAAGGTGGCCGCCATCACCGCGAACGCCGCGGTGGCGCACAGGACGGCGACGAACAGGCCCTGTTCCTGCGGCGCGACCCGGCGACGGCGGATCGCCCCCGTCCCGGTCGCCACGATCAGCCCACCCATGGCCACGAGGCCGATCAGGCCCGTCTCGGCGATCGCCAGCAGGTACTGGTTGTCGAGGATCATCCCGGTGCCGTCACGCGACACGTACGTGGTGATCGCACCAGGCCCCCGACCCAGCCACGGGTGCGGACCGAGGAGGTTGTCGAGCTCGTCGTAGTCCTGCAGCCGGGTCGCCAGGCTCGGGTCGTCGTTGCCGTCCTTGGCGATCTGCTCGGTCAGCGACTCCACCGAGCTCGGCACCAGTCGGACGACGGCGAAGCCCAGGGTGGCGACCGCGACGAGGCCGAGCACGATCACCCGAGGTCGGCGCACGTTGGCCACTGCGGCCACGACCACCATCACGGCGGCCGACAGCACGCCGGTCCGCGACAGCGACAGCACGAGCCCGAGGCCGATGACGAGGCAGCACGCCGAGGTACCAGAGGCGGGCCCTCCAGAGCCGGCAGGACAGCGCGAGGTAGACGGCGAAGGGAGCGGCGAGGGCCATCACCGCCGACAGCTCGAGGGGGTTGGCGGCCAGCCCGGCCGGGCGGGCGACGCCGTTGCGGATGATCGTGGTCGGGATGGCGCCGACGGGAACGTTCGGATCCGCCTGCTCGACGAGGCCCGGCGGCGTCGGGTCGATCCGGAACGGCTGCTGCGTCGTGCTCTCGTGGATCGCGAACACGGCGGCGACGGCGACGAGCGAGACGACAACTCCGAGGAGGCCGCGCCGCCGGCGGGGGGTCGTGGCGACCGCGGCGACGACGACGGCGAGGAGGGCCAGGAGGGCGAGGGTGACGATGAGGCGGACCGCGCCGAGGTACGCCGCCTGGCCGAGGCCGTCGAGGTTGACGATCAGCGAGGCCACGGCGACGACCGCGAGGAGCCCGGAGATCAGGGCCGGGCGCCCGACGTCGAGGCGCCGCCCGTTCCGGAACGAGATCGCCAAGCCGATCGTGAGGACGACGACCACCAGCTGCTGCGGGCGCAGACCGAGGCCGCCGATGAGCGGGACGGTGTAGCGATCCGGGATCAGCACCAGGGCGGCCACGAACACCGCGAGCAGGCCGAGGAGCCCGCGGGTCGCGACGGTCGGCTGCCGCGGGGACGTCGACGCCTGCGGCGCGCTCGACGCCCGGTTCGAGCAGGAGCGTCACCGCACTCGCGCCGAGCCCTGCTTGCCGCGGCGTGCGCTCCGGGACGCCGGCGCGCCCGTGCGCTTCGACGGCCGCACGATGGGCCGGTTCGGCTCACCCGGCACGTTCGGCCCGACGGGCATGCCTGCCGGTGCCTCCTGGACGTCGGCGGGCGGCGCGCTGGGGCGCGACGGGGTCGGCTCGATGTCGTGACCGTCGCCGTTCCCGTTGCGGGCCGGCTCGGGCGCAGTCGTGGCCCGGGTCGGTGCCGGGATCGGCGCGGGAAGCGCGTCGTCGGACGCCGGCACCGTGGGCGGCACGGCGGTTCTCGGTGCGGGCGCCGCAGGTGCCGGGCGCTGGCGATCGGCGGGCGGCACGGCGCGACGCCGACTGAGCTGGACGGCGTCGATCGCCCGGATCAGGAACCACCACAAGGCGATGGCCACGACCAGCACGAGCACGAACGTCAGCGAGTCCTTGATGCCGGTCGACGACGCCGGCGCCGACGGGGCACTGATCACGACGCCGTCGAGCGCGAAGCGGGTCGCCGGGGTCGCCGAGTAGGTCGCCATCACCGTCTGCAGCTCGGCGAGCGCGGCGGTCATCGTCGCCGTTGCGATCGCCGGGGTCGAGCCGTCGACCACGACGTCCATCGTGTTCGTGTCCTGGGCGACGACGGCCGTGATCGAGCCGTCCATCTCGGGTGCCCGCGCCTGCACGGCCTCCTCGAAGCCCGGGGACACGACCACCGTCTTGAGCGAGAGCGCCGTGTAGTACATCGCCCGCGTGTCGACCACGGCCGACAACGGAGCCAGCGGCGGCGTGGCAACCGTCGTCGGCGGCACCGTCGACGCAGGGGACGCGTTCGGGTCGACGGCCACGACCGTCGTCGGCGCGGGCGGCGTCGTGGCCACCGTGGTCGTCGGCTGCTCGGCGCCCGGCCGCACGGCGACCACGGCCGTCGTCTCGTAGGCAGGAGCGGTGCGGCTGACCAGGTCCGTGCCGTCGAGCCGGTAGGCCGAGAACGTCGCCGCCAGCACCGCGAGGAGGAGCCCGTAGACGAGCAGCAGCTTGTGCCGGCGCAGCACGGCGATCGCGTCGACGAAGCTCATGGCGCCGCCCTTCTGGCTCGGGGATCGTTCAGGCGCAACGGCGTGTCGCCCGCGTCGTGTGCATGCATGGTCCTGGGCGCAATCGCCTCAGCCCGCCACCGCGTTACGCGGAGCAGCCAGCGGCGCGCAGCCCGTGGCGATCGTCGATGCGCTCGAACCGGTCGCCGCACTCGCACGTCAGGGCGTCGTCGAGCCGCCGCCCGCAGTGGCAGACCCAGCCGACGACCCGCGCCGGGTTGCCGACGACGAGGGCGTGCGCCGGCACGTCGCGATGGACGACGGTGCCGGCGGCGACGAACGCGTAGTCGCCGACGGTCACCCCGCACACGATCGTGGCGTTGGCGCCGATGGTCGCGCCGCGCCGGACGTGGGTGGGCACGAACGACGCCGGATCCTTGGATCCGAACGAGCGCGGCCGCAGGTCGTTGGTGAAGACCATGGCCGGACCCAGGAACACGTCGTCGCCGACGTGGACCTTGTCCCAGACCAGCACCGCGTTCTTCACGGTCACGCGGTCGCCGAGGACCGCGCCACCCTCGATGAACGCATGGTCGCCGATGTTGCAGCCGGCGCCGACCACGGCGCCCGGCAACACGTGGGCGAAGGCCCAGATCCGGGTGCCGGCGCCGACGTCGTCCGACTCGCACAGGCCGCGTGGGTGGACGAAGACGTCGTCGGACGGGCTCACGCTCGGAGCCGCTTCAGCGCCCGGTGCTGCAGGATCCGGACCGACCCGGGCGAGCGCCCGAGGAGCTCGGCGACGCGGTCGACCGGCAGGCCGTGGACGACGCGCAGCACGACGACCTCGACCTGGGCCCGGGGCAGCGTTCGCAGCAGCTCTTCGAGGGTGGCCTTGGTGCGCAGGAGGTCGATGGCCTCGACGTCGGGGTGCTCGGTGCCGGGCCGATCGGCGAGCGCGTCGTTGGCCACGGCGTCGGTCTTGCGGCGGGCCCGCTTGCGCCGGTGGTCGCTGATCCGGCGGCGGGCGATCGTGAACACCAACGCCTCGAACCCGTCGCGGTCGCCGCGGAACTGCGGCAGGTAGCGGGCCACGGCGAGCCAGACGTCGGCCGTGATGTCGTCGGCGTCCAGCGGCTCGGCGCGGCGGACGAACCCGTGCAGCCGAGGCCCGAGCTCTCGATAGAGGTGCTCGAAGTCCTCGTGGTCGACCTCCTCGAAGGCATGCCGGTCCAGCGCGACGTCCGCACCGGCGAGCCCCCCGCACCGGCACGGGCCGCCCGTTCCACCGCCCGGGCACCGGTCGGGCTGGTGCCTCCGTTCCGTGAACACCCCAGGGCCGACCCGCCGGGCCCATCTCGCCGCCATGTCCAGTTGCGCTCGTCGCGCCCGTACCGCCGCCATCTGTTGTCGCCCGTGCCCTTCATGTCGCCGGTCGGCCGCTGCCCGTGGACCGTCCGACTGGTTGCCCTCCTCCTCCCGACGTCGTTGTCGGCACCTCCCGCCCGTCCGATCGGTGAGATGTGATGACGAGCACCCCGGGCCACGTCGATGACATGGTTCGGGCGAAACCTGCCCGAACCCCCCGATCGGGTGACAGCAGCTACCCCCCGGTCACCGAGCCGAGGAGTCCGGACACGGCGCCGACGACCGGCTCGACGACCGGCTGCACCACCGGCAGCTGCTCGACGACCTCGACCACCGGTTGGGCGATCGATGTCACGGGATCGTCGTCGTCATCGTCGTCGTCGTCGTCCGACTCGCCGTGGTGGCCGCCGCCCTGCGATCCCCGGCCCGACGAGCCCGACGAGCCCGAGCCCGAGCCCGACGAACCGGAGGAGCCGGAGGAGCCGGAGCCCGAGCCGTTGCCCACGGGGGTCGTCGCCGGTGCCGACCCGTCGTCCTCGTCCGCGTCGTCGTCGTCGTGGTCGTCGTCGTCGTCGTCGCTCGTGCTCGCGGCCTCGTCGTCGTCACGCGTGGCACCGCCGGCGCTGTGTCCGCTGCTGCTGCGCCGGGGGGCAGTCGTCGGCGATGGCGTCGACGCCGGGACCGTCATCGTTGGCGCGGACGCCGCCGGGTGCGCGGCGGGCGCGGCCGGGACCGCAGGCCCCGGCGGCACGGCCACCACCGGACCGCCGGCCGCGGCGGGCGCCGAGTCGGACGCGACGGCCGTCGCCGACTTCGTGCCCGGAGTGACTGGTGAGGACTGCGTGGTCGGACCGACGTCGGGACCATCCGACGTCGCGGCGTCGACCGCCGGTGCCACGGTCCCCGGGGACGCCGGAGCGACGATGACGGCGGCCGGTGCGGATGTGGGGACCGGCCCGACATCGACGACCGCCGGTGCCCGCATCGGCGCCGATTCGAAGGCGGCGGCCGGCGCGACCACGGTGGCGGGGCCGAGCGAGGACAGGGCGACGATCCCGGACGCGGCGACCGGGACACCGGCGCCACCGACGACGGCTGCGACCGAGCCCCGGGTCGCTTCGACGATCGTCCGCAGCCACATCAGCAGCGGGGGCCCGGTCGTGACGCCGCGGAGGTGGCTGTTGATCCGAGACAGCTCGGCGTGCTCGGCACGACACTCCGCGCACCGGGCCAGGTGGGCCTCGATCCGCTGGCGCCGTCGGTTGCCCACGCTCCCACGCAGGTAGCGGACCAGGGTCGCGGCGGGCCTCCCGGCAGGCGGCGCGGCGGTACTGCGGTCGGCCGCCGATCCCCACGTGCTGGGCCAGGTAGGCGGTGCCGAGGGCCCGCCTGGCGCGCATGGCCCGCACTGCCACCGTGCCCTGCGCGGCATCGAGGTGGGCGGCGACCTCTCGCGGCGCCAGCTGGTCGACCTCGCTGAGCACCAAGATCTCGCGCATCTCCCCGGGCAGCGACCGCATGGCCGCGCGCAGCAGGGCGGCCTCGGCGACGCCGCCGGCGTGATCGCCGGCGCAGGTCGCCTCACCGCCGCCCGCCAGGCGAGCGACGCCCTCCTCGTTGCGGCGGCGCGTCAGCCCGACCCGACCGCACTCGTGGCGGACGCTGGTGAACAGGTAGGCGGCGAAGTTGTCCGTCGGGCCGTTTCCCCGCTCGAGCGCATGCAGCAGCCGGGCGACGACCTCGGCGACGACGTCGTCGGCATCGGCATCGTCGTCGACCAGCGACCGGGCGAAGCGTCGCGCCGCCGGCGCGTGACGCCGGAACAGCTCCCCGTAGGCGGCGCGGTCGCCGCTACGCACCAGGGTGAGGAGGGCGTCGTCGTCGACGCCCTCGTCCGACCGCGATCGGTGCCCATCGATCGACACGTGCCCGCCAGCCCTTCTTCGTTGCCCTCGTTGCCCTCGTCGCCCCGGCCGCCAGCCGGTACAAGCTCTGCTGCTACCGCACGGAGTGGGTCAGCCAAACGCCTCGCTTGCGGTCGCAACTGTAGATCGCACGCCCAGCGCCGTGCATCGCGGCCGATGCATCACGACGGGGGAGACGCCGGGAGCTCGTTCGCCTCGAGGCGCCCGGCCAGGTGCTCGGCGGTCCGGATGGCCAACGCGCAGATGGTCTGGGTCGGGAAGTTCGCCGACGCCGTCGGGAACACGGAGCTGCCGGCCACGTAGAGGTTGTCGAGCCCGAACACACGACAGTCCCGGTCGACCACGCCGTCGCGCTGGCGTGGCGCCCATCCGCGTCGTGCCGATGTGGTGCCACGTCCCCTGGGGGTTCAACGTCGGCGGCCAGTCGTCTCGGTCGACGAGCGGCGGGTCGAGGCTGACGTCGGCAACGCCGGTCCGGCGCAGCTCGTCGGCGACGACGGCGAGGGTGCGATCGAACGTCCGCCGCACGAGCGGCGACAGCTTCCAACCGACCTGGACGTGTGGCACGCCGAGCGCGTCGCGATCGCGCGGCGACAACGTGACACGTGCCGTCGGGTCCGGCTCGGGCTCGGCGATCGCCTGCAGCCGCACCCCGCGGATCAGCCGCCGCGGCCGGTAGCGCCGGGTCAGGGTGAACCCCGCGGCGGCCAGCGGGTGGCCGGCCAGGGTCGCCAGGTCGCGAGACAGGGGGAAGTCCGGGCCCACCTTCTGCTGGCGCCGTTGGATGAGGCGGACCACCGCGGCCGAGGCCTCCGTGTGGTCGCCCGGGAACATCGAGCTGAACCACACCCGGGCGTTGCCCACCCGCTCGCGGGCCTGGACGACCGGCGGCAGGCCGAGCGCAGCCGCGACGTACGTGCCCCACGCGTGCACGGCGTCGTTGCGATCGTGGAACTTGGCGTCGAACAGCTTGTTCGTCGACCAGCCCGGGCGGAACGACACCGAGCCGGAGACGATCCGCGGGTGGTCCATGAAGAACCGACCGACGAGATCGTGATCGTTCCCGACGCCGCCGGTCCGCTGGCGGTGCGACGCCAGGAGCAGCCGGGGGTTCTCGATGCCGCCCATGGCGAGCACGAACGCCCGGCCGTGGACGCCCAGCTCAGTGCCCTCCAACGTGCGGCAGCGCACCGACACCACGCCGCGACCGCCGTCGGTGACGAGGACCTCGACGGCGTTGGCGTGCAGCACGGTGCACACCCGTCGGCTCGACTCGAGCGTCTGGCGGTACTTGGCCCCGAGCTTCGTCGGGGGAGAGAACTGGGAGATCGACGCAGTGACGGTCGCGTCCGAGAGCGGCAGGGCGACCACGTCGGATCGATCGACCGCCGCCACGAAGCCGTCGATGTCGTAACGGTACGGACCGAGCTCGAGGTGCTCGTGGGTGCGCGGGTAGTACGGCGCCAGGTCGGCCGCCGTGATCGGCCACCCGCTGTGGGCCACCCACTCGCGCCGCTCGAAGTCGAGGTCGTCGAAGGGCCGGCACCATCCACCCCAGCAGTTCGACGAGCCGCCGAGGAACCGGCTGCGGCATCCGTCGGCGAACTGGTAGGGCAGCTCCGTGCTCGCTCCGCGGTTGAGGTCACGAGTGGCCGGATCGGGCTCGTGCCCGCCGCTCTCGACGAGCAGGGTGTCGACGCCCAGCCGGTCGAGCTCGACCGCCATCGTGATGCCGGCGACGCCGCCTCCGACGATGACGACGTCGGCCCGCAGGCTCGTGCCGCTCGTCATGCTGCGGGCGTCGACGATCATGACGGGGCTGGAGCGTACGTGTGCGTCATCGTCCGTCGCGGAGCGCGCAGCGTGTGGCGTGGTACCCGCACATCCCGTGGACCCCGCCGCCGGGCGGCGTCGAGGCCGAGCAGAGGTAGGCGCCGGGCACCGGGGTCCGCCATGGACGCCGCGCCGCGACCGGGCGGGTGACGAACTGTCGCCAGTCGGTCGCGCCGCCGGTGATGTCGCCGCCGACCTCGTTCGGATTGGACGCGGCCAGGGCGGATGAGGTGGTCACGTGGCGGGCCAGCACGACGTCGCGGAACCCCGGAGCGAAGCGCTCGATCTGGCCTTCCATGGCCGCGGTGATGTCGCGGTCCGAGCCGTAGGGGACATGGCTGTAGGCCCACAGGGTGTGGCGCCCCGCCGGCGCCCGCGTCGGGTCGGCGACGGATGCCTGGGCGGCGATGATGAACGGGCGGGCCGCGTGCTCGCCACGCGAGACCGCGGCCTCGGCGGCGGCGATCTCCTCGAACGAGCCGCCGACGTGGACGGTGCCGGCGCCGGCGACGGCGGGGTCCGACCACGGGATCGGCTCCGACAGGGCGTAGTCGAGCTTGAACGTCCCCGGCCCGCGACGGAACCGTGCCCAGCGCCTGGCGGCACGCGCCGGCATGCGATCGCCGGCGAGCTCGACGAAGGCGGACGGCGCCACGTCGGCCAGCACGGTCACCCCCCGGGGGAGCTCGGCCAGGCTGCGCACGCGGTGGTCGCAGACGACCTGGCCGCCGTGCTCGCCCAGGATGGCGACGAGGGCGTCGGCGATCGACTGGCTGCCACCCTCGGCGACCGGCCAGCCGACGACGTGGGCGTAGGCGCCGAGCACCAACCCGACGCCGGCGCTGAGCCATCGGTCGAGCGAAAGCACCGAGTGGCCGGCGAGCCCGGCGAGCAGGGCGCGTCCCTCGACCGTGTCGAGCCGCCGGGCCGCCTTGTCGGCGCCCCGCAGCCCCGACGTCGCAAAGCGGGCCAGCCGTAGCGGGTGGCGCGGCACGCGCAGCGGCGACAGCAGGTCGTCGAGGACGGGGAGACCGCCGTCGACCAGCGGATCCATCATCTGCCGCCACCGCCGACCGTCGGCACCGAGGCCGTCGGCCGTCTCGTCGAGCGAACGCCGCAGGACTGCCGCGCCGCCGTCGAGCGGATGGGCGAGCGGGACCTCGGGGTGGCGCCACACCACGCCGTGGGCCTCGAGCGGCAGGGCGCGCAGCGCCGGCGAGCCGAGACCCATCGGGTGCACGGCGGAGCACACGTCGTGACGGAAGCCGGGCTGCGTCAGCTCGGCGGTCCGGCAGCCGCCGCCCGGCGTCGGTGCGGACTCGAGCACGATGACCCGGCGTCCGGCCTGCGCCATCGTGATGGCGGCCACGAGCCCGTTCGGTCCGGACCCGATGACGACGACGTCCGCGCCGTCTGCCACTGCCGCCGCCACACGACCACCCTACGAACCGTGGGTCCGCAGCCGTCGATCTCATGCTCGGCTGGCGCCGCCCCACCGACCGCCCGGGCGGCGATGGGTAACGTCGGGTCGATGCCGCCGCGATCGGAGCTGCAGCAGCTCATCCGGGCAGTTCCGCTGTTCGCCGGCCTGTTTCCCTCCGAGGTCGACCGCATCGCGCTCGTGATGAAGCCGAGGGACGTCGCCGCTGGCGAGGTGATCTGCGCCGAGGGAGAGCCCGGGCGCGAGTTCTTCGTGCTCGCCCGCGGCCACGCCGGGATCCAGCGCCAGGGCGAGACGGTTGCCGAGTTGCACGTCGGCGACCACTTCGGTGAGCTCGCGTTGCTCGATCGCGGGCCACGCTCCGCCACCGTGACGGCGCTCGACGACTGCCGTCTCTACGTGCTCGGGGACGCCGCGTTCGCCGCCGTCCTCAACGAGGTCCCGGCGCTGGCGCAGAAGCTGCTCGCCGCCCTCGCCCGCCGCCTGCGCGAGGCCGAGGCGCCTCGCCGAGACGACCAGCGCTGAGCGGCGGGACCGGGTGGCCACGCTCTCGGCTTGGTCGCGGAAAACACCGGGGAATCGACGGAACAGCGCGACCAAAGCGTCGCGGCCCGCTCAGGCACCAGCTGGACATCCGGCGGGGGCGCGGCGGGTTGCCGATCGGAGGATGAGGGCGGCGACGGCGTCGGGATCGTCGGCGATCGGGATGTGCCCGCATTCGGGCAGTGTGGCGGTTCGGGTGTCGGGCGGCAGCTGGTCGAGGTGGCGCGACTGGCTGGGCAGGAGCAGCCGGTCGCGTGAGCCGAAGGCGATGGTCACCGGTACATCGATCGCGGTGAACCCTTCGGCGCGGCGGCCCGCGGTCGCCCGCAGGACGGCATCGAACCCGGGGCAGGTGCCGAGGGAGCGGATCGCCGACCTGGCGTACTCGGGGGTCAGCCGGGTCGGCCGCCCGTGGGTCTGCCCCAGGACGAGGGCCCGTCCGAGTCGGGAACCCACGAGGCGCAGCAGCACCCCGCCCATGTGTCGTGCCAACCATCGTGACGCCCGGAGGCTGGCGCGGGTGTAGCGGGGCGTGTGCGAACGCCAGAGCCCGGCCGGGGAGAGCAGGGTCAGCGAGGCGACCGGCCAGATGGTGGCGAGCTCCAGCGCGACCCAGCCACCGAGCGAGTTCCCGACGACCTGCGCTGCATCGATGCCGAGCTCGGCGAGGAGCTCGGCGACGGCTGCAGCCAGGGATGCGGGCGACGGCTCGACGTCAGCGGGCAGGGGCGGCGACTCGCCGAACCCGGGCAGGTCGATGGCGACGACGTCGAAGTGGGACGCCAGTTGCGGGATCACCGGGTCCCACGTCCGCCGGGACAGCCCGAGCGCGTGCAGCAGCACGAGCGTCTCACCAGTTCCGGCTCGGGTGAACGCCAGTCGTGTCATCTCGATGCTCCTCGTCGGTCCGCCGGCCACACCTGGGCGCGGCAACGAGCAAGACGACCCACCACCCCCGCGTGTGACACGCCCGAGATCTTCAGGTCGCGGCGTCGATGAGCGTGCGGGCGGCCGCCGCCGCGGCGGGACCGCGCGTTGGGTCGCTGCCGAGACGGGACTGCACGTTGACGCCGTCGTAGAGCAGGCAGAGCTGCAGCGCCAGCGCACCGCGGGTCGGTGACCGGGATCGCCGCAGCGAGCTCCGTGAGCAGGTCGAGCATCCACAGGCGGGCGGCCAGCGTGACCTCCGCCGCGGGGCTGCCAGGATCGGACTCGGCGGCGGCGTTCGCCATCGCGCAGCCGCGGAACGTCGGGCGCAGCACGGACTCGGAGAGCGAATCGAACACGGCGAGGAGGCGATCGACCGGCGTCGTCGCACCGTTCGATGGCCGCCACGAGCCGCGCCCGACGGGCCTCGTCGCGGCCCTCGAGGTAGGCCCGGACGAGCTCGTCCTTGCTGCCGAACGTGCTGTACAGGCTGGCCTTGGCGACGCCGGCGCGCTCGATGATCTTGTCGATGCCGACGGTGTGGATGCCCTGCTCGTAGAACAGCTCGTCGGCGGCGGCGAGGAGACGGTCGCGCGCCGAGCGGTGCTCGGTCAGCTGCGGGCTCATGGGGTTGACGTTACCAGACAGATCTGTCTAGTCTCAACCGTGGATCAGACAGACCTGTCTGTTCAGTGCGCAGGAGACCCCATGTCCGCCATCACCGCTTCGTTCCCGACCGATCACCAGCCCCCGGGCGTGGTCACGCCGGGCGAGCTTCTGGCTCGTCATCGCCGCCCAGGTCCTCCTGCTGGCGGCCAGCAACTTCCCGACCCCGCTCTTCCCCATGTACGAACGCCAGTACCACTTCGGCTCGGCGACGGTGACGCTGCTGTTCGGCGTGTACGTGCTCGCGCTGATCCCGTCGATGCTCACGCTGGGCCGGATCACCGATCGCATCGGCCGGCGTCCCGCGCTCGTCGCCGGCGTGTCGCTGACCCTCGTCAGCTCGGTGGCGTTCGCGGCCGCCCAGAACGTCGCCTGGTTGTTCGCCGGCGAGATCATCTACGGCATCGCCGCCGGTCTCGTCATGTCGGCGTCGACGGTCGCGATCCGCGAGCTGCACCCGCGCCGGCATCCCGGCAGCGGCGCCCTCGCCGCGATGGTCGCCGCCGCGGCCGGGCTCACGCTCGGCCCGCTCGTGAGCGGCGTGCTGGCGACCGTGACGCCGTGGCCGACCGTCGCGCCGTACGTCCTCGACATCGTGCTGGCCGGCGTGCTCGCGGTGGCCCTGCTCCGCATCCCGGAGACCCGTCCCGACGTCCCTGCGACGGCGGCGCGACCGCCCGTCCTGCACGTCCCAGCCGCGATCCGTCGTCCCTGGCTGGCCGCGTCGCTCGCCGAGCGCGACGGCGTGGATGATGATGGGCTGGGTCCTCGGCCTGTCACCGTCGTTCCTCCACGAGCAGCTCGGCGTGCACGCCACCCAACCGATCGTCGCCGGGCTCTTCGCCGCCGTCGTCGTGGCCACCAACGGGGCCACGCAACTCGTGACGCGCCGGCACCACACCAAGGCCGTCGCCCTGCGCGTCGGGATGGGCCTGATCGTGATCGGCCTCGCCGGGTTCGCGGCATCGGCACACGTCGGCGGGCTGGCGCTGGCGATCGTCGGCGGCATGGTCGCCGGCATCGGCGGAGGACTCGTGCAGCCGAACACGATGGCGACGATCCAGCGCATCGCCCCGGATCACGCCCGAGGTGGGGTGACGTCGGCGTTCCTCGCCGTCAGCTACCTGGGCTTGAGCGTGCCGGTCGTCATCGCCGGGCTCGCCGCCAGCGCCGCCGACGTCGACCTCGGCACGATCGCCGCCTGGTACCTCGCCGGCATGGTCCTCCTCGTCGCCCTCGCCCTCATGGCGTCACGCCAGCCGATCCACGCCACGAGGACCGAGGCGCACCACACCGACCCCGCTCCGGACCACGAGCTGGCCGAGACGGCGCCCCGCTCACCGGCGTTCGAGCGGATCGCCTGACCGGCCTCGTGGCCGTCACGGGGCGTGGCCCGACGGGGTGCACACGGGGAGCGCGGCGTGTTGGGTGCGGATCTTGAGGTGGCGGGTCGAAGGGCGGGCCCCACCGTCCAGTTCGTACGGCCGCTTCTCGGCGAGCCAGACATCGATCTTGGTGCCTGACGTCATGTCGATGAGCGGCGTCTTGTCGGGGTGCCCGGTGATCATGCGGGTCATCACCCGAGCCCACTGCACGACGCCGCCGGCCGTCACGACACCGACCTCGAGCCGACCGTCGTCGGGTCGGGCGTCGTCGAACGCCGTGATGCCGCCGACGATGGTGCCGACGTTGGCGACGAGCACGCACGACGCGTCGCCGTGGAACCAGGTCGTCCCGTCGACGACGATCCGCGTGTCGACCCGGTCCTCCCGGATGTGCTGGGCGCCGGTCCAGATGTAGGCGGCCCGCCCCATGCGGTCCTTCATGGCGCGGTCGGCATCGCGGATCATGAACGCGTCGAACCCGACACCGGCCATCACGAGGAAGCGCTCCCCGTTGACGCGTCCGACATCGAGGACCCGATGGTGCCCGGCGAGCCCGACGTGCACGGCCCGTTCGATGTCCTTGGGGATCCCGAGGTTCGTGGCCAACAGGTTGGCGGTCCCGGCCGGCACGATCGCCAGTGCGGCCCCGGTGCCGGCGAGCACGTCGGCGCAGCGTTGCACCATGCCGTCGCCGCCCCACACGAAGACCACATCGGCACCGGCCTCGACCGCGTGGCGGGCCTGCTTCGGAGCCTGTTTGCTCTTCGCCACCTCGTACCACAGCGGCGCATCGACACCGTGGGCGGCGAGGACCTCCCGGAGCTCGCTGAGCCCGCCCCCGAGTTGCTTGCGGGTGTGCGCGATGACGGCGACGGTGGTCACGCCGGCACCGCCGGCATCGGTCGGCGACCCGGCGCCGCGGGCGCGGCGGCCGCTCGGCGCCGACGATCCTGCAGGGCGAGTGCCGTGACCCGCACCCCGAGGACCGTGATGGAGAGGGCGGCGAGCCCCATCAGCGCGCCGACCGTGACGTCGCTCGGATGGTGCATCCCGCGGTAGACCCGGCCGGTGCCGACGGCGAACGCCAGCAGCACGACGACGGTGTACGCGGTCGTCCGCACCCAGCGCGCTGAGGACCCGGCGAAGAACAACAGCGCGATCGTGCCCCAGACGACGACCGTCGCGGCCGTGTGGCCGGACGGGAAGCTCGACGTGCTCGGTTCCGAGCCGAGTCGCGACACGTCAGGCCGCGGGCGACCGACGATCGCGTTGACCGTCAGGAACGTCAGCAGCTCGAGTCCCAAGCCGATCGGAGCGATCAACAGGGCCCACCACCGACGCTGCACCAGGAGGATGACCTCGACGACGAGGGCGATCACCACGACACCCATCGTGTCCGCAGAACGAGTCAGCAGCGCCGTCACGCCGTCGAAGGGACTCGAACGGTGGTCGGCGAGCCATGCCGTGACGCTGTCGTCCCAATCGCGCACCGGGCTCAGCACGCCCGAGTGCACGATGACGTCGCCGACGCCCACCAGCACCGCCACCATGACGATGTAGCCGATGACGACGATCGTCAACAACGGCAGCGGCGGCGGCATCCAGACGAAGCGCGGCTCGAGCGTTCGACTGACCGGCCCGGCCCGATCGATCAGCGCGTCGATTCGTCGCGGCGGCGTCGAGTCGACGCGTTCGGGATCGTCGGTCAGTGCGTCCGTGGCGGCGTGGCGTTGCTGCTGCATGGATCGTGTCTCCCGATTTGAAGCCGTGCCGGTCAGGGAGCCTGGAGCCGGCGATGCGTGAACGTCAGCAGGCAGAAGATGCCGTAGGCGATGAAGCCGATCGCGATGACCGCCACGACGATCACGCCCCACGCCTCGAGCGCCATCAGACGCAGTGCGCCGTCGAGACCCGTCGCTTCATTGGCGTCGAAGTCGAGGGCGGCGCGCACGAGGAAGAAGCCGATGACGCCGATCGCGATGCCGCGTCCGATCTCGCCCACTGCGCCGAGCCGTCGCGTCCACGCGATCCGGTCCGCCGACATCGCCGACAGGTCCAACTCGTCCTCGACGTCTTGGCGGATGCCCTTGACGAAGCGGTAGATGCCTGCGGCGATGACGACGACGCCGATGAGACCGATCAGCCAGCGGCCGAAGCCGTAGCTCATGACGCGAGCCGTCAGGTTCGTCACCTTGGTGTTGCCGTTGGCCTGCGGGGCGTTGGCGTCGCCGGAACGAGCGAGCGTGATCGCGGTGAAGGCCAAGGTGCCGTAGATCACGGCGCTCACGATGTACCCGACGCGCTTGGCCGAGGCCTCGGCGTCATGCCCGCCCGGCATGAGCGCGGAGGTCACACGCCACGCCGCGTACAGCAACATCGACAGGCCCAGGACCCACAGCAGCACGGCGCCGCCCGGTGACGCGGCGATCGTCTTGATGGCGCCGTTCGGGCTGGCTTCCTGGTTCGACCCCGACGTCGTCCAACCGAACGACGCGAACACGATCGTCGCCGCCAGCAGCCCGGCGAGCGTGTACACGACGCCCTTCGCGGCCCAGCCGGCCCGACCCAACTTGACCAACCCGGGATGCTCGGCAACGAGGCGTCCTGTTGGGTTCGACACCGTGATGTGACTCGACATGCGAAGGAACCTCCCCGAGCGCCGGGGTGCCCGAATGTCACCCGCAGCAAACGCAGTCGCCTCCCGCAGGGCCCCTGCCCGGCAAACGGGTTTTCGACCGACCCGAAGTTGGTAGGCATCCAGGGCCGGTGCGCCGGCGCCGTCTCGACCTGTCGTGTGCAGGTCCGCACCAGGGAACGACCACAACGCTGATCATCGCCACCGTCCTCGGCGCCAGCTTGGCAGCCGGCGCGGCGATCACCGTGATGGCGCGGCGCTGGCCCCGCCTGGCCTCGCCGACGTTCCGCTACCAGCGTCTGGCGCGGCGGGTGGCGCAGCATCCCCGGCTGGCCCGTGCGCTGCGCGCCGACGCCGCACCGGAGCGGACCGCCGGTCTGGCGCTCGTCGCGGCGGCCGTTGCGCTGGCTGCTGGAGCCGTCGTGGTCGGCCTGGTCTTGCTGATGATCCGCAGCAACAGCGGTTTCGCCCGCTTCGATGTGCGGCTCGCCGAGTTCGGCGCCCGCCATGCCAACGAGGCCGCGACGACGTTGATGCGCACCGTGAGCTTGCTCGGCGGCACGGCCGGCATCATCGGCGCCGCCCTCGTCGTCGCGGCCGTCGAGGCCCGCCGGGCCCGATCGAGATCGGTGTTCGCGTTCCTGGCCACCGTGGTCGGCGGCCAGTTCCTCGTCGCCAACCTCGTCAAGTGGTCCGTCGATCGAGCTCGACCCACGATCGATCAGCTGACCGGGTTCGCCGGCACGTCGTTCCCGTCCGGCCACGCCGCGGCCGCCGCCGCCACCTACGCCGCCTTCGCGCTGCTGCTGGGGCGGGGCCGGTCCGACGACGTTCGCGCCGTGCTCGCCGGGACCGCCGCCGCGATCGCGGTCGCGGTGGCGTCGACGCGGGTCTTCCTGGGCGTGCACTGGTTCACCGATGTGATCGGCGGGCTCGTGGTCGGATGGACGTGGTTCGTGATCTGCTCGATCATGTTCGGCGGTCGCTGGCTGCGCTTCGGCGCGCCGGTGGAAGCGGCCGAACAGGTGGCCGCCGCCGTGCCGACCCCGCTGCGGTGAGCGGAGCATCGGGTCGGGTCGACGCTCCGGCGGGGAGCTACGGTTCGCGAGCGATGTCACGCCGGGCGGCCGACACCAACATGTCAGACGCAGCGGCGCTGCTCGTCGGGCCGCTGCTGCGATACGCGGACGAGACGTCGGCCACGGTGTGGGTCGAGACCGACCGGGCGTGCACGGTGGAGATCGTCATCGGCGACGACGTGTCCGGCGCCCCGACCTGGAGCGTGCACGGTCACCACTACGCGCTCGTCTGCGTCGATCGGCTGGCGCCAGGGAGCACGAACGAGTACGCGGTGACGCTGGACGGACACCGCGTGTGGCCCACGGAGCGCGCAGGCTTCCCACCGAGCGTGATCCGTACGGCCAACCCTGCTGCGCCGTTCCGGCTCGCCTTCGGGAGCTGTCGCCGATCCGATCCGCTCGACGAGGAGCACGTCGCCACCATCGGTGTTGACGCGCTCGTCGCGTTGGCCGAACAGATGGCGAGCACGCCGCACGAGACGTGGCCCGACACGCTCCTGTTGATCGGCGACCAGGTGTACGCCGACGAGCCGTCGGATGAGATCGTGGCCCGCCTCCGCGACGCCCACCTCGATCCGACATCGGATGTCGTCGACGAGATCCAGAACTTCGAGGAGTACACCTGGCTCTACCACGAAGCATGGGCGCCGCCCGCCGTGCGCTGGCTGCTGTCCACGGTCCCGATCAGCGATGCTGCTCGACGACCACGACCTCCGTGACGATTGGAACACGTCGCTCTCGTGGCGCCGGAAGGTCACCGCCCAGCCGTGGTGGCACGACCGCGTCGTCGGCGGCTACGGCTCGTACTGGGTGTACCAGCACCTCGGCAACCTCAGCCCCGACCAGCTCGACGCCGACGACGTGTACGCCCAGATCCTCGCCATCAGCGACGACGACGAGCGGACCCGGTACCTCGACGACGTGGCCTGGCACGCCGACCTCGACCGCGACGTCGATCCGCTTCAGCTTCTACCGCGACCTCCGCGGCGCCGGTCGTGGCGTGCGCCTCGTCGCCATCGACAGCCGATGCTCCCGCCAGCTCGATCCCGACGACCGCCGGATGGTCGACGCCGTCGAGTGGGCGTGGATCCGCCAGCACGTCATCGATGCCACGCACCCCTTCGACCACCTGGTCCTCGCCTCGACCCTGCCCTGGCTCATGCTCCCCGGCGTCCACCACCTCGAGGGCTGGAACGAAGCCATCTCCGAGGGCGCATGGGGACGGCCCGGCAAGTGGGTCGGCGAGCGAGTCCGCCAGGTCCTCGACCTCGAGCACTGGGCCGCGTTCCGCGAATCCTTCGACGAGACCGTCGAGCTCATCTCCGACGTCGTCCGACGCCCCGTCGCCACCGGCCACCGTGCTCCTGCTCGGCGGCGACGTCCACTGCAACTACACCGCGGCGGCCGAGCTCACCGATGTCGACCACCCCGCCACCGCCATCCACCAACTCACCATGTCCCCGTTCCGGAACGACATCCCCGTCGTCGGCAAGGTGGCCAACCGCCTCCTCAACCGCCAACGCTGGGCCGGCTTCGTCCACCGGATGGCGCGCTGGGCGCACGTCCCCGACGTCGCCATGACCTGGCACGTCGAGCACGGACCATGGTTCGACAACGGCGTCATGATCGTCGAGTTCGTCGGTCGATCAGCCCGCCTGCGCCTCCACCACACACGCGCTGCGCCGACGGCCGCCAGACGCTCTCCAACACGGTCGACGCCGAACTGCAGACCGAACGACCGGCGCTCGACGACACCGATCAGACGGCCACGGTCTGACGGCCGGAGCGCGAACCTCGTTCGTCCTCAGCTGCATCGTTCACCCGTACCATCGCAACGGTGCGTCTGATCCTCGTGCGTCATGCCGACGCACATGCCGGCTTGCGGGGGATCATCGCCGGGCCGCGAGGGTGTCGGGGGTTGACCGACCTCGGGCGCCACCAGGCCGCCGCGCTGCGCGATCGCATCGCCGCAACCGGCCAGCCCCACGTCGACGTGCTGTTGTCGAGCGTGCTCCCGCGGGCGATCGAGACCGCCGGCATCGTCGCCCCGGCGTTGGGGTTCGTGGACGTGCCGCAGGACTGCGACTGGTGCGAGGTGCACACCGGCGAGGCCGATGGTCTCGACTGGGCCGACTACGAGCAGCGCTTCGGGACGCTCGACATGCATGCCGAACCGGAGCGGGTGTTCGCGCCTGGCGGCGAGAGCTGGAACGGCTTCCACCACCGCGTCGATGCGGCCATGGATCGCCTCGGCCGTGCACATCCCGGTGCGACGGTGATGACGGTCAGCCACGCCGGTGTCATCGCCGCCTCGCTGCGCGTGCGGTTCGGTGGACCGTCGACTGGCGGCGCCCGCCTCGTGCCGACGAACACCGGGATGACGGTGTGGGATCTCGACGACGAGACGCACGTCTGGACGTTGCGGACCTATGACGACGCCCAGCACCTCGACGACCTCGACCACCGCCCGGTGTAGGCGAGCGGTCAGCGTTTGCTGCCAGGGTCACCGGGTACCTGCCCCCGTCGTGGACGAGTTCTCGGTCGACAGCGCCAGGCGGGCCGAGCAACGCGATCGGCTCGACGAGTGGGTCACCGCCTTCCTGCGCAGCCCCGGCAGCGACAACGCTGTCCTCGCCGCCGATCTCGCCGACCGCAAGACCTCGTGGTGCGGACCGCTGCGCCTCCGCTTCGACGAGCTCCAGCGGCTCGCCGGCCCGGCCGACCAGCCGACGCTCACCCGCCTCGGCGACGACGACCTCGAGACGGTCGAGGAGATGGGCGCCAGCATCGAAGACGGCTGGGAGGCGCCGCCGCTCATCGTGTCGTACCGCGACTCGCAGCTCTTCGTCGAAGACGGCAACCACCGCATCGAAGGGCTCCGCCGCAACGGGAGCGACGACTACTGGGCCGTGGTCGGCTTCGACGACGAGGCCCAGCGACGCGAGTTCCTCGCCACGCGAGACACGCTCGCCGGCTGAGCCCGGCCGCCCGGCGTGGCGCTCAGTTGGCGCGCTCGGTCAGGACGCGGAGCGGCCCGACCTGCTCGCCGTCGACGAGGTCGACGAAGCGATCGCAGGCGATCGACCACATCTCCCCCTGCAGCGCCTTGGCGATGCCGAGCTTGTCGTACATCAGGTCGAGGAAGCGGTCGTGGCTGCGAGCCCACGACTCGATCGTGAAGGAGAGATCGCCGCCTGCGCTGTCGACGACTCGCATGTCGATGACGCCGGACTCCATGTGCCCTTCGAGGGTGGCGAGGCGCAACGAGCACGGTGAGACGTCGATCACCTCGACCGCCCCCTTCCACGGACCGGCGATGTCGATGACGAAGCGGTCACCGACGAGCATCTCGCCAGATCGACCGCGCACCTTCGTGAACGGTGCCAGGTCGGAGTCGGACAGCACGTTCGGGTCGGCCTGGATCGCCGCCATCGCCGCCTCGGCCCCGATCGTCGGGTCGGCCACGACCGCTCGATAGCTCCGATGGAACCTCGGCCCGACGCCGACCTCCACCGCTTGGTCGTCGCCATCCCCGGCCCGGTCGAGGCGCGGGAACTGGATCGTGTCGACGTCGTCCTGGTCGTGAGCGACGGTTCGCCGGTTCCAGCTCCACAGCGCCCGCACGGTCGCTCGAAGTCGACCCTGTCGGTGCGTCGGCGGCCGGCCGGGCTCGCCGGCCGCTCCCGCGGCCATCCGCTCCTCCACGAGGCGGACGAAGCCGTCGACATCGTCGACGCCCAGGGTCGCGTTCGGGTGGCGGATGATGCCCAACGGGTCGATGCCGCTGATCGGGTGCCGGAAGCGCAGACACGCCCCTGCGGTGGTCGTGGCGGACATGGTGATGCCTCGGTCGGCGAGCGAGAGGCGAGCAGGACCGGCGACCTTCCACGCGCGGTACGGGCCGGTGCGTTGGACGTCGACGACGTTGGCCCAGTCGGTCGCGATGCGCCACAGCCCGTACACCGCCTCGAACCCGTGGTCGTCGACGCGCACGTAGCTCCGAGTCGGCACGACCGCGAACCATCGGGCCCACGAGTCCAGCGGCTGCTCGAACGCGAACGGGATGGCCAGGGTGCGCCCGGCGTCAGTCACGGCCACCGGAGCCGTTCGCCTCGTGGCGCCGTGTCGCCTCGGCCACGAGGTACGTGTTGCGCACGTCGATGAGGTGGCGCATGTAGCGGCTCAGGTACAGGCGCTCGACCGCCGATCCGACGACGCCGAACGGGGCCTCGAACTCGACGTGGTCGCACAACTCGGTGCCGCTGTCGACCGCCCGGAACCGGTGCTCATGACGAAACGACTTGAACGGACCCTTGCGCTGCTCGTCGACGAACCGCAGCGGACGCTCCCACTCGGTGATCGTGCTGGTCATCGTCCACGTGATCCCGAAGTGCCGAGCCCGCCACGTCACGAACTCTCCGAGCCCGATGACACCCGACGTCACGCCGGCCACCGCCCGTTCGTCTGAACCCTCGAACGAGCCGAGGTGGGCGTCGATCGACAACGACAGATCGAACGCGTCGTCTGGTTCGACGGGCAGCAGGGCGTGAGCATCGAAGCGGACCACTCGTCGCTCGGTACCCGTCAGGCAGCACGGCCATGCGCCGCGCCGGTCACACCCGAGCGCGTGGCCCAGCTCGGCAGCAGGGCTCGAGGCGAACGAGCAGGTGCTTCTGAGCCGCCGTGAGCTTGACCACCCGGGCTACTTCGCTCCGAGCGGGACGGCCGGGCCGAGGCTTGCGAAGAGGTCGACGTACTGGGCGAGGTGGCGGTCGCCGAGGAACTGGTCGGCGACGCGTGCCCGTGCCGGCGGCGCCGAGTCGGTGGGCGAGCTCGGGGTCGTCAACAGGCGGGCCATCGCTGCGGCGAGCGCGTCGAGATCGGACGGATCGGTGATCAGCAAGCCGTCGCGTTCGTCGACGATCTGGTCCTTGATCCCGCCGACGCCACTGGCGATCACCGGTTTCGCCTTCCACATCGCTTCGGTGACGGTCAGGCCGAAGCCCTCGACGAGGCTCTTCTGCACGACGAGGTAGGCGTGGCGCTGCAGGGCGTTGACGATGATCGCGTTCTCGTCGACGTCGTCCATCGGGATGGACGCGAGGTGCACCCGCTGGCGGATCGGCTCGGGCACGGTCCGCCCAGCGGGCTCGGCATTCGGCGAGCACGTCGGCCCCCTCCGGGTCGTCGGTCACCCCCGACACGTCGGGACCGACGAGCATGAGGTGGGCGTCGGTCGGGACCGTCGGCGGCCATCTTGACGAACCCGTCGAGCACCCCGGCCATGTCCTTGAGCCGGTCCCACCGGCTGACCTGCACGATGAGGCGTGCGTCGTGGGGCGGCGGTGGGCCGTCGGCGATCAGGCCCGTGTGGTGACGGACCGTTCCAGGCGTGCCGTCGCGCCGTTCGAAGTGGACGCGGACCGTCGGGCTCGGCGCCGGCGACCAGCCCGACGGTCGCCAGGATCGCGTCGACCGTGGGCTGGGTCGAGTTCGCGGTTCTTGGCCGAGAACGGATCGATGGACGGCGGGATGATGACGACCCGCTGCCGGTCCATCCAGTCCGGCACGTACTCCATGCGGGAGAACACGAACGCGTCGGCGTGTTCGATGTACGGCCTGAGGAACGCCCACGCCGTCGTCGGTCTCGGCGTTGCGCGTGTCGCGCCCGACGTGGCAACGCCAGACGACCCGCACGCCGCTGGCGCGCAGGCCGTCGACCATGCCGGCGGTCTGGGGGTCGTGGAGCAGCACGAAGTCGCGGGAGTCGATCAGGTCGACCATCGCGTCGACGTTCGCTGCCGACGACCCGTTCGTACGCAGGCTGCTCAGCGGTGCCGAGTCGTCCCGCCGTCGCCCGGATCACCGTGCAACAGGTTGTGCAGACGCTTCGTGATGGCGAAGAACTCGGCGTTCCCGTCGAGGACGAGCCACCGGTTCTCGATCCCCGCCCCCCGCCCATAGGCCAGCAGCGTCTGCAACATCTCGGCGACCCCACCGCCGTGAGCCGTGGCGTTGACGTGCCAGATCGTGCGGTCCCCGAACGTCGTGCGCGCCCGCGCTGCGCGACTCGGCCGAGCGCCGGGCGCGTTCCGGCGTCAGGACGCTCGCCAGCAGCTCGAGCGGGAGCGCCTTGACCTCGACTTCTTGCATCCGAACATGCCTTTCTGGCGTCGGCTTCGTTGTCGTGTCGGGGCCGGAAGGATCGATTGCCGCGGCGCGAGCAGGAGGACAGTCGCTACGGGACCTCGTCGGCGCCGACGATCCGTGCTCGGGTCACAACACGGCAAGAAGTCGGCGTCGCGCTCTTCTCGATCGTTGCGCCACCAGGTCTTGCCCGGAGCTCGCCCGACGAGGAGCGCGACGGCCGGTGTCGACGTCTGCCATCAGCGAGGTCACGAGCTTGCGAGTGTGAGCATCACCTTCAAGGCGCCGGTGTTGGCGGCATCGCCGAAGACCTCGTACGCGTGCTCCATCTGGTCGAGCTCGAAGTGATGTGTCACCAGGCGCCCCGCATCGAGCTGGCCGGCGCCGATCAGGCGCAACAACGTCGGTGTCGACGAGGCATCGACGAGTCCGGTCGTGATCGTCACGTTGCGGATCCACAGGTCCTCGAGGTGCAACGTGGCCGGGGTCCCGTGGACTCCGATGTTGGCGATGTGTCCGCCAGGTCGGATCAAGGTCGTCGCCAGTTCGAACGTCGCTGGTGTGCCGACTGCTTCGATGGCGACATCTGCCCCGAGCCCTCCGGTCAGCGACCGCACCACCTCCAAGGCGTCCTGTCGGGCGTTGTTGACGGTGACGTCTGCACCGAAGGTCTTGGCGGCCTCCAATCGGCTGTCGGCGAGATCGATGGCGATCACGGTCGTCGGGCTGTAGAGGCGTGAACCGATGATCGCCGACAGGCCGATCGGTCCTGCGCCCACGACGGCGACGACGTCGCCGGGCCGGACGTGGCCGTTGAGCACGCCGACCTCGTAGCCGGTCGGCAGGATGTCGGCGAGCATGAGGACTGCTTCGTCACTCACACCGGCCGGGATGGGGTAGGTCGACAGGTCGGCAAATGGCACGCGGACGAGCTCGGCCTGGGTGCCGTCGATCTTGTGCCCGAGGATCCAGCCGCCGCCACCGAGGCATTGACCGGCGTGGCCGTCGCGGCAGTACTGACAGGTCCCACATGCGGTGATGCACGAGACGAGGACGCGGTCGCCGACGTTGACGCGACGGGTGCCGTCTCCGACGGCCATCACGGTGCCGATGGCCTCATGGCCGAGGATGCGTCCGTCGGTCACCGCTGGCACGTCGCCCTTGAGGATGTGCAGATCGGTCCCGCAGATCGTGGTGGCGTCGACGCGCACGATCGCGTCGCTGCTGTCGATGATCACCGGGTCGGCGACCGCTTCCCATGCCGCCACGCCGGGGCCGTGATACACGAACGCTTTCATCAGTCACCTCTTCGTTGAGTCCGGTGGGAGTCGTTCTCCCTGGTTGCACTCTGCGCCGCACGGGTCCGGCGGCCTAGAGGCGAAGGTCACGACGGGGTGGACGACCGTGCGGTGTCGGTCTGCGGTGAGGGTGTCGTGACCGCGATCGGTGATGGCGTTGCTGAACACGGGTGTTCGGCGCGTGCGTGGGACGCGGCGACGAGCGATGTCAGTGAGGCGAGCTCGAGGACGATCTCGACGACGCCGTCTTCGAAACGGCTGCTGACGGCGAGGCCGACGGTTCGGAACACGAGTTGCATGTCGGCGTTGCCTGGCATGACGGTCGCGGTGAACCTGAGCAAGCCTCGATCGTGGGCGATGACGGCGAGCCGCTCGAGGAGGAGGGTGGCAACTCCCTCGCGGTGGTGGTCGTCGGCGACGGCGAAGGCCACTTCGGCCTCGGTGGGTCGCTTGCCGATGATGAACTCGCCGATCCCGATCAGCTCCGGTCCGATGGATGCCAGCAGCGTGACGTGGTGAGCGCTCTCGCCGACGACGCCGAGGAGCTCACCCTCCGGGATGTGGCGCCGGAGCCCGAAGAAGCGGTAGTACGTCGAGGCGTCGCCGAGACGGGCGTAGAAGCCGCGGACGGCATCCAGATCGGCGGGTTCCGCTCGATCGATCCGGACGAGCTGCCCGGTCATCAACCTCGCCTCGCCGTGTACGTCTCCGGCCGACGCGAACAGCTCGTGCCGTCGACGCTCCGCTGAGGACACGGGGGGCGTTCCGCTGGATCCGACCGTGACCGGCGCGCTCATGTCTTGATCATCGGCCCGGCCGAGCACCCTGCCTAGGGTCCGCGGACCCGACCGGGTGGCGATCCGGATGAGCGGTCTGAGCGCTGGGTGGGATCAGGGCACAACGTCACATGGACTGAGGTCTGCGTCCTCTGAGCGAGATCTGTTCCTCTTCGTACGGTCGTGGTGAGAGATCTGACCACCGGAGGAAACATCATGAGCACAGCCACCCTCGAACAGCACCGCCCCACGGAGACCGCCGATCGCGGCGTCACCGCCCAGCCGGTCGTCGCCGTGAAGCGGCGCACCATCGACAGCGTCCTGATCGGGTTCGGGGTCGTCGCCACGGCGACGTTCGCCGTTGCCGGCGGACTGCTGATGTGGGGTCACAACTTCTCCAGCGACTACGTCGGCGGCGAGCTGTCGTCGCAGAACATCTCGTTCCCGTCAGCGGCGGAGCTCACCGAGGAAGGCCGCACCGACCTCGTGCAGTTCGCCGAGCAGCAGGTCGACACCGGCAGCGAGGCCGAGGCCTACGCCAGCTTCATCAACGGCCACCTCGTCGGGATCGCCGACGGCGCCACCTACGCCGATCTCGGCGCGACGGAGTCCGCTGCGAAGGCCGAGGTGACTGCAGCGGTCGATGCCGGCCAGCCCCAGGCTCAAGTTGACGCCGTGCAGGCCAAGGCGGACGTCATCAGCGCACAGCGCAACAGCCTGTTCAAGGGCGAGACCCTGCGCGGGCTCCTGCTCTCGGCCTACGCCTGGTCGACGGTCGGCATGATCGCCGGGATCGCCGCGATCGGCGCCTTCGTCGCCGCCGGCTTGATGGCCATCCTGGTCGCCCTCGGGGTCGTCCACCACCGCCGCACCCCCAAGACCGCCTGACTCCGCAGCGTGGACGGACGAGCCCGGCCGCAAGGCCGGGCTCGTCCGCGTCAACGAGTCAGCGGCGACGTCCCGGCGGGGCCTCGTGCTGAGCCCGGATGGTCCGGCGGCGTGACGCTCCACGCCGTCGAGCGTCAGAGGGAGCCGTACGACGTTGCTTCGGCACGCAGTCGGTCTCGATGGGCCGGGTGGGCGATGGCGATCAGGGAGCGGGCCCGCTCCCGCAGGGATCGGCCGCGCAGTTCGGCCACGCCCCACTCGGTCACGACCTTGTCCACGGTGTTCTTCAAGGTGGTGACGACATCACCTGGCGCGAGGCGGGACACGATCTTGGAGATGCTGTCGTTCTTGGCGGTCGAGGCGAGGACGACGAAGCCCTGACCGCCAGTGGAGTACATCGCGCCGCGGGCGAAATCGGCCTGGCCGCCACTGGAGGAGTAGTAGGCGCCGGCGACGGTCTCGCTGGCGCACTGGCCGAGCAGATCGACGGCGATGGTCGAGTTGATCGACACGAAGCCTTGCTCCTGGGCGATGACACGTGGGTCGTTGACGTAGCGGACCGGCCACAGCTCGCAGGCGGTGTTCTCGTCCAAGAAGTCGTACAGGCGACGGGTCCCGAGGGCGAAGGTGCCGACGCACTTGGTGCGGTTGAGCTGCTTGGCGACGCCGGTCACGACGCCGGCCTCGACGAGGTCCATCACCCCATCCGACAGCAGCTCGGTGTGCACGCCCAGGTCACGGTGGCCACCGAGGGCGGCCAGGATGGCGTTGGGGATCGAACCGATCCCGGTCTGGATGGTGGCGCCGTTGGGGATCCGTTCGGCCACCAACGCCGCGATGCGGTCGTCGATGGCCGTGCGGTGCGGTGCGGCCACCTCGACGAGGGGCCGGTCGACATCGACCCAGCCGAGGATCTGGCTGACGTGGAGCTGGTTGCGTCCGAACGTGCGAGGCATCCGGGCGTTGGCCTCCAGGAAGAACCTGGCCCGGCCGATGAACGACGCCACGTAGTCGGCGTTCAACCCGAGGCTGAAGTAGCCATGGCGGTCGGGCCGCGACGCCGCCGCGAGCACGAGCGGGTCCGTCGTCCGCTCGGTGAGGATGGCGCGCATCTCGCTGAAGTTGTTGGGAACCAGGTCGATGGTCCCGGCCCGGAAGCACGGCCGGGTCACGTCCGACAGGAAGTAGGAGACGTGACGCAGGTGGTCACCGAACGCGCCGTGGAGGTACGGCCGGTCGTGGATGGCGTGCATCTGATGGACGCGGACGGCGTCGAGGTCGGATGCGTGGGCCTCGACGGCATCGAGCAAGGACACCGGCTCGCCGTTCGCCAGGGGCACGATCAGGTCGGCCCCCGGACCGATGTGCTCGAGGACTGCACTGGCTCCGTCGGCGGCCGCCACGGCAGGCCGCTTCGGCATCGTCGTCACCCAGCACCACAACGCGCTGAAGCGTCGACGGCGCGGCGCCCTCACACCCGGGGACCGAGATCGCGCAGCTCGACGGCGGCTGGGCGCCCCATCAGACGACCGACGGCCATCGTGGCCGTGATGTCACCGGCGAGCACAGCGGCGACCGTGTCACAGATCGGCATCTCGACGCCGTAGCGGGCGGCCAACGTGAGGACGGCCCCCACCGAGCTGACACCTTCCGCGCAGGTCGTCGTACGGAGCTCGGAGAGCGGTTGCCCGCGTGCGATGTTCTCGCCGGCGCTCCGGTTGCGGCTCAGGGGGCTGGCGCACGTCGCCATCAGGTCGCCGGCTCCGGCGAGACCGAGGAACGTCAGCGGGTCCCCGCCCATCGCCGTGCCGAGCCGGGCGAGCTCAGCGAGCCCTCTGATCGTCAGCGCAGCCTTCGTGTTCATCCCGAAGCCGAGGCCATCAGCGAGTCCGGCGGCGACGGCGATGACGTTCTTGACCGCCCCACTGATCTCGCAGCCGACGACGTCGGAGCTGGTGTAGATCCTGAGCCGATCACCGCCGAGGAGGCGTTGGATGTCGGTCGCGCAGCCCAGGTCGCCGAACGCCACGCAGGTCGCGGACGGATGACCAGCCATCACCTCGCGGGCCAGGTTGGGCCCGGCGAGCAAGCCGATCGCGGCTGGATCGTGACTGCCAAGCGTCTCGGTGATCACCTCGGTCATCCGCTTGCCGGTGCCGGCTTCGAGGCCCTTGGTGACGCTCACGACGAGCGCGTGTGGATCGATCGCCGCCCATGCCTCGCTCAGCACGCCTCGCACGTAGGGCGACGGGACGGCGACGACGACGACGTCGGAACTGCCCACTGCTGCGGCCAGGTCGCCGGTCGCGCCGAGCTGTGCCGGCAACGCGAAGCCAGGCAGGAAGGCGGTGTTCTGGTGGTGCGAACAGACCTCGTCTGCGACGCTCCGTTCGCGCGCCCACAGCGTCGTCGGTACTCGCTCGCTGGCGAGGGCGGCCAACGTGGTGCCCCACGCCCCGGCGCCGATGACCGTGAGCTTGTTCACATCGACCATGACCTTCACGCCATCATCAGCTCGTCGAGCGACGCTGCGATAGGGCCGAACGTCCCAGGCACCCGTGGCTGGATGAGGTGACGTTCGGCCCTGGCCGAACGCAGCAGGGATTGAGACGCTGGCTGCGATGGACCACATGAGCGCACTCGACAGCACGTTCCTGCACGCCGAGGACGGGATCACCCACATGCACATCGGCTCGTGCGCCATCTTCGAAGGACCGCAGCCCAGCTTCGACGAGATCCTGGCGCTGATCGCCGGCAAGCTCCCGCGCATTCCTCGATATCGCCAGAAGGTGCGCTTCGTGCCGGGCGGGATCGGACTCCCCGTCTGGGTCGACGACAGCTCGTTCGAGCTCGCCTACCACGTTCGCCACACCGCGCTGCCCGCTCCGGCCTCCCGAACCGATCTGGACACCGTGATCGGTCGCCTGATGTCAGCCGAGCTCGACCGCCGTCGCCCGCTGTGGGAGATCTGGATGATCGACGGCCTCCCGGACGGTCGCTGGGCGCTCGTGTTCAAGGTCCATCACTGCATGGTCGACGGCGTCTCCGGCGCCGACTTGATGACCACCCTGCTGGACGCCAGCGCCGACGCACCACCACCGGAACCGGACGACGACTGGGTCCCGGCCCACGAACCGAGCGACGCCATGCTCGTCGCGGAGTCGTTGGGTCAGATGTTCGTCAACCGACCATCGAGGACCCACCTCGTTCGCCCGTCGGCGGGAGCACGAGGTCGTGCGACGAGTGCGTTCCGTGCCGTGTTCGGCGGGTTGAGGTCAGTCGGCCCCGGCGTCGTGCCCGAGTCGCCATCGGCGCTGCAGGGCGGCATCGGTCCGCATCGGCGGTGGTCCGCCGCGCACGCCGACCTGGCCGACATCAAGACGATCAAGCAGGCCTTCGGCGGCACCGTCAACGACGTCGTGCTCGCCGTCATCGCCGGCGCGTTCCGTGATCTGCTCGCCGAGCTCGGGGAGCAACCGGACGACGCCGTGCTGCGGGCATTGGTACCGGTGTCGGTGCGGACGGCCGGAGACGGAGCGCCCAACAACCAGGTCTCAGCGATGATCGCGGAGCTCCCGGTCAGCATCGCCGATCCGCTCGAACGTCTCGACTCGATGAGCGCCCAGATGACACGACTCAAGGCGTCGGGGCAAGCGGACGCGACCCAGTTGCTCACGGCCATCGCCGATTGGACGCCGCCGTCGCTGCTCGCGATGGGGCTCCGGGCATCTGCGGCGATCGGAAGCCACGTCCCGCAGCGCACGATCGGCACGGTGACCACCAACGTCCGTGGCCCCGAGCACACCCTGTTCGCCGCCGGACGACGGATGGTCGCCTACCAGCCATTCGTCCCGATCAGCCACGGCGTCCGCATCGGCGTGGCGATCTTGACCTACGACGGCGGCGTCAGCTTCGGCGTTACGGGCGACTACGACACGATCCCCGACGTCGAACGACTCTGTCGGTCCATCGAGGCCGGGATCGACGAGCTCCTCAGTCGAGCCCGGCGGCCGGCCGGAGCCGGACGCACCCGCCGCCCCCACGAGGCTGCGAACCGCTAGGTCTACTCTCGTGAGCTCGGGAAGGTCGTGATCAGATCCCTCGACCCGGGCGGCACACGTCGGGCCGCCACGAGGCCGGCATGCCAGCCGGGGGCCCGGCCGCTGGCCGGCGGCGCGAGTTGGGCGGTGTCGAATCGGCTCTGCTCGAGGAGCCACGACGTCACCGAGTTCGAGTTCCACATCTCTCCGGTGCCGAGCTCGTCACGGCCCCACACCGGCGTCGGTACCGACGGCACGAGGTCGAACAGTCGCTCGGCGCGGTCGAGGTCGACGCCGATGACGGTTGAGGTGGCCTGGCGCTCGTTCGAGATCACGCCGTCGTGCCAGCGCCGCAGCTCGTAGCGGAACAGCCGGAAGGAGGCGCCCCGTCGGATGCCCACCGCGCCCTCGGCAACGACTCCACGCTGGGCGCCATCGGCATCGGGGACGGGAGCCATCTCGATGAGGAACCGGCCGGCGCTGATGTCGAGCACGAGGGCCGAGTGGTACAGCTGCGTGGGCGGCCGACGATGGGCGCGGGCCGAGATCGCCTCGTACGCCTTGCCACAGGCCCGGACCACGTGCTGGCCGGCGCCGAGCGGCATCCAGCACAGCGTGACGCAACCGAGCGGTTGCGTGCTCGCCACGGTCATCGACGCCAGACCGTCCGGGCCACACCCCGTCACGCGTAACCGGCAGCGGTGGGCGGCAGCGCCAACGACGTGATCTCGAAGCGGAAGAACTCGCCGCTCGCCCGTCCGTCGGGAGCGAGGTGCCATCCGAGTCGGCCGTGGCTGGGGATCGTCAGTCCGGCGAACGTCCGGTGCCCCGTGATCTCCCCGCCGAAGCTGTGCCAGCCCCAGGTCCCCGACGTGTCCGGGTCGCCCCAGCGCTGGAAGCTGATCGCTCGGACTGCTGCGGCGTCGTCGATCGTGAGACAGATGGCGATGGGCGTCGTTCCGAGGTGGTGGTGAGCTGTGATGTGGTGTTCGTCGTCGGCGGTCCAGGTGACGCCGTAGCGGGGGAGCAGGGCCGTGGGGATCCAGATCGCTTCCGCGCCGCCACGGCCAGCCGCGCTCGCGGAGACGTCGGGACCTGTGCCTTGGGCGACGACGAAGTGGCCGAGCAGCTTCCAGTGCATCTCGCCGACGCCACCGAGGTAGCGGTCGTAGCCGGAGATGATGCCAGCGGCCCGGGCTGACCAGATGAACCCGACATGCGGGTTGAGGACTTGGTGGGCGCGGAACGGCAGCCAACGGGCCACTTTGATGTGGCCGCGCATGTCGAGCCGTGCGGTGGTCGCCATCGGGGTGCCGAGGGCGATGGCAGCGCGGAAGTAGCGCCGTACCGGCTCGGGCAACCCATCGAGCTCGGCGGCGCGGAACTCGGTGACGGCCGGACCGTCACTCAGCCGGCGCTCCCACTCGTGGCGCGACCAGCGGTCGCTCTCGAGCAGCGTCGCGGCGGCTCCCGCGCCGCGGGTTGGCGGGACGGCGGCGCTCAGATCGGATCTCCCACCGTGACGGTGACCGGTCGGTCCGATCGTCGCGCGGTGGCCGCCCAGTGTGAGGGGGCCGTCACGTCGGGCTGGTCGAGGATCGGCACGACGAGCACCGGGCACGGCAGGTGTCGCACGAGTCGCCGCGTCGTGGCCCACCAGTGCGACGGCGTCGAAGGCCATCGCGGACTGGAGACCACGACGACGGCGTCATGGCGACCGTCGAGATGCGCCACGATGGCGGCACCGAGGTCGAGCGTCCGAAGCTCGGTGATGTCCGTGCCGTGACCTGCTTCGCGCCGGTCAAGGTCGTCGACGTCCGTGCGGGGCCACGGATCGGGTGGGAGGACGTCGACGAGCTCCGCGTGGACGCTCGTGAAGGTCTCGGTCCAGCTCTCGGTGGCCGACAGCAGCGACGCCAACTCGCTCACGCCGTCGCGCACGGTGATCGGAGACAGCTGATCGTCACGCCGTGGGTTCACCTGGCGGGGACCGAGCAGCAGCAGCGGGTGGGCGAGTTGGCGCATGATCGTCTCGGCGACGCGATCGAGCAACGGGCCGCCGTCGTGGCCGCCCGCAGACGTCCCCCGCAGCACCAGGCTTCCTTCGTAGCCGGCCAGGTGCTCGCTCACGGCCAGCTCCGGTTCGTTCGACCGCACCACCGACAGCGTCGCCGCCGACAGCCCGTGGGCATCGAGGCGCCGCTGCAACCGCCAGCCGGGAGTGCCGTCGCGTGTGCCATCGTCGAGCTCCCCGTAGACGACCTGCACGCTGAGGTTGCCTGCCGCGGCGAGTCGTCGTGCCAATGCAAAGGGCCGGTCGCTGGTGGTGAACTCGTCGGCGACGACGATGAGGTTGTGGAACTGCATGGCGGTCAGTCGGGCGTCATGTTGCTCACGACGAGACGGTTGTCGAGCGCGGTCGGGTGTCCTCGACGACGCTGAACCGTCGTCCAGTGATGGCGACCGGCTCGATCCGCACGAAGCGGTGCTTCGGTGCCGCCTGCCATGAGAAGAGGGGCAGGTCGGTGGCGTCGAAGATCTCCTGCATCCGTTCGATCTCGGCGGCGTGGCCTTTGACGACGACGCTCCACGCTTCGCCACTGGGCTCGTCGTAGCCGTCGACCTCGAACGCAACACCGCGTCCCAGGACGGCAGCAGCGAGCTTGGTTCCCTCAGCCGTGCGGAAGACGATGCTGCCGTGGTCGACGACGTAGTTGATCGGGAAGATGTCCGGGTGGTCGGTGATGGAGACGGCGAGGCGTCCCACGACGCTCGCACGCAGCAGGGCGAGGCTCTCGTGCGCGCTGAGCACCGTCATCCCGAAGCGGTCGGTGGCGCTGGTCATGGCTCGATCATCGGCTGTTGACCAGTGCTCGGCCAGAGCACAAGGTCACGACGGTGGTCGAGACCGAGGTTTCCTCGTGTCGGCCGTGTGAGTGCTGCGACCGGTCAGGTCTCGGGGCGTCGGGTGCGACGCTCAGCAAGGCGGGCGGCGTACACGGCGGCCTGTGTGCGGTGGGTCATTCCGAGCTTGCCGAGCAGGTTCGAGACGTAGTTCTTGACGGTCTTCTCGGCGAGGAACATCTCGGCGGCGATCTCGCGGTTGGTCAGGCCGTCGGCGAGGTGGTCGAGGATGGCCGACTCCTGCGGGGACAGATGTTCTGTGAGCGCGTCACGGGGCGGTCTGCGGATCCGTTCGAGGACACGCGCGGTCGCCAGCGGATCGAGCAGCGAGTGTCCGGCGGCGACGCTGCGGACGCTCTCGATGAGCTCGGCGCCGCGCACCTCCTTCAGGACGTAACCCGAGGCGCCGGCCATGATGGCGTCGAACAGCGCCTCGTCGTCGGTGAACGACGTGAGCATCAAGCAGCGCACATCGGGCAGCAGCGACCGCAGGTCGCGGCACACCTCGATCCCATTGCCGTCTGGAAGTCGGACATCGAGCACGGCAACGTCAGGTGACGTCGCCACCGCTCGTGGCACGGCGTCGGCCGCCGAGCCGGCCTCCCCGACGACCTCGATGTCGTCGGCGGTCTCGAGCAGCTCTCGCACCCCGCGCCGGACCACCTCGTGGTCGTCGAGGAGGAAGACCCGGATCACGACCGGCCACGCGACCGATGTAGCGGCGTGACGGTCATCGCCGCCGACGCTAACGCGGCGACGCCGTAGCCTTCCGAGGTGCCGCATCGATTCCAGTTCGCCGGGTCGCAGCAGCTCCTGCGGTTGCTCGACGCCGTGATGGCGATCGGCTCCGGGCAGTCACTGGCCGATGCGTTGCGTGGCATCACCGAGGCAGCCGCCGAGCTCGTCGATGCGCGCTACGCCGCGCTCGGGGTGCTCGACGAGACCGGATCGCGGTTGGCCGAGTTCATCACCGTCGGGTTCACCGAAGACGAGACGGCCCAAATCGGGGCTCGTCCCGAGGGTCACGGCATCCTCGGACTGCTCATCCTCGACCCCAAGCCGCTGCGTCTGCCAGATCTGCACGCCCACCCCGACAGTTTCGGCTTCCCGCCGGGACACCCGCCGATGACGTCGTTCCTCGGCGTGCCCATCCGCTCGCGCGGCGTCGTCTACGGCAACCTCTACCTGACGGACAAGGCCGATGGTCAGGTGTTCACCGACGTCGATCAGGAGCTCGCCGTCGGGTTGGCGGCCGCCGCCGGCGTGGCCATCGAGAACGCCCGCCTCCACGAGCAGGCAGAAGCCGCGGGGCTACTCGACGAACGGCAGCGGATCGCCCGCGACCTGCACGACGACGTCATCCAGCGGCTCTTCGCCACCGGGCTGTCGCTGGAAGCGGTCGCGCAGGTCACCAGCGATCCCGTGGCACAGCAAAAGATCCGCGGCGCACTCGATGACCTCAACGTGTCGATCCGGCAGATCCGGGCGACCATCTTCGAGCTGCACCAGCGCCGCTCGTCAGTCGGAAGCCTGCGCAGCGACGTCCTCGCCGTCTGCGAGCAGGCCGCCGCCACACTGGGGTTCAAGCCGTCGTGCGACATCCAAGGTCTGATCGACACGGCCGTGGACGAACCGTGGCGCAGTCACCTCCTGCTCTGCCTGCGCGAAGCCCTGTCCAACGTCGCCCGCCACGCCCGCGCCACAGCTGTCTTCGTCACCGTCCGGGTCGACGGCGATCGACTCGAGCTCCGTGTCGCCGACGACGGCGTCGGGTACCGGCCGATCCCGGGGCGCGGCGCGAGCGGCCTCGACAACATGCGGGTCCGAGCCGGGGCGCTCGGTGGCACGTTCTCGATCGACACTCTCCCGGCCGGTGGCACCGTCATCACCTGGGACGTCTCGCTCCAGACGTAGACGCTGGTCCCGCCGGAACTTGGGACGGACGGCCCTACCGGGCGCGACGCCGGCCCGCCAGCGTGAGACGTATGAGTGCCCGGCCGGCCGTGAACGGCGCCATGCCGGTCGCGCGCATCGCCGTCGGTCTGGACGAGTCGGCACCCGGTGCGGTCATCGAATGGGCGGCCGCAGAGGCGGCGGTGCGAGGGGCGGCGTTGGACGTCGTCGCGCTCGGGACCGAGGGAGGCCCAGTCGGCGACGAGGCGGCCCATCCGAACGCGCTGCTCAGCTACGCCTCGCGCGCCGACCTGGTGATCGTCGGACGTTCGGTGGACTTCGGCCCGGCGCGTTGGCTTCGGACCTGCGTTCCAAACGTCTCATCGCGACGGACCGCGTGCCCGATCGTCGTCGTGCGGGGCACGGCCCGACAGCCGCTGCGTCGCATCGTCGTCGGCATCGAGGCCGCCGGTGACGACGATGCGACGCTGGACTGGGCCGCAGACGAAGCCGCCCGCCACGCCGCCGAGCTCGTCATCGTCCACGGGTGGCAACGCGAGACGGGCGCAGCGCGCTCGATCCGCAGCGACGAATTGACGCGATCCGATGCCGACAGCGTCGTCGCCGTGGCCGTTCGCCGCCTTCGAGAGCGGGGCCGGGGTGACGTGAACGGCGAGGTGATCGAGGGCGAGCCGGTCGCGGTGCTGACCGCGGCGGCGGGCACGGCGGACCTCCTCGTCATGGGATCGCGCGGTCGCAGCGGCTACCGAACCCTGGTCTTCGGATCCGTCACGCTGCTGATGGTCGAAGGGGCTCCCTGCCCGGTCGCCGTGATACCGCCACGGTTCCCATGGCGGGCGCCAGCGCTCGCCCCCGGCGTCAGGCGCCAGTGATCGTCCCGACAGCTCGTCGCGCGTGACCCGCTCAGGCCTGTTCGATCAGCTGGAGCAGGCGGGCGGGGTTGGCCGACAGCTCCGACGAACGTCATCGTTGGGGCGCCGAGCTCGAGCTCACGTCGCGTCTCGAGGATCGCGGCGTAACCACCGCAGTCCATGAACACCAGTCTGCACATGTCCACGACGACGGCCGCCTCGGTCCCTGCCCTCGCGAACGCGCCGCGCGCCACGAGCTCCTCGCCACGGGGGAAGTCGCCCGGAGACGCGCCATCGACCCGTTCGACTCGCTGACCCCGCACGAGGCCCACATCGCACGTCGGGCAGCCGACGGCCGTACGAACCCAGAGATCGGCGCGCAGCTCTTCCTGAGCCAACGGACCGTCGAATGGCACCTCGGCAACGTGTACACCAAGCTCGCGATCACATCTCGGCGGGACCTTCGCGATGCGTTGCCACGCAGCAGCGATCGCGCCGCATCGAGCGGCGACGACGCCATGCCCGTCTCGTTGGATGGATGAAGGGATGGGGATCGGTCGCCGTTGGCCGAACATCGCACCGCTGCAGCGGTCGCTCGCGCGGTCACGGCACATCAATGGTTCCCCGAGCCGCGCCCAACGCCGTGCTCGATGAGCCGATCGACCTCGCTCCCCGGTCGGCATAACCTCAGGCGAGAGGAGGCTCGGGCGAGCGATGTTGTGGGGTAGGAGCTCTGAATGCCGCCGGCTTGACGCGCTGCTGGCTGAGGTGCGATCGGGACGCGGCGGACGATTGGTGTTGTGGGGAGAATCGGGTGTGGGCAAGACGGCGCTGCTGGACCATCTCGCCGATCAGGCGGCAGGGTGCCGGGTGGTACGGGCAAGCGGGATCGAGTCAGAGATGGAGCTGCCGTACGCCGGTCTGCATCTGCTGTGCGCGCCGCTGCTCGACCGGTTGGATCGGGTGCCCGCCCCGCAGCGCGACGCGTTGCGGGCGGCGTTCGGCCTTCGCGAGAGTGGTCCGCCAGATCGGTTCTTGGTCGGTTTGGCGGTCTTGAGCCTCCTGGCGGCGGTGGGAGAGGAAGAACCTTTGCTCTGTCTCATCGACGACGTGCAGTGGCTCGATCGCGCGTCGATGCACGCGCTGGGGCTCGCGGCCCGCCGGCTGCTCGCCGAACGGGTCGGCCTCGTCTTCGCGGCGCGTGCGTCCAGCGATGAGTTGGCCAATCTCCCGACGCTGCAGGTGCAGGGACTGGCTGACGCGGATGCGCGCCAGCTGTTGGCCTCGGTGATCCGCGGCCGGATCGATGAGCAGGTGCGGGCCCAGCTCGTCGCCGAGGCGCGTGGGAATCCGTTGGCCCTGTTGGAACTGCCGCGAGGGATGACGGGAGCGGAGCTGGCGGGCGGGTTCGGTGTGGCGGTCGCGGGGCCGCTGTCGGGTCGGATCGAGGCCAGCTTCATGCGCCGGCTGGCGCCACTCCCCGCGTCGTCGCGGCGACTGTTGCTCATCGCGGCGACAGAGCCGGTCGGCGACCCGGTACTTGTGTGGCGGGCTGCGCGACAGCTGGGCGTGGAGCCCGACGCAGCCGGGCCTGCGGTGGCGTCGGGCTTGGTCGATTTCGGCAGCCGGGTCCGTTTCCGGCATCCGTTGGTGCGGTCGGCGGTGTACGGGACGGCGTCGATCAGCGAACGCCACGAGGTACATCGTGCGCTGGCGCAGGCGACTGACCCCGAGGTGGATCCAGATCGACGCGCCTGGCATCGAGCGCACGCCACCACCATGCCCGACGAGGCGGTCGCCGATGAGCTGGAGCGCTCCGCCTACCGCGCGCAGGCCCGGGGGGGTTTGGCCGCGGCGGCGGCGTTCCTGGAGCACGCGGCGTCGCTCACGCCCGAGCCCGCCCGGCGTGCGGTGCGGACGCTCGCAGCGGCGAACGCCATGCAGCAGGCGGGAGCGTTCGATGCAGCCCTCGGCCTCGTCGCCATCGTGGAAGCCAACACCGTCGACGACCTGCAACGAGCCCGGGCGGAGCTGATCCGGGCGCAGATCGCCTATGTCTCGAATCGAGGGCGAGACGCTCCAGCGCTGCTGCTCGCCGCGGCCCGCGCGGCTCCAACCGCTCGACATCCGTCTGGCGCGCGAGACCTACCTCGACGCGTTGGCGGCAGCGATGTTCGCGTCACGTCTGGGCAGCAGCGGCCTGCTCGTCGAAGTCGGCCAAGCCGCACTGGCGGCGCCGCCCGCACCCCAGCGCCCGGGTGCGGTCGATCTGTTGCTCGACGGTCTCGCGACTCGGTTCACGGACGGGTACGCCGCCGCTGCGCCGACGTTGAAGCGCGCCCTGACCGCGTTCCGCCAGGAGGACCTCCCCGTGGAGGATGGCGTCCGCTGGCTCTCGCTGGCCTGCTGGGTCGCAGCCGACTTGTGGGACGACCAGACATGGGAGGTGCTGTCCCGCCGCAACGTCCAACTCGTTCGCGATGCCAGCGCGCTCACCGTGCTCCCGACCGCCCTGTGCTCGCAAGCCATGGTGCACCTGCTGGCCGGCGAGCTCACGCCGGCGGCATCCCTGATCGAGGAGATGAGGGCCGTAGGGGAAGCAACCGGGACCCACATCGCACCGTACGCCGGCGTCTGTTGTGCCGTGGTTGAAGGTCGCGTCGACCAAGCGGCCGCCCTGATCGAAGCCACTGTCGAGGACGCGACGACTCGGGGCGAGGGCTTCAGCTTGAGCGCAACCGAGTGGGCGAGCGCAGTGCTCTACAACGGTCTCGTCCGGCACGAGGAGGCCCTGGCCGCGGCCAGCAGATGCAGTGAGAACCCGACGGATCTCGCCGCGTCGACCTGGGCGCTGCCAGAACTGATCGAGGCCGCCGCCCGGAGTGGTGTCGCCACCCTGGCCGCCGCCACGATGCGGCGACTCGAAGTCGTGACACACGCGGCCGATACCGACTGGGCGCGGGGCGTCGAGGCCGTGTCTCGCGCATTGCTCAGCGATGCCCATGTCGCCGAGGCGCTCTATCGGGAGGCCATCGAGCGCCTCGCGGCCACACGTGTCGTCGTCGGTCTCGGCCGCGCCCACCTGCTGTACGGCGAGTGGCTACGCCGTGAGAATCGGCGGGAGGACGCGCGTGTTCAGCTGCGTCTCGCCTACGAGATCTTCGATCGAATCGGCGCCGGAGCGTTTGCCGACCGCAGCCGCCGTGAGCTGGCGGCCACCGGCGAGCTCGTCCGCAGCCGCACGGGCGGCACGCTCGACGGGCTCAGCGCCCAAGAGGCGGAGATCGCCCGCATGGCCCGCGATGGGTACACCAACTCCCAGATCGGCGCCCGGCTCTTCATCAGCGCCAAGACGGTCGAGTGGCACCTCACCAGCGTCTTCTCCAAGCTGCAGATCACCTCCCGCAGAGGCCTCCGGCAGGTGCTGCCAGATCTGACGGGCGCGACGTCTCGGGCTTGATCGCGAACCCGGATGTCCTGGCGCAACTTTGGTGGTGGCGGTCCGCCGAAGCGCGGAGATCTTCGGGCATCGTGGAGACCGTCGGCTGCACAAGCCCGGTCGTGGTTCATCGTGAGAACCGTCGAGCTCGTGTGCACTTCCGTCGATGTTCGCGGTCCCTTGTCGACGAGCACGTCAGGGTCGGATGATCGTCCGACCGGGAGATGGATCGGGGACGGCGAAGGCCGATGGCGCATCGGAGAGCTCCCGGATGGCGCCGATCAGCGGGCGGATCTCGCCGTCCCGGACGCGGCGGGCGAGATCGACCAGGCGGTGGCGGTCCGGCTCGACGACGAAGAAGATCGCGCGGCCGTCATCGGGCTGGATCGTCGGCGGGCCGGCGATCGTCACGAGGGTGCCGCCGGCGCGGACCAACGCGGTTGAGCGATCGCGGATCTCGCCGCCGAGCACGTCGAACACGAGGTCGACCTCGCCGACGTCTTCGAGGCGGTCGTGTTCGAGGTCGATGAAGCGGTCGACGCCGATCTCTGAGCAGCCGTTGCTCGATGGGTCGCTCGGCCGGTGCCGATCACCTGCGCGCCGACCGTCCGCGCCAGCTGGACGGCCAGCGAGCCGACGCTGCCGGCTGCGCCGTGGATGAGCACCGTCTGGCCGGCGCTCAGGCGCCCGTGATCGAAGAGGCCCTGCCATGCCGTGAGGCCGGAGATCGGGAGCGCCGCGGCGATGGTGTGGTCGATGTCCGATGGCAGTGCGGCGAGGTTGCGCGCCTCCACCGCCGCGTACTCGGCGAGGGATCCGTTGCGGCTCCAGTCGGCCAGCCCGAACACCCGTTGACCGATGGTCAGGCCGGTTGTCCCGTAGCCCAGCTCGGTCACCACACCCGACAGCTCGTGCCCGGGGATGCTCGGGGTTCGATCGCGTCCGGCACGATCGGTCCACGTCGCCGGCCACGTGAGCTCGCCCGGCGTGAACCCTGCGGCGTGGACGCGGACGACGACGTCGTTCTCGGCGGCGTGAGGGTGCGGTTCGTCGGTCAACCGCATGCCGTCGACGCCGGCCGCTTCGTCCCGAACGGTGATGGCTCGCATGTGTGCTCGCTCTGCCTATCGAGCTCTGGCCTGGCTGGCCCGCCCGTGAGCGGCTGAGGCCTCGGTCCCTGTCGGCGATGGTGAGCTGGTCCTCCTCCTCCGGATCGACGATGAAGATCGCCAGCATGCTGGCCGGCCTCGGTCGCGCTCGCGTTCTCACTCACCATGTGGTGCGAGCCGGGGTCTTCGTAGAAGCCCTTCCCCGGGCCGAAGGTCTTCGGCGGTCCGCCATCGACCTGGCTCCGAATCGTCCCCGACAGCACGTGTGCGTAGATGAACGCGGAAGGGGCGTGGCGATGGACCGGGAGCTTCCGCCCGGGGGATACGTCACGACGACCGCGACCATGGCGCGCCGGTCGACGTTCGGGATGTCGTGACGGAAGACCGGTGTCACGGTCTCCTCGACGACTGGCTCAGGTCGGGACTGCTTGGGAACCATCGTTCTTCCTCCTCGTGTCGGGTTCGCGAACATGCGTCCACACCTCGCTGACGACCGGCGCCCCGGGTGTCGAGGACAGGTCGTGATGCGGATCGTGAGAGCAACATCGCGCTCCGTTGCCCGAGAAGGCGCCCGTGAGAACCCCCGGGGTCCCCCGGGATCTGACGGGAGCCACTCGGGTGTCGACCTCGGACGCCGGTGTCCGGTTCGTGGCCGCGCGCGGCGCCAGGCTCGGTCAGACGGTCCTGGCGCGTGGTGAGTCGCCGAGGACGCGATCCAACTCGCGTCGGGAGGCGATCCCGAGCTTCGCGAAGACGTTGCCGAGGTGCCACTCCACCGTGCGGGCGCTGATGAACAGGCGGAGGGCGATCTCGGGATTCGACAGCCCGGCGCGCGCCAGGTTGGCGATCTGCGCCTCCTGCGCGGTCAGCAACGCGGTGGCGGACGTGCGGGCCCCCTGCGCCGACTCGCCCGTCGCGCGCAGCTCGCGGACGGCGCGGTCGGCGAACGTCCCGGCGCCCATCGTGGTGAACATCGCGTGCGCCGTTCGCAGCTGCTCACGGCTGTCCACTCGACGCGATGAGCGGCGCAGCCACTCCCCGTAGAGCAGGTGGGCCCGCGCCAGTTCGACGCGGAGCCGGGTGTGGCTCAAGCGCACGATCGCCTCCCGGTAGAGCTCGTCGGCGGACTCGTCGTCCACGAGCAGGGCGCGTGATTGGGCGTCGATCCCGAGCGCCCAGTCCGTGCCGCTCGCCCGGGTCGTCTCGACGAGTCGGTCGAGGGCGAGCTGCCCTTTGGCGGCGTTGCCGCTGCGGACCGCAGCCTCGATCAGCTCCGGGAGCATCCACGTCGATGCGCCGAGCTCGTCTGGGTGCTGGGTCCCCTGCAGCGCGGACGTGAAGGCTTCCTCGTAGCGACCAAGGCCGTTCGCGAGCAGCGCAGTGGCGTTGTGGATCAGGGCCAGCCCGAGACCTTCGCCCCTCGTCTCCAAGTCGACTTGTCGCGAGTCGATGAGCTGGCGGGCGATCTCCTCGGGACCGCGCAGCGCGGCCAGCTCCAGCAGCCCGTACGGCGCCATGTGGGTGCCGGTCAGCTCGACGACGGTTTCCAGCTCCTCGACCAGAAGATCGGCGCGGGCAAGGTCCCCCGCATTCAGGTCCATGTAGAGCCGGGCGACGAGGGCGAGGGGTAGCGCGGCGAGCGCACCCGCCTCGCGCGTGGCGGCCAGCCCCCGCGTCGACAACGCGTCGAAGGCGTCGTCGTCCCACAGCTCGTGGGCGGTGTGGCATGCCAGCCACAGCCAACGGCTGGACTGCTCGGCGGAGAGGCGTTCATCGCGAAGCGCCCGGATGGCCACTCGCAGCGTGGGCGCGGCCGCGACGTAGCCGTCGGTGATGCGCACGGCGAGGCCGTCGAGCAGGAGGTCGGTGGCCGGCGGCGGATCCTCCGGTGACGGGAAGTCGCGGATGGCGCCGGCGACCTCGAGGAGCCCGCCGCGCACGGCCAGGCTCCCGGCGAACATGGCCGCGACGAGGGCGTCCAAGTAGGTCTCGCGGGCAAGTCGTGGGTCGAGCGGCTCCAAGCGCTTGGCGGCTGCGAGCAGGAGCGGTGGCGCCTCGCTGCCGCGGCTCGACGCTGACACGATCTGGGCCCGCAGGAGCTCGATGCGGGCCCGATCGAGCTCGCCGAGAGGACCTTCGGCCGCCGTCGCCACCAGCATCAACGCAGCCTCGGACGCGCCGGCGGCGTGCTTCGCCCGCGCGGCCGCGAGGGCCCGCTGGGCCTGGCGGCCGGCATCCGGCGTCAGCACCGCCGCCTGCTCGAGGAAGGCGGCCGCAGCGGCGAGCCCACCCCGGGCCTCCGCCCGGCCGGCCGACCGCTCCAACTCGGCGGCGACGTCCTCGTCGGGGCTGGTCGCGGCGTGGGCCCTGTGCCATGCCCGTCGGTCGGGATCGCCAGCGGCGTCGGTGACCGCCGCGAGCGCGGCATGGGCGCGACGGCGGGCGCCGAGCGACGAAGTGCGGTACACGGCCGAACGGGCGAGCGGATGGGTGAACTCGACGCGCGTCCCGACCTGGAGCAGGCCGTCGGTCTCGGCGACTGCCGGGTCGGTCTCGATCCCGAGCGCGGTCACGGCCAGCCGGAGCAGGACGGGGTCGCCCGTCGGCTCCGCGGCCGCCACGAGCAGCACCTGCTGGATGTCCTCGGGCAACCGTGCCACGCGCCGGCGGAAGCTCTCCTCGATCTGTCCTGACAGTTGTGACGTCGCCGGGAGTGCGTACCCGCCCGCCAACTCGGCCACCGTGAACCCGCGTGGGAGCTCCAACAGCGCCAGGGGGTTCCCTTGCGTCTCGGCGATGATCCGATCGTGGACCCGCTCGTCGATCGGCGCCGGGATGATCGACGACAGGAGGGCGCGGGCGTCGGCGACACCAAGGCCACGGATCACGAGGTCGGGAAGGCCGATCCAGGCGTCTGGCTCGCCGACGGCGCGCGTCGCGAACAACAGGCCGACCGACTCGTTCTGCAGACGCCGAGCAACGAAGGCCAGCACATGGGCTGACGCGTCGTCGAGCCATTGGGCATCGTCGACGGCACAGATGAGCGGCCGATCGTGGGCCGTGTCGGCGACCAGGCCGAGGAAGGCCAGCCCGATGAAGAACCGATCAGGAGGCAGGCCAGCGCTGAGGCCGAATGCCGTCTCCAGCGCCGACCGCTGGGGGCCGGGCAGTCGGGGCAACCCGTCGAGCATCGGCGCGCACAGCTGGTGCAGGCCGGCGAACGCCAGCTCCATCTCGGACTGCACCCCGGCGGCCCGCTCGATGCGGCACGCTGCGGCGCGCTGGACGGCCTCGTCCAGCAGTGCCGACTTCCCGGTGCCCGCGTCGCCGCGCAGGACGAGCGTTCCGCTTCGGCCGGCGCTGACGTCCCGGAGGAGTCGATCGAGCACAGCGAACTCGTGTGTGCGTCCCCGCAGCACCACTCAGCGCCCGCCCACGCCAGGACCACCCCCGTCTCGCCCCATGCCACCTCTCGTTCCAGCGAGGAAGCCATGGCTCCTCGGGCCGCCGACAGATTTGCACAGCGCGGCCTGGACCGGTCGCTCGCAGCCGCGGTCAATGCCGGCCGGCCGGGCTGCGGCCCCGGTGCCGGGCCGGGGGACCGACCCCGGGGGCGAACCCCGGGGGACCACGGGTGCCTGTCACGCGCGGACGGCGCGATGGTGACGGTCGTGGCCCTCGACCGTCGGACACGCCCGTCCGCCCCAGCCGGCTCCGGCCGGAGCCTGTCAGCCACCTGAGGAACGTGATGACCCCGTCCTTGACCATGAACAGCCGCGCCACCGTCGCCCCGATGCTGAGCGGCCGCGATCCGGAGCGTGCCGCCATCGACCGGCATCTGCAAGAGACCAAGGCCGAGCGGGGCTCCGTGCTGCTGGTCGAAGGGCGTTCCGGGCTCGGCAAGAGTCGACTCCTCCACGAGGCGACGGCGTGCGCGGAGGTCGAGGGGTTCCGCGTCGGCGCGGCCGTCGCCTCGCCCGGGTCGCTCCCGATGGCGCCGCTCCTCACGGCGCTGTTCGGTGGTGCCGAGCCCCTGCTCCACCAGCCGCTCCCCGACATGACCTCCGTGGCGCCGTCTTTCTGGTCGGTCAGCCGATTGTCCGACGAGCTCGAGCGAACCGTTCGCCAGTCGCCGGTCTTGGTGTGCATCGACGACATCCATGTCGCCGACCCCGATACCTCTGCGGCCGTCGCCATCCTCGTCCATCGGTTGCGCGACCTGCCGGTGCTCTGGATGCTGTCGTACGGGCCCGGGGTGGACCGGACGGTGTCCGATCTGATCGCCACGCTCGATCGCCATGGCGCTGAGACCCTGGTGCTCGCACCGCTCGGCGGCACTGCGATCGCGAGGTTGACCGCCGACCTCCTCGGCGCCGAGCCTTCGTCTGAGCTCCTCGCCATGACGGCACTGGCCGGCGGCGTCCCGTCGAGCGTCGTCGATCTGCTGCGGGGCCTCGTCGAGGAGGGTTCGCTTCGCGTCGACGACGGGCGCGCCCAGCTCATCGAATGGCGCCTCCCGCGACGGGCGGTCGAGGCCGCCCGGGCGGCAGTGGGCCGGGCGACAGCCCGAGCCCGCGAGGTCGCCGTCGTTGCTGCCGTGCTCGGTACACCCGTCTCGCTCGGCCACCTCGCCGCGATGCTCGCCGTCCCGGCGGCCTCGTTGCTCGCGCCGATCGAGGAGCTCATCCATGCCGACGTGCTGGACGACGACGGCCGATCACTGGCCTTCCGAGGCGAGCTGGTTCGCCGTGCCTTCACCGAGCAGGTCGCCCCATCAGTCAGTCGCGCCCTGCGCCTGCAGGCCATTGAGGTGCTCCTGGATGCCGGCGCCTCACCGATCGAGCCGGCGCGGGAGCTGGTGGCGATGGGGCGTCCGAACGATCGGGCGGCGGTCGCGACGCTCGCCTCGGCATCACTCGCCGTCGCCCCGACGAACCCGGAGCTGGCCGCTCAACTCAGTCGTCGCGCCCTCGACGCGACCGCCGCCGGCGACGAACGGCGCCCATCGCTTGCCGCCGATCTCGGGCAGTTCCTGCACGACAGTGGACAGGGTGACGAGGGTCGGGCCGTCATCGAGGCGATGGCGGATGAGCCGCTCTCCGACGAAGAGGAGGCGCGGCTGCGACTGACGCTGGCGCGCATGGTCGACCTCCCACCAACCGTCCGCATCGAGGCGGGTGAGCGGGCGCTCGCGATCGTCGGCGTCGCGCGATCGCGACGCGCCGAGCACGCCGCCGAGCTCGTCGTCAACCACATCGAACGCGGCGATGTGCAGTGCGTCGCCGCACTGCTGCCCGACGCCGAGGCTGCCGTGGCGGCCGCAGGAGATCCGGGAGCAGCCGGACTCCTCGGGATCGCTCAGGCCGCCCTCACCGCCCACGAGGGCGGGCTCGAACGCGCCCGCGCCGACCTCGAGGCGTTGCGAACACCGCCGGCTCGAGAGCCGCGTTCGAGCACACGGCGCGGTGGGTTCCTCCACGCCGAGCTGCTGCTCGCCCTCGACGACATCGATGTGCTCGAACCGTTGGTCGCGTCGGCGATCGCGCGAGCCCATGGTGATCTTCAGGTGTCCCTCGGCCGTTCCTGGCGGCGGTTCCACGGGCGCCTGCTCGTGCAGCGTGGGCGCCTCGCCGAAGCCGACATCGTGCTGGCCGGCGAGCTCGATGAGCACGTCGTCGCCGCGACACCAGAGCTGGCCCGCCTCGCGTTGACGGTCGGCGAGGTCGCGCTGCGCACCGGCGATGACCGACGGTCGCGGTTGGTCGCCGGGATCGCCACCGGTGCTCCGGACGACGGTGGCCCGACGGTCAGGTGCCTCGCGACCTGGCTCCTCGCCGTGCAGGCCGAGGCGGCGAACGACCGCAGCGCCGCGCGTGAGCGACTCGTGCAGCTCGGTCCAGAGCGAGAAGTTGCGCGACTCCCGCTCCTGCTCGCCGAACCGAGCATCGCGCCCCGCCTGGTGCGCATGGCGATGTGGGTCGGTCTCGACGCGATCGCCGTCGCAGCGGCGACGGCCGCCGTAGATCTCGCTCGCCGCAACCCCGGCACCCGAACCACCGCCGCCGCCGCCGCCCACAGCCGCGGTCTCGTCGATCGCGATCCGAACGCATTGGCGCAAGCGGCCGAGCTGTACGGGCGGACCTCGCTCGTCCTCGCCGAAGCGTCGGCCCGCGAGGATCACGGCATCGAACTGGCGCGTCGCACCGAGCGATCCGCGGTCGACGCCTTCGACGGCGCACTGCGTCACTACGTGCGCTGTGGCGCCTCCTGGGACGCCTCCCGCGTCCGCAAACGTCTGCGGGCCCTCGGAGTCCGGCGCCGCCTCGTCGTACCCACACGCCCGACGAACGGGTGGGGGAGCCTGACGACGGCGGAGCTCGCCGTCGTGAGGCTGGTCGCCGAGGGGCTCACCAACCGTGCTGTCGCACGGCAGCTCTTCCTCTCATCGCACACGGTGAGCATGCACCTTCGCCACGTCTTCCTGAAGCTGGGGATCAACTCCCGGGTGGAACTGGCGCGGCTGGTCCTCGATCACGAACACGTGTGAACCGATCCGACGACGCTGCGGCGGCACCATTGGCCCGCGCCTCGATCCGAGTGAGCGGGACCTGCTGTTGCGCCACGAGGTCACCGGCACCGATCTCTCGACGCTGGCCGGTGAGGCCGAGGTCACCCGGAGCAGGATGTGGGCGTCGCCGATGGAGAGTGGTGTGCCGCCGGCGAGGGTGTCTGCCAACAGGTGACGGCGACGCCGTTGCCGTCGCCGTCGAGGCGTCCCGCGCCGATGATGATCCAGCCGCCTGGTTTGAGTGATCGGTGGATGTTGGCCAGGGCACGCTCGAACACGGCTTCGGGGATGAACGGCGCAGGGAGCCAGGCGAGGTCGTGGTTCTCGGTGTCGTCGAGGTCTTCGACGCCTTGATGACGGATCTCGAAACGGTTGTCGAGGCCTCGTTCGTGGACGAGGCTGCGGGCCAGGTCGACCGCTCGCTCGAGTACGTCGATGCCTACGACGGTTGCATTGGGCAGCATCTTGGCGAACGCGGCGCCAATCGCGCCGACGCCGACAGCCGGTGAGAACGCGTCGGTGAGCGGTGCGACGAGCGTCCTTCCCGTCTCGATGTCGCCGCGTAGCAGATCTGCACACCGACGGCCGGCTGGAGCTGCAGTGCCGCAGGGACGAACGGTTCAGGTGGCGCCATCACCACGTCCATGGTGGCGTTCAGCTCGTCGGGCGCTTCCGCCATCCAGCCGCGGTAGAAGGCGAGGAGGTCGGTGGCCACGCTCGCCGGGTACAGGAGGAGGCCGCTGAGGATGATGGGGCCGACGGGTGCAGCCGGTAGACGAACGAGGTGACGACGCCGAAGTTGCCGCCGCCGCCACGCACTGCCCAGAACAGGTCCGGATGCTCGTCGGCGGACACCGTGAGCAACTGACCGTCGGCGGCGACGAGATCAACCGAGACCAGTTGTCGTCGGTGGGGGAGCCGCCGACCAGCCGATCAAGGGGGGTAACTCACCGGTCGATCGTACCGGCGATGATCACGCGTGGTCGCGGGAGAGCAGGCCGTGGTCGATCAGGAAGACCAGGTACCGGTGCTGGGCGGCGAGGCACGCAGGATGAGGATCCGGAAGCTGACGGCCGTGCTCGTCCGAGCACCGCTGATGACGCCGCCAACCGGCGCATGCGTCCGCCAGTTCGCCCTCAGCTGCGAGCAACATCGCCGAGTCGCCAATGGAGTCGTTGGACATCGTCATCGGCGTCACCCAGCGATCACGTGAGCCCTTGTCGCGCTGACGATCGACGCGGTCGGGACGCATGGACTCGCCGATGAGATCGGTCAGCGCAACGCAGCCTGTCGCCGCTTCGCGACGTTGCGGTCCCGGGTCGACTCCGCGGCTGACTCGAAGGGCATCGCGATGCGCCGAACGTCCACCAAGTGGTCATCCAGTGCAACAGCCCATCCGCTCCCGTCGATGGCAATGGGCCACGCCCAGCCGTCCCGACGGTCCACGCAGATGATCCGGCGTTCGCACCCGTCACACATGAGGACGTCGCCGGGCTGGATCTCGTCGGCAGGGATGGTCACCATCGCGCTGGCTCGCTTCGTCGATCGCGAGATGCGCCTCGTTCGTGGCTGAGCGGTGTCGCGTCCGTACTCGATTGGTGATCGCTCGACTCGTCGGCCACTGCGGCCGCGTATCGCGACGAGAGCGCGGTGATCAGGTGGCGTGTCTCGCATCGCAGACCCCCTTGCCTCTGGTCGGCGGTCTCGCCGACAAGTACGAAGGTCCCACGGTTACCGCCGTGGGCGATACCCACGCACGTGTCATGCGTTGGTCGGTCGCGAGGCGGTGGTGGACGGGCGGGTCGTGCCGCCCATCAGTTCTGCAAGGGATTGCACGGCCATGGGTTTCGGGCTGCTCGGTTGCACGCCACGGTCGGAATCAGTCGGCGATCCGTTCGACGAAATCACGAGGAGTTGAAGAAATGCGCAGAGTGAGGATCCTTCCGAGCGTCGCATTCGGCGTGCTGGCAATGAGCGGGATGGTCGTGACCACCCACCATGCCAGCGCTGCGCCGGGTGATCCGGTCTCGGAATCGGCAGCGTCGGACGTTGATGTCGACGTGCCGGAGCCGCCGGACCAGAACAACGGCGACCTGCCCGAACCCCCCGAGGCCGACGCGCCTGATCCCGGTGACGTGGTGACCCCCGAAGCCGACGCTCCAGAGGCGGCTGAACCCAGCGACTCCGGTGCCCCCGACGTGGCCGAGAATCCAGGCGAGGCTCCCGACGCGGACGACGTGCCCGATGCCACCGACCCGACCGACCCAGAGGTCGTGGACACGGCCGATCCGGCTGATCCTGAGGTTGCGGATCCGGCTGATCCTGAGGTTGCGGATCCGGCTGATCCTGAGGTTGGGATCCGGCTGATCCTGAGGTTGCGGATCCGGCTGATCCTGAGGTTGCGGATCCGGCTGATCCTGAGGTGGCGGATCCGGCTGATCCTGAGGTTGCGGATCCGGCTGATCCCTGCATGGCCACCGACGCGGCTGCGGGCGGGGTCGATCCGAACGAGTCAGGCGTCACCGAGACGGCTGATCTCCCCGAGGCGCCCGAGGCGCCCGAGGCGCCGGAGGAGGCGGCCGATCCGGAGGACACTGGAGCGGTCGATCCGACCGATGCCGATGTTGCCGACCCGACGGCGGCCGAAGCTGCCGACCCGACAGCATGCGTGACCGCGGTCGCTGACCCGGCCGATGCCGAGATGGCGGATCCGGCCGACGCCGAGATGGCGGATCCGGCCGACCCCGCCGACGACGACGCGGACGATGTCGAGGTGGCTGGCGTCGCCGCGACGCAGGTTCAGTCCGCCTCGGGCAGTCAGGCGCAGTCGTCTGGGAGCGGGTCGACGGCTTCGTCGGGCGCGCTACCGACCACGGGCGCCGAGTCGACGTCGATGGCGGTCGTGGGAGCATTCGTGCTGATGGTCGGCGGCGTGATGTACCGAGTCAGCTCGCGACGCAAGAGCTAGCGAGTTGCACACCGACGGTGGAGTTCGACGATTGCGCCATCGGCGGTGTGACCGGTGCCATGAGGGGCCGCAACGGCGTGAACGTGTGCCGACAGGTCGCGGCCGACGTCGCCCTGTGGTGCAATGACACGAAGCCCGAGACCACCCTCGTTCCGGCCGGGTTCTCATCGCGTGGGCGACGCGATGGGAACCCGGCCGGTCGTCGTCCATGCCATCCCGGAGAGCGTTCGCCTTCGCGCTCAGCCGACCTCGACGTCACTCGGGCGGCGCTCGGTTCTCCGCTCGATGACGCTACGACCGGACGCCGTGGCGTCTTCGTGCCTCGCGGTGAGGCGGGTGTCGAAGAGACGGCATCGTTGACAGCGGTCACCGACAGGGCTGTCGAGCGCGGGACGGTCACGACCCGCGATCGCAGACTCGGCGAGGAAGCGCCGATCGGCAGGGCGACCTTGCTCCTACTCTTGCGTCGCCTGGCTCCATCGACGAGTTGCCGCCATCTGAGCGCGACGCGTTGCGTTCGACCGTGGGCTGGGCACGGGCCGCCCCGGATCGCTTCGGCGTCGCGCCGTCGGCGGGCTCGCGCGGCTCAGGCACCGAGCGTCCTGAGCTGGCGGTGATCGATGACGCGCAGTGGCTGGGTCCGGACCGGGCACCGTTCCCCACTTCTTCGCCCGCCGTGCGGACGCCGAGTCCGTTGTCATGCGCGTCGCCGCACGAGGTCCGCTGACCATCCGTGGCCCTCGGAGTTGCGGCTGCCTGAGTTGTAGGTCGGTCGGCTGGGTGGCGGCGATGCCACCAGCCGGCTCCGCGTCGTCACCGGTGGGCGACTGAGTCCATACGTCGAACCCCATCGACGGCGCCGTGCTGTCGGCTGTGCTGCTGGAGCAGGGCGCATCGGTGGCCATCGTCCCTGTGATCGTGGTGGACCTCGTGCGGGGCGTGTTCGACGAAAGGCTGACGCGGTCCGATGAGAACGGACGGAACTCGTCGTACTGCCGATCCACCGGCGGATCGGCAACCGACCGCGGCAGCGATTGGCCCTCGACACAATCGATCGCCGATCCTGCGGGCGCTTGGCGGCGCGTTCGATGCTGCCCTGCGTCGCTGTGCCCAGTGCGCCGCGAGCGGGACGCCTTGCGCCTCGGCCGCCCGCGTGAGCTCGGCGTCCGTCGTCGCTTCGTCGTCACCGTCACGAGCTGCGAATGGGTGGGACAGCCTGCGGGGCCGCCGAACTGGCGGTCGTCCAGCTGGTGGCCGACGGGCCCGCCGGCCGCGCCGTTGCCGTCCAGCTGTAGCTGTCCTCACACCCCGCGAGCTGACACGTCCGCCACGCCTCCCTCGTTCGAGCCTGCCGCGCCACCGTTTCGCAACCCGTTGCTCGCAGCCCGCTCGTGCCTGGACGATTCCCACCTGGCCCACCCGCTCGACAGGTTGCGTCGCGACGACTCGTCCCGGAACCGACATCGGTGCGAACCACAAGAGGGTCAGGGCGGCCGAGATCGAGGCGACCGGGCCGACGAGCATTCGGGCGTCGGTCTGCCCCAGCCTCCTGATGCTGGAGCGGGCTGCATCTGGGTTCCGCGGTGATGGCGAGTTCGATCGACGGGCCGCGACCACGCTGGTGCGAACGCTCTCCCTCATGGACGAACACGGGGCGCCCCGGTTCCTCGACATCGGTGGGTCGCCCGCATCGACGTGACGGCCTTCTGCACGCTCGGTTCCCCCGGGCGCCGCCGTCGGACGGATGGCCGACCTGTGCCACGCGGCGCGTGAGGCACGCCGGATCTGTGGCCCTCCCCAAGACTCTGCATGAGGAACATGCCTCAGTAGGCGATGGCGTCGACGCGACGCTGCAGTTCACGCAGCGGCGGAGCAGCCGCCGCGGCGAGGGTGCTCTGCCGCTGACGCCTCAGGCGCAGATGCCTACGCCTCCCAGAAGGCCGCGTCGTAGATCACCTGCTCGGTCGCCGCGAGGCGGTCTGCGGCTCGGCGGAGCTCAGAAGAATTGCTGACCGGCGGGCGCGCCTGCACAGGGATCGTGCGGTCCGGCCTCGACGTCTCCAGGGAGGCCCACCACTTGGCACGCAGGTTCGCATCGCCACGCTCGAACTCGTCGTTGCAGCGGACGGCCGCGGTCAGCCCGACGTTCTGCGGAGCTGCCGCGGCTCGATCGATGCCCAGCCGAGCACGTCGAGTGCGCCGGCGCCGCATCACGAGCGACCACGTGGTGAGGCCGTCGAGGACAAACAGCGCGACAGCGATGGTGAGCACGGCGAGTCCTCCTACAGCTCGGTGTTCGGACGCTCGTTCGGGGATGCGCCCTGGCTCGCCACCGCCCGCCCGGCCGGGCCGGCGGTGGCGAGCGGGTCGTCCCTGTGATCGGTGCGAGGCCTGAACATGGCCCCGACGATGGACGCATCGGGATCCCGTTGATACGCACGCCCGTGCGATCTGTTCCGGGCGCCAGCGCCGCCGGCGGCACGCGTTCGAACGGTCGCTCGGCCCGACTTCAGAGCAGTGCTCCAGGCCCACCGCACGGCGGCGTCCTTGGACAGCCCGCCCACGAACGGTGCGCCCCCACCGCCATCGAGCGTTCCACAGCCGGCCTGCCGCCCCGGATCACGACGGCGTCGTCACCGGCGCCGTCCCACACCTGCGGCTCTGATGCCAGGCCGGAGGGTGTCCCAGCTGACGGCCGGATCGCTACCGAACCCAACGAAGTGGGTCGGGGCGGTTGTCGGCGGTGACGAAACGCTCCCAGTCGAAGCGCTGTTCCGGCCGCCTGGCGCTCGGCGATTGTCGCCGCGGTGTCCGTCACGACGAGGTGGTCGACCTCGTGCAGGACGTGGTTGGGAATGCGGCCGCCAGAACGGCGGCAGCACCGGCCAGACCGTCGGCTGGGACCCGGACCACATCACGTGCAGATCGCCGGTGTCACCCGAACCTCCGTCGATCGGTGCTGCCCGACGCCGTCGAGGAGTGTCGCACGCGCCGAGTCGGGACTCGAACCACGCTGTCCGCCACACCTGGTCGCGTCGACGACGCGACCCTTGGATGTCAAACGCCGGCGGGCAGCAGCCGGTTGACGTTCTCGTAGAAGAAGTACAACCCGACGGTGAGGGGCACGGCACCCGCGATCCAGCCGAGCGGGCGAAAGCCGGATCGGCGGCTGATCAGCCCAGCGAGAACGACCACGATGACGCAGGTCGCGCCCCAGAGCAGGACGGGCAACCATGCCCCCCCATCGGCGAACCAGCCGGCGCCGAGGCCTGACGTGTCCAGTCGCGGCGTTGTCGGCCGCTCGCCGACGGTCGGCCCCGACCGCGGGCCTGAGTCTCCGCGCCCGACAGCGGGGGCAGGTCGGATGGGCACCATGCTGGTCGTGGTCGCGCCGGCCGCGGCTGCGCTGGTCGTGGTGGCGCTGTGGCTGGTGGTCGCGGCGGCCGGTGGTTCGGTCGTCGTCACCGCTGTGCTCGGAGGTGGAGCGGTCGTCGCGACCGTCGTGGAGGACGGCGGAGGTGGCTCCGCGACGACCGGCGGCTCGAGCAGGGCGCTCACGACCAGGCGTTCGCGTGCCGAGAACTTCGGGTTGCACGTCGTCAGGGTCAGCCGCGTGTCGTCGGTCGAGGCCAGCACCCCAACCTCGGAGGGCGCTACCACCGTCGTGTCGATCACGCGGAACACGAACCGGCCGTTGTAGGTCGTTGCCACGATCTCGTCTCCCGGCCCGAGCTCGTCGAGGCTGAAGAACGGCGCGCCATAGGTCGTTCGGTGGCCGGCGATGGCCGCGTTCCCGGGCTCGCCGGGGAGCGGCGTCTCCGGGTAGTGACCCGGGCCCATCCTGAGCTGTTCCACGCCGACACCGGACACGACGATCTCGTCAAGACCGATCTTCGGGATCTCGAGCCGCAGGACTGGGTCACCAGGAAGGTAATCCGGGCGCGGCACGGTGTCCGGCGGCGGCGCGGTGTCCGGCGGCGGCACGGTGTCCGGCGCGGGCGGTCGGCGGCGACACCGTCGATGGGGCCACCGTCGATGGCGACACCGTCGATGGGGCCACCGCGGATGGCGGCACCGTCGACGACGCAGCGCCGAGCGGCGATGCGTTCGGCAACAGCGCCGGTCGCCAATGCACCGTCGGAGGGGTGACGGTCGCCGGATTGGTGGTGGCCGTCGGCGTCGTGGACGTCCGCACCGGTTCACTCGGCGCCGGGGGCGGCACCGTCGTGAGCGAGCGCTCGAACTCGGCCCGAAGCTCGCGTTGCGCGTTGGCATGTTGGATACCGGTGCCCCACAGCTGGTACGCGACGAACCCGAGCAGCAAGGCGCCGATCACCATCACAGCCAGCGCGCCGCGGCGAATGCCCTCGTGGACGCGATTGCGACGGTCAGTCGTGGAGCTGCGCATCATCCATCTCCCTGAGTGCTGGTCCCGCGACACGCGACGACCACCTTGATCGTGAAGGTCGGGCAGGGGCCGGGAGACGCACGGTCATGCGATCTGTTCGCGTCCGTTCGGGTGAACGCAAGAGATCACATGGCCGTGGGTCGTCCGCCGCCGATCGCGATGGCCACGGTCGACGCATGCTCGAGGAGCCGCCGCGGCGACGTCCCGAACCGTGGTACCAAGGGTGGCGGTGGGCATGCGGTCTCCGGCGGGTGCGTGCTCGCGATGTCGCCCCGACGACGGGGCCCGACGCGCATCGCCGTCCGTGGTGAGCTCGACCGCTACGGCGTGGGGACGTTGCTCCAGATCCTCGAGGGCCCGGCTCGTTCCGCCGCGGCGGTGTGGCTCGACCTCAGCGAGGTGACGTTCATGGACCTGGCCGCTCACCACGCGCTCGTGCATGTGTGCGCTACCCACGGCCGACCCGTGCGTGTCGTCGCTCGAAGTGTCGCCGTCGACCGGATCGCGAACCCTGGCGGGCGTCGCCGTGTGCCGATCGAAGGACGGCCTGGCAACGGATTGCACGGCTGTGCGTTTCCCGTATCGAGCGGTCCTGCGATGGTCGAAGGAGTCGGGTTCGAAATCCGCCCGACCCGAGCCAAGGGAGCTGAACATGCGGAAGTTGATGATCATCGCCGGTGTGCCGTTGGGCATGACGGCGATCGGCGTGCTGGGCGCGAGCCCGACCACCCACGCCGCGGACGTGCACGCGTCGTCGAACGTGGCGTCAACGCACCAGCAGTCGCCGTTCGTCGCCGGCGAAGACGGCGACGACGAAGACGCCGCTCCCCAGCGTCGCGCCAGCGGCGGCGGCGGCGGTGGTGGTGGTGGCGGCGGGTCGCTGCCGGCCACCGGTATCGAGGCCAGTTCCTTGGCGCTCCTCGGCGCCCTCACGATCGCCGCCGGCGGGGCCACCTACCGGCTGAGCGCCCGGCGCGCCCGCCGCTGAGAGGAGGGGCTGGCGACGAGCCCGCCACACCACGAACTGCACCGGCCGAGCCACAGCCCGGCCTGCTACCGGTTCCCCCCGGCCCGGTGGCCCGCACGAAGAGTGCGGGCCACCGGCGCGTCCGGCACGATCGGCCCGAGCCATCACGTCCGTGGGGCTCGTTGGTGGCTTCCCGGCAGGACGTGATGGGGTGCTGCCGCCACGTCGACCAGACGAGGCGTCGTCGACCAGGCGGGCGCGGTCGCGGGACCCGCACGCGCATCGCCGATGCCGGCGACGCCGGTCAGCTCGACGCGAGCGTCGAGGATCGGGACGACACGACGCAGACCCCGTTCACCCGCGAACGTGCTGGGGTTGCCGATCCGAGCGACAGTCTCGGCCAAGACGGAGTGGCGCTGATGCTCAACGCAGCGCGACGACTCGAGCCCTTCGACACCACGCTGGCTCGCAGGACCGCCGAACGTCCTCCTCGCCGCCGTACTGCCGGCTGCGATCTCCAATTGCACCGGGCCGCTCGAGCAGTGCTCTTCGTCGAGGCCCTGGCGCGTCCGATGACCGACGGGACACACCGCCGCGCTCCGGCGACCCAACTCGCACGAGACGCCGACGCGATCGCCGCCGCGGCGACGCCTCGTCGCGCTCTCCGTCCTCGCCTGGATGGACATCCTGGCCGGCGCCGCCCGCCTCGTGGCAGAGCTGGATGGCATCGCGTCGGCCACCCGCGGCTCCTCACGCCGATCCCAGTGGCGAGGCTCCGTCGGCGCATCGGCGACGGAGCGGGACGGGGGAAGAACGTCGCCGCTACCACGGACCATCCGCACCGATCGGCGGCGGTCTCCGTGCACGACCGGGTGGCCGTGCTCAACGATGCCTCGGCAACTTCGAGCAGGCGGTGCCGGCTGCCCGGACGGCTCGCGCGGGCTGCAGTGCGCAGCCGGCGTCCCGACACCGCACGCGCCGCGCTCACCGTTCTCACGCCCTTACCCCGGACCGCTCGGACGTCGACGTGTCGCGGATGACGCGCTCACCGTCGGCAGGGTCGAGGACTTGAGCGGATACGTGTCAGGCGGGCCTCCAGCGGTCGCGCCAGGTGATGAGTTTGCGGATGAGCAGCACGACGGTGGCGAGGCAGAGCGCGTCGTGGCGGTGTGGTGTCTGGCGGTCGGTGTTGCGGCGGAGTTGGGCGTAGTTCGACCACCCACGTGTTGGTGGGTTCGACGATCCCGCGCAGCCCGAGCTGCACTGGTTGCTTCTTGCCCGGCTCCTCGGTGCCACGCCGCTGGATGATGGCGTCGGCGAGGCCAGAGGCGGCGAGCCGCTCGCGTCCGGCGCCGGAGTCGTAGCCGCGTTCGAGATGGATCGTGTCGATGTCCACGAGCAGGCCGAATCGCCGCGAAGTCATCGAGAGTCGGTTCGAGCATGCGTACGTCGTTGCGGTTGGCGCCATGTGTCCAGCCGATCGGCACGCCGTGGCGGTCGACCGCGACGGACCACTTCCAGCCAATTCCGCAGAAGTGGGGTTGGCCCGGTTCAGTCCCCGCCGCACGGGGCCTTGTGCAGGCTGCCGTCGAGAGTGACCTCGGTGAGGTCGAGCCCGATGATGCGGTCGAACGCGGCGAGCGCCTCCGTGCGGAGCTGTGTCGAACACCCCGGCCGCGATCCACTCGTCGCGTCGTGCGCGCAGTGTGGTGTCGGACACTTGATGATCGAGGATCGCTTCGATGTCGACCCCACGACGATCCAGTCGTCAGGCGAATCACCAGCGCCCCAAGGCACAGCCGATCCGGCACCCGTGGACGGTGACAGCCCAACCGCTGCTCGGGCGGTGCCGGCAGGAGCGGCTGACTCGCACTCGGCATCACAGCCGAGCCACCGTCCGACCGGCGGATGGTCGCCTCCCATCCGCGCGGCTCCTCAGTACGCCCCGCCACCTTGGATGAAGACCCCGTCCACTCCCATGATCACTGCGCCCTGTTCGCTGTCACCGATCTGGGCGTTCACGTCGCCGGTGCCGCCGAGCACGACATTCGAGTCATCACGGGTGAGGACGATGTTCTCGCCGACGGCACGGTTGTCGTCGTCGTCGTAACCGTCACCTCCGACGACGACAGCGTCAGCACCGGACGCCAGTGTCGTGCCTTCGTCGGTGTGCACCGCTGAGGCGGTACCGCTGTCGATCTGCTGCGTCCACGCCTCGTACGGGAAATCGACCTCGTCCGACCCGCTGTCGTCAGGATCGCCGTCCACGACCGCCGCCGACGCGCCCGGCGCGGATGTCGCCGGCGCCGCGGGCGCCGATCCGTTGCTGGGATCGGTCTCGGTGTCGGCTTCACCGGTGTCGGTGTCGACGTCGGTGTCGTCGGCGTCTGTGTCCTCGGAGACTGCGGCAGTGCTCATGGACTCGGCGGGTGCCGTCGCGAGCTGGGCGGGTGCGGCGACCCGTGACGGGGCGATGCCGTTGGCTCCGGGGTCGGGGTCGTTCGCATCACCATCGTCGTCTTCGTCGTCGGGGTCCGAAACCAGCCCGCCGCCGGGATCGTCCGATGCGAGGTCGACGATCGCTGCGGCAGCCGTCTGGTAGGGGGCTTCGTCAGCGGACTCGGTGCCACGGATGACCGAGTTCGTCGCATCCGTCACGTTCAGTCCGCTGGCATCCGTGTCGCCGGTGTTCGCGTTGAGGTTCCCGTTGCGGTTGATGAAGACGTTCGAGTCGTCGGTCGTGGCGACGATGTTCCTCCCGGCGACGTCCGTTCTGTACGACTCCCATTCCGAGAAGGCGATCCCTCGAGTCTGGGCGCCGGGCAGTGGGGCCAGGATCGGCGCGATGTAGCTCGCCGGACCGATGATCGAGAGCGCGCCGACGGCTGGCGCTTGCGAGGCGCCAATGCTCGACGGCACTTCGATCGCGAGTGGTTGGTTGCTGCTCATCGCGTTGCTGCCCGGGTACGTGACCGGAAAGGCGTACGTCGTCGGGGTGGGCAACTGGGCTGGAGGAAGTGGAAGGGGTGACGAAGGAGCGTTGGATGCGGGCGAAGCGCCCGATATCCGAGGGGGAACGGCCAACGGGTACGACGCGAATCCGCCCGGCCCTGCCTGGGCCACCCCTTCCACTCCACGGGGCTCGCCCGCAGGATGATCGCCGCTGCCCGCGATGCCAACTTGCGAACTGCCGGGACCGGTGGTCAGCGAAAACGTGCTGCTCGCCGACGCCACCTGAGCCGTGCTGATCGGGACGCCGGGGTTCGCCTCGTCCGGCCGAGTCGTCAACGCGAAGGCGCTCCCGGGCGTGGCAACGGCGCCGGAGCTCTGGACACCGGGCCACGACGCCGTCGACGCCGCCCGGAGGGGCATCCCTGTCCCGGTCGCGGCGACGGCGGGGGCCATCGTGGGCGCGCTCGCAGGACTGCTCGCGCTGGCGGTGACGGGCGTGTTCGTCGTGGCGCTCGGGCTGATGACGATCTGCGTGCTGTCGACTGGACCGGTGGCGCCGGGGCTGTTCGGCACCGCGGCTGGTGTCGAGGCCGCGCTCGCGGTGTCGTCCAATGCGCCGCACAGCAGCCAACCGACGGCACACGCGACGACGTAGAGGAGACCCAGGATCACCTGCTTTGGGATGTACACGGACACGGAGCTCTCCTGCTGGGGTGGCGATCGGTGGTTCACGGGCCGGCGCCCGACAACGGCGCCGGCTCGGCCGGGGTACCGGCCGACCGAGACGTTGGGCTGGCCGGCGGTGCGACGTCGACGTCGTCCCCGTCGAATGGGTCGCCCACCTGCGCACCCACCCGTTGGCTGGCTGGCACGATCGAGTCACCTGCCGCGATGTCGGAGTCGCGCACCGCCATGACCACGGCACCGCTGGTGTCGCTGTCGCCGATCTGCGCGTTGACGTCGCCGCTCCCGCCGACCGCAACGTTTCCGTCGTCATACGTGACGACGTTGCGGTCGCCGATGACACGGACCCCGTTGTCATCAATGCCGTCGCCTCCGATGACGAGCGAGTCGGCGCCGGTTGCCGTCGAAACACCGTTGCCATCCGCCACGGATGCGGACGCGGCAGCGCCCGTCGGGTTGACGACCGCCTCCGAGCCTGGAGCCGAAACAGGTGATGCGGGGTCGCGCGAAGGAGCATCGGGCGTCGCGACAGAGCTCCCCGAATCACCGGAGCGGACGACTGAGCGCGCGGCATCGACGACGTTCAGTCCGCTCGTGTCCGTGTCCCCGGTGTTCCCGTTGACCGTTCCGGTGCGGTTCTTGACCACGTTCGAGTCGTCGTACGCCAAGACGTTGTCGTCGCCGGTCACCTCCAGGGAGTGGTCCTGGATGCCGGCGATGCCGACCGCCCGACCGGCCGCGCCGGCGGTTGCGACCGATGGATCTGAAGGCGCGCCTGGGTTCGTCGCGGACATGCGGACCTGTGGCGACGAGCCCGGCGCGGCGTCGACCCCGCCGCCGGGCTGCAGCGCGGCCGCGACAGCTGGTGATGCTTCGGCCATGACCTGGTCCGAGTCTCCGGTACGGATCGCGGAGCCATCCGACTCGATGGCGATGGCGCCACTTGCGGCGGCGTCGCCCGTGTTGGCTCGCACATCCGGGTTGTCACCCACTGTCACGATCGCGCCGTTGGACGCGATGACGATGTTGTTGCCTGTCGCCATGATGTTCATGCCGCCGACGGAACCCTGGGTGGGCGGAGTGTCGCGTGCACGAGGGTCGTCGCCGGGCGCAAGCTCCCCGGTCGGCGCTGGCGCCCAGGACGGGATGCGCGCGTCCGGCGTCGGCGCCGCGGCCACCGATCTGGTGGTCGCATCGGGTGCGCGACGCAGGCTCGCCGGCGCTGGGCCACCGCGGTCGTGCTCCGCTGACGGTCCGACTGGGGCTGCTGGCGCGTTGGGCACCGCTGGCGACTCGATCGGCACAGGGGGCACGGGCGCCGGATCGGCGGCCGCCGGTGCAGGGATGCCGGGCGCGGCGCTCGTGACGACCGTGACGTAGATGGGCATGTAGATGATCGGGGGGCTGGCAGCGACGGGTGCGTACGCCGGCGCCGGCGAGTTGGGCGGCGCGGCCGGGAGCGCGTTGGGCGGCGCAGCCGGGGCCGCGGCGGGCGGCGCGGTGTCGGTGTCGGCGGGCGCGCCCGGCCCGATTGGTGGTGTTGGCGCCGGGACGGGCGCAACGGGATTGGTCACGTTTGTAGGTGTGGTCGGGCTGACCACGTTCACCGGGCGATCCGCTGCAGCCATGCGTGAGACCCAGCCGATGACGAGCGCGCCCACACACGTCACGAGGATCAGTGCCCACTTTGGTATGTGCAAGGCAGCCTCCTCTCCTCGTTCGAGCTCCCACTTGACTGTTTCCGGTACCCAGTCGGGTGGGCGACACGCGAACGCGCGAATATGTCCGGCGCGTGCCGCCACCGTCGCCCGAGCGTCGGGAAGCAGGCTGTCAACGTCTCGCTCGAGCGCCCGGCGGCGCAGCAGGGCGTCGTGATGGTCCCCCGGCGGTCGCGGTGACGGACCGGCGCGCTGGTTCCGTGCCATCACGGTACGAGGCGGCCCGATGCGGCGCCCGGCGTGCGCCACTTATGCTCGTCGAGAATGCTGGGTAATCGTCGCACGGGTCAGTGATCCGGTGTTGCGCGGCCGAGACGTCGAACGCGCCCAGCTCGACTCTCTGCTGGCCTCGGTGCATGACGGCCGCAGCGCCACGCTGGTGGTGCGGGGCGAGGCTGGCATCGGCAAGACGGCACTCCTGGAGGACGCGATCGAGCGTGGCCGTGGCTGTCGGGTGGTGCGCACCGTCGGCGTCGAGTCCGAGATGGAGCTGGCCTTTGCTGCGCTGCAGCAGATGTGCGCGCCGCTGATCGACGGACTCGAACGGATCCCGCCACCGCAGCGTGACGCGCTGGCGACGGCGTTCGGTCTCAGCGCGGGACCGCCGCCCGATCGGTTCCTGGTCGGGCTGGCGGTCCTGAGCCTGCTCGCCGACGCGGCGTCCGGTCCGCCGCTGATCGGCGTGGTGGACGACGCCCAGTGGCTCGACCAGTCATCGGCGCAGGCGCTGTTGTTCGTCGCCCGGCGGCTCCACGCCGAGTCGGTTCTGCTTCTGTTCGCGGAGCGTGATCAGGAGCATCCTGCGGTGCTCCAGGGTCTGCCGGAGCTGCGCCTCCACGGGCTGCCAGATGTCGAGGCCCGAGCGCTGCTGGCTGCGCCGACACCCGGCCAGCTCGACGAGCGAGTGCGTGACCGGATCATCGCTGAGGCCCAGGGAAACCCACTCGCCTTGCTCGAGCTGCCACGCGGCTTGCTCTCGACCGGTCTTACCGGCGCGTTCGGCGTGCCGGATGGCTCGGCGCCGCCGGCCCACGTTGAGGCGAGCTTCCACGAGCGGGTCGTGCAGCTGCCCGCGACGACACAGCTGCTGTTGCTGGTCGGTGCCGCAGAGCCACTCGGCGACACCGCGCTGCTGTGGCGGGCTGCTGAGCGGCTCGGCATCCCGCTCGAGGCCCTCGCGCCGGCAACGGCAGCCGACCTCGTCAACGTCGGTACCCGGGTCACGTTCCGCCACCCGCTCCTGCGCTCGGCGATCTACAGCGGCGCCTCCACGGCAGCACGACGCACTGTCCACCGGGCTCTTGCTGACGCCACCGATCCGGAAGTCGACCCGGACCGGCTCGCGCTGGCACCTCGCTCAAGCGACGCTCGCACCGGATGAGCTCGTGGCTGTTCGAGCTCGAGCGCGCCGCCGCGTCGGGCCCGGGCGCGAGGTGGCCTGCGGTGCGGCCGCCGCCTTCCTCGAACGATCAGCCGATCTGACGCCCGATCCCGCCCGCCGGGCCGGCCGAGCGCTGGCCGCCGCCGAGCTCAAGCAGGAAGCGGGAGCGTTTGCGGTGGCGGAGCGGCTGGTCTACGACGCAATCGCCGGTCCCCTCGATGGGCCGCAACGCGCCCGGGCCGCACGGCTGCAGGCGCTGATCTCCTCGGTCCGCCAAGACGTCGAGGCGCCGTCCCTGCTGCTTGCGGCGGCCAGACGACTCGAACCACATGACCCTGCGCTGGCCGACCAGACGTACCTGGAAGCCCTCACCACCGCACTTACCTCGGGCAACGGGACGGTACTGCGTGACATGGCGCGGGCGATGAGTGACGACCACGCCAGCGCAGCACCCTCGGCCAGCCGAGCTCCTCGTGAGTGGGTGGGCGCGCCTGTACGCCGACGGCTTCCCGGCGGGACCGACATCCTCCGCCAAGCGCTTGTCGCGTTCCAGCACGAGCCGCTGTCGCACGCCGGTTGAAGATCCAGGGCCTGTGGTTTGCGTGCGGCGTCGCCAAGGCGTTGTGGGACGAAGAGGGCTGGCGCACCGTCGGGCAGCGCTACGTGCAGTTGACGCGCGAGGCGGGCGCTGTCGCCGCCCTGCCGCGAGCATTGAACGCGCACGCTCAGTTCCTCATCGAGTCGGGCGCGTTCTCCGCCGCCGCCGCCCTCGTCGCCGAGTCGCAGACGATCGTCGATGCAATGGGCATCACTCCTGCCGCCGAGAACGACACGCCGTGGACGCTCGCTGCGTGGCGCAACGACCCCGGGGTATCCGAGCGGCTCGACGCTGCGGTTGCGAGATGCGCGTCGCCGGGACGACGGCTGGATGATCGTCCTCTTCGGGATCGAACGGGCCCTGCTGAGCAACGGCCTCGGTCGCAGCGACGAAGCAATGGCCGCAGCCCAGATCGCCCTCGACCACCGTGCGTTCGGAGGCACGGGGCGGGCACTGATCGAGCTGATCGAGGCCGCTTGTCACGCCGGCGAGCACGAGGTCGCGGCAGCTGGGCTGGAGGAGCTCACGGAGCGGACCCGCCTCAGTGGGACGGATTGGGCGCTCGGCGTCGAGGCCCGCTTGCGCGCGCTGCTGCACGACAGGCCAGGAAGCCGAGGACCTCCATCGAGAGGCGCTCGACCTGTTGGGTCGGACGGGTGCGCTCCCCGACGCAGGGGCGAGCCCGGCTCGCGTACGGTGAGTGGCTGCGACGCGAGAACCGTCGCGTCGAAGCCCGCGCGCACCTGCGCGGGGCCCAGGAGCTGTTTTCGACCATCGGTGCCGGCGCGTTCGCCGAACGGGCTCGCCGCGAGCTCATGGCCACGGGCGAGAGGACCATGGGCCGCCGCCACGCCGACACGCAGGATCAGCTGACGGCGCAGGAGGGCCACATCGCCCGCCTCGCCGCCGACGGGCACACCAATCGGCAGATCGGCGCCCAGCTGTATCTCAGCCAGCGAACGGTCGAATGGCACCTGTCGAACGTGTTCACGAAGCTCGGGCTTACCTCCCGCCGCGAGCTCCGTGGGCGCTTCCCCGACAAGCTGCCCGTGTAAGGAGCCGACGGTTCCTGCTGCTCTGGCGTGATCGCGCGAGCCATGCGGTCAGCGGTGCTCCGTGGTGGCCGGTCACCAGCCAAGGGCTCGCGCCGCCGCCTCCAGCTCGGTGGTGCCGTGGGCCGTCCGCTCGTGGTGGAGGACGCCGCCGAAGCCGTAACGGGGGAGGGCCGAAGCGGACGACCCGCGGGCGAGGATGTGGTCGATCAGCGTCGTCTCCAGCTCGATCCTCGGCCATGCGGCGTGGAGATCGTCCTGGAGCTCGCGTGCAGGTCCGGTGGCGAGGCGGAAGTCGGCCAGGATGCCGGTGCGCACGAGGCGTGGGAGCAGGCCCCGACGTTCGGCCAGGCCCGCTGACGTATGGAGCGCGATCGCATCCCACACCTGGTGGATGTCGGACTCGTCCACGCCGCACGCGAGCAGCGTGTCGGCGGCGATGTCGGCGCCCTCGATCTCGAAGCGCTCCCTCCCCGGTGCGTTGTCGGACACCCCCATCTCGTGCAGCACGGTGGCCGCGAACAGCAGGTCTTCCGACAGTTCCGGCAGCACGCCCTCCGCCTCGGCGATCCGCCGCGCGTACCAGTAGCTGCGCAGGCTGTGGTTGATCAGCGCGGGGTGCTCGAGGTCCCGCACCGTGGTGAGGACCGCTCGGGTGATCGGTGATGTCGGCAATTGGAAGGCAGTCATCCCGTCTCCTGCTCGGCGCGCCTCGACGGCGACGAACTTGGCCAGCGTGCCGTTGCGAGCTCCTTCACGACCCGGGCCAGCTCGTGCCAGGAAATGATCGGCGTGCGGCCGCAGCCCGCACGATCGGCCCACGTCGATTGGGTGTCGCGGATCCGGGATTCCGGCTGGGGCAGCGGGCCGGGCAACACACGGCGAGTTCGACTCCGGCACTGTGCGCTCACTCGGGCCACGAGCTGTTCCGGATGATCTCAACGAAGTCCTGACGGCGGAACGTCGGATCGAAATGAGCGAGCACATCGTCATTCATCGTGCCGAACGTCGTCAGCGGCCGGTCCGCCATGCCGACGTAGAACGCGTGAAGGATGCGCTTCTTGAAATCGGGTCGGGGGAAGGCCGCGATGACCTCGTTCCGATGTTCGGACGAGATCTCGTCCAGGTCGAAGCCCAGCACGTCTGCTTCGACGCCGAGCGTCACCACCGCGACCTCGGGCGCCAGCTGTAGCGGTACCTCGGGCGTGGTGTGGAGGGCGATCGCCAGCCAGACGCGGAGGGCCTCCTCCGGCGACCGGCCGTGATCGAGGAGGAACTCGCGTGCAACCTCGGCGCCGTCGAGCTCGAACCGGCGGTCGGTCGTGCGGTACGACGGCGTCAGGCCGAGGTCGTGGAACATCGCGCCCACGTATGCGAGCTCGGCATCGACATGCAGACCCCGGCGGGCGGCCTTCAGCGATCCGAGGAGGAACACTCGGCGACAGTGACTGAAGAGTGTGTCATCGGTCGCGTCCGCGTACCCATGCTGTCGCGTCCTTCACGAGAGCCGTGTCAGGGATGGTGATGCCGGCGATCGTTTCGGACATTGATGATCCAGATGCTTTCTTTCGTGCGGGCGACGGGCTACCGCCCCTCGGGCTCGCTGTCCTCCAGGTGTGGCAGGAGCTGATCAAGGCGTAGAGAACCTCGCGTTGCGCGGAGTCGGTACGGAAGAGAGCGTGCGCTGCCGTACCAGCGAGCGATACGCACGATCGTGCGATCGTTGCGGGTCACGCTCGCGAGGGCCGATTGCTTGCAGCGCGCAGCAACACCGTGTCCAATGGACGCCGCGACGCGGGGTGGCCTCGGGCGAGAAGGTGGTGGTGGACGTCGCCGGCGCGAGGTGCTCTGATCTGAAAGACCTCGAGATCACCTCGGTCTTCGAGCTCGGACGCCATTGCACGCCGGGACCTGGCGGTTCGCGCCAACCGAGAACACTCGACGTGGCCGGCCTCGCGTTGACCTCGTCTGACAGACCGGCGGCTCGCCGCATCCCGGTGTTGGGCTCCGAGGAGCTCGCCGCATAGGCCCTCGGGCGCCAACCGCTGTTCACCGCACCTTCACCCCCGTTCACGCGTTGTTCAGGTCGCTGCCGGGCTCGCGTCGGCGTCACGCCTCGCACGACCGAAGTACGCGATCACGTCATGCGCGACGGCGATTGTGTTGTGAAGACTGAGACCGTCAGCGACGCTTCAGCCAGGGAGGCCGCCTCATGGGCTTTGTAAGGACCACCGACGGGACCGAGATCTTCTACAAGGATTGGGGAGCCGGACAGCCGATCATGTTCCACCACGGCTGGCCGTTGAGCGCCGACGACTGGGACGCTCAGTTGCTCTACTTCCTGCAGCACGGCTACCGCGTCATCGCCCACGACCGGCGTGGCCACGGCCGATCTACGCAGACGCCGCTCGGCCACGACATGGACACGTACGCCGCCGATGCCGCAGCTGTTGTCGAGCACCTCGACCTGCGTGACGCCATCCACATCGGCCACTCCACGGGCGGTGGCGAGGTCGCGCGGTACGTCGCCAAGTACAGCGCCGGCCGCACGTCGAAGGCGGTGCTGATCAGCGCTGTTCCCCCGCTGATGGTGAAGACCGACAACAACCCCGACGGCACGCCGATCGATGTGTTCGACGGCTTCCGGGCGAGCCTCGCGAGCAACCGGGCGCAGTTCTTCCTCGACGTCGCCAGCGGACCGTTCTACGGCTACAACCGTCCCGGCGCCGAAGCCTCCGAGGCCATCGTCCGCAACTGGTGGCGGCAGGGGATGATGGGCAGCGCACTTGCGCACTACGAGGGCATCAAGGCCTTCTCGGAGACCGACCAGACCGAGGACCTCAGAGCGATCGACGTCCCAACCCTGGTACTCCACGGCGACGACGACCAGGTCGTACCCATCGCCGACTCGGCGCTCCTGTCAGCCAAGCTCTTGAAGCACGGCACGCTGAAGGTCTATCCCGGGTATCCGCACGGCGCCTTCACGATCCACGCCGACGTCATCAACCCAGACATCCTCGAGTTCCTCAAGTCATGAGCTGACCGATCTGGCACGACCGCCTCGCCATCGCCTATGCACCACCCTTTGGATTCTCAGAACGTGCCGTCTAGCCGGCGCTTCTACTGGAGCGGATGAGGGGAATCGAAACCCCGAAATTCACCCTGCGAATCAGCGCGAGTGACTCGCTGAGCAGCGGGTCTGGCGAATCGCACCAGTTCAGCGTGCTGATGGATGCTGGCCGCTTCCGGTCGATCTCGCTCGATTGTGCTGAAGTGTGTGCGCGTGGCGGCGAGCCAGCTGTCGGCGAGGCCCTTGGTGCGAAAGGCCTCAGGCGCATTCCGCCACACGCCTTGGACCTGGAAGCGCGCCTGCCAGCGCCCGGATGGCAGCTGGCGGGCGTTTCCCCAAGGTCGACGAGCCACGGAACGAGGCCAGCCGGACGATGTGGCACGAATGTGGCACGCTGGGCCGCTCGGCGGGTTCCTCGCGCCCCTTCGAGCGTCGGAACGTGCCATCGAGCTGGTCCTTCGGATCGGGAGCGGATGAGGAGAATCGAACTCCCGTATTCAGCTTGGGAAGCTGATGTTCTGCCATTGAACTACATCCGCGGGAAGGCACGAATCTAGCGGCTGTGGCCCAGTCGACGGCAACGGGCCCGTGACTAGGGTGCCGATCGTGATCCTCTCGGACCGCAGCCTGCGCGAGGCCATCGAGGCCGGCCGCATCGTCGTCGATCCCTTCGACCCGACCACGATCCAGCCGTCGTCCATCGACGTCCGCGTCGACCGCCTCTTCCGCGTGTTCCGCAACCACACGGCTGGGATGATCGACGTGAAGCTCGACCTGCGGGACCTCACCGAGCTCATCGAGATCGCGCCGGAGGGCGTGTTCATGCTGCACCCGGGCGAGTTCGTGCTCGGCTCGACGCTCGAGCGCGTCGCCGTCCCCGACGACCTGGTGGCCCGCATCGAGGGCAAGTCGAGCCTGGGGCGCCTCGGCCTGCTGATCCACTCGACGGCCGGGTTCATCGACGCCGGGTTCGACGGTCACGTGACGCTCGAGCTGGCCAACGTCGCCAGCCTGCCGATCACGATCTACCCCGGCATGAAGATCGGCCAGATCAGCTTCATGCAGATGACCACGCCCGCCGACCAGCCCTACGGCAAGGGAGCTGCCGGCTCCAAGTACCAGGGCCAGCGGGGACCGACGCCGAGTCGGTACTTCGAGAACTTCCGCTGAGCCGGCACGCTTGCGGCGCCGGGCCGCCGGGTAGCTGAGCGGTCCCATGGCCCGCCTCCGCCGCGTCCACCCCGACTCGCCCGGTTGGACGCGCCGGCGCCAGGGGAAGGGGTTCGTCTACCTCGACGAGGACCTCGGTGCGCTGGGCGCCGACGACATCGCCCGCTGCAAGGCGCTGGTGATCCCGCCGGCGTGGACGCAGGTCTGGATCTGCCCGGCACCGAACGGGCACATCCAAGCCGTCGGCACCGACGACGCCGGTCGCCGCCAGTACCTGTACCACCCGACGTGGCGCGAGCAGCGCGACAAGGCCAAGCACGACCGCGTGCTGGTCGTCGCCCGCCGCCTCCCGACGGCCCGCAAGGTGGTCGCCACGCACCTGGCCCAGCCGGGGATGCCGAAGGAGCGGGCGCTCGGCACCGCCTTCCGGCTCCTCGACCTCGGCTTCTTCCGCGTCGGCGGCGAACAGTACGCCGAGGACAACGGCAGCTACGGGCTGGCCACGATCGAGAAGCAGCACGTCCACGTGGCGGGCGACGAGGTGGTGTTCGACTACCCGGCGAAGTCGGGCCAGGAGCGCCTCATCGCCGTCGCTGATCCTGACGTCATCGCCGCGGTGAGCGAGCTGCGCGCCCGTCGCGGCGGTGGCAAGGAGCTGCTCGCCTTCCGTGACGGGAGCCGGTGGCGTGACCTGTCGTCCACCGACATCAACCGCTACGTGAAGGAGGTCGTCGGCGGCGATGCGTCGGCCAAGGACTTCCGCACGTGGCACGGGACGGTGCTGGCCGCCGTCGCTCTGGCCGAGCGGGCCGCCGACGTCGAGTCGGCGACGCGCCGCAAGAAGGCGGTGCGCACGGCGATGGTCGAGGTGGCGCAGTACCTCGGCAACACGCCGACGGTGGCGCGCGGGTCGTACGTGGACCCCCGGGTGATCGACGCCTTCGAGAGCGGCACCACGATCGCCCCGACCCTCGCCAAGCTGGGCCGCCGGCGCCGCCACGCCGAGCGCTCGCGCGACGCCATCGAGCGGGCCGTGCTGAAGCTCCTTCGCGACTGAATCCATCCAGTTCGCGGCCCGCCTCGAACCGGCGGCCGTGATCACACATGACGTCCCGCCCGTCGACCTCGGCGGACCGGACGGCTCCCTTCCGTCGACGCGGCCCCGACCGGGCCGCATGTTCGCCATCCTCTCCGGCCTCGTCGCGGCAGCCGTCGCGCTCGGCGTGGCCGAGCTGCTCGCCGGCCTCAACCGGACGTGGCGGTCACCGGTCCTCGACGTCGGCGACCGCTTGATCGATGCTGCGCCCCCCTTCGTCAAAGAGTTCGCGATCCAAACGTTCGGCACGAACGACAAGCCGGCCCTGCTGATCGGCATCGGCGCGTTCCTGGCGATCTTCGCCGCCACCGTCGGCTACTTGGCGCTGCGCCGTCGCTTGGTCTTCGGGATCGTGGGCATCGGGCTGTTCGGCGTCATCGGCGTCGTGGGCGTCGGCCAGCCGACGGGCGAGCACGCCGTGGCACGCCGTGCTCCCGAGCATCCTCGGCGCGCTGGCCGGGATCGGCGCCCTCGTGCTGGTCGCCCGCTCCCTGCGCGCCCGACCGGCCGCCACCTCGTCGGGTGACGTCGGCCGCCGCGACTTCCTGCTGCGGTCAGGGACCGTCCTCGGGGCGCTGGCGCTCGGCGCCGCCGCTGCTGGCTCTGTCGGCCGGGCCCTCGGGCGGCGGTTCAGCGCATCGTCGTCCCGCGAGGCCGTGCGCCTGCCGACGCCCGTCGAGCGACTGGCGCCGCTGCCGGCGACGACGCAGCTGGCCGTTCCCGGGATCACGCCGTTCGTCACCCCGAACGCCGACTTCTACCGCATCGACACCGCCCTCACGGCCCCGCAGGTGCAGACGGCCGACTACACGCTGCGCGTCCACGGCATGGTCGGCAACGAGATCGAGCTGTCGTACGACGAGCTGCTGCAGCGCCCGATGATCGAGCGCGACATCACGCTGACGTGCGTCTCCAACGAGATCGGTGGTCACTACGCGGGCAACGCCCGGTGGCTCGGGACCCGCCTCGACGACCTGCTGCGCGAGGCAGGTGTGGAGCCCGGTTCCGACCAGGTCGTCGGTCGCTCCGTCGACGGGTTCGCGTGCGGCTTCCCCGTCGCCAACGCGATGGACGGGCGCGACGCCCTCGTCGTCGTCGGCATGAACGGCGAACCGTTGCCGATCGAGCACGGCTTCCCCGTGCGCCTCGTCGTCCCCGGGCTGTACGGGTTCGTCTCGGCCACGAAGTGGCTGACCGAGATCGAGCTGACCACGTTCGCAGCGTTCGATCACTACTGGCTGCGTCGAGGCTGGGCCCAACAGGCGCCCATCAAGCTGATGAGCCGCATCGACACGCCGCGCGGCCTCGGCAAGGCCGCCGCCGGCACGGTGCCGATCGCGGGCGTGGCGTGGGCCCAGCACACCGGCATCGCCGCCGTCGAGGTGCAGATCGATGACGGACCGTGGCAGCCGGCGTTGCTCGGCGACGTCACGACCGCAGACACGTGGCGCCAGTGGATGCTTCCGTGGGAAGCGACACCGGGCCGTCACACCATCACCGTTCGGGCCACCGACGCGAACGGTGACATCCAAACGAGCGACCGCGCCGAACCAATCCCCGACGGCGCCTCCGGACTCCACCAGATCGTGGTCATCGTCCGCTGACTCCCCGCACCGTCACGTGAACACCCCCCGAAAGGACCCTCTGATGAGGACTACGCGCCCCCGCGGCCGTATCACTGCTCTGGCCGCCTTGGCCGCCTTGACCCTCGTCGCCGCCGCATGCGGTGACGACGACAGCTCCACGCCGGCGACGACGGCGCCCGCTGCCGCTGCGTCGCCCACCACGACCCCGGCGGGCTCGATGGACTCGACCCCGATGACCGACGCCGGCGACGCGGCGATGATGGCGCCCACCGGCCCGGCCTGCGACGCCGTCCCCACCACCGGTGAGGGCAGCTTCGACGGCATGGCCGACGACCCCGCCGCCACTGCCGCCAGCAACAACCCGCAGCTGTCGACGCTCGTCGCCGCAGTGACCGCGGCCGGTCTCGGCGACACGCTCAACAGCGCCGGCCCGTTCACGATCTTCGCGCCGATCAACTCGGCGTTCGAGAAGATCCCGAAGGCCGACCTCGACAAGGTGCTCGCCGACAAGGACCTGCTGACGTCGATCCTGACCTACCACGTCGTGGCCGGGAAGATGTCGAGCGCCGACCTGGCCAAGGCCGGCACGCTGACCACGGTCAACGGTGCCGACCTCGAGATCGCCAAGGACGGCGACACGCTGACGATCAACGGCGATGCGGCGAAGGTCGTGTGCCAGGACATCCCGACGGCCAACGCCACCGTGTACCTCATCGACTCGGTGCTCATGCCGCCGGCCGACGCCACGATGACGAGCACGCCGGCCTCGGCCGAGGGTGCCGCGATGATGACGCCGACCGGCCCCGCTTGTGGCTCGGTCCCGACCTCCGGTGAGGGCAGCTTCGACGGCATGGCCGACGATCCCGTGGCCACCGCGGCCAGCAACAACCCGGCCCTGTCGACGCTCGTCACCGCCGTCACGGCGGCCGGCCTGGTCGACACCCTCAACACCGAGGGCCCGCTGACGGTGTTCGCGCCGATCAACTCGGCGTTCGAGAAGATCCCGGCGGCCGACCTCGACAAGGTGCTCGCCGACAAGGACCTGCTGACCTCGATCCTCGCCTACCACGTGATCCCGCAGCAGCTGAGCAGCACCGAACTGGCCAAGGGCGTCACGCTGACCACGGTCAACGGCGCCGACCTGACGGTCGCCAAGGACGGCGACACGCTGACGATCAACGGCACTGCGGCGAAGGTCGTGTGCCAGGACATCCCGACGGCCAACGCCACGGTGTACCTCATCGACTCGGTGCTCATGCCGCCGGCCTGACCTCCCCAACACCCGTCTGGTCCGGTGGGGGCGGTTCCACCGGACCGACGTGGAGGAACCAACAGCGAGGGGCTCGGCCCCTCGCTGTTGCGCGTCCGGCATCAGCGTGTGTGACGGTTGCGCGCGCTCGGCATCTACGATCCCGGCCGCTCCGAACCTCCGCCCGTGATGACCCTGACTGCGCCGATCGCGCTGCCCATCCCGGGCATCCGCGAATGGCGCGCGGGTCGCCGCGACCGACGGTGGTCGGCTCCAGCGCCTTCGATCTGCCACATTGGTGAGCGCGTGGACCCGGAGCTGACGAACCTGATCGCCAGTGTCGCCAGTGGCGATCAGACTGCGTTCGCGTCCCTCTACGACGCCCTCTCGCCGACGATCTTCGGTGTGGTCCGCCGCGTGCTGCGCGACGGATCGCAGTCCGAGGAGGTCACGCAGGAGGTCTTCGTCGAGATCTGGAAGCAGGCAGCCCGCTTCGATGCCGAGCGCGGCAGCGTCCGGACGTGGGCCGTCACCATCGCCCACCGGCGGGCCGTCGACCGGGTGCGCAGCGAGCAGTCGCACCGCGATCGTCAAGTCAGCGTCGGCGCCGCCTCACTCGAGCTGCCCCCGTCACCAGAGGACGACGCGGTGGATGCCGAAGATCGCCAGCGAGCACGCGCCGCGATGGCGACGCTCCCGGCGTCACAGCGCGAGGCGCTCGAGCTGGCGTTCTACGACGGGCTCACCCACGTGCAGATCTCCGAGCACCTCGGCGTCGCGCTCGGCACCGTCAAGACCCGCATCCGCGACGGCCTGATCCGGCTGCGCACGAGCATGGGAGGGCCGTCGTGACCGACGACGAGCTGCGCTTGCAGCTGGCCCTCTACGCCGTCGGCGCCTTGGATGACGACGAGCGAACGGAGCTGGAGGACGTGCTGCGCACCCGACCGGACCTGCAGGCGGAGCTCGACGAGCTCCTCGAGGCGGCGGCCCTGATGGCCGACGCCGAGCTGGAGGTGCCGCCGGCGAGCCTGCGGGGCAACCTGCTGGACCTCATCGCCGCCACCCCCCAGCTGCCGGCCGAGCCGGTCGCGCCCATCGCGCCCGTCGTGCCGATCGGCGCCGGACGGCGTCGCAACCGGTTCATCGCCGCCGGGGCCGGCCTCGTCGCCGCCGCGGCCATCGCCGTCGGTGTGCTCGTGGTGACGTCGCCGTGGGACGACGGCGGCACCGACCCGGTCGCAGCCGTCGTCGACGCCGACGACGCCCAGACCATCCAGATGCCGGGCAACCCGGCGGCTGGTGATCTCGCCCTGCCGGGCGTCACGATCGTCCACTCGGCGACCAAGAACGCGTCGGTGCTCATGGCCGACGACGTGCCGGTGCCGGAGGGCAACGACGTCTACGTGCTCTGGGCGATCCGCAACGGCACCCCCGAGGTGTACGCACCCTTCCGCCCGAACGCCGACGGCACGCTCAGCATCTACGCCGAGGGTCTCGATCCGGCGAGCGCCGAGGCGTGGGCGATCTCGGAGGAGGCGACGCCGAACCCGACGGCGCCGAGCACGCCGATCCTCAACATCACGGCCTGAGACGTTTTGGTCCGGATCCTGGTCGCACGGTGCGACCACGATCCGGACCAAAACGAACTACTCGCCGGCGACGGGGCTCTGGGCGAGGGGTGCGCTCGGGTCGTCGAACGTGCGCTCGCCGGCCTCGATGGCGTCGAGGAGGTGGATGGCGATGTCGCCGACCTTGACGTCGTCGCCGGCCCCGGCGGCCTTGGTGCCGTCGTCGAGCATGATGTAGCAGAACGGGCAGGCGGTGGCGATGCGCGTGGCCCCGGTCGACAGGGCCTCCCGGGCCCGCTCGTCGTTGACCTTCGTGCCGATCGACTCCTCCATCCACATGCGCGCCCCGCCGGCGCCGCAGCACATGCCCTTGGTGCCGTTGCGCGGCATCTCGACGACCTCGATCCCCTTGATCGACCCGACGACCTTGCGCGGCGCGATGTAGACGTCGTTGTGGCGGCCGAGGTAGCAGGAGTCGTGGTAGGTGATGCGCTCCTCGAGCGTCGCCTGGCTGACGTCGAGGCGACCGTCTTCGATCAGCTGCTCGAGCAGCTGGCTGTGGTGGACGACCTCGAAGTGACCGCCGAGCTGCGGGTACTCGTTGAGCAACGTGTTGAAGCAGTGCGGGCACTGGGTGATGATCTTGCGGACGCCCATGCCGTTGAGCATCTCGATGTTCGGCATCGCCAGCATCTGGAACAGGTACTCGTTGCCCGACCGGCGAGCCGAGTCGCCCGTGCACATCTCGGAGGGACCGAGCACGGCGACCGTGATCCCGGCCCGCCGCAGCAGCTTGGCCATCGCTTGCGTGACCCGCTTGTTCTTGTCGTCGAAGCTGCCGGCGCAGCCGACCCAGTAGAGGTACTCGGCCTGCAGCTGCTCACCGGGATCGACGATCTGGACCTCGTCCATCCCCTTCGCCCAGTCGCCGCGCTCGGACGGGTTCATGCCCCACGGGTTGTACTGGTTCTCCATGCCCCGGTAGGCGTTGCCGAGCTCGGTCGGGAAGTCGGACTCCATCAGCGACAGGTAGCGCCGCATGTCGAGGATCTTGTCGAGGATCTCGATGTTCACCGGGCAGATCTCGTCGCACGCCTTGCACGTGGTGCAGGCCCAGATCTCCTCCGACGTGATGCGCTCGAACAGCGACGGGGCGGTGATGCTGATCTCGGGGTCGGTGCCGATCGGCGGTGACACGACCGGGCTGCCGGTGGCCGCCATCACCTCGCCGGTCTTGAGGACGATCTCGCGAGGGTCGAGCGGCTTGCCGGTGGCGTGGGCCGGGCACACGCTCGTGCAGCGACCGCACATCGTGCAGGCGTCGGTGTCGAGCAGCTGCTTCCACGTGAAGTCCTCGACGACGGAGGCGCCGAACGTCTCCAGCTCGGTCTCGGCCAGGTTCGGCATCGGCTTCATCGCGCCCTTCGGGCGGGTCTTGTCCTTGAGGTACATGTTCAAGGGCGACGTGAACATGTGGCGCAGCATCGTGATCGGGAGGATCGCGAGGAAGGCGATGAACGCGACGACGTGGAGCATCCACATCCAGTTGTGCCAGCCGTGCAACGTCGACACCGAGCTGCCGTCGACCAGGCGGCTGAGTGGCCACCCGATGAAGCTCCACTTCTCGAAGTCCATGTTCTCGCCGCTCGCCGAGCTGTGGGCGATGCGGAACATCTCGGACGCGAAGCCGGACAGGCCGATCAGCAGGAACGTGCCGAGGATCAGCGCGTGCTCGGGCTTGGTCTTGATGCGGATGCGGTACGGGCGCTGCACGTAGCGGCGCACGATCGCCCACACGACGCCGACGACGAACACGAGGCCGGCTGCATCACCGACGAAGGCATAGGCCTGGTACGTGCGACCCTGCAGGAACTTGAGGTCCTCGGGCATCTGGTGGTCGATCTCGAGCACGGTCGTCACGCCGAGCAGGACCAGGAACCCGAAGTAGATCATCGAGTGCATGAGGCCGGCGGCCGGGTCGCGCAGCAGGGTCCGCATGTAGACGCCGACCCGGAAGTCGCCGAAGCGGCGCTTGGCGTTCGAGAGCGTGGTCCGGCGCGACGGTGCCGGCTTGCCCCGCTCCCAGTTCTTCATGCGGTCGGCGAAGCGGAAGGCACCCCAGGCGATCATCACCGGGATGACGGTGTAGAAGGCGACCTGCAGCGGGCCGGGGATGTCGCCGAACACCTCGCGGGTGTGCTCGTTGTCGTTGTGCCAGTTGGTGATCAACGGCAGGACACCCGACACGACCGTGAACAGGGCGATGGCGATGCCCAGCCCGATCGCCAGCTGGTGCGGGCGGATCCGGCCCTTCGTGCGGGTGGCCTCCGCGGCCGGCGCGTCCGTGTCGGCGTGCGTCGTCATACGCCCTGCAAGTTAGTGCCGGGGTGTCACAGCGCCCGCATGTGCCATCGGAGGGTTTCGTGCGGGTGGCCCGCGCACGAAACCCTCGGATGCGTCAGCCGTAGTAGGCGCGGTCGAGGTCGCGGATGCGGCCGGCCAGCGCGGCGAGCAGCTTGTGCGACAGCGACGGCACGTCGTCGACCACGGCGAGGAAGTGGCGCTGCGACATCACGAACAGCGTGCAGTCGGTCTCGCACTCGACGCGGGCCGTGCGTGGGCCGTGGTCGAGCAGCGAGAGCTCGCCGACGATCGCGCCCGGTCCGAGCGTCGCCACCTTGCGCCCGTTGCGCTTGACGGCCACCGAGCCCTCGACGACGACGAAGGCTTCGTGCCCGGTCTGTCCTTGATCGACCAGCATGGTGCCCGCGGTCATCTTGATCTCGTCGCCCGACTTGGCGATCAACTCGAGCTCCTTGCGGGTGCACGACGCGAACAGCGGCACGCTCCGGAGGTGGTCGACGTATGCCTTCTTGCTGGCCATAGGAGCGAGACTGTACGAGGTTCGGGTGACGGCGCTGACCATGCAGCGCGCGCTACCGCTGGCCTTGGTTCTTGACCGCTTCGATGGCCGCCGCAGCGGCCTCCGGATCGAGGTACTGGCCGCCGGCCGTCACCGGTCGGAGGTCGGCGTCGAGGTCGTAGCGCAGCGGGATGCCGGTGGGCACGTTGAGGCCGACGACGGCGGACGGATCCATGCCGTCGAGGTGCTTGATCAACGCCCGCAGGCTGTTGCCGTGGGCGGCGACGAGCACGGTCCGGCCGGCGAGCAGGTCGGGCACGATGTCGTCGTACCAGTACGGGAGCATGCGCACGACGACGTCGGCGAGGCACTCGGTGCGCGGGCGGACCTCGGGCGGGAGCAGCGCGTAGCGGGGGTCGTGGAACTGCGAGAACTCGTCGTCGATCGGCAGCGTCGGCGGCGGGGTGTCGTACGAGCGGCGCCACAGCATGAACTGCTCCTCGCCGTACTCGGCCAACGTCTGGGCCTTGTCCTTGCCCTGCAGCGCGCCGTAGTGGCGCTCGTTGAGCCGCCACGAACGGCGCACCGGGATCCAGAGCCGGTCGGCGGAGTCGAGCGCCAGCTCGGCGGTGCGGATCGCCCGCCGCTGCAGCGACGTGTGCAGCACGTCGGGCAGGAGGTCGTGCTCGACGAGCAGCGCGCCCCGCGCCGCGCCTCGTCCTCACCCTTCGCCGTCAGGTCGACGTCGACCCAGCCGGTGAACAGGTTCTTCTTGTTCCACTCGCTCTCGCCGTGGCGGAGCAGCACGAGGGTGCCGACCATGGCCGGGATCGTACGAGGCGTAGCCTCGACGAGCGATGAGCATGACCAACGAGAACCACAACGCCGAGTGGGAGCTCGGAGACGCCATCACCATCCGCCTCCCCGTGGAGCCGGACCCTGAGGCCGTCCCCGAGAACACCGACGAGGACACCACGCCAGCCTGAGGACACCACGCCGACCTGAGGCAGTGCCGAGCCCTGGACGCAGTGGGTCCTGGCCGCTCCGGGCGTTACGCTACGCGTGGCCGGCGATGGCGTGGGGCACGTAGGGCGCCTCGAGCGCCTTGACCTCGTCGTCGGTGAGCACGAGGTCGACGGCCCGCACGGCGTCGTCGAGGTGCTGGGGCTTGGTGGCGCCGATGATCGGGGCGTCGACGGCCGGGTGGCGCAGGATCCACGCCAGCGCGACCTCGGCGCGGGTGACGCCACGAGCGGCGGCGACGTCGGCGACGGCGTCGACGATCTGGCGATCCTCCTCGCGGTAGAGGGTCCGACCGAACTCGTCGGTCTCGCTGCGCGCCGTCGTCGAGTCCCACTCCCGGGTCAGCCGGCCGCGGGCCAGCGGGCTCCACGGGATCGCGCCGACGCCCTGATCGACGCAGAGCGGCAGCATCTCGCGCTCCTCCTCCCGGTACAGCAGGTTGTAGTGGTCCTGCATCGTGACGAAGGGCGTCCACCCGTTGGCCTCGGCGACGTACTGCATCTTGGAGAACTGCCAGGCGTACATCGACGAGGCGCCGATGTAGCGGGCCTTGCCGGCCTTGACGACGTCGTGCAGCGCCTCCATCGTCTCCTCGACGGGCACGGTCGGGTCGAAGCGGTGGATCTGGTAGAGGTCGACGTAGTCCATGTCGAGGCGGCGCAGGCTGTTGTCGATCTCGCCGAGGATCGCCTTGCGCGACAGCCCGGCGCCGTTCGGCCCCTTGTGCATCCGACCGTTGACCTTGGTGGCGACGACGAGCTCGTCACGGTTGCCGTACTGGGCAAGGGCACGGCCGGTGATCTCCTCGCTGGAGCCATCGGAATAGACGTTGGCCGTGTCGAAGAAGTTGATCCCGAGCTCGATCGCCTGGCGGAAGAACGGACCGCTGGCCTCCTCGTCGAGCGACCACGCGTGGTTGCCGCGGTCGGGGGCGCCGTAGCTCATGCACCCCAGGCAGATCGGCGAGACGTCCAACCCGGTCGAACCCAACTTCACCCAACGCATCGCAGTACCTCCTGCACCTGACTCCGAGCCGGACCGTACCCGGCGGGTCGTCGGACTGGCAGGCTGGCGGCCATGAGTGAGCGAGTCTTCGAGCGAGCGAATCAGCGTCACGGTCCTTCGGCTCACTGGTGCTCCGTGGCCGTCGGCGCCGAAAACCCGACGCGAGAGTCGATGGTGCACCAGTGAGTGACACGTACGCCCTGGGTGGCACCGGCATCTGGAGCGCCATGCTGCGCTTCGGCGATCCGTCCGAGGTGGCCGACCTGGCGGGCGAGATGGAGGGCCTCGGCTACTCGGCGCTGTGGATCCCCGACACCGGGGGTGACGTCTGGACGCCGCTCACCAACCTGCTCGCGGCGACGCGATCGGTCACGATCGCCACCGGGATCCTCAACATCTGGATGCACTCCCCGGAGGAGGCGGCGAGCCAGCACGCCGCGCTCACCGCCCAGCACGGACATCGGTTCCTGTGCGGGATCGGCGTCAGCCACCGCCCGTTCATCGACCACGTCAACGAGCCGGGGACGTACCAGAAGCCGGTCGAGAAGGTCGCCGAGTTCCTCGATGGGCTCGACGCGGCCGAGCCGCCGCTGGCCCGCGGTGAGCGGTGCATCGCGGCGCTCGGGCCGAAGATGCTCGAGCTCGCCGCGTCTCGCACGTCGGGCACCCACCCCGTACCTCGTGACGCCGGAGCACACCGCCGCCGCCCGCGAGGCCGTCGGGCCCGACGCCCTCGTCGCCAGCGAGCAGGCGGTCGTGCTGGACACCAACCCCGAGACGGCCCGCGCCGCCGCCCGCACCCACCTCAAGACGTACCTCGGGCTGCCCAACTACACGAACAACTGGAAGCGCATCGGGTTCACCGACGACGACCTCGCCGACGGCGGCAGCGATCGCCTCGTCGACGCCCTCGTGGCGTGGGGCGACGAGGACGCCATCGTCGCCCGCGTCCAGGCCCAGCGCGACGCCGGCGCCAGCCACGTCTGCATCCAGGCCCTCGAGCCGGATCCCCGCCAGATGCCGGTCGGCCAATGGCGGGCGCTGGCCGCCGCGCTCGTCTGATGCCCGACCCGTACGACGTTCGATCGGTTCCTGCGCTACGAGGAGCTGATGGCGTGGCTCGACGCGCTGGCGGCCGAGCACCCGGGGCTGGTCGCGGTCGAGACGTACGGGCGCAGCTACGAGGGTCGCGACCTCAAGGTCGTCACCGTCACCGACGCGTCGACGGGCACCCACGACACCAAGCCGGCGCACTGGGTCGATGCCTCGATCCACGCCGAGGAGCTGACCGCCACGGTCGCCGCGTGCTGGCTGCTGCAGCACCTCGTCGACGGCCACGCCACCGGTGACCCCGTCGTCACCGACGCGCTGCGGACGCGCACGTTCTACGTCGTCCCACGCGTCAACCCCGATGGTGCCGAGTGGGCGCTGGCCGACCGACCGCAGTTCCGTCGCTCGAGCGTGCGACCGTGGCCGTGGCCGGATGCCCACCGCTGGCCGGGCGCCCACGTCTCCGACGTCGACGACGACGGCCGCGTCCTGCAGATGCGGATCCCCGATCCCAACGGGGCGTGGACACCGCATCCCGAGGACGCCCGCCTGATGATCCCGGTCCCGCTCGACGGTGCCGTCGACACGCCGCGGTACCGGATGCTCGACGAGGCCACGATCGTCGACTTCGACGGCTTCACGATCCCCACCCCGCGCCCGCCAGAGGGCCTCGACATGAACCGCAACTTCCCGGCTGGGTGGAGCACCGGCGTCCGCGGCTCGGGCGATCACCCGCTGTCGGAGCCGGAGATCGACGCCCTCGTGCGGGCCGTCGTCGCCCGCCCCAACGTCTGCGGCTACAACGCCTTCCACACCGCCGGCGGGGTGCTGCTGCGACCGTCGGGGACGGTGGCCGACTCGGCGCTGCCGCCCGTCGACGTCTGGGTGTGGAAGCAGCTCGGCGCGATCGGGACGGCGCTCACCGGCTACTCCGCGCACTCCGTCTTCGACGACTTCACCTGGGACAAGTCGGTGACGATGAGCGGGGCGGCCGACGACTGGGCGTACGAGCACCTCGGCGTCTACTCGTGGACGACGGAGTTCTGGGATGCCGTCAAGCGGGCCACCGGCGAGGCGGTCGGCCACGACCTCTGGTACCTCGGCCCGTCGGATGCGCAGGCCCTCGCCGTGCTGCGGTGGTGCGACGAGCACGCCCCGGACCAGTACGTCGAGTGGTACCCGTTCGAGCACCCGCAGCTCGGCCCGATCGAGCTCGGCGGGTGGCATCGCCTCGGCATCTGGACCAACCCGCCGCTCGAGTTCCTGCGCGAGGAGGTCACGCCGCACGCCCGGTTCGCCGTCGCCCAAGCGATGGCCTCGCCGTGCCTGGAGATCGTCCACGCTCGCGGCGTCGACCTCGGCGCCGGCACGTGGCGCGTCGAGGCCGGCATCGCCAACACCGGCTGGCTGCCGACCCATGTCTCGGTGCGCGGCGCCAAGGACGGGCTGACGAAGCCGATCGTCGCCGAGCTGACCGGGGCCGAGGTGATCGGCGCGCCGGCGCGCCAGCTGCTCGGCCAGCTGCAGGGGCGCTCGGCCGCCCGCTTCGGCCTGTACCACGACGGCACGCCCGACCGGGTGCTGGCGACGTGGGTCGTGCAGGCGTGCCGCCGGGCACCGAGGTGACCGTCACCGCGGCCCACGAGCGGGCCGGGCGGACCGATGTCACGCTGGTCCTGGGGCCCGATGATCCTGACCTTCCCGATCGGCTTTGTCGCGAATTCAGGCTACGCTCGCCGACGTGCCGAGCACCGCCACCGTCACGCCCCCCACGACGCCACGGCCACCGCCGCACCGACCGCACCGTCGAGCACCGCCCAGCTCGAGGACGAGGCCATCACGATCTTCCGGGAGATCGCCGCCGAGTGCGAGCGCCCCGTGCTGCTGTTCTCGGGCGGCAAGGACTCCGTCGTCATGCTCCACCTCGCCCACCGGGCGTTCTGGCCGGCGCGGATCCCGTTCCCGGTGATGCACGTCGACACCGGCCACAACTTCGACGAGGTCATCGAGTTCCGTGATCGCGCCGTCGCCGACTTCGGCGTGGAGCTGGTCGTGGCGTCGGTGCAGGACTCGATCGACGCCGGCAAGGTCCGCGAGGACACCAGCCCACGCGCCTCGCGCAACCCGCTGCAGACCGTGACCCTCCTCGACGCCATCACCGAGCACCGCTTCGACGCCGTCTTCGGTGGCGCCCGCCGCGACGAGGAGCGGGCCCGGGCCAAGGAGCGCGTCGTGTCGCACCGCGACGAGTTCGGCCAGTGGGACCCGAAGAACCAGCGGCCCGAGCTGTGGGGGATCTACAACACCCGCCACCACCGCGGCGAGCACCTGCGGGTGTTCCCGCTGTCGAACTGGACCGAGCTCGACATCTGGCGCTTCATCGCCGAGCGCAAGGTCGACCTGCCGTCGCTGTACTACGCCCACCAGCGCGATGTCTTCCTCCGTGACGGGATGCTGATGGCCGTCAACCGCCACGTCCGGATGCTCGAGGGCGAGGAGCCCTTCGAGGCCACCGTGCGCTTCCGCACGATCGGCGACGCCACGTGCACGGCCGCCGTCGCCTCGTCGGCGTTCACCGTCGAGGACATCGTCGCCGAGACCGCCGTCGCCCGGGTCACCGAGCGCGGCGCGACCCGCGCAGACGACCGGATCTCCGAGGCCGGCATGGAAGATCGCAAGCGCCTCGGCTACTTCTGAGATGACCTTGGCGGAGCTGTTGGAGTCCGACGAGGAGGCGAAGCGCTCGGCACCGTTGCGGTTCGCAACGGTCGGCAGCGTCGACGACGGGAAGTCCACGCTCATCGGCCGCCTGCTGCACGACTCGAAGTCGATCTTCGAGGATCAGCTCGAGCACATCGAGGCGGTGAGCAAGAAGCGGGGCACCGACTACGTCGACCTGGCGCTGCTGACCGACGGGTTGCGCGCCGAGCGCGAGCAGGGCATCACGATCGACGTCGCCTACCGGTACTTCTCGACGCCGCACCGCGACTTCGTCATCGCCGACTGCCCGGGCCACGTGCAGTACACGCGCAACGCGATCACCGGCGCATCGACCGCCGACCTGGCGATCGTGCTCGTCGACGCCCGCTACGGCGTCGTCGAGCAGACCCGCCGCCACAGCCTGCTGATGTCGCTGCTGGGCGTGCCGCACCTGGTCATCGCCGTCAACAAGATGGACCTCGTCGACCACTCCGAGGCCCGCTTCGACGAGGTGCGCCAAGAGTTCACCGAGTTCGCGGCCCGCCTCGACCTGCGTGATGTCTCGTTCATCCCGATCTCGGCGCTCGCCGGCGACAACGTCGTCGATCGCTCGACGAACATGCCGTGGTACCAGGGCCCGACGCTCCTGCACCACCTGGAGACGGTGTACACGGCGAGCGACGACAACCTGATCGACGTGCGCTTCCCCGTGCAGTACGTCGTGCGTCCGCAGCGCGTCGAGCATCGCGACTACCGCGGCTACGCCGGCACGGTCGCCGCCGGGACGCTGCGCCCCGGCGACGAGGTGATGGTGCTCCCGTCGGGCCTGACGACGCGCATCGAGCGCATCGACACCGCCGACGGCCCGGTCGCCGAGGCCCGCCCGTCGATGGCCGTGACGCTCCTGCTGGCCGACGACCTCGACATCTCGCGCGGCGACATGATCTGTCGTCCGCACAACCACCCGACGCCGTCGCAGGACCTCGACGCGATGGTGGCGTGGATGGACTCGGACCACCCGCTGGCGCTGCGCAAGGTGTACACGCTGAAGCACACGACCCGGGCGGTCCGGGCCATGGTCACCGACCTCCGCTACCGCCTCGACGTGAGCTCGTTGCATCGCGACGAAACGGCGTCGCAGCTCGCGCTCAACGAGATCGGCCGCGTCACGCTGCGGGCCACCTCGCCGCTGTTCGCCGACGACTACCGGCACAACCGCGTCACGGGCAGCTTCGTCCTCATCGACGAGGCGACGAACCAGACGGCGGCCGCTGGCATGCTGCGCACCTCGGCGTAGGCGCCGTGGCGGTCTTCTGGCACGACGCCACCGTCGGACGCCAGGCCCGCTGGTCGGCGGCCGGTCTGACGGGCGCCACGGTGTGGTTCACGGGCCTGTCGGGCTCGGGGAAGTCGACGGTGGCCGATGCGGTGGCGACGGCGTTGCTCGAGGACGGTCGGGCGGTGTACGTGCTCGACGGCGACAACATCCGTCACGGCCTGAACGCCGACCTCGGCTTCTCGGCGCTCGACCGGGCCGAGAACGTGCGGCGCATCGGCGAGGTGGCCCGGCTGATGGCCGACGCCGGGCTCGTCGCGCTGGTGCCGGTCGTCAGCCCGTACCGCGCCGATCGCGACCGGGTGCGCGAGATCCACGGCGCCGCCGACCTGCCGTTCCTCGAGGTCTTCGTCGACACGCCGCTCGAGCTGTGCGAGGAGCGCGACCCGAAGGGCTTGTACGCCAAGGCCCGCGCCGGCGAGCTCACCGGCATGACCGGCATCGACGACCCGTACGAGCCGCCGCTGACCCCCGACCTGACGCTGACCCCGGCCCCGCTGACCGACCAGGTCGCCGCGGTGCTGGCCGCCCTCGCCCGATTCTGACGCCGTTGAGGCACGCACAGCGTGCTGCAACTGCATCAGAAACGTGCTCGGGGCGTTTGCACCCCCAGCGTGGGGGTACCGCGACACCAGGTCGTGATGTCGAGGAGGCCGCTGATGGTGTTGTGGATCGTGTTGCTGGTGCTCCTGGTCCTCGTTGCGGTTGCACTGTTCATGTGGCTCAGCCGACGACGACGGGGCGGCGTGGTCGCGGTGAAGCGGGGCCCGTCGTGAAGGAGCTCGTCCGCGGCACCGACCTCGTCGGCCTGCCCATCGTCACCCTCGCCGGCGACGACGTCGCCGAGGTCCGCGACGTCCTGTTCGATTCCTCCGCTGGCCACATCGTCGGGTTCTCGCTCAACAAGCGGGGCCGGCTGAAGGGTCGGCTCAAGGAGGTCCTGACCCGCGAGCAGGTGCTCGCCGTCGGCCCGGCGGCCGTGATGGTGGACCCGACCACCGTGCTGCGCGCGGCACCGGTCGAGTCGGAGGGCAAGGGTGGCAACGTCCTGTCCGACCAGGTCATCACCGACGCCGGGGCGAACGTCGGCAAGGTCACCGACGTCGTCATCGACACCGGGGACGGCACGGTGGTCGGCTACGAGATCGAGCCACCGGATGCCGGCAAGAACGGCCGCCGCTCGTACATCCCGTTGCCCGACGCGGTCGCGGTGTCGGGCGAGGCGCTCGTCGTGCCCGCCGGCGCCGTCGAGTACGTCACGAGCGACCTGACCGGCTTCGGCGATGCCGTCGACCGGTATCGCCAGCACCTGCACGGAGGTCAGTCATGAACGCAGTCGAGGTCTTCGGACGGCCGGTGCTCGACCTGGCGACGGCCACCACGGTCGGCCGCATCGACGACGTCGACGTCGACCCGGCGACCAAGCGCGCCATCGGCTTCCGCCTCGCCAAGGGCTCGTCCGGTGACTGGCTGGCGTGGGACCGGATCGCCGCGATCGGGCCCGACGCGGTGACGATCGAGTCCGGCGACCGGCTGGAGGTCTACGCGGCCGACCCGGCTCGCCGCGGGCTCAAGGCCAACGGCGCGATCGGCGGCCGCGTGCTCACCGATCAGGGTCGCGAGGTCGGCAGCCTCAACGACGTCGACATCGACGACGACGGAGCGATGGTGTCGCTGCTCGTCGGCGACCGCCGCGTCGAGGCCGACGACCTCCTGGGCATCGGCAGCTACGCCACCGTGGTGCGCGACCGCGTGGAGGACTGACGGGGGTTCTGACGCATTTGGCGCACGCTGAGCGTGCGTGAATGGCGTCAGAATCCGGTCTCGGTGCTTGGCGGCCCTCGCCGGAGGGGCACGATGGTGAGGTGCAGATCTACGCCGAGGTGACGGGGGAGGGGCCGGTCGTCGTGCTGACGCACGGCTTCGCCGCGTCGTCCCACATGTTTGCCACGACCGTGCCGGCGCTGGCGAAGGACCATACGGTGATCGCCTGGGACATGCCGGGGCACGGTCGCAGCGCCGCGTCCGACGACGCGTCCGAGTACACGACAGGTGCGTTCATCGACGAGATGCTGCACCTCCTCGACACGTCCGAGGAGGACCGCGCCGTCTGGCTCGGCCACTCGCTCGGCGGCTACCTCAGCCTCGAGCTCGTGCTCGCCCACCCCGACCGCGCTCGCGGGCTCGTGCTCGTCGACACCGGGCCCGGGTACCGCAACGACCAGGCCCGAGATGGCTGGAACCGCATGGCGACCCGCTATGCCGAGGACCTCGAGACCAAAGGACTCGCCGGCGTGCCGGGCGGGGAGGAGCTGTCGTCGAGCGTGCACTCCTCGGCGACCGGCCTGGCGATCGGTGCCCGCCAGGTCCTGACCCAGACCGACAGCCACGTCATCGACGGCCTGCCGTCGATCGAGGTGCCGACGCTGATCGTCGTCGGCGACCAGGACGAGCCGTTCCTGAAGGGCTCGCACTACATGGCCGAGAAGATCCCGAACGCCACGATCGCGGTGATCCAGGGCGCCGGCCACGCCCCGCCCGTCAGCCACAGCGACGAGTTCAACACCGTGCTGCGCACCTACCTCGAAAGGCTGGATCCATGAGCACGCCGGATGTCGTCAGGCAGGACGTCAAGCAGTGGCTGGCCGACAACTGGGATCCCGACCTGGCGCTGCTCGACTGGCGCCGCAAGCTGGTCGAGTCCGGCTGGGCGACGCCGACGTGGCCGGCCGACTGGTACGGCCGCGGCCTGCCGGGGTGGGCCGACCCGATCGTCCACGAGGAGTTCAGCGCGGTCGGCGCCGTCGGCCCGGCGGTCGGCGGCGGCATGGGGCTCGCCGCCCCGACCCTCCTCGCCCACGCCTCCGATGACCTCAAGCGCCGGGTGCTGCCCCGTGCCATCACCGGCGAGGACACGTGGTGCCAGCTGTTCAGCGAGCCGACGAACGGCTCCGACCTCGCCGGCCTGGCGACCCACGCCGAGCGCGACGGTGACGAGTGGGTCGTCAACGGCCAGAAGCTGTGGAGCACGAGCGCCCACCACGCCGACCTCGGCCTGCTGCTGGCCCGCACCGATCCTGACGTCCCCAAGCACCGCGGCATCAGCTACTTCGTGCTGCCGATGCACCAGCCCGGTGTCGAGGTCCGCCCGGTCCACCAGATGAACGAGCACTCGTCGTTCAACGAGGTGTTCCTGTCCGACGCTCGCGTGCCGGCCGACAACCTGGTCGGCAGCCCGGGCGATGGATGGCGCATCGCCATGACGACGCTGGCGTTCGAGCGTCAGTTCGCGACGGTGCGGGCCCGGTCGACGACCAAGGCCACGGGTCGGGCCGCCGAGGAAGCGGCCGCCGAGGCCGAGGAATACTTCAAGACCTACGCCTGGTACCCGCAGCGGGCCGGTCGGGCCGATCTCGTGCAGCAGGTCGCCGAGCTGCAGGGCCGCACCGCCGACCCGCTCGCCCGCCAGCAGATGGCCGGCCTCGTCGCCCTGCGACGCGCCAACGAGTGGACGGCCCGGCGGGCGCAGGCGGCGCGCGCCGCCGGTCGGGCGCCCGGCTCGGAGGGTTCGCTCGGCAAGCTCGCCGCCAGTCGTGTCGCCCAGGCGTCGGCCCGCACGCACTCCATGTTGGCGGGCGCCGACGGGCAGCTGCGCCACGGCGACAGCATCCTCGACGGCGTGATCACCGAGGTCCTCCTGTCGGTGCCGGCGCAGTCGATCGCTGGCGGCACCGACGAGATCCAGCACAACATCATCGGCGAGAAGGTGCTCGACCTGCCGCGCGAGCCGTCGGTCGACCGCGACATCCCGTATCGGGAGATCCGGCGCTGACATGACCGAGGAGCCGGTCGCCGAACAGCGCGTCGGCCGGCCGCACACGCTCGTGCGCGACTACGTCGAGGGCTACTCCGGCTACGACATGCGCGGCTTCCCGCCCGGGCAGCACATGGGCCTGCCGTCACGGCACCTCACGCTCGTCGTGCAGTTCGATGCGCCGATCACGCTGAGCCGGCTGCCCGACGGCCGCTCCGGGCCGCTCCACTTCGAGGCGTTGCTCGGTGGGTTCCACACCACGCCGGTGGTCATCGAGCACGACGGGGACCAGCGCGGCGTGCAGCTGCACGTCACGCCGGCCGGCGCCCGAGCCCTGTTCGGGATGCCGGCCAGCGAGCTGGTCACCACCGTGGTGCCGCTCGAGGCGGTGTGGGGGCGCACGGCGACCGAGCTCGTCGAGCGCCTCGGCGAGGCCGACTCGTGGGACGCCCGGTTCGCCGCCATCGACCGCGTCCTGGCGCGCGCCGCAGCGGGGCGGGCCGAGGTGCCAGCGACGATCAGGCCGGAGACGGCGGAAGCGATGCGCCGGCTGATCACGGCGCGCGGTGATCTCGACATCACGTCCCTCGCCACCGACGTCGGGTGGAGCCGGCGCCACCTGAGCGATCAGTTCGGCGCCGAGTACGGCGTGTCGCCCAAGGCGATGGCCCGCGTGCTGCGCTTCGAGCGCTCCAAGCGGCTGTTCATCCTTGGTGTCCGGGCGACGCTGGCCGACATCGCCGCCGAGTGCGGGTACGCCGACCAGGCGCACATGGCACGCGAGTGGCGGACGCTTGCTGGATCCAGCCCGACGCAGTGGTTGGCCGACGAGCAGCTGCCCGTCGCCCACGCCCCCGACGTGCTGGCCGCCGCCTGAGACCTCGGGTCAGGCCGCGGACAGGAGGCGGCGCATGTTGCCGGCGTAGAACTTCTCGTCGACGTCGGCGCCGAACCCACGCAGGCTCGTCGTGAAGCGGCCCAGCGGGTCGCGGCCGCCCTCGATGTGCGGGTAGTCGCTGGAGAACAGGTACAGGTCGGGGTTGGAGTCGCGGATCATCGCCCCGACGTCCTCGAACGGGTAGGGCGTGAACGCGGCCTGCTCGGTCAGCTGCTCCGACGGCAGGCGGGTCAGCGCGGCGAGGTCAGGCTCGGACCGCTTCCAGATGCCGGCGATCTGATCGAGGCGCCGCAGCATCGCCGGCACCCAGGCGGCGCCGAGCTCGATCACGCCGACGCGCAGGTCGCGATGGCGCTCCAGCACGCCGTCGAGGACCATCGTCCCGACGAACAGCTCGGCCGCGTGGTGGAGCCCGATCATGTCCTTGCCGCGGACGTTCTCGCCGCCGCCGAGCCAGTCACCGGGCACCGGACGCCCGGTGTTCATGAACGCCTTGTCGATCTGCAACTGGCCGCCGCCGACGTGCAGCAGCACCGGCAGCTCGGCCGCCGCGACCTTGGCCCAGAAGCGGTCGAGGTCGTCGTGGCCGGGCGAACGGCCGCCGGGAGCGCGGTGCGGGATCCACAGCGCGCCGAGCCCGAGCTCGAGGGCATGGTCGACCTCGGCCATCGCGGCGTCGATGTCGTCGAGCGGGGTGGCACCGACGCCGATCATGCGCGGCTCGTCGGCACAGAACTCGGCCATCGCCCGGTTGTGGGCGCGGGCGGCACCGGCGGCGACGTCACCGTCGAGCCGGACGTCGAACACGACGCTCGTGCTGAACGAGGCGAACACGAACTGGCGCTCGAAGCCGAGCTGATCGAGGGCCTGGCTGCGCTCGGTGGTGTCGAACGCGCCGAGCGCCTCGTAGCCCTTGGCGCCGGTGAGCAGCTGATCGCCGAGGCCGACCTGCTCGTCGACGACGGCGGCCTCGTGACGGCGCGAGCGAGCTGTAGCTCGCCAACCGCTTGGAGAGGTTGCCGCCGCTGTCGAAGTTGACCGCCGGGATGCGGTCGCGCATCCCGGGATCGGCGTGGGCGGACAGGAAGTCCGGCAGCTCCATCACGTGGCTGTCGGCATCGAGCATCACGCGACCGTCGGCGTACGTCATGGGCGCAACGCTACGTGCCCGGATCGGCGGGCACCGGGTCGAGGTCCGGCTCGCGGTCGAGGTCGGCGGCGAGGTGGGCGGTGTCGTTGAAGCGGCGCAGGATCCACCGCCCGTTGAACGCGACGACCTGGGAGATCGACGCGTTGGACGCGCCGAGGAAGGCGAACGGGCGGCCGGCTTGGGTGACCTGGGCGAGGATCTCGCCGATGATCCCACCGTGGCTGACGAGGACCACGCACTGGTCCGGGTGGGCCGCGACGATGCGGTCGAGGGCGCCCCGGACCCGGGTCGTGATCGATGCCGGCGCCTCGGCCCCGGGGATGGCATCCCAGCGCTGCTCGCTGATGACCTTGAGGGCGAGCGGATGGCCCTCGGCCATGTGCTTGCGGTAGAGCTCGCCTTCCCACTCGCCGAGGTAGACCTCGCGCAGGTCGCGCTCGACGACGGGTTCGATGCCGAGGCGGGTCGCCAATGGCGCCGCGGTCTGGTGGGTGCGCCGCAGGGTCGAGACGTAGATGGCGTCGATCGGATGGCCGGTGAGACGGTCGGCGAGGCGCTCGGCCTGCTGGCGGCCGAGCGGGGCGAGCTCGGGATCGCCGTGGCCGTCGACGAGCGGGAAGGGCCGCCCGATCACCATCGCCTCGGACTCGCCGTGGCGCACGAGCAGCAGCTCGGTCGAGCCGGGCGGCCGTTGGAAGCGGGTCTGGCGGTACGACTGCTGTGCCGGCTCGGGGGCGGGGGGAGCGGAGGGGTCGGGGGTGTCGCCCATGCGCCGAACCTACGCTGAGGGCATGCCCGACGCCGTGCCTGACGACCTGTTCGAGGCGGCCCGTGCCGTGCAGGCCAACGCCCACGTGCCGTACTCGCACTTCCCGGTCGGGGCCGCCTTCCGCACCGCATCCGGGCGGGTGTTCGTCGGGTGCAACGTCGAGAACGCGTCGTACCCCGAGGGGATCTGCGCCGAGTCGGCGGCGATGGGCGCGATGGTCTCGGCCGGCGAGACCGAGCTCGTCGAGGTGCTGACGATCGCCGACGGCGAGCGCCTGACGACGCCGTGCGGCGGCTGCCGCCAGCGGATCCGCGAGTTCGCCGCGGCCGGCACCCCGGTGCACGCCGCCGGACCCGAGGGCGTCCGCCGGACGTTCACCGTCGAGGAGCTGCTCCCCGAGTCGTTCGTTGCGGAGAACCTGGCGTAGCCCCGCCCCGGGGTGGGCGGATCCGCGAACGTTCCGCGCTCGCGCCCTGCATGTGGGCGCGGGCGCGGAAAGTTCGCAACACCGGACGCCGGCCGCAGACTTGAGTCGTCGTCACTCAAGTTTTCTGCACGCCGGGTTGCCATGGGGGTCGGCGGTCTCGTAGCCTGGTCGATGCACGTTCGCGTCTCGCTCAGCACTCAAGGAGAGCACCCACCATGGCCAAGGCCGTCGGTATCGACCTCGGTACCACCAACTCCGTCGTCGCCGTCCTGGAGGGCGGTGACCCTGTCGTCATCCCCAACGCCGAGGGCTCGCGCACGACGCCGTCGGTCGTCGCCTTCTCGAAGTCGGGCGAGGTCCTGGTCGGCGAGGTCGCCAAGCGCCAGGCCATCACCAACCCCGACCGCACGTTCCGCTCGATCAAGCGCCACATGGGCGAGGACTGGCGCTCCGAGGACGTCGACGGCAAGAAGTACACGCCGCAGGAGATCTCGGCCCGCACGCTGATGAAGCTGAAGCGCGACGCCGAGAGCTACCTCGGCGACACCGTCAACCAGGCCGTCATCACCGTGCCGGCGTACTTCGACGACGCCCAGCGCACGGCCACCAAGGAGGCGGGCACGATCGCCGGCCTCGAGGTGCTGCGCATCATCAACGAGCCGACCGCGGCCGCCCTCGCCTACGGCCTCGACAAGGGCGCCGAGGACGAGACGATCCTCGTGTTCGACCTCGGTGGCGGCACGTTCGACGTGTCGGTGCTGGAGATCGGCGACGGCGTGTTCGAGGTCAAGTCGACCCACGGCGACACCCACCTCGGCGGCGACGACTGGGACCAGCGGGTCATCGACTGGCTGGTCCAGCAGTTCAAGTCGGCCCACGGCGTCGACCTGGCCAACGACCGGATGGCCGCCCAGCGCCTCAAGGAGGCCGCCGAGAAGGCCAAGATCGAGCTCAGCCAGGTCCAGCAGACCCAGATCAACCTGCCGTTCATCACGGCCACGGCCGACGGCCCGCTGCACCTCGACGAGTCGCTCACGCCGCTCCAAGTTCCAGGAGATGACGGCCGACCTCATCGAGCGCTGCCGGATCCCGTTCGAGCAGGCCCTCAAGGACGCCGGCGTCGCCAAGGGCGACCTGCACCACGTCATCCTCGTCGGCGGCTCCACCCGCATGCCGGCCGTGCAGGACCTCGTGCAGAGCTTCACCGGCAAGGAGCCCAACAAGTCGGTCAACCCCGACGAGGTCGTCGCCATCGGCGCCGCCGTCCAGGCCGGCGTGCTGCGCGGCGACGTCAAGGACGTCCTGCTGCTCGACGTCACCCCGCTGTCGCTCGGCATCGAGACCAAGGGCGGCGTGATGACCAAGCTCATCGAGCGCAACACCACGATCCCGACCAAGCGCACCGAGGTCTTCACGACGGCCGAGGACATGCAGCCGTCCGTCGAGATCCACGTCCTGCAGGGCGAGCGGGAGATGGCGAGCTACAACAAGACGCTCGGCAAGTTCCAGCTCGTCGACCTGCCGCCGGCGCCCCGTGGCGTCCCGCAGATCGAGGTCACGTTCGACATCGACGCCAACGGCATCGTGCACGTGGCGGCCAAGGACCGGGCGACCAACAAGGAGCAGTCGATGACCATCACCGGTCAGTCGACGCTCGACAAGGACGCCATCAACCAGATGGTCAAGGACGCCGAGGCCCACGCCGAGGAGGACCGCCAGCGCCGCGAGGAGGCCGAGGTCCGCAACAACGCCGACTCGCTCGTGTACCAGACCGAGAAGGTGCTCCGCGAGCAGGGCGACAAGGTGACGGCCGACGAGAAGGCCGCCGTCGAGACGCCGCTCGCCGACCTCAAGAAGGCGCTCGAGGGCAACGACACCGCGGCCATCAAGACGGCCAGCGAGACGCTGATGTCGGCCAGCCAGGCGTTCAGCCAGAAGCTGTACGAGGCCGCCTCCCGCGACGCCAACGCCGCCGGCTCGTCGGCGTCGGGGCAGACGGACAACGGTGCCGGCTCGGTGGACGACGAGGAGATCGTCGACGCCGAGATCGTCGACGAGGACGGTCAGGCCTCATGACCTCGCTCCCGGACGACCGCCAGGCGGCCTCCGAGGAGCACGGCACCGAGACGATCTCCACGGACGGGAGCGCCGCCGCAGGTGCGGACGGCGCCCCCGACCGAGGAGATCGAGGACGAGCTGGCCTCGGAGATCTCGGCCGAGATCGCCGAGCTGGCCGCCCAGCGCGACCAGTACAAGGACATCGCGCAGCGCGTCCAGGCCGACTTCGAGAACTACCGCAAGCGCGTGCAGCAGCAGATCCGCGACGAGGCCGAGCGGGCCTCGGCGAAGCTGGCGACCGCCCTGCTCCCGGTGCTCGACGCCGACCGAGGCCGCCTACCTGCGCCATCCCGACGAGGTCGGGCCGCTGCTCAACGTGCTGCTCAGCGAGCTGCGCAAGCAGGGCCTCGAGACCCTCCACCTCCAGGACCAGCCGTTCGACCCGAACGTCGCCGAGGCCGTCGCCCACGAGTCCGGCGACGGTGACGAAGTGGTCGTCGCCGAGGTCCTGCGCAGCGGCTACACCTGGCACGGGCGCACGTTGCGCCCGGCGATGGTCCGCACACCGCGACTGAGGCCGGGAAGGAGGGAAGCGATGGCCGCCCAGCGTGAGTGGTACGAGAAGGACTACTACAAGGAGCTCGGGGTCGCCGACACGGCGTCCGCCAAGGAGATCACCAAGGCGTACCGCAAGCTGGCACGCGAGCTGCACCCCGACAAGAACCCCGGCAACCCCGAGGCCGAGGAGCGCTTCAAGGCGGTCTCGGCCGCCTACGACGTGCTCGGTGACGAGACCAAGCGCGCCGAGTACGACGAGGTCCGCCGCCTCGGCCCGATGGGCGGCGGCGGCGCCGGGTGGGCCCGGCGGGTTCACGTTCAACATGGATGACGCCAACGCCAGCGGGCTCGGCGACCTGCTCGGGCAGATGTTCGGGCGGCGCACCAACCGCGGCGGCACCGGCCCGGCCAGCGCCGGCCCGCGGCGCGGCGCCGACGTCGAGGCCGAGCTGACCGTCGACTTCGTCGACGCGGCGCGCGGCATGACCACGACGCTGCACCTGACGAGCGACGCCCAGTGCTCGACCTGCCACGGGTCGGGCGCCCGTCCCGGCACGACGCCGAAGCTGTGCCCGCAGTGCGGCGGGCGCGGCGTCATCGACGACAACCAGGGCATGTTCTCGTTCTCGACGCCGTGCCGACGCTGCGCCGGTGCCGGCACCGTGATCGAGGATCCCTGCCCGACGTGCTCCGGCTCGGGCGTCGAGCGCCGCCCTCGCGAGGTCCAGGCGCGCATCCCCGCCGGCGTGTCCGACGGCCAGACGATCCGCCTCAAGGGCGCGGGCGCGCCAGGCCGCAACGGCGGCCCGGCCGGCGACCTGCTCGTGCTGCTGCACGTCGCCCCGCACCCGCGGTTCGGCCGCGCCGGCAACGATCTGACGGTGCGCGTGCCGGTCACGCTTCACCGACGCCGCCCTCGGCGGTGAGGTCACCGTGCGCGACGCTCGACGGTCCCGCCGTCAAGCTGCGCATCAAGCCCGGCACGCAGCCCGGCAGCCGCCACCGCGTCAAGGGCAAGGGCATCGCGACCAAGAAGTCCACCGGCGACCTGATCGTGACGGTCGACGTCGTCGTGCCGACCCAGCTGTCCGACGCCGAGCGCTCGGCGATCGAGCAGCTCGCCGCGGCGACCGCCGGCGTCGGCGCGACGGCGAGCTCGGAGGCGGCGTCGTGATCCGCCGGACGCAGGCCGTCTACGTCATCTCGGTCGCCGCCGAGCTGGCCGGCATGCACCCGCAGACGTTGCGCATCTACGAGCGGCGGGGTCTGGTGCAGCCGGCCCGCACGCAGGGCGGCAACCGCCGCTACAGCGACGCCGACATCGAGGTCCTCCGGCGCATCTCGGAGCTGGCCGAGTCGGGGATGAACCTCGAGGGCATCCGCCGTGTCATGGAGCTGGAGGCCGAGAACGATCGGCTCAAGGCCGAGCTCGTGGCGGCCAGGCGAGAGGCCGAGCACGCGACCACCAAGGCCCGCGATGCCGCCCAGCTCGTGCCGCTCAAGCAGGCGCTGGCGGTGTTCGGCGAGCGCCCGGCGTTCCTGCGCCGAGCGCGACGAGCAGTCCGACGACTGACCGTCGCGCTCAGTGCGGCGTCGGCGCGGCCGCTTCCGGCTCGTTGACCGAGCCGGCGACGGTGTCGCCGAACCAGTTCGCCACCGGCGCCCAGCGGGCGTCGGACTTCGCCGCCCGCACGGTGGCCCGGGCCGTCTTCTTCTCCTTGTAGAAGCGCTTCGCCCACCGCGAGCCGGGGCGGGCGAGGCGGATGGCGCCGGTGATGGCGACGACCGGGAGGAAGAACCCGACGACGGTCGTGCGGATCTTGCCCTTGCGGAACGTGATGAACACGAACAGCAGGTGCAGGGCGATGCCGATGACCAGTGAGACGACGTCGCCGCCGTCATCGGGCGCGAACGGGCTGCCGAACACGAGGAAGATGCCGAGGCTCGCCGCGGCCAGCCCGACCATCTCGACCGAGACCCGGCCCTCCTTGGCCCAGTAGACGTCGTCGAGGGTGAGGATCAGGGCGAACTCGTCGAGCACGAGCCCGGCGCCGATGCCGACGAGCACCCCGCCGATCGAGGCCCACGGTTCGCTGGCGTGGGCGCCGGCGGCGACGAAACCACCGATGATGAGGATCAGCACCCCGGGCACGACGTGGTGGATGTGCATCCCGCTGTCGGAGACGTTGTTCTTGAACGGTCCCTTGCCGGCGCGGATCATGCGCACGATCGCCCGGGTCACGACGAACGTCACGATGAACGCGATGAACCCGAGCACCAGCGGGAGCTTTCCGGCGTCGACGATCTCGTCGGTGAACCAGGACACGGCGGAATGGTAGTGACGTCAGGCCGGCGCGGCGATCGTTGTCGATGGCACGGTCGTCGCCTCCGGGTCCTCACCGCGCGCTGCCATCAGGTCGGCGTGGAGCTCGACGAGCACGATGCACAGGTAGGGCACGAGCAGCACCGTCAGCGCCCCCGTGACGATGCCGGCCTCGGCGAACGACAGCGGGGTGAGCAGCAGCACGATCGCTCCGACCGCCACGGTGACGGGTGGCGATCAGCCCCATCGTGAGCATCATCCCGATCGCCCGCAGCCAGTGGCCGGCGACCAGCTTGTTGCTGGCACCGAGCGCGCCGCGCAGTGAGCCGCGATGGCGGGAGGCGACGACGGGCGCCACGATCCACCGGCTCGGCAGCAGCACGAGCGGCCAGAACACCAGCGATCGCGGCCGAGAACGTGACCGTCAGCAGCAGCACGATCCAGAACGTGCGCACCTTGCGCGAGCGCCGTGGCGCGTCGGCGCCGGCGATGACGTCGGGCCGCACTGCGGCCAGCGTCACCGCGGCGGCCCACGCGAACAGCGGCACGAGCACGACGCCCTGCACGGAGCGCGATCAACGGGGCGGCCCACGCCGAGCTGCCGCCGAGGGCGTCGGTGAGGTCGCCGACCGGCGTGAGGTCGAGGAGCAGCTTCTGGGCGCCGTAGGACGTGGCGACGCCGAGGGCGACCAGCCCGGCGGCCGGCACCAGCTGGCGCCGCACCCGCCACGAGGTGCGCACGGCGCGCACGAGCACGCCCTGCGATGACCGCAGCACGACGATCGCCACGGCGGCCAGCACCAGCGCCGACAGGCCGAGGATCAACCAGGGCTGGTTCAGCAAGCGGTTGAACAACGTGGAGCCCCACTGGGTCATCCGGCAGAAGGCGCCGGTGGCCGGCGACGACGCGAACGGCACCTGCACGGCGTTCTCCCGGCCGAGGTCGTCGACCCACGTCACCGGATCGGCCCACTGCTGCTTCATGTACGGCCCTGTCGGCCCGTCGGCGAACGCCGGCTGCTGCTCGCCCCAGTGGCCCTGGTACGACAGCCACGCGAACGGGCCCGTCGTCGGCGGGTCGTCGCCGGAGGGCAGCACGACCAGCTCGGGTTCGAGCACCTCGACCGGTCCGGTGGAGTCGTCGCAGCCGAAGCCGGTGGCGGAGCTCTTGCCGAACCACAGCGCCGAGTCGTAGTACGAGGCGTGCGACCCCTCGGCGGCGAACACGATGCGGTGCCCGTCGGGGCTGAACTCCACGTCGTCGTCGTCCGTCGCGATGGCGTACTGGGCCCCCTCGTGCTGGGCGTAGGCGTACATGTACGGCGTGGTGTCGAGGGCCTCCTGGACGGTGGACGCCTCGAACATCACCTGCGCCATCTCCCAGTCGCTCTCGTGCAGGTCGTTCCACTGGTTGAACACCCAGTACTCCCAGTACTGGGCGACGACCACGTCGCCCTCCTGGACGACGCGGCCGTAGATCGAGATCGGGGCGTCGAGCGTGCGGAACCACTTCTCGTACGTGCACCCGGGGTCGAGCGCGTTCCCGGGCAGGTCGATCCAGCGATCGGGCGGCCCACCGGCGAGGTCGGCGGCGGTGGGGGCCACCTTCAGCACGGCGCCCGACTGGTCGCGCAGCACGACGTCCTGACGGCCGAAGATGGAGTCGACCGGCATCGGCACGTAGCGCTCGCCGGGTCCGCAGATGCGCAGGTGGGTGCGGATCCCGACGTCCGGCTTGTAGCGCTCGAGGAGAGCGGTCGCCGGGTCGCCGGCATCCTGGGCGGTCGCCGCGCCGGCCATCGGCAACGGCGCGAGGAGCGCGACGAGGGCGAGCACCGCGATCAGGCGACCCCACCGGCGCATGCTCAGATCATGGCCCTTCGGCGCCGCCGATGATCGTCGCGTGGATGAGCGGGACGCCGGGTCGGTACACGAGGTGCTCATACCCAGGCGCGTCGAGCACGACCAGGTCGGCGCGCGACCCGGGACCGAGCCAGCCGACATCGTCGCGTTGCAACGACCGAGCGCCGCCGAGCGTCGCTGCGGTCAGGGCCTCGGCGGCCGTCATGTGGAGATCACGCACGGCGAGGGCGATGACGAACGACATCGACGTCGTGTAGCTCGACCCCGGGTTGCAGTTGGTGGCCAGGGCGACGGTGACGCCGGCGTCGATGACGCGGCGCGCGTCGGGGTAGGGCTGGCGGGTCGAGAAGTCGGTGGCCGGCAGGAACGTGGCGACGGTGGTGCTCGCGGCGAGCGCCTCGATGTCCTCGTCGGTGAGGTAGGTGCAGTGGTCGGCCGAGGCACAGCCGAGCTCGACGGCGAGCTGCACGCCGGGGCCCGGGCCGAGCTGGTTGGCGTGCAGGCGCGTCCCGAGGCCGGCGGCGCGGCCTGCGGTCAACACGGCGCGGCACTGGTCGGCGTCGAACGCGCCGACCTCGCAGAAGGCGTCGATCCACCGGGCGGACGGTGCGGCGGCGGCGAGCATGTCGGTGCAGACGAGCTCGACGAAGGCGTCCGCGTCGGCGCCGGTCGGAACGACGTGGGCGCCCAAGAACGTCGCCTCCGACGTCAGCTCGGCGGCGAGGCGGACGAGCCGAGCTTCGTCGTCGACGGTGGCCCCGTAGCCCGACTTCACCTCGATCGTCGTGATGCCGGCGCGCCGGGCCTCCTCGCGCCGGGCGGCGGCCAGGGCGCGCAGCTCGGCGTCCGACGCCGCCCGGGTCGCGGCGATGGTCGTGTTGATCCCGCCGGCCTCGTACGGGGCGCCCGCCATCCGGGCGGCGAACTCGCCGGCGCGGTCGCCGGCGAACACGAGGTGGGTGTGGCTGTCGACGAAGCCCGGGATGACGCACCGTCCGGCGACGTCGATGCGCGCGTCGCCCGCCGGGGCCGGGCCGGTCCCGACGTCGACGACGTGGTCGTCGTCGAACGCGATCCACCCGTCGGGCAGCTCGCCGCGGTCGGTGTTCGTGACGAGCCGCCCGATGCCGGTGACGACCGTGGTCACGTCAGCACCCGCCGGAGCTCGGCGGCGACGTCGAACGCCGTGTGGCAGCCGTCGCGCACGATCACCCGGCCGTCGACGACGACGTGGTGGACGTCGGCGGCGGTCGCCGCGAACAGCACGCCGGCGAGGGCGTCGGCCGGCCCGAGCCCGGCGGTGCGCACCGAGTCGAGGCGCACCGACGTGAGGTCGGCGCGGGCGCCGACCTCGATGCGGCCGGCATCCGGCCACCCGATGCTGGCGTGGCCGTCGGCCGTTGCCATGCGCAACAATGCCGGCGGCTCGTGGCGGCCCCGCTCCAACGACGCCAGGCGCTCGTCGAGCTCCACGCCCCGCGCTTCCTCCAGCAGGTCGATGACGGCGTGCGAGTCGCTGCCGAGGGTCAGTCGGGCGCCGGCGTCGCGCAGGGCGACCGTCGGTCCGATGCCGTCGGCCAGGTCGCGCTCGGTCGTCGGGCAGGTGCAGCAGCAGCACCCCGCAGCGCCGAGCAGGGCGACGTCGTCGGCGGTGAGGTGGGTGGCGTGGACCGCAGTGAAGCGGGCGTCCAGCGCGCCGGCCGCGGCGAGCACGCCCACCGGGGTGGCGCCGTGGGCGGCCAGCACCTGCTCGTTCTCCATCGGCTGCTCGGACACGTGGGCGTGCAGTGGCGCCGAGCGCTCGGCCGCCCAACCGGCCACGACGGCGATGTCGCCGGGCGCGACGGCGCGCGTCGAGTGCACCGCGGCACCGATCGCCACATGGGGTGCCGGCCGCAGGTCGGCGGCCCGGGCCGACCATCGCTCGACGGTCCCGTCGGAGAAGCGCCGCTGCACCGCATCGAGCTCGACGCCGGGTCCGCCGCGCAGGTAGCACGTGTCGAGCAGCGTGATGCGCAGGCCGGCATCGGCCGCCGCCGCTCCAAGTGCCGCAGCCATCGCGTTGGGGTCGGCGTACGGGACGCCGCCGGGCCCGTGGTGCAGGTAGTGGAACTCACCGACGGTGCTGATGCCGGCCAGCGCCATCTCCCCGTACGTGGCGCGGGCCAGGGCGTAGTAGCGGTCGGGATCGAGCGTCGCGGCGACGTCGTACATCTGCTGGCGCCAGGTCCAGAACGACCCCGCCCCACCGTGGGTGCGGCCGCGCAGGGCGCGGTGGAAGGCGTGGCTGTGGGCGTTGGCGAAGCCGGGCAGCGTCAACCCGGCCAGCCGCACGGCGTCGGGCGGCGCCGGCACGCCGGCGCGGACCGCCGTGATGCGATCGCCGGCGACCTCGACGAGCACGTCGCCGGCCGCGTCGTCACCGCCCAACCAGGCGAGCGCGCAGTGGTACGACGGCACCGTTCACCCGGCGAGGCGCTCGACGAGGGCCTTCTCGTCCGGACCGAACCACGGCCCGTCGCCCGCCGCGGCGTTCTCGGCCATCCGCTCCGGACGCGTCGTCGCCGGGATCGACACCGCCGTCGCCGGGTGGCTGAGGCCGTACTTCAGCAGCGCCTGCGGCCACGTGCTGATGCCGAAGGGGGCGAGCGGCGCGAGGTCCGGCGCGCTCGGTGCGCGGCGGACGAGGCCGCCGGCCGCGAACGGCCGCATCAGGATCACGCCGATGCCGCGCTCCTGGGCGAGCGGGAAGATGCGCTGCTCGACCTCCCGTTCGTGCGGGTTGTAGGGCACTTGGATGGCGGCGACCCGACCGGTCCGCATGACCTCCTCGAGCTCGCCGAACGCGCTGGCCTGCCAGTGGGTGGCGGCGACGATGTCGATCTGGCCGCGGTCCCGACGGGCCTCCAGCTGATCGAGGCGGGTCCGCCACTCGACGAGGTTGTGGACCTGGAACACCTCGACGTGGCCGCCGAAGAAGTCCAGCGAGGCGTCGATCTGGCGCTCGGCCTCGGCGTCGTCCGGCGTCCAGACCTTGGTGGCGACGATCGCTTCGGTCCGCCGAGGCGCGATCGTCGCGCCGAGGATGCGCTCGGCCGCGCCGTACATCGGCGACGAGTCGACGAACGTCGCGCCGGCGTCGAGGGCGGTGTCGGTGATCGCCTGACGGGTGGCGTCGACCGTGGGCATGTCGAACGTCTTCGACGTGCCCATGCCGATGACGGGAACCGTGATGCCGGCGAACGGACGGTGCTCCATCGAGCGGACCCTACGAGCCGACGCGCTCGACGAACGCGGTGATGCGGGCGACGAAGTCATCGCGGTGGAAGCGCTCGAACTGCTCCCACGTCGTCAACGTCGTGGTGTCGACGACGCGGTCCAGGAACAGCCGACCGTCGAGGTGATCGCACTCGTGCTGGAAGGTCCCGGCGGTGAGGCCGCGCTTGATCTCGTCGTGCTCGTTGCCGTCGCGATCCAGGTAGCGGACGCGGACGTTGACGGAGCGCAGCACGTTGCCGCGCAGGTCCGGCACCGACAGGCACCCCTCGTTGATCTCGACCACCTCGTCGTCGAGCGGCTCGATGACCGGGTTGACGATCACGGTCAGCGGGATCGGTGGCTTGTACGGGTAGCGCGGGTTGTGGTCGACCTCGATGACGGCGATGCGCACCGCCTCGTGCACCTGGTTGGCGGCGATGCCGGCGCCGTTGGCGTGGTGCATCGTGTCGATGAGATCGTCGATCAGCATCTGCAGCTCCGGCGACGCCAGCTCGTCCGGCGTCACCTCGCGGGCGCGTTCGCGCAACACCGGATGGCCGACCGTGGCGATCGGGCGAACGGTCACTCGGCCCACACGCCGAGGACGTTGCCGGCCGGGTCGCGGAAGTGGAAGCGGCGCCCGCCGGGGAACTCGAAGATCGGGGCGACGACCTCGGCGCCGGCGGCCTCGACGCTGGCCAGCGTGGCCTCGAGGTCGGTCGACTTGAGGATGATCAGCGGGGGTGCGCCGGACGGTGTCTCGGCCGAGAACCCGCCGTCGAGGCCGGCGTCGTCCATCGATGCGTACTCGGGGCCGTAGTCGGTGAACGACCAGCCGAAGGCGCTGGCGTAGAACGCCTTGGTCGCCGCGAGATCGCCGCCCGGCAGCTCGACGTAGTCGATCGGTTCCTGCATGGCGGCGACGTTAGGACGCCGACGCCGGCCAGAGCACGGGGAACAGCGGGTGCTCCATCGGGGCGCCGGCCGGAAGGTCGAGGTCCTCGAACGGCGGGGACGTCGTCCACGGGCGCGGGGCGTGGGTGATGTCGTCGCCGAGGAAGCGCACCGACAGGACGCGTCGACGATGCGAGCCGGACACGCCGCCTGCGGCGTGCAGCGTGAGCATGTGGAAGAAGACCGCGTCGCCCGGTTCGAGCTCCCAGCCGATGATCTCGAAGTCCTCGGGTCGGCCGTCGATGTCGGGCAGCTCGGCGAGGCTGCCGTCGGGGAACCACTTGGCCTGGTCGTCGAGGAACGAGCGGGGCATGAACCACTCGCCCCGATGCGACCCGGCGACGAACTCGAGCGTCGACTGGCGCGCCACGGGGTCGACCGGGAACCACATGCTGGCGTTCTGGCGGCCGTCGACGTTGTAGTACGGCTGGTCCTGGTGCCACGGCGTGCGCTGCCGGGTGCCCGGCTCCTTGACCAGCACGTGGTCGTGGTACAGCCGGACGGTCTGCGAGGCCATCAGCTCGGCGGCGATGGCGGCGACGCCGGAGGACTCGATGAACCGCTGCATCGCCGGCAGGCGCGACCAGTTGCAGAAGTCCTCGACGAAGGCGCCGTCATCGGCGGCGCTGGCCCGCTTGGCCCGGGGCGACAGATCGGCGAGGTTGGCCTCGATGGCTTCGCGCGCCAGGCCAGGTGCGCCGGGCTCGACGGCGCCGCGGACGCACACCGCGCCGTCGCGATCGAAGTCACCCTCGACGTGCACTCACGACTCCGTCATCGGCAGGCGCACGCCGCGCTCGGCGGCGACGTCGAGGGCCCGCTCGTAGCCGGCGTCGGCGTGGCGGATCACGCCCGTGCCGGGATCGTTGGTCAGCACGCGCTCCAGCTTGGCGGCAGCGAGGTCGGATCCGTCGGCGAGGGCGACCATCCCGGCGTGGATCGAGCGTCCGATGCCGACGCCACCACCGTGGTGGATCGACACCCAGGTCGCCCCGGACGACGTGTTGACGAGCGCGTTGAGCAGCGGCCAATCGGCGATCGCGTCGGACCCGTCGGCCATCGCCTCGGTCTCGCGGTACGGCGACGCGACCGAGCCGGAGTCGAGGTGATCGCGACCGATGACGATCGGCGCCGACAGCTCGCCGCGGCGCACCATCTCGTTGAAGCGCAGCCCGAGCCGGTGGCGCTCGCCGTAGCCGAGCCAGCAGATGCGCGCCGGGAGGCCCTGGAAGGCGACCCGCTCCCCGGCCAGCTGGATCCAGCGGGCCAGGCCGGCGTCGTCCGGGAACTCCTCCAGCACGGCGCGGTCGGTGGCCGCGATGTCGGCCGGATCACCGGAGAGGGCGACCCAGCGGAACGGACCCTTGCCCTCGCAGAACAGCGGCCGGATGTAGGCGGGCAGGAAGCCCGGGTAGGCGAACGCCCGGTCGAACCCGCCGAGCTCGGCCTCGGCGCGCAGGCTGTTGCCGTAGTCGAAGACCTCGGCGCCCTTGTCCATGAACCCGACCATCGCCGCGCAGTGCCTGGCCATCGACTCGCGGGCCCGACGGACGTAGCCCTCCGGATCGGTGCGGGCGACCTCGGCCGCCGCCTCCGGCGTGAGATCGACCGGGACGTAGGTCAGCGGGTCGTGGGCGCTGGTCTGGTCGGTGACGATGTCGGCCGGGAAGTCGAGGTCGAGCAGCCGGGGGATGTACTCGGCGGCGTTGCCGACGAGCCCGATGGAGCGGGCGACGCGTCGGTCACGGGCGGCGAGGCAGCGGGCGATGGCGTCCTCGATGTCGGTGGCCACCTCGTCGAGGTAGCGGGTCTCGATGCGCCGCTCGACGCGGTGCGGGTCGACGTCGATGCACAGCGCGACGCCGTCGTTCATCGTGACCGCCAGCGGCTGGGCCCCGCCCATCCCGCCGAGGCCGGCGGTCAGCGTGATGGTGCCGGCGAGCGAGCCGCCGAAGCGGCGGCGGGCGATCTCGGCGAAGCACTCGTACGTGCCCTGGAGGATGCCCTGGGTGCCGATGTAGATCCACGAGCCGGCCGTCATCTGGCCGTACATCGTCAGCCCGGCCGCTTCGAGGCGGCGGAACTCGGTCCAGTTGGCCCAGTCCGGCACCAGGTTGGAGTTGGCGATCAGCACCCGCGGCGCCCACTCGTGGGTGCGGAACACGCCCACCGGCTTGCCCGATTGCACGAGCATCGTCTCGTCGTCGCCGAGCGTGCGCAGCGTCCGCAGCATGGCGTCGAAGGCGCCCCACGATCGGGCCGCACGGCCGGTGCCGCCGTACACGACGAGGTCGTCGGGACGCTCGGCGACCTCGGGGTCGAGGTTGTTCTGGAGCATCCGGAAGGCGGCCTCCTGCGGCCACCCCCGACACGACAGCTCGGTGCCCCGAGGAGCACGGACCGGACGAGCTCCCTGCATGGCGCCAGACTCGCGCACTCGGAGGCAGCCGATGGCGGGTGCCAGGATGACGCGGTGACCCTCGTCGCCATCAACGGCAGCCACTCCGCTTCGTCGTCGACCCACGCCGTCGCCACCCTCGCCGCCGAGATCTACGGCAGCGGCGAGATCGTCGACCTGGTGACCCTCGACCCGGCCGGCCTCATCGGCACGGCGCCGTCGCCCGACGTCGCCGGCCTGCTGCAGGCGATCGACCAGGCGTCGATCCTCGTGCTGGTGACGCCGATCTACCGGGCGACCTACAGCGGGCTGCTCAAGATCGTCTTCGACCAGCTGCCGGCCGGCGGTCTCGCCGGCAAGGCGGCGGTGCTGGCCGCCACCGCCGGCGGCCCCGCCCACTACCTCGCCCTCGACACCGGCATGCGCTCGCTCGTCGCCAGCCTCGACGGGTGGACCGTCCCGACCGTCACCTATGCGACCCCCGGTGACTTCGACGAGCAGAAGGTCCCGTCCGAGAACGTGCGGACGTCGCTGTCCGCAGCGCTCGCCGAGGCCCAGTGGATCCTGCGATGAGCACGCCCACGATGCCGTCCGTCGACGAGTTCGCCGCCGGCGCCGGCGAGTGGCTGGCCGCCCACCGGGCGGAGGCCCCGCCGGACTACGGCGCCATCTGCCCACCCGAGCAGGCCGACGCCGGGCGGCGTTGGCAGCGGCTGCTGTTCGACGCCGGCTACGCCGGCATCCACTGGCCGGTCGAGCACGGCGGCCAGGGCCTCCGCCCCGAGCACCAGGCGGCGTGGCTGATCGAGTGCGCCAAGGCGTCGGTGCCCCCGGTGCTCAACATGGTCGGCCTGGTGCTGGCCGGCGGCGCCATCCTCATGTACGGGACGCCCGAGCAGCAGGCCCAGCACCTCGGCGCGACGCTGCGCGGCGACCAGGTGTGGTGCCAGCTGTTCTCCGAGCCCGGCGCGGGCAGCGACCTCGGCGGCCTGTCGACCAAGGCCGAGCGCGACGGCGATCACTTCGTCGTCAACGGGCAGAAGGTCTGGTGCTCGGGAGGCCGGATCAGCGACTGGGGCATCCTGATGGCCCGCACCAACCCCGAGGCCGCCAAGCACGACGGCATCTCGTTCTTCCTGTGCCCGATGGACCTGCCCGGCATCGAGATCCGCCCGCTGCGCCAGATGACGGGCGGCGCCGAGTTCGACGAGGTGTTCTTCACCGACGTCCACCTACCGGCCGACCGCCTGCTCGGTCCGCTGCACGGTGGGTGGGGTGTCGGCATGAGCGTGCTGACGAACGAGCGGGGGCACATCGGCACGGCGATCATCTCGCTCGAGCGGCGCCTGGAGGGCTTCACCGCCCTCGGCGCCGAGCGTCAGCTCACCGCGGTGCAGCGCCAGGAGCTGGCGGCGCTCGTCGCCCGCGGCAACTCGTACAAGGCGCTGGCCCAACGCCAGCGCGACGAAGGCGGCGCCATCGCCACGACGGGGAGCTCGCTGCTGAAGCTGGGCATCAGCGAGATGTCGGTCGAGGTCGCCGGGCTGCGCGCCGACACCGCCGGCGCCGACGCCATGCTCGAGGGCCCGGACACGCTGGCCCTGCTGGCCTCGCCGGCCGGCCGCATCGCCGGCGGCACCAGCCAGGTGCAGCGCAACATCATCGGCGAGCGACTGCTCGGCCTGCCGCGCGAGCCGAAGCCGACCTAGCCCGCCGCCTCGGCAGGCGTCCTGTATCAGCCGTGCGTCGAGCGCGCTCCTTCGGATCGACATCCAGTTCGAACGCGGGAGAACGAAGAATGCACGACCACTGCACGATCAAGCAGCTGCCCGAGGACGCTCGAGAGGTCGCCGCCCGCCGGGCGATGCGCATCAACCCGGCCAACGGCCCCTCGGAGCAGCTCGTGGCTGCAGGGGTGATCGAGCCCGAGCACCTCACGGCGCTCGTCGCCAAGTACTGGGGGGCCGGCGGGGTCAACCTGACCGTCGGCTTCCTCGACGGGCCGGCCGCCGACCTGCGGGGCCGGATCCTGTCGCACATGAACGCGTGGGGGCAGTGGGCCAACGTGCGGTTCGTGGAGACGGGCGTCGACCCGCAGGTGCGGATCTCGCGCGTCGCCAACGACGGGTACTGGTCCTACCTCGGCACCGACGTGCTGAGCATCGCGCCGGGCGACGCCACCATGAACCTGGCCGGGTTCACGATGAACACGGCCGACTCCGAGTTCGTGCGGGTGATCCGTCACGAGACCGGGCACACCCTCGGCTTCCCGCACGAGCACCTGCGCAAGGAGATCATCGACGGGATCGACAGGGAGAAGGCGATCGCCCTGTTCATGGCGACGCAGGGGTGGTCCCGGGAGAAGGTGATCTCCAACGTGCTCACCCCGCTCGCCCAGTCGGCGCTGCTGGCGACCGCCCAGCCCGACCAGACGTCGATCATGTGCTACTCGCTGCCGGCGTCGATCATGAAGAACGGCGTCGCCGTGCCCGGGGGCAAGGACATCGACGCGCTGGACGCCCAGTTCGCGGCGTCCCTGTACCCGAAGCCGACGACGAAGCTCGTCGTGCAGAACTTCGGGTACGACGCCGGCGGGTGGCGCGTGGAGCGGCACCCGCGGCTGGTCGCCGATCTGACCGGTGACGGTCGGGGTGACGTGGTCGGCTTCGGCAACGCGGGTGTGTTCACGTCGTTGAACAACGGTGGCGGCACGTTCGGACCGGTCAAGCTCGCGGTGGCGAACTTCGGGTACGACGCCGGTGGGTGGCGGGTCGAGCGGCATCCGCGGTTGGTGGCCGATCTGACCGGTGATGGTCGGGGTGACGTGGTCGGGTTCGGCAACGCGGGTGTGTTCACGTCGTTGAACAACGGTGACGGCACGTTCCAGGCGGTCAAGCTCGTCGTGGCGAACTTCGGCTACGACGCCGGTGGGTGGCGCGTGGAGCGGCATCCGCGGTTGGTGGCCGATCTGACCGGTGATGGTCGGGGTGACGTGGTGGGCTTCGGCAACGCGGGTGTGTTCACGTCGTTGAACAACGCGAACGGCACGTTCAAGGCCGCCAAGCTCGTCGTCCCCAACTTCGGCTACGACGCCGGTGGGTGGCGGGTCGAGCTGCACCCGCGCACCGTCGCCGACGTCACCGGTGACGGTCGGGGCGACATCGTTGGCTTCGGCAACGGCGGGGTCTGGGTGGCGTTGAACAACGGTGACGGCACGTTCGGCGGGCCCCAGCTGGTGGTCAAGAACTTCGGCTCCGCCGGTTCCGCCGGCGGCTGGCGGGTGGACCGCCACCCGCGGTTGGTCGCCGATCTGACCGGTGACGGTCGGGGTGACATCGTCGGGTTCGGCAACGGTGGGGTCTGGGTCGCCTTGAACAACGGTGACGGCACGTTCCAGCCGCCGACGTTGGCCGTGGCGAACTTCGGCTACGACGCCGGCGGGTGGCGGGTCGATCGCCATCCGCGCTTCGTCGCCGATCTGACCGGTGATGGTCGGGGTGACATCGTCGGGTTCGGCAACGGTGGGGTGTGGGTCGCGCTGAACAACGGTGACGGCACGTTCCAGGCGCCGGCGTTGGTCGTGGCGAACTTCGGCTACGACGCCGGTGGGTGGCGGGTCGATCGTCACCCACGCCTGGTCGCCGAGCTCACGGGTGACGGCGCCGGCGACATCGTCGGCTTCGGCAACGGCGGCGTCTGGGTGGCCTCGAACAAGGGCAACGGGACCTTCTGACCCTGTTGCCACCTGTTGGGGGCGTCACCCCACCTGGACGACACGACGCGCAGCCACCATCGGTGCCCGGTGGTGGCTGTCGCGCGTGCCCGCGACCCGCGCGCGTCCCCCGTTCGGGTGAACCGCAACACACCCGTATCAGTTGACATGAGAAACGTTCTTTAGACCGGCGCAGCGGTTCACACGTCGGCTTCATGCGACGGCGGGCACATTGCGCTCCAGCGGCCGGCCCGGACGGGCGGTTCGACCACACACCTCACCGAGGAGCCCTCACCAATGCACATCAAGCGCTTGGCCCCTGTGGCCATCGCCGGCGCACTCGCGCTGACCCTCGTCGCCTGCGGCGGAGACGACGACGATTCCACCCCGGCCACGACGGCGGCGGCCACGGCCACGACCGCGGCGGCGGGATCGGCCACCACGATGGACCACGGCAGCATGTCGATGGACCACCCGATGGTGGCCATCGACGCCATCGACTACCGCTTCGACAACATGCCGACCGACATCAAGGCCGGCACGACGTTCTCGTTCAAGAACACCTCCACGAAGGAGTTCCACGAGATGGTCGCGATCCGCATCCCCGACACCGAGAAGCGCACGGTGCAGGAGCTGACGACGCTCACCGAGGCCGAGACCGACGCCGTCTTCGGCGACGCGGAGCCGGCGTTCGTGTTCGTCGCCGGGCCGGGCGAGGACGGCATCCCCGTCGTCGGCGACGGCACGATCACCGAGCCTGGTCGGTACGCGGTGATCTGCGCCATCCCGGTCGGCGCCGACCCGGCCAAGGTGGCCGAGGCGATGCAGACCCCGGGCTCCGGTCCGCCCGACCTCGGCGACGGTGCGCCGCACTTCACGAACGGCATGTTCGCCGAGCTCAACGTGACGGCCTGAGCACCCGCTCGACACGATCAGCAACGGCAACGACCCCCGGCCGGGCGGCCGGGGGTCGTTCGCGTCTCAATCGAGGTGCAGCGGCACGGTGGCCACGAGCGCGCCGTCGGCGACCAGCTGCTCGACGGCGGCCAGGCGGGGTGCCAGCCAGGCGTCGGGTCCGGGTCCGCCGGCGGCGGCGAGGACGGCGTCGGCAGCGGCTCCGGTGCCGGTCGCCGGCGTCAGTGGCCGGCGCAGGGTGACGCCCCACGACCCGGCCACCAGCTCGACGGCGAGGATGCGCGCCAGGTTGGCGACGGCCAGGCGCAGCTTGCGGGCCGCCGCCCAGCCGAGCGAGACGTGGTCCTCCTGCATGGCGCTGGTCGGGAGGGTGTCGGCGCTGGCCGGCACGGCGAGCCGGCGGTTCTCGGCGACCATCGCCGCCTGCGCGTAGTGGCCGATCATGAGGCCTGAGTTGACGCCCGCATCGGGGGCGAGGAACGGCGGCAGGCCGCGGAGCGGGCCGGGTCGAGCAGGCGGTCGGTGCGCCGCTCGCTGATCGCCCCGACGTCGGCGATCGAGATGGCCAGGAAGTCGCAGACCGCGGCGACCGGGGCGCCGTGGAAGTTGCCGCACGACTCGACCCGTCCATCCGGCAGCACCACCGGGTTGTCGATGAACGAGATCAGCTCGCGCTCGGCGATGGCGCGGGCGTGCTCGACGGTGTCGCGCGCCGCCCCGTGGACCTGCGGCGTGCATCGCAGCGAGTAGGCGTCCTGCACGCGGTCGTCGCCGTGGCGGTGGCTGGCGACGATGGCCGAGCCGGCGAGCAGCCGTCGCAGGTTCGCCGCGCTCGTCGCCTGCCCGAGCTGGGGACGCATCGCGACGAGGTCCTCGGCGAACGCCCGGTCGGTGCCGAGCAGGGCCTCGGTCGAGAGCGCGCCGGCGATGTCGGCGGCCCGCAGCAGGACGTCGAGGTCGGCGAGGGCCAGGATGAGCATCCCGAGCATCCCGTCGGTGCCGTTGATCAGGGCCAGGCCCTCCTTGGCCCGCAGCTCGAGGGGCTCGAGCCCGGCGGCGGCCAGCGCCGTGATGCCGTCGACGAGCGATCCGTCGGCGAGGTGGGCGGCACCGTCGCCGATCAGCACCAGCGCGGCCGACGCCAGCGGAGCGAGGTCGCCGCTGGCTCCGAGCGAGCCGTGCTCGCGCACCACGGGCGTCACCCCGGCGGCGAGCAGGGCCAGCATCGCGTCGACGATCACCGGGCGGGCACCGGAGTAGCCCATCGCCAGGCTGCGGGCGCGCAGGAACACCATCGCCCGCACGACCTCGCGCTCGACCTCAGGGCCCATCCCGGCGGTGTGGGAGCGCAGCAGCGCCATCTGCAGCTCGGCCGACCGGGCGGCCGGGATCACGGTGTTGGCGAGCGCGCCGAACCCGGTGGACACGCCGTACACCGGCTCGGGCTGGTCGACCAGCCGGGCGACGACGGCGGCCCCCCGCTCGAGCGCGGCCCGGGCATCGGGGCCCAGCTCGACGCGACGATCGTGACGGGCGACCGCGACGACCTCGGCCGCGCTGACGCCGTGGGAACCCAGCGTGATGACGTCGTCGGCGACCACCGGGCGACGGTAGCTGTGCCTCGCTCGCGCTAGTGGCGCTTGACGCCGCCGTACTTCATGCGGGTGTCGCTCATCGACGCGGCACGGGCCTCGTCGTCGCGCACGCCGGCGGCCACGACCTCGCCGACGAACAGCGTGTGCGTGCCGAAGTCCTGCGACGAGCGCACCGCGCAGTCCATCCAGGCGATGGCATCGGCGAAGACCGGCGCGCCGGTGACCTCGGTGCGGACCGGGCGGTCGTTGAGCGTCATCGCCGCGGCGTCGAACGTCGCCGGCTTGGAGAACTTGACGAACACCCGCGTGTCGTCGGCCGACCAGAGGTTGACGGTGAACGAACCGCCGGCGGTGATCAGCCGGTGGGTGACGGCCGAGTTGTCGACGCCGACGCCGATCAGCACCGGCTCCATCGACACCTGCGTGATCCAGCTGGTGGTCATCCCGTTCCACTCGTCCCCGGCCCGCGACCCGACCAGCGCCAGCGCGTTCGGGACCTTCCACGTGACCCGGTTCAGCAGCTCATCGTCGACCTCAGCCATGCCCGGAGCCTAGGAGCCACCCCATGCGAGGGTTTCGTGCGGGTGGCCCCCGCACGAAACCCTCTGATGCATCGAAACCCTCGGATGGGACCTCTACCGGTAGGCGCCGGCTTGGATCTCGAACAGCTGGGCGTACTGGCCGCCCTTGGCGATGAGGTCCTCGTGGCGGCCGACCTCGACGACGCGGGCGCCGTCGAGCACGACGATCAGGTCGGCCATGCGGACGGTCGAGAACCGGTGGGACACGAGGACGGTGATGCGACCGTTGCTGTTGGCGTCGTGCACGGCGCCGGCGTAGCGCTCGAACAGGGCGTGCTCGGTCTCCGCATCGAGTGCTGCGGTGGGCTCGTCGAGCACGAGCACGAGGGGTTCGTCGCGCATGAAGCCGCGGGCCAGCGCCACCTTCTGCCACTGCCCGAAGCTGACCTCGACGCCGTCGTCCCACGTCGGCCCGAGCTGCGTGCCCAAGCCCGCCGGCAGCCGCTCGACGACGTCGTCGGCGCCGGCGCGACCGACGGCGCTGACGACCGCCGGCTCGTCGTCCAGGCGGGGCTCGTCGCCGACGCCGACGCTCTGCCGGGCGATCAGCTCGAAGCGGAAGAAGTCCTGGAAGGCCCCGGCGAGCCGTTGCCGCCACGCCGCGCTCGACATCGTCGCCAGGTCGACGCCGTCGACCGTGACCCGGCCCGACGACGGGCGGTACAGCCCGCTGAGCAGCTTGACGAGCGTCGACTTCCCGGCGCCGTTCTCGCCGACGATCGCCACGACCGCCCCGGCGGGAAGCGTGATGTCGACGTCCTCCAGCGCGTTGCGATCGGTGCCCGGGTACTGGAACGTGACGTGCTCGAAGCGGATCCCGTCGACGATGCGATCGGGCGGCGTGGCGGTGGCGTGCTCCTCGAGGGCGGCGGCGTAGTCCTCGAGCCACGTGAGGCGCAGTGACGAGTCGAGCCACACGCCGCGCAGGAACCCGAGCTCGCTCACCGACTGGGCGATGTACGCCGACAACCGTTGCCCGGCCACGACCACGAGCACGATGTCACCGACGCTGCGGTCGAGACCGCGGGCGACCCAGGCGATCCCGAGGACGTAGGCGATGCCGAACACGGCCCACCCGAGCGAGGCCCACAGCGCCGAACGCCAGCGCACCGCGGCGACCGGGGCCCGGTAGCGCTCGCGCGCCTCGGATCGCCGTTGCCGCAGCGACCCGCCGATGCCCGTGACGCGCACCTCCTTGGCCGGCCCGGCGGTCGTGCCGACGAGGAAGAGGTGCCGGGCCAGGCGCTCGTGGACGGCCACCGACTCCTCGGTGGCCCGCTCGACGCCGGGCCGCCACACCGACGTCAGCACGGCCGGCGCACCGGCGAGCAGGAGCAGCGCCAGCGCCGGGTGGATCGAGCCGAGCAGCAGCGCGGTGATCACCAGGCGCAGGACGAGCGCCATGTTCGCCAGCAACGACTGGAAGAGGTGATCGAGGGTGAACGAGGTGTCGCGCAGCACGGCGAGGCGGTCGAGGTACTCGGGGCGCTCCTGGTGCTCGACCGTGGCCACCGTCGCCTGCAGCCGGGCGATGTGGGCCTCCATGGCGATGGCGATGCGATCGCGGAAGCGCCGGGACAGCCGCTCGTTGACCACGCTGATGTACCAGGTGGCCGTCACCGACACGCCCAGGCCGATGGCCGCCCACATCACCGTGGTGCTCGAGCCGTCGATGATGCCGTCCGTCAACAGCTTCAGCCACAGCGCCAGCAGGGCGTCGGGGAGCATCGTCAGCACCGTCGTGGCGAGCGATGCCAACAGCAGCCGAGGCTCGGCGCGGTAGCCGAGCTGGAACGTGCGCCACAGGGCCGGCATGGCGCGGGGCAGCGCGTCGGGTGGGCGCTCAGTCGAGGCGGTCATGGACGACCTCCTCGCCGTGCTCGTCGACCTCCACGAACCGCGAGGCCTGCAGCTCGAACATCGTGCGGTAGCGGCCGCCGAGCGCCATCAGCTCCGCGTGGGTGCCGAGCTCGACCACCGCGCCGTGCTCGAGCACGCAGATGCGATCGGCCTGGCGGACGGTCGAGAAGCGGTGCGACACGAGGATCGTCGTGCGGCCGCGGGTCTCGGCGAGGATGCGCTCGAAGATCTCGGCCTCGCCGCGCACGTCGAGCTGGGCCGTCGGCTCGTCGAGCAGCACCACGCCGGCGCCGCTGCGGACGGCAGCGAGGGCGCGGGCCAGGGCGACTCGCTGCCACTGCCCGCCCGACAGGTCGGTGCCGCCGGCGTAGCCCTTGGCCAGCGGCGTGTCGAGCGTGGCCACGGCGCCCGCGCCGGCGCCCTCGAGGGCGGCGAGGATCTCGGCGTCGGACAGCTCCCGACCCGGGGCGACGTTGTCGCGCAACGGGAGCTCGAAGCGCACGAAGTCCTGGAACACGGCGGTGACGTGGCGCCGCCAGTCGTCGATGTCGAGCGCCCGCAGATCGATGCCGTCGGCCTCCACGGAACCGGCGACCGGGTCGTAGAAGCGACAGAGCAGCTTGGCCAGCGTCGTCTTGCCGGCGCCGTTCTGGCCGACGATCGCGAGCGACGAGCCGGCCGGGATGACGAGGTCGAAGTCGTCGAGGACGAGCGGACCGCCGGGGTAGCCGAAGGACACGTCGCGGAAGCGGATCTCCGGTCCGCGACCGGCGGGCACGACGGCGCGGCCGTCGGTCGGCAGGGCACCAGCCGGGCCCATCGCCGCCTCCAGCGTGCCGACCGCGGCGACGGGCGCGGCGGTCCCGTCGACCGCCCAGTTGAGGCCGCCGAAGGCGATCGCGCTGACGCCGATCACGGCCTGCATGGCGACGATCACGGCGGCCAGGTCGAGGTCCCCGTCGACCGCCCGCCGGCCGAGCGTCCAGAGCACGACGAGGTTGGCCACCAGCACGATCGCCAGCGCCCCGACCATCGACCGCTCGCGCAACCGGGTCGCTTCGTACTGCAGGTCGTAGAGCCGCTGGCGCTGGGCGGTGAAGCGGTCGATGACCCAGTCGGCGAGCCCGAACAGGCGCACCTCCTTGGCCGCCGGCGGGTCGACGGCCAGGCGGTAGGAGTAGTCGGCGAGGCGCTGGGCCCGCATCACCTCGGGCGTGCGGCGGTCGAACCAGATCGCGCTCTCGCGCAGGATCCAGTGCGTCGCCGACCACGCGAGGACGAGCACGATCGCCTGCCACCAGCCGTAGTAGGCGAGCACGATCGCCGATGCGACGCCGCTGGCGAGCCCGACGAGGCCATCGGCGACGAAGTTCATGGCGTACGAGAGCGGCGGGCCGGTCATGCCGAGGTCGAAGTCGCGGGCCATCGACAGGTCGTCGGCCAGGTCGCCGCGCTCGAGGTGGGCGACGCCCGGGGGGTCGAGCGTCGCCGCCATCAAGCGGTCGTTGAGCGACGTGGCCGTGCGGTTGCCGAGGTCGTAGCCGAGCGCCTCGTGCAGCGGACCGAGGACCTGGCTGCCGACGAAGACGACGGCCATCGTGACGAGCGGCCACGTGAGCGCGGTGCCCTCGGTGACGGCGCGGATCAGCCATCCGGACGTGACGGCGATGGCGGCCGGCAGGGCGCCGCGCAGGACGATGCCGATCCACCACACCACCGTGTGACCGGGCGCCGCCCGGTACAGGCCCCCGCACAGCGCCCACTCCTGGCGGGCCCGCAACCGGGCGATCACGTGCTGCCGTGCCATGTCGGGTCGACGAGGACGGCGGCGGGCATGCCGTCATCTTGATGGAGGGGTGCGCGGGTGTCTTGTACGAATGGGAACCCGAACACGGTCACGGAGGTTCCATCGTGGGCGAGCCCGCTGTTCCGACACCCGAACGACGCGTTGCGGTCGTCACCGGCGCCAACCACGGCATCGGCGCGGCGACGGCCATCGCCCTCGCCGCGGCCGGCGTCGACGTGCTCGTGTCCTACCTGCGCGTCGACGACCCGGTCGATCCCGGCCTCCCGGCGGCCTACGCCGTCGATCGGGCCGGTGGCGCGGACGACGTCCTCACGGCGATCGCCGCCCACCCCGGTCGTGGCGTGGCGCTCGAGATCGACCTCACCGCGCCGGGTGCCGCGGCGATGGTGTTCGACGAGGCCGAGCAGCGGCTCGGGCCGGTGTCGATCCTCGTCAACAACGCCAGCGGCTGGCAGGCCGACACGTTCGCGCCGGTCCCGACCGACCGCCTCGGACGCAGCCTGGCCGCGGTGTCGCCGGCGACGATCGAGCGCAACCTCGGCGTCGACGCCCGCGCCGGCGCCCTGCTGATCGCCGAGCTGGCCCAGCGCCACATCGCCGCGCGCCGCGACGTGGGGCCGCATCGTCGGGCTGACCTCGGGCGGCCCGAACGGGTTCCCGCAGGAGGTCTCCTACGGCGCAGCCAAGGCGGCGCTCGAGAACTACACGATGTCGGCCGCCGCCGAGCTGGCCCCGTTCGGCATCACGGCCAACATCGTGCACCCGCCCGTCACCGACACGGGTTGGGTCACCGACGACGTCCGGGACCTGGTCGCCCGATCGCGCGAGCTCCACCACGTGGCCGACCCGGCCGACGTCGGCGCCGTCATCGCCTGGCTGTGCAGCGACGCGGCCTGGCTGGTCACCGGGAACGTCCTGCGGCTGCGCTGAACCCGTTGCGCCAACTGCAACTGGGCGCGGCGACTGCTTCCGTGTCTGTGTCAGAGCGTCCGTCAATTGGACCGGTGCCTGTTGGGGTTGGAAGAGCTCCGGACGACCGGGGGGCCGGATTCGCTCCGGGTCTGGCTCGGTGCTGCGCGCCCTGTTCGCTCTGTGTCACGTACATATGTCCCCGGGGACATATGACGTGACACAGAACGGGCTCACGGTTCGCCGACGTCGTTTCGGTCGCGGTCTTCCGTCGAAACGAGCCATCTGACGCGACCAAAGCAGCGTCCCAACCGACGCAACCCACTCTGTGTCACCGCTCACGTCGTTGACGACGTGTGCGGTGACACAGAACGACGACGGGTCGCAGACCAGCTCGGAGTTCGCTGTGACGCGACGCGTTCTCGGCTGGGTTCGGGCAGGCTGGAGGCCGTGAACACGTCGCCATCGGAGCTCGACGCCCACGGGCGTCGCATGCTGCGGCTGCGCAACGAGCTCGACGACGAGGGCATCTGGATGCCCGATGACGACGACGACTTGCTGGCGCTGCTGCTCGCCGAGCTCGACTACGCCCGTCACCCGCACGCCCACGAGGGGATCGCCCCTCGCTACGGCGCCCTGCTGGCGACGCCGGACGCGATGCGTCGCCAGCCGGCCGGCTCGCTCGAGATCGTCGACATCTCCGACATCCCGCTCGCCGTGGCCCGCCGCCTGGCCGACGGCCGCTCCTCGTTCGTGGCCCGCGTCGTCGGCAACGGCGAGCGCCTGATCTGCTTCGACCGCACCCGCGAGTACGAGTCGTCGGCCGTGCACCTGGCCACCGCCACCGGTGCCCTCGTCGTCCAGCGCCTCGGCCGCGGTTGGGTCCGCCTCTCGACGCCGCAGGGCGTCGCCACGTGGGACGGGATCCAGTGGTCGACGAAGCCGCTGTCGGTCGACCTCGCCGACCCGCATCGCCCGCCACGCCCCGGACGCCGACCCGGACGTGCTGGCCAACATCGTCGAGCTGTGCACGCACTGGCTGGGTGCCGGGCGGGTCGGCGCGACCCTCGTGTGGAGCCTCTCCGGCGACCCCCGCCAGCTCGCTCGCGTCGGCATGGGGGCGGCGGTGGAGATCCCCCGCCTCGACCTCTCCCACCGGGCCCACTTCGCCGCCCTCCTCAACGCGCCTCTCGCAGTACGACCGGGCTGCGCTCGTCGACCCCGCGGCATCATCGGCACCGTCGGCGTGCAGCTGCGGTCATCCGAGCGGTCGCGGAACCTCGGCCCGTTCCTCGGCACCCGGCACACGTCGGCGCTCCGGTTCACGGCCGACGAGCAGTCGACGCTGGTGTTCGTCGTGTCGTCGAACGGCCCGCTGTCGGTGTTCTGCCGCGGCGAGCGCCTCGACCTCGGCTGAGCGCGGTCAGCCCGACTCGCCGACGTACGCCAGCAGCCGGCCGGGCGTGGGCGGCGATCTCGGCGCGCACCTCCGGCGGATCGAGGACCTCGAACGGGAACGGCAGGCTGGCCAGGTAGGTGGCGATGTAGTCGAGGTCGCCGCCCATCAGCACGGTCGTCGTGGTGGCGCCCTGGCGATGGGGCTGGATGACGGCGATCGTCGGCGCGATGTGGCGGGCGACGACATCGGGCGGCACCGGGAAGCGGATCCGCGCCTGGATGTCGTAGACCCGCACGGCCACGCCTTCGGCGACCAGCGCCGCGGCGTCGGGCGCCGGCCGCTCGGCACGCTTGAAGCCCGTGGCCACCGGCGGACCGACGCGGTCGACGCGGTACGTGCGCCAGTCGTCCCGGTCGAGGTCGAAGCCGACGAGGTACCAGCGGTTGCGCAGCGAGACGAGGCGGTGGGGCTCGACGTGGCGCCGGCTCGTGCGGTCGTCGCCCGTCCGGTAGTCGAAGCGCAGTCGGTCGCCGCGGCGGGCGGCCTGGGCCAGCGCCATCAGGATCCCGACGTCGGTGACGAGCCCGTCGCCGGCGGCGGTGCGGCCGAGTCGGACGGTCATCGCGCCGAGCGTCTCGACCCGCTCGCGCAGGGCGCTCGGCATCACCTGCACGACCTTGGCCAGCGCGGCGAGGGCGGCCTCGGCGAGCGACGCATCGGCCGTGCCCGACAGCTGCTGCAGCCCGAGCGTCACGGCGACCGCCTCGTCGTCGTCGAGCAGCAGCGGCGGCAGTCGACCACCGGCGCCGAGGGCGTAGCCGCCGTGGCGCCCGGTCGTGCTCTCGATGGGATATCCGAGGTCGCGCAGGCGGGTCACGTCGCGCCGCAAGGTCCGTCCGGTGACCTCCAGCCGCGTCGTCAGATCGGCCGCTGACCAGGACGGACGCGTCGAGAACAGGACCAGCAGGCGGAGCAGGCGCACGGGGGTGTCGATCGCCACAGCATCGCGCAAGAACGAGGACCGGAACTGTCCAGAATCGGTCGTACGTTCGTCATGTGGAGACGTTTCCCCAGACGTGCCCAGACGAGGAGCCGACCGTGCACATGATCGCCGCTGACACCGCCTTCCAGATCGCCCGCGAGCGCCGCGAGCGCCTCGAGCTCGAGTTCCCCCGCCGGACCCGTCGTCGGCTCCGCCGTCGTCCCGCGCTGACCCACCTCCCCGGGTCGCCGCCCGACGCGGCGTGAGCGAGCGAGTCTTCGAGCGAGCGAACCAGGGTTGCGGTCCTTGGCTCGCTGGTGCGTCCGTGGATTCGGAGGCGCCGCACGCGTCGTGAGACTCGATCGCGCACCAGTGAGCCGTGCGCCCGCTGAGCTCCCTGCCCCTCAGCGCGTGCGCAGCTCCGCGATGGCCGCGGTCACCGCCGCTGCGACGTCCGCGTCGCGGGGGTCGGTGGTCGCTGCCATCGCGACAGGCAACCGGGGTGGGATCACCACCCGCTCGGGCAACGGTCCGGACGTCCGCAACAGCGGTGCCAGCACGTCGATCGACTCGTCGGGCGCCTCCGGCGTCGCCACCGGCGACGAGGCGGGGTCGCCACCGCGCCAGCGACCGAGCAGATCCGGTTCGATGGTCAGCTCGTCGGCGAGCACGAGGAGCACGGCCAGCGCGTGCTTGCAGACGCCGAACGTCTCGGCGTCCGGGCAGCTGCACGTGGCCATCAGCTCCGACCGCTCGGGGATCAGCCCGAGCAGGCCCTCGTCGACCGGCGCGGGGGCGGCGTAGATCGTGGCCACGTATGGCTCGTACCGCGAGCCCTGGACCTCGCCGCGGACCTCGCCCGGCTCGATGACGATGTCGATGACCGCCCCGTCGCGCGCGTACGACTTGGCACGCGAGAAGCGCCCGGGATCCGACATCTCGGCGGCGAGGGCACGCAGCATCGCCGCCGGCAAGCGACCCTGCGGGTGCGGCGTGATGAGCCGCCGGGGCACCGTCACGACGATGCCTCGAGGTGCACCAGCTCGCGCAGCTCAGCGGTCGACATCTCCGACAGCCACGCCTCACCGCTGCCGACGACGGAGTCGGCGAGCGCCCGCTTCTGGTCGATGATGGCGGCGATGCGCTCCTCGACCGTCCCCTCGCACACGAGCTTGTGGACGTTGACGGTGCGCCCCTGGCCGATCCGCCATGCCCGGTCGGTGGCTTGGTCCTCGACGGCCGGGTTCCACCAGCGGTCGTAGTGGATCACCTGGCTGGCGGCGGTGAGGTTGAGGCCGGTGCCGCCGGCCTTGAGCGACACGAGCAGCAGGGGCGGGCCGATCCCGGCCTGGAAGTCGGCGACCATCCGGTCCCGGCCTGGCCTGCTCACGCCGCCGTGGAGGAACGGGACGGTGAGCTGGAGGCGCTCGTGGAGGTGGCGCACGAGCAGCTCGCCCATCTCCCGGAACTGGGTGAACACGAGGGCCCGCTCGTCGACGTCGAGCAGCTCGTCGACGAGCTCGTCGAAGCGGGCCAGCTTGCCGGAGCGCCCGGCGAGGCGGGAGCCGTCGCCGAGCACGTGGGCCGGGTGGTTGCAGATCTGCTTGAGCCGGGTCAGCGCGGCGAGCACGAGCCCGCGCCGGCGCATCCCGCTCGTGGTCGCGGCGTCGGCGAGCAGCTGGTCGACGACGTTTTGGTAGAGCACGGCCTGCTCTCGCGTGAGGCCGGCGAAGGCGACCTGCTCGATCTTGTCGGGGAGGTCGGGGACCAACGACCGGTCGGCCTTGGTGCGGCGCAGCACGAACGGCTGCGTCATCCGCCGCAGTCGCGCCGCGGCCTCGCCGTCGCCATCGCGCTCGATGGGCTTGGCGAAGCGGTGGCGGAAGCGCTCGCGGCTGCCGAGCATGCCCGGGTTGACGGCGTCGAGGATCGCCCACAGGTCGGCCAACCGGTTCTCGACGGGCGTCCCCGTCAGGGCCAGCTTCTGCCCGGCGCGCAGGGCGCGCAGCGCCTTGGCGGCGTGGGTGGCCGGGTTCTTGATGACCTGGGCCTCGTCCGCGACGACCGTGGCCCACTCGATCGCCGCGAGGTGCTCGATGTCGCGGGCGAGCAGGCCGTAGGTGGTGACGACGAGGTCGGCCCCGGTGAGGTCGTCGAGGTCCCGCTCGGCGCCGTGGTGGACGACGACGCGCAGCGACGGCGCGAAGCGGCCGGCCTCGGCCTCCCAGTTGTGGACCACCGACAGCGGGCAGATCACGAGGTGCGGGCCGGGACGCTCGAGCAGGTGGGCCAGCGTGGTGGCCGTCTTGCCCAGGCCCATGTCGTCGGCGAGGCAGCCGCCGAGGCCGAGGCGGTCGAGGAAGCGCAGCCACGCCAGGCCCCGGCGCTGGTACGGGCGCAGCTCGCCGTGGAACGACGCCGGCTCGTGCTCCTCGCGCAACCGCTCGTCGGGAAGCCCACCGAGCAGCTCGTCCGTCCACGTCGGCGCGGCGCTCGGTGCCGGCGGGTCGAGCTCGCCCTCGCCGGCGAGGCGCAGCAGCGTCACCGCGTCGACCTCGGCGAAGTCGCGGACGTGGTCCTCGAGCCGGCGCCGAGCACGGCGCAGGGCCGCCGGGTCGATGCGGACCCAGCGCCGACCGCTGTGCAGGAGCGTGGCCCCGGCGCGGGCGGCCCGTTCCAGCTCGGCGTCCGACAACGCCGCCGGGCCGTCGTCGTCGGCCACGACGAGGCGCCACTGCACGACGGCCTCGCGGCCGAACCGCTTGCTGTGGTCGCCGCCGGCGGTCGGCGTGGCCCGGCCACGGAGGCTGATCCCGGCCCGCACCAGCCGCTCCGGGCCGACGAGGTCGATGCCGCGGCGGGCCAGCTCGGCCGGCGCCTGCTCGAGGAACCGCTCGGCCGCCTCGACGTCGAGCTCGAGCGATGCCGGCTCGTGGGCGGTGGCCAGCTCGGCCGCCGTCTCGACGCAGCCGGCCAGCGTGAGGGCGAGCTCGGTGACGGCGTCGGCCAAGCGCGGCACGTGGTCTGCACCACCAGCCACCTCGACGGCGAGCGACGAGGCATCCCACACGTCCTCGGCGGTGCACCAGCGGCCGGGATCGACGTCGTCGACCAGCTCGAGGCGGACCTCCCAGTCGTCGTAGGGGTCCTCCGGGACGATCAGGCGGACGCGCGGCACCACGACCGGCTCGCCGCGCTGGCGACGCTCGTGGCGCTCGAGCCGCGCCGCCGAGCGCGGCGAGCTCGTCGGGATGGGCGAGCCCGCCGCCGCCGATCGCCGGGTCGGGATCGGCGAGCGCCCGCAGGATGGAGCGGGCGGCGGACAGCGCCGGGTCGCGGCGACTGGGCAACGCCGCCCGCCAGTCGTGCGCGGACAGCCGACCCCGGGCGACGGCGTCGACCAGCGTCGCGTGGACGTCGGCCACCGTGGTGCCGCCGTCGGCAGGGAAGCAGATCGGCGGGCGCACGGCATCGAGCGCGGCGAGCGCGGCGTCGACCGTGTCGTCGGGCACGGGGGCCCAGCGGGCGACGAGCATCTCGCGCTCCTCCCCGACGCGCGGCGTGACGAGGCCGGCGGCGACGGTGGCCGCGGCGAGATCGGCGACGGCACTGAGCCAGGCCAACGAGTCCGACTCGCCGCGCTCGCGATCGCTCAGCGCGCCGAGCCAGCGCGCGACCTGGGCGCTCGGCAACCGCACCGTGGCCGGGCGGATGACGTCGCCGCCGGGCAGGCGGACCTCGACCGAGGAGAGGTGGCCGACCTGGAACGGGTCGACCCGCCACGCCGGCGTGTCGAACGCCCGGCGCAGGCCGGTGGGCAGGGCGGTGTGGGCGCCGTCCCACCCCCACAGGTGGAGGGCGCCGTCGACCCAGCTGGCGACCACCGTCGGCGCCGGCCCGGCCGGGGCGCGGGCCGCCGCCCAGCGCTCGGTGGGCCACCGCGGCCGGAGGGACGGCACGTCGACCGACCCTACCGAGGGGGTGTCACAGTCTGCGGGTGACGGCGGGCGGCCGCCGTTGGTCCGACCTCAGCCGGCGGCGAAGTCCTGGGTCCAGTACGGCGTGCCGTTCGCCGAGTAGGCGAGCCCGACGCCGATGTCCGAGAACGCTGGGTCGAGGATGTTCCTGCGGTGACCGGCGCTGTTCATCCAGGACTGCATCACCGACGCCGCGTCGGGTTGCCCGGCGGCGACGTTCTCGCCCCACGTCCGCGCCGCGTATCCGGTTGCTGCGATGCGATCGATGATCTGGGAACCGTTGCTGCCGACGTGGGTCATGGTGTTGCGGGCGGCCTGGTCGTTCGAGTGGGCCTGGGCGGAGCTGATCGAGCGCGGGGTGCAGGTTCAGCGGTCCGACACCGGCCTGCGCCCGCTGCTGGTTCACCAGGTTCACGACTTGTTGGATCGCCGATCCGGACGGTGCCGGCGCCGGTGCCGGCGCCGGTGCGCACTGCTGTGGCGCGCACTGCGTGACCAGCATCGACAGCCCGGCGACGGCCGTCACGCTGTACACGCGTAGGCGCCGACGGCGAGCGCGTCGCGGGGGAACGGGGATCGTGGGCATGGGTGCGTCCATTCGGGCGGGCCTCCTCTGCTGGCGACCACCACCGCCAGTGTCATGGAACTGTAACGCGCGAACGCAGGGGACGTGAAGTCCGTGGCCGGGCAGCAATGCTCTCAAACCCCCGTCGAACTTGATACGAAGTGACTCAAGTTTCTTGTACGGAGGTAGACTGCTCGCATGGCGCTGGACCCGAAGACGTGGACGATCAAGACGCAGGAGGCGATGGCCGCCGCCATCGACCAGGCCAAGGGGAACGCCAACCCCGAGCTCACGCCGGACCACGTGCTCGTCGCCCTGACGTCACAGGACGGCACGGTCGTGCCCGCCGTCCTCGGCAAGCTGGGTCAGGCGCCGCTGATGGTGCGCAACCGCGCCGACGAGGCCGTCGCCAAGCTGCCCAAGGCCTACGGCGGCGACGAGCCGCGCCTGTCGCGCGAGCTGAACCAGGTCTTCGAGCGGGCCCAGCAGTTCCAGAAGGACCTCCGCGACGACTACTTGTCCGTCGAGCACCTGCTGCTCGCCATGCACGAGCGGCTCGGCGTCGGCACCGAGGAGCTGCTGCAGGTGCTGCAGGAGGTGCGCGGCTCGCACCGCGTGACCTCGCCGAACCCCGAGGACCAGTTCCAGGCGCTCGAGCGCTACGGCCAGGACCTCACGGCCCGCGCCCGCGACGGCAAGATCGATCCGGTCATCGGCCGCGACGACGAGATCCGCCGCGTCATCCAGGTGCTGTCGCGCCGCACCAAGAACAACCCCGTCCTGATCGGTGAGCCGGGCGTCGGCAAGACCGCCATCGTCGAGGGCCTGGCCCGGCGCATCGCCGACGGCGACGTCCCCGAGGGCCTCAAGAACAAGCGCCTCGTCGCCCTCGACATCGGCTCGATGATCGCCGGGGCCAAGTACCGCGGTGAGTTCGAGGAGCGCCTGAAGGCGGTCCTCAAGGAGATCACCGACGCCAACGGCGAGGTCATCACGTTCGTCGACGAGCTGCACACGATCGTCGGCGCCGGCGCGGCCGAAGGGGCGATGGACGCCGGCAACATGATCAAGCCGATGCTGGCGCGCGGCGAGCTGCGGATGGTCGGCGCCACGACGCTCGACGAGTACCGCAAGCACATCGAGAAGGACGCCGCCCTCGAGCGCCGGTTCCAGCAGGTGTACGTCGCCGAGCCGTCGGTCGAGGACACCGTCGGCATCCTGCGCGGCCTCAAGGAGCGCTACGAGGTGCACCACGGCGTGCGCATCCAGGACTCGGCGCTCGTCGCCGCGGCCGTGCTGTCCAACCGCTACCTGACCAACCGCTTCCTGCCCGACAAGGCCATCGACCTCGTCGACGAGTCGGCGAGCAAGCTGCGCATCGAGATCGACTCGATGCCCACCGAGATCGACATCGTCGAGCGCCGCATCCTGCAGCTGGAGATCGAGCAGCTGGCCCTGGAGAAGGAGTCCGACGACGCGTCGAAGGCCCGCCTCGAGGCGCTCGTCGACGAGCTCGCCGCGCTGAACGCCGAGTCGGCGGTCATGAAGGCCCACTGGGAGGGCGAGCGCGAGGCGATCGACGCCATCCGCACCCTGAAGGAGGAGCTCGAGCAGCTCCGCACCCAGCTGGAGCGGGAGGCCGACCTCAACGTGGCGGCGGAGATCCGCTACGGCCGCATCCCGGAGCTGGAGCGGCGCATCGAGGAGGCCACCGCCCACCTCGACGACCTGCAGCACGACAAGCGGATGCTCAAGGAGGAGGTCGACGCCGAGGACATCGCCGAGGTCGTCTCCAAGTGGACCGGTGTCCCGGTGAGCCGGCTGATGGAGGCCGAGGCAGCCAAGCTGATCCACCTCGAGGACCACCTTCACGAGCGCGTCGTCGGCCAGGACGCTGCGGTGACTGCGGTCGCCAACGCGATCCGCCGCAGCCGGGCCGGGCTGTCCGACCCGAACCGGCCGATCGGGTCGTTCATGTTCCTCGGCCCGACGGGTGTCGGCAAGACCGAGCTCGCTCGGGCGCTGGCCCAGTTCCTGTTCGACGACGAGGCGGCGATGGTGCGCATCGACATGGGCGAGTACATGGAGAAGTTCTCGGTGTCCCGCCTGCTCGGCGCGCCTCCCGGCTACGTCGGCTACGACGAGGGCGGCCAGCTGACCGAGGCCGTGCGACGCCGGCCGTACTCGGTCGTGCTGCTCGACGAGATCGAGAAGGCCCACCCCGACGTGTTCAACACGCTGCTGCAGGTGCTCGACGACGGGCGCCTCACCGACGGGCAGGGTCGCACGGTCAACTTCACCAACGTCGTGATGATCATGACGTCGAACCTGCCGGGTGAGCCGCTCGACTTCTTCAAGCCCGAGTTCATCAACCGGGTCGACGAGATCATCCGCTTCCAGGCGCTCACCGAGGCCGACCTGGAGAAGATCGTGGGGATCCAGCTCGACACGTGGCGCCGGCGGCTGGCCGAGCGGCGCATCGAGCTCGACATCACCGAGGCCGCGATGGCCCACCTGGCCCGCGAAGGCTTCGACCCGGCGTTCGGCGCCCGCCCGCTCAAGCGCATCATCCAGCGCGAGATCGGCGACCGGGCGGCGATGCTGCTGCTCGAGGGCAAGGTCCTCGAGGGCGGCGTGATCCACGTCGACGCCACCGACACCGAGCTGACCGTCACCGCCTGACCCATCCGAGGGTTTCGTTGCATCCGAGGGTTTCGTGCGGGGAAGCCCCGCACGAAACCCTCGGATGTCGTCAATCGGGGCTGATGTTCGGGTTGACCCGGAAGACGTTCGTCGGGTCGTAGCGCTGCTTGACCTCGCGCAGCCGCGCGTGGTTCGAGCCGTACGACGCCCGGATCTTCTCCGGCACCTCGTCGCCGTTGAGGTGGTTGATGTAGCTGACGGCGTCACCGAGGTGTGGCGAGAACGCGTCCCACGACGTCTTCGCCCATGCCGTGTGGGTGTCGTTCTCGAGCGGGTCGACCCACTGGCCGACGGCGTCGAAGTCCCACATCGGTTGGCGCGCCGCGAACGCCGTCGCGTCGACCGGCACCCGGGTCGCCGCCCCGTGCATGTAGAAGAACAGCAGGGCGCTGAGTGGCGACGAGAACGCGGCGGCCTGGTCGACGACCGCGTCGATGAGGTCGTCGGAGATGGCGTCGAGGAACGACGAGCGCCAGTAGCGCTGCAACCCGTGGATGGCGTTGGGCTCGTCGAGCATCAGCTGGCGGGCGCCGTAGGGCATCGGGCCGACGAGGTCGACGAGCGGCTGCCCGAAGTTGCGCGCCGGGGCCAGCACCCGCTCGCCCTCGGCGAGGTCGCCGTTGTACCCGAGGACCATGGCGGCGACGGGCATGCCGGCGTTCGGGTCGGTCAGCAGACCGAGGTAGGCCTCGGCCTCGTCGGGCAGCGTGGCGCAGAACTCGCGGTAGAAGCGCATGACGTCGGCCGCCTGGTCGAGTCCGTAGACGACCAACCCGCCGAGCACCGTGTCGACCGGGTGCAGGTCGTACTCGAACGAGACGACCACGCCGAAGTTGCCACCGCCGCCGCGCAGGGCCCAGAACAGGTCGGGCTCGGCGGTGGCGCTGACGGTGCGGAACGTGCCATCGGCCGTGATGACATCGGCGGAGATGAGGTTGTCGACGCTCAGGCCGTGCTTGCCCATCAGCCAGCCGAGCCCGCCGCCGAGGGTGAGCCCGGCGATGCCCGTGTTGGACACCGTGCCGCCGGTCGTGGCCAGCCCGAACGCCTGCGTCTCCCGGTCGAGCTCGCGCCACAGGACGCCGCCCTGGGCCATCGCCGTGCGGGCGGTCGGGTCGACGCGGATGCCCTTCATCGGGCTGAGGTCGATCACCAGCCCGCCGTCGTTCGTGCCGTACCCCGGCGCGCTGTGACCGCCGCCGCGCACCGCGACCAGCAGGTCGCGCTCGATCGCGAACGCCAGCGCCTGCTGCACGTCGGCGACCCCGCCGCAGCGGGCGATGATCGCCGGCCGCCGGTCGATGTTGCCGTTCCACACGCGTCGGGCGGCGTCGTAGCCGTCGTCGGCTGCCTGGATCAGCTCGCCGGCGAACACCGCCCGCAAGGCGTCGAACGTCGCCTCATCGATGACCTGCACATCCGCCATGGTCGACCTCCCTCGTCGAGGAGGGATCTTCCTCCTCGACGAGGGTGGTGACAAGGGTGACTACGTTCCGCCCCGCTTGATGCGGCCGCGCAGGGCGGCGAAGCACAGCGACATGCTCACGGCGCCGACGATCGCCACGGCGAGCAGCGCAGCGCCGAGATCGCTCCAGTCCCAGCCGCCGTAGATCAGCGTGCGCATGCCCTGCAGCAGGTACGTCACCGGGTTCCACGCGGCCACGACCTCGAGCCAGCCGTCGAGCTGCTCGCGCGGGACGTATGACGTCGTCAGGAACAGGAACGGGAAGAACAGCAGGAACGACGAGTTCACGGCGGCCGGGTTGCCGGTCTTCAGGGCGATGGCGTAGCCGAAGCCGGTGAACGCCAGGCTCCAGATCGCACCGAGGGCGATGAAGGCGAGGACGCCGAGCACGCCGGTGTCGAAGCGCACGCCGACCAGGAACCCGACGGCCGTGATCGGGATGACCAGCCCGATGGCGACGGCGACGTCGGCGACCATGTGCCCGAGCAGGATCGAGCTTCGGCGCACTGGGCTCAGCAACAGGCGGTCGAAGTAGCCGTTCTGGACATCGAGCACGAGCGCTGGGGCCCGGGACACGCCGGTGACGCCGAGCAGGATCGCGGTCGGCAGCTGGAACGCCTTGAAGTCGAAGCCGGGGATGTTGGTCTCGGTGATGTTCGACAGCGTGGCGATGTTGACGATGAAGAAGAACAGGGCGATGAAGATCCCCGGGATCACGGCTTCGAGGTCGCGCGGGACCGCGCGCAGCGCCCGCCCGGCGATGGCGACGGTGTCGGTGACGAAGCCGGCGGGACGGGCACGGATGTCGACGTCGCGGCCGACGACCTGGTCGATGGTGGTGGTCACGCCGCTGCCTCCTCGCGCTCGCGGGCCCGTTCCTCGTCGGCAGTCATCCGAGTCCCAGTGAGCTCGAGGAACACGTCGTCCAGCGTCGGGCTGCGCAGCGTCAGCTCCTTGACGTCGGCGCCGGCATCGCGCAGGGCCACGACGATGTCGGCGACGGCAGCCGAGCCGTTCTCCGACGAGATCACGACCTCGTTGCCGTGGGCATCGACATCGAGCACGTCGGGGAGCGCGGCGAGGGTGGCCCGCACATCGGGCGCATCCCGGCCGAGGGTCACGATCACGAGGTCGTTGCCGACGCGACGCTTCAGCTCGGTGGGCGTGCCCTCGGCGACGATCACGCCGTCGTCGATGATCCCCACCCGGTCGGCCAGCACGTCGGCTTCTTCGAGGTACTGGGTCGTCAGGAAGATCGTCATGCCGAGGTCCCGGTTGAGCCGCTCGACCTCCTGCCACACGGCGGTGCGGCTCACCGGGTCGAGGCCGGTGGTCGGCTCGTCGAGGAACAGCACCTCCGGGTTGTGGACCAGCGCGGCGGCCAGGTCCAGGCGGCGCTTCATGCCACCCGAGTAGCCGGCGATCCGCCGGTCGAGGGCGTCACCGATGTCGATGAGCTCGGCGAGCTGCTCGGTGCGCTGGGCGGCGTCGCGGCTCGACAGCCCGTACAACCGGCCCTGCAGGCGCAGCAGCTCGCGCCCGGTCTGACGGGGATCGAGCGCCGCCTCCTGGAGGGCGACACCGATGTGCAGGCGCACACGCCCGGGTTCGCGGACGACGTCGAAGCCGGCGACGGCCGCCTCGCCGCTCGTCGGCGACAGCAGCGTGCAGAGCATCCGCACGGTCGTCGACTTGCCGGCGCCGTTGGGGCCGAGGAAGCCGTACACCTCGCCGCGGCCGACCTCCAGGTCGACACCGGCGACGGCGTGGTGGTCGTCGAAGTCGCGCACCAGGGCGCGGGCCCGGATGGCGGCATCGTGATCGTGGGGGGTCATGGTGCTCCTCTCTGCCCGGTACGACGAACGGCGACACGCCGAGTCATCGCGCCGAATCGCAGCGTCGGGTCCATCGTGCCGGAGTGAACTGGTCATCTCGTGACCAGTTCGCCAATCAATGGCCGGCGAGGGCGTTCTTCACCAGGGCGGTCACGAGGCCGACGACCAGGACGGCCAGCCCGAGCACCACGCCTCGTCGGCGGCTGGACCCGTTGCCGCGGCTGACCATGTAGCCGGTGACGCCGAGGATGACGGCCAGCGCGAACACCGCCGTGTCCACGTCGTCCTCGTCGTCGCCGAACAGCAGCTCGACGCCCGTGACCGCCGCCGGCACGATCATCGCCCCGAAGAACTGCACGCCGGCGATCACGACATCCCCGCGCCCGAGGTGCTTGCCGCGGGCGAGGGCGCTGGCGAGGCGGAAGGCGACGTAGTGGGCGACGGCGAGCCCGAGCGCCGTGCCCCAGATCAACAGCAGCGTGTCGTTGCGCGACAGGGCGTCCTCGTCGACGGCGGCCAGCGCGGCGAGCAGGGCGATGGACACGTACAGCGCCATCGTCGTGACCTCGACGAGGCGATGTGTCGCGTCGTGCTCATTGCTCATTCGTCAAAGGCGTACCACGGTGGCGAGCGGGTCGCCGGGCCCGTGGCACAGTGGGTTCGTGGCCTCTGGCAACCTGATCGTGTCCGTGCACGAGGGCGTCGCGACCCTCGTCGTCGACAACGCCCCCATCAACCTGATGACCGTGCCGCTCTACCTCGAGCTGGCCGAGACGATCGACGGTCTGGCGCGCGACGACGAGGTCCGCGTCGTCGTGCTGCGCTCGGCGAACCCTGAGTGGTTCATCGCCCACTTCGACGTCGCCGCGATCCTCCAGTTCCCGACCGAGGAGTCGCCGGCGCCGCCGACCGAGCTGAGCACGTACCACCAGATGTGCGAGCAGCTGCGCCAGATGCCCAAGGCGACGATCGCCGTGATCGAAGGCCGTGTCGGCGGCGGCGGCAGCGAGATCGCCCTCAGCTGCGACATGCGCTTCGCCGGGCCGACCGCGATGTTCAACCAGCCCGAGGTGGCGCTCGGGATCATCCCCGGCGGGACGGGCACGGTGCGCCTGCCCCGGCTCATCGGGCGCAGCCGGGCGCTCGAGGCGATCCTCGGGTGCGACGACATCGACGCCGAGACGGCCGAGCGGTGGGGGTGGGTGAACCGGGTCCTGCCCACCGACGAGCTGGCGACGTTCGTCGATCGCCTCGCGGCGCGCATCGCCTCGTTCCCGCCGCATGCCGTTGCGGCGGCCAAGGCCAGCGTCGTGCGGGCCGAAGCCGGCGTCGTCGAGCAGCTGCTGGCCGAGGCCCATGCCTTCTCGGGCACGCTCGCCGATCCCCGCACCCAGGCTGCGATGACCAACTTCCTGGAGCGCGGCGGGCAGACGCCGGAAGGTGAGCGCCGCCTCGGCGACCTCGCCGCCGAGCTCGGGTAGCCGCCGGGCTGCTCAGCCGGTGCGGCGGCGGATCGCTGCGGCGTGGGCGGGGAAGCCCTCGTGGTCGGCGAGGGCGGTGATCGACGGACCCATGCGGGCCAGCGCGGCGCCGTCGGCGCGGGCGATGGCGGTGCGCTTGAGGAACGCCTCGACGGTGATGCCCGACGAGATCTCGGCGAAGCCCGAGGTGGGCAGCGACGCCGGGCAGCCGATCACGAAGTTGGCTGCGCTGAACGGCGTGTGCTGACCGATGAGGATCTCGCCGGCGTTGGACAGGCCGTCCACCACCGCGTCCACGGCATCGTCGGCGACGGCCACCTGGAGGTGTTCCGGGGCGTAGCGGTTGGCGACGGCAACGGCGTCGGCGAGCCCGTCGACCAGCACGCACCCGCCGTTGACGCCGAGCGAGGCACGGGCGGCCTCGGCCCGCACGGCCGGCAGGTCGGCGAGCTGGCGGGCCAGCTCGACATCGGTCGCGGCGGCGAGGTCCGACGACGTGGCGACGAGCACGACGGAGGAGTCCGTGCCGTGCTCGGCTTCGATCAGCAGGTCGGCGGCCAGGCGCACGGGGTCGGCGCTGGCGTCGGCGATCACCAGGCTCTCGGTCGGGCCGAGCACCATCATCGTCGCCACCCCGTAGCGCTGCAGCTCGACCTGTGCGCACGTCACTGCGGGCGAGCCGGGCCCGACGATCTTGCGCACCTTGGGGATCGACTCGGTGCCGAAGCCGAGGGCGGCCAGGCCGGCCGGACCGTTGACGCGGAAGACGTCGGTGATGCCGAGCTTGCGGCACACGACGAGGACGGCGGGGTCGACGGCGCCGTCACCGCCGGGGATGGGGGGCACGATCAGGACGATCGACGGCACGCCGGCGACTGCGGCCGGCGCGCCGAGCTGGTAGGCGACGCTCGGGTAGCTCGCCTTGCCCGACGGCACGAACAGCCCGACCGACGGGATCGGTGTGACCTTCTCCCCGACGATCAGCCCCGGCTCGGACTCGAAGCTCCAGTCGCCGTGACGGGCCATGATCTGGGAGTTGAACGCCCGGCAGTGGGCGATGGCGTCGTCGAGGGCGGCGTCGATCTCGCCCGACACGGTCGCCGCGGCGATCTCGTCGGCGGTCACCCGCAGGCCGTCCGGGGCCACGTCGATGCCGTCGAAGCGGGCCAGCGCATCGCACACGGCGGCATCGCCGCGGTCGCGCACGTCCTCGATCAGCGAGGCGATCGAGCCCCGCAAGTCGGGATCGAAGATGTCGGCGAGGCCGCGAGCACACAGCGCGGCCCGCGCCGCCTCGTCCATCTCGGCCCACGCCATCCGCCGCATCACGGTCGTCACGCCGCAGGACCGTACCCATCGGAGGGTTTCGTTGCATTCGAGGGTTTCCTGCGGGGCCTTCCCGCACGAAACCCTCCGATGCACCGAAACCCTCGGATGAGGAACTCCTAGACTCGCAACACGTTCCGTCCACATCTCCGGGGAGCGTGCCCATGCCCGTCACCGTCGTCGTCGGCGCCCAATGGGGCGACGAGGGCAAGGCCAAGGTCATCGACCTGTTGGCCAAGGAGCACGGCTACGTCGTGCGCTACCAGGGTGGGCACAACGCCGGGCACACCGTCGTCGTCGGCGGCGATCGGTACGCCCTGCAGCTGATCCCGAGCGGGATCCTCTACGACCACGTCGTGCCGGTGATCGGCAACGGCGTCGTCGTCGACCTGCCGACGCTGTTCGCCGAGATCGATGCCCTCGAAACACGTGGCGTGTCGTGCGAACGGCTGCAGGTGTCGAGCCGGGCCCACCTCATCTTCCCGTGGCACCAGGCCCACGACGCCATCGCCGAGGCGCTGCGCGGCGACGACAAGATCGGCACGACGCTCAAGGGCATCGGCCCGGCCTACGCCGACAAGGCCCGCCGCGTCGGGATCCGCGCCGGTGACGTCGCCGACCTCGCCGCCTTCGCCGATCACGTCAAGGCCCGTGCCGTGGCCGAGAACCGGGAGATCGAGGCCGCCGGCGGCGAGCCGATCGACGTCGACGACGTCGTCACCCGCTTCACCGCGCTCGGTGCCCGCCTGGCCCCGTACCTCTCCGACACCGTCGGACTCCTGCACGAGGCGCTGGCCGGCGGCGCCCACCTCCTGCTCGAAGGGGCCCAGGCGACGTTCCTCGACCTCGACCACGGCACCTATCCCTACGTCACGTCGTCCAACCCGACGGCGGGCGGCGCCTGCACGGGCACCGGGCTCGGGCCGCGCGACATCGACCGCGTCGTCGGCATCACCAAGGCGTACACGACCCGCGTCGGCGCCGGGCCGTTCCCGACCGAGCTCACCGACGCCGACGGCGACACGCTCGTCGACGTCGGGCGGGAGTTCGGCACGGTGACCGGCCGCCGCCGCCGGGCCGGCTGGCTGGACTGCGTGATGCTGCGCCACGCCGTGCGCCTCAACAGCCTCACCGAGCTGGCCCTCACCAAGCTCGACGTGCTCGACGGGTTCGACGAGATCAAGGTCTGCACCGACTACCGCCTCGACGGTCAGCTGCTGGCGCACTACCCCGACCGCTCGGACGTGCTCGCCCGCGTCGAGCCGGTGTACCGGACGCTGCCGGGGTGGCGCACCAGCCTGCGCGAGCTGCGGGAGCCGTCGGCGCTGCCGAGCGATGCCCGCGCGTTGATCGAGCTGGTGGAGTCCGAGGTCGGCGTGCCGGTCCGCGTCGTCGGCGTCGGTGCCGAGCGGGACGACTACGTCCTCTGGCAGTCATGATCGATCGGTACACCACGCCGGCGATGGCCGCGGTCTGGGCCGACACGACGCGCTTCGCGCGCTGGCTGGAGGTCGAGCTGCTGGCGACCGAGGCCCACGCCGAGCTCGGCATCGTCCCGGCAGCCGATGCCGCGGCCTGTCGCGACCGTGCGCCCGTCGTCGACGAGGCGTTCGTCGCCGCCGTGCTCGAGCGCGAGCGCACGACCGATCACGACGTGGCCGCCTTCGTGGACGTCGTCCAAACGGCGATCGGCGCGCCCGCCGGTTCGTGGATCCACTACGGGCTGACCTCGTCGGACGTCGTCGACACCGCCCTGTGCTGGGCGATGCGTGACGCCACCGACGTCGTGCTGGCGACGACCGACGAGCTGCTGACGACGCTCGTCGACCTCGCCCGCACCCACCTGGACACGGTGATGATCGGGCGCACCCACGGCATCCACGCCGAGCCGACGACGTTCGGCGCCAAGGTCGCGCTGTGGGCGCTGCAGCTCGATCGCGATCGCACCCGACTCGAAGCCGCCCGTCGGTCGGTCGCGGTGTGCAAGCTGTCGGGAGCCGTCGGCACGTACTCCAACGTCGATCCCGCCGTCGAAGCGTTCGTCGGCGCCCGCCTCGGGCTGACCCCGGTTCCGGCCACCCAGGTGATCGCCCGCGATCGCCACGCCGAGCTCCTCTACGCGATGGCGTCCGTCGCGGCGACGTGCGAGCTGGTCGCCGTCGAGCTCCGCCACCTCCAGCGCACCGAGGTGAGCGAAGTGCAAGAAGGGTTCAAGACGGGCCAGAAAGGCTCGTCGGCGATGCCCCACAAGCGCAACCCGATCTCAGCCGAAACGATCAGTGGACTCGCTCGCGTCGTGCGGTCCAACCTCCTGGCCGGGCTGCAAGATGTCGCCTTGTGGCACGAACGGGACATCTCGCACTCCTCGGTCGAGCGCGTGATCCTTCCCGACTCGACCACCCTCGTCGACTACATGGCCGGTCGTCTCAACCGCTTGTTGCTCGGGCTTCGCGTCGACGCCGACCGGATGCGCGAGAACCTGTGGTCATCGCACGGCCTGGTGTTCAGTCAGCCCGTCCTGTTGGCGCTGGTCGCCGGCGGAGCGACCCGTGACGACGCCTATCGCATCGTGCAGCGCAACGCCATGACGGCGTGGGACGAACGGTCCGATTTTCGGACGTTGATCGAGAACGATCCCGAGGTCACGCTCGGCAAGGAGGTCCTCGACGAGGCGTTCGACCTCCAGCGCTCGCTGCGTCACCTGGATCGCATGGCGACCGCCCTCGACGGCCTGCGCCCGCCCTCACCAGCCGAAACGTGACGCCGATGTCAGGTGGGATCAGGCGGAGCGCCCGATCCCGGACTTCTTGAGCACGCTCGCTTCGACCCCGACTTCGCGCCATGCGGCGTACGAGATGCCCTGGCGCTCGCTGTAGGACTTGGCCACCTTGACGAACGAGCTCTCGATCGCCGACAGGTCGACGGCGCTCTCCATCGACTGCAGTTCGTACTCCAGATCGCGGCGCTCCTGCACGAGACGCAGCTCGGTCAGCGGATCGGCATCCTTCAGCTGGCTGTCGATGGAGGAGAGCCGCTTCTTGATCGAATCGGGCGTGCGCTTCCTGCCCCGCTTTGGCTTGTTGGCGCGCAGCGCGTCGAGGTAGTCGCGAACGGCCTTGCCTTCTGATCGCCCGCGTGCGAGGGCCGCCTTGTGCTCAGCGGACATCGGGCCTTTCCGGCCTCGCTTGGTTGCCATGAATGGGAACTCTATTCGAGATCCTTGCGTGATTCATAGACTCCGCCCGTGTTCGATCTCGTGCTCCATGGCGCCGACACCTTCGTCGGAACCGGTCCCAGCTATCCGTGGGGCGGCCTGTACGGCGGCCAGATCGTGGCCCAGGCGCTGCGCGCCGCATCCAACACCGTCGACGAGGCGCTCGACGTGCACAGCCTGCGGGCGTACTACATCCGGCGGCGGCGATGCGGCCGAGCCGGTGCGGTACGAGGTCGATCGGATCCGCAACGGTCGGAGCTTCGCCACCAGGCGGGTCGTCGCGCGGCAGGCGATCGGCGCCATCCTGAACCTCGAGGCCTCGTACCAGCGCGACGAGGAGTCGGCGGTCGTCGACGCCATCGCGATGCCGGATGTCCCCGGGCCCGAGGAGCTCGATGAGTCGTCGTGGTCGAGCGACTTCGAGCGCTGCTTCGTGCCCGAGTCGGCGACGCCGCCGAGCGCGTTCGGCACCGGCCGGATCATGGCGTGGATCAGGGTGACGCTGCCGCTGCCCGACGTGGCGACCCACGAGGGCGGTTTGCTGCACCGCTGCTGGCTCGCCTACCTGTCCGACGACCTGCCGTGCGACTCCGTCGTGCGGGCCCACCCGCGGCGGGCTGAGCTCGAGGCCGACGAGTCCCGCTTCATGGCCAGCCTCGACCACACCATCTGGTTCCACCGGCCCCCGCACGCCGACCGCTGGCACCTCTACGACGTCAGCACCCACCACTTCGGCGCCGGCCGGGGCGTCACCATCGGCCACGTCTTCGACGCCGACGGCGTGCTGCTGGCCACGTTCGCCCAAGAGGCGTTGCTCCGTGAACGGTCGGGCTGACTGATCGGTCACCCGCTCTGCCAACCTCGACGGCATGTTGCTCGGAGATGTCGTGGCGATGGGTGCGCACAAGTACGGGGATCGGGCTGCGCTGATCTTCAACGACGAGGAGATCTCGTTCACCGCGTTGCACGCCCGGACCAAGCGCCTCGCCAACGCCATGGCGACGATCGCCGCGCCGGGCGATCGGGTGGCGATCCTGTCCCAGAACCGGCCCGAGTTCGTCGACGCCTACTTCGGGGTGCCGATGGCCGGGATGGGCCTCACGTTCCTCAACTACCGCCTCGCACCACGCGAGCTGAGCCGCATCGTCAATGACGCCGAGGCGTCGGTGCTGCTCGTCGAGGACGCCTACGCCGAGGCGATCGCCGGCATCCGCGGCGAGCTCACGTCGGTGAAGACGGTGGTCGTGATCGGCGGTGCCGACCCGGCCGGCGTCGCCGACGTCCACTACGACGAGCTGCTCGCCGCGGCGTCCGACGAGGCGCCCACGGTCGAAGTCGACGAGCACGACCTCGCCTGGCTGATCTACACGAGCGGCACGACGGGCATGCCGAAGGGGGCGATGCTCAGCCATCGCAGCCTGCTCGCGTCGCTGAACAGCTGGATGATCCACAGCACCAACTCGGTCGCCGCCGACGTCTCGCTGATGATGTTCCCGCTGTGCCACGTCGCCGGGATCGGTGTGATCAGCGGCGCGCTGTTGGGCGTGACGCTGGTGCTGCGCCGGGCCTACGAGCCGCTCGACGCGATGGCGATGATCGACCGCTACGGGGTCACGACGACGTCGTTCGCCCCGACGATGCTGTCCATGCTGCTGCAGCACCCGCAGATCGACGACTTCTCGCTGGCCTCGCTGCGGACGGTCGCCTACGGCGGCTCGCCGATCCCGGTCGAGACGCTGCGCAAGGCGATGGCCCGCTTCCCGGGCGCCGACTTCGTGCAGGGCTTCGGGATGACCGAGCTGTCGGGGAACGTGTTGTACTTCGACCCGGCGTCGCACCGCCTCGCCGCGACCGAGCGCCCGGAGCTCCTGGCCGCGGCCGGGCGCACGATGGCGCTCAGCCGTCTCCGTCTCGTCGACGACGACATGCACGACGTGGCGGTCGGCGAGGTCGGCGAGATCGTCGTCCAGGGCGACCAGGTCATGCTCGGCTACTGGCGTCGTCCGGAGGCCAACGAGGAGGCGTTCGCCGGCGGCTGGTTCCACACCGGCGACCTCGGGCGAGCGGATGCCGAGGGCTACACGGCGATCGTCGACCGCAAGAAGGACATGATCGTCACCGGCGGCGAGAACGTGTACTCGAAGGAGGTCGAGGACGTCATCTACACCGTCCCCGGCGTCGCCGAAGCCTCGATCATCGGCATCCCCGATCCGCACTGGGGCGAGAACGTCACCGCGGTGGTCGTCATGGCACCGGGCGCGACGGTGACCGAGGACGAGATCGTCGCCGCCTGCCGGGCGTCACTCGCCGGCTACAAGAAGCCGAAGCGGGTCGTGTTCGTCGACGAGCTGCCGCGCAACGCCAGCGGCAAGATCCTCAAGCGCGAGCTCCGCGATCGCTTCTCGTGATGACCCGGTGGCCGGATCCGCCAACTTTCCGCGCCCGCGCCCACATGCGGGGCGCGGGCGCGGAAAGTTGGCGGAACGGGGCGGATCCCGGCGCGCGGCGATCTGTTCAGGAGATGGCGGCGATGTCGGCGACGGCGTCGAGGTGCTCGAGGTCGGCGAGGTCGAGGACCTGGAGGTACATCCGCTCGGCGCCGGCTTCCTGCCAGCGCTCCAGCGTCTCGCGGACCTGGACGGGCGTGCCGGCGACCCCGTTCTTGCGCAGCTCGTCCGGCTCCCGGCCGATCGCCGCCGCCCGCCGAGCCACCTCGGCGTCGTCGGCGCCGAGGCACAGCACGGCGGCCGAGGAGTAGACGATCGAGGTCGGGTCGCGATCGATCGCCTCGCACGCCTTGGCGACCAGCTCCTTCTGCTCGACGAACCGCTTGAACGGGGCGAACGGGAGGTTGTACTCGGCGCCATAGCGGGCGGCCAGCGCCGGCGTCCGCTTCGGCCCGCCGCCGCCGATGACGATCGGGATGCCGCCGTCCTGCACCGGCTTCGGCAGCGCCGGCGAGTCGACCGCGCTGTAGTGCTTGCCGGCGTACGAGAACGGCGTGCCGACGGGCGTCGACCACATCCCGTTGATGATGGCCAGCTGGTCCTCGAGGCGCTCGAAGCGCTCGCCGAGGGGCGGGAAGGCGATGGCGTAGGCCTCGTGCTCCCGCTCGTACCAGCCGGCGCCGAGGCCGAGCTCGACGCGCCCGCCCGACATCTGGTCGACACCGGCCACGGAGATGGCGAGCGGCCCGGGCAGGCGGAACGTCGCCGACGTGACGAGCGTGCCGAGGCGGATGTTCGACGTGTCACGGGCCAGGCCGGCGAGCGTGATCCACGCGTCCGTCGGGCCGGGCAGCCCGCCGGCGTCGAGCACGGCGCCCATCGCCAGGTAGTGGTCGCTGCGGAAGAAGGCGTCGAAGCCGAGCTGCTCGGCGCGCACGGCGACGGCGAGCAGGTCGTCGTAGGTCGCGCCCTGCTGGGGCTCGGTGAAGATCCGGAGTTGGTCGAGGGAGTACATCGCCCGGGGAGGCTAGGCACGGCCGGGGTACCGTCGCGGCCCGATGGCCGATGCCCTCCCCGATCTCCCGTCACCGTTCGACGCGCTGCGTGACCACGTGCTCGCCCACTCGGTCAGGCGCGGCGACTTCACGTTGAAGTCGGGGGCCAAGAGCTCGTGGTTCCTCGACACCAAGCAGACCGCCTGCCGGCCCGATGGCATCGTGCTCGTCGCCCAGGCCGCGCTGTCGATCATCCCCGACGAGGCGACGGCGATCGGCGGGCTGACGATGGGTGCCGATCCGGTGGCGTTCGGCATCGCCGCCGTCGCCGCGACCCAGGCCCGCGCCCTGCGCTCGTTCAGCGTGCGCAAGGAGGCCAAGGACCACGGCGTCACCGGGCGCATCGCCGGCGCGCTGCAGGAGGGCGACAAGGTCGTCATCACCGAGGACACCGTCACGCGCGGCACGTCGCTGATGGAGGCCGTCGAGGTGGTCCGGGCGTTCGGCGCCGAGCCGGTGCTGATCACGGTCATCGTGGACCGCGGCGGGACGTGTGGGGCGATGGCCGAGGCGGCGGGCATCGCGTACCGGCCGCTGCTGACGGCGCCCGACCTCGGGTTCGGCTTCGGGACGTGAGTCGCACTGCGATGCGCCCGCTGATGGTGCTCGGTTGCACGTCGGGTGCGGGCAAGAGCTGGTTGGTGACCGCGCTGTGCCGCTGGTTCGCCCGCCAGGGCGTCGACGTCGTGCCGTTCAAGGGCCAGAACATGTCCAACAACGCCCGCGTCGTCGACGGCGGCGAGATCGGTGTCGCCCAGTGGCTGCAAGCGCGGGCGGCCGGCGTCGAACCCGACCTGCGGATGAACCCGGTGCTGCTCAAGCCGGAGGCCGACACCCGCTCGCAGGTCGTGGTCAACGGGGTCATGTCCCCGACGCTGACGGCGACGCCGTGGCGCGAGCGGGGCCCGGCGCTGTGGCCGGCGATGACCGACGCGTTCGATTCGCTCGCCGCCGAGCACGAGCTGGTGATCCTGGAGGGCGCCGGCAGCCCGGCCGAGATCAACCTGCCCGACCTCGTCAACAACGCGATGGTCGCCCACGCCGACGCGGCCGCGCTGCTGGTGGCCGACATCGACCGCGGCGGGGCGTTCGCCCACCTCTACGGCACGTGGTCGCTGGTGCCCGACGCGACACGCGAGCGGCTGGCCGGGTTCGTCCTGAACCGCTTCCGCGGTGACATCGACCTGCTGTCACCGGGACCCGAACGGCTCACCGAGCTCACGGGCATGCCGTGCGCCGGCATCGTCCCGATGCTGCGCCACGAGCTCCCCGACGAGGAGGGGGCCACGGTGCGCGCCGATCCCGGCGGTGGTGCGCTCCGCGTCGCCGTCGCCCGCTTCCCCTACGGCTCCAACCTCGACGAGCTGCACCTGCTCGCCCGGGCCGCCCACGTCACGTTCGCCGAGCACCAGGGCGACCTGGCCAGCGTCGACCTCGTCGTGCTGCCCGGTTCCAAGAACGTCGTCGCCGACCTCGCCTGGCTCCGGGCCAGCGGGATGGCCGACGTCATCGGCCGCTCCGGTGTGCGCGTCCTCGGCATCTGCGGGGGCTGCCAGATGCTCGGCACGCGCATCTCCGATCCCGACGGCGTCGAGGGTGGGCAGCCGCAGGACGTGGCCGGGCTCGGGATGCTGCCGTTCGAGACGGTGCTCGAGCCCGAGAAGGTCACCCAGCACCGCGACGTCACGTTCCCGACCGACCTGCCCGAGCCGTGGGCGGCGCTCCGCGGCGTCACGGCGACGGGCTACGAGATCCGCAACGGCCGCACGCCCGGTGGTCCGGTGTGGGCGTCGGGTCCGGTGCTGGCGACCACCGTGCACGGCTTGCTCGAGGACCCCGACGTCGTCGAGCGCCTCGTCGGCCGCCGCCCGCCACCGGTGTTGGAGGAGACGTTCGACCTCCTCGCCGACGCCGTCGACGCCCACCTGGACACGTCGTTGCTGCAACGCCTCGTGCAGCGCTGACCGGCTTCAGCCCCGTTTCAGGGAGCCCGTCGATGCTGGCGCCATGCGATGGCCGGCGCGATCGATCGGGATGGCCGTCGTGCTGGGTGCGATGGCGGTGGCGGTGCTCGCGATCCCGGCGGCCGCGCAGGAAGTGGACGCGCCGACCGTGACGGGGGCGTCGCCGTTGTCGGGGCCGGCGGGGGGTGGGACGGTCGTGACGATGACGGGGTCGGGGTTCCTGCCTGGGGTCACTGAGGTGATGGTGGTGGGGACCGGGTACTCGTTCCAGTCGGAGATCCCGGCGTCGGCGATGACGATCAACGCCGAGAGGACGACGATGTCGTTCGCGATGCCGGCCAGTCCGCCCGCGGGTGGCCTCGCCGGGTTGATCGCGTTCGTCCCCGGGAAGCAGTCGGCGTTCCGACCGACGTACACGTACCAACCGCTCGCGGTCACGGGGGCGTCACCGTCGTCGGGGTTGGTGACTGGTGGCATGGTCGTGACGATGACCGGGACGGGGTTCCAGCCCGGGGTCACCCAGGTGATGATGGTGTTGCAGGGTGGCGGGTGGCAGCGCGAGATCCCGGCGTCGGCGATGACGATCAACGCCGAGGGGACGACGATGTCGTTCGCGATGCCAGAGGGTCCGCCGGGGGGCGGTCTCGTCGGGATGGTCGCGTTCGTCCCCGGGATCCAGGCGGGGTTCGTGCCGACGTTCACCTATGCGCAGCTCGCAGTGACGGACGCGTCGCCGTTGTCGGGGCCGGTGGCCGGTGGGACGGTCGTGACGATGACGGGGACCGGGTTCCAGCCGGGCGTCACCCAGGTGATGGTCGTGTTCACCGGCGGGCTCTGGCAGCAGGGGATCCCGGCGTCGGCGATGACGATCAACGCCGAGCAGACGACGATGTCGTTCGCCATGCCGGACAGCCCGGCGGGGCCCGGTGAGGCCGGGTTGGTGGCGTTCGTGCCCGGGATCCAGGCCCGGTTCGTGCCGACGTTCACCTACGGGACGGCGACGGCGACGGCGACGGCGCCGCGCCAACGGGTCGCCGACGACCAGGCGACGTTGCCGGCCACCGGCAGCGACGCCGGCGTGCTCCTCGCGACGGCGACCGGCGCCGTCATGATCGGCGTCGGCTTGCTCGCCGTCGCCCGTCGTCGCCGCGCCTGCTGAGCGGCTTCAGCACCGTTTCAGCGGCGCCCTCGATGCTGGCGCGATGCGAGGGATGTCGGGCGCACGATGGGTCGGGTTGGTGGTCGCGCTGACTGCGGTGTCCGTGGTCGGGGCGCCGATCCCGGCCGCGGCGCAGGGCGTCACCGTGGCGACGGCGACGGCGATCTCACCCACGAGGGGACCGATCGAGGGCGGCACGGCGGTGACGGTGAGCGGGACGGGGTTCGCGCCCGGAGTGACACGGGTGCTGCTGACCACGCTGGACACGCACTGGCAGAAGGATGTCCCGGCGTCGGCGGTCACGGTCAACACCGACGGCACGGAGGCGTCGTTCGTGATGCCGAAGGGTCCGTCGAAGGGTGGGCAGGTGGGTGCCGTCATGTACACGCCGTCCGGTCGGGCCGACGGGACGCCCATCTTCGAGTATCCGCCTCCGGCGGCGGTGACGCTCCCGGTCGCGTCGGGCATGGCGCCGAGGACGGGCACCGCCGGGACCGTGGTGACGATCACCGGGACGGCGATCGCGGACGACGGCGTCTGGGTGCTGCTCCACAGCGTCCGCAACGGATCGGAGACGCGGCTGATGCCGGCGGTGCTGACCTTCGACGAGGAGGAGACGGCGGTGTCGTTCACGATGCCGGAGATGCCGAGCGGTGGTGGCCCGGTCAACGTGTTCGTCGTGTATCGGGGGCTGAAGCCCGCCAACGGGCTGCGGTTCGACTACGCGGCGGGCGCCGGACCACAGGCCCGGGTCGCCGCTGACGTCACGGATGCGGCGACGGCGTCGTCGTCCTCGTCGTCGTCGCCGGTGCTGTTCGCCGTCGCCATGGGCGTGCTCGTCGCCGGATGGGCCGGGTTCGTCGTCGCGACACGCCGGCGGTCGACCCGCACGACCTCCTGACCGCCAACACTCGGATGGCTACGACGCCGGGGGGCGGCGGAGGAGCAGGGTCTGCAGCGCCCGGCCGACGGGGCCTTCGTCGTCGAACAGGAGGGCGTCGGCGAGGCCGATCCCGGTCGGCTGCCAGGTCGAGCCGGAGCGACTGCCCATCCACTCGCCGACCGGGTCGCGGTGCAGGGCGATCACGAGGTCGGTGTTGATGAACTGCACCTGGTCCGGTTCGGCGTTGCGGCCGAAGGCGTTGCCACAGTCGGCGAGCGGGCTGATCCGCTGGAACGGCGTCATGTCCTCGTCGGGCAGCAGCGGCACGGTGCGCATCCACACCGCGGTCAGGCCGGGCTGATCGTCCTCGCCGGCCGGGTAGCGGATCTCGACCCCGCCGCGGAAGCCGGGCCAGCCGTGGGCGACCCGCCCGACCGGGAAGGCGCCCGGCACCGAGTCGGCCAGCCGCGGTGTGTCGTGGGCGAGGTTGTCGATGCGGGACTCGAACATCGGCGGGTCGGCGATGGCCAGCTGCATGCCGATCGCCGTCGCCCGCACCTTGCCGTCGGCGTCGAGGATCGCCGCCGACGTGTTGGCCGTGGCCCGGCCGCCGCGGGTGACCTCGGCGCGGATCGTGAACCCGGCCATCGGCACCGTGCGACTGATGTCGACCGACACGCGCGACAGGCGCATCCCCGGCGCGGCCTGCTCGAGGGCCCGAACCAGGAGCCCGGTGGGCGGCCCGCCGTGGCAGGCGTCGGGATCCCACGGACCGCGGGCGTGGTCGGTCGGGGTGAACCACTCGCTGCCGTCGGCGCGGCGCTCGACGGTGAAGAACGTGTCCGGCACGGTGTCGACGTTACGGGTCGACGATGCGCGCGCCCGCAGGGAGTTCGGCCAGCAGCGCGTCGCTCACCCAGCAGTGCGTGAGGTGCAGCGTCGAGTGGATGCGGACGATCCGCTTCGGGGCGTCGAACGGCGTGCCGCAGGTCTGCATCGCGGCGCGGATGCACGATTCCTCGTCGGGCAGGACCATCGGCATGCGGCCCCGCCGCACGCCGGCGCCGCCGGCGGTGAACGAGTTGACGTACGTCTGCTCCCAGTCCACCTGCTCGGCGAGGGCGACGGGGACGAAGTCGACGAAGCCGATGCCGGTGGCGTTGCCGGCCGTGATCTCGGTGAGCCCCAGCAGCACGATCATCGCCACGCGCGGTGAGTCGAGGTCGGCCAGGCCGTTGACCCAGAACCGCCCGGTGACGTTGGGGTCGAGCGTCGTACCCGAGATGTCCTTGCCGCCCTCCTCGATCACGAGGACGTCGATCTCGGCGAACGGCAGGGCGGCCACCAGCGCCCGCGACGCATCGGTGAGCGCCTGCTCGGCCGGGCCGCCGACCTCGTCGGCGGTCAGCGCCCGCACCGTCACGACCTCTCCAGCAGGGGACTCGACCGAGGCCACGCCACCGAGCACGCGCCCGGCGGCCCGCAGCGCGTCGACGCCCTCCAGCAGCTGATCGCGCATGACGACCGCACCGCTCGAGTGGAACTGGGCCGCGCCCGGCTGCTTGCCGAACCCGACGACGAGCATCTTCGTGCAGCCGCTCTCGATCGGGCCGCGGAACTGGGTGTGCGGCTTGATCCGGTTGACCGGCATGACGCGGTCGGCACCGGCGGCGTGGACGTCGAGGTGCAGCGGGCGACCGCGGACGTCGTGGGCGACGACCACGGTCTCCATCGACGAGCGGATCTCGCAATCGATGGCGTCGGGCGTCATCCCGAGCTTGGCGAGCGTGGCCAGCTGGCCCTCGGCGGTGGCGCCGCCATGACTGCCCATCGCCGGCACGACGAACGGCGCCGCGCCGAGGTCGCGCAGCCCGGCGATGGTCCCGCGCAGCAGCTCGACGCGCGCCGTCAAGCCACGGCTGCCGGCACCGACCGCCACCGTCATGCCGTGGTCCACCGACCCGGCGAACGTCCGCACGACCTCCTCGCGTGCCGCGCCCTCGACGTCGGCGACCGCCGGCGGATCGGGCACCGGCAGCTCGATGCGCGTCAGCCGCGGCACGGTGATCGACGGATCGATCGGCAGCACGACGCCGGCATGGAGCTGGTCCCATCCCACGATGGCGACCGTACGGGGTTCACTGGTCGCGATGGACGCCGGGGATCGATTCGTCGGCGAGATCGCCGGGGTCGGCACGACGAGCGGGACGCGGCTCGTCATCGGGCACTGGCCGACGTCGCCGTTCGGCCCGATCGCCGACGTCATGGTCGAGCACGCCGACGGCCACCGCGTCCTGCTCGCCCCGCGCCAGGAGGTCGCCGACTACATCGCCGGCGTGTACGAGTTCGACGACGTGGTGGTCGCCGAGCTCGTCGCGACCCGCGAGCCGGGACGGCTGCGCTTCCACGGCGGCCCCCTGGACGTCGAGCTGGGCATCGGTCGGCGCGATCGCCTCGGCTGGCTGCTGCGGGCGGTGCCCCGGACCATCGCCGCCAGCCCGACGTGGGCGACGATCGTCGATCCCGTCGCCCGCACCTTCCTTCGCGGCGTCCGCACCCGCGGCACGACGCCGGGCGGCGAGGAGTTCTACGGCGCGACGGATCGTCATCGCGTCGATGCGGTGGTGGCGACGTGGGACGGCGTCGACCTCGGCCCGCTGGCTGCCGTCGACCCGCCGGTGCGCTTCGGGTTCAGCTCCGTCCCGCGACGGCCGTCGATCGTGGCGGTGACGACGACGGTGCAGCCGCGTCGGCGACGGTGACCGCCCGCTCCTCGGCCTGGCGGGCGATGTTGCGCTGCATGCCGCCGAAGACGATCCCGTGGAACGGGTACACCGACCACCAGTAGGCGCGGCCCCACAGGCCCTTCGGCGCGAACACGGCGCGCTGGTGGAACAGCGTGCCGTCCCGGTCGTCGTGGACGATGCCGAGGTCGAGCCAAGCCCGGCCGGGCACCTTCATCTCGGCCCGCAGCCGCAGCAGCTCTCCGTCGACGATGTCCTCGACGCGCCAGAAGTCGACGGCGTCGCCGAGCAGCAGCTGCGTCGGGTTGCGACGGCCGCGCCGCAACCCGGGGCCGCCCCACAGGCGGTCGATCCAGCCCCGGACGGTCCAGGCCCATGACCACGAGTACCAGCCGGACGTGCCGCCGATGCCCTCGATCACGGACCACAGGACCTCCGCCGGGGCGTCGACGCGGACCGACCGCTCGTCGACGTACAGCGTGCCCTGGGCCCAGTCGGGGTCGGTCGGCATCGGGTCGCTCGGCACCCCGGCGACGCTGGCGTTCGACCAGTGCGTCGCCACGTCGGCGTCGCGGATGCGCACCAGCGCCAGGCGCACCGCCTCGTCCAGGCCGATCAGCCCGGTGGACGGGTCGGGCACGTAGCGGGCGATGTCGTGCTCGCGGCACACCACCGTGTTGCGCAAGCTCTCGACGAGCGGTCGGGCGAGGCTGCCGGGGACCGGGGTGATGAGCCCGACCCAGTGGCTCGACAGGGTCGGCGACAGCACCGGCACCTTGAGCATCCGGCGGCGGGGCAGGCCGGCCGCCTTGGCGTAGCGCTGCATCATGTCGGCGTACGTGAGGACGTCGGGGCCGCCGATGTCGAAGCCCCGGTTGACGTCGGCCGGCATGTCGGCGCTGCCCACGAGGTAGCGCAGCACGTCGCGGATGGCGATCGGCTGGATCTGGGTGTCGACCCACCGCGGCACGACCATCACCGGCAGCCGCTCGGTGAGGTGGCGCAGCATCTCGAAGCTGGCGCTGCCGCTGCCGATCACGACGGCCGCCTGCAGCACGGTCGTCGGGACCCCGCTCTCGAGCAGGATGCGCCCGACCTCCTCCCGGCTGCGCAGGTGCGGCGACAGCTCCTCGCCCTCGGGGGTCAGGCCACCGAGGTAGACGATCCGCCGGACGCCGGCGGCCTTGGCCTGCTCGGCGAACGTCGTCGCCGCCTTGCGGTCCTCGTCCTCGAACTCGGGCTTGGCGCCGATCGAGTGCACGAGGTAGTAGGCGACGTCGACGCCGTCGAGCGCCTCACGCAGGCTGTCGGCATCGGTGACGTCGGCGACGGCGAGCTCCACGTCCGTCGCCCACGGCGCGTCGCGCAGCCGGGTCTTCGTGCGCGCCATCGCCCGGACCGTCCAGCCGGCTCGCAGCAGCTCCGGTACGAGCCGCCCGCCGATGTAGCCGCTGGCGCCGGTCACGAGCGCGTGGCCCTTGGTGGTCGTGGGTGGTCGCTCGTCGCTCACCGCGCGAGCGTGCTACTTGGTGTCATCGACCAAACCCGGCGGGGGGACCATCAACCTGGCGACGAGCCCGGCATGGTCGGTGTCGGGGATGTCGAGCCGTGTGACATCGGTGGCCACGATCCCGCCTTGGACGAGGACGTGGTCGATGGCGACGAGCAGCGGGATGCGTCGGCGGTTGGCGGGATAGGTCGGCTGCCACCCGACGCCTGCCTGGGTCGCGGCGTCCTCGAAGCCGGCGTCGAGGATGTCCCGGAACTGCTTGTGGTCACGGGTCGCGTTGAAGTCACCGGCGACGACGGCCAGCCCGTGGACGTCGTCCAGCCACGTCGCCATGCGACCCATCTCCTCGGACCAGGCGGCGGCGTTGGACGGGTAGGGCGACAGCGGGTGGACGGCGGAGAAGAAGATCGGCCGGCCGTGGTAGTCGAGCGTCGTCGAGACCGGCTGGTGGGCGAAGTCGCCGGGGGTGTCGACGTGGGTCAGCGCGAGGCGGCTCCACACGCCGTTGCCCGACGCGTCGCCGCGCGGCTTGAGGTCGTGGAACGGCAGCAGCTCGTCGATGCCGGCCCGCTGCAGCGCATCGACGGCCTCCGGCGTCATCTCGACCGTCGCCAGCACGTCGACGTCGTGGGCGCGCACGGCGGCGACGACGGCGTCGGGGTCGGCCCCGCCGTAGTGCATGTTGAGCGTCATGACGGTCAGCGGCGTCGATCCCGGCGCCGCCGAGGCGGTGCCGAGGAACAGCGGCACCTGGCTCAGCGCGAGGACGACCGTGAGGACGCCGGCGACGGCGACGCCGATGCGGCTGCGGGCGAGCAGGAACAGCACCACGGCGGCGACGCCGGCGAACACCACGAACGGCGTCCCCGCGACGTAGGCGACGAAGCGCGGCCGGTCGACCGCGACCTGGCGCAGGACGAGCGATGCCACCACCGGCACCAGCGCCACGGCGCCGGCCAGCACGAGGACGATCCGCATCCCCTTGACGAACGCGTGCCACGTCGGATCCACCGGCGCCGTCGTCATCGTCCGAGTGTGCCCCGTGCCCGATGCACGGCGGGTGAAAAGTCCCCGGACGCGATCGAGGCCACGGGGTGGACCCGTGGCCTCTTCGTCGTGGTCGAGACCGGCGTCGATCCGGTGACCTTCCGCTTTTCAGGCGGACGCTCTGCCGACTGAGCTACTCGACCCGCGTCCCCACCCCCTCATCGAGGGTGGGTGAGCGGTCCCGACGGGACTTGAACCCGCGACCTCCGGCTTGACAGGCCGGCGTGAACTCCAGACTTCACCACGGGACCAGTGGCATTTGTGTAACGCACCCCCAACGGGATTCGAACCCGTGCCGCCACCTTGAAAGGGTGGTGTCCTAGGCCACTAGACGATGGGGGCAAACGCCTCATCCAGTTGAGAGCACCGGAAGGGTATCGCGGCGACTGCCACGCACCTACTCCCGTATCTCGGAGCGCAACGGGCCCGAGTGGGTGCAGCTCAGCGCGCACCTCGAGCGCTCGATCCGCGCACCACCGGTCACCGTCCGCGGCGCTTCCCGCTCTGTGTCAGTGCACAGAAGGACGTTCGTTCTGTGCACTGACACAGAACGGGCGAGCGCTCCGACGTGTCCGGGACCAGGACCGGCACGCGAACCGAGCACTCGCGGTACGCGCCGAGCACGAGACCCGCCGGGTCCTGGCCGCTCCTAGGAAAGGGCCTTGATCGAGGCGTCCAGGACGTAGCTGAGGTAGGCGTAGAGCTGGTACTCGGGGCTGTCGACGAGCTCGGGCGGGGCGTCGAGGTCGTCGTCCTCGGTGACCTCGAGGATGGTGCCGAGCACCAGGCGCACGCTGTTGATGGCGCGGGTGAAGGCGAGCAGCTCGTTCTCGGTGAGGTGGATCTTGCGGCCCGGGCGGGACAGCACCTCGACGGCCATGTCGATGCCGGCGGCGCGGCTCTCGATCAGCTCGGAGCGCATCAGCCGCTGGTACTCGGCCTCCTCGTCCGGGAGATCGGGGTGCACGACCGGGAACAGGCGGCTCGTCGCGTCGGCGGCGTCCGGGTCGGACTGCAACGTGCGCAGCTCTTCCAGCAGCCGGGTGACGACCTCGCGCTCGTCCTTGCCGAGGTGCAGGGCGAACCCGGAACCCGACCGCGTCACGACGCGTGCTGCGCCAACCATGTTCGGCCGCCTACTCGTCGTGCTCGAGCGTTGCCCACAAGCCGTGCTCGTGGAGGCGGAACACGTGCAGCTCCGACTGCTCGCGCGTCCCGCTGGCCACCACCGCCCGGCCCTTCTGGTGGACGTCGAGCATCAGCGACGTCGCCTTCTCCAGGTCGTAGCCGAACAACTTCTGGAGCACGAACGTGACGTAGCTCATGAGGTTGATCGGGTCGTTCCAGACGATGACGACCCACGGCCGATCCTCGCTCGTCGTCTCGTCCACCTCGGGACGCTCGAGCACGGAGGGCGCGGGCACGGCGACCATTCAACCACCGCGTCCGAGGCGCCCGCCGATGGGCTCGACAGCGGATTGCCCGCGGGGTGGCGCCCGGTCGTAACGTGTGGCCGTCATGGCGATCGGAAGCCGACCCCTCGTCCCGTCTCGGCTCGCGCCGGGCGGCGCGCTGCAGCGGGCTCACGGCAACCGGCGCACACCACGCACGGTGATCGGCGCCTACATCGCCCTCACCAAGCCGCGGATCATCGAGCTGCTGCTGATCACGACGGTGCCGACGATGGTGCTCGCCGAGCGGGGTTGGCCGAGCCTCGGCCTCGTGCTGCTCACGCTGGTCGGTGGCACCCTCGCGGCGGGTGGCGCCAACGCCATCAACATGTACGTCGACCGCGACATCGACGCCAAGATGCAGCGGACCCAGGATCGTCCGCTGGTCACCGGCGTCATCCAGCCGCGCCACGCGCTGGCGTTCGCGCTGGTCCTGGAGGTCGCCGCCTTCGCCGTGCTGTGGTGGGGCGCCAACCTGCTGTCCGCGTTCCTCGCCGCCGCAGCGGCCGCCTTCTACGTCGGCGTCTACACGCTGTGGCTGAAGCGCACCAGCCGCCACAACATCGTGATCGGCGGGGCGGCCGGCGCGGTGCCGGTCCTCGTCGGGTGGGCCGCGGTGACCGACTCCCTCGCCTGGCCGCCGGTGATCTTGTTCCTCGCGATGTTCTGCTGGACACCGCCGCACTTCTGGGCGCTGGCGATCCGCTACGCCGACGACTACCGGGCCGCCGATGTGCCGATGCTGCCGGCCGTCGCCCCCGTCGCCGAAGCGGCCCGCCAGATGATCGGCTACACCGTCGCCCTCGTCGTGTGCACCCTCGTGCTGGCGCCGGTCGCCGACCTCGGCTGGATCTACCTGTCCACGGCCGTGGTGCTGGGCGCCGGCTTCCTCCTCGCCACGTTCGCCCTGGCCCGGATCCCGACGCCGGCGGCGAGCATGAAGGTGTTCACGTACAGCATCACGTACGTCACGGTGCTGTTCCTCGCGTTGACCGTCGACGTGCTGGTCCACCAATGACAGGTGGAGCTGACCGGGACGATTTCGGCTCGCGCGACGCCGGACCGGTAATGTCCGCCCGGCGTCGGATGACCGTCGCCGTCGAGCCCCGCCACCACCCGCACCACGGATGAGCACCACCGATCTGAGTCCCGATTCCATCGCCACGTCCCCACCGGGCACGGACGTCGCGGCTGGCACGGGCATCGTGGCCGCGACGGCGGACTGGCTGACGTCGACCGACTCCAAGGTCACCGGGATCAAGATGATCGGCAGCTCGGTGCTGGCCCTCGCCGCCACCGCGGTCGTCGGCGTGCTCCTCGGGCTCGAGCGGGTGTCGGGGTCCGACTCCCTCTTCGACGCCGGTGCCCTGCCGCAGATGTTCGTCGCCTTCCGCATCGGGCTCGTGTTCGGCGTCCTCGCCCCGCTGCTGCTCGGCGTGGCCCTGGCGATCGTCCCCCTGCAGGTCGGGGCCCGTTCGCTGGCCTTCCCGAAGCTCGCTGCGGCCGGCTTCTGGACGTGGCTCAGCGGACTGGTGATCGTCGTCGTCTCACTCGCCGACAACGGCGGACCGGGCGGCGGCAACGCCAAGATGGTCGACCTCTTCCTCGCCGCCAACGTGCTGCTCGTCGTCGGTCTCGCCGCCGTCTCGCTGTCGCTGGCCACGACGATCCTGACGACGCGGGCGCCGGGCATGCGCCTCGGTCGAGTGCCGTTCTTCAGCTGGTCGATCCTGGTCGCCGCCATCGGGATGCTGCTGCTGCTGCCCGTCCTCGTCGGCGCCCTCATCTTCTTGTTCGTCGACCACCAGCACGCCCGGGCGTTGTTCGGTGGGAACGTCGGCATCGGTTCGTGGATCGGCTTCGCCATGACCCAGCCGGCGACGTACCTGTACGCCTTGCCGGCCGTCGGCATCACCGCCGAGCTGATCCCGGTGACCTTCCGCCAGCGGATGCCGATGCGCGGCATCACCTACGCCGGGATCGCCCTCGTCGGCGTCGCCGCGCTGTCCGGCGTCACCCAGCAGGCGTTCCACGACCTGCCGTGGACCGGCTCGGCCGGCGACAACTTCGAGGACCTCCTGCCGTACGCCATCTTCACGCTGCTGCCGCTGCTCGGCGTCCTGATCGTGATGATGATGGGCCTGCTGGCCGTGCGCACGTTCGACTGGTCGGGCGACAGCAAGCCGAACATCAGCGCCCCGTTCCTCTTCGCCTTCTTCGGGCTCGGCATGATCCTCGTCGGCATGCTGGCCGGGGCGCTGTACCCGATCGCCGACCTCGGGCTGCAAGGCACGGTGTTCGAGGAGTCGGCGCTGGTGTACATCGCCTATGGCGGTGTGCTGTGCGCCCTCGGCGGCATCGCATGGTGGCTCCCGAAGTGGACCGGCCGCACGCTGCCGACGATGCCGGCGATGGGCCTCGCCCTGCTCGGCGTCGTGGCCACGGTGCTCGCTGCGCTGCCCTACGTCATCGCCGGGTTCGCCGATCAGCCGGCGAACTCCGGGACGTACGACTACAGCGGACCGTCGGGCTTCTGGAACGTCCTCGTCACCATCGGCCACGCCCTCATGGTGCTGACGGTCCTGGCGTTCGCCGGGCTCGCCCTGCGCCCGGCCCGGTCGGGTGGGGACGCGGCCGGCGACGACCCGTGGAGCGCTCAGACGCTCGAGTGGACGACCACCTCGCCGGCTCCGATCGACAACTACCGCGAGGTGCCGACCGTGATGTCGCCCGAGCCGGCGCTCGACCGCCGCGGCCCCGACGGAGCTGACCGATGACCCACGCCCTCCCGGCGGCGCCGGCACCGCCACCGCGCCGCCAGGTCTTCGTCGGCACGGCGCTCGCCGGCGTGGCGACGCTCATGGTGATGGGCGGCATGCTCGGCATCTGGATCCTGCAGCGGCAGCGGGCGATCGACGCCGACGAGGTGTGGGTGCCGAAGGGCATCAAGATCCCGCTGGTCCCGGCGAACATCATGCTGATCGGGGTGTGGACCCTGTGCGTCTTCGCCCAGTGGGCGGCATGGTCGGCCCGGCGCGCCGATCGCGCCCACACCGCGCTGGCGCTCGGCCTGACCGGGCTGATGGCCATCGCCGTCATCAACGCCCAGGCCTACATGTACAACCAGATGGAGCTGCCGATCGCCGAGACCGGCTACGCCGGCATGTTCTACGCGATCACCGGGACGATGACGGTGCTGTTCGTGATCGGCCTGGCGTTCACCGGCATCTCGGCGTTCCGCTTCCTCGGCGGCCGCATGTCCGACAGCGAGGTCGTCTCCGCCCACGCCCTGTATTGGTACGTCCTCGCCACCACCTTCTCGGCGATGTGGCTGATCGTCTACGTGACCAAGTGATCTGACGTGGTACCTACCGGATCCAAGCTGCTGATCGGCGCCGCCGTGCTGGCGACGGTGGCGGCGATCGTCTACGGCATCGCCCAGGGCGGGTCGTTGGGCACCGTCGGGTTGATCTTCGCCGCGGCGTGCCTCGCCGGCCTGGCCGGGGTCAACATCTTCACCCGCGACGCCGACGTCTCGGCGATGGACAGCGCCGCGCTGACGGAGTCGGCGGCGGCGCGTCCCACCCCGCCGAACAGCATCTGGCCGATGGTCGGCGCCCTCGGCGGCATCCTCGTCGTCGTCGGGCTCGTGACCTACCCGGCGGTCTTCATCTTCGGCATCATCGCCCTCCTCGGAGCGACCGTCGAGTGGATGATCGAGGCGTGGAGCGATCGGGCCTCGGCCGATCTCGAGCACAACGCCGAGGTGCGCGGCCGCCTCGCCCACCCGCTCGAGCTGCCGCTGCTGGCGCTCGTCGGTGTCGCCATCCTCGTCTACTCGTTCAGCCGGATCATGCTGTGGCTGTCGAAGACCGAAGGCCCGGCGCTGTTCGCCATCATCGGCGCCCTCGTCCTGGTCGTCGGGTTCATCGTCGCCTTCCGGCCGTCGATCCGCAGCGGGGCGGTCGGCGCCGTGTGCTCGATCGCCGCCCTCGGGCTCATCGCCGGTGGGGCCAGCGCGGCGCTGTCGGGCGAACGCGAGATCGAGGTCCACGAGACCACCAGCGCGCTGGCCGACGACGGCAAGTGCGACGACACCGCCGAGACCGAGGCCGACGAGAGCTCGTCCCAGTCGGTGGCGGCCAAGGCCAACATCACCGCCGAGCTCATCCTGCACGCCGACGGCACCCTCACGGCCAAGCCGCTCGGCATCCCGGGCGGTCAGTAGACGCTGACGATCACCCGCGCCAACACGACGAACGTGATGTTCCGCAACGAGAGCGACGAGGCCCGCCGCCTCGTGCTCGACCTCGGCACGCGCCCGGCCGTCGACGAGGCGACCGGCGACACCGTGCCCGACGAGACCGTGCCCAACCAGAAGTGCACGCAGCTCGCCGATGACGGCGGCAAGCAGCTGATGACGTTCTCCATCGCCGTGCCGAGCTGGGCCGCCGAGCAGCCGTACGCGTTCGTCGTGCCCGGCGTCGACACGGCCCGGGTCGAGGTGGTCGTCCCGTGAGCTGGTTCGGTGGCGAGCACGAGCGCACGAGGAGCCCGCGGAAGGCCAGGGCTAGCGTCGCGGCCGTGCCCAGCCGTCCGTCGACCTCCCGTCGCATCGGGATCGGTGTCGCCGCGTTCGGTGGCCTCGCGCTGCTGGTCACGGGCTGCGCCAAGGACGCCCCGCAGGACACCTGGCAGCCAGCCGGCACGAACGCCCAGCGGATCCAGAACCTGCAGTGGCCGGTCTTCGCCATCGCCGGCGTCGTCGGCATCATCGTCATCGTCGCGGTCGGCTGGTGCATGTACCGCTACAAGGACCGCGGCCAGGCGATCCCGAAGCAGACCCACGGCCGTCCGGCGTTGGAGATCGGCCTGACGGTCCTGCCGGCGCTGATCCTGATCGGCGTGGCGATCCCGACGGTCGGCACGCTGATGGCGCTGTCGAAGACCGACGACACGCAGTGCTACGTGAACGTCACCGGGCAGCAGTGGTGGTGGGAGATGGACTACCCGCAGCAGGACGGCTGCGGCGGCATCGACACCCCGATCGTGACCAGCGGCCAGATGGTCATCCCGACCGGCACCAACGTGCTCGTCAGGGGCACCAGCCGCGACGTGATCCACAGCTTCTGGATCCCCAAGCTCAACGGCAAGCGCGACATGGTGCCCGGGCGGGTCCAGACGCTGCGCATCCAGGCCGACAAGCCGGGCATCTTCGCCGGCCAGTGCACCGAGTTCTGCGGCCTGTCGCACGCCAACATGCGCATGGAGGTCGTCGCCCTCGACCCGGCCGACTTCGAGACCTGGAAGGCCAACCAGCTCGCGCCGTACACCCCGCCGGACGCCAGCGCCCCCGTGGCCGTCACCGGCGAGCAGACGTTCATCACCCAGTGCTCGCGCTGCCACCAGGTCGACGGCCTGCAGAACGACAAGGGTGAGCCGGTGATCGCCAAACCCGAGAACTACGTGTACTCGGAAGCGGCACCCAACCTGTCGCACCTGATGAGCCGCAACACGTTCGCCGGCGCCTCCTTCGACCTGCTCGACAAGGCCTGCCGCGACCGGGTCTGGAACGCCAAGCCCGAGGAGTTCGGCCCGCTCTACCTGCAGGGCGTCACCCTGGACTGCTTCAATGACGTCGACCTGCGCGAGTGGATCCGCAACGCGCCCGAGAAGAAGCCGATGTACACCGAAGCGACCGAGCTGGCGGCAACCGGCGGCAAGACCCGCGGCATGCCGTACCTGGCCCTCTCCGAGGACCAGATCGACCAGGTCGTCGCCTACCTGCTGACGCGACACTGAGAGGAGGGACCGCACCATGGCCATCATCGAACGTCCCATCCCCGCAACGACCACGCCGACCCCCGCGTTGGTCACCCCGTCGACGTCCTACGGCGTGTTCCGCCGACCGGTCTCGACCACCGGCTGGCGGTCGTGGGTGTTCACCGTCGACCACAAGAAGCTCGGCATCATGTACGGCGTCGCGGCGATGGCGTTCTTCGTCATCGGCGGCATCGAAGCCCTGCTGATCCGAGCCCAGCTGGCCGGGCCGGACGGCAAGATCCTCTCGGCGGGCGTCTACAACCAGATGTTCACCATGCACGCCACGTCCATGGTGTTCCTCTTCGCGATGCCGATGGCGGCGGCGTTCGGCAACTACTTCTTGCCCCTGCAGGTCGGCGCCCGTGACGTCGCCTTCCCGCGCATCAACGCCTTCGGCTTCTGGTGCTTCCTCTTCGGTGCGCTGTTCATCAACACGTCGTGGATCCTCGGCGGGGCGGCCGATGGCGGCTGGTTCATGTACGCCCCGAACTCGAGCGTGCCGTTCTCGCCGACCCACGGCATCGACATCTGGGCGCTCGGCCTGCTGATCACCGGCATCGCCAGCCAGACCGGCGCCATCAACCTGATCGTCACCGCCCTCAACATGCGCACCAAGGGCATGTCGCTGATGCGGATGCCGGTGTTCACGTGGATGATCCTGGTCATCCAGTTCCTGCTGCTGTTCGCCATCCCGGTGATCACCGTGGCGCTGGTGCTGCTCGTGTTCCAGCGGGAGTTCGACGCCACGTTCTTCTCGGTGGCCGACGGCGCCGACCCGCTGCTGTGGCAGCACCTGTTCTGGATCTTCGGCCACCCCGAGGTGTACATCCTCGTGCTGCCGTCGTTCGGCATCGTCTCCGAGGTGCTCCCGGTCTTCTCGAAGAAGCCGCTGTTCGGCTACCCGTTCGTCGTCTTCTCGGGTGCGGCGATCGGTTTCGTCGGCTGGGGGGTGTGGGCCCACCACATGTTCGCATCGGGCCTCGGCCCGGTGTCCGTCGCCGTCTTCTCGGTGGCCACGATGGCGATCGCCATCCCGACCGGCGTGAAGATCGTGAACTGGACGCTCACGATGTGGGGCGGCAAGTTGACGTTCACGACGGCGATGCTGTTCGCCATCGGGCTGGTCGTCGAGTTCACGATCGGCGGCCTCTCCGGCGTGACGCACTCGGTCGCCCCATCGGACACCCAGCAGACCGACACGTACTACATCGTCGCCCACTTCCACTACGTGCTGTTCGGCGGGGCCGTGCTGGGCTTCTTCGCCGGCTTCTACTACTGGTGGCCGAAGGTCTTCGGGAAGTGCCTCAACGAGAAGCTCGGCAAGTGGAACTTCTGGTTGATGATCATCGGTCTCAACATGACGTTCGGGCCGATGCACATCATCGGTCTCCAGGGCCAGCCGCGCCGCATGTACATCTGGACCGAGGCCCGGGCCGGTGAGGGCTTCTTCAACCTCGGGTTCTGGAACGCCGTGGCCTCGGTCGGCGCCTTCATCATCGCCCTCGGCGTGCTGATGTTCCTGATCAACGTCGTGCACACCCACCGCAAGGAGCCGAAGGCCCCGCTCGATCCGTGGGATGCCCGCACGTTGGAGTGGATGACGACGAGCCCGCCGAAGGAGCACAACTTCGACAGCCTGCCGACGGTGCACGCCCTCGACGAGTTCTTCCACCGCAAGTACGAGGACGTCGGCGAAGGCGACGCCCACGATCTCCGCCAGGTGGCCACGGCCGAGGAGATCATGGCCGAGCAGGAAGCCAACGCCGACCACCACATCCACCTGCCGTCGCCGTCGTACTGGCCGATCGTGCTGGCGTTCTCGCTGCCGTTCATCGCCTACGGCGTGATCTACAGCCGCTTCATCTCCATCGTCGGCGTGCTCGTCCTGATCCTGGCCATGTACGGCTGGGCGCTGGAGCCGTCGGTGGCACCCGACTCCGACTACGACCCGCATCCCGAAGACGAGGGTCCCGGCACCGAGCTGGCCACCGTCGGAGACCACTCGTGAGCGAGCCGAACGACGCGGGTGGGCTCGCGCCCGAGGACAAGACCTCCGGTCACGGCGCGCCCGACCTCGGCAGCGAGGAGCCGGGCAGCCGCAGCACGATCATCGAGAAGATCGACGAGGACGTCCCGATGGGCGGGCTGCCCGGGCCCGGTCCGACCGGGTCGTCGGAGCCCGAGGGCGACCAGGGCGAGCACCTCCGGCTGACGACCATGCCGGAGGAGGTCGCCGACCGCGACACCCACGGCGGGCATGCCTCGACGACCGGCATCTCCAACAACAAGCTGGCGATGTGGCTGTTCCTCGGCTCCGAGTGCCTCCTCTTCGGCGGCCTCATCAGCACCTACATGCTGTATCGGGGCCGCCACTCCGGGAACCTCGGTCCGGATCAGATCTACGACATCCCGTTCACGTCGGTGTCGAGCTTCGTCCTGCTGATGAGCTCGCTGACGATGGTGCTGGCGGTGTCGGCGATCGGCCGCGGCGACGTCCGCAACTGCAAGCTGTGGCTCGTCGTCACCGCCCTCCTGGGGGCCACGTTCGTCGGCGGCCAGGCGTACGAGTTCACGTCGTTCTACCGCGAGGGCCTCGGCTTCACGACGAGCCTGTTCTCGTCGAGCTTCTACACGCTGACCGGCTTCCACGGCGTCCACGTCACCGTCGGCATCATCATGTTGCTGTCGCTCACCGGGATGATCTCGAAGAACAAGGTGCCGGGCGACAGAGCCGAGGTCGTCGAGCTCGTCGGCCTGTACTGGCACTTCGTCGACATCGTCTGGATCGTCATCTTCACCCTCGTCTACCTGATCCCGGCATGACGTCATGAGCACCGACGCCACCCACGAGCCGGCCCTGCGCGAGGACCTCGACGCCGACACCTACGGCGAGGGCCACCACGGCGCCACCGACCGCCAGTACATCCTGATCGCCCTGATCCTCGCCGTGATGACGGCGGCCGAGGTGACGCTCAGCTACATCGACGTCGGGCCGATCTTCCTGCCCGCCCTGCTGATCCTGATGGTCGCCAAGTTCCTCACCGTCGTGAGCTACTTCATGCACCTGAAGTTCGACAACAAGATCTTCAGCTTCATGTTCTACCTGGGCCTCGTCCTCGCGGTCCTCGTGTACAGCGCCGCCCTGTCGACCTTCCACTTCTTCCAGGGGTAGGGCCCGACCGACCCTCCATCGGAGGGTTTCGTTGCATCCGAGGGTGTGGTGCGGGTGGCCCCTGCACGAAACCCTCGAATGAGGCCTCCGGCCGCCTTTGACGATCGGCCTCGGGGGAGCAGACTGGGGTCGTGCTCGCGCAGGTCGTCCCGGATCAGCTCCGGTACGTGCCGCACCCCGACGTCTGGGTCCTCGTCCTCGCCCTGATCGCCGCCTACGTCTACATGGTGAAGCGGGTCGGCCCGCACGCCGTGCCGGCCGGGCAGCCCGTCGTCACGAAGCGCAACGTGCGCTGCTTCATCGCCGCGATGGTGCTCCTGTGGCTGGCCAGCGACTGGCCGATCCACGACATCGGCGAGCAGTACCTGTACTCGGTGCACATGCTCCAGCACATGATGCTGGCCTACTTCATGCCGCCGCTGGCCCTGCTGGCGACGCCGGAGTGGCTGCTGCGGGTGCTCGTCGGCAACGGCCGCGGCTACGCCGTCCTCAAGTGGTTCACCAAGCCCGTCGTCGCCGGGATCCTGTTCAACCTGGCGGTGATGGTCACCCACATCCCCGGCGTCGTCAACGCGTCGGTCGAGTCGTCGAGCCCGGTGCTGCACTACTCGCTGCACGTGATGGTGGTGACGACGGCCCTGCTGATGTGGATGCCGGTCTGCGGCCCGTTCAAGGAGCTGCAGATGGGCACGCCGGGGAAGATGATCTACCTCTTCCTGCAGTCGGTCGTGCCGACCATCCCGGCCGGCTGGCTGACGTTCGCCGACGGCGCGGTGTACAAGGCGTACCTCAAGCCCGAGCGGTTGTTCGGCATCTCGGTCGTCACCGACCAGCAGCTGGCCGGGGCGATCATGAAGACCGGCGGCTCGATCTTCCTGTGGTCGATCATCGTGTACCTCTGGTTCACCCGCTTCTCGAAGGGCGTGCGCCACGAGTACGACTACAAGCGGGGGCGCACGATGCCGTCGGCCGAGATCGTCGGCCACGACGACGACCAGCTGACGTACGACGCGGTGCAGCGCGAGTTCGACCGGGCGCCGGCACCGGGCGAACCGCAGCCGGCCACGGAGCGGCCGCCCGGTAGCGTCATCGATTCGTGATCGACGTCCGCCTGCTGCGCACCGACCCGGCCGCGGTGCGCGCGGCGACGGCTCGTCGTGGTGACCCGGGCCTCCTGGAGCAGCTCGACCGGGCGGCCGCCCTCGACGACGAGCTGCGCGAGCTCACCGTGCGCCGCGATGCGGCGCGAGCCCGCATCAACGAGCTGTCGAAGGAGGTCGGCCAGCTGCGACGCGACAGCGATGTCACGGCCGCCGAGGTCAAGCAGGCCGAGAGCCGGGCGCTCGGTGAGGACGAGCGGCGCCTCGGCCAGGAGCACGACGACGTGTCCGAGACGCTGCGCCAGCTGCTCCTCGGCTTCCCGAACCTGATCCATCCCGACGCGCCCGACGGCGAGTCCGACGCCGACAACGTGGTCGTCCGCGGCCCCTTCAACCTGCCGTCGGAGTTCGCCGCCCACCAGCTCGTCCCGCATTGGGAGTCGGGCCCGGCGCTCGGGATCCTCGACAACGAGCGGGCGATCAAGATCAGCGGGGCGATGTTCGCGATGACCCGCGGCCTCGGCGCCACGCTCGGCCGGGCGCTGTGCCAGCTGGCGCTCGACCGCAACGCCGACGAGTTCGAGGAGGTGCGCCCGCCGTCGCTCGTGTCGACGTTCACCCTGACGGCCAGCGGCCAGCTGCCCAAGTTCGCCGACGACGCCTTCGCCATCGAGCGCGACGACCTGTGGTGCATCCCGACGGCCGAGGTGCCGCTCACGTCGATGTACCGCGACGAGATCCTCGCCGAGGCCGACCTGCCCAAGCGGATGATGGCCTACACGCCGTGCTACCGGCGGGAGGCCGGCGCCGCCGGCCGGGACACGCGGGGCCTGCTGCGCTCGCACGAGTTCGACAAGGTCGAGATCTACGCCGTCGCCACCCCCGACCAGAGCCCGACCCTGCTGACCGAGATGCTCTCGAGAGCAGAGGGCACGATCGCCACGCTCGGCATCCCGTGGCGGACGATCGAGATCTGCGCCGGTGACCTCGGGCAGGCCCATCACCGCAGCTTCGACATCGAGGTCTACGCGCCGGGTGTCGGGACGTGGCTCGAGGTGGCGTCGATCAGCTGGATCAGCGACTACCAGGCCCGCCGGGCGAACATCCGCTTCCGGCGCAGCCCAGTCGACGGCGGCGGCGGCGGCAAGGCGGCCAAGGGCACGGAGATCGCCCACACGCTGAACGGCTCGGCGCTGGCCGTGCCGCGGTGTGGGCGGCGATCGTGGAGAACAACCGTCAGGCCGACGGCTCCGTCCTCATCCCCGAGGTGCTGCACCCGTACATGCGCGGCCACACGGTCATCCCAGCGCCATGACCGACGTCCCTTCGGAGCTGTTCGCCCGCCGGGTGCAGTACGAGACGGCCGGCCTCGACGTCGCCGACGTGGTCGCCGACCCGATCGAGCAGTGGCAGCGCTGGTACACCGACGCCAGCACGGCCGGCGTCCGCGAGCCGAACGCCATGGTGCTGGCCACGGTGATGCCCGACGGCCAGCCGGACGCGCGGTACGTGCTGGTGCGTGGCATCGACGACCGCGGCTTCGTGTTCCACACCAACTACACGAGCCCGAAGAGCCGCCAGCTCGACGCCAACCCTCGTGGTGCCGGCGTGTTCACGTGGATCGACCTCCACCGCCAGGTCCGCGTGCGGGGCCCGATGTCGAAGGTGTCGGACGCCGAGAGCGACGCCTACTTCGACTCGCGCCCCCGTGACAGCCAGGTCGGGGCATGGGCCTCGCCGCAGAGCGACGTGCTCGCCGGCCGCGCCGACCTCGATGCGCGCATCGCCGAGGTCGCCGCCCGCTTCGAGGGCCGCGCCGTCGAACGCCCGGACTTCTGGGGCGGCTGGCGCCTCGGCCTCGACGAGATCGAGTTCTGGCAGGGCCGCCCCAGCCGCCTCCACGACCGCGTCCGCTACCGCCGCGACCCCGACGGTGCGTGGCTGGCCGAACGCCTCGCGCCGTAAGAAGCGGTTTGTGTCACCGCATACGTCGTCGACGACGTATCCGGTGACGCAGAACCCGGCTTCAGCAGCCCTGCTCCCAGTCTCTGTGTCACCGCACAAGTCCCCGGGGACTTGTGCGGTGACACAGAACGAGGAGGGGTCGCAGCACCGAGCCGGGCCCGGAGCACGACCCGGCTGATCCCGATGGTTCAGAGCTCTTCGAACCACGGTGGCCGCGGCCCTCATGGCGGACGCTCCGGTGACACAAACCGGCTTCAGCAGCCGCGGGTGAGGCGGATCTTGGTGACCTGGCCGGTCGGGCCGTAGGTCAGGATCGCCACGGTGCCGGTGTTGGCGGGGTCGCTGAGGGCGGCGACGGTGGCGGGGGTCCACGTCGGGGCCGGCGGCGTAGCAGGCGGTGGGTCGGCGCATGCGGCGGCGCGGCCGGCTGGGTCGACCAGCTGCACCTGCACGTCGGGGGCCAGCACGAAGCGTCCGGGTGCGCGGGTTGACGTTGACGAACGGGCTGGCCTGCCACCAGGCGACGATCGGCTCGGCGTCGAAGGACGAGGCGTCGAGCAGCCGCCCGTCGGGCGCCGTGTAGGACCACCGATCGAGGGCCACGGCATCGAGCGCGCCGACCTTGGTCAGCGCGGTCACCACACCGAGGTCGAACCGGGCGCCGTCCCAGTCGCCAGCGGCAGCGGCGGCGACCGTCGTTCCGGTTGCAATCGTGGTGGTGGTGCTCGCCGCCGGGGCCAGGGTCGTGGACGTCGTGCTCGGCGCGCCGAGCGTGACGAACGGCGTCGGTCCGGGCGCTGCCGTGCCGCCCTCGATCGGGAGCGGTTGCAGCGTGTCGTCATCGCCCGACGAGCAGCCCCCTCCGGCGAGCGCGCAGAGGGCAGCGAGGGCGCCGAGGCGACGGAGGGTCACGGGCTCCAGGCTCGCGCGACCCGTGCGAGCGCGTCGACGAGCGCGGCGGCCGGCGGCACGAACCCGTCGCCCTCCCAGTCGGCCCAGCGCGGCCCGAGCCCACGCACGTGTGGGGGCAGCTCGAGCTGGACGCCGCCGAGCGGCGGCAGGTTCACCGGGTTGTCGGGGTGCAGGCCGCGCAGCTGGCGGGGGATGGCGTCGAGGTCGTCGACGATCTCGTAGTCGGGCAACGCGGCGCCCAGCTCGGCGCGCAGCGTGGCGGCGAGCGTGCGGTTCGACCCGCCGAGCAGCAGCGTCGTGAACATCCCGTCACGGCCGAACCCGTGCACCGTCACCACGACCTGGACGTGACCGAGGAACGCCTCGAGCGCCGAAGAGTGGTGCGGCTGCACCTCGGTGGACGGGAAGTGCGGTGGATCGGGCTCGGGGTGGGCGACCACGTAGAGCGATGCGCCGGCCGCATCGGCGGCCGCGCTGGCGAGGCGATCGGTCTGGCGCTCGAGGGCGCCGCCGTGGAAGGCCATGAAGCCGAACGGGCTGCGCAGCTCGAGGCGTTCGACGACGCCGGGCTCGGCCAACGCCCGACCGAACCCACTGAGCTGCTTCGTTCGCTCGCTCGAGGACTCGCTCGGCTCACCCACCTCCTCACGTCGCACGTCGATCATCGTGCCACCGGTAGTGTCCGCGCTCGTGCTCGTGTGGATGGATCTCGAGATGACCGGGCTCGACCACACCTCCGACGTGATCGTCGAGATCGCCACGATCGTGACCGACGACGAGCTGGAGGTCGTTGCGGAGGGTCCCGACATCGTGGTGCACCACGACGACGACGTGCTGGCCCGGATGGACCCGTTCGTGGTCGAGATGCACACCCGCTCGGGGTTGCTCGATGCGATCAAGGCCTCGACCACGACGCTCGAAGAGGCCGGCGCGTGCACGCTCGAGTTCATCCGCGAGCACGCCCCCGAGGCGCGGACCGTGCCGCTCTGCGGCAACTCGATCGGCACCGACCGGCGGTTCCTCGCCACCTACCTCCCCGAGATCGAGGATCACCTGCACTACCGGTCGATCGACGTGTCGAGCCTCAAGGAGCTCGTCCGCCGTTGGTATCCGAAGGTGCGGTCGGCGCGGCCGCAGAAGACGGGCAACCACCGTGCCCTCGACGACATCCGCGACTCGATCGACGAGCTGCGCTACTACCGCGAGCACATCTTCGTTCCCGAGGACCTCGCGGCCGCGGCCCCCGTCGTCGCGCTGGCCGAGGGGAGTGACACGTGAGGGCGGTGCGGCTCAACGGGTACGGCGGCCAGGAGGTGTTGGAGCTCGCCGACGTCGACGACCCGCAGCCCGGCCCCGACGACCTGCTCGTCGACGTGCACAGCGCGGCGCTCAACCGTGCCGACATCGTGCAGCGGACGGGCGGCTACCCCGACCCGCGTCGTCGCAAGGGCGACACGTCACCTGAGATCCTCGGCATGGAGTACGCCGGCACGGTGGCGGCCGTCGGTGACCGCGTCGTCGGCTGGTCGGTGGGCGACGGCGTGATGGGCATCGAGTCAGGCGGCTGCTACGCCGAGCAGCTCGTCACCCACCACCGCCTCGCCCTGCCCATCCCGCCCGGCCTCGACATCGACGACGCCGCCGCAGTCCCCGAGGTGTTCATCACGGCGTGGGACGCGCTGGTCGTCCAGGGTGGCCTGACCAGTGGCCGCTGGGCGCTGATCCACGCCGGTGGGTCGGGCGTCGGCACCGCCGGGATCCAGATCGCCAAGGCGATCGGGGCGCGCGTGGCCGTCACCTGCTCGCAGGGGAAGATGGAGGCGCTCGAGGCGCTCGCCGCCGACCTCGTCCTCGAACGCTCGCCCGCCGACTGGCTCGCCGCGCTGCAGGCCGGGCTCGCCGAGCGCAGCGTCACCGCCGGGGTCGACACCGTGCTCGACGTCGTCGGCGGCGCAGAGGCCGACCGCAACCTGCGCGCCGTGCGGCCGAAGGGGACGATCGTGCAGGTCGGGCTGATGGGCGGCGGGGCGGTGGAGGTCAACCTCGGGCTGCTGCTCGCCAAGCGGGTGCGTTGGATCGGCACCGTGCTGCGCAGCCGTCCGCTGGAGGAGAAGGCGACGATCAGCCGGCGCTTCGCCGACGAGGTCCTGCCGCTGTTCAGCTCCGGCGAGCTGCGCCCGGTGATCGATCGGCGCTTCCCGCTCGCCGACGTGGCTGCGGCCCACGCCCACATGGAAGCCGATGCCAACGTCGGCAAGATCCTCCTCGACGTGCGCTGATCACGCCGCCCTGACCGCCCGGCCCTTCCACGTCGTCGTCCCGCGGAGGCGCAGCCAGCCGGCGCGCGCCACGATGCCGACGAGCGCCAGCACGAGTACGGGGTAGATCGCCGCGAGCAGCGGCCCGACGCGACCGGCGCGGCGCCCGACCACCCACACCTGGACGGCGCTCATCGGGTACGCCAGCCAGCCGGCGAACGGCCCGCCGGCGAGCGACGTGACCCACGCCGCGACGCCGACCAGCAGCCACCACCGCGTGGCGGCCATGCCCGCCGCCATCGTGCGCGACCAGCCGGCGAACGCCTGGCCGAAGCCGCGCGGGTACATGCGGAACGTGGCGTCGACGCGGGCGCTGTAGAGGTCGGTCCGCCCGACGGCGCGGCCGATGGCGATGTCCTCGGTGAGGCTCGCCCGGACGTCGCAGCGGCTGTGCCCGCCGACGCCGTCGTAGACCGATCGGCGCACGGCGAGGACCGGTCCGAACGCCACGTCGGTGACGACGAGCGGCCCGAGCGCGGTGAAGCCGCCGCTGCCCATGAGGGCCACGACGTTGGCGAGCGCCGTCAGCCGCTCGCCCGGGCGCTCGGCGGCGTGCCACGGCTGGACGGACACGACCGCGTCGGGCGCCGCGCCGACGGCGGCGGCGATGCCATCCAGGAGGCCCGGACCCGGGCGCACGTCGGCGTCGAGGAACACCAGGGTGGCGGCCGTCGTCGCGGCGGCGCCGACCGCGCAGGCGTGCGGCTTGCCCACCCAGCCGTCCGGCAGCGGGGGCGCCGGGACGACCCGCGCCCCGCGCGTCACGGGCGACGGCGGCGGTGTCGTCGGACGAGTGGTCGTCGACCACGACCAGCTCGTCGCCGGGTCGCAGCTGCGGCCGGAGGGCGGCCAGCAGCCGCGGGCAGCGCGAGCGCTTCGTCGCGTGCCGGGACGACGACGGCCACGTGGTCACGGTCGGTGCTCGTCGGCGCCGGGAGCCGTCGGCTCGACCACAGCAGCAGCCAGCCGACCGCCCAGCCGATGGCGTAGAGGGCCCAGGCCACGCCCGATGCTGGCACGGCGTGACACGTGTCGTCGGCCTCGGCCCTGCTCACGGGGCCCCCATACCATTGCCAGATGAGCGATCGCCCCCGTCGCCAGGAGCAGGAGCGCGCGTCCGCCGAGATCACCGAGGTCGCCCCCGGCGTGCTGCGCGCCCAGCTGCCGATCGACATGCCCGGCCTCGGTCACGTCAACTGCTACATCCTCGAGGACTCCCGCGGCGTGGCCATCGTCGACCCGGGGCTGCCCGGTCGACGCCCGTTCACCACGCTGACCGAGCGCCTGGCCAGCGCCGGCGTCCCGCTGCGGCGGGTGCACACCGTCATCGTCACGCACAGCCACCCCGACCACTTCGGCGGGGCCGGCCGGGTGCGGTCCGAGACGGGCGCCGAGATCGTCACCCACGAGCGCTTCCGGATGATCTGGGACCGCACCGAACCGCCGGACCTGGACGTCGAGGACGTCGCGGCCCATCAACCGTCGCCGCGCCGGCGGCCGTGGGATCCGCCGCCGTGGGGCGGGCAGGGCCACAAGTTCCCGTTCAAGCGGCGCATGCGGATGCGCGCCGCCAGCGTCGCCCCGCGCTTCTTCAAGACGCCGGTGCCGACCGTTCGCGTCCACGACAGCCAGGTGATCCAGCTCGCCGGGCGGGAGTGGATCGGGCTGCACACCCCGGGCCACACCGAGGACCACCTCTGCCTGTACGACCCGACGGAGGGCGTGATGCTGTCGGGCGATCACGTGCTGCCGACGATCACGCCGCACATCGGCGGGCTCGACCCGCGCGGCGATCCGTTGCTCGACTTCTTCGAGTCGCTCGACAAGGTCGCGGCGTACGGGCCGGACGTGAACGTCGTCCTGCCCGGCCCACGGGCACCCGTTCGACGACCTCACGGCGCGGGCCAAGGCGATCCAGGAGCACCACGTCGAGCGCCTCGACCTGCTGCGGCGGACCACCGACGAGCTCGGGCGCCCGGCGAGCGTGCAGGAGCTGTCGACCCACCTGTTCTCGCCGCGAGCGCAGGGCGCGATGGCCGACAGCGAGACGTTCGCCCACCTCGAGCACCTGCGCCGGGCCGGCGAGCTCGAACGGCGCGAGCTGGCGACCCGCTACGAGTACGTCAAGCCGGGCTGAGCAAGCTCAGGCGACCTCGACGTCGGGCACCTCGGCCACCACGAGCGGCGGGCGGGGGTGCACCGGCGGGCGACCGCGGCGGCGCTTCTCGGCGACGACCTTGCCGTCGACGAAGATCTCGCCGCCCCAGACCCCCCATGGCTCCTCGCGGAGGATCGCTCCCTCGAGGCACTGCTCCTTGATCGCGGAGCGCGAGCAGATCGCCTTCGATCGGGCGATGTCGTGCGGCTCGTCGGAGAAGAACATGGCGTTGAAGGTTCCGCGGCCGTCGTTGCACCGGGCGTAGCGCTTGATGTCCACGGTGTAGGGGAGTGCTCAGCCGGCGATCTGAGACAAGAAATGTCGCGATCTGTGCGCGTTGTGACGCCTTCGTGGCGGAAACACCCTTGACGGGGGACGACGGCGACTGGTTTCATGACCAAACCGCCGATCCGCGCGGACCCACCACTCGATCCCTTCACGAGGAGCACGAACGCAGATGATCCGGATTCCCACCGAGCAGCAGATGGCAGCGATGCCCTCCGCCGCGCGCGTGGTCCCGGTCATGTCCGGGCTCATCGGCGGGCGCGAGTGGCTCGGCTACCAGGCCGATCCGTGCCTCGGTGACCACGGCACCAATGGCTTCACGGCCAAGCGCCACACCCGGCACCTCGGGAGACCCTCGACATAACGATGTCGAGCTCACCTGAGGCCGCCGGGAAACCCCGGCGGCCTTTCTGGTTTTCGGGGTCAGACAGCAGGCAGCAGCGACAGACGAACGAAGTGAGACGAACACCATGTACGCCCTCTACGAACTCCCAACTCCCGAAGCCAGTCCCGCCGCCGTTCGCACGCCCGCGCCTCGTTGCGCGGATGGCAACGGCACGCTGACCCCCCTCTTCTTCTCCGACGACATCATCGACATCGCCCGCGCCAAGGCCATCTGCGCCAAGTGCCCGCTGTCGGCGTCGTGCCTGAGCGACGCGATGGAGCGTGAGGAGCCGTGGGGCGTCTGGGGTGGCGAGCTCCTGGCCAACGGCCGCATCGTGCGCAACAAGCGCCCCTGCGGGCGTCCGCCGAAGCACCCCCGTCCTGAGCTCATCGTCGATGAGCTCGGGGTGGTCGGCTCCGTCGTGTGAGCGACGGGGTCTCCTGGCCTGCCGGACCGGCGTTCCTCCCCGCCGGTCCGGCGGTGCCGGTGGGCCGCCTGGGCCGCGAGCCGCACCCTCGGTAGCCTCGTGATGTGGCTGCGACGGTCCGGGTGCGCGCCGGGGTGCTCATCGCGGCCCTCATCGTCGGGTTCGGCGGGGCGGTGATCTGGAGCCACCGGGACTCCATGGGCCCGCCCGACGCGGTGCTCGACGAACCCGGCGAGTACTCGGAGCCGAGCGGGTCGACGAACCCGCCCCTGCCAACGGATCAGCTCCCCGCCCTGACCCTGTCCGACGCGTCAGGGAAGCCGGTCGCGCTGAAGTCCGACGGCCGGCCGATGGTCGTCAACCTGTGGTTCTCGACGTGTGCCCCGTGCGCCAAGGAGCTGGGGGAGTTCGCCAAGGTCGAGGCCGACCTCGGTGACCGGGTCCGCTTCGTCGGCGTCGACCCGTTCGACACCCCGAGCGCGATGTCCAGCTTCGCCGCCGACCGTGGCGTGACGTACGAGCTGCTCCGCGATCCCGACGAATCGCTCGGCCAGGCACTCGACGTCGTCGCCTATCCGGTCACCCTGCTGGTCGCCGCCGACGGCACGATCCTCGACGCGTCCGGACCGATGAGCGGGGACACGTTGCGCCGCCGCATCGAGGTCCTGTTCCTGTGAACCTCAGCCTGTCGTTCCTGCGCGGCATGGTCGCCACCGTCAACCCGTGCGGGTTCGTCCTGCTGCCCACGTACCTCATGTACTTCCTGGGGCTGGAAGCAGGGCGCACCGACACCGAGCGGGCCACCGTGCGCCGGGCGCTGCTCGTCGGCGGCGCCGTCACCGGCGGGTTCATGGTCGTCTTCGTCGTCGTCGGGGCGGTGACCAGCTGGATGACGTCGTGGCTGGTTGCGAACGCGAAGTACGTGACAGGCATCGCCGGCGTCGTCTTCGTCGTGCTCGGCGTGGCGATGCTGTTCGGGTTCAAGCCGAGCTTCGCCGCCCCGGGGCTGTCGTCCGTCGGCCGTCGCGACCGGACCGTGCGCTCGATGTTCGTCTACGGCGTCGTGTACGCCGTCGTGTCGCTCAGCTGCACGCTGGTGCTGTTCATCCCGCTGCTGTTCGACGACGACGGGTTCGGGGCCGGCGTCGTCAACGGGGCCGCGTTCGGCCTCGGCATGGGCCTGCTGGTCACCGCCCTCACCGTCTCGCTGGCCGTCGCCAACCACGCCCTGTTGCGCGTGCTGCGCTCGGGGATGCAGCACATCCAGCTGCTGGCGGCGGCGTTCGTCCTGCTGTCGGGCGTCTACTTGCTCTACTACTTCTGGGTCGTCGACGTGAACGAGGACTCGGGCGCGCTGACCGACGCCGTCGAGCGGTTCCAGACCCGCATCACCACGTCGCTCAACGACAACTGGCGCACCGTGGCCCTCGTGCTGGCCCTGATCGTCCTCGCCGCCATCGCCTACGTCGGGTTCCGACGGCGCCCGGCCACGGAGCCCCCGGTAGGTTCGCCCCCGCGTGAGCACGAACACACCCCCTGATCAGCCCGCCTTCGTCGAACCCAAGCCGGCCGCCACGGTGCTGCTGGTGCGCGACGCCGACCCGACCGGCATCGAGGTGTTCGTCATGCGTCGCACGGCGAAGGCCGTGTTCGCCGCCGACATGTACGTGTACCCCGGCGGTCGAGTCGACGACGTCGACCACGCGGCGGAGCTGGAGCCGTACTGCGAAGGGCTCGACGACGCCGCGGCGTCGGCGCGCCTCGGCATCGAGAAGGGCGGCCTCGCGTTCTGGGTCGCCGCCGTTCGCGAGTGCTTCGAGGAAGCCGGCGTGTTGCTGGCCCGGCGCCGTGACGGCGCTCCGCTGGACCTCAGCGAAGCCGACCGCACCGCCGTCCACGACGGCGCGCTGTCGATGGAGGAGCTGTGCCGGCGCGACGACCTGGTGCTCGACCTCGGGGCGATCCGCTACATCGCCCACTGGGTGACGCCGAAGAACGAGGGGCCGCGCCGCTTCGACACCCGCTTCTTCCTCGTCGCCGCGCCCGAGGACCAGGAGGGCACCCACGACGACGCCGAGCTGGTGCACAGCATGTGGGTGCGCCCGGCCGCCGCCGTCGCCCAGGCAGAAGGGGGCGAGCTGATGATGATGCCGCCGACGATCGCCACCCTGCGCTTCGTGGCCGAGTGCGCCGACGCCGAGGCCGCGGTGGCCCTCGCCGACACCGTCGGCACCCCGCCGATGATCATGCCGAAGCTGCGCCCGACGACCGACGGCAGCCGCCAGGTCAGCCTCCCCGGCGACCCCGACTACGACGACCTCGACTGACCCCATCCGAGGGTTTCAGCGCATCCGAGGGTCTGGTGCACGGAGGCCCCGCACGAAACCCTCGGATGGCAGCCGTCGACCGCGCTCAGCGGCTCCTGACCGCGACCTCCACGGCGTCGAGGAGGTGGGCCGAGCAGCCGGCCATGTCGGGACCGTCCACAGGGACGAGCTGGGGCACGACCTCGTCGAGGCGGGTGACGATGGCGGCGAACGCCTGTGACGCCGCGCCGTCGTCGGTGAGGGTGACGGGCCGGCCGGCGTCGCCACCGGCCGACACGGCGGGCTCGAGCGGCACCTGACCGAGCAGCGGGACGCCGATCTCGGCGGCCAGCGCGGCGCCGCCGCCGGCGCCGAACAGCGGGTAGCGCTCGCCGTGGGCGCACTCGAAGTCGGTCATGTTCTCGACCACCCCGACGACGCGCACGAAGCTGCGGCGGGCCATGTCGGCGGCTCGTTGGGCGACCTTCTGGGCGGCCAGCGCCGGCGTCGTGACGATGACCATGTCGGCGCGCGGCAGCAGCCGGGCCAGGCCCATCTGGACGTCACCGGTGCCGGGCGGCATGTCGATCAGCAGGTCGTCGAGCTCACCCCAGGCGACGTCGCGCAGGAACTGCTCGACGGCCTTGGTCAGCATCAGGCCCCGCCACATCAGGGCGGTGTCCTCCTCGACGAGGAACCCGGTCGAGACGACCTTCAGCCGGCCGGCGCCGACGGGCAACTCGTTGGGGACGATCAGCGGGCGATCCGAGCCGGCGACCCGCTGCGCTTCCATCCGCTCGGTGATGCCGAGCAGGCGAGGCACGGAGAAGCCCCAGATGTCGGCGTCGAGCACGCCGACCGTGCGGCCCTGGCGGGCCAGCGCGACGGCGAGGTTGACGGTGACCGAGCTCTTGCCGACGCCGCCCTTGCCGCTGGCGATGGCCAGGATCCGCGTCGACGCCGGGCACCTGGGTGTCGCCGACCTGGGCCCGAGCGTTCCAGCGGGCCTTGAGCATCGTGTCGGTGCGCTCGGCGGGCGTCATCTCGCCCCACTCGATGCGCACGTCGGTGACACCGGGGTGGATCCCGACCCGCTGCTCGATCTCCCGCTTGATGTCGGCCCGCAGCGGGCAGCCACCGATCGTCAGCTTGACCGTGACGTTGACGACGCCGTCGGCATCGACGACGACGGCGGGCACCATGCCGAGCGAGACGATGTCGGCCCCGAGCTCGGGGTCGATGACCCCTTCGAGCACGGCGACCACGTCCTCACGGGTCGGCGGCGCAACGGACATGCCTCTGATTTTACCGGTCCGGGCCGTGTAATCTGGCGACATGGTCGTCACGCCGCCCCCCACGACGGGGACGGGCGCGCTGCCGTCGCGCGACGTGCTGCGGGTGCTCGGCGACAACACCCGCTACGCCATCTACCTGGAGCTGGCCCGCTCGCCGCGCCCGCTCGTCACGGCCGAGATCGCGGAGATGCTGGGACTCCACCCCAACACGGTCCGTCCACACCTCGAGCGGATGCGCGAGGTCGGGCTGCTCGACGTCACCACCGACGCCCGGGGCGAGGTCGGCCGCCCGCAGCACCGCTACTCGCTGTCGGCCGAGGCGCCGTCGCTCGGCCTGGAGCCGCCGCTGATGCCGATGCTGGCCCGCATGGTGCTGTCGATGGCCCGCCGCCTCGGCGCCGGCCCGATCGACGCGATCGCGGTCGGCGAGGCCGAGGGGGCTGCCCGCGCCGCCCGCTACGACCAGGCCCCGTCCGCGCTCGAAGCGCTGGTCGCCGACCTCGACCGCCTCGGCTTCGATCCCCTGGTCACCGCCGCCGACGGCGACGACGCCGACCCGGACGATGCCGGTCACCGCGGTGGTCGCCTTCGCCAACTGCCCGTTCGCCGACCTCGCCCGGGATCACCCGGACCTCGTGTGCGCCCTGCACCGAGGGCTCGTCGCCGGCTTCGTGGCCGAGATGGGCGACGCCGAGGTCACCGAGTTCTGCCCGCTCGCCCACCGCACGCCATGTCAGGTCGCCCTGACCAGCCGCTAGTCTCAGAATTGCACCGACCAGGAGGAATGCCGTGATCACCCTCACCGAGACCGCTGCCGTGAAGGTCAAGGAGCTGCTCGCCGCCGAAGGCGCCGAGGACCTGGCGCTGCGCGTCGCCGTGCGCCCTGGTGGATGCAGCGGCTTCTCCTACGAGATGTTCTTCGACGGCGACATCGCCGCCGACGACGAGCAGGCCGGCTTCGGCCCCGAGGGCACCGTCAAGGTCGTCGTCGACCCGGCCTCGGCCCAGCTGCTGCTCGGCGCCACGCTCGACTACAAGGACGGCCTCGACCAGTCCGGGTTCGCCATCACGAACCCGAACGCCACCCGCACCTGCGGTTGCGGGCAGAGCTTCAGCTGACGTCGTTCCGCCTCGACGGGCGGCCCGTGGAGGTCGCCGACGACGGCGCCTCCCTCCTCGAAGCACTGCGCGACCGCCTCGGCGCGCGCACCCCCAAGGACGGCTGCAGCCCCCAGGGCCAGTGCGGCTGCTGCACGGTCTGGATCGACGGCCAGCCCCGCGTCGCCTGTGTGACCCCGCTCGCCCGCGCCGCTGGCCGCGACGTGACGACGCTGGCCGGCCTGCCCGAGGCCGACGCGTGGACGGCGACGTTCGCCGACGCCGGCGCGTCGCAGTGCGGCTTCTGCACGCCGGGGATCATCATGCGCGTCGCCGCGCTGACACCCGACGCCCGCCGCCAGCCGGCCGCCGTGCACCGAGCGCTGGCCGCCCACCTGTGCCGCTGCACCGGTTGGCAGCCGATCGTCGAGGCGGTGGCGTCGTTCGATCCGTCGCGGCCGGCGATCGCCGCGCCCGATGCCGGCCGGGCCGCGCTCGAAGGACGCACGTCGCAACGCGTCGCGCCGGGCGGCGACGGCGGCTTCGCCGACGACCTCGCCCCGCTCGACGCCCTCGTCGCCATCCGTGACGACGACGGCGCCTGGCACGTCGGCGCCACGCTGACCGCGGCGCGCGACCGCCGCGGCCCGGGTCCAGGGTCGCCGCACGACCGCCCCGCCCTCGTGGCCCGTCGCCGTCCCCGACGGCGACTGGACGCGGACGCTGCAGACCACGTGGGTCGAGCCGGCCTACCTCGAACCCGACGCGTCGTGGTGCGCGCCGGGCGGCGAGCCGGCGTCGCCGCTCGCCAACGGTGGGGCGTTCGGCGGCAAGGTCGCCAGCGAGGTGGCCGCCGTCGCCCGCCGCCTCGCCGACGAGCACGGCCGCCCGGTGCGCGTCGCTGTACACCCGCGAGGACGTCGTGCGCCACGGGCCGAAGCGACCGCCGATCGCCGCCGGCATCCGCGCCGACGGCACCGGCGTCGTCCGCGTGGTGCGCACGCCGGGCATCGTCGCCGCGATCGCCGCGGTCGCACCCGGCCTCACGGTGGAGGAGGTCGACGTCGCCGGACCGCCGACGTCGGCGCGCTGCGGGCCGCCGGCTGGGCCGAGGCGGCGATCCTGCTGGCGTCGCTCGGTGACGGCCCCGACACGGTCGACGTCGCCGGACGGCGCCGTGGCGACGGCGTCGATCGACGACGCCGGCGTGCACGTCACCGTCGAGTGCGGCGAGCGTGCTCGACGACGTCGTGCTGCGCAGCTACTGCACCGGCGCCGCCCACATGGCCCTCGGGTGGGTGGGCCACGAGGCGCTCGCCGTCGACGATGGTGGCGCGCCACTCGACCTGACGATCCGGTCGTTCGGGATCCTGCGGGCCCAGGACGTCCCGCCGATCACGGTCGACATCCGCCCGAGCGACGGGCCGGCGGTCAACGGCAGCGACGCCGTGTTCGCGGCCGTCGCCGCCGCGGCGTGGCGGGCCGCCGGCCACCCGCCGCGGTGGCCACTAGCTTCCGCTCCATGAGCAAGCCGCTGGGGCCCTACAGCCCGTTCGTCCGCGCCGGCGACTTCATCATCGTGTCGGGCCAGGGCGGGATGGTCGACGGGAAGATCGTCGATGGCGGCGTCCCGGCCCAGACCACCCAGACGATGGCCAACGTCGCCGCCCAGCTCGACGCCGCCGGCGCCTCCCTGTCCGACGTCGTCAAGACGCTGTGCTTCCTCACCGACATGGGCACGTTCGCCGAGTTCAACGCGGCCTACGCCGAGGCGTTCGGCGACCACCGCCCGGCCCGCTCGACCGTCGAGGTCTCCGCGCTGCCCGGCGGGATGGCCGTCGAGGTCGAGGCCTGGGCCTACAAGCCGGCATGACGCCCGACGACGGCAAGCTGCGCTGCAGCTGGGGCGAGAGCGATCCGGACTACGTCGCCTACCACGACACCGAGTGGGGCGTGCCGGCGCGCGATCCGCAGCGGCTGTTCGAGTTCGTCCTCCTCGAAGGGCGCCCAGGCCGGGCTGTCGTGGATCACGATCCTGCGCAAGCGCGAGGGGTATCGCGCCGCCTTCGCCGGCTTCGACCCGGTGCAGATCGCGGCGTTCGACGACGACGACGTCGCCCGCTGCCTCGCCGACGCCGGCATCGTGCGCAACCGGGCCAAGGTCGACGCGGCGATCGGCAACGCCCGGGCCTGGCTCGAGCTCGACGACCCGGTGGCGTTCCTGTGGGACTTCGTCGGCGGCGTGCCGATCCAGAACCACTGGACCGGCATGGGCGAGGTGCCGGCGACGACGGCCGCGTCAGACGCCATGAGCAAGGCGCTCAAGAAGGCCGGCTTCCGGTTCGTCGGGCCGACGATCTGCTACGCGCTGATGCAGTCATGCGGCCTGGTGAACGACCACGTCACGACGTGCTTCCGCCACGCCGAGTGCGCCGCACTAGCCTGACCATCCCATGGCCGGAGCGATCATCATCATCGTCGTGCTCCTGCTCATCCCGGTCCTCGTGCTGATGAGCGGTGCCCTCGCCTCGGCCGTCATCGGCGAGTCGATGGAGGTCGACGCCGAGACCCGCAACGAGGGCAGCGAGCTCCTCGACCTGGCCGACTGAGATCCCGCCGTGCACCGGCGCGACGACTCGATCGCCGAGCTCACCGACGCCATCGTCGAGTACGCGCTCTGGCGCGTCCGCCTCGATCCGCCGCCGCTCGACGGCCCCCGCTCGCTGGCCGAGCTGCGTGACGCGGCCGGCCCGACGGTCACCCCGGATGGCATCGGTGGGCTCGCCGCACTGAAGGTCTTCGCCGACGTGCTGGCGCCGGCGTGCATCTCCGTCGATCACCCCCGCTTCTTGTCGTTCGTGCCCGGCGGCACCGACCGAAGCGGCGATCCTGTTCGACCTCGTCGTCGGGGCGTCGAGCATCTACGGCGGCTCGTGGCTGGAGGGCGGCGGGGCCATCTACGCCGAGAACGAGGCGCTGCGCTGGATCGCCGACCTCGCCGGCCTCCCGCCGACGGCCGGCGGCGTGTTCGTCAGTGGCGGCACGGCCGGCAACCTGAGCGCCCTCATCGCGGCGCGCTGGCGCTGGCGGCAGCGAGCCGACGGGGCGATGGACCGCACGCGCGGGTTGATCGTGGCGTCCGGCGGCGCCCACTCCTCGGTCGCCGCCGCGGCGCGGGCGATGGACGCCGACGTCGTGGCGGTGCCGCCCGATCCGGTCGGTCGCCTCACGGGCGCGGCCCTCGAGACCACGCTCGGCGCACTGGCGAACGACGATCGGGCCCGGCTGTTCGCCATCGTCGCCACGGCCGGGACGACCAACGCCGGCGTCGTCGACGACCTCGCGGCGACCGCCACGGCATGTGCCGTGCTGGACACGTGGATGCACGTCGACGGCGCCTACGGCGGGGCGGCCCTCGCGGCGCCGAGCGCTCGCGACCGCTTCGCCGGCGTCGAGGCCGCCGACAGCTTCATCGTCGATCCCCACAAGTGGCTGTTCGCGCCGTTCGACTCGTGCGCCCTGCTGTACCGCGACCCGGAGATCGGTCGGCGCGCCCACACCCAGCACGCCGAGTACCTGGACGTGCTGCATGCCGACCACGGCGACGGGGCCGGTCCGGAGTGGAACGCGTCCGACTTCGCCCACCACCTGTCGCGCCGCGCTCGCGGGCTGCCGCTGTGGTTCAGCCTCGCGACCCACGGCACGGCCGCCTACACCGAGGCCATCGAGACCACGCTGCGCGTCGCTCGCGAGGGGGCCGACCTCGTGCGCCGCGCGCCGCCACCTCGACCTGCTCGTCGAGCCCGAGCTGTCGATCGTGCTGTTCCGGCGCATCGGCTGGGATGCCGCCACCTACCAGGCGTGGAGCGACGAGCAACTGGCCAGCGAGCAGTCGTTCGTGACGCCGACGGCGTGGAACGGCGAGACCGTCCTGCGCTGGTGCATCGTCAACCCGCTGACGACGGTCGACGACCTGGCGGCGATCGTCGACAGCCTGGAGGCGTTCGATGGCTGATCTGGCGATCACCAACGCCCGGTGCGTGGCGACGATGGACGGGACCGAGCTGGACGGCGGGTGGGTCGCCATCACGGGCGGGCTGATCGAAGCCGTCGGCACCGGGCCGGCGCCGGCGGCGACGCGGACCCTCGACGCCACCGACTGCCTCGTCACGCCGGGCCTGATCAACACCCACCACCACCTGTTCCAGAACCTCACCCGGGCCTTCCCGCCGATGACCGACAAGCCGCTGTTCGGGTGGCTGCAGTCGCTGTACCCGATCTGGCGCGGGCTCGACGAGGAGGGGGCCTACCTGTCGGCGTGGGCCGGGCTGGCCGAGCTGGCGTTGTCGGGCGCCACGACGTCGACCGATCACCTCTACCTCCACCCCCGCGGTGCCGGCGACCTGCTGGCGGCCGAGATCGAGGCCGCCCGCGACCTCGGTGTCCGCTTCCACCCGACGCGTGGCTCGATGTCGCTGTCGCAGAAGGACGGCGGCCTGCCGCCCGACGACGTCGTGGCCGACGACGACGACATCCTCGCCGCCAGCGAGGAGGCGGTGGCCCGCCATCACGACCGGTCCCACGGGGCGATGATCAGGATCGCGTTGGCGCCGTGCTCGCCGTTCAGCGTGACCGAGTCGCTGATGGTCCGCTCGGCCGAGCTCGCGGCGCGCCTCGACGTGCGCCTGCACACCCACTTCGCCGAGAACGCCGAGGACGACGAGTTCTCGATCGCGACGTTCGGGTGTCGGCCGACCGAGTACCTGGAGCGCACCGGCTGGCTCGACGAACGGGCGTGGCTGGCCCACTGCGTGATGCCGGACCCCGACGAGGTGCGCCGCCTCGGGGCCGCCGGCGTGGGCGTCGCCCACTGCCCGTCGAGCAACCTGATCCTGTCGTCGGGCATCGCGCCGGTCGTCGCCCTGCGCGCCGCCGGGGTGCACGTCGGCCTCGGCGTCGACGGCTCGTCTTCAGCAGACGCCGGGTCAATGTGGCTGGAGGCCCGCCAGGCGATGCTGCTGGCCAAGCTGCGCGACGGCGCGGCCGCGGCGACGGCCCGGATGGCGCTCGAGATGGCGACGCTCGGCGGCGCGGCGTGCCTCGGGCGCGCCGGCGAGCTCGGCGTCCTGACGCCCGGGGCCGTCGGTGACGTCGCCGTGTGGTCGCTCACGGGGCCGACGTTCGCCGGTGCGGTCGCCGACCCGATCGAGGCGTGGCTGCGCTGCGGGCCGGTCTCGGCGCGCGACACCATCGTCCACGGCACGCGTGTCGTCGCCGACGGACACCTCGTACACCCGGCGGTCGAGGAGCGGTTGCGGGCCCATCGGGTCGTCGCCGAGCGGCTGCAGGCCCGGGCGTGACGGTCGTCCCGTGACGGCTGAACCCGGCGCGCAGCCGACAGAATGTCCCGCCATGACTCGCCGGACCCCTCGATCAGCGCGGGTCGCGGTGCTGCTCGCCGCCCCGGTGCTGCTGCTGGTGACGGCCAGCTGCTCGTCGGAGCACGGCTCGGCGGCGATCGCGCCGTATGGCACCGACAGCACGGTGCCCGTCGCCCCGACCGTGGCGCCCGGCACGGCGGCGCCCGCCGACGTGATCGCGGTGCGCCGGCTGGCGATGGTGGGCGATTCCATCACCCAGGGCGCCCAGCAGAAGCTGGAAGAGGCGTTCACCACCCTCGGGCTGACGGACGTCGTGATCAACGCCGAGCAGGGCCGTCGGATGACGGCGTCGAACTCGATCACGTCCGGCGTCGAGGGCATCAAGGCCGTGCTGGCCAAGGGTGCGCCGCCGGACCTGTGGGTGATCGCCCTCGGGACCAACGACGTCGCCAACTACCAGCCGCAGGACTACGCCAAGGCCGTCAACGAGGTGCTGGCCGCGATCCCCGCCGGCGCGCCGGTCCTGTGGATCGACTGCTACCTCGACAAGTACCAGGACCTCTCGAAGCAGTTCGACACGACCCTGCGCCAGGTGCTGGCCGCCCGCGGCAACACCCGGGTCGTCGACTGGGCGACGGTCGCCGCCGAGGACGGCGTCCTGCGCGACGGCATCCACCCGTCCGGCTTCGGTGTCGACGAGTTCACGCGTCGCGTGTCGACCGCCGTCGCCGACTGGACGTCGTAGTCCTCAGGCCGCCAGCGTCATGCCGGGCAGGCCGCTCATGCTCGTCATGCCGGGCAGGCCGGCGACGGGCGTGCGCTCGTCGAGGGTGCCGAAGCGGCGTTCGTAGCGCCGCCGCCACCAGACCCGGTGGACGGCACGCAGCGCCGGCGGCACCTGCTCCCACGCCACGCCGACGGCGCCGTCGGGTGCGGTGTCGAGCAGCCAGGCGATCATCAGCCCGGCGTCGCGCAGCGGGGTGGCCCGGCGCAGCGAGCCGGCGAAGCGCTCGTGCTCGTCGGCCGTGAACGACGCCAGCCACATCGGCAGGACGAGCTGCTCCTCGGCCCCGAGGTGGCGCTCGACGAGGCGGCGGACGGCGCCGGCGGTCGACAGGTCGCCATCCAGCCGGGCCAGGGCGACGTCGAGCTCGACGTGCTGGGCCTCCATCTCGGCCGTCGTGACGGCGGCGCCCGGTTGGCGGGCGGCCAGGGTCGGGAACAGCACGGTGTCCTCGGCCCGATGGTGGTGGTGGAGCACCGTCGCCAGCAGGTGGGCCCGTCGTCGCGCCCCCGGCAGGTCGCCGGCGTCACGGAGCCGCTCGACGTGAGCGGCTTCGGCCCGCAGGCCGAGGTGCACGCCCACGAACCCCACGACGGCTCGTGGCAGGTCGATCTGGAACATGGGGCCGACACTGCGGGCGCCAGGTTGAGGCCGTCATGGGCCACACGTGGAGGCCCGCCTCATGCGCGTGGAACGGCCGGAATCCGCGAACTTTCCGCACTGGCGGCCTCCCAGTTGGCCGCCAGTGTGGAAAGTTCGCGGATCCGCCATCACGGCGCGGAGCGGCGGCGCAGGAGCTGGTGGCGCAGGGTGTCGGTGAGCCACGCGCTCGAAGCGGTCGAGGTCCCAGCCGCAGTCGCCGACGAGGAGCAGGTAGACCTCTTCGTTGACCAGGGCGTACACGGCGTCGGCGGCGGTCTCGACGGCGAGGCCGGGCCGCAGGTGGCCGGCCGCAGCCAGCGATTCGACGAGCGCCCGTTGGTCGCCGCGGCGGCCCGCCCGGTTGGCCGTGAACAGGCCGCCGACATCCGGCTCGCCGGCCGCGTGGCACAGCACGTCGTACACCGGGGCGACGCGGGCGAGGATCGCCACCGCCCCCGCCACCAGGTGCTCGACGGCCGCGACCGGGTCGGTCTGGCCAGCCAGCTCGTCCACCCAGGCCTGGTCGCGGACCGGGATGGTGGTGTCGTCGCCGGCGATCGCGGCGTCGAGGACGGCCTGCAGCACGTTCCGCTTGGCGCCGAAGTCGTAGTAGACGGTCTGCGTCGCCACGCCGGCATCGCGGGCGATCTCGCCGATCGTCGTCCCTGCGTAGCCGTGGGAGACGAAGCGGGCCGTGGCGGCCTCCACGATGCGCCGACGGCTGCGGGCGGTGCGGCGCCGCCGCCCGTCGGTCTCGACGCCCTCGACGCCCTCCACCATGTGTCGACCTCCCGCCCTGTGACCAGACGCACGTTGACCGCGCCGGGCGATCGTACTAACTGTTTGGAGCTTGACTACAAGAACATGGGCGGATCGCCCGCCCGCCACGGTGACGTTCCTGTTCACCGACATCGAGGGATCGACGCGCCAGTGGGAGCAGTCGCCGGCGATGGCCGACCTCGTGGCGCAGCACTTCGACGTGCTGCGGGTGGCCGTGGACGAGGCCGGCGGCGAGGTGTTCGCCACGCTCGGTGACGGCATCGCCGCCGCCTTCGGGGCCGCCGGGTCGGCAGTCGCCGCCGCGGTGACCGCCCAGCGTGATCTCAAGGCGCTCGGGCTCGCCGTGCGCATGGGCGTCCACACCGGCGAGGTCGAGCGGGTCGGCGACGACTACCGCGGCCGTCCGGTCAACCGGGCGGCGCGCATCATGGCCGCCGGCCACGGCGGCCAGATCCTGATGTCGGACGTGAGCGCCACGCTCGTGCGCGCCGGGTGGCGCGAGGACGCGGTCGAGCTCGTCGACGTCGGCTCGCACCGCCTGCGCGACCTCGCCGAGCCGGAGCGCCTGTGGCAGGTCGTGCACCCGGATCTCGAGCGGACGTTCCCGTCGTTGGGCGCCGACGACGCGATCCGCACCGCGCTGCCCGCCCCGCGCTCGTCGCTCGTCGGTCGCGAGCTCGACGCCCAGCACGTCGCGGCGCTGTTGCGGCACGAACGTGTCGTCACGCTCACCGGCGTCGGCGGCGTCGGCAAGACCCGCCTGGCGCTGCGGGTCGCCGCCGATCTCCGCGACCGCGTCGCCGACGTGTGGTTCGTCGGGCTCGGCGGCATCACCGATCCCGGTGACGTGGCCGATGCCGTGGCCCTCGCCGTCGGGGCCGGCGCGGCGGCCGGCCCGGCGCTGGCGACGGCCACAGCCGCCCTGTCCGGCAGCCCGGGGCTGCTCGTCGTCGACAACTGCGAGCACGTGATCGATGCCGCCGCCGCGGTCGTCGACGCCTTGGCGACGGCCTGCCCGGAGCTGCGGATCGTGGCGACGAGCCGCGAGGCGCTGGCCGTCGACGGCGAGCAGGTCGTCAACGTGCGCCCGTTGCCGATCGCAACGGCTGCGGTCGAGCTGTTCCGGGAGCGGGCCGCGGCGGCCGGGGTGGCACTGGGCGATGGCCACCGGGCCGCGATCGAGGCCCTCTGCACCCGCCTCGACGGGCTCCCGCTGGCCATCGAGCTGGCGGCGGCGCGCGCCGCGACGCTCGGCGTGGCCGCCATCGTCGACGGTCTCGACGATCAGACCTTGCTGCGATCGGGACGGCGCGGCGCCAGCGGCCGGCACGGCACGATGCAGGCGACGATCGAGTGGTCGTACCGGATGCTCGATCCCGACGAGCAGCGGCTGTTCCGGCGCCTCGGCGCGTTCGCCGACGGGTTCGAGCTCGATGCGGTGCAGCACGTCGCGGCCTCGGTCGGCATCGCCCCGCTGGCCGCCACCCGCCACCTCGAATCGCTCGTCCACAAGAGCATGGTCGCCGCCGACGCGTCCGGACCCGGCGTGCGCTTCCGCCTGTTGGAGACGGTGCGCACCTACGCCCGCGATCAGCTCGACGCCCACGGCGAGTGGGCGGTGGCGCGCCGGGCGATGGCCGAGTGGGTGACGACGATCGCCGGGCTCCTCCGGGACGATCCGTGCAGCGCGGCCGTCGAGCGGGCGTCGATCCGCCTGGAACGAGAGGCCGACAACTGGCGCGAGGCCGTCGTCGTGGCCACCGCCGAAGGATCGGGCGCCCTGGCCGCCGGCCTGTGCGGGCCGCCGGCCGACTTCTTCCTCCTCGGGCGCCACGACCTCGCCGATGTCGTGGCGCCGCTGCTCGACATCTGCACCGAGCGGGCGCAGCGCGCCGCCGTGCTCAGCGCGCTGATCGTCACGGCGTCGGGTGGCGTCGACCCCGGCCAGCTGGCCGCCTACGCCGACGAGGTGGCGGCGATCGACGCCGTCGACCCGACGGGCCTCGGCGGCCTCATGCAGTGGCTGGCATCGGCGTGGCGCGGCGACTTCGCCACGTCGGTGCGGGTGTGCGTCGAGGCCGCCGCCGACGAGCGCTTGGGCCCGGCGACGCGCGACCTGTTCGTCGCCATCGCCGTGCTCGACCACTTCAGCCTCACCGACGCCACCGCCGACACGTACGGCCTCGTGCCGCGGGCCCTCGAGGTGGCCGGGCGGACCGACGTCGCCCTGACCCGGGTGTCGTGCCTGCTCGGTGTGGCCTGGGCGCTCGCCGACCGCGATCCCGGTCGTTCCGTCGCGCTGGTGCGCCAGGCCCTCGACGACATCGCCGACGTGCCGGCGCTCACCCGCATCACGCTCCCGGGCAGCGCCTCGCGCCTGCTGTCTCGGCTCGACCCGAGGATCGCCGCCGAGGCCCTGCTCGACCAGCTCGCGGCGACACCGCGCCGGGGATCGTACGCCGACGTGATCCCGGTGTTCTACGGCGCCGCCCTGCTCGACCGGCTCGGCTGCGCCGACGACGTGCCGGCCATCGGCACCGTCGCCGCCGATCGGCCGGCGCCATCGGCGTCGATGATGGACTTCGTCGACGAGGCCCGCCGAGCTTCGTCGCGCGGCGACACCGCCGGCCTGCGCGAGTTGGAGCGCACCGTCCGTCGCGGTCTCACCGCGCTCGCCCGGCCGGAGGAGCTGGCTGGGCGATAGCGCCGTCGACGTCAGTCGGTGGTGTCCGTCTGGCGCCGGGACTGGGCGGCGCGCACCATGGCGTAGACGATGCCGGCGGCGACGCAGACGGCGAGGGTCCACAGCACGATGAGGCCGCGCTCGGACGGGTCGGCCTGCACGAGCGGGGCCACCCCGGCGACGATGACGGCGACCGACACGACGAGGGCGAAGAACACGCCACGGACGTCGCGCAGCACCTGGGTCCGTTGGTGTTCGAGCTGCTGCTGCTGGATGGACGCGATCCGTTCGAGGATCTCCAGCGTGTCCGACGTCTGCTCGATCTCCGATTCGAGCGCACCGAGCGAGATGTCATCGTCGTGCTCGTCCGCCGTGGTCGGCACGTCCGGTTCGACCGGGGGCTCCCAGTCGCCGGTGAGCTGCGGGAACGCCTGGCGGGCCCGCCGCGCCTGGGCGGCGAGGCGCTCCTCGGTCCGGGCGTAGGAGCGGCGCAGCTGCGGATCGAGCCCGCCGGGGCCGCCCCGCCGAGCTCGGCGCAACGTCTGGTCGAGGCGATCGGTGGTGTCCTGCATCACCGTCCGCAGGGCCGCGTCGAAGCTGCGCTGCTCGTCGGGGCTGAGGATGCCGTTGCCCGACTGCGACAGGCGCCGGATGGTGAACACGTCCAGCCGGCGCACGGTGTCCGGTGTGAACACATCGGGCAGATCGGCGCGCGTCAGCAGGCGTCGATCAGGCGGTCGTCCACCGGGCATCCCGCCATCTTGGTGCGGGACGAGCGCGCCGGTTCCTACGCGCCGAAGCGGCCGCGGTCCTCGGGGCGGATGAGCGGCTTGTCGCCGCGGACCTTGAGCTGCTGCACGCCCCAGGTGTTGCCGTCGGGGTCGGCGAAGCCGAAGAACGTGCCCCCGTCGTCGGGCGAGAACACCATCACCTCGCTGCACTCGACGCCGCGGCCGACGAGCTCGGCGCGCGCCGCCTCGGCGTCGGCGACGCACAGCTGCAGCCCCTTCAGCGAGCCCGGCGTCATCTCCCGCTGCGGCGGGAGGTCGCCGAACACGATCGAGCAGCCCGAGCCCCGGGGCGTGAGCTGGACGACGTGCATGTGCTCGTTCTGCGTGTCGTGGTCGAGGTCGAAGCCGACCTGATCGCGGTAGAAGGCGACGGCGCGGTCGATGTCGCTGACGGGGAGGATGACGACTTCGAGGGTCCAGTCCATGCTCATGGTCCTCCGACGGTAGGCGGGCCCTGAACTCATCGCGGGTACGGTCCAGCCGATGGGGGCATGTGAGATCGGTCTGGTGCAGGCGTTCGACGGCTCGGCGCGGTTCGGGCCGGCGTACGCCCGGGACTTCGCCCAGGCTGCCGAGGCGGTCGGCTTCCACTCGGTGTGGGTGCCCGAGCACATCGTGTTCTTCGAGGAGTACGACTCCGTCTACCCGTACCCGCCCGAGCCCGGCTCGGCCCAGCCCAACCAGCTGCCGGTGGCGAGCAGCCGCCCGGCGCTGTTCGACCCGCTGCTGACCTGCCAGGCGCTGGCCCTGGCCACGACCACGCTGCGCGTCGGCACGGCGGTCGCCCTGTTGCCGTTGCGCCACCCGCTGCTGTGGGCCCGTGAGGTGAACACGCTCGATCACTTCAGCGGCGGGCGCTTCGAGCTGGGGATCGGCGTCGGCTGGCTCGCCGAGGAGTTCGCCGCCCTCGGCGTGCCGTTCGCCGAGCGGGGCAGCCGGGCCGACGAGCACGTCGCCGCGCTGCGTGCCCTGTGGGCCGACGAGGTCGCCTCGTTCCACGGCCGCCACGTCGACTTCACGAACGCCGTCGTGCTGCCCCATCCCGTGCAGACGCCGGGCCCGCCGATCCTCATCGGTGGCGACGGCGCCGGCCCGCTGCGGCGCGTCGCCCGCTACGGCGACGGTTGGTACCCGTGGAACGTCACGCTCGACGAGCTCGAGCAGGGCCTCGTCATCCTCGACGACCAGCTGGCCGCCCACCCGTTCGTCGACGGCCGCACCCGGACGCGCGATGACATCACGATCCAGGTCGGGCTGCGGTTCAAGGGCCCGCTCGACGAGCTGGCCGAGCTCATCGACGGTTACACCGCGCTCGGCGCGTCACGGGTCGTCGTGGCCGTGCCGATCTCGGCGTCGAAGCACGAGGAACGCCTCGCCGAGGTGGCGTCGGCGCTCGGGGTTCAGGCGCCCCAGCGGGACTGACCGAAGCGGTAGCCGACCGAGCGCACCGTCTGGATCAGGCCGGCGTGCTCCTCGCCGAGCTTGGCCCGCAGGCGGCGCACGTGGACGTCGACCGTGCGGGCCCCGCCGTAGTACTCGTAGCCCCACACCCGGTTCAGCAGCATCTCGCGGGTGAACACCTTGCCCGGGTTCTGGGCGAGGAACTTGAGCAGCTCGTACTCCATGTACGTGAGGTCGAGCGGGCGGTTGGCGATCGACGCCTGGTACGTCTCGAGGTTCAGCGACAGCTCGCGGTACTCGATCATGTCCGGGCGACTGCCCCCGCCGACGTGCCACAGGAGGTGGCGGACACGAGCCTCCAGCTCGGTCGGGTGGAACGGCGCCAGGCAGAAGTCGTCGAACAGCTCGTCGCGCAGCTCGAGGTCGGCGAGCTGGGCGCCGGACACCAGCGCCAGCACGGGCGGGTTGCCCGGCTCGCGCTTGCGGATCGTGCGGGCGAACGCCCATGCCCCGGTGACGTCGGCGCCGCAATCGACGATCGCGCCGGCCCAGCCTCCCGGTGGTTCGAACTCGGCAGCGTCCTCGGCGTTGGCGACCGGCTTCCAGCGGTACCCCCCGAGGTCGAGGGTGCGGGCCAGCTCGGGGGTCACGGGCTCGCCGTAGACGGCCAGCAGGTCGTTGTCGGAAGACATGGTCAGAGTGCCTTCAGGTAGCGGTCGACCTCGAAGTTCGACACGTGGGTCTTGTACGCCCGCCATTCCGTGCGCTTGTTGCGCAAGAACCACTCGTAGATGTGGCCACCCAACGCCTCATGGACGAGGTCCGACTTCTCCATCGCGCGCAGCGCGTCGGACAACGACTGCGGGAGCTGCTCGATCCCCAGCTTGGCGAGCACCTCGTCGCCGATCTCGAAGAGGTTCGCATCGGCCTCGACCGGGAGCTCGTAGCCCTCGGCCACGCCGCGCATGCCCGCCGCCAGCAGCACGCTGAACGCGAGGTACGGGTTGCACGCCGGGTCCGGCGACCGGTACTCGATGCGCGTCGCCATCGGGTTGCCGCGCTTGGCGATCGGCACCCGGATCAACCCGCTGCGGTTGTTGCGGGCCCAGGAGATGTGGACCGGCGCCTCGAAGCCCGGCACCAGCCGCTTGTAGGAGTTGACGGTCTGGTTCGTCACCGCCGTGATCTCGGCGGCGTGGTGCAGCAGACCGGCCATGAACGACTTGGCGAAGTCGGACAGGTAGTAGTCGTCCTCGCCGTCGAAGAAGGCGTTCTCGTCGCCGCGGAAGATCGACAGGTGGGTGTGCATGCCGGAGCCCTGCACGCCCTCGAGCGGCTTGGGCATGAACGTGGCGTGCATGCCGTGGGCGGCGGCGACCTCGCGGACGATCAGGCGGAACGTCATCACGCTGTCGGCCATCGTGAGGGCGTCCGTGTGGCGCAGGTCGATCTCCTGCTGGCTCGGGGCGTCCTCGTGGAAGCTGTACTCGACGGGGATGCCCATCGTCTCCAACGTGCGGATGGTTTGCTTCCGCAACGACCCCGTGATGTCGTTCGTCGTGAGGTCGAAGAAGCCACCCTCGTCGAGCGGCTTCGGGCGCATCCCCGGTTGCGGCGGCTCGAAGTAGAAGAACTCGATGTCCGGGGCGACGTAGAACGCCAGGCCCTGGTCGTGGAGGGCGCGCACGTGGCGGCGCAGCACCTGGCGGGGATCACCGTCGAACGGCGTGCCGTCGAGGTTGTGGATGTCGCAGAACACCCTGGCTTCGGGCACCTTGGTGTCGCCCCACGGCAGCACCTCGAACGTGTCGGGGTCGGGGATGGCGAGGACGTCGGACTCCTGGATCCGCGAGAACCCCTCGATCGACGAGCCGTCGAAGGTCATGCCGTCCTCGAGCGTGTTCTCGAGCTCGGCCGGGCTGATGGCGAAGCTCTTGAGGTTGCCGAGGATGTCGGTGAACCAGAGGCGGATCAGGCGGACCCCGCGCTCTTCGACGCTGCGCAAGACGTACTCACGTTGCTGGTCCAGCATCTCGTTCACGCCACCAGTCTGGTCGAAGGATCGGTCCGTTCGGCAATGGCCGCGGTCTGGGGGAGACGGTGGCCGCCTCCCCCCAGTGCGGCATCAGATCGCGGAGCAGACCGTGTCGACGATCAGGCGGGTCACGACGTACGGATCCATGTTGGCGTTCGGGCGCCGGTCCTCGAGGTAGCCCTTGCCCTCCTTGTAGCACTGCAGCGGGATGCGGATCGAAGCACCGCGGTCGGACACGCCGTAGCTGAACTTGTCGTAGCGCGCCGTCTCGTGGTGGCCGGTGAGGCGGTCCTCGATGCCGTGGCCGTAGTTCTTGATGTGCAGGTCGACCTTCTTGCCGAGCGCCTTGCAGCCGTTCTCGATGAACTGGTAGCCGCCCTCGTCACGCATCTCCTTGGTGGAGAAGTTGGTGTGCGCGCCGGCGCCGTTCCAGTCGCCCTTCATCGGCTTCGGGTCGAGGGTGGCGGCCACGTCGAAGTCCTCGGCCGTGCGGTAGAGCAGCCAGCGGGCGACCCACAGCTGGTCGGCGACGTCGAGCGGGCCGAGCGGTCCGACCTGGAACTCCCACTGACCGACCATCACCTCGGCGTTGATGCCGCTGATCGACAGGCCGGCGGCGAGGCAGTTGTCGAGGTGCTCCTCGACGATCTCACGCCCGAAGATCTCGTCCGAGCCGACGCCGCAGTAGTAGCCGCCCTGCGGGGCCGGGAAGCCGCCGACCGGGAAGCCGTACGGGCGTCCCTCCTTGAAGAACGTGAACTCCTGCTCGATGCCGAAGAGCGATTCGTGCTTGGCGAACTTCTTCGCCGTCTTGACGAGCGCGGCGCGGGTGTTCGTCGGGTGCGGCTTGCCGTCTGCGGAGTAGACCTCGCACATCACGAGGACGTCCTTGCCGCCGCGGATCGGATCGGGGCACGAGAAGACGGGGATCAGCACGCAGTCGCTGCGATCGCCCGTCGCCTGGTTGGTGCTCGAGCCGTCGAAGCCCCACGTCGGCAGCGGCGCGCCGTCCGGGACGATCTTCGTCTTCGATCGCAGCTTCGCTGTCGGCTCGGTGCCGTCGATCCAGATGTACTCAGCCTTGTAGACCACAGGTGCCCTCTCTTCTTGACCAGTCGTGCATGGGGTAGGGGTGGGGGCACGCGCGGCGCACAGGTCGCTCGTGCGGCGACATCCTTCCGCCGAGCCGTTGCCCGGTCATGTCCCAATTGTGAACGCTGTGTGAACCGGTCGGGCCAACGGGGCGAGCCGCGCCCGTCGCTCCCTCGCACATCTGGGCGCGAATCGTCGCAAACGGGGATCGGGCGCGAAACCGTCGCAGATCTGCGACGGTTTCGCCCAGATCGGCGGTCACGCTGCGGCCGGTTCCTCGGCGCGGGGCAGAACAGCAGCTCGGCATGGACGCGATCGGCGGCGGCGAGGAACGCCTCGGCGTCGTCCGCCCGTGGGTGGATGTGCTGGTTGATGGCCCGCTTGACCTCGGCGCCCGCGGCGCCGGACGCCGTCACCTGGCGGTCCCAGCCGCGGGTGAAGATCGCACCGGCGGCACCGAGGTCCAGGCACATCACGTACGGGCCGGGGGTGACTCCCGAAGCGGCCGGCCGCGCAGGTCGGCCGAGTGTACCCGGCGACCTTGCCGAGTGGGGGGCGTGCTGGCACGCCTGCTTGACCAGGTGCTCGGCGTCGAACGCTGCTGCTGCGGTGTCGCCGGCGACGAACACTGCGGCACTGGCGCGCAGTTGACGATCGAGCGGCACGCGACCAAGGGGATCGAGCTCATCCGCCACCAGCGCGGCGAGCCCGCTGGCCCGCATCCCTCCGCACCACATGATCCCGTCGGCGGTGACCCTCGTACCGTCCGAGCGGGCCGCGTACCCGTCGTCGACATCGCGCACGGTCGTCGCCAGATCCAGCACCTCTGGGCGATCCGCAACCCCGAGAAGCTGCTCTCCCGGAGGTGATCCGGCAGCTCTGGGCGAGAACGTGACACCCCCTCTGTACGGTCGCTCCATGAGGTCAGACGCAGAACGGATCCTGCGGGCGCTGGTCGGGCGCGACGACGTGGCGCTGCGCGACGACCAGTGGGTGGCGATCGAGGCCCTCGTCGCCGAGCATCGGCGGGCGCTCGTCGTGCAGCGCACCGGGTGGGGGAAGTCGGCGGTCTACTTCGTGGCCACGGGGCTGCTGCGGGCCCAGGGGGCCGGGCCGACGTTGATCGTGTCGCCGCTGCTGGCGCTGATGCGCAACCAGGTCGAGGCGGCCGGGCGCGCCGGCATCACGGCCCACACGATCAACTCGTCGAACACCGAGGAGTGGGAGGCCGTCGAGGAGGCGCTGCGCACCGGCTCGGTCGACGTGCTGCTGGTCAGCCCGGAGCGGCTCAACAACCCCGACTTCCGCGACCGGTTGCTCCCGCCGCTCGCCGAACGCATCGGCCTGCTCGTCGTCGACGAGGCCCACTGCATCTCCGACTGGGGCCACGACTTCCGTCCCGACTACCGCCGCATCCGCGAGGCGCTGTCGCGGCTGCGGCCCGACATCCCGGTGCTGGCCACGACGGCCACCGCCAACCAGCGCGTCGTCGACGACGTCGCCGAGCAGCTGGCCATCGGCGCGGACGGCACGACGCACGACGTCGTGGTGCTGCGGGGCTCGCTCGAGCGCGAGAGCCTGCGTCTCGGCGTCCTGCGCCTCGGCACCTCCGATCAGCAGCTCGGCTGGCTCGCCGAGCACCTCGACGACTTGCCGGGCAGCGGGATCATCTACACGCTCACCGTCGCTGCGGCCGAGGATCTGGCGACGTTCCTGCGCGCCAACGGCCACGACGTCGTCGCCTACAGCGGCCGCACCGACACGGCCGAGCGGCTCGCCGCGGAGGCGGCGCTGGTCGAGAACCGCGTCAAGGCGCTCGTCGCCACGTCGGCGCTCGGGATGGGCTTCGACAAGCCCGACCTCGGCTTCGTCGTCCACGTCGGCGCGCCGCAGTCGCCGATCGCCTACTACCAGCAGGTCGGGCGGGCCGGGCGGGCCGTCGAGCGGGCCGACGTGCTGCTGCTGCCGGGGCGCGAGGACGAAGCCATCTGGCGCTACTTCTCCTCGCTGGCGTTCCCGGAGGAGGACCTCGTCACGCTGACGCTCGACGCTCTCGCCGCCGCCGGGCGCCCGTTGTCGACCGCCGCGTTGGAGACCCGCACCCCGCTGCGCCGCAGCCGCCTGGAGATGATGCTCAAGGTGCTCGACGTCGACGGTGCGGTGCGGCGCGTGCAGGGTGGCTGGACGGCCACCGGGCAGCCGTGGGCGTACGACCGCGAGCGCTACCGGCGGGTCGCCCAGGCCCGTGCGGACGAGCAGCAGGCGATGCGCCGCTACCTCGCCGGCGGGTCGTGCCGCATGGAGATGCTGCGGCGCGACCTCGACGACCCGGCCGCCGCGCCCTGTGGTCGCTGCGACGAGTGCGCCGGCGCGTGGTACCCGACGGACGTCTCCGAACAGGCGGTCGCCACGGCTCGCGAGGCCATCGATCGGCCCGGCGTCGACCTCGAGGCCCGCACCCAGTGGCCGACCGGCATGGCCGCGCTCGGGGTCGACGTCAAGGGCAAGATCTCCGCCGACGAGCAGATGGCCGATGGTCGGGCGGTGGCCCGGCTGTCCGACATCGGCTGGGGCACACGGCTGCGCGAGCTCGTCGGACCGGGTGCCGCCGACGATGCCCCGGTGACGCCGGCCGTCGTCAACGCCGTCGTCGCCGTGCTCAAGACGTGGGGCTGGCTCGAGCGCCCGGTGGCCGTCGTGGCGATGCCGTCACGGACCCGCCCGCAGCTGATCGCGTCATTGGCCGGGCGGATCGCCGAGCTCGGCAAGCTCGAGCCGCTCGGCTCGCTCGCCTACGCCCACGGCGGACCGACCGGCGGTCACGGCGGCAACAGCGCCCACCGCCTCGCCGCGGTGTGGGAGCGCGTGGTGGTGCCGCCCGACGTCGCTGAGCTCGTCGCGCCGCTGCTCGGACCGGTGCTGCTCGTCGACGACGTCGCCGACTCCCGCTGGACGCTCACCGTCGCCGCCCGCGAGCTGCGCCGAGCCGGCGCCACGGCGGTGCTCCCGCTGGCGCTGGCGATCGACGCCTGACGCCACCAAAGCGTCGGGCGCCGTCACTCGCCTTCGTAGTCGGGGAAGTCCCACCAGGGGTAGCCGGCCGGGAGGTCCTGCGACGGCTTGAGCTTCCAGTCCGGGTCGCGCTTCTCGAGGAACGCGGTCACGCCCTCGGCCGAGTCGGCCATCCGGCCCAGCTCGGCGATGGCGGCCGAGTCGGCGCGGTGGGCGACCATCGGGTGGTCGGCGCCGAGCATCCGCCACATCAACCCGCGGGACACGACGGCCGACACCGGCGCCGAGCCCTTGGCGATCTCGTCGACCAGCGCCTTGGCCGCCGGCAGCACCTGGTCGGCCGGCAGGACCTGCTTGACGAGCCGGGCGTCGAGGGCCTCCTGGGCCTGGAAGACGCGGGCCGTGTACACCCACTCGAGGGCCTGGCTGATGCCCACGATGCGGGGCAGGAACCAGCTGGCTGCGGCGTCCGGGGCGATGCCGCGCCCGGCGAAGACGAAGCCGAGCTTGGCGTTCTCGGCGACGATGCGCACGTCCATCGGCAGCGTCATGGTCAGGCCGACGCCCACCGCCGAGCCGTTGATCGCCCCGATCACCGGCTTCTTGTTGTCGAAGATGCGCAGCGACAGCACGCCGCCCCCGTCGCGCCGGGCGAGCTTCGGGGTGTTGCCGCCGAGGTCCTCGCGGGCCGTGTCGTTGAACGTGGCGCCGCCGGCGCCGAGGTCGGCCCCGGCGCAGAAGCCGCGCCCGGCGCCCGTGACGATGACTGCCCGCACCGCGTCGTCGGCGTCGGCGAGGTCGAACGCCTCGATCATCTCGTTCATCATCACGCCCGTGAACGCGTTGAGGCGCTCGGGCCGGTTGAGGGTGAGGATCGCGGCCGGCCCTTCGACCTCGTACAGGATCTCGCTGAACGCCATAGGCCCGCCACCGTAGGAACCATCCGAGGGTTTCGTTGCATCCGAGGGCCACATGCGGGGAGGCCCCGCACGAAACCCTCGGATGCGCTCAAACCCTCGGATGGAAGAGCTTCGTCACCTCGGGCTTCATGACCTTGCCGAGGGTGTTGCGGGGGAGCTCGGCGACGAACGTGAAGCGGGTCGGGACCTTGGCCGCCGCGAGCTGGGTCTTGCCCCACGCCCGCAGCTCGTCGGCATCCAGCTCGGACGTGCCGACGACGGCGGCGGCGACGCGCTCGGCCCCACTCGTCATCGGGGAGGCCGACGACGGCGAGGTCGGTGATGCCGGGGTGGGTCCGGTACACCTCCTCGATCTCCAGCGCCGACACCTTCTCGCCGCCCGACTTGATGATGTCGACCGACGACCGCCCGAGCAGGCGGAAGCCGTCGGCGTCGTCGTGCACGGCGACATCGCCGGTGCGGAACCACCCGTCGACGAACGCCTCGGCGGTGGCCTCGGGCCGCTCCCAGTAGCCCGCGAACACCTGCGGCCCGCGGACGAGCAGCTCACCGGCCGTGCCGTCGGCGACCAGCTCACCGGCGTCGTCGACGAGGCGGGTCTCGACGCCGGGCATCGGCTCGCCGACGTGGCCCGGCACCCGCCGCTCGAGCGTGTTCGACAGCACCATCCCGAGCTCGCTCATGCCGTAGCGCTCGAGCAGCGTGTGGCCGGTCAGCTGGCGCCACTCGTCCAGCGTGGACACCGGCAGGGCGGCCGAGCCCGAGACCATCAACCGCAACCGGGCCGCGCCGTCCGACCAGCGCTCCTGATCCGACGGGGACGCCGCCTGCCACGTCGCGACCAACCGGGCGTAGACGGTCGGGACGGCCATGAAGACCGTCACGTCGCCGCTGGCCAGGCGTTCCCACACGTGGACCGCGTCGAACGCCCCCGGCGCCTCGCACGTCGCGCCGACGGCCAACGACGTGAGCGTGATGTTGACGAGGCCGTGGACGTGGTTCAGCGGGAGCACCAGCACCGTGCGGTCGGCGGACGACCACGCCCAGGCGCCGATCATCCCGTCGACCATCGCCGCCAGTGACCCGTGCGTGTGCACGACGCCCTTCGGCCGGCCGGTCGTGCCGCTCGTGTAGATCATCAGCGCGGCGCGATCGAGGCCCGGCGAGAAGCGGTGCACGAGGCCGCGAGCAGCCACGTCGACGACACCGAGGTCGGCGGCGGCGGCGAGGCGGTCGGCGGCCTCGCGGTGGGCGGGCGAGGCGACGATGACCGTGGCCCCGCTGTCGTCGATCACGTACGACTGCTCGGGATCGGGGTTCGGCGGGTGCAGCGGGACGGCGATGGCGCCGGCGTGCCAGCAGGCGAGCACGGCGACGACGAGGTCGTGCCCGGCCGTCGCCAGGATGGCCACCCGGGCGCCGTGGCCGACGGGCAGGGCGCCGGCGAGGCGCACGGCGTCGTCGTCGATGGTGGCGAACGTCCACGGCCCGGCCGGGTCGACGATCGCCACCGCCTCGCCGTGCCCGGCCACCCGATCCTGCAGCGGCGTCGTCGTCACGACGTCACGGCCTCGACGACCGGTGGTCGGCGGGCGGCGAACCCGGTGGCTTCCTCGAGGGCCTTGGCCGCCCGCAGCAGATCGACGTCGCGGCCCTGGCGGGCGACGAGCTGCACGCCGACGGGCAGGCCGGCAGCATCGAAGCCGGCCGGCAGCGACAGCGCCGGGCACCCGGTCGTCGTGATCCGCCAGCACGCCTCCATCCAGTCGATGTAGTTGGCGAGCTCGATGCCGTTGATCGACGTCGGGTACTCCCACTCGGTCGGGAACGGGGCGACCTGGGTCACCGGGCAGGCCAGCAGGTCGTAGCCCTCGTCGAAGAACGCCGTCGTGCGCACCCAGCAGTCGTTGTACCCGGAGTAGGCAGCGGCGACGTCGGCCTGGCTGTAGGCCTCGCCGCGCCGGATCTCCTCCTGGATCGTCGCCTTGACCTCGGACAGCCGGTCGCCGAAGGCCGCCGTGATGCCGTTGGCGATGTTCCACGCCCGCAGGACCCGGAAGGCGTCGCTGGCGCGCGGCAGGTCCGGCGTGGCGTCGACCGTGGTCCAGCCGAGGCCCTCCATCGCGGCGCGCGCGCCGGCCAGGACGGCGAGCTGCTCCGGCTCGACCGGGAGACCGAGGTCAGCCGACCAGGCGACGCGCAGCGGCCGGTCGGGCGCGACGATCTCGGCGGGCAGGTCGAGCACCTTCTGCATCGGGTCGCGGTCGTCGGGCTGACCGAGCACGCGCAGCAGCAGGGCGACGTCGTCGACGGTGCGGCCCATCGGCCCCTCGGTGCTGAGCGGCATCCACGGGTTGCCGGGCCCGACGCGCGGGACGACGCGCAGCGACGGCCGGAACCCGACGACGTTGTTCCACGCCGCCGGGTTGCGCAGCGATCCACCGGTGTCGCTGCCGTCGGCGGTGGCGAGCATGCGGCAGGCCAGCGAGACCGCCGCGCCCCCACTCGATCCCCCAGCCGACCGGTCGGTGCCCCACGGGTTCAGCGTCGTGCCGAACACGCGGTTGAACGTGTGCGAGCCGGCCCCGAACTCGGGCGAGTTGGTCTTGCCGATGGCGACGGCGCCGGCCGCCTTCATCCGCGCCACGAGGACGCAGTCGGCGGCCGGACGATGGCCGGCGAACAACGGCGACCCGTACGACGTCGGGAAGTCGGCCGTCTCCGTCAGGTCCTTGTGGGCGGTGACGAGCCCGGCGAGCGGGCCCGGATCCTCGCCGCGTGCCACGGCGTCGTCGACGGCGCGGGCGCGGGCCCGGCCGACGTCGGCGTCGAGGGACACGATGGCGTTGACCGTTCCGTTGACGGACTCGATGCGTCGCAGGTGGGCGTCGAGCAGCTCGCTCGCCGACACCTCCTTGGCGCCGATCATGCGCCGTTGCTCGACTGCTGTCAGCTCGACCAGGTCATCGGACATCGCACAGAACCGTAGGCCGGCGCGACCAGTACCGTTTCTCCCGTGACGGTGCTCAGGGTCGCGCTGGCCCAGCTGAACCCGCTCGTCGGTGACATCGACGGCAACCTCGCCAAGCTCGCCCACGCCTACGACCAGGCAGAGGCGGCGGGCTGCGACATCATCGCCTTCCCCGAGCTGTCGATCACCGGCTACCCGCCAGAGGACCTCGTGATGAAGCCGGGCTTCGTCGCCGACAACGAGGCCGCGCTCGGCAAGCTCGCCGCCCGCACGCGGCGCTGCGCGGCGGTCGTCGGCTTCGTCGACGAGGACCGCGACCTGTTCAACGCGGCGGCCGTGTGCGCCGGCGGCGAGGTGCTCGGCACGTACCGCAAGCGGCTGCTGCCGAACTACGCGGTGTTCGACGAGGCCCGCTACTTCACGCCCGGCAACGAGACCGATCCGCTCGAGCTGTACGTCATCGGCGGGGTCAAGGTCGGCATCAGCATCTGCGAGGACATCTGGAGCCCGGACGGCCCGCTCGCCATCCAGTCCGACGGCGGCGCCGAGCTGGCCATCAACATCAACGGCTCGCCGTACCACCGCGGCAAGGCCGCCTACCGCGAGACGATGCTCGCCACCCGCGCCGCCGATGCCCACTCGGCGCTGGTGTACGTGAACCAGGTCGGCGGCCAGGACGAGCTGGTGTTCGACGGGTGCTCGCTCGTGTTCGACGCCGAGGGCAACCTGATCGCCCGCGGTCCGCAGTTCGTCGAGTCGTTGATGGTGGTCGACGTGCCGGTGCCGGCCGTGTACCGCCAGCGCTTGCTCGATCCCCGCGGGTCGCGTGTCGCAGGTGTCGCTGCCGCAGATCGTCGTGTCGGAGATGCCCGTGCTGCACGACGAGCCGGTCGCCAACCCGATCGTCGACCCGCTGTCACCGGAGGCCGAGCTGTACCAGGCGCTCGTGCTCGGCACCCGCGACTACTGCCGCAAGAACGGCTTCACCGACGTGGTGATCGCGCTCTCCGGGGGCATCGACTCGACGTTCGTCGCCGTCGTCGCCGCCGACGCGCTCGGGTCCGACCACGTGCACGGGTTCTCGATGCCGTCGCGCTACTCGAGCGACCACTCGAAGAGCGACGCCGCGCTGCTCGCCGAGAACCTCGGGATCGCCTTCGACACGATCAGCATCGAGCCCGCCTTCAGCGCCTACCTCGACATGCTGGCGCCGACGTTCGAGGGCCGGCCGCCCGGTCTCACCCAGGAGAACATCCAGAGCCGTTGCCGCGGCCAGCTGCTGATGGCACTGTCCAACGAGTTCGGCTGGATGGTGCTGACGACCGGCAACAAGAGCGAGATGGCGGTCGGCTACTTCACGATCTACGGCGACTCGGTCGGTGGCTACGCCGTCATCAAGGACGTGCTCAAGACCGACCTGTACCGCCTCTGCCGGTACGTGAACCAGCGGGCCGGGCGCGAGCTGATCCCGGAGGCCGTGATCACCAAGCCGCCGTCGGCCGAGCTGCGCCCCGACCAGCGCGACGACCAGAGCCTGCCGCCCTACGAGGTGCTCGACCCGATCCTCGCCGCCTACGTCGAGGAGGACCGCACGGCCGGCGAGATCGTCGAGCTCGGTGCCGACGAGGCGCTCGTGCGGCGGATCACCCGCCTCGTCGACATCGCCGAGTACAAGCGCCGCCAGTGCCCGCCCGGCGTCCGCGTGACGACCAAGGCGTTCGGGCGCGACCGGCGGATGCCGATCACCAACGGCTACCGCGCCTGAGCGGTGGAACGGCTGGCCGAGGACCCGGTGGTGGTCGCGCTGGTGATCGGCCCCGACGGGGCCATCGAGGCGCCCGACCTCGGTGGCGAGCGGTTCGTGGGCGTCGTCGCCGCGGTCGACCCGGACCAGGTCCTCGGGTTGCTCACGGCCCTGCGCGACCAGCTCGCCGAGGTCGTCTTCTCCGACGACCCCGAGCGGCCATGGCGCGGCGAGCCGTCGGTCGCGATGACCGTCCTCGAGCGGGGCTGGCTCGGGCAGGACTTCGTGTTCGAGGTGCCGGAGCTCGTCCCGGCCGTGCGCTACACGAGGGACGCGCTGCGGCGCGAGCACGACCGCTGGGAGGGGACCGGGGTGCTCGTCGTGGCCAGCGCGGTCGGCATCGACGCCGTGCGCGCCGACCTCAGCTGAGCGCGGGCTGAGCGACCAGCGCTTCGACGAGGTCGAGGGCGTGGTCGAACGGCGGCTGGGCGGCGACGTCACTCGCCGCCGCGGCAGCCGCGGTCGCGTACCGGGGGTCGGTGAGCACGGAGTCGACGGCAGCCCGGATGTCCCCGACCGTGCGATCGGCGGGAGCGAGCTCGATCCCCACGCCGGCCGCCGCAGCCGCGCCGGGCGTTCATCGGCTGATCGGCCGAGATCGGCAGCATCACGAGCGGAACGCCGTGCGTGAGGCTGGCGGCGAGCGTGCCGAACCCGGCGTGGGTCACGACGGCGTCACACCGACCGAGCAGGTCGGCCTGCGGGATCCACCGGGCGAGGTGGACGGAGTCGGGCTGCGGCCCGAGCGCCGCCGGGTCGACCGGGCCCGTGGTGACCACCAGCTCGACGCGCGCCGAGTCCACGGCGGCGACGATGGCGGCGAGCAGCTCCGGGCCGCTGTGCACGGTGCCGAGGGTGGCGTAGACCACCGGGCCGCGCGCCCCCAACCCGTCGAGCCAGGGCGGTTTGTCCGCACCGCTCGGCTCGAGGGTGGGGCGCACGTGGTGCCACGTCGGCGGCAGCGCGGCGGCCGGGCCGTCCATCACCGGAGGCGCCGCCGACAGCTGCAGGTGGTCGAACGGACGCTCGGCGTCAGGATCCGGCGACAGCCCGATCCAGGCCCGCACGGCATCGAGCGAGTCGGCCATCACGTGACGCTCGGAGTAGAGGGCGCTCCCGGAGTCGGTCCGCACCATCACGTGGGGGATGCCGGCCTGTTCGGCCGCGAGGGAGCCGCCGAGCTCGGCCGACTCGCGCACGACGACATCCGGACGCCAGCGCCGGATGAGGCCGGTGAGGTCGTCGACGACGTCGCGCGGGAGGGCATCGGCGAACACCCGGGCCCGGGCATGGGCATAGCGGGCCGGGCCGGGCGGGATGGCACCGAGCTCCGGGAAGCGCCGCGGCAGGTCGGCCATCGTCCACGGTTCACCGACCGGGTGGTGGTCGGGGAAGCCGGCCGCGGCGACGGCGGCACGGAACGGATCCGAGACGGCGAAGGCGACCGCATGACCTCGCGCCGCCAGCCCGCGGGCGAGGGGGAGCAGCGGGTGGAGGTGGCCGATCCCTGGCAGCGACGTGAAGAGCACTCGCACGTCGCGATCGTCCTCCGCTGGCCATCCGGACGCTTGGAGAGCGGATGACGACCTCGTGGAGTCCGCCGGGAGCCGAGCGGGTCGTCAGGGCGTCAGCACGGCCTTGCCGCTGATCGCCCGCGACTGCATGTCGGCGAGCACGGCCGGGGCGTCCTCGAGCGGGCGGGCGGTCGGCTCGACGGGGTGCAGCGTGCCCCCGGCGACGAGGTCGATGAGCTCGCTGATCAGGGCGTGGTAGCCGGCCGGCTCCCGACGCACCCATCCGCCGAGCTCGATCCCGATCAGCGAACGGCTGTTGAGCAGCACCTGGTTCAGCGGGAACCGGGGGATCTCGCCGGCCGCGAAGCCGACGACCAGGTAGCGCCCCTCCCACCGCAGGGCGCGCAGAGCCGACTCGGCCTTGACGCCACCGATGGGGTCGAGCACGAGGTCGGCTCCGCCATCGGTGATCTCCCGGATGGCGTCCTTCAGGTCGACCTCCTCGTAGGCGACCGTCGCGACGGCGCCGGCGGCGCGAGCGAGCGCGAGCTTCTCGGCACTCGATGCGCATGCAATGACCCGCGCGCCGAGCGCCGTCGCCATGTCGGTTGCCGCCAGCCCGACGCCGCCACCGGCCCCCAACACGACGAACCACTCGTCGCGTCGCACGACCGTCCGGCGGGTGAACGCGTACAGCGCCGTGGCGTAGCTCTGCACGAGCCCGGCGGCCTGCCCCGAGGACAGGCTGTCGGGGATCGGGACAGCAGCCGTCGCCGGCACGACGACCTGCGAGGCGTAGCCGCCGGTCGCCGGCAGGGCGACGACGCGCTGCCCGCGCACGTGCGTCGTGACGCCCTCACCGAGGGCGGTGACGACGCCGGCGACCTCGGTCCCCGGCGTGTGCGGCAGTGGCGGGGTGAACTGGTAGCGGCCCTGGACGATCAGCCGCGTCGACGAAGTTGACGCCCGCCGCCTCGACCTCGACGACGACCTGGCCCGGCCCCGCCTCCAGGTCGGGCTGCTCGACGACGACCAGGTCGTCGAGCGAACCGAAGACGTGGGTCACGAGTCTGCGCACGCGGCGACCCTATCGATGGCGCCGCGAGCGACGACCGCACCGATGGCGCCGCGAGCGGCGACCCCTACCGATGGCGCCGCAGGCGGTCGCGGGCCAGCATCGCCCCGCCGGCGAGGGCCGCCGCGCCGACGGCCAGCAGCGCCGGCGCACCGAAGCCGTGCTCCTCGTACAGCACGCGTGGCCGGGATGGCCATCAGCATCCGGCCGACGGTGCCGGCGGCGAGCAGCGTGCCGATGCCGCGTCCGGGGGTGCCCGGCGAGAGCTCGGCGCCGATGGGGATCGTCGACACGATGGAGAACTCGAAGGCGGCGATGAAGACGGCCAGCACGACGAGGCCGGGCCCCACGTGCGACTGCAGCGCCACGATGAGCAGACCGCACGGGATCATCAGAGCGACGCCGCCCACGACGCTGCGCTCCTTGCCCCAGCGGTCGGTGCGGGCGGCCGACGTCGTCGACGCCACGAGCTCGAGCCCGCCGATGCCGAACGTCACCGCCGACAGGGCAGCCGTGCCGAACCCGAAGTCGTCCTCCAGCCACGCGCCGAACGTCACGAACAGGGCCTGCGCCGCGGCGGTCAGCCCGAGCATCCCGACGACGGCCGCCCATCCTCCGGCGTCGAGCCGGACGGCCGGGGCCAGCGGCCCGCTCGTGCGGTGGCGGCGCGCCGGCTGGTGATCCAGCTTGGCGAGCACGACGCCGGCCATCGCCACCACGCCCACCGCGCCGACGACGTAGCTCCAGCGCCACGACGACACCGCGGCGACGAGCCCGAGGAGCGTCACCCCGACGAGCAGTCCGAGCGCCCACGACGTCTCGAGCAGCCCGGTGACGCGCCCGCGGCGGTCGTACGGGACGTGGTCGGCGGTCCACGAGATGAGGGCGACGTCGAAGACCACCTTGGTGAGGCCGAGCACGAGCAGCCCGACCGTGAACAGCACGATCCCCGAGCTGGCGGCGACGATCAGGCTGCCGATGGCGATGCCGACGAGCCCGCCGACCATCGCCGGTCGCCGCGGCACGCGATCGATGGACCGCCCCACCAGCGGCGACGCCAGGCCGGCCAGCTCGGTGACGGCGAGCGCCACACCGAGGTCGGCGAGGTCGACGTCGAGGCCGCGGGCGATGGTGGCGAGGAACGGCGGGGCGAAGCGGTAGACCGCGTTGGTGGCGAGGCGGGCTGCGGTCAGCGTGGGGACGCCTCGGCGCACGACCGGCGGGTACGTCTCGTCGAGCACCCGCACCGTTCGCGCACGCTACCGACCGGTCGGCCCCGGTTCGACCGCCGGCCGGGGAGCGGGCGACGATGAGGACATGCCGACCGTCCCGCCACCGTTGCCCTACGACGACGGGCTGCGGGCGCGGATCGTCGGCAACCTGCGCGACCACCGCTCGGCGCGAGATCGAGGTCGGCGAGCGGCGCCACGCCGCGGTCGCCGTGGTGGTCGTCGACTCGACCGAGGGTGAGGATCGCGTCGATCCGTTCGACCCCGAGCCCGGCTCGATGGACCGCATCCCCGGCGGGGCGCAGGGCCTCGACGGGCGGATGACCGACGTGAGCGGTGGCGCGGCGTTCCTGCTGTGCCGGCGCTCGTCGCGGCTCAACAGCCACTCGGCGCAGTGGGCGCTGCCCGGCGGGCGCCTCGACCCCGGCGAGGACGCCGTCGACGCGGCCCGCCGCGAGCTCGACGAGGAGCTCGGCATGGCGCTCGGCGAGGACGCCGTGCTCGGCCTGCTCGACGACTACGAGACCCGCTCCGGCTACGTCATCACGCCGGTGGTCATGTGGGCCGGCGGTCGCGGCGACGTGCACCCGCATCCCGACGAGGTCCGCGCCGCCTACCGGGTCGGGCTGCACCAGCTGCTGCGCGAGGACTCGCCGCGGTTCGTCGACATCCCCGAGAGCGACCGTCCCGTCGTGCAGCTCCCGCTCGGCCGCGATCTCATCCACGCCCCGACGGCCGCCGTCCTGGTGCAGTTCCGCTGGCTCGCCCTGGAGGGTCGCGACGACTCCGTCCAGGCCTTCGAGCAGCCCGTCTTCGCCTGGAAGTAGCTACCGGCCCGAGTGCCCGAAGCCGCCGCCGCGGTCGTCGCCGTCGAGCGTGTCGACGACGTGCCAGGCGACCTCGTCGACGCGCTGCACGACGAGCTGGGCGATGCGGTCGCCCCGATGGACCGTGTAGTCGGCGGCCGGGTCGGTGTTGAGCAGCACGACCTTGAGCTCGCCCCGATAGGCGGCGTCGATCAGGCCGGGCGAGTTGACCACGCCGACGCCATGGCGCAGGGCCAGCCCGCTGCGCGGCAGCACGAACCCGGCGTGCCCGGGCGGGATGGCGATGGCGATCCCCGTCGGGACGAGCGCCCGGCCGCCGCCGGCGGCGAGGTGGGCGTCCTCGCGGGCGTGGAGGTCGAGGCCGGCGTCGCCGGGGTGGGCGTAGGACGGGAGGGGCAGGTCGGGATCGAGCCGGACCACCGCCACGGGCAGCGCCATCGGCCGGACCCTACCGATCACCCATCCGAGGGTTTCGTTGCATCGGAGGGTTTCGTGCGGGTGGCCCCCGCACGAAACCCTCGGATGCGTCCAAACCCTCGGATGGGATCGGCATGGGCGTACCCTCCGGGGCGATGGAGCGCCCGCCGTCGGTCGACGCGCTGGCCCGGTCGTTGCGGACGTCGGGGCTGCCGCACGTCCTGCTCGTCGACGTCGCCCGGGCCGCCATCGCCGACGGTGCCGTCGCCGATGCGTCGGCGCGGGCCGACGCGTTGCGGCGCACGCTGCTGACGCCGGTCGTCAACGCCACCGGCGTCCTGCTGCACACCAACCTCGGCCGAGCGCCGCTCGCCCACCACCAGTCGGCGCGGGCCCAGTCGCTCGAGCTCGACCTGACCACCGGCGAGCGCGGGTCGCGCCGAGCGCGCCGTCGGCGGCCTGCTGGCCCGGCTGTGCGGTGCCGAGGACGCCATCGTCGTCAACAACAACGCGGCCGCCGTGCTGCTCGTGCTCGCGGCCCTCGCCGCCGGTCGCGCCGTGCCGGTCAGCCGCGGCGAGAGCGTCGAGATCGGCGGCGGCTTCCGTGTCCCGGAGGTGATGGCGCAGTCGGGCGCCCGCCTCGTCGACGTCGGCACCACGAACCGGACGCGGCTCGCCGACTACCGCCGCGCCGTCGATGCCGACGACGTGGCCCTGGTGCTCAAGGTGCACCCGAGCAACTACCGCGTCGACGGCTTCGTCGAGGAGACGTCGGTGGCCGAGCTGGCCTCGCTCGGCCCGCCGGTCGTCGTGGACCTCGGCAGCGGGCTCGTCGACGCGACGTGCCCATGGTGGCCGGGACCGCACCCGCCGCCGTGGCTCGCCGGCGAGCCGGCCGCCGTGCAGACCCTCGCCGCCGGGGCCGCGCTGGTCACGTTCAGCGGCGACAAGCTGCTCGGCGGCCCGCAGGCCGGGATCATCACCGGGCGCGCCGACCTCGTGGCCCGGTGCGCCGCCCACCCGCTGGCCCGCGCCCTGCGACCCGGCGGCCTCGTGCTGGCCGCCCTCCAGGACCTCGTGCTGGCCTACCTGCGACGTGACGTCGTCAGCACCGTGCCGTTCTGGCGGATGGCGGCAACGCCCGTCGCCGAGCTCACCGCCCGGGCCGAGGCGATCGCCGCCGCCACCGGCACGACGGCGATCACCACCGACGCGCTGCCAGGGGCGGGGTCGGCGCCCGGGACGTCGATCCCGTCGGCCGGGGTGCGCCTCGACGGCGATCACCTGGCCACGCTGCGGTCCCACGACCCGCCGGTGATCGCCAGGGCCCGTGAGGGCGTCACCGTCGTGGACCTCCGCGCCGTCGAGCCGGCCGACGACGCCGTCGTGGTGGAGGCCCTGCGCCGGTGCGGGTGATCGCCACCGCCGGCCACGTCGACCACGGCAAGTCCTCCCTCGTCCTCGCCCTCACCGGCACCGATCCCGACCGCTTCGCCGAGGAGAAGCGCCGCGGGCTGACGATCGACCTCGGCTTCGCCCACACCGTCGTCGACGGCGAGCCGATCAGCTTCGTCGACGTGCCCGGGCACGTGCGGTTCCTGCGCAACATGCTGGCTGGCGTGGGCGGGGTGGACGCCTGCCTCTTCGTCGTCGCGGCCACCGAGGGGTGGAAGCCGCAGAGCGAGGAGCACCTGCGGATCCTCGAGATCGTCGGCGTGCGCCACGGCGTCGTCGCCCTGACCAAGGTCGACGTGCTCGACGACCCGGAGCTCGTCGAGCTCGCCGTGCTGGAGGTCGGCGAGCACACGGCGGGCACGTTCCTCGACGGCGCACCGATCGTGCCCGTCGCGGCGCCGCTCGGCCAGGGCCTGGACGAGCTCGCCACCGCCCTCGCCGAGCTGGCCCGAACCACACCGGCGGCCGCCGATCGCGGCCGGGCCCGGCTGTGGATCGATCGGGTGTTCGCGGCCAAGGGCAGCGGCACCGTCGTCACCGGCACGCTGACCGACGGCGCGATCGTCGCTGGCGATCACCTGCGAGTCGAGCCGCACGGCATCGACGTGCGGGCGCGGGCGATCCAGTCGCTGGGTCGGTCGGTCGACGCCATCGGGCCCGGCAACCGGGTCGCCCTCAACCTCAGCGGCGTCGATCACACCCAGCTGCGGCGGGGCGACGCGGTGCTCGCGCCGGACCGCTGGCACACCTCGGCGATGGTCGATGCGTCACTGCACGTCCTCGACGACCTCGATCACGTGGTCTCGCGCCGCGGCGCCCACCTCGCGTACATCGGCGCCGGCGAGCACGCGGTGCGCGTGCGCGTGCTCGGCCCGGAGACGATCCGGCCCGGCGGTGACGGCCTCGTGCGCCTGCACCTCGCCACGCGCCCTGCCCCTGCTGCCGGGCGACCGCTTCGTGCTGCGCGAGTCGGGCCGCGACGAGACCGTCGGCGGCGGTGAGATCCTCGACGTGGCACCGGTGCGGCCGGCATCCAAGGCCCGCCCGGACCGCACCGTCGAGCGGGTCGTCGCCGAACGGGGCTGGATCGATGCCACCGAGCTCGAGCGGTTGACGGGCGAGCGCCGCCCGGCCGTGCTCGGACGATGGATCGTCGACCCCGACGTCCTCGCCACGGCGCGCGCCGCCCTCGACGACCGGCTCGCCGACGGGCTCGACGTCGCAACGCTCGACGAGCGCGACCGCGCCCTGCTCGACGAGCGCGACGACGTCGTGGTGGCGGGATCGACGGCCCGCCGCCGTGACGCGCCCGATCCGCTCGTCGATCACCCCGCCGTCGCCGCGCTGGCCGCCGGCGGGCTGGCGCCCGAACCGCCGACCGGCATCGAGCGGGCGCAGCTGCGTGAGTTGATCCGCCGCGGGGTCCTGGTCGAGCGGGACGGCCTGTGGTGGCACGCCGACGCCGTCGGCACCGCCTCCGCCCTTGCCGCCGCCCTGCTCGCCAGCCGACCTGCAGGGTTCACCGTCAGCGAGTTCCGCGAGGCCGCGGGGATCACCCGCAAGCACGCCGTGCCCCTGCTGGCCGAGCTGGACAGCCGGGGGATCACCCGCCGCCGGGAGGACCGCCGCATCGCCGGGAACCTCCTCCCGACCGCGGATGCCGAGGCGCCGTGAGCGGGCCCCGGCGCCGGCTCAGGCCGACACCCGCAACAACCGCCGCTCGTCCTGGTTGAGGCCGCCCCAGATGCCGTAGCGCTCGTCGACCGCGATGGCGTGCTCGAGGCATTCCAACTGCACCGGGCAGGTCGCGCACACCGACTTGGCCCGCCGCTCACGGGACAAGCGCTCGTGCTTGCGCTCCGTGTGCATCGGTGGGTAGAAGTCCTGCGCCATGCCATTGCGGCAGGAACCCGTCTGTTGCCACTTCACACTGACAGCCTTCACGGGCTGCACGGTAGGGAGCCGTCCAGAGGCGTTCAATGGGTCCGGAGCCCTGTTCACACAGGGTTTACGGATCTGAAACCACGGGCGATCCGTGGTCAGTCGGGCGTCTTGCGGCGGCGCTCGCGGTGGTCGCGGGCGGCGCCGTCGAGCGGCTCGACCTCCAGCGTCACGCCATCGATGCCGACCACGCGCACCTGCTCGCCGGCGGAGACGGGCGTGGCCCGGTTGGTGCGGGCCCGCCACCGTGCCGCTCCGACGCTGACGACACCGTCGGGGTCGACGGTCTCGACCACGTCGCCGAGCTCACCGATCATCCACTCCCGGCCGATCGTCGGGGTGGCGAAGCGGGTGCGCACCATCGACGGCATCCCGACGACGAACACGAGGATCGTCCCGCCGATGCCGGCGAGCAGCGTGATCCACGATGGCCGCAGCGTGACACCGGGAAGGTCCTCGAACAGGAGCAGGCTGCCGATCAGCGTCAGCGCCACACCGACACCGGTCCACAGGCGCGGCACGCCCACCTGGACGTCGACGGCGAACGCCAGCATCGCGAGCACCAGGAGCGCGACCGCCCAGCCGCGCGCCGGGAGGACGGCGAGCCCACTGCACGCCAGGACGAGGCAGGTGGCGCCGACGATCCCGGCCACCCCGACACCGGCGGTGAAGAACTCGAAGATCAACAGGGCCATGCCGATCAACAGCAGGAGGTACGTCACGGCCGGGCTGGCGACGGTGTGGAAGAGCTGGTCGACGAGGCCGAGCTTGGCGAAGCGCACGGTGGCGATCGTGTCCCGGCGCTGCGTGCCGTCGTCCAGCGTCACCTGCTTGGTCGTGTGCAGGGTGACGTCGCCCTTCTGGTAGCCGTCGAGGGCGTCGACCATGTTGACGATCGTCGGGATCCCCTGGTCGGACACCCGCTGGTCGAACACGCCGAGGCTGCGGGCGTCGGACAGGCCGAGCGAGCCGCTGCGCAGTGCGTCGTCGGCGACGCCGAAGTCGACCGTCGTGCCGTTCGGGCGCAACGGGATGCCGGTGTTGCCGACGCGCGCCCCAGGCGCCATCCCCGACACATCGGCCACGGCGAGCAGCTGGGCCGGCGTCCCGTAGAGCCGGGCGCCCGACGGCCCGACCCAGATGGCGACGGGCACCTTGGACGCGGCGATGCGCTCCATCAGGTCCTGGATGCGGTCCCGACCGACGACCGCGCCTCGGGTGTTGACCTGGAGGATCAGGGCCTGGGCGCCGTCGGCGGCGCTGCGATCCATGGCCTGCTCGATGGCGTCGACGACGATCGGGTCGAACAGCCCGCTCACCTGCAACACGTCCACGGGGCCGGGCGCCGTCTCGTCGGCGGGCGGTGCTTGCATCGGTGTCGCGTCGGCCGGCGCGGCCTCGGCCGAGCCTCGCGACGGACCCAGCACGGCCAGGCAGGCAGCCGCCCCGAGCAGGGCGATCGCTAGTCTGCGCAAAGGTGCCTCCGGAGCTCGTCGATCCTGTGCCGCAGTTGTCCGCCGCTCGCGTCACGATCGTGGCGGGCAAGGGCGGCGTCGGCAAGACCACGGTAACGGCAGTTCTCGCCCGTGCCGCCGCCGCCGCAGGCATGCGCGTGCTGGCCGTCGAGCTCGACGGCAAGCCGGTCCTGGCCGACCTCGTCGGCCCCGATGTGGGGTGCGAGGCGATCTCCGGATCGGTCGCCCTCGAGACGTACCTCCAGGAGCACGGGTTCGGACGCATCGCCCGCCGCCTCACGACGACCGGGGTGATCGACGTGGTGGCCACGGCCGCACCGGGCATCGACGACATGGTCGTGCTCGGGCGCATCAAGCAGCTCGAGCGCAGCGGCGAGTGGGACGTCATCGTCGTCGACGGACCGGCCGCCGGCCATGCCATCACGTTCCTGACCTCGGCCTCCGGTCTGCTCGACGCCGTGCGCGGGGGCCCGGTCCGCTCCCAGGCCCAGGACGTGGTCGAGCTGCTCGGCGACCCGGAACGCTGCCAGGTCCTGCTGGTGACGCTGCCCGAGACGACACCCGTCAACGAGGTCGTGCAGACGGCGTACGCCCTGGAGGACCGCGTCGGCGTCCGGTTGGGGCCGGTCGTCGTCAACGAGATCGACGGGCTCGGTGAACCCGACGTGCCCGACCCGGCAGCGGTCGACCTGGCCGGGACGGACCGGGCCGACGCCGATCTCCTGGTGCAGGCGGCGACCTACCGGCGCGATCGCCGGGCGATGCAGGCGGCCGAGATCGCCCGGCTGGCCCGCGAGCTGGCCCTGCAGCAGTGGCACCTGCCGCTGCTCCCGGTCGCCGGCCTCGGCGGCGACGATGTCATGGCGTTGATCAAGGCGATGCGGACGGCGCCCGGGTGACGTTCCTCGACGCCGCGCTGGGCGACGCCCAGGTCGTCGTGTGCTGCGGATCAGGCGGTGTCGGCAAGACGACGACCGCCGCCGTCATCGGGCTCGAGGTGGCCCGGCTCGGGCGGCGCGCCGTCGTCGTCACGATCGATCCGGCGCGCCGGCTGGCCGACGCCCTCGGGCTGCCGGACGGGCTGGCCGCCGATCCACAGCGCATCGAGCTCCCCGACGCCGAGGGCGAGCTGTGGGCGATGATGCTCGACACCGCGGCCGCCTTCGACGGCGTCGTGCGGCGCAACGCGACGAGCGCCCAGCAGGCCGAGCGGATCCTCGCCAACACCTTCTACCGCAACATCTCCGGCGCCCTCAGCGGGACCCAGGAGTACATGGCCGCCGAGACGCTGCACCAGCTGCACGGCGACGATCGCTTCGATGTCGTCGTCGTCGACACGCCGCCGAGCCGCAACGCCCTCGACTTCCTGGAGGCGCCCGGCGTGCTGGCCCGCTTCCTCGACCACCGGCTGTTCCGCCTGTTGATGCTGCCGGCCCGCCGCGGCATGGGGATCGTCAACGCGGCGACGCAGCCGATGCTGCGCGCGATCGGCCGCGTCGTCGGGTCCGACGTGCTCGCCGACGCCGTCGCCTTCTTCCAGGCCTTCGCCGGGATGGAGCGGGGCTTCCGCGACCGGGCCGAGGACGTGATGGCCCTGCTGCGGTCGGACGCCACCCGCTACGTGATCGTGGCCTCGCCGCACCGCGACACGGTCACCGAGGCGGTGTGGTTCGCCGGCAAGCTCGCCGAGCACGGGATCCCCCGGCTCGCCGGGGTGGCCAACCGGGTCCACCCGTCGTTCGGTGAGGGCACCGCCGCCGCGGCCGCCGAGCAGGCCGCCGCGGCGACCGACCCCGGTGTCGCCGCGCTCTGGCGCAACGTCGCCGAGCTGCAGGCCCTGGCCACCGCAGCGCGCCACGAGCTGGCCCCGCTGGTGGCGCTGCTCGCCGGCGGACCGCTCGCCGAGGTCCCGCTGCTTGCTGGGGATGTCCACGATCTCGACGGGCTCGACGTGGTGCGCCACCACCTGTTCGCCGGGCCGTGACGGTCGTCGGAGCGGTGCGGTACCGTCCCGTGCCGTGAACGTGCTGCTGGCCACCGACGCCGACTGGCTCGTGCGCGACGTGGTGGCCGCCCTCGGCGGACCCGACACGTCGTTCACGGTCGTCAGCGAGGGTCGTGACGCAGCCGCGGTCGTGCAGGCGAAGACGGCCGCCGGCGAAGGCATCGACATCGCCCTCTTCGACCTCCAGATCGGGTCGATGGGCGGGATGGCCGTCACGCTGTCGCTGCGCCAGGACGAGAGCAGCGGGCGGGTGCCGCACGTGCCGATCATCATGCTGCTCGACCGCATCGCCGACGTGTTCCTGGCCCGCCGCTCGGGCGCCGACGGTTGGCTCGTCAAGCCGCTCGATCCGCTGCGCCTGCGGCGGGCCGTGCGCGCCGTGCTGCGTGGCGACACCTACCACGAGGGGCTCGTGGACGGACGCCGTGGCGTGCAGCCGTCGACCGTCACCGCGTCCCAGGTCGACGCCGAGATCGAGGGCGAGGTCGCCCCGTCCGAGGACGAGCCCGCCGACGTCGTGCCCGCCCCCTCGCGCTGACGGCCCCTCCCATCCGAGGGTTTCGCCGCATCCGAGGGTTTCGTGCGGGGGCCACCCACACCAAACCCTCCGATGGAGGAACGGCTGGGCACAGGTAGGCTCGCCGCCGCTACGGGGTGTAGCGCAGCTTGGTTAGCGCGCCACGTTCGGGACGTGGAGGCCGGAGGTTCAAATCCTCTCACCCCGACCAGATGGACCTCGGTGCGTTCCAGCAGCTGATGGAGTCCACCTACGGGGCCAACGACCGGGAGCGGGGCGTGCCCGCCACCGTCGCCTGGCTGGCCGAGGAGGTCGGCGAGCTGGCCCAGGCCGTGCGCAAGGGCACCCGGGCCGAGCAGGAGCACGAGTTCGGCGACGTCCTCGCCTGGCTGGCGTCGCTGGCCAACCAGGTCGGTGTCGACCTCGCCGACGGCGGCCGAGCGCTACGCCGCCGGCTGCCCCAAGTGCGGTTCGAACCCCTGCACCTGCCGCTGAAGAGCGTTTTGGTCCGGATCCTGGTCGCACGTGCGACCAGGATCCGGACCAAAACGGCTCCTAGACCAGGAGCTCGGCGATCTGCACGGTGTTGAGCGCGGCGCCCTTGCGCAAGTTGTCGTTGCTGACGAACAGGGCCAGCCCGCGACCGCCGTCGACGCCCTCGTCCTGGCGGATGCGCCCGACGAAGCACGGGTCGGCGCCGGCGGCCTGGAGGGGCGTCGGGATGTCGCTCAGCTCGACGCCGGGTGCGGCGGCCAGCAGCTCGGTGGCCCGGGCGACCGACAGGGGGCGGGCGAACTCGACGTTCAGCGACAGCGAGTGCCCGGTGAACACGGGCACCCGGACGCAGGTCCCGGACACCTTGAGGTCGGGGATGGCGAGGATCTTGCGGCTCTCGTTGCGGAGCTTCTGCTCCTCGTCGGTCTCGAAGCGGCCGTCGTCGACGAGCTTGCCGGCGTACGGCAGGACGTTGAAGGCGATCGGCCGGGCGAACTTGTCGGGCTCCGGGAAGACGACCGCCGACCCGTCGTGGGTCAGCGCCGCCGCCTGATCGACGACTTGGCGGACCTGCTTGTCGAGCTCGTCCACGCCGGCGCCGCCAGCGCCGGACACGGCCTGGTAGGTGGCGGCGATGAGGCGCACCAGCTCGGCCTCGGCGTGCAGCGGCTTGAGGACCGGCATCGCCGCCATGGTCGTGCAGTTGGGGTTGGCGATGATCCCCTTGCGGACGTCGGCCATCGCGTCCGGGTTGACCTCGGCGACGACGAGCGGCACGTCGGGGTCCATGCGCCAGGCCGAGGAGTTGTCGATCACGGTGACGCCGGCGGCGGTGAACCGGGGGGCCAGCTCGCGCGACGACGCCGCGCCGACCGAGAACAGGGCGATGTCGAGGCCGCTCGGATCGGCGATGGCGGCGTCCTCGACGACGATCTCCGAGTCACCCCACGGCAGCGTCGTGCCGGCCGAGCGCGCCGAGGCGAAGTACCGCAGCTCGTCGACGGGGAACGCCCGCTCGGCGAGCAGGCGGCGCATCACGCCACCGACCTGTCCAGTTGCACCGACCACACCGACACGCATGGGCGAACAGGCTAACGATGCCGGTCCGACTCAGGACGGGCGGTTCTCGCGGCGCTCCTTCCGCGTGGCGACCAGCCACCAGTGGTTGCGGTTGACGCCCTCCCAGTGCTCCGAGGTGGCGTGCTTGACCCCCCACAGCGGGGCGTTGCGGGCCGGGTTGCGCCACACGACGATGTCGGTGAGCTCGTCCTGGATCGGCCCAACGACCTGGTGCGGATCGAGGCGGTTGGCCTGCCAGGCGAGGCGGGTCGAGAACCGCCGGCGCGACAGCCACCCGCCGACGACCGGGGGCCCGCAGCAGCAGGCGCACCGCCGCGCCCACCGGGAGCACGAGCGGGTCGACGCCCGACCACGAGCGGAAGTTGAGGGCGATGCGACCCCCCGGGCGCACGACCCGCAACGCCTCGCCGACGAGGGCCAGGGCGTCGTCGCGCTCGCAGTGCTGCAGCGTGATGTAGCTGAACGCGACATCGACCGAGTCGTCGGCGATGGCCAGGGTGCGCCCGTCGCCGACCTCGACGGTGCGCAGCCGGTCGACCTTGCCGAAGCGGGCGACCGCCTCCCGGCAGCGCTCGAGGAACCCGGCGTCGAGGTCACAGGCGATGACGGTGCCGAAGCGGCGGGTGAAGGCGCACGTCATGCGGCCGATGCCACAGCCGATCTCGACCATCCGCCGCCGCTCGTCGTCGCCCGTCAGCAGCTCGAAGCGCTCCAGGTAGACGGGGACCTCGTTGTCGCCGGTGGCGACGAACTCGGCCATCGTGAGGGTGTCGCCGGTCTCGTTGTTGAAGACCCACCCGGTCGCCTGGACGACGTCGTCGGCGCTCGGTTGCGCCTCGGTGAGCCGGCCGGCGACCTTCCATGGGATCAGCTGCGACCGGCGGCGAGGCATCGAAGAAGTGTGGCAGCTGGGCTCGCAGCGTGAAATTCGGCCTCGCGTCGGGTGGCAAGATCTGCCATGCCCCTCGCAACGGACCGTGCACTCTGGGAATCGATCGTCGACGCCGACGCCGAGGTCCCGCCGGGTCGCACGGCCGCCGAGCTCCTCCCGTCGCTGCTCGACCTCCTCGGCGAGGACGATCCCTACCTGCGTGACGAGGTCGGCTACGGCGTGCTGGCGCGCTGGGTCGTGCAGGATCAGCTGCTGGCCGGCGACGAGCTGCGCTACGCCGTCGAGCGCCTCGTGCCCGACCTCCGCCTCGGCATCGACGGCGACGACGACGGCAACCCGGACCACGCGGCCGTCCGGCGCTCCTACTCGGCGTTGGCGCTGGCGATCCTCGCCTTCCGCGACGTCGAGGACCACTTCCTCGATCCGGCCGCCGTCCACGCCCTGCTCGACGCGGCGATCGACTACCTCCTGGACGAGCCCGATCGTCGGGGTCACGTGCCCGAGGTCGGGTGGATCAACGCCACCGCCCACGCCGCTGACCTGCTCAAGTTCCTCGTCCGCAACCCGCTGACCGGGGAAGCCGATCACCGCCGGGTGCTCGAGGCGCTGCAGACGCTGCTGACGCGGACCACCGGCCCAGTCTTCGTCGATGACGAGGAGGATCGCCTCGTGCTCGTCGTGGTCGACGTGATCGGTCGCGAGACGATCTCCGACGACGAGCTGAGCGACTGGATCGACACGTTCGGTTCCTGGCTGGCCGGCCGGTCCGGTGCGTTCGACCCGGCGAGCCGGGCAGCGGCCGTCAACCTGAAGCGCTTCGTCCGCACCCTGCACCTGGCGCTGTGCTCGCGCGCCCACCGCCGCGAGCTGAAGTTCGACAAGCCCGAGCTGACGGCCCTGGACGTCGCCCGCCGCTTCGCCGCCGGCCCGATCTGACTAGACGGTCTTCACCACGAGGACGTCGCACGGGGCGTTGTGGGCGACGTGGTTGGCCACCGCGCCGAGGATCCGGCTGACGCCTTGCATGCGGCGGTTGCCGACGATGATCATCTCGGCCTCCAGGCGCTGGGCCTCGGAGAGCAGCGCCTCGGCCGGCTTCTCGTCGAGCGCCGCGCTCGTGGCGTCGACCCCGAGGGCCCGGAACGTCGCCGCCTGCTGATCGGCGATCTGCTCGGCGCTCTGCAGGCTGGAGATCTCGAACGAGTCGCCACCGACGCCGCCGACGGTCGCCGCGCCGCGCCGGTCGTAGGCGCACACCACGTGCACCGTCGCCCCGGTCTGGCCGGCCAGGTCGCCCGCCCGCTTGGCGGCGCGCGCTGCTGTCTCGGACCCGTCGGTCCCCACCACGTACGTCTTCACCGGAACCCCCTCTGCAGTGTGGGGGCAGACTGTAGATGCCGGCGTGTCGGCGCCGCTCAGGCGCGTCAGCGACGCTCCGGGAGCGGCGCCGAGTAGTCGCTCCCGGTGTCCAGCCCGAAGGCCGTGTGGAGGGTGCGGGCGGCCCGCTCGAGGTCGCCGGCCGCGACGACGACGGAGATGCGGATCGTCGACGTCGAGATCATCTCGATGTTGACGTCCTCGTCGGCGAGGGTGCGGAACATCTTGGCGGCGATGCCGGGCGTCGTCTTCATGCCGGCGCCGACGAGCGAGACCTTGGCGATCCCGTCGTCGTGCGACACGCCCGTGGCCCCGATCTCCTTGGCCGTGCGGGTGACGATCTCCTCGGCGACGCCCATGTCGGCCGACGGCACGGTGAAGGAGATGTCCGTCTTGCCCTCCGTGGAGGTGTTCTGGACGATCATGTCGACGTTGACGCTGGCCGCGGCGAGCGGCTCGAACAGGGCGGCCGAGATGCCCGGGCGGTCGGGCACGCCGAGCACCGTCACCTTGGACTCGCTGGAGTCGGTGACGACGCCGGAGATGATCGGATCTTCCATCGAGCCCTCCCGGGGCGAATCGTCGGGTTCGTCGGTGACGAGCGTGCCCGGTTCCCAGGTGAACGCCGAGCGGACGTGCAGGGCGACGCCGTGGTTGCGGGCGAACTCGACGGAGCGCAGGGCCAGCACCTTGGAGCCGGCGCCGGCCATCTCGAGCATCTCGTCGAAGCTGATGCGGCTCAGCTTGCGGGCCCGCGGGACGATGCGGGGGTCGGCGGTGAACACACCGGTGACGTCGGTGTAGATCTCGCAGGCGTCGGCGCCGAGGGCGTTGGCGAGGGCCGAGGCGGTGAGGTCCGACGCGCCACGACCCATGGTCGTGATCTCCTTGTCGGTGCTCACGCCCTGGAAGCCGGCGATGACGGCGACCTTGCCGGCGGCCAGCGCGTCGCGGACGCGGTCGCCCTTGACCTCGAGGATCTTGGCCTTGCCGTGGACGGTGTCGGTGATGATGCCGACCTGGCTGCCGGTGAAGCTGACGGCGGGGATGCCGAGGTCGGCGAGGGCCATCGTCAAGAGGGCCGCCGAGACCCGCTCGCCGGTGGTCAGCAGCATGTCCATCTCCCGGCCGGGGCGGGTCTGGGAGACCTGGCTGGCCAGCGAGATCAGGTTGTCCGTGGCCTTGCCCATCGCCGACACGACGACCACGACGTCGTTGCCGTGGCGCTTCGTGATCTGCACGTTCTCGGCCACGGCCCGCATGCGGTCCGGGTCGGCGACCGACGTGCCGCCGTACTTCTGGACGATCAGGGCCATACGGGGGCCCGAGCCTACCGGCGGGCGGCGACTCGACCCCGGCGGGGATTCTGATGCCAGCCACGCACGCTGTACGTGCCTGGCTGGCGTCAGAATCCGGGATCAGCCGGCGGTGACGTCCGCCTTGGTCACGTGTTGGACGACCTCGAAGGCGAGGAGGTGGGCGCCGGTCGACACCGGCTTGCCGTCCGGCGACTCGGCCTTGGCGTGGCTGTGGTGGAAGTCCTGGCTGTTGACCCAGGCCTGGAACGACTCCTCGCTGTCCCAGCGGGTGTACACGAAGTAGCGCTCCTCGCCCTCGACCGGGCGCAGCAGCTGGAAGTCCTCGAAGCCGGGCATCTGCTCGACGCTGCGGGCGCGGGCCGCGAAGCGCTTCTCCAGCTCCGGGCCGGCGCCCGGCGGCACGGCGATGGCATTGATCTTCACGACGCTCATGGCGGTCATCATGCCCCGAGCGGACGGGACCCACTGCGGCGGGTGGTCGGCGCGGCGGGTGGTCAGCGCCGCCGCAGGTGCGGTGGACGCGCCGTGAACGCCTCCTGCGGGACCATCCGGGTGAAGCAGAACGGGTGCCCGGCCGGGTCGAACAGCACGAGCCACTCGTCGGGACGCAGCTGCGACTCGGCCCGCCGGGCGCCCAACCGCTCGGCCTCGGCGGACGCCGCCTCGACGTCGCGAACCGCGAGGTCGAGGTGGAGCTGCTTGGGCACCGCGTCGTCGGGCCACGTCGGCGCGACGTAGTCGTCGACCGCCACCATCGCCAGGTCCACCGTGGGCGACAGCACGACGGCCGTCGTGGGCGTCGACATCACGACGTCGCCGCCGAGGAGGGCGGCCCAGAACTCGCCCAGCGGCGCCGGGTCGGCGCAGTCCAGCGTCACGAACACGCCATCGATCGCCGCCGCCACGGCTACATCACGCGGGTGTAGTCGTTCGAGTGCCACGTCGTCGGCGTCAGCCGCAGCGTGACCATGTCGGCGACGGCACCCGTGGCGAGGTAGCCGTCGACCATCTCGGCCGGGAGGTAGCGGGCGGCGATGCGCCGCCGGGTGTCGGCGTCGGCGGCGGTGATGGCGAGCGGACCGCCGACCGTCACGAAGCGATAGGGCAGTGACTCGGTCTGCACGGTGAGGCTGGCGACGCCCGCAGACGCCGCCAGGCGGGCCTTGACGCTGCCCCGACCGACGTTGACGGCGACGTCACCGCCCGGCTCGTACTCGTACCAGATCGGCGACGCCAGGGGCGGCTGACCCTCGCCTCGGCTGATCGTCAGCACTCCGATGTGGGGCTCGGCGAGGAAGGCCTCGCGCTCGGCGGCCGGCATGATGAGCTCGCTCATGCGGCACCGTAACCGCCGAGCCTCGCGACCGATTCCGGCCGCAGGCAGAATGCATGGCGATGCGAACGATCGGCAACATCCTGTGGCTGCTGCTGGCCGGCATCTGGATGGCGGTCAGCTACGTGATCGCCGGCGTCGTGCAGTGCATCACGATCATCGGCATCCCGTTCGGGATCCAGTCGTTCAAGCTGGCCGGCTACGCCCTGTGGCCGTTCGGGCGGGTCGTCGTCCAGCGGCCCGGGAGCCTCGGCGGCCTCTCGTGCGTCGGCGTCCCCGCCGACGCGCCGTTGCCGCCGGGATCGCGGGTCTACCTGGCCGTCTGATCGATCGTGTCGCGAACGGCATGGACGCCGTCCCACACGTCGACAAACCGCGTCGTCAGCGGCGCGCACCCGAGGCGGATGATGTCGGGACGGCGCACGTCGGTGATCACGCCGCGAGCGGTGAGCGCGGCGTGGCTGGCATCGGCATCGGGCACCCGCACGGCGACGTGGGCGCCGCGGCGGTGCTCGTCCCGAGGCGTCGGCGACTGGAGCCCGAGCTCGTCGCACAGGCGCAACCCGAACCCGGTGAGGGCCCGGCCCTTGGCCGCGACGGCCGGCATCCCGGCGTCGGCGACGTGGCCGATGCCGACCTCGGCCGCGGCCAGGCCGAGGATCCCGGGCGTGCCGAGCAGGAGGCGGCGGACGTCGCCGTGGGGCTCGTAGGCGTCGCCCATCTCGAACTGGTCGGCCTGCCCGAACCAACCCCAGATCGGCTGGTCGACCACGAGGCCGGGTCGCACGTACGACCACGCCGGCGCACCAGGGCCGCCGTGCAGGAACTTGTAGGTGCAGCCGACGGCGAGGTCGACGCCCGCCGCCGTCAGATCGACTTCGATCGCCCCGGCGGCGTGCGACAGGTCCCACACGGTGACGGCGCCGGCCGCCCGGGCGCGGGCCGTCTCGGCGGCGATGTCCGGTGCGTTCGGCGGTGCGGTAGTCGACGGCCGAGCGCACGACGACAGCGACGCCGTCGAGCTCGTCGAGCGTCGTGCGGACCTCGCGGCCGGTGGCGCGGGCGATGCCGGCGACGACGTAGCGGTCGGTGGGGAAGTCGGCACCGTCGACGGCGATCGCCCCGTCGCCGGCGAGCGCCAGCGCGGCGTGGACGAGCTGGTACAGGTCGACGGTCGTCGAGTCGTGCACGACGACGGAGCCCGGCGCGGCCCCGATGATCGGCGCCACGCGGTCGCCGACGCGTCGGGGGAGGTCGAGCCAGTGGTCCCACGATCGGATCAGGCCCTCGGCCCACTCCGTGCCGGCGACCTGCTGCAGCCGCTCGAGCGTGGCTCGGGGCGTCATCCCGAGCGAGTTGCCGTCGAGGTAGACGACGCCGTCGGGCGTCACGAACCGCGAGCGCCACGCCGCCAGCGGGTCAGCGGCGTCGAGCGCCTCCGCCTCGGCCCGGCTGATCACGCCCACCCCCGATCCCATCCGAGGGTTTCGTTGCATCGGAGGGTTTCGTGCGGGTGGCCCATGCACGAAACCCTCGGATGCGTCCAAACCCTCGGATGCATCAGGGGGCGACCAGGTCGATGAAGCTGGACTGGCGGACGTAGCCGTCGTTGGTGAACTCGGTCAGCTCGACGTGGGCCACGAGCTCGGGGCGGATCCACACGGCGCCGCGGCGGTAGGCGGTCGGGGGCGGCGGATCGAACGGGCAGTCGGGCGTGCGCAGCTCGTCGAAGCGGGCCTTCAGCTCCTCCAGCCGGCGCTGCGTGAACCCGGTGCCGACGCCGCCGGCGAACGCCAGCCGGTCTCCGTCCCAGCGCCCGACGAGCAGCGACCCGAACGTGCTCGAGCGGTTGCCGGTGCCCGGCGAGTAGCCGCCGATCACGACGTCGGCCTGCTGGCGGTTCTTCACCTTGCGCCAGTCCTTGGACCGGGCGCCGGGCCGGTAGCTCGTCCCGAGGCGCTTGGCCATCACGCCCTCCAGCTCCTGGGCGATGGTGGCGTCGCGGAGCGCACGGCCGTCACCGATGCGGTGGGCGGGGATCTGCCAGTTCGGCCCGTCGTCGAGCAGCTCGCGCAGCAGCCGCCGGCGCTCCTCGTACGGCAGGGCGACGGTGTCGTGGCGGTCGACGGCCAGCACGTCGAACACGAAGTAGGCCGCCTCGAGGTGATCCATCTCCTTGCGCTGGATCAGCTCGAACCGCGGCCGGCCGCGTGCGTCGAGCACCACCAGCTCGCCGTCGAGGATCGCCCGCTGTCCACCCAGCTCGTCGGCCAGCGGCTGCAGCTCGGGGTAGCGGGCCGACACGTCGATCGAGTTCGAGCTCTGCAGCCGGACCTTGCCACCCTCGATGAAGGCGATCGTCCGGTAGCCGTCCCACTTGATCTCGTACGCCCAGCCGTCGTCCTCGGCGGGCAGCTGGCCGAGCGTCGCCCGCATCGGGACGACCGGCCAGTGCAGGCTCATGCGCTGGATGATGGCACTCGGCTCGACAACACCCCGTCGGCCTCCAGGGCGTCGACCGTGGCGTCGTCGTAGCCGAGGACGTCCTGGAGCACGGCGCGGTTGTCCTCGCCGCGGTACTTGGCGCCGCCGCGCAGGCCGACCTCGGCGTCGCTGAAGTGCCACGGCGCGTTGGGGATGCGGATCGTCCCGCCGGCGCGGTCGGACACCTCGGCGATGGCGCCCCGCTCGCGAGCCCAGTCGGTCTCGGCGAGGTCGCGCCCGCTGAGGACCCGACCGACGGCCAGCCCCACGCCGCTTGCTCGCGCCTCGAACGTCGGCCAGTCGGGGATCTGCCGAGCCGCCGTGAGGAGGGCCTCGCGCAGCTCGGCCGCGTTGGCGATGCGGCTCGGCACGTCGGCGAACCGTGCATCGTCGGCCAGCTCGGGGACGTCGAACGCCTTGAGGAACAAGGCGAACGTCCCCTTCTCGGCCGGGTGTCCGCTGATGATCACCGGCACGTCGTCACCGGTGCGGAACACGATGTAGTCGCCGGGACCGAAGTTGCGGATCGCACCGGGGTCCTCCGGCCCGTCCCACAGCTCACCGTTGAGGTGGTCGTTGACGAAGAGCATCGTCTCGGCCATCGACACGTCGATCGACTGCCCGCGCCCCGTTCGCTCGCGCTGGTACAGGGCGGCGAGGACAGCGGTCGTCAGCTCGAGGGCGGTGTAGGTGTCGGCGTGGCTGAGCGGATCGTTGGCGTACTCACCGCCGCGGGCGTCGCCCTGCAGCTTGGTGAGCCCCGCCTCGGCGCCGACGACCGACGCGTAGGCCCGGCGGTCGACCCATGGCCCGGTGGCGCCGTAGCCGGAGATCGAGGCGTAGATCAGCTTCGGGAAGCGCGTCGTCAGCTCGTCGACGCCGAGCCCGAGGCGCTGCATCACGCCGGCGCGGTAGTTCTCGACGAGCACGTCGGCCGTGCCAGCCAACGCGATGGCGAGCTCCGCGCCGCGCCGTGACGACAGGTCGACGCTGATGTTGCGCTTGCCCGAGTTCTGCTGCACGAAGTACGCCGACAACCCGTTGACGCGCGGGCTGGCGTAGCGCGTGAGGTCGCCGTCGGGCGGCTCCAGCTTGATCACGTCGGCGCCCATGTCGGAGAGCATCCGCGTGCAGTGCGGTCCGGCGAGGACGCGGAGAAGTCGAGGACGCGGATGCCGGTCAGCGGGCCAGTCACGACGACGACCGTAATGCTCAGAGCGGACAGGACTCACTGCGACCTGGGCTCGGCGCGTACCCCACGTCGATGGTTCGCGCACGGAACGGCCGTTCGCCCGGTAGCGTTGCCTACTTCCGGCGGTCATTCCGATCGCTGCCGCGCAGACGTTCCGTGTCCCGGTCGCCTCCGCTGACCAATTGACAGGAAGTCTCTCGAATGTCCCCCACGTTCGGCGCGCTCGGCGTGCCCGACGATCTCTCGGCCCGCTTGCACGCGGCCGGGATCATCGAACCGTTCCCCATCCAAGCCGCCGTCATCCCCGACGCCCTCGCCGGCCATGACGTCACCGGCCGCGCCCCGACCGGCTCGGGCAAGACCCTGGCCTTCGGCATCCCGCTCGTCGCCCGCCTGACCCCGGCGCAGCGCAAGCGCCCGACCGCGCTCGTCCTCGCCCCGACGCGTGAGCTCGCCGAGCAGATCGCCAGCGAGCTGCGTCCGCTGGCCCGAGTCCGTCGCCACGACGTCGTGTCGGTGTACGGCGGCGTCGGTTACGGCGCCCAGCGCAAGGCGCTCGACGCCGGCGCCGAGATCGTCGTGGCCTGCCCCGGCCGTCTCGAGGACCTGCTGACGATGCGGGCGTTGAGCCTGCAGGACGTCACCCAGGTCGTCATCGACGAGGCCGACCGGATGGCCGACATGGGCTTCCTGCCCGCGGTCCGTCGGATCCTCGAGCAGGTCGCCGCCGAACGCCAGGTCATGCTGTTCTCGGCCACGCTCGACGGCGCGGTCGCGACGCTGGCCAAGGCCGTGCAGCGCCGCCCGGTCCGTCACGAGATCGGTCCCGAAGGACCGGACATGACGCTGACCCGGCACACGTTCTGGGCCGTCGACCGCACCGATCGTCCGGACGTCACCGCCAAGGTGATCGCCGGGCTCGGCTCGACGATGGTCTTCTGCCGCACCCGTCACGGTGCCGATCGCCTCGCCCGCCAGCTCGAGAAGCTCGGCGTCAAGGCGGCGCCGATCCACGGCGGCCGCAGCCAGCCGCAGCGCGATCGCGCGCTGAAGGCGTTCCAGACCGGCGCCGTCCGGGCCCTCGTCGCCACCGATGTCGCCGCTCGCGGCGTGCACGTCGACGACGTCCAGGCGATCGTCCACTTCGATCCGCCCGCCGACTCGTCGACGTACGTCCACCGTTCGGGCCGCACGGCTCGCGCCGGCGCGTCGGGCGTCGTCGTCTCGTTCATCGAGCGCGGCGGCGAGCGCGAGGCGGCGAAGCTGCTCAAGGACATCCCGGTCCCGGTCAAGGTCACCAAGCCCGACCTCCGCGCCCTGTCGACCCCGGCGGCGTCAGACACGCGGCCGGTCGAGACCCGTGCGGCGAACGCATCGCGAGTCGAGACCCGTCCGGCGACCGCGTCGCGGCCTGACACCCGGCCGCCGAGCATGCAAGCCGGACCGACCGATCCGCTCCAGAAGAAGGGCACCGTCGCCTTCTTCCACCAGCGGCGTGGCTACGGCTTCATCTCCGGTGGTGAGGGCGCGGACGTCTTCGTGCACCAGAGCAACACCGGCACGCCGATCGAGACCGGTCAGCTCGTCGAGTTCAAGGTCCGCGACGGCCAGCGTGGGCTCGAGGCCTACGACGTCGTCGCGGTGTAGCACCTCACGGTCGCTCCGAGGGCGCGACGTCAGATCGACGAGGCGAGGCGATCGATCGACGGGCGCACGACCATCGCGTAGGTGTCGGCGATCGCCGGCTCCCGGTGCTGGCGTTGGGCGTCGAGGCGGGCGGCGTCGGCGGCCACGGCCATGAACGCTGCTCCGCTGGGGAAGGCGTTGAAGCGGACCTGATCCCAGGTGCGGCCGTCGCCGACGATCGTGCCTTCGGCGGCGAACCAGCCGGCGATGCGGGCACCGTTGGGGACGGCCACCGCCGCTGCCGCGCGCGCGTACGCCTCCATGTCCTGTGGTGTGCCACGCGCCGGGTCAGGAGCGCGGAACTTGATGACGTGGATCACCATCACCGGGCCGTCGTCGGGCGTCGGAGGGTGGGGCACGTCGGCCCAGTCCGGCGTCGGCGCGTCGGCGGACGGGATCGGCGTCGGCAGCGGTCGGCAGCCGATGACGATGGTCTCGCGCATGCCGGCGTCCTTGTGGACGTGGAGGGCTTGGAAGTCGGGCCGCGCCTGCATGGCGATGAAGCTGTGGCGCGTCGGGTACTTGACGACGCCGATGCGGTCCCATGTCGGAGTGGCGCCGAGGACCTGCTGCTCGACGTCGCCGACGAACACGACCTCGGCGCCGACCGCGGCGAGCGGGCCGAGGGGCGCGTAGCGGTCGTCTGCCTCCCGGCCGCTGATCCGCGTGTCGCGGCCGTCGGTGTAGTCGGCGACGTCCCGGTACTTCATCAGGTTCACCATCCACACCGGGCCGTCCTCGTCCGGCGGGGTGGTCGCGAGCCGCCGCCCGTACTCGCGGTCGACCTGTCCGTAGCGGGGCGACGTCTCGGCCGACCGGCTCATGGCGTGGTGGCGGCGATGAAGTCGACGATGACGCGGGCCAGCTCCGGTCCCCGGTCCTCCTGGAGGAAGTGACCGCCGCCCTCGATCGTCGTGTGCGGTCTGGCCGCGAGCACCTGGCACCTTGGCGAGGAACGGGGCGTCGCCGCCCTTCGTGATGGCGTCGCGGTCGCTGAAGCAGACGAGGAACGGCTTGTCGAACTCGGACAGCACGGCCCACGCCCGCTTGTTGGCTCCGGACTCGGGATCGTCGGGGCTCGTCGGCACGAACGACGGGAAGATGCGGGCGCCGGCCTTGTACGCGTCGTCGGGGAACGGCGCGTCGTAGCCGGCGATCACCTCGGGTGCGAGATCGGTGGCACAGCCGCCGTTGACGATGTTGCCGATCGGGAAGTTCGGCGACTCCTGGGAGAACCGCTGCCACGCCAGGAACGCATCGCTCGGCGCGCCCTCGCCCGTCGGCAGTCCGGTGTTCCCGATGACGACGCGGGCGTAGCGGTCGGGTTGGGCGGTGACCAAGCGGAGCCCGATGAGGCCGCCCCAGTCCTGGCCGAAGAACGTGATGTCGCGCAGGTCGAGCTCGTCGAACACGAGCGCCGACATCCAGGCGATGTGCCGGGCGTAGCTGTAGTCGGTGGACGTCGTCGGCTTGTCGCTGCGTCCGAAGCCGACGAGGTCGGGCACGACGACGCGGTGGCCGGCGGCGACGAGCGGCGGGATCACATGGCGGTACAGGAAGCTCCACGACGGCTCGCCGTGGAGCAGCAGCACGGGGGCCGCGTCGGCCGGGCCCTCGTCGAGGTAGTGGACCCGCAGGGACGCCAGCGTCGCCGTCGGGGATCTCGGCGTAGTGGGGATCGAACGGGTAGTCGGGCAGGTCGACGAAGCGGTCGTCGGGCGTGCGGATGGTCTCCATGGCTTCAGCGGCTCCCGGTTGGCGAGATGGTGGGGATCGGTCGGACCTCCACGCGGTGCAGGTCGGCGCCGAGCTCGATGCGCCCGTCGAAGTGGGCGGCGGCGAGACGACGCCACTCGTCCTCGCCGCCCGGCGGGATCGGTGGCACGTAGTGGGTCAGCACGAGCGTGTCGACGCCGGCCCGTTGCGCCGTCATGGCCGCCTCGGCCGGGGAGGAGTGGTAGTCGAGGGTGTCACGCAGCCGCTGCAGGGGGATGGCGGCGATGAGGTCCTTGCGGATCACCGTGTGCACCAGTGCGCCGGCACCGGCGCACAGCTCGTCGAGTCCGGGGCACGGCACGGTGTCGCCGGCCGCGACGACGCTGGCGCCCTGGAAGTCGAGGCGATAGCCGATGCTCGGCTCGACGGGTCGGTGATCGGTCGGGGCGCAGCGCACGGCGATCGGTCCCGGCAGGTCGATCGGGCCGTCGGCGACCTCGATCACGTCCACCTCGGGGGGCGCCTCGAGGTCGTCGTGGTGGGCGATGCGGTAGGCGATGTCGGGGGCGAGCGCGGCGAGGAGGTGGTCGACGACGGCCCGCGTGCCGACCGGACCGACGATCGTCAGCGGCGTCGGCGTGAACGTCATGACCCAGCGGGTGGTGATCACGTCGTTGAGGTCGGTGATGTGGTCGCTGTGCAGGTGGGTCAGCAGCACCGCCGACAGGTGGGCGGCGCCGAGCCCGACGGCGGCGAGGCGCATCAGCACGCCGCGCCCGGCGTCGACGAGGACGTGCTGGTCGGTGGGCGCCGGGCCGGTCGAGATCAAGGTGGCCGGCCCGGCGCGATCGGCGCTCGGCAGCGGGCTCCCGGTGCCGAGCAGGGTGACGGTGAGGGTCACTGGCGAGCCATCTCGGCGCCCGCCATGGCGGCGGTCGTTCCCCGGTCGCCGGGCGAGATGAGCTGGATGACGACCTCGTGCAGCACCCCCGTGAAGGCGAACGGGGCGCGGTAGCGGCTCGACACGGCCGACCCGTGATCGGCGCCGAGGCTGGAACCGACCGACGAGATCATCCGCATGTACAGCGCCAGGTCGGCGTGGCCGGCCGCGACGTCGGCGACGGCGAGCTCGACGGTGCCGGCCATGCCCGCGCCGCGCCGGAAGCTCGCCGTGAGCGCGACCTCGCCGATCGGCACCGGGACGGTCGACTCGACGACGGTGTGGTCGTCGAACGCGTTGTAGTCGACGACCAGCCGATCGTCCTGCACGAAGACGGAGATGCCCGAGTTCTCGGTGCCGGTGGCCCACAGGACACCGCCGTCGCCGGCGGCGCGCGTCACCCGGGCCGTGAGGTCGAAGCTGCGGCCGCCGATCGCCGCCGCGGCCTGCCCGGGGATGGGCGACATCGGCGGTCGGTACACGTAGCGGCGGGCTGTCGGGTGCGGCGAGCGATCACGGAAGCGGGCGCCGAACAGCTCGATGCCGCGATCGTCGAGCGGGAGCACGCCGTGGATGGCGGCCTGCTCCCACCAGCGCTCGATCGAGCTCGGCCAGGCGCTCGGGATGGGCGGTGGCGAGGTCGTGGCACTCCGACGCGTCGGCGGCGAGGTCGTACAGCTCCCACGGCTCGGTGTCGAAGTCGGCGCCGGGGAGGTGCTTGCACACCGCCTTCCACGGTCCGGCGACGAGGGCTCGGCTGCCGGCCATCTCGAAGTACTGCAGCTGGTTGGTGGGCGGCGCGTCGGCGTCGGCGAGGAGGGAGGCGAAGGAGTGCCCGGTCACCGGGAGCTGCTCGATCCCGCGGAACACCGCCGGCGGGGTGACGCCGAGCAGCTCGTAGATCGTCGGGGCGATGTCGGACACGTTCACGAACTGGTGGCGGTGGGAGCCGCGAGCACCGGCGTCGATGCCGGCGGGCCAGTGCACGACCATCGGGACGTGGACGCCGCCCTCGTGGGTGTTCTGCTTGTACCACTTGAACGGGGCGTTCCCGCACTGCGCCCACCCCCACGGGTAGTTCGTGTGGCTGTGGGGGCCGCCGATGTCGTCGATCCGATCGACGGCCTGGTCGGGCGTCTCGAGGATGCCGTTGAAGAACTTCATCTCGTGCAGCACCCCGAACGGGCCGCCCTCCTGCGAGGCGCCGTTGTCGGCGAGCACGAGCAGCACCGTGTCGTCGAGCTCGCCCATCGCGCGGAGCCCGTCGACGAGCCGTCCGATCTGGTCGTCGGTGTGGTCGAGGAAGGCGGCGAACGCCTCCTGCAACCGACACGCCAGGCGCTGCTGGTTCGCCGGCAACGTGTCCCACGCCTCGACACCCGGGTTGCGCGGGGCCAGCGCGGTGCCGGCCGGGATCACCCCGAGCTCGAGCTGGCGCTCGTACCACCGCTGGCGGACGACGTCCCAGCCGTCGTCGAACGCGCCCCGGTACTTCGCCAGGTAGGCCGGCGGTGCCTGATGGGGCGCGTGGGTGGCCCCGAACGGCAGGTAGGCGAAGAACGGCCGGTCCGGCCGCACGCCCTTGCTGTCGGCGATCATCCCCAGCAGTCGGTCGACCAGGTCGGCGCTCAGGTGGTACCCGTCCTCGGGACCTCCGGGCGGATCGATCGGATGGTTGTCGGACACCAGCTGCGGGTGGAACTGGTCGGTCTCGCCCTCCAGGAACCCGTAGAAGCGGTCGAACCCACGACCGAGCGGCCACTGGGCGAACGGTCCGGCGGCCGAGCAGTCCTCCATCGGCGCGAGGTGCCACTTGCCGGCGCAGAACGTGGCGTAGCCCTCGTCGCGCAGGACCTCGGCGATCGTCGCGGCGCGATCGGAGATGTGGCCGAGCTGATGGGGGAACCCGGTCCGGAAGTTCGACACCGATCGCATCCCCACGGCGTGCTGCGAGCGCCCGGTGAGCAGTGACGCCCGCGTCGGCGAGCACAGCGGGGTGACGTGGAAGTTGGTGAACTGCAGACCGCCTGCGGCGAGGGCGTCGATGTGCGGCGTGTCGATCGAGGAGCCGAAGCACCCGAGCTGGGCGAAGCCGGTGTCGTCGAGCAGCACGATCACCACGTTCGGCGACTGCTCGCCGGGGTGCGCCGGCTCCGCGAACCACGGCTCCGACTCGGCCAGCGTGCGGCCGATGCGACCGCCGAACGCGGCGGGTCCTGATGTCGACATGGAGACGACCCCCTTCCCGGTTGACGGTAGGTCCTGCGAGTACCACTGTCAATAGATCATGCGAGTGGTACTCTCAGAACTTGTGGAGTCCGGGCACGACGTCCGGTCCGGGAGGAGCTGATGAGCGTCGACGACACGACGACGACGTGTGAGCAGCTGCCGGTCGACGGCCGTCGGGCTCGCCGTGATCGGGGCCGGGAGGCGGTGACCGAGGCGACGATCGACCTCGTCCTCGAGGGTCACGTGCCGCCGACTGCCGAGGAGGTGGCGGCTCGGGCCGGGGTCTCCGTGGCGTCGTTGTTCCGGTACTTCGAGACGCTCGACGAGCTCCGGCGGGCGACCATCCAGCGCTACCAGGAGCGGATCGCCCACCTCACCGAGCTCGCCGCGATCGGGGAGGGCTCGCGGGACGCTCGCGTCGACAGCTACGTGGCGTCGCGGTTGCGCCTGTACGAGGCGACCGAGCCGATGGCGTGGTTCGCACGCAGCCGCGCCGTCACCGTCCCCGCCATCGACGACAGCCTGCACCGGGCACGGGCCACCGCCGCCGAGCAGATCCGCCGTCACTTCGGCGCCGAGCTGGCGCTGCTGACCCCCGCGCGGCGCGACGACCTCGTCGCGCTCATCGCCACCACGACCTCGTTCGAGTCCTGGCTCCAGCTGCGCGACGACTACGCCCGCAACACCAACCAGACCCGTCGCGCCTGGACGAGCGCCCTGGAGCGTCTGCTCACGGCGCCATGATCGCAACCGGAGGACACCGATGACGCCCGGCATCGACAGCACGCCCGTCGCCAACACGCCGCCGGGCGGGTACGGCGACCGCTTCCCGCTCCCGGTCCTCGACGGCTGCGCCGAGCCGCTGGTCGACGGTGCCCCCGACCTGCGCGGGCTGTGGCAGGTCGTCGCCGTGCACGTCGACGGCGAGGCGGTCACGGATCACGCCGCCATCGGCCACGTCCAGCGCATCGAGCAGGCCGGCGACCGCCTCGTCGTCACCGGCGGCGGCGTCATCCACGACATGCGTTGCGACGGCACCGTCGAGCGCGGGGTGCACGACGTGGCCGAGTTCGACAAGCGGACCGAGATCACCGTCGTGGCCACCTACGAGGACGGCGTCCACGTCCTGCGGCCCGTCGGCATCCCGATCGAGGTCCGCCGCTGGCGCGACGGCCCGGACATGCTGTGGCAGTACCTCGGGTTCACCGCCCGCCTGCGGTGGCTCACGGAGTCCCGTCACAGCACGCAGGTGAGCGTGCAGGTGTAGCCGTTGGTGGTGTCGCCGGTGACGGTCCCGAGCTCGGTCTGCCAGCTGTCGCTGAACACGTTGTCCGTGGTCAGGCTGACCCGGGTCAGGTTCGACACGCTCTGCTCGTAGCCGCTCGTGGCGTACACGACCTGGCAGACGTCCTGCGGCAGGGCGATCTGCGACGTCGCCTCCTTGCTCGAGGCGCTGGTGGCCGACGAGAGGCTCGGGTACACCTCGTAGTGGATGTGCGGCCAGCGGCCGTCGTAGCAGGCGGGGAAGATCGACGTGAACGTCACCGTGCCGTCGCTCGCCGTCTCCTGCACGCCGCGGAGGTAGTTCTCGTTCGCAACGGTGTAGAGCGAGTACTTGCCGTCGCGATCGCAGTGCCAGAGGTACACGGCGTGGCCGGCCTGGGCGGCGCCCGTCTGGTCGACGACCTTGATCGTGATCGTGAGGGGCACGCCCGGGGCAGTGGTCGTCGAGCTGCCGAAGCTGCTGCGGATGTCGCTGCGCACGATGCCGCTCTCGCTGAGGACGTTGACGCCGTTCGAGCCGTCACCGGGGTACGGGCCGGCCGTCTCCTCCGGGGTCTCGGTCAGCGTTCCCCCGGTCGCGTGACGGTGGTGGCGGTGGTGGCCGAGCTGGACGAACCGCCGCGGGTGGCATTGGACAGCCCGCATGCGGTGAGGGCGACGGCACCGACGCCGCCGGCGAACAGGCCGAGCAGGCGGCGCCGGCCGACGAGGGCGGAGAGGTCGAACTGGAGGCCCCGGTCGTGATCCTCGAGCTCGTCCTCATCGCTGGTGTGGGCGGGGTGCTTGTCCATGGACCCGAGCATCGGCAGCGCGGCTGAGAGGACGCTGGGAGCGGGCTGCGAGCTCACCGCGTCGAGTCGGGGTGTCACGATGGCGGTCGTGCACGACGACCGCGCGCTGCTCGAGGAGCGCATCACCCGGGAGGTCGCCGAGCGCGTGCTGCCGCTCGTCCACCCCGAGCGCCGCGCCCTCGCGGTCGAGGCCGGCCCGAGGCTCGACGACCTCGCCCCGTTCGCCGTCGGCGGCCGCTGGGGGCCGCCCTGGGGGACGACGTGGTTCCGCTTCACGGGCGAGGTGCCGGCGGCGTGGTCGGGACGCCGGGTCGAGGCGCTCCTCGACCTCGGGTTCCGGGCCGACTCGCCGGGGTTCCAGTGCGAAGGCCTCGTTCGCGATGCGAAGGGTCAGCCCGTGCAGGGCATCCACCCCCGGCGTCAGGCGCTCGCCGTGCCCGGCGAGCCGGGCCCGGTCGAGCTGATCGTCGAGGCGGCGTCGAACCCGATCCTCGTGCAGTTCCGCCCGACGCCCCTGGGCTCACCGGCGACCGCTGGCGACACGCCGCTGTACCGGCTGGAGCGAGCCGAGCTGGTCGTCGTCGACGTCGACGCCGAAGCGCTGCTCCACGACCTCGACGTCCTCGACGGTGTGATGCGCGAGCTGCCGCTCGACGATCCGCGGCGGCCACGCATCCTCGCCGCCATCGTGCGGGCCCTCGACGTGGTGGCCGCGCCTCCCGGCGGCTGCGACGACCCGGCCGTCCCGGCGCGGGCGGCCCTCGCTGACGCCCTCGGCGTGCCGGCCCGGGCCAGCGCCCACCACGTGATCGCCACCGGCCACGCCCACATCGACACGGCGTGGCTGTGGCCGATCGGCGAGACGGTGCGCAAGTGCACGCGGACGTTCGCCTCGGCGGTGGCCCTGATGGACGCCGACCCGGACCACCGCTTCTCCTGCTCGCAGGCCCAGCAGTACGCGTGGATCGCGGCACGCGAGCCGGAGCTGTTCGCCCGCATCACCGACAAGGTCGCCGACGGCCAGTGGATCCCGGTCGGCGGCATGTGGGTCGAGCCGGACATGAACCTGCCGTCCGGTGAGTCGATCGTCCGCCAGATCGTGTTCGGCCAACGCTTCTTCGAGCAGCAGTTCGGCGTGCGCTGCCGCGAGGTGTGGATCCCCGACGTGTTCGGCTATCCGGCAGGGCTCCCGCAGGTGTTCGCAGCCGGCGGGATGGACCGCTTCGTCACCCAGAAGCTGTCCTGGAACCGCCAGAACCGCTTCCCGCACTCGACGTTCTGGTGGGAGGGCATCGACGGCACCCGGGTGCTGACGCACTTCCCACCCGTCGACACGTACAACGCCGAGATCGTGCCGCGCGAGATGGCCCACTCGGTGCGCCGGTTCGCCGAGCACGCGTGGAGCGGGTGGTCGCTGATGCCGTTCGGCTATGGCGACGGCGGGGGTGGCCCGACGCGCGAGATGCTCGAGCGGTTGCGGCGGATGGCCGACCTCGACGGGATGCCGACGGTCGAGCTCGGATCACCGGGCGAGTTCTTCGACCGGGTCGACGCCGAGGTGGCCGCCGGCGCGTCGGTGCCGGTGTGGCGCGGCGAGCTCTACTTCGAGACCCATCGCGGGACCCTCACGAGCCAGCTGCGCACCAAGCTCGGCAACAAGCGCTGTGAGCGCCTGCTGCGCGAGGCCGAGCTGTGGACGGCGACGGCCGGTGGCCCGCCGGGTGCGTTCGACGAGCTGTGGCGGGAGGTCCTGACCCTCCAGTTCCACGACATCATCCCGGGTTCCTCGATCGCGTGGGTCCACGAGGAGGCCGAGGCGGCCCATCGCCGCATCGGTGACGAGCTCGCCGACCACATCGACGCCCTGCTCCGGGACCTCGCGCCCGCCGGACCAGCCGTCGCGAACGCGGCGAGCACGGGGCGCGACGAGGTCGTCGTGACCGACATCGAGCCGACGGGCGACGGCCCGGTCCAGCGCCTCGTCGACGGCCGCGTCGCGTTCCGGACGATGGCGCCGGGTCTGGGGATCGCCCCGGCCGTCGCCGTCGCCGCCACGGACCGCGTCGTCGTCACCGATCGCTCGATGACCAACGGGCACCTCGCCGTCGGCTGGGACATCGACGGCAACCTGCGCTCGGTCATCGACGTGGCCCACGCCCGTGACGCCGTGCCGCCGGGCGCGCTGGCGGCGGTGCTCGAGCTGGCGCCTGATCACCCCGTCCGGTACGACGCGTGGGATCTCGAGTCATGGGTCCGCAACGACCCGGAGCGCCTGCTCGTCGCGGACGACGTCACGGTGGTCGATCGGGGCCCGCTCGTCGGATCGGTGCGTGTGCAACGGTCGTTCGGATCGTCGTCGGCCACGGTGACGTACGAGCTGCGCGCCGGATCACCCCGCCTCGACATCCACGTCGATGTCGACTGGCACCACCACGAGCACCTCCTGTCGATGGCCTTCCCGCTCGACGTGCGCGCCGACGAGGCGACGTGCGGCATCCAGTTCGGCGCCGTGCGCCGCCCCACCCATCCGTCGAGCTCGTGGGACGCCGCCAAGTTCGAGGTCTGCGCCCACCGCTACGTCGACATCGCCGAGCCGTCGTTCGGCGTGGCCGTGCTCAACGACGGCCGCTACGGCCACGACGTGTTCGACGGCGCCGTTCGGGTGAGCCTGGTGCGCGGCGCCCGCTACCCCGACCCCGAGGCCGACCAAGGTCGCCACCGCGTGACGCTCTCCCTGCTCCCGCACGGTGCTGGGCTCGCCGACGTCGTCGCCGAAGCCGAGCGCCTGGACCTCCCGCTACGGCTGGTGGCCGACGGCCAGGCCGCGGTGACGCCGCCACCGGTCGTCGCCGTCACCGGGCGCGGCGTCGAGGTCGATGCGGTCAAGGTGGCGGACGACGGGTCCGGCGACATCGTCGTGCGCCTGCACGAGGCGGTCGGCGACCGGGCCGCGGTGACCGTGGCCGCCGACGGGCGGATCATCGCCGCCAACCGGTGCAACCTCCTCGAGGAGCCGCTGTCGGGCTACGAGGTCAGCGACGGGATCGTCGCCACGACGCTGCGCCCGTTCGAGCTGTTGACGCTCCGCCTCACGCGCTCGAATCCGCGCCAGGATGGCGCCATGAGGAGCGCTCGTGGGTCCCTATGACGTGGTGGTGATCGGGGCCGGCATCGTCGGTCTGGCGACGGCGCGCGCCGTGCAGGTCGCCCAGCCCGGCGCGCGTGTCGCCGTGCTCGACAAGGAGGGCTCGATCGCCGGTCACCAGACCGGGCGCAACTCGGGCGTCATCCACGCCGGCGTCTACTACAAGCCGGGCTCCGAGAAGGCTCGCCTGTGCGCCGCCGGTCGCCAGCGGATGGTGGACTTCTGCGCCGAGCACGGCGTCGCCTACGAGGTGTGCGGCAAGGTCGTCGTCGCCACCGAGCCCGACGAGCTCGACCGCCTCGCCGAGCTGCAGCGGCGCTGCGACGCCAACGGCGTCGACGTCGAGATGATCGGCCCCGAGCGGCTGGCCGAGCTGGAGCCGCACGCCGCCGGCATCCAGGCGCTGCACGTCAAGGTCACCGGCATCGCCGACTACCCGGGCGTGTGCCGCGTGCTCGCCGCGATGATCGTCGACGCCGGTGGCGAGCTGCACCTGGAGACGGCGGTCGTCGGCGCCGCCACCGACGCCGGTCAGCTCGTCATCGAGACCACGGACGGCCCGATCCGCACGACGAGCGCGGTCAACTGCGCCGGGCTGCAGGCCGATCGCGTCGCCCGCTTGTTCGGCGGCGACGAGGCCAGCCGCGGCATGCAGATCGTGCCGTTCCGCGGCGAGTACTTCGAGCTCGCGCCGTCGCGCAGCTACCTCGTCAACGCGCTGATCTACCCGGTGCCCGATCCGCAGTTCCCGTTCCTCGGCGTGCACCTCACCCGGGGCGTCAACGGGCGCATCCACGCCGGGCCGAACGCCGTGCTGGCGATGGCCCGCGAGGGCTACTCGTGGCGCGTCGTCAACCGCCACGACCTCGCCGAGACGCTGCGCTTCAGCGGGTTCCGCACGCTGGCCAAGGCGCAGTGGCGCTACGGCCTGTCGGAGATGGCCCGCTCGTTGAGCCGGCGCAAGTTCGCGGCGTCGCTCTCACGGCTCGTGCCGGGCATCGAACCCCACGACCTCGAGCCGGCGTCGAGCGGCGTGCGGGCCCAGGCCCTCCACGCCGACGGCCGCCTGGCCGACGACTTCGAGTTCTCCCGGAGCAACGACGGGCGCGTGCTGCACGTCCTCAACGCCCCGTCGCCGGCGGCCACCGCCTCCCTCGTCATCGGCGAGCAGATCACGCGCGAGCTGCTGAGCGGCGCCTGAGGAGCGCTCTGTGTCACCGCACAAGTCCCAGGGGACTTGTGCAGTGACACAGACGGCTCAGGCGAGGTGATCGAGGGCGACGGCGGCGTAGGCCGCGATGCCGGTGGCCATCGCCTGCTCGTCGAACACGACGCGGTTGGAGTGGTTCGGGGCGGCCGTCGCCGGGTTGCGGTCGAGGTGGGTCCCACCCAGGAACATCATCGCCCCCGGGACCCGCTGCAGCACGTAGCTCCAGTCCTCGGCGCCCATCACCGGATGGGGCTGGCGCACGACCTTGTCGCTGCCGACGAGCTCACCGGCGAGGGACAGCACGTGATCGGCGAACGAGTCGTCGTTGACCGTGACCGGGTAGCCGGCCTCGATCTCGACCTCGACGGCGCACGCGTGGGCGGCGGCGATGCCGTCGACGACGCGGCGGATGCCGTCGTGCACCTTGGACCGCGTCTTCTCGCTGACGGCGCGGATGGTGCCCTCGATGTGCGCCGTCTCCGGGATGATGTTGTTCGTCGTGCCGGCGGCGATCTTGCCGATCGTGACGACGGCGGGGTCGAACACGTCGATCGAGCGGGTGACCATGATCTGGAGCGCCTGCACCATCTCGCACGCCACCGGGATCGGGTCGAGCGTGCGGTGCGGCTCGCTGGCGTGGCCGCCCTTGCCGGTGACCGTGATCAGCACCTTGTCCGCCGACGCCATGAGCGATCCCCGCCGGGTGCTGAGCCATCCGGACGGCAGCGCTGACGTGATGTGCAGGGCGAAGGCACCGGTCACCGGCGACGGCGCGCCGTCGGCCAGGTCGGGCACGTCGAGCAGCCCCTCGTCGAGCATGTAGCGAGCGCCGTGGTGGCCCTCCTCGCCGGGCTGGAACATGAAGAGCACGCGCCCGGCGAGATCGGCGCGGCGGCCGGCGAGCAGCTTGGCGGCCCCGGCGAGCATCGCCGTGTGGGTGTCGTGGCCGCAGGCGTGCATCGCGCCCTCGTCGCTCGACGCGTAGTCGAGCCCGGTGTCCTCGTGCAGGGGCAGGGCGTCCATGTCGCCGCGCAGCAGGATCGTCGGCCCCGGGCGGTCGCCGGTCAGGAGGGCGGCGATGCCGCTGGTCGTCTCGTGGACGGTCACGTCGACGGGCAGCCCGTCCAGCGCGCCGAGCACGATCTCCTGGGTGCGCGGCAGCACGTTGCCCACCTCGGGCCACCGGTGCAGCTCGCGCCGCAGCTCGACGGTCGGCGTGAGCAGGTCCTTCGCTTCCTCCCGAAGGGAGGCGGTGTCGACGGGCATGGGGTCATGGTAGGCACGGCCCATGGCGGCGCACCCCCGGCCCCCCGCTCGGCCGGACGAGGAGCTGGTCGACGTCGTCGACGCCGAGGACCGGGTCGTGGACACGGTGCCACGGCGGCGGATGCGCGCCGAGCGACTGCGCCATCGTGCCGTCTTCATCGCCGTGCGCTCGAGCACCGGGCTGCTGCTCGTGCACCGGCGCAGCGCGGCCAAGGACCTCTGGCCGAGCCGCTGGGACATCGGTGTCGGTGGCGTGGTGGCGGCCGGCGAGGACTACGACGTCGCCGCCCGTCGCGAGCTGTTCGAGGAGGTCGGGGTCGTCGCCGCGCCGGTCCCGCTCGGCGATGGGCGTCACGTCGGTCGCTACGCCGACGACGACGTCGATCTCCTCGCCCGGTGCTACGTCGTCGTCCACGACGGTCCGATCGCGTTCGTCGACGGCGAGGTGGCCGAGGCCCGCTGGGTCGATCGGGACGGTCTCGACGCGCTGCTGGCGACGGCGCCGTTCGTGCCCGACAGCCTCGTCCTGCTGCCGATGGAGGAGCTTTTCCCTTCCGGCCTCCTGTGAACACCCATGGTGGGTAGCCGACCGCGCGTCGGAGACGACAGGAGAACAGCATGGCTGTGAGTGGCGACGCCGATCAGATGGATGCCCTCGGCAGCGCCTTGCACGCACGGCAGGGAGACGTCGACACGATCCGGGCCACGGTGCAGGCCGCCATCGGCAACACGTTGTGGACCGGGCCGGCCCGCGACGCGTTCGAGCAGCAGTGGCAGTCCTTCGAGGGCGCGCTGCGCCAGATGCAGGAGGCGTTCGGCGCGGCGGGCACGGAGATCCGCCAGCGCGCCGACGGGCTGCGCGTCGCGATGTACCGGTAGGTCGCCCCACCCACCCGGGGCCCGCCGGACGGCGCGCCGCCCACCGCCGCCGCCGGCACCCGCCCGGGACGCGTCGCTCCCACCCGCGTCCCGGGCGGCCCGGGCGGGCGCCCCGGTCGATCGGCGGCGTCGCGCCCTACGATCCCCACGGTGCAGCAGCTCGAGTTCACGATCGAGCCGTTCGTGGAGGGCCAGCCCGGGCCCCACGTCACGGCGGCGGTCGACGCCGCCGCGGCGGCTGGTGTCGACGTCGAGTTCGGCCCGTTCGGGTCGACCTGCCGCGCCGCCGACGACGCGATGCCCGACGTCGTCGCGGCGATCACCCGGGCCGCCTTCGCCAACGGCGCCACCCACGTGTCGTTGCACCTCGCCCGCATCGAGGAGGCCCGATGAACGGGGCCCACCCGCTCGTCGTCGCGGTCCGGCCGGTCGTCGACGCGGTCGGTGCGACGCTCGTGCCGCCCGACCAGCGCGAGGTCGGTGACGTGCCGTTGGTGTGGGAGGGCCAGGTCATCGCGGCGGTGCGGATGCCGCCGCTGCACGGCGCCCTCGATCGCCTCATCGACGTCGTCGAGACCGAGCTGGGCGGCCGCCTGCCCGACCTCGTTCGCGAGGACAAGCAACGGGCGGTGCGGCTGCTCGACGAGCGCGGGGCGTTCACGCTGCGGCGGGCCGTCGAGCAGGTGGCCGACGCGATGGGCGTCAGCCGGATCACCGTCTACAACTACCTGAACGCGATCCACAGGACGTGAGCAGCACGTGACGCGGTTCGAGGTGGTCGGGCTCGACGCCGACGACACGCTCTGGCACAGCGAGGACTCCTTCGCGCGCGTCGAGGAGCGCTTCGTCGAGCTGGTGACGCCGTACACGTCACCAGGCGTGGACGTCGCCGCGGCGCTGCGGGCGACGGAGCGGGCCCACCTGCCGATCTCCGGCTACGGCGTGAAGTCGTTCACGCTGGCAATGATCAAGGCGGCGGTGAACGTGAGCGAGGGGCGCGCCCCGGCGAGCGTGTTCGCCCAGCTCGTCGATCTCGGCCTGGCGATGCTCACCGAGGACGTGCGGCTGCTCCCCGACGTGCCGGGCGTGCTCGCCGACCTCGCCCGCGACCACCGCCTGGTGCTGATCACCAAGGGCGATCTCGTGCACCAGACCCGCAAGGTCGAGATGTCGGGGATCGCCCACCACTTCGAGTTGGTCGAGGTCGTGCTGGAGAAGGACCCCGAGACCTACGCCCGCATCCTGCGCCAGCTCGGCGTGGCGCCGGAGCACTTCTGCATGGTCGGGAACTCGGTGCGCAGCGACATCCTGCCGGTGCTCGGCCTCGGCGGCCACGCCGTGCACATCCCGTACCCGTTGCTGTGGGAGCACGAGCACGTCGACCACGACGAGGACCTCGACGAGCTGGCCTCGATCAAGGAGCTGCCGGCGGCGCTGCGCGCTGCCGAGTCCTGACGGCGAACGTATGATCGCCCCGATGGACCGCGACCAGTACCTCGCCAGCTACCGCCGCGACTCGACGGCCCTGCTCGACGCGATCCGCGCCGCCGGGCCGGCGGCGATCGTCCCGGACTGCCCGGGGTGGACGGCCGCCGACCTCGCCTGGCACGTCGCCGACGTGTGGGAGTGGTGGGGGATCATCGTGCGCGACCGCGTGACGGATCCCCACGCCGTCGTGCAGACGACGCGGCCCGCCACGTTCGACGAGGTGTTCGCGGTGGCCGAGCACTGGGCCGGCGAGCTCGACCGGGTCCTCACCGCCACCGATCCGGCGACGCCGCTCTGGACGTGGACCGACGACAAGACCGCCGGGTTCGTCGTGCGTCGGATGGCCCAGGAGACCGCCGTGCACCGCCTCGATGCCGAGCGCGCCGCCGGCCGCACGTACGTCATCGATCCCGAGTTGGCGTCGGACGGCGTCGACGAGTTCCTGTTCGCGTTCCTCAGGACATGGGTCGACCCGGCGGCGGCCGCGCTCGACGGGTCGGTGCACCTGCACTGCACGGACGTCGCCGGCGAGTGGTTGGTGGTCGACGACGGCGCCGGCGGCTACGTCGTGACGCGCGAGCACGCCAAGGGCGACGCAGCGATCCGCGGCACCGCCAACGATCTGCTGTTGGTGCTGTGGCGGCGCCTGCCCCTCGACGCCGTCGAGGTCATCGGCGACCGTGCTGTCGCCGAGCGCTTCATCGCCCGCACGGACCTGTCCGGCTGACGCCGGTCCGACGGGCGGCGCGTCAGAGCTTGTGGAGGCGGACCGCCGAGACGCGGTGGTCGGCTTCCTTGCGCAGGATCAGCGATGCCCGCTCGCGCGTCGGCAGGATGTTGTCGCTGAGGTTGCGACCGTTGATGGTGGCCCAGATGCCCTCGGCCGTCGCTCGCGCCTGCTCGGGCGTGAGGTCGGCGAAGTGCCGGAAGAAGCTGTTGGGGTCCTTGAACACCGTCTCGCGCAGGGCGAAGAACCGCTGCACGTACCACTCCCGGATGTCCGACTCCTCGGCGTCCACGTAGATCGAGAAGTCGAAGTAGTCGCTGACGAACTCGGCCCGCTTGTCCATCGAGACCTGCAGCACGTTCAGTCCCTCGAGGATGAGGATGTCGGGCCGCCGCACGATCGCCTCTTCGCCGGGGATGATGTCGTAGACGACGTGGCTGTAGACCGGCGCCCGGACCTCCTCGGCCCCGCTCTTGAGGTCGCGCAGGAACTTCAGCAGCCGGCGGGTGTCGTAGCTCTCCGGGAAGCCCTTGCGGTCCATCAGCCCGCGTTCGGCGAGGACCGCGTTGGGGAACAGGAACCCGTCGGTGGTGACCAGGTCGACCTGCGGGTGGTCGGGCCAGCGGGCGAGGAGGGCCTGCAGGATGCGGGCGAACGTGCTCTTGCCGACGGCGACGCTGCCGGCCACGCCGATCACGTACGGCACGCGCGGCGCCATCGTGCCGAGGAACGTCGACGACACCCGGGCCAGGTCCTGCGACGCGCTGACGTAGAGGTTCAACAGGCGTGACAGCGGCAGGTACACGGCCGCCACCTCGTCGAGGTCGATGCGCTCGTTGATGCCGCGCAGCTTGGCGAGGTCGTCCTCACGAAGGGTGAGTGGGGTGGCGGCCCGCAGGGCGGCCCAATCGTCGCGACCGATCGTGAGGAACCGGCTCTCGGCCTCGATCACGACGCGACCCTAGGCTCGCCCCGTGCGCCGGCTGCAATCCGCTCGCGACGGCGCGGCTCGCAAGCGGCGTGGCGACTACCCGACCCCGCCGTGGCTCGTCGACCTCGTCGTCGGCGCGGCGACTCGCGGCGCCGGTCGATCGGGACCCGGTGGTGGTCGACCCGGCATGTGGCGACGGCCGGTTCCTCCTCGCCGCCGGACGTCGCGTGGCCGAGCTCGGGCGTCGGGCCCGGCTGGTCGGGTGCGACATCGACCCGGTGGCGGCCGCCGCGGCGAGCGCCGCGCTGGGCGACGCCGGCACGGTCGCCGGCGCTGACGCGCTGGCCCACGACTGGGGTGCGCTGCGTGGTGGCGTCGACCTCGTCGTCGGCAACCCGCCGTACCTGTCGCAGCTCGCGGCGGCCACGACGCGCGGCGGGTCCAGCCGCCACGGCGGCGGTCCCTACGCCGATGCCGCCGTCGAGTTCCTCGCCCTCGCCCACCGCCTCGCCCGACCGGACGGCGGCCGCATCGCCCTCGTCCTGCCGCAGTCGATCCTCGCCTCGCGCGACGCCGCACCCGTGCGCGCCGCGCTGGATGCGTGCGGCCGGATCGTGTGGTCGTGGTGGTCGCCGGAGGCCGTCTTCGACGCCCAGGTGCTGGTGTGCGCGCTGGTCGTCGAGCTGGGGTTGCCGGGGCCGGCCACGCAGTGGACCGACGTCGTCACGGCCAGCCTCGGCCTTCCCGCGCTGCCGCACCTCGCCGCCGCTGGGACGCTCGGCGAGCGCTGTCGACTGTCGGCGAACTTCCGCGATCAGTACTACGGCCTGGTGCCGGCCGTGGTGGAGGACGGGGATGGTCCGCCGCTCGTCGCCAGCGGGTTGATCGACCCGGCGACGTGCCGCTGGGGCGAGCGGGCGGTGACGTTCGCCCGCCGCCGCTTCCTGCGCCCGACCGTCGAGCTCGAGCGCCTCAGCCCGCCGATGCGCCGCTGGGCCGATCGGCTGCTCGTGCCCAAGGTGCTCGTGGCCAACCAGACGCGGGTGATCGAAGCCGTCGTCGACGAGGTCCGGCGCGTGGTTGCCGGGCGTGCCGGCGGTGACCGCCCGCCCCGGTGCCGACAGCGACCCGTGGGCCGTGGCGGCCGTGCTGACGTCCCCGCCGGCCAGCCGATGGGCGTGGCAGCGGGCGGCCGGCACCGGCCTCTCGTCGAACGCCCTGCGCCTCGGCCCCCGCTGGCTGGCTGACCTGCCGTGGCCGGCCGGCCCGCTCACGGCCGCGGTCGATGCCCTCCGCGCCGGCGACGTCGAGGGCTGCGGCCGCGCGGTGACGGTGGCCTACGGGCTCGATCCCGAGGCACCGGCGGCGGCCGCCCTGACCGCGTGGTGGCGCACCGGACTCCCTGGTGGGCGGTGAGTTCCCGCAACATCGTCACATCGGTGTGACGGGGGATGACGAGCGGGCGCTGCCAGACTCTCGCCCGTGTCGCGCCGTCGTGTCGTCGCTCTGGCCTTGGGCCTCCCCGTGCTCATGGCTGCCGCGGTGGCGTGCGGCGACGACGATGGCGGCGCCGGCGGTGGCGGTCAAACGTCGACGGCAGGATCGTCGGCCGCCGGTGGCGGGGGCGACGCCGCCATCCAGCGCGGCCAGGAGCTGTCGCGGACCAAGGGGTGCTCGGCCTGCCACGGCGCCAACGGCGAGGGCGGTCTCGGCCCGGCCTGGGTGGGGGCGCTCGGCTCGACCGTCACGTTGACGGATGGGACCCAGGTCGTCGTCGATGCGGCCTACCTCACGAAGTCCATCGAGGACCCACAGGCCCAGGTCGTGAGCGGCTTCTCGGTGGCCATGCCGGAGCAGCAGCTCACGCCGGCGGAGGTCGCCGACCTGGTGGCCTACATCACCTCCCTGACGCCAGCATCGGGATGAAGAAGCTGCTCGCCACCGTCGCCGCCGTCACCGTGCTGGCGGCCGCCGGATGTGGCGGCGGCGGGGACCACGAGCTCGTCGGCCTGACCCGCGACCCCGAACCGGTCGTCGATGGCACGCCGCTGCCCGACGTCGCCGACGGCGGCGCGCCGTTCACGATCAAGGCGCCCGCCGGCGGCCTGCTGATCGTCTACTTCGGCTACACCAACTGCCCCGACGTCTGCCCGACGACGTTGAGCGACCTGAAGATCGCGCTCGGTGATCTCGGCGCCGACGCCTCCCGGGTGGCGACGGCGATGATCACCGTCGACCCGAAGCGCGACACGGCGGTGCTCGCCGACTACGTGCGCAGCTTCGTGCCCGACGCCCACGCGCTGGCCACCGACGACCAGACTGCCCTGCAGCAGGTCGCCGGGCCGTTCGGGGTGAGCTACGAGGTCACGACGAGCGCCGACGGCGAGGTGCAGGTCGCCCACTCCAGCTACCTGTTCGCCGTCGACGACGCCGGCCGGCTGGTCCTCACGTGGCCGGTGAGCGCCAACGCCGAGACCACCACGTCGGCCAAGGACCTGGCCGCCGACATGAAGCAGCTGCTGCGCGACGCCGACGCCGCCGCCTGAGGGCGATGAGCCGGCGTTCCTCGCTCGTCGCCGTTGCGGCCGGCGTGCTGGCCGCGCTGGCGCCGGCCGGCATCGCCTTCGCCGATCCAGCCGCGCCGACCGACTACGGCTCGCAGATCACGGCGATCACCCCGGCCGTCCCCGGGATCACGGCCGAGATCGTCGGCGGCGACTCGTTCCTGCGCCTCGTCGTCGAGCCGGGCAACGAGGTCGTCGTCACCGGCTACGCCCAGGAGCCCTACCTGCACTTCGACCCGGCCGGCGTGGTGACGGAGAACCAGCACTCACCGGCCACCTACCTCAACGCCTCGCGCTACGGCACCACGGTGCCGGCCGATGCCGACCCGACGCTGCCGCCCGACTGGAAGATCGTCGGCACGGGTGGCTCGTATGCGTGGCACGACCACCGCACCCACTGGATGAGCCCGAACCCGCCGGAGGGCGTGGTGCGCGGCGGTGAGGTGCAGACCGAGCGGGTCCCGATCGTCGTCAACGGGACACCGGTCTCGATCACCGTCGTGACGACGTGGCTGCCCGAACCGTCGCGCCTGCCGCTCGCCATCGGCGCGGCCGTCGGGGGCGCGCTCGTGGTGCTCGCGCTGTTCTGGCGGCGACGCACCGGCCTGGCCCTGCTCGTCGTGGCGTTGGCGGCGACCGGGATCGGGTGGTGGGAGTACCGCGTCGCTGCCGGCGGAGACCGGCCCGCTGCTCGCGTGGTGGGTGCTCCCGGCCGTGGCCGCCGTCTCGCTGCTCATCGCGCTGGCCCTCGGCCGGCGCCTCGTGTCGTACGCCCTCGTGCTGCTCGCCGCGCTCGAGCTGGCCGTGTGGGTGTGGCTGCGGCGTGACGGCGCCTTCCGCGCCGTGATCCCCACCGACGCGCCGTTCTGGCTCGACCGGGGGGTGATGGCGGCCACCGCGGTCGTCGCCGTCTGCGCGGCGATCGCCGCCGGGGTGGCGATGTTCCGCCTGCCGGTGGGTGACGGCTGACGAAGGACGGCGTCGAGCCGAGCACCCACCGACCCCTGTCGCCGTGGTCAGCGGGCACGACCATCAGTGGCGCCAGGGAGGCGTGTGATGAGGATGCGGACAGCAGCTTGGGACGGACATGGGCCCGGCATGGAGCTGCGAGGTGCGCTTGCACGGCGCGACGGTGCGCGTCGCCGCCCCGCCCGTAGGGTGCGGCGGGTGAAGCGAACGGCCCTGAGGCTGTCGACGGCGGCGATCCTCCTGGTCACGGCCGTCGCGTGCGGCGACGACGACGACGGCGCTGCTCCGCCGACGACCGTGCCGGCGGTGACGAGTGGCACGGCGGCCGAGTCCGACGCCGCGCCGCCCGTGACGAGTGACACCGCGACGAGCTCGCCGGCGCCCGGCGCGTACCCACCGCAGCCGGCCGGCGTGCCCTTCCCGGCAGCCGACTGGCCGACCGCGCCGCTGCCCGCCGGCGTCGACCAGGCCGCCATCGACGCCGCCGTCGCCACCGCGCTCGGCCCGGCGAACGCCGGTGGTCGTGTGCAGTCGGTCGTCGTCATCCACGGCGGCCAGCTCGTGTACGAGCGCTACCACCCGCGCGACGGGCCCGATCAGGTGATGGGCTCCTACTCGGTGGCCAAGAGCTTCACGTCGGCAATCGTCGGCCTGCTCATCGGCGACGGCACCCTGAGCCTCGACGAGCACCCACCGCGCCCGGAGTGGCCGGCTGGGGATCCGCGCCAGGCGATCACGCTGCGCCAGCTGCTGGAGATGTCGAGCGGGCTGCAGTGGAAGGAGGACGCCAGCATCGTCGGGCTCGTCATCCAGTGGCTGGGCTCGCCGAGCGCCGCCCACCTCGTCGCCGAGCGGCCGCTGCAGACCGAGCCGGGCACGGCGTTCAACTACTCGACGGGATCGTCGGCGCTCATCGCCGGCATCGCCGCCGACGCGCTCGGCGGGTGCCCGGCCCTCGACACGTACATCCACGAACGGCTCCTCGACCCGATCGGGATCACCACGGAACAGATCACCAAGGACGGCGGCGGGTGCTTCGTCGGTGGCTTCGGCATGGACATGACGACGCGGGACTTCGCCCGCTTCGGGTTGCTGTACCTCCGCGGCGGCCAGTGGAACGGCCAGCAGCTGCTGCCCGCCGGGTGGGTCGACGAGAGCCGGGTGCCGTCGGCGACCAACCCGCAGTACGGCCTGCACTGGTGGCTGGACGCCGACGGCTTCTCCGCTGAGGGCCTGTTCCGCCAGCGCATCGTGGTGGTGCCGGAGGCGGACCTCGTCATCGCCACCAACTCGACGAACGGCGGTGACCCCGACCCGATGGTGCGCACGATCGTCGAGCAGTTCCGCAACGCGACCTGATGGCCAGCGGACCCGCCGTCGATGCCGGCTACGTGGAGCGCCTCGGTGCCATCTGCATGGCGCTGCCGGAGGTCGTCGAGGAGGACGCCTGGGTCGGCGTCCGCTGGTCGATCCGCAAGAAGAACTTCGCCCACCTCGTCGCCATCGGTGACGGTCGCCCGGCGGCCTACGCCGAGGCGGCCGGCACCACCGGCCCGGCGACGGTGCTGACGTTCCGGTCGGCCGGCGACGAGCTCGTCGCCCTCGAGCGCGATCGGACCGCCCTTCTTCAAGCCGGTGTGGTTCCGCGACATCGTCGGGTTGGTGCTCCCGGACGATCCGGCGGCCGTCGACTGGGACGAGGTCACCGAGCTGGTGACCGAGAGCTATCGGCTCCTGGCGCCGAAGCGCCTCAACCGTCCCTGATCGTTCGACCAAGGGGTGAGGGCGATCGCGCCCGTGTCTGTGTCTGTGTCTGTGCGGCCGTCAGTAGGACGGTCGGGCGGGTTTCGGCTGTCCGGCGGAGTGATCTGGGCGGGCAGCGTGACATTCGGTCATCTGGGCGGGCTCCGTGACGACTGTTGTCACGGAGCCCGCCCGGATCGGGCCTGAACGACCGGCCGTTGGTGGCCGCGATCTGGGCGCGTTGGGTGATCTGGGTGCGTTCGCTGACGACTGTCGTCAGGGAACGCCACCCAGATCCGAGCCGGCCACGCCCCACGTGCGGACGCGCTCAGATGGTGATCCCGCCGTCCACGACGACGTGGGCGCCGGTCATGTACGACGACTCGTCGGACGCCAGGAACAGGGCGACGTTGGCGATCTCGTCGGGCGTGCCCATCCGCCGCATCGGCGTCGTGCGCACGAGGGTGTCGGCGTTCGTCTCGCGGATGTCGCCGAGCATCGGGGTGTCGATGACGCCGGGGTGGATCGAGTTGACGCGGATCTTGTCGCGGGCCAGCTCGAGGGCGGCCGCCGCGGTCATGCCCGTCACGGCGTACTTGCTGGCGGCGTAGGCGATCATGTACTTCGTCGCCCGCAGCCCGGCGCCGGACGACGTGTTGACGATCGAGCCGCCACCCGCCGCGATCATCGGCTCGATCACCGAGCGGATGCCGAGGAACACGCCGATCTGGTTGACCGCGATGATCCGCTCGTAGTCGGCGAGCGTGTGGTTCACGATCCGTGACGCGTGGCCGATGCCGGCGTTGTTGACCAGCACGTCCAGCCGGCCGAAGCGCTCGACCGCGGTGTTCACCACGGCCTCCCATGACGACTCGTCGGCCACGTCGTGGCGGACGAACGCGACGGCGTCGCCGAGCTCGGCCGCCAGCGCCTCGCCGAGATCGGTGAGGACGTCGGCCGCGATCACCTTGGCCCCTTCAGCCGCGAACAGCCGGACCTCGGCCTCGCCCTGGCCGCGCGAGCCTCCGGTCACGATCGCCACCTTGCCGTCGAGTCGTCCCACGTGTCGAACCTCCGATCTGGCCCGTCACCCGGGCGCCGTCCTGGCGGTGTACCACGGGCGGGCCGCTCCGCTGCGAGCTGAACCACCTCGCTACCGTCGACCGACGTGCCCGATCCCACCCCGCTCGCCGGTCGCGTCGCCTTCGTCACCGGGTCGTCCCGGGGCATCGGGCGGGCGATCGCCCTCGCCCTCGCCGACGCCGGCGCCGACGTCGCCATCGCCGACGTCCACCCCGAGCCGTTCCAGGCCGAGCAGTGGTACCGGCTGCGCCAGCGCACGTCGGGCCCCGAGGAAGAGGTGTCGACGGCCGAGGCCGTCGCCGATCTCGGCCGCCGCTCGATGGCCATCGCCGTCGACGTGTCCGACGCCGACGCGGTGACGGCCGCGGTCGCCGCGTGCACCGACGAGCTGGGTGCGCCGGACATCGTCGTCAACAACGCCGGCATCGTGAACAACATCGCCTCGATCGAGAAGATGGACCCCGATGCGTGGGCCCACGAGCTGTCCGTCAACCTCTCGGGCATGTTCCACACGGTGCGGGCCGCGGCGCCGGGCATGGCGTCGCGTGGGTGGGGCCGGGTGATCAACCTGGCGTCGGTGGCGGCGATCCGTCCCGGCCTCGGCCAGCCGGCCTACGCCGCGTCCAAGGCCGGCGTGATCGGGTTCACCAAGGCCGTGGCCCAGGAGTTCGGGCCCGGCGGCGTGACCGCCAACGCCATCCTGCCCGGGCTCATCGCCACACCGTTGGTCCGCTCGATGCCGGAGCACCTGCGGGACGCGTACATGTCGAAGACGCCGGTCGGCCGGCTCGGCGAGCCCGAGGACATCGGCAACCTCGCCGCCTTCCTCGCCTCGCCCGGCGCCGGCTTCATCAGCGGGGTGGCCATCCCGTGCGACGGCGGCGTGACGTTCGCGGCACGCGAGGGACTCGATCGCTAGAGGTCGTCGCGGGTGACGTCGAGCAGGTCGACCGTCGTCGTGTCGATCGCGACCTCGACCGCCTCGCGGCCCTCGGCCTCGTAGCGATCGAGGTCGCCGCGCGTGAGCGGCACCAGGGTGATCACGTGGAGGCCGATGGTGTCCTCGTCGTCGTCGTCGCCCTCGTCGCCGACGAGGTCGAAGTCGTCGAAGAAGAGCCCGGCGGTCAGCAGCACGCCGCAGATCTGCGTGCCGGCGAGGATCGGGGTGGGGTTGGCGATGGTGGCGCCGAGGGTGAGGACGCCCCCGCCGTCGACGGCCACGCGCACCGCCGATGCCAGGAGGAAGCGGGCCGCCTCGACCTGCTCGGGTCGCACCGAGCACAGCAGCTCGGTCGGGTGCATGGCCGAGATCGGCAGGTCCGAGAGCCCGAGCGTCACGCAGTGCACGGCGTCGCGAGCGCGGTCGGCGAAGGCCAGGATGCGCACGCCGTGGTCGGCGCTGAGCTGGCGGCCGCCCGCCCCGAAGGTCCGCTCGTAGTGACCCGCGGCGAGGTCAGCCATCGGTGGGCGTCAGCACCTTGCTGGCGTCGCTGTTGAGGGTGATGTCGAGGCCGAGGCGGTAGCGCATCAGCTCGGACATCTCGGCCTGGCGCTCCGGCGCGATGGCGGCGGTGTGGTTCCACTGGGGACGGATGTAGGGCTTCGTGTAGTACCCGAACAGCAGGGCGCGGTCCTCGTCGGCGGTGATGTTGGCGCCCGACGTGTGCCAGACCCGGCCCTCCATCACCATGATCGAGCCGGCCGGCGCGCTGAACGGCACCATCGCGCTCATCGGGTCGGTGGGCACGTCGTCGCGCGTGCGGTAGCGGTGGCTGCCCGGGATGTGCAGCGTGGCGCCGTTGTCCGGGTGCACGTCGTGCAGGCACCAGATCACGTTGGCGCTGACCGGCGCCAGCCACGGCTCGGGCAGCACGAGGGCGGTGTCGGAGTGCACCCCCATCGACCCACTGCCGGGGCGGGCGATGTTGGCCGTGAAGTTGGAGACGATGTAGTCGGGCCCGAGCAGGTCGCTCATGACGCGGTCGGCCACCGGGTGGGCGATGAGGTCGGCGAAGAACGGGTCGATGGCGATGAGGTCGAAGATCCGCACGTTGGCGTCGTTGGGGTCGAGCACCTCGATGTGGGCCGGGACGCCGCGGGCGACGCTCTCCGGCGCGGCGGCCCAGAGGTGCTCGAGGGCCTCCGCCACCTCGTCCGGGCTGAGCACGCCGGGCACGATCGCGACGCCGTCGCGAGCGAGCTGCTCGGGCACGGCGGCCAACAGGTCCTCGTCGATGGCGGTGGTCATCGGCTCAGGCTCCCACGGCCGCCCGGACCGTGGCGAACGAAGCCCTCCGGGTAGCGTCGGGCGCGGGGACAACAGAAGCTCAGGGGGTCTCATGACCAGCTACGACGTGGTGATCAAGGACGGGCTCGTGTTCGACGGCACCGGCGCGCCGCGCGTGCGCGCCGACGTGGCGATCAGCGACGGCCGAGTCGCGGCGATCGGCCGTGTCGACGCCACCGACGCCGACTCGGTGATCGACGGGCGCGGCATGCACGTCGCGCCGGGGTTCGTCGACCTCCACACCCACTACGACGCCCAGGTCTTCTGGGACCCGTACCTGACGCTGTCGGGGTGGCACGGCATCACGTCCGTTGCGATCGGCAACTGTGGGTTCGGGTTCGCGCCGGTCCAGCCCGAGCTGCGCGAGTACGCGATGCGCTCGATGACGCGGGTCGAGGCGATCCCGTACGAGTCGATGCGCCAGGGCATGCCGTGGGACTGGGTCACGTTCCCCGAGTTCCTCGACAGCGTGGATGCCACGCCCAAGGCGTTGAACGTCCTGCCGTACGTGCCGGCCGGGCCGATGCTCGTCGAGGTCCTCGGCCTGGAAGGCGCCAAGGAGGGTCGCCTGCCGACCGAGGCCGAGCACGAGCAGCTGGCCGCGCTGCTCGACGCGGCGATGGACGCCGGCGGGTGCGGGTGGTCGGCGCAGCGCCTGCCACCGACCGGGCCGGCGGCCGTGCAGCGCGACTTCGACGGAACGCCGATGCCGACCGACGTCATGCACGACGAGACGGCGCGCGTGTTCGCCCGGGTGCTGGCCCGCCGCAACCAGGGCGTGCAGCAGATCACGCTGACCACCGACGACATCCGTCGCGACATCGCCCACCTCGAGGAGATCGCCACGCTGTCGGGGCGGCCGATCCTGCACAACGTGGTGCAGGCGTTCGAGACCAAGCCGCACGTCCACCGCAAGGCCATCGACTGGTTGGAGCGCTGCCGCGAGCGGGGCATCCCGATCTACGGCCAGGGCGTCACCACCGACGCCGGGTTCACGTTCACGTTCGAGGACTGGAACCTCTACGACGACTCCGAGACGTGGATGGAGGCGACCACCGGCACGCTGGAGGAGCGCTTGCACAAGCTGGCCGACCCGGCCCGCCGCCAGGGCCTCAAGGACAAGCCGCCGTACGTGGCGACGGCCCCGATCGGCACGGTGACGGTGCTGGCCCCGAAGTCGCCGGAGACCCAGCGCTACGCCGAGATGTCGGTGCAGCAGGTCGCCGACATCACCGGGCAGCACCCCGTCGACGCGATGCTCGACATCGCCGTCGCCGACCGCCTGCAGACCGAGTTCTACGTCGCCCCGCCGCAGGGCTCGTCGGACCTGCTGCGCGAGATCGTGCAGTACCCGCACATGCTGTTCGGCGTGTCCGACGGCGGTGCCCACACGAAGTTCCTCACCGCCGGGCGCTACCCGACCGAGACGCTCGCCCAGCAGGTGCGCGACAACGGCTGGATCACGTACGAGGAGGCCCACCGCCGCCTGTCCGGGCTCCCCGCCCAGCTCGCCGGCTTCCACGACCGCGGCCTGCTCCGCGTCGACGGCCCGGCCGACGTCGTCGTGTACGACCCCGAGGGCCTCGAGGTCTTGCCCAACCACGTCGTCGAGGACCTCCCCGGCGGCGAGTGGCGGCGGATCCAGAAGGCGTCCGGCTACCACGCCGTGTTCGTCAACGGCGTCCAGACGATCGCCGACGACGCCCAGACCGAACGCCACCCCGGCCGCCTGCTGCGCCACGGCAGGGGCTAGCTCCAGCGACGGGTATCTGGGCGCGAACCGTCGCAGTTTCGAGCCGGTTTCGCGCCCAGATCACATGGATCGGATTCAGGTCAGCTCGACGGTGCCGGTCGGGGTCTCGATGGTGGCCCGCAGCCACGGGGTCGGTGATTCGTCGACGTCGACCGCCACGCCGAGGTGGGTGAGCAGCTCGGCGGCCGGGCCGGGCTCGGGATCGCCGGCGGCCAGTGCGGTGAGCCGTCCGGCGAGCGGGCTGTCGTGGGTGGGGCTGTCGTCGCCGTCCCACGAGATCAAGAACGGATGGGCGCCGCCGATGCGCGAGCCGACGAACGCCAGCCGCCACGTCAGCACCCGGCCGTCGGGGCGGGCCCGCGACATCTCGAACGGGTCGGCGACGTCGGCCACGCCGGCGTGGCGCAGCGCGTCCACGGCGGCGTCGAGGTCGTCGCAGCCGACGGCGAACGACACCAGCCGCGGCCCGGCGTCGAGGTCGTCGGGCACGAGCGCAGACCCCACACCGGGTTGCTCCGGGTCGGGCGCGATCACCTCGAGGTAGCTCGGCGGTCCGAGCGAGGCGAGGGCGTTGTGCGTCCCGCGCCCGGTGTGCACCCCGCCGAACACCGGCGTCACGCCGGTCAGGTCGACGACCCGCTGGTTGCCCTCGTCCAGCGTCGGCGCGGCCAGCACGAGGTGATCGATCCACGTCCCCATGTGGGGGACGGTACTCAACGCTCAGAGGTCGGCGAGGGCGTGCTCGAGGTCGTCGACCGACATCGGGCCGACGTGCTCGGTGGCCACCTTGCCGTCGGCGTCGACGACGATCGTGACCGGCAGGACGGCGGTGCCGAGCGCCTCGGTGAGTCGGCCGCGGTCGTCGAGGTACTGGTCGAACGTGATGCCCAGCTCGGCCAGGAAGTCCCGGGCCTTGGCGGCGTCCTCGGCGATGTCGACGCCGACGAAGCGCACGTCCGGGCGGGCCGCGCTGACCTCCTGGAACGCCGGCAGCTCCTTGCGGCAGGGCTGGCACCACGTCGCCCACAGGTTGACGACGGCCGGGCCGCGCAGCGCGCCGACGTCGAGCGCCGGCGCCCCGTCGTGCAGCGCCGCCAGGCTCACGTCCGGGAGGGCGTCACCACCGCCGCCGCTCCCGCCGCCGCACGCGGCCACGACGACGGCCAACGCCCCGATGGCGGCGGCCGGTCTCATGGCGCCTCGTCGCGGACCTCGACCGACACCGACTCGTCGCCGGCCGTGCGGAAGTGCAGGGTCACGTCGAACTTCTGTCCCGTGGTCAACGGGCCGGCGAGGTCGACGAGCATGAGGTGGCTGCCGAGCGGGTCGAGCTCGATGTCCTGATCCGGCGAGACCGGCATCGAGGCCACCGGCTGCATCGACGACATGTCGCCGCTCGTCGTGTTGGTGTGCAGCTCGACCTTGGCGGCGATCGACGGCGCCACCGACGCGCCGACGAGGGCGTCGTCGGTGCTGCTCGTCACGTCCATGTACACGACGCCGACCGAGACGCCGGGCGGGGTCGACCGGGCCCACGCGTCGTGGGCGGCGATGCCCTCCGACGACGAGCCGCCGCACGCCGCGACGCTGACGATCATCGCCGCCGCGGCGACGAGGGATCGCTTCACCGGGTGGTGATCAGCGGTTCCACGGCGCGGTGGGCGACGCCGCGCCGGGACCGCCGGTCAGCACGTCGAAGCCGTCGTCGGTGACGAGGATCGTGTGCTCGAACTGGGCGGTCCGCTTGCCGTCGGCCGTGACGGCGGTCCAGTCGTCGTCCCACATCTTGTGCTGCCACGTGCCGAGGCTGATCATCGGTTCGATCGTGAACGTCATGCCCGGGCGCATGATCATCGACGCCCGCGAGTCGTAGTAGTGCAGGACCTGGATGTCGCCGTGGAACTGCTCGCCGATGGCGTGGCCGATGAAGGCGCGGATCACGCCGTAGCGATGGGTCTTGGCGTGGTCCTCGATGGCCCGGCCGATGTCGCTCAGCGGGCGCCCCGGCTTGACGGCCTCGATGCCGTGCCACATGCACTCCTCGGTGACGCGCACCAGCTGGCGGCTCACCGGGTCGACGTCGCCGACGAAGAACGTGGCGTTGGTGTCGCCGTGGACGCCGCCCACGTACGACGTCACGTCGATGTTCAGGATGTCGCCGTCGAGGAGCACCCGGGAGTCCGGGATGCCGTGGCAGATGACCTCGTTGGCCGACGTGCAGACGCTCTTCGGGAAGCCGTTGTAGTTGAGCGGCGACGGATAGGCGTCGCGCTCGATGTGCAGCTGGTGCACGTACTCGTCGAGCTCGTCGGTGGTCATGCCCGGGCGCACCGCCTCGCCGGCCAGGCGCAAGATCTCGGCGGCGACGCTGCCGGCGCGGCGCATGCGGGCGATCACCTCGGGTGACTTGCTGCGCGGCTCGTCCCACGGGATCGGGATGCCCGTCTCGGCGTACGGCGGGCGACCGATGCGCTCGGGCACCTCCCGCATCGGGGTGACGACGCCGGGCAGGACGCGGCCTTCGGAGCGCTTGTGGCAGCGCTTGTACTTGCGCCCGCTCCCGCACCAGCAGGGATCGTTGGCCTGCGGGAGGGTCGTGGGGGCGTTGGCGAGCGACTGCATCGGCCTCCAGGATACGGGCTGGCGCCGGGGCGGGGACCTCGGCGGCCGCGCCGGAATCGCCAACTCTTTGCCCAGACGGCCACCGGATGGCCGTCTGGGCAAAGAGTTGGCCAAAACAGCCGGTCGGTTTCCCCTTTCCGGATCTGGCGACACCCATGGTGGACATGGGGCAGTGGGTCCGAGCCCGAGCACGCGGCGGCACGCCGGATGAGCGTCCGTTACAGTCCGCAACCACGGCCGGGGTGGCCGAGGGGAGCAGGGGTCACGGGGTGGAGCCAGCCGTCCTCCAACTGCAATCCGGACCGGGAGCACCACGAGGGGGCGTGGTCCGTGTCACCTGTTCGGCGTGGCGCGCCGTCGGATCGGTCGGACAGGTGCTCACGGTGGCCGGGTTGGTCGCCACGTTCGCCCTGACCGCGGCGTGGCTGCCGTCGTCGACGGTCGCGCTGGCCAGCGGTGCGGCCGTCGCGGTGCTGGTGATCGCCGCGCTGGTCGACGCCGTGGCCCACCGCCTGCCCAACGCCCTCGTGGCCACCGCCGCCGTCCCCGTCGTTGCCGCGCTGGTGCTCGACTGGTCCGACGACCTCGTGCGCAGCTCGGCCGCCGGCGCCGCGTTGGCCGGCGTCCCGCTCCTCGTCACCCACCTGATCGCGCCGCGCGGCATGGGGTTCGGCGACGTCAAGGCCGGCATCGTGCTCGGTGCCGCCCTCGGCCTGCTCGCCGCCCCGCTCGCCCTGCTGGCCCTGGTCCTCGGGCTGCTGGCGGCGGCGACGTTCGGGCTGCTGCGGCGCCTGCGCACGATCGCCCTCGGCCCGGCCCTCGTCGCCGGTGCCCTCTTGGCGCTTGCTCTCGGTCGGCTCGCCGGCGTCGACGCGGTGCTGCCGTGACCGACGAGCGGACCCCGGTGAGCGTGGCCGACGACGGCGACCCCGATCCGCTGCCCGTCCCGGACGCACCGACTCGGCCGCCCAGCCGCCGGGCGCGGCGCCGCCCGGTCGGCCCGGCCGCCCGCTTCGAGCCCGGCAAGGTGGCCGAGGCCAAGCATCGCAACCCGACGTGGATCGTCGCCGGCGTCCTGCTCGTGCTGCTCAGCGCGCTCGGTGGCGTGCTGCTGTTCATGTCGAGCGACGACCGCACCTCGGTCCTGGTCGCGGCGCGCGACCTCGACCCGGGCCAGGCCGTCGAGCGGGCCGACCTGCGCGTGCAGCGGGTGGCGGTCGACGACGGTGTGGCGACGCTGCCGGCCGAGGCCGCCGGCTCGATCGTCGGCGAGCACCCGTCCGGCCGGATCCCCGCCGGCACGATGCTGGCGCCGGCGATGTTCGAGTCGGCCGTCCCGTTGGGGCCCGACGAGATGGTGATCGGCGCGGCGCTCGATCCGGGCGAGGCGCCGCTGGCCCAGCTGGAGGTCGGCAGCGCGGTGGAGCTGGTGCGCGTCGACGTGCCGGCCCCCGGCGCCACCGACGTGACGGCGAGCGCAACGCCGCTCGGCGCCGGCACGGTCTGGGCCGCAGAGGACATCGCCACCGGTCAGGTGTGGGTCTCGCTGCGCGTCGCTCGCGACGTCGGGCTGGCGGCATCGGTGGCGGCCGCCGAGGACCGCTTGCGCGTCGTACTGAGAGGAGGCGCCGGATGACGCTGGTGGCCGTCAGCTCGATCACCGGCTCACCGGGCGCCACCCGCTTCGTCCTCGGCCTCGCCGCGGCGTGGCCCGATCCGTCCCGCGAGCGGGTGGTGTTGGAGGTCGATCCGGATGGCGGGCGGCTCGGCGCCGAGCTCGGCGTCGGTGTCGAACCCGGGTTGATGGCGCTGGCCCTCGCGGCACGCGGTGGTGGGTTGACCGCAAGCGACCTGGTGGCGCGGGGTGCCGCCGCGGTGGGTGACTGGTCGGTGGTGCCGGCGCCGCCGTCGGCCGAGCAGACGACATCGGCCCTCGTCCACGCCGCCGGCACGCTGGCCGGGATCGTGGCCAACGATCTGGATGGACGGGTGTGGCTCGTCGACGCCGGCCGGCTGTCAGCACGCTCGCCGGCACTGCCGTTCGCCCGGCTCGCCGATCACACCGTGATCGTTGCGAGCGGTGCCTTCCCGAGCCTCCAGCTGGTGCCCCATCGTGTCGAGGCGCTGCGCGACGCCGGGTGCCACGTCTCGGTGGTGGTCGTCGAGCCGACGGCGTGGTCGCCGGGCGAGGTCGCCGACTTCGTCGGGGCCGACGTGCTGACCGTGCTGCCCCTCGTGTCGTCGCGTGCGCCCGGCATCGCGGGGATGCGGGCCAGCGCCTGGCGGCCGTGGTGGCGGCGGGTCGAGGACGCCGCCGCCTGGCTCGCCGCCGATGTCCCGGTGGGCCGGCAGTGAGCGTCGAGGCCGTCCGCCTGGAGGAGGTCATCGAGGCGGTCCAAGAGGCGCTCGTCACCGCCGAGGCCGGCGCCGACGGGATCCGCTGGGACGACCTCGAGCGGGAGGCGTTCGCCCACGACATCGCCACGTCCTACGTCGCCCGGCGAGCCCGCGCCGCCATCGAGGCCGGCTCGTCGCCGATGGAGCTGGCCGCCGAGCACGACCTCATCCGGCGGGCGATCGCCGCCTACTTCCATGCCGGCAAGTTCCAGGCCCTGCTCGACATCGACGGCATCACCGACATCATGATCAACACCCACGATGCGATCTGGCTGCAGCGCGTCGACGGGGCGGTCGAGCGCTACCGCGAGCCGATCTTCGCCGACGCCGACGACCTGCGGGCCGAGGTCGCCCACCTCGCCCGGCGGGCCGGCGGCACCGAGCGCCGCTTCGACGACGCCAAGCCGATGCTCGTGCTGCGCCTGCCCGACGGGTCGCGCCTCGCCGCGATCATGAACGTGTCGCCGGTGCCGCAGGTGGCCATCCGCCGCAACGTGCTGCCCGACGCGTCGCTCGATCAACTCGCCGAGCGGGGCACGATCGACCGGGCGATGCACTCGCTGCTGGCCGCTGCGATGCGGGCCGGCATGCGCCTCGTCGTGTCGGGCGAGACCGGCGCCGGCAAGACGACCCTGGTGCGGGCGCTCACCAACGAGCTGCCCGTCGACACCCGGGTCGTGATCATCGAGGACACCCGCGAGCTCAACCTCGGGGCCGATCCCCGTCGCGCCGACGCCGTGCTCGAGTGGGAGACGCGCGAGGCCAACATCGAGGGCGTCGGGCTCATCGACCAGCGCGAGCTGGTCCGTCACGCCCTGCGCTTCAACCCCGCGTGGCTCATCGTCGGCGAGGTCCGCGACGGTGATGCGGCACGCGAGATGTTGCTGGCGATGCAGCACGGCCACCCGAGCCTGTCGACCGTCCACCACCACTCGGCGCTGTCGGCGTGGAAGAAGCTGGCCCAGTACGTCGCCCAGGGCTCGGAGGCGGTCGAGTTCCCCATCGCCGCCCTCCTCATCTCCGACGCGGTCGACTTCTTCGTGCACCTCGGTCGCGACCGCCAGGGCCGCCGGGCAGTGACCGAGATCTGCGAGGTCGCGGGCTGGAACGGCAACGAGGTGCAGCTCAACCGGTTGTTCGTCGCCGGTCCGGACGGACGCGGCCTCCCGCAGCCCCACCTCACCGACCTGCGCCGCACCAAGCTCGTGGCCCACGGCTTCGAGGATCACCTGTTGTTGAACGAGGCCGGCTGGTGGTCGGCATGACGTCGTCGCCGCTGCTCGGGGCGCTCGTCGGCGCGGCCCTCGGGCTGGGCGTGCTGCTGGTCGTCGGCGGGTGGCTGGGCCTGCTCGACCGGCCACCGACGGCGCCGCGCCGCTGGCGCCGTGCGCGCCGACCAGCTCACGGCGCGCATCGGCCTGGCGATCGCCGGCGCCGCCATCGCCGGGTGGTGGACGCGCTGGATCGTGGCCGCCGTCGCCGTCGGCCTGCTGGGCTGGTTGGCGCCGTCGTTCGTCGGGCTGCGCGCCCAGCGCCGCCGCGCCCTCGCCCGCTCCGAGGCCATCGCCATCTGGGCGGAGATGCTGCGCGACCTGCTCGTGACCAACGCCGGGCTGCACGAGGCGATCGGCAAGTCGGCACGCGTGGCTCCCGCCGCGATCCGCGAGGAGGTCCGGGCGCTGTACGTCCGCGCCCAGCGCGGCGATCTGTCGGCCGCGCTGGCCCGCTTCGCCGACGACATGGACGACGCCATCGCCGACACCGTCGTGACCGCCCTGCAGATCGCCGACCAGCGGGCCGTCTCCGATCTCGGCCAGATGCTCGCGGCGGTCGCGACGTCGACCGCGCGAGACCGTCGCGATGCAACTGCGCGTCAACGCGGCGCGGGCCCGCACGTACCGCACGGCGCAGCTGATCGCCGGCATCGTCGCCTTCTTCGTCGGCCTCCTCGTGCTCAGCAACCGCAGCTACATGGAGCCCTTCGGCACGCTCACCGGGCAGCTCGTGCTGGCCGCGGTGTGCGTCATCGTGGCCGGTTCGGTGTGGGCGATGGTCGTGCTGTCGCGCCCGGCGCGGTCGGAGCGCCTGTTGCGGGTGTCGGCCGCGTCCTCGGCGCGGCGGATCGGGGTCGGGTCGTGATCTGGGCCGCCGTCCTCGCCGCGCTCCTCGCCGCCGGGGTGTGGCTGATCGCCCGGGCGCTGGTGCCGTCGCCACGACCGCTGCAGGCGCTCGCCGACGAGCTGGTCGAGCCGCGCGCGGTGGGCGCCGGGCGCCCCGTCGCCGGGACCGGGTTGCGGCGCTGGTGGCGGTCGATCGCGACGCGGCTCAGCACCGGCGCGTCGCCCCGGCTCACGGCCGACCTCGCGGTGTTCGGAGCGCGATCCCGTTCGCCACATGCTCGACAAGCTCGGCTATGCCGTGCTGTTCCTCGCCCTCGCGGCGCTGCCGGCGCTCGTGTTCCCGACGCTCGACGTCGGCGTGCCGGTGCTGACGACGGTGGTCGGAGCGCTCCTCTTCGCGGCCGTCGGCTGGTGGTACCCGGACCTCGAGGTGCGCACGCGGGCCGCCGCCGTGCGCCGGTCGTGGTCCCAGGCGCTGACCGTCTACGTCGACATCGTCGGCATCTCGCTGGCCGGCGGCGCCGGTGTCGAGGACGCCCTCATGGTGGCGGCGCAGGCCGGATCGGGGCCCCAGTTCGAGCGTCTCCACGCCGTCCTGCGGGCGGCCCAGACCCGCCGCCGCAAGCTGTGGGAGGCCCTCGACGAGCTCGGCACGCAGGCCGACATCCTCCCGCTGCGCGAGCTGGCGTCGGCCGTCGACCTCGCCGCCGAGTCCGGCTCGCGCATCCGCGAGACGCTGCTCGCCAAGGCCAACGCGCTGCGCATCCGCCAGCTCACCGACGCCGAGGCCGACGCCCAGAAGGCGTCCGAGACGATGGGCATCGCCCCCGCCCTGATGGCCATCGCCGCCGTCATCCTCATCGGCTACCCCGCCCTGGCGAGGTTCCTGGCCGGATGAGCACCCCCACCGACCACCGCGACGCGTGGGACGTCGCCGAGAAGGAGCACCACCATGCCGATCCAAGTCCAGATCATCACGGCCTTCCTCGTCCTGCGCGACCGCATGGACGACGCGTGGCGACGGGTTCGCGACGACCGCGGGGAGCTGACCGGCAGCGTCATCTTCCTGGCCGCGCTGGCCGTGGCCGCCGCAGCGGTCGCCGCGATCATCGTGATCAAGCTGCAGTCGAACGCCGAGAAGGTGCCCGGCTGACGACGGCCGGGCGGCGTCTGCGGGGCGACGAGGGGCTCGTGGCCTCGGTGATCGTGCTCCCGGCGCTGCTGCTCGCGTTCTGGCTCGTGATCCAGTACGCGGTCGCGATCCACGTCCGCCACGTGGCGCTCGCGGCGGCGCAGGACGCGGCGATCGCCGCGGCGGCCGACGGGGACTGGAGCGCGGCCGCCGCCAACGACCTGGCCGCCATCGCGTCGATGACGTCGGGCGTGACGGTGTCACCACCGAGCGGCGACGCCGACCAGATCGTGGTGACGGTGCACGCCGAGGTGCTGCAGGTCTTCCCGATCGGCGACTTCGACGTGACGGTGTCGGCTGCTGCGCCGATCGACCGCTTCATCGCCCAGCCGGCCCGGCCATGAGCGCCCGGCTGCGCGGCACCAGGGGCGACGCCGGCCCGCTGGAGCTGGTGATCCTGGTGCCGGTCGTGCTGCTGCTGTTCGGGCTCGTCGTCGCGTTCGGCCGGGCCACCACGGCGCAGCAGCACGTGCAGCACGCCGCCGCCGTCGGCGCGCGCGCGGCGGTGGCCGCGCAGACGGCGGGTGGGGGCACGAACGCGGCGACGCGGGTGGTCCGCGACAGCCTTGTCGGCGTGGGGATGACCGACTGCGGGGCGCCGTCGGTGTCCGGTACGTGGACGCCCGGTGGGCGGGTCACGGTCACCGTCTCGTGCGTCGTCGACCTCGGCGACGTGACGCAGTTCGGCGTCATCCCGGGATCGCGGACCCTGACGGCGTCGGCCACCGAGGTGGTCGATCGCACTCGCGGCGGGGTCTCGGGATGAGCACGGCCCGTCGCCTGCGGGGTGAGCGGGGCAGCGTCTCGCTGCTCGTGGTGATCATGGTGCCGGCGTTGCTGATGGCCGCCGGGCTGGTGCTCGACGGCGGTCGCCAGCTGCAGGCCCGTCGCGATGCATCGGGTGCCGCAGCAGCGGCGGCGCGCGCCGGTGTGGAGCTCTCCGAGCCCGAGCTGTACGCCGGCCACCTCGACCCGCGCATGGCGCAGGGCCGAGCGGCGACCGAGCTCGGGCTGCAGGGCGCTCGCGGTGCGGTCTCGATCGCCGGTGACGTCGTCACGGTCACGGTGTCGGACGACGTCGACTACCTGATCCTGCCCGGCACGCGCACCGTGTCGTCGTCGTCGAGCGCCACCGCCCAGCGCGGGGTGAACCGGGCCGGGGACGTGCCGTGAGCCGTCGCGTCCACGCGTTCGCGGCCCTGGTGGCGATGGTCGCCGTCGTCGTCGGCGTCCCGCTCCTGTTGGTGCTCGTCGTCGGCAACCCGTGGCCCGGGTCGTCGCGACTGGCGATGGGCGACGAGGCGGCCGTCGTGGTCGGGGTCCTGACGACCCTCGTGTGGCTGGTGTGGGCCCGGTTCGTCGTGGCCGTCGTGGTCGAGATCCACACCCAGCTCACCGAGCTGCGGGAGCTGCCGCCGGCCGCGATGGCCCGGGTGGAGCTGGTCCCGCCACCGCCCCGCTCGGGCACCGGCCTGCTGGCCCAGCGGCTCGTCGCCGCCGTGCTCGTGCTGCTCCCGCTCGGCCCACGCGGGTCCACGGCCCACGCCGACGACGCATCGGTCCTGGCCGCGCGACCGGTGGCGACGGCCATGGCCACACCGGCCACCCCGGTGGTTGCACCGGCTTCGGTCGCGACGGTCACGGCCGCAGACGTGGTCACGGTCACCGACGGCGACACCCTGTTCGGCCTGGCCCGCACGCACCTCGGCGACAGCGCCCGGTGGCGCGAGATCTTCGAGCTCAACCGGGATCTCCCGCAACCGGACGGTGGCCGGCTGACCAGCCCGAGCGTGATCCGCACCGGGTGGCGGCTGGCGTTGCCGGCGCCGGCCGCCGAGCCGGCCGTCGCGCCGGCCGTCGCCGATCCGGAGCCGGTTGACGGATCGATCGGCGTCGTCGTCGCCACCGGCGACACGCTGTGGGACCTGGCGCGAGATCGCCTGGCGGCCGCCGGCGTCGATCACGGTGACGTCGCGGTCGCCGACTACGTGCACCGGATCGTCGTCGACAACGACGACGTGATCGAGGACCCCAACCTCATCTACGCCGGCGAGCGCCTGGACCTGCCGGCCGTCGTCGCTCCGACCAGCGCCCGAGCCGGCGCCGCCCGAGGAGCCGGCAGCGGAACCGCCGGCGCCACCTCCTGTCGCCGAGTCGACGGTCGTGGCGCCGGTCGCGCCGCCGGCGAGCCCACCACTGGTCGCCGCCTCCACGACGACCACCACCACCACGCCTGCTCCCGTGGCGCCGGCGCCGGCGGAAGCGCCCGACGGGGCGACGACGGCTCGTGGATCGTCGCCGTCGCCGATCGGCATCGGCGAGGCGGCCCTGCTGTCGGCCGGCGTGCTGGCCCTGGTCGGCGCCCGGCGGCGGTTGCGCCTGCGGTCGTCGCACCCGCGCAGCCGCGTTCCCGAGCCGCCGCCGGGGGCGGTCGCCGCCGAGCGCAAGCTGCGGGCCGTCGACGCCGGCGAGCGGCTGCTGCGCGTCGACATCGCCGTGCGCGCCGCCGCCGCGTCGCTCGTCGACGGACCGGCGCGCATCGTCGTGGTGCTGGTCGGCACCGACGGCGCGGTCGAGCTGGTGCTGTCGACGCCGAGCACGCTCCCGGCGCCATGGGAGGGCGCCGCGCTGCGGTGGACGCTGCCCGGGTCGACACCGATCGAGCTGCTCGCCGACGCCGCCCGGAGCGTCGGCGCGCCCTGCGCCGCGCTCGCCCAACTCGGCGTCGACGACGACGGCCGGGAGGTGCTCGTCGACATCGAGGCGATCGGGCTGTTGGCGATCGATGCGCCCGCCGCGCTCGCCGACGCCGTGGTCAACGGCGTGGCGGCGACGCTCGCCTCGTCGATCTTCGCCGAGGTCACGTCGCTCGTCGGGACCGCCGTCGATGCCGACGCCTTCCTCGATCACCGCCACGCGCACGTCGTGGCGTCGGTCGACAGCGCGCTCGAGTTGGCTGCCACGTTGGTCGGCGGGACGGCCGCCGCCGCGTCGCGGCAGTCGACGTTCGTGCTGCGGGCCCGCCACACCAGCGGCGAGGCGTGGGAGCCCGCCGTCGTGCTCGTCGGGTCGGCGGCCGCGGCCGACGTGTCGGTGGCCATCACGCGTGCCGCCTGCCGCACCGTCAGGTGGGGTGGCGATGGTCGTCGGCGCCGCGGTGCCCGATGCGCCGAGCGTGCTGCGCCTCGCCGACGACCGCTGGACGCTGGCGCCATGGGGACTCGACGTGGTCCCGGTCGGGCTCACCGGGCCGGAGGTCGCCGAGCTGCGCGCCGTGCTCGACGCGGCCGATGCGTGCCTCGTGGCCGACGAGCCGGCGGCCGACGACGGTGGCTCGGAACCGGACTCGCGGCCGCCGCCGCCGTGGTCGCTCATGGTGCGCCTGCTCGGTCCGGTCGACGTCGTCGACCGCGACGGCGAGCCCGCGGAGTTCGAGCGATCCAAGGCGCTCGAGCTGGTGGCCTGGTTGACGATGCACCGAGATCGGGCGACGCGTGCCGGTGCCCGCACCGCGCTGTGGGACCTCGACGTGCGCGACGCCACGTTCGCCAACGTCGTGTCCGACGCCCGTCGGGCGCTGGCCCGGCTCGTCGACGCGCCGCCCGATGGCGAGTGGTTGGGCCGCACGCTGACCGACGTGCTCCCGCTGCACGCCGCGGTCGTCGCCGACGCCGACGTCGTGCGGCAGCGCCTGGACCGGGCCCGACTGCAACCGCCCGAGCTGGCCATCGACACGCTGCGGCCGGCCGTCGAGCTGATCCGCGACCTCCCGTTCACGGGGACCGGCTACCTCTGGCCCGACGCCGAGGGGATCCAGTCCAACCTCGTGCTGCTGGCGACGAGCGCGGCCACCGAGCTGGCCGGCCACCACCTCTCGATGGGCGACGTCGAGGGGGTCTTCTGGGCCACCGATCGCGGCCTGCGCGTGCTGCCCGGCCACGAGGAGCTGATCGCCCTGCGCATGCGGGCCCACGCCCGGGCGGGCGACCTGTCGGGCGTGCGCCTCGAGTGGGAGTCCTACGAGCGGGTGCTCAACGCCGACCCGTGGAGCGACGGCGAGCCGGCCCCGAAGCTGGTGCTGCTGCGGCGCGAGCTGCTGGCGTCCTGAGCCGACCAGGTCACACTGCCGATCGTTCGCTCGCTCGAGGACTCGCTCGGCTCACACTGACTTCATCGCCTCGCGGGCGGCGACGGCGATCGGGTCCCAGACCGACGAGAACGGCGGGGCGTAGGCGAGGTCGAGCTCCATCACGTCGGCGACGGTCATGCCGGCGGTGATCGCGGTGGCCACGGTGTCGATCCGCTTGGCCGAGCCGGGTCCGCCGATGATCTGGCCGCCGAGCAGCCGTCCGGTGCCGCGCTCGGCGACGAGGCGCACCGTCATGTCGGTGGCGTGGGGGAGGTAGCCGGCGACGGTCGTCGTGTCCACGGTGGTGGCGACGGCGTCGAACCGGGCCTCTCTGGCCGCGTCGAGCCGCAGGCCGGTGAGGGCGACCTCGAGCGTGCACAGCTTGGTCACCGCCGTGCCCAGCACCCGCGGGGAGCGGGCGGCCCCGCCGGCCATGTTGATGCCGGCCACCCGTCCGTGGCGGTTGGCGTACGTGCCGAGGGCGATGTGCACCGGCGCGTCGCTGACGAGGTGGGTCGACTCGGCGCAGTCACCGGCGGCCCACACGTGGGGAGCGTTCGTGGCCTGGCGCTGGTCGACCCGCACCGCGCCCTTGACGCCGAGCTCGATGCCGGCCGCGCCGGCGAGCTGGCTGCGCGGCGCCACGCCGAGCCCGAGGACGACGAGATCGGCGGGCACGTCGCCGGCCGGCGTCACGACGGCGGCCGGTTCGAAGCCGGTCACCTCGGTGTCGGTCAACACGTCGATGCCCCGGCCGCGCAAGGCATCGGCGACGCGGGCGCCGAAGTCCTCGTCGATCACGCCGAGCGGCTGCGACCCGCGCTCGATCACCGTTGCCGTGCACCCTCGCTCGATGTACGCCTCGGCCATCTCGAGCCCGATGTAGCCGCCGCCGACGATGACGATCCGCCGGCACCCCTCGTTGGCCAGCGACAGCAGCACCTCGGCGTCGGCCAGGCTCTGCACGCCGTGGATGAGCGGGAGGTCGATGCCCGGGAGGTCGGGTCGCACCGGCTCGCCGCCGGTGGCGATCAGCAGCTCGTCGTAGCCGAGGCGCTGCGTCGTCCCGCCGTGCTCGTCGAGCACCTCGACCTCGCCCTTGTCGGTGTCGATCGCCATCGCCTGGTGGTTGGTCCGCACGTCGATGCCCCGCTCGCGGTGCGCTGCGGGCGACCGGGCCACGAGGGCTTCGACGCCGCCGGCCACCAGGCCACCGACGAGGAACGGGATGCCGCACGCCGAGTAGCTCGTGAACCTCGTCTTCTCCAGCACGACGACCTCGGCGTCGGGGCGGGCCCCCTTGATCCGCACGGCCGCCGACATGCCGGCTGCGTCGCCCCCGATGATCAACGTTCGCAACGTCACCGACTCGTTCTAACCGCTCGCCGGGGTGGACAAGACTCCTCGGCATGGAGACCGACGAGGACCTGGAGACCGGGTACGGCGCGGCCACGCCGCCCGGCGACAACCTCTGCAACGACTACGCGCAGGGTCTCGCCGACGGCTTCATGGCGTTGGCGACGGCGCGCGGCGACCGGGTGGACGACGACGGCGCCGACGTGGCGATGAACGACGGAGGGTCGCCGTCGTTGTTCGGCAACGTCGTCGTCGTGCGCCGGCCGGTGCCCGACGACGAGTGGGCCGCGCTCGCCGCCCGGATGCACGACTTCTACGGCGGCCACGACGGCGGGCCGTTCATCGTCTTCTCGGCATGGCCGACGCCCGATCTCGGCCCCCACGGCTTCGGTCGTGTGGGGCACCCACCGCTGATGTACCGGCCCGTCGGCCCGGTCGACGACGAGCCGGTCGCCGGCCTCGAGGTGCTCCCGGTGACCGACGCGGCGACCGCCGACGACTACGAGCGCACGCTCGTCGAGGCCTATCCCGACCAGGGGCTGCTGCCCTACGCCGGCCGCCGCTTCGTGGCGGGGGACTCGTGGTCGGCGCCGGGCTGGCACCACTGGGTCGGCGTCCTCGACGGCACCGCGGTGGCGACGGCATCGGCGTACGTCGGCCCCCACCACATCGACGTCGAGATGATCTCGGCCCGCCCCGAGGTGCGCGGGCGCGGGGTCGGGCGCGCCCTCACCGCAGCGGCCACGGTCGTCGCCCCCGACCGCCCGGCGCTGCTGATCTCCAGCGACGACGGGCGCTCGGTGTACGAACGGCTCGGCTACGTCCCGATCCTGCGCTTCACCCTCTGGGCCGGACACCGCCGCTGAGCAATCGGCACCCCGACGCGATTGGGGTCGCGTCCCTAGGGACCCGAGGGCCGGGATCGACGCACAGTGGGCCCATCGAGCCGGCGGACGCCGCCCGGGTCCGCCGGCTCACCCTTCAACCCAGGAGGTCGAGCGATGTCCCTTTCGATCCAGCACCCGATCGGCTACGAGCCGACCGAGATCGCACCCGAGACGTTCCTGATCCGCACCGCGTTCGCCGCCACCGGCGACGCCATGACGATGTACCAGTCGTCGATGCTGATCCGCGGCGCCCAGCCGATCCTCGTCGACACCGGTCCCGCCGCCGCCAGCGACCAGTGGCTCGACGCCGTCTTCGGCCTCGTCGAGCCGACCGACGTGCGGTGGGTGTTCGTCTCCCACAACGACTCCGACCACGACGGCAACGTGCTCAACGTCCTCGCGGCCTGCCCCCAGGCGACGTTGATCACGACGTCACCGGCCGTCGCTCGCATGACGTCGTCCTTCGACCTGCCGTATCGGCGGATGAGCTGGCTGAACTTCGGCGACACGTTCGACGCCGGCGACCGCACGATCGAGATCATCGACCCGCCCGTCTACGACAGCCCGGTCACCCAGGGCCTGTTCGACCGGGCGACCGGCGCGATGTGGGCCGTCGACGCGTTCGCCGCTCCCGTGCCGACGGTCGATCCGCCGGTGTTCGCCATGGACATGCCGCAGCCGGCGTGGGAGGGAGCGCTCTCGGGGCTCGGGATCTCCGCCAACCCCTGGCTCGAGGGCGTCCGCCCCGACTGGTTCTCGACCCGACTGAAGGCCGTCAGCGGCCGGGCTCCGTCCGTGGTCGCCTCGGCCCACGGCCCCGCGCTCACCGGGCCCCAGATCGACCGCGCCCTGAAGATCTACGAGCAGCTCCCCGGCACCACGCCCCCGGCCGGTCCCGGCCAGGACGCCCTCGCCGCCCTCCTCGCCGCCCACCACCCGTGAGATCCGCCATGTCCATCACCTCCACCCTCGAGCTCCCGGCGCCGACGCCGGTCGACGCCGCCACCACCTACGTCGACCGCCTGCTCGCCACCCTCGAGACCGCCGGCGAGCGGCCGGTCCTGATCCACGCCACCGGTCGGGTCGCCGGCGCCGACCTGCGCCGCTCGATCTTCCGCTTCGCCCGCGCCCTCCACGTGCTGGGCATCGGGCGCGGCGACCTCGTCGCCGTGTGGGCGCCCAACGAGCCGGCGGCGCTGGCCATCCGCTACGCGACGCACGTCGTCGGCGCGGCGTCGATGTTCCTGCCCGATGGGTCGTGCGGTCGCGAGCGCACCGCCCTCCTGGCCGACGTCGACCCGCAACTCCTCGTGGTGTTCGCACCGACGGCCCGCCTCGTGCCGCCCGACCTCGCCATCCCGATCGCCACCGTCGGCACCTCGGTGCCCGGCGCCCTCCGCCTCGACGTCCTGGCCGAGGTCCAGGACGACGGGCCGATCCCGATCATCGCCCGCCCCGACGACCTCGCCGTCGTCGTGTCGTCTGGCGGTTCCACGGGCGTGCCGAAGGGGAGCTGCCGCTCGTTCGTCCGCTACGGCGCGATGGTCGAGGTCCCGAGCCCTCGCGACCGCCGCCAGCTCGTCAACGGCGAGCTCGCCCACCTCTCGCAGGTGCTGGTCGACCAGACGCTGCTCGGCGGCGGCGTCGTCGCCCTCGCCGACTCCTGTGCACCGGCCCCGACGCTCGCCGCCATCGAGGACCACGCGATCACCGACGTGTTCCTCGTCGAGCCACAGCTGGCCGACCTCGTCGACGACCCGACGATCCTCCGGCACGACCTGTCGTCGCTGCGCAACGTGCTGCACATCGGGGCGTCTGCGCCGGCCACGCTGCGCCGCCGGGCCCGCCGCATCCTCGGTCCGATCGTCACCCACACCTACGGCGCCAGCGAGGTGGGCATCGTCAGCCGCATCGCCCCCGGCGATCTCGACATCGGCGCGGCCGAGCGGTTCACGTGCGCCGGTCGTCCGCTCCCCGGCGTGGAGGTCCGCTTCCGAGCCATGGACGGCGTGCTGGCGCCCGACGGCGGGCCCGGCGTGATCGAGGTCCGCTCCCCGGCCGTCGCCACCGGCTACCGCAACCGCCCGGCCGCCGACCCCGTGACCTTCCTCGATGATGGCTGGGTGCGCACCGGCGACCTCGGTTGCCTCGACCCCGACGGTGAGCTGTGCGTGCTCGGACGGGCCGCCGACGTCGCTGCGGTGGACGGGCGGCTCGTCACCCCGACCGCTGTCGAGGACACGCTGATGACCGCGCCCGAGGTGCGCCTGGCGAGCGTCGTCGTCGACGCCGCCCACCGCCGGTGGGTCGCCGCCGTGGTGCCATGGCCGGGCGTGACGATCGACGTCGACGAGTGCCTCCATGCCATCCGGCGCCGCCACGGCACCGAGGTCGCGGCCTGGGTCGTGATCGTGCCGGTCGACCACCTACCGCTCACCGGTCAGGGCAAGCCCGATCGCGCCCGCATCGCCCAGCTTCCTGGCGAGCGTCGCTGCCGCCAGCGGATGGAACGGTCGTCGGCCCCGCCGACTACGTCGCGGCGAGGGCGTCGCGCAGCTCGCGCCGCGAGCGGATCCCGAGCTTCCCGTAGACGTTGGCGAGGTGGTACTCGACAGCCTTCGCGCTGATGTAGAGCTGCGCACCGACCTCCCGGTTGGTCAGCCCCTTGTTCACCAGCGACACGACGTCCTGCTCCCGAGCGGTCAGCGTCAGCGGCGATCGCGCCTCGCCGGCATCGATGCGCTCGCTCCACGCCGACAGGTCGTCGGCGACTGGTTGGCGGTAGGCCTCGGCGCCGAGGCGCACCAGCAGCTCGTGGGCGTCGCGCAGTTGCACGAGCGCCTGCCGGCGGCTGCCCCGATCACGGAGGAACCGTCCGTAGGCGTGGTGCAGCAGCGCCCGTTCGAGCACCGGTGTGTCCGGTCCGGTCGCCGCGACCGCCTGCTCGAACGCGGCGGCCGCCACGTCGGCCTCACCACGCGCGCGGCGAGGCGGGCGCGCAGCTCGGCGACGGCCGCGGTCACGTCGAGCTCGGCGGCCGCGGCGACCGCGGCGAGCTCGGCGATCTCATCGTCGAGGTCGAGCAGCCCGCTGTCGATGCGGGCGCTGATCAGCATCGGCCACCAGGCGAGCACACCGAGCGGTCCACCGTTGGGGTTGGTCCCGTCGGCCACCGGCTCGAACACTGCGATCACGCCAGCGGCGTCGCCGCGGGCGCGGGCGAGGGCTGACGTCGCCAACCTGGCGACACCGTCGAGCTCGGTGGTCCCGAGCGTCTCGGCCGCTGCTCTGACCGCCGCCGCGTACTGATCGGCCAGCTCGAACTGGCCGCGGGCGGCGAGGACCGGCACCATGCTCCCCTCGGCGAGCTGGCCCATCCAGACCCGGTGGTCGTCCATCAACGACAGCGCCGTGCGCGAGTGGAGCTGGCGACGCGTCCCAATCGCCGGCGAGGTACAGCGCCCGCGCCAGCGACAGGTGCGCCCGCGGCAGCTGTCGGAACGGGGCGCCTCGGCGGGCCAGCTCGATCGACGTGGTCAGGTCGGTGACCGCGTCGCTGGTCCGCCCGGCGAGGTTGCGGAGCTGGCCGCGCACGGCCAGCAGCTCGGCGTCGCCCGGCGAGACCTCCGACGCCGGGGCGGCGAGCCGAGCGCCGAGGCGCACAGTCCCGCCGGCGCGCCTCGTTGCATCGCGACGCCGAGGGCGAGGGCCCACCACACGTTCTGGTCCGTGCCGACGTCGTCCAACGCGCCGGTGGCCAGCGCGGCCTCGGCCGCCGCGACGACGTCGTCGCCGCGACCCTGCAGCGTGCCCAGGAGGGCGAGGTGGCCGAGGGCGTCGGCATGGACCCACGCCGGGCCGGGCAGGCGGGCCACGCCGCTGAGCCAGCGTTCGGCGCCGGCCGCATCGGCGTGGGCGAACGCCAGCATGCCGAGCACGAGGTCGCGCAGGGCGGTCTCGGCGCACTGCTCGACGCGCGGCAACAGGACGTCCGCACGGCTGGTCTGGACGTCGATGATGAGCAGGCGCGCGCCCCGCAGCAGTCGCTCCTCCGACCGCTCTCGCGACGAGCTCACCGTCGAGGCCCACGACAGGTAGGTCGCCGCCAGCGAGAGATCGCGGCGGGCGATCTCATAGCGGGCGCCGGCCTCCAGCTCGTCGGCCAGGCCATCGTCGGGCCGGTCGGCGGCGGCCACGCGGTGGGCCCACGACACGCCCCACCGCGTCACGCCGGCGGCGGCGAGGTGCAGGTCGCGGCGGCGGCGGGGCGGGAGGTCGTCGTAGATGGCGTTGCGCAACAGCGGGTGGCTGAGCTCGACCGGCGTGCCGACGTCGCCGGGCGTCCACCGGGCCAGCCCACTTTCAAGCAGGGGCTCGAGGGCGGCTGTTGGATCATCGACGCCCGCGACCTGACCGCTCGCCACCAGCGCGGTCGGCGTGCCGAGCACCGCCAACGCAGCCGCCAGCTCGCGGGCGTCGGGGGGCAGCGCGGCGAGGGTGGCGAGGATCACCGCGGCCAGCGATCGCGGGGCCGGCAGGTCACCGGCGGGCGTCCGCAGCTGCTCGGGTGTGAGCTCGCGCAGGAGCGCGGCGACGTACAGCGGGTGGCCACCGGTGTGGTCACGCAGCCGCTGCGCCTGGACCACATCGAGCTCGACGCCATGGTGGTGAGCCAGCTCCCCGACCTCCTCGGCCGTGAGGCCGTCGAGCTCGATGCGCGTGCAACGGTCGGTGTCGAGCAGGAAGCGGTCCCAGCCGTCGTGGCGGGCGGCGGGACGGCTGGTGATGATCATCGCGACGCGGTCGTGCTGGAGTCGCTTCGCCACCGCGAGCAGCGCCACCATCGACGCCGGGTCGGCCCACTGCACGTCCTCGACGACGACCACGACGGCGCCCTGCGCCGGCAGCGTCCCGATGTGCTCGACGAGGCGCATCCCGGCGGCGAAGGGCGTCGCCGCATCGACGTCCACGAGCTGGGCGAGCAGGGCCAACGACGCCTCCGTGGCGAGCTCGTCGGCGTGCGCCCACAGCACCGTGCTGCCAGGTTCGGTGGCGGTCACGAGGCGCCGGACGAACGTCGTCTTGCCGGTCCCGATCGCCCCCTCGATCCACACGACCTGGGCGTCCCCGCTGGCTGCCCGATCGAGGCACGTCCGCGCCACCTCGAGCGCTCGCCGGCGACCGACGAACACGCTGGGAGCGACGCGAGATCCAGGCCGGACTCCGATCCGGCCACTGTAGGAGCGCTCGTCGGCCGCTGGCTGGTCGACGAGGTGCGGTCGAACGGGCACACCAGGAACCGCTGTGGTGGAGGTCGACATGCCTGACGAACAGGGTGGGCGCAGTGCATGGGGACAGGTCGTTGCCCAGGCGTGGGCCGATGACAGCTTCAAGCAGCGACTGCTCGGGGATCCCGCGGCCGTCCTGCGGGAGCGGGGGCTCACGCCGCCGGCTGACAAGCAGCTCCGCATCATCGGCCCGCCCTGCTACAGCCACGTCGGCCCCTGTCATGCCCGCTGTCGAAGTTGACGATCGCCCGGGCTGAGTCGAGACGTCGATCGCGGCGGTCTCGATCTCGCGCTGGGCGCGGTGCAGGTCATCGACCACGATGACGTGATGGGCCACTTCGAGCACGAGGCCGACGGGCTGCGCGTCGCCTTCGACTTCGACGACGTGGGCACCGGACCGCCAGTGGTGCTGGCCCACGCGCTGGCGTTCACGTCCTGGTACGACCCTCTCATCGGGGCACTCGACGGATGGTCGGTGCTGCGCTTCCGGCGCGCCGTCACCGGCGACCCACGGGTGTTCAGCATCGACGCCGACGCGACAGCGCTCGCCGCGCTCATCGACCACTTGGGGCTGGAGCGGCCGCACATCGTCGGGCACTCCTACGGTGGGCTCGTCGCTCTCGCCGCAGTCCACGCGACGCCGTCCGGGTTCGCCTCGCTCGCCCTGCTCGAGCCGGCGCCGACCGGGTTCCTCCCGCCGACGGTCGCATCGGCGGCGATGGCGCCGATGTTCAGGCGGCGACCTCGCGTGGCCCGACGGTGGCGATGCACGAGTTCCTCCAGCTGGTGTGCGGCGACGCCGGCGTGACGGCGCTCGACGCCGCGGTGCCCGGCGCCGTCGCCGCCGCCGAGGCCGTGGCACCCCAGTTCTTCGACGTCGAGCTCCCCGCCGTGGCCGCATGGGACGTCGACACGAGCCTCCTCGACCAGGTCGGCGTCCCGGTGCTCAACGTCGTCGGCGCGGCCAGCACGCCGCGCTTCGTCGATGGGGCCGACGCCATCCAGCGCTGGATGCCGCAGGCCCAGCGCCACGTCGTGCCCGGCGTCGGCCACCTGCTGATGGCGGCGGCACCGCACGACGTCGCCGGCCGGCTCGCTGCGTTCTGGCGGGGGGCCGGCTGACCGCCCTCGTCCCGTCCGTCGTCACAGCTTCGTCAGCGGGTCTGCATGCCCAGTCCCTCCGATCGGAGCAGGATGGTGCTCGGGGGCGAGGGATCGAGGGGACTGGTGATGGGTGAGGGTGACGCGACGCTGACCGACTTCGACCCGTTCGGTGGATCGGCGCTGGCCGACCCGTACCCGCAGTTCGCCCGCTTCGTCGAGCACCAGCCCGTGTTCTGGTCGGCCGAGCTCGGCTACTGGGTGGTGTCGCGCTACGCCGACGCCCGCCGCGTGCTCCGTGAGCACGAGACCTTCTCCGCAGCCAACGCCCTCGCACCGATCACGGCCCCGTGCCCGGCCGCCGCCCGGGCGCTGGCCGACGGTGGGTTCCGATCGATCCCGACGCTCACCAACGTCGACCCGCCGGCGCACACGCGCACCCGCCGCATCGCCCAGATGGCCTTCAGCCCCCGCCGGGTCGCCGCGATGGAGCCGTTCGTGCGCAGCATCGTGCGTCGCTTCGTCGACGAGCACGGCGGCGACGGGCAGGCCGAGATCGTGGCCGCCCTGACGTGGGAGCTGCCGGCCCTCGTGCTCTTCGAGATCCTCGGGGTGCCCGCCGCCGACGTCGCCGCCGTCAAGCAGGGCGCCACGAACCGGTTGCTGTTCATGTTCGGACGGGCGTCCGAAGCCGACCAGTTCGACATCGCCACCGGCATGGCAACGTTCTGGCGCTACTGCGAGGCGCTCGCCGACGACCGGCGGGCCACGCCCCGGGCCGACTTCACGTCCGACCTCGTCCACACCCCCGACCAGGACGGCGCGCCGCTGAGCCAGCAGGAGGTCGCCACCATCCTGTTCGGGCTCCTGCTCGCCGGCCACGAGACGACCACCAACCTCCTCGGCAACGCGCTGCGCCGGCTGCTCGAGGAACCGGCGCGCTGGTCCGCCGTGGTCGCCGATCCGGCAACGATCCCGGGCGCGGTCGAGGAGGTGCTGCGCTACGACTCGTCGGTCGTCCACTGGCGCCGGCGCACGACGTCCGCAGTCGCCCTCAGCGGCGTCGAGCTGCCCGCAGGCGCCGATGTCCTGGTGTGCATCGGTGCCGCCAACCGTGACCCGAGCATGTTCCCCGAGCCCGACGTGTTCGACATCCACCGCGCCAACGCCAACCAGCACCTGTCGTTCGGATCCGGGCCGCACCTCTGCCTCGGCGCATCGCTGGCCCGCCTGGAGGCCCGGGTCGTGCTCGCCGAGCTCGCCGCGGCCCTGCCTGGCCTGCGCCTACGGCCCGGGCAGACGTACGACTTCATGCCGATCATCGGGTTCCGCGGACCTCGTGCGCTCCACGTCGAGTGGGACTGACGGTCGGCCCGACCGACTCCCGGGTATGCGCCGACCCTCGGCGATCGAGAGGAGCGGACGTGGCGAAGCTGACGCCGAAGAAGCGAGCGGCCCTGAAGCCGTCGCAGTTCGGGCTGCCGGAGAAGGCCCGCACCGAGAAGGCCCGCAAGGAGACCGGCAACTACCCGATGCCCGACAAGGGCCACGCCGTGAGCGCCGTCCGGCTGGCCAAGAAGAACCGCAAGGACGGCAACCTCACCAAGGACGAGTACAAGCGCATCCGGCGCAAGGCGCACAAGATCCTGAAGAAGGACTGACCGCCGCTAGCTGTACTGATCGAGGATCGTCGACTCGGTGACCCGCTCGAGGGTGTCCTTGATCGAGATCGCCAGCTCGCGGTCGACGTGCTCGACGTCCATCAGGTCCTCGACCGTGGCCCGCTGCAGCTTGGCCAAGCCGCCGAAGTGATCGGCGATGGCGGCGGCCTGCTCGGTCGGCAGGCGGTGGACCCGGTGGAGGAGGCGCAGACCCTTCGGGGAGACCTCCTGCTCGAGGTCGCGGTTGTCGCCCTCGCGGTGCAGGGTCGCTGCGGCGCCGCGGAGGTCGAGCACCTCGTCGTCGGTGAGGCGCGACATCTCGGCCTGGGTCTGCTCGGCGGTGCGCCCCGGCGGGAGGTAGTCGGCGACCACGAGGTCGATCTCGTCGTCGATGTCGCCGTACAGCTCGTCCAGTTGCAGCCGCAACAGCCTGGCGTCGACGCCGAGCTCGATGATCATCGTCTCGATCTCGTCGCTGATCCGGTGCACCATCTCGCCGCGCTGGACGACGGCGACGACGTCCCGGAGGGACACGACGTCCTCCAGCTCGACGCCGGTGAGGTTGGCGATGGCGTCGTCGAGGCGGACCTTGTAGCGCTCCAGGGTCTGCAGCGCCTGGTTGGCCCGGTCGAGCAGGCGGCCGATGTCCTGCAGCTGGTGCTTCGACCCGCCGCCGTAGACGTTGATGACGCCCATCTCCTCGCTGGCCGAGACCACCGGCACGCTCAGCGAGCGAGCCACCCGCTCGGCGGTGCGGTGGCGGGTGCCGGTCTCGCTGGTCGGCACCGTCGGGTCGGGGACCAGGTGGACGTTGGCCCGGGCGATGCGGCTGCCATCGGTCGAGATGATGATGGCCCCGTCCATCTTGGCCAGCTCGGAGAGCCGTTGCGGGCTGTATGGGGCGTCGACGAGGAAGCCGCCCGAGCAGATGGCCAGCACCTTCGGGCTGTCGTCGAGCACCAGGAGGGCGCCGGCCTTGGCCCGCACGACCCGGTCGATGCCGTCGCGCAGCGGCGTACCAGGGGCGACGCGTGCCAAGGCGTCGCGCAGCTCGTCATTGGCGCCGCGGTACCGGTTGGCCATCCGTCGATTCTAGGGGGAGGGTCCTGGGGCCTCCGACCGGCGGCGCCCGATGCCCACGGCGGCAAGGGCCTCGGCGACGGTCTGCACCCGGACCAGCTCGATGCCGTCGCACGGCGGCGACGACGCCGGGACGATGGCCCGCTGGAACCCGATGCGGGCCGCCTCGCCGAGACGGCGACGGGCGTGGCTGACCTGGCGCACCTCGCCCCCCAGGCCGATCTCGCCGATCACGACCACGCCCGGCCCGATCGGCTGGTCGGTGGCGGCGCTGGCCACGGCCATTGCCACGCCGAGGTCGATGCCCGGCTCGACGAGCCGCACGCCACCGACCGTGGACGCGTAGACGTCCTCGGCGCCCACGCGCAGCCCGGCCCGCCGCTCGAGCACGGCCAGCAGCAGCGCCAGGCGACCACCGTCGAGGCCCTGGGCGTTGCGGCGGGCCGGCGTGCCGGGCGGGATCGGGACCGTCAGCGCCTGGACCTCGACGAGCAACGGGCGCTGGCCCTCCATCGCCGGCACGACGACGGAGCCGGCGACGCCGGCCCGGCGATCGGCGAGGAACAGCTTCGACGGGTCGGGCACGCCCGTCAGCCCGGTGCTCGTCATCTCGAACAGCCCCAGCTCGTCGGTGGAGCCGAAGCGGTGCTTGACGGCCCGCAGGAGGCGCAGGGCGTGGTGGCGCTCGCCCTCGAACGACAGCACGGTGTCGACGACGTGCTCGAGCAGGCGCGGGCCGGCGAGCGAGCCGTCCTTGGTGACGTGGCCGACCAGCACGATCGGCACGCCCCGCCGCTTGGCGTCGATGACCAGGGCCTGGGCGCACTCGCGCACCTGGACCACCGAACCGGCGCCCGACGAGAGCTGCGGGTCGGCGATCGTCTGGATGCTGTCGACGACCACCAGCGACGGCGCCGTGCGATCGATGGCGTCGATCACCCCGCCGAGCGTCGTCTCGTTGGCCAGCCACAGGTCGGGCCGCACGGCGCCGAGGCGCTCGGCGCGCAGGCGGACCTGCTGGGCCGACTCCTCGGCGCTGACGTACAGCGTGGTGCCGGGCCACCAGGCGAGGAGCTGCAGGAGGAGCGTGCTCTTGCCGATGCCCGGTTCGCCACCGAGCAGGGTGACCGAGCCGGCGACGAGCCCGCCGCCGAGCACCCGGTCGAGCTCGCTGATGCCGGTCGGCTGCGGCGCGGCGAGCAGGGCGTCGATGTCGGACAGCAGTCCGAGGCTCGACATCGCCCGCGGTCGACCGGGGTTGGCGGCACCCGGCCCGACGTCGCCGAGCGCCTCCTCCACCAGCGTGTTCCACGCCCCGCACCCGGTGCACTGGCCGGACCACTTGGGGTGCCCGGTGCCGCAGTCAGCGCACGCGTGCACCGTCTTGGTCCTCGTCATGGCGGCAGCATGACGGAGGGGTGTCACAGCGAGGCGGATGCCGGCGCCGACACGACGCTCACTCCTCGGCCAGGGTCGCCTTGAGCACAGCCATCGCCGCGTTGGCGGCCGGGATGCCGGCGTAGCCGGCGGTGTGCATGATGACCTCGGCGATCTCGGTCGGCGTGAGGCCGTTGCGGCGAGCGGCGCGCACGTGCAACGCCAGCTCGCCCTCGGCCCGCAGCGCGGTCAGCACGGCGAGCGTCACGCACGACCGGGTGCGCCGATCGAGCTGGTCGCGCGTCCACAGGCCGCCCCACGCCGTCTCGGTGATCCAGCGCTGGAAGTCGGCGTCGATCCCGGCGGCGGCCGTCGCCCGGTCCACGTGGGCGTCACCGAGCACCTCCCGGCGGACCCGCATGCCGGCTTCGTAGGCGTCGGACGTCGCGTCGCTCATCGGCGCTCCTGGGCTCGGGCGAGGTTGGCTGCCATGCGGGCCGGATCGACCTGCAGTCGGCGCAACGATTCGCCGACCCAGTGGGCCGCCGAGCCGGTGGCCCGCAGCAGTGCGTGCAGGGCTGGCCACTCGGCGTGCCAGGCGCCGGCCGCCCGCTCGGCCTCGCCGCTGCCCGCCGCGGTCAGCAGCGTGGCGACGAGCCCCGGCACCTGCATCGCGGCGGCGCGCGCCGAGATGGCGGCGATCGGGTTGCGCTTGTGCGGCATCGACGACGAGCCGCCGGCGCCGGCGGCTCGCTCCGCGACCTCGCCGATGTCGTCCTGGGCGAGGAGCACGACGTCGAGGCCGACCTTGGCGCACGTCGCCGCCGCAGTGCCCCACGCGCCGGCGACGTCGGCGATCCACACCCGCTGGGCGTGGCGCGACGCGGGCGCGACATCGAGCTCCAGGTCGCTGTCGCGAAGTGGCGGAGGATCTCGGCGTGGCGCGGCCCGAACGAGGCGCCGTCGCCGCTCGGGCCGCCGAGCCACACGCGCTGGCGAGCGGTGCGATCGAGGCCGCCGGCCGATGCCGCGAGGCCGTCGCACCACCGGCTGGTGACCGTGGCGAACGTCGTCGGCACCGCGTGCTGGCCGAGCGTGCGGGCGATCATCGGTGCCGTCCCCGCCGGCGCTCGAGATCGATGGCGACCCTGGACGCCCGCCGTAGGTCGCCACTGACCGCTTCCGCGCACCGCTGGACGATCACCGCCGTCGCCGCGTCGAGGACGTCCTGGCTGGTCGCGTGGCGGTGGACGAATCCGGCGTCCTCCGGGCCGACGATCGCCTGCAGCCTCGGGATCAGCGGGATCAGCAGGTTGCCGCCCAGCGCGGCCTCGTCGATCACGGCCTCGACGTCGATGCGGGCGACGTCGCAGGCCCGGATCACGCCGCCGGCCGCCCCGAGCGGGATGTCGCCGGCGTCGGCCTGGGCGGCGGCCAGGGCGGCCTCGACGTCGAGCACCGCCTCGACCCACGCTCGCGCCGTCGTCATCGCGGCGACCGGACCGGCAGCGGTCAGGAAGCGGAACGGGTCAGACGACGAAGAAGACGGACTCATCACCACCACCATCGTCGGCCCGCAGCCGGATGTCGAAGCGCCACGACCCGTCGGCCGCGGGGCGGGCGAGCAGCCGGCCGGCCCGATCGTGCAGCAACGCGAGCACGGGATCGGTGGCGTTGGCCGCGTCGCCCTCGAAGTAGATGCGCGTGACGACACGGTCGAGCAGGCCGCGGGCGAACACCGACACCGCGAGGTGCGGAGCCTGGGCCGTGCCGTCGAGCGTCGCCACGGTCGGCGGGCGGCGAGTGCGGATCGACCACCCGCCGTCGACATCGTCGTGCAGCGGGCGAACGGGCCACCGAACTGCCACGTCTCGACGACGGCGTCGGGCACGGCGGCCCCGTCACCGTCGACGACGGTCCCGTGGACCATGATCGCGTCAGGGTCGTCGGCGGCGACCGGCGTGGCCAGCTCCGGGTCGTCGAGGGCGAGGTGCAGGAACGGCCCGACGGTCTGTGACGGCGTGAGGTCAGCCATCGGTGGGCTCCTCGAACGGCGTCGCCGCCGGCCCCCGCACGACGATGTCGAACCGGTAGCCGAGGGCCCACGACGCCTCGGTCACCGCGTGGTCGTAGTGGGCGACGAGGCGGGCGCGGGCCGCCGGGTCGGGGACGGCGTCGAGGATCGGATCCTGGAAGAACAGCGGGTCGTCGGGGAAGTACATCTGGGTGACGAGGCGCTGGGTGAACGCCCGGCCGAACACCGAGAAGTGGATGTGGGCCGGGCGCCACGCGTTCTCGTGGTTGCCCCACGGATAGGCGCCGGGCTTGATCGTCGTGAAGCGGTAGCTGCCGTCGTCGGCGGTGAGGACCCGGCCGCCGCCGGTGAAGTTGGGGTCGAGGGCACCCGGCCACCGGTCGCCGCGGTGGCGGTAGCGGCCGGACGCGTTGGCCTGCCACACCTCGATGAGCGACCGGCGGATCGGATGGCCGGCCCCGTCGAGCAGGCGGCCGGTGACGATGATGCGCTGGCCGACGGCCTCCCCGCTGGGCCCGATCGTCAGGTCGGCGTCGCCGGGGGTGACGGCATCGCTGCCGAACACGGGACCGGTCAGCTCGGTCGGGTCGCCGAGCCCCGCCGGCAGCTGCACCAACGGGCGCGACGGCGCCCGCCGTGCGGTCGACCGGTACGCCGGCGCCTCGAGCGGCGGGTGCGTTCCCGGCGGCGGTGGCGCGAACGGCGCCCAGTCACCGCTCACGTGGCCCGCTCCCCGTGGCCGGATCTGCCAACTGTTTGCCCAGACGGCCAGAACGTGGCCGTCTGGGCAAAGAGTTGGCCAAAACGGCCACCGGACGGAGCCCAGTCGCCGGTCATGCCGCGAGCTCCGGGAGGGTGGCGAACGGGAGGCCGACGTAGTGCTCGGCGAGGTCGGTGGCGGCGGCGACGGACGACGTCACGATGTCGAGCTCGGTGCGCTGGAGCTGGCGGCGGAACGGGTCGGCGTCGTCGAAGCGGTGCAGCATCGTCGTCATGCGGTGCGAGAAGTGCTGCGTGCGCCACACCCGCCGCAGGCACGTCGGCGTGTAGTCGGCGAGGCGCTCGGGTCGTCCGCCGCGCAGGGCGTCGTCGATCACGGCGGCCATCACGGTGGCGTCGGCGATCGCCAGGTTCATCCCCTTGGCGCCGGTGGCCGGCACGATGTGGGCGGCGTCGCCGGCGATCAGCAGGTTGCCCTGGCGCATCGGCGTCGAGACCGAGCTGTGCATCGCCGTGATGCCGCGGTCGATGATCGTGCCGGTGTTGAGCCCGAAGCCGTCGGCCAGCGGCAGGCGGGTGGCCAGCTCGTCCCAGATGCGGTCGTCGGGCCACGCCGAGAGGTGCTCGTCCGGCGCGACCTGCAGGTACAGGCGGGTGATCGTTGGTGACCGCATCGAGTACAGGGCGAAGCCACGGTCGTGGCTGGCGTAGACCAGCTCGTCCTGGGTCGGGGCGGCCTCGGCGAGGATCCCCAGCCAGGCGAACGGATAGGTGTGGGCGGCCACGGCGCGATCGGCGACGAGCGGTCCGCACACGCCGAAGGAGCCGTCGCACCCGGCGACGATCCGGCACCGCAGCGCCCGGGTGTCGCCATCGTGGCGGTAGTGGACGACGGGTCGGTCGGTGTCGATGTCGACGGGCGCGACGTCGAGGGCCTCGAACACGATCTCGCCACCGGCGGCCAGCCGCGCCGCGATGAGGTCCTTGACGACCTCCTGCTGGCCGTAGACGGTGATCGACCGCCCGGTCAGCTCGAGGAAGTCGATGCGGTGGCGGACCCCGTCGACGGCGATCTGGATGCCGCGGTGGGCCAGCCCCTCACGATCGAGGCGCGCGGCCAGGCCGAGCTGGCGCAGCAGCTCGACCGTCGGGTGCTCGAGCACGCCGGCCCTGACGCGGTGCTCGACGTAGGCCCGGTCGCGCTGCTCGAGCACGACGCAGTCGATGTCGCGCGCCGCCAGCAGGTGGGCCAGCACCAGGCCGGCAGGCCCAGCGCCGACGATCGCCACCTCGGTCTCGTCCGTGCCCCCCATCACCGCCCATGATGCCAGCGCCGTCAGCGCAGGCGCGAGAGGGCCCGGCGGCGCCGTTGCGCCTTGCGGGCGCGGGCCCGCCCGACCGAGACGATGAACACGGTCGCCGCGGCCAGCCAGACCACCAGGAGCACCAGCAGCACCGTGGACGCGACCGACCAGAACCCGCCGCCGCCCGGTGACTGGACGGCGACGAGCCGGACGTCCGCCGTCGAGCCATCCATCGGCGCCGTCCACACCGTGGCGGCCCCGTCGGCGCGGCCGTTGGTGTCCTCCACCTTGCCGGCCAGCGTCGCCTGCAGGGTGACGCTCAGCGCCGTGGCGGGTGTCGCACCGGACGCGGTGATCTGGGCCGCGTAGGGCGACCCGCCGACGGCCGCGATCAGGTCGGCGTCGGCGAACGCGTCGAAGCCGCCGGTGAGCACCAGCTGGCCGGTCAGCGTCGTCGTGGCCCCGTCGCCGTCGTCCGTGACCACCCGATCGAGCTTCATCGAGGCGAACGGCGGGCCGAGGCTGTTGAGCACGTTGGTGGCGTCGGCAGCCGACGTGACGGGATGGGTCAGCACGACCCGCAGACCGCCCTCGGGCGTCGCTGTCGGTCCCTCGACCGTCCACCCGGCGGCCTTGGCGTCGTCGAAGCGGAGGTCACCCGCCAGTCCCGGCGCCTGCTGCACGACCTCGGCGTCGGCCACCGCCGTCACCGCGACCGAACCGGTGCCGTCGGGACCGATCGTGACGTCGACCGTGGCATCGACCTTGCACGCCGCCAGGGCGACGACCGCGATCACCCCGAGCAGGAGGTGGCGGACAGCGCGGGGCACCAGGACAGGATGGCGGATCACGCCCCGCGATCTCCAGGCACGCTCCGTGGCGGATATGGTGCGCCGCTCGAAGCGCGCGGTTGGTGGTGTGCGCCGCCGGACCCGAAGGGGACATCAGATGTCACCGACGAAAGCCTCACGATGGAGCCTCGCTGCGATCGGGGTCATGTTCATCACGCAGTGCGCCCCGGCCTGCCTGCCGCCGGCCGACCCGTCGCCACCGGATGCGATGGCCACCGTCCCGCCGCCGGCGAACCCCCAGCAGGGCCAGCTGACCGTCACCTACGACGGCGCCGGGCCGAGCGTCGCCCGCGTCGGGCTGATCGGTGACTCGACGCTGGCGTCGATCCGCTGGACCGCGTCGTGGACCCCGCTGCGCCGCTGGAACTACACCTACGACGCCGAGTCGTGTCGTCGCACCAGCACGCTGTCGTGCCACGGCCCGGACGGCTACGCGCCGGAGAACGTCATCGGGGTGATGCAGCGCCTGCGTGGTCGACTCGGCAGCGTGCTCGTCGTCATGGACGGGGCCAACGACCCGGTCAACGTGCTCGGTGCCGGCATCAAGGCGGTGGTGCAGGAGGCGCAGGCCCAGGGGATCAGCCGCGTCGTGTGGCTGACGATCCGGGGCGGGGTCGACAGGAACGCGGTGATCACGCAGCAGTCGGGGTTGTACGGCGGGTACCTGGTCGTCGCCGACTGGGACGCCTACAGCGCACCCCACCCTGATTGGACGATCTCCGACGGCCTGCACCTCAGCAACGTCGGTGCGCCGATGCTGTCGCAGTTCATCGCCGACAGCGCGGCGCCGCTCCTCGGCTGAGGGTGATGCACGGCCCGGTTCCCGACCCGCAGCGAGTCGAGTTCGCCGATCACTTGTGGGCCGATCTCACCCACGAGCTGCCGGTCTCGGAGCTGGCGCGGATCCGCGGTGGTCTCGACGTGTGGGCCGGGCGCGGGCCGCCGACCTGGCGCCCGGGCAGCGCCAGATGTTCGACCTCTTCGTGCCGGGACTGCCGACGTCACCGTGGAACGACGCCGCCGACTTCGTGTGCACGCGCCTGCTCGAGGAGGCGTACGACGAGCTGCGCGCCGAGTTCGACGACGCCCTCGCCAACGGCCTCCCGATGCAGCAGTTCGGACGGGCGCCCGACGGCCGGCCGCTGCTGCGCGAGCGCGTCGACCCGGGGTGGCGGGAGATCAAGCTGCACTGGATGAACCGGCCCGTCGCGGCGAACTGCGAGCTACTGCCCCGTGCCGCGGCGGTCATGGAAGCGGTCTTCGCCGAGAGCAAGGTGCTGTCGCTGTTCTCCTTCCTCGCGCTGGAACCTGGGGCGCGCAGCGGTGAGCACAGCGATCCCCTCAACGCGTTGGTGTCCTGCCACCTCGGCCTCCACGTCCCGCCGGGCTGCGGGCTGCGCGTGGGTGGTGAGTCGCGGTCGTGGCTCGAAGGTCGGTGCATCGCGTTCGACAACAGCTATGCCCACGAGGCCTGGAACGATCACGCGACGCAGACGCGGGTCGTGCTGGCCGTGCACGGGCCGCATCCGGATCTCAGCGTGGTGGAGCGCGAGGCGCTGGCGTGGCTGGCCCAGCGGCTGCTGGCAGCCGACCCGCTGCCGAACTCGCAGCCGCGCTGATGCGGGTACGGTGAGCGCGGAAGCCCGGACCACGCCCTTCTGGAGGAATGACATGGCGAACGCAACGAGCTGGGAGCAGCAGTGGGGGCAAGTCGTTGCCCAGGCCTGGTCCGACGACGGCTACAAGCAGCGGTTGCTCGCCGATCCTGCGGCCGTCATGGCCGAGCAGGGTCTCACGCCACCCGCCGGCAAGCAGGTGCGCATCATCGAGGACGCCGCTGACACCCTGAGCATCGTGTTGCCCCCCAAGCCCGACGAGCTGTCGGACGACGAGCTCGACCAGGCTGCCGGCGCCGGCGCGTACATCGCGTTCTGTGGCAGCGTCAAGTGCCAGAGCTGAGCAACGGCGGTTGGCAGCAGGCGTGGGGACAGGTCGTCGCCCAAGCCTGGTCCGATGACAGCTACAAGCAACGGCTCCTGAGCGATCCGGCGACGGCGATGGGTGAGCGTGGCCTCACGCCGCCCGCCGGCAAGCAGATCCGTGTCATCGAGGACACGGCCGACACGGTCCACGTCGTGCTCCCGGTCAGGCCGAGCGAGCTCACGGACGAGCAGCTCGACCAAGCTGCAGGCGGGGCCGCCGTGCCGCGGCCCTGCGCCTCGTACTGCCAGATCTGACGATCGGCGCTCCCACCAGACCGGTGGGTCGCCGTCACGCGAGCTGGCGCTTGGCCAGCGCGGCGAACGGTCCGGCGTTCGCCATCAGCTGCCCGTAGGTCCCGGACTCGACGATGCGCCCGGCTTCGACGACGTGGATCTGGTCGGCGTCGATGATCGTGCTGAGGCGGTGGGCGATGACGACGCGCGTCGTGTCGAGCCGGTCGAGGCTCTCGGTGACGACCGCCTGGGTGCGGTTGTCGAGGGCGCTGGTCGCCTCGTCGAAGAGCAGGATGCGCGGCTTGGCGATGATCGCGCGGGCGATCAACAGGCGCTGGCGCTGCCCACCCGACAGGCCGCCGCCACCCTCCATGACCATCGTGTGCATGCCCATCGGCATGTGCTCGATGTCCTCGTCGAGGCCGGCGCTGCGGGCCGCCTCCCACGCGTCGTCGATCGTGTACGGCGACGAGCCGACGATGTTCTGGTAGACGCTCCCGACGGCCAGCTTCCCGCTCTGCAGCACGACGCCCATCTGCCGGCGCACGGCCTGCACGTCGAGCGTCGCCAGGTCCTGGGCATCCACGTGGATGCTGCCGCGCTCGGGCGCCTCGAACCCGAGCAGCAGCCGCAGGATCGTCGACTTGCCGGAGCCCGACGGTCCGACGAGGGCCACGAACTGCCCGGGCTCGGCGCGGAACGAGACGTCCTGCAGCACCGCCGGACCGTCGGCGACGTAGCGGAACGTGACGTCGCTGAACTCGATGTCGCCGCGCAGCCGGCCGGGTTCGCCGTGGGCCTCGTCGATCTCCGGTCGAGCGAGCAGGATCGGCTTGACCCGCTCGTACAACGGGACGACCTGGGCGACGGCGGACAACGACTGGCCGAGGGCCACGACGGCGACGATGACCTGGGTCAGGGCGGCGTTGAAGGCGAGGAACGTGCCGGCCTCGAGGTCGCTCGAGCCGTTGACGGCGAGCGGGAAGATCACGACGAGGACGATGAGCGGCAGCGCGGCGTACACCACGTTGACCTGCACCGCCGCCAGCTCGGCGCGGCGGGCCGCGGCGCCGGCGACGAGTCGGGCCCACACCGAGAACGCGCGCGACTCGGCCCCGGCGACGCGCAGCTTGGCGATCCCGTTGAGCATCTCGAGCACGAGGCCGATCTGGCGCCCGGTCACCGCGTTGGCCCGCCGGCGGTCGCGAACCTGCACGCGCAGCGCGACGAACCCGATGCCGAGGGCGAGGAGCAGCAGCAGGGTGGCGATCACGGCGAGGCGGACGTCGTAGGCGTACAGCAGCACCACGCTGAACACCGAGAAGCCGGCGCCGAGCACCGCCGTCGTGACGACGCCGCTGAGGACCCGCCGCATCAGGCTGATGCTCGTGGCCCGCATGGCCAGGTCGCCGGAGGAGTAGTCGCGGAAGAACGGGGCGGGGAGGTCGAGGATGCGGTCCCAGACCGCCGCTTCCAGCGACAGGTCGAGGTGGGCGCCGAGGCGGGCCACGGCGATCGAGCGGGTCAGCTGGAACGCCGTGATGGCGAGCACGCTGGCGCCCATCGCCACGGCGACCTGGACGACGCCGCCATGGTCGCTGCCCGGGATGAAGCGGTTGAACAGGAGCCCGGTGGCGATCGGCACGACCAGCGCCAGCAACCCGCCGAGGATGCCCATCACCACGATGGTGACGACGTCGCGGTGCCCGCCGCGCAGGCCGAAGCGGACGAGGTCGCCGACACCGAGGGGTCGGGCGGGGAACGGGCGGTACATCGCGAACGCAACGGACGACAGCGACGCCGCCACCTCGGCCGTCACCTTGCTGCGGGTGCTCGTCGCCGGATCGACCAGCTGGTACGTCGTGGCCGACGTCGGCACCAGGGCGACGGGCTCGTCGGTGCCCTCGCGGAACCCGAGCAGCGGCCCGCTCGCTGACCGCCACCAGCCCTCGTCGAGGGTGATCTGGCGCATCCGCACGCGCGAGGCCCGCCCGATGGCGGCGAGCCGGTCGCGGCGACCGGCTTGCCAGGCCGGCGGCGCCTGGATGGTGACGCCGAGCTGATCGCCCACGGCGCGGCAGGCGGCGAGCAGCGGGTCGGACGCGGCGGCGATGCCCACCGCCGCTTCGGGTGCCCGGCCGCCGTCCTGGAAGAAGTGCAGGAGGTCACGCAGCCCGACGTCGAGGAGGGCATCGTCGGCCGCCTGCCGGGCCCGCGACCGGGCGGCTCGCTCGGCGGTGACGTCGTCGACGTGCGCGCTCAGGGCGCGCAGGGCGGCGGCGTGGAGCGCCGCGAGATCGGCGTCCGTCGCGGTCGCCAGCCGGTTGACCTCGGCGGCGTCGGCTCCGTCCGGATCGAGCGACGACGACAGCGTCTTGGCCCAGCTGGCGACGAGGTCGGCGGTGGCGTTGCCGGCGAGCGGCCGGAGCGTGGTGCCCGGTCGGCCGACGGCGACGAGCACGACGGCGGATCCCGTCGCGTCCATCCCGAACAGCGGCCCGCCCGGCCCGACCTGGCCGACGTACTCGCGCCCGCCGATCGGCGCCCCGCGCTCGGCCGGCACCGCGAACAGGTACACCGCGCCCGCTTCGACGACCCAGGCCGCGGTCGGCGTCGTCGAGGATCAGCGGCCGGTTGCCGGCCAGCTCGACGCGCCCCTCGCTGAGCTCGCTCATGATGCAGCGATCAGCTCGGTGTACAGCCCACCGGCGGCCATCAGCTCGTCGTGGGTGCCGCGCTGCACGATCCGACCGCGCTCGAGCACGACGATCTCGTCGCAGTCGCGGATCGTGCTCAGCCGGTGGGCGACGATGAGGCAGGTGCACCCGCGCTGGCGCAGGCGGTCGTCGATGTGCTGCTCGGTGGTCGGGTCGAGGGCGCTGGTGGCCTCGTCGAGCACGAGGATCGCCGGCTCGGTGACGAGCGCCCGGGCGATCTCCAGCCGCTGGCGCTGGCCGCCGCTCCAGTTGCGGCCGCCCTCGTCGACGAGGCTGCCGTAGCCGCCGGCGCGCGCCGCGACGTCGGCGTGGATGGCGGCGTCGCGGCCGGCCCGCACGACCTGCGATTCGGGACGGGTGTCGTCCCAGAGCGTGATGTTGTCGGTGACCGTGCCCTCGAACAGCACGATCTCCTGGTCGACGAGGGCCAGTGAGTTGACCATCACCGCGCGCGGGTGGCTCGTGCGGGGAAGGCCGTCGAACAGCACGTCGCCGCTCCAGGGCTGGTACAGCCCGCAGAGGATCCGGGCGATCGTGGACTTGCCGCTCCCCGAGCCGCCGATCAGCGCCACCCGAGCACCGGGCTTCACGGCGAGGTCGAAGCCTTCGAGCAGCGGCGGCCCGAGGCGGCTGTAGCCGAACGTGATGCCGCGCAGCTCGAACGCGCCGGCGAGGCGGGCCCCGGCATCGAGATCGGCGTCGGCCGGCGGGTGGGCGTCGAGGACCGGATCGGTCGGGTAGTCGAGGACGTCGTCGAGGCGGACCATGCCGGCGTCGATCTGCTGCAGCTCGCCACCGAGCGCGACGAGGTCGTTCACCGGGGCGCTGAACGCGGCGAGCAGGTACTGGAAGGCGACCAGCACGCCGATGCTCAGCGTGCCGGCGATGACCCGCTCGCCGCCGACGATGAGGATGGCGGCCGTCGTCAGGCCGGTGAGCAGCGTCGGGACGACGGAGAGGTAGCTCGTCGACACGGCGAGGTCCTGCTCGGCGCCGATCGCCTTGGCCTGGAACCCGGACCAGCGGGCGAAGAAGTCGGACTCGGTGCCGCCGGCCTTGAGCGTCTCGATCATCTGGAGACCGGTGAACGACGTCGCCAGCACCTTGCCCTGCTCCTGCTCGAAGCGGCGGCTGGCGGCGGTGCGGCGGCGGGCACTGAAGCGGATGGCGACGAGGTTGAGCAGGGCGAGGCCGACGCCGATGAGCGTCAGCACCACGTCGTACTGGATCATCACGACGGCGTAGAACGCGATCGTCGTGAGGTTGACGAGGTTGGCGGCCAGCCGCGCCGACAGCAGCTGGGCGAGGCGGTCGTTGAGCTGGGCCCGCGACGAGACGTCGGCGGCGAAGCGCATGTCGAAGAAGGCGAGCGGCAGCCGCAGCACGTGCCAGAAGAAGCGGGCCGACGCGGTCAGCTGGAGCCGTTGCCCGAGCCGGAACAGCACGTACTGCTGGAGCCCACTGAGCACGAGCAGCAGCACGAGGGTCAGCACCATCGCCAGCACGAGCGGGCCGAGCCAGCCCTCGAGGCCGCCGCCCAGCACGTCATCGACGTAGATGCGGCTGAACGCCGGGATCAGCAGCCCGGGGATGATCAGCATCAGCCCGGCGAGCACCGCGTAGACGAGCGCGGCGTGCGACCCGACGAGGCGGCGGCGCAGGGCGCTCGTCACGCTCGGGAAGCGACCGCCGCGGACGAAGTCCTCGCCGGGCTCGAACGTCATCACGACGCCGGTGAACGACTTGTCGAACTCGTCGTCGCTGACCGTCCGCGAGCCGCTCGCCGGGTCGTTCAGGTAGACGCGACCCTTGGCGAACCCCTCGACGACGACGAAGTGGTTGAACTGCCAGAACACGATGACCGGCATCGCCATCTGGCGCAGCTCGGCGGGGTCCTTGCGGAAGCCCTTCGCCGTCAGCCCGTACGTCCGCGCCGCCTTGACGATGCTGCTCGCCTTGCTCCCGTCGCGCGAGATGCCGCACCGCTCGCGCAGCTCGGTCAACGGCACGACGCGGCCGTAGTGGGCGAGGATCATCGCCAGCGACGCGGCGCCGCACTCCACGGCCTCGATCTGCAGGACGGTCGGTGTGCGGACGCGCCGGCTGGCCGCTGGGCTGTCGCTCATGGTGTGACGAGGTCGATCGGGCGGCGTTCGGCGAGCACGATGTCGGCGGTGCAGAGGGTGCCGGCGCGGAGTCGGGGTGGGCCGTCGGAGCTGGACCAGTGGTAGCCGGTGGGGGTCGCTGCGGAGTCGGGTGCCACCCAGACCTCGACGGGTGTGCCGCCTGATGCGTCGATGAGGTCGTCGGCGAGTGAGTCGTTGTTGAGCAGGGCGATCATGCCGGCCCGGGTCGAGGGATAGGGGGCGACGTCCTGGACGTGTCCTTCGAGGAAGCCGAACTGTTGGCGGGAGGCGGTGTCGGGCGAGATGTGCACGGTCTGGCCTGGTGCCACCTCGCCGCTGACCTCCGGCGAGACGTACATGAGGACACCGAGCGGTTCGTCGTCGCGTTGGAAGTTGACGAGGGGGGCTCCGACCTGGACGAAGTCGCCCGGGCTGGCCAGGACCTCGATGACCTCGCCGGCTGCCGGGGTGGTGATCTCGGTCGTTTGGCCGTCGACGGTGTCGACGACGGCGACGGTCTGGCCGGCGCGTAGTTGGTCGCCGCGGCTGACGAGGACGTCGTTGATGGTGCCGGCGTCGGTCGTGACGACGTCGTAGGTGCCGCCGCGGGGGATGAGCACGCAGTCGGCGTGGACGGTGGAGTCGATGCTGCCGACGAACCCCCAGATGAGCACGCCGACCACGAGGGCGCCGATGGCGGCGAGGGCGATCCACCGTTTGGGGTCGGCGACGCGCATGCGCTGGTCGAGCTGGTCGGGTGACGACAGTCGATCGAGCGCCTCTTGGCGGAAGAGGGTGGGTGGCACGGGGTCGGTTCGCTCAGCGCGGCACGGGGCCAGCTTGGCGAGCGACGACGATGTCGAGCACGTCGTCTGACAGCTCGTCGGAGCGCAGGGCCGGGCTGCTGGACGATGAGCTTTCCGTCGTCTGTGCCAGCGCGTCGCGCACGTTCTGCCTCCCCGAGCGACTGTGGATCGACGCTTCGCAGTATGGCATCGCGACGTTCACCTCGCGACGCCGTCAGCGGGGGCCGCCGACGATCAGCTCGCCGACCGACGTCTCGGCGTCGTAGTCGGTGCCGGCGACCGCGGCGAACAGGTCGGCGTCGCCGCCACCGAGTGCAGATGCACCGATCCCCATCGATGTCGCGACCAGCGTCATCGTGCCGAGCAGCACGCCGACGTCCTTCAGGAGCAGCGAGTAGGCGATGGCGGCGTACTTCCAGCTCAGCCGCGAAGCGGGCGGTGATGACGATCAGCACTTCGGGTCGCTCGGCCATGACCGCCGATGCGACGGCGTCGTCGAGCAGACGGTCGGTCCGGGCGTCGGGCGGCGCGACGACCACGAGGCGGTGGTCGGCGGGGTCGTAGCGGTAGAGGCCGGGATCCAACCCCGTGCAGCGGTGCACGACGGGGTACAGCTCGAGCTCGTAGGCGGCCCCGGCGCCCGGGTACGGGCGGCGGGTGACGTCGTAGGGCCGGTCTCCGTGCGCGGCGAGCTGTTCCTGCACCACGGCAGCGCGCTGCAGCAGCCCGCCGAGGTGGTCGATCGTCAGCGGCGACGCGCCGGCGCCGCGGGTCGATCGGCGGGCGGCCAGCACGTCGTCGAGGCTCGGGGTGCTGCCGGTCGCGCCGGGCAGCGCGATGGTGACTCGGTCGGTGGCGACTGGCACGACGGCCGGCGGCGGCGGGAGGTCGCCCTGGAACCGGTACGTGCCGCCGTACGGCAGGTCGTGGCGGCCGCGCCGCACCCGGGCGTGGAACAGGAGGTCGTGGAACTCCCACTGGCGCAGGGCCGGGGTGTCCTCGGCGGGGATCGTCCCATGCCCGTCGGTGACGCCGGCGATGCCCGCCGCGACCAGCAGGCCGAGCACCGCCTCCGCCTCTGCCTCTGTCGCGGCCACGTCGGTGATCCCGATCGGCGCGGCCAGCGCGGCGAGCAGGGCGCCGCCGCGCTCGCCGTGCAGCAGGACGCGCACCGGGCTGCGCGGCGACTCCACGATCAGCGTGCCGGCGTCCTCGCCGCGCTGGGCGAACGCGAAGCGTGACAGGCGGACGCGGTCAGCGGGTCCGATGGCGACCGCTGCGGGCAACGGGGCGGTCGTCATGGGCACCGCGGTGGCGACGCGGTTCCCGCCGAGCGATGCGGTGACGCCGAGCAGCCGGTGGGCGGCGGCCCGCTGCAGGGCGAAGTACAGCGTGGCCAGCGCCGCCGACCCATCGGCGGCGACGACCAGGTCGGCGAGCTCGGGCTCGGTCGCGCCGTCGCCGGAGAGCCGGTCGAGCGCGGCCCGCATCCCCGAGCCGACGTCGCCCAGGGTCACCCGGGCCCAGGGTGCGGTCACGACGACCGGGCCGTCGGGTGGAGCGTGGACGATCGCCTCGTGTCGTAGGACGAGGGGGAGGTGGGTCATAGGAACATGGCGACGGGGTTGAGCTCGTCTTCGTGGAGTGGTTGGGGGATCCAGCCGAGTTGGACGGGGATGTCGTAGAGGCGGCCGGGTGCGTAGCGGGCCCAGAAGTGACGGAGTCCGGGGGCGATCACGCGCACGACGCACAGCCCGATGTCGGGCCGGGTTTGGTCGAGGACGAGCAGTTCGAGGCCGTTGGCGTGGAGGGTGGTCTGGCAGTGGTGGACGTCGGCGGCGAGGTCGTCGCCGGCGAGCGTCGGGTAGTCGCTGAGTTGTCGGGTTTGGCTGGTGGGGATGAGGTAGGGCTGGTTGGCGCGTGTCGCGGTGCGCAGCCAGGTGATCAGTTCGCGGTCATCGTCGTCGTCGGCGGGGTCGCCGACCGGTTCTGGGTCGTGGCGGGCTTGGCCGGCGGCGACGACGATCTGGTTGAGCTCGGTGAGGGCGCGCAGGATGGCGACGCGGGCGTCGAGGTGGGCGCCGAAGCCGAACACGATCCGTTCGGGTCCGCCGTCGTTGCGCCATGACACGGCGACGAAGGTGGGGATGGCGAGGTCGTTGGTGATGTCGAGCACGGCGACGTCGCGACCGAGCTCGGCGTATTCGTGGCGGAGGTCGTCGATGTAGGGGTCGGTGAGGGTGTCGAGGTCGACGCTGGGGCGGGGGATGCGGTTGTACCACCACATCGCAACGGCGTCGCGTTCGACGAGCTCGAGCGTGCCCTGCAGCACGGCTTCGGTGAGGGTGGTGCCGGCGGCGCAGCCGTTGGAGTCGGCGTGATAGGCGGGCGGGTCCTGGTCGTGGGGGGCGCCGTAGTAGCAGTAGCCGGTCGGCAGGTAGCGCACGGTGTCCGCGGTGAGCGACCACACCGGCGTCCAGTCGATGGGGGCTGTTTCGTCGAAGCGTGACGGCACCTCGTTGAACCCGGCCGGGTGCAGGGCAGCCCACTCGGCTCGGTGGTCGTACTGGGCGTCGCTCCAACGCATGCAGGCGTTGGGATGGATAGCGACGTCGTCGAGGTCGGCGTAGGTGGCGTGTCGTCGGGGTTCGGTGCCGTCGAAGCGGCCCGAGTAGCGCTCGAGGGACTCGCACAGGGCGCTGGTGCGGGCCTGGTCGCGGGAGCGGCCCTTGCCGCCGCTGCGCCGGCGTAGGCCGCCGCGGAGCCGGCCGATGGTGTCGGCCGGCATCGCCAAGTTGACCCCGGCCCGGAACACGTGGAGGCGGTCGTGGTGTGACTCGTCATCGACGCGTGCTGACGGCGCCGGTGATCGGGCTGATGTGGTGACGGAGCCGATCCCACGTCTGGTGCGCGTCGGTGGTGCGGTGGCCGCCATCCACGTGCGACGACTTGACGTCAGCGCCGAGCACCGGTCGGCCCGGTGGGGGTGGCGGTGTCCCGCAGCTCGGGCACTGCGGGCGACGCACGACGGTGTGGGCGGCACGTTCCAGGCTCACCCAATCGAGCGTGACCAACTGGTCATCGACATTGCTCGCGGCGCCGGCGACGACTTTGGTGATCTCCAGCGCGATGAGGGTCGCCGCGGCGTCGGCGGTGATCGCCGGCACCACACCCAACGGCGGCGGACGCGGAACATGACCGTCGTCGTCGCCGTGGCGGGCGGTGACGTAACGCTCGACGTCACGGTTGGCGCGCAGACGCTGCGCCAGACACGTCCAACACGCGCTGTCACCGGGCCGGAAGTGTGGACCCAACCACAACTGGCGGCCGCCGGGCCGCACGAGGAGCCACGACCGGCCCGTCGCCAACGCAGTGGCGTTGATCTCGGCGAGGGCCGGCTGCAGATGATCGTCGGTGACCACGACCAACAGCGTCGCCGCGCCCTCATCGGTCGTCGTGGCGACGCCCGACCCGTCGCAAGCGGTCGATGATCGGGGTGGTGTCGACGCCGTCACCGACCGCGACCACCGCCACCAACGCCGACGCGAGGCGGCGCTCGGCGTCATGCGGATCGACACCGACCTCACCCCACCACCCGGCCCGATCGACGGGCACACCCCCATCAACCACATAGCCACGAGCGCGCATCCGACCCAACGCGTAGAACACCTCAGCCGCCGACACCACACCAGCCAACGCGTCGACCAGCGCCCCGTCGTCACGATCACCCTCCACCAGCAACGGCGCCAACCGCACATACGCCTCGCCCCGCAACAAGCCGGACCCCCGCTCCGACAACAAGAACACCGCCTCACCGTCCACCACCTCAACCCGGAACCGGGGCGCAAACCTCACCACCCGCCCGGTCATAGCAGCAACGGCACCGGACCCGGACGATCAACGGTCCGGCGTCGCCTACCGGAACGCCGGGGCGACCTCTTGGATGATGAGGTCGTACGCCTCCAGCTTCTGGGCCCCCTTGCCGAGGGTGAAGTCGGGCACGATGAGCTCGTCGACGCCCACGTCGGCCCAGCCCTGCACGGCCTCGGCGAGCTGCTCGACCCCGCCGCCCACGGCGGGGCGCGGCGACACGCGCTCGATGAGCGCGTCGACCTTGGCCTGGTCGTCGCCGAGGAAGAACAGGGCCTGCGTCGAGCGAGCGATCGTCGTCGGATCGCGGTCGAGCTTCGAGCACGCCGCGTCGAGCGCCGCCGAGCGTTCGGCGAAGGCGTCCGGCAGCGACCACATGTTCCACTCGTCGGCGTGGCGGGCGACCACGTGCATCATCCGGTTGCCGCTGCCGCCGATGAGGATCGGCAGCGGATCCTGCGCCGCCTTGGGCTCCATGACCGCGTCGGCCACCTGGTAGTACTCGCCCTCGGCGCTGCCGACCGGGCTCCGCAGCAACGCGTCGAGCACCTGGCACGCCTCCTCGAAGCGGTCGATGCGCACGCCAGGGCGACCGAGGTCGATGCCGTACATCTCGTGCTCGTTGATCTGCCAGCCGGCGCCGATCCCGAGCAGCAGTCGGCCGTTCGACATCTGGTCGACGGATGCCGCCCAGTTGGCCAGCACCGCCGGGTGGCGGTAGGTGATGCCGAACACGAGCGAGCCGAGCCGGACGCGATCGGTGAGCACGGCCAGCGCAGCGAGCGCCGCGGTGGCTTCGTACATCGGGGTGATCGTGTCGCCGGCGCGTTGGTTGTCGCCCATGAAGTGGTCGGCGACGTAGACGCCGTCCCACCCCGTGGCCTCGGCGTGGTTGACCGTGGCGACGACCTCCGACCACGGGTTGGCGAGGTTGGGCCACACGGAGAAGCGCATGCGCCGGACGGTAACGCGAACGACCCGCCGTCACCGTCCCGCAGGACGCTGACGGCGGGTCGCCGCTGATCGGGGTTGGCTACTCGGTCGCCGGGCCGACTTCGGGCTCGGGGACCACCGGCGGCTCGTCACCGGGGCGCGGCTTGAGCGTGTGCGTGCTCGCCGTCGCGGTGGTGGCCAGCTCGACGGCTGCCGGTGGGACGAAGCCCTCGACGCTCGAGAACTTGATCCGCAGCTCGCCCGGCTTGTCGGGGTCGTCCTCGGTGTCGACGACGATGATCTCGCCGGCGTGGAACTGCTTGAACAGCAGCATCTCCGAGAGCGGGTCCTCGACGAGGCGTTGGATCGCCCGGCGCAACGGGCGGGCGCCCAGCGTCGGGTCGTAGCCCTTGACGGCCAGCATCTCCTTGGCCGACTGCGTGAGCTCGATGCCGAGGCCCTGGCCCTCGAGCTGGCTGGTGAGGCGCCGCGTCAGGTTGTCGACCATCTGCAGGACCTCGTCGCGGTTCAGCTCGTGGAACACGATGACCTCGTCGATGCGGTTGAGGAACTCGGGACGGAAGTGGATCTTCAGCGCATCCATCACCTTCTCCTTCATCCGCTCGTAGCTCATCGCCGAGTCGGCGGTGGTGAAGCCGACGTTGGCCTTGCGCAGGTCCTGCGTGCCGAGGTTCGACGTCATGATCAGCACGGTGTTGCGGAAGTCGACGGAGCGGCCCTGGCTGTCGGTCAGGCGACCTTCCTCCAGGATCTGCAGCAGCGTGTTGAAGACGTCGGGGTGGGCCTTCTCGATCTCGTCGAACAGCACGACCGAGAACGGCTTGCGGCGCACGGCCTCGGTGAGCTGGCCGCCCTCCTCGTAGCCGACGTAGCCGGGAGGCGAGCCGACGAGGCGGCTGACCGTGTGCTTCTCCATGTACTCGGACATGTCGAGCGTGATCAGCGCGTTGTCGTCGCCGAACAGGAACTCGGCGAGCGTCTTGGCCAGCTCGGTCTTGCCGACGCCGGTGGGGCCCAGGAAGATGAACGAGCCGCTCGGGCGCTTCGGATCCTTGAGGCCGGCCCGGGTGCGGCGGATCGACTGCGAGACGGCGGCGACCGCCGACTCCTGGCCGATGATCCGCTTGTGCAGCTCGTCCTCCATGTGGATGAGCTTCTGGGTCTCTTCCTCGGTCAGCTTGTAGACCGGGATGCCGGTCCAGATGCTGAGGACCTCGGCGACCGCTTCCTCGTCGACCTCGTCGAAGAGGTCGACGCCCTCGGCCTTGACCTCGCGCTCCTTGGTGGCGCGCTCCTCGAGCAGCGCCTTCTCCTGATCGCGCAGGCGTCCGGCCTCCTCGAAGCGCTGCTCCTCGACGGCCGACTTCTTGGCCTCCTGCACGTCGTTGAGCTTCTGCTCGATCTCACGCAGGTCGGGCGGCGTCGCCATCCGCTTGATGCGCAGCCGGCTACCGGCCTCGTCGATGAGGTCGATCGCCTTGTCGGGCAGGAAGCGGTCGGAGATGTAGCGGTCGGCGAGGTTCGCCGCGGCGACGAGCGCCTGGTCGGTGATCGTCACCCGGTGGTGCGCCTCGTACTGGTCGCGGATCCCCTTGAGGATCTCGATCGTGTGGGCCAGCGTCGGCTCGTCGACCTTGACCGGCTGGAAGCGGCGCTCGAGGGCGGCGTCCTTCTCGACGTACTTGCGGTACTCGTCGGTGGTGGTCGCGCCGATCGTCTGCAGCTCCCCACGGGCGAGCATCGGCTTGAGGATCGACGCCGCGTCGATGGCCCCTTCGGCCGCGCCGGCCCCGACGAGCGTGTGGATCTCGTCGATGAACAGCAGGATGTCGCCGCGGGTCTTGATCTCCTTGAGCACCTTCTTGAGGCGCTCCTCGAAGTCGCCGCGGTAGCGGGAGCCGGCGACCAGCGCGCCGAGGTCGAGCGTGTACAGCTGCTTGTTGCGCAGCGTGTCGGGGACGTCGTTGTTGACGATCATCTGGGCCAGGCCCTCGACGATCGCCGTCTTGCCGACGCCCGGCTCGCCGATCAGCACCGGGTTGTTCTTGGTGCGCCGGGACAGGATCTGCATGACCCGCTCGAGCTCACGGGTGCGCCCGATGACCGGATCGAGCTTGCGCTCGCGGGCCAGCTGCGTGAAGTTGCGGCCGAACTGGTCGAGGATCTGGCTGTTGCCCTTGTCGCTGGCCGGGTCCTCCTTGGTGGAGCCGCCGACGTTGGCGCCGGCGGTCGAGCCGGTGCCCCCCTCGGTGCGGCCGGCCGGACCCTGGTAGCCCGACAGGAGCTGGATGACCTGCTGGCGGACGCGGGACAGATCGGCGCCGAGCTTGACGAGGACCTGGGCGGCGACGCCCTCGCCCTCGCGGATCAGGCCGAGCAGGATGTGCTCGGTCCCGATGTAGTTGTGGCCGAGCTGCAACGCCTCGCGCAGCGACAGCTCCAGCACCTTCTTCGCTCGGGGCGTGAAGGGGATGTGGCCCGACGGCGACGAGCCGCCCTGGCCGATGATCTCCTCGACCTGGCTGCGGACGGCCTCGAGCGAGATGCCGAGGCTCTCGAGTGCCTTCGCCGCGACGCCCTCACCCTCGTGGATGAGGCCGAGCAGGATGTGCTCGGTGCCGATGTAGGAGTGGTTGAGCAGGCGCGCTTCCTCTTGGGCGAGGACGACCACCCTGCGAGCTCGGTCGGTGAAACGTTCGAACATGTGCGCCCTTTCCAGCGTGGGGACGACGTTCCGCAAGTGTACGTGCCTCCCGGAGCTGAGCGGTGGTGGTAGACGGCACGGGCTCTCTTCTCCCAGAGCGCCAAGGGCCCACTGCGACGAATGCTCAGCGCGTACCTCACGTCGGAGGTACGCACTGCGGCGCCTGCAACCACCCGCTCGGTACGCGAACCGAGCGCTCGATGTACGCGCTGAGTTCGTGGCACGTGGGTCCCGGCCGCTCTGAGCGAATAGCCTCGGCCCCGTGTCCGACGCCCCGGTGCGGTCCCCGCTGTTCTTGCTGGCGTCGATGGGCGCCGATCGCGAGCGGATCGAGGCGGCGATCCTCGACGCGGTGCGCAGCGCCGACCCGTACCTGACCGAGATCGCGTCGCACCTCGTCGTCGCCGGCGGCAAACGCCTGCGGCCGGTCGTGGCGATCGCCGCGGCGCAGGTCGGCGGCGTCGAGCCCTCCGACGAGGTGATCCGCGGCGGCGTGGCGTGCGAGCTCGTGCACCTCGGGTCGCTCTACCACGACGACGTGATCGACGAGGCCGACACCCGCCGCGGGGTCGAGACCGTCAACGCCAAGTGGGGCAACCTGCAGGCGATCCTCGCCGGCGACTTCCTCTTGTCGCGAGCCTCCGAGCTGGCAGCGTCGCTCGGCACCGAGGTCGCCGGGCTGCTGGCCCGCACGATCGGGTGGTTGTGCGAGGGGGAGATCGAACAGCTCCGCCACACGTACGACGTGCGGCGGCCCGAGGACAGCTACTTCGTGTCGATCCAGGGCAAGACGGCGTCGCTCTACGGCACGGCGGCGCGCATCGCCGGCATCGTGGCCGGTCTCGATCGCCCGACCATCGAGTCGCTGACCGCGTGGGGCAACGCGTTCGGGATGGTGTTCCAGATCGTCGACGACATCCTCGACGTCACCGACACGACCGAGCAGCTCGGCAAGCCGGCCGGCCACGACCTCGTCGAGGGCGTCTACACCCTGCCGGTGCTGCGCACGCTGGCGATGGGCGGCGGCGTCGGTGACGAGCTGGCGTCGTTGCTCGGGCGCCCGCTGGACGTCGCCGAGCGGGACAAGGCGCTGTCGATCGTGCGTGCCAACGAGGGCGTCGAGAGCGCGATCGCGACGGCCCGGCACTACGTCGAGGCGGCCCAGGACGCCTGCGCCGAGCTCCCGCACGGGGCCGCCACCGAAGCGCTGTTCGCGGCGCCGGCCGCGCTGCTGGAATCAGCCACCAGCGACTGACGGCTCCGCTCCGCTCCGATCAGCTGGGCGTCATCGCCCGCAGCCGCTCGATGCGCGGATCGTCGCCCAGCAGCGCGAGGAGCTCAGCGACGACCTCCTCGACGTCGAGCGTGCCGCTGTCGAGCATCGCCTCGATGTCGGCCCAGTCCTTGGTGCGATCGAACAGCACCTTGAACGTCGCCAGGTCGGCGGGCGCGAGGACCCGGATCGGGTGGCCGACGAAGTCGACGCCGCGGGCCCGGCGACCGGCGGCGTGGTGGAGCTCGTGGGCGGCGAAGAAGAGGTCGACCGGCGTGTCGTCCCACCAGAGGCGCACCTGCTCGTCGCGCTCGACCGCGGCGACGTCGGCCTCCGACCAGCGCACGCCCGCCGGCAGGGCCCGGAACGCCCGCTCGGCTTCGGCGGGGGTGACGAACAGGTTGATGTCGACGTCGCGGGTGCCGCGGGGCTCCTCGGTGGCGTACGCCAGGGCCAGCGCGCCACCGAAGGCGTGCGGGATGTCGTGGGTGGTCAGCGCGGTCGAGAGGGCGATGATCCGCTCGACGAGCGTCGGCATCAGGCCGACAGGCGGGGCCGCGGCATCGGTCGGGCCCGGTGCGGCAGGGCTTCGGCGAGCTGCAGCACCTCGGCCAGCCGGCGACCCTGCCGACGGTCGTCGAGACGGCGGGTCCACGTCGGCTCGAAGCCGGCCGCCCGCACGAGGTCGAGGAACACGTCGGCACCGGGTTGGCGGCGGCCGTGCTCGTACGCGCTCAGCACGGTCGGGGTGATGCCGACCCGGCGGGCCAGCTCGACCTGGGTGAGACCGGCTCGGCGACGGGTGTCGCGCAGCGTGGCTGCGGCGTTCACGATCCCCAGGTTAGCGGATCCGCTCACTTTCATACCAGGAGCGGCCGGGACCCACTGCGGCCAGCGCTCGGCGCGTACCTCACGACGGTGCCCTTGGCTCTGTGTCACAACACAAGTCCCCGGCGACCTGTGCGGTGACACAGAACCGCGCTCAGCGCCGGAGGGCGGCGTAGCGGGACAAGGACTCCTCGCGTTCGGTGGCGTGGTCGACGATGGGTGGCGGGTAGCCGGGGGGTGAGCCGCCGTCGGCGGTCGACGGCTCGTGGATCGCCCGGTCGTCGAGGTCGGCGAGCTCGGGCACCCAACGACGGACGTAGACGCCGTCGGGGTCGAACTTCCGGCCCTGCGCGGTCGGGTTGAAGATCCGGAAGTAGGGGGCGGCGTCGGTTCCCGTCCCGGCCACCCATTGCCAACCGTGGTTGTTCGACGACAGGTCGCCGTCGACGAGGTGCTCGAGGAAGAACCTCGCCCCGCGGGTCCAATCGACGTGGAGGTCCTTGACGAGGAAGCTGGCGGTGATCATCCGCACCCGGTTGTGCATCCAGCCCTCGGCGACGAGTTGGCGCATCCCCGCATCGACGATCGGGAACCCGGTGCGTCCCTCGCACCACGCCTCGAAGCGCTCGTCGGCCCGGTCGCCGCCATCGACGCGCATGTCGGCCATCCGAGGGTTCCACGAGTGCCACGCCGACTCGGGCCAGGCGTCGAGCACGTCGGCGTAGAAGTCACGCCACGCCAGCTCCTTGGCGAACGTGTCGTGTGATGGCTTGCGACCGTCGAGCCGGCGCAGCAGCTGGCGCGGGTGCACGCAGCCCCACTTGAGGTACGGCGACAGGCGGCTCGTCGCATCAGCGCCGGGATCGTTGCGGGTGGTCGCGTAGTCGTCGAGCCGGGACGCGACGAACCGGTCGAGAGCGCGATGGGCCGCCGCCTCGCCCGGCTCGGGGAGGTCGGCGGCGACCTTCGGCGCGGCGGGGATGCGGTCCGAGCGCACGCCGTCCACCGTCGGCACGTCCGACGGCCGTCGGGCCGTCGCCGCCAACCGGTGCTGGCGCCACGCCCGGAGGTAGGCGCTGTACACCTTGAACGGGCCGCCCGACCCGGTGTGCAACGTCCCGGCCGGCACCGCCCACGGGCTGTCCGACTCGACGAGCTCGCGCCCGTCCGCGGCCAGGGCGTTGGCGACGGCCTCGTCGCGCGCTCGCCCGTAGATCCCGACGTCTTGGGCCCGGTGCACCCGCGTGACGTCGTGGCGGCGGGCGAGCTGCGGGATCACGTCGGCGGGATTCCCCTGGCGCACCACGAGGCGCCCGCCGAGGTCGGCGTCGAGGGCCGCGAGGCAACCGGCGAGGAACCACCGGCGGTTGGCCCCGGCCGGCTTCCAGAGCCGGTCGTCGATGACGAACAGCGGGATCACCCCGCCACCGCCGGCCCGCGCATCGGCGACCGCTGCCGTGAGCGTGTGGTTGTCGGCGAGTCGCAGATCCCGCCGAAACCACATATCGAGTTGCTGTCCACGGCCCTCTCCCAGAGCGTGCCGGACCCAGTGCGCCTCGTGCTCAGCGCGTACGTCGTTTGCTCGCTACGCGACCACGTCGGCCCGGTTCGCGAACCACCGACGTGCCGTACGCGCTGAGTGCGTGGCGCAGTGGGTCCTGGCCGCTCCGAGCTACGCGTTCGGCGCGAGGCGCACGATCGCCGAGGCGGCCTTGTAGGCGGCCTCGGCCGGGCCGAGCTCGTCGGGCCGCAGCAGGTTGGCCATGATCCGCAGCACCCACTCCATCAGCGTGCGGCTGTGCATCCCGGTGCGCGTCAGCTCGCGCATCAGCACCGGACGGCCGATCACCCGGGCGAACAACCGAGCGACCTTGAAGTACTGGCCGTACTCGTCCTCCAGCAGCTTCGGGTAGCGCTGCAGCGCGGTTGGGTCGGCGTTCGTCAACGCCTCGTGGATGACGTCGGCGGCCAGGCGACCGGTCTCGTAGGCGTAGTCGATGCCCTCGCCGTTGAACGGGTTGACGCTGCCGGCGGCGTCACCGATGACGAGGTGGGTGGGGCCGGCCTTCGGACCGACCGACCCGCCCATCGGGATCCGTCCGCTGACCGGTCGCCCCTCCGGGTGGGGGGCGTCGATCTCCCAGCGGTCAGCGATCTGGTGGGCGTAGGCGTCGAGCAGGTGGGTGGTGTTGACGCTCTTGAAGTCGCGGAACGTCGAGAGCAGGCCGACGCCGATGTTCACGGTGCCGTCGCCGACCGGGAAGATCCAGCCGTAGCCGGGCATCGGGTTGCCGTTGCGGTCCTTGACGTCGAGCGCCGATTCGATCCACGGCTCGTCGTGCTTGGGCGACGACCAGTACGTCCGGATCGCCGTGCCGTAGGGCCACTCCCGGGTGCGGTACGTGCCGAGGGCCCGACCGAAGCGGCTGTTGGCGCCGTCGGCGACGATCGTGAACTCGGCTCGCACGTCGACCGTGCTGCCGTCGGCCCGCTGCACCGACGCGCCGCGCACGAACCCCCGCTCGATCAGCGGGATCACCGCTTCGTGGCCCTCGAGGATGGTGGCGCCGGCGCGGGCGGCGTTGGCGGCGACGATCGTGTCGAGCTCGCGGCGGCGCACGACGTAGCCGTACGACGGGTAGATCGGATGCGCCGGCCACGTGAGCTCCAGCTCGCGACCCATCCCGGTCGCCCGCAGGCCCTGGTAGCGGTGGAACCGGCTGAGCTCCGGTTCGAGGCCCATGTCGGCGAGCTGCTTGACGGCACGCGGGGTGAGGCCGTCACCGCACGTCTTCTCCCGGGGGAACGTCTTGCGCTCGACGACCGTGACGTCGTGGCCGTGGCGGGCCAGCCAGTGGGCGGCTGCGGCACCGGCAGGGCCGCCGCCGACCACGAGGACATCCGTGGTGATGGTCGACGCCGCCGGGCCGGCGAGGCCACCGGGCTCGACGGTGACGGTCAGGGCGGCGAGCCCTCGGCCGGCTTGTCGCCGATGGGGATGATCTTGATCGGCTGGTTCTCGTTGTCGAGGATCGGCGTCGTGCCCAGATCGGCCAGCGTGGTGCCAGCCTGCAGGGCGGCGTAGATCGGGGAGTCCTCGGCGCACCAGTCGTTGAACTGCTTCGCGGTGGCGGTGCCCGTCGGGTCCTCTCCGCTGATCGTGAAGCGCTCGTGGCACACGACGGCGAGGATCTGGGCGTCGGTCAGCTCGCCGCCGGCGGTCTCGCCCCACGCCGGCATCGGTCCGAACGAACCGGCGATGTGCGGGCCGCCCTCGCGCTGCGGGTTGCCGTAGCTCGCGACGCCGGCGACGTTGTAGTTGGCCGTGCCGAAGTAGACGAACCGGAGCTGGTCCTCGATGTGCGGGAACGTCTTGAGGACCTCGCCCTTGTCGAGCTCGCGGCCCACGCCGCCCTCGCCCGCCGCGCCGTGGCAGCTGGCGCAGTTGGAGTACTCGGTGGCGCCGACGCCGAGCGGGCCGCTGGCGACGGCCGGTGGCTCGGTGACCGAGCGCACGTAGACGAAGAGCCACAGCGGCATGAGGCTGAGGGCGAACATCGCCCAGAACGGGATCTTCTTGCGGGTCTTGGCGGCGGCGATGTACGGCGGATCCGGCTTCGGCGGCGGCGCCGGCGGCTCCATGGCCGCCGCCTTGCGCCCGGTCGGACCGCTCGGTGGCGGCGGCGCAGCCGCAGGTGTCGCGGCGCCCGTGGTGGCCGGCGTGGCGGCCGGCGCATCCCCGCCGCTGGCTGCCGCGTCGTCGCCGCCGAGCCCGAGGGCCGCACGACGATCTCGCGATCGCTTCAGCAGGTGTTCGGGGATCTCCGTCACGCGCCGCCACGATAGGCGGCAGCACCTCCGCAAGGGCAAACAGGGGAGGCCCTCGCTTCTGTGTCACCGCACAAGTCCCCGGGGACTTGTGCGGTGACACAGAGATGGGCGACGTGGCGGCTGGGCGACTCTCGCGCTCACTTGTGCACAACCTCGTAGAACCGGAACACTGGCGTGCCAGACTGCACTTCGAGCCAGACGTGCGGTGCGACTACGGTTCGTGCAAGCGTTCACGAGCGGCGAGTCACCACCGGACCGACGGCCCCGACCAGGACCGTCATCCGACTGCGCCACCCACACGAACACCTGTTGATCGACCGAGACCGACCAAGACCGAGACCGGAGAGGACACCGCCAGCGCGATGCTCGCCATCGACATCCTGAAGTGGCCCGGCGTCAGCGTCCCGTTCCTCGCGTCGTTCATCATCTCGCTGGTCCTGATCTTCGCCGTCATCCCGTTCGGCAAGCGGCGTCCGGTCGGCAAGCCGGTGACGTGGGGCGAGGCGATGATCGCGTCGACCTACGCCTTCGGCGTCATGCTCCTCGCCTTCGGCATCGTCCCGAACGCGTGGATCGACCACGCCGACCGCAACCTGGCGTGGCACAAGGACAAGATCATCTTCGGGCCCGGCGGGATCCTCAAGCCCAAGGCCTACGGCGGCTGGTTCCCGTTCACCCTCCAGTACGAGGCCGTGCGCGACATCGTGGTCGTGCTGATCCACGTCATCTACTTCGGGATCCTCATCTACATCTGGCACTGGTGGCAGCACCGCGGCGACAAGCCGGCGGCCGGCACCGAGATCGAGACCAGCAGCTACGGCCGCCCGCTGGTGAAGAAGAGCTGACGATGGCCCGCACCGACGCCAACCCGCCGATGATGCCGTACACCGACGAGTACTCGCTCGTCGAGGTCGACGCCGACTACCTGTCCAAGGCCGTCAAGCCGAAGCAGTTCATCCACATCGACCAGACCGAGTGCATCATGTGCGAGGGCTGCGTCGACATCTGCCCGTGGAAGTGCATCCACATGGTGACGCCGTCCGCGATCGTCGAGGCGACCGGCACCGAGCGGCCCGGCGAGGATCCCTCCGACCAGGTCGTGTTCATCATCGACGACGACATCTGCACCCGTTGCGCCCTGTGCGTCGACCGGTGCCCGACCGGCGTGATCATCCTGGGCAAGGCCGGCGTCGCCGGCGTGTCGGGTGACTCGCACACCCGGACGAACCAGCACGGCTACGCCTACGGGCTGCGGTTCTGAGTGCAGTGAGGATTCGATAGTGGCCAAGACCATCGACGAGCGCCCTCGTCCCACCATGAAGGATCGTCTGAACAAGACGATGGACGGGGTCCAGGGCAGCCAGGCGTGGAGCAGCATCTTCCGACCCGGCTCCATCTTCCGCAAGGGCTACACCGACAGCCCGCGCAACCGGTCCTACGTGATCATGAACTCGGTGCTGTACCACCTGCACCCGGTCAAGGTGAAGCGCCACGCGGTGAAGGTGAGCTACACGCTCTGCCTCGGCGGCCTCAGCTTCTTCCTCTTCATCCTGCTGACGGTCACGGGCATCTTCCTGATGTTCTTCTACCGGCCCGAGGCGACGGCGGCGTGGAACGACATCTCCAACCTGCAGACGTCCGTGACGTTCGGGTTGTTGGTCCGCAACATGCACCGATGGGGCGCCCACCTGATGGTGCTGTCGGTGTTCCTCCACATGGCGCGGGTCTTCTACCACGGCGCCTACAAGCCGCCCCGCGAGTTCAACTGGGTCATCGGCGTCATCCTGTTGACGCTGACCCTGCTGCTCTCCTTCACCGGCTACCTGCTGCCGTGGGACCAGCTGGCCCTGTGGGCGGTCACGGTCGGCACCAACATGATGGGCTACACGCCCGTCTTCGGCCAGCAGGTGCGCTTCGTGCTCCTGGGTGGCGCTGAGATCGGACCCGAGACGTTGCTGCGCTGGTACGTGCTGCACGTCTTGATGTTCCCGTTCATCATCGTCATCTTCATGGCCATCCACTTCTGGCGAGTCCGTAAGGACGGAGGCATCTCGGGTCCGCTGTGACCCCGAGGAGGCGCCCATGACCGAGATCCCCGAACACCTCTTGAAGCGGGCCCAAGCGGCCCGCGACAAGGCTGCGGCCGACGAAGCAGCGGCGGCCCCGGCCGAACCGGCCGCGCCCGCCGCCAGTGATGCCGCCGCGCCCTCAGCCGAGGAATCCCGGATCCCGGCCCACCTCCTCGAGCGCTCTCGCGCCGCCAAGGCCAACGCCGGTGGCGGGGCGGCCGCCGACGCGCCGGCGGCCGGTGGCGGCGGCGCCGTGGCCGTCCAGGACCGCGTGGCCTCGGTCGTGCAGGCCACCCCGGGGAGCGGCGGCGTCCCGATCGGGGCCGGCCCCGGCGGACACACCCAACGCCTCCTCACGGTCGTCAAGAGCGGCTCGATCCAAGAGGTCAAGGCGTCGCCGGTCGACAAGGTGCACACCTGGCCGCACCTGCTGGCGGCCGAGTTCGTCGCCTCCCTCGTGTGCCTGGCGTTCACGTTCGTCTTCTCGATCTTCGTCAACGCCCCGCTGCTCCAGCTGGCCAACATCAACCAGACGCCGAACCCGTCCAAGGCGCCGTGGTACTTCCTCGGCCTGCAAGAGCTGCTGACGATGTTCCACCCGATGATCGCCGGCGTGACGATCCCGGGCGTCGGGCTCATCGTGCTGATCTTCGCCCCGTACATCGACAAGAACCCGTCGAACAAGCCCGAGGACCGCAAGTTCGCCACGTCGCTGATGACGGTGCACCTCATGTTCTGGGCGGTGCTCGTGATGATCGGCTCGTTCTTCCGCGGGCCCGGGTTCAACTTCACGCTGCCGTGGAGCGACGGGCTCTTCTTCGAGCTCTGATCGGAGTCGCTGCGCACCATGTCCGCTGCCGTCATCATCGCCATCGCCATCGCCGCGGTCGTCATCCTCGCCGCCCTCGCGTTCGTCACGCTGGCCCGCCGGTCCGACGTCCGCGGAGCCGGGGCCCTGTCAGCCGAGACCCGCCGCCGTGACGCGGCCGCTCGCGAATCACGACCGGACGAGGTCGTCGAGCACGCACCGACCCGCCAAGAGGCCGAGCGCGCCGGCGAGCTGGCCCGCTACGGCACCGGTGTCGCCACCGTGGCCGAGAGCGCGGTGGCCCCGTGGTCGCCGCCCGATCCCGAGGCCATCGGCGTCAGCCGCCGGCAGTTCTTCAACCGCGCCACCGTCGCGCTGATGAGCGCCGGCATCGGCTCGTTCGCCGCCGCCGGTTTCGTCGCCTTCCTGTGGCCGACGGCCAAGGGCGGGTTCGGCCAGCCCGTGAACGTCGGCAAGCTCGACGACATCAAGCAGGGCATCCGCGACGGGCAGGGCTTCTTCTACGCCCCGGCCGCCCGTACGTGGATCACCGAGTACCCCGCCGACGCGCTCCCGAAGGCGCGCACCATCTACACCGCCAACATCGTGTCCGGGATGCAGCAAGGCGGCATCGTGGCGCTCTACCAGAAGTGCCCGCACCTCGGGTGCCGTGTGCCGTCATGCCTCACCAGCCAGTGGTTCGAGTGCCCGTGCCACGGGTCGCAGTACAACCAGGTCGGCGAGAAGAAGGCCGGCCCGGCGCCGCGCGGCATGGACCGCTTCCCGATCACGATCGCCGGCAACGGCGACGTCACGGTCAACACCGGCACGATCGTGCCGGGCCCGGCGATCGGCACGAACACGACCGGCCAGGAGGCCGAGGGCCCGCACTGCATCACCGGCGGCGGGGAGAAGCACTGATGGGAGCGTTGCAGCAGTGATCGCATTGGCGACGACGTCGATCGCGTGGATCATCTTCGCGATCATCCTCGTCGGTTGGATCGTCTACTACTTCCTCAACAACGCCTCGTCGCGCAAGGAGGTCGGCTCGGAGATCGAGCTGGCCCCCAACCGCCGGCCGTACTACTCGGACGAGGTGCTGGAAGGGAAGCGACTCGAGCGTGTCCAGCTGTACGGCGTGCTGTTGCTCGTCGTGATCGTCATCGGCCTGCCCCTCTACTGGGTGTTCGAGCCGGACCGCCAGGCGGGGGCGACGGAAGGCATCCAGCGGCGGCTCGCCGGTTGGGGTTCCACGCTCTTCCAGCCGACCGCGAACGGCGGCTTCAACTGCGCCGGCTGCCACGGCGGCATGAAGGCCAACGGCGGCACCGCGCCGTACACCGTCACCGATCAGGTGACCGGACAGGTGCGGGCCGTGAACTGGTACGCCCCGGCGTTGAACACGGTGCTGTACCGGTTCGACGAGGACGAGGTGAAGTACATCCTCACGTACGGCCGACCCGGCTCGCCGATGTCGGCGTGGGGCCTGGCCGGCGGCGGCCCGATGAACGACCAGCAGATCCAGACGCTGATCGAGTACCTCAAGACCATCCAGATCCCTCGCGAGGACTGCTCGCCCGAGGAGGCCGGTGATCCGCTCTGCCCGAGCGGTCACCTGCCCGCCAAGGACCAGGCCAACATCGAGACGCTCGCCCGCCAGTCCGTCACCGACGGCACGTACAAGACGTACGGCGAAGCGCTGTTCAACCTCAACTTGAACAGCGGCGCCTACAGCTGCGCGCGCTGCCACACCAAGGGCTGGAGCTACGGCGATCCCGGCGTCCCCGGTCAGGGCGCGTTCGGCTGGAACCTCACGGGCGGCAACGTCACCGCCAAGTTCCCGAGCGAGGAGGCGATGAAGGAGTTCGTCGCCGCCGGCTCGGTGAACGGCGCCGGCTACGCACCGCAGTCGCAGGGGAGCGGCAAGATGCCCGGCTTCGGGCAGCTGCTCACCGACGAGCAGCTGACGGCCATCATCCAGTACGTGCGGAGCCTGTAGTGACCCTGGCCACGACCCTGCTGGCGATCAACTGGTCGCCCGAGCTGCGCGGCATCCTCATCGTCGTCATCGCGGTGGCGGTGCTGATGGGTGGCGTCTACATGATCCTGGCCACCAACCTCGGTGCCCGCCTCGGCTTCCTGGTCGCCCTGACCGGCCTCGCCGGGTGGATGCTCCTGATGGGGATCGTGTGGAGCATCTACGGGATCGGCCTGCGCGGCAAGGACCCGACGTGGGACGCCGTCCCCGGTCGCACCGTGTTGCAGGACGTCGGTGCGCTCTACACGGCCGGCGTGTTCGACCAGCGCCTCGACTTCCCGCCCGACACGCCGTTCCCCGAGCAGGCCGACCTCGTGAAGCAGCAGTTCCAGACCGAGGGATGGACACCCCTGTCGGAGTCCGACACGCAGTTCGGCCAGGCGTCGTCGGCGGCGGCGACGTTCCTCGAGGAGACCAAGACCTTCGACGCCGGCGAGTTCAAGGCGGTCAACGTCTTCGACACCGGCGGCGAGCGGTTCCCGATGATCGGCGACTTCGACCTCTTCGCCTTCTTCCACAAGCCGCACTACGTCGTCGTCGAGGTGGCGCCGCTGGTGATCACGCGCACCGAGGCCGGCCGCGCCCCACCGGCGGCCGAGATCGACACGACGCGCCAGCACCAGTACGTCTACATGGTGCGCAACCTCGGCACCCGACGCCAACCGGCCTTCGTCCTGATGTTCGGTGCCGGCATCATCTTCCTCGTCCTGTGCTGGCTGTTGCACCGCCGCGAACGAACGCTCGTCGCCAACCGCAGCGCCTCACCGGTTCCTGCGGGATGATGGTGCGATGAGCTCCCGCCCGACTCGTCGACCGCAGCAAGTGAGAGAGCGAGTCTTCGAGCGAACGAACCATGGAGCACGGTCCTCGGCTCACTGGTGCACCAGCGAGCTCGGGCACACGTCGCGCTCCGAGGGTGCCAGTGAGCCAGTACTGCCCATCGTCATCTTGCTGCTGCTCGCCGTGGTGTTCGGCGCGATCAGCCTGATGATGTCGCACCTGCTGGCACCGAAGCGGCCGTCGGCGGCCAAGGACGCTCCGTACGAGTGCGGCATCGTCCCCAGTCGCGAGCCGCCGGAGCGCTTCCCGGTCAGCTTCTACATCGTCGCGATGCTCTTCATCATGTTCGACATCGAGATCATCTTCGTGTACCCGTACGCGGTGGCCCACGCCGATGTCGGCATCTACGGGTTCGTTGCGATCCTGATCTTCTCGGCCCTGTTCTTCCTGACCTTCGTGTACGAGGTCGCCCGCGGCGGCCTCGACTGGGGTCCGCTGCAGCGCATCCGGGACCTCGTCGCCGACGCGCGCCAGGTCAGCCCGGAGCGCACGTTGACCACGACGATCCGCAAGGTCGGCACCGAGGGGCGGCCGCTGGAGCGGGCGGAGCCCGAGGAAGCGGCGTAGGAGGTCTGCGGTGGGAGTGATCGAGGACATCCGCGACGACGGCCTCGCTGGCATGACGCACAACGTCATCACCAGTCGCATCGAGGACCTCGTCAAGTGGGCGCGGGCCCGCAGCTCGTGGCCGGCCAACTTCGGCTTGGCGTGCTGCGCGATCGAGATGATGGCGGCAGGCGGCGCCCACTACGACCTCTCCCGCTTCGGCATGGAGGTCTTCCGGGCCTCGCCGCGTCAGGCCGACATCATGATCGTCGCCGGCCGCGTCAGCCAGAAGATGGCCCCCGTGCTGCGCCAGGTCTACGACCAGATGATGGAGCCCAAGTGGGTCATCTCGATGGGCGTGTGCGCCTCGACCGGCGGGATGTTCAACAACTACGCGATCGTGCAGGGCGTCGACCAGGTCGTGCCGGTCGACATCTACGCCCCGGGTTGCCCGCCGACGCCGGAGACGCTGCTGCACGCCATCGAGCACCTGCACCAGCTGATCGAGGACGGCGAGCTGATGAAGCGGCGTGGCGAGGGCCGCGGCGCCAACATCCACGTCTCCGAGGTGCCGTCGTCGGGCCAGCCGGTGCTGTTGGGGAGCAAGTGACCCGTGTCCGACATCGAGGACGCCGAACGGATCGACGCGGCACCTGAGCCGACCGACCTCTACGGGTGCCCGCGCGACGAGAGTCGCGGGCAGCTGGTGATCCACGCGCACGCGCGAGCAGTACATGGACGCCGTCAAGGCGCTCACCGACGACGGCTACACGATGTGCGTCGACCTCACGGTGGTCGACTACCTCGCCTTCCCCACCCGCACGCTGCCGGCGGGCGTCGAGGCCGGGCGCTTCGAGGTCGTCGTCAACTTCCTCGACATCGCCGCCGGCCGGCGCATCCGGGTCCGGGTCCAGCTCCCCGCTGACGACCCGACGCTGCCGACGCTGTTCGACGTCCACCCCGGGACCGAGGCGATGGAGCGGGAGGCGTTCGACATGTTCGGCATCTCCTTCACCGACCACCCCGACCTCTCGCGCATCCTGATGCCCGAGGACTGGGAGGGCCACCCGCTGCGCAAGGACTACGAGGTCGGCTCCATCCCCGTGCAGTTCAAAGAGGCGAACTCATGACCGACACGGGGTACAAGCCGGATCCGGCGCTGATCCGCCAGACGGCGGAGGAGTCGCAGGAGCTCAAGCCGCGCTCGGAGAGCACGGCCGCCGAGCTGCTGCGCGAGGTCGGTGCCGTGCTGCGGATGAGCGAGGCCGAGGCGGCCCAGCTCGGCGAGCTGCCGGAGAACCCCGACGAGGACCAGACGATGATCCTCAACATGGGCCCGGCCCACCCGAGCACCCACGGCGTGCTGCGGCTGATGCTGGAGCTGCAGGGCGAGACGGTGCTGCGGTGCAAGCCGATCATCGGCTACCTGCACACCGGCATGGAGAAGACCGGCGAGCACCTGACCTACCTGCAGGGCGGCACGAACGTCACGCGGATGGACTACCTGAGCCCGTTCTTCAACGAGCTGGCCTTCTCCCTCGCCACCGAGAAGCTGCTCGGCATCGACGAGGACATCCCCGACCGGGCCATCTGGATCCGCATGCTGATGTCCGAGCTCAACCGGATGGCCAGCCACCTCGTGTTCCTCGCCACCAACGGCATGGACCTCGGGGCCGTGTCGATGATGATCTACGGCTGGCGCGAGCGCGAGGAGGTGCTGCGCTTCTTCCAGAAGGTCACCGGCCTGCGGATGAACCACAACTACATCCGCGTCGGCGGCGTCGCCGCCGACCTGCCGCCGGGCTGGCGCGACGACGTGCTGCGACTGCTCGAGCTGATCCCACCGCGCCTCGACGAGTACGACACCCTGATGACCGGCCAGCCGATCTGGCGGGAGCGCTTGCAGGGCGTCGGCGTGATCACCCCGACCGAGGCCATCGCCCTCGCCGCCACCGGCGTCGTGCTGCGCTCGACGGGCGTCGACTGGGACATCCGGCGCGGGATGCCGTACATGAAGTACCCGGAGGTCGACTTCGACGTGGTGGTCGGCACCTACGGCGACGCGTTCGACCGCTACGCGATCCGGCTCAACGAGGTCCGCGAGTCGATGCGCATCGTCCAGCAGATCCTGGAGAAGATGCCGGCCGGCGACTACCGGATCCAGGACAAGAAGGTGACGCCGCCGCCGCGTGCCCGCATCGACGAGTCGATGGAGGCGCTGATCCACCACTTCAAGATCTTCACCGAGGGCTTCAAGGTGCCCGAGGGCGAGGTCTACGTCGCCGTCGAGAGCCCGCGCGGCGAGCTCGGCTGCTACATCGCCAGCGACGGCGGGCCGCGCCCGTACCGCATCCACATGCGGGCTCCGTCGTTCGTCAACATCCAGTGCCTGCCACACATGATGCGCGGTCGCCTCGTCGCCGACGCGGTGGCGATCATCTCGTCGATCGACCCGGTCCTCGGGGATGTGGACCGCTGACATGCCGCGTCTCTCCGATGCCAACGTCTCGATCGCCAAGGAGATCATCGGGCGCTACCCGCGGCCGAAGTCGGCGCTGATCCCGCTGCTGCACCTGGCCCAGGAGCAGGACGGCCACCTCACCAACGACGCGATGACCCACATCGCCGAGCTCATCGGCCACACGCCGGCCGAGGTGCTCGGGACGGCGACGTTCTACGAGATGTTCAAGTTCGAGCCGGTCGGCAAGTACATCGTCAACATCTGCCAGACGATGTCGTGCCTGCTGCTCGGCGCCGATCAGCTGATGCACCACGCCGAGGAGCGCCTCGGCATCCGCGCCGGCGGCACGACCGACGACGGCCTCATCACCCTCGAGCACGCCGAGTGCCAGGCCGCCTGCACCGAGGCGCCGTGCCTGCAGGTCAACTACCGCTACCGCTACCGGGTCACGAACGGTGACATCGACCGGCTCTTCGATGACCTCCGATCGGGCGCCCTCGACGGCGAGATCCCGCCCCACGGCACGTTGGCGACGGTGCGCCAGCGGATCCCCGCCGACCGCGGCGTCGGGCCTCGCGATCCCGACGACGTCACCGGCCCGCCGCCGTGGGTCCCGCCGCCCGCACCGGAAGGCACCTCGTCATGACCGACACGGGTACTCCGATCCACGCGCGCCGGGCTTCATCGCCGGCGACCGCCCGGTGATCGTCACCTCGCGCTTCTCCTACGACGACAGCTACACGCTCGACCGTTACCTCGCGACCGGTGGCTACGACGGGCTCAAGGCAGCGCTCGCCAAGACGCCGCAAGCGGTGCACGACGAGGTGCGCAACGCCACCGTCCTCGGCCGCGGCGGGGCCGGTTTCCCCGCTGGCGTGAAGTGGGGCCTGACGCCGCAGGGCGTGTGGCCGCGCTACCTCGTCGTCAACGGCGACGAGAGCGAGCCCGGCACCTACAAGGACCGCCTGCTGATGGAGCTCGATCCGCATCAGCTGATCGAGGGCTGCCTCATCGCCTCGTACGCGGCAGGCCTCTCGCAGTGCTTCCTCTACATCCGCGGCGAGATGGCCGTCGCCCAGGAGCGCGTCGCCGCCGCCCTCAACGAGGCCTACGCCGCGGGCTACGTCGGCACGAACATCCTCGGCAGCGAGCTGTCGGTCGACATCGTGATGCAGTGGGGCGCCGGCGCCTACGTGGTGGGCGAGGAGACGGCGCTCATCGAGAGCCTCGAGGGCAACCGCGGGATGCCGCGCCTCAAGCCGCCGTTCTTCCCGGCCGCCATCGGCCTCTACGGCCAGCCGACGATCGTCAACAACGTCGAGACGCTGTCCAACCTGCCGTGGCTGATGGTCAACGGCGCCGCCGCCTACACGGCCATCGGCAGCGAGACCTCACCGGGCACGCGCATGGTCGCCATCTCCGGGCACGTCAAGCGGCCCGGTGTCTTCGAGGTCGTCAACGGCACGACGACGTTCCGCGAGATGATCTACGGCGACGAGTTCTGCCAGGGGATCCGCGACGACAACGAGCTCAAGACGTTCGTCCCGGGCGGCGGCTCGGCGCCGTGGTTCCTGCCCGATCAGCTCGACCTGCCGTACGAGAACAAGCTCGTGAGCGCGGCGGGCTCGATGACCGGCTCGGGGGCGATCATGGTGATGGACGACACGACGGACATCCCGCTGGCCGCCCTCTCGCTGGCCCGCTTCTACGCCCACGAGTCGTGCGGCAAGTGCGTGCCGTGCCGCGAGGGCGGCACGTGGCTGGAGCGCATCCTCACCCGCATCTGCGACGGCCACGGCGCGCCCGAGGACCTCGACCTGCTGTACGGCGTCGGCGAGTCGATCTGCCCCGGCGCCTTCCCCCATGCGGCCAGCGAACGGCTCGGCCTCGAGGCGGTGCCGTTCCCGTACAAGATGACGACGATCTGCTTCGTCGGGCCGTCGGCGTACGCCCCGATCCACTCGGCGCTGACGCTGTTCCGCGACGAGTTCGAGGCCAAGATCAAGCCGCGCATCCGGATCCCCGTGTCGGCGGCCGGCGCATGAGCAGCGACACGCGTCGAGCAGATCACCCGAAGCCGGCCGAGAACGAGGCGCCGGAGCAGGCGGCCGAGGCCCAGGAGGCCCCGTTGCCGCCGGAGCCCGATCCCAACGCGGTGCCGATCACGATCAACGGCCGGGCGTTCACGGCCCGCAAGGGCGAGCTGATCATCGCCGCCGCGGAGCGCGCCGGCACGTACATCCCGCGGTTCTGCTGGCACAACCGGATGAGCTCGGTCGGGATGTGCCGGATGTGCCTCGTCGAGGTCGACAGCGGGCGCGGCCCCCAACTGACGCCGACGTGCATGGTCACGGTGGCGCCCGACATGAAGGTCGACACCGAGTCGACGACGACGAAGCGGACGCAGCAGGGCATCCTCGAGCTGCTGCTCGCCAACCACCCGCTGGACTGCCCGGTGTGCGACAAGGGCGGCGAGTGCCCGCTGCAGGACCAGGCGTTCAGCCATGGCCCCGGGGAGAGTCGCTACGTCGAGGAGAAGCGCCACTTCGAGAAGCCGATCCCGATCAGCGACCTCGTGCTGCTCGACCGCGAGCGGTGCATCCTGTGCGACCGCTGCACGCGGTTCGCCGACGAGGTCGCAGGCGATCCGCTGATCAGCTTCATGCAGCGCGGCAACCAGACGCAGGTGATGACGTTCCCGGACGAACCGTTCGCGTCGTACTTCTCCGGCAACACCGTGCAGATCTGCCCGGTCGGCGCGCTGACCGCGGCGCCGTACCGCTTCAAGGCCCGGCCGTGGGACCTGGAGCAGGTCGAGAGCACGTGCACGACGTGCAGCGTGGGCTGTCGCACCGTGGTGCAGTCGTCGCGCGACCAGCTCGTGCGCTACCTCGGCGTCGACTCGGACCCGGTCAACTGGAGCTGGTTGTGCGACCGCGGCCGCTTCAACTTCGAGGCGACGAGCGCCGACGACCGGCTGCTGGCGCCGTACGTGCGCGGCGAGGGTGGGCTCGCCGAGACGTCATGGAGCGTCGCCATGGATGCGGCCGCCCAGCTGGTGCGGGATGCGCTCAGCGGCGGCGGTGCCGGCAGCATCGCGATCATCGGCGGGGCGCGCGGCACGAACGAGGACGCCTACGCGTGGGCGGCGCTCGCCGACGCGCTCGGGGTGGCCAACCGCGATGCGCAGCTCGGCGACGGGCTGCCGGCCGCCCTCCTGGCGCTGCCGCGTGCCACGATCGACGAGACGACGGCGGCGGCGACGGTCGTGCTGCTGGCGCCCGATCTCAAGGAGGAGCTGCCGGTCCTGCACCTCCGGCTGCGTCACGCGGCCGAGCAGCGCAAGGTCAAGATCATCGAGCTCGCTCCCGCCGCCACCGGCCTCACCGGTCATGCCTGGCGCAGCATCACCGTCGAGGCGGGTGCCGTCGGGCAGATCGAGGCCGCGCTCGCCGATCACGTCATCGCCGACCAGCTGCGCGCCGGTCCCGTCGTCGTCGTCGCCGGGCGGGCCAACCTCGCCGAGTCGTCGGAGGCCGCGTCCGCTGCGCTGCGCGCCGTGCTCGATGCGTGTCCCGGCGCCAAGGTGCTCCCGGCGCTGCGCCGAGGCAACGTCGTCGGCGCGCTGCAGGTCGGTCTCACGCCGGCCGCCGGCGGCCTCGACACCGCCGGCATCCTCACCGCCGCCGCCGATGGCCACCTCGACCTCCTCGTGCTCCTCGGCGCCGACCCGTTGAGCGACTTCCCGGACGCCGAGCTCGCCCGTCGGGCCCTGGCCGGTGCTCGTCGGATCATCTCCATCGACACGTTCATGACCGACTCCACGGCCGCCGCCGACGTCGTGCTGGCGGCCTGCGCCTACGGCGAGAAGTCCGGTACGACGACGAACCTCGAGGGGCGTGTCACCACCGTTGGCCAGAAGGTGTCGGCGGCTGGGACGGCGCGGCCCGACTGGATGATCGCCGTCGAGCTGGCCGACCTGCTCGACCACGTCGACGTTGCCGACGCCCTGACGTCGGTCGAGGAGATCACCGACGCCATCGCCGCCAACGTGCCTGCGTACGCCGGCGCGACACGGGCCGCGCTGCAGGCGGCGAAGGACGGCGTGCTCGCCATCCCGGCTGCCGACGACACCGCCCTGTCCGGGTCGATGTCGCGCGCCGCCGACCGCGTCAGCTACGACTATCGGCTGGTGCTGACGCGCAAGCTGTACGACCGGGCCGTGCTGACGGCGCACTCGCCATCGCTGGCCGACCTCGCCACTCCAGCAGCTGCCCGCGTCAACCCGCTCGACCTCACCCGCATCGGCGTCGTCACCGGCGAGCAGGTCCGCATCGTGTCGGCCAAGGGCACCGTCGTGCTCCCCGTCGCCGGCGACGAGCGGGTGCCGCGCGGCTCGCTGCAGGTGCCGTTCAACGTGCCCGGCGCCTCGATCACCGACATCATCGACACCGCCGCGCCGGCGCTCGACGTGCGCGTGGAGCGGCTGTAAGGCGATGACCGCACTGCTCGCCATCGACCCGCTGCTGGACAGCGGTCTGAAGTGGACGCCGATCGTCCTCGTCCTCGCGAAGGTCGTCGTCATCTTCATCATCGGCCTCGTCGGCACGATGTTCATGGTCTGGTTCGAGCGCAAGATCATCGCCGGCATGCAGAACCGCGTCGGCCCGAACAAGGCCGGCCCGTTCGGCATGCTGCAGACGCTCGCCGACGGCATGAAGTTGATCTTCAAAGAGGACTTCATGCCCGATCGGGCCGACCGCTGGGTGTACCGGCTCGCCCCGTTCCTCGCCTTCGTGCCGGCGTTCCTCGTGTGGTCGGTCATCCCGATCGGCGGTGACTTCCGCGACGGCAACGACGGCATCGTCACGTGGTTCGGCCACCAGACCCGGATCCAGCTGGCCGATCCGCCGATCGGCATCCTGCTCGTCCTGGCGCTGTCGTCGATCGCCGTGTACGGGATCATGCTGGCCGGTTGGTCGAGCGGCTCGAAGTACCCGCTGCTCGGCGCGGTGCGGGCCTCGGCCCAGATGATCTCCTACGAGGCCGCCCTCGGCTTGAGCGTCGCCGCCGTGCTGCTGTCGGCGGGGACGCTGTCGACCGCCGGCATCGTCGCCGACCAGACCGACTTCTTCAACTGGAACCTCATCGCCACCGGCATCGTGCCCTTCGCGGTGTTCATGATCGCCGCCACCGCCGAGCTCAACCGGCCGCCGTTCGACCTCGTCGAGGCCGAGCAGGAGCTCGTCGGCGGCTTCAACACCGAGTACGCGGCGTTCGGGTTCGCCCTCTTCTTCCTCGCCGAGTTCATGAACTCGATCACGATGAGCGGCATCATCGTCACGCTGTTCCTCGGTGGGCCGCAGCCCCTGGCCTTCGGCGACTGGACGGCGGACATCCCGCTGATCCCCAACGACCTCGAGGGCATCGTCTGGTTCGTGCTGAAGGTGTTCATCTTCCTGTACGTCTACGTCTGGCTGCGGGCGACGCTGCCCCGGCTGCGCTACGACCAGCTGATGGACCTCGGTTGGAAGGCGCTGATCCCGATCTCGCTCGGTTGGTTCCTGCTCCTCGCCGCCATTCGCGTCGGCAACGACAACGACTGGAACGTCTGGGCCGTGGTGATCATCAGCGTCGCCGTGATCGCCGCCGCCGGCGGGTTGCTCGTGCTCGCCGTCCGCTACGCCGCGCGCCAGCGCGAGGGGGTGCTGACCTGATGGGCTGGTGGCAGGGTTTCGGGGTCACGCTGCGCCAGCACCGCCTGTTCGGCGGCAAGCGGCTGACGAAGAACTACTCGGGCGGTCGCGCCGCCCGCAAGGAGGAGGCCAAGGGTCGGCGCCACGGGCAGTCCGCCGACGCACTGCCCCCCGCCGACGCGCGCGACGACGTCAAGTCGGTCAAGCCCGACCGGCTCCACGGCCGCCACGTCCTCAACCGCTACGAGGACGGCATGGAGAAGTGCATCGGCTGCGAGCTGTGCGCAGGGGTCTGCCCGGCCAAGTGCATCTACGTCCGCGGCCAGGACAACGACCCCGATGCGCCGACATCGCCCGGCGAGCGCTTCGGCTTCGTCTACGAGATCAACTACCTGCGCTGCATCCACTGCGACCTGTGCGTCGAGGCCTGCCCGACCGAGGCGATCACCGAGTCGAAGATGTTCGAGTTCTCGTTCACCAACCGGCGCGACTCGATCTACACCAAGACCGAGCTGCTGGTCGGCGACGACGGTCAGCCGCAGCACATGCCGTGGGAGGACTGGCGCCAGGGCGAGGACGAGAAGACGAGCGGCTGGGTGCGGGCGACGGCGCCGTCCGGTGACGCCGACTTCGTCGGTCTCGTCGGCTGGAGCGGCGAGCTCGGCTACGGGATCCGGGCCCCTGAGGAAAAGGCCTGATGGAGCTGTTGGTCTTCATCGTCGCGTCGATGATGGTGATCGGCGGGGCGATCGGCGTGATCATCTACCGGCATCCGGTGCACGCCGCGCTGAGCCTGGTGATGACGCTGTTCGGCGTCGCCGTGCACTTCGTCGCGATGGAGGCCCACTTCCTCGCCGCCGTGCAGGTGATCGTGTACGCCGGGGCGATCGTCGTGCTGTTCCTGTTCGTGATCATGCTGCTCGGCGTCGATCGGGTCGAGCAGCTGCGCACCGACGCGCTGCCGATCCAGCGGCCGCTGGCGGCGGTCATGGGCGTCGGCCTCATCGGGCTCCTCGTCGCCGCCATCGTGTCGACGCGCGACACGCTGCCGCTCACCGTCGGCACCGGCCTGGACGTCGCCGGCTCGGTCACCGGTGGCGCGCCGGACGGCGTGCCGGTCGATCACGACGGCAACGTCCGCCAACTCGCCCACAACCTCTTCAGCGACAACGTGTTCGCCTTCGAGCTGACGTCGGTGTTGCTGATCGTCGCCGTCGCCGGCACGGTCGTGATGACCCGGCGCGAGAAGCGGCGCGACGACACCGGCGACTCCGGAGGCGCGACGTGATCGCCGAGGTCGCCCCCACCCCGACCTGGTACCTCATCCTCGCTGCGGTGCTGTTCGCGATCGGCGCCATGGGGCTCCTCGTCCGCCGCAACCCGCTCGTGATGTTCATGTGCATCGAGCTGATGCTCAACGCGGTCAACCTGAGCTTCGTCGCGTTCTCCACGCGGCTCGGCGACATCGGCGGCCAGACAGCGGTGTTCTTCGTGCTCGTGGTGGCCGCCGCCGAGGTCGTCGTCGGCCTCGGCATCATCATCTCGATCCTGCGCCGGCGACCCGGCGCGACGGCCGACGACCTCGCGGAACTGAAGGGCTGACGGCGCCGTGGTCGACGTGATCTGGCTGATCCCTGCGTTCCCACTGGTCGGGTTCCTGACGCTGGTGGTCTTCGGCCGCAAGTTGGGCGATCCGAAGGCCGGCTACTTCGCCACGCTGATGGTCGCGGCGTCGTTCGTCGTCGCCGTCGGCGCGTACATCGACCTGCTGAGCAAGCCGGCCGAGGAGCGGTCGCACGTCGTCACGCTGTTCGAGTGGCTGCCCGTCGGGTCGTTGCACGTCGACATGGCGTTCCTGGCCGACCCGCTGAGCATCACGATGTGCCTGTTCGTCACCGGCATCGGGGCGCTGATCCACCTCTACGCCATCGGCTACATGCACGGCGACCCGAAGTTCTCCAAGTTCTTCGTGTACCTCAACCTGTTCGCGTTCTCGATGCTGATGCTGGTCCTCGGCGAGAACCTGCTCGTGACGTTCCTCGGGTGGGAAGGCGTCGGCACCTGCTCGTACCTGCTGGTCTCGTTCTGGCAGACCCGGGCCTCGGCGGCGACCGCGGGCAAGAAGGCGTTCGTCACCAACCGGGTCGGCGACTTCGGGTTCATGCTGGCCATGTTCCTGGCGTTCGAGTCGGTCGGCTCGATCAGCTACTCGGTGATCAACCACAGCGCCGAGACCGGGTCGATCACCCGCTCGGCGGCGACCGGCATCGCCGCCCTGCTGTTCCTCGGCGCCACCGGCAAGAGCGCCCAGCTGCCGCTCTACTTCTGGCTGCCCGATGCGATGGAGGGCCCGACGCCGGTGTCGGCGCTGATCCACGCGGCGACGATGGTCACTGCCGGCGTGTTCCTCATGGTCCGCATCAGTCCGCTGCTGGCCGTGTCGGCGCCGTGGTTGCCGACGCTGATCGCGTGGGTCGGTGTCATCACGGCGCTGTTCGCGGCGACCATCGCCGTCGCCCAGACCGACATCAAGAAGGTGCTCGCCTACTCGACCGTGAGCCAGCTCGGCTACATGTTCCTGGCGGTCGGCTCCGGCGCCTACGTGGCGGCGATCTTCCACATGATCACGCACGCCTTCTTCAAGGCGCTGCTGTTCCTCGGGTCGGGGTCGGTCATCCACGGGATGCACGACGAGCAGGACATGCGCAAGATGGGCCACCTGCGGGTGTGGATGCCGATCACGGCCGCCACGTTCATCGTCGGCTGGCTGGCGATCGCCGGCGTGCCCCCGTTCGCCGGCTTCTGGTCGAAGGACGAGATCCTCTCCTTCTCGTTGGCCAAGAGCCCGGCGCTGTACGCCATCGGGCTGTTCACCGGCCTCCTCACCGCGTACTACATGACGCGCCAGGTGATCCTCGTCTTCTTCGGCAAGGCGCGGTGGGAGGACCATGCCCAGGAGCACGGCGCCCACGGCGAGTTCAAGCCCCACGAGAGCCCGCCGGTGATGCTGATCCCGCTCGTCGTGCTGGCCGGCCTGTCGATCATCGGCGGTCTGATCCAGCTGCCCGGCGTGTCGTGGCTGCCCGACTCGATGACGGGCAAGCTCGGCTCCTGGCTCGAGCCGGTGGTCGAGTTCGGCGAACGCAACATCGACGGGACCTGGGCCGGCGACCACACGACGGTGCTCATGCTGATCGCGACGACGGCGGCGATCCTCGGGATCGTCATCGCCTACCTCGTGTACGAGCGCGGTCGGATCAAGGCGATGGAGCCGGTCATCCTCCTCAACGGCTGGTACTACGACCGCACGATCAGCGACTTCATGGGTGGCCCGGGACGCGCCGCGTTCCAGGACACCGCGTGGTTCGACCAGAAGATCATCGACGGGGCCGTCAACGGCACCGCGAAGCTGGTGCGCGGCACCGGCAGCGAGCTGCGCAAGGGCCAGACCGGCTACGTGCGCACGTACGCCGGCATCATCGGCATCGGCGTCGTCCTGCTGCTCGCCTGGTTCGTCGTCGTGCGGGGGATGCTCTAGTGCCCGAGTCCTCCGCCGGGTTCCCGATCCTCACCGCGCTCATCCTGGTGCCGGTGGCCGGTGCCCTCGCGGTCGCCGTCACCGGCCGCCGCCGCCCCGAGCTCGTCAAGCTGATCGCGCTGATCGCCAGCGTGGCGACGGCCGCCATGAGCGTCTGGCTGATGGTGAAGTTCGACACCGGCAACGACGGCTTCCAGTTCGTGTCCAAGCACTCGTGGATCTCGGCGTGGGGCATCTCGTGGCACCTCGGCGTCGACGGCATCTCGCTGTTCCTCGTCGTGCTGACCGGCGTGCTGTTCCCGCTGGCGATCATCGGAACCGACCCGCACCACGACGAGAAGCCGTACCTCGCCTGGCTGCTGCTGCTCGAGGCCGGCGTGATGGGCAGCTTCCTGAGCCTCGACCTCTTCGTGTTCTTCATCTTCTTCGAGATCGTGCTCGTGCCGATGTACTTCCTCATCGGCGGGTGGGGCTACGACCAACGGCGCTACGCGGCGCTCAAGTTCTTCCTGTACACGATGTTCGGCTCGGCGTTCATGTTCGTCGGCGTCGTGGCCACCGCGTTCCTGGCCCGCCCCGGCGTCGGACGGCTGACGTTCGACCTCACCGAGATCGCCGAGCACGCCGACTTCGCCACCTCGACGGCGCGCTGGCTGTTCTTCGCCTTCGCCATCGCGTTCGCGGTGAAGGTGCCGATCTTCCCGTTGCACACGCTGGCTCCCCGACGCCCACACCCAAGCGCCGACGGCCGGTTCGGTGATCCTCGCCGGCGTGATGCTGAAGTTGGGGACGTACGGCTTGCTGCGCTTCGGGCTGTACCTGTTCCCCGAGGCCACCTGGTGGGCGCGGCCGCTGTTCCTCACCCTCGCCGTCATCGGCGTCCTCTACGGCGCCATCGTCGCGACGATGCAGCAGGACCTCAAGCGCCTCGTCGCCTACTCCTCGATCGCCCACCTCGGCTTCATCGTGCTCGGCATCTTCGCCGTCACGTCCCAGTCGGTCACCGGTGGCGTGCTGCAGATGCTCAACCACGGCCTGTCGACCGGCGCCCTGTTCCTCCTCGTCGGTTGGATCTACGAGCGCCGCCACACCCGCCAGATCAGCGAGCTGCGCGGCATCCAGTCGGTGGCCCCGATCTTCGCCGGCGTGTTCACCGTGATCATGCTGTCGTCGATCGGCGTTCCCGGCCTGAACGGCTTCGTCGGCGAGTACCTCATCCTCATCGGCTCGTTCCTGACCGCCCGCTGGTGGACGGTCGCCGCCGCTGCCGGCGTGATCCTCGCCGCCCTCTACCTGCTCTGGGCCTACCAGCGGGTGTTCCACGGCGAGGTCGACGACGAGAACCGCTCGTTCCCCGAGCTGAAGCTCCGTGAAGGCCTCGTCATGGCGGTGTTCATCGGGCTCATCGTGTTCATCGGCATCTATCCCAAGCCGCTGCTCGATCGCATCGAGCCCAGCGTCGACCGCCTCATCTCACACGTCGAGTCGCGCACCGGCATCACGCCGCCCGTGCCCGAGGTCCACGAACAGGCCGAGGGCGAGGGATGACGTTGCTCGCCCAGACCTTCAGCGGGCCCGAGGTCCAGTGGTTCGCGCTCACACCGATCCTCATCCTCGTGGGTGCCGCCCTGTTCCTGCTGCTCGTCGGCGCGCTCACGCCGCAGTGGCCACGGGGCCTCTACGCAGCGGTGACGGCAGCGGCGGCCGGCGCGGCCGGCGTGATGTCGATGGTGCTGTGGGACGACATCACCGACCAGGGTCCGAAGACGCTCGTCGGCGGGGCGCTGTCCTTCGATGCGTTCGCCCAGTTCGTGACCATCACGATCTGTGCCGCCGTCATCCTCATCGCCCTGACGAGCGACGACTACCTGCGTCGAGAGGACCTCGACGGGCCCGAGGTCTACGCCCTGTTCCTCGTCGCCGCCACCGGCGCCGTCGTGATGGCATCGGCGAACGACCTCATCGTGCTGTTCATCGGCCTCGAGATGATGTCGCTCGGCTTCTACGTCCTCGCCGCCAGCTACCGCCGCAAGGAGGGCAGCGCCGAAGCGGGCCTCAAGTACTTCGTGCTCGGCGGGTTCTCGTCGGCGTTCCTCCTCTACGGCATCGCGCTCGTCTACGGGGCCATCGGCTCGACCAACCTCACGAAGATGGTCGACGCCGTCACCAACCGCGTGCCGGTGGAGCGCAACGACACGCTGGTGCTCGCCGGCGCCGCGCTGCTGCTCGTCGGGCTCGGGTTCAAGGTCGCCGCGGTCCCGTTCCACGTCTGGACGCCGGATGTGTACCAGGGCGCCCCGACCCCGATCACCGCGTTCATGGCGTCGGTCGGCAAGGTCGGCGCCTTCGGCGCGCTGCTGCGGGTGTTCGTCGTCGGGCTGCCGGCGTTCCGCGACGACTGGCGTCCGGCGATCTGGATCCTCGCCGTGCTCTCGCTGGTCGTCGGCTCGTTCCTGGCGGTCGTGCAGACGGACGTCAAGCGGATGCTCGCCTACTCGTCGATCTCGCACGCCGGGTTCATCCTCGTCGGCGTCGAGGCCGCGGCGCACCGCGCCGGCGAGGCCGACAGTGGGCTCGGCGTGCCCAGCGCGCTGGTGTACCTGCTGGCGTACGCGGTGATGGTCGCCGGCACGTTCGGCGTCGTCGCCCTGATCGCCCGGCGCGGCGATCGGCGCACCGACCTCGACGCCTTCCGGGGTCTCGGCAAGTCGCGACCCACGCTCGCGCTCGCCCTCACCGTCTTCCTCGTCGCCCAGGCCGGCGTGCCGTTCACGTCGGGCTTCATCGCCAAGTTCGGCGTGATCCGCGCCGGCGTCGACGAGCACAGCTACGCGCTCGGCGATCATCGCCATGGTCTCGTCCGTCGTCGCCGCCTTCTTGTACCTGCGGATCATGGTGAACGTCTGGATGGACGATCCGGCCGCCGACGACACCCCGGTGCGCATCCCGTTCTCGGCCGGCCTGGCGATCTTCGCCGCCGCCGCCTTCACACTGTTCGTCGGGATCGTCCCCGGCTGGCTGCTCGACGCCGCCGAGCACACCACCCAGTTCGCCCGCTGACGGCGCACCGCGCCCATCCGAGGGTTTCGTTGCATCGGAGGGTTTCGGGCCGGGATGCCCTGCACGAAACCCTCGGATGCCCAGAGCCGAGATGGCAGCGGCCACTAGGTTCGCCGCCGTGACGGCTCCCGTGATGGCGGCGGAGGATCCCGCCCAGCGCCGCGCCCTGGTCCGGATGAAGATCGTTCGCCACCGGGCTGCTCGTCTTCGCGGCCGGCGTCTACCTGCTCGCTCGGGCCAACGAGGAGGGCGGTCCGGCCTGGGTCGGCTACGTGCGCGCCGGGGCCGAGGCGGCGATGGTCGGCGCCCTCGCCGACTGGTTCGCGGTGACCGCGCTGTTCCGCCACCCGCTCGGCCTGCCGATCCCGCACACCGCGATCATTCCCAAGCGCAAGGACCAGATCGGACGCAGCCTCGGCGAGTTCGTGCAGGGCAACTTCCTGCACGCGCGAGGTCCTCGCCGAGCGCCTGGCCGGCGTCCACGTCGGCCAGCGCGTCGGGCGCTGGCTCGCCGAACCGAGCACGCCGGCGCGGGCCGCTGGTGTGGCCGGCGACGCGGTGAAGGGCGTCATCGAGGTCCTCGACGACGACGACGTCGAGGACGCCCTCGGCGGGATGGTCGAGCGCCGCCTGCGCCAGGTCGACGTCGCGCCCCTCGCTCGCGAAGGCCATCGACGTCAGCGTCGAGGGCGGCCACGACCAACGGCTGCTCGACGGGGTGCTCAAGGGCCTCGGCACGTTCCTCGAGGAGAACCGCGACACGCTGCGCGGCCGGCTGCACACCGAGTCGCCGTGGTGGGTGCCCGAGCCGATCGACGACCGCATCTTCGGCAAGATCTTCACCGGCGTGCAGAGCTTCCTCGCCGACGTCCTCGCCGACCCGGACCACGAGGTCCGCCACTCGCTCGAGGAGCGCGTCCTCGATCTCGCCAACCGGCTGCGCACCGACCCGGCGATGATCGCCAAGGCCGAGGAGCTCAAGGAGGAGGTCCTCTCGCACCCCGAGGTGCAGGCGTGGTTCGGGTCGCTGTGGGGGTCGGTCAAGAAGACGGTGCTGGAGGCGGCCGACGATCCCGAGAGCGACCTGCGGGTGCGGGTGGCCGACGGCCTGCGCCAGTTCGGCGTGCGCCTCGGAGGCGATCCCGAGCTGCAGCACAAGCTCGACGACTGGTTGGAGCGCACGCTCTCCTACGTCGTCGACAACTACAAGGGCGAGGTCGGTGACCTCATCGCCAGCGACGGTCGCCCGTTGGGACAGCCACGACACGTCCCGGCGCATCGAGCTCCAGGTCGGTCACGACCTGCAGTTCATCCGCATCAACGGCACGGTGGTCGGCGGCATCGCCGGCGTCCTCATCTACACCGTCGGCCAGCTCCTGTTCTGAGCGACCGGTAGCGTCCGAGACGTGCCGTTCGATCTCGCCAACGCCACCACCGAGTCCGTCGCCGCCGAAGCCGAGCGGGCGATCGACGACGCCAACGCCATCGTCGCCGCCGCCGTCGGCGCCGGCGCGCCGCGGTCGGTGGAGGCGACCCTCCTGCCGCTCGACGTCGCCGCCGGGGTGATCAGCGAGGCGATGGGCAGCGCCGGGTTCATGGCCTTCGTCCACACCGACGCCGACGTCCGCGCCGCCGGTCATGCCGCGTCGGAGCGCCTCGAGCGGTGGGCGGTCGACCTGCCGTTCGACCCCGCCGTCGCGGCCGCCGTCACCGAGCTCGCCGCCACACCCGAAGCCGCCGTCCTCACCGGCGAGCAGGCGAGGCTGCTCGACTTCACGGTCCGTGACATCCGCAAGGCCGGCCACGACCTGTCGCCCGAGGCGCGCGACGAGGTGCGGGCGGCGATGGCCCGGCTGGTCGAGATCGGCGTGCGCTTCAACCAGCACATCGCCGAGGTCACCGACGCCATGCTCGTCACCGCGGACGACCTCGAGGGCCTGCCCGACGAGTACCGCGCCGGCCTGGCCCGGGAGGACGACGGCCGGTACCGCATCACGATGGCGTACCCGGACGTCGTGCCGTTCTTCGACGACGCCCGCCGTCGCGATCGTCGTCGTGAGCTCAGCACGCTGTTCAACAACCGGGCGGCCGACACCAACCGCGAGCTCCTGGCCGAGGCGGTGGCGTTGCGCGAGCGGGTCGCTGCGCTGTTCGGCCGACCGTCGTGGGCCGACCACATGATGGACGAGAAGATGGCGCACGACCCGGAGACGGTCGTCGCCTTCTACGAGGACCTCGTGCCGGCGTTGACCAAGAAGGCCACCGGCGAGATCGCCGTGATGGCCGAGCAGCTGGCCGCCGACGAGGGCGGCGACGACGACCTGCAGTCGTGGGACCTGCGCTACTACGACACCCAGCTGCGGCGCACCGAGTACGGCGTCGACGGGCACGAGGTGGCCACCTACCTCCCGCTCGAGCAGGTCCTCGACGGCCTGTTGACGATCACGTCCGAGGTCTTCGGCGTCGAGTACCAGCTGCTCCCCGACGAGCCGGCGTGGCACCCCGACGTCCGCAGCTACGCCATCGTCGACCCGTCGAGCGGGGCGCGGATCGCCGTCGTGCACATGGACCTCCACCCCCGCGAGGGCAAGTTCAGCCACGCCGCCGCGTTCACGCTCGTGCCGGGACGGCGGCTGCCCGACGGCACCTACCGGACCCCGGTGTCGGCGATCGTCGCCAACCTCACCAAGCCGACCGCCGAACGCCCGTCCTTGCTGCTGCATGACGAGGTCGTCACGCTGTTCCACGAGTTCGGCCACATCCTCCACCAGACCCTCACCAAGGCCGAGACCGTCCGCTTCGCCGGCACGAGCACCGAACGCGACTTCGTCGAAGCGCCGTCGCAGATCATGGAGCACTGGTGCTGGCGGCCGGAGGTGCTCTCCCGCTTCGCCCGCCACCACGAGACCGGGGCGCCGATCCCGACCGCCCTGATCGACCAGCTCGTCGCCGCCCGCGACCTCAACGTCGCCGTCCTCACGCTGCGCCAGATCCAGTTCGGCGTCCTCGACATGGGCTTCCACGGACCGCGCCGGCCGAGGACGGGGCGCTCCCCGACGGCGGTCGCGACCTCGACGCCATCCTGCGACGCGCCGAGCGGGTCGCCCTGTTCGACCACGTCGACGGCACGTTCTTCCCGGCCAGCTTCGGTCACCTGCTCGCGGGCTACGACGCCGGGTACTACGGGTACCTGTGGGCCAAGGTGTACGGCGACGACATGTTCAGCCGCTTCGCTGCGGACGGGGTCACCGACCCGGCCGTCGGCCGGGCCTACCGCACCGCCATCCTCGAGCGCGGCGGTTCGCGCCCGGCGACCGAGATGCTCGAGGAGTTCCTCGGGCGGGCCCCGAGCAACGAGGCGTTCCTGGCCGAGCTCGGGCTGTGAGCGCCGACGACGGCGCCGTCGCCGCGGCGGGCCATCGCCCTCGTCGACCTCACCGACCTCGGCAACGAGACGACCGCCGACGCGGTGGCCGCGCTGTGCGACCGGGCGGCCGCGGCAGCGGTCGCCGCGGTGTGCGTGTGGCCGCAGTTCGTCGAGCAGTGCGCCCGCCGGCTCGCCGGCACCGGCGTGAAGGTCGCCACCGTCGTCAACTTCCCGGCCGGCACCGACACCGCCGATGCGGCGGCTGCGGTGACCGCCGCCGCCGTCGCCGCGGGGACCGACGAGATCGACGTCGTGCTGCCGTACGCGGCGTGGCTGGCCGGCGACACCGAGCGGGCGGCCGACGTCCTCGCCGCCGTTCGCGAGGAGACCGGGGCGCGGGTCATGAAGGTGATCATCGAGACGGGCGAGCTGCCCGACCGCTCGGCGATCGATCGGGCGACGATGTTCGCCATCGAGCACGGCGCCGACTTCGTCAAGACATCGACCGGCAAGACGTCGGTGTCAGCGACGCCGGAGGCTGCCGAGATCGTGCTCGAGGCGATCGCCGTCTCCGGGCGGCCGGTGGGGTTCAAGGCATCGGGCGGCATCCGCACCGTCGACGACGCCCGCACCTACCTCGCCCTGGCCGACTCGATCATGGGGCCGGAGTGGGCGGCACCGGCGACGTTCCGCCTGGGCGCCAGCTCGCTCCTCGACGCCCTGGAGTCCGCCCTCACCGCCTGACCATCCGAGGGTTTCGACGCATCGGAGGGTTTGCTGCAGGGAGGCCCCGCACGAAACCCTCGGATGCCACCAAACCCTCGGATGGGGTCTCAGTTGGGGTGGGTGAGGTGGATGGGGTCGAGCACGCGGCGGGCCTCGTCCTCCTCGAGGATGCCGTCCTCGATCACGATGTCGATGATCGAGCGCCGTTCATCCAGGCTGCGATGCACGATCGCGGCCGCTCGCGCGTAGCCGATGATCGGGTTGAGGGCGGTGGCCGACGCGCTCGACTTCTCGGCGTAGGACCGGCAACGCTCCTCGTCGGCCTCGATGCCGGCGACGCACCGCGCCGCGAAGAGGCGGCACACGTTGGCGAGCAGCATGCCTGACTCGAAGAGGGCGTCGGCCATCACCGGCAGGTAGGTGTTCAGCTCGAGGATGCCCTGCGATGCGCCGAACGCCACGGTGTGATCGTTGCCGAACACACGGGCCGCGACCTGGTTGACCGCTTCGCACAGCACCGGGTTGACCTTGCCGGGCATGATCGACGACCCGGCCTGCAGCTCGGGCAGGATCAGCTCGCCGAGGCCGGCGGCCGGGCCGCTGGCGAGGAGCCGGATGTCGTTGGCGATCTTGGTGAGGGCGATGGCGATGGCCCGCAACCCGGCGGAGGCGTCCGACAGCGCGCCTTGCCCGCCCTGCTGGACCATCGGGTTGGCACTGGTGCGCAGCGGGAGCCCGGTCTCGGCGGCCAGCGAGGCGATGACGGCCGGCGCGAAGGAGGTCGACGCGTTGATGCCGGTGCCGACCGCGGTGCCGCCGAGCGGGACCTCGCCGAGGCCCTCGACGTCGGCGCGCGAGCGGGCCAGGGCGTGGGCGAGCATGCCCGCCCACGCGTCGGCTTCCTGGCCGAGGGTGACCGGGGTGGCGTCCATCAGGTGGGTGCGACCGGCCTTGACGACGTGGGCGAAGCGCGTGGACATGTCCCGGAAGGCGGCGATCAGCTCCTCGAGGGCCGGGTGGACCTCGTCGACGAGCAACATCGACAGGGCGATGCGGATCGCCGTCGGCACCGTGTCGTTCGACGACTGCGAGGCGTTGACGTGATCGTTGGGATGGACGCCGTCGTCGAGCGCGGCGGATGCCAGCGTCGAGATCACCTCGTTGACGTTCATGTTGGTCGAGGTGCCCGACCCGGTCTGGAAGACGTCGATCGGGAAGTGCTCGTCGAGCTCGCCGGCCTCGACCCGGCGGGCCGCATCGGCGATGGCCGCCGCGATCTCCGCCGTCACCCCCGGCACGGCTTGGGCCGAGTTGACGGCGGCGGCGTGGCGCTTGATCCGCGCCAGCGCTTTGGCGACGCGCACGTCGAGGGGGCGGCGGGCGATCGGGAAGTTGCCCACGGCCAGATCGGTCTGCGGGCCCCAGAGGCGCTCGGGCGCATCCATGTGTTCACCCTACGGAAGCCGATCGACGCGGCTGCACCGCCCTACGATTCGCGCAGTGCCCTCCGCCGACGCGTTCGACGCCATCCTGTTCGACCTCGACGGCGTCCTCACCCCCACCGCCGACATCCACCAGCTGGCGTGGAAGACGATGTTCGACGAGTTCCTCGTGCCGCGTGGCGAGGCACCGTTCTCCGACGACGACTACCTCCGGTACGTCGATGGCCGGCCCCGCTTCGACGGTGTGCGGACCTTCCTGGCGTCCCGCGACATCACGCTGCCCGATGGTGATCCCACGGCGCCGCCCGGCCAGGGCTCGGTGAGCGCGCTCGGCAACCGCAAGAACGACGTCTTCCTGGAGATCCTGCGGCGGGACGGCATCGCGCCGTACCCGGGGTCGCTGCGGTTCCTCGACCACGTGGTCGGCGCGCGGCAAGCAGGTCGCCGTGGTTTCGTCGTCGCGCAACGCGCGCGAGGTGCTCGACGCTGCCGGGCTGACGCCACAGTTCGAGGTCGTCACCGACGGGTTGGTCGCGGCGACCGATCACATCCCCGGCAAGCCGGCACCGGACATGTTCCTGGACGCGGCCAGTCGCCTCGGCGTCGAACCGGCCCGCGCCGTCGTGATCGAAGACGCCGTCTCCGGCGTCGCGGCCGGGCACGCCGGGCACTTCGGCCTCGTCGTCGGCGTCGATCGCGGTGCCGGCCACGACGCCCTTCGCGAGCACGGCGCCGACATCGTCGTCGACGACCTCGCCGAGCTGCTGGACCAAGCGCCGTGAGGCCGCCGTCGCCGGAGCACCTCGACCTGGCTCGCTTCCCGATCGATCCATGGCGGCTGATCGAGCGGGAGCACGACCAGCGCGACCTCGGGCTCACCGAGACGCTCTTCGCCGTCGGCAACGGGTACCTCGGCATGCGCGGCAACCCCGAGGAGGGCCGCGACGCCCACAGCCACGGGACGTACGTCAACGGCTTCCACGAGACGTGGAGCATCCACCACGCCGAGGACGCCTTCGGCTTCGCCAAGCTCGGCCAGACCATCGTCAACGTCCCCGACGCCAAGCTGATGAAGCTGTACGTCGACGACGAGCCGTTGCTGCTCACCAACGCCGACCTCGAGGCCTACGAGCGGACGCTCGACCTGCGTGACGGCATCCTCACCCGCGACCTCGTGTGGCGGACGCCGGCCAGCAAGCGGGTGCGCGTCCGCACCCAGCGCCTCGTGTCGCTGGCCCACCGCCACCTGGCCATGCTCACGTTCGAGCTCACGATGCTCGATGGCTCGGCCCCGGTGGTCGTGTCCTCGCAGATGCTCAACCGCCAGGACGGCGAGGACGAGTACCACATCCCCGTGCACGCCCTCGGCCACGCCAACGATCCCCGCAAGATGCGCCAGTTCGACCACCGCGTGCTCGAGCCGCGGCTGCACCGCGCCGAGAAGGGCGGCGCCGTCCTGGGCTACCGGTGCACGAACAGTGGGATGACGTTGGCGTGCGCGTCCCGCCACATCGTCGACACCCCGGCCGATCACCACGTCGAGACGTCCGTCGGCGAGGACCTCGCAAAGACCGTCATCACGGCGCGGATGCAGGCCGGCCAGACCCTGCGCATCGTCAAGCTGCTCACGTACCACACATCGACGGGCGTGCCCGCCGAAGAGCTCGCCGATCGTTGCAACCGCACCCTGGACCGGGCGAGCGACGACGGCCCGGCGACCATCGTGGAGGAGCAGCGGGCGTGGCTCGACGACTTCTGGGCCGCCAGCGACGTCGAGATCCGCGGCGACGAGGCTGGTCAGCAGGCGGTGCGCTGGAACATCTTCCAACTCGCCCAGGCGAGCGCCCAGACCCAGGAGCACGGCATCGCCGCCAAGGGCGTCACGGGCGGCGGCTACGAGGGCCACTACTTCTGGGACACCGAGACGTACGTCATCCCGTTCCTCGCCTACACGAGCCCGGAGCGGGCGCGCAAGGCACTGCGCTTCCGCTGGCGCCAGCTGCCCCAGGCCCGGCAACGGGCGATCGAGCTCAACCAGGTGGGCGCGCTGTACCCGTGGCGCACGATCACCGGCGAGGAGGCGTCGGCCTACTACGCGGCAGGCACGGCGCAGTACCACATCAACGCGGCGATCGCCTTCGCCCTCAAGCGCTACCTCGATGCGAGCGGCGACATCGCCTTCCTGGCCAACGAGGCGGCCGAGATGCTGGTCGAGACGGCCCGGCTGTGGGCGGACCTCGGCTTCTACGCCACCAACGGCGAGGAGGTCTTCCACATCCATGGCGTGACGGGGCCGGACGAGTACACGACCGTTGTCAACGACAACTTCTATACGAACGTGATGGCGCGCTTCAACCTGCGCTACGCGGCGCGCGTGGTCGACTCGCTGCAGGAGTGGGACCGCGACGCCTACGACGCCCTGGCCCGCCGCGTCGACCTCCGCGAGGAGGAGATCAAGCGCTGGGTGCAGGCCTCCGATTCGGTCTACCTGCCCCACGACGAGGCGCTCGGCATCAACCCGCAGGACGACACGTTCCTCAGCCTCGAGCCGTGGGACTTCACCAACACCCCGCCCGACAAGTACCCGTTGCTGCTGCACTTCCACCCGCTCGTGATCTACCGCCACCAGGTGCTCAAGCAGGCCGACGTGGTGCTGGCGATGGCGCTGCGCAGCGACCAGTTCCCACTCGACCAGAAGCGTCGCAACTTCGACTACTACGACCCGATCACCACCGGCGACTCGTCGCTGTCGGCGTGTGTGCAGGCCATGGCGGCGGCCCAGATCGGCTACGACGAGATGGCCGTCGAGTACTTCCGCGAGGCGCTGTTCGTCGACCTCGCCGACACCCACGGCAACGCCAGCGACGGCGTCCACGTCGCGTCGTGCGGTGGAGTGTGGGGCACGATCGCGTTCGGGTTCGCCGGCCTGTTCGACAGCGGGACGGCGCTGCGGTTCTCACCGAGCCTGCCGGCGCGGTGGGAGGGCATCGCGTTCCACCTGCAACGGCACGGCTCGAAGCTGCGGGTCGAGATCGATGCCGACGGGTGCACGGTGGAGGTCCTCGACGGGCACCCGGTGCCGATCGAGGGCCCGGCCCGCACGGTCGTGCGCGTCGACGTCGGCCAGCGCCACCACGTGCCCCGGCAATCCCTGCCGGAGTAGCCCCGCCTAAGGTGTCGGCCGGGGACACACACAACCTTGGGGGTTGCGAATGAAGTCGATCTTCTTCCACTTGATGCCGTATCGGGACCTGCCCGACGACTTCGAGGAGCGCTACGAGAGCGTCTGGGTGACACCACCCAACAAGGAGCTCTGCGACCCGAAGATGGTGGCGCAGTACTACAAGTGGAACCTCGACGAGCTGGAGCTCGCCGACCGGCTCGGCTACGACGGGCTCGGCGTCAACGAGCACCACCAGAACGCCTACGGCTTCATGGCGTCGCCGAACCTGATGGCCGCCGCGCTGTCCCGGAACACGCCGAACAACAGCGCCATCCTCGTGCTCGGCAACACGCTTGCCCTGTACGACCCGGCGCTGCGCGTGGCCGAGGAGTTCGCGATGCTCGACTGCATGACCGACGGCCGCCTGGCCGCCGGCTTCCCGGTCGGCACGTCGATGGACGTCAACCGCTGCTACGGCGTCACGCCCACCGAGACCCGGCCGCGGTTCTACGAGGCCCACGACCTGATCATGAAGGCGTGGACCCAGCCCGGCCCGTTCGCGTACAACGGCCGCTTCAACAAGCTGCGCTACGTGAACCCGTGGCCGCTGCCGCTGCAGCAGCCGCATCCGCCGGTGTGGCTGGCCGGCGGCGGGTCGGTCGAGACGTACGAGATGGCCGTCAACAACGACTACACGTACAACTTCCTCAGCTTCTTCGGCTACCAGTTCGCCAAGAAGGTGATGGACACGTTCTGGGAGACCAACGACCGCCTGGGCGGCGACCGCAACCCGTACAAGGCCGGCTTCGCCCAGCAGATCTGCGTCGCCGAGACCGACGAGCAGGCCGAGGAGCTGTACGCCGAGCACGTCATGTACTTCTTCAAGAAGTGCCTGCACGTCCCGCCGTACTTCATGGAGACGCCCGGCTACCGCACGAAGCGCAGCACCGAGTTCATCCTCAAGACCAACTCGCCGGCCGAGATGGCCGCCGCGGCGGCCGCCCGTGACGACTGGAAGTCGCTCGTCGACCAGGGCTTCGTGATCGCCGGCAGCGCCGACACCGTCACCGAGCGGCTCCTCGAGGCGGCCCGCGGCCTGCGCGTCGGCAACCTCATCGCCCTGCTGCAGATCGGGTCGATGCCCCACGAGCTCACCAAGCAGAACATCACCCGCTTCGCCGAGGGCGTCATGCCGCGCATCCGCGACCTGTGGGCCGACGAGGGATGGGAGCACCGGTGGTGGCCGCAGGGCGCCCGCCAGAGCGCGCCCGTCGGCTCCCCGGTCGGCGGGGAGTGACCGTGGCGCAACCGCAGGAATCCTTCATCGAGCTGCGCGACGGCCGCTTCAAGATCCGCACCCTCGAGGCCGGATCGGGTGACCCGATCCTCTACGTCCACGGCGCCGGTGGCCTGTTCTGGGACCCGTTGCTCGATGCGTTGGCGGCCAACCACCGCGTCGTCGCTCCCGAGCATCCCGGTGCCGGCGACTCCCAGGGCATCGAGCACGTCGAGGACCTCTGGGACCTGGTCCTCTACTACAACGAGCTGCTCGATCACCTGGGCATCGAGCGGGCGACGGTCGTCGGCCACTCGTTCGGCGGGATGGTGGCGTCCGAGATCGCCGCCACCAGCCCGGACCGGGTCGACAAGCTGGTGCTGATCGCGCCGCTCGGGTTGTGGCGCGACGACCACCCCGTGCCCGACATCTCGGGCGTGCCGCCGGCGTCGATCCCGGCGCTGGTGTTCGCCGATCCGACCAGTCCGATCGCGGCGTCGATGCCGTCGCCCGACCCGACCGACCCGGACTCGTTGTTCCGGGCCTCGCAGACGATGGCGAGCATCCTGCAGTTCATCTGGCCGCTCCCCGACAAGGGGTTCTCCAAGCGGGCGTACCGGGTGAAGGCGCCGACGCTGCTCCTGTGGGGCGCCCAGGACGCGCTGGTGCACCCGGCCTACGCCGACGACTTCGCGGCGTTGATCGCCGACTCGCGCATCGAGATCGTCGACGGCGCCGGGCACGTCCCGCAGCTCGAACAGGCCGAGCGCACGATCCCGCTGATCACCGCCTTCATCGGCTGACGGTCACTGCTGACTGGCCGGATCCGCCAACTTTTCACACTGGCGGCCACCCAGTGGCCGCCACCGCGGAAAGTTGGCGGATCTGCCCGGCTCACCGCTCGTCGGTCGACGTCCAGCGGTCGATGCGCGCCATGCCGGGTTCCGGCGCCGCGCAGTGGTACGCCCACGCGGCGCGGCCGTCGGCGGTCGTGACGGCGACGCGCGCGAAGAGGTCGGTTGCGGTCGCCTCCACGTCGTCGATCACGGCCAACGCCTCGTCGGCCCGTTCGGGGTCGAGGTCGACGAGCATGCCCGGGACGCGGTGGATGACGCTCGTGCCGAGTCGGGCGACGGGCCAGCCGTAGCCGGAGTCGAACAGCTCGCCCGGCACCTCGGCCGGGCGGTGGCCGATGGCGAACGGCTCGAGGAACGGCCAGCGCAGGTGGCCCGGCTGCAGCGTGCCGTAGACGAAGAGGCAGGGCGGCTCGACGGGCACGGCGTGAACGTACCGGTCACCGCCGCCGGACGCCGTGGAGGACGGCGACCGCGCTTCCCGTCGGCGCCGGCGGGCTGAAGGACTCGGCGCGCAGGGACGTCCCGACGTCGACGCGCGGCGATCGGGCGGCCCATCGGCGGACCAGCCAGCGGGGGAGCACGAGGTCCGCCTGGATCATCGCCGGGGCGCGCAAGAGGTGGGTCCGCACGGCCTCGGCGCACGACCAGGGCGGGTTGGCGACGACCCGGAACGGCCGGCGGGGCAGGCGCACGGTGGCGACGTCGGCGCAGACCACCGTCACCGGCTGTTCGGCGAACCGCTCGCGGAGCGCGGCGACGCGCCCGCGTGGAGCTCGACGGCGACGACGCGCGCGCCGGCGGCGAGGAGGGCGGTGGTCGAGCGCGCCATGGCCGGCGCCGAGGTCGACGACGAGATCGCCGGGCCGGATGGCCGCCGCCCGCACGACGTGGCGGGCGGCGTCAGGGGAGAGCCGGTGGAAGCCCCAGGCCTGCGGGCGTCCCGGCGCAGAGCGCGCCGCGGACACGGCGCACCATCACCATGCACGTGGTCATGGCGACCATCGTGACCCCGATCGCGCGCATGGGTCGCGGTCGATTTCCGATCAGACGTCGGCGGTGACGGCGGCGTTGGCGCGGCGGTCGGCGAGACGGCGGGCGACGCGCTCGCTCTTGGCGAGACGGGCGAGGATGCGATCGCGGGAGGCCTCGGCGTCGTCGTCGAGGCCGGTCAGCGACTCGAGACCCCACTGGCGCAGCACGACCGGGACGAGGATCTGGTCGTGGTGGATCGTCAGGTCGTAGATCCCGGCCTTGGAGATCGCGGCCGCGTGGGCGGCGAAGCCCGGGATGCCGGTGCCGGGCATCTCGAACCCGACGACCTGGCGCTCGATCGCCTGCACGGCCGTCGACGGGTCGAGCTCGATCGCCGCCATCGTGAGGTCGCGGTAGAAGAGGTAGTGCAGGTTCTCGTCGGCGGCGACGCGCATCATGACGTCGTAGCCGGCGCTGTCGCCGAGCAGCCGCCCGGTGTTGCGGTGGGCGATGCGGGTGGCCAGCTCCTGCAAGGCGACGTAGACCAGGACGTCCACGGCCGAGCGCGGCTCGGGCACCTCGCCCGTCGACACCTGCTGCATGCGCCCGCGCTCGAGGGCGACCGGATCGACGGCCCGGGTCACCATGAGGTAGCCGTAGATCACCATCGAGTGGCGGCCTTCCTCGGCGGTCCAGCGCTTCGACCAGGCACCCCACGGACCGTCGTCGCCGAGCATCCCGCTCGATCGTGCGGAAGTAGTACGGCAGGTTGTCCTCGGTCAGCAGGTTGACGATCAGCGAGCTGCGCACGGCGTCGTCGATGGCGCCGCCGTCGAGTTCGGCGTCGTCGGCGCACCAGGCCTCGGACGGGTCGAAGTCGCGGCCGCGGCTGTACGGGACCAGCTCGTGGGGGAACCACTCCTTGGTCGTGTCCAGGTGGCGCTGCATCAGCCGCTCCACGGTCGGGGCGAGCTCCCTCAGCGTGCTGGCGCGGTCCATCTCAGGAGCCTACTGACCGGTAGGTAGGGAGGGCATCGCAACGAGGTGTGAATTTTCGTGGCCGACGTCACGCGCCGAAGTCGGCCCGCAGGTCGCCGTACCCGGCGGCCTGCACGGACTCGACCACCCGCTGGCCGTGCTCTCGGCTGCGCACCTCGAACGTGGCGTGCACGCTGGTCTCCCGGACGTGGAGGTCGACGCCCTCACGCTGGTGCTCGACTTCGACGAGGTTCGCGCCAGCCGCGGCGAACTCGCCGAGCAGCCGCACCAGGCTGCCCGGCCGATCGTCGATCTTGGTGAACACGACGAGCCGTCGCCCCGCCTTGGTCTCGTGCCGGCGGATCAGCCCGGGCACGATCCCCAGGTCGACGTTGCCGCCGGACAGCACCACGCACGTCGTCCCGCTCGCCGCCGGCGCCACGAGGCCCGACGACAGCGCGGCGACGCCGACCGCACCGGCCCCTCGACGTACAGCTTGGCCCGGTCCATCAGCAGCACCATGGCGTCGGCGATGGCGTCCTCGTCCACCGCGACCAGCTCGTCCACCCACTCGCCGATCAGCGGCGCGGTCAGCTCGCCCGGCCGCTTCACGGCGATGCCGTCGGCCAGCGTGACCACAGGACCGTCGGGCGACGAGCCACCGGCGTACGGCGCGCAGACCGCGGCTTGCACGCCGATCACCCGGACGTGCGGCAACTGCGACTTGACGGCGATGGCGAGCCCGGAGGCCAGCCCTCCGCCGCCCACCGGGACGATCACGCACGACAGGTCGGGCAGGTCCTCGACCAGCTCGAGGCCGAGCGTGCCCTGGCCGGCGATCACGGCGAGGTCGTCGAACGGGTGGCAGAACGCCATCCCGCGCTCGGCGGCGAGGACGCCGTGCCGCCGCGAAGGCCTCGTCGAGGGAGGCCCCGCCTTCCACGACGGTGGCGCCGTATGCCCGACAGGCCTCGATCTTGGTGATCGGCGCCCCGGCCGGCACGAAGATGTCGCACGGCACGCCGAAGTGCTGCGCCGCGAACGCCAGCGCCTGGGCGTGGTTGCCGGCGCTCCCCGCCGTCACCCCGTTGGCGGCGGCGGCACCGAGCGACGCCAGCTTGTTCATCGCGCCGCGGATCTTGAACGCGCCGGTCCGTTGCAAGCTCTCGGCCTTCAGCACGACCTCGCCGCCGCGCCGTTGCGACAGCGTCACCGACGAGACGATCGGCGTGTGCTTGACGACGCCGGCCCCGACGACCCGAGCCGCTCGGATGTCGGCGAGCGTCACCATGCGCGACGGACGCTACTGCCGGGTCCATCCGAGGTGTTCGGCGATTCCTCCTGGCGCACGAACGCCTTCGGTCGGAACGAACGCTCGGATGGG
>CAWIKD010000003.1:0-84998 GCA_963836545.1 uncultured Acidimicrobiia bacterium | reverse complement strand
CGTTGGCCGGCTAGCCAATCGCCGGTATGCGGGGGCGTCTTGCTCTCTGGGCCAGGCGTCACGACGTCGTGGACCGAGACGCTCGAACCGGCGACGCTCGTCAGGACCGAGCATCGAAACCGGTCGGGCGGGATGGAAGCGGGCGTGCCAGAGCGTTTCTTCGCTCGGTCCGTTGCCGAGACGGGCGATTCCGCCGGTTCCAGACTCGCGACATGGCCGATGCCCCGCCCGTCAGATTGGCTCGATGTCCTCGAGTCGGGCCGGACCCGAGTCCTTCCAGGGCGAGGCGGACGGCGCCGAGGTCGGTGTCGGTGATCAGCCGGCGGAGCGGGGCTGACAGGTCCGAGCCGCTGGCGACGAAGCCCGGCGAGGACGTCCACGAAAACCGTTTTCGTTGCCGCGCATGTGGGCGACGTGGGTCGCCGACGTCTCGTCCGTCGAGTCGTTCACCGGGAGGTGAACATGGGCAGGGACCGGCATCATCCTCGCCTGACTCGCTGACCGTGTTCTCGAGGTGCTCTTCACTCGTCACGGCCCGACCGCTACCCACCTGTCGGTTGGAGCGAGAAATCCACGGGTTTCCAACGGGACGTCGGGCTATCGACGCACCATGAAACCGGCCGAGCGGAAGGCTGCTCGAGTGGGCGCCACCTTGCTGGGCGTGATCGGCGCGTTCATCGTGCTCGCCGCCGTCGGACTGGTGCTGCTTTTCGTCCTGTGAGCGCCGGGCTTGGCACAGCGGGTCACCAAGCGCGCCTCGGGATCGAAGGCGGCGATCAGCACGAGCGGGACCGGCGACCGACGCGAGCGCATGGATAATGTCGGTTGCCAACGTCGGGGTCGTGGAACGGCTCGCCCGCACCGCCCGTCCCGAACGCAACCGGCCCCTCGTGCCTCCACGAATGCAGAGCTGACCTGCCCAACGCGAGGTGCCGCACGAGACGCCCCGTCGTCTGCAATCGTGCAGCGACTCCGTCGAAGTGCTGGACGACGGAAGTCGCGACGCGCAGCGACCCCGATGCCTTGACGGTCGGAAGCGAGGGCGAACTCGACGTCCCGACGAGCTCGACCGGAGCTACGCACCGACGCCTCGAGCAGATCACGTTGTTCCTCAATCGCTGCGCAGCGATCAGCGGGCACGACTCCGATCAAGTCCTGGAACGCTGCGATGAGGCGGCGTGTGACTTGCGGGGACGAAACGCCGGCGAGTCGGATCTCATCGAACGCCAAGGCGACATCCGCGTCCCAATCCATGGTCTGCATCGTGACACGCAACGTCCATTTCCCATCCGCGAACTCGCCGTTGTCGAGGGTCGCGCCCGGCGAGCTGGCGCAGCCCGTCATGGAGCCGATCGATGCACTGGACGGCGGTCGTGGGGTCACTGAACGGAGACTCCGAAAGCGACCGGATCGCCATGTCGACAAGCATGCGAAATCCGTACGCGAGATCCTCGTCCAGCGTGCGCTCGAGCCCCGATTGCAATGCATCGGTTACGGCTTGACGATCGACCAACTCCGTTCGACCCTCGATGGTCACCAGCGGTGCCCCCGCCGGAACGAACTCGCCGAGAGCCGGCACGATGTGCAGCACGCAACGTCCTGCGGCGGCCAACTTGATCAATCTCTCGTGGTCAGCGGCGACGAGTACGCCCAAGTGGGGGGCCACGACGACCTCCGGCGGTACGGCGACATCGAAGATGCGCTGGGGATACCGACGATCGAGGAGTTGCCGGGCATCGCTTCCTACCAGTTCGATCAACGCTGAAACGCGTAGCGATCGGCCGATGTGGTGGACGTAGAGCACGAGCATCGCGATGCTCGTCAGCACCAGGACGTAGGCGACGACGATCGCCACCCCGGGCACCTTCCCGCCGTCCTCGAACTGGACCTCGCGCGGCGTCAACATGGCGTGCGTAAAGGTGGCCACGAACAGCCCAATGGGCTTCGTAGGCCGATCCTGCAGGAATGTTTGCACGATGCGTGGGCGAGAGTCGACCCATCGCGAGTTGCACCACGACCATCGTGATCGTCAGCACGAGCGCCGCCAGCGACACCATCGACGCCCGGATCGTTTCCAAGACTGCGGTCGCAGCATCGGGCCCGCCCGTCATCCAGCGTGGGACGGCCTCGAACGCGAACCACCGGTCGAACCCGATCGTGACGATCGATATTGCCACGCCTGCGAGCACGCACATGACGGGAACAAACCAGAGACTCGAGCGGACGCGGAGCGCAACGGGGCGGGCATGTCGAGACCGCTACCCGCCCGGCGACTGTGCCACCCCGTGCGGCTCACGTTGGATCGAGCCGACGTCACACACGGCTCGTCGCTCGCCGCTCTACGAGCCTGCCGGCGGCTCGACGTTGTTGGCGGCCGAACAGCGGCGCCAGCAGGTAACCCGACTGCCGTAGCCGTCGGTGTACGCGGCAACGACGTCACGAGGCGACCACGAGAGCTGTCGTTCGGTGTGCGAGGACGATCGCGAGCTCCGCAAGCCTGGGCGCTCCGAACGATGCTCCTGTGTTGTCAAGGGGCGGGCGCGGTGAGGACAAGACAGAGATGGGCCACCCCGTCGGTGGGGGCAGGCTCCTGGTAGGTCACGGCCCGCGCCGGGGAGATAAGTGGAGCGTGGTCGACAGGTCGTTCGTCGAACAGCCTGTTGAGGCGTTGGCCGGTTCGGGGGTCAGGCCACGCTCGGCGATGCGGTCGGTGTCAGGTCGTGGCGAGTGGCCGGAGTTGCTTGAAGACTTCGCGGGCGACGTAGCGCTTGAGGATGCGCACGATCTCGCCGGTCGACTTGCCATCGGCGCGACGTCGGGCGACGTAGTCCTTGGTCGGCTGGTGGGAGCGCATGCGGGTGATGACGATGCTGTAGAGGGCGTTGTTGGCTTGTCGGTTGCCGCCCCGGTTGAGGCGATGCCGGCGGGTCTTGCCCGACGACGCCTCGAGCGGGGCGACCCCGCAGAGGTGGGCGAAGGCGGCTTCGTTGGTGAGACGTTCCGGGTTGTCGCCGGCGGCCATCAATAGCTTGGCGGCGACGTCGTAACCGATGCCGTGGATCGCCAGCAGTCCTGGTGCGGTGCGGTCGACGAGGGGTCGCATGGCGGCGTTGAGCTCGACCAGCTCGTCGTCGAGGTAGCTGACCCGACGAGCCAGGGTGCGGATCGCCAGCAGCGTTGAGTAGCGGACCGTGTCGGTGTGGCGGGGTCGCAGCGTCGACGCCGTTGCGGTGAGCCGGGCCACTGAGAGCCCTTCGAAGCGGCGCCGGATCGGCTCATCAGCGGTGAAGCACAGATGGCGCAGCTGATTGAGGGTCACGATCCGTTCCGCCGACGCCGACCGTCGAGCAACCGACAGAACCCGGATCGCTTCGACATCACCGGTGCGGGCCTTGGGCACGCCGAGCGCCCGACCCGACAACGCCGCTCGTGCTGCGGTGACCGCATCGACCGGGTCCGACTTGCCTTCACGGGCCCGGACTTGACGGTTCGGGCGGTCGACTTCGACCACCGTGATGCCGGCCCGGTCCAACTGGCGGGTCAGGCCGGCCCCGTAGGAGCCGGTCCCCTCCACGCCGACCAGCGCAACCTTGCCGTGGGAGCGCAGCCAGCCGATCAGACGGTGGTAGCCGGCCTCGGTGGTCTCGAACGCTTCGACGCCGAGCACGCCGCCGAGGTGGTCGACCACTGCGGCCACATGCACATCGGCGTGGGTGTCAACGCCCGCGGTCACCGGGCGTGTCGTCTCTACGATGGTCATCGGCCATCCCTTCCTTCGCAATAAGGGTTCAAAGGGGTGGCACGCACTTGCCGGGAGGGTGCTGGGAACCGGGCCTGTTGGCGCAAGCCCGGACCATTCCCCACCCGACCGGTGAGTGCCGCCTCCAGGCCGACCGACGAATCGTTCGCAAGACAACCCAACGGCGTCAGCCGGTTCAAGAGTCAGACCGACCCGGAGACAGAACCGACCGTAGACACCCCCACCGCGGTAGACGGCGGATCCCTACGACCAGCGCACCCCCACAGCATCTCTCTGCCGGCTCCGGCGCCGGCACGCGAGGCGAGTGCTGGTCGTTGCTCGGTAGCGACCGCATCACCCGCCACGATTTGTCGCCGCAACGCCCGCGCCTACTTAACCCAACGTCGCTGACCTCCGGCCCTGGCTGACGTGGTCGGCGTCGCGACGGAGGCGAGCCCGGCTGCCGGATCCATCCACGCACCGGAAACGACCGTGGAGCCGCCGAGACGGACCGGGCAGCTCCACACGTAGATCGACTCAGACGGAGCGGACGTCCTTGGCTTCCTCGCTCTTGCGTCCGGGACCCACGTCGAACTCGACGGTCTGACCCTCGGCCAGGGTCGTGACCCCGGCCCGCAGGTTGGAAGCGTGCACGAACACGTCCTCACCGCCCTCCCGGGAGATGAAACCGAACCCTCGGTCGTTGTCGAAGAACTTCACTGTGCCTTGCATCGCGTAACCAACTTTGTCTCTCGGCCGACCCAAGCGGTCGGCCGAGCGTCAACGGTACGGGCGTCGTCGACACGACCCGCGTTGTGCCTCGTCGACCGACGATGAGCGGATGCGACCAGGCCGGGCTCGCGTCCCCGATGCACCTGCCAGTCGCGGATCGGCCCGTTCACCGAAGCGCCCGGACCTCAGCACCGAACGCCGTCCGGGAGCCGGGAAGGTTGTCGGGCGACCACGCGATGCTCGCCGTCTGCGTCGTAGCATCCGCGCTGTGCCTACACCGGACTGGGTCATCATCCGCGACGGCAGTACTCACGAGGTGCTCGCCACTGACGGCGCCTGGGGGACGATCGAGCAGGCGCAGTGGTTTTCGTCTGCGGAGGAGGCACTCGAAGCGCCCTTGCCCGAGGGCACAACGGGAACTCCCCGCCAGCAGCACCCCGACGCCCACGACTAACTACTCCATGCCTCGTCCAGGTGAGGTCAGGCTGTCGCAGGGTGACGAGAGACGCGATGATCCCACCGGCGCTCCTGGCGAAGAGATGGGCGGCCTTCGCCGACCGGCCGAGCATGCCGATCACGTCGCTTGCCGTGCGGGCGTCGTGGCGGTCCGCCCGAGTCGGCGGTGCGGCCGCATCCCGACGACCGAACGACATGACCCGATAGCGGAAGTGATCGCAGACGGTCGACCGCCCGGGTTCCGCCTCCGCTGGTCGACCACCGACCGGACGGCGAGGCTGACGGTCGCCGTGCCGGCTGCGAGCCGCCGGGTCGAGCGCTGCGCTGCCGCGTTGGGTAGCCGTCGCTGGCTCAGGCCTCGTACTCGACGCAACAGTCGAGAGTTCGACCACACCACCTTGCCGGTGGAGGTCCGCTCCTATCCCCAGCTCGAGCAGAGCTGGTCAACGATGCGCAGGCCAAACCCGCCGGTGGCGCCGGCGACGTCGCGAACCGCCGGAATGCTGTCGGTGCCGTCGTGGACCTCGACACGAAGCGTCCGGTCGCCGTGGTGAACCACGATGCGGGTTGCCCCACCGGCATGTTTGACGGCGTTCGTCACCAGCTCGGAGAACAACAGCAGCGAGTCCGACGTCCGCTCGCACAACCAGTCATCGAGCCGTGCGGTCAGCTCGCGACGGGCGGCGGCGGCGGCCTGCGGCATGTCCGCGCTCATCGTCAGGGTGTCGGTCGCCATCGGTGGTGACGCTCTCGGGATCGTTGGCTGGTCATTGACCCCTTCCCCCCACCGCCTTGGTGCAACCGCACCGAACGGGTTGTCCCGGCTCCCTGCCACAACGCAGAGTTACGATTCGCACGCCATGACCGACCCCGGCTGTGCCGTCGCCATCGATCAATCCGGGTCCACCATCAGGGTGACGTTGTCAGGGGAGATCGATCTTGCCGAGGTCGACATGGTGCGCGCCGCGCTCGGCCCGTTTGCGTCCAGCCAAGTCGATGTCGACCTCACTGCGATCACCTTCATGGACTCCTCCGGGCTGCAGTGCCTGCTGCAGCTGCAGGGCGAGGCGTCCGACGGAGGCGGCCGCCTCATCGTTTGCGCGGTCTCACCGGCGGTGCAGCGTCTGCTGCAGCTCAGCGGCACCAGCGACCGACTGCTCGGCGAGTAGCCGCGACGAGCAGGCGCACACACCGTTATCCCGCATCGAACCACTCGAACGAAAGACAGCGTCATCGCTCTCCGCGAGCCGCACCGAGCGCTTCTCGGCGCCGTGACCATGCCGTAGAGTCGAGCGGTTAGCTGCACGGCCAATGATGTAGCCGGGTCTGGGCGGTGCCGTTGTTTCCGAGGCGGTCGATCGCGAACGACGCCGGGTGGAAGGTGAACGACTCGAACGGTTCGGCGTCGACGGGTTCTCTTCGTGGGCCAGCCCGACGGCGGTGAGATCGATCGTCGATACCGGGATCGCTGCCAGTGTGGCGCCGACGGCGTCGTACACCTCGCTGAGTCGCTCCGTGTACACGTAGCGCTGCAGCATTGTGACGGGGCTCGACGACGATGTGATCGACGTTCGTTTCCACAGGAGCCTCCTTCAATGTCTGGGAGTCGGGTACCCCGGGTGCGGTTTCCGTAGAACAGAGCGCAGGTCTTACCGGTGACGAGGGCGAGCTCGGCCTGCGCCCCGACGCACAGCTGCGGATCGAGACCGGCGACGCCCGGGGACGGCTGCGTGACGTCGCCACCGACAGCGCCGACCTCGTCGTCGGGGACGCGTTCGGCGGCCGCGCCGTCCCTTACCACCTGACGACTCGCGAGTTCACGGAGGACGTGCGCCGCGTGTTGGGACCCGACGGGATCTACGCCAGAACATCATCGACCAGCCGCCCCTGCGGTTCCTCGCCGCCGATGTCGCCACCGTCCGCGACGTGTTCGCCCACGTCGCCGTCCTCGCCCCGCCGGCGCGGTTCGATCGCAGCGGGGGTGGCAACACCGTCGTCGTCGCCAGCGACACGCCGCTGCCCCTCGACGAGCTGCGCCGGCGGCTGGCGGACGCCGGAGACGGCGACGTCGTGCGCACCGACGCCGAGCTCGACGACCTCACAGCGACGCGGTCGTCCTCACCGACGAGTACACGCCGGTGGATCAGCTCATCGCTGACGCGGCGATCGCCGATCGAGCAGCGGCGGGGTGTGGGAGGATCGATCCATGCTGATCGAGAGCCTCCGCATCCCGCTGGACGAGTTCGAAGCCGGGAGCGGGTGGTCCCTGAAGCCGCAGGGCACGTGCCGCGGTGACGTCTGCGTCCCGCTGCCCGCCGACGCGGTGCAGGACGGTCAGGTCGACGTGCGGGCGGTCGCCGAGCGGCTCGGCATGCCGCTGGTGCACGACGCCGAGATGGGCCTGTGGTCGGTCGGACCCGAGACCCTCAGCGGCCACGCGCTGCCTCGGCCGAGGCCGCTGAGCTCGTGCTGCCGAACGTCGACGGAGAGGAGTTCCGGCTGTCGACGCTGCGTGGCCAGAAGGTGGTGCTGGTCTCCTGGGCGCCCTATTGAGGTTGCTCCCGAGACCTGCCCGTGTGGCAGGCACTGCGCGCTGAGCTCCACCCCCTCGGTGTCGAGATCGTCACCGTCGGGATCGACGCCGTCGGCGCCGAGGCCTGCCGAGAGTTCATCGAGGCGGCCGAGCCCGAGCACCCCTCGCTGGTCGACGCCACCCATCGCATGGCCGAGCTGTTCGGTGTCATCAACATCCCGAACGGCGTGTGGATCGACGAAGACGGCATGATCGTGCGCCCCGCCGAAGCCGCCAGTCCGCATCCACCGAGCGCCGAGCGGCCGTACCAGCCACTGGACGGCCTGCCCGATCACATGAACGAGGTGCTCGACGAGGCGTCACGCATCCAGGTCGACGGCCGCTACGTCGACATGATCCGCGACTGGGCTCGCCACGGCGCCGACAGCCAGTACGCGCTCGCCCCGGACGACGTGGTGGCAGCGGTCGCGACCCGCGACATCACCGCGGCCGAGGGCCAGGCCCACCTCGAGCTCGGCGCCGCCCGCTGGGCGCGCGGCGATGAACGCGGGGCCGAGGTGCACTGGCGTGAGGCCCACCGGCTCGATCCCCTCAACTTCACGGCCAAGCGCCAGGCGTGGTCGCTCGCCGTGCACGACGACGGCCCGTTCGCCCGCTACTGGCAGGGCCCGTTGCCCGGCCACGAGGACGAATGGCCCTACGACAGCGACTGGTTGGGCGAGGTCCGCGAGTTCGGGGCCGAGAACTACTACCCGCCGCTCGACCCCTGACCGCCCCCCTACCTGAGCCGTCGCCCGGGGGTGTCCGCGGCGCGCCCCTGCTGATCGACGATGCTGGGGGCAGCTGGGGCACGTGCCGACGATCGTCGGACCGTCCCGAGCCGAGGGAGTTGCCGTGAAGGCTGGTCGGATCATCATGCTCGTGGCCGGGGCGTTGCTGGCCCTGATCGGCTTCGCGGTGCTCGCCGGGGCGGGCATCGGGGTCGCGGCCTATGCCTCGCAGCGCACTGACGGGTACTTCCAGACCGGAACGGTCCGCATCGCGTCGGCCACCTACGCCGTCACCTCCGATCGGGTCGACCTGCAGAGCCAACCGGGCGACGCCGATTGGATCATCGACCGGGGCGCGCTCGGTTCCGTCCGCTTGACGGTCGATCCGGAGCGATCGGGCGAGCCGGTCTTCGCCGGGATCGGTCCGACCGCCGACGTGGCGGCCTACCTCGAGGGTGTGAACCGGGACGTGATCCGCGACTTCGAATTGTCGCCCGACCGCATCACGTACCGCCTCGTGCCGGGCGAGGCGACACCGACGCCGCCCGGCGACCAGTCCTTCTGGGTCGCCCAGGTGACGGCCGAGAGCACGAGTCAGCTGACGTGGGAGGTGAAGAGCGGCGACTGGACCGTGGTGTTGATGAACGCCGACGCCAGCCGCGGCATCGATGTCGACGCCCGGCTGGGCATCAAGGTGGACTGGTTGCTGCCCGCACTGATCGGCCTCATCGCCCTCGGTCTCGTGCTGCTCGTCGGCGGCACCCTGCTCATCATCTTCGCGACGCGCGGCGAGCCCCGACGCGAACCCCTCGCGGCGCAGCCCGGCGGGTTGCCGGCACCGGTGCTCGCGGGTGCCGTGCCGCCGGGACCGGCCGGCGATGCGCTGCCGGTCGCCCAGCCCCATCCGGTCGTGCTCACCGGGCAGCTCGATCCGGTCCTCAGTCGCGGGCTGTGGCTCGTGAAGTGGCTGCTGGCGATCCCGCACTACATCGTGCTGGTCTTCTTGTGGATCGCCTTCTTCGTCGTGACCATCATCGCCTTCTTCGCCATCCTGTTCACCGGCCGCTACCCGCGGGGGCTCTTCAACTTCAACGTCGGCGTGCTGCGGTGGAGCTGGCGGGTCGGGTACTACTCCTACAGCGCGCTCGGCACCGATCGCTATCCGCCCTTCAGCCTGCAACCCGGCGACTACCCGGCCGAGCTCACGGTGCGCTACCCCGAGCAGCTCAGCCGGGGGCTCGTGCTCGTCAAGTGGTGGCTGCTCGCCATCCCCCACTACGTGATCCTCGGGATCTTCGGCGGCGGCTGGTGGCTGGGGTGGTGGCGGCCGACGAACGCGCGGTGGGCAGGCGATCATCCGGGGTTGCTCGGGCTGCTCGTGCTCTTCGCCGCGGTGGCGCTGTTGTTCACCGGGCGCTATCCGGCGTCGATCTTCGCCTTCGTCATGGGACTCGACCGCTGGGTCTACCGGGTCATCGCCTACGCGACGTTGATGACCGACGAGTACCCACCGTTCCGGCTCGACCAAGGAGGCGCCGAGGCGCCCACCGGCACCGACGTCCTCGTCGAGTGATCGGTCACCTCCGGTTCTGATGCCAGCCAGGCACGTGGAGCGTGCGTGGCTGGCATCAGAACAGGACGCCGAGGGGTACAGCTGCCGTGCATGGAGCTGCGCGGCGTCAGGCGGACCCGGCTGGCGACGTTCGGCGCCGTCCAGACCGTGGTCACCGAGCACGGCGCGGGCTACGTGAAGTTGGCCTACGACGAGGTCGACGCCGACCTCGAGCCGGGCACCGACGCCGCCGCCCTCGCTGACCGCACGGCGTCGGTGACCTCGCTCCATGCGGTCTGCGAGGAGGTCGACGCCGACGTGCCCGACCACTTCGAGCTGGGAGCCAGCTGAGCCTGCCGGGCTCGCTGTGACACCCCCTCCCTATCCTCGGGGCCATGGACGTCGACGATGCGATGCAGGAGCGGGCCGACCGCTGGGCGTCGACGATGGCCGGCGCCGGCGAGCAGGCCGGCGTGCGCGTCGCCCATGCCGACTCCCAGGCCACGGCCGGGGCGTCGATCCGCCGGCTGGCCCGTCAGGAGCTCGAGCACGAGCTGCTCGTGTCGTCCGCCACCCGGGCGGTCGGGGCCGGCGATCGGCGCCGGCCCGAGGAGCCCGACGAGTGGCGGACCTGCTTCGAGCGCGACCGCGACCGCATCCTCCACGCCCCCGCCTTCCGCCGGCTTGCCGGCAAGACCCAGGTGTTCGTGTTCCCCGACGACCACCAGCGCACGCGCCTCACCCACGCCCTCGAGGTGGCCCAGGTGGCCACGTCGGTGGCCCGGGCGCTCGGCCTCAACGTGGCGCTCGACCGAAGCCATCGCCCTCGGCCACGACTGCGGCCACGGCCCCGGCGGCCACGCCAGCGAGGACGCGCTGTCGCCGTACGTCGCGGGTGGCTACGACCACGCGGTGTGGGGCGCCGACGTCACGCTGACGCCGCTGAACCTGTGCGCCGAGACGCTCGATGGCATCCGCAACCACTCGTGGAGCCGGCCGGCGCCGACCACGCCGGAGGGCGAGGTCGTGTCGTGGGCCGACCGCATCGCCTACGTCTGCCACGACTTCGAGGACGCCGTGGCGGCCGGGATCGTTGCCGTCGACATGCTGCCGGCGTCGGTGGCGGCGCAGTGCGGGATGGCCCGCTCGCGCCAGCTCGGCGCGTTCATCCAGGCGATGGTCGCCGCCGCCGCCGAGTCCGGGCGCATCGGCATGACGGCGCCGCTCGCCGAGGCCCTCGCCGACTTCCGGCGCTTCAACTACGAGCACGTCTACCTGCGTCCGGCGAGCCGGGCCCAGGCCGACGCCGTGATCGGGATGCTGCGGGCGCTCGTCGAGCACTACGGCGACCGCCCGCACCTGCTCCCCGACCCGCCCCACGCCGCCGGCGGCACCGACGAGGCGATGGTCGCCGCCGTCTCCTACGTCGCCGGCATGACCGACCGCTACGCCTGTCGCCAGGCCGTGTCCCTCCTCGGCTGGGACCCGGCCAAGCTCCCCCAGGGCGTCAGCTGACGGCCCGTTCCGCCAACTGTTCGCGCTGGCGGCCACTGGATGGCCGCCTGTGTGAACAGTTGGCAGTCCGGCCAGATCCGGCCCGATCACACCGGACGGACGGCGCGCATCGGGTCGGCGGCCGACACGGCGACGTGGGCGACGGAGCCCTCGATCTCGGCGGCGAGGTCGCCGACCGTGCCGTCGAAGCGGTTCGGGGCGTCGGGGTCGAGCTCGAGCGTGTCGGTCGGCAGGCCCATCTGGTCGAGCAGACCGATGAACGGCACGGGGTCGAGCTCCTCGACGTTGACCATCCGGCCGGCGTCCCACTCGCCCGACACGATGAGCCGCGCCGCGGCCACCGGCGGCACGCCGGCGGTGTAGCTGATGGCCTGCGACCCGACCTCGGCGTACGCCGCGGCGTGGTCGGACACCTGGTAGATGAACACCTCGCGGCGGCGGCCGTCACGCGTGCCCGTGACGATGTTCCCGATGCACGTCTTGCCGGTGTAGCCGGGCGCCAGGGTCTGCGGGTCGGGCAGCACCGCCTTGACGACGTGCAGCGGCACGACCTGCTGGTCCCCGACCGTCACCGGCTCGTGCGACAGCAGGCCGAGCGTGCGCAACGTCGTGAACACGTTGATGTAGTGGTCGCCGAAGCCCATCCAGAAGCGGATGCTGTTGGCGTCGATGTTGGCGGACAGCGAGTGCAGCTCGTCGTGGCCGGTGAGGTACACGGGCTGGCGACCGACGACGGGCAGGTCCCACTCGCGCCGGACCGTGTGCGTCGGGTACTCGACCCACTGCCGGTCGATCCACGTCCACACCTTGACGAACTCGCGGAAGTTGATCTCGGGGTCGAAGTTGGTGGCGAAGCAACGGCCGTGGCTGCCGGCGTTGACGTCGATGATGTCGATCGTGTCGATGGTGTCGAAGATCCTCCGGTCGGCCAGCGCGCAGTAGGCGTTGACGACGCCGGGGTCGAAGCCGGCGCCGAGGATGGCCGTGACGCCGCGGTCGGCGCATCGGTCGGCGGCGCTTCCACTCGTGGTTGGCGTACCACGGCGGGTCCTCGCAGACCTCGTCGGACTCCTCGTGGATCGCCGTGTCGAGGTAGGCGGCGCCCGTCTCCAGGCAGGCCTCGAGCACGGGCATGTTGATGAACGCCGAGCCGAGGTTGAGGACGATCTGCGAGCCCGTCTCCTTGATCGCGGCGACGGTGGCGCCGACGTCCATCGCGTCGAGCTGGCGGGTGTGCAGGCGGCCGGCCGGATCGCGCTGGTTCCCCAGCCGGCCGACGCTGTCGACGATCGCGTCGCACTTCGCCTGCGTGCGCGAGGCGATGCAGATGTCGCCGAGCTCGTCGTTGTGCATGGCCGCCTTGTGGGCGGCCACGTGGGCCACGCCACCGGCGCCGATGATCAGCACGTTGCGCTTGGTCATGTCACTCCTTGTGGTGAGCCGAGCCGAGGCTGGCGCGGAAGTCGTCGTAGGTGAACTCACGGACCACCTCGACCCGACCGTCGAGGCGGCGCATGGCGATCGACGGCCGGCGCAGGCCGTTGAACCACGTGGTCTTGACCATCGTGTAGCCGGCGGCGTCGGCGAAGCGGACCTCGTCGCCGACGGCCGGCACGGCGGCCAGGTCGGTACTCGCCGAACACGTCGCCAGCCAGGCACGTCCGCCCGGCGATGACGGTGCGGTGGGTGCCGGCGGCCGGCGCCGCAACGCTGGGCGACGTCGCGTAGATCAGGTGGTCGAGCATGTGGGCTTCGACCGAGGCGTCGACGATGGCGACGTCGACCTCGTTGTGGACGACATCGACGACGGTGGTCACGAGCTCGGCGCTGCCGGTGATGCAGGCCTCGCCGGGCTCCAGGTACACCTGCACGCCGAAGCGCTCGGCGAGGTCACGCAGCAGCTCGCAGAAGCGGTCCACCGGGTAGCCGGCGCCGTGAAGGCGATCCCGCCGCCGAGGCTCACCCAGTCGACCGCCGCCAGCACGTCGGCGTAGCGGTCGGCGATCTCCTTGACGTGCGTGGCGAGGCCCTCGAAGTCCTCGTTCTCGCAGTTGAAGTGGAACATCAGCCCCGACAGCGACCCGACGGCGGCGCGCAGTGCGGCGACGTCGACGACGCCGAGTCGAGACTGCTGCCGCGCCGGGTCGGCGAGGTCGAACGCCGAGTGGCTGACGCCGGGGTTGACCCGCAGCCCGGTCGCGTCCCGTCGGCACGTCGGCGCCGAAGCGGGCCAGCTGCGACAGCGAGTTGAAGATCACCTTGTCGGCGACGCCGGCGACCTCGGCGATGTCGGCGGCGTCGAACCCCGCGCTGTAGGCGTGGACCTCGCCCCCGAAGTCCTCCCGGCCGAGGCGGGCCTCGTAGGGCGAGCTGGCGGTCGTCCCGTCGAGGTGGCCGCGCATGAGATCGAACACCCCCCACGTGGCGAAGCACTTCAGAGCCAGCACGGCACGGGCGCCGGACGTCGCTCGCACGTGATCGACGACGGCGAGGTTCTCGGCCAGCCGGCGCTCGTCGATGAGGTAGTAGGGCGTGCGGATCACGGCCGTTGCTCCGGGCTCAGCGGATGTGGAACCCGACGAGGCCGACGACAGGTTCCTCGACGACGTCGATGTCGGTCACGTCGGCGCGCTGGGGGCCGATGCGGCACCAGGCCACGCACTGCGCGACCGCCGGTGCGAGGCCTTCGAACACGGCCTCGACGGTGCCGTCGTGCTGGTTGCGCACGAAACCGGTCACATCACGGGACTGCGCCTCGTGACGGCACGAGTCACGGAACCACACGCCCTGGACCCGTCCGGAGACGACGACGCGGGCGCGGATGGTGCCGGGCGGAGACGGGAGGTCGGTCAGCTGACCGGCTCGACGTCGACGACCTTGCGGCCCTTGCGCTCGCCGAACTTGACGGCGCCCTCGACCAGCGAGAACAGCGTGTCGTCGCCACCGATGCCGACGTTCTTGCCGGGGTGGAACTTGGTGCCGCGCTGGCGGACGATGATCGTCCCGGCGTTCACCTTCTGGCCGCCGAACGCCTTGACGCCGAGGCGCTGGGCGTTGGAGTCCCGGCCGTTGCGGGTGGAACCGCCACCCTTGGTCTTCGACATGGCCGGACCTCCTACTTCGTGGCGATCTTGGTGATCTCGACGACCGTGTAGCGCTGGCGATGTCCGTACCGACGGCGCTGGTTGGTCTTCTTCTTGTACGTGAACCCGTTGATCTTCGGGCCCTTGGCCTCGCCGACCACGCGACCGGTGATCGTGACGCCGTCGAGCTGATCGGGCGTGGCGAGCACCGTGTCCCCGTCGACCACCAGCTTGGCGGTCAACGTCACCTCATCGCCCTCGGCGGCGTCGAGCAGGTCGACGTTCACACGCTGGCCTTCTTCGACCTTGTCCTGGCCGGCGCCGTTTCCGATCACTGCGTACATAGCGATCGGCAAGCCTAGCTGGACCGTTCGCCGGTCCCACCGAGTCAATCGAGCAGCGCGTGGTCGACGATGACGCCGCGGCCTTCGCAGTTGGGGCAGATCTCGGAGAACTCGGTGAGCAGACCCTCGCCGACGCGCTTGCGGGTCATCTCGACGAGGCCGAGGTCGGAGATGTCGAACACTTGGGAGCGGGTCTTGTCACGCGACAGGGCGTTGCGGAACCGCTCGGCGACGGCGGCCCGGTTGCTCCGGTTCTCCATGTCGATGAAGTCGATGACGATGATCCCGCCGATGTCGCGGAGCCGCAGCTGCTTGGCGATCTCGTCGGCGGCCTCCATGTTGTTGTGGAAGACGGTCTCCTCGAGCGACGACGTGCCGACGTTCTTGCCGGTGTTGACGTCGATGACGGTCAGCGCCTCGGTGTGCTCGATGATCAGCGACCCGCCCGAGGGCAACCACACCTTGCGGTCGAGCGCCTTGTGGACCTGCTCGTGCACGTGGTACTGCTCGAACACGCTGAGGCCCTCGGCCTCGTGGTCGTAGAACTCGACCCGGTCGGCCAGCTCCGGGTTGAACGCCCCGATGTAGGCCCGCAGCTCGCCGTGCAGCCGGCGGTCGTCGATGACCACGCCGCGGTAGTCGGCGTTGAACTCCTCGCGGATGACCCGCACGGCCAGCTCCGGCTCGCGGTAGAGCAACGTCGGCTGCTTGGCCGTGGCGGCCTTGGCGGCGATCCGCTCCCACTCGTCGAGCAGCAGCGTCATGTCGGCACGCAGCTCCTCCTCGGTGGCGTGTTCGGCGGCGGTGCGCACGATGAGCCCGTGCTGCGCCGGCTTGACCCGGTCGAGGATGCCGCGCAGGCGCTTGCGGACGTCGTCGGGCAGGCGCTTGGAGATGCCGTAGGTCTTGGAGTTGGGGATCAGCACGACGAAGCGCCCGGGCAGCGAGACCTCCTGGGTCAGCCGCGCGCCCTTGGCCCCGATCGGGTTCTTGGTGACCTGGCAGACGATCAGCTGGCGGGCGCGCAGGATGTCCTCGATGCGCGCCGCGTCGCCGCGCTCCTCGATGTCCTCGGCGTCGTACTGGACGTCGCCGCGGTACAGCACGGCGTTCTTCGGCGTGGCGATGTCGACGAACGCGGCCTCCATGCCGGGCAGCACGTTCTGCACCCGACCGACGTAGATGTTGCCGTGGATCTGGCTGATGTCGTCGGCCGGGCGGCTGACGTAGTGCTCGATCAGGTTGCGACCCTCGAGCACGGCGACCTGGGCCATGTCCGGACGGACCTGCACGCACATCAGGTAGCGACCGACCGGGCGCCCGTTGCGCTCGCGACCGCGGCGCTGGTCGGCCAGGTCGTCGTCGAGGTCGGCGAGCGGCACCCGCGGCGCACCCTTCGGTGCTCGCGGCGCCCGCTTGCGCTTGCCGTCGTCACCCCGACCGCCACCTCCGCCACCGCCGCCGCCACCACCACCGGCGGAGGCGGCCCGGCCGGTGCTCGATCCGGCCTTGCTGCGGCCGCGCCGAACGGCTGGCGTCGGTGGCTCCTCGGCACCGGCATCGGCGGCCCCTGCCGCCGGCGCCGGTCGCGTATCGCCGATCTGGGGCTTGCGGACCAGTGCTCGTTCGGCGGCCTCGAGCGACGGGCGGTTCTCGCGCAGCGGCTCGGGCAGCTCGGGCTCGTCGTCGCCCTGACCACCGCTCGGGCCATCGCCCTTGCGTCGGCGCTGACCGCCGCGCGAGCCGCGACGTCGCTTGCGCGGCGTGCCGTCACCGTTGGCGTCGGCGTCGTCGTCGGACGCCTCGTCGTGCGGCAGGTTTGCTGGTTCGGCGCCGGCGTCACCCGACGCCCGGGCGGGGGGCGTTCGCTCAGTCGGGGCGTCGGCCCCGGCGGACTCGTTCTCCATGGTGATCCCTTCTCATGCGCCCACCAGGGGCGCGGGCACGGCGACCGGCAGCGCCATCACCTCGCGCCGGTGTCCGTCGTGCTCGATCCATTGATTCGTGCGCAGGGCCCGCAGCGCCGTGACGTCGGCGTCCGGGAGGGCCACTGCAGCGAGCTCGGCCGGTCGCAGGCCGCGCCCGATGGTCGCCACCACGGCGACCATGGTGTCATCGCCGGCCGCGGCCAGCGTCTGGATGGCGGGACGGACGTCGTCGACCCGCCGTTCGCCCTTGCGCTCCCGCTCGAGCGGCAGGGTCGTCGCACCCAACACCCGCTCGACGGCGCCGTGGACGTCGACGGCGCCGGGCACCGTCAGCTCCCACGTCACCGCGGTGACCGCTTCCTGCAGCGAGCCGGCGCCTGGCTCGCGCTCGCGCGACGACGAGCGCCGCGAAGCCCGACCGGGAGCACCTCGTCGAGCGCCGGCGGGAGGGCCGTCGATGTCGTCATCCGACATCCCGGCATCGAGCACCTCGAGGTCGAGGTACTCGGCCACCGACTCGGCGCCCGTCGGCAGCGCCAACCCGAAGCTGAGCCGAGGCCGGGGCGTGAAGCCGGCGCTCGTGGCGATGGGCACGCCGGCCCGCCGCATCGCCCGCTCCCACACCCGCGCCGTATCGCGATGGCTGGTGAAGCGGATCTTGCCGAGCTTCGAGTAGCGCAGCCGGAGCTTCATCGGCGCGTCCCGAGCAGCACGACGGGACGGGCGCCGCCCGTCGAGAGGTCCTGGCCCGTGCCTTGGCTGCCGCCAGCCGGTGCGACGGGCGAGGCGACGACGTGCTCGATCCCGTACCCGGTGCACACCCCGCAGTCGTAGCACGGGGTCCAGCGGCAATCGGCGATGCCGCCGGCGGCCAGCGCCGACTGCCAGTCGTCCCACAAGAAGTCCTCGTGCAGCCCGGCCGTGAGGTGCGACCACGGGAGCACCTCGGAGCGGTCGCGGTCCCGGTGCACGTACCAGTCGAGCGACAGGCCCTCGGCCTCCAAGGCGTCGGTCCAGCGCCGCAGGTCGAAGTGCTCGCCCCACTCCTGGAACGTGCCGCCGGACCGCCACACGCGCTCGACGACACGCGCCGATGCGGCGGTCGCCGCGGCTGAGGATGCCCTCGGCCGTGGTGGCGGCCGGATCGTGCCACTTGAGGTTGACGTTGCGGGCCCGGTGCGTCGCGCTGCGCAGCAGGTCGACCTTGCGCTGCAGCTCGGCGCCGGTGTCCTGCCCGAACCACTGGAACGGCGTGTGCGGCTTGGGCACGAAGCCGCCGACGCTCGCCGTCACGCGACGCCCGCCCACTGTGGCGGCGCCCGATCTCCACGCAGTTGCGGGCCAGCTCGGCGATCCCCCGCGTGTCCTCGTCGGTCTCCGTCGGCAGCCCGATGAGGAAGTAGAGCTTGATCCGCGACCAGCCCTGGGCGAAGGCGGCGTCGACGGCGCCGTAGAGGTCGTCCTCGGTGATCAGCTTGTTGATCACCTGGCGCAGCCGCCACGAGCCGGCTTCGGGGGCGAACGTGAGCCCGCTGCGGCGTCCACTGTTGACCTGGCCGGCGAGGCCGACCGTGAAGGCGTCGACGCGCAGCGACGGCAGGTTGACGGTCAGCGAGCAGCCGGGCTGCATCGCCGCGGGTCGTCGAGGATGCCGCCGACGACCGACGTCGATGCCGCTGATGTCGGCCGTCGACAACGACGTCAGCGCGACCTCGTCGTAGCCGGTGCGGCGCAGACCCGTCGGCGACCATCGTGCGCACCTGGTCGGCGGGCCGCTCGCGCACCGGACGGGTGATCATCCCGGCCTGGCAGAACCGGCAGCCGCGCGTGCAGCCGCGGAACACCTCGACGTTCAGGCGGTCGTGGACGACCTCGGTGAGCGGCGACGAGCTGGTGCTTCGGGTACGGCCAGGCGCCGAGATCGGCGACCGTGCGCTTGTCGACCGTCGCCGGGCACGTCGGCGAACCGGGGCGTGATCGACACGATCGCCGGACCGTCGTAGACGACGTCGTAGATCGACGGGACGTACACGCCGGCCACCTGGGCGAGGGCCCGCAGCACGTCCTCGCGCGACCGTGCGTCCGGCGGCGATCCATGAGCCGCACGACCTCGGTGATCTCGCCGACGACCTCCTCGCCCTCGCCGAGCACGACGAGGTCGACGAAGTCGGCGAGCGGCTCGGGGTTGAACGCCGAATGGCCGCCGATCGACGACGAGCGGATGCTCGGGCGTGCGGTCGGCGGCCCGCACGGGCACCCCGGCGAGGTCGATCATCTCGAGGACGTTGGTGAACACCAGCTCCGACGACAGGTTGAACGCCAGCACGTCGAAGTCGCCGGCGGCGCGGTGGGTGTCGACCGAGAACAGCGGCAGGCCGTGCTGGCGCGAGCAGCGCCGACAGGTCGGTCCAGGGCGCGTAGGTCCGCTCGGCGACGGCGTCGTCGCGTTCGTTGAGGATCTCGTAGAGGATCTGCAGGCCCTGGTTGGGCAGGCCGACCTCGTAGGCATCGGGGTACGCCAGCAGCCAGGACACCTTCCCGCGGCCCGATACCGAGGGGTGATGGCGCCGTCCTCGCAGCCGATGTAACGAGCCGGCTTCTGCACCTGGCCCAGCAGCGTTTCGATCCGCGCCCAGAGTGCGGTCATGGCCTCGACAGGCTAGCCGCAGTCACCTCATCCGTCTCATGTGCACGCTCTGGACCAGGCCGAACAGCGCGAACCACGTGATCAGCGACGATCCGCCGTAGGAGATGAACGGCATGCGGCAGGCCGGTCACCGGCATGATCTTGAGCGTCATCCCGATGTTCTGGAACACCTGCCACAACAGCATCGTGAAGACGCCGGCGCAGAGGTACGTGCCGAACATGTCGCGCGAGAGGTGGGCGATGCGCCAGATCCGCACGCAGCACCACGGCGAACGTGAACAGCAGGGCAGCGCAGCCGATCAGGCCGAACTGCTCACCGAGGGCGGCGAACGGGAAGTCGGCCCAGATGACCGGGATGTCGCGGCCGTTGGTGAGCGGACCCTTCAGCCACCCCTTGCCGAAGATGCCGCCGGTGCCGACGGCCTTCACCGCGTTGTCGACCTGGTACACGTCCTTCTGCAGGTCGGGGTTGCTCTCGTCGAAGAACACCCGGATGCGGGCCAGCTGGTACTCGTTGCACCAGGCGGGCGAAGTAGGCGGCGGCGATCGTGGCCACCGACATCAGGCTGATCGTCGCGATGTAGCGGGCCTTGGCGCCGGCGACCAGCAGCACGCCCATCGTCATCGCGATGAGCACCGAGCCCGTGCCGAGGTCGGGCTGGACGATGATCAGCACGGCCGGCAGCCCGACGATGATCAGCGAACCGAGGAAGCGGGGGTAGCTGACGCCCTCGCCCGGGGTGCGGTCCTCGCTGAGGTAGGCGCACATCGCCAGCAGCACGACGAACTTGGCGAACTCGGCCGGCTGGATCTGGATCGGGCCGACGTCGACGGCCAGCGTCGTCGTGCCCGATGCCCGGCTGTACACGGCCATGCCGAACAGGGCGATGACGGTGAGGACGTAGAGCGTGCGGGCCCGCTGCTTCCACCACTCGTAGTCGAAGAGCATCACGATCACCATCACCACGGCGGCGACGATGGCGAAGATCACCTGGCGGGTGACGAACGTGTAGGGGTCGGCGGTGCGCGGACCAGCGTCGCCGAGAACACGATGAAGCAGCCGGCGACGGTGAGGACGAGCTGGGCCAGCAGCAGGACCCAGTCGATGTTGCGGCTGGGGTCGGCCGGGCTGGAGCGGATGTTGCCGAGACCGGAGTCCGGCTTGCGCTGCAGCATCGAGCAGGCCCATCGGCGTCAGTCCGCGCCGGTGGCCACGCCGGGTCGGTGTTGGCGCCGTGCTGCATGCAGCCGACGTCGACCGTCGGGACGGTCCTTGGCGGCGCGCTTCTGGTGGTGTCGAGCGGCTCGGACAGCCGCACCGGATCGAGCGGGATGTTCCCGACAGGGCCTCGAACATGCACTTCACGACCGGCGCCGCGCCCGGCGAGCCGTACCCGGCCTTCTCCAGGTACGACGTCACCGTGTACGGCTGGGCGGGGTCGAGGCTGTAGGCCGGTGAACGCGCGACGAGTCGTTCCACGGGAGCTGTGCTGAAGCCCTGCGCCGTGCCCGTCTTGCCGGCGACCGGGATGGCGTCGTCGGGGTAGTCGAAGAACAGCTCCTCGGCCGTCGTGGAGTGGCCGTTGGCACTCGGCCAGGACCGCCGCGATGTTGCGGCGGATGCCGTTCTGGATCGGGTCGTGGACCTCGGCCGGCATCGGGATCGGCCGAGTCGGCCGGCGGTCGATCTGCTGCACCACCTTGGCCTGGGCCATGTCGGCCACGCCCGGGAGCGCGCTGTCGGGCGTCTCGGGGGCGAGGATCGCCTGCACGACTGCGGCGTGAGACCGTGCCGCCGTTGGCGAAGGTCGAGTACCCGACGGCGAGCTGCAGCGGCGTCGCCGCCAGCAGGCCCTGACCGATGGCGAGCAGCAGCACGTCGCCGGGCGGCATCTTGGGCACCTCGCCCTCGGCCAGCACGCCCTTGTCGACGAGCTGCTGCTTGAGCTCGTTCGTCGGCACGCGGCCCGCGAACTCGAACGGCAGGTCGATGCCGGTCTTCGAGCCGAACCCGAACTTGCTTCAGCTGATCCTGCAGCTGCTCGCCGGGCGTCAGGAAGAACTCCTCGCCGAGGTGGTAGAAGAACGCGTCGCTGGACACGGCGAGCGCGTTCGTCACGTCGACGTTGCCGTACTTGCAGGGCTGTTGTCGGGCGGGCACGTCGAGTTGCGGAACACGCAGCGCACGCCGCTGGCGCACATGTCGCGCTTCACCGATCGTCGGTCAGCTTGTAGGTGCCCTGGTCGTCGTAGATCGTGTTGGCCGCCATCTTCCCGGTCGCCAGCCCGGCGTAGGCGGTGAAGACCTTGAACGTCGAGCCGACGTTGTACTGGCCCTGGATCGCCCGGTTCGTGAGCGCCGCCTTGTCCGGGTCGAGCGGCGTCGTGCCGTCCGACTCGGTGCGCGGGAACAGCTCGGTCGAACTTCTCCTTGGGGACGCCGGCGCTGAACCAGCGGTTGTCGAACGTCGGGTAGCTGGCCATCGCCATGACCGCGCCGGTGGCGTTGTCGAGCACCACCGTCGAGCCGGCGGGCGCCGGGAAGTGGACCTCGGCGCCGACGGCGAGATCGGGGTCGAGCGGGCCGCGGGTGCCGTCGGGTTTGAGCACCTCGGGGTTCTGGGCCACGAACAGGCGCTTGAGGGCGAGCTGGGTCTGCAGCAACCGTTCGGCGTACTGCTGCAGCGGCATGTCGATCGAGAGCTGCACGTCCTCGCCGTTGACCGGGGCCTCGTAGCCGATCTGGCGCACGATGCGGTTGTTGGCGTCGACCTCGTAGGTGACCTCGCCCCACTTGCCGTGCAGCGCGGTCTCCATCGACAGCTCGACGCCGGCGCGGCCCACCGACTCGCCGTCGACCGACGTGTCGTAGCCGAGGTCCTTGTAGTGCTGCTCGTCGTCCGCGGTGATGGCGCCCAGGTAGCCGAGCACGTGGCTGGCCAACGGGGCATAGGGGTACACCCGCTTCCACGACTCGGTGATCGACACGCCGGGGAAGTCCTCGATGCGCTCCTTGATGGCCACGGCCACGTTCGGGGCGACGTCCTCCTTGAGCGGCAACGGCTTGTAGCGGCTGTAGATCTTGGCGTCGTAGCGGGCTTCCATGTCGGCCACGGGGACGCCGAGCCAGCCCGACAGGCGCGTGAAGAGCTGGGCTCGGTCGGTGTCCTTGCGGATCACGTCCCAGTCGACGCTGATGCTCAGCACCCGCTGGTTGTCGGCGAGGATGCGGCCGTACGTGTCGAAGATGCGGCCGCGCTCCGGCACCAGCCGCACGGTCTTGGTCTTGCGGGCGTCGACCGTCTGTTGCAACGACTCGGCCTGCACCGTCTGGAGGAACCACAGGCGCACGCCCATCGCGCCGAACAGCAGGGCGGCGACGAGCGCCAGCACACCGAGGCGGGTGGCGCGCTTGTCAGCTGCCATGGCGACAGTCTCCCCCGCTCGCCCCAGCCGCGCCGCGCTCGTCACACCAGCTCCTCGCGGGGTGCTTTCCACTCCGGCTCCTTGACGCGCATGCACCACCGACCGACGGGCACGAGCACCAGGCTCATCACGGCGGCGCCGATCCCGACGACGGCGACGATGACGCCGTAGTGGGGGTCGAACGGGTGGTCCTCGCCGATGAACTGGCGGATCAGCGGCACGACGGCTTCGCCGACCGCGGCGCCCAGGCCGGTGAAGATCGCCGCCAGCCACCACGGCGGACGCACGGTGATCGAGACGGCGTAGCCGGCGACGTAGCCACCGATGCCCATCGCGATCGACGACGAGCCGAGGGGGGTGCCGACGTTGAGGTCGTACAGCAGCCCGAGCACGAACCCGGCGAGCGCGCCCTTCTGCGGGCCGGCGACGGCACCCGCCGCGGCGGCGAGGGCCAGCAGCACCTGCAGCGTCACGCCGGCCGGGCGCAGGTCCTCGAACAGCGTGCGCTGGAAGGCGAGCAGGACGACCCCGGCGAAGAACAGCCGCAGCAGCGGGCCCTGGATGAGCGAGGCGAGCATCAGCCGCCCGCCGCCGAGGTGACCGAGGTGCCGCCTTCCGACGACGACCGGTAGATGATGATGCTGACGAAGTGCAGGCGGTCGAGGTCGACCGACGGTTGCACCTCGAGCAGCGGGCCCGCCGACGACGAGCGGTTGATGACGTTGCGCACCACGCCGATCGGGATGTCCGGGGGCGCCAACGAGTCGTTGCCGCCGGCCGTGAAGATGAGGTCGCCGACGACGATGCGGCCGAACATCGGCGTGTCCTCGAGCAGGTCGACCTGGGGCAGCGAGTCGGCGCCCTGGCCGCTGAACTGGCCGGTGTCACGAGGGCGATCGTCGGGGACCGATGTCGTCGTCGTCGGTGGGGTCGTCGTGGTCGTGGTCTCGCCGGGCACGGTCTCCGGCGGCGCACCCTCGGGCGGCACCGACGTCGGCACCGATTCCGGCGGTGCCGTCCCCGGCACGCTCTCGGGCGGGACCGAGCCGCCGGGCTCGGTCGACGGCGGCACCGTCGTGGTGGTCGTCGTCTCCGGCGGCGCGCCGGGCACGACCTTCACCGGCACCACGTACCGGGGATCGGTGATCAACATGACGCGCGCCCGGTCCTCGAGCAGCGGCGTCGTGATCTTGCCGACCAGCCCGGCGCTGGTGGTCACGGCCATGCCGACCTCGAGGTGGTCCTTGCGCCCCTTGTTGATCTCGACGATCTGGTCGAGGTTGCTCGGGCTGATGCCGACGACCATCGCCGTCACCGTCGGGTAGTCGGCCAGCGCCGGCAGGTTGTTCAGGGCCAGCAGGGCCTGGTTGTCCTGGATCGCCGCCTGGGCTGCGATCTGGTCACCGCGCTGGGCGTCGAGCTCGTCCTGCAGGCGCTCGTTCTCGTCCTTGACGTCCTGGTAGTCCATGATCCCGTGCCACGCGCTGCTGATCGGGCCGGTCACCACGTCGGCCGCTGATTCGAGCGGCTCCATGAACTTGTTGAAGCCGGTGCGGACGCCGTCGAAGATCGCGTTGCCGCGCAGGTCGAGCGTCAGCAGCAGCACCGACGTGAGCAGCAGCAGCAGGATCGCCCGCCGCCGTCCTGGGGTGTAGAGAGGCATCCGCCCGCGGTCAGCTCACGTCAATCGTCGCCGCCGAGCGACATCAGCCCGCGCATGGCGTCGATGTTCTCGAGGGCCCGGCCGGAGCCGATGACGACGCTGTACAGCGGCTCGTCGGCGACCCGGATCGGCATGCCGGTCTCGTGGGAGAGACGCTCATCGAGACCACCGAGCAAGGCGCCGCCGCCGGTGATCGTGATGCCGTCCTCCATGATGTCGGCGGCCAGCTCGGGTGGCGTCTTGTCGAGCGTCGTCTTGACGGCGTCGATGATCGCCGAGACCGGCTCGGCGAGGGCTTCGCGGACGTGCTCGGTGGTGACCTGGATCGTGCGCGGCAGGCCCGAGATGAGGTCGCGACCGCGGATGTCGGCGGTCAGCTCCTCCTCCATCGGCCACGCCGAACCCATCTGGATCTTGATCTCCTCGGCGGTGCGGTCGCCGATGGCGAGCGAGAACTCCTTCTTCACGTACTGCATGACGGCGTCGTCGAGCTCGTCGCCGGCCACCCGCACCGACTGGGCGGTGACGATGCCACCGAGCGAGATGACGGCGACCTCGGTCGTGCCGCCACCGATGTCGACGATCATGTTGCCGCTCGGCTCGTGGACGGGGAGGTTGGCGCCGATCGCCGCAGCCATCGGCTCCTCGATGATGTGGACCGGCTTGCGGGCGCCGGCGTACTCGGCAGCGTCCTGGACGGCCCGCTGCTCGACGCCGGTGATCCCCGACGGCACGCAGATGACCATGCGCGGCTTGTTCCACTTGCTGGCGTGGACCCGCTGGATGAAGTACCGCAGCATCTTCTCGCAGACCTCGAAGTCGGCGATGACGCCGTCCTTGAGCGGACGGATGGCCCGGATGTGGTTGGGCGTGCGGCCCATCATCCGCTTGGCCTCGAGGCCGACGGCGACCGGCTTGCCGTCGTTGACGTTGATGGCGACGACCGAGGGCTCGTCGAGGACGATCCCCTGGCCGCGGACGTAGATCAGCGTGTTGGCGGTGCCGAGGTCGATGGCGAGGTCGCGGCCGAGGCTGAGCGGGTTGTTGCGGCGAGCCATCCCGGCACTCCTCTCAGGCTGCGGTGGTCACGGTTTTTCGTGAGCTCGTGACGGACGAATGTTACAGATTCGGGAAGAAGATGTTGATCTCGCGCTCGGCCGATGCGAGCGAGTCGCTGCCGTGGACGAGGTTCTCGGTGAACAGGATCCCGAGGTCCCCACGGATCGTCCCCGGATCGGCCTTGCGCGGGTTGGTCGCGCCCATCATGGCCCGCACGACCTCCCAGGTGTCCTCGGGCCCCTCGATCACCATGGCGACGATCGGGCCGCGGCTCATGAACGTGACGAGGTCGTCATAGAAGCCCTTGCCGACGTGCTCCTCGTAGTGGCGGCCGAGGGTCTCCTTGTCCAGCGAGCGCTGGTCCAGGGCGGCGATGCGCAGGCCCCTGGCCTCGAACCGGGAGATGATCGTCCCGACCAACCCGCGCTCGACGGCATCGGGCTTGAGCAGGACGAGGGTGCGGTCAGACATGCCCGACGAGGCTACCGGCGCCCCCGCCCCCCGCATCTGAGCGACATCCGTGCCAGTCGCCACGCCCAGCCGGCCATCTGGGTGCGTTCCCCGCCATCCGGCCATCTGGGCGCGTTCCCTGACGACTGTCGTCAGGCAGCGCGCCCGGATCGGCGACCGTTTCCCGTTTCGCGGTGCCGCGAACACCCACGGGGACATGGCCCTCATCATCCTCGACTCGTTCGCCGCCCGGCACCACGGGCTGGTCACCCGTCGCGCCGCCGGCAAGGCCGGCATCTCGGAACGGGCGTGGTACCGCGCCATCGAGCGCTGGCCAGCTCGAAGCCGATCCACCCGGGCGTCTGTCGGATGTTCGGTGCGCCGTCGTCGCCGACGCAGCGATCCACGCCGCCGTGCTCGCGGCTGGAAGGGCGCGATGGCCTCGCACCGCTCGGCCGCACGGCTGTGGGGCATGCCCCGGTCCGACGACGAGCCGGTGCGACCTGATCCTGCCCCAGCGCACCCAGCCGCGCGCTGGTGGCCGGCGCCATCGTGCACCGACCCCGTGACCTGCTCGACCTCAACCCGTCGCGCAAGGACGGCATCCGCACCACGAACATCCTGCGCACGCTGTGCGACCTCGGCGCGCTCGACGCCGCCGCGGTGCCCGGAGCGGTCGGGCACGTCGTCACGACGGGGATGGCGTCGCCGGCGGCCCTGGTGGCCGCCATCAAGCGCCACGGCCGTCACGGCCGGCCGGGCGTGCCGGCGCTGCGCGAGGCGCTCGGCGACTGGGTGCTCGACGGGAAGCCGGTCGACAGCGTCCTCGAGCCGGCGATGCGCCGGCTGCTCGAGCGCCACCGCCTGCCCCGCGCCGAGTTCCACCCGCTCGTCGGCGGCGTGGAGGTCGACTTCCGCATCGTCGACAGCCCGCTGATCCTGGAGTGCGACGGCTGGGCGACGCACGGCCGCGACCGTCGCCAGTTCGAGCGGGACCGCACGCGCGACGCCGACCTCGCCGCGCTGGGCTTCGTCGTGCTGCGGTTCACGTACCGCTCGATCGTCAAGCGCCCGGCCCGGGAGGCCGAGCGGATCCGCCGCAACGTCGCCCGCTGGGCGCCCCACCTGCTGGCGGCGGCGTGACCGTTTCCCATCCGGGCTCCCCGCAACACCCATGGGGACATGGGAGCGCTCAAGCACATTGGGTTCGTGATCGTCGCGGCGCTGGTGGCCACGGCGTGCAACGGCGGCTCGACCGCACCGACGACGATCCGCCCCGACGGCATCGACCACGACCACCGCCACGACGGTGGCCACGACCATCGCGCCAACGACGAGCACCACGACGACGACCACGCTTCCGCCGACCACCACCACGACGCCCGGTGCCGACGTCGTCGCCCTCACCTGCGACCAGCTCGTCACGACGCCGTGGCCGACGCGCCGGGACGTCGTCGCTGGACAGGTTCCGGCCTTCCAGGCGGCGGGCGGGGTGGGCGAGCTCGGCGACGCCCTGCGTGCCGTCTGCCCGGACGACCTGGCCCGTCTCGAGGCTGCCGTCGACATCGAGCAGCGGGCCATCGCCGCCACCGAGTCGGGCCGCGACCGCGACGACCTGCTGCACGACTTCTTCTGTCCGGGCGAGACGGCCGAGGTCGACGCGACCAACTGGTCGACCGAGCCGATCGGCCTCATCACCGGCGCCCGAGTCGAGGACGGCCTCCGTGACCCCGACGAGGAGGAGACGGCCGAGGACGTCGTCACGATCGTCTGGGCGATCCCGCCGCTGGCCACGCAGCACCTGTCGATCCCGCTCGCCCGGCCGAGCGACGGATGCTCGCTGCACAGCTACTTCTTCCTCGGCGACCAGGGTCCGGCCGACCTCGGCGCGCCCGGCGCCCCGGGTCCGGCGACGTCCGGCGACGACCCGGCGGTGTGGCTGCCCGAGCTCATCAGGGCCGAGCTGGCGGACCGCCCGGCGCCCACGTTGGAGGCCCGCGCCTTCATCGAGGACATCCGTTGGCTGCGCGGCCGGCGCGGCCCCGACGACCCAGACACCGACGTCCACCCGCTGTTCGCCTTGACGATCTGCCCGGGCACGATCGAACAGCCGGCGCCTGACCTCATGGCGTTCGCCTACCGCGCCGACTTCGACGAGGCCATCGTGCCGAGCCCCATCGGCACCCTGTCCCACCCTGGCTACGCCACGCTCGAGTACGGCGCCTTCCGCCGCGGCAGCGACGGCCGCTGGCGACGCCTCGTGTTCCCGATGCGGTTGACCGGCGTGGCGATGGGTGCCGACTGCGGGCCGGTCATCCGCCACCCCTGACGCGCGGCCCCTACGGCAGCAGGCGTTGCAGCGCGGGGCGGGCGGCGCCGGCGACGTAGAGCGAGCCGGCGGCGAGCACGGCGTCGTCGCCGTCGGTGCCGCGCATCGCCACCGCGCAGGCCTCCTCGACGGTGTCGGCGGCGAGCACCTCGTCGCAGCCGAGCGCGACGGCGGCGCGGGCCACCTCCTGCACCGGGATGCCACGCGGCGACGGGGCGGTGCACGCCACCACCACGTCGAACTCGTCGGCGCGCAGCGCTTCCAGCATCGAGGTCGGCTCCCGGAGGGTGCCCACGATGAGGATCCGCCGCCCGTCGGGGTGGAAGTCGTCGAAGAACACCTGGGCGCACGTGTCGGCGCCGACGGGGTTGTGGGCGCCGTCGACGACCACCAGCGGCTGGTAGCCGAGCACCTCGAAGCGCCCCGGCATCACGACGGCGCCGAAGCCCTCCTCGACGACCTCCTCGGCCAGCGGGGCGGCGAAGAACGCTTCCACCGCGGTCAGCGCGATCGACGCGTTGTCGCCCTGGTGGGCGCCGTGCAACGGCACGAACACGTCGGGGTAGATCGTCGTCGGCGTGCGGATGTCGACGACCCGGCCGCCGACGGCCAGCTGGTTGCCGGCCGTCTCGAAGTCGACGCCCCGCAGCAGCCGGGTGGCGGCCGGCGGGGCGACGAGCACGTCGACGATCGCGGGATCGGTCTCGCCGATGATCGCCGCCGAGTCGGGCTTGATGATCCCGGCCTTCTCCCGGGCGACGTCGGCGAGCGTCGGCCCGGCGAACTCGTTGTGGTCCATCCCGATGTTGGTGATGACGGCGACCTGGGCGTCGACGACGTTGGTGGCGTCCCACGTCCCGAGCAGGCCGACCTCGATCACGCCGACGTCGACGGCGGTGTCGGCGAACCATCGGAAGGCGGCCGCCGTGCACGCCTCGAAGTACGTCGGGCGCACGCCGATCAGACCCTCGAGATCGGCGACCGCGGCGATCTGCTCGGCGAACGACTCGTCGTCGATCGGCACGCCGTCGCGGGCGATGCGCTCGTTGATGCGCTCGAGGTGGGGGCTCGTGTACGTGCCGACCTGCAGGCCCTGGGCCATCAGCAGGCGGGTGATCATCTGCGCCGTCGAGCCCTTGCCGTTGGTGCCGGTGATGTGGATGACCGGGAAGGCGTGCTGCGGGTCGCCCATCGCCGCGCAGAGCCGGGTGATGGGGTCGATCGACGGCGCCGTGATGCGCCCGGTCTTCTCGTACGACGCGTGGTCGTCCAGGTAGGCCAGCGCATCCTCGTACCGCACGTCGGGCGACCCTAACGCCGACGACGGATCGAGGTGCAGGTCGTCAGCTGGCGGCGCGACGCGGGCGGGCGGCGCGGCCGGCCTCGCGGGGCACGAGGGTCGGGTTGACCTTCTCGCGGACCGTCGGCTCGTCGATGACGACCTTGCCGACGTCGGTGCGCCCGGGCAGGTCGTACATCGTGTTGAGGAGGACCTCTTCGAGGATCGCCCGCAGGCCCCGAGCGCCGGTGCCGCGCAGCAGGGCCTGGCCGGCGATCGCCTGCAGCCCGTCCTCGGTGAACTCGAGCTCGACGTCCTCGAACTCGAACACCTTCTGGTACTGGCGCACGAGGGCGTTCTTGGGCTCGGTGAGGATCTTGACCAGGGCCTCGCCGTCCAGGCTGCGCACGGCGCCCATGGTTGGCAGGCGCCCGATGAACTCCGGGATCATCCCGTACTTGACGAGGTCCTCGGGCAGCACCTGGGCGAACAGCTCGCCGGGGTCGCGCTCGGACTTCGACTTCACCGTGCCGTGGAAGCCGACGCCCTTGTGGCCGATGCGGCTCTCGATGATCTGCTCCAGCCCCGAGAACGCCCCACCCAGGATGAACAGCACGTTGGTGGTGTCGATCTGGATGAACTCCTGGTGCGGGTGCTTGCGCCCACCCTGCGGCGGCACCGACGCCTGGGTCCCCTCGAGGATCTTGAGCAGGGCCTGTTGCACGCCCTCGCCCGAGACGTCGCGGGTGATCGACGGGTTCTCGCTCTTGCGGGCGATCTTGTCGATCTCGTCGATGTAGATGATCCCGGTCTCGGCCCGCTTGACGTCGAAGTCGGCGGCCTGGATCAACTTGAGCAGGATGTTCTCGACGTCCTCGCCCACGTAGCCGGCCTCGGTGAGGGCGGTGGCGTCGGCGACGGCGAACGGCACGTTGAGCAGCCGGGCGAGCGTCTGGGCGAGGTGCGTCTTGCCGCAGCCCGTCGGGCCGAGCAGCAGGATGTTGGACTTCGCCAGCTCGACCTCGTCGCGCCGGCCGACGCCCATCGACTGCTGCTGGTACTGGATCCGCCGGTAGTGGTTGTAGACGGCGACCGAGAGGATCTTCTTGGCGCTGTCCTGACCGACCACGTAGTCGTCGAGGAAGCCGCGGATCTCCCGCGGGTTCGGCAGGTGGTCGAAGCTCAGCTCAGCGGTCTCGGTGAGCTCTTCCTCGATGATCTCGTTGCAGAGATCGATGCACTCGTCGCAGATGTAGACGCCGGGGCCCGCGATCAGCTTGCGGACCTGCTTCTGGGACTTGCCGCAGAACGAGCACTTGAGCAGCTCGCCGGTGTCACCGAATTTCGCCACGGTGCGTCGTCCCCCTCGCAGGTCTTCTCTGTCGGTCGGATCGGTCGGATCGGTCGTCGGGCCGGGTCAGCGGATGGCGCCGGTGCGGTCGGCGACGTCCCGGGACTCGATCACGCTGTCGATGATGCCATACGCGAGGGCCTCGTCCGCCTCCATCACGAAGTCGCGGTCGGTGTCCTTGTGGACGCGCTCCAACGGCTGGCCCGTGTGCTTGGAGAGGAGCTCCTCCAGGAGGTCGCGCATCCGCAGGATCTCGCGGGCCGCGATCTCCAGGTCGGTGACCTGTCCGTAGCCCACCGAGCCGTGGGGCTGGTGCAGCAGGATGCGCGAGTGCGGCAGCGCCAGGCGCTTGCCCTTGGTGCCGGCGGCCAGCAGCACGGCCGCCGCCGACGCCGCCTGCCCGAGGCAGATCGTGGCGATGTCGTTGCGGATGAACTGCATCGTGTCGTAGATCGCGAACAGCGAGGTGATGTCACCACCGGGGCTGTTGATGTAGATGTTGATGTCCTTGTCGGGGTTCTCCGACTCGAGGTGGATCAACTGGGCGCAGATGAGGCTGGCGATCTGGTCGTCGATCGGCGTCTGCAAGAAGATGATGTTCTCCTTGAGCAGCCGGCTGTAGAGGTCGTAGGCGCGTTCGCCGCGGCTCGTCTGCTCGACGACGTTCGGGACGAGGTAGTTGCTGAAGTTCATGCCTGGGCTTCCGTGCTCTGGGGGGCGTCGACGGTGACGTGCACGTGGGCCTTCGCGGGGTCGTCGTCATCGCCGTCTACGTCGTCGTGGTCGTGGTCGTGGTCGTGTCCGTGCTCGCTGTGGCCGCCGTCCTCGTCATGGGTGTGGCCGAGGATGACGTCACGGTCGAGGGCGTTGCCGGCCGGGTCGACCATCTCGACGTGGTGGATCAACCAGTCGAGGGCCTTGCCCTTGCGGATCTGGGCGGCCAGCTCGGGCACCATGTCGTTCTGTTCGTAGGCCTTGCGAACTTGGTTCGGCTTCTGCTCGAACTGCATCGCCATCCGCTCGTACTCCACGGCGAGGTCGCCCTCGTCGGCGTCGAGACCCTCGGCGGCGGCGACGGCCCGCAGCGCGAGATCGACTCGGACCGCTTGCTCGGACGCCCCCTTCATGCTCTCGACGAAGCCGTTGGCGTCCTGGCCGGTGATCGACAGCCACTGCTCGACGTCGATGCCCTGGGACTGCAGCTGGCGCACGGTGCCCTCGACGCGCCGTTGCAGATCGCTCTGCACGAGCGGCTCGGGCGGCTCGATCTCGGTGAGCCCGGTGAGCGCTTCGGTGACCCGACCGACCAGCTCCTGGCGAGCCTGGTTGAGCTTCGACTCCGACAGCCGCTCGGCGATCGACGCCCGCCAACCGTCGACCGTCTCGTGCTCGCCGAAGTTCTCGGCGACGAAGTCGTCGGTGAGCTCGGGCAGGACGAGCTCCTGGACGGCCGACACGGACACGACGAAGTCGGCCGGCTCCTCGGTGCCCTTCGGCGTCGTGGTGAACGTCAGCTCGTCGCCGGCCGATGCGCCGATCAGCTGGTCGTCGAAGTCGTCGGCGACCCAGCCCTGGCCGACCTCGTAGGACCAGTCCTCGGTGTTCAGCCCGGCGACGTCCTCGCCGTCTCGGGTGGCGTTGAGGTCGAGCGTGACGTTGTCGCCGCGGGCGGCGGGGCGCTCCACGTCGGCGAGCTGACCGTGCCGGCGGAGCTGCGCCTGCACGGCCTCGGTGACCTCGGCCTCCGTCGCCTCCGGCGCTGGCAGCTCGACCCGCAGCCCGTCGTAGCCGGGCACGGTGACCTCGGGACGGACCTCGCACGTGGCATCGAACCCGATCGGGCCCTCCTCCTCGCCGGCGGTGATCTCGACCTCCGGTGAGGCGATCAGGTCGACGTCGTGCTCGCGGACCGCCTTGGCGAGGTACTGGGGGATCGAGTCCCGCAGGGCCTGCTCGCGGGCCGGGGCGATCCCGATGCGCGCCTCGAGCACCCGCCTCGGCGCCTTGCCGGCCCGGAACCCGGGCAACCGGACCTCGCGGGCGATCTTGCGGAAGGCCGCGTCGATGTCCTTGTCGAACTCGGTCTCGTCGACGGCAACCGACAGCTTGACCTTGTTGCCCTCGAGGGCCTCCAGGGTGCTCTTCACAGGTCTTCGAGGGTATCGGGTGGGTGTCACCGCCAGCGCCTCCTGAGCAGGCGCCCGGACTCCTGGACCCGAGGCCGGGCAGAACGTTCGCGACGTGACAGGATTGGTTCGTGCGTCGAACCGCCCGTCGGCGACGGAAGGGCCTGTGGCTGGTCGCGCTGGCCCTCGTGTCGGTCGTGGTGGGCGTGCCGCCCTCGCCGACCACCGAGGCGATCAACATCGTCCCGTTCGCCGCCGGCGTTCTCGGCCAACGACAACGGGGCCATCTTCACGATCGGCAACAACCTGCTGACCTGCCCGGCGTCGGCGCCGACGTGCGCCGCCGCCCGCGCCGGCACGGTCACCGGGGCCAACTCGAGCAACAACGCCTACTCGATGGTCAACCTCGACGCCGACGCCAACCCGGCGACGTTCAACTCGTCGGGCTCCGACCTCATCCTCCCTGCCGGCGCCACCGTGCTCTGGGCCGGGCTCTACTGGGGCGCCCGCCGCACCGGAGATCCCCGGTCGCAGGACACGACGGCGCCGATCAACCAGATGTCGCTCGGGTACGCGCCGAACCCGGGAACCCCACCGACGTACCAGGGCGTCACCTCGACCGCGACGTTCGGGCCGACGGCTGGCGACCTCGCCTACCAGCAGTTCCTCGTCGTCACCGACTTCGTGCGGGCACGCGGCAACGGCCGTTACTGGGGCGCCAACGTCGCCGCCGGGACGGGCAACGACCGCTATGCCGGCTGGTCGCTGATCGTCGTGTACCGCGACCCCACGCAGCCGCTGCGCAACCTCACCGTCTTCAACGGCTTCTCGGACATCGCCGTCAACAGCTCCGAGCAGATCCCGCTGTCGGGCTTCGTGACCCCGCCGGCGCCGGCCGTCGTCAACGCCCGCATCAACATCGCCGCCTACGAGGGCGATCGCGGGGCGACCGGTGACTCGGCGTTCCTCAACTCGACGCGCATGGCGACCTCGGCGTCGCCGGGCACCAACTTCTTCAACGGCGCCAACGACCTCGACGGCCGCAACGTCCTCACGCGAGCGCCGGCCGACGACAACATGCTCGGCTTCGACATCGCCCGCACCGGCGTGCCCGGCGCCATCCCGAACGACGCGCGCAGCGCCACCGTGACGGTGAGCACCACCAGCGAGCGCTACTACGTCGGCTGGTTCGCCACCCAGATCGACATCTTCGCCCCGGACTTCACGACGAGTCGCAAGACCTCGACCAACGTCGCCGGGCGCAACCCGGCGGCGATCGGTGACGAGATCGAGTACGCCCTGACGTACACCAACACCGGCGGCGACCCGGCGACGAACAGCGTGGCGACCGACCCGCTGCCCCCGAACACGACGCTCGTCCCGGGCTCGGTGACGATCGACGACGCAGCGCCCGGCAACCGGGCCGAGGTCGTCCCGCTCGTGGATCCCCGCGACGGCCAGACCAAACCGACCCTGCGGGCGCGCCTCGGGACGGGTGCCGGGGCGACCGACGGCGGCACGATCGCGCCCGGTGCCACGACGACGGTCCGCTACCGCGTCGTCGTCGATCGCGCCGCGGCCGGGACCGACCTGCGCAACCAGGCGCGCTCGCCTACCACGCGCCGACGCTGAACCAGGACCTGACCTTCGTGGGCAACGAGACGGTCGACCCGGTCGCCCTCAACGCCGACCTGTCGTTGGCCAAGACGACGACCCCGGACCCGGTGACCGCCGGCGCCACGGCGACCTCGCAGCTCACCGTGACGAACAGCGGGCCGAGCCCGGCGACGAACGTCGTCGTCACCGACACGCTGACGCCCGGCGTCACCGCGGCGACGGCCACGATCACCGGCGGCACGTGTGCGATCGCCGGCCAGGTCGTCACGTGCACGGTGCCGACGCTCGCCGACCAGGCGCAGGCGACGGCCACGATCACCGCGCCGGTGCCCGCTGCGGCGACCGTCACGACGTTCGGCAACTCGGCGAGCGTCGACTCGGCCACGCTCGATCCCGACCCGGCGAACAACTCGGCGAGCGCGTCCGTCGACGTCGTGCGCCGCGCCGATGTCGGCGTCACCAAGGCGCTGGCGCCCGGAACGCCGGCCAACCCGCCGCCGGGCAGCACCGTGAACTACGTCGTGACGGTTCGCAACAACGGGCCGTCGAGCGCCGACGGTGTGTTGCTGACCGACGTGGTCGACCCCCGGCTGACGGGGAGCACACCGGGCTGCACGTCGTCAGGCGCCACCCTGTCCTGCCCGCTGGGAACCATCGCGCCCCAGCAGGAGCTCACCTTCACCGTCCCCGCCGTCATCGATGCCACGCTCCCGGCCGGCACGGTCATCCCGAACACCGTCGCCGTGTCCTCGCTGACCCCTGACCCGGTCGACACCAACCAGGAGTCCACGGCGACGTTCACCACCGGTGCGCCGCAGGCCGACCTCGAGACGGTGAAGTCGGGCCCGGCGACCGTCGTGGCCGGGCAGGCGGCCACGTACACGCTCAGCGTGGTGAACCACGGTCCGTCGGACGCGTCGACCGTGACCGTCACCGACACCCTGCCGCTGGGCGCCACGGTCGTGAGCGCGGCATCCACCCGCGGATCGTGTGCCCCGGCCGGCGACGTGCGATCTGGGCCCGCTGCCCGTCGGCGCCACGGCGACGATCACGGTCGACGTCGTGTTCGACGCCGACACGGCGATCGGCCCGGCGACGAACGCGGCGACGGCATCGTCGGTGTCGACGGTCGATCCGAACCCCGGCAACGACACCGGCGCGACGACCGCCAACGTGACCGGGAACGCCGACGTCTCGTTGGTCAAGACCGCCGACCCGGCGACGGCCGTGCCCGGCGATCCGATCGAGTTCCGCATCAGCGGCGCGCAACGCCGGCCCCTCCACGGCGCGGGCCGTGACGGTGTCCGACGCGTTGCCGGCCGACTTCGTGTTCGAGTCCGCCGTGGCCACCCAGGGGACGTGCGACGCGCCGGCCGACGGCAGCGTGGCCTGTGCGGTCGGCGACATCGCCAGCGGGGACACGGTCGACGTGACCGTCACGATGACCGTGCCGCCCGGCTTCCCCGGCACCGACGTGGTGAACACCGCCACCGTGGCGTCGCCGACCGCGGACCCGGACAGCAGCGACAACACGGCCTCGTTCACCGTGACGTCGAGCCCGACCGCCGACATCTCGGTCACCAAGGTCGCCGCACCGGATCCGGTCGTCGCCGGCCAGAACGTGACCTGGACTGCGACGGTCGCCAACGCCGGACCGTCGAACGCCGCCGGCGTGGTGTTCACCGATCCCCTCCCCGCCGGGCGTCGACGCCGCGACCGTCGTCGCCACGCCGGTCGGCTGCACGGTGGCGAACCGCGTCGTGACGTGCCCGCTCGGCGGCGTCGCCGCCGGCGCCACCGCGACCGTGACGATCACGGCACGCGTGCTCCCCGGCGGCGAATCGGGCTCCCGTCTCGTCAACGGTGCGGTCGTGTCGACCACCACCCTCGACCCGACGCTGTCGAACAACGTCGCCACCGTCGGGTCGGACGTCACGATCGAGGCCGACCTGACGGTCAGCAAGCAGTTCGTCGACCTCGACCTGCAGCCGATCAGCGAGGTGCCGTCCGGTGTGCCCGTGGTGGTCAGGATCGACGTCACCAACGCCGGGCCCTCGACGGCGCGGAACGTCTCGTTCGTCGACGCGTTCGAGGCCGACGGCGTCCTCGCCGGCCCGCCGGGGATCGACCAGGTGTGCACCGTCCTGCCCAACGGCGAGCTCGAGTGCGACGTCGCCGCCGAGCTGGCGCCGCAAGCGACGGCCACGTTCTTCGTCATCATCGTCCCGTTCGATGACCCCGGCGACTACACGAACCTCGTCACGGTCGCCACGACGACACCGGAAGCCGACACCGACAACAACGACGACCCGGCCGTGCTGACGCTGCTGGCGCCGGTGCTGAGCCTGACCGCCACCAAGGCGCTCCAGGCGCCGCTGCTCGCCGGCGGTCGGTTCGAGTACCAGATCGCGATGACGAACCAGGGTCCGTCGATCGCCGAGGCGGCGACGATGACCGACACCCTCCCCGCGGGCCTCGTGCCCGACGGCGCGACGGCCGACGGCGGGACGTGCGACATCACCGGCCAGGCCGTCTCGTGCGCGCTGGACTTCGTGATCCCCGAGACGCTCGGGTCACCGGACCAGCCGATCGAGCCGCGCGTCGTCACGATCGTCGGATCGGTCGCGCCCGGCATCGTCGGGACCGACGGCCGACGAACACCGCGGTCGTCGCCGCCGCCGGTGACCCCGACGGGGCCGTCGCGACGACCACCGACCCGATCGGTCGCCAGGCCGCCGTCACCGTCGTCAAGACCCCCGAGCAGGCCACGTTCACCGCCGGCGGCGAGGTCGCCTACGAGGTGGCGATCAGCAACGCCGGCCCGTCGTCGGCGACCACGGCGACGCTGACCGACCTGTTGCCGGCCGACATCACGTTCGATCCGGACGCATCCGATCCACGTTGCGCCGACGCCGCCGGCACGATCACGTGCGCCCTGGCATCGATCGATCCCGGCACGACCGTCACGGTCCGCATCGCCGGGACGCTCGACCCGTCGTACGACGGCACCGACATCGTGAACACGGCGACGTTCACGTCGGCCGCCAACCCGACGCCGGTCACGTCCGGGCCGGTCACGACACCGGTCGAGCAGTCCGCCGATCTCCACGCCATCAAGATCGCGACCGGCGATGCCGTCGCCGCCGGGACCGCCGCCGAGTTCACGATCACCATCGCCAACCAGGGTCCGTCGACGGCGCGCGACGTCGTGTTCAACGACGTCGCTCCCCCGGGCCTGACGCTCGGGACCATCACCCCGACCGCTCCGCTGACGTGCAGCGCGTTCCCGTGCGCCGTCGGTGACCTCCTGCCCGGCGAGACGGCGAGCGTCGTCGTGACGTTCGACGTCCCGGCTGACGCGGCGACCGGGCAGGTGACGAACACTGCCATCGCCGATTCACCGACGCCCGACCCCGACCTCCCGGCCCGCACCGCGAGGGCCACGATCGATGTCATCCGCAACGCCGACATCACCGTCACCAAGACGCTCCTCACCGCTCCGGTCGTCGCCGGCCAGCCCGTCACGTACCAGCTCGTCGTCAGCAACGCCGGTCCGTCGGCGGCCGTGGATGCGACGATCACCGACGCCCTCCCGGTCGGGACATCGTTCGCCAGCGGCAGCATCAGCGGCGGCGCACCGTGCGAGCAGACCGACGTCGACGCGGTGCCGACCGTGTCGTGCGTGGCGCCGAGCATCCCGGTCGGCGGCACCGTCATCGGCACGCTCACCCTGAACACCACCGCGGACATCGGCCCGATCCTGCGCAACACCGTCGTCGCCGGTTCGCAAGCCCTCGACGCCTTCGACGACGGCAACACGTCGCTCGCCCAGGCGCTCGTGCAGGTCCCCCCTGACACCACCACCTCGACCACCACGACCACCGACCACGACCGCTCCGGCGACCACCTCGACCACCTCGACCACCACACCGAGCGGCACCACGACCACGACGACCACCACCACCCAACCGTCGGCGCCGCCGACCACCGTGCGACGGAGCGCCGGCGGAGGTAGCGGCGGCGGCACCCTGCCGGCCACCGGCATCGCCATCGGGGTGCTCCTCGTGCTCGCCGGCGGCTTCGTGCTGTTCGGCACCAGCCTGCGCACGGCGGTCGTCGATCGGTCTCGGCGCCGACGGCGTCGCTAGCCTCGAAGGCGTGTCGATCCGTTCATCGCTGAAGCAGCGGCTCGGGGCGTCGGTCGCCGAGCTCGACCGCACCCGCCTCCAGGACCGTTGTCGGGGGTTGGACGTGACGTCGATCGACGAGACCCCCACCGCGTCCCGGTGCGCGTCGGCGGCGAGATCAAGCGGGTCATCGTGGCGCCGCGCAACGGCGTGCCGAACCTCGAGGTGATGGTCAGCGACGGCACCGGGTCGATCACCGCCGTGTTCGCCGGCCGCCGCCGCATCCCCGGCCTCGACCACGGCCGCACGATCGTGCTCGAGGGCGTGATCGTCGATCACGCCAACCGCCCGGTGATCTACAACCCGGCCTACACCCTCGTCCCGTAGGGCACGCGTCAGGTCTTCGGCGCCACCAGCAGGGCGCGGACGTCGGCCTCGGACTCGTCGGTCACCAGCACGACCACCTCGTCGCCGACCCGCAGCACGGTGTCACCGCGCGGCACGATCAACCGGTCGGCGCGCAGCACGGCGACGACGGTGGCATCGCGGGGGACGCCGAGCTCGACGATCTCCTTGCCGTCGGCAGGCGACCCTTCAGCCAGGCGGACCTCGGCGAGGCGGGCCTTGCCGCCTTCGAACGACAGCAGCCGCACGAACGAGCCGACGCTCACCGCCTCCTCGACCAGCGCGGTGATCAGGTGCGGCGTCGAGACGCTGACGTCGACGCCCCACAGGTCGTTGAACATCCACTCGTTCTTCGGGTTGTTGACGCGAGCCACGACGCGGGGCACGCCGAACTCCTGCTTGGCGAGCAACGACACCACGAGGTTGTCCTCGTCGTCCCCGGTCACGGCGGCCACCACGTCGGCCTGCTCGACGCCGATGGTGGCGAGCGTGGACAGCTCGCAGGCGTCGCCGTCGTACCACGTCACGCCCTTGGGCTCCCCGGAGCGGGCGGCCTGGGCGATCACCGACTTGTCGTTGTCGAGGATGGTGACCTCGTGCCCGGCCTCATGCAGCTGCTCGGCGATGAACCGCCCCACGCTGCCCCCGCCGGCGATGACCACCTTCACGTCAGTGTCCCTTCTTTGCCGACCGGGCGAGGGCGGCGTCGATCTCAGGCAGTCGAGCGACCTCGGCGGCGATGTACAGCACGTCCCCTGCTTGGGCCATCGTCCGGACCGTCGGGATCGTCGCCGCGCCCATCCGGTTGATCGCCACGACCCGGGCGCCGGTGGCCTCCTCGAGGTCGCTCAGCTCGTGCCCGGCCCAGCCGTCAGGCACCGTCCGATCGATGACGCACACCTTTGCCGTGGGGTCGGTCCACTCCGCTGGCCTGACCTCGGGGAGGAGCCGGCGCAGGACCTGGTCGGTCGTCCACGCCACCGTGGCCACGGTCATGATGCCGAGGCGCTGGTAGATCACGGCCCGGCGGGGGTCGTAGATGCGGGCGACCACCTGCTCGACCCCGAAGTTCTCGCGGGCGACGCGTGCCACGAGGATGTTGGAGTTGTCGCCGCTCGTCACTGCGGCGAGGGCGCCGGCTTCCTCGACGCCGGCCTCGATCAGCCGATCGCGGTCGAACCCGATGCCCTGCACGGTGCGGCCGCTGAAGTCGGGACCGAGTCGGTTGAACGATTCCGGCCGGCGGTCGATGATGGCGACGGAGTGTCCGTCGGCGGTGAGGTCGCGACCTAGTGATGATCCGACTCGCCCGCAACCGACGATGACGACGTGCACGGAGCGGGAGTGTAAGTCGGTCGTCTGCGAGCGCGCTCATACGGCTCGCCCGATCTCCCGCCGCCTAGGGTGAGCGCTCCATATGGTGTCGCTGGCGAAGCGGATCCTGATCGGGCGCCCGATCGCCACATCCGAAGAGGGGCACCAGCGGCTCAAGAAGCGCATCGCCCTGCCGATCTTCGCGTCGGACGCGGTGTCGTCGACGGCGTACGCGACCGACGAGGTCATCCTCGTGCTCACCGCCCAGGCCGGCATCGGCGTCGCTGCGTTCACCAAGCTGGTGCCGATCGCAATCGTCGTCGCCGTGCTGCTGGTCATCGTGATCCTGTCGTACCGCCAGACGATCTACGCCTACCCGTCCGGCGGCGGGGCCTACGTGGTGTCGCGCGAGAACCTCGGCGAGCTGCCCTCGCTCGTCGCCGGCGCGTCGTTGCTGACCGACTACATCCTCACCGTCGCCGTCTCGGTTGCCGGTGGCGTGCTGGCGATCCAGTCGGCGTTCGGCTTCAGCAGCCAGTGGCGCGTCCCCCTGTGCCTGCTGATGATCGTCGTCATGACGGTGGCCAACCTGCGCGGTCTCCGAGAATCGGGATCGCTGTTCGCGCCGCCGACCTACCTCTACATCCTCATGCTCGTGCTGCTGATCGTCGTCGGCTGCTACCGCATCTTCGTGCAGGGCCTCGGACCGATCCCGCTGGAGAACCTCTCCGAGGAAGCCCGCGAGCTCGGCAACGGAACCAAGGCGCTCGGGCTGATGATGCTGCTGCGGGCGTTCTCGTCCGGCGCCGTCGCGCTGTCGGGCGTCGAGGCCGTGTCGAACGGGGTGCCGTCGTTCCGCAAGCCGGAGGCGCGCAACGCGGCGACGACGCTGGCGATCATGGGCGGCATCCTCGGCACCTGCTTCATCGGTGTCTCGGTGCTGGCGGCGCACCTCCACCCGCTGCGCGGTGAGAACGATCCGACTGGCATCGCCTTGATGGCCGAGCACATCTACGGCGGCAAGGGGATGCTGTTCTGGATCACCCAGCTGGCCACGTTCGCCATCCTGATCCTCGCCGCCAACACGGCCTACCAGGGCTTCCCCGGGCTCTCGTCGATCATCGCCCGCGACGGCTACATGCCCCGCCAGCTCGCCAACCGCGGCGACAAGCTCGTCTTCTCCAACGGCATCCTGTTCCTGGCCATCGCCGCCGCGGTGCTGGTCGCGGTGTTCAAGGGGAACATCTCGGCCCTCATCCCGCTCTACGCGTTCGGCGTGTTCACCGGCTTCACGCTCAGCCAGGCCGGGATGGTGATGCACCACCGCAAGTACAAGGAAGGTCGATGGCGGGCGTCCCTGACGATCAACGCCATCGGCACCGTGGCGACGGCGACCGTGGCGATCGTGGTCGTCGTCTCCAAGTTCACCGAGGGGGCGTGGATCCCGGCCGTGCTGATCCCGGCGATGGTCGTGGCCTTCCGCGCCGTCCACAAGCACTACTTGCGTGTGCGCTCCGCCGTGGAGGTCGACACCGGCTACACGCCGTTGCGGCGCACGCACCTCGTCGTCGTGCTGGTCGGCACCGTGCACAAGGGCGTCATCGAAGCGGTCCGCTACGCCAAGTCGCTGGCGCCCGAGCGCCTCATCGCCGTCTCGGTCGTGACCAACGCCGAGGAACAGGATCGCCTGTCGAAGGCCTGGACCGACTTCGGGATGCCGATCGAGCTGCACACGATCGCGTCGCCGTACCGCGAGCTGACGCAGCCGGTGCTCGAGTACCTCGACGAGCTCGACGCCGAAAGCCCCGACGACGTGATCACCGTCGTCATCCCCGAGTTCGTCACGCAGTGGAAGACGCAGTGGCTGCACAACCAGTCAGCGCTCGCCCTCAAGGCCCGCCTCCTCTACCGGCCGAACACCGTCGTCACCTCGGTGCCGGTGCTCATCGACGGCGACGACGACACGCTCGTGCGCCACTGATGTCGATGCGGGCGACGGAAGTCGCGCGCGCCCTGTCCGGCTGCCAGGATGACGGCGATGCAGTTCTGGAAGCCGCACTCGCTGGCCAAGCCGCACGACGGTCAGCTCGACCTGCGCACCGGCGACAAGGTCAAGGCGATCGTCGACCTTCCTGGCGTCCCCGAAGGCACCGAGGGCAAGGTGATGCTCGCCAACGGCTTCAACTGGCAGCGCTACCGCGTCCGCTTCCCCGACGGCACGGAGCTCGCCGATCTCGACCAGCGCAACATCGTCCCGGTCGGGCGCGCCGCGCAGGGTGGCCAAGGCCGCGGCCAAGGCCGGCTGACCCCGTACACTTCTGCGCCGTCCGGGGAGTGGCGCAGCCTGGTAGCGCACCTGCTTTGGGAGCAGGGGGTCGGGGGTTCGAATCCCCCCTCCCCGACGGACGACATGTGCTCGTTGCAGTGGCCGGCGCTCACGGAGGCCGGGTGTACCGTCGATCCGTGAGCGACCTCGAAGCACGCGTCCTCCGGCTCGAGGCCGAAGCGGCGATCATCCGCCTCAAGGGTCGGTACTCCCGCTACTCCGACGACGGCTACGACGCCGACGGCCTCGCCTCGCTGTTCGTGCCTGACGCGATCTGGGACGGCGGCGAGCTGTTCGGTCGGGCCGAGGGCGTCGCCGCGATCAGGGCCCACTTCGCGCAGGCAGCGGCGCGGATCCCGTGGGCGCTGCACTACATCGTCAGCCCGCTCATCGACGTGCACGCGGACGGCCGGTCGGCCAGCGGCAGCTGGTACCTGTGGCAACCCTGCGTGCGTCAGCGCTCGTCGGGACCGGTCCTGTCGTGGCTCGCCGGGACGTACGACGACACGTACGAGCTCACGGCCGACGGATGGCGCTTCCGCACCGTCACCGTCAGCGCCCGTTGGCTCGACTTGTGTCCCTCGGGCCCCTCCTCGCGGATGTTCTGACCGAACTCCCGGCGGCGCAGGAACTCGATGAACTTGGGCTGAGGAACAGGCACATCAGCAGCGACGCGGTGCCCGCGATCAGGACCCGCCCGGAGATCGAGCCCATCACGCGTGAGCCCCCGCGCCGCAGTTCGGCCGGCTCGCGCTCGTCAGCGCCCGGCAGACCGCTTCGAGGCCCACCGCGAGCGAGCCCTTGACGAGCACGATGTCGCCCGGACACGAGCGCCGGGACCATGCTCGCCGCCGCCGCGGCGTCCGGCACCGAGTGGACCTCGCCGCCGAACGGCTCGGCGATCTCCGCGGCGAGCGGCCCGACCGCGACCAGCACGTCGACCCCGGCCGCGCGCCTGCTCGCCGATCTCGACGTGAAACCGGCGCCGTCGGGACCGAGCTCGCGCATGTCGCCGAGCACCGCGACCGGCCGGGCGCCGGCTGCGCGCCGCGGTCTGCACGAGGTCGTCGAGGGCCGCCCGCATCGACATCGGATTGGCGTTGTAGCAGCCATCGATCAAGGTCACGCCGTCGGCCAGCGTCACGTTGCTCGACCGCGCCCGGCGGTCAGGGCCGAGCGCCACGCCGCCCGTCGGGCTCACGCCGACGGCGTCGCGGCGGCCACCGCGGCAGCAGGTTGCGCGCAGGTGCGTCTGCGTGAATGGGACCTCCAGCACGATCGTTTTGGCCCGGAAGCGACGATCACCACCCGTCCTCGCCCGGCGTCGAGCAGGCGACGTCGCCGCCGTCCCCGAACGTGACGGTCTCGAGATCGGACCGCAGGTGGGGGTCGAGCAAGCGGCTCGCCGGCCGGCACGATCGCGGTCGCCCCGGGGCGCAGCCCGCGATCAGCTCGGCCTTGGCCGCGGCGATCGCCTCGACCGTGCCGAGCAACTCGAGGTGCACCGGGCCGATGCTGACGATCACGCCGACGTCGGGCTCGGCGATCGCGGCCAGCTCGGCGATCTGCCCGGCGCCGCGCATCGCCATCTCGAGCACGAGCACCTCGGTGCCGGCGGGCGCGCCGAGGATCTCCAGCGGCAGCGCCGATCTCGGTGTTGAAGTTGGCCCGCGAGGCGACCGTGCGCCGGTGCGGCGCGAGCATCGCCAGCAGCAGGTCCTTGGTGGAGGTCTTGCCGGTCGAGCCGGTGACGCCGATCACCTGCGCGCCCAGCTCGCGGCGCCAGGCGGTGGCCAGGCGCTGGAGCGCCGCGAGCGGGTCGTCGGCGGCGATCAGCGCGCCGGGCGGCGGCGCATCGGGCGCTCTCGCGCGTGCTCGGGCGTCGTCAGCACCCCCCACGCGCCGGCGGCCAGCGCCTGCGGCGGCGAACGCGCCGCCGTCGTCGTGCTCGCCCCGGAGCCCGACGAACAGCGACTCCGGGCCCGGCCTCGCGCGAGTCGATCGACCGCACGCTCGGGTCCCGTCGCGGTCGGGCGGCGGCGGCGACGAGCCGGGCCCCGGCCGCCTGTGCGACCCGCTCGGGTGTCCAGGTCCTCATGCTCTCATCGGAGAGTACTTGCCGGGCGGGCGGCAGTCGGGCGGTCAGGACGCCCGGTCAGCGACGCGCTTCGAGGGCCTCGCGCGCGACGGTGACGTCGTCGAACGGGATCTTGCGCCCGCCCTCGAACTCCTGCCCCTGCTCGTGGCCCTTGCCGGCGATCACCACCACGTCGCCCGGCCGGCGCGCCGGCGATCGCCGCGTCGATCGCCGCGCGGCGATCGGCGTCGTGCTCGACGGCCGGTCCCGGTGCCGGCGAGGATCTCGTTCGATGATCGCCTCCGGGTCCTCCGAGCGCGGGTTGTCCGAGGTGACGATCACGCGGTCGGCCAGGCGCGCCGCGATCTCGCCCATCAGCGGCCGCTTGCCGCGGTCGCGGTCGCCGCCGCAGCCGAACACGACGTGCACGCGGCCGTTGCCGGCGCCGGTCGCACCGGCGTGTCCGCGGGCCGCGGGCCGCGCGCAGCACGTTCTCGAGCGAGTCGGGCGTGTGCGCGTAGTCGACGAGCACCGCGAACTCCTGGCCCGCGTCGACCGGCTCGAAGCGGCCCGGGACCTGCCCGGCGGTCTCGATCGCCGCCGCCGCGACGTCGATCGGGACGCCGAGCGCGCGGGCGGCGGCGAGCGCGCCGAGCACGTTGTAGACGTTGAAGCGCCCGCGCAGCGGCGAGCGCAGCTCGGCGCGCCGTCGGGCGCCGTGCACCGTGAAGCGCGAGCCGTCGAGGCCGGTCTCGACGTCGCGTCGCCCGGTAGGTCGGCCTCGCGGTCGACCGCGAACGTCACCGCGCCGGGGATCTCGCCGGCCAGCCGGCGCGCCGTAGGGGTCGTCGACGTTGATCACGGCGTGCCCGGCGCGGCCGCCCGCGAACAGCCGGCGCTTGGCCTGGAAGTAGTCCTCCATCGTGCCGTGGAAGTCGAGGTGGTCCTGGGTCAGGTTGGTGAAGATCGCCGCCGCGAAGTGGATCGCGTCGGCCCGATGCAGCTCGAGCGCGTGCGAGGAGACCTCCATCGCGCACGCGCACGTCGCCCCCGTCGAGCATCTCCCGGAAGGTCCGCTGCAGGTCGATCGCCTCGGGCGTGGTCCGCTCCACCGGCCGCTCGGCGCCGCCGATCACGCTCTTGACCGTCCCGAGCAGGCCGGTCTGGCGGCCGTCCGCCTCCAGCAGCGCGCGGACCAGGAACGCCGTGGTCGTCTTGCCGTTGGTGCCGGTCACCCCGACCGTCTGGAGGCTGCGCCGTCGGGATCGCCGTAGAACGCCGCCGCGGCCGGCGCCATCGCCGCCCGCACGCTCGGCACCTGCATCTCCGGGACGCCCAGGTCGAGCGGGCGCTCGACGACCAGCGCCGCCGCGCCCCGCGCGATCGCGTCGGCGGCGAAGTCGTGGCCGTCGCGGGTGAAGCCCGGGCACGCAGAAGAACAGCGTCCCGGGCGTGCACGGCGCGGTTGTCGTAGGCCAGGCCGGCGATCTCGACGCGTCGCCCCGCGGCCGGCGGCACTCGGGCAGCAGCTGGTCAAGGCGCATCTGGGTTCAAGGGTCGCATTCGGAGCCCTGAGAGTACTCTGGCGGCGACGACCGACCTCGGCCGGACACTGAGCCAAAGCCACTGAGAACCTGCACGAGTCCTTGGCTGAGGCGGCAGCGGCGGAGCACTGCCGTATGTCTTGACTCGCTGAGGCGTCCCAGGAAGACCGGCGCGTCCTGGATGGCACCGTCGGCCGCCCTCGAGCTGACGCCGGGGAATGACCGGCCACGGCAGGTCTCGCTCGAGCCGGGCGCCGCTCGAGGAAGATGGTGGCGATCGACTCATCCGTACGTGGCCAACGGGTCGCTGTGGACCGACTTGAAGCTGCTGCTTCGTACGCTCCCCCACGTGCTCAGAGCCCGCGGGCTGTGACGCGCGCGCTGCCGGGAGGGCGCCCAGGCAGCGCCCTCAGCGATCGAATCGCCGCCGCTGGTTGCCCCGTCGTGTCGTCGGGTCGCTCGCTTGACGCTCAAGTTTTCCGGGCATCTGCTCGACATCGGAAGCGTGACCCCGTTGGTTGTGGCGAAGTGCTGGAGCGCGCTGATCCTGCATCCTCGCGGCGTGGCTGTTCGGCGTCCCCGTGGCGACGATGGCCATGACAGGACTCGTCATGTGGCGCGACAAGAATGGCAGCTCACAGCGGCGCACGCTGCCGCTACTGCATCCGCTGGCGGCGCCCCGAGGGACGGTGCGGCGGGCGAGCGGCATGCCGTCTTCGGGTGAGTGGATCTGTCCGTCTCCGCCTTCCCGGTGCCGGCGCTCTACGCTCGGACGCCGCCACCGCTCCGACCACACGCGCCACCGCCCCGACCACACGCCTCACCCGTGGCCGAACCCGCGGGCACGCGCGCCAGGTCACGGCGCTCGATCACCCGGTCCACGAGGCCGTAGGCGACCGCCTCCGCGCCGGTGAAGTAGCGGTCGCGCTCCATGTCGGCGTGCACGCGCTCGAGCTCCTGACCGGTGTGCTTGGCGTAGATCTCGTCGACCCGCGCCCGCAGCGCCAGCACCTCGCGGGCGTGGATCTCGATGTCGCTCGACTGGCCCTCGAACCCGCCCGAGGGCTGGTGGATCAGGATCCGGCTGTTGGGCAGCGCCAGCCGCTTGCCCGGCGCTCCGCCCGCCAGCAGCAGCGAGCCCATCGACATCGCGATCCCGTAGCAGATCGTCTGCACGTCGGGACGGATGAACTGCATCGTGTCGTAGATCGCCATGCCGGCGTAGATCGAGCCGCCGGGGGAGTTGATGTACAGGTGGATGTCCTTGTCGGGGTCGTCGGACTCGAGGTGGACGAGCTGGGCGACGATCAGGTTGGCCGATCTCCTCGTCGACCTGCCCGCCGAGGAACACGACGCGGTCGTTGAGCAGCCGCGAGTAGATGTCGAACGAGCGCTCGCCGCGAGCGGTCTGCTCGACGACCATCGGAACGAGTGGCATGGGGCCTCCTGTCGATCTGGTAAGGTGCAACCAGTTGGTTGCAGACAAACCTAGCAGACCCGCAACCTTTGGTTGCGCGTCGTTCCGGAATCGAAGGAGGCAGCCGATGACCGATCGGATCGAACGTGAGCTGTGGCTCCCGGCCGCCCCCGACGCGGTCTGGGAGGCGGTCACGGAGCGACGGCTGGCTGGCCGACCGACGTGCGTGCTCGACCTGCGACCCGGGCGGCGACGCCCGTTCGACTCGCGACGGCCGCGTCCGGAGCGGCTGGGTCGAGGACGTCGTCGGCGCCGCGACGCGGCTGCACCTTCTGGTGGGCGGTCGGACGACGAGCCGGCGAGCCGCGTCGAGCTGACGGATCGAGCGAGCGCGACGCCGGCACCCGCCTGCGCGTCGTCGAGACGCGCCCGCTCGAGGTGCTCGACCTCGTCGGCGTGCCGCTGCCCGGCGCCGGCGGCTCGACGTTCGGGCCCGCGCTCGTGGCGGCGTGAGCGCGTGCCGCCCGGACCGGCGGCCGACGACCGCGCCGGCGCCGTGTTCGGCGCGCTGTCCGACCCGACCCGGCGGGCGCTGCTCGCGGCGATCGCCGAGCATCCGCCGCGACCGCGACCGAGCTCGCCGCCGAGCTGCCGATCTCCCGCCAGGCGGTGGTCAAGCACCTGAGCGCGCTGGCCGACGCCGGCCTGCTCGACCGCGAGCGCGCGGGGCGCGAGGTCCGCTACCGGTTCACGCCGGCGCCGCTGTCCGACGCGGTGTTGGATGGCCGAGGTCGGCGGCCAGTGGGACGAGCGGCTCGCGGTGCTCGGCGCCGAGCTCGGGACGGCGTCCGCGCGGGCCAGCTCGGCCGAGCCGACGCCGGCTAGCGTCGGCGGGATCCCCAGGTACGGCACGGCCCAGCCGACGATCTTCTGGAACGCCGGCGCCGCCACCGAGCCGCCGTAGATCGAGCCCTGCGGCTGGTCGACGACCACGGCGACCACGCAGCCGCGGGTGGTCGGCCGGCACCATCCCGATGAACGAGGCGACGTACGCGCTGTCGGAGTAATGGCCGTTGATCGCGATGTTCGCGGTACCGGTCTTGCCGGCCATGTCGTAGCCGGGGATCCCCGCGCCCGAGGCCGTGCCGCCGTCGGCGAGGACGCCGCGGAGCATGTCGCGCAGCTCGGACGCCGTGTCGTCGCCGAGATGATCTGGTGGCCCGGCGGGAGCGGCGGTCGGCTTGCCGCCGACCGCCTGGACGACGTGCGGCGCGCGCAGGATGCCGCCGTTGGCGATCGCCGAGTACGCCGCGACCATCTGCATCGGCGTGACCGACTCGCCCTGGCCGAACGGGAGGTTGCGCCATCGACGAGCCCGAGTACTGCGACCAGCGCAGGACGATGCCGCTCTGCTCGCCGGGCAGGTCGACGCCGGTGGGCGAGCCGAACCCGAACCGGTGCACCCAGTAGTCGAAGCGCTGGGCGCCGAGCTTCTCTCCGATCAGGTCGGCGCCGATGTTGCTCGAGAACTTGAGGATCTGGGCCACCGTCAGCGTCTCGTAGCCGTGGGCCTCGGCGTCGTGGATCTGCCGGTCGGCGACCTGGAGGACGGGCGGGATGTCGAACGGCGTGTTCGGCGTGACCACCCCGTCCTGGAGCGCGCCGGCGACGGTGATCGCCTTGAACGTCGAGCCCGGCTCGTAGTTGAGCCCGATCGCCTGGTCGTGCGGGGACCGCTCGGGCTCCCGCTGGCGCCGGCCAGTTGGCCAGCGCCAGGATCGCGCCCGTGCTGGGGTTCATGGCGATCGCGGTCGCGCCCTTGGGCGAGTACTCGGCGCCCACCTCGGCGAGCACCCGCTCCACCTCCTGCTGAAGTCCCGAGTCGATCGTCAGCGCGACCGTCTTGCCGGGCACGGTCGGCTTGCAGGTCGTCGATCGAGATCGGCTGCCCGATCGCGTCGCTGACGATCCGGCGCACCCCGTTCGTCCCCTCCAGCACGTTGTTGTACTGGTACTCGATGCCGCTGGCGCCGTCGCCGTCGAGGTGCACCGAGCCGACCACCTGCGCCGCCTCGTCGCCGCGTGGGTACACGCGACGGGTCTCGGGCGCCAGCGAGATGCCGTCGATCCGCAGGTTCGCGATCGCCTCGGCCTGCGCCGCCGGCACCAGGTGCGCGAGGTACACGAACCCGGTGTGCGGCTTGGTCAGCAGCTCCAGCACGGTCAGCTGCGGCATGCCGAGCAGCGGCGACAGCTCCGCCGAGGCCGAGACCGGGTTCTTGATCAGGTACGGGTCGGCGACGATGTCGTCGGCCGACTCGCTGATCGCCAGCTCGGCGCCGTCGCGATCGGTGATCGCGCCACGCGGCGCGGGGACGGTCACGTTGCTCACCTGCTGGGTGGCCGCGGCCCGCTTGAGCGAGCCCGCCTGGACCGAGCCCAGATACGTCGCCCGCGCCAGCGCGACGCCGAGAAGCGCGATGAAGACGATGAACAGGATCCCGATGCGGCGGTCGAGGACTGCCACTCGAGCTATCCCCCGGTGCCCTGTTGACTCGTCGAAGTTCCGGGCTGGATCGCGGCGGCGCCCGTCGTCGATTGCGGCGCGGTGGTCGACGGCTGCGGGTCGGTCGTCTGCGCGCCACCGGTCGTGGACTGCGCGCCATCGGTGGTGGACTGCGCGCCGCCGTTGGCCGTCTGTGAGTCGCCGGTGGACGTCGGTGAGACGCCGGCGGGCGTCTGCGTCGACGCCGGCGGTGGCGGTTCGGCGGGCGGGGCCTGCGACCCCGCGCTCCCGGTCTGACCGCTGCTCCCTGTGCTCGAGCCGGACGTGCCGGAGGTGGACGTTCCCGCCGACGGGACCGTCGACGTCGGGCTCGGCGTGCTCGTCGGCGTGGCGCTCCCGGGCGTGCCCGCCTGCGCCAGCACGCCCGAGCTCGTCGGCAGCATCGACGTCCCGGCGCCGGTCACGAGCGCCCCGTTGGAGGGCGCGAGCGCCATGAATCCGACCGCGTTCGGCGCATGGATGCTCGCGAGTGCGCCGTTCACGTTGCCGCCGCCGCCGCCGAGGTACCCCACCGCGCCGGGCGGTGGCAGGACCATGCCCATGTTCGTGGCCAGCCTCTCGATCCGCTGATCGTCCGACAGCGACGCGACGCTCTCGCGCAGCAACTCGTTCTGACTCGTCAGCGTCGTCGTCTGCTCGAGCGAGCGCCCCATGTTCGCCCCGAGCTTCAAGATCTCGACCTGCGCCGCGACGATCCCCGCCAGCAGCACGCCGAGCAGCGGGATCCACGCCCGGCCGCGAACGACCTTTCGAGCCACGGTGGTCCGGAGCGATACGACGAACGCGGCGATGCCCGCGCGCGATGCCGGTCGCCGGCTTACCGTCCTTCGCCCTCCGGGTGTCAGGCGCGGGCCTCGGCACCGCCGCCGGCCGCGGCGCCGCCTCGCGCCCGATGAACGGGCGGCGGAGCGGGAGAGCGACGGCAGCGGCAACCGCGGCCGAGCCCGTCGCGAACGCGCCAAGCGTGTGGGCGGGCCGGCTGGCGCGGAACGCGCTTGGCTGCCTGGTCGACCCGGCGGTGGTCGTCTGTCGAGTCGCGCGGGCTCCGGTCGGCTCACGGGTCGTGCGGGCGCCGGTCGACTGTCGCGTTGCCCGGGTGGTGCCTTGAGCGCGGCGCGCGGCGTCCTTCCCTTTCGCCGGTCCAGAGACTCTGCGCGGCGGTCGCGACGGGGCCGTGACGCGGCGGTCGCCGACGGTCTCCGCCGCCGCCCGTGCCGCGCGCCGGCGATCCGCGTTCCGGGCGCCGGTGGGCTCCGGGCGCGAGGAGGCGCTGCGGGCGCCGACGTTGCCCTGCCGGGAGGCGGCACTGCGGGCCGCCTGCGTGAGCGCTCCCGGCCTCACACATTTCTTGAAAGTTTTTCCAGATATTTACTTCATCGGGACATTCATAGAGGCGAGGTTGTTGTCGTCGGACAGTTTGCACAAGTCTCGCGCCCTACGTAGGGCGACGAGCGACCAGCAACTACAGTGCGGACATTGTTAAGGAGATTCCCCATGAGCGGCCAAATGACTCGTCTCGGATGGAAGCGGACCTTGATGGTTGGCTCGTGCTTTGCATTGGGCTTCAGCGCCGTTGCTTGTACCGGCCATGTGGGTGGCCAAACCCAGTCAGGAGCGGGAAGTTCGCCGGGGGTCCGACCGGAACGGGAGCGGCATAGTCCCTGGTCCCGGGGGAAGCGGCTCGACGAATGGGCAACACTGGTACCGGCGCCGTCCTGGTACTGGCGCTACCGGCTTGACTGGCGGTCCGGGAACGGGGGGCAGGCGGGCCGGTCCAGCCGCCTTCACTGACGCTCGACGCTGGCCGCACTGTCATTCGCCGGCTCAATCGCACCGAATACAACCTTACGGTCCGCGATTTGCTCGGGACAACCTTGAAACCTGGCGACGTCCTGCCAGCGGAACCGCTTACCGAAGGCTTCGACACGGTTGGGGAATTCTTGCCCGTTTCTCCTCTATTCGGGGACACGATGGAAGCGGCGGCGAGCACACTGGCCGATGAATTGTTTGCGCTTCCCGCGACAGACCCAAATCGAACGAAAGTGTTCGTCTGTGCGATGACGACCGGTGCCGAGGCGACATGCGCCAGGCAGATCCTGACGACGTTCGCGCGCAGGGCCTTCCGTCGCCCACCGGCGCCCGCGGAAATCGACTCGCTCATGGCGCTGGTCGACAAGGTCCGAGTAGGAGCGACATACAATGACGGTCTGAAGGCCGGCATCATTGCCATCCTTCTGTCCCCGCATTTCATCTTCAAGGAAGAGACCTCCGTAGGTGTGGGGGCGAATGCCCCCGCGAAACCGCTGAACTCTTTCGAGCTCGCCACTCGTCTCTCGTATTACCTCTGGTCGACCATGCCAGACGCCGCCCTGGCGGCTGCGCTGACACCGGTAAGCTCACATCCGACCCCACCGAATTGAACGCCCAGATCGAGCGGATGCTTGCGGACCCGAAGGCGTCCGCCTTGACGACGGGCTTCGCCACGCTGTGGCTGACGCTCAACAAACTGGACGTGCGTCCATTTCGACGCAAAGATCTATCCAACGTTCAACGATCAGTTGGTCAGTCAGTTGAAGGATGCGGCCGGGCAAGAGACGGCGATGTTCTTCTCGAAGCTGATTTCGGATAATCTGCCACTGTCGACCTTGATCGACGCGGATTTCACCTACGCCAATGCTGCCCTAGGAAAACTTTATGGCGTGCCGGCGACGGGAACTTCGCTGTCGCGCGTCAGCCTCGCTGGCACACAGCGGGCCGGGGTGCTTACGCAGGCCAGCTTCTTGATGGTCAATGCGCATCCAGAGCGTTCGGGCCCGGTGCAACGTGGTGACTGGATTCTCAACCGTATCCTGTGCGCAGCCACGCCGCCGCCTCCGGACAATGTCAACACTGACCTCCCACCCCCCACTGCTGGCCTTTCGGGGCGGAAGGTGTTGGAGCAGCATCGCGCCGATCCCACCTGTGCCGCGTGCCACCAATTCATTGATCCTCTGGGTCTCGGCCTGGAGAATTTTGACGCCACGGGTACCTACCGAACCATGGACAACGGTATTCCCTGTCGACTCATCCGCAACCTATCCCGGCACCATCGCTTTCACCGGCGCCGCAGAGCTCAGCAAACTTATTGCTAAAGATCCCCGTTACCCCGCCTGCGTCACCAAGCAACTCCTCACTTACGCCGCCGGCCGCACGTTCTTGTCGTCCGACTCTATGGCCTACGCCCAGGCGCTGTCGGCGCGCGCAACGAGCGGTGGCTCCGCCCAGTGGCGGTCGCTCATTTCCATGGTTGCCTCCAGCGAGGCATTACGGACCAATCGGCCTGAAGCGCAATGAAGTACCAGAGAACGCACCATCAGGAGGATCACCGCGATGAAATCTAGGTTCTCGAGACGTAAGTTCCTGGCTGGTGCCGGTGTCGCCATCGGTCTGCCGTATCTTGAATCTCTGGATCCGCGGGCCCAAGCGGCCGTTGCGTGCGAATCGCGGCAACGGTTTATCGCGGGTTTCGTACCTTGCGGCATTAACATGCCGGAATTCACACCGACCACCGAAGGCAAGACCTGGACGATCGCCGTACATCCTGTCTCCTCTCGAACCGTTGCGCAGCAAGATCACCGTGTTGACGGGGATCGACTACGAGATGACCGCGCACCCCGCACCTCCCCCCGGAGGCCATGGGTCAGGAACCGGCGCGTTCCTCACCATGATGGCTCCCCACGCCAATTTTACCAATCCCGCTCGTATCAGCCTCGATCAGCGAATCGCCACCGATACGGCGGCCTGTGGCCGGCCCCTGCCATCCTTGCAGCTCGGGGTCACGGTCCCCGCCGGCGGCTGCGACGGAGCGCCCTGCTCTTTCCTGGAGTCCATCTCGTGGGCGAAGGGCGGCACCGCGCTCCCGAATATTGTGGACCCAGGCGCTCGCGTTCGACCGCATCTTCGCCGGATACAAGCCACCGGCGGCTACTGGCAGCACCCCGGCTGCACCCGACCCGGAGATAGCACGCCGCAAGGCCATGAGGACCAGCATCCTGGACCAGGTGCTCGGCGAAACGGCATCCGTGGAAAAAGTATTGGGAAAGACCGATCGCGCCAAGATGGACGAGTGGACGACTGCAATCCGCAGTGTCGAAACACGGATTCAGGCCCTCGATTCCTCCAGTGCAGGAGGTGGTGGTACTTGCACCGTGCCTGCCAAGACCACACTCACTGACAAATCGCCGTACGAGATGCGCGTGCCCATCATGCTGGAGCTGGCTGCTTTGGCGTTCCAATGCGATCAAACGCGCGTCATCACTTTCATGTACGGACGAGGGACCAGCAATCAGGACTTCAACTTCTTGCTGGGCACGACGACGCAGCACCACCCCACGTCCCATCACGACAACAACGCGGAGAACCTGAGAAAGCTAAAGGAAATCGGCCATTGGGAAATGACCCAGTGGGCGACCTTCCTCAAGCGGTTGGACGGCATGACCGAGGCAGGCGGCAAGACCGTGCTCGACAACAGCCTGGCGTACTTCAATAGCGAGATTGGGGATGGGAACGCCCATACCCACTACGACATGCCGATCGTGCTCGCCGGTACCGCCGGTGGCAAACTCAAGGTGGACGGCAGCCACCACATGTACACCAAGCTGACCTTCCCCCGAAACCCCGTGGGTCTCAAGGGTGGACCGCACGGCATCAAAGTGTTCGTCGCCATCATGAATGCGTTCGGCATCATGGACCAGACCTTCGGAGACGGCTCCGCCACCGGCCCATTGCCCGAGTTGGTGGTGTGACCGGAGGGATTTCGGATCCGCGCAACGGCGGTAGTACCTGTGTGTTTCCGGCTTCTCTGTACATGATTCGGCGGTCAGGCTAATGATGCCGCGGCGATGGTCTGTAGCGACAAACTGAAAGGACGAACGATGCAATTGATCCGCTTTCCGGTCCCAGCACGATTGGCTTGGGTTGCCGCTCTCGCTTTCGCCGGAGGGGCATGTGCCCCCAGCGACCCTGGGTCTTCGGCGACTGGTGGTAAATCGGGGGCGACGGGCGGTGCCGGGATGTCGGCGACCGGCGGAGCAAGCGGCGGCAGCACGAATGCCGGCACCGGTGGGGACTGCGACGGGGACGGGCGGGGCGGACGCGACGGGCGGCTCCGGTACCGGCGGAAGCGACACTTCTGGTACCGGCGGCGGCGACACAGGAACGGGTGGCTCGGACGCCAGCGGCGGCGCCGGCGGCCGGGGTCAATCCACGGGGGGCGCCGGCATGAGCAATGGTGGGACCAGCGGCGGCGGGTGCGGCGCAGCCGCCTTTTGTGACGACTTCGAACGCACCATGCTGGGCGCGGATTGGATGATCGACTCGCAGACCACCGCGAACACCATCGAAATCTCAACGACCCAGCACCATTCGGGGACGAGTTCAGTGCACATCAAGTTCGGCACCGGAGCGATGGCCAATTACGTCGACGCCGCCAAGGGATTCCCGTTCCCCAATGATGCGTTCTGGGGCCGGGTCTGGCTGTACGCGATGACCGGCCTCGAAACGGGTCATCACGTCTATATCGAGGCGCAGTCGGGCCGCGACGAACAAAGCCGGCGTGCGGGTGCTCAACACGCAGAAAATGACCTCAGTCGCGACCAACCTTCAGGTGGGCGACACAGACCGGATATTCGACCCCCGCTGTTACCATGCCCCAAGGCAAGTGGAGCTGCTTCGAGTGGAACATCACCGCGACCGGCGGAAAAGGAACGGTTACCCTGTACCTGGACGGGACAGATCCCCAAGGCCACCCTAACCGGCGTGACCATTCCGCACGTTGACAAGACACGGCTCGGCATCCAGCGCTACGGTGGCGGTGTAGCCGGTGAGCTCTGGTACGACGACTACGCAGTCGGCGCCGCCCGCATCGGCTGCAACTGATTGTCCCCGACGGCGGTCCGACCACGCGGGTGGTCGGACCGCTGCTTCGGTTCTCCGTCGGAATCAGGAGCTTCCCTGAAGGGGAAGGTACATCGGCACATAAGCATTTCGATGAAGCTCTTCAGGCATCTCGAACACAGCAGTCGCACTGGTTTTGGCCCTCGCGGGTTGCGCCCCCTCCTCGCCGTCCGACGGCGTCTGGGGGCGCGCCGCAAGCCGCCACTGGTGGAACGGCTTCACCTGGATCACCGGCGACCGGCGGGTCGGTCGGCTCTAGCGGTACTGGCGGTGCAGGAATCTCTGCGACCGGGGGCGTGGACGGGACTGGCGGTGACGTGGTCGCGACGGGCGGCACGACCGGCAGTGGAGGTGCCGCGACCGGGGGCATGGGTGACCCCGCACCGGGCGGGCGGGGAGGAGCCGCGACGGGTGGCCGCGGGGGCGCTGGGAATGGCAGCGGCGGAAATGGAGTGGGAGGAGGATCCACGGCCCCTGGTTGCCCCGCGGGGGCGATCCTTTGTGACGGTTTTGAGGCGTACCCGGCCGGTGCGCCGCCGGGTGCAGACTGGAAGCCAACCATGCGTAACGCTGGCCTGATCAAAGTCGAGACCGCGCGGCCATTTTCAGGCCGGAACGCGCTTCACGTGACCGGGATGATGGCCGCCGATCGCGCCTACCTCCAGAGGCCCATGGCAACCGCGGCCACCACGATTTACGTCCGCTTCATGATGTACACCCTGAGCTATCCGTCGAGTTCGGGCGTCCACACACGTCTCCTGCGCATCGGGACCGCTGTGGGCACAGCGGCAGGCACTGCCGAGAACTCGTATGGGCTGTCGTCGTACAACGGCACCTCGATCGAAAAGATAAACTCGATCTACCTGCGCAGCACTTCGACCCATTTCAACGACGACGCCCTCAAGAACAGGTGGGTGTGCTGGGAGTTCGAGATCGACAAGACCGGAGGGATGGGAAAGGTCGTCCCTCACATCTGGGTCGACGGCAAAGAGCTCGGGCTGAGCGTGGCAGGGAGCGCCACGCACGGCATGACCTCGCCCAGCTGGGATCCAATACCGATCGAGGTGATCGTCTTGGGCCTGGATGGTTTTCAGCCTGACCCCGTGCGTGCTGACTTTTGGATAGACGACCTCATTGTTCACTCGCAAAGGGCCGGCTGCCCGGCAAAGTAGCCGTGGCCGCGAACGCCAGCGCGAATGGTCAGGGTCGACAGCAAACCTTCCCCGCAGCTCACATGGTTCCCTTCATTACCCCGAATTGGATTAGGAGATCACCGATGTCGCGATTCAGTCTCGCCCAGAAGACCAGGCTCTTTCTTACAGGTGCGCTAGGTCTCGCGACCTTGGGTCTATGGGTTACGGCGTGCAGCCCGGCCGAAACGGCAATCCGAACGGCGGCACCAGGGGGGAGAGGAACCGGTGGCGCCGTAGTAAGTAGCGGCGGGTCGCCGGTGGTGGGCGAAAGTGGCGGGACGAGCGGCACCGGCGGCGTAGGAGTGGGAGACACGGGAGGTTCCAGCTCAGGCGGCGACTCCGGAGCTACCGGCGGGAGCAATGCCGGGAGTGGTGGGGCCGGCACCAACGGAACCGGCGGCCGCAAAATGGTGCTTCCGGCGGCATGGGAGGGCGATGGGCAGCAGTGGCGGCGCCGCAGGTCCAGTTGGCGGCGGCAGCGGCAGCGTCGTGACTCCCGTACCGCTCGACCCAGCGTTGATGTCGAAGTGCACGGGCAGCAAGCCGATCAAATGCACTTTTCCCGTTCCCGCCGACGGCAATTACAACGTCACGGTAGAGCTCGGTAGCGCTTCGGCTGCCTCCACCTCGCAGATAGAGGTTGAGCTTGGGCGAATCGCGGTTCAGGCCGTCAAGCTGGCGGCAGGTGCCTACTCACAGCAAACGGTCAGCGTGAACGTGCACAACGAGACTCACGACGACTATACCGCTCCTGACAAGGTACTGGACGTGTTGATCACTGGTGACGCCCCCGCGCTCCACGGCATCGGCTACGCCGCCGCGAACATCCCGACGCTGTTCGTCGTCGGGGATTCCACGGTGTGCGATTGGTCTCCCGATACCCATTCACAGCGCGGCTGGGCCCAGGAGTTCTCGATCTATTTGAAACCTGGCCTGGCGGTGGCGAACTACGCCGATTCGGGGGACACGGCCTCCAGCTTGTATCCGAAGTTCACCAGTCGCATGGGTGGGATGATGAAGAAAGGCGACTATTTGTTCATTCAGTTTGGCCACAACGACATGAAGATCGCCTCCGCCGTAACCACTTACAAAGCCAACCTGATGAAGTACGTCACCGATGCGCGCAACGCCATGGCCACGCCCATCCTGTTCTCCCCAGTGGCGCGACGGGGCTACCTGTGATGGCAAGAGCGGGACGCCCACAGTCGCGGATCCGGGCTTCAACGGACTGGACCAGCAGGCGCGGGACCTGGCAGCAGCGGAGAAGATCGCGTTCGTCGATTTGACGACACTGGCGCATCAAGTATTACGCGACCGTGAACATTGCCGTCGACGATGGTCGATGTCGCCCACTTCAAAGTATCGGGCGCCATCGCCATCTCGAAGTTGGTGGCAGACGCTTTGAAGGCGGGGACCACGCCCACGACTTCGATTGGCGACTTCTTGAAGTAGGGTCGCCCGGCCAGCGCTGGTGCGGGCGGCAACACCAGCGCGTCCGGTGGCGGTGGTGGACAAAGCCCCGACGAGGAACCGACGCGCCGACAGGTAGCGCGGGCGGTGGCGGTAGTGGGCGCGGGGGCGGAAACGGGGGAGAGACAACCTTCAATCTCTGTCCGGCCGCGGGGACGGAATGCAAGCTCATGCGCTCGGCGACTCAATCACCTACGGCGGGCAAGCCGTAGCAGGAACGCCGAAAGGCTCTCCGTGCCCATCCATCATGACTATCGCAGGGTCGTGTGATCTGATGCGATCTGGGCGGACGAATGAGGTAGCCAGGACGCGGGCAGCCGGCCCTTGCGAGTGAACGATGAGGTCGTCTATCCAAAAGTCGGATCGTACGGCTCGAGACTAGCTTGAACGGCCTGTCCTCTGTCCTCGCGCGCGCTGTTAGGTGGGGGCCACCGACGGCGGGTAGAGTCACATCTACCGGTGAGCGCCAAACGGAAGTCGTGCTCGTGAAATGCGTTCCCGGCCCGCGAGGCGCACCTAGCGACGGAAGAGCAATGACCCGTCGCGGATACAGCGTACTGGGCATGTCGCTGCTCTCCTCGTTGCTGATGGGGACGTTGTCCCGGTCGGCTTCGGCCGACTACGTTCCAAACAAGTACACCGACGCGACGACCGGTGAGGTATTGGAATACAACGTATTCGTCCCCGTCGGCTATGACGCCGCCAAGAGCTACCCATTAACGGTGGTGATGCACGCCGCGTCAACGGACGCCGACCTTCCCCGCACCTTGCAAAGCGACGGCAAGGGGTGGGCGGCGACGTTCGTGGCGGCACCGCACCAGACCCGAGACCCGTCCTTTTTCCTGATCCCGATCTCGCAGACCAACGACAGTGGTTGGGGGGATCCGATTTCGCCGATCACCGGCGCCGAGAAGTTCGAAGGTCGTCTGACCATGGTCGTGCTCAAAGAGGTGATGGGGCGGTACAACATCGACTCCAAGCGCCTGTACGTCACTGGTCCCTCGATGGGCGGACGTGGCAGCTGGGACCTCATCCGCCGCTATCCGACCACCTTCGCGGCCGCCGCCCATAGCCGCGCCGGCGTTGGCCGCCGACGCCACCGCATTCCTCTTGGAATAATATGGTTTGCATTCTGATAACAGAAGCGGAAACATCGCTTCGTAACGACCAGGCCCAATTATATTTGTAGTGATTCGAGCTTCCAACTTCGGTATATGATCGGGTTTTACGAACTGCCCGGGATCCAATAGGCAACAGCCCCCGTTGCGACTGTCTGCGGTTTTCTATAGCGGACGTTCGTCGTAAAGAATGGGGGCACATCCAGATAAAATTAATGCGACTAATGAACCGAACCAAGAAACAACCGAGCCCGATTGCGATCGGACTCGGGGTTTTGCTCCTTGGTCTTGTGGCCGTTGGTCTTCTTACACTATTCGCGCGGGCGTCCCGGCGGTCCTCTCCACCTGATGAGCCTGAGATGCACCAGGACGTCAATAGTGTCAATGTTGCACCCGTTCGGTCAGCAGTCGAAAGGGCCCGAACCACGATCGACGGAACGCGCATTGTCAAACGACCTGTTCCAAAGGAAACACAAGTTCGAGGAGCAATCGCCAAGGAGGAGTCGCTGGATGAAGCAATGGCCCGATCCGATCTCGTCAGGCGCGCTGACGAAGCCGCCGGGCGCGCACTGAATTTGCCGGACCGGACCAGGATCCAGATCCGATTGATTAATGCCAAAGAAAGGCGGTCCCGGTTTCCCGGGGTCATCCCAGATGGCGTCGATCCGCTGAGCGCTCGGCGAGACTCATTGGCGAAGCTCCTGGGCGCCGAAGGTCTCAAGGAGTTCGAGGCGGCTGAGTCTCGCGAGAAACTCACCGTGAAGAGAGCCCGCGAGGAGGGCGCATCTGCTGGCATCGATGCAGCTTCCAAACCACCCATACCGACGGACGGTGGCGGGGGAGTTTCCGATGCTCTCGGTCTTGCCCCCGACTGAGCCTAGCGTGCATATGTTCGCCATGGACGTGGCGCTTGGGGGTGCTTGGGAGGGGCGGAAACACCGGTCCGGAAGCGCGGGAAGGCAACCATGGCGAGCGCGGGGCGCGGGATGCCACCCCGTGGAGCGGGTAACTTCCTGAGATACCAAGGAATGGTTGCGCGGGAAAAGATAGTTGACGGGCACAATCGGCTCACCGTGGTTGCCCATTTCTGGAGGAGGCGCGATGATCCCGCCGGGCGTGCGCAACGTCGTCTGCGCCGAGGCGGTGGACATGCGATACGAGTGCAGGTTCGCGGGATGTCCGGACTAAGAGCGGAAGAACACGAATGCAACACCGCCAAAGGACAAAACCATGAGCCCAATCGCAATCGGGCTCGTGGTTTATGGTTCGCCTCTTTAGCGCATCAACGACGCGCGCCACACGCCGACAATCCTTACAGCAGTGTCCGCCATTAACGACGACGGACCGTTGAGTGCCGGCGTGTGCTTTATCTACAGGGTCCCGTTCAACTCGTAGGATCCGATATCACACCGAAGACCAAAGCTTTGATCATTTCGAACATACCCGCGCTGGTCAACGGCTAGACAGTCGCCACTCGTGTTTCCATTTCTATTAGTATTGTATGTCCCCAAGAAGGCCGCGCTGGCCGTCGGCTTATATGCGGGCAATGACCCACCGAGACCACTGTAGGGTACATCTGCCATTGCGTTCAGACCGAAGGTCGCCAGCGTCGAAAATGTTCTCGTTGCCGATACGTTGTACCACGTAGTTGGAAGGTTGCACGACCCCTGGACCCCTAACATATTATCGAAAAAGGCGAAGAATGTACCGGCGCTGGTCCGCACTTGTAAATTCGTGCCGTTGCTTTTGTCACAGTCTCGCAGAGATGACAGGCCGGAAACGGCCGTAGTTCCACGGAAGGCGACCGTATTGTAGACAACTATATTTCCCCTCAGCTCGAAGTGCGCACCAACTCCTGTATCAAATTCGAACCCAGCGCCTCCGTTGGAATCGCTCGAGCAATTCGATCCGCAGGATCGAGTGCCCGCGCGGTTTTCGACTATGGTGTTAAAGAGCATTGTCGCTTGGGTAGGCGGGCCGGTGAACAGAATCCCGCCGCCACGAGATACGGCGAGGTTCTGTGCCAGCGTGCTATTCTCGAGGTCAAGGTACCCGTTCCAGACCCAAATTCCACCGCCGCGGCACGCCTGATTGTAAACGATAGATGATTGAGAAATGTTTGCTCCCCCCTGGATCACAATTCCACCACCTGCGGTAAAAAGGCCGCCACCACATGTGTTAAGCCGAGGTATGAAATTATTGAGCGAGTTGTTGCGGATAATGGATGTCCACATCGACATGCCGGCGCCCCCGTCGACAGCGACTGCGGCTCCCATTACTCCATGACAATTCTGAATGATCACTTCCTGAAGTTCTAGTTCCGCGTTGTCGGTATAAATGCATCCGCCGTGTTCGGTTTCGACTCCCTCTCCGTTCTGAACCGTCAGGCCAACGAGATTGAGAAGCGGGACGTACGACGGGCTAGTGCCATGCACCTGGAATACCTGCTTATTTCCGTTGCCGTCGATGATGTACTGGTTCGCTCTGGAGAACGCGCCCCCCGTTTCTCCAAAAAGATTCACGGAGCCGGCGGTCAAAACAAGGGGGCTCGTCGGGAAATACGTATTCGGGGCGAGAAATATATTGTAAGTAATCGACGGATTGGCGTCGGCCATGGCGAACGCGCTAGTCAACGACGCTACGTCCGCCACGTTGCAGTTTATGTCCCAGCTGTCCGGTTGCGTGCAGACAGGCGCTGCACTGGCCGTGGCACAAAACCCCAACGTCATGCTGCCCAATACGCTGACTATGATGCTTCGGCTTCTTTTTATCGCCATGAGTACACTTTCCTTATGTGTGAACGGTTTCTGAGCTAAAGGCCAGGCATCCGGAAGGTTGTCGACGTTCGTCCGGGTGATCACAGACGAGTCGGGAAGACCCGAGGGTATTGGCGGTAAGTTTTGAAGTCAACAGAACAAAGGGCCGGCAGGTCCGGCCATTCTCGCAGCGTTGGCCGATATTGACCGCCGACTGAGGACGTACCCGCTCCACCTGTTCCGCGGAGCCCTGCCGCCGTCGTTCGGGCGCAGACACTTAAGTTCCTGATATCACGCACAATATGAGGAGACTGAGGAGACGAGCGGTCTCTAGACGGAATTTAGACGGCGTGTCATCGTGTGCAACACGGCCCGCACGCTTCGTCAGCACGGCACAGACGCTTCACCTGTCGCACGCTCAGGCCCATCAACGCTGCTGCCTTGGCCTGTGTCAGTCGCTTCTCACGCAACCGTCGTATATCAGTTCGCCGCTGCGGATCGGTCCCCACACCGTCACCCTGGAGGTGATCGAGGCCGGCGGGCTGCACCAGATTGCGCAAGGAACCCTTACGCTGGAAGTGGCGCCCGCCCCCTGCGCCCCCGACGGCGTCAGCGCGCCCTGCGCGGACGAACTGTCCGTTCCAGGAGGGAGTTTCCTCGCCGGAACGGAGGCCGCCGCCGGCGACGACAACGAACATCCAGCCCACACGGCCATAGTCGCCCCTTTCCGCATGGACCGCTACGAGGTGACCGTGGGGCGCTTTCGCCGATTCCTGGCCTCCTATGACCCCGCCATGCCGGCCGACGGAGCCGGTGCCCATCCCCTGATCCCAAACAGCGGCTGGCAGGCCGGGTGGGCCATGGCCCTGCCGAGCAGCCGCGACGACTTCTCGTTCGCGGTGGCGGAGTGCGGAGGGACCTGGACCGACCTGCCCGGGAACGCGGAGGCCCTGCCGATGACCTGCGTGACCTGGTTCGAGGCGTTTGCCTTCTGCGCCGTCGATGGCAAGCGCTTGCCGACCGAAGCCGAATGGGAATACGCGGCCGCCGGTGGCGGCGAGCAGCGCCTGTACCCGTGGGGAAGTGCACTGCCATCAACCGAGTACGCTGTGTACGGATGCCTGTTCGATGGAAAGCCGGGCTGCAGCACGGCGGATTTCCCGGCGTGGGCAGCCGCCCCCGCGGAGCCGGCCGCTGGGGCCACCTGGACCTGGCAGGCAGCGTCTGGGAATGGTTGCTGGACGTCTATCAGCCGTACGACAGCGCCCCGTGTGACAACTGCGCCCCCGTCAGCGACGACATAATGGCGGGGCGGGTCTTTCGCGGCGGCGACTTCCGACAGGACGATGTCTCATACCTACGTACTGCCGCGCGCCTCGGATTCACAGGCGGTTTTCCCGATCAGGCGCGCGGCTTCCGGTGCGCCAGCAGCGGCGCCACGGCGGCCCCTGCGCCGGCAACTCCCCCGTGAGCAACCGTAGGCGGGGCTCACTTCGCTGTGGCGACGAAAGTCCAGCTTCCTGGCGTGACGTTGAACTTCAAGAAGCCGCCGGAATTGCCTCCGTCGCTGACGCCGGGTACCGCGCCGGCGAACGTCCCCGCGTCGAACACCGAGGTTCCGTTGGCGGTGACGTGCATGGCTGGAGGGCCCGCCCGCGAACGCAGTCAGAGGGATGCCCACGGTCGCAACCGTTCCTGCCGGAGCGGTTACCATGATCGTGAACATTCCCGTGGCCAGGGTGATGTCCGCCTTGATCGCGCCCTTGATGGAGGGCACGGTGACACTGGCGCGGGTCAGATCACCGAGCAGCGGCAGCACCTGGAATGTGGCGTACCCCGCCGAGGTCGGCGCCACTCCGGCTATGTACTCGGACATCAACGTCAGCGGACCACCGGTCCATGCGTGATTTTGAGTTCCCCCGTTCTGATCCCACTGCTCCCAAAGCGTGCTCGTCGTGCTCCTGAATCATCGGTCCATAGCGGGCGCGCATGCGGGTGAGTCCGCCCTGGGGATCGCCCATACGGAAGTAAGACTCCAGAATGTATTTCTCCATGTAGGGGCTGGCCGCGGTGTTGGCGGCGAGAACCGCTTTGACCGCGGGCCATTCCGCTGCGCCCAATAGGCCGGCGACCACGGCCAATCCGTGACCGCGATCGTCGGGCGCCCCGCTGTGCCCGGGGCCGGCCAGTCGTGTGCCATTCCAGAACTGCTTCACGAACGCAGGCTTGAGGGTTGCCATGGTGGCGCGGTAAGCGGACGCGTCGGCAGTGTTTCCGAGCACGTCGGCCATGTGCGCGGCGCTGTCGAGGGCCATGTAGTACCAGGCGTTGTCCAGCAACGGCGCATCGATGTTGTCGCCCCAGTCTTCCCAGTCCCATTCGCCGGCCCGGTGAACGACCAGACCGTTGCCGTCCATCTTCCAGATCGAGAGGTAATCCTTCATGTGAGGGTAGGCGGCGACGATGGCCTGCCGATCGCCCGAGTGCAGGTAATAATTCCACCACCCCGACATCCCGATGGTCGCCAACATCTGCACCGGCAATTCTTGATTGAGTTACCGGGAACAGGCGCAATTAATGTCTTGTTGCTGCGCTGCCACCCAAGCACCGTGTTGATGGCGTTACGGGTGAGAAGGTCGGACCGCCGGTCCATTGCATAAAAGGTCTGCCCGAGCTCGATGACCGACGTCACCCCACCACAACGCCCGCTCGCGCGTGGGGCAATCGGAATAGTTGTCGCGCATGTTTATGTACAGCGTGCGCTGCGCCTTGGTCCACAGCGTATTCAACGCTGAATCGCTTCCGATGAAGGCTCCGGCCGTCAAGTCGGTGTCATACCCCGTCTCGCGGTAACCGAGCTTGACGATCTGGACCCCAGCGGGAATCGTGTATTGCACTTCGTTGCCGCTCATCCATCCGAGCGATTCGTACTCCTGGTCGCCTGCGCGGGTGATGTAGCGCGCCCGAACCGAGGCCCCGCCTTTCTCGTTGGTACGATCCGTCTGCATCAGGATGACTGCCCCGGCGGCAGAAGCGTTGACGTGTAGGTACGGGGTCACCTGGGCGTTGTATGGCAGCGCCGCGCGAATCACGCCGCCGCTGCCCGTGGCCGGAAGACTGGACTGGTTGGTGTAGTCCTTAATCCCGGAGTTTCGCCACTGGGGAATGCCGCGTGGCCACAGCGCGCCCCACGGTGCCGCTGGCGGCGCCCCCTTCGCGGTAGCGGCGCCCCAGGACGTATCTACAAAAGTGCTCGCCGTCCAGTCTCCCAGATCGTTGCGCGCCGTCGTATTCCACGTTCCATTCTGCCAACCGGTAGTTGGGCGCGGAAAGGGTCTGCGGTCCGTAGCCACTGTGGACCTTCATCTTCCACGTGTCATCCGTGACTATCGTGGTGCCGCCAGCGGCGGCCTGGAACATGAAGCCGCCCTTTCCGCTGTCATTGGAAGAGAAGCCGCTCCTGCCGAAGAACCACACCAGCGCAGCGATGGTGTTGTTTCCGTTCACCAGATACGGACCGATCTCGACCTCGTCGACGTAGCTGTCTGATGGATTCGGCCCGCGCTTCAGCGCGCCCTCGAAGACAACAGCGCTTGCCGTTGATCCACAGCCAGTACTTACTGTCGGCGGCGATCAAGGCCTTGACGGATGCCGGCGGGATTGCTGAGCGACGCCGTCTTGCGAAAGGCGATCCACGTATTGGCCGGTCCAGTGGCCGCCTGCCAGATCCATTGCCCCTTGAACGCTTGCGTCAACGGTGCCGGCCACGGCGGCTTGGTGGTGTCGCTGTTCCCTCCCATCGGCCCGGCACCCCCGGTTGCTCCGGGTCGTCCCCCGCTGCCGTCTGCGCCCGCGCTTCCCCCGCTGCCGTCCACGCGGGCCCCTCCCCCGCCGCCATTTACTCCACCGCTCCCCTCGCCGCCGGCCGCGCCGGCTCCTCCCGTGCCGGGGTCTGCGCCGCCGCCACCTGAAGTGAATCCGCCAGAACCCGTTTGACCGGCGGCGTCCATGGCGCCCCCATCAGCCAGCGGGCCGCCACCGCGGTCCCCACTCCCCCCCGTGGCGGATGTCACACTGTTGGGGCTAGAGCATGAGGGACATCCCAGCATCGCCGCCAGGAGAAGCAACGTGACCGTTATCAATGTGCGTGGCACGCCCCATGTTAAAGGCGAGCCGCTGACCTGCGGGTGGGCTTCCATTAGACTGCCTAGTCTAATCCAATCGCCGCGAATGCGTCCTACACGTTCAATGCCAAGGCAACACCATTCTAGATGGTATGCGGGATTGGCGATCCCTAGCTGGCCGCCCTCGCCCTCATCATCGGTTTTTGTGCCGCCGACAACTCGAGCGGAAGCAACTCCGGCGGAAGCAGCCGGCCAACTACAACATCATGATCCCCCCGAAGAGCCACGATTTGATCGCCTGGATGCAATCGACCGGGACGAGCGATCAGAAACGAGAACCCGGTGGGGACATCCTTCTTGATCGGCTGTGCTCGGCGGCCTCCATCATGACTATCGCAGGGTCGCGTGATCTCACGCGATCTGCTCGGACGAACGAGGTAGCGTTCCGGCACGACCTGGGCAAGGATTCCGGAGGACCTGGGCACGAAAACGGAGCGAAGCGACGGGGTCTTTCCGGATCGGGCGCGTGCGCGAGCGCGTAGCTGTTTCGAAGGGGGTGGAGGGCCGATTACTCGGGTGCGGGGCCGGATAGGGGACGGGGAGGGATCCGATGGCTGTCCGACCGGCGGTAAGGTCATGAACCACACCGGGTAAATCTAACTCCTGCGACTGGGATGCGGGCGGCCGAAGCGGGGCGAAGCAGGTCGCGAGGCGTGTCAACAGGGCCAGCCGCTGCATTTCTATCGCGGCGGTACCGTCGCGGAGCGCTTTCTTCAGGAGCAGGCGCACGTTGCCGTCGGGGGTGATCTGCAGCCGCTCGTTGGCTACGGGCGGCCGGCCTGCTCATCCGGAGCGGATACGGTGTTCGGAGTCTATGAGGTGGTGGCGCCGGCAGAAGGGGCTGTCTTCTTCTGACGTTCCAGTGATGCACGCGCGCCTGGGCCGACGACGTCCCGGCATCAAGCAGCCCCATGGCGACGGAAACTGAGAGAGTCGGCCCTGATGGTCCGATGGAGTCGAGCCACCGCCAGAACGGACAAAGATATGTCGCGATGAACGGGGGTCGTTGCTTTTGTGGTTTGGTCCGGTACGCGGCTGGATGGCGAGCCGAGGAACGAAACTAACTGTCACTGTTCGAATTTGCAGACGGACCGGCGGCGCACCGTCGGACCACGGGACGCGCACCTTCCGTGCCGAGTGCGGCACACCGTTGACGTTTCGTTGCGCTCACTTCCCCCGGGCCGAGCGTCGGCAGGGCCAGCACACTTTCTCGACGCAGGGCATTCCATCGCATAGTCTGTTCCGGCCGGCTGCTTCCGGCGAGGTGACGTTGATGACTTTGAGCCGACGGATGTGCGCGGAGGGCTTCGGTACCTTTTGGTTGGTTTTCGGTGGGTGCGGGAGCGCGGTGATCGCGGCGGGGTTCCCCAAGGTCGGCATCGGGCTGGCGGGCGTGTCGCTCGCCTTCGGACTGACGGTGCTGACGATGGCGTACGCGATCGGCCATATCTCGGGCTGCCATCTGAATCCGGCGGTGACGCTGGGCTTGACCGTCAGCCGACGTTTTCCGGCGCGAGAGGTGCCAGCCTACGTGGCCGCGCAGGTGGTGGGTGCCTTGGCAGCCAGCGCCGTTCTCTATCTTATCGCCAGTGGTACCCCGGGATTCACGCTGCAGTCGGGCTTTGCGGCCAACGGCTTCGGGCAGCATTCGCCAGGCGGTTATTCGTTGGCGGCCAGTTTCGTGGCGGAGTTTGTGTTGACGTTCTTCTTCCTGTTCGTGATTCTGGGAGCGACCGACAGCCGGGCGCCCGCCGGGTTCGCCCCCATCCCCATCGGATTCGCGCTGTGCCTGATCCACCTCATTGGCATTCCGGTGACGAACGTGTCGGTGAATCCGGCCCGCAGCACCGGTCCCGCTGTCTTTGTCGGTGACTGGGCCTTGGCCCAGCTCTGGTTATTTTGGGTGGCGCCGCTCGCGGCCGCTGCCCTGGCTGGTGCTGCCTATCCCCTTCTGTTCGGTAGCCGGCTGCCGCCGCGCGTGGCTGGCGTCAGCGAGTCAAAGGTCGGCACCGTCGCTCCGGGCGCGTGAGCGCTCTGGGCGGGAGTCGGGCTGCTGCTTACGGCCAGCGCCGGTTGCGCCATGACCGGTGAGCGATGCTGGGCCCACCGGCTCTGTCCGGGATACCCGTTTGAACGGTATGACAATTATCGTCGGCGCGCGTGCAGAACGCGCGGCGGGCTATACCATGGGTCGGTGCGCGACGGATCGCGGCCGCGGATTTCGGCGCCATGTTCCAGTGTCATGACTTCGTACTCGGGGCCCAGCGCATCCGCCACGGTTAGATGAAAGTTCTCGTAGCCGCTATACGCCTTGTCGTTGCACATGAGGACCGCGTGCTCGGGAGCAGCGATGGCGATAGACTCGAGAAGCTCGGGCCAGAACTTTCGGAGGATGCGAGCGTCCCCGCGTCCGACACCGAACGCGGGTGGATCGACGACGATTACGTCGAAGTGATCGGCAGCCCCGCGATCGTGGCGTCGGCGCCAGCGGCGCAGGAAATCCTGGGCCTTGTCGGGAAAAACGCGGAAGTCTGTCTGATTGAGCACGGCGTTGCGCTTCCCCCAGGTGAGATAATCCTTCTCGGGATCGACGTTGATGACATCGCGCGCGCCACCCGCGCGTGCCGCGACCGCGAACCCGCACGTATACGCGAAGAGGTTGAGCACAAGCGCGCCCTCCGCGACGGCGCAAACACGCGCACGTGCGGCTCTGCCATCGAGAAACAGACCGAAGTCGTGCCGCGGATCAGTGCGAATCTCGAACTTCAGCTCATCCTCGACGGCAATGAGCGACTCCGGCGCTGGGCGCTCACCAAAGTGGAATTGCAAGCCGTCTTTTCCTTGTTGGCCGCTACGGGCGCGCACGACAACCGCACATTCTGGCAGGGCCGCTTCGATAATGGGCAAGAGCGCGGCGCCGGGACCCGCCGGATCGTAATCGGAAGCCACGACAAAGCGGCCAAACCGATCGATCACCAGGCCCGGGAGATCATCGCCGGCACCGGCGACAACGCGCACGCACGCATCCGCATCGCTCAGCGCCGCGGCGCGGAACGCGATGGCTTTGGCAATGCGCATGGCGATCATGACATCACTTTTGCACGTCCCCTGTTATCGAGTTCTCGCCATTCACCAGCGGCCAGGTCGCCCAGCCAGAACTTACCGACGCGAACACGCAACAGTCGCAAGGTAGGATGGCCCACCGCCGCAGTCATCCGGCGCACCTGGCGGTTCTTTCCCTCGACAAGCTCGAGACCGATCCAACAATCGGGCACGTTCTTGCGCACGCGAATCGGCGGATCGCGCGGGGCGATCACGGGCTGTGGTTCGAGCAACCACGCGCGGCACGGCAAGGTGGCGCGGCCGCGGACGGTGATGCCAGCTTCCAGTTGCGCGAGCGCATTGGTGGTGGGGACGCGCTCCACCTGGGCCCAGTATTCGCGTTCGTGCGCATGCCGCGGATGAAGCAGGCGCTCGTTCAGTGCCGCCTCGTCGCTGAGCAAGAGAAGGCCTTCAGAGTCGGCGTCGAGCCGCCCGATCGCGTGGACATGCTTCGGAAACCCGAACTCCGCGAGCAAGCGATTGGGCGAGGCATCGGCGGTGAACTGCGAGAGAACACCGTACGGTTTATGGAACGCGATCAACACTGCCGCGCGGGCCTCGCTTCGAACACCGGTCTGCCGATCCATGCTAGCAAGATACACTTGGCCCGCACGTTGAGATGGATACGGGCGATCTGGGCGGCGCTGCTCGCGCCGGCCCGGGGGTGGCGGCCGGCGCGAGCGGTGGGGATCAGTACACCTCGATGCTTTCGGCGACCATCGGCGCGCGCACGCCGTCTTCGATGATCTCGGCCACCTCGGGCAACGTGGCGAGCAACCGCAGCGTCGGTTCGTCGACCTCCAGGGCAAGCAGCGGTGAATACTCGAACCTGGTCACCTCCTTCATCCGCGTCCCTCGAGCAGGCACAGAACGGTCGATTGGTCAGCGCGAAGCCGTACGCGCTGCGCATCGACCAGCGATTCGGAGGCCAACTCTGCTTCGGGCGAGACGGCCGGGTTGAGACGCGCCAGCACGCGAACCGAGCCCTGGGCCGCGGCGACGGTGCGCATGCCTTCGAATGGTGCCGACCTGGCCGGCACCTCGCCGACTGACGGCGCGGGGGTGGCGGTCGCGCCAGGTTGCGTCGAGCCGCCCGCTGGTTGGTCCTGTGTGCAACCAATCACGGCGGTCCCCATGGCCAACGCCAAAGCAACGAAACGGAATGGTCGGAGCATCGTATTCATCATTCAGCGTGACCCCCAGTCCCTGCCGCCAGTGCGGCGGGTACGTTCAATCTTACCCGGTGATTTGCTCGATACGGCCCGCCCAGCCGGATATCGCTGAGTACCGCTCGGTCAACGGCAGACGCGGAGGTCGAAGTCGGAGGCGCCGAGCTTGGTCCCGCTCGCTCCACCGATTTCACCTGGTGTGGGGGAGTCCGGTTTCTCCCCCGGTGGCCTGGCCCCGGCATTCAGTGGAGACTCCCATCCGGACTTGCGCGGGACCTGTGCTGTGGTGAACTCTTGGCATGAGCGCGGGTGTGATTCAGTTCAGCGACGGCGCCGCTTATCAGCGGTACATGGGTCAGTGGAGTCAGCTGGCGGGCGACGCGTTCTTGACGTGGCTCGGCCACGAAGGGGCATGCGATGGCTCGACGTCGGCTGCGGCAACGGCGCGTTCACCGAAATGATTGCGGAGCGTTGCGCCCCTGCGTCGATTCACGGCGTCGATCCTTCAGCGGGTCAGCTCGCCTTTGCGCGCACACGCCCGGTCTTGCGGCTCCGCCGAGTTCCGCGAGGGGGATGCGATGGCGTTGCCATTCGCCGACGGCGCCTTCGATGCCGCCGTGATGGCGCTGGTGATCTTCTTCGTTCCCGAGCCGGCGCGCGGCGTGGCGGAAATGGCGCGCGTCGTCGCCTCGGGCGGCATTGTGTGCGCGTATGCCTGGGATATGCCTGGTGGCGGCTTTCCCTATGCGTTGCTGATCAAGAGCTGAACGCAATGGGTCTGGTCGTCCCCAAGACCCCTCACCCGGAGGTGTCCAAGATCGGCGCGCTGCGCGAACTCTGGGCGGAAGCGGCGCTGCAGGCCGTCGAAACCAGCGTGTTCACGGTGCACCGCACCTACTCCGGCTTCGACGACTACTGGGAAACGATCCTGGGCGCACCCAGCGCGGGGAAAATTCTGGGCGACCTGCCACCGGCCGACTCCGCGACGCTGCAACGACGCTCTGCGTGCCCGCCTGCCGGGCGGTGCCGCGGGCCCGTTCACGATCGCGGCCCGTTGCCACGCCGTCAAAGGCATCCGTCCGGAACGCGTCGCCTGAAAAGCCCGATTCAGCGTCCGCTGTCGAGCGTCGCCATCTGCGCCGTCCCGTAGCGGGTGCCGGCCACACCTGATCGGCGGGAGATGCGCCGGCTTGATGCCTTTGTCGGCGGACAGACCGGCCAGACGCTGCGCCAGCGCCTGGCTCTTCTGTGCTTTCTCGCGGAGTCCACGGGTCAATCGACTGCGGCTCGGTTCCCCAGACCTTCAGGCATGCGAGCGGCCGAAGCGGGGCGAAGCAGGAGGCGGGCGGATCTCGGAACTCGTGCGGCTCGGCGGGAACTGCCAAGCGCGAGGGCTACGGTGACTCGTCGAGGGGCTCGGGGGCGAAGGCGGCGGTGGCGGCCTTGGCGTTCCCGGAGCCCTGGACGGTGAAGTGGGGCGGGCCTCTTGCGGGGGCCAGCGGCGGGAAGTCGGTGGACAGGCCGAGCCCCCGCAGGAACCTGTCGATGGATTGCTGATTCTGAACCAAGGCGACGAGGCGCATGCAACCGCCGCAGCGTTGGCAGGCGGCGAGATCATCGCCGAAGGTGCGACGGAGAAGCTCGAGGACGGGGCGGTAGCGGCAGCGGTGCGTGGGCTTGCGGCCATCAGGCTCGGCGGGCGGAGGCGGCGAGTGTGGTGGTGGGGCGTCCGCGGGCTGCGGCGGGGGTGGCGGTGGAACCACGAGGGGGCGGAGGCGCGAGGCCGAGGAGAGCACGCCAAAATATCCGACGAGGTGCCGCTTGGGCGGCGGCACCGCGGTCGCGAGGCGTGTCAACAGGGCCAGCGGCTGCATTTCTATCGCGGCGGTACCGTCGCGGAACGCTTTCCTCAGGAACAGGCGCACGTTGCCGTCGGGGGTGATCTGCAGTCGCTCGTTGGCCACGGGCGGCCGAAGTACGTATTTGACCAACGCCTGGCGGCCGCGGGCGTCGTCGGCCCCGGCGAAGGTGGCGGCGTGAAGCCCGAATCCGGCGTGGTCGACGCACAGCGGGGACTTGATGGTGGGCTCGGCGTGGCCGCCATGACCCCGAAGCGCGATAAGCGTGGGCTTGCGGCGCGCAGGTCCCGCGGGCGGCAGGCCGTAGACCGACGCTGACGCGAGCGCGGCCAGAACCGGATCGCGATCGGCGAGATCGCCGGTGACGGTGACCATATCGTCGGCGACATCGACGACGCCCCGCCGGATCAGAGACTTGAGTATCCGGGTGCGAGAGATCTGGAGGACATCGGCGACGGCGATGTCCGATAGCTGCGGCAGGGCGTGAAAGGTGGGCTTGTCGCCGTCGGCCGCAGGTACGAAAACTCCATCGACAAAAGTGCCATGGACGTGCGGGTTACAGCGGAGGTCCGAGCTGACCTACCGTGGCAACTGAACGCGACCGGGCGGCTGTCCGAGCAGCCTTCGCATCTGAGGCGTGCGAAGCCTCGGTTGAGCGATCCGCAGCCAACATATCGGTCCAGCTCTTGCCTCACGAACCGCGGCAGCGGCTCGACTCGTGGCTCCCGAAGACTTCAGCACGCTTCGAGATCTACGTGTCCGACTCAACGGAACACGCGAGTCTGCAAACGGCCGTCTGCCGGGTGCGCATTACTGGATTGACTTGCGAGGCAACTGGTAAACATACTACCGGCGGTGCACCGAGCGCTCGTTCGTGCCCGACTCGGCGGGGGCTGGATGGTTCGAGGTTTCGTCCGCATCTCCACACACTTCAACCCGAGGGCACTCATGTCACATCGATCATTGGAACGGCTTGTTTCGGTCTTAACGGTCGTGCTGTCGTTCGTTGCGGGAAGTTGCGGAGAGGGGAGCAACGACGACGATCAGGTCGTCGCCACCTCAGAGGCGCTGACTGCACCTGACCGCACGTTTTCTGATGCATCGGGGGACGTGACGGTCCTGGTGCGGACCTGCGATTGGCCCACAGCGTTCACGACTGGGCATCGCTGCGCGTATTGCGCCCTCGACCCAGGTTGGGCCATGATCGGTGGCGGCGCAGAGATTCAACTGCAAACCTCGACGTCGACCAACGCACGTTTGCGAGGGAGCTTGCCTTATCCGTTTTCGCTCAACTGGAACGGCGATGGTCACAGCATACGGGTGAACAGCAACGACGCGAGCGACACACAGTGCTCGGGAAACGTGCCTAGCAAAAACTACATCGATCAGGTGTACACCGCGTGGCAAGCCCGTTCGGACGGCACTTCTGGCCACAAGTTGCGTGCGTACGTGGTTGGCCTCAAGATCGCCGGTGTCGATCCGCTGGCTTTGTACGGGGCGGTTCTGTACAAAGACTTCGGCACGGTTCCCCTTACCGGTGGCAACGCCTTCCCCGACCGCGGATTGCTGATCGGCGGCGGCGCCGATGTCCTTGGCAGCAACTCCGGCTACCTGACGGAGTCGTGGCCGAATATGAACGCCGGCGGTTGGTATGCTGCTGGTTACGATGCGACCGGCCAGGCTCTGATCAAACCGTATGCCATCAGCATCGATCTTTCCTCGATCAACGTCCCCGGTTGGAATGGCGCAGGGCTCAATGTCGGGCTCCGGTCGGTCTCGACCGGTCTGGTCAGTGGTACTGGAACGGCCAGCGGGACCACGCGGTATCCGTTTGTGGTCTCTTCGGTCGGAGCACAGGGTGTCACCAACGGCTCCTTGAGCCGCTTTGTGACAGGCCTGGTGCCGTTCGCAAGCTCGACAGACGGTTTCGCGGTCAAGACCCAGGACCAGGGGACCAGGGTCTTCGGCCCCACGACCGGCTTCTCGCTCGACATCCTCGGTGGGCGATGGGGAACCTGGCTGTGGAACCGGGCGATATTCTTGTATGGGGGCGTCCTGTACCGCCCGTCGGGGACCAATCCACTGCTGCAGCGGACATCGGACGTCCCTGACTCCGCGGCGACGCGATGGGCGCTTGAATCATTCGGAAGCGGAACATACCGACTACGCAATGGCAATCCGGGCACCGGGACGGAGTGTGCGTACAGAGAGTCTTCAACATCAAACAACGTACGCGTCAAGGCGTGCGGCACGGGAAGCGAGTTCCTATGGCGTCCGCTCAGTGATCCGCAGGACATTTTTCATCTACAGAACGTCGCCAGCGGAAAATGCTTGGACAATAACAATGTGTTCGACGGCGCGAATTCCAACGTCATGTTGAAGTCGTGCGTAGCCGGATGGGCCTTGCCGCAGGAGATGGTCCTGGCCAACAGTAACTGGCCTATCCCGTAGGCCTCGTCCCGCGCGCGTAGCTGTTTCGAAGGGTGTGGAGGGCCGATTACTCGGGTGCGGGGCCGGATAGGGGACTGGAAGGATCCGATGGCAGTCCGATCCGGCGGTGAGATCATGAACCACGCTGGCTAAATCTACCTTCCTGCGATCGGGATGCGGGCGGCCGAAGCGGGGCGAAGCAGGAGGCGGGCGGATCTCGGAACTCGTGCGGCTCGGCGGGAACCAACAGGGCCCGCGGCTGCATTTCTACGCGGCGGACCGTCGCGGAACGCTTTCTTCAGGAGCAGGCGCACGTTGCCGTCGGGGGGTGATCTGCGTCGACACCACCGACCGCATGTCCCCACCTCCACGACGGCTGACACGAGGCCCGCTTGACCCTGCGATCCATCGCCGGTAACGTTCACCCTGCGGGCACCCTGCGAGGAAGTCGGCCGCTTGTGTATCAGCTGCGAGTCGGTGTGCGGATGGAGGTGGGCTACGTCGGATATCAAGGCGGGGGAGTTCCCAAATCTCGGTGACAGTGGGACCGTGTCGAGCCACGTCGTTCGAAGCGAGTCGACCTATCGCGTGCTGCTGGACGCGGCCCCCGAGGCGATGGTGGTGGTGCGGGAGACGGGCAGCATCGTCGTGTCGAACGCCCATGCTGAGAGGCGTTTCAATTACAGTCGTCACGAACTGCTGGGAAAGCCGGTGTCGGTCATCATTCCCGGCTTCCCGGCCCTGATTGGTACGGACGCAACCAGCTCCCTGAAAGAGACCCTGGCACCCCTGGTTGGCACCGTGATCCGGCTGACCGGTCGACGGAAGGGCGGCAGCGAGTTTCCTATCGAGATTGTGTTGAGTCTATCGACCAGTAACGACGGCCTGCTGATCACTGCTGGGATCCGGAGCAGCGGCGCACACGCAACGGACGAGCTGCACCGCGAGGAGTTGGTCGCCCAGCAAAGAGCGCATGTTCGGGACATCACGGAGCGGCTGGATATGGAAGACCAGGCTCGCGTCGTGATCGAACAGGTCGCGACGAGCGTCCGGGAACGGACGGCCGCCGATGCCGACGCGAAATTGGCGGACGCGAACGCCGCCGCCGAACAAAGCGAAGCCGGTTTCAGGCTTCTGGTGAATGGCGTCAAGGACTACGGCATCTACATGCTCGACGTGCTGGGCAACGTCAGCAGTTGGAACACCGGCGCAGAACACATCGATGGCTACACCGCGAAGGAGATCATTGGCAAGCCGTCTTCGATCTTCTACCGGAAGGACGACGTGCTGGAGGGACGTCCCGCCGCCCACCTGGAGATGGCAACGCGCACCGGACGCTGCGAGGACGAGGGATGGCGTGTTCGCAGGGATGGCTCGACGTTCTGGGCCAGCGTGGTGCTGACTCCCATTCACGACTCGGCTGGCATGCCCGTCGGGTTTGCGAAGATCACGCGCGACCTCACTGAGCGCCGTCATCTGCAGAACCAGCTCGACCAATCGCAGAAGCTGGAGGCAGTTGGCAGCTTGGCCGGTGGAGTTGCGCACGACTTCAACAACCTGTTGTCGGTGATTCTCAGCTACAGCGAGCTCTTGACACTGGACCTCCCTTCCAGCAGCCCATTCCGAGAGTATGCCGACGAGATTCAAGCGGCGGGACTGCGTGCCGTCGATCTCACGCGGCAACTGCTGGCATTCAGTCGTCAACAGGTGTTGCAGCCCACGGTCGTCGATCTGGGCCTGATCGTCGAAGGTATGGAGAAGATGTTGCGCCGCCTCATCGGTGAGGACATCGAATTGACCACGACGTACCGGCTGGGAGTCGGCATGGTGCTGGTGGATCCGGGACAGATGGAACAGGTGATCATGAACCTGGCGGTAAACGCTCGCGACGCCATGCCGCAGGGTGGCAAAATCACTGTCGAGATAATGGAGATGGCCCTGGATGAGGACTTCACGGTCAAACACCCGGGCTCCAAGGCAGGAGGCCACATCATGCTGGCCGTCAGTGATACCGGCACGGGTATGACAGAGGCGACCCAGGCGCGCCTCTTCGAGCCGTTCTTCACCACCAAGGAGGCTGGAAAAGGAACGGGCCTGGGGCTCTCAACGGTGTTCGGAATCGTCAAGCAGAGCGGTGGTCTGATTGGTGTTTACAGCGAGCTTGGGAGGGGAACAGTCTTCAAGATTTATCTTCCGGTTGTGCACCGCGCTGGTCTGGCACACAGTGAGTCGGGCTCGATCGAGATTCGCCCGATGCGTGGAACCGAAACGATCTTGCTGGTCGACGATGATCAGCGAGTTCGGGGGGTGGCCCGGACCATCTTGAAGAAGTTCGGATACAACGTCCTCGAAGCCCAAGGAGGCGGTGACGCGCTGTTGTTGTGTGAACAGCACCCCGACGTCATCCACTTGCTTTTGACCGACGTGGTCATGCCGCGGATGAGCGGACGGCAACTGGCCGAACGGCTGGCGCTGGTCCGTCCAGATATGAAGGTGCTGTACATGTCCGGCTACACGGACGACGCTGTGGTTCGCCACGGAATCCTCTCCGCGACGATCGCGTTCATTCAAAAGCCGATCACCCCGACGGCGCTGGGCTACAAAGTGCGACAGACACTGGGACCTCCGGCCGTTGGGGCCACGCCCACCTGACCCGCGCCATCAAGCCCATCCGACGCCGAGCCGTATCCCCAACGTCAGGATCCGCATGATCCAGCGGAACACCTGGCGCCAGACGGACTGCGGCGCACCCTTCAGGGCCACCTGCGGCTTCCTCGGCCGAGACGGGTTCTGCTGCCAAAAGAGTTGTCGGTGTCGGTGTCGGTGTCTGAGCCATGCCCCGGCGGATTGTGGAACGTCCTCGACATGGCTCGCGAACTCCTCGGCGGCGGACCAGTCCTCGGCGTGTCCGATTCCTAGCAGGACGAATTTCTTGGTGCCGGCTTGGGCGATCGCTTCCGGGACCTGGCCATGGTCGAAGGCATGGATGCCGAGTGGGTCACCGTCCGCCGCGGACAATCGCGATCACCTCAACCAGTGGAGATTCCGTGGCCGCACGGATCATCCCCGCAACGGCTGTGGGATCCTCCAGCGACGCGCTGAACGGGCAAGGGTCAGCGAAATGTCAGCGATTGCGGAGCCTTGGATTTGAAACGATTGCTTTCTGCTTTTCAGCTCGCCGCGAGCAGCGGCTTTGGTAGGCGCCGGAGGTGTGCCCGCGCCAGGTATACATCAACGGCCTTTTGGGCATTCAGCCAGAAATCGGGTGACGTGCGGAAACTCGCGCCGAGTTTGAGTGCCATCTCGGCCGTCACCGAAGTCCGGCCGTTGACGATTCGATTGATCACCTTGACGTCGCATCCCAGATGATCCGCCAGTTCCTTCTGACTCATCGCCAACGGCCGCAGAAACTCTTCGTGCAGGATCTCACCGGGCGTCGTTGGTTTGCGGGCTATTTCACGGGGTGGGTTCAATTGCATCTCCTAGTGATAGTCCAGGACATTCACATTTTCGGGGCCATCGGGCGTCCATCGAAAAACGATCCGCCATTGGTCGTTGACACGAATGCTGTGAAAGCCCTTCAGATCTCCCCGAAGCGCTTCAAGTCGGTTGGCGGGCGGTGACCGCAAGTCCTCTATCTTGTGAGCGTAGTGAAGCATGTCGAGCTTTCGGGTGCCGATTTTGGCTATTCCTGCCCAGCCCTCCCGCCGTTTCACTTCCCCCTCGAAGAAGAAAGCTGCGACTTCGGGCCTCCCGAAGCTGCGAATCGCCATTGATCTCACCATACCATAAGTAGGTATACCGCCAGAAGGTAGTAGACACGGGAGATCTGGGACAGCGCTGCTTTTCGGGACAGGTTCCGAGGCCCGCGGCGGGCAACGGCGGTTGCGCGGCCGGCCTGTGCCTCGCCAGGAGGTCATCCGCACCGTCCATTTCTCGTCGGTGGGGATTGCTGGGCAGCCAGGATGTGCGCGATAGTGCGCCATCGTGCATCATCGCGAGATGGTCGTCCTGATCCTGAGTCTTCTTGGCGCCCTGCGTTCCGCCCTCCGTACCGACGTGGATTTGGCGATCGAGAACCTGGCTCTGCCCAACGTCGAAACTGCTTCGTGGCGATGTTCGAGCGCGTGTCGCAAGCGTTGACGATCGCTTTCGCAATATGCGACTCGCCCCGCAGCGGCGCCGCCCACCGTCGCAAGCGCGAGGATCCAGAGCGAGCACTCCCGCAATAAGTCGCCCATGGACTAAAGGGTTTTCGGCGCGATTCGTGAGTCGTTGGTCACGCCCAGGTAAATGCAGTTCCCGCCGGAATCGGCAGTGATTTCGATTAATGAATCGCTGGCAATGCAATGAAATGCAATGCAAAAAATGCCTTGCAATCACATTTCAACGAGTGTACATGAAAAATGCACCTGGAATGCCAATGCTCTTGTAGTTGGTGACGACGCGGCCGTAAGTCGTCATGACCGCAAGGTGTAGTCCCATGACCTCCTCTGTGGCAACCGACCACCATCGTTTGGGGAGCCGAAACGAATCAACATTCACATGTTAGAGAGGGAGACTCATGAGACCACGCGCTTCGATCATGACCACCTGCCTGACGCTATCGACTTTGATGGCCCTGGCCGGGACGACCTCGGCAGCGGTGACCGGAACCTTGTCGTGGGCGGTGCAAGCAGGGACCAACGGATACCAGGCCCCGTCAGCCGTCGTGGATACTGCCGGGAACGTCATCGTGAATTCCCTCTATGACCCCAACGTGACCAAGTACAACCCGGCTGGTCAGGTCTTGTGGTCCACGGACCCAGGCATTACGTATCGAGGTCAGCTCGCCGGCTCCCTCTCCGGCCATGTGGCGCTCGATTCCGCGGGCAACATCTACGTCTCCTCACTGATCTCTTATGTGGACGCTTCGTCAATGGCCTCCGCCCTCGGACTGGCGAAGATCTCGCCTGCCGGGGCGGTGGTGTGGGCGAACAGCTACACGATCGGTACCGGTGGCGAGCACATGGCGGGTGGTCCGGTGGTGATTGGCACGAACGGGAGCGTCTACGTTATCGGAACGAGCGCCAATTTTTCACAGCCCACCGCTCCGGTAGCTATCTTGAGAGTCAATGCCTCGACCGGCGCGCTCCAAAACAGCCTTCGACCGCCGGGGCCTAGTACCAGTGATTTCGGGAGCAACATGCCGGACTCCGTGCTGGTCCTGGACTCTGGCAACAATGTGTTCTACGGCGGTCCCGAAGGGATCCGGAGCTATTCGTCAGACTTGCAGACGCTGCGCTGGGCCAAAAGCCAAATCGCCGTGCGCGCCGCGCTGGTCGATGCAAGCAACAATCTCTATATCGCAGGCTACATCGACAACGGTCCCGGGCTCGACGACAACCCGGTTGTCAGACGCCTGAACAGCGCAACCGGAGCGCAGGCCTGGGAGGTGCGCACTTTTGGCCCGCCGACCGGCGGCGACCCGGAGACGAACGGCTTCAACGCGCTAGCCCTCGACAGCCGCGGTCAACTGTATGCGGTTGGCGCTCAAAACATAAACGCGCAGACCATTTACAAGTTGGACGCAGCCACCGGGGCGATCAGCTGGTTCCGCGGCGACGGAGGTTTGGACATGGCTGTCGCCCTGGACGGAAACGACAACGTGTACGTCTCCGGAACGACGGCAGGCGACGCGCTCATCAGCGTCTACGATCCTCAGGGGCAGATGCTCTGGAGCCAGCTCTACAATGGTCCCAGCAACATGGACGATACGTTTGTCCACATCGCCGTCGATAACCGCGGCGGTGTCTATGCTGCCAGTGATAGCCGCATCGGCACGGCTCAAGCTGACAGGGTTCCCCAGCTCGCGAGGTACAGCGAAACCGGGATCGTATTCAGCGGCACTTATAGAGTCATCAACCGTAACAGCGGCAAGGCAATGGACGCTCTGAATCGCGGCACCGCGAACGGTACGCAGATCGACCAGTGGTCTTACAATGGTGGCACGAACCAGCGCTGGGCCGTCACCAGCCTCGGTTACAACCAGTACAAGATCGTTGGCGTCCAAAGCGGACGATCGCTGGACGTCGCAGGCAGTGCCACCACCAACGGCACGAAGGTCGAGCTGTGGGACTACAAAGGCAACAACAATCAGAAATACACGTTCACGTCGACGTCGGGCGGGTATTTCCGAATCACGCCCGCGCATGCGACGGGGTCGTGCATCGAGGGGGGCGGCTCCTCGACGGCCAACGGAACAATCGTCGACCTGAGGCAGTACAACGGCGGTAACAACCAGCAGTGGATCTTGCAGGTGCCGTAACACTGGGTGCCCTGTCCGCCTCGTCAGAGGCGGACAGGGTGGTGCCTTTCCGGTGGCGGTCGCCGGGGCCGCCGGACCAATCATGGATCAAGGACGTGCCCGAGCGGATCGACCAACCCTCGTGCTCCTCCCGGCACCGATTCCGGTCCCGCATCCGGTAATCGGGCCGAATATCCGATGAACGACCCGAAGGTGCTTATGTAAAGCCCTGCCATCACCCAGGTATGCTTCCGGCGCGCGATGACGAGCTGGTCTTTGAAGTTCGAGCGTGCCGACGTCAGGTTGTTCATGTAGCGCGCAGCCCCAAAGACGGCGATCGCGATAAGCGGATACCAGAACAGCCCCGCGTTCCGCAGGTAGATGTGTTTCGGGCGCCTGCGGCGCGGCCATGTAAAGGTTGAAGATTGGTAGGCCGAGGACAATCGGGATGAGGAATTGAACCGTGCTGACTCCGATGTTCCCCCCCGCGGCATTGAGCCCCAGCGCGTATCCTTTTTCGCAATCGGGGTAGAAGTAGGAAATGTTGGCCATGCTGGATGCGAAGTTTCCACCGCCGAGACCGGCTGTCGCGGCGGCCACCGCCATCATCCAGTACGGCCTCGTCGGACGCGTCAGAAGGATCGCAACGAGTGTGGTTGGTATGAACAGGAGACCCGCGCTCACGATGGTCCAGTCTGCTCCAGCAGACCACAGCATCGTCGGCGCCGGTCAGGGATTCCAACCGCGCAGTCCATAAAGGGCGAGATAGCCGATGACGAAGGCCACCGGAACATGCCAGCCGTGGCGAAGCCACTTCAGAACCGACTTGGCCTCTGGAAAGAGACCAGAAACGGCGACGCCGGCTGACGATCCGAACCACACCATGGATCCACCCAGGCCGACCGAATACGCGAGAAGCGCCGAATCGTAACCACCCTGATCGAGCGCCAACTTGGTGAGCGGGATATTGTCGAAGATTGACGAAACAAAGCCCAGCACCAGGGTGGTCCCCCCAGTCGCCTTCGGCAATGCATCTACCGGCATCAACGAGGCGGACATGACGAGGGCCAGCAAGAATACACTCCCCCTGACCGCGCCAGGCACAAGCTTCCAATTGAGCGGCCGCAGAAGCGTGCCAGCAATCAACACCAACCACAGCGCAGACGCGAGAAAAGGGAAGCTCTCAGCCCGCGACCCCAACATGCGGTTGGCTACAATATTTGTGCATGCCGCCGCGACCAATGCCGCGATGACGATTCCCAGGCGACGACCGTCGACCTGCATAGCGCTTGGAGGGCGGGCGTCAATAGGCGCGTGCCTTGCCTGTTGCAGCGAGGCGACGACGCCGAAGACCAACAGGGCGGTGGCCGAACCAAGATACGCGGGCAGCACCGCGCGCGGGCTCACCCCGTCGATCCACATCATCGTCGTTGTGGTGTCGCCCAGAACACTGCCGGCGCCACCAGCGTTGGCGGCCGCGACGATGGCGGCAAGGTAGCCGAGGTGGACCCGCCGATCGAACACGCTGGCGGCAACCGTCGCGCCGATCATCGCGGCGGCGATGTTGTCGAGGATACCCGAGAGAAGCCACACAAGTGCGAGCAGCGTGAAGCAACCGCGCGCGCCGCGTGGCAGGACCCGCGGAAGCAGCGCCGGTAGGTGAGAGGTCTCGAAGTGATCGGCGAGCAGGGCGAAGCCCACAAGCAACCCGAATAGGTTCGCGAGCTTTGCCCACTCGTGCGTCAGGTGGGAGATGAGATTGAAGTCTGAGAATCCCAGGCGCGCGGCCAAGATGAGACCCAATCCGACGAGGGCGACCTCGAGGGTCCGCCTGTGCAGAACCACGACCCCCACAAGAACGGCGCCGAATAACAGAAACCCCAAGGGAATCCCAAGAACGAATGGGCCTGAACTGGAGACGTGGTTTTCCATAGGAGGACCGTTAGATACCTGGCGACGACGGTCGCTCCAACACAAATCGGTGCGACCGCGGGGTGGGGTCGAGCGGTTTGTACGCGCCCGGCTCCCGTTCCCGGTGGTTCCGTCACATTTCGCCGACGTATCTGGTCTCTTAGACATGACCCATCGAGCGGTAATGTCTGGAGTGCCGGCCCTAACGGACCATTCTTCTACATGCTACGACTGCAGCGCCCTCGACCGCGCCACGCAGCCTTCTCCAGATCCTTCCCCAGGTGGTAGCTTTGGCGCTAGGAGGTGCGTGATGCTCAATGAGGAGCCATCGTGACCAAGAAGGCACCCTACCGTGCTGTGGCCCGGTCATCCTAGAATGGATGCCGCGAGTCGTCCTTCCCTCGAGGTCTTCGTTCCCGATGCGCTGTGGCTAAGGGAATATCCCGTCCGACTGGCGGGCGCCCGGTTCAACGCGCGCATGACCGTGATCAAGCTGCGGAGCGGTCAGATCCTCGTCCATTCCCCATCACCGATCGACGATGCCCTCGCGGGCGAGATCGCCGCCCTGGGCCCCGTTGCGGCCATCATCGCGCCGGGAAACTTCCACTGGCTGCATGTTCGTTCCTGCCAGCGCGCATTCCCCGATGCATCGACCTATCTCTGTCCGGGGGTGGAGAAGCGGGCCAAGGGTCTCACGTTTCACTCACTGCTGAGCGACGACGCCCCACCGCTCTGGTCCGACGATCTCTCGCAGGTCGTGCTGCACGGTACCCGGATCATGCGTGAGGTGGCGTTCTTGCACCGCAGCAGCCGCACCCTTGTCTTGGTCGATCTCGTCGAGAACTTCACCCCGAACTCGCGTGGCATCAACCTGGTTCTCCGGCTCCTCTTTCGCGCCCTCGGCATCTGGAATCGACCCCGCCCCGCACCCGAGTACCGGCTTGCCTGGGGCGAGAAGGAACGAGTGCGCGACGGGATGGAACGGATCCTTGCTTGGGATTTCGACCGCGTGATCATTTCACACGGCGAGCTCATCACCAGCGACGCCAGGCGAATCGTCACGGACGCCTGGCGGACGGTTCTCTCATGAGGAGCAGCGCAGAGCTCGAAAGCCGGGGTCGCCCGCTGGCCTGAAGGGGCCGCAAACTGCGGACTTCGTCTTGGGCGTCACCTCGGTTGCCTGCAGGTCCCGGGCGAGCGCGAAGCCTTGC
>CAWIKD010000002.1:0-52315 GCA_963836545.1 uncultured Acidimicrobiia bacterium | reverse complement strand
GCGCTACCTGGTTCTGCGCGAGCGATCATGCGCTACACGCAACTGATCGCTCACGCAGACGCCGGACCGCCGCACCGCGGTCAGAAGCGAAATGGCGCGGCGCAGACCTTGGCGAGATCGTCGTTCGGCGGGGCGGCGTCCGTGAAGTGATCACGCGGGCAGCTGAACCCCATGTAGTTGTGGGGATCGAACTCGCGGTGGCCACCGATGCCGGCTGCGTGTCCGAGCTCGTGGGCCAACGTCGTCGGCGGGCACGTCGGCGCGAACGGGTTGATCAGGATGAGCTGCTTCGGCGACGTCGGCAGCTCGGGACACGTCGAGCCGAAGCTCGGCATGAAGCACGCCTCGGCGTGACCCGAGCAGAGGGTGCCGCCGAACGGCGCGACGACGATCAGCACGCCGCCCTTGACGCGCGAGAACCCGCCGAGTCCGAGCACGTCGCGCACGTGGTTGCACAGCGAGTTGTCGTCGTTGATCGACGTGCTCTGCACGGACAGGCTGCCGCTCAGCGCGATGTCCAGGGTGATGTTCTGTGCGGCGAGCGCGGCGGCCGTCCCCGCGAGCATGTTGGCCGCCGTCCCGAGGTGCTGGAGGTCGGCGAACATCGTCCCGCTGATCACCTTGTTCGGCTCGCAACGACCCTGCACCGCCTTGCTCGGCTTCGGTTTGCGCGACGGCGGGATGCACGCGCCGGTGCCGAGGTTGGTGCCGCTCGCGACGTCCTGCGCGAGCACCTCGTCGGACTCGTCGTCGACCGGGCAGACCGGGATCGGTGTGCCCTGCCCTTGCCAGGCGCGCGTGAGCGCCGGGTCGAGACGGGCGGGCACCGACCGGGCGCCCTCCCGGAACACCATCGTCGGCAGTCGGTCCGGCTCCTCGACGAGGACAGCATCCTCGCCGTCGGGCACGAGCTCCCAGCGCACCGTGCCGAGCCTGGCGGCGAGCGCGGCCGAGGCCCCGAGGTCGTCGCCGAAGACGCCGGCCAGCGTCCCGCCCTTCACCGCTGCGGCGATCTCGTTGGCGGCCGCAACCTGATCGGGACCGTCCTTGGACATCCGCACCAGGGCGCGCTGGGCGCCGACGTCGAGGCGCGGGTCGATCAACGCCATCGGGTCGAGTGGCGCCACCGCGCCGTCGCCCTCGGCGCGCTGCACGCTGGGCTCCTGGTCAGTGGCGCACCCGCAGCCACAGCCGGCGCCACAGGCGCGCTGCACCGGGACCGATCCCCGGCCACCGCCGATCGCACCGAGCACCCCCGTCACGGAGCGGTTGCCGCCGGCGCGCTGCAGGTGCGTGACGAGGGCCGCCCGCGTAGCGGCGTCGGCACACGCCAGCATCCCCGTCGCACCGTGCGGACCGGGCCGGTGCGTGCGTCGAGGTGCGGCGCGGGCGCGCTCGGCGACGCGTGGCCGAGCGGGAGCCAGGCGGTGCATGCGAGATGATCGCACAGCCCGACGGCAGCACCGGCGGGGACCGCGGCGGCCGCGGTCAGCGGGGCGAGGCGCGCACTGGCTGGCCCGGAAGGGCGGCGGGCACCAGCTCGCCGTCGCGCACCACGAACGTCCCGCCGACGATCACGTGGGCGATGCCGGACGACGGGCGCGTGGAGGCGGAGTACGTCGCCTGGTCGGTCGACCGCGCGCCTCGTCGAACACGACGAGATCGGCGTCCGTGCCGGCCTGCACCCGACCCTTGCGTCGCATCGCCGGGACCGCGCCCTCGAGCACCTGCGCGGGGAGCAGGGTGGCCCGCCGGACGGCCTCCATCGAGCGGCGCGCCCTCCTGCCCGCCACAGGCGCAGGGCGCGCCCGAACGTGCCGGCGGTTCGCGGGTGGGTGACCGCCTGCGGGCGGCAGCGGCCACGCGGCGAGGTCCATGTCGGCGACGTCGGTCCACATCGGTGGCATGCGCGTCGCTCGCGACGATCGCGTCGGGGAACGTCCAGCGACCGGCGCAGCAGCGCGGCGTCGGCAGGCTCTGACTCGTCGAAGAAGTCGATGATGACGAGACCGCCCGGGTCGGTCGCTCGCAGCTCACGAAGCCGGGCGTCGTCGGCGACGCGCTCGCCCGTGCGGAGGTAGGTGATCGAGGTCGGGCCTCGGAAGCGCTCCCGCAAGCGCTCCGGCGCGAGGAAGGCGGCGCCGATCGCCGTCGAACCGGACCCGTAGGGATACGCCTCCGTCGTGACGTGGGCGCCTTCGGCCTGGCAGCGCCCGACCAGCGCGAGCACCCGATCGATGTGCCGCCCCGACGTCGAGTTGATGTGGCAGTAGTGCATGTGCGCGCCGGTGGACGCCGGCGGCGCGGACGACCTCCTCGGCGCCGTCGATCAAGCGTCTCGGGGGCCAGCTCGACGATGTCGCGCGAGTGCGTGAACGTCGGGACGCCGGCCGCCGCCGCCAGGTCGGCGACGGCGAGGTACTCGGCCGGTTCGACCCCGGGCGTGTAGCCGACGAGCACGCCGACGCCGATGGCACCGGCGGCGAGATCGGTCGAGATCTGGTCGATGATGCGCGTCAGCTGCGGTCGTGCTCGCGGCCCGCTGCCATTCCGTGCCGACCAGCCCGCCGAAGATCGCGGCTGCGCTGCCGTCGAGCGGACCGTCCGCGACCACGTGCATGCGCGCCGCCGCCCACGATGCCGAGAAGCCGTAGTTGATCGGGGATCCTCGCCTCGCTTCCGCTGCGTACGCCATCTCCACCGGCGCCCGCCCGGCTTCGAGGTCGAGCGCGGTCGTCACCCCGTCGCACGCCTGCAGCCGCCGTCCGGGCAACGTCTGGGCGTGGCTGTGGAGGTCGATGAAGCCGGGGGCGACGACGAGCCCGCCGACGTCGACGTTCGTCGCGCCCTGGAGCCCGTCACCGATCGCCGTGACCGACTCGCCGTCGATCCCCACGTCACACACGCGGTCGAACCCGGTGTCGGGATCGAGGACCCGACCACCGGCCAGCACCAAGTCGTGCGCCACAGCCACCTCCTTCGACGACGCCCTCGCGGCCCTGGTCGTGAACCTACGTCGTCAGCTCGGTGACTCGACCCGGAGGAGTCGCACCGCGAGGCAGTGGTCGGCGTGGTCGGTGATGCTGATGCCGACCTGGCCATCGACGGTCTCGACATCGACCAGGCCGTCGGGGAGGTCTGCCATCGCGGCTGCCACCGCGGTCCGCACGGTCGCCGCGGTGTCATCGCGGTGGAGCGCGGCGACGACGGCTTCGAGGCGGGGCTCGATGTCGTCGGGCAGCGTGGCGGGAACCTGGATGGCGCTCCCGTCGAGTCCGAACACGAGCGCGGGTCACGCGCAATGGCGACCGGTCGGCGGCGTCGGGTCGGCGATCATCGATCGGTGCAGCGGGTGACGATCATCGGGACCTCGGGAGCCGGGAAGTCGACGCTCGGCGCACTGCTCGCCGACCACCTTGGTGTTCCGTACGTCGAGCTCGACGGCATCTTCCACCAGCAGAACTGGTCGCGGTTGCCGCCACCTGAGTTCGAACGTCGCGTCCGTGAGGTGGCCGAACGGCCGAGCTGGGTCATCGATGGCAGCTACTCCGCCGTTCGCCACGTGATCTGGCCGCGTGCCGAATGCGTCGTGTGGCTCGACCTGCCGCGGCTCCTCGTGACGTACCGGGTGCTGCGCCGCACCGTGGTCCGGTGCGCGACTCGCACGGAGCTGTGGAACGGCAACCGAGACCGTTGGCGAGACATGTTCTCGACCGACCCGCTCACCTCGACGGTTGCCGCCGCCTGGAAGCGCTACCCCGAGCAACGAGCCCGTTACGTCGCCGCCACGGCTGATCCCCGGTGGACGACGCTGTCGATCGTGCACCTCCGATCTCGCCGGCAGGTCGAGGACTACGTCAGGGACCTCGGTGCCGGTCCCGCCGGCAGCCGTCCGTGATGTCGAACCTGTGCCGTTCGAGCGGTCAGCCGGCCCACGGCACGGGGGCGTCCCACCGGTTGAGGTAGGTCGTGTCCGCCGTCGGCTTGCGCACGTTGGGGCCGAAGCGCCCGGCTGGGTAGCCCAGCGGGACGCAGAAGTGGAAGCTGACATCGGCGGGGATGTCGAACATCGCGCGGAAGCGATCCATGACCGTCGGGTGCAGGGTGGTCGGCACCGAACCGATGCCGAGCGCACGAGCGGCCAGCATCAGGTTCTGCACCGCGGGGATGACGGAGTCGGGCGTCCCGCCGGGCAACGCCAGGGCGAACACGATGCACGGCACCTCGGCCATCGCATCGGCGAGCCCGGCGGCCGAGTGGTAGCGAGGGGGGAGCGCGTCGTGATCGTGGAACCCCTCGTCGTGGCGCTTCGCCCACCACGCCTCTCGGTAGAGCGCGCCGAAGTCCCCGATGATCTCGCGGTCGTCGACGACGACGAAGCGCCCGCGCTGCTGGTTGCCGCCGTTGGGGGCCTTGGCCGCCGCTTCCAAGATCAGGTGCAGATCCTCGGTCGGGATCGGGTCGGGTCGGAAACGGCGGATGGCCCGCTGGGTGAACATCGCTTCGCCGAGCGACATCGACAGCCGGTCGACGTCCACGCCTTCCGCCTCAGCCATGACGGCAGTCTGGCAGGCGCCGTTCAGTCCAGCCGTTGGCGGAGCTCGACGCCGACGTACTCGAACCCGAGTCCTTCGTAGAACGCCGCGAGTGGTGTCACGCGGGTAGAGGCCCATCTCCTCGCAGCCTCGAGCGCGTGCGTTGCTCATGGCGGCCCGCACCAGCGCTGCTCCTGCCTTCTTGCCTCGGGCTGCGTCGTCGACGACGAGCTCCTCGATCTGCGCGTACGCGGTGTCGAAGCGGACCGCCAGGTTGCAGGAGAACGTGATGACGCCGTGCACCTGGTCCTCGTCGAATGCCACCAGCACGGCGCCGCGGTCGCTGTCGAGCAGGCGTCGCAGCGACGTGGCGCGAGCGGCCTCCTTGGTCAGGTCTCGCTCGAACAGCTGGCTGAGCAGCTCGAGGATCCGTGGGACGTCGCCTTCGGTTGCCGGCCGGACCTCGATCACGGCGTCATGGTGTCGCAGCGCGACGACGGAGGTCAACGGACGTCGACGCGCGGACCACCGAACCGGCGGCGTCGATGCGATGTTGCAGGCCGCGAGGCCAGCGACCCTGATGGAGGACCTGCAGGTCGGCTCGGGTCCAGTCACTCCCCGTGATGACGCCCCGACACGCCGGCGCGCCGCATCGGCAGTCCATCCGGAACGTCGGGTCGTCCGAGGTCACGCCGTAGTCGCTGGTGACCTCGGCACCGGGCTCCAGGTCGCGGCGGGCGACGAGCTCGAGGGATGGGCCGAGCCAGGTCGACGGATCGCAGCTGTGGTTGGCGTAGTGGGCGATCGTGCCGGGCGGCAGGACCAGATGGGTGTCGTCGTCGATGGCGATGGTGTCGACGTAGCGGCCGACTGCCTTGGCCTCCTCGAAGCGGCGGTGCAGCTCGTCGGTCGAGGCCGTCCGCCCGCCGAAGCGGATGAGCGGCGTGCCGGCGGCGATCGCGACGTCGACGAACAGTCCATCCCCGGCGATTGCGGAGCGTTCGACCCGCAGTGCGGGATGGAGCCACACCTCGGCAGGCATCTCGGGCACGCGCCCAGTGAACTCCGTTCGAACCGGCGCGGCGTGTGCAACGCCGCGCCGCGGGGTAGCGGGCCATCGGCACCGGGCGACCGCCGCGCCAGCCCCCCACGATCAAGGAGCCCGATGATGGCCAAGAAGTCCCCGCGCAAGTCCGTCGCATCGCCGCGCGCCACGAGCACGAGCGACGCGAGCACGCGCGCCGCCCCGAGGGCGACTCGCCGGCCCGCGGCTGCCTCGGCCCCGACGTCCCCTGATGACACGGTCGACGTCGCCGCGCTGGTCGACCAGGTCGGCAACGGTGGGGAGACCCATCAGGTCGCAGGAGGCGATCGACCGGCGCTCACCACGCAACAGGGCATCCCGGTCGCCGATGACCAGAACACCCTCAAGGCGGGTGAACGGGGCCCGTCGCTGCTGGAGGACTTCCACTTCCGGGAGAAGATCTTCCACTTCGACCACGAACGCATTCCGGAGCGAGTGGTCCACGCTCGCGGGTTCGGCGTCCACGGCTACTTCGAACCGTACGAGTCGCTCGCCGACGTGACGCGGGCCGACCTGTTCCAGCGGCCCGGCGAGCGCGTTCCGGTGTTCGTCCGCTTCTCGACCGTCGCCGGCAACAAGGGGTCTGCCGACCTCGCTCGTGACGTCCGCGGGTTCGCCGTCAAGTTCTACACACAGCAGGGCAACTGGGATCTCGTCGGCAACAACATCCCCGTCTTCTTCATCCAGGACGCCATCAAGTTCCCCGACCTGGTCCACTCGGTCAAGCAGGCCCCCGACCGCGGGTTCCCGCAGGCCCAGTCGGCCCACGACAACTTCTGGGACTTCATCTCCCTGATGCCGGAAGCGACCCACATGGTGATGTGGACCATGTCGGACCGGGCGATCCCGCGCTCGTTCCGCTTCATGGAGGGCTTCGGCGTGCACACGTTCCGCTTCGTCGACGCTGCCGGCGCCTCGACGTACGTCAAGTTCCACTGGAAGCCCACGCTCGGCATGCAGTCGGTGGTGTGGAACGAGGCGGTCAAGATCAACGGCGCCGATCCCGACTTCCACCGCCGCGACCTGTGGGACGCCATCAACAGCGGCGACTTCCCGGAGTGGGAGCTCGGTGTCCAGCTGTTCGACGATGCCTTCGCCGACGAGTTCGACTTCGACGTCCTCGACGCCACCAAGTTCATCCCCGAGGAGCTCGTCCCGGTGCGCCGGATCGGGCGGATGGTGCTCGACCGTACGGTCGACAACTTCTTCGCCGAGACCGAGCAGGTGGCGTTCTGCACCCAGAACGTCGTCCCGGGCATCGACTTCACCAACGACCCGCTGCTGCAGGGACGGAACTTCTCGTACCTCGACACCCAGCTCAAGCGACTCGGGAGCCCGAACTTCACGCACCTCCCGGTCAACGCCCCGAAGTGCCCGGTGGCCCACTTCCAACAGGACGGCCACATGGCCATGAGCAACCCGGTCGGCCGCGTCAACTACGAACCCAACTCGTGGTCGGGTACCGCGGCCGGGCCGCGAGAGGATCCGACGACCGGCTACACGACCTTCGGCGAGCCGCTCGAGGGCACCACGCAGCGCGTGCGGTCGGAGCGCTTCGCCGATCACTTCAGCCAGGCCCGCCAGTTCTACGTCAGCCAGACCCCGGTCGAGCAGGCGCACATCGTCGACGCCTTCGTGTTCGAGCTGTCGAAGTGCGAGCAGCCCGGCATCCGCGCCCGCGTGGTGGCCAACCTGCGCAACGTCGACGACGACTTCGCCCGCCGCATCGCCGACGGTCTGCGGCTGGCCAACTACCCGGACCCGACGGCCCCGGCGCGAGCGCCGATCAGCGATCTCGCTCCGTCGGCAGCGCTGAGCATCGTGCGCAACGGACCGGCGAACTTCGCCGGTCGCAAGTTCGGCGTCCTGATCACCGACGGCACGTCAGCCTCGCTGCTTGCTGCGTTCCGGCGGGCAGCGACCGCCGAAGGCGCCGTCGTCGAGCTCATCGCCCCGCACATCGGCGGCGCCGTCCTCGACGACGGACAGCTGATGCCGGTCCATCAGAAGATCGACGGCGGACCCTCCGTCCTCTACGACGCCGTCGCCATCCTCGCCTCAGACGACAGCGTCACCGAGCTCGCCGCGGACCCGACGGCCAAGGACTTCGTCACCGACGCCCACGCCCACTGCAAGTTCGTCGCCTACACCAGCCCGTCGCTCGCCCTGTTCGCGGCCGCGGGCCTCGGTGACCTGCTCGACGACGGCTACACCGCCATCGACAAGAAGGCGTCCATCCCCACGTTCGTCGAACGCTGTCGCGAGCTGCGCTACTGGGCCCGCACCCCGCAACCGTCACCGACCTGATCGATCGTGGCTCCCGGCGCGCCCTGCGATGAGTTCGCGGCGTGGGGCCCGTCCTGATTCGCATGCAAGAGCTGCTCGTCGACTTCATCACCTCCCTCGACGGCTACGCGTCGGGGGAGGGCTGGCCCGGGTTCTGGGGACTCGAGGGGCCTGAGTACCTCGCCTGGCTCGGCGCCCAGCCCGAGGTCACGTACCTGATGGGAGCGAACACCTACCGGCTGATGTCGGGCTTCGCCGCCGGCGAGGTCCCGGCGGGCCAGGACGAGTTCTCCGCCGACGAGGGGGCGTCCGTCGACGGCCTCACGCATGCGTCGAAGGTGGTGTTCTCCTCGTCGCTCGACGACCCGCTCACGTGGGCCAACTCCACGCTCGTGCGCGACGACGCCGTCGACGCGGTGCGGGCGATGAAGGAACGGGGCTCGGGTCTCATCAGCACGATCGGCAGCGTCAGCCTGTGCCGGTCGCTGCTGCGGGCCGGGCTCGTCGACCGCTTCCGCGTCGTGATGTTCCCGGTGATCACCGGGGCGACGGGAGAAGAGCGCATCTACGACGGCTACCCGGACGTGGCCCTCGAGATGATCGATCACCGCACCTTCGATGGCCGCACCCAGCTCGTCGAGTACCGGCCCCGCGTGCTCGAGCATCCACCGCTCGCCCCCTCCGCGTGAGGTCGCCGCGCCCGAGGCGCGGCTCCGCTACCAGACGACCCTGGTGTCGATGAGCTCGGCGAAGCGACCGGCATCGAGGCCGAGCTCGTCGACGAGCACGTCGTAGGTGTGCTCCATCCACAGTGGTGCCCGGCGCAGCGGGAGGCGTTCACCGTCCCAGGTGATCGGCGCGTGGATCACCTCGGCGCTGATCCCTGAGGGCAGGTCGAACTGCTTCCAGCTCTGGAGCACGGTTGGGTCGGTGTGGTGGTCGCCGAGGTCCTCGACGCCGCTGACTGGAACACCGGCCGAACGCAGCACCTCGACGATCTCGGCGCGGGGCCGCGTCGCCGTCCACGCGCCGAGCGCGTCGTCCGTCGCCGGCGCCCCGATCACGGCGGCCAGTCGGTCGCGCTCGGCGTCGTCGCGGCAGGCGACGGCGACCCATCGATCGTCCTCGAGCGCGGGGAAGATCCCGTGCGGGCGGCACCACGGCGAGTGGTTGGCGATCCGGCCGGGACCGGTGCCGCCGTTGAGCACGTCGGCGAGCTCGACGTCCATCAGCCGTGCCGACGACTCGTACTGCGACATCTCGAGGTAGGCACCTTCGCCCGTGCGGTCGCGGTGGTGGAGGGCGGCCATGATCTGCATGGCCGCGAAGTAGGGGACGGTGAAGTCGGTGTGCATCGTGCCCAGGCACTGCGGCATCCGCCCCTCGAAGCCGGTGTGGGCGGCGACGCCGCTCATCGCCACGAGACCGTTGCCGTACGACCGCCAGCCGGCGTCCGGTCCGCTGAGGCCCATGACTGCGAGGTTGGCGACGATCAGGCCCGGGCGCAGCGCGGCCAGCGCCTCCCGGTCGAAGCCCCAGCGGTCGAGGCGGTCGGGCGTGTAGTTGGCGGTGACGACGTCGGCGGTGGCGATCAGCTGGCGGGCGAGGTCACGACCCTCCGGCGTGTCGACGTTGAGCGTCACCGCCCGCTTGCCGGCGCCGCAGTCCTGGAACACGCCGTTGGTGTCGAGCGAGACCACGGCGGTCGGCTGGGGGCCGATGTGGCGGATGGGATCGAGCCGGTGCTCCGACTCCAGCTTGACGACGTCGGCGCCGAGATCGGCGAGCAACCGCGTGGCGAACGAGCCGGCGATCGCCCACGTGAAGTCGACCACTCGGATCCCCTCGAGCGGCTGGCGGTGGTTGGCGCCGACGCCATCGCCACCCGCGGTGGGCGGGCGCCGGGCGAGCTCGGTGAGCATCCCGTCGTCGGCCCCGAGCGCGGGTGCGGGTCCGCGCGACCCGCGCCCGCGGTCGGACCGGAACGGTGACCCGGCCATGCGGACCCGTTCGCCGTCGGGCTCGTCGACGTCGACGAAGAACTCGCGAGCCGCGAGGTGGCTGTCCTTGGCCACGTCGGCGACCTCGTTGACCGGGGTGACGAGCAGGCCGCGCGACTGCCCCTCGGCGATCAGGTTCGCCCTCGTCGTCGACGCCGCCAGCTCGGCCACGATCGCCATCAGCTCGTGGCGGTGGTTGGCGACGTAGACCGGGTCGCTCCACTCCGGCGAGGTGAGCACGGTCGGACCGATGTCGCGCTCGGCCCACTCCACGAAGCGCGGGTAGTTCGGCGGGTGGATCGTGAACGACGTCCACTGCCCGTCGCCGCTGAGGACCGTCGAGCCGCCGGCGATCTGCTCGTGACGGTTGGGCACCGTCCGGTGCCAGTGGTAGAGGTTCCCGTTCGAGGTCTGGAACGTCGTGATCAGCACGGCCTCCTGGGCCGAGACCACGATGCGTCCCGCCCGACCGGTCTTCCGGCGGGCGGTGATCAGGGCCAGCGCGGCCTCGGCCGTTGCCAACGCGACCTGCTTGAACGCGAGGTCGCCGGCGGCCTGGTTCGGCGGGTCCTCGGACACGCCGTTGAGGACCGTGAAGCCCGCTGCCGCGCCGAGCGTGAGGTCGGTGACCGGCTCGCGCTCGCGGTCGCGCCGGAACACCACGTCGACGAGACCGATCCGTGGGCCGCCGATGCGCCCGACGCGGTCGAGGAAGCGGGTCGTGGCCGGGTTCGGCTCGAGCGGTCCGATGACGATGTCGACGCCGGCCAGCGCCGGCTCGACGGCCGCCCACCCGTCGTCGGTCGTGGTGTCGATGGCGACGCTGCGCTTGCCGGCGTTGTGCACGGCGTGCCAGACGGTGCCGCGAGTGCGCAGGGCGTCTCCCGCGATGTCCTCGACCCGCACCACGGTCGCCCCCAGCTCGGCGAGGTAGGCGCCGGCGAGGGCCGTCGCCTCGTCACCGAGGTCGAGCACGACGACGTCATCGAGGAAGCTGACCCCCATCGCGGCGAATGTACGTCCGGCAGGCGTGTCGACCGATGCTCGAAGCGGTCGCCGGTTCGGGTTCTTCCTGGTCGGCGATGTCGTTCAGGACACGACGAGGTCCTCGCCGAAGTGCGGGCGTACCGCCTTGTCACCCGGCGTCGGCGGAGCAGCGGCGTCGCCGTCATGGTCTTCGGGCCGCCGCAACCACGTCCACATCTGTCGGATGTCGAACGGCGAGTTGGCGGACGACCGGCCGTGCTCGTTCTTGTAGTAGTTGTTGGCGCGCGGATCGGTGTAGATCTTCAGGGCCTCGTGCCGGTCGAGCTCGTCGTTGTAGTTCCAGTACCCGTCGACGGTCACATCGACCGTCTGCTTGCCTTCGACGATGAGGTGCTCGACGCATTCCAGCGCGAACCTGATCACCATCTCCTCGAAGTCGAACGTGCCGAGGCCGCCGGTGGCGTTCGTGTTCGGCCCATAGATCATGAACAGGTTCGGGAAGCCCGGCAACATCGTGCCGAGGTAGGCGCGTGCGCCGTCCTTCTCCCACAGCTGCTCGATCAGTTGGCCATCGCGACCGCGGACCTCCATCGGCCAGAGGAAGTCGTTGGCCTTGAAGCCGGTGGCCAGGACGATGACGTCGACGGGGCACTCGTCGCCGCCCTCCAACTCGATGCCGTTCTCCTTGATGCGCCGGATCCCGTCCGTGACCAGATCGCAATCGTCACGCAGGAGGGCGTCGTACACGCTGTAGTCGGAATCGACGAGCACGGGCCGCGACGAGAACGGCGGGGCGATCGGCAACATCTGCTCCAAGAGCTCCGGATGATCGACGAACTTCCGCTGCATGAACTCGAGGCGTGCGTCACGAGCCCGCTTGTTGCTCGCGCTCCTCGCATGCGTGTCCTTGAAGGCCGGATCGGCAGTGAAGGCAGCACCCAACTTCTCCGGGCCGGACAGCCAGCACGTCCGGAACCGGGCGAAGTTCTTGAAGTACGGGAGGTTCCGGTCCAGCCAGTTCACCTGTGGCGGGTACGGGGTCCGATAGCCGGGCACGTCGAAGCACCAGTTGGGCGTGCGTTGGAAGAGATAGGTGTGGCCAGCCATCTTGGCGAGCTCAGGGATCATCTGGTAGCTGGTGCACCCGCTGCCGATCACTGCGACGCGCTTGTCGGTGAGGTCCAGATCGCTCGGCCAGCGGGCGGTGTGGAACACCGGGCCCTCGAACGAGGCCAGGCCTTCGATGTTCGGCAGGTTCGGGCGGGCGAGGAACCCGACGCCGCTGATCACTGCGTTGGCGTGCCAGCTCCGCGGGCCGTCGGGCCCGACCGCGGTGATCTCCCAGACCTTGGCGTCCTCGTCCCAGATCACCGACTTCACTTCGGTCTCGAACTCGATGTTGTCGCGCACCCCGAACTCGTCGGCGATCCAGTTGAAGTACTTCTCGTTCTCGACCTGCGCGCAGAACGGGTTCGGGTACTCGAAGCCGGCACCGAAGGTGTGCGTGTAGGCGCGACTCGGGGTGTCGACACGCGCCCCCGGATAGCGGTTCTCGAACCACGTGCCGCCGACCCCCGTGTTCTTCTCGATCACGACGTAGGGCACGCCGGCCCGCTGGAGGTAGACGGCCGCCCCCAGGCCGCCGCCGCCGGCACCGATCACCGCCACGGAGAACTCCTGCACGCGGTCCGTGCTTCGGCTCATCACGCCAGACGAGCTCTCGGGCCCACGGGTCCACCGCGAGTTGCTCCAACCACAGCTCCAGGTCGTTCGCCGGGATCTCCTCGCCGCAGGCCAGGTTCAGGCTCGTCGGCAGCCGATCGACCGGGCCGATCGGGATGTCGTCGGCGCCGCTGTCCCGATAGGACTTCAGGAACTCAGCCGCCTTGGACTGCAGCAACTCCGCGTCGGAGGCGTGCGCCAACACCATCGCCTCGGCGAGGCCGAGCAGCCGTCCGTGCACCTCCGTGGCGGCGACGCTGGCATCGCCCGTGAGTTGGTAGAGCAGGCCGCGCAGGATCATCGGATCGGCAAACCGCACCGCATCCTCGATCGTCTCGTCGGTCGCGTCGAGCAATTCGTGTCGTTCGGTCATTCGTTCCCCCCGAGCTGCGGACGAACGTCAGTGTACGAACGCGCCCTCCGCTGGCTCGGGCCGGACCCCCCACCCCGGGTCACCACACGAGCGAGCTGCCTCCGTCGACGACCATGACGTGCCCGGTGGCGTACGAGCTCCGGAGCAGCCCGATCACCGCCTCGGCGATGTCTTCCGGACGACCCGATCGGTGCAGTGGCACGGTGGCCGCGGTGGCCGCGCGTTGCTCGTGGAGGTTCGCCGTCAACGGCGTGTCGATGAGCCCCGGGGCGACGGCGTTGACCCGCACCGGTCCGCACGACTTGGCCAGGAGGGCGACGAGGTGGTTCAACGCCGCCTTCGACATGGCGTACGCGATCGACGACCCAACGGGCCGGATGCCCGGCCACCGAGGTGATCATCACGACGTTGGGATCGGGTGACTGGCGCAGGAACGGCATCGCCGCCTTGGTCAGCCACCACGTGCCGAACACGTTGATCTCGAACGTCCGTCGGAAGATGTCGTCGGTGAGCGCGTCGAGGTCGGCGTGGTCGACGATCGTCGTCCACCCCGCGTTGTTGACGAGGATGTCGAGCCGGCCGAACCGCTCGATGGTGCGGGCGATCAGCGCCTGCCCCTGCGCCTGGTCGCTGATGTCGGCCTCCACGTACATGGCCTCGGTCGGCAGCGACGCGGCGACCGCCTCTCCGGCGGCGGCCGACGCGACCGAGTTCACCACGACGCGACATCCGAGCTCGGCGAGCCGCCGGGCTGTGGCCTCGCCGATGCCGCTCGAGGAGCCCGTGACGATCGCGACCTTGCCATCGAGCTCACCCATCGCGTCCCTCCCTGCCGATGCCGGTCGCGGCGGGAGCTTACGGTCCGCCGCCCGACCGACCGGCCCAATCTGGGCGGGCTCCGTGACAACAGTCGTCACGGAAACCGCCCAGATGCCCGAGTGGCACGCTGCCCGCCCAGATCGCGCCGTCGGACGGCCCGAACCCTTCCGACCGCCTCCTGAGGGAGGCTCTCATGCGTACGCTGGGACCCGACAGATCCCGCCCGGTAGATCTCGAGCACGAGGAGACGGCGATGACTGAGCCACTCGGCGATGCGGCCACCGACGAGCGCGAGCTGACGCAGCTCGTCAAGGACCTCAACGAGGCCGTGGTGAAGGCGGATGTCGCCGCCCTCGACCAGCTCCTGCACGAGGACTACGTCCATCACCGCCCGCGCTGGCGGCGTCGAGGATCGGGCGCAGTACCTCGAGAACCGCAAGGCCCGTCGCGTCGACTTCGAGTCGCTGGTGCCGGACGAGATCACCGTGCGGGTGTACGGCGATGCCGCCGTCCTGACCGGTCGTTCCACCGCCAAGGGGACGGACCAGTACGGGGAGATGGATCAGCATCGGCGCTGGACCCGCGTGCCGTGCGCCGCGACGGACGCTGGCAGTTCGTCCACTTCCAGGCCACGCCGATCGCCTAGCCGCTGAGGGGCGCCGGCACGCGCCCTGGAGGTGCTCGGTCAGAGGTCGACCAGGAACATGCGGTCGTTCCCACGCGGCCGTGGGCCGACCGGTTCAGCACCGGCACTCGAACCCGGCCGCCGCCGACGACGTGGGAACATGGCGCCCAGGGGCCTGGGAGGTGAAGGCGGTGGCTGGCAGATCGGCGAACGTGGGTGACGGCGGCGGCAAGCGACAGGGCCGCGTGCGCCGGCGGCGACGGGCAGCCAACGTCGTCGCGATCGGCGTGGCCTTCGCGCTGGTCGGCGCACGTTGCGGCAGTTCCTGCGCCCCGGCGCCCGACCCGGTCCCCGAGCCCGTCGACGCGCCGGTGCCGCGGCCAGTGCCACCGGCGCAACCGGAGTCGCCGCCACCGGCGCCGTCAACGGCCTACCCGACGACCGTCACGGCGGGCGGTCACCTGGCAACCGATGTCGGGTGTGCCGCGGGCACCTCGGCTGCCGCCCTCGACGCCTTCTTCCGGCAACGGATCGGCCCGGTCCTCGGCTTCGACTACCAGCACGTCTACCCGCTCGGCGGCGACCGCTACCTGTGGCTGTTCCAGGACACGTTCATCGACCACACCGGCCGCGCCACCTCGTTCGATCAGGCCTCGTTCGCCCACAACACGGCGCTCGTGCAGCGCGGCTCGTGCTTCACGCTGCTCCATCGCGGGACGGCGACGGTGCCGACGTCGTTCGAGCCCGGCACCGGCGAGCGGATCCTGAGCCGCTGGTTCTGGCCCCTCGGTGGCGAGCTCGTGAACGGTCGCCTGCAGGTGTTCTGGGCCGAGATGGTCAAGACCGCCGACCCGTCGCCGCCCGACGGACTCGGGTGGGTCCCGGTGGGCACCTGGTTGGCGACCTATGACGCCGCGACGCTGGCGCGGATCTCGTTCCAACCGGCGCCGATCTTCGGCGTCGCTCCGATCTACGGCTTCGCCGTGGCGAGCGATGCGGACCACACCTATCTGTTCGGCAACTCCTTCGATCAGAACCTGGCCCGCCAGGGCGGGTTCAACGCCTGCCCGTGCTCGGCCACCCGGATGTACCTGGCGCGGGTGCCGAAGGGCGCCCTCGATGCCCAGCCCGAGTTCCGTACGGCGAACGGCTGGTCGCCCGACCCGGCGGCCGCCGTCGCGATCGTGGACCGCTTCTACGCGGAGAACCCGATGCAACCTCGCTTCATCGACGGGCGCTGGGTGGCCGTCACCAAGGTCGACGGCTACTGGGGAGAGGAGCTGGCGATCGACGTCGCCCCGGCCCCGTGGGGCCCGTGGACCACGACCCGCCGCGCGCTGTCGCCGACCGGCGGCGATCCGCTGATGAACACCTATCACGCCCATCTGATGCCGTGGACGGCCGGCGGCCTCGTCGTCAGCGTGTCGCAGAACGCCCGAGACATGCCGCGGGACGCCTGGTACCGGCCCGACAGGTATCGGCCGCAGTTCTTCACCGAGGCGATGCCGCCTCCCTGATCACGTGTCAGAGGGTGGTGAGGGCCACGAGGGCGAGCAGGCTGGCGATGACCAATGCGGCCACGATGCCCGGGACGTTGAAGGTCCCCGGGCGCTCCGTGGCGGTCGACGGGTCAGGAACCGACATGGCTCAGCACGCTAGCCCAGCGGGGTGCTCCGGACCGGGGCATCCACCGTTCGTCGTGGCGCCCCGAACCAGGTCGCCAGGACTCGCGGCAGCTGCGGGTCGGCGAGTTCTCCCACCCAGGCGACATGTCCGTCGGGTCGGATCAACACTGCGGCCGGCGCCTCGACCACGCCGAGGACCGGGAGCTCCCACACGCCGGCATGCGTGGCGTCGACGAACCGGACCCGGCCGACCCACGGTGCGCGGTCGAGACCATCGGGGTCGCCGAGGTTGAGCAGCACGGGTCGGGCATCGTGCAGCAGGGTGAAGACACGCGTCGGACCGTCGCCGGTGCGCACATCGAGATCGGGCATGCGCCGCCCGAGCAGCGGGTGTCCTGCACCCAGGTCGTAGTGGATGTCGAGACCGGAGAGCATCCCGGCGAAGCGCCGCCGCGGCTCGTCCATCGTCAGCAGCTCGGCCATCGTCTCGCGCAGGGCCTGGTGACGGTCGTCCGCCGTGCTCAGCGCGACCTGCGCCATCGTGTTGTGCAACACCCGCGCCGCGACCGGGTGCCGCTCGGCGTGGTACGTGTCCAAGAGATCCTCGGGCGACGTCCGATCGACCACCTGGGCCAGCTTCCACCCGAGGTTCACGGCATCCTGCACGCCCGTGTTGAGGCCCTGGCCGCCCTGCGGGGGATGCACGTGGGCGGCGTCCCCGGCCAGCAGCACACGGCCCTGTCGGTAGGAAGCTGCCTGCCGTGACATGTCGGTGAACCGGGAGAGCCGAGTGGGGCGGTGCGCTCCGTAGTCCGTCCCGTACGCGCGGACGAGTGCCTCGCGGAGATCCTGCAACGTGGGGTCGCCGCTGTGTTCGACGTGCTGCTCCTTCAGCACGACAGCGAACGGGCCGCCGCCCGTCGCCCGATCGACGGGACCGATGCCGCCACCCTCGGGGCGCACGCCGACCTCCGGCTGCTCGTCCATCTCGACCTCGGCGATGATCCAGCTCGTCGACGGACCCAGCCCGGGGAAGTCGATGCCGGCGGCCTTGCGGATCAGGCTGCGTCCTCCGTCGCAGCCGACGAGGTAGGTCGCTCGCACCGACGTGTCGTCGGACAGCCCGACGTCGACGCCGGTGTCGTTCGGCGCGAGGCCCACCACCTCGCATCCACGCACGATCGGGACGCCGAGGTCGCCGAGCACCCAGTCGGCGAGGATGCGCTCGAAGTCGCGCTGCCACAGGGCCAGCAGGTAGTTGTGGCGGGTCGGGAAGTCGCTGATGTCCAGGTGGACGGAGCCGTAGCTCACGTTCGGACGGGTCTGGCCCGCCGACAGGAACCGCTCCGCCACGCCGCGCTGGTCGAGCACCTCGATGGTGCGCGAGTGCAGACCTCCGGCCCGTGATCCGTCGAGATCCTGGCTCAGGCGTCGTTCGACGATGCCGACGTCGATCCCCGCCAACGCCAACTCGGCCGCCAACATCAGCCCGGTCGGACCGCCCCCTGCGATCACCACCGCATGCTCGGTCATCGTCGCCCCCGTCGGTGCCGTCGGATCAGCTCGACGACCCCGTGGCGCCGCCGACGCGCCGTCGCAGCTCGACCATCACCTCGTCACCGGTGATCGCCGCGAGCTCGCCGGCGAGCGAGTCGATGACCCGCCGATCGCCGACGTACGCCTCGCGCTCCTCGGTGCAGCACCACGCCATCGTCTCGCCTTCCGGACCCCAGTCGGCCCGACTCCATCGGCGCACCGTCGCCGACTCGCGACCGTCGGGCAACGGTTGCCAGTCGACGTGGATCGGCAGCTGCCAGCACACCGCCGGCTTCCAGTCGATGGGCGACTCGCCGGCAGCGAGGGCCGCGAGGTGCAGCGCGCAGCCGGCCCCGGCCGCGAAGCCAGGACGGTTGAGGAAGATGCAGGCGCCGTCGACGACCTTCGTGTTCGTGCGTGTCGCGTCGGAGAACACGTCGTCATCGTCGACCGCGTCGTGGAACTGCCAGCTCGCCGGGTCGAGCGTCGCGGCGTAGGCGGACACGGTCATCGCGTCCTCGACGTCAGCCAGCTCGGCCCCGATCGAACAGCAGCCGTGCTGCAGCTCGGGGGCCGGCTGGTCGAGGATCCCGAGGCAGCCGCGGCCCCAGATGCACGTCCAGTTGGACTCGAGGAAGGCCGGCTCGAACCGCCAGTCGACGGCGCCGGATGAGATCTCGATGAAGTCGCCAGCGAGCTCGTCGGGGATGGTCATCGCACGACCATCATCGCGCGAGACCGCCGCGCCACCGCCGTGGCTTCCGTCAGTATCCTGACGCCGTCCCACCGTTGACGGCCGCCCCGGACCCTGGTCGTCGTCGCCCGAGCCCGGAGCGCCAGACCATGGGTCCACATCAACCGTTCGCCGGCTGCGAAGCGCTCGTGGCGATGCTCGGCATGACCGGTGTCGGCGTGTCGCTGTGCGGTCAACCGATGCACGCCTCGGACAAGGTGGTCGGGACCGCCGAAGCTCGCCAGTTCGTGCTCGGCGAGGGTCCGATGATCGACGCCTTCGAGCGTCGCGAGCCCGTCGAAGCGCCGAACCTTGCCGATGCCAACGACCTCGGTTGGCTGGCGCGCGATCTCGGCGTGCTGGGGATCCATGCCGCCTACGCCATCCCGTTGTTCGTCTCGCATGCGTGCATCGGCGCGATGACGGTGTACCGCGAGGAGACGGGCGAGCTGGCCGATTCGTTCCGCTCGATGCTCCACGTCGCCGCTGACTGCACCGCCGTGGAAGCGGCCGAGCTGCTCGTCGCATCCCGGGCGACGCGCCAGCGCAACGCTTCGATGCGTCGTGTCGACGAGCTGCACCAAGCCGTCGGCGTCGTCATGCGCGAGCTCGGTGTGGGCCCGGATGAGGCGTCCACGAGGTTGCGGGCCCACGTCTTCCAGTCCGACTGCTCGCTGGACCAGGTCGTGGCCGGCCTGCGCGATCACTCGCTCCGGCTCGCCGACGACCGCGACGAGCACCTGCCACCGCGGTGACCTGCCGACCGACCCTCGCCCTCAGCCCGTGATCCGGCGGCCATACGCGCCGAGCGCGGCGACGTGATCGTCGTCGGCGCGGAGTCCGACGTAGCCGTCCGGGCGCACCGCCAGGAGCGTCACCCCGGCGATGCCGAGACAGTCGGCCGTGGCCGCGTCGACGACCTCGCAGACGGTCGCCTCGAACAGCGGCGAGTCGGTGCTGACCGCGCCGACGGCGGCCGCCAGCTCGGTCAGGGCATCGGGACCGAGGGTCGGCGCAGCGAGGAGCAAGACGGTGTGCCCGGCGCGATGGACGAGCTGGCGCAGCGCCGGCAGGCGCGCTCCGGCGGAGACGCCGCGGCCGGTGGGGACAACGTCGCCCGCGACGATCGGCGAGCCGACGTAGGACACGTCCATCTCGGCGGCGGCGACGATCTCGTGGTGGCGCCCGGCCACCGATGAGAAGTCGGCGCGCAGCTCCTGGTCGCGACGGTCGCGCTCGACGGCCTCCGTCAGCAGCTGCATGTGTTCGAACTCGTCGCCCGCACCGGCGACCATCTCGGCGATCGGTCGACGCTCGGCGTCGTAGCTGTCGAGCAGCGCCGGAGCAGCATGGCCGCCCGCGACGAGCGCCAGCTTCCACGCCAGGTTCATGGCGTCCTGCAGGCCCGTGTTCATGCCGTGGCCCTGCGACGGCGAGCAGAGGTGGGCGGCGTCACCGGCGACGAGGACGGATCCCTTCCGGAACCGTCCGGCGATCATCGTGTGGCAGTGGAAGCGAGTCGGACGCTCGACGTCGACGAAGGTGACGTCGGGCTCGTACCGGGTGAGGGTCGACATCGCGTCGGTCACGAGGTCGGCGTCGGGCGAGCTGGGTCGCAGGTAGACCCGCCAGCGTCGATCGGGCAACGCCGTGAAGATCACGGGGACCGGCTCGAGGTAGACGAACGTGAGGTCGAAGCGATCGGACCAGCCGCTCAGCGTGGCGTCGAACACCGCCCACGGCTCGGCGATCTCGTGACCTTCGAGCGCGATGCCGCTCGACGTGCGCACGACGCTGTGCAGGCCGTCGCACCCGACGACCCATCGGTACGCCGTTGCTGAGCGGTTGCCGGCGCGATCGATCTCGGCGACGAGTCCATCGGCGCCCGGCGTCAGCCCGACGAGCCGAGCGGAGCGCGTGACGTCCCCTCCGAGGGTCCGGAGGTGGTCGGTGAGGATCCCCTCGGTGACCTCCTCCGACATCCCGAGGTTGTACGGGTACGTGCTGCCGGAGTCGGTGATCTCGTACTCGCCGAGCACCTTGCCGGCGGCGTAGATGCGCGCGCCCCGCTGTGGTGTGCCGGCCTGCAGGAAGCGGTCGGCGATGCCCATCGCCTCGAACACCTCGAGCGAGCCGGGGTGGACGACGGTCGCCCGATCCCAGGCCTGCGGCCCCGAGCGCTCGTCGATCAGCTCGCATGCGACGCCCCGCCGCGCGAGCTCCGCGGCCAGCACGAGCCCGGTCGGTCCGGCACCGACGACGAGCACGGAGGCGTCGACGCTCGTGTCCGCCACGCGATGGTCCGCCGCGACCTAGACGACGCCGGCGCCGCGCAGCCGCGCGATCGCGTCGCTGTCGTAGCCCAGCTCCCGCAGCACCTCATCGGTGTGCTCGCCGAGCTGCGGCGCGCGTCCATGGATCGTCCCCGGCGATGCCGACAGCACGGCGGGGAACCCGGCGAGCGGTGCCGGCGTGGCCGCCGTCGGGTACTCGACGTCCTGGAGGATCCCGACCTGGCGGACGTGGGGGAGGTCCAGCAGCTCCTGCGGGGACAGCACGGGTCCGCCCGGCACCTTGTTGGTGTCCATCTCGGCGAGGCACTCCGCCGTGGTGCGATCGGCGCACCATGCCGCCATGTAGGCAGAGAGCGCCTCACCGTTCTCGCCGCGGCTGAGGTCGTCCTTGAACCGCTCGTCGGCGAGCAGGTCCGGTCGCTCGATCATGCGGGCCCAGCGGTCGAACTGGTACGAGCCCAGCACGAGGCACATCAGCCAGCCGTCGCGGGTGCGGTACACGTCGGCGGGGCTCGCCGTCTGCCCGCGGTTGTGCGTCGAGACGCGATCGACGCCGAGCATCGCCTGCTCGATCAGCGTCGGGCTGTTCCAGGTCACGGCCGTGCGCAGCAGCGCCGCTTCGATGAGCTGACCCTCGCCGGTCGCGCGGCGGTGGATCAGCGCGGCCAACGTCGACAGGGCGGCGATCGTCGCCGTGGAGAAGTCGACGTACGGCACGGCGGCTCGCGATGGGTGCCCGGGGGGACCCGACAGGTAGAGGTTGCCGGAGGCCGCCTGGGCGAGCCCGTCGAACCCGACCTTGTGGCTCCACTCGCCACCCGACGCCCAGGCGTTGACGGTGGTCAGGATGATGTCGGGCTTCAGGGCGCGCAACGTCTCGTAGTCGAGGCCCATGCTGCGCAACGTCCCGGCCGGCAGGTTGGCGATGACGACGTCGGCCGAGCGCACCAACCGGGCGACGACCTCCTGGCCCTCGGGCTGGCTCACGTCGAGCGTCATGCCGCGCTTGCCGCGGTTGACCTGCAGGAACATGGCGCCGACACCATCGGACGTGACCGGCGTGATCCAGCGGTCCTCGCCGCCCTCGACCCGTTCCACCCGGATGACCTCGGCACCGAGATCACCGAGCAACGCGCCGCAGTACGGCCCGGCGATGTACCGGCCGAAGTCGATCACCCGTGTGCCAGCGAGTACGTCCACGCTGCGCCCCCTTCGCTCAGCTGCTCCCGTGTCGAGCCGAATCTACTCAGGAGCCCGGCGGCGCCGTCGGCCCGGGCGTCGTTGCGACGATGGAAGGCTTCCGGGATGGCTCGAGATCCGGACCGCGAGCGGCTGGCGGCGACGTTCGACCGCGCCGCCGAGCTGTACCAGCGGGCGCGTCCGGAGTACCCGGCGGCGCTGTTCGATCGGCTCGTCGCCGTGACCGGTCTGGCTCCCGGCGCCCGGCTGCTCGAGATCGGCCCGGCGACCGGCAAGGCGACGCTGCCGCTCGCCCGCCGCGGCTACCGCATCACCGGCGTCGAACCGGGTGCCGCGCTGGCGGAGGTGGCGCGATCGCAGCTGGCCGGTCTCGACGTCGACATCGTCGAGCAGCGGTTCGAGGAGTGGGATCCCGGCGGCGCTCGCTTCGACCTGGTGTACGCGGCGACCGCGTGGCACTGGATCGACCCCGACGTGCGCTACCAGCGGGCGGCGGCGGCGCTGCAGCCAGCCGGGCACCTGGCGGTGTGGGAGGCCGTGCACGTCTTCCCTCGTCACGGCGATCCGCTGTTCGACGACCTCCAGCTCGTCTACGACGAGATCGACGAGAGCGTGCCGCCCGACATGGTGCGACCGCGCCCGCAGGAGCTGCCGGACCTCACCGTGGACATCGAGGCGTCGGGCCTGTTCGACGTCGTTGCCGTGGAGCAGTACGACTGGGAGCGGACGTACGACGCCGACGCGTACATCGATCTGCTGAACACGTTCTCCGGGCACATCGCGATGCAGGACTGGCAGCGCGACCGCCTGTACGGCGAGGTCCGCCGGCTGCTCGCCGAACGCCCGGACGGCCAGCTCCGTCGGCATTGGGGTGGCGTCCTGCACGTCGCCCGCCGACGCTCGTGACCGGCCGAGGCACGTCGTGGTGCAGCATCCTGGAGCCGTGGCATCCGATGACGCGCGCACCGTCGAACCGCTCGAGCCTGCCGCCAGCGCCGATGCCGCGCTCGTGGGCGAGCTGTGCGACCTCGTCAACGACGTGTACGCCGTGGCCGAGTCCGGCATGTGGGTCGACGGCGCGACGCGGACGACGGTCGAGGAGCTCCAGGTGCTGATCGCGGCCGGCGAGATCCTCGTGGCCCGCACGCCGGCGGGTCGGATCGTCGGCAGCGTCCGGCTCCATGACGTCGCCCCCGACACGAGCGAGTTCGGGATCCTCGTCGCCGCTCGCGATCAGCGCCACCTCGGGATCGGCCGGGCGCTGCTCGACGACGTCGAGCGTCGCACCCGCGAGCGCGGGCAGGCCGCCCTGCAGCTCGAGCTGCTCGTTCCCCGCGAGTGGACCCATCCGAGCAAGGTGTTCCTCACGTCGTGGTACGGCCGCCGGGGCTACCGGTTGGTGCGCACGACCACGTTCGACGGCGCGTACCCGCACCTGGCCCCGTTGCTGGCGACACCGTGCGACCTGCAGATCCACCGCAAGGCGCTGCGCTGATCGGCGTCGACGACCGCTCCCCGCCGTACATCACAGAGCGGCCGCGGCCGGACCCACCCGCCGACGCGCCCGGCCCGGCTTGCAGACGGCGAGCGCGGTGGCGGCGGTGAGCGCGGCGACGTCGTAGGCGGCACCGGCGATGAGCGGTCCCGAGCCGGGGTCGCCGTCGTCGGTGAGCACGGGCCGCAGGATGGTGGCGCCGACGACGATGACGGTCACCGTGAGGCCGAGCTTGATCACCACCCACGGGTGGCGGAACACGCCCCACGGCGTCCCGAGCCCGAGGGCGATCCCGGTCAGCAGGGCGAGGAAGCTGAGCGGGATCCCGAAGAACAGGGCGAACGTGCCGAGCAGGTCGAGGCTGGCCGCGGCGAACGCCGGATCGTCCGTCAGGGCTCGGCGGATGGCCACGGCGAGGAAGCCGGCCGAGTCGCCGAGCAACCCGACCGACACCACGATGTGGATCGTCAGCACCACGTTGCGGGCGCGCCGCCCGAACCGGCGGGTCACGAGGATCCTTGCGGCCCGGGCAGGTGGTCGGCGATCAGGCTGAAGTGGATCGACGCCAACCGCCACTCGCCGCCGTCCCTGACCGTGACGAGCGTGGCGCGCGTCGCCTCGGGGAGGGGGTTGCCACGGGCGGTGCCCCGTGCGTTCCAGCGGGCGGTGGTGATGGCGCAGTCGCCGTGCTCGCGCGTCGTGACCTCGTCGAGGCTGAGGGCGTCGTAGTGCAGGTCGCCCCCGGTCATGCGCTGCAACCACGCCGCCTTCGGGAGCTGGAACCCGACCGGGCCGATCCCGACGAAGTCGTCGGTCAGCAAGCGGTCGGTCGCCGTGGCGTCGCCGGCGCGCTCGGCCGCGGCCCACGTCGAGAAGAAGGTGGTGAGGTCGTCCATGAGCAGTGCTCCTCGTGGTCGTGACGGACGTGGTGTCCGTCGGCAACGGTTCGATGTCTCATCATCTACCTTAGACATCGAATCATTCGACATCAAGTCGTTGACGACGCCGGGGTCGTCCGGCGCGGCGCCGGGTTGGCAGACTGCACGGACGCTCGAAGGGGGTTGTGATGGACGTTGATCTCATCATCCGTAACGGCACAGGTGGTCGACGGCACGGGTGCGGCGCCGCGCCGCGCCGACGTGGCGATCGCCGGTGATCGCATCGTGGCGTCGAGGAGTCGATCGATGCCCATGGCGGGCGCGAGATCGACGCCGAGGGACGCGTCGTCACGCCCGGGTTCGTCGACGTGCACACGCACCTCGACGCCCAGCTCGGCTGGGACCCGCTGCCGACGTCGTCGTGCTGGCACGGCATCACGAGCGTGGTGCTCGGCAACTGCGGCGTCACGTTCGCCCCGGTCGCACCGGGCGGGCGCGAGTTCCTCGCCGAGATGATGGAGAGCGTCGAGGACATCCCCCGCCGGGCGATCCTCGAGGGTCTGCCGTGGGACTGGACGACGTACGGCGACTACCTCGGCTGGCTCGACCGCACCCCGAAGGGCATCAACGTCGGCGGGCTCGTCGGCCACTGCGCGCTGCGGGTGGCGGCGATGGGCGAGCGGGCGATGGTCGAGGGCTCCGGCACGCCGGAGGACATCGCCCGGATGTGCGAGATGGCCGAGGAGGCGCTGGCCGCCGGCGCGCTCGGCATCTCGACCAGCCGGACGCTCGGCCACGTCGTCCCCGACGGTCGCCCCGTGCCCGGCACGTGGGCCGAGTCCGACGAGCTGCTGGCCTTCGGCGACGTGCTCCGCACGGGCCGGCAAGGGCCTGTTCGAGGGGGCCATGCGCCTCGGCGAGCGCGACGACGAGTCGCTCACGAAGACCCGCGCCGAGGTGGCCGTGATGGGCGACATCAGCCGACGCTCCGGCCGGCCGGTCAGCTATGGCCTGGTCCAGTCGAACCGCCGCCCCGACCTCTACTCCCAGGTGATCGACTTCACCAAGGCCGGAGAACGCCAAGGGTGCTGCGGTCCGGCCGCAGACGACGGCGCGGGGCATCGGCATCCTGTTCGGCTTGTTCAACCGCACGCCGTGGGATCGGGCGCCGGCGTTCCGCGACCTCCACGCGCTGCCGCCAGGCCGAGCGGCTGGCCGCCATCCGCGATCCGCAGTGGCGGGCCCGCCTCATCGCCGACGGCGCCGAGGCCCGGCTGATGCTCGGTCCCGACATGATCTTCGTGCTCCCCGACGGGCCGGCCCGCTACGACTGCCGCGTCGAGGACTCCCTGGCTGCCCACGCGGCCCGGCGTGGCGTGAGCCCGGTCGAGGCGTTCCTCGACCTCGCCGACGAGAGCGACGGCACGGTCAACCTCAACATGCCGCTGCTCAACCAGCAGCTCGGGCGCCGTCGAGGAGATGCTCGACGACGAGCTGGTCACGCTCGGGCTCGCCGATGCCGGTGCCCACGTCGGCCAGATCATGGACACCAGCCAGCCGACGTTCCTCCTCACCTACTGGGTGCGCGAGCGCCAGCGCTGGACGCTCGAGGAGGCCGTGCGCCGACTGACCTCCGACACCGCCGGGCTGTTCGGCTTCACCGATCGCGGCGTGCTCCGTGCGGGCGCCTACGCCGACGTCAACGTGATCGACCTCGAGAACCTCACGCCTGCCGCAGCCGGAGTTCGTCAACGACCTCCCCAACGGGGCCGGCCGCTACATCCAGGGCTCCAGCGGTTACGACTACACGATCGTCAACGGCGAGGTCTTCATGGACCACGGCGAGCACGCCGGCGCCCTCGCCGGGCGCGTCGTGCGCTCGCAGGCCTGACGCGATCTCAGACGAGCCGGCGGTGGGTGTCGGACGGCGCGCCGCGTCGGGCGCGGCCGCCGCTCGCCACGACGTGGGTGATCGTCGCCGCGCGCGACCACGCCCGGCGGGGCCTGGTCGGCGGGTTCGTCATGGCCAACCACGGCAAGCGCGCCCCGCTGGAGCGGATGCAGGTGGGCGACGGCGTGCTGATCTACTCCCCGAAGACGACCCATCCCGACGGGGAGCCGTTGCGCGCGATCACGATCGTCGGCACCGTCACGGGCGCCGCTGCCGAGCCGAGCGCGGTCATCCCGAACGGCTTCTGCCGGCGCGCTGACCTCGTGGAGATCGAGCCGCTCCCGCTCGACCGCATCCGAGCGCACCTGCCGGTGGGTCGGCTGCGGTTCGGCTGCTTCGCGCTCGCGACGGCCGACGCGGCAGCGATCTGGCACCTGGTCGACGGCCAGGCCTGACGCGAGCTCAGACGAGCTGGCCGTCGCGAGCGACGATCCGGCCGTCGTGGAGGACGACGGTGCGCGGTGGATGGTCCATCACGGCCGCCGTGACGGTGTCGGCCGCGACCACCACGAGGTCGGCGACGGCGCCGACGGCGAGCCCGTGCTCGTCGTCGTCGACGATCGGGACGGGGGACCACGGCGTCGACTCGACGATCGAGCGCCCGCCTCGCGAGGCGAGATCGACGCACCCCTCGATCAGGTCGTCACGCCGGAGGGAGCTGCGGTAGGCGAGCTGCCACGTGCGAGCGAGGACGTCGCCGTCGCCGTACGGCGACCAGTAGTCGCGGATGCCGTCCTGGCCGAGCCCGACGCGCACGCCGGCCGCCCGCAACGCGTCGATCGGCAGTGGCTCGCGGTTGCCGGGGGCGACCGTCGTCACGGCGATGTCGTGCTCGGCGAGCAGCTCGACGAGGGCGGCCTGGCGCGCCGGATCGACCGACGACAGGGCGAAGGCGTGGCTGATGGTCACCGCTTCCCTGCATGCCCAGCGCCGCCGTCCGATCGGCGATCAGCTCGAACGTGAACGCGCCGAGCTCGCCGCCCTCGTGGAGGTGGATGTCCACCCCGACGCCGTGGCGCTCGGCGAGCCCGAACACGACGTCGAGCTGGGCCACCGGATCGCGGTCGTAGCCGCACGGGTCGAGCCCTCCGACGAGGTCGGCACCGTCACGCAGCGCAGCATCGAGCAGGTCGGCGGTCCCGGGATCGCGGACGACGCCGGCCTGGGGGAAGGCGACGATCGCCACGCGGGCGCGTGCCGCGTGTCGCTCGCGTGCGGCGAGCACGCCGTGGAGGCGTTCCAGACCGCAGTCGGTGTCGATCTGGACGTGGGTGCGCACGGCGGTCGTGCCGGACGCGATCGTCGCCCCCAGGGTGTGGGCGGCGCGGTCCTCCACGCTGGCACCGGCCGAGCGCCAGTTCGCCCGGTCGTTCCCGATCAGGCCGGCCAGCCCCGGCTCGGCGCTGTGCGGCCGGAACGGCAGCCCCAGCCGCGTCGAGTCGAGGTGGGCGTGGGCGTCGGCCAGCGCCGGCAGCAGCACGCCGTCGCGCCCGTCGACCGTGTCGACGCGTGGGCCGACCTCGATGCCCGGTCCGATCGCCGCGATGCGACCGTCGCGGATCAGCACGTCGGTGGGCTCGCCACCCGGCTCGCGGGGCCAGATCCGGACTCGGCGCAGCAGCAGTTCGGTCACGCCCCGGATCGTGCCACCGGAGCTGGACGCTGGATGCACCTACGTCCGGTTCGCGGTCACGTCGTCGCCGAGGGCCCTCGGGTCCGGCGTCAGGGCGAGGCAGCGGGCGACGACGTCGACGAGCGGTTCGTCGCCGTCGTCCTCGGCCCACGTGCGCAGACCGAGGTAGGTGAGCGTGGTGACCGTCGCCACCGCGACTCGCGCCCCGAGGTCGTCGGCGGCGACGCCGCGGTCGAGCAGCACGCTCCACGCCCGCTCCTCGGCCAGGCTCTGGCGCTCGAGGAAGATCTGGCGCAGCTGCCGCTCGCCGAACATCAAGCGCACGGTCGCCGCGAACGACTCGTCAGCGCCCGGGAGCGCAGCGATGGTGGTGACCGTCGCCAGGGCGGTCGCGACCAACGAGTGGAGGACGTCCTCATCGGCGGGGCGTGCTCGCAACGCCCGCTCGACGAGACCGGGCAGGATGTCGGCGGGCAGCGGGACCACCGACTCCTTCGTCGGGAAGTAGTTGAAGAACGTCCGTGGCGACACGCCGGCAGCGCGGGCGATGTCGTCGGTGCTCGTCGCCTCGTAGCCACGGTCGGTCATCAGGCGCACCGCGGCCGTGCGCAACGCCATCGCGGTGGCTTGCTTCTGCTGGAAGCGGGTGTTGCTCACGTCTCCATGGTGGTGTACCGGGACAGCCGAATGAGGTCACCGGCGATGCGACCGCGCCTGTCTGCCGTCGCTACACGGGTTCGAGCAGGGGCACGACGACGGTGGCGACCGTGCCCCCCGCGCCGGGTTCGACGCGCAGCGCGCCGCCCGCCGCCTCGATCCGCAAGGCCTGTGAGTGCAGCCCGATGTGGCCGCCGGAGAGGCTCCGGGCGCGAGCACCCTCGTCGATGCCGGTGCCATCGTCGGTGACGGTCAGGGTCGCCGACGCGGTGTCGAGGTCCAGCGTGATCGTGGCCCGAGTGGCTGCGGCGTGGCGCACCACGTTGCTCAACAGCTCGCGCGCCGCGCTGAACAGCAGGTCGTCGATCGGCGTGTGCGTGCCGTCGGGCCACGCGTGGGTGTCGACGTCGATCGCCAGGTCGCGGCGGCGAGAGCTGGCGGCGAGGTCGCGCACCGCCTGGGCGAGGCCGACGCGGTCGAGCACGGCGGGGTGCAGCTCGGAGACGGTCGAGCGCAGCATCCGCGACGACTCGCCGAGGGCGTGCTCGATGCGGGCGACCGCCCCGGCGTGATCACCATCGCGAACGTCCTCGAGGTCGTGGCGGGCGGCGAGGACGTACTGGAGGGCACCGTCGTGCAGCCGCTCCGACAGCACCTGGCGCTCGCGCTGCTCGACGTGGACCAGGTCGTCGAGGAGGCGGGTGCGGTCGGCGAGCAGCTGGCCGATGGCGCGGACGCGTGAGCGTTGGATGCGCGACAGACCGATCGCCGCGATCCCCACGCTGGCGAGGAGCACCGTTCGCATCGCGATCGATCCGCCCGGCTCGTCGTTGGCCGCCTGCGTCGCCCAGCTCGCCAGCAGGAACACGAGCACGGTCGGGATCACGACGGCAGCGCAGATGCCCGGGCGCAGCTGCGTGGCGGCCAGGACGGGCAGCAGGAAGAAGCCGACGACGAGCACGTCGGACGCCCAGTTGTGGCTGGCTTCGTTGCCCGCCAGGAGCGTGAGCGTCGCCACGACGACGAGGTCGGCGAACAGGCCGAGCCAGGCCCAGCGGGCGACGGCAGGGCCGCCCGACCACGCCCAGCGACCGAACGCCGCGGCGCCGAGGCCGTAGACGACGATGATCACGTAGTACACCGCCCGCGCGTCGTCTGGTGGCACGACGGCGGTCGTGAGGGCGAGGAACGCCACCAGCGCGCCGCGCAGCAGCAGCTGGAGGCGAACTCCGCGGTTGGCGTGCTCGAGCACGGTCGACGACAGCTCCAGCATCGACTCCATCCTGGTCCGTATGCTGACCCGTCGGCGGTGAGGGAGGTGCGATGCCGACGAGCGACGAGCGGGTGCGGGTGGTGATCGCGGACGACCATCCCTTCTTCCGCGACGGGGTGCGGCGGGGGCTCACCGACGACGGGCGCATCGAGGTCGTCGCCGAAGCGGCCGATGGGCGCGAAGCGATCGAGGCGATCCGTCGCGAGCGGCCCGACGTGGCCCTCGTCGACTACCAGATGCCCGACGTCGACGGCGCCGCGGTCGTGCGGGCGATCGTGCGTGAGGAGCTGCCGACGCGGGTGCTGCTGCTGTCCGCGCACATCGACAGCGCGATCGTGTTCGACGCCCTGCAGGAGGGCGCCGCCGGCTACCTGAGCAAGGAGGCCCGGCGGTCCGAGATCGTCGAGGCGGTGCTCAAGGCGGCTCGCGGCGAGACGGTGGTCCCGGCCGAGGTGGCCAGCGGGCTGGTCGGCGAGATCCGGATGCGGGCCCAGCCCAGCGCGCCCGTGCTGTCGGAGCGGGAGCGGCAGGTGCTGCAGGCGTTCGCGCGCGGCGAGTCGATCCCGCAGGTGGCCGCCGACCTGACCATCGGGGTGAGCACGGTGAAGACCCACACCCAGCGCCTTTACGAGAAGCTCGGCGTGTCCGACCGCGCCGCGGCGGTCGCCGAGGGGATGCGCCGGGGGCTCTTGGAGTAGGCCCGGCGGGAACATCGGCATCGCCGGCTGGGTCCGAGACGTCCGAGAAGTGGTCTGGCCCCGGATCTGGACTCGGTCCAGACCTCGGGCTATGGTGCAGGCATGTCGCCGGAACCGCTCGCTGGCCACGTCGTCGACAACGACGCGCTGCTGCGGCGTCACGGCTTGCCGGTGACGGCGCAGCGTCTGGCGGTCCTGCGGGCTGTCACCGACCATCCGCACGGCACGGCCGACGACATCGGGACCGCCGTGCGGACCGAGATCGGGGCGATCTCCCGACAGGCCGTGTACGACGTCCTCGCCGCCCTCACCGACAAGGGCATCCTGCGGCGCATCCAGCCGGCGGGCTCGCCCGCCCGCTACGAGGATCGCGTCGGCGACAACCACCACCACCTCATCTGCCGCACATGTGGCCGGATGATCGACGTCGATTGCGCGGTCGGCGACACGCCGTGCCTCACCGCAGCCGACGACGCCGGCTACGAGGTCGACGAGGCCGAGGTCATCTACTGGGGCCGGTGCCCGGCATGCGTCGCCGCAGCGGGCCCGTCCCACCAGCATCCACCAAACCTGCCATCACGAACCAAGGAGCACGACCAGCGTGTCTGACAGCGAGAACCCAGCAATCCCGGATCCCCAGCCCACCGCCCATCGGCCGCACACGAACCAGGACTGGTGGCCGAACCAGCTCGATCTGTCGGTGCTGGAGCCTCACTCGCCCTCGGCCAACCCGCTGGGCGAGGACTTCGACTACAAGGAGGCCTTCGCCGCCCTCGACGTCGAGGCCCTGAAGCGTGACGTCTTCGAGCTGATGACGACGTCGCAGGACTGGTGGCCAGCCGACTACGGCCACTACGGCCCGCTCTTCATCCGCTTGACGTGGCACGCCGCCGGCACCTACCGCATCCACGACGGACGCGGCGGAGGCGGTCAGGGCGCGCAGCGCTTCGCCCCGCTCAACAGCTGGCCCGACAACGCCAACCTGGACAAGGCCCGCCGCCTCCTGTGGCCGGTCAAGCAGAAGTACGGCCAGGCGCTCTCCTGGGCCGACCTGCTGGTGTTCGCCGGCGACTGCGCCATCGAGTCGATGGGCCTCAAGACGTTCGGCTTCGCCTTCGGACGCCCGGACGTGTGGGTCCCGGAGGAGATCTTCTGGGGTCCCGAGGACACGTGGCTCGGCGACGAGCGCTACAGCGGCGAGCGCGAGCTCTCCGGCCCCCTCGGCGCCGTGCAGATGGGCCTGATCTACGTCAACCCGGAGGGCCCGAACGCCAGCGCCGATCCGGCCGCCTCGGCCATCGACATCCGCGAGACGTTCCGCCGCATGGCCATGAACGACGAGGAGACCGCCGCGCTGATCATCGGCGGCCACACGTTCGGCAAGTGCCACGGCATGGGTGGATCCGAGTACATCGGGCCGGAGCCCGAGGGCTGCCCGGTCGACCACCAGGGCCTTGGCTGGAAGAACACCTACGGCACCGGCACGGGCGGCGACGCGCTCACCAGCGGCCTCGAGGGCGCCTGGACCAACAACCCGATCCAGTGGGACAACGGCTTCCTGGAGAACCTCTTCGGCTACGAGTGGGAGCTCACGACGAGCCCGGCCGGCGCCAAGCAGTGGACCCCGACCGACGCGTCGGCGGCGGACAAGGTGCCCGACGCCCACGACCCGGCGAAGCGCCACGCCCCGATCATGCTGACGTCGGACATCGCCCTGCGGGTCGACCCGATCTACGAGCCGATCGCCCGTCGCTTCTACGAGCACCCCGACCAGCTCTCCGACGCCTTCGCCAAGGCCTGGTACAAGCTGCTGCACCGCGACATGGGCCCGCTGTCGCGCTACCTCGGGCCGTGGATCCCGGACGCCCAGCTGTGGCAGGACCCGGTGCCCGCCGTCGACCACGACCTGGTCGGTGACGCCGATGTCGCCGCGCTCAAGGAGAAGCTCCTCGGGTCCGGGCTGTCGGTGTCGCAGCTCGTCGCCACGGCGTGGGCGTCGGCCTCGACGTTCCGCGGCACGGACAAGCGCGGTGGCGCCAACGGTGCCCGCATCCGCTTGGCCCCGCAGAAGGACTGGGCCGCCAACGACCCGGCCGAGCTGGCGACCGCGCTGTCCGCGCTCGAGGGGATCCAGCAGGAGTTCAACGGCGCCGGCGGGGCGAAGATCTCGCTCGCCGACCTGATCGTGCTCGGCGGCGTCGCCGCCGTCGAGAAGGCGGCCAAGGACGCCGGCCACGACGTCACGGTGCCGTTCGCGCCGGGTCGTACGGACGCCTCGCAGGACCAGACCGACGTCGAGTCGTTCGAGGTGCTGGAGCCGATCGCCGACGGCTTCCGCAACTACCTCGGTTCGGGCGACAAGCTGCCGCCCGAGCAGCGGCTGCTCGACCGGGCCAACCTGCTCGACCTGACCGCACCCGAGATGACCGCGCTGGTCGGTGGCCTGCGGGCCCTCGATGCCAACCACGGCCATTCGGCCCACGGTGTGTTCACCGACCGGCCCGGACAGCTGACCAACGACTTCTTCGTGAAGCTGCTGACGCCCGGGACCAACTGGACGACGTCCGCCTCGGACGCCAACGTCTACGAGGGGTCGGGCGCGGTCACCGGGACGGCGACCGCGGTCGATCTGGTCTTCGGCTCGCACTCCGTGCTGCGGGCGCTCGCCGAGGTCTACGCCTCGGCGGACGGCGAGGAGCGGTTCGTCCGCGACTTCGTCGCCGCGTGGGACAAGGTCATGAACCTCGATCGGTTCGACCTGCGCTGAACTGACGCCAACCGTCTGTGTCACCGCCTACGTCGTCGACGACGTAGGCGGTGACACAGACACCGGCGCCGCCGCACTCGGCGGATCGTTCAGATGATGGCGCCGGCGTGCTTGAGGGCGGCGATGCGGTCCCACTCCCAGCCGAGCTCGAGCAGCACGAGCTCGGTGTCCTGGCCGAGCTCCGGCGTGGCGCGATCGGTGAAGCGCGAGCGGCCCGAGAAGTCCACCGGCGATGCCACCATGCGGGCCACGGTGCCGTCGCTCACGGGGACGTCGACGAAGCCCCCGGCGGCATGGGCCTGCTCGTCGTCGATGAGCTCGTGGGCGTGTTGCACCTTGGCCCACCACACGCCGGCGGCGTCGAGGCGCTGGCCCCAGTCCTCTCGCGACGCCGAGTCGAACCGTTCCTGCAACGTGGCCGTGACCTCGGCGGCGTGGTCCCGGCGGCCTTCCATCGTCGCGAAGCGCGGGTCGTCGCGCAGGTGGTCGAGGTCCAGCGCGGTGGCGACGTTCGGCCAGTGGCGGTCGCCTTCGAGGCCGAGCAACCAGATCCACTCCTCGTTGGCGCAGCGGTAGCCGGTGAGCAGCGGGTTGGGCACCGATCGGACCGACGCGGCGGCCGTCGGCCAGCCGGTCCGCAGGCTGGTGTTGAGATCGGTGCCCATCTGGTACATCCCGGCGCGCAGCAACGACGTCGAGACGAGCTGACCCTGGTCGGTGCGCTGCCGGGCGAACAGCGCCGCGGAGATCCCGCCGGCGAGCGACATCCCGGTCAGGTGGTCGCCGAAGCCCCCGCGTTGGTAGGGCAGGTCCTGGCCGGGCGGCGTGAGCGCGGCGGCCACGCCGGCGCGACCCCAGTAGGCGCCCATGTCGTACGACGCGCGGTCACGCTCCGGTCCTTCGAGTCCGTACCCGGTGATGCTGCCGTAGATCAGCCGCGGGTGGCGGTCGTGGACGGTCGGCCAGTCGAGACCGAGCCGCTCGAGCCCGCCCGGCCGGTAGTTCGTGATGAACACGTCGGCGTCGCTGAGCAACGCCCAGAGGACCTCTTGTCCGCCATCGGTGCGGAGATCCACGGCGACGGAGCGCTTGCCGCGGTTGTCCAGCTCGAACGGCGGGTTCATGTCGCCGCCGTACGCCCACGCCAGGCCGCGGAACGGATCACCACCCAGCGGCTCGATCTTGATCACGTCCGCACCCCAGTCGGCGAGGATCGAGGCGCACGCCGGCGCCGCCAACCACAAGCCGAGCTCGACCACGCGCACGCCCGTCAGCGGGCCACTGCGCGACTGGATGCCTCCCTGCTGTTCACTCACCGGCGGGCGACGGTACTGCCGAGCCGCGGCGCGCCAAGAGCGGGACGTCCGTCAGGTGGTCGCGCCAGCGAGCTCGGCGGCCGCGATGGCGACGATCTCATCGGCACACGAGATGGCGATGAGGTGGCCTCCGCCCTCGACCTCATGCCACACCGTGCCCGGCATGCGATCGCCGATCGTCCTGTTGATCGAGAACGGCACGAGCTTGTCGTCGGTCCCCTGCCACATGTGCACCGGCCGCTCGATCGTGGTGACATCGAAGGCCCAGCGCCGGTAGAGGAGCTGGGCGTCAGCGACGAGACCGCCGGCGCCCTGGGCGAAGCACTCCGCTGACATCTCGCCGAACGCGGTCGCGACCCCCGGTCGCGCCAGGACCTCACGGTCGGAGCCGTTCACGAGGCGGCTGATCTGCTTCACGTACGTCGCGGCGAGGCGCTTGGCCGACAGGCCGAGCGCGGCGTACATCAGGTGCAGGCCGGGCGTGAAGCGCAGGGCCAGCCATCCGCCGAACGCGTCCTGCTTCGCCAGCTGGTCCTTCGCCCAGTTGTCGCCGAACGTGCCGTAGTTGCCGCCGGCGATGCTCGTGACGTGGCGGAGGCGGGCCGGGTCGATGTACGCGGCGGCAGCGAGTGGCCACGGTCCCCCCTCCGACCAGCCCGAGACCCCGAACTCGTGGTGACCGAGCGCATCGGCAACGGCCACCATGTCGTCGCACCACCCGGCGTACGTGCGATCACGCTGCGGGCTCGACTGCCCGATGCCGGGTCGGTCGAGCCCGACGAAGCGCACGCCGTGCGTGGTGGCGGCGTCGGCGAAGAACCGGGCCTCCAGCCGGGAGCTCGGCCCCCCGTGGTTGTGGAGCACGAGCGGTCCCTGCGGATCCCCGACCTCGAGGTAGGCGATCCGCCGACCGTCGCTGGTCGTGATCGACGTCGCGTCCTGCGCGCTGCCTCGCATGTCTGCCTCGCTCACCCCGTCGGCGCACGACCATGGCATCGTGGCTCCAGCGGCGGGACGCTACTGCGGCCGCTGGGTCGCCGGCGGCGCGTGTGTACCGTGCAACTGATGGAGCTCAGCGGCAGCAAGGTCGTCGTCATCGGCGGGACGTCGGGCATCGGTCGGGCCGTTGCGGCGCGCTGCGCCGGGCTGGGTGCCGATGTCGTCGTCGCCTCCAGCAGCCAGACGAAGGTCGCGGCGGCTCGGGACGACCTGCCGGTCGGGGTCGTCGGTGAGCTCGTCGATGTCACCGACGAGCGCCAGGTCGCCGCGCTCTTCGAGCGGGTGGGCCCCTTCGATCACCTCGTGTACACGGCTGGCGATTGGGGGCCGATGGGCGGATCGGCCCTTGGCGAGCTCGACCTCGAACGGGCCGGTCAGGTCTTCGCCGTGCGGTTCTGGGGCGCCCTCGCGGCGGCCAAGCACGCCCATGCCTCGATGACGCCGGGCGGATCGATCACGCTGACCGACGGCTTGATCGCCCATCGCCCGCGCCGCGGCGCCGCGGTGAACACCGCGATGGCCGGTGCGATCGAGCACCTCGTGACCGGGCTCGCCGTCGAACTGGCGCCGGTCCGTGTGAACGGCGTCTGTCCTGGTCTCATCGCGACCGACGCGCTGGCGGCGATCCCGCCCGAGCGGATCACGACGATGACCGCCCGCCAAGCGGTGCCGAGAGCGGGCTCGCCCGACGAGGCTGCCGAGGCCTACCTCTACCTGATCCGCGGCACGTACACGACCGGCCAGGTCATCCGCGTCGACGGCGGCATGAGCCTCACCTGAACCCGACGAGGAGAACTGCTGATGACCGACATCGCGCCCGCTGAGAGCCCGTACGACATCGAGTTCTTCTGGGATCCGGTGTGCCCGTTCGCGTGGATCACGTCGCGCTGGATCGCCAAGGTGGCCGCGCAGACGGACTACGCGGTCGACTGGCGGTTCATCTCGCTGCGGCTGCTCAACAAGCACAAGGACTACGCCACCGAGTTCCCGGCTGGCTACGAGCACGGCCACACCGCCGGGCTGCGCATGCTGCGCGTGGCCGCCGCCGTCCGTGCCGACCTCGGGCGTGCGCCGCTCGGTGCCCTCGTGACGGCCTACGGCGAGAGCTACTGGGACAAGGCGAGGGGGTCCGGGATGCGCGAGCACCTCAGCACCACCGCGCACGCCACCGAGGTGCTCGAGGCCGCCGATCTGTCGCCGTCGTACGCCGCCGCGCTCGACGACACGTCCTGGGACGCCGAGCTCGACGCCGAGACCGAGCTCGCGCTCGACGCGAACGGGCCGCGACGTCGGCACCCCGATCATCACGTTCCAACCGCCGCACGGCGTGTCGTTCTTCGGTCCGGTGATCTCCCGGATCCCCGACGACGACGAGGTCCTGCCGCTCTGGGAGGCCGTGATGACGCTGGCGAAGTTCCCAGGCTTCGCCGAGATGAAGCGCAGCCTGCGCGAGGCGCCGCAGCTGACGATCCTCGGCGCCGCCCCCCAGGCGGACTGGAAGGACGGTCACCTCGCCGGCCGGCTTCCCGGCGATCGCGCCGACGCCGGCTGACGTTCGCGTCTGTTGCGAGTCGCGTTCGTCGTCTGTTCGGGCACCGGTTCCACAGTGGAGCGGTGAGTCGAACGACCGTCCGGATCGTGTTGGCGGTCGTGGTGGTGCTGGCTGTGGCCGGCGTGGTCGCCGCCCGCCGGATCTCGCCCGACGACGTCGGCGGCGAGTCGGCGGTGAGCGGGACGCTGCCCGTCGAGACGATGTCGGCCCCGCTCGTCGAGGCGGCCGGGTGGCTGAACTCCGCGCCGTTGGGCGCGGCCGAGCTCGCCGGGCACGTCGTGCTGTACGACTTCTGGACGTTCGGCTGCATCAACTGCCGCCACACCCAGCCGTTCGTCGAGGCCCTGCAACAGCGCTATGCGGCCGACGGGTTGATCATCCTCAGCATCCACTCCCCGGAGTTCGCCTACGAGCGCGAACCGTCGGCGGTCGCCGACTACGTCCGGGACAACGGGATCACGTATCCCGTCGCCCTCGATCCCCAGATGCGGACGTGGCACAACTTCGACAACCGCTACTGGCCGGCGTTCTACCTCCACGACCAGCAGGGCCGGCGACGCCTGACGCACTTCGGCGAGGGCCGTTACCAGGAGACCGAGGACGCCATCCGCCGGCTGCTCGGGGTCGACCCGAGCTCGCCGCGGGCCGCCGTGTGAGCGCGGCCGCTCTGCTGGCCGTGTTCGGCGCCGGCGTCGCGTCGTTCCTGTCGCCGTGCGTCCTTCCACTGGTGCCGGCCTACGTCGGCGCGGTCGCCGGCGCGGGAGGTGCGAGCAGGTCGGCCCTGCGGGCCACGGTGTCGTTCATCGCCGGCTTCAGCACCGTGTTCGTCGCGCTCGGTGCGGTGGCGGGCGGCGTGGGTGGTGCGCTCGCCGACCACGACGAGGGCCTGGCCCGGATCGGCGGTGTCCTCGTCGTCGTGTTCGGTGTGGTCGTGCTGGCGTCGCGCCACGGCCGCCTGGTCGGTGAGTGGCGGGTCGTCGCGCCGGTGCGTCGGTTCGGGCCGGTGGTGACGGGCGTCGCGTTCGGTGCGGCGTGGACGCCGTGCGTCGGGCCGCTGCTCGGCGCGTCACTCGTCGTCGCCGCTCGCGACGGCGCGTGGCAGGGCGCCGGGCTCCTGTTCGCCTACTCGGTGGGGCTCGGCGTGCCCTTCCTCGTCGCCGCCCTCGCGCTCGCCGCGTGGCCGCGTCGGGCCGCCGCGCTGCGGCGCGTGACCCGCTGGGTCGAGCCGGCGGCCGGCGCCGTGCTCGTCGTGATCGGGGTGGCGCTGGCGGCCGGCTGGTACACCGACCTGATCAGCCCGCTGGTCCCACGCTGAGCTCCGATGCCGCGCCGGCCGGTCAGCCTGAATGGTGCGACGGTGGGCGCCCCGAGCCCGATCGACGTCGGGGTACCATCCGGACGTTGGCCAGCCGAGGCGCGCGGCTGTGTGTCGGGCGTGGTCGACGAAGGGGGATCGATGATGTTGACGGCCGAGGAACTGGCGGCCGCGTGCAACGCGGACGACGAGTTCGTGCTGGCGGCGCGGCGGTGGAACGGGGCGCTGCGGTTCCACATCGACGACGGCGTGGTGGGGTTGTCGTTGCGCGACGGCGTCGCCAGTCCATGGACGAAGGCCGATCTCGGCGTGCCGACCATCGACGTCGCCGGTCCGTCATCCGTCTGGGACCAGCTCTTCGCGCCTCGTCCGCCTCGACTGCTGAACGATCTGCTGCCCGCCGAGTTCACCGGGCAGCTCGTGCGCAGCGGCGACGAGATGGCGTACTGGCAGTACTTCCCGGCGATCGCGCGGATCATCGAGATCGTGCGCGAGTCGAGGGGACCGTTGCCGAACGCCGGCCGTGGCGCGCCGAACCTCGGCGCCGGCCGGATCGACAGCCCGGTCGGGCGCTACGTCCACGTCGACCTGGACGGGGTGGATCACCGCATCTACTTCGAGGAAGCCGGGCAGGGCATCCCGCTGCTCATGCAGCACACCGCGGGGTCCCATGGCGTGCAGTACCGCCACCTGTTCGAGATGCCCGAGATCACGGATCACTTCCGCCTCATCGCCTACGACCTCCCGTTCCACGGCAAGTCCGTGCCGCCGACGTCGGTCGCATGGTGGACCCAGCCCTACGCGCTGACCCGGGCGTTCGCGATGGCGCTCCCGATCGCGCTCTCGGCCGCCCTCGAGCTCGATCGGCCGGCGTTCATGGGCTGCTCGGTCGGCGGCCAGCTCGCCCTCGACCTCGCCTGCTTCCACCCCGACGAGTTCCGCGCCGTGATCGCCCTGGAGCCGGCGCTCAAGCTGGAAGGCGATCTCGACGCGTTGATCGGCTTCTGGCACCCGGCGGTCGGCAACGAGACGAAGGCCCGGATGATGCACGGGCTGACCTCACCGGACGCCCCCGAGGCACTGCGCCGCGAGACGGTGTGGGCCTACAGCTGCGGCTGGCCGCCCTCGTTCATCGGCGACCTGCACTACTACATCAACGATCACGACCTGCGGGAGCTCGCCGGGACGATCGACACGACGCGTTGCCAGGTGCACATGCTCAGTGGTGAGTACGACCACTCCGGCACCGTCGAGCTCGGTCGCCAGGCGCACGAGGCGATCGCCGGCTCCACGTTCGACGAGATGGGCGGCGTCGGCCACTTCCCGATGTCGGAGGATCCGGAGCGGCTCCGGGACCACCTGCTGCCGATCCTCAAGCAGATCCAGGCCGGCGGCTGACCGGGTCAGGGATCACCTATCCCTGACGAGGTCAGCGTTCCGACGTCAGCGTCCGGCGTCCGACATCGTTGTCACCGCCAACGAGGGTGCGCCGAGGGTGACCTCCGGGCCGATCAGGTCAGGCCGGTCGAGGAGCTGGTTCGGGTGCAGGTCCAGGTACTGATCGAAGAAGGCGCCGACGATCTCGCCGGTGATGTGTGACATGCGAGTCGGGTCGATGGTGGTGGTGGCGAGCATGGGAACGACCGGGCTGCCCGCACCGAGCGGCAGGAACGGCAGGTCCATGAAGCTGAGGTGGGTGGCCCCGGCGATCTGCAACGTGTGGGCGTGTCGTGCGGTGCGGCTGACGGTCTGCCAGCCGCCGAACGTGATCGTTCGCTCGGCCTCGTACCAGTCGGCGTCGGGGGCGATGCCGGCGGCGACGGCAGCGGCGCTGGCCATCGAGAACTCGGGGTGCTCGGCGAGCAGCTGCAGCGCGGGGCGCGCCAGTCCGAGGCGGCCGACGTCGGTCCACAGTGCGCCGTCGAGGTTGCCGGCCGCGCGGCAACGGGCGTCGGTGCGGCACCACTCGAGTGCGGCGTTGCCGCCGAACGAGTGCCCGAGCGCACCGAGGCGCGTGAGGTCCAAGCGGTCGGCGGCGAGACCGGTCGGGTGGAGCTCGAGGCGGGCCAGGTGATCGGCGACCGAGCCGAGGTCGCGTGCCTTGTACTCGCAGACCGTCCGACGGCGGTCGAACGCGTCGTGGTGCGACCCGACCTGCGGACCGAGCGCACCGCCCAGCGCGGCCGGGTTCATCGGGATCACCCGGCCGTCGGCGAACACGCTGACGGCGGTCTCGTAGGTGTGGTTGATGCCGACCACGACGTAGCCCGTGCTGGCGAGTTGCTCGGCGAGCGCGGTGAGCAACAGGGGTGAGAACCCGCTGGGGGACAGCAGGAGGACGGGATGGGCGGCCCGGTGGCCGGAGACCGGTGCGTCGCTGACGGCGTGCGACCGGATCCCGGCGACGTCGAGCCCGAGTTGGTCGGCGATGGGAGACCACGGCGCCGGCAGGTAGTCGGCGCGGGCGGCACCCGCTGTCGGCGCCGCCGGGTACCAGACCCACAACCCCAGCTCGCGCCGGGCGGCGGGGTCGTCGGCGAAGATCTCTCGGCGCTCGTGGTCGACGAGCTCGAGGGTGGTCCGCCCGACCGGGTAGGGGCCGGTCGGGGCGGGCAGCGGGTCGCGGCGGGTGGGGGACGGTCGGGTGTTCATGACGGTGTTCCTCGTGATGTCGTTGGATGGAAGGGCGATGCGGTCAGCGCGAAGGTGACCGACCGCCTCAGCTTCGACAGGGCCGCTGATGCGACGCTGAGCGGTCCCTGAGCGCAACCCCTGCTCGCGCCACCGGGGGGGGCGCGTCGTCCCGATTCAGCGGTGGGCGGTCTCGGGCGCAGGGCCGTGCGTCGTGAGGCGCGAGCGGATGATCTCGTCGAGCTCCACCATCGTGCGATCGAACTCGGCCCCGAGGTCGATGTCGTACTCGTGGGCGAGCACGAGCACGCACCCCAGGCAGTCCGCCAGCTCGTGCCCGAGCGCTTCTCGGCCGCCGGGCATCTCACGAGCCCCCTCGGCCGCCATGACCAGCTTGGCCAGGTCGCCAACATCTCCCACGAAGCCGAGCATGAACTCCTCGCGTGTCCAGACTCGATCGCGCTCGCGCCGGTTGAGCTCGTCGTAGAGGTCGCGGATCGAGAGCGCCCGACGCTGGAGGGCCGGCAGCGTCGTGTCCGACTCAGCGGTGGTCGGCGAACGGGACATCGTCGAACGGTAGGCGGGGCTGGGGTGGCGCGTGAGCCGGGTCGACGCCGACGAACAGGCTGCTGACCGACTCGCCGATGTGGCTGCGATGGATCGCCTCGGCGAACAGCGCGGCCACCGAGCGGACCTGGAGGTCGGGCCACGCCGACATGGGGGGTGGAACGGTGTCGGTGGTGACGACCTCGGTGATGCGCGGGTCGTCGCGCATGTTCTCGACGGCCTTGCCCGTGAACAGCCCGTGCGTGCAGGCCACCGAGATCGATGGGCAGCCCTGGGCGTCGAGCTCGTCGACGAGCTGGAGGATCGAGCTGCCGGTGGCGATCTCGTCGTCGAGCACGATCGCCCGGCGGCCGGCGACGTCACCGACGATGGCATCGATGACGACCTGATCGTCGGCGAGGCGGCGCTTGCTGCCCGCCGCGACCGGCACGCCCAGCAGGCGGGCGAACTGGGTGGCCGTCTTGGCGTTGCCGAGGTCGGGGGAGACGACCACCGAGTTGCTGAGGTCGCGGTCGCGGAAGTGGTCGGCCAGCTCGCCGATCGCGGTGAGGTGATCGACCGGCACGGCGAAGAACCCGTGCACCTGCGGCGCGTGCAGGGCCATCGTGATCACCCGGTTCGCCCCCGCGGCCACGAGCAGGTCGGCGACGAGCCGGCCGCCGATCGAGATGCGCGAGGCGTCCTTCTTGTCCGAGCGGGCGTACGCGTAGTGCGGGATCACCGCCGTGATCTGGCCGGCGGACGCGCCGCGTGCCGCGTCGAGCATCAGCAGCAGCTCCATGAGGTGCTCCTGCGTGGGCGGGACGAGCGGCTGCACGATGTACACGTCGCGCTGGCGGCAGTTCTCCTGCAGCTGCACCTGGAGGCAGTCGTTGCTGAAGCGATCGATGCGCGTCGGGCAGAGCGGGACGCCCACGTGAGCGCAGATCCGCCGGGCGAGCTCCGGGTGAGCGGACCCGCAGAAGACGACGATCTCGCGCACGCCGCCGAGACTAGGGACCTGCGACGCCGAAGCGAGTGACGGGTCGGCGACGTGCGGCGTGTCGATCGGGCATCTGGGCGGGCTGCGTGACGACTGGTGTCACGCAGCCCGCCCAGATCGGGCCTGCAACGACCGGCCATCGTCGCGTCCGGCCGACGACTCGGGCCCGGTCCGATCTGGTCGCTGGCGGCCGCCGCTGGGTGGGCGTTGGTCGCCGTGGTCTGGGCGCGTTCGGTGATCTGGGTGCGTTCGCTGACGACTGTCGTCGGGGAACGCACCCAGATCCGAGCTGGGCCGCTGCGCCGCAGCGGCGGGCCAGACCGGAGCCAGACCCGCGGCAGATCACGTTGCGCGGTGCGGGCGGGGCTCCGGGCAAGCCGACATCGGGCGGCGTCTGCGAGGCTTCGGCCCATGCGCTATCGACGACTGGGCCGGACCGCTCTGCAGGTCAGCGAGCTGTGCCTCGGCACGATGAACTTCGGGCCGCAGACGCCCGAGGACGAGTCGTTCGCGATCATGGACCGGGCCCTCGAGCTGGGCATCAACTTCTTCGACACCGCCAACCGCTACGGCGGCGACAAAGGTGCCGGGGCCACCGAGTCGATCATCGGTCGTTGGTTCGCCCAGGGCGGCGGTCGGCGGGAGAAGGTCGTGCTGGCCACGAAGCTGTTCGGGGCGATGTCCGAGTGGCCGAACGACGGGCGGCTCTCGGCGCGCCACATCCGCATGGCGTGCGACGACAGCCTGCGGCGGATGCAGACCGACCACATCGACCTCTACCAGATGCACCACGTCGACCGGACGGCGCCGTGGGAGGAGATCTGGCAGGCGATGGACACGCTGATCCAGCAGGGCAAGATCACCTATGTCGGCAGCAGCAACTTCGCCGGCTGGCACATCGTCCGGGCCAACGAGGCTGCTGCCCGCCTCCACACGCTCGGCCTCGTGAGCGAGCAGAGCCACTACAACCTCCTGGTGCGCACCGTCGAGCTCGAGGTGCTGCCGGCGTGTCGCGAGTACGGCGTCGGCATGATCCCGTGGAGTCCGCTGTCGAGTGGGCTCCTCGGCGGCGTGCTGGGTGACTCCGACCGCGCCCGCCGCCAGTCGCCGCAGTCGCTGCGGCGGATCGACAAGCTGCGCCCGAAGCTGGAGCAATGGGAGAAGCTGTGCGCCGACCTCGGGGAGGAGCCGGCCGCGGTCGCCCTCGCGTGGTTGCTCGCCCAGGACGGCGTCACCTGCCCGATCATCGGCCCGCGCACCATGGCCCAGCTCGACGGGGCCTCGCTGCGCGCCCTCGACATCACGCTGGCGCCCGACACGCTGACCGCGATCGACGCCATCTTCCCCGGCCCCGGCGGCACCGCGCCCGAGGCCTACGCCTGGTAGCCCAGCGGGCCCACCGCGGCGGTCGTTAGGCAGGCGGATCCTCCACGTCGCGCCCGAGTGCTTCGGCGTCCTCCTTGACCTCCTCGATCTCTTCGACGACATCAGGATCTCGCGCGTCGATCTCGGCCATCTCCACGTCGATCGGATCGGGGTCCGGCATGTCGTCATCGGTCGGCATGGTGACGCCTCTACCCGTACTCGGCGGCCGCAAGCGCAGGCAGAGACGCGGGTCAAGTCCATGCGCTGCCGTGACACGCGCGAAGCTCCGGACCGTCCCGACGAAGGAGCGATCCGTGTCCGACGAGCAAACGAAGTTCCAGGTGGCTTCTTCGTGCCCGCCGGCACGCCGTACACATTCACCACCGGTCCCGACGGCGTCGAGTTCATCGAATATCGCCACGCCAATTCGTGGAACATCGTCTTCAAATACCGCAACGCCGAGTCATGGGCGAAGGCGGCGTCCACGGCGAACGATCGGCGTGAGACGTGGCGCGCCGAACAACAGCCATTCGGACTCGTCGCTCCGATTCCAGCGCCCTGACGTCTGACGCCCTGCCCACATGACACGTGTCCCCTGCGTGTCGCGCAGCGCGACGTTCGAGGCCCGACCGGTGATGGGCGAGGTGGTGAACGGTGATGGGCGCCGTAATGTGGCGCTCACCCCTGTGAAAGCGAGTTGTGCGTGGCGCGAGAAGTGATTGAGCGGCTGGTCGATGATCTCGACGGCACACCGGCGAACGAGACCGTCAAGTTCGGTCTCGACGGCACGGCGTACGAGATCGATCTCAGCAAGAAGAATGCCGCTGCGTTCCGCAAGGCGCTCGCGAGGTACACGGATGCGGCGCGTCGGGCGTCGGGTGGGCGGGTGGCGGCCCGCCGCAAGCCGGCCGCATCGCCGAGCGGAGCGAAGTCGAAGCGCGACTACGACCTGATGCAGCTGCGCGAGTGGGCCGGCGCCAACAAGGTGGCCGTCCCGTCACGTGGCCGCATCCCGCAGTCGGTGGTCCAGCAGTACAAGGCCGCCGGGGGCACCTGACGAATCGTCAGCGACCGTCGGGGGCGTCGCGCGCCGGCGCCGCCCGCCGCGTCGACGTCGTCGTCGACACGGGAGCGGAGCTCGACGGGCCCGCGAGATGGGCCGTTCAGGGCGTGATGAGCGTGTTGTGGAAGGCCGTCGCCTTCCACCTCTCGCCGTCTCGGACGAGGACGGCTGACATCTTCGCTCGATGGATCCCGGCCAACGGACCCGCCGGCGCATCAAGTGTCGAGGTGGCGTGCACGAGCAGGCAACCCGGCGCCACCGCACGCACGCCGTCGAGGCGGATGCGGTTCACACTGCCTCGATAGATGGTGTCGAAGATGCCTTGGTGTCCTTCGGCGATGAGCACCGGTCCGCCGTGGAGGTGTTCGCCGCGGATGTTGACGAAGTCGGTGACAGGAGCGAACTCGGCGCCGAAGCGGTCGCCGTCGGCGTCGTTCCAGGCCGCTTCGAGGTGGGCGAAGAACTCGGTGGCTGGCGATGTGTGGGTCGGTGTCGGCAACGATGGTCATGACGATCTCCGGTCAGACCGACGGCCGGCGCAGCAGGGCCACCGACGTACGGATGACGAACCCGATCCAGACGACGAAGCCGGCGACGCCGATGAACATCGTCGGGCTGCCGTCGATGATGGCGGGTGTGGTCATGGCGGCGGCGAGGAGGAGGACGCCGCCGACGAGGCCGGCCTGCTTCCAGCGGGTGGAGATGAGGCCGCCGGTGGCCGAGGCATGGGTGAGTCCGACGAGTGCGATGCCGATGCACGCGAGCAGCAGGCCGAACACCGCGTTGTGGGCGACCCACATGCCGTCGACGACGTCGACCGAAGGAGTGCCGCGGTGGATGTAGCCGGCGATGCCAAGGTCGAACGCGGTCAGCATCGTGAAGGTGGCGATGATGCCGGCGGCGCCGAACGCACCGGCGACCGCGACCGCCCGACCGGCGCCCCGGGCGACGCGGGTGAGGACCCCGCCGAGGAAGGTGGTGAGACCGACGAGGCCGAGCGGCATCAGCACGGCCAGCGCCAGCGTCACCGAGCGGTGGTCGGCGTAGTACTTCACGACCTCGGTCGCACTCGCGTCGTTGGTGGGGAACGTGGAGCGCAGTGCGTTCTGGACGATCACGCTGCCGGCGAAGACGAGTCCACCGATGCCGGCGAGCCGGCCGGGGTGGACGACGGAGCCGAAGGACGTGGTGGACGTGGTGGTCGTGGAGAGGGTCGGGGCCGAGGTGGACATGGGGTTTCCTTCCGAGGTGGGATGTGATTGACTGGACTGGGACTCCAGTTACTTGATGAACATACAAGTGAGTTGAACGATGGTCAAGCGAGAATCTGAGCAGCCGTCTCCCGTCGGCCCCCGCGGCCGGCGCGCCGTCCAGGCGGAACAGACCCGCATCGAGATCTTGAGCGCAGCACGACAGCAGTTCGCGGCCAACGGCTACAACGCCACCACCGTCAAGGACATCGCCGCGCACGCCGGGGTCTCGGTGCAGACCGTCTACGACAGCGTCGGGTCGAAGGCCGATCTCGTGCGCCGCCTGAACGACCTGATCGACGTCGAAGCGGGGGTCGCCGACATCGCGATGACCATCCCCACGACGAACGATCCCGATGCCGTCGCGCGGATCCCGGCGATGGTCACGCGCCGGATCGTCGAGCGCTGCGGCGACATCCTGCGGGCGTGCCTCGACGGCGCCCGCTCCGAGCCGGACCTCGCCCACGTGATCGACGAGGGCGGGCGTCGCCATCGCGCCGGCGCCCGCGCCGTCGCGGAGCGATTGGCCGCACTCGGTGCGCTCGACGCCGAGCTCTCACTCGACGACGCGGCGACGACCATCGCCACGCTCGCCGACCACCGAGTCGCGCTCATCCTGCTCGACGACCACGGCTACGCGCTCGACGCCGTTGAGGAATGGATCGCGTCGACCATCACGAGGGCGGTGCTGGGACCGCATCCCCTGAGCGCGAGGTCCCAGCGGAGGTCGCGGACGTGAACGCGGCCGAGTCGGTGGTGCTGCGCGAGGTGACCGGTGGTGCCGGTCGCACGTGCGCCGAGATCTTGTCCCTGCTGCCCACGTGGTTCGGGATCCCCTCGTCGAACGAGGACTACATCGCCACCGCTGACACCCACCCGGGGGTGATCGCCATGGTGGGGGACGACGACGTGGGCATCACCACGGTGAAGCACCACAGTCCCTACGCCGCCGAGGTGTACCTGATGGCGGTGAAGCCGGCGTACCACCGACATGGCATCGGCGTGCAGATGGTGCGCCTCGTCGAGGAGCGTCTCGCCGCGCAGGGCGTCGAGTTCTTGCAGGTGAAGACGCTGAGCGCCGCCAGCCCGGATGCGGGTTACGCCAAGACCCGTGCGTTCTGGTTGGCCTGCGGGTTCCGGCCGCTCGAGGAGTTCCCCACGCTGTGGGACCCGATGAACCCCGCCCTGCAGCTCATCAAGACCGTTCCCGCGACCGGGTCCCAGGGCGGGCGCGGGACCGGCTGATCAGACCGCGGCGAGCGGTGTCACGAGGCCGATCACGCCGGGTCGGCATCGGAACACGCACCCGCGCCGGTCGGGCTCGTCGATGTGGTCGGCGGTGACGATGTACATGTCGGCGGCGTCGGGGCCCCCGAAGGCGACGCTGGTCACCGCCTTGGCTGGCACGGGGATCTCGTCGAGCTGGTCGCCGGCTGGCGAGAGCTTGACGACGCGGCGGCCGCCGACGTGGGCCACCCACAGGTTGCCGTCGGCATCGACGCACATGCCGTCCGGGATGCCCCGCTCGAAGGCAGCGCGACCGATGTGGCGGCGGTTGGACACGGCACCGTCGGGGGCCAGGTCGTGGACCCAGATGCCCTTCGTGGTCGAGTCGACGTGGTACAGGGTGGCGCCGTCGGGCGACAGTCCGATGCCGTTGGAGACCTCGATGCCCCCGTAGAGCTCCTCGACCTCCCCGCCGACGCCGATCCGGTAGCACTCCGCCGGCACCTTCTCGCCCCGCAGGTCGGTCAGGTCAGAGCGGATCGCGCCGGCGTACACGCGGCCGTCGGCGTCGGGCTGGATGTCGTTGAACGCGTTGACACCGTCGACGTCGAGCAGGACCCGGATCTCGCCGTCGCGCCAATGGGCGACGGTCGGGCCCGACATCACGAAGCCGCCGTCGACGTGCAGCGCCAGGCCGCCGACCATCGGCCGCCCGGTGACCAGCGTGTCGATCGTGCCGTCCGGGTGCCGGCGGTAGACGCTGCCGCCCGGGATGTCCGTGAAGTACAGGTTGTCGTCGGCGTCCGTGCGCGGACCCTCCACCAACCCGTAGCCCGCTGCGAGCAGCTCCAGTTGCACCGTCGACCCCCGATCGCGCTGCGGTCCCGGCGTCCCCGGGCCGCCCGGCAGTCTCGCCGGTGCCGACGCCGCGATCGGCATCGGCCGAACGGCGATCGCAGGACGGCGTTCAGCCGGCGACGAGGGCGGGCAGGACGCCGTCGGCGAAGAGGCGACGGGCGGTGGCGAGGTGATCACGGGGGCTGGCGAAGCTCACGATCACCGTCGTGGCGCCGGCGTCGGCGAACTGGCGCAGGCGGCCGACGACGTCGTCGGGTGTCCCGGCGAAGGCGTACTTGTCGACGAGGCGGGAGAAGTCCTGGGCGTAGGTCTTCGACAGCGACTCGATCGCCATCCGGCGGGCGATGTCGCCGTCCTCGTGCACGCAGCCCCAGATGAACAGGCCGGCGTGCACCGGTTCGTCGCGCTCGCGCATCGACTCGATGGCGGTCATCGAGTCGGCGAGCATCTCCGGCGTGTACATGTACGGCAGCCAGCCGTCGCCGAACCGAGCGGTTCGACGCATCGCCGCCTCGGAGCGGCCCGACACCCAGATCGGCGGCGGGGGATCGCGGCGCGGTGAGATCGTCACCCCGTCGAAGTCGTTGAACCGGCCGCGGTAGCTCGCCTGGTCGGTCGACCACAGGAGGCGGATGATCTCGAGCGCCTCGTTGGTGCGGGCGCCGCGCTCGCTCACCGGGATCCCGCAGGCGCGGAACTCGGCCGGGATCTCCCCGCCGATGCCGACGCCGAGGTGGTAGCGGCCGCCCGACGCCACGTCGAGGGCGGATCCGAGCTTGGCGAGCAGCGCCGGCGGATACAGCGGCGTGAGCACGATCGTGCTCATCAACTTGATCGTCGTGGTCGCCCCGGCCGCGACGGACAGCGAGATGAACGAGTTGCCGGCGGGCACGTTGAACGAGACGTGCTCCCCGGCGCAGGCGTAGTCGAAGCCGGCCGCCTCGAGCTCCTGCGCTTCACCGGCCGGCGCGGTGGCCGACTGCAGCGCCGCGCCGACCTCCATCAGCCGTCGACGCCGAGGGCGCGAGCCAGCGCCGCCCGCTCGTCGGCGTTCCATCGCCGCGAGAGGTCGGAGCGCGACACGAAGTTGTTCGAGCCGTGGAAGGCGCCGGGGTAGACGTGCAGCTCGACCGGCACACCGGCGCGCATCAGCGCCTGGGCGTACGTGATGTCCTCGTCGAGGAAGAGGTCGAGGTCGCCGACGTCGATGTACGCCGGCGGCAGGCCGGCGAGCTCGGTGGCCCGCGCCGGTGCGGCGTACGGCTCGACGTCGTCTGCTCCGGCCCGCCCGGCGAGGTAGGCGTTCCAGCCGGCGGTGTTGGCGTCGCGGTTCCAGACCTTCGGGTCGACGACGGTGTGGCTGCTCGGCGTGACGTTGCGGTCGTCGAGCATCGGGTACGTGAGCAGCTGGAAGCAGATCGCGACCTCGCCCCGATCACGGGCGAGCAGCGCGAGACCGGCGGCCAGCCCACCGCCGGCGCTGGCCCCGCCGATGGCGATCCGGGCGCGATCGATGCCGAGCTCGTCGGCGTGCTCGGCCGTCCAGCGCAGCCCGGCGTAGCAGTCCTCCAGCGGCGCCGGGTACGGGTGCTCGGGCGCCAGCCGGTACTCGACCGACGCCACGACGATGCCGAGCCGGTCGGCGATCGACGCGCACATGTCGTCGTTCTGATCCACGCTGCCCATCACCAGCCCGCCACCGTGGACCCAGTAGAGCGTCGGTGCCGGCGTCGGCGCGGCCGCCGGCCGGTAGATGCGCACGAGCACGTCGGCACCGTCGCTGCTCGTCGCGTGGTGGTCCTCGGTGGCCACGGCCGCAGGCCACGGCGGCCGGGCCACGCCGGCGGCCAGCTCGGCCGAGCGGGCGCGGACGGCGGGGATGTCGGTGGCCAGCTCGGCGAGCAGGTCGCCGGGCATCGCCCGATACACCGACAGGTGCTGGGCGTCGAGGCGGCTGACGAGATCCACGACGGGTCAGCCGCGGCCGTGGCGCAGCAGACGACCGGGTGTCGCGCCGGAGCACTCGCCGTCGGTGAACGTCGTCTCGCCGTTGACCATGATCTCCTTGTAGCCGCGTGCCCGCTGCACGCGCCGCCACTCGCCGGCGGGAAGGTCGTGGACGACGTCGCCGATCCAGTGCGGGTCCATGTCGAGCTCCTCCATGTCGTACACGACGACGTCGGCAGCTGCGCCTTCGCGCAGGACACCTCGATCGCGGAACCCGGCGGCGTGGGCGGGCAGCGCCGAGAGGCGGAAGTGCGCCTCCTCCAACGTGAGCCTGGCCTCGTCGCGCACGAGCCACTTCAACAGGTCCGTCGACCACGCACCGCCGGTGAAGAACTTGGTGTGGGCCCCCCCGTCGGACACGCCCGGCAGCGTGTACGGCACGTCCATCAGCTCGGCCATGAACTCGGGGTTCGAACCGCGGTCGGGGCCCAGGAACTCGGCACGCAGGTCGGTGGCGAGCGAGAGGTCGAGCAGCACCTCGCCGGGGTGCTTGTCCTGCTCGCGTCCGATGTCGGCCAGCGACCGCCCGACGTGCTGCTGGAGCTCCGAATGGCCGGCGACGTCCTGCACGACGAGGTTCTCGATCGAGCCGCCGACGCCGGGGCGCAGCTTGCGGTAGGCGTCCTTGTGGCGCTGCTCGTCGGCGACCATCGCCTCGCGCAGCGCCGGGTCGGCCATCTTCACCAGCTTCTCGTCGTGCGTCCCGGTCGTCATCGCCCGCCACGGCTTCGAGAAGTCGTAGAGGTTCCAGTCCTCCAAGGTGAACACGAAGCCGGAACGCACCGTGGCGCACTGCCCGTACACCTGCAGCCCCTGGTCCCAGCAGCGCCGCAGCCAGTCGAGCGACCGCCGGTGCGGGGTGGGATCGCGGCGGGTGGGAGCGATGGCGTTGTGGATCACCGGCCGCCCGGAGACCGCCGCCAGCTTCTCGACGAACTGCAGGTCCTGCTTGATCTTGCCCGTCGCCTGGGTGATCTGGATGAAGCCCTCGTCGCGGGTGGCGAGCACCTCGGCGAGGCAGAGGATGTCCTCGTCGCACATCGTGTCGGTGACCATCGGCGTGCCGTCGAAGTCGGCCTGCGTCGAGTTCCGCCCGAGGCGCTGGATCGAGAAGCCGCACAACCCGGCATCCATGCCCTCGTCGAGGACGCGCTGCATCTCCTTGCGCTCCGACTCGGTGGCCGGCCGGCTCTTCGCCGCGTCGAGGCCCATCACGTAGGTCATCAGCGACGCCGTCGGCATGTACTGGATGCAGTTCACGCCCTTCGCCGCGCCGTCGAGCGAATCGAGGTACTCGGGGATCGTCTCCCAGTCCCAGTGCGGGAGCATGCCGTCCACCATCGACTCGTACGGGATGGCCTCCGTGCGGGTCATCGTCAGCATCGAGCGCTCGCGGAAGTCGGGGCGGACGGGCGCGAACCCGAACCCACAGTTGCCGAGCACGACGGATGTGACGCCGTGCCAGCCGGAGATCGTGCACCACGGGTCCCAGCGGATCTGGGCGTCGTAGTGCGTGTGCAGATCGACGAAGCCGGGTGCGACGATCAACCCGTCGGCGTCGACGGTCCGCTCGGCCGCCCCACGCGGCGCGACCACCGATCTGGGCGACCCTGCCGTCCTTGATCCACACGTCGGCGCGGACGCGAGGCGCGCGGGTGCCGTCGACGACGGTCCCGCCCTTGATGTGCACGTCGAACTCCGTCACGGCAACCCCCCGGTGAGACGTCGGAACACCCCGACAGTACCGACGGTGCAGGGGGCGAACCGATGTGGAGGGCCGCGCCTCCGGGACCGGCCCGAATCGGCAACTCTTTGCCAGAACGGCCACTGGATGGCCGTTCGGCAAAGAGTTGCCCGGATCGGCCGAGCCGAGCCGCAGGGGGAGCGGTCGTCAGGGCTGGACGGCGAGGGCGCCGGGCACCGCCAGCGGCTCGGCGTCCCAGCTCTTGAGCTCGGGCAGCACCCGTTCGGCGAACAGCCGCATGCTGGCCTCGGCGAGGTCGTAGGGCATG
>CAWIKD010000001.1:0-21045 GCA_963836545.1 uncultured Acidimicrobiia bacterium | reverse complement strand
CCGCACCACGCGCGGACGGCGCAAATCGCGCTGCACACGTTGCATCGGCAACGGGATCGCCCCGGCCCTCCGACGATGCGGTTGTGCAAGCCCACCCCATGGGCCTGCGTTCGAACGTAACGGTCGAGCGATCGTCCGGTCCACCCAGACGACGATCAGCGCGGGCTGGCGAGGTGGGCGGCGAGGTTGGCGAGCGACGACCGCATCCCGGCCGCGTGATCCTCCGCCGTGATGCCATCGGGGACGTCGTCGGCACGGATGTCGACGCGAGCTCCCTCGGGGACCGCGCTGACCTCCCACGTCATCGTCATCGTGCCGGCGAAGCGAGGATCGTCGGACACGAAGTCGACCGCTTGCACCACTCGGCGGCCGGGGACGACATCGACGAACCGGGCCTCGACCACATCGGAGTCAGCGGTCGACTTCGCCGCCTCCGCGGGAGCGGCATAGGTGAGCACCATCCGGTACCCGCCACCGGGCCGCAGGTCGAACCGTTCGAAGCGCCCACTCATCCCCTCCGGCGGCAACCACTCCACCAGCGCCACCGGATCGACGAGCGCCGCATACACCCGATCCACCGGCGCCGCGATCACGAGGGAGGCGCGATCGGTGCGGGGCATGAGGCGGAGCGTAATCGATCGATGATTTCGTGTTGACAAGAGAACGTATGTTAGGTATGATCACCTCATGTTGGCCAGCGATCTCGTCGAGGTGGCGCAGCACATCGCGGCCACCGACCCGACGACGTGCGAGTGCCGACGACCTGACATCGCTGGCGGCCGATGTGCACCGGATGCGGTGCTGGCTCGACTCGGTGGACGCGGCGATCGTGACCCGATCCGCAGTGTCGGCGGCGACCGGCGGTCGGCGGTCCTCCCGTGAGGTCGACGTGGTGGTCGAGCGGGCGGCGGTCTGCGCGGCGATGCCCGAGATCCACGATGCGCTGGCGGCGGGCGTGGTGTCGGCGGGCCACGCCGATGCGATCGCCCGGGCCGCGAACCGGCTCGACGCCGACGAGCGGGTGGAGCTGGCGTCCCGCGCCGCGGAGCTGGTGGCCGACGCGGCGACGACGTCAGTGGACGCGTTCGCCCGCAAGGTGCGCGAGCTGGCCCGACGCATCTCCCGCGACGAAGGCCTCCGTCACCACGAGAAGCTCCGGTCACAGCGGACGGTGCGTCGGTGGATGGACCGCGAAGGCATGTGCCACACCCAGATCAGCCTCGACCCCGAAGCCGACGCCACGGTTGTCAGCCGCCTTCGACGCCGCCGTCGCCGCCGAGAAGGCCAAGCCCGACAACGGCCGCAGCTTCGACCAGTTGAAAGCCGACGCGTTCATGGCGATCGTGACCGCAACGCCATCGGTCGGCGGGCGCCGTCCAGCCGAGCTGCTGGTGCTCATCGACCTCGAGACCTTGCGCAACGGCGTCCACGAGTCCGGCGTCTGCGAGACCTACGACGGCCAGCCCCTCCCACCAGCAACGGTCAGGCGGCTGGCCTGCGACGCCGACATCATCCCCATCGTGCTCGACGGCGACGGGAGAGTCGTCGACGTCGGACGAGCCAAACGGTTGGCCTCAGCCGACCAACGACGAGCACTCCGAGCCATGCACCAGACCTGCGCCGCACCCGACTGCCCCGTCCGCTTCGGCGACTGCGACATCCACCACCTCACCGAATGGAACCAAGGAGGCACGACCAACCTCGAGAACCTGATCCCACTCTGCACCAAGCACCACCACCTCATCCACGAAGGCCAATGGCGCCCACCAGCCAGAGCCCCCGCCGCCTGACGCCGCGGCGGCCGGCCGCACGCGGCGCGGCCCGACCCGTCACACGACCCAGCCCACCCCCACTTCAAGAGCTCTTCAACAAGAGACACAGAGCCGCAGCGCCCTAGTTGGATGAGATCCGGGCCGGAGCGACGAACACCGCACCCCGCCGTTCCGCCGCCATGACCCGATCGAACTCGTCCCAGTCGTCATGGGTGCCACCGGCCGCCGTGAAGACGGCCCGCAGCAGGGCCGGCAGGTCGACGCCGGGGGCCGGGTCGTCGGGCCCGATCATGCTGATCGGTCCCTCGACGGCGACCCACTCCCAGCCGGCGCGGAACGTGACCGCGGCCCGTCCGGACCGGCGCATCAGACGCAGCTTCAACGCCCCGCCGGCGACGACGAGGCCGACGACGGGTTCGCCGGTCACGGGGTGATCGAGGACGCCGGCGTTGACGAGCGAGGACTGCACCGAACCGTCGGCCCGGGTCGTGGCGACGATCGCCAGCCCCCGATCGGCGGCGGCGAGACGACGGACGAGATCGAGGTCAGCAACCATGCCGCATCGCTAGCACCTCGTCGAGGCGGCGATGGAGGAAGCGGCGCTCGGACTCGTTCGTCACCAGGGCCAGGGCGTCGCGGTACGCCCCCGCCGCCTCGTCCCACCGGGCGAGGCGGCGCAGGAGATCGGCGCGGGCAGCCGGGAGGAGGTGATAGCCGGGGAGGGCGTCGACGGCGACCAACGACTCGATGATCGGCAGGCCGGCCGCCGGGCCGTCGGCCATCGCCACGGCCACCGCCCGGTTGAGCTCGACGACGGGACTCGGCACGAGCTCCGCCAGCCGCCCGTAGAGCAGGGCGATCTGGGTCCAGTCGGTGTCGTCGGCGTCGGCCGCGACGGCGTGACACGCGGCGATGGCCGCCTGCAGCTGGTACGGACCCGGACGACCGAGCGCGACGGCGTCGTCGAGTCGGGCCGCCGCCGCCTCGATCCGGGCCCGGTCCCAGCGGGCGCGGTCCTGGACGTCGAGTGGGACGATGTCGCCGACCGGATCGACGCGGCTCGCTCGGCGGGCATCATGCAGCTCCATCAGCGCCAGCAGGCCCTGCGCCTCCGGCTCCGACGGCAGCAGCTCGGCGACGATCGAGGCCAGCCGGATCGCCTCGGTGGTCAGCAGCACCCGCGAGACCGAGGCGCCGCCAGTGGCGTGATAGCCCTCGTTGAACACCAGGTACAGCACGGCGAGCACGCCATCGAGCCGCTCGGCGAGCTGATCGGCGGCCGGCACGCGAAACGGGATGACCGCATCGCGGATCTTGCGGCGGGCCCGGAACAGCCGCTGCGTCATCGTGCGCACCGGGACGAGGAAGGCGCGGGCGATCTCGGCGGTGGTCAGCCCGCCGACGGCGTGCAGGGTGAGGGCCACGCGCGACTCCATCCCGAGGGCCGGATGGCAGCACGTGAAGAGCAGGCTCAACTCGTCGTCGAGCGGCCCCGCCGACGTCGCCGGCGGCGCCTCGACGAGGGCGCGCGGACGACCTGCGCGTGCTTGCGGGCCTCGACCGTCGAGCGCCGCAACCGGTCCATCGCCCGGTTGCGAGCGGTGGTCGCCAGCCACGCGCCCGGGCGATCGGGCACGCCGTCGAGCGGCCACCGCTCGAGCGCCCGGGCGAAGGCGTCCTGGGCACACTCCTCGGCCAGCTCCCAGTCGCCCGTCAACCGGATGAGGCCGCCGACGATCACCCGCCACTCGGTCGCGTGGGCGGCTACGACGGCGTCGGCGGCGTCCAGAACGGTCTCACCTCGACTCGGCCCTCCCACGCCATCGGATGCTGCGCGGCGACCGCGATGGCCTCGTCGAGGTCGGCGCAGTCGATGATGTCGAACCCGCAGATCTGCTCCTTCGTCTCGGCGAAGGGGCCGTCGGTCAGCAGGGTCTTGCCGTCCCGCACGCGCACCGTCGTGGCCGCCGACGCGGGCGCCAGTTGCTCGCCCATCTGGCGCACGTGCCGGCCGTCCATCTCGTCGACCCAATGGTCGATGTCGGGCACGCCCGGCGGGTCGCTCGGCGCCTCCGGGTCGGTGCAGATCAGCAGCATGTACCTCACGATGCCTCCTCGCGGGCCCGCAGCCCGGTCGTCCGGTTCGCCATGTCCGTTGGATTGCTCTCCATGCTCATTCGACGAACGAGCTCACCCCGTGTCTACCGACGTACCGTCCACGCCATGGAACAGGATCCCCGGATCTGGATCGCCGCCCTCCGCAGCGGTCACGATCGACTCGCCGCGTTCGTCGCCGGCGCCTCCGCGGACGACCTCAAGGCGCAGTCGCTCTGCTCGGACTGGACCGTCGCCCAGGTGCTGTCGCACCTCGGCAGCGGCGCGGAGATCGGCCTGGCCACGGCCTCCGGCGCGCCGATCGAGAACCAGGAGGTCTGGGATCGGTGGAACGCACTGGCCCCGGACGCCGCGGCGGCCGCCTTCGTGGACGCCGACGAGCGCCTCGTCGCCTGGTGGGAGGCCCGCTCCGACGACGAGCTGGCGGCCATCGAGGTGGACCTCCCGTTCCTGCCGGCGCCGATCGACGCCGCCACGGCGGCCGGCTTCCGACTGTCCGAGCTCGGGCTGCACAGCTGGGACGTGCTCGCCGCGTTCGACCCCGATGCCGAGGTCGCCGACGAGGCCGCCGCCCTGCTCGTCGATCGGCTGCCGATGATGGTCGGCTTCATCGGCCGCTTCACGCCGCGCGAGACCCGACCGGCCGAGGACACGACCATCGCCGTGCGCACCTCCCGACCGGAGCGCCGATTCGAGCTCGAGCTGGGCGACAACGTCGATCTGCGCCCGGCCGGCGACGGTCCCACCGCCGGCGAGCTGGTCATCCCGACCGAGGCCCTCGTACGGCTCACCGCCGGGCGCCTGCCCGCCGACCGCGAGCACGGGGCCACGGCGAGTGGCGCCCTCGAGCTCGACGACCTGCGCCGGGCGTTCCCAGGCTTCTGACCGATGGCCATCGAATCGTTCGACCACGTCGCCATCCCGAGCGCCGATCCCGGTGCGCTGATCGAGTTCTACCGCCGGCTCGGGTTCACGCCCGTCGGCGAGGATGCCTGGCGCGCCGGTCGGGCCCCCTTCGTCGCCCTCGCCCTCGGCGACGTCAAGCTCAACGTGCACGCCCCCGCGTTGTGGCAGGACGAGCGCTTCACGCTGCGCGGACCGACGGCGCAGCCGGGCTGCGGCGACCTCTGCTTCGTCTGGTCGGGCACGGTCGAGGAGGCGGCGGCGGTCATCGAGGCGGCCGGTGGGGCGATCATCGAGGGCCCGGTCGACCGCGTCGGTGGGCGCGCCGGTGGCACCACCACGGGACGCAGCGTGTACACCCGAGATCCCGACGGGAACCTCGTCGAGCTGATCGCGTACCAGGCCTGACCGTGCGCTGGAAGGTCCACGGCGAGCGCTCGCTGTACGACAGCGAGTGGGTGGGTTTGAGCCTCGTCGACGTCGAGCTCCCGAGCGGCGCGGCGCTTCGAGCACCACGTCGTGCGGATGCCGGCGCCGGCTGCGGGGGTGGTCGTCACCGATCCGGGCCACGACGGCGTGCTGCTGCTCTGGCGCCATCGCTTCACGACCGACACGTGGGGCTGGGAGATCCCGGCCGGCCGCGTCGACGCCGGCGAGTCGCCGACCGAGGCCGGCCACCGCGAGACGCTGGAGGAGACCGGCTGGAGTCCGGGTCCGTTGCGTTCCCTCGTCAGCTACTTCCCCCACAACGGGATCTCGGACAGTGCCTTCCACCTGTTCGCCGCCGACACCGCCGAGCACGTCGGCGACCCGTCCGACACCGACGAAGCCGATCGGGTCGAGTGGGTTCCATGGGCCGACGTGCGCACGGCGATCGACGCCGGACAGGTCGGCGACGGGCTGTCGCTGACCGCCCTGCTGTGGGTCTTCGCGCACCCGAGCTGAGCCCCATGTCACCGTCGGATCGGTACAAACGTTGGGCTTCATCGCCCTGAGCGATCGCTCAGTGCATCCGCAACGGGTTTTTGGCGCCCGGCTTGGCACGGCAAACACCCTTCGGCCACCATGGGCCGAGCGGGGCGGGCTCCTCCCATTTCTGTCGGCCCCGCGGTGAACACCGGCCCCGCACGGGCCATCGACTCCACACAGGGGGAAGAGTGCGTCTCAACAACAGACGATCGGTGGCGCTTGCCGCGCTGACGGTCGCATCGCTCGTCGCCGTTGCCGCATGCGGCGACGACGACGACAGCGCCGGCAGCGGCACCGTCGCCGAAGGCACGACCGCCACGACTGCGGCGTCGGCAACGACGACCGCCGAGTCCGATGCCACGACGGCGACGACGACGGGCGGGTCCGAGGACACGACCGCGTCGTCGACGCCCGGCACCGGTTCGACCGCCGGCGGCGGCGAGGACAACGGCCTGCCCAAGGCGTCCGAGCGTGAGCTGCCGCCCGGCGAGAAGCACGTCGAGGACGAGGGCGAGCCCGTCAAGGGCGGCACGCTCGTCTACGGCATCGAGGCCGACACGGCGAACCCGTGGGCCCCGTACAAGTCGAGCTTCGCCACCGCCGGCTACGTCCTGCTGGCCTCGGTGTCGGACCCGCTGTTCGGTGCCACCGCCGACGGCGAGATCGCCGGCGTGCTCATCGACAAGTGGGAGCCCAACGCCGACGCCACCGAGTGGAAGCTGCACGTCCGCGACGGCATCAAGTTCCAGGACGGCACGCCGCTCGACGGCGCCGCCGTGGCCTTCAACATCAACACGTGCAAGTACTCGCCGCTGACCGGGGCCGCCTACGTCCCGCTGGCCTCGGTGACCGGTTCCGGCCAGGAGGTCACCATCAAGTCGAACGGCGGCCCGTGGGTCGCCCTGCCCCGTGCCTTCACCGAGCGCCAGTGCGCCTTCATGATGTCGCCGGAGTGGCTGAAGACGCTGCCCGACATCACCCAGCGCGACCCGAAGTCGCCGGTCTACGACGCCGCCCTCGCGGCGACGCCAGCCAACGGTGACGTCACCAAGCCGGTCGGTCTCGGTGCGTTCAAGTTCGACTCGTACACGCCCGGCAACGGCAACTCGTTCAAGCTGTCCCGCAACGACGACTACTGGCGCGGCCCCAAGGGCATCACCGGTGAGGAGCTGCCGTACCTCGATGCCGTCGAGGGCGTCGTGGCCGTCGACATCGACAGCCGCAGCAACTCGCTGCGCTCGGGTCAGTTCGACATCATCCACACGTCGAACGGCGACTCGATCAAGCAGTTCGAGGAGGACGACTCGGTCGAGACCATCGCCACCAGCCTCTTCGGCGACACCGGCTACATCATGCTCAACGTGGCCGAGGGCGACACCGACCCCGACGGCACCAACGCCAAGAGCCCGCTGCTGAACCTGCACTGCCGCAAGGCGTTGGCCTACGCCACCGACGTCCAGCGCTACATCGAGGAGCGCGATGCCGGCCTGACGCTGGCGGCCACCGGGCCGTTCGGTCCCGGCGTGCTCGGCTACCTCAAGGACAGCGGCTATCCGACGTACGACCCGGACAAGGCCAACGCCGAGTTCGATCAGTGCCTCGCCGACCTCGGGACGCAGGACATCGAGTTCACGTTCAACACGACGAACGACCCGTTCAACGTGGAGTCGAACACGCTGATCATCTCGATGTGGAACGACGTCCTCGGTGGCCGCGTCAAGGCCAAGATCACGCCCGTCGAGCAGGGCCAGTACATCGGCCTGGCGCTCAACGGCACGTTCAACGCCTTCGCCTGGCGCAACCACGGTGGCATCGACCCCGACACCCAGCGCTACTGGTGGCAGAGCACGTCGGCGGCGCCGATCGGTTCGCTGGCGCTCAACTTCGGGCGCTTCAAGGACACCGACATGGATGCGGCCCTCGACACGTTGCACACCAGCTCCGATCCGGCCGAGCGCAAGACGGCCGCCGAGCAGGTCAACAAGGTGTTCGGCCAGCAGGTGTACAACATCTGGCTGTCGTGGGCCCTGTGGGGCATCATCGAGCAGCCGTACGTCAACGGCCTCGAAGCCAACAAGTTGCCCGACGGGCAGACCGGCGTCGGCCTGGCCTTCTCCGGCCGCCACCAGATGAACCAGATCTGGTGCGACGGAGGCAAGTGCGAGTGACGGTCTCCTGACCTGACCGTCCCGGACCCCGAGGGCCCCGGTGCTTCGGCACCGGGGCCCTCTGCCGTTCCAGGCCGGCCCGGCTCCGATTCTGATGCCACTGAGGCACGCTGCACGTGCCTCTGTGGCATCAGAATCCGGTCTCGGTGCCGAGCGGGGGGTGCGGCCGCCGTACGGTCGATGCATGGGTTTCATCTCCTATGCGGCGAGCGACGGCATCGGCACGATCACGATCGATCGGCCCGAGAAGAAGAACGCCATGACCTACGCCATGCTCAACGAGCTGTGGGACGCCCTCGACGAAGGCGCCGCCGACGACGGCGCCCGGGCGCTGATCCTGACCGGGGTCCCCGGCGCGTTCTGCGCCGGCACCGACCTCTCGGACCTGCAGGGCACGCCCGAGGACCAGCGCAGCGGCGGCGGCCAGCGGCGCGTCCGCGGCGCGGCGCCGCTGATGGACTGCCCGAAGCCGATCGTCTGCGCCATCGACGGGCCGGCCATCGGCATGGGCGCCGAGTTCACGTCGATGTGCGACGTGCGCATCGCCACACCGCGGGCGCGCTTCGGCTGGGTGTTCGTGCACCGCGGCCTCGTGCCCGACACCGGCGCCGGGACGTGGATCCTGCCCCGGCTGATCGGGGTGCAGGCGACGGCCCGGCTGCTGTTCTCCGGCGAGATCATGTCGGCCGAGGACATGGCCGGGATGGGCTACGTGGCGGCCCTCGTGGAGCCCGACGAGCTGGAGGCCGCCGCCCGCGCCGAAGCCGCCCGCTTCGCCACCGGCTCGCCCTTCGCGATCGCCGAGACCAAGGCCCTGCTGTACGCCGGACTCGGACGCTCCTTCGACGACCACGCCAAGGTCAACCGCGAGGTCATGGAGCGCTGCTTCCGCTCCGATGATCACAAGGAGGGCGTGGCCAGCTTCCTGGAGCGCCGCCCACCGCAGTTCACCGGCCGCTGACCGTCACGCCTGTCGGCTCCCGGCATCGGTGACCACGGCCGCCGATGCCTCGACGGCGCGGAACGTCTCGTCGGCCTCCTCCAGCGCGACCGCGAGGTCGAGGGCCCGACCGACCTCGACCTCGCGCTCGTAGGCGGCGCCACCGATCCGCTGACGGGCTCGCTCGCGCATCCCGTCGCTGAGCGCGAGATCGTCGTCGAAGAGTCGGATGCCGGTCTCGGCGAGGATGACGTCGGCCCGGGCGTGGAGGCGCACGGCGCGCTCGTCGTCTCCCGTCTGCTCGGCCATGCGGGCGGCGACGATCAGCCCGAACGCCGCGATGTGCTTCATCCCGAGCTCGGCGGCCAGCGCGAGAGACTCGCGCTGCAGCGCGGCCGCCTCGCCGAGCTCCCCGGTCCGCAGCTTGCACTCGGCCGAGTTGTTCATCGCCAGCGCGATCAACACGTGATCGTCGGCCGCTCGAGCGAGCTCGGTGGCCTCGCGGTACAGCTCGAGGGTCTCGGCGCCGTCGGCGGTCTGGGCGATGAGGGCCAGGCTGAACAGCGACGACGCTCGATCGTGGTCGCCGGCGACGTCGAGCGAGACGAGGGCGGTGCGGCGAGCCGCATCCACATCGCCGATCCGCAGCAACAGGAGCGCTCGCGGCGACGCCACGCTCACCGGACCCCACCGATCGGCCGCCCTGTCGCCGTCGAGGTGGGGCTCGGCGCGATCACAGCGCGCGAAGGCGGCGTCGACCTCGCCGAGCTCACCGAGCAGGCTGGCCGCGAACAGCTCCAGGCGGACCCAGGCCGGTGTCCACGTGGTGCGGCGAGCAAGGACGTGATCGATCTCCTCGACCCCCGTGCGGTGCTCGGCCCGCACGGTGCGGATCTCGCCGCGGAGCCGGGCCAAGGCAGGCAGCTCGTCGTCGCTCGGCGCCATCTCGTCGATGAGCCCGCTCAGGATGTCGATCTCCACGGCGAGCGCCGAGATCCACGCCGGGTCGCCACGGCGCCGCATCGGGAACCGGTCGACGTACCACGCGGCCAGGGCCGCTCGCGGCGCGACGTCGCCGCCGTGCGCTCGGAGCCGTTCGGCGGCGTAGGCCCGCACGGTCTCGAACATCCGGTATCGGGTGCCGTCGTCGCTCGTCTCGAGGACCACGAGCGACTTGTCGGTCAGGGACCAGATGTGGAGGGCGACGTCGTCGGCAGGGAGGTCGTCGTCGGCGAGCGCCGCCGTCGCGGCGGCGATGTCGAACGGCGCGGCGAAGATCGAGAGGCGTTCGAACGCCATCCGCTCAGCCGGCTCGAGGACCTCGGTGCTCCAGTCGAGGAGGCCGAGCATCGTGCGCTGGCGCGCGGGGAGGCCGCGCGAGGTCGCGCGGAGCAGTTGGAAGCGGCGATCGAGGCCGGCGAGGAGGTCGGCGGACGACATCACGGCGGCTCGCGATGCCGCGAGCTCGAGCGCGAGCGGCACCCCGTCGAGACGGCTGACGATCTGCCTCGCCACGTCGCGATCGGGGGTTGCGCCGTGGCGCCGAGCGCGGTCGACGAACAGCTCGACGGCATCGTCGTCGAGGGACAGCGGCGTCAGGCGGTACACCGCCTCCGCCGGGAGATCGAGCGGCTCCTGGCTGGTCGCCAGGATGGTCACGTTGGGACACGTCCGCAGCAGCTCCTCGGCGAGCGTCGCCGCCGCGTCGAGGACGCGGTCGCATCCGTCCAGGACGAGCAGCAGCCTGCGGTCCCGGAGCGCCGCCGCCACGTCGTAGTCCGCGTCGTCCACGGACACGCCGATGCCCAGGGCGGCGGCAACGCTGGGAGTGACCTGGAGGTCGTCGGAGACGACGGAGAGGTCGACGAGCCACACCCCGTCGTTCCAGTCGTCGGCGACCCGCAGGCTGAGCTCTGACGCGAGGCGCGACTTCCCGAGCCCGCCGAGGCCGACGACCGTGACGAGGCGCTCGTCGGTCAAGCGCTGGCGCAGGGTGGCGACGTCGGCCTCGCGCCCGACGAAGGACGTCGCGCGACGCAACGATGTTGTGGCGGTCGGCGGGCAGGGCGCGGACCGCTCGGAACGCGTCGTTCGACCCGGCCTGGTACAGCGCGACCGGGGCGTCGAAGTCCCGAAGCCGGTAGCGCCCGAGCTCGATCAACGGCACCACCGCCTCGTCGCGCTCCGAGGCCAGGGCGCGCATCGTGTCCTCGGACAGGACGACCTGATCTCCGTGCGCCGCCGTGACCACCCGCGCCGCCTGGTGCACGGCGAGCGCGACGTAGTCGCCGTCACGCGGGAAGGCCACGCCCGTGTGGATCCCCATCCGCACGGACGGGCGGGCGGTGCCGGGCCACACCGTGTCGCCGAGCGCGGCCTGCGCCAGCACGCAGCCGCGCACCGCGTCGGCCGCCGACGAGAAGGCGACGAAGCAGGCGTCGCCGTCGGTGCTGACCTCCGTGCCGCCGCACTGCGACCACGACGCCCGCAGGACGTCGCGATGTCGCTCGAGGATCTCGGAGTACTCCTCACCGAGCTCGCGCAGCATGCGCGTCGAACCCTCGATGTCCGTGAACACGAACGTCACCGACCCGCTGGGTAGCCCGTCCCGCACCGCACCAGTCTGGCGCCGCCGGAGCACTGGGCACACGACCGGCCCGCGGCGCGGCGACCCGGCGGGTCGCCACTAGTTGCGCGAGGCGGCGGCGCGACGGGCGGCGAGGTCGGCGAGCGACTCGGCGCGGCGGGCCATCTGCTCCTCGGCCGAGGCCCAGCGCCACACGGCGGCGAGGAGCAGCGGCAGCGTCGTCAGCAACCCCGACACCCACATGAGCGCGGCGGCCGAACGCTGATCGGACAGGGCGTGATCGAACCCGAGGCCGCGCCTCGTAGGTCGGCATCAACGGCCGCGCCGCGGCCATCAGGATGAGCCCGAGGAACGAGCTCAGCGCGATCACCCCGAACACCGCGGCGACCCGCATGGCGGCGCCGGTGCGACGCACCCCGACCACCGCGGCCCACATGGCGCACGCCGACATGAGGTACGCGGCGTGCTCGCTCTCGTGCAGCCAACGGTTGCCGAGGGCGTCGTCGTAGATGGGCGTCAGGTGGGTCGCGAACATCACGACGAGGAACAGCCCGGGGCCCAACGCCGGCGCCCAGCGGTGCCACAGCACGCCCATCCGTCGACCGAGGGCGGTGGGCGGGATCCAACCGACGGTCATCAGCGTCTGCACCGGCCGAGCCAGCACGAGCAACGGGGCGGCGCCGATGATGACGATGAGGTGCTGCACCATGTGCCCGGAGAACGACTCCTGGGCGAGCGACTCCATGAACGGCAGCGACGCCACGACGACGAACGCGACGCCACCGATCCACGCCCACAGCCGCGCCGTCGACGGGTGGGCCAAGCGCAACCAGGCACCGCCGTAGAGGGCGACGAACAGCGCGCCGATGACACCGACAGCGACGTGATCGACGCCGGTGTGGGCGATCACCGGTCGGCGTCCCGGGTGAGCAGGGCCACTTGCGAGGCGATGATCCCGATGCCGGCGATCAGCATCCACGATCCGAGCACGACCCCGAGGGCGGCGGCCGAGATGCCGACGCCGAGGGCCAGCGGGCGCAGGCTGGCCGTCGGGAACACGCCGACGATGCCGGTCTCGTCACCGGCGTCGGCGTCGACGCGATCGGCCGGCCGCGGCACCTTGCGGTTGCGCCGCCGCCAGTCCCAGATCCACCCGGCGACGAGTCCGCCGAGGAACGTGCCCATCAGCAACAGCGAGGCGCCGGCAGCATCACCGCCGACGATCCAGTAGATCGCGCCGAGGACGGCGTAGAACGCGACGGCGAGCGTCCAGATGATCAGCTCGGTCCTCACGGGTCGGGCTCGTCCTCGTCGACCATCGTGGCCGTCCCGCCCGTCTCGGCATCCGGCCGCGTCTCGCCGCGCGGCTCGTCGTCCGGGCTCCACGGGTGCAGCGGGATCCAGCGGGAGTCGTGGTCCTGGCGGTCCTTCCACGCCTCCGTCGTGCCGATCGCGCTGACGTCGGGGTGGTTCATCCAGCGGAAGTCGAACACCGGCCGTTCGGAGCGGATCGGTGGCAGCCACGAGAAGTTGTGCTCGGCCGGCGGCGAGGTCGTCGCCCACTCCAGCGAGTTGGCGCCCCACGGGTCGGCGCCCGCCGTCCTCGGTCCGCGCAGGGAGCGCCAGATGTTGATCAGGAACGGCACGAACGACAGCGTCAGCACGACCATGCCGATCGACGCCACCTGGTTCAGGGCGGCGACGTGATCGACGTCCGGGTAGTCGGCGACGCGGCGCGGCATGCCGTCACGGCCGAGCAGGTGCATGACGAAGAACGTCATGTTGAAGCCGACGAACATCAGCCAGAAGTGGATCTTGCCGAGGCGTTCGTCGAGGAACCGCCCGGTGACCTTGGGCCACCAGAAGTAGATGGCGGCGAGCAGGGCGAAGATCACCGTGCCCCCCATCACGTAGTGGAAGTGGGCGACGACGAAGTACGTGTCGGTGAGGTGGAAGTCGAGCGTCGGCGACGCCAGCATCACGCCGGTCAGGCCGCCGATGATGAACGTCACGAGGAACCCGATCGAGAACAGCATCGCCGGGTGGAAGCGGATGGCGCCTCCCCACATCGTGCCGATCCACGTGAACACCTTGACCCCGGTGGGCACGGCGATGAGGAACGACGTGGCCGCGAAGAACGGCAGCACGACCTGTCCGGTGGCGAACATGTGGTGGGCCCACACCGATGTCGACAGCGCGGCGATGGTGAGCGTGGCGAGGACCAGGCCCTTGTACCCGAACACCGGTTTTCGGGAGAACACCGGGAAGATCTCGGTGACCACCCCGAAGAAGGGCAAGGCGACGATGTACACCTCCGGGTGCCCGAAGAACCAGAACAGGTGTTGGTAGAGGATCGGTGAGCCCCCGCTCCGCGGTTCGAAGAAGTGGGTCCCGAAGCGGCGGTCGGCCTCCAGCATGACGAGGGCGCCGGTCAGCACGGGGAACGCGACGAGCACCATGAAGCTCGTCAGGTACAGGTTCCAGGTCATGATCGGCATCCGGAACATGGTCATCCCGGGCGCACGCATCATGGTGACGGTCGTGATGATGTTGACGGCGCTCAGCGTGCCCGACGTCCCGGTCAGGATGATGGCGACGATCCAGAAGTCGCCACCGAGGCCGGGCGTCCCGGTGGGCCCGGACAGCGGCGGGTAGGCGAACCAGCCGAACGACGCCGCCCCACCGTTGGTGAAGAAGCCGAGCAGCATCGTCACCCCGCCGAACAGGTACAGCCAGTACGACAGCGCGTTGAGGCGGGGGAACGCGAGGTCGGCGGCACCGATCTGCAGGGGCACGAGGTAGTTGGCGAGGGCGAACCCGAACGGGACGGCGAACAGGTACACCATCACGCTGCCGTGGATCGTGAAGAGGCTGTTGTACGTCGACTCGTCGACGAGCTGGAGGCCGGGCGTGGCCAGCTCGGCGCGGATGATCCCGGCCAGCGCGCCACCGACGGCGAGGAACACGAGCGCGGTCACGGCGTAGGCGACGCCGATCGCCTTGTGGTCGGTCGTCGTCAGCCAGCCCAGCAGCGTGCGCGGGAGGCCGGCGTGCTCGCCGGGCCGCAGGGCCACCATCGCGTCGATGTCGACCAGGTCGGTCGAGCTCGGCATCGGTGTGGGGCCGGGTGCGGCGGCGGTCGTCGTCATGGGCGGGCCTCCTGGAGCCAGGACTGGAACTCGTCCGGGGTGACGATGCGGACCGAGAACCGCATCTTGTGGTGGTCGAGCCCGCAGAACTCGGCGCACACGCCGGAGTCCGGCCACGAGCCGGTGCGGTCGCCGACGTCGACCTGGAACGTCTGCGTCTGGCCCGGGAACATGTCCCGCTTGAAGCGGAACCCGGGGATCCAGAACGAGTGGATGACGTCGACCGACGTGAGGTCGAACTGGACCTTGGTGCCGGCCGGCAGCACGAGCTCGGGCTCCTCCCGATCGGTGCCGATCACCGTCGTGCCCGACTCGGGGTAGGCGAACTGCCACTGCCACTGGAACCCGGTGACGACGACCGTGAGGTCGGGGTCGGGGTCCTCGTCGTCGATCGAGCGCACCGAGAAGAACGTGATCCCGAACAGCGCGCCGACGATCAGCAACGGCACGACCAGGTAGGTCACCTCGACCGGGATGTTCTCCCGACGTTGGAACGGCAAGCGGTCGTCGCGGCGACGGAAGCGGATCACGACGAAGACGATCAGCGCGATCACGAGCACGCCGACGATCACCGCCGCGATGAGCACGCCGTTCCAGATCTGCTCGATGTCCTGGGCCTGTTCGGTGAGCGGCGGCGCCAGGCCGCCCTCCATCCTCACTCCCCCGCTCCGACCGAAGATGCGGTGGCGGCTGTCTCCGCCGCCTCCTCTTCGCGCTCGGTCGCCTCGCGGTAGCCACCGCCGGCGTCGCGCAGGATCACGCCGGCCCGCTCGGTGCGGTCGGGGCCCGGCCGCGTCGCCAGGGCGCGGCAGATCCGATACGTGAGGTAGTAGGCGATCGGCGGCACGACCAGCGCCGAGATCTGCAGGATGGTCGTGATGTGACCGATCGACAGGCGCAGGGTGCCGGCGATGATGTCCTGCGAGCCACCGAGGAACAGCACGGCGACGAACGACGTCGCCGAGACGCCGGCGGCCGTGCGGTGGGCCGCGTCACGGGGTCGGTCGAGGAGGTGGTGCTCGCTGTCGTCCTTGGTGAAGTGGCGCTCGATCCAGGGCACCATGATCAGCCCGGAGAAGATGATCCCGGGCACGATCATCGCCGAGAACACCAGGTTGTTGATCATGAAGCTGCCGATGCGGATCTCCAACGGCGGGAACAGGCGCAGCGAGCCCTCGAGGAAGCCGATGTACCAGTCGGGCTGCGAGTAGGACGTCGCCGAGCCGACGTCGTAGGGCCCGTACAGCCAGATCGCGTTGACGTGGAACAGCGCGCCCATCGCGGTGATCACGCCGGCCACGAGGAACATCAGGCCGATCGACTTGATGGCGAAGCCCGGCCACACGCGCAGGCCGATGACGTTGTGCTCGGTGCGGCCGGGGCCGCGGAACTGGGTGTGCTTCTGGTGCCAGACGAGGGCCAGGTGGATGCCGAGCACGCCGACGATCGCCGCCGGGATGAGCAGGATGTGCACGGGATAGAGGCGCCCGATGATGTCGTTGCCCGGCCAGTCGCCGCCGAAGATCAGGTAGCTCATGCGCTCGCCGATGAACGGGATGGCGAGGATGATCGCCTGGGTGATGCGCAGCCCGCTGCCCGACAGCAGGTCGTCGGGGAGCGAGTAGCCGGTGAACCCGGCGGCGAGGGCGAGGATCAGCAGCAGCACGCCGACGACCCAGTTGATCTCGCGCGGCCGGCGGAAGGCGCCGGTGAAGAAGATGCGGGCCATGTGGAGGGCGATGGCGCCGATGAAGATGAGGGCGGCCCAGTGGTGCATCTGGCGGATCAGCAGCCCGCCCTTGACGTCGAAGGAGATCCGCATCACCGAGTCGTAGGCGGCCGAGACCTCGGCGCCCTGCAACGGCCGGTACGACCCGTGGTAGATGAGGCGCTGCTGCGAGCCCTCGAAGAAGAACGTCAGGTAGGTCCCGGTGATGAGCAGGACCACGAAGCAGTACAGCGCCACCTCGCCCCAGAGGAACGAGAAGTGGTTCGGGAACACCTTGCGCAGCATCTTGCTGGTCAGCGAGTTGGCGCCGAGGCGGTCGGTGACCGAGTCGATGTAGCGCTCGACGAGGCCGCGTCGGGGCCGACCGGCCGTCGCCGCATCGGGCGACGTCTCCTGTTCGCCGGCCACCGGTGCCTCGCTCATGCTTCGTTCCAGGCGACCGGGCCGACGATGCGGTCGAACGGGCCCTTGGCGACGAGGAAGCCCTGGGCATCGACGTCGAGGGGCAGCTGGGGCAGCGAGCGGGTCGCCGGACCGCCGACCGGCTCGGCCGCGTTGACCGGATCGAACACCGACTGGTGGCAGGGGCACACCAGCTGGCGCAGCGTGTCGGGCAGCCGGTTGTCGACGCCGAACAGGCCGACGGAGCAGCCGGCGTGGGTGCAGATCTTGGAGTAGGCGACCCACCCCTCGAGCGCCCCGGCGTCGATCGTCTTCTGGGTGAGCACCTCCGGCGGCATCCGCAGCAGCACGACCTGGGCGTCGTCGACGCCGATGCTGCCCTCCGGGAAGACGGTGACGAGCTGGTCGAAGGTCGGTGAGGCCAGCTCGATCGGCGTGCCGTCGAGGGTCACGAGCCGCGACCCGGCCTTCCACGGCGTGCGAGCCCGCTCCCCACGGGGCTTCGGACCGAGCGACCCGATCGGTCCGATGAACCCGACGACCAGACTGACGAACGAGACGCCGAAGAGCCCGATGATCAGCTTGCGACGGCCGAGCACGGCGCCGGTCGTCGCCAGCTCCTCGTGCAGCTCCTCCTTCGCTGCTGGCGTCGTCACGAGCTGCTCTCGCTGCTGCACCGCGTGCTCGTCGAAGTCGAGGTACTTGGCCCAGCAGACGAGGCCGAAGCCGATGCCGAACAACGCCGCCGCCAGACCCAGCCCGAGCAGGTCGCCGGTGTTGTCGGTGCCGTACCCGATCGCCGCCGCGATGCCCCCGGCCGTGGCGATCACGAACGAGACGATCGCCGCCCGATAGGCGCGCGTGTTGGGCCGCCGGGTGGTGTCGCGCTCGTCGCTCACGAGGCCTCCGCCGTCTCGTCGACCGGCGCGTCACGGCCCTCGTGGGGACGTCCGATCCAGCGGGTCAGGGCGATGATCGGCAGCAGCGCGAGGAGCCAAGCAGCGAGGCCCTCGGCCACGGGGCCGACGCCGCCGAAGTCCTCCGGCGCCGTCGTGCGACGGTTCTGCATGTTCCCGATGTAGGCGGCGAGGTCGTCGACGTCCTGATCGCTGAGGGTCGCGAACCGCGGCATCGCGCCAGGACCGACGCGGACGGCTTCGCCGATCTCCGTCGCCGTGGCCTGCATCAGGTCGGGGGCGTTGCGGCCACCGCCGATGGCGGCGCCCGATCCCGACGCCACGTGGCACGCCGCGCAGTTGAGCTGATACAGCCGAGCGCCGCGAGCGAGGTCGCCGCGCGCCGGGTCGACGTCGGGGATCACCGGGCCGTCCCCGAACGCGGCGACGTGGTCGACGAGGGCGACGATCTCGGCGTCGGTGAACCGGGGGCGGGCCCGCTCGGCCTCCATGTTCGGCTGGGGCAGCGGCATGCGGCCCGTGCGCAGCACGAAGTCGACCGCCGCCGCGCCTTCGTTGGTGAGCGCCGGCCCCCGATCCTTGACTCCCTTCCCGTCGGCGCCGTGGCAGGCCGCGCACTGGGCGATGTAGAGGTCGCCACCGTCGACCGGCCGCTGCTCGGGCGCCGCCGAGCCCCCGACCGCGCCGAACGACACCAGTCCGACGACCGCGGCGGCGACGACCGGTACGGCCAACAGCAGCTTCACTGGATGATCCAGATCGTCGTGAACACGAGCAACCAGATGATGTCGACGAGGTGCCAGAACAGGGAGACGCCGCCGGCCCACGACGCCACCGACTCGTGGTCGCGGCTGCGCGCCGAGCGGACGAACAGCAGGGCCATGGCGCAGATGCCGGCAGTGACGTGGCAGGCGTGGAGGCCGGTCAGCAGCACGTACGTGCTGCCGTAGGCGTGGCTGTCGGCGCCGAACCCGAGTGAGCGGTACTCGAGCAGCTGGTTGATCAGGAACGCCAACCCGAGGGCGATCGTCACGAGCAACCACCGCTGCATCCCGCGCCGTCCACCCGGCCGCTCGCCGGCCCGATCCGACATGACCAACGTGAACGACGAGATCACGAGGACGGCGGTGAAGATGGCCGCCCGGAGGACGTCGAGGTCGACATCGAGCGGCGGCCACGGCGAGTTGTCGGCCCGCAGCAGGAAGTACGCCGCGAAGAACGGGGCGAACAACATGACGTCGGACGCGAGGAAGACGATCACGCCGAACTGCCCGGTGCTGCGCGCCGAGAGGGGGCGGGCGACAGCGGGCGGCTGCTGCTCCTCGGACGTCACGAGGTCCGACACCTCGCCTTGTCTAGTGGCTGGCCGGACTGCTCTGCGTCACGTGAGCCGCGGGATCACCTCGGCGGCCAGGCGCTCCATCTGCTCGAGGTCGTCGAACAGCGGGTTGAACATGATCAGCTCGGCGCCCGCGTCGATCACCTCTTGCGTGCCGGCAACGATCGCGTCGGCCGGTCCGGTGACGGACACGACGGCCATGTCGCGCAGCCCGAAGTTGCGGTACACCCGGTCGAGCGCGGCGCCCATCCGGGCGCGCGCCCGCTCGGCGTCGTCGTCCACGGTGACGTACACCCGCTTGGCGATGCGGAACGTCGCCGGGTCACGCCCGATGGCCGCCAGCTCCTCGCGGGCCATGGCGACCTGGTCGACGAACGCCGCCGTCGTCTGGGACCCGGCGCCGAAGAACCCGTCGGCCGATGCCACCGCCCGCTTCACCGCCGCCGGGTGGGCCCCGCCGATCCAGATCGGCGGGTGCGGGCGCTGCACCGGCTTGGGCTCCATGGCGGCCCCGGAGAGCTGCCAGAAGCGCCCGTCGTGGTCGGTGCGGTCCTCGGTCCACAGCTTGCGCATCAGCTCGAGGCCCTCGTTGAAGCGGGCGACGAACGTGGCCTTGTCGACGCCGAAGCCGGCGAACTGGCGGTACCCGCCGCCTGTCCCGATGCCGACCTCGAGCCGTCCGCCGCTCAGCTGATCCACGGAGGCGACGCTGAGCGCCAGGTGGGCCGGGCTGTGCAGCGTGCTGACCAGCACCGCGCACCCGAGGCGCAGGCGCGACGTGCAGGCCGCGGCATAGGCCATCGTCTCCATCGGCGCGAGGTCGGGGAAGTCGCCGAGCACCTGCTCCTGGGTCCAGCCGCTCTCGAAGCCGAGCTCCTCGGCCCGCCGCAGGAAGGCCTGCAGCGCGGCGCCGTCGAAGCGTCCGTCCTCGACGGTCTGGGGGATGGCGATGCCGAAGCTGGTCATGGTCGTTCCTCTCGATCGGTGGCACCGTGACATACCTGGCGATCACCCGAGGCTCATCGGTGGCGGTCCCGACCGATGATCTTCGTCGTCGACCGGAGTACATCTGACATGCCCATGAGCAGCGCCACCGACCTCGAGCGCGAGATGCACGCGCGGCGGCGCGAGCTGCTCGCCTTCTGCTACCGGATGCTCGGCTCGCTGCACGACGCCGAGGACGCCGTGCAGGAGACCATGCTGCGGGCGTGGCGGGCGGCCGACCGCTTCGACGAGACGCAGGCCTCGATGCGCACGTGGCTGTACCGCATCGCGACCAACGTGTGCCTCACGGCGGCATCGCGCCGAGCCCGGCGGGCCCTCCCGGCCGACGTGGCGGCGGCCAGCCACGATCCCCTCCAACCGCTGGTCATGGCGCCAGAGGTGGCGTGGCTGCAGCCGCTCCCCGACGCCCTCGTGGCGGACGACGACCCGGCGGCCACGGCGATCGGCCGCGCCGACCTGCGCCTGGCGCTCGTCGCCGCGATGCAGCGGCTCCCGGCCCGCCAGCGGGCGGCGGTGATCCTGCGCGAGGCGCTGGCCTGCTCGGCGAGCGAGATCGCCGAGCTGCTCGACACGACGACCCCGGCCGTGAACAGCGCCCTGCAGCGGGCGCGAGCCACGCTGGCCGGGCCGGCGGGAGCGCCGCCACCAGGGCTGCGCCCCGACGACGCCCGCTGCCGCCGCTTCGTCGACGCCTACGTCGCGGCCTTCGAGCGCGCCGATCCCGCCGCCATCACGGCCCTCGTGACGGCCGATGTGATCCTCGAGATGCCGCCGGTGGCCGCCTGGTTCGCCGGTCCGACCAACTACGAGGCGTTCATGGCCGGCGTGTTCGAGCGGCGTCCCGGCGCGTGGCGGCTCGTCCCGACCCGTTCCAACGGGCAGCCGGCCCTCGTCGCCTACTCCCCGGCATCCGCCGGCACGTTCGACATGCACTCCTACCAGGTGCTCGACGTCACCGAGACCGGGATCAGGCGGATGACGGTGTTCTACGACCAGGCCCTGATGGCCGCCGTCGGCGTGCCGGCAGCCCCCGACCGCGTGGAACGGACC